>NZ_LMNU01000049.1 GCF_001423085.1 Methylobacterium sp. Leaf125 | reverse complement strand
CAACATACACAAACAAAACAGCAAAGCCCGCCCAGAATACCAGGCCAAACCCCGCCAAATCGTCAGGAGATGCAAAAGCAAGCCGCCAACCCCGTTGGCCGCCCGCCGATGAACCGGGGTATAGGGGTCCCCGAATCTCCTGTCAACAGCCTTTCGATAAAAACACGACTCCGCGTTCAGGCCGCGTCGCGCAGGCCTTCGAGGAACCGACGCGCCTCCTCGGCCGGGAGGGGGCGGCCGAGGAGGAAGCCCTGGGCCTCGGTGCAACCCTCCTGGCGTACCCGCGCCATCTGTTCCTCCGTCTCGATGCCCTCGGCCGTGATGCTGGCCCCGAGCTGGGTGCCGAGGTCGACCACCGCCCGCACGATCGCGGCGGTGCCGGGATCGGTGATCTCGCGGATGAAGGAGCGGTCGATCTTGATCCGGTCGAAGGGGAAGCGACGCAGGTAGCTCAGGGAGGAGTAGCCCGTGCCGAAGTCGTCGAGGGCGATCCGGACGCCCAGGGCGCGCAGACGGTGCAGGCAAGCGATGACCGCCTCGGCATCCTGCATCAGGACGCTCTCGGTAATCTCCAGTTCCAGGCGCCGCGCCGGCAGCCCGGAAGCCGCCAGGGCGGCGACCACGCTCTGCTCCAGGTTCGATTGTCCGAACTGGACCGCGGAGACGTTGACGGCGATGCGCCGGTCCCCGGGCCAGGAAGCCGCCTCGGTGCAGGCTTCCCGGAGGGCCCAGCTTCCGAGCTGGCGGATCAAGCCGGTCTCCTCCGCGAGGGGGATGAAGGCGCCCGGCGCGATCATGCCGCGCACCGGGTGCTGCCAGCGAAGCAGGGCCTCGAAGCCCTTCACGGTGCCGCTGTCGAGGTGCAGGACCGGCTGGTAGTGCAGGCTGAAGCCCCCCGTGCGCACCGCCTCGCGCATCTCGAGCTCGAGAAGGTTGCGCTGGGTCGTCGCGGCATCCATCGCCGCCTCGTAGAAGCGGTAGGTGTTCCGTCCGGCCGCCTTGGCCCGGTAGAGGGCGATGTCGGCGTTGCGGAACAGCGTATCGGCATCGGCGCCGTCCTGCGAGCCGAGGCCGATGCCGACGCTGACCCCGATCCCGACCCGGTGCCCGTCGAGGTCGACGGGCTGCTCCATCACCTCGATGATCCGCCGCGCCGCGAACCCGGCCTCCTGGGGATCGTCGAGTTCGGCCAGGATGATGGCGAATTCGTCGCCGCCCAGGCGCGCGACGGTGTCGCCCTCCCGGACCACGCTGCGCAGGCGGTCGGCCACCACGCGCAGGAGCGCGTCGCCGGCCGGGTGCCCGAGGGTGTCGTTGACGGCCTTGAAGCGGTCGAGGTCGCAGGCCAGGACCGCGAAGCGGCCACCGCGCCGATCGGCACGGGCGAAGGCATTGCTCAGGCGCTCCTTGAAGAGGAGCCGGTTCGGCAGGCCGGTCAGCCCGTCGTGCAGGGCCATATGGGCGATCCGGCCCTCTGCCACCTTGCGCTCGGTGACATCCATCGTGAGCCCGACGATCTTCACCGGCTCGTTCGAATCCGGGTCGGTCACGACCCGGGCGAAGCTCTGAAGCCAGCGCGGTGCATCACCCTCCACCATCGCCAGGCGGAACTCGCCGCTGTAGGCCCCGCCCTCGGACAGGGAGCGGTAGACGTGTCCGTACAGGACGGCGAGGTCGTCCGCGTGGATCCGGCGGTCCCAGGCGCCGACGCTGACCTCCACGGGTCGCTCCGGCGCGTGGCCCGGCGGCACCGGGATGCCGTACATCCGCGCGCTGTCGACGGAGTGCCGGACGGTGCCGCCCTTCAGGTCCCAGGACCAGAGGCCGGCTCCGGCCGATTCCTGCGCGAGGCGCAGGAGATTCGAGGTTTCCTCCAGGGCCTGGCGCGCCGTGACGATGTCGTCGATGTCGAGCGCCGTTCCGAGCAAGCCGACCATCACGCCGTCCTCCCGCACGGGCAGCATGACCAACTTGTGCCAGCGGTAGACGCCGTCGTGCCGGAGGAGGCGGCCTTCCACCTCGTAGGCACCCCCCCGCCGCCGGGCCTCGCTGAAGACCGCCTCCATCCGCGCGGCATCCTCCGGATGATTGCGGGCGAGACGAGCCTCCCGGGTGGTGCCGATGGGACCGTAATAGTCCTCGAAGCGCTGGTTGACGTAGGTGGCGGCGCCGTCGTGGAGGGAGACGACCCAGACGATCTGGGGCAGGGAATCGGCGAGGGCGCGGTACCGGGCCTCCCCCAGGCGCAGGGCCTGCTCGGCGGCGACGCGCTCGCTGACGTCGCGCGCGGCGGTGATGGTCTCGAACGGCAGTCCGGCCTCGTCGCGCACGAGCCGCGTCTGAGCCTCGACCCAGATCCAGCGGCCATCGCGGTGGCGCAGGCGATGGGTGATGCGGCCCGTCTCGGTGCGCCCGGCCCGGAACGCCTCGAGGAACGCGCGGGTGGCGAGCGCATCCTCGGGATGGAGCGAGGCATCCAGGGACAGCTCCAGCATCTCCTGGGGACTGTAACCGAGGAGATCGTGCGAGGCCGGGGAGACGTAGGTGCGGACGTTCGCGACGCTGCGCCGGACGATCATGTCGGAAACGGAATCCGCGAGGACGCGGTACCGTCGCTCGCCCTCCCGGGTACGGGTCTCCGCCGCCCGATGCTCCGTGACGTCGGTGAAGGTGTGCAGGATGCCGCCATCGGGCAGGGACACGCCCCGGACCTCCAGGGTGGTGCCGTCCGGACGCGCCCAGTCGATGCGCAGGGGCGTCCAGGCACCGGCGGCGTCGCGCAGGCGCGGCCGGCCGTCCGGGGCGGTCGGCATCGCCGAAAAGTCGCCGCGCTTCGTCAGATGCGCGAGGATATCGGACAGGAGCGCCCCCTCGCGCAGAATCGTCTCGGGCAGATCGAGCAGCTGGTGGGCCCGCGGATTGAGCAGGCGGACGCAGCCCTGCGCGTCCATCATGATCAGGCCCTGGTCCATGGTCTCCAGGGTCGCGCGCAGACGCAGGTCCTTCTCCCGCAGCTGCGCCTCGGAAGCGGCGAGGTCGGTCACGTCGAGGACCAGACCGTAGAGCGCCGTCAGGCGGCCGCCCGCATCGCGCTCGACCGCGCCCTGGACGATCACGTGGCAGAGGCTGCCGTCCGGCCGGACGATGCGCGCGCGCCCCTGATAGGCCGCGCCCTCGGGCGAGTTGCTCTCCAGGGCGCTGACGATGCGGGCCGCGACCGTGGCCCGATCGTCCGGATGGTAGTAGGCGAGGTGCGCGTCGAGGGGGATCTCGCCGCCGGGGGGCATCGGCCGCCCGAAGACGCCGCACACGCCCTCGGACCACGACACGGTCCGCGTCCGGGCATGGATGCGCCAGTACCCGATATGGGCGACGGACTCGGTCAGCCGCTGAGCCTGGACCACGAGCTTGAGATCGGCGGCTTTCGCGGCGAGGAGTACCTCGGTCCGCTGGCGCTCCGCCCGCTCGATCTGGCTCGCGCGCTGGGCGGCCGTCAGCCGGAGATGGGCCTCGACGACGGTGCCGAGGTCGCGCAGCTGCGCCACGCGGGCCGCGTCGAAATCGTCGCGCGGGACCGTGTCGATGAGGCAGAGCGTGCCGAGGGGCAGACCGTCCGAGAGGGCCAGGGGCACACCCGCGTAGAACCGGGCCCGAGGGCTCCCGGTGACCAGGGGGCTCGACGCGAACTCGGCATCAGCCAGGAGGTCGGGCAGGACCAGCACCGCGCCGGGTGCGCCCAGGATGGTGCGGTCGCAGAAGGCGCCGGCGCGGGGGAGGGTGCCTCCGGTGGGGACGCCGCATCGCGCCTTGAGTGTATAGGTCTCGCTCCCGGCAAGGTTCACGAGAGCGATGGGCACGCCGAACAAAGCGCAGGCGGTCCGGCAGACGGCATCGAGATGCGCCTCCGGGGTACATTCCAAGAGTCTCAGGTCGTTGAGGATGGCCAGACGCTGCGCCTCGACACTGGAGCTCGGCACGACAACCCTTTCTCGCCGACGCAAGTCCGCAGAAACTCTGCGATCCGCGTCTCAGACCCCGGAAATCGACAGGACCCGATGTCGTTGACGGGTCCGGGCCGGCACAGGATGGACATCAGCCGATCTTGCGGAACTCCGCGACCAAACCGCCCGACGCGAGACCATGCCTCGGCAGCCTTTCACTTTCCTTTATGTCCACGACGTCTCGGGACATGCGGTGCGTTCCTTGGTGGATTGCCTGTTCGCCGATCCGTGAAGGCCGCGTTGCACGCCGTCGAGGTCGGTTCTGCGCAGGACGTCGGCGAGGTTTATGGCGGCAACAGCAACTGGGCACTGAGACCGCCGAGATCCGAGCGCGTGAGGCGCAGTCCGCCGCCGTACAACTCGGCGAGTTCGCGGGTGATCGACAACCCGAAGCCGTGGCCGGGCACGCTCTCGTCGAGGCGTCCGCCGGGCCGCACGGCGCGTTCCGCCGCCTCCGCATCGAGCCCGGGACCGTCATCCGCCACCGTCACGGCGATGCCCGCTTCCGTGGCGGCGGCGGAGACCCGGACGCGACCGTGGCTCCACTGGCAGGCATTGTCGATGAGGTTGCCGAGCATCTCGTCGATGTCCTGCGGATCGCAGGCCACCGCGAGACCGGCCGGCAGGTCGAGCGCGATGGCGAGGTGCTTCTCGGCGTAGAGCCGCCCGAAGGTGGTCCGCAGGTCGGCGAGGGGGCCGGCGAGTTCGGTCCGGGTGCGGGTCGCGCCGCCCAACGCGGCGGCCCGCGCGCGCCGCAGGTGGTGGCGTACCTGCCGATCCATGGCGCCAACGAGCTCGGCGAGACGGCCATCCGGATCGCGGGTCCGGTCGGACAGGGCGAGGCTCAGGGTCGCCAGGGGCGTCTTCAGGCCGTGCGCGAGATTGGCCACGTGGGTGCGGGCCCGTTCGAGGTTGGTGGCGTTCTGGTCGAGGAGGGCGTTCACCTCGCTCACCAGCGGCCGGATCTCAGCGGGCTGCTGGCCCGGAATGCGAGGCCGCCGTCCGGCCCGAACCTCGGCGATGTCCCGGCGCAGCCGCTCCAGGGGCCGCAGGCCGAGACGGACCTGCAGGACGGTGCCGGCCACCAAGCAGAGACCGAGGATTCCCAGGATGGCCGCGAGCGTCAGGCCGGCCTCGCGCAAGGGGCCGTTCAGGGCCTGGGCCGGGGCCGAGGCCACGAGGACGACCGGCGGCGTTCCCCCCCTGGCGGGCAGGACCTGGATGCGGAGAATCAGGGCCTCGCCCCAGGGGCCGGTGCCGTCGCCCGGCTGCGGGCGGTCCGGGTCCCGGTTTCGGGGCAGGGGGGCCGGCTCGGCGCCATCCTGGGTCGGGCCGCCCATGGCGGGGGGATCCGGCAGGCGCAGGCTGCGCGCCTCCAAAGATTCCCCTTCGAGGGACTCGGACCGCAATGTGCTGCCGCCCTGGCGAACCTGCCAGTACCAGCCGGAGTGCGGGCGGTCGAAGGGTGGGCCGTCCAGGGCGCGGTCGAGGCGCAGGCGGTCGCCGGGACCGCGCTCCAGGCTGGACGCCAGGGCAACGAGTTGGCTGTCGAGGCGGCTGTCGAGCTGGGCCCGGACGAAGCGGTGCAGGACGAGCCCGATGGCGAGGCCGGCGACCAGTAGGGCCACGGTGACGAGCGCGAGGGCAGCCAGGAGCAGACGGCGCTGCAGGGAGCCGAGATGAAGGACTCCGATGGGCTTCGGGGGCGGAACGGGCCGATCGGGCCGTTCGGGCTTGGCCGGCGACTCGGGCTTGGCCGGCGGTCCGTGCCCGGCCGTTCCGGGGCGTCCCGCAGGCGGCTCTGTCCGGTTCACGTGGGTTCGCCCGGAAGCAGGCGGTACCCGTGGCCGCGCACACCCTCGATCCGGGCGGGGGCGATCTTACGGCGCAGGCGGGTGATAATGACCTCGACGGAGTTCGAATCCACGTCGGCGTCGCCGTCGTAGACCCGCTCGATCAGCTGCCCGCGCGGCATCACCCCGTCCTTGTGCAGGATCAGGCAGGAGAGCACCCGCCATTCGAGGCCGGTGAGCTTCAGGGGCAGGCCGTCGCGCTCGAAGGTGCCGAGGCCAGACTCATAGGTGAGGGGACCGCAGGTGACGCGGGATGCCCCATGCGCCGTCGCCCGGCGCACCAGGGCCCGCAGGCGGATCACCAGCTCCTCGACCCGGAACGGCTTGACGAGGAAATCGTCGGCCCCCGCCTTGAAGCCCGCGACCTTGTCGCTCCAGCCATCCCGCGCCGTGAGGACGAGGACCGGTACGGTTCGGCCCGCCGCCCGCCAGGCCTGGAGGACGGAGAGCCCATCGCGCTTGGGCAGGCCCAGGTCGAGCACCACGGCATCGTAGGTCTCGGTCTCGCCGAGATGCTGCGCGTCCTCGCCGTTCGCCGCGTGGTCGAGGGCAAAGTTCTCCCCGCGCAGGGCCTTGGCGATCTCGGCGGCCAGCGGCGCATCATCCTCCACCAGCAGGAGTTTCATGGAGTCGTGTCCGTGGGTGGGAGGGCGAGGGTGGACCGGCGCGCGGCCTACGCCGCGTCCTTTAACGGGGGCTGAACCGCGCGGTTCAGTCCGGGTTCGCGGCCCCGTCCTAGAACGGCGTCAACCCGAGAGGGCAACCGCCGAACCCGAGAAGGACAGGCACCATGACCGAGACCACCCCGAGCCCCGAAACGGCCCGGACCAGCGGGACTTTCCAGACCAGCGACAGCGCCGGTCCGGCCGTCGCCCCGACCCCGCGACGCTCGCGCCGCGCCCTCGTCGTCGGCGCCATCGCCGCGCCCCTCGCCTTCGGGGCGATCGGGCTGTCGCTCGCCCAGACCGGCACGTCGATGATGACGCCGTTGGAGCCCACCGCGATCTCCGCCCTGAAGGCCTCCGGCTCGATCGCCGCCAAGGGCGATGTCGCCGAGATCTACGGCAACAAGTTCGTGATGCAGGACGGCACCGGCAAGGCGCTGGTCGAGACCGGCCCCCAGGGGGAGGGGGCCCCCCTGGTGAAGCCCGGCGAGGCCATCACCGTGCAGGGCCGGTTCGAGAACGGCTTTCTCCACGCCATGCTGATCACCCGCGCCGACGGCAGCCGGGTCCTGGTCGGCCCCGCCGGCGGCCCGCCCCCCGGCACCCTCGACTGGGCCAAGGACCGGGTCGGCCTCGGCGCGTCGCCCGACGTACCGGCGCTGACGGCGCAGGTCGCCTCCGCCGGCTACTCCGACATCCGGGTCACCGGACGCGGCCCCCGTCACCTCGAGGTGGCCGCTCGCGGCAGCGACGGCCGCGAGCGCCAGCTCCATGTCGGCTTCGACGGGCAGGTCCGCGAGAGGCGGGTGTTCTGAGACGCCGCACGTCCACCTTCAATCAAACCCACGGGACATTGCTCATGACGAAGACCACCGCCCTCCTCAGCGCCGCCGCACTCCTCATCGCCAGCGCAGCCGTTGCCCAGCCCGCCCCGCCCCCGGGTGGCCAGCGCCCGGGACCAGAGGCCGGTGCACCGCCTCCGGGCGGCCCGCGCCGGGGCCCCGAGGCGCCGCCGCCCCCGCCGCCCGCCAAGGCCGCCCATTTCCGGCTGGAGCGGGGCGAAACCGCCCTTGATGTGAAATGCGCCGACGACGAGCCGATGAAGGCTTGCGCCGACCTGGCCCTGCAGATGCTCGACCGCCTCGCCGCGCTCCCGGACCAGCCGAAGCCCGACGCCCCCCGGCCGGACGCGCCGCCCCGGCCCGACGCGCGCTGAGTTCCAGCGCCCGATCCGAACTCGGCGGCTCGCAGAGCCCAAGCGCATCAACAAGACGCGTCGGCTCGCAGAGCCGCCGCAGCCCCTCCATCGATCCTCAGAGAGACTCTCATGCCCGAGATGCACAGCACCCACGGAACGATCTGGGCCGTGTTCGGCCATCGCCTCGCCCTCGAGGGGCCGGACGGCCGAATCCTGATCGACCTCGGCCCGGACGGCGCCACGGCGCTGGCCGGGCAGTCGGTGATCCTGAAAGTCGGCGACGCGGTCGCGGTCACCGGCGAGACCAAACCCACCGAGATCCGGGCCACCGCGATCACGGGGCCTGACGGGATCCGCCATGCCATCGTCCGACCCGGTCCCGCGGGCAAGGACGCGGCGCCGGCCGATCCGGCCACGGCCCTCGCGGCCCTCCGTCAGGCGGGTTATCAGGTGGACGGGGCGCCAGCGCGCAAGCCGAAGCACTTCGAGGTTCGCGCGCGCAAGGACGGCATCTCTTATACGGCGCACGTCACCTTCGCGGGCGTCATCCGCAAGGCGGTGACCGTAGCGGACAGTGCCGCCCGGGTCGGCTGACCCCCGATAATGGCACGATGTCGCAACCTGACCAGGGGCACGCAACGCGAGACTGCCCTGCGCAATACATCTTCCGCGCCGGTCTGGGGACGTGCTAGGCGCTCCTTCGTGATTGCCTTTCGAGGAGACTTCCGCATGTCCAATCTGTCCCGTCTCGCCGTCGTCCTGGGGGCCGCCGCCCTCGCGCTTCCCCTGGCGATCCCGGCCTCGGCCAAGGGTCCGGGCGCGTCGAAGGTGATCTCGATGGTCGACACCGACAACGATGGCACCATCGACCTCAAGGAGGCTCAGGCCGTGGCCGGCGCCCTCTTCGACAAGCTGGAATCCGACAAGGACGGCACTGTCGACGCCAAGGAGCTCCAGGGCCGCGTGAGCAAGAAGGCGCTCAAGGCCGCCGACCCGGATTCGGACGGCACCCTCGACAAGACCGAGTTCCTCGCCCTCGTCGAGGCGCGCTTCAAGGCCGCCGATCCGGACAACGACGGCACCCTCGACGCCAAGGAGCTGAAGACCCCTGCCGGCAAGGCGCTGGTCTCCCTTCTCAAGTAAGGCCGGCCGGTGCCTCGGGCACCGGCCCCCGACCCGCGTCCCGAAACGGCCCGGCGCTCCCAGCGCCGGGCCTTTCTCGTTTCAGGGCCTGGGAAAGCTCACGCTCGAATTTGCGGCAAGGATTGACCGGAGGCGGGAGTTCAGAACATTCCAGGCTGGCATGCCATTCGCACCCTGCGTTTGCCGATGGCTGCGCCGTCGAAACGAAGGCCGGTTCATGGAATTTTTCGCCCAGCAGTTCATCAACGGCCTGACGCTCGGGTCGATCTATGGGTTGATTGCCCTGGGCTACACCATGGTCTTCGGCATCATCGGGATGGTGAACTTCGCCCATGGCGACGTGTTCATGCTCTCATCTTTCATTGCCCTGATCTTCTTCCTCATCCTCACGTCCTGGCTCGGGCTGACCTCGGTCGCCCTGGTGTTCCTGATCGTGCTGGTGCTCGCCATGATCCTCACGGCCCTCTGGGGTTGGGCGATCGAGCGGGTCGCCTACCGGCCGCTGCGCGGCTCGTTCCGCCTTGCGCCGCTGATCTCGGCCATCGGCGTGTCGATCTTCCTGTCGAACTTCGTCCAGGTGGTGCAGGGCGCCCGCAACAAGCCGGTGCCGCCCCTCGTCCGCGACGTCATCGTGCTCTACCAGAACGAGCAGTACACCGTGACCCTGTCCTACAAGCAGGCGATCATCATGACGACGACGGCGCTGCTGCTCGCCGGCTTCTGGTACCTGGTGCAGCGCACCTCGTTCGGGCGCGCCCAGAGGGCCTGCGAGCAGGACCGGCGCATGGCGGCTTTGCTCGGCATCAACGTCGACCGGACGATCTCGCTGACCTTCGTGCTCGGCGCGGCGCTCGCGGCGGTGGCCGGCACCCTCTACCTCCTCTATTACGGCGTGGTCTCGTTCTCGGACGGGTTCGTGCCCGGCGTGAAGGCCTTCACGGCGGCGGTCCTCGGCGGCATCGGCTCGCTGCCCGGCGCGGTCCTCGGCGGCCTGATCATCGGCCTGATCGAGACCTTCTGGTCGGCCTACTTCTCGATCGAGTACAAGGACGTGGCCGCGTTCCTGATCCTCATCGTGGTGCTCATCTTCAAACCATCCGGCATCCTCGGACGCCCCGAAGTCGAGAAGGTCTGACCATGGCGACAGGATCGACCATCGGCGCGGTGGCCCCCACCGTCGGCCGCCGCTCCGGCGCGGCATTCGCGGAGATGCTCAAGGATTCGGCGCTCTTTGCCCTGGTGACGCTGGGCCTGAGCATTCCGGTGGTGGCCTACCGGACCGATCTCGGGCAGGGCACCGGCCTCGAACTCACCGGCCGCTGGGGCGTCGTCGCGGGCCTCTGCCTCGCGGTGTTCGTGCTGCGCCTCGGCCAGCGGCTGATCCTCGGGGAGGTCTCGCGCCGGCGCGAGGCGCACCGGATCGCCACGGCGGGGGCGCCCCCCGTGGTGGCCCGCGCGGGCCGCGTCCTGGGTCCGCTGACCCTGATCGTCGCCCTCACCCTGCCGCTGCTCGCCGCCCTCGGCTCGGGCGGCCTGTCCGAGGGGCGCTACTGGATCGATCTCGGCATCCTCATCCTCACCTACGTCATGCTCGGCTGGGGCCTGAACATCGTCGTCGGTCTCGCCGGGCTCCTCGACCTCGGCTACGTCGCCTTCTACGCGGTCGGGGCCTATTCCTACGCGCTGCTCTCCACCGGCTTCGGGCTGTCGTTCTGGATCTGCCTGCCGCTGGCGGGCCTGTTCGCCGCCGCCTTCGGCGTGCTCCTCGGCTTCCCCGTGCTGCGCCTGCGCGGCGACTACCTCGCCATCGTCACCCTGGCCTTCGGCGAGATCATCCGCCTCGTGCTGATCAACTGGGTCGATTTCTCCGGCGGCGCCGCCGGCCTCTCCTCGATCCCGCGGGCGAGTTTCTTCGGCATCCCGTTCACGGCCGGGGAGGGCGGGTTCGCCCAGACCTTCGGGCTGACCTTCAACCCGATCCACCGCATCATCTTCCTCTATTACCTGATCCTGGTGCTGGCGCTGGTCACCAACCTCGTGACCCTGCGCATGCGCCGCCTGCCGCTGGGGCGCGCCTGGGAGGCCCTGCGCGAAGACGAGATCGCCTGTCGCTCGCTCGGTATCGACACCACGATGACCAAGCTCACCGCCTTCGCGCTCGGCGCGATGTTCGCGGGCTTTGCCGGCTCGTTCTTCGCGGTGCGCCAGGGCTTCGTCTCGCCGGAGAGCTTCAACTTTCTCGAGAGCGCGATCATCCTCGCCATCGTGGTGCTCGGCGGCATGGGCAGCCAGGTCGGCGTCGCCATCGCGGCGATCGTCATGGTCGGCGCCCCGGAACTGCTGCGCAACCTGTCCTTCCTCAAGGCGGTGTTCGGCGAAGGCTTCGACCCGAACGAGTACCGCCTGCTGCTGTTCGGTCTCGCCATGGTCTGCATGATGGTCTGGCGCCCGCGCGGGCTGATCTCCGAGCGCTCGCCCTCGGTCCGCCTCGGGGGGCGCGGCGCATGACGCTCGCCACCGGAACCACCCGCCTGGCCACGCTGCAGGACGAGCCCCCGGCCGCCTCACCGGGCGGCCCTGCCGACCCGATCCTGGTGGTCGACCACCTGACCATGCGCTTCGGCGGCCTCACCGCCGTCGGCGACCTCTCTTTCAAGGTCGGGCGCGGCGACATCACGGCGCTCATCGGTCCCAACGGCGCCGGCAAGACCACGGTCTTCAACTGCATCACCGGCTTCTACAAGCCGACCGAGGGCATGATCCGCTTGTCGCAGGCCGGCGGCGAGACCTACCTGCTCGAGCGCCTGCCCGGCCACGACGTCAACCGCCTCGCCCGGGTCGCGCGCACCTTCCAGAACATCCGCCTGTTCCCGCAGATGACCGTGCTGGAGAACCTGCTGGTCGCCATGCACAAGCCCCTGATGCGGGCCTCGGGCTTCTCCCTGGCGGGCATCCTCGGCCTGCCGGTCTACCGCCGGGCACAGGAGGAGGCGATCGCCAAGGCCGCCGGCTGGATCGCGCGCATCGGCCTCACGCACCGGGCCGACGAGCCGGCGGGCGACCTGCCCTACGGCGACCAGCGCCGCCTGGAGATCGCCCGCGCCATGTGCACGGACCCGGTGCTGCTCTGCCTCGACGAGCCGGCCGCCGGCCTCAACCCGCGGGAATCGGCCGACCTCAATACCCTGCTGCGGATGATCCGGGACGAGTACGGCACCTCGGTGCTGCTCATCGAGCACGACATGTCGGTGGTGATGAAGATCTCCGACCGGATCGTGGTGCTCGACTACGGCATCAAGATCGCCGACGGCACGCCGGAGGAGATCCGCAACGACACCCGGGTGATCGCGGCCTATCTCGGCGTCGACGACGAGGAGGTGGCGGCCGTGGAAGCGGAAGTCGGTCTCGTCGGAACCTCTGCGGGAACCACAGCATGAGCGTCGCGGGCATCAACGTGCTGGTGGACGAGACCCGCGCCCGGATGGCGCAGGCGGACATGCAGACCGGCAAGGGACCGCTCCTCAGCGTGCGTGGGGTCTCGGCCTATTACGGAAGCATCCAGGCCCTGAAGGGCGTCGATGTCGATGTGCACGAGGGTGAGATCGTCGCCCTCATCGGCGCCAACGGGGCCGGCAAGTCGACCCTGATGATGACGATCTTCGGCCAGCCCCAGGCGCGCGAGGGCACCATCACCTTCGCGGGTCAGGACATCACCAAGCTGCCGACCCACGAGATCGCCCGGCTCAACCTGGCGCAGTCACCCGAGGGGCGGCGGATCTTCTCCCGCATGACGGTGCGCGAGAACCTGCAGATGGGCGCGGCCGTCAACGGGGGGAAGCATTTCGCCGAGGACCTCGAGCGGATGTGCACCCTGTTCCCGCGCCTGCGCGAGCGCATCGACCAGCGCGGCGGCACCATGTCGGGGGGCGAGCAGCAGATGCTGGCCATCGCCCGCGCGCTGATGAGCCGGCCGCGCCTGCTCATGCTCGACGAGCCCTCGCTCGGGCTGGCCCCGCTGGTGGTCAAGCAGATCTTCTCCGCCGTGCGCGAGCTCAATGCCCGCGAGGGCCTGACCGTGTTCATCGTCGAGCAGAACGCCTATCATGCCCTCAAGCTCGCGCATCGCGGCTACGTCATGGTCACGGGGGCGGTCACGATGAGCGGCACCGGCCAGGCGCTCCTCGACGACCCGCAGGTGAAGGCCGCCTACCTCGAGGGGGGATCGCACTGAGCATGGCCGACGGTTTGAGCCTCGATCTGCGCACCCTCGGGATCTTCCTCCTCATCACCGTGGCGATGGGTGGCGGTGCGGCCTGGATGACCGGCAGCGGGCTCGCCCGCGGCTGGCGCCCGTTCTGGCACTGCGCGCTGGCGCTCCTCCTCATCGCGGCGGTGACGCGCTTCCTCCACTACGCGCTGTTCGAGGAGGCGCTGCTGTCGCTGCCCGCCTACTGCATCGACGCCGCCGTCGCCCTCGCCATCGGGGCCGTGGCCTACCGCTACACCCGCACCGGACAGATGACCCGGCAATATGCCTGGCTCTACGAGCGCACCGGACCGCTGAGCTGGCGGGACCGGACGAGCGCGCCGACGCCGTGACGGCGCGGCGTTTGGACCACCCCCGCAGGGGGCCACTTCGCGTGTCATGCGCCACCACCGCCGGACGTTCCGCCCGGCGCGGCGCTTCGAGAGGGGAAACGGGCATGAAGTCATTGTTGTCGGCCGGCGTCGCGCTTGGCCTGATGCTGGCGGCGACGGCCGCCCAGGCCGAGATCAAGATCGGCGTGGTGGTCCCGGTCACCGGCCCGAACGCCGCCTTCGGCGCGCAGATCAAGACCGGCGCGCAGCAGGCCATCGCGGACATCAACAAGGCGGGCGGCGTCAACGGCGAGAAGCTCGTCATGACCGTGGGGGACGACGCCTCCGACCCGAAGCAGGGCGTGTCGGTGGCCAACAAGTTCGCCTCGGAGGGCGTTAAGGCCGTCATCGGCGCCTTCAATTCCGGCGTCTCGATCCCGGTCTCGGACGTGCTCCAGGAAGCCGGGATCGTCGAGGTCAGCCCGGCTTCCACGGCGATCAAGTACACCGAGCGCGGCAACTGGAACACCTTCCGCACCTGCGGCCGCGACGACCAGCAGGGCGCGGTGGCGGGCGCCTACCTCGCCGACAAGTTCAAGGGCAAGAAGATCGCCTTCGTCCATGACAAGACCCCCTACGGCAAGGGCCTGGCCGACGAGACGCTGAAGGCCCTGAAGGCCAAGGGCGCCACCAACGTGCTCTTCGAGGGCATCAACCCGGGCGAGAAGGACTTCTCGGCCCTGGTTTCGAAGCTGAAGCAGGCCAATGTCGACGTGGTCTATTTCGGCGGCCTCTACACCGAGGCTGGCCTGCTGATCCGCCAGATGCGCGACCAGAGCCTGCAGGCGCCGCTGATGGGCGGCGATGGCATCGCCGATCGCGAGTTCGCCCAAGTGGCGGGCCCGGGCTCGGACGGCACCCTGATGACGTTCTCGCCGGATGCCCGCAAGAACCCGAAGTCGAAGGCAACCGTCGACGCCTTCAAGGCGATGAACTTCGACCCCGAGGGCTACACCCTCTACTCCTACGCCGCCATGCAGATTCTCGCCGACGCGATGAAGGCGACGAAGTCCACCGACGGCCAGAAGGTCGCCGCCTACATGCATGAGGGCAAGCCCTTCAACACGGTGATCGGCGACATCTCCTACGACAAGAAGGGTGACATCACCCGCCCTGACTACGTGATGTACATGTGGAAGAAGGGCGCCGACGGCTCGATCAACTACGCCGGCAACGAGCAGCCATAGGCATCGCGCGCGCCGTCGCCGATCGGGGCCGGGGGAGCGATTCCCCGGCCATTTTCGTGCGCGGCCGCGAAGACTCCGGCCCCGGGCGCGACGAACCTGCACACCCGCTCAACCGGGAACAGCGCCCGGTCCGTTCCGTTGGTCGAGGCGTATCGCGGGGCGGTTCTCAGCGCCCGCGATAAAGCCCACATCGGCGGGAGCAGACATGTCCAACAAGCACCTGAAGACCGACGTCCCGAGCGACGCCGACCTCAAGGGTAACCCGGGGATCGGCCAATCGAAGGGCATGACCGGGCACGACCCGAACGATGTCGCGGCGGACTCCACCGTCGAGGGCGATGTCGACAACGAAACCACGCCGGAAGGCGGGGTCGATCCGGACCATCGTCCACGCAAGAACGCCTGACCAATCCGGGACGGAGGCTCCCAGGCCTCCGCAACCAGGCGACATCCCGACGCCGGCGCGATGACTGTGGAGCGGCAGGTCTCCCAGTCACCGCATGCCAGACCTGTCCTCCTCGAAGCCTCGCGGGGTTATCGGGCCGATCCGGTTCCGGTACCCCAAGCTGTGCCGTAAGACGGGCACGCCCTGTTAGGAGCCTGGATGACCCAAGACGTGCAGCACGATCGCTCTGCCGCGCCGCTCGCAACCGTCTCCGACGAGATCCACCCCTCCCGATTGCAAGGTCCGGAGCACCCGGGCGACGACGCTTCGGAGCGCACACCCGATACGCTGCCAGCCTCGACGTTCGAGAGCGACAGTTTCGAGGGCTTCGGCTCCTTCAGCTGATCCCTGAACAGAGAGCGCCCCGCTTCCGGCGACGGCCCGGCAGCAGGGCGTTGCGGCACCGCGGACCGGCGGCGCCCCCATCGCCCGGCACGGCTCAGCCACAGACGAGCCCCGTTCCCGCCATGTTCGCCCGCTCTGTGTCGCGGAAGTGCTGACACGGGAACGCTGATGTCCTTCCTCACGAACCTGCCCATCGCCGACCTGATCGCCAGCTACGGCTACATCGCGGTCTTCGTCGTCATCGCCCTGGAAAGCGCGGGCGTCCCGCTACCGGGCGAGACGATCCTGATTTCGTCGGCCGTCTATGCCGGCAGCACCGGCCAGTTGAACATCGGCCTGATCATCGTGGCCGCCGCGGCCGCCGCGATCCTGGGCGACAATCTCGGTTACTGGGTCGGCCGCCGCTGGGGCATGCCGCTCCTGCTGCGCTACGGCCACCTGATCGCCCTGGATCACGGCCGCCTCAAGCTCGGGCAGTACCTCTTTCGCGAGCATGGCGGAAAGATCGTGTTCTTCGGTCGCTTCACCGCGATGCTGCGCGCCTATGCGGCCGTCCTCGCGGGCGTGAACAAGCTCGATGCGCGCCGCTTCCTGATCTTCAACGGCCTCGGCGGCATCGCCTGGGCAACGATCATGGGCCTGGGCTCGTATTACTGCGGTCGCTCGATCGAGCACATCGCCGGCCCCGTCGGCCTGGCGCTCCTCGCGGTGGTGGTCTTCGGGGGCCTCGCTCTGTGGCTGTTCGTGCGCAAGCACGAGAGCCGGCTCCTCGCCGAGGCCGAGAGCGCCATTCCCGGGCCGCTGGCCTGACCGCTCGCCTCGTTCGGGGATCCCTGCCAGAACCCGCCGCCCACGAGGTCGGCGGGTTTCTTCATTCCGGTCATCGGCCAGCCGACCCGGAGGAAATGCCTCCCGAAGCGAACTTCGGGCGATCGCGGGGCACACGATCTCGGACCAGGAGGGGCGATTAGCCGGGGCTCAAAAACCAAAGCCGCCTGGGACTGGGCGCTGGACCGATGGGCCGGCCCTACCGCTCATGCCGGCTCATTCCGAGCCCAGCGAGATCTACACAAACGATGAAGGTTTGCAGACCACAGAGAGATCTTGAAAGAAGAGTGGCTCCCCGAGCAGGACTCGAACCTGCGACAAAGCGATTAACAGTCGCTTGCTCTACCAACTGAGCTATCGGGGACCGCGATCGGGGGTCTACACAGCGCTTCGCCGAGACGCAAGAGTGTCCGAGCCGGTGATTTGACGATTCCGTCACATTTTTTGGACCGGTGCCTCTGCGGAGGCATCGTGCCCGTCGAGCGCGTCCGAGACGCGGAGCACGCGCCTCCATCCTTTTTTCCGAGATCGCCCAAAGGCCGTTGCCCTTTCGCATGGGGCTCTGCTAGAGACCGCTCTCCCCGAGCCGGCCGCCCGGACGGGGGTCGCCGAACGAGCCCCTCGGGGCGGTGCGACAGAGGCCTCGTGGCGGAGTGGTTACGCAGAGGACTGCAAATCCTTGTACGGGGGTTCGATTCCCTCCGAGGCCTCCAACTTTCTGATTGCCGGCTTGGCCGGCGCCCCATTTCGTGAGCGAGATCCTGCCGGTACCGGTGCCCCACGTCGTTGGCGCGCCAAGTCGTTGGCATGCTGGGGTCGTTGGCGCGCTGGGCGCGCTGGATAAGACCAGAGCCGTCGCCTGGACCGATGCCCGGGAGACCTGCGCTTGCCTGTCAGCGGGGTGCCTCCGGGAACCTTGCGTTTTCGCCATCGATCCACGACAACCCGCAAGCTTCGGCGTGGCCGCCCGGCCGCCCGGAAGGACAGAGCGGCGCCCGGCGCCGGCCCAGGGTCGAGGGAAGACGGCATCCATGCTCGATTACGCGCAGGCACGACGCCTCATGGTCGATTGTCAGTTGCGGACCTTCGACGTGAACGACGTCCCGGTCCTCGACGCTTTCGGTGAGGTCGCCCGCGAGCGCTTCGTGCCGGCGGGCCGTGAGGACTTCGCGTATATCGACCAGTCCCTGCGGCTCGGCCGGCCGGGCCGCGCCATGCCGGCGCCGATGCTCCTGGCTCGCATGATCCAGGCCCTGGCGATCCAGCCGGGCGACGCCGCCCTCGATCTGGGCACGGGCTACGGCTACGGCGCCGCGATCCTGGCCCGTCTGGGCGCCGAAGTTGTCGCCCTCGAATCCGACACCGACCTTGCGGCGGGGGCCCGCGAGCGCCTGACCGGCCTCGACCGCCTTACGGTCGTCGAGGGACCGCTCGAGGCCGGCGCCCCGCAGGGCGCACCGTACGATGCGATCCTGGTGAACGGCCGGGTGGAGACGCGCCCGCAATCCATCCTGGACCAGCTGGCGGATGGCGGTCGCCTCGTCTGCGTGATCGGCCGGGACCGGGCCGCGAAGGCGACCCTGTTCGTCCGAGCCGGCGACGCCTTCGGTGCGCGCCCCCTCTTCGATGCCGCTCTCCCGCCCCTGGGCGCCTTCGCGGACGCGGTCGACTTCGCGTTCTGACGGCCTCCGCGCCGGGAAATGGACCGCTTCCGCATCGTCGGCACCCTGGAACGGAGCCTGGTTCAGGTCACCGAACGCACCGGACTTAGCCCGAAAGGAGTGTCGCTTTTTTGCGGCACCCCTCCTTGATTCACGCAATGCACAGCAAGCGGCCGGTGCTCTGCCGGCCAAGGTCGGGTAGTCTCCGCATCGAGGCGGGCAACCCGGTATCGCGCTCAGGCGCGGCGGCCTTCTGCGAGGCCGTCCGGTTCATCGAGAAACCGCAAGGGCTGATGAGCGTGAGAGATTCGAAACCTGCGATGCGCACGAGGCTTCGGCCTGCCGGCCTCGCCGTATTGGCGGTTGCCCTGGCAAGCCCGGCCGGCGCCGAGACGCTGGAGAGCGCGCTCTCGCGGGCGTATGCCGCCAATCCGACTTTGAATTCCGGCCGCGCCAGCGTGCGCGCCACCGACGAGAACGTAGCGCAGGCGAAATCGGGTTACCGGCCCACCGTCAGCCTCGATGCCGATATCGGCCTGACGCAGACGGACGGCCAAGTCTCGCGGGTTCGCCTCAACCAAGTCACGAGGCCCGGTGGGGCGGGCCTCACCGTCAACCAGACCTTGTTCAACGGCTTTCGCACCGACAACCAGACCCGGCAGGCGGAATCCGACGTGCTTCGTGTCCGGGAGGCGCTGCGCGCCACCGAGATGAACACGCTGTTCAACGCTGCCCAGTCCTACATGTCGGTCCTGAGCGACACGGCAAACCTGGAGCTGCGCCGGAACAACGTCGAGGTGCTCGAGGAGCAGCTTCGCCAGACCCGCGACCGCTTCAACGTCGGTGAGGTGACCCGCACTGACGTCGCCCAGGCCGAGGCCCGCCTCGCCGGCGCCCGCTCCGACGTCAGCGGCGCCGAGGCGACCCTGCGCGCCAGCATCGGCACCTACCGCCGCTACATCGGCGTCGAACCGCGCCAGCTCGCGCCGGGCCGGCCCCTCGACCGCTACGTTCCGGGCAGCCTCGATGCCGCGGTCAATATCGGCCTCAAGGAGCACCCGCAGATTCTGTCGTCCCTGCACCTCGTCGATGTGGCCGAGGCCCAGGTGAAGGTTCTGGAAGGCGCATTGTATCCGACCGCCGGCCTGCAGGGCTCGGTCCAGCAGCGCTTCGACAGCCAGTTCCCGGGCGACAACGCCGTCAGCGCCTCGATCGTCGGGCGCCTGACGATCCCCCTCTACGAGGGCGGCCAGACCTATTCGCAGATCCGCCAGGCCAAGGAGACGGTCGGCCAGCGCCGGCTCGATGCCGAGGACACACGGGATCAGGTCCGCTCGGCCATCGTGACGGCCTGGGGCCAGCTCGAGGCCTCCAAGGCACAGGTCATCGCCTCCCAGGCGCAGGTGCAAGCCAACGAGGTGGCGCTGAACGGTGTGCGCGAGGAAGCCCGCGTGGGCCAGCGCACCACCCTCGACGTCCTGAACGCGCAGCAGGAGTTGCTGAACGCCCGCACCAACCTGATCGTCGCCCAGCGCAACCGGGTGATCTTCTCCTACGGCGTCGTCCAGGCGATCGGCCGCCTGACGGTGCGCTTCACGGCGCTGCCGGTGGCGGTCTACAGCCCGAAGGAACACTTCGATCAGGTCAAGGACCTCTGGTACGGCGTCCGCACGCCCGACGGCCGCTGAGGTTCGGCGGCCGCGCGGTCGCCGAAGTGCGAGCTGCGCGGTCCCGGACGGCTCAGCCCCGCCCGGGAGGCTCACGGCGGCGCGAGCTTATCCCGCGCCGTGCAGCGGCCAGCGCTTGTGTCGGGGCGGGAGCGTGAAATACTCGCTGCACGTCGCAACCGTTTCCCCCAGATCCTGAGCATCGTCCGGATGAGTGCAGCGAGCCCCAAGGTGTCGGACAAGGCGCAGGAACCCTCCATGGAGGAGATCCTGGCGTCGATCCGGCGCATCATCGCCGACGATCAGATCGCCAAGGCCGAGGTTGTTCCGCCGCGGGCCCCCGCGCCGATGCCCGAGAACGACGATGTGCTGGACCTCGCCGAGGTCGCCCAGCCCGTCCGCAAGCCCATCCCCCTCGACGAGCCCGAGATCGCGTTCCGAAAAGAGCCGATCGAGGACGGACAGATCGACTTCGATGCGATCTCCTTCGACGATGATGAGCCGGACTTGGAGCCGCTGCCGCCGCTCCGTGCCGCGCCCCCCATCGAGCCGCCGCGTCCGGTCCCTCAGCCCGCATCGCGCGAGCCGGAGCCCGAGCCGACGCCCACCGAGCGCCTGACCTCGGCCGTCACGGATGCGAGCGTTGCCCAGGCCTTCCACATGCTCTCGAACACGGTCATGAGCAGCCAGGCCCGCACCCTGGAAGACCTCGTGCAGGATATGCTCCGCCCCATGCTGAAGGGCTGGCTCGACGAGAACCTGCCCGGCATGGTCGAGCGCCTGGTTCGCGCCGAGATCGAGCGCGTTGCCCGGGGCCGTTGAGGCCTGAGCGCGATCGCATGGCCGAATCGCGGGGCTCGCGTGTTGACGCAGGGTGCCCGACGGGTTGAAAGCGAACCAACCTCCGCTTTCCCCGATCAGTGACCCGACCCCGCCCATGATGGACAAGACCTTCGATCCCGCCGCCGTCGAGGCGCGCATCGCCGCCGCCTGGGAATCGGGCGAGGCCTTCAAGGCTGGGCGCCCCGAGCGGGCCGGGGCGAAACCCTTCACCATGGTGATCCCGCCGCCGAACGTGACCGGCAGCCTCCACATGGGCCACGCCCTCAACAACACGCTGCAGGACATCCTCTGCCGCTTCGAGCGCATGCGCGGCCGCGACGCGCTCTGGCAGCCGGGGACCGACCATGCCGGCATCGCCACCCAGATGGTGGTGGAGCGTCGGCTCGCCGAGGCGAAGGAGCCGGGCCGGCGGGAGATCGGCCGCGCGGCGTTCGTCGAGAAAGTCTGGGCCTGGAAGGCGGAATCGGGCGGTGCGATCGTCAACCAGCTGAAGCGCCTGGGCGCTTCCTGTGATTGGTCGCGCGAGCGCTTCACCATGGGTGTCTCGGGCGCGCCGGACGACCAGATGGTCCGTGCCGTCACCCGCACCTTCGTCGACCTCCACGCCCAGGGCCTGATCTACCGCGACAAGCGCCTGGTGAATTGGGATCCGAAGTTCCAGACCGCGATCTCCGACCTCGAAGTCCTGCAGGTCGAGGTGAAGGGCCATCTCTGGCACTTCGACTACCCGGTCGTCGACGCGGCCGGCGCCGAGACCGGCGAGATCATCACGGTAGCCACGACCCGGCCCGAGACCATGCTGGGCGACACCGCGGTCGCGGTCCATCCCGAGGATGAGCGCTACACCCACCTCGTCGGCAAGCGCGTGCGCCTGCCCTTGGTCGGGCGCCTGATCCCGATCATCGCGGACAGCTATTCCGATCCGGAGAAGGGCACCGGCGCCGTCAAGATCACGCCCGCGCACGACTTCAACGACTTCGAGGTGGGCCGGCGCGCCGGCTGCACGCCAATCAACATCCTGGATTCGGAAGCCCGCATAAGTCTCGACGGCAACGCCGCTTTCCTGGCGGACGCGGACCCCGAGCCGGAGGCCCTGACCCTGCACGGCCTCGACCGTTTCGAGGCGCGCCGACGCGTCGTCGCTCTGATGGAGGCGCGCGAGCGCCTACGGCTCACCGAGCCGAACACCCACGCGGTTCCGCACGGCGACCGCTCGAACGTCGTCATCGAACCCTATCTCACGGACCAGTGGTACGTGAATGTGAAGCCCTTGGCCGAGCGCGCCCTGCAGGCGGTGCGCGATGGCAAAACCCGTTTCGTGCCCGAGAATTACGAGCGGACCTTCTTCCAATGGCTTGAGAACATCGAGCCCTGGTGCATCTCGCGCCAGCTCTGGTGGGGCCACCAGATCCCGGTCTGGTACGACGAGGTGGGCGGCATCTACGTGGCGATGAGCGAGGCGGAGGCACAGGGCCAGGCCGATGCGAAGCGCGGGGCGCCCGTGGCCCTCAGCCGGGACGAGGACGTCCTCGACACCTGGTTCTCCTCCGCCCTGTGGCCGTTCTCGACGCTGGGCTGGCCGGAGGAAACCCCGGAACTCGCGCGCTACTACCCGACCGACACGCTGGTGACCGGCAAAGACATCATCTTCTTCTGGGTCGCCCGGATGATGATGCTGGGGCTCCACGTCACCGACCGGGTCCCGTTCTCGACGGTCTATCTGCACACGCTGGTGCGCGACGCCTCCGGCGCCAAGATGTCGAAATCGAAGGGCAACGTCGTCGATCCGCTCGGACTCATCGACCAGTACGGGGCCGATGCCCTGCGCTTCACCCTCGCGGCCATGGCGGCCCAGGGACGGGACATCAAGCTCGCGGTGAACCGGGTCGAGGGCTACCGTAACTTCGCGACGAAGCTCTGGAACGCCTCGCGCTTCGCCGAGATGAACGGCTGCACCCTGCGGACCGACTACCGGCCGGAGGGCGCCCGCGAGACCCTGAACCGCTGGGCCTTGGGCGAGGCCGCCCGGGCCGTTGCCGAGGTTACGGCGGCGCTCGATGCTTACCGCTTCAACGACGCGGCCGCGGCGGCTTACCGCTTCGTCTGGAACATCTTCTGCGACTGGTACCTGGAACTGGCGAAGCCCGTACTCCAGGGGGAAGGTGTCGAGGCCGCCGCCAAGGCCGAGACGCAGGCCACCGTGGCTTTCCTGATCGACCAGATCGCCAAGCTCCTGCACCCGTTCATGCCGTTCCTCACGGAAGAACTCTGGGCGATCAAGGGCGAGGGCCTACCGGAACGGGGCCTGCTCGCCCTGGCACCCTGGCCGGACCTCGCCGCTCTGAACGATTCAGACTCGGAGGCCGAGATCGGCTGGCTCGTCGACCTCGTCTCGGAGATCCGCTCGGCCCGCTCGGAGACCAGCGTGCCGGCGGCCGCGCAGATCCCCCTCGTGGTGGTCGGCGCCGATGCGGACCTGCGGGCCCGTGCGACCCGCTGGGGCGACACCCTGGTTCGGCTGGCGCGGCTCTCCGAGATCCGCTTCGAGGCGGCCGCGCCGAAGAACTCGGTGCAGCTCCTGGTGCGCGGCTCGGTGGCGGCCCTGCCGCTGGAGGGCATCGTCGACCTCGCCGCCGAGGTCGCCCGCCTGAAGAAGGAAGCGGCGAAGGCCGGTGCCGAGATCGCCAAGATCGAGGGCAAGCTGGGCAATGCCGACTTCCTCGCACGGGCCCCCGACGAGGTCGTGGACGAGCAGCGCGAGCGTCGCGATGCAGAGGCCGCCCGCCTGGAGAAGATCACGGAGGCGCTGGCGCGGCTCGCCGCTTGAGCGGGCCACGAGCCTTCGGCACGCGGCCGGGTCGCACGCCGTGACGGTCGCCCACACCCTGGCCGAACTCGGCTGGTCCGCCTTCTTCGCGGACCAGTGCCGGCCCGACGAGGCGGACCTCGTGCCCCAGCGCGTCGCGACCGTGCACCGCGCCCGCATGGGTGCGCTCGCGGAGGCGGGACCGGTCAAGCTGATGCTGCCGGTCCACGCCAACACCGGCGACTACGCGGTGGGCGACTGGGTCCTGGTCGAGGCCGGGACCCAGATGCTGCGCCGACGCCTGGATCGCCGCACCGTTCTGGAGCGGCGGCGGGAAGGCAGCGTCGCCCCGCAGCTCGCGGCGGCCAATGTCGACACCCTCTTCATCGTCACCTCCTGCAACGCGGACTTCAATCTGACGCGGCTGGAGCGCTACCTTGCCTTAGCCAACCAGGGCGGCGCCGAACCGGTCATCGTCCTGACCAAGGCGGACGCGGCGGTGGATGCGGAGCGCTACCGGCGCGAGGCCGGGGCGCTGCAGCGCGACCTCGCCGTCACATTGGTGAATCCCAGGGAGTCCGGGGCAGCGACGCAGCTCGGTCCCTGGTGCGGCCCCGGTCGCACCGTGGCGGTGGTCGGCTCCTCGGGGGTCGGCAAGTCGACCCTGGTGAACACCTTGGCGGGCCCAAGCCACGCGGCGCCTCAGGCGACGGGAGGCATCCGGGAGCACGATGCGAAGGGCCGGCACACCACGACGAGCCGATCGCTCCACGCCATCGCGGGCGGCGGCTGGGTGATCGACACGCCCGGAATCCGCTCGCTTCAGCTCGGAGATGCGGCCGAGGGGATCGACACCCTGTTCGCAGAGATCACCGAACTCGCCCCCGAGTGCCGCTTCCGCGACTGCACCCATGCCCACGAGCCGGGCTGCGCCGTGCAGGCTGCCGTCGCCGAGGGCCGACTCGACGCGGAGCGGGTGGCGCGCTGGCGCATCCTGCGGGCCGAGAACCGGGGGAACACGGTGGTGCCCACCGGTCCCCGCGGCAACAAGCGGCGCTGACAGTCTGGCGTCAGATCCCGCCGCCCGCGACCTCGCGGGCGACGGCGCGGCGGCCGATATCGCGGCGGCAGAAACCCTCCGGCCAGTCGATCCGGGCCACCGCCGCATAGGCGCGCGCCTGGGCCTCCATCATGCTCTCGCCCAGGGCCGTGACGGCGAGCACCCGGCCCCCGTCGGCGAGCAGGCGTCCGCCCTCGGCGCGGGTGCCGGCCTGGAACACCAGAACCTCGTCGCTCACGCCCGCGGCCTCGACGCCGCGGATCTCCGAACCGCGCAGCACCGCTCCAGGATAGCCGGCCGCCGCCATGACCACGGTGAGCGCGGCGCGCCGCTCGTCGAATTCTAGGCTGATCCCGGACACGTCGCCCTCGCAGGCCGCCAGCAGGGCCGGCACGAGGTCGGACGCGATGCGCGGCATCAGCACCTGGGCCTCCGGGTCGCCGAAGCGGGTGTTGTACTCGATGAGCTTCGGCCCGTCGGCAGTGAGCATCAGCCCGGCATAGAGGATGCCGGTGAAGGGGATGCCCCGCGCACGCATGCCGTCGAGGGTCGGGGCGATGATGGTCTCCATCACCGCGCGCTCCAGGGCCGGGGTCAGGATGGTCGCCGGAGAGTAAGCGCCCATGCCGCCCGTGTTGGGGCCGCGGTCGCCGTCGAAGACCCGCTTGTGGTCCTGGGCCGTGCCTACCGGGACCGCGCGGGTGCCGTCGCACAGGGCGAAGAAGCTCGCTTCCTCTCCGAACAGGCACTCCTCGATGACGATCTCGGCGCCGGGCTCCTCGAACAGAGCTCGCACGGCGTTCTCCGCCTGCTCGTGGGTCTCGGCCACGACCACGCCCTTGCCGGCAGCGAGCCCATCGGCCTTCACCACGATGGGGGCCCCCTGCGCGGCCAAGTAGGCCAGGGCGGGTTCGAGGGCCTGGAACCGAGCGAAGGCGGCGGTGGGAATGCCGACCGCGGCGCACAGGTCCTTGGTGAAGCCCTTGGAGCCCTCAAGCTGGGCGGCGGCCTTCGTCGGGCCGAACACCCGGACGCCCGCGGCCTGCAGGTCGTCGACCAGGCCCGCCACCAAGGGCGCCTCGGGACCGACCACCACGAGCCCGATGCGTTCGCCCGAACAGAAGGTCCGTACCGCGGCATGGTCGGACACGTCGAGCTCGGGGCGGTTCTCGCCGAAGGCGGCCGTGCCGGGATTGCCCGGTGCGGTGAACAGGCGGGTGCAGAGCGGACTCTTGGCGATGGCGTAGGCGAGGGCGTGCTCGCGCCCGCCCGAACCGATGAGGAGGATGTTCATGAGCGGTGATGTTCCCCAAAAGCCGCTCGTTGAAAAGTCCGATTCGAAGCCGATACGCGCGCTGTGCACGGGAAGCGGTCGGCGAACCGGGTCCGGCTTTCTTGGGTTCTCGTACTTTCCGCGTGGAACGAACCACTTCGGACGACGTTGTGAGGGTTATGCCAGGCTGTCGCAAATCCGTTCCGTTTTTGGTGGCGCCGACTCCCCTCCGGAGCGTCAGCCTCTCCCACTACGTGACGCACGGCCGCGTGCCTGTTCGCGCCTGCAACGACAACGGCAACCTCCACAATCTCCCGATCTGGCGCATGGCTCTCGCGATCTGCGCCGTGCCCGTGGCGTCTGCACTGGTCATCCTCTCCATCCTAATGTGATGCCTGATGTGATGCGACGGGTGTGACCCGGGGCGGCACGGTCAATCCCTTTACCTGGTGCGACGCTGGCCCTAGCGTCCGCCGCCATGGCCGTTCCTCCCCCACCCGCCAAAGCCGCCGCCGTACCCGGGCCCGTTTCCAACGTGCCGGAATGGTCCGTCGGAGACCTCGCCTCCGCGCTGAAACGGACGCTGGAGGATGCCTTCGGCCACGTTCGCCTGCGGGGCGAGATTTCAGGCTTTCGTGGCCAGCACAGCTCCGGTCACGCCTACTTCTCGCTCAAGGACGGCAGCGCGCGGATCGATGCGGTGGTCTGGAAGGGCACCTTCAACCGCCTGCGCCAGCGTCCTCAGGAAGGGCTCGAGGTGGTCGCCACCGGGCGGATCACGACCTTTCCGGGCAAATCCTCGTACCAGATCGTCATCGAGACCCTGGAGCCCGCCGGCATCGGGGCCTGGATGGCCCTGCTGGAAGAGCGCAAGCGCGTGCTCGCCGCCGAGGGCCTGTTCGCGGCCGAGCGCAAGCGGCCGATCCCGTACCTGCCCCGCGTCGTCGGCGTGGTGACCTCGCCGACCGGCGCCGTCATCCGCGACATCCTGCATCGGCTCGAGGACCGCTTCGCCCGGCCCGTCCTGGTCTGGCCGGTGCGGGTCCAGGGGGAGGGGGCGGCCGAGGAGATCGCTGCGGCGATCCGGGGCTTCAATGCGCTGGCGCCCGGCGGCGCGATTGCGCGGCCCGACGTGCTCATCGTGGCGCGCGGCGGCGGCTCCATCGAGGATCTCTGGGCCTTCAACGAGGAATGCGTGGTACGCGCGGCCGCGGACTCGACGATCTCGCTGATCTCCGCGGTGGGCCATGAGACCGACACCACCCTGATCGACTTCGTCTCCGACCGGCGAGCCCCGACCCCCACGGGGGCCGCCGAGATGGCCGTTCCGGTGCGGGCCGACCTCGTCGCCGAGGTGTCCGATCTCGCACGGCGCCAGCGTGAGGCGGTCCAGCGCCGTCTCGACCGGGAGCGCAGCGACCTGCGCGCCCTGGTGCGGGCGATGCCGGACGTCGACGCCTTCCTGGCGGCCAAGCGCCAGCGCCTCGACCTCGCCGAGGCGAGGCTCGGCCCGGCTCTGGCCGGCAACGCCCGGGTGTTCCGGCTGCGCGTCTCGCGCCTCGTCGAGCGCTTCGCCGGACATCCGCCGACCCTGGCCCTGGCCCAGGCGCGCGGACGGGTCGCCCGCATCGGCGACCGTCCCGGCGCGGCCCTGCGCCACGACATGGCGCGCAAGGGGGAGGGGCTGACCTATCTCGGCCGCCGCCTCGTGATCGCCCGGGAGGGGACGGTGAGCCGCGCACGGGCGGAGCAGGTGCGCAGCCGCGATCGCCTCGACGCCCTGCAGACGCGGCTGGTCCGGGCCGGCGTCCGTCTGACGGAGCGCCGCGCCGACCGGCTCGCCGGGCTCTCCGGCCTGCTCGGGTCCCTGAGCTACCGCGCCGTGCTGGCCCGCGGCTACGCCCTGGTCCGGGATGCCGACGGGCGGGCGATCCGCGCCGCGGCCCAGGTCGCGCCGCACATGACCCTGGAATTCACGGACGGTTTCGTCGAGGTCGCGCCGCGCGACGCCCCGGCGGATGGGGCCAGCCCGACCGGCGAGGCGACGCCCCCCCCGGAGACCGCGCGGAAGCGGACACCCCCGAAAAAGACCGCCCCGAAAAACACCGCCCCGACGACGGCCGCCCGGACGGCGCAGCCGCCGGACATGCCCGCGCCCGCGGCCCGGCAGGGAAGCCTGTTCGACCTCTGAGGAGCGGTTGCCCGGCGGCGATGCCTGTGCACCGTGCCGTGCGGAACGGGGCCTGCGTGTTCCGCGGCACGCGGATCGGGTTGACGAACCCGGCGGCGTTTGCGACCGCACCCGCGGCACGGCGCGTGCCTTCCGGGATGGCGCCGGATCCGGGCGGAGGGAGATGCGGGAATGACGACGACGATCGACAGCGCACAGAGGCTGCATCTGGTCTTCGGGGGCGAGTTGGAGAGCCTCGACGGCGTGAATTTCCGCGACGTCAAGAATCTCGACATCGTCGGCATCTTTCCGGACTACGCCTCGGCCCAGACCGCCTGGAAAGCCAAGGCGCAGTCGACGGTTGACAGCGCCCAGACGCGCTACTTCATCGTGCACCTGCACCGGCTGCTCGAGCCCTGATGTGCGAAACCTGACTCTGCAACACGGGTGAAGGCATTGTGACGCCTGGGGTGCGGCTGTTATGGAGCGCCGCAACCAAGGCCGAAAACCTCGGCACGGGCTCGGCCCTGCAGGATCGCGAGATGAAGACCCCGGCATGAAGTCCTCGATCAAGATCATCGCCGGCAACGCGAGCCGCCCCCTGGCCGAGGCCATCGCGGCCTACCTCGAATTGCCGCTGGCCAAATGCATGGTCCGGCGCTTCGCCGACATGGAGATCTTCGTCGAACTCCAGGAGAACGTGCGCGGCGAGGACGTCTTCATCGTCCAGTCGACCTCGTTCCCGGCCAACGATCACCTGATGGAACTGCTCATCATGATCGACGCCGCGCGGCGCTCGTCGGCGCGGCGCATCACCGCCGTGATCCCGTATTTCGGGTATGCCCGCCAGGACCGGCGTACCTCGGGCCGCACCCCGATCTCCGCCAAGCTCGTGGCCAACCTCATCACCGAGGCCGGCGCCGACCGCGTCATGACCCTCGATCTCCATGCCGGGCAGATCCAGGGCTTCTTCGACATTCCGACCGACAACCTGTTCGCCGCCCCCGTGATGGTGCGCGACATCAAGGAGCGCCTCGACCCGCGGGACTGGATGGTGGTGTCGCCGGATGTCGGCGGCGTCGTCCGCGCCCGCGCCATCGCCAAGCGCATCGACGCGACCCTGGCCATCGTCGACAAGCGCCGCGAGCGTCCCGGCGAGTCCGAGGTGATGAACATCATCGGCGAGGTCGAGGGCCGCTCCTGCATCCTCGTCGACGACATCGTCGATTCCGGCGGCACCCTGGTGAACGCCGCCGAGGCCCTGCTGAATGCCGGGGCCAAGGACGTCTCCGCCTACATCACCCACGGGGTGCTCTCGGGCGGCGCGGTCTCGCGCATCGCCGCGTCGCGGATGAAGGAACTGGTCATCACCGACTCGATCCAGCCGACCCAGGCGGTCAAGCTCGCGCGCAACATCCGGGTCGCCACCATCGCGCCGCTCCTGGGCGAGGCCATCGGCCGGACGGCGACGGAATCCAGCGTCTCGAGCCTCTTCACCTGAGGCGCGCGTCCCGGACATCCGGGACCAGCGGATCGCAATTGCGTTGACCCCATCGGAACCTGTATAGACGGCGCTTCCCTATTGCAGCGTTGAGACGGGATGCTGCCGGCCAGTCGAGGCCGGAGCGAGCGACGCCCTGTCGGCGGCGCCCCGGACCCGTCCCGCACGAACCTGTTGGAGTCACCCGATGTCGCAAGGCCCGCTGATGCCGAAGGCCACCGCCGTATGGCTGGTGGAGAACACCTCGCTGGCCTTCGAGCAGATCGCCGATTTCTGCAAGCTGCACCCCCTCGAGGTGAAAGGCATCGCCGACGGCGAGGTCGCCGCGGGCATCAAGGGCCTCGATCCGATCACCACCGGCCAGCTCACCCGCGACGAGATCGAGAAGGCGCAGAAGAGCCCGAACTACAAGCTCAAGGTCGCGGTCTCGAAGGTGAAGCTGCCCGAGGTCAAGCGGACCACCAAGGGCCCGCGCTACACGCCCCTCTCCCGCCGCCAGGACCGCCCGAACGCCATCCTCTGGCTGCTGCGCAACCACCCCGAGCTCAAGGACGCGCAGATCATCCGCCTCGTCGGCACCACCAAGTCGACGATCCAGCAGATCCGCGAGCGCACCCACTGGAATTCCGGCTCCCTGCAGCCGATGGACCCGGTGACCCTCGGTCTCTGCACCCAGATCGACCTGGATTTCGAGGTTCAGCGCTCGGCCAAGGACCGGCCGGCCAACATGCCGGTGGACGGCGGCGCGACGCTGCTGCCGACCGAGGTGTCGACGGCGACCGACTACACCGAGGCCGACGAGCATCACCGCAGCGCCCGCGACGAGAAGCTCAACGCCGATTCGGTGTTCGCGAAGCTCAAGGGCATGCGCAGCACCGAGGACGACGACGAGGACTGACCCGCCCCGTACGCGCCGCGCCGACCGATCCCCGCAGCCTGGCCGCGGGGATTTTTCGTTTGCGAGACCGAAGCGGGCCGGGCACCCGGCCCATTGCCGGACGTCCGGCAATCCGCTATGCAACCGCCGTTCTCCGAAGGGATTCCACGAGGCTCGGCTGTCCCGCCGGGCCACGCCCCGTTTGGAGGATCACTCTCGACCATCGTTTGAGAATGCGTCGGCCCTCCTCCGGGAGGTTGAGCCCGTCGGGTCCGTGACCCCGGGTGGCGACGTCGAGGGTGTCCCGTCACACGAGCCGCCGATGCCGGCCTCCCGATGAGGCCTGTCAGGAGACAGAATGACCGCTGGTAACGCCCTGCAGCGTAGCCCGAGCCGCGACGATTTCGCCGCTCTTCTCGAGGAGTCCTTCCTCGAACACGAGATCACCGAAGGGTCCGTCGTCAAGGGTCGCGTCGTCGCGATCGAGAAGGACGTGGCCGTCATCGACATCGGCGCCAAGACGGAAGGCCGTGTCGCCCTCAAGGAATTCAACGGCCCCGGCCGCGAAGGCGAGCTCGCCGTCGGCGACGAGGTCGAGGTCTATGTCGACCGCATCGAGAATGCGCTCGGCGAGGCCGTCATCTCGCGCGACAAAGCGCGCCGCGAGGAGAGCTGGGTCAAGCTCGAGAAGGCCTTCGAGGCCAACGAGCGCGTCACCGGCGCGATCTTCAACCAGGTCAAGGGCGGCTACACCGTCGACCTCGACGGCGCCGTGGCGTTCCTGCCGCGCTCCCAGGTCGACATCCGCCCCGTGCGCGACGTCACCCCGCTGCTGGGCACCCCGCAGCCGTTCCAGATCCTCAAGATGGATCGTCGCCGCGGCAACATCGTCGTGTCGCGCCGGACCGTCCTCGAGGAGAGCCGCGCCGAGCAGCGCTCCGAGCTGGTGGCCAACCTCGAGGAAGGCCAGGTCATCGACGGCGTCGTCAAGAACATCACCGAGTACGGCGCCTTCGTCGATCTCGGCGGCATCGACGGCCTGCTCCACGTCACCGACATGGCGTGGCGCCGCGTGAACCACCCGTCCGAGGTCGTGACCATCGGCCAGACGGTCAAGGTCAAGATCATCAAGATCAACCACGAGACCCACCGCATCTCGCTCGGCATCAAGCAGCTGCTGGCCGATCCGTGGGAGGGCATCGCCCAGCGCTACCCGGTCGACGCCAAGCTCAAGGGCCGCGTGACCAACATCACCGACTACGGCGCCTTCGTGGAGCTGGAGCCGGGCATCGAAGGCCTGATCCACGTCTCCGAGATGTCCTGGACGAAGAAGAACGTCCACCCGGGCAAGATCGTCTCCACCTCGCAGGAAGTGGAAGTGCAGATCCTCGAGGTCGATCCGGTCAAGCGCCGCATCTCGCTCGGCCTCAAGCAGACCCTCCAGAACCCCTGGGAGGCGTTCGCCCAGCAGCATCCGGTGGGCTCCGAGGTCGAGGGCGAGGTCAAGAACAAGACCGAGTTCGGCCTGTTCATCGGCCTCGACGGCGATGTCGACGGCATGGTCCACCTGTCGGATCTCGACTGGAACCGTCCCGGCGAGCAGGTCATCGAGGAGTTCAAGAAGGGCGACATGCTGCGCGCCCAGGTTCTCGACGTCGACGTCGAGAAGGAGCGCATCTCGCTCGGCGTGAAGCAGCTCGGCGGCGACCCCTTCACGGAAGCCGGCGACCTCAAGAAGGGTCAGATCGTGACCTGCGAAGTGGTGGATGTGAAGGATTCGGGCGTTGACGTGAAGATCGTCGACACCGACCTGACGACCTTCATCCGCCGGGCCGAGCTCGCCCGCGACCGCGGCGACCAGCGCCCCGAGCGCTTCGCCGCCGGCGAGAAGTTCGACGCCCGCGTGATCCAGTTCGACCGCAAGGCGCGCCGGGTCCAGCTCTCGATCAAGGCCCTCGAGATGGCCGAAGAGAAGGAGGCGATGGCCCAGTTCGGCTCGACCGATTCGGGTGCCTCGCTCGGCGAGATCCTGGGCGCGGCCTTCAAGAAGGCCCGCACCAGCGACGACAAGGACGAGCCGCAGGACTAATCCGTCCCGCGTCGTCCCCGGTCCCTCGGGACCGGGGCGCCTCGCCTCGCCATCGACGCCCGCGCGGGATCGCCTCCCGCGCGGGCGCTTTTCGTTGCGCGGACCCCCACCCCGGCGGCGGCGTGGGCCGGCCGTCAGCCCCTTGTCGGTCCCTATCCGGCAAGGCTAGAACACGGGCCCGGTGACGGCTCGGGCGCGGCGTCACGCCGGCGGGCGTGCGATGCGTCCGAGGCCGGGATGCGCCGAAGGCCGAGAAGCGCCAAAGGCCGAGAACCGCCTAAGGCCGATACGTCCCAAAGGCCGATAAGTCCCAAAGGCCGATAAGTCCCAAAGGCTTGATGCAAATCGGCGGGGAGTGTGGGACAAGGTTCGGCGCGCGGGCGGAGGCCGGCGCGCACCGGCCGGGAGACCGGGATGCGACGCCCGGGACCCTGGCGTCCGAAAACCATCAGCCGGCCGAGCCGGCACGTGAGGGAGCGTAACCAGCGCATGGCCGCGGATGCCGAACTTCTGATCGATCGCCGGCGCCTGCGCCGCAAGCTCTCCCTCTGGCGCGTCCTCGGCATCGGCGGCCTCGTGGTCGCGGTCGGGGCGGTCGGCCTGCGGGTTCGCAGTGGCGGCGAGGCCCTCGGTCTCGGCAGTGTCCGTCCGCAGATCGCCCGGATCTCGGTGGGCGGCTTCATCGCCGGCAGCGAATCCACCACCAAGCTGATCGAGCGCGTCCGCGACGCGAGCGCCGTGCAGGGCGTCGTGGTGTCGATCTCCTCGCCGGGCGGCACCACCACCGGCTCCGAGGAACTCTACCGCAACCTGCGGGCGCTCGCCGAGAAGAAGCCCATGGTGGCCTTCGTCGACGGCACCGCCGCCTCCGGCGCCTACATCGCGGCCATCGCCGCCGACCACATCGTCGCGCGCGAGACCGCCCTGGTGGGCTCCATCGGCGTCCTGTTCCAGTATCCGGACCTGTCGGGCCTCCTCGACAAGGTCGGGGTCAAGGTCGAGTCCGTGAAGTCCGCGCCTCTCAAGGCCGAGCCGTCGGGGTTCACGCCGACCTCGCCCGAGGCCCGCGCCGCCCTCGCGGCCGTCGTCGGCGACACCTATGCGTGGTTCAAGGGCCTCGTGGCCGACCGGCGCAAGATGACCGAGAAGGAACTCGCCACCGTCTCCGACGGCCGGGTGTTCAGCGGCCGCCAGAGCGTCCCGCTCAAGCTGGTGGACGGCCTCGGCGGCGAGCGGCAGGCCATCGCCTGGCTCGAATCCGAGCGCGGCGTCGCCAAGGACCTGCCCGTGCTGGACTGGAAGCCGAAGGCCAAGAGCGATTTCCGCCTGTGGTCGGCCCTCGGCCTCGGGGCCGACCTCGTTGGGCTCGACGGCGTCGCGGCGCGCCTGCGTCAGGTCGGCGACGAGACGTCGGGTCTGGCCCAGGGCGGACTCTTGGTCCTCTGGCGGCCCGGTCCCGCGGACGCCGCCCGCTGAGGGTCCGCGCCACCCCATTCGTGGATGACTTCGTGAAGGCCCTCCCATGATCAAGTCGGAGCTCGTGCTCAAGATCGCCGAGCAGAACCCGCATCTCTACCAGCGGGACGTCGAGACCCTGGTGAACGCGATCCTGGACACCATCGCGGATGCCCTGGCCCGCGGCGACCGGGTCGAGTTGCGCGGCTTCGGCGCCTTCTCGGTGAAGCGCCGCGATGCGCGGCGCGGGCGCAACCCGCGGACGGGTGCGGCCGTTGCCGTCTCGGAGAAGGCCATCCCCGTGTTCAAGACGGGCAAGGAGATGCGCCTGCGCCTCAACGAGGCCGGCATCGGGGACGGCGAGGCCGCCGCGTCCTGATCCGCCCCGTTTCCTACGCTGCTCGGAGTTCGATTCGATGATCCGCTTCCTCAAGGGCTTGGTGCTGCTTCCCGTGGCGATCCTGGTGGTCGCTTTCGCGGTGGCTAACCGCGATGCGGTGCGGGTCTCCTTCGATCCCCTCTCGCCCGACATGCCGGTCTTCAGCGCGACGCTGCCGCTCTACCTGCTGCTGTTCATCGCGGTGGCCCTCGGGGTGCTGCTCGGCGGCTGCGGGGCCTGGCTCGGGCAGTCGCGCACCCGCCGCACCAGCGCCGAGCGCCGGCGCGAGATCCGCCGCCTGGAGGGCGAGACCGCCCGTCTCAAGACCTATGCGCCGGCCCCGACCCATGAGGGGCCGAACGGCATCTACCGCAACGCCTCGGACCGCGTCGCCCTGCCGGCGCCGCGCTGAGCGCGGCGGCCGGCTTCGGACCCGCAGGGGTCCGAACCGCGGGCCTCGACACCGCAGATTTGGCGAAACCGCAGAYYTCGAAACCGCAGACCTCGAAACCGCAGACCTCGAAACCGCAGACCTCGAAACCGCAGACCTCGAAACCGCAGACCTCGAAACCCATGTCCGCCATCGCGATCAAGATCTGCGGGCTCAGCACGGCGGCGACCCTCGACGCCGCCCTGGAGGCCGGTGCCGATCTCGTCGGGTTCGTGCACTTCCCCAGGAGCCCCCGCCACGTGGACCTGGAGACCGGCCGCGCCCTCTCGGCGCGCGCGAAGGGCCGGACCGAGCGGGTGGTGCTCCTCGTCGACCCGGACGACGCTGCGGTGGCGGCCGCTGTCGAGGCCCTCGACCCGGACTGGATCCAGCTCCACGGCCGCGAGACGCCCGAGCGCGTGGCGGCCATCCGCGCCGCGACGGGTCGCCGGGTGATGAAGGCGATCGGGGTCGCCGGCGCGGCGGATCTCGACGCGGTGACCGCCTTCGCGGGCCGGGCCGACCGCATCCTCCTCGACGCCAAGGCGCCCCCGGGTGCGGCGCTGCCCGGCGGCAACGGCCACGCCTTCGACTGGGACCTTCTGGGGGGTGCCGTTCTCCCGGCGGATTACATGCTCTCGGGCGGCCTCACCCCCGACACCGTGGCGACGGCGCTCGCCCGCACCGGCGCGCGCGCCGTCGACGTCTCGTCGGGCGTCGAGACCGGTCCGGGCGAGAAATCGGCGGCGCGGATCGCCGCCTTCATCGCGGCGGCGCGGGGCTGAGGGGGCAGGGGACGCGCGCCCGGGAGCGCCTTGCTTTCCGCGCCGAAAGGCCCTGAATTCGCGATTCGACGCGTTGGCCGCATTGTCGGCGCCCCCCGTGCGGGTCTAGGCCTATCGACAAACGCAGCTCTGACAAGGACCATGCCCGTGACCATCGCTCCCCCTCCGAACTCGTTCCGCAACGGCCCGGACGAGCGCGGCCGCTTCGGCATCTTCGGCGGACGCTTCGTGGCCGAGACGCTGATGCCGCTGATCCTGGACCTGGAAGCGGCCTACACGGCCGCGAAGGCGGACCCGGCCTTCCAGGCCGAGATGAACAGCCACCTGACCCACTATGTCGGCCGGCCGAGCCCGCTCTACTACGCCGAGCGGATGACGGAGCACCTGCGCGCGCAGGCCGCCCCGGGGCAGGGCGCGAAGATCTTCTTCAAGCGTGACGAGCTGAACCACACCGGCTCGCACAAGGTGAACAACGTGCTCGGCCAGATCATGCTGGCGCGCCGCATGGGCAAGCCGCGCATCATCGCCGAGACCGGCGCCGGCCAGCACGGCGTCGCCACCGCCACCCTCTGCGCCCGCTTCGGCCTGAAATGCGTGGTCTACATGGGCGCCGTCGATGTGGCGCGCCAGGCGCCCAACGTGTTCCGCATGAAGATGCTCGGCGCCGAGGTGGTGCCGGTTCAGTCCGGGACCAAGACCCTGAAGGACGCGATGAACGAGGCCCTGCGCGACTGGGTCACCAACGTCGCCGACACCTTCTACTGCATCGGCACGGTGGCGGGGCCGCACCCCTACCCGGCGATGGTGCGCGACTTCCAGTCGATCATCGGCCGCGAGACGAAGCAGCAGATGCTGGAGATGGAGGGCCGCCTGCCGGATTCCCTCGTCGCCTGCATCGGCGGCGGGTCCAACGCCATGGGCCTGTTCCACCCCTTCCTCGACGATCCCGACGTGGCGATGTACGGCGTCGAGGCGGCGGGTCACGGCATCTCCAGCGGCCTGCACGCGGCCTCGCTGTCGGGCGGCAAGCCCGGCGTGCTCCACGGCAACCGCACCTACCTGCTGCAGGATGGCGACGGCCAGATCGCGGACGCGCACTCGATCTCGGCCGGCCTGGACTACCCGGGCATCGGTCCCGAGCACGCCTGGCTGCACGAGGCCGGCCGCGTCACCTATCTCTCGGCCACGGACAACGAGGCGCTGGAAGCCTTCAAGATGTGCTCGATGCTGGAGGGCATCATCCCGGCCCTGGAGCCGGCCCACGCCCTGGCCAAGGTCCAGGAACTGGCGCCGCAGAAGCCGCAGGATCACCTCCTGGTGGTCAACCTCTGCGGACGTGGCGACAAGGACATCCCCCAGGTCGCCGAGATCCTCGGCACCCGGCTCTGACGTTCCCACGGGGCCGGCCATTTTCTCCGGGCGGACCCCGTTGACACCTCACGGCGGGGTTCCCTATACCGCCGATCTCATCGCGGCCACGTTCTTCGGCGGCCGCGGTCTGGCGGGGTAGCTCAGCTGGTTAGAGCAGAGGAATCATAATCCTTGTGTCGGCGGTTCAAATCCGTCCCTCGCTACCAACAATTCCAAGTCATCACAGCGACTTAGACGACAAGCCCTGGACACCGTGTCCGGGGCTTTTTGCTTCTCGGGCGGAGTTCGGGCGGACTTTTCTGCACGGCTGCCGGGAGGCCCGCCCGAAATCCATTCCCGGGCGGGTCGAAATCCGACGCTGGCACGCGCCGTGGACAGTCCCAAGCCCAACCGGTTGGATTTGAGTGATCGGCTTAGCCAGCCCTCAACGCGGGCCTGCCACGGTGACCGCGTGAGCCGCGCACCTTCACTCCCCCCGTCCTATGCCCGCATGCGGAACCTGCAGCGCGAGGTTCACGACCTCTGCTACCTCGCCCTGCGGAAGGACCTGACGCGTCCTGAGCGGCGCGCCCGTCTGCAGGAGATCGACAGCCGGATGAGCGATCGGCTGCCCCTCGACGGGCGGGGGATCGACGCCACCATCGAACGGCTGGAGGCCGACCGGGCCTAGGTGCTGGAGGACCACCGCATCAGTCGCGGCGTCATCTACGACGGGCTGACCGACTTCACCCGGCCCTACCGGTGCATGGCCGAGGACCCCGGGCCCTACGTCTACCAAGCCGAGCACGTCTAGAGGCGGGCGGGTTTCAGCCGAGCGGGTGATTTCGGCGCCGGCCGCTTGGATTCCCGCGAGCGGCTAAACCCGGATCTCAGGGTGCGAGGCCGCCGAGGTCCCCGCGATCCTCGGGATCGATCGGGGCCGACAGGTGCCGCTCGCTCTCGACAACGTGCGTCACGCTCTGGCCTAGCCGGCGCTCGGTCAGGAGCCGGTAGGTGCCGTTCCGGAGCAGCGTCACGCCGAGGCAGCGCTCCTGCTTCTTGGCGCCTGGTACCGACGTCAGGAAGATCCCGGCGTACTCGCCGCGCCACGGCTTGAACCAAACCGTCAATGCGACGGTCGTCGCCGGGCCGTCCTCCTGCGGTTTCGGGAGCCACTCCGTCGTCGCGACCCAGGCCTCCTCCGCCTCCTGGAGCACGCGCTTCCGGTTGACGCCCGACAGCGTGGAGGCCGCCCACAGGGGATGCGCCTCGATCGCGTCGACAGGAATCGGCGTGAAGACGACCTCGCCGTCGGGGGCCCAGGCGCGCGTGAATTTTTCGGTGACCGGATCTCGCATGCCCGCATGATGCGGGCGAGCCGTTAACCGGCCGTCAGCCGGCGGAGCGGGCAGCCTCTCGGGCCCGGCGCTCCGGCCCCAGCTTCCGCGCCAGGTCCGCCGGCCGGGACGCCCTCACGAACCCGCGGCTGACCTTCCCCGAGATCTCAGCCATCTCGATCAGGGCGTCGCCGAGCGCCCGCCTCAGGGCGTCCCGCGCGTCGCCGTCGGCGGCTTCCATGTAGGCCCGCTCCATCTCGTCCACGATCCGCTCCATCGATTCTGTCATAGAACGAATGGAGAACAAATCCGCTCGGGAGTCGATCCCTGGACGCGACGTTTCGGCCCTTGGTCAGACGAACCAGCTGACCACCAGTGCGACCGCGATGCAGAGGCCGACCTGCAGAACGGTGGAGCGCAGGCGGTCGATCGCTGCGGCGAGGTTGGCGGTATCCAGGTTGGGGGCGGGATCCGCGGGAGCCTGAAGCGGCGGCCCCTGTTCCGGCACCCCATCATCCTCGTCGACCTTTGGCTGCGGCGCGTCGCTCCAGCTGAGATGCCGGACCGTGCCCCGTGCCACCTCTGGGCTCTCGCTCGCGTGGTCCGCGTGGGGAGCCAGATACCAGGTGACCCCGTAGCCGGGCGGCGTGTGCTCGTCGCCCTTCGTGATCCAGAGATCGAGCTTCACGCCGAGGTGGAACGACGGCATCTCGCCAGCGCGGTAGGCCGCGAGCATCGCGGCCATGTCCATCTCGGGGATCCAACACTCCAGGAACCAGGCGTCCTCGCTCCTGAACTCCCGGTCTCCGGCGATGAAGCCGAGCACGCCGGTGAACGGGGTGTAGCCGTTGCCGTCCTCCTGAGGGATGGCGGGCCGGATCGTCACGGGCAGGACCCGGCAGGTGTCGCCCCATCCAGCGAGCCGGACAGTGTCCCTCCGGATCGCGGCCATCCCGGACAGCTGGGGTGTCCGGCTGATGGTCCCGTAGTCCGTGGAGACGGCCTGGCCCATCTTGAGGTTCGAGACCTCGACCCAGAGGGTCCGATAGGGGTCGTGGTGCCACTCTCCCTCGACCTCCGGGATCGCCATCGTCCCGTCCGTGACGATCGATTTCAGCCGCGCGCGCTTGTCCTGTCTCACCATGTGCCCCCCGAGGTTGAGGCACTCTCGCGGGCTGGCAAGGCCCCGTCCAGGGTTCCCGTCCTTAAGCCTGCCTGCGTCCCACGCGGCGCCGGTCGTTGATGACCTCCCGCTTCACGGCGTGCGAGATCCACAGGGCGAGCTCCCTCCGGAGGCGGGCCGGTCGCTCCACCGGGGTGTCCGCCGGGTTCTCGGAGATGACCTTCTCGACGGTCCAAGCGGCCCCGCCGGCGATCTCGTCGATCGTGGACTGCCTCATGCCACCACCATCAGCTGGACCTCGACGACCTCCGCCTCCAGCCGCTCGGGGAAGAGCGTGGGGTGGTGCAGGCGGAGGTCCTCCCACTGCTCGCGGACCTGCCGCGCCGTCGCCTCGGCCGCCTCGCGCTTGAGGTAGACCTGCGCGGTCGCCAGCCCGTCCCACTCCTTCCGGTTCGGGTGCATGGACCGGTTGCAGAACAGGAGCCCCGTCACGGTGTCCCGGACAGCGAACCTGGTCACCGGCGCGGAGGCCTGCTCGGCGCTCGGCGGGTAAGCCTCCGCCTTTCGCAGGGCGGCGACCGCGCAGGTGCGGCAGCGCTGCGAGCGCTTCTCGCCGACCGCGCGTTCCCGGCAGTCCCGGCATCGGAACGAGTACAGCCCCGACGACCACCCGAACGGACGGAGGGCGTCGTCGGTGTAGCCGTCGTGGATCGGGCAGGATCTGATCATGCTCGCCTCCGCGCCTTGGCCTCGGCGGCCCGGCGCGCCTTCCGGTTTGGGCCGGCGTCGTCGGGCCGGCGGAAGGCCAGAGACGCGACGAACGGGCTCATCTCCCGGCAGGTCACCTCGAACTCGGCCGCGAGCTCGGTGGATCGTGCCATGCGCTCGACCACCTCGCGCACGCCCATGCGCCTCAAGGGGATCCGGCGACCGGCGATGTGGATGCTCTCGCTCATGCCCGTAGCCCCTGCAGCTGCCTCTCGATGCCGAGGCGGACGGCGATGGCGTGGCGAACCTGGCGGACGAATTCCTCGGAGGGGTCCTCGCGGAAATCGTTCGGGGTGCAGTGCCAGGCGCAGTAGACGATCACGGCGTCGCCCTGCGTCACCCTCGCGCCGTTGACGGTGACGACGTCGCCTTGGGTCCCGATCCGGATCTCTTCGCCGTCCGAGGGGAGGCCGATCGCTTCGAGGGCTTCCCTCGCGATCGGCCCGTTGATGGGGGCAACCCATAGGGACGACATCTCTCCCGGCATGACCACGGCCATCCGGGGCGGCGTCATGCGGAAGGGCGTCTCGGTGTAGATGCGCATGGTCAGGCCCTCCACTCGTACCGATTGACCTCGTCGTTGAGCTTCTCCTCGGAGAGGACGATCTCCCCGGCAGGCGTGCGGACGTCGGCAGGCCACCAGTCCCCGTTGTCTCGACCCCAGAACGCCGTGCTGATGGCCTCGTCGAGGGAGTAGACCTCCACCGTCATCGGGGAGTGGAAGCGCATCCCGTGCACCACGTGAGTGACGACCCGGGCCGCCAACTCGGCCTCCCGCTTCAGAAAGGCCGACACCGCCTTGCTCAGGGCCGTCTCGGCCGCGCCGAGGTCGGTCCATACGGTCTTGTCGCCCCAGGGGGCCGCGCAGGCCTTCACGCGGACCTCGTTCCAGGAGACGGCGGCCGCCTCGATCGGGGAGCGGTGCATGCTCAGGCCTCCACCTTCGGCAGGTGCTTCGAGATATCGTTGAGGAAGCACCACAGGCCTGCGGCGCCAACGTCGTCCTCGTCATTGAAGTGCGCGATGATGGCCGCCTTCACCACGGCGGGGTCCCGGGCGAACAGGGCGTCGAGATCCCGAAGGGTTGCGAGCTTGCTCTCGTGCCGGCCGGCCCGGTACTGAGCGTCATCGCCCTCAAAGACCGTGCCGTCCTCGGCCGTGCGGATCTCCACTTGGACCTTGCGGGTCACGGTCTTGTAGCTGCTCACCGCCATCGCTCAGGCCCCCCTGCGCTGCTCGGCGAGCAACCCGTCGAGGCTGTCCCGGAGCGCCCGGACGTGCGTCGTCCCGTCGAGGTCGTCGGGGTCCGTGCAGGCCTCGGCCTCGCGCAGGGCGGCCCGCACCGCGGCGATGTCGTCCTCGATCGCGACGTGGCGCTTTGGCGCCTCGGTGTTCGTGTCCCTGATGTCCATCGTCCTCTCCATCACCACGCCGACCACACCGCCGGCAGACCGCCCGCCGGGGCCTTCTCCGCATCGTCCCGGGCTTGCCTCCCCGGCGGGGCGCGCCCAGACTCCCGGGCATGCCCGAGGACGCCTACGACGCCGCCGACGCCCGCCACCTTGAGGGCATGCCGCTGCCCCGGGCCCGGCCGGCCGGGCATGTCGAGGACCGCTACCCCGTTGAGGACGGCCCGGGCTCCGGGGAGCGCGTCGAGCTGGTCGTGCGGGTGCTCCGCGGAACGGCACGGTCCACCGTCATCGTGGCCGACCCGGCCACCGGGCGGGCCCTAGCCCAAGACGTCGTCCCGCACGGGGGCGAGGCCGGCGCGGCGGCCGCGGCCGTCTACGCTGCGCTGAAGAAGGCCAACGCTTGCCTGTAGAGATCCGAGGCTCACGGGCAGTCCTCCCCGCGGGCGGCCTGACGGCGCTGGACGGCCGCGACGATGCGGGTGACCTCCGTCGGCGGCCGCGGGCCATCCAGGCGCGAGAGGACGCCCACGCCGAGGATGAGCGCGAAAACCAGGGCGATCGAGACCATCGCGACGATGAGCGTGAGGTCCATCAGGACGAGGCCCCCGCGGACCCGGAGACGGCACGGCGTGCGATCTCGCGTGCGACCGAGGCGTCGATCCAGAACGTGCGCCCGTCCTCCATCCGGTAGGCACCGCCGACCTCGGCCTCGATCGCGGCCGCGGTCCGGGCGTCCTCAACCGCCATCACGGCCGCAGCGTCGTCGAGGAAACCCTGGCGGTAGGAGTGCGGCAGGTTCTGAACCTGCTCGCCCTCAGTGTAGGAGAAGGGCCCCTGAAAGGCCGTCCTGCGAGCGTTCGACCGCCGAACCCAGCGCACGAACAAGGCCTGCGCGATAGCAAGCTGGCGCTCTTGAACGCTCACGTCCGGCCCTCCGAGATGAGGCCCTTGGCCACCAGCACCGCGTAGACGCCCCCGGCGAGCTGCAGGTCGTCGAGCCCATCCTTGCGTCCCTACGTGAGGACGGCGCGGATGAGCTCCCACGGGGCGGGGGACGGCGGCGGGGCCGGGGCCCACCGGGGCTCGTTGGGGAACCGCCGCTGGAGGTGGACCCTCAGTTCCTCGGTAGCCTGTGCCTGGTGCGCCATTCCATTTCCCCCATCGAATCCGTGCAGATGAGAGTCTGCCATGGATCGCCGATTTCCACTGGACGGTGTCCAAAAAATCGCGCAGCCGACTGAGTCGCGGGTAGGTGCCTTGCATGCTGATGCGGTAGGCTCCGGGTCATGAGCATCTTCAACCTCGGCGAGGAGCTTGCCCTCGCCCGCCGCCACCGCCGGCTCTCGCAGCGCCAGCTCGCCGCGAAGGCGGACGTGAGCGTGTCGTGGCTCTCGGCCTTCGAACGGGGAGACAGCTACGAGCCGAGCATGCACCGGGTGATGAGGTGCCTGCACGCCCTCGGGCTCGACCTGCGGCTGTCGACGTACAACCAGGGCCGGCCGTCGCTGGACGACCTCCTGGCGCAGGACGAGGAGGCCGACCGCAGCCCGGCCCTGAAGGCCGCGCTAGGGCTTGGTTAACCCTAGGAACGCGACCCAGTCCGCAACGAATGCACATCCCTTGCACATTGGACCGGCCTGGTGCACATAGGGGTCACACCGGAGTTCTCGCCATGACCTTCCCTCGCTCGAAACGGATGCACCGCCCCGCCGCCTGAGCCCTGCTCGGCGCGCCCCGCGTGCACTCCTTTCCAGCGAGACCTCCCATGACCGACGACGCCTCCCGGGCGCGCGCCGCTGCCGTCCAGGCCGCCCGTGCCACGCTCCTCGACTCCACCGCGCTGACGGGGCCCCGTCAGCCCGAGGCTTCCCTCGGACCGCGAAAGAAGGGCTACGGCGCCGAGTTCGTCGGGTACGACGCCCGCCGCGACGCGGGCCTGGCGATCGCCGCGTTCCTAGCCGAGGAGCCTCAGCTCCCGGCGGCGCTCGTCAGGACCCTCGGGCGGACGCGGCGGGACGTGACGATCGCGTCCCTGCAGAAGGCAGACGACGCGCTCCGCGAGCACGCCAACGCCGATGGCGTTTCGGACGCTGGGCAGGACGCCGCGGCGCATCTGGCGGACGACCTCTTGTTCGCCCAGGCGGCCCTGGGGAACGCCAAGGCCGCGGCCTACTGCGCCAGCATCTGCCTGCGCCTGTTCCACGCCTCGTTGGCGAACGGCAACCATGCGGCTGCCTGGCTCGCCCTGCGGAACGGTATCCGGTACTCCACCGACGCGACGGTGGACCTGCAGGAGTCCGAGTACGTCTCCGATCAGCAAGCGTCGCTGCTCGCTCCCTACGATGGGCTGGCGCTCAAGCTCGGCGAGACGGCCGCGATCGTCGCGGCTGCGCACAGGCAGATCGGGGTCGAGGAAGATCTGCTGCGCGGCGGCGCCGGCGGCGCCGGCGGCAGCGCGAGGGCGTGGGTCGACGAGCAGGCCGACGACCTGGCGGCGCTGGCTCAGCTGGACTGGCCCCTCGGCGACGGCGGGTGGCGGGACCGGGCGGCGCGCCCCGCCCCGACGCTCGTCGTCCTGGCCAAGGGGGCATTGGACCACCTGCCCGGGTCCGAGACCTCGGGGTCGTCCCGGTCGACGCGGGGATCGACGCCGCGCGCGGAGTTCAACGCGCTCGCCGGCGAGGCCCTCCCGCTCGTCCACGGCGTCGACGTCGTGGCCGTCGGCAAGCTGCTCGATGCGCGGTTCCCGTGGTTCAGGGATCTCACCGCGCTGCTGCTGCGGGACCTCGCCAACGGAGGTGTAGCCCGGCTGCGGAACACTCTCGCGGTGAGCCCGCCCGGCAGCGGGAAGACGAGCTACCTGCAGGCGTTCTGCCAGGCGGCCGGGATCCCGTGCGTCCTCTACAACGCCGCCGGCGTCGCCGACGCTGCGTTCGGCGGGACGTCGCGCCAGTGGAGCACGGGGCGCGCAAGCGTCCCGTTGCAGACGATCCAGCGGCTCCGCGTCGCCAACCCCGTCATCATCATCGACGAGATCGAGAAGGCGGGCACGAGGTCGGAGAACGGGCGCCTCACGGACTCCCTGATCGCCCTGCTGGAGCCGGCAGGGAGCCGCGCCTTCCACGAGGTCTATCTGGAAACGAACGCCGATCTGAGCGGCACCCAGTTCCTGGCGACGGCCAACGGGACGGGAGGCGTCCCCGGCCCCCTCCTGGACCGCTTCCGCGTCGTGCACGTCGGCCTTCCCAGGGCCGAGGACCTGCCGGTCGCGGCGGCCAACCTCGTCAGCGAAATCCGCGACGAGCGAGGCCTCGACTCCGGCTGGCTCCCCGATCTCGACGGCGACGAGCTCCACCTCCTTGGCCGCGTGTGGAAGGGGGGCTCGCTCCGCCCGCTCCGCCGCGCCGTGACGACGCTTCTCGACGGCCGCGAGACCCTCGCCCGTCGCCACTGACACCCCACCCCCTGAAGGAGAGATCCCATGACCGACGCACACCCGAGCCGCGCCTCGATCATCGTCCTGGAGGCGGCGATCACCCAAATGCGAGCCCGCCACGAGCAGGACGAACTACGCGACGAGCTCGCCGTCACCGGCCTGTCCGTCCTCCACCTGGCGAGCTGTGCCTACGCCCGCGGGGCCTTCCCGCCATCGGAGGCCCGCTACCTCTGCCCGGGCCTGCTCGCCCTCGCCGACGCGCTGCCTGCGAACCCGGACGACCGCCGTGAACCCCGCGAGGTCCGCGCGTGAAATCGGCGCGCGGTCCCCCCTCTGCTCACCCCTCAGCCCCCAGGAGACCCCCATGCTCATCGACGAATTCCGCACGATCGCTGACGACGCCGTGTGCCGGCACGTAGGCCACGTCGACGTCGTCCCCACGGGCGTCAGCCCGAGCGCCCACGGTCCCCTCGTCACGTGGACGGGTGGCTCCCCGCTGCCCCGTCAGGACGACGGCCGCTTCGTCCCGCCGCCCCCCGCGCAGGACGTCCTCCGCGTCCTGGCGCGCGTCCTCGCCCTGCGCTGGCAGACCGGCCGCGCGGTCGTCCCGGACGATTGGGACGCCACGCTGCGCGGGCGCTACCCGACAACGTTCGAACCCGGGGGGCCGTACTCGGGCGGCGGCTGGCGCTGGCTGTGGGAGGCGGGCGCGAGCCTGGTCTCCGAGGCTGGGGCGACGGGATTCCGGACCGAACAAACGAAGGAGAAGTTCGCGCAGGCCCGCTGGCATTACTCAATCGAAGGCAAGACTAGGAAGGCAACGCGCAATGAAGTCTCGACTATAGTTGACTGCGTGGAGCACCTGTCGGCCTATGTCTGTGAGACCTGCGGGGCCCCCGGCCGTATCCGCAAGGGCGGGTGGGCGAAGACGTGCTGCGATCTCCACGCCAATGGCAAGGCATGACGTCTACCGGAACCTGACCCGCCGCGCCTGGAGCGTGCGCGAGCGGGGCAGGGTCGTCGGCCACGTGCCGGCGATCGTGCTTGCCGACGTCGTCCTCCGAGCGTCGGAGGCGGGGCGCCAGCGGTGCCTGCGGACGGGGGCCCGGGACGTCCACGCATGGGCCACGGGCACGGTGGCCGAGGGGGCGCGGCCGCCCTCGGCGGTGAGGCTCCGGTACGGCCTCTGGTGTCCCGGATTTAGGACGAACGGCCTCCTGGTTACCCGGGCGTCGATGGCGTGGTTCGAGGCGGACGGGTCCGCGTGGATTGAGGGAGGTTGGGATGACAAGGGCATGGATTTTCTCTGACGTGCACGACGATGCCGACTGCTGGGAGGCCCCGGCCGTGCCGGTGTGCGACGTGGCGATCGTGGCCGGCGACGTCGCCGATGGCTTGACGAAGCGCAGCCTGCCCTGGCTCGCGGCGTGCGTCGCGCCGTACGTCCGGCATGTCGTCTACGTGCCCGGGAATCATGATTTTTACGGGAGCCGCTGGCAGAGCGAGCTCGAACGCGGGCGCGAGGCCGCTGCGGCCGCGGGCATCCACCTGCTCGCCGTCGGGGAGGTCCTGGCCATCGAGGGCGTACGGATCATCGGCGCCACGGTCTGGACGGACTACGCCTTGCTTGGCGAGGCATGGCGGGCTCCGACGATGGCCTCCTGTGGTGACCGCAACGGGGGGATGCGAGACCATCGGAAGGTCAAGGTCCGTACGGCCTCGGGCGAGACGAACGCCTTCAGGCCGAGCGCCGCCGCCGCCGAGCACGTCGCCCAGCTTGGGCGGATCGAGCGCGCGCTTGCGGAGACGTGGGACGGCCCGACGGTCGTCGTCACGCATCACGCCCCCCACCCCGCGTCGCTCGGGAGGCAGGGCCCCCTGCAGGCGATCGACGCGGCGTACGCGACCGACCTTACGCGCGTCCTCGAAGGTCCGGACGCACCCGCCCTGTGGATCCACGGCCACATCCATCGGTCCGCTGACTACGTCGTCGGCGGGACGCGCGTGCTGGCGAACCCACGCGGCCGGCATGGCGAAAACCCGGCGTTCGACCCCGCCCTCATCGTGGAGATCTGACCGTGCGTGCGCTCGCCATCTTCGCCCTGCTCGCCGGCCCCGTCGAGGCGGATGCCTTCCAGCCCGCCCCGGGCCTCTACTGCCCCGAGGGGGCCGACGTCCCCGCGATCGTCGTCGGTCCCGAGGCCGGGGTCGTCGGCATCGACCTGATGGAGTGCCACGGCGCCCGGATAGCCGGCGGCCGGGTGACGTCCCGCCAGTGCTACGGCAACGGGGGCAGCGTCGTCCCCTACGACGCGGAGCTCGTCCTCCTGCCCAGCAGCGTCCTACTGCACGACGGCGTCCGGTACCGGCGGCGGCTCGAAGGGGAGCCGTGCCCGTAGGCCGCCGAGCGCCTGGATCGGGGGTGCTGCAGCGCGCCCCACGAGCGAGGCCGGATTCCGCTCTCGGTGTAACGCCGATCGCGCGGACTGAAACGCGCGAAAATATGCTGAGAGCGTGCCGAAACCGTGCGCAGGCGTGCCCGGGCCGGGTTGCCAATGATAGCGAACCGGCCTTCGCTCCCATTTCGCTGCACAAGATTTCAGGCACGAAAAAGGGGCCCGGTCACCCGGGCCCCTCGTCACCACTCAGAGTCTGAGTGGTGTCAGTCGAACAGGTCGGGCTCCCGTGCGGCCCGCCAGTCGACGGAGACGCAGAGCTCGCGTCCGTAGTGGAGGATGCCCTTCGACGTCATCTTCGGCGTCGCACGGGGCTTGCCGCCGTACTCCTCGATCCGGACGCGGAACGGGGCACGGTCGATGAGGTCCTGCCGGGGGAGGTTCGACCTGTTCAGATCCAACAGGTCGCCGCGCTCCTTCAGCCAAGCGATGAACTTGTTCGGCTTTTGCCCGAGGGCCTTGCCACCGGCCTGGAGGCTGTAGAGCCCCTCGCTCTCGGCGAACCGCTCGACGCACTCCACCGCCGGCCGGGCCCGCTGTACCTGCCGCTGCGAGGCGGTGAGCTGGCGAGAGGTGTCGATGAGCTCCTGGTCTGTGATGACGAGGCGCTCGACGAGGGCGTCCTCCCGATCCATCCGGGCCAGGAGCATCCTCCTCAGCACCCTGTTATCGTCGAGGTCCTCGGGGATCGCGACCGGCGTCGGGGCGGGTGCCACGGCGTAGGAATCGGTCCGCCGGATCTCGGGGAGGACCTCGTTCATCGCCCACCGACGGAACCGCCATGCCGTCGCGCCCTTCACGAGGGCACGCTGGCTGCGCATCAGCAGGGTGTAGAGACCGCCCTCGGTGATGACCAGGACCTCGCCCTGGGGATGCCCTAAGAAGATCTTAGCCCTCTCGTCCTCGTCGAGCGCCTTGAGCGAGACGGACGGGTTCGAGAGGCGGGCGGCCTTGCAGACGTCGGCGCCGACGAACCAGGGCAGCCCGTCGATCTCCACGACGCGGATGTCGTGGTTGTCGAAGCGGAAGATCGAGATCGCCGGCGCGGCCGGGATGCGGACGATGGCGTTCACGCGCGCCTCCCGTCGGTGGCGAGGGGTACGGCCACGAAGGCGATGTTCGGGGGCAGTAGGCCGGCGATGTCCCGCGCGGTCTCGGGCGCACCGATGACGATGCCCCGCTCGTACTGTCTGTTCTCGGCCAGGCATTCGACCATGTCGTGCAGGTCGCTCACGACGGCGGCCCGGCAGACGTAGACGCAGGGCACGTCCTTCCCGTCGATCAGGACGTGCCAGAAGGCCCGGGCGAACGGGCGGACTTTGCTGACCTCGGCGCCTGGCAGAAATGCGCCCGGGTCCCGGCGGAAGATCGCCTCGCGCGCCTTGTCGCTCTTCCCGCCCGGCGCGTCGTCGCCGGTCACCAGGAGGAGGCGGTCACGCGCAGCGGCTTTGGCGGCCTCGATCCGGAGCTCGATCGTACCGAGGACGCTCCTGCGCAGCATCGGGAACGCCGGCTCGGCAGTGCGCTCCAGGAGGAACGACCGCGCCGCGTGGGGATCCTCGACGCTCATGGCCGCCGCGATCTCAAGGACCGAGGCCTCCTCGAAGCGCTCGGCGTACTGCGAAATTCCCTGGGCGAGGGACGCGGCGAGGCTACCGTTCGGGGCGGTCGTGGTGGTAAGGTGGGTGCACGGTTCGGTCACGGGGATGCTCCTGTGGCTGACCAGGCCTCGGCGGCGTTCGCGCGCCTCCGGGGCCATTTTTTTTCGCCAGTGGATCCGGCGATGTCGGCACGAATCGGAGGATATCACCTTCTTCTGAGAACGCGAGTCGATGTGCCGTCATTGCACGTTTCGGGCGCTTTGGTGATAATGGCCTTCCATCGAATCCGGCTCGGAGTGCCTCGTCGTGTATCCCTCCCCAATGCAGCTGCGCGCCGCGCGGACCCTCGTCGGCCTGACGCAGGACGAAATTTCCCGACGCGTCGGCCTGTCCCAGAGGACCATGGTCGCCGTCGAGATGAGGAAGTCGTCCCTGAGCGCGCTCCACTCCGTGATGGGGTTTTACGCCGGCTTGGGCATCAGCTTCTCAGGCACGCCCGACTACACGGTGCAGACCGTCACCTACACGCAGGCGACGCCTCCGGACGTGCCCCCGATCCCGGCCACGTAAGGGGATGTCTGGCGGGCGGTGACCTGCGCGCGGCGCGGTTCGCTGCCGCGATGAGTTTGCCTCGGTAGCGCCCGCCCCACCGTGCCAGGACGCTCTCCACGCCCTCGCTCGCCAGCGTTGCCCGCACGGCGGCCGCGGTTGGGGTGACCCTCAGCCGACTCTCCCAATCCTCCTCGTGGACTAAGCGGACCGCGCGAATCGGTCAGGTGTAGTCAACGGGCACGAATGCGTCCCCAAGGGCGGCGCAAGCCGATCGGCATGCCCGGTAGGTCGGGACAGGGTCGGCGAGGATGCCGACTCGCAGCAGGCCTGCGAAGGTGAGTAGGAACGCCTGGTCACTGGGCATCACGCCTCGGCTCCGATCCTACCGGCGTCGATGTGCTTCACGGCCGACAGGGCCCGCTCCAGGGCCGCCGCGAGGTCGTCGGGTAGACCCCGATCGGGTTAGGAGTTCGAGCCACCAGCTCACCAAGCTGTTCGCGGATTCGATATGTCCTCACGGCATCAGGCGACGGCCGCATGCGAGCACAAATAAATTTTCGACCGCATTAGAGCCCCGTGGAGCCGTCCACGGGGCTCGTTGGCTGAATCCTCCGGTGCCTCGAAGTTAGGCCGTGGGCGAGGCTGAAATCGATGCTTTACCCCCGTGAGATCATGCACCCCGTCGGGGCGGTTGAACTACTGGTCTCGCGAAGTATATCAGCGGATCTCCAAAGCACATACCCATAGACTAAGGCTAATGTCGAGCGGATCATCGGTCCCGACACGGCGGTGTGGTGCCTGACGTGTCGATGGATACGACATGCTCAACACGGCACAGGCGCGCGACCGCGCCCTCGATTTCCACTGGCGCATCCCGGAGAACATCCTCTCGGCCGCCGGCATCCCCGACATCCCCGATCGCAGGCAGGACGTCGCCAGGCGCAGCGTCCTCGCGGCCGCGTGCATCGCGGCCGACATGGCGCCCGGCGAGGATCGCTGGGTCAGCTACTCGCGCCGCAAGGCGTTCTACGCCGGTCAATCGCGGTACATGGGCCTGCCCTACACCTACGACCGCGTGCTCGCCGCCGTGGCTGAACTCGTCGAGCTCGGGCTGATCGAGGAGGTCCGGGCCCGCCCTGGCGACCACCTCTCCACCGGGATGCAGAGCCGCCTGCGTGCGACCCCCGACCTCGTCCACGCCTTCCGCGACGCGCCCTTCGAGTACGAGACGCGTCGCTGCCGCCTCATCCTCAAGGACGAGGCCGGCGACGTCATCGGCTACGACCCGACACGTCAGACGCGACGCCTGGAGGCCGAGCTCGACCGCATCAATGCCTACCTCGGCAAGGTCTCGGTCACGATGCCGACGGGCAACGGGTGGGAGCACGCCACGCGCGTTGTCCGAGCCCGCAACGACCGCAAGGAGAAGGGGACGTGGGCCAGCGTCGTCCCGACCCCGAGCCCCGAGGTTTACCGCGTGTTCGGCCGTGGCCGTTGGGACCGCCATGGCCGGCTCTACGGATGGTGGCAGAACCTCCCCAAGGGACGCCGCCGGGAGCTCCTCATCAACGGCGAGGCGGCCTTCGAGCCGGACTTCGCCACCCTCCATCCGCGGATCCTCTACGCAGCCCGTGGTCACGTCTTGCGCCACGATCCCTACGTCACGGGGACATTCCCCCGTGACGAGGGCAAGCTCGCCCTCAACGTCGCCTTGAACGCGAAGACCATGAACGCGGCAGCGGCGGCCATTATGGACAAGGACGACTGGGAGCACGGCTGGGACTACACCCGCGGCCTGCTCAAGGCCGTCGTGGCGCGGAACACCCCCATCGCCGCAGACATCGCTGCAGACCGTGGGATCCGCTGCATGGCCGTAGACAGCGCCATGGCGGTGGATGTCCTCAAGGCCTGCGAGAAGGCGTCCATCCCCTGCCTGCCCGTCCACGATAGCTTCATCGTACCGGCCTCCAAGGGCCCGTGGATGGAGGCCAAGATGGACGAAATCCTGACGGGCGTTCTCGGCGCTGTAACCCGTTCTCCCTCAACGATAATCGGGTAATTGGTTCCACATATGGGCCCCTGGGCCCCCGTTGTACCCTTGGGCCCGGGCCTCCTGGTTCCCCGCAGGTCGTCATCCCGCCGTCGTCCCCCTGCTACCTTCCCCGTCGCTGCCGCCTGCCCCGTTCCCCGGTGTAGCTCACTACCGTGACGCTCTGCGCCGCCCTCCCTGGATGTGGCTGGCCGTCGACGCTCGGGGGGGGTCGTAGGAATGGCTCTACCCCCTACTGGACCGCCGTCGTTCCAAGTCTAGAACCGCCGCTTACCCCTTGCTAGACCGTCGTTATTCGCCCTCTTTTGCTTGTCCGATGCTGTTCGGTGGGGTATATTCTAGACTGTCGACGTATCCGTCGTCCTCGCGATGCACCACATCCTGAGCGCACCCTCCGGCCCCCGGGGTCGGGGGGTGTTATGTTTCAGGGCCCCACGTGACGTTCACCCCCTTAACGCCCCCGGTCCACGCTATCTTACATGGTTAGTCTCTCCCTCGACGTCATCTGCGACGCGGTCGGCGCCTGGCTGTGGCTCAGGTAGGCCCAACAGGCCGATGGCTCCTGGCTCGATCCGAACGCTCCGGCTCCGCCCGACGCGGCCGCTGTCCTGGCCTACGCATACGAGGCGCACCTAGCGGCCGAGGCGGGCGGCACAACGTGGGACGGCTGGGCGGTCGCCGTCAACGAGCGGGCCCTGACGCGCACGCTAAGCGAGGTCACCGCGACGCTGCTCGACGCCCGGAAGGACAGCGACCCGTGGACGTTCGCCGACGGGGTAGATCGGCCCCTCACGAACGACCGCTTGAAGGTGCTGAGCCTGCAGATCCGGAGGCATATTGGCGTCTGTCTGGCGGTCTACAACCAGGTCGCTGCCGGCATCGGCGCCGGCGCCATCACCACCGCGGAGGTCGACGGCGCCTTCGCCGACGTCGACGCGATCGTCTTGAAGGCGGCGTCGTGACCATCCCACTCCTGGCCATCCTCGCTCGCCCCCTGACCGCGTCGACCCTCTCCGAAGTGGCGGTGCTGGAGACAGCGACGCACGGGACCGTCCGGACCTGGGCGGGGTTCGTTCGGCGCAAGGCCAAGGAGGACGTGATGCCTAGCGAAATTTCTGCTCCTGACTGCGGAGCCGATCGCCTCCATCGCCGAGGCCGACGCGCCGGGCACGGACGTCGGCGACCTCGTCTACGTCTCGGGGACGCTCCACTCCGTCCGGTCCCCCTCGCTGACCGAGGCGGCATGCGGAAGCTCCAGCTGAGCCTAGTGAAGCTGACCGCCGTCGACGTTGGCGAAGGATCCGTCCACGTCGCGATCGTCGGCGCCCCGACGAGACGGCCCCCGTGGTCGCCATCGTGGCGGCCGACATGCCCCAGCGCTCAGACTCTTGTGCTTACGGTCGTGGAGCCCTTGAAATAGGGATCGCTATCCTACCGGGCGAGGCGATGGCGTAGAAGAGGTCGGCGTGGACGTGCAGATCAGGAGGGTCGCTTCACGAACCCGATGTCGACGGCGACGGCCTTGAGCCTTTCGGGCTCGCGCTCCTTGCGTTCCGAATACCGGTCGACGAGGTAGTCGGATCGCTCGCGGGTGAGGAGCGTGAACTTCATCAGCTCCTCGCAGACATCGACCACCCGGTCGTAGAGCGGACCCGGCTTCATCCGGCCGGCCTCGTCGAACTCCTTGTACGCCATCGGGACCGAGGACTGGTTCGGGATGGTGATCATCCGCATCCAGCGACCGAGCACGCGGAGGCTGTTGACCGCGTTGAACGACTGCGAGCCGCCGGAGACCTGCATCACGGCGAGCGTCCGCCCCTGCGTCGGGCGCACCGAACCCTCCGAGAGCGGCAGCCAGTCGATCTGGCTCTTGATGACCCCGGTCATGGCGCCGTGTCGCTCGGGGCTGACCCAGACGTGGCCCTCCGACCAGATCGAGAGGTTTCGGAGTTCCCGGACCTTCGGGTGATCGGCAGTGGCGTCGTCGGGCAGCGGCAGGCCGTGCGCGTCGTAGATCCGCACCTCGCCGCCCATCGCCTCCAACAGGCGCGCGGCCTCGTAGGCGAGGAGGCGGCTGAACGAGCGCTCACGGAGCGATCCGTACAGGATCAGGAAGCGCGGGGCGTGGGTGAACGGTGTCTTCACGTGCAGGGCGTCGGTCGTCGGGACCACGAAATGCCCCTCGCTTAGGTTCGGCATTCCATCGGCGAAGGGCTGCAGGGGCTTGTCCAAGACGTTTCATTCCTCTACGTTTCAACGATGGTTGAGATATTGACATCATGATGGACGAACGGCAAGCCGTGGCGGCCTTCGCGGCCCTCGGCCAGGAGCATCGCCTGCGTATCGTGCGCCAGCTCGTCACCGCCGGCCCTGACGGCACGGCGGCCGGGACGCTCGCCGAGGCGGTCGGCGTGTCGGGCACTAACCTGTCGTTCCACCTGAAGGAGCTCTCGCATTCCGGGCTGGTCACGTCCCGGCGCGAGGGGCGCTCGATCATCTACAGCGCCGCCTACCCGGACCTGTCCGAGCTCATCCAGTTCCTGATGCGCGACTGCTGCCAGGGACGCCCTGAGGTCTGCGCCCCGGCTGTCGCTGCCCTTGCCGCCTGTTGCACGGAGACCACCTGATGGACGTCGTGATCTACCACAACCCGGATTGCGGCACGTCCCGCAATACCCTAGCCCTCATCCGCAACGCCGGCATCGAGCCGCACGTGGTCGAGTACCTGAAGACGCCCCCAAACCGGACCCTGGTGCGCCAGCTTGCCGAGCGGGCGGGCGTGAAGGTCCGTGATCTGCTCCGTGAGAAGGGAACGCCCTTCGGCGAGCTCGGCCTCTCGGACCCGAGCCTGACGGACGATCAGCTTCTGGATGCCATCGGCGAGCATCCGATCCTGCTGAACCGCCCCTTGGTCGTCACCCCACTGGGTGTTGCCCTATGCAGGCCCTCCGAGGCGGTCCTCGACCTCCTTCCCGCCCAACAGGGCGAGTTCGTCAAGGAGGATGGCGAGCGCGTCGTCGACGAGCACGGGCGCCGCGTCGCTACCGCCTGACCCCACCCACACCCCCAAGAACAAGAAACAGTCCCGATGCTCGCGCTCGCCATCTTCGTGGTCACCCTCGTCTTCGTCATCTGGCAGCCGCGGGATTTCGGCATCGGGTGGAGCGCCCTGATCGGGGCCGCCGTGGCACTGGGCACCGGGGTCATCCATCCCGGGGACATCCCGGTGGTCTGGCACATCGTCTGGGACGCCACCTTCACCTTCGTGGCCCTCATCATCATCTCGCTCCTGCTCGACGAGGCCGGCTTCTTCCACTGGGCGGCGCTCCACATCGCCCGGTGGGGCGGCGGCCGGGGGCACCTGCTGTTCCCGCTGGTGATCCTCCTCGGTGCCGCCATCGCGGCGGTGTTCGCCAACGACGGGGCGGCCCTGCTGCTCACCCCCATCGTGCTCGCCATCCTGCTGCGCCTCGACTTCAAGCCGGCGGCGGCCCTGGCCTTCATCGTCGCCTGCGGGTTCGTGGCGGATTCGACCAGCCTGCCGCTGGTGATCTCCAACCTCGTCAACATCGTCTCGGCGAACTTCTTCGACATCACCTTCAGCCGCTACGCCGCCGTGATGGTCCCGGTGAACCTCGTCTCGCTGGCCGCGACCCTGGTGGTGCTGTGGTTGTTCTACCGGAGCGACCTGCCAACCACGTACCCGGTGACCGAGCTCGAACCGCCGCGCCACGCGATCAAGGATCCGCTTGTCTTCAAGGCGGCCTTCCCGCTCCTCGCCCTGCTGCTGGTGGCCTACTTCATGACGGCCCCGTTCGGCGTGCCGGTCTCGGTGGTCACCTGCGCCGGCGCACTGGTCCTGCTGGCGCTGGCGAACCGAAGCCGCGTCATCCCGATCCGCAAGGTGCTCGCGGGTGCCCCCTGGCAGATCGTCCTGTTCAGCCTCGGCATGTACCTCGTAGTCTACGGCCTGAAGAACGCCGGCCTGACCGATTACCTGGCGCAAGGCCTCGTGCGGCTCTCGGGCTTCGGTCCGTTCGTCGCCACCCTCGGCACGGGGGTCGCCGCCGCGATCCTGTCGTCGGTGATGAACAACATGCCGAGCGTGCTCGTCGGCGCGCTCTCCATCCAGCAGGCCCCGGACCTGTCGCCCCTGATGCGCGAGCTGATGGTGTACGCCAACGTCATCGGTTGCGACCTCGGCCCGAAGTTCACGCCCATCGGCAGCCTGGCGACCCTGCTCTGGCTCCACGTCCTCGACACCAAGGGCCAGCGTATCACCTGGGGCCAGTACATGCGGGTGGGCCTGGTCATCACGCCACCGGTCCTCTTGGTCACCCTGGCGGCCTTGGCGGTCTGGCTACCCGTTCTCGGGGCCCGGTAGCGATCCGATGGCCCCGGCGCGCCGATGGCCCGTGATCTCGGCCCTGGGCGTGATCCAGATCCTGACCTGGGGCTCCTCGTTCTACCTCCTGTCGGTGCTGGCCGCGCCGATGTCGAAGGATACGGGATGGCCCCTCGGCTGGGTTATCGGAGGGCTGTCCCTTGGCCTCCTCGTCGCAGGCCTCGTCTCGCCGCGGGTGGGAGCCTTCATCGGGGAGCATGGCGGGCGGCCGGTGCTGGCCTTCGCCGCCATCGCGCTGGCGCTGGGCCTCATGGGCCTTGCCCTTGCCCCGAACCTCACGGCTTACCTCGCGGCCTGGCTCCTCGTCGGCCTCGGCATGGGCACCGGCCTGTACGACCCCGCCTTCGCCACGCTCGGGCGCCTCTACGGCGCCGAGGCAAGGCCCGCCATCACGACCCTGACCCTGTGGGGCGGCTTCGCCAGCACGGTGTGCTGGCCGCTCTCGGCCTTCCTGATCGAGCGGGTCGGCTGGCGCGGGACCTGCCTCGCCTATGCCGGGCTGCACCTCTCGGTCACGCTGCCGCTCGTCCTGCTCGCGATCCCCCGGCCCCCCGCGCATCCGGTCACGCGATCCGAAGGCGCGATCCCCGGCGTCCGGCTCGATGGCCGGGAGCGTCGTGCCTTCCTCCTCATGGCAGGGGTGCTGACCCTCGGCGGCACGGTGATGGCCATGGTCTCGGTGCACCTCATCACCCTGCTCCAGGCCCGTGGCGTGGCTCTCACCTCGGCCGTCGCCTATGGTGCCCTGATCGGACCGGCACAGGTGGGTGCGCGCATCGTCGAGATGGCCGGCAAGGGTCGGCACCATCCCCTCTGGACCCTGACCGCCGCCATGGTCCTGGTGGTCCTCGGGATCGCGATGCTGACGGCCGGCCTACCCTTGGTCGGGCTGGCGCTGGTCCTCTACGGGGCCGGCAACGGGATCTACTCGATTGCACGGGGTACGGTGCCCCTGGCCCTGTTCGGTCCCGAACGCTACGCCGCGCTCGTCGGCCGCCTCGCCCGCCCGGGGCTGGTGGCCCAAGCGCTTGCACCCTCCGTCGGAGCCTTGGTCCTGACCCACGCGGGCGCGGACGCGACCTATGCACTGCTCAGCGTGCTCGCCGTGGCGAACGTTGCGCTTGCCCTATCGCTCTGGCGTGTCCGGCCGCGAAGCTAGGAAAGCGGAGGCTGCCTGGGACGTCCGCCGTGATCCGGTCCAGATCCGGTCCTTGCCTCCGACCCGTCGTGAGCCTACTGACGCTTAAACGATTCCATAACGGTTTAAGTGTCGTGCAGGAAAAGCAAGCGCTCGACGGCTTCGCGGCCATCGCGCAGGAAACCCGCCTACGCATCATCCGCATGCTGGTGACCGCCGGGGCGAAGGGCATGGCCGCCGGTGCCATCACCGAGGCCATCGCAGGTGCCTCGGCGCCGCGCATCTCGTTCCACCTCAACCACCTGGAGAACGCCGGCCTCGTCGAGAGCCGCCGCGAAGGTCGCTCGATCATCTACAGCGCGATCTTCCCGGCCCTGTCCGACCTCGTCGCCTTCCTCATGCGCGATTGCTGCGAGGGTCACTGCGAGGTCTGCGACCGCGCCATCGACCTGTTCGCCAAATGCACCGGACGGCCCCAGCGGGTCGAGCAAGCCCCCAGGATCGCCTGCGAGGAAGCATGACCACCTTGCGCGACATCCTCGAAGGCCGCCAGATCCCGATCTACTTCGCCGCCATCGGCCTGGCCGTCGTCGTTGCGCTGTTGGTCCCCGGAACCACGGCCCTGGACGTCGGGATCAACCCGGCCCTGGCGTTGATGCTGTTCGTCACCTTCCTCCAGGTACCCCTGCCCGAGTTGGGGAAAGCCTTTACGCGGGTCCGTTTCCTGGCGGCGCTCCTCGCCACGAACTTCGTCGCGCTGCCGATCCTGGTGGCCTGCCTGATCCAGTTCCTGCCCGCCAATCCGATGCTGCGGCTGGGCGTGCTCATGGTCCTGCTCACGCCGTGCATCGACTACGTTGTCACCTTCGCCCACCTCGGCCGCGCGGACGCCAAGGTGCTGCTGGCCTCCACCCCGGCGCTGCTGATCGCGCAGATGCTGCTGCTGCCGGTCTACCTCAACGTCTTCCTCGGCGAGGACGCCGCCAGGTTCGTCCAGGTCGGTCCGTTCGTGCACGCCTTCGTCTGGCTCATCGCGGTTCCCCTCGGACTTGCTGCGGCCGTGCAGATCTGGGCCGCACGCAGCCGCACCGGCCAGCGGATCGCCGCCGGGCTCGGGCTTCTGCCGGTGCCGGCAACGGCCCTCGTCCTGTTCGTGGTGATCGCGTCCGTCCTGCCCCAGCTCGGGCCCGCCCTGGACGACGCCCCGCGGGTGGTCCCCGTCTACGTCGTCTTCGCCGTGGCGGCTCCGCTGCTGGGTTGGGCGGTCGGGCGCGCGTTCCGCCTGGATGCCCCCACCGTCCGCACGCTGGCCTTCAGCGCCGCCACGCGAAACTCCCTGGTGGTCCTGCCGCTGGCGTTTGCGGTTCCGGGTGCCGTGCCACTCCTGCCCGCCGTCATCGTCACGCAGACGCTGGTCGAGCTCCTCAGCGAACTCATCTACGTCCGCCTCATGCCAAGGTTCGGCGCCCCGGCATCCTCGCCGGTCGACGCCTAGGTCGACGGTCGTTCCACGGACGAGCGGCTGCGTGACCCCGCATCGCCACCCGCTTCCGGCCTCTTGGGACCAAGACAAGGACGACCGGCGGTCCCGTTCCACTGCTGGGTGTCGGATGGGCCGGCTTTCACATCGGTGCATCGAGCATATCGAGAACCGGGCAGGCCGGCGTCGGGGCGCCGCTGCACCGCTCCACGGTGTCGCTCAGGATGCGCTCAAGCCGCGCGAGACGGGCGAGCTTGGCGCGGACCTCGGCAAGGTGGGCGGCTGCGACGTCCCGGACCTCGCCACAGGACCGGTGCCCGGGCGCGGCCAACGCCAGCAGGGTCCGGATGTCCTCGATCCCGAAGCCCAATGCGCGAGCCTGACGGATGAACGCCAGGCGCCGGACATGGGCAGGATCGTAGGCCCTGTGACCGCCCTCCGTGCGAGCCGGCGGCGGCATGAGCCCGATGCGCTCGTAGTAGCGGACGGTCTCCAGGTTGATCCCGGCCGCCGCCGCGATCTGCCCTATGGAGAGACCTCGCGCACCCTTCGCCATTTTTCGCTTGATCCCGTAGTGGCTACGGGATGCAGGGTGGCACGATGATGATCGACACACCATCCATGGCGCCTCCCGCAAGACCCGCCTCACGTCCGCGGGACGGCCTGCCGATTCCCTCGGGAAGCTGGTTCGCCGGGCTGGGCACGGTCGCCGGGCTGGGTGCCCTGGCGGCCTCGTCCTGCTGCGCCCTCCCGGTGGCGCTTGCCGGTCTCGGCGCGACAGGGGCGGTTTTCGGAGGATTGGCCATGTTGGCTAGCATCCGGCCGATCCTGCTTGGCGGGGCCGCCCTGGCCCTCCTCATGGGTTGGGCGCTGTTCTTCCGTTACCGGGCGACGGCATGCGACATGGCCGAACCATGTGCTCGCATGGGGCCGTCATGGCGTACCCCTGGCCTTCTGGGACTTGGGACGGTGCTGGTCGGTTTGGCGCTCGCGTGGGAACCATACCTTGAGCCTGTCGTGCTCAAGGCGATGCGGTGAGGCGGACGATGCAGCTTCGGTCCACCCTGACCTGCCCGCACTGCGGTCATCGAGCGACGGAGACGATGCCGACCGACGCCTGCCAGTTCTTCTACGAGTGCACCGGCTGCGGCACGCTCCTGCGCCCGAAGGCGGGCGACTGCTGCGTCTTCTGCTCCTTCGGCGAGGTCCCCTGTCCGCCCATCCAGGAAGCCCGCGAGAACGGCGGGTCCGCATCCTGCTGCTCGGGGTCCTCCTGAGCTGCGGACCGGACAGGAGGCATACCCGCTTGGTCCCGGTCCGGGCATGGTGCCGTGCTGGACGATCCGTCCTCTCCCGGTCACGATCCGACGCTCGATGGAGCGCGTCCGGTAGCCTCGGGTGCATGGCTCCGGGTCCCCGGGCGCGGGGCGTCCGGTCGTCGCGCGACACCTACGTCTTCCGTCCCGTGCCCGTCATCGCGAAACTCGCGCTCGTCGTATCCCCTTGGCGCGTCCGGTAGTCCCGTCCCTTCCTTGCCGGTCTGTGATGTGGCATCGTCGGACGGTGACCTTCTGGCTCGCCCTTCGCAGGCTGCTCCCGCTCCTGGCGGTCCTCAGCCTCGCCCTTGCGCCGGTGACCGCATCCGCGGCTGCCGCAGGCATGCGCGCGCCGACGGGCGTTCACGGTCACGCCATGGCGATGTCCGACGAGGCCATGGACGGCATGGCCGGGATGGCCATGGACGAGATGCCGTGCTGCCCCAAGGAGCGGCCGGACATGCCCGACTGCTCGAAGGGCTGCCCCCTGATGGCGCTTTGCCTGGCTAAGGTCGCCACCGGACTTCCGGTCGCCCTCGGACTTCCGGGTCGCGTCGCCCGCTTCGAGGGACCCACCTGGGCCGTCATCGCGTCCTTCGACAGCCTCTCGCAAGGGCCGCCCACCGAGCCTCCCCGAGCCTGAACCCGATGCCGCCGGCGTGAGCGCCGGCATGACGCCGCGCGTCCACGCGCGGCCCGCCATCGCGTTCAGGAGACAACACCCGTGACCCAGAAGCCTTTTCCGCGCGCCGTCTCGGCGGCGCTGCTCGGTGCCGCCCTGTCGGCGACCGCGTTCCCGGCGCTTGCCGACATCAAGGACTACCGCTTCGAGCTCTTGCAGCAGGAGGCCAAGGTCGGCGAGGCTGTCCTGTCGGTGCGCCTTCTCGATAAGCGCAGCGGCAAGCCGGTTCCCGACGCCGTGATCTTCGCCAAGCGCATCGACATGGCGCCCGACAGCATGGACGAGATGACCTCGAAGATCGAGCAGCTCCCCACGACCGAGCCGGGCGTCTATCGCTTCAAGGCGAAGCTCACGATGGCCGGCGGCTGGCGCCTGTCGCTCGGGGCCAAGGTCCAGGGCGAGACCGGCACGGTCGAGGACAAGCTGGTCTTCAAGGCCGTCAAGTGAGCCGCGCGGCCTGGTTCGCCGGGACCCTCGCCGCACTCGCGGCGGGGGGCGCCGGCTATGTCGCGGGGCATGGGGAGAACCCCGTGCCGGCGCTCGCCGAGCGCGCCCGGACGGAGCTCGCCCGGTGGTCTCCGGCCCCCATGCCGGCCGCGCAGGCTACGGCCCCCACGAAGGCGGCCGGACCGGTGGTCTACTACCAGGACCCGGACGGGAAGCCGGTCTACTCGCTGTCGCCGATGGCGACCGCGGATGGCCGGGAGTTCCGCGCGGTCCACGCCAGCGAGGACGTGCGCTTCGACGCTTCGGACGACGGCGAGGCCATGCCTGCCGACATGGCCGGCCAGGGGATGGCCGGGCATGACTTGGCCGCCCAGGACATGGGGAAGGCCGGGGACGCGAAGCCCGCCGCGGGCGCCCGCCGCATCCGCTACTACCGCAACCCGATGGGGCTGCCGGACACCTCGGCCACGCCCAAGAAGGATTCGATGGGGATGGACTACATCCCCGTCTACGAGGGTGAGGACAGCGACGGCAACGTCGTCACCGTCTCGCCCGGCAAGGTGCAGCGCACCGGCGTGCGGACCGAGGTCATCGAGCGCCGGGTGGTGGCGCAGCCCGTCCGGGTGCCCGGCACGGTCGCCCTCGACGAGCGGCGGGTGACGGTCATCGCGACCCGGTCGGACGCCTACGTCGACCATGTCGAGAACGTCACCACCGGCGACCGCGTCCGCAAGGGCCAGGCGCTGGTCCACGTCTACTCGCCCGAGATCAACGCGGCGGCGGCCCAGCTCATCGCCAACCCGGGCTTCGACGGCGCGAGGCGGCGCCTGCGGAACCTGAACGTCTCCGAGGCGGTGATCGACGAGATGGAGCGGACCCGGAACGTGCCGATGGCCATCACCTGGTCGTCGCCCCGGGACGGCATCGTCCTGCAACGGACCGCCATCGAGGGCATGAAGGCCGCGGCCGGCGATACCCTGTTCCGCATCGGCGACATCGCGACGATGTGGGTGCTCGCCGACGTGCCCGAGCGCGACCTTTCCAACGTCCGCGTCGGGCAAGCCGCCACGATCCGCCTGCGCTCGGCCCCGGGGCGCATCTACTCCGGCAAGGTCGGGACGATCTATCCGCAGGTGAACCCGGAGACCCGGGCCACGCGGGTGCGCATCGAGCTCCCGAACCCCGACGGCACCTTGCTGCCCGACATGTATGCCGACGTCGAGGTCGCGACCGGCGACACCAAGCCCGTGGTCGCGGTGCCGGACGACGCCGTCATCGACACCGGCGAGCGGCAGGTGGTGCTCCTCGACCGCGGGGAAGGCCGTTTCGAGCCGAAGGAGGTCAAGGTCGGCGTGCGCGGCACCGGCTACACCGAGATCCGCGACGGCATCTCGGCCGGCGACCGCGTCGTGACCTCCGCGAACTTCCTCATCGACGCCGAGAGCAACCTGAAGGCGGCCCTCCAGGGCATGGCGCCGCCCAAGGACGACCGGCTGGCCGCCGACGCGGGAGGCACGCCATGATCGCGCGCCTCATTGGCTGGTCGGCACGTAACCTCGTCCTGGTGCTGGTTGGGACCGTGTTCGCCGTCGCGGTCGGGGTGATGTCGCTGCGCACCCTGCCGCTCGACGCCATCCCCGACCTCTCGGACGTGCAGGCCATCGTCTACACGGAGTACCCGGGCCAGGCGCCACAGGTCGTGGAGGATCAGGTCACCTACCCGCTGACCACCGCCATGTTGACGGTGCCGAAGGCGAAGGTAGTGCGCGGCTTCTCGTTCTTCGGCGTGTCGTTCGTCTACGTCATCTTCGAGGACGGCACCGACCCGTACTGGGGCCGCTCGCGGGTGCTCGAATACCTCAACGCCGCGGCGAGCCGCCTGCCGGCCGGGGTAACCCCGACACTCGGCCCCGACGCCACGGGCGTGGGTTGGGTCTACCAGTACGTCGTCGTCGCAAAGGAACGGACGCTCGCCGAGCTTCGCTCCCTGCAGGACTGGGTGGTCCGGTTCGGGGCCTCGCGGGCAGAGGGCGTCGCCGAGGTCGCCGGCGTCGGCGGCTTCGTCAAGCAGTACAACGTCGTGGTCGACCCGAACCGGCTTCGTGCCCAGGGCATCTCCCTCAACAAGCTCCGGGACGCAATCCGGTCGAGCAACGCCGACGTCGGCGGCCGCACGGTCGAGCTCTCCGAGTTCGAGTTCATGGTCCGCGGTCGCGGCTACCTGAGGGGCGTCGCCGACATCGAGAACATCGTCCTCAAGACTTCCGGCGGCACGCCGCTGCGGGTCCGGGACGTCGCCCGGGTCGAGCTCGGACCGGACGAGCGTCGGGGCATCACCGAGATGAACGGCGAGGGCGAGGTCGCCGGCGGCATCGTCCTGCAGCGCTTCGGCGCGAACGCGCTGAACGTCATCGAGGGCGTGAAGGCGAAGCTTGCGGAGGTGGCGAAAAGCCTGCCCGCGGGCACCGAGATCCTGCCGGTCTACGACCGCTCCCAGCTCATCGACGCGGCCATCGACACCCTGCGGCACACGCTGGTCGAGGAGAGCGTCGTCGTCTCGCTCGTGTGCGTCGTGTTCCTGCTGCATGTGAGGAGCGCGCTCGTCGCCATCCTGATGCTGCCGGTCGGGATCCTGATGGCGTTCGTCGGCATGCGAGCCCTGGGTCTCGGCGCCAACATCATGAGCCTGGGCGGCATCGCCATCGCGGTCGGCGCCATGATCGACGCCGCCATCGTGATGATCGAGAACGCCCACAAGCACCTGGAACGGGCGCCGCCAGGCAAGCCGCGGACGGAGATCCTGGTGGAGGCGGCGTCCGAGGTCGGCCCATCCCTGTTCTTCTCGCTCCTCATCATCACGGTCAGCTTCCTGCCGATCTTCACACTGGAGAGCCAGGAAGGCCGGCTGTTCGGGCCGCTGGCCTTCACCAAGACCTTCGCCATGGCGGCAGCCGCGATCCTGTCGGTGACCTTGGTCCCCGCGCTGATGGTGCTGTTCGTGCGGGGCCGGATCATCCCGGAGCACAGGAACCCGCTGAACCGGCTCCTGATCTGGCTCTACCGGCCGCTCATCGCGGGCGTCCTGCGGGCGCGGGTGCTGACTGTCCTGCTCGCCCTCGGGGTGCTGGCGGCGACCGTGTGGCCGGCCCGTCAGCTCGGCTCGGAGTTCATGCCCGACCTCAACGAGGGCACGCTGATGTACATGCCGACGACCCTGCCGGGCCTGTCGGTGACCAAGGCCGGCGAGCTCCTCGCGACCCAGGACCGCATCATAAAATCCTTCCCGGAGGTAGCCTCGGTCTACGGCAAGGCGGGCCGCGCCAACACCGCGACCGACCCGGCGCCGATGGAGATGTTCGAGACGGTCATCGCGCTGAAGCCGCCGTCCGAGTGGCGCCCCGGCGTGACGCTGGCGAGCCTCAAGGCCGAGATGGACAAGGCCCTGCAGTTCCCGGGCGTGTCGAATGCATGGACGCAGCCGATCCGCGCCCGCATCGACATGCTCTCGACCGGCATTCGCACGCCCGTCGGCATCAAGGTGCTGGGCACCGACCTTAAGGAGATGGAAGGGGTCGCTCGCCAGGTCGAGGCGGTGGTGCGCAACGTGCCGGGCACGTCGAGCGCCTACGCCGAGCGGGTCATCGGCGGCTACTTCCTCGACATCACGCCGGACCGGGAGGCGCTCGGGCGCTACGGGCTGATGGTCGGGGACGTGCAGGACGTCATCGCGACGGCGCTTGGCGGCCAGAGCGTGACGAACACCGTCGAGGGACGCGAACGCTACACCGTCAACGTCCGCTACCCCCGGGCCTTCCGGTCCGATCCGCGGGCCATCGCCGACGAGGTGCAGGTGCCACTCCCGGCTGGGGGCACGGTGCCGTTGCGCGAGGTCGCCAAGGTCGAACTCACCCGGGGCCCGACCTCGATCCGCACGGAGAACGGACAGCTTGCGGTCTACATCTTCGTCGACATCAATGGGCGCGACCTCGGCGGCTACGTGGCCGAGGCGCGCAAGGCCGTGGTGGACGAGGTCAAGCTCCCACAGGGCACGACCCTGCAGTGGAGCGGGCAGTACGAATACCTGGAGCGGGCCGAGGCGCGCCTGAAGGTCGTGGTGCCGCTGACGCTGCTCGTCGTGTTCCTGCTGCTGTTCATCAACTTCCGGCGCCTGACCGAGACGCTCATCGTCATGCTGTCGCTGCCGTTCGCCCTGGTCGGCGGCATCTGGCTGATGTGGTGGATGGGCTTCAACATGTCGGTGGCCGTGGCGGTGGGCTTCATCGCGCTCGCCGGCGTCGCCGCCGAGACAGGGGTGATCATGCTGGTCTACCTCGACCACGCGCTCGACGAGGTCCGGGCCGCCTGCGCACGCGAGGGGCGGCCCCTGAACCGCGAGGACCTGCGGCGGGCGATCATGGTCGGTGCGGTCGAGCGGGTTCGCCCGAAGATGATGACCGTGACCGCCATCATGGCCGGCCTGATCCCGATCCTGTGGAGCACGGGCGCCGGCTCCGAAGTGATGCAGCGCATCGCCGTGCCGATGATCGGCGGGATGGTGTCCTCGACCGTGCTGACGCTGGTCGTCATCCCGGCGGTCTACGCCCTCGTGAAGGGATGGGGTCTGTCCGCGGCCGCCGAGACGCCGGCGAGCGTCGCCCCGGCCGAACGACCCGCTTACCGCGAGGCGGCGGAGTAGGCGCTTGCGGACGGATTGAGTATCCCGGGCATGAGAGAAGGAATTTATTAGAACGAACTATAGCCGTCTGAGTTGACAGAATGAGCAAGGCAATACTGGAGGGGTACTGTCATCCAGTGCTGACGCTCGTTTCTTTTTGTCTAACATCAAGGAGCTTCACATGAGCAATATGTCGAGCGAGATGCAGTCCTGCATCGACGAATGTCTTCGCTGCTACCAGACCTGCCTCGGCATGGCCTCGAACCGCTGCCTGCCGGCCGGCGGCAAGCACGTCGAGCCCGAGCACTTCCGCCTGATGCTGGCCTGCGCCGAGATGTGCCGGACGTCGGCGCACTTCATGCTGATCGGGACGAGGCATCACAAGCACACCTGCGCCGAGTGCGCCGACGTCTGCGAGGATTGTGCCCGAAGCTGCGAGCAGGTCGGCGACATGCAGCATTGCGTCGAGCAGTGCCGCCGCTGCGCCGAGAGCTGCCGGAAGATGGCTGCCTGACCGAAGCGCCGCCGGGGCCGGTTCGGACTCAGCGACCGGCCACGGCCTTCCGGCGCGGTGCGGGGGGCGGCATCGCCCCCGGGGAGGCGCCCGGATGGCAGGGCGGGACGTTCGCCCCGGTCTCCAGGCTGGCGATGATCGGGCAGTCCGGCCGGCCGTCGCCATCGCAGGCGTCGGCCAGGGACCGGAGGGCGTTCGCCATCTCGTTGAGTTGGCGGGCCCGCTGTTCGAGCTCCTTCACGTGGGCCCTCGCGATGGCCTTCACCTCGGCGTTGCTGCGGGCAGGGTCGCTCCAGAGCCCGAGCAGCACCCGGATGCGGTCCAGCGAGAAGCCCAGGTCCCGGGCGTGCCGGATGAAGCCGAGCCGGTGCAGGTCGGCGGTGCCATAATCGCGATAGCCGCTGTCGCGCCGGTCCGCCGGGGGCACGAGCCCGATGCTCTCGTAGTGCCGGATCATCTTGGCCGAGACCCCGGAGGCCCGGCTCGCCTCGCCAATGTTCATCGTGAGAGTCCCTCCGTTGACCTTCCTATGATGGGAAGGTGCAGGAAGGTCCGCAAGCCCAATCGGCCGCTGCCCGCACCCTGCTTCCACTTCGAGGCCCGGACGGCATCGCGCCCCGACAACCCACGGAGTTTCCGATGCAAGCCACCGCGTCCCGCAAGGCCGTCCTGTACCGCATGATGATGCCGCAGCACACGTGCCCCTACGGCCTCAAGGCGAAGGACCTCCTCGAACGCCAGGGCTTCCAGGTGGAGGACCATTGGCTGACCACCCGCGAGGAGACCGACCGCTTCAAGGCCGAGCATGCGGTCAAGTCGACGCCCCAGACCTTCATCAACGGCGAGCGCGTCGGGGGTTTCGACGACCTCAGGCGGCATTTCGGCCAGGCCGCCAACGACCCGAACGCGACGACCTACACGCCGGTGGTGGCGGTGTTCTCGATGACCGCGCTGATGGCGCTCGCGGCGAGCTACGCCGTGTACGGCACGCCCCTGACGGTCCGGGCGGGCGAGTGGTACATCGCCTTCAGCATGTGCGTCCTCGCCCTCCTCAAGCTGCAGGACGTCGAGACCTTCTCGTCGATGTTCCTCGGCTACGACCTGCTGGCCAAGCGCTGGGTGCGCTACGCCTACGCCTACCCGTTCCTGGAGGGCATCGCCGGCGTCCTGATGGTGGCCGGCGCCCTTAACTGGCTGTCGATCCCCGTGGCCCTGTTCATCGGCACCATCGGCGCGGTCTCGGTGTTCAAGGCGGTCTACGTCGACAAGCGCGAGATCAAGTGCGCCTGCGTCGGCGGATCGAGCAAGGTGCCGCTCGGCTTCGTCTCGTTGACCGAGAATGTGATGATGGTCGCCATGGCCGTCTGGATGCTGGCGATGGGGCATTGAGCGGCATGGCCACGACGTTCCCCGCCTGGCTCCACGCGCTCTCGATCCTGGCCCTGCTGCTCGGGGCCGCCTGCTCGTTGCTGCTGTCGGTGCAGGTCATTCGGCATCCGCAGCACATGACCGTGATGAACGTGGTCTGGCCGGTCAGCGCCTTGTTCGGCACGGTGGTCGTGGTCTGGGCCTACTTTCGCTATGGCCGCCTCGCGACCATGGAGGCGCATCACCGCGCGATGGAGCGGGACGAGAAGCCGCCGAACATGACGCAAACGCCGTTCCCGGTGATGGTGGGCAAGGGCGCGCTCCACTGCGGGAGCGGCTGCATGCTGGGCGACGTCGCCGCCGAGTGGCTCGCCTTCCTGGCGCCGGTGGTGGCGGTCTGGTTCGGCTGGCAGTCGCTGTTCGAGGAGAAGATGTACGCGGTCTGGGCGCTGGACTTCGTCTTCGCCTTCGGGCTTGGGATCGTGTTCCAGTATTACGCCATCGTGCCGATGCGCGGGCTCTCCCCGGGCCGGGGCATCGTCGCCGCGCTCAAGGCCGACACCTTGTCGCTGATCGCCTGGCAGGTCGGCATGTACGGCTTCATGGCGCTCGCGCAGTTCGCCGTGTTCCCGCACCTTGCCGGTCAACGGGCGCCGGTGAACTCAGTTGAGTTCTGGTTCGCCATGCAGGTCGCCGTGGTCGCGGGATTCATGACCAGCTACCCGGTGAACTGGTGGCTCGTCGGCTCCAGCATCAAGGAGCGGATGTAAGCTCGCTTCCGCCAGGCCGCGCGACCTGCCTGCCTTGAGGTCCGTCGTTTTAATAGAGAAGGAATAAGGGGCCCCGAAGGGCCCCTGGACGATCACATGCGGTGGTGGCGATGACCATGACCGTGGCGCATCATGTGGCCGCGGTGGTGATGGTGGCGCATCATGTGGCCGTGCCCGTGACGATGGCCCATCATGCGGCCATGGCCGCGGTGGCCGTGCATCCCGTCCATGCGGACGTCGACGATGCTGGTCTGGGCCTCGACGGCGCCGACCATGCCCGGGGCTGCCGACGCGGGGGCGGCGATGCCGATGGCGCCGAGCGCGGCCAGGGCAGCGACGGCGAAAAGGGACTTCCTCATGGGGGCTTCCTCGTGGGTTGTTGGTGGCTCGGTCTCGCCCGAGCCGATCATGGGACCGGCACGGACGGTACGGGAGCGACGAGGAACGGCTCCGCTTCTGAGACGGTTCCGTGGGTGCGCAGTCTCCCGGTCGCCTTGGATAAGGAAAGCTTTTCCGGAAACTCGGCGTCGTGGTTTCCGGCCTCCGGTCACAACGATGGCACCGGCGCGTAGCCAGCACGAAACCGTCGTCTCAGGCCCGAAGCAGGCGAAGGGCGTTGGCCGTCACCAGGACGGTCGCCCCGGTATCCGCCAGAATGGCCGGCCATAGCCCGGTGATGCCGGCGAGTGTCGTCACCAGGAACACGCCCTTCAGCCCGAGGGAGATGGCCACGTTCTGATGGATGTTGCCGAGCGTCGCCCGGGAGAGCGCCACGAGCGCCGCCACGTCCGTCACCCGGTCGTTGAGGATGGCCGCATCGGCTGTCTCCAGCGCCGCATCGGTGCCGCCGCCCATCGCGATCCCGACGCTGGCGGAGGCGAGCGCGGGGGCATCGTTGATGCCGTCGCCGACCATCGCGACCGGCCCGACCTCCTTCAACGCGCCGATCTCGGCGAGCTTGTCGGCCGGCAGCAGGTCGGCCCGGACCGATAGTCCCAGGCCCTTGGCGATGGCCTCGCCGGTGCGCCGGTTGTCGCCGGTCAGCATCACGCATTCGACCCCGAGCCGGCGCAGGGCCGCGACGCCGGCGGCCGCATCCTGTCTGGGCTCGTCCCGGACCGCCACGACGCCGAGCGCCTCTCCGTCCCGAACCACGACGACGGCGGTCTTGCCCGCTTCCTCAAGGGCCCGCACCGTTGCTTCCGCTTCCGGCGAGAGGCTGGCCAGTGTCGCGGCGTGGCGCGGGGATGCCACCGCGACCGTGCGTCCCGCAACCGTGGCCTGGACGGCCTTGCCGGGAACCGCACGGGCATCGCGTACGGGGCGCAGGGGGATGGCGTCGGCCTCCGTACGTTCGAGGATCGCACGAGCGATGGGGTGGCTCGATCCGGCCTCCACCGTCGCCGCGAGCCCGAGCAGGGTGCGATCCGTCATGTCCGGGGCAAATCGGAGGACGTCGGTGACCCTTGGACGCCCTGCCGTGAGCGTCCCCGTCTTGTCGAACGCGACGGTACGCACCCGTCCGATGGTCTCCAGGGCGGCGCCGCCCTTCACCAGCAGTCCCCGCCGCGCTCCGGCGGCAAGACCCGAGGCGATGGCGGCCGGGGTCGAGAGCACGAGGGCGCAGGGGCAGGCGATGAGGAGCAACGCCAGTCCGCGATAGATCCAGGTGCCCCAGTCGGCGCCGAGCAGCAGCGGCGGGCCAAGCGTCGCCAGCGCGGCGACCGCGAAGGCGACCGGGGTGTAGACGGCGCTGAAGCGGTCGATGAACCGGGCGGTCGGCGACTTCGACGCCTGCGCCTCCTCCACCATGTGCAGGATGCGGGCGACGGTGTTGTCCGACGGCATCCGGGCGACCCTGACCTGCAGGGCCCCGTCCGCATTGACGCTGCCGGCATAGACGGCGTCCCCGACCTCCTTTGGCCGGGGCACCGATTCCCCCGTGATCGGGGACTCGTCGAGGCTCGACGTGCCGTCCGTGACCTCGCCGTCCGCAGGGACGCGGTCACCCGGGCGCACCAGCACGGTTTGGCCGATCACCAGGGAGGCGGCCGCCACCTCACGCACGGCGCCGTCCCCCTCGACCAGGCGCGCCGTCTTCGGCACCAGGCCCACGAGGGCCTTGATGCCGGCCCGGGACCGGCCGGCCGCAAAGCCTTCGAGCATCTCGCCAACGGTGAAGAGGAGGACCACCACCGCCGCTTCCTCGGCGGCATGGATGGCGAGCGCCCCGATGGTGGCGACCGACATCAGCATCTCGATGGAGAAGGGCGAGCCGTTGCGGGCGGCGGCGATGGCGCGGCGTCCGTAGAAGGCGAGACCCAGGAGCGCGCCGGGCCAGTAGGCGTATTCCCCGGCCAGCCCGGGCCGAACCGTCTGCAGGAGAAATCCGCTTGCGAACAGGACGGCGATGCCCAGCGCCAAAAGCCCCTTGCGGCTGCGCCAGGCGGGGGTCTCCGCCTCCTCCTCGACGATGGCCGGGGCCGCGATGCCCGTCGTCTGCGAGCGGGCGAGGTCGGCCGCGATCGGCAGGGACCCGACGCCATAGCCGAGCCCCGTGATCCGGTTCTCCAGGTCCGCCCTGGGCGTCGAGCCCTCGTCGAGCACGAGGTCGAGGACCTGGGCCGTGTAGTTCACGCGCACGTCGCGGACGCCGGGCAGGCGGGTTACCGCCGTTTCGATCTTGGTCGCGCAGCTCGGGCAATCCATGCCCTTCACGCGGTAGCGCAGCGCGGCGCCCGCGGGGACCGCTCCCGATGTTCCTAGCCCTGACATGGCAAGCTCCGTCGACCCGGGCCTCGCGCCGAAGGGTCTGAGGCCCTACATGCACCCTGTAGGAACTACAGGGTCAAGGCCATGGCGCACGCACCCCCCATGACCATCGGCGACCTGGCCGCGGCGACGAACACCCGCGTCGAGACGGTCCGGTGGTACGAGAAGGTGAAGCTCCTGCCGGCGCCGGAAAGGTCGGCGGGCAACTACCGTCTCTACGGTCCGGAGCACCTGCGCCGCCTGAGCTTCATCCGGCGGGGACGGGACCTCGGCTTCACGGTCGACCAGATCCGGGAGCTTCTCGCCATGGCCGACGACCGCGACCGGTCCTGCGCCGAGGTCGACACCATCGCCCGCGCCCACCTGGCGCAGGTCGAGCGCAAGCTGGCCGACCTGACCCGGTTGGCGCATGAGCTGCGTGACGTCATCGGTCAGTGCGGCTGCGGGTCCGTCGCCGACTGCCGCATCATTGAGGCTTTGTCTCCCCACGGGGATCCGTCCTGAGGATGGATCGGCCTCGTCGGCATCAGGTGGAAGTGCGTCCTCCCGCCGATGTTGCAGAGGCAGTACAGAAGGTAGACGCAGGCCGGGATGGCGATGAGGGCCAGGGCGAACGCCCGGCCGGCCGCGCGACGGACGTGGGGCCTGACGCGGCGTCGGCGACGTGAGCCGCCGCCGCCCCAGTCAGCGATGGTTCGGGCGACCTTCTTGCTCATGCCGACCCTCCTACTCGGCGGCGCGGAGATGCGGTTGGACCGGCATGGGCCGATCCTTCCTCTCGGGGGCGACCGCACCGGCGAACCTGGCATAGAGGGCCGGCAGGACGACGAGGGTCAGAAGGGTCGCCGAGATGAGGCCGCCGATGACTACCGTCGCCAGGGGGCGCTGGATCTCTGCCCCGGTCTCGGTCGCCAGCGCCATCGGTACGAACCCGAGAGATGCCACCAGCGCGGTCATCGCCACTGGACGGAGCCGGGTCATGGCGCCCTCCATGATGGCCTCGCGCCTTGGCCGTCCCTCGGCGATGAGCTGCTTGATGTAGGTCAGCATCACCAAGCCGTTGAGCACCGCCACCCCGGACAGGGCGATGAAGCCGACGGCCGCGGGCACCGAGAACGGCATGCCCCGCAGCCATAGGGCGGCGATGCCCCCGGTCAGCGCCAAAGGAACCGCGCTGAACACCAGGAGCGCGTCCCGGGCCGAGTTCAGGGCCGAGAACAGCAGCAGGAAGATCAGGAAGAAGCACACCGGGACGACCACCATCAGGCGCTGGCGGGCGGAAGCCAGGTTCTCGAATTGCCCGCCCCAGGTGACGTAGTAGCCGGCCGGAAGTGAGACCCCCGTGGCCACCTTGTCTTGCGCCTCGGCCACGAGCGAGCCGATGTCGCGGCCCCGGACGTTGGCGGTGACCACGACCCGGCGCCGGCCGTTCTCGCGCGAGATCTGGTTCGGGCCCTCCGTCACCGAGAAGCTCGCGACCTGCTTCAGGAGCACGGACGCGGCGCGCCCGTTCGGTCCGGGAGGCAACGGCACCGGGATGTTCTCCAGGGCCTCGCGGTCCTCGCGCACCTTGTCGTTGAGGCGCACGACGATGGGGAAGCGCCGGTCGCCCTCGAAGACGACGCCCGCCTCGCGGCCCCCGATGGCCGCCCCGATGACGTCCTGGATCGCGGACGTGCTCAGGCCCAGGCGGGCCGCCTCGGCCTTGTTGATCCCGATCTCCAGGAACGGCAGCCCAGCCGTCTGCTCGACCTTCACGTCGTCCGCGCCCTCGACCCCGCGCAGGATGCCGGCGATCTGGTTCGCGGCCGCGGTCATCGCGCCCAGATCATCGCCGAAGACCTTTACGGCGAGGTCGCCGCGGGTGCCGGCCAACAGCTCGTTGAAGCGAAGCTGGATGGGCTGGGAGAACTCGTAGACGTTGCCCGCGAGCGCCCCGAGGGCCTTCTCGATGCTCTCCTGCAACTCGGCCTTGGACAGGTCCGGGTCCGGCCATTCGGCTTGCGGCTTCAGGATGACGAAGGTGTCCGACGAGCTCGGCGGCATCGGGTCCGAGGCGACCTCGGCGGTGCCGGTCTTCGAGAAGACGTAGGCGACCTGGGGGAACCGGCCGATGGCCTGCTCGACCTTCAATTGCATCGCCTGCGATTGCGACAGGGACGTCGACGGGATGCGCTGGGCGTTCAACGCGATGCTCTTCTCGTCGAGCTGCGGGATGAACTCCTGCCCCAGACCCCTGAACAGGACGCCGGCTCCGACGAGCAGCACCAGGGCGACCGCGACGAAAAGCATGGGCACGCGCAGGGCGGCCCCGAGGACCGGGCGGTAGGCGGCCTTGATCGCCCGGACGAAGAAGTTGTCGGTCTCGGTGACCTTGCCGGTGATGACGATGGAGATCATCGCCGGGACGAAGGTGAGCGACAGGACGAAGGCCGCGACCAGGGCGATGATGACGGTAAGCGCCATCGGCTCGAACATCTTGCCCTCGACCCCGGTGAAGGTGAGGAGCGGCACGTAGACGAGGATGATGATGGCCTGCCCGTAGAGGGAGGGCTTGATCATCTCCTCGGCCGAGGCCCGCACGGTGGCGAGGCGCTCCTCCAAGTCGAGCTTTCGCCCGAGTTCCCCTTGGCGTTCGGCGAGGTGGCGAAGGGCGTTCTCGGTGATGATGACTGCCCCGTCGACGATAAGGCCGAAATCGAGGGCCCCGAGGCTCATCAGGTTGGCGCTGATGCGCCCCTGGACCATGCCCGTCATGGTCATCAGCATCGCCACCGGGATGACTAGGGCCGTGACGATGGCCGCGCGGATGTTGCCGAGCAGCAGGAACAGGATGACCACGACGAGGGCGGCGCCCTCGGCCAGGTTCTTGGCGACCGTTCGGATGGTGGCCTCGACCAGGACCGTGCGATTGAGGACCGTCTGGACCTCGACGCCGGGCGGGAGCGTGCGCCGGATGCCGGTCATGCGCGCGTCGACCGCGGCGGCGACGGTGCGGCTGTTCTCGCCGATGAGCATCAGGGCGGTGCCGATGACGACCTCCTGCCCGTCCTCGCTGCCCGACCCGGTGCGCAGATCGCGCCCGATCCGCACCTCGGCGACGTCGGAGATGCGGACCGGCACGCCGCCGCGTGTGGTCACGACGACCGACCCGATGTCCTCCATGCTCTCCAAGCGGCCGGCGGCGCGCACGACGTAGCCCTCGCCGTTGTCCTCCAGGTAGCGCGCGCCCTGGTTGGCGTTGTTGGCCTCCAGCGCCCTGCCGATGTCGGCGAAGGACAGGTCGAGGGCCGTCAGCCTCATCGGGTCGGGCTGGACGTGGTACTGCTTCTCGAAGCCGCCGATGCCGTCGACGCCGGCCACACCTGGGACGGTCCTCACCTGTGGGCGAATGATCCAGTCCTGGACCGTGCGCAGGTAGGCCGTGCGTTCGAGCTCCGTCGAGAGCCTGTGGCTCTCGGGTGTGAGGTAGCTGCCGTCCGGCTGCCAACCGGGTTTACCGGGCTTCGAGACCTTGCGCTCGGCAGGTTTCGCGTAGTGCACCGACCACATGTAGATCTCGCCCAGGCCCGTCGAGATCGGCCCCATGCGCGGCTCGACCCCGGACGGCATCGCCGCCTCGGCCTCCTGAAGGCGCTCGGCGACCTGCTGGCGGGCGAAATAGATGTTCGTCGCCTCGGAGAAGACGGCGGTGACCTGGGAGAACCCGTTCCGGGATAGCGAGCGGGTGTATTCCAGGCCCTTGATGCCTGCGAGCGCGGTCTCGACCTGGTACGTGATGATGCGCTCGATGTCGTTCGGCGAGAGCGAGGGCGCCGTGGTGTTGATCTGCACCTGGTTGTTGGTGATGTCCGGCACCGCGTCGATGGGAAGCTTCGTCAGTGAGAACACGCCGAACCCGGCCGCGAGCAGCGACAGGAGCACCACGAGCCAACGCTGGCGGACGGAGAAGTCGAGGATCTTCGAGATCATGGCGGCCGCCCTCAGTGGTCGTGGTCGGCTTCGGCCTTGCCGAGCTCGGCCTTCAGGACGAAGGAGTTGGCCACCGCGACCTCGTCGCCGGGCTCCAGGCCGGCGACGACCTCGTAGGCATCGTCGTCCGCCTTGCCGAGGGTCACCTCCCGCTTCGAGAAGCCCTCCTCGGTCCGCACGAACACCACCTTCTCGCCACCGATGGTCTGGATGGCGGACTTCGGCAGCCGCACAACGACCTTGTCCTGGGCGATCTCGATCTCGGTCGTGACGAAGGTGCCCGGGCGCCAGGACATGTCCTTGTTCGGCAGGGCGACGATGACCCGGGCCGAGCGCGTCTCCGGGTTGAGGATCGGGCTGACGAAGACGACCTTGCCCTCGGGGCGGGGAGCGTCCTCGCTCCCGACGATAGTCACCCTGGCGCCCTCGCGGACCTTGGACAGCTCGGTGGTGGGGACGGGGAGCTCGATCCAGAGGGAGGAGAGGTCGGCCACGGTATAGACGTCGGCCGGGTCCCCCTCGCTGCCGACCTTCGTTCCGACGTCGACCTTGCGCTCCACGATCCGCCCTGCGAGGGGGGACCTGAGCTCGAAGCGGCGAAGCGACGACAAGTTCGGAGTGGTTTCGTCCTTCTTGGCCGCGGCGGCGACCTCGGTCGCGTTCAGCCCGAGGGCCGATAGCTTCTGGCGGGAGAGATCGACCCGCAGGCCCGCCTCGGAGTAGGCGGCCTTCGCGTTGAGGAAGGCCGATTCCGCCGAGATCCTCTTGTCCCAGAGGGCCTGCTGCCGGTCGAAGTTGGTCTTTTCCAGATCCGCCTTGACCGTCGCGGTGAGGAAGTCGCTCTTGGCATCCGCGACCTCGCGGCTGTCCAGGACGGCGACGATCTCGCCCTTGGCGACGTCTTCGCCGAGACGCTTGCGCATCTCCGCCACTGTCCCGGCGACCCGCGCAGGCACCCGGGCGATCCGGTCGGCGTCCTGGGTGATGGTGCCGGGCACCAGGAGATGGCGCGAGAGGATGCCGCCCTCGACATGCGCCAGCTTGATGTCCTGCTCGGCGGCCTGCTCGGCCGTCATCTTGATCTTGCCCTCGCTTGCCTCGTCGTGGCCGTGCGCCTCGCCCTCGGCGTGTTTGTGGTCGCCGTCGACCTTGGTGGCCTGCGCCCCGGTCACGGCCGCGTTGGTCGCCGGAGTCTTGGCCGCGGTGGAGGACAGGCCGGCGGCGGCCAGCGCGCCCCGCACGGTCTCGGACACGCGGGGGACGGCACCGCCGATGGCGACGCCTATGGCCAGGAGGGCCACGGATATGATTGCACGCATGGAAGGGAGGCCGTTCGCATAGGACCGCGGTCACCGCCTGGGGCTGGGTCGACGGTCCGGATCAAGTCAAGCTCGCTCAAGGAGCCGGCATCCGCTGGGATGTCCGGTCTGCATCCGCCACAGCCGTGGCGGTGCCGCCTCAGGCGCGAGGGGGCCTTGGAAGGCGACCGGCGGAGATCGAGGCTACGGTGACGTCGGCCGTGGCATAGGACGGGCGTCCGGCGGTGGCGATCGGAATCCCGGGTGACGCCTCGATGCAAATGGCCAGATGGCAGCCGCAGGTCGCATGGCAGGCCGGGCACCCGTCGGGCTGGTCCGGCGCACCCTTATGCGAGGACGTGGCGAACGCGGGCGCGTGATCAGGAAGGCGATGGGCGTCGGCGGAGGAAATCGCACAGGGCGCCATGAGCGCCAGGAGGAGGACGAACGACAGCAGGCGGACGGCGGTCGCCCACCAGCCGCGCGACGCCTCGTAGGCCCTGATCGGGAATCCCGCGCTCATGACTGCCTTATGGACGATCCGGAGGCGCTCGTACATGCCGGACGGGCGTCCCAGGACGCCTATCCGAATGCCGACATGCTCGGGGGTGCGTCCGCGGAGACGTCGCCCCCCTCTGCGACTTGGGTCGCCGTAGCGTCGCGATTCCCGCCCGCCCGAGCAGGTCGGCGAGGAGCGGGACCGGGCATCGGACATGCTGCGCACCTAGTTTTGGAACCGGTCCTGGCGATCGTCCGACAAGCCAAAGATGGAGCTGGGTTAGGCACGGGCGGCCCCTTCCACGAAGGGACGGAACCGCGCACCGGCCCATGCGTAAAACGCTCCAGGCCACGCTTACCGAGGATCAACCAAGGGAGCCGGGCCGCCAGCCTCAGCAGAATGCCGCGGTTGAAGTTCGGGTAGCATGGTGCTACCTCTTGGAGGCTGGATGGCGCCGCACAATCCCCTGGCAAAGGTCCGCGCGCTCGCCGCCGACGAGGAGGCCTGTTCGTTCTTTTCTCCCGTCCTCGAAGAGCTCAGGACCCGTAAGCTCGACACTGACGACCTGCGGGCGATCATCCAGACGGAATTGGGCGAGGCGCACTTCAGCAAGTCCGAGCCGACGCGAAGACACCACCCGACCACCGTGTCGGACTACTACTCGATCTGGGTCGACGACTGCGCCGACTGGATGTTCCTGAAGCTGCTGGTCACCGGCGCTGACGTCCTGGTCGTCACCTCATTCAAGAAGGATATCGATCGATGACGATGGAGGCCTGCCAAGCCTGCGAGGCGATCGCGGTCTGCGAGCGCGTCGAGCCCTTCGTGGTCGAACGGTCGGGGAAGAGCCTCGCCATCCAGGACCGTCGCATGGTCTGCGCCGAATGCGGGAACGTCAGCTATCAGGGCTCTCAGATCTCTGAGCACGAGCTCGCCGTCGCCAACGCCGTGCGAGAGATGGACGGGCTCCTGTCCGCCGCCGAGCTCAACGCCATCCGCCTCAAGTACAAGCTCCGCCAGGCCGACATGGAACAGATCCTCTCCACCGGCCCGAAGACCTGGACCCGCTGGGAGCGCGGCAAGGTTCCTCAGAGCAAGGTCGCCGACCGCTACATCCGCGCCCTAGCCCGGGACCCCTACCTCGCCCGCCGCGAGATGCTTGCGGCCGGGGTCGTAAACCCGGAGGCCGAGGGCGTCTTCGCCCAGATCGAGCTTGACGATCGCAAGCGCGCCCACGCCGTCATGCGCGACGCCCTCGGGCGGCGCACCGAGATCGACCACGAGCGCTTCGCCGCCCTCGCTGCCGACGCGGCCTTCGACGCCTTCCACGGTAACCACGCGAACCCGGAAGCCGTCGCCGCATGAGCGAGAAGCCTCCCATGGGCGTGCTCCACCACCTTCCGCCGAGGAAACCCCTCGCGGATATGGAGGATTTCCGGCGCGACGTGGGAGAGACCATCGCGGCACAGTTCCGGGAGCAGAACGAGATCCTCCGCGCCGAGCGCGGTGAGCATCTAGCGCGTGTCCGGGAACAGGATGAGCGCCTCCAGCGGCAAGGCGAGCTCATTGAGCGGCTCACCCGCGGCGTCGAGCTCCTCGTCACCGAGATGCACGGCGTCCGGACCGGCAAGGCGGAGGAGGCCTTCGCCCGCGTCGGCGGCGAGGGCGCCGCCCCGGACCTGCCCACCGTCTCCGCGGAGTCCGCAGTGGTCTACATCTGTACCGCGGGCAGTATCGGCCGGAAGCTCGACTTCCGCGCCAGCGAGATCGGTACCCTGCTCGGCGCCAAGGGCCTGCGCTGGGCGGGCAACGGCGCCTACCAGGAACTCGGACGCGAGGTCGGCCCGAACCATACCAAGTTCTGGCACCGCGACGTCCCCGCCCGGCTCCGGCGCGTCCTGGACGAGAACAACCCAGCCCGCCACGGCATCACCGATCGCAGTGTCCTCGCGATCTTCCGCAAGTGGAGCGCCCGCCGGACCGGCGGCCCAGACCTCCTCGACAGCATCGAGGCGCTCAAGGCCTGAGCCCGGGCATCAGTTTCGGTGTGCCGCGGCGATTTGCTGTAACCTTGGTAACGGGGTTTTGATGAAAGCGCATCTAAGAAGCTATAAGCGTTGTCACGCGATCTATATCATCGGATTGTATTGTACTTGTATATATCAATCACGAACTAATTATCACGCATTCTCTACGTGAACCTCTCAACGAGAGATAATAATGGCATGATAGGTATCGGAGGCACGGAATTCTACAAAATATTTCACGAGGAAATAGAAAAACCTCGAATATTTGCTGATATAAATCAGCTTGCGCCGTCCGACATCGAACTCAGAATTCGCGCAATCTTCACTGCGCATAATTTTGATTTGGATGCTGTCGGCTTCGTACAAGCCTGTATGTATCAGCGAGAACAGAAGCTACCTTTCATAAAAATTGGACCCAAGCGACTTACTGAAGATGTTGACCTACTCGTTAAGGCCGTCGCATTCGGAATAGTTGACTGTCAAGAAATATCAACTGATCTCAGATTTAGTCTGTCAAGACCAGAGTCAAATCTATATGTAAACGGATTTCCTGCATGTTGCTTGAGAGATATAAATCGGATGCACGATGATGATCAAGATATGGATCACTTAGAATTCACGCGATTACATGGGGCTGCCGTGCTTGATCAAATCCAGCCTGTCATTCGTGATTTAAAAACATATTGGGGGAAAGAACCTCTCAATAAAAGCGTTCTGAAAAAGAGTTTGTTCTTACCAATAAAAGATCAAACAATTTCAGATATTCTCGAAACTGTCCCCGGTGAAATCATGCGAAGTTCACTCAGAGGACAAATTGAAAGGGCAGCATATGTAAGACATGAAAGATTGAGACTGCTTAGGAGCCCCCGATTACCTTCGATAGACGATGAAAAGGCGATTTTTGATATTTGAAAAATTGCCTTTTAGACTGATCAGTGCAAACTACAAACGGCCGGAAGTGAACAGAAGCCGGGGCTGGCTTAATAGCCGGGAAGTCAGCCGACGACGCTGGTTCCCATCGCGTCGGGAGCCTTCAGGTCACACGACTGCATCCCGTGGGGCGATCACGTTAATTGCGCGGCCTCGAAGGGCGGCACGACGACGCTGATGTGCACCCTCGCCCAGGAATTCGCCCCGCGCGGGGTGCGCGTGAACGCCATCGACCCGGCGCCGTGAGGACCGGCATTAACGCGGGCGAGATGCAGGGTAAAAATCTCCGCAGTGCGGTGTCGCAGATCCCGTATGGTCGCATCGGACGGGTCGAGGACATCGCCGCGGCCATCGCGCTCCTGGCCTGCGACCTGTCCGACTACATCGTCGGCGACACCCTTCTCGTCGATGGTGGGATGACCACTCCTGGCACGATGCCTATCGGCGGTAGGCCGGGGCCCGCACCTCCAAATCCGATTGATAGGTGAAAACCGTTAAGGCGCATCAGGGCTCGTCGCAGCCTGCGATGTTCCGGTCGGCATCCCGCTCGAAGGTCGAGGTGGTCAGCGCGTCGGGGATCCGCTCGGCGATCATTAGAAAGGGGCCTTGCATGGTGTTGGGGGCGAGCAGGGCCAGGCTGCCGCGGCGGAGGGCGCCGTCGCTCTCAACCAGGTGGCCGCGGCACCTACTGCGGCAGGCGACGATGACAGAAGGCCGTCAAACGCCCTTTTGCTGCTCACGAAGCTGGTCCACCCAGGCCCTCAGGTCCCCGACGGCCTTGAGCAGTTCGTCTGGGCGCAGGGGAGCAGCGTTCCGCCCGGGAGATGGATCGTGGGCTTCCGTCTGATCGCAGCACCGTTTGAAGCCGGCGGCGAAATCCTCGACGTTGGCAACGGTCAGGCTCGCCACCTTTCTCAGGTCCTTGGTGCTGATGTAGTCGCGGTGCCTTTGGATGACACAGTTGAAGGCCACCTCCTCAAGGGCCCGTTCCCACGTACTTCGTAACCTGCTGAAGAAGTGGGAGGCCGCAGCCCCGTACTCATCATCCCGATTGTCGTCGTAGAGGACCTTGGCCGCCCGCGCGTCCTTCTCAAGAGCGTCGAGGCGCTCCCGGACCTTAGCCCCGATCCAGGGCAGTCCCTGGTTCACGACGCCCGCGCCGACAGAGGTGTGGGTGAGCGAGATCAGGGAGACCGGGATCCTGCCGTCGATTGACAGCGCATGCAGGTCGTTCAGGAAGACGAGGTCATGCGTGAAGACGATAATCTGCCGGACGCCCCCTTCCTCGACCAGCCGCTCGGCGACCTTGCGCCGCCACCGATGGTCCAGCGAGGAGACCGGATCGTCGAAGACCAGCGTCGATCCATGAGCCGCGGTAGCGAGCTCGGTCAGGAAGGCGGCCAGGGCCACGCAGGTCTGCTCGCCCTCGCTCAGGATCTCGCCGACCTTCGCCCTCTCGTTGGCGAACAGCCGGACCTGGTACTGCGGGGAGCCGTACCTGCCGCCCGAACGGACGATGTCGACCCTCACCCTGTGGGCGGCCAGCTTCTGGATCTCTTCCTGAAAGCGATCGCGGACCTTCGGCGTGATGACCTTGTCGGCGATCGTGTTGCCGAGCGTCGTGATGGCATTCGTCGCCATCTCGGACAGGCAGTCCTTCAAACCCGCCAGCTCGCTCAGCCGTGCCACCTCGATCCTCGCCTTCGGCAGCAGTGCCTCCAAGAGTGCGCGGTCACGCAACTCGTCCCGTTCCGCAACCAGCCGTACCCGACCGGCGGGATCGACCGCCGTCAGAAGCTCCTTGGCATAGGCCTGCGTATCATCCGCAAGAGTCGTTAGCGTGCCGATGATGCCGGCCGCAACCACGGGCATTGGACCCGCGCCGCGGTCGGCGAGTGCCCGCGTGCAGATCCATCGCCGAAGCCGGACGGTCGCCAGCCCGCGCAGGATCGCGGCGGCGACATCCGGATGGGTCACCGACAGCTGGCGGCGCAGCGGAAACCCGGACATCCGCAGCGACAGACCCGACAGCTTCCCCAGGGCCTCCTCGTAGGCCACCTCGGCCTTCCGCGCCTCGCGCTCGCTGTCGGCCTTCACGAACTCCTCAAAGGTCAGCTTCAGATCCCCGGTCCCTTCGGAGATCGGCTGGTGGCAGAGCACGCAGACCGCTTCCGCGTCCGTCCGCGGGAAGTCGTGCCCCTCGTAGGCGACATGCTCCGAGTAATGCCGCGCCGCGTCCCATAGGGCTCGCCAGGTCGCCTCCCCGACCCCCTTCAGGGCGCTTCCGCCGAAGGCGCGTTCGGCCGCGAGCGAGGCGGCGGAGCGTTTGGAGCGGGCGGTCCCGGCGAGCGCCGCAAGCTGCGTGAGCTCCGCATCCGACACCGCCCCGAAGACCCTATCAAGCTCCTCGGAGAGGCGGCGTACGGCCCGGGCCAGCTCGCGCTGCTCCCCCGAGGCCCGGACCGGGTCGCGGGCCAGGTCCTCCTCAAGCCGGCGAAGCCTTGCGCGCTCCTCCGCTGACAGGTTCGACAGCTTCTCCAGGGGTCCGAGGTCGGTACCCGGAGCGAGCGCGCCGAGAAGCCGCCCGACCCGGGTCCCAGACCCGAACGCGGGTTCCGTGAACGCCGAATCCCGCGCCTGCTCAAGCGCCCCCTGTTCCGCCGTCAGCGCCGTGCGGATCGCTTGGCAGACGCCGGCGAGCTCATCGGGGATGTCGAGCCCGAACGGACGGAACGCGACCTCGTTCCTCTCGCGCACATGGACCATTCCGCATTCGCGGTCGAAGACGCTGACGCTGGAAAGGAGGGCGTGGGGAGAGCCCGCGTCGGTCCAGGCCAGCGGCGCGATCGGATCGCCCGATACGACGCATCCGATCGTGGCGGATCCCGCATCGGCACCGCCGCCGAAGGCGTTCGGCAGGATCTCGCCGGGGGAACGCGCGCGGCACGCCCGCTTCAGGATGCGGGCGTACCCGGATTTCCCCACCCCGTTGTCGCCGTAGACGATCGTGATCCCATCGGGTTGAAACTGGAGTTCCTGGCCGGGAGCCAGCCGATTGACACCCATGACGTCCCTGATCGAGGTTAGCGCCACCTTCTCGCTAGTGGTGGCCATGGACGGAACATGCTCGACGCCAAAGGGCGACGGGGTCACCTCGATCCCTGGGAAGCCGCATCCCCTCTTACAGAGTAGCGCAAGCTCGCGGTGATCGTCGGCGTCGAGGGTGCGCTTTGCCACGATGCGACGCAGAGCGTCCCGCTGCCAGTCAGGCTTATTCCTCGACCATTGTAGGATGATCTCGAAGACCGAACCCGTCGCCGCCATCGAGACCCATTCCCCCGCATGGGTTCGAGCTTAGCAGCAGGCCACGGATCTGTAAGGGGCGCCGACGTCGTCGCGGGCTCCGCCCCGTTAGTCCTCGGGTCGCCGCCTATAGGCCTTGTCCACTTTGTTGAAGAAGTTCACGTGGCTCAAGCGCATGTCCATCTTCCTGCGCGGCGTTAGAGCGTCAAAGGGCTTCTTTTAGAGCGTCACGCTACCCACACTTCGTCGATCAGGTCGCCCGCGCCCAAGCCGCCCAGGTCATCTCAGCCACCCGCCGCCTCCTCGGCATCCGCAACGACCGCATCATCAAGAGCTACGACGCGTCCCGGGGCGCGGCGATGGCCGACCGGACCCGCGACGACGCGGCCCAGCAACTCGCCGTCGCTCATGCCGGCACGATGGACGCCTTCTGCGAGCGGGTGAAGAAGGTCGTTCCCTCGGCCAAGCCGTGCCGCCTCAGCTACCGCGAGGGGATAAAGGATTCCCACGGCTAGACCGAGTTGAGGGCCGGGCACCTAGTACTGCTGTGTCACAAAATTTTCTATGTTCCTGATATTGCTCACTCTTTCTCGGCGCGGCAGCGAGAGAAAAACGCAGGTTCTGCAGTCTGTTATGGGCTTCGTGACACAGTCGTACTAGTGGTCGGAACCTGACGCTTGGTACTCATCCGTGAACGTCCGAGAAGGGTGGCAAGCAGCTTGGCTGCTTTCAGTCGCAAGACGTTCTAAAGCGGACCAAGGATGAATCACCGTCTCCGGACGGTCGGTCCAACTCATCTCAGGGTCGAATTTTGTTAAAGCCGGATGCCGACTTCATCAGAGGCGATGCCACCGGCGCGAAAGTGCTCTGCCTCGGGAGACAGCGTGATTCACGATTGCAAAGCCCCGGTCACGCGACGTCTCGTGCTGGTCCGGCATGGCCAGAGCGTAGCCAACCGATCCGGCCTGTTCACGGGATTGCTGGACTCGCCCTTGACCGAGCAGGGCCGGATGGAAGCCGAGGCAGCCGGCCGGCGTTTGGCCGAGCGCCGCTGGCGCTTTTCTGTTGCCTTCACCTCGACGCTGACGCGGGCCGTCGTGAGCGGCCGGCTTATCCTCGATGCGCTCGGGCAACCCGGATTAATCCCCCAACGCTTCGCCGCGCTCGACGAGCGAGACTACGGCGACCTCAGCGGGCTCGACAAGACCACCGCCGATGCGCGCTGGGGGGCGGTGCGGATTGAGACCTGGCGCCGCTCCTACGCTGATGCGCCGCCGAATGGTGAGAGCCTGCGCGACACTGTCGCGCGCATCGTGCCCTGCTACCTCCGATCCATCCTACCGGCGGTCATGGGCGGGGACGTGCTGGTCGTCGCCCACGGTAATTGCCTGCGGGCGCTTGTGATGGCGCTCGAAGACCTCAACCCGGCGGAGGTCGAGCACCTCGAACTCGCGACGGGCTCCGTCAGGATCTATGAGTTTGCCGCGGACACGACGATCAAGGCACGCTGGATTGACGGGTGAATGCGCTTGTCGGCCCCCCAGAATGGATCTCCGCAAGCCGCGAAGGGGCCCCTTTTCATCTATTCCGTTGATGGGAAACATCTGATCATTCCGTTGGAGTGAATGAAAGGGACATGGGATTCTCTGGCATCACATCGGAGCCATCCATGTCCATGCCCAGACTTTTCTCCCACCCTCGATCGATGGGCGCCTTGGCCGGCACGAAAGCCATCCTTCCGGGACTGGGCCTCTGCGTGGCGGTCACCGCCGCAGCGGTCGGCTTCGAGGCCGTCGAGGCGCATCTGTTCGGTCGCGCCTGGCTCGAAGCCCTGGTGCTGGCGATCCTGCTCGGCAGCGCGATCCGCACGGCCTGGACCCCGTCGCAACGTTTCTTTCCCGGCATCGCCTTCGGGGCCAAGACCGTACTGGAGATCGCGGTTGTTCTTCTCGGGGCCTCGCTCAGCCTCGCGACGATCTTGGCGGCCGGTCCGGGTCTGCTCTTCGGCATCGCGGGCGTCGTCACGGTGGCGATCCTGTCGAGTTACGGCATCGGTCGGGCGCTCGGGCTGCACCCGCGCATGGCGATCCTCGTCGCCTGCGGTAACTCGATCTGCGGCAACTCGGCCATCGCCGCCACGGCGCCGGTGATTGGTGCCGACGGCGAGGACGTCGCCGCCTCCATCGCCTTCACCGCGGTTCTAGGCGTGCTGGTGGTGCTCGGGCTGCCGCTACTGGTGCCCCTGCTCGGTCTCTCGCCGATGCAGTACGGGGTGCTCGCCGGCCTCACCGTCTACGCTGTTCCGCAGGTTCTCGCCGCCACCGCGCCGGTCGCGGCACTCAGCGTCCAGGTCGGAACCCTGGTGAAGCTCGTCCGGGTGCTGATGCTCGGCCCGGTCGTCCTGGTGCTCTCGCTCGGCGCGAGCCGGCTGGGCGAGAAGACCGACGAGGCCGCCCCCGGCGTCACAGCCGGCGACCGCCCGGCCCGCGCCAGCCTCGCGATCCACCGCCTGGTGCCGTGGTTCATCCTCGCATTCCTCGCGCTCGCGGGACTTCGCTCGGCCGGGCTGATCCCGCAGGTCGCGCTCGCGCCGATGTCGGAGACCGCCAACGTGCTGACCGTGGTCTCGATGGCGGCGCTCGGCCTCGGGGTCGACGTGCGCAGCGTCGCCAAGGCCGGGGCGCGGGTGACGCTGGCGGTAGTCGCCTCGCTCCTCGCGCTCGGCGCCGTCAGCCTCGGCCTGATCCACGTGCTGGGCCTTGTCTGATCCGGGTGTGGATCCGGCTCCACCACCGATCCAGGTTTTCATCCGGCGCGATGCCCCGAAGAAATCCGGATTAAGCGGGAGATTGAAAATTCTCGAATCATCGCACCGGGAGATCGTTCGCATCGCGAAAGACCGTTGGAGGGAATAAATCGCTTTCCGTAGCATCTCCCTTGTCGCGAGGAATCGCCACGAGGCCCGATGCGCTCGAACGCATCGACGCCGACATTCTTCAAGGGGAGAGACCATGCACGGATTGGACAGACCGACGAACCGCCGCCTCGTCCTGGGTGGACTCGGGCTCGGCAGCCTCGGCGCCGCGTTGCCGGCCTGGGCCGCGGGCTCGGTGAAGCTGCCGCTGCCCGGCGGCCCGGACGAGCGGGCGCTGACCACCGCCTTTCCGGGCAAGGGCGAGATGATCCTCCAGCGCACCCATCCGCCGCTGCTGGAGACGCCGTTCTCGGTGTTCGACGCGGGCGTGTTCACCCCCAACGACCGCTTCTACGTGCGCTGGCACTGGGCCTCGATCCCGACCGAGGTCGATGCCGGCACCTTCCGGCTCAAGGTCCACGGCCATGTGGAGAAGGAACTCTCGCTCTCCCTCGATGCCATCGCCGGCCTGCCGCGCTTCGAGATCGCCGCGGTCAACCAGTGCTCGGGCAATTCACGCGGGCTGTTCGAGCCGCGGGTGCCCGGCGCGCAATGGGCCAACGGCTCAATGGGCAACGCCCGCTGGACCGGGGTGCGCCTCAAGGACGTGCTCGAAAAGGCCGGGGTGAAGGCCGGTGCCGTGCAGGTGCGCTTCAACGGCCTCGACGAGCCCGTGGTCGACGACGCGCCGGACTTCAAGAAGTCCCTCGATCTCGACCACGCCAACAATGGTGAGGTGATGATCGCCTACGCGATGAACGGCGAGCAGCTCCCGCTGCTCAACGGTTTCCCGCTCCGGCTCGTGGTGCCGGGCTGGTACTCAACCTACTGGGTCAAGATGCTGTCCGACATCGAGGTGCTGGACAAGCCCGACGAACAATATTGGATGAAGACCGCCTACCGTATTCCCGACGTGCCGGGTGCTAACATCAAGCCCGGGCAGACAGGGTTCAAGACAGTGCCGATTAACAGGATGGTGCCGCGCTCGTTCGTCACCAACCTGACCGACGGCGCCAAGGTGGCGGCCGGAACGCCGGTGGCCATCCGCGGCATCGCGTTCGGCGGCGATTGTGGGGTGAAGGCGGTCGAGTTCTCCGGCGACGGCGGGGCGACGTGGTTCCCGGCGCAACTCGGTGCCGACGAGGGCCCCTACAGCTTCCGCCGCTTCGACGGCAGCCTGCCGGCGCTGGCCGCCGGGACCCACACGGTCAGGGTCCGCTGCACCAATACCAAGGGCGTCGCGCAAGGCATGGACCGAGTCTGGAACGCCAACGGCTTCATGCAGAACGGCATCGAGACCGTGTCCTTCCAGGCCGCTTGAGGAGAACAGCCATGAACACAATTCGCCCTGCGGCCCTCATCGCCGCGCTCATCCTGTCTCCCCTGGTGGCGCTCGCGGCGCCTGCTCCCGAGCCGATGCGCTTCAGTTCGCAATCGATCGAATTTCCGACGTCCGACCGGATCTTTCCGGACGGGCCGGGAGCCGAGGCGGTCAATAACAATTGCCTCGCCTGCCACTCGGCCGGGATGGTGCTGACCCAGCCCAAGCTCACGAAGGCGCAGTGGACCGAGACCGTGAACAAGATGGTCCACGTCTACAAAGCGCCGGTCGATCAGGCCGATGTGCAGACCATCGTCGATTACCTCACGGCGTTGAAGCCCACGCCCTGAACCCTCGAATCCCGAGGCCGCCGTGCTTTTTTCGCCGGCCTCGGGGAATAGACCGCCCTCGCTGGCATCTCCCTAAGGCGATGCACGGCCTGACCGGTCCCGCACGACGCAATCCGATTTCGAACTCGCCCGCACGGCCGGCCCCAGGCCGTCGAACGAGGGCGCATGCCCGAGAGACACGCTTCATGACCCACGTCCGTACCAGCCTCCGCGCCCTCCTCGCCGGAGCTGCCTTGCTCCTCACCCAGAACCAACCTGGATTCGCCGCCGGCTTCGACGGCGCAATCAAGAACAACGCGCTCGCCCTGAACGCCGCCGGCACGGTCGCCGCGGTGTCGAACAGCGAGGAGAGCGCCGTCATCGTCTACGACGTCGCCAAGGGCACGGTGCTCCGCCGCCTCGACGGCTTCGTCACGCCGCGCAACATCGTGTTCGCGCCGGACGGCGCCCGCTTCTACGTCTCCGACAGCGGCACGGGCCGGATCACGGTCTACGAGACCGGCACCGGCAAAGAAGCCGGCGTTCTTGCCGCGGGCCCCGGTGCGTTCGGCACGGTGCTCTCGGCCGACGGGACAAAGCTCTACGTCAACAACGAGGCCGCGAGCACGCTGACCGTGTTCGACACCAAGACCATGCTCGCAGTCGCCGTGATCCCCGGCTTTGCGCAGCCGCGCCAAGGCGTGAAGCTGTCGCCGGACGGCAAGACCGTGTTCGTGACGAACTTCCTCGGCGACAAGATCACGTTGGTCGACACCGCCACCAACAAGATCACCAGCGAGATCGCCGGGTTCGACAAGCTGCGCGCCATCTCGATCACCAAGGACGGCAAGACGCTGTTTGCCGCCAACAGCGGCCGCAACACCGTCAGTGTGGTCGATGTCGCCGCCCGCAAGGTCACGTCAGAAGTCGCGGTGGGCAAGGACCCCTACGGTGCCGCGCTGACCCCGGACGGGCGCTTCGTCTATTCGGGCAACCTCAAGGACAACTCGCTCTCGGTGATCGACACCGACACGCTCAAGGTCGTCGCCACGGTGACCGGGCTGAACGAGCCGCGCCAGGCGATCGCATTCTCCAGTGACAACGCCCACGCGTACGTCCTCAACCGCGACCTCAGCGTGGCCGTGGTCGACCGCGCGAAGAACGCGGTGGTTTCGACGATGAAGCCGTGAAGCGTCGCGCGCCGGGTGCCTTTCGGCGCCCGGCGCGTTCTCGATCTCGACACGTCGCGAACGCAGGACAAAGACCCCATGCTCGGCCTGTTCCAGCGCAAGGACCGCCTCATCGTCCACGGAAAGACGCCCTACAACGCCGAGCCGCCGCTCGATCGCCTGCGGGCCGCCTTCCTGACTGATCAAGCCGACTTCTACGTCCGCAGCCACGGCGACATCCCGGACCTCGACGCCGACGGCTACCGCCTGACCGTCGACGGGATGGTCGCGACGCCCCTCGACCTCTCCCTCGCCGATCTCAAAGAACGCTTCGCGCCCGTCACCGTGACGGCGGTGATGCAATGCGCCGGCAACCGCCGGGCCGACATGCTGGCGGTGGCCCCGGTCTCCGGCGACCCGTGGGCGCCCGGCGCCATCGGTAATGCGGAATGGACCGGCGTGCGGCTCGCCGACGTGCTGCGCGCGGCCGGCATCAAAGCGGATGATGAGCGCCACGTCGCCTTCGAGAGCCACGACCGGATCGCGGACACGGACACGCGCTTCGGCGCCTCGATCCCGCTCGCCAAGGCGCTGGCGCCCGAGACGCTGCTTGCCTTCGCGATGAACGGCGAGCCTCTCGCCCCCGAGCACGGCCATCCGTTACGCGTGGTGGTGCCGGGCTTTGCCGGCATCCGCAGCCCGAAATGGCTCGCCCGGATCACGGTGCAGGACCGGCCCTCCGACAACCCGATGCAGGCCGACGACTACAAGCTGTTTCCGCCCGACGTGACGGCCGAGACCGCCGACCCGGCCCACGGCATCACCATCGAGGCGATGCCGTTGAACAGCGCGATCTGCGAGCCCGCCCGCGGCGCTGCGTTGAAGGCCGGCCGGCACGCGATCCGCGGCTACGCCATCGCCAGCGACCGCGCGGTCGCCCGCGTCGACGTCTCGACGGATGGCGGCCGCAGCTGGGCGCAAGCCCGGATCAAGCGCGATGCCGACGCGCCCTACGCCTGGACGTTCTGGGAGATCGAGCGCGAACTGACCGCGGGCGAGCACGAGCTCGCGGTGCGGGCCTGGGATTCCGCCGGCCAGACCCAGCCGGCCGCCCCCGACGACACCTGGAACTACAAGGGTTACCTCAGCGCCGCCTGGCACCGGGTGCGAGTGACGGTGGCCTGACCCTCACGCCCAGAGCAGGGCGGTGGCCGCGAGGCCGGAGATCGCGATGAGCAGGGCCGCAATCCCGACGGTGAGGAGGCGCGGCATCATCGGGATCTCGGAATGGGCGAGCCGTGCCCGGATCGCCCGGTCCCGCCACACGGCGCCGGCGAATGAGGCGAGCGCGCAGCCGATCAGCGTCAGCGACAATACCTTCAGCGGCCAGACCGCGAGCACCTCCCGCAGGAAGCGCTGCGCGGCGAGGCCGACGCCTAGGAACGCGAGCCCGGTGCGAAGCCACGCCACGAAGGTGCGTTCGGCCGCTAGAACCGTCCGATCCTCGGCGAGTCTCACCCGGGGATCGTCGGGGGGCACGGGTTTCGCGAGCTCGCTCATCCGGCATTCGCTGTCGCGATCAGGTCGAGAAGCGCGTCGGCGGCCCGGCTGCGGTAGCGCTCCTTGTGGCGCAGCACCCGGAACGGCCGGCTCGGTAAGTCGAACGCCGCCCGGACCAGGGTCCCGGCCCGAAGCGCGGCGGCGACCACGGTCTCGGACAGGACGGCGGCCCCGCCCCCGGCCTCGACGGCGGCGCGGACCGCCTCGTTAGAGGGCAGTTCGAGCGTGACCCGAAGCTGGGCGGCTGCGAGGCCGGCCGCACCCAGGGCCGCCTCGAAGGCCGAGCGGGTTCCCGATCCCGCCTCGCGCAGCACCCAATCGACCCCGGCGAGGTTTTCGGGTTCGAGGTGGGTCGCCTCGGCGAAGGCATGGCCAGGGGCGACCACGAGGACCAGTTGGTCCTGCGCGATGGTCGTGCTCGCGAGCGTCGGGTCGTCCAGCGCCCCCTCGACAAAGCCGAGTTCGGCCTGCCCCGCGCGCACCGCGTCGGCGGCGTCGGTGGTGTTGCCCACCGCCAACCGGATGGCGATCTCAGGGTAGGCCCGGCGGAAGGCGACGAGGTGGCGCGGCAGCCAGTCGCTGGCGATGGTCTGGCTGGCATAGAGGGCCAGCGTCCCGCGTCGCATGCCACTGAGGTCGGCGAGCACCAGTTCGGCGGCCTCGGCCCGGGCGAGTACGGCGCGGGCCTCGACGAGGAACACGCGTCCCGCCTCGGTCAGCTCGATCCCGCGGCCGACCCGGTGAAACAGCTTGGTGGCGTGCCGCCCCTCGATGTTGGCGATCGCCGTGCTGACTGCCGACTGGACGAGGTTCAGCGCCTCTGCAGCCCGGGTCACGTGCTGCCGCTCCGCCACGGCCACGAAGATGCGGAGTTGGTCGAGGGTCATGGTTGCCGCGGCGGAACCGGCAATCCACGGACCTGCGCGTCAACCGCCTGCGCGACGGTCAACAGCCGCGCCTCGTCGGTGCGACCCGTCACGACGTAGGACATGCCGCCATCGACCCAGGAGAAGGCAGCGACATCGCCCTCGCGGGCGAAGCGGAACACCGTGCGGCCATCCGCATCGCCCACGCGGCTGTAGAGCGTCAGCCGGGTGCCGTGATCGTCATCGTACATCAGCATCGCGGCGGATTCGGAACCCGCCGGCAGCAGCCGGCCGCCCATCAGGCGGAAGCCGTAGGCCGTGAGGTCGGGGGTGGTCACCGCCCGGCCGAGGCGCTTCGAGAGCCACGTCACGAGGTGCGGCTTCTCGTCGGCGCGCACCTCCACCGGATGCACCGCCTCGACCACGTAGGTGCGGAAGGCCGCCACTGCGTCGTCGGTCGCCGGCTCGGTTCGCGCGAGCGTGACCGTGGGTACCTGCCGCACGGCATGGCCGAACCAGCCGGCGGCACCGCCGACCGCGAGGCAGAGCACGGCCGCAGCCGCGACCGGAAGCCAGCGCCCGGTTATCGGGCGATGTCGCGAGCGGATATTGGCGACCCTGAGCCGCGCCGGGATCGCCTCCTCGGCGATCGGCGCGAGGCGGGCACGCAAGCGCTCGCGCAAGGCGCGATCCGCCGAGACCTCGGCCGCCCGCGCGGGATTTCCCCTGAGCCATGCCTCGACCAGCGCCTGCCGCTCCGGTTCCAGACGACCGTCGATCAGGCCGTGCAGGTCGTCCTCGCCGACCGGGCGCGGATCCCCGCTCATTTTACCCTCCTCAACAAGCCGGTTCGGCCCGTTTCCAGAAAACTTCGCATCCGCTCCCGGGCTCGGCTTAACCGCGACATCACCGTGCCGAGCGGTACTCCGAGCACCTGGGCCGCTTCCGCATAAGACAGATCCTCAACCGCGACGAGCAGCAGCACCGAGCGCTGCTCCTCGGGCAGCGCATCGAGCCCGGTGAGCACGTCACGGGCTCCCATAGCGGTCTCGGGGTCGGCACCCGGATCAGGCACCTGCTCCAAAGCCTCCGCGCCGAGATCGACGCCGCGCCGGCCCCGGCGTCGAACAGTGCCGAGGAACAGGTTGCGCTCGATCGTGAACAGCCAGGCCCGCAGGTCGCCGTCGCGGCGGCGTCCGGACCAGCCGGACAACGCCCGCTCCAAAGTGTCCTGGACGAGGTCGTCCGCCGCTTCGCGGTCCCGTAACAGCGCGACGGCGTAGCGCCGCAACGCTGGGATCTGCGGTTCGATGAGGGCAGCGATCTCGTCCACGAGGCTTTACCGATCAGGGCTTGGCGATGTGCCATGCACCGTTGAGGAATCCGTCGCCGGTGATGTCGCCGGGCTTCGTATCCTTGGCGAAGGTGTAGAGCGGCTTGCCCTTATAGGCCCACTGCATCGTGCCGTCGTCCCGCGTCACCATCGTCCAGTCGCCACTAGCAGCCGAGCCGGGCGCCGCCATCAGGGCGGGCCAGTTGGCGGCGCAGGGGCCGTTGCACATCGACTTGCCGCCCATGTCCTTGTCGAAGGTGTAGAGGGTCATGCTCTTGGCATCGACGAGCGCCGGCCCCTTGGCAGTCTCGGCCGTCATCGCAGGCGCAGCGGCCTGGGCGGCGACGGCGGAGAAGGCGAAGGCCGCAAAGGCGGCGCGGATCAGCATGGTGCGCATGAGTGAGGTCTCCGGCGGTCGACCATGACCGCATTGGGAGAGATGCCGAACGGGCGCGTCTATTCCACTGACATTTGGAAAAGATCGATCACATCGGCAGGGCCGCGAATTCGTCCCCGGCCAGGGAATAAAACCGTTTCCCCGGCATCTCTCCCCTCGACAACGAACAGGGAGGACGGCTCATGCGCGGAGCATTGGGATTTGCGCTCACGGCCGCCGTGATGGCCGGCGGCCTCGTCGGCGGCCGGATGATGATGCCCCCGACGCTGGCCGCTGCCGAGCCGCCGGCCGTCGTCTCCGCGTCCTTCGACGCGGTGATGGCGCAGTCGATGACGCGGATGCATGCCGACATGATGGTCCCGCCCTCGGGCGATCCGGACCGCGACTTCGCCGCGATGATGATCCCGCACCACGAGGGCGCGATCGCGATGGCCCAGGCGGAGCTGCTCTACGGCAAGGATCCGGTCCTGCGCCGCCTCGCGCAGGGGATCATCGTCGAACAGGGCCAGGAGATCGCGGTGATGCGCCGGGCGCTCGCCGATCTCCCTCCCGCGCCGGATTCGTCCGCCGCAGCCGCCCACCTTCACCACCATGGCACGGCCCCTGCCGCCGAGATGCCTTCGGAGATCTGCCGATGAAGACCGCCCTCACCCTCCTCGCGCTCGCGCTGCTCTCCGGCTCGGCTCTCGCCGGGCAGGCCCCGGGCGCAGCCTCCGCACCGGACGTGCCGGTCAGCGGCAGGGACCGGTTCTACACCTCGGACCAGTTCTCCAACACGGTCTCGGTGGTCGATCCCGCCGCCAACGTCCTGCTCGGCGTGATCCGGCTCGGCGACCCGACGCCGATGAACCTGAGCCCGCTCTATCGCGGCCAGCTCCTCGTCCACGGCATGGGCTTCTCGCCCGACCACAGGACGCTGCTCGCGGTCTCGATCGGTTCGAACTCCGTGAGCTTCATCGACACGGCGACCAACACGGTCCGCCACACGGCCTATGTCGGCCGCGCGCCGCACGAGGCCTTCTTCACGCCGGACGGCCGGGAGGCCTGGGTGAGCGTGCGCGGCGAGGACTACATCGCCGTACTCGATGCCGCGACCGCCAAGGAGACGCGCCGGATCACCGTGCCGAACGGGCCCGGCATGACGATCTTCTCGCCGGACGGCGCCTACGGCTATGTCTGCTCCAGCTTCAGCCCCGAGACGGTGGTGATCGACACGAAGACCCACACCATCGTCGGGCGCGTGAAGCAGGAGAGCCCGTTCTGCCCCGACATCGCCGCGACACCGGACGGCAAGCAGGTGTGGTTGACCCTCAAGGATGTCGGCCGGACCCAGGTGTTCTCTGCGACGCCGCCCTTCGCGCCGCTGAAGACCATCGAGACCGGGCCGATCACCAACCACGTCAACATCGTCTCGACCAAGGCCGGCCAGTTCGCCTACGTGACGATCGGCGGCCTGAACCAGGTCAAGGTGTTCCGCACCGACGACTTCACCCAGGTCGCCACCATCCCGACCGGCGCCCTGCCGCACGGGCTCTGGCCCTCGGGCGACGGCAGCCGCGTCTATGTCGGCCTAGAGAACGCCGACAAGGCGGCGGTGATCGACACCGCATCGAACACCGTGATCGCCGAGGTTCCGATCGGCCAGGGGCCGCAGGGCGTGGCCTACGTCCCGAACGCCGTGCCGGAGGGGGACGGAAAGCAGAACCTCCAGCCGCTGGGCGCAGCCGGCAAGACCAGCGCGCTGACGCTCGCAGGCACCGATGGCAAGCCGGCGACGCAGGTGACCCTGTTCGACCAGGGCGTGCTGCAGACCCTGCAGGCCGCGGTCACGGGACTGGCGCCGAAGACGCCGTTCGTCCTGGCGCTCGCCGCCGATCCGAAGGGGGCCGCCGGCCTGGAGCCGCTCGCCGCCTTCATGACCAACCCGGCCGGCGCGGCCATCGTCAACGCCATCGGCCCGATCCGCCAGATCACCCGCACGGATGCCGGCGCGAGCCGGCGCTACCTCGTGGTGGTCTCGGGCAAGCCCGGTGAACTCGGCGGCGTCGTCCAGATGCAGACTGTGGATTGAACGGGCGGCCTCACGAGCGCGGGAAGCGGGAATCCGAGAGCATGCGTTCGCAGCGCGCGTCCGGCTGCAACGTCTGCTTTCGAGGCCGCCGTTAGATTGCTCCTATGACCTAGTTGGGTCGGAGGCGGAACGTCCGCTTCAGGGCGAAGGGTCAGGGTCCGCTTCCCACCAGTTGCGACTTCGCAGGTGGGTACCAAGCGTCAGGTTCGGACCACTAGATCGGGACACGCCCCGACCGGCAGCTTCTCCAGCGTAGAGGAAGGTGCCGCGAAGAGGCGACGCGTCAGTCGAGTGCTTTCGACCAGCTCATCTCCTCCCCCCGTTACTCCTATCCAGTGTAACGCGGAAATTGCGAACTTTCAGGCTTCAGGGATCCAGCCCGAGACGGGCCGCCAGGGCCGCTGAGACGGCCTCCCGGCGGTAGATGACGGGGTTCTTCCCGGCTGCTAGGCCCCGCTTTGTGCGTGCCTTGAGCGCGGCCGCCGCCGCTAGGATGACCGCACCCGCGTCGATCGGGCTCGCGAGGCGGTACCCCTTGGGAGCGCCTGCAATGACGACCGCCAGCCCGTCGGCGATCGCGCGGTCGAGCGTCGCCGGATCCGGCGCGCCCGCCTCCGCTGCCCGGGCGCGGGAGGCAGCCTTGGCGGCGCGGTTGGCCTCGCGTGCACGGGCGGCCGAGAATGAGGGGCGGGGAGTGCTCATGGGCGGATGATGCCGTGACGAGGTGCAAGGCACCATGACATGTCACGCCCTCGACACCCTCTCGGCACGCCCTCGTGCGCACCTCGTGCTGAGCGCAGCATTTCCTCAGCATATTTTTGGGCGTTTCAGTTTTCCACATCGGCGATTCATCAAGAGCGAAATCCGCAATCACTCAGGACGCGTGCTGCAGCACCCCCGGAAACGGATCGTTCACCATGCCGTGTGGATCCCTTCGACTTCGGGTTGACGGGGAGTCCCGGCCAGGCGCGAATTGAGTCGTGAGATCGCCCCGCCCGGAGAGAAGCCGATGTCCCACGAGACCCGTTCCTTCACCGTCGACAGCTCCTTCCGCGTCGCGCAGGGCCTCGCCCTCGGGCACTCCGCCGTGGCGGGGGCCTTCGACGGCCTGCGCGAGTTCCAGCGCCAGCGCGACCTCGCCGACCTCGGCGCCGTCGAGGCCGTCGCCCGGGAGCTCCACCGCGTCCGCCGGCTACTCGCTGCCGCGCAGGCCGAGACCGCCGCCGCGCGCGCCGAGGTCGCCACCCTGGAGCGCGCCGTCGACGGCGAGCGCGCCCGTGCCGACCGGGCCGAGGCGAACCTCGCTCGCCTCGTCGAGGCCGTCCGCGACGGCCGCATCCGGGCACAGTAAAGCCCGCCGGGGCGATCCGGCGGGCTCGGTCGTCGGCAGGGTCCGAGGCGTCAGCGGCGAGGGCCAGCCGGGGCGCTCGCGTAGCACTCCTCCATCGTGAGGCCTGCCAAGGCCAGCTTGTCGACGAGGTCCATCTCCTGCGCGGGCGCCGCCGCCTCAGCCGCCGGCTTGTTCCTGTTGCCGCCCGAGGACGATCCGCCCTTGCCGGCCGCGCCGTCCTTGCCCGCCGCCGTCTGGATCGGGAGCGCAACGATCGCCGCGGGCGTGACGAGGCCGAGCTCGCACCGCATGCGGCCTTCGGGACCGCCAAGGACATGCTGCTCCAGGATCCGCGCCGGCGCGCGCCACGCCGCGAAAAGTTGCTCGCGCGTCAGCCTGTCGAGCCACGCGGCGATGAGCGGCGGCAGGGCGGGGATCGCCTCGTCGCTGGGCTTCGTGCCGACGACCCGGCGCCGGGCGTGCTCGCGGATGAGCAGGCCGAGGACGTACTGGCCGTCGTCGATCGGGGCCTCGTCGTCCCCATCCCGATCGGCGAGCGCCGCCGCGGCCATCACCGCCGCCGGGTTGGGCGGGCCCCCGAAACCCAACATCCGGAAGGGGGCCGACAGGGCGGCGGCGAGGGCGGCGAGCAGGGCGTAGAGGATGCGCACGGGGCAGGTCCTTCGATCTGAGGGTGACGGGGGGAGCTTCACGCCGCGGGCAGCAACCCACCAGCCGGGGCCTCCCGGCTCGTCGCCGACGCGATGCCGAGGGCGCGGTAGGCGAGGTAGGGCGGCAGCTGCCGCCGATGCCCGTGCAGCAGCTGGAGGCCGTGCGCGGCCTCCAGCTCGCTGAGGCCGTCGCGCTCGGCCAAGGCGTGCCCGGTCCAGGAGGTCGCCTGCGAATAGCCGCGCCCGTTCTCCTCGGACGCCCAGTCCTCGTCGAGCTCGGCCAGGTACTTCAGGCCCTCGTGGACGGCGGCCCGGACGGCCGGGTCCTGGGCGCGGGCGAGCCAGTGCGGCATGGCCGGGCGGGCGAGGCGCGCCTCTGCACGCACCCTGTTGGCCTCAGCGGCCTCCAGCCACCGCTCGGCAATCCGCCCGCCGTACGCTGTCCAGGACGTCGCCGTCATCAGCTCACGCGCGGATGCCAGCTCCTTCCCCAGAGACCACAGCCGCTTCGCCACGAGGTCCTGCAAACGCTGGCGAATCGGTGCCGTCAGAACCTCGTCGGCCTCGGCCCGCTGTTCGGCCCGCCGGTCGGCCGCCCCGCGCCGGGCGCCCGCCTTGGCCAACGCCGCGTCGACGGCGGCCCTGAGCGCGGGCACGTCGACCTCGGCCTCGCTCGTCCACCAGCACGGCAGGAGCGTGCCGTCCGGCGAGCGGGCGTTCGCCTTGTCCGTCCAGCTGTAGCCGGCGCCGATCATCTCGGCGCGCGCCCCGCGATAGGCGTCCTGGAACGTCTGCGGGATGGCGTCGAGGACGTGGAGTAGGCGGGCGTTCCCGTAGCGCTGGCGCTCGCCGACCAGGCGCCAGGGCAGGTCTTCGAAATCCAACGGGGGAGCAGTCAACCAGGGCATGGGCGTGTCCACAGGATAAAATAGCTAACGCAGACTAATACGCAGCATAGTCATTTTCAATGGCGATATTGACATAAAGATGCAGCTAATGCATATTGATCTGCGTTCACAAGGAGCCTCCCCGGTGCCCCGCCCCCCATGCCCCTCCATCCCCACAACTGGTCGCCCGACCTCGTCGAGCGCGTCAAAGCCGCTTGGCTCGCCGGCGCGTCGGCCGGCGTCATCTCGGCCGCCCTCGCCGCCGACGGCGTCCACCGTTCCGCTTCCTCGTTCATCGGCAGGATGCGCCGCGAGGGCTGCAGCTTCCTGGGCCCCGGCACCGGCAGGACCCGCCTTGCACGTAATCCCCACGAGGGCCCGCGGAAGGCCCCGAAGGCCGTCGTGGTTAAGGCCGCGCCGCCGCCCCCGCCGGCCCCGCGTTTCACCCCCCGCCCGAAGGCCTCCGACGTCGCCCTGCCGGAGAGCCGGCGGGTCGCGATCCTCGATGTCAGGGACGGCATGTGCCGCTGGATCGCCGGGGACCCGCGCCGGGACGCGCCGGCTTGCGGGCACCCCACCGATCTCGGCTCGCCCTACTGCCCGGGGCACCGCTGCATCGGCACCGTCGCCGCCCGGTCGCGCGGCGTGCCGTACATCCCGATGAGGAGGGCGGCATGACGAGCTGGTCGAGCCTCGCGCAGGACTATCAGCACGCCCTCGGCGAGGACGGAGGCCGGATCCCGCGCCGACGTTCGCGGACCGGGGCGTCATGAGGCGGCACACCGCCCGCAGGCCGGGCCCCTGCGAGCGCTGCCCCATCGGCCGCGGCGTGCAGCCGGGCGAGCGGTACCTCGTTCACGTCGGCCTCGACGAGGACCACCGCGACTTCTTCTACGCCCGCCACTGCGAGGCGATGCCCGATGCCTGCCGGGCCGCGATGCCCCGGGGCGAGGACCCGCACTGCGCCGCCGTGACGTACGGCCCCGACGAAATCCCCTTCTAGGAGACAGCCCATGGTCGACGTCCGTGCATTCTTCGCCCTCTCTGGGCCGCCTGACATTCCCGACGTCCTGAGTCCCGATCGCCCGATCCTGCACCCAGAGGCATTCGATCTCGGCCTGGAGCAGGGCACGAGCGATAGCGACGGCACCTCTCATCAAACGTGGCTCGGGCACGTCTGCACGAAGGTCGCAGCCTGCTTCGGTGGAGACACCCTCGGGCGGGAATGGATCGTCCTGCGCGTGTGGGCCGGGCATAGGTTCGTGCCGGTGGGCCATGAGGCCCCGCACCAGACTGCGCAGGGGTGGCGGCACGCCGGCTGCCTGGTTCACCACGCCATGAAGGTCAGGCAGGTAGAGCAGGTCGTCGGCGATGACGGCGAGCCGCAGTGGCGGCTCCTCTCGCGCGATCCGATCTTCGTCATCGAAGACCAGCCTCTCCGGGCTATCCGGGTGCGTGGCCTCCCACCGGCCGAGCAGTCCAGGCGTTATGCCCTGGAGAAGCGCCGCGAGAAGCTCCGGCTCAGGCTGCTCCAGAGGGGCGGATTTTGATGCCCTACCTCGATTCCGAGATCGTGACGCTGCGGGACGGCACCGCCTTCGCCGTCTACGAGGGCGACGGCGCGCCCATCGTCGCAACGCGCGTCGGTGACCCCGCCCTACCGCAGGGCCTCGCTGCCTACGGCATCGGCTACGGCCGCGCCGGCGAGGCGACGGTCCTCCACCGGGGGATGCCCGCCGAGACCATCCGCGAGTTCTGCCGTGCGCACGGCGGCGTCCAGTCGGCGGGCGCGGCCGCGCTGGAGATCCTGCGGCGGATGACGCCCGCACCTCCGCCGGCGCCCCTGCCGGTGTTCGCTCCTATGGACCGGGCGCCGCGGCCTACCGGCCCGGGCAGCCGCAAGGCCCGGGCCGCCGCGCAGCTGGCGGCGTACCACGCGGCCGTCCCGAGCGCGGCCCCGGTGTGGCGCGTGCCTAACGTCACGAGGCCTGCCGAACCCATGCCCCCTGACCTCGCAGCCACCCCGTCGCAGGAGTGATCCGATGCCCTACCGCGAACGCCCGATGAGGCCCCTCCTTCTCCCGATACACCCGGAAACTCAGCTCACGGCGGACCCCGGCCTCACCGTCGAGAGCCGCCGGTTCACGGACGTACTGACCCTGCAGGAGAGCTTACTCTGGCAGACCGCGCCCCTCACTCGGGACGGGCGCGCCGAGGTGGTCGGGGCGTTCCGAGAGGGGTGGCTCGTCCGGCGGCCCAGCGTGAACCCGCCGTTCGAGATCGTACTCCGGCAAGATGGCGGGCCCGAACCCTGCGCAATCGTCCTCATGTTGCGGTCGCACACGATGTACGGCCGCCTGGTGTCGGCCGTGCCGGAGCACATTCCTTTGGAGCACGGGGACCGCTCCGTCATCGTGACGGCCGATCGCGTCATCGCTGTCCGTGGCGCGAACGAGGCCCGCGCATTTGGGTATCTCGCCAACCTCCTGGTCGGCACGCACTGGTCTCCACGCCGGCGAGCGCGGCCGATACCCGCCGAGGACGCCGATGCCCTGAGGCTGCTGTGATGTCTTGACAGATGGTTAACCAAGTCCCCATAATGGGGACCTGGAGCAGGCACTGACCTCTCCTCGCACGATGGGAAACCACGCCATGACGAAATCCGAAATCCTCTCCGCCGTCTCGCGCATCAAGCGCGCCCCGAACGTCACCCTCCTCATGCGCGCGGTCGATGCTGTGCTCGGCAGCAACGCCATGGGCATCGCCCGCATCGGCGCGCGGTGGGAGGTCTCCGAGGGCGGGTTCGCCATCTACCAGGCCGACTTCGCCACGGTGCGCCGGCGCCTCGCCAGCTACGTCATGGATGCCTGCTCCTGCGATGAGGCGGATGAGCCCGCTGAGCAGACCGCTGCCGTGGTTTCCCAGCCGACCCAGATCCAGCAGGCCTGCGCCGCCCCCCGCGTCGCCATGAGGCTCGTGCGGACCGTCACCACGCACGGCATCGTCGCCGTCAGCGTCGGCCCCTGCCCGGAGTTCCCGGACCATGGTCGCGACGAGTACCGCGTCACGACCGATGGCGATGTCGTCCGCACCCGGTACGTGCTGGCCAACGATCACTACAGCTGGAGCAGCCCCGGAGCCCGTCCGTTCATCACCCCCAACCGCAGCCCGGTGACGGCGCGCCGCACGATTGATGCGGTGGCCGAGTGCCTCGCCGCCGCGCCGGCTATGACCACCCAGCCATGCCAGCAGCAGCAAGCCCGCGACAGGCGCAGTCCAACCCGGGCCGCTCCCACTCAGTCGAGCTTCGACGCCGCCACCGTCGCTCAGGGTGACAGTGTATCGCGCCTCCTCGACGGGCTTCTGCGCGAGGACGCGCCCGGAGATCTCGCTCAGGCGCTCGTCACGGTCCACGCCGCATCGGCGCACCTCAACTCGGCCAATGTTGCGTACACGGCGTCGCCGTCGAAGGCATCGCTCGCCTCGCAGTGGCGGGCGCGCTTCATGCACCTGCAGGCGTTGCGCCACTACGACGTCCTGCTGGAGATCGATGCCATCGGCCATCTCCAGATGGGCTACGGCCTGAGGCCGTGCCTCGAAGGGATCGCGGTCCTGCAGGGCGACGAGATGCTCTTCCACGTCCCCCTCGGGACTGAGCGGCGGGGTATCGAGACCGCGCTCCGGATCTACGCCGACGCCTTCTCGGCCGGCCGTGAGGCCGGACGCGCCGCCGCCATGGCCGACTTCCGCGCCTTCATCGGAGAACCCGCGTGACCCGCCGCATCACGCCCGAGACCCTCGCCGAGGTGGGGACATTCCTCCTCGGGCCCGAGTGGCGCCGGCCGCTCGCCGCCCTGCTCGGTCCCCTCCATCCGGAAGGGGCCCGCCCTTCGCTCGATCCCCGACTGCCCGCCCGGTGGGCGACCGGCGAACGCGAGATCCCCGTGTGGGTCGGGGACGCCCTCATCCAGATCCTGGACGAGCAGAGCGAAACCGCCAGGGCTCTGGCCAACCGTCTGAAGGGGGAATGACCATGGCGCGCGATTGGGACTGGTTCGAGCCCCGCGAGAGGGACGACTACGAGCAGGAGTACGGCTTCGTCTGCGCATGGTGCGTCGAGGTCTGCGACGACCACGAAGCCATCGTGCTGACGCGCCATCCGGAGATGCCGACCGTCTGCATCAACTGCGCCCGCAGGGGAGGAGAGTGACAATGGAACCCGCCCACGCCGCCTTCCTCGACGCCTGGCGCGCGCAGGAATTCCACGTCCCCCTGGGGCCCTGGCCGCGCCCGGCCCCCCCGAAACCCGTCCTGCCGGGCCCCATCCAGCTGCCCCTCTTCGATATGGACGGAGATCCGGAAGCGCCGCCCGCCTCGCCCCCGCTGCCGAGCGCTCTCCTGACGGCCCTCATCGACGACGCCGGTGTCGGGCGCCGGCGCCCCCGGGACATCGCGATCGTCGAGGCCGCGATCGCCGCGAGCATCCCGGCCGACGTGCCGACGTTCGCCGATGAGATCCTTTCGGCCCGCCGGGATGGCGAGGACCTCGTCTCGCGCGTGCGCCTGTTCGACGGTGGCACCATCATCCTCAACGTCGTCTGCGGGCCCGAGCCCACCGTGCGCGAGTGGGAGGCCGAGGGCGACCAGCGCGCGTTCCACTACGCTGACGGCGCGTGGGTCCGATTCGACGAGGCGGTGACCCCGCCGCCGGCTAAGGCGTAGCCGTCCCCCGCAGACGTCGCGTATGTCGAGGCCGCGATCCAGGCCATCCTGCCCAAAGGTGTGCCGACCTACGTCACGGAGGTCCTCAGCGTCGGCCGCGTGAACAGGTCTAAGCGGAGGCTTGTCGAGATCGTCCTCTGGGACGGCGGGATCGGACGCCTGGAGATCTCCGGCGAACCGGGCGCCCATGGGTACCACTGGAAAACCACCGGCGGCGACGCTCGCCCCTTCCACTGGGACGAGGCGGCGAGGTGCTGGGCCCGCGTCGACGAGCCGGACGGCTGAGGGCGATCTTCCCGATCGGGTATCCCGATTTGGGTCATCTCGTAACCCATTAAAATGGCGTGACTATTTCGGTGTTTCAAATCGGGATGCCCGATCGGGAAGATCCTTACGCGGCGAGGTCGACCGGTTTGGCGTCCTCCTCGACGTCGGCCGTCGCCTTCGCGCGCTTCCCCTTGCCGGCGAGTTCGCGCTCCCTGCGCCGGCGCGCCAGCTCGGCCCCGAGCTCGACGGCCGAGGGAAGGGCGGCCGCCGCGATCGCGGCCTGCTCGTCCGACCACGCGTGCCAGCGAGCCATCAGGGTTTGCTTGAGGTCCAGGCGATCGTCCTCGGTGTAGTGGCGCTCCAACACGTCGTCGCTGCGGATGCCCTCGTTGTGGTCGACGACCATTTTGACCGTGTCCCTCGGGATCCGGAACACGGACTGGCAGACCGTCGTCATGCCGCGGCGAAGGTCGTGCGGGGAGGCAACGACCCCCATGTCGAGCAGCCTGTGATTGATCGCGGCGTCGGATAGGTGCCCGTCGGAGGCGGCATCCTTCCGCGCGGCCCGGATCTGGGGGAACAGGTACTCGCTGCCGGCATCCCGCGCCCGCGCCATCTGCTGCTGGACGAGGTCCCACAGGGCAGGCGGCAAGGGCAGGGCATGCCTGTGCTTGTCGCCCCTCTTGGCCGCGGTCTTCCTGTGCGCCGGCCCCATCGACCAGACGCCCCAGCCCGGCACCTCGGCCCACGGGACGAAGTCCTCGACGAGGGACTCGACGATGGGACGGCGACGCTGGCCCGTCAGGACGAGGAGCTGCAAGGACGTGGCGACGGTCGGCTCCAGGACGCCGGCCCGGGCGATCGCGAGGACGCGCCCGATCTCGGCGGGCTTGGCCGTGTATCCGCCCGGCACCTTGCCGTTCGCGCGGGGCTTGTCGCCCGGCGTCCGCTCGGGCGCGCGCAGGCCCGGGATCCCGGCCTCGACGCCGCTGACCTTGCGGTGTTCGTGCCGGGCGAGGTAGCTCCACATCGGCCGCAGGACGGATGCGAGGTGCTCGGCGTGGCGCTCCCGGCCCGAGGCATGGATCGCATGCACGATCGTGGCGAGGTCCTCGATCGTGATGCGCTTCACCTTCCGGTCGGCGAACACCGCGAGCTCGGGCGAGTGGAGCAGCTTGCGATAGTCCGTGTGCGTGGCCGCCCGCCGGGTGCGCGCGACTTCGGTGAGGAATGCCGTGCGGGCCTCCTCCCACGTCCACTTGTGCGGGCCCCAGGAATCCAGGAACGCCTCGACCAGGGCCGGGTCCCTTGGGCCCTTCTCCGGCTTGGGAGGGAGCTTGCGCATCTGCCGCAGCTTGTCCCCGAGCCACTTCTCGTCCGGGAGCCCGAGCCCGTCGACAAGACGGCGCCGCGCCTCCGTGGCGATCGCGCGCGCCTCCACGAGCCGCAGCAGATCCGTCGAGCCGAGCGTCAACCTGTGGGTCTTGTGGCCGGTCTCGAACTTGAAGGCGAAGCGGACGCCCCTCGGCCCGACGCGCATGAGGAGCCCGGGGCAGCCGGCGTCGATGAGGTCGTACGCCTTCCCCTTGGGGACGGCGTCGGCGACGCCTTGCTTGACGAGGGCTTCGGTGAGCTTCACGGGCATGCGGCGTACTCGGGCGGATCTCGGGCGGAGGTTTTCGGGCGGATCGCCGCCCGGGTTCTCCGCCATCCCTATCGCCAACCCGTTGCCAAAGCCTTGATCGGACATGCTAAAAGCCTGGGCTCCACCGGTTTCATGCCCGTGCCGATCCGCCCGAATGGACCCGAAAATGCTCCGTTACGAGGAATCATAATCCTTGTGTCGGGGGTTCAAATCCCTCCCTCGCTACCATGAATTTAGCCCGCTAGGTCAATGACTTAGCGGGCTTTTTCGTGCGCTCTTTGAGCCCGCAAAAAACGGCTTTACAGCTAGCTCAGTGCTAGCGCAGCTCCAAAAAAAGCTCATTGCCCTTAAGAGTTTCGTGGGGGCTCAGGGAGCAGCCTAGCGCACTTCTAGCGCAGTCATCCGCATCAAAATAACCAGACAGGGCGCATCGTGAGCACCCCAGCCAGCGCTCCAGCTGAGCGCTACCAGCTGTTCCATCGCGCAGGCAGCACGAAGTGGCAGATGCGCTTCAGCGTGCGAGGGCAGGGGCAGCTCAAACGCTCTCTGGACACCGACGACCGGGCTGAGGCTGAGCGCCGAGCGGACGCCATCTGGTACGAGGCCACCTACAGGGCCAAGCAAGGGCTGTCGGCCAAAGCGCATGGCTTTGACGCCGTGGCTGAGGAGTACATCGTGCAGATCCTAAGGGAAGTGGAGCGAGGCGAGCGGCGAGCCGATCAGGGCAAGAGCGAACCCGCAATGATTCGCCGCTTCTTCATCGGCTACTTCGGCTCCAAGCCCGTTGATGCCATCACGGACGCGGATCTGGAACGCTACGTGGAGTGGCGGCGCACCTATTGGACGGAGGGTCCAGGCAAGCTCATCATGCACATCGAATACGAACGGGGCGGGCACCGCTTGCAGAGGCCTGTAAAGCGCTCTCTGCCCACCGTGAGCCGGCAGCGCGGTGAGACTGTGGTGCTGCGAGCACTCCTGCGCTGGGCCTCCCGGCAGGGCTACCTGAAAACGCCGCCGGAAATCACGATCAAGGCTCGCCGTGCTCCGGACAACCGGCGACCCAGCTTTGAGCCCCATGATTTTGCCAAGCTCGAAGCGATCAGCCTGAGCCGGCTCGTGGATCCCATCATGGACGGCACGGGTGCTCTGGTGAACGCCAATGACCGGCGCAGCTGGCGCATCAAGCGGCTCGATGACCACACCCGGCGTGATCGCACCCTGCTGCACGCCTACATGATGATCGGCGCGTTCTCAGGCCTACGACCAACGGAGATGTACAATCTCACTTGGGGTGACGTGCTGGGCTACCGCGCGGGCAGACGCAAGCCTGTAGATCAGCGAGACATCCGGCTGCAGGTGCGAGGCAAGGGTAAAAGCGGCAAGGCGATCCCGCAGAAGGCAGCGATCCCATGGTTCGACACGCTTTGGATGCTCTTCCAGCGCAGCATGGAGCGGGAACCCACGGACGCCGATCCAGTATTCGCAAACGACCAGGGCAAGCGCATCACCTCAGTTGCGAACGGCTTCACTCAATTGCTCAGGGCAGCCGGCCTGGAGCGGGATCACAGGGGCATCAAGCGCACGCCGTACTCGCTGCGACACTTTCACATCAGCGAGCAGCTGGCGAACGGCGCGGAGGTCATGGACGTGGCCCGGAACTGCCGGACGAGCTTGGTGATGATCGACAAGCACTATTGCCAAGTTCGGCTAGAACGTGTGGCAGATCGGCTGAGGCCTGAGTGGACACGAACGTAAGCTATAGACAGCATCGCAGCGACACTAGGCTTTGCCGGATTTCCGAAGGACTACTCTGGGATCCGCTGAAAATGAGGGACTGTTCCGTCTTCAGTCCACCTGGTGCACATCTCCTGCAAAAAGAACACACGAATCCTCACAGAACGGATTAAGGCCAACGACTCGCACATCTAGCCCGAAGGACATGACTCAGCCTTACCGCATTAACTATAAACAAAACCGAGGATCACTATACCACCGCGCATTCATCGCATACCGCAGATATCGTGACAATAAAAAGCAAGAACACCAAATAAGAAAAGGAAGCAAAAAGTAAATTATTTGTGGAAAAACGGGTACGTTCGCCCGGCTTTAAATTGAAATCTCCCTTCCTCTGACGTATAACTTCGAATGAATAAAAATACACCATCAGGGCACTCGCTGCAGATGAATCTATTTACTGCTCCGGCATCCGGCGAGCTTTTGATGATCTCGCCAAAGGAAGCAACAAACACATGCCTCGGGATAAACGACTCCGTGACAAATGTGAGCGAACTCCCCTTAAATCCAGTACACAATGCACAGTATAGCTTTCAGAATGTCCGCCGCAGCACGGTGACAAAATGGACGCATGGTTTGCATAAATATCCAGCAAAGTTTATACCTCAAATTCCACGATGGGCGTTAGCACACTGCGGTCCAGTCCACGGGAAGACAGTATTAGACCCATTTTGCGGCTCCGGGACTACATTAATAGAGGCTGGCCTTGCGGGAGCCGATACGCGCGGGCTGGATGTCAGCCCTGTTGCGGTGACAATAAGCGAAGCGAAGACCACTATTACCAATCTCAGTGCGAGTCATTTCAGCAAACTACTATCTGAAATTAATGATCTCGCGCTAGATCAGCTTGATGCCATCCGAAATTCATTTGGCTCTTCAGTAGGCCAGAATTGCAATGGCCTCCATTTTACATGGTCAAATTGGTTCGGGGTTGACGAAATATCGGGACTAGTTGCGACCAGAGAAGCAATAATGGCTCTTGCACCAAAAACTGAAAGGTCTTTCCTGCTCGCCTGCTTGTCATCCGTTAGCAAGAGCTGCTCATACCTTGATGAAGACCAAATCAAGGTTCGATTAGATAAAAACAAAAAGCCGCTTGCGCCATTATCAACATTCACCCGCTTCTCACTCGAAGCATTTATGACTCAGGCCACTTTGGCAAAGGCTTATACTTCAGCTGGAGCATCATTCTCAGTTGATCGTGGATCAGCTGATGCTCTCCCTTATAATTCTCAATCGATCGATGTGATTGTAACCTCTCCTCCATATATGAATGCAATCGATTATACTATGAATCATAAGTATAATATGTTTATCTTAGGGTTGATTCAGCCAGAGAATTTTAAAGATCATTGTAGGGAATATATAGGAATCACGGAACGAGCCGTGCGCACGAAGGATGCACTGCAGGTTGGGAGTACAAATAACCAGGTCGCGGACGGATTTATTGAGAGCTTGATTGACGAAGGGTCAGCCCTCACAGCAAATCGCGCATACGTCGTCTACCAATATTTCTCAAGAATGAAAATGATGTTTGCGGAAAGCTTTCGTGTATTACGACCTGGTGGACGAGCGGCCTTTGTAGTCGGCGAGACGAACAGAGTATGTGGTCACCTTATACCCACTGCAGAGATTTTAGAAGATATGGCGAATTCGGAGGGACTTGCGACGGACCTGCGCTTCGCCCATGTCATGGCAAATCGTAGCAGTATGCGCCTAAATAGATCTCAGACAGGCGGACAGATTAATCGGGAAATGATTTATGTATTTTCAAGACACTAATGTTCTTTGCACCAATCTAAAAGCGCGCAGACATTCGGAGGGAAGCCTTGGAATCCATCCTTATTTTGGAAAAATTGATCCAGCGTTAGCAAATGCGTTAATTGAGAAGCTGTCCAGCCCCGGTCAGCTCGTCCTTGACCCGTTTTGCGGAAGTGGAACCGTGCTGCATGAGGCGATCTGCCTTGGTCGTGACGCAACTGGCTGGGATACGAGCGACGTAGCATTGCTAATTGCCGCAGGAAAGTGCGTAGGTTTCACTGCCGCAGAAGCGCACGAACTTAACTCGCTTTACGAATTTTTTGCAGGATACGTGAAACAGGACAATCTGCTACAGAAGATCATACCAGATGCAATTAACATACCTGCTATGCCTCGGGTAAGAGAACCCAGCACTTGGTTTACTATCAATGCCTTGAAAGAACTTGCTTTCATACGAAATGAATTGAAAGAGAGGCAGTTCCAGTATCGGGAGGCTGAGCTTCTGGCGGAGCTGGCATTCAGCAGGATTATCACAGCTGCCTCAAACCAGCAGGGAGAGTCGACCTATAGACGCGTTGCTAAACCCAATTTTCAAGGCAGAGTTATACAACTTTACTGCAAGTCATTGCGCGCAACAATGTCTTCGGCAAACAAGTTCTCACAGCTGGTCAGCGAATCCGGACTAATTGAGCAAAAGAGATTAAAGCAAATCGATAATGTGACAGAAATCAATCTCCCGGGCTCTGTGGTAACCCTTAAAAAGCACGATGCTCGTATGCATGATGCAATTTCCCAACAGTCTGAATCCGTCGACTTGGTTGTAACCTCACCTCCATATTTAATGTCTTGGGACTACGGGCTATACCACAAATTTAGATTCTATTGGCTCGGGTATAACCTTGATAGCTATGAGGAAACAGAAATTGGTCGTCATCTTAGGCGCCAAAATGATGATGTTATGCGCTATAAAGCAGATATGGCCAATGCATTCAAGTCGCTTCAGAAAGTCGTGAAGAAAAGCGGCTATGTGGCTATGGTAAATGCCCCATCTGTGGTCCACGGTAGTTTGGTGGATACTAATGAGCTGCTTGTGGAGTGCGCAGCGGGAAGCGGCTTTGATCATATAGGAACTGAGATATCACTCCACATCCCAGGACCACACCACGGGATGTACAGCAGCCTAACTGCCCGCGGCACGAAAACAGCAGGAGTTAGTGGCAAGCGGGAACACGTTGTTTTGCTCAGAAAACGGTGAAGAAGACGAAGGTGCAAGGCAACCTTGAGCGGTCAATTCACCTTAGCCTAGTGGTTTGCCTCAAGCTTTTTGGAAGACCGCGCTCCGTATAAAAAACGGAAGCTCGCCGGCGCCGTGCCTTACTGCGGGCCTGGCACTTAACTATCGGGCTAGCACCGCGACGTTATTTATTCGGTCTCGAGTTAAGGCGGATTAGCACTACTTTGGCAGATTGACGGAACGGGGCAGGTTTTCATGGATTCGTGTGCCATGGCGATGGTCATGGGTGATCGCGATGTCAGGGGCTGGTGGATGGCGTGACGACCTGGATCGGTGGCTTCAGCCGTTCCTTGCGGGCCTGTCGCATCGGGCGCGCCGGGCGATGTGCCCACTCTATGTGGCCGGGCTGATCGGCCTGGGCGATCGGAAAAGCGTCCAGCCGATGGCGACGCGGGGCGACGGGGTTCCCTACGATCGGCTGCACCAGTTCATCGCGGCCGGGATCTGGGGTGAGGCGCCGCTGCAGCAGGCGCTTCTCGGCGAGGCCGATCGCCTGGTCGGTGGTTCGGATGCGATCCTCGTCGTCGACGACACCGCCTTGCCAAAGAAGGGCAACCGCTCGGTCGGGGTGGCACCGCAATACGCCACGACGCTGGGCAAGACCGCCAATTGTCGGACGCTGGTTTCGCTCAGGCTGGCACGCGGCGAGGTGCCCGCGGCGGTCGGCCTGGCGCTATTCCTGCCCGAGACCTGGACGAACGATCCGGACCGGATGGCATCGGCCGGCGTCCCTCAGGATCGGCGTACAGCCCGCACCGAGTTAGAGGTCGCCATCGCGGAGATCGACCGGGTCCGGGAGGGTGGCGTGCGCTTCGGCTGCGTGCTGGCCGATGCGGGTTATGGCTGTTCCGCCCCGTTCCGGCAGGCTTTGAGCGAGCGCGGCTTGAGATGGGCCGTCGGGATCACAGGGCGCAACAAGGTCTACCCGGCCGACGTGGCAATGATCTTCCCCGTGGCAGGGCGTGGGCGACCGCGCCAGCGTTACGTGCCGGATCAGGTCTCCGTCGCGGCCGAGACGATCCTTGCGGACATGACAGGGCGATCAGTGACCTGGCGGCACGGGACCAAGGGTCGGCTACGGGCGCGCTTTTGCGCCCTACGCTTACGGATGGCCGATGGTCCGACCCAACGGATCGGCACGATGGGCGATCAACATCTGCCCGGGGAGGCTGTCTGGCTGGTCCGCGAGGAGCGCGGCTCGGGCGAGCGCAAGTTCTACCTCTCGAACCTGCCCGCCGATGCGACCCTCAAGCAGCTCGCCGCCATGATCAAGGCTCGCTGGATCTGCGAGCAGGCGCATCAGCAGATGAAGGAGGAGCTCGGCCTTGATCACTTCGAGGGCCGCTCCTGGATTGGTCTGCATCGCCATGCGCTGATGACGATGATGGCCTACGCCTTCCTCCAGTCCCGGCGCCTCGCAGCAGCCGGGCGGAAAAAAAAGAATCGCCTGCCCACCGCCCGAGTCCTCGATGCCGGCGATCCGACAGGCCATCCTCGATCACCTCAGCCGACCGCCACCCCCGCGATGCCCGCATTGTGACGTCGTCCTCGGACTGCCACCTTAAATGCAATTTGCCAAAGTAGTGTTAGGTTGCGAACCCATAATGGGTGGCACGGTTGAGCTGCGGCATCGTTAGCTCTCGGACACGGAGGGTTCTGGATGGCGCGGTTTGATCTAACGGATACAGAGTGGGCGGTGATCGAGCCGGTGCTGCCGACGGACGTGTGCCGCAAGGATCGGGTGGATGACCGGCGGGTGCTGAACGGCATCTTCTGGAGGGTGCGTCAGGTGCCTGTTCCGCAGTAAAGCACAGCGCGCCACGGTCCTCACACGACCTGCAGCAACCGTTTCCGGCGTTGGCGCAAGCGCAGGATCTGGGACCGGCTTCTGGATGCTGTGTCAAAGGCTCACGAGGGCGACCTGCATATGATCGATTCCATCAGCGTACGGGTGCACCAGCATGCTGCCTGTACCCAAAAAAAGATGGCGGATCCGGTGGCATGGACCGTTCGCGAGGCGGCCTGACAAGGAAGATCCACGCGCTGGTGGATGCAGAGCAGCGTCCCGTGGCGCCCAAGATCACGGACGGCCAAAGCGCATGACGGGCGCTCGGTTTTTCAGATGTCCGAACAGGCGTTCGATCTGGTTGCGGCGGCGATAAGCCTTGCGGCTGAGTGGGTGTGGAACTGCGTCAGCCAGTAAAGATCACTGTGCTTTGGATAAAATATTTTTCCCAAAATCAGATGAGCTTGAAAAAACAATAGGTGTCCTGGCCGCGATAAAGCAGATAGTAATTTCTGCACATCCAGAGACCTGAAAAGCGATCCTCTCTATTGTAGCCAGATTGCATATGCCGGTCTGACAATAAGCCAGCAGTAAATGTTGGACGCCTACTACCCCGGCGGCCGCTGCCAACTCGTTAATCAAGCCTTCTTGTCTTTTCCTATAAGTTCTTAGACTCGCCTCTGCTTTTTGAAAAGCTCCGTCGATTTCCACCAACAATATATAATCTCCTTTCATTGCGACGATGTCTGGAATGGGAAATCTCTGGCTTTCAAAAATGTGCAGGCATGCTCCCTGTAACCCTTTCCCGCCCCTCGAAACTCTTCCCGCATCAGTGAAAACGACACTCCACGCAGCTTGTTTTAAAGCCTCACTGAGATGGTAATTACAGTGTGATTGATCAATCTTAATTAGCGCCAAGGAAGACTACCTTATCAGCGATTTCGAATGGCAGCCTCTTGTATAGAGCTGTAGCGTCCTTTCCGTCTTTGAAGAACGGGAAGCCATTAGGAAGATAAGTAAAACTTACTGTTAGGGATTTTATTTGTTTACCTTGATCATCAAAACAGTAAAGATACTTCGCAGCAGCTATCATACCGATATATGGATCCATTTGCCCGGATCCCTTCTTGATCCAACTAATACGATCAGGCTTAGCACCAATATGGACAGTGACTTCACGAGAGCCATTTTCGATGCATGGAAGCTCAGGAGCTGGTTCATGCTCTAAGGCATACCTGAGTTGCGTACCAACATTGGACATGACAGATCGCCGGATTTTTGAAAAGTTCTCTTTGTTATTCGATATAATTGCGTCGATATATCCAAATGCAATTTTTTCTGCGTGGTCCTCGCTATCTATCTTAGATCCATCCGAGGAGTAGAAAAGGGGCAGAGGACTGTGATCTGGATACCGGCGGTAAAGAGCTGCGAATACAGCAAGGTATCTGTACAAGCCCCAGCGGTCTCCTCGCTTTGTTAGATCAAGACCAACCGTTCCTTGTAGAGCAATACTTGGCACACCTAAGTTTGCGGCTTTGATCAAACGTGGCATTCTCTGAAACACGTTCATTCGTACAATGTGCGTCGTGTCTTCCAAGACGAATGCTGGCTCGTTCCCAAAGCTCGCCATTATATCACAAGTACAATATTGAACTAGCCCCGTAACTGAATTTGGCGCTAATATTATTTCGTCAAAAGTGTCCACTGCGCGGTCATTGCTAGTGGTATAATATTCTCCTCCGGTGTACTTGTTGTGCCGCTCTCTTGGCGAGCGTTTTGCAACAAAAATGCGTTCAATGTTCAGCTTGGTGGCGGTGTTATCTGCACGAGCTAAAAAGTTCCTCGCTTCTTCGGGCGACTCTGCCCATATAGTGAGCGGCTTGCTAGTGACTGCTTTGCCAAGCCCTATCATTGAGGCTGGCCTGTCGGTGTTGGTGATTATCATTTTTCGGCAGAGCCTGTGTTTTCTCGCTTCCTCCGAGGTTTCTAGTCCGCTGGATGGTGGCTAGGCAATGCTACTAGATGATACCAATAGACTGCGACGGAGGCTCACGGGGCGTTCGCGGCACGGCAATCATGACTCGACGAGGAGCAGCGAAAAGGTCTGCCATTTCTGCTGCCATGACGTTGCGCTGGGACATCGGCTCCGATGACCTGCAGCGGTTGGTCAAGATGAGCCAGGATGCCGGACGGAACCGCCGACTTTGGGCGCCGGCGATCTACGACGCTGGGCAGCGAGATGGATGCGGCGCGGACCGAAGCGGTGGGCCTGCAGACAGTGCGCAATTGGATCCGAGTACATCTTCCGAACGGCCTGAAACGGTCTGCGTGGCTAGTCGGTGAGGAGAATACCTATGTCCTTAGCCCTGTCCATCGATCTACGTGAACGCCGTAGGAGCCGTTGAAGCCGGGCCTTCGCGGCATCAGGCGGCCGAGCGCTTCAAGGTCAGCCTGGCCAGTGAGAGCCGATGGTGCGGGCAGCTCGCGCGTGAGGGGCACGTCGCCCCCAAGCCATTGGTAGAAATCAGCGCTCGCATCGAATCGAGACGCATGCCGACCTGATCCTGACGCTCTATGAGCATCAGTCGTACATCTTCCTTCATGAGCTAAAGACAGCCCTGACCGAGCATGGCCGCTACGTGGCCCAGAGCAGCCTGTCGCGATGCTTCAAGCGCTATAAAATCACGCCGAAAAAGCACCGGCCACGCCGTCGAGCAGGCCAGGTCGAACGTGAAGGCTGCCCGTGAGGCGTGGTTCGAGGGGCAACCCGATCTCGATCCGGACCGCCTCGTGTTCATCGACAAAACGGCAGCCACCGTCGCCATGGCTCGGCGCTACGGATGCGCTCCACGAAGCGAGCGCTGCCGCATGAGCGCGCCCCAGGGCCATCGGAAAACCGCAACTTTCACGGCTGGTCTGCGCGCCAGCGGCATCACTGAGCCCTAGATGCTCGACGACGCGGTGAACTGGTACGCCTACCACACCTATGTCAAGGCCGTGCTAAAAGCACCTGCTCGACGTAGGCAAGGAACCAGTCTCGCGTCATCGGCCCGTCGAGCACCATGGACGCGCTCACCCCCGACAGGCGAAAGCCCGCAACGAACGTCGTCGTGAGCCAATGACCATGCGGGATGCCCGAGCGTAGGCGCTGACCGCGAGCACAGCGACCGCGCAGGCGCGCCATACGGGTGGAGAGGCCAGTCTCATCGATGAAGATCAGGCGCTCGGGATCGAGATCAGGCTGCGCTGCAAACCACGCCTCACGCGATGCGGCCACGTCAGGGCGATCCTGATCGGTTGCGTGCGCTGACTTTTTTTCCATGTCACCGCCCGGCGGGCGAAGAAACGCCAGAGCGTACCCAATCCGACCGAGACGCTGCGCTCGGTACGCAGACGCTCCTGCATCTCGGCGTGCGTGATGTCGCTGCGCGGTCCTTCGGTTCGTCCTTCTCTTCGGTGAAGCCGAGCAGGAAGGCTTCGTGCACATCGAGCTTGGAGCCGGGTGGACGGCCCTGACGCTGAGCCTGCGTCTCTCCTGTCGTCGTGGCGTGCGCGGCCCAGCGGATCACCGTAGCGATACCGACCCGATAGCGCAGGGCCGCGGCCCGACGGGACAGACCTGCTCCCACCGCGTCTAGGACGCGAATACGCAGATCGGGACTGTAGGCACGGACCATGGCGATCCCCCTGACGAACCTTCAGGGATCAACGCTCACCTCGCCCCAACGACTCAGGGATCGTGGAAAACGCTCTAGTGCACCGACGCGAACATGCGATCGAAAGGCGCGTTGCTAAACACCTATAATACAAAGGGAATTTCTGATGCCTCGTGTATCCTTTGAGGGCATCAGTTTACTAGCGGCCATGATCCGCGCACGTAACAGCCACGCAGCACACCTCTGATGGCGAATAAATGGCTCAGTGCCGAACTCAGTCACGTTGCCCATTATGGCAATCTGCCTATACTGCCACCTGTTATTAACGCGGCTCCGACCGACCAATACAAAAGCAAAAATCTTCTGCCGAAATAACATTATCTCAGTGCATTGACAAATGACTGCCCACCCCAAAAAAGCAGCATTCACACATCATTGCGCAACCCAACCGGACCGACAAAAGGGCCAATCCACTAAAGCAAACATTTAAAAAAGATCTCCATATACAAAAATAATTACTAACGCCTTAATTTTCGTGCAAATCTTCTTTGTTGTAAAAAGTTACGCACGTGCCGCATCTAGATGGATGAAGTGCACGGAGCCTGTGGTGAATTTCGCTGCATCATTACTCCTTCAATCACTAATCCATCGTCATTATCTAGCCGCTTCAAACTAGTTCTGAAAATCTGCCTTGAATCACCGGTACCTAGTATTTTTATTATGCCCTTCAATTCCTGAACTGGCACCCACGATTCTTCCGGAAGGATGACTAATTTTCTAGTTGATATAGCAGATGCATAAGAGGTGTCATAATTTCCACCAAACTTCATCTTCGTAAAAGGGGGGTCAAGAACGACCCTAATGTCGGAAAATTTACTTATTCCGCTCGAAACATACGTGATCAACTTGTCTCCAGGCACAATGAAAGCAGCAAGTTTCAATTTTGTTTCTGGTATACCAAACCGGACGAACCCTTCCGCTTTGTCAATGAGCCAATTCTCATAACGTTCTACAATGATCCAGTAAGCCATAGGGCAAAATCGCCTGCACGATCCCGTTCACGAACTTCCAATCGAAGTGCGCCTCCGCTCTGCTGCCAGCACGAAGGTGGGAGGTCAATCATTTTGCACGCATCCACAGGTGGAGGCTCGAGAGTTCGTCTGAGAATGCGCGGTCTTGACCTGCTCCTCACTCCTACAGCGCATGCGCGGCAACCTCATGAGCCGTTTCTACGGAGAACCGAATGATGCTGTGATTATTTTATTTATTTGATCCTGAAAACTTCTCCGACTCAAACTAGACCATCAACTATATAATAGCCGACATTCCTATACATTGCGCCCTCTGTCAAAGTACCTCCACGGCTATTCGCATCATTTGATCATTAACATCGATATACCGCTGTGTAGTTGAGAGATGCTGATGCCCTGCAAGCATCATGATTGCTTTTGGCGATATCCCGGCGTGTGCCAGGCGCGTAATGAACCAGCGCCGGCCGCTGTGACTTGAACCACCGTCCAAGCCGGCTTGCGTGTAAAAGCCCTTCATCAGCTGCGTGAGAACGTTCGCGCTAAACGCCCTGCGCTTGTGGGTGACGAGCACCGGCTGCAGCAAAGCAGGGGTCTGCACAAAGCTGGTACCACACTGCTCTATCTCCTTGCGCAGTCGGGCGTTCAGAAACACCACTCGGGCGCGCCCACCCTTTGTTACGGTCGCGCTCAACCGGAGTTGCTCACGTACCTTCCCTTCATTATCAAGAAGGTCACCCCAGCGTAACGCTGCTATCTCGCCGACTCGAAGGCCTCCGAAGTAGCTCAGCATAAGAGCCAAACGGTTGCGCGGCCCAAACCTGCCTTGGCTCACTACCGCAACAAGCCGCTTGAACTCCACATCAGTGGGTACCCTAGCCTGCTTCATTAGAACCTCATATCTTGCACCGTTCGGCGACAAAACATGATGTATCCAAAAGACCAAAAGGGCCAGGTTATGACATAATTCTTTGGGATCAAGAACTTAACGCTGAATCCGACATCACATAATACAGCTTTTATGACGTTATCTCAGCGTTGATGTTCAGGCCATTCTTCACCCTGTCACAGTTTGGATTATCTCACTGGACCTGCTCAAACCCGTCATCGCCTGAACGGATTGCCTGCGTTTGCGTTTTGCCCCTCCGGAGAGGAACGATGCTGAACGACGCACGATGATCCGACCTCGAGCCTTTGGTGGAGGCGTGCGGCACAGATCTTCACCGTAGTCGGTCAGGCTCATGAACTACCCCACGCTGTTCCCCTCTTCGACCAGCTTCCGGGTATGTCCAAGTGGGTGGTGAGCGATCGCGGCTACACCAGTCACGCCTTCTGCGAGCACATCTGGAACATGGGCGCACGGCCCGCGATAACGCTTCAGCGCCACGAAGCGCCCGTCGCATGTCCGGACGGGATCTAAAACAACCGCGATCAAGTCGAGCGCTTTTGGGCCAGGCTCAAGGAGTGGCGCGCCATCGCAACCCGCTATGAGAAGACCACCGCTAGCTTCATGGGCGTCTGCTGCCCCACCGCCGCACTGATTGGCTCAAGCAATGACACGCCCTGAATGTCAATGCTTGGTGCATCAATTAAACCGGCTTGCGCTCGCCAACGAAGAACGGCCACAATGCGGCACAGGGAGGCGATGATGATAAGCCAGGGCGATCCAAAGCTACTCGAAGAAGCCGTACATGGGCCGAATCCAGCGCGCCCTGGTGACAATAGAAGCACCTACAAGAGGGAGCGAGCGCGAATTTTGCACTCCTCTGCGTTTCGAAGGCTACAAGGAAAAACTCAGGTGATGGGAGTGGGGGAGGGTGATTTCCATCGCACCCGCCTGACACATTCTATCGAGGTAGCTCAGATCGGAGAAGGTATACTTGACGTTCTTCAGGACAGGCATCGCAACGAGGCAGAAATTATCCGCTGGCTTCCATGCCACGATCTTCTCAGCTCAGCCTGTTTCGCTCATGATTTAGGGCACCCACCATTCGGTCACGCTGGTGAAGTCGCGCTTCAGGAAAAGATGTCGAATTCGGGCGGTTTCGAAGGGAATGCCCAAACACTCAGAATTATCGCGCGCTTGGAAAAGTACACTGAACTTCACGGAATAAACCCCTCTAAGCGGCTGGTTCTGGCCGTTCTAAAATATCCCGTCCCTTACTCAGCTTCGGCCATTGAAAAGTGGGCGCCCAAACCCCCGAAATGCTACTACGACGAAGACCAAGACATAGTCACCGCAGCTTTGAAAGATTTCTCTAAAGATGACCTTTATTATATCACTAAGTTAAGTAGTGCAAGCAAGCCTAAGCCCATGAGAAGATCTCTAGACGCAGCAATAATGGAACTTGCTGACGACATCGCCTACGGGGTTCACGACCTAGAAGATGTTGTAGGTCGAAAGTTTGTGTTGAGAGAGGAGCTAGACAGTTTATTGACGACTCTTTTTGCTGACATCGGCATTTTGAAAAGCGACGCCGCAAACGGACAGAATGACCAGATGTCGAAGGAAAATATTATTAGAGGCTTATTCGGTTCATCGGTCGAAAGAAAGGAAACAATCGGTCGCCTAGTTAATATATTCGTCACTAGCGCGAAGGTAGGTGTGGATACTGACGTTTCGCACGGGCTATTCAGACACACAATCGAAATATCAGCTCCTCTTAGGAAAGCACTTGACTTTCTCAGCGACAAGGTAACTTTTGATCTAGTGATACTAAATCCACGCGTGGCCCAGCTTGAGCGACGCGGGCAACGTATGGTGCAGATGGTCTTCGATGAGCTTTTAAATAGTCCAGACCGCTTTATTCCAAAGCACTCGTTAAAAAGCCTAATTGCCGTAGGCTCGGAACGTCGTGCTGTCTGCGATTATGTAGCTGGTATGACTGACCCTTATGCCGAGAGGGTCTACCATCGCCTGTTTACGCCAGGAGCCGGAAGCAGCTGGGATGAACTCTAAAATGCTGCGCTTGTAAAGCAACTAAATGAATTCGCCCGATTTTTAAATGAGTACGCACCTGGATCTGCCTAATATCAAAGAATTGCTAGCTGGCAGCTTTGGTCAGGAGCTGCTTCTCGTTGCAAGAAATTGCACAACGTCCGTCAGCTTTTCGGCACCAAACGAAGACGGTTGGTTGCCACTTAAAAGCGGCAGTGCGTTCGCACTTCGTACTCCAAAAAAGCTTGTGCTCGTCACCGCAAAGCACGTTTACCAAGATTACCTAAAGCTCCGATCCGAACACAACAAAGCTAGATTCCAGGTCGGGAGTATCGAGTTTTTGCCAGAAAATCGTCTTTTAGGTTTGGGAAACAGAACTGACATCGTCACGTTCGATTTATCTCAAGAGGAGCTGACTAAACTGCAAAAGGTCCCCTTAACTTTTTGGCCGCCAGTTCCACCACGGGAAGATGCTCCCGTTTTGTTTGCCGGATTTCCAGGACGTGAACGTTCAAAAGTGGGATCAGACTCATTTCAGGCAGGAATGTTCCTTGCAACTGGTAGAACGATAAGCGTGACCAATGAACAGATCAAAACACAGATCGAACATGACGCCCTCATCGACCCTTTCGCGCTGGGCCGGATACCCGACCCCGGCTACGACATCGGTGGAATGAGCGGCGGACCTATGATCAGCCTCCTCTGGAGCGGCTCACTTTTGTATTGGGCCCTAGGCGGTGTCATTTCAGAGGGCTGGCCGACCTTAGACCTAATCATAGCGCACTCGGCGGACGGCATCACAGAGTTGGGGACAGTCCGCTTCTAAGTGGGGACTAAACGCACCTACGATTGACCGTGCCATAGAGCGAAAGGACTAAATTTGAGGCACAACCCTTTTTGGAGCAAGTTTGAGTCCGTTTTGCGTGCGAAAGATTGATGGCGTTTTCGGCCACGGAGCTGACGTTCCAAGTGAACCGGCAGCTCACGGCATCTAGGCAATCAGCGCACTCGCGGTGCAGACCGCGGCGAAGTCCTCCTGAAGTTCGCTCAACGACCCTGCGCCGTTCCAATGCGACAAGGCGCTTTTAGTTCAGCAGCTTCTCGACGTCGCAGTACTATAAGCATTGAACGAGACACCAAGGTTGGCAACGCTCGATCATAAAGAGAGATCGGAGGAACCAACGTCCAACAATCCAAGGTTGAACTATAGGATCACGGCAGTAACATCTTCGCATGGGAGTCGCAACGGGCCTCAACGGAGATGCAAAATGTCAGTGCTCAAGTCCCTCAAGCTCAGCAACGCCGCCCCAGTCGCAGCGGCCAACGATCCGCTGCATCGAGCTCGCGACAAGCTGCTGGGCGCCCTAACCGATCAACGTGCCTATGCCACTGCAACGGTAGCGGGCGAACACTATACGCCACCGAAGAACATCGTAAGCCGTAAGAACGAGGCGGGTGAGCGCGTGCGGATGGAAGCCAACCGGCGCATCCGCAAGGGATGGTTCCAGGATGGCGCGGGTACCGTGCATTTCCAGGTCTACGTCGGCGGCAAGCCTATGGAACTAGCCAAGGGCAAGCAGGCTGTGGAGGTAGGCACGTTGGACAAACTGCCGTCAGTGATCGACCAGTTGATCGAAGCGGTGCGCGCGGGAGAACTAGACGCCCAGATCGCCACGGCTGCCGAGGCACGCGGCCTAATGATGGCGGAGCGTCGCAAACCCCGAGCTGCTTGAGTGCGCTGGACACTACTGCGAACAGCGGCGATCCTGCTGCTCGTCACCCCGGCATGGGCAACCCTATCGGCCCCGCCGATGTGGCCTCAGCAGCTCACCAGCATGCGTCAGTGCTACGCGGCACGGCAGATCTTCATGGAAGCCGCGGGGGATGCGTCATCCCTACTGTGGTGGGCTTCCTCGGACAACCACCGGCACGGCTTCATCAACCCTTCGGTGGTGATCGAGGCACGACAACGCGTGCAGCAGATGATCGCTGCCGCTGATTGGCGCTTTACCAAACTGGCATCCCGTGAGGATGCAAGCCCGCGCGACTGCCAGCACTATGCAGAAAAAGCGGGAACGGACGTCATGCAGCTGGTGCGGGCGATCCTCGCAGGCGGCACAATTCCGGCATCAGCCCCAGCGTTTCGCACCTCTCCACTGGATCGCCACCGGAATGCGCCTGGGAAGTCCCAGGATCGCCAGCGATGATTTGCGTGTACCCAGCGCGCCGGTAGAGCGACAAGCGTCTGGACGAGCTTCCTACCGCAAATCGCAATGGAGGGTGGTGCCGATATCAACTGAACCACACAGCACCACGGGTACGAAGAGGCGCCCACAGCTTTAGGCGTCGTCGCTAGCATGATCGGAAGTAGGCGTTACAGGAAAATTCTATTAGTATGCCGCCTCTGTATATTTTGACAAATGGTCATCGCGCCAATAACGGTCCGGCAGTAATCCCAGATAGTTTCCTAAAAACGGCTTGTCCATACAGCCTTAAAGCCTTGTGGAACCTGCCAGTCGTCAAATACATTATATAATGCTTGCTTAAAAATCATAAAATTCGCATTGAACGCGACACAATCAGTCTGCGGAACATAAAACTCCGGAACTATTAAGCATAGAATTTTACTTCCATCTCTATTCTGAGCAATAATTGAATCGAAACCAGAACTCTGCTGTTGAAGCCATTGTTCTATTTCACCGGAGTGATCGCCTGAGATCGTCAAAATTCTCTGGTTTCTACTTAAAATCCCAGCTAATTTTGTTGCTTCATCTCGATTCAACAGCTCGATTTTGTTTGCCATTGGCCGCCAATCCTTTGAGATCACGGCTATGCAGGCAGATTCCTAAGAATTTGATACCAAACAGCCCACCACACATGCTGAGCGCCGGACCAGGTCATCCACAATCTACATGTATATAAATCTTTTATCTCCTTGGATACATGAGACAACCAGTTAGTATCATGTATGTAAAAGTACTGACTGCTACAACACACGAACCACAAACCTCAATCTCTCAAACCCACCTCTCTTGCACATGAGCCACTCCACGTACTCACGTATGTCCCCTTTGCTCCACCAACTACGAACAAATCCCAAACCCCTTGTGGCATCACAATTTTCCTGACTTGCGCCTTTGAAGTCTCGTTCAATGCGGAACTTCAACGCGTACCGGATCACCCCTTTGATGTTTCTCACCACGCTCTGATCACGATCGAACGGCTTCAAGCTCACCTGATATGGCGCATCATGTCCTCGGGCTCTCAGCGCGTCAGCGAACTCCTGCCCAGTCACATCTCCCAGCGCCACGATCCCGTGCAGATGCGGTCGCCACACCGTGCTCTCAAGGCGTTTCGCGAACAGCGGCCATCCCAACCCCTGCATGGCGATTCGCTTGTTCCGGCCGAACTCGGTGAGATCCCCGTAATTGTCACGGTCCATCTCCCACCACCCGGTTAGCTGAACTAGGTTCCAACGCGGGTCCTGCCGGCGCTGATACGCTACAAGGTTGCGAATGCGCCGCTTGGTCGCCTGGATGCCAGCATCCACCGTGCTCAGGTCCAGCGTGGGCTCCAGCAGCAGGGTCAGGAACGCCATCTGCTCGTTCGGGACATCCGCGAACGCCTGGCCCAGTGCTCGGCCTGTTTCCTTGCCCCGACGACGCAAAAAACACCTCGGGCACAGCGGCACCCCGCAAACACGCATGTTGTTGTGTTTTTCGTCCATCTCCCCGCAGGCAGCCATGCGATCGTACAGTGGGTGCATCATGCCGATAGCCAACAACACCTGAGCACGCTGCTCCTGCATGCCTGGACTCAGCCATCGTATCTGACGTCGTTCCCAAGGCTCAAACAGCCGGATCAGCGCGGTACGAAATTCTCTCATCTTGTCGTTCGACATCACGTTCTCCTCAGTTCGACCTGAGGTATTTAGCCATGGCCAATCTCATCATTTACGAGGTGAAATCCACCAACAGGGTTGGTGGAAACACATGACCCGCCAGGCTTGCGCCTGGCGGGTCATTCGTATGCATCGGATCAATCGATCGGATCACCAGCGGTCAAAATCTCACGCTAGCCACTCATCGCAATGGCTGCGTTCGACCCATTGCTGATGCCCGGAATGTCGGGTTTCGAACACATCACGGCGAGGGCTTTACAACCGAGCTGGATGGTTTTGCGGCTGTATTCTTCCGGACGGTGAAGCATTGATGTCGGCTGCTTTGATGGGGGAGGGGGGAGCCTACTCTCGAGGCGGTCAGTGGCCTGCAAGTCGGCGATGCACGAATGTTGCGAAATCGTCACGAATAAAACTTCCATCCGCTCCGTCAAACGATATTCTTCCGATTAGCTCGAAATAGCAGCCGCCGGAAAATACCATGTCCGCAGAGCCGATGGTCTTCGTAAATATCGGATGGATGAAGGAATACGCTGGCCCATCGGCGAGCGATACGCCAGTCGGTGGCCACGGCTACCTCAAGAACGGCAACATAGGTCACGAGGTGTTCAACTTCGCTTTTATCCAGGGTAAAGTCTATGGCTACGTCCCTCGCTCGGCTCGCATCAACCTTAAGAACCTGGGCGGCTCATCATCCGATGAATTCGTAAAACCGGTCACAGTCGTCTGGATTGCTCGAAATCCGAGTGACAAGAAGACGTATATCGTCGGTTGGTACAAGGACGCTTCTGTCTTCAAGGACAATAATCATATTGAATTAAAGCGCAGTAAGAGTTTTAATATAGGCTATCAAATCGAGGCTCCAGCGGACAAAGCAACTCTGTTGCCTATCGACCGACGTTTGTTCAGAATTCCAACTGCGAAGGAAGAGGGCAACCTGGGACAGAGCCCGGTGTGGTACGGTGGAAAAGACGAGTTCCGCGCAGCGGTAGCGGCCTATGTAGAGGCGGATGGTGTGTTCGCCGAGAAGCTGAAGGCCGGATCGAAGCGGGCTAAGCACCAAACTGATCCAGAGTTGCGAAAGCGCATCGAGCTTGCTGCGGTTCGGCATGCCACCGCCTACTATCGCTCAAGAGCAGGCGGGTCCCAGGTCGTCGACTCCGTCGAAAAAGATGGGGTCGGGTGGGATTTGAACGTGACGGCCCCGACTGGTGCAGTGCTGAAGGTTGAGGTTAAGGGGCTGAGCGGACGGGACCTTGTGGTCGAACTAACGCCCAACGAATTTACGAAAATGAAGAGCACAGAACACCGGGCGCAGTATATCATCTACGTGGTCACAGAGGCTCTGACGTCTGAAGCTCGCAGCCACGTCTTTAGGCACAATGCGGAGGCCAGCAAGGGCGGAGATCTCGTGTGGGCAACAGCCGATGGGCGGCAGCTCAAGATTGAACAGATCGTCGCGGCAAGGCTCTCGGCGCGCTACGAAACAATCACCTGAAACCTAAGCCATAAGCGGGAAGGTCCGCTTCAGCGTAACGGATTAGGGTCTGCTTCCCACTGAGGTCGTGTGAAAACGTCCGCACGGTCGAGGATGGTAGAATGCTTTTCCCCGTGGCGCTGCCTTCGGCACCATAGCGAGCGTTCGAATGCATCAGAACCGGCGTTCCGCACGCTGGGACATCATCAACGCAGAATATCGTTCTCCGGTATCGATAAGCGGCGGCGTTTTCACACGGCCTGCACTCGTTGCAGACCCCTCGGGGGACCAAAGGTCAGACCTTGATCACTGGAACAGAGACTGAGCTTCCGCCAGGTGATCCGGGTGTATGGCCTGATTCAAATTGAATTCGGGATATTGTTCAACGATAGCCCTGAGAAGCTGAGCCACATCATGATTCAGGTAGATCGTCTGAGCGGCCAGTTTAGCCGAGCTTCGCTTGGCGTTTTTGAGATCGTCCACGCAGGCATCCGGAAATCCAATCGTGATGAGCCAGTGCACGATGTCGCCATAGGTGCTGCGGTCGCCAGTATCGGGATCAATTAGGCTTACCCCCCATTCACCGCGAACAAGTGCCCGCAGGAACTGTCGATAGAGGTGTCCCAAGGGGCCATCGCCACGCAACCCCACCCCTGCCGCGCGTACGGGCGCAGCCATGGTGTGGTAGGCCTCCCAGGCCAGGAAATCGGGCAGCGCCTTGAGAAGCCTCAGCTGACCGCGACGCCAGCCTTTGAAACGTGAGATCGCTTCTCTTGCCTCCGCAACGTTGCGCCAGGGCACGCTATCGAAAGCCACGTGCATCCTGCCCTGTACGGCACGCTCCACGGCTCGAACGGGGCGCCGTTTGAAATCATACTCCAAATTCAACCGAGGGTTCTTCGTAATCCCCACGAGATCGCTCTCGGTGAGCCACTGCTCTTGAAGCGAGATCAATGAAGTCTGAGCATGTTGCTGTTCGGGTTCACGGTTTAGAAAAAGGCGCAACATGTAGTCGTTGTGCTGGTCCCGCGGCACATCAGGCTTCACGCCAGCTTTGGCTAGCGCCGGCTCTGCGTAGCCTGGCAGAAAAGCACCCGTGAACACCCCACGGGTCCGCATCTGCACTGGCTGGGCCACCCGATGCTTTTCTTCAAGGACTTCGCCGGGACCAAACATGTGCTCACGAACGTCTCGGAACATCCCGCAGAGGGGACCGTCCAACTGCAGCTCGGAAAGCGACGCGTCAGTCAAAAGACCATCTGTGGTGGCGCTCACGACTGATCGGTGCTCGGGTACAGCAGCGAGTATTTCACCTAACAGGGCTCGAACGAATCCAGTCACATAAGCCGCGAACCAGGGCGACGTGATAGCCGAGGGTGGCATGGCATCGGTTCGGCCGCGCCGAGGATCGAACACCCGCTTCTGATGCACGCCTTGCGCGGTCTTCCCGTACAAGCTGTTGCCGATCTCCTTCCAGAGCTGGGCGCGCAGCGAGCCCTTCCCGGCCTCTCGTCGGTGCGTTTGTACGCGCCGGGTGAAGCTCTCGAAAATTGGTAGGTCAGATGCCCAGGGAATGATGACACCCATGAGGATTTCAACTTCGGCACCCATCGACAGCGCCGCGGCGATCTCAGGCGATGTGCATACGCTGATGCCTTCGAGCGGGAACAGCAGGATGTCATCGTCTCGAACTGGCAAGCAGGGAAAGCGAGTGCCTGAGGGAAACGCGAACTTGACCTGAGCCACCCCCATCACATCAGGTGCGAATTCATCAGCGTACCGGGACATACGAGCTTTGGCATAGTCCAGCGGTCGCAGCAGGCACATCACGCTGGTGTAGGCACTGGGGAGATCGAGATCGTAATAAGTGCTTACCTTGGTGGGTCCAAAAACGTAGGCTTCACCCCGGCCGCCGTGATAGCCTAACGCTGCAATCTCATCGAACACCTGCCGCGAGAACACGGATTGCCGCTCAGTTACAGTGCGATAGCTGCGTCGAGCTTCACTGTAGACGGTGCGCTTGAACGTTTCGAACCCGAATGCCTCTTGAAGCGAAATACCGGTGCGTTCGATCTCCTGCCTGACGACGGCGAGAGCGAAACCCGCGAGAGAGGAAGGCAGTCGCTTGAGGCCGATTTCATCGGAGAGCCGCTGAAGCTCCTGACCGTAATCCAGCGCAATCCGGGCATCTTGAAGCGCGTAGGCTTCGAACGCCTCGCGATTGGCTGCGAGCAGCCGATCCATATTTTCGATCTTGTGCCCAGCTGGCAACGGCACCTTCGTTGTGCCGATCAGCTGAGCCGCCGTTTCGAGGCTCCCCCGGCCTGGTGTGAGAAGCATGGTGTCAACGAAGCGCACGGACACGCGTCGAGGAGCACGCCCTCGACCACCAGTCCACAGGCTCATCGATTTTCGACGGCCTTCACCGCTCTTTCGCTTGGAAGGCTCAGCGTCTTCCGGCGCTAGGTCGAGATTATAGCGCACCGAGGCAGCGGTGAATGTTCGCCCGATGCCATCGAACTCGCGCTTGCGTGGCCAGAAGTTATCGAACGCAGTAATGTCAGCGCGCAGGAAGTGGCAAAACACCGTTATCCGATCGGGCCAGTCCGGAAGCACGCCATCCTTAATCGCCTTCCGAATACCCAGCTCCAGCAGGCGCTCCAATGTCAGCCTGTACCGCCGCGTTTTGCCGGCTGTATAGCGAATGATTTCAACGCGCTGGCCGTTAAAGTCGAGCACCAGCTGGTAACTGAGGATCTGGTTGTAAGGCTTGCCCGTAACGGCATCGACCCGCGTGACCCATTCCGCATCGACCCCGCAGGCTATGTGAATGGGTGGCGCGACGAAGGATTTGGATGAAGCCCGGAGGCGCGTCTTGAGGGATGGGCGATCACCGGGTGGTGTAGCGGTTCCTGTGTCCCCATCGGAAGTTTTACACCACTCATAAAGTTCATTTCGTGCAGACACTTAGTAGTCCTCAATAGGGGGAGGGAACAAGTACTGGCGCAACAAAAAAGGGGAGCCCGTGCGGGCTCCCCTTCTCATTGTGTCAGTCGAGGTCGATCAAAGCCCAAGATGGGAGATCGACCTTCCGACCGATGTTGTGCTGTGCCACAGCACGGCTGATGTCCCGGATGATGAGGTTCAGATTGTCCTTGTGTTCACCAGGGAAGTCGGATGGATCAAGGATGGCTAGAGGCCTGTTACTGGCTCGATCACCCAAAATGACAGATCCGTCATTCGTAGATCTAACCGATCCAATCGCCGAAACCACACAACCCGAAGAGGTCGGGCCTGGAAAAACTAGGAATGGGTCGTTTGTAATGCCTTGTCGTGCCATGTTGCAGCCTTTCTGCAGACGTCGTTGCAAGAGACGACGGGCAAAAGACGCAGGGGGCCATACAATGCAAGCATGCATAGGCGATCCACCGCGTGCCCTTGCACGTCGATAGATCGCCTGATCAAGGCTAAGCCTCTCGGTAACCCCGAGAAACTCACCCTCCCGCTATATGCGAAAGGTACTGAGGTGTTTCTGCCCTCAGCGGAGTCGGTTCGCTTGCGCTATCACCGATACGAAGGGCGGTATATTGCCCCTAAACTCCGAACCACACTCCCTTTGCCTGTCACACAATCTCATCGCAACCGCGAATGGCTACGACGATAATAGTTGACGGGTGTCGATTGGACACCAACTCGGGGCGCTCCTATGACCCTGGCGTGGCTGATCTGCTGTAAACATTTCTTAACAAGCGAACGCTGTCAATACGCGTCCTCGAGGAAAAATACGTGGCATACTGATGGATCACTGCTATCTAGCGCAGTGCTAGCGCAGTTCCCAGCGAACCCTGTTAGATCAATAACTTAGCCGTACTTGCGTTCAGATCATAATCCTTGTGTCGGGAGTTCAAATCTCTCCCTCGCTACCATGAATTTAGCCCGCTAGGTCAATGACTTAGCGGGCTTTTTCATGGGCTCTTTGAGACCGCCGAAAACGGCACTACAGCTAGCTCAGTGCTAGCGCAGCTCCAAAAAATGTCCTTTGCCCTTAAGGGTTTCGTGGGGGCTTAGGGAGCAGCCTAGCGCACTTCTAGCGCAGTCATCCGCACCAAAATAACCAGACAGGGCGCATCGTGAGCACCCCAGCCAGCGCTCCAGCTGAGCGCTACCAGCTGTTCCAGCGCAAGGGCAGCACCCGGTGGCAGATGCGCTTCAGCGTGCGAGGGCAGGGGCAGCTCAAACGCTCTCTGGACACCGACGACCGGGCTGAGGCTGAGCGCCGGGCCGATGCCATCTGGTACGAGGCCACCTACAGGGCCAAGCAGGGACTGTCGGCCAAAGCCCATGGCTTTGAGCCTGTGGCGGAGGAGTTCATCGCGCAGATCCTGCGTGAGGTGGAGCGAGGCGAGCGGCGAGCCGATCAGGGCAAGAGCGAACCCGCAATGATTCGCCGCTTCTTCATTCCCTACTTTGGCTCCAAGCCCATCGACACGATCAACGACACCGACCTGGAGCGCTACGTGGAGTGGCGGCGCACCTATTGGACGGAAGGCCCGGGCAAGCTCATCACGCACATCGAGTACGAGCGGGGCGGGCACCGCTTGCAACGGCCCGTCAAGCGCTCTGTGCCCACCGTGAGCCGGCAGCGCGGTGAGACCGTAGTGCTGCGTGCGCTTCTGCGCTGGGCCTCACGACAGGGCTACCTGAAGACACCACCCGAGATCACGATCAAAGCGCGCAGAGCCCCTGACAACCGGCGGCCCAGCTTTGAGCCCCATGAGTTTGCCCGGCTGGAAGCCGTGAGCCTCAGCCGGCTGGTGGATCCCATCATGGATGGCACGGGCGCTGTGGTGAACGCCAGTGACCGGCGCAGCTGGCGCATCAAGCGTCTGGACGACCACACCCGGCGCGATCGCACGCTGCTTCACGCGTATGTGATGATCGGCGCGTTCTCAGGACTCCGGCCCACCGAGATGTACAATCTCACCTGGGGTGACGTGCTGGGCTACCGTGCGGGCAGGAGCAAGCCTGTGGACCAGCGGGACATCCGTTTGCAGGTGCGCGGCAAGGGCAAGAGCGGCAAGACCATTCCGCAGAAGGCCGCGATCCCCTGGTTCGACACGCTGTGGATGCTGTTCCAGCGCAGCATGGGGCGGGAACCCCAGGACAACGATCCGGTGTTCGCGAGCGAGCAGGGCAAACGCGTGAGCTCGGTGGCCAACGGCTTCACCGAACTGCTCAAAGCGGCTGGCCTGGAGCGGGATCACCGCGGTATCAAGCGCACGCCGTACTCGCTTCGCCATTTCTACATCAGCGAGCAGCTGGCCAACGGCGCTGAGGTCATGGACGTGGCCCGCAACTGCCGCACATCTCTCGTCATGATCGACAAACATTATGGGCAGGTGCGGCTTGAACGTGTGGCGGACCGCCTTCGTCCGGAGTGGACACGCGCCTGATCGAGTCAGAAGTTGACCCTTTGCAGAAGCTGGGAATGTCCGCTCGTCGGCGGCTCGGTGAGGCAGTGACCTACGGCCGATATAGGTGGTGATCCCCCCGTCTGCATTCGCGAACCGGGCTCAGAAAAGCGGGCCTGCGTGTGGACAGTACCGCCCGCCTCCTAATCGTGCAGGTTCCCGATGCACTCCTTATCGGTGAACCTCGATCGCTTCATCGTCTAGTCATTCCAGGATGCCAGACTTACTCTCCGCTAGCTCAGATCGCAGGGGTCGTGCCACTATCATGCAAGCTCTTGAGCTCGTTTTCTAACTTCAAAAAATTGGCGACTACACCGTCCCGCACTGCGTCCAGAAACTCGTCCAGCGGCTTCGTCGTGGTCTTTGACAGCCGCACGACTGGAGACTCCTTCTCCGAAGCAAGCCGCAACTCCGCGTACGCGATCGGAAATGCGATTTGGTGCGTGACCTTATCCCTAAGCGCACGCCCTCTCTCAGCCCCGCACAAAACAGAGAACCAGCTGTGATCGTCGTCTCTTAGGGGCTGAAAATATGCTGCCAGTTCGCGAAATTTAGATTCCGGCCCTGTGATCTTTTTGCTTAGATCATTGAAGCTGTCGCATTTTCGGTCGAGCAGGAGAGAGCTAAAAATCGTAGAGGCCAGATCTAGCGATGACCGAGCGAAGAATATGAACGCCTCAAGATGATAACCAATCGCAATCGCGTCATCTCCGTAGAGAGCCGGAGCTTCCTTGATTGTTTTGGAATAAAAATCGCGTTCAGCCTCTTTTGCGCGCTCAGCCGCTAGACACATCATCGCCAATTTTTGGCACGCGTGTTCAAGCTTGCTATTTATCAACACCTCCTTCTCAGGCGGAATAAGCAGGTTTTCCAAAAGACTTTCAATGTACGAGCCAGGTAGCTGATTTTCGTCTAACCCGACCGGAAGGGAAGTTGGATAAATTAGCAGCCGCAATTTGCTCCAGTTCAAAGAACGATCCTTCCTTCTGAAAACGCCTCAGTCAAGATGCTCAAGTTATAGCGATCGCATTCACGTTTCCAACACATCACTAGCCCCAGGTCGTTTTGCCACCTGGCGCGAGGCGGTCCCTCGTATCTGCCCAGAACCCGACGTCTCCAAATTCGAGTCGAGTTTGGGCGCAGCGGAACGCGATGGCGGCCTTCCCCGCCTTTTCGACGTCGAGCAGACGGACGGCTTTCGGCCATTTCCTGCTCTCCGCGGCTACGGGGCTTACGTCCACTTTCCGCCAGCAACAATGTCGTCACGTACAGCCGGTTTGGATCGGAAGTGGCGTCGCCGAACCTGGTGGATTCTTATCGGTCCACTTGGGAGGTAGAACCGAGGCAATGGACCTCAAAGAGCGCCGCCCCTACGCATCGGGCAGCATATATTCATCTATGGTGGCGAGTCGTGCTTTCTCTTTCATCGCGGCATAAGTCGCGATGAGCATATCAAGCAACGCGGCAAGCTTTGACAGATCATAGCCGGGTGGTAAATTCTGGTATTTGATGAACTCTCGTGCATAGCGGGTCTTATCGATTAGCTCGCCCTGGTAGCGGTCGACCGCGGAATTGTAACTGGTCCAACGAACGATAGGGTCTACTCCGAGATCCAGGTAGCATTCGATCGCTACGGCGCAGCCATTAATGTTCGCGAGACGCTCGCCCATTGGGCCGATCGTCCTGAAAGAGTGGAAGGCATCGAGATCAGGAAGAGTGACAACCCGCATATTATCCCGAGCTCCGAGGCTTGCGATCTTGTCACGTCCTGCAACGCCCGCCGCATCATTGTCGAAAATAAAGATAATATCGTTGATAACATCGATACTTGCCAGTCCTTTGGCAAAGTTTGCAAGATTTCCTTCGCCGGAGAATGGGTAGCCTTCCTTGACATCGGCGAAGTAGAAGAAGTCAGCAATCTCAGGGTGCAGCAACTCGAGGCCGCGACGGATGATGTGGCCGTCTGAGCTTCCTTCGGTGACGAGCAACACGCGGTCCACCGTGGAGAGCTGCTTGACGAAAGACTCCCTTGGCTCCCATCCTCCTGCTTCGAGATCGGCGAACTGCCATGTCACCGATAGGTGTTGAGCGCTTGGGTTTTTGGCGAGCAGAAGAAGAATCGTCTCGGCAGAAAGATTCTCCATGCCTTGACCCAGATTCGGGTTGTCGCGAATCTCGATGCTGAGGCGTGGAGCCAGCTCCCTTCGGAAAAATTTTCCGAAATCTTCTCCTCCCTCACCATAGTTTGGATCTAGACTTTGAACGTCAACAGTAGAAAGAACCGCCGCAAGATCATCAAAAGAAAAAATTTCTTTGTCAAAGTCGTTTAGCTGGCTTAAATGGCTATATTCGCGCCGGGCGTAGATTTCAGAATGGCCAAGCAAATAGATCCGTTTGACAATTTGGCTCAAGGGTCTGCTCAGACCCTCCTTCATTTCGCAGATCAGTGAGCCGTCTTCATCGGCGTACCAATAGGGAACAGGCGCAACATCGCCTTCCTGGAAAAGCCGGCTGTAGTCGCGAAATCCGTGGTTCTTCCCCCAGTCCACCTCAAGGCGGCCGACTGAAAGGTAGATCATGGAACCCATGCTAATACTCTCGCAGGCCGGGGACTATTCGCTCCAGCTGCGCCGTAAAGGGTCCACGGGATCAACCAGAGCGACCTGACCCAGCATGTCATCGACGTTCGGGTTGGCGAGCAGGTGATCGATCTCGGGTGGCGCGGCGATGGCCCGATCAGAACCGACGTCCATATTCGTGGACCATGGGAGTTCGAACTTCTGAAGGCTGCCGGGATCGAGTTTCTAATGACGCCCGGCACCATCAGACCTGCTTCCGCTGTTCCGAGATTGAAGAGCCGCTGGAGTGCGGCCGGTGCCTTGGATCACTCTATAGTCACGATGCCGGCCTCTCAACCGCTGACCTCCACGATCGTCGGATATTTCCGGTGCTACTCCGGCAAGATCGAACCGGGAGATGACCTCTCGGCGCTCTGCGAACGGTTGGCCGTGGCCTATAGTGCCGCGCGCACCGCCGATGGCGAAGCCTGAGAGCTAGAGATTCCGACCAAATGCTTCCTTCTCGAGTGTCGGATCGGCCGCCGGCGGAAAAGGGGTAAGCCATCGATCGGCAGACCGGATTTCAGCTAGGTCACGCTCCCGGAGCTTTTTCAGCTTTGCTGGACCGCACAGGTGCATAACTTTGAACTCGAAAAGTAGCTCCCGATCGCCCCTTCGGATGCCAATACTCAGGCCGAGCACCATGCTTTCGCCGTGCTTCCGACCACCGAAAGCGGTAAGCAGGCCTGACGACTTCGCGACGCGGTCTTCGGCACGCGAACAAGGCGACGGGATCGACGTCATGGAGGCAGGCGGCATTGAGGAGCGCATTGTTTGGCCGGCTGGGAGTGATCGGACCACAAATCGTTTCGCCCAGCTATTTCTCAGCGGGATGGTTGCCGTTCGTGCGGTCGGACCATCCAAAAAAATCCGGGTGATCAACATCGTCTTCCCGGAGGCGGTAGCGAGTGATTAGAAACTTCTCGAGACCTCTGATGCGCAGGAATGGAGGAGCCCGAAGCTGTCGACTATTTAGGAACGCCCCGAGGTAGACGTCGGAATGAGGCTTAATCATCTCATTCGAGAAAATGTCTGGATCGAGCGCGTCTTCAGCTGTCTCAGGAGCGGCCGCGATTTTGGGGCCAACTTCTCGAAACTGATCTTCTGGCACGCCGCGCTGAACCAACCGATGGTTCATTGCGATGTTGCTCAAGATGCTCAAAATTTCCCAGTCTTTCATTCCCTTCTCACGCATCGCTAGGAGGCGGCCCATCGCGTCGGCGTCCGCTTTCAGGCGCTCCAACGTGAACCGGATCGCGGGTAGCGCATGTTCATAACGATGCCGGGCATCGGCCTTGGCAAGTTCTGCTTCGTAGGTCGGCCCAGGCCCTTCGAACCATCGAACTCGCTCTCCGGCTCGCGAATGAAACTCACGTTCAGACTCGAAAGAACCTGCGCCTGCCCTAACGTCCTCTGCAAACAACTCGGCAGAGACAAAGTTTCGGTAAAGTTCTGCGTACGGACGACCGACAAAGAGCGGCGTAAAATCCGAAGCATCAATTGCGTTCATTAGTTCTTTTTCTTGAAGAGAAGAACAAGAAAAAATTACCTCGGTGAAAAATAAGGCACAGTCGATGATATTGTCTTCGGTCCGATCTGCCATGGGAAGGATAACATCCACCTCTTGATCGCCGTTGCTGGAGAGCTCGAACCTCAAACTGTCCTGATTTGGTTCAAGCGTCAGTTTGATTTTTACCGAACACGGAATGATGCCCAGGTCGCGATCGGCCATCGCGCAGCCTGCGAGTTGCAACTCTGCAATCAGTTGCTCGGCCGCAGGGGTCGTCACATAGCGGTTCGCGAATTCACAGGACCAATCTATCCCGAGGGCGCTCCAGCGGACGCACCGCGTTTCTCCGAGATCGCCGAAAGGCCTGTCGAGCATCGAACCCTCGATGCCTGACCAGACATCGTCCCAACTGCCCTCGTTCCAAAAGCCCTCTCGGATAGCTGCTCCCTTCCAGATGGGCTCCTTGATCTCCGGAGGCCAACCGGTGGCGACAGCATCAACGCGTTCGCGAGCTGCAGCGTTTCCGCGCTGGAGGAAGCCGAGCAATGCGGCCAGCTGATTGAGGTTCTCCTGGATCCGCGGGTGCTTGGCCAGGTCCATCGGATCAGGATCGTACTGAACGTGGATGTCGAGCATCGCTGGGACGAGCTGCATGAAGCCGAGCGAATTTCCGGCTGCATCTTCCGCATCGAGAACGTCGAGCAGCGCGAGAGGCAGCACATTTCCAACCCTACTGGGCCCCTCGTAGCGGGCGATGCTAGCGGCAGCCAACGCATAATATTTAGAAGCGTAGGCTAAGCCGAGCCTGCCGTACTGATCGGCGAGGAGTAATAGGACCCGAAGCGCACCGGTGAGTTGGTCACCTAGAAACCACTTAATTTTCGCCTTATGGAGTTCGCGAACGGCGGCTGTGATGTCGCCCCGGTCGAGCAGGCCGTAAGCTCGATCGATCGCCTTTTCGCCGGCCGCGGCGCTACCGGCACGCGTAGCAAGCAGATCGTCGGCACGCGAAGCGAGCGCTAGAAGATCTTTGTTTTCGCCGAGCTGAACGACGATCTTTGACAGAAAATCGGTGAACTGCTCGATTGGGAACGTTGGAGCGCTTGCTGCATGGTCGAGCATCTCGTTCCAGAACTTGAATGCCCGACCGAGATCGCGATCGAGGTCGGGTCCGGCCGGGGTCATTTCCAGGTCGCCCCGAATTCGAAGCAGTCCGCTCCGCCGCCCCGGGCCGATGCCGGGCTCCTTAAGGCATGCCTCGACGAGGCCAACAACCTCGATGCGGCGCGAAAACAATTCCACCGGGTCGACGTCGTACTGTCCAAGTCCGAAACCACCGAGGCCGTAGGTCGACAGACAGGCAGCGTCCGTGAGTTCGCCGATACTGAGATGTTGTGCGACATCGCTGAAGTAGTCGACAACGAGACCAGCCGCGGGAGTCATGTCGCCTTTGCCGCGGAGATTGCCTACGGCGATCTCGTACATTGCATCCCGTGCAAGACTTCGCTGCGATTGACCGGTTATAAATGTGGCCATCTTGTCGAGCCAGAAGCGTTGATCTGGGCGCACGGCATCGTCGAAAGTCGCCTTGCGGAGGCCCGCTTTGATTTCGAGGAAATGCGCTCGACTAACGGGGATCGGGATGCACTTGTCCCATTTCCGCCGATTCTCGATGTAACCCTCTTCGAGGTTGCCGAATGGCGCGACCTCGGACGGTATGTGAAGGAATTCCTGAGCGATCCAGAAGATATCTGGCTCGGCTAACCATTCGGCAATCGCGTTACCATCGAAAATCTGAAGTTGTACGCCACCGTCATTGGCTGCTTTGATCAATCTAAGGCGCTTCGCGATCGGTAAATTCGTTTCACAAAAATAAATTATTTCATCGACATCACCTCTCGCGACGAGGGACCGAACATCTCTTCGTATTTTTGCTTCAATCTTTTTCTCCAGGCTGCAGTCGAAGACAAGCCAACGATCACCACTGGAACGTGCGGCGAAGCGGTTTCCAGGAGGAGCGGGTGACGTATGCTGCGTCTTGAAGGTTTCGAAGTCGCGGCCCCCGTCACCGCCGCTGCTCACGGGCCCTGTTGCCGGGAGAATGTTGCTGGCGATACGGGCACGGGCTACATGACGAGCGAGATGCTCGAACTCATGATGGGCGTTCTTCGCGCCCATCTCCGAAAGATGAAAGCGGATAAGGCTCGAAAGCTTGGCTGGGTTCATTCGATCGGCGTTCGATTTCAAGCGTTTTTTATGAATGGGGTTATAATTCTAAGCGGTCCCCACGCGGTAGTCCAAGTTCGAAGTTAGTGTAGGGTTGGCCTGGAGCTGACCTCGGTTGTAATCCACGGCCAATGCAAGTTCTCCTCTCGGAAGCCGACGCTTCCAACGCTCACCGGGCCGCAAAGCGACGACCTCCTTTGCGTGCCGTGCGGAACGCATACCCGCAACAGCCGACTGCGGATTTGCGGTGACAACGGCAGCCGCCTCGATGAGCGTTACGGCTGAAGCTCTCCGATTCTCTGCTCGATGAAGGCAGCAAGCTCCTCGGGCGAGTGTCTGCGGGCGTCCACATAGCCATCCGTCGCCCGTATCCCCTCAACTTCGCCATCGCCCGTTCGGATGAGCATAATCCGGTCGTGGTCACGCCGTAAGATTATGTCGCGGATTGCGCGAAACTCGATGCCGCACCAGTCCTTCAATTGGTAGTGGCCGCTAATGAAAACCACGATAATCTTAGAGCGCTCACCATAGATTTGCTGGAGGAGCAGGTCCATGTTTGGCCGAGCGAGCTGACCCGGATAATTGCGGTCATAAAAATATCTGTCTGGTCCCAACCGATGCTCAAGCTCGCGGGCGATCTTCTCGATCAAGTCTCTCTCTTCGCCGGGAAACGAAAGTGCTACCTCGAATTCGTGGGTGCGGATATTGATGCCCCGACCTGGATATCGCGCCCATCCGGGCAGCGCTATGCCTTGGGCGTTTAGAACGGCCGTCAGATCCACGTCCTTTACGGCCCAGTGGGTCCGGTACATCTCCATTTTAGCAATATCGAGCTCGAATCTTAGCGTATTCAAATCTTCAAAACCCAAAAATGGATCAACGTCAAATAATTCATAAACTACCCGTACTTCGACCTGCCGAACGATGACGTCGCGGATCATCCCGAACTTCGGACTGCGCTCGTGGCCCGACTCGTAGGCAAAAACGGAGGGAAAGCGTTTCAGCTCTGCGATGGCAGCCTGATCCAGCTTGCCGTAACGGTCCCGCAAGGCGTCTGACGTGTACTCGTAGACGCAACGGCCCCTCTCGATATTCCAAGGATCGCCATTCCAGCTCTCTTCGTTTCCTGACACAAATAGGTTGTACATGGCACTGTCCGAAAGGTGCTGCTCAAGGGACTCAGCAACCGAGCCATGAGGGGGTTGGGGGTGATTGGCAACCCCGCATTGACTTGAAGGCCGACCCGAATTCCTAATTTGTTCTCAATACGAAACAAGTCATAGTAAAGGCAAAGGAGCTGGAAGAGTTAAGGGCATTAAGCTGTACGATGCGGCTCACACGTACCAATACATCGCTGTGAAAAACTGTTCAGCAGCACAGCTGTGGCGCCTGATGCGCTAATCCTGGTGGCAATCAGCGGGTCATAAGGTTCAAGACGCTGCTGCGGGCCTGCGAAGCACACCAACGTTACTCAGCGAGCGGCAGGTTTGCCACCCTGATGGTGGAACCATCAATATCCTGCCAGTCGCCTTAACCTCTCGCTTACCAAACCCCGCCAGGTTGCGGATTGGAACAGCCCAGGGAGAGAGCATGTCCGACACCATCGACACCGTTGGCGTTGCCGGCGACCGCATCCGCTCGATCATCGAGCGCGTGGAGAAGGTTGAAGAAGAGATCAAGGACCTCATGGAAGCCAAGAAGGAGATCTTCATGGAAGCCAAGGGCGAGGGTCTGGACGTGAAGATCCTCAAGGAGATCCTCAAGCTGCGCAAACTCGACCAGGACGAGCGTGACGAGCACGAGACGCTGCTGGACGTGTACATGCGCGCGATGGATACGCCGAGCCGGGCTCCGCTGGCTGAGGCGGCCTGAGCAGCGATCTGCAACGTAGGCGAACGCTGAGCTGTCGTGAAGGTCAGAGGATCTCCACGGCAGCGCGCATCATCTCATCGTTGACGTCGATATACCGCTGCGTCGTCGAGAGATGCCGATGCCCGGCGAGCATCATGATGGCCTTGGGCGAGATCCCGGCATGAGCGAGCTTTGTAATGAACCACCGCCGGCCGCTGTGGCTTGATCCGCCATCCAACCCAGCGAGATCATACCAACCCCTCATGAGCTGGCACAATGTGTTCGCGCTGAACGCAGAGCGCTTCTGAGTAATCAGTACGGGCTGCAGCAGGGCTGGGAGCTCCGTGAGGCTGCTCCGGTATTGCTCCACCTCTTTGCGCAGCCGAGCGTTCATGAACACCACACGGGCATACCCGCCCTTGGTGACAGCCGCGCTGAGCCGAAGCTGCTCGCGAATCTTGCCATCTCCGTCGACAAGGTCGCCCCACTCAAGGGATGCGATTTCCCCCACCCGTAGCCCGGCAAGGTAGCTCATCATCAGAGCCATACGGTTCCGCGGCCCAAGTTTGCCCTGGCTCACCACTGCTACCAGCCGCTTGAACTCGGCTTCAGAGGGTACCCTAGCCTGCTTCATCGAAATCTCATGTCCTGCGCGGATCAGCGACAAAACATGCTGTTTCCAATAGGCTGAAAGAGCGAGCCTAGATATTTATTCAACGATCACAAATACTTAGCTCAAAACGGAACGTCATAAGTTATAACTTTTATGATGTTTCTGAGCTGTTGGAGCTCGGTTCTTCACTCAGTCCCTAGCGTAGATTCCAGGCTTTGAATGGTAATATCGGCTTTAACGTTTCAAATTGGGTTTATTGAAACCTCCTTGTCAGCTGAGACGGGTGATCGGCTCCGTCCTCGGCGTAGGTAATACAGCAGCCTGACACGGGCCGGTACGGATCGCGGGTACATATGCTTAGTTCGTTGTCGCACCGATGTGGAACGATGCGGCACCGAAAGGATCGGTGGTGCGGATCGTAGCTGGTTCAGAGGATGGAAACACCGCCGAGGCGGCTGCGATCCTGCTGCCTGCGGTATAGGACAATGCATGCGCCAACGTAGCCCGAGAGCTTACGCGGCTTTGAACGGTACGATGTTACGCGATACCACCACCGTCTCGCCACCTATTGACGCTTCAAAAACCTCATCCAGTACCGTGATTGTGACATCCCCATAATGCACCTCACGGTGATGGTTGGCGCACAGCGTCATCACGTTCGACGCCGCAAGCGATCCTACCATAAGAGTTGAGACCGGCATGACATGATGAGCTTCGACGTAGGGCTCACCATTGGCCTTTTTGAAGCCAATCGGGTTTTGCCCGAGTGCCTCGCATAGCTGGCAACGAAACCCATTCGCGCGCTTAATCAGCGCTCCGACCGGGCCACGCTCGATTTTGCGACTGAGCCCCTGTTTCACCTCAGGGCACGCAGAAAGGTACTTCTGTTCGAGCGCCGCAAGCTTATCGAATGTGTCTGGCTCACTTTCCGAAACCAACTTAGCATCATTTAGCCCGCCGAGCAGCTTCAACACGGCATGGAAGTCAGCCGCCGCCAGGGGAAACGAAGCGGCTTGATGACCGTTCAATAGCAAGGGTGAGATTTGCGGAGCGGCTTCACGCAATGTCGTGATCGTCAACGGCTGGTTCAGATAGGTTTGCAGGTACCGCATACGGATCGTCGGCCAGCCTGGCTCACGTGCCTCGCCCTCTCCCCAGAACGCATCGCTGGCACCCGTGCTCGCAAATGCGCTGCTCTCGACCGTGCACAGCGCGTAGATGCCCGCTTCAAGTGGCGAGGCTCCAGCACGCTCTGCCATCGAGCGCCGGTCAATGCCAACACGTACGAGCCCCAGCTGACCGGGTGCAAATCGCTCACGATCCGATGGACGAACGCCCCAGGTGTCAACCTCGATGCCTTCGGCGATGAACCGGTCAATTGCCCACCTTTTCGGATTACAAACGAAAACCCAATAAGGCGGTTCATCTGGCTGAACGCTCAAGCCTTTCAGTAGACCTGCATATGGTAATCGTCGAATGGATGCCACCGCTTCCGCCAATTGCATCGGATTGTTGCTAAACTCTTCCCAGATGGCCTCTTCCAGCCTGTTACCTCGTGTAAGACCGACCTTGCCTTCCGCCAAATAGTCCGGATCGAAACGGCGAAAGTTCATCATCTTCATGTAAACGCCGTTAGCGTTTCGGAAGGTTGCTGCGTTGTCGAGATCGTGGGTTTGCCGCAATCTGCAGAGGAAGTTCGATAGATCTACAACCTCAATGCTTTCTTTGCCAGGCAGCGCGGTACGATGACGAAGATACAGATCCAACGCGAGGATCAACTCATCGCGCGACCATGCCGGGTTCCGGCGCGTAGGTGCGTCCGTATCAAGTCCCGCATCCGCCTCAACCTCGGCTTCAGGGGTGGGCGCAGACCCCTTTTGTAAGCCAAAGGCCCACTCGCGGATGCGCCCTTCGTTCTCCCGTAGTTCTTTGCGCCAACTCAAATGCGCTTGCCCGGGCAAACGCTCAGTTTCCCGCAGGACAGCATCGAAGTCTTTGTCGTGCCATCGGTGCGCTTGTGCCGCCACCTGCATTGTGGACAGCGGAAAGCTCCAAGATCGCTCTTCGCGCTGCCATGCTCGTTCGAAAGGTGCGTCAGCCGTCAGCCCAAGCGGTGGCAGACCGCTAACGTAGCAGGCATAATCGATGCGCGACTGAATGTTGCCAAACACCCGACCATGTCGGTGCATCTCGTCCATACCCAACGCCGCAGCAGCTTGAGCGTTTGAGTGGGGTGATAGCTCCCCATTTGCGCTTCTGCGCCCATGCAACCATTTCAACAGGGCCTCAGTCCGTGCCTGGACTGGCGTGATGGCTCTGGCGGGCGGCTTGTCGGTCGCATTGGGGAGCTTGAGCGTATTGCGCGCAAACCACAGTGCGCGGGGTGAGAACTCCTCCGAGTGATCAATGACAATCTGCTCGTAGGTCAGCTCAGCGTGATCGGCCGCAGCGAGCGCCTCATAGCCCGCAGTGGGCTTGCGGCTCATGACAGAAATTTCTGCTGCACCGAGCAATCCCTGCCGCTCGATTTGCCCTATGGTGCGATTGGCATTGCTGCCTTCACGCTTCTTCATGCCCGCATAGATGCTGATAGCTCGGACGATTTTCTCTTCGGCAGGGGATAGATCGGTGAGGTCGAGACCGGTTCGATCCGCGATGAGGTTGCGTCCGAGCTCGCCTGTTCGGTCGCGAATGGCAGCACCCATCTCATCGTCAAGCGCCCTTTTTGCGCGTGCGTTAATTTCGAACTGAGCAAGATCTTCAAGGGATCGGATATTCCGAATATTGCGCGCAATCCGATCGTCCATATTCGCCTTCCTCCTCGGCTGCCATGGAGGGCAGCTTGCCTGCAAAAACTCCTCACTAGTAGTGAGGGGAACCAACAATCTGCATCGTTCGAAACGAGCAAGGTTAATTTGCATAAATTAGCCCCTACAGAGTAATAGCACATTGACAATCGAGTCTATTCGTATAATGATTTTTTCGTCGGCAACAACGGAGGTGTAAAGGTCTGACAAAGTTCAGTTAGTGCCCGGACTAAAATCCGGTCAAGCATTGCTTGTGATGTATCATAACAGCGAACAGTGGCGTTCAGCCACTTCCGTTGTTGGGATGACATGCAGAACACGGTAACCGCCTATGCGGCCCGGTAGGTTCAAAACTAGCTGGAACCAGTCCCATGACCAATGCTGTTGCAAACATTGCTAACTCTCAGTCTCCTCAGGCTGCGACCGCCGTGCCGAGCGTGGCTTCGTGGGTGTTGAAGCTTCAACAGAGCTCCCATACCACCGCAGCATATTATCGAGCCGGACATCTGCGAGTTTACGCTCACATTGGTGAAATTCTCGAATTCATTCTCAGAGTGATAAACGACGAGAATTTGTACGGAAAGTTCATCATCGAGCGTGATCGCCTCAAAGTTCCAGCTGCGCAACAGGGTGGCAACACTCTCCTTCCGTTCGTTCGCGTGACGGAAGGGGAATACATGCTACCCGATGGCAAGCCAGCTCCTCATGGGCAAGTGACAAGCATCTGGAGACCCAATCGGTCCAGCGAGAAGTACGCCACCGTTTTGGATTATCTGATGACCCATGGCATCAAGCCAGAGGAGGCTGTGAACTTCATCGAGACGTTTGAGTACAACGGGCGGAAGAAGATCTTCGGCATTATTGCCGCGGTTCAGGCAGCGCGCGGCAACACTCGAACACCGTCGGTGGTGTCTTGGAAGCCGGGTGAGAAGGAAAAGGCTCGTGCAGCGGAAACGCTGTGTGAACTTCCCTTCATGCCGGACGATGACACGCTTCACGATGGTTTCGCCGTCTTGTTTGCATGTGTCGTGAACGGCAAGACGATGGTGAAAAAGAGCAAGCCTCTTTCAGCCGATGAAATCGTGCAGTTCGTTCGTTCCTACGTGGTGAGCCAGGAAACTGACACCAAGGCCAAACCGGCAAGCAAGGGTTACCGAACCGGAAACGGTGTGTCGGTGGACCTCAAGGCTAGCGCGCAGACTGCTACAAAAGCAGCCTGATCTGACCACCTAAAATGACGACAAAAGCCGCGCTGGGAAACCAGCGCGGCTTCTGCTTTGGAGACCGCAATGGACGACAATCGACGAAGAGTGCTTGATTTGGAAAGCACCTTGCGAACGCTGGAACGATCACCTGCAGGGCGGCTGCCAGTCAGCCAGCTTCGGCCACTCTTCAATGATGCGGAGTGGGACAATTACAAAGCAATGCTGGAGGAAAATCGATTTCAGCGCAGCAACGACAGTTTGCCTCCACTAAGCGGAGATGCCCAATACTATTGGGACCGTTTCCGCGACATTTACCGACGCAGTACTCTCATAATGAACAAGCAGCAGGCTGAGCGTTTGGCGGATGAGGCCCTGGAACTGCGAGCTGATTTTGATGAAATGAGCGCGGAGGATCAGAACGAGTTCCGTGAAGTGAATGCGGCGGAGGGTGATACGAAATGGCTCGATCGGATCGAAGTACTTGAGGAGGAATTTCCCATACGCAAGAGCGCCTTAGATCATAGACCCTGGCTGGCAAATTTAGACGGGTTTACCCAAAAGCAGTTCATTGAGAACGTCATCTACCATCTGTCGCCGCAACAGGTTGATGAGGAAATTCACCGACCGCAGGCAAAACTATTGCGATCGTGCATTGCTGCCTTGCGTCGTTGACTACAAGTGAAGAAGCACAATTATTACTCATTTGGCACGCGAAAGCTTAAACAGTAGGGCGGAAGTAGGAGCTAAAGTGTTTCGCCAAATCGGTGAGGTGGGCTGGTCTCTAAAAGGCGGCCTCAACCTGTCGTATCATTGTGGTCGAAGGCCGGTTTTCAATTGGTATAAATTAGATGTGAGGGCATAAACACATCGAATTGGTCGAGGACAATGAGAAGTAAAGCATTAGCAGATTTACAACGTGATCTGATCAAGACGCTGAACCGGGGTGATCGTCGTCAGATCCGTACGTTATCCCAGGGCATGGAGGAGCAGCGCAGCCGTGTGATGCGAGCCATCGGTCTGTACCATCCTCAGTATGATAGGATGGATGACTGCGGGAGTATGGACGACAGCGGCAACAACATGAGGCTCTGCCGGGTTCCCCTGTGCCCTCGGTGCTTCATGAAGAACCGGGGCAAACAAACTGGCATTGCGATCAAACGCACCTTCGCTGGGGCGGCAAACGAGAACATGGCGTTCCTCACAGTGTTGGTGCCCCCCACAACGGACCTGAAGGCGGTTGACCCCTGTATGGGTAGAACTGAGACTCGTCTTCGGAACATGATCCGGAACAGGAGAAAAACCGATCCCCGATGGAACACCGTGCGGTACACGGGCTGGTGGGAGATGGAGAGGCATGATTGGAAGGACTTCCACGGGTTTGGCCGGAACAAAAAACTTGCGATGGAAAGCTTGGGGTGGCCGCAGTTCGCGAACCGCCACGACGATACGGTGTGGCAGCCCCACCTCCACGCGATTGTCTGCCTGGGTGGAGTTAGCCAGGATGAATTCGTTGAAGCTGTTAGAGCCAAGGGGCATGGCTCTCCCTATCAGGTGAACCTTAAGGCGTTCGACCATCGCAAGGACGTAGGCAATAATATTAAGAGCCTCGTTCGATATTCTATGAAGTTTCGAATCGAAGCCGATTACAAAATGTCGTCGGCAAAGCTTTCATGGGATGGCACAGCCCTGTCGTTGCAAAGAGATTGGTGGAAAGACAAAGACATCAGGGATTACGTGGAATGGCTTATGAGCAAGAGAGGGGGATTCGAGAGATTACGTACAAGTGTAGGGGGCATGTAGGTGTAATTTTTATAATTTTTACATACAAGATACGAACTGGCTTACACCCATTCAGTCTCATAGAGGGCACATCGAGAGCAATTTTCGGTTGAACGGCAGGCCAACGGCAGTAGCGTCCAGGCATGAGATCCACACGGGATCCAACGGAGACGTAGATGTCGGTGCTCAAGACGCTCAAGCTCAGCAACGCCGCCCCCATCGCCACAGCTGGCGATCCGCTGGCTCGCGCTCGTGACAAGCTGCTCGGCAGCCTGGCCGATCAGCGTGCCTTCGCCAGCGCGGTGGTGGCCAGCGAACTGTACGTTCCGCCCAAGAACCTCGTGAGCCGCAAGAACGATGCGGGCGAGCGGGTCAGGGTCGAGGTGAGCCGGCGCGTGCGCAAGGGTTGGTTCGAAGACGGCGCGGGCACCGTGCATTTCGCAGCCCGCGTGGGTGGCAAGCCGCTGGAGCTGGCCAAGGGCAAGCAAGCGGTGGAGGTGGGCAGCTTGGACAACCTGCCGTCGGTCATCGATACGCTGATTGAAGCCGTACGCGCTGGGGAGCTGGACGCTCAGAGTCCGTCCGATAAGTCATGAGGCGCGTCCTAGCCGTCGAACGAGGATCATGACGGCAGCGGCGTAGAGGAAGGCTTGGGCCGAGGCGAGGGTCGCCT
>NZ_LMNU01000048.1:38318-225148 GCF_001423085.1 Methylobacterium sp. Leaf125 | reverse complement strand
GACCCGCCTGGCCCTGTCGGCGCCCTATCCCGGACCGCTCCCCCTGGCCGAGGACCTCCTGCCGGGCCTGATCGCGCGCGCCGCCGCCGCACGCCCCGACGCGCCCGCCGTGATCGGCGGCGAGACCACCACCTTCGCCGCCCTCGACGCCAGCGCCAACCGCCTCGCCCACGCCCTCGTCCAGCACGGCGTCCGGGCCGAGACCCGCGTCGCCGTCGCCCTGCCGCGCTCCGCCCGCCAGATCGCCGCCTTCCTCGCAATCCTGCGCGCGGGCGGCGCCTTCCTACCCCTCGATGCCGGCCTGCCCCCCGCCCGGATCGCCGCCCTCCTGGCCGATGCCGAACCGCGCCTCGTCCTCGGCGACGCCGACACCCTCGCCCGCCTCGCCACCGTCCCCGGCCTGCCCGGGACCCTCGACCTCGCCGCCCTCGACCTTGCGGCCGAGCCCGCCACCGCCCCCGACGTCACGCTGCACCCGGACCAGCTCGCCTACGTCATCCACACCTCCGGCTCCACCGGCCGGCCCAAGGGCGTGGCCGTCGCCCACGGACCCCTGGCCGCCCATATCCGCGCCACCGGCGCCCTCTACCAGACCGGACCCGAGACCCGCGAACTCCACGTCCTCTCCATGAGCTTCGACGGCGCCCACGAGCGCTGGATGGTGCCCCTGGCCTTCGGCGGCTGCGTCGTGCTCAAGCCCGACGGCCTCTGGACCCCGCGCGAGGCCCTCGACGCCATGGAGCGACACCGCGTCAGCCATGCGGGCTTTCCCACCGCCTACATGCACGCCCTGGCGCTCGAGGCCGCCGCCGGCCCCGCCCCCAGCCCGCGCTCCTACGCCTTCGGCGGCGAGGCCCTCGCGCGCGAGAGCTTCGGGCTGATCGCGCGGGCCTTGCGCCCGCGCTTCCTCATCAACGGCTACGGGCCCACCGAGACGGTGATCTCGCCCCTGGCCTGGAAGACCGGCCCGGAGGCCACGGTGGAGGACGCCTACGCGCCGATCGGCCGGGCGGTGGGTCCGCGCCGCGCCCTGATCCTCGACGCGGCCCTGGAGCCGGTGCCGGTGGGGGTGACGGGCGAGCTCTACCTCGGCGGCGCCTGCCTGGCGCGGGGCTATCTCGGCCAGCCGGGTCAGACGGCGGCCCGCTTCCTGCCCGACCCCTACGGGGCGCCCGGGGCCCGGCTCTACCGCACGGGGGACCTCGCCCGCTGGCGGGCGGACGGGACGGTGGCGTATCTCGGGCGGGCGGACGCGCAGGTGAAGCTGCGCGGCTTCCGGATCGAGCTGGGCGAGGTCGAGGCGGCCCTGCTCGCCCAGGAGACGGTGGCGGGGGCGGCCGCCGCCCTGCGGGACGGGCCGGCGGGTCCGCGCYTGGTGGGCTACGTGGTGGCGGCGCCCGGCGCCGCGCCGGCGGAGGCGGGCTTGCGCGCGGCCCTGGCGCGGCGTCTGCCGGACTACCTGGTGCCGGGCCGGATCGTGGTTCTGGCGGCCCTGCCGCTGACGCCGGGGGGCAAGCTCGACCGGGCGGCCCTGCCGGACCCGGCCGATCCGCTGCCCGAGGACGCGCCGGCACGGCCCTTGAGCGAGACGGAGGCCGTGGTGGCCGGTATCTGGGCCGAGGCCCTCGGCCTNCCGGACCCGGCCGATCCGCTGCCCGAGGACGCGCCGGCACGGCCCTTGAGCGAGACGGAGGCCGTGGTGGCCGGTATCTGGGCCGAGGCCCTCGGCCTGCCCGCTCTTCACCCCGATCAGAACGTCTTCGAGGCCGGCGCCCATTCGCTGACGGCCCTGCGGGTCCTGACCGCGCTGGGGACGGCCTTCCCCGGACGCGGCCCGACCATCGCCGACCTGTTCAACAACCAGACCGTGGCGACCCTGGCGGCGGCGCTGACCGCCGACGCGGTGGGCCATGCCGAGGTGGTGCAACTGGCGCGGGGCGGGACCCGCCCGATGCTGTACTGCTTCCCCGGCCTGATGGTGAACACCCGTGAATATGCGCCCCTGGTCCGCCGGCTCGGGCCGAACCAGCCGGTGACCGGCTTCGTCTGCTACTCCCTGAGCGAGGCCCGCAAGAATGTCGTCTCGGTGGAGGACATCGCCGCCCGCTACGCCGAGACCATCCGAGCCGAATGCGCCGGTCGGCCCTGCACGCTGCTCGGCTGGTCCTGGGGCGGCGTGCTCGCCTACGAGGCCGCGCGGATGCTGGGCTCGGACGTGGACCTGACCTTCGTCGGCATGCTCGATGTCTGCGACATCGACGTGAACTTCGCGGTCGGTGCCCTGCCGCTCCTGGACCCCCGGGAGCGTCGCGCCCGGGAGGCGCAGGTCGCCAGCTGGCTCGAACGCGCGCGCATGCGCGCCGACTGGGAGGACCTGTTCCGGCGCATGGACGAGAGCCTGACGGCGCAGTTCCTCGCCTACGTCGCCGCCACCGGACCGCTCCCCGCCGACGGACCGGGCCTCGGCAGCAAGGAATTCGAGCTCTGGACCTTCGTGGACAACACGCTGCTTTACCGGGGATACCGGGCCGCGGCCTTCGACGCCCCGATCCGGGTCTGGCTCGCCGGAGAGTCGCTCGCGCGCGGCCTCAACCACGTGGACTGGACCCGCTATTCCCGAAACGTGCTCAGCCGAGACGTCATCCCGGGGGTGACCCATCGGGAGATCGTCGATTCCCCGGCCTTCCACGACAGCTTCGCCGCCCGCCTGAATCCAAGCCTCGCCTAAGGGGGCGTTCAAGCGTCGTCGAAGACCCAGAGGACCGGGCTTGCCGCCACCGTGAAGCCGAGGCGCTGGTAGAGGCGCTCGACCGGGCCGTCACCGACGCATTGCAGGGACACCGTTCCGGCGCCGGCCTCCGCGGCACAACGGAGGGCGGCCCGTGTCACCGCGGCGCCGAGGCCCCGGCCCTGGTGGGGGGCGCGGGTGCCGACATTGTAGAGGCCCGCGCGCGATCCGGCGCGATAGAGTGAGGCGCAGGCCACGGGCGTCCCGGCCTCGCTGAGCGTGAGGTGGCGGGTCTCGACGCCCGGCACCGCCCGCGCGGCCGCGAGGACCGGCACGAACACGGCCTGCGCCACGGCATTCGTGGCCGGGTCCGCGTAGAGGTCGCCGCAGACCGTGAGGAAGTCCCGCCCAGGAGCGGGATTGGTTTCCACCGTGAGGGCGAGACTGTCCGAGAGGGCCGACCCGGTCGTAGACGATCCCGGCGCGCCGCTGTCCCGGACCATCCAGCGGGTCGGGAAGCGCCCGATGCAGGCCGGTTTCACGTCCGGATCGGGGGAGGCCGCGTCGTCGAGGGCGAGGAGGGCCGGCCGGCGTCCGTGGCGGCGGGCGGTGGCCGCCACCCAGCCGAGATCCCCCGTCCCGACGGCGAGGTTGAAGCCCGGCTCCGGCAGGGCGGATCGGATGTAGCACCCACCGCCGGGGGCCGGCTCCACGCCCGCGACGTAGCATCCGGCCTGCATCCGGAGATGGGTATCGAGCAACGTCTGAAAGTCCAATCCGCCCAAACTCATCCGTTCTCCTCCGGCTGTCGCTCCGTTCGGGCGCGCGAGGATCCCATAATCTTCCGCCCGCCAAGCGTATCATGCGCCCGCCAAGCGTATCATGAACAGAAAACGCGCGACTGATCTAGAAAGATACGAACTCTTATTTTCTAGAACTCTTCTAATTATAGATATCATCTACAATCAGAAGCTTGAATTCGATCTCGATTTGTCGACATAGCCTCGTTCGTGAAATCGACGATCGCGGGGGATGCGACGCCGGACGCTTGTCCGGCCCGTCCCGAAGGATCGTCGCGGCCATCGCCACGAGGAGGGCTGTCGATGACACGGACCCCGGTTTCCGCATCCCCGCGGGGCATGCCGCCCGCCGCCGCCACCCTGCTCGCCGCCCTGGTGCGCGAGCAGGCGGCCCTGGTGGAGGTCGCCGCCCGCATCCTGCGCGACCGTGCCACGGCGGAGGACGTGGTGCAGGACGTCGTCCTGAAGCTGTGCGAGGCCTCCGCCTGTCCCGAGGTTGCGGCGCCGGCCCCCTACCTGCGCCGGATGGTCCGCAACGCCGCGGTCGACTGCGCCAGGCGGCACCTGCGCGAGCGCTGCCGCCTGGCGCCGGATGCCGACGCGGAGGCGGTGCCGGCCCCCTGCGCCTGCCCGCTGGCGCATCTGGAGCGCTGCGAGGCCCTGCGGGCCGTGCTGGCCGCCCTGGAGCGGACGCCGGATCGCACCCGCCGGGTCTTCCTGGCCCATCGCATCGACGGCGTGCCGCAGAACGTCCTGGCCCGGGAGGCCGGGATCTCGCCGACGCTGGTGAACTTCATCATCCGCGACGGCACCGCCCTGTGCCGGGCGGCGGCCGCGTGAGCCCGGCTCAGGGCGCGGGCGCCTCGGCCGCGATCACGTCGCGCAACAGGGCCGCGAGGCGCTCCCCCTGCGCGCGGATGAAGAAGTGGCCGCCGGGCCAGATCTGCACCGCGGGCGCGCGCCCGAGCCAGGCGCCCCATCCGGGCAGCAGCCCGGGCGGGTTGTCGAGGTCGACGTCGCCGCCCAGGATCGTGGCCGGGAGCCCGAGGAGCTGCGACGTCAGATCCGGTACATGTTGCGAGGCGAGGCGGTAATCGGCCCGTACCACCGGCAGCACCAGGGCAAGCAGGTCGCGCGCCGCGAACAACTCGGGCGGGGTCCCGCCGAGGCGCCGCATGCGGGCTTCCAGGGCCGCGTCCGTCAGGGCCTCCTCCGCGAGCGGGCCTTCCCCGGTCAGCGGCGCCCGGCGCCCGCTCAGGACGAGGTGACGGGGCGCGCCTCCGGCGGCCGCGAGGGTACGCGCGACCTCGTAGGCGATGAGGGTGCCCAGGGAATGGCCGAACAGCACGAGGGGCTTCTGCGGCATCGCCCGGAGGGCCCCGGCGATCTCGGCCGCGACGGTTGGCAGGTCGGTGGCGAAGGCCTCGCCGAAGCGGGTGCCGCGCCCGGGCAGCTCCAGCACCCGCACCTCGGCGACGTCGGCGAGCGCGCGCTCCAGCGACGCGTAGGCGGTGGCGTTCCCGCCGGCGAAGGGCAGGCAGACGAGGCGCACCGGACCCGCCGGGTTGAGGGGCCCGCGCGGGAAGACGGGACAGGTCTGCGTCATGGGGCGGTCTCGATCAGATCCGGAGCGGCATCGCCTGGGCGTTTCTACACAGGTTGCGGCAGGTCAGGCAAAGAACAGTCGTCGAATGTGATTGGATAATACACTTTTAGACTGAATTAGAATAATGATAAAGCAAGCATTGCGGTTGTCTTGCGGCTGTCCTTCGTCTAGGGCTGGCCGACCTGAGCAGCCACTCGATCGGGGCGCATCGCCCATCCGCACGAACGGGGAGATCATCCTGTGACATTGCTGGCAGCCGAGGCCGAGGTCCACCTTGCCGATGCGGAGCGCCACGTGGCGCATCTCTGCGCGCATTTCGAGGAGCACGACTTCGTCGTCGCGGCGGCGCCCGGCCGGACCCGGATCGCCTTCGACGTCGGCACCGGCATCCTGGAGAGCGACCGGGACCGCCTCACCCTGCGGGCCGAGGCCGATGACACGACCCGGCTCGCCGCCATCAAGTTCATGCTCGCCCAGCACCTGCAGGAGCTGCCGGGCGCGGCGGAGGCCCGCCTGGTCTGGACGGGGGACGGCTGCGCGGACACCACCCTGCCGAGCCTGCGCGAGGTCCGGGTGAGCCGCATCCGGGATCTCACCCCGAACCTGCGACGCATCACCTTCGCGGGCCAGGATCTCGGTCGCTACGACGCGCCGGACATGCACATCCACCTGCTGATACCGCCCGCGGGCCAGCCGCCGGTCTGGCCGGTGCCGGGCGCCAACGGCATCCCGGTCTGGCCGGAGGGGCCGGCCGCGCCGGCCCTGCGCACCTACACCGTCCGGCGGGTCGACGCGGAGGCCGGCGAGATCACGCTGGACTTCGTCCTGCACGCGGCGCCCGGTCCGGGGGCCGCCTTCGCCGCGCGGGCCCGCCTCGGCGATGTCGTCGGCATACTGGGACCCGGCGGGCGCGGCGTCGCCCCCGCGCAATGGTACCTCCTGGCCGGCGACGACACGGCGCTGCCGGCGATCGGCCGTATCCTCGAGCGCCTGGCGCCCGACGCCACCGGCGTGGCGGTCGTCGAGGTGGACGATGCAGCCGACGAACTGGCCCTGCAGCATCCCGCGGGCCTCGCCCTGCGCTGGTTGCACCGCAAGGGCGCCCCCGCCGGCACCACCCCCCAGCTGGTCGAGGCCGTCCGCGCCATCCCGATCCCGCAGGACCGCAGCGTCTTCGCCTGGGCCGGCACCGAGTTCGAGACCTTCAAGGCCCTGCGCGCCCATTGGCGCAAGACCTGCGGCCTGCCCCGCGACCGGCATCTTGCGGTGGCCTATTGGCGGCGCGGGCACAGCGAGGACGCGGAGGCGTAGGCGCGCGCGATGGCCGCCTTCGGCTTCCTCGACGTCGCGCCCCTGCGCGCGAGCCCGGGCTTCCGGCTGCTCTACGCGGCGCGGGCCGCCTCCTTCCTGGCCTTCGGGGTGCTCGGCGTCGCCGTCAGCCTGCAGACCTACGCGCTCACGGACTCGTCCCTGCAGGTGGCGCTGCTGAACGCCGCCGTGGCGGGGCCGATGGCCCTGTCGCTGATCGTCGGCGGCCGGCTCGCCGACCGCTTCGACCGACGCGCCGTGATGGTGTGGTCCCGGTCCGCGCATCTCGCCGCCATCCTGATCCTGATGGGCAACGCGGCGATGCCCGAGCCCGGAATCCTGCCGATCTTCGCCGCGGCCGTGGTGGGCGGGGCGACCTTCGGCTTCGGCATGCCGGCCCTGATGGCCGCGACCCCGGCCCTGGTCGGGCGCGAGCACCTGGCCGGGGCGGCCGCCCTCACCGCCGTGGCGGCCCAGGCCGGGGCCATCGCGGGGCCGTTCCTCGCCGGGGCAATCACGGCGCGGATGGGCCTGGTCGCCTGCTACGGATCGGTGGCGCTGGCCTCGGGCCTGACGCCCATCCTCCTCGCTCGGCTGCCGCGCCTGCCGCCGGAGCGGGGCGCGCCAATGGGCGACGCGTCGTCGGATCGGGCGGGAGGGCTCCGGTTCCTGCTGCGCTCGCCCCTGGTGCTCGGCCTCCTGCTCATCGACCTCGTCGCCCTGGTCTTCGCGGTGCCCTACGTGCTCCTGCCCGAACTCGCCGCCCGCGCCTTCCTGGGCGATGCCGACAGCCTCGGCCTCCTCTACGCCGCGCCCGCGGTGGGCGCCCTGGTCGGCGCCCTCGGCTCCGGCCGTGCCGGGGCGAGCCCCCGGGCGGGGCGCTGGCTGCTCGCCTGCGTGGCGGTCTGGGCCGGCGCCTGCCTCGCGCTCGGCCTCGTCGGCGGCCTCGTCCCGGCTCTCCTCGTCCTCGCCGTCCTGGGGGCCGCCGCGAGCCTCGCCGGCATCCTGCGCGCCGCCCTGATCCAGCGCGCCACGCCGGACGCGATGCTCGGCCGGGTCTCGAGCCTCTGGGTGCTGGAGGAGACCCTCGGCCCGGCGCTCGGCGGCATGCAGATGGGCACCAGCGCGCATCTCGCCTCCGTGCGCCTCGCCCTGGTGGCGGGCGGGGGGCTCTGCCTCGCGGCGACGGCCGGATTCGCCGCCTTCGTCCCGAGCCTCCGCCAGGCGAGCCTCGCGCCCGAGCGCGCCCCCAAGACCGGCCATGCCGGGCTGGTCCCCGCCGATGCGCGCTGAGGCTCGTCGCCGGATCGTCCTCGGATGGATCCTCGTTCTTCTCGCCGCGTCGCTGCCGGCGCGGGCGGACCCTGCGGAGCCACGCGTCGCCGCCCTCGACTGGGGCGCGGTGGAACTGCTGCTCGGCCTCGGCGTCGTGCCCGTCGGCGTGACCCAGCCGGAGGGCTACAACCGCACCGTCGTGGCGCCCGCCTTGCCGGCGGGTGTCACCGATCTGGGCCTCGTCGTGGAGCCGAATCTCGAGGTCCTGGCCCGCCTGAAGCCCGACCTCATCCTGGGCAACCCCCTCCAGGTCGCCAGTCAGGGCGACTTCCTCCGACGGATCGCGCCGACCGAGGCGGTCTCGATCTACGCCCAGGCCGGCACGCCCTACGCCCAGGCCCGGGCCGAAACCCGGCGCATCGCCGCGCTGATCGGGCGCGAGGCCGCCGCCGAGGCCCTGGAGACCCGCACCGCGACGCTGCTGGACACTCTCGCCGCCGTGGCCTGCCCCGGCGATCGACGACCGGTCTTCCTCGTCTGGATCGTCGATCACCGCAACGTGGTGGTCTACGGGCGCAACAGCCTGTTCCAGACGGTGCTCGACCGCCTCGGCCTCGCCAATGCGTGGACCGGGCCGACCAACGCCTACGGCTTCGCCGTGCTCGGCATCGAGCAACTCGCCGCCGGTCCGCCCGACGCCCGCATCGTCCATATCGGGCCGATCCGATCGGATGCCGCCCGTGCCCTGGCATCGAGCCGGCTCTGGCAGATGCTTCCGGCGGTGCGCGATCACCGGGTCACCGTGCTGCCGCCGGTCTGGTTCTACGGCGGCCTGCCGGCGATCGCGCGCTTTGCCGGGCTGATGGCGGAGCAACAGCGGGAGACGTGTCCGCGTGGCTGAGGCGCGCGCCATCGCGGGCGCCTCCGCGCGTCGCCCCTCCGGCACGGCGCTGCTCATCGGGGCCGTGAGCCTGGCGGCCACGCTCCTCACCCTGCGCAGCCTCACGGCGGACCTGCCCCTGGCGCGGGCCCTGTCCGCCCTGTGGAGCCCGGACTGGACCGACATCCATCAGGTCATCCTGCACGAGAGCCTCGCGCCCCGTCTTGCCACCGCCTGGCTCGCCGGCGCGGCGCTGGCCCTGTCCGGCACCGTGCTGCAGCAGGTCCTGCGCAATCCCCTGGCCTCGCCCTCGACCCTCGGCATCTCGGCCGGCGCGCAGCTGGCCCTGGCGCTCGCCTCCCTGTTCGCCCCGGGCCTGTTCGCGGAGGGGCACGAGGCGGTGGCGCTCGCAGGCGCCGGCCTCGCGGCCCTCGCGGTCTTCGCCCTCGGCCGCAGCCGGGGCTTCGCGCCTCTCGGGCTGCTGCTGGCCGGGCTCGTGATCGAGCTCACCTGCGGGGCGATCCAGACCCTCCTGGTCATCCTGCACCAGGAGCGCCTGTTCGGCCTGTTCGTCTGGGGGGCCGGGTCGCTGGCCATGAACGACTGGTCGGCCCCGGCCTACCTCGCGCCGCGCCTCGCGGTCGCCGCCGGGCTCGTGGCCCTGATGGCCCGGCCGCTCGCGCTCCTCGATCTCGACGAGACCAACGCGCGCAGCCTCGGGCTCGGCCTCGGGCCGGCCCGCCTCGGCGCCCTGGTGCTGGCGGTCGCTCTCGCCGGCTTCGTGGTGAGCGGCGTCGGCGTGATCGGCTTCGTCGGCTTCGCCGCGCCGATCCTGGTGCGGCTCACCGGCACCCGGCGCCTGCGCGACCGGCTGATCGCCGCGCCGCTCCTGGGCGGCGCCCTGCTCTGGCTGACCGATGCGGTGGTGCTGGCCCTCGGCCCCCTGGTCTCGCTGCCGACCGGCGCGTTCGCGGCCCTCCTCGGCGTGCCGCTGCTGCTCTGGCTGCTGCCCCGCCTGCGCGGGGTCGGGAGCCTCCATCACGCCGCCGAGGCGGCGGCGCGCGCGCCGAGACCCTGGCGCCGCATCGCGGCCTGGGGCGCGCTGCTGGCGCTCCTGTCCGTCGGCGCCCTGGTTCTCGGCCGACAAGAGGGCGGCTGGGTCGTCAGCCTCGGCGACGGGCTGGCCGAGGTGATGCCCTGGCGCTGGCCGCGCGTCGTCGCCTCGCTGGCCGCGGGCGCGACCCTGGCGCTGGCCGGCGCCCTGGTCCAGCGCCTCACCGGCAACCCCCTCGCCAGCCCGGAGGTCCTCGGCGTGAGCGCGGGAGCGGCGTTCGGGCTCATCGCCGTCAGCCTCCTCGTCGCCCTGCCGGACCGGGCGATGCTCCTCGGCGCGGGTGGGCTCGGCGCGCTCGCCACCCTCCTGGCGATCCTGACGCTCGCCCGGCGGGCCGCCCTCGCGCCGGAGCAGATGCTGCTCGCCGGCATCGCCCTCACCACGGGCTTCGGCGCGCTGCTCACCATCCTGATGATCAGCGGCGATCCGGCGGTGGTCATGCTGCGGGCCTGGACGGCGGGTTCCACGGCGCGGGTCGCATCCGGCGATGCCGTCGCGGCCGTGGTGCTCCTCGGGATCGGGGCGGCCTGCCTGCCCCTGGTGGTGCGCTGGCTCGACCTGATGCCGCTGGGGGACGCCACCGGGCGGGCCCTGGGGTTGAACCTGCGCGGAAGCCGCCTCGCGATCCTGACGCTGGCGGCCCTCCTCACGGCGGCCGGAACCCTCGTCGCCGGCCCCCTGAGTTTCGTCGGCCTGGTGGCGCCACAGGTGGCGCGGCTCGCCGGCCTGGCGCGGGCCGCACCCCACCTCGCGGGCTCCGCCCTCGTCGGCGCGCTGATCATGGTGGCGGCGGATTTCGTCGGCCGGATGGCCTTCTTCCCCGACCAGCTTCCGGCCGGCCTTGTCGCCGCTCTCGTGGGCGCGCCCTTCATGATGTGGCTGCTGGCCCGACGATAAGACTTGGTCTTTTTATTAATTACAAAGTGCAAATGTGCTAATTCAACAACGTCGTATTGAAATATGCGAAACAATCCCTGAGTCAGCTTGATCAATAGCCTTCCGCATGCGCACCCTGTCGGCGCAAGATAGGTTCACCTGCTTAGAATACCTCCAAAATTCGCGGAAGTGTTCGGCAAGTGCCGATTTGACGGATCTCGCTGATCCCGTCTGCTGCATGACGTCAAGATCGGCATCGGAAAGCATTCCCCATGATCCAGGTCGAACTCCGTCCCGCCTCCTCCAGGTCCGCGCGTCCCGGTCGCCGGATCGGCGCGGCGGGCGTTTCCGCCCTCGCGCTGGCGGCGACGGTGCCGGTCCTGGGGAGCGGCACGGCCCTGGCGCAGGGCACGGGCGGCACCGCCGCGGTGCAGCTCGACACCATCTCGGTGGCCGGTTCGGGGACCGGCATCCCGGCCGGCACCGCGAGCGCGCTGAAGGCGGCCACGTCCTACGTCGTCCCGACTTCGAGCACCGGCACCAAGACCGACACCCCCTTGCGCGAGGTGCCCCAGTCGATCTCGGTGGTCACGCAGAAGCAGATCGAGGATCGCGGGGTCCAGAACCTGGCCGACGCGCTGAGCTACAGCGCCGGCGTGGTCTCCTCGCCGCAGGGGCAGGACGGCCGGTTCGACCAGCTCATCATCCGGGGCTTCGACCAGACCCAGCGCGGCATCTACAAGGACGGCCTGCGCCTGCCCCAGACCAGCTTCTCGGGCTTCCCCATCGAGCCCTACGGCGTCGAGCGCATCGACGTCCTGCGTGGCCCGACCTCGGGGCTGTTCGGGCTCAACGATCCCGGCGGCCTCGTCAATTTCATCACCAAGAAGCCCCTTGCCGTACCGTATCGCGAGATCTTCGGGGGCTACGGCAGCTTCAACCGCAAGCAGTTCGGCTTCGACCTGAGCGGTCCGGTCAATCCCGAGAAGACGATCCTCTACCGCGTCACCGGCCTCCTGCGCGAGGGCGGCACGCAGGTGGATAATACGCCGCTGGACCGGATCTACATCGCCCCGGCGGTCACCTTCGCGCCCTCGGCCGATACGAGCCTGACGCTGCTCGGCAACTATCAGAAGGATCGCATTGGCGACACGTTCCGGTCCATTCCGCGCGACTACACCAACGGCAGCAATCCCTATCGGGCGCAGCTGCGCAGCCGCTTCCTCGGAGAGCCGAATTTTTCCCGCTTCCTCGCCGAGCACTTCGAGGGCGGGTACCAGTTCTCGCACCGGCTCGACGATTCCTGGACCGTGCGCCAGAACCTGCGCTACGCCCATGCCTCGACGGACTACAACACGGTCTACACCACCGACGGCAGCTCGACGGCGCCCAACATCCTGGGGCGCTCGGCGCAGACCTGGCTGGAGGAATACGGCGTCTTCACCGTCGACACGCAGCTCCAGAACGATTCCCAGTTCGGCCGTATCAAGAACACCGCCCTGGTGGGCGTCGACTACAGCAAGGTCAGCAACAAGAGCAATCAGTTCGGCGGTCCGACCGCGGCGCTCCTCGGCGCCGGCCCCCTCGTCGGTCCCCTCGACATCCTGAACCCGGTCTACGGCACCGGCGTCGCCACATTGCCGCAGACGCGGCTCGCGCGCATCGACCAAGAGCAGGTCGGACTCTACGCCCAGGACCAGGTCAAGTTCGACGACCGCTGGGTGCTCAGCCTCAACGGCCGCTACGACTGGGTGACGACGAAGACGACCGCCACCAACCCGCCGATCGACGCCGTGCGCCAGCAGCTCGACGCCTCCGGAATCTCCAACGCCATTCCCGCCGTCTTCGGCGCGAACCAGGATGCCCAGGCCTTCAGCGGCCGGGCCGGCCTGTCCTACCTCTTCGACAACGGCCTGACGCCCTACGTCTCGGCGGCGCGCTCCTTCAACGTGCTGCCGGTCTACGTCCAGCAGAGCACGACACAGACCATTCCGGATGTCGGCGTGATCCCGACCTCCTACAACATCCTCCCGCCCAAGCCCGAGCGCGGCGAGACCCTCGAGGCCGGCGTGAAGTTCCAGCCGCCGGGGGCCGCGAGCTCGATCCTGTTCTCGGTGTTCGACACCAAGAAGACCAACGCACTGACCTTCGACCCCACCGATCCGCTGCAGCAGGCGTTCTATCAGGTCGGCGAGATCTCGGTGAAGGGCTTCGAGACCGAGGCCACCATGGACCTGCTCGACGGGTTCAAGCTGATTTCCTCGGCGACCGTCCTGAGCGCCGAGGTCACGAAGGATGAGCCTCCCGCCGGAGCCCTGAGCGCGGTTGGCCGACGCCCCATCCAGGTGCCGAACTTCACCGCCGCCACCTGGGCCGACTACACCGTACAGGAGGGCCCGTTCCGCGGCCTCGGCCTCGGCGCCGGGTTCCGCTACGTCGGCGCCAGCTTCGGCGACGTCCAGAACACCATCCGGGTGCCGGACTACTTCCTGGTCGATGCGGCGGTGCGATACCAGTACGAGAACTGGCGCTTCCAGGTGGCCGCCAACAACCTCCTCGACCGCGTCTTCGTTGGCACCTGCTCGCAGCTGATCGGCTTCGTCGGCTGCAACTACGGCGAAGGCCGCCGCGTCACCGGAACCGTGAGCTATCGGTGGTGACCCGTCGACGATCGTCGAGCGCGGCCCGTCCAATCCCGGGAACGTGCCACGGCCGCTCCTCCGTGATGCGTCGATGGCGCGCCGTCACTCGACACGGACGAGATCCGGAATTTGGACGGCGAGCGCGTATGCGGCCTGGAAACGGGGAATCAGCGTTTCCGCCGGGAGGCGGCCACAGAAGTGACCTGACCGGCTGGCTTTGGACCGGGTTGATTGAGAGGATCAGCCAGGATTGAAGGAGCTGGGCATGAAGCGAGGTCAGAAGACGGGTGCGGAGCAGGTTGTGCTGAAGCTGCGCCAGATTGAGGTGCAGACGGCCCAGGGCAAGAGTTTGGCGCTGGCTTGCAAGGAGGCCGAGATTTCCGAGCAAAGCGACTATCGCTGGCGCAAGGAGTACGGCGGCCTGCAGATTGATCAGGCCCGTCGGCTGAAGGATCTGGAGCGCGAGAACGCGCGATTGCGCCGGCTCGTGGCTGTCTTATCGTTGGAGGGTCAGGTGCTGGCGGACGTCGCCGCGGGAAACTTGTAGCCCCGGAACGACGCCGGCAGGCAGTCGACGCGATCCAGGAGAAGTACGGCCTCTCGGAGCGCCACGCCTGCCGGATCGTCGGCCAGCACCGGGGCACGCAACGCTACGTGCCCACGGTACCGGCTGACGAGGATGCGCTGACCCGCGCCATCGTCGCCTTGGCGTCTTCGTCACGGACGCTATGGCTACCGCCGCGTCACCGCGCTGCTGCAGGCAGCGGGTTGGCAGGTGGGGAAAGACCGGGTTCAGCGGATCTGGCGTCGTGAGGGGCTCAAGGTTCCGCAAAAGCATCGGCCGCGAAGCCGGCTGTGGTTGAACGATGGCTCCTGCGTGCGGCTGCGGCCGCTCCATCGCCATCACGTCTGGAGCTTCGACTTCGTGCAGGGTCAGACCCATGACGGGCGAAGCCTGCGTATCCTGACGCTGATCGACGAGCACAATCGCGCCTGCCTGGCGCTCAAGGTCGCGAGGCGCATCAAGAGTCTGGGTGTGATCGAGGCGCTGGCCGATGCGATGTGCCTGCATGGCATCCCAGACAACATCCGCTGCGACAACGGCCCAGAGATGATCTCGAAGGCTTTGCGGAAGTGGGTCGCCAAAACCGGCCCGCAGATCCAGTCCATTGCACCAGGATCGCCGTGGGAGAATGGCTATTGTGAGAGCTTCAATCGCAAGCTGAAGGACGAGTGCCTACGCCAAGAAATCTTCTACTTGCTCAAAGAGGTACAGACCGTGATCGGGATTTGGCAGAATACCTACAAGCGCGTTCGACCGCATCCGTCCTTGGACTACCGGCCGCCCGCGCCTGTCACCTTCCCGGATCTAGCCTTCCGGCTACCCATGGCCGCCACCATGCAGTAGCCTCTCAATCAGCTCGGTCCAAAATACCGGTCAGGTCAGTCCCGCCCGCCAAATTCGTCCCGCCTGCCAGGTTCGCGCCGGTCAGCCGCGCTCGTTCAACATCGGGAATCCGCGCTGGTGCCAGACCGGATAAGCCGGGGGCACGTCGCTGGCCGCGTCGAGCCTGGCCACCTGTCCCGCCGAGAGGCTCCACCCCACCGCACCGATGTTCTCGATGAGCTGCTCCTCGTTGCGCGCCCCCACCACGATGCTGGACACCGTCGGGCGCTGGAGCAGCCAGTTCAGCGCGATCTGAGGCACGGTCTTGCCGGTCTCCGCGGCGACGCCGAGCAGCGCATCGACGATCCGGAACAGGCGCTCCGGCTCGTAGTGCGGTCCGGTCTCGGCGATGTCATGCGCCCGTGTGCCGGGCTTCGGCGGTTGATCGCGACGGATCTTGCCGGTCAGCTTCCCCCAGCCCAGGGGGCTCCAGATCACGGCGCCGACGCCCTGGTCGCGCCCGAGCGGCATCAGCTCCCACTCGTAGTCGCGGTTGAGCAGCGAGTAGTAGGCCTGGTGCGCCACGTGCCTCGGATAGCCGTATCGGTCCGAAACCGCGAGCGACTTCATCAGGTGCCAACCGGAGAAGTTCGAGGCGCCGATGTAGCGGACCTTGCCGGAGCGCACGATCTCGTCGAGCGTCGAGAGCGTCTCCTCCACCGGGGTGTTGTAGTCCTGCCCGTGCAGTTGCAGCAGGTCGATGTGCTCGACGCCCAGCCGTTTGAGGGCCTTGTCCACCGCGTCGACGAGATGCTGGCGGGACGAGCCGAAGCCGTTGGGATCGTCGCCCATCGGGAAGGTGGTCTTGGTCGAGATCAGCAGGCGGTCTCGCTTGCCCTTGATGGCGGCGCCCAGGATCTCCTCGGCCAACCCCTCCGAATAGACGTCGGCGCTGTCGAACATCGTCACGCCGTGGTCGAGGCAGACGTCGACGAGGCGAGAGGCACCGCCCGCGTCGGTCGACCCCCATGCCTTGAAGAAGTCGTTCCCCCCGCCGAAGGTCGCGGTGCCGAAGCTCAGGGCGGGGACACGAAGGCCCGAATGTCCGAGGCGTCTGACGTCCATGGTCGTTCTCCGTTTCGAGGGGGGCGCTTCGCCGGCGATCGGCGACCCGACCCGGGGCCTTGCCGACCGAAGGCGACATCCGGCCCGGCGGACCGGCGCATGTCCGGGGTGCGCGGTGGGATCGGGCCTGGCGCGGTTGGCCGTTCGAGGCGGACAACCCACCGTCGACCGGCCGGTTCACGCCGGTGCCGAAACGCCCATCGTGGCTTGCCAGGACGGCAATGACGTCGGCGAGGTCCTCGGGCTCGGCCCCGCGTCGGCCCGGACGACATCGTACGGCGTCGCATCAGGACGGCGATCGAAGCGCGGGACCGTTGGTATCTGCGAGGGAGGGGCTGCGCAGGTGCCACGCGGTGGCTGTTTGATAGGCATGCCCGATCCGCAATGCCATGGCCTCTTCGTAACCACGGCACGTGATCTGGAGGGAGAGCGGCAGGCCCGCCCCGGTGAAACCGTCGGGCAGGGCCAAGGCACAGAGATCCAGCAGGTTACCGAACCGGGTGAAGCGCGAGGGCAAGTGCCCCTCGTCGACCTCCGCGAGGGGAATGGCCACCGTCTCGGTGGTCGGCGTCAGCAGGGCGTCGAACCCCTCCATCGCGGCCAGGAACCGGCGCTGGAGATCGCGGCGCAGGGACTGGGTGGCGAGATAATCCTGCGCGGTCACGCCTGCCCCGGCCAGGATGCGGGCTCGGACGGCATCGCCGAGGGGGGCGTCCGGGTCCTCCGCAAGGCGGCCGTTGACGAAGTAGGCCTCGGCATTGGTCACCGCGCTGGCCTGGACGCTCATGAGCTCGGCGAAGCGGAACGGCAGGGCGATCTCCAACACCTCGGCACCGAGCCGTTCGAACTGCGCGAGGGCTGCGTCGTAGGCGCTCAGGACCTCGGGCGAGACCCCCTCGCGTTCCACCCTCGGCATGCGGGCGAGACGCAGTCCGCGCACGCCGCGCGTCAGTCCGGGCAGCGGATCGACCGGGTCGATGCCGCGCGTCGCGGGATCGAGGATGTCGGGTCCCGCGATCGCGCGATAGAGGAGCGCCACGTCGGCGACCGAGCGGCCCAGCGGCCCCGGCGTATCCAGGGTGGCGCTCAACGGCACGATCCCGTGGGTGCTGACGCGCCCGACCGTGACCTTGAGCCCGGTGAGCCCGCAGAACGAGGCGGGCAGGCGGACGGATCCGCCCGTGTCGGTGCCGATCCCCCAGGGTGCCATGCGGGCCGCGACGGAGACGCCGGTGCCGCTGCTCGATCCACCGGGGGTGCGGGCCACCGCGAGATCCCAGGGGTTCCGGGGCGTGCCGAGATGCGGGTTGGTGCCCCACCCGCCATAGGCGAACTCCACGGTGTGCGTCTTGCCCAGCACGATCATTCCCTGCCCGATCAGCCGTTGGGCGATGGTGGCCGTGGTGCGCGCCCGGCGGGCCCGGTGCGCGGCCGATCCCCCCATGGTGATCCGGCCGGCGAGGTCGATCAGGTCCTTGAGCACCACCGGTACCCCGTGCAGGGGACCGACGGCGTGACCGGAGCGGATCGCCCGGTCGGCGCCCTCGGCGGCGAGGCGCGCATCGTCGGCATAGACCTCCGTGAAGGCCTGCAGCGTCGTCTCATGGACGGCGATCCGGGCGAGGTGCGCCGCGACGGCGTCCACCGGCGACAGGCGACGGGCGGCGATCGCCTCGGCGAGGGAGAGGGCGTCGAGATGGGTCGGGTCGGACATGGAACGCCTACTGGACGCTGACGAGGGACAGGTCGAGGAACCACGATTGGGCCGGGATGAAACCCTTCACCCGTGGCGACATCGCGCGCGGATTGCGGTCGTGCACGACGTAGAGCCAGGGCGGGTCGTCCACGAGGCGCTCGTGCGCGGTGCGGGTCGCCGCGGCGATCACCGCCGGGTCGGTCGAGTCCGACAGGCGCTGGAGCGCGGCGTCGAAGGTCTCATCCTTCCAGTTGGGGAAGTTGAAGCCGCCCGGCGGAAAGCGATCGGAGGAGAAGTAGCGGGCCATGACGCCGGCATCGGAGGTGGGCGAACTCACGTTGAGCGCCATGGCACCCGAGAGGCTCGCGGCATCCGGCAGGGCGCGGGTGGCGTTCAGGAGCACCTGCCATTCCACCACCTCGAAGCGCACCTCGACGCCGCAGGACTGCTTCAGGTTCTCCTGCAGGAATTCGTTCATCGGCAGCGGCAGCATCTGGCCCGAGCCCGAGGTCGAGATCATCACCGGGAAGGCCAAGGGCTTCCGGGGTCCGTACCCGGCCTCGGCCAGGAGGGCCCGGCCCCGCTCCGGGTCGAAGCCGTAATGGTTCTGCGGCGCGCCGAAGCTCGGATCGTCGGCCTTCAGCCACCCGACCGCCGGCTCGGCCGTCCCGTTGAGGAAGCCGACGATCGCGTCGCGGTCCACGCAGTAGTTCAGCGCCTGCCGGATCCGCACATCGCGGAACGGGCTGTCCTTGGCGCCGATGTTGTAGAACCACGGCCAGACATGCGGGTAGGAGCCCGTGGTGACGGTGAAGCCCGCCGCCTTCAGCGAGGGAATCCCGTCGGCGGCCGGGACCTCGATCCAGTCGACCTGTCCCGAGCGCAGGGCGGCGATCCGGGCATTCGCCTCCGGGATCGGCATCAGCCGGATCCGGTCGACCTTCGCCCGGCGCGTGGCGTCCCAGTAGCCGTCGAACCGCGCCAGATCGACGGCCTCGCGCGGACTGACCCGCGTGATCCGGAACGGTCCCGTCCCGGCGGCCGGCAGCATCGCGGTCCCGGCCCAGGTGCGCCCGCCCTTCTCGAACGAGGACGGCGCAGTGAACAGCAGGTAGACCATCATGTAGGGGAAGTACGAGGCCGCGACGGTCGTCGTGACCGCGACCGTGCGCTCATCGACCTTGCGGTAGCCGGCGATGATCGGCACACGCGTCTTCGTGATGCCGGCGGCGGCCACCTCGTATTGCGGGCTGTCGGCCTTGAAGTAGCGGTCGAGATTCCACAGCACGGCATCGGCGGTGAAGGGCGTGCCGTCGTGGAACGCGACGCCGTCGCGCAGATGGAAGAGCCAGGTCCGCTTGTCCTCGGGCATTTGCTCCCAGCGCTCGGCCAATCCGGGCTTGAGGGTCGCGGGCCGGTCGCTGCGCGTGAGGTCCCACTGCACCAGCGGCTCGAAGACCGGATAGCCGAGGAAACGCAGGCCTTCGAAGCCGTTGTTCGGCATCCCCGTGGTGGTGGGGATGTCGGTCGCCGTCATGGCGATACGCAACGCGCTCTCGGCCTGCGCGACGGACGTGCAGGCCCCGATCCCCGCGGCGATGAGCGCCGCCCGCTTTCGACCCATCATCGTGTCGGACCTCGTGTTTCCGTGGCGGAGCGTGGGCAGACCATCAGGTGCGCGAGGACGGTGCGTAGAAAGGCTGGCGCGGGGCGTCAGGCAGGTAGCCGTCGTAGAAGGCCTTGACGTGGGGCGTGACGGCGAGCCCGAGCTCCCGCCGGGCGACCTCTTCCGGGGTCCGCGGCCGGCCGAGGGTTTCGGCGATCTCGGCGAGCACGGCATCGCGGTCGACCCGGGTGAAGCGGCCGTCGGCGTAGACGATCTGCCCGTCGACGAAGACCGCATCGACGGCTCCCGTCTTGGCGCGCTGCATCAGCGCGTCGAGGATCGGGATGTCGGTGTCCTGGTAGGGATAGGTCGCCTTGTCGTAGTCGATCAGCACCGCGTCGAAGAAGCGGCCCGGATCGAGCCGGCCGATGCTCTGGCCGAAGGCGGTGGTCTTGGCGCCGTGCTCGGTCGCCATCCGCAGGACCTGCGGGCACGTGGGCACGTCGTCGTCCATGCCGGGGGTGCGGTGCGCGCGCAGGACGAGGCGCAGTTCCTGGAGCATATCCCGGTCCTCGTTGATGCCCGCCTCGTCGAGGCCCATCCCGACGGTCATGCCCTTGGCCTCGTAGAGGTTGAGGGGCGCCACGCCGGAGCGCAGGCGGAAGTTCGACGAGCAGTTGTGGCAGATGCAGGTGCCGGTCTCGGCGGCGATGTCGGCATCCTCCGCCGTCAGCCAGACGCCGTGCCCGAGGGTCAGGTGCGGCCCGAGCACGCCGAGGTCGTGCAGGTGCCGCACGGCGGTCTTGCCGGTCCGGCGCCGGGCATATTCCTTCTGATAGGCGGTCTCGAGAAGGTGCATGTGCATGGGCACGCCGTGCTTGCGCGCGGTGGCATCGAGGGTCTGCAGCGCCTCGTCGCTGCACCAGTGCAGGTTGGCCGGAGCCAGCTGGATCCGGGTGAGGCGCTCGCCCTCGTTCTCCGCCGTCAGGGTCTCGAACAGGGTCATGAAATCCGCGAAGGGCATCGACTGCGCCTTGAGATGCGCCATCAGCTGCCCGGCGACGGGCTGGGGCAGGCGTTCGCAGAAGGCTTCGTCGGCCTCGTAGACGAGGCGGTTCTGCTCGCGCACGGCGTAGCAGTAGGAGGCGCGCATTCCGATCTTGCGATAGGCGCCGAGCACCTGCGAGGCCGCGCCGTGGACCTGCTCGTAGCCGCCCGCCATCCAGCCGTGGATGTGCTGCACGGTGGTGACGCCGGAGGCGAGCATCTCGAAGGCGGAATAAAGGGTGTCGAGTTCGTGGTCGACCCGCTTGGCGGCGATGCGCGTGGCGAACCAGAGTTCCAGGGCGTGGTCGGGCGAGCCGAGTTGCAGGGGGGTGAGCCCGACATGGTGATGGCTGTTGACGAAGCCCGGCAGCATCACGTGGCGCGGGTAACGATGCACGGTCGCGTCCGGTGCCGTGGCGCGCAAGGCCGCCGGATCGCCGACCGCGACGAGGACGCCGTCGCGCACCAATACGGCGGCGTTGTCGTGGATGATCGGGGTATGCCGGTCCTGCACGCCCGTGATGATGGTGCGGGCCTCGACGATGATCTCGGTCATGCTGATCCTTCAGGTGGTTGAGAACGATGGCGGCGGACGAGGACGGCGCTCAGCGCGCCTCCTGCTCCGCGAAGGCCCGGTCGACCTCGTCGGCGAGGAGTTCGCCGAAGCGGTCGCGCAGGTCGTGGAAGCGCGGGTCGCGGGGATTGCGCGGGCGGGGCAGATCCACCGGTACGATGGTCTTCACCCGGCCGGGACGGGCGGTGAACACCACAACCCGATCGGCCAGCGCGACCGCCTCGTCGATGGAATGCGTGACGAGGACGATCGAGGCACCGCTGTCGCGCCAGATCTGCAGCAGGAAATCCTGCATCTTGGCGCGGGTCTGGACGTCGAGGGCCGCGAAGGGCTCGTCCATCATGAGGACCTTCGGGCGCATGGCGAGGGCCCGGGCGCAGGCGGCGCGCTGGCGCATGCCCCCGGAGAGCTCGTCCGGCTTCTTGTCCATCATGTCGGCGAGGCCGACCCGCCGCAGCATCTCGGCGGCAATCTCCCGGCGCTTCAGCTTCTGGACCGCGCCGATGGAGAGGCCGAAGGCGACGTTGTCGAGGATCGTCAGCCAGGGGAACAGCGAGGCGTCCTGGAAGATCAGGCCGCGCTCGGCCGCCGGCCCCGTGATCGGCAGGCCGTCAGCTTCCATCGTGCCGGCGCTCGCCGGCTCCAGCCCGGCGATCATGTAGAGCAACGTCGACTTCCCGCAGCCGGAGGGGCCGAGGAAGACCACGAACTCGCCGGGGGCGATGTCGAGGTCGACGTCGCGCAGAGCCTGGACGGGGCCGCGTCCGGCCGGCGTCCAGGTCTTGCCGACACCCGACAGGTGCACGGCCGGGCGGCGGAGCGAGGGGGTCGGGACCGGAGCGTTCATCGACCGCCTCCCTGGGGTGCGATCCACCACAGCATCCGGGCCTGGATCTGGCGCAGGGCCCAGTCGAAGCTGAAGCCGAGCAGGCCGATGATCGCCATGGTGAAGAAACTGAGGCGGGCGTTGAAGGTCGAGCGGGCGAGCGAGACGATCTGCCCGAGGCCGCTGCCGACGCCCACCGCCTCCGCGATCAGCACCACCATCCAGGCGGCGAACAGGTTGAGGCGCAGGGTCATGAACAGCCCCGGCAGGATCGCCGGCAGCACCACGCGGAAGAAGGTCTGGCGGGTATCCGCCCCCATGATGCGGGCGACGTTGAGGTAGGTGACCGGCACCGCTGCGATCTGGGTGCTCGTCGTCAGCGCGATGGCGAAGAACAGGGTGATGAAGACGAGGAAGATCGCCGGCACGTCGCCGATTCCGAAGACGAAGATCGCCACCGGCAGCCAGGCCACCGGCGAGATCGGCGCCAGCAGGAGCACCGTGGGCAGGACGAGGTTGCGGAACAGCCGGACATAGTGGAGCAGCGCGCCCACCAGGACGCCGCCGACGAAGCCGAGGACGAGCCCGACCGTGACCCGCATGGTCGTCCACCCGATGGTGGCGAGGAGCGGCATCACGCCCCCGCCCTCGCTGCGGCTGCCGATCCGGTTGGACCGGTCGAAATACTTCAGGGTCGCGGGCAGGTCGGCGAGGAACAGGTGCGGGGGCGGCAGGAGCAGGGGGTTCAGGAACCCCAGGGCCCAGAGGGCCTCCCACAGGCCGGCGAACAGGCCGAGCGAGGCGAGGCTCCAGCCGAGGGTCGCCAGACCTGCGCGCAGGCGCGGGTATCGCGGGGGAGCGAAGGGCCGCCCCTGTCCCGGAGCCGCCTGCGCGGATTGTGCAGAAACCGGCGCCACTGCGCCGAGGGGAACGTCCGTCGCGGCCATGAGGCTGCCTTTCGGAAGATCGGGAATCGGGTCCGGGAGACGCGGGGTCCGTCAGGCCGATTTCAGCTTCAGCCCGTCATAGAGCGGCCGGTTCTCGGCGATGACCTGCTCCAACAGGCTCCAGTCGAAGGCATCGGGTCCGGGCGCCTTCTTGACGTAGCCCATCTCCTTCATCGACTGCCCGCGGGCGATGATGAAGTCGGTCTGGTTGCGCTGATCCGTGCAGACGGGTTGCTTGGCGGAGGCGTCGACCGCGGCTTCCATGGTGGTCTTGTAGTAGTTGCCGACGGTGTCCTTCAGCGCCGCGGCGCGATCGGATTCGATCTGCGACTGCGCGGTGAACAGGGCCTTGATCACCGCCCGTACGGTGGCGGGGCTCTTCTCGATCAGCGGCGTCCGGGCCGCGAGGACGCAATCGGAATAGCCGGCGCCGTAGACATCGGTTCCGTCCGAGAGGAGCGTGGCGCCCTTGCGCGACTGCAGGCACTGCGTGGCGTAGGGCTCGATATGGCAGATCGCATCGACCGCGCCGGCGATGAAGGCCTGGGCCAGCTCCGGTGAGGTATCGAGGTAGCGTACGTCGAGGTCCTGGAAGGTCAGTCCGGCCTTCTTGAGGTAGTCGAACGGCAGGACCTCGAGGGTGTCGGCCTGGAAGGTGCCGAGGGTCTTGCCCCTCAGGTCGGCCGCGGACCGGATGCCTTCGCGCGCCACGATCATGCAGCCCTGGACACCGCCGCCGGCGACGATCTTCACCGGGGCACCGGCGTCGTACAGGGTCATGAAGTTCGAGTAGGGGATCATCGACATGTCGACGAGCCCGGCACCGAACATGGTCGTGATCTCGGCGTTCGAGGGCGTCACCACGAAATCCAGGCTGACCCCGTCGCCCTCGGTCAGTTTGCGCTCATGGGCGAGGAACATGCCGAGGTTGCAGAAGCCGGACCCGTGGGTCGCCTTGACGGTGGTCATCGCGCCCGCCGCGGCGGCCGGTGCGACCAGGGCCGCGAGATGGGCCGGCAGCGCGATGGCCGCGCCGGCCGATCCCGCTGCGCGGAGCAGGCCACGCCGGGAGAAGCGTTGAAAGAACAGACCGTCACGTTCGCACATGATGCTCTCCGATCCCGCAGAGGGCGATGACACCGCGACCGTTCGGTCTGCCGGACGCAGGGCTGCATCGAGGAGGGCATGATGCAGTCGGACCGGGCAGCACCGTCCAGGACGGGCATCGTCGGATGGGCACGCCAACCCATGAGAGCCGGTGGCTCTGCGCTGCGCGCCACCTCATGCAAGGCACGCGCCAAGCCGCCTATGCAGGCCGTTCACCGTCCTATCCGTTCGCGCCATGGAAGATCAATCACGAGAAAAACCAATCCAGAAGGCGCTCAGAGGCGCGTATCAGGCAAGCATTCGCGTTTTGAATCTGATTCATATTGGACGACATCGCCCTCTTGTACGGTCGCTTACGGGTGCCGGCGATCGATTCAGCGATCGCAGCGGGGTCCGGCGACGGAGCGAGCCGGCGACGGCGCCGTCCCATCGGCAGGCCGGGCAGGGCATCCCGGCCGGCGCATTGCCTCGCCATCGATTTTTCCGCAAGCGAACGGCATTCTCCGCGAGGGCGGACCGGAGCGCATCCACCGATGGAAGACCGTTTTGAGATTGCCGTCGTCGGCCTCGGCGCCATGGGCAGCGCGGCCCTCTACCAGTTGGGCTTGCGCGGGGCGAAGGCGGTCGGCCTCGATCGCTTCGCCCCGCCGCATAGCTCGGGGTCGAGCCACGGCGAGAGCCGCATCACCCGGCAGGCCGTCGGCGAGGGCCGCGATTACGTCCCCTTCGTCCTGGCCTCGCACCGAATCTGGCGGAGCCTGGAAGCGGAGACCGGCGAAACGCTGCTGACGGCCTGCGGCGCGCTCGTGATGGGGCCGGGCAGCGGTGTTTCCTCGCATCACGGGAAGCCGGATTTCGTCGGGCGCTCGATCGATGCCGCGCGGGCTTTCGCGATCCCGCACGAGGTTCTCGACGGGCGCGAGGTGGCGCGCCGCTTCCCCCAGTTCCGCCATCTCGGCGGCGACGAGAAGGCCTATTACGAGCCCGGCGGCGGCTACGTCCGGCCCGAGCGCTGCATCGCCGCGCAGCTCCACCGAGCCGGCGCGCTCGGGGCCCAGATCCGCACCGGGACGACGGTGCGATCGATCCGCCAGGAGCCGGGCGGGGTCCGCATCGAGACCGATCGCGGCCTCGTCCAGGCCGATCAGGTGGTGGTCGCCGCCGGAGCCTGGACCGCGCCCCTGCTCGGCGCGCCCTTCACGGACCTGCTCACCGTCAACCGCCAGCTGCTGCACTGGTACGCCCTCGACGACGCCTCGGCCTACGGGCCCGATGCGCCGGTCTTCATCTGGATGCACGGTTCCGGCGACACAGACTACCTCTACGGCTTCCCGCCCCTGCCGGGAGAGACCGAGGTGAAGGTCGCCACCGAGCAGTACGCGACATCGACGCAGGCCGAGACCCTCGACCGCGTCGTGAGCCCCGCGGAATCCGCCGCGATGCACCGACACCACGTGGCGGGCCGGCTCGCCGGCGCATCGGCGCGGGTGACCCGGGCCGCCGCCTGCCTCTACACCGTGACGCCCGACCGGGGCTTCATCATCGATCGCCACCCGCGGATGGACCGGGTCCTCGTCGTGTCGGCCTGCTCCGGGCACGGCTTCAAGCACTCGGCCGGAATCGGCGAGGCCGTGGCCGAGGAGATGCTGCAGGGCGGCGGGCGCATCGCTCTCGCACCCTATGCGCTCGCGCGGTTCGGCTGATCCCCACAGCCATGGCCTGTCGATTGCTTGACCCGATCGGACCCGTAAGGGCAGTCTCCCCGAAGAGCGCACGTCGAGCCCCGGTCTCGTCTCCGGTCGAGCCGGATGTGCTCAGCAGAAGGTATCCTTCCATGCGCAAGCCGACTTCGACGTTTCTCGGCGCTGGTCTGCTCGCGGCGGCCACCGTGCTGTCCGCGTCCCTGGCGACGGCGGCGGATGGGATCGAGGCGATCAAGCAGCGCGGAACCCTCATCGTCGGCGTGAAGGCGGATTACCGGCCCTTCGGCTTCCGCGATCCGAGCGGGGCGATCATCGGGCTCGAGCCGGACCTGGCCGCCGACGTCGCCAAGCGCCTCGGCGTGAAGCTCGAGCTCGTGCCGGTGGTCTCCTCCAACCGCATCGAGTTCCTGCAGCAGGGCAAGGTCGACCTCCTCATCGCCACGCTCTCAGACAAGCCGGAGCGCCGCCGCGTGGTGCAGGCCATCGACCCGCAATACTATTCCGACTTCGTCAACGTGATGCTGCCCAAGAAAGCCGGCATCACGGACTGGGCGCAGCTGAAAGGCAAGCCCCTCTGCGCCACCTCGGGCGCCTGGTACAACAAGGACGTGGCCCGGACCTACGGTGCGGAGATCGTCGCCTTCGACGGCTCCGAGAAGCCGCTCTTCGCGCTCAAGCAGGGCAATTGTCTCGGCTACGTCTACGACCAGAGCATGCTTCAGGGGAAACTCCTCGACGCCGACTGGAAGGCGGATTACGGGCTGCCGCTGAAGGGCATCCTCGACGCCCCCTGGATGATGGCGGTGGCGCTCGGCAACGGCGCGCTGCAGGGCCTCCTGGAGACGACGACCAAGGAGTGGATGAAGTCCGGCTTCATCGTCGAGGAGGAGAAGAAGTGGGGCATCGAGCCGACGGAATACTCGAAGGCGATGCACGAAAAGTACAAGAACGCGACCAACTGAACCGCGCCGGGCCGAACGACCGGCCATCTCGAGGAGCACGATGGACGCCGTTCCGAACTGGTTCCGGGGCCTCTACGAGACCACGGGCTACAACTTCACGGTCTTCTACGACCCCTATGACTGGGACCGCTACGTCAACGGCTTGAAGACCACCCTGCTGCTCGCGGTGACGACGATCCTGGCGAGCCTCGTCATCGGCGCCGTGGGAGCGCTTCTGCAGGGCGGTCCCTCCCGGTTCCTGCGCGGCCTCGTCAACGGCTTCGTCGTCGTGTTCCGCAATACGCCGCCGCTGGTGCAGATCTTCTTCTTCTACTTCGGGCTCGGCACCCTGCTGCCGGCCACCCAGACCGCCGACGGCCTGCGGGTGCCGCTCCTCGACAACGTGCAATGGGCCATCGTCGCGCTGGCCCTGTTCGCCGGGGCCTTCAACGTCGAGATCTTCCGTTCGGGCATCGAGGCGGTACCGCGCACCACCGTCGAGGCGGCCGAGTCCCTCGGCTACACCCGGCTCAAGGCCTACCTCTACGTCGTGCTGCCGCTCGCCCTCCGGGTCTGCCTGCCGGCCCTCAACAACAACCTGATCAATCTCCTGAAGACCACCACCCTGGCCTACGCCATCGCGGTGCCGGAGACGCTCTACGCGGTGAAGCAGATCTGGTCGGAATCGCAGAACGTGCTGGAAATGATGATCGTCCTGCTGGCGACCTACGCCGTCCTCGTCGGCGTCCTGGTCTGGCTGATGCACCGCTGGGAGCGGGCCCTGCGAATCCCGGGTTACAGCCGGTGAGGCCACGGCCGTCGACCGCGGGCGACCTGCCGGTCCTGCTGCCGTTCCGGGTCTCGCGCACCCGGGCCCGGTTCACCCTCGGCCCGGTGCGGGCCTGGCTCCTCGGAGCGTGGCTCGCCGGCCTCGTCCTCGTGATGCCGGCCCTCGCCCAGGGGCCCGACGCAGTGCTGTCGCCGCTCCAGGTGATCCTGCGCTGGGCACCGCTGCTGCTCACGGGCTTTGCCTTCAACGTCGCGATCTCGCTGGTGGCGATGCTCCTCGGGACGGGGGCGGGCGTCGGGCTGGGCCTCGCCCTGGTCAGCGAGGGGCCGATCCTGCGCCGCGTCGCCTGGGGCCTGACGCAGTTCTTCCGCAACGTGCCCTGGCTGGTGCTGCTGTTCTTCGTGATGTTTCTCGTACCGTTCCAGGTCACGGTGTTCGGGTTGCGCGTGCCGCTGCCCGACTGGATCAAGGCGACGGTCGGATTCGCGCTGCCGGTGATGGCCAACGTCGCCGAGATCGTGCGCGGCGCCGTGCGCTCCGTTCCGGCCACCCAGTGGGAGGCGGCCGAATCCCTGGCCTTCACCCGGCGCCAGACGCTGTTCCGCATCATCCTGCCGCAATGCCTCAAGCGGATGTTGCCCCCCTGGATGAACGTCTACGCCTTGATCGCCATGGCCACCGTCCAGGCCTCCATCGTGGGCGTCACCGAGATGCTGACGCTGACGGCGCAGGTCCACGCGGCGGAAGGGGGCAGGCCCGAACTGTTCGCACCGCTCTACGGCTTCGCCCTGCTGTGCTTCTTCCTCTACTGCTACCCGATCGACCGGCTGACCGCGCGCCTGGAGCGGCGGTTCGAGACGGCGTGAGGCCTCCCTTGTCCGATGGTGCGTCCCCGATGTCGCGTGTCCCGCCCGCCGACCGCCCGATCGTGCAGGTGCTCGACGTGCACAAGGCCTTCGGCGAGGCCGAGGTCCTCAAGGGCATCAGCTTCGACGTGCGCCGGGGCGAGGTCGTCTGCATCATCGGGCCGTCGGGCTCGGGCAAGTCGACGCTGATCCGCTGCATCAACGCCCTCGTCCCGGTCACCTCCGGCACCATCCGGGTCGACGGCATCGAGGTGGTCGATCCGAAGCTCGACAAGCTGGCCCTGCGGCGCAAGGTCGGCATGGTGTTCCAGCAGTACAACCTGTTTCCGCACAAGACGGCGCTGGAGAACGTGATGATGGCGCCCATCCACGTGCTCGGCCAGGACAAGCGGGAGGTCGAGGTCCGGGCGCGCGCGCTCCTCGCCAAGGTGCGGCTCGCGGGCAAGGAGGCGGCCTATCCCGGCGAGATGTCGGGCGGGCAGCAGCAGCGGGTCGCCATCGCCCGATCGCTGGCGATGCGGCCGGAGGTGATGCTGTTCGACGAGGTCACCGCCGCGCTCGATCCCGAGACGGTCAAGGAGGTGCTGGTCACCATCCGCGAACTGGCCGAGGAGGGCATGACCTGCCTCCTCGTCACCCACGAGATGAACTTCGCCCGCGAGGTCGCCGACCACGTCTACTTCACCGATCGCGGCGTCATCGTCGAGCACGGTCCCCCCGAGACCCTGTTCTCGTCCGCCGTCGATGCGCGCACCCGACGTTTTCTGTCCCAGGTTCTTTGAGGCGCTCGCCCGGCGCCGTCGGACAAGCTCGGGGCATCGCCTCCGTGCCTGCCGGGAACGCGACCGACGGCTCGCGGCCCCACTCCGTCGGGGCACGCGACCCGCGCCGTGTCCGGAACCGGTGGCTCGACCCGCGACGGTTCCGGCAGCCGATCAAGGGAGGCGAAATCCGCGCTCGGCCTCGAACTGACGCTTCCAGTCCCGCCGCAGATCGCCGGGTCGTCGCTCGAAGCGCTCGTCCAGGAAGGCCGAAGCCTCGATGCGGTCGGTGCGGAAGTGGCGGAAGGCCTGCCGCCATTCACACCATGCCGCGAGCAGCCGGACGGTTTCGGCGTAGCCGACCATCACCGGCCAGACGACGCGCTCGCTCGCACGGCCAGCTTCGTCACGATAGCTGATGCGCAGCTTGCACCCGGTGCGGATCGCGGCGCGCAGCCGCGCCATGTCGAGGCCATCGGCGGATGCGGGCCGCGTGGGGCCGGCACTGACGCCCGGGTCAGCGATGAACGGGCGCAGGTGATCGGGGACGACCGCGGAAATCTTGGCGAGCAGGTTGCGTGCAGCGCTCGCCAGCCCTGGATCGCCCCGCTTGGCGACCCACTGCGCACCGATCACCGCCGCTTCCAGCTCGTCGGCGCTGAGCATCAGCGGCGGCATGTCGTACGCGCGGTCGAGGACGTAGCCGACCCCAGCCTCGCCACGGATCGGCACGCGCTGCGCGATCAGGTCCGCGACGTCGCGGTAGACCGTGCGGACGGTCACTTCGAGTTCGCCCGCCAGCACCGCGGCCGTGATCGGACGCGCCGAGCGGCGCAGGATCTGGATGATCTGGAACAGGCGGTCGGCGCGGCGCATCGGCTCATCTCTCCTGACAGGATGCTGTCAGCAGGGTTCGGCTACGTCCATCCTCGGCGGGGACAAAACCGCACTTGCTCCGGAGAACGACGTGCATCTTGCCTCGACCCGTATCATCACCGCCGACGTCGACCGTCTCGTCAGCTTCTACGAGGCCGTGACGGGGCTTACCGCCACGCACTACACGCCCGACTTCATCGAGATCCGCACGCCGGGCGCAACATTGGCCATCGGGAGCACGCGTACGCTGGGCTTCTTCGGCGGGGATGCTGTCGCCGAGCCTGCAGCCAATCGAAGCGTCATCATCGAGTTCCGGGTCGGCGACGTGGACGCGGAACACGCACGGATCACGTCCAGCATCGCCGTGGCGGTGGTGCAGCCGCCCACAACGATGCCGTGGGGTAACCGCTCGCTGCTCCTGCGTGACCCGGACGGCACGCTCGTCAATCTGTTCGCCCCCATGACGGCGGAGGCCAGGCAGCGCTTCGATCAAGGCTGATACGGAGACGGCGCGGGCCGTCGCATGCTGGGACCGCTCTCGGCCCTGATGGGCGACCCCTGCGTGACCGTGCCGGTCGCGAGGACCACGTCCGGCCGGCCATCGGGCAAGCCTGCGAGTGACCGCCTCGGCGACGACGCGCGAGCCCTCCTGGGGCGCGTCTCATCGCGACTCTGAGCGGCGCGTCGACATCGCCATGACGCGTCATCGTGCTAACGTCGCGCTGCGGGATGGGGTACGCCCGTCTTCACCGCCTCGCCCGTGGCGTGCCCTCCCGCGCGATGCGCTGGTCTTCAGTCCTGCATGTTCGACGAACGAGGAGCGCCACATGGGCGGCTGGCCTACGGATACCGGCTCTTACCACCTCGGTGATTTGCGGTTGCAATCGGGCGACATCCTCCCCGATGCACGTCTGACCTGGAAGACGCACGGTACGCTTTCCGCTGCGCGGGACAACGTCGTGCTCTACCCGACCAGCTATTCCGCCCAACACCCCGACCTGGAATGGTTGATCGGTCCTGACGGCGTGCTCGATCCCACGCGCTGGTTCGTCGTCATTCCCGACATGTTCGGCAACGGCCTCTCGACCAGCCCGTCGGGGACACCGGCCTGGCCCGGTCTCGTGACTACTTGGGACAACGTTCATGCGCAGCGACGCCTCCTGGCAGACCTCTGGGGGATCGAACGGCTGCATGCCGTCTACGGCTGGTCGATGGGTGCGCAGCAGGCCTATCACTGGGCCGCCCTGTTTCCCGAGGCCGTCGAACGCGCGGTCGTCGTCTGTGGAAGCGCCCGGACGGCCACGCACAACCGGGTCTTCCTGAAGGGGTTGCTGGCGGTTCTGGAAGCCGCGCCGGAATACCGCGGGCCCGGGCGTTTCCTCTCTGAACCGAAGGCTGCGTTGCGGGCGTTCGGGCGCATCTATGCCGGTTGGGCGCTGAGCCAGGACTTCTATCGCGCCAACCTGCACGAGGTCGCCCTCGGCGCCCCGGATCTGGAGACGTTCCTGCGATCCGATTGGGAGGAGCGCTTCGCGCGCCGTCGCGCAGCGGACCTCTACGCGCAGCTCCAGACCTGGGAAGCGAGCGACATCAGTGCCAACGATCGCTACGGCGGGGACCTGGACCGGGCGCTCGGAGCGATCACCGCCCGGGTCCTGCTCATGCCGGGGGAGACCGACCTGTACTTTCGCGTCGCCGACAACGCGGCCGAACGATCCCGGCTGCGCACCGCCGCGCTGACGCCGATCCCCAGCATCTGGGGACACCGGGCCGGCAATCCCGCCGGCATTCCGGCGGACGCCGCGTTCCTCAAGAACGCTGTCCGCGCCTGGCTCGAGACCTAGCGCGCGCGATCAGGCCCCGGCGCCCTCCGACGCCGGGGGCATGATCGACACGTGGGCGGCGATCACCTTCCACCCCTGCTCCGGGAAACGGAACCACGTCTGGCTCTGGCGGCCGATCCCGGGCTTTCCCCGTGGCTTGAACTCGAGGTTCACCGTGGCGAGATCCGTGCCCACGGTCAGGATCTCGAGGCGAATGCGGGCCTCCTTGATGCCCCCGGGCACCGGGACGGCGGCGACGCGGGCGGCATGGATTGCCGCGAAGCCATAACCGTTCTCGTGGACCGCATAGCGGATCGTGTGGGGGCTATCCCAGAACGTGTCGTCCAGGACACCCACATCCTTGTCGATCAGCGCCTGCTCGTAGCGTTCGAACAGGGCGGACACTTCGGCGACCACGTGCGGCTGGTTCAGGCTGGCATCCATCGCTTATCTCTCCATAGCAACCGCGACCCGGATCAGGTCGAAATCCGTTCCGACACCCCCGATGATCGACAGGCCGATCGGGGCGTCCTGGTCCGTAGCGCCCGGAAGGTTCACCTGCGGCACACCCGTCAGGCCGCCATGGCTGGTGAGGCAGCTGATGCGCTCACGCAGCGGGTTGAGCAGGTGGAGGGGCAGTCCTTTGAGCGGCGCCGCGAACGGTGTCGTCGGCAGACACAGGATCGTGCCCGGCGGTAGGAGGAGGGCCATCCGCGCCCGCGCCTCGATCCGCATGAGGGACGCGGCATTCCGCTCGGCCTCCGACATCATCGAGCCCTGAATGAGGGCCCGGGCGACACCGAAGGCCAGGCGGGGATTGCAGGTATCGATCCAAGGCGCGAACGTCGCCCAGGCCTCGCTTCCCTGCAGCACCCGCTGCGCCCGTTGCCAGACCGACAAGCCCTGCGGCGCCAGGGTCGCGTCCTGCCGATGTCCGATCAGGCTCGCGAGCCGGTCGACCATAGGTGCCAGTGCGGCCTGCACCGAAGCGTCCGCGAAGCCGAAGGCATCGGTGGCGACGAGCAGGCGAGTGGGCAGGCGAGAGGGCAGGGTGGTCGGAAGCGGGTCGCCGAGCAGGATCTCGGCGACCCGGGACAACGTGCCAGCGTCGCGGGCGAACCATCCGCACGTATCGGAGGTCGGTGCCTGCGGGGCAATGCCGGTGAAGTCGACGCGACCATGGGTCGGGCGAATCCCGTAGAGTCCGCAGAAACTCGCCGGGACGCGCACCGAGCCGCCCGTGTCTGTTCCCAGGGCGAAATCGCACGCCCCGGCAGCCACGGCGGAGGCCGACCCGCTGGATGAGCCTCCGGGGACACGATCGGGCGCGACCGGGTTCAGGGGGGTGCCGTCATGCGCGTTCTCGCCCAGGATGCCGAGCGAGACCTCGTCCGTGACGGTCTTCCCGACGACGGAGGCTCCGGCGTCCAGCAGGGACTGCACGACGGCCGCATGCCGGGTCGGCGTCGGATGGACACGCGGCCAGTCCGGATTGCCGCCGCCGGTCGGAATGTCGGCGACGTCGATCAGATCCTTGACCGCGAAAGTGAGACCGACAAGCGGACCGGACGGGGCCCCCGCGACCTTGGCCCGGGGTCCGGGCAGGAAGGCATCGGTGGCGTTTCCAGGGGGTGGGGTCATGCGTGTGTCCGCTCGTGAATGGGCCGGCTCGCCCGTTCCTGCCAGTCGGCGCCGGGTACGGCGGCGAACAGGGCGGCCGTGTAGGGATGCTTCGGCGACGCGTAGATCTCTGCCGTGGGGCCGACTTCGACCACGGCCCCCTGCCGCATCACGGCGATCCGGTCGCAGACCTGGAGGGCGACGCGCAGATCGTGGGTGACGAACAGCATGCTGAGCTGAAGCCGAGCCTTGATGTCGGCAAGAAGCGCGAGGATCTGGGCCTGCACCGAAACGTCGAGCGCGGAGACCGGTTCGTCGGCGACCAGGATATCCGGCCGGAGAGCGAGCGCGCGGGCGATACCGATCCGTTGGCGCTGGCCTCCGCTGAACTCGTGGGGAAAGCGTCGCGCGGCCGACGGATCGAGGCCGACCAGTCCGAGCAGCACGCGCGCTTCCTCCTGTGCCACCGCGGGCGTGGTGCCGTGGATGATCGGTCCCTCCGCGATGATGTCGATCACGCGCTGGCGCGGATCGAGGGAGGCGTAGGGATCCTGGAACACCATCTGCACGCGCTTGCGATGCGGGCGCATCTGGGCGCGGCTCAGGTCGGCGACGTTGTGGCCCGAGAGCAGGATTTCGCCGCCATCCACCGGCATGAGCCGGGTCACGGCGCGCGCCAGGGTGCTCTTGCCGGAGCCGCTCTCCCCGACCACTCCGAGGGTCTCCCCGCGCCGGAGTTCGACATCGACCTGGGCCAGCGCCCGGATCGCCCGGCCGCCGAACAGCCCGCGCGCGCCGTAGGCCTTCTCGATCTTACGTCCCTCCACGACCAGGGGGGCCGTACTCGCTGGCCGGACCGGAGGCGGCGCCAGCTTCGGCACGGCGGCGATGAGCGAGCGGGTGTACGGATGCTGGGGGCGGCCGAGGACGTCCGCGACCCCGCCTTGCTCCACCAGCCGTCCCTTTTGCAGGACCGCCACGCTGTCGGCGATATCGGCGACGACGCCGAAATCATGCGTGATGAACAGGACCGAGGTGCCGTGCTCGCGTTGAAGGTCACGGATCAGGTGAAGGATCTGCGCCTGGGTGGTGACGTCGAGAGCCGTGGTCGGCTCGTCCGCGATCAGCAGGCGCGGTTTGAGCGCGAGCGCCATGGCGATCATCGCGCGCTGTCGCTGCCCGCCCGACAATTGGTGCGGGAACGCCCGGGCGAGGCGTGCCGGGTCCGGCAGGTGGACGCTGTCGAGAAGCGCGAGGATCCTGTCGCGACGCGCGGCGCGGCCGGTCGTCGTGTGAATGCGCAGGATCTCGTCGAGCTGGCGCCCGATCGTATGGAGGGGGTTCAGGGCCGTCATCGGCTCCTGGAAAATCATCGCGATCCTGGCGCCCCGGATCGCCCGCATCCCGCGCTCATCGATCGCCGCGAGGTCCTGCCCCTCGAACAGGAGGCGGCCGCCGGCAATGCGGACATGCGGCTTCGGCAGCAATCCCAGGATCGCGCGCGCCACCATCGACTTCCCCGATCCACTCTCGCCGATCAGGCAGGTCACCGCCCCGGCCCGGAGGGCGAGGTCGACATCCGTCACGGCCTGGGCGCGGTCCGCTCCGGGCGGCAGGCCGATCGAGAGCTTCTCGATGTCGAGAACGGTGGTGGTCATCGCTCGCGCAGCCTCGGATTCAGGGCTTCGTTCAATCCATCGCCCACGAGATTGATGGCCAGCACCGTGAGCAGGATGGCGATGCCCGGGAAGGTGCAGATCCACCACGCCGAACGCAGAACCGCGCGGCCGGCGCTGATGATCAGGCCCCAACTCATCACGTTGGGGTCGCCGAGGCCGAGGAAGGCGAGCCCGGCCTCGATCAGGATCGCCGTGCCGATCAGCAGAGAGCCGACCGCGATGATCGGCGCGGTGCAGTTCGGCAGCATGTGCCGGAAGATGATCCGCGCGTCGCTGGCCCCGAGCCCCGTGCAGGCGAGGATGAACTCCCGGCCACCGAGGGCCGCGAACTCGCCCCGGACCAGGCGCGCGATGCCCGGCCAGGACACGGCCGCGATGGCGATGATCTCGCTCGTCACGGAGGGCGAGAGGATCGCCACGATCAGGATCGCGAGGACGAAGGCCGGAATGGTCTGGAAGAACTCGGTGACCCGCATGAGGACGATCTCGACGGCGCCGCGGTAGTACCCGGCCAATCCGCCGACGATCACGCCGAAGAGGATGGCGCCGAGCGTTGCGCCCACGCCGATCAGCAGGGAGGTGCGGGCGCCGTAGGCGATCTGCGCGGCGACGTCCCGCCCGAGGGTATCGGTGCCGAGCAGGAAGCGCCCGCCCGGTGGCTGGAGGGCAGGCCCGGCGAGGCGGAATGGATCGCCTGGAAAGAGGGCTGGCGTCGCCAGGACCAGAAGCAGAAGCCCGAGCAGGATGGCCGCGCCGAACAGGGCCATGCGGTTGCGGGCGAAGCGCGCGAGACCGGCGCCCATGCTCAGAGCTCCATTCGCGGATCGAGGGCGGTGTAGAGGAGATCGACCGCGAGGTTCACCAGAACGACGAGGCAGGCCGACACGAAGAAGATCCCCAGCAGCAGGTTCAGGTCACGGGATTGCAGGGCGTTGAACGCCAGCGTGCCGATCCCCGGCCAGCCGAAGACCGTCTCGACGACGATGGACCCGCCGATCAGGTTGCCGGCCTGAACGCCCGCCATGGTCACGACGGGGAGAAGCGCGTTGCGCAGAACGTGCCCCGTCATGATCCGGATTTCGGTCTGGCCCTTGGCGCGCGCCGTGGTGACGTAGTCCATGCCGACCTGCTCCAGCACGGAGGCCCGCATCACCCGGGCGTAGACGGCGAGATAGAACAGCGACAGCGCGATGGCCGGCATCACGAGGTGGCGGGCGACGTCCCAAACCTGATCCCAGCCCTCGGTGTCGGCGCCGACCGTGTCGAAGCCGCTGGTCGGGAGCCAGCCGAGATGGATCGCGAAGACCACGATCATCATCAGGCCGAGCCAGAAGCCCGGCGTCGCGTAGGCGACGAGGCTCACGAGCGAGATGACGCTATCGCGCCACGAGTTCCGCCGTGTGGCGGCGATCAACCCCAGCAGGGTCCCGGCCACGAGGGCGGCCCCGAAGGCCGTCAGCATCAGCAGGCCCGTCGGCCAGAGCCGGTCGAGGATGAGGTCGGTGACCGGACTGTCGTTGCGGAACGAGTATCCGAGGTTCAGGTGCAGCATGTTCGTCAGGTAGACGAGGAACTGCGTGCCGAGCGGCTGGTCCAGCCCGAACTTCTGCCGCAACTGCTCCAGGTATTCGGGGCTCGCCGCACCGCTCTCGCCCGCCAGGACCGAGGCCGCGTCGCCGGGCGCGAGGTGAATGAGGAAGAAGTTGAGCACGACGATGCCGAGCACCACCGGAATCGCCAGCAGGATCCGGTGGCCGAGATAGCGCGCGAGCCGCACGACGCTACTTGTCCATCCAGGCCCGCTCGAACGCCTGCTGCGTCCCCAGCGGACCTGTGGTGTGGTCGTGCAGCTTCGTATTGAACACGCTGACGTATTGCACGTCGATCAGCCAGACCATCGGGCAGTCCTCGGCAAGGATCTGCTGGACCTTCTTGTAGATGTCGCCGCGCTTGATCGGATCTGGCTCGCGCATGCCCGCGTCGAGCATCCGGTCGACCTCCGGGTTGCTGTAGAACATGTCGTTGACGAAGGTGACGCCCTTGCGGATCTGCGACGTCAGGAACTGCTTGTTCAGGCCATAGACCGGATCGACGCCCTGGCTCAGGAACGGCTCGTTCAGGTCGTAGTCGTAGTTCGTGTAGACCCGCCGGAGCCACGTCGCCGTGTCCTCGGACCGCAGCGTCACGTCGATGCCGACCGGTGCCAGGGCCTGCTTCAGGTATTCGGCCTGCCGCAGCCATTGTTCGCCGAATGAATTGACCTCCAGATGCAGGCCGAAGCGCATGGAGTCGGCGCCGCGCGGCGCGCCGGCCTCGTCGAGCAGACGGTTGGCGATCTCGAGGCGATCCGGAACGTCGAACCGTCGCAGGTCGTCCGTGTAGAGCCCGGCCGTCTTGAATTTGCGGCTGAGCGGACCGGTCGCGGGCTGGCCGTAGCCGTACATGACGTCCCGCAGGATGACGTTGCGATCGATCGCATAGGCGATCGCCTGGCGCACGCCCTTCTTCTGGAGTTGCGGGTGCCGGCCGTTGAGTTCGAGCACGCTCTGGGCCGGCGTCATCTCGTAGCCCTTGGTCGTCAGCCCCAGGATGGGATTGGATGTCATGCGTGCTAGGTCGGCGTAGTTCACCGCGCTGTAGGCGGCGAAATGGGCCTCGCCGGCCTCCATCGCCGCCGACCGGGTTCCCGCATCCGGGATGAAACGGGCGATGATGCGGTTGAGGTAGGGCAGGCCGGGCTTCCAGTAATGCTCGTTCCGATCGAGCCGCACGGACTGCCCACGCTCCCAGCTCACGAACTTGAACGGCCCGGTGCCGATGGGTTTGTTGGCGCTGGGGTTCTGGAGGACATCGGTCCCCTCGAAGACGGACTTGCACAGGATCGGAAGGTCACGCCCGGACAGGGCCTTCATCAGGTACGGCGCCGGGTTGGCGAGGTGCAGAACCGCCGTCAGGGGATCAGGGGTGTCGACCGACGTCAGTTCCGTCAGCATCACCGGAGCGATCGGGTTGTACTTCTTCAAGACTTCCATGAACGAGTACTGCACGTCGGCGCTGGTGAACGGCTTGCCGTTGTGGAAGGTCACGCCCTCCTGCAGCTTGAAGGTGATGGTTTTGCCGTCGGGCGCGATCTCCCACGATCGGGCCAGGTTCGGTTGGGGGTTCAGGTCCCAGTCATAGGTGCACAGCCCCTCGTAGACCTGCGTCGCGATGGGCGGGATGTTGCCGGCGGTGACGGCGTAGTGCGCCAGCGTCGAAGGTTCGGGATGCACGATCATCACCATCGTGCCGCCCCGCCGGGGTTCGGCGGCGGCCCCGTGTCCCGAGGCCGCCGCAAGGCCGACCGGGAGAGCGAGCACCGCGCGGCGGGAGAGCTTCGTCAGGTGTGGTGACTGAGACAAACCAGAGTACTCCAGGCGACAGGCGAAGGCTCAGCAAAACGGATGCCAGAACGTCCGAGGATGTCTCCCCGAAACACGGCGGTCGTGCTCGCCGTCAGTATTTGAGAAACGACAGCAAAATTCGCCGCCCAATCGAAACAATACGATGAGCGGTGTCGTCTGCCGGTGCCCAACAAGGAGATTGTTGCTCCCGCGACGGATCCGACGGCTGCCCGCATCCCGCCAGCGTCGCGGGCGGCGGGTCGAACGGCTCCTGCCTCATCCCGGCTCCTCACGGTGTTCGATCCACCGCGCGAGAGCAGGCGCCAGACCTGCGGTCGCCTTGGCCCCGGGCCGCGCGAAGCGACCGGCGCGCGCCGGCGCGGGTGCCAGGCGGACCAGGGCCTGCGCCTGGCCCAGGGCCGCGGCGAGCGGGTCCACGAGGGGAACGGAGATCTCTGCGCGAAGGCGCTTCGCGAGACCCGTCAGGGGAGCGCCGGCGAGCACCACCACGTCGGCGCCGTCCTCCCGGATCGTTCGCTGGATCAGCTCGGCGATCTCGGCTTCCAGCTCATGCTGGACCTCGGTGACCGAGCGGAACCCCACCCGGACGGCCCGCAGCGCCGAACAGCGCGCGCCGAGGCCGGCGAGCGCGACGGCATCCTCGTACCAGGGCAGCAGGGTGGGTGAGAACGTGACGATGGCGAACCGCTGGCCGAGCATGCAGGCGGTGTGCATTGCGGCTTCCGCCATGCCGATCACGGGCAGGTCGAAGAGTTCCCGCGCCGCGATCAGGCCGGGATCGCCGAAGGCCGCGATGATGGCCGCGTCGTACCCCCGGCGATGCTCGGCCAGCATTTCGAGGACAGTGCTGCCGGCCAGTTGCGCCTCGGCCCGGCTCGCGATGTAGGGCAGGCCCCGGATCGCCGTGATGGCGGTCAGGTCGGTGTCGGGCGCCAGGGCTCCGGCGGCCTCCGTCGAAATCCGCTCCGTCATCGCCGTGGAAGTGTTCGGATTGAGAAGCAGGATCTTCATGCCCGGGCGCGCTCCCACAAGGCCGTGATGGCGCGCTCGGCGTCGCGCCGGATCGTGTCGGCATCGGCGCGGGTGGGGCGGCCGTCCTCCACCACGACGGCGCCGTCGACCAGAACCATCGCGACGTCCCGTCCCTGCGCGGTGTGGACGAGGTTTCCGAGGGGATTGCGGTTCGGCGTCAGGTGCGGGCGGCGGAAATCGAAGACGACGAGGTCCGCCCGCTTGCCGGGCTCCAGGCTCCCGATCTCGTCCGCGAGTCCCATGGCGCGGGCGCCCGCCATCGTCGCCATGTCGAGCACGGCCTCGGGTTGCCACTCCGCGGTGACCGCGCCGGACTGGATGCGGCCCATGGCGAGCGCCCAGCGCATCACCTCCACCATATCCGCGTGCATGTTGTCGGTGCCGAGGGTCAGCCGTGCCCCCGCCGCGCGGAGGCGTGCGGTGGGGGCGATCGTTCCCCCCGTGGCATTGCCCTTCGCGATATGCGCGATGCCGATACCCGCACGCCCGATGCGGGCGATGTCGGCCTCGCTGACGTGGATGCAGTGGGCGGCGAGCAACCGATCGTCGAGAAGCCCGACCGCGTCGAGAAGTTCGGGCGGGCTCATCCCGTCCCGCTCGCGGATGCGGGCGACTTCGACCTTGCTCTGAGACAGGTGCGTCGTGACCCGCAGGCCGGTAGAGCGGGCCGCCTCCGCGATCCGCCGAAGGAACGGCGTCGAGCAGGTATCGGGCGCGTGCGCCGCGAGCTGGACGCCGATCCGAAGGTCACTGCGGCCCTCGTAGCGCGCGGCGAGGTCGAGCGCCGCCCTGAGGGTTTGGTCGCCGATCGCGTCCCGATGCACCCAGCGCCCCGTCGAAACGCCGCTGAAATCGACGTCGTGGATGCGGCCGCAGGACCAGACCCGGAGACCGAGCTCCGCCATCGCGGGGGTGATCACATCGGCATGCACGAAGGTATCGTTGATCAGCGTCGAGCCGAACAGCAGCGCCTCGAGGGCCCCGAGCCGAGCGATGGCGCAGGCCTCGTCCGGGGTCACCATGTGCCCCTGCGGGATGCCCGGCGTGTAGGCCGGGGCGAAGCCCAGATCCTCGGCGACGCCGCGCACCATGGCGAGGGTCGTATGCGTGTGGATGTTGACGAAGCCGGGCGTGATGATGCGTCCCGGCAGATGCAGAACACGGCGCGCAACGGGCAGGGGCTCGCCGGCCGGCGCACGACCGATCCGCGTGATGCGGTTGGCCGTGATCCCGATGACGGCATCGGAGATCACCGGGTCGCGGGGGTTCGCCGTCAGCGCCGTGGCGCCCGTCAGCAGGAGGTCGAGCGGACGCATCGGGCTCATCGATTCCGCACGTGGGCGAGGAAGCGGCGCGTCGTCTCGTGCTGCGGCGCGGTGAAGAGGGCGTCGGGCGCGCCCTGCTCGACGATCGCCCCGTCCGCCATGAAGACCACGCGGTGGGCGACCTGCCGCGCGAAGCTCATCTCGTGCGTGACGACGATCATCGTCATGCCGTCGCGGGCCAGAGCGCGCATGACGTCGAGGACTTCGTGGACGAGTTCGGGATCGAGCGCGGAGGTCGGCTCGTCGAAGAGGATCAACTCCGGCTCCATGGCGAGCGCACGCGCGATGGCCACACGCTGTTGCTGGCCGCCGGAGAGTTGCCCGGGCCGCTTGTCCCGGTGGTCTGCGAGCCGAACCCGCTCCAGGTGCGCCGCCGCGCGCGCCTCGGCCGTGGCCTTCGGTAGTCCCAGGGTCAGGCGCGGTCCCAGAGCGACGTTCTGCAAGGCGCTGAGGTGGGGGAAAAGGTTGAAGCGTTGAAACACGAAGCCGAAGCGTCGGCGCTGGCCGGCGATGTCTGCCTCACCGAAAGGCTTCCACCGTGTCCCATCCGGAGCCAGGCTGCCGCCGATGACGTCGCCCGCCAGGGTGATCGTGCCCGATGTCGGGGTCTCGAGCTGGTTCAGGCAGCGCAGCACCGTGGTCTTGCCCGAGCCCGATGGCCCGATCAGCACCACGGCCTCGCCCGCACCGATCTCGAAGGAGACATCCTTGAGGACCATGCGGTCCCCGAACCGCTTGCACAGGTTCCGGATGGACAGCAGCGGCGCCGGCGCGGGGAGGGATGATCGTTCGGGCCCTACCATGCGGGAAGCTTCCGTTCGATCAATCTGGAGATGTAAGCCAGCACTGAAATGATGAGGTAGTAGTACAGCGCCAGCAGCGCGAAGATCTCCAGCGGAGCAAAGTGTGACGCGATGATCGCCTGGCCGGAGCGGGTCAGCTCGTAGACGGAGATCACCGACAGCAGGGAGGTGTTCTTCACGAGGGTGATCAGGTCGTTGGTCAGCGCGGGCGTCATCGGGCGGATGGCCTGCGGCAGCAGGACGTGGAGCAGGATCTTGCCGCGGGTGAGCCCGATGGACTGCGCCGCCTCTGTCTGGCCCCGTTCGATCGAACCGACCGCGCCACGCACGATCTCGGCGATATAGCCGGCACTGTTCAGCGAGAGCGCGATGACCCCCGACAGGTATTCGCCGGGCCGCCATCCGAGCATCGGAAGGCCGAAGAAGACGATGAAGATCTGGATGAGGAGCGGCGTTCCACGGATGAAGTCCACGTAGGCCCGAACGGCGAGGCGCGCCGGCGTAAAGCCGCCGAGGGCGATCAGGCCGAGCGCGACGCCCCCTGCCAACCCGAGGAGACCTGCGAGGGCGGCGATCCTCAGGCTCGTGAGGGCGCCCTGCGCCAGGAGTGGTATGGCCATCGCGACGACGGCCCAATCGATGCTCACGGCATCGCCTCAGGACAAGGTCGGGATGTGGTCGGCGAGATCCATGCGGATGCCGAACCATTTCTCCTGCAGGGCGTAGATATCGCCGCTCGCCTTCAGGGCGGTGATCCGTGCGTCGAGGAACGCGATCAGCGCCGCATCCTCCTTCCGCACCCCGATACCGGCCCAGTTGCGGGGCCCGATATCGCGGACAACGGCATACCGTCCGGGCGCATCCTTGGTGACCTGCGTCAGGGTCGCAAGCGTGTTGATCACCCCGTCGACGGAACCCTGAGCCAGTGCGAGATAGGCCGCGGGGTGATCGTCGTAGGTCTTGACCTCCGAGAAACCGGTGCCGGCGGCGGCCTTCAGCTTCGCGTCGAGCCCGGCCTTCATGGTGTCGCCGGCCGAGCCCAGCTTCACGCCGAGGATCTTGCCGGCCATCCCATCCAGGGAGCGGATTGCCTGGGCATCGGATGCGCGGACGAGGAGTTCCTGGGTCGCCTCCGCGTAGGGGATCGTATAGCCGACGCGCTGAACGCGCTCCTTGGTGTAGGTGAGCGAGGTCATGATCAGGTCGAAGTTGCCGGCGTAGAGGGCCGGGATCACGCCGGCCCAAGCCGTGTCCACCATCTCAACCCTGACGCCGAGGGGTGCGAAGAGCAGCGCGGCGAGATCGACATCGTAGCCGACCACATTGCCGCCCTCGCGAAAGGTGAAGGGCCGGTACGCGGCCTCGCAGCCGACGCGCACGAGCCCGGCCCGGCGGATCGCTTCGAGCGTCGTCTCTGCTGCCGCCCAGGCCGATCGGCGCAAGGACACCGAGGCCAAGCCCGCGAGCCCCCCGACGCGCAGGAGCCCGCGGCGGTTCGGGTGCCTGAGGTGGATCTTCGCGACCATGGCAGTCTCGCAATCGGTTCGCCGGACAGGTGAGCACCCCATCCAAATTGCATGCCATCGGTAAAAAGCGAATAGAATCAGTGCCGACGCGAGACTGGCAGGCACGCACGCCAGGTGGAAGGCCGCAGACCGAAGGGTGCGATGCCGACGGACATCCGGGGGACTGCGTCTTCGCGACCGGGCGCGTGAGTTCGGGTCGGACGGTCAGTCCGAACTGGGTCGGTGGGTCTCGGAGCCGGTAAGGCACGTCTCGGCGGAATGCTGTTCGCTCGCCCCGTCCGCGGAAACCGCTGGCTGGCCCAGCGCGGTACGGACGGTTTCACCCGTCCTCCGAAGATGCTGCCGCCACACGGCACCGGCCGCGGGCGCATCGCAGGACCGGAATGCCGCCATCAGCGCCGCGTGCTCAGCAACGGATTCGCGCCAGCGCAGAGGGTCGACGATCGCCATGTAGCGTCCCCGCCGGGCCCGCAACAGGATCGACGCATGGGTCGCGATCAGGAGCGGGTTCCCGGACAGGCGAACCACGGCGTCGTGGATGGCATTGTTGAGTGCAAAGTAAGCATCTTTCTCCTGGTCAGCGTAATGCCTAAGCATTTGTGCATGCTGAAGATCCAGAGCGATGATGTCGTCAGGGCATGCGCGAGCAACGGCCAACTCCGCTGCAAAACCTTCCAGGCCTGCGATCAGCTCGAACAGGTGCCCGGCCTCCGCGATCGTCATGGACATGACCCGCGCACCGCGATTTTGGCTGAGTTCGATCAGACCATCGGCCTCCAAAAGCTTCAAAGCCTCGCGCAGGGGTGTGCGCGAGACGCTCAAGCGTTCGCACAGCGTGCGCTCGACGATCCGGCTCCCCGCAGCCAGATCGCCACGAACGATCAGATCCCGCAGGGTGTCGGCGATCTGCCGGGCGAAAGGAACGCGGCGGGACAGCGGGATTGCGTCGGCAGGCGGGGCGGGCCGGGCCGGCTCGGCAGGGCGATCCATCTCAACGCATTCCCGGTCAGGCCTCAATCGGCGTTCGCGCAGGGAATACCCAGGGACGTCCTCATGGCAATCCGCATCGACCGGTGCGGTCGATGCCCCGTGGGTCAACCGCCACCGCCATTGCCTGCTGTTCAGGCTGACGTCCGGTCGAGCCTATCGGGCGACGAGCCCTTCGACGACTTCCTGGACCTCCAGGGCCTCGACGAAGGTGGCGAGCGCGTGCGGCTCGCCACGGGTCATCCGGACGACACCGTCGAGCTGACGCCGGAGGGCGACCAACCGTGCCTGGTCGTTGGGCAACGCATCCGGTGCCGTCTCGAAGTGTCCGTTCGGCCGTAGCCGCTCGGCGATCGACCAATCCCGCAGGCGAACCGCCCCGCTCTCGCCCAGGAGGGTCCAGGTGTTGTGGTCGTCCTGCCGGGTTCCACCGACTTGGCCGGTGACGAAGACCGGTACGTCGCCCGCTCGGAGCGTCGCCTGGATCGCCCGTTCGGAGCGGTGGGGTTCGGGAAAGTTGGCATTGCCCCGCAGCTCGCGCAGCGGGCCCACGAGACGTCGGGTCAGGAACAGGAAATGCGAGACGACTTCGCGCGTGAAGCCGCCCTCCCTGCGCGCGTCGAGCCAGGCCGCGGCGTCGGTCTGCCAGGGCCGCGGCCAATGCGCGAAGGCCACATCGATCACCAGACGACGCGGGGCGCCGATTGCGCCCTCGGCGATCCAGCGTGCGATGGTGGCCACCGCAGGAGAGGACGCGAACGGGAAGTTCACTGCGCCCACAGCGTCGCCCTCCGCCACGAACCGGCGTGCCTCTTCCAGGTCGACAGCGAGGGGCTTCTCCAGGAAAACGCTGCGCCCCGCGGCCGAGGCCCTCCGGGCGTAGCCGATATGCGAGCCGGGCGGCGAAGCCACGTAGACACACGTACTTGCCGCGATCAGCGCGTCGGCGTCCGCCATCCTTGTCACCGCCGGAAACGTGCCGGCGATCCGGTCCAGCGAGGCGGGGGAGGGATCCCAGATCCCGGCAACGCGGATGGGAATGTCCGTCTGAGCGGACACGACGCCGAGCATGCGTTCCCCCATGATGCCGGCGCCGATGATGCCGAGGGACAGAGCGTCTCGTGTCATGTGCAAACGGCCTTCTCGCGGGAATGTCCAGGCTGTATCTGCGTGAACGGTCTTGGTTCAGGAATCTACGTCCAGCCGGCGGCTCCAGCCGGGCGTGACGATGGTTGCCGGCGTTCATTTCAGAGGCCTGGAGCAACTCAGCTGCCTAAAGCAAGTCAGCGGCTTGGAGAAAGACGCATGGCGGTCGGACTGCCCTGACGAGTTGCCCGGGATTTCTGATCATCCGGCCTTTGGGTTCGGTCCATCGATCATCCTCGTGACGGGCAGAGCTCGGGGGCTGACCTCATCCGAACTCCGATCGGTCCAGGTGGCAGGCGACGTGGCGTTCACCCGCAAGGCTGCGTAGCACCGGTCGCTCGACCCGGCAGCGCGCGATGGCATGGGCACAGCGCGGATGGAAGGCGCAGCCGGGCGGCGGAGCCAGGGGCGAGGGAGGCTCGCCGACGAGCCCCTGGAAGCGGCGCTTGCCCGGCACGAGCCGCGGCGTCTGCGCGAGGAGGCTGATCGTGTAGGGATGGGCCGGGGCGGCGAACAGTGCCTCCGCCGGCGCCTCCTCGACGATGCGGCCGAGATACATGACCAGGACCCGTGTCGCCACGTGCTCGATCACCCCGAGATCGTGGCTGACGAACAGGTAGGTCAGCCCGAGATCGCGGCGCAGGTCGAGAAAGAGGTTGAGCACCTGGGCCTGGATCGAGACGTCGAGGGCCGCAACGGACTCGTCGAGGACGAGCATCTTCGGCCGCACCGCCAGCGCCCGGGCGATGCCGATCCGGGCTCGCTGCCCCCCGGAGAACTGGTGGGGGAAGCGGGCCATCGCATCCGCCCCGAGGCTCACGCGCGCGAGGAGGTCGGCGACGTAGTCCCGCTTGGCCCCGGCGCTCACGAGGCCATGGGCAACGGGCGCCTCGCCGACGATGTCGAGAACGCGCATGCGTGGATTGAGTGAGGCCGTGGCGTCTTGAAACACCATCTGGACGCTGAGCTGAGCGGCCCGGCGCTCGGTGGGGGTCATCTCGGTGAGATCCACGCCCGCGCGTCGGACGCGCCCGTCGCTCGGCATGTGGAGGCCGGCCACGAGGCGGGCGAGCGTGGACTTGCCGCAACCGGACTCACCGACGAGCCCGACGACTTCGCCGGCCTCCACGCGCATGTCGATGTCCGAAACCGCCTGGACGCTGGTGGGTCGGCGGCGCTCGCCGAGCAGGCGGGCGATGCGGGCGGCGAGGGAGGGTGTTGTGCCGAAACGCTTCGACACGGATTCCAGGGTCACGAGGGGCTTCACGCGACGACGGTCTCGCTGAGAGGATACCGGCAGAGGGCCTCCCGGCCCGACCGGCGGACCAGGGGCGGAGGCTCGGAACAGTCGGGCCGGACGTTGAAGCAGCGGGGCGCGAAGGCGCAGCCCGGTGGACGTCGGCCCAGCGGCGGGGCGAGGCCAGGGATCTGCGCCAAGCGGGCGCCGCGCTTGTTGCGGCTCGGGGCCGAGCCGATCAGTCCGGCGCTGTAGGGGTGGAGCGGCGCCTCCACAACCTCGGCCACCGGACCAGCCTCGACGACCCGACCCGCATACATCACGAGGAGCCGGTCGGCGAGACCGGAGACCACCGCGAGGTCGTGGGTGATCCAGATCAACGCGGTGCCCATCTCGGCACACAGATCCTGCGCCTCCGCCAGTATCTGGGCCTGGATCGTCACGTCGAGCGCGGTGGTGGGTTCGTCAGCGATGAGGAGGGCGGGGCGATGCAGCAGCGCGATGGCGATGGCGATCCGCTGGCGCATGCCGCCCGAGAGCTGGTGCGGGTAGGCCCCGAGGCGCTCGTCGGGCGCGGGGATGCCAACGCGCACCAGCGCCTCGCGGGCGCGGGCGCGGGCCGCCTTCGCCGTAACCCGCTCGTGGGCGGTGATCGCCTCGACGATCTGGGTTTCCACCCGGAGTACCGGGTTCAGGGTGGTCATCGGGTCCTGGAAGATCATCGCCATGCGGGCGCCGCGCAGGCGCCGAAGCTCGGCCTCGGACAGGCCCATGAGATCGCGGCCCTCGAAGACGATCCTTCCTCCGGCGACACGGCCCGGAGCGTCGATCAGGCCCATGAGGGCAAGCCCGGTGACGGATTTGCCGGAGCCGGATTCGCCGACGAGCCCCACCACCTCGCCGCGGGATACGGACAGGTCCAGCCCCTGGACCGCCAGGTGTTCCCGGCCGCCGGCCCGAAAGGCGACCTGAAGGTTCTCGACGGCGAGGACGGGCGCATTGGCCGGAGGTGTCCGGTCCGGCGCGCTCACGCGGAGAGCCTGGGGTTGAGCACGTCGCGCAAACGGTCTCCCACGAGGTTGATGGCCACGATGACGGCGACGAGGGCAAGGCCCGGAAAGGTCGAGATCCAGTACTTGCCCGAGAGCAGGTAGTCGTAGCCGTTCTTGATCAGAAGCCCGAGGGAGGGTTCGGTCACCGGCACGCCGACGCCCAGGAAGGACAGCGTGGCTTCGAGGGCGATGGCGTGGGCCACCTGCATGGTCGCGACCACGATTACCGGAGCCAGACAGTTCGGCAGGAGGTGCCGGAAGATCAGGCTGGTGCGCGGGAGCGCGAGCGCCCGGGCCGCCTCCATGTACTCCCGGCGCCGTTCCACCAAGGCCTGGGCCCGGATCGCCCGAGCGTAGTAGGCCCACTGAACGGCCACCAGGGCGATCACCACCTTGTCGATGCCCCGCCCGAAAGCGGCGAGCAACACCAGGGCGATCAGGATCGCGGGGAACGAGAGCTGCAGGTCGACGAGGCGCATCAGCACGGCGTCCAGCCGCCCGCCCGCATTGGCTGCGAGCACGCCGATGCAGGAGCCGACGGACGCGGCGATGAGTGTCGCCGAGAGGCTGACGACGAGCGAGACGCGCAGCCCGTAGACGATGGCCGACAGCATGTCGCGCCCCTGGGCATCGGTTCCGAGCCAGTAGGTGAGCCCGGCGAAGCTCCGGCTTCCAGGCGGCTGCGTGCCATCCATGACATCGAGGCTCGCGAGGTCGTAGGGATCCTGCGGCGTGATCCAGGGCGCCAGCGCTGCCACCAGGGCCACGGCCACCAGGATGACGAGGCCGAGGCCGGCCGCGGGGGAGCGGAAGAACGCGCGAGCGTGGGCGCGCCAGACCGGATCCGCCCGGTACGGGACCGGCTCTTCCGGGAGAGTGGCCGCGGGCGTCATGCGTCCGTTTCCGCAAGGCGCACCCGGGGGTCGAGGGCGGCATAGATCAGATCGATGACGAAGTTGATCAGCACGAACAGACACACCGTCAGCATGAGGTAGGCGACGATCACCGGCCGGTCGAGGCGGTTGATCGAATCAATCAGCAGCTTGCCGATGCCGGGCCAGGCGAACACCGTCTCGGTGACCACCGCGAACGCGATCATCGAGCCGAATTCCAGGCCGATCACCGTGACCACGGGCAGCAGGATGTTCTTGAGGACATGAACGCCGACGATGCGGGCCGGCCGCAATCCCTTGGCGCGGGCAAACCGGACGTAGTCCTGCAGCATGGCCTCACGGGTTCCGGCCCGGGCGAGGCGGATCACCACCGCGAGCTTGAACAGGGCGAGGTTCACGGCCGGCAGGATGAGGTGGCGAAGGCCGTCGAGGGTGAGGAAGCCGAGATCGAGCCCGAGGACGCGCACGGTCTCGCCACGCCCCCCGGCCGGCAGCCAGCCCAGCGTCACCGAAAAGATCAGGACCATCATCAGTCCCTGCCAGAAGTTCGGCAGGGAGAAGGCCAGGATGGACCCGCCCATGATCGCCTTGTCGGTGGCTTTTTCCGCGCGCAGGCCCGCCCAGAGGCCAAGGGGCAGGCCGAGGGCGATCGCGATGAAGAGCGCTGTGAAGGCGAGTTCCAGGGTCGCGGGGAGCCGCTGCAGGATCACCGTGAAGGCCGGCTCGTTGTAGACGAACGAGCGGCCGAGGTCGCCGTGCAGCGCGCGCCAGACGAAGGTGGCGAACTGCATCCAGAGGGGCTGATCGAGGCCGAGGCGTCGGCTGATCTGCGCGCGTTCGTCCGGCGTCGCGTCCGGTGCGGCGAGCACGTCGATCGGGTCGGCGATGGCATAGACGCCGAGAAAGACCAAGGTCGCCATGGCAGCGACCGTGAGCACCGCCTGGCCGAAACGCTGGATGAGGTAGGTCAGCACGGGCAGGGCTGCTCCCGAGGATCGACCGTCACGGGGTCAGTTCCACGTTCATCACCAGCGTGTACTGATCGATGCGCGGCACGTAGCGCAGGCCCTTGGCCGTGGCCCAGGGCGTCACCTCGAAGTGAAGCGGGATCAGCGGGTAGTCCTTCATGGCAAGCGCCGAGGCCTGCCGAAGCAGATCCTCGCGCTTCGCCTCCTCGAAGGTCGCCATTGCCTCGACCGTCAGTCGGTCGACCTCGCGGTTGCAGTAGCGCCCGCGATTTGTGAAGCCGAGTCCCTTCACCGGGTCGAAGCACAGCAGCAGCGAGTTCAGGGAGTTCGACATGTCGCCCGAGTCCGCTCCCCAGCCGGAGAGATAGGCCGAGAACTCGAACTTGTTGCGCCGGGTGAAGAACGTCGAAGCCGTGGAGGCGTCGATGCCGGTCTTCACGCCGATGCGGGTCCACATCTGCGCGATGACCTGCGCCACCTTCTCGTCGTTGATGTAGCGGTCGTTCGGCGTGCCGAGCGTGATCTCGAACCCGTTCGGATAACCGGCTTGCGTGAGCAGATCCTTGGCCCCCTTGGGGTCGTAGGGCACGATCGGGAAGTCCTTGGTCGTGCCGGAGAGCGGGTAAGGCAGGATCTCGCCCGCCGCCTGCGCCACTCCGCCCATCACCCGCTCGACGATGGCCTTCCGGTCGACCGCCTTGGAGAGGGCTTCCCGCACGCGAACGTCACGCAGGGGGTTCCGGTCGGTGCCCTTGATGGTCGGGGTCTTCCAGTCCGGCCCATCGAACTGGTCGAGATGGACGTAGATGATGCGGTTCGACAGCCCCTTGGTCACGGTGAACCCAGCCCCCTCGATCCGGGGCAGGTCCTGGATCGCCGGGCTCTCGATGAGATCGACGTCGCCGGCGAGCAGCGCCGCGACCCGGGGTCCCGTCGAGGGGATCGGCTTCATCGTCACCTTGTCGAAGGCGGACTTGGGTCCCCAGTAGGACGGGTTCGGCGCCAGCACGATCTGCGTGCCGCGGACGTATTCCCGCAGGACGTAGGGGCCGGTGCCGATCGAGACCTTCGGATCGGCGAAGTCGGTAGTCCGCAGCGGCGTTCCCATGCCGGTGCAGCCGCCCTTGGCGAAGGTCACCGCGCCCGCGGCCCCCGACGCCTTGGCGCTCAGCATTCCGAGCGCCGTCAGGTTCGTCGGCAGAAGCGGCAGCGGGCCGTCGGTGGTCACCACCACGGTGAGCGGATCAGGCGCCTCGACCCGCGTGAAGGGTTTGACGAAGGTGGCGAAGGACGAGGGCGAATTCTCGACCAGCGGGATCCGGCAGAAGGTGTAGATCACGTCCTGCGCCGTGAACGGCGTGCCGTCCGAGAAGGTCACGCCGGGCCGCAGCTTGAACTCCCAGGTGGTCGTATCGCGCGGCGTCCACGACAGGGCGAGCGAAGGCTTGAGCCTCATCTGGGCATCCGTATCGACGAGCGACTCGAAGATGTGCCGGCGCAAGGCGTTGTTGGGCCCGAGGTTGTGGAAGTGCGGATCCATCGAGGTCGGCTCGGCGCTCAGGCCGACCCGAAGGTCCCGCGCCTGCGCCGCATCGCCCGCGAGGGCAACGACACCCGAGATGGCGAGGCCGGCCACGGCCCGAATCCAGCATAAGCCGGGGGTCCGCCCGGCAGTCTCAGGCGTCTGCGTCATCAAGGATGTCCGTCGTGGATCGTGAAACGGCGTGAGGCACGGGCAGGGCCGAGCCCAGCGGCAGCAAGGTCTGCCTCTCTGGGCCGGAAGCGTCAATCATGCCAAACCGTGACGCGACGGTCCAAACGTCTTTGCAGACGAACGTCGACTGATCCGTTACCAAGGCGGTTGCTTACCGCTCCGGTGACCGCTGCCCGGACTCGGGTTTCGGATCGGGCCCGGGGTTTCCGCCGGGCTTCGCAGCCGTGGGACCGGCGATCCGCGTTTCGGCTCCGGCCCGGATCCGACAGGTCGCCACACACTGCTCCGGCACACGATCGAAAGCCATGACGCCAAAGCCATGACGCGACAGACCCGGATAACGTCAGATGCCCCCTCGCGAGCGGAGGTGTCCGATAGCGTCGCGATTCTCGCCACCCTCGTCGCTTTCGACACAGTCAGCACGCGCTCGAACCTACCGCTGATCGACTGGGTGGAAGCCTTCGCCCGTGGTCATGGGGCCGCGGTGGAGCGGGTCCCGGACGCCACCGGCAACAAGGCGGCTCTCTGGATCAGCGTCGGGCCCGGGGACAAACCGGGTTACGTGCTCTCGGGCCACAGCGACGTGGTCCCGGTCGAGGGGCAGCCTTGGTCGTCCGATCCCTTCGTCCTGCGCGAGGAGGCAGGGCGCCTCTACGGTCGCGGCACCTCCGACATGAAGGGCTTCCTCGCCGTCTGCCTCGCTGCATTGCCTGCGATGATGACGGCGGGGCTCTCGACACCGATCCATCTCGCGATTTCCTACGACGAGGAAATCGGCTGCCTCGGCGTCCGCCCCCTCATCGCGCGGATGCTGGAACGGGGCCTGCACCCGCGCGGCTGTTTCGTCGGCGAACCGACAGGAATGGAGGTGGTCGTCGGCCACAAGGGGAAGTCTGCTGCGCGCGTCACCTTCCGGGGCCTCGCCTGCCATTCGGCATTGGCCCCGCAGGGCGTCAATGCGGTGGAGTACGCGGCCCGCTTCATCGAGCATGTGCGGCTCTCGGCCGAGGCGCTCGTTCGGGACGGGCGGCGGGACGCGCTCTACGACGTGCCCCACACCACGGGCCTGTCCAGCGTCGTCCGTGGCGGATCGGCGCTCAATATCGTGCCGGAAACCTGCTCGGTGGAGTTCGAGTACCGCGCGATCGGTGGCGACGATGCGGCGGCCCTCGCGGCGGCGGCGATCGCCTATGCCACGGACATCTTGGCGCCGATGATGCAGGCCGTCGATCCTGCCTGCGGCGTCGCGATAGAGCCGCTGATCGACTATCCGGGCCTTGAGACCCGCCCGGAGGCCGAGATCGTCACCCTGGCCAAGACGCTCGCTGGCCGAAATGGCCACGCCAAAGTTTCCTACGGAACCGAGGCCGGCCTGTTCGAGGCGCTGGGCAACACGCCGAGCGTGGTGATCGGCCCGCGCTCCATCGCGCGCGCGCACAAGGCGGACGAGTATGTGACCCGCGACGAACTCGAAGCCTGTGCAGCCTTTATCCATCAGCTCATCGCGCATAGCTGCCTCTGAGAGGGAACAAGCCCGTTTTCGTCGATGCCGGCAGGCTTCATGACGGCATTAACTTTAGCTCAAACCTGTTAAAACCACGATCAAACCACGCTTGGCATCAGTCCTGGCGAACATGGGCCCTGGCGAAGCAGGAACTTTCCATTTCGCGAAGATCGCCTAGCGTCTCAACATCAGCCATGACAGGCGGGCGACGGGCCGTGGCCTCGTGGGTTCGCGAGCGGGGGACGAGACGGCGCTGTGGTCAGGCGATCTCTCCGCGCTCGGCTGGGAGCCCGAGGGTGGATGGGCGGCGCGAAGCGGCCGAATTCACCTCTGCACGAGGCTTGCAGGGTTCGGGCGCTCAGAGGCCGGACCCTGCCATGACCAAGATCGATACGGACGCTTTCCTCGCCGACCTGTACGCCTTGCGCCAGATCGGGCCGTTCCGGACCGGTGTTCACCGGCCCACCTTTTCACCTCAAGATATGGAATCGCGCCGCTGGCTGATGGCGCGACTCGAGGGATGCGGACTTGAGGCATCGATCGATGGAATCGGCAACGTCCTCGGGCGTCATCGCGGCCCAGGCCCCCACCTCCTCGTAGGCAGCCACATCGAGACCCAGAACGAGGCTGGCTGGCTCGACGGGGCGCTCGGCGTCGTCGCCGGCTTGGCGCTGGCCCGGGCCGGCCTTCCCGTCGACGTCGTCGCCTTCGCGGACGAAGAGGGGCACTTCTCCGGCGGCTTCCTCGGGAGCCGCTCAGCGATCGGTGACCTGACCGAGGCCGAGATCGACGCCGCCCGCAACCGGACCGACGGCACGCCCCTGCGCGCGGCCCTCGAATCGGCTGGTCTCGCGGGGCAACCGCGGACGCGATTGGATCCCGCCCGCTACCGCGGCTTTCTGGAACTGCACATCGAACAGGGCACGCAGCTGGAGTCCGCCGGCCTGCATCTCGGCGTGGTCAGCGGCATCGTGGCGATCTGGCAGTTCCGGATCGTTTTCGAAGGCCATCAGGACCATGCCGGCGGCACCACCATGGCCGAGCGCCGGGATGCCGGGCTCTCGGCGGTACGCCTGCTCGCGGCCATCGACCGGGAATTTCCGAAGGTCTGCGGCCCGCGCAGCACCTGGACGACGGGCCGGATCACCCTGGATCCCGGCGGCTACAGCATCATCCCAGGGCGCGCCGAGGTGGCCTTCCAGTTTCGCGACGTATCGATTCCGGTGCTGGAGCGGATGGAGGCTTGCCTCGACGCGCTGGTGCGCGAGTCGAACCGGCGGGAGCGCTGCACCGCCACGCTCCTCGCGCTGTCGAAGGCGATCCCCGCCCCTTGCGACCCCGACCTGATGCGAGCCCTCTCGGAGGCTGCCGAGGAGGTCTGCCCCGGCCTCTGGCAGGTGATGCCCTCGGGGGCCGGCCACGACGCCCAGAACGTCGCCCGCATCCTCCCGGCCGCGATGCTGTTCGTCCCATCGATCGGCGGCATCAGCCACCATTGGGCGGAGAATACCACCGACGCGGATTTGGCCTTCGGCGTGCGCGCGCTCGGAGCGGCGGCGGAGCGGGTGCTCAGCGGTTGATTTCGCCCGGCGTTTCCGGAGTTCCCGTCGACCTTCCAGCCGCTTGGCCTGCTCCCGTCCGCGACGGGCGCGGACCGCGGCTGGGCCAACCGCACCGTGGGTTTCCTCTCGACACAGCGCGTGCAAGGCGCGGATGTCCGGAGCAACCGGGAACATGGCGCTGGTCCGGATCAGGGCCCGGACCCGGCTCGGCGAACCGATCTATGCCTCACCGCGCCTCGAGGCACCATCCATGAGGGAGACGGCGATATGGCTCTGATTCGAGCGGTGCGCACGCGTACCGTGCGGGTGCGCTGCGGGCACGATGCGACACGGTCGTCGGTGACCCACGCGCCTTCGGGTCGTTGCCCGTGCCTGTGGTTGAGGACGCCAACCCGAGGCAGCAGCATGGGGCCGTCGCGCCAATGCCAGGGCTTGGTGTGGTCGGCACCCGCGTCGACGATGGGGCAGTGCTCGTCGCCGTCCGCACGGAGCGACGCAGCCGAAATCGTCTGCCCAAGGCGGTCGCTGGACCGGCGCACGGCACGACCCTGGCGACGAAGGACCACTTCAACCGGTGTGTCGATCCGTCAGTGAATGGCCCTGACGGCTCGGCCTGCTCGGGCCGCCCTACGAGACGGGACGCTGTCATCCTGCGTCCCACCGGTCCTGGTCAAAGATCGAAGACGACGGGCTTGCCCGCCGACGAAGAGCGGATCGGCGCACGTGACCGACAAAGGTCGGAGAAGACGCGTCCATCCGCTCTACGTCCGGGGCGGGTGGATCTGCGACATCGCGCTTCCCATCGGGAACGGCGCCGACGCGGCCGGTCACGCGCCGCGTCCGTCGTCTCAGGACGGGGGGCGGGAATAGTCCATCCGCTCAAGGTCGGCCAGCAATCCCGGCCCGGTCGGATGCCAGCCGAGCCGCGCCTGCGTCCGGGCCTTGGACGCCGACATGTCGAGGCCGGCGAACATGCCGAGCCACCCGAAATGTCCGGCCGCCTCTTCCGGCGACAGGGCCGTCGCGGGCACCTTCAGGCCGCGGCCGATGACCTCCGCGATGTCGCGGGCACGGACACCCTCCTCGGCGACGGCGTGGTAGCGAGCCCCCGCATCCGCCTTTTCCACGGCGAGGCGATAGAGGCGCGCCACGTCGAGGACGGGACCTGCCGCCCAGCGGTTCGCCCCGTCCCCGACATAGGCCGATACGCCTTTGGCGCGCGCGAGATCGATCAGGTAGGTGACGAGCCCCTGCTTGACCGTGTCGTGGACCTGCGGGAGGCGCACCACCGAGACGTTCACACCCTCGTCCAGGAGCTCCGCCCCCGCGAGTTCCGAGGCCACGCGGGGGTTCGCATACGCGGCGTTGAAAACGTCCTCGGTCGCCGGCTGCCCTGGCGCTGGGCAACCGATGCCGACCCCGGAGGTGATCAGGAGGGGGCGGTCGGACCCCTTGAGCGCCGAGCCCAGGGCCGCGATGGCGCGCCGGTCCTTCTGACAGTTGGCGACGAAGTCGGAGAAGTCGTGGTCGAAGGCGGTGTGGATGACCCCGTCCGCCCTGGCAGCGCCGCGACGGAGGCTGTCGACGTCCTCCAGGGTGCCGAGGAACGGTTCGGCCCCCGCTTCGGCAAGGGCCCGTGCTCCGGCCTCCGACCGCGTCATCCCGAGGACCCGATGGCCCGCGGAGAGGAGTTCGGGGACGATGGCCGAGCCGATGAAGCCGGTGGCGCCGGTGAGGAAGATGAGCATGGGATGCGGTCCGTTGGGTTCGGACGCCAACTATCCGCTCGGCGCCGATCCCGTTAAAGTAGTGACCGTATCCCGGTATACCGGCTAACAGGATCGCCATGCTTGCCAGCTCGGAAACCTCGCTCGGAGCATACCTGCGGGATCGGCGGACCAGGCTCGATCCTGCCGCGCTGGGGTTCTCGGGCCGCCGGCGCACGCCCGGCCTGCGCCGGGAGGAGGTCGCCCAACGCTCGAACATCAGCGCCACCTGGTACACGTGGCTGGAGCAGGGACGTGGCGGAGCGCCCTCGGCTGACGTCCTGAACCGCATCGCGGTCGGGTTGATGCTGACCGAACCGGAGCGCGAGCACGTGTTCATGCTCGCCCTCGGGCGTCCTCCCGAGGTCCGCTACACGCCGAAGGAGGGGATCACCCCGCGCCTCCAGCGGTTGCTCGACACGCTTGAGGTCAGCCCGGCGCTGATCAAGACCGCGACCTGGGACGTGGTCGCCTGGAACCGGGCCGCCGCCGTGGTGCTGACCGACTGGGACACGGTCCCTCCCGGCGAGCGCAACATCCTGCGCCGCATGTTCGGCGACCCGCGCGTGCGAGCCACGCAGCATGATTGGCAGAGCGTGGCGCGCTACGTCGTCGGGGCGTTCCGGGCGGATGCGGTGCGGGCGGGCGCCGCATCCGAGGTGAACGCATTAGCGGAGGAACTCAGTCGCACCAGCCCGGAGTTCGCAGCCCTGTGGCGGGAGAACGACGTCCGGGCGCACACGGACGGGGTCAAGCGGCTCCGGCACCCGATCCTGGGCTCCATCGAGCTGGAGTTCTCGGCCTTCTCCGTGGACGGCCGTCCGGATCTCGGCATGATCGTCTACAACCCTGTCACGCCACGCGTTCGAGAGGGAATCGGCGCGCTCCTTCGGGGGTCCCGCGATCGGGCCGAGGCCGAGAGGCCCCGCACGGACCCGGCTTGAAGGCGCAGGGACGTCCCGGAAGGCGTGACGTCGATCCTCCGCATCTCGACGGAATCGACCGGACCGCTTTAGCTCCGCATGCGGCAAACGTCTTGGCAGGCGAGATCATCGGACCGGACCCCATCGGTCTCACCGCCGCCGGGGATCGGCAGATTTTCAGGGGTCGATTTTTGGACGGCCGAGGCATGAGGCGGCCGTCGTTTTCGGACCCGCGCACGATCCGAGGAACCTGGGAACGTCCGCTCCGCGACTCCGAGAAAGCAGCGATGGACGACCGGGTCGGGTGGTTTTCTCCCGTCCGCTTCCGCGCGAGAGGATGAGAGAAGCAGCCGTTCAACCTGGCTGCGGAGGTCTGCGGCCCTGCGCCAGCTCGGATTGGGATTCGATACCCGCACGCGTCTGCCCGTTACCCCTCCGCAATCTGGGTGACGGGTGCAACGGTTCGGACGGTACCGACGTTTTCGCTCCCGACCCGAAGCACTTAGGGGTCGTGGGAGCAGGACATGCTGATACGTTTCGGGTTGACCTTCATTCTGGCCGCTACGGCGGCCGGCGCCGCCCTGGCCGCACCGATGTCCGACGAGGACAAGGCCGCCCTGCAGCAGCAGTGCGCCGGCGATTTCACGATCTTCTGTGCGGGACTGCCGCCCGAGGACGGCCCCGAGACTCAGGCATGCTTCCAGAAGAACATGTCGAAGCTTTCCCCCGGCTGCCAGAACGCCATCCAAGCCTATAAGAAAAAGGGCTGAGGGACACCGCAGGCGTCGGACTGACGTCCGTGGCAGTCGCCGTGAACGTCAGTCCGATGGCTTTGACAGGAAGACGCCCGGCGACATCTGCGCCGAACACACCTCACCGCGGACCCGTGGCCATGCTCGGCCGATAGCCGTGACGCGAGAAGACGTGACCGCCGTGCCGCGGGAGACGGGCGCCGCCCGAGCGGAGATCCGTGATGTCGCCCAGGCCGATGTGAGGGACGGGCAACAGCAGACGACCCGTGGCACCGTATCGTCGCCGGCATGGCAGTGAGCGACTGGCGACCAAGCATCGCCCCGGGGCAAGACGCATCGGTATCCGACCCGCACGTCCTATGAGCCGGTCTCGACCGAAGGTCGGCTTTCGGGCCTCGAACGCGTGTCCGCCTGCCACCGCGAGCCGACGTTGATGGACCGCTCGCGACCGGCCGCCCCCGAAGAAACCGATGGCTTTGCGCGCAACGTGCAAGGAGGCACGCGCCGTCCTCGTGAAGCGTGCAAGACAGTCCGGTCGGTCTCTTCGGGGCGCGTTGCGATGCTGAACACATTCACCCGCTCGCTCGTCGCCGTGAGCCTGCTCGGCACGCCGGCCATCGCTCAGACCGGATCGGCGAGGCAAACCCTTGTCGCGGGAGAGCGGGTGGTGGATCTGCCGCTCGGCGACGGTCGAAACCAGCGCGTCCTCTACGAGGCACCGCCTCACCCCCGGGCAACGCTGGTGATGTTGCCGGGGGGCTCCGGCGACATCGGCGTCGGGCGCGAGGGCGACCTGCGACACCAGGAGAATTTCCTTGTCCGCACGAGGGCCGACTGGGTGGCGAGGGGCTACGCCGTCCTGATCCCGGACACGATCGATCGGGCGAACCTGCGAGGCAGGCGAAGCGCTCCAGCCTACGGCCGTCTGGTGGCCGGTCTGGCCGCCTTCGCCCGGGAGCAAGCGCCTTCGCCCGTCTTCCTCGTCGGCACCAGCCAGGGGACGATCGCGGCGGTGAGCGGCGCCGCCCAAGCCGGGCCGGGTCTCCTTGCGGGCTTGGTGTTGACCGAGGCCGTGTCGTTACCGGGACGACGGAGCACCGAAACGGTCTTCGACGCGGATCCGCAGAGCGTGCGCGTTCCGGTGCTCGTCGTGGCCAACCGCAAGGACGCCTGCGATGTGACCCCACCTGAGATGGCTCCACGCATCGCCGCCGCCCTGCCGCACGCGCCGAGTATCCGCATCCTTACGGTCAGCGGCGAGATGCGGAGCTCGGCCCGGGACTGCGATTCGCTCTCGCCTCATGGTTACGACGGCATCGAGCCGGCGGTGGTGGGCGGGATCGTCGGGTGGCTCCAAATGCACGGCGGTTGACCGCAGCGAACCAACGCGCGGTCGCCGAGCGGGTGCGTGCGTCCGGACCGTTGCCGCGTGGACGGGTCCCGCGGACGGTGAGAGCGGCCCGAACGCGCCGGGAGAGACCCGAGCGCGTGGCCAGCACGTCGCGCCTCGCCTCCGGGCCAGCCGCAACGACCACGTCAGGGCCGAGCATGGGCGGTACGCGCACCGCCTGCGCGCGGCGCCGCGGCGGGAGGCGGATCAGGCGTTGCGGCGCAGGGCCGCCAAGATGACCGAGCGCACCCACGCCGTCCGGCGCCAGCGGCGGCATGGGCGGGGTGAAGCAGGCTTGCCCGCCCGCTTGCCCGCCCGTGTCGGGGCTCCGGGAGGACGCGCTACTGCGCGACCACGCGATTTTCAGCGACCGTGCGCTGGGGCGGCGCGCTCCGCGCTTCCGACCCCAGGTGTCGCCGCAGCGTGAGTGCGAGCGCGCTCGAACGCCAGGGTCGGTGCGCGACATCGACGATCGGAATCGCCGAGAGAACCTCCGGTCGTACCGTGTCCGAGGCCGACAGGGAGAGGACGATCGGACGATCGACGATACGGGCGGCGCGGCGGGCGAAGGCGAGACCGAGCGAACGCGACGGCTGGTTCTCGACGATCAAGATGTCGAAGCGCTTCGGCTCCATCCGCAGAGCGGTCAGCGCCGCGTCCGGGTCTGTGTAGCCGATCGGCTCGTAACCCAGGGCCGCGAGGGTCTCCTCATCCTCCTGCACCGTGGCGCGCGCGGCTCCGACGATCATCACAGTGCCGCCGGCGGCCGGGACGCCGCGCTCCGACGCCGGGCGTGCGGCCAGCCACACCTCGAACGCGCTGCCGACGCCCGGGGCGCTCCGGACGTCGAAGGCGCCCGCCTGTTCCTGGACAAATTCGAACGCCGTGGCGAGACCGAGCCCCGTTCCGGCCGGACGCGTGGTGAAGAACGGCTCGAAGATCCGTGCGCACGTGGCCTCGTCCATCCCGCAGCCCGCGTCGGACACGCGGATGCGGGCGTAGGTGCCGGATGGCAGCTCTCCGTGCGAGAAGGCCCGCGGCCCTGGTAATCGGACCCGTTCGAGCTGCACGTCGACCGCGGCACCCGGCTCGGACGCCTGGATGGCGTTGCGGATCAAATTGTGGATCACCTGCTGCAGCTGCGCCGGCTCGCCGTCGACGATCGCGCCGTCGGTGGTCCCGGTCAGGAGGATCGCGGTCGGGTCGGCGGTCGATGTCCGGATCACGTCCACCGTCTCGGCCACGATCGCGTCGACCGCACTCGTGTTCTGCGAAGAGCAGCCCCGCCGCCCGTAATCCAGGATCTGTCCCGCGATCTCATGGGCCCGACCACCCGCTTGGACCAGCAGCCCGATATGCTCGGTTGCCCGTCCCGGATCGACCGGCAGGGCATCCGCGGCGATCTCGGCATGACCGAGCATGACGTTGAGGACATTGTTGATGTTGTGCGCCACACCGCTGGCGAAGATCCCGATCGCTTCGAGTCGCTGCGCGCGCCGCAGGGCCGCCTCGATCTCGCGACGTTCGGCCCAGACGTGCTGGCGCTCCAGCGCCGCGCCGAAGCTTTCGGCCACGACGCGCAGGAGCCCGCGCGAGTGCCGCATCCAGGGAGGCAGGACGCTGACGGTGCGCTCGAAGCACAGCACACCGACGATGTGTCCGCCCCGTCGCAGGCGTGCGCAGGTGAACGTTGCGACCCCGCGCTGCGCCAGGGGGCGAACCAGCGCCGGGGGCCCGATTGCGTCGGCGGTCTCGACGAAAATGTAGTCTTCGGACGCAGCGATGATGTCAGGCACGAGAGCGCGTTGCGCGAGCGGCCAGCCGCGGGGCGCCTGCAGCCCCGCTCGGTTCCACAAGTGGACCGTGTCGGAACCATCGAGCATCAGGATGTAGCAATGGTCCGTGCAGGCTCCCGTGCTGACCATCGCCATGACATCGACGATGCGCGATGCAATCTCGTCGGGCTGGCTCGCCGAGAAATGGTTGGCGGCCTGCGCGACGACCGATTGAAAGGCGATCGTTCGGCGCAGGACGAGGGTCCCCGCTCGCATCAGCAGGCCTACGCGCACCACCAAGGCCACCAAGCACAAGGCGGCCGCATAGAGGGCGAGACGGAATCCGTCCGCGCGGGCCTGCCGCTGGTCCCGAAGGGTACGGCGAGCCTCCAGGAGCGCTTGGCGCGCCGCCTCGCTCGAGGAGTTCGGCAGGGAACGGGCGACGGTGTCAACCTGCGGCAGCAGATCCAAGAGCTGGCGCCCGTGCAGGACGATGGCGGAGATGTCCGCATCGCGGTCCGAAGGTGCGCTCGCCGCCAGGACATCGAGCCGCGTGCGGATGTCGTCGAGGCGCTTGGGGCTCGCTTCGCGGGCAAGTTCCGAGACCCGGATCTGCAGGGCGGCGACCGCGCGGGCGAGTTTGGGATCGATGTCCGGCTCCGAAAGCCGATCGCTGAGGGAGTCGAAGTAGGCGATCGAGTTCTGCACCAGGGCATTGCCGGTCTTGAAGCGCTCGACCATCTGCGCCTCCCGGGCGATCGCCTCGGCGAGCGAGCGCATCTCGCCATCGTCCGGTCCGCTCGCCGCCTGCAACCCGGACAGCGCCGCTTGCATTTCGTGAAGGTGGGCCACGATCGGATCGTAGTTGCGCAGGAGCCCGGTCCGCGCCCGGAGCACGTCGTGCTGCATCCGGGATTCGGCGAGAGCGATGGCATCGACCGTGCGCCGGGTCTGCGCAAAGGCGGCGTCCATCTCGCCCTTGCCGTTGATCATCAGCCACGTAAGCAGGGCGGCCAGCAGCACCCCGAGGACGGCGGCCTGCAGGGTCAGCCTCATGGCTGCGGCCGGGCATCTGGCTGCGGCCGGGCATCTGGCTGCGGCCGGGCATCTGGCTGCGGCAGCGTGTCGGGCGCCCGCGAAGCCGTGAGGGGACGCCCCTCATAGAAACCCGTGAGCGTGCCGAGGAACGCCACGATCGCGCTGGTTTGCGCTTCGGTCAGCTCACGGCCGAGTTGCACCCGGGCCATCAGCCGCACCGCTTCGGGGAGCGTGGCGACGCCGCCGTCGTCGAAGTAGGGCGCCGTGACCGCGACGTTGCGCAGGCTCGGCACGCGGAGCACCTCGGCGGCCTTGTCGGGGATCGTGACGAAGATCCCGACTTTCTCGAACAGGTTGCCGCCGACGTTGACGCCCTGGTGGCAGGCCGCGCAGCCGATGCCCTTGAACAGGGCGTAGCCTGCCCGCTCCGACTCGGTGATCGCATGGACGTCGCCGTGCAGCCACCGGTCGAAGCGGCTGTCGGGGGTGAGCAGGCTGCGCTCGAAGCTGTTGATCGCGTCGATCACCGCCGCTCGATCGACGTCCCGGCCATAGGTCGCCCGGAACGGACCATCGAGGGCCGGGTCGGCTTGGATCACCGCGAGGATGTGGGGCCACGATCCGCCCAGGAACTCCGGCCGGGTCAGGGCGATCTCGGCCTGGTCCCGCAGCGTCGGGATGTCGCCCGCCCACCCTAAGCGGAAGCTCAGCGCCGCGTTGAAGGCCGTCGGCGTATTGCGCGGCATCGGCGTGCCGTCAGTGGTCACATTCCTGGCGGCCGCGCTCGCGCCGTTGCTGCGGAGATCGTGACAGGTGATGCAGGCCCGGTCGCCCCCACGCGACAGCCGGGTGTCGGCGAACAGCATCCGGCCGAGGGCGACCCGCTCCGGATCCGCCCCGAGACTGCTCGGGACGGGGGTGATGACGTCCCGGGCCTCCACGGCCTCAGCCGGCTGCGGGGCTCCGGGCGGCCCTTCCCCGGCGGCCAGCGGCAGGATGGCCAGGGCGCCGCCGATGAGGACGGCGCCGAACGCCGCCACGGGGGAACGGGCCCGGCGCGACGGCGCCACGATCACAGCCTCTCGACCGGTACGGCGAAGACGTAGCCGATGCCGCGCTCGGTCACGATCAGACGCGGCGCGCTCGGATCCGCCTCCAGCTTGCGGCGCAACCGCAGGATCTGCACGTCGATGCTGCGGTCGAACACATCCTCGTGGACGCGCGTGGCTTGCAGGAGCTGCTCGCGGCTCAGGGGACGCTGGGGGGCATCGAGGAAGGCCGCCAGCAGCGCGTACTCGCCCTTGCTCAGGGCGACGTCCGCACCGTCGGGGTTGGTCAGGCGCCGGCGCCGGCGGTCGAGCACCCAGCCGTCGAAGCGGCTGCGATGGGAGTCCTGAACCCGCGTCGGGGCGGGCGCGACCTCGGCCCGGCGCAGGATGACCCGCACCCGCGCCAGCAGCTCGCGCAGGCCGTAGGGTTTGACGATGTAGTCGTCCGCGCCGAGTTCGAGGCCGATCACCCGGTCGATTTCGTCCCGGCGGTGGCCGGTGGTGATGATCACCGGCAGGTCGCTCCGGGCGCGCAGGTCGCGCAGCAGGTCGAGGCCGTTCTCCGAACCCAGGCGCAGGTCGAGCACCACGAGGTCGAACGCGCCCTCCGCGAGCCGCCGCTCCGCCTGCTTCCGGTCCGTCGCCGGGGTGACGTCGACATCGTGGTCGGCGAAGTGATCGGAGACGATGCGCTGAATGCCCGCATCGTCCTCGATGAGCAGGATGCGTGTCGTACCGGCCCGCGCACCTCGAGCCGGACCCCGGCTCAGACTAGGTTCGATCATTACCAACTCCTTCTCGCGGCAGCCTGCCGCGCCGGCACGATCTCGACAGGCCGGTTCGGAAGCCGGGAGACCCGTCGCGCTAGAGCCGTATCCGGCTCGATTGCATCGGGCCGGCGTCTCCAGGTCGTTGTGTTTGCGCGCATCCTCCGACGAACCCGCGGCCGCTTCGTCTGACTGCGCTCCAGGCGATCAATCCCGGCAGCCCCCTGTCCGTCGCCAGCCCGCCCCGACTACCCATCAAGTCGTGTCCGGGCGTCGGGCCTCGAACCGCCGATTTGGTATCACGCCCCCTAAAGGATTGCGCCCTTCATAATACGCGGTCGTTTCCGAGCAAGCATTCGCGTCAGGCATGGCTTCCGTACGGAATTCAGAGAGATGTATTACCGTTGTAATACAAAATTTCTCAGGCCGAAACCGCGCCGTAACTGAGGACATCGACAGTCATTATACCAAGTGCGGCAGGTTAATATGGCTGTCTCCACGATTGCCGGGCGACGAACGCTCCGCCTCAGACGCTTTCACCTTTCCAGCTCTGGGCGTCGCGGGTCGTTCGCCGACCCTGTCGGATTGCCCGCCGCGAGGCGGCCGGTGCCTGCCGGTTCGGTCCCCTTGCCAGGTCCGGGACGCCGACCGGGACGCAACGGTCTCGTATACGCAAGGCGCGAGAGGTCGGTGACCAGCGTCGCCTTCGGCGGCTGCATCCCCATCATCCGCCCGGGTTAGATCGACCGTCTGCCCGTCGGCAAATCCCCCAAGCACGACCTGAAGACCGCACTCCCGTGCGCCCAGACTGGGAAACCCACCATGTCGCTCGACGTCCTGTGCATCTCGTGGGGAACCACGGGCAATCTCAGCCCCGTGCTCACGGCAGCCCGGCAACTGCACCGGGCAGGTCACCGTCCGCGCATCATGGCCGATCCAGCCATGCAGGCCGAGATCGCGGCGGCCGGCTTCCCGTTCGTCGGGTGGCGCCGGGCTCCGACCGGACAGGAGGCCGATCCGGTCGATTTCTCAGATCTGGCCGATTGGCTGCGCCAAGCCATGTTCGCCCCGGCAGGCGCCTACGCCGCGGACACGCTCGACGAGATCCGTCGCCTCCCGACCGACGCGGTCCTCAGCATCGACCTGCTGGTCGGCTGCGCCCTGGCCGCCGAGGTGGCCGGCATCCCGCACGCCGTCCTGTCGCCGCATATCAGCATTCGCCCACTGCCCGGCATGCCCCCCGCCGCCAGCGGCCTGGCGCCACCGCGGACGGAAGCGGAGCGGGCCGCGGTCGACGCAGCAACCGACACGATCGTTTTGGCAATGGAGCGCAGCCGACCGGCGCTCAACGACGCACGCCGCGCATTCGGGCTGGCGCCGGTGACGACCGCCTTCGCCCACTACGAACGGGCCGAGCGGGTCCTCCTGGCGGTCAGCCAAGCCTTCGACTTTGACGGGGCGGTGCTCCCCGCCAATTACCGCTACATCGGCCCGCTGCTCGACGAACCGATCTGGTCGCGGGGCGCCGGGACCCTGTGGTCCGGGGCGGACCGGCCGCGCATCCTCGTGGCCGGAAGCACCGGTGCCCAGAACCAGACCGACCTCCTCCGGCGGATCGTGCGCGCCGTCGGGACGGTCGAGGCCGAGACCATCGTGACCACCGGCCCGAACGTCGAAGCCGCGGACCTGGACGCCCCCGACACCATGCGCGTCGTGGCGACCGCCTCCCATGACACCCTCATGACCGAGGCCGACCTGGTGGTCTGCCAGGGCGGTCACGGGACCGTCAGCCGCGCATTGCTGCACGGCGTGCCGCTGCTGGTGATCCCGCTCGCCCGCGACCAAACCGACAACGCCGCCCGGATCGCGTTGCGCGGCGCCGGCCTGCGCCTGCCCGCGACGGCGAGCGCGAACGAGATCGCGGCGGCGGTCCACCGGCTCCTGGCGGAACCGGGCTTCCGCACGGCCGCCGGGGGCCTCGGAGCCGCCGTCCGGGCCGATCTCGCCGCGGGCGGGCTCGTCCGGGAGATCACCGCGATGGTCGCCGCGCAGCGGGGCGGCGCAGCCCGGGACGGAGGCCGGCTCTGGGGTTGAGGGGAACCGCCACCGTGCCGGTACGCCCCCGAATTCGCCCCGATTCGCGAGCCTTCTCGGCGCTGCTCGGGCTCCTCGCGGCACTCCCGACCTTCGGGATCGACATGATCTTGCCGAGCCTGTCCGAGACGGCGGCCGCGCTGCACGTCCCGGCCGCCGCGATGGGGGCCGCCATGGCCGTCTACCTGCTCGGGCTTGGGGCCGCGCTCCCGGTTTACGGGCCGGTCTCGGACCGTGTCGGCCGCCGGCCAGCGATTGTCTGCGGCTGCCTTCTCCTGATCGGAGGCAGCATCGGCTGCGCCACAGCGCGGACGTTGCCGCACTTCCTGCTGTTCCGGGCCATCCAGGGGATCGGCGCGGCCGGCCCCGGTATGGCGGTCTTCGCGATGGTGCGAGACCTGTTCGCCGACGAGGTCGCGCGCGCCCGGATGTCCTTCGTCGTCCTGACCGTCAACGTGGTGCCCATGGTGGCCCCGACGCTGGGGGCCGGCCTGATGGACCTCGGCGGCTGGCGCCTGATCCACGCCGCACCGCTCGTGGCGGCCCTGACGGTCCTGGCGGCGATCCCACATTTCGCCGAAACCCTGCCTCGCGCCGCCGGCCCGGTGCCGGTCGGAATTCTGCGTCCCTATCGCACGATCCTGGGGTGCCGCGCCTTCCTCGGCCACGCCCTCTGCAACGCCGCGGCGGCGGGCGCAGTCTTCGCCTACATCACGGGCTCCCCGCTGGTTTTCCTCGACGCCCTCGGGTTCAGCCCGTCGGCCTACGGGCTCATCTTCGGGGCGAGCTCCCTCTCGGTGATGGCCGGCGCCGCCGTGAACGGCCGCCTCGCCGCCCGGGGCATCTGTCCCCACAGGGTGATCGGCGTCGGTCTTGCCGGAGCGACCCTCCTAGCGGCGATGCTCCTCCTCCATGCGCTGGCCTGCCCGCCCGCGGCGTCGCCGGTGATCGCTGCCATGGCGGGCACGAGCTTCGCATTCGGCCTCGTCTCGCCCAACGCCCTGCACGGTGCGACGGAGGCGAGCCCCGGGGCCGCCGGCACCGCCGGCGCCGTGGCGGTCTGCCTGCAGATGGTCGGAGCGGCCATCGCCAGCGATCTCGTCGCCCGGTTCTTCGACGGGCGCTCCGCCCTGTCGATGGCCACCGTGATGCTCGGCGGCTGCCTGGCGGCGACCGCCGCCTTGGCCGGCCTTGCGCGTCCGGCCGTCCTCGTCCCGCTCCCCCCTCGCAGCCACACCGAGAACCCGCATGATCTGTGACCCGCCCCCGTGGCAGCCCGTTCACCTCACCCGCGACGGCACCCGGCTCGCCCATATCGAGGCCGGACCCCTCACGCCGCAGGCTCCCCCCTTGCTCCTGATCAACGGCTGGACCGGCGATCACGGCGTCTTCACGCAACAGATCGCGCATTTCTCGGGCACACGCCGCGTCGTGGCGGTCAACCTGCGCGGCCACGGTGCCAGCGATGCACCCGAGGGAGACTACGCGATGGAGGGCTTTGCCGACGACATTGCGTGGCAGTGCCGAACCCTGGGCTTGTCGAAGCCTGTCGTCATCGGTCACAGCCTCGGCGGCGCGGTGGCCCTGGAGCTGTGCGGCCGCCATCCCGAACTCGCCGCCGGTCTCGTGATGATCGACACGATCGTCTTGCCATCGCCCGACACGGCGGGCAGCTCCGAGATCGAGGGCCTGCTGGCGGGCGTGGGCGGCTCGAACTACCGGACCGTCGTGCGCGACATGGCCTGGGCGATCGGATGCGACTACGATCATCCGGCGCGGCGGCAGGCGCTCTTCGACACGTTCATTCGCGGCCCGGCTGAGCGGACGCCGCAGCACGTGGCTTACGCCGCGCTGCGCAGCATGGTGCTGCACCACGACCCCGTCCCGGCCGCACGCGCCTGCCGGATCCCCATGGTCTACATCTCGGCAGACGTCCCCCTGGTGGAACAGGCGCGGGACCTCGACAGGCTGCGTGAACTCTGCCCGCAACTGGTGACGGCGAAGACGCTGCTCGCGGGGCATTTCAATACCATCGAGGTCGCCGATCAGGTCAATGCGATGATCGAGCGGTTCCTGACTGTGGGCCTCCAAGCCCGCAGCTGAGAGGGTCCGTACGCCATTCCGACCGCATCACGCCAGACAATGCCTGTGTCCAGGGCGGCATCCGGGACGGATGCCGCCCTGGACCGCGAGTCCGTCTCAGGTCTCGCGGCGCCTTGCCGCCTGGTTGCCCAGGAGGCGCTGCGCCGACGCCATGACCTGGAGGGTCTGGGGGCTCAGCTGCTCTTTGCGCGCCTGCCACGCGTCGTGCTCCAGGAGCGCGGCGAGGACCGTCACCCCGGGGATTGCGTGATCCAGGCCCTCGATCACGGATTGGGTGATCGTACGCCTCAGCAACGCTTCGAAGATGTCTTGGTCCGCTTGCTCTGCCCGCATGAGAAGTCCTCCCGTGATGCGGAGTCGTTCTCAGAGCACTCGATGACGGCACGATTTCAGAAATCGCGGCCCCTGCAAAGCCGTACACTGGACGTGTTCTTTCGCACGAATGGCACGCACGGCCTTCCGCTCCGCCGCATGTTATGACCGTAACCGTCGGCTCTACATCGGACATGATCGTGTAACTTCGGCGTTCGAGACTCCTCTCGCAAAGCAACAGCGAGGATGTGTCGATGGATGGAAACGAAGATCGGGTTCGACAGGCCGGCCCGCTGGCGCCATCCCAGGGCATCCCAATCCTGACGGTTGCCGAACTGGAGGCCGATCCGCACGGGACGTTCCGCACCTGGCGGCCCCGGCTGCCCGTCGTCGGCCACGAGGTCGCGGGCTTCGTCGTCCTCCGGGCCAGGGACGTCGATCGGCTCATGCGCGATCCGCGGGCCCAAGCAACGGAGACGCTCTACCCCGAGACGCGCAGGATCCCGGAGGGCCGGCTTTTCGACATCTTCGCGCACGGGATGCTCACCGCCAATGGGGCGGTCCATCGCCGGCGCCGTTCGCCCTTCACCCGGACATTCGCGGCCCGAATGATCGAAGGCCTGCGCCCCCGGATCCGCGCGGCCGCGGAGAGCCTCGTCCGAGACTGGCTGCCGGACGGCGAGGTCGACCTCGTCGAGCGCTACACCGCGCTCATCCCGGCGCAGACCCTGGCCGACATCCTGGGTCTGCCGCACGAGGACATCCCCCGCTTCACGCACCTCGCCTACGAGGTTTCCCGGGTGCTGAGCTTCACCTTCGGACCGGAGGACATCGCGGACCTCGAAGGGGCGGCGGCCGCGCTGCAGACTTACGTGCGGACGATCCTCGAGGCCCGTCGGTCGGCGCCCCAGGAGGATTTCCTATCGTGCTTCCTCGCGGAGGCCGAGGCGGCGGGCGATCTCACGCCCGAGGAAGTGGTCGTCCAGCTCGTACAGATGATCATCGGCGGGACCGATACGACCCGGGTCGCCGGCGCCATGCAGGCGGCGCTGCTGCTGCAGCATCAGGAGCAGTGGGCGGCGGTGCGCCACGATCCAGGCCTGATCCCGGCCGCTGTGGCGGAATCCCTCCGCTACGAGCCGAGCGTCGGCTCCGCGGGGCGGGTCGCCCGCGAGGCGATCGACCTCGACGGGGCCGTCGTGCCGGCCGGAAGCATGATCATGCTCTCGACCCTGTCGGCCCTGCGGGACGAGGCGGTCTATACGCAGCCCGACACGTTCGACATCCGTCGCGTCGACCTTCCGCGCCTGCATCCGATCTTCGGCGGCGGCGCACACCGGTGCATCGGCGAGGCCCTCGCCCGGATCGAGCTGGAGGAGGGTCTGGGCGCGCTGATGCGCCTCGCTCCGGGCCTGCGCCTGACAGGCGCGATGCCGGTCCTCCAGGGCCATAGCGGCATCCGTCGGATCGGGCCGCTGCAGGTCGCCGCCTGATCGCGCATCGGATCTCGGGAGCGGCCGTCAATCCCTGGCACGCCCAACGGCACCCGACCGAACGGAACGGGTGCCGACCGAGCTTCTGCGGATCATTCTCGAGAATTGCCAGCATCTCGACCAATACGGCAAGTACAAGTTCATTAATTTACATTGCAGATGTCACGGATCGCCAGTTTCTGCGACATCACAGTGAAATTTCACAAGCATAATCCTGGAGCTCCACACATCGGAGCATACGATCATGGTTCTCATGCGAACAAGACCGATCGCAGGCACGGCGGCGCGAGCCCTTCTCCTGTTCCTCGCGCTTCCGAGCGCCGCGCTGTCGCAGCCGGCCCCGCGCTTCGCGCAAGTCGATCTGCCGAGCCCCGCCGCGCGGTTGCGCCCCCTCCTGCACGCGACGAGCCGGGAAGTCCGCTCGCCCACGCTCGAGCGCGAGCATCTCCGGGCGCAACGCATCATCAATCGCATCTGCTCGGGCTGCTGATGTCGGCGATGGTCCTTCCGGAGACCACCGGCGCGGCGACGGATCCGGCTCCCTGGTTCGGCTCGCCGCGGCGCGGGATCGGGGCGGCTCCGGCACTCTGCCGGTACCGCACGGCCGCGGCCTGGGGTGGCGCGCTTCTGACCGCGGTTCCGGCACCCCTGCTTGTCGGGCTCACATCCGCGACCGGGTCCGCCCCTGTTACGCTCGGCCTCGCCGGGCTTGCCCTGACAACGCTGGCGCTGCAGGTGCAGCGCCTGCGCTCCGCCGCGCGGGTCGCGACACGACACAGGGACAACCTCGCGCGGTTGGCGTCGCCAGCGGTGGCTCGGTTGGTGGCTGAGACGGATCCCGTCACCCTGCGCGCTGGCTGGGAGCAGGAGGCGACGGTGCTGTTCGCCGACATCCGCGACTTCACCCACCTTTGCGAAACGGTGTCACCGGGCGATGTCGCGGCCTTCCTCACCGAATTTCGGCGCCGCGCCGCGGCGGCGATCGAGGCGGCGGGTGGCCTCGTCGACAAGTTCGTCGGTGACGAGGTCATGGCCGTATTCGGCGTACCGCAGGCCGCGTACGACGACACGGACCGCGCCCTCGCGGCGGCCCGCTCCCTCGCCGCCGCGATGCTGGTCTGGACTCGCGAGCGGGGGCGGACCGGTCTGCCGCCGGTCCGCATCGGGATCGGCCTCCATCGCGGTCCGGTGTTCGTCGGGGCCATCGGGGCGGACCGCGTTGAGTTCACCGCGGTGGGCGATACCGTCAACGTCGCCCGCCGCCTGGAGCAGATGACCCGCACAACCGACTGCGACTGCATCGTCTCCGAAGCCGTGGTGCGGGATGCGACGTCCTGCGAGGCGCGGATCGTCGCCGTTCAGCCCGTACGAGGCGCGCGTGCCGTCCTGCGCCTGTTTGCGATCGCGCTGGCCACGTAGCGGGCCGGCCACCATCTCCAACGCACCGGGATACGATCTACATGGTGGCTGAACAGGTTCGACGAGGCCGGGTCAGGAAGCGCCGTCTGGCGCCCTTCCTCGGACTGACCGCACTCCTGGCAGGATGCGCCGGCGCGGCCAGTGTCGGGGCGCATCTTCTCCGACCGAACGCCTATGCATCCGTCAGGTCGATCGAGAAGCGGTCGGACTTCCATGATCCTGCGCTGCTGGCGCAGGCCTGGGCGCTGCCGGTCGCCGCCGCGTACCGCAGGCGGCCCTACGAATACCAGAGCAACCCGAGTTTCTGCGGTCCCGCCACCGTGGCGAACCTGCTCCGCTCTCTCGGCGTCGACTTCTCGCAAGCCGACGTCCTTCGCGGAACGACGTTCCAGCCCTGGTTCGGCGTGCTCGTGAACGGTCTGACGCTGGAGGAGCTGGCCGACCTACTACGACGACGGCTCGACCGTCAGGTCCATGTCGTGCGCGATCTCTCGTTGGCCGCGTTCCGCGAGGCGATGAAGAGCAGCAACAATCCTGAGAAACGGCTGATCGTCAACTTCCATCGAGGCCCCTTATTCGGCCGGGGAGCCGGGCATTTTTCGCCGATCCTTGGATATCTAGCGGACGCGGATCTGGTCTTTGTCGGGGATGTCAACGGAGACTACCGACCCTTTCTGGTCAGCAGCGAGCGCCTGTGGCGTGCCGTCGCGACGATCGACGGGACGTCGGGCAAGCCCCGCGGTTTGCTGATCATCGATACCGCTTTGTCTGACAGGCCAGGAGAGGCGGATTGAGTCTCGGCCATGACGGTTCGAGCGACAGGACGTGCCTGTCGCTGCCGAAACGCCGGTCAAGCTGTTCGGGCTTTCAGGACGAGGCGATCAAGCACCCCGAATATTGCAGCCGGCGTGTCGATCGCAGCCATGTCCGCCGCTATCGTCCTTGCACGGTCGCGATAGGACGGATCGGTCAGAACGCGATCGACCGCTTCACGCAGTTCCCGAGGTTCCGCCCGCTGCGAGGGGATCTCGAGACCCACACCCGACCATGCGACCCGAGCACCGACCTCGGCTTTGTACTCGGTCCGCCCCGCTGATACGATCGGCACGCCGGCCTGAAGGGCCAGTTGCACCGTTCCGTAACCGCCATTGGTCACCAGCACGTCGATCTTCGGCAGGAGCGCCGCGAAATCGAGGAACTCCGCGAGCCGCGCATTGCCCGGGATCGGTCCGCGGACGTTTCCGATCGGCCGACGTCCGGTGGTGACGAGCACCAACAGATCTTCGCGGTCGCCGAGGGCGGCGAGGGTCGGCTCGACAAGCTCACCGAAATCCGCGTTCGCGACCGTGCCCTGCGTGACGAGCACGACCTTTCTGGATCCGTCGAGTTGATCCCACCAATCCGGCAGGGCGACATCCCGCGACGGCGGGGGGGGGGGGCAAGGCGCCAACGAACTGGACGTGAGCGGGCATGCGTCCGAAATCGTACTCGAAGGCCAGGACGGTCGTCTGCAGGAAAGCGTCGGCCATGAGGTGCCGCGAGTGCAGCACTCCACATGGCAGCGGCGGCAGGCCCAACTCGGCGAGCTTGGCATCCGCGTAGGCTCGGACCGGCGCCCCGAAGACGGTCTCAGCCTGAACCGCCATGGCTGCGTAGGACGCCCGCGTGGCCTCGTCGAGGGCAGGCGGCAGCCCGATCATGGTCGGGGCACCGTCCGGTCTATTCGCCACCATGATCGTGATGCTGCAGGCGACGATCGGCGGGCGGGGCGTCTCGCGATCCAGAAACAAGGCCGTCGCGCCGAAGAACAGATCGTCGACGACGACGAGATCGGGGCGATCCGTCGCGATGATCCGGCGCAGCGTTTCTGCCTGTGGCAGCATCGGATCGAGGAAGATCCGCTCGAAATTGTAGCGGAGCTGCTCCGGGCCGGGAGGTAGGCTGGCGCGCTCGGGCAGAACCTCCTCGACCCGGGTCAAATCGATGTCGGCACCGGGGGCGAGCGGTCGGAATCGAGCACCCGAGGCTTCGACCGCCGTCCGGAGGTAAGTGGCTGTGGCCACAAGGGCTTCGTCGCCGCGGGCGAGGGCCATGCGGGCGATGGCGAGCAACGGATTGAGATGGCCGGCGGAAGGCGTGGCGGCAAAAAGGATCTTCATGCGGTCCCCGGTGCGACGAAGGAGAAGGGATGGACGGCCGCATGCGCCGCGCTTGCGCTCGGGGGTGAACGACCGATGCCATCCCGGTGCGATCGTCTGCGCCCTGCAGATGACTGCAGCGTTTCAGCGGCCCGCGGGAGCGTTACGTCCGTAACGTCGGACCGCCGGCCATCCCTCCCAGCCAGGCCCCCGCACGGACGACCGCCCCCGGTTGCCCGCGGGATGCCTGCGTCGGGACCTCGGTGCCGATCTTAAACCGCTTGCCTCGACTGGCTGGAGTCGCGAGTGCCCGAGCGCGGGCTCGTCCGCGCTCGGGGAAACCGGAGCTAGTTCGGGATCAGCTCACGGGCGGGTCCGCCGGTCTCCTGACCGCGGGCCTGGGCATAGCCGGGGAGGGCGGGGTTGCGGGCATTGCCGCTGTCAGTGTCCGGGCCGCCGAGCCAGGATGCGGACCGCGCCTGCGGCAGGATCGAGCCGGTGACCGCCGGGCTCTCCATCGGACGAGTGACGCTCCGGGCCTCGGAGGCGCCGGTCAGGGCAGCGAAGGTGCAGGCGGACGCGAGAGCGACGGCCGAGATAGTCTTGCGCATCGTCATGTCAGATCTCCAGTGTTTCCTGCTCGATCCAACAGTGTCGAGCAGGGATACCGGACAGACGACGTCTTCAGCTGCTTATTCCAAGCATTGTCAGAAAAATCGACTCGCTGTCTTCAGAGCCCAACGGCGCGCGACACGAGGCGATACTGGATCGATAAATGTCGATGCGTGCGTGGAATAATCTCGAAATGGCGGCGTCTATGCCTCCGTAGCCCGCCTCGGAGCGCGTTCGAAACGCCCGGTGTGCCAACAGAGGAGTCCCGCCCATGCCAGGAGACCGGACATGACGGACATGATGCGCCTCATCGAGCCGCTGATCCCGGCCCTGCGCCGCTATGCGCGTGCACTCCTGCGCAATCCCACCGATGCCGACGACCTCGTGCAGGACTGCCTCGAGCGCGCAGTCGGCCGCTGGCATCAGCGCCAGGCGGATGGCGATGCACGGACTTGGCTCTTCGCGATCCTCCACAACCTTGCCGTGACGCAGATGCGCCAGCGGGTCCGCCGCGGTGCCCACATGCCGATCGAGGACACGGCGGAAGCCAACCTCGCGGTGGCGCCGACCCAGGAGAGCGGCCTGCGCCATCGGGACCTGATGACCGCCCTGGACGCCCTGCCGGAGGAGCAGCGCAGCGTCCTCCTCCTCGTGACGGTGGAGGGTCTGTCCTACGCCGAAACCGCCGACATCCTCGCGATCCCGACCGGGACCGTGATGTCCCGTCTGTCCCGGGCCCGGGACCGGATGATCCAGCTCATGGACGGCACCGACGCCGCCGTTCCCGCCAAGCGACCGCTCCTGCGGAGGGTAAAATGACCATGCGTCCGATCGGCGACGATGATCTCCAGGGCCTCGTGGACGAGCGGCTCGAGGCCAGCCGCAGGCGGGAGGTCGAGACTTATCTCGACGACCATCCCGAGGCGCGCATGCGGGTCGCGCGCATGGTCGGCCTGCGTGAGGAGATGCGTGCCGCGTTCGCACCCGTCGCAGCCGAACCCGTGCCGGCCCGCTTGAACCTGGCACGGATCGTCGAGGCGCGCCGTCGATCGGCGCGGCCCGCCTGGCAGGCGATGGCGGCCGGGCTTCTGCTCCTCATCGGGGGAGCGGGAGGCTGGGGCCTGCGCGAGGTGGTCTCGCCCGCGCCGACCGGCATCGAGGCGTTGGCCCAGTCCGCGAGCATGAACTACGCCGTCTACGCGCCCGACCACACCCGGCCCGTCGAGCTCGCCGCCGCGAACCGGGACGAACTCGCCGGCTGGTTCTCGGCGCGGCTGAAGCGGCCGGTGGGCGTGCCGGACCTCAGCGGCTCAGGCTATCGCCTGATGGGTGGACGCCTCGTGGCAACGCCGCAGGGACCGGCCGGGCTGCTGATGTACGATGACGGGCACGGCGCGCGCTTCGTCATGCTGATGCGGCCCATGCACGTGCCGGGCGATGCGCCGATGCGTCCCCATACGACGGAGACCTCGAGCGGCTACGCCTGGGCCCAGGACGGGCTGGGCTACAGCCTCGTGGGTGCGGCCGACGACAGCGTTCTGCATCCGCTCGCCGACGCGGTTCGACGCGCCACCGCCAAGTCTCTCTAAAAAATCGCAAAGTCTCTTTGAAGGCCCGCAAAGTCTCTCTGAAGGTCCACCATGTCTCTCCTGAACGACCTCATCGGCGCTAGTCCCGACTTGCGTCCGCGTGCCGTCCTCCTGCGTCTCGGCGCGATCGGCGCCCTGGTGACCGGCACCGCGGGGGCTTTCGCGTATGCCGGCGGTTGGCTCTCGCCGGGCATGCTGACCCAGGCGCGGATCGTGGATCGCTTCGAGGCGGTCAACGGTTCCCACCCGGGGTTCCGGCGCAACCACGCCAAGGGGCTCTGCCTCGCCGGACGCTTCGAGAGCAGCGGCCGAGGCGCGCGCGTGTCGAGGGCCTCGCTGTTCGCCCCCGACCGGGCCACGCCGATCACCGGACGCATCGCACTGGCGGGGGGCCAGCCCTACGCGGCGGACGCAGCCACGACGGTGCGCAGCCTCGCGCTGCGCTTCCAGCTTCCCGACGGCGAGGAATGGCGTACCGGCAACAACGACATCCCGGTCTTCCCCGTGCGCACCCCGGAGGCGTTCTACGAACAGCTTCTCGCCGCCAAGCCCGACCCGGCCACGGGCAAGCCCGATCCCGAGGCGCTGAAGGCCTTTTTCGCCGCGCACCCGGAGAGTGCGAAGGCAGCCGCCCAGATCAAGGCGCGGGCAATCACTTCCGGGTTCGCCGACGACACCTTCCGAAGCCTCAATGCCTTCCGGTTCGTCACGGCGGACGGCACGCGGACACCGGTCCGATGGGCGTTCATCCCGGAGCAGACCGCTACGGCGCAGAGCCCGGCTCAGGCTGCGGCCACGGACAAGAATTACCTGTTCGACGCGTTCGCCGACACGGTCCGTCAGACTCCCGTGCGCTGGCACCTCGTTGTCACGCTGGGAGACGCGGGCGATCCGACAGCGGACGCGACGCGTCCTTGGCCCGCCGAGAGACCAAGCCTCGACGTCGGGACGGTCATCATCGCCGAGACGCAAGCCGAGGCGGACGGCAATTGCCGCGACGTGAACTTCGACCCCCTGGTTCTGCCCGCCGGCATCATGGCGTCGGACGATCCGCTGCTCAGCGCCCGCTCGGCCGCCTACTCGGTCTCGTTCACGCGGCGCGCCGGCGAGCCGAAGGGGCCGAGCGCCGTCCACGACACACCCGTTTCAGGAGCCGGACTGTGAGCACCACCGCACGCTTCAACCGGCCGGCCCGACTTCTTCACTGGACGATGGCCGTCATGATCCTGGCCATGCTGTTGATCGGCGTGGCGATGGTGACCTCCGTGGCCCACTATCATGCGCTCGTCGCCCTGCACCGGCCGCTGGGCCTCGGCATCCTCGTCCTGGCCCTGCTGCGCCTCGCGAACCGCTGGCGCCATCCACCGCCGGAACTGCCGTCCGACCTCCCGGCCTGGCAGCGGCGGGCGGCACACGCCTCGCACCTCCTGCTCTACGGCTTGATGCTGGGGCTGCCGCTTGTCGGCTGGGCGATGCTGTCGGCCGCCGGTTACCCCATCGGGCTCGGCGGCGCGGTGGTGCTTCCGCCGATCCTGCCGCGCGATCCGAGCCTCTATGCGTGGCTGCGTTCGCTGCACACCCTCCTGGCCTATGCTTTATTCGGGGTCATCCTCGTCCATCTCGGCGCAGCTCTGATGCACGGGCTGATCCGCCGGGACGGGGTCTTCTCCAGCATGGCCTCGCGCCCGATCCCATACCGGTCCCGCTGAAGCGATGGCCGCCGCGATCCACGTCCGGCCAAGGAGCACCTGAGGGCGGACGCGAGCCGTAGGCCGGGGTCCGCCAGCCAGAGCGGGCTCTTCGCGACTGCGGCTTTAACGTCCGCTCGGGGACCTATGCGCTTCGTTCTGGCGCGGAAACCACCCGAAGACCATCCACTAGACTGCGCCTCGACTGTCTCCGTTGCCGGTCGGGGCGAGGTTTGGCGAGCCTTCAAACGCGTGGGCGTGCACCATCCAAGCCCTACGTGGTCTGCTGCCGGGTCGAGGGGCCGCTCAGGCTGAGGCGCACCGTCTCCGGTGGCGTCCCTGCCACGCAGAAGGGGTCGCTGCCGACCACGCCAAGCCCCGCCGGCCGTCCCTGACTGGCGAACGTCGCGCGCGTCCAGCCCTCAGGAAGCATGATCCAGACGGGGAAGCCGTGCGGGTCGGCGGTGTAGGTCCCCTCTGGAAGCAGCGAGGCCACGATGCGCTGGCGCAGCCGACTCCTGTCGAACGAATTGCACGATGGCGTCCGCCGTGCCGTCCATGATCCCGCGCGTCGTCAGAGCCGTGGAGATCGGCGAGGGCATGAAAGACGGTGGCCTGCAGATCGTCAAAGCGCGCCGGATGAAGGATCCGGAGCGTCAGAACGCGCAATTGCGCCGGCTCGTGGCTGACTCGTCCCTGGAGGGTCCGGTCCTGGCGGGTGTCGCCTCGGGAAACCTGCAGCCCCCGAGCGACGCCGTCAGGCGATCGACGGGATGCGGGAGAAGGACGGCCTCTCGGTGCACCACGCCTGCCGGATCATCGGCCAATACCGGGGCTCGCAACGCGACGTGTCGACGGTCCCCGCTGACGAGGATGCGTGGACCCGCGCCCTTGTCGCCCTTGCATTCGCGTACGGACGCTACGGCTCTCGCCGCGTCACCGCGCTGCTGCAGGCAGCCGGGTGGCAGGTGGGCAAGGACGGGTTTCAGCGCACCTGGCGCCGAGAGGTGCGGAGAGGCGCGTTGATGGATCGTCTCTCACCAGCATCCCGCCCAGACGCGGAAGGGCCCGCGGTTGCAGCCGGGGCACCGGACGCGGTAGCTCAGCGAGCGGATGATCGCGGAAGGGAACCACATGTTCAGCCATATGGTGGTCGGCAGTAACGACCTCGCCAAGTCGAAGACGTTCTACGACGCGCTGTTCGGAGCCATGGGTGGCGAGGCCGGCAAAACCGATGCCCTCGGGCGCCTGGTCTACGCGCATCGCGGCAGCCGCTTCGTCATCACCAAGCCGATCAACGGAGATCCGGCGACCGCCGCCAACGGGGGCACGATCGGGTTCGCGATGGACAGCCCGGACGAGGCCAAGGCTTGGCACGAGGCGGGGGTCACCCACGGGGGGACGTCCGTCGAGAACCCGCCGGGCGAGCGTCAGACGCCGATGGGCCGAATCTATCTGGCTTACCTGCGCGACCCGGACGGCAACAAGCTCTGCGCCCGCTACAAGGTAGCGGACTGACGGGCCCCTGGCCCCTGCCGGCAGGGGGAAGCGGCGCGAGGGCCGCACCCCATCGCGCCACGACCTGGCGACAACGGAGGGCGCTTGCTGGGCCTCCTGGTCCACAGCTGTGAAAGCGTCCCTCTGAGCGGCGACACGTCCGAGGCCGATGGCCCTCGCCAGAGCCGGGCGGGGGCGAGCGACTTGGCGGAGAAGCGCTTTGCTCCTACCGGTGAGGCCATGTCCCATGTCGCCTCGCCCGCTCTCGCATTGCCGCCTGCCGTCGCGCAGGCCGCCCCCAACCCGGCCAACGGACCCAGTGCCCGATTCTTCGCCGAGATCGGCCTCGCCCCCGGTATGCGCGTGCTCGATGTCGGCTGCGGGAACGGGGACCTGAGCCGCTTGGTCGCCCGCTTGGTGGGACCGGACGGCGAAGTCATCGCGATCGACCGGAGCCCGGAGGCGATGGCGATGGGCCATACGGCCGAGGCGGGACTGCAGGCGGCGCCGATCCGGTACCGGCAGGCGGACCTCGCGGGTGCGTTGCCCGAACTGGGCCGTTTCGATGCCATCGTCGGGCGCCGCGTCCTGATGTACCTGCCCGCCGCCGCGGCGACGCTCGCGCGTCTCGCCGCTCTCGGGAAGCCCGGGGCGATCCTGGCGTTCCAGGAGCACGGGCGTGCCGGACTGCCCGCCGGGCTCGGCCCGCTGACGCTGCATCGTCGGCTCTACGATTGGCTGTGGGACACGGTCGCAGCGGAGGGCGGCGATCCGGGGCTGGCGCTGCGCCTGGTGGACCTGATGCGGGCGGCGGGGCACGGCATCGAGGTGGCACGCAGCGAAGGGGTGCTCCTGCAGCCTGGCGAGCCGTCCTTCCTGGCGACGCTGGCCCAAGCCATGCTCCCCCGCATGATCGAGCGCGGCGTGACGAGCGCGGATGCGCTGGGCCTCGACACGCTGGCGGATCGTCTCCGGGAGGAGCATCGGGCGGCGGCCGGCACGATCGTCTGGGACTTGGCGTTTCTCGTCTCGGCGCGGATCGCGCGCGACGCGTAGGTGATCCGAGGCGTGCGCCGAAACTGCCAAACGTTCTTCTGCAATGCCACCATCCGAACATTCTGGATGACATTCGCGGTGCAGTCGGGGCGCCTGTGATTGCACGGTTCCGGGTGCACGAGGGACGCCTCTTCGACAGACATGGTGTTTTACACAGCGTCGTTCTCACCGATCCGTCGTGCGACTGGATTGGATGGGCTGCACCCGAGATGCAGTCGCGGAGGGATGTCGGCTTTCCGCGGCCTGAGCGCGACGAACGCGCATCGCTAGACTTTCTTTTGTCTTGTGCAGCCGATCTGTAGGGCACTATCAGATTCGACATGTACCCTTGGCTCTGAAAAAGGATCAGGCATGGCCGAGCGAAATGCCGATCAGATCGCCGATTGGAATGGCCGAAGCGGGGAGCGCTGGGTCGCATACCAGTCACGGCTCGACGCTATGCTGGCGGTGTTCGGCGAGGCCGCGATCGAAGCCGCCGCGCCCGGGACAGATGAGTGCGTGCTGGACGTCGGCTGCGGCGCGGGCGCGTCGAGCCTGGCTTTGGCCGCCCGCGTCGGCGCGGGGGGCCAAGTGCTGGGCGTGGACATTTCCGAAGCACTGATCGACCGCGCGCGCACGCTTGCACCACAGGAGATTCCGGCCCTGTTCCAGGTGGCGGACGCCGGCAGCGCGGCGCTGCCCCAGGGGGCGTTCGACATCCTCTTCTCGCGTTTCGGCGTGATGTTCTTCGACGAGCCGACCGGGGCGTTCTCCCATATGCGCCGCGCGCTCCGGCCGGGCAGGCGGGTCGCGTTCGTCTGCTGGCGCGGGGCGGCCGAGAACGATTGGGTGCGCCTGCCGATGGGCGCGATCAAGGGCATCGTCCAGCCGACTGAGCAGCCCGATGCCGAGGCGCCCGGCCCTTTCTCGTTTGGCGACCGGGGTCGGGTGGAGCGTATCCTATCGGCGGCCGGCTTCACCGAGATCGCGATCGCGCCCTTCGATGCGTCTATCCCGTACGGCGAGGGCGAGACGTGGGACGCGGCGATCGACGACGCGGTGGAGATGGCATCCAAGGTCGGCCCCTTGTCGCGCGCGCTCGCGGATCAGCCCGACGACATCCGCGCCCGCGCTTTGACCGCAGTCCGGGCCGCCTTCGCGAACCGCCCCGGCGCGCGGTCGGTGATGATCGACGGCGCGGCGTGGATCGTTCGGGCACGCAACCCGGCACGCTGACAGGGACGGGCAGGGGGAGACGCCCCGTCTCGCTGGCTCGGCGTCAGCCGGCACACGACTCCCCCCCCCCCGCACCCCTTGGGCGGCGGATCGAAGCTATCGTGTGGCGGGGTCGCACCTTGGTCTCAGCGACGGGAATCCGCGCGGGGCGCTGGATTTCCTCGACACCCCAGAACTCCAGGCACTTTTCGAGCTAGGCACAAGATTAGACCGAGAAACAAACTTATTCGCGAAACCTTCAGCAGCTCGGTCTCAGGACCCTCGGACGAGACGGTCTTCCCAATCGGTATCGCTGACAACGTCCCTGCTGCGCGCGATGCGCGTGACCGCGCGGGTCGACCCGTTTCGGTCGTCCCCCCCGCCGGCCCTGGGACCCGGATGGGTGGAGGTCAGAACGGCCAGCCTTCGCCCCGGCCTCCTGGCAAAACGGACCCGGGCCGGCGCCGCACCGAGGCTCTCGGCGGCTAGGCCGCGGACGTCGCCCATGGGGCGCTGGTCAGACCGGACGTGCGCGGGATCGGGGTCGCGGGACAACCGGTCAGGTCCCGCCGCTCCAGGCCTGATCAGATTGTTGCGCGCCCCGCCTGCGGCAGCGCAGCGATGAGCTGGCGCAGGAACGCCTGCACGGCATGTGGCAGCTTGCGGTCGCGCATGACCTGGACCTGGATGCCGCGCATAAGGCTCGCTCGGGCGCGCACCGGGATGCAGACGAGTTCGCCGAGACGCACCGGAGTCTGCACCGTCAGCGCCGACATCAGCGCCAATCCCTTCGTCCGGCGGACGAAGGGCAGCAGGGCCGAGAGCACGTTGGCCGTCAGGGTCGGCTCAATGGTGATCCCTTCCGCCAGGCAGGCCGCGTCGAAGACCCGGCGAGCCGTGGTATCGAGGGTCGGCACCGCGACCGGATAGGCCCGCAGGTCCGTGAGCTGGATCGCGGGCTGGCGCGCGAGGGGGTGATCGGGGGCGCTGAGCGCGACCATCTCGACCGCGTTGTCATAGACGACCGACACGAGGCTCGATGGCGCCATGGCGAAGGTGATGCCGATATCGGCGTCGCCCGCCGCCACCACCTGCGTGACTTGGGCCGGCGGCAGCATCTGCACCTCGAAGCGGATGCCCGGATGGACGGCGTGGAACTCCGCGATGGCGTTCGGCAACAGGTCGAGGGCGAAGCCCTCCGACGTCGCGACCCGGATGAAGCCGCGGGCCAGACCCTGCAACTCCTGAATCTCGGCCGCCACCTGCTCGGCCCGCATCAGGGTCTGGTGTGCGTGCGCCGACAGGAGCTCGCCCGCGGGACTCGGCACCATGCCGCGCGGGCGGCGCTCGAACAGAATACAGCCGAGTTCGGCCTCGAGATTGGCGATCTGCCGGCTGATCGCGGACGCCGCGACGTTCAGCTGTGTCGAGGCGGCAGCAATCGAGCCCGTGCGGGCGACGGCTAGGAAGTAACGCAGACTCGCACTCTGCATGGCCTCTCTCCGTCGGTGAAACCGTCGCTATCCGTTGCTGAATCGGCACGGCAGCAATCGCAAAATTCTACTTGTTGCGATGTTAATTGCACAACACCATGGCAGGGCTAAAAAAGTGGCAGGACGGAGCGGTCACGGCTTCGCCGGCTCATGCCAGCGCTGAGAGGAACCGGATCATGGCGAATGAGACTGGAGCGCGACACGGCTCCGCGCTGCGCGCTGCGCTCACCCTGCTGATGCTGGCGCCGAGCGCGCCCGCATTCGCCGGCAAGGCCAACGACACCTTGGTCTACGCCTCCGACACGGAGCCGGAGAATGTCAGCCCCTATCACAACAGCGCCCGCGAGGGCGTCGTCCTGGCTCGCAACGTCTGGGACACGCTGATCTACCGCGATCCGAAGACCGGCACCTACCAGCCGATGCTGGCCACCGCCTGGACATGGATCGATCCTGTCACCCTCGAGCTGACCCTGCGCGAGGGCGTGACCTTCCACAACGGCGACGCCTTCGGCCCCGAGGACGTGGCCTTCACCTTCAACTACGTGCTGACGCCGGACGCCCGCACGGTGACGAAGCAGAACGTCGACTGGATGAAATCGACCGAGGTCGTCGATTCGCATACGGTCCGCATCCACCTGAAGACGGCGTTCCCGGCAGCACTCGAATACCTGGCCGGCCCGACCCCGATCTTCCCCGCGGCCTACTTCAAGAAAGTTGGCCTCGACGGCTTCGCCAAGGCGCCCGTGGGCACCGGCCCCTACCGCGTCACCGCGGTGGAGAACGGGCGCGGCGTGAAAATGGAACGCTTCGCCAAGTACTGGCCCGGCAGCCCGATCGGTTCGGCGAAGATCGGCAAGCTCGAATTCCGCGTCATCCCAGACGCCGACAGCCGCATGGCCGAACTCGTCACCGGCGGAATCGACTGGATCTGGCGGGTGCCGAGCGACCAAGCCGACCAGCTGAAGGCCGCCCCGAACGTCACCGTGCTCAGCGCCGAGACCATGCGGGTCGGCTTCCTGCAGTTCGACACCCTTGGACGGGCCGCCGCCAACTCGCCCCTCAAGGACGCGCGCGTGCGCCAAGCGATCTCCTACGCCATCGACCGCAAGGCCATGGTCGACAACCTGGTGCGCGGCGGCAGCCGGGTGATGAACGCCGCCTGCTTCATCGATCAGTTCGGCTGCACCGACGAAGGCGTTCCGCGCTACGCCTACGACCCGGCCAAGGCCAAGGCGCTCCTGAAGGAGGCCGGCTACCCGGATGGCTTCGAGATCGACCTCGGAGCCTACCGCGAGCGCGACTACGCGGAGGCGGTGATCGGCTACCTGCGCGCGGTGGGCATCAAGGCGCGGCTGAACTACCTGCGCTACGCCGCCCTGCGCGACCTGATCCGCGGCGGCAAGGTCTCGATCGCCTTCCAGACCTGGGGCTCGTTTTCGGTGCTCGACGTCTCGGCCTTCACCGGCGTCTACTTCCGCGGCGGCGACGAGGACCTGACCAAGGATCCCGAGACCATCGCGGCCCTCCAGGCCGGGGACGGGGCCACCGATCCGGCCGTGCGGAAGGTGAAGTACGCCGAAGCCCTGACGCGCATTGCGGGCCAGGCCTATGCCCTGCCGCTGTTCTCCTACTCGACGAACTACGCCTTCACCTCGGACCTGACCTTCACGGCGCAGCCCGACGAGCTGCCGCGCTTCTACGCGGCCCAGTGGAAGTGACGGCCGGTCCCTGACGCCGAACCGACCGCCAACATCGAGCGAGGGAGCCGGACCATGCTCAGGTTCATGATCCAACGAAGTCTCGTGGCCCTCGCGGTCGCCGTGACGGTGTCGGTGGCGAGTTTCATGCTGCTGCACCTCTCCGGCGACCTCGCCACCGCCATCGCGGGGCCGGAGGCGACCTCCGTGCAAGTGGAGGCGATCCGCGTCCAGTACGGGCTCAACCAGCCCCTCCTGGCGCAGTTCGTCGCCTGGGCGGGGCGCGCGATCCAGCTCGATTTCGGCAATTCGTTCTATTTCCGCGAACGTGTGATCGACCTGCTGGCCGCCCGCCTGCCGATCACCCTGTTCCTCGGCGTGGTGGCGCTGGCGGTCGCGCTCTTCGTGGCGATCCCCCTCGGGGTGCTCGCCGCGGTCAAGCGCGACACCTGGATCGACCGGGCCGCCCTCTCGGTCTCGGTGCTGGGCCAGGCGATGCCGAGCTTCTGGTTCGGCCTGACCCTGATCATGATCTTCTCGGTGAACCTGCGCTGGCTGCCGGTCTCCGGCAACACGACCTGGAAGCACTTCGTGCTGCCGGCCGTCGCTTTGGGCTACTACGCCATGCCGGCGGTGATGCGGCTCACCCGCAACGGCATGCTCGAGGTGCTGGCCTCGGACTATGTCCGCACCGCCCGGGCCAAGGGCCTGCCCCCGCGGAAAATCCTGATCCGGCATGCCCTGCGCAACGCCGTCATTCCGGTGATCGCGCTCGCCGCCGTCCAGTTCGGCTTCATGCTCGGGGGCTCCATCGTGATCGAGGCGGTGTTCTCGCTCCAGGGGCTGGGCCAGCTCGCCTGGGAGTCGATCGCCCGCAACGACTTCCCCGTGGTGCAGGCGATCGTGCTGGTTCTGGCGATGATCTACATCGCCCTGACGCTGGCCGCCGACCTCCTCAATGCCGCCCTCGATCCCCGGCTGCGCCAATGACCCTCCAGCCATCCGTATCCCCGCTCCGCGCCGGCCTTCCGGAGACGCCCATGACCGGTCCGACCGACGCTGCGGCCTCGCTGCCCGCCGCCCGCTCGCCCACCGCCCTGGCCCTCCGGCGCGGCCTTCACCATGGCGGCTTCCTCATCGGTGCCGGCATCCTCGGGATCATCCTGCTCTGCGCCCTCGCCGCGCCCCTGATCGCCCCCCACGATCCCTATGCCCAGGACGTCTCCCGCCGCCTGATCCCGCCGATCTGGCAACAGAAGGGCACCTGGGAACACGTGCTGGGTACCGACAAGCTCGGGCGCGACTACCTCAGCCGCCTGATCTACGGCAGCCAGATCTCGCTCCTGATCGGGATCGCGGCCGCCGCCATCTCGGGCATGATCGGCACGACGCTGGGCATCTGTGCCGGCTATTTCGGCGGCCGGGTCGACGCGGTGGTGAGCTACGTCGTGACCACGCGGCTCGCCATGCCGGTGGTGCTGGTGGCCCTCGCCATGGCCTCCCTGGTGGGCGGCTCCCTGAAGGTCGTGGTCCTGGTGCTCGGCTTCCTGCTCTGGGACCGCTTCGCCGTGGTCACCCGCGCGGCGACCCGGCAGATCCGCGACCAGGATTTCATCGCGGCGGCGCGCGCCACGGGCTTTTCCCCGGCCCGCATCCTGTTCCAGGAGGTGCTGCCGAACATCCTCAACGCGCTCATCGTGGTGGCGACCCTGGAGATGGCCCACGCCATCCTGCTCGAGGCCGCCCTGTCCTTCCTCGGCCTCGGCGTCCAGCCGCCCCTGCCGTCCTGGGGCCTGATGATCGCCGAGGGCAAGCCGTACATGTTCTTCCAGCCCTGGGTCATCACCATCCCGGGCGTCGCCCTCCTGGTCCTCGTCCTGGCGATCAACCTGCTCGGCGACGGCATCCGCGACGTCACCGCCCCCGAGGGGCGGCGCTGAGCGCCCCTCCCACCGACCCGTCACCGAGATCGAGTGAGTCCATGTCCCGACACGATGCGATCGCGCGCGCCGCGCGCCACTACGACGAGGGCGCTTTCCTCCAGGTCCTGCAGGAGGCCGTCGCCCGTCCCACCGAGAGTCAGGCCCCCGGCCAACTGCCGAAACTGCGCGCCTACCTCGACGAGTTCCTCGTCCCGCTGATCGCGCCGCTCGGCTTCACCAGCCGTATCCTCGACAACCCGGACGGCACGCACGGCCCTTTCCTCATCGCCGAGCGCCACGAGGGATCCGACCTGCCCACGGTGCTGATGTACGGGCACGGCGACACCGTGCGCGGCTATCCCGAGCAGTGGCGCGACGGGCTCGCCCCCTGGACCATCACCATCGAGGGCGAGCGCTGGTACGGGCGCGGCACCGCCGACAACAAGGGCCAGCACATCCTCAACCTCGGCGCGCTGGCGGCCGTGATGGCGGCGCGGGACGGACGCCTCGGCTTCAACACCAAGCTTCTGGTCGAGATGGGCGAGGAATCCGGCTCGCCGGGCCTGCGCGAGATCTGCCGCGCCGAAGCCGAGGCCCTGAAGGCCGACGTGCTCATCGCCTCGGACGGACCGCGGGTCAGCGCCGAGCGCCCGACCGTCTTTCTCGGCTCGCGCGGCGGCTACACCTTCGAGATGCTGCTGGATCTCCGCGAAGGCAGCCACCATTCGGGCAACTGGGGCGGCCTCCTGCGCAATCCCGGCACGGTGCTGGCCAACGCCATCGCGACCCTCGTCGACGGACGCGGCAGGATCCTCCTCGACGCCCTGCGGCCGCCCGCGATCCCCGACACCGTGCGCGCAGCGCTCGCCGACATCACCGTCGGCACCGACCCGACCGCGCCGACGATCGATACGGATTGGGGCGAGCCCGGCCTCAGCGCCGCCGAGCGGGTCTTTGCCTGGAACACCCTCGAGGTGCTGGCCTTCAAGACCGGCGACCCGGACGGCCCCCTCAACGCCGTGCCGCCCACCGCCAAGGCAACCCTGCAGCTGCGCTTCGTCGTCGGCACCGATTGGGAGGGCATCCTGCCGGCACTGCGCGCCCATCTCGATGCGCACGGCTATCCCATGGTCACGGTCCGCGCCGCCCGGACCGAGGTGTTCCGCGCCACCCGGCTTCCCGTCGAGGACCCGTGGGTCACCTGGGCGCTGGATTCGATCGCCGCGAGCACCGGCAAGCGGCCGGCCCTGCTGCCGAACCTCGGCGGGTCCCTGCCCAACGACGCCTTCTCGGAGATCCTCGGGCTGCCCACCCTGTGGGTGCCCCATTCCTATCCGGCCTGTCTCCAGCACGGACCCGACGAGCACCTGCTCGGGCCGCCCTCGCGCGAGGCGCTGATGCTGATGGCGGGCCTGTACTGGGACCTCGCGGAGACCGGACCGGCGGTGCTCGCCCGGCGCGCCACCCTCAAGGGAGCCTGAGCATGACCGAGCCCGTCGTCCGCATCCGGAATCTCACCCTGGCGCTGCCGAAGGGCTCGGACCGGCCCCACGCCGTCGAGGACCTCTCCCTCGACCTGATGCCGGGCAAGATCCTCTGCGTCGTCGGCGAGTCGGGCTCGGGCAAGTCGATGAGCGCCTACGCGCTCACCGGCCTCCTGCCCCGGGCGCTGAAGCCGGTCGGCGGGGAGATCCTGTTCGAGGGCCAGGATCTCCTCACCCTGGGCGAGCGCGGCTGGCGCGGCTTGCGCGGTCGCCGCATCGCCATGGTCTTCCAGGAGCCGATGACGGCGCTCAACCCGGTCATGCGCATCGGCGACCAGATCGCCGAGATGTTTGAGGCACACGGTCTCCTCACCCCGGCCGAGCGCAGGGCCCGGGCGATCGCCCTCGCGACCGAGGTCGGCTTGCCCGACCCGGCCCAGATCGTGCGGGCCTACCCGCACCAGCTCTCCGGCGGCCAGCGCCAGCGCGCAATGATCGCCATGGCGCTCGCCCTCGAACCCTCGATCCTCGTCGCCGACGAGCCGACCACGGCCCTAGACGTCACCACCCAGGCTCAGATTCTCAAGCTGATCCGGGAGTTGCAGCAGCGCCGGGGCATGAGTGTCCTGTTCATCACCCACGATTTCGGCGTGGTGGCCGACATCGCCGACCACGTCGCCGTGCTCCAGCGCGGCCGGCTGGTGGAGCAGGGCAGCGCCGCGGCCGTCCTGCGGGACCCGCAGCACCCCTACACCCAGGCCCTGCTCGCCGCGGTGCCGAGCCTGGTACCGCCGGCGCGCGCCTCCCGTGCGACCGAGCCGCTCGCTCTCTCGGCCATCGGCCTGACCAAGACTTACGAGACTCGCACCGGCCTGTTCGGCAAGCCGCGCGTGGTCGCGGCGGTCAAGGCGGTGGCCTTCGACGTCCGCCGCGGGGAGACCCTCGGCCTCGTGGGTGAATCCGGCTCGGGCAAGTCCACCACCGCCCGCCTCGCGATCCGGCTGATCGAGCCCGACCGGGGCACGGTGCGCCTCGGTAGCCTCGACTACACGGCGCTGCCCCCCCGCGCCCTGCGGACCGAGCGCAAGCGCATCCAGATGATCTTCCAGGACCCCTTCGCGTCCCTGAACCCGCGCCGCACCGTCGAGCAGATCATCACCGCCGGACCGATCGCGCACGGCACGCCCGCGCGGGAGGCCCGCGCTCGGGCCCGCGACCTCCTCGACCTCGTGGGCCTCTCGGCGAGCGCAGCCGAGCGCTACCCCAACGCCTTCTCCGGCGGCCAGCGCCAGCGTATCGGCATCGCCCGGGCGCTGGCCATGGAGCCCGACGTGCTGGTGGCCGACGAGGCGGTCTCGGCCCTCGACGTCTCGGTCCAGGCGCAGGTGCTGGATCTCCTGGAAGACCTCAAGCAACGCCTGAACCTCGCGATGCTGTTCATCACCCACGACCTGCGCGTCGCCGCCAAGATCTGCGACCGCATCGCCGTGATGCATCGCGGCAGCATCGTCGAGATGCGTCCCACCGCCGAGCTGTTCCGCGCTCCGGAGCACGCCTACACGCGCGATCTCCTCGGAGCCGTACCGGGCCTGCAGACGGCGCGCCCCCACTAACCGTCGCTCCAGGGGGAGGAGGCTCAGGCCACGGATGTGCCGGTGGCGAGCCCCAGCGGCGCGGGCGCCTGATCCCTTAACGGGTGCGATTTCGACGACGACGTACCCGACGGCGCAGGTTTGAAGGTCGTGCATCGTCGGTGGCTCGAAGCCATATCTATCGGGAGAACCACGTTTCAGGGGCAGGCCAGACGCCCCTTGCCGATTGGCGGCACGGCCTGCGCATCACCTTCTCCAACCCGAAGGCCGCCGCGGCCTCTGCCTCCGTCGCGGCCTTCCTCTACGGTGCCGGTCTGACCCCGTTGCAGGTGCTCGGCTGCGCTTCCGCGCTCCTCATCACCCGCGGTTACCCACTGCTGGTCTCTACGGGACCGGTGCGGCGGATCCAGGCGCGGCTCGCGCGTACCACGGAGGCTCTGTTGGGACTGGCCTTCGGCGCGATCGGCACCCGCATCCTCACCGATGGCGTGCACGAAATCGTTCGGCCCCGACACTTGAACGGCCCGATCGCCGCCTTGGTGGGTCGCAGCGATCGCAGGACGTCCGTAGGCGGCGCGATTTGACCATCGGCGCCAAGTCCGAATCGGGTCGCCACCGGCCTGTCCGCGCTCGACCGGATCCAGCGGGATTCGACTGGTCCGGTCTCGATTGGCCGCCTTCCGAAAAGGGACAGGAAGCGGCGAGGGGGACCTAAGCAGACCTGCGATAAGGCCGGCGGCTCGGCGAAGATCGTGCGAATATCACAGCTCCAATGACTTACCCTGCTTCGGCAGATCAACGACGCCAATCAAGTATTCCGCAGGACTATCACCCTTACTCTAACGGGAAAACCCGTTGGCGAGAAACCTAGCCGCGCATTCGCGTTTCGACGAAATGGGCCGCCTGGATGGCGCGGGCATCGTCGCCGAGGCGGGCGATCACCTGCACACCCAGCGGCAGGCCCGCCGCGGTACTTCCCACCGGCACGGTCACGCAGGGGACGCCCATGAGGGTCCAGAGCCGGTTGAAACGGGAATCCCCCGTGCTGGCATAGCCTTCCGGCGCCGGGCCGGGGGCCGAGAGCGTCAGGATCACGTCGAGATCGTACGCGGCGAAGAAGTCCGGCAGTTGCCGCCGCGCGCGGTCCGCCACCGCCAGTGCCGCGTCGTAGGCGGCGGGGCGGACCGCTTGCGCGGCGTCGAGATGCGCGCGCAGAAGCGGGCCGAGATCCGCGCGATGGGTCGCGTATTCCCAGTCCAGGGACTGGGCCGCCTCGTAATCCTGGATCGTGCCGTGAAGGCCGAAGGCCTCGGCGAAGACCGCGGGCAGGACCAGGTCGCGCACGCGGGCTCCGGCGGTCTCGATGGCGGCACGCACCCGCGCGAGGGCGTCCAGGGCCTCGGGCTCCCCGGGGGCGCAGAAGTCCGGCAGCACGACGCCGATCCGCGGGGTGCCCGGGTCGGCGGCGGAGAGGTCGAGACCGGGGCGTCCCGTCATCAGCGCGAGGGCATGGGCGGCATCCGCGACGCCGGCGGTGAACAGGCCCAGCGTGTCGAGCGTCCAGGAGAAACACTTCATCCCCACCGTCGGCAGCAGTCCGAAGGAGGGTTTCATTCCCACGACGCCGCAATAGGCGGCCGGGCGGATCACCGAGCCTCCGGTCTGGGTGCCGAGGGCCAGAGGCAGCATCCCGGCGGCCACCGCGGCGGCGGAGCCCGCCGACGACCCACCCGGCGTATGGCCGGGATGGCGCGGATTGCGCGTCTCGGTCGGGTCGAGGAAGGCGAAGGCCGTGGTGGTGGTCTTGGCGAGGGGAACGGCACCGAGGCGCTTGAGGCGTGCCACGACCGCCGCATCGGCGCGCGGGCGCCAGCCGTCATAGATCGTCGAGCCCATCTGCGTCGGAAGGTCCGCAGTGTCCAGGATGTCCTTCACGCCGACGGCGAGGCCGGCGAGGGGCCCCCGCTCCGGCACGATCGGGTCGGTCAGTCGGCTGACCATGGCCCTGACGACCGGTTCATGGGCGGTGATGGCGGCTTCCGCATGTGCGATGGCTGCGCGCGGCGTGAGGGATCCGGCATCGATCTGCTTTCGCAGCGACAGGAGGGAGAGCATGGGAAAGTGGTCCGGTGACGCGAGGACGGCCCTTCAAAGGGCGGGGAATGCGAGGGGACGGGCGAGGGCCGTCTCGCACCAGAGAGCCGTGCTGAGCAATGCGCGATCGGTCCGGTAGGGGCCAACGAGCTGAAGCCCGAGCGGGAGACCCTCGTGCGTTCCGGCCGGGAGGGCGACGGCCGGAACGCCGAGGCAGGTCCAAGGCACGCAGAAGGCAGGATCGCCGGTCGAGGCCAAGCCTTCCGGGGCAGGCCCGGAGGCGGGCAGGGTCAGGACCGCGTCGTAGCCCGCGAGCACGGTATCGAGTTCCGCCCGGAGCGCGGCCTGCTGGTGCAGGGCGCCGAGATAGGCGACGGCCGGGATCCGCGCCCCCTCCGCGACGAGGTCCTTGAGGACCTGGCTCGTCCGATCCGGGAACCGGGCCACGAGGGGCCCGAAGCAGGCGCTGGCCTCGGCAGCGAGGAGGAGGCGGGCGCAATCCCAGAGGCCCTCGAAGGCCACCGGCAGCGTCAGGTCGGACACCTGCGCTCCGGCCGTTCGGAAGGCCGCCGCCGCGGATTCGAGCATCGTGTGCTGTTCCGGCTCGGCCCGATCCCACAGCGTCGTCCGAACCAAGGCCAGGCGCGGGGCGGCGCGCGGGGCGAGCTCCGTGTCCAGATCCAGGGCGAAGGCCGGCAGCGGGCGCCCATGCCGATCCGCGTCATCCTGGCCGATCAAGTGAGACAGGGCGAAGGCGGCATCCCGCACCGAGCGGGTGAACAGGCCGACGTGGTCGAGAGACGGGGCGAGGGGATGCACGCCGGTGCGCGGAATCGCACCGTAGCTCGGCTTGAAGCCGACGACGCCGCAATAGGCCGCCGGTCGGATCACCGATCCGAAGGTCTGCGTCCCGAGGGCGAGGGGTACGATCCCGGCCGCGACGGCAGCGGCCGAGCCGCTGGAGGACCCACCAGGCGTGAAGCCCCGCTTCCAGGGATTGTGGGTCGGTCCCGGGTGGCGCCAGGCGAACTCGGTGGAGACCGTCTTGCCGAGAACCGAGGCCCCGAGGGCGTTGAGGCGCGCGACGGTCCAGGCATCTGCGGCGGGCACCCGATCGGCATAGATCGGCGAGCCGTTCGTGGTCGGCATGTCGGCGGTGGCGATGATATCCTTGACCCCGACGGGGATGCCGCCCCAGGGACCGTCCTGCGCCGTGAGCTCAGGCACCGAGAGCTCCGGCACCAGAAAGGTGAACGCGGCCAGATCGGTGCGGGCGCGGGCCGCCTCATGGCAGGCCGCCAGGTAGGCGCCGGGCGACGCGCGCCCATCGCGGAACGCCCGCAGGGCATCGACGAGACCGAGGTGGTTGAGCATCGGGGGGTCCATTGTGTTGGGCGGGCGGAGGCCGCGCCGATGCGGCACGGCCTCCGGGGATGCACGCCGTCAGTTCGCCGCGAGGCTCTTCTCGATGAAGTCGCGGCGCACGAAGGTCGCGTAATCGGGCAGGGCCGAGAGGTTGCCCAGCGCCACCTGCGTTTCCATGCCTGTCTTGAGAGCTTCGGCCGTGATGTCGACGCTGTCCGGATAGACCTTCTCCCGCATCATCCGCTTGACGGCCGCCTCGACAACGGCCGGATCGAGGGTGGGAAACTGCTTCTTGGCGATGGCGACGGTCTTCTCGGGCTCGGCGTGCATGAAGCGGATCGCCTTCTGCAGTCCGGTGACGACCTTCTGGGTGACGGCGGGATCGACGTCCTTGCGGGCGCTCACGGCCGAGAAGGCGTAAGGTCCGTAGCGCTCGGGAAAGCCCAGCACGACCTTCATGCCCCGGGCCACGACCTGGTCCAGGCCGGGCTCGTACATCACGGCGATCTTGGCCTGGCCGGCCAGGAGGGGCCCCGGCTCGGAGCCGAGCTGGACCTGTGTCATCTCGACGTCCTCGGGCTTGAGCCCGCTCTCCTTCAAGAGCTTCAGGAACAGCGACGTGCTCGTGGTCGGCATCAGCCCGGTGACGATCTTCTGGCCCTTCAGATCCTTCACGTCGTTGAAGGTCACGTCGGGCGCGGTGGCGATCCAGACGGCGGCCCCGTTGACCACGTTCGCCACCACGTTGACCGGGGCGCCCTTCGAAGCGGCGATCGCGGTCCATTCGGGCCCGTGGATCGAGTATTGCGCGCTCTTCGAGATCACGGCCGAGAGCGCGACCGCGGGGGCGCCTGCCGTCTCCTTCGTGACCTCGACGCCTTCGCCCGCGAAGAAGCCACCATCCATGGCGACGTAGAACGGCAGGTAGAGCATGGACTGGAAGGCTTGCGAGATCGTGACCTTGTCCGCCGCCCGGGCCGGCAGCGTCGCGAGACCGGCGAACCCGAGGGTCGCCGCCAGGGTGGTCGAGAGACGCAGACGCTTGCAGCGGATCATCCGAGAGGCCCTTCTTCGAAAGATGGTCGGGAGGTTCGATGGAGGCAGGATCCAGCTGCGCCCGCCCGGCCTCGATTCAGCGCGAAAGCACGGGCCGGAGACACGGGCGGACCTGGCGAGAGGTGCGATCAGACCTGGACCTGCCCGGCCGTGGTGACTTGGCGCCAGGGCAGGATGCGACGCTCGGCGAAATCGATGACGTGGTAGAGCAGGAAGCCCACGAACATCAGCACGAACAAGCCGACCCAGACCGTGTTGAGGTCGTAGAGGCTCGAGGCCGCGTAGATCAGATGCCCGAGCCCGCGCTGGGATGAGATGAACTCGCCGACCACCGCGCCCACGAGGGCGAAGCCGATGTTGATGCGGAACATCCCGATGATGGCCGGCAGGGTCGAGGGCACGATCACGCTCTTGAAGATGCGGTTCTTCGAGGCGCCCATCGAGGCCAACAGCGCCTGCAGGTCGGGGTCGGCGTCGCGCGCGGCCTGATAGGCGGCGATCAGGGCGACGAGGGCGGTGAGGGAGACCGCGAGTGCCACCTTTGAGACGAATCCGGTGCCGAACCACAGGATCACGATCGGGGCCAGGGCGATCTTCGGCACCGAGTTGATCGCCACGATGAAGGGCTCGACGAGCCGGGCGACGAAGGCCGAGTACCACAGCCCGAGACCGGCCACCGAGCCCAGGAGGGTGCCGATCAGGAACCCGATGATCGCCTCGATCACGGTGTACCAGGTGTCGACGGGCAAGGACCCGTCGAGCAGGGAAGCGAGGAAGACCCGCCCGATGCCCGATGGGGCGCCGACCAGGAATTCCGTCAGCCAACCGGCCCGGACCGCGACCTCCCAGGCCAGGAAGAACGCCGCGACGGCCAGAAGTTGGATGACGGCGCGCCCCAGGGTCGTGTCCGCAGCCCGCGCGAGGGATCCCGGACCTGGGCGGGACCGCGCGGACGTCGCGCGTGCCGGCCGCGTCGCCGTCGCCGTCGCAGGCTTCAGGGTCGGGGAGGACTTCAGCGTCTGCGTCGCCATCAGGCAGCCCTCTGACGGGTCTGGATCTCGAGTTCGCCACAGAGGGTCTGGAAGTAGTCCGAGAAGCGCGGATCGCTCCGTGCGCCGATCGGCGATCGGGCATCGAGCCCGATCTCGTGGACGGACTTCACGGTCGTGGGACGGTTGCCGAGAACGACCACGCGCTTGGACAGGGCCACGGCCTCGTCGATATCGTGCGTCACCAGGACGACGGTCTTGTGGAAGGTCTCGACCGCGTCCAGCAGAACCCCCTCGAGGTAGAGTCTCGTCTGGTAGTCGAGGGCGGAGAAGGGCTCATCCAGCAGCAGGATGTCGGGATCCATGATCAGGGTCCGGATCAGGGCGGTCCGCTGGCGCATGCCGCCGGAGAGCATCTTCGGATAGGCGTTCTCGAAGCCCGAGAGCCCAAAGGTCGAGAGGTATTCTCGCGCCGTGTCGAGGGCCTGGGCCCGGTCGACGCCCTTCATCTCCAGGCCGAGCATCACGTTCTGCAGAACCGTCCGCCAGGGGAAGAGCAGGTCCTTCTGCATCATGTAGCCGACCCGGCCCTGCAGCCCGGACACCACCTCGCCGCGGAACGTCATCGTCCCGCTGTCGGGTTCGAGCAGCCCGGCAATCACGTTGAAGACCGTCGTCTTGCCGCAGCCGCTGGGCCCGATAATGCTGACGAAGTCGCGTTCGAAGATGTCGAAGCTCAGTCCGTCGAGAACCGGCACCGATCCGCCCTTGCCGGGAAATGACTTGCGAATACTGTCCAGGCGGAGTTGGACCGAGGAAGCCGTCATGAACCCTCCGTGTCTGTGACAGGGCTCCAGCAAACCTCGGGCCAACCGAATTATGGATGCAACATCGGCCCGGTGACCGATCGTCTACGGTGTAATGAGGAGTGCTCCGCTGCAGCGACGCTCCTCCGCCGCGCGGTGGACCTCCACGATCGCGTCGAGCGCGAAGCGGCCGCCGATGTCGACGGTCACGTGCCCCCGGGCGATGGCATCGAAGAGGTCGGCCGCGTTGGCCCGGAACGTTGCCGGATCGGCGTTGTGCGGGAAGACGGAGGGGCGGGTGAGGAAGAGGCAGCCCTTCTTGTTGAGCAATTCGGGATCTACCGCCGGAGCCTTGCCGGACGACGCGCCGTAGCAGACCACGAGCCCGAAGGGCGCGGCGCAGTCGAGGGATCGGATCAGGGTGTCCTTGCCGACCGCATCGTAGACGACGCGGGCCTTGCGACCGCCGCTCGCCGTCAGGAACGCCTCCGGCCAGTCCGGGTCGTTCAGGTCGACCACCGCGACGCATCCGGCGGCACGCGCGGCTTCGTGCTTGTGCGGCGAGCCCGTGGTTCCGATCACCTCCGCCCCGAGCGCCGTCGCCCAGCGGGTCAGGATCTGCCCGACGCCGCCGGCGGCCGAATGAACGAGCAGGAGATCCCCCGCCTGGACCGGGTATGTCCGGCGCAGGAGGTACTGGGCGGTCATGCCCTTGAACAGGAGGGTGGCCGCAGCCGCGTCGGTGATCGTCTCGGGCAAGGTGACGAGCTTGTCGGCGGGCACGTTGCGCAGGTCCGCGTAGGCGCCGACCCCGGCATTCATGTAGGCGACCCGGTCGCCGACCCGAAGGCCGGCGACCTCCGACCCGACCGCGTCGACGACGCCGGCCGCCTCGAAGCCGAGGCCGGTCGGCAGGGGAAGGGGATAGACCCCCTTGCGCTGGTAGATGTCGATGAAATTGAAACCGATGGCGGTCTGGCGAACCCGCACCTCACCGGGCGCGAGCGGGGCAAGCGCCTCCCGGACGATCGAAAGGACCTGCGGCGCGCCGAACGCGGTGAGCTTGACGACTCGTCTCATGACCATGCGGCTGAGATTCCCTGGCGGCTTGGTTGGGTCAGACCTCAGTAAGCCGCGAGGCCGGCCGTTGCACGCACCAAACCCGGCTCCTCCGCGAGGATGTCCGCGAACAGCCTCGTCCATCCGGCCCTGGCGGCTCGGTTCGCGACGGCTCAACGCCCCGGCGTGAGCCCGGCCTCAGGAGGCCGGCCTTCGCAGCCCGGGGCCCGCGCGAGCCGCGAGGGCCCTTCGGGATCAGAGGGCACGCTTCGACATCAGAGCCTTCTTCGGCATCAGCATGTGCACGCCCTTGTTACCGTCCACCGTCTGGGTGATCCGCAGGTTCCCGGCGAGGGAGCACAGCATGTAGGCCTGGTTGCGGGTGAGGTTCGTGCGGTCGCAGACGTGACGCACCATCTCGCGCACGGCCTGGCGCATCGCCTCGTCCAGGCTCTCGTGCAGGCCGATCGACATCAAGTCCGTGGGCGTCTCGGCGAAGGGCCACGCGTAGCCGAGATCCTTGCGCACGGTGAGGCGGAACGTGCCGGTGAGGCCCGTCTCCAGGGCCGTGATGCAGACCTCGCCGTCCCCCTGCACGCCGTGTCCGTCGCCTGCGTAGAAGCCGGCGCCCGGATTGTAGACCGGCAGGTAGAGGGTGGTGCCGACCCTGAGCTCCTTGTTGTCCATGTTCCCGCCGAAGCCGCGGGGGACCGGGGTTCCGACCCGGCCCCAGGCGGCCGGGGGCGCCGTGCCCATGATGCCGAAGAACGGATCGAGGGGCAGTTCCGTGCCCCAGGGCAGCACGGCGACGCCGCGGGCGACGTCGATGTCGGGGTGGATGATCTCGTAGTCGGTGAACTCGTCCGGCAGGGTACCGAGGAGCGGCAGGATCGCGACGAAGCCCCAGTCCATGCGGAACTTCAGGTCCAGGATGTCGACCTGGAGCACGTCGCCGGGTTCGGCACCGCGCACGTGGACGGGTCCGGTGACGAAGTGGGGGCCGGGCCCCTGCGCCAGGGTGTCCAGGGCGAACCGGTAATCCGCGGGCACGCGGGCGGGATCGGGGTGGAGGGATTCCCGTCCGCCGGCCGGGAACGAGTGCAGGGTCACGGTGTCGCCGGAGGCCACCTCCAGCACGGGGGGCAGGGTGGCGTCGAAGTAGCCCAGCACCATGCTCTCGGGGGTCGCGGGGATCTCGTGATGCGTCGACATGCGGGCTCCTGGGTCGGGCGGGTCAGACGGCGATGTGCCGGGAAACGGCGTCGTGGTTCAGGTCCTGGCGCAGGCCCTGTTCGACCACGGCGCCGCGCGAGAGAACGACGAAGGCGTCCGCGAGCCGGATCGCGAAGGCGAGGTACTGCTCCACCAGGACGACGGTGACGCGGCCCTGGAGCCCGGCGATCACGCCCTCAATGGCGGAGACGATCGAGGGCTGGATGCCCTCGGTCGGTTCGTCGAGGAGCAGGACGCGGGGCCGCGTCGCCAGGGCCCGGGCCATGGCGAGTTGCTGCTGTTGGCCGCCGGAGAGGTTGCCGCCCGGGCGGTGCCAGAGGTCGCGCAGGGCCGGGAACAGCGAGACGGCGTCGTCGACGGCGCCACTCCGGTCCAGCCCGTGCGCCCGGGCCGCGACCCGGAGGTTCTCCGCGACGCTGAGGTCGGCGAAGATCTCGCGGCCCTGCGGCACGAGGGCGAGCCCGGAACGGGCCCGCCGGTCGCAAGGCTGACGCGTGAAGTCCACGTCATCGAGGGTGACCGTCCCCCGAGTCACCGGAATCAGGCCGGTGAGGCAGCGCAGCAGGGTGGTCTTGCCGGCGCCGTTGCGGCCGAGCACCGCGAGGCAGGTGCCGGGCGCGACGCTGAAGCCGACGTTCCGGAGCACCTGGGCGCTGCCGTAGTGCTGGTCTAGCCCCGTCACCGTCAGGCTGGCCGGATGTGCGGGGGCTGGCATGGGGGCGCGCGTCATCGGCCGAGGAACACGTCGATCACGCGGGCATCGGCGCGGGCTCCCGCCATCGCGCCTTCGAACAGGGTCCGGCCCTCGTGCAGCACCGTGACCCGGTCGGCCACCGCCTCGACGAAGGCCATATCGTGCTCGATTACCAGGATGGCCCGGTCGGGCCGGCGCAGGGCGCCGATGAGTTCGGCGGTACGCGCGGTCTCGTCGTCGGACAGGCCCGCCACCGGCTCGTCGAGGAGGAGGACCCGGGGCTCGGACGCCAGCACCATTCCGATCTCGAGCCATTGCTTCTCGCCATGGGCGAGGGCGCCGGCCGGCACGCTGGCGCGCGCTTCGAGGCCGGTTTCCGCCAGGGCCCGCGCCAGGCGGACCGGCCGCTCCCGCGCCGGACAATCCGGGCCACAGCCGAGGCCGAGATTCTCGCGCACCGTCAGGGCCGGAAAGACGCTCGGCTTCTGGAATTTGCGGCGTACCCCCGCCCGGGCGATCTCGGCCTCCGAAGCCTGGGTCAGGTCGCGCCCGTCGCCGAGGAGGATGCGCCCGGATCTCGGTCGGGCAATCCCCGTGATCGCATCGAGCAGCGTGGTCTTGCCGGCCCCATTGGGACCGATCACCGCGCGGACCTCACCCGGATCGACGGCAAGGGAGAGGCCGTCCAGGGCCCGGAAGGCACCGAACACGACCTCGAGGCTGTCGATGACGAGGGCGCTCACGGCTGCGGTCCCGCGCGCTGGAGCCAGTTCGGCTTCAGCCGGAGCGTGGCGAGGTCGAGGAGACCGTTGGGCAACCCGAGGACCACGACAAGGACGAGGCCCGAGAGGATGAAGGGCCAGGCTTCCGGCATCGCCGCGCTGAGCCAGAACTTGAGGGCGTTGACCGCGATCGCGCCGATCACGGCGCCGCCCAGCCGGCCCATACCACCGATGGCGACCCAGACCGCGATCTCGATCGACAGGTCGGGGCTGAGCACCCGCGGATTGATGATGCCGACCTGGGGCACGTAGAGGAGACCCGCCAACGCCGCGATGGCGGCCGAGAGGCACCAGATTCCGAGCTTGAGGCGCGTGGTGCCGTAGCCGAGGGTGCGCAGCCGCGCCTCGTCGTCCCGGCAGGCCAGCATGCGTCGCCCGAGGGGGCTCGCCACCAGGGCCCGCGCACCGACCAGCACGGCCGCGAGGGACAGGAGCGTCGCCACAGCGAGACCGGTGACGACCCCGGGGGAGCCCATGGGCCAGCCAAACAGCAGCGAGAACCCCGTCATGCCGTTGTTGCCGCCCAGACCCGTATCGTTGCGAAACATCAGCAGCATGGCGACGTAGACCAGGGCCTGGCTGATGATCGAGAAGTAGACGCCGTTCACCCGGGAGCGGAACGAGGCGAGACCGAACACGAAGGCGACGGCCGCCGCCAGGCCCAGCGCCAGGGCCAGGGCGTAGGGCGCACTGGTCAGGCCGGTCCAGTAGACCGGCAGGCTCTTCCAGCCCATGAACTGCATCAGGTCCGGGGCCGTGCCGGTGACCACGTAGGCATGGGCGAGAAGGTGCATCGCGCAGACGTAGCCGCCGATAGCGAAGAACAATCCGTGCCCGAGGCTGAGGATACCGAGATAGCCCCAGACGAGGTCGAGGGAGACCGCGAGAATTGCGAAGGCCGCGAGCTGCCCGATCATGTTGACGAGGTAGGGGGCGGGTGGGAGCAGCACGAGGCCGAGGGCCGCCGCCAGGACGAGCCCGACGAGGCCCGCCAGGAGCGGGTCGCCCCCGAGGATCAGGCCGCGCCGTCGGGCCGCCGGAATGCCGGGCGACAGGTCGAGAGCGCCGCTCATCGCCGGCGCCGCACGGCGAACAGGCCCTCGGGGCGGCGCTGCAGGAACAGGATGATGCCGGCGAGCACGATGACCTTGGCAGCCACGGCCCCGTAGAGCGGCTCGATCAGGACGTTGGCGCCCCCGATGCCGAGCGCCGCCACGAGGGTGCCCACCACGGTGCCGACGCCGCCGAGCACCACCACCATGAAGCTGTCGATGACGAAGTTCGCGCCCATCCCGGGATTCACGCTGTAGATCGGGCAAAGGGCCACCCCGGCGAGGCCGGCCAGCCCCGAGCCGAAGCCGAAGGCGAGCCGGTCGACCCGCCGGGTGCGAATGCCGAGGCAGGCGGCCATGTCGCGGTTCTGCGTCACCGCGCGGATGTCGAGGCCCAGCGGCGTCCGCTTCAGGATCACGAGGGTCAGCACCAGGGTCACGGCCGCGAAGGCGATGGCGAACAGGCGATTCCAGGTGACCACGAAGTCGGCATAGAGCGGGACGCCACCGCTGACGTAGGGCGGCATCGCGAATTGCAGGTTCTGCGACCCCACCGCGACCCGTACCCCGTTGATGAGGAACAAGCTCACCGCCCAGGTGGCGAGCAGGCTCATCAGCGGTCGTCGATAGAGATGGCGCAGGATCAGGGCCTCGATGGCGATGCCGACCAGCGCCGAGGTCAGGAACGCCACCGGGATCGCGGCCAGCAGGTACGCGTCGAGCCAGCCCGGCGCGATGCGCCGGACGGCTTCCTGTACGCCGTAGGTCGCGTAGGCGCCGATCATGATGAATTCGCCCTGGGCGAGGTTGATGACGCCCATCAGCCCGAAGATGATCGCGAGGCCGGCCGCCGCCATGAACAGGATGCTGGCAAAGCTCAGGCCGTTGTAGAGCACGGCGAGACCGTTCCCGATCGACACGGCCCGCTCGACGCGGGCCAGGGCGGCGTCGAGGGCGCTGCGGAAGGCGGGATCGCTGCCGTAGGCCGCGTCGGCCTTGAGAGCGGAGAGCCGCGAGAACGCCGCGCCCGAGGGCGCCTCCGACACGGCCCGGATCGCCGCGAGGCGGCGCGCCGGATCGACGGAGGACAGGGCGGCCGATTGCGCGATCGCCGCGAGGCCGGCCCTGAGGCCCGGATCGCTCTCGGCGGAGGCGGCGCGCAGGAGGAGGGCTTCCGGAACGGTGGCGATCCGGCGCTCCAGGGCGGCAAGGCCGGCCCGGCGCAACTCGACATCCGCCCCGGTCAGCAGCGACGCCGCTCCGGAGGCGGTCTCGATGAGGGCGCGCTGGCGCAGGCCGAGCACCGGCGAGCGCCCGCCCGTGACCGGGCGCGCCGTGCCGGTGGCCGCGTCGCGACCATCGGTGGCACCGGCTCGGTCGAGGACCAGGGCAGACTCACCGAGGCAGGCCAGGCGCCGATCGAGGAGGGCGCGCAGGATCGTGCCGGCCCAGGCGAGGTCACCGGATGTCGCCTCCGCAGAATTGCGCAGGACCCCCTCCACCGCCTTGGCCTGCGCCGCGCCGTCTCCGCAGAGCGCCGTGGCGAGGGCGCCGCGATCGAGCGTCGCTTCGGCCGCCAGGGCCGGCGGCATCACCAGGCTCGAAGCCCAGAGCAGGAGAGCGACGAAACCGAACCGTCCCGGGCCCTTAACCATACGGGCTGAACGGCACGGGCTTGGGAGCATCGGGCGATTGCCAGAGGATGTCGAAGCCCTGCTTCTCGTTGACCGAGCCGATGAAGACGCCCCGGGCGACGTAGTTGTTCTCGCTCCCCATGGTCAGCGTGTAACCGGACGGGTCGGCGAAGCTGAGGCCGGGGAAAGCCTTGCGGACCTCCGGTACGTCGAAGCTGCCGGCCTTGGCGGCGGCGAGCGCCCAGAGCTGGACGCTGTCATAGGCCGACACCATGGGGTCGATGACCGTGTCGGCACTGAAGGGGACGCCCTTGGCCTTCACGTAGGCTGCCCACTCGGACAGGAACGTCGTGTTCGCCTCGGCCTTGGCGGCCTGGAGATAGGCCCAGCAGTTGAGGTGGCCGACGAGGGGGGCGGTGTCGAGGCCCTCGAGGTCCGCCTCCACCATGTCGAGGCCGAGGATCGGAACGTCGGTGGCGCGGATGCCCTGATTGGCGAATTCCCGCAGGAAATCGGGAATCGAGGAGCCGACCACGGTGAGTACTACGATAGGCTGTCCACCGGGCTGCGCGGCGAAGCTGCGGATCTGGTTCACCAGGGTCTGGAAGTTGGAGAAGCCCAGCGGCACGTATTCCTCGCGCCACGCGGTCTCGGGCACGCCCTTGGACGTCCAGTAGGCCTTGAGCTGCTTGTTGATGGTCCGCGGCCAGACGTAGTCCGAGCCGATCATGAAGAACCGCTTGGCCCCGACGCCCTCCGCACCCATGAGGTAATCGACCGCCGGCAGCACCGAGCTCGCCGGGGGCGAATTCACGTAGACGATGTTCTTCGAGTTCTCGTCGCCCTCGAAGTGGAGCGGATAGAACAGCAGCCCGTCATTCTGCTCGACCACCGGCAGCACGGACTTGCGTGAGACGGAGGTCCAGCAGCCGAACAGGGCGGCGACCTTCTCCTGCTGCAGCATCTGTCGACCGATCTGCGCGTAGAGCGGCCAGTCGGAGGCCGGGTCCGAAGTCACCACCTCGAGGCGACGCCCGTTGACGCCGCCCTTCGCGTTGATGCCGTCGGCGGCCATCCGCACCACGTGGTTCAGGCGGCCCTCGATGTTCGCCATGGTGCCCGAGGACGAGAACAGGCAGCCGAGCTTGACGGTGTCGGCGGCCCAGGCCGGGCGGATGATGGCCGGAGCGGACAGGGTCGCCGCCGTTCCCAGGAAGCTGCGTCTCGTGAATTCGACCATCGCTCTCGCCTCGTTCCGTGACCGGCGAATTGTCCGAGTTGAGCGCTCGGGGAGGAAGGCCAAATAGGCTGCAGAGCGGCGGCGGCTTGCGTAAAACCACGGCGTTCCGCCCACGACGCGTGCGCTCCCGCAGGTCGAACGTCAAAAATTGCATTCTGGACCGAGCGACAGGTCTTTCCGCACCCATCGGTCGGCGGTGCGTTTCTTGCTGGGCCGCGTCCTCGGAGACTCGCTCGATTGGCTGAGGCGCATGCGTCGATCCCAACATACCGATCAAGAGATCGCTTTCCTGCTGCAGGAGGCGGCCAGCGGAACCGCCATCGCGACCATCTGCGCGACCGCCCACGTCTCCATCGGCACGTTCTACCGCTGGCGCCGACGCTTCGGTGGCCTGTCGCCGGCCGGTGTCACGCGCCTGGGGGACGTCGAGCGCGAGAACGCGCGCCTGCGGAGCGAAGTCATGTCTCTCCGGCAGGCACTTCTCGCATCGGCATCGGCCGGGAGGGAGCGTGGATCCCCGCCACGCGCGACCCCGATGCCCGGATCGGCAGGTCCGGCGACCGGCTTCAGGGGCGGCCACGCCTCGGTCGGTCGCTATGCCGGTCTCAGGACCGCGACCTGAGCTCCGAAGGACCGGACGGGCGCGGGCCAGGTCCACGGGGCTCCATCGATGCGGACCGGATCGGGACCCAGACCCCGGCAGTGCCATCCCAGAGAGACGACACAGCCCGGCAGGGTGAACCGATCCAGGTCCCGGGGGCAGAGCCAGCGACCGCCGGCGCAGCGCCCCGGGGCCGGGCAGGCGGGATCGTCGTCGAGAGGGCCACGGTGCAGGTCGATCGACAGGATCGCCGTAAACTGGCGCCGTGGCCTTCCGCCTTGGACTTCAGACCGGATCGCGATCAGTCGATGTCCGGCTGGAACCGGTTCCGGCCCAGGGCCTGCTGAAGCGCCACCGTGTCGATGAGGCGTTGGCTCTGAGCCGCGAGACGGGTGAGCGTTGCCGAGGCGTAGCGGACCTGGCTCAGAAGAAGGCCCGAATAGGCGAGGGACCCAGCCTTGTACTGAACTTGGGACGCCGTGAGCGCTTCCTGAGCGAGAGTTTCCGCCTGCATGGCGCCGGTCAGAATCTTCGCATCCGCCTCGAGCGCCGTCAGCACATCGGCAGTGTTCTGGAACGCGTTCAAGACCGTCATGCGGTAGGTCGCCAGGGCGATCGCGTAGCCCTCCGAAGCCGCCGCCTGTCGGGCCGCCAGGGCTCCTCCGTCGAAGAGCGGCTGCGCCAGCCCGAGCCCGGCCCCCCAGACGCTCGATGCCGCCAGGCTTGCGAGGGTCGCGGCGCTCGCAGCCAGGTTGGCGCTCAGGGTGACGTTGGGCAGCCGGTTCGCGGTCGCCACACCGATGCCGGCCGAGGCGGCGTGCAACTGAGCTTCGGCCGCGCGGATGTCCGGACGCTGCTCCAGCAGGCGGGACGGCAGGCTGATCGGAAGGCGCCGGGGCAGCGTCAGCTCGCGAAGGCGAAAGCTCGGGCGTTCGTACGCGCTGGGCAGTCGCCCCAGGAGCACGGCGAGTCGGTGCCGCGTCTGGATCCGCGCGGCTCGGCTGGCGATGATCGTCACCTCCTGCGAACGGATCAAGCTCTCCTGACTCAGGACGTTGGCGATGGGCTCGGCCCCCGCGTCGTAACGGACCTTCACGAGCGCCAGTTGATCTCGGTACTGGCGCAGGATCACCTCGGAGAGGGCGATCTGCTCCGACACGGTCGCTTCCTGGATCGCCGCGGTGACGATGTTGCCCGTGAGCGCGAGCGTCGCCGCGCGCAGCTGCTCGCTCGCCACCACCTCCAGGGCCGCCTGGGCTTCGACGGCGCGGCGAATCCCGCCGAACAGGTCGGGCGTGTAACCGGCCGTGACGCTGGCACCATACAGCCCGTACGAGACAGGGCCGGCCTGTCCCAGGCCGCCACCGCCGGCGCGCGTGGCACCGACGGAGAGGTTCGGCAGCATGTCCGCCCGCACGGACTGGGTCAGGGTCTGGGCTTGGCGGAGGGCGGCCTCGGCCTGCTCGACGGTGGGGTTCGCCGAGAGGCCTTCGCGCACCAGGGCATCGAGACGACGGGAGCGGAACAGGTGCCACCACGCGTCGGGCAGGTTGGCTCCCGCGATCAGAACCTGCGTTCCCCCGACCCCGGGGGCGACCAGATGCGTCGGATCGGCTCGCTCGCCGTACCGGGAAACATCCGGCGGGACGGGCGGCACGAAGTCGGGCCCCACCACGCACCCGCCCGCCATCAGCAGGGCGGCCGTCAGGAGGGCGGCCATCGCCAGAAACGGCATCGGGCCGGTGGCGGGTGGTGTCATCGGGTCAGCGCCTCGACCGGATCGACCTGAGCGGCCCGCCGCGCCGGCACGACGCCCGCCCCCAGGCCGGCGAGGCTGGCACAGAGGAACGCGGCCACCGCCGAGCGCCAGCCGAAGGCCAGGGTGAAGGGCAGCGTGACGACCTGCGCCACTTCTCCGAGCGCGAGGGCCAGGCCGGTTCCAAGGGCCCCGCCCACGACACACAGGGTGGAGGCCTCGATGAAGAACTGCAGCATCACGTCCGAACGCCGTGCGCCCAGCGCCATCAGCAGACCGATCTCACGGGTTCGTTCGGTCACCGCAACGAGCATCATGTTCATCACGCCGACGGTGGCGATTACCAGGGCGATTCCAGCGATGGAGACGGTCACCAACCCGAGGATGACCTTGGCTTTCAGCATGGCCTCTCGCTGGGCTTCGGCGTCGAACAAGATGAAATCCTGAGCGCCGTGCCAGGCGCGCAACGACTTGAAGATGGCGGCCAGGGCCACGTCGCGGTCCACGGTCTCGGCGATTTGGAGCGTCAGATGTCCGAAGTACGCGTGGCCCGAGATGCGATAGCTGAAGGTCTTGTTGAGGATGGCGGCGAATGGCCGACGCCCGAAGCGGGACGAACCATCGATCTGCGCGATGCCGACGACGCGCGCCGGAACCATCCCAACCAGGATGAGGGCGCCGAGCGGATCTTCACCCGGTGCGAACAGCGACGCACGTATCGACGCATCGATGATGATCTCGACGCCTGAACTTCGCGCGCCGCCTTCCGTAAAGTTTCGCCCCAAGACGATCGGAAAATCGTGAATGCGAAAGAAGGCCGGCTCGACACCGTACACCGTCCCAGACATGACCATGTTCTGATGGCGAAGAACGCTCGGCTTCTCCTCACTGGGCGTTGCCCCCGTCACGAAGGAGAAGGCCGAAAATCGGTCGAGGTCCGCCTGGGACAGGGATCCCCTCTGACTTCCCAGGCCGGAACTGTAGTAGGATCGAGACAAGACTTCGGTCCTGTTGCTCCCGAGGCCCTTCATCTTTTCCAGCACCTCTTGCTCCGAGCCCTGGCCGATCGCCACGGCAAGGATGACCGCGGCGATCCCGATCACGATCCCCAGCATGGTGAGGACGTTGCGCAGACGATGCGCGAGGAGGGTGCCGATCGCACTCTTGACCGCCTCCGGAATCTGATTGGCCCAGCGGCGCGATCCGTCCGGGATCGGCTGGAGGGGCGGGCGGGTCCCCTGACCCATCCGCTGCGTGCGATCCGTGCGGATGCGCCCGTCGGCGATCTCGACGACCCGGTCGGCCGTCGCGGCCACCTGGGGATCATGCGTCACGATCACCACTGTGTGGCCCTCGTCGCACAAGGTCCTGAACAGGGTGAGAAGCTCCGCGCTCGTGCGGCTGTCGAGCGATCCGGTCGGCTCGTCCGCCAGGATGATCCGCCCACCATTCATGAGCGCCCGGGCGATGCCGACGCGCTGCTGCTGTCCACCGGAAAGCTGGGTTGGACGATGATCGAGGCGTTCCCCGAGGCCGAGCCGGACGAGCAGGGTGGCGGCCCGCCGTTTGCGCGAGGCGGCGGCTTCCCCGGCGTAGATCGCCGGAAGGGCGACGTTGGCCCAAGCCGGGAGTCGCGGCAGCAGATTGTGGCTCTGAAAGACGAAGCCGAAGGTGTGCCGGCGCAGCGCTGCCATCGCGTCGGGATCGACCCCGGCGGTATCGCGCCCATCGATGCAGTAGCGGCCCTCGCTCGGTCGATCGAGGCAGCCGAGGAGGTTCAGCAGGGTCGACTTGCCGGAGCCCGACTGCCCGATGATGGCCACGAATTCCCCGGCCCGGATCCGCAGGTCGATCCCGTCGAGCGCCGCCACGATCTGGTCGCCCATCCGGTAAGTCCGGTGCACGTTCTCCAGGACCAGCAGGACCGGCGCCTCGGCGTCGGGGGCCGTGCCCCCGACGCGCGGCGTCTGCGGAGCCTCGCGCCGTTCCATTACGAGCGCTTCCGGGAATTGGCAAAACTGGCACCGTCTCGCGGGTCGGCGATGATCACCACCTCCCCGGGGGCGACCCCCTCGAGGACCTGAAGCTGTGCCCCGTTGCTCAAGCCGGTCCGAACGCTGCGCTCCTCCGGCCGTCCGTCCCGACCCAGGATCCGCAAGCGGCCCTGGCGCGGACCGGTCCGCTCGACGGCGGCGGCAGGCACCAGGACCGCATCCTTGGCTTCCTCCAGGATGAAGCTCACGAGGGCGGTCATCAGCGGCTTGAGCGCCCCATCCGCGTTCGCGATCTCGAACCTTGCATTGAAGTAGACCGCCGGGTTCTCCGTGCTGGACGCATTGGCGCCGCCGGCCTGCGTGGAGGCATTCGCCTCGATCGCGATCTGATCGGGCGCCGGATCGATCGTCTTCAAGGTCGTTTCGTAGCGCCGGTTGGGCTGCGCCAGGGTACTGAGGAGGACGGACATGCCCGGCTTGAGACGTCCGATATCGGCCTCCGAGACCCTGGCCTTGACCGACATGGTACCGAGATCGGCGAGGCGGACGATCGTCGGCGCGGTCTGGGACGAGATCACCGTCTGTCCCTGCTTCGTGACGATCGCCACGACGGTGCCGCCGATCGGGGCGGTGATCTGCGTGTAGGTAAGTTCGGTGCGTGCGTTCCGGACGTTGACCGTCGCTCCCTCGATCTGCGCGTCGAGGGCGGCGATGTCGGTCTGGGCGATCCCGTAGGCCGCTTCGGCCGCCTCGTAGTCCTGACGGGTCCCGGCCTTTCCAGCCACGATGTCGCCCTGGCGGCGAAAGGCCGACTCGGTCTGCTTGAGAACCACCTTCGCGCGCTCGCGTTGCGCCTGGAGGGCATTCAGGGCCGCTTGATTGCGCTGCACGGCGTTCATCTGAGGCATCGAGTCGATCTCGGCGATGCGCTGCCCTTCCGTCACCTGCTGCCCGAGTTGGACATGAAGGCCCACCACCCGTCCGGACACCTGTGCGCCGACGCTGACGAGTCGGATCGGCTCAATCGAGCCGCTGGCCGCGATGATGGTGGTGATGTCGCCGCGATAGGCCGGCGCCGTCACAAAGCTTCCCTGTTCCGTGCCACGGGATCGGAAAGCCACATAGGCTCCCGCCAAGATGACAAGCACAGCAACCGTGGAGACGAATGCCTTGAGCTTTTTCGGCATATTGTTGCCCTGACGCCAGACATACGGATCTGTTGAAGAGATCAACGACCATAAAAAGCCGGGATCGTTGGCAATCGGCGAATGGCGCCGCGACGCCGTGTTGCGAGCCCGTTTCTCGCGGCGATCCCGTGAGCGCAAGCCAGGACGCCGCCTCCGAAGCCGACGCGGCAAGCTTGGCAGGGTTTCACATCCCCTGTGAAACGAGATCGAAAAACCGCCACGCCGTGTGGCGGGTGCACCGGCAGCTTGACGCGTTCCGGGGAAGTTCGTCACACCTGTCGGACACGGAGCCCTTTGGATGCCCCCCTTGCCCTACCACCCGCCCTGCGGCGGCCTGCCGCCCCAGACCGCGCTGATGACCGGCCGGGCCGTGTTCACCGAGGCCTACGCCGTCATCCCCCGGGGCGTNGCCCTACCACCCGCCCTGCGGCGGCCTGCCGCCCCAGACCGCGCTGATGACCGGCCGGGCCGTGTTCACCGAGGCCTACGCCGTCATCCCCCGGGGCGTGATGCGCGACATCGTCACCTCCGTGCTGCCCTTCTGGGAACACGCCCAGGCCTGGATGCTCGCCCGACCCCTCTCGGGCTTCGCCGAAACCTTCGCCCAGTACCTCGTCACCCTCGCCCCCGGCGGCGGCAGCGAGCGCCCCGAACCCGACCCCGAAGCCCAGGCCGTGCTCTTCCTCGTCGAGGGCCAGGCCCGCCTCGTCTGCGACGGACAGGCCCACGCCCTCACCCCCGGCGCTTACGCCTACCTGCCCCCCGGCNAGGCCGTGCTCTTCCTCGTCGAGGGCCAGGCCCGCCTCGTCTGCGACGGACAGGCCCACGCCCTCACCCCCGGCGCTTACGCCTACCTGCCCCCCGGCWCCACCTGGARCCTGCGCAACGACGGAACCGGACCCACCCGCTTCCACTGGATCCGCAAGGCCTACGCCCGCGTRCCCGGCCTCGAGCCGCCYCCCGCCTTCGTCACCCACGAGACCGCCGTTACCCCCGTGCCCATGCCCGGTACCGACGGGGCCTGGGCCACAACCCGCTTCGTCGCCCCCGATGATGTCCGCCACGACATGCACGTCAACATCGTCACCCTGCGCCCGGGCGCCTCCATCCCCTTCGAGGAGACCCACGTCATGGAGCACGGCCTCTTCATNCGTGGCCCTTGCGACGAGGATTTGAGGGAGAGGGCCTCCCATCCTGCGCCCGCCATCCCCCCTCATCCGACCGTGATCGCGCCGCGAAGCGGCCCCCCTCACATGTTCGGGTAGTTCGGTCCGCCCGGTCCCTCCGGGGGCCCCCGATGATGTCCGCCACGACATGCACGTCAACATCGTCACCCTGCGCCCGGGCGCCTCCATCCCCTTCGAGGAGACCCACGTCATGGAGCACGGCCTCTTCATCCTCGAGGGCAAGGCCGTCTACCGGCTCAACCGCGACTGGGTCGAGGTCGAGGCCGGCGACTTCCTCTGGCTGCGCGCCTACTGCCCCCAGGCCTGCTACGCCGGGGGACCCGGACCCTTCCGCTACCTCCTCTACAAGGACGTCAACCGACACCCCGCGCTCGACCCCATCCGGGCNCTACTGCCCCCAGGCCTGCTACGCCGGGGGACCCGGACCCTTCCGCTACCTCCTCTACAAGGACGTCAACCGACACCCCGCGCTCGACCCCATCCGGGCTCGCCGATGAACGACCGCCGGATCGTCGCCGCACCGCTGACGGCGGAGGCCTTCGCCCCGTTCGGCACCGTGATCGACAAGGACGCCGTCGCGCCGCGCTCCATGAATGCCGGCAAGGCCCGCCGCTTCCACGACCTCGCACAGGTGCGGGTGGCGGGCGAGGATGGGCATGTGGTGATCGGCTACGTGGAGGCCGAACCCTACGGCCTGCCCCTCGCCGTGAGCCTCGTGGAGCGCCACCCGCTCGGAGCACAGGCCTTCCTGCCCCTGGATGCCGCGCCGTTCCTCGTGGTGGTCTGCCCCGACGAGGGCGGTCGCCCCGGCCGGCCGCACGCCTTCGTCACGGCGCCGGGGCAGGGCGTCTGCTACGGCATCGGCACATGGCACGGGGTGCTGACCCCCTTCGGCGCGCCCCAGGACTTTCTCGTGATCGACCGCGGCGGGCTCGGCACGAACCTGGAGGAATACGTGTTCGACCAGCCCTGGACGATCGAGGCCCCCGCAGCGCCCTGAGCGGCTTCGCGCTTCTGGAACGCACAGGCAGCAGGCGTGCGCCCGCTCGTCAGCGCGCCTTTGCGGCGGGGGAGGCGAGGCGGGGCGACAGGACGATCATAAGCGGCACGACGGCCAGCGCCGTCGCGGCGGCAGCCAGCATCGCGACGCGGGGTCCGGCAGCATCGCCCAACCGTCCGTAGAGCAGGGGGGCTGCCAGGGCGCTTCCGCCCAGGGTCCAGGTGTAGAAGACCGCGAAGGCCTTCTCGACCTGCCCCCCAGGCGCCAGATCCGGCACCGTGCCGTAGAGCACGGAGGAAGTCCCGTTCAGCATGATGCCGAGCACCGGCAGGAGCGCCAGGGCCGGCCAGAGCGGGAGCACCACCACGGCCAGGATCGCCAGCGCCGTGCCGGCCTCCGTCAGGATCACGGTCCGGGTCACGCCGAACCGCTCGCCGAACCGCCCGCAGACGGCTTTGCCGAGAGCGCCCCCGATGAACACCGCCGAGAGGGCGAAGCCCACCGTGGTCAGGCCGGCGCCCTTCTCCTGAAGCAGGAACGGCAGGTAGAGCAGGAAGGCCGGGCGGGCGGCATTGTCGAGGGTGCCGATCGCCACGAGCAGCCGGAAGCCGGCGCCTCCGGTCCCGTCGGGCGTCAGGGGTCGCGGCGTCCTGGCCGGGCTCCCGTCCCGTGATGCCGGGTCACGCGGCAGCAGGCGCAGGAGGCCGAGTGCCACCGCGAGGCCCAGGGCGGCGATGAGCCAGAGCGCCGAGCGCCAGTCCATCAGCGACAGCAGCAGGCCGAGCAGGGGTGGTACGCTGGCCTTCCCAAGATCGCCCGTGAAGTTGTAGGTGCCGAGCGGCCCGCGGGCCGACCCGCCGTAGGCGCGGGTGATCACCGCCGAGGCCAGGGGATGCTGGGTGCTGCTGCCGATGCCCCCGAGCGTCAGGGCAAGGCAGAGACCGGCAAGGCTCCCCGAGAGGCCGGCCAGCGCATAGCCCCCGGCGCTCAGCAGGGTCCCGAGCACCAGCACCCGCCGCGCGCCGAAGCGCGCCGCGAGCCTGGCCGACGGCATCTGCAGGGCGGCGAGGGCCCCGTTGTACAGGCTGCGCAACAGGGCGAGAGCGGCGTAGCCGAGGGCGAACTCCGCCTGCCAGACCGGCAGAAGCACGTAGATCAAGTCCGTATAGCCGTCGTGCAGGGCGTGGTTCAGGCCGACGGCCACCAGCGTCCGCTGCGCCTCCGGATGAGGCAGGGCGTCGACGGCGGACGCTCGACATGAGGCGCTCAGGTCCTGGGCGGACGACATGCGGGAATGATCCTCGTTTGCCGACGCAGGATCGCCCGCTCGTCCACGGCTGACAAACGTCTTATGTTGACGCTCGCGTGAGGAAACCTGACCCGTGCTGCGTCGTCTGCCGCCCCTGAATGCGCTGAAGGCCTTCGAGACCGCCGGGCGCCATGCCAGCTTCACCCGGGCTGCCGAGGAGTTGCGCGTCACGCACGGGGCGGTGAGCCGGCACGTCCAGGCCCTGGAAGCCTGGCTCGGCCAGCCGCTGTTCGAGCGTCACAACCGTCGCGTGGTCCTGACGGAGGCGGGCGCGAGCTACCTTGCCGAGATCGGCGCCGCCCTGGACCGCATCGCCCTGGCAACGACGCGACAGTTGGAGCGCGGACGGCCACGCCTGCTCCGCGTGAACGCCCTGGCGACCTTCACCCTGCGCTGGCTGATCCCGCGGCTCTCCGGTTTCCAGCGCGCCCATCCCGCCGTAGAGGTGCGGCTGACGACTTCGAACGTGCCCTTGGCCAACCTGGCCGAGCCCTTCGACGTTGCCATCCGGGGTGGCCCCGACCTGCGGCCGGGCCATATCGGGCGCCCCTTTCTCACCGAGCGCCGCATCCCCGTCTGCAGTCCTGGCCTGCTGCGGCGCCTGCCCCTGACCGAGGCGGGCGCGCTTCGGCACCACACGCTGCTGCACGCAGCGACGCTGCCCCAGGTCTGGCCGCAATGGCTGGAAGCCGCCGGCGTGCCGGGCCTGGAGCCGCAGGCCTCGGTGACGCTGGAGCATTTCTACCTGACGCTCCAGGCGGCCCTCGACGGCCTCGGCGTAGCGATGGGGCCCGACCGGCTGATCGCCGACGACGTCGCGGCCGGCCGGCTGACCTGCCCCTTCGCCGGCCCCGCGCTGCCGGCCCGCAGCTACTTCACCTACGTGCCGGAGGCCCGCGCGGACGATCCCGCGGTCCGCGCATTCTGCGCCTGGCTGGTCGCCGCGGCCGACCCTTGAGGCGCCGGCCCGCCGCGCTCCCGGCGGGGCCCGCCCCGCCCGTCTTAGCGGGCGGTGGGAGAGGGGGCGGCCTTGCGGGCGGCCAGGGCAGCAGCCTTGCCGGCAGCCGCGTAGAGATTGAGGCGCGCATACACGCCGAAGGCCGATCCATCGTCCAGGAACCCGCCGCCCGGCCCCTGGGTCTCCGTCAGGATGGCGTTGGCCTCCGCGAGGCTGAGCGCCGGGAAGGCGGCCGTGAGCAGGTGTCCGGCCTCCGGCGCGATCCGGCCGACATCGTCCGTCGTGCCCACCCGCTGCGGATGCACGACGGGCAGGCCGTAGGTCTGTGTCGCGTCGTAGAGGGCCGCATTGGCGGCGGCATCGCGGAAGCGGCCGGTATCGGCGCGCGCGCAGGTCGCGACCGTGTCGCCGCAAGCCTCCTTCAGGAAGGCGGTCAGGTCCGTGCGGGCGGCTTCAAGGGCCGCACGATAATCGGTGACCGTCACGGCCGTGTTCGTCCCGCGGCTCATGTCGTTGACCACCGCCGGGTTGCGACGCATCTGGCCCACATAGGCGGGATCGTTGGCGAGGAGATGGGCGACCGCGTGCAGGGCGACGGCCCGTCCGCCGAGCACATCCATCGCGTAATGCGCCCCGACGACGATGCGGTTGGTGCCGTACTCGGCGGCGCGCGTGATCATCTGCTGGTAGCGCTCCGGCACCAGGATCGCGAGCACGACGGATTCGGTATAGCCGTAGGTGGTGTGCCCGCTCGGATACGAGGGGCTGTCGAGCAGGTTCATGCGCGGGCCTCGCAGCCAGTCCAGACTGTGGGACGGCCGGCCGAAATAGTCGATGCCGCGATAGGCGAACAGGCTCGGCAGGGTCTGGAACGGGCGGGCATCGCCGTGGACATCGCTGCCCGGCGTCCCGGCGGGTCGGCCATAGGCCTTGCCGAATACGTCCGTCGTGCCGCCGCGCTCCGTCAGGATGACGGCGGCAGCCTCCGAGACCGGCGCCTTGCCGTTGGTGGTGGCGTTCGCGAAGAAATACTTGCCCGCATTCGAATCCGACTTGGCGACGTTGTTGGTGTAGCCGAGGAGGTCGGTGACGGACGCGGCCACGTTGGTGAAGGTCTCGTCAGCGGCGTAGCGGGCCTTGGCCTGATAGAGGCCGCCGAGCTTGCTGCCGAGCCCGTCGGCGAGTTCCGTCGCGTTTCCGTCGGTGATGAAGGAATCGCGCAGGGCGAGCTGACGCTGCTCGCTGAGCGGCAGCAGGAAGGGCACCTTGCCGGCACCGGCCTGAATCGTGCCCGTGACCGTCAGGTTGGCGTCGAGGGCGTCTCGTCCTGCCGCGCTCTCGCCCAGGGCGCTGACGGGCGCGAGCCCCCTGAGGGCCGTCAGGTTCTGCGCCGATTGCGCGGCGGCCGGGAGGGGCGCCAGGAGGCACAGGGCCGTCGTCCAGGATCTCAGGGTCTTCGCCATGGGGTCGTCTCCGGTGCTCGCTGCCAGGTCCGGTCCAGAGGCTCCGGAACCCTAAACTCCGAGCCCAGACGCGGCGGAATCGGGCAGCTCGGATCGGGTCATAGAAGTTGCACGTGACAGGCGGACGTCAGGAGCGTGCCCGAAGCAGTCGAGTGTTCAGGCCGATCGAGCCGGGCCGATCGCGGCGCCCCGGTCCGCGTCGAGCTGGAGCATCAGCTCGGCGAGCCGTGGGTCGAGCGGCTCGTCGATGACGGGCTCGTAGAGGGCTTGCAGCTGACGGCCGAGACGGAGCCGGGTGGTCTCGTTCAAGGTCGGCAGGGTTATCTCATCGGGACGGCGATGCCGTTCGTGCTCAAGATCGCTGGCCATGAGCCTCATGTGGCGGACGAACGGTTGCCGGCAATGGGTGCGGCCGTCCCCAACCACAGCCTTTCGCGCCCTCGCTTGCCCCTCCCCGACCCGTCCGGCGCCGGAACACGTTGATCCTGCATCCGGTTGGACGCTCACGACGAGCGGAAGAATTACCCGTCAAAAGGAGTCATCCATGAAAATCAGTCTCGCCTGTACGGCTGGCCTCGCCCTGGGTCTCATCGCCCTCGGGGGTCAGGCGGATGCCAAGGGCTGCATCAAGGGCGCGGTCGTCGGCGGCGTCGCCGGGCACATGGCCGGGCATGGAAAGATGGGGGCCGCCGCCGGCTGCGCCGTCGGGCACAGCAAGGCGAACAAGAAGGACCAGCAGCCGAGCGGAGGTCAGCAACAGCCGCAACAGAACTGAGGCCTTGAAGCCCCTCCCGCGGCGGCAGCCCCGAACGTGGGTGGGACCGGAGACGCAGGCCGGCCTCCTTTGGGACAGGCCTCCTCTTCGAGTCAGGTTGCTTCGAGCCAGTTTTCTCCGGGCAAAAATTCTCGAAAATGCCTCTGCGCATCCACGAGGAAGCTGCGGAAGGCTTTGTCGAACAAGACTTGGTCGAACAAGACTTGGTCGAGCGAGATTTTCTCGACCAAGTCTTGCGTGAGGGTATCGCGGGGCGATCGAAGTTCAGGGAACAGGGCCTTCAGAAAACCGGTTCCCGAGGACGTGCCCTGAGCTGCGTGTTGCTGCCCGGGTGCCCCCTTTCCCTTGGAGTTCCTCGATGCATCGTCGCGATTTTCTCTTCAGCATGCTGACGGCCACGGCGGCCTTGGCGGTGACCCGCACGGCGGTCGCGCAGCCGACGCCCGCCGGTGCCATCCCGACCCCCGTCTACCTGAACATGGCGACCAAGGGCGGCCTGTTCCTCGAGAACACGGCGCGGGATGCCTTCGACAAGACCCAGAATCCACGCGTCAAGAAGTTCTCCCGGGCCGAGGTGGTCGAGCAGGTGAACCTCTCGAAGAAGCTCGCGCCCTATACCGGTGGTATGGCGGCCGCGGCGGCCGGCGGCCCGCCCGGACCGGGCGGCCTGATCGGTGGCCTCGTCACGGCACCCCTTGCCGTCGCCGGCGGCGTCGCGGGGGCGACGGTGGGTGCAGTGGGCGGTGTCCTCGGCGCGCCCCCGTCCGGCGGCATGACCTCGGACGAGCAGAAGGCGCAAATCCTGTCGCAGCTGTCCGGGATGCAGCCAGGGCCGCAATACGACGCAGCCTTCGTCAACGCCTCGCTGCAGGGCCACCAGGAGGCCTACGCGATCCACGGCGGCTACGCGGAGACCGGGGAGGATCCCCAGTTGCGCCGCATCGCCCGGGGCGCCATCCCGCTGATCCAGCTCCACATCTCCCAGCTCACGAAGATGCAGGGCATGATGGGCGGCCGGGCCGGCTGAGCCCAGCGCGCGCCCGGGCATCTTCCGGGCGCGCGGAACGCTGCGCACTCCCGGAGGCGCCGGCTACCCAGGGCCGGCGCCGTGCGCTAGCCTCCCTGCATCGCATTGGCCCGGCACCGGCGGGCCGGGCGAGGGGAGGCGGCATGAGCGGAACGACCCAGGCGCAAGCTGGCCTCTCCACCCCCGCGGCCGTCCCCATCGAGGACACGAGCCGCACCGGGTTCTACGCCGACATGACGACGCCCGAGCGGCGCACCTTCTGGGCCTGCGCGGCCGGGTGGGCCCTCGATGGCATGGACTTCATGATCTATCCCCTGGTGATCGGGACGATCATCAAGCTCTGGAACGTCGATGCCGGGACGGCGGGTCTCGCCGGTACGGTGACGCTCCTCGCCTCGGCCCTCGGGGGCTGGGGCGCAGGGTACCTCGCCGATCGGATCGGTCGCGTCCGCACGCTGCAGTTCACCATCCTGTGGTTCTCGTTCTTCTCCCTGCTCTGTGCCTTCGTCCAGGACTTCAACCAGCTCCTGATCTGCCGCGCCCTCCTCGGGCTCGGCTTCGGTGGCGAGTGGGCGGCGGGGGCAGTGCTCATGGGCGAGACGATCCGCGCCCAGTACCGCGGCCGGGCCGTCGGCTCGGTGCAGTCGGGCTGGGCGGTGGGCTGGGGGCTGGCCGTGCTGGCGCAGGCCGCGCTGTTCTCCCTTCTACCGGCCGAGCAGGCCTGGCGCTGGATGTTCGCCCTCGGCGCCCTGCCGGCGCTGCTCGTGTTCTACCTGCGGGCCTATGTCGAGGAGCCGGCGGTAGCCGCTGAGGCCCGGGCGCGGGCGGCGGCCGCCGGGGACCGGCCGGCCCTCTGGGAGATCTTCTCCGGCCCGATCCTGAGGACGACGGTGCTGGCTTCCCTGGTGGCGACCGGATGCCAGGGCGGCTACTACGCCATCACCTTCTGGGTGCCGCGCTTCCTGACCACGGAGCGCAAGCTCTCGATCGTCTCCTCGACCGGATACCTCGCCGCGCTGATCGCCGGCTCCTTCGCGGGCTACCTCGCCGGCGCCTGGTTCGCCGACCGATACGGGCGCCGTACCCTGTTCCTGGTCTTCTCGCTCGGAGCCATCGCGGTCATCCTCGTCTATACCCAGGTGGCGCTCTCGAACGAGCTGCTATGGGTCCTCGGGTTCCCCCTCGGCTTCTTCGCCTCCGGCTACTTCTCCGGCATGGGGGCCTTCCTCACTGAGCTCTACCCGACGCGGCTGCGCGGCTCGGGACAGGGATTCTGCTACAACTTTGGCCGCGGCGTCGGCGCCCTGTTTCCCTTCCTGGTCGGTGCCCTGTCGCAGACCACGACCCTCGCCAACGCGATCTGCCTGTTCGCGGTGGGTGCCTACATTCTCTTCTTCGCGGCCGCCTACGCGCTGCCGGAAACCCGGGGCCGCGTTCTCCATGCCGATGCGTGAAGCCGTTCCCTCCGTCGACGAGGCGCCCGCCTGCCCTGGGCCGCAGCCGCACCCGCGTGGGCCGACCCGCTACACCGTTCCGCCAGGGGCCGTCGACACCCACGCCCACGTCATTGGACTCCCGCCGGACGATCCCTTCGTCCGGCCGCGCAGCTACACGCCGCCGGCCGCCGCCGCGCCGGATTACCTGGCGATGCTCGATGCGACCGGGATGGCCTACGGCGTCCTCGTCCAGGTCAGCGTGCACGGCACGGACAATCGCCTCCTCCTCGAGACCCTGCGGGCGCATCGCCAGCGCCTGCGCGGCGTCGCGGTGATTCCCCTCGGCCTGCCCGACCGGGCGCTCGCCGCACTCCAAGAGGCCGGCGTGACGGCGCTCCGTCTCAACGTGCTCTTCGGCGGCGGCGTCGGTCTCGCTGACGTCGAGGCCTACGGGCAGCTCGCCCGCGAGATGGGCTGGCACCTGCAGTTCCTCCTCGACGCGCGCGACCTGCCGCCGGTGGCCACCCGCCTGTCGCGGCTGCCGGTGCCGGTGGTCATCGATCACATGGGCCATCTCCCCACCTCCGCCGGCCTCGACGATCCGGGCTTCCGCTCCCTCGTCGACCTCGTGCGCGACGGCGCCTGGGTGAAGCTCCAGGGCGCGTTCCGCACCTCTACGGCGGGGCCGCCCTACGCCGACACGGTCCCGTTCGCGCGGGCCCTGAACGAGGCCGCGCCGGATCGCTGCCTCTGGGGCTCGGACTGGCCGCACGTGGCAACCTGGGGGCCGATGCCCGCCATCGGCGACCTGCTCGACCTGATGGCCGACTGGGTTCCGGACCCGGAGCGACGGCGAAAGCTCTTCGTCGACAACCCGCACAGGCTCTACGGCTTCCCGCCAGGGCTTCGTTAAGGCTCTGTGCAGGACAGGCGGATTACGGTCCGGTGATGCGCTACATCCCGGCCGCCGGCCTGCTCCTCTGCGTCTCGCTCCACGCCTCGGCCGTGGCGGCTGGACCGCTCGATAGCCTGATGGGTGCGCCCGACACGCCCGGCGTGGTCACCGGCGGCACCTTCGGACCGAGTGGCAATGACTATTACGGTGACATGCGCCTGCAGCGCCCGGCTTCCGGGCCGCGCGCGACCCGATACGCCAGGGTCAAGCCGCGCCACACCAAGGTCGACAAACCGTTTCCGAAATCCTGACGCGGACACAAGAAACCCGCCGCGGCCGGAGCCGGGCGGGTGGAGGTGTTCGCCTTGGGAGGAAAGCGTCTGTCCTTCCTACCGGGTCCTCCGACCGGCACCACTTCGCCGGGCGCGGGTCTGGTATGCCACGGTGGCGCGCCGCCTGGGGCCGGGCCGTCCCCCTCGCATTTCGACCCCGCATGGTCACGCCATGGTGACGATCACTCTACGGTGACAGACTTGGCGAGGTTGCGGGGCTGGTCGACATCCTTCCCCATGGTCACCGCCGCGTGGTACGCCAGGAGCTGGATCGGGATGGCGTAGAGGATCGGCGCCACGGCCGGCTCGACCTCCGGCATCATCACCGTCGCCAGGGTATCCAGGCCGTGTGCGGCCGCGCCGGTGGCATCACCGATGAGGACGATCCGTCCCCCGCGCGCGGCAACCTCCTGCATGTTCGACACCGTCTTCTCGAACACCGCGTCGTGCGGCGCGATCACGATGACCGGCATCGCCTCGTCGATCAGGGCGATCGGGCCGTGCTTGAGCTCGCCCGCCGCGTAGCCCTCGGCGTGAATGTAGGAGATCTCCTTCAGTTTCAGGGCACCTTCGAGGGCGAGCGGATAGGCGGTACCGCGGCCGAGATAGAGCACGTCGCGGACCTTCGCGATCTCCTGGGCCAAGCCCTGGATCTCGGATTCCTGGCGCAACGCCTGCGCCATCAGGCCCGGCATGGCGATCAGCGCGTCGACGAGCCGGCGCTCCTCGGCCGCGTCCAGATGTCCCCGGGCGCGGCCCGCCGCGATGGCGAGGCACAGGAGCGTGGTCAGCTGGCAGGTGAAGGCCTTGGTGGAGGCGACACCGATCTCAGGTCCGGCGAAGGTCGGCAGCACCGCATCCGATTCCCGCGCCATGGTCGAGGTCGGCACGTTGAGGACCGCCAGGATGTGCTGGCCCTGGGCGCGGGCGTAGCGCAGGGAGGCCAGGGTGTCGGCGGTCTCGCCCGATTGCGAGATCACCAGGGCGGCCTCGCCCGGGCTCAGCGGGGCCTCGCGGTAGCGGAACTCGGAGGCGACGTCGATCTCGACCGGCAGTCGGGCCAGGCGTTCGAACCAGTACTTGGCCACGAGGCCGGCATAGTAGGCCGTGCCGCAGGCGGTGATGGAGAGGCGCGTCAGGTCGGCGAAGGCGAACGGCAGCGTCACGGGAAGCCGGACGCGGCTCGCCGCGAGGTCGATGTAATGGGCCAGGGTCCGGCCCACCACTTCGGGTTGCTCGTGGATCTCCTTGGCCATGAAGTGGCGGTGGTTGCCGCGGTCGACGAGGTAGTTCTGGGTCACGATGGTCTGGCGCGTCCGGATAGCCGGCGCTCCGGCTGAATTCCGGATCTCGGCCCCCTGGCGCGTCAGCACGGCCCAGTCGCCGTCCTCCAGGTAGGTGATCGAATCGGTCAGCGGAGCTAGCGCAAGGGCATCCGATCCGAGATAGGTCTCGCCCGCACCGAACCCCACCGCCAGGGGAGCGCCGTGGCGGGCTCCGATCAGCAGGTCGGTCTCGCCGGCGAAGAGGAAGGCGAGGGCGAAGGCGCCGCGCAGCTGGGGCAGGGTGGTGGCCACCGCCTCTACCGGGTCCAGGCCGCGCTCCATGTGCCAGCTCACCAGCTGGGCCACGACCTCGGTGTCGGTCTCTGTCTCGAAGGCGACGCCGTCGGCCTCCAGCCTCCGTTTGAGCGTGCGGAAGTTCTCGATGATGCCGTTATGGACCACCGCCAGCCGGGCGGTGGCGTGCGGGTGGGCATTGGTCTCGTTGGGCCGCCCATGGGTCGCCCAGCGGGTGTGACCGATGCCGATGGGGCCGGTGAGCGGCGACTGGATCAGCTTGAGCTGGAGGTTGACAAGCTTGCCCTCGGCCCGGCGTCGTTCTAGCCGCCCTGCCTCCAGGGTCGCCATCCCGGCGGAATCATAACCCCGGTACTCGAGGCGCCGCAGCGCCTCGACCACGGGCCCCGCAACAGCCTCGCGGCCGACGATTCCGACGATTCCGCACATGGGTGGTCTCCTCAAGGCTGAGTGGAAGGCAGGATCAGGCGGCGCGCAGGGGAGCCGTCAGCATCGTACCGGCGGCTTGGCGCAGGTCGCGCCGCGGCGGCTTCGCGCCGAGGGCGGCCAGAGCGTCGGGCGAGCCGACGATGACCCGGCGCTCGCCGCCGCGCAGACGGGCCGGCGAGGCCAGGATCATGCCCTCCAGCAGGTCGCCGATGCGGGTGGGTACGCCCGTGCACAAATTGACCACCCCGGAAGCGGCCGGATTGGCGGCGAGTTGGGCGAGGGCCCAGGCCACGTCGTCGACGAGGAGCATGTCGCGGCAGACCTCGATGTCGCCGGTGACGAGGGTCCCGCCGCCCGGTCCGATCGCGTCGATCTGCCGGGCGAAATCGCCCAGCGCGAGATGGCCGGGCAATCCCCGGCCGATCGGGTTGAAGATCCGCGCCACGAGCACGCGGATCCCGGTCTCGGCCGCAAAGGTGAGGGCGGCCCGGGTCTGGGCGAGCTTGCTCCGGCCGTAGGCCGTGAGSGGTGCACAGGGCGCATCCTCTCGCACCGGTACCCCATCGACGACGGCGTCGCCGTACTCGGCGGCGCTTCCCGCCACGATGACGGTCGGCCGCAGCCCGGTGCGGCGCAGGGCGGCGAAGAGCGCCTGGGCTAGGCCGAGATTGACCGCCTGCAATCCCTCCGGCGTCCCCTGCGTCGCGCCCGCCAAGTGGAACACCGTGGTGGGCCGGAAGTGGTCCAGGGCCTTTCCCCAGGTCGCGACGCTCCAGTGCCCGGGCGCCACGGTCCAGTGCTCGGCCCGGACATCCCGCCGGGTGCCGACCGTCGCGACGGGCAGCCCCCGCCCGTCGAGGTGGGCGGCGAGGGCCCGGCCAATGAAGCCTCCCGCGCCGCTGATCAGGATGCCGCCGCCCGGCTGATGCGACGACATCGCGTCACGAGGCCAGGAACAGGCTGCGATCCGAGACGAACATCTGCTGGGCGAGGGCGAAGTCGTCGGGACGCCCGATGTCGAGCCAGACGCAATCCTCGTGGAAGCAGGCCACGTCGCCGCCGGCCGCCTTCACCTTGGCGATGAGGTTGGGCATGTCGAGGTAGGTATTGGGTACGAGGTGCTGGCGGACCGCCTCCCGCGACAGGGCGTAGACCCCCATGCTGACGAAGTGCGTGCTCTTCGGCTTCTCGCGATAGGCCGTCATGCGGCTGCGCTCGTCGATCTCGATCAGGCCGAAATCGATCTTCACCTCGCGCTCGAACACGCCGATCGAGATGTCGGCCCCGGCCTCCCGATGGGCAGCCATCATGTTCTTGAGGCTGAGGGTCGTGAGAAGGTCGCCGTTGGTGACGAAGAAGGCCTCGTCGAGGTCGTCCAGCATGGCGCCGAGGGCGCCGGCGGTRCCGAGGGGCTGGTCCTCAAGCCGGTAACGGATGTTGAGGCCGAGGCGCTCGCCGTCCCGGAAGAAGGCCTCAAGCAGGTGACTGAGATGGTTCACCGCCAGGATCACATCGGTGATGCCCGCGCATTTCATCTGTCGCAGCAGCAGCTCCAGGACCGGCATGTCGTTGAGGGGCATCAGGGGCTTGGGAAACAGCGCCGAATAGGGATGGAGCCGCGTCCCCTTGCCACCGGCCATGGTCGACGTGACCTGCGGCACCAGACGCGCGGATGACGCGTCGTAGAGATGCAACGCATGCGCAGCTTCCGAAGATCTCAGATGATGATCTGTCCGGTCTGGAACGACTTCAAGCATTGCACCCTCCTGAATAATTTGATAGAAATTGAATTTAATTCTCTCGAATATTATCCCCACAGATAAGATTAACGGATTTTTAAGACTTCATAGCAACCGCCTTGGTGGGCTTAGCAGCCGTATCCAAGGGAAGCGCGCACTAACCCGATTTCGCTACGGCGTAGGGCAGTTGGGGGGAGCCTCGCCAAAGCGTGATGGCCGGACATCGTTCCGAGCTTGGAAGCAGGGCCCTCACCGACTTACCGTTAAGTCGCATTTACGGACTTCCGTCGAAGAGGTTGATGCGTGGCCTCACCGGTCACAGCTCCGCTCCAGGCCAGCTCACCCGCATGTCGCCGATGTCATCCAACGAGGCCGCACGCCTGGCGGCGCTACGAGCCCTGGCGCTGGTCGGCAGCCCGCCCGAGCCGCATTTCGATGCGGTGTGCCGGACGGCACAGGTGCTGTTCGACGTGCCGATCTGCCTGATCTCGATCGTCGAGGAGCGGGAACAGTGGTTCAAGGCCCGGTGTGGGCTCGACCTGGAACGGACCCCTCGGGAGATCTCCTTCTGCAGTCACGCGATCCACGCTGATGCGATCCTGGTCGTCGAGGACGCCAGCCGGGACAGCCGATTCGCCGCCAACCCCCTGGTGACGGGTGAACCGCACATCCGATTCTACGCCGGCGCCCCGATCATCCTGCAGCCGGGCATCCGGGCCGGCACCCTCTGCCTGATCGATTCGAAGCCCCGCACCTTCTCGGCGCAGCAGGCCGACCAACTCGCGGATCTCGCCCGAATCGTCGCCGCCCATCTCCGCCTGCAGCAGACGCTGGTGGCCAACAGGGCCCATGCGGACGAGCGGGCCCGGGCCGAGCGGGCACTCCAGGCCAGCGAGGCCAATTACCGCCGCCTCGTCGAAGGTGTGAGCGACCACGCCATCTACATGCTCGATCCGGCCGGGCTGGTGCGAAACTGGAACGCCGGCGCCGAGCGGATCCAGGGCTACCGTGCCGAGGAGATCATCGGGACGCACATCGCGCGCTTTTACGGCGAGGACGACCGGCGGCAGGGCGCCCCGAAGGGCGCCCTCGACACTGCCCAGCACCTCGGTGTCTTCAAGGACGAGGGCTGGCGCCTGCGCAAGAACGGCGAGCGTTTCTGGGCGAGCGTCGTGATCCACCCGATTCGGGACGAAGCCGGGACGCTCCTCGGCTTCACCAAGATCCTGCGGGACTCCACGGAGCGGCGGGCCGCGGAGATCGCCCTCCAGGCGAGCGAGACGCGCTATCGGCTCCTGGCCGAAAACTCCTCCGACGTCATCATCCAGAGCGACCTCGACACGACCCGGCGCTACGTCTCGCCGGCCTCCCTGAACGTCCTGGGCTACACCCCGGAAGAGATGATCGGACTGCGCCCGACGGACTGCGTGCATCCGGAGGATGCCGAAGCCTACCGGGTCGTACTCGACAGCCTGACATCCGAGCGCGTGGAGCGGACCGCCAGCCAGCAACGCTACCGGCGCAAGGATGGCACCTGGATCTGGACGGATATTTCCTTCACCCTGACCCGGAGTCCCGTCGACGGCCGCGCCACCGGCTACGTCGCATCCCTCCGGAACATCGATGCCCGCAAGCGGGCCGAACGCGCCGCGGCGGAGAGCGAGGCCCGCTACCGGGACGTGGCCGAGACGGCGCACAACGCCATCCTGGCCCAACTCGCCGAGGGCGTGATCGTCACGGATACGGCGGGCCGGATCACTCTCGTGAACGAGGCCGCCGCCGCGATCCACGGGGTCGCGCGCCTGGACGTCGAGCCGGACGACTACAGCAAGTCCTATCACCTCTACACCGAGCACGGGGCGCCCTACGTTCCGGGGAACCTGCCCCTGGCGCGGGCGGTGCGGGGCGAGAGCGTGCAGGATGCCCGCTGGCGGGTGCGGCGGCCGGACGGCGTCGAGGTCCTGGCGATCGGTTCGGCCCGGCCCCTGGTCGGTCGCGACGGACATCAGGTCGGCGCTGTCCTGACCATGCGCGATGACACGGCGCGCGACGCCGCCGAGCGCTCCCTGCGCGCGAGCGAGGCGGCCCTGCGCGAACTGAACGCGACGTTGAGCGATCGCGTCGCGGCCCGGACCCGCGACGCGGAGGCGGCGCGCCTGGAGGCGGAGCGCGCGAGCGCGGCCAAGACCGATTTCCTGGCCTCCATGAGCCACGAGATCCGGACGCCCCTCAACGCCATCATCGGCTTCACCGACCTCATGGTCAGTTCCGGCCGGCTCCCGCCCGACCTGCAGCGCCAGGCCGAACTCGTGCGCACCTCCGGGGGTGCCCTGCTCACTGTCGTCAACGACATCCTCGACTTTTCCAAGGTCGAGGCCGGCGCGATCGACCTGGACCGGCAAGCCTTCGACCCCTACGCCCTGATCGACAGCTGCCTGACCATCATCCGCGGTTCGGCCGAGCAGAAGGGCCTGGAAATCCGGTCCGTCGTCGATCCGGCAATCCCGCACAGCCTGTTCGGCGACGAGGCGCGCCTTCGGCAGGTGCTGCTCAACCTCCTCAACAACGCGATCAAGTTCACCGCATGCGGCGGCGTGACTCTCAGCGTCCGGCACGCTGGAACCGACGAGGCCGGCGAGCGCCTGCGCTTCGGCGTGTCGGATACCGGGATCGGGATCGCGCGGGACCGGCAGGACCGGCTGTTCAAGCGGTTTTCCCAGGTCGACGGCTCGATCGGGCGGGATTTCGGCGGCACCGGCCTCGGCCTGGCCATCTGCAAGCAGTTGATCGGCCTCATGGGCGGTGAGATCGGCGTCCTCTCCGAGGCGGGCGTCGGCGCCACCTTCTGGTTCGCCCTGACCCTGCCGCCCGGTACCAACGCACGGCCCCTCGCGCTGGTGAGAACCGCACGCCCGCCTCGCCGGAGCGGGCGTCTGCTGGTCGTCGAGGACAATCCGATCAACCAGGAACTCGCCCGCGCGGCCCTCGAGATCGGCGGCTATGCGGTCGACGTGGTCTCGGACGGGGCATCCGCCGTCCGGGCGGTGGCGGAGACCGCATTCGACCTCGTGCTGATGGACGTGCAGATGTCCGGCATGGACGGGCTCACGGCGGCCCGCCGCATCCGGACCCTGAACGTGGCCGCCGCCGCGATGCCGATCATCGCCATGACCGCCAACGTGCTGCCCGAGCAGATCCGGATGTTCCGAGAGGCGGGGATGGAGGACCATATCGGCAAGCCGTTCAACCGGGCCGCCCTCTACCAGATGGTCGACAAATGGCTGTCGTCGGGGACGGGGGCGGTCCCGCCCGCCGATCAGGCGGCCGCGGAATCCAACCTCCTCGATCGCGGCATCTACGACGAGATCGTCGCCCTGATCGGCGCACCGCGCACCACCGGCCTCCTCCAGGCCCTCGCGGAGGAACTGGACGCCCGCTTCCTGCACGAGGCCGAGACCGAGGGGGAACGCAACAGCCTGCGCTTCGAGGCGCATAGCTGCGTCTCATCGGCGGGAACCCTCGGCTTCACGGCGCTCTCGGACGCCTGCCGCGCCCTCGAACGCTGCGACGAGCGGCGGATCGCGCAGGCTGGCCCCGAGACCTTTCGCCGGCTGCTCGGCGAGGCACGGATGCTGGCCCGCCAATCCGCCGAATGCGCGGCGGCGCTCGCCGCCTGGGGCCGGCCGCGGGCGACCAGCCCGACGACCCATCCGCGATCCGCCGTCGGCTAGGACCGACCTTCCGGTGTTCGATCCGGGGCCTAGGGTGCCGGGTCGGTCCGGGATGGCGCGGCCTCGGCTGTGGCGTTCCGGGAATGCTCGTCCCCGCGCGGATCGATCACGACCTTGAGCACGTCGCCGGGCTCGAGGGTGTCGGTCTCCGTGGCGGAGAGGACCTGTGCGCCGCCGGCCCCGCTGCGCACGATGCGATAGGCGAGGGCCGGATCGCGAGCCCAGCCTGCACTCATCGTCGCGCCCACGACGGAAGCCGTCGACAGGGCCCGTTCGGCGGATGCGATCTCGGCATCGACCAGGGCGATCTCGCGCTCGGCGGCGAGGCGCTGCCGGGCATTGCCCTGGTCCAGGGCCTCGCGGGCCATCCTCTGGCGCTGCTCCGCCTGAAGGATCCCGACTTCGTAGTCGCGCCGACGCCCCTCCATGTCGATGAAGTCGCGGCGAACGTCAGCGACGCGCTCGCTCTCGACCACCTGCCGGGAGAACAGCGCCTCCATGGTGCGCAGCCGGTCGCCACGGGCCGCGATCTGGGCTCCATAGGTCTCCAGGCGCTTGCGCAGGAGGTCGACCTCGGTGCCGGAGGCTTCCGCCGCGGCCTTGCGCGATCCCTCGTCGCTGGTCTGCAGGCTCGCCTCCAGGCGCAGCACCTTCGCCTCGGCGCCCAGGAGAGCCGCCGCCTCTTCGGGGCCCGCCAGGGTCCGAAGCCGCTCCTGCACCTCCGTACCCATCCGTCCCGCGGTCAGCGCGGCCTTGCGCGCCAGAGCGCGCTTCAGCCGCGTGCGGGCGGCGTCCTCCCGCTCCCGCTCCCGCAGCGTCTCCACAACCCCCGAGAGGGTGGCGGGATCCCGGTCCCGCCCCCCCGCGAGGGCCACCACCTGCAGCACGATCATGCCGCCGGTATACGGGTAGGCGCCCGGCGCGCGGACGGACCCCACGACGAAGACGGGCGCACGCTGCACGAGGCCGACCGTGACGCCGCCGTGCCGGCCGAAGGCGGTCTCGAAGACGCCCATCAGGTCGGCCTTGAGGGTCTCCAGGGGCTTTCCGGCCGCCGGAACGAAGCCGAAGAACGGCAGCGAGAGGGCGCCGCCCTGTTCGATGGCGTATTCGCCCGAGAGGTCCACCCGCTGGTAGAAGGTCTGGATTACCGCGGCGGCGCCCGCGGCCTGGCCCTTGTCGCCGGGTGCCGGATTGGGAATCTCCATGGTCTCGTAGAAGGTGATCTTGAGCCGGTCCCCTGAGCGGAGGACCGGCCCGCCATCGGCCAGGGCCGCCCGACCGGCCAGAAGGGTGAGCACCGCTAAGGCGACGGCTCGGCATCTCAACATGACCTCGGCTCCTTGTGTTCGTGGGTTTCGGCCCGGTGATCGGGGTGTCGTCGGGGCGCCGTTCACTGCACCCTCCGGGCGTCGGGCCCGGCCTTCGCTGTGGATTGAACCTGTGCCTGCTGGGCCTGGGCCTGCCGCGCGAGAGCCACCGGCGCGAGGGCACTTCGACGCAGGGCCTCAAGGCCGAGGCGTTGCTCCCCGCCGTTGCCGAGGCGCTCGGCCAGGCGCAGCTGGACCGGGAGCAGGTCGGTCGGGAGCCGGTCCCGGCGCAGGAGATCGCCCAGGGCCGCCAGGGCCGCGGTGTCGCCGGAGATCAGGCTGACGAGCGCCACCCACTCGATCCGAGCCGGAGCGGTCAGGGTCGCCGGATCGACCGATCCGAGGACGTGTCGGGCCAGGACCGTGTTGCCCTCGTGCAGCGCCAGCCGCGCGGCGAACAGAGGCTGGCGCTGCAAGGCGGCCCAGGACAGGCGGGGCCGCAGGGGCCCGATCGCATCGAGGCCGTAGCGCAGGGCCAGGGCTTCCACGATCGCGATCTGCGCCTCGTACCAGCCGGGTTCGGCGAGGATCCGCGCGGCCTTCCTCCAGAGCGCCGGAACGTCTCCCACGGCGTAGGCGGCCGCCACGTAGCCGGCCACAGCGTCTGACGAGGGCTGTGGACCGTCCTGCGCCCAGTCTTCGAGGAGCGTGGTGGCGATGCGTCGGTTCCCGTCCTCGGCCACCACCCGCGCCAGGTAGAAGCGCGTATCCGGGCTGAGGGCGGTCACCTGCGCGCCGAGAGCGACGGCTGCAGTCGGATCCCCCCGCGCCGCCATCCGGCGCACCACGTGCACGCCGAGCCAGGGCTTGTCGCGCCAATCGGCGATCCAATGCCCGGCGCGCTCGGCGGCCTCCGCCCGCAGGCCTTCGGCCAGAAGGAGGTCGAACAGGACGATCCGCCCGATTTCCTGCGTGCCCGGCATCAGCGCGTCGGCCCGGCGCAGGGCGGCCAACGCCGCCGCGCGATCCCCGGCCCAGGACAGGAGAATGCCGAGGCGCTCGACGTCCACGGGCCGCAGCAGGGTCTCGTCGACGATGCTCTTCAGGAATTCGCGCTCCTCGTCGAGGCGCTCCTGGGCCCGGTAAAGATCGAGGAGCGCCCACAGGCGCGGCCGGGTCGGAGCCAGGGCCACCAGGGCCACCAGGGTGCGGGTGGCGGCCGGACGATCGTCGGAGACCCGGTAGAGATTGGCGAGCCATTCCAGGACCTGCACGTCCCCGGGCCGCTCCACCAGGTACCGCTCGAGCAGATCCTCCGCGAGCCCCCGGTTGCCGGTGGATTCGAGGGCACGAGCCGCAGCCGCGAGGAAGGCCGGATCCCGGCGTCCCAGGGCGAGGAGCCGCGCCAATTCGCTCGCAGCCTCGCTGGTTCGCCCATCCCGCGCCAGCATCGCGAGCTGCTCCTCTGAGCCGGGCGAGAGGGCGTAGGCGGTCGCGGCGGCGGCGAAGGCCCAGAGACCGAGGAAGCGCCAGCCGATCCTCATGTCCGCCCCGCTGCGCCCGCGCACCCGGGGTTTACGAGGAAGACAGATCGACGATGTGCCGTGACTGGCCCACATGAATCGTTGTCCGCGCCCAAGCTCCGATGCACAGCATCAGACCAAGTAAAAAAACGAAAGACAAGAATCCAGAACTAAGGTTTTCACGCCGTTTCATACCGCGAATGCGCTCGAAATCGAGCGATCTAATGCATCTTTGTTAGACGAAAGACTCTTTTTGGCTCGGGATATATTCGCCCGGCGGAGACGGCTTTCGATGAACAGGGGAACGAGAGCTCTGGCGCAGCCGATCCGGAACGGGTCCGTTCAATCCTGATCGGCCCGCAAGGCAACCCCTCGGCCTCACGCGGCAAGGCCGTCGACACCAGTGCTCTCAAAGGTTTCCCGAGAGAATTCGAAGTCGGTTTTGCGCAATCGACTCCGGGGAGGCTCGATGATTTTCGAATTCGGAAGTCGAAAAACCACCGATCTCTTATCAAAGATTAATGCCAAACCGATCTTCAAGTAATCGCTTGTAATCCACTCAATCCCAATGTAGCTAATCAAATCGTCGAGGCACACATCTCGGATCTCACGAGTGGTGCCGGAGTCGGCGCATGCCGAAGATCGCATGGGAGGGCTGACTATGTCACTCGTCGCAATCGAATCGGACATTTCAGTTGCGAGGTCTGAGCAATCCACAGTCGTCATCATCGACCCCCGGGTCCTGTTTCGGGAGAGCTTGATCTCCCAGATCCAGAGAAGTGCCGACGCGCCCCAGGTCCTGGGCTTCTGCACCGTACTTTGGCAGAAGGCCGCCAAGGACCGGCCCCCGGCCTCCGTCATCGTGATCGCCGCAACCCATCGCAGCATCGCGCAGATGGAGAGTGAGCTGGAGACCCTCGCCAGCGTCAGTCCCGGCGTTCCGGTCGTCCTCCTGTCGGAACTTGAGGATTACCATCAGGTCACGGAAGCGATGCGGCGGGGACTCAGTGGATTCATCCCCATGACGAGTTCCGTGAAGGTGGCCCAGAGCGCCATCGCGCTGGTGCTGGCCGGCGGCTGCTTCGTCCCGTCCGGGATCGTCTGCACGCCCCCAGCCCCACCGGCCGCCGAGGCGCGCGGACGCGGGTCGGTCCGGCTGACCGAGCGCGAGGCGGCTGTCCTCGGCGTCCTGCAGATCGGCACGCAACATCATGAAGAAGCTCCAGGCCAAGAACCGGACCGAGCTCGCCTATCTGGTGAACACCAAGGGCGTGGTGTCCTGGGCCCCCCATCTCGGCGGGGCCTGGTTCCACGCGCGCCCCTCCGCAGATCAGGCGAAGGCTGCGCAGTCCCTGACGGTCACGCACAACGCCTAACACGCGGCGGCGTCCCCCTTCCCGAGTCCGATCCGAGCCGCGCCCGGTCAACCGGGCGCGCCCACGGCCGGGCAAAAGACTTGCCCCTGGAAAGACTTGCCCCTTGACGGATAACACGGACGGATGAGCGAAGTGGTCTTGTGGTAATCCAAGTTCGCTAGTTCCGGCGATATTTCTTCCCAACGAAATTCCTGCTCTTTTCAAGATGTTTCCGGACCTTGCGGCGCACCGACGATCGACTTCGGTGACCTGCCGCGGATGCCTGTGGGGGGCCATGCTGTGACGGCTGCGGCGGCGGGTGAGCGGGGCGCCTCGGATCAGGATCCGTCCAGCCCGTTGTTGGGATGGCGGCGCTACGTCCCGGAGGCAATCGGGCTCGTCCTGCTCCTGGTCCTGATCGACCATCTGGTCTTCGACGGCAGCCGCTACGCCTGGATGACACCCCGGCCGTTCTGGATCCCGGTCATCCTGATCTCGGCGCAGTACGGCCTCGCGGGCGGCGTCTTCGCCACCCTGGTGGCGACCCTGGCGCTGTACAGCTCGGCACTGCCCTCGCAGCTCGCGACCCAGGATTACTACGCCTATTCACGTCAGGTCGTCGCCGAGCCGACGGCGTGGCTGGCCTGCGCCCTGGTCCTCGGCGGGTTGCGCAGCCTCCACATCTTCCACGCGGCCGAGTTGCGCCAACAGCGAGACGACGCCCTCGACGAGGCTGACAGTCTCGGCCGGGGCCTCTCTGCCGCCATGGCGGAGATCGGTCGCCTCGAACTCCGGATCGCCGCCGAGACCCGCTCCCTCGGCAGCGTGAGCAAGGCCTTCGCCTGCCTGGATGCCGAGGACGGTCTCCGCTTGGCCACGAGCCTCGCGGAGCTGGGCCGCAGGCTCGTGGGAGCCTCCCGGCTCACGGTCTATGCGGCCACGCCCCGGGGCCTCGTCCCCCTGGCCACGGTCGGGGAGGGCGGGCCGCGCGACCGGGTCACCGCACCGGCTATCGACGGCGCGCTGGCCGAAGCCGTCGCGCAGGCGCCGGATCGGCTCTGGCGCCGGGATCGCGCGGCGGATGCCCGGAAACTGCCGGGCGGCGCAGTCCTCGCCGTCGCCCTTCCGGCCCACGGCGCCCCGGGCCCGCGCGGACTGCTCCTGGTCGAGGGCCTGCTGCCCAACCAAACCCTCGCCGAGGCCGCGCCGCGCGCGCTGGACATGGCCCTGGCCATGGGCAGCCTGATGGCCGGGGCGGAGCGATGATGATCGACGTCCCGGATCCCCTCGCCGCCGCGCGGCCCCGGCCGGCTTGGGACGTGCCCGTTCGCCTCCCTCGCTCTCCGACCGCGGTCGCCCTCGCCACGGCCCTCGGGGAGATCGCCCTCGCGGCGGCGCTGCTCCATGCCCTCGTGGGTCCCGTCGTCGTCCTCGCCGGGCATGTCGGCCTGTGCCTGATCCTCAGCCTGCGCACCCTGCAGGACGCACAGCCTCCGGGCGACGCGGCGCGGCTGGCTCACCTCACCCTCTGGACCTTCATCGGCGGTCCCTTCGGCACTCTCCTGGCGATCGGCCTCGCCCTTCTCGATCGCGCCGCGGCACATCCGCGACCGGCCGAGGCTTTCGGAACCTGGCTCGAGGCGGAGGGCCATCTCGATCCGCGAACCGATTGCGGCCGGCTCAGCAGCGACCTGCGCGATGGGCGCCTCCGGGTCGGCAAGGCCAGCACGGTGGTTCCCCTGGCGGACATCCTCGAGGGCGGCGTCAAGGAAGCCAAGTTCGAGGCGCTGGCGATCGTGGGACGACGCTTCGATCCGTGCCTCACCCACGTCATCCATGCCGCGCTGCAGGACGCGGACGCCTCCGTGCGCGTGCTGGCCTCGACGGTCCTGGCCAAGCTCCAGATCCGCTTCACCCGGGATCTCATCGCCCTGGAGGAGGCCGCCGCCCAGACCCCGGGCGCGGCAGGCCCCTGGCTCGCCCTCGCGAAGGCGCGCCGCGCCTATGCCAAGTCGGGCCTGACCGAGGCCCTGCAGGCCCGCACGGACATGGCGGCCGCGCGCGTCGCCGCGAGCCGGGCCCTGGCGGCTGAACCGCAAAACAAGGCCGCCCGGGCGCTGCTCGCCGCCATCGAGGCCGAGAGCGCGGCTCGGACAGCGTCCCTCCCGCGGGAGGTTCTGCCGTGAACGTAGACGCCGCCGCCGGCCCATCGGACGTGTGCCTGCTCGTGGAGGGTGGGTACCCCTACCTCCTCGGCGGGGTCTCCTCCTGGACCGACAGCTTCATCCGCAGCTTTCCGGCCAAGCGCTTCAGCCTCGTGGCCTTCACGACCTCGGACCAGGAACGGACACGGAAATTCGACCTTCCGGCGAACGTCGAGCGCATCGTCGATGTGCCGATCGATGCCTGCCCGGCGGGACGCCTGCCGCTCCTGCGCGGGCGGGAGGCGATCGCGCCGCTGATCCGGGACCTGCACGCCGTCCTCACCGATGGTGGCGCGCCGGCCTGGGTCCGGTGCGTCCGGGAGCTCGACCGGTGCGATCTCCGGCAGCGGGCCCTGCTCGATTCCCGCCCCGCCTGGACCGCGCTCGAACGGATCTACGAGGCAATGCTCCCCGGGGCGCCCCTGGTGGATTTCTTCTGGACCTGGCGCTTCCTGGCGCGCAGCCTCATCGCGATCGCCACTGCGCCGATTCCGCCGGCGCGGATCTACCATGCCATCTCGACGGGCTATCCGGGGCTGTTCGGGGCCCGGGCCAAGGCCCTGACGGGGCGGCCCTTCGTGGTGACCGAGCACGGCATCTATACCAACGAGCGGCGGATCGAGCTCTCCATCGCCGACTGGATCTACGAGTCCGGTGCGGGCGGGTTCGCCGTCACCGGCACGGATCCCGAGTTGCGCCGGGTCTGGCTGAACGCCTTCAACGCCATGGCGCGGATCACCTATGACGCCGCCGACCTGATCACCACGCAGTTCCGCACCAACCAGCTCTACCAGATCGAGGACGGGGCACCCGAGGCGAAGCTGCGCATGATCCCGAACGGCATCCGCTTGGACCAGTTCGCCGACATCCCGCCCGGTCCGCAGCCGCGCCGCCCCACCGTCCTCCTGGTCGGCCGCGTCGTCCCGATCAAGGACATTCGCACCTTCATCGAAGCTGCCGGCCTGCTGCGCCGGCAGGTCCCCGACGTCGACGCGATCATCATCGGGCCTGAGGACGAGGATCCCTCCTACGCGGCCGAGTGCCGGACCCTGGTGCGCCAGCTCGGCCTGCAGAACACCGTCCGGTTCCTCGGCCGGGTTCGGGACGTGAAGACTTATTTTGGGCAGACCGACGTCATCGCCCTCACCAGCATCAGCGAGGCCCAACCCCTGGCGATCCTGGAGGCGGGGGCCGCCGGCGTGCCCGCCGTGACGACCGATGTCGGCTCCTGCCGCGAGATCCTCGAAGGATCGGACGGGCCCGATTCCGGCACGGTGGGCGGATTCGTCGTGCGCGCCTGCGACCCGCAGGCGACGGCCGATGCCCTCGCGCGCCTCCTGCTCGACCGCGACCTGCGCGCGCGCATGGGCCGGGCCTTGCGTGCGCGCATTCATGCGGTCTTCGATCAGGACCGGATCGTCGGCCTCTATGAGGCGCTCTACGACTCCGTCGACCCGGCCGCTCTCGACCCACCAGCCTCCGGACGGTCCGAATCCCTACGGGATACCGGACCGGCGGGGGAGATCGGGAGGATACCATGGCCGGCCTAGGCTTCGCCCTGGAGCGCATGACGCAGGGGCGCTCCCTGACCAGCACCGCCGGAGCCTACGTCTACGACTTCCGCTCTTCCGCTCGGTCATCATCTACAACGCCCTGATCTCGGCGATTCTCACCGGTCCGATCGCCTTCGTCGGCACGCGTTTCGTCTCGGATCAGGTCTGGCTGAAGCGCGACACGAGCGTCACCTACGCGTTCGTGGTCGCGCAAGGCCTCTTCGCCACCGTGGCTTTCCTCGTCGCCGGCCCGCTCTACCTGTTCGCCGCGGACCTACCCGGCCCGGATACGGTGGCTGGCTTGCAGAACCTGCTGCTGATGGGCGCGGCCTGGCTGCTCATCCCCTTCATGGGCGCGATCCGGAGCCATGTCATCGTCGCCGTGGCCTTCGGTGCCGGTGCCGGTGCGGCCGTCATGGTGGCGCTCATCGCGATCGCCCCGAGCAGCGAGCCGCTGCGGCTCCTCACGGCCTTCAACATCGGGCTGACCATCATCGACCTCGTCCTGGCGCGGCGCCTGCTGCAGGATTACGGGATGGCGCTCGTGCCCGATGCCGCGCTGGCGCGGACCCTGCGGACGCATTGGGATCTGCCGCTGATCGGACTCACYTGCGCCMTCGGMCTCTGGGTCGACAAGCTGATCATGTGGGTCGCCGCGCCCGTCGGCGTSTCCACGGTGGGCGGCGCCTTCCGGACCATGCCGAACTACGACACGCCGATGTTCTGGGCGCAGCTCGCGTCGATCCCCATCCTGGCGGTGTTCTTCGTCCACGTGGAGACCAACTTCTTCCGCCTGAGCCGGGCCTTCTACGGCAGCCTTGCCCACGGGGTCAGCCGCCGCGACCTCGCGCGGATGCAGGCCCGCCTGTCACGCTTCGTGATGGCCAAGCTGTTCGGGTTGTTCATCGCCCTCGCGGCCGTCGCCCTCATYGCCATCCTGGTCTCCTACGTGGCGATCGAGCCCCTCGGGTTGCGGGCGAGCCAGATGGGCATCCTGCGGGCGGCCCTGGTCGGGATGGTGTTCCAGACCAGCGCCTCCTTCTGCTTCATCTTCCTGCTCTACTTCGACCTGCGCCGCCACGCCCTCGCGGTCTCGGCGACGTATTGCATCCTGAACGGAACGCTGACCGCCGCCCTCCTGCCCCTCGGATTTCCGTTCTTCGGCTACGGCAACCTGTTCGCCTCGGCCCTCACGTTCCTCCTCGCGGTGATGCTCCTCGCGCACGAGCTGCCCTGGCTGCATTTCCATGCCTTCGTCACCAACAACACCTCCCTGCGGTCGGCCGAGGCACGGGCCCGGCCGGTTCGCCGCTACTTCCGCCTCAGAAGGTCGAGCGATGCGTGATCCCGCCGACGGTCGCGACAATGCCGGGCGCCCCAGTCGCGTGCGCCCCGGTATCCTGCGCCCCAGACTCCTGCGCCGAAGCATCCTGCGCCGAAGCGTCCTGCGGCTCCTCGCCGGCCTGGGGGCCGCCGGCCTCCTCCTCGACCGGCCAGCGCGCGCGCGCGACCGGCTCCGCTACCCCCATCTGGCCTGGACGCTGTTCTACGGCGAAGACCTGGAGCCGGCCGCGTTCGAGGGCTTCGACCTCGTCGTGCTCGATCCGGGCTTCAAGGGCCCCCTGACGCCGATGCGAGATCGCGGGACCGAGGTGCTGGGCTATCTCAGCCTCGGCGAGATCAAGCGCACGAGACGACCCGGATCTCTTCATCGGAGACAACCCGAACTGGCCCGACACCGTGCTGTGCGACGTGCGCCGGCCCGCCTGGCGGACCCTGATCCTGGACGTCGCGGTTCCAGCCCTGCTGGAGCGCGGGTTCTCCGGGCTGTTCTTCGACACCCTCGATACGCCGCCCCATCTCGAGCAAACCGACCCGGAGCGCTATGCCGGCATGCGCCTGGCCGCCATCGACCTCGTGCGAACCATCCGCCGACGCCATCCCGACCGGATGCTGCTGATGAACCGCGGCTACGCCCTGCTGCCCGAACTCATCGGGCAGGTCGACGGGGTCGTCGCCGAGAGCCTGCTGACGACCTACGACGCCCCGGCGAACGGCTACCGCTGGACCGAGCCCAGCGAGCTCGANCTCATCGGGCAGGTCGACGGGGTCGTCGCCGAGAGCCTGCTGACGACCTACGACGCCCCGGCGAACGGCTACCGCTGGACCGAGCCCAGCGAGCTCGACCCGCACCGACAGGCCCTGCGCCCCCTCACCGAGGCGGAACCACCGGTGCCGATCCTCAGCCTGGATTACTGGGACGCCGAGGACAGCGCGACCATCGCCAAGATCTACACCTGTGAGCGCGACCTCGGCCACCGCCCTTACGTCGCTCAGATCCTGCTCGACCGGGTCCTGCGCGAGCCGCGCGCCAGTGCTGAGCGCTCGCCATCCTCCGGCCAACGCCCGGAAACTCAGTGAAATCTTCATAATACTTTTGTGTCTATTGCAGAAATCCCGGACTTGCGCTGAATTACCGGAAACTGTGCTTCGGAAAAGCCGTTGGGGAGCATGAGATGGACGGAACAGCATGGCAGGGTAAGCGGGTTGCGGTGACCGGCGCCGGCGGATTCATCGGCAGCCACCTCGTGGACGCCCTGGCGCGGGCCGGAGCCGAGGTCACCGCGATCGTGCGCTACAATTCCGGCGCTCGGGTCGGCAACCTCGACTTCCTCGACCCTGAGGTCCGGGCGGCGATCACGGTGGCCTTCGGCAATATCGAGGACAGCGACTTCATCTACCAGACCCTTGAGGGGATGGACGTCGTGCTGCACCTCGGCGCCTTGATCGCGATCCCTTATTCCTACGAGGCGCCCCGCAGCTACGTCCGCGCCAACATCGAGGGAACCCTGAACGTACTCCAGGCCGGGCGCCGCAGCGCCGTGGGGCGTATCGTCCATACGAGCACCTCGGAGGTCTACGGGACGGCCCTGCGCACGCCGATCGACGAGACCCACCCACTCCAGGGGCAGTCTCCCTATTCCGCCTCCAAGATCGCCGCCGACAAGCTCGCCGAGAGCTATGGCCGCTCGTTCGAGCTGCCGGTGGTGACCCTGCGGCCCTTCAACACCTACGGCCCGCGCCAGAGTGCCCGCGCCTTCATCCCGACCATCATCTCGCAGGCCTTCGCCCGGGACGAGATCCGCCTCGGCTCCCTGACACCGGAGCGCGACATGACCTACGTCTCCGACACGGTGGCGGGCTTCCTCGCAGCCGGCTCGCAGCCGGGCATCGACGGGATGACGATCAATCTCGGCACGGGCGAGACCTACTCGGTCGGCTGGTTCGCCCACCGCATCCTCGAACTGATGGGCGTCGACAAGCCGATCGTCACCGAGGCGCAGCGGATGCGGCCGGAGCAGAGTGAAGTGCTCAAGCTGATCTCCGACAACAGCCTGGCACGCCGGGCCATGGGTTGGACGCCGCGGATGTCGATCGATGACGGACTCTGCCGGATGATCGACTTCGTCCGCTCCAACCCCGGCTTCTACGCCACCGACCGCTACATCACCTGATCCGGGACGGCCCGTCCCTGGCGCAGCGTTTCGCGAAACCGCCCGGACCGGCACCGGACGCCAGCCGGTCGGGGCCAACCCGACCCTCGGTCTCGGCCAGTCGCTTTGCCGCAGGATCTCTCCGGCAATCTCGCGCTGGCAAGCACGCTCCTGCAGGCGCGCGCCGGCGCGGAGTCCGGGCCTCCCCCGGTGTGGCGGGTGGTTCTGATCGGCGCACGCGGCCCGTGATCAGCTAGCAACCAGGGTTCGATGCCACACAGGGCGGCCGAGTAGACCGGATGGTCCTTCTTCTCGTCCGTCACCAGCACCGCGAAGGCTTGGCAAGGTCCATCCGCCCGACCTTCGTGGCTCGCGATCTCGGGCAAAATGCGCTTGGCATGAAGGGCGGCTTCGCGCGAGCCCGCGATCACCGGGCGCAGATCGGGTTCAGCACGCGGGTGAGCGGCATTGGTCTCTCGCAAAGCAGGCGAGAGCCGTCGGATCATGGCCGGCGAGCTGTTCCGGATGGTAGCCGCTACCGCTGGTATCTGGGCCACTCCAGCTTGGTGCGGATGGTGGCGTCGTGCCTGCGAACGCCCGCGGCCTTGGGGCTGGCCGCCTACGCCACGCGCGGAGCATTCGTCTCGGGCGCGAGGTGCAGGTAGGCCGGGTCGAACATCGCGAAGTCCTTGAGCGCTTCGACATCGGGGATAGCCACCTGCTTGCCTTCGAGGGTGACCAGTCTCCGGCGCTTCAGGCTTCCGAGCGTCCTGTTCACGTGAACGGGCGATAGGCCGAGCGCATCGCTCAGGTCGACCTGCGTGAGGGGAAGCTCGTACCGGTTGGCGGTTGCCAACCCGACGGACTGGAAGCGCACCAGAAATTCACAGAAGACATGCGCGAGCCGCCTGTCGGCCGGGCGATGCCCCACGACGAGCAACCACTCGCGCAGGATCGCCTCGTCGACCAGCGCGGCGCAGCGAAGGACATGATCCAGCGACGGATAGCTGGCTGTGAGCCGGCCCAGAACGTCGTGCGGGACGCGCGCCACCTCGCACAGGGTGAGCGTCGCGATGGAATGGTCGAGCGCACCGATGACCGGCACGTTGAGGTCGCAGACATCCCCCGGAATGAGGAAGGCGAGGATGACCCGTGTCCCGTCCGGCAAAAACTTGCAGCGGCAGGCCAGTCCGCTGCGGATGATGTGAAGGTGATCCGGAACGTCGCCCTCCGAGACGATATCCGTCCGGGGACCAACGAACCGGCCGTGGACGTTGGCCTGCTCGAGGGCGTCCCGATCCGCATCCGAAAGACTGAAACGTGGTTCGAACTTGCGGAGAAAAGACCTGAACACATGCCCCTCTGAAGTCGTCACCGATGATCAACATTTGATATTAAATCATAGCGATCATCTAAAATATATAGTCAAAAAGTATGACCTCCTCCGATCGGCCGGAGGCTCGAATAAGCCGATTTTTAACGGTTTTGGCTGGGTCCGCTTCTCGATATCGTCATCATCCAGACCAGGATGCTTGGGCAGTTGCAGAGAATGCGAAGTGTTCCCCGAAATCCTGACCTTCGGTAGATCGCCGCGACCCTGACGCATCGCACGGCCTGTGATGGCGCGCTCACGCCGGCCCCAATGGTGCCTTCGCCTCTCCCGGGCCACTCTGTGCCCCGTAAGGCGTTCGACGAGTGCGATCGGATGCGGTGGGGCCGGGGCGGCGCCGGGACCCTCTAGGCTCCGCAGGCGACCCCAGCGAACGCTGGGTGCTTGGGAAGGGGCCGCGTCGCAGCGGTCCCTCAGGCCGGGGCCGTCGTGTCGCGAAGGGCGCGCTCCGCGGCGAGGAAGGCTTCGACCGCGTCCGACATCGGCGGCGCTTCGGCCGCGATGCCGATCGCCGCGAGCAGGGTTCGCATCGGCACGTAGCTGCGCCGCCGGCGGTCATAGAGCCCGGCCTGAACCAGCGCGATGGCCGCGACCGTGCCAGTCTCCCGGACCACCATCCGGTGCTCGATGACGAAGCGGGTCTCGTCCCAATGCGCCAGACGGGTCTCCAGGTCGAAAGTCTGGAACGGCCGGAGTTCGCGGCGAAAGCGGATCTGGCCGGCGCTGACCACCGGGGTCCAGCGCTGGCGCATTACCGCGCGCCACAGGCCGGAGCCGAGCATGAGGTCGGTGCGGCCGAGATCCATCAGGGTCCAGTAGCGCCCGTTGTTCAAGTGCAGCGACGTGTCGAGGTCGTGGGGCCAGACCCGGAAGCCGAGGCGCGAGACCCCGAAGGGCAGGGCGAGCTTCGGTCGCCGCCACGCGGTCGCGATGAGCCAGAGGAGGCGCAGCCAGAGATTCATGGGCGTCCCGGAACGGAGCCTCGGATCGGGGCTCTCGGCAGCGCCCGGATTGGCAGAACCCCGTCGCCCGCGCCAGCCTCCGACGGGAGTCGGGTGATCGTGGTCGCGCCGGCGCTCCCGAACCCGTCACCGTCCGCGCCGAGCGGAGGCCGAACCATCGCCCCCGAGGGCCGGCTCTCCGGGCATTCGAACACGGACGTGGCTTGCTACCCCAGCGCTGAGGATCGCCCTTCGCGCCGATCAGCCACCGCCGGGCTGGTCCGCCGGGCCGTCCGGCACTGTAGTCTCACCGGAGCCCCGGGTGCGGTCCGCGCCGGTGGGGGTCGGTGAGAGGAATGGACATGCTGGCCCCGACGCTCCTGCGGCGCCTCGATCCGACGACGCTGCGCCTGTTCGTGGCGATGTGCGAGGACGGCACCCTAACCCAGGCGGCCCGGCGGGCGGCGATCGCCCCCTCCGCCGTCAGCAAGCGCCTGGTCGAGCTGGAGCAGAGCCTCGGCGTCCAGCTGATGACGCGCCAGGCGCGGGGCATGGTGATGACCCCGGCCGGGGAGACCCTGCTGCATCACGCCCGGCGCATGCTGCACGACGTCGAGCAGATCGTGGCGGAGCTTGCCGAGCACGCCAAGGGCGTCCGGGGCATCGTGCGGATGTTCGCCAACCTGTCGGCCATCGTGCAGTTCCTGCCCGAGGACCTGCGCGCCTTCCTGGCGCGCCAGGAGGCCATCAAGATCAGCCTGGAGGAGCGCCCGAGCGGCGGCGTGGTCGCGGGCGTCGAGGCGGGCCTGGCCGAGCTCGGCATCTGCGCCGGCAGCATCCCGGCCCGCGACCTGACCAGCGTGCTCTACCGCCGGGACAGCCTTGTCGTGGTCATGCGACACGACCACCCCCTGGCGGACCGACCCGCACTCGCCTTCCGGGACACCCTCGACCACGACTTCGTCGGGCTCCACGCCGAGAGCTCGATCTATGCCAGCGTGCGCGGCGAGGCCCAGAGCATCGGCCGCCCCTTACGCCTGCGCGTCCATGTTCCCGGCTTCGACGCGGTCCTGCGCATGGCCCAGGCCGATATGGGGCTCGGCGTGGTGCCCCTCGGGGTCTTCGCCCTCCTGGGACGCGCCATGGACCTCGCCGCGATTCCGCTCACCGACCCCTGGGCCCAGCGCGAATTGCGCATCGTCAGCCGCCCCGGCACTCTGTCGCCAGCGGCGAGCCTGCTCGTCGCCAGCCTGACCGCGGACGTCGCCTGAGCCTCGATGCGTTCTCCGAACGCGAACGGTCGTCGCCGAAAGACGGTTGGCCTTCCCCGGCCCTGCGCAGCTATCGATGTGACAAGAAGACGATCCCAGAAGACCATCGCCGACAGACCCCCGGAGGAATCGTTCATGGCCGGACCGCTCGCCGGAATCCGCGTTCTCGAACTCGGACAGCTCATCGCCGCCCCCTTCGCCGCCCGCCTGATGGCGGAGTTCGGCGCCGAGGTGATCAAGGTCGAGGCGCCGGGGGAGGGCGATCCCCTGCGCAAGTGGCGCAAGCTGCACGAGGGCACCTCCCTCTGGTGGTACCTCCAGTCCCGCAACAAGAAGTCGATCGCCGTCGACCTGAAGTCGCCGGAAGGCGTCGCGGTGGTGCGCGCCCTGGCCACCAGCGCCGACGTGGTCATCGAGAATTTCCGCCCCGGCGGCCTGGAGAAGCTCGGGCTCGGCTGGGCCGACCTCTCCGTCCTCAATCCCAACCTCGTCATGGTCCGGATCTCCGGCTACGGCCAGACCGGACCCTATCGCGACCGGCCGGGCTTCGGCGCCATCGGCGAGGCCATGGGCGGCCTGCGCTTCACCACCGGTCATCCGGACAGCCCGCCGGCCCGCGTCGGCGTCAGCATCGGCGACACCCTGGCCTCCCTGCACGGGGTCATCGGGGCGCTGATGTCGCTCCTCCACGTCAAGACCGCCGGCGGCAAGGGTCAGGTCATCGACGTCTCGCTGGTGGAGAGCGTGTTCAACGTGATGGAGAGCCTCGTCCCCGAATACGACCTCCTCGGCGAGGTCCGCACCCGGACGGGCGGCGCCCTGCCGGGCATCACGCCCTCGAACACCTACCCGACCCAGGATGGCGGCTACGTCGTCATCGCGGGGAACAGCGACCCGATCTTCCGGCGCCTGATGCAGGCGATCGGCCGGCCCGACCTCGCCGACGACCCGGCCCTGCGCAGCAACGACGGCCGCTCGGCCCAGGCGGCGATGCTCGACGCGGCCATCGCCGATTGGTCGGGCTCGCGCAGCATCGCGGAGGCGCTGGCAACCCTGGAGGCGGCGCAGGTCCCCGCCGGGCGGATCTACTCGGTGGCCGACATCGTCGCCGACCCGCACTACCAGGCCCGCGACATGATCCTCCCGACCGAGCTGCCCGGCGGCACGGCGGTGAAGATGCCGGGCATCGTGCCCAAGCTCTCCGAGACCCCCGGGGCGGTGCGCTGGTCCGGCCCGGCCCTCGGGGCCCATACCGACGCGGTGCTGGCGGATCTCGGCTACGACGCCGCGGCGATCGCGGCCCTGCGGACCACGGGAGCGGTGGCATGAGCGGCGGCGAGACTGGCAGCACGGGCGACGAGACGCCCCTGATCGTCCAGGAGGTTGCGCCCCGCGACGGCCTGCAGATCGAGCCGGCCTTCGTCGACACAGCCGACAAGGTCGCGCTGATCGACGCCCTCTCGGCGACGGGCTTTAGCCGGATCGAGGCGACCTCGTTCGTCTCACCCAGGGCCGTCCCGGCCCTGCGCGACGCCGCCGAGGTGCTGGCCCGGATCACCCGGCGCCCGGGCACGCTCTACGTCGCCCTGGTGCCGAACCTGAAGGGCGCCGAGCGGGCACTCGCGGCGCGCGCCGACGAGCTCAACCTCGTCATGTCGGCGAGCGAGACCCACAACCGCGCCAACATGGGCCTGACCCGCGAGGCCTCCCTCGACGGCTTCGCGCGCATCGTCGCAGCGGCCCGCGGCGGCGGGGTGCGACTCAACGCGACGGTGGCCACCGCCTTCGGCTGCCCCTTCGAGGGCGCCCAGCCGCCGGAGCGGGTCCTCGGCCTCGTCGAGCGCTACCGCGCCCTCGGGATCGACGGCATCACGCTGGCCGACACCACCGGCATGGCGAACCCGCGCCAGGTCGGCGACCTCGTGGCCCGGGCCCTCCGGCTCGTCCCGGTGGAGGCGCTGACGCTCCACTTCCACAACACCCGCGGCCTCGGCCTCGCCAACGTGCTGGCGGCGCGGGCGGCCGGCGCCCGGCGCTTCGATGCGGCCCTCGGTGGCCTCGGCGGTTGCCCCTTCGCCCCGGGCGCCACCGGCAACATCTGTACCGAGGACCTCGTGAGCATGGCTCACGAGATGGGCATTCCCACCGGCCTCGACCTCGACGGACTGATCACCCTGTCGCGCGGGCTGCCGGCCCTCGTGGGCCATCCCGTGCCGGGGCAGGTGGCCCAGGCCGGGCGCCCCGGCGACCTCCACCCGCCGCCGCCCGGGATCGCGGCCTGACGCTGGGGTTCGGCGCATGACGAGCCGAACCTGCACCACGAGCCGAACCAAGAGACTGCCCGAACGCAAGAACGCCGAACACGAGACTACCGAACATGCAAGACCGCCCGGATAAGGGCGGCGCGCCATCGAGACGCCTCCAGGGAGAGACACCATGACCCTCGCCGCCCCGGCCGCCCTCGGCGTGCCCGCAGAGACCAGCGAAGCCGCCACCTACCGCAAGATCGCCTGGCGGCTGATGCCGCTGATCATGGTCTGCTACCTGTTCGCCTTCTTCGACCGCATCAACATCAGCTTCGCCAAGTTCCAGCTCCAGAGCGACCTCGGTTTCAGCAACACCGCCTACGGCCTCGGCGCGAGCCTGTTCGTGGTCGGCTACGTCATCTTCGAGGTGCCCTCGAACCTGATCCTGTACCGGGTCGGCGCCAGGCGCTGGATCGCCCGGATCATGATCTCCTGGGGGCTCGCCACCGCCGCCATGGTGTTCATCACCCAGGAGTGGCACTTCTACGCTCTGCGCTTCCTCATCGGCGCCATGGAGGCGGGCTTCGCCCCCGGCATCCTCTACTACCTGACCCTGTGGTTCCCGGCCTCGCGGCGGGGGCGCATCACCTCGATGCTGTTCGTGGCTTCGGCCTTCTCGGGCATCTTCGGCGCCCCGTTCTCGGGCCTGATCCTGACCTCGCTCAACGGCGTCGCGGGCCTCGCCGGATGGCAGTGGCTGTTCCTCGCCGGCGGCCTGCCCTGCCTGCTCCTCGGCGCCCTGGTGATGAGCCGCTTCGACGACCGCGTCAGCGATGCCCGCTGGCTGACCGACTCCGAGAAGACCCTGGTGGCGAGCCACATCGCCGAGGCCAACCGCGGCATCGGCGACCACTCGCTCCTGGGCGCCATCCGCAGCCCCGGCTTCCTCAAGGTCGGGCTGATCTACTTCCTGCTTCAGATCGGCTCCTACGGCCTGAATTTCTGGGGACCGGACCTGATCCGCACCGCGAGCGGCGCCAGCACCGGCACGGTCGGGCTCCTGGCGGCGCTGCCCTACATCTGCGGGGCGATCAGCATGGTGGTGATCGGGCGGCTGTCCGACGCCTCCGGCAACCGGCCGAAATTCGTCGCCGGCCTCGCCATCGCGGCGGCTCTCGGCTTCTTCGGCGCCGGCCTGTTCGACCGGCAGATCGTGCCGCTGATGCTGGCCCTCTGCCTCGTCGGCACCGGGATCGTCGCCTCGATCCCGACTTTCTGGACCTTGCCGCCGAAGCTCGTCACCGGCGTCGGCGCCGCCGGCGGCATCGCCCTCATCAACACCCTCGGGCAGTTCGGCGGCATCGTCAGCCCGGTGATGGTGGGCTGGGTGAAGGATCTCACCGGATCGACCACCCCGGCCATCTGGGTGATCGCCGGCCTGTGCCTCACGGCCGCCGCCATCAGCCTGTTCGCCCTGCCGGCCCAGCTGCGCCGCAGCGACCGGATCGACTGACCGTCCGTCGGAGCGCCGCCTGGTCGGGGGCGCTCCGTCCGACCTCAGGCGTGCGGGACGGGGAGAGGCGCCTCGTCCGTCGCGCCGACGAAGCGACCCAGGACCCGACCGAGGACGGCGCTGAGGCTGTCCATCAGCAGGAACACCGCCGGCACGAAGACCAGCGAGAGCAGGGTCGAGACGATCAGGCCCGAGATCACCGCCACCGCCATGGGCGCGCGGAACTCGCCGCCGATGCCGAGCGCCATGGCGGAGGGCACCATGCCGGCCGCCATGGCGATGGTCGTCATCACGATGGGGCGGGCGCGCTTGCGGCCCGCATCCACGATGGCAGTGACCCGGTCGACGCCGCGGGCCATCTCCTCCACGGCGAAATCCACCAGCATGATGGCGTTCTTCGTCACCAGCCCCATCAGCATCAGGATGCCGATCACCACGGGCATCGAGATCGGCATGTTCAGGATCAGGAGGCCGAGGATCGCGCCGCCGATGGAGAGCGGCAGCGAGAACAGGATGGTCAGCGGCTGCAGGAACGAGCCGAAAAGCAGCACCAGCACGGCGTAGACCATCATGATCCCGGCGCCCATCGCCATGAGGAAGCCGGAAAACACCTCGCCCATGATCTCGGCGTCGCCCGTCTGACGGATGGTGACGCCCGGCGGCAGGGTCTTGGCCGTGGGCGTCTCCAGCGCCTGGGCGATCAGGGAGCCGAGCGCGTCGGAGCCCTCCATGTTGGCCTCCACGGCCACGCGCACGACGCGGTCGTAGCGCTCGATGGCGCCGGGGCCCTGGTCGAGTTCGATGTCGGCGACGGCCGCGAGGGGCACGGCGGCGCCGTTCTTGGCCGGCACCTTGAGGTTCTCCAGGCGCGAGACCGCGCCGCGGGCGCTCTCGGGAAGCTGCACCCGGATCGGGACCTGGCGGTCGGGCGCGTTGAATTTCGCCAGATTCAGGCCGATGTCGCCGATGGTGCCGACCCGCACGGTCTCGGCGATGGCGTCGGTGGAGACGCCCAGATCGGCGGCCGCCCCCTCTTTAGGCCGGATGCGGACCTCGGTGCGGTTGAGGGGGGCCGTCGACATCACCGAGACGAGGTGGGGGATCGCCGCCATGTCGCGCTGGAGCCGGGCGGCGACCTCCGCGACCACCGCGGCATCGGGGCCGCCGACCACGAGGGCGAGGTCGCGCTGGCCGCCGTCGCGCAGGGTCCAGGAGCGGATGTCGGGTTCCTGGGCGAGCAGGCCGGCGATCTCGGTCTCGATGGCGGCCTGCTTGCGGGCGCGCTGGTTCTTCGGCGTCAGGTTGACGATGAGGGTGGCCAGCCGGGTCTCCTTCTTGCCGCCGGCCTGGCGGCCACCGTCGACGAAGACCGAGACCACCTCGGGCAGGGCCCGGATGCGGGCCACCACCCGGTCCGAGACCGCGACGGTGTCGGGCAGGCGGGCGCCAGGCGCGAGCTCGACCATGAACAGGGTGCGGGCATTGTCCTGCTTCGGCACGAACCCCGAAGGCAGCAGGCCGGTGGAGGCCAGGGAGCCGGCGAACAGCGCGAGGCCGACGATCAGCGTGATGACGCGGTGGCGCACCGACCAGCCGACGAGGCGGCCGTAGGCGCGCATCACCGGTCCCTCGCGCTCTTCGGCATGGCCGTGGTCGCGCAGGAAGTAGGCCGCCAGCATCGGGGTGATGAGGCGCGCCACGAGGAGCGACATGAACACCGAGACTGCGATGGTGAGTCCGAACTGCATGAAGTAGCGGCCCGCGATGCCGCCCATGAAGGAAACGGGCGCGAACACCGCGATCAGGGTCGCCGTGATGGCGATGACGGCGAGCCCGATCTCGTCGGCGCCCTCGATGGCGGCGCGGTAGGGCGATTTACCGAGCCGCATGTGCCGGACGATGTTCTCGATTTCCACGATGGCGTCGTCGACGAGGATGCCGGTGACCAGGGTGATGGCGAGCAGGCTGATCCCGTTGAGGGTGAAGCCCATGGCGTCCATCGCCCAGAAGGTCGGGAAGACCGAGAGCGGCAGGGCGATGGCGGCGATCAGCGTCGCGCGCCAGTCGCGCAGGAACAGAAAGACCACGAGCACGGCGAGCGCCGCCCCCTCGATCAGGGTGTGCATCGCCGAATCGTAGGAGCCGATGGTGGCGGCCACCGAGGAGTCGATGGTCGCGAACTGGATGTCGGGATAGGCGGTCTTGAACTCGGCGATGCGCTTCTCGACGCCGGCCGCGACCTCGGCGTCGCTGGCACCCGAGCCCCGGGAGACCGCGAAGGCGACCACCGGCTCGCCGTTGAAGCGCGCGAAGGTGCGCGGCTCCTCGATGGAATCCTCCAGCGTCGCCAGTTCGTCGAGGCGGACCTTGCGGCCGCCCGGAAGCACGATGGAGGTCGCCTTGAGGTCGCGCAGCGAGCGCGAGGCGGCGAGCGTCCGGATCGACTGCTCGCGCCCGCCGACCTCGCCGCGCCCGCCCGCCATGTCGGCAGAGGTCAGGCGCAGCTGACGGTTCACGTCGGCCGCCGTGATGCCCAGCGCCAGCAGGCGGTCGGGGAGCAGGGTGACGCGCATCTCTCGGGCGACGCCGCCGACGCGCTCGACGCCGCCGACGCCCTTCACGCCCTGGAGCGAGCGGGCGACCTTGTCTTCCACGAACCAGGACAGCTCAGCCGGCGTCATCCCGGGCGACTTCACGCCGTATATCAGGATCGGCAGGCCGGTGATCTCGACGCGCTGGATCACCGGCTCGTCGATGGTGCGGGGCAGGTTGATGCGGATCTTCGAGACCGCGTCCTTGACGTCGTTGACGGCCCGGTCGGTGTTCACCTCGAGGCGGAACTCCACAGTGGTGACCGAGGAGCCCTCCGTGATGGCCGAGGTGATGTGCTTGACCCCGCGCACGCCCGCGATCGAATCCTCGACCCACTTCGTCACCTGGGTCTGCAGCTCGGAGGGTGCGGCGCCCGACTGCGTGATCGTCACCGAGACGATCGGCACGTCGACATTGGGCATCCGCGTCACCGCGAGGCTGCGGAAGCTGACGAGGCCGAGCACGATCAGCACCAGGAACAGCACGAGCGGCGCGATCGGGTGGCGGATCGCCCAGGCGGAGATGTTCAGGCGCATGCGGCGACTCGATGGGGGTTTCGTATCGGGAGACGAGGAGGCACCCGGTCAGGGCGTCCCCGCCTCGGCGGTCTCGCGCGGGGAGGGGGCGGCGGCGACGGCAGGCTCGGGTACGGCCAGCGCCACCGGGCGGACCCGGTCGCCGTCCCGCAGGAAGCTGCCGGCGCGGGCCACCACGCGCTCGCCGTCGGCGAGTCCGGCACGGATCTCGATGTCGTCGTCGTCGGACAGGCCGGTGCGGACCTCGCGGGCCTTGACCACGTCGTCCGCGACCACGAGGACAGAGCTGCGCTTGCCCCCGCCGTAGAGCACGGACGCCTGCGGCACGGTTACGCCGCGGGTGCGGGCGAGCTCGACGGCGCCGCGCGCGAAGGTGCCGATGCGCAGGCGCGGGTCCGGCTCCAGGCGGATGCGGACCTTGCCGAGCCGCGTCGCCTTGTCGACCTCCGGGTAGACGGTGCGGACGCTGCCGGGGATACGGGTGCCGTCGCCGAGGTCGATCCAGGCCGGGGCGTTGTCACGGAGCTGCGGCAGCTTGGTCTCGATGACCTCGCCCTCGAGCTCGATCTCGCCCCGGGCGATCAGGCGGAACAGGGGCTCGGCGGAGGCGGAGGCGGCGAGGCCGACGCGGGCGCTGCGGCGGCTGACGATGCCGGCCTCCGGCGCGCGGATCTCGGTGCGGGCCAAGCGCAGGTTCAGTTCCTCCAGCACGGCCCGGGCCTGGGCGAGGTCCGCCCGGGCGATGCGCAGGCCGTTGCGGGCGAAGGCGCGCTTGCCCTCGGCCTGGCGCAAGGCAGCGGTGCGGCCCTCCATCACGGCCGCGGTGGCGTTGCCGGTCTTCAGGAGCTGCTGGGCGCGTTCGAAGGCGAGGCGCGCCTCGGTCTCGGCGGCCTCCGCCTGCTCAATGCTGCTCTGGGCCTGGGGCACGGCGGCCTCGGCCTTCTCCACCAGGGCCGCCTGCTGGGCGAGCTGGCGGTCGATGAGGTCGCGCGAGAGGCGGGCGAGCACTTGGCCGCGGGCCACCCGGGCGCCTTCCTCCACCAGCACCTCGGTGACCCGGTAGCCCTCGATCTCGGGCGTCACCAGGATCTCGTCACGCGGGACCAGGGTACCGGTGACGACCACCGACTCGACGATCTCGCGCCGCTTGGCTTCGACCACGCTGATCGTCGGCACGAGGCTGGCCTTGCTCGGCTGAGCGGAGGCGGCCGGCGGCTGGGCCGGGCCGGCGAGGGCTGCTGACGCGGGTAGCGCCCAGGCGAGCAGGGCGAGACCGAGGCGGGCGACGGTCATGGGCGGGGTTCCGTGACGGGAAGGGGGGCACGGCCGGCGAGCCCGGCCTCGATCAGGGCCTGGAGCTGCGCCACGGCGAGACTCGTGTCGAAATCGGGCAGGATGGCCCGGCTCAGGACGATCCCCTTCAGCTGGGGCGCGAGCAGGGCGTAGAGGGCGACGGGATCGCAGTCCGGCGCGGTGGCGAGGTCGGCGAAGGTCTCCTCGAACCAGGCCCGGGCTTCCGCCTCGGTCTCCGCCGTCAGGGCGGCGATGGCCGGGTTGCGGGTGCCCTCGGACCAGATTTCCAGGCGCAGCACCGCCGCCTCCCGGGTCAGGGCGCCGAAATACTGCCCGAGCACGCCGAACAGCGCGCTGCGCCGGTCGCCCTCCTGCTGGAGACGCGTCACCAGCTGGGCGCCGCTGATGCGCTCGCGCTCGACGAGGCCGAGGACCAGCGCCTCCTTGGAGCGGAAGTAGTGGTAGAAATTGCCCGCCGTCATGCCGGCCTCGCGGGCGAGATCCTGCATCGTGGTGCGGTGGAACCCGTTGCGCACGAAGCAGGCGCAGGCGGCGTCGAGGATCTGTTCCCGGCGCGCGGTCTGGCTGGCGCGGGCGTCGATGAGGGTGCCGACCGGCGAGGCCATGGTCAGGAGACCCGTCCGTCCGCCGAGGGCGCGACCACCCGGCAGGCGGCGACCGAGGCGTCCGCATCGGCGCAGAGGCGAGCCTGCCAGCCCACCGCGCCGTTTCCGGTCCAGGCGATGAGCGCGGCCCAGCCGAGCACCAGCACGGCCCCGAGCAGAAGGTGCTCCGGTGCGACGAACGCCCGCGCCTTGCCCACCAGCGCCTGAAACGGGAAATCTTCGTGCGTCCGCTGCATCGCATCCTCCACCCGACCCCATCGTTGTATTGAATGTTCATTCACTGGTCAATGAGCGTTCATTCTGGGGGTGCGGGAGAACACGGTCATGCGGCCTCAGGGACACGACCGGCCTCAATCCTCGAGCCGCCGTGTCAACGTGAAGCAAGCCGGGGCCGGAACGGCGGAGCGCCGCGCGGGTTCGAGCAGACCCCCGCGGAGGATCCCGGTCGGCCCGGTTCGGACAGAGGCGACGCGCAGGGATTGCCCGTGGCGCCACGCCCGGCCCCGGCCGGACTCGTCCGCTCACCATCCGAGGTCGCCCGCGCCGTGCTGAAGCCTTTTCCCCGCGAGGGCGGTGCCGTCGCCCGCACCGACGGATTCCTCCCGATCGAGGGCTACGCCGCCATCGGCGAGGGTCGCTCGGTCGCGCTCTCGGGCGCCGACGGATCCATCGACTGGTGGTGCTGTCCCAATCTCGATTCACCGCCGCTGTTCGACCGCCTGCTCAGCCCGGAGGAGGGCGGCTACTTCGCGATCACGCCGGAGGAGCCCTTCACCGCCGAGATCGGCTATCGCGGCGGCAGCAACGTCCACGAGACCGTCTTCACCACGAAGACCGGGCGGGCGCGACTGACCGAGAGCCTGAACAGCGGCCCGGCTGGGCGCCTGCCCTGGGCGGAACTGGCTCGCCGGATCGAAGGCCTGGAGGGGCACGTGCGCTTCCGGGTCTCTCTGGTCTTCGGCACGCGGGGCGACACGGCCGCGCCCTATCTCTCGGGCAACAGCAACGGCACCGCCTTCCACGTGGCCGGCATGATGGGCCTGTTCCGCACCAGCGACGGCATCCGGATCGAGACGGAGAACGACCATGCCATCTCGGGCTTCGTCGAGGTGCGCGCGGGCCAGCGCGAGGTCGTCGCCATCGTGGCGGCCGAGAACCAGCCCCTGGTGGTGGCATCGATCGACGAGATCGACGGGCGCATCGACGTATCCTGTCAGGAATGGCGCGACTGGACCGAGCGTCTCGCCTATCGGGGTCGCTATGCCGAGCAGGTCGAGCGCAGCGCCCTGGCGCTGAAGCTGCTGCTCTACTCGCCCACCGGCGCCATCGCGGCGGCGGCCACGAGCTCCCTGCCCGAGGGCATCGGCGGCTCCAAGAACTACGATTATCGCTACGCCTGGATCCGCGATGCCGGCTACGTCATCAAGGCTTTCCTGCGTTTGGGCGCCCAGGCCGAAGCCAACGCGGCCCTGTCCTGGCTGATGCGCCACATCGGCGAGCACGGGGCGCAGGTGCTCTACACCCTCGACGGCGGCTGCGTACCCGGCGAGCGGGACATCGACCTGCCGGGCTATCGCGGCTCGCGCCCTGTGCGCACCGGCAACGCCGCCACGAGCCAGCACCAGCACGGCATCTACGGCGACATCTTCGAGACCGCCGAGCGCTTCGTCGCCGACGGGAACATGCTCGACCTGCGCACCGGGGCGCTGCTCGCCCAGCTCGCCGACCAATGCGCCGAATCCTGGAAGCTCAAGGATGCGGGCATCTGGGAGTTGCCGGAGGCCGAACACTACACCGGCTCGAAGATCAGCTGCTGGCAGGCATTGGCCCGGGCGGTGGAACTCGCGGATGGCGGCCACCTGCCGGGCAATTGCCGCGAGCGCTGGGCCCGGGCCCGCGACCGCGTGGCGGAGTGGATCGACGGGAACTGCTGGTCGGAGGCGCAGCAATCCTACGTCATGTATCCGGGCACGGAGAAGCTCGACGCCTCGATGGCGCTGGCCGTGCGCTTCCGCTTCGGCAACCCCGAGCGGCTCGCAGCCACCTGCCGGGCCATCGACCGGGAGCTCGGACGCGGCCCCTACCACTACCGTTACACCGGCGCCGAGGTGGAGGAGGGCTGCTTCCTGGCCTGCACTTTCTGGCTGGTCGAGGCCAAGGCCCTGCTCGGGGAGACGGCGGAGGCGCAAGCAGCGTTCGAGGCCCTGGTGAAGGCCCTCGACAGGAATTCCGGCACCTACTCGGAGATGGCCGACCCCGCCAGCGGCACCTATCTCGGCAACCTGCCCCAGGGCCTGACCCACCTCGCCCTCATCCAGGCTGCCGCCACCCTGTCGGGCCTCAGCCTGTGAGGCTGCGGCATTCGGCGGGAGCATTGGTCGCAGATCCGACCCCCATCCTGCCGCGTTGCCGGGGACCACGACAGGAGACGGCAGCATGGCCAAGACCACGGATAAGACCACGGATAAGACCTCGGACGTGACGACCTACACCCTCAAGCAGGCCCTGGCCGCCCGCGTTGACGATCACGTGGAGATCGCGGTCGAGGCGGAGGACGGTACCCGGTTCAAGATCCGGGCGACCGCAGACCAGCTCGACGCCCTCACGGGCGACCTCGAGACCATTCTCGAGGCCGACGACGCGGACGCCTGATCGTCCCGGGGCCCGCCGCCAGGCGGGCCCTTTCTCTGGAAGACAGCCCTGGAAGGCCGAGACGCCGATGACCATCGATCCCCGTGACGCCGGCCCGCGGCCGCCCTTTCCCGGCGACCAGCAGCAGGAGCGGCCGGGCCTGACCTCGCGGATGCGTCCGGCTCCCGACCACGGCGAGACGAGCTACGTCGGAAAGGGACTTCTGACCGACCGGGTCGCCCTGGTGACCGGCGGCGATTCCGGCATCGGCCGGGCCGTGGCCATCGCGTATGCCCGCGAGGGCGCCGACGTGGCGATCGCTTACCTGCCGGTCGAGCAGTCCGATGCCGAGGACACCGCCGAATGGGTGCGCAGGGCGGGCCGGCGCGTCCTGCTCCTGCCCGGCGACCTGCGGGACACGGCCTACTGCCGCGACCTCGTCGCCCGCACCGTCGCCGAACTCGGCGGCCTCGACATCCTCGTGAACAACGCAGCCGCACAGGTGGTCAACGAGGACCTTGACGACGTGACGCCGGAGGATCTCGAGGGATCGTTCCGCGCGAACGTCTTCGCGATGCTCTACCTCGCCCAGGCCGCCGTGCCGCACATGAAGCCGGGCTCGGCCATCGTGAACTCCACGAGCCAGCAGGCCAAGGTCGCCGACAAGACCATGCTGGTCTACGCCGCGACCAAGGGCGCCATCGCGAGCCTGACCATCGGCCTGTCCAACCTGCTGGCGCCCAAGGGCATCCGGGTGAACTGCGTCGCTCCGGGCCCGGTCTGGACCCCGATTCAGCCCATCGTGAAGAGCCCCGAGCAGATCGCGTCCCTCGGTGCCGACACGCCCCTCGGCCGTGCCGGTCAACCGGCCGAACTCGCCCCCGCCTACGTGCTCCTCGCCTCGCGCGAGGGCAGCTACATGACGGGCGCGCTGGTGCCGGTGACGGGCGGTACGCCGATGTACTGATGAACCCGACGCTCGTGGCCGTGGCGGTGTCCTCGCACCATCGCCGCCGAGGCATGCCGATCGCTTAGCGCCCCTCTTTCAGGAACGCCTCGGCGCTGCGCAGGCTCAGGGCCATGATGGTCAGCGCGGGGTTGGCGGCGAGCGAGCTCGGGAAGGTGGAGCCGTCGCAGACCCAGAGGTTGGGGACCTCGAACGTGCGGCCGAAGGGATCCACGACCGCCGTGTCGCCGTCCCGGCCCATGCGGCAGGTGCCGATAGTGTGCGCGACGCGCTCCAGGGTCCAGAGGTCCGTCGCCCCCGCCGCCTCCCAGACGCGGTTCAGGAAGCGGGTCGCGTGGGCGTTGAGCCGCTCCTCGTTCCGGCTGTAGCCGAAGCTGATCGCGGCCTTGCGCATACCCAGCGCATCGACCTCGTCGGACAGGGTCAGCACGTTGGCGTCGCAGGGCAGCGTCTCGCCGTTGATGCCGATGCCGGCCATGTGATTGTAGCGGGCGAGCTGGTCGGCCAGCGCGCGTCCCCAGAGCTTGCGGCCCCGCGCCACGGAATTGGCGAAGGTGAGGGGCACGACGCCAAGGCTCTGCACGAGGTAACCGCCAGCGAAGTCCGCGTCGGCCGGGCGGATCATGTCCTCGGTGATGAGCGAGGACGGATAGCCCTTGTTCATCCGCATCTCGGGCTCGAAGGTGCCCCAGACCTGGGTGGCGACGTGGCCCATGTAGTTGCGCCCGACCTGTCCGCTGCCGTTGGCCAAATCGAGATGCAGCAGGAGGCGCGCGGATTCCACCGAGCCGGCGCAGAGGAAGACGTTGCGACAGGGCTGACGATGGTCGACGCCGCCCTGGCGGTAGATCACCGCCGTCACCCGGCCGTCCTTGGCGCGCTCGATGCCGTGGACCCGCGCCTCGGCCCGAATCTCGGCGCCATAATGGACGGCGAGCGGCAGGTAGGTCACGTCCATGCTGGTTTTCGCGCCGGTGCGGCAGCCCTGGTGGCAGTAGCCGCAATTGATGCAGCCGGGCCGGGTCGGGCCGTGCTCCTGTGCGAAGGCGCGCGAAACCACGGCCGCCGGCGCATCGGCGTAGCGCACACCAAGGGCCGTACAGGCGCTCGCCATCGCCTGGGCCGGGGCGTTGCGGGCGACGGGGCTGAGCGGATAGGCGCGCGACGCGTCCCACGGATAGGCGGCGGGGCCGGAGACGCCGATGAAGGCCTCGACACGCTCGTAGAACGGCAGCAGCTCGGCGTAGTCCAGGGGCCAGTCGACGCCCTCGCCGGTCTCGGTCTGGAGGCGCAGGTCGCGGGCGTCGGCCCGAGGCGTGAAGGCGCCCCAGTGCAGGGTTGAGCCACCGACGCCGGTGCCGCTGTTGTTGCCGCCGAAGGCCTCGGGCGTCGAGCCCCCGCTGATCCGCTCCTCGGTCCAGTAGATCTCGTCGGCCAGGGTCTCGTCGAAGGCGAATCCCTTCGGGTCGAAGTTCGGCCCCGCTTCCAGGGCCACGCAGGAGAGGCCGGCCTGGGCGAGGCGCGCCAGCAGGGGCGCGCCGCCGGCGCCGGTGCCGATCACCACCGCATCGACGGTCTCGGAGGTTGCGTGGCGACGCATCGCATCGAGATTCATCGGACAGTCTCCAGGGGGGCGTTCGGTTCCCAGGCCTCGCGCTGGCCGATGCCGACCTCGTGGAAGCCGGGCAGGGGTTCGGTGTCGCCGCCGGCGCCGATGCCGCTGAAGTTCATGCGGGCCAGGGCGACGGGGTGGGCGAGATAGGTGCGGGCCACGTCCGCGCGCAGGTCCTCGAACCAGCAGCCCATCTGCTCCGCGTCGAGGTCACCGGAGACCGCACCGGTCTCCAGGCTTCCCAGCAGCGCGTCCTGCGCCTCGGCCTCGAGGGCAACGAAGGGCGCGCCGTGGGCGGCGCGGGCGGCAGCGTCCAGGGTCTTCAGGGCGCGTCGGTAGGCCTCCGGATCTGGGGGGAGCCGGGCGAAGCGCCAGCCATCCCCCGCTCCGCTCGCCAGCCGCGCATCGATGCGGGCGGCAAAGTCGATGGTCCCGCCGCTCTCCTGCGGCAGCACCCGGGCGCAGGCGGCCCGCAGGATGGCGAGGCCGACCGGATCGAGGGCCCGAGGCTGGTAGGCCGGGTCGTCGGGCTCTGCACGCTGCCGCAGGGCCGCGCGCAGGCGGGCATTGACCCGATCGGATCGGATCAGGGCCGCGTAGGCGTCCGGGAGCGCGAGCGCCTCGGCTGTGGCTGAGACCGCTCCGGCCGCAAGGCTCCGCACCGCCTCGGCCACCGCCTCCGGGCGCTCCAGGGGGATGAGGTGCCCCGTCTCCGCCAGGGACACGAGGCGGTGATGGGCGAGATGCGGCGCCGTCAGCGCGGCCTGGGCCGCCGGGCCGAGATCGGCATCCTCAGCCCCCGCCAGGAGGACCGCCGGGCTGCGCAGCACGCCGATGCGTGCGCACCAGTCTTCCCGGCTGCCCCCGGTCAGCCAGCGTTTCCAGGCGTCGGGGCTGGCACGCAGGACATCCGCCACCGTCCGTGCCATCCGGTCCGGGTCGAGGGGCCGGGCGATGTTCGCGGCAACGAAGGCCTCGGCCTCCCGCTGCCGGGTTTCGGGATCGGCATCGATCCAGGCGATCATGGCGGCGCGCCTGTCCTCGCCCATGGGCTCGGGGGAGGGCGGCGAACCCGCCATGAGCACGAGGCCGGTCAGACCGTAGAGACCCGGCGCACCATCCTCCGCCTGGCGAGCGACCACGAGGGCGACCTTGGCACCCATGCTGTTGCCGGCCAGCATCCACCGGCCCGGCGCGTCGGCGCGGATCCGGGCGGCCACGCCGTCCGCCATGGCGGCCACATCCCGGCCTGAACCGGCGCCGTCCGCGCCGAAGCCCGGCAGGTCGAGGGCGACGCAGGACACCGCGTCCGCAAGGTGTTGCGCGACCGTCGCGAAAGTCCCGGCACTGCCGCCGAGATAGTGGAGGCAATATAAGACCGGCTGATCGGATGATTTGATAGACATTGCCGGGAAAGAGCGCGCGGCGGCGTCCGTTCAAGTCATCGGGGACGCGGCGTTCGGCAGCAGCCCGGCCGGGGAACGAACGCCCGCAGCGGTTGCACGTCCGTCAGCGGGTCGCGGAGGCCTGCAGAACCGCGAAGACGCGCAGGCTCGCTTCCAGGTCGGCGGTGCTGACCTCGGCGAAGACTTCGGCGCGCAGGCGGGCGAGATCGGCCTCCATATGGGCGACCACGGCCGTGCCGGCCGGCGTCAGGCTGAGCACCTTGGCCCGGCGGTCCGTGGGATCTTCGCGGCGGACCGCGAGGCCGGCTTCGCAGAGCTGGTCGAGGAGACGCACCAACGACGGTCCCTCGATGCCGACGGCCTCGGCCAGGGCGTTCTGCCGCGGCGCACCGTCGAGACGGGCGATCATGATCAGCGGCACGGCGGTTGCATCCGAGAGGCCGTGCGCCTCCATCACGGCGTTGGCGGCGCGGCGCCAGTGGCGCCCCGTCAGCAGCAGGGTGTGCGTGTAGGCGAGGCGGAGCTGGTCCAGGCTGCGGGAGGGCGGCGGATTGACCGGCGCCGGCTCCGCGGACGGTTTTGGAGGCGACACGCACCAGGCTCCTGTGACACCGACCGGTGGATGATCCGGTTCTCTTTTCGTTTGCGTATTATTAGGATGCAAGCCGTTTGATCGCAAGCGGACATCGTCGTATCAGGACACCAGCCCACGTCTCGTCGTCCGGATGCGCCCGGCGGCCCGCGCCGTGGCGGGCGCTGCACCGGCCCTTGATTGATCCGACGAGACGTAAGTAAGGACTGACGATGAGCGCCCCCGACGACCTCTCCTTCACCACGCAGCCGCATGCCTCGCCCGTCTCACCGGAGCGCCGGGCCGAGCTCCTCGTCGATCCCGGCTTCGGGCGGGTGTTCACCGACCACATGGTGACGATCCGCTACGTCGAGGGACGCGGCTGGCACGATGCCCGCGTCGAGGCGCGCGCGCCGATCGCCCTCGATCCGGCGGCTGCGGTGCTGCACTACGCCCAGGAGATCTTCGAGGGGCTGAAGGCCTACCGCACGGCCGATGGCGGTGCCGCCCTGTTCCGGCCGGAGGCCAACGCCCTGCGCTTCCGTCGCTCGGCCGAGCGCCTGGCCATGCCGCCGCTCCCCGACGCCGCCTTCGTCGAATCGGTCAAGCAGCTCGTCAGCGCCGACCGCGACTGGATTCCGTCGAGCGAGGGCGGCAGCCTGTACCTGCGCCCCTTCATGATCGCCAGCGAGGTGTTCCTCGGGGTCAAGCCGTCCTCCGAATACCTCTACCTCGTCATCGCCTCGGCAGTGGGCGCCTACTTCAAGGGCGGTTCCGAGACCGTGACGGTCTGGGTTTCGCGGGACCAGACCCGCGCGGCGCCCGGCGGCACCGGTGCGGCCAAGTGCGGCGGCAACTACGCCGCCAGCCTGCGCGCCCAGGCGGCGGCCGTGGAGCATGGCTGCGCCCAGGTGGTCTTCCTCGACGCGGTCGAACGCCGCTGGGTCGAGGAACTCGGTGGCATGAACATCTTCTTCGTCTTCGACGACGGCTCGATGGTCACCCCGCCCCTGAGCGACACCATCCTGTCGGGCATCACCCGCGACTCGATCCTGACCCTGGCCCGGGCGGACGGCATCTCGGTCGCCGAGCGGCCCTATTCCATCGACGACTGGAAGGCGGACGCCGCCAGCGGACGCCTGCGCGAGGTCTTCGCCTGCGGCACCGCCGCGGTCATCACGCCGGTCGGGACCGTGCGCAGCGCCGACGGGGAGTTCTCGGTCTCGGACAACGTCGCCGGGCCGGTGACGAAGCGCCTGCGCTCGGCCCTCGTGGACATCCAGCGCGGCAACGCCCCCGATCCCCACGGCTGGGTCACGCGGGTGTATTGAGCGGTCGTCGCCCGGCTCAGGCGAGCCAGGGCTGGGCCGCGAGGTGCCGAACCTGGAACGCCCGGATCGCCTCCGCGTGGTCGAGGGTGGCCCCGATCGCGTCGAGGCCCCGGACGAGGTGATCCTTGCGCCGGGCCGGGATGTCGAAGCGCTGCACCGCGCCGTCCGCGGTGGCGATGGTCTGGGCCGGCAGGTCGATCGTCATGCGATTGCGGACGGGGTCGGCCGCCAGGGCCGCCAGGTCCGCGACAGGCTCGGGCGAAAGCTCGATCAGCAGCAGACCGTTATTGGCGGCGTTGTCGGCGAAGATGCCGGCGAAGCTGGTGCCGATGACCGCGCGGATGCCACCCTGGAGCAGGCCCCAGACCGCATGCTCGCGCGACGAGCCGCAGCCGAAATTCGGGCCGACCACGAGGATGCACGCCCCCTGCCAGGCGGGTCGGTTGAGGACGAAGTCCGGGCGCGGCTGGCCGGGGCCGACGTAGCGCAGGTCGTGGAAGGTGGCCGCGCCCAGGCCGGCGCGGTCGATCCCCTTCAGGAACTGCTTGGGCATGATGACGTCGGTATCGATGTTGGCTCCGGGCAGGCCGGCGGCCGGACCCGCGACGATCGTGAACGGCTGCATGGTCAGGTCTCCGGCGCGAGGCGGCGGCTGTCGGTGAGGTGGCCCGCGATGGCCGCGGCTGCCACCATGGCGGGGCTCATCAGGTGGGTGCGCCCGCCCGCGCCCTGGCGGCCCTCGAAGTTGCGGTTGGTGCTGGAGGCGCAGCGCTCGCCCGGCGCCAGCACGTCGTCGTTCATGGCCAGGCACATCGAGCAGCCGGATTGGCGCCACTCGAACCCGGCATCGCGGAAGACCCGGTCGAGCCCCTCGGCCTCGGCGGCCCGGCGCACGCTGGAGGAGCCTGGAACCACCATGGCCTGGACCCCGTGTGCGACCCGCCGGCCGCGCACGAGGGCGGCGGCCTCACGCAGGTCGGAGAGCCGGGCGTTGGTGCAGGAGCCGATGAAGGCGCGCTGGATCGGGATGGCCGCGAGGGGCGTGCCCGGCACCAGGTCCATGTAGGCCAATGCCCGGACCATGTCCCGCCGCCGGGCCGGATCGGGCTCGGCCGCCGGATCGGGCACACAGCCGTTGACCGGGCCGGCCTGGTCCGGGCTGGTCCCCCAGGTGACCATCGGCTCGATCGCGGACGCGTCGAGGGCGACCTCGCGGTCGAACACGGCCCCGTCGTCGCTGCGCAGGGTCCGCCAATGGGCCGCGGCGGCCTCCCAGAGGGCGCCCTTCGGCGCGCGGGGCTTGTCCACCAAGTAGTCCAGCACGGTCTGATCGGGGGCCATGACGACGCCGCGGGCGCCACACTCGACGGCCATGTTGCAGATCGTCATGCGCCCCTCGACGGACAGGGCTGCGACGGCGGGGCCGGCGAACTCGACGGCGTAGCCCGTCGCCCCGTCGGCGCCGATCCGGCGGATCAGGGCCATGACCACGTCCTTGGCGGTGACGCCCGGCGCCAGGGCGCCCGAGACCGTGACCCGCAGGGTCTTCATCCGCCGGTACACCAGGGTTTGGGTGGCGAGGTAGTGCTCGATGTCCGAGGTGCCGATGCCGAAGCCGAGGGCGCCCAGCGCCCCGTAGGTGGTGGTGTGGCTGTCGCCTGCCGCCACGATCATGCCCGGCAGGACGAAGCCTTGCTCGGGGGCGACCACGTGCTCGATGCCCTGGAGGGGGTGCAGCACGTCGAGGAGTTCGATCCCGAAATCCCGGCAGTTCTCGTCGAAATACGCGACCTGCCGCGCTCCGCCCGGATCGGGCATGGCGGCGACGCGCTGGGCCGCCGTGGGATTGACGTGATCGACCACCGCCAGGGCGGCCTCCGGTCGCCAGACCCGACGCCCGGCGGCGCGCAGGCCGCTGAAGGCCTGCGGGCTGGTGTACTCGTTGAGCACGGTGCGATCGACGTAGAGCAAGACGCTGGCCCCGGGGCCCTCGGCCGCGTCGAGGCGGCGCACGGTGTGAGCGTCCACCAGCTTGTCGTAGAGGGTGCGGGCCTGCATCGATCGGCTCTCTGGCTCAGGCGGGACTTGGGCGTGGGACTTGGGCGTGGGACTTGGGCGTGGGACTTGGGCTCAAGCGGGACTGAACCCGATCCGACCCTGCGAGGCCAATGCCGATGCGGCATCGGGTGATGCCGGGCTCCCCGGCCGGTTGACCCTGGGGCGGCCCGCTCGCAATCTGCCACCCTCGACGATCCCAGACCTCTCGAGAGCACCGACGCGATGGACTCCGCCTGGCTGGAGGATTTCCTGGCCCTGGTCGACGGCGGCCACTTCTCCCGGGCCGCCGAGCAGCGCGGCATCACCCAGCCGGCCTTCAGCCGCCGGGTCCGGGCCCTGGAAGACTGGGTCGGCGGCCCGCTCTTCGACCGCGAGAGCCAGCCCGTGACCCTGACCCCCGCGGGCATCCGCTTCCGCCCGGTGGCGGAGGAGACCCTGCGCCGGCTCTACCAGGGACGCGAGGCCGCCCGCGAGGCCGGACGCGCCGCCGCCGAGACCCTGCGCTTCGCCTCGACCCAGGCCCTGTCGCTGACCTTCTTCCCGCGCTGGCTGCAGGCCCTCGAGGCGCGCGAATCGTTCAGTGCCACCGTCCATCTGACGGCGGCACACATGGCCGCCTGCGAGCAGGTGATGCTGCGCGGCGAGGCGCAGTTCCTGCTCTGCCACCACCACCCGGCGGCAGCGAGCTTCCTGATGTCGGATCAGTTCCACAACCTGCCGGTCGGCGCGGACCGGCTGCTGCCCGTGAGCGCGCCGGAGGCCGGAGGAACGGCGCCGCTGTTCTCCCTGTCGGCGCCCTCGGACACCCCGGTTCCCCTCCTGAGCTTCAGCGGTGAATCCGGGATCGGGCGCATCCTCGCCGCCACCCGGGCGGTCGAGGAGAGCGGCGCACGGCTCAGCCCGAGCTTCACCTCGCATCTCGCCTCGGTGCTGGTGGCCATGGCCCGGGCGGGCCGGGGTCTCGCCTGGGCGCCGATGAGCCTGGTGGCCGACGACCTCGCCCGCGGCACCCTGGTACGGGCGGCGCCGGCGGAGCGGGACGTCGCCATCGAGATCCGGCTCTACCGGGCTCGAGCCCGCCAGAGCCCGCCGGCCGAGCGCCTCTGGGCGGCGTTGGCGCGCGGGCCCGGCCCGGCCGAGGGGACGGTGTGAGGGATCAGGGCAGCGCGGCGCGCTTGCGCAGGATCATGTCGCCCCGGAACAGGAACTTCTGGGCACGCTTGCCGGTGTCGACCTCGGTGGTGAAGACGTTGCCGTGGCTGTCCACCGCGAGGTTGTGGACCCAGTGGAAGTCGCCCGCCATCCGGCCGTTGCGGCCGAAGGCGCCGAGCACCTCGCCGGTCTCGCGGCTCAGGGTGCGGACCTCGTTGTTGGCCCCGTCCGCGTTGAGGAGATAGCTCTGCTCGGCGTCGGGCCAGAGCACCAGCTCCCAGACGGAGCCGTTGGCCCGGGTGTTCTTCTCGACGAAGAACTCCTTCACGAAGGTGCCGTCGCGGCGGAAGACCTGGACCCGGTCGTTGGTGCGGTCGCAGACGTAGACAAGACCGTCGCGGGCAATCTGCACGCAGTGGACGGGATTGCGGAACTGCTGGGCCGGGGCCGCCGCCGGGTCGTAGGCCGGCAGGGTCTCGTCCGTGGGCGGCTTGCCGTAGGCACCCCACATCCGCTTGAACGCCCCCGTCTCGGCATCGAACACGATGACCCGGTGGTTGAAGTAGCCGTCGGCGACGTAGAGCTCGTTGGTTTCGGGATCGACCTGCATCGCGGCCGGCTTGCCGAGCCGGGTGGTGTCGAGGCTGTTGGTCTGCGGGCCCTGCTTGCCGATCTGCAGGACGAACTTGCCCTCGGCCGTGAACTTGAGGATCTGCCCGTCGGTGTCGCCGTTTCCGGCGAGCCAGACGAAGCCCTTGTGATCGATGTGGATGCCGTGCTCGTTCTGCGGCCAGTCGTAGCCCTCGCCGGGACCGCCCCAGCTTCGGATCAGGGTGCCGGCCTGGTCGAACACCAGCACGGGGGGCGCGGGACGGCAGCACTTGGTACGCGGCGGCGACAGGCTCGCGGCCTTCTCGTCGTCGGTGAGGGTGCGCGGGCGCTGCACCACCCAGATGTTGTCCTGCCCGTCGACGGCGACGCCCGAGGCCTGCCCCATGATCCACTGGTTGGGCAGCGGTTTCGGCCAGGCCGGATCGACCTGGAAGGTCAGTGGATCCGCATACGACACAGTCGCCCACGCGACCGTGAGCGCGGCCAGACCAAGCCGAAGCCTCATGCTTTCCTCCCGATGTCGTCCGGCCTTGGCGACCGGCTCTTGATGATCGGTTCTTGAACACAGTATTCGCGCCCGGCGGGGAGGCGTCCAGTCGCGGCGGAGCGGAGGCGTGTCGCCGACCCGGATCTGTCACCCGGTCGGGGCGTCAGGCGCCCTCGCGGGACGGCCCCCGGAGGATCGCCTCCCAGAGGATTGCCGCCCGCTCCCAGGTCAGGGCTCGGCGCTGCAGGAGCGCCCCGGCGCTGAGCTCCGACCAGAGGTCGTCCTGGGTGGCGAGGCTCACGATGGCCTCGGCGAAGGCCGCATCCGTCCCGGCGATCCAGCCGTTCACGCCGTGCTGCACCCGCTCGGCGAGGGCGCCGATGCCGGCGGTCACCACCGGTAGCCCCATGGCCTGGGCCTCTGCCGCGGCGAGGCAGAAGGTCTCGTCGGGGGAGCCGGGGCAGACCATGGCCCGCGCAGTGCCGTAGAACGCCGCCAGGGCGGCGGCCCCACGGCGAGGATGGAACACCACCGGTCCGCGATCGTCGGGCGAGTCGGGCTGTTCGGATCCGAAGACGTGGAGCTTCGCGCCCGAGGCGATCAAGGGTGCGGCGCCGCGCCAGAGCCGCAGCATCCGGTCCAGGCCGCGCTGGGGCTGGGAGGCGTAGACGAAGTCCCGGCTCCGGCCCCGCGTCGGCTCGGGCGTCAGGAACACGGGCGAGACGCCGTGCGGGACGACGTGCCGGCGCCGGAAGGGGTAGAGCGGCGACATGATCCGCGCCGCGAGGGTGCCGACGAAGACGGCCTCGGGCCGCAGGGACAGGAAAGGCAGGAGGTAGCCCTTCCGCACGGACTTCTCGACGTTCAGCGGATTGTGGACCCAGACGATGCCGCGCCGGCCCGGATGGGCCCGGAGCGGGCGGGGATCGTTGCTGGTGACCACCGCGTCGGCCTCGCAGCCCGCCGCCTCGCCGAGCGGGATGTTGCGGACCCCGTCCCGCTCGACCGTCCCGCTCCGGCGCGTGGCCAGGGTCACCGCCCAGCCCCGTCGGGCCAGGGCGCGGGACAGGGCGATGTTCGTGCTCTCGATCCCGCCGAGGCCGATCTCGGGCGGCGTGTCGAGGCCGAAGGCCACCGGCGTCGCGCAGATGAACAGGACCCGACGCATCGACATCTCCAGGGATCGCGTGTCCGGCCGGTCAGAGGCCGAGGCTCCGGGCCTGCTGGCCGAGCCAGGAGGCGGGCGGCGGGGGAGCGTCCCGGCCGATCGACCAGAGCTTGCCGCGCCAGGCATGCACCGAGACCGTCTCGGGCCCGATGAGCGCGCGGGCCGCCCGGTCGTCCGCCTCTGCCAGGAGGTGGGCGTCGTCGTCGCCGAGGGGATAGAACACCTCCCGCGCCTGGGCATGGCCCTCCAGGCGGAGCTTGCGCACGAAGTAGGTGAGGGCGCGCGGGCCGATCGCCAGGCGCTCCGGGTGGAACGGGATGCGCTTGCCGATCAGCAGTTCGAGGCGGCGCTTGACCCGGATGTGTCCGGTCGCCCAGGGCGCTCGGATCGGCACCGTCGAGATCGCGTCCCAGTAGCGGGTGACGAGCTCGGATTCCGGGGGAGCCGACAGGATCGCGTTGTTGAGGCGGCTCGCGTTGAGCCAGCCGAAGACGTACGCGGCCGCGCCGGCGGGCGTTTCGAGGGGGCGCTGGAAGACGCAGTCGAGGTCCGACCAGATGCCCTTGCCGTCGCGGATCAGGCTCAGCCGCAGGTAGTCGGCGTAGAAGGCGAGGACCCCGCGGCTGCGATAGAGATCCGCCATGAAGTTCGGCCCGATCCCCTCGCGGGCATCGATTACCGTGCCGGGCAGGCCCTGCGCGCGCAGGGCGGCGACATCATGCGCGTAGATGTGGAGCGGGTGCCCCGCCGCGACGATCGAGGCCGCGCTGAGCCGTTCGAGCCAGGTCACCGGCCCTTCCCAGTAGGTGACGATGGTCCTGGGTGGCGTTCGCTCGGGCGCAACGGGCATGGCCGCGGATCGACTCATTCCCTCTCACGCCCCTCCGTCTCGCCGCCGCGCGGTCTCGGTTCCTGGGGGCTGCTCTATCGCGGCCCCTCCGGCACGACCACCGCTAAATCCGGTCCGGGTCACGGGGAGGCCAGGATCCGCTCCCGCAGGGGAGCGTCGGCGTAGCCGTCGGGTGGCAGGCCGTTGGCGGCTTGGAAGGCCCGGATCGCCGCCCGCGTCCGGGGGCCGATCTTGCCGTCGGCGCTACCGGCCGGAAACCCGCGCTCGGCCAGGCGCAGCTGCAGTGCCCGGACGTCCCCGGCACTCGGCATCACCGTGTCACGCGGCCAGTCCCGGGTGAAGGCCGGCTCACCGCGCAGGCGGTCGGACAGGTGCGCCACGCTGAGCGCGTAGGCGAGGGCGGTGTTGTAGCGCAGGATGATCCGGAAGTTGGGCTGGAGCAGGAAGGCGGGCCCGCCCGCGCCCGCCGGCAGGACCAGCGTCGCCGGGCCGCCCTCTTCCGCCAGCGGCTGGACCGGGATCACGCCGCGTTCGCGCCAGGCGGCGATGCTCCGCTCCGTGGTCTCGTCGGCCAGCGCGAGGTCGAACCCCTCCGGCAGCCGCGCCTCGCTGCCCCAGCGCGCCCCGGAGCGCCAGCCCATCGCCACCAGGTAGTTGGCCGTGGAGGCGAGGGCATCCGGCACCGAGGTCCAGATGTCGCGCCGGCCGTCCCCGTCGAAATCCACCGCGTAGGCCTGGTAGACGGTGGGCATGAACTGGGTGTGGCCCATGGCCCCGGCCCAGGACCCGGTGAGCGGCCCGGGGGGGCCCTTGTCCTGAGCCTGGATCTCCAGGGCAGCGATCAGCTCCGCGCGCCAGTAGGGCGCTCGCGCCGTCTCGGTGCAGGCCAGGGTCGCCAGGGCGCGCAGGACGGGGCGGACGATCCCGGGATCCTCAAGGACGCTGCCGTAGGTGGATTCGACCCCCCAGAAAGCCGCCAGGATGAAGCGGTCAACGCCGTATCGGGCCTCGATGGCGTCGAAGGTCGCGGACCACTCCGCCAGCTTGCGGCGCCCCTCGGCGATCCGCGTCTCCGTGAGGTTGGCATCGAGATAGGACCAGATCGGTGTCACGAATTCCGCCTGGCCCTGCGGCGCAGCGGCCACCGCGGCATCCGGCGAGAGGGCGCGCAAGCCGTCCGCCACCCGCGCGGGAACGCCGCGCGCCTCCGCCTCGGCGGCGATCGCCCCGGTGCACCGCTCGAAGGCGAGGGGTTGCGCCCCGCCCCCGGATGCGGCACCCGCGGCGGGGGCCGCGGTCTCGGCCAACGCGGTACGGCCCGCGCCCGGAAGCAGGAACAGGGCGGCCATGACCGAGCGCGCGGCGGCAGGCCCGAGCAGAACCCCAGAGCGTCGCTGGCAGCACCACATGCGGGTCGTCTCCCTCCCTCGTTCCGTCGGGAGCCTAGCGTCGCCGACCCGAAGGCGAAAGCGGCCCCTCGCGACGCGTCGCCCTCCGCGGACCTTCACGTGATCGGCGCGCGCTGGCCCGGCAGCGGCATCAACCGACCGTTGCGAAACCGACGCTGCGCGTTGAGGATGCGGCGAGGGAGGACCACCATGCGTTGCCGGAACCGGCGTGATCGCTTGCGAGGCGGCCGATGCTGATCGCGCTGCTTCTGTTCGTGAGCGCGATCGCGGTCGGCTTCTACAGCCGGGTCATGACGGCCGTCGGATTGTCCGGTCTCGTGGTCGTCCTCTCCGTCGTGGTGTGGATCGCCCGGGGCGACGCCTCCGCCGTCGGCGGGCTCGTACTCCTCGCCCATCTCAGCGCCCTGCAGGCCGGCTACCTGCTCGGCGCCTATCTGCGCGTCCGCGCCGACGACCCCTGACGGTGCGGACGCCTCACCAGAACCAGACCGCCGTCTCGCTGAGTGCCAAGATCGGCCACCACAGGAGCAGGGCCGTCGCGCAGAGAACCAGCACCAGCGACAGGGGCGGACGCCGGTTCGAACCAGGACGGCGTGTCTTGAAGCGGAACATGATCGATGCGGCCCGGGACAGTTCGACGTTCGTCTTGGGCTGAACTGCACGGTCCGGGCCGTCGCGGCGGCGAGGGCGACGCGACGACCCGGCGGTGCATTCGGACATCTCTGCGTAACCAAACGCGGGGAAGTGATGTCCGAGGCCCGGTTCGCAAGCAAAATTGCCGCAATGTGGCTCGACTCCCGACCACGTTTGCCGCCTTGCTCCGCGCAAGGGGTCACCATCGATCCGTGCGGCCCCGGGGCGGCGCCGCGCGGCCAGGGAGTTTTGACATGATCGGACGTGGGTATCGGGCGCCGTGGATCGCGGCGGCCTTCGCGGCGCTCGTCTGTGCGACGGGCGGGGCGAACGCGGCGCAGTGCGGCAACAGCGCGGCCGGCTTCGAAGCCTGGAAGCGGGAATTCGCCGAGGAGGCGCGCGGCCGGGCCAGTGCCGCGAGCCTCGCCGCCCTGATGGGCACGTCCTACTCGACGGCGACCATCTCGGCCGATCGCGGCCAGAAGAGCTTCAAGCTCTCCCTCGATCAGTTCCTGGCCAAGCGCGGCGGCACCACCATCGTGTCGCGCGGCCGCGCCCTGAAGGCGCAGAACGCCGCCCTGTTCGATTCGATCGAGCAGCGCTACGGCGTGCCGCCCGGCCCGCTCCTGGCGATCTGGGGCATGGAGACGGGCTTCGGTGCGGTGAAGGGCAACGTGAACACGCTCTCGGCGGTCGCGACCCTCGCGTACGATTGCCGCCGCTCGGCCTACTTCACCGATCAGCTCTACGCTGCCCTCACCCTGGTGGATCGCGGCGTCCTGACCGCGAGCACCCGGGGCGCGGCCCACGGCGAGGTCGGCCACACCCAGTTCCTGCCCAAGAACGTCCTGAACTACGGTGTCGGCGGCAGCCTCGACAGCAGCGCCAACGCCCTCAACTCCACAGCGAACTTCCTCAAGGGCCATGGCTGGCGCGCGGGCGCCGGCTACCAGCCGGGCGAGCCGAACTTCGCGGCCATCCAGGGCTGGAACGCCGCGTCGGTCTACCAGCGCGCCATCGCGCTGCTCGGCGAGCGCATCGACGGCCGCTAGCGGACCCCGCCTCGCTCCGCGCGCCGGCGCGGAGCGAGTTCGGCCTCAGGGCCGCAGCCCGGCGACGTCGTCGCTGCAGAGCATCAGGTCGGTCGCTCCCGCCACGAGACCGGCGACGGCGCGCAGGTCCTGCGGCTCGCGCGGGCTCGCCGCGACCCGTCCGGCATCGCGCTTGAGGGCGCGGTTGCAGCCGCAGGAGGGCAGGCCTCCGTCGGGGGTACAGGCGTAGTGCTTGCGGCAGGCGGCGTCGAGGGCGTCGATCGGGGCCACATCCATGCCGTCGTTGCCGGGGCCGCAATAATGCCCGTGCATGAGCAGGGTGGGGCGCGGCGTCTGACCGGAACCCGTCAGGTCCTGGGCGGCGACGGGCGTGGCGAGGGTGAAGGCTCCGAGAATCAGGGCGAGCGTCAGGGTCCGCATGGCGGGTCTCCGGTCAGAAAATCAGGTCGAGGACATCGTGGCAATCGAGCCCACCGAACGCGTGGCGGCGCCGACGCAGCGGTCGGGCGCGCGCGCCCGGAGGCGGCCGCGTGCGGCGCGCTCAGGACGGGGCCGCGTCGCGGATGAGCGCCGGGGCGCGATCCGGCCCGGGGCCGGCGGTTCCGATCGTCGGCGATGCGAAGGTCATGGTGGTGAAGGTCATGGTGGTGAAGGTCATGGTGGCGAAGGTCATGGTGGCGAAGGTCATGGTGGCATTGTCCCGCGTCTTGGCAGGACGGATCGAACGCGGGCCGCACGCGCTGGCCGCTTCCGCCGTCCGGTAGACCCCTCGGGCGTTACAACCGGATCGGAACCACGGCGTTCCATAATTTTCAGAGAGCAGCCGGCTTGGACCCGCGAACGCTGGCCGCGCTCAAGCTTGCGTTCGGTCATGCACCATGGAAGCTCGGCAATGAGTCGGAGACCCGTGCCAAGACCCGCGCGAAGGCCCGCGCCGGTCTGGCGCCATTAGGAAACCAGTTCGTTCCTTTTGAGCGGTGGGCCTCAACAGGCCGCGACGTTCACCGCGAGGCCACCGAGGGAAGTCTCCTTGTACTTCGCCTGCATGTCGTGGCCGGTCTGGCGCATGGTCTCGATGACCTCGTCGAGGGTGACGCGGTGAATGCCGTCGCCGCGCAGGGCCAGGGACGCCGCCACCACCGCCTTGTTGGCCCCGAAGGCGTTGCGCTCGATGCAGGGGATCTGCACCAGCCCGCCGATGGGGTCGCAGGTCATGCCGAGATGATGCTCCATCGCGATCTCGGCGGCATTCTCCACCTGGGCCGGGCTGCCGCCGAGGAAGGCCGCGAGCCCCGCCGCCGCCATCGCGGCCGCTGAGCCGACCTCCCCCTGGCAGCCGACCTCGGCCCCCGAGATCGACGCGCGGGTCTTGATCAGGCCGCCCACCGCCGCGGCGGTGAGCAGGAACTCCCGGGCGCGGGCCTCCGACCAGTCGGGGCAGAAGTCCCGGGCGTAGCGCAGGACGGCCGGCACGATTCCGGCCGCGCCGTTGGTGGGCGCCGTCACCACCCGTCCGCCCGCCGCGTTCTCCTCGTTCACCGCCAGCGCGTAGAGGCTGATCCAATCCACGATCTCGTGGGCGGCGCGCGCATTGCGCAGGCGCCCGGCGGTGAGGTCGTCGTGCAGCCGCTTGGCGCGCCGGCGGACCTTGAGGCCGCCGGGCAGCTCCCCGTCCTGGCGTAGCCCCCGGTCGATGCAGGCGAACATCGCGTCGCGGAGGGCATCGAGCCCGGCCTCCACCGCCTCCGGGGCGCGGGTGCCGCACTCGTTGGCGAACTGCACCTCGGCGATGGAGAGGCCCTCGGCGACACAGAGCGCGAGGAGGCCGGCGGCACTGGCATAGGGCAGGGGGCAATCCGCCTCCGCCCCCGATGCGCCCTGCGCCTCCGCCTCCGTCACCACGAAGCCGCCGCCGACGGAGTAGTAGATCTCGCTGTCGAGGATCGCGCCGGCGGCATCGAGGGCGCGAAAGCGCAGACCGTTCGTGTGCAAGGGCAGCACGTCGGTGAAGTTGAACGCAAGGTCTTCGGCCGGGTCGAAGGCCGGGCCCGCGGGAGCCAATCGCTTCTCCGCGCCGAGCGTCGCGACGAGGCCGGCCACCCCGTCCGGGTCGACCGTGCGAGGGTCGTGGCCGAGGAGCCCGAGGAAGATCGCCGTGTCGGTGCCGTGCCCGCGCCCCGTCCAGGCCAGGGAGCCGAAGATCTCCGCCTGAATGCGGGCGAGCCCGGGCAGCCCCGCGGTCCGGGTACGGAAGCGGTGGGCGGCCACCATCGGGCCGACGGTGTGCGAGCTCGACGGGCCGATCCCGATCTTGAAGAGGTCGAAGGCGCTGATCATCGGGTCTCGCGTTCCGGGTGGGACCGACACCCGCGCAGGAACCGCGCCACCGCACGTCGACGATGCGGGCGGGACGTCGGCCGGGGGGCGGCGCCTCGCCTGATACACTGCGGGGTCGGGGCCGCGTATCCCGAATTTGTGCCGTCGGTCCTGGACGGCGGGACCCGATCCCGGCGAATCAGGCCGCCGCGCGGTCGTAATCGGTCCGGTCGACGGCCGAGGCCAGGAGCTCGGCGACCAGGGCGACGAGCTGGTGCCCGTGATACGGCGTGCGCAGGCGCAGCGATCCCGGTTCCAGGGCCTCGGCGTCGAGCTGGCGCAGCGAACGGGCGGTGTAGACGACCCCCACGGCCGGGTCGAGACAGCGGGCTACGCCGGCGAGCGAAAGGCCGTCCACCGTGTCGCGCACGTCGGCATCGGTCACCAGCACGTCGACGCGGCGCGCGGTGGTCTGGGCGAGGAGCAGGCTCTCGACCTCGCCGGCCGTGCGCGCGCCGAGCACCTCGTAGCCCGACATCTCCAGGCAGCTCGTGGTGATGGAGCGGGTCAATTCGTCTCCGGCGAGGAGAACCACGAGCGGTTGGCGGGACGCGGCCATCATGCGTGAACTTCCTGGGTAAACCGATCTCGCGCGCTTCGGCTTTCAAGTGGATGGTGGCTCGATCGTAGGATCGACCAATTAACGCGTGCTTAAACGACCGGTTTCACGAGGCAACATCAATTCTTTCTATAAGCACACAAGATCGGCAATTTGCAGCACATGCCCACCTTATCAGCATCGACCTGCCCGAAAAGATATCGATCCAAGCAGGCCGACTGCGTCGACTGGATTTCACCCCCGATCTCCGCCTGGAATAAGGGCATTGCCTGGGTGAAAACCGTGCCGCTCCTCATCTCCCCGTGCCTCCGCGTGCACCAGATCGAGGCCGGGCGGGCGATCCCGCCCCGCACTTGGGCCGGTGAAGCAAACTTCCGGCCAGTGCTCGCGATCGGGGAAGGAGCTTTTCCGTTCGGACCGAAAAAAGCCGTTTGCTTCCTTTGACGCACGGACAACTTCGCGCAATCCTAGGAACACAACGACAAACCGGAACACTAATCGAGACAATATCAGTCTTCACAAGCATGTGATGCTCCCGGTTTTTGTATTCATTCCGTCAAAGGGTCGGTATTGGGGCGCGGCCCCATGGGCCCTGCCGGAACGCCTGGCTCGATCAACGCAGGGGTGGGAAGATGGCCTTTCAAGCCGAAATTCGTGACGGCAGCGAACCGATCCGCTTCGCCTACTGGGTCCCCAACGTCTCGGGCGGCCTCGTCATCAGCAAGATCGCCCAGCGCACGAGTTGGGACGCGCCCTACAACCGGCGCCTCGCGCAGATCGCAGAGGAAGCCGGGTTCGACTACGCCCTCACGCAGATCCGCTTCACCGCCGGCTACGGCGCCGAGTATCAGCACGAATCCGTCGCCTTCAGCCACGCCCTGCTGGCAGCCACCTCCAAGCTGAAGGTGATCGCCGCTCTGCTGCCGGGTCCCTGGAACCCGACGCTCGCCGCCAAGCAGATCGCCACCATCAGCCAGATCACGGAGGGGCGTATCGCCATCAACGTGGTCTCGGGCTGGTTCTCGGGCGAGTTCCGCGCCATCGGCGAGCCGTGGCTCGACCATGACGAGCGCTACCGCCGCTCGGAGGAGTTCATCCGGGCCCTGCGGGGGATCTGGACCCAGGACAATTTCACCTTCCGGGGCGATTTCTACCGCTACAGCGACTATACCCTGAAGCCGAAACCCGCCGATCCGCAGCCCGAGATCTTCCAGGGCGGCTCATCCCGGGCGGCGCGCGACATGGCGGCCCGCGTCTCGGACTGGTACTTCACCAACGGCAACACGCCCGAGGGCATCCGGGCCCAGGTCGACGACGTCCAGGCCAAGGCGCGCGCCAACGGCCACGCGGTGAAGGTCGGCGTCAACGCCTTCGTCATCGCCCGCGACACCGAGGCGGAGGCCCGCGCCGTCCTCCAGGAGATCATCGACCACGCCGACCCGGACGCCGTGAAGGCCTTCGGGCACGAGGCGAAGAACGCCGGCAAGGCCTCGCCGGAGGGCGAGGGCAACTGGGCCAAGTCGAGCTTCGAGGATCTCGTCCAGTACAACGACGGCTTCAAGACCAACCTGATCGGCACGCCCGACCAGATCGCCGAGCGCATCGTGGCGCTGAAGGAGGTCGGCGTCGACCTCGCCCTGCTGGCCTTCCTGCACTTCCAGGAGGAGGTCGCGTATTTCGGCGAACACGTGATCCCGCGGGTGCGGGCCCTGGAGGCCGCGCGCCGCGAGCGGGCGCAGGCGGCCTGAGCCGAGCCCGTCCCGAACGCGCCCCCTGATCCGGAGACATCCCATGACCATCGCCGTCAGCCCGCCCCCGCGCGACACCGATCGCTGGCCCGACGGGGCACCCGGCCCCGCGCGGCCGGTCGCGCCGGCCCACGTCATCCGCGACGCGGCCGAGGCCCTGCGCGTCGCCCACGCCCTGGCGAAAACGTTCCGGGCCGGCGCCTCCGAGCGCGACCGCACCGGGCGCCGCCCCCTGGCCGAGCTCGACGCGTTCTCCCAGAGCGGCCTGTGGTCGATCACCGTGCCGCGGGCCCATGGCGGGCCGGGGCTGTCCTACAGGATCCTGGCCGAGGTGATCGCCCTCATCTCGGCCGCCGACCCGTCGATCGGTCAGATCGCCCAGAACCACCTCGGCATCGTGGCCGCCATCGACACGGTCTCGGACGAGGCCCAGAAGGCCCTGCTGTTCGGCCTCGTCCTGGCCGGTACCCGGTTCGGCAACGCCTTCTCGGAGATCGGCACGCCGCGCGCCGCCGACTTCAAGACCCATTTCGTGGAGGACGGCGACCACGTGGTGGTGCACGGCACCAAGTTCTACGCCACCGGTGCGCTGCTCGCCCATCTCGTGCCCATCGTGGCCCTCGATGGCGAGGGCCGGGCCTGGTACGCCATCGCGCAGCGCAACGCGCCCGGCCTGACGGTGATCGACGATTGGTCGAGCTTCGGCCAGCGCACCACCGCGAGCGGCACCGTGCGGATCGACGGCGTGCGCGTGCCGAAAACCCACCTGGTGCCGGCCTGGAAGGGCTACGCGCAGCCGAGCGCCGACGGTGCGATCTTCCAGATCATCCAGGCGGCCGTGGATGCGGGCATCGCCCGGGCGGCGCTCGCCGAGACCATCGACTTCGTGCGCACGAAATCGCGCCCCTGGATCGACAGCGGCCTGGCGCGTGCCTCCGACGACCCCCACACCATCCGCATCGTCGGCGACCTGACGATCCGCCTGCATGCGGCCGAGGCGCTGCTCGACCGGGCGGGCCTCGCCCTCGACGCCGCCGTGGCCGCCCCCGCTGCCGAGACGGTGGCGGCCGCGCAGCTCGCGGTAGCGGAAGCCAAGGTGCTCACCACCGAGGTGGCGCTCAGCGCCAGCAACACCCTGTTCGAGCTCGCCGGCACCCGTGCGACGCTGGCCGAGCACAACCTCGACCGGCACTGGCGCAACGCCCGTACCCACACGCTCCACGACCCCGTGCGCTGGAAATACGCGATCGTCGGCAATCACGCCCTCAACGGGGTGAACCCACCCTTCCATGCATGGAGCTGACCGGGGACGCCGCCCCCCCGACGCCCTCGACGCCGCCTCACGGCTGGCTCGTGCTTGAGAGCGGGCGCCCGCGCGCGAACGGAGGCGCCGGTTCCCACCGAGCCTCTGGCCGTGCGGGCAGAGGCTCCACACCGATCAGACCCGCCGGGATCCTCGCATAGACACCGCCCGCTCCGGGGCGGAGCCGCTCAGGCCGAACGCCGCGCCGCCCCCACCTCGTCCGGATCGAGCGCCTGCCCGAGCCGGGCCGCGAGGGCCTCCAGGGTCCGGTCCAGCAATGGCGACAGACCGGCGATCTCCGCGTCCGTGGCACGGACGGCGCCGGCGCGGGCCTCGGCCTCGATTTCTCCCAGCACCAGACCCAGGGCGCGGCCACCGATGTTCAGGCTCATCGACTTCAGGCTGTGCGCCGCGCGCGCGATCGCATCGGCATCGCCGCGGCTCGCCGCCACCCGGAGGTCCGCGAGGGCCTTCGGCGCGTGGTCCCGATAGAGGCCGAGCACGCGCGCACTGAAATCGCCGCCGGCCCGGGCCGCCATGTCGATCAATCCCGCGAGTACGTCCTCGTCGAGGAGGCCGGCCGTCTCCCGCTCGGGCGCGGCATCGGGCGCGGCATCGAGCACGGAGAGTCTCGGCGCGCCCGCGCTTTCCGCCTCGGGCACCAGGAAGGCCGCCAGCGTGTCGGCGAGGGCCGCCAGGGTGAAGGGCTTGGCCAGCTTGGCGTCCATTCCGGCCTCGCGCCACGCCTCGGCACCGGCCCCGACCACATGGGCCGTGAGAGCGACGATGGGCGTGCGGGCGCGGCCCTGCGCGAGGGCCTCGGCCCGAATGGCCTCGGCCGCCGCGTAGCCGTCGAGGACCGGCATGCTGCCGTCCATCAGGATGAGGTCGAACGCCCGGTCGCGACAGGCTTCGAGTGCGGCGCGGCCGTCCTCGACCAGGGTGAGGGCGGTGACGCCACAGCGGGCCAGGGCCTCGCGGGCGACCTCGCGGTTCACCGGGCTGTCGTCGGCCACCAGGATGCGCGCGGCGGGGAATTGCGGCAGGCGCCTGCGGGCGGACAGGCGGGTGCCCGGTCCGGAGGCGAACGGCGTCCCGCCGGCCAGGGAGTCCAGGGCCCCGCGCCACTCCTCCTGGACAACCGGCCAGCTCAGGAGATGATCGGCCCAGCCCGCCTCCAGGACCGGGGCCGCGGCGGCATCGCCGAGGCGCGCCAGGGCCAGGACCCGGCCCGGACCGGTCGGGCGACGCCCCAGGGCCAGGATCGTGGCCGCATCCGCGATCCAGTGCGCCGCCTCTGCCCCGGCCGCCTCCGCCGGACGGCAGGTGAACCCGGCTTCCGCGAGGCAGAGCCCGAGGCTCTCTCGCGTGGCGTCGCCCGACAGCGCGAGCACGATCCCGGCCCCGACCGCGTCCGCACGCCGGACGAGGGTCGGCGCGCCGGAACCGATCGCCTCCAGGGGCAACTCGGCCCAGAAGGTCGAGCCGGCACCGAGCACGCTCTCGACACCCATGCGACCGCCCATGGCGAGGGCGAGGCGATGGGCGATTGAGAGGCCGAGGCCGGTGCCGCCGAAGCGCCGGGTGGTCGACTGATCGGCCTGCGCGAAGGCCGAGAACAGGGTCCCGACCTTGTCGGCCGGGATGCCGACGCCGGTATCCCGGACGCTGAGGCGCAGCATGCCGGCCGCGCCGCGCTCCAGCCGCACCAGGACCGAGCCGGACGGGGTGAACTTCAGGGCATTGTTGACGAAGTTGCTGAGGATCTGGCCGAGGCGCACCGGATCGCCGAGCACCTGGCGCGGTACGTCCGGCGCCACGTAGGCGGCGAGGTCGAGGCCGGTCTCGACGGCCTTCTCGGCAAAGAGCGAGACCACGGTGTCGACGATCTCGGACGGATCGACGGCGATGCGCTCCAGATCGAGCTTGCCCGCCTCCACCTTCGCGAAGTCGAGGATGTCGTTGATGATCGCCAGCAGGCTCTGCCCGGAGCGGGCGACCACCTCGGCGTAACGCTGCTGCCGCTGGGGCAACTCGGAAGCCGCCAGGAGTTCGGCCATCACCAGCATGCCGTTGAGCGGCGTGCGGATCTCGTGGCTCATGGTGGCCAGGAAGGTCGACTTGGCGGCGTTGGCGGCCTCGGCCGCCTGCTTGGCCTCGTGCAGGTCGGCGGTGCGTTCCGCCACGTCGGCCTCCAGGCGCTGCATGTGCTGCGCCAGGCGGGCGTCGCGCTCCCGCACGGTGTCGAGGAGCGCGTTGAACGAGCGCGCCAGCACGCCGACCTCGTCGTCCCGCGCGATCACCGCGCCCTGCGTGTAGTCCTGCGCGACGCGGACGCGGTCCATGGTGCCGGCGAGCGCCGCGATCGGCTGGGTGATCGCCCGCTGGATCGCGTAGGAGATCGCGAAGCCCAGGACCATGACCAGGCTCGAGATCAGGGCCGAGGTCCGCAGCAGCGCCAGCAGGCGGTCGTTGAGGTCGGCCAGGTCGGAGACGAGGATGAGATTGCCGACTGTCCGGCCCGCCTCCTCGACGGTCACCGCCACCAGGGCGGTCCGGCTGGTGAGGAGGGCCAGGGGCGACTGCCCCTTTCGAAGGTCGAAATCATCGGTAAGGCGGGCCGTGAGGCCCCGGTCGGCCAGGATCGAGCCGTCGGGGCGCTCGATGGCCGCATAGACGAGCTCGCTCCGGTCTCCCTCCCCGGTTCGGTCGTCCACCGTCTCGCCGTCGCTCGCCTCGCCGTTAAGGACCCTGGCGTCGCGGGTCTTGCCGATGGCGTTCAGGACGCGGGCCGCCGCCGCCTCGTCCCCGGCCGCCGTGGCCCGCGCGCTCGCCGCCGCGAGCACGTTGGCGATGGCGACGAGGCCGTCCCGCTTGTCGTCGGCGTAGCGATTCACTTCCTGCCAGAGCGAGAGCAGCGTTCCGGCGAGGAAGGCGATCGCCACGGAGGCGCAGACCGCCAGGGCCAGGCGTCCGGCCAGGGTGCGCTGCCGACCCGGACGCCGGGCGGACGGAGGGGTTTGCCGGGAAGGGTCGGGGGCGCGCCGGGGATCGGTCATGGTGGCGCCAGCGTACCGGGTGTTGGTTGGAAGGGTCTTAATCGTTCTCCGAGCGCGCCGTCGCGATACGTCCGGAACGGACCCGGAGACAGGCATTCGAGCGGCCCCATCCGCAATCAGCACGCGCATCGAGCGTCGAGCCGCGACCAGGCACTGAACCTCTCCGTCCCGATCCGGTGATCGGGGGAACGGTTCCACGCGAAGTCTTGGCGGCGCAGCCACGAATGCCTCGATGCCTTTCCGGCGGGACAGCGCTTCGTCCGGCTTGCCGGAATCTTAAGTGGTCGGCGCTAGACCAGGGCAGGGCTGCCGACGCCCCCTCGAACGCGTTCCGATCGGCCGCCCGATCCGTATGCCGCCCGTATCCATGTGCGATCCCGCAAATCCTGAACTCGTGAATCCCGATCGCGTTGCCGCAGGTTCTGGCCACGCACCCGGCGGCGGGGGCGGGACGTCGCTGCGCATCGTCCTGGCGCGATCCGGTCCGCGGCGGTTCCGGCAGGATCAGTCGGGCGCCATGGCGGTCGAATTCGCCCTGGTCCTGTTTCCCCTCTGCATCCTGATCTTCTTCGTCCTCGAGAACGCGCTGGTGTTCTGGGTCACGTCTGCGCTGGACAACGGCCTCGATGCCTCGATGCGGCAGTTCTACGTCCAGTCCGGCGCCTCGGCCACCTCGCTCCTCGACGCCGTGCGCAGCGAGGTCTGCCGCCAGGTCAATCCGTTCGTCCGCTGCGAGAACCTGAAGATCGATATTGGCGTCTACGACAGCTTCACCCGGATCGACCGGACCAGCCCGATCGACCCCGCCTCGGGGACCTGGCGGGCGGATTTCGGCGTCCAGCACGGCTGTCTCACGAAGGGCAGCGTGGTGGTGGTCCAGGCCGCCTTCGCGCAGCACACGTTCCAGAAGTTCGGTGTCGTGAAGACCCAGTTTCAGGACGGGAGCTGGCTCATCAACGCCACGTCCGTGCTGCAGCTGGAGGGCAACTCCACCGGCGGCAGCGGCTGTTGAGCCATGGCGGTCGCGCGCCTTCGCTCCGTGATCGCACGCCGTCGGATGGGTGAGCGGGTCGCCGCGGGCTTCGCACGGGCGGAGGACGGCGTCGCGATCGTCGAATTCGCCCTGATCGTACCGGTGCTGCTGCTCATCTACTTCGGAGCGGTGGAGATCACGAGCGTGATGCGCAACGTGCGCAAGGTCGACATCCTGTCCCGCACCATCGGCGACACGCTCTCCCAGCGCACGATGCCGACGGCGGACGAGGTGAACGACGTGTTCCAGGTGGCGCCCATCGTGCTCGCGCCCTTCGACGGCACCGGGGTGCAGATGACGGTGAGCGCGGTGGGGGTGGTGGGCGACACCGAGACGGGCCCGCTGCAGATCTGCTCCAGCGTGGCCGCGGCGGGGTCGCCGGTCCGTGCCCCCGGGGCGCCCGCCCCCGTCGCCGTCGCCGACAGCCTGCAGCCGAAGGGGACGCGCCTGCTGCTCGTGGAGATCAGCGCGCCCTACAAGCCGGTGACCGGCTCGTCCCTGTTCAGGGATGGCGGCCCGGGCTTCGTCATCACCCGCAAGACCCTGTGGCCGGTCCGCTACGGCCGGCGCTACGCGAGCATGAGCCCCGAAGTCGTCCTGGGTAGCGGCACCGCCTGCCCGCCGCGCTGAGCGGCCGGGCCGGTCGGCCAGCACGAGCCGCCTGTCGGTGGCGCCCGGCCTACTGCGTGAGCTGCGTGTCGGCCGAGCTCGGTCCGACGCCGGCCGGCACGGGCACGTCGGTGCTGCCGTAGCGGGCGTTCAGCATCAGGTTCGGGCCGTCATAGAGGTTGATCGTCCGGGCGATGATCACCGTGTAGGCCGACTGATCGGCGACCGGCTTCTTGGAATCGATGATCAGGCGGCCGAGGGGCAGGTAGATGGTCCCCAGGAGCGTGCGGGCATTGTCGCTGATGATGCGGTATTCGCGCAGGGCGATGAACCCGCCGGGCGCGGGCTTGGGCTTGCCTTTTCCGCCGAGCGGCAGCGGCAGGATGGACGGAATGGTCGCGTTGCGGTCCTCGAAGAACAGCAGCCCCGCCAGCAGGCCGGTCTTCGGCGCGGTGAGGCTGATGATGCTCTTCTCGTCGAAGAGCAGGCCGCCGCGCACGCCGGTGAAGTAGAAGCCCGTGTTGACGCCGCTCAGGCTGGCATCCTTGTCGACCACGAGGGGGCCGTCCTTGAGGATGTAGATCCCGGGCTGCAGCGTCACGACCGCGCCCTTGGTGATGTGCAGGCCGCCGCAATAGGTGCCGGGCTGCAGGGTGACGATCCCGCTCACGACGTTGACGCCGTAGGTCGGGTCGTCGATGCCGTCGATGAACTTCTTCGGATCGACGAAGAAGCCGAGGCTGACGCAGGAGCCCGGCGTCGGGCCCTGCCGATCGATCAGGGGATCACGCAGGGCGGGGCACCCGGTGGCCGGCGGCGGCGTGAAGTTGGCGCCCGACCCGGAATAGCCGCCGGCGGAGCAGGTGGAGAGGGCGGTGGCCACCGCCGCGTTCTCGCCCTGGATGCCCTCCGGGTGGGTGGAATTCGAGTAGAGCGAACAATCGGTGGCGGTGATGCGGGCCGCGCTCTCCAGGTGGAAGGCGCCCATTGCCTGGCGGTCGAGGGCGAGCAGGCACAGCCGCGTGGTGCCGGCGAGCTTCGCCGTCGACGAGACGCTCACCTCCAGGCTCGGGATGTTGAGGAGCTTGCCGAAGGACAGGGCGACCTGCTCGCTGAGCGTGAGGCGGACGCCGGAATGGTTGTTGAGCACCTCGGCCGTCACGGCCGGGGGCGCCGCGCTGCCGCTGCGGGCCTGGGCCAGAGCCATGGCCTTGGCGGTGCGGATCGCGGCCGCGTCGTCCGCATTGGCGAGCTTGAACTGGTTGACCCCCGCAATGCTGCCGCTGTCGGCGGCGCGCTGGAGCTCGGCCCGCCGCTTGACCAGGGAGGCGTAGTCGATCGCCACGGCGCTCAGGCCGGTCAGGATCGGAAACAGCAGGGCGACGAGTACAAGGACGCCGCCACGTTGGTCCGTGCGGAAACAGGCGGCAAACTTGGCGGCGTGGGCGGCAGTCATGCCGTTACGCTTACGAGGGGCGGGTTACCGACCTCCTGAAACCGTCCCCGAAAAATCACTGTGTTCGGGCGAAGACAGGATCAAGGTTAAGGTCACGCAACAGGATCCTGGAGTCTTCCTGAAGTTGAGCGCCGCGCCACGACCGGTCTGCTTCAGCGGGCGCGAGACTTCAGGAAGGCTTCCACGCAGGCGGGATCGAAATGACGCCCGGCCTCATCCTGGAGATGGGCCAACGCTTCCGCCGGCGACCACGCCGTCTTATACGGCCGATCGGAGGTCAGGGCATCGTAGACGTCCGCCACGGCCACGATCCGCCCCGACAGGGGAATGGCCTCCCCGCGGAGGCCGGCCGGATAGCCGCGGCCGTCCCAGCGCTCGTGGTGGGTGGCCGCGATCTCCGCCGCGAGGCGGACCAGACGCGAGTCGCTGCCTTCGAGGATGCGACGGCCGCGCTCGGCATGCGCCTCCATCGTCCGGCGCTCGTCCGCGGACAGGCGCCCGGGTTTCAGCAGGATCGAATCCGGAACGCTGAGCTTGCCGATATCGTGCATGGTGGAGGCCAGGCTGAGTTGCTCCACCTCCTCCGCGGCAAAGCCCAAGCCCTCGGCGATCCGGGCCACGTATTCGGCGACCCGCGCCACGTGGTTGCCGGTCTCCGAGTCGCGATGTTCGACGGCCTTCATCAGCAGGCTGATGATCTCGCGCTCGCGGGCGACGATGAGGGCGGTGGCGGCCTTCACCTCGCGATCGAGCCAGGCCGCACGGTCGATCTGCGCCAGGCGCGCCTGGTTGAGGGCGAGCAGGTTCGAGACACGGGCGCGCACTTCGACCGGATCGAAGGGCTTGGCGAGGAAATCGGTGGCGCCGGCGGCCAGCGCGTCCCGGCGCAGCGCGCGCTGGTCCAGGCTCGTCACCATGATCACCGGCACATGCTCGAAGCCCGGGATGTCCCGGGCGGCGCGGATGAACGCGATGCCGTTCATGCCCGGCATCTCGAAGTCGGAGATGGCAACGCCGATCTCGGCCGGGTGCTCGCGGACGAACGCCAGGGCATCGTCGGGCCGGAGGAAATCACGGGCCGTGCAGCCGGGGAGGTCGCGGAGAGCCTCCACCATCAGCATGTTGTTCAGGGGCGCATCATCCAGGATGAGCACGAACATCAGAGCAGCCTTGAGTCAACGCGCCTCGCCGAGGCCTTCCTTATACCGGAGGGATTGCCGCCGGACCTTTAACGAAGATACCCAGGGGCGCTCGACGGGCGCTCGACCCGCCTCCGGGGACGCTTGCTCCGCGCCTGCGCGGCCAAGCCCTGTCCGGCTCCCGCGCGAGGTCGCCCCCCTCGATCCCGCTCCGCGCTCGCAGCCGGAAACACCCGCACGCCCCACCGGCTTCGAAGGCGGACGACGCGCTCGATCCGTGGCCGGCGGCCGGCCCAAACAGGTGTGCTCCCCCGGAGCCGCGCCGGACATCCGTGTGCGGCCGCACCCGCCGGACCCGGATCGCTGCATGCCAGCGTTTCGTCGGGCGGGTCTGCCGGGTTCCGGCAGCAAGGCGTATCTTAAGACCGTGATCATCGTTTTCATCGCGGAATGCGGTGACGCACACCTGTATTCGGGAACCTGGACCGTGGATATCGAGACCGCCAAGATGCTGGTGGGGGCTGCCCTGATCGTGGCCATCGGCAGCTTCACTTTGCTGACTGTGGGCTGGACCGTGCGGGACATGCTGACCGACCTGCGGGCCGGCCGCGCCGAGCGGGCACGGGCGGCGACGGCGGATTAATCCGGGGACGCTCCAGCGCCCTTTGACGCGGGGAAAACCGGCCTTCTAAACGCGCCCGCCATCTGGAGATCGCGCGGGCGTGATCCATGTGCTGGGTATGAACTTCATCCCATCGCATCGGCATCTTCAGGATCGTTCGGAGACCCACGCCGTCCGCATCCAGGCCGCGGCCCGCGCGGTCGCGGACCGCGCGGGCGAACGCGCCGATGCCCTCGATCGGGACGGCGGTTTTCCGGCCGAGGACATCACCCACGCGCATCGGGCCGGGCTGCTCGCCGCGCCGCTGCCGGTAGCCCTGGGCGGGGCCGGTCTCGACGCCCCCGCGATGGCGCCGGTTCTCGCCGATGTCCTGGCGCAGATCGGCCGGGGCAGCCTCGCCCTCGGTCGCCTCTACGAAGGCCACGTCAACGCCCTGTCCCTGGTGCTGCGCTATGCGGAGCCGGCGGTGATGGAGCGGCTGGCCGGCGACGTCCGTGCCGGACACCTGTTCGGCGTTTGGAATACCCAGCCCCAGGCCGGCGGCCTCAGCCTTGAGAAAGTCGGCGGCCTCAGCCTCGAGAAAGCCGGCCTCAGCCCTGAGGAAGCCGGCGGCCCGAGCCTGGCAATCCCCGACGGCCCCGCACCGGCCGGGGACGCCTGGATGCTGGCGGGGGTCAAGTCTTTCGCCTCCGGGGCCGGCTCGGTCACCCGCCCCCTGGTCACGGCGCGCCGGCCCGACGGCCGCCAGCAGATGCTGATCGCGGATCTCGAGACCGGGACCCGGGCCGACCTGTCCGGCTGGCAGGCGCAGGGTATGCGGGCCTCGACCTCCGGTCTCCTCGACTTCACCGGCCTGCCCGCCGGCCCCGGTTGCTTCGTCGGTGGCCCGGACGACTACTTCGCCGAGCCGCACTTCTCCGCCGGCGCCTGGCGCTTCGCCGCGGTACAACTCGGCGGCATCGAGGCGGTGTTCGACGTCCTGCGGGCGCATCTGCGGGCCACAGGCCGCGGCGGCGACCCGCATCAGGCGGCCCGCCTGGGTGAGGCCGCGATCGCGGTGGAGGGCGCCCGCCTCTTCGTGGCTCAGGCCGCCCGGCTCGCCGCCGACCCCGGGGCGGAGCCGGACCGGGTGATCGCCTACGTCAATCTCACGCGTCTCGCGGTGGAGCGGGCCGGCCTCGACGTGCTGGAGCGGGCCCATCGCTCCGTGGGATTGGCGGGCTTCCTCAGTCCGCATCCCCTCGAGCGGCTGGCGCGCGACCTGGCGACCTACCTGCGCCAGCCCGGGCCCGACCGGGCCCTGACCAGCGCGGCGGCCTACGTCCTCGGCGATGCGCGACCGGCGGACCGGCTCTGGCGCGATTCCGCCGGGGCGCCGGGCCCCGACGAGGGTCCGGCCGATCTTTAGGCGGTGACGGTGATGACACGCTCCCCACATACGCTGCCGCCGGATTACTTCACGGACCTCTACGCCGCGAACCCCGATCCGTGGGACTTCACCACCAGCCCCTACGAGCACGCCAAGTACGAGGCAACCCTGGCGGCGCTGGGCCGCGAGACCTACCCGGAGGCCCTGGAGGTGGGCTGCTCGATCGGCGTGCTGACCCGCCGGCTGGCCGACCGCTGCGCGGCGCTGCTCGCCCTCGACGTGGCCGAGACGGCCCTCGATGCCGCCCGCGCCCGTTGCACGGCGTGCCCCCAGGTCGCGTTCCGGCGCGCCGCGGTGCCGGCGGAGTGGCCCCCCGGCCGGTTCGACCTCGTGGTGCTCTCCGAAGTGCTGTACTTTTTCACGCCCGAGGACCTGGCCCACATCGCCGTGCGCCTGGCGGCGGCCCTGAAACCGGGGGGCGAGGTCATCCTGGTCCACTGGCTCGGGGAGACGAACTTCCCCTTGAGCGCCGATGCGGCGGTCGAGACGCTGATCGCTCTCACCCGCGGTGCCCTCGAACCCGACCGCAGGGGCCGCACCGAGCGCTATCGCCTCGACGTGCTGCGGGCCCCCGCGTGAGCCGCCCGCCGATGGCGGAGGATCCGGGACCGTCCCTGGTTCACCGGCACGCCGCCTGGGTGCGCCTGACGCATTGGCTCAACGCCGTCGCGTTCCTTGCGCTCCTGGTCAGCGGCATCGCGATCCTGCTCGCCCTGCCGCGGCTGTTCTGGGGCGAGACCGGAGCCAACGGGGCGCCGGCCGCCCTCGACCTGCCGTTGCCCGTGAACCTCGAACAGACGGGCTGGGGCCGCAACCTGCACTTCCTCGCGGCCTGGGTGCTCGTCCTCAACGGGATCGTCTACCTCATCGTGGCCTTCGTGGGCGGTCACTTCGCCCGCGACCTCGTGCCGGATCGCGATCAGCTGGCCCCGGGCCACCTCGCCCGCGAGATCGCCGACCATGCCCGCCTCAAGCCGGCGCGCGGACGCGAGGCCCTGCGCTACAACGCCCTGCAGAAATTCGCCTATCTCGTCGTCCTGTTCGTGCTGTTTCCGCTGATGGTGCTCACCGGGCTCACCATGTCGCCGGGGGTCACGGCGGCCTATCCGGAGCTCTTCGCCCTGTTCGGCGGCCGGCAATCGGCGCGCACCCTGCACTTCGCCGTCGCCTGCCTGCTCGTGCTCTTCCTCGTGGTGCACGTGGCCCAGGTCTTCGTCGGCGGGGCCGGCAACCTGATGCGGTCGATGATCACCGGACGCTTCCGGGTTCCGCCGGCGACGACCCGCCCCCCCTTCGCGGAGCCCCCCGATGCGTGACCTCTCGCGCCGCCGCCTCCTCACCGGCTCCGGCAGCCTGATCGGCGCCGGCCTCCTCGGCGGCTGCGACGCCCCGGCGCTCTCGCGGCTCGCCACCCCCTACGACTGGAGCAACGGCCTGACCTTCGCGGTCCAGCGCTGGCTCCAGCGCCACCAGCCCCTGGTGCGCGAGTTCGGGCCGGAGGCGATCTCGGCGGTGTTCCCGACCATCAACACCACCGACCCGGACAATCCCGATTACCGGCGTTCGAAGGCGCTGGGTTTCTCCGACTGGACGCTTCCGGTCACCGGCCTCGTGGCGCGCCCGGGAGGCTTCTCGCTGGCCGATCTGAGGGCGATGCCCGCCCGCACCCAGATCACGCTTCATGCCTGCGAGCAGGGCTGGTCGGCCATCGGCGCCTGGACCGGCGTGCCGCTGGCCCACCTGCTGACCCAGGTCGGGCTGCGGCCGGAGGCGCGCTTCATCGTGGTGCGCAGCGTCGATGGCTGGTGGGACAGCTACGACCTGTTCGACGCCCTCCATCCGCAGACCATCCTCGCCTACGGCATGAACGGCGGCGACCTGCCGGTGGCGCACGGGGCGCCGGTGCGCCTGCGGGTCGAGCGCCAGCTCGGCTACAAGAGCCTGAAGTACATCAGCGCCATCGAGGCCGTGGATCGGGTCGAGGGCCTCGGCAAGGGGCGCGGCAGCATGGTCGCCGAGCTCGGCTTCCCCTGGTACGCGGGCATCTGACCTCACGCGGCGCGTGTAACCGGGCGCTATCGGACCATATAGCGAGCTTCGGCGACCGTTGAACGGACAGCATTGGACGTAATCGCTCCGGCGGCATCGATCGTCGGAAACATGACAAATCAGTCCTCGTTACGTTCCAGGCCAATCTGATAACGCCATGTTAAGCATGCAGTTGTTTCCTCCGGTCGGAATGCAAATCCGGACGGTTCCACAACGATGCGTGTGTCTCTGAAATCCATCCTGATCGGTTCGGTAACCCTGCTCGGCGTGGCCGCGGCGGGTCAGGGCGTGGTCAGCGTCGTGAAGCTCAGGGCGATCGAGCACGAGGTGAACGAGGTCGCGACGAACTGGCTTCCCTCCGTCAACGTCGTGAACACGATCAGCACGGCGACGCGCGACGTGCGGGTGAAGCTGTACCGCTTCGTCGTCGCCTCCGAGACGCCGCAGGCGCTGGCCGAGAACGAGGCGGGCCTGAAGACCGCCATGAAGACCCTCGACGGCCTGCGCCGGACCTATGAGCCGCTGATCAGCTCCGCCGAGGAGAAGGCGCTCTACGACACCTTCACGCCCCTGTGGACGCGCTACGGCGAGGGCCAGCAGCAGGTCATCGACCTCATGAAGGCCGGCCGCCAGGCCGACGCCCTGGCGCTCACCACCAGCGCCGCGATGGCCGACCTGAACAACGGCGCCATCCGGGCCCTGCAGCGGGCCGTCGACTTCAACCGGGAGGGCGCCCAGAACAGCACCGCGCTGAGCCTGGCCAGCGCCGGCTCGGCCATGCTGACGGCCTGGATCGCGATGACGATCTCGATGGTGGCGGCCATCGGCACGATGCTGTTCAGCCTGTTCGGCGTCGCGCGTCCGATCGAGCGCATGACGCGCACCATGGGCAGGCTGGCCGGGGGCGACACCAGCGTGGACATTCCGTCCCGGACCCGTCGCGACGAGATCGGCGACATGGCCGCCGCGGTGAGCGTGTTCCGGGACAACCTGCTCCAGACCCGCAAGCTCGAGGAGGAGACGGTGCTGGCGCGGGCCGGGGCCGAGGCGCAGCGCAAGGCGGCGATGCGGGCGATGGCCGACAGCTTCGAGGGCGCGGTGGGCGGCATCATCAGCATGGTGACGAGCTCGGCCACCGAGCTGCAGGCCACCGCCCAGAGCATGGCCGGCACCGCCACCCAGACCGCCAACCAGTCCAGCAGCGTGGCGGCCGCGGCCGACGAGGCCGCCGCCAACGTCAACACCGTGGCGGCCGCGGCCGAGGAGCTCGGCTCCTCGGTGCAGGAGATCGGCCGCCAGGTCGGCAGCTCGGCCGCCATGGCCCAGACCGCCGTGGCCGNCGACCATGGCACACGGCGCCGTCCAGGAAGCCGCCGAGACCGCCGAACTCGTACAGCAGCTCAACACGGCGGTGGCGCGCATCGGCGACGTGGTGACGATGATCACCTCGATCGCCGGCCAGACCAACCTGCTGGCGCTGAATGCCACGATCGAGGCGGCGCGGGCAGGGGAGGCGGGCCGGGGCTTCGCGGTGGTGGCCGCCGAGGTCAAGGAGCTGGCCAACCAGACGGCGCGGGCCACGCAGGAGATCGGCGAGCACATCAGCCAGATCCAGGGCTCGACGGGCCAGGCGGTGGCGGCCATCGACGGGATCGCGGCG
>NZ_LMNU01000048.1:0-38288 GCF_001423085.1 Methylobacterium sp. Leaf125 | reverse complement strand
CCGGCGCGGCCGCCAGCCAGGTGCTGGGCGCCGCCTCGGAGCTCTCGCGCCAGTCCGAGCATCTCAGCGCCGAGGTCCAGCGCTTCCTGGCCACCGTGCACGCCGCCTGAGCGGCACCGGAGGCCGTTACGAACGGACGGACCACGGACAGACGGACAAGGAAGGGCCCGGTGCGTTCCGGGCCCTTCGTCGTTTCGGGTTCAAATCCGGACCCGGACCTGCGCGTTTCGAACCCGACCGTTCCGGCCGTCGGGGGTGACAGCGGCCCCCACCCCTGCCAAAGTTCCGGCAAGGTTCGTCACGCAGAGCCGAGCCCGGACGATCCCCCGGCGCGGATGGCCATGAGGGTCGAACCGTCCGGCGTCCCCTCCGCGAGGCGCCGTCACGACCCATGACCGAGACAGCCGCCGGTGGCCCCCGCGCACACCGGAGTACGCCATGGGCCGCGGTCACGCGGCTTCCTGGCACGAGGGGTGGCAGGACGCGCCGCGCGCCGTCCGAGCCGCCCCGACGACGGGGCATCGCGGTTGCCGCGACGCGTCGATGCGCAACCGCGATCCGGCCCAAGCCCGGCGCGTGACACGCGCCCTCGAGGAGAACCGAGCCGAGTGCAAGGCTGCATGACATCGACGAACCTGACACCGCACGTTCTTCAGCCCCGCGAGAATCGCTGGATCCAGCTTCGGCAACGCCCGGTCATCGCGTGGTTCACGGGCCTGTCGGGCTCCGGAAAGTCGAGCCTCGCCAATGCCGTCGACCAGGCTCTCACCGCGCAGGGCCGCCACACCATGCTGCTCGATGGCGACAACCTGCGCACCGGGCTCACGCGCGATCTTGGATTCAGTCCCGCGGATCGCGACGAGAATGTGCGCCGGACCGCCGAAGCCGCCGCTCTCATGGCCGAGGCCGGCCTGATCGTCCTGGTCTCGCTGATCTCGCCCCTGCGCGCCGAGCGCGCCCAGGCCCGCCGCATCGCCCGGGACCTGCCCTTCCTCGAAGTGTTCGTCAGCACGCCCCTGGCGGTCTGCGAAACCCGCGATCCCAAAGGCCTCTACCGGCGCGCCCGCACGGGCCAAATCCCGGACTTCACGGGGATCTCCGCCCCCTATGAGACGCCGGACGCCCCGGAGCTGATCCTCACCACCGAGAACCGCTGCGTCACCGCCTCCGCAGAGCCCCTGCTGGACGCGCTGCTGCGCCTCAGCGCCTGGCCCTGACCGGCCGCGCCGCGCGGTGAGGGCCGGTGGGCTCGCGCGGAGCTGACTGCGACCGGCTAGCTCAGCCCGCCCGCCTCCACCACGAAGCGCGCGATGGCGTCCGCCCCGTGGCCGTCGCGCAGGGACGAGAAGACGTAGGGCCGGGCGCCGCGCATGCGCTTCGTGTCGGATTCCATGATCCCGAGATCGGCGCCCACCAGGGGTGCGAGGTCGGTCTTGTTGACGATGAGAAGGTCCGAGCGGGTGATTCCGGGGCCGCCTTTGCGGGGGATCTTCTCGCCCCCCGCCACGTCGATGACGTAGAGGGTGAGGTCGGCCAGCTCCGGCGAGAAGGTGGCCGCGAGGTTGTCGCCACCGGACTCGATCAGGATGAGGTCGAGCTTCGGGAAGCGCCGACGCATCTCCGCCACCGCCGCGAGGTTGATTGAGGCGTCCTCGCGGATCGCCGTGTGCGGGCAGCCGCCGGTTTCGACGCCCATGATCCGCTCCTCCGGCAGGGCGCCGGCCACGGTAAGGAGGCGGGCATCCTCCTTGGTGTAGATGTCGTTGGTGATCGCGCAGATTTCGTAGGTGTCGCGGAAGCGCTTGCAGAGCTGCTCCATTAGGGCGGTCTTGCCGGAGCCGACGGGGCCGCCGATGCCGACGCGGAGGGGGCCGTTGGGAGAGGTCATCGCAGGGTCCTCAAGAGGTGTCCTCAGGAGCGGAAGATCCGGGAATACTGGGTCTCGTGCCGGAACGAGCCGAGGTCGAGGTTCAGGGTGGCGCTGCCGAGATCGTCGCGCCCGAGGGCCGGGATCGTCGCGGCGAGCGCCGTCACCCGCGGCGTCAGCGCGGCGATGATCCGGGTGCCCGCGCTCTGGCCGATGGGTGCGCAGCGCAGGGCCGCCGAGACGAGGTTCTGCAGGAAGGCGAGGCCGAAGCCGGCGAGCACCGGGGCCAGGGCCATCCGGTGGGCACCGGCCGCGAGGCCGACGGCCACCGGGTAGGCCACCGCCCCGTCGAGGGTGGCGGCGAGGCGGTCGAGATCAGGGGTGCCCCAGGCCGCCACGGTGGCGTCGAGGAAGCTGCGGCCCTGCTGGCTCGTCTCCAGGTGCAGCTCGCGCGAGGGGGCCAGGGCGAGGGTGAGGTCGTTGAGCTCGGCCAGCGTCCGCGCATCCCCGGCCAGCGCCGCCGCATGGGCTTGGCTGAGAAGGATGAGGTCGTTGCGGCCCGAGCCGTGCGCGAGCACGTCGGCGAGCCAGTCCGTGAGCGAGGCCTCGCCGCCGACCTCGCCGCTCTCCACCGCCCCTTCGAGCCCGTGCGAGTAGGCATAGGCGCCCACCGGATAGCCCGGCGACAGCCACGCCATCAGGCGCAGGGCCTCAATCATGAGGGTGCGCGGGGTCGTGGCGATGGCCGTCGTGGGGGTGCGCGGGGTCGTCGTGCGAATGGCCGTGATGGTGGTGGCCGTGATGGTGCTGGCTCGCGGCCTCGCCCGCATAGGCGCCGCCCTCCGGCCGGAACGGGCGCTCCACCGCCTCGGCGCTGCCGCCCAAACCCCGCACCATCTCGGCGAGCACGTGGTCGAAGGCGATATAGACCGCGTCGGCCCCGATCTCGGCCGGGATGTGCCGGTTGCCGATGTGCCAGATCAGGCGCTTCAGGGCGTGGTCGTCGGGGGCGCGGATCTCCAGCAACGGCTCCGGCGCGGCCTCAACCCAGACCAGCCGCCCATCCTGCAGCACCAGGGCGTCGCCGTCGTCGAGGATCGCGGGCTCCGGCAGGTCGAGGAGGAAGGACAGGCCGCCCACCGTGCGCATGGCCATGCGCCGGCGATGCCGGTCGCCGTGGTCGAGGACGATGCGGTCGACGATCTCGCCGGAGAGGGCGTCGCGGCGCAGGACTTTCGTGGCGCGGATCATGGGGCGTGGGACGATACGGTGCGGGCGGTCATGGGTCGGGCAGGGCTCATCAGGTGAAGCGGGGCTCGAGGGCCCCCGGATAGACGCTGTCGTCCAGAACCTGCGCCAGGGTATAGGGACAAGCCGGCGGAAAAGTCTGTTCCGCCAGCCCGGACTCGTCCGCTGCGCGAACGCGCCCCAGGTGACAGGCCTTCGACAGAACCGTCTCCGGCCAGGCCCGGAGGCTCGGGCCGACGTCGAGAAGACCTTCGATCTGGAGGCGTTGCATTTCCTCGGCAAGGTGGTGCCAGTCGATGTCCTGCCGTCGCTTCGCGCGCAGCAGGGCGGCCTGATCCTGCGCCCACAGGTAGAGGTCGGTCTCGGAGAGGTCGTGCCCCTGGGATGGGCTGGCGGCAGCCTTGGACAGGGGGGCCTCCGCGGGCGTCGAACGCATCCGACCTCAAAACAGGAAGTATCGCTGCGCCATCGGCAGCACCTCGGCGGGCTCGCAGACCAGGAGTTCGCCGTCGGCGCGGACGTCGTAGGTCTCGGGGTCGACCGCGATGTCGGGCGTCGCGTCGTTGAGGATCATGCTCTTCTTCGAGATGCCGCCGCGGACGTTCTCGACGGCGACGAGGCGCTTCTGCAGCCCGAGGCGCTCGCCGAGCCCGTCCTCGATCGCGGCCTTCGAAACGAAGGTCAGGGCGGTGGCGAAGGGCACCCGGCCGAAGGACCCGAACATCGGGCGGTAATGCACCGGCTGGGGCGTCGGGATCGAGGCGTTGGGATCGCCCATCGGCGCCGTGGCGATGGCGCCCCCCTTGATCACGAGGTCGGGCTTCACCCCGAAGAAGGCCGGCGTCCACAGCACGAGGTCGGCGAGCTTGCCCGGCTCCACCGAGCCGATATGGGCCGAGACGCCGTGTGCGATGGCGGGGTTGATGGTGTACTTCGCCACGTAGCGGCGGGCGCGCAGGTTGTCGTTGCCGCTCGCGTCGCCGGGCAGGGCGCCCCGCTGGCGCTTCATCTTGTCCGCCGTCTGCCACGTGCGGATGATGACCTCGCCGACCCGGCCCATGGCCTGGCTGTCCGACGACATCATCGAGAGGGCGCCGATGTCGTGCAGAATGTCTTCGGCCGCGATGGTCTCGCGGCGGATGCGGCTCTCGGCGAAGGCGAGGTCTTCGGGAATCGCCGGGTCGAGGTGGTGGCACACCATCAGCATGTCGAGATGCTCGTCGATGGTGTTCTTCGTGTAGGGCCGCGTCGGGTTCGTCGAGGACGGCAGGACGTTGGCCAGCCCCGCCACCCTGATGATGTCCGGCGCGTGGCCGCCGCCCGCCCCCTCGGTGTGGAAGGCGTGGATGGTCCGCCCCGCGAAGGCCTTGATCGTGTCCTCGACGAAGCCGGATTCGTTGAGGGTGTCGGAGTGGATCATCACCTGCACGTCGTACAGGTCGGCCACCGTCAGGCAGGTGTCGATGGCGGCCGGGGTGGTGCCCCAGTCCTCGTGCAGCTTGAGGGCGCAGGCCCCGGCCCGGATCATCTCGACGAGGCTCTCGGGCCGCGCGGCGTTGCCCTTGCCCGCGAAGGCCAGGTTCATCGGGAACGATTCCGCCGCCTCGATCATCCGGGCGAGGTGCCACGGTCCCGGGGTACAGGTGGTGGCGAAGGTGCCGTGCGCCGGGCCGGTGCCGCCGCCCAGCATGGTGGTGACGCCCGAGCAAAGGGCCTCGTCGATCTGCTGCGGGCAGATGTAGTGGATGTGGCTGTCGAAGCCGCCGGCCGTGAGGATCTTGCCTTCCCCGGCAATGACCTCGGTGCCGGGTCCGACCACGATGTCGACGCCCGGCTGGATATCCGGGTTGCCGGCCTTGCCGAGCTTGGCGATCCGGCCCTTCACCAGGCCGACGTCGCACTTCACCACGCCCCAATGGTCGAGGACCACCGCGTTGGTGATGACGGTGTCGACGGCACCGTCCTGGTTGGTGACCTGGGACTGGCCCATGCCGTCGCGGATGACCTTGCCGCCGCCGAACTTCACCTCCTCGCCGTAGGTGGTGTGGTCGCGCTCCACCTCGATCACCAGCGACGTGTCGGCGAGCCGGATGCGGTCGCCGGTGGTGGGGCCGAACATGTCGGCATAGGCGGCGCGGGGGAGGGCGGCGCGGGGGGGCATGTTGGACATGGTCTCAGAGCGCTCCCATCACGTCGCCGCGGAACCCGTAGACGGTGCGGCCTCCGCCCAGCGGCACCAGCACGACCTCGCGGGTCACGCCCGGCTCGAAGCGCACCGCCGTGCCGGGGGCGATGTCGAGGCGCTGGCCGCGGGCCTTCTCGCGCTCGAAGGTCAGGCCGGGATTGACCTCGTAGAAGTGGTAGTGCGAGCCGACCTGGATCGGCCGGTCGCCGACGTTGGACACCGACAGGAGGGTGCGGGGAGCGCCCTCGTTGAAGACGATCTCGCCCGGCAGGGTGGTCACGGTGCCGGGCACCTCGGCCGAGGCCGCGCCTCGGATCGGGTGGTGTACGGTCACGAGCTTGGTGCCGTCCGGGAAGGTCGCCTCGACCTGGATGTCGTGGATCATCTCGGGGATGCCGTCCATGCACTGCTCGGCGGTAAGCACGTGCCCGCCGGCCTGCATCAGCTCCGAGACCGAGCGCCCGTCCCGGGCGCCCTCGACCACGAAGTCGCTGATCAGCGCCACCGCCTCGGGATAGTTCAGCTTCACCCCGCGGCTGAGCCGGTTGCGGGCCACCTGTGCGGCCATGGCGAGGAGGAGCTTGTCCTTTTCGCGTGGGGTCAGGAGCACGGGGAACCTCGGAGGTTGGGCGCGGACGTGTCGGACCCGGGAAGGCAAGGACCGTGCGCGGCGGGGCCGCGCGCCGGGAACGCGGCGCGCATGGATGCATCCCTGGAGAGCGAGCGCAAGCGCGACGCGGGCCGCCCTCCGGTTGACAGGATGCGGGCCCCGGCCGAACAGCGGAGTCGACCTCACCCCGCTCCAAGGGCCGGCCGTTGACCTATCCCCGCGACCTCGTCGGCTACGGCCGCAATCCGCCGCATCCGCGCTGGCCGGACGGCGCGCGCATCGCGGTGCAGATCGTGCTGAACTACGAGGAGGGCGGCGAGAACTGCATCCTGCACGGGGATGCGGCCTCCGAGGCCTTCCTGTCCGAGATCGTCGGGGCGCAGCCCTGGCCGGGCCAGCGCCACATGAGCCTCGAATCCCTGTTCGAGTACGGGTCGCGGGCCGGGTTCTGGCGGCTCTGGCGGCTGTTCCAATCGCGAAAGATCCCCGTGACCGCCTTCGCGGTCGCCACCGCGCTCGCCCGCCACCCGGACGTCGCCGCGGCCATGAAGGAAGCGGACTGGGAGATCGCCTGCCACGGCCTCAAGTGGATCGACTACCGCGACTTCACCCGCGCCGAGGAGAAGGCGCACATGGACGAGGCGATCCGCATCCACACCGAGATCACGGGGGCGCGCCCGCGCGGCTGGTACACCGGGCGCTCCTCGCCCCACACCCTCGACCTCGGGATCGCGGCCGGGATGACGTACCTCGCCGATTCCTACGCCGACGACCTGCCGTACTGGATCGACGAGCCCAGCGGCCGGGGCCTCGTGGTGCCCTACACCCTGGATGCCAACGACATGAAATGCGCCGCCATCCAGGGCTTCAACACCGGCGACCACCTCTTCACCTACCTGCGCGACACCTTCGATGCCCTCTATGCCGAGGGTGCGGAGGCGCCCAAGATGATGTCGGTGGGCCTGCATTGCCGCCTCGTTGGCCGGCCCGGGCGAATCGGCGCGCTGGTCCGCTTCCTCGACCACATCGCCGCCCACGACCAGGTCTGGGTCGCCCGCCGCATCGACATCGCCGAGCACTGGATCCGGCACCACCCGCCGGCCTAAGGCATCGCCATGCGCGAGATCCGCACGGACGCCGCCCCTGCGCCCGCCCGCCGCCGCCGCAAGGACGGGGAGGCGCGGCGCGTGGCCATCCTCGATGCGGGGCTCGCGCTGTTCTCGGGCCTCGGGCTGCACGGGGCCAGCGTGGAGGGCATCGCCGAGCGGGCCGGGCTCTCGAAGACCAACCTGCTCTACTACTTCCCCTCGAAGGAGGCGCTCTACGTCGCGGTGTTGCGCCGGGTGCTGACGGTCTGGCTCGATCCGCTCCAGGCCTTCGACGCCGACAGCGAACCGGCCGCGGCGTTCCGGGGCTACATCCGCGCCAAGCTCACCCTGTCGCGGGACGCGCCCCAGGCCTCGCGGCTGTTTTGCCTGGAGATCGTCCAGGGCGCCCCCCTGCTGCGCCCGGAGCTCGAGGGCTCCCTGCGCGACCTCGTCGAGGCCAAGGCCGCGATCATCCGGGGCTGGAGCGCGGCCGGGCGGATCGGCCCGCACGACCCGCATCACCTGATCTTCTCGATCTGGGCGATCACCCAGCACTATGCCGACTTCGCCGTGCAGGTGGAGGCCGTCACGGGGCGGGGCCTCGACGACCCGGACTTCTTCGAGCGCACGGTCGCCAGCACCCAGGCCCTGATCCTGGCCGGCCTCGGCCTGCGCTGACCCGGCGCGATCCGCTGCCGCCCTGGGCAGGAGGCGCCCAAACGACCGGCAGAACGGGGAGAGTTTAGGCAAGCGCCCGAAAACCCCCTCGCGAGAGTTTGACCATCCGGTCCGAATGGGGTTGGATCGTGGAGGCCGGAGACGATCCACAGTCTCCGCCGCCGTCCCGAAGCGCCCTGGACTGGTTTTGTCCGGGTCATGCCTTCGTCGGAGTCCCGCCTGACAGCGGGTTCTGCCCGCGCGAACGAGGTTGCCATGAATGTCGGCGTCTTCATCCCGATCGGAAACAACGGCTGGCTGCTGTCGGAGAACGCGCCGCAGTACAAGCCGAGCTTCGAACTGAACAAGGAGGTGGTTCTGAAGGCCGAGGGCTACGGGCTCGACTTCGCGCTGTCGATGATCAAGCTGCGGGGCTTCGGCGGCAAGACCGAGTTCTGGGACCACAACCTCGAATCCTTCACCCTGATGGCGGGTCTGGCGGCCGTGACCAGCCGGATCAAGCTGTTCGCCACGGCCGCCACGCTGTGCATGCCCCCCGCCATCACGGCGCGGATGGCCGCGACCATCGATTCGATCTCGAACGGGCGCTTCGGCCTCAACCTCGTCACCGGCTGGCAGCGGCCGGAATACGCCCAGATGGGCCTGTGGCCCGGGGACGAGTATTTTTCGCGCCGCTACGAGTACCTCTCGGAATACGCGCAGGTGCTGCGCGACCTGTGGGAGACCGGGGTCTGCGACCGCAAGGGCGAATTCTTCCAGATGGACGATTGCCGCCTCAGCCCGCGCCCGCAGGCCGAGATGAAGATCATCTGCGCCGGCCAGTCCAATGCCGGCATGGAGTTCACGGCCCGCTACGCCGACTACAACTTCTGCTTCGGCAAGGGGGTGAACACGCCGACCGCCTTCGCCCCCACGGTGGAGCGGCTGGAAGCCGCCAAGGTTGCGATGGGAACGGCCGCGGCGGGAGCGGCGGCGACGGGAAAGGCGGCGACGGGGCGCGCCGTCTCCTCCTACGTGCTGTTCATGGTCATTGCCGACGAGACCGACGAGGCGGCTCGGGCCACCTGGGAGCACTACAAGGCCGGCGCCGACCAGGAGGCGATCGCCTGGCTCGGGATCCAGGGCGCCGCCGACACCAAGTCGGGGTCCGACACCAACGTGCGCCAGATGGCCGACCCGACCTCGGCCGTGAACATCAACATGGGCACGCTGGTGGGCTCCTACGCCGAGGTGGCGCGGATGCTCGACGAGGTCGCCACGGTCCCGGGCACCGAGGGCGTGCTCCTGGTGTTCGACGACTTCCTCGCGGGCCTCGACGCCTACGGCACCCGCATCCAGCCCCTGATGACGAGCCGCGCGCACATCCAAGCCGGGGCTGACGCGTCGGCCGAGCCGATGGCGCAGGTGGCGTGATGGACGGCATCACCAGGCCAGCCGGCTATACCGATCCGCAGGGACGCCAGGGCGGCATCACCCTGGCGGCCCGGCCGGAACCCATCGCCTTCGACGGATCCGCCACCGCGCTCATCGTCGTCGACATGCAGAACGCCTACACGACGCCGGGGGGCTACCTCGATCTCGCCGGCTTCGACGTCTCCGGCACCGGGCCGGTGGTAGAGCAGATCGCCCGGGCGGTGCGGGCGGCGCGGGCGGCCGGGATCCGGATCGTCTGGTTCCAGAACGGCTGGGACCCGGACTACGTCGAGGCCGGAGGCCCGGGTTCGCCGAACTGGCACAAGTCCAACGCCCTCAAGACCATGCGGGCCCGGCCCGGGATGAACGAACGCCTGCTGGCCCGGGGCACCTGGGACTACGCCCTGGTGGATGCCCTCAGGCCCGAGCCCGGCGACATCGTGCTGGGCAAGCCGCGCTACAGCGGCTTCTACAACACCCAGCTCGACAGCCTGCTGCGCGCGGCCGGGATCCGCACCCTGGTCTTCACCGGCATCGCCACCAACGTCTGCGTGGAATCGACCCTGCGCGACGGCTTCTTCCTCGAATATTTCGGCATCGTGCTGGCCGACGCCACCCATCAGGCCGGCCCGCCGGCCCTGCAGGCGGGGGCACTCGCCAACATCGAGACCTTCTTCGGCTGGGTCTCGGACGTCGCAGCCTTCGAGGCGGCCCTCGGGCCGGACCTTCGACGAACGGCGGCGACCGAATAGGGCGGCCCGCTCCTCCCGGTGCGGGCGTGTCGGCGCACGGGCGGGAAGGCCGCGCACACGGGTCCCTCTCGTTGTGGCGCGAGGGACGGCCCGCCGAAGGGGGAGGGAAGAACCCGCGCCCCAGCGAGACCTGGCAGGACACCTGGCAGGACACCTGGCAGGACACCTGGCAGGACACCTGGCAGGGCGTGCCAGGACGCCCGACGAACCTGCAGGACCTCGCGGAACGCGGGCTCCCTTCCTCATCCCCCATCCCATCGTGCGTCCCGGTTCCACCAGGACATCTGAAACGATCCCACGCTGACGTAGCCCAGGAGCCCCCGACGATGCCCAAGACCGCGATCATCCCGCCCGGCACCGGCAAGCCGCTGGCGCCCTACGTCCCCGGCACCCTGGCGGACGGCGTACTCTACGTCTCGGGCACGCTGCCCCTCGATGCGGAGGCCAACGTCGTGCACGTGGGCGACGCCGCCGCCCAGACCCGGCACGTGCTGGAGACGATCAAGGGCGTGGTCACCGCCGCCGGAGGCAGCATGGACGACGTCACCTTCAATCACGTCTTCCTCAAGGACTGGGCCGACTACGCCGCCATCAACGCGGTCTATGCCGAGTACTTCCCCGGCGAGAAGCCGGCGCGCTACTGCATCCAGTGCGGCCTGGTGAAGCCCGACGCCCTGGTGGAGATCGCCTCGGTGGCGCATGTGGGCGGGGCCTGAGGCGGCATGGCCGGATCGCTCCACCATGCCGTCCACGGCAGCGGCGACCGCACCGTCCTGCTCTCGCCGGGCCTCGGCGGCTCGGCCGCCTACTTCGCGCCGCAGATGGCGGCGCTGACCGCGCGGTTCCGCGTCATCACCTACGACCACCGCGGCACAGGCCGCTCGGGTGGAAGCCTGGAGCCTGGCCACGACATCGCCGCCATGGCCCGGGACGCCCTCGCGGTGATGGACGCCTGCGGGGTCGAACGCTGCGACCTCGTCGGGCACGCCCTCGGGGGCCTGATCGGCCTCGAACTCGCCCGGACCTCCCCGGAGCGCCTCGGCCGCCTCGCCGTGGTCAACGGCTGGGCGAGGGCGGATTCCGCCACGAAGCGCTGCTTTGCCGCCCGGAAGCTGCTGCTGGCCGAGAGCCCCGAGGCCTATGTCCGGGCGCAGGCGATCTTCCTCTACCCGGCCCCGTGGCTTTCGCAGAATGCCGCCCGGGTGGCCGAGGACGAGGCGCATGCCCTGGCGCAGTTCCCCGGCCGCGAGACCGTCCTCGCCCGGATCGCCGCCCTCGAGGCCTTCGACCTGACGGTGGATCTCCCGGACCTCCCGCACGAGACCCTGGTGATGGCGGCGGACGACGACGTCCTGGTGCCCTATCTGTGCTCGGAAGACCTTGCGCGCGGCCTCCCGAACGCGCACCTCGACCGGGTCCCCAGCGGCGGCCACGCGCACAGCGTCACCCGCGCCGACGCCTTCAACCGGACGCTCGTGGCGTTCCTCGACCGACAGGAGTGATCCCCGTGAGCCAGACGCGGCCGAGCCAAGCGGCGCTTTCTTCCGGTGAGGCCGACACCTTTGCCGTCGAGGCCGGCACCCTGCCCGTGGTGGCCTATGCCCCTCCTGTGGCAGCCGACGCCTTCCGCGGCGCCATGGCGCGCGTGGCCAGCGCCGTCCATCTCGTCACCACCGATGGCGCGGGCGGCCGGGCCGGCTTCACCGCCTCGGCGGTGTGCAGCGTGAGCGACGGGCCGCCGACCCTGCTGGTCTGCATCAACCGGTCGTCCTCCGCCTACGCGGCGGTCAGCGTCAATGCGGGCCTCTGCGTCAACACCCTGGCGCACGACCAATCCGGGGTCGCCGCGGCCTTCGGGGGGCGTACGCCGATGGCGGTACGCTTCGAGGCCGGCACCTGGACCACCCTGGTCACCGGAGCGCCCGCCCTCCTCGGGGCGTTGACGGCCTTCGATTGCCGCATCGTCGCCCGTCACCCGGTGGGCACCCATGACGTGCTCTATTGCGAGGTCGTGGCGCTCGCCGAGCCGGGCGACGGGCACGGGCTCGTCTACGCCGACCGGGGCTATCACACGGTGCCGCTCGGCGCGGCGCCCCCGCGCGAGGCCGCGGCCTGACGCCGTCTTCAACCGCCGCGTTCCTGGCCGGGCCCGGCGTGAAACCGGGCTCGGCATGAACCGAGGCCCGGCATGAACCGAGGCCCAGCATGAACCGAGGCCCAGCATGAAACGACGAAGGCCGGCGCTCCCCTTCGAGAAGGCCGGCCTTCGCTGCGCGCGGCGCCCGGAAGCGGGCGGGATTTACCAGCGATCGTTGCGACGGGCCCGGACCGAACCGGTGGCGATCTCGTCCCCGTAGCCCCGCGGCACGACGGCCCGGGCGCGGCTGTCGCGCAGCTCATCGAGGTTGCGCGCGGCCGCCTGGCCGGCGAGGCCGCCCGGCGCCACGGCGGCGGGGATGCCCGCGGGGGCGTTGTAGCTCTGCGCGAGGGCGCCCGAGGCGGACAGGCCGAGAGCCACGGCAAGGGCGGCGGTGAGATGGCGATGCGTCATGGCGGACATCCTGGAACGTACGAGTGCCGGGGAGACGCGAAGCACCCCCGCCGAGTTCCTAGAATTTGTGCTTGTCTGCCGCGCGAGACATCAAGACTTGCTTGTTCTCTGTGCAGTGAAGGTGGGTAACGCCTTCATGTCTCAAGACATCGCCCCGTCGGCAGATCTGACGTGTCACGATTTTCCTTGCAATATGAATAGCTTGCCGGAAGCCCGAAGATTTCGACGGCCGTCGGCAGGTTTTGGCACGCGTCTCGATTCGCAGGTGCGACACGGCACGTGGGATGGCCCCCGGATCGTGCGCCGCCGGGGCGCCCCTCCGGCTCTGGGCTCGACCCGTGGCGGGGCGAAGGAGCCCCTGGTGCGAGACCGCCCGCCGATCCGGCCCTCCGGGCTTCGGGGGAGGGTGCCCCCCGTCAGCCGATGCGGCCGATGGTGGCTTCGATCTGGCCGTGCGGCTCGTCGGTGGGCAGGAAGACCTGCCCGCCATGGGCGATGCCGAACGGCGCGAGGTTCATCGGGATGTAGTGTTTGTTGGGCATCGCGAAGTGGATCTCGGCGATGTCCGGCCGGGCGGCCAGCACCGCCTCGCCCATCCGGTACATGCTGTCCTGGACGCCGGCGCTGTAGGTGATGGCGAAGACCGTGATCATCGTGTCGAGGATGCCGGCGTTGGCCGCCGCGGGATCGTCCGGCGGCGCCGTCCAGGTCCAGGTCGCATCCATGCTGGTGGCGCAGATGCGGTCGTCGGTGTCCGGCAGGGTGCGGAACGCGTCGTCGACGAAGTCGGCCCAGCCGGATTCGGTGGTCTTCATCAGGGTGTAGCCGCGCAGGCCCGATTGCAGCACCGACCCGTCCCGGTCGGCCACCAGCCGGACGAAGGGCTGGCCGTTGCCGTCGAGGGTGAAAGTGTGGGGATGCGGCGCGCCGTTCACCATCCGGCGCAGCCAGCGCGTCTCCAGAACCTCGATGGTGACGGCCGCGACCTGGGGGTAGCGCTCCAGGAACAGGGCGGCGACGTGGCCGACGAAGGCTTCGGTCTCGGCCTCGACGTATTGGGCGGCCGTGACGTTGACGATGTTCTTGATGCTGTCGGTCGCGATGACCTGCCGGTTGTCGGCCGCCGTCCAGGACGCGCCGAACGCCCCCTCCAGCAGCACCGTGAGGGTGAGTTCACGCACCGCGTGGCGGGCGCTCGCCCGGGCGAGCCGGAGCACCCGCACGCGGCCCTTGCCGTAGCGTGCCTGCGTCAGCGCCATGATGGGTCTCCTCCGGTGATGGGACGCGAGGCTCTCACGCCTCGGCGGCGTGGGCGAGGCGGGCCGCCGCGGCCCGGGCGCCCGCCCGGCCGCCGAGCCCGTTGAAGAACAGGTTCAGGCTCACGGCCGACAGGGCGGCGAGGAGGATGCCGGATTCCAGCAGCGGATGCAGCACGTCGGGCATCTGCTTGAAGAAGGCGGGCGCCACCAGGGGGATCAGGCCGAAGCCCACCGACACCGCGACGATGAAGAGGTTGTTGCGGTTGGCGGCGAAATCCACGGTGCCGAGAATGCGCGTGCCGGTGGCCGCCACCATGCCGAACATGACGAGCCCGGCGCCGCCGAGGACGCAGGGCGGCACGGCCTCCACCAGGGCGGCGAGCTTCGGGATCAGGCCGAGGACCAGCATCACGACGCCGCCGATCACCGCGACCCAGCGCGAGCGCACGCCGGTGACGCCGACGAGGCCGATGTTCTGCGAGAACGCGGTGTACGGGAAGGTGTTGAACACGCCGCCGAGCACGGTGCCGAGGCCGTCGGCGCGCAGGCCCCGGATCAGGCGCGCCTCGTCCACGGTCTCGCCCGTGATCTCGGCGAGCGCGAGGAACATGCCCGTGGATTCGATCATCACCACCACCATGACGAGGCAGAGGGTGAGGCTGGCCACCAGGTCGAAGCGCGGCGCCCCGAAGGCGAAGGGCCGCACCACGTCGAACCACGGCGCCGCCGCCCGCGACAGGTCGACGAGGCCGAAGGCCCCCGCCGCCGCCATGCCGACCACGATGCCGATCAGCACCGAGGCCGAGGCGACGAAGCCGCGGGCGTACCGGGTCAGGCCCAGGATGACGAGGAGGACGAACAGCGCGAGGCCGAGATAGAGCAGGGCGCCGTAGCGTGGGTTTCCGAGCCCGCCCGCGGCCCAGTTCACGCCGACCCGCATCAGCGAGATGCCGATCACCAGGATGACGGTGCCCGTCACCACCGGCGGGAACAGGGGCAGCAGGCGCCCCACCAGGGGGGCGGCGAGGAGGGCGAACAGGCCCGCGACGAGCACGGCGCCGTAGATGCCCGGGAGCCCGAGGGCCGGGTTGGTGCCCAGGGCGATCATCGGCGTCACCGCCGCGAAGGTCACGCCCATCATCACCGGCATGCGGATGCCGATGCCGGGCAGGCCCCAGCTCTGGATCAGGGTGGCGAGGCCGCAGGCGAACAGGTCGGCACTCACCAGCAGCGCCACCTGCTCGGGCGGCAGCCCGAGGGCGCGCCCGACGATGAGCGGCACCGCCACGGCCCCGGCATACATCACCAGCACGTGCTGCAGGGCGAGCAAACCGAGGGCCACCGGGGGAACCCGGGTGGGCGGGGCGGTCTGGGCCGGGCTGGTCTGAGCAGAGCCGTGATCCACGCGTCGGTCCCCCGTCCCGCGAGCCCCGGGGGGCTGGCGGTCCCGGGGTCCGCAAACCACGTGCCATCCCGGTCCATCGTTGTCCGGCCGATCGCTGCCCGGCAGCGCGCCCTCGACCGCGCGCCGGTCCGGTGTAAGATCCGGTCCAACAGCGCGGCTTGACGCTGGTCGGGTGAGGAACAGGCACATGGTCAGGACCACCGCTCTCGTGGGCGCGCTCTTCTGCGCGGGCCTCGCCCAGCCGGCCCTGGCCCGGGTCACCGCCATCGAGATTCGGACCGTCGAGCCCTTCGCCGACGGCCAGAGCTTCGGCGAGGCCGGCGCCTATGAGCGGGTGATCGGCGTCGCGCGTGGGGAGCTCGACCCGGCCGACCCGCGCAACGCCGGGATTGTCGACCTCATACGGGCACCCCGAAACGCGCGCGGCCTCGTGGAATACAGCACCGACATCTTCATGCTCCGACCGAAGGATCCGGCCCGCGCCAGCGGCACGCTGCTCTACGAGGTGCTCAACCGCGGCCGGAAGTTCCTGTTCAACTGGGTCCTCGACGCGCCCCCGCAGGCAGCCCAGGCGGTGAACGATCCGCGCACCGCCCAGGATGCGGGTACCGCCCTGGTCCTGCGCCGGGGCGACACCGTGGTCTGGTCCGGATGGGAGGCGGAGGCCCTGCGCCAGCAGGGCGGCATGGCGATCGACGTCCCGGTGGCGACGCAGGGCGGGGCGCCCATCGTCGAGACCGTGCGCGACGAGCTCGTCAGCGCTACCCGGGGGCCGCCGGAAGCGCCGTTCTTCCTCACCTTCAAGGCGGCGAACACCGACAAGGCCGGCGCCCGCCTGACCGTGCGCCGCCGGGAGGCGGACACGCCGCGCCGCGTCCCGGACGACGCCTGGACCTTCGCCGGGTCCGGCGAACTCCGCCTCCTGCCCGCCACCGTCAAGCCGGAACCCGGGACGCTCTACACCCTGACCTACCCGGCGGCGAACCCGAAGGTGCTCGGCATCGGCTTCGCGGCCACCCGGGACGTCGTCGCCCATCTCCGCGGACCGGCCTCGTCCGAGAACCCGGCCGGCGGCGCGATCCGCCACGCGGTCGCCCTCGGCATCTCCCAGAGCGGCCGCTTCCTGCGGGACTACATCCACCAGGGCTTCAACCAGGACGAGGATGGCCGGCGCGTCTTCGACGGGATGCTGCTGCACATCTCCGGAATCGGCGGGGTGTATCTCAATGCCCGCTTCGGCCAGCCCTCGCGCACCAACACCCAGCACGAGGACCATCTCTATCCTGAGAACGCCTTCCCGTTTACGGCCGCGACCCAGCACGATCCCGTCACGGGCCGGACCGGCTCGCTGCTGCGCGGGGACGGGTTCGACCCGCTGCTGATGGAGGTCAACACCAGCACCGAGTACTGGCAGAAGGGCGCCTCGCTCCTCACCACCGATCCCCTGGGCCAAACCGACATCGCCCTGCCGGACACCGCCCGGGCCTATCTCGTCTCCAGCGGATTCCACTATGGGCGCGCCGGCCTGAGCGCGGCCCGCGGGCCGTGCCTCCATCCGCGCAACACCCTGAGCCCCGCCCCGGCCCTGCGCGCCCTCCTGGTCGCCCTGGAGGACTGGGTCGCCCGCGGCGTCGCGCCGCCGCCGAGCCGCGTGCCGAATCTGGCGGACGGGACGCTGGTGCCGGCCGCGGAGACCGGGTTTCCCTATATCCCGGGCCTGCGCCTGCCGGATGCCCCGAACGCGATCGCCCGCTTCGCCAGCGCCCTCGATCCCCATCCGGAGAGCGGTCCGCAATACCGCCCCCTGGTGCCGAAGGTCGATGCCGACGGCCACGAGATCGCCGGCATCCGCCTGCCCGACGTCGCCGCTCCGCTCGCGACCCAGACCGGCTGGAACCTCTACGCGGAGCCCTTCCCGGCCGGCGAGCTCTGCGACCGGGAGGGCAGTCGGCTGCCCCTGGCCGAGACCCGGGCGGAGCGCGAGGCGAAGGGGGACCCGCGCCGCTCCCTGGCCGAGCGCTATCCGACCCGGGGCGACCGGACCGCGGCGGTCGCCCGCGCGGCGGACGGCCTGGTGGCGGAGCGGCTGCTCCTGAAGGAGGACGCGGAACGCCTCGTCGCGGCAGCCCGTGCGGCGGAGGCTCAGCCCTGAGCGGCGGCCACGCGCTGCCCCGATGACGCTCCGGCCCGGTCGGCGCGGGCCGCGATGTAGGCGGCCGCCTCCCCCGGCGGCAGCGGCCGGCTGAACAGGAAGCCCTGGACCTGCGTGCAGCCTTCCTGGCGCACGAGGTCGAGCTGCTCCGGCGTCTCGACGCCCTCGGCGACGATGCCCATGCCGAGGCGCTCGCCGATGCCGACCACCGCCCGCACGATCGCGGCGGCATCCGGATCGGCGATGTCGCGGATGAAGGAGCGGTCGATCTTGATCTGGTCGAAGGGGAAGCGGCGCAGGTAGCTCAGGGAGGAGTAACCGGTGCCGAAATCGTCGAGGGCGATCTTGACGCCGCAGCCCCGCAAGCGGTGCAGGCAGGCCAGGACCGCCTCGGCATCCTGCATCAGGACGCTCTCGGTCACCTCCAGCTTGAGGCGGTTCGCTGGGAGGCCGCTCGCGGCCAGGGCCGACAGCACCGCGGCCTCGAGGCCCGGGCGCCGCAACTGCACCGCCGAGACGTTCACCGCGACGCGGATCGGCGCGGGCCAGGCCGCCGCTTCCCGGCAAGCCTCCTGCAGGGCCCAGGAGCCCATGGGCACGATCAGGCCCGTCTCCTCCGCGAGGGGAATGAAGGCGCCGGGCGCGATCTCGCCCTGAACGGGATGGCGCCAGCGCATCAGGGCCTCGAAGCCCACCACCGCCCCCGTCGCGGCATCGACCACGGGCTGGTAGGCGAGACGGAAGGCATCGCGACGGATCGCTTCCTTCATGTCGAGGGCGAGGAGACCCCGCGTGGCGATCCGCGCCCCCGCATCGGGCTCGAACTCCCGATGGGTGTTCCGCCCCGCCGCCTTGGCCTCGTAGAGGGCGATGTCGGCGCGCTGGAACAGTTCGTCCGGGTCACAGTCCAGATCCGCCGCGACCGTCAGGCCGATGCTGACGCCGACCTCGACGCTCTGCCCGTCGAGATCGATCGGCTCGCTCACCGCCGCGATCAGCTGCTCCGCGAGGCAGGACGCCTCCCGCGCTTCGTCGAGATAGGTGAGCACGACGGCGAATTCGTCGCCGCCGAGACGGGCGATGGTGTCGTAGGGCCGCAGGACCGCGCGCATCCGCGCGGCGACGATGCGCAGCAACGCATCGCCGGCCGGATGGCCGAGACTGTCGTTGACGGCCTTGAAGCGATCGAGGTCGCAGGCCAGGACCGCGAAGCCGGTCCGAACCCGGCGCGCATGGGCGATCGCCTGGTCCAGGCGGTCGCGGAACAGCGTCCGGTTCGGCAAGCCGGTCAAGGCGTCGTGCAGCGCCATGTGCCGGACCCGCTCTTCGGCCTCACGCCGGGCGCTGACGTCGCGCAGGGTCGCCACGAAGGTGATCCCGTCCTCCGCCTGCGCATCCGGCAGGACGCGGACGGAGGCCTCGATCCAGACGTAGTGACCCGCCTTGTGACGATGACGCAGGCAGGCGACGAACCGGCCCTCCCGGCCGGCCGTCAGCTGCGACCAGTGCTCCGTCAGGGCCGCGGCGTCATCGGGGTGGCAGAACGCGGCCGCGGTGGTTCCGACGAGGTCCTCCGGCTCGTAGCCGAGGACCGTCCGCACGGCGGGCGAGACGTAGAGGCAGCGCATGGCGATATCGCCGAGGACGATGACGTCGTTGGAATTCTCAGCGAGGAGTCGATAGCGGCCCTCGCTCGCGCGCAGGGCGCTCTCCGCGGTCCGGCGTGCCGTCACGTCGGTGAAGGTCCGCACGAGGCCGCCCCGGGGCAGGGGCAGGGTGCGGACCTGGAGCACGGTCCCATCGGGGCGGACGCGCTCGTAATCGTAGATGCGGGCCTCCGGTGCGCCGTGCTCCAGCCAGGCCCGCAGGGGGTCGGGCAGGTGGGCGAACTCGCCGGACGCCGCCTGGTGGGCCCGGACCATCGCGAAGGGCGCGCCGTCGTAGAGGAGGGCCTCCGGCACGCCCATCAGGGTCGCCACGCGGCGGTTGTAGACCCGGATCCGGTCCGCGGCATCGGTCATCAGCAGACCCTGATCCATGCTTTCCAGGGTCGTGCGGAGGAGGGTGTCCGATGCCTCGGCCCGATGGTGCGCCTGCCGTGCCTCCGACTGGGCGGCGCGCCCGCGCAGGGTCGCCTCGACGAAGAGGGCGAGGTCGGACAGGCGACGGCCCTCGGCCGCACTGAAGCCGGTGCGCGGAACGGTGTCGGCAATGCAGACGGTGCCGGCATGGGTGCCGTCGCCCAGCGCGATCGACACGCCGGCATAGAAGCGCAGGAACGGCGCTCCCGTGACCAGCGGGTTGGCGGCGAAGCGTCGGTCGCGACGGGTATCGAGCACGACCAGGGGCACATGCGCCGCGCCGCGGATCGTGTGGGCGCAGAACGCGATCTCCCGCTGCGTCCCCGGAAGGATCAGGCCCTCGCGGCCGAGGAACCACTGACAGGCCCCGTCCAGTTGCGAGACGAAGGCGTAGCGAACGCCGAAGAGCGCAGCCGCCGTCCGGCATACGGCGTCCAGCTGCGGGTCCGGCGCAGGTTGGCCAAAGACCTCGACAGCTACGGGCTCACTCCGAGACGGCGACACTCCAGCCATTCTCATCACACTCACGGATCTCTCGTCCGCGAAATCTGACACGCAACCTTTAATCGACCCAAAACATCCGAACGCTTGGTGTTGAATCCAACAACCGGCTCGCTTTCATCTCACAGACCGAATCTTCGACTGTATGAAGTCATACAGTATCGCCGGATGTCGATCCGTCCTTCCCCCCAAGTCGGTTTGGGATGCGACGGCCGGGCTCTCGGGCAGGCTCAAGGCGCGCGGGGCGGGCCCTTGCGCAGGTCGTCGTAGAGTCGCTGGACCTCCTGGATCGTCGCGTGGGCCCGGCTCCAGTTCGTCTCGCGAACGTTGGTTTCGGTGAAGGCGCTGTGCGAGGTGCCGCCGAAGCCGTTGAAGACCGTCTCGACCCCGTCCACCCGGTAGTCGATCCGGTAGGAGGGGCTCAGCCCCTCACCCTTGCCCCCGCCCTTGCCCTTTCCGGTCACCCCGATCCGCACCAGGGCGTCGCCATGCCGCTTCTGGCAGAACCGCATGTTCCCGAGGAGCCGGCGCAGGTACTCCTCGGGCTCGGCGAGATCGCCCGCGACCTGGATCAGCGTCGCGTCGGGCGGGAGGTGCGTCTTGCGGATCATGGCTGGCCTCGCTGTCCGTCCGGCATCCATCGAGCGGGCGGGAGCGCCGGCCAGACCACATTTTCGCGCGCCTGGCGATCCTTGCGCCGCCACGCGCCCGCGCCGGATGGCCCGCTGCCTGCTATGGCTTCCCCGGCCCCCGCCCTGCGCAGGATGGATCCGCGATGCCGACCCTCGACGCCCTGAACCAGGCCCCGCACGGTGCGTTCGTCGCCGCCCTCGGGGGCGTGTTCGAATACGCGCCCTGGGTCGCCGAGGCTGCCGCCGCACAGCGGCCGTTTCCCACCGTCGAGGCCCTGCTCGCTGCCCTGCAGGGGGCGGTCGAGGCCGCGCCGGAGGCGGCCCGCCACGCCCTTCTCACCGACCACCCCGGGCTCGCCGGGCGTGCGGCCCGCATCGGCACGATCGCCCCCGATTCCAGCGCCGAGCCGGCGGCCGCCGGCCTCGATCGGCTCTCGGAGGCGGAAGGCGAGCGCTTCGCGGCGCTGAACGCGGCCTATGGCCGGACCTTCGGGTTCCCGTTCATCCTCTGCGTCAGGCGCCATGGCCGCGCCTCGCTGCTGCGCACCGTCCAGGCACGCCTCGCCGCCGACCCGGAGACCGAGCGCCGGACCGCCCTCGCAGAGGTGTACCGCATCGCCGCCCTTCGCCTCGGCACCCTGGTGAGCGGGCCGGGCGCGCCCCGCGTCACGGGCCGGATATCCACCCACGTCCTCGACACCGTGGCGGGCCGGCCGGCGCCGGGAATCCCGGTGGAACTCCACGAATGGGTCTCGGAGACCGAGACCGTCCGGGTGGCCCGCACGGTGACGAACGCCGACGGGCGCACGGACGAGCCGCTGATCGGCGGACGCCCCGTTCCGGTGGCTGCCTACGAGCTGCGCTTCCGCATCGGCGATCACTTCCGCGCCACCTGTCAGGGCCTGCCCGAACCTCCCTTCCTCGACAGCGTCACGCTGCGTTTCGGGGTCGCCGATCCGGAAGGGCATTACCACGTGCCCCTGGTGGCGAGCCCCTGGAGCTACCAGACCTATCGTGGCAGCTGACCGGCCTGAGGCAGCCGCAGCGTCGCGATCCGACAAAGCCTTGTGATATCAGTTCGCTCCGGCATGTCCTTTGCCTGCAACTTGATCGACGCCCAGCCAAGCGGGCCGCAGGGAGGATGGGATTTGACGCCTCGATTTTCGGTTCGGAGCCTGATGGCGCGGGGGTGCGCCGCAGCGCTGCTCGCGGCAGGTCTCCTGGCGCTCGCCCCGGCCGCCCGGGCGCAGGGCACCCTGATCGCGCCGGGAGGCCAGCCCCGGATCACGGCCCCCGGCGGCCTGCGCGGCCGCACCGCCCTCCGCCACCGGCATCAGATCCGCCATCGGTCGGTGGCCCACCGCCGCCACCGTTGAACCCGCCTCGACCACCCGCCTTCAGGAGTCCAGACCGCATGATCCGTGTGCTCAGCCTTCTCAGCCTCAGCCTCTCCCTCGGCCTTGCCGGCCCGGCCCTGGCCCAGAGCGTCGGCGCGCCCGCCGGCATGGAGGGCGCCACCGCCCCGGGGGGAACCGAGGGGCGGGCCGGCCCCCGCAACGAGGCCGAGGCGATCCGCAGCGGCGACGCGATCCCGGTGCCGCCCCGGGCCGGGGGCGTTCCGGTCGAGGAGAGGCCGGTGCGCGGCGGCGAGGCGCCTCCGCCACCGGCCGGACGCCCCTGACGCTCAGGGCGCGAAGGCGGCGATGAGTTCGGCCGCCACCAGGGCGGCGATCACCGCGGGGCGCTTGTCGCGCACCCGCGTCCCGCCGATCGGGCAGACGAGGCGGGCCAGCGCCGCCTCGTCCAAGCCCATCGCCCGAAAGGCGGAGAGGAAGGTCGCCCGCTTCGTGGCAGACCCGATCAGGCCGAGATACGCGAAGGTGTTCGCCTCCAGCAGGCTGGCGCAGATCAGGCTGTCGAGGGCGTGGCTGTGCGTGACCACCACGTGGGCGGCCCCGGGCGGCGCAGCCTCCGCCGCGGCGCTGGCCGAGCCGACGACCCGTGCGACGCGCGTGCTCGAAACCCGCGCGATCTCCTCGGGCCGGTCATCGATGATCCGCGGACGGACGGGCAGCGGGTCGAGGGCCAGGGCCAGGGCGCGCCCGACATGGCCCGCGCCGTAGATCATCACCAGGGGCGCCCGTGCAGCGGATTCGGCCTCCGAGGCCCGGAGGGCGGCGAGCGTCGCGGCATCGGCCCGGCGGATCGCCAGGGTCACGTGCCCGCCGCAGCACTGGCCGGTCTCGGGTCCCAGGGGCCTGCGCAGGGTCGCCTCGGCCTCGCCCGCCGCCAGGAGTTCCCGGGCGCGGGCGATGCCCGCCCATTCGTAGGTGCCGCCCCCGACGGTGCCGGCGACCCGGTCCGGCATCACCAGCATGGCGGTGCCGGCTGCGCGCGGCGTCGAGCCCAGCGCCTCGGACACGGTGACCAGGGCCGCCGGCGTACCCGCCGCAAGGGCGGTCGCCAGGGTCGCCGACAGCGTCTCCGACGGGTCCAGGCTCACGGCTGCGCAGGTGGCGCGTCTGCCAGCGCCCGCATCCGGTCGACGGCGTCGAGGACGCGCTCCGGCGTCGCCGGCGCATCGAGGCGCGGGCAGTGCCGATGGCCGGCGACGCTCGCCACCGCATCCGAGAGCGCGTGCAGGCCGGCGATGCCGAGCATCAGCGGTGGCTCGCCCACCGCCTTCGAGCGGTAGATCGTCTCCTCGCGGTTCTCGTTCGCGTAGAGGGCCACGTTGAAGATCCGCGGACGGTCGCCGCAGGCCGGGATCTTGTAGGTGGAGGGGGCGTGGGTGCGTAAGGCGCCCGTGCCGTCCCACCACAATTCCTCGGTGGTGAGCCAGCCGAGCCCCTGGATGAAGCCGCCCTCGATCTGGCCCTTGTCCACGGCCGGGTTCAGGGAGCGGCCGCAATCGTGCAGGATGTCGGCCCGCTCGATCCGGTACTCGCCGGTCAGCGTATCCACCGCCGCCTGCACGCAGGCCGCGCCATAGGCGAAGTAGTAGAACGGGTGGCCCCGGCCCGCATCGCGGTCCCAATGGATGGTCGGCGTCTTGTAGAAGCCCGTGGCGGAGAGCGGGATGCGGGCGAGGTAGGCCTTGTGGATCAGGTCCGCCCAGGGGATCTCCTGGTTCCCCACCCGGACCCGGTTGGGCAGGAACAGCACGGTCTCGGGCTCGACGCTCCAGGCCTCCGCCGCGAAGGCGACCAGGCGGCCCTTCAGGGTCTGGGCGGCGGCGCGGGCCGCCATGCCGTTGAGGTCGGCTCCCGAGGAGGCGGCGGTGGCCGAGGTATTCGGCACCTTGCCGGTGGTGGTCGCGGTGATGCGGACACGGTCGGCGTCGATCTGGAACTCCTCCGCCACCACCTGCGCGACCTTGACGTAGAGCCCCTGGCCCATCTCGGTACCGCCATGGTTCAGGCCGACCGAGCCGTCGTTGTAGATGTGCACCAGGGCGCCGGCCTGGTTGTAGGCGGTGGAGGTGAAGGAGATGCCGAATTTCACCGGCGTCAGGGCGATGCCGCGCTTGATCACCGGGCTCGCTTCATTCGCCGCATGCAGGGCCGCGCGGCGCGCGGCATACCCACAATCGACTTCCAGTTTTGCCACCAAATCCCGGATACAATTGTCGGAAATGGTCTGGTGGTAGGGCGTGACGTTGTCGGTCTCGGTGCCGTAGAAATTGCGCTTGCGCACCTCCAGCGGGTCGAGGCCGCAGGCATAGGCCACCTCCTCGATCACCCGCTCGGCCGCCACCATGCCCTGGGGGCCGCCGAAGCCCCGAAAGGCGGTGTTGGACTGGGTGTTCGTGCGGTAGGGCCGCGAGGTCAGGTGCACCGCCGGGTAATGATAGCAGTTGTCGGCGTGGAACAGGGCCCGGTCGGTGACCGGGCCGGACAGGTCGGCGGCCCAGCCGCAACGGGCGGCGAGCTGCATGTCGACGGCGAGGATCCTGCCCTCCGCGTCGTGGCCCACGAGGTAGTCGACTTCGAAATCGTGGCGCTTGCCGGTGATGACCATGTCGTCGTCGCGATCCGGCCGGATCTTGGCGGCGCGGCCGGTCTTCTTGGCCACCAGGGCCGCCACGCAGGCGAACAGGTTGGACTGGCTCTCCTTGCCGCCGAAGCCGCCGCCCATCCGCCGGACCTCGGCCGTCACGGCCGAGTTCACCGTGCCCAGCACCTTGGCGACGAGCGCTTGCGCTTCGGAGGGGTGCTGGGTCGAGGTGTAGACGGTGACCTCGTCGTCCTCCCCCGGAACCGCCAGCGCGATCTGGCCCTCGAGGTAGAAGTGCTCCTGGCCGCCGATGGCCATCCGGCCGCGGACGATGCCGGGGGCCTGCGCCAGCACCGCGTCGGAATCGCCCCGCGTCAGGGTCATCGGGGGCCAGACGAGGTTTCCGTCCGCCCGCGCTTGCCGGAAGGTGAGGACGGGCTCGAGATCCTCGTAGGCGATGATGGCGCGGCGTGCGGCGTGGCGCGCCGCAGCGCGGGTCAGGGCCGCCACGGCGAAGATCGGCTGGCCGAGATAGGACACCGTGTCCTCCGCCAGCATCGGCTCGTCGTCCCGGTGCGAGGAGGAGATCTCGTTGACGCCCGGCACGTCGGCGGCGGTGAACACCGCGACCACGCCCTCGGCACTCCGCACGGGAGCGAGGTCCACCGAGACGAGGCGGGCATGGGCGCGCGCGCTCAGCCCCAGGCAGACGTGGAGCAGGCCGGCCGGCTCGGCCATGTCGTCGATGTAGATCGCGGTGCCGCCGACATGGCGCGCGGCGCTGTCGTGGATTCGCGGCGTGTGGGCCCCGCCCGCGATCCGGTCGTCGGCCTTCGGGGCCGGGGGCGTGCGATCAAGCATGGGCCAGGGCTCCCACGGAGGCGAGACGGGTCTCCGGCGCCCGCGGCGCGGCCTCGTGGATCAGGCGCTCGATCAGGTTGCCGGCCACCCTGAGGCGGTAGCCGGCCGTCGCCCGCATGTCGGTGAGCGGCGTGAAATCCTGGGCCAACGCCGCCTTGAAGGCCGGCACGACGGCCGCGTCGAGGGGCCGGCCCACCAGGGCGGCCTCGGCCCGTGCCGCGCGCCCGGGCGTGCCCGCCATGCCGCCATAGGCGATGCGCGCCTCCCGGATCGTGCCGCCCGCGAGGGTCACCCGGAAGGCGCCGAGCACGGCGGAGATGTCCTCGTCGAAGCGCTTCGAGATCTTGTAGGCGCGAAACAGCGCGTCGGGGCCGAGCTTCGGCACCCGGACCCCGCCGACGAACTCGCCCGGCCGCAGGTCCTGCCGCCCGTAGGCGAGGAAGAAATCCTCCAGGGGGATCTCGCGCTCGGTGCCCCGGCCGATCAGGTGGAGGCGGGCGCCCAGCGCGATCAGCGCCGGCGCCGCATCGCCGATCGGCGAACCGTTGGCGATGTTTCCTCCGAGCGTGCCGGCATTGCGGGTCTGGGCGGCACCGTGCCGGCGGAACAGCTCGCCGAGATCCGGATGCAGGCGCGAGAGGTGCAGCCCGGCCTCGGCGAGGCTCACGCCCGCCCCGAGGTAAAGATGGTCGGCGGCCTCGCCGACGACGCGCAGCATGGGCACCCGCCCGAGCCAGAGCACGGGGTCGAGGACGCGCAGACCCTTCGTCACCCAGAGGGCGACGTCGGTGGCCCCGGCGACGAGGGTCGCATCCGGGTGCTCGGCCATGAGGTCGACGACCCCCTGGATGGTGGCGGGCGCGAGGAAGCGCCCCTTCGGACCGGAGACTGCCACGGTCTCATCGTCACGCAGGGCCAGCAGCCGGGCGAGGGTGTCGTCGTGGGCGGCGTCGAAGGCATCCGCCTCGGGGGCGGCCAGCGCCCGCTCGGCGGCGCGCACGATGGGCGCGTAGCCGGTGCAGCGGCAGAGATTGCCGGCGAGCGCGTCGTCGATGGGACTCGCGGAGGTCCAGACCTCCCCGGTCGCGGCGGGCCGGTCCTTGGTCAGGGCGAACAGCGACATCACGAAGCCCGGCGTGCAGAAGCCGCATTGCGAGCCGTGCTCCGCCACCATCAGGCGCTGGACCGGATGCAGGGTCCCGTCGGCCCGGCGCAGGTGCTCCACGGTGAGAAGCTGGCACCCGTCGAGCATACCCAGGAAGGTGATGCAGGCGTCGACCGTGCGGTAGCGCAGGCGCTCGGCGCCGGGCGGCCCCTCGGGGCGCACCACGACCACGGTGCAGGCCCCGCAATCCCCCTCGTTGCAGCCCTCCTTGGTGCCGGTCAGCCGCTCGGACCCGCGCAGCCAGTCGAGCACCGTCAGCGTCGGGTCGCAGGTCTCGATCGTGCGCGCGTCAGGGCCGAGGAGGAAGCGGATCGCGTGTCTCATGCGGCCTCTCGTGTTCGAACGCCGATTCGTCGCCCCCACGGGACAGTTCGCGACCGGGCTAGTGCGGAAGCGTGTCGCCGATGCCCTTCACGTACCAGTTCATGCCGAGGATCATCGGGTCGGGGGCGTTCTCGCCGGCCTTCACGACCTCTGTACCATCCTGCTTGTATACCGGACCGTGAAACGGGTGGAGCGTGCCGTCCGCGATCGCCTTCTTGGTGGCCTCGGCCTTGGCCTTCACGTCGTCGGGCATGTTGGCGAAGGGCGCCAGCACGACCATGCCGTCCTTGATGCCGCCCCAGGTGTCGTGGCTCTTCCAGGTGCCGTCGAGGACGGCCTTGGCCTCGCCGATGACGTAGCCGTCCCAATCGTCGACGATGGAGGTGAGCTGGGCCCTCGGCGCGAAGCGCATCTGGTCGGAGGATTGTCCGAAGGCGAGCTTGCCCTGCTTCTCCGCCTCCTGCAACGGCGCGGCGGAATCGGTGTGCTGCGACAGGATGTCGGCGCCCTGGGCCAGCAGTGCCTTGGCGGCCTCGGCCTCCTTGCCGGGATCGAACCAGGTGTTCACCCAGACGATCTTGAGCTTGATATTGGGGTTCACCGACTGTGCGCCGAGCATGAAGGCGTTGATGCCGCTCACCACCTCGGGAATCGGGAACGAGGCGATGTACCCGAGGGTGCCCGTCTTCGAGAGTCGGCCGGCGATCTCGCCGCAGACGTAACGGCCCTCATAGAACCGGGCCGAGTAGGTCGAAACATTGGCCGCGCGCTTGTAGCCGGTGGCGTGCTCGAACTTCAGCTTGGGAAATTTCTTGGCGACCTTCAGCGTCGGCTCCATGAAGCCGAACGAGGTGGTGAAGATCAGGCCGTGGCCGGAGCGCGCGAGGCTCTCGATGGAGCGCTCGCTGTCGGCCTCGGGCACGTTCTCGAGGAAACTGGTCTCGACCTTGTCGCCGAGGGCTGCTGCGAGCGCCTTGCGGCTCTGGTCGTGCTGGTACGAGTAGCCGTAATCGGCCACCGGTCCGACATAGACGAAGCCGACCTTCAGCTTCTCGCCGGGCTTCTTCTCCTGGGCCTGCGCGCCTCCGATTCCGAGGGCGAGAACGGCCACCAGGGTCCCCTGCACAATCCGCATCGTTCCGAGATCCTTCGAGGTACGCGCGCCTACCGGTGCGGGGTGAAGACCCGGCCGAGCGACGCCGGGGCGAGGGAGCCGCCCTGGCGCCTGCCGAGGGAGAGCAAGACCAGGGCCAGGATGGTGGCGAGGTAGGGCAGGGCGGAGAGGAGCTGTCCCGGCAGGCCGATGCCGGCGGCCTGAGCGTTGAGCTGGAGCACCGTGGCGCCGCCGAACAGCAACGCTCCCGCCAGCACCCGGAGTGGGCGCCAGGAGGCGAAGACCACGAGGGCGAGGGCGATCCAGCCCCGCCCGGCCGTCATCGCGGGTGCCCAGAATGGGGTATAGGACAGCGACAGGTAGGCCCCGGCGAGGCCTGCGCAGGCCCCCCCGAACAGCACGGCACGGAATCGGACCGTGCGGACCTGGAGCCCGAGCGCATGCGTCGCGGTGTGGTCGTCCCCGATGGCCCGCAGGATCAGGCCGGTGCGGGTGCGCCAGAGGAACCACCACCCCCCCGCCGCCAGCGCGAAGGCGAAGTAGACGAAGCCGTCCTGCCCGAAGACCAGACGTCCGATGCCGGGAAGATCCGTAAGGCCAGGCAGGTCGAGATGCGGCGCCGGCGCGCGCTTCAAGCCGACATAGGACGCGCCGACGAGGCCCGAGAGACCGAGGCCGAGGATCGTCATGGCGAGGCCGGAGGCGACCTGATTGGCACTCAGGACCACGGTGAGAAGTCCGAACAGGGCTGAGAGGGCGAGGCCTGCCCCGGCCCCGGCCGCCGCGCCCACCAGCGTCGACCCGGTTTCCACCGCCACGGCGAAGCCGGTGGCCGCACCCAGCACCATCATGCCCTCGACGCCGAGGTTGAGGACGCCCGCACGCTCGACGACGACTTCGCCGAGGGCCGCGATCATCAGCGGCGTGGCGGCGGCGACGATGGTGACGAGCACCATCTGCAGGATGTCGAGGCTCACGCGGCAGCTCCCGGCACGAGGCGGACCCGGTAGCGCGACAGGGCGTCGGCTCCGAGCACTAGGGCGAGGAGCAGGCCCTGGAAGGCACGCGTGAGGTCGAGGGGCAGCTTCAAGTCGATTTGCGCGCCCTCGCCGCCGATGGTGGTGAGGGCGATGACGAGGGCGGCGACCAGGATTCCCACCGGAGAGAGCCGCCCCAGGAACGCGACGATGATGGCGGTGAACCCGTAGCCGGGCGAGATCGAGGGCTGGAGCTGGCCGATCCTGCCTGCCACCTCGGAGATGCCCGCGAGGCCCGCGGCCGCTCCGGAGACGGCGAAGACCGCCAGGGTCAGGCGCGCATCGCTGAAGCCGGCGAAGCGCGCCGCCCGCGGGCTCGCGCCCACCACCCGAACGGTAAAGCCGAACAGGGTCCGGGCGAGCACCAGCGTGGCGAGGCCGAGGACCACCAGTGCGATGGCCACGCCGGCATGCAGGGTGTCGCCCTCCATCAGGTAGGGCAGGCGCGCCGCTTCATCGAAGGGGACGCTCTGGGGGAAGTTGAAGCCGGCCGGATCCCGCAAGGGTCCCCGCGCCATGTAGTCGAGCAGCAGCTCGGCGACATAGACCAGCATCAGGCTGGTCAGGATCTCCGAAACCCCGAGGCGGACCTTCAGCAGGGCGGGAATCAGCGCGTAGAGCAGGCCCGCCAGTGTCCCGACGACCAGCATCAGGGGCAGTACCCAGGCGGTGTTGCCGGTGGCCCCGTGGGTGGCGACGCCGATCCAGCCGCCGAACAGGCCGCCCATGACGAACTGTCCCTCCGCCCCGATATTCCAGATGTTGGCACGAAAGCAGAAGGCGAGGCCCGTGGCGATGAGGGCGAGCGGCGCGGCCTTGATGGCCACCTCCTGCAGCGACCAGACCTCACTCAGGGGCGCCACGAAGTACGTCACGAAGGCGGCGGCCGGAGATCGGCCGAGGGCGGATACCACGAGGCCACCGACCACCAGGGCGGCCAGGAAGGCCAGGATGGGCGAGAGCGCATCCAACAGGGCCGAGCGGTTGGCGCGCGGCGTCAGGTCAATGCGCATGGGTCGGCCCCCAGGGGGTGTCCGCAAGGACCGATGCGGGCGGCGGAATGCGCGCTGGCTCCGACCCACCCATGAGCAGGCCCAGGGTCTCACGCGTGGTTCCGGCCGCCGGCACGGCCGGCGACAGTGTGCCGTCGTGCAATACCGCGATCCGCCCGGCGATCGCGAACAGTTCGTCGAGGTCCTGGCTCATCACCAGCACGGCAGTGCCCCGCTCCGCCAAGTCGAGGAGCGCCTGCCGGATATGGGCGGCGGCCAGGGCGTCGACGCCCCAGGTCGGCTGGTTGACCACGAGGATGCCGGGTTCGGCCAGAATCTCACGCCCCATCAGGTACTTCTGCAGGTTGCCGCCCGACAGGGTACCGGCGGTGGGATCGGACCCCGCCCCGCGCACGTCGAAGGCGTCGATGACGGCGCGGGCGAGGGATTTCGCGACGGCGCGACGCAGGAATCCGAAGCGGCTCAGGCCTGCCGTGGCGTGACGCGACAGGATCGCGTTGTCGGACAGGCTCAGGGTCGGGGCCGCGCCGTGGCCGTTGCGGTCCTCCGGTACGAAGCCGGCGCCGCCCCGCCGCCGGGCCGTGATCCCGAGGCGCCCGGACATCACGCCGTCGAACCGCACCATTTCGGGCTCGGACGCCAGGGTCTCACCAGAGAGGGCGTCGAACAGCTCCGCCTGCCCGTTGCCGGCGATTCCGGCGATGCCCACGATCTCACCGCCGCGCACGCTGAGCGAAACGCGGTCGAGGGCGGTGCCGTGCAGCCCGGGAGCGGGGAGGGTGAGCCCGGACAGGACCAGACGCGCGGGTCCGGCTGCCTGCCCGGTGGGCGGCTTTACCTCGCCCACCTGCGCCCCCACCATCATGGCGGCGAGCGACCGGGCGGTCTCGGCGCGTGGGTCGCAGGTTCCCACCACCCGGCCGCCGCGCAGGATGGTGGCACGCGCGCAGAGCCGGCGCACCTCGTCGAGGCGATGGGAGATATAGAGCAGCGCCCGACCCTCGTCGCGCAGACGCTCCAGCACGCCGAACAGCAGGTCCGCCTCGCCGGGCGTCAGCACCGAGGTCGGCTCGTCCAGGATCACGAGGTGCGGGTCCTGCAGGAGGCAGCGGATGATCTCGATGCGCTGGCGCTCGCCGGCCGAGAGCGACCAGACGGGCCGATCCGGGTCGAGGTGCAGCCCGTAGGTACCGCCGACCGCAGCAATGCGCGCTTTCAGGGTCCGACCCCGTAAGGCCCGCGGCATGACCAGGGCGATGTTCTCGGCGACCGTCAGGTTCTCGCACAGGGAGAAGTGCTGGAACACCATGCCGATGCCCAGCGCCCGGGCCGCCTCCGGATTGGCGAGGCGCACGATGTCGCCGCGATGGGTGACCACGCCTTCGGTGGGCTCCAGGAGCCCGTAGAGAATCTTCATCAGGGTCGACTTGCCGGCGCCGTTCTCGCCGAGCAAGGCATGGATCTCGCCGGCCCGGATCTCCAGGTCGATCCCGTCATTGGCCGTGACGTCGCCGAAGCGCTTGACGATGCCGTAGGCGCCGAACAGAGGTGTCGGCCCCTCCGTTCGGGCCGGGGGGACGACCGGGGTCACCCTAGAGGGTTCCGAACAGGGTGCGGGCGAGACGGGAGTGGGCCTCGCGCAGCTGCCCGGTCTCGATTCCGACGGGTTGGCCGTCGACCACGCGCCAGGAGCCTGCCACCATCACGCGGTCGGCCCGGTGCGCGCCGCAGAGAACCAGGGCGGCCAGCGGATCGTGCGCGCCGGAAAAGCGCAGTTCCTCGAGGGTGAACAGCGCCAGATCCGCCTCGCAGCCCTCCGCGATCCGGCCGATATCGGTCCGTCCAAGGCAGGCGGCGGACCCCTCCGTCGCCCAGCGCAGGGCGTCGAGATGGGTCACGGCCTCGGCCCCGTAGGTCAGGCGGTTGATCATCAGGGCGTGGCGGACGCCCTCCATCAGGTTCGAGCTGTCGTTCGAGGCCGAACCGTCGACGCCGAGGCCGACGGGGCTGCCGGCGGCCTCCAGCTCGCAGGTCCGGCACTGGCCGGAGGCCAGCGTCATGTTCGAGGTCGGGCAGTGACATACGCCGACGCCGGCCGCCCCGAGACGCTTCACCTCTGCGTCGTTGAAGTGGATGCCGTGGGCAAGCCAGGTGCGCGGGCCCATCCAGCCCACCTCCTCGAGGTAATCCACCGGGCGCTGGCCGAACAGCTCGACGCAGTAGCGGTCTTCGTCCAGCGTCTCGCCGAGATGGGTGTGCAGGCGGCAATCGTGGCGCTCGGCCAGTGCCGCGCTCTCGCGCATCAGCCGCTTCGTCACGTTGAAAGGCGAGCAGGGGGCCAGCCCGATCTGTACCATCGCGCCGGGCTTGGGGTCGTGGAACAGGCGCAGCACCCGCTCGCTGTCGGCCAGGATGGTGTCATCGTCCTGGGTCAGACATTCGGGCGGCAGTCCGCCGTCGCGCTCGGACAGGCTCATCGAGCCGCGGGTGACGAAGGCGCGGATCCCGACCGGCCCGGCCTCCTCGACCTGGATGTCGACGGAGGATTCCAGCCCCTTGGGAAAGAGGTAGTGGTGATCCCCGGCCGTGGTGCAGCCGGAGAGCAGCAGCTCGGTGTAGGCGAGCCGGGTCGCCAGCCGGAACGCCTCGGGGGTGATCCTGTCCCAGACGGTGTAGAGCGCCTTCAGCCACGGAAAGAGCGGTTTGTTGATCGCCACCGGATGGGCGCGGGTCAGCGTCTGGAAGAAGTGGTGGTGGGTGTTGACGAGACCCGGGATGACCACGTGGCGGCCGGCGTCGAAGGTCTCGTCCACGGGCGCAGCGGGCGTCGCCCCGGCCCGTACCCGCTCGACGATGCGGGAGCCCTCGACGACGAGGCCACCGCCGGATTCCGGTGCCAGGATCGCCAGAGGATTGCGGATCCAGAGACGCTTCGATGGGCTGGACTCGACCATATCGTCCGTCATCTCCCTGGGCTCGCATCGGCTGCCGTCCCGTGCGGGCATCATGCATCGTGATCAAGGATCGGTCGAAGCGCGACACCGGGCTTCTAGAACACGTGGAAGGCCACGCCGGCCAGGAAGCTCTTCTCCTCCGTGCCCTTGAAGTCGGCCCGCTCGATGTTACCGAATTTGTTGTGCCAGTACTGGAACCCGATGAACACATCGACCCGGTTGGGCTGATCGTAGATCAGCTTGCCGACGTCGAGAACCAAGTTGGTCCGCGAGAGGAATTCCAGGCCCGTCTTCGGGTTGAAGGCGAACGCCCCCGGATCGTTCACGCCCCGACCCTTGGGCAGGACGATGTTGTTGAAGCCGGCGATGCTCAGGGGCAGGCCCGTGAAGGTCAGCGGGAAGTTATAGACGATCTCGAACTCGGGCACGGTGTCGAAGCTGACGTCGCGGTTGGGCGCCACGTTGAAGCCGTTGCGGTTCCACTCCTTGTAGGCCTGCACCGAGGCGTTGAGGAAGCCGACCGGGACGTCGAAGGCGAAGTTCAGACCGCCCACCACGTCGCGCTTCTTCGAGCCGAAGGCGTCGTTCTGGGCGTTGGCGTCGAAGCCGAAGGCGAGCGAGACGTCCTTGATGAGGCCCGGCACGACGAAGGCCTTGGTGCCGGTCAGCGCGTTCAGGCTCAGGGTGCCGCGGTAGAGGCCGTAGGCCTCGGTGTTTCCAGAATCGGAGAAGGTCGGCACGCCGAAACCGTCGGTGGTCCCGGCCGGGAACTGGGCGCCCGACTTGAGGATGTCGAGGGAGAAGAAGTTCGTCCCGTACGCCCAGGCATCGGCGTGCGAGATGTTGAGGATGTGCTTGGGAGCATCCTGGTTGCGGAAGCTGCCATCGGCGCGCTGGACCTGGCTGCCCGGGTTGGCCGCGGGGAACTGGTAGCGGTAGCTGACCTGGGTGTCCGAGAACAGGAAGAACGAGGACGGACCCTCCGGCGGGGCGGCCGGAGGCCTCTTGTCGAGGTCGGCGGCCAGGGCGGGCGTAAGGGCGGCCAGGCCCAGGGCGACAGCCGTCAGGGGTCTTAGAAATGTTGTGATGGTCATAACGTCCCCCAAGGGCTTGGACGCCCAGTTGCCGGCATCGCAGCAACCGATGTGCCAGGGGCGATCGCCGCAAAGGGGTCGCGGGCGATTGGCGTAATTCCGCAACACTCCGAGACGCGGCCGGCGGCGGCAGGGCAGGGCAACGGGGAAACCCGCGCCCTTCCCCTCACCCGCGCGGTCCGAGAGCGCGGTGACGAACCCGCCGGCAGGACGACGGAGGCCCGACAGCCCACGGAGGCCCGGAAACATCGCAGGCGCGTCCGCCGCGCCGCACGTCGGCCTCGCTCCTTGGCATCGCCCCCTGCAGTGCGAGGCTGGGTACAGCGCCGGAACGGTCCCCGGCCTGCATCGGAACGATGCAGCATCGCGAAGCATTCAGGCGTGCCCATCGTCGATCCTGCCGCCATCATCATCCGCAGATTCGCGGCGGCCGCACGGTCCTTGCATCCGTCGCGCCGACGCTCCTCCGGCCCGGTATCCCGGCATGCCCCACATCCTCGCGGCCGAGCCCGCCCCCCTGACGATCGATCCGGCGACGACCGCGCTGGTGGTGATCGACATGCAGCGCGATTTTCTGGAGCCGGGCGGCTTCGGTGAAAGCCTGGGCAACGACGTGTCGCTCCTCCAGGCCGCCGTGCCGCCGATCCGGGCCGTCCTCACCGCGGCCCGGGGCGCAGGGCTTCTGGTCGTGCATACGCGGGAGGGCCACAAGCCGGACCTGTCCGATGCGCCGCCGGCCAAGCTGGAACGGGGCGAGCCCAGCGCACGGATCGGCGCTCCGGGCCCGATGGGCCGCATCCTGATCCGCGGCGAGCCGGGCCACGGCATCGTTCCCGCATTGGCACCGATGCGGGGCGAGGTGGTCATCGACAAGCCGGGGAAGGGCGCTTTCTACGCCACGGATCTCGGTGCGGTCCTGGCCGCCCGCCGCATCGCGACCCTGCTCGTCTGCGGAGTCACCACCGAGGTCTGCGTGCACACCACGATTAGAGAGGGTAACGACCGCGGCTATCGCTGCGTGGCGGTCGGGGATGGCTGCGCCTCCTACTTCCCCGAATTCCATCGTGTGGGCCTCGCGATGATTGCCGCACAGGGTGGAATCTTCGGCTGGGTCGCCTCCTCGGCGGCGGTGATCGCAGCCCTGAGCGGCACATCCTGAGATGCGCCCGACACGGGGGGAACCGAACCTTCGGGCCTGCGGAGCGCGTTGCCGCAAGGCCGCAGGATCGGCCCGGCCAGCGCTCCGGGGCCGTCGCCCGGCCTGACGCTTGCTTCCGGCCCCGACGACGCGGCACCTTCGTCCAGCTCATCCTGTCTCGCCGGGCCGGCCGAGTCCCCCCTTTAGTCGGGATCACCCTCACGCGGAGACGCGACATCTTTAGGAGACAGCGCATGTCGGAGCGCAACGATCCACCGGCCGATGGCCTCGACGCCTACATCAAGGCAGCGGCCGGGCTGCTCGCCATCCCCCTCGATCCAGCCTGGATCGGCGCCATCGGAAGCAACCTCGCGGTCCTGCGCGCGGCCGCCGCGCATGTGGCCGCGTTTTCCCTGCCCGACGAGGTGGATGCCGCCCCGGTCTACGAAGCATGAACGGTCCGGACACGATGCACGATCCGAGCACGATGACGGCCGAGGCGCTGGCGGCGGCGTTTCGGGATGGGACGACCAGCGCCCGCGCGAACGTCGCCGCGACCCTGGCGCGCATCGCGCGGGTCGACGGTGCGGTGAATGCCTTCACGGACATTCTCGCCCCGCGCGCCCAGGCCCGCGCCGAGGCCCTGGATGCGGCCCGCGATCGGGGCGAGACCCTGGGTCCGCTGGCCGGCGTGCCCTTCGCGGTCAAGAATCTGTTCGACATCGCCGGTCTGCCGACCCGCGCCGGTGCGAAGATCAACCGCGATCGGGCCCCGGCGGAGCGCGACGGCGCCCTGGTGCGCCGGCTCGAGGCGGCGGGTGCGATCCTCGTCGGCGGCCTCAACATGGGCGAGTACGCCTACGATTTCACCGGCGAGAACGTCCATGACGGATCGTCCCGGAACCCGCACGATCTCGATCACATGTCCGGCGGCTCGTCCGGAGGCTCGGGCGGGGCGGTCGGGGCCGGGCTGGTGCCGATCGCCCTCGGCTCCGACACCAATGGCTCGATCCGCGTCCCCTCCACCTTCTGCGGGTGCTTCGGCCTCAAACCAACCTACGGTCGCCTGAGTCGGGCGGGCAGCTTTCCCTTCGTCGGCAGCCTCGACCATGTCGGACCCATGGCGCGCAGCGTCACGGACCTCGCCCTGAGCTACGACGCCATGCAGGGGCCGGACCCGGACGACCCGGTGGCCACGACGCGACCCGCAGAGCCGGCTCTGCCTCACCTCTCCGACGGGCTGGGGAACCTGCGCGTCGCGGTGGCGGGCGGCTACTTTGCGCGCGGTGGCGACGCCGAGGCGTTCGCGGCGGTGGCCGCCATCGCCCGGGCCCTCGGCGTCACGCGCAGCGTCGAAATTCCGGAGGCGGCCCGTGCCCGGGCGGCGGCCTACCTCATCACGGCGGCCGAAGGAGCCGCGCTCCATCTCGATCGCCTGCGGACCCGGGCGGAGGATTTCGATCCGGCCGTACGCGACCGGCTGATCGCCGGGGCGATGATCCCGGCCCCGATGGTCGAGCGGGCGCAGCGTTTCCGCCGCTGGTACCGGGCCGCCGTCCTCGAACTGTTCCGCGAGGTCGACGTGATCCTGGCCCCCGCCACGCCTTGCCGGGCGCCCCGTTCAGGCCAGACCACCTTCGTCCTCGACGGGGTGACTCTGCCGGTGCGGGCCAATATCGGGGTGTTCACCCAGCCGATCTCTTTCGTCGGCCTGCCGGTGGTGGCTGTCCCCGTGCGCCTGGACGACGGCCTGCCCCTCGGCGTCCAAGTGATCGCCGCTCCTTGGCGCGAGGCCTACGCCCTGCGCGTAGCGCACCAGTTGGAGCGGGACGGCATCGTCCGCGCGCCCGTGGCGAACCTGTGAGCGAGACCGCGATGATCATCGACGATCCGGCCGTGAAGGCCGAGGTGGAGGCCGCCTTCGCGGCCTACGAGGCGGCCCTAGTGGGCAACGATGTGCCGACGCTGGAGGCCCTGTTCCATGATGATGCGCGCACGATCCGCTACGGTGGGGCCGAGAACCTCTACGGGATGGAGGCCATCCGTGCGTTCCGTCGGGCGCGGTCGCCCGAGGGCCTGGCGCGCGACCTGAGAGACACCGTCATCACCACCTACGGGTCCGATACCGGAATCGCCATGACGCTGTTCACCCGCTCGAGCGCCCCGGGGCGTATCGGGCGCCAGAGCCAGACCTGGATTCGCTTCCCCGACGGCTGGAAGGTCGTCGCGGCCCATGTGAGCACGATCACGGGCTGATCTCCCTCCACCGCGGCGGATCAGGTGCCGTCCAGTGCCTTGGAGAGGCGGCGCACACGGCCTCCGCGCTTCTCGTAAGCAAAGAGGGAGGAAAGGGTCTGCCCATCGGGCACGGACGCGTCGATCGAGGCGGCCTCACCCTCTGCCACCGCGGGCATCCGGGGCTGGATCTCGTCCGGCGGCACCGCAGAGCGGGGTGGAGGCAGGCGCAGGCTGGCGCGCTGCACCACCTCACGGTCCCGCTCGATCTGGGCGGCCGTCTCGGCATCGGTCCGGACCAGAGCCTGGACCCCATCCCGGAATCGAAGCTCGACGGACCAGGTCGGCCGCGCGTCGCCCCCGAGGACATCGAGTCCGGCATGCATGAGAGACGCGGCGAGGCCGAGCGGGTTCGGCAGGGGACCAGTGGCCACCAGAGCGTCTCGCAATCCCCGGGCGATACCGGTGCGCCGCGGAACCACCTGCTCAGGCGGCGCGAGCGTCAAGGTCTCCAGGTCCTCGACCCCGCGCAGGCTTCCATCGGGCAGCCCGAAGACGCCGAATTCGTAAGATCCCGGCCCGGCGCCGAACGTTCCGGATATGATCTGAATGGCGATCATCGATACTTTCCGTCCGGACCATCCCCCGCGCTGAGGCGGTCGTCCGTCAACATCAAACGCCGTCCCCACTCGCGAAGTCCTGTGTCGGAAACAGGGCGGCGGGCTTGCGACGGCTCAGACGCATCGCGGCCCCTTCGAAAATCCCCTCTGATCCTTGACAGGCCGGGATCCACACTTGCCAAGGACGTCCAGCTTCCCGATCTTGAGGTCCCCCGAGCATGCAGGTGATTGAGACGGAGATTCCGGCGGTCCGGCGGGTGGTGTCTCCGCGCTTTGGCGATGCGCGGGGCTGGTTTTGCGAGACGTACCGGGCGG
>NZ_LMNU01000047.1 GCF_001423085.1 Methylobacterium sp. Leaf125 | reverse complement strand
ATGTCTGCTTCATCTTCGCTCCTCAGGGGCTACGATGAACCAGCCATCCTCCGTTCGGGAAGACCCTCATTCTGTCCCACAGGTGCTGACGTCGGACAGTCGCGGTCACGCCCAGCAGCAGCCGCACCTATGGCAGCGGCAGCGCGCCGGTCGCCACCTATGCCGGCCTGCGCCCCGGCGACTTCGTGACGACGCTCGGAACCCTGAGCACCGGCGCCACCGCGTCCTCGGACGTCGGCGACTACGCGGTGACGGCATCCGGAGCCGCCGTGACGGGCGCGGCCGGCACCGCCTACCGCATCGTCTACGTCCCCGGCACGTTCAGCATCACCCCGGCGACGATCACCGTGGCGGGGGCGACCGGAGTGGACAAGACCTACGACAGGAGCTCCGCCCTGCCGGGCGGCAACCCCGGCTTCACCAGCGCGGGCGTGCTGTTCGGCGACGCCGTCACGGTCTCGGCCGGCAGCGCGGCCTACGACAGCGCCAGGGCCGGCACCCGCTCGGTGATCGTCTCCGGCCTGTCGCTGAGCGGGGCCAAGGCGAGCAATTACAGGCTCTCCGCCGCGTCCGTGACTGGCTCGGGCACGATCGATCCGGCGGCGCTGACGGTCGCCGGCGTGCGCGCCCTGGACAAGACCTACGACGGCACCACCGCCGCCACCCTCGCCGGCACCGCGGCGGTGACCGYGCTGCGCGGCGAYGTCGTCTCGGTGAGCGGCACGGGCACCGGCACCTTCGCCGACAAGAATGCCGGYACGGGCAAGGCCGTCACCGTCGGCGGCTATTCGCTGGCCGGCACCGACGCCGGCAACTACACCCTCGTGCAGCCGAGCGGCCTGAGCGCCGACATCGCCCGGGCCCCCCTGSCCSTCTCCSGCCTCTCCGCCCTGGACAAGACCTACGACGGCACCACCGCCGCCGCCCTCGCCGGCACCGCGACGGTCACCCCGTTCGGCGCCGACCTCGTCGCCTTGACGGGGGCCGTCACCGGCCGCTTCGCCCGCCAGAACGCCGGCCCCGGGATCCCGGTGAACCTGTCCGGGCTCGGCCTGACCGGGCTCGATGCGAGCAATTACGATCTGAGCCTGCCGACCCTCTCCGCCGCCATCTCCCCCGCGGCGCTGACCTACACGGCGGCCGCCGCGGCGCGGACCTACGGCGCGGCCAACCCGACCCTGGCCGGGACGGTGACCGGCTTCGTCGCCGGCGAGAGCCTGAGCAGCGCCACCACCGGCACCCTCGCCTTCGGCACGGCGGCGACGTCGGCAAGCGACGTCGGCACCTATGCGGTCAGCGGCTTCGGACTCGTTGCCGTCGACGGCAACTACGTCTTCGTCCAGGCGGCGACGAATGCCGGCGCGCTCACCGTCGATCCGGCCCTGCTGAGCGTGAGCGGCAGCCGGAGCTACGACGCCACCACCGGCTTCGCGACCGCCCAGCTCGGCGTGGCCGGCGGCCAGAACGGCGAGACCGTCACCTTGATCCGCGGCAGCGGCACGGCCGCCTCGGCCGATGCGGGCCTCCAGGCCGGCTCGGCCCTCGCGGGCCTGGCCGTGCAGGTCGCAGGGGGCAACGCCAGGGCGGGCAACTACCGGCTGCCGACCACCGGCACCCTCAGCATCACCCCGGCGCCCGTCCGCGTGACGGCCACGGGCGGGCGCTCGAACTACGGCGACGCCTCGGCCGATCCCGGCCTGTCGGCGACGGGCCTGCAGGGCGGACAGGACGTCCGCGTGCTCACAGGCCTGTCCAACGGCTTCGGCATCGATGCGGCCACGGGGGCGGGCCGCTACGGCCTCGTGGTGGTCGGCGCACTGAGCAACGGCAATTACACGGTCGCGGCGCGCACCCCCGGCATCTGGCAGGTCGACCCGCGCCCGCTGACCCTGACCGCGGACGCGCAGAGCCGCGTCTACGGCGACGCCGACCCGGCCCTGACCTACAGGATCGGCGGTCTCGGCCTGGTCAACGGCGACCGCCTCAGCGGTGGTTTGGCGAGCGACGCCGACGCGGCCAGCGGCGTCGGCCGCTACGCCATCGGTCAAGGCTCGCTCGCAACCTCCGCCAACTACGCGCTGACCTATCAGGGCGCCGAGCTCACGGTCACGCCGCGCCCGGTGACGCTGACGGGCACGCGGGTCTACGATGCCGGCGCCGGCATCGTCGGCGGGGCGCTGACGGCCGGCAACCGCGTCAACGGCGATGCGGTGACCGTCTCCGGCTCCGGGACGCTCGCGGGCCGGGACGTCGGGCTCCAGGCCCTGAGCGACGTCTCCGGGCTCGCGCTGTCGAACCCCAACTACACCCTCACCGGGGCGGGCGGCGCCGTGACGGTCACGCCGGCCACCCTGACCTACACCGCCGACGCCGCGCGCCGCCGCTACGGCGCGGCCAACCCGGCGCTGTCGGGCACGGTCACCGGCCTTCTCGGCCCCGACACGCTGCCCGGCGCCACCACCGGCCGCGCCTTCTTCGCGACCGCGGCCGGCACCGGCAGCAACGTCGGGGTCTACGCCGTCACCGGCGCCGGCCTCGCGGCTGGCAACTACGTCTTCGTCCAGGCCCCCGGCAATGCCGATGCGCTCACCGTCGATCCCGCCGGGCTCGCCGTCACGGGGGCCAGGACCTACGACGCCACGACCGGCTTCCGCTTCGGTCAGCTCGCCGTCAGCGGCGGCGCCAACGGCGAAACCCTTACGCTGACGGCCGGCTCAGGCGTCACGGCTTCCGCCGATGCCGGCCTCTATGCCGATGCGAGCCTGACCGGCCTGAACCTGTCGGTCGCCGTCGGCAACGGCTCGGCCGCGAACTACCGCCTGCCCGCCACCGGAACGCTCGCCATCACCCCGGCGACCGTGACGGTGCGCGTCGACGATGGGCGCTCGACCTACGGCGATGCTCCGGCCCATCCCGGTCTCGCGGCCACCGGTCTCGTCGGCGGGCAGGAGGCCGGCGTGCTCACCGGCCTCGCGACCGGCTTCAATCTCGACGCGGCGAGCGCGGCCGGCCGTTACACCATCGCGGTGGCGGGCCGGCTCAGCAACGGCAACTACCGGGTCGAGGGCGTCGAACCCGGCACCTATACGATCGAGCGGCGTCCCCTCACCGTCACCGCCGACGCGGTCGCCCGCGTCTACGGGGATGCCACTCCGGTGCTGACCTACACGGTCGGCGGCCGCGGCCTCGCCAACGGCGACCGCTTGACCGGAGACCTCGCGACCGCTGCGGCGGCCGGCAGCGATGTCGGCCGATACGCGATCGGACAGGGCACGCTGGCGGCCTCCGCCGATTATGCCCTGACCTGGCGCGGGGCCGACCTCACCGTGACCCCGCGGCCGATCACCGTGTTCGCCGACCCGCAGACGCGCCGCGCCGGCACGGTCAACCCGAGCCTGACCTACACGGTCGGCGGCCGCGGGCTCGTGGCAGGCGACCGCCTGACCGGCGCGCTCGCCACCACGGCCGGGGCGGAGAGCGAACCCGGCCTCTATCCGATCACGCGCGGCAGCCTGGCGGCCTCGGCCAACTACGGTCTCGGCTTCGTCGGCGCGAGTCTTACCGTCCTCCCGGCGCAGCCCCAGCCCCAGCTGCGACCGGTCGACAGCGACCCCGTGGGCCTCGCCAGCACCGCCGAGCGTGCCGCCCGCCGCGACGCCCGTCCGGTCGATCCAGATCCGCCGCTACTCCTCGGGGCCGGACCGGATGGCGCCCTCCGGGTCTCCGACCCGCGCTTCGACGCCATCCTCGCCTGTGCAGGCCAGCAGGGCGGCTGCTTCCTCACGCCCCTCCCGCGGGCACCGATGGCCCTCCCGGCCCCCGTCCCTGCCCCCACGCCGCAGGCGAGCCTGCCGGCGCGCACCCGCTGATTCCGAACCGGACCGTGACGCGACCGATGACAGGCTTGCCCCTGCTCTACGGCGCGGTCGTGCCCCTCGACCGCGCGACTCAACGCATCTTCCACCTCGCCAACCCGCAGCGCTTCGGCTTCGCCCGCGACAGCCATCGCGTCCCGGCGGCGATCGACGCGTTCGGCCCCGCCTGCCGCCACCGGCCGATCCTGTTCCGGCTGGACAGCCTCGGCCCGACCACGGTCTTCCTCACCGGCCTCGTGCCCGGGCACTGGGCTCTGATCGACGCGGACGGCGCCTGGACCGGCCGCGACCGGCCGGCCTATCTGCGCCGCTTCCCCTTCATCCTCGGCGGGACCGGCGACGCCCCGCCGCTGGTCTGCCTCGACGACCCCAGCGACCCGATCCGCCGCGATTCCGCCGGGGCGGCGCTGGCCGAGGCCGCCCCGCTGTTCCGCGAAGACGGCCCAGAGACGCCGCTGCCGGAAGAGCGGGTGCGGCCGACGGCTGATGATGCGGACGCCGCCCACCGCACCATGGCCTTCGGCCGCACGCTTCAGGATCTCGGCCTGCTGCGGGCGCTGACGGTGCAGGGCCGGGATGCCGCGACCGGTTCCAGCCACGCGATGCACGGGGTGCTCGGCATCCACGAGGCCGCGCTGGCCGCCCTGACGGATGAGGATCTCGGGCGGCTGCGCCGCGAGGGCGGGCTCCCAGCCATTGACGCCCATCGCCTCAGCCTGCGGACGCTGGCCGACTTCACCCTCGCCTTCGCCCCGCCCGGACAGACCGCAGCCTAGGCCCAGGACAACGCCGCATGACCTCGTTCGCCCATCGGAAGACCGCCCTCCCCCCGTCCCCTTTGCGCGCCCGCCTCCTGGCCGTGCTCGCCTCGGGCGCCGTCCTGATCGGTGGCCCGCTCCCCCTCGACTCCGCCCTGGCGCAGGCACCCGGCGCCAAGGCTTCGTCCCCGTCGCCCACGGCGCCGGCCGCCCAGCCGCCGCTCTCGTCCGAGCCGGGTGTCACCACCGCCAGCTACGGCGACTGGGTCCTGCGCTGCCAGCGGGTCGGCACAGCCGAGAAGGCGGCGCGCCTTTGCGAGGTTTCGCAAGCGATGCAGGGGCAGGGACAGCCCGCACCGATCGCCCAGGTCGCGATCGGACCGATGCCGGGCGAAGCCGGGTTGCGGGTCACCGCCCTGCTGCCGGTGGCCGTGAGCTTCCCCTCGACCGTCCGGATCGGCCTCGAGGAGAAGGACGCCAAGGCTGCGTTGCTCGACCTCGCATGGCGGCGCTGCCTGCCCGGCGGCTGCGTGGCGGACGGGCCGGTGAAGGAGGACCTGAAGCGCTGGCGCGAGGCGGAGGCGCCGGGCCGCCTTCTGTTCAGGAGCGCGGGGGGCCAAGAGGTGGCGATCCCCCTGTCGTTCTGCGGTCTCGCCCAGGCGCTGGACGCGCTCGGCAAGGAACGCTGATCCGGCCCCACCAGGCGATCGAGCGAGAGCAGCAACACGCGCACGATCGGAGCGCCCGTTGCGCGCTGGGCCGGCCTCGCGGCCGTCCTATGCGCCGTCCCCACCGGCGCGCCGACCGATGACGGCCGCGGCCTGTGGCGCGGCGGTGATCCGAGCCGGGTCAGCCTCTCGGGGGGCACCTCGGGCGCGGCGACGGACGTCCCAGACGCGATGGCGCATTCCGGTTCGGTGGTGGCGGTGGGAGCCGTTGCTGGCCCACTGGGGCTGCGCCGCGTTCGGCCTGTCCCGCTTGGTCAACGCTTGCCTGTGTGACCGCAGCGCGTTCACGCCCACGATCGAGACGGCTCGACGCTTGGCCGCCCCGGTGCGATCGATCCCTGCGAGGCCGGCAAACCGCGAGCCCTGAACCGGTCCTGGGTGTTTCAGAGCCCGGCCGACGAAGCCGTCGCGGTGGATCTGCGGTCGCGTCTCGCTTGCGGGATCCCACGTCTCTGAAGCGATGCCCGGACGAGGCGTGGCCGCCAGACGTGGCCTTGAGACGTAAAAGGCGGTCTCGTTCGCATCGTGTTTCGGCTTTGGGACGACAATCGAACGACGTCCAGAGGCAGCGATGAACAGGCGGCGCGGCGAGTTCATCGCAGCCTCCGCCGACCAGGCTTGAACGTCAGACCGTGCCGCGCTGACCTGGTGCCGCCAAGCTGCCAAGCTTCGAATTGAGCAACGCCGCCCGAGGTCATGATGGCCCGCGCGAATGGTTCGTACAACCATCCTCTGATGCTGCGCGAACCAGTCGACGCATCAGATGGCAGAAGGCTCCTCCGGGTGTGCCGGCAGATGTCGTGGGGTGCACGCAGTCGTCTTCCGACGGGATTATACGTCTCGGCGAGAACATTCGCCCACCGGTCGGTAAGGTTGTCGCTTAAAAATAGTGCGGGCCGAGGATTTCAGGCGGGAAAACGACTTTCCAAGCGTGGCCGTTCAGGTAGGTTGTAGCGGTAGCACGGGGTTGTGGACGCGAAGATCCCGCAGCCGAATGACCTTTCGCTCCGACGCGGGAGGCCGTTTGCAAGACTCTGCGCTTTCTTTCGATCGGGATGCTTTCGGTGAACGCTTCAAAATATGTTCTCAGCGCCGTCGCGGCGGCTCTCATCAGTTGCACCGCAGCGGTGCCGCGCGCATCCGCGGGCCCGTTGGACGGCCTCGCCGGCGGAGCCATCGGCTTCGCTCTGGGCGCCATGGCGGCTGCACCGCGACACGCCTACCACGCTCCGCGGACGCAACGCGTCGTCGTCTATCGGAACCGTCCGACCCGCCGCCACGTCGCTGCCGCCCCGGCCCGTCGGAAAGCTGCGCCATTGCAGGGCGGCGCTGCCATCAGCACCGTGTCCGATCCGTTCGCCGGATCGAGCACCGCTCGGCCGATTCCCGTCAGCGGTCGCTGAGACCACCGGGAAAGTTTTGACCGTGATGAGCCTCGTCTTGCGTCCGTTCCTCATCGGCGTGGTGGCCCTCGCGGCTGCGTTCCCGGCAACGCGTGCAGCCACGGCCGCGCCTGTCCTCAGCGTGGACAAGACGGTGGGTAAGGTGTCGGGTTGGTCGATCGGGATAAGCCGATCGACCGACGGCTGCCTGGCCGCTGCGACCTACGAGGACCAGACGACGGTCTGGATGGGATTCAACGGAGAGAAGGACGAGGCATTCCTGGCCTTTACCAATCCCAAGTGGCGGTCAATCGAACCCGATCGCCTCTATCAACTCATGATGCTCACCGGACGGGGACGCTGGAAGGGCCAGTTCTCCGGGATCGAACGCGGTGCGGATCGCGGTCTCATGGCATCCGGGCTCAAGAAGAGCTTCGTGCTCGACATCGCCCGTGCCGGTGGGATCGAAGTGCTGTTCGACCGCAAGTCGATCGCGCAACTCTCGTTGTCGGGATCCTCGGATGCGATCAGCGCGATGATCGATTGCCAGAAAGCCATCGTCGAAGCGAAAGCGGAAACGGCGCCACCCAGGAACAAGGCGAACCCCGACGCGGGCGTGACGCCGAGGCGGGACGGCGGGTCCTCCGGAACCGGCTTCTTCGTGTCGGAGGCCGGACACGTGCTGACCAACAACCATGTCATCAATGGTTGCACGGAAATCAATATCGCCAAGTTCGGTCTGCCGTCCCTGCGGGCGCGGCTCGTCGCCACCGATGTCCAGAACGATCTCGCGGTGCTGAGCACCGGCTTCGAGAATCCCGTGGTTCCGGCCCTGTCGCTCAAACCGAGGGTCGGCGAGAGCGTCTATGCCTATGGCTTTCCACTTCCCGACCTCCTGGCAGCCTCCGGAAATTTCACGGTCGGCAACATCACCGCCGCCGCGGGCCTCGGCGATGACACCCGCATGCTCCAGATCTCGACGCCCGTTCAGCCCGGCAACAGCGGCGGGCCTCTGATCGACCAGTACGGCGCCGTGGTCGGCGTCATCGCCTCGAAGCTCAACGCGATGACGGTCGCGAAGGCCAACAACGACATCCCGCAAAACGTGAACTTCGCCATCAAGTCGACGATCGCGCTGAATTTCCTCGACTCGAACGGGATCGTCACAGGGAGCGGTACCAAGAATCCGACTCCGCTGGATCCGGCGACCGTCGCCGAGCAGGCCAAGGCCTACACGGTGCACGTGACCTGCCGATAAGCTGTGCCGTTCGCCATCGGTCTCGGGAATACCCCCCGGGTCGGACAGCGATGCGCCGTCTCGCGCGAACACCCGACGGTCAGGTCTGCCACCCAGGCGACAGGCCGGCATATCGACCGACACGGGCGTTCAGTTGCAGCCGACGCTCCCGCACAGGGTGTTGGCACCCGTCGGCGACGCCCCGGCGATGGCGGGCGCGAAGAGCGCCGCTCTGGCAAGCTTCGCCTCCTCGTTGTCGGGCTTCAGGCGAAGGACTTCGTCGTAGTCGCGCGATGCCAGGAGGAGGTTGCCGAGCTGAGTCTGCGACTTGGCGCGGTTCATCAGCGGATAGATGAAGGTCGGCCGCATGGTGTGGGCCTGCGTGAAGTCGACGATGGCCGCCGCATGGTTGTTCAGACCAGCCTGCGCGATGCCACGATTGGCGAAACTGTAAGGGTAATCGTCATCGGCCCGGATCGCGCTGGTGCAGTCGGCGAGCGCCGCCGCGAAGGCGAGACGATCGTTGTTGGCCTTGCAGCGCCCATCGAGGGCGATCGCGCGCTGTCGAGGCGTGCGCGCTTCCGCCAGCAGAGCCGAACAGCCGGTCACCCGAGCTTCCGCCGTACCGCTTCTGCAATCCTGCCCGGGATCGGCCAGAGCGCCTGATCCTGGCGTCAGGCATGCCGCCAGAACGAGGAGCGCGGTGAGCTGACGGGCGGCTCCTGGAAACCGGTCTCGCCGACACTGCCTCGGAGTCGCGCAGGTGCCGAAAACGGTGCGGGGGCGTGGCGGCATTCGTTTTCCCGGCATGATCAGACGTCCTCGACCCGTTGTCTTCACCGGCACCGGTTCGTGAACATGTCACTGTTCGGCAATTGCATGGAGTTCATCATCTTGAGCAACTCGGCGCGATACGTCTCGCTGTGCTCGGAGGGAAAACGGCCGCCGATATGCGTGATCGTGCTGCGGTCATCGCGGCGAATCGAGACGAAGTCGAGATAGTTGCGATCGTCGAAAGCCCCTTGTCCGCGCGCCGTGCCCCGCCCTTCGAGAATGTAACCGGACCGTCCGGGCGCAGTCGTGATCTCCTGCGAGCGGGAGACCTGCGTCCGGCGTGGAGCGATCTGTTCGCTCATGTACTGGCGCGCGTCGCCGCAGCGCTCGTTCGGGCTGACCTGCACATAGATGGCGACCTGCTCGCCATGCAGCCGGGATTGCCAGACCGTGCTGTACGACTGTTTCTGAGCGTCGAAATGATCATCGGCCAGCGCTTTGATCTCAAGCAGATTTGTCGCGTAGTTCAGTGTCCAGCCGGACGCGCTCCGGGCCGTCGACCGCTGCCGTTGCGCCTCCTCACGCAGCCGCTGGGCTTCCGCCTCCCGCTGTCGCTGCGCCTCTGCCTCGCGCTGCCGGAGGGCTTCGCGCTCGCGCTCGCGCTGGCTCTCCTGTTCGAGGCGAAAGCGGTCCGCTCGTTCACGCTCAAGTCGCGCCTGCTCCTCCCAGCGCCGCCGCTCATCGGCCTCACGCTGGCGCTGAGCGTCGGCGTCCCGTTGGCGTTGGGCCTCGCTTTGCTGCCGGTCACGCAGGCGGTCGCATTCCACGACGTGGTTCTCGACGATGCCGCGGAAGCGTCCGGCCGGATAGGCGCTGCCGTAGCTCGACGCACTGAGGCGGTCGTCGCAGGACGCCACGGCCTTCTGAAACGCGCGCTGCTCGCGGCCGGCCTGGAGCCTGTCGGCGAAAGCGCGCGCATAGGGATAGGCGGCGGTGACCGCCTCGCATTCGCGGATCAGCGGATCGAGGGCGATGGAGCTCAGCGCTGCGGGCTCGGCGTTCGGGTCGACCTTGTTGCAGGGTGTCGTCATACCCGCGAAGAAGCCCTGGGGCAGGAAAGAGAAGGCGGTGGTGAGCGCGCCGCTCGCCCTCGGCTCGAGATCGCTGCCGCCGAGGCCGCGTTGCAGGAATTCGTAGGATTGCAGGAAGTTCTGTCCCTCCTGCGCCATCGCGCCAAGCAGAATGTCGCGCAGGGACGCGCGTCCCGCCAAGGGCACGGCGCCCGGCGCCCGGCGTCCGAGACGCTGACCGCCGATGACGCTGGCACCCGAGGACCCTGCGGCAGCGTCGAAGTCGCAGCGGCCTCCCGCGACCGGCTGACACTCGTCGACGACGGCGACGAGGTCGCGCGGCTGACGGCGTGACAGGCGTCGGAGCAGATCGCCGAGGCGTACGCCCTCGCTCTCGATGAAGGCCGGTCGCTGCGTGAGGTCGCCCGCAGCCCCCTGCGGCATCAGGAACACGTCGTCCTCGCCACCGACACTCGGGCCGAGCGCGATCACCGCGACCTGGGCCCCCTCCGGGAGCCGCGCTGCGGCTTCGCGCAATCCGCGCTCGAGTTCCGGCCGGTCCGCGGGTCCGAAGGTCCAGACGTCGAACCCGATTTCGCGCAGACGCTTGCGATAGGCTTCCTCGTCGGCATGGGCCGTCGCCGCCCGACTCCCGGCATTCGTCGCCTGGGGCACGATCAGGAGCGCGATGCGCGGACCGGACAGGACGCTGCTCCTGCCCGTCGCCGCCTGAACGGCAAGCCCTGGTGCGGCCGCGTGTGCGGACGGGGTGTGCATGCTGGCATTCAGGGCGAGAGACAGGCCCGTGAGCAGTGCAGCCGCGCGCGCCGTGGCCCGGAGCCGGACCGGTCGTGAACTGGAGAGGGCCATGGGAAGACTCTTGGAAAGCGTCATGGACGGCAGATCGCGCGCAGTCGCTCGTCGCGGCCGACGAGATCCGTGTTGGCGTCGCACAGGCTTCGGAGCGCGTCGGTGTGCCGGGGCGAGCGGTTGCGCCAGAGCGCGTAGTAATAGGCCGCGCGGGAGACGTCGGGCTGAGCGGCGTTGCGATACGTGGTGTCGGTGGTCCGGGGATCGTAGAAGCGCGCCATCTGCCAGGCAGCATCCGCGCTGGCGGCGGGATCGGCCTCCTCGAAGGCCCTGAAGGCGGCCCCTCCCTGCTGAGCCTCGATCGCTGTGCCGCCGAGCGCCAGAAACGCGCTGCCTGTCGCGCGTTCCTCCAAGAGGCGTCCGTGCCGTTGGCGCAGTTCGGCAGCACTCAGACGTGGCGCCTCCGCAGCGGGCGGCGTCCGTGCTTCGGGCTGCGCCGGTGTGTCCGTCGGCGCAGTCGGGTGGCCGGCCAGGACAGCCTTGAGCAGGTCCTGGTACAGGTACGCGCCGATCCCGGCCCCGGCGAACAGAACCAGGAATACGAGCGCCGGCCAGATCCGGCGCGGCGCCTCTCGAGGCACTTCGGGCAGGACAAGCCCGTCGCGCACGTTGGCCCGGCGGGGCGGCTCAGGCTCGGCCGGGGACGTTTCCGAATCCTGGAGCGGGGGGAGACCGTCACCGGGTTCACCGGCGAGCGTCTCCTGAGAGGGCGCGGTCTGGGTCAGGCTGGGGGCGGGGATCGGGGAAGCGGCGAGCATGCCGGAGCCGGCGGGTGCCGGCGTGATGAACGGCCAGGACACGACCCCGAACGAGGTGCCGTCCTGGCCCACGATCTCGATCGGAACGAGTTCCTCGATGCGATCGACCACCGAGGGGCCGAAGCGGGCTACGGTGCGGCCGTCATGCTCGGTCATGGAGAGCGGGGCGAGCCACGCAATCTCCGGCTGCCATCCCTCGGTGCCGAGATGCCTCGGCTCGGTGTCCTGGCGCCGGAACGACAGCAGCGGCGAGGCGGCGCGCTGCCCGAGATCGATGAGGGCGTGGCCGCCGATCTCGTCCTCGTCCTCTGTGATGCGAAGGGTCATGGTTGTGTCCAGGCAAGTCGTCTGAGGCGTCTGTGAGCAGCGGGGCTCGAGGTCCGTGAGCTAGGCGGCCGAACGCCCTTGCAGGCCCGTCAGGATCGCGCCCAGCCTGCCGTTCTGCTCGAGGTCGATGGTGACCCCGGCCGCACTCTTCGCGTTGTCCTCCACGACCCGGTAGAAGCCGTGGAACCAGTCGGTCGCGTAGGTGTGGCCGAAGGCTGCCGGAGTGGGGCCGATCGACCGGGCATCGAAGGTGACCGGGCGAGCCTCGAAGGCGATGCGGTCGCCCGCCTCATCCTGGATCGAGGGCCGTTCGCCGGCCGGGGGGACCAGACCGAAGCCGAGATCGCCGCTCAACCGGTTCAGGCGCGTGGCCGCGATCAGTGCGAGCTTCGCCGTCGACTGCTCGGCACGCTCCACGGTCGCGAGGGCCCGCAGATCGGCTGCGATGGCGGCCTCCACATCCGCACGGCGAGCCAGGGTGATCATCTCGCCGACGATGATCTCCATCACGTCGACCGGAACCTGGAAGCGGCGTGTGAACCCGTCGGCCTCGATCCGCCGGCGCATGGAGCCGATCCAGGCGGTAACCGCGGCCCGGGCCAGGCCACGCTCACGATCGGACGCGCCGGGTCCCACCGGTGATCGGGCGCCCGGGACTCCACCCCCAGGGCTCGGCGCACCGGGGCGGGCGATCGCACCGGGACGCGCGATGCGAGCAGGTGCCGCCGGCGAAGCGCTCTCGGCCGGTGCCCCGGATATCGACTGACTCGCCCCATGGAGGGCTTCGGTCAGGGTGCCCACATCGATCAGGAGTTCGCGCAGCAGCGAACCGAAGCCGCCGGCCGCTACGGTCGCGTCGAGGGCGTCGAAGACATGGCCGGCAGCCTCGCGGCGCTCGGCCAAGCGGGTCTCGATGTCGAGGGCCACGTGGAAACGCCCGAGCCGCTCCCGCAGCTCGGCCCGCAGTCCATCGAGCCGCGAGGCAATCTGGGCGGCCTTCAGCTCCGGCCGGCAGACGCGAGCCAGATTCTCGACGAGGTAGCTGACGCCTCCGTCGTTGAGGCGCAACGCCTCGTCGAAGGCGCGGGCAGGATCCTGAAAATGCGCGGCGGCCTCGGGCAGGGCCACGAAGCCGCGGCGCAGTTCGGCGATCCGCTCCTGCTTCTCCGGCAGGAACCCGATCTCGCGCCGCCCCTCGTATCGGATCACCGATTCGGCCGGGTAATTCGGGTTCCGGAACCAGAACGCGTTGCGGAACGGCGCCCCCGGCGTCCACTGCCGAGGCCAGGTATGGGCCTTGCCGAAGAACCCCAGGAGTGATGCCTCGATCCGGTTGCGGAACCGCAAACCGGCATCCTGACCGGCATCCCCCGCCTTGTCGACGAAGTGACTGTCGAACCAGGTCATCACCAGGAAGAGCAGGTTCGGCAGGGCGATCCGCGCCTCGGGGCTGGCACCGTGAGTCTGGGTGATCCAGCGCTCCACCAGATCCGGCAGCGTCACGACCTCCTGGTTCGATGGCCTGATACAGAGCAGCATCGTCGTCAGTTCCTGCTCGGCCACGTAGCGATCGAACAGGTAGGCGACCTTGCCGCGCAGGAAGGTCTCCTTGAGAGAGTCGGGGTGCTCCGCCAGGAAATGGGCCAGATCGACCTTCTGACGGCTGCGTGCGCCGGGGAAGTCGAGGAGGTCCGCTTCACGAAGGAAGGATCGCGGTGCATCCGCGATGTCGATCCGCAACTCCGCCGTGATGGCCGCTACGGTGGCGCGCGGCAGGGAGACCGGCGTTCCGGAGGCGCCGTAGACGAGCAGCGTGTCGGCGCCCCCTGAGGCCCCGAGGCCCGCCAGCGTGGCGACATCGAGGATACTGCCTTCCCGCGGCACCAGGGCGCCGATCGGCGCAAAGATCTCGTCGGGATGCCCGAGGCGTTCGAGGGCCTCCGTGAAGTCCCGGTAGAGCCGGGTGAACGCCGCATGGCCGCCCCAGAGCGGCGCGAACAGGCGCGCGCGTCCCTCCAGGTCGAGCCCCGGGGCGAGTGTGCGTGCCTCGTCCCAGTAGCGTGCCAGCGCCTCCAGGGCGCGGCTGCCGCGCGCCTGGTCGAGAAGATAGTCCCTCAGGTCGTCGACTTCGGCGCCCGTGAAGCGTGCACCCCCGGTGCGGGGCCGGGTCCGCAACTGGGCCAGGAGCGCATCGATCTCCTCGGCCTGCGGCGGATGTTCCTTCGTGGCATCGCTGTCGTGCAGGAAGCTGTTGCAGAGAACCTTGATCAGATCGCTCTCCGTCAGCACCCGAAGGCGTACCGGAGCGCCGGGCGGAGTCGGTGTCCCGCCCTCCTGGGCGCTGAAGCGCGTCACGAGCCCCGTCGCTTCCTTCTCGCCAATCGGATTGATCTCGGCGAGGAAGTCGACCGGCGCGATTCCGTCGAAACGGGCCCGCAGTGAACCGTTTTCGGGGCGGGCCAGAACCTCCACGAGGTAGGATTTCCCAGCCTGGCTCGGGCCGAACACGCCGACGCACATCGGTCGCTGCGCTGCCCGGCCGAGGCGTTCGGCCCGATGGGCGATCTTGCGCGTCGAGCGGACGAGATCGTCCCGCTCACGGCCGACGGTGGCTGCGTTGGCGGCATCGCCGAGCCAGCGCTCGGCATCCTGCGCGAGACGGCTGGTGTCGTGGCAGGCCTTGGCAAGGAGGTCAGTCGACATGGCAGAGATTGTGGTTAATCCTGGAGGAGTTGGGGGCAGACAATGCCTTCAATCGACGGAGAGAACTCCAGTATCGAGCCAGTACCCTTGCTCAGAAACCAGAGTGTCGAGCACAAGCTCGATCTTTCTTTTGACGTCGAGGCCGTCCGCATCGTAGGCATCGGTGATTTCGAATTCTTCCTTCATGGATTCCGAACGGATCAGGGCATCCGGGCTGTCATCGTCAGCACGCCCATCGCCGACGCGTTCGAGCGTGATGTCGAGGGGAAGGCGCAACGGCGTGGCCTCCTGTCCGGTTCGGAGACGCAGCCGATACAGGGGCGTTGCGATCCAGCGCTCGACCGGCAATTGCCGGTAGCCGAGGCGCATTGGCGCATAGTAGCGGAGCTTCGCAGTCATCGCGGGTCCGCTCGCCCGCGCTGCTGCGGGCGCGTCGAGGTCCACGTCGCGGAAGCAAAGACCGGCATCCCGCAACTGCCCGCTCAATTCCATCTCGCCGATGTACCGGGCGGTCGAGCGCAGGCCCAGGCGGTGGGTGAACAGGGTGAAGTTCGTCAGCTGGCTCTCGGCCAGCGCGCAGAGCATTCCACCCACCGCCGTCGTCGTCTTCGGATCGCCGATGCGGCGGTTGTCGCGATCCCGGAACGGATACCAGTTGCCGGCCTGGTACTGGTGCAGCGGCACGATCCGATCGGGAGAGACCGCCAGCTTGTTCACGAGGAGGTCGACGAAGGCCGAGAGACGCGAGGGGCGTCCCGACAGCAGCACGACGTCCACATCCAGGGCGTGGATCGCCTCGCAGAGGTTGTCGAGCACGAGGTCGAGAACCGACACCACGCAGGCGCCGACAACCTCGGCGCGCGCCTCGAACACGCAATCCACCAGGGCAAAGCCGATAGCGCCGTCGCGCCGCGCCGGACCTTCGAGGAAATCGAGCAGGCGTGGCTGCGGCAGGGCACGGCGCACCACGCGGCCGCCGCGCTCAGGGAAGAATTCCGAGAACGGACGGGTGGTCAACTCGCCCTCGGCCTCGACATCGGCCAGAAGACGCAATCCGATCGGTTCCAGCACGCGGGATACGAATTGCCGGCGCAGGTGCTTTTCCTGCTCGGCCATGTTGGCGCGGTCGCCACCGAAGCGCTCGAGCAGGAGCGCGTGCGGGTCAGGATGCCCCGCACGGCGCAGGGCCTCCTCGAGGGTCGGCAGGACGAGCCTCTCGATGACGCTCTTGAGGATGTCGTCGCCCGCGATCCTGAATCCCTCGCGGAAATTCTGCACCGGTTTGATCGCCCGGTTCCCCTCCGCGTAGTAGGTCGTCACCATCAGGTCGGTGGTGCCGCCGCCGACGTCGATACTGGCGATCCGCACCGAGGGTTCGGCGGGCGTGCCGGGAGCGGGTCTCGAGTCCGGTTCGGCGAAGGGTCGCGGGCGGCCGATGAGCTTGAGGAAGCCGTCGACGGCCCCGCCCAGTTTCTGGGTGATCTCTCCGTAGAGATAGACGAACTGGACGCAGCTCGCCTCATCCCAGGACACGTGGACCTCCGGCTGCGTGACGCCCGGGGGTGGCGTGTCGGCCCATCCCATCAATTGCCAGATCAGCTTGACGGCGCCTTCCGCCCGGGAGCGCAGCAGACGCTGTTCCTGCACGGGCATCGCCGGTGGCAGAGTGAGGATGATCCGTCGCAGCTTGCGGGGCGCGTCCTTCGTCCGTCGACGCTCACGCACGCCGGCGTTGTTGATCATCGACAGCGCGTGGCAGACGACCTCGGCGACCATGAACGTGAAGAAGGACGACCGTGAGAACGTCAGCCGCGATGCACCGATCCGATCGTCGGCCTGAACCCGGATGCCGTAGCGCTTCCTGTCGGCGTCGAGCTGCGAGATCACGTCGCCGCGGCTGTTGACGAACTGGCGGATCGTCCGGTCGATGAGCGGGCTCGTTCCATCGGCGCCGTAGTCGCGATCCGGAAAGCGCCATTCCTGGTTCACCGGTCTCACGTCGCAGAGATAGCGTTTGGGGCTCGACAGACCGCCGACCGCCTCGGTGCCCTGCGCCAGCTCTCGGAAACGGCTCGCTTCTGGCCCGACCCGAACGGGGCTCGGCCAGAAAAATGCGCGCGGCCGTGCCGAGAGCCGCGAGAGATGATCGCGTCCGAATCGGGCGTGGGATAGTTCGACGTGGCTCTCGAACGGCTCGACATAGACCTGTTCTGGCTCGGACAGGTCGCGAAGCTGCAGCACGAAGGAGTTGTTGAGGTCGACGCGATCCTCGTTGGGGTGCGACTCGATCAGGATCCCGCAGGTGCGGCTGTTTCCGATGTCTAGGATTAAGTCGACGGTCACTGGCTTGATCGCCGGGAGCGCCGAGACCGTATCGGTCAGACGCATGACGCGGGGCTGGATCGCTCGCTGCAGGTATTCGAGCAGCACGAGATAGCGGGCATAGTGTTCGAGGGTGTTGGGGAAATCGCTGTCCCGCAGAGGCCGGTCGGGCCGCTGGGCCGCCTTGAACTCGCGGAATTGCTCGGAGAGCCAGGACGGCACCCATTCCTGAAAGCCGGCGCGCTGGCGCGCCTCCTCGCTGTCGGAGGCCGCGCCGAGAAACCAGCCGATGTCGCGGAAGCGGTAGGCGAACCGGAACTCGTGCTCGTTGGCGGCATCGTCAAGGCTCGGCGCCGTGTACGGCCGGTTCGGGCGCCGCTCCAGAAGTTCCGTGTCGAAGGCGAAGATCACCCGATGGCTGATTGGACTGTCTGGGGCGCGGTCGGAGACCTCTGCGACGCGCACCCGCGCCCAGTTGGTCGGGCCCACGTCGAGTTCATCGCCTCCCTCGATTCCCGCCTTCACCCGCAACATCGGGATCGGCGTCCACTTCTCCAGGAAGACTTCGAGGGCGCCCCGCTCGCTGATGGCGTATTCGCGATCGGCACCGCGGGCGGTCTCGATTTCCTCTCCACCCGGGTCGGTCTCGTCCCAGGTCGGGAGCAGCCGATAGGTCTGCCGACCCGCCGGCTGGGACACGCCTTCGACCTCGCGCTCGATGAAGCGGCGCGACAGGCGACCAACGGCATCGATGTTGAACGCGTACTCGACGAACTGCACGCCGCTATGGGGCACGAGTCGGATCGTGGGACCGAAGGTGACGGGATCGACGAACATCGGGACGGATACAATCCTGATACGAGACGGCCTTGCCGAGACTCAGGGGACGCGTGGAGGAGGCATGCTCACGGCCGAAGTTCACGGCATGGCAGGGGCTCCGGAAGCTGGGACGATCGGAACCGGGAAGGTGAAGACGTTCTGGGATACACGGGGAGCCGAGACCCGCCCTTCCTCTTCCCGCATCACCCGACCGTTCTGGGACAGGACGAGGCGGAACGGAATGCTCGGGCGCGCATCGCCGTGCCGGTCGTAGAGGGCGACGGCGATGCCGAAGACCCCGGCCGGCGTCGGCGCCTCGTCCCAAATGATGTGCTCGACCGGGCGGCTGGCGCTGGTCCCTCCGCCTTCGTTCTGGTCGGCCACGAGGCGGCCGCCGCAGGCGCTGCGGTTGTTGAAGCTGATCCGGGCCTGATCGGGGCAGGCGACCTGCAGATCGAGATCGGCAGCCCCGTCCCAGGCGAGGGTCAGCTCCAGGTATCGCCCGCGCTCGATCCGCTCCAAACGCCGTTCCACATCGGCGGCGATGGCGCGTGGCGGGGTGACCGGCGTGGACGGACCCGGAATCGCGGCACGCGATGGCAGGGGACAGCTCGCATCGCAGGACAGGGCACGGCGCGTCAGCGCAAGCTCGGCAGCGTGCACCTCGCCCTCGATGGCCTGGATCGCTGTGCGCTGCGACAGGTCGGCCGGGTCGATGCCGAGGGAAGCCACGGGACAGTGATCGGGCAGGACGCCCTTCAGCCAGTCCGGCCAATTGGCGCTGCCGATCGCGCAGGCCTGCAGCAGGCGGTCGCCGAGAGCCAGCGAGAGAAGGGCGAATACCAGCCACAGGACGGGCACGAGAGCCGATCTCGCCCGCACCACGCCGGCGTCGTTCACCGCTTCAGGCCGCGGCGGCGGCGGCGCACTCGAATGCCGGGCGGCCTGCGATGTCCGCGGTGTGACCATCGCGGCTGCCGCACTGCCGGTGATCGCGCCGTTCCGCTCGGCAACGACGCCCATCCCCTGAGCGTGACGATAGCCCCATGCCACCAGGACCGGTTGGCCGCCGAGAGACCAGAGATGGTCGTCGTCAGGGGTGACGAGCGCATCGCGAATGAGGCGAGCAAGGTCACGCGAAGCTTCGCCCTCACGCTCGAGCGCGTCGGCGAAGGCGGCGACCTCGGATCTCAGGCGCCCCGCTACGCGACGGAGGGCTTGCGCCTCGCCGGCTTCGAGCCCCAAGACGGGCGCGGCCTCGCCGTCTCCGTCGGCAAACCAGGCCAGCCCCGGGAGGCCCGTCTTCGCCATGGTGATCGGCACCGGCTCGGCGAAAAGCTTGGCGTGCGCGCGACCGACCCGCTGAGCCAGCAGGGCGACGAACTGGTCGTACTGTTGATTGAGCTTCGGATTGACCGCATCCAGACCTTGGCGCGGCGTCTCGGTCAGCTTGACGGTGCTCGACATCTGGCGACCGATCTCAACGCGCTTGCGGCCCGCCCTCACGCCCCGGACGGGGGCGTGAGGGGACGGGAGCGGTGGGGCGGGGCGGAGGGGCGACGGTACCCTCCCTCGGCGCTGGTCTCGGTGCCACGTCCGGCGCGGGCTCCGCGGTGGCCCCGGCACCCGGGCCGGATTCCCGCGGGGCGGCGGACGCAGGTTCCCCGGGCGGGGCGTCCCGCGCAGTCGCCTGCAGGTCGCATGGTTCGGCGTCGAGCGGTGCCGCGACGCCACTGGCTTCCAGGAATGCCGAGAGACCGTCCGCCCCCAACGCGTAGCGCGCCGTGACGGGCATGTGCCCGTCACTGCGGCCGAAGCTGTTCACGCCGATGACGCGCGCGCAGTAATCCACCAGCGGTCCGCCGCTGTTGCCGGGAGCGATCTCGGCGCTGTGAAGAACCAGCGTCACGGCCGCGTCGTCGTAGCGCTGAAGGTGGTTGACGACGCCGGTCTGTAGGACCGGTTCCAGGTCGCGGCTCGCGGAAGCGTCCCCCTCGCCGAGCCTTGCGAACGTCGGGTCGGTGCCGAGGTGAAGGCCGGGGAAACCGGCCGCGACGACGGGTGTCAGGGGTCGTCCGGGTCCAGCCAGAGCGAGGGGTCGCACGTCGGCCTGACGCGGAACCCGCAACAGGGCGAAATCCGTGAGGTGGCCCTCACCTCCGGTACGGACGAGCGTGGCCGGAATGATTCCGATATGGCGGCCCGCGATCCTCAGGGTCTCGGCGTTCTCGACCACGTGGCGGTTGGTGACCACGAACTCGTCGCTGACGAAGAAGCCGGAGCCGGTGGAACTGCCCGCGAGGACCAGGACGCTGCCTCGCTCCAGTCGGGCAACGAGACTGGCCGGGTCAGGCGTGGCCGGCCCTTGGATCGCGGGCCCGATCGCGGCCCGGGCCTGAGGACGCGACGTGGCATCGGGTGGCAGGCGAACGCCGGCTGGACTCTGGGGAACCAGGGACGGCAGTTCGGCGCGCAGGCGCGGACAGGCGAACGCGGCGGCGGACGCCAGGGCGTCGCGGCGTCGCTGCAGGTTGTCGAGCCATGCGGCCTGCAGCGCCTTCGCCTCCGCCGACAGCGTCCGCGGGGCAGTGGGAAACGTCAGCGCGCCCGGTAGAAAGGACAGTCCGAGAAGAACGGCTGCGCAGGCGACAGCGACAGGTGCCGGGCTCGACCAAGCCGGCAGGGGACGGGCCCTCGGCGGACGTAAGGCTGCCCTCGCTGTCGGTGCGGTCTCGGAGGATGGTGCTTCCTCGGATGGGAAGCGGGCCGACCAGTCTGCGCGTCCGACCGGCGGCATCGGCAGGCCCGGGGGCAGGAGGCCCCCGAGGGCCATTGCGTGATGGCGCAGCCGGCTCGCCTCGTCCGCAACCAGTCCGGCCGGGAGGAGGCCCCAATCGATCAGGACCGGCTGATCGCCGATGGCCAGGACGGCGCGCGGCCCGGCGAGATTCAGACAGGCCCCCAGGAACGGACCCTCGACGAGGTCGCGCAGGAGGGGCGTCAGGTCGGAGAGGACCGCGCGGAAACGGTCGCGCAGCTCCTCGGCCTCGACGGGGTCGAGGTCCGCGAGACTACGAACAGGTCCGTCGAGGGACGTGTACCAGTCGACACGCGCCGCAGCGGATCCGTTGCTGTGCGACAGGACCGGCTCGGCGAAGAGCCGGGCCGCAGCCGCACCACTACGCTGTCGCAGGAGGCGGACCAGGCGTTCGTAACCTTCGATGACGAGCCCGTCATCGATCCGAACGAGGTCGAGGTCGGCCAGCGTGCGACTGCCGACGAAACGCGACCCCTCCGTCACGGCCGCTCTCCGCAGCGCTGGCCCAGGCAGCCGGGGCTAATCACAGCGGGCACCCGTTCCAGGCCCGTCGATATCCAGGCGTACGAGAACATCGCGTGCCTTCGCCGTCCCACGTTGCGCCGCCCGCTCGTACCAGGATCGTGCGGCAGATCCGTCAACGGGACCGCCGAGGCCGTTGTCGAGGGCCGTCGCGTAGCAATACATGCCCTCCGCGAGTCCCATTTCCGCCGCCTCGCGAAACCACGCCCGGGCCTTGGTATCGTTCTGCTCGAAGCGGCGTCCCTGCCGATAGAGAATACCGATGTTCACCTTGGCGGCGGCGCTACCGAGGTCGGCAGCGACCTTGTAGGCGCGATAGGCATCCTGGTTCGCGCCCTGACGATCATAGGCGCGGCCAAGCTGAAAGCTCAGGCGACGAAGGTCGGAATTCTGCGCGAAGGCTCGCTGGCAAAACGGAATGGCACGTTCGGGTTGCAGCTGGCGGAATTCGAGGCGCGTGCGCCGATGCGCCGAATCCGGGTCCCAAGGTGCGGCGGCGGCCTGATCGCACAATTCAACAAGGTTCTCTTGTCGTGCGAATGGCTGCTCCATCCCCGAACACAGCGTGATTTGGAGATCAATGAAAAGACAGATCAGAACGAAGCGCAGCATTGCAAATATCTTCGCATTGCTCAATGATAATGACATTGGACGAATAGAAGGAGTGAACCGCTCCGGTCGTGGAAGTGCCCGCGACTACCCGTGCGGTGTACGATGGGTGGCCTTGAAAAAGTACCAAAGACTCGGACGGTTTTGCCGATTTCGGAAAACAACGGCTGCGTGTCCCCCTTCCGCAACACGTTAGGGTCCTCAACCTTCCACATCGTTGTCAGGATTGTCGTTGCACTTGGCTACCCGTCCTCCTGCCGATGCAAACAGCCTGACGCGCGGGGTCACGGCGCGGGTGGGCTGCGAACTGGGGCGGTGACCTCCAGCGACGAGCGCTCGGACGGGCAGAGCCCGCGGCGTGACGGCGTCTGTGATGGCATTTGTGTCCGACGTGGCCGAGCCGACCCGTTTCCCGTAAGCAGCCACCGTGTTCGCAGTCCCGTTCGCACCGGCGCGCCAGCGACGTTTCCGGGATCGAACCCGAATTGCTCCCCGTTTCTGAACGTACCGGATCATCGAACGCCGTATCGGACGGCGGTTTTCGCCCGCCCCGTCCCCCGACTGGCGAGGGGGCCTGCACGCTTGCGGCGTCGTCCTGCTCGCCCGGCTCCGTTTAGCGGACCAAGCCTAGCCATCGCGACAGATCACCGATGATCGGCGCCGGGACGGGGATGCGCAGGAATGTTTTCGGGGTCTGAAATGGTGGTGAGCGCGCTGGGACTCGAACCCAGGACCTACAGATTAAAAGTCCGTTGCTCTACCAACTGAGCTACGCGCTCGTGTGCGACGGGGCGTTGCGGCGCTCGGCGCCGCGCCGTGTCGAACAGCGTGGCTCGCAATAGGGGCTCGGCGGTATGGGGTCAACCGGCTTCGCGGCCGTCCCCCGGGGATGGTGCGTCAGGCCGCAGCGCGCTCGGCCTCGGCCCGGGCCCAGGCCGCGCGGGTCTCGTCGCTGAAGTCGGCGAGGCGGCCCTGCGCGATGGCGGCGCGCAGGCCCGCCATCAGGTCCTGGTAGTAGGACAGGTTGTTCCAGGTCAGCAGCATCATCCCCAGGATCTCGTCGCTGCGCACCAGGTGGTGCAGGTAGGCCCGGGAGTAGTCGCGGGCCGCCGGGCAGGCCGAGGCCGCGTCGAGGGGGCGGGTGTCCTCGGCGTGGCGGGCGTTGCGCAGGTTGATCCGGCCGTGCCGGGTGTAGGCGAGGCCGTGGCGCCCGGCGCGGGTCGGCATCACGCAGTCGAACATGTCGATCCCGCGCGCCACCGAGCGCATCAGGTCGTCCGGGGTACCGACGCCCATGAGGTAGCGCGGCTTGCCCGCGGGCAGGTGCGGCTCCACGGTCTCGATCATCGCCAGCATCACGTCCTGCGGCTCGCCCACCGCGAGACCGCCGATGGCGTAGCCCTTGAGGTCGAGATCCACGAGCGCGCGGGCGCTCTCCACCCGCAGGGCCGGCACGTCGCCGCCCTGGACGATGCCGAACATCGCCTTCCCGGGCTGGGCGCCGAAGGCCACGCGGCAGCGCTCGGCCCAGCGCAGGGACAGGTGCATCGCCTTCTCGATCGCGGCGTGCTCGGCCGGCAGGCGGACGCACTCGTCGAGCTGCATCTGGATGTCGGAGCCGAGCAGCCCCTGGATCTCGATGGAGCGCTCCGGGCTCATGTGGTGGGTCGAGCCGTCCACGTGGGAGCGGAAGGTCACGCCCTGCTCGTCGAGCTTGCGCAGGGCCGAGAGCGACATGACCTGGAAGCCGCCGGAATCCGTGAGGATCGGGTGCGGCCAGTTCATGAAGTGGTGCAGGCCGCCGAGGCGGGCCATGCGCTCGGGGCCGGGACGCAGCATCAGGTGATAGGTGTTGCCCAGGACCACGTCGGCCCCGAGTTCGCGGACCTGGCCCGGATACATCGCCTTCACGGTGGCGGCGGTGCCCACCGGCATGAAGGCCGGCGTCCGGATGGTGCCCCGCGGCATCGTGATCGCGCCGGTGCGCGCCGCCCCGTCGGTGGCGTCGACGCGGAAGGTGAAGTCGGCGGGCAGGCCGCCGGATGCGGAGGGGGGAGCGGGCTCGGACATGGGCGCCGTCTTAGAGCCTCCGGCGCTTTCGAGGCAAACACCGCCCGGGCCGGCGGCGTCAGCCGCGCGCCGGGAACAGCAGGCTGGAATCGCCGTAGGAGTAGAAGCGGTAGCCCTCCGCGATGGCGTGCGCGTAGGCCGCCCGCATGGTCTCCAGGCCCGAGAAGGCCGAGACCAGCATGAACAGGGTCGAGCGCGGCAGGTGGAAATTGGTCATCAGGGCGTCCACCGCGCGAATGCGCGTGCCCGGGGTGATGAAGATCTCGGTCTGGCCGGCGAAGGCGTGAAGCCGCCCGTCTGCGTCGGCCGCACTCTCGAGGAGACGCAGGGCCGTGGTGCCGACGGCGACGATGCGCCCGCCGCGGGCCCGCACGGCGTTGAGGGCCGCGGCGGTGTCGGGGTCGAGGCGACCGATCTCCGCATGCATGCGGTGGTCTGCGGTGTCGTCGGCCTTCACCGGCAGGAAGGTGCCGGCGCCCACGTGCAGGGTCACGGTGTGGCGGGCGATGCCGGCGACATCGAGCTCGGACAGCATCGCCTCCGAGAAGTGCAGCCCGGCGGTGGGGGCCGCCACCGCCCCCGGCTCGCGGGCATAGACCGTCTGGTAGTCGGTGGCGTCCTGCGCGTCGGTGGGGCGCTTGCCGGCGATGTAGGGCGGCAGCGGCAGGTCTCCGAGGGCGGTGATGGCCTCGTCGAGCGCCGGTCCGGCCAGATCGAAGCGCAGGGTGATCTCGCCGCCCTCCCCCTTCGCCGCGATGGTGGCGTCGAGGCCGCCGAGCTCGCAGGGTTCGCTGGCGCCGTGGCGGCCGAAGCTGACCCGGTCGCCGGCGGCGAGGCGCTTGCCCGGCCGGGCGAAGGCGCGCCAGGTGTCCGGGGCCTCGCGCAGGTGCAGCATTGCCTCCATGCGCAGGCCCGGGGAACCCGGGCGATGGCGCAGGCCGGCGAGCCGCGCCGGAATCACGCGGGTGTCGTTGAAGACCAGGGCGTCGCCCGGGCGCAGGAGCTGCGCGAGGTCACGCACCCGCCGGTCCTCCAGGCCCTCGCCGGGCCGGACCACGAGGAGGCGCCCGGCATCGCGGGGCACCGGCGGCCTGAGGGCGATGCTGGCCTCGGGCAACTCGAAATCGAAGAGATCGACGCGCATGCCGCGCCACCTGCATGGTTTGTCCGCCCGGATCAATGGTCCGGCGCGCCCGTCCGGAACCCAGGCCGGTCCGGCCGGTTCGATGATGCGGTCGGGCGAGCGTGCGACCCGCCTGGATTTTCGTACCTGAGGTTGCGATAAGCGGGTCCACGCACGGTGGGATCGAGGCAGGAGTTCGAGGCATGAGCGACGGAATCACCCGGCCGGTGCGGCCGGGCCGCGTGACCCTGGACGGGCAACTGGTGTCGTACTGGGAGCGGGAGGCGCAGCGCCTCGAGGCCCTCGCCGATGCCGCGCGCTGGAACTGGAGCGCCCGCAGCTTCCGGCGCCGGGCCGAGCGCGCCCGGGCCGAGGGCGCGCGCTTCGCCGCGCGCGAGCAGGCGCGCAGGCCCGCCGCGCCCGAAGCGTCCGAAGCGTCCGAAGCACCCGAGACGGCATAGCCCCGGCTCAATCGTTCAGCGGCGGGTTCAACCTTTGCCGTGGCCTTGGCGCAGGGACGGGCGCTATGGCCGCGCGACCGGGCGTCGTCGCTGCGCCCGGCGCGAGACCGGACGTCGTCATGGACCGTACCCAGAAAGCTGCCCTCCTGAGCGCCGGCCTCGGCGCCCTGGTGATGGGCCTCAAGTTCGCCGCCTACTGGGTCACCGGCAGCCTCGCGCTGTACTCGGATGCCCTCGAGAGCATCATCAACGTGGTGGCGGCGGTGTTCGCCCTCATCGCCCTGCGGGTCGCCGCCCGCCCGGCCGACGACGACCACCCCTACGGCCATCACAAGGCCGAGTACTTCTCCGCCGTGATCGAGGGCGCCCTGATCATCGTGGCGGCGATCCTGATCCTGCGCGAATCCTTCCACGGGCTCCTCGACCCGAAGCCCCTCGACGCGCCCTTGACCGGCCTCGTCGTCAACCTCGTGGCCACCGCGATCAACGGCGCCTGGGCCATGATCCTGCTGCGCCGCGGCCGGGAATGGCGCTCCCCGGCCCTGGTGGCGGATGCCCGCCACGTCATGGCCGACGTCGTCACCTCCGGCGGCGTGCTCGCCGGCGTCGCCCTGGTGGCGCTCACGGGCTACGCGATCCTCGACCCGCTCATCGCCGGCCTGGTCGCCCTCAACATCCTGTGGTCCGGCTGGGGCATGGTGCGCGATTCGGTGAGCGGCCTGATGGACAAGGCGGCCCCCAGCGAGATGGTCGCGCAGATCCGCGCGTTGATCTCGATCCACAGCACCGGCGCCCTGGAGGCGCACGACGTCCGCACCCGCCACGCGGGACAGGCCACCTTCATCGACTTTCACCTCGTGGTGCCGGGCACCATGACGGTGCAGGATTCGCACGCGATCTGCGACCGCCTGGAGGCCGCGATCGAGAGCGCCATCGAGGGCTCCGTGGTGGTGATCCACGTCGAGCCGGGCGAGCACGCCAAGGGGCGCGGCGTGCCGGTGATCTAGGGCGTTTCGCCGTCAGAGCCGTCGGCCCACGCCGACAAACTGCGCATGGGCACTAGACGACCGGTCTAATCGGTCCTATATCGCCGTCATGGCACAGGCGAGCGGCAACACCGATGTTCGGCAGGGCATCCTCGATACCGCCCACACGATCGTGGGTGCGAAGGGGTTCTCCGGGGTCGGCCTCAACGAGATCCTTGTGGCGGCGCGGGTCCCGAAAGGGTCGTTCTACCACTACTTCGGCTCGAAGGAGGCTTTCGGCGAGGCGTTGCTGGCGGATTACTTCGAGGCTTACCTGGCCGACATTGACGCGACGCTGGCGGAGCCTGGTCTCAGCCATGCCGAGCGCCTGATGAATTACTGGCGCAAGTGGCGGGCGACGCAGGGGAGTATCGATCACCAGCGCAAGTGCCTCGCCGTAAAGCTGGCCGCCGAGGTCTCGGATCTGTCCGAGCCCATGCGCCTGGCCCTCAAGGTCGGAACGGCGGGGATCATCGCGCGGGTGACCGGTGCGATCGAGGCGGGCGTGGCGGACGGGTCGCTGCGGGTCGAGGGCAGCGCCCGGGATACCGCCGAGATGCTCTATCACGTCTGGCTCGGGGCCAGCCTCATGGCCAAGATCGAGCGCGCCGACGCACCGTTCGAGGCCGCCATGGCCACGACCCGCCGCGTCCTCAACCTGCAACCGTCCTGATCGCACGATGCGAGACGGGCACCACAGCACCGTCCGGCCCAATTTCCAGACGACTGGTCTACTCAATTCGAATCGAAGGGAGAAGCATGATGCGTTCCGAACTCACCCACAGCGTTGCCCCTTACCTGCTGCTTGCCGAACTCGGCGCGTCCCTGTTCGGGAGCGCCGCCGCCTCGGCCGAGGAGCGCATCACCCTGGAGGTGATCGGCGCCGTCCGCATGGCCGGACCCGATGCCGACCGCCGGGCCAACGACCCTGAGCGACCGGTCGAGGCGCGGCCGTTCCGCGCCGTGGACGCGGAGCGCGCCGATGCCGCGCTCTGGTCCGAACGGCATTAATCGGCATCCACTCGACAACCCGTGCCGATCCGCTCGGCTCCGCGGCCGCTCGACCCCATATCCCCAGACGACCCCCGATTTCCCCGTAAACGGAGAGCACCCATGAAAATCCTGATGGTCCTGACCTCGCACGATACCCTCGGTGACACCGGGCGGAAGACCGGCTTCTGGCTGGAGGAGCTTGCCGCACCCTACTACGTGTTCAAGGACGCGGGTGCCGAGGTCGTGCTGGCCTCGCCCAAGGGCGGCCGGCCGCCTCTCGACCCCAAGAGCAACGAACCGGGTTTCCAGACCGACCTGACCCGCCGATTCGAGGCCGACGATGCGGCCAATGCCCAGCTGTCCGAGACGGTGCGGCTCGATGGCGTCACCCATGACGGTTTCGATGCGGTGTTCTACCCCGGTGGGCACGGACCGCTCTGGGACCTGGCCGAAGATCCGGCCTCGGTCCGGCTCATCGAGGCGACCCTGCGCGCCGACAAGCCCGTGACGCTGGTCTGTCACGCTCCCGGCGTGCTGCGCCACGCGAAAGCCCCTGACGGCAAGCCCCTCGTTGCCGGTAAAGCCGTCACCGGCTTCACCAACACCGAGGAAGCGGCCGTGGGCCTGACCGATGTCGTCCCGTTCCTCGTCGAGGACGAGCTCACCCGCAACGGCGGTACGTTCTCGAAGGCGGGGGACTGGGAGCCGTATGTGGTCGGCGATGGGTTGCTCATCACCGGCCAGAACCCGGCCTCGTCCGGCCCTGCAGCCGAGCGCCTTCTCGGCCTGCTCGCGGGCGCCTGACGCTGCAGGTCGTGCCGGCAGGCGAATGGGACGGCGAGGCGCGTTCGGCATCCCGGCCGGACGCGCCCGGCCCCTCGACCGCGGCGCATCGACCACGACCGATGAGTTCCTGGGAGATCCACGTCGCGGTGCCCGGGCGGGCGCGTCAGTCGACCGGGACAGTCGGTCCGAAGACCGCCTCGAAGGCGGCGCGCAGCTGCATGTCGACCTCGGGCATCGAGACGAGGTGGCCGAGATCGACGAGGCTGGTGACGCCGTGGCCGGCGATGCCGCACGGCACGATGCCGGAGAAGTGCGACAGGTCCGGCTCCACGTTGAGACTGATGCCGTGGAAGCTGACCCAACGCCTCACCCGGATGCCAATGGCGGCAATCTTGTCCTCGACCTCCGCCCCGCGCTCCGGCCGCCGGACCCAGACCCCAACCCGGTCCTCCCGCCGCTCACCGCGGACGTTGAAGGCCTCCAGGGTCGCGATGATCCAGGCCTCCAGGGCGGCCACGTAGGCCCTCAGATCCCGGCGGCGCCGGTTGAGATCGAGCATCACGTAGGCCACCCGCTGGCCGGGCCCATGATAGGTGTACTGCCCGCCCCGCCCCGTCCGGTGAACGGGAAAGCGCCCGGGCGCGACGAGGTCGGCGTCATGCGCCGAGGTGCCGGCGGTGTAGAGCGGCGGGTGCTCCAGCAACCAGACGAGTTCCGGCGCCTGCCCCGCCGCGATGGCCTCGGCGCGCGCCTCCATGGCCGTCACGGCCTCTTCGTAGGGCACGAGCGCGTCGCTGATCCGCCATTCCACCGCCGCCGCGCCGGCCTCGGCCCGGAAGTCCCCGGACGGGAGTGCCAGCCGGGGGGCGTTTAGGGTTTCGTTTACCAAGACTTCACCATCGCGCGTGGAAGGTGGACGGAAGGGCGGACGCCGCATCGCGCGCCGTCCCGGAGCGAGGGACGGGTCGCGTGGCGGTTCTGGAAGACCTGAAGGTCGATCTTACGGTGGTGCTCGGGCGCAGTCACATGCCGCTGCACATGCTGTTGCGCATGGGCCGCGGCGCCGTGATCGAACTCGAATCCACTGAATCCGATATGGTCGAGATTCTGGCGAACGACCATCCGATCGCGCGCGGTCAGATCGTCGTCACGGGCAACCGCATCTCCGTGGAAATCACCGAGCTGATCCGGAAGGCCGAGGTGGTGCGCCTCGCCGGCGTGACAATCGGCGAGGGGGCGGTCCCGGTCCTCGAGAGCGGCGTCGATTTTCTCTAATCCCGCCCTCGCGGCGCTTGTCGGACGGAAATCCCTCTGTTATTGGCTGCGCCGCGCCCCGAGAGATCGGCCGCCGCAGCCGAGTGAGACAGGATCTCCGGGCCCGGTGACCGACGCGAACGGTGTGTTGACGATGCGGCCATGGCGGAATTGGTAGACGCGCTAGCTTGAGGTGCTAGTCCTGCAAGGGGTGGAGGTTCGAGTCCTCTTGGCCGCACCAGCTCAACTGAGTTGGTGTCCCCTTCTGAACGATGAGGTCCCTACCAGGCCTCCCCATCTCCTCAGACACTTCGATCGATGCGGCGCCCTGCACCGGGTGCGTGATCCTTTGCAAACCGGATCTCACACCGAGACCGGCTCGCGGAGGGGCGCGTAAGTGGCGCGGTAGCTGCGCGGGCCGATCATGGGCAGCAGCCGGTTTCGGACCCAGTCCGGCAGCGTCGCGGTGCGCGACAGGCGATCGGTCATGGCCTGGACATGCGCCACGCGCGGCCGGCGCCGCGCCTCGTAGGCGGGACCGATCGCGTTCCAATCGGTTTCGTGCGCCAGGATGTCGGACAGCACCAGGGCATCCTCCAGGGCGAGCGCGGCGCCCTGCGCCCAGACCGGCGCCGTGGCGTGGGCGGCATCCCCGGCCAGGAGAACCCGCCCTTGGGTCCAGCGCGCGATCCGCACCTCCTCGAGCGGGGAGTGATGGATCGCGTCGGGACGGGGCAGCACCCGATCCAGCGTGTCCTGCACCAGGCGCGGAAACCGGTCGAACACCCGGCGAACCTCCGCCAGATCCCGGTCGCCCGCGCCGGCCCGGCTGATGGAGACCCAGCCGTAGACCTCTCCGTTGTCGACCGGAATGAGCAGGAACAGGCCGCCCGCTCCCGCCCAGAGAGTCCAGGCGTCGATGCCCGGGTTGGGTGCCATGAATCGCCAGCTGGCTTGTCCGAGTACCGCCGCGCGGGTCGCCTGTTCGCCGAACATGGAACGCCGGACCGTCGAGTGCACGCCATCCGCGCCGACGAGGAGGCCGCCGTGCTCCACCCCGCCGGCGCCGAGATCGACGGTCACGCCCGCGGCGGTCGCCGCGATCGCCTGGATCGTACAGCCGCGCCGGATCGTCTCCGCCGGGAAGTCCTGCCCCAGGAGGCGCTGGAGATCGCTGCGGCGCAGGCAGCGCGGGCAGGCCGCCTCCCCCCAGAACGCCGCCTCGTCCACGGCAAACAGCAGGTCGCCGCGATGGGTGCGATAGTCGCGCCGCCGCACGGGTGATCCGACGTGCTTGAGGGCGTCGCTCAATCCGAGCTGCCCGAGGGCCTGCACCGCATTGCCCGGGAGGTTGATGGCGAGCCCGCCGTCTTCCGGTGCGGCGCGTCGCTCCAGGGCGAGGACGGGGCGTCCCTGCCGGTGCAGGGCCCGCGCCAGCGCCAGTCCGGCGATGCCGCCGCCGGCAACGAGAACGCGACCGCGCGCATCATCAATCATGAAGCTCTCCATCCTCGTCGCGATCGGCGCCGCGCACGGGGCACGCGCGCCATTGTCACGAAGTCGCGTGCGGCAGGGAACCGTCCGCGGCGCCGGACCTTCCTAGTGCGGGTCTGCGACGGGCGGGTTCGCCTTATGCGGGTGTTGCGCGCGCAGGGCTGCCCTGTGCGAAACGACCTTGTCCGGGTCGGATTTGTACGAAACCCAGGCCCACGGCCCGGCGCTTGCAAGTCGCCGAGAGGCGTCGGCCATGGCGCTTGTCGCAGGCGGCACGTGTCCGTCGCCCGAAGCGATGGACGAAAATGGGTGCCATCGCGGCCGAATCTACGTAGTTCTAACGCGGACGCTCGCCGAGCGCAGGGAGAAGCGGAATGCGGTTGATCGAGGACGTGGATGCGACGGGGGGACGACGGCTCCTGCGAGGGGCCTACATCTGGTATCGCTTCACCCTCCTCGCGGTTCGCGAGATCCTGACGCGCCGCGACACCGAGCACGATCAGGCGGGGGCCCCGTCCTACCCGAGTTCGCCGTCGGGATCCCACCCGCGCCGACTGTCCTGGTCGAGCGGCCCCAAGGCCTGAGGCTCGGACGACTGCGCCCGTCGCTGACCGGACCCTGCAGGGGGTCGGGGGCAAACGGAGGCTCCCGCGCCCCGCCTCAGCTCTCGAGGCGCTCGTCGCCCAGGAACTCGATCCCGAAGCCCGATAGGCCGACATAGGCCCGCGACGAGGTCGCGAGGTTGCGGATCGACGAGACGCCGAGATCGCGCAGGATCTGGGCGCCGAGCCCGACCTCGCGCCACTGTGCCACGCGCTGGGCCTCCGAGCCCTCCTCGGCGAAGGGCTTCAGGGGCACGCCGGCCGTGCCGTCGCGCAGGTAGACGAGAATGCCGCGGCCCTCCTCGGCGAAGCGGCGCATCACCGTTTCGATCTGGCGCCCGCCCTCGATGACGTCGGCCACCACGTTCGACCGGTGCAGGCGCACCAGCACGTCCTTGCCGTCGCCGATGCGGCCGTGGACGAAGGCGAATTGCTGCACGGTCTCGAAGGGCGTGGTGTAGGCGTAGCCCGTCATCTCGCCGAACTCGGTCTTCACCGGGAAGGTGCCGACCCGCTCCACCAGGGTCTCGCGAGCCTGACGGTAGGCGATGAGATCGGCCACCGAGACGCGCTTGAGGTGGTGCCGCTCGGCGAAGGCCGTGATCTGCGGACCCTTCATCACGGTGCCGTCGTCGTTGGCGAGTTCGCAGATCACGCCCACCGGGGGCAGGTTCGCGAGCTTGCACAGGTCCACCGCCGCCTCGGTGTGTCCCGAGCGCATGAGCACGCCGCCATCCTTGGCGATCAGCGGGAAAACGTGGCCCGGACGGACGAAATCGTCCTCGCCCATGTTCCCGTTGGCCAGCGCCCGCACGGTGTTGCAGCGCTGCTCGGCCGAGATGCCGGTGGTGAGGCCGTGCTTAACGTCCACCGTCACCGTAAAGGCGGTGCCGAGCGGGGCGTCGTTCGAGGCCACCATCGGGTCGAGGCGCAGGCGCCGGGCCTCGGCCCGGGTCAGGGGCGCGCAGACGATGCCGCAGGTGTTGCGGATGATGAAGGCCATCTTCTCCGGCGTGCAGAGCGAGGCGGCGACGACGAGGTCGCCCTCGTTCTCGCGGTCGTCGTCATCGGTGACGACGACGATCTCGCCGCGGGCATAGGCCTCGATGGCCTCGGTGATGTGGGTGTGGGGCACGGGCTGTCTCTTGGCGTTTCGCGGATCGACGGCGGCGGGCGCAGGCGGGGGTCAGACCCGCGCGCCGACCTGCCCCCGATGGCGCAGATAGTGATCGGCGAGGACGCACGCCATCATGGCCTCGGCCACCGGGACGGCGCGGATGCCGACGCAGGGGTCGTGGCGGCCCTTGGTGACGAGGTCGACGTCGCGGTTGTCCTGCGTCACGCTCATGCGCGGGGTCAGGATCGACGAGGTCGGCTTCACGGCGAAGCGGCAGATCACCGGCTGCCCGGTAGAGATGCCGCCGAGGACGCCGCCGGCATGGTTGGCGAGGAAGGTCGGGGCGCCGGCATTGCCCGAGCGCATCTCGTCGGCGTTCTCCTCGCCCCGCAGGGCGGCGGAGGCGAAGCCGTCGCCGATCTCGACGCCCTTCACGGCGTTGATCGACATCATCGCGGCGGCGAGATCCGCGTCGAGCTTGCCGTAGATCGGCGCGCCGAGGCCGGGGGGCACCCCCTCCGCCACGACCTCGATCACCGCACCGACGGACGAGCCGTCCTTGCGGATGCCGTCGAGGTAATCCTCGTAGAAGCGCGCCGTCTCGGCGTCCGGGCAGAAGAACGGGTTGGCGTTCACCGCCTCCCAGTCCCAGCGCGACCGGTCGATGGCGTGCGGGCCCATCTGCACCAGGGCGGCCCGAATGGTGACGCCGGCCGGCAGGACCTTGCGGGCGACGGCGCCGGCCGCGACCCGCGCGGCGGTCTCGCGGGCCGAGGAGCGCCCGCCGCCGCGATAGTCGCGGATGCCGTACTTGGCGTCGTAGGCGTAGTCGGCATGCCCCGGCCGGTAGCTGTCGCGGATCTCGGAATAATCCTTCGAGCGCTGGTCGGTGTTCTCGATCTCCAGGGCGATCGGCGTGCCGGTGGTGAGCTGGACGCCGCCGGTGCGGTCGTCGGCGAAGACGCCGGAGAGGATGCGGACCTGGTCGGCCTCGCGCCGCTGCGTGGTGAAGCGCGACTGGCCGGGCTTGCGCCGGTCGAGCTCGGCCTGGATGTCCTCCGCCGAGAGGGCCAGCCCGGGCGGGCAGCCGTCGACCACGCAGCCGAGGGCGACCCCGTGGCTCTCGCCGAAGGTGGTGACGCGAAACAGGTGTCCGAACGTATTGTGCGACATGGCGCTCCCGCTCTAGCGCGGGTTTGGCCCGAGGGCCAGCGTGCGGCCATGCGCGGCTCCCGGGGCGACCGTGCGCCAGGACACGCGCCGCACCTCAGGCATCCGGTCGCGCCAGCACGCCGCCGGTGGTCGGCTCGCGCACGCCGGTGGTCGACGGGAAGGTAATCGGCAGACCCTTCAGCGAGCGGACCGCCAGATGCGCGAAGGCCTGCGCCTCCAGGTAGGCCGAGGACCAGCCGATGGCGTCGGCCGTCGTGATCTCGGCGCGCAGGTGGTAGTTCAGCAGGCGCACGAGCTCACCGTTGCGCGCGCCGCCGCCGGCGACGATCCAGCGCGCCGGAATCTCGGGGGCGTGGTCGAGGGCGCGGGCGACGGCGCGGGCGGTGAACGCCGTCAGGGTCGCGGCGCCGTCCTCAGTGGAGAGCTGGCCCGCGAGCTTGTGCGAGAACCAGTTGCGGTCGAGGGATTTCGGCGGCCGCCGGGCGAAGAACGGGTGGATCAGCAGCCAGGCCAGCAGCGGCTCGTCGGGGCGCCCGCGGGCGGCGGTGCGGCCGCCGTCGTCGAGGGGGCGGCCCGTGCGCTCGCGCATCCAATCGTCGATCAGCGCGTTCCCGGGGCCCGTGTCGAAGGCGATGACGTCGCCGTTCGCGGACAGGATCGTGGCGTTGGCGACGCCGCCGATGTTGAGGATGCCGAGCGCGCCCTCGAAGCCGGAGGCGCGGGCGAGGGCTTGGTGGAACACCGGCACCAGGGGGGCGCCCTGCCCGCCCGCCACCACATCCGCGTGGCGCAGGTCCGAGACCACGGCGATGCCGAGGCGGCGGCTGAGGGCGGCGCCGTCGCCGATCTGCACGCTCATGCGCTGGTCCGGCCGGTGCACCACGGTCTGGCCGTGGAAGCCGATCACGTCGATGTCGGCCGGCGTGAGCTGGTTGTCGGCGAGGAAGCTCTCCACCGCCTCGGCATGGGCGGCGGTGACGAAGGCCTCGGCCTCGGCGAGGCAGCCCGGCCGGTCCTCGCGAGCGGTGACCCCTTCCGAATCGATCAGCGCCTGGCGCAGTAGGGCCCGATCCTCCTCGCTGTAGCCGCGATAGCCGGTCGGCCCGAGGGGCTCGAGGTAGCCGTTGTGGCTCTCGACCACCCGAACGGTCTCGCCATCGGTCTCGATCAGGGCGACGTCGACCCCGTCGAGGGACGTGCCGCTCATCAGTCCGATCGCGCGCATCATCGTCATGGTGCCCTCCCCGGGCCTCGATGCCCGTGCCTTCCGTCCGCAGCCCTGCTAAGAGCCGCCCCAACAACCCGTGCGGTGCTATCACGCGGCCTTCGGCCCTGTCCCGCGCCGCGATCCACCAGACCGGAACCTCGCATGTCCCCCGACGCCACCCAGGCTGCCCCCGCCAAGCCCGTCGACGCCTTCGTGCCGCAATCCGACTTCCTGAAGGTGTTGACCGAGCGCGGCTACATCCACCAGGGCTCGGACCTCGCCGGCATCGACGCGGCCGCGCGCGAGGGCCGGCTGACCGCCTATGTCGGGTACGACTGCACCGCCGCCTCCCTGCATGTCGGCCACCTCCTGTCGATCATGATGCTGCACTGGCTCCAGGCCACCGGCGGCACGCCGATCACCCTGATGGGCGGCGGCACGACGCGGGTGGGCGACCCCTCGGGCCGCGACGAATCGCGAAAGATCCTCACCCTGGAGCAGATCGAGGAGAACAAGGCCGGCATCCAGAAGACCTTCGCGCGGTTTCTCAGCTTCGAGGCCGGCGGCAACGGCGCGACGATGGTCGACAATGCCGAGTGGCTGACGAAGCTGAACTACATCGAGATGCTGCGCGACATCGGGCGCCACTTCTCGGTCAACCGCATGATGTCGATGGACAGCGTGCGCATGCGGCTGGAGCGCGACCAGGAACTCTCGTTCCTGGAATTCAACTACATGATCCTGCAGTCCTACGACTTCGTCGAGCTCAACCGCCGCTACGGCTGCGTGCTGCAGATGGGCGGCTCGGACCAGTGGGGCAACATCGTCAACGGCATCGACCTCGGCCGCCGCATGGGCACGCCGCAGCTCTACGGCCTGACCTGTCCGCTCCTCACCACCGCCTCGGGCGCCAAGATGGGCAAGACCGCCGCCGGCGCGGTCTGGCTCGATGCCGGGATGCTGAGCCCGTACGATTACTGGCAGTTCTGGCGCAACACCGAGGACGCCGATGTCGGCCGCTTCCTCAAGCTGTTCACCCTGCTGCCGATGGACGAGATCGCGCGTCTCGAATCCCTGCTGGGCGCCGGCATCAACGAGGCCAAGAAGGTGCTGGCGACGGAGGCGACCGCGTTGATGCACGGTCGCGAGGCGGCGGAGGCCGCCGCGGAGACGGCCCGCAAGACCTTCGTCGAGGGTACGGTGGCGCAGGACCTGCCGAGCATCACCGTGTCGGCCGAGCTCCTGGACGCGGGCCTCGGCGTCCTCTCGGCTTTCGGCCCGGACTACGCCAAGCTCCTGCCCTCCACCAGCGAGGGCCGGCGCCAGATCAAGAGCGGGGGCCTGCGCGTCAACGACGTGCCGGTGACGGACGAGCGCGCGGTCCTGCGGACGGCCGACCTCACCGCGGACGGCGTGATCAAGCTCTCGTTCGGCCGCAAGAAGCACGTGCTCGTCCGCGTCGGTTGACGCGGCCGCCAGCGCCGCGCCGGCCTCAGGCCCCGCGGCGCTGGCGGCCGATGAAGTCCACGAAGGCGCGCAGCGGCGCCGGCAGGTAGCGGCGCCCGGGATAGTACAGGAACGGCCCCGGGAATCGCTGCCACCAGGGCTCCAGGACGGGTTCCAGGGCGCCGCTGTCCAGGTGCGGCCGAAGCCAATCCTCGAACAGGTTGAGGATGCCGACGCCGGCGATCGCCGCGTCGACGGCGAGCTCGGTGGCCGCCCCGACGCGTACGATCAGCGGCCCCGTCGGCTCGACCCGCACGATCGCGCCGTCGCGCTCGAACTCCCAGGGCGGCATGGCGCCGCTGGCGAAGCGGCCGCCGATGCAGGCATGGTCGAGAAGGTCGCGCGGGTGCTCCGGGCGGCCGCGCCGGTCCAGATAGGCCGGGGCCGCGACGGTGGCGAAGCGCTGCACCCGCGGGCCGATCGGGACCGCCACCATGTCCTGCTCCAGGCGCTCGTCGTAGCGGATCCCGGCGTCGCAGCCCGCGGCGAGCACGTCGACGAAGCTGTCATCGGCGATCACCTCCAGGCGGATGTCGGGATAGGCCGCCAGGAAGGGCGGGACGATCCCGGGCAGCACCAGCCGGGCCGCGCTCACCGGCACGTTGAGCTTCAGCGTTCCGGCCGGCCGGTCGCGAAATCCGTTGACCACGTCGACCGCCGCCGCGACTTCGCCGAGGGCGGGTTTCAGGCGCTCGAGCAGACGCAAGCCCGCCTCGGTCGGGACGACGCTGCGGGTGGTGCGGTTCAGGAGCCGGACCCCGAGGCGGGTCTCCAGCCGTCGCACCGCCTCGCTCAGCCCCGAGGCGCTGAGCCCGCTGGTTCGGGCGCCGTCGCGAAAGCCGCCCGCCTCCGCCACGGCGACGAAGGCCGCCAATTCTCCGAGATCTCGGCTCATTGTTCGCATTTCCGCACGGGCCGTGCACATTATGCCGGATTATCGCGCGGGGTGGCAGGGTCTAGGTGGAACTCATCGCAGAGGAGTTTCCCATGACCGACCTTGTCACCCCGAACGATCTCGACACGGCGAACGACATTGTCACCCCGAACAATCTCGACATGGCCGGGACCTACCGGCTCGGCGACCGGACGGTGAAGCGGATGGGCTACGGCGCCATGCAGCTGGCCGGACCACAGGTGTTCGGCCCACCGAAGGACCGGCCGCGCGCCGTCGCCGTGCTAAGGGAGGCGGTGGCCTCCGGCGTCGATCACATCGACACCAGCGACTTCTACGGGCCCCACGTCACGAACCAGATCATCCGCGAGGCGCTGCACCCCTATCCGGACGATCTCGTCCTCGTCACCAAGATCGGGGCACGGCGCGGCCCCGACGCCTCCTGGATCCCCGCCACCTCGGCCGCCGACCTGACCGCCGCCGTCCACGACAACCTGCGGAACCTCGGGATCGCGACGCTCGACGTGGTCAACCTGCGGATCATGTTCGATGCGCACGGTCCCGCCGAGGGCTCCATCGCGGAGCCCCTGGGGGTTCTCGCCGACCTGCAGCGCCAGGGACTCGTGCGCCGGATCGGGCTCAGCAACGTGACGCCGCGGCAGGTGGCCGAGGGACGCGCGATCACACCCATCGTCTGCGTGCAGAACGCCTACAACCTCGCCCATCGGGCGGACGACGCGCTGGTCGACGACCTCGCCGCCGCCGGCATCGCCTACGTGCCGTTCTTCCCGCTCGGCGGCTTCAGCCCGCTGCAATCGACCACGCTGTCGGCCGTCGCCGCCCGGCTCGGCGCGACGCCGATGCAGGTCGCGCTCGCCTGGCTCCTGGCCCGGGCCCCCAACATCCTGCTCATCCCCGGCACGTCGTCACCGGAGCACCTGCGCGAGAACATGGCCGCTGCAGCCCTGAGGCTGCCGGAGGACGCGATGGCGGACCTCGACGGCATCGGCGGCGCCGGCTGATCGCGGCTGCCTGCGGTCGGGCCGATGGCGTTCGGACCGACCCGCCGGCGGACCGGTCCCTCAGCGCTCCGTCTCGTTCATCGGCGTGCCGGCGGCGAGGCCGTCATTGCCGCCGCCGGCGCTGAACAGCTTGCGCAGGATGCCGGGGGCGAGGGCCGAGAGCGGGTTCACGCTGACGTCCGGCTTGGCGAGGCGGCCGGAGACGCGGAAGTTCAGGGCGAACAGGCCCTCGTTGCGGCCCCCGCCGAGGAGCTGGCCGAGGATCGGCAGCTGCGAGACGACGTTGTTCAGGCCGTAGAGGGGCACGAAGGTGCCGTTGATGTCGGTGCGCTCCTTGGCGGTGTCGAGGTAGCCCGTCATGGTGAAGCCCATGGCGGGGTTCGAGATCGCCGCGTCGCTGATGTCGATCCGGCTCCCCGTGCGGGTGAAGATCGCTCGCAGGCGGTCGAATTCCACGTCGTTGCCGGAATTCTGGACCACGTATTTCCGGCCGCGCGCATCCGTGACCTCGCTGGTGGCGGGCCCCTGCGCCATGATGCTCGACAGGGCCGGCTCGTTGCGCAGGATGAAGTTGCGGATCTGGACGGAGCCCGGCTGCGGCCCGTCGTTCAGGGCGCTCGTCATGATCAGCTTGCCGCCGTACATCCGCTTGTAGATGTCGGCGAAGCGCAGGGTCGAGCCGGCATCGAGCGTCTCGATGGTGACGCTCGATCCGCCGCGATCGGTGTGGGTCACCTGCGCCGTGAAGGGCGCGCTGCTGAACTTGCCCTGGACGCGGCCGCTGCGCAGGTCGCGGCCGCGCAGGGAGAGCTTGGCGCTGGCATTGGTGAGGGATTCGCCGTTGAAGCCGCTGACGATGCCGAGGTTGAGATCGGCCTCGACATCCTTCGGGCTGGCGTCCCGGGCTCCCTTGACGTCCGGCCCGCCGAGACTGCGCAGGAACGGCCGCGCATCGGCCACGGCGCCCCGGACGGTGACCCGATAGGCGTTGCCGCCGCTGCGGTCGACCTGAAGCCGCATGTCGTCCCCGGGCGAGAGCTTCAGCGCCGTCAGATCGGCGCGCTCCAGTCCCCCATCGCCGTTGAGGCTGGCGCTGCCGCGCGCCATCAGCGGCGACGCCTCCACCACGAGGTCGCGCAGGTCCTGATTGCCGTTCGCGCCCTCGCTCACGGTGAAGCTCGCGCGCCCGGCCTTGCCGACGGCCTTGGTCACGCCGGGGAGGAGCCCGTCGGTGCCCATCCGGGTCAGATCGGCCTCCACGCGGATCGGGGGCTTGCCCGACCCGGTCCGGCCGATCGGCAGGGTCAGGCGGACCGGGATGGTGCCGGTGATCTGGGGCGCCACCGGCAGGCCCTTGCGGGCCCGCAGGGCGTCGTCGATGGCCAGGCCGATATTCACCTCGCCGGGGGCGCCGGCCTTCGGCTGGCGAAGGTCCACGGTGATGGGGGTGCCCATGACGCGGCCGTCGCCTTTGAGGGAGAAGGCACCCCGGTCGCACAGGACCGTGAAGCGTCCGCTCTCGAGCCGCTCCTTCCCGAACACCTTGTCGACCGCGATGTCCGACAGGGTCCCGGTGATGCTCACCGGCAGGTCCGGCAGGTCGGGGATGTGCTTCAGGTTGAGGGGGAAGTCGATGCGCAGGTCCGCGGCACCCTTCACCGTCCCGGGATCGAGGTCGAGGCCCGTGAGCGTCTTGAACATGTTGGTCTGCAGCAGCGAGACCAGGGCGTCCGCGCCGCCGCTGAGGCGCAGCCCGATCTGCGCCGTCACCGTGTCGGGGGTGATCTTCGGGATGACGAAGGATCCATCCGAGATCGACAGGGTCCGGTTGTCCGCCATGCGCACATCGGCGGTGACGTTGCGGATCTTGGTCGTCTGTCCGGTGATCGTGCCGGTCACCCGCCCCCGCGTGAGGGGCGGCGCGTCGGGCACCACGATGAGCGTGGCGTCGGAGACCGCGAAATCGATATGGACCGCGTTGTCGGGCATCGGCTCGCCGCGGGTGGCGGCGGCGAGTTCCGAGCCGCTCATGTCCACGGTGATGTCCACCGTGTTGACCTTGCCGCCGCGCAGGTTGTCCACGAGGTAGTTGCGCGCGGGCGGCGCCACGTGCTCCGGCCAGAGGCGGAGCGCCATGCGCCCATCGGTGTCGGCGGCGGCGATGTGCAGGGTCAGCCCGTCATCGTCCGCGGAGGTCCCGATGGTTCCGGTGATCCGGCCGTTGGCGACACCGGCCCGGACCGAGAAATCGTCGATCACGACGCCGCCGGCCTTGCCGGTGAGATGGGCCGAGACGGTGTCGAGGCTGACGGGCTTGTCGGCCGCATTGGCCCCGCGCAGCACCGCGTCCTTGCCCGCCAGTTCCAGGGTCCAGGCGGATTCGGCGCCCGGCGGGGCGGCGGTCCAGGCGCCGGTGAGGTGCACCGCGTTGCCGGCCCCGCGATAGTCGAGGGCGTCGAGCTTCATCGCCCGGCCGGCCTCGTCCCAGCTCACCGCGGCCGACAGGCTGTCGATGGTGACGGGGTTGAAGTCCTTCTCCTCGATCAGGACGTTGCCGCCGCCGGTGCGGATCTCCGCCGTCATCGTCTCGATGCGCCCGGCATCGATCGCCACGTCGGCCTTGGCCGAGAGCTTGAGGTCGGTGTCCACCGGCAGCTTCGACTGGCCGGACAGCAGGAGCAGGTCGGTGATCGGCAGGTCGTCGAGGGTGATGATGCCGGTCCGCTTGGTGCCGCCGGCCTCGTGCAGGTCGCCGCCGAAGCGCCACTCCCCGTGCGGGCCGTCGATGCGCAGCTCGAAGACCCGGGCGTCGCGCACGGCATCGCGGCGGAACAGGCCGTTCACGTGCTCGAAGACGGCGCGCTGGCGGGCATCGTCGTCGATCAGGGTCAGGCGTCCGTTGGTGATCCGCGCCCGATCGAGGGCACCGATGACGCCGGCGGAATCGAGCACCACGCCGAAGATCGAGGCGACACCGGCGGAGATCGGCGAGACGTGGCCGATCGCGGCGTCGACGCTGGGCAGGGTGTGGGGCACCACCGCATTGCCCTGGCTGCTGTCGGAGGCCGCGAAGGCGATGCTGCCGTTGCGGTGGACCAGGGCCGTCATCTGCAGGTCGCGGAACTCGATGGCCCGGGGCTGCACCGCGAGGCGCAGGAGGCTCCAGGTGTCGAGGCTGACCACGGCCAGGGGCGCCCGGACCACGAGGGCGCCCTCGGGATTGTGGATGTCGAGGCCGGAAACGCGAAGGGCCAGTGACTGCTCCGAATCGAGCTCCAGGGCGCTGTCGCTGAGGGCGACGCGCCAGCCGGGACCGATGCTGCCGGCGATGGCCGAGGCCACCCGCTCCGACATCCCGTCGATGCGCAGCGGCCCCATCGACAGACGGCCGATGACCCCGCCGATGGCGACCAACAGGCCCACCACCAGGACGGCCGCAATCCAAAGCAGCGGCCGCCGCCGTGCGGCGGGCCGCGCGGGCCGCAAACCTTTGGCCGTATCCTGGTCCATCAATCCTTGTGCCGCTGGATCGGAAAGTCCCCTCGGGCTATCGAGCGGCAGTCCTACGGGTTTCAGCTTTCGCGGGTCTTTGGCGTTCGTCGGTCCCGGTGCGCCGGGGCGTCGGGCTGCCGTCGCGGTGCAACGCCAGAGGCACACCATCAATCGGCCGAAAGGAAGGCATGATGCCCCTCGATACCGGAGATCAGGCGCCCGATTTCACCCTGCCGGGCGCCGGCGACGAGACGATCAGCCTCGAAGCGCTCAAGGGCCGCAAGGCGGTCCTGTACTTCTACCCCAAGGATGACACGAGCGGTTGTACCCTGGAGGCGCAGGGCTTCAACGCCCTCGGCCCCGACTTCGCCGCGGCTGACACCATCGTGATCGGGGTCTCCCCGGACTCGGCCAAGAGCCACGACAAGTTCCGCGCCAAGTACGCCCTCACCTTCCCGCTGGCCTCCGACGAGGGCAAGGCGATGCTCGAGGCCTACGGCGTCTGGGTCGAGAAGAGCATGTACGGCCGGAAATACATGGGCGTTGAGCGCACGACGATGCTGCTGGACCGCGATGGCCGCATCGCCCGGATCTGGCCGAAGGTGAAGGTGCCCGGCCACGCTGGGGAGGTGCTGGCCGCCGCGCGCGACCTGGCCTGAGGACGAAAGTCGACAGGGTGAATCGCCGGGGCGGCGCCTTGGCGGTTCGTTAACCCTGATTCGGGCAGGGTGACGGGGTGGATCAGGTCACGCGTCCCATGTCATCGTCTTCCCGGAAACCCTCCTCGACGGCGAACCGCGTCGTCTCCGCCACCCCGGCTTCAACGCTGCGGTCACGCCTCCTCGCAGGGGCGCTGGCCGCCGCCGTCGCCTGGGCTGGCGGAGCGACGTACTACCTCGTCTTCCACGACGAGGTGCTGGCACGCTTCGTCTCGCAGCAAAGCGCCATCCAGTACGGCTACGAGGAGCGGATCGGCACCCTGCGCCTGCAGCTCGACCGGGTGACGATGGAGCAGACGGCGTCGCGCGATGGGCTCGCCCAGCGCATGGCCGAGCTGGCGCGCCGGCAGGCCGCCATGGAGGCCCGCCAGGCCGCCATCGCCAGCCTCGCGGGCGATACTGCCCCAGTGGCACTTCCGACGCCGGTGATCGAGGCGACCGAGCCGGCGCCCAGAGCCCTGTCGGGTCCCCCGTCGGGTGCCAAGCCCTTCCCCACGCCCGATGCGCTTCGGCTCCGGACCGAGGCCGAGCCCAGTCCCGGGCGCCAATCCGCCCGCGTCGTCGAGGGTCAGGTCGCGGCCCTGGAACAGCGCCTGGACGGCCTCGCGGAAGCGCAGTCCCGCGTGCTCGCCACCCTCGGGTTGCGGGCCGGCAAGGGCGCGCAGCGCCTGCGCGGCCTCGTCGCCCGCCTCGGTCTCGACCCGGCCCGCTTCGAGCACGAGCGCCCGACCGGCATCGGCGGTCCGCTGGTGCCCCTGAGCGGCGACGCCTTCGCCCTGTCCCTGTCGGAGGTGCAGCGCTCCCTGGCCGAGGAGGCGCGCCTCCGCCGGATCACGGCCGCCCTCCCCGTGCGTCGTCCGCTATCCGGGGAGATCAGCCTCTCCAGCAATTTCGGCGCCCGCCTCGATCCCTTCACCCGCGGCTACGCGATGCATACCGGCATGGACATGCGGGCGGAGACCGGCGAGCCGGCCCGCGCCACGGCGGCGGGCCGCGTGACGGTGGCGGATTACAATGGCGGCTACGGCAACATGGTCGAGGTCGATCACGGCCACGGCCTCGTCACCCGCTACGCCCACCTCTCGGCCTTCGACGTCACGCCGGGCCAGTGGGTCGAGCCGGGAACGGTGGTCGGACGCGTCGGCTCCACCGGCCGCTCGACCGGCAGCCACCTGCATTACGAGACCCGCATCGACGGCGAGCCGGTGGACCCGGTGCGCTTCCTCAGGGCCGCCGACGCACTCTGACCGGCTCTCCGCCGCCCCCACGTCGGGAGGCGGGACCGCCGACGGGACCGTCTGCCGAAACGGGCTCCCCCGCACGATCGAATCGCTGCGGCGCCTCCCCGGAACTGGGAGACGCCGCCTGACGATGGGGAAAGTGACGCTGGACAAGTGACGCTGGCGACGTGGGGTCGGGCGCCCTACTCGATGTCCTCGACCACGTCGGCCCCGCCATAGACGCGCTGGGCCAGCGAGGCTTCCATGAACGGATCGAGGGAGCCGTCCAGCACCGCATCGGGGTCGGTGGACTGGGTGCCTGTGCGCAGGTCCTTCACGAGCTGGTAGGGCTGCAGCACGTAGCTGCGGATCTGGTGGCCCCAGCCGATATCGGTCTTCGCGGCGGCCTCGGCACTCGCCTTCTCCTCCCGCTTCTTCAATTCGGCCTCGTACATGCGGGCGCGCAGCATGTTCCAGGCGGTGGCCCGGTTCTTGTGCTGCGAACGCTCCTGCTGACACGCCACCACGATGCCCGTCGGGATATGCGTGATGCGCACCGCCGAATCGGTGGTGTTCACGTGCTGGCCGCCCGCGCCGGACGACCGGTAGGTGTCGATCCGACAATCGGATTCCTTGATCTCGATCTCGATCCGGTCGTCGATGACCGGATAGACCCAGACGCTGGCGAAGCTGGTGTGGCGGCGCGCGCTCGAATCGTAGGGTGAGATGCGGACCAGCCGGTGCACGCCCGACTCGGTCTTGAGCCAGCCATAGGCGTTGTGGCCCTTGATCAGCAGCGTGGCGCCCTTGATCCCGGCCTCGTCGCCGTCCGACCACTCGACGATCTCGACCTTGTACTTCCGGCGCTCGGCCCAGCGGCCGTACATGCGCTGGAGCATGTTGGCCCAGTCCTGGCTCTCGGTGCCGCCTGCGCCCGAATGGACTTCGAGATAGGTATCGAAGCCATCGGCCTCGCCGGAGAGCAGGGTCTCGATCTGGCGGCGCGCGGCCTCCTTCTCGACGGCGCGGACGCCGGCCTCGCCTTCCTGGATCGTGGACTCGTCGCCCTCCATCTCGCCGAGTTCGATCAGCGTGTGGGCGTCCTCGAGCTCCTGGCTCAGCTTCTTGATCGCGGTGACGGCGTCATCGAGCTGGGTGCGCTCGCGCATGACCTTCTGGGCCGCCTCGGCGTCGTTCCAGAGTTCGGGGTTCTCGGAAGCCGCGTTCAGCTCCGCGAGGCGTTTCTCGACGGTATCCCAGTCAAAGATGCCTCCTCAGCAGTCCGATCGACTGCTTGGCGGCATCCGAGAGTTGTTCGATCTCGGCGCGCATCTGGTGTTTCGGGCTCGTGTGTTCGGGGTGTGGGACGGGGTGATACCGGGCCGGCCGGATGGTGTAAACGGCGCGGGCTGAAAACCGGGGGGCGCGCTCCCGTCAGGAGAACCGCCGCATGACAGGACCGAACCGCGCGCGGCTGCGCCTGCTCGTCGGCACCGCGCTGGTGATCGCCGCCGGGCTCGCCCTGCGCCTCCTCGGGCTCGGGCTGCCGGGGCCGGTGGTCAAATGGGGTGGATCGGTCCTCTGGGGCGCGATGGTCTATGGCCTCGTCGGCCTCGTCCTGCCGCTGCCGCGCTGGCGCATCGTGGCCGTGGCGGCGGCGATCGCCCTGGCGGTGGAGCTGTTCCGGCTCATTCACACGCCGGACCTCGACGCCTTCCGGCTGACGCTGGCGGGCAAGTTGCTGATCGGACGGGTGTTCTCGCCCTGGAACGGCGTCGCCTATGCGGCCGGCATCCTGTGCGCGCGCCTGGCCGACCGGCGTCAGCGGAGCGCGGGACGAACGTAGTCCGGCGGGCCGATGCGGGCCGGCGACAGGACGAATTCGCGCGGGCGGTGCCGCTGGTTGAGCGGGCCCTCGCTGAGGCCGTCGCTGAAATAGTCGGTTCCGGTCAGGCCGAACCCGCCGCCATTCATCACGCTCGGCACGGGAACCGCCTCGGGCACGTCCGGGATCGGCCGGCCGGAGCTCGGGCTGGTCGGCAGCACCACGGGGCCGTTCGCGCCGAGATAGAGGGTCTGCGCGGAGGCGCCGACGGTGAACCCGAGACCGATCAGGCCAGCAGCGAGGAGGGTCCGCATCATCAGCACCACGATCAAACTCCGGCGGGCAGCCTGAAGACCCGGAGGGACGCGCCCGGGGGCACCATGCCCCAATCTTGCGCCCCTGTCCGTATCCGTTCGGTCGCGCCGGCGCGACATTCGTCGCTGTCCTGTGGGAAAGCCGCCGCGCGGGGCGGCCCCGAAACGACGAAGGCCGGGCATCGGCCCGGCCCTGCGACACCTTTCGGCACGCTCAGCCCTTGGCGCGGAGCACCACCGAGCGCTCCTGGAGCGACGGCTCGCAGCTGGAGTAGAAGCCGTTCAGCACGGTCGGTCGCGAGGTGCACTCGTAGCCGAGGGTCGGCTCGGGCGCCGGAACCGGGTCGCGGGCGACGATCGGCTTCGGAGCGCAGGCTCCCGCGGAGGCGCTCAGCAACAGGGCGACGGCAAGGGTCAGGCGACGCATACGATCCTCGGGCCTCGGCGAACGCGCCGCGCGCAAACAGGACTTGCGGCGCGGCTTCGTTGCGACCCTGCTGAGCGCACACCGCCGTGACAAGCACGTCGGCGCGTTTCGGCAAGCTTTGCGGCCGGCTGTCTCCCGGCCGCAACATGCGGGCGATGACGCCTCAGCCGGCCTTCGAGAGCGACGCTTCGGGCATCGGCACCACGTTGTGCAGGGTCTTGTCCGAGGTCTCGAAGAAGCGCCGGACGTTGCGCGCGGCCTGCCGGATGCGTTGCTCGTTCTCCACGAGGGCGATGCGGACGTAGTTGTCGCCGTGCTCGCCGAAGCCGATGCCGGGGGCCACCGCCACGTCCGACTTCTCGAGGAGGAGCTTCGAGAACTCCAGGCTGCCGAGGGCCTGGTACTTCTCGGGAATCGGCACCCAGGCGAACATCGAGGCCGACGGGGTCGGGATCTTCCAGCCGGTCTTGCCGAAGGACTCGACCAGCGCGTCGCGGCGCTTCTTGTAGATCCCGCGCATCTCGACGATGCAGTCCTCCGGCCCGTTCAGGGCCGCGGTGGCGGCGACTTGGATCGGCGTGAAGGCGCCGTAATCGAGGTAGGACTTCACGCGGGTCAGCGCCGCGAGCAGGCGCTCGTTGCCCACCGCGAAGCCCATGCGCCAGCCGGCCATGGAAAAGGTCTTCGACAGGGACGAGAACTCCACCGTACAGTCGATGGCGCCCGGAACCTCGAGCACGGAGGGCGGCGGATCGCCGTCGAAGTAGACCTCCGCGTAGGCGAGGTCCGACAGGATGATGATCTCGTGCCGCTTCGCGAAGGCGACGAGGTCCCGGTAGAAGTCGAGGCTCGCCACGTAGGCGGTGGGGTTCGAGGGGTAGCAGACCACGATCGCCACCGGCTTCGGGATCGAGTGCTGCATCGCCTTCTCGACCGCGGGGAAGAAGGCGGGCGTCGGCTCGGCCGGCACGGAGCGGATGACGCCGCCGGCCATGAGGAAGCCGAAGGCGTGGATCGGGTAGCTCGGGTTCGGCACCAGCACCACGTCGCCCGGCGCCGTGATCGCCTGCGCCATGTTGGCGAAGCCCTCCTTCGAGCCCAGCGTCGCCACCACCTGGGTGTCGGGGTTCAGGCTCACGCCGAAGCGGCGCTTGTAGTAGTTCGCCTGGGCGCGGCGCAGGCCGGCGATGCCCTTCGAGGCGGAGTAGCGGTCGGTGCGCGGACGGCCGGCGGTTTCCACCAGCTTGGCGATGACGTGCTTCGGGGCGTCGAGGTCCGGGTTGCCCATGCCGAGATCGATGATGTCGGCGCCGTTGGCGCGGGCCTGGGCCTTGATCCGGTTCACCTGCTCGAACACGTAGGGGGGCAGGCGCTTGATGCGGTGGAAGTCGGTCATGGCCTTCACGATGTCCGAGAAAACGAGCGAGGATACGAGTTTGGGCGCGAGGCGGCGAGCGTGACCCGGCGCGAAGCTGTCATCATCCCGAGACGGCAGCGTGGTCTCGTCCGGCGGTCCCTCGGGCGGAATCCGGACGTCTTTTGACGGCCTTGCCTGACGCAGGGCCGTCGCAGAATTCGCACGCTCGGCTCCGGTCTAGCAGTTTTGTGCCCCGACGCCGAACGATATCTCGGGATCCCCGGCGGCCTGCTCCCTAGGGCTTGGCGCCCTGGGCCGTGCCCTCGGCGGAGCGGCCGCGCGCCTCGTTGCGCCCCCGCGCCGCGACCAGCTCCGCCTCCAGGGCCTTGGTGCCCTCCGGCGTCTTGGCGCGGATCGGCCGGGGCGGGGCGGAGACCCCCACCGGCATGAAGTCGTCGCTGCCGCGGCGGGACTGCGCCACGAAGTCCGGCGCCTTGGCGGGCGGTCCGGCCTCGCCGGTGCCGTAGGCGATCCGCATCGGGTTCAGGTCGCCGGAACATCCCGCGAGCAGGACGGCCACGGCGACGACCGCGACAAACTGGGAGTTGTGAAGCCGGGACATGGAGAAGTCGGCCGTTTTGGAGGCGTGCGCTCTGGCGGAACTCCGCGATGGCGCGTTAATTTGTCGGAAACGAGGCCCCCCGGGCCGCGCGGCAGGCGTCGCCCGGCGAAAGGTTCGGCCACACTCGGGGAGAGATGCACGCGTGACGACCGAACGGACGACACCGCTGCCCGACATCGAGGCCCTGTCCCGCAACGCGAGCCTGCTGGTCGAGGAATTCGGGCGGGCCGCATCACGCTACATGAAACCCGTCGGTACGCCGGACGCCCTGCCGGTCGAGGCGGTCGAACCGCCCGAGGAGGTCAAGGACGTGGTCCGCACCCTCGGCAGCGTGGCCGAGACCTGGCTCTCCGACCCGAAGAAGACCGTCGAGGCGCAGACCAAGCTGAGCGAGGCCTTCATCACCCTCTGGGGCTCGACCTGGCAGCGCCTGCAGGGCGAGGCCGCCGCGCCCGTGGCCCAGCCCGAGCCGAAGGACAACCGCTTCGCCCACGCGGAATGGTCCACCAACCCGATCTTCGACTTCATCAAGCAGAGCTACCTCATCACCTCCCGCTGGGCCGAGGGCCTCGTGGACGAGGCCGAGGGCATCGACGAGCACACGCGGCACAAGGCGCAGTTCTACCTGCGCCAGATCACCGGGGCCCTGTCGCCGTCGAACTTCGTGATGACCAACCCGGAGCTGATCCGGTACACCCTGAAGGAGAACGGCGCCAACCTCGTGCGCGGCATGAAGATGCTCGCCGAGGACATCGAGGCCGGCAAGGGCCAGCTCCGGGTGCGCCAGACCGATCCGGCCGCGGGCTTCGAGGTCGGGGTCAACGTGGCGGTGACGCCGGGTGAGGTCGTATTCCGGAACGACCTGATGGAGCTGATCCAGTACGCGCCCACCACCGACACGGTGCTCAAGCGGCCGTTCCTGATCGTGCCGCCCTGGATCAACAAGTTCTACATCCTCGACCTCAACCCCTCGAAGAGCCTGATCGCCTGGATGGTCAGCCAGGGCCTGACGGTGTTCTGCATCTCCTGGGTCAACCCGGATGCGCGCCACGCCGACAAGGACTTCGAGAGCTACATGCGGGAGGGCATCGAGACCGCGATCGACGCCATCGGGGTCGCCACCGGCGAGAACGAGGTCGCGGCGGCGGGCTACTGCGTCGGCGGCACCCTCCTGGCCGTGACCCTGGCGATGCAGGCCGCCACCGGCAACAAGCGGATCAAGAGCGCCACCTTCCTGACCACGCAGGTAGACTTCACCCATGCGGGCGACCTGAAGGTGTTCGCCGACGAGGATCAGATCCGCCTGATCGAATCGCGGATGCAGAAGCGCGGCTACCTCGAAGGCACCGGCATGGCGACCGCCTTCAACATGCTCCGCCCCAACGACCTGATCTGGTCCTACGTGGTCAACAACTACGTCAAGGGCCAGACGCCGATGCCCTTCGACCTGCTGTACTGGAACGCCGATTCCACCCGGATGCCGGCGGCCAACCACTCGTTCTACCTGCGCAACTGCTACCTCAACAACACGCTCGCGCAGGGCAAGATGATCCTCGGCAACGTCCGGCTCGACCTGAAGAAGGTGAAGATCCCGATCTTCAACCTCGCCACCAAGGAGGATCACATCGCGCCGGCCCTGTCGGTGTTCGAGGGGTCGTCGAAGTTCGGCGGACCGGTCGACTACGTGCTCGCCGGCTCGGGCCATATCGCCGGGGTGGTGAACCCGCCGGCCAAGCCCAAATACGGCTTCTGGACCGGGGGGCCGGCCAAGGGCCGGTTCGAGGACTGGATGGCGGCGGCCACCGAGACCAAGGGCTCCTGGTGGCCGTACTGGTTCCAGTGGCTGGAGCACCAGGCGCCCGCCCGCGTACCGGCACGGGTGCCGGGCGAAGGCGGCCTGGCCTCCCTCGGTCCGGCGCCCGGCACCTACGTCCGCATGAAGGCGTGAGCGCGGGCGTGGAGGCGCCGGTCTGGACCGTCCGCCTCGAGGCGGAACCAGACCCGGCGATGCGGGCCGCGATCCTGGCGCCCCTCGTCGCCTACAACGAGGCCCAGGTGCCGAATGGGAACTGGGGCCTGCTCGCCCTCACGGTACGCGACGCGGGCGGAGCCATCGTCGGCGGTCTCTGGGGCCGGACCGGTTACGGCATGCTGTTCGTCGAGTTGCTCGCCCTCGGCCCGGCCCGGGGGCGCGGCCTGGGCCGCCGCCTGATGCGGGATGCCGAGGCGGAGGCGCGGCGGCGGGGCCTGTCCGGGATCTGGCTCGACACCTGGACCTTCCAGGCCCCGGGCTTCTACCAGCGTCTCGGCTTCACCGAGTGCGGGCGGATCCGCGAATTTCCGCCCGGCCACGACCGCATCTTCTTCGTCGAGCGCTTCGCGGACGGCGGGACCGGACCGGCTCCGCCGCCCTGAGCGTCGTGCGTCCTCAGAACTTGCGCACCAGGGGGGCCGGCGCGGCCGCCACGGGCTCGCCGAACACGTAGCGGAAGCCGACCGAGACGATGTCGGCGCTGCTGTCGGCGACGCCCGCGAAGACCACGTTCTGGACGTTGTAGTCGCGGCCGGGGCCGGCCAGGATCCGTCCCTTGTCGACGAAGAAGTGCGAGTAGGCGAGGTTGAGGGTCAGCTTCTCGCTCCAGCGGTAGCTTCCGCCGACCGAGACGTTCACCCGGTCGCCATCGGGCAGGCGCACCGACCGGTTCGAGAAATCGATCGGGGAGGATTCGTAGGCCACGCCGGCGCGGACCGTCAGGGCCGGCGACCAGTCGTACTCGCCGCCGATCGAGTAGGTGTAGCCGTCCTTGTAGTTCAGCGGCAGCTGCGTCGCGACGGCACCGGTCCGGTCGAGGAGGACGTTGACGGTGCCCAGACGGCTCCAGTTGTCCCACTCGAAACCGAGATTGAGGCGCGCCACCGGGGTGATCGCCTGGGTGAGGCCGACGCTCAGCTTCTCGGGGGTGTTCAGCTTGGCCTTCACGTCGCCGCCGAGCGCCGCCAGCGGCCCGGGCAGGATGAGCTGGCCGCCGATGTCGTGATGGACGGAGGAGCGGAAGCCGACGCCGATCGCGGTGCCGTCGAAGGGCGTGATCAGCGCACCGGCGGTGAAGCCGACGCCCCAGGAATCGCCCTTGAGGCCGGAGCTCGGCAGGGCGGCCGGATTGGTGCTGAGCGGCGAGAGCAGGGCCTGGCGCAGGACGAGCTTGAAGTACTCGATGTTCGGGCCGGCGGCGATGGAGAGCCACTCGTTGACCTTGAAGCCGACGACCGGGTTGAAGGCCAGGGAGAAGATGCGGCTGGACCGGCCGTAGAGCTCGCCCGACCAGGTCTGGCGCGGCTTCGTCACGAGGCCGAAGGGCGCGCCGGAGGTGATGCCGACCCAGAGGCGGTCGTTGAGCTGGTAGGAGGTGGCGCCGGCCGGAACCACGGCGCCCTGGCCGATCTCGCCGCTGTCACCGAGGCGGGCGAAGGCCGGGTTCGTGCCCACGTCGGGCGTGATCTTCGCCGACAGGTTGATGAAGGACAGGTTCTGCTCGGTGACCCAGCCCGGCCGCATGGTCACGGTGGCGGGGTTCCAGAACATCGAGGAGACGCCGCCGGAGCCGGAGGCGGCGCCCGCCCAGGCGAGACCCTGGGCCTGGGCGCTCTGCTCGCGGATGCCGAAGGCCCCGGCCGAGGCCCCGGCGACGCCGGCGCAGAGGAGGGCTGCGGAAACTCCCGAAAGCGCCAGGCCGCGCAGGGAACGGCGCCGAATCGTACCCATCATGACGTAGGACCCACCCCAGTTGTTGGTGCTCGCTTGTCCTCTCCCGATCGGGGAAGGCCTCGCACCTTGGGTGTGACAATGACGCGAGTGACGCAACTTCGCAAATCGCAGGCCGACAAGTATATCTTCAGTATTAAGGGAAACGTAAACTGAAATCAGCGCGATATTGCAGGCCTGGATTCGAGCTGGCGAGGAAGCCTGCAGAATGGTTCACATCTAAACTCTCGTCTCCGTGAGTAAGCCCGTCGGCCGAAAAAACGCGCCCGGCGCATCTCCGGACGGGGGTGTGACCTTTCGGCGACAAAATCGCCCTCGGGCCGGGCCTCGGGTCCCGGCGCGCGATGAGACGGCACGCCGTCCGTCGCCGATTGCCCCTTGCCGCCCGTCCGGGTCCGATCGATGTCAGGCAGCGGACAGACATGCGGAGGCACGAGCGATGAAACTGGTACGCCACGGCGCGAGCGGAGACGAGAAGCCCGGTCTGGTCGATGCGCAGGGTGTCCTGCGCGACCTCTCGGCCCATGTGCGCGACATCGCCGGGCCTGCCCTCTCGCGCGAGACCCTGGAACGCCTGCGCCGGCTCGATCCGGCGAGCCTGCCGGCCCTGCCGGCGGAGACCCGCCTCGGCCCCTGCGTCGGCGGCACCCGCAACTTCGTGGCCATCGGGCTGAACTTCACTGACCATGCCGCCGAGATCGGTGCCGACATCCCGCCGGAGCCGATTATCTTCAATAAGGCGCCCTCGTGCCTCGCCGGGGCGAACGACCGGGTCATCCTGCCCAAGGGCTCGGCCAAGACCGACTGGGAGGTGGAGCTCGCCCTGGTGATCGGCGCGCGGGCCTCCTACGTGCACGCCAACGAGGCGCTGTCCTACGTGGCGGGCGCCTGCATCTGCAACGACGTGTCCGAGCGCGCGTACCAGATGGAGCGCGGGGGCACCTGGACCAAGGGCAAGGGCTGCCCGACCTTCGGACCGCTCGGCCCCTGGCTGGTCACCCTCGACGAGATTCCCGACCTCAAGAACCTGGGCATGTGGCTCGACGTGAACGGCACCCGGATGCAGACCGGCTCGACGGCCACGATGATCTTCGACGCGGCGCAGCTCGTCGCCTACGTCTCGCATTTCATGATGCTGGAGCCCGGGGACATCATCACCACGGGTACGCCCCCCGGCGTCGGCATGGCGCGCAAGCCGCCCCGCTTCCTGCGCAGCGGCGACGTCATGACCCTCGGCATCGCGGGACTCGGCGAGCAGCGCCAGGAGATCATCGCCTTCGACGACTGGACCGCCAAGGTGGCGGCGGGCGAGCCGACGCACTGAGGTCGCGCGGCCGGCTTGATTTTCCGGCCGAGATTCGCCTCATGGGGACCATGACTGACACCCTGGCCCCCCTCGCCGCCCGCCCGGTCTCCGCCACAGCCGCGATCCGTCACGACTGGAGCGTCGCCGAGATCCAGGCGATCCACGACCTGCCGCTCCTCGACCTCGTGTTCCGGGCGGCGGAGGTCCATCGCGCCCACAACGATCCGGCCGACATCCAGCGGGCCGCCCTGCTGTCGATCAAGACCGGCGGTTGCCCCGAGGATTGCGCCTACTGTCCGCAATCGGCCCACCACAAGGGCACCGGCATGGCCCGCGAGCGCCTGATGCCCGTCGACGCCGTGCTGCGCGAGGCGGCCGAGGCCAAGGCGGCGGGCGCGCACCGCTTCTGCATGGGCGCGGCCTGGCGCCAGCCCAAGGACGGGCCGGAATTCGACTCGGTGCTGGCGATGGTGCGCGGCGTGCGCGGCCTCGGCATGGAGGCCTGCGTCACCCTCGGCATGCTCTCGCCCTCGCAGGCTGAGCGCCTCGCGGAGGCCGGGCTGACCTCCTACAATCACAACCTCGACACCGGCCCCGACTTCTACGGGGACATCATCTCGACGCGGACCTACGAGGACCGCCTCACCACCCTGCAGAACGTGCGCGATGCCGGCATCGGCGTCTGCTGCGGCGGCATCGTCGGCATGGGCGAGGGCGTGAAGGACCGCGCCAGCATGCTCCAGGTCCTGGCCAACCATGCGCCGCACCCCGAGAGCGTGCCGATCAACGCCCTGGTGGCGGTGGAGGGCACGCCCCTCGAGGACCGGCCCGCGGTCGATCCCCTCGACCTCGTGCGGATGTGCGCCACCGCCCGCATCGTGATGCCGCGTGCCCGCGTGCGCCTCAGCGCCGGCCGCAAGGGCCTGACCCGCGAAGCGCAGATCCTCTGCTTCCTCGCCGGGGCCAACTCGATCTTCTACGGCGAGCGCCTGCTGACGACGGCGAACAACGAGACCGATTCGGATGCCGAGCTCCTGCGCGACATCGGCATCACCGTGCCGGGCCTGACCCTGGCGGCGGCCGAGTAGCCGTCGCCGTTCGAGACCCGGCCCGTCCGCCGTCCGGTCAGGCGCCGGCGGCGTCCGGGATCGTGATGCGGAAGCAGGTCCCGGCGGCGGTGTCGTCGAGGCTGAGGCGTCCGCCGTTCAGCTCGATCAGCTCGGACGCGATGGCGAGGCCGAGGCCGGTGCCGCCGGAACGCGACGAGCCCTTGAACGGGGAGAACAGGTGCTCGCGGGCCCGCGGCGGCAGGCCGGGGCCGTTGTCGGCGACGAGGATCGTCGTCTCGCCCGCGCCGGGCTGGCCCGCGCGACGGGCCCGGATGGTGATCTCGGGATTCTCCTGGGACGGCGCCTCGTAGCCGGTCCCCTGCGGGCTCAGGGCCTGGACGGCGTTCCGGACGATGTTGGCCAGCGCGCGCGAGAACTGGTCCGGGTCGACGAAGATCCGGAGCTCGCTCGGGCAGAGCTCGCGGATGACGATCTTCGAATCGCGTCCCCGCCCGGCGAGGTCAGCCTGCTCGGCGACGATCTGGGCGATGGGCACGAGGCGCCGGTTCGGGTTGCGCTCCGTCGCCCGGCCATAGGCCAGGGTTTCCTCGCAGAACCGGATCGCCCGATCCAGGGTGGCGACGAGGCGCGGAGCCACCCGCTGGGCGACCGGATCGGCGACGCCGTCGAGGCGGTCGCTGAGGAGCTGCGCCGTGGTCAGCAGGTTGCGCAGTTCGTGGTTGATCTTGCTCACCGACAATCCGAGTCCGGCGAGCCGCCGCTTCTCGCGCAACTCGCTCGCCAGGGCGGTCTCCATGCGGGCGAGCGCGATCTCGGCATGGCCGATCTCGTCCGTCCGGCGCGAGGGCACGATCACGCCGTCGATCGCCTCCGGGTCGTCGGCGAAGCTGGTGATGTTCTGGACGAGCCGGCGCACCGGCCGCACGATCGCCCGCTGCAGGACGAGGAAGATCAGGCCCGCCACCGTCGCCGCCAGCGCCATGGACGACAGGGCCAGCCGGATCGAGAAATCCGCCACGGCCAGCCGCAGGGGGCGGGGATCCATCAGGATCTCCACGAGGTCGAAGCCGTCGCGGCCGTGCCCGATCACCCGTATCGGATCGTTCGATTCGATCAGGAGCGTCCGGGCGACGCCGCGGATCGAACGGATCCAATGCTCCGACCGCAGGTCGATGATGTCCGAGACCGTATCCGGCACCGTCTCGTTGGCGAGGAGCCGGCGGGTGCCGTTGCCGCGCACCGCGATGGCGCGCGCGCCCGCACCGTCGAGCAGGCGCTGGGACAGGCCCTCCGAGACCTGCTGGTCCGGCGCGGCGTCGAGGACGAGGGCGGCCACCTGGGCGGCGGCGATCCGGTCCGACAGCCACATCCGGCGGTAATTCGCCACCGTGGGGACGTAGATCAGCACCTCGATCAGCGCGACGAACGCCACGGTGAGCAGGAAGAGGCGACCCGAGAGGCCGAGGTGTCGGCCGAGACCGCGCGCAGCCACGGGATTCGCCGCGGCCGCCTCCTGCTGAAATTCGACGCGCGACGTCACAGCCATCTCGGTACTTCGCGTTTCCGGTGTCCCAACGGCGCGGCGGGTGACGGCGTGAACCCGATCTGGAGCGTGGTCCAGTGGCGTTTTCAGGGCGACGGCTCGGAGCGCGATTGCCCACCAACGTCCCGGACCGCATTAGGCTGCGTCCGGAGATGCAACTTTTTAGATCAGATGTATGGCCAAATTCGATCAGGACTCTAACCGGCGTCGCGCCTGAATGCGACGTCGTAGGAATACCGAGATCAGGGCCAAAGCCGCGAGAGCGCCGAGGCCGAGCACCATTTTGGGGGTGATCAGGGCCCGCAGCGTCAGGGCGTTCTCGCAATCGAGGCCGTCGGCGGCGAGGCAGGCCGCCTTGGCGGTCTCGTGCGCCAGCACCACGTCCTCGATCGCCGCGCCGGTGGCGGCATACACGAAGGCCCCCGGCAGGAGACCCACGAGGGTCGCCAGCACGAAGGTGCTGCGCTTCACCCCGAAGGCGGCCGGGGCGAGGTTGGTCATCCAGAACGGAAAGATCGGCAGCAGGCGCAGGACGGCGATGTAGCCGAAGGCGTCCTCGCGAAAGCCCGCCGCGAGGCTCGCGAGCCGGGGCCCGGCCCGGCGCAGCAGCAGGTCGGAGGCCGCGCCGCGGCCGATGGTGAAGACGATCGCGGCCCCCGTGGTGGCGGAGGCGACGGCCACGAGGGCGCCGGGCACGATCCCGAACAGGAATCCGCAGAGCATCGTCAGGAAGAGCGAGGCCGGGATCGAGACCACCACGGCGCCGACATAGACCAGATAGGCGACCACCATCGCGCGGAAGCGGTCCTCGGCCACCCAGGCGTTGAGCCACGCCCGGGAGGCGAGCAGCCGGTCGAGGCTGAGAAGGTGCGAGGCGCCGGAGGCCAGCACGGCCAGGGAGGCGCAGACGAGGAGCAGGAGCGGTCCCCAGCGGAGGAGGCGCTTCAGCCGGGTCGGCGCTTCGTCGGCCGGAGGCGTCGGCGCACTCACCCGCGCTTGCGCATCCGCAGGATCTTGAAGAACCCGCCCGGGAAGGTCGGCGAGACGCCGATGAACTCGACGCCGTTGGCGCGGGCCCAGGCCTCGATGCGGCTCGACTTGAAGTCGGAGGACCAGCCGATCTTGGTGCAGAGCGGCGCCACGATCTCCTCGACCTTGGCCAGCGTGCCGGCATTCTGGCCGAAATGGTTGGCGAGCACGATCTCGCCGCCCGGCCGGACCACGCGCAGGAACTCGGAGAGGGCGGCCTCCGGGTCGGGCACCAGGGTGATGAGGAACTGCGCCACCACGGCGTCGAAGCTCGCATCGGCGTAGCCGAGGCGGCAGACATCCATCACCTGGAGGCCACGCACGTGGCGCAGGCCGCGGCGCAGCACCTTGGCGCGCGCCCGCTTGAGCATGTCCTCGGAGAGATCGACGCCGCAGACGAAGCTCGTCGGCGGATAGTAGCCCAGCGACAGGCCGGTGCCGACGCCGGCCTCGAGGATGCGCGGACCGCAGGCGACGGCCGCTTCCACCGCGTCGCGGGCGGCCGGCTCCGTCAGCTTGTCGTAGACGACGTCGTAGACCGGCGCCCAGCGCGCATAGGCCTTGCGCATCAGGGCGGTGCTCGGACCGGCCTCCCGCGGCTCGCTCAGCATGTCGATCTCGTCGTCCTGTTGGGGGATAGGGGTGGTTCGGGGCGTGATCCGGTCAGGCCGCTTCGGCCGCGCCGGTCGCCAACGCGTCGATGCGCCGAATGGTGCCACCGCCGAGGACGCGGGCGCGCGGGCCGTCATCGGCGTAGATCACGCAGGCCTGTCCGGGCGAGACGCCGTCCTCCGGCGTGGCCAGGACGATCTCGGCTCCGCCGCCCGCGGCCTCGCGGCTCAGGAGCGCCGGTCGCGGCTCCCGGGTCGAGCGCACGCGTACCGCCACGGGCAGGTTCTCGACCGGGCCGGCGCCGCCGAGCCAGTTCAGGTCGGTGATGCGGATCCGGCTGGTGGCCAGCGCCGCGCGCGGGCCGACCACGACCCGGGCGGTCTCGGGCTCGAGGCGGATGACGTAGAGCGGCTCGCCCACCGCGAGGCGCAGGCCCCGGCGCTGGCCGACGGTGTAGTGGATGATGCCCTCGTGCTGCCCGAGCACCTGACCGCCGAGATCGACGATCTCCCCGGCCCGGGCCGCGTCCGGCCGCAGGCGCGCGATCACGTCGGCGTAGCGCCCCTGGGGCACGAAGCAGATGTCCTGGCTGTCGGCCTTCTCGGCCACGGCCAGGCCGAGGTCGCGGGCGAGGCGGCGGGTCTCGTCCTTCGGGAGCTCGCCCAGGGGGAAGCGCAGAAAATCCAGCTGTTCCGCCGTGGTGGCATAGAGGAAGTAGCTCTGGTCCCGGGCCGGATCGAGGGCGCGGTAGAGCCCGCGTCCGCCGGTGGCCTCGGGCCGGCTCGCCACGTAGTGCCCGGTGGCGAGGCAGTCGGCCTCCAGGTCCCGGGCGGTGCGCAGGAGATCGCGGAACTTTATCGAGCGGTTGCACTCGACGCAGGGGATCGGCGTCTCGCCGGCGAGGTAGCTCTCGGCGAAGCGGTCGATCACCGATTCCCGGAAGCGGTCCTCGTAATCGAGGACGTAATGGGGAATGCCCAGGGTCTCGGCCACGCGGCGCGCGTCGTGGATGTCCTGCCCGGCGCAGCAGGCACCCTTGCGATGGGTAGCGGCACCGTGATCGTAGAGCTGGAGCGTGATGCCGACGACGTCGTAGCCCTGCCGCTTCAGGAGCCCGGCCACGACGGAGGAATCGACGCCGCCCGACATGGCGACGACGACGCGCGTCTCGTGCGGGGCCTTGGGAAGATCGAGGGAATTCATCGCGCCAGGGTGTGCCGGGAGGGACCGGTCCGGCCCCGCGCGTGAGTCTATAGCGATCCTCGCCCGCGAGTTCCAGGGAGGCGGATGCGCCGGGTGTCTCCCCGCGCAGGGCGCCGGCGGACGGGCGAAAGCTGCCGGGCGCCCGGCAGGATTTGCCCTCCTGAGCCAGGGCGGGACAGGCCGCCTGGGAAAAAAACGTTCTCTCTCAGGGTCTTGCGCTTCGGTTGCGCTGGCCTGCGCCTTGCTGAGGGAGGGATCGTAGAGGATTGTCGCCATGGCTGTCTCATCGATCGAGTGGAACACATCGTCCCGGCGCACGGCTTCGCCGAGCGCGGTTCCGTCACGGGGAGCGGCCACCGCCGCGTTCCGCCTCGACCCGCCCGCACCCGATCCCCGTCCGCGGGCCGCCGACGCCCGCGCCCGGGACGACCGTGCGGCGGCCGAAGACCGCAACGACCGGATCGCCGCCCAGCGCGCCAACGACGCGGCGGCGACCCGTGAGGCGACGCAGGCCCGCGACAGCGCGAAGGCCGCCGCCGACGCCCGGGCGGCCAAGGCGGATAAGGCCGAGGCGAACCAAACCAAGGCGAACCAAGCCGAAGCGAACCAAACCAAGGCGGGCGAGGCCCGCGCTCCGGCAAATGCCAAGCCGGGCGCTGCCGGCGCCGAGGCTCGCGGCACGAGCGACTCCGCCGGTCCCGGCGTACCCGGCAAGGCGCAGGACGCGCGCAACGACACGAACGCGGCGCCCGGGGCCAGCGCGGGCCAGGACACGACCGAGACCGGCACGCCCGGCGGCACCACGGCGGGCGGGGAGACCGCAACCGCGGATAAGCCGGAGGAGAGCCAGGCCGCCGCGCAGGCCGGGACCGCGACGCCACTCATGTTCTTGCCGACCGCCCCGCTTCCCACCGCCCCGCCTCTCAACGCCCTTGCCTCGGCTGCGCAGGGCGCCGCGGCGGCCAGCGCCGATGGAGCGGCTGCCGACGCGGACCCGTCCGGTACGGCCGCACCGGTGGTGGCCGTGGGCACGAACCCGAGCGGAAGCGCGGCCCAGGGGCTGCCCGGGCTGAAGGTCAAGGCACCTTCGGACGGCGACGAGGGGGCCGAGAGCGGTGAGCCGGGCAACGGCAAGCCACAGGGCGAATTCGCTGCCGGCCTCGCCCTTGCCTCGGATGCCGCCCGCACCGACCTGACGCCCGCCGCCCCGGCGACGCCGTCCCCGGTGACGTCGGCCCCGGCGCACGCGAAGGGGGCGGAGGCGTCCGCCCCGAGCGCACCGGGCACGCCGGCACCGGCACCGGTCCCCCTCGGCGCCGTGCCGATGACGATCGGCCTGCGCTCGCTCGCGGGCAGCAACCAGTTCGAGATCCGCCTCGATCCGAAGGATCTCGGCCGCATCGACGTCAATCTCGACATCGACAAAGAGACCGGCGCGGTCCAGGCAAGCCTCGTGGTCGACCGCCCCGAGACCCTGGCGCTGCTCCAGCGCGACGCCGGCAGCCTGCAGCAGGCGCTCAACCAGGCCGGCCTCAACGCCGCCGATGGCAGCATCAACCTGTCGCTCCGCGGGGACGGCTCGGCCAATGGCCAGTCGAACGGCTCCGGCGCGGACGGGCAGCGGCCCGACGCGGGCGGGTCTGCGCGCTCCGGCGCCGAGTCCCGCGAGCCCACCCCGATTTCCGCCGGTCCGCTGCGCCGCTACGGCGCCGTCCTCGGCATCGACATCCGCATCTGAGGAGTCACCACGATGACAACGGGCATCAGCAGCCTCGCCAGCACGGCCTCGGCCGGCGTGGCGAGCACCAGTTCCTCGACGCAGGAGATCGCGGGCAACTTCACCCAGTTCCTGACGCTGCTGACGACGCAGCTGAAGAACCAGAACCCCCTCGACCCGATGGACACCAACCAGTTCACCCAGCAACTGGTGCAATATGCCGGCGTCGAGCAGCAGCTGAAGTCGAACGACCGCCTCGACTCGATCCTGAGCAACGCCAAGTCGTCGAGTGCCGCCTCCGCCACCGGATTCATCGGCCAGACGATCACGGCGGACGGGAAGTCCACCGCCCTCAAGGACGGGGCTGCGACCTGGACGCTAAATCCGGCCCGGGCGGCCAAGCAGGCGACGATGACGATCAGCGACGCCAAGGGCAACGTGGTGGCCACGCAGACCAAGGCGCTCAACGCGGGCGAACAGGCCTTCACCTGGGACGGGCGCTCGTCCAGCGGCTTCACCGCGCCCAACGGAACCTACGCGATCAAGGTCGATGCCGTGGACGCCACGGGGACGAAGGTGACCGTCGACACCAAGGTGAGCGGAACCGTCGACAGCGTCGATCTCAGTGGCACCGAGCCGGTGCTGTTGGTCGGCAAATCAAGGGTGCCGATCTCCACCGTCCGGGACATCGGAGCTGGGTTGTCCACATGACGAACAGGGCGAATCCAATGCGATCGATCCGCTTCAAGATATCTTAAGTGGGTACAAGTAGCTTCCAATCTCGACAGGTCAGTCGAGTTGTAGAGCGTATCATGACCGAACCAAGCCGCCCGAGAGTAAAGTACGTCATCGGGCCTGATGGAAGTCCGTTAACCATTGCGGACCTTCCGCCGACCACCACCCGTCGATGGGTGATCCGTCGCAAGGCCGAAGTGGTCGCCGCCGTCAGAGGCGGATTGCTCAGCCTCGAGGAGGCCTGCCAGCGCTACACCCTCACCACCGAGGAGTTCCTGAGCTGGCAGTTCTCCATCGATCAGCACGGTCTGGCCGGCCTGCGCACCACGCGCATCCAGCACTACCGCCACTGAGCCGGGCGACGGCCGGGGTCCCTGTCGGACCCCGTCGCCTCCCTTGCCGAACCCGGAAGCCGCGTCCCCTCACCCGGGCGCGGCTTTCGCGTTTTCCGGCGTGCATCCGTGCCCGCGACCCTGCTTCGTTCAGGAATGTTAACTCCGCGCTAACCACGACCCAGGCAAATTTTGCCGAGCGGGTGCCGGCAGTCCGGTGCCGCGTCTCGGGTGGGTGCGTCGCGTCGTGAAACCGGTCCTTGACCTCGTGACCAAGTTGGGCCCGGCGCGCCTCGCCGCCATGGCCGCCGTCACGATGACGCTGATCGGCTTCTTCGCCTTCGTGATCCTGCGCGTCTCCAAGCCCGACATGGGCGTGCTCTTCGCCGACCTGTCGATGTCGGATTCCTCGGCCGTGATCCGTGACCTCGACGCGCGCGGCATCAAGTACGAGACCAAGGGGGATGCGGGCCAGACCATCCTGGCCCCCCGGGCCGACCTGCCGCGCCTGCGCATGGACCTCGCCGGCAAGGGCCTGCCGAGCGCCGCCGGCGTCGGCTACGAGATCTTCGACAAGGGCGACGCCTTCTCGTCGACCAACTTCGTGCAGAACGTGAACCACCTGCGCGCCCTGGAGGGCGAGCTGTCCCGCTCCATCCGCGCCATCGGGCGGGTCCAGGCGGCGCGGGTCCACCTCGTCATCCCCGAGCGGCGCCTGTTCGAGCGCGACCGCGAGACGCCGAGCGCCGCCATCGTGCTCAAGCTGATGGGCGACCTCGACCCGTCCCAGGTCCGCGCCATCCGCCACCTCGCGGCCTCCGCCGTCGAGGGCTTGAAGCCGGAGCGGGTCTCCATCGTCGACGAGCGCGGGCGCCTGCTCGCGGACGGCGCCCGCGGGGCCGAGGCCGAGACCGGCGCGGGCATGGAGGAGAAGCAGGTCGGCATCGAGCGCCGCCTGCGCTCGCAGATCGAGGAGATCGTCGCCGGCATCGTCGGTGCCGGGCGCGCCCGCATCCAGGTCAGCGCCGAACTCGACCTGAACCGCATCGAGAGCAAGTCCGAGAGCTTCGATCCCGAGAGCCGGGTGGTGCGCTCGACCCAGACCCGGACCGAGAATTCGCTGACGGGGGGCGCCGAGGGCGCGGTCAGCGTCGGCAACGAACTCCCGGGTGCCAACCAGCCCGGCCAGACGCCGACCCAGAAGGACTCCACGAACAAGAACGAGGAGACCACGAATTACGAGATCTCCCGGGTGACCAAGACGGAGGTCGCCGAAGGCGGCCGGATCAAGCGCCTCTCTGTGGCGGTGGTCGTCGATGGCGCCTACGTGCCCGGCCCGGACGGCAAGCCGGTCTACCAGCCGCGCCCGGCGGCCGAGGTCGACCGCATCGCCGCCCTGGTGCGCTCGGCCATCGGTTTCGACAAGGCGCGCGGCGATCAGGTCGAGGTGGTGAACCTCCGCTTCGCCGAGACACCGGTCCCGGCCGAGTTCGCCGAGCCGTCCCTGGTCCAGTCGCTGCTGAGCCCCTCGAAGGAGGAGGTGATGCGGATCGTCGAGCTCGGCGTCCTGACGATGCTGACCCTGATCGTCCTGATGGCGGTGGTGCGCCCGCTCCTGAAGAAGGTCCTGGCCTCGGAGCCGATCCAGATCGCCCTGGTCTCGGGCGCCGGAGCGGCCGGAGCGATGGCGGGCGCCGAGGCGCTGATGGTGCCACCCGACAACCCGACCGCACGCCTCGTGGATTTCGCGCAGCTCAACGGCAAGGTCCAGGCCGAGACCGTCCAGCGCGTGGTCGACATGGTCCGGGCCAGCCCGAGCGAGACCGTCGAAGTGCTCCGCAACTGGATTCACGAAAGCTGATGCGCGTCCTGTTTCCCCACCCGACCGTGAGGCGTTGAGACCATGTCTTCGGGACTGAACATCCAGGCGGAACTCGCCAAGGGCAACAACGGTGCCTTCGGCGCCATGACCGGCGCCCAGCGCGCCGCCGCGCTCCTGCTCCTCCTCGGGGAAAGCGAGGGCGCGCCGATCTGGCAGATGCTCGACGAGGACGAGGTGAAGCTCGTCTCGCACGCCATGGTGCAGCTCGGCTCGCTCGAGGCCGAGACGGTCGAGAAGCTCATCGTCGACTTCGTGTCCCGCCTGTCCTCCGGCGGCGGCATCACCTCGAACTTCGAGCGGACGGAATCCCTGCTCCTCAAGATCTTCCCGACCGATCAGGTCTCTTCGATCATGGCGGAGATCAAGGGCGCCTCGGGCAAGCGCGTCTGGGCGAGCCTGACCCAGATCGATCCGGAGATCCTGGCGTCCTTCCTGCGCAACGAGTACCCGCAGACCGTCGCGGTGGTGCTCTCCAAGGTGCGCTCGGACTACGCGGCCCGGGTGCTCACCATCCTCCCCGAGGAATTCGCCATCGACGTCCTGAACCGGATGCTGCGGATGGAGACGGTGCAGAAGGAGGCCCTGCGCCACATCGAGGAGACCCTGCGGGTCGAGTTCGTCTCGACCATCGCGCAGACCACGCGCCGCGACGCCCACGAGCTGATGGCCGACGTCTTCAACGCCTTCGACCGACAGACGGAAGGCCGCTTCCTGACGGCCCTCGACCAGGCCAATCGCGGCTCGGCCAAGAAGATCCGCCAGCTGATGTTCACCTTCGAGGACCTCCTCAAGCTCGATGCCGGCAGCGTCCAGACGCTGCTGCGCAAGGTCGACAACGAGACCCTGTGCCGGGCCCTCAAGGGCGCCGACGACCGGGTGCGCAACTTCTTTTTGAAGAACATGTCCACCCGCGCGGCCAAGAACATCACCGACGAGATGGGCTCCCTCGGGCCGATCCGCCTGAAGGACGTGGATGAGGCGCAGGCCAAGATGACCGAATTGGCCAAGGAGCTCGCCGAGAAGGGCGAGATCATGATCGCCAAGTCGAGCGGCGAGGAGGAGCTGGTCTATTGAACGCGCGCCGCTTCCTCTTCGACACCGATTTCCGGCCCCGGCCCGACAGCCCGGTCGCCGCCCAGGAGGCGGCCGCCCTGGCGGAGACCGTCGCCCGCGCCGAGGCCGAGGGCTATGCGCGCGGCGTGCGCGAGGGCCAGGCCCTGGCCGAGCAGCAGATCCAGGCGCGCCTGTCCGACGCCCTCACCCGGCTCGGGCTCGCCGCGGCGGGCCTGATCGGGCAGTCGGACGCCCGGGACCAGGCGCGCGAGGACGAGGCGCTCGACTTCGCCATCCTGCTCGCCCGCAAGATCGCCGGCGAGGCCCTGGACGCGCAGCCCCTGGCGGCGATCGGCGACGCCGCCCGTGCCGCGCTCCAGCACCTGCGCGGCGTGCCCCACCTCGTCGTCCGGGTGCACGAGAGCCTGGTCGACGAGTCCGAGGCCCTGGTGAAGCGCCTCGCCCGCGAGCGCGGCTTCGAGGGCCGCCTGGTGGTGCTCGGCGAACCCGATCTCGCGCCGGGCGACGCCCGCATGGAGTGGGCCGACGGCGGCGTGGTCCGGGACCGGACCCAGATCGAAGCCGCAGTGCTCTCCGCCCTCGGCATTCCCGCCTGATCCGCCCGCCTGATCCGCCCGCCCGACCCGAATCCAGACCGAGAAGCCTCCGCATGTCCGATGATTTCAGCCTGCCCCAGCTCAACGGCGGCGATGCCTCCTTCGACGGCCTCGGCACTGAGTCGATCCGCGAGACGCCCACCACGCCGAAGAGCGCCGCCGACCTGGAGCAGGTCTTCGACGTGCCGGTGGTGGTCTCGGCGGTGCTCGGCTCCTCGCGCATGCCGATCGGCGACCTGCTCCGGCTCCAGCCCGGCGCGGTGCTGGAACTCGACCGCAAGGTCGGCGAGGCCATCGACATCTTCGTCAACAACCGCCTCGTGGCGCGCGGCGAGGTGGTGCTCGTCGAGGATCGCCTCGGCGTGACGATGACCGAGATCATCAAGAGCGATCACTGACCCCCCTCGCCCTTCCGGCCGCCGCGCCCCCCGCGCGAAGCCGAACCTGACGGAGACCCCGAGCCATGCGGCTACTCATCATCGGACGCCTCAACGGCGAGCTGATCACCGCCTCCAAGATCGCCATGAACCGGGGCGCGGCCGTCACCAACGCCGAGAGCCTCGCCCAGGGCCTCGCGGTGCTGCGGGCCAAGGGCGCCGATCTCATCATGATCGACGTGGCCCTGGCGATCCGCGACCTGGTGACGGCCCTGGCCGAGGAGCGCATCCGCACCCCCGTCATCGCCTGCGGTGTCACCACGGACGCCAAGGCGGCGGTGGCCGCGATCCAGGCCGGGGCCCGGGAATACATCCCCCTGCCCCCCGATCCCGAGCTGATCGCAGCGGTGCTGCAGGCGGTCTCCGAGGATGGGCGGGCCTTCGTCTGGCGCGACGCCTCCATGGAGAAGGTGGTCAAGCTTGCCGAGCAGGTGGCGCGCTCCGAGGCCTCCGTGCTCATCACGGGCGAGAGCGGCACCGGCAAGGAGGTCCTGGCCCGCCACCTCCACGGCAAGTCGAACCGCGCCAACCGGCCCTTCGTCTCGGTGAACTGCGCCGCGATCCCCGAGGCGCTGCTGGAATCCGAGCTGTTCGGGCACGAGAAGGGGGCCTTCACGGGTGCCGTGGCGCGCCGCATCGGCCGCTTCGAGGAGGCCCATGGGGGCACGCTCCTGCTCGACGAGATCTCCGAGATGGACGTGCGGCTGCAGTCGAAGCTCCTGCGCGCCCTGCAGGAGCGGGTGATCGACCGGGTCGGCGGGACCGCGCCCGTGAAAGTCGACATCCGCGTGCTCGCCACCTCCAACCGCAACCTGGTGGAGGAGGTCCGCAAGGGCACCTTCCGCGAGGATCTCTACTACCGGCTGAACGTCGTGCACCTGCGCCTGCCGGCCCTGCGCGAGCGCCCCGCCGACATCCTCGCGCTGGCAGCGCACTTCGCCAAGAAATACGCCGAGGTGAATGGCGTGCCGGTGCGGCCCCTCAGCGTCGAGGCGCAGGGCCTGGTGCGGGCCAATCCCTGGCGCGGCAACGTCCGCGAACTCGAGAACACCCTGCACCGCGCGGTGCTGCTGGCCTCCGGCGCCGAGATCGGGCCCGACGCGATCCTCACCCCGGAAGGCGACAGCATTGCACCGGTCTCGGCCGGTCCGGCCGAGCGTGCCGCCCGGGTGGCGGAGGCCGCCACGCGCGGCCTGGTGGGGCAGACCGTGGCGCAGGTCGAGTGCGACCTCATCCTCGACACCCTGGACCATTGCCTCGGCAACCGGACGCATGCCGCCAAGATCCTCGGCATCTCGATCCGGACCCTGCGCAACAAGCTCAACGAGTACGTCGATGCCGGCCTGTCGGTGGCCGAGCCCGGCAGCGTCCGGGCCATGGCGGCCTACGGCTGATCACGGCGATCGGGATGGCGGGCCGGACGGGGGCCCGCCCTACTGGCCACCGCTGGCACGCTCGGCGGCCATCTGGGCTTCGTGGGCGCGCTCCAGCTTCTCCATCGAATGGAACCGGGCGATGTCGGCTTCCACGTCGCGGATCGTCTCCTCGACGAGATGCTGCTGCAGGGCGCTGCGCGGATCGTTCGGCTCCAGGCCATCGCGGGCCTGCAACCGCTCGACCGCCTGCTTGACGACGCCGTAGACCGCCTCCCGCTCAACGCGGGACATGGCGGGATTGACCGCGCGGGCGATGAGATCGGTGAATTCGGACATGCGTTTTGGCAGGATGTGCGTGCTGGCGGGAACGACCGGGGCGTGAGGCGGTTCAGAGGCGCTGGTCGTTGACGCCCGCGAGGATGAGGGCGAACGAACTCCAGAGCACCAGGCAGCCGAAGAAGACGACCATGATGCTGTAGCCGCGTTCCGGGAAGATCGAATCGTCGGGCAGAGCGGGCTCGACGAAGGTCGCCAGGTAGATCTGCTGCTTGTTGGCGGCGATGCGGGCCCGGTCGACCATCAGATTTGCGGATTCGTTGAGCTTAGTGGCGATGACGCGCTCGACCTGCAGGCCCTCGTATTCGAGCAGGGCGCGGGTCATGTTGTTCGAGGCGTCCGAGCCCGACAGGCCGTCGCTGGTGAGCTGGTCGGTCAGCTTCTGGATCTGCTGATCGAGGGCCGCCACAGTCGAGGCCAGATTCTGGATGCTGCGGGACTGCTCGCCGAGATTCGAACCGCGCAGGACCGCGAGGTCGGACTCGGCCTTGAGCCGGTCCTTCCGCAACGTCGTGATCGTCGTCAGGGTCGATTCGGCGGTCTTGGAAGGATCGATGATGCCCCAACGGTTCCGGAAGACCTGAAGGGCAAGGTGCGCGTTGCGCAGGCGCTCCTGTGCCTTCGCCGCCTCGGCCTCGGCATGCTTGACCATGTCGGCCTGGGCCCGGCGGGAAATGTCGTTGATGAGCGCTTCGCTGCGCTCCACGATTCCGCGATTGATCGCCAGGGCATCCTCCGGCGTGAACGCGCGCACGCTCAGCGTGATGATGCCGGAGAGCACCTCGATCCGGGTGCCGACATGCTTGTTCCAGTACTTGACCAGTTCTTCCATGGACTGGTCGACCCGGTAGCGTGTCCAGAAATCCGCTTCCGGGCGCGAGAACATCTTCGAGACGTGAAGGCTCTCTTCCATCCTGGCGACGATCGCGCGGCTCTCGACGAAATCCCGGATGATGAAGCTGTCCTGGCTGTTGTGCTTCATGATCAGGTCGGAGAACTGACCGCCCGAGCTTTCCTCCATCGGCTCGACGTTGCCGCGCACCGCGAACTGCGACACGGCCACGTACTGGTCGGCGGCGAAGACGTAGAAATAGATCCCCGCGAGGGCCGTCGGCAGCAGGACGAAAAAGCCGAATTGCCGAAGCAAGCTACGGACGAGATTCACCGGCTTGCTCGGCGGTGGCCGCAGGCCCGGGAGCTGGCGCCAATCGAGCCGTTCCTGCGCCCGGCGCAGGAGGGCCGGGACGCGGCTCCGCGAAATCGGATCGACCGTCTCGGCGTTGCGACGCAGATCCGGCAGGGAACGCAGGGCGATATCGATCACCCCGCGCACGCGGTCGGTCTGCTTGACCTCGTCGGTACTCATGACTTCATGTTCCCGAGGCTCGGCGCGTTCAGGGTTGACTGCGGACTCACCATCACGGGCAGCAAGTCTGCACGAGCCGGATGACGATGCATATGGTCACGCCTGTGGAGCCCTCTCGCCGTCCTCGTGTTGAGCCCGACGAATCCTTGGTTTTTCGGCCCTTTTTAAGGCGTGCCGCCCTGGTGGCGGGAGCCTGGGCGCCGGGGTCCGCACAGGACACCGGTCACGGCATGGATGACAAGGCAAGGCATGGATGACAAGGACAAGGGCGCCGCACGCCCGGCGCGGATCCGCATGGCACGGGCGGGGTTCACGGAATTGGTGCTCGTCTGCAGCAAGTGCGTCAAGCGCCAGGGTCTGAAGAAGGGTTCGGTGCGGCGGCGCCTCAAGGGTGAACTCAAGCGGCGCGTCACGGCGCGCAAGCTTCGCGTGGTCGAAGTCGGGTGCCTCGGCCCGTGTCCCAAGCGCGCTCTCGCGGTGGTCACCGCGGACAGCCTCGCCAAGCAGCGCATCCACCTGCTTGACCCGCAGGCCACGCCGGCCCAATCCGTGGACGCGCTGTTCCCCGATTTCGGCCCCAAAGGCCGCCTAACCCTGCCGGACGCAGCGGACGCGTCGCGCGGCTGAGCCGGGGCCGCGCGTCGGAACGGGATGTCGGGAGCACTGTCCCGGCACGGCGGATGCGGGAGCGGGGACGCCTTGAGACGGACGATTCGGAACGGGTCCGATGCCTGACGATCCGCGCTTCGCGACGACCCGGATCGCCGAACGCCCCGCTCCTGCGCCATCCTGGCCGGCGCGTCTCGGGCGCCGCGTCCTGCGACGCCTTCCCCTGGTCGGAACCCTCCTCGGCCTGGGCCTCGGCGTCTGGCTCATCGCCACCAACGATCTCGCAGCCGTCGCCGACGCCTTCGGCCGGGTCGGTCCCGGAGGCCTCGCGGCCATCGTGCTGGTGCGGGTGTCAGTGATCCTGTTGTGCGGGCTCGCCTGGGGCTGCGTCATCCAGGGGCTCGCGGGACTGGGACAGGCCCGGACCGGAGCCTTCGTGCTGCTGCGCCTCGTCCGCGAAGGCATCAACGTGCTGCTGCCGGTGGCCTCCGTCGGGGGCGACGTCGTGGGCGGGCGCCTGCTGACCTTCTGGGGGACCACCGGGACCCTGGCGGCGGCCTCGATCCTCGTCGACATGCTGTTTCAGGCCGGGACCCAGGCGGTCTTCGCCCTGGCGGGGGTGGGCCTCCTGCTTCAGGTCGGCGGCGAGGCCGCGCAGGCCTTGGCCACCTGGGTCCTGCGCGCCCTCGCGGTCACCGCCCTCCTGCTGGCGGCGTTCCTGGCGGTCCAGCGCAGCGCCGCGGCGCGGGCAGCCGGGGGCAAGGTGGTCAAGGCCCTGCGCCGAGTCTTTCGTGGCGACCCCGTCGATCCGTCGCCGCTGGGCGGCAGCGTCTACGACGCGCTCGATGCCGTCTGGGCGCCGGGCCGGCGCGGGACGCTCGCGGCGTCCGTCCTGCTGCACCTCGCCGCCTGGGGGCTCGGAGCCCTGGAGATCTGGATCGCCCTCACCTGCATCGGCGTCGATTCTGTGAGCTTCACCGAAGTCATGGTGATCGAGGCCCTGAGCCAGGCCATCAAGTCGGCGGCCTTCCCGGTGCCGAGCGGTCTCGGCGTTCAGGAGGGCGGCTTCGTCCTGCTTGGCAGCCTCTTCGGCATCGATGCGGGAACCGCCCTCGCCCTGTCGCTGATCAAGCGCGTGCCCGACATCGTCCTCGGTCTTCCCGCCCTGCTGCTCTGGCAGGCCCTGGAAGCCCGGCGGGCGATGATCCTGCCGCCGGCGGCCTGACGAACGCACCATGGCGCCCGCACCGCAAGGATCTTCGAGGCCCGCTGGCCTCGCCGCCACGCTGCTTCCCGTCGCCGCCCTCCTGGGCAGCATCGTCTCGCTCAGCGTCGGCACCTCCTACGCCAAGCAGCTGTTCCCGATCCTGGGTGCGGAGGGCACGACCGCCCTGCGGGTCGGCCTCTCGGCGCTGATGCTCGTGGCGATCTGGCGGCCCTGGCGCCTGCGTCCCAGCCGCGCCGACCGCGGCGCCCTGCTGCGCTACGGGGGCGTGCTGGGCGCGATGAACCTGCTGTTCTACCTCTCCCTGCGCACGATCCCGCTCGGCCTCGCCATCGCGATCGAATTCTCCGGGCCGCTGGCCCTCGCCCTCGCGGTCTCGCGCCGGGGAATCGATTTCGCCTGGATCGGCTGCGCCATCCTCGGCCTGTCGCTGCTGCTGCCCGTCGGCGACCTCTCCACCGGCCTCGATCCCGTCGGTGTCGCCTGCGCCCTCGGCGCGGCCCTGTGCTGGGCGCTCTACATCGTCTTCGGCCAGCGCGTCGGCCATCTCCACGGCGGACGGGCGGTGGCCCTCGGCATGTCGGTGGCGGCCCTGGTCGTGCTGCCGTTCGGCATCGCGAAGGCGGGGACCCTGCTGCTGCAGCCGGCGATGCTCGGGTTCGGCCTCGCGGTGGCGGCCCTGTCGAGCGCCCTGCCCTACACGCTGGAGATGGTCGCCCTGAAGCGGTTGTCGAAGCAGAGCTTCGGCGTCCTGCTCAGTCTCGAGCCGGCCGTGGGCTCCCTCGCCGGCCTCGCGATCCTCGGCGAGCAGCTCACCCCCACGGAGTGGCTGGCCATCGCCTGCATCGTGGTGGCCTCGGTGGGCAATACGGTGACGAGCCATCGCGGCCGGGTGGCCGCCGCGGCCGCGATGACGCCGGTCTGACGGACGCAAGGCCTCGCGCGCGGTCCCGGCTCATGGGTCGAGCGCCGCCACGATCGCCTCCAGGGCGGTCTTCAGCCCCTCCTCCACCGTCGGGTGGTAGAACGGCCGGTCGAGGAGTGCGCCGGCGGTCAGCCCGTCCGCGATGGCGAGGGCGAGGAACTGCGCGAGGTGCTCGCAGGCCGGTCCGAACATCTCGGCCCCCTTGAGGGTGCCGCTGCGATCGGCGTGCAGGCGCAGGCCGCCGGCATTCTCGGCCATGATCCGCGCCCGGCCCTGGTCGCCGAAATCGACGGTGCCGACGACGCGGGACGCGTCCGCGGGATCGTGGGGCGCCCCGACGCTCGCCGCCTGCGGCTCGGTGAACACCATCGTGAGGTTGGTCCAGCGCCGGGGCGCTTCGACTGCCATGCGGCCGGAGGCGATCAGGCGGACGGCGTTGGCGCCGGCGATCCGGCCCTGGCGGGCGGCCTCGTGCAGCACCGGGCGGTCGGCATTGGCGTCCCCCGCGATGAAGACCGGGCCGTCGTGGCAGAGCAGGCTGCGGGCGTCGAACCCCGGCAGGCCGTGTTCGTCGAGGGCGAGGCCGGCGGCCTCCAGGCCGAGATGCCGGACATTGGGCGGACGCCCGGCCGCCGCGAGGACCCGCGCGAAGGTGCCGGTCGCGGGCGTCCCGCTCGCGTCGGTCCAGGTCAGGCGCACGCCCTCCCCGTCGCGCTCGCCCTCGGTGACCCGGCTGCCGAGGTGGAGGGTCATCTCGGTCCCGAAGAGCCGGCGGGCGGTCACGGCGAGGCCGTCGTCGCGCAGGGAGGCGAGGTGCGTGCCGGGGTCGAACAGGGTGACGGCCACGCCGAGGCGGGCCATGGCCTGGGCCAGTTCGAGGCCGACGGCGCCGCCGCCGAGCACCGCCAGGGAGGCCGGCAGGTCGGCGATCTCGAACACCGTGTCGCTGGTGAGCAGCCGGTCGCCGAGATCGCGCAGGGGCTCGGGAATGGCCGGGCTCGAGCCGGTGGCGACGATCGCGGCGCGGACGCGCAGGGTGGTGTGGTCGTCGACCGCCAGGGTGTCGGGGCCGGTGAAGCGGGCGCGGCCGGCGATGCGGGCCTCGGCGGGCAACGCGTCGACGCCCGCGCGGACGCCGGCCACGAAGCGGTCGCGCTCGCGCCGGACGCGGTCCATCACCCGCCGGCCGTCCACCCGCACCGGGCCGGCGTCGATGCCGAAGACTCCGGCGTGACGCGCCGCGTGGGCGGCGTTGGCGGCGGTGATCAGCAGCTTGGAGGGCATGCAGCCGACGCGGGCGCAGGTGGTGCCGCCGGGCCCGGCCTCGATCAGGACGGCGTCGGCGCCGCCGTCCCGGGCGGCGTGGAAGGCGGCGAGGCCGGCGGTGCCGGCGCCAATCACGGCGATGTCACAGGATCTCTCGCGCATCGCGACGGCTCTCGGGTTCGCGCCTCTCGACCCCGACCACCGGAATCGCGGGCCAACCCCCGTCGCGCGACGAACGTTCCTGTCTGCGGCAACCCGCGCGTCAGTCGGGCTCAGCCAGCAAGCCCTCGACGAAGGTGGTCAGGCCGGTGCGGCGGGCGCGCTTCAGCCGCTCGGCGATGAGGATGCCCTCCAGGGAGCGGAAGGCGTCGTCGAGGTCGTCGTTGACGATGACGTAGTCGTATTCGCTCCAGCGCTGGATCTCCAGCCGGGCGTTGGCGAGGCGCTTCTCGATGGTGTCGGGGGAATCCTCGGCCCGGCGCTCCAGGCGGTGGCGGAGCTCGGCCAGCGACGGCGGCAGGATGAACACCGTGACCACGTCGTCGGCGAGTTTGGCCCGCACCTGTCGGGTGCCCTGGTAGTCGATGTCGAAGATCATGTCCCGGCCGGCGCCCAGCACCTTCTCCACCGGGCGCCGCGGGGTGCCGTAGAAATTGCCGTGGACCTCGGCCCATTCGAGCAGGTTGTCGGCGCTGCGCAGGGCGTCGAAGGCCTCGCGGTCGATGAACTGGTAGTGCTTGCCGTCGATCTCGGAGGGGCGGCGCTGCCGGGTCGTCACCGAGATCGAGAGGTCGAGGCCCCATTTCGGGTCGGCGGCCACGGCCCGGGTCAGGGTCGTCTTTCCCGCGCCGGAGGGCGAGGACAGGATGAGGATGAACCCGCGCCGCGCGATCACCCCGGCCTCCATCGTCAAAGCGTCCCGCATCGCTGAAAAAACCTACTCGACGTTCTGAACCTGCTCCCGGAATTGCTCCACCACGGCCTTCAAGTCGAGTCCGATCCGCGACAGCGCGATGTCATTCGCCTTGGCACACAGGGTATTGGCCTCGCGCCCGAGCTCCTGGGCCAGGAAGTCGAGCTTGCGCCCGATGGCGCCGCCGGCGGCCAGGAGCTCGGCCGCGCTGGCGAAGTGGGCCTGGAGCCGGTCGAGCTCTTCGCGCACGTCGGCCTTGGCGGCGAGCAGCACCGCCTCCTGGTGCAGGCGGTCGGGATCGAGGTGTCCGGCTTCCAGCAGCGTCGCGACGGCGGCGGCGAGGCGCGCCTTCACCGCCTCGGGCTTGCGGGCCGGGCAGGCCTCGGCGGTGGCGGTGAGCCGGGCCATCTCGGCGAGCTGGGCCTCGATGACCCCGCGCAGGGCCCGGCCCTCGGCGCGGCGCGCCTCCACGAGGTCGGCGACGAGGCGGACCACGCCCGCGGCGAGGTCGTGCGCCAGGGCCTCCGCTTCGGCCCCCGGCTCCTCGTCGGATTCGATGACGCCGCGGATGCCCAGGAGCCCGTCGAGGGTGGCGGGCGCCAGCCCCTCGGGCCGGGGCACCCGCGCGATGGCGGCGGCGAGCTGGCCGAGCAGCGCCTCGTTGATCCGGACGCGGGGCGCGGCCTCCGGCCGGGTGAGGTTGAGGGAGAGCTGGCACTGGCCCCGCGCCAGGCTCTTCTGCAGGGCGCTGCGGGCGACCTCCCCGACGGCGTCGTAGCCGTTCGGCACCCGCAGGCGCACGTCGAGCCCGCGCCCGTTGACGCTGCGGACCTCCCAGGCCCACTGGACCGGCCCGGTGGTGCCGGCGGCGCGGGCAAAGCCCGTCATGCTGGAGAGGATCATGGCTGACTTCGCGTTCGGTTCGACGCCTCCCTCCCCTACGGCTGCTTCAGCACCGGCACGGTCTTGGGCGAGTTCAGGTCGAAGGTCTTGTTGCGCAGGGGGTCGAGGCGGGTGCCCTCCGAGGCGTCGAAGGCCTTCACGCGGCCGCCGGGGCCGTCGGGGCTGGCGGCCATGTTGGTGCCGTCGGGGGCGTAGGCCGAGGCGGTGCCGGGGACGGCGGAGGCGCCCGGCGGGTCGGCCTTGTCGACCACCGCGTCCGGCGTCGGGGTCTGGCGGGCGCGCTCGACCTGGCGCCAGCGGGCGACGTTGCGGGAATGGCCCTCGAGGGTCTCGGCGAAGGCGTGGCCGCCGGTGCCGTCGGCCACGAAGAACAGGTCCTTGGTGCGCGAGGGGTTGGCCACCGCCTCCAGGGCGGCGCGGCCCGGATTGGCGATGGGGCCCGGGGGCAGGCCCTCGATCACGTAGGTGTTGTAGGGCGTCGCGCGTTCGATCTCGGCGCGCTGGATGCCGCGCCCGAGGGTGCCGCGCCCGCCCACCAGCCCGTACACGATGGTCGGGTCCGATTGCAGCTTCATGCGCTTGTTGAGGCGGTTGACGAACACCCCGGCGACCCGGGGCCGCTCGTCGGCCCGGCCGGTCTCCTTCTCGACGATGGAGGCCAGCGTCACCATCTCGGCCGGCGTCTTCACCGGGATCTCGGCCGAGCGCCGCAGCCAGATCTGGTTCAGGACCTCGCGCTGCTTGGCGCGCATCAGGTTGACGATCTGCTGGCGCGTGGCGCCGCGCTCGAACTTGTAGGTGTCGGGCAGCAGCGAGCCCTCGGGCGGGATTTCGTTGATGTCGCCGGTGAGAACGTCGTTGTCGTTGAGGCGCATCACGATCTGCTCGGAGGTCAAGCCTTCCGGGAAGGTGATGGCGTGCTGCACCTGCCGGCCGGAGGCCAGGGTGTCGATGGCCTCGCCGATGCTGGCATGGGCCTTGAAGGTGTACTCGCCGGCCTTCAGGGCCTTGCCCGAGAAGCGGGCGGCCCATTCGAACAGGGCGGTGTGGGTGATGACGCCCTCGCGGGAGAGCGCCTCGGCGATCTCGGTGGTGCCGCTGCGGGGCGGGATGACCACGACCTTGTCGGCGGGCAGCGGACCCGCCTCCTTGGTCTGGCGCTCGAACAGGGTCACGCCGATCATCACGGCGATGGCCAGCACCACGGAGGCGGTGAGCAGGCCGGAGATGCGGGCCAGCAGGCCGCCGCGCTCACGGACCGGACGGTCGGGCGGCGGGGGCGCAGCCGTGGGCTTGATCGCCTCGCTCGGGCTGCGAGGCGAGAGACGGTTGGGCAGGGCCGGCTCGTCGGAGAGCACCGGCGTCTGCGCCGGATCTGGGCGTTTGCGGAAGAACATGGACATCCTGTTCGGGCCTCAGGTCCCCGCCCCGGCCGCCGCCGAAGTGTTGGGGAGTCCGCGCGTCGGAGTCGAGGGGGTGGGCGCACGGGGCGAGCATTTTGGCGCGCGAACTTGGTGGGTTTTGTGGCGGAATCCTGCGCAAGCAGCCACGCGTTTCCAGCGAACAAGATGAAATATCGCTCTGTGCGATTTTTTATCTTGTCATCTCATATGTGCTTCGATAGGTTCACTGGGCGATGGTTGTTCATACTGCACTCGTCACCAGCTGGGGCTTCGAGCCCTGTGAGAGGTTAATCCTCTCGTCTACCTCCTTCGGCCTCAGCGGGGGCGGCGCCGTGCCGCGCCCGCCCGGGGCCGGGCGCGGCAATCCCGAGGTTCAAACGCTTCTGAACAGAACTCCGTCAGCCTACGGGGGTCAGTATCTCGCTGGCCGGCTATGCGGAGTACCCCATGAGCAAGAACCCTCGCCAGCGGCAGCGTCGTTTCTCTTTTCGATTCTGGTTGTCGATCTTCAAGGCAATCGTCGTGATCGGACAGTTGGCACATCTCGTCATGAAGCTTTTTTCATTGCGCGAGTGAACGGCGACCTCGGGACAGCCACACCATGAGCAAACGCCCCTTGATTAATGAAGCACTTCGATTGCTCCGCCTTTACTGCGGTTATTCGCAGATTGAGTTGGCGAATGAACTGGGAATTTCTCAGTCCACTATCTCCGAAATTGAAGCATCTAGGAAAAATGTGACGCTAGATATTCTTCAAAAATATAGTGAAAAACTTGAAATTAAAATGTCTCAGCTTTTATTTTTTGCTGAAGAAATAGAGGATCAGCCTATAGGTCGTCGCGGCAAGTTGATTATTGCTGAAAAGGTACTCAAAATCCTGGAAATGATCAAGCCTCATGACGATCAAACGGAAAGAACCTAGTCACCGTTCTGATCGATACGAACTTGAGGCGTCACCGCTGTACCAAAAGCCAACCCAAAAGCAATTTGCTGAACTGGTTGGCCTCAGTAAATCCAAATTACGGGGCCTTATAGACCACAAAAAGCAGTATATTATTCGTCGTGATGCGGAGATAAATGGGAAGAAACGCAGGCTTGTTTACCCATTTGGTAAATTCAGATCTGTCCACGAAAAGCTCAAGTTCCATCTCAACAAAATTATTCAACCGGCATATCTATACAGTCCAAGAAAAGGACGTAATCAAAGATCAAATGCGGTTTTCCATCTTGGGCAAACCCAATATTTGAAGCTTGATATCAAGCAATTCTACCCTTCTACTTCAAGCGAGCATGTCTTCCGGTGGGCAAAATACGATATGCGTATGTCTGATGACGTCGCAGGTTTGCTAGTCCACATCGCAACAATCGATGATGTTGTCTCTTTTGGCTCGCCTCTAACCCCTGTTCTTGCAACACTGGTTCATCGACGTATGTTCAACGCCATAGCCGAAGAGTGCAGTGCTCGTGGCTTGCGAATTTCGCTATGGGTTGATGATATTGTTATATCCGGTAAATTTATTCCCGGTCCGCTTGTCAGTCGGATTAGAGATTTAACTAGGTCAAATGGACTTAAAAGTCACAAACTTGAATATTTTACGGGATACAGAAGAGTGACTATTACTGGTGTAGTTGTGAAAGGCGACGAAATACATTCGCCGAGAAAACTTCATACAGAAATAAGCAATGCATATGGATTGGCTATACAAAGCAACAGCAGAATTGAAGCAGAAGCTGCAGTTGATCGGCTGCTGAGCACTTTGGGTAGATATCGCGTAATGGTAGGTAAAGGCTCACCAATGGGGCGAAGAGCATCTAGCAGGATGAACGCAATTCGTCAGAAACGAGTGCGATTTGTAAGTGAGAGATGCAGTACAACCGATTGAAAAGCGGTTGATTAATCCACCCGCCGCATCACCAGGCTCGCATTCGTCCCACCAAATCCGAACGAATTCGACAGCACCGTATCCACCCGCTTGCGCTTGGCCTCGTGCGGCACGAGGTCGATCGCGGTCTCGACGGAGGGGTTGTCGAGGTTGAGGGTCGGGGGCAGGACGCCGTCGCGGATGGCCAATATCGAAAAGATCGCTTCTACGGAGCCGGCGGCGCCGAGCAGGTGGCCGATGGAGGACTTGGTGGAGGACATCGAGGCCTTGGCGGCGTGGTCGCCGAGCAGGCGCTCCACGGCCTTCAGCTCCAGCTCGTCGCCCATGGGCGTCGAGGTGCCGTGGGCGTTGATGTAGTCGAGATCGCTGGCCTGGATGCCGGCGCGCTTCACGGCGGCGCTCATGCAGCGGAAGGCGCCGTCGCCGTCCGGGGCCGGCGAGGTGATGTGGTAGGCGTCGCCGGTGAGGCCGTAGCCGATCACCTCGGCGTAGATCTTCGCGCCGCGGGCCTTGGCGTGCTCGTACTCCTCGAGCACGACGACGCCGGCCCCCTCGCCCATGACGAAACCGTCGCGGTCGCGGTCGTAGGGACGCGAGGCCTTGGTCGGATCGTCGTTGAAGCCGGTGGAGAGGGCGCGGCAGGCCGCGAAGCCCGCGAGCGCGAGGCGGTTCACCGGCGATTCGGCGCCGCCCGCCACCATGACGTCGGCATCGCCGAACTGGATCAGCCGGGCCGCGTCGCCGATGGCGTGGGCGCCGGTGGAACAGGCCGTCACCACCGCGTGGTTCGGGCCCTTGAGGCCGTGCGCGATCGAGATCTGGCCGGAGGCCAGGTTGATGATGCGGCCGGGAATGAAGAAGGGGGAGATCCGGCGCGGGCCCTTGTCGTGCAGGGTCACCGAGGCGTCGTAGATGCCGCCGATGCCGCCGATGCCCGAGCCGACCATGACGCCCGTGGCGCACTGGTCCTCGTAGGAGGTCGGATGCCAGTCGGCGTCGTTCAGGGCCTCGCCGGCCGCCGCCATCGCGTAGACGATGAACGGGTCGACCTTGCGCTGCTCCTTCACCTCCATGAAGGTGTCGGGATTGAAGCTGCCGTCGCTTCCGTCGCCGAAGGGCACGGAACACGCGATGCGGCAGGCGAGGTCGTCGACGGGAAACGCCGTCACGACCTTGGCTGCCGATTCGCCGGCGATCAACCGGCTCCAGGTGGCTTCGACCCCGCTGGCCAGCGGCGTCACCATCCCCAAGCCCGTCACCACTACCCGACGCATCGCGCTATCCCGAACCGGTCCTGTCATCACAACGAATGGCGCGCGGGGTCCGTTTCACCGGACCCCGCTGACGCACGACCCGTGGCCTTAAGCGGAGTTCTTCTCGAGGAACTTCACCGCGTCGCCGACCGTCTGGATGGTCTCGGCGGCATCGTCGGGGATCTCGACGTTGAACTCTTCCTCGAACGCCATCACGAGCTCGACGGTGTCGAGGCTGTCGGCGCCGAGATCATCGATGAAGTTCGCGCCCTCGACCACCTTCTCCGGCTCAACGCCGAGGTGCTCGACAACGATCTTCTTCACGCGCTCAGCGATATCGCTCATCGGTCTTGGTCCTTAGCTCTTCAAGGTCGTGATGGTGCAAGGATCTTGTTGGTGAAGAGTCTTGCTGGTGGAAGGTCGGTGAAGGTGCCGTGGCCGCCGTCCCGTCCTCGGGACTGACTGTTCAGATTGAGCGGCCGGTGTGTTCGATCGCGCGTTTCGGGCAAGTCACCGCACTTGTCCAGTCCGTGACCCACGTTTTTCAAACATCCGCAACACGCTGAATCGGCACCCCCCTCGCACGGCAGCCGGGGTGTTAACACAGGGTTCCGACGCTGGCGAGAGGCTGTTCACAACCCGTTCATCGGTGTGGCCTTTTCGAGCCAATCGCCTGTTTTTTGGTCGGTGCGCCGCTGCGACGTTCGACGGTCTTGATCCTCCTCCGCCCCGGAATACACGGGAATGCATCCCGGGGGGGGCAGGCGCGATCGTCAATACATCGCCATGCCGCCGTTCACGTGCAGGGTCTGGCCGGTGACGTAGGCGGCCTCGTCGGAGGCGAGGTAGATCGTGGCGGCGGCGATGTCGGTGCCGGTGCCGAGCCGCCCCATGGGGACGCGGCCGAGGATGCCCTCGCGCTGCTTGTCGTTCAGGGCATCGGTCATCGGCGAGGTGATGAAGCCGGGGGCGATGCAGTTGACCGTGAGGTTGCGGGTGGCGACCTCGGCGGCCAGGGCCTTGGTCATGCCCACGAGGCCGGCCTTGGCGGCGGCGTAGTTGACCTGCCCCGGATTGCCGGTGGCGCCCACCACCGAGCCGATGTTCACGATGCGGCCGTGGCGGCGCTTCATCATGCCCTTCACGGCGGCCCGCGAGAGCCGGAACGCCGCCGACAGGTTGACGGCGATCACCGCGTCCCACTCGTCGTCCTTCATGCGCAGCACGAGGTTGTCGCGGGTGATGCCGGCATTGTTCACCAGGATGTCGAGGCCGCCCAGGGCCGCCTCCGCCGCCGGCACCAGGCCTTCCACCGAGGCCTTGTCGGAGAGGTCGCCCGGCACGAGGTGGACGCGCTCGCCGCCCAGCTCCGCCGCGAAGGCCTCCAGGGCCGCCTGGCGGGTGCCCGAGATGGCGAGGGTCGCGCCCTGCGCGTGCAGGCCCCGGGCGATGGCGCCGCCGAGGCCGCCGGTGGCGCCGGTGACAAGGGCCTTGCGGCCGGTCAGGTCGAACATGGACTGTCCTGTGATTCGGGCGCCTGCGGTTCAGGCGAAGGCGGGGAACGCGGCGATGTCGTCGGGTGTGCCGACCGCGCTCGCCGACGCGCCGGCGGCAATCCGCTTGACGAGTCCGGTGAGCACCTTGCCGGTGCCGATCTCGGTGAACTGGTCGACCCCCTCGGCCGCCATGGCGGCGACGCATTCGCGCCAGCGCACGGTTCCGGTGACCTGGGCGACCAGCGCCTCGCGAATCCGGGCCGGATCGGTCAGGGGCGCGGCCAGCACGTTGGCGTAGACCGGGACCACGGGGCTGTGCATCGCGACCTCGACAAGTGCTCTCTGCATACGAGCGGCGGCGGGAGCCATCAGCGAGCAGTGGAACGGGGCCGAGACGTTGAGCAGGATCGCGCGCTTGATGCCGCGCGCCTGGGCCAGGGCCACCGCCCGCTCGACCGCGGGCTTGTCGCCGGAGAGCACCACCTGGCCGCCGCCATTGTCGTTGGCGACCTCGCAGACCGCGCCCTCGGCGGCCTCCGCGGCGATCGCCTGCGCGGTCTCGGCCTCGGCCCCGATCAGGGCCGCCATGGCCCCGGCCCCGGGAGCCACCGCGTCCTGCATGGCGGTACCCCGGATGCGCAGCAGCCGGGCGGCATCCGCGATGGAGAAGGTGCCGGCGGCGGCCAGCGCGGTGTACTCGCCCAGCGAATGGCCGGCGACGCAGGCGATGTCCCGCTTCAGGTCGAGGCCGCGCTCGGCCTCCAGCACCCGCAGGGTCGCAAGGCTCGCGGCCATCAGGGCCGGCTGGGCGTTGGCCGTGAGCGTCAGCTCCTCGATCGGCCCCTCGAACATCAGGCGCGAGAGCGGCTGGCCCAGGGCCTCATCGACCTCGGCGAACACGTCGCGGGCCTGGTGGAAGTGCTCGGCCAGCGCCCGTCCCATGCCGACGGCCTGACTGCCCTGTCCGGGGAAGATGCAAGCGCGCGCCATGTGGAAGTCCTCGTCTCGCCGGGTCGCCCCGAGAGGCTCGGCCCGGGACAGGAAGGGCGGCGCAGTCGCACCGCCCGCCCCCTGTGTCAACATGGCACCGCAGCGAGGCTCGGCGCTTTTACCCCTCGTTGAAGAAGTCGACCGTGCCTGAATCGAGGCTGTAGGACGCCCCGACGATCCGCAGCTTGCCGACCTTCAGCGGGTCGAGGAGCGACGGCTCGGAAGCGCTGCGCAGGCGCTCCACCACCCGGTTGACGTTGGCACGGACGCAGTTCTCGGTGAAGTCGCCCGGCTTGTCGCGCTGCGACAGCACCGCGGGGACGATCGGCTCGATCATTCGGCCGATCGAGCCCGGAAACACGGTATTGTTCTTGACCACATCGATCGCCGCTTCCACCGCACCGCAGCGGCTGTGACCCATCACCAGCACCAGCGGCACGCCGAGCTGTGAGACGCCGTACTCGATCGACCCCAGGGCGGCGGTGTCGACGCAGTTGCCGGCGTTGCGCACGATGAAGAGCTCGCCGAGGCCGCGCCCGAACAGGATCTCCGGCGATACGCGCGAGTCGGAGCAGCTCACCAGCACCACGAAAGGGGTCTGTCCCAGCGCGATCTCGATGCGGCGCTCGCGGCCCTGGACGGCGCGCACGGGACTGTCGGTCTGGTAGAGGCGGTTGCCCTCCTTCAGGGCCTCCAGCGCCTGGTCGGCAGTCAGGGTCGTCTTCTTCGTCGAGGGCGCTGCCGCGAAGGCGAGGCTCGGCAGCGCGGTGGCCGCGAAGCACCCGGCCCCGAGCCGGCATCCACAGCCGAGCAGGCTGCGACGACTGAGTGGCGTGGTCATGGTTGGACGATCCCCCTGGCCCGGCCGAGGAACCGCCGCGCTTGGATCTTCTACACCGTGCCGCCGCCCCGCGTCGCTGAGGCGTTATGCGGGACCTCGACAGGGGATTGCCGGAGGATCGTCGAACGTGCGCAACGGGATAGACCTGCCGCAGCGCTTGTTGCCCGGCGCCAAGGGGTGTATGAGGCGAGCTCAGCCCAGAAATTCCGTCCGAGGAAGGAGCCGTCCGCCATGGCTCGCGTCACCGTTGAAGACTGCATCGACAAGGTCGAGAACCGCTTCGAGCTGGTTCTGCTGGCCAGCCACCGCGCGCGCCTGCTCGCCGCCGGCGCGCCGCTGACGATCGATCGCGACCGCGACAAGAACCCCGTCTGCGCCCTGCGCGAGATCGGCGACGAGACGATCACCGCGGACGACCTGAAGGAACAGCTCATCCACTCGATGCAGAAGTACGTCGAGGTCGACGAGCCGGAGGCCGAGACCGTGCCGCTGCTGTCGAGCTCGCCGGCCGCTGCCGCGGTGGCGCCGCCCTCGTCCAGCGACGACGGCGCGGTTCAGTTCGATCGCATGAGCGAGGAAGACCTCCTGCGCGGCCTCGAGAACCTGGCGCCGCCCACCGAGACGGATGACGAGGCCGAGTAAGCCTCTCCCGCCCGACGTGAACTGACAAAGAACCCGGCCGCCGCGCCGGGTTTTTTCGTCCCGGAAGCCCGGATTTGCCGCTGATGCGACGCCGTGGGGCTGGCGTGCCCGCGTGCGATGCGGGACACATCAGGGGAGCGGTCCCGATGCCGGGGTTGTCGAGCGTGAAAGGGTCCTTCGGCGGATGATGCGCCAATATGAACTTGTCGAGCGGGTGAAGCGCTACAATCCCGCCGCGAACGAGGCCCTGCTGAACCGCGCCTACGTCTATGCCATGCGCGCCCACGGCACCCAGAAGCGGGCCTCGGGCGACCCCTTCTTCGCTCACCCCCTCGAAGTCGCCGCGATCCTCACGGACCTTAGGCTCGACGACGCCACGATCGTGGCAGCCGTGCTGCACGATACGGTGGAGGATACGGCTGCCACCCTCGACGAGATCCGCGAACTCTTCAGTCCCGAGATTGGTGCCCTCGTCGACGGGCTGACCAAGCTGAAGCGCCTCGACCTCGTGTCGAAGCGGGCGGCACAGGGAGAGAATTTTCGAAAACTGCTCCTGGCGGTGGCAGCCGACGTCCGCGTGCTCCTCGTCAAGCTCGCCGACCGGCTGCACAACATGCGCACGCTCCATCACATGCGGGCGGACAAGCGCGAACGGATCGCACAAGAGACCCTCGACATCTACGCGCCGCTCGCCGGACGCATGGGCATGCAGGAATTGCGCGAGGAACTCGAGGATCTCGCGCTCCGCAACCTCAAGCCGGAGATCTACGCCACCATTGACCAGCGGCTCACCGATCTTTCCGCCAAATCGGAACGCCTCGTCGAAAGCATCGAGCACGATCTGACCGCCAAGCTCGCCGCGCAGGGCATCAAGGCCGTCGTCACGGGGAGGCAGAAGCGACCCTACTCCATCTCGGCCAAGATGGAGCGCAAGTCGGTCGCCTTCGAGCAATTGTCCGACATCTTCGGCTTCCGTGTCGTCGTCGAGACCCTGGCCGATTGCTACGGTGCTCTCGGCGTCGTTCACACCAGCTGGCCGATGGTCCCAGGCCGGTACAAGGACTACATCTCGACGCCGAAGCAGAACGATTACCGCTCGATTCACACCACGGTGATCGGCCCGAAGAGCCAGCGCGTCGAGCTGCAGATTCGCACGGCCGCGATGGATGAGATCGCCGAATATGGTATCGCCGCCCATGCTCACTACAAGGAGAGCGGCGGCAAGGACGATATTGGCGGCGGGCATCCCCGCCTGGCTACCGAGAGCGGCGCCTATCAGTGGCTGCGTCGCACCATCGAACTTCTGGCCGAGGGCGACAGCCCGGAAGAATTCCTGGAGCACACGAAGCTCGAGCTCTTCCAAGACCAGGTATTCTGCTTCACGCCGAAAGGACGCCTGATCGCCCTCCCCCGCGGCGCGACCCCGATCGACTTCGCCTACGCCGTTCACACGGATGTCGGGAACACGGCGGTCGGCGCCAAGATCAACGGCCGGATGGCGCCGCTGCTGCACGAACTCGTCAACGGTGACGAGGTCGAGATCGCGCGCTCGGACGGCGCATCCCCCCCGGCAGCATGGGAATCCCTGGTGGTCACCGGCAAAGCGCGCTCCGCGATCCGGCGTGCGACGCGCTCGGCTGTCCGGCGCCAATATGCCGGCCTGGGGCGCCAGATCCTTGATCGTGCCTTCGAGCGGGCGGCCAAGAGCTTCTCGGAGGACAAGCTGCGCGGGGCGCTGCCCCGTCTCGCCCGGCAGAGCACCGAAGACGTCTTCGCCGCCGTCGGACGAGGCGAGATGTTCTCGGGTGACGTCGTGCGGGCTGTCTATCCGGACCACAAGGACGAGCGTCGCGGCGCGCCGGCACCGTTGCCGCAGCCGACCTCGACCGACGGAGCGGGGCGCCTCAGCCTGGCCAAGGATCAGACCATGCGCCTGACGTTCCCGGAAGGGAGAAGCGCGGAGCATGGCCGCTCGGACGGAATCCCGATTCGCGGTCTCGACAGCGACTTGCCGGTCAGCTTCGCGCCCATCGGTGGTGCCGTCCCGGGCGACCGCATCGTCGGCATTCTGACCCCGGGCGTCGGCGTCACGATCTACCCGATCCAATCGGCGGCCCTCGCCGACTTCGACAACGAGCCCGACCGCTGGCTTGATGTGCGCTGGGACGTCGAGGCCGGGACGAGCGAACGCTTTCCGGCGCGCCTCGCCCTGCAATCGATTAACGAGCCGGGCGTCCTCGCACAGATCGCCCAGGTCATCGCCGATCATGACGGCAATATCGACAATGTCTCGATGAAGCGAAAGACGCAGGACTTCACGCAGATCGTAATCGATCTCTCCGTTTGGGACCTGAAGCACCTGAACGCCATCATCTCTGAGCTTCGTGGGAAGCGGACGGTGAACAAAGTCGAGCGCGTCAACGGCTGAGCTGGACGGAGGAAAAGGCGTCAGCGCTAAACGCGCAGTGACAAGGCGTCCGCTCATTGCCCCGCCCTCGACGAGGCGCCCGTGGAAGGCAGCATCCCGCTTCGCGAGCGCTGGCGTGCGAAGAATCCGCTACGACCGCCGCCGGCGGTTGCGATTCGGAAAATAAACCTGCGTAGATTGTTGTCGGATTTCCCTCATATCAGGCCAAAGTTGACTTTTGCGTTGATACGCCTTTAAACAATCATAAGGTATTTCAGTCACAAAGCTTCGTTGCGCGATCAATTTGTTCTTTTTTGCTTTAGTCTCATTCTGAGCATTTAATACGAGACCGAGAAGCAAGTAGCAGCTTCGGTGGCGTCTATCATTCCTCCGAGAAATATTCGTTTTTATCCTCCTCTTAAGCGGGTCACCACATGAGCGCACAACAGCGCAGCGCCTTGTTTATCGATGGCGCGAATCTTTATGCGGCAACCAAGGCGCTCGGGTTCGATATCGATTACAGGCGTCTTCTCCGGGAATTTCAATCGAGAGACGCGCTTCTTCGAGCCTTTTATTATACGGCTATTGTTGAAGATCAGGAATATTCGTCCATCCGGCCGTTGATCGACTGGCTCGATTACAACGGCTTCCGCGTCGTCACCAAGCCTGCAAAGGAATTCGTCGACTCGATGGGTCGGCGGAAGGTGAAGGGCAACATGGATATCGAGTTGGCGATCGACGCCCTCGAACTCGCCTCCCATATCGACCATATGGTGCTCTTCTCCGGCGACGGGGATTTCCGGTCCCTGGTCGAGGCGATGCAGCGCCGCGGCGTTCGCGTGACCGTCGTCAGCACGATTCAGACGCAGCCCGCGATGATCGCGGACGACCTGCGCCGGCAGGCCGACGAATTCGTGGATCTTGCGCAGCTGATCTCGCGGATCGGCCGCGATCCTGGCGAGCGTGGCTCGCGCGTCCCAGACAACCGGCATTCCGGTGACACAGCGACCCGCTTCCGCGGCGAGACGCCGGAGCGATCGGCGCGACCGAGTCCCGCCCTGGAAAGCCGCTACGGCATTCGTCAAAATGACGAGGTCGTCGAGCCCTGAAACGCCGGGAAACCGGCGCATGAGGTAGAGACGGAACGTTGAGGCCGGGCAGTCACGTTGCCCGGCCTCATTCATACCGACACTGCCCTGCCTGGGAGAGCCGTCTCGCCCGACACGCGGCGGGGTGTTCGGACCGCTGCACTGCGTGTCCCCCGTTCCGGCCAATGTCGGTGCAGTTTCGCCGTCGTGGCGATTGTTCGTCGATCGCTTCAACGCTCTCGGATCATACCCGGGCTGTCGGAGAAACGGTCGGCATTCAGGCCCGCGGGCGCTCTCTGCGTCCGGAGTGATCGCTAACCCTGCGAATAACCCTCGCCCTCAGCCCTTGTCGCGCATGATGCGGGCGCGGTCGCGCTGCCAATCGCGCTCCTTCGAGGCTTCGCGCTTGTCGTGCAGCTTCTTACCCCGGCCAAGTCCAAGTTCGATCTTCGCGCGGCCGCGTTCATTGAAATAGATCTTCAGCGGAACGACGGTGAAGCCTTCGCGCTGGGTGGCGCCGATCAGCTTGTTGATCTGCTTCCGATGGAGCAAGAGCCGGCGCGGCCGCTTGGTCTCATGGTTGAAGCGGTTCGCCTCGACATATTCCGGGATGTACGCGTTGAAGAGCATCAGATCGGTGCCGGACGGACCGGCGTAAGCCTCCCCGATCGTCGCCTTGCCTTTGCGCAGGGATTTGACCTCGGTCCCCGTCAGAGCGAGTCCCGCCTCGAGCGTGTCGGTGATCTCGTAATGGTAGCGGGCGGCGCGGTTATCGGCGACGACGCGGCGGTTCGATTCGGGTTTGGGAGCCATCACAACGTCGGGTCAGGCCGGTCGCGCCATCGCGACCGGGCCGAGGGATATGGTTCTGCGCGGACTGCTTTGCCAGTCTGGCTCAGGCGTCGAGTAGGCCCGCATGTCGCAAGGCGGCGTCGACCAGCGCTTTCGTCTCGGCGCTCACGGTGAGAAGCGGCAGCCGCACCTCGTCGGTCATCAGGCCGAGCCGCGCGAGGGCGTACTTCACCGGCGACGGGTTCGGTTCCACAAACATGCTGGCGTGCAACGGCATCAGCCGGTCCTGGATCTGGAGCGCCTTGGCGTAGTCGCCGCCCAGGGTCGCCTCCTGGAGCTCGGCGCAGAGTCGCGGCGCGACGTTCGACACCACCGAGATGCAGCCGCGGCCGCCATGGGCGTTGAAGCCGAGCGCCGTCGCATCTTCGCCCGAAAGCTGGATGAAGTCTTCGCCCATGGCCTGGCGCTGGAGGCTGACCCGGTCGAGCTTGGCCGTGGCGTCCTTCACACCGGCGATATTCGTGAGTTCGTACAGGCGCGCCATCGTCTCGACGCTCATGTCGACGATGGAGCGCCCGGGAATGTTGTAGAGGATGATCGGAATGCCGATGGCGTCGTTCACGGCCTTGAAATGCGCGTAGAGGCCGGCCTGGGTCGGCTTGTTGTAGTACGGCGTGACCACCAGCACGGCATCCGCTCCCGCCTTCTCGGCGTGGCGGGCGCGCTCGACCGCCTCGGCGGTGGAATTGGAGCCGGCACCGGCGATCACAGGCACGCGGCCGCCGGCCTCCTCGATGCAGATCTCGACCACGCGGTCGTGCTCGGCATGGCTCAAGGTCGGGCTTTCGCCGGTGGTGCCGGTGGGAACGAGCCCGTGGATACCCTCAGCGATCTGCCAGTTCACGAACTTGCGAAAGGCTGCCTCGTCGAAGGCGCCGTCCCTGAACGGAGTCACGAGGGCGGACATCGCGCCCCTGAGGCGTCGTGTGGAGGTCTCGGTCATCCTGGCGTTCCCAGCCGTCGGTCTCGTCATGCGCCGGTTGTCCGGCAGCGGCACCGCTTCGCGCGGACGGGCAGACATAGGCTCTCGTCCGCACCGGCGCAAACGCTGCGTTCATGGGGTTAATGCCTTCTTAATGCCCTTCGGGTGAGCTTGAAGGTCTGTCCACGGTGATGGGACTGGAAGAACCATGGTGTTCTCGACGCAACGCGCAGCCCTGATGCTGGCTCTGAGCCTCGTGTCGGCCGGAGCGCTCGCGGCCTCCGCCGGACTGGATGGCGACGCGCCGAGCCTTCGCCCCGCCAGCGACGCGGTCGCTCCCTCGTCCGCCTTGCCCGAGGCCAAGGTCGCAGATCCCATCGCGGCCGATGCTCTCAAGATCGAGGCGAAGACTCCGGAAGCCGCTCCCAGCCAGGGTCTGCCCCCTGCGGCCAAGGCCTATGCCTCGGCTGATCCCGAGGCCGCCATCGCCTTTCCGCTGCCCGACGCAGCCGTGTCACCGGCCGCGCCCGTCCCGGAGGTCGTGGATCCGGCCCGCGCGGCACAAGCGGCGCCCGACGTCGATCTTCCCGCTCTGCGGCAGGCGATCGATGCCTATCGCAAAGGCCGCGTTTCGGACGGTGATCGCCTGCGGGACGCCTTCGCGGACCCCGCCGCGCGCGCACTTCTCGAATGGGTTGCGATCCGAGCCGGTGCCGGCATCGGTTTCGACCGCACCGTCGCTTTCACGCGCAGCAATCCCGACTGGCCGGCCGGCCCCCTGCTCCGCCGCCGCGCCGAGGAGGCCCTGCTCACCGAACGCAGGAACTCCACCACGGTGCGGGCCTTCTTCGCCGCCTCGCGGCCGGCCAGCGCGCCGGGCAAGTTCGTCCTGGCGCTGGCCCTCCGGGCCGACGGCTTCGACGAGGACGCCGCCGTTCTCGTGCGCGACCTGTGGCGCTCGGAAACCTTCGGCCGGAACCTCGAGACGAAGGTCCTCGAGGCTTTCCCCACGGTCCTGACCCGGATCGACCACCGTTTCCGCATGGAGCGCGCCCTCCTGAAGGAGGATTACGACAGCGCTGGACGGGCGGCGACCCTGGCCGGGGGCAGCTACGCGACCCTGGTCCGCGCACGTCGGGCCGTGGAAGACAAGAGTTCGGCCGCACCGGCGGCCCTCAATGCGGTACCGCCGTCGCTACGCGGCGACTCGTCCTACATCCTGTCGCGAGCGCAGTACCTGCGCCGGCACGACAAGTTCGTGGAGGCGGCAGCGGTCCTCGCCACCGCACCCGCTCATCCCGATGTGCTGGTGGACGGCGACGAGTGGTGGGTCGAGCGCCGGATCGTCGCCCGCAAGCTCATCGATGCCAACGACCCGGTCGCTGCCTACGCGGTGGCGCGCGCACCCTGTGCTCGCACCGTCGAGAAGCGGATCGAGGCCGAGTTCCACGCGGGCTGGATCGCCTTGCGCTTCCAGGACGATGCGGCGAAGGCGGCGCAGCACTTCGCCGAGGCCGCCCGGATTGCCGAGACGCCGATCTCGCTCGCCCGGACCGCCTATTGGCAGGGCCGCGCCGCGGAGGCCTTGGGCCAGGCGGAGGCCGCGAAGACCTTCTACGAGCGCGCCGCGCTCCAGCCCATCGCGTATTATGGACAGCTGGCGCGGACGAAGCTCGGACGTTCCAGCCTGTCCCTGCGCAGCATTCCCGGTCTCGACGCCGCCCAACAGGCTGCCTTCGACCGGCGCCTTTACGTCCGCGCCCTGAAGATGCTGGAGGCCGCAGCGATCCGCGACCTCGCACTGCCGCTCTACATCGACAGCGCGAACCGCCTCACGGATGCGGCCGAACTCGAGGCGCTCGGCAACGTCGCCGCCGAGCAGCGCAACTCCCGCGCCCTCGTCGCCATCGGCAAGATCGCGGTGCAGCGCGGCCTGCCGCTCGATGCCCATGCCTACCCGACGATCGGCATCCCGAACTACGAGGCCTCCGCCGCCGTGCCCCTGGTCGAGAAGGCGATGGTCTATGCCATCGCCCGGCAGGAGAGCCAGTTCGACCCGCAGGCGCAGTCCAGCGTCGGTGCCCGCGGTCTCATGCAGATGATGCCCGCCACCGCCCAGCGCACGGCGCGCCGGGTCAGCGCCAGCTTTGACCCTGACCGTCTGACCAGCGACCCCGCCTACAATGCCCGCCTCGGTCAGGCCCATCTCGGTGAGTTGATGGAGGATTGGCGCGGCTCGTACATCCTCGCTTTCGCCTCCTACAATGCCGGTGGCGGCAACGTGAAGAAGTGGATCGACGCGTACGGCGATCCGCGCAAGGGCGGAGTCGACCCCATCGACTGGGTCGAGCGCATCCCGTTCACCGAGACGCGCAACTACGTCCAGCGGGTGATGGAGAATCTGCAGGTCTACCGCAATCGCCTGGACGGCAAGAGCGCCCTCCTTATCGACGGCGACCTTCAGCGCGGGGCACGCTGAGGACGCGTGGTCAGGCGGGGCTCGCCGCGCTACTTGGCAGGGACCCTCCCGCTTGCCCCGGATCCGCCGTGCCCGAACCGACCGAAATCGCCGCCGTCACCGCCGCCGTCCTGGTCATCGGTGACGAAATCCTGTCCGGGCGCACCAAGGACAAGAACATCGGCACGATCGCGGACTACTGCAGCGCCGTCGGCATCGACCTGAAGGAAGTGCGCATCGTACCCGACGAGGCCGATCGCATCGTCGCCGCCATCAATGCCCTTCGGGATTCCTACACCTATCTCTTTACCACCGGCGGCATCGGTCCAACGCACGATGACATCACCGCCGACTGCGTCGCCGCGGCCTTCGGCGTCGCGATCGACGTCGATCCGCGCGCGAAGGCGATGCTGCTGGAGCGCCACAAACCCGAGGACCTGAACGAGGCGCGCCTGCGCATGGCGCGCATCCCGGACGGGGCCGACCTCATCGCCAACCCGGTCTCCAAGGCGCCGGGCTTCCGCATCGGCAACGTCATCGTCATGGCGGGCGTGCCGGGGATCATGCAGGCGATGCTCGACAATGTCGGACCGACGCTGGTGACCGGCGCCAAGGTGCTGTCGGAGACGATCGAGGCCGGCAACCTGCCTGAGGGCACTTATGCGAGCGGTCTCGCAACCATCGCCAAGGCCCACCCGAAGGTCTCGATCGGCTCCTATCCGTCGATGACGCCGAACGGTTTTGCCAATCGCATCGTGGTGCGCGGCCGGGAAGCCACAGCGCTGGCCGCCGCCCGGGCTGAGGTGGACGCGCTCGTCGACGGCTTGCGCGGCGGCGCGCCCGCCTGAACAACCCCAGCCCCGGTCCGCTTCCATCCAAGCGACCCCTTTCCATGCGGGCGACACCGGGAGCGGATACGATGGCCGATGAGCGCGAGGACGGGTCCGATCCGAAAGCCGCGGCCGTCGCGGAAATCGGACGTCCCGACGCCTTCGTCCTCCACGAGGTCATCCGGCTCGAGGGCGATGAAGAGCTGCGGCGTCGGGGTAGCGCACTCCTCCTGTCGGCCATCGCCGCGGGCCTCACCATGGGCTTCTCCCTGATCGTGCCGGGTGTGCTGAAGACCCACCTGCCCGAGGCGCCCTGGACCAGCCTGATCACGAGTCTCGGCTACGCCACCGGCTTCCTCATCGTCATCCTGGGACGCCAGCAACTGTTCACCGAGAACACCGTGACGCCGATCCTGCCGCTGTTGCATGACCGCAGTCGGTCGACGCTGTGGCGGGTCCTGCGGCTCTGGGGAATCGTGCTGACCGGCAATATCGCGGCGACGGCCGTCATCGCGGCGGTGCTTGCCTATTCGGACGCTTTCGCGCCGGGTGTTCATACCGCCTTCGCGGCGCTCAGCCACCACGCCGTCGCCTCGGGCTTCGGTACCACGGTGATCAAGGCCGTCTTCGCCGGTTGGCTCATCGCCCTGCTGGTGTGGATGCTGCCGGCAACGGGATCGGCGGCCGCCTTGGTGATCATCCTCATCACCTGGCTCGTCTCGATGTGCGATCTCAGCCACATCGTCGCCGGCTCGGTCGACACGTTCTATCTCGTGTTTTCCGGCCAAGCGACGATGGTCGACTATGCTTGGCGCTTCTTCCTGCCGACCTTGATCGGGAACGTTTTCGGCGGAACCGCCCTGGTGGCGGTTCTGAACTTCGGGCAGGTCGCGCCGGAGGTCGAGGAGCAAAAAGCCTCCGACGGCGAGGTGTGAGCCGTCCCTACGCGTCTCGATCGGGCCGACCGCGGGCGTAGCCGTGGGAAATCAGGCGATCGCGGCATAGGGTCCGACGCTCGGCTTCGCACAGGTCGGTCAGAGCATCGGCCACCGCGCGATGGAGGGCGAGGATCGCATCGCCGTCGGCCTCTTCCAGAGAGGCGGCCACGATCGCCTCCGCCGGCGCGATCCAGGCAGGCGCGGGGGTGGGACGAGACTGCATCGGCGATCCTGAGTGAGAACATATCAGGAACATGCGTCCGAAGTCTCGCAACGGTCAACGGGGCTGCCGAGCTTTTCCGAAGCCTCCCGCCCTCTCTGGCGCCGGCACACGCAGATGCGCCGGCGCTGAAATCAGGCTCGGATCAAGGTCTTGCCTTTGACGGCTGCCGCGAGGGCTTTCAGGTTACGGTTGAGATCCGCAATCTCATTCAGGGCGATCGTCTTGTGGCCGTCCTTGACCGCGCGCTCGATGTCGCTGACCTGATCGGTGGCGATGCGCTTCAGTTCTGCGGCGAGCTGGTCCCGTGTCATCGTCGCTCCTGTCACGGCTGGAGGGGTGGCGGATCGGAGTAACGCAACGTGCTTAACCGGCCGTTGTCACCCGCCGTGGCGCGCCATGGGTCGCACTCCGACGCACGGTCCGACAGAATTTCGTACGCCACCTGACGCTTCCGAAGCAGGTGTGGCTTGTGGGGCATAGTCGGCTTGGACAACCGCGAGTAGCTTGACGGCAACTCTCCGACCCTGGGACAGACACCCCGATGATTGCAAAGACTTTCCTGGCTGGCCTCGCGTCGCTCGCCGCCATCGGCGCAGCAAATGCCGCCGACCTTCCGCGCCGTCAGGCGCCGCCGCCGGTCTTCGTCCCGGTGCCGGTCTTCACCTGGACCGGTTTGTACGTGGGAACGCACAGCTCCTACACCTTCAGCGACAACCAGACCATTCGCACCATTGGCAACAACGATGCTACGGGCGGTCTGACTGACACCCGCCTCAACGTGGCCCGCGAGCGTCGTCCCTCGAGCTTCAAGGCCGAGCAGGACGGCATCGGCAACATCGGCGGCGGCATCGGGTATAACTACCAGTTCACCCCGGGCTCCGGCTTCGTCGTTGGCGCCGAGGCCGACGTGACCTGGACCGATATCGGCAAGCGTCGTGACTATTTCAGCGCTCCCAGCGTGTTCAACGGTGGTGTTCCTGACCCGAGCAGCTTCCGGAACCGCCTGAACTACCTCGGCACTGTGCAGGGCCGCCTCGGCTACGCCTTCGACCGGTTCCTGGTCTATGGGACCGGCGGCTTCGCCTACGGCGAGGTCAAGTATCAGGCCGACTTCTTCAACGGTGCCAACCAGCTCGCCTACCTGGGCCGCTACAAGGGCATGGAGACGGGCTACGTCTACGGCGGCGGCATCGAGTACGCGATCCCCACCGACAGCTTCCTGAACCGCTTCAACTTCATCGGCGGTCTCATCGGCGCCAGCGCCATCACGCTGAAGGCTGAGTACCTCCGCTACGACCTCGGCAGCCGCAACGTCCTCGTGAACACGACCGGCCTGACCGCCGCGACCGGCTCGTACACCTCGCGCTTCAACACCGAGGGCAACCTGATCAAGGCCGGCTTCAACTACAAGTTCGGCTCCCTCTAAGGTCCGATCCGGCGGCCCTCATGGGCCGCCGCCTTCGAAGGTCGCACAGAAAAGCCCCGCTCTCGCGAGCGGGGCTTTTTCGTGTTCGAAGGGGAATCGAGCGGGTCAGGTCCGCCAGGGATGCGCCGGCAGCTCCGTCGAGCCGATGCAGCTCGCGCCGGCCAGCGCCACTGCGTGGTCGTTCTCGACCGTCGATCCGCTGACGCCGATCGCTCCAGACATCTCGCCGTCCTGATCCACGATCGGGATGCCGCCCGGGAAGGTGATCAAGCCGTCGTTCGAGTGCTCGATTCCGTAGAGCGGTCCGCCCGGCTGCGAGAGCTGGCCGATCTGACCGGTCATCATGCCGAAGAACACGGAAGTCTTCGCCTTCTTGTGCGAGATGTCGATCGAGCCGACCCAGGCGCCGTCCATCCGGTAGAAGGCCTTCAGGTTTCCGCCGGAATCCACGACGGCGATGCACATCTGCGTGCCGAGTTCCACGGCCTTCGCGCGAGCGGCCTCGATGGCCTTGTGCGCGTCTTCGATGGTCACGTGCATGATGGGATCTCCCTGGATACCTGGTGAGGGTCTTGTGTCATGCGCCCGCCGATCGGCTTCATCTTGCACGTTTGCCGCAACGCTTGCCGCTGGCGGGCATGGGCTAACGGATGACGGGCGGTCTTGGTGCCGGTCGTTGCGAGGACCGGCCGCCAAACAAAAGGGCCGCCCCCACAGGGGCGGCCGAGTTGCGGGTTTCGTCAGGCGTCGTGCCGAGGCGTCAGCTCGCCGCCATCGCGTTGGCCTTCTCGATCAGCGCTTCGGCCATACGGATCGAGGCGATGTCGATGAGGCGGCCGTCGAGGGAGACGGCGCCCTTGCCGGCCTTGGCGGCCTCTTCCATGGCCGCCAGAATGCGGCGGGCCTTGTCGACCTCGGCCGCCGAGGGGGTGAACACCTCGTTGGCCAGATCGATCTGCGAGGGGTGGATCGCCCACTTGCCTTCGAAGCCGAGGGCGGCGCAGCGGCGGGCGGCGGAGATGTAGCCGTCCGGATCGGAGAAGTCGCCGAAGGGACCATCGATCGGGCGCAGGCCATAGGCGCGGCAGGCGACCATCATGCGGGCCTGGGCGAAGAGCCACGGGTCCTGCCAATGGGTCTCGCGGTTGCCAGACTCGTCCTTGTCGGTGAGGACCGAATAATCCTTGTTCACGCCGCCGATGACGGTGGAGCGAGCGCGGGTCGAAGCCGCGTAATCGGCCACGCCGAAGGACATCGCCTCGAGGCGCTTGGACGACTGGGCGATGGCTTCGACGTTCGCCATGCCGAGAGCGGTCTCGATCAGCACCTCGAAGCCGATCTTCTTCTCGCGCTTCTTGGCCTGCTCGATCTGGGTCACCATGACGTCGATGGCGTAGACGTCCGCCGGCACGCCGACCTTGGGGATGAGGATCATGTCGAGGCGGGGGCAGGCCTCAACGATGTCGACGACGTCGCGGTACATGTAGTGGGTGTCGAGACCATTGATACGGATCATCATGGTCTTGTTGCCCCAGTCGATCTCATTGAGCGCCTGGATGATGTTCTTGCGGGCCTGTTCCTTGTCGTCCGGCGCCACCGCATCCTCGAGATCGAGGAAGATGACGTCGGCCTTCGAGCTGGCCGACTTCTCCATGAAGGTCGGGTTGGAGCCGGGAACGGCGAGTTCCGAGCGGTGAAGGCGCGGGGTCGCCTGCTGAATCAGGGTGAAGCTCATTGGGTATCCTTCCTGTTCGACGTCTTCTGGTTGTTCATGAGACCCGCATAACGGGTCACCATACCGGGCGGGACGAACCCGCGTGTGAGACCGGGGCCCGTCGCGGGCCCGCGGGATCCTGAGAAAGCCGCTATCCCGTGGCTCCGAAGCCCACGGCGATGCAGTTGATCGAGAGCAGCAGAGCCGACTTCACCGCCTCGCGCTGGTCCTCATCCTCCTCGGAGCGGAACCGGCGCAGCAATTCGACCTGTTCCCGGCTGACCTGATTGATCGTCGGCAGGCGCCCGTTGAGGCGATCGCGGAAGAGCGGAAAACGTTCGGCGAGTTCGGTACCGCCGCTGACCCGGAGGGCCATCTCACGGGTAAGGGCGTACTCGGCCTCGATCAGCGGGAAGATGCTGTTGCGCGCACCCTCGTCGGGCACCAGCCCGGCGTAGTCGCGCGCGATCTCCAGATCGACCATCAGCAGCGTCTTCTCGACTTCGTCGAGGATGAGGCGGAACGGCTTCGATTCGGCGAAGAGCCGCTGCAGCTGCGCTTCGCCCTGCTTGCCGCGCACGTCGAGGAAACTCTTCAGCCCCGAGCCGACGCCGTACCAACCGGTGATCACGTGCCGATTCTGCGACCAGGCGAAGACCCAGGGGATCGCCCGAAGATCGGACAGCGAGCGCGCGCCGAAGCGGCGGGCGGGACGCGACCCGATGTTGAGGAGCGCGATCTCGTCCAGCGGGCTCGCGGCCCCGAAATAGGTCACGAGGTCGGGGTGCTGGATCAGGTTGACGTAGGCCGCGCGCGAGGCGCCCGACAGGGCCTCCAGGCAGTCGTCGAACTCGCTGCGGGGCAGCTTGGCGGCCTCGCGCTCCGACTTCAGGGCGTGCTGGAAGACCGATGAGGCGAGAAGCTCCATCTGGTAGGCGGCGGTGCCCCGGTTGGCGTACTTGAACGAGACGACCTCGCCCTGTTCCGTGGTGCGGAAGCGGCCGTTGATCGAGCCGGGGGGCTGGGCCGCGATGGCACGGGCCGTCGGTGCCCCGCCGCGGCTCACGGAACCGCCGCGGCCGTGGAAGAAGGCGATCGGCACGCCCGAAGCCTTGCCGAGCTGGGTCAGCTTGTCCTGGGCCTTGTAGAGCTCCCAGTTCGAGGCAACGAAGCCGCCATCCTTGTTCGAGTCCGAGTAGCCGATCATGACCTCCTGCACGCCGCCCTGCCAGCGCGTGGACCGGCGCACGAGGGGGATCGAGAACAGCTCCTTCATGATGGCCGGAGCCGCACGCAGGTCGTCGATGGTCTCGAACAGCGGCACGATCGGCAGGCAGCAGATCTCGGTGCCGGCCGCGTCGAGGAAGTTACCCGCCTCCTTGGCCAGCAGGTAGGCGCCGAGAATGTCCTGCACCGAGCGGGTCATCGACAGGATGAACGAGCCGAAAGCCTCGCGATCGAGCTGCTCGCGCATCTCGCCGACGAGCGCGAAGGTCTCCAGGGTCTCGCGCGCATCGTCGGGCAGATCCTCGAAGCTGCGCTCGGTCGTCCGTGGCCGGGCCAGCTCCTCGATGATCCACTTCTTCCACTCGGGCGAGTCGACGTCCGGGGGCGTGCGGTTCTGACCGTTCGCCTGGATCCACAGGGCCTGCAAGGTCTCGGTGGTTCGGGTGGTGTTCTCGCGCAGGTCGAGGCGGACGGTGGAGAAGCGGAAGATCTCGACCATGCGCCGGACCGGGCGCACGAGATCGACGGCCAACGACGGGCACTTCGCGTCGGCCAGCCCTTGCTCCAGGGTGCGCAGATCGTTGATGAGGCCGTCCGCGCTCGGATAGTCCGGCCCGGTCGAGCGCTGGCCCTTGTTGCGCAGGATCGTCGCCTCGAGCTTGCGCAGGACGCAGGTGAGGAACTGCCGATAGGCCTCGCCCGGGTTCCTGTTGGCGATGGCGCGGCCGTCGCCGCTCTCGGTCAGCATCTGCGCCAAGGCCGCCCTGAAGGTCTCCGGCACCGGCAGCGAGCGCTCGGTCAGGGAGAGCGTGCGGCCCAGCGACGTGACGCCGTCGCGATAGCGCCGCAGGGAGGCCAGCGCATTGCGCTGCAGGGTGGCGCGGGTGACGGACGAGGTCACATAGGGATTGCCGTCGCGATCGCCGCCGATCCAGGAGCCGAACTGGAAGAACGGCGGCACCTCGAACTTCTCGTCCGGATAGTACTCCGCCAGGCTCTCCTCCAGGGAGTAGAGCACCTCCGGCAGCATCTCGAACAGCGTCTCGTCGAAGAAGTGCAGGCCCCAGGCGACCTCGCGCTCGACGGTGGCCTTCTCCAAGTGCAGCTCACCCGTCATCCAGACGAGCTCGATCTGGTCGCGCAGCTCGTTCATCAGGCCGTTGCGCTCGCGCTCGGTCCAGCGCGGCAGCTCCAGCTCACGCAGCACGAGATAGATGCGGCGGAATTTCTCCAGCACCGTGACGCGCTTGCCCTCGGTGGGGTGCGCCGTGATCGTCGGACGGATCCGCAGATCCTTCAGCAGGGCGTGGATCTCCGGCGCCTTGATGCCACTCGCCGCCGCATCGGCCAGGACGGCGCTGAAGCTGCCGCCCAACGCCTCGCGGCCCTTGGTGCGCTCGACCTGACGGCGCCGGCGCATGGCGGCGTTCTGCTCGGCGATGGAGAGCAGCTGGAACCAGATACCCTGCACCTGGAGCGCCCGCGCGAGGAGCTCGGGTGAGAATTCCGAGATGTTGGCCCGCCCGTGCAGCACGTCCTCGAGTTCGGGCTCATGCCGGCGGGCCACGGCGAGCAGGGCGTGGAACAGGATGTCGAGGGCTTCCTTCGACGAAGTTCCCGTGATGACGGGGGGCGCGAAGGTATGGTCGACGGCTCCGACCGGGGCGTGAAGGGTATCCGTCATCGAAGGCCACCTTGAAAGAAATTCTTCGCCGATCGACCGCGACGGAAGCGGGCAACGGATGGGTATGGGGTCCCGTGTGTGCCCTCGCCTTAAACCAGGCGAAGGATGCCCGGCATCCGGGTCGGGTCGGAGCGAGGTCCCGCGAGAGGGGCGCGGCTTTCCGAGAAAGGGCTCCCTCTCCGGGGCGCTTCGCCACCACCCTCCCTCATACGGAGGGAGGGTGTCGCGGATCAGGCCGCCAGCTTGCGCATCACCTGCGCCACCGTCGAACCGAACTCGCCGGGGCTCGGGGCCACGGTCAGGCCGTAGGAACGCATGATCTCGGCCTTCTCGGCGGCCGAGTCGCCGGTGGCCGAGATGATCGCACCGGCATGACCCATGCGGCGACCTTTCGGAGCCGTCAGGCCGGCGACGAAGCCGACCACCGGCTTCGACATGTTCTCCTTGATCCAGGCCGAGGCCTCGGCCTCCTGGGGACCGCCGATCTCGCCGATCATCAGGACGGCCCGGGTGTCCGGGTCCTGCTCGAACAGGGCGAGGTGGTCGAGGAAGGACGAGCCGTTGATCGGGTCGCCGCCGATACCCACGGAGGTGGAGATGCCGATACCCTCGGCCATCATCTGCGCGGCCGCCTCGTAGCCGAGCGTGCCGGAGCGCGAGATCACCCCGACATTGCCCTTGAGGTAGATGTGACCGGGCATGATGCCGAGCATCGACTTGCCGGGCGAGATGATGCCCGCGCAATTCGGGCCGACCACCATGGTGCGACGCTCCTTGGGGTAGCGGCGCAGGTAGCGCTTCACCCGCATCATGTCTTGGGCCGGGATGCCGTCGGTGATCGAGCAGATCAGCGCGAGGCCGGCATCGGCACCCTCCATGATGGCGTCGGCCGCGAAGGGCGGCGCGACGAAGGTGATCGAGGTGGTGGCCCCGGTGGCCTCGACGGCCTCCTTGACGGTGTTGAACACCGGGACACCCAGGTGGGTCTTGCCGCCCTTACCGGGGGTGACGCCACCCACGACGTTGGAGCCGTACGCCATCATTTCCTCGGCGTGGAAGGTGCCCTTGTCGCCCGTGATGCCCTGGATCAGGATCGGGGTCTTCTCGTCGATCAGAATGCTCATGACGTATCCTCCCCTGCGTCTCAGTGGCTGGTCTTGGGGCTGTTCTTGGCCGCTTCGCAGGCCTGGACGGCCTTGGCGGCAGCATCCGAGAGGCTGTCGGCGGTGATGAGGTCGAGACCGCTCTCGGCCAGGATCTTCTGACCCGCCTCCACATTGGTACCGGCGAGCCGGACCACGAGCGGCACGTCGATCTTCACCTCGCGCGCCGCCTGAATCACGCCCTGGGCGACCCAGTCGCAGCGGTTGATGCCGGCGAAGATGTTGACGAGGATCGCCTTCACGTTGCGGTCGGAGAGGACGAGGCGGAAGGCCGTCGCGACTCGGTCCGGCGAGGCACCGCCGCCGACATCGAGGAAGTTCGCGGGCTCACCGCCCGCATGCTTGATCATGTCCATGGTGGCCATGGCGAGACCGGCTCCGTTGACGATGCAGCCGATCTCCCCCTCGAGCCCGATGTAGGAAAGGTTGTGCTCGGCGGCCTGGGCCTCGCGCGGATCACCCTGCGAGGGATCGTGCATGTCGGCGATGTTGCGCCGGCGGAACATGGCGTTGTCGTCGAAGGACATCTTGGCGTCGAGCGCCAGGACCCGGTCGTCCTTCGTGACGACGAGGGGGTTGATCTCCAGCATGGTGCCGTCGCAATCGCGGAACGCCCGGTAGGCGTTCATGATCGTTTTCACGGCCGCCGAGACCTGCTTGATGTTGAGGCCGAGCTGGAAGGCGATCTCGCGCGCCTGGAACTGCTGCAAGCCGACGGCCGGTTCGACCACGACTTGGATCAGAGCCTCGGGCTCGTTCGCGGCGATCTCCTCGATATCCATGCCGCCGCGCTGGGAAGCGATGACGCGGACGCGCTCCGCTTTCCGGTCGAGGACGTAGCCGAGGTAGAGTTCGCGCTCGAAGGGGTCTGCGGTCTCGACGTAGACGCGCTGCACCGGCTTGCCTTCGGGGCCGGTTTGCAGGGTCACAAGGCGCTTGCCGAGGAGATCCTTGGCGGCGTCTCGGACCTCGTTGTAGGTCCGGCACAGCTTGATTCCGCCGGCCTTGCCGCGCGCGCCCGCGTGGATCTGGGCCTTGACCGCCCAGAAGGAGCCGCCGAGCTCCGTGGCTGCGTAGACGGCTTGATCGGCGCTGAAAGCCACTGCTCCCTTCGGAACCGCCACGCCGAAGCCGGCAAGCAGTTCCTTGGCCTGGTACTCGTGCACGTCCATGGGCGTTCTCCTCGGCGTTTCTTCCTTGCCGCGACTGTCTCGTAAATTCCACTTCACGGAAAGTGCTTTGCGACTTATATTTTTTTACAGTCTGTTTCACTCTGCCTTGAGGGACGTGAAACTGTATTCACTTTGCAGAAAAGCTGCCCCGATGGCGTCGGGAGCAGCTCTTGCTGTGGTGCGATACATACTTTGTCTTCGTGCGGTGCGAAACCCGCGCGGCATGGGTGGCCGAATGGCTCAGTTCACCTTCGCCTTCACGACCTCATAGATCGACTCGTTGAGCGAACCGGCCGAGCCCAGGAGGGTTTCGAGCTCGCCGAGACGCTCGTCTGCGAAGGCTCGGTCATCCAGGCCCTTGGCGTTGACGTAGACGTTCAGCGCCGCGCTGCGTAGGCCGGCATGCGCCGACAGGACCGCGACGCCGGCATCCGAGATGACGTTCAGGTTGCCCTTGTCGGCGACGGCCTGCGCGAGGTCGATGACCTTGCGACAGGCGCGGCAGCAGGCGAGCGGCACGTCGGTGGCGACCTTGAGGGCAGCCTGGATCTTCTCCGCCCGTGCCGCCTTCTCCTCGTCGGTGCCTTTGGGAAGCCCGTAGGCGCCCATCACGGCGTCGAATGCCTCGACGTCGTCGGCGATCATGCCGGTGAGTTCGGTACGCAGCGCCTCGGACTGACCGAGGATCTGCCTCAGCTCGTCTTCGACCTCGACGTACTTCTTCTTCCCGATGGTGAGATTGCAGACCATGCTCAGGAGGGCGGCACCCATGGCGCCGGAGATGGCGGCCGCGCCACCCCCGCCGGGGGTGGGCGCCGAACTGGCCAGACCGTCGAGGAAGGTCTGGATGGTCTCGTTGGCGGCGTTCTCTTTCGCGGCCATGGCGATCAGGCCATCTTCTTGGCGAGGGCGTAGATCGCCTCGGCGTCCAGCACCTGCTCGGTGTTGTCGAAGAGCTGACCGACACAGGCGCGGTGCAGCTTCAGCTTGAGGCCGCCGATGCCGAGGGCGCCGAACACCTTTTTGCCGTGGCGGTCCTTGCCCTTGTCCATGGCCTCGATGCCACCGAAGCCGAGGGGCGGCTGCGCATTGTAGTCGGCCACAAACTCGATGCTGGCCTCATCCTTCCAGGCGTCCTCGGGCAGGAGTTCGAGGCCGATCGCGCCGGCCGAGAACACGAGGTTCTGGCCCTTGACGATCTGCGCACGGGACGCCGCGTCGGGGGTCTCGGCGGCCTTGATGTTGACCTTGAAGCGGGTGTTGATCTGATCGGCGGCCGCCTGCGCCTTGTCGAGGGAGCGGCCGCACAGGATGACCTCGGCGCCTTCCTGGGCCAGGAGCGCGGCCGAGCGCATGCCGACGGGGCCGGTGCCGGCGAGTACCACGGCCTTCTTGCCCTGTAGCGAACCGGCCGCCTTCTGGACGAGGGCGACGCCCGCGGCCGCCGTGGTGTTCGAGCCGTTGGAATCGAGCATGATCGAGACGCGGAACGGGCCGAAGAAACGTTTCTTCACCGCCTCGAACACGGCCTCACCGGCCGCCATGCTGCCGCCGCCGACGAAGATCGCCGTCGACTTCTTCTCGGAACCGCCGCGGGTGTAGATCGTGCCGTCGACGAGGGCGCCGACATTGTCCGGGGTGACGTTGCCGTAGCCGGTGATGTGATCCGCGCCGCCATCGTAGCCGACGACCACGTCGAACACGCTCGGGACGGCGTCGGTGTCGAATTGGAACAGCAGCTTCTTCATTGTCTCAGGATCCCTGTCGGTCCCGCGCTCGGCGCGGCTGGCGTTTGATCTCGGTTTGGTCGATCGCTTCGGCGATCACGATGCGCCCCCGCGACGGTGGGGAGCGCGGACCCGCGTCACACCACGTTCTGCGGCTTGCCGGCGACGAAAGCCTCGACGTTGTCGACGAGCTGATCGGCGAGGATCTGCATCGCCTCCTTGCTGGCCCAGGCCACGTGCGGCGTGACGATGAGGTTCGGCAGGTCGAGCTCGCAGAGAATGTTGCCGTTCTTCGGCGGTTCGGTCATCACCACGTCGAAGCCGGCGCCGCCGATCGTGCCGGCCTTCAGAGCCTCGGCCAGGGCCTCCTCGTCCACGAGGCCGCCGCGGGCCGTGTTGATGAGGAGCGCGTGCTTCTTCATCTTCGCGAGCTGCTCACGCCCGATCATGTTGCGGGTCTCGGGCGTCAGCGGCGCGTGCAGCGTGATGACGTCGGATTCCGTGAGGATCGTCTCGAAGTCGACGAGACCCTCCTGGGGGAACACGTCGTAGGCGATGACCTTCATGCCCAGCGCTTCCGCCCGCTTGGCGATCGACTTGCCGAGCGCGCCGTAGCCGACGATGCCGAGGGTCGAGCCGGCGATGTCGTGAATCGGGTAGTCGAAGTAGCAGAATTGCTTCGATTTCGTCCAATCCCCCCGGCGCACCGAGTTGGCATAGGGCACGATCGCCCGGCGCAGGGCGAACATGAGGCCGATCACGTGCTCAGGCACGGTGTTGAAGGCATAGTTGCGGATGTTGACGACGGTGATGCCCTGGGCCTTGGCGGCTTCCTTGTCGACCACGTCGGTGCCGGTGGCGGCCACCGCGATGAGCTTCAAATCGGGCAACTGCTTCAGAGTTTCGGCCCGCATCGGGACCTTGTTGATCAGTGCGATCTCGGCCCCCTTGAGGCGCTCGACGATCTCTTCCGGCGTCCAGGTCGACTCGTACTCGACGTACTCGTGCGGAAAAGAGAACGCACGGACTTTGGCGTCCAGGGACTCGCGGTCGAGGAACACGATCTTCTTCGTCATGGAATCCTCTGGCCGATCCGGCCAAGACACGTACTAGACACGCCGCGGTGAGGGCACGTCACGGATAAGGACTTCGGGTGTGCCGGAGCGGGCGTGTCCGCTCCGGCACGTCAGATCAGGACTTCGAGAGCGGGTTCTCGCGCAGGTAGCTCGACGCGGCCGCGACGCCGGAGCCGGGCTGAACCTTCACCCCGTGGTCGAGCATGGCCATCTCGGCACCCGCGATGGCGCCCAGGAGCGACAGCTCGTTCATGTCACCGACGTGGCCGATGCGGAACACCTTGCCGGCGACCTGGCTCAAGCCGGCGCCGAGCGCCAGGTTGTAGCGCACGTAGGCGTGCTTGATGATCGCGGCGGCATCGACGCCCTCCGGCACGAGGATGGCCGTCACGGTGTCGGAGTTCCACTTCGGCTCCTTGGCACAGGTCTTCAGGCCCCAGGCCGCCACGGCCTGGCGGGTCGCCTCGCCGAGCACGTGATGGCGATGGTAGACATTCTCGAGCCCTTCCTCGTTGAGGCAGGCGAGGGCTTCGCGCAGGCCGTAGAGCAGCGGCAGCGGCGGGGTGTAGGGGAAGTAGCCGGCCGGGTTCTGCTTCTGGTGGTCGGCCCAGTCGAAGTAGACATGCGCCAAGCGATCGTTCTGGCCCGACGAGGTGTCGGCGGCCTTGAGCGCCTTCTGGCTGACGCAGATCACGCCGAGACCGGCAGGGAGCATCAGGCCCTTCTGCGAGCCGGCGATCGCGCAATCGACCTTCCACTCGTCCATCTTGAACGGCAGCGATCCGATCGAGGAGACGCCGTCGACGAAGAGCAGGGCCGGGTGGCCGGCCGCGTCGATCGCCTTGCGCACGGCGCCGATATCGCTGGTGACGCCGGTGGCGGTCTCGTTGTGGACCACCATGACGGCCTTGATCTCATGGTTCTTGTCGGCGCGCAGGGCCTCGCCGATCCGCTCCGGGTTCGCACCCGTGCCCCACTCCTCGTCCTGCACCACGACCTCGAGGCCGAGGCGCTGGGCCATGTCGATCCAGAGGTGGCTGAACTGGCCGAAGCGGGCGGCCAGCACCTTGTCGCCGCGCGACAGGGTGTTCGACAGCGCGGATTCCCAGATGCCCGTGCCGGAGGCCGGGAACAGGAAGATGGTGCCGTCCTTCGAGCCGTAGACCGCCTTGCTCTCCTCGAAGAGAGGCTTCGTCAGCGCTGGGAAATCCACCGAGCGGTGGTCCTCGGACTGGACCATCATCGCGCGCATCACGCGATCCGGAATGTTCGTCGGGCCCGGGACGAACAGATGGTTCCGGCCGGGACGTCGCGTTGCCGCCATGGTGTTTTCTCCGTTTCTCAGAATAGCGCCGACACGCAGCTTGCGTGCGGCGACAATGGTGCGCCGAGGGTTGGGGCGGATCGCACGGAGCGCCCCGGGACGATCCCGAGTGCTCCTGACGGCCGCTGGTCAGATGAATCGCGGGACGAACTCGTTCGCGCGCGACATGGGAACGAAAACGGGACCCATGTCCGTCCGCGCCGAAGGTTGCCCTCCGACGCCCGTCGCCGCGCGCGCCACCGAATACCTCAAGCCTCTTCTCCATGGGCCGGGTCGCGCGACACGCGCTGACCGCTGGGCCGTTTCAGCGTCGTCGTCCCCGGGGACGGCACCCTTAGTTCGCCTCAATGGGCTCCGGTCATGCGTTCTCGAACGCCGCCCGGTGGGGCACCTTGAGCGGGACTATGCCCGGCTTCTGGCAGAAAGGAAAACCCGAAATACTTGGTCGCAAATCAAAATTTTTTTTGTGGAAGAAGAGCTTACGTCGCGGCGCAGAAGGCGCGCGGTCTCGCGGGGCCAACGTCATCAAACTGATACGGGAATCCGGTTTGGCTCATGACGTTGGAGGCTGTCCCGGAGGCGAACGTGGGCGAAGACACTGAGACGACCCGCGTCCGGACCCTGTTCCTGTCCGACATGCATCTGGGCACCAAGGGGTGCCAGGCCGATCTGCTGCTCGAATTTCTGCGTGATTACGATGCGGACGTCATCTACCTCGTCGGTGACATCGTGGATGGCTGGCAACTCAAGTCCGGCTGGTACTGGCCGCAGAGCCACAACGACGTCGTGCAGAAGCTCATGCGCAAGGTGCGCAAGGGTTCGACGCTGGTGTACGTGCCGGGCAACCACGACGAATTCCTGCGTGACTACATCGGCATGACCTTCGGCGGCATCGAGATCGCCGACCAGCGGGTGCACGAGGCTGCCGATGGGAAGCGGTACCTCGTCATTCACGGCGACCAGTTCGACATGGTGGTCCGCCATGCCAAGTGGCTCGCGTTCCTGGGCGACGGCGCCTACACCTTCGCGCTCTTCGTGAACACCTACGTCAACACCGTGCGCCGCCGCCTCGGCCTCGCCTATTGGTCGCTTTCGGCCTGGGCCAAGCTGAAGGTGAAGAACGCCGTCAGCTTCATCGGCAAGTTCGAGGAACTGCTGAGCGCCGAGGCCAAGCGCGTCGGAGCCGATGGGGTGATCTGCGGCCACATCCACCACGCGGCCAACCGGCAGATCAACGGTCTGACCTACCTGAACACCGGCGACTGGGTGGAATCCTGTACCGCCATCGTCGAGCATTACGACGGCACCATGGAGGTGCTGCACTATCCGAGCCTGCTACGCGCCCGTGCCGCGCGCACCGAGCTGGTCGGCCATCCGCGGCCCGAAGGGGCCCGGGCGGTCGCGTGAGGCTCCTCATCGCGACGGATGCCTGGCATCCGCAGGTCAACGGTGTCGTCCGCTCCCTGGAGAACATGGCCGCGGCGGGGGCCGCCTACGGCTTCGACCCGGTATTCCTGACCCACCAGGACTTCGCGTCCCTTCCCCTCCCGGGATATCCCGAGATCCGGCTCGCCTACGCCACCAAGCGGCACGTGGCCCGCCTCTGGGACGATCTGCGGCCCACCCACGTCCACATCTCCACCGAGGGGACCGTCGGCTATGCCACGCGGCGATACTGCCTCGCCCACGGCCGGCCGTTCACCACGAGCTATCATACCCGTTTCCCGGAATATCTTTCCGCCCGGGCCCCCGTGCCGGAAGCCTGGAGCTATGCCTGGCTGCGCCGGTTTCACGGAGCGGCCAACGGCACCATGGTCTCCACCCCTTCCCTGGAGCGCGACCTCGACGCCCGCGGCTTCACCAACCTGATGCGCTGGACGCGTGGCGTCGATACCGAGCTGTTCCGCCCGCGCCCGCCGGAAGCGCCGGACTTGGCGGACCTCGCCGGTCTGCCACGGCCGATCTTCCTTTCCGTGGGACGGGTGGCGGTGGAGAAGAACCTCGAAGCGTTCCTGCGCCTCGACCTGCCCGGCACGAAGGTCGTCGTCGGCGACGGCCCGGACCGAGCACGCCTCTCAGGTATCGCGCCGGAGGCCCGTTTCCTGGGCACCCGTACGGGCGCCGCGCTGGCCGCCCTCTACGCCGCCGCCGACGTCTTCGTGTTTCCGAGCCTGACCGACACCTTCGGTATCGTGCTCCTCGAAGCCCTCGCGTGTGGTGTGCCGGTGGCCGCCTACCCCGTCACAGGGCCCCTCGACGTCATCGGCCGGACCGGTGCCGGCGTCCTCGATCAGGATCTGCGAGCGGCCGCCCTGGCCGCGCTGGCCATTCCGCGCGAGCGCTGTCGCGGCGAAGCCCTGCGCTACACCTGGGCCGAGAGTGCGCGCCAGTTCTACGACAACATTGCCCACGCCCATGGCAGTACACCGGCCCCGGCCCGGGCAGCGGGGACGGCCCCGCGGGGCATCGTCGAACTCGGCTGACGCGTGGACCCGCCTGACCACGCAGGCTAGGGGAAGAGGGCAACCCCTGCCCCGGACCCCTCCCGATGCCGCCCTTCGACCCACGCCTGGCGGAGACTTACCCGGCCGTGATCGGCTGCGACGAGGTCGGGCGCGGCGCGCTCTGCGGTCCGGTGATCGTCGCAGCGGTGTGGTTCGCGCCGACCGCGTTTCCGCCCGAGCTGCTGGCGCGCCTCGACGACAGCAAGCGCGTGAAGGCGGCCGAGCGCGAGGCGCTGACACCCCTGATCCGGGCGCGAGCCCGCGTCGCGGTGGCGGCCGGGTCGCGCGCGCTGGTGGACCGGATCAACGTCCGCGCCGCCACCCTCGACGCCATGCGTCGCGCGGTCCTCGCCCTGCACCTCGACGCACCGGTCTGGGTTGACGGCCGCGACGCGATTCCCGGTCTCACCCTCCCGGGCCGCGCCGTGGTGGGCGGCGACCGTCTGGTGCCGCAGATCGCCGCCGCTTCCATCGTGGCCAAGACCCTCCGCGATACCCTGATGCGTCGGCTCGCCGGGCGCTACCCGGATTACGGCTGGGCCAGCAATGTCGGCTACGGCACGCGCACGCACCTCGCCGGCCTCGCACGCCGCGGCCGCTCACCCCATCATCGCCTCAGCTTCACGCGCGCCTATGACCTCAGAACAGGCTCAGTTGGTCCGTCGGAACCCTGAACAGGCCAGTCCGCAGGCGCCGTCGGACTTCGGGATAGCCGAGGCGCAGCCGGGCAAGCCGCATGCGCTGGCGGATCAGGTCGGCATAGGCGCCGGTGCCGGTCATCCGCGTGCCGAAGGCGGCGTCATAGGCCTTGCCGCCCCGCGCAGCGCGGACCAGCGACATGACGTGGCGTTGCCGGCCCGGGTAATGCTCGGCGAACCAGTCGTTCACCAGGTCATCGAGCTCGAGCGGAAGGCGCAGGAGCACGTGGCTGGCCTCCTGGGCGCCGAGGGCACGGGCCTGACCGAGGATCGCCTCGATCTCGTGGTCGTTGAGCGAGGGGATGATCGGCGCGGCAATGACCATCACGGGGATACCGGCCGCGCTCAGTCGGCCGATCGCATCCAGGCGCTTTTGCGGATGCGGCGCCCGCGGCTCGAGCCGGCGCGCCAGGACGGGATCCAGGGTCGTCACAGAGATCGCGACTTTGACCAGACCATCCCGCGCGAGGTCGGTGAGGAGGTCGAGGTCGCGTACGACGAGGTTCGATTTCGTCACGATGCCGACCGGGTGGCGGAAACGCGCCAGCACCTCCAGCACCGCGCGGGTGACGCGATGCTCCCGTTCGATGGGCTGGTAGGGATCGGTGGCGGTGCCCAGGGCGATGGTAGCAGGGCGGTAACCCGGCGCGGACAGCTCCGCTTCGAGCAGGGCGCCGGCATTCACCTTCCGGAACAGCTTGGTCTCGAAATCCAGTCCCGGCGAGAGGCCGACATAGGCATGGTTCGGACGGGCGAAGCAGTAGACGCAGCCGTGCTCGCAGCCTCGATAGGGATTGATCGAGCGATCGAACGAGATGTCGGGCGAGGTGTTGCGGGTAATCAGCGTGCGGGCATGCTCCGGCCTCACCTCGGTCCGCAAAGCGACCGCCTCCTCCTCCGCGGACCAGCCGTCGTCGAAGGATTCCCGCCGGGCCGCCTCATACCGTCCGCTCGGATTGGCCGTGGCACCCCGGCCCCGCCGCCCTGACGGCTGGGGCGTCGCCTCACCGAGGCGTCGCGCCGCCTCGATGCCGGCGGATGATGAGCAGAAGGCGTCTGCAGGCATGGGCCGAGTTCATCCAAAGGGATCGGATGAGAACGTATCACGAACAAACGTCGGGACAGTTGCAGATATTTCAGGCAGAACGCCCGTCCCTCAGCATTTCTACCCGCCTGCCAGCATGGCGCCGCCGTGAGATGGCTTTGCGCAACGCAAAAATGCGGTATGCGCGCGCATGCTTTCGGCTCTCATCTCCGTGACCCGGCCTGCCGACCCCGAATCCGTCGATCAACTCGCCGATACGCTCGGCGCGCTGGTGGCCGGCGTCGCGGCGGGGCTCGTCGGCGATGCGGTGATCATCGTGCCAACCGCGAATACGACGATCGAGACCGTGGCCGAAGCGACCGGTGCGAAGGTCGTTCTGCGCGGACGCGGGTCGTCGCCGTGGTCGGCGGGGGCGAAGGTCGCACGCCGGGACTGGGTCCTTTGCCTGGAGGCCGGCGATATTCCCGCCGAGGGCTGGATCCGTCTTCTCGACCGCTTCATCGGGACGGCGCGGCCGGAGGTCTCGCTGGCACGCCTGCGCCGGCCCCATACCGGCCTGCCCGCGCGCCTGGCTGCCCGGGGCGAGCGCGTCATCGGCGTGAACGCACCGCGTCCGGGCGATCTGGTGCGACGCGACCGCCTCCTCGCCGGACCGAAATTCATCCGCCGACTGAAGGCCCGCCCGCTCGCGGCGCGGCTCGACCGGGCCTGACCACCGCGGACAATCCCCAGACGGTGTGGGTCAGACCGAGATCGATGCGCCGCGACGCAGGTGCTCGTCGAGACGGGGCATGATCTCGACGAAGTTGCAGGGGCGATGGCGATAGTCCAGCTGCGCGGCGAGGATACCGTCCCAGGCGTCGCGACAGGCCCCGGGAGAGCCGGGCAGCACGAAGATGTAGGTGGCGTTCGCGACGCCGGCCGTCGCGCGCGACTGCAGCGTCGAGGTTCCGATCTTGTCGTAGGAGATGCGGTGGAAGACGGCCGAGAAGCCGTCCATGCGCTTCTCGAACAGCGGCTCGATCGCCTCGGGCGTCACGTCCCGACCGGTGAAGCCTGTGCCGCCCGTCGTGATGACGACGTCGACGGCCGGGTCCCGGCTCCAGTTCTCGACCTGTCCGCGGATCGCCGCCACTTCGTCGGGGACGATCGCGCGAGCGGCCAGGGTATGGCCCGCGGCCTCGAGGCGCTCGACGAGGGTGTCGCCGGAGCGGTCGTCCTCCGCGCTCCGAGTATCCGACACCGTAAGGACCGCGATGGCCAGCGGGATGAAGCTGCGGGTCTTGTCGGATGCGACCATCATGGAATGCCTTCAGCCGAGCGCGGGCGGGACATCAGCGATCTTACGCGAAAGCCCCGCCCCCCGACAGCGCGCCGGCTGCACCTCAGTTACGCGCGGCCCGGAACGTGTCGCAGGACTTCGTCTGTCCGCTGCGATAGCCGGTCATGAACCAGCGCATCCGCTGTTCGGACGAACCGTGGGTGAAGGAATCCGGCACCGCGTAGCCCTGCGACTGCTTCTGAAGCTTGTCGTCGCCGATGGCACTCGCCGCCTGCATCGCCTCCTCGATGTCGCCCTGCTCCAGGGCGTTGTACTTGTCGTTCGAGTTCTTGGCCCAGACGCCCGCGAGGCAGTCGGCCATGAGTTCGATGCGCACCGAGAGCTGGTTCGCTTCCGTCTTGCTCGACGCGTTCTGCTGGCGCCCCTGCACCTTGCCGAGGATCCCGAGTTCGTCCTGCACGTGGTGCCCGACTTCGTGGGCGATGACGTAGGCGTAGGCGAAATCACCCTTCACGCCGAACTTCTGCTCCATCTCCTTGAAGAAGGACGTGTCGAGATAGACCTTCTTGTCGATCGGGCAGTAGAACGGCCCCATCGCCGCTTGCGCGGAACCGCAGCCGCTGCGGGTGCCGCCGGTGTAGAGCACCATCGCGGTCGGCCGGTACTGGCGACCGGTCTGGTTCGGAAGGACCTCTTTCCACACGTCCTCGGTGTTGCCGAGGATCGCAGCGGCGAAGCGGCCGCTCTCGTCGGTGGGCTTGGTCTTGCGCTGCGTCTGGGTCTTCGGATCGACCTGCTCCTGGCGGGGGCGTCCGCCGCCGGACATCTGCTCGGCACCGCCGATCAAGACGGCCGGATTGATGCCTGTGACCCACCCGATGATGCACAGGATCACGATGGTGCCGATGCCGAGGCCACCGGCTCCACCGCCGGGAAAGCCGAACCCACCGCCGCCGCCACCTTCGCCGCGCCGATCCTCGACATTGTCCGACGAGCGGAAATCTTCCCAGCGCATGATCTCGTTACACCTTGTCCGGCCACGCGGCGTCACACACGGCCGCGTGAAGTAAGTCGTAGGCGCGGAATACGGTTCCGCTTGGGCGCTGGCCCTAGAGGGCGCAGGCCTTCCCGTCGAGAGCCGCGCGCAGCGTCCGGAAATCCCGCCAGGCGAGGCGCTTCTGCAGGGGCTGGCGCAGGAGATAGGCCGGATGCAGGGTCGCCAGGGCGCGGATCTCGCGGCTCCCAACCCGATACGGATAGAAGCGGCCGCGGGCCTTCAGAATGCCGTCCTTGGTGCCGGTGATCGCCTGCGTCGCTGGGCTGCCGAGGCAGACGATCAGGTCGGGATCGGCGAGCTCGATCTGGCGCTCGATGAACGGCCTGCAGATCGACACCTCCTGCGGCGTCGGATTGCGGTTCCCCGGCGGTCGCCACGGCACGATGTTGGTGACGTACGCATTCGTACGGTCCAGGCCGATGGCCGCCATCATGCGGTCGAGGAGCTTGCCCGAGCGGCCCATGAAGGGTTTGCCGACCCGGTCCTCGTCGGCCCCCGGCGCCTCTCCGATGAACATCAGCTTCGCCGCCGGATTGCCGTCGGCGAAGACGAGGTTCTTGGCGGTGAACTTCAGAGGGCAGCCGTCGAAGCCGGCGAGCAGCGCCTCCAGTTCCTCCAGGCTCTGGACGTCCTTCGCGCGCGCTCGGGCATCGCCGGCGGCTTCGCCGGGCTTGGCCGAAGCCGATTGTCCGAAGGTCCGGGCCGGTGGCGGCGTCGAACCGCGCGGGGGCAGTTCGGTGCGGAAAGTGTCGTCGAGGGCGGGACGGGCACGCTCGGGGGATTGTCTCTCCGGGGCTAGACGGCTCGGGGCGGCGCGCGCCAGCTCCGGTGAATCGGTCTCGGAGAAGCGATCGTGGGGCGCTTCGTCCAGAAACAGGTCGAGCCCGGCCTCGACGTGGAAGTCGAGGTTCGCGATCAGATCCCGTTGTCGGTCTTCACCCTGGCTCATGCCGCTGATGTGGCGCCTCAGCGAGCTGTGGACAACGGGGCATGCGACGTCGCGCACCACCTTTTGCCCTGCGCGACATCGTCAGCACGGGGCATCCCCGGGCAGAGTCGCGCCTGCATTCCCAAGTTGGGTTGCGTTCCCAAGTTGGAATGGGTTGAGACTGATCGTCAAACATGGGATCGCACGACCAACGCGCCCGCGAAAAGCGGATGCACGACAGGAGGATGACGGATGGCGCTGCCTGAACGCGAGGCAATGGAGTTCGACGTGGTCATCGTGGGCGCCGGTCCGGCCGGGCTCGCGACGGCCATCCGCCTCAAGCAACTGGCGCCTGACGTCAGCATCGTGGTGGTCGAGAAGGGCTCCGAGGTGGGCGCCCACATCCTGTCCGGTGCTGTGATCGATCCCTCGGGGCTCGACGGCTTGCTCCCCGGCTGGCGCCAGGACGAGGCGCGCCCGCTGAAGACCGCGGTCGAGCGCGACGAGTTCATGTTCCTGACCAAGAACAGCGGCGTGACCATGCCGAACGTGTTCTTCCCCAAGCTGATGTCGAACCACGGCAACTTCGTCGGTTCGCTCTCCAACGTGACGAAGTACCTCGGCGCCAAGGCCGAGGAACTCGGCGTCGAGATCTATCCGGGGTTTCCGGCCGCGGAGGTGCTCTACGACGCGGCCGGCGCCGTGGTCGGCGTGGCCACGGGCGATCTCGGCATCGGCAAATCCGGCGAGCCGCGCGACGACTACACCCGCGGCATGGAGCTTCGTGCCAAGTACACGGTCTTCGGCGAGGGCGCGCGCGGGTCGCTGACCAAGACGCTGATCGACCGGTTCAAGCTCAACGCCCACAGCGACCACCAGAAATACGGTCTCGGCGTCAAGGAACTCTGGCAGCTCGCCCCCGACAAGTTCCAGGCCGGCCTCGTGCAGCACACCATGGGCTGGCCGCTGCCGAACAAGGCCGGCGGCGGCTCCTGGCTCTATCACTTCGACGACGGCCTGCTCTCGGTCGGCTTCGTGACGCACCTGAACTACGAGAACCCGACCCTGTCGCCGTTCGAAGAGTTCCAGCGCTTCAAGACCCACCCGATGATCCGCGAGACCTTCGAGGGGGCCAAGCGCATCGGCTACGGCGCGCGCGCCATCATGGAGGGCGGCTGGCAGTCGGTCCCGAAGCTCGTCTTCCCAGGCGGGTGCCTCGTCGGCGATTCCGCCGGCTTCGTGAACGTGCCGCGCATCAAGGGCTCGCACAATGCGGTCCTCTCCGGCATGCAGGCGGCCGAGGCCCTGGCGCAGGCGCTCGAAGCCGGTCGGCAGGGTGACGAACTCGTCACCTATGAGAACGGCTGGCGCGACAGCGCCATCGGCCAGGATCTGAAGCGCGTGCGGAACGTCAAGCCGCTCTGGTCGAAGTACGGCACCCTGATCGGCGTCGGGCTCGGCGGGCTCGACATGTGGTCGAATACGATCCTGGAGGCCTCGCCCTTCGGAACGCTGCGCCACGGCAAGCCGGATCACGCCACGCTGAAGCCGCTCAGCGAGGTGAAGCCGATCGTCTATCCGAAGCCGGACGGCAAGCTGACCTTCGACCGGCTCTCCTCGGTCTACCTCTCGAACACCAACCACGAGGAGGACCAGCCGGCCCACCTCAAGGTTCGGAACCTGGAGCTGCAGAAGGCCTCCGAGCACGACGTCTACGGCGGGCCGTCGGCACGCTACTGCCCGGCCGGCGTCTACGAATGGGTGGAGGATGCCGGCGCCAGCGACGGCGTCCGCTACCAGATCAACGCCCAGAACTGCGTCCACTGCAAGACGTGCGACATCAAGGATCCGAACCAGAACATCAACTGGGAGACCCCGGAGGGACCGGGCGGACCGAACTACCCGAACATGTGAGGGGGGCCGCTTCGCGGCGCGATCACGGTCGGATGAGGGGGGATGGCGGGCGCAGGTGCCGCCATCCTTATGCCTTGCGAGGATGGCGGTAAGAGTCCAGTGTCCCGCCCCAATCGAGCCCGGCTGCCGAGATGGCCGGTGCGCAGGAGCCGTGATCGGTGCCCATGAACGGAACAGCCAAAACCAGTCGGACCGGCCGCCGGGTCCTCTCGGCGCTCGCCGTCTGCCTCGCGGCCTCGCCGGCGGCCTACGCGGCCCAACCCCGGGAATCCGCTCCGATCTCCGAGTACGAGCCGGCAGAATCGCTGGAGGGCAACTTCCTCTCGGCCTACATCGCCGGTGCCTCCAAGGACACCGCCGCGGCCGCGAGCTATTATCGCGAGGCGGTGAAGGCCGATCCGCGCAACGCCGAGCTCCTGGAGCGGGCCTTCGTGTCGCTGCTCGCCGACGGCTCCCTGCCGGACGCCTTCCGGGCCGCCGAGCGCCTCACCAGCCGCGACGGCACGAACGGCCTTGCCCAGCTCGCGCTCGGTGTGCGCCAGATCAAGGCCGGGCAGTTCGCCCAGGCGCGCCAGAACTTCGCGCGCAGCGGCCGGGGGGCCGCAGCCGACCTGACTGGAACGCTGCTCACCGCCTGGGCCTTCGCCGGGGCCAATGACGGCAAGCGCGCGCTGGAGACCATCAACAAGCTCAAGGGCGAGCGCTACTACAACACCTTCCGCGACTTCCATGCCGGGCTGATCGCCAGCCTCGTCGGCGATCAGGCAGAGGCCGAGCGCCGCCTGAAGGCCGCCTACGATGCCGATCGCAACACCCTGCGCATCGTCGATGCCTATGCGCGCTTCGAGGCCCAGGCCGGCCGTACCGACCTCGCGATCCAGGCCTACACTGAGTTCGACAAGCTGCTGCCGCGCCATCCCATCGTGCGCGATGCGCTGACAAAGCTGAAGGAGGGCAAGCCCCTCAGCCGCCTCGTCAACTCGGCGCAGGAGGGTGCGGGCGAAGTTCTGTACGGCCTCGGCTCAGCCGGCTCGACCCAGGGCGACGAGCTTCCGGCGGTGGTCTACCTGCGTCTCGCCCTCTACCTCGCTCCTGAGCACGCCCTTGCGCGGCTCACCCTCGCCGACATCCTCGACCGGATGAAGCAGACCGAGCGGGCCAACGAGGCCTATTCGCAGATCCCCACCACCTCGCCCCTGCGCCTCAATGCCGACGTCCAGGTCGGACTGAACCTGGAGCAGATGGGCAAGGGCGACGAGGCCATCGCCCATCTCGATGCGGCGATGAAAGCGCATCCGGACGACATCGACATCGTCACGGCGCTCGGCAACGTTCAGCGCTCGCGCAAGAAGTACGAGGAGGCGGCGGAGACCTACAGCCGCGCCATCGCGCTGATCGGCGACAAGCCGGCATCGAACTACTGGACGACGTTCTACTTCCGCGGCACCGCCTACGAGCGCGCCAAGCAATGGTCGAAGGCCGAGGCGGACCTGAAGAAGGCCCTGGAGCTGGTGCCCGCGAGCCAGCCCGGTGCCCGGGCCCAGGTGCTGAACTACCTGGCCTATTCCTGGGTCGACCAGAACATGAACATCGACGAGGCCTTCACGATGCTGAAGCAGGCCGTCGATGCGGCCCCGCGCGACGGCATGATCATCGACAGCCTCGGCTGGGCCTATTTCCGTCTCGGCCGCTGGGACGATGCGGTGCGTGAGCTGGAAAAGGCGATCGAGCTGAAGCCCGGCGACCCCACCATCAACGACCACCTGGGCGACGCCTACTGGCGCGCCGGACGTCGCCTGGAGGGCAAGTTCCAGTGGCAGCATGCCAAGGACCTGAACCCTGAGCCGGACGATCTCGAAAAGATCAATGCCAAGCTCAAGGACGGCCTGCCGGAACTCGACAAGCCGGCGGCCACCGCCGAGAACCCGCCCGAGAGCAAGGTGAACCCGGAACTGCCGAAGGGCGCGCCGGCTCCGAACGAGCCCCCGGGCGCTGCCGACAAGAAGAGCGGCGGTTGACGAGCCCGAAGGCTTGACGGACCGCGCGTCGCGGGGCCAGACCGGCCCCGCGATTGCCCGATCCGTGAGCCCCGAGTGTCCGTGCCCCTCCTCGTCACCCGCGCTCCGGCGAAGATCAACCTCACCCTTCACGTCCTCGGCCGCAGGACCGGCGACGGCTACCACGAGCTCGAAAGTCTCGTGGTCTTCACCGGCGCCGGCGACACGCTCAGCCTGGAGCCGGGTCCCGACCTGGCGCTGACCGTATCGGGGCCGACCGCCGGCCCGGCCGGCCCCCTCGACGACAACCTCGTCATCCGCGCGGCGCAGAACCTCGCGCGCCTGCGGCCGGGTCTGCGCCATGGCACCTTCCATCTGGTGAAGCGCCTGCCCGTCGCCGCAGGCATCGGCGGCGGCTCCTCCGACGCTGCCGCGGCCCTCCGCCTTCTCGGGCGCCTGAACGACATGCCCCCCGACGATCCGCACCTGATCGCGGCCGCCCGTGCCACTGGTGCCGATGTCCCGGTCTGTCTCGTCCCCCGCGCCCGCATGATGTCGGGCGCCGGCGAAGCCGTCGGACCCGCCCTCGATCTGACCCCGCTGCCGGCGGTCCTCATCAATCCGGGCGTCCCGGTCGAGACCGCGCCGGTGTTTCGCGCGCTCGGGCTCGCGGTCGGCGATCGCCACGGCATCGGCGCCCATCCCGTCATCGCCCCCGGTCTCGGGGCGGAGGCGCTCCTGCGCGCGATCACGCCCGCGCGCAACGACCTCGAGGCCCCGGCGCGCAGCATCGCCCCGGTGATCGACGGCGCGCTCGAGGCCTTGCGGGCCGCACCCGGATGCCGTCTGGCGCGGATGTCGGGGTCCGGCGCGACCGTGTTCGGACTTTTCGGGCATCGGTCCGAGGCAGCTGGTGCCGCTCGTAGCATCGCGACAGTTCACCCGGACTGGTGGGTCAGCGCAGCAATGCTTCGCTAAGCATTCGCTCACTCGGTGGAATAGCAACTTTCCGTGCATCGAGGCCGACTTGAGCTGTCAGCTTTACGCTCGCTCAAGGTTTGAGTCTGCAGGATCGGCATGCGCGAGGAGCGATGCATGCCCGACCAGAAAAACAACTCATGGGGAGAGGGTGAGCTCCGAGAACTCCTGTGCCTGATGATGATCGGCTCCTGCATCTGGATCCTCGGCACCCAGCTCGGCTTCTTCACGGTTCTCATCGACGCGACCCGGACGCATCAGCTTCAGGACCTGCTGATGCTGACCCTCTGCATGAGCCTGGGCGTGGTCGTCGCGGCCATCCGCAAGTCTTTCAAGCTGCGCAAGGCGATGCAGGATCGCGACGGGGCCGAGGCCCATGCCGAGGCCGTTGCTCGCCACGATGCGATGACGGGACTCGCCAATCGGCGCCTGTTCCGGGAAACCCTCGAAGCCCGCATCCGCGTGGCCACCGGTCTGCCGCGGGTCGCCGTGATGCTGATCGACCTCGACCGCTTCAAGCCGGTGAACGACGTCCATGGCCACGCCGCGGGCGATGCGGTCCTCTGCGTCATTGCCGATCGTCTGCGGGCCCTCGCCCCGCCTCAGAGCCTCGTCGCGCGCCTCGGCGGCGATGAGTTCGCGCTCCTCCTCGCTGACGGCAGCGACCCGGAAGTTCTGGCGCGCCTCGCGCAGGGCGTCATCGCCGCGCTCTCTCAACCGATCGCCTGGACCCAGAGCCGTCTCGAGATCGGCGCCACCATCGGGATCGCGACGGCGACGGAGGAGAGCCGCACCGCGGAGGCGCTGCTGCACGCTGCCGATGTCGCCATGTACCAGGGCAAGCGGGATGGTCGCGGGACCTACCGGTTCTTCCATCTCGACATGGGTCAGGCCCTGAAGGCACGGGCCCGGCTCGAGGGCGAGTTGCGGATTGGCATCGAGAAGGGCGAGATCGAACCGTTCTACCAGCCTGTAGTGTCACTGCCTGGCCGCGACCTCATCGGGTTCGAGGTGCTGGCCCGCTGGAATCACCCCCGGTTGGGCATTCTGACCCCCGCCGATTTCATCGGCTTGGCCGAGGAGACCGGCCTGATCGCCGACCTCACCTGGTCCCTGATGCGCCGGGCTTGCCGGGACGCCCGGCTCTGGCCAGCCCATCTCCAGCTGGCGATCAACATATCGCCGCTCCAGCTCCGCGATCCGCACCTGCCGGAACACATCCTCGGCATCCTGACCGAGACCGGGTTCGCGCCGGGACGCCTGGAGATCGAGATCACGGAGACGGCCCTGGTCAACGATCTCGAAGCGGCGCGGACCGCCCTGAAGTCGCTCCAGAGCTTCGGCGTGCGCATCGCCCTTGACGATTTCGGGACGGGATATTCGAGCCTGTACCATCTGCGCGAGCTGCAGTTCGACAAGCTGAAGATCGACCGCAGCTACGTGGAATCGATGCGGCTGAGCAGCGAGCGCGCCAAGCTCGTCGATGCGATCATCGCCCTGGGCTCGAGCCTCGGCCTGCTCACCACGGCGGAGGGCATCGAGAGCGGGACCAGCGTCGATTGGCTGGCGGGCCAGGGCTGCACCTATGGTCAGGGCTACCTCTTCGGCCGGCCCATGAACAAGGCCACCACCGACGGTCTTCTCACACAATGGTCCGACGATGAGGGCCGGATCGTGATCGCGCCGTCTCTGTCCGAAACGTCGGAGCTCGCCGAGCGCGAACTCGTGGCCCTTGCTCCGCCGCCGGCCCTCCGCCAAGCGGCAGCCTGACCGTCCGCCGCGCCTGGAAGCTCAGTGCGCCCGGGCGATGCAGAAGTCGACGACCTGCAACAGGGCGTGCTTCATCGGGCTCGCCGGGAACGCCTTCAGGGAATCCCGGGCCCGGTCGCCGTAGAGGCGGGCACGCGCCATGGTCTCCTCCAGGGCACCGTGACGCCGGAGGATGGCGCGCGCCGTCTCGAGATCGTTGTCGGTGACCTCGCCCAGTTCGAGCGTCCGCTTCCAAAAGGCGCGTTCGCTGCCCGTGGCACGCCGCACCGCGAGGACGATGGGAAGCGTGATCTTGCCCTCGCGAAAATCGTCGCCGACATTCTTGCCCAGGGTATCGCTGGTGCCGCCGTAATCGAGCACGTCGTCGATGAGCTGGAAGGCGATCCCGAGGTTCATGCCGTAGGCGCGGCAGGCCGCCTGCTCAGCGGTGTCGCGCTCGGCCAGGACCGGTCCGACCTCGCAGGCAGCGGCGAACAGCTCAGCCGTCTTGGCACTGATCACCGCGAGATACTCGGCCTCGCTCGTCTCGGTGTTCTTCGCCGCGGTGAGCTGCATCACCTCGCCCTCGGCGATGATGGTGGCCGCCGCGGACAGGATATCGAGGGCCTTCAGCGATCCGACCTCGACCATCATGCGAAAGGCCTGGCCGAGCAGGAAATCGCCCACCAGGACGCTGGCCTCGTTCCCCCACTTGATGCGGGCCGCGACCTTGCCGCGACGCATGTCGCTGCCGTCGACCACATCGTCGTGCAGGAGAGTCGCGGTGTGCATGAACTCGACGCTGGCAGCGAGCTTCACCGCGCCGTCGCCGGCATAGTGGCAGAGATCGGCGGTCGCGAGGGTGAGGATCGGCCGGAGGCGCTTGCCGCCCGAGGAGATCAGGTGGTTGGCGACCTCGGGAATCATCTGGACGTCGGATCCGGTGCGGGACAGGATCGTCGCGTTGACGCGCTCCATCCCGCCTGACACCAGGGCGACGAGGTCGGCCAGGCTCGCCTCGGGATCGGGGCTTCTCTCTTCGATCGGAACTACGACGCCCAAGACCTCGAGGCCTCCCGCTTCCCTACGCCAACGCGGCGCGATCCAATCGACCACGTCCGTGACACCCCATCGCATGCGCTCGGAGGCGCTGCAACACGCACCATGCCGCAAGGTATAGATCCGCGGTCGGTGTCCGGTATGGCACCGGGGAGAGGATGTATGACCGAACTCATTCGCAGCAACGACGTCGTTCTGATCGGCTTTGCCCAGTCGATCCTAGAGGCCGCTGCCATTCCGGCCCTGGTAGCCGACCAGCACATGAGCCTTCTCGAAGGCTCCATCGGTGCCTTCGCACGGCGTCTGCTGGTGCCGCAGGATCAGGCGATGCAGGCGCGCCGCCTCCTCACCGATGCGGGCCTGGCCCACGAGCTGCGGGATGCCTGAGGCCGCTGCCGATCTCTGGCTCGGCGGGCGGCTTCGGCTGACCCAGCCGCCGCGCGGCGCGCACCGGGCCGGTACGGATGCGGTGCTCCTGGCGGCTCTCCTCCCGCCCGAACCCGGTGCCGTCGTGTGCGACGTCGGAGCGTCGAGCGGCGCGGTCGGCCTCGCGGTCGCCCTGCGCAGCCCCCGCTGTCGTGTGGTGCTGGTGGACCGCGATCCGGAGCTGGCCGCCTACGCCCGCCGCAACGCGGAGGCGAACGGCTTGTCCAGCCGGACAACGGTGATCGAGGCGGATGTGCTGGCGCCCGGGCTGCGTCGCCATGCCGATGGCCTGACGCCCGGCCTTGCCGACCTCCTCCTGACGAACCCGCCCTACTTCGAGCCCGGACGGCACCGGCCCTCCCCCGTGGCCGCCAAGGCCGGCGCGCACACGTTCTCGGACGGCGGGCTCGCGGACTGGATGCGCTGCTGCGTCGATCTTCTTCGTCCACAGGGTCGGCTCGGCCTGATCCATCGGGCGGATCACCTCCCCGCCTGCCTCGATGCCCTTCGCGGCCGCTTCGGCGCGCTGGCGATCCGGCCGGTCCACGCCAAGCCGGATCAGCCGGCGATCCGCATCCTCGTCAGCGGCGTGAAGGGCAGCCGCGCACCACTCCGGCTCCTGCCGCCCGTCATCCTTCACACCGATGGCGGCCAGTTCACCGCGCACGCCGCGGCCCTCAACGAGGGCCGCGGCTGGGTCGATGCCTCCGGCGAGTCCGCCTGAGGTCGGCCCTCAGTAGAACGTCCGGACCCGATACGGCCGATGCCAGCCGTGATGGCGGTGGCCCCAGCCGTGGTGCCGGCGCCAATGATGGCGGTGATGCCAGTGGCGACGGTGATGCCAGTGACGGCGATGGTGCCAGTGCCGGCGGTGATGCCAATGGCGCCGATGCCCATGCCACCGGGCCTGCGCCACCAGGGGAGCCTGCGCGCCGGCCTCGATACCTGCCACGGGCATCGGTGCGGCGCTCACCGTCGCTCCAAATCCTATTGCACCGGCCAACATGCCGAGTGCCAGGGCCATCCAACGCATCGCGCGCATGGTTGCGTCTCCTTCGCTGCTGCGCGGCCCCCTTCGGGAGGCTCGCCCACCGCCACGATCCGGCGGCGTGAGGCGACAACGGCGACGCTGGCAAAAGGGTTCGTCCCGCCCCACCTCAGCGCTCAAGCCGCCCGGCCACCCGTGGTCGACGCGGGACACCTTGCCTGCCCTCCTGTTCGAGTCGAGATCGCATGCCTGTTTCCCTGCCGGGTCCCTTGCGCGCGCTGCTTCCCCGGCGCTGGCGCCGTGAAGGCTCCCGCGTCGCCGTCCTGCGCCTCAGCGGGGCGATCGGCGCCGTGTCGCCGTTCCGCGCCGGGTTGTCGATCGGCGGTCTCGCGAGCAGCCTCGAACGCGCCTTCGCGACGCCCGGCATCGCGGCCGTCGCGCTGGTCATCAATTCGCCGGGCGGTTCCCCGGCCCAGTCGCACCTGATCCATCAACGCATCCGCGCCCTGGCGGCCGAGAAGAAACTCCCGGTCCTGGCCTTCGTGGAGGATGTTGCGGCGTCCGGCGGCTACATGATCGCCTGCGCGGCGGATGAGATTATCGCCGATCCCATGTCCCTGGTCGGATCGATCGGTGTCGTCTCGGCGGGGTTCGGTTTCGACCGACTGATCGAGCGAATCGGCATCGATCGCCGCGTGCATACCCAGGGCGAGGCCAAGGGCATGCTCGACCCGTTCCGTCCGGAGGATCCTGCCGACGTCGCGCGTCTCAAGGCCATTCAGGCGGATGTGCAGGCGCTGTTCACGGCGCTCGTCAGTGCCCGCCGTCCGAAGCTCGCGTCGAGCGGAGAGAACCTGTTCACCGGGGCGGTCTGGACCGGGCAGCAGGCCCTGCCGTTGGGCCTTGTCGACGGCCTGGGAGATGCCCGGTCGACCCTGCGGGCCCGCTATGGGGAGACGGTCGACCTCGTTTTCATCGCGGAGAAAAAGGGCTCTCTCGTGGCCCGCCTGTTGCGGCGCTCGGCACCCGGGAGCAGCGTCGCGGGCGAAGTCATGGCGGCGATTGAGGATCGCGCCGCCTTCGCCCGCTACGGCTTGTAGACACTCAGTGCTTGCAGGCTTCGGTGCCGTAACCGGCATAGACCACCCGAACCTTGCGGGTGCAGGTCTCGGCCAGGGCGGGGGCCGGCACGGCCGCGACTTCGATCGGCGTCACGGCGGCGGGCATCGTGACCGCGTCCGAATACTCGGCCGTGGCGAGCGCGTTCGACGCGGTGATCACCAGCGGAGTGGCGACCAGGGATGCTGCGACGAGGGCGGCGAAGACTGTGACGGACGAGCGCATGACGCGATGTTCCAAATTGTCGACCGCCCTTGAGGACGGTGAGAACCCCTTGATTGCCTGATAAACTTGGCAGCAAGCGAGACCGTTCCACCGCTCAAACGAAACGTGGCCGAATTGTGTGTGCCGACGCACGCCCGGCCTGCCGTGCCTTCGCTTGACACGACCGGGCCGCCTCTTAAACGCTGGCCGCCCCTCCACGGACCGGAAAACCCATGTCGAGCGCCGTCGATCTCGCGCCCAAAACCTCGTTCCAGGGCCTGATCCTGACCCTGCAGCGATTCTGGGCGGCGCAGGGCTGCGTGATCCTGCAGCCCTACGACATGGAAGTCGGCGCCGGCACCTTCCATCCGGCCACGACTCTGCGGGCGCTCGGCCCGAAGCCCTGGAAGGCCGCCTACGTCCAGCCCTCGCGGCGTCCGAAGGACGGTCGCTACGGCGAGAACCCGAACCGGCTGCAGCACTACTACCAGTTCCAGGTCATCCTGAAGCCGAACCCGTCCAACCTGCAGGAGCTCTACCTCGCCTCCCTCGACGCCATCGGCGTCGACCTGACGCTGCACGACATCCGCTTCGTCGAGGACGACTGGGAGAGCCCGACCCTCGGGGCCTGGGGCCTCGGCTGGGAGTGCTGGTGCGACGGCATGGAGGTGAGCCAGTTCACCTATTTCCAGCAGGTCGCCGGCTTCGAATGCGCCCCCGTGGCGGGCGAGCTGACCTACGGGCTTGAGCGCCTGGCGATGTACGTCCAGGGCGTCGAGAACGTCTACGACCTGAACTTCAACGGCGGGACCGGCGAGGATCGGGTGTCGTACGGCGACGTCTTCCTCCAGTCCGAGCAGGAATATTCGCGCCACAACTTCGAGGCGGCGGACACCGCGATGCTGTTCCGCCAGTTCACCGACGCGGAGAGGGCCTGCCGCACCTACCTCGACGCCGGGGCGCCGGAGGACGAGACCAGCCGGCACCGGATGGCGCAGCCGGCCTACGACCAGTGCATCAAGGCGAGCCACGTCTTCAACCTGCTCGACGCCCGCGGCGTCATCTCGGTGACCGAGCGCCAGAGCTACATCCTGCGGGTGCGTGAACTCGCGAAGGCCTGTGGGGCGGCGTACCTGCGCACGGCGGGGGGCGGCGCGGCCTGATCCGCGTCACTGACCGCGCCCCACGACCCCGAACACCATCACCTGGACGCCGCCTGATCCCATGCCCGACCTCCTCCTCGAACTTCGCTCCGAAGAGATTCCCGCCCGCATGCAGCGGAAGGCGGCCTACGACCTGAAAAAGCTCGTCACCGACGCCCTCGTGGAGCGCGGCTTCCTCTACGAGGGGGCCAAGGCCTTCGCCACGCCGCGCCGCCTGGCGCTGCATGTGGCCGGCCTGCCGCCGCGCGGGCAGGACGTGCGCGAGGAGCGTAAAGGGCCCCGGGTCGGGGCACCGGAGGGTGCCGTCCAGGGGTTCCTGAAGAGCGCGGGGCTCGCGAGCCTCGACCAGGCGAACGTCGTCACGGATCCGAAGAAGGGTGCGTTCTACGTCGCGGTGATCGAGCGGCCCGGCCGCGAGACTCTCGACGTCCTTGCCGAGATTCTGCCCCAGATCATCCGCAGCTTCCCGTGGCCGAAATCGATGCGCTGGGGCCAGGCCTCGGCGCAGCCGGGCGCCCTGCGCTGGGTGCGTCCGCTGCAATCCATCGTCGCCACCTTCGGGCCGGAGACCGAGACGCCGGACGTGGTGCCGTTCGCGGTGGACGGCATCGTCGCCGGCACCACCACCTACGGCCACCGCTTCCTGGCGCCCGAGGCGATCGAGGTCCGGCGCTTCGACGACTACGTCCGGTCCCTGGAGCGCGCGAAGGTCGTGCTCGACGTGGAGCGGCGCAAGGACATCATCCTGCACGATGCCCGCGACCTCGCCTTCGCGCGTGGCCTCGAACTCGTCGAGGACGAGGGGCTGCTGGAGGAGGTCGCCGGTCTCGTCGAGTGGCCCGTGGTGCTGCTGGGCTCCTTCGACGAAGCCTTCCTCGACATCCCGGCCGAGGCCATCCGCGCCACCATCCGAGCCAACCAGAAGTGCTTCGTGCTGCGTCAGGCCGGCACCGACACCCTCGCACCGGCCTTCGTCCTGACGTCGAACCTGGTCGCCAGCGACGGCGGCCTGGCCATCACCGCCGGCAACGAGCGCGTGGTGCGCGCACGCCTGTCGGACGCCAAGTTCTTCTGGGAGACCGACAAGGCGACCCGCCTCGCGGACCGGCTTCCGAAGCTCGACACCATCGTGTTCCACGAGAAGCTGGGCACGCAGGGAGAGCGCGTTCAGCGCATCGCCGCCCTCGCCCGCGAGCTGGCGCCCCTGGTCGGCGCCGACCCGGATCAGGCCGAGCGTGCGGCGACCCTGGCCAAGGCCGACCTCGTCACCGAGATGGTCGGCGAGTTTCCCGAGCTGCAGGGCCTGATGGGTCGCAAATACGCGGCGCTCCAGGGAGAGACCGGGAGTGTCGCGGCGGCGGTCGAGGACCACTACAAGCCGGTCGGTCCCTCCGACCGGGTGCCGACCGATCCCGTGGCCGTGGCCGTGGCGCTCGCCGACAAGTTCGACACCCTGGTCGGGTTCTGGTCCATCGACGAGAAGCCGACGGGCAGCAAGGACCCCTACGCCCTGCGCCGCGCGGCCCTCGGGGTGATCCGGCTGCTCATCGAGAACACCGTGAAGCTGTCCCTCCTGCGTGACGGCTACCAGGCCGCCGCCGACGGCCATGCGAATTACGGCACTCCGCCGAAGACCGTTGCGCCTGCCAGCGCCGCGGACGCGGATGGCGCGAGCCTCCTCGCCTTCTTCGCCGATCGCCTGAAGGTCTACCTGCGCGACAAGGGTGCCCGCCACGACCTGATCGATGCGGTCTTCGCCCTGCCCGGCCAGGATGATCTGCTGATGGTGGTCCGCCGCATCGAGGCTCTGGGCACCTTCCTCGAAACCGACGACGGCCGGAACCTGCTGGCCGGCTACAAGCGCGCTGCCAACATCCTGCGCATCGAAGAGAAGAAGGACGGTCGCGCCTACGACGCGGCCCCGGATGCAGCCCTCGCCGCCCGCGGCGAGCCGGAGGAACGGGCCCTCGCCGAGGCCCTGGCGGCGGCGCGCGAGACGGCGTCGGCGGCCGTGGCTGCGGAGGATTTCGCCGGGGCCATGCAGGCGCTCTCGACCCTGCGCGTGCCGGTCGACGCGTTCTTCGAGCGGGTCACGGTGAATGCCGAGGATCCCGCCCTGCGCCAGAACCGCCTCGCGCTTCTCAACGCCCTGCGGGCTGCGACCCGCGAAGTCGCGGATTTCTCGCGCATCGAGGGCTGAGCGACGGCCTCTCGTTTCGGCCCTGGTCTACGTCCCGACCGCCCGGCTGACGGGATGATACCGCTCCACCCCGTCAACCTGTTTGGCGAGGGACCCGAGCCGCGAAACCCCGACCAAATGGCCGGGCGCGTCGATGCGCTCGCGGGAGACGAGGCCTAAACCCCCTACCCGTTTTCGCGGACGAGGGCGGGAGTCCGGTCGGCCGCTCCGCGAACGGATCCGTCGCCCGCGGCCGACGATCTGGCCCACATCACCCGGCTCCGGCGCTCTCGCCGGGGCTCATGTGCAAGGTCTCAGGTGGACGTCGCAGGACATCGTCAACCGAAGATTCGCAATGCGGCAGATTTCGGTTGGGCGGCCTTCGAACAAGCGGAACGGTTTCTCGATGATCGCCGTTGGGGCTGCAGATTTTCCTGAAGGGAGATGTACATGCGCAACCCCATCATCGCCGCCCTGACCCTGGCAACGCTGTTCGGCGCTTCGGCCGTTCAGGCCGAGACCACGGTAATCCGCCGCGACGCGCCCGACACCGTCGTGGTCGATCGCCCCTCAACCGAGAGCCGCACGGTCGAGCGCCGGGAGTCCGGCGACGGCTGCTCCTCCAAGACCGTGACCAAGGAGAACGATCTCGGCGACCGCAAGACGGTCACCAAGGAGAGCTGCGACTGAACCAGCCGTCCGGTTTCGGAGGCCTGCCGCGCCCGCTCCGGTCCCACCGGGGCGGGCTTTCGCGTCTCAGAGAGACTTCTCGTAGCGCCAGGCTTCCATGCCGTCCTCGTAGTAATCCCGGATGACGGCGAAGCGCAGGTAACCCCGGCGTTCGTAGAGCCGGATCCCGGCACCGTTGTCGGCGCGGACTTCGAGGCGCAGACGCGCGCAGCCATGGGCGCGCGCATCCGCTTCGGCGGCGTCGAGAACGAGGCTGCCGAGCCCGAGACCGGACCGCGCCGGGGAGACGGCGATGGAGGAGAGTCGGGCGCTGCGGCTGCCGCGCCGGCGCTCCAGCGTGGCCGACCCGACGAGGGTCGCCTGTCCCGCCTCGTCGCGGATGATCGCCGCCAGGAGCGACATGCTGGTCGAGCGGATGGCGTGGCGGATGGCACGCCGCTCCGCGCGGTCGCTGGCGAAGGCGGCGTGTTCAAGGGCCACCAGGGCGTCGAGATCGGCCAGCGTCGCCGGGCGGATCTCCACCCGCGGCGCCGTTTCAGACCTGATCGAGGACGCGCTCACCGGGCCGTCCAGGGATAGACCCAGGTTTCCGACAGGGCACGCCCCGAGGCCCGCAGGAACACGCGCAGGTCGGTCGCCTGACCCGGCGCCTCCAGGGTCACGTCGAAGGCCGCGCGCAGGCCCTGGATATGCGGGTTCGGCGCCACCGAGCTGTGCGTGATACGGCCCAGGGCGGTGCTTGCCACCACCTCCACCCGGCTCGGATCGGCGCGGTAGTAGTCGAGATCGCCGCCGGCGAAATCCACGAGGAAGCGCCGCGTCAAGCCGCCCTTCTCCTCCTCCGCCTTGGCGGTGCCACTGGCCAACGGGGCGACGCTGAAGGTGTTGATCACGCGCCCGCCCGGATGGAGCGGAGCCCCGCCGACGGCACGAACCCGGTAGGACAGCATGACCGGCGTGCCGGCCGGATAGGGGCTCGCTGGCCGCCAGCACGCGACGATGTTGTCGTTGGTCTCGGTGTCGGTGGGCAGCTCCATCAGCATTACCGCGCCCTCGCCCCACGGGCCGTCCGGCTCGACGAAGTAGCCGGGCCGGCGGTCGTAGGAGGCTTCCAGGTCCTGGTAGGTTTCGAAATTCCGATCGCGCTGCATCAGCCCGAAGCCCTTCGGGTCGCGGTCGACGAAGCTGGAGATGCGCCGGTCGCGCGGATTGTGGAGCGGACGCCACAGCCACTCCCCGCTGCCCGCCGCGATCTGGAGCCCGTCGGAATCGTGAAGCTCCTGCCGATAGTCGTCGGCGTGGCGACGGTCGTTCTCGCCGATGAAGAACATCGAGGTGAGCGGGGCGAGGCCCACCGTCGCGAGGTCGACCCGTGGGATCAGGGTGGCGCGCACCGCCACGCTGGTCGCGTCACCCGGCGTCACAATGAACTGATAGGCACCGGTGAGCGACGGGCTGTCGAGGAGTGCGTAGATCATCAGCGCATCGTCGGCCTTGTCCGGCACGCCGACCCAGAACTCGCGGAAAACCGGAAATTCCTCGGGGCCGCCCTGCCCCTCGACGTTGACTGCCAGTCCCCGGGCCGAGAGGCCGTAGAGCTGATCGCGCCCGAGGAAGCGATAGTAGCTCGCCCCGAGGAAGACGATGAGCTCATCGAGCAGGTTCGGCTTGTTCAGCGGCGCATGGATGCGCAGGCCGGCGAAGCCGAGATCGACCGGCAAGGCCTTGTCCAGCTTCGTGCGCCCCATGTCGTAGAGGCTCGACTGGTAGGGAATCGGCGTCGCCACGCCACCGCGGACGAGGTTCACCGTCACCGGACGGGTGTAGAGGAAGCCGAGATGGAAGAGCTGGAGCCGGAACGGGCTCCCGTCGCCGAGAAACGCCTTGTCCGGCTTGAAGCGGATGTCGCGCCAGGCGTCGTAGTCGAGCTTGGCGATCGGCGCCGGCAGGGTCGGGACGCGGGCCTCGTAGGCAACCTTGGCAAGGTCCTGCGCCCGGCGCTCCACGTCGGCGAAGCCGAAGGGGGTCTCCGGACGCCCTTCGCGGCGTTGCGCCCGCGCCTCCACGGTTGCCGCGAGGAGGGTCGTGGCCGCGAGTCCCTGGACGATTCTGCGCCGGTTGGGTTCTGACATCGTCCTGCGATCCGGTGCGCCTTGAGAGAAAACCGTGCGCTTGATGGCCCGTCCGCACGACCTTGGGAAGGGCCCATCGTCTGCTGGGCGTCGGTGTCCGCGGCGTTTCTGCAACAGCCCGGGAAGACAACCCGGTTTCGGGTGAAAAATCGCGGTTTTCCCTTGTGGCGAGAACACCCTGACCGTATATGCGCCTTGCCCAATTTCGCACGTGCCTGTGGCCGCGTGTCGGTTGGTGGGCATCCGGCCAACTGCCGGACAGCCGCCAGGGGTCTTAAAGGATCGATGGTCGACAGGGTGGATTCCCTCCGGCCGGCATCCAGGTGGCAACACCGGACCCCGACAACAACCGGCAGCCGGAGGCGAAACCGGCGAACCCCGCTCTCCACGGGGGACGCAGCTTAAAGCAACGACGAACGGGCTTTTTTGGTCTCGTCGGCCCTCCAAAGGCCGGCACCGAAGAGGCTTGTTTCTCTTTGCCCGGCGTGCGGTGGGGACCCCCCTTCCAATCCAAGGCAGCTTCCGGGTGCTCTTGCGCCCGCGATGCCCTCGCGTGTCTCCAAAGCACGTGGCGCGTCGCGTCGCAGCGCCCCCAGACGCCGGACGGCATCCTGTCGTCCTGACATTCGACAGCGCGCCCCGCGAGGGCGCTCGCGAACCTGTGGGTTGGAACGAGCATGACCGATCGTATCCGCGATTTCCTGCGCGCACGCCGTGACATGGGCCAGGACGAGGGCCCGGTGATGGTGCTCGACCTCGATGTCGTGCGCGACAACTACACCGCCTTCGCCCGTGCGCTGCCCGACACCCGCGTGTTCTACGCGGTGAAGGCGAACCCGGCGCCGGAGGTGCTGCGGCTGCTCGCCGAGATGGGCTCCTGCTTCGACACCGCCTCGGTGGTCGAGGTCGAGATGGCGCTCGCCGCCGGGGCCACCGCCGACCGCGTCTCCTTCGGCAACACCATCAAGAAGGAGCGCTGCATCACCCGCGCGCTCAAGCTCGGCGTGCGTCTCTTCGCCGTCGACTGCCAGGCCGAGGTCGAGAAGATCGCCCGGGCCGCCGATTCGGCGGGCGTCGAGGCCGGCGACGTGCAGGTGTTCTGCCGCATCCTCTGCGACGGGGCCGGCGCCGAGTGGCCGCTGTCGCGCAAGTTCGGCTGCGTGCCGGAAATGGCCGTCGACGTGCTGGAGCACGCCTACCGCCAGGGCCTCACCGCCTACGGCGTCTCGTTCCATGTCGGTTCGCAGCAGGGCAATACCGGTGCCTGGGACGGCGCCCTCGCCTCCGCCGCCACGATCTTCGAGGACTGCGCCCAGCGCGGCATCACCCTGTCGATGGTCAACCTCGGCGGCGGCTTCCCGACCAAGTACCTCAAGGCGGTGCCGGGCGTGGAATCCTACGGCGACGCGATCTTCCGCGCCCTGACCAAGCACTTCGGCAACCACATGCCGGAGACGATCATCGAGCCCGGTCGCGGCATGGTCGGCAATGCCGGCGTGATCGAGGCCGAGGTGGTGCTGGTGTCGAAGAAGTCCGACGCCGAGGACGAGGTGCGCTGGGTCTACCTCGACATCGGCAAGTTCGGTGGGCTCGCCGAGACCATGGACGAGTCGATCCGCTACGCGATCCGCACCGAGCACGACGAGGACCGCATGGCCCCCTGCGTGCTCGCCGGCCCGACCTGCGACTCCGCGGACGTGCTGTACGAGAAGGTACCCTACCCGCTGCCCGTATCGCTCTCCATCGGCGACAAGGTGCTGATCGAGGGGGCCGGCGCCTACACCACCACCTACGCGGCGGTCGCCTTCAACGGCTTCCCGCCCCTGCAGCAATACGTGATCTAAACCTCTTCACGGTCATGACGCGAACGCCGGGCGTTTCCCTGAGGGACGCCCGGCGGTGGAACCCCACAGTCCCGCCCCGTGCAGGTCGACGGCCTCGGTCGCAGCCTGAACGGACTCGTCCTGTCGCCTGCCCAACGTTCGGGAAGGGTGCGGCCTTGGTCCAGATTCGTGATGAAGTGGCCGGCGACGTCGTCGCCCGCGAGCAGCTCCTTGACGCCTGCTTCGGCGAGGCTCGCCGCCTGAAGACGTCCGAGCGCCTGCGCGAAGGCCGGCTTCCGGCGGAGGGCCTCGCCCTCACCGCCGAGAAGGACGGTCGCGTCGTCGGCACCTGCCGTCTGTGGCATGTCGAGGCCGGCGCCCGGCGCCCGGCCCTGCTGCTGGGGCCGCTGGCGGTCGACCCGACGATCCAGGGGCTCGGCCTCGGATCGATCCTGATGCGGGCTGCCCTGCGTCGTGCGGACATCCTCGGCCACGGCGCTGTGCTGCTGATGGGCGATGCGCCCTACTATGCGCGCTTCGGCTTTTCGGCGGAACGCGCGGAGGGGCTGTTCATGCCCGGCCCGTTCGAGCGCGAGCGCTTCCTCGGGCTCGAGTTGCGTCGCGGTGCCCTGGCCGGAGCACGGGGTATCCTGCGGGCATCGGGTGCCTGGGATCAGGCGGCACCCATCCCCCTTGTGCCGGCGGTGGCCGAGAGCGGCGCAGGCTCCCGACGACGGGTCGCCTGACGGCCGTTCCGGCGAAACCGCGGGTCAGACGGCCGTGTGATGCTCGGTCTTGGTGGCGAGATCGCAGCGGCGCTGGAAGGCGGCATCATGGCGGCGCGTCACCGCGCGAAGCAGCGAGGCCGCCAGGGTGATGATGCCCGGATCGCGGTCGATGGGCTCGTCGACCGGAGCGGCGAGGCGCGAGGTGATGAGTGCGAGCATGGTCGAAGTCCGTGGCGTTGAGGGGACGGACGTTTCCGCGTCGGTGTTCGCTGTTGTTCTGTTGCAGTGCAATATCGGTGTGCGGGGCCGTCGTCGCAATGCGCTGCGGTGGGACCTCGCCCTGCGTACAGGGCATGCGCCGCTTCAAACTTCCGTAAGACTCGGTGCATGGCGCATGAGTCGATTGCCCCGGGGCGGTTGACCGCCGGAGCCGCAAACGCCACTGAGCCCGTCGCTTGTTCGTCATTTGCGCCGCCTAAGGCATGCGGTCGCCGTACGACCACCGACAACGACACGCGTATGAGAAGGACCCGACGCCCATGACCGAAGCCGCCACCGCCTGGCCCGTCCACGGCCGCATCACAGGCCCCATCGTAATGATCGGCTTCGGCTCCATCGGGCGCGGCACGCTCCCGCTGATCGAGCGCCACTTCGAATACGACAAGGCGCGCTTCACCGTCGTCGAGCCCTCCGACGCGCACAAGTCCCTGGCCGATCAGCACGGCCTGCGCTTCGAGCAGGTCGCTCTGACCAAGGAGAACTATCGCGAGGTGCTGACGCCGCTGCTCACCGAGGGCGGCGGCCAGGGCTTCTGCGTGAATCTCTCGGTCGACACCTCGTCGCGGGCGATCATGGAGCTCTGCCGCGAGCTCGGCGCCTTCTACATCGACACCGTCGCGGAGCCCTGGCCGGGCTTCTACTTCGACAAGAACAAGAGCCAGGGCGACCGCACCAACTACGCCCTGCGCCAGGAGATCCTGGACGCCCGTACCGCGAGCCCCGGCGGCACCACCGCCGTGTCGTGCTGCGGCGCCAATCCCGGCATGGTGTCGTGGTTCGTCAAGCAGGCGCTGCTGAACATCGCCGGCGATCTCGGCCTGAAGACCCCTGAGCCGAAGGACCGCGCCGGCTGGGCCGCCCTCATGCGCGAGGTCGGCGTGAAGGGCGTGCACATCGCCGAGCGCGACACCCAGCGTGCCAAGTCGGCCAAGCCCATGGGCGTCTTCGTCAACACCTGGTCGGTGGAAGGCTTCGTCTCCGAGGGCAACCAGCCGGCCGAGCTCGGCTGGGGCACCCACGAGACCTGGATGCCGGAGAACGGCCGCGAACAGGAGAAGGGCTCGCGCTGCGCGATCTACCTGCTCCAGCCCGGCGCCGACACCCGCGTGCGCTCGTGGACGCCGACGGCCCAGTCGCAATACGCCTTCCTCGTGACCCACAACGAGGCCGTCTCGATCTCCGACTACTATACCGTGCTGGAGGGCGAGCGCGCCGCCTACCGGCCGACCTGCCACTACGCCTATCACCCCGCGAACGACGCGGTGCTCTCGCTGCACGAGATGTTCGGCAACGGCGGCAAGGTCCAGGAGACGATCCACATCCTCGACGAGACCGAGATCGTCGACGGCATCGACGAGCTCGGCGTGCTTCTCTACGGCCATGCCAAGAACGCCTACTGGTACGGCTCGCAGCTCTCCATCGAGGAGACCCGCCGCATCGCGCCCTACCAGAACGCCACGGGCCTGCAGGTGACCTCGGCGGTGCTCGCCGGCATGGTCTGGGCCCTGGAGAACCCGGAGGCCGGTATCGTCGAGGCCGACGAGATGGACTTCCGTCGCTGCCTCGAAGTGCAGACCCCGTATCTCGGCCCCGTGATCGGCGTCTACACCGACTGGACGCCGCTGACCGGTCGCCCGGGCCTGTTCCCCGAGGACATCGACACCAGCGACCCCTGGCAGTTCCGCAACGTGCTCGTCCACGGCTGAGACACCACGCCGCCGCGTCCCCGGCACGGCTTCCGCGCCGGGGACGCGGCCGATGCATCCGAAGCCCGTTGTGTCCGGGACTCGCGGACGGCTACGATGGCGTTGCGCAGCGACGCGCCCCATCTTCGTCTCCAGCCAGGACTGTGCCGCCCGGTGCCCCATTTCGAAGATTTCTACGCCAACAAGCTGCGCGGTTCGCTCGGGGTCACCGATGCCGAATCGGTCCTCGACCTGCGCGAGACCAATCGTCCGACCGCGGAGGCTTCGCTGGCGGACATGCTGGAACGCAGTCGCTTCGGGAAGGGCAAGACGGTGGCGATCCGGCTGGCGCCTCCGCCGGAGGGCGGCGGCGAAACCCTGTTCCAACCGATCGGCCGCCTGCTGCTCGAGGCCAAGCGCAAGGGTCTGGTCGATCGATTGCAGACCCTCCCGGCCGGCGACGGTCTCGGGTTCTACGTGGCACTATCCGGCAAGGCTGCGCGTTCCTCCGACGGATAACGTCGCGCGACCCCGGGAAACGCCTTGCTCAACCTCGGACACAACACCATCGAGCGCGTCGCTCGGTTCGGCTACGGCGCCCGCGGCATCGTCTATTGCGTCGTCGGTGGCTTGGCAGTCCTCGCCGCCATCGGCCAGGGCGGCCGCGCCGGCGACAGCGAGAGCGCCCTCCGCTGGGTGCTCGCCGGACCGTTCGGCGTCGTGCTCGTCGGCCTGATCGCGGCCGGTCTGCTCGGGTTCGCGGTCTGGCGCTTCATCGAGAGCGTCACCGATGCCGACCGGCGCGGAACCTCGCTGAAGGGCGCGACCGTCCGGCTTGCCCATCTCTTGAGCGCCGCGATCTATACCGGCCTCGCCATCACCGCCGCGAGCCTCGCCCTCGGCCTCGGGCGCAAGGGCGGTGACGCCACGCAGGACTGGACGGCCTGGCTCCTGGCAAAGCCCTTCGGCCTGTGGCTCGTCGGCCTGATCGGCCTCGGCGTCATGGGGGGCGGCGTCGCCTTCCTGATCAAGGCGTTCAAGGGCGACGTCACCGATCGCCTGAAGCTCGACGCCGACCATTGTCGCTGGGCCAAGCCCGTCGGCCAGTTCGGTTACGCTGCCCGCGGCGTCGCCTTCCTGATCATCGGCGGGTTCTTCATCGCGGCGGCCTGGTATCAGGCCTCCTCGGAGGTGAAGGGCTTGGCCGGCGCCTTCGCGGCCCTGCGCGCGCAGCCCTATGGCTGGGTGCTGCTCGCCATCGTGGCGGCCGGGCATTTCGCCTTCGGCGCCTTCGGTCTGATCCAGGCGCGCTTCCGCCACATCGACGCGCCGGATATCGACCAGACCGACGACGCCGTCGCCGCCGCGATTCGCGCGGTGCACTGACGCCCTCCAGGAACAAGAGCGAACGCACGGGGATTGAGGCCCGAATCGCAGGAGGCGTCCCGAGGCCCATCGGCCGAGGCGGCGCGCCTGACAGAGGGGGAAGCCATCATGCACATTCGTCCGACGATCCTGGCCGGCAGCCTCGTTGCCCTCGGCCTCGGCCTCACGTCCGCTCCGGCGCTCGCGCAGGGCATCTCCATCGGCCCCGGCGGCGTACAGGTCGATCCGGGTTACCGCCGCGGCTACGACGATCGTGGTCCGCCGCGCAGCGAACTGACCCGTGGCGAGGCCGCCCGCATCGCGCGGCGCGAGGGCCTGGTGGATGTGGACGGCGTCGACCGGCGCGGCCCGCGGATGATCGTGCGCGGTTCGGACCGGCGGGGCGACGACATCACCGTCGTGCTCGACAGCCGGTCCGGCGACGTGATCGACGTCCGCCGCTGAGCACACAGGCCGCGAAACCATCCGCGTCGATCGCGGCCCGGCCGGCGATGCCGGGCCTTCGTCAGGCCTGGCTGCGGGCGAAGCGTTCGAGACCCTCGCGGGCCGTGCTCACGGGCCGCCATCCCAGGGTTGCCAGCCCCTCCGCGTGCGCGACGAGGCTGGTGGAGAGGCGGGCATAGGCGCGCTCCTGTCCTGCGAGCCGGCAGGCGAGTGCGAGCAGCGCGGACGGCGCGGGCAGGAGTCCGGCGCGCCGTCCGAAGCCGGCGCGCAGGGCCGTCACCATCTCGGCCGGGGTGAGCGGATCGGGCTCGGCCACGATGAGCGGCCGGCGCAAGGGACCGGGCGCGGCAAGCGACACGGCGACCGCCTGTGCCAGCGATTCCACCGAGACGAGAGAGCGCCGAGCCCCGAGGCTCGCGAAGGGAAGCGGCGCGGCAGAGCGGGCCAGTTGCAGCAGGGTCGCGACATTGCCCGTCACGCCGGCGCCGTAAACCAGGACGGGGCGAAGGGCGACCCAGTCGAGCCCGGTCTCCGCCAGGGCTGCCTCGGCCGCGAGCTTGGAGCGCCCATAAGCCTCGGTCGGGGCTGGCAGATCGGACTCCGTGACGAGTCCGGGCGCCGAGATCCCGGTTTGCGCCCGGATGGAGGACAGGAAGACGAAGCGCTGGACCCGGGCGCGGACGGCCGCCTCGGCGAGACGCAGGGTCGCCTCGGTGTTCGACGCGCGGAAATCGTCCTCGGGCGTGCCCGACATGGTCGGCGACAAGCCCGCGGAATGCACCACCGCGTCGACGCCCGCGAGGGCCGCCGCCATGTTCATCGGCCGGGTCAGGTCGCCGACGACGGCGCTGCTCGCGCCCTCCGGAACCTCCACGGGACGGCGGAGCAGGACGCGCACCCGGAACCCGTGCCGCGACAGGCTTTGCAGCAGGTGCCGCCCGATGAAGCCCGTGGCACCGGTCAGTGCGATCAGCGGTCCACCCATGGGACGAACCCTCCTGACGGCAGCAGCGCCGTGACCTCGATCTCGACCTTCATCTCGGGACGCAACAGACCGGCGACGATGACGAGCGTGGCGGCGGGCCGGATCCCGGCCAGGACCCGGCCGCAGACCGCGAGAACCGCTTCGGCCTCCGTGCGATCCGTGACGTAGTAGGTCGCCCGCACGATCTCCGCGAGCCCGGTCCCGGCCTGCGCCAGGACGTCCCCGATGGTCCGCCAGCAGGCCTCGGCCTGCTCGGTGGCCGAGACCGGCAGCGTCATCGTGGCGTAGTCGTAGCCGGTGGTGCCTGCCACGAAGACGAAGCCGCCCTGCACCACGGCGCGCGAATAGCCGTAGGCCGCTTCGAACGGCGACCCGGAGCTGATCAGGCGCCGTGCGCTCATCCGCGCCGGAGGGCTTCCAGGACCTTGGCCCCGGGCCGACCGGTGGCCGGCATGCCGAGGCTGCGCTCGACTTCCTTGATGGCGTCGCGGGTCTTAGAACCGACCTTGCCGTCGGGTTCACCCACATCGAAGCCGCGCTTGGTGAGGCGGGCCTGAAGGTCGCGGCGCTCGGCCCGCGACAGCGGCGGATCGTCGGTGGGCCAGTCGGCCTGGATGCCGCCCCGCCCGCGCAGACGGTCGGACAGCACCGCGATGGCGAGGCCGTAGGATTCGGCCGCGTTGTAGGAGTAGAGCGCGTCGAAGTTCTTCGTCACCAGGAAGGCCGGGCCGTCGATGCCGGCCGGAAGCAGGATGCCGGCCGGACCTTCGCCCGAGAGGGGACGGCCGTCGACGCGGGTGACGCCCAGCGAGGCCCAGTGGGCGATCGCCTTCTTGTTCTTGCGACCCGCCGCGCCGGCGTTGAAGCCGCGCGGCACCTTCACCTCGTAGCCCCAGGGCTGGCCGTTGTTCCACTTGGCCACCCGCAGGAAGTTCGCCGTGGACGCCACGGCGTCCGGCACCGAATCGACCAGGTCGCGGCGCCCGTCGCCGTCGCCGTCGACGGCGAGGCGCTGATAGGTGGTGGGCATGAACTGCGTCTGCCCGAAGGCGCCGGCCCAGGACCCGTTCAGGCGGGAGGGATCGATATCGCCGCGCTCGATGATCTTCAGGGTGGCCATCAGCTCGCCCTTGAAGAACTCCTTCCGGCGATGGTTGGCACAGATCAGGGTGGCGAAGGACTGCACCAGCGGCATCTTGCCGAGGTTCTTCCCGAAGTTCGATTCGACGCCCCAGACCGCCGCGATGGTGTGCCGGTCGACGCCGTAGCGCGCCTCGGCATTGGCCAGGGCCTGCGCGTGCTGGCGCATGGCGGCCTTGCCGTCGTCGACGCGCTCCTCGTCCACGAGGGCGGCCATGTAGTCCCAGATCGGCGTCTTGAACTCGGGCTGCGCCTGGCTGAGCTCGAGGACCTTCTCGTCGTAGGTGATCCCGGCCGTCGCGGCCCGGAAGGTCTGGGCCGAGATGCCCTGCGCGGCGGCCTGCGCCTGCAGGCTTCCGAGGCAGTCCTGGAAGTCGGCCTGGGCCGGGGCGCAGATCGCCAGGAGGGCCGCGGCCACTCCGCCGGAGAGGGTCGCCGTCTTGCCCGATCGGCCGAATGCCATCGTGTTCTCCGCCAATGCGTTCGTCGAAACCGTGATCGCCGATTCAGGCGATACCAGGGTTAACGAACGGTTGCGGCCGGCACCGAATGACCGGAACGCCCGACGCACAAATCCGGCTGCCCCGTGCCCGACCCTTGGGATCGGGCGCGCGAGCCGGCGTCGATCGCGCTCAGGCGAACCCGCGCGCGGCGAGCTTCTCCTCGTAGGCGTCGATGGCCGGAGCGCGCTTCAGGGTCAGGCCGATCTCGTCGAGGCCGTTGAGGAGGCTCTCCTTGCGGCCGGAATCGATCTCGAAGTGCAGGGTGCCACCGTCCGGGCCCTTGATGGTCTGGGCCTCCAAATCCACCGACAGGGTCGCGTTGGAGCCGCGCTCCGCATCCTCGAACAGCTTCTCCAGATCCTCGGGGGAGACGGTGATCGCCAGGATGCCGTTCTTGGCGCAATTGTTGAAGAAGATGTCGGCGAAGCTCGTGGAGATGACGCAGCGGATGCCGAAATCGGTCAGGGCCCAGGGTGCGTGCTCGCGCGACGAGCCGCAGCCGAAGTTGTCGCCGACCACGAGGATCCTGGCGTTGCGATAGGCCGGCTTGTTCAGCACGAAGTCCGGGTTCTCCGAGCCGTCGTCGCGGTAGCGCATCTCGGAGAACAGGCCCTTGCCGAGACCCGTGCGCTTGATCGTCTTGAGGTACTGCTTCGGGATGATCCGGTCGGTGTCGACGTTGATGATCCGCATGGGCGCCGCGACGCCCTCCAGGGTGGTGAACTTGTCCATGATGGTCGCCGTGGTCCGTGAACGTCGTGCCTGACGGCCGACCCGCTCGGGCGGGCGACCGGTCGCTTCGGCACCGGTCTATCAGGCTGCGGAACGCGCCGGAAGCCGGGCGACCGGTCCCACGTCTCGCGATCGTCGCGCATCGCGCCTATGCTGGGGGTCGCGCACGACAGGGGGCAGCGATGGCCGAGACGACCAACCAGTTCAAGAAGGCGCCCAAGCGCAAAAAAGAGAAAGCGCGCTCGGTGACGGTGTCGCCCGAGATGCGCCAAGCCTACGCGGATCTGATCAAGCAGAAGGAAGAGCGCGAGGAATACGCAAAACACCTGCCCTCCGAAAAGGGCAGGTAAGCGAGACGAGCCGGCGAAGGTTGCTTCGCGCCCGCCCTCCGAGAAGGGCAGGCCATCGTTGAGACGGGAAAGACGCCGAACGCCTAGCGCTTTCCAGCCTCGATCACGTCCTCGACCGTGCGCAGGCCGGCGCGGGGCGCGTTGACGAGGCAGGCCATGTTGCCGGGGGCGTGCTGGTTCTTCCACATCTTGGTGTGGGCCTGGGGGATCTTCTCCCAGGGGAAGACCTCGCTCATGCACGGGTCGATGCGCTGGTCGAGGACGAACTGGTTGGCGGCGGAGGCCTGCTTCAGGTGGGCGAAGTGCGAGCCCTGGATGCGCTTCTGGCGCATCCAGACGTAGCGGGCGTCGAAGGTGATATTGAAGCCGGTGGTGCCGGCACAGAACACGATCATGCCGCCGCGCTTGGCCACCAGGGTCGAGACCGGGAAGGTCGACTCGCCCGGGTGCTCGAACACGATGTCGACGTCGTTGCCCTTGCCGGTGATGTCCCAGATCGCCTTGCCGAACTTGCGGGCTTCCTTGAGCCAGGTGTTGTACTCGGGCGAGTTGACCTTGGGCAGCTGGCCCCAGCAGTCGAACTCCTTGCGGTTGATCACGCCCTTGGCGCCGAGGCTCATGACGTAGTCGCGCTTGGTGTCGTCCGAGATCACCGCGATGGCGTTGGCACCCGAGGCCGCGCAGAGCTGCACGGCGAAGACGCCGAGGCCGCCCGAGGCGCCCCAGACGAGGACGTTCTGGCCCGGGCGCACGGTGTGCGGGGCGTGGCCGAACAGCATGCGGTATGCGGTGGCGAGGGTGAGCGTGTAGCAGGCCGCCTCCTCCCAGGTCAGGTGCTTGGGGCGCACCATGAGCTGGCGCGACTGCACCCGGCAGAACTGGGCGAAGGAGCCGTCCCCGGTCTCATAGCCCCAGATGCGCTGGGAGGGCGAGAACATCGGGTCGCCGCCGTTGCACTCCTCGTCGTCGCCGTCGTCGCGGTTGCAGTGGACGATGACCTCGTCGCCGACCTTCCAGCGCTTCACCTTGGCGCCGACCTTCCAGACGATGCCGGAGGCATCCGAGCCGGCGATGTGGTACTCGCCCTTGTGCACGTCGAAGGGGGAGATCGGCTCGCCGAGGCCGGCCCAGACGCCGTTGTAGTTCACGCCGGCGGCCATGACGTAGACCAGCACCTCGTCGTCGCCGATGTCCCAGACGGGCAGCACCTCGAGCTGGTGCGACTGCTCCGGCGGTCCATGGCGCTCGCGCCGAATGGCCCAGGCATACATCTTCGCCGGCACGTGCCCGAGGGGCGGCACTTCGCCCATCTCGTACAGGTCCTTCAGTTCCGTCGTGCTCGACGCAGCGCTCGCGGCCATCTTGGCTCTCCCCATCACTTCTTGTGCTGCTCGCTATATCGGCGAACCGAGAGCCGTCCAAGAGCCCGAACGGCCAAGAATCTTTTCGACTGAGGCCAAGAAACCTTCACGTCCCCAAGAACAAGCCGCCGCTTGAGCCGGCTCGATCCTGTATTCAATATTATCGTGACGGAGCGGGCCTTTAGCGCCCGTCGTACACAGGCTGATCGGCCTGCGGCCCGCCGCGTCTCGATCGCCGCTCGGCCGTGGCCCCGCGCACCAGGCCGCGCACTGGCTTGTACCAATGTCCAATCCTTCGCGGTGTTCGGGAGCCGCCCGACCCGCTCAGGGGCGCCGATGTTGTCCACAGGTCGCTCGGCTTTCGCCCCGTGAAGCCAGAACGGCCGACCGGGAATCCCCGCGGGCGCCCCCGCGCGCGGCACGTTTGCGTGAGGTCGCGGCGTCGGTGAAAGCGCGAAGAGCGGGGCCGCCCCGGATGTTCTTTGGTGCTGATGACGTGGCGAACGCGCTTCGCTAGGGTGCGCCGCAAGTGATCGACAGCAGTCAAAAGCAATTTGAGATCACATCAAATTCAGTCTTGAGGGAGTGTTCCGGGATGAGCGGACAGGCAGCGGTCGCCGAGACCAAGCGCGACAAGCCGTGGATCATCCGCACCTATGCGGGTCATTCCAACGCCAAGGAGTCGAACGCGCTCTACCGCGGCAACCTGGCCAAGGGACAGACCGGCCTCTCGGTGGCCTTCGACCTGCCGACCCAGACCGGTTACGACCCCGACCACGAGCTCGCCCGGGGCGAGGTCGGCAAGGTCGGCGTCTCGATCGCGCATCTCGGCGACATGCGGACCCTGTTCGAGCAGATTCCGCTGCAGCAGATGAACACCTCGATGACGATCAACGCCACGGCGCCGTGGCTGCTGTCGCTCTATCTCGCGGTGGCCGAGGAGCAGGGCGCGCCGTTCGCGGGCCTGCAGGGCACCACCCAGAACGACATCATCAAGGAATACCTCTCGCGGGGCACCTACGTGTTCCCGCCCGCGCCGTCCCTCCGGCTGACCAAGGACGTGATCCTGTTCACGACCAAGGAAGTGCCGAAGTGGAATCCGATGAACGTCTGTTCCTACCACCTGCAGGAGGCCGGGGCGACGCCGGTGCAGGAGCTGTCCTACGCGTTGGCCATCGCCATCGCGGTGCTCGACACCGTGCGCGACGATCCCGATTTCGACGCGGCGAGCTTCGCCGACGTGTTCAGCCGGATCTCGTTCTTCGTGAATGCCGGCATGCGGTTCGTCACCGAGATCTGCAAGATGCGGGCGTTCTCCGAACTGTGGGATGAGATCGCCCAGGAGCGCTACGGCATCACCGACCCGAAGAAGCGCATCTTCCGCTACGGCGTCCAGGTGAATTCGCTCGGCCTGACGGAGCAGCAACCCGAGAACAACGTCCACCGCATCCTGATCGAGATGCTGGCCGTGACCCTGTCGAAGCGCGCCCGCGCCCGCGCCGTGCAGCTGCCGGCCTGGAACGAGGCGCTCGGCCTGCCGCGCCCCTGGGACCAGCAATGGTCGATGCGCATGCAGCAGATCCTCGCCTTCGAGACCGACCTGCTGGAATACGACGACATCTTCGACGGCTCGAAGGTCATCGACGCCAAGGTCGAGGCCCTGAAGGCCGAGACGCGCAAGGCTCTGGAGGAGATCGGCGGCATCGGCGGTGCCGTGGCGGCGGTGGAGACCGGAGCCCTCAAGCGCGCGCTGGTGGAATCCAACGCCAAGCGCATCTCCGCCATTGAGGCCGGCGACCAGGTCGTGGTGGGCGTCAACAAGTTCCAGGCCGGGGAGCCCTCCCCGCTCACCGCCGGCGAGGGCGCCATCTTCACCGTGTCCGAGACCGTCGAGATGGAGGCCGAGCAGCGCATCCGCGAGTGGCGTTCCAAGCGCGACGGCCAGGCGGTGGAGAAGGCCCTCGACGCGCTCGAGGCCGCGGCGCGCTCCGGCGCCAACATCATGCCGGTCTCGATCGCGGCGGCGAAGGCCGGCGTCACCACCGGCGAGTGGGGCGAACGCCTGCGCCAGGTCTTCGGCGAGTACCGCGCCCCCACCGGCGTCACCCTGGAGACGATCTCCTCGGGGGCGGCGCAGGACGCCAAGCTCCTGATCGCCGATCTCGGCGAGCGCCTCGGCGAGACCCCGAAGCTGGTGGTCGGCAAGCCCGGCCTCGACGGCCATTCCAACGGCGCCGAGCAGATCGCGCTCCGCGCCCGCGACGTCGGCTTCGACGTGACCTACGACGGCATTCGCCAGACCCCGGCCGAGATCGTGGCCAAGGCCAAGGCCACCGGCGCCCACGTGGTCGGGCTTTCGATCCTCTCTGGCAGCCACGTGCCGCTGGTGCGCGACGTCCGGGCGAAGATGCGCGAGGCCGGCCTCGATCACATCCCGCTCGTGGTCGGCGGCATCATCTCGCCCGACGACGAGCTGGTGCTCAAGAACATGGGCGTCACGGCGGTCTACACCCCGAAGGACTACGTCCTCGACACCATCATGGTGGGCATCGCCAAGGTGGTGGAGCGCGCCCTGGACAAGCGCGCCGCCGAGCAGGCCGACGCCAAGGCCGGCATCGCCGGGGCGACGCCGCGCAGCGACACGGCCGAGAAGGTGTTCTGACGCGTCGTACGCCCATCGCCCGCGCTCCTGACCGCGCGGGCGATGGGCTTCGGGCGAGCATGGCGCCGGCCGCGACCGCCTGCGTCGGTTGGGGACGGGAGGTGCCCGGCCCTCAGGCCGGGCCCACGAAGCAGTCGCGCCCGGCGCCGAGGCTGCACAGGAAGGCGCAGGCGGCGATGGCGCAGAACAGGGCCGTCGAGGCCGCCCAATGGCCCGTCAGGTCGTGCGCCAGCCCGAAGCCGAGCGGCCCGAGCGAGGCCACCGTGTAGCCGACGCTTTGAGACATCGCCGCGAGGCTGCCGGCCGTGGCCGGGTCGCGGGCGCGCAGGACGATAATGGTGAGGCCGAGGCCGAACAGGCCGCCGAGGCCGGCGCCCAGCAGCATGCCGACCGGCAGCGCCCAGGCGAGCGGGCCATAGACCAGGGCGACGAGGGCCAGGGTGCAGAGGGCGAGAAGGCCCGCGGCGAAGCCGCGCTGGTCGCGGACCCGGGCCGCGAAGGACGGCACCAGGAGCGCCGCCGGCGCCTGCCCGATGCTCATCAGCGAGGACACGAAGCCGGCTTCCACCGCGCTCAGCCCGCGATCGTGCAGCACCAGGGGCAGCCACCCGAACATGATGTAGGCCAGGGACGATTGCAGGCCCATGAAGCCGGTGACCTGCCAGGCGAGCCGGTCGCGCCACAGGGAAATCCGCCGCGCTGCGCCGGGTGCGGTCTCGGGCGCCCGGGCGAAGGGCGCCCAGGCGAGGGTGGCCACGAGGGCGGGCACGGCCCAGAGGGCGAGCGCGGCGGGCCAGCCGCCGAGGCCGTCGGCGAGCGGGACCGACAGGCCCGCGCCCGCCGCGGCGCCGAGGCAGAGCACCATGGTGTAGAGGCCGGTGACGACACCCGTCAGGCCCGGAAAGTCGCGCTTGACCAGGCCCGGCAGCAGCACCCCCGAGAGGCCGATGCCCAGGGCGGCGAGGCAGGCCCCGACGAAGAGCGGCCCCAGCCCCCCGAGGCCGCGCAGGCCGGAACCGAGGGCGACGACCGCCACGGCGAGGAGCACGCCGCGATCGGAGCCGAGGCGCCGCATCACCCAGGGGCCGACGGTGCAGGCGAGGCCGATACAGAGCACCGGAAGCGTGGTGAGCAGGGCGGCCCCGGCGGCGCTGAGCCCCGTTTCCGCCCGGATGCGCTCCAGGAGCGGGCCGACGGTCGTCAGGGCCGGGCGCATGTTGAAGGCGACCAGCATGATGCCGAGACCGAGGAGGATCGGCCGGGCCGAGACCGGCAGGGTGGTCTTCACGCGCTTCGCCGCCGTGCCGCCAGGAGGGTGAGGAAGGTTCCGACCCAGACCAGACCGAAGGGCAGGTCGCCGAGGCGGGCATAGAGGGTCCGTCCCGGGAGGCGCGCCGGGAGATCGGCGTCGAGGACGCCCTCCACGCCGAGGGGCAGGCTGGCGGTGATCCGGCCATGGGCGTCGATCACGGCCGAGATGCCGGTATTGGCGTCGCGGACCAGGGGCAGCCCCTCCTCCACGGCGCGCAGGCGCGCCTGGGCGAGGTGCTGGCGCGGCCCCGGCGTATCGCCGAACCAGGCGTCGTTGGTGAGGTTCAGGATCAGGCCCGGCACCGGCGGCGGACCGTTCGGGCTCGCCCCCGGAACGATGGCGCCCGGAAAGATCGCCTCGTAGCAGATCGTCGCCGCCACCGGCGGCAGGCCCGGCACGGTCATGATCCGCTGGGTCGCCCGATCCCCCGCCGTGAAGCCTCCCGGAATCGAGACGAACTGCCGGATGTGCAGGGCCCGCAGGGTCGCGTCGAGGGGGGCCGGCAGGTACTCGCCGAAGGGCACGAGGTGCACCTTGTCGTAGATGTCGCCGAATTTCGGCCCGGCCGAGATCGTCAGGATGCTGTTGAAGAAGCGCGGCCGCTCGTCGCCCACCGGGACCTCGGCCCGGGCCGCGCCGGTGATCAGCTGCTTGCCCGGCGGAAAGGCGGCGGCAACCCGGGCCAGGGCCTCGGGATCGCGCTGGATCAGGAACGGGAAGGCGGATTCCGGCCAGATCACGTGGGTGACGTCGGCGATGCCGGTGCGGTCGGGCGCGGCGGCGCGGTCGCTGAGTTCGAGGTAGCGGTCGAGGATGTCCTGACGGTTCTCCGGCCGGAACTTGGCGTCCTGGTTCAGGTTCGGCTGAACCAGGCGCAGGCGCACGCCCTGGACCAGCGGATCCGCGCCGGCCGGCACCCGCTGGGCGCCGTAGCCGGCGAGCCCGGCGAGGGCGAGGCCGGCGAGGGCGAGGGGAAGGTAGCGGCTGGACCAGCTGTGGGCGGTCGCCAGGGTCGCGGGGGCGGCCGCAACGAGGATCGCCAGGAAGGTCAGGCCGTAGAGCCCACCCACGGCCGCACCCTGCATCAGCCAAAGGTTCTGGCCCAGGGCCATGCCCAGGGTGTTCCAGGGAAAGCCGGTGAAGAGATGCCCGCGCAGCCACTCGCAGGCGGAGAGGCCGAGGGCGAAGCCGACGAGGCGCAGCGCACCCCGCGACCAGAGCAGGCGGGCCAGGGCGAAGCCGAAGGCGTAGAACAGCGCCAGCACCGCCGGCAGGCCGACGACGCCGAGCGGCAGGGCCCAGAGGAATTCCTCGGCCTCCACCAGGAAGGCGGAGCCGAGCCACCACAGGCCGGCGGTGAGATAGCCGAAGCCCCAGGCCCAGCCGATGACCGCGCTGGCCAGCACCGCACCGCGCGTGGCCCTGCGCCCCGTGGCGGCCCCGTCGACGAGCCAGACGGCGACGCTCAGGGAGACCACGAGGGCGGGAAACAGCCCGAAGGGCGGCATGGCGAGGGCGCCGAGGGCGCCGGAGGCCATCGCGATGGCGATGCGGCGCCAGCCGGCGCTGAGCATGACCCAGTGGGCCAGGGCGGCGAGCGGTCCCGTCGCCGGACCGCGCCCGGCGCGGTCCGCGGGGATCGAGGTCATGCCGGCTCCGTCACGCGGCGGGTGATTCGGATGCGGGCTTCGGCGCCGGCAGGGCCAGGGGCACCACGGCGGTGATGCGGGCATCGCCGCGATGGAGGCGCAGGCGCTTCACCCGGCGCGGATCGGCATCGAGCACCTCGAACTCGAGGTCGCCCGGCCCGCTGATGAGCTCGCCCCGGGAGGGCACCCGCCCGGCCAGGGTCACGATCAGGCCGCCGATGGTGTCGATCTCCTCGGCCATTTCCCCGACGGCCGCCACGAGGTCGACACCGCTGGCAGCCGAGACCTCGGCCAGGCCGGCCCGGGCATCGGCCACGAAGACGTCGCCCTCGCCGTCGACGCGCTGGACGAGATGTCCCTCGGCGACGTCGTGCTCGTCCTCAATGTCGCCCACCACCACCTCGATCAGGTCCTCGATGGAGATGAGGCCGTCGGTGCCGCCGTACTCGTCGATGACGAGGGCCATGTGGGTGCGCGTCGCCTGCATCCGCACCAGGAGATCGATGGCCGGCATCGAGGGCGGCACGAACAGCACGGGGCGCTGGATGCGGGTGGCGGCCAGGGTGGCCGACAGGTCGACATTGGCGAGGTTGAGGGTGCGCAGGGCCCGCGTGCCCCGGCGCGCCCGGGGCGGCAGCACGGGAGCGGCGTCGCCGTCGCTGGCGGCGGCCGCGGGCGGCGTGCGGCGGCTGCCCGCCTCGGCCCGGGCGGCGATATGATCGACGAAGTCGCGGATGTGGACCATGCCGCGGGGGTCGTCGAGGGTCTCGCCGTAGACCGGCAGGCGCGAATGCCCGGCCGTCCGGAACAGCTTCAGGAGGTCGCCGAGGCTGGTCTCCATCGACACCGCGACGATGTCGGCCCGGGGGATCATCACGTCGTCGACCCGCACCTTGTGCAGGCCGAGGACGTTCTTGAGCATGGCGCGTTCGAGGGGCGAGAAAGCGTTCTCGCCGGTGTCGGGCTCGGCCAGCGCGTCCTCGATGTCGTCGCGCAGCGAATCGCGGGGACGAAGATGGAAGACGTGCAGGAGGCGGTCGTACCAGGGCTCGCGGGCCTGGCTCTCACCGTCGCCGGAACTGGGCGCGGCCTGGGCCGCGCCGCGACTTCGATCGTTTGTCATGTCTCTCTGATCTGGAGTGTCGGGCGGGTTCGCCGCTCGTGGTGCCGTTCACGCGGCAGGCGGTTCTGCCGGCGGGAGGTCGGGCGCATAGGGATCGGGAACGCCGAGGGTGCGGAGGGCCGCGACCTCGAGGGCCTCCATCGCGTCGGCATCCGCCTCGCCGGTCTCGTGGTCCTGACCGAGGAGGTGAAGGGTGCCATGGACGAGGAGATGGGCCAGATGGTCGCTGAGCGGCTTCGACTGCTCCGCACTTTCGCGCAGCATCGTGTCATACGCAAGAACCACGTCGCCGAGGGGCACCGGCATCCCCGCATGGGCGGGTTGCGCCGGCGCGGGGAAGGACAGCACGTTGGTGGGCTTGTCCTTGCCGCGCCAGGTCCGGTTGAGGTCCTGGACCACCGCGTCGGTCGCCAGCAGGATGCTGATCTCGACGGGTCCTTCGGGCGGCTCCGGGGCCACCGCCAGGCCGGCCTCGACGGCGCGAATCACGAAGGCTTCGAGCTCGGGCGCGACGCCCTCCCAGCGCGGGTCCTCGATGGCCACGTCGATCTCCGCCGCGCAGGCGGGGGCCGTGCTCACGACAGCGGCCTCCGGCGCGAAACCGGACCGCGGTCGGCGTCGCCCTCCCCGTGGGACGCGGCCTCGTAGGCGGTGACGATGCGGCGGACGAGGTCGTGGCGCACCACGTCGACGTCCCGGAAGGTGATGCGGCCGATGCCCTCGACGCCGTCGAGGACGCGCACCGCCTCGACGAGGCCGGATTTCTGGCCCGGCGGCAGGTCGATCTGGCTCGGATCGCCGGTGATGATCATGCGGGAGTTCTCACCGAGGCGGGTGAGGAACATCTTCATCTGCATGGACGTGGTGTTCTGCGCCTCGTCGAGGAGCACCACGGCGTTGGTCAGGGTGCGGCCGCGCATGAAGGCGAGGGGTGCGATCTCGATCACGCCGGTCTGCAGGCCGCGGTCGACGTGGCGCGCCTCCATGAAGTCGTAGAGGGCGTCGTAGATCGGCCGCAGGTAGGGATCGACCTTCTCGCGCATGTCGCCGGGGAGGAAGCCGAGGCGCTCGCCGGCCTCCACGGCAGGGCGCGACAGGATCAGGCGCTCGACATGCCCCTGCTCCAGCAGCGACACGGCGTAGCCCACGGCGAGCCAGGTCTTGCCGGTGCCGGCCGGCCCCTCGGCGAAGACCAGTTCGTGGCTGCGCAGGGCCTTGATGTAGGCGTCCTGCGCCGCGTTGCGGGCGCGCACCGCACCGCGCTTGCGGGTGGCGAGCTGGTCGAACACGGGCCGGTCGGGCTCGGCGCTGACCTCCGCGGCCGGGAACAGGTTGCCCTGCTGGGTCGTCTCGTGGATCGCCCCGTCCACGTCGCCGAGGGTCAGGGGCAACCCGCTCGCCTTCACCCGGGCATAGAGCCGCTCGAACACCTTGCGGGCCTTCTCGGCCGCCTCGACGCTGCCCTTGACCACGAGGTGGTTGCCGAGCGCGGTGGCGGTCACGGCGAGGCGCCGCTCGATGTGGGCGACGTTCTGGTCGTACTGGCCGAAGACGAGGCTCGCGAGCCGATTGTCGTCGAAGGTCAGGGAGACCTCCTCGGTCTCGACCAGACCCCCGATCCGCGCCGCCGGGCCGCGCCCGCGCAAGGCGCCACCGCGTCCACTCGACCCTTCAGATCCTGGCACGCCGTCGTCCTTTATTCGTTGCAGGGAGGTCCGCACCGGCCGTCCGTGGCCGCGCCGCATCGCGGACGATCCCGAGATGGGCTCCCGCGGCGCGCCGGACAGTGGCGGATCGGCGCGGCGTATCGACCGACGGGGCCGCCACGGGCCGTCACGCCGCCGCCGCGGTGCCGCCGACGGCCTCGCCGAACAGGCTGTTGGAGCCGGCGCGGATCACCCGCACCGGCACCACCGTGCCGATGGTGGAAGTCGGCGCATCGAACTGGACCGGCAGGAGATGGGGCGTCTTGCCGGCGACCTGGCCGGGATGGCGGCCGGCCTTCTCGACCAGCACCTCGACCACGTGGCCGACCGCGGCCGCGTTGAAGGCGTGGCGCTGCGCGTCGAGCAGGGCCTGGAGCGCGGCGAGGCGCTCGGACTTCACGGCTTCCGGAACGGCATCGGCGCTGTCGGCCGCCGGAGTGCCGGGGCGCGGGCTGTACTTGAAGGAGAAGGCGCTGGCGAAGCCGATCTCGCGCACCAGCCGCATCGTGTCCTCGAACTCGGCCTCGGTCTCGCCCGGGAAGCCCACGATGAAATCCGAGGACAGGGCGATGTCGGGCCGGGCCGCGCGCACCCGCTCGATCAGGCGGCGATAGGCGTCGCCGGTGTGCTTGCGATTCATCGCCTTGAGCACCCGGTCGGAGCCCGACTGCACCGGCAGGTGCAGGTAGGGCATCAGCGCCGGTAAGCTGCCATGGGCGGCGATCAGATCGTCGTCCATGTCGTTGGGATGGCTGGTGGTGTAGCGCAGGCGCAGGAGGCCGGGGATGCGCTCCAGGGCACGCATCAGCGCCGGCAGGGTCGCGCTGCCGCCGTCCGGACCGAGCCCGTGATAGGCGTTCACGTTCTGGCCGATCAGGGTGATCTCGCGGACGCCGCCGCGCACCAGCTTCTCGGCCTCGGCCCGGATCGCGTCCACGGAGCGCGAGACCTCGGCGCCGCGGGTATAGGGCACGACGCAGAAGGCGCAGAACTTGTCGCAACCCTCCTGCACGGTGAGGAACGCGGTCACCCCGTGGGTGCGGCGGGCCGGCAGGTGGTCGAACTTGTCCTCGACGGGAAACTCGGTGTCGACCACGCGCTTCGTGGCCGAGCGCGCCAGCAGATCCGGCAGGCGGTGATAGTTCTGCGGGCCGACCACCACGTCGACGGTGGGCGCGCGGGCCAGGATCTCGGCGCCCTCGGCCTGGGCGACGCAGCCCGCGACGACGATCCGGGTCTCGTGCCCGGCCTCCGCCCGCTCACCCTTGAGCACCCGCAGGCGACCGAGCTCGGAATAGACCTTGTCGGCCGCCTTCTCGCGGATGTGGCAGGTGTTGAGGATGACGACATCCGCCTCCTCCACCGCGTCCGTCGCCGCGTAGCCCTCGGCGCCCAGCACGTCCGCCATCCGGGCGGCGTCGTAGGCGTTCATCTGGCAGCCGTAGGATTTGACGTAGGCTTTCTTCAACAGTCCGATTCCGGTGACAGCATTTCCGCGCCGCGCATAGCACGGTTCGCCTGCGGCGTCGCGATCCCTCGCTCCGGCAATGTGCCATCCTCGACGTCGGGGCGCATCCGGTGCCCCGGCCAGACCGGCCCCAGGGGCGGCTGGCCCGTGACGCCGCGCTGGAGGGCGGCGCGGACCGAGGCCTCGGCGAGGGCGGTGGCCCGCTTGCGGTCGGTGCCGGCCTCGACGGCGATCGGTGCGCCCCAGACCACGTGGATATCGATGGGACCGCCGTCGAAGAAGGCGGCGAGATGGGGCGCCAGTTCCATGTCGCCGTACCAGGCGACGTCGGGGCGTTCCTTGCGGACGAGCGGCAGGCCGTTGCGGCGGGGATAGGTGATGGCCAGGGGCTGCAGCCGGATGCGGGCGGGCCCCTCGCCCGCGACCGCGGCCCGGGCGGCGCCGACCAGCGAGGAGCGGAAGGGCAGCAGCCGGGTGCCGTCCCCGGTGGTGCCCTCGGCGAAGAGCACGATCAGGTCGCCGCGGGCGAGGCGCTGCGCCACCGTGGCGTTGACGTTGGCGGTGTCGGCTCGGCGCGCCCGGTCGATGAACACCGTGCGCTGCAGCCGCGCCAGGGTCCCGATCACCGGCCAGCCGGCGATCTCGGATTTCGCCACGAAGGAGAGCGGCCGCAGGGAGCCGAGGACGATGATGTCGAGCCAGGAGACGTGGTTCGACAACACGAGCGCGGGTTCGCCGGCCTCCGGCGGCGTGCCGCTCTGGGTCACCCGCAGGCCGAACAGCGCCACGAAGACGCGGTGGAACAGCACGGGCATCCAGGCCGCGATGCGTCCGCGGCCGAAGCGGAGGCTGAGGAGGTGCGGCCCCACGATGACGAGGAACGCCACGGCGCAAAGCGCCAGGCGGCCATACGCGCCGAGGCGGGACATCGGCGGCCTAGCGCGCGCCGGCTGGCGTCACGCCAGCACCGCCGTCATGGTGAGCGCCGTCGCCCGCGCGCCGTCGGCCCGGGTGTAGTACCCCGTCCGCTCGCCGACCTGTCGGAAGCCGTGGCGGGCGTAGAGCTTCAGCGCCGGCACGTTGCCCTCGTCGACCTCGAGATGGACCGTCCGGATGCCGGACTGGACGAGGTGTTCGAGATGGGCGGCGATCAGCTTGTGCGAGAGGCCGCCCCCGCGCGCGGCCGGCGCCAGCACGACGGTGAGGATCTCGGCCTCGTCGGCCGCCCGTCGCGACAGGACGAAGCCCTGGATCGCGCCGTTCTTCCACAGGGCATGGGCCTCGGTGGAGCGCTCGCACAGCATGCGCTCGAACTCGTGCGCGTCCCAGGGGCGCGCGAAGGCGGTGGCGTGGATGCGCGCCAGGGCCCGCGCCTGGCCGGAATCCCGCAGCAGCGTGACGTAGGGTGCCGTGCCCCAGGCTTCCCACCAGGCGGACCAGACCTCGAAGGGCCAGAACGGCGTCAGCGAACGGGTCATCGGCGGGCGAGCCTCGCATGGTCTTGCGGCTGGGCGTCGGGACCGCGGAGATAGAGGGGACGCGCCAGCGCCTGGGCGGGGTCGGCCAGCATGCCGAGCGAGGCGACCCAGGCGATCTCGGCCGCTCCGGTGCCGGCCACCGCCGTGTTGAGCCCGCGCGCCTTCGCGGCCTGGGCAACCAGGGGCGCGCCGGAGCCGACCAGGGTGACGACGCCGTCGAGCATCGCCGCGGCCTCGGCCACCGGAAGGTGGCTCGGCGGCACGACGATGCCGTCCGTCATGCTCATGGCCTGCAGGTAGACCGACCCGTGCCGGGCATCGATCGCGGCTACGATCAGGCCCTCGCCGTTCTGCGCGAGCAGCGGCGCCAGCAGGGCCGACAGGGTGGTGACGCCGACGACGGGGATGCCGGTGGCCAGGCCGATGGCCCGGGCCGCCGAGAGCCCGACCCGCAGGCCGGTATAGCTTCCCGGCCCGACCGTGACCGCGACGCGGTCGAGGGCCTCGAAGCCGCCCTCGGCCCGGGCGACCACGCGCTCGATCATCGGCAGCAGCGCCTCGGCATGGCCGCGTCCGAGGATCATCGACTCGTGCGCGAGGAGATCGTCGGTCGAATCCGAGGCGATGCAGACGGAACAGGCGTCGAGCGCCGTGTCGATGGCGAGGATACGCAAACTCACTCCCGAACGTGCCACACGCCCGGATCGCGCAGGGGCGCCCGGGGCCACGAGTTTAAGACAAAAACGGCCGCTCCGTCAGGGCGGAGCGGCCATCGTGGAGAGATTCGGGCGAACCTGTTGCGGCTTTGCGTCGGCCCGCCGGAATTCGGACGGGTCAGATCGCCTGGACTTCGCGGATTTCCGGCAGGAAGTGGCGGAACAGGTTCTGCACGCCGTTGCGCAGGGTCGCGGTGGAGGACGGGCAGCCCGAGCAGGCACCCTTCATCTCCAGGTAGACCACGCCCTCCTTGTAGCCCCGGAAGGTGATGTCGCCGCCGTCGCCGGCCACCGCCGGGCGGACCCGGGTCTCGAGCAGGTCCTTGATGGTCTCGACCGTCTCGATGTCGGCAGGATCGAAGAACTCCTCGGCATCCTCGCTGCCGGCGACGTGGCCCTCGGCCAGGACCGGGGCTCCGGACTGGAAGTGCTCCATGATCGCGCCGAGGACGGCCGGCTTTACCTGCGGCCAGAGGTTGTCGTCCTCGGCCTTGGTGACCGAGATGAAGTCGTGACCGAGATAGACCCCGCTGACGCCGGGCACGTCGAACAGGCGGCTCGCCAGGGGCGAGCGGGCGGCGGCGTCGGAATCGCGCGCCTCGAAGGTGCCCTCGGGCAGGACGACGCGGCCCGGCAGGAACTTCAGGGTGGCGGGGTTCGGGGTGGCTTCGGTCTGGATGAACATGGTGGACAGGATCCTCGTCCGCTGCGCCGGTTCAAGGCCGGCCGGGAATGGCGGCGGACGTCGCCGCCGCTCTCCCCATGTGGACCGTGCGCGGGATTTTCTCAACCGCACCGGTTCGCGGGAGACGCGCCCGCGTGGATGGACTGCCGGCTATTGGACAAGCGGCCGCACCTCGTGTATGGCCCGCCTCAATTCAAAACAGGATGCCGAAATCCTGACGCACGCGGTCCCATCCGGGGATCCCGGGCGCGCACCGGCAGGAACTTGACCATGAACATCATCCAGCAGCTCGAGCAGGAGCAGATCGCTTCGCTCGGCAAGACGATCCCCGATTTCCAGCCCGGCGACACGGTCACCGTGAACGTCAAGGTGAAGGAAGGCGAGCGCACCCGCGTGCAGGCCTACGAGGGCGTGTGCATCGCCCGCTCCGGCGGCGGCCTCAACGAGAGCTTCACCGTCCGCAAGATCTCCTACGGCGAGGGCGTCGAGCGCGTGTTCCCGCTCTACTCGCCGCTGATCGATTCGATCGCCGTTGTCCGCCGCGGCAAGGTGCGTCGCGCCAAGCTGTACTACCTGCGCGACCGTCGCGGGAAGTCCGCCCGTATCGTCGAGCGCGCCGATCGCCCCGCCGAGAAGGCCGCCAAGGCCGATGCCTCGAAGGCGAACAAGGATGCCCGGAAGGCCGAGAAGGCTGCCAAGAGCGCCGCGAAGACCGCCGCCGAGTAAGGCTGACGCGGCGCAAGAGTTGCGCTGAGTCAGATCTGGGCGGCGCCCCGCGCGCCCGTCCCTCGCATCATCAGGCCCGCTCGCGCGATCGAGCGGGCCTTTTTTACGATTCGACGATCAGGCCGCCGCGACCACCCGGCGCGCCGCGATCGTCCAACCGCCGGCCGCCCAGCCCTGCCGGGCGAGGCGCGCGACGAGATCGTTTCCGGTGATCCAGGCCAGGGCCTGCCGCGGCGGCATGGCCCGGGCGAAGTGGTAGCCCTGCACGGCCGGGCATCCGAGCTGGCGCAGCAGCTGGAACTGCGCCCGCGTCTCGACCCCCTCCGCCAGCACCTTGACCCCGAGGGTGCGGGCGAAGGCCAGGATGGCTTCCAGGAGCACCCGGTCCTGGGGCGTGTCGACGATCCGCTGGATGAAGCTCCGGTCGACCTTCAGGCTGTCGAAGCGCAGGTCGCGCAGCGATCCGATCGACGAATACGCCACCCCGAAATCATCGACGATGATGCCCACCCCCATGTCGACGAGGGCATCCACGTCCTTGCCGCCGCGCTCGTTCGAGTAGACCGCCTCCTCGGTGATCTCGAGGGCGATCCGGGTGGCGGACAGACGGTGGGCGGCCAGTTCCGCCGCCACCATCTCGGCGAGCGGATAGGCACCGAACTCGGTGGGCGAGACGTTGACCGAGACCACGGCGGCGTCGTGACCGCCGCCTTCGAGGAGCTGCGCCATGCGGCAGGACTGCCTCAGGATGGTCCGGGTCAGGTCCTGCGAGCGCCGGGTCGCGGCGGCGGCCGCGATCGCGTCCGGTGGCGAGATCCAGCCCAAAGCGGGGTGCTCCCAGCGCAGGAGCGCGTCGAATCCGATGACCCGCCCGGTGTTGCAGTCCAGCTGCGGCTGGAACCAGGCCTGGATCGCACCGCTCTCCAGCGCCTCGGGAAGATCCCGCTCGATGACGTGCCGCGCCGTCACCCGTGCGGCCATGGCCTCGTGGAAGGGCCGCCAGGTGCTGCGCCCCTCCGCCTTGGCGGCATAGAGGGCGAGATCCGCGTGGATCTGCAGGTCCATCCGGGTCCGACCGTCGCGGGGGTGGTGGGCGAGGCCCACGCTGGCACCCGCCTGCAGCGTCTGCCCGGAGGGCAGGAGAAGGCTCTCCAGGCCGGAGACCACCGCCTGCGCCAGGCACTCGCCTTCCGGATCGCCGGGACCGGCCGAAATCAGCGCCGCAAACTCGTCGCCACCCAGGCGGGCGACCACCGAGTTCGGCCCGAGGATCCGGCGCAGCTTCGTCCCGGCCTCCACCAGGATCGTATCGCCGACACCATGCCCGAACCGGTCGTTGATCCGCTTGAAGCGGTCCAGGTCGATCATCATGATCCAGAACGCCGTCGTGCCGGGCGGGGCCAGACGGGCCTCGAAGGCCTCCCGATAGGCGGCGCGGTTGACGAGCCCGGTCAGGGGATCGTGCGTGGCCGAATGCGCGAGGCAGCGCATCGCATGTCCGGCCGCAACGTTGGCCGCCTTCAGCGACTCCGTGAGCGCGACCGCCTCGTAGGTCAGGCGTTTCGTCCGCAGGTAGTGCCGTTCCTGCTCGTTGGCGCAGTGGAGCAGGAGCGCCGTCAGCAGGATGAGGTTCACGGCGACGATCTGTGCGCCAAACGAGCGGTCGAGGAGGAAGAGCAGGATCAGGATCGTGAGGTTCGGCAGCACGAACGCGACGGCTGGCGCCCGGGCGAACTTGTTCTGGATGATCGCGCCGGCATTGACGCTCAGGAAGGCAAGGCCGGTCGAGATCGTGTAGGCCTGTCCATGATAGGCGAGGCCGACCAGCGCCGCGGCCCAGCAGAGCCCCGACAGCAGGGCCCCGATCCAGCAAGAGGTCAGCACCCGGCCCGGCGCCGCGAGCGGCAGATCCGTCCGGAGCCAGACCCGGACAAGCAGGCCGCGGCCGACATTGATCCCGGCATTCAGCGCGAGCAGGCCGAGGATCTGCGCATGGGGCACCAGGTGCCAGACCATGCCGGCCAGGGAGCATGACACGAAGAGGTTCGCGACCAGGGTCGCGTTCACACCGCGCAGGACATCGCTGACCTGATCGCGCTCGATGCTCACGTCGACAGGTGGCGGGGCGGTCATGGTCGATGCCGATCTCAATCCGTTCGTTGGGCCGGCAACCGGAGGCCGCCCTCTCGTCATTGATCGTCGACACAGATGAAGAGAGGGTAAGATTTTTCGCGGACAACGCTCTAATTGGCGTCAAATCCGCCTGTTTCTCCAATCATCAAAGACTTCTGCTGTCAAAGTATTGCGTTGATCCAGCATTGGCCGGAAGAAGGTCTTGTGGCCACGGGCCCCGGTGACGGCGGTCTCCCGTCAGTCCCTCCCCCACTCCGACGCCGGCGAACCGAGAAGCCCGGCTCGCCGATGCGTTGCGGCGTCCACGAAAAAGCCCCGCCGGGTCCTGCGACCCGGCGGGGCTCTGAGGGTCGTCCGAGGACGACTGGTGGTCACTCAGGGACGACTTGGGGTCGCCCCGAAACGACCTGGGCCTTACTCGGCGGCGATGCTGTGGGCCTGGCTACCGTCGGTGTAGGTCTCGGACTGAAGACGCTTGCCCGGAGCCGCGCGACCCGGCAGCGGCGGCAGGGCACGGGCCTTCTCGAGGTCGATGCCCGCACCCTCGGCGACGCGGCGGCCGTAATCCTCATCGGCATGGAGGAAGTGCCAGACCATCCGCAGCTGGATGGCTTCCGGGCACTGCTTCATGTCGCCGACGAGGTTGGCGATCAGGTCGTCGCGCTCCCAATCCTGGAACGAGCGGTAGCGCACGCCCGCCTGGGTGTAGTCGTCCTCGGTGCGCGAGGTCTGGTAGCGGCCGAGGTTGCCCTGGACCGGCTGGTGATAGTCACGCGCCGGCTTCGGGGCCTCGCGCAGGCCCTCGGCCAGGGTCGAGGGCTCGTAGTTGATGTGCTTGTTCGGACCCGTGCCGTCGACGCCGTAGGTCATCTGCCCGTCGCGCTGGTTCGAATAGACCTTCACGCCCGGCTGCGGCGCGTTGATCGGCAGCTGCAGGTAGTTGGCGCCGACGCGGTAGCGCTGCGTGTCCGAGTAGGACAGCGTCCGCCCCTGGAGCATCTTGTCGTCCGAGAAGTCGATGCCGTCCACCAGGACGCCGGTGCCGAAGGCCGACTGCTCGACTTCCGCGAAGAAGTTGTCCGGCACGCGGTCCAGCACCATGCGGCCGACGGGCAGAAGCGGGAAATCCTCCACGGGCCACAGCTTGGTATCGTCCAGGGGATCGAACGACAGGTGATCGTTCGGGCCGTCCGGCATGATCTGCACGCAGAACTCCCACTCGGGGAAGTTGCCGGCCTTGATGTTGTCGTACAGGTCGCGCGTCGCGTGGCCGACATCCTTGGCCTGGATCTCGGAAGCCTGTGCCGAGGTCAGGTTGCGGATGCCCTGCTTGGGCTCCCAGTGGAACTTGCAGAGCACGGCCTCGCCCTGGTCGTTGACCAGCTTGTAGGTGTTGACGCCTGAGCCCTCCATCTCGCGATAGTTGGCGGGGATGCCCCACGGCGACTTCAGGTGCGTGACCATGTGGATGGCTTCGGGGTGCTGGGCCACGAAGTCGAAGAAGCGCCACGCCTCCTGGCGGTTCGTCACCGGATCCGGCTTGAACGCGTGGATCATGTCGGGGAACTTGATCGCGTCGCGGATGAAGAAGACCTTGAGGTTGTTGCCCACGAGGTCCCAGTTGCCGTCGACGGTCTTGAACTTCACCGCGAAGCCGCGCGGATCGCGCTCGGTCTCGGGGGACTCCTTGGCGCCGGCCACGGTGGAGAAGCGCACGAACATCGGCGTCTTCACGCCGGTCTCGTTCAGCACCCGGGCACGGGTGTACTTGGAGGCCGGCTCGCTGCCGATCTTGCCGTAGGCCTCGAAATAGCCGTGCGCGCCGGCGCCACGGGCATGCACCACGCGCTCCGGAATCCGCTCACGGTCGAAATGGGTGATCTTCTCGATGAACTGGTAGTTCTCGAGGGTCGCCGGGCCGCGCTCGCCCACCGTCCGGGTGCTCTGGTTGTCGCGAACCGGGTGGCCCTGACGGGTGGTGAGAATCGGGCGCTGATCGCTCATGCGGTGCTCTCTCGCTCGGAATCGATCGACGCGGCGATGGCCGCATCCAGATCTTGGCAGAAAACCAGACCTTCGCAGAAAGCCTGGAATGGTTCTGAGACAGCCTTATGACCCGCCGCGGGCGATTTGGCTAATGCATCGTGGCGAACGCAATGATAGGCATCGCCTATGAACATGTCCGGCCTGTCCCTGCGTGATCTCGAATACGTCGTCGCCGTGGCGGAGGAGATGCATTTCGGCCGGGCCGCCGAGCGCTGCAACGTCAGCCAGCCGACCCTGAGCGTCCAGGTCCGCAAGCTGGAGGATCTCCTCGGCCTCGCCCTGTTCGAGCGCGGCAACCGGCGGGTGATGCTGACGCCGGCCGGGCAGACCATCGTGCGGCAGGCCCGCATCGTGATGGCGGAGGCCCAGCGCCTCCTCGTGCTGGCGAGCGAGGGGCGCGGCGCGCCGCTCACCGGCCGCCTCGTCCTGGCGGCGATCCAGACCCTCGGGCCCTACCTGTTTCCGCTGATCCTGCGCACCCTGCGCCAGGAATACCCCCTCCTGGCGCTCGCCCTGAGCGAGGCGCGCACGGCCGAGATTCTGGAGGGTCTGCGCAACGGCCGCATCGATGCCGCGCTCGTGTCCCTGCCGGTCCCGGCCTCGGGCCTGACCGTGTCGCCCCTCTTCGTCGAGCCGTTCCAGCTCGCCTGCCCGGCCGAGCATCCCCTCGCCCGGGGCGGCGCCCTGCGGGCCACCGACATTGCCGGCCCCGACCTCCTCCTGCTCGACGAGGGCAATTGCCTGCGCGACCAGACCGTGGCGGCCTGCGGGGCCGGCTCGGCCGCCGGGCGCCACGCCACCAGCCTGGAGACCCTGCGCTCGATGGTGGCGGCGGGGGCGGGCTACACCCTGCTCCCGGCCCTGGCGGTCCCCTCCGGACCCGATCCCAGCGGCCTCACCGTGACGCGCAGCTTCGACGTCGATGGGCCGGGGCGCACCGTGGCCCTGGCCTGGCGCACCAGCGATCCGCGCGCCGATGGCCTCGCCCATCTGGCCGCCTTCTTCCGGACCCATGCGCCGGCGGGCACCGCGGCCTGCCGGGACGACGGCATGCCCCGTCTGCGCGCGGGGCGCCGTGACAGCGTGAGCGATCCGGTGTAGCGCCCGGCGCGACGGGCGTTCCGGCCCGGCCAGTTCCCGGCATCCCCTTCCGGGCAGCCCCTCCCGGCATCCACTTCCCGGTATCCATCCGCTCCCCGGTATCCATCCACTCCCCGGTATCATCGTGTTCGCACTGCGCTTCCTCGGCCGTTGGGCGGCTCTTCTCGCGGCCTCCGGCCTCCTGGCCTACGCCCTCGACCACGCGCATTTCCCGGCGGCCCTCCTGCTCGGGCCGATGGTGGCGGCCATCGCGTTCGGGGTCGGGGGCGCGAACCTGGCGGTGCCGAAGTTCGGCTTCCAGGCCGCCCAGGCGATGATCGGCTGCCTCGTGGCCCACACGGTCACGGGCGAGATCGTCGCCACCGTGGTGGATGACGGCTTCCTCATCCTCGCCGTGGTGCTGGTCACCGTCCTGGTCGGCGGGGCGGTCGGCTGGGCCCTGACCCGCCTGCGCATCCTGCCGGGCTCGACCGCCGCCTGGGGTTCGTCGCCCGGCGGCGCCGCCGCCATGGTGGCGATGTCGGAGGAGTACGGTGCCGACCCGCGCCTCGTCGCCTTCATGCAATACGTGCGCGTGGTCGCCGTGGTGCTCTCGGCCTCGATCATGGCGCGCCTGCTCACCAACGTCTCCGACGTGGTCCCGGCCGCCGATCCCGTCTCGGTGGCTCCGCTCGCGCTTCTGGCGACCCTCGCGGTCGCCGCCTGCGGCGCGGGCCTCGCCAAGCTCCTGCACCTGCCGGCCTTCGCCCTAACCGGGCCGATGCTGCTCGGCGCCGCCCTGCACGCCTCCGGCCTGGTCTCCATGGCGCTGCCGATGCCGCTCCTCGACCTCGCCTACGCCACCATCGGCTGGTATGTCGGCCTGCGCTTCCGGCGCGAGACCCTGCGCGAGACGCTCGGCGCCATGCCGGGCATCGTCATCGCCACGCTGGGGGTCATCGCGCTCTGCGGCGGCTGGGCCTACGGCCTGACCTTCCTGCTGCCCATCGACTTCCTCACCGCCTATCTCGCGACGAGCCCGGGCGGGCTCGATTCGGTGGCCATCATCGCGGTCGGCTCGAAGGTCGACGTGTCCTTCGTGCTGGCGGTGCAGACGCTGCGGCTGTTCGTGGTGCTGGTGACGGGCCCGATCGTGGCGAAGTGGATCGCCCGCGGCGCCCCCGCGGCGCCCTGAGCGGGCGCCCAGACATGCGCGCCCTCTACCTCGCCTTCCTGAATTCCTGGCGCGGCCTCGTGCACGGCGCCCGGACCGAGCGGGCGGTGCGCCTCGAACTCGTGCTCCTGGCCCTCGGGCTGCCGCTGGCGCTGCTCCTCGGGTCGGGGATGTGGGTCCGGGTCGCCCTGGTGGCGAGCCTGCTCCTGATGCTCGCGGCCGAGTTCCTGAACACCGCGGTGGAGAAGCTCTGCGACCACCTGCATCCGGGCCGGCACCCCAAGATCGGCATCGTCAAGGATCTCGCCTCGGCCGGGACCTTCTCCGCGCAGGGGATCGCCGCCCTGGTCTGGATCGCAGCCCTGTTCGAGCGGCTGTCCGATCTCCCCTGACGGGCTTCGCGAAAGACGTTCGTCGACGACATCCGCAGGTCGCGAGATGAAGCACCGGGCCCTGCGGCCTGGACAGGGATGCTGCCGTCCGTCAACGCTGGATGCCCGGTCGATCCCTGACGGAACGACTTGAAGCATCCGAGGTGCGTTCATGGCGGTCGCCACACTCCTGAGACAAACACTGTTCGGCCTGGGCGGTCTCCTTCTGCTGATGCATCCAGCGGCTGCGGCCGACACGTCGAAGGCGGACACCTCGAAGTCGGATTTGCCGAAGATCGCCGTGATCGCGACCGGCGGCACGATCGCGATGAAGCTCGACCCCACCACTCATGCGCCGGTGCCGGCGCTGTCGGGCGAGGACCTCGTCGCGGCGGTCCCGAAGCTCAAGGACATCGCCGCGATCGCCGTGACCGAGTTCAGCAACGTCCCGAGCGACTACATGGGACCGGACCGCTGGCCCGGCCTGTCCCGCAAGGTCGACGAGATCCTAGCCGATCCTGCGATCCGCGGCGCCATCGTCCTGCACGGCACCGATACGCTGGACCAGACCGCCTACTTCCTCGATCTCACCGTCAAGAGCGACAAGCCGATCGTGCTGGTGGGCGCCCAGCGCAACGCCTCCGACTGGGATTCGGACGGGTCGCGCAACCTCCTCAACGCCGCCCGGCAGATCCTCGCCGACGGGTCCACCGGCATGGGCGTGACGGTGACGCTCAACCACCACATCAACGCCGCCCGCGAGGTGCGCAAGACGCACACGAGCAACGTCGAGACCTTCAATTCCGGCGATGCGGGCTTCCTCGGCTACGTGGACGAGGATCGAGTGGTATTCGGCCGCAAGTCCCTGCGCCGCCAGACGCTGCCCCTGCCCGACCGCATGCCGCGGGTCGACCTGGTGGCGATGTATGCGGGTGCCGACGGCAGCCAGGTGCGCCATGCGGCCGAGACCGGCGCGGAGGCCATCGTCGTCGAGGCCTATGGCTGGGGCAACATGAACGCCGAGATGCACGACGCCATCGCGGAGGTCATCGGCAAGGGCGTACCGGTCATCGTGGCCACCAAGGTCCCTAACGGCCGCGCCCTGCCGGTGTACGGCTTCAAGGGCGGCGGCAACACGCTGCTGAAGGCCGGCGCCGTCTTCGCCGACGACCTGACGCCGGACAAGGCGCGGATCCTGACCCTGATCGCGCTGCCGAAGACCAAGGACCGCGCGGCCCTGCAGGCCCTGTTCGACAAGTAGGCCCCGTCGACGAGAGATCCTGCCCGCCCGCCACGGATGGCGCCCGCGCCCCCGTCGCGGGACGGGGCTCGGCCCGCGACAGCGCCTCGCTCGCTTCTGGCGCGCCGAGCGCCTATGTGCGGGGCGAGTTCCCCTCGCACCGCATCGCTGCCGGAGCCCGTGTCTCCTTGACCGACTACATCCGCAAGATCCTCACCGCCCGCGTCTACGACGTCGCCATCGAGAGCCCCCTCGACCCGATGCCGCGCATGTCGGTGCGCCTGGCCCGCCCGGTGCTCCTGAAGCGCGAGGACCTGCAGCCGGTCTTCTCGTTCAAGCTGCGCGGCGCCTACAACAAGATGTCGGGCCTGGCGCCCGAGCTGCTGGCCAAGGGCGTCGTCTGCGCCTCGGCCGGCAACCATGCCCAGGGCGTCGCCCTGGCGGCCGCCCGCCTCAACGTCCGCGCGGTGATCGTGATGCCGCGGACCACCCCGGCGATCAAGGTCGATGCCTGCCGCGCCCGCGGCGCCGAGGTCATCCTGTTCGGCGATGCCTTCGACGAGGCCCTGGGCCATGCCCGGGAGCTGGAGGCGCGCGACGGCCTGACCTTCCTGCATCCCTTCGACGATCCCGACGTGATCGCCGGCCAGGGCACCATCGGGATGGAGATCCTCACCCAGCATTCCGGGCCGATCGAGGCGATCTTCGTGCCCGTCGGCGGCGGCGGCCTCGCGGCCGGCATCGCCACCTTCGTGAAATACTTGCGGCCCGAGACCAAGGTCATCGGCGTCGAGCCGGACGACGCCGCCTGCATGGCCGCGGCCCTGGCGGCCGGCGAGCGCGTGGTCCTGCCGACCGTCGGGCTGTTCGCCGACGGCGTCGCCGTGCGCGAGGCCGGCGCCGAGACCTTCCGCCTCTGCCGCGCGTTCCTCGACGAGGTTATCACCGTCGACACCGACGCCATGTGCGCGGCGGTGAAGGACATCTTCGACGACACCCGCGCCATCTCGGAGCCCTCGGGCGCCCTGGCGCTGGCCGGCGCCAAGGCCTACGCCGCCCGGCAGGAAGGCGGCACCGGCACCCTGGTGGCGATCTCCAGCGGCGCGAACCTCAACTTCGACCGCCTGCGCCACATCGCCGAGCGCGCCGAGCTCGGCGAGCAGCGCGAGGTCCTGCTCGGCGTGACCATCCCGGAGCGGCCGGGCGCCTACCGCGCCTTCATCCAGACCCTCGGGCCCCGGGCGATCACCGAGTTCAACTACCGCTACGCGGCAGGTGCCGACGCGCAGATCTTCGTCGGCATCAACCTCGCGGGCGGCCTGCGGGAGAAGCACGCCCTCATCGACTCGCTGAAGGCTGCCGGCTACCGCACCGTCGACATGAGCGACAACGAGATGGCCAAGGTCCATATCCGCTACATGGTGGGCGGGCGCGCCACCGGCCTCGCCGACGAGCGGCTCTACCGCTTCCAGTTCCCCGAGCGGCCGGGGGCGCTGATGAAGTTCCTCGATGCCCTGGGCGACGGCTTCGCCATCACGCTGTTCCACTATCGCAACCACGGCGCCGATTACGGCCGCGTCCTCGCCGGCATCGATGTGCCGCCGGCCGAGCGCGCCCGCTTCGACGCGGCGATCGAGGCCCTGCACTACCCGTGCGTCGACGAGACCGACAACCCGGCCTACCGGATGTTCCTCGACGATGGGCACGGCATGGGGGGCGTCGCGGCCTGACGTCGACGCGCTGCGCGACGCAGCAATCACGGATTGCGGGAGGACGGGGCGTTTCAATGCCCGCTCGTTCGCGCGCCGGTGCGGCAGCAACAAATGATAAGGTTCGGCGGCTGATCCGTCGCCGGCACGTATTCTGAATACCACCCGAAGACGCGCCGGACGAAAGTTTTAATTCAACTTTCTCCCTTAGCAACGATGTCCGCACTTCCTCTTCGGGCGTAACCAATGCCGCGTTTGACCAGCCTCAACTTTCGTCTGCCCGCGATCACCGTCGGCCTGGCCCTCGTCAGCGCCACGGTGATGGGCGGGCTGAGCTGGTACAGCGCCCGCTCCGGCCTCGTCGACGCGGCCCGGGAACGCCTCCAGTTCGCCGCCTCGGCCCGGAAGGCAGGGATCGAGCTGATCGCCGAGCGGATCGGCGGCGACCTCGTCACCGTCGCGGGCAACCCGCAGGTCGGCGGCAATTTCGGCGACCTGGCCGAAGCTCTCGACCCCGCCAAAGCCGATTTCGCCGGGCTCGTCCGGACCTATACGGGCGGCGCGAACCTCGACGCGCGCCTCGGTGCCGAGGCTCCGGGCACCATGTACGGGCGCCGCCACGCCAAGGTGCAGGAAGTCGCCCGCAAGCTGCTCGAGCGCCCGGGCTACGCCGATCTCGTCTTCGTGTCGGAGGACGGGCGCGTCGTCTACACCACCACCAAGGGCGCCGATTTCGGCCACGCGCTCTCCGAGCCCGAGCTGGCCTCGACCGGCCTCGCCCGCCTGGTGGCGCGCCTGAAGGGCGCCGAATCCGACGCGACGCTCTACGAGGACTATGCCGCCTACCCGGCGGAGGCCGTCCCGTCGGCCTTCATCGGCCGGTCCATCGCCCGCCGCGCCAACGTCGCCATGGGCACCGGCCAGGAGGCCGCGCGCATCGGATTCGTCCTCCTGCGCCTGACCCCCGCCCTGTTCGACCGCACCCTCTCGGACCGGGCCGGGCTCGGCGAGACCGGCCAGATCCTCGCGGTGGGCGCCGACGGCGCCCTGCGGACCAACCCGCCCCTGTCCCCGGCCGTCACGGCCGGCAAGCCCGCGACCGCCCTCGGCCTCGACAAGGCGGACCTCGCGAGCGAGCGCCCCTTCACCTACGCGAACGGCGCGGGCCAACGGATGGTCGCGACCGCAAAGGTCTCGGTGCTCGGTGCGCCCTGGACGATTCTGGCCGAGCAGGCCGAGGACGAGACCCTCGCGGCGGTGGGCGCCCTCACCCGCGCCCTGGCGGTGACGGCGCTGGCCGTCCTGGCCGCCACGGCGATCCTCGGCCTCCTCTTCGCCCGCACCATCGTGGGTCCCCTCGGCGCGCTGACCCGGGCCCTGCAGGCGCTGGCCCGCCGCGAATCCCTCGCCGAGGTGCCGGGCAGCCGGCGCGCCGACGAGATCGGCGACATCGCCCGGGCCGTCGTCACCATCCGCGACATCTCCCTAGAGGAGGCCGCGCAGCAGTTGAAGACCACCGAGGCCGCCCGCCTGCGCGAGGAGACCGAGCGGCGCGCCCTGCTGCGTGACCTCGCGGACCGCTTCGAGCGCTCCGTCGGCGGCATCGTCGGCACGGTCTCGCAGGCCTCCGGCGACCTGCAGGGCGCCGCCACCGGCATGACCGAGGCGGTGGCCGGCACGGCGCGTCGCTCCACCTCCGTGGCGGCGACCGCGCAGGAGACCGCGGGCAACGTCAACGCCGTGGCGGTGGCGGCCGAGGAGCTCGGCGCCACGGTCGGCGAGATCGGCCGCCAGGTCGAGCAGGCCTCGACCATGTCGTCCCAGGCCGTCGACGAGGCCGGCCGCACCGCCGCCACCATGCAGACCCTGTCCGAGGCCGCGACCCGGATCGGCGACGTGGTCGGCCTGGTCTCGCAGATCGCCAGCCAGACCAACCTGCTGGCGCTCAACGCCACCATCGAGGCGGCCCGGGCCGGCGAGGCGGGGCGCGGCTTCGCGGTCGTCGCCGCGGAGGTGAAGAACCTCGCCGAGCAGACCAGCCGGGCCACCACGGAGATCGCCGAGCAGGTCGATGCCATCCGCTCGGCCACCACCGGCGCCACGGGCGCGATCCGCAGCATCGTCACGCGGATCGAGGGCATGAGCTTCGTCACCAGCAGCATCGCCGCCGCGGTGGAGGAGCAGGGCGTGACGACCCAGGAGATCGTGCGCAACATGGGCCAGGCCTCCGCGGGCACGGGGGCCATGAGCCAGGATATCGAGGCGGTGGCCCGCTCGGCCGCAGAGGCGGGCGCGACGGCGGACCAGGTTCAGCGCGCCTCCGCGGATCTCTCCCGGCAGTCCGAGCAGCTGCGCGCGGAAGTCGCGAGCTTCCTCGCCACCGTCCGGGCCGCCTGAGCGCGGCCGCAGGCGAGGCATCGCGGAGACATGCCCCCTGCGGCCTGACCGCAGGACGGGATGACAGGGGCCGGCGGCGTCCGCCGGCCATGTGCCTGGCGGGGTTGACCCCCCGGCGGGCTTGGCTCCAATGCCCCGGCTCAACCGGGACGCCTCGCCGATGCCGCCGCTCTTCGCCCTGCCCTTCCCCGCCATCGATCCGGTGGCGGTGGCGATCGGGCCGATCACCATCAAGTGGTACGCCCTCGCCTACATCGTCGGCCTGCTCGGCGGCTGGTACTATGCCCGCCGGCTGGTGGCGGCGGACCGCTACTGGGGCGTGGTCCGGCGCCCGAGCCTGAACGACATCGACGACCTCATCGTCTGGGTGGCGCTGGGCGTCGTCCTCGGCGGGCGCATCGGCTACGTGCTGTTCTACAACCTGCCGCTCTATCTCGCCGACCCCATCGAGATCCTGGCCATCCGCAACGGCGGCATGTCGTTTCACGGCGGCTTCCTCGGCGCGGTGCTCGCCATGGTGCTGTTCGCCCGCTCCCGGAAGCTCCAGGCCCTCACGCTCCTCGACCTCGCCGCCGTCGTGGTGCCGATCGGGCTGTTCTTCGGGCGGATCGCCAACTTCGTGAACGGCGAGCTCTGGGGCCGCATCGCCCCGGATTTCCCCTACGCCATCGTGTTTCCCACCGGCGGCCCCCTGCCCCGGCACCCGAGCCAGCTCTACGAGGCGGCCACCGAGGGCGCCCTCCTGTTCGTGGTGATGATGATCGCGGTGCGGGCCCGCGGCTTCCGCAAGCCCGGGCTGATGGGCGGCATCTTCGTCCTCGGCTACGCCATCGCGCGCACGTTCTGCGAGTTCTTCCGCGAGCCCGACCGCCAGCTCGGCTACCTGTTCGGCACCGAGGGCTGGTCGACTGGGGGCATCACCATGGGGATGGTGCTCTGCGTGCCGATGGCGCTCGTCGGCATCACCGCCATCGTCCTGGCGCTGCGCGGCACCACCCGTCCGCGCGTGGCGATCGAGGACGTCGCCGCTTCGCCCGCGAAGGTCGATCCGGCGTGACGAGCCCGCTCTTCGCCGCGCTCCGCGACGAGATCCTGGCCTCGGGTCCGATCGGGCTCGATCGCTACATGGGCCTCTGCCTCGGCCATCCGGTGCACGGCTACTACCGCACCCGCGACCCCCTCGGGTCCCGCGGCGACTTCATCACCGCCCCCGAGATCAGCCAGATGTTCGGCGAGCTCATCGGGATCTGGATCGCGGCGAGCTGGGGCGCGATGGGCGCGCCGGCCGACCTCGCCCTGGTGGAACTCGGCCCGGGCCGCGGCACCCTGATGCAGGATGCCCTGCGGGCGCTGAGCCGCGCCGCCCCGGATCTGCGCCCGGCCCTGCACCTCGTGGAGACGAGCCCGGTGCTACGGGCCGAGCAGGAGTCCCGGCTCTCGGCCGCCGCCCCGACCTGGCACGCGTCCATCGAGACCCTGCCGCCCGGCCCGACCCTCGTGATCGCCAACGAGTTCTTCGACGCCCTCCCGGTCCGCCAGTTCCAGCGCGCCGAGCGCGGCTGGTTCGAGCGCCTCGTCGGCCTCTCCGCGGCCGGCAATGCCCTTGCGTTCGGGCTGGCGGCGGAGCCGGACACGCGCATCAGCGCGAGCGGCCCCACCGGCGTCCTAATGACCCTTCCGGGCGCCGCCCTCGAGGCCGTGCGCAGCCTCGCCCGCCGCGTCGTCGCCGACCGGGGCGCGGTCCTTCTGGTCGATTACGGCCATGTCAGGCCGGGCTTCGGCGATTCGCTTCAGGCTCTGCGCGGCCACGCCTTCGTTCCGCCGCTGGCCACCCCCGGCGAGGCTGACCTGACCACCCACGTGGATTTCACCGCCCTCGGCCGGGCCGCCACCGGTGAGGGCGCGATCCTGCACGGGCCCGTGGACCAGCGCGACTTCCTCCTGGCCCTCGGCCTGCGCGCGCGCGCCGAGCGGCTGGGACGGGACGCGAGCCCGGCGCAGCGCGATGCGATCACGGCGGCGGCGACCCGCCTCACCGACCCCGCGCGGCGCGGCATGGGCAGCCTGTTCAAGGCGATGGCATTTTCCGACGCGACCCTGACGGCGCTGCCCGCGCTCCCGGCGCCGGGGCGCTGATCGGATCGATCAGCCGGCCGGGATCAATGGGCGCGGCGCGCGAACCACAGCGTTCCCAGGCCCAGCGCCAAGGCGCCGAGCGGGAACAACAGCAGGGTCAGGGTGTGGGCGTCCATTACCGGAGTTCCCGCAAAAAACCTCTTGCCGCCCAATGTAGGGCTCCGCTGACGCAGATGCAAAGCAGGGAGAGCACCGGTGTGAGCCAAGGTTGATCAGGTGGAGCCGCCGATGCGGCGCGCTGGGAGAACAGCGGCGCGAGTCCGCCCACGGCGAGGACGGCGATGGCCACTCCGTTCACGTAGGTGGCCGTCAGCTTCGCGCGTTCGTTCGCGATCAAAAGAGTCCTGGGATCAGGCGGTTCGACCATGGCACCTCGAACAACGGGTCTGGGCACAATGCGCCGACCCCGGCGGGGCATGATTCGGCGCCGTCTGCAGTCGGGAGAAGGATATTATTCCTACATGCAGGGTAAGCCGATGTCAAGGGCGCAGCCCCACCGGACCCGCAAAACTTGACTTGCCCCCGCCATCGGACTAACCGCCTCCCAATTCATTCGACGGTCTGATCGTCATCACGAACGCCGACCGGCCCCACGAGGCCGGAGGTCAACGCCCGACAGCGCGATGCGCCCTCGGGCGAGCTTCGCGTTGGGGACAGGGCGTCGGCCCCGTCCAGACCGTCGTCGCGAGTCCCGATGCCCAACGCCGCCGCGAACACGATCCTGCGCATCGAGGATGCGGTGAACGACACCTGCCCGTGGTCGGGCAAGCCGATCGCGGCCGACTCGCTCACCCTCTACAACGGCGCGGTGGTGGGATTCTGCAACCCGGAGTGCCGGGACAAGTTCGCCCAGGCGATCCGCGGCTTCGAGGATGCGCTCCAGGCGCGCCGGGCCGAGAGCGCGGGCGTGAACCAGTGACCGGTCCGACGACGATGCCGGTCCAGGGAGCCTGACGCATGTTCGAAGGCCTGTCCGATCGCCTTTCCGGGATTCTCTCCGGTCTCACCCGTCGCGGCGCCCTGACCGAAGCCGACGTCACCGCCGCCCTGCGCGAGGTCCGGCGCGCCCTGCTGGAGGCGGACGTCGCCCTCGAGGTGGTGCGCGGCTTCACCGAGAAGGTGCGCGAGAAGGCCGTCGGCGCCGTCGTCCTGAAGTCGGTCACCCCCGGCCAGATGGTCGTCAAGATCGTCAACGACGAGCTCGTGGCGATGCTGGGCTCGGAAGCCGGCATCATCGACCTCAATGCCCCCGCCCCCGTCGCCATCCTGATGGTCGGCCTGCAGGGCTCGGGCAAGACCACCACCACCGCCAAGATCGCCCGCCGGCTCGTCGCCCGCGACAAGCGCCGGGTGTTGCTGGCCTCCCTCGACACCCGCCGTCCGGCCGCGATGGAGCAGCTGGCGATCCTGGCCAAGCAGGTCGAGGTCGAGAGCCTGCCGATCGTCGCCGGCCAGTCGGCGGTGCAGATCGCCCGGCGGGCCATGGACGCGGCGCGCCTCGGCGGCTTCGACGTGGTCATGCTCGACACCGCCGGCCGCATCACCCTCGACGAGGCGCTGATGGCGGAGGCGGCCGAGGTCAAGGCCGCCACCAACCCGCACGAGGTGCTCCTCGTCGCCGACGCGCTGACCGGCCAGGACGCGGTCAACACCGCCCGCGCCTTCGACGAGCGCCTCGGCGTCACCGGCATCGTGCTGACCCGCATGGACGGCGATTCGCGTGGCGGCGCGGCCCTGTCGATGCGCGCCGTCACCGGCAAGCCGATCAAGCTCGTCGGCACCGGCGAGAAGGTCGACGCCCTGGAGGAGTTCCACCCCTCCCGCGTCGCCAACCGCATCCTCGGCATGGGCGACATCGTCAGCCTCGTCGAGAAGGCGGCCGAGACCATCGACCACGAGCAGGCGCTCCGCACCGCGGAGAAGATGCGCAAGGGCAAGTTCGACCTCGACGACCTGTCGATGCAGCTCGGCCAGATGGAGAAGATGGGCGGCATCGGCGGCCTGATGGGCATGCTTCCGGGCATGGGCCAGATGAAGAAGCAGGTCGAGAACGCCAATCTCGACGAGAACATGTTCAAGCGCCAGCGGGCCATCATCTCGTCGATGACCGCGCAGGAGCGGAAGAATCCCGACATCCTCAAGAATTCCCGCAAGAAGCGCATCGCGGCGGGCTCGGGGACGAAGGTGGAGGAGCTGAACAAGCTCCTCAAGATGCACCGGACCATGGCCGACATGATGAAGGCGATGGGCTCGGGCAAGCGCGGCATCGGCCAGGCCCTCGGCTCGATGTTCGGCATGGGCGCGGGAGGCATGGGCGGCGGTGGAATGGGCGGCATGCCCGGCCTGCCCCCCGGGATGCCGGAGCCGACGCCGGAAATGATCGCCGACATGCAGAAGCAGCTCGGCGGCAAGCTCCCCCCGATGCCCCCGGGCCTCGGGGGCAAGATGCCGGGCCTGCCCGGGCTCGGGGGTCCCAAGGGCCCCGGCGGCCTGCCGGGTCTCGGCGGATTTCCCTTCGGGAAGAAGAAGTAGCGACGGGGGGCGTAGCGCATAGCGAGTCGGGTTCACGCCCACGGACTCGCCATTCGCTACGCGCTTCTCGCCCTCACACGACACACTGACCTTTGGAGTAGACCCATGTCCCTCAAGATCCGCCTCACCCGTGGCGGCGCCAAGAAGCGCCCGTACTACCGCATCGTCGTCGCCGACGCCCGCGCGCCCCGCGACGGCCGCTTCATCGACAAGGTCGGCGTCTACGACCCGATGAAGGCCAAGGACGATCCGGCCCGCATCGTGCTCGAGGCCGACAAGATCCAGGCCTGGCTCGCCAAGGGCGCCCAGCCCACCGACCGCGTCCTGCGCTTCCTCGACGCCGCCGGCCTCGCCAAGCGCCCCGCGCGCAACAACCCGCAGAAGGCCGAGCCGGGCGAGAAGGCCAAGGAGCGCGCCGCCAAGCGCGCCGAGAAGGCCGCCGCCCCGGCCGAAGACGCCGCGGCCTGAGGCTGGATCCGCGCATGGCCCGCCGTCCCGGAGGCTCTTCATCCCACGGTGACGGTGGCCGCCGTGCGCGCCCCGGCCGCATCGGCAGCGATGCGGCCACCTCGGCCCACCGGCCGCGGCCCGAGGCCGACGCGCCCCTGCCGCCCACCGACCCGAGCCTCGTCCAGATGGGCGAGTTCGGGCGGGCGCACGGGCTCAACGGCGAGGTCCGGCTGAAATCCTACACCGGCGACCCGCAGGCGATCGCGTCCTACGGGCCGCTGATCGGCGCCGACGGCCGCCGCATCGACCTGACCGACGTCCGCCAGGCCGGCGGCGCCTCCCCCGACCTCCTGGTCGTGCGGGTGAAGGGCGTGACCGACCGGACCGGTGCGGAAGGCCTCAACCGCCTCGCCCTGTTCCTGCCCCGCGAGCGCCTCGGCACCGTGTCGGACGCGGACGAGTTCTTCACCGCCGACCTCGTCGGCCTCTCGGTGGTCGACACCCAGGGCGCCGTCCTGGGCACCGTCGCGGACGTGCCGAATTACGGCGGCGGCGATCTCCTGGAGATCAAGCCGGCCCTGGGCGGCGCCACCGCCCTCCTGCCCTTCACCAAGGCCTTCGTGCCGGAACTCGACGTCGCCGGCGGCCGCGTCGTGGTCGATCCGCCGGACGACCTGTTCGCACCGGCCCAGCCCCGCCCCCCGAACGAGCCCGCCTGAGGCGAACGAAGCGCCACGCGCGGCGCTGCCCGCGCCCGGCCGCGCGAGGCGGCCGGCCCTCAGGCGGCCTCCGCGTTCTCGCCCGATGCGCCTTCGCACGCCGCTGACCGGCTGCAGGTCCGGTTGCGACCGCTCGCCTTGGCGGCGTAGAGCGCCGCATCGGCGACGCGGTAGAGGTCGGTGGCGCCGCCGTGCGCGGCGCTCGCGGGCGCGGTCCCTGTCAGGCCGATGCTCACCGTCAGGGCGCCGGCCGGGATACCGGCGGCCGGAAGCCCGAGGCGATGGACCTCGGCATGCACGGTGTCGGCGACCCGCTGGGCGCCCGCCACCTCCGCTCCGGGGAGCAGCATGACGAATTCCTCCCCGCCCACGCGGCAGACGAGATCGCCCGGGTGGCGCACACTCGCCAGAAGGCAGCGCGCCAGGCCCTTCAGGACCTCGTCCCCGACGGCGTGCCCGTAACGGTCGTTCACGGCCTTGAAGTGATCCACGTCGATGACCAGCAGGGACAGGGGCTCGTCGCGGGTGATGCGCCCACCTTCGACGTCCGCCAGGGCCTCCTCGAAGCGGCGCCGGTTCGGCAGGCCGGTCAGCGGATCGGTGAGGGAGAGGCGGGCCAGCTCCCGCTGCATCCGTCCCCGGTGCCGGAGCTCGCGTCCGAACAGCAGCGAGAGGCCGGCACAGAGCCCGCACAGGATCAGCACGATGCTGCCGATCACCAGGGCCTTGGCCCGCCACTCGGCGTCGATCTCGTCCGGTGCCAGGGTCACGGCCAGGATCAGGGGGAGATCGCCGATCCGCGTGAAGGTGTGGTGGCGCGGCTCGTCGCTGCGCACGGCGCTGCCGATGAAGCTGCCGCTGCCCTCCCGCACGAAGCGCTGGAAGGACGTGGCGGCCGCGACGTTGTCCCCGATGGCGCCCGCGATCTCGGGATGCCGCATGATGCGCTGCCCGTCGCGGGCGTAGAGATTGATCGCGCCCTTGGCACCCAGGGCGATGTTGGCGAACAGGCGGCTGAAATAGGTGAGCTTCAGGGAAGCCTGGACGACGCCGCCGAAGCTGCCGTCCGGCTTGGTGATCCGGCGGCTGAGCACGATGACGGGGACGCCGAGCAGGCGCGAGGTGACGGGCTCGCTGATGAACAGGCCGAGATCGGGCCGGTCGCGATGGGCGCGGAAGTAGCTGCGGTCGGCGTTGTTAAGGGGCCGTGCCGGGATCGCGTTGGCGTCGAAGAGGGTGTCGCCGTTCTCGTCGACCACGAGAAAGACCCCCATGTCCCGCGCCGTCACGGCCCGGTCGAACAGGATGAGCTGGCGCAGGGCCGGGCTCACGGACGAGAAGCCGGGCGTCGACAGGTTGTCGACCACGCCGCGCAGGGACAGGTCGATGATCTCGACGTTGCCGGCGATGTCGCGCTCGATGACCTGGAGCAGGTTGCGCGAGGTCTGCGCGGCCTTGTCCCAGGCGTCGACCCGCAGGTCGATCAGCATCAGGCCGGACACCACGAGGAGGCCGAGCGGCGCCAGGACCCCGAGCCCGATCCAGGCGCGCGCCGAGCGCAGGTGGCCCGTGAGATCCGGCGTCATCCGCATCGGCGAGTCTGAAACCTCCGGTTGCTGCTCCTTCGGTTGATCGCACCCCAATGCCTAAGCCGAGCTTGTCGCCGCCGGAGCCAGGACCCGGCGCGGTGACTCCAGAGCCACTTTGTCTCAGGAAATCGCCGCCCGGGGGCGCCTGCCGGCGCCGCGGCGCTGGCTCCCCGGGTGAGCGGCCCCGGCGCGGGACCTGTTTTGGTTGACGTGGGCGGGTGGTCCCGCCCGCGCGATCTCAGGCGGCGCGGACGCTCGACAGGAACCGGCTCACCTCGGCGCTGAGGTGTTCGGACTGGCGCGACAGTTCGGAGGCCGAGGCGAGGACCTGCGTGGCCGCGGCGCCGGTCTCTTCCGAGGCCCGAGCCACGCCGGAGATGTTGCCGGTCACGGCGCTCGTCCCCTGGGCGGCCTGGGCGACGTTGCGCACGATCTCCTGGGTGGCGGCCCCCTGCTGCTCGACCGCCGCGGCGATCCCCGTCGCCATCCCGTCGATCTCGCGGATCCGGCCGGTGATGCCCCCGATGGCGGTGACGGCCTGGTCGGTGACGCCCTGGATCTCGCCGATCTGGCGCGCGATCTCCTCCGTCGCCCGGGCGGTCTGCCCGGCCAGCTCCTTGACCTCGGTCGCCACCACGGCGAAGCCGCGGCCGGCCTCGCCCGCGCGGGCCGCCTCGATGGTGGCGTTCAGCGCCAGCAGGTTGGTCTGTCCGGCGATGTTCGAGATCAGCCCGACCATGTCGCCGATCCGGGCCGACGTGGTCCGCAGGGCCTGGACGAGCTGACCCGTCTGGTCCGCCTCGCCGACGGCGGCCTGTGCCAGCCCCGCCGAACCCTGGACCTGGCGGCCGATCTCCTGAACGGAGCTGCCGAGTTCCTCGGCGGCCGCCGCCACCGTGCCGACGTTCGCGGCGGCCTCCTCGGCGGCCGCCGCGACCTGGGTGGACTGGGTCGCGGTCTCCTGGGCCGTCGCAGTCATCTGCTGGGCCGTGGCCTGCAATTCCGTGGCGGAGGACGAGACCAGGCCGACGATGCCGCCCACGGCTTGCTCGAAGCCATTGGCGAGTTCGATCATCGTGCGCTTGCGCTCCGTCACGGCGGCCGCGTCGGCGATGCGGCGGACCTCAGCCTGCTCGGCCGCCTTCTGCGCCACCATCGTCTTGATGCCCTCCACGGCGCGCCCGACGGCACCGACCTCGTCGCCGCGGCGCGCCTCCGGGATCGTGGCCTCGATGGAGCCCTGCGCCATGCGCTCGAGCACCCGGACCAGGCTGGCCAGCGGCCGGGTGATCCCCAGCACGCCCACGGCGGCGGCGGCCAGGAGGCCGGCGAGCATGCCGAGGGCACTGAAGAGCATCAGGCTGTGGCGCGTGGCGTTGGTCTTCTCCGTGAGCGCCTCCGAGCCCTCGTCCAGGGCCTTGGTGATGTCGTCCCCGAGCACCTTGCCCTCTTGGACCATGAGGGCGAAGCTCGGGTCGATGGCCCGGTGCACGAGGGCGATGGCCTCGGCGTTCCGATTCTCCGTACCCAGGCGGCGGACCTCGGTCACGTCCTGCACGAAGCGCTCGACGCGCGCGGTCTGTGCCGCGACGCGGGTCTCGAAGGACGGGGCCTGACGGCGCAGGTCGGCCAGGATCTGCCGCATCGGCGCGAGGGTGGATTCGAATCCCGCGTTGGCCGCCGTCAGCTGGGCCTCCTCGGTCTCGGCGATGATCCGGTAGACCCAGTAGTTCATCTCGAAGACGATCCGATTCACCCGGCGCGCCGTCGCGGCACCCTTGGCGTCCTGGAAAATGAACTGACGATAGGCATCGTCGATCTGCGTCATGCGGGCCTGGGCAAACCAGATACAGACGCCGACGACCAGCGCGATCAGCCCGATGACTGCCGCCAGCTTGGGCAGGATCTTGATCTTGGATAAAAACAGCATCGTTACGCCTCGAATTGAGTGCCTATCATCGATCCGTCCTGTTAAAATTTGATGGAGAACAGTTGACGCTCAGCATTTACACTGAGCCAAAACAATTCAACTTCAGAGCTATTTTGGCTGAACTGATTCAAGAGCGCGTGATCGTGCGGATCATCGACAGCGATCTCCGGCATTGATCGCCGGCATGGCCGCGGACGCGACCTGGCCGCCCCCCGGATCAGGGGCGCGGGGCGGCGTCGCGCAGCTGGCCGATGAGCCAGCGGCCGGCCGGTCCCGGCGGACGCTCCATCGGGTAGACCGCCCACATCGGCAGCAGCAGGCCGCCCTTCGGCAGGGCGGCGACGTCGAGGCGCACGAGCTGGCCGTTCGCGAGATCCTCGGCCACCACGTCCAGGGGCATGCCGCCCCAGCCGAGGCCGGAGCGCAGGAAGGCGTGCTTCGATCCGAGGTCGGCGAGGCGCCAGGTGCGCGGCGAGAACACACCGAATTCCCGCCCCTTGGTCAGGTCGCTGCGGTCGGTCAGCACGAGTTGGACGTGCTCGGCGAGGTCGGCGGTGGCAATCGGGCCGGGCCGGCTGGCGAGCGGGTGGTCGGGCGCCGCCACCATCACGAGTTCGATCTGCCGCAGGGGCTCGCGGGCGAGCTCAGGGGGCAGCAGGGGCGTCGCGCCCGCCACCGCGAAGGCGCAGCGACCGTCGAGGACCGGCGCGATCACCGCCCCCAGGGTCTCGACCTGGATGCGCAGGGGCGTCGCCGGGAAGGCCGGCTGGAAGGCCACCACCGCCCGCGTCACCACCTGGATCGGAAACAGCACGTCGAGGACGATGCTCACCTCCGGCTCGAGCCCGCCGGCGAGGTCGCGCGCCTGGGCCTTGAAGGTCTCGGCGGCCGCCACGGTGGCGCGCGCATGGGCCAGGAGCACGCGCCCGGACTCCGTCAGCACCGGGTAGCGGCTGGAGCGGTCGAAGAGCTTCACCCCCGACTGCGCCTCGAGGTTGGCCAGGGACTGGCTCACCAGGGACTGTGCCCGTCCGAGCTTGCGTCCGGCCGCGGAGAAGCTGCCGGTGTCCACGGCGGCCACGAAGGTGCGGAGCTGATCGAGGGTGAGCTGGTCGAGCATCCATCTGTCCAGGTGATGGGACACATCGAAAGATATAGGCTTCGCTAGGGGAAGGAAGCCACCTAGATCGTTGCCCACAGCCGAGCCGCCCCGGCCCTGGCGAACGCAGACCCGGATGACGTCCATGTCCATGACCCTGACCGCCGCTCCCGCCCCCTCGCGCGCCCGCACCGTCTCCGCCTGGTCGCTGCAGATCCTGCTCGCCCTGGTCTTCCTGGTGGCCGGCGGCGCCAAGCTCGCCGGCGTGCCGATGATGGTGCAGGTCTACGACCTCATCGGCGTCGGCCAGTGGTTCCGGATCGTCACCGGCCTCGTGGAAGTCGGCGGCGCCGTCGCCCTGCTGATCCCGGGCTATGCCGGCCTCGCCGCCCTCTGGCTCGCCGGCACCATGGTGGGCGCCGTGATCGCCCACCTAGTCGTCCTGCCCACGCCCGCCGCCCCGGCCGTCGTGCTCCTCGTCCTGACCGCGACCCTGGCCTGGCTGCGCCGGGACCAGACCCTCTCGCTCCTGGGCCGGCGTCGCTGATCGGCCCAGCCCCCGCCGACGGGGTGGCGATCGCCGGGCCTTCGGGGCCGGGCGACGCCACCCCGGCCCGTCATACGCCTTCGCCGCCCCAAGACTTCGCCGCCCAAAGACTTCGCCTCCCCAAGCCTTCGCCCCGGAAAGACCCCGTCATGGACATCGGCATCGACAGCTTCGCCGTCACCCTCCCCGATCCGAAGACGGGCCGTACCCTCTCGGCCGCCGAGCGCATGGAGCGCCTGCTCGACGAGGTCGAGGTGGCCGACCGCTCCGGCCTCGACGTGTTCGGCATCGGCGAGCATCACCGGGCGGAGTTCCTCGACGCCGCCCCCGCGGTCATCCTGGCGGCCGCGGCGGCCCGCACCCGCCGCATCCGCCTGACCAGCGCCGTCACCGTGCTGAGCGCGGCCGATCCGGTCCGGGTCTTCCAGGATTTCGCCACCCTCGACTTGATCGCCAAGGGCCGGGCCGAGATCGTGGTCGGACGCGGCTCCTTCGGCGAGGCCTATCCGCTCTTCGGCTTCGCGTCCGAGGATTACGATGCCCTCTTCGTCGAGAAGCTGGAGCTGCTGCTGGCCCTGCGGGCACAGACCCACGTCACCTGGCGGGGCCGCTTCCGCCCGCCGCTCAGCGGCCAGGGCGTCTATCCGCGCCCGTACCAGGACCGGCTCCCGATCTGGGTCGGGGTGGGCGGAACACCCGCCTCCTTCGCCCGGGCCGGTGCCCTCGGCCTGCCCCTGATGGTCGCGATCATCGGCGGCAGCTTCGCGCGCTTCCGTCCCCTGGTGGAGCTCTATCGCGAGGCCGGGCGCCGGGCCGGGCACGCCCCCGAGACCCTGAAGGTCGGCGTCCACGCCATCGGTTTCGTCGCCGACACCGACCGCGCGGCCCGGGAGGCGTTCTATCCGGGCTGGGCCCAGATGTTCGGCAAGATCGGGGCGGAGCGCGGCTGGCCGAGCGCGGGCCTGGCGGAGCAGTTCGCGGCGATGTGCGCGCCCGACGGGTCCTACCTCATCGGCGCGCCGGAGACGGTCGCGGCGAAGGTGCAGGCGGCCAACGCTGCCCTCGGCGGCCTGTCCCGTTTGACCTTCCAAATGAGCTCGGCGATGCAGGAGCCGGAGGCCATGCAGCGGTCGATCGCCCTGCTGGGCACCGCGGTGATGCCCCGGCTGAAGGCGGCCGGCTGATCCGATCCGCGGAGTCCGGATTACCGGCCGTCCAGCGTCCTGCGGCGGGTCCGATCGAGAGCGGTTCCGGGTATGGCACGCGAGCCCGCCCCCCAGGGAAGGACGGGATCGACGGCGTGAGCGGGGTTCAGGACGGCGGCGGGCAGAGCCCCCGCGCGTCGCCCCGCGCTCACGGCCCGCGCTCAAGGCGCGCGCTTGGCAGCGCCCTGTGTCCCGAGCCGGGTGGTCTCGTCCCGGCAGGGATGGATGGCAGCCGGATTCGGCCGGTCGGCGGCCGCGGGCGCCTCGTAGATCGCGAGGTAGCCGACGCCGCCCTCCAGCACCGAGAGACCGGTCTGGCGATAGCCCGCGGCCGTGAGTTCGCAGGCGAGCAGCGCCGGCGGCGTCCCGTGCCGCGAGGGCACGTCGTTCGCGTCGACGATCCCGACCTTGCCGCCCGGCTTCATCATCGGCGCCAGGTTGTGGAGCAGGCCGAAGGGCTGGGCGATCTCGTGGTACATGTGGACCAGCACGGCGGCGTCGAGGGAGGCCGGCGGCAGGCGCGGATCGTGCGGCTCGCCGCGCACCACCGTGACGTTGGTGAGCGCGCTCTTGGCGATGCGCGTCTCCAGGCCGGCCAGGTAGCGGGGCGTCACGTCCTCGGCGTAGACGTGCCCCTGGGGGCCGACCCGTTCGGCCAGGCGCACCGTGTAGTAGCCGCTGCCCGCGCCGATATCGGCGACGCTCTGGCCGGCCGCGATGCCCATCAGCCGCATCACCTGCCCGACCTCGTCGACCGAATCGCGCTGCGCCTCGGAGGCCCAGAGCGGCGCGATGATCTCGGCCACCGGCCGGTCGGGCTTCGGGAACGCCGAGGCGGGCGCCCCGGCCGGGGCCAGCGGCTCGGCCGCGCGGACGGGCCGCAACAGGACGAACCCCGTCAGGGCCAGCGCCAGCGTGACGGTCCGGACGAGGGCGACCAGGATCCGGGGACGGAGCGAGCGGAAAGCAGCCATGAAGGGTTAACCCGCCGCCGCCGGATCGGTGCCACGTTGACCCGGTGCGTCTCCGCGCGCCAGTAAGCACCATGACCGCCAGCCCCTGGAACGCCACCGTCCTCACCCTCTATCCGGAGATGTTTCCGGGGCCGCTCGGGGTCTCCCTGTCGGGGGATGCGCTGGCGCGGGGCACCTGGAGCCTGGAAGCCCGCGACATCCGCGAGCACGGCCTCGGCCGCCACCGGGCGGTGGACGACACCCCGGCCGGGGGCGGCGCCGGCATGGTGCTGCGCTGCGACGTCCTCGCCGCCGCCATCGACGCCGCCGGCGCGCCGGACGATGCCCGGCCCCGGCTGCTGATGAGCCCGCGCGGCCGGCCGCTGACGCAGGCCCGGGTCCGGGCGCTGAGCGAGGGGCCCGGCGTGCTCGTGGTCTGCGGCCGCTTCGAGGGCGTGGACGAGCGCGTGATCGCCGGGCGCGGCCTCGAGGAGGTGTCGATCGGCGACTACATCCTCTCCGGCGGCGAGATCGCCGCCCTGGTGGTGCTCGATGCCTGCGTGCGCCTGCTGCCGGGCGTGATGGGCAAGGTCGCCTCCGGCGTCGAGGAGAGCTTCGAGACCGGCCATCTCGAATACCCCCACTACACCCGCCCCCGGGACTGGGAGGGCCGCGCGATCCCGGAGGTCCTCACCGGCGGCAACCACGGCGCCATCGCGGCCTGGCGCCGGGCCGAGGCCCTGCGCCTCACCCGGGAGCGCCGCCCGGACCTGCTGCGGTCCCGCGCGGATTGATTCGGGCAGTTCTCGGGCTTAGTCCATCTTCTACTGTCGTCGACAGGTGCCGTGAACGACTAAAGAAGGATAGGGCACCGCGTATCATCAATCCTTCACAGAATGAGTCGCTAATATGCCTCCCGCAGTCTGGTGCAGACGAGGCCGATCATGCCCATCTCCGAACATCAGGGATTTCACGCAGATTTTGACGCCAGCAAGCAAATCATAAACATCAAGAATATCAGATCTTTGTCTGAACAAAATCAGCAATCTCTTGTCGATCGCTTCAATGAATTCGGGTTTGTCATCCTGCGTTGCGAAGACGCGGCCGAAAGTCGAGCGGATCTGTGCGCTTTAAAAAACCTTCTCGGCGAATCAACGCCCCATCCAAGAGCAGATCAAGACGGCATCGTATCGATCGACCCTTCCGATCAAGCGATCGGATTTATAGGCGCAAGCAATAGCGAACATTTGCTCCATACGGATGGCGCATACTCGGACAAGCCAGAAAAAATTATTTCTCTGCAATGCGTCTTTGCAACGAAAACCGGGGGCGATACAATATTGGCGAGCGCAAAATCTGCCTTTACCTCTCTGAGTTCCTCGTTGCCGCGGGACATCCATACTTTATTCGATGGAGACGCACTCCTGGTCGAACGGAAAGGGCAATCAAGTCGAAACTCTGTTTTTCGCCTGAATGCCGATGGTCGAATCGCTTTAAAATTTCGCATGTCCGATGGGTCGGCATCCGTGACACCGAGCGCAGCTGCGCAAATAGCTTACCTTGCTTTCTGCGCGTTCTTCGAAAATCGGAAGCATCAAATCCAGTTCAGACTGGAGCAACAAGATATCCTGATCGCAGACAACACCGCGATCGTTCACGGACGGACCGCGTTTCCAAGTGACGAGAAACGGACCAGGCGTCGCCTGAACTTCGACGCCTCCGGGCCACTCTGCGCAAACTTATCACTGGGCTTCGTTGCACCGTAACCCTCTCAGAGAGGGAACGGCCCCGATCCCCTGACGGGCTGCTCGGGCCGACCGCGCATCGCGCTGAACGCCGTCGGCAGCCGTCGCTTTCAGGGACCGAACGGAAAGAGCTTGGGATGACCGGAAGGACGGCAAGCGAGAATCATTCCTGGCTGCTTCTCCTCGTCTCGATCGGGGCCTTCATGCAGGCCGTCGATGCCACCATCGTGAATGCCGCGATTCCCATCGTGGCCACCGCCTTCTCGATCGTGCCGCTGGATCTGCATCCGGTTCTGACGGCTTACGTCCTGACCCTGGCCGTCTGTATTCCCGCCACGCCCTGGCTGTGCGAGCGCTTCGGGACGAAGCGCGTCTTCGGTGGCGCGATCATCGTCTTCACCATCGGTTCCTGCCTGTGCGGCCTCTCCGCGAGCGTGTCCCAACTCGTCGCCGCTCGGGTCCTGCAGGGCATCGGGGGCGCCGCCCTCCTGCCGGTCGGACGGTATGTGATGGTCCGCAGCATCGACCCGGCAAAGCTGATCGCTTCGATCAGCACCGTCGCGACGGTGGGGCTCGTCGGCGCCACGATCGGGCCGTTCCTGGGCGGGTTTCTCGCGCAGCACATATCCTGGCGCACGGTCTTCCTGATCAATATCCCGATCGGGATCTTCGCGCTGATACTCAACCACCGGCACATGATCGACTTCCGGGCAGAGGCCTGGAAACGGTTCGACGGTCTCGGCTTCGCGATCTTCGGGGCCGGCTCGGTCTTGCTCCTCACCGGCGCCGAGACCGTCGTGACCTCCAAGGCGCAAGGCGGGGCCGCCCTGGCCGGCGCGATCGTCCTGTTTTCCCTCTATATTGGTTGGAGCCGACGGTATCGGGATCCTCTCGTCGACCTCCGGTTGTTCAAGGTGCGCAGCGTGGCCGTCGCCATGCTGGGAAATCTCCTCGCGCGCCTCGGGATCTCCGGTATGTTCCTGATACTGGTCGTCTTTCTTCAGGTTGGGTGCGCTTGGCCGCCGACGGAAGCGGGCTTGATGCTCGTTCCGCAAGCCATCGGATCGATCGTTGCGAAGAGACTTGTGCCCGGTATCCTCAGCCGGTCCGGCTACAAATGGTTTCTGCTGGTGAATACCGCGCTGGTGGCCCTGTCCATCGGCGGATTCGCCGTCCTGGGGCCCCGGACGGGCGTCCCATTCCTGACCGCGTATCTCTTCGTCTATGGCTGTCTCACGGGCCTTCAGTTCACCGTGATGAACACGCTGATCTACGTGGATATCCAAGACCGTGACATCGCCATGGCATCCTCCATGGCCTCGACGATGCAATATTTTTCGATGAGTCTCGGCATCGCCGTCGGATCCTTGCTGATGAACGCGTTCCTGCCGGGAGAAACCCCGGAGGGTTACGTTCAGGCCTTTCGCGAAACGGTCATCGTTCTCGGATGTCTCACGTTCCTGGCGAGCGGCGTCTTCGCGACGTTACGCGACACGGTTGCCCGGGCCTGACGTCGGTTCGATCCCTGCCGCGTCCCGTCTTGCTTGTTCTCGCGCCTGCGCAGCCGGTGATTCCCCCGGCAAGCCGCATGGGACAACGCTGGGATATCGTTCCGAGCGCGCGCGGTCCGATCCCCGGCGGCACGGCGACCGCTTGCGTCCCGTGCGGCGCGGGTCCATTGGCGTCTCCGGGCCACTCCTCCCCAACGAGGAGCTCTCATCTGGAAGGATGACGCACGTGACCAACCGACCCGCCACGCGCCCCCGCGTGCCGAATTTCTCGTCCGGCCCCTGCACCAAGCGTCCGGGCTGGAGCCTCGATTCCCTGGCCGACGCGCCGCTGGGCCGCTCGCATCGCTCGGCCATCGGCAAGGCGAAGCTGAAGGAGGCCATCGACCTCACCCGCAGCGTCCTGCAGGTGCCGGAGGATTACCGAATCGGCATCGTGCCGGCTTCCGACACCGGCGCCGTCGAGATGGCGATGTGGTCGATGCTGGGCCCGAAGACCGTCGAGGTCGTGGCCTGGGAGGCCTTCGGCCTCGAATGGGTCACCGACGCCCTCAAGGAACTCAAGATCGCGCCGCGGGTGCATGTCGGCGCCTACGGCGTCCTGCCCGATCTCTCGGCCGTCGACACGCGGCACAACGACGTGATTTTCACCTGGAACGGCACCGCCGCCGGGGTCCGCGTGCCGAACGGCGACTGGATCGCCGCCGACCGCGCGGGCGTCACCATCTGCGACGCCACCTCGGCCGCCTTCGCGATGCCCCTCGACTGGGCCAAGCTCGATGTCGTCACCTTCTCCTGGCAGAAGGTCATGGGCGGCGAGGCCGCACACGGCATGATCGTGCTCTCGCCCCGCGCCGTGGCCCGAATCGAATCGAACGTCCCGGCCTGGCCGGTCCCGAAGGTCTTCCGCCTCGCCAAGGACGGCAAGCTGATCGAGGGCATCTTCAAGGGCGACACCATCAACACGCCTTCGATGCTGGCGGTCGAGGATTACCTCGACACCCTGAAATGGGCCGCGCGCATCGGCGGCCTGCCGGCGCTGCACGCCCGGGCCGACGCCAACGCCAAGGTCATCCACGACTGGGTGGCGCGCACCCCCTGGATCGGCCACCTCGCCGCCGATGCCGGCACCTACAGCAACACCGGCGTCTGCCTCGTCATCACCGACCCGGACATCCTCGCGATGGGCGACGCCGTCGTCGGCGCCGTCGCCAAGGGCATCGCCGACACCCTGGACCGCGAGGGCATCGCCTTCGATATCGGGGCCTACCGGGACGCCCCGGCCGGCCTCAGGATCTGGTGCGGCGGCACGGTCGAGTCCTCGGATCTCGAGGCCCTGACCCCGTGGCTCGACTGGGCCTTCGCGGCCGAGAAGGCGAAACTCGCCCGGGCCGCCTGACACCCGCGCGACCTCGACGTCACCCGCGTCGTATACCGAGCGCATGACGGAGCCGGTGTCCGGCTCCGTCATGCGTCGGTTCTCCCCCCACCCGAGCCGGACGCCGACATGCCCGCGCCCAAGGTGCTCATCTCCGACGCCCTCTCCGACGCGGCCGTGCAGCGCCTGCGCGACCGCGGCCTCGACGTCGATTTCCGGCCGGAGCTCGGCCGCGATCGTGACGCCTGCGCCGCCTTGATCGGCGCCTATGACGGTCTGGCGATCCGCTCCACCACCAAGGTCACGGCCAAATTGCTGGCGAAGGCCCCCCGCCTGAAGGTGGTCGGCCGCGCCGGAATCGGGATCGACAACGTCGACGTGGCGGCAGCCACCGCCCGCGGCGTCATCGTGATGAACACGCCCTTCGGCAACGCGATCACCACCGCCGAGCACGCCATCGCGATGATGTTCGCCCTCGCGCGGCAGATCCCCCGGGCCGACGCCTCGACCCAGGCCGGCCGCTGGGAGAAGGCCCGCTTCATGGGGACGGAGCTCACGGGCAAGACCCTGGGGATCATCGGCTGCGGCAACGTCGGCGCCGTCGTCGCCGACCGGGCGATCGGCCTCAAGCTCAAGGTGATCGCCTACGATCCCTACCTGACGCCGGAGCGCGCCGCCGAGATCGGCGTCGAGAAGCTCGAACTCGACGCGCTTCTCGCCCGGGCCGACCTCATCAGCCTGCACGTTCCCCTGACCGAGCGGACCCGGAATATCCTCTCGGCCGACGCTCTGGGACAGACGAAGCCCGGTGTCCGCATCATCAACTGTGCCCGCGGCGGCCTCGTCGACGAGGTCGCCCTGCGCGCGGCGCTCGAATCCGGCCGGGTCGCGGGCGCCGCCTTCGACGTGTTCGCGACCGAGCCGGCCTACCAGAACCCGCTCTTCGGCCATCCGAACGTGGTGTGCACGCCCCATCTCGGCGCCTCGACGAACGAGGCACAGGCGAACGTCGCCCTGCAGATCGCCGAGCAGATGGCCGACTACCTGCTGAGCGGCGCCGTCGTGAATGCCGTCAACATGCCGTCCATCTCGGCCGACGAGGCACCGCGCCTGAGGCCCTTCGTGCACCTGGCCGAGAACCTCGGCTCGTTCCTGGGTCAGCTTACCGATGCGCCGATCCGCGGCATCCGGGTGACGTATGAAGGCGCGGTCGCGGAGATGAATATCCGCGCTCTCACGGCGGCTGCCGTCACCGGCGTGCTCAGCCCCGTCCTGTCGGGGATCAATATGGTCTCCGCTCCGGCGGTGGCGCGCGAGCGCGGCATCCTGGTCGAGGAGGTCACCCGCGCCGGTGCGACGTCCGATTTCGAATCGGTGATCCGCATCACCGTCGAGGCCGAGGACATGCCGCGCGATGCCGCCGGAACGGTGTTCCACGACGGCAAGCCGCGCATGATCGAGATCCGCTCCATCCCGATCGACGCCGCCTTCGCGGAGCACATGCTGTACGTGCGCAACCACGACCAGCCGGGCTTCATCGGACGCTTCGGCGGCGTACTCGGCGCGGCCGGCGTCAACGTGGCGACCGTCGCCCTCGGACGCGACGGGAAGGGCGGCAATGCCATCTGCTTCTGCGCCGTCGACGCCCCGGTCTCCCAGGAGGTTCTGGCGAGCATCGCCGCAATCCCGCAGGTGAAGCGCGTGCGGCCCCTTCGATTCTGAGACTTTCGCGATCGCGACAGATCGGGCCGCACGCTGGCCTACCGAGGGCATTCTGACGTAAACGCCGTCCGACGAAGAGGCCTCGCGGCCTCGGCCCCGCCAGCACCTGGATCCGCCCCATGAAGATCGACGGCAAGCCCTACCGCACCATCTTCCCCGCCGAGGATGGTGCCTCCGTGGCGGTGATCGACCAGACCCGCCTGCCCTTCGCCTTCGAGCTGAAGACACTGTCGACCCTGGACGACGCCGCGGTGGCGATCCGTACCATGGTGGTTCGCGGAGCGCCGCTGATCGGGGTCACGGCCGCCTACGGGCTCGCCCTCGGCCTGCGGGCGTATGCCTCCGAAACCGGGCTCGACCGGGCTGTGGCGACGCTCGCCGCCACACGGCCGACCGCGATCAACCTCCGTTGGGCTCTGGATCGGGTCGCCGCCAAGCTCCGGACGGTGCCGGAGGCCGAGCGCGCGGCCTTCGCCTACGCGGAGGCCGGCCGCATCGCCGAGGAAGATGTGGAGAGCTGCCACGCCATCGGCGTCCACGGCGCGCAGATCCTCAGCGACCTGCATCGTCTGAAGAACCGCACCATTAACGTACTGACTCACTGCAACGCAGGTTGGCTCGCCACGGTGGATTGGGGAACGGCCCTGGCGCCAATCTACGTGGCCCACGATGCCGGCGTGCCTGTCCACGTCTTCGTGGACGAGACCCGTCCCCGAAACCAAGGTGCCGCCCTGACCGCGTTCGAACTCAATGCCCACGGCGTCCCGCACACCGTCATCGCCGACAATGCTGGCGGCCACCTCATGCAGCACGGCGCCATCGACGTCTGCATCGTCGGCTCGGATCGCACCACGGCCTCGGGTGACGTCTGCAACAAGATCGGCACCTACCTGAAAGCGCTGGCCGCCAGCGACAATCGGGTGCCGTTCTATGCCGCCCTGCCTTTCTCGACGATCGATTGGACCCTCGACGACGGCGTGCGCGAGATCCCGATCGAGGAGCGCGACGGCCGCGAAGTCACGCATCTCACCGGGCGTCTGGCGGACGGCGGCTTCGCCACCGTCGAGGTCGTTTCGCCGGGAAGCCCGGTGGCAAATCCCGCCTTCGATGTGACGCCGGCCCGCCTCGTCACTGGTATCATCACCGAGCGTGGCGTCGCCGCGGCCGATGCCGAGGGGCTTCTCGGCCTCTACCCAGAGCGGCGCAAAGCCGCCTGACGCGTCAGGCGCCGGGCGCCCATTGCCAGAACACCGAGCCGGTGAAGGCGAAGACCTTCTCGCCGCGCTGGTTCAGACCGGTGTTCTGGTGGGTTGCGAGGCCCCAGCCGGGACGCGACGCGGTCTCGCGCTTGTCGATCAGGGTGCAGCTGTATCGGATCGTGTCGCCGGCATAGACCGGTGCCAGCCACCGCATATCGCGAAAGCCCGGCGATGGACCGAGTTGCGGGACCGGACCGGTCTTCGCCGTATGGGCAAGGTCGCGGGCGCGGGTGATGTGGAGCCGCTTCATCCAAGCAGCGGCCGTGTGCCAGCCGGACGCGCAGAGCGCCCCGAAATGGGTCTGGCGGGCGGCTTCGGGATCGAGATGGAACGCCTGCGGATCGTAGGCTCGGGCGAAAGCCATGACGGTTTCAGGCGTGAACTGGTGGCCGCCGAGGTCGCGCACCGCACCGATGGGAGCCGCTTCGAGGAAGTGGAGTTGCTCGGCGTCGTGGGGCTCCCTGAGCGGTGGCGCGTCCGCCGGAACTACGGTCCGCGGCGGCAGAGACGCTGCACCGCGGCGCGGAAACATCACCGTAAAGATCTGGGTCAGCACGCTCTCACCATCCCTGTTCAGGACGGTCATGGCGAAACCGACGAAGCCGCGATCCGGCTTGGTGTTCGAGGCCCGGCAAGTATCGACCCGGACCGAGATGCTCAGCCGGTCGCCCGGCAGGACCGGCCGCAGCCAGCGCAGCTCGTTGATCCCGGGCGACCCCATCGAGGTGGCACCGCGGAAGACATGTTGCTGCAGGAGGCGCATCCCGAAGCCGGCGGTCTGCCAGCCGGAGCCAATCAGCTGACCGACGAACGTCGTCTTTGCGGCCTCCGGGTCGAGGTGGAACGGCTGTGGGTCGAATTCACGCGCGAAGGCGATCATCTCGGCTTCCGTCACCGTCACCGGGCCACCTTCGATCACCGTACCGGGCGTAAAGTCCTCGAAGGCGATGCCGGTCATCCGGGTCCTTTCAGGCACTGGGGTTCAACGCGCCGGGGAAAGGCCCGGCGCTGCGGGAGCAACGCCGCACCGACCCATGTCGGATCAGTTGGCGAAGCGGAAATGCAGCACGTCGCCGTCCTGCACCACGTACTCCTTACCCTCGAGACGGAACTTGCCAGCCTCCTTAGCGCCGGCCTCGCCCTTCAGACTCGTGTAATCGTGGAAGGCGATGGTCTCGGCGCGGATGAAGCCCTTCTCAAAGTCCGTGTGGATCACGCCGGCGGCGGCGGGCGCCCGCGTCCCCTTCTCGATGGTCCAGGCGCGCGCTTCCTTGGGACCGACCGTGAAATAGGTGATGAGGCCGAGGAGTTCGTATCCGGCGCGGATGACGCGGTTCAAGCCAGGCTCGGCGAGGCCGACAGCCTCAAGGAAATCGCCCTGGTCGCCCAGGGGCATCACGGCGATTTCGCTCTCGATCTTGGCGGAGACCACCACGGCCTTGGCGCCCTCCACCTTGGCGCGGTCCATCACGGTGTCCGAGTAGGCGTTGCCCTTGTCGGCATCGCCCTCGTCGACGTTGCAGACGTAAAGCACCGGTTTCGCCGTCATCAGGCCGAGGCTCTGAAACAGACGCTCCTCGTCGGGCTTGCGCTGCACCAAGCGCGCAGGCTTGCCCTCGCGCAGCAGCGGCAAGGCGCGCTGGACGAGGTCGAGGATTTCTTTGGCCTCCTTGTCGGCGCCCTTGGCCTTCTTCTCTAGAGCGATGACGCGCTTCTCGAGGCTATCGAGGTCGGCGAGCATCAGCTCGGTCTCGATCGTTTCGATGTCGGCGGCCGGGTCGACCTTGCCCTCAACATGGGTCACATCACCGTCGGTGAAGCAGCGCACCACGTGCGCGATGGCATCCACCTCCCGGATATTGGCGAGGAACTGGTTCCCAAGCCCTTCGCCCTTCGAAGCGCCGCGCACGAGACCGGCAATATCCACGAAGGTGAGCCGGGTCGGAATAATTTCCTTCGATGCAGCGATTTTGGCGAGATCGTCCAGGCGCGGATCCGGCACCGCCACCTCGCCGACATTCGGCTCGATGGTGCAGAACGGGTAGTTCGCCGCCTGCGCGGCCGCTGTCTGCGTCAGTGCATTGAAGAGAGTTGACTTGCCAACATTCGGCAGGCCGACGATGCCGCATTTGAAGCCCATGGGTCACCTGTCTGTTCGCGGGTCTGCGCAAAGCCTGCCCGCGTGAAATCCGATGTCACCGCCGCGGTCAATCGCGCGCGTTGACTTGCTTGACGTCATCCCAGCCGCGCCCTGCCATGGCCAGGTGGACCTTGTTCTGGAAGCTCGCATCTTCGCCGATCGCCAACAGCGGCGCATAGTCGGCGATGGCGCGGCACAGATCGTCGACCCAGCCCTCTTCACCTTTGCCAAAATCGTTCAGCACATAAGCGTGAACCAGGGCTTTGTCCCCCGGATGCCCGATACCAAGACGAACCCGACGATAATCGTTGCCGCATTGCGCCGTGATCGAGCGAAGGCCGTTATGACCGGCATTGCCGCCTCCCGACTTTACGCGCAGCTTGGCTGGGGCGAGATCCAGTTCGTCGTGCAACACGATTACGTCGGACAATGCGATTTTGTAGAAGCGCTGCGCTTCCTGCACCGCACGCCCGGATTCATTCATGAAAGTCTGCGGCTTCAGCAGGATAGCCCGTTCGGTACCGAGAGCCACCTCGGCGATCTCCCCCTGGAATTTGCGACGCCACGGCCCAGCGCGATGCACGCGCGCAATCTCGTCGACGGCGAGGAAGCCGATATTGTGACGGTTCTTGGCATAGCGGGAGCCGGGATTGCCGAGGCCGACGATCAGGCGCATGGCGCGAAACGATCCAGACAGGATTTTTATGGGGCCGCCGAGCGCGGTCCTGAAAACGGAGATGCCCCAGCCTGATGGCCGGGGCACCCGAAGGGTTGAGCTGAGACAGGGCTTGCGCCCCGGCCTCAATCCTCCTTCTTCTCGTCCTCGGCGGCTTCCTCGGAAGCCTCTTCCTCGGCCTTCTCCTCGGCGGCCTCCGCGGACTGCGCCTCGGCAATCGCGGCCTCCTCGGCTTCGACCTCTGCGCCGAGCACGGTCGGCGGCACGATGTTAGCGACGGTGGCGTCGGGCTCACCCGTGAAGGTGGCGCCGGACGGAAGCTTCACGTCGGTGATGTGAATCGCATCTCCGATCTCGCGACCGGCGAGGTCGATCTCGATGGCATCCGGGATCGCGTCGGGCGCAACCTCGAGGGCAAGGGTGTGAAGCACGACATTGAGCGTGCCGCCCTTCTGCTTGATGCCGGGGGCCGCATCCTCGTTCAGGAAATGCACCGGGACCTCGACCGTGATCGACTGGCCGGCGACGACCCGCAGGAAGTCAACGTGGATCGGCACGCCGGACACCGGATCCAGGTGGAAGTCGCGCGGAATCGCCCGGGTCTTCTTGCCACCGGCAATGATCTCGAAAAGGGTGGTCTTGAAGCCACCGGCGTAGATCAGCGTACGGACACGGACGAGGTCGATGGCGATGGACTGCGGCGCCTGACCGCCTCCGTAGATGACGGCGGGAACTTGACCCTGGCGACGAACGGCCCGGGCGGCCCCCTTGCCGACCCGGTCGCGTGCCACGGCCTCAAGCGTCTTGACTGCGCTCATGGCGTGATCCTTTTAAAAATGAGAACGCCGGGGAAACGCGAAAAGCCGTCCAAAACGGACGGCCCAACCCCGATCCCCGAAGCGCCCGTGCCTCCAAGGGTGTCTGGCGGGCGCTGGGGCGGCCTATACCCGCAAGTACCGCGCGGCGCAACCGAAGCGTCGACCGGACCATGTCATTTCGGGTTGAGCGAACCACCCCGCGCTGATCGCATCCTGAGCGGCGTTGTGGATCGATGGCGGAGAGACGATGTCCCAGCATAGAGTTCGGCAAGACCGGCCTGGGGCTCGAGCAGACTGCCTTAACCTATCGAAGTTATTCAGATTGGAGAGGCCCAGAGAGCTTGAGATGTAAGCCAATGCACTGACGAAAACGCTCCAATGGGAGATGTCCCATTGGAGCGAGGTTGGAGAAACGCTGTTCTGATGCACCGTGCATCCGTTTAGCGAACGGATGCGTCGGCAGTCTCGGCAACGACCCGCCGGGTGGTAGGCGCGCGAGGAGCCAGGGAGGGCGTCGTCGTCAGTTCCGACGCGGGACGCACGGTAGCCATTGCGCGGGCTTGCTCACGATACAGCGGTGGAGTGAGGAAAGTGCGATCATCCGCCAGCGCCGTATTAGCCAGGCTCGCCGTCGTAAGCATAGCGAGAATGAAGGTGCGAGTGGTCATTCAATCTATCCTTTTTTCCGGGACACATGCCCCGTTCAGTCACTGGAATATATTTGCACCGCACCATCGTTCAAACAAATGCTTTCGATAACCGATATTGATCAGGTCAATGTGCCTTGGGGCGCAATACGACGCGACGCTTCGCTGGGCGAGCAGGTCGAAATGTCGGTCCGCGTTATCGATGGTGATGGTTGCGACGAGGCGCCCACCATTATCGCCCTGTGGCAGTATATGGCCCCCGCTCGAACGACCACCACGCCGAATCTTGATAGTTGGAGTATCGGGATCTCAGAGGTCCAACTCGACGCGGAAGCTAAGTGTATTCGGGGGACCTCACTGGTAGACGCGGGTCGCTGGTTTCTGCAGGACGCGTAGCCATTTTGCAGGGCGGCACAGGCAATATGTGCTGACTGACTTGTCGACACTGGGCGAAAGATCTTTGATCCGCCGTCTCTGCCTTCCGGGGATGAAGCAAGCAAGGTGGAGAAGCGCTACCTTATCGCTTGAACCGACAGCGATTTCGAAACCATGAACCTTGGTCACAGTCGATCACCCGGAAATTCCTGACCTCCCGCCGACAGCTCGTTTACCTTGGCTGCCTTAAACTTCCGCATCGACAAAGGAAGGGGTGTGATGACGCGACCGATCGTATGGGCGCTCGGGGTGACGGCAGCGGCCGCGATCTGGGGCATCGGGCTAGCGGAGCGATTTCAACGTCCGGCCGCGCAGAACGCAACCATCGCCACGCAGTTGGGTGAGCGCGCCGTGCCCACAGTCGTGCGGAGCGGCCAGAGTACCCTAACCCTCTTTGCGGACGCGCAGGGACATTACTCCACAGATGCGGTGATCGACGGCAAGCGTCTGCACATGTTGATCGATACCGGTGCGACAGCCTGCGCCTTCACCTACGAGGACGCGGAGCGCGCAGGCCTGCGGGTCGGCGAACGCGATTTCCGCGTACCGATCCAGACTGCCAACGGCACGATCCTAGCGGCGTTGGTGCGCATACCGGAAATACGGATTGGCACCATCACCGTTCAGGGCGTCAACGGCATGGTCATGCCTCGCGGACGCCTGTCCACCAGCCTCCTTGGCATGTCCTTTCTGAAGCGCTTGAACGAGTTCAATATGAATAGCGGCCGCCTCACCCTACGTGGGTGACTTTGCTGACGGTCTCGATCCAGGCCCAGGTCTCGAGGGGCGGGACCCGCCCGTGAGCGGAGTCGACGGCGCTTTACCAAGAGCCACTCGAGACACACTTAATGGCTCTGGCTGCCAACGGCCTTGAGCTTGTACAGGGCCTCTAACGCCTCCCGTGGTGTCAGCGCATCCGGATCGATTGCTTCGAGGGCGATGCGCAGGGCATCGTCGGGCGTCTTGGCGAAGGGCTCCGTTATTTGCGGCGGCGCTAGATTGGCAAAGAGCGGCAAGTCGTCAATGCGGGGTCGGGCGGGTCGGTCGCGCTCGGCTTTCTCGAGATGCTTCAGGATCGAACCCGCACGGGCGATGACGCCGGCCGGAAGACCTGCGAGCCGAGCCACCTGTAACCCATAGGAGCGCTCCGCCACACCCGGCACCACTTCATGCAGAAACACGACCTCTCCCTTGTGCTCGGCCACCCGGAGGGTCGCGTTGTCGAGATGGGAAAGGCGCTGTCCGAGGGCCGTGAGTTCATGAAAGTGGGTCGCGAACAAAGCACGGCAGCCGTTCTGCTCGTGCAGGTACTCCAGGCAGGCCCAGGCGATGGAGAGACCATCGAAGGTGGCGGTGCCGCGGCCGATCTCGTCCAAGATCACCAGGGAACGACGGGACGCCTGATTCAGGATCGCCGCGGTTTCGACCATCTCAACCATAAAAGTCGATTGCCCACGTGCGAGGTCGTCAGCCGCACCGACACGGGAGAACAGCCGGTCGACGATGCCGAGGCGTGCGCGGGCCGCCGGCACAAACGCGCCGATCTGCGCCAGAACGGCGATCAGCGCGTTCTGACGCAGAAAGGTCGACTTGCCACCCATATTGGGACCCGTGACGAGACGGATGCGCCCACGCCCCTCCCCCGACAGATCACAATCGTTGGCGATGAACGGAGCGCCGGAGCGGAGGAGTGCGGCTTCCACCACCGGATGGCGTCCTCCCTCCACCATGAAGGCGTAGCTTTCGTCGACCAGAGGTCGGCGCCAATCGCGCTCGACTGCGAGTTCGGCGTGCGAGGTGGCCACATCGAGTCTTGCAAGCGCATCGGCCACTTCCGCAATGGCGGTGGCCTGCATCAGGACTTGCCGCGCGAGGGCATCGAAGACAGCGCTCTCCAGGGCCAACGCCCGATCGGACGCACCCGAGATCCGGCTTTCGAGCTGGCCGAGTTCGACACTGGTAAAGCGCATCGCATCCACCATCGTCTGACGATGGATGAAGGTTTCACGCATCACGCCCTTCAGGCAGGCCTCGCCTACCCCTTGCGGTACCTCGATGTAGTAGCCGAGCATGTTGTTGTGCTTAATTCGCAGTGTGCGACAGCCAGTCTCCTCCGCGTAGCGCGCCTGCAGAGCGGCAATGACCTTTCGGGAGTCCTGACCAAGCAAACGGCTTTCATCGATCTCGGGGTCGTAACCCGCACGTACGAAACCACCGTCCTGACGCTTCAGGGGGAGATCGTCGGCCAAGGCCGCGCGGAGTTCCAAGACCAGGGCCCGGTCTACGCCTGCGAGGCACGTCGCTACGGTCGCGAGATCTTCCGGCAGCAGTTCTAGGCTTTCGCATCGGTCGGAGAGATCCTGCGCCGCGTCCAAACCATCGCGAAGGGCCGCGAGATCCCGCGGGCCGCCCCGCTCGAGCGCAAGGCGTGAGAGGGCCCGGGCAAGGTCTGGCGCTCTTGCAAGGCTGTCGCGGAAGGCGGTTCGGGTCGTCGCGTCATCCACTAGGAACTCCACTGCCGCGTGTCGATGACGGATGGCGTCGAGATCGGTCAGAGGGCCGGCGAGGTGTTCCGCAAGGAGGCGAGCCCCACCCGCAGAGACGGTCCGATCAATGGCATCCAGCAAGCTTCCCTTGCGCTCGCCGGCCAGCGTTCGGGTCAGTTCGAGGTTGGCGCGAGTGGATGCATCGATGGAGAGTGTTGCGGCAGAACTCTCCCGAGTCGGCGGCGAAAGCGTCGGTCGCGCACCGATCTGGGTGCGTTCGATGTAGAGCAGCGCCGCCCCCGCGGCCGCGATCTCAGCCCGCCCAAACTGGCCGAAACCCTCCAAAGTCGAGACGCCGAATTGCAGCTTGATCCGTCGTTCGGCGGCGGACGGTTCGAGCTCCGCCTGCGCCAATGGCGTTACGGGGGCGGAACATTCTCGCCACAACCTGGCGAGCGCCGGATCGGTGTGAATGGTTTCCGACAGCACGATCTCGCGCGGCTCGTGCCGGGCGATTGCGGAGCCCAGTTCGCCTGACGCCACTTCACTTAACGAGAAGCGACCCGTTGAGATGTCAACCGCTGCAAGACCGTAGACGAACACAGCTTCCCCAACCTTGCGGCGGGCGATTGCCAGCAGGATGTTGGCACGGGTTGGGTCGAGGAGCCGATCCTCGGTGATTGTGCCGGGCGTGACAAGCCGGACCACTTCGCGCCGGACGACAGATTTCGGACCCCGCTTCTTCGCGTCGGCCGGATCTTCCGTCTGCGCACAGACTGCAACTCGATGACCAAGGGCGATAAGACGACTGAGGTAATCGTCAGCGCGATCCACTGGCACGCCGCACATGGGGATGTCGGCTCCCCCATGTTTACCCCGCTTGGTGAGCACGATGCCCAGAGCGCGAGATGCGATCTCCGCATCCTCAAAAAACAGCTCGTAAAAATCGCCCATCCGATAGAACAGTAGGCAATCGGTGTTGGCGGCCTTGATCTCGATATACTGTGCCATCATCGGCGTGGCACCGGCCGTTTCGAGGACGGCCGCACTGGTGGAGTAATCCGAAGGGGAGGAGCCGGTCTTGGCGACGGAACGGGCGATGCGCTGTGACATGAGTCCAGCTTAGCAGACTGACCTCCAGAGAAGCAGCACGGGGACGCGTCTCGCCTGGGGAGAAGCCCAAAGCCTCCAAGGACGGAGCATCAGAGAAGGGCTGACGTCCGTGGAACGTCAGCCCTTCAAGCATACCAGCTGTCTCGGTTGAAGCCGACGATCAGTAACGAGGACCGCCCGATGTGTTACCCTTCTGCTGCTGATAGCCAGGCTGCGAAGGATTACGGGAATTGGGATCGCTCATCATCCGCGAGCGCGGCATGCGGTGCATACGGCGGTGATGACGGTGATGGCGCATACCGTGGTGGTGACGGCGAAAGGCCACCTGATCGACAACCTGATCACCAGCAACCGCAACGGCAGGTGCTGGCATCACGGGAGCAGCCGACGCAGACGTCAGTCCGATGGCGCCAAGCAGGGTGCTGGCGGCCAGAGCGATCGCAAGTTTCGTCATGAATTCCATCTTCCGTTGACACGCCTATTGCGCATGCAGCCAACAAATCCTGCGAGATGAATTCGTTCCCATCGCTGGGTCTCTGCAGCCACTCTTTTTCAGAGATCTGTCGCGATGGGCAAATACAAGGGAGACCGCGTGCTGAAATGCCGAGCGATCAGCCTTCGGCGCGGATCTTTTCGACCGTAGAACCTCAGCGCTTCATGGTAAGTGATCAATGTTCGGAAACAACCAATGATAGACGCATTGATCGTTTGCGCTGCTAACGATACCAAGGAACATCGAGGCGCCATTAGAGCAACGTCAGCAACGATGTTTCACACATTTCTCCGGCTGAACGCTCAGCTGAAAAATTGGTCAAGGTAGGAGCAGGCGGTGTCTTGGACAGTTCATTGGAGCGAAGCAGTCGAAACCGGTTTATCCGAGGAGGATATCACACCCCACGTCTACCTTGCTCTTCGAGGTGAGGAGGAGGCACTGCAGGTAGCCCGCGAGTTTTTGGATAAAGGTTTGATCGTCTGGTCTATCCGTCGGGATCACGGGATCCTCGAAATGGATAGACACCCCATTTTCCATTATTTCAATCCGCTGACTTCGTAGAGTGTCGGATCGGAGGCCTTGACCTTCGATCTGCCCTAATACATCGAAGACAGTACGCAATACGGTTAAAATGACATACTGGTATCAGGTGATCGCGAAGAGCCGTCGCGCTTCACTTTGCAGACCAAAAAGCTGCGTTAGAAGGCGTTGGTGCGGCGGGTGATTTCGGCCAGGACGGTGCGCAGGAGGATCTGGAGGTCGAGGCGCAGGCTCTGGTTCTCGATGTACCAGAGGTCGNAGAAGGCGTTGGTGCGGCGGGTGATTTCGGCCAGGACGGTGCGCAGGAGGATCTGGAGGTCGAGGCGCAGGCTCTGGTTCTCGATGTACCAGAGGTCGAGGGCGGCGCGGCGCTGCATGTCGGCCAGAGTGGGTGTGGGTCCGCGCGAGCCGTTGATCTGGGCCCATCCGGTGATGCCGGGCCTGACGGCGAAGCGGTGGCGGTAGGTCGGGATCTCGGCGCCGTAGTAGAGGTCGTGCGCCAGGGCGTGGGGACGCGGGCCGACCAGGGCCATGTCGCCCTGCAGCACGTTGAGGAGTTGGGGCAGCTCGTCGATGCTGGTCCGGCGCAGGAGGGCGCCGACGCGGGTCACCCGGGCATCGCCGCGGGTGGCCTGGTGGACGACCGCCCCGTCATCGAGCACGCGCATGGTGCGGAACTTGTAGATCTGGAACGGGTGTCCGTCCTTGCCGGTGCGGGTCTGGCGGAACAGGATGGGGCCCTTGCTGTCCAGGCGCACCAGGAGGGCGACCAGGACCAGGAGGGGGGCGACCAGGAACAGGGCCAGGGCGGCCAGGGTCTGGTCCAGGGCGGGGCGCAGGGCCGCCAGGGTGGCACGGGCTCGGCTGGAACGGACTTCGGTCAGCGCAGTCGAGGTGGCGCTCACGGGAAGGCCCTTCCGAGCAGAAGTGGTGTCCATCGTGACAGTGCCCTCAGGATAAGCAGACATTGATTCCCATAAGCCCGTGGCCYTGGAACGAAAGAAACCAACGAGCTCTACGTCGCCGACGGCTACTTCAACCACCGGGTCATCGT
>NZ_LMNU01000046.1 GCF_001423085.1 Methylobacterium sp. Leaf125 | reverse complement strand
ATGTCTGCTTCATCTTCGCTCCTCAGGGGCTACGATGAACCAGCCATCCTCCGTTCGGGAAGACCCTCATTCTGTCCCACAGGTGCTGACGTCGGACAACTCAGGAAGCTGCTCGATGACATGGACCACGACCCGGAGCGCGATCGCCGCTGCACTACTCGCGACGACGCTCGGCGCCTGCGAGCACTCTAGCGGGGCGGGGCCTGACGTCCGCGTCACGCTTCCTCCGGCTCCCGACGGCGTGGCGGTCTGCCTGCGCCAGGCCTTCCCGGAGATCCCCGACCGGGCGCTGACGAAGCGCGACGTGGTCCGGATCATCGGCGAGGCCAGGGCCCTCGACCGGGCCAAATCAGCTTGCGGCGAACGCGCCGTGTTCTGGATCGACAGCGTGCGCCGCGACCTGGCCCGCTGATCCTCTCTCGCGCGACCGGACGCCGGCGCGCCTCGAGCCCCGGAGGGGCTTCATCATGCAAGACGTACTCGCGGGCGGCCCTATCACCTGGGTCGCCCTTTTCGCGTTCGCCGGCTTCATCATCACCCTTATCAAGGGGTGGGATGCCCTGGTGCTGCGCTTCCAGACCGGGTCGAAGGAAGCCTCAAAGGAGGCTGTGAGCCCGCTGCAGCTCGAGATGGCGACCGTGAAGCTCAACCTCGAGCGGCAGGGGCAGGACCTCAACGCCTTCAAGGTCGAGGTCGCTCGGACCTATGTGACCGGCGACGTCATCACCCGGCTCGAGGGTCGGATCGACGGTCTGATTTCATCGGTACAGAACGAGATGCGGGCAACCCGTAAGGAGCTGCTCGACGCAGTCCTCGGAAGCCGCCCGCACGGGTAGGCGTCAGCCGCCGAGCTGCGGCAGGCGGGCGATGCCGACCGCGATCCGCCGGGCGTCGTCCTTCGTCATGCGCTCGGCCATCGAGGCTCGGCGCTCCTCGTCGTCGCAGAAATAGACGTAGGCCACGGGGAAGCCGCCGGCGTCCTCGATCCGGAAAGCCTCGGAGAGTTCGACGAGGCGCCAGGGCGCGGGGAAGCGGCGCGGTTCGGACATCGGGGGGAGGGGGTTCCTGAACCTGAAAGGTTCGCCGGCGCGGGCCCCAGGTTCCGGTGAACCTTGGAGCACTCCACAAATCCGGTGCTAAGTCATTGAGGGGAATGGTGCTGCTGGACAGGATTGAACTGTCGACCTCCTCATTACCAATGAGGTGCTCTACCACTGAGCTACAGCAGCTAAACGTCCTGGGTTGCGGCAAGGGCCGTGCGAACCGGACGGACGGGCAATTAGCCGATCATCATCCCCTTGGCAATCGCATCGCAGCGAATTGTGTCGGTTTCTCTCAGGCCGGTGGCCGAATTCCCACGGGCGCAGTGGGCACCTGGCGCGCCTGCCTCAGGCCAGGGCGCCGGTGTCCCGCTTGCAGGCGGCCCGGATGATCGCGGCGAGCCCCGCCTCCGCCACGGCGTCGGCCGCCTCGGACGGCTTGAACCAGCGGTCCTCGCGCTGGTGACGCTCGGGCCAGTGCTTGAGCTGCTTGCGCACCTCCAGGGGGAACACCTTCACCTGGCACAGGACCGCATCGCGGCTCTTCAGGCGCTTCTCGTAGAGGTAGAAGCCGAGGGGACGCTTGCCGACGGTGCCGAGGAGGCCGGCCTCCTCGTACGCTTCCCGGGCGGCGGCGTCGTAGGGCTTGCGCCCCTTCATCGGCCAGCCTTTCGGGATCACCCAGCGTCGGCTTTCCCGCGAGGTGATGAGCATGATCATGAAGCCGCCGTCGGGCATCCGCCGGAACGGCAGAACTCCAACCTGCCGTCGCGGGGCCAGATCCGCTTCGCCCGCATGCGCGCTCATCGGTCGGAAACGCCGGACCGACCAGCAAGTTCGACCCTGATGCGTCCGCGCCCGGGCACGCAACCGATCGACGGCCACGGCACTCCGTTCGCCGGAACCCGGTGCCGGGTCGCGATGGCCTGCTGAACCGGTCGGTGGAGTTCCACGATACGCTCAATCCCGCACAGGTGTGACCGAGGGCTTGTCCGCGGCATCGCGCGCTCGACAGACCCGCCTTAGCGGCACTGTCCCGTCCGGTTCAAGAAAAACTTATCCGGCAAAGTTCCTGCGCGTCTCCCAACGACGGCGTCTGGAGCCAGGCGCGGCCGGGCCGGCACCCTGCTCCCTCACCCGGCCGCACTGAGGTTCTCGATCAGGGCGTTCAGGTCGGCCCGCATGGCCTGCACCTCCGGCTCCGACATGTTGAGCTGGCACATCACGGATTCCCGCACGGCGGCCGCCTCGGCACGGAGCCCCTGTCCACGCGGCGTGAGCGCGATCTCGACCTCGCGCTCGTCGGAGCGCCGGCGGCTCCGAACAAGGAAGCCCGCCACCTCTAGGCGCTTCAAGACCGGGGTCAGGGTGCCGGAATCGAGACGCAGGCGCCGCCCGATCTCCGAAACCGTGATGCCGTCGGTCTCCCACAGCACCAGGAGGACAAGGTATTGCGGGTAGGTCAGGCCCATCCGCTCCAGCATCGGGCGGTAGGACTTCGTCATCCGGTGGGCGGCCGCGTAGAGGGCGTAGCAGAGCTGGTTGTCGAGGAGCAGCGGATCGGTGAGGGGCGCGGTTGTCTCGCGAGGAGCGTCCATCATGCATGCCATGCCACTGAAATCCCGAAGCCCCCGACGTCCCAGCAAGACGACGGGGAACGCCCCTGCGGACAATCGAGGATAGCGGACGTAGATGGCTCTAGTATATGCCTGTTTCGCCGCAGCGGTAACAGGATCCCGGCCTTCTGTAGCCCAACCGGATCCGGGGATGTTCGCCGGCTGAGCCGGGATCAGTGGTGTCCCGACGGGGTCAGGCCGCCGCGCTCTCCGGCGGATGCTCCGCGATCAGCACGACGATGTCGCTCCAGCGCGAGACGAAGGCGGCGACGCAGTCGGGATCGAAATGCGTCCCGGCATGCGCTTCGATGTGCTGGCGCGCTCGCTCCAGAGACCAGGCCTTCTTGTAGACCCGCTCGGAGATGAGGGCATCGAACACGTCGGCCACCGCGATGATCCGGCCGGCCAGGGGGATCTCGGTGCTTCTCAGGCCCTGGGGGTAGCCCTCGCCGTCCCAGCGCTCATGATGGGTCAGCGCGATGTCGGAGGCGAGCTGCAGCAGGTGGGAGGGGCTGTCGTGAAGCATGCGGTAACCCCGAAGGGCATGCTGCTTCATCTCCTCGCGCTCGGCCTCGGTGAGGGCGCCCGGCTTCATCAGGATATGATCCGGGATGCTGATCTTGCCGATGTCGTGCATCGTCGACGCGAAGGCGATGTCGTTCGCCTCCTGCTCCGAGAGGCCGAGGCCCTCGGCGATCGCGATGGCGCAGCCGGCGACGCGGGTCAGGTGGCCCCCCGCCTGGTCGTCGCGGAACTCCGCAGCCAGCATCAGGCGGCGGATGATCTCCCGCTCCCGGGCAGCGGCCTCGACGACGGCCCGCTCGACGGTGTGGGCTGCCACTCGGCCCTGGTGCTCGGCGGCCCGGCGGGCGAGGGCGAGCTCGATCAAGTTGCCGACCCGGGTCCGCAGAGCGAAGGGATCGACCGGATACGCCATGACATCGGTGGCCCCGGCAGCCGCGGCTTCGCGCCGGACCGGTTCCGCATCCTCGGGTGCGATCAGCAGAAGCGGCGTCCGGGCCAGCGCCGCCAGGCTGCGCACCCGTGCGATCAGCGCGAGCACCGCGCGCGGATCCTGGGCACCCGCCTCGACCACGACCAGGTCGCAGGCCGGCAATGGCCCACGATCGGTCGCGAGATCCTGCGGCAGGCCGGTGACCGGACGGATGACGCAGCCGAGGGGGGACAGCACGCGGATGAGATGCAGGGGCGCGGAGCCGGCCAGGATGGCGATCACGGCAGTGGCGGCGTCCAATGCCATCCCTCGGCTTCCCGATCCTGTAAATCCCCGTACGGCGCCCAAGGCGTCGCCGACGGGTTCCCGATTCCGCGTCCCTGAGACCCTCGCACCGGTCCGGTTAAGCAACGCTGAAGGCCCCGGCGTACCTGACCTGCGCGGAGGCCGGCCACCCCGTCCGCTCCCCCCACGCTTTCCCGCGATCCCCGCTTGTGAAAGCCGGAGCACTCGTGCTAGTGACCGCCCGTCTCATCGAGGCGCCTTCGCGGAGAGGTGGCAGAGCGGTTGAATGCACCGCACTCGAAATGCGGCATGCCTGCAAGGGCATCGGGGGTTCGAATCCCCCCCTCTCCGCCATTCTATTTCGTGGTTCAACGTCAGTCACTTAGCTTGGCACTGGCAAGGCGGTTTGTAGTTTTTTGTGGGTGCCGTGTTGTAGCAGCCGCGCCCTATCGGATCGTGTCGGTCATCGGATTCTCGGTGATCCAGACGATCCGGTCGTCCAGCCCGTAGGGACTGACAGCGCACCGGCCCAGAGCCGGATGCTCGCCCACGGTGATGTCGTGCGGCCCTTCTCCAGGCTCAAAGGCCCTACCAAAGGGCAGGCCCCTCCAAAGGGGGGCCGCTCACGCTCCCTGACGCGACCTGGCCTGCACCATCGCCTGCGGATGCCGTCGGGAGACGGCTCAAGACAAAGCGGCCCGAGCTTGTGCGGGGCGAGACACTTATCCCGGCGTTATAGCGATATTGTTCCACCAAATAGCCTGTTTTGTCACTATATCGTGTTGCGCCTCGGCGCTATAGCGGCCTACCTGGATTGATAAAGCGCGGTGCGGCGAAGCATCGTCAAACATCAGGGAGGTTCGTATGGCTGCTGCGATGCTGTCCGGGACGGTCTTTGCGGATCTCAACGGCAATGGCGCCCGCGAGGCGATGGAGACCGCCCTCGCCGGCTTCTCGGTCGATCTGCTCGCCGCCGACGGGAGCGGCAGCGTGCTGGCGACGGTCACGACCGACGTGAACGGCACGTACGCCTTCGCCAACATCGCGGGTGGCACCTACGCGGTGCGTTTCACGCCGCCGACCGCCGGATATCGGGGCAGTGCCGGGACGACGGGGACGGATGGCCGGACGCTCGTCACCAATCTGAGCGTTCCCGGAAACACGGCGACGGTCTTCGACGAGGGATTCTCCAAGGCGGGCACGATCGCCGGGATCGTCTTCACCGACGCGAACGGGAACGGCGCCTTCAACGCGGGCGAAGTGCTGACCAACGGCGTCGATGTGAAGCTCTACAATGACATCGGCGTCCTCCTGGCCACCACGACGTCGAGCAACAAGGACGCGTTCCGGCCGGGCACGAGCGGCGTCTACAGCTTCCAGAATCTCGCCCCGGGGACTTACACGGTCAGCGTGACCGCACCGGACGGCAAGGTCACGAGCGGCGCATCCACACTCACCGAGAGCGTCACCAGCGGTGCGGTTCTCAGTTCACAGAACTTCGGTGTGAAGAACAATCCGCCGACGGTCAGCCTGTCCGGGACGATCTTCGGCGACGCGGATGGCAACGGTCTCCAGTCGGCGAGCGAAGGGGGCATCCGCGGCGCCAGCCTGCTCCTGCGCGACGCGGTCACGGGGGACACGCTGAAATCCACCGTCACCGACTCCGCCGGGCACTACAGTTTCGGGACGACGGCGGGCAGCTATCTGATCACCGTCGCGACCCCGGAAGGCCTGAAAGGCACCGTGCCGACCACAATCGCGACGGGGCGCGTCGCCGACGGGGCGTCGAACGCGCAGCTCAATGTGGGGTTCGCGGCGGATCCGGTCAGCGACAAGACCGACGCGATACCCGGGGCCACCGTGCTCAACGTCGTGCTTCGCGGCCAGTCCAACACCTACTTCCCGACGCTGTACGGCAACCTGCCGAAACTGAAGGCCGCCATCGAGGCGCAGCTGGGATTTGACGGAGTCCAGCAGGTCGTCAACGTCATCGGCACGCATGACAATGCGAATGGGGCCAACACCGAGTGGCCCGGCACCGGGATGCTCACCGACTGGCTGACCCCGGTCAATGGCGACTACCGGAACGGATGGACCGCCAACCAGCAGGAAATCGGCCTTCTGAACACGATCGGGCAGCTTCCGGCTGCCCAGAGGGCCGCGCCAACGGCCATCGTCTGGTTGCACAACGAGAACGACAGCCAGAACACGAACCTCACGACGGCCATGTGGGAGAGCGCGGTGCGCTACGAGGCCGGCCTCGTGCGCGGCGTGCTCGGCCAGGATGCGGCCACCGTCCCCTACCTGTTCGTCAACGCCATCCCGTTCCCCGCGCAGACGGCGGGAGTCACCCGCACGCAGCCGATCCAGAACCAGGCCATCCGGGTCGGGCAGGCCGAGCTCACCGAGGACAAGGCCTTCAACGCCGGCTACGCCACCCACCAGGCGAGCGACGTCAACATGGACGTCGACGGCCACGGCATCACGCGGCAGCCGGGGAGCGTGCATTTCGACCGCGCGGACGCGGATCTGATCTTCAACCGGATCGCGCTGTCGGTGGCGGAGGAGTTCAAGGCCTCGGCCCGCCCCGGCTCGCCCATGGCGCTGGCCGGCGGCGACATCGACGACGACGGCCCCCACGTGGTGCGCGCCGACCGCGTCGCCGGCGCCGCCAACCAGCTCCTGCTCACCGTCGAGTTCGACCAGGCCACGGCGATCAAGGCCCTCGGAAGCGCCGCCGCCGCCGGGACCGGCTGGAGCCTGCGCCCCGATTGGAGCGTCGGAACCAGCCAGGCGCTCGCCACCCGGGCCGAGATCGTCGACGCCACCCACATCCGGCTGACCTTCGACCGCGACGTCCCCGCCGCCACCGAGCTGTTCTACGGATGGGGCGGCGACCGCATCGCCCTGCCCGGGCAGCCCGGCATCGGCGCCGCGATCTACGACGCCAACAACCTGCCGCTCTGGGTCGATCCCCGCGGCCTGGCGGTCACCAGCCCGAGCGTCGGTCCGGGCCCGATCGCGGTCCAGGCGATCGCAGACAGCGGCACCGGCATCGACGCCGGCGGCAACGGCCTGCTCAAGGCCGGGGCCGCCGTCACCCTGGCCGTCCAGGTCGCCGCCGCCGTCGACGTGACGGGCGCGCCCGTGCTGACCCTGAGCAACGGCGCCACCGCCGCTTACGCGGGCGGGTCCGGAACGACCACGCTGCGCTTTGCCTACGTGGTGGCCCCCGGCCAGGACGTGCAGGACCTGGCCGTCACCGGCATCGGCCTGACGAACGCCGCCCTGGTCGGCCACGACGGCAGTCCCGTCGCCCTGGCCGGCTTCGTCACGGCGATGCCCGGCACCCTGACCATCGACACCACCGCGCCCGCCCTGGCCCTGACGCAGACCCCGTCGGCGACGATCGAGGCGACCTCCGCCGCGGGCGCGGCCGTACGCTTCGCCGCCACGGCGACGGATGCCGTGGATGCCCACCCGAGCGTCGCCTTCACGGAGGGCGGTGCGGTGGTGACGTCGGGCCAGGTCTTCGGCCTCGGCAGCCACACGGTCACCGCGACCGCGCGCGACGCGGCCGGCAATCTTGCCGACCCGGTCGCCTTCACCTTCGCGGTGACCACCACGCCGGTTACCCGGGCGGACGCGGTCAACCTCGACGCGCACACGATCGCGAGCGGAAACGTGCTCGCCAACGACGTCGATCCCGGTGGCGGTGCCTTGCAGGTCGCGTCGGTCCACTCGGATTCCGGAACGACCTACGCTGTTCCGACGAAGGGCAGCGTCACGGTCGCGAGCGCCCATGGCGCCCTGACGATCGAATCCGACGGGCATTATACCTATCTGGGCCGGAGCGCCGGCTCCGACACCTTCACCTACTCCGTCGCAGATGGCCGCGGGGGCAGCGCCTCGGCCGCGCTCACCGCCACCGTGGCATCGGCCGCGCCCGCAACGGACGCGACCTTCGCCTTCGCCTTCGCGCAGGCGAGCCTCACCTATCGAAGCGGCGACGCGCTGCTGACCGGGCCGGATGGCGTGGTGCACGACGTCACCGGCATCGGCCATCTCCACTTCACCGACGGCACGATCGACGAAGCCGACGGATCGCCCCTCGTCGACGACCTGTTCTATTATGCGGCCAACCCCGATGTCTGGGAGATGCAGGTCGATCCCGACCAGCACTATGCCCAGTCCGGCTGGCGCGAAGGGCGCGACCCGAATCCGCTGTTCTCGACCTCCGGCTACCTGGCGGCGAACCCGGACGTCGCCAGGGCCGGCATCGACCCCCTCGCGCATTACGATGAGTTCGGCTGGCGCGAGGGACGCAACCCGTCGCCTTCGTTCGACGCGAAAGCCTACCTCGCCGCGAACCCGGACGTGGCTGCGGCGGGCGTCGATCCCCTCGCGCATTATCTCGAGTTCGGGCGGACGGAGGGGCGCACGGAAGCGCCTGTCTCAGCGACGGCACCGACGGCACCGACTCCTCCGACCACACCGATCGTCGACCAGCTCGACGGCGACTTCGATGCCACCTACTATCTCGACCGCAATCCGGACGTGGCCCGTGCGGCCGCCGCATCCGGCGTCGCACCGGACAGCTTCGCCTTCACGCATTACCTGCAGTTCGGGGCTGCCGAGGGACGCGACCCGGACGCCTATTTCTCGACGAAGGGCTACCTGGCCGCCTACCCGGACGTGGCCGCAGCGGGCCTGAATCCGATGCTTCATTACGAGGATTTCGGATGGCGCGAGGGCCGCAACCCGTCGGCCCTGTTCGACACCCAGGCCTACCTCGCCGTGAACCCGGATGTCGCCGCTGCCGGTATCGATCCGCTGGCCCATTATCTCCGGTACGGCATCCTCGAACATCGCGACCTTGCCTGACGCCCGACGTGCAAGAGCCGCGGCGGTGGGGGGCTCCCCGGGCCGCTGCCGGAGGGGGGCGCCCTGGCGCCGCGATCCAGCCGCCGTCGGGCAGGGTCGGGCTGGTCGGCGGGTGCTCCGGCATCGTGGGCCAAGCTGCGAGACGAAGCGCCGTGACCTTCGCCGGCAGGGCGCGGTCAGCGCGCGTCCGGGGTCCCGCCGGCCGAGCGGGCCTTCATGTGCCGAAGGGGGCGAGGGCCGAGAAAGGCCCGCCGCTCCCGCTCGGACCGCACGACCGTGGCGCGAACCTGCAGCAGGTCCTTGCGGGTGAGCAGGCCCACCAGGGCACCGCTCGCCGCATCCGTCACCGGAACCCGCCCCTGGCCGGCAGCCATCATGATGTCGAGGGCGCGGGCGACGACGTCCTCCGGATGAACGACCGCCAGCGCGGCATCGGAGACCCGCGCCCCGAGGCGCTCCCCGCCATGCCCGCCGTCCGCCGTCCAGCGCAGGGCATCGCCACGGGTGACCAGCCCCACCGGGCGTCCCTGCCCGTCGACGACCGGGTAGGCGTGATGCGGCCCGGTCTCGATCGCCCGGATGGTGTCGGCGATCGACCGCTCCGCATCGAACACATCGACCGTGCGGGTCATGACCGCGCCCACGCGCGTCAGCTCGTAGGGATCGAGCCCGTACTCGCGCGTCACGTGCTGCCCGCGCCGGGCGATCTTCTCCGTCAGGATCGAGCGCTTCAGCAGCAGCACGGTCACCGCGTAGGCCGCGACGGTGGCGGCCAGCAACGGGGCCAGGATGTGCACGTCGCCGGTGAGTTCCACCGCGAAGAGCGCCCCGGTCAGGGGCGCGCGCATGGTGCCGCCCAGCATGGCGGCCATGCCCAGCAAGGCCCAGAAGCCGGGGGAACCGGGCAGGGCGAGGCCGACGACCCAGCCGAGGGTACCGCCGAGGATGAGCAGGGGCGCCAGCACGCCCCCGGAGGTGCCGGACGAGAGGGCCACCAGCCAGATCGCCGCCTTGACCACGAGGATCGTCAGGACGGCCCGGACGGCGAGGTCGCCGGTCAGGAGATCGCCGATCACGTCGTAGCCGACGCCGAGGGCGCGGGGCTCGACCAGACCGCCCAGGCCGACGAAGAGCCCGCCGATGGCCGGCCACCACATCCAATGGATCGGCAGGCGCTCGAAGGCGTCCTCCAGGACGTAGAGGAGTTTCGTCAGGAGGCCCGACTGCAGTCCGGCGAGAATACCCAGTCCCGCGCAGGCGATCAGGCCCCACCAGGGCAGGGCCGGATCGGCCGAGAACGGGAACAGCGGCCCGGCTCCGAAGAGCAGCGGGCGCCAGCAGGTGGCCGTGATGGCGGCGGCGGCCACCGGGATGAAGCTGCGCGGGCGCCACTCGAACAGCAGCAGCTCGACGGCCAGGAGCACGGCCGCGATCGGTGTCCCGAAGATCGCGGTCATCCCGGCCGCGGCGCCGGCCACGAGGAGCGTCTTGCGTTCCGCCGCACTCAGGTGGAAGAACTGCGCGAACAGGGAGCCGATGGCGCCGCCCGTCATGATGATCGGCCCTTCCGCGCCGAACGGCCCGCCGCTGCCGATCGAGATCGCCGAGGAGATCGGCTTGAGCACGGCGACCTTCGCCGACATGCGGCTCCCGCCGATGAGGATCGCCTCGATGGCTTCCGGGATGCCGTGACCGCGGATCTTCTCCGAGCCGAAGCGCGCCATCGCCCCGATCACGAGCCCGCCCAGGATCGGTACGAACACCATCCAGGGCGTCCGCGCCGCGGCGGCCATGGAGACCGGCATCGTGTCGAGGCGGCCGAACCAGGCCAGGTTCGTCACGAGCGTGATCAGCTGGACGAGCAGCCAGGCCGCCAGCGCTCCGCCGGTGCCGACGACGAGCGACATCGCCACCAGGATCAGGACGCGCCGATCCGTCGTGAAATCGCCGAGGGGCCGCTTCGCACGAAGCGCGACTCCTCCGCCATGTCCGTCGGCGAGGCCTGCCCCGTCGTTTGCGCCCGTCCTGTCCTGCGGCATGATCGTCTCCCTGAGATCGCTGGCGATATATATCGTACCACGATATAATAAAGCCCCTGGAGCAGAGGATTTGGAGATGTCCGCCGACCCCCCGCCGCGGGAGGCCCTGTCGCGTGCCCAATACGCGGCCATCGCGGCCTTCCGCTATCAGCTGCGCCGCTTCCTGGCGTTCAGCGAGGCGGCCGCCCAGCAGGCCGGCCTTCCGCATCAGCAGCACCAGGCCCTGCTGGCCATCGCGGGCCATGTGGGCGCGGAACCCCCGACCGTCGGCCTGCTGGCGGAGCGGCTGCTGATCGCGCCGCATACGGCTGCCGAACTCGTCTCACGCATGGTCGAAGCGTCGCTTCTGACAAAGACGCGGAGCCCCCAGGACGGACGACGGATGGAGCTGGCGCTGACGCCGCGGGCGGAGGTCATCCTGGCCGCCTTGACGGTGGCCCATCTCGAGGAACTCCAGACCATGGAGCCGGCCCTCGTGCGCGCGCTGGGCGGGCTCGATCGGACATCGCGCGACGGGTGAGACGCAAATCGCGATGGGCGCTGCCCGCCCCGGGGAGGACGCTGCGACCGCCGGGCTCCGACCTGCGCACCGTGGAAGCGCCCCTCCCGGAAGCGCCCCTCCCGGGAGCGTCGTCTCAGGGGCTCAGATCGGCTTGAGAAACTTGCACTTTCCCCCTTGGGCCCAGGGACCCTGCACCCGTGCCTCGGCGCAGAACGCGTCGACCGCGCGGGTCACCCCGGGGAAGCGGCCTCCGAGGCTGTCGTAATCATCGGCGATGAAGAGGCCGCCGGGGCGCAGGACCGGCCACCAGGCCCGGAGATCCGCCGCCACGGAGGCCTCTTCGTGACCGGCGTCGAGATGAATGACATCCGCGGTCACGCCGCGCAGGCGCAGGAGTTCGGCGGCATTCACCGAGTCCAGCGGCAGGGGCAGGACCCGGTCCGCGAGCCCCTCGCGCAGCACGTTGGCCAGGAAGGTGCGGTACAGGCTCGGGTAGCCGTGCTCGGTGGCCAGTTCGGCGAACAGGGCCGCGTCGGCCCAGTGATCGACGGCACCGAGCCAGGTATCGACCGCGATGACGGTTCCGTCGACGCCGTGCGCCGCCAGGGCCTTGGCCAGGTGCAAGGTGCTGGCGCCCTTCCAGGCGCCGATCTCCACAACCACGCCGGGGCGGAATGCCGTCACGGCCTCGTCGAGGAAGGGATGGACGCTGCGCCAGCCCTGGAGGTCGAGGGGGCGCAGATCGTCCGGCGGGTCCGCGAACGGATCGCGGCCGTGCCAGAGGGCATCGAGGAGGGTGCGGCGGGTCGTCGGGGGACGGCTCATGGTGTCGGCTCGCGATGCGGGGCGCGCCCGCCGGGGACTCGGGTGCGTCGGGGGGATCAGCCGTGGGCGGCGCGGTGCGCACGCGCGTAGAGGTCTTCGCAGCGCGTCAGCCAGCGATCGCGGGTGAACAGGCGCAGGACCCGTGCGTGCGGGACCGTGCGCGGGATCGCGAGGGCGTCGCCGATGGCCTGCGCGAGGGCCTGCGCGAGGGCCGGCCCCGCGTCCGGCGGCACGAGATGGCCGGCCTCGCCGACGACCTCCGCGGCCGCCCCCATGGCCAGGCCCGCCACCGGTACGCCGCAGGCCATCGCCTCGATGGCCACCAGGCCGAAGGGCTCGTCCCAGCAGGGCGTGAACAGGAAGACGGAGGCGCGGCCGATCTCGCCCGCCAGGGCGTCGCCGGAGAGATGGCCGCCGTAGCGGATCGATCCACCGAGCTGCGGGGCGATCTGCGCCTCCCAGTAATCCCGGTCCTCGATCGAACCGAAGAGCGTCAGGGGAAGGCCGGCGCGCCGGGCCGCCGCGACGGCGAGATGCGTGCCCTTGATCGGCGCGATGCGCCCGGACCAGACGGCGCCACCGTCTCCCCGTTCCCGGAAGGGCCAGGCCGCGGGATCGACGCCGTTGTGGAGCACGGACACCTCCGGTGGCGCGCCCTCGGGCCACCAGGTCCGGCGCTGAGCCTCCGAGGTCACGGTGATCCGGTGCCCGGGCACGAGGCTGTCCGATACGAACCAGCGCAGGGCGTCGTAGGGCGGGACGTGCAGCGACGTGACGGTGGCCACCCCCGCGAGACGCCGCCGCTCCAGGGGCAGGCGGCTCAACGCATTGTTGTGGAGTACGTCGAAGCCCCCGGCCGCGATCCGGTCGCAGGCGGCGGCGTATCCGGCATCCACGTGGGCTTTGAGCCCGGCATCGCCCCGATGTTCGAGCTCCGGAAAGCTGCGCTCGTGATGGACCGGGATCACCGGATCGACGGGGAAGCGCGGGTCGCTGTCCCCGGCGGCGAACAGGACCACGTCGTGTCCCCGCGCCATCAACCCGTCGGCCAGCGCCCAGCACTGGGCTTCCATGCCGCCCGCGAAGGGCCGCGCCACCGGATGGCGCAGATGGGCGAGGAGCGCGATCCTCACGCCGTCGCCGCCGCGGCGGCCTGGGCCTCCAGGTGGCGGATGACGGAGGCCGAGTTGCTGTAGGGCTGGTGGCTCTGCTGCCCGGTCAGCGCGAAGTCGCCGGCCTCCGGGCGACGCAGGATGCGGATCGGCCGGTCGGGGGTGTCGTCGATCAACCCCATCACCTTGAAGGCGTAGAGCCAGTGGCCCATCGTGCGGTAGCCCCACTTGGCCTCGAACAGCTCGGCGTTGCGCACGACGCTGTCGAGATGATGGACCGGCGGCATGTGATGGGGGTGGTACTGGTGATAGGCCAGCCCGCCCTTCATCCAGGCGATGGGGAGGCCGGCCTGGTCGAGGACCTTGCCGAAATCCGTGTCCTCGCCGCCGTAGCCGGTGTAGCGCTCGTCGAAGCCGCCCGTGGCCAGGAAGGTGGCGCGCCGGATGGCGAAGTTCAGGGACCAGAAGCAGCGGTAATCCGGGCAGATCTCGAGACCGGAGGCCGGGGGACCGCGGCGGTCGGAATGGCGCTCGGCGACCGCCGCGAAGCCCTCGCAGGTCCAATCCCCCGCGGTCGCGCGCTCGGGCAGGTGGAGGACCTCGCCCATGAGCAGGCCGTCGAGTTCCGCGAGGCCGCGCGCGTAGTCGGCCACGAGGTCGGGGGCCGGGATGCAGTCGACGTCGAGGAAGACGACGGCGTCGCCGCCGGCCGCCGCCACCCCCTGGTTCCGCGCCGCCGCCAGCGGCAGGTCGGTGCCCGGCACCAGGATCTGGCGGACCGGGAAGGCGACCTCGGGCAGATCGTAGGGCGCGTCCTGCATCACCGCCACGATGAACTCGGCGGGGGCTTGCGTCTGGCGCTCCAGGCCGCGGAGCAGGTTGCGCAGGTGCGCCGGCCGTCCCTTGGCCAGGGTCACGACGGAAACGGTGGACATGGGGCGGTCTGGCTCCGGGAGGTTCGAGCGCGGGGAAAGCGGGCGGTCAGCCGGCGGCAACGACCGTGAGGGCGGCGGGCGCCGCCGCGCCGTGCCAGAGCTCGTCGGTCAGGCCCTCGAGCCAGCCGGCGGCGCGGGCGGCGGCGTCCGGCGCGTACAGGCTGCGCAGCGGGGCGGTGTCGAGGGCGCGGGCCCGGGCGAGGAGGTCGCGCCAGCCCTGGAGATCGCCGGGCCAGACCGGGGCCTGGACGGCGGCGCCGAGGCGGACGAGGGCCTCGGCCTTGCGGGTCTGCTCGCCGAAATAGCGCCATTCGGGCATCACGATCAGGCGTCCGCCGACGCGGGCGACCTCGTGAATGGTGTTGTCGCCGGCGGAGGCCACCACGATGTCGGCGGTGGCGAGGTAGTCGGTCACCGAGGGCACCCAGCCGAGTTCGCGCAGGTTGGCGAAATCGGTCTCGTGGCCCTCGCGATGGGTCGGTCCCAGGGTCAGCCACAGGGCCTCGGGCGCGGCCCGGGCAGCCACCGTCAGGGGGGCGTAGGGCGTGCCGCTGCCCCCACCCCCGGTCACCGCGACGACGATCTCGCGGTCCGGGTCGAGGCCGAGCTTGTCCCGGGCCTCCGCCCGATCCGGCACCCGGTCGACGCTGGTGCAGAGCCCGCCGCTGTAGAAGGTTTTGGCCCGCAGGGCGGCCGGGTAATCGTCCTGCTCCATGCGCGCGTCGAAGGGGGCCAGCATGCCGACGCAGGCCTCGTAGGCGCCCACATGGCCGATATCGGTGCGGTCGCCGTGCATCCGGATCTGCACCGCCGGCACGCTGGCGATGCGCGCCAGCAGCGCGATCTCCGCCGAGACGTCGACCACGAACAGCCCGACGTCGCGCTCGTCGAGATGGTCGAGGATGCGCCGCATGGTCCGGCGCATCGCGGTGAGGCCGAGCGGCACGCAGTGCATGACCTGGGGCGTCGGTTCCGCGTAGAGACGCGGCGTCGGCACCTCGGCGCCGATCATGTTCGGCAGCGGCACGATCTCGATGTCGCGGGAGAACCCGTCGAAGAGCTGCGGGCCGGCGGTGAGGACGGAGACGGGCCGGTCCTGGGCGAAGGCGGCGGCCACCGCCATCGTGCGGTTGGCGTGGCCGCGTCCCTGGTGATGGACGAAGAACGCAATGGGTTTCTTCATGGCTGTCGGGTTCGCGATCCGTCAGGAAAACAGGGCGTCGGGTTTCAGGGCGGCGGCGATCTCAGGGGCCGCCGGCCGGCGCAGGACCCGGATCGCGGGGGCGTCGTCGGCCCAGTCGATCAGCCCGGCGGCCCGGAACTGGTCGAGCCAGTAGGTCATGCACCAGCGCCCGTGCGTGTGCCGGAAGCGGGCGGCGTTGGCGAGGATGGAATCGAAGTGCTGCAGCGGCGGCACGTGGACGGGATGATGCTGGTGGTAGGCCCGGGCGCCCCCGACCCAGTAGGTCGGCAGCCCGGAGGCCGCCAGGCGCGCGGCGAGGTCGGTCTCCTCGCCGCCATAGCCGCGATAGGCCTCGTCCATGCCGCCGACGGCGCGCCAGGACCGGGCCGGGAGCGCGAAGGACAGCCCCCAGAGCTGGCCGGGATCGGCCTCCCGGTGCAGGCCCTCCGGCGGGACCGAGGGGCGCGCCGGATGGGTCCGGCCGAGCCGGGCCAGCGCCGCTTCGTCGGTGGCCGCTTCCGGGCTCAGCCCTTCGGGCAGGTACAGGACCTCGCCGAGGAACAGGCCGTCGGTCTCCCCCGCCGCACGCCGGTAGGCCTCAACCACGGTGGGGGAGGGGATGCAGTCCACGTCGAGGAAGATCAGCAGCTCGCCCGCGGCGGCCTCGGCCGCGCGGTTGCGGGCGGCGGCGAGGGGCAGCGGCTCTCCGGCCACGTGGCAGTGGCGCACGGGGCAGCCCGGGTCCGGCAGGTCGGGCGCGCGGTCCGGCTGCATCCAGGCGATCACCAGTTCGCCCGGGCGCACGGACTGGCGCGCCAGCCCCGCCATTAGGTTGCGCAGGCGGTCGGCCCGGCCGCGCACCAGGGTGAGCACGCTCGCGCCCAGACCGCCGGATGCCCCGCTGGATGGTCCGGCGGACGGCTCAGCCGGCATCGGCCAGCATCCGGCGGAAATGGCCGACACCCTCGATGATGCCGCGGGCGTGCGAGGCCCGGGCGACGTAGGAGTGCTGCAGGGCGGCGTTGCTGGCGAGATCGTCGGAGTAGTTGGCCACGATGATCGCCTGGGCCTGGGCGCGCAGCATCTCGACGTCGTTGCCGGAGTCGCCGGCCACGAACACCGCCTGCTCCGGCAGGCCGTAGAGGGCTCGGACATGGCCCACCGCCGTGCCCTTCGAGGCCGCCTCCGGCAGGACGTCGAGGTAGAGGCCGTGGCTGTGGATCACGCTCGCGGACAGTCCCGCCCGCGCGAGCCCTGCGCGGACCCGCTGGGCGGTCGCCGCATCCCCGAAATAGCTGAGCTTGTGCCCGCGCTGCTCCAGGGGCCCCTGGGGCACGAGGCCGTCGAGATCGGCGAGCGCCGCGCGCACCTCCGCCCGGTCCCAGCCGGCCGAGACGGTGGCGCGCCAGGCGGCATCGGCCGTGTAGGTTACGCCGTTGGGGTCGAGGTGGTAGATCTCCGATCCCACCGAGGTGATCATCACCTGGGGGCGTGGACTGGCCTGCTGCTCCAGGATCGCCATGGCGCTGTGGAACGAGCGGCCGGTGGCGACCCCGAAGGCGAGGCCCGCCTGCCGGCTGCGCCAGCGCCGGAAGATGCCGAGCGCCGCCTCGCAGCCCACCAGGGTGTTGTCGATGTCGCAGACGAGGAGCTGACGCGCACCCGCCAACGGTGGGATCGGGACGAGCAACGCCCGCAGCAGGTCGTGGTAGCGCGCGGCGTGCCGGTCCCAGTCGTAGGCGGCCGCCGCGCGGGCGCCCCCCGCCACGCAGCGGGCATAGAGGGCGGGATCGTCCAGGATGCGCAGGCACGCCGCCGCGATGGCGTCGGGGGTGCGCGGATCGACCAGCAGCCCGTTGCCGCAGGTCTCCACGATGTCGTTGGGGCCGCCGCTGTCGGTGGCCACCAGCGGCAGGCCCGCGGCCGAGGCCTCCAGCAGGGTCAGGCCGAAGGGCTCGTTGAGGGCGGGATTGACGAAGAGGCCGCCGCGCGCGCGGGCATAGGCGTAGAGGGCCGGGACGTCCTCCGGCCCGTGGGTCTTGGGATAGGCCACCCGCCCGTAGAGGTCGTAGCGGTCGATCAGCACCAGGATTTCCCGCATGGTGCCGGCCATGTCGCCGTCGAGGGCATCGATGTCCTCGCGGGTCCCGGCCATCAGGACGAGGTTGGCCCGCGCCTGCAGGGCGGGGCTCTCGCCGTAGGCCCGGACCAGGGCGCCGAGGTTCTTGCGCGCCACCGGCCGGGCGAGGGCGAGCAGCACCGGCTTGCCCGGATCCTGCAGGAAGCGGTCGATGGTGGCGTCCACGCGCGGCAGGGGTTCGGCTGCCGCGAACCGGGCCAGATCGCTGCCCGGCGGCAGGACGCGGATGCGACCCGGATCGTAGGCCGCATACCCGGCATACTGCACCTCGGCCTCGTCGCGGGACGAGGCGACGACGAGGCTTGCGCGCGCGAGCGCGCCCTCCTCGGCGTCGATACGGCGGGCGAGCTCGGGGCAGGCTTCGGCGCCGTGGCCGAGCATCGATGCCTTGACCCGCCCGAGGGAATGGGCCGTGAACACGAAGGGAATGCCGAGGGCATCCTCGACGATCGTCGCCACGGTGGCGGCATCGGCGTAGTGGGCGTGGATCAGGTCGGGGGGCTGCGGCTGGGCCGCGATCCAGGCCATGAGGTTGCGCGCGAAGCTGTCGACCTCCGCGTGCATCTCCTCCTTCGAGCGGTAATCCGCTGACGTGCTCGCGAGCCGCACGAGCGCGACCTTGTCGGAGATCCGCTCTTCGGGCACGGCGTAGTCCGGGCCGAGCGCGCCGCGGAACAGGCGCGTCGCGATCACGATCCGCGCGATGCGGTCATCCTGGGACGAAGCGGCCACCAGATCGAGCAGGTAGCGGATGTGGCCACCCGTATCGGCGGTCAGACCGAACACGACCCCGCCGCCGCGAAGGCAGCCCTGCAGGGCAATATGCAAGACAAACATCAGGCCGCTTGCAACTCAAGCGTCTTCTGACAAACAGAATTCAGACAAAGAAGCGTTATCGGGGAAGTACATACCGTGATTCGTGTTGCCCAAGTCGCCCCCAACATATTCCCCGTTCCCCCCAGGCACCACGGCGGCACGGAGAGGGTGATACATGACCTCAGCACAGCACTGGTTGACCTAGGGGTGGAGGTAACGCTCTTCGCGCCGTCCGACAGTGCGACAGGTTTGCCGCGCATCGGCGACCAGCCGAGCCTCGCGGCCCTGGAGCAGCGCCACGGGCGGGTGGCGCCGGGCGTCCCGGCAGCCCTGGACGCCCTGCAACTGGAAGCGCTGCGGTCCCGGCTGGACCAGTTCGACATCGTGCATTGCCACGGCGAGTTCGCCCATGCGGCGCTCCTCGGCGCGCGCCGGCGGCACAGCCTGACGACAGTGCACTGGCGGGTGGACGAACTCGACCGGGAACTGTTCTTCGCGGGCTTCCCCGACCTGCCGGTGGCGGCGATCTCGGCGGCGCAGGCGGCCGGCATCCCCCCGGCGAACCGGGCCGGGATCGTGCATCACGGCCTCGCGCGCGACCGCTACGCCCTGAGCACGCAGCCCGGCCCGCACGTCGCCTTCGTGGGCCGGATGACCGACCAGAAGCGGCCCGACACGGCGATCCGGGTCGCGCGCGCCGCCGGCCTGCCGATCCGGCTCGGGGGCACGATCGATGTCGGCAATCCCGACTATTTCGAGCACCGGGTGCGCCCGCTCCTGGGGGAGGACGCCGCCTATCTCGGCCCCGTGGACGATGCCCGGAAGGCCGACCTCCTGGGGAGCGCGCGGGCGCTCCTCTTCCCCATCGACTGGCCGGAGCCCTTCGGCCTGGTGATGATCGAGGCGATGGCCTGCGGCACGCCCGTGGTGGCCTGGAACCGCGGCTCCGTGCCGGAGATCGTCGAGGACGGCGTGACCGGCTTCATCGTCGCTTCCGAGGCGGATGCGGTGGCCGCCCTGGCCCGGATCGGTGAGCTCGACCGGACCCGGATTCGCCGGCGCTTCGAGGCGCGCTTCACCGCCGCGCGCATGGCGGCCGACTACCTCGCCCTCTATCGGCGCCTGCTGGCCGCCTGATGCGCGTCGCCCTCCTCGCCTGGGACTACCCGCCGGCCCCGAGCGGCCTCTCGACCGCGGCCCGCGAGATCGCCGAGAGCCTCGCCGGGTCCGGCGCAGACGTCACGGTCTTCAGCCTCGACCGGACCGGTGGCGAGCGCCGCGGGGGCGTCACGGTGGCGGGCCTCGCCCTTCCGCCCGGCGGCGGGCTGGCACGCCTGCGCCGCTGGGGGGCCGCGGGACACCTCGCCGCGCCGCTCGCCTTCCGCCGCGCCGTCCTGGCGGCGCATGCCCGCCAGCCGTTCGACGTCGCGGAAGCCACGAACTGGTACGCCCCCGCCGCCTTGCTGGCCGGGCGCCGGGACCTCCCGCTGGTCACGCGAAGCTCGACGCCCGCCGCCTTCACCCGGGACGCCCCCGCCAGCCTGCGCGACCGCCTCGACGGTGCGGCCGCCGACGCCCTGGAGCGCGCCCAGGCCCGGGGCAGCGCCGGCCTCATCGCCAACACCGCCGCGCACGGGGCGGTGATTGCCCGGGCCTACGGCCTGTCGGGACGGCAGCCGGAGGCGGTGATCGGCCTCAGCCTTCCGCCGGAGATCACGGCCGCGGCGCGCGGGGCCTCCTATCCGGACGAGACCGGGCCGGTGCGCCTGCTCTTCGTGGGCCGGGCGGAGGCGCGCAAGGGCTTCGACGCGCTCCTCGGCGCGATCGCGATCCTGGCCGACGCGGCGGAGCGGGGCGCCGGTCCCCCCTTCCGCCTGGACCTGATCGGCGTGCCCCCGGAGGATCTGCCGGGCGACCTGCCCGAGGCGGCCCGTGCCCGCATCCACGCCCGCGGTCGGGTCCCGGCCGGGGCCCTGGCCCAGGCCTATGCGGAGGCCCACGCGGTGCTCGCCCCCTCCCGCTACGAGAGCTTCGGTCTCGTCTACCAGGAGGCCCTCGCCTATGGCCGGCCGGTGGTGGCCTGCGCCGCGGACGCGAGCGCCCGCGCCTTCGTGGGGGCGCCGGGTGCAGGGCCCCTGGCGTCGGAGGCCACCGGTGCGGCCCTGGCGGAGGCCCTGCGTCCGCTCCTCGCCGATCCGGCTCTGCGCGCGGCCTACCGGGGGCGGGCGCTGGCGGCATCCGGCCGCTTCACCCGGGAGGTCCTGGCGCGCGAGACCCTCGACCTCTACGCCCGCGCCGTCGCGGCGGCCCAAACCGGCCCGCGCCGGCGCGCTTCCGCGCCTCAGTCCCGGTAGGGGCGCAGCAGCGCGGCTTCCTCCTCGGGGCGCCCGTGCCCGGGCGCGAGGCGCTCGTAGCGCCGCGAGCGCGCCAGGACGTGGGCCCGGTCGAGATGATGCGCGATCGTCCCGTGCAGGGCGATGAGGCTGCGCGGCCAGCCGCCGTCGAGCACCGGCCGCTCGTGCACGCGGCCGGCATAGCGCACGGACCGGCGGTTCAGCCGGTACTGGACGTCCGGGTAGACGTCCGAGAGGCGGCCGTCGACGTGGTTCCGGCGCGCCAATCCGATGGAGACGACATCCCCCGCCTCGGCCAGGGCCGCCAGCGCCGGCAGCCGCCGGCCGGCCTCGGCGGACAGGGTCTCGTCGGCGTCGAGCTGCAGCATCCAGGTATGGCGGGCGAGGTCCTGAAGGGCGTTGCGCTGGGCCGCGAAGTCCTGCCCCAGGGGCCGGGCCCCCACCCGAACGGCGCCCCGCGGGAACGCGGCGGACGGCACCACGCCCGGCGGACGCGCCTCGGCATCGGCGAGGATCACGACGTCGTCGGTCCAGGCCGCATGGACCGCGAGCGTCGCCAGGACAGCCTCCACGGCGTCGGGGCGGCAGAGCAGGCCGAGGGAGACGGGCCGCCCCGCCGCCCGGTCGAGGGCGTAGAGCGCCGCGCATGCGGCGTGCCGGTCGTGTGGCCGGCTGAGCGCCGCGCGCCCTGCCGCGTCACGGGGCCGGACGCCGCGCCCGTGGCCGGTCGCGGCGCTGCGCAGGGTGTAGAGGTCGAGGCCGTAGGGCGCATCCGGGTCGGGGTCGAAGACCGGGCCGGCGAGCTGCGCGGCCAGGTGCGCCCGGCATTCCGCCGGATCGGCCGCCACCTCCAGCAGGAGGCCGCAGGCGCCGCAGGCGATGGGAAACCTCCTGACCCGCCCGTTCGGGTAGGCGAGGGTACGGCTGCTCGGCCCGAGCATGTCGGCCGCGCAGACGAAGCATCGGCGCATCATCGGTCCCGGACCCTTCGTCTCACCGCGGACATCCCGGCGCTCACCGGAGACGGTCTGCTTTCATCAACTGACTCTGCACCAATCGACTCGGCCTGTAGCGGAAGGATCCGAACGGACCTTGCCGCGCCGGGCCGGCGCCATACGTCCGCTGCTCCGCGAACCCCTGCCGCCATCGGACTTCTACCAAGTGGACCTCCCGGTCGACTCCCCGCGCAGGCTCGACCTGTTCCCCGCCGCCTCGGGACCGCTCGCCATCGTCGGCAATGCGCCGGGCCTCGATGCCGCCGCCGCGATCGACGCGGCGTCCTGCGTCGTGCGCTTCAACAACGCGCCGGGCTTCGGCGGCCGCGCCGGCGTCCGGGTCACCCATCTCGCCCTGGTCAATCGGGGCGGGCAGATGCGCGAGTGGCTCCGCGATCCGCGCTTCCTCGACCGCCCGGTGGTCCGGTGTGCGGATGCCTTCATCCTGCCGTTCCCGATGCTGCCGGCGGAGCAGAACCGCCCCGAACAGGTGTGCTGGACCCGCGAGGTGCTGGACCTGCTGGCTCCCCTGGGCAAACCCGTCCACATCCTGCCCGAGGACCTGCATCGGGCGGCACGGCTCCGGCTCGCACCCGTCACCACCGACCCTGGACCGGCCGGGCGGCCGAACCCGAGCACCGGCTTCCTGGTGACGCTGGCCTTCCTCCTGGGCCGCCCCCTCCGGCGCGGCCCGGTCGCGGCGCATGGCTTCGGCTTCGACGGCTGGCCCGGCCATCCCTGGACGGCCGAGCGCGCCTGGTTCCGGCAGGCCGAGGCGGCCGGGCATCTCCGCCTCCATCCTTGCCATTCCTGAACGCCGCCACCCGACTTCCCAGTCCTCTCCGACCGCCCCGCCCAGGATCGCGCCCCTCCGATGACGACACTCATCACCGTCCTGAAGAGCGGCGGCCGCTACGACGCGGCCTGGGTCGAGCGCCTCGCCCGCGGCGTGCGCCGCCACGCCCCGGCCTTCGACCGGATCCTCTGCCTCACGGACCTGCCCCTGGCCGTGGCCGGCGTGGAGCGCGTGCCGCTCCGGCACGACTGGCCGGCCTGGTGGGCGAAGATGGAGGCGTTCCGCCCCGGGCTCACGCGCGGACCGACGCTGCTCTGCGACCTCGACACCGTCCTCACCGGGCCGGCCGATGCCCTGGCGGAGCCGGGCCTCACCGCCATGGAGGATTACTTCCACAAGGGCCGCCTCTCCAGCGCCCTGCTGCGGTGGCGGGGCGGCGAACTGGATTTCCTCTACACCGCCTTCGCGGCCGAGCCGGCGCGCTGGATGGCGGCCGGTTCCTGCGGACCGGTGCCGAACGCCGTGCACGGGGATCAGGTCGTCATCGACCACCTGCTGCGCCGGGAGGGCCTGACTCCGGATTTCTTCCAGCATCGGTCCCCCGCGCTGCTCGATTTCTACGACCCGCGACGGGCCGAACACGGTCCGGTGGTCATCTTCATCGGCGAGTCAAAGCCCGATACCGCGACCGGCCCGATCCGGACCGCCTGGGACGGCGCGTCGCCCGCGCGGGGCGACGATCCCGCCGGGGCCTCGGGAGCCGTGCGCTGACCCTTCATCTTTACGGCCGGCATCGGACGGGACATCTTCGACGTTCACAATGTCGCACTCGGCTCGACGTAAAACGAAGCTGCATTGAAGGTGTAAAAAGTGTTTCCGGATGTTTTCTCTGAGTAAATAGTTGGGAATTTTTTCGAAGGCTTAACCCCTGCCGGCTCAGACCCTAAGCAGTGAGGTGGCCATGCAGGCGCTTTTAACGTGTGTTACTCAGAGGCATGACCAGCAGCTCTTACTCGCTGCGGCTCTGGTCTGTTCGATTGGCATCTACGCCGCGTCCGCCATTGCCACCCACGCCGCACGGGCGGAGGGCCTGACGCGTCTCAAGTGGGGGATTTCCAGCATCGTCGCGTCCGGGTGTACCGCCTGGGCCACGCACATGATCGCCTTGCTGGCGTTCCAGCCCGGCATGGCATCCGGCTTCGAGCCGATCCTCACGGCCGTCTCCCTGCTCCTGGTGATCGGCGGCATCGGCGCCGGGGTCCAGCTGTCCCTGGGTCAGCGAAGCCGTCTCCGCCGGTTTGCCGCGGGCGTGATCCTGGGCCTCGGGATCGCGGCCCTGCACTATGTCGGGCAAGCGTCGTATCGCGTGACCGGCCATGTCTCCTGGGACATGGGCCTGGTGGGCGCGTCCGTCCTGATCAGCCTCGTCCTCTCCGGCCTTGCCCTCATCGCGGCGGGCGAGCGCAATCGCCTGTGGCGCCGGGGCGCCGTCCCCCTTCTCCTCGGCTCGATCATCGTCCTGCACCTCTGCGGCATGACCGCGGCGACGCTGGTCTACGACCCCGAGGTCCAACTGCCGGCGACGGCCATCGCGCCGTCGACGATCGCGCCGATCATCGCCGCGATCTCGATCGGCCTGCTGGTGCTGGCCTTCGTCGGCCTGCGCATGACCTTGGCGGCCCGCGCGCAGCTGCGTCGCGACCGCGAGCGCCTGCGCGAGCTGGCGAGCCTGGCCCTCGAGGGGCTCGCCGTCTGCGAGGACGACACCATCACCACCGCCAATCGAAGCCTGGAACTGCTGTCCGGCCGGAGCCAGAGCGCGCTCATCGGTTCCAGCATCACCCGGATGCTGCCGGGATTGATGCTGGCCGACCTGCCCGAGCAGGAGGAGCGCGACGCCGAGCTCATCGACGCGGACGGCCAGGGCGTCCCGGTGCGGGTCCTGCGCAAGGACATCATGCTGGGGCACAAGCGCCAGACGGTCGTCGCCTTCCGCGATCAGCGCGAGCGCCTGCGCTCCGAGGCCCGGCTTCGGACGCTCGCCTTCACCGATACCGTGACGGGCCTGCCGAACCGGGCCCGCTTCGGCGATCTGCTGGCCCACCACGCCGCCGCCCTGCGCGAGCAGGAGCGTGGCTTTGCCGTCCTGATGCTCGACCTCGACCGCTTCAAGTTCGTCAACGACACGCTCGGGCACGGGATGGGCGACGAGCTCCTGCGCAAGGTCGCGGCCCGCCTGCAGGCGGCCGTCGGCGAGGCCGACGTCGTCGCGCGCCTCGGGGGCGACGAGTTCGCGATCCTCCTCCTAAACCGGGCGGGCGCGCCGGGGCCGGAGGCCATCGCCGCGCGGATCGTCGAGGCGATCGACCGCGCCTTCCTGCTGGACGGCCAGCTGGTCCATGTCGGCGTCAGCGTCGGTGTCGCGATCGCCGTCCAGGACGGCCGTGAGCCCGACGCCCTGCTGCGCAACGCCGACCTTGCCCTCTACAAGGCCAAGGCCGAGGGCAGGGCGACCTTCCGGATGTTCGAGCCGGCGCTGGCCGAGCGGATGCAGGCGCGCAGCCGCCTCGAGGCCGACATGCGCCGCGCCCTGGAGGCCGGCGAGTTCGAGGTGCACTACCAGCCCCTCGTCGACTCGCAGACGGGCGTGGTCACGGCGGCGGAGGCCCTGGTGCGCTGGCGCCATCCCGAGCAGGGGCTCGTCGCCCCGGCCGACTTCATTCCCCTCGCGGAAGAGACCGGCCTCATCATGCCCCTCGGGGCCTGGGTGCTGCGGACCGCCTGCACCCATGCGGCGGCCTGGGCCGGCACGATCAAGATCGCCGTCAATCTCTCGCCGGTTCAGTTCCGGGACGACCGGCTTCCCGAGATGGTGGCCGCCGTCCTGGAGACGACGGGACTCCCCGCGAACCGGCTCGAGCTGGAGATCACCGAGGGGGTGATGCTCGACGACGAGACCCGCACCCTCGCGATGCTGACCAAGCTCAAAGCCATCGGGGTCGGCCTCGCCATGGACGATTTCGGTACCGGCTACTCGTCCCTGAGCTACCTGCGCCGCTTTCCGTTCTCGAAGATCAAGATCGATCGTTCGTTCGTCCGCCAGCTGCCCTCGGACCCCGAGAGCGCGGCCATCGTTCGGGCCATCATCACCATGGGGGCCTGCCTCGGCATGGCGACGACGGTCGAGGGGGTCGAGACCGCCGAGCAATACGCCTTCGTGGCGGCCGAGCAGTGCGGCCAGGTGCAGGGCTATCACGTCAGCCGCCCGCTGCCCCACGGCGACTTCCTGGCCTTTCTCACCGACACGAAGATGGCGGCCTGAGGATGCCCCGTCAGTCCGTCGGCACGCCGCGTCCTCGGAACGGGGACCCCGAAGCTCGAGCCTCATCGTGACGCGGCGTTGCCGTGAGCGGCGCACGCTCACCCGGATCGAGGGCCAGACCGTCCCGCTCGCCTCCGCGTGAAGACATCGCGCCGCGCGCCGGTGGCGTGCGGCTCTCGCCCCTTCAGACATCCATCGCCCCGCAGGCGGCCGGCAGGCCAAGGCCCGTCCGCCGCCTGCGGGGCCAGTCCAGAATCCAGGCATCTCCAGAGTCCAGGCATCCATGACCTTCCGCATCGGTACGCGAATCCAACTCATCACCGTCACGGCCCTCCTGTGCATGGCCGCGCTGATCGGCCTGTCGGCCTGGGATCTCTCGCAGGCGATCACGGACGCCCGTGAGATGAAGACGCGCGATCTCGTGGAGACCGCTCACGGCGTCCTGTCCTATTTCGAGGGGGAGGCGCGCGCCGGCCGGATGGACCGCGCGGCGGCGCAGGCGGCGGCCGTGGCGGCGGTGCGCGGGTTGCACTACGCCGGCAGCGAGTATTTCTGGATCCAGGACATGCAGCCCCGCATGGTGCTGCACCCCAAGGCCGAGCTCATCGGCAAGGACATCGGCGGAATCACCGATCCCACCGGCAAGCCTCTCTTCGCCGAGATGGTCGCGCGGGTCCGCCAATCCGGGGCCGGCTTCGTCCCCTACATGTGGTCGAAGCCCGGCGTCGCGGCTCCGGTCGCCAAGATCTCGTATGTCCAGGGGTTCGAGCCCTGGGGCTGGATCATCGGCTCGGGCATCTACGCCGACGACACGGCGGCCCAGCTCCGGCCGACCCTGGTGCGGCTGTTCGGCGCCGCGATCGTGGCCGCGATCCTGCTGGGGATCCTGGCGACGCTGATCGGACGCGGCGTGGCACGGCCCGTCGACACCCTGACGCGCGCGATGGAAGGGCTGGCCGCCGGCCATCTCGACCAGGCGGTCCCGGCCGCGCAAAGGGCCGACGAGGTGGGGCGCATGATCGGCGCCGTGCAGGTCTTCAAGGACAACCTGATCCGCACGCGCGTGCTGGAGGCCGAGACGGCGCAGGCGCGCCTGAGCGCCGAGGCGCAGCGCAGGGCCGGGATGTACCAGATGGCCGACGCCTTCGAATCGGCCGTCGGTGGCGTCATCGGCCTGGTCTCCTCGGCAGCCACCGAACTCCAGGCCACCGCGCAGGCGATGACCACCACCGCGACCGAGACCGCCAGCCAGTCGACGACCGTTGCCGCCGCCGCCGAGGAAGCCACCTCGAACGTCGGCACCGTCGCCGCAGCCGCCGAGGAGCTCGGCTCGTCGGTCCAGGAAATCGGCCGGCAGGTCACCGGCTCGGCCCAGCTGGCCCGGGCCGCCGTCGGCGAGGCGGATGAGACCGCGACCCTGGTGCGGGACCTGAGCGCGGCCGTCACGCGGATCGGGGACGTGGTCGGGTTGATCGCGTCGATCGCCCGCCAGACCAACCTCCTGGCGCTGAATGCGACCATCGAGGCGGCCCGTGCCGGCGAGGCCGGCCTCGGCTTCACCGTCGTGGCCTCCGAGGTGAAGGTCCTGGCGCAGCAGACCGCGGAGGCGACGAACGAGATCTCGCAGCAGATCGGGCAGATCCAGGCGTCGACCCGGCGGGCCGTGACGTCGATCGGCGGGATCGCCGGTCGGATCCAGGAGATCAGCGGCGTGGCCGCGTCGATCGCGGCTGCCGTCGAGCAGCAGGGAGCGGCCACGCAGGAGATCGTCCGGAACGTGAACCAGGCCGCGGCGGGCGCGGGCGAGGTCACCAGCAACATCTCCGGTGTGGCCTCTGCGGCCGAGGAGACCGGCGCCGCCGCCAGCCAGGTCCTCGGCGCGGCATCGGACCTCTCGCGCCAGGCCGAGCAGCTGAACCAGGAAGTCGGACGCTTCCTCGCGACCATCCGGGCCGCCTGAGCGGGGGCGTTCGTCGCGCGGGACGGGCGACGGGCCTGTCCCGGCCAGGCCTCCGCCCGATCCGGCGGGGGCCCGATGGCCTGGGATCGCCCCAGGCCCGTACCGCAGCCCTAGCCGACCACCAGGGTCAGGGCCCGATCTGCCGGCCCGAGGTCGACCCGGCGGCCCCAGTCGAAGGCGAGGAAGTCCTGCTCGATCCCGTCGGCGAAGACCACGCCGCCCTCGTTCATCCGTGACGTGACGGCGAGGACGGCCCCGGCGAGCCGGCCCGCCCGAAGGGTCGTCCCGGTGGCGACGCTCGGGAACGGCTCGCGCACCCAGTAGCCGACCGCCGCTTCCTCCGTGCCGATCCCGACGGTGAGGTGCGTCGCCTCGCCGATCGAGCGAGCCCAGCCGGTCAGGCCGGTGCCCGAGGCCACGATGAGGCCGCTCGACGACTGATCCTCGGCGGTGCCGTCGACCGCGATCCGGTAGCGCGCGGATTGATGGCTGCGGTGGCCGACGAAGATCTCGTTCAGGGCCACGAGCCGCTGGCCGCCGTCGAGGGCAGCCTGCACCATGGTGCGCCGCTCCACCGGGGCCGCTCCCGCGGCGCTGGCCGGGAGCAGGGTGCGCAGGCGTTCCACCGCGACCCGCGCGAGGGCGCCGTCGTAGAGGTCGGGGGCCGGATTGACGCCGATCACCGGCTGCGCGCGCAGGTACTTCGCCACGTTGGCGACGAGGCCGTCCTGGCCCACCGTGACGACGACGTCCTCGGGGGCGAACAGGAAGCGATCGAGGTCGATGCGCCGGGCCAGCGCCTGCCGCCAGTCCCCCGGCACCGCGGCCCGCGCCTGGCCGAGCACGGCGTGGAAGCGGGCGTGCCGGTCCTCGACCTCCGCGAGGCTCTGTCCGCGGCTCTCCAGGAAGAACCGGGCCTGGCCGCGGGTGGCGTGCCGGGCGAGCAGGGCCTCGTAATCGGTCTCGCGGACGACGAACACGGCGCGCGGGGTGATGACCGCCATGGCGCGTCCTCAGCGGGGCGGGGCGGGGGGTGCGACCGGCGGGGCCGCCCCGCGGAATGCCCCGAGGGCGCTCGCCAGCAGGTCCGGCGTGACGTTGACGTGCTCGATGGTCTCCAGCTTGCCCGCGAGTTCGCGGGCGGCCAGTCCGAGGAGCACGGCCGGCGGAAGGTCGCGGTAGATCGCGGCCCGGCGCTGCTCGGCCTCGGCCTGGGCGCCCTCGACGAGACGGATGCGCTCGGCCTCCGCCGCCGCCGCCAGCCCTGTCGCCTCGGCGAGGCCCGCCGCGCGGTCGCGGGCGTTCTCCGCCTCCCGCGCGATGAGCAGCGCTTCCTGCCGGGCCAGCTCCGTCCGGGTCTCCAGCTCGTTCTCCGCGATGGCCCGCTCCTTCTCCACCGCCAGGGCGCGCCGGGCGAAGGTCGCCGCATCGGCCTTCTGCTGCAGGGCCTCGAAGGTGGGCGTCTGCAGGGCGCGCTCCAGCTCGCTCGACGGCGCCAGGTTGGTGAGCCGCACCGAGACCACCGCGAGGCCGATCTCCGCCAGGGCCGGGGCCGTCCCCAGCACCGCCTCGAGGCTCAGGCGCAGGGGCTCGGGCCCGGCATCCAGGAGGGCGCCCACCGGGCTGGCGCCGATCACCTCCAGGACGGCCTGGCCGGCGATGCCGCCGAGACGCGCCTCGATCCGCTCGATCGGCTCGCCCTGCGGCCGGCCGGTGCGAAGCCCGAGGGAGAAGTCGACGCGGCTCGCCAGCAGCTCCGGGTCGACGACGCGCCAGCCGATCGTCCCCTGCACGACCACGGTCTGGAAGTCCCGGCTGCGGCCGCGCACGAACAGGGTCATCTCCCGGTCGTCCATCGGCACCTCGCTGATGCTCGCGGTTTCCGGCCGGAACCAGAAGACGAGGCCCCGCCCGCTCTGCCGGATGCGGCCGTTGCGGTAGCGGATGACGTGGCTGCTCGCCTCGCTCCTGAGCTGGGCGACCGGGCCGAGGTTGCGGATCGTAGCCATGGGACCCTCCTGTGGGGCGCGCACTGGGTTCAGAGCGGTTTCTGGAAGCGGTAGAGCTCGGCGGGCCGGAACGAGGTGCCGGCCTCGCGGGCGCCGGTGGGGACGAGCCAGCCGCGGTCGAGCATCCGGCGGCGGAAGGCGGGCTTGTTCAGGGCGGTGCCCAGGATCGCCTCGTGCACGTCCTGCAACTGGCGCAGGGTGAAGGCCTCGGGCAGCAGCGCGAAGGCGACGTCGGAATAGTCGAGCTTTCCCCGCATCCGCTGCACCGCCAGGGCGAGGATCGCGGCGTGGTCGAAGGCGAGGCGCAGCGGCGTCGCCCGGTCGGGGTCGCCCGCTGCGAAGGCCGCGACCGGGCCCCCCGCCTCGCCCGCCCAGGGCACCGCGAGGAGGGCGGCCGACAGCCCCGCCTCCTGCGCCAGCGCCCGGGCGAAGGCGGCCTCCGGCATCAGCGCGAGGTAGGCCACGGTGACGATGCGCATGCGCGGGTCGCGGTCGAGGGCGCCGAAGGTGTAGAGCTGCTCCCGGTGGGTGTCCGCCACCGCCGCCGGGGCGAACCCCGCCTTCTCGCGCAGCACGCGCTCGGCCGCGCCGTCCAGGGTCTCGTCGGGGCGCACGAAGCTGCCGGGCAGCGCCCAGCGGCCGGCATGCGGGTGCTGGGTGCGCTGCGTCAGGAGCACGGCCGGACGGCCGGCGCGCAGCCCCATCAGGACGAGATCGACGGTGAGGGCCGGCCGCGGGAAGGCGGCGGGGTCATACGCGCGGAGAAAGTCGTCCTCGGTCACGGCGGGGCCTTATGTCCATTTCACATCTAACTAAGATGCAAAATGGATATAAGTCAAGCCCGTGCTCCCGGGGGGCGCCCGATGGGTCGGCGGCGCCGGGCGTGGCCACGACCGGACGTTCGGGGAGGGCTATGCGGTGCCGTTCGGCTAGGGTCTGTCTTGGCGTTCGTCGTATCGGGATAAGCGGTTCCCCCGTATCCCCGACAAACGCCGGGCGCCGGGGATGTCCGAGCACCGGGAGGACGCGCGCATGAGCCTGGATCGACCGGACGGCCCGGGGCCGCGCCGCGTCCTCCTCCTGGGGGCGACCGGCACGATCGGACGGGCCACCGCGCGGGCGCTCGTGGCCCGCGGGCATGCGGTCGTCTGCCTCGTCCGGCGCCGGGTCGGTCCCACGCCCCCGACCGGTGCAGCCGACCCGCCCCGAGCGCCCCCGGGCGCCTCCGAACGGATCGTGGACTTCGCGGATCCCGCGTCGTTGGCGCGCGACGGCATCCGCGGCGAACGGTTCGACGTCCTGGTCTCGTGTCTCGCGTCGCGGACCGGATTGCCCGCGGATGCCTGGGCGATCGATTACGGCGTGTCGCGGAACGCCCTGGAGGCGAGCCGGGCGGCCGGCGTGACCCAGGTCGTCCTGCTGTCGGCGATCTGCGTCCAGAAGCCGATCCTCGCCTTTCAGCGGGCCAAGCTGGCCTTCGAAGCGGTCCTGGTCGCCTCGGGGCTCACCTACACCATCGTTCGGCCGACGGCCTTCTTCAAATCCCTCTCGGGCCAAGTGGAGCGCGTGAAGCGCGGCAAGCCCTTCCTGGTCTTCGGTGACGGGACCCTGACGGCCTGCAGGCCGATCAGTGACGGGGACCTGGGCCGCTACCTCGCGGATTGCCTCGATGACCCGGCGCGGCGCAATCGCGTGCTGCCGATCGGCGGACCGGGCGACGCCATCACGCCGCGGGCGCAGGGTGAGCGACTGTTCGCGCTGCTCGGGCGCGAACCGCGGTTCCGGCACGTTCCGGTCGCCCTGCTCGACGGGATCGTCGCCGTCATGGCGACGCTCGGACGCGGGGTGCCGGCGCTGGCGGCCAAGGCCGAACTCGCCCGGATCGGCCGCTACTACGCCACCGAGTCCATGCTCGTGCGCGATCCCGCCACCGGCCGATACGATGACGCGATGACCCCCGCGACGGGGTCGGAGACGCTGTTCGACTATTACGCCCAGCTGATCCGCGGCGAGGCGGTCGCCGAGCGCGGCGACCACGCGGTGTTCTGAGGCGGCGCGGCGCGCTCGGACCAGCACGCGCCACCCGGCTATGCTGAAGAATAGTACCGTGTTGCGAGATCAGCATCGCGCAGCATAATGCAATAAAGAGAGGCTTCAGTCGCGCCGGCGCCGTCATCCATGCAAGACTGGTATATCTGGCATATCGTATCTGGCATACCAAGGAGCGGCGGGACGCGTCATAAGCGCTGCAACGCCATCACCGCTCGGGACCGCCCTTCATGACCGCTCTGCTTCTCGTCGCCCTCGCCGGTACCGCCAACGTGGCGCTCGTGGCCTTCGTGGCCGACCGGCTGACCCCGAAGGACGCTGCCGTCACCGCGGCGGGCGAGCTCGTCGTCGTGAACGACAACGCCCCGGCCTCGGCGGTGAAGCTGGCCGCCTGACGGCCCGTCACCCTCTCCTGACGACCGGAGCCATCGGCCCCGCCTCCTCGAGGCGGGGCTTTTTCAGGTCTGTGTTCCGCCGCGGCCGAGGCCTGACGCGGGCGCTGCGGATCGGCTGCCGCGGACGTCCGCCTCGGCCCGGCCCACGGCGGCCGACGGCGGCCGCGTGATCGCCCGCTCGGATCGGCGCTTGAGCAGCAGGCCGATGCCGACCACGAGGGCGGCCCCGAGGGCGCCCATCGCGTGCGGGACGGCGCCCTGCAGGGCCGCGGGCAGCCCCTCGATCAGGTGCCGCTGGACCAGCCGATCGGTGCCGATCATCTCGCCGGCCACCCAGCCCAGCAATCCGCCGCCGAACCAGATCAGGACCGGGAACCGGTCGATCAGCCGGGTGATCAGGCTTGCGCCGACCACCAGGAGCGGCACCGACAGGGCGAGGCCGATGATGAAGAGCGCGTCGTGCCCCTTGGCGGCCCCCGCCACCGCCACGACGTTGTCGAAGCTCATGACGGCATCCGCCACCACGATGGTCCAGATCGCCCTGGGCAGGCTGGAATGCTCCTGGATGGCGCTCTCGTCCTCCGCCTCGCCGCAGACGAGCTTGACGGCGATGTGCAGCAGGATGAGGCCGCCCACCACCTTCAGGAGCGGCACCGCCAGCAGCTGCGAGATGATGACGGCGAAGAAGATCCGCAGCAGGGCCGCCGCGAGGGCGCCCGCGAAGACGCCGATCCGCCGCTGCCGCTCGGGCAGGCCGCGGCAGGCCATGGCGATGACCACCGCGTTGTCGCCCGACAGGATGATGTCGATCCAGACGATCTGCAGGAGCGACAGCAGGAAGGAAGAGGTGAAGTAGGAATCCACGCGGAAAACGCCTCTGCTGCTCCGGCTCGGCGAAGCGATGGGGGACCGGGCAACGCGCTCGGGATGCTGAAGGGACCGGCACGGCCGCGCGCGGCGGACCGGTTTCGGACACGATCGAGGGATTGGCTTCGACGGCGGAGCGGAGCACGGGCGTCCGCCGCGCGACCTCGCGCGCGACGAGGGCCTGCAGGGCGAGCGGACCGGCTTCGGCCTCCCCAGGCACTGTACCACCCTATTCCAGGATGCGCTGCGTCGTGCCCGGATCCGCGCGCGCCGCGCCGCCGCGCGGCCGGTCGCTCGCGGCCCAGAGGCCGAATGTCCCGAGCAGGACCAGGACGATGCGCCCCGCAGGATCGGGGTCGCTCGGAATGGTTCTTCTCAAGAGCCTGTGTCGTAGAACGAAGTCCCGGCGAGAGCCCGTGACGGCGCAATCGACCGATTGGAAGATCTCGCCACACGAGACTTGAAGACATCGCAGAACAGGTTCTAATCCTTGGCCGATCGGGGATCGTGCGGAGGCGGACTGTGCTGCGGAGCGACCAGGTTCCGGCCCGAGCATCGGATCAGCGGCACGCCGCGCGCGGCGCGCGCCTTGCCGGGGTGGACCGGGACCGAGGACGCCTCCGCGCCGCGGCCGAGGAGGCAGCCGGCGGCGCCGAAACCCTGTCGAACAAGAATAAAAACCTGTCTTATAATAGATAGCTATTATATTTACAGGAAGGATCCTGCTTGGTATCGAGGAGGCGGGCGAACGATGTTGCCGGGGCCGACGGTTCGGGGCTCCGGCGAACACCGGATTCCGGCGAACCCGGAACTCCGGTGGACGAACGTCCGAAGGCAAAGCGGCTCCAGACCGCTCATCAAAATCAGCACGGCCGCCCTACGCGTGGCTAACGGGAGGATGCCATGAGCTTGGTGACAGGCTTGCCCTCGACCTTCACGGTGCCGCTGCTCGAGGTCGACGGCGTTACGCTGCAGTACAAGACCCCCCACCACCTCGTCACGGCGACCTACCGGGTCAGCTTCCAGGTCTTCCCGAGCGACCGCTTCGTCCTGCTCGGACCCTCGGGCTGCGGGAAATCCACCCTGCTGAAGTCGGTGGGCGGCTACATGGCGCCGACGGAGGGGCAGATCCGCCTCAAGGGCCAGGCCATCACCGAGCCCGGCCCGGACCGGATGATGGTGTTCCAGGAATTCGACCAGCTCCTGCCCTGGAAGACCGTCCGCCAGAACGTCGCCTTCGCCCTCGAGGCCTCGGGGCGCCTGTCGGGCCGGGCCGCCGACGAGCGGGCCATGCACTATATCGACAAGGTCAACCTCTCGGCCTTCGCCGACAGCTATCCGCACATGCTGTCGGGCGGCATGAAGCAGCGGGTGGCCATCGCCCGCGGCATGGCGATGGAGCCCGACATCCTGCTGATGGACGAGCCCTTCGCGGCCCTGGACGCGCTCACCCGCCGGCGGATGCAGGACGAGCTCTTGGCCCTGTGGGAGGAGACCCGCTTCACGGTGCTGTTCGTCACGCACTCGATCCCGGAGGCGATCAAGATCGGCTCGCGCATCCTCCTGCTCTCGCCGCATCCCGGCGAGGTCAAGGCCGAGCTCAACACCGCCGGCTCGCCGCAGGAGACCCTGCTGCTGGAGCAGCGCATCCATCAGATGCTGTTTTCCGAAGAGATCCAGGAGGCGGAGAATGTCTAGGACTGCGAAGGCGCTCGTGTCACCCGTCCTCCTCCGGCCCGCCCGTCCCGAGATCGTCCGCGAGACCGGCGGCGCCTATGGCGGCGCCGTGGTCGAGAAGCCGCTCTCGACCGTCGAGCGTCTCTACAACCAGGGCTGGCTGCGCAAGCTCGTGATCCTGGCGGTGCTGGCCCTGATCTGGGAGGCCTACGGGCGCTACCTCGACAACGACCTCCTGTTCCCGACCTTCACCGCCACCGTGGCGGCCTTCGGCCGGGGCGTGGCGGACGGCACCCTGGTGCTGCGGGCCTGGGGCTCGATCAAGGTCCTGCTGATCGGCTACGGCCTCGGGATCGTGCTGGCGACCCTGCTCACCGGCATCGCGATCAGCTCGCGCATCGGTACCGACTTCCTCGAGACGATGACGTCGATGTTCAATCCCCTGCCGGCCATCGCGCTGCTGCCCCTGGCGCTGATCTGGTTCGGCCTCGGCAACGGCAGCCTGATCTTCGTGCTGGTCCATTCGGTGACCTGGGCCATCGCCCTCAACACCCATTCGGGCTTCCTCTCGGTCAGCCGGACCCTGAAGATGGTCGGGCGCAACTACGGTCTGCGCGGCGGCCGGCTGATCACCAAGATCCTGATCCCGGCGGCCTTCCCCAGCATCCTCACCGGCCTCAAGGTCGGCTGGGCCTTCGCCTGGCGCACCCTGATCGCGGCGGAACTGGTCTTCGGCGTCAGCTCGGGCTCGGGCGGCCTCGGCTGGTTCATCTTCGAGAACAAGAACATGCTCGACATCCCCAATGTCTTCGCGGGGCTGCTGACGGTGATCCTCATCGGTCTCTGCGTCGAGAACCTGATCTTCCAGACCATCGAGCGCCACACCCTGCAGCGCTGGGGCATGCAGGCGTAAGTCCGCGTCCGGTCGATCGCTTTCCGATCGGCGCGGGCGGAGCGGGCCTCCCCGCCCGTGTGGGACCCGCGCGTGACAGGCGCCGGAGGGAGCGATCGGAGAGGGTCCGGGACCCGATCCGTTCGATCCCTCAGGGGCGCGGACGGGGGCTTCGCGCGCCGCCCAGGGGTGCCCGACCGGCCTCCGCTCCGTCAGTCGAGGTCGGCGCGGTAGTCGAGCGCCGCCGTCCAGCTCTGGCGATACTCGATGGGGTCGCCCGTGAGGGCGACCGCGACCCGGCGCACCAGCAGCAGGGGCGCGCCCGGCGCACAGCCGAGGGCGTCCGCCATGGCGGGGCCAGCCCGGTCGGTGGCGATCGTGTCCCGGGCCCGCGCCACGGTCTGGCCGCAGCGTGCCTGGTAGAGCACGTAGATCTCCTCCAGCATCTCGGCGCCGGGTTCCGGCTTCAGGGCGGCGAAGGGTTCGGCCGGCAGCGCGATGCGCTCGTAGATCAGCGGCACGCCGTCCTCGCTGCGGGTCCGCAGCAGGACCAGCACCCGCGCACCCGCCGCCAGCCCGAGGGCGGCCCGGTCCTGCGCGTCGGCCCGCGCGGTCCCGGCCGAGAGGACGCGGGCCACGGGGCGGAACGGCCGCCCGTCGCCGTGGACGAAGCGCAGGAAGCGGAAGCGCGACCGGTCGCTGGAATGGGGCACGACCTGCGTGCCGCGGCCGTGCTGGCGCTCCAGCAGCCCTTGCCCGACGAGGTCCTCCATGGCCTTGCGGATCGTCCCGATGGAGACGCCGAGGTCGAGGGCCAGCTGCGGCTCGCTCGGCAGGTAGCCGCCCGGCTTCCAGGTCCCGTCCACGATCCGGCGCAGCAGCAGGTCGCGGGCCTGCAGGTAGAGCGGGCGACTCGCCAGGGGTTCCGTCATCAGCGACGTCATGGGTTCGAGCTTGGGTTCGACCTTGGGCTCGAGCTTGGGCTCGACCCGGGCCTCGAGCTTGGGCTCGACCCGGGCCGCGTCCTTGGCGGCGTCCTCGGCCGCGTCCGGCGACCGGACGTCGGGATGCGCCTCGGGATCGGCGGGGGCGCGCATGCGGTTCGACATCGACAACTCATGTATATGACATATGACCGTTGACAGGGGTCGGCACGAGGCTATCGTGGCGCTCGGCACCGGACCAGAGAATTCGGGCCTGCGCAGGAGGAACCCATGGCACTCGGCCGTCTCGTGGCTTTTGGCCGTCTCGTCCGGCTCTGCGGCGCCGCGGCCGTGATCTCGGCCGGTCTCGCGGCGGGTCTTTCCGCGAGCCTCCTGGCCGGCGCGGGATCCGCCCGGGCGGAGGCCTCCGTGGTGCGCCTCGCCAAGCAGTTCGGCATCTCCTACCTGCCGCTCACCGTGATGGAGGAGGAGAAGCTCCTCGAGAAGCAGGCCCGCCAGCAGGGGCTGGAGCTCAAGACCGAGTGGCTGCGCTTCACCGGCGGCTCGGGCATGAACGAGGCCCTGCTCTCGGGGAACCTCGACTTCGCCGCCGGCGGGGTCGGGCCGATGCTCACGATCTGGGGGCGCACGCGGGGCAACCTGCAGGTCAGGGGCGTGGCGGCCCTGAACGCCATGCCGCTCTGGCTGGTGAGCGTGAACCCGGCGGTCACGTCGATCAAGGACTTCACCGAGAAGGACAAGATCGCCCTGCCCACGGTGAAGAGTTCGATCCAGGCCATCACCCTGCAGATGGCCGCCGAGAAGGCCTTCGGGCCGGGCCAGCAGGGCAAGCTCGACCCCCTCACGGTCTCCATGGGCCATCCCGACGCCCAGACGGCGATGCTCGGCGGCCGCTCCGAGATCACCGCGCATTTCGGGTCGCCGCCGTTCCAGGAGATGGAGCTGAAGGACCCCAAGGCCCGCAAGGTGCTCGACAGCTACGACGTCCTCGGGGGGCCGCACACCTTCAACCTCGTCTGGGCGAGCAGCCGCTTCGTCACCGCCAACCCGAAGATCGTGGCCGCCTTCCGGGCCGCCCTGGAGGAGAGCCTGGCCCTGATCAAGGCCGAGCCGGCCCGGGTCGCCGCCCTCTGGATCAAGGCGGAGAACGCCCGGCTCACCGAGGCGGAGGCGGTGGAGATCATCCGCGCGCCGCAGACCCAGTGGACCAGTGCGCCCCTGAACATGCTGGCCTATCTCGACTACATGAACCGCGCCGGCCTCGTGGCCGCCAAGGCCACCGACCAGGGCGAGCTGTTCTTCCCCGGCGCCGTCGCCAAGGCGGAGCGCTGAGGCATGAACGCTCCGGTTCCCACCCCCTCCCGGGCCGACCCCACGGTCGAGGCCGTGCCGGGCGAAGCGCTGACGGTGCGCATCCGGCGGGACGACGGCTTCCAGACCTTCACCGTGGCGCGGCGCCCGGCCCAGACCATCCTCGACGTGGTCACGGAGATCCAGCGCGCGCAGGACCCGACGCTCGCCTACCGCTTCGCCTGCCGGGTCGGCATGTGCGGCTCCTGCGCCATGACGGTGAACGGCCGCCCGCGCTGGACCTGCCGCACCCGGGTCGCGGCGGTGGCGGAGGACGACGGCCTGACCCTCGAGCCCCTGCGCAACCTGCCGGTGATCAAGGATCTGGCCGTCGACATGGAGCCGTTCTTCGCGAAGTGGACGGCCGCCCACGGCGCCTTCGAGCCCGGCGACGCGCCGCCCGCGGACTTCGCCCGGGTGGCGCCGGACTCGCCGGCGCGCCGGGCGGTGGATGCCGGCATCGAGTGCATCAATTGCGGCGTCTGCTACGCCGCCTGCGACGTGGTTACCTGGAACCCGGACTATCTCGGCCCGGCCGCCCTCAACCGGGCCTGGACCCTGGTGAACGACGTCCGCGACCGGGGCCAGGAGGCGCGGCTGGAGGCCGTGTCCGGGGATGCGGGCTGCCAGTCCTGCCACACCCACATGAGCTGCACCGAGCATTGCCCGAAGGCCCTGGCGCCGACCTTCGCCATCGCGGGCCTGAAGCGCGCCACCGCCCGGTCCGCCCTGAAGCGGCTCGGTGCCCGGCACTTCCGGAGGTCGGCATGAGCCCGCTCCTCTACGTGGCGCAGCGCGGCACCGCCGTGATCCTGGCGGTGGCGGTGGCGGTCCATCTCGGCACGATCCTGTACGCCGTGCGCGGCGGCCTCACCGCCGGGGAGATCCTCGGCCGGACGCAGGGCAACCACGCTTTCCTGCTGTTCTACGGCCTCTTCGTGGTGGCGGCGGCGATCCACGCGCCCATCGGCCTGCGCAGCATCCTGCGGGAGTGGACGTCCTGGCGCGGACGCTCCCTCGACGGGGCGATGCTCGCCGTCGCGGCGCTCCTCCTCGTCCTCGGCCTGCGGGCGGCGCTAGCGGTCTACGTCGCATGAGCGCCGGGACGCAGACCGCCGGCCCGCGGCGCGGCGCATTCCGGGCGGCCCGTCCGCGCGCGGGCTTCGCCGCCGCCCTGCTGCATCGCCTCTCGGGGATCGCCCTGGCGCTGTTCCTGCCGATGCACTTCATCGCCCTCGGCACCGCGCTGCAGGGGGCCGACCGCCTCGAGAGCTTCCTCGGGCTGACCCATAACGGCTTCGTGCGCACGGCCGAATGGGGCCTCGTCAGCGCGCTCGCCCTGCACATGGTCCTGGGCCTGCGCGTGCTGGCCGTGGAGTGGTTCGTCGCCCGGGAGCGGACGGCGCTCGTCGTCTCCGCCTGCGTGGCGGCGGGCCTCGCGGTGGGGCTCCTGTTCCTGCTCGGCGGCGCCTGAGCCCAACCCCCTGAAAGGAGACCGGCATGGACCTCGACCTCACCGAAGTCGAAGCGGTGTGCAAGGACCTCTACGTCCGCGCCCTGAAGCTGCTGCCGCCGGACATCAAGGCGGGCTTCGCGGATCTCGCCCGCGACGAGACCAGCGCCACCGGCCGGGCGATCCTCGGCACCATGGTGGAGAACATCGCGGTGGCCGAGCGCACCAGGAACATCCTCTGCCAGGACACCGGCATCCCGATCTACAACGTGGTGATCGGGCGCGACGTGCGCGTCGAGGGCATCGACCTCAAGGCCGCCATCCGACGCGGCTGCGCCCGGGCCACCACCGAGCACTCCCTGCGCTCCTCCGTGGTCCACCCGATCACCCGCGTGAACGAGCAGACCTCCTGCGGCCTCCGCGTGCCGATCATCCACGTGGATTTCGACGACCGGCCCGAGACCGTGTCGGTGGAGATGATCCCCAAGGGCTCGGGCTCGGAGAACGGCTCGTTCCTGCAGATGCTCCTGCCCTCGGACGGCATCAACGCGGTCAAGCGCTTCGTCATCGACCGGGTGATCGAGCTCGGCGGCCGCGTCTGCCCGCCGACCATCGTGGGCGTCGGCATCGGCGGCACCTCGGACCTGTGCATGCACCTCGCCAAGGTGGCGGCCACCCGCAAGCTGCGCACCGCCTGCTCCGATCCCGAGGGCGCCCGGATCGAGGCGGAGCTGTCGCGCGCCGTCAACGAGCTCGGCATCGGCCCGCAAGGGCTCGGCGGCCGCTCCACCAGCTTCGCGGTCCATGTCGAGGTCGCCGCGACCCACATCACCCAGAACCCGGTGGCGGTGAACATCCAGTGCCACTCGGCCCGCCGGGCCCGGGCGACCTTCACGCCCGGCGGCATCGCCTTCGACTGAGCCCGGCGCACGCCACCAGACGCCTTCACAGACGCGGCCGCCGGGAGGGCAGCGCCATGCACCACGTTCTCGACATGCCGATCGACGCGGCGCAGGCCCGCGCCCTGAAGATCGGCGACACCGTCACCCTGCGCAAGACCCTGTTCGGCATCCGCGACGCCACCCTGATCCACATGTTCGACCGGGAGCGCCGGACCCATCTCGACCTGTCCGGCCACGCGGTCATCCACACCGCGCCCAACGTCCACCGCGTGCCGGTCTCGCCCGAGGCGCCCGTGGGCTACGCGCCGTTCTGCATCGGCACCACCACCTCCATGCGGATGGAGCGCTTCACCGACGCCCTGATGCGGCGCGAGGGCGTCCGCCTCATCGTCGGCAAGGGCGGCATGGGGCCGAAGACCCTGGAGGCCTTCGCCGAGCAGGGCGGCGCCTACCTCGCCATCGTGGGCGGCGCCGCTGCCCTGGAGACGACCTGGATCGAGCGGATCGACGACATCGACCTCGACGACCTCCACCCCGAGAGCCTGTGGAAGTTCGCGATCCGCGACTTCGGACCCCTCCTGGTCGGCATGGATTCCCATGGCGGCTCGCTCTTCGCCGAGGTCCAGCGCGACGTCGCCAGCCGGCGGGATGCCATCATCGAGAGCCTGGGAGCCGCCTGATGCGCACCGTGCCGACGACCATCGAGACCGACATCCTCATCCTGGGCTCCGGGGGCGCCGGCCTGTTCGCCGCCCTCCACGCCAAGAAGGCCGCCCCCGACCTGGAGGTCACCGTCGCGGTCAAGGGGCTGCTCGGCAAGTGCGGCTGCACCCGCATGGTCCAGGGCGGCTACAACGTCGCCCTCGCCCCGGGCGATTCGGTCGAGCGCCACTTCATGGACACGATCGAGGGCGGCAAGTGGCTCAACAACCAGGAGCTGGCCTGGACCCTGGTCACGGAGGCGCAGGTCCGCATCCGCGAGCTGGAGACCGAGCTCGGCTGCTTCTTCGACCGCAACCCCGACGGCAGCGTCCACCAGAAGGCCTTCGCCGGGCAGACCTTCGACCGCACGGTGCACAAGGGCGACCTCACCGGCATCGAGATCATCAACCGCCTCTCCGAGCAGGTCTGGCGCCGCGACGTCCGGCGCCTGGAGGATCACCGCGCCCTCGAGCTGATCCCGGCCGCCGACGGCTCCGGCCTCGCCGGCGTCCTGATGCTCGACATGCGGACCGGCATCCCGGTCCTGGTCCGCGCCCGGGCGACCCTGCTCGCCACCGGCGGCGGCCCGACCATGTACAAGTTCCACACGCCCTCCGGCGACAAGACCTGCGACGGGCTCGCCATGGCGCTCCGCGCGGGCCTGCCCCTGCGCGACATGGAGATGGTCCAGTTCCATCCCACCGGCCTGCTGGCGGGCGCGGGCACCCGGATGACCGGCACGGTGCTGGAGGAGGGGCTCCGGGGCGCGGGCGGCTACCTGCTCGATGCGTCGCAGGAGCGCTTCATGCAGCACTACGATCCCCGCGCCGAGCGGGCGACCCGCGACGTCGTCAGCCGCTCGATCATGCGGCGGATCCGCGACGGCCATGCCACGCCGCATGGCGGCGTCTACATCCAGATGAGCCATCTCGGCACCGCGGACGTGGCCGCCAAGTTCAAGGGCATGGTCGAGCGCTGCGCCGATTGCGGCTTCGACCTCGCCGGGGGCCTGGTCGAGGTCATCCCCACGGCCCACTACATGATGGGCGGGGTCGCCTTCCGTCCCGGCTGCGGCACCGCGCTGCCGCGCCTCTACGCGGCCGGCGAGGATACCGGCGGGGTGCACGGGGCCAACCGCCTCGGCGGCAACGGCGTCGCCAACTCGACGGTGTTCGGCGGGCTGGCCGGCTCCGCCATGGCCCGCGCGGTGCGCGGTGCGCGGACCCTGGCCGAGCCCGATCCCCACGCGGTCGAGGCCGGGCTCGCCCGCGCCTACGGTCCCCTCGGCCGCCCGGCCGGAGACCTGGAGGCGATCCGGGAGGCCCTCTACGCCACCATGTGGGACGATGTCGGCATCCTGCGCGACGCGGCCGGGCTGGCCCGGGCGGGCGAGCGCCTCGACGGCCTCGCGGCCGCGGTGGCGGAGGCCGGCATCCCCGACGGCGACCGCCGCTACAACCTGACCTGGATGGACCGGCTCAACCTCGAGAACCTCGTCCTCGTCAGCCAGGCGATCCAGGCCGCGGCCCTGGCCCGCACCGACAGCCGCGGGGCGCATTTCCGCGAGGACTTCCCCGAGACCTCGGATCTCGCCACCTCGCACTACACCGTGGTGCGCCAGGCCGGGGACGGACTCGACGTCACCCTGGAGCCCGTCGCCTTCACCCATGTGCGCCCGGGCGCCTCCCTCCTCGACGCGGCCGCCTGAGGCCGCACCCCCACCTCGACGCGGCCGCCGGAGGCCGCACCCCCTCAACGCGGCCGCCTGAGGCCGCACCCCCATCCGACGGAGCGCGGAGAGAGACGTCATGGACCAGTCCCCGGGCCGGCCGCGCGGCGCCGACATCGTCGTCGAGACGCTGGAGCGCCTCGGCGTCCGCCGCATCTTCACCCTGTCGGGCAACCACATCATGCCGATCTTCGACGCCCTGCTGGGCACGGACATCGCGGTGGTGCATGTCCGCCAGGAGGCCGCCTGCGTGCACATGGCCGATGCCTGGGGGCGCCTGACCGGGGAGGTCGGCGTCGCCCTGGTCACCGGCGGCCAGGGGCAGACCAACGGTGCCGCCGCCCTGTTCACCGCGCTGGCGGCGGAGAGCCCGGTCCTGCTGCTCTCGGGGCATGCCGGCCTGTCGGAGATCGGGCGCGGCGCCTTCCAGGAACTCGCCCAGGCCGACATCGCCCGGCCGATGACCAAGGCCTCGTGGACCGCCGCCTCCGTCGACACCCTGGCGGACGACATCGCCCGGGCCCTGCGGATCGCCCGCGAGGGCCGGCCGGGGCCCGTGCATCTCAGCCTGCCGGTCGACCTCCTGGAGGCACCGGCCCAGGCCGTCCCTCCTTCCTCAGTCCCAGCCGAGGCCGCCCCCCCTTCCTCGGCCCCCGCCGCGGCCGCCCCTCCTTCCTCGGCCCCGGCCGAGGCCGCGATCCGGGCCGGCGAGCCTGGCGCCGACCTCGTCGCGGCGGTGATGGCGGAGCTCGGCCGGGCGCAGCGCCCGCTGATCCTGTGCGGCCCGGTCGCCTGCGGCGCCGCGGGGCGCGCCCGGATGGCGGCGCTGGAGGCGGCCTCGGGCCTGCCGGTCCTCGGCATGGAAAGCCCGCGCGGCCTCAACGATCCGAGTCTCGGTGCCTTCGCCGAGGTGCTGGCCCAGGCCGACTGCCTCGTGCTCGTGGGCAAGCCCCTCGACTTCACCCTGAAGTTCGGCGAGGCGCCCGCGGTGGCGCCGGCCTGCCGCTTCGTCGTCATCGACCCCGATCCCACCCTCGTCGCGCGGGTCGACCCGGCCCGCCTCGCCGTCGCGGGCGCGGGCGATGCGCTGGCGACCCTCGCGGCCCTGGCCCGATCCTGCCGCGCACGCTCCTCCGACGCGGCGCGCCGCCCCGGCGACGGGACGGACTGGCCGGCCGCCGTGCGGGCCGCGGTGGCGTACCGGCCCGCGGACTGGGACGACCGGCGCGGTCCCGAGGGCCGCCTCCATCCGGTGGAGCTGTGCCGCGGGGTCGCCGCCTTCCTCGACCGGCATCCCGGCGGCACGCTGATCTGCGACGGGGGCGAGATCGGGCAATGGCCCCAGGCCCTGGTGCAGGCCCCCCGGCGCCTCATCAACGGGGTCTCGGGCACCATCGGGGCCTCGCTGCCCTTCGCCCTGGCGGCCCGGCTCCACGACCCGGCGGGGCCCGTGGTGGCGGTCCTGGGGGACGGCACCTTCGGCTTCCACATGGCCGAGTTCGACACCGCCGTGCGCTACGGCCTGCCTTTCATCGCGGTGGTGGGCAACGATGCCCGCTGGAACGCCGAGTACCAGATCCAGCTGCGCCAGTACGGCGCGGCGCGGGCCCGCCACTGCGACCTCCTCAGCTCCCGCTACGACCGCGTCGTCACGGCGCTCGGCGGCCACGGCGCCCTCGTGACCCGGGCCGAGGACCTGCCCGGGGCGCTGGAGGAGGCCCATGCCAGCGGCCTGCCGGCCTGCCTCAACGTGCTGATCGACAGCGTGCCCGCCCCGGTGATCCGCCGGCCGAAGGTCTCCGCTCCGTAAGGCGGGCCGACCGCCCCCACCCTCGCGAGTCCGGTCCAGGGAGGTTCACATGCGCCGACGCGACGTACTGGCCCGGGGGCTGCTCGGCGCGGGACTGCCCCTCCTCGCGGGCCTGCGCCCGGCCCGGGCCGAGGTGCAGGCGGTCAGCATCGCGCGCCAGCCGAGCCTGGGGCACCTGCCGCTGATGCTGATGGAGGACCAGGGCCTGCTCCAGAAGCACGCCGCGGCCCGGGGCCTGACGGGGCTCGCCGCCCGCTACGTCACCCTAGCGGGCGGGGCCGCGATGAACGATGCGCTCCTGTCGGGCTCGATCCAGTTCGTGGCCGGCGGCGTGCCGCCCCTCGTCCTGCTCTGGTCCAAGACCGAGGGCACCGGCCTGGCGGTGAAGGGCGTGGCGGCGATGAACGCCATGCCGCTCCTCATGAACACCAACGCGGAGCGCATCCGGTCGCTGGCCGACTTCACCGACCGGGACAAGATCGCGCTGCCCGCCGTGAAGGTCTCGGTCCAGGCCATGTTCCTGCAGATGGCGGCCGAGAAGGAACTCGGCGCGGCGCGGCGGAACGACCTCGACCGCCTGACCGTGACCCTGTCGCACCCGGACGGCATGGCCGCGCTCCTGGCCGGCCAGGAGGTGACCGCGCATTTCACCGCCGCGCCGATCCAGGAGCTGGAGCTGCGCAGGCCCGGCATCCGGACGATCCTCAACAGCTTCGACGTGCTCGGCGGGCCCTCGACCTTCAACGTGGTCTGGGCTACCGCCGCCTTCGTGGAGGCCAACCCCACCGTCCATGCCGCCTTCACGGCCGCTCTCGAGGAGGCGGTGGCGTCCATCGCGGGCGACCCCCGGGCCGCCGCCGCGGCCTATGCGCGCCTCGCCCGCGACGGCTCCGATGTCGGCCTGATCGCGTCGATCCTGGCCTCGCCCCAGGTCACCTTCACGACCACGCCCCAGGCGATCCTCCCCGTGGTGACCTTCATGGCCCGCACCAAGGTGATCCGCCGCGGCGCCCAGGACTGGCGAGAGCTGTTCTTCGCCAACGTCCACGCCAAGCCGGGCAGCTGAGTCGAGCCGGGCCGCTGACTCAAGCCCGGCAGCCGAGGCCCCGGCTTCCGGCCGCGCCTCAGGGCACGTCGGGGCGCGGATCCGGCACGAAGCCGTCGCGGTTGGGCATCCGCACGGCGGCGAGCGTCCTGGCCTCCAGGACGGCGTCGTCCGGCACCAGGCCGTTCAGGTTCAGCAGGTAGCCGACCACGGCGTAGACCTCGTCGTCCGTGAGCGATTGCGGCGCGTTCATCGGCATGGCGCGGCGGACGTAGTCGAACAGCGTCGGGGCATAGGGCCAGAAACTGCCGACCGTCTTCACCGGCGTGGCCGAGGCGAGCGTGCCCTGGCCGCCCACGAGCCGGTCGCCGAGGCCGCCTTCGGCCTTCTCGCCGTGGCAGGCGGCGCAGCGCTCGGCGAAGAGCGTGCCGCCCTGGGCGACGCTGCCGCGGCCCGGCGGAAGCTTGCGGCCGTCCCGGTCGATGTCGATGTTCCAGGCGGCGATCTCCGCCGCGGTGGCGGGGCGCCCGATCCCGTAGCGGGTCTCGGCCGAGGCCGGGCCGACCAGGGTGAGCGCGGCCAGGGTGAGCGCGGCCAGGGTGAGTGCGGCCAAGCCGATGGCGGAAAAGCCGATGGCGGCCGGGGTGGTCGCGGGACTCGCGCCCATCGGGCGCGCGGCGCCGTCACGCCTTGGGATAGCCATTCGAGACCTCTCCGCTCTCCGCGATGCGCCAGGGGATGACGGCGTTGTTGTGATAGAACGAGTTCAGGCCCCGGGCCCCGGCCAGCGCGGAGAAGAGCGGCTGCACGTAGCCGGTCTCGTCGGTGGCCCGGCTCTGGATCACGGCGGCCTCTCCGCCCCAGCTCCAGGCCAGGCGGAACCGGGTCAGCGCCTTGTCGAGGACGGGTGCCTGGAGCTGCGCCTCCTGCCAGCTCCGGCCGTCATCGACCGAGACCTCGACCCGGGCGATCCTGCCCCGCCCGCTCCAGGCGATCCCGGTGATCTCGTTGAAGCCGGGCACGATCCGCTGCGTCCCCGAGGGGCGCGTGATCACCGACTTCGCCTCCATGGTGAAGGTGAACTGCCGCGCGGTCCCGTCCGGCATCAGGTCGGTGTACTTCGCCGTCTCCTCGCGGGAATAGGCCGGCTCGTCCGTCACGTTGAGCCGGCGCAGCCACTTCACGCTCATGTTGCCCTCGTAGCCGGGCAGCAGCACGCGCAGGGGGTAGCCCTGCTGCGGGCGCAGGCGCTCGCCGTTCTGGCTGTAGACCAGCAGCGCATCGTCGAGACACTTCGCGATCGGCAGGCTGCGGGTCAGCGCGGCCGAATCCGCGCCCTCGGCGATCACCCACTTGGCGCCCGGCTTGAGACCGGCCTCCTCCAGCACCGTCCTCAGGCGCACGCCCGTCCATTCGGCGCAGCTCACCAGCCCCACCAGGTCGGACGCGGTGCGGCCCGCCCGGATCGCCTTGAAGTCGGGATTGCCCGAGCACTCGATGAAATGGATCTGCGACACGCTCGGGAAGCGCCGGACGTCCGCCATGGTGAGGACCAGGGGCCGCTCGACCAGGCCGTGGATCATCAGCCGGTGCTGGGCCGGGTCGATCTCGGGGACCCCGCCATGGTGGCGCTCGTAGAACAGCCCGTTGGGCGTGATGATGCCGTCGAGCTCCTGCAGCGGCGTGCGCACCGAGGCCGAGGTATACTGCTTGAGGGTCTTCGGAATGTTCTTGACGACGTTCTTCTCGAACGGCGACGGCGTCCCGTAGGGCTGCGCCCCGGTATCCGCGCCGGGGGTCGTCATCCACGGCGGTACGCCGGGCGGACCGTCGGCCGATTCCTGCGCCGTGGCCGGACCCACCGCGCGTTCAGCCATCAGGCCGCCGCCGACGAGGGCGGTGCCCTGCGCCAGGAAGGACCGGCGCGACCTCGACACGACCCGCGTGGTATTCCGGAGGCGGTCTTCGTCGGATTCTGTTCCGCTCACCCTGCACTCCTTCACCGGATCGGGGCCGTCGTCGGGGGCGGGAGTGTAGAACCGCTCCCCCGACCCCGTCATCCCCTCTCGGGCCTTCGAAGGTCCGGCATCGCGGCAGGCCAGGCGCGCCGGCGGAATTTTGCATGTCATACCAAATGGTATGCATTAAGGTTCTGGACAGGAATCGGGTGCGCGCCCCATGATCTCGCTCCCGGATCTCAGGCGGAGGTGCGTGCAATGGGTGGTTATTGGCTCTGTGACACGCCTCAAGGAGCGCTCCGCATCCAGCGAACGCTCCTGGCGCAGAAGGATTGTTACGTGGTTCTGCTGGACCATGACGTTCTCGGAACCTGCGAGTCGGCGGAGCAGGGGCTCAAGATGCTGACCGAGGAGCACGCCTACAAAGCCTCGTGTGGGCTGGACCTTGCGCGCTTGCCGATTCCCCGCTCCCTGAACGGCTGGACCTTCGCGCCGGCCGCGTCGGATCGGACGGCCAACTGAGCAATTTGTCCGGGGCGGCCCGATGCCGTCGCCCCGCGAAACGCACGACGCGACGCCACCCATCCCCAGCGCCCGGCCCGGATCGCGTCGTGTCCGACCCGCTCCCGCACCGCGCCGTCACGATCCAGGACCGGAGCGCCGCTGGCCTCGAACCCGCGGCAGAGGCCGTCCGCGCCCAGGACCCGGTCGTCGGTGTTGCAGGGCGCCCTGCGCGCGACCGCCTCCGGCAGGTCGGCAATCGCGAGCCAGATCAACCTCTTAGCCCTGAACGCGACCATCGCGGCGGCCCGGTCCGGCAAAGCCGGGCGCTGGTCGGAGCGAGCGTCAGACCTCCGGCGGCGCGCCGGGCGTGCCCTCGTGGCGGTCGCGATGTGCCGCGGCCCGCGCGAGGAGCAGGAGCGTGACGGGCGTCGACACGGTGAGGAATACGCCGATCAGGGCGTCGCGCAGGACGAGCCGGCCCTCGATGAGCGACAGGAGCAGCATGGAACTGATGAGGATCAGGGCCATGCCCAGCGTCGCCCCGAGGGTCGGCGCGTGGACGCGCTCGTAGAAGGTCCGCAGGCGGATGAGGCCGAGGGCGCCGGTCAGCGCGAAGGCGGCTCCGACGACCGCCAGGGCGACCACCAGCCAGGCCGCCCAGAGCGGCAGCTCCGCGCCGCTCACTGGATCACCTCACCCTGCATCAGGAACTTGGCCAGCGCCACGGTGGCGGTGAAGCCGATCATGCCGAGGATCAGCGCGGCCTCGAAGTAGAGGCCGCTGCCGGTGCGCATGCCATGGACCACGATCGCCAGCATGCCGTTGAGGTAGAGGGTGTCGAGCCCGAGGATGCGGTCCTGCGCGCGCGGACCGCGTAGCATCCGCCACGCGGCGAGCGCCATGGCCAGCACCAGCATGCCCTGGGCGAGGCCGAGCCCCCAGTCGAGAACGGTGGTGGCGCTCATGCGAAGACCTCCATCAGGGGGCGCTCGTAGCGATCCTTCACGCGCCGCACCCATTCGTCCCCGCCCGTATAGTCGAGCACGTGCAGGAGCAGGCAGCCGGTCTGCGAATCGTACTGCACCCAGAGCGTGCCGGGGGTGCCGGTGAGGATGATCGACAGGACCGTGATGCCGAAGGGCTCGCGCAGGTCGAGGGGGATCGTCACGAACCCGGTGCGCCGCTCGCCGCGGCGCAACCCCAGGATGATCCGGGCGACGTCGATGTTCGACCGGACCATGTCGTAGAGGACGACGACGGCGAGGCGCGCGAGGGTACCCGGCGCGCGCAGGGGCACGGCCTGGGGCTTCAGGGCCCGCATCACGGCGGGAACCGACAACCCGACCAGGAGCGCCAGCGCGGCGCTTCCGGGTGTGACCGGTGCGTTCAGCAGGAGCCAGGTCAGGGCGAGGCCGACCGTCAGCAGCGGGTAGGGCAGGAACCGTCTCAAGTGCCCGCGCCTCCCTGGGCCGCGCCGAGAACGGCCCGGACGTAATCCTGCGGTTGCGCCAGCCAACGGACGGTGGCGTCCGCATAGGCGAGGGCCGGGCCGCCCCAGAGGGCGAGGGCCAGACAGGCGGCGAGCAGTCCGGACAGGGCCAGGAACTCGGACGTTCGGAGGACCGGGGGCGGGTCGACGCTCGGAACCCAGAGGTTCTGGATGCCGAGGCGCACCAGCGGCGCCAGGGTGCCGAAGCTGGAGAGCGTCAGGGCGGCGATCAGCCACCAGGCCACGGCCGTGATCGGGCCGGTGGCCAGTCCGGTGAACATCGCGAGCTTGCCGACGAACCCGGACAGGGGTGGAATACCGGCGAGCATCAGCGTGCAGAGGAGAAAGCCGCTGCCCAGCAGTGCGACCGCCGCCGGAAACGTCCGGCCGATCTCGATGGCGTCGGCGTCGTCGAAGGGGTCGCGGTACTCGTCCGCAAAGACCGCTTGCTGGGCCTGCCCCGGCGCACGGCCGCGCTGCAGGATCTCGGCGAGGAGGAACAGGGCTCCGGCCGCCAACGTCGATCCGACGAGGTAGTACAGGGCGCCCGCGAGCGCCGCGGCGCTGCCAGTGCCCAGGACTGCCAGCATCGTGCCGGACGAGATCATCACGGCGTAGCCCGCGGCCCGGGTGAGTTCCCGCGCGGCGAGGATCCCGATGGTCCCGTAGGCCATGGTCGCAAGCCCGGCCGCGAGGATCCAGGTCTGGCCGAAGCCGGCGGACAGACCCGAACCGAACAGGAGCAGGCTCAGCCGGATCACCACGTAGATGCCGACCTTGCTCAGGATGGCGAGGATCGCGGCCGCGGGCGCGCTCGCCGCCGCGTAGGTCGTCGGCAGCCAGAAGCCGAGGGGCCAGGCGCTGCACTTGATCAGGAAGGCGATGCCCAGCACGGCGCAGCCGATCTCGAACAGGGCCGGTTCGGCGGCCGCCGGCGCCGCGAGCCGCCGCGCGAGGTCCGCCATGTTGAGCGTCCCCATGGTTCCGTAGATCAGGCTGACGCCGACGAGGAAGAACAGCGAGGCGACCAGGTTCACGGCGATGTAGCCGAGGCCGGCCCGGATCCGCGTCTCGCCCGAGCCGTGCAGGACGAGGCCGTAGGAGGCGGCCAGCATCACCTCGAAGAAGACGAACAGGTTGAACAGGTCGCCGGTGAGGAAGGCCCCGTTCACGCCCATCAGGAGCAGCAGGAACAGGCCGTGGAAGCGAGGCCCGGCCCGGCCCCAGCGGGCGAAGGAGAAGACGAGGGCGCACAGGCCGAGGACGCTGGCCAGCACCAGCATCATCGCCGAGAGCCGGTCGGCCACCAGGACGATGCCGTAGGGCGCGTCCCAGTTGCCGAGGCGGTAGACCTGGGCCGCTGCATCGGCGCGCAGGGCCAGCATCAGGGCGATGCCGAGGAGCAGAAGCACGGTGACGAGGCTGAGCCCCGATTTCAGCCGGCGCCGTCGCTCGTCCAACAGGAGCATCACCCCCGCCACGGCGATCGGCAGCACGATCGGCAGCACCACGAGGTGGTCCGACCAGGCGGTCTCCGCGGTGGCAGTCAGGACGGACGAGGTCATCGGCAACGGGCCATCGCGGAGGGAGGCCTCCTGCTGGGGGAGCGTCTCATGGGTGCGGATTCCCGGGCTGCGGTTCGGCCTGGGCGGGCTCGCGCCCATCCACGTGATCGCTTCCGGTGATGCCGCGGGCGGCCAGCAGGACGACGAGGAAGAGTGCGGTCAGCGCGAAGCCGATCACCAGGGCGGTGAGGACCAGGGCCTGGGGCACCGGATCGTCGACGGAGACCACCTCGGCGCCGGCCCCGAGTACCGGCGGCGCCCCGACCGTGAGACGTCCCATGGCGAAGATGAAGAGGTTCACGGCGTAGCTCAGCAGCGAAATACCGAGGGCGACCTGGAAGGTGCGCGGGCGCAGCATCAGCCAGATGCCCGAGGCAGCGAAGACGCCGATGCCCAGCGACAGGACGAGTTCCATCAGGCCGGCTCCCTCTCGGCGATCCGCTCCGCCTCGGCTTCGGCCGCCCGCGTCCGACGCACCGATTGGTGCGCCAAGGCGACGAGCATCAGCGCGCTCGCCCCCACCACCAGGACCATGATCCCGAGGTCGAACACCAGCGCGCTCGCAACCGGCACCTTTCCGAGCAGCGGCGGCTCCCAGTAGGCGAAGTAGGCGGTGAGGAACGGCCGCCCGAACAGCCAGGATCCCGCGCCCGCCAGGACGGCGACCAGCAGGCCGACGCCGATCCAGGCGATGGGTCGGATGCGCAGGCGCTCCTCCACCCACTCGGCCCCCTGGGCCATGTATTGCAGCACGAAAGCGATGGTCAGCGCGATGCCGCCCGCGAAGCCCCCGCCGGGCAGGTCATGTCCCCGCAGGAACAGGTGCAGGGCGAGCAGGACGATGAAGGGGAACAGCCAGGTCGTGACCACCCGGGGAACCAGCAGGGCATCGGCGGCAGTGTCGCCGGGGCTGCGGTCGGCCCGCGCCGCGTCGTAGGCATCGTGGCTGACCTGCTGCTTGGGACGCTGCAGACTGTCCGACCCCGGGCGGAAGCGGCGCAGCAGCGCGAACACCGTGAGGCCGACGATGCCGAGCACGCAGATCTCGCCCAGGGTGTCGAACGCGCGGAAATCGACCAGCAGGACGTTGACGACGTTGCGCCCGCCAGCGCGCGGGTAGGCCTCCTCCACGAACCAGCGCGCGATGCCGTCGACCGCCGGCCGCGTCATCACCGCGTAGGCGAGCCCGGCGAGACCGAGGCCGGCGAAGGCCGCGATGCAGAAATCGATCATGCGCCGGCGCCGGGCGCGCGCGGTCTCGGAGGCCGACGCCGAAATCGCGGCGTCGCGCTTGGGCAGCCAGCGCAAGCCCAACAGCAGCATCACCGTGGTGACGATCTCCACCAGGATCTGCGTGACCGCGAGGTCGGGCGCCGAGAGCCAGAGGAAGGTCAGGCTGCTCACGAGCCCGGCGCCGCCGACGAAGATGGCGGCCGAGAGGCGATGGTACTTCGCCCGCTCCGCCGCCCCGATCGCGCAAGCCGCGCCCACCAGCCACATCAGCGCGAAGGCGGGGTCGAACGCCGTTGTTTTTCCCGAAGCGAAGAGATCGAGCCCCCGGTCGGCTCCGGCCATCATGGCGGCCAGGAGCACGGTCAGAAAGAGGATGCGCAACTGCACCTGGAGGCGCTCGCTGCCCAGGTGCCCCTCAAGCCGCCGGGCACCGGTCACGAGGCCCGTCATCGCCCGCTCGAACAGCCAGCCGCCGTCGATCCGGTCCATCAGCCAGGGGCCGCCGCGGGGATTGCGGTTGATCCGCCGCCCGAACGCGACGTAGAGCGCGACGCCTCCGACGAGCGCCACGACGCTCAGGGCCAGCGGCGCGTTGAAGCCGTGCCAGATCGCGAGGTCGTAGTCCGGCGTCCGTGCGCCGAGGACCGACCGGACCGCGCCCGCCAGGGCAGGCCCGATGGTGAGGTTCGGCACGAGGCCGATCGCGATGCAGACCAGGACGAGGAGTTCGATCGGGATGCGCATCCACCGGACCGGCTCGTGGGGTGCGTGCGGCAGGTCGTGGGGGGCGGGCCCGAAGAAGGTCTGGCGGATGAAGCGCACCGAGTAGAGCATGGTGAAGGCGCTCGCGAGCGTCGCCAGCACCGGCAGGGCGAGGTTCAGCCAGTGCTCGCCCGCATTGTCGACGGCTTCAGCCAGGAACATCTCCTTCGAGAGGAAGCCGTTGAGGAGGGGCACGCCCGCCATCGCGGCGGCAGCCACCATCGCCAGCGTCGCCGTGTAGGGCATCGCCCGCCACAGCCCGCTGAGGCGGCGCATGTCCCGCGTGCCGGTCTCGTGGTCGATGATCCCGGCCGCCATGAAGAGCGAGGCCTTGAAGGTCGCGTGGTTCACGGTGTGGAAGATCGCCGCCACGACGGCGAGGGGCGAATCCAGGCCGAGCAGGAGGGTGATGAGCCCGAGATGGCTGATCGTGGAGTAGGCGAGCAGGCCCTTGAGGTCGTGCTGGAAGATCGCGCTCCAGGCCCCCACCAGCATCGTCGCCATGCCGGCGGTGCCGACGATCCAGTACCAGCTCTCGGTGCCGGCCAGCACGGGCCAGAAGCGGATCATCAGGAAGATGCCGGCCTTCACCATCGTGGCGGAGTGCAGGTACGCGCTGATCGGCGTCGGGGCCGCCATCGCGCGCGGCAGCCAGATATGGAAGGGGAACTGCGCCGACTTGGTCAGGGCGCCCGCCAGCACCAGCACCAGGGCCGGCAGGTAGAGCGGACTGGAGCGGATCGCGTCGCCCGAGGCCAGGACCACCCCGAGGTCATAGCTCCCGACGATCTGCCCGATCAGCACCATGCCGACGAACAGGCAGAGCCCGCCGGCCGCCGTGATGGTGAGGGCCATCCGGGCCCCATCGCGGGCGGAGGCGTTGTCGGTCCAGTAGCCGATCAGCAGGAAGGACACGATGCTCGTCAGTTCCCAGAAGACGACGAGCTGGATCAGATTGCCCGAGAGCACGATTCCCAGCATCGCGCCGACGAAGGCGAGGAGATAGCTGAAGAGGCGCGGGACCGGATCTTCGGCGGCCATGTAGTAGCGGGCGTACAGGACCACGAGCGCGCCGATCCCGAGCACGAGGATCGCGAACAGCCAGGCCAGGCCATCGAGCCGCAGGACGAACTGGACGCCGAGCGTCGGCAACCAATCCACCGCCCAGACGAGGCTGCTGCCGGACGCGGAGACCGCCGGGTAGAGGAGCCCGATGCAGGCCAGGCACGCCAGCAGGATCGACCCGGCCAGGATCGCGGCGGCGTTGCGCGCATGTCCGGGCAGGCTGATCACGGCCGCGCTGCCCAGAAAGGGAAGGATCGCGGCGATGGCAAGGAGGAGTTGAGGCGGCATCAGCTCGAGCGATGAGAGGAACGGGCAGACACGGGCAGCCTCGGGATCGGCCGGAGGCGCCCTTCCGCGAGCGGGGACGCACTGACGCACGCCCGACGGCTATAGCCTCCCGGAGACCGGGTGGCGAGCGCTGGGCAACGGGCGCTGCCCGCGCTCACGACGCGACCCGCCGCGGCGAAGGCCGGGCGGGTCGGTGGGGGATCCTGTCGGTCCAGGCACGGCTTACAGGTTGAGATAGGCCTGGGCCGAGCCGACGATGGTGAAGACGAGGCCGCCGGCAAAGGCCGCGACCATGGCGTAGGAGAAGCCTTTCAGCAGCATGTGAGTCTCCTTCCCGCGTCCGATCAGCAGCGGTTACCGCCCGAGGTCTGGCCGTACTGCTGGGTGGGGAAGTTCTGCTGGTTGGCGTTGCCCTCGGCGGCCGAGCTCATCGGACAACCGAGATAGGCCGGGGGACGGCGCATGTCGTTCACCGAGCCCGTCGTCTCGACATCGTAGGGCGCGAAGGACGTGTAACGGGCGGGGCTGTCGTAGGCCATGGCGGACGAGATCGGAGCAGCGCCGAGGACGAGAGCGGCGGCGATGGCGGCGATACGGGTCTTCATTGAGGCTATCGAGCTCCTATACAGTGCAAGCCGGGTTAATTGGCTCGTTTCATCTGTCTGAACCCAATATGGGGCCTCGATCTCATCCATGACGTGCGTCCAGGCACGTGGAGGGCAGGATTAAACGCTGGGGCCTGAGATCAGGGTCTGATCAAGTCTCGATGCATCATGAATACATCTTGGACGACGTCGTCAGCCGGCAGCCTCGGCCTTGCGGGTCGGCGACGGACGAAGCCTCCGGATGCCAAGCCTCCGGGGTGTCGAGCCGCCGCATCACGCCGCCGCACCTCGGCCCTCCTCCCGTTGAATGGATTGACACGGGAACGGACGGACGGCGTCGTGCGGGCCTGATGTCCAGGTGCGGTCGTGATCGATGAAGACCATTCTGTATGCCCGGGTCTCGACAGGAGACCAGACCATCGCCCTCCAGGAGGCGCAGGCGGTCGCCGCGGGCTTCGTGATCGACGAGGTGGTGGCCGATGACGGGGTGTCGGGCCTGAGCACCTGCCTGCGCGAGCGGCCGCAGGGGCGCCGACTGTTCGATCTGCTGCGGCGGGGCGACGTGCTGGTGGTGCGCTGGGTGGACCGCCTGGGCCGCAACTACGCGGATGTCTGCGACACGCTCCGAGAGATGATGCGCCGAGGCGTCGTGGTGCGCACGGTCATCCACCGGCTGACCTTCGACGGGGCCACGGCGGATCCGATGCAACAGGCCGTGCGCGATGCCCTCATCGGTTTCATGGCGGCGACGGCCCAGGCCCAGGCGGAGGCCATGCGTGAGGCGCAGAAGGCCGGCATCGCCCAGGCGCGGGCGCGCAGCGACGTCTATCGCGGACGCAAGCCGAGCTTCAGCCGGGCGCAGTACGAGGCGGTGCGCTCCGCCCTGGTCGAGGGGAGGGGGATCTCGGCGATCGCCACCGCCACGGGCCTCAGCCGGCAGACCGTCTACCGCATCCGCGACAACGCCGCGGAGGCGGAGGCGGCCCTGGCGCGCTGGGCGTGAGGCCGGGGCCGGCCGGTGCCCCGGGGCTCGGCGGGGGCGCTGCTTCGTATGGTCGCCTCCCCTGGGCGCCGGCATCCGATAGGTTGGGGTGCCTGACCGATGCGGGATGATCATGGGCGGCGCCACTCTCCTCGGGCTCACCACGCTGGCGTTCCTCGCGCCGCTTCCACCTGAGCGATTCCATCCACCGGAGCCGCCGCCCCGTGGGATCGGCTGGGCCGTCTGCGCCGTGGTCGCGCTGCTGCTGGTGGTTACGGTCGTCCCGCTCAGCCTCGCCCTCGCCGACAAGTGGGCCATGGACGCGCATGTCGCCGAGTGCCGGGCCGCGGGCGGCCGGTTCGTGCCGGTCGCGTCGCTCAACGGGCGGGCCTATCGCTGCGACCAGCCGGAGCGTCCGCGCTCCTGACGCGAGACCGGCGCCGTCGTGTTCAGAAATCCGCGTGGATGCGGGTGCCGAAGAAGTCCGCCGGTCCGCGGTCCCGGTTGTAGGCCGGGTTCTCCACGTGCTGATAATTGACCGACAGGGTCAGGGACTTGCTCAGGGCGAAGGCGTAGTAGGCCTCCACCGCGCGCTCGGGGGCATAGTCGAGCCGGCCGTCGCCGATGAGGAGGCCGACGCCGCCGTTGGCGAAGAAGGCGCGATGGCTCGGCGAGATCGTGTTCATCGAGGTGCCGAGGCCCACCGTGTCGCCGGGCCGGCCCCAGGCGGTGCCCTTGAGGGACAGGCCGCCGGAGACGGACTGGTCGATATCGGTGAAGGACAGGCTCTCGGTGCGGCCGTCATTGGCGCTGAAGCGGGCGAAGACGCCGAGGTCCGGCGTCACCGCCTGCTCGAGATTCAGGTAGAAGCCGGTCTTGCGCCGTGCGGCCCGCGTGGCGGCGGCCGCGTCGTTGATGTCACCGAAGAGCCCGGCCTGGGTCAGCGACACCACCTCCCGGAAATCCGCCGTGTTGCCGACATTGCTGAAGAAGCCGAGGCGCAGCTTTCCGGGCTGGTCGAGGACCGGCAGCACGTGGCGTTCCTCGAACTCGATGGTGGTGCCGGCCCGGCGGAAGACGCGGGGGTCGAGGACGTCGCTGGAGGGCTCCTTCGGCACCTGGGTGTAGGCGGCCCGGATCGCGAACGCGGCGCGGTTGTACTCGACCATCACGCCCTGGGTGAAGCCGGGCAGGTTGGCGGGGAAGTCGTAGGCGCCGGAGGCCCAGATGCCCCAGTTCATGAAGTCGACCCGCGGGTCGTGGGCGTAGATGTTGCCATCGAAGTAGTCGCCGAGGGCGAACTTGCCCGCCACCACGGTGATCCGCTCGATGTCGCGCCGGGTGGCGACCTGGTTCGGGCCGTCCGGAACGTCCTCGGTCTCACCGCCGAAGCCGAAGGTCTGACGCACGAAGTAGCGGTTGGAGCGCAGCTTCGGAAACGGCGCGCCCGCCTTCTGCGCCTCGCCGTTGACGAAGCCGGCAACGCCCAGGGTCCGGCTCAGGCCGAAGCCCTGGGAGAATTCGGGATTGTAGTAGAGTTCCGTGCCTTCGAAGAGCTTGAGCCCCAGGAAGGCGGTGGCGGTGGTAGTCGACTGCACCTGATGGCCGATCAGGCTCGCCGGGCCGGTATAGGGCGCGCGGAAGCCCGGCACCCCCTGGGCGATGAAGGTGGTCTGGCCGTGGAGCGAGAACCGGTCTCCGGAGCCGTCGCCGGGATCGTGGGGGGCGGCCTCGTCGACCTCCGGTGGCAGCACGAAGCCGTTCGGGTGCCAGGACAGGCGCGCCATCATCTGGTGCGAGGTGAAGGAATCCTGGTGCGTCGTGACCGGGCCGAGGCCCGGGACGGCGCCGAGGTTGACGCGGCCGTTGTCGCCGAGGTCGAGATAGCGGTAGTCGATCCCGAGGGCGAGGCTCTCGGTCACGGCGAACTGCACGCCGGCACCCAGCGTAAAGCCGAGGGAGGCGAGGTCGCGCCGCGCAGGGGTGACGAGGCCGGTGCCGGGATCCGGATAGCTCGCCAGGAGGCGGGCATTGGCGCCGGCGAGCCCGAAGCTCGCATAGACCAGCGACCGCTCGAAGGCGTAGCCGAAGCGCCCGCGCAGGGTTCCGTAGGCGTCGGTCTTGGCCCGGATCAGGCCGAGACCCGGATCGCCGTCGCCGACGAAGCCGGGGGTGGGCAGGAGCACCGGCCGCTTCAGGTTCGCGCCCGCGACATCGGCCTCGATGCCGTACAGCCAGGGGCCGGTCTGCCAGTTGTAACCGCCGAACAGGCCGCCGACGGCGGTGGTGGCGTTGCGACCGAGGTCGGACTGACCGGTGGCGTCGCCGGTCTTGAATGCCCGGACGGGGCGGCCACCGACCGTGGTGTCGCGAAAGTTGTAGGCGCCGTAGGAATTGCCGGCGCTGCCCTCGATCCCGAGATAGGGGCCCGACCAATCGACGAACGCAGGCGCGGTGGCCCGCGGGCGCGGCGCACCGAGATCGGCCGCGTGGGCGCTCGAAGCGGCCGTCAGGGTGAGCAGGGCGAGGCCCGTGAGCCTCACGCGGCCAGAGCCGCTGCGCCCATAGCGATCCACTCTCGACATGCCGCCCCCGCGCCTCTGGTCCCAGACCGCGGTATAGACGGTGCTATAACTATGACAATATGGTTTAATCCAGGGCTGGACAGGATCGAGGCGACTGTTGCGCAAACAGCGCAAGGGCGACCCGGTCGGGATCTCTGGTCCGTGGGGCCCGCCGTCCGAAGCCCAGCCTGTTGGGAGGGAGCTTTTTCGCGACGTTCCGACCCCGTAGCGGTTTCATACGAAGACCGGATGACCCTCTCGTCACCCTCCATTTGGGGGATGCGAGGCACGGGAGCTGCGGTCTAGCCTGGGCGTCTCCAAGGTTTCGGACCGTCTCGGCTCGCAGGGCACCGCCCTTGCGAGCCTCTTTTTTTCGGTCGCTGCAGCCGGTCCATTCCCGGCTAGGCGGTGCCGGTTTCGATCTTCTCGATGAGCGCCGTCAATTCTCCGATGCGCAGCCGAAGGCCTTCCCGGGTGCTCTCGTCCATGTCGCGCAGGGCGTACCCGTCCTCGAACTGGCGCTTTTCCGTATGGGCGACCTGTCCGAGTGCGGCGAGCTCTGCCATCAGGCGATCGCGCTCGGCGAGATACTGGGTCTTCCGGTCGTCGGTGGCGGGCATGGTCATTCCCTGGCGGATGGCGCGCAATGCACCCGGATCGCCTGACGGGCAGGCCTCGCCCGGGAAACGCGGACATTCGGTCCCGGGTTCAGGTGGCGCGGACCGGAACCATAGCGCCGGCCGGCCGTTGCACCGACGACCCAAGCTCGAAGACCTCATCCCCGCCCGGCTCACGCCGAGGCGGGTTTTTTCGGGCCTGTGCCGGCGCTCCGCTCCAGCGGCTGCCACCGGCAACGCACGTTTCGCCAGGTATTTCTGCCGGATCAATTCGGCAAAGACCTGGAGCAAGTCCGTAATTGGAGACCTTCAGACACAAACCAGAAAGTAAATATAATGCAATGCCATTGCAGGTCAGCGCAAACGGTGAGCAACTGCGATCCTTTAGCGGGGCCTTAAGTTTCCGGCTGCTAGCCCTGGCACCGATATTGGTCCGGAGATCTCTCGTGGCTTTGCTCGCTCGCTTCAGCATCATCACCAAATTGATCGCGGTGGTCAGCCTGATCGGAGTCATCGTCAGTGGCTGCCTCTGGTACGCCACGACCCAGATGACGACGATCGACGAGGCCTACAGCCGCTTCGTCTCCCACGATACGAAGGCGATCGCCGATCTGCGGACGGTCAACCGGCTGGTCTTCACGATGAGCTACTTCAACTTCCGCAACATCGCCGAGGCCAGCCCCGACGAGATGCAGAAGACCGACAAGGGATTCGACGAGGCGAGCGAGCGCCTGAACAAGGTGCTGGCGGAACTGCGCGATGCCGCCCCCAGCTTCGCGCCGCGCATCGACGGCCTGAAGCAGAAGGTCAACCGCTTCATGGCCGACAGCTCCGAGGCGCGCACCCTGGCCAGCAGCGGCCTCAAGGCGGAGGCCGTCACATTGCTGCACCAGACCGTCGACCCGACCTTCGACGCCATGGTGTTGGAGGGAAGCGCGCTCGGCCGGGACATCCGGACCTTCGTCGACGAGGGCGCCCGCAATCTCGCGGCGCTGACGGATCGGACGCGGACCAACACCCTGCTCCTCGGCGGCCTCGGCCTCCTCGTCGGCCTCGCGGCGGCTGGGCTCGTTGCGGTGTTCGGTATCACCCGGCCGATCGGCCAACTGGTCGCGGCCCTGCGCCGGATGGCGCGCGGGGACAGCGACGCGGTGATCCTCGGGCGCGACCGGCGCGACGAGGTCGGCGCCGTGGGCCGTGCGGTGGAGGAGATCCGCGCCCTGGTCGCCCGCAAGGCGACGGAGGAGGCCGAGCGCCGGCAGATCGCCGATGCGGCGGCCGCAGCCGAGCGCCAGCGCACCATGCACGAGCTCGCCGACGGCTTCGAGGCGGCGGTGGGCTCGATCATCGCGACGGTGTCGGCCTCGGCCGGCGCGCTGCAGGAGACCGCCGAGGCGATGAGCACCAACGCGGCCCGGACCACCGACCAGTCGGTGACGGTGGCGGCAGCCGCCGAGGAGGCGGCCTCCAACGTCAACACCGTGGCGGCCGCGGCCGAGGAGCTCGGCTCCTCCGTGCAGGAGATCGGCCGCCAGGTCGACGGGTCGGCCAACCTCGCCCTGCGGGCGGTGGAGGAGGCGGCCCAGACCGCCGGCCTCGTCCAGGACCTCAGCACCGCTGCGGCGCGGATCGGCGACGTCGTGGCGCTCATCACCACCATCGCGGGCCAGACCAACCTGCTGGCACTCAATGCCACCATCGAGGCGGCACGGGCCGGCGAGGCGGGCCGCGGCTTCGCGGTGGTGGCCGCCGAGGTCAAGGAGCTCGCCAACCAGACCACGCGGGCGACCCACGAGATCGAGGAGCAGATCGGCCGCATCCAGGCCTCGACGGAGCACGCGGTCGGGGCGATCCGCACCATCAGCGGCCGGATCGGCGAGATCAGCCAGGTGACGACCTCGATCGCCGCGGCGGTGGAGGAGCAGGGCTCGGCGACCCAGGAGATCGTGCGCAACGTCGGCCAGGCCGCCAGCGGCACCAGCGAGGTCACGGAGAACATCTCGGGCGTCGCCCACGCGGCCGAGGAGACCGGCGCCGCCGCCCGTCAGGTGCTGGTGTCGGCCTCTGACCTGACGGCCCAGTCGGAGCACCTGACCGTGCAGGTCACCCGCTTCCTGGAGACGGTCAGGGCGGCGTGAGGGAACGGCCCGGCGTCGCGTGAGGCGAGGCCGGCCGGCTCAACGCCCGCGAGCCGGCGAGCAGGAAGCGCCAGGGTGTCTCCACCGCGCGGGAGATGCCGATCCGGCGATCGGCGATCCAGGCCGGGGCCGTCTCGGGGGCAGCCAGCGCGAAGGGGGGCGCGTCGAGGGCGAGGCCGTCCATCGCGAGGCTGACGGCCAGGGCCTGGCACAGGCGGCCGGGCCCGGCGCAGAGGCGGCGTGGATCGGACAAGCCCCGGCGGGCCGCCATGGTTTCGAGGCCGTGGCGGGGCTCCAGCGCCCGGATCAGCACGGCGCTGCCCGGCTCACAGACGAGATTCAGGCACCAGTGGATGCCGTAGGAGCGGTAGACGTAGGCGTGCCCGGGCGGCCCGAACATGCTGGCATTGCGCCGGGTCGGACCGTTGACGCTGTGTGAGGCCGGGTCGCTCCGATCATAGGCTTCCGTCTCGACGATGATCCCGCCGATCCCGTCGACCCGCAGGTCGCAGCCGATCAAGGACGCGGCCACGTCCGCCGCCGGCCGGGCAAAGAACCCGGCCCGTAGGGGCGGGCCGAGGGGACGGCTCGACGGAGTCACGGGGGGGAGGCGCCCTTGGCACCCTTGGCACTGCGCAGGTCGGCACGGGCCCGCTCCAGCCCCTCGGGTCCGAGGTCGAGGGCGAGCCGCACTGCCCGTTCCACGTAGGCCTGCGGGGTCAGGCCGGAGGCCTTCGCGGCGCGCGACACCTCCAGGCCGAGGCCGAGGTCGAGGGGGATCGCGCTCGTGCGCGCGGGCGCGGGCTCGGCCGCGGCGGGCGCCGTGGCCAAGGCAGCCTGAGAGGTAGTCTGCGAGGCAGCCTGCGAGACGGCGGGGGCAACCGCCGCGCGCAGGGCTGCGGTGCCGGTGAGCGGTGCCGGCCCGCTCTCCGGGCGCGACGGCAGGCCGAGGGCCTCGCGCCGGCCCTGCGCCGCCAGCCGGTCGGCCCGCTCGTTTCCGACCTCGCCGGTATGGCCCCGGACCCAGGTCCAGCGCACGTCGCGGCGGGCCGCGAGGGCATCGAGTTCCTGCATCAGCTCGACGTTCTTCACCGGGCCGGTGGCGGTTCGCCAGCCCTTGGCCTTCCAGCCGCGCATCCACTCGGTCACCGACTTGATGACGTACTGGCTGTCGCAGCGCATCTCGATCTGCGCGCCCTCCGGGAAGTGGCGCAGGGCATTGATCGCGGCGGTCAGTTCCATGCGGTTGTTGGTGGTGGCCCGGTCGCCGCCGCAGAGTTCGATCCGGCCGCTCTCGGCCTCGATCACCACGCCCCAGCCACCGGGACCGGGATTGGGATCGCATCCGCCGTCGGCATAGACGATGGTTCGCATGGGGCTCGCTTCGACCTGTTCACGACGGGCCGCCCCGGGGAGAGGCGGCGCCGGGGCATCCGGGCGCCGCCCATAGCACGACCGCGGCCCCCTCGGGCACCCGCCTCAGGCGCGGGCGGGGTCGATGCGGTAGCGGATCGGCTTGAAGCTGTTGTTGTTGGACTGCAGGGCCGAGCAGGCGGTCAGCCCGATCACGAGGTCGCACTCGGCCTCGAAGGTGACGTGGTCGCCGGCTCGGCTGAGCGGCGGCTCGACCTTCAGTTCGCCCGTGCCGCCGTCCACCGTGACGTTCATGAACACGTTGAAGGCCACCGGGATCCGGTCCGGCACGACGCCGTAGGGTGCCAGTGCCGCCGCGAGGTTGCCGAAGCAGCCCCGGTGCGGATGGGTGTCGCCGTAGATGATCCGGAAGGTGTCGGCCGAGCACGGGGTCAGCAGGAAGTCGTGGCGGCCCACCGTGTCCTCGACGATGCGCAGGAGCACGTTCGAGCGGTTGGAATAGATCGGGTCGCCGGTGGTGAGATAGATCCGGCTGGCGTAATCCAGAGTGCGGCCCGACGAGATCACCTCGTCGAGGTCGCCGCGCACGAAGGCGAGGAGGTCGGCCACCTGCTCGCCCTGGGGGTCGATCACGGTGAGGCGCTCGCCCTTGTCGAGGGTGAAGGCCACGCCGGAGCGCGGCGCAATCTCGTGCAGGGTCGCCGGGTGCGCGTGGGTCTCAGGCGGCATCGCGGGCCTCCGCGTCGCGACCCCGGAACGGGCAGACCCAGTCCGCTCCGACGGCCCGACCGCTGTACTGGCGCGCCTCCGAGGCGTCGCCGTGCCGGGCGAGCATCGGGTTCATCGAGCCGGCCAGCGCCTCGTCGCGCGACAGGATCGCGCTGCGCAGCTTCTCGTAGCGCCCTTCGGCGCGCAACTGCTCGAACTGGGCGCGCAGGTTGAACACCAGGACCGGGTGCGGGAAGCGCCGGGCCGGCCGGCTGGCGCCGGGATGCATGCCGACGACGAAGAACGCCTCGCCACCGAAGGAGAGCGAGAAGTGCGGATCGTTCGGGTCGGCCTCGACGCGGGTGTCGTAGCGCTGGCCGAGGAAGGCGTCCTTGTCCGACAGGGACTGCACGCGGTCCCAGAGGTGGCGCTCGAAGGCCTCCTCGCCGAGGTCCGTCGGCCCCTCGAAGATGACGGCGAAGCTCTGGAACAGGTCGGGCTTGGCGCGATAGCGGCAGATGAAGGCCAGGAGCGCGGGATAGAGCCGGGGGTCGTCCCAGCTCGAGGCGATACTGCGCGCCACGACGATCTTCATCTGGCCCTTCGAGAGGGCGGATTTCGCGCCGACGCAGGGAAAGGGCTGGCTTCGGATGAAATTCTGGAAGTCCACGGCCAGGGGATGGCCGCTGTCATCGGTGGGGAGATGCATGGAAACTCGACGCTGACAGCACCCGGAACGCAGGGTGCATGGGATGAACCGGGGCTCGATGGCCGAGTTCCGTTCGCGCGACGGCATGGCACGCATGCTCCACAGCCTTGTGGGCGACGGTTGCCGGGGCCGGCGCCGAACCTTTGCCGGCGCCGGGCATTGAACCGGCGATGCTGCGACGGGGCCCTACGACGATGACGACGCAACGATGACCGGCCGACAGGGGGCCGCCCGGTTCGCGAAAGGCGCCCTGCGGGGGCTGCGCCTGCTGGCCAAGCCGGTCCGGCGCTCCCAGGGGCGCGCCGGCACGGTGGTCGAGACCTACCGCGGCTACGGCTCCCGTGACGAGGTCTTTCTCATCGGCCGGGTCTTCCGGCAGTCGAGCCGGGCGGCCGATGCCCCGGACGAGGGCTGGACCGCCGAACTGCGCGACATCCGGCGCCGCATCACCCGCCGGACGGTGGCGGGCGCGGTGCTCACCGCGCGCTTCTTCGGCTGCGAGGAACAGGTCGTCACCGACCGGGACGGCTACTTCCGCGTCCACCTGCGCCCGAACCTGCCCGCGCCGCCGCAGGCCTCCTGGCACAGCATGGAGCTCGACTTGGCCGGCCCCGAGCCCGTGCGGGCGAAGGGGCAGGTGTTCATCCCCTCGGCCGATTGCCGGCGGGTGGTGATCAGCGACATCGACGACACGATCATGCGCACGGGCGTGGCCAACAAGGTCAAGATGCTGTGGCGGCTGTTCGTGGAGGATGCGGAGAACCGCGTCGCCTTTCCGGGCGCCGCCGCCCTCTACCGCGCCCTCTATGCCGGGCCGTGCGGGGCGGAGGGCAATCCGATGCTCTACGTCTCCCGGGCGCCGTGGGGCATCTACGACATGCTCAGCGAGTTCTTCGTCATGCATCGGATCCCGGTCGGGCCGGTGCTGTTCCTGCGCGAGTGGGGCCTGTCCTGGACGAGCCCGCTGCCGCGCCGGGCCGAGGACCACAAGCGCCACCTCATCGACCACATGCTGACGCTCTACCACGACCTGCCCTTCGTGCTCATCGGCGACAGCGGCCAGCACGATCCCGAGGTCTATGCAGGCATCGTCGCCGCGCATCCCGGCCGGGTGGCGGCGGTCTATATCCGCAACGTCTCGCGGGATGCGGGGCGGCTGGAGGAGATCGCCAAGCTCGCCGAGGCGGTGGAGGCCGCCGGCAGCAGCCTCGTTCTCGCCGCGGACAGCCTCGCCATGGCCGAGCATGCCGCCGAGCACGGCCTGATCGCCCGGACGGCCGTGGCCGATGTGGCGCGGGAATACGGCGCCGTGCCGGAGACCCGCCGCCGCGCCGGCCGCACCCGTGCCCGCGCCCTGCGCAAGGTCCTCGACGGGGCCGGCCCGACGCCGCCCAACGTCATCGTCGAGCCCGGCCGCGCCGACCCGCCGGCCTGACCGGCCGGCAGGCGGCTGCCCTGCAGCGCTCGTGGCCCGTTTCGAGAACCCCCTGGCGGCAGACCGGAGTGTTTTGCCCGGAGCGTTCTGCCGTCGAGGTGGGCAATCTGCCTGAACCGTTTGCAATTTCGTCCTCGCCCTGTAAGGTCTCTCTGGTATACCAGAGGCGCCGGCCTGCATTTTCGGCGTTTGCCCGTGACGCGGGCGCTTCGCGAGACAGGGGCACAGGATGTCCGACACCGCCGGTCCCGACCGCCACGCCGACACGCTGCTCGGCTCCCGCCTGTTCCGGCCGATCCTGGCCGGCGCCACCCTGCGTGAGCGCCTGATCGGCTGCCTCGGCGCCCTCATCGGCATCGCCCTGACGGGGCTCATGACAGGCTGGATGGTCGGCCAGGGCCCGCACATTCCCCTGATCGTGGCGCCCATGGGCGCCACGGCGGTGCTGCTCTTCGCGGTGCCGGCGAGCCCGCTGGCCCAGCCCTGGCCGATCATCGGCGGCAACACGATCTCGGCTCTGATCGGCGTCACGGCCGCCCACTTCATTCCCAATCCGGTGCTGGCCATCGGGGTCGGCGTCTCGCTGGCCATCGCGGCGATGTCGTTCACCCGCAGCCTGCATCCGCCGGGCGGGGCCGCGGCGCTCACCGCGCTCATCGGCGGCCCGGCCATCGCCTCCTCGGGCTTCCTGTTCCCCTTCGTGCCGGTCTGCCTGAACTCCATCATCCTGGTCAGCCTCGGCATCGCCTTCCATCGGATCTCCGGGCGCAAGTATCCGCACGTCCCGGCGGCACCTCCGGCCAACGTGCACGGTACGGCCGACCTGCCGGCCCCCATCCGGGTCGGCTTCCATGCCCGCGACGTCGACGCCGCGCTCCTCAACCTCAACGAGACCCTCGACATCGACCGCACCGACCTCGACCGGCTGCTGCGGGAGGTCGAGAGCCAGGCCCTGGTGCGGGCGCACGGCGCCCTGGACTGCCAGGCGGTGATGTCCCGCGACGTGGTGACGATCGGTCTGCATGAGCCGCTCGCTCGGGCGCGTGACCTCCTGCTCCGGCACAACATCCGGACCCTGCCGGTGGTGGACGAGGCGGGCCGCCTCGCCGGGACCCTGGGCCTGCGCGAGCTGGCCCTGCGCGGGGAGGGCAGCATCGCGCAGGTGATGTCCGAGGCGCGGACCGCCAAGGCCAGCGAGCCCGTGGTGAGCCTGGTGGAGCCGCTGACCAACGGCCACACGCACGCCGTGCTGGTCACGGGCGAAGACCGTCGGATCCTCGGGATCATCACCCAGACCGATCTGCTCGCCGTGCTGACGCGCCTGGCCTCCACCAAGGCCTTCGACCTGAGCGCCGCGTCGGCGGCCTGAGTGGCGGGCACGGAAGGCAGGCGGGCGTCCCAGCCCGTCTTCAAACCGTGGCGCGGTTGTTGCAGGGAGCCGAGCTCTCCTCGCACCGGAGCCCACGGGTTCGAGCCGATGCACGACGCACCGCTTTATCTCCACCTCCTGTACGCCACCCTGATGGTGGCCAGCATGATGCTGACCTGGCAGGTCCATCGGCTCCTCGGACGGGGCTGACGGCCGGCTGCGCGGTGCGGTACGGCGGCAGGGACGCCCTGCCGCCGCCGCTGATGCGCAGCTCGCGCCGGACCTGTCCTAGGGCGTCAATCGGAAGCTGGCGCTCTCGATCGTCTCGGGGCCGTTCATGGTGAGCCGCCATTCGCTCTCTGCGGCGGAGAAGACGACGGTGAAGACATCGCTGTCGTCGATGCGAGAGACGCCCTTGAAGTCGACCGACACGAGATCGCCCCAGGATCTCACCGTCCTCAAGTTGTCGGGCAACTGTTCGTCGAACGCCCGTGCGAGCGGCTTGCTCATACGCGCGAGTTCCGGCCTGCCCTGCTGGGTGGCCTCGATGATCCGCCGCAGCGCCGCTTCACTTCCGGGGGCCGGCGTATTCGCAGCCTGCCGCGCCTCCCGCCGTGCCTCGATGGCGTTCGCCCGGTCTCCCGTAATCCGCGGAGACGTCTGTTCGAGCCCGTTCTGATGAAGGGTGGCGGCGGTCGCAATGCCATCCGGACCAACGGTGAAGCTGATCTGTGCCTGGATGGTGCTGTTTCGATAGAAAAACTTCCGACGGCTTTCGGGCACGATCGCGCAGAACGCCTGTCCGGTGAGGCGGACGATAAGATCGTTTTGGTCGCGCTGGACTACGAGGATAATCGTTGGAGTCAGTTCGTAGAAGCCGAGATATCCGTCCACGACCGTCGGATCGATCGGGACTTCCGTTCGCGGACGCGCCTGCTCGATCCTGAGCCGCTCCATGCGTTCTTTGCCGGTCTCCGTCAGCCCCTCGGTCAACTTCCGGACTTCAGCCAAGAGACGGCGCCAACTAGGGAAACCGTAGTCACGGGCGAGATCGCGTTGCGCCGTCGCGAGCTGCGCCGTCGGGTCGGTGGCGCGCTCCTGCTTCAACCGCGACTTGGCTTCGTTGCGCAGGTGTTCGAGGTTGGGGCGGACGGGGAGTGCACGCACGGGAGCGGCGCCCGATAAAAGTGTAGCCGTCATCGAATCCTTCCTTCCTCAGCGCCCTTTGTCCGCGTTCTCGGGCAGGAAGTCGGGGAATGATCAGACAACGACGAATGGGCTGAGCCCTTTACGCGGACCGTTGGCCTATCCGGAGGCCGAGGCGATGCTAGGATCGGACCCGCAAAACGGCAAGAGGACTCGGCACATGACCCGCCCCGCCCACGCGGGCAATCTGCTCGCGGACCTGCCCGACGCCGCGGCGGGCGAGGTCTTCACCGAACTCCTCGTGCGGCCGGGCTGCCGGATCGAGCGCATCGTCTCGCAGGGTCAGGTCACGCCGCCGGACATGCCCTACCAACAGGCCCATGACGAGTGGGTGCTGCTTCTTGCCGGTGCGGCCCGCGTCGCGATGGCGGGTGCGGAGATCGCGCTCTCGCCGGGTGACACCCTGTTCATCCCGGCCGGGTGCGTGCACCGGGTCACCTTCACCGATCCCGACCGGCCGACGGTCTGGCTCGCCGTTCATCTCGGCGAGACCGACCGCCCGGCCGGGGACTAGCGCTTCAGATCGCGGCGGCCGGATCGCCGCCGAGGGGATTGCCCGCATCCTCGTTGCGGTCGTCCGCCGCGTGCCGTTCCCGGCGCGCGCGGCCACCCCGATCGAGCAGCGAGCGCCCGAGTGCCCGGAAGGGGGCCGTGAGGCGGCGAGCATCGTCGGCGCGCTCCATGAAGCGCTCGCCGTTGCGAATCTCCTTGTCGAGGCGCGCCATGGTACGGGCCAGGGCCGGATCTTCGTCGTCGAGCCAGACCTCCACCGTGCGGGCGAAGGCGATGACCACGCCCTGGAGCTTGAGACGGCCGAGGGGCCCCTCGGTGTTGATGCCGGCGGCGGCCAGCATGAAGCGGTGCGAGTTCAGCGCGACCCCGTTCAGGGCGAGCATCGACAGCGGATCGCCGCGCAGGGCGTAGGAGATCCGGCGCAGGGCGTCCTTGTAGGGCGTCATCGCGTCGAGGCGGCGCATCAGCACGTCGAACAGGCGCTCGCGGGTCGGCTCGTCGGCGAGATCGGTATTGTCGCCCTCCAGCACCTTGCGATCGATGAGACGCGACAGACCTCCGAGAACGGCGCCCTTCGACGGGAACAGGTCGCGGAACTCCGCCAGCGTGAGGCCGGCCTCCCGGGCGATGTCGCCGACCTCGATGTCGTTCCAGGGCTGCTCGGCTGCGAGCCGCATCAGCGCCTCGACCGCCGCCTCGCGCGGGGGCAGCGCCTTCTCGGCAGGGGCGGCCGACACCGCCACGGTACCGGTGGCATCCGATTCCTGCGGGTGAGACTCGTGCGTGTCGGTTTCGGGCTTGGGAGAGCCGGGGCGTTTGGCCATGGTCGTGCGATCCTCGTCCAATCAGGCCTTCATGTAGGGTCCCGCGGCCGGATCGTCAGGGCCGGCTCAGCCCGCGAGGGCTCCGGCGCGGCGCCGCGCCGCGTCCACGGCCTCGCGCATCAGGTCCGGCAGGCCGCCGTCGCGCATCAGCACGGCGAGGGCCTCAGCCGTGGTCCCGCCCGGCGAGGTTACGTCCCGGCGCAGCAGCGCGGCGTCGCGAGGATTGGCCGCGAGGAGCGCGGCGGCCCCCGAGACGGTCTCGCGGGCGAGGCGCGTGGCCATGTCCGCGGGCAGTCCGGCGGCGATGCCCGCCTCGGCCATCACCTCGGCCAGGAGGAAGACGTAGGCGGGGCCGGACCCCGACACCGCCGTCAGGGCGTCGATCAGCCCCTCGTCGTCGAGCCACTCCACCAGGCCGACGCTGGCGAGGAGCGCGTGCGCCTGCGCCCGCTGCCGGTCATCGACCTCCGGGCTGGCCACCGCACCGGTGGCTCCCCGGCCGATGCTGGCGGGCAGGTTCGGCATCGCCCGCACGATGGCGCGGGCGCCGGGCAGCCGGTCGCGCAGGTTGGCGATGGTCTTGCCGGCCAGGATCGACACGACGAGGGTTCCGGGGCCGATCAGCGGCGCCAGCGCGGGTGCGGCGCCCTCCAGCCCCTGCGGCTTCATGGCGAGCACCAGGGCGTCGGCGACCGGGGGGGCGGCGGGGTTCAGGGCGAGCCCGCGTTCGGCGCAGAGCGCCTGCATCTCGGGCGAGGCCTGCGGATCGAGAACGGTGGTGCGGGCCGGGTCGAGCCCGCCTGCCAGCCAGCCGGCGAGCATGGCCCCCCCCATCTTGCCGGCCCCCACCAGGGTGAGGGAGGCGGGGAGGGCGGCGTCGACGGGCGCGCTCACGCCTCGCCTTCGGTCTCGAACAGCACCGCGTCGAGCGCCTCGCGGGCGGACTTGCCCGCCCAGAGCACGAACTGGAAGGCCTGGTAGTAGCGCTCGCAGGCATCGACCGCCGACTTCAGCATCATGGTGCACTGGCCCTGGGTCGGGGCGGCGCCGCCGGTCAGCAGCAGCGAGTGGCGGAACATCACGACGTTGTCGGTGGACCACAGGTCGAAATGCCCGACCCACAGCTGCTCGTTGACCAGGGAGACCAAGGTCAGGATCTCGGTGCGCCGGCGCTCCGGCACCTTGAGGTCGAAGGCGGAAGCGACGTGGAGCGCCTCCACGTCCTCGATCCAGGTGAACGCCACGTGGTAGTCGGCCCAGCGCCCGGCGACGGAGACGGACATCTCGTCGGTCTCGGCCCGGTCGAAGATCCAGTCGCGCAGCGACGCGAGGCGCTCGACGATGTCGAGGGGATGCTCGTGCCGATCGTGATCTTCGATGTGGAGTTGGGTCATGGCGGTCCAGTGTGTCGATCTCGTCGAAGATCGGCGAAGTCGTTGTGAAACTCGTTCCGGTGACCGTCGGCACTCTGTTCCGGACTTGCTCCGCGCCCACCCGGAAGGGTGTGGCAGGCGGCGATTCTGTTCGGTTCAGAGCGGTTCGGGGCAGGAGCGAATCAGGTCATGACCCACTATAGACCGTGCCGGACTCGCGTTTCAAAGCGGCCCGGGAAGCCGGTGAACAGGAAAGCGACCGTCCACCGTTCCTTCCTGTGCACAAGCGTGGCGGGGCCGGAGCCCCTGCGAATCAACCTGGAATCAGATCGCCTCGCTGGCTCCGGCCACCGGATCGGCGCCGAGTTTCGCCTCCAGGGCGGTGACCCGGGCGGCCAGGGCGTCGTTCTGGCTGCGCAGGGCCGAGACGAGGTCGCGCAGCACGTCGAGCTCCTCGCGGGAGGCGATGTCCATGTCGCGGATCAGGCGCTCGACCTGGGCCTTGAACACCGTCTCCGCCTCGCGGCGCACACCCTGCGCGGCTCCGGCGGCATCGGTCATCAGGCGGGCGAAATCGTCGAACAGCCGGTTCGAGCCTTGCATCGTCGTCTCCCGGGAGCAGTGAGGCCGCCATCCGTCCGTGACGGCCACGAGACCGGCGCCTGTGCGCCACGACATAAGAATCCCCGGGCGTCCCGGCAATCCGCGCCGGTGCTTTGGGAGCCCCGACGGGGATGTTTCCGGCCCTGTCCGGCGGGGCGGTCCGAAACAGGCATTTACAAATCCCCGCCGCGCCGGCCCTTCGAACTCCGTGCGCGTCGGCGCATACTCGCGCGTTGACAGATCCGCATGGGGTCCGGGCGCCGGCCCCGGATGCGGAGGGAGCCGCGATGCTCGGGACCATGACGCAGACGACCACGACCCATCCGCACATCCTCCTCGTGGAAGACGATCGCGAGATCAGCGCCCTCGTCGCCCGCTACCTGCGCGCCAACGAGTGCCGGGTCAGCCTCGCCGGGGACGGGGCGGCCATGGACAAGGTCCTGGCCGACGCCCGGGTCGACCTCGTCGTCCTCGACCTGATGCTTCCGGGCGAGGATGGCCTGAGCCTGTGCCGGCGCCTGCGCGCCACTTCGCGCATCCCCATCCTGATGCTCACCGCCAAGGCCGAGGAGATCGACCGGATCATCGGCCTCGAGATCGGCGCCGACGACTATCTCGGCAAGCCGTTCAACCCGCGCGAGCTCCTGGCCCGCATCCGCGCGATCCTGCGGCGGGGCTCGGGCCCGGAGGCCGAGGCGGAGGAGGGCGTGCGTCGCCTGCATTTCCTGGGCTGGACCCTCGACGTCTCCCTGCGCCAGCTTCTCAGCCCGGAGGAGGCGCGCATCGCCATCACGGGGGCGGAGTTCGACCTGCTGCACGCCCTCTGCCTGCGTCCCGGCCGGGTGCTCTCCCGCGATCAGCTCCTCGACCTGACGCAGGGGCGCGCCGCCGGCCCGTTCGAGCGCAGCATCGACGTCCTGATCAGTCGCATCCGCCAGAAGGTCGAGCAGGATCCGCGCAACCCGGAGATCATCCGCACCATCCGCTCCGGCGGCTACCTCTTCACCCCCGAGGTCACCCGCACATGAAGGCTCGCTCGTGAAGGCCCCGTGGAACCGCCTGCGCGCCCTCGTCCCCGCGAGCGTCGCCGGGCAGATCGCCCTGCTCATCGTCGCCGCCGTGGTGCTGGCGCACGCCATGGCGACCCTGGCGTTCTTCACCCTGCGCGAGCCCTGGCGGCCCGACGACCATCCCGGCGTGGCCGCCACCCGCCTCGCCACGGTCTCCCGCCTCCTCGACGGCGCGAGCCCGGCGGATCGTCCGGCGCTGCTCGCCAATGCCGCCCGGATGCTGCCCACCCTGCGGATCGAGGCCTGGGACGGCACCGTCCCGGAGATTGCCGGCCCCGAAACGGCCGCGGGCGACCGGATCGGCGACCATTCCATGGTCCAGCGCCTGCGTGACGGCTTCGGGCGGCCCCTCGCCATCACCGACCTCTGGGCGGTCCGGCGCCCGGCGGATGCGACCGCGGGCGTGCGCGTCGGCATCGCGACGCCGGGTGGCGCCCGGCTCTCCGCCCTGGTGCCGGACGACGACCGCCCGCCCATGCGGCAGGGCGCGATCATCTTCACCTTCGTGTTCCTGGGCGTGGCCGTCTCGCTGATCTGCCTCTGGGCCACGCGGGCGCTCACGGCGCCCCTGGCGCGCCTCGCCGAGGCCGCGGACGTGTTCGGCACCCGCATGAACCTCGTGGATCTGCCCGAGAATGGACCGCGCGAGGTCGTCACCCTGTCCCGCGCCCTCGACCGGATGCGGGCCCGCGTGCGACGCCTGATCGACGACCGTACCCAGATGCTCGCGGCCATCAGCCACGACCTGCGCACCCCGATCACGCGCCTGCGCCTGCGCGCCGAGTTCATCGAGGATGATCACGCCCGGACCATGACCCTGCGCGACCTCGACCAGATGAACGGCCTCGTGGAGGCGGCCCTGTCCTTCGTCCGGGACGGCCACGGCCCGGAAGGCGGCGCGAAAATGCTGGTCGACCTCGCCTCCATCGTCCAGACCGTGGCCGACGAGTTCGCCGATATCGGCGCCGATGTCCGGGTCGACGAGACCCGCCACGTGCTGGTCCAGGGCCGGCCGGACGAGCTGCAGCGCGCGATCATGAACCTCGTGGACAACGCGGTGAAGTATGGCGGCGCGGCGCGGCTGACCGTGACCCAAACCGAGCGCGGTGTCGCCGTGGAGGTCAGTGACGACGGCCCCGGCATCCCGGAGGCGGAGCGGGACGCCATGCTCCAGCCCTTCGTGCGCGGCGACCGGGCGCGCAACCTCGACACGGCCAGCGGTTTCGGCCTCGGCCTGTCCATCGTGCTGGCCATCGCGGATTCGCACGAGGGCCGCTTCACCCTGCGCAACCGGACCCCGCGCGGTCTCACGGCGCGGATCGAGCTGCCGCGGGCCGCCTCCGCCCCGGCCACCGCGCCGAGCGTTGCGCTCGATACGGACCACCGCGCTGCCGCCGAGTGACCACGCCGAGCAATCCCGTGGCGTGATCGCTCCGGGGGGAGACACGAAAAAGGCCCGCCCCTCGCGGGCGGGCCTTCCTCTGAAGCCGTGCGCCTCGCGCCGGCTTGCCTCACGTCATCAGGGCGTCAGCAGCGCGGGCCGCCCGAGGTCTGGCCATATTGCTGGACCGGGAAGTTCTGCTGGTTGGCATTGCCCTGGCTCGCCGAATTGTCCGCGCAACGTCCGGTCACCGGGGCGTCGTAGGAGCGGATCGAACCCGTCGTGATGTCGTCGTAGCGCGAGGCCGGCACATCGCCGTAGGCCGGTGCAACCCGATCGCGCGCGAAGCTGCCGGTCGCCGGGGCCGCAACAGCAAGAACAGTTGCAGCAACGAGGGCGAAAAGACGATGGTTCATTGGAAAATGATCACTCCTGTGTGAGACGAGAACCGTATGTCTCTGCGTCTCGACTGCGATGAGAGTGATATGGGAAGCGCTCGACCGGGACGACGTGCCACCGCGCACCTTGACGGCGGGCGACGCTGCCGAAGGCTTCCCGCGCCGGTGCGGCTTCGACGTGGGCGCGCCTCGGAGCTTGGCGCTTCGGAGCGGAGCTTGGCGCTTTGAAACTCGGCGCTTCAGAACTCCATGTCGAGTTCCTCGATCTCGTCGGGCTCCCGCGCCGCTTCGGCCGCCCATTCCGCCATCAGCGGCCAGGCCAGGATGGTGTTGCGATAGGCTTCGGTCCGGCGCGTCAGGCTCACGTCGTAGGTGCGGAACCGCGTGCAGACGGGGGCGTACATGGCGTCGGCAAGGCTCGGGGTCTCGCCGAACAGGAACGGGCCGTCGTAGCGCCCCAGGCACTCGTCGACGATCGTGATGATGCGCTCGATGTCGCCGCGCGCGCCATTGAAGATCTTGAAGTTCGTGTGGCGCGCCTTGAGGTTCATGGGCAGCGCGGAGCGCAGGTTGATGAAGCCGCCGTGCATCTCGCCCGAGATCGAGCGGCAATGGGCCCGCGCCACGGCGTTGCGCGGCAGGAACCCCGCCTCCGGACGGATCTCGTTGAGATACTGGGCGATGGCGAGGGTGTCCCAGACGATGATCTCGCCGTGGACCAGGCGGGGCACGAGGAACGAGGGCGACAGGTGCAGCAGCTCCGCCCGGGTGGAGGCGTCGTTCCCCGACAGGAGCTCGGTCTCGAAGTCGAGGCCGGCCATGCGGCAGACCAGCCAGCCTCGTAGCGACCACGACGAGTAGTTCCGGCTTGAAATCGTCAGCGTTGCCGCGGGCATCGGTCCGTCCCCCCTGGTGGTCCCTCGCCGACACGTGATCCAAGACTCGTGCCGCCCGCAGCCCCGACAGGCAGGATGTTTCCGGTGCGCTCGGCGCAGGATCCACCGACGCGGGAGCCTTTTCCCATCGCGAAGGTTGACCTTTCACAGTCACGACACCCGGCGGCGCGATGTTCACCAGTTATTCCGACGCGAAACGCGACACATCCGAGGTGATGCATACGCACAACAACCGCAGGATATCACACGTTAAGACCGTTGCGTCCGAGACCCGCCTGCCGCAGCCTAGCGCCCCATCGTCGGCGGCTCTGCCGTCGCGCCCGCTTGCCGCGGACGTTCTGCGATTTGACCGTTCGCGTAGGAGTTCGGGCTGCATGCTCTATCGTGCCTTCGATGCCCAGTCGGACCTGGCTGAGCAGACGCGCGCCTGGGGACGGCTCGTCCACGACGCCGTCTCGCCCTGGACCGCGGCCGGCTTCCGGGAGCCGCTGAGCTGGTGGTCGGCCGGCGCCCGAATGATGATGCGGGCCGGCTTGACCTTCTCACGGCCCGCCTACGGCATCGACAGCGTGATGGTGGGCAACCGCGAGGTGCCGGTGACGGAGGAGGCGGCGTTCGCGACACCGTTCGGCACGCTGCTGCGGTTCAAGAAGGACATCGACACCGATCAGCCCCGCGTCCTCGTGGTGGCGCCCCTGTCGGGCCACTTCGCCACGCTGCTGCGCGGCACGGTGCGGACCCTGCTGCCCGATCATGACGTCTACATCACCGACTGGCACAATGCCCGCGACGTGCCGCTGAGCGCCGGCCCGTTCGGCTTCGACGACTATGTCGACCACCTCGTGCAGTTCCTCGGGGTAATCGGGGAGGGCGCCCATCTCGTCGCCGTGTGCCAGCCGGCCGTGCAGGCGCTGGCCGCCGCGGCCGTCATGGCGCATTCGAAGGACGTGGCGCATCCGCGCAGCATGACGCTGATGGCCGGCCCGGTGGATTGCCGGATCTCGCCGACCTCGGTGAACCACCTCGCCACCTCGAAGCCGATCGCGTGGTTCGAGAAGAACCTGATCGCCACCGTGCCCGACCGGCACAAGGGCGCCGGACGGCGGGTCTATCCGGGCTTCATGCAGGTCTCGGCCTTCGTCTCGATGAACGCCAAGCGCCACGTCCAGGGCCATGCCGATCTGTTCTGGCATCTCGCCAACGGAGAGACCGAGAAGGCGCGCCAGATCGAGGGCTTCTACGACGAGTATTTCGCCGTCCTCGACCTCGCGGCGGAGTTCTACATCGAGACGGTCAAGACCGTGTTCCAGGACTACACCCTGGCCAAGAACGAGCTCACCTATCGCGGCAATCCGATCGACATGGGCGCCATCCGCAAGACCGCGCTCATGACGGTCGAGGGGGAGCGCGACGACATCTGCGCCGTGGGCCAGACCATGGCGGCGCACGACCTCTGCACCAGCCTGCCGCACCACATGAAGAGCCATCACCTCCAGGCCGGCGTCGGCCACTACGGGGTGTTCTCGGGCCGCAAGTGGGAGACCCAGACCTACCCGCTGGTGCGCAACTTCATCCAGTCGCACAACTGACGCCGACCCCGGGGGCGGTTCTCATCCGCCCCCGTTTCGCGCCGGCCGACGCCGTTGGTGGCTCGGTGGGCGTGACGCAGGTCAGTGGGCCGGCAATGCACGCCGATGGTGCCCACGCCCTCGCCCCGCCGGCAGGGCGATGGCCCGTGAACCGCGCCGTCATTCCGGGTCGCCGCAGGCGAGCCCGGACACCCGAACCGCACGACAGCGCCGGATCTTGCACCACCTGGGTATCGGGATCCCGGGCTCCGCTGCGCGGCCCCAGGATGACGCGGTGCTGCGGGAACGATGTCGGGACGATCATCCGTATCGGCGACCGCACTTCCTCGCCGTCTGAACCCGGCCCTGCGCCAGCGGGGACCCCCCGACCGAACCGCGGAAGACCGGCCCTCAGGCGGCCGCGAGCGACATCGACATCGATTCCTTCTTCATCAGCTCGCGGTAGAAGCCGTCGAGGTGGGTCAGCTTGTCGGGCGAGCCGTCCTGGATGATGCGGCCGCCCTCGAGCACCACGATCCGGTCGAAGTCCTTCAGGGTCGAGAGACGGTGCGCGATCGCGATGACCGTGCGGCCCTCCATCAGGTTGGCGAGCGCGTGCCGGATCGCCTCCTCGGACTCGGCGTCGAGAGCCGAGGTCGCTTCGTCGAGGAGCAGGATCGGCGAATCCTTGAGGATGGCCCGCGCGATGGCGATGCGCTGGCGCTGGCCACCGGAGAGCTTCACGCCGCGGTCGCCCACGATGGTGTCGAAGCCTTCCGGCAGTGCCTCGATGAAGTCGGTGCAATGGGCCGCCGCGGCCGCCTTCCAGACATCCTCGTCGGAGGCGTCGGGCCGGCCGTAGCGGATGTTCTCGCGCAAGGTCCGATGGAACATCGAAACGTCCTGCGGCACCACCGTGATGGCCTCGCGCAGGGATTCCTGCGTGACCCGCTGGATGTCCTGGCCGTTGATCAGGAGGCGCCCGCCCTGCGCGTCGTAGAAGCGCTGCAGCAGCGAGAACAGGGTCGACTTGCCCCCGCCGGACTTGCCCACGAGGCCAACGCGCTGGCCCGGCTGGATCACGAGGTCGAAGTCGGTGAACACCCCGCGGCCGTCCGGGTAGGAGAAGGCGACGTGGTCGAAGGTGATCTCGGCGCCCGTGCTGCCGGAGAGCGGCTCCGCCTCCGGGTGGTCGATGAGGTCGTGCGGCTGCAGCAGGGTGTGGAGCGCCTCCGAGAGGCGGGCGGTGTGCTGGGTGGCGTCCACCAGCGCCACGGCGAGGTCGCGGGTGGCGGCGAGGATGCGGATGCCGAGGGTGCAGACCAGAACCACCTGACCGTTGGTGGCCTGCTTGTTCTCCCACAGGTTGATCGCCCAGTAGAGCAGGCCCAGCACCGCCAGCACCGTGAGGATCGCGTGTACGATGCGCAGCTTCTCGAGGTAGAGCAGCGAGGAGCGGCGCGAGCGCATCTCCTGGCCGATGGTGCCGTCGAAGCGGACGTATTCGCGCTTGAAGGCCGAGAAGGCGCGGACCAGCGGCATGTTGCCGACGAGGTCGACCATCTCGCCGTCGACCGAAGCGGCCTTGGCGGCGAAGTCGTGGTGCAGCGGCTTGCCGGCGGCCGCCATCTTGAACATCAGCAGCACCACGGCGGCGAAGATGCCGGCGAGCACCAGCGCCATCGTGAGGCTGACGGTGCCGATGTAGAGGATCGAGCCGAAGGCGGCGACGCAGGGCGGCATCACGTTGAACACGAACATGTTCTCGACCGTGAAGATCGCGTTCGAGGTCGCGGTGATGCGCGAGGCCAGGGTGCCGGGCTGGCGGTCGGCGAAGAAGGTCGGCGAATGCCCGGTCATGTGCCGGAACAGGTCGCGGCGGATGTCGCCGGTCACGCCCACGAAGGTGAAGGAGCCGACGAGGCTCGCCACGCGCCAGAGCATGTTGTCGGCCGCGATGAAGGCGATGAGGAGGGCGAGCGCGCCCCAGATCAGGCCGGCATCCGGTCCCTTGCTCAGGGCATCGACCACGCCCTTCAGCGCGTAGTCCGTGCTGACGGAGAATCCGACGGCGCCGAGCACGGCGCACAGGATGACGAGGTGCGGCAGGGCGCGTCGGCGCAGATAGCGTCCCACGAAGGCGAACGGCCTATCGGCATAAACGCAGAGGTCTTCCATCACGGTGACCGTCCCGGTTTCGAGGGTCCGCCCGGACGTTGGGTGGACCGGCTTCTGTTAAGGCGTCCTCGCGGACCCTGGTTTCCCGCGCGTGCCCCACACAGGTTTCGGAGCCCCCCGAACTCGCAACGCGAAGCAAACGCAAGCGTTGCAGTGTCGGGCGGAGGTTTGCGCGTTTTAGCGTGCAAACCTGAACATCGCTTGAGCGGCAAGCGAATTCGATGCCGCGCGGATCCGTCTTTGGACCCGCCCGACGTTACACCGCGGGGTCGCGGCGCGTCTCGGGCATGATGAGCACCACGAGGGCGAAGGCCGCGAAGCCCACGATCGCGAGGCCGAGGAAGGCGGTGTGGCTGCCCAGCCGATCCGCCATCACGCCGGCGAGCGAGGTGGACAGGGCGGCGCCGATGCCCATCGCGGTGCCGACCGCGCCGAGGGCGAGGTTGAAGTGGCCGGTCCTGCGAGTGACGTCCGAGACCACCAGGGGCACCATCACGCCGAACACCGCCGCCGAGATGCCGTCGAAGATCTGGACCGCCACGAGGAGTTCCGGGCTGTCGACGTAGGCGAAGAGCAGTCCGCGGATCGGCAGGGCCGCGAAGCCGAGGAGCAGCAGCGGGCGACGGCCCCAGCGCTCGGCCAGCCGCCCGATGGTGGGCGCCGAGACCGCGAGGACGACCTGGGGCACGACGATGCAGGCGGCGATCAGCGCCGTGGCGGTCTCGCTGGCCCGCAGGGTCAGCATGCTGCCCACCAGCGGCAGCATCGCCGCGTTGGCGAGGAAGAACAGGGTCATGCAGGCCCCGAAGCACAGGAGCGCGCGGTTGGTGAGGAGGGCGCGCAGGCCGGCCTCGCCCTGCGGCGCGCCGGTGGCCCCGGCCGCCTTGGCGTGGGCCGGCCCGTCGATCTCCTCCGGCCGGATGCGCGACAGCGCGATCAGGGTCGGCACCATCAGGGCGGCGGTGAGGTAGAACACCGCGTCGTTCGAGAGGTAGTAGCCGCAGGCGCCCATGCCGGCGGCGGCCACGGCATTGCCGAGGGCCGAGAAGCTGGCATTGCGGCCCAGCCGCTCGCCCGCCCGGGCATGCCCGACGAGGCCGATGCTGATCGCCGCGATGGCGGGGGTGAGGATGCAGCTCGCCGCCGAGTGGGCGGCCATGGCCAGGAGCACGACGAGGAAGTTCGGCCACATGGCCAGCGCGAAGGCGCTCAGCGCGATCGCCACGACCGAGAAGCCGGCGGCGAAGCGGCGCGAGCGCACGGCGTCCACGAAGGCGCCACCGGGCACCTGGCCGAGCAGGCTCACGAGGCTCCCGACGGTCAGCGCGAAGCCGATATCGGACTGCGTCCACTTCGCCTGGGTGAAGTAGACGGCCAGGAACGGTCCGAAGCCGGTCTGGAGGTTCGCCACGAAGAACGCGAACCCGTCGAGGCCGCGCGTGCTCCGGCGCGAGATCACCTTCATGTCGGCCGGGTTCTCCGCTGCCGTCCCCGGCGGGACGTCGTCCGTGAGGGCGTCGCGGCGCGGGAGCGGCCGTGGCCGGAACTCCGGACGCGCCACCTCCCGCGGCTTGAGCGCCCGGCGATCCTTCGGAAGCGGAACCGTCATCGATCCGGCGACTTCTCGGCCGGTTTGTCCGGCGCTCTCTCAGGCATCGGCGCGGCGGCCGGGGCGGGCGGCACCGGCGCGGCAGGGGCTGTGGTCGCGGCAGGTGTTGTGGTCGGGGTGGGCGCTGTGCCCGGGGCGGCGCTGGAGGCCGGAGGCGGCGCGACGATTGCCGGGGGGGCGACCGGCCCCTGGGCCGGTGCCGCGGCCTGCTCGCCCTCGGCCGGGGCGGCCGGGCTCGCCGGGCCGAGCACCACGATCGGCTCGCCCGGCTTGTATTCCGGCGAGACGCGAACCTGGTTGCGGCTGAGCTGGAGGACCGGCCGGCTCGCCTTGCCGTCGGTGGTGAAGCGCATGGCGCGCCAGTCCACCGCGATCTTGCGGGAGCCGACCCCGAGGAAGCCGCCGAAATCGATGATGGCCGCGCGCGGACGCCCGTCCTTGTCGAGGATGATGTCGATGATCCGGCCCATATCCTCGCCGGTTGAGCTGCGCACGGCCTTGCCGAGGACGCCCTCGTAATCCTGGGTGTCCAGGACGGTGGCGGGCGTGCCCGTCGCGGGCGCCCCGGCGGGCGCACTCGGTGCGGGCGGGCCGGCCACGGGTGGGGTTCCGGGCGCCGCCGGCTGGACGGGCACCGGCGCGGGCTGTGCGGGGGCTTGCGCCGGCTGCGCCTGGTTCGGCGGGGTCGGGGCCGGGGCGGAAGCCCCGGGGGCGGAGGCCGGCGGCGCGGACGCGCCCGTCGTCACCTCGCCGGAGCTCGGCGCGGCGTCCTTGCCCGGCGCGGCCGGGGTTTCGGCGGCCGCGGAGGCGGCCAACAGGGTGATCGTCGCAGTGGCGATCATCCGGACAGTTCTGAACACGCGCGTTCCCCGAGTGGTGCGACTCGCCGGCCTGACACAATGGCAGCTTGGGCGGCGGGTTCCGCCTGACGGGCGGCTCCGGCCTCATTGCGCGTGGACCAAGGCGAAGTTGTGGATGGGCGACAGGAATGGACCCGCGAGCGGCGTCCCTCCTGCGATCCCCGGGGATGGATGAACCCGACCCCGGCGAAAGCAGGACGACGCGATCGCGCGCAAGAAACGGACCGGGCTGCGACCGATCTTCGTTCCGATCCCAGCACTCTGGCATTGCGCCAAGCGTGGCCGCAATGCTCTTGCGCACCAGAGCGTGTCTGGTTTTCGACAAAACTGCGTCGTACAGAGGCGATTAGCTTGAGTGGGCGTCCGAATGCGGTCGCCGGTGTTGCCGAGGACCAGAACCGATGTCCCTTCCGTCCAGAGTTTGCGCCGTCGCGCTCGTTGCCGCTGCGCTTGCCGGGTGCCAAGCGCTCGGCGGCGGCGGCGGTGTGATGCCCGAGACGGAAATCGGGCCGCCGCCCTCCATGCGCGGCGCGGTGCCGGGCCCCCAGCGCAGCCGCTCCGCCGAGGTCGATCCCGACGGCGGCCCGCTGCAGACCTCGCCGACCCGCCGCCTCAACGTGCCGACCGCCGCCGGCGGCCAGACCCGCGCGGCCGCGAACGAGGAGCGCCGGATCCGCCGCGAGGATATCGAGGGCGAGACCACGACCCGGTCGAGCTCCGGCGGCCTCGCCCCCCAGATGGGGCAGAGCGGCAGCGTCGGTCTCGGCGGCAAATTCTAACGGCCGGGACCTGACGGCCGCGGCCTGACGGTCCGAACGGTCGGGTCCGGCGCTTTGGCCCCGCGACGCGGTCCGGACTCGCCTTCGCCAGATTCGCCTGGGCCAGACTTGCGCGGGGACGCGCCGCCGGCCCGGCTGAAACCGGCCTGTCAGCCCGCCCTGCGCGGAAGGAAGTACGGGGCGCGCGGCGTCCGAACGGCGCGGACCCACAGCTGTGCCGGACGGACACCGCCTTCCGGCGATCGCTCGCGCAGCGGCCTTCGTCAGTCCTGCCCAGTCTTCGCGCCGGTTCAGTGTCGCCGAACACTGAAAACAGGCCAATCTCCGCAGCCGGTCGGAGATATGACAATTTGAGTTTACAGTGTCGTTGCTGTCATCCTGCGGCCGTGTCATCCGCGATCCTGCGCCGCTTCTGCGACGCAGGGGATTCGATCTCGCGTCGTGCCGGCGGTGGCGGCGAACCCGCCACGGGACGAGCGCCTCGCGACCACGCGAGCGGGAGGCGGCGTCATGGATCACGACACGATGCGGCGGGCGACCGCCGAGGTCTTCGGGACGTTCTGGCTGACCTTTGGCGGCTGCGGTGCCGCAATCCTGTCGGCGGCCTTTCCCGACCTCGGCATCGGCTTTCTCGGGGTCGCCCTGGCCTTCGGCCTCACGGTGCTGACGATGGCCTACGCGGTCGGGCACATCTCCGGCGGGCACTTCAACCCGGCCGTGACCCTCGGGCTGTGGTCGGCCCAGCGCTGCGCCAACCAGCACGTCCTGCCCTACATCGTCGCCCAGGTGACGGGCGCGCTCCTGGCGGCCGGCGTCCTCTATTCCATCGCCTCGGGCAAGGCCGGCTGGCTCCCGAACGGATTCGCCGCGAACGGCTACGGAGACCTCAGCCCGGGCCAGTACAGCCTCGCGGCCTGTCTCATCACCGAATTCCTGACGACGTTCTTCTTCCTCGTCATCATCGTCGGCACCACCTCGAAGGGGGCCGCGACGGGCTTTGCCGGAATCCCGATCGGGTTCGCCCTGGTGCTGATCCACCTGATCTCGATCCCGGTGACCAACACGTCGGTCAATCCGGCGCGCAGCACCGGTCCGGCCTTGATCGCGGGCGGCGCATCCGTGGCGCAGCTCTGGCTGTTCTGGCTCGCGCCGATCGTCGGCGCGATGGCGGCGGGCGCCATGACGCGCTGGCTCTATGAGCCCGCGGACGTCGTGAACACGACGGTGGTCGAGAAAGGCCGCGCGATCTGACCTCGGGCACCGGCGTCTCGCCCTGCGGGATACGGAAGGCTCCCGCGTCGCGCAGGGCTCCCGTGCCGAGCCTGGCGGTTCCACGCGAGACGGATGCGCCCTAGATCGCGGAGGTACGGCAGGCCTGCGCCCGCCGGGAGTTCCGCTCGTCCGCGATGCCTTCGTCCTCCACCCGGCCCCCTTCCACCCGGTCCAGTCCCACCCGGTCTACCCCCGGCCCGTCGACGCCTGCCCCGACCGGCCCCGAGGGGAGCCGACGCCGGCGGGTGCGCGCGGCCGCCTTCCTGCGGGGCCGCGGGACGCTGACCAATCCGGGGCTCGACCTCACGCGCCTGCCGATCGGCCTCGATCCCCGCGGCCTCAGCCTCGTCGACGGGGTGCGGGCGGCCCTGGCCTTCGGCCTCGTCATCCTGCTGCACGAAGGGTTTCCCTGGCCGCCGCTCCTCACCGTGGCGCTCGCGGCGAACCTCGCCTGCTTCGCCGATGCGGGCGGCCCGATGCGCTCGCGCCTCCTCGTGCTGACGGTGTTCTCGCTCCTCGGCGGGATCATCTGGGGGCTGTTCGGCCTGATGCAGCCGCTCGGGCCGCTGCCGGTGGTGCCGCTCGCCGGCATCGTCATCTTCGGCTGCACCTACGCCCGGGTCTGGGGAGTGCAGGCCCAGGCCGCCGGCAACGTCCTGGTCCTCGTCCTGTGCTTTGCCCTGGACCGGCCGCTCACCCCTGACCAGGCCCTGGTGGCGGGCTTGGTCTTCAGCGCCGGAGGCCTGTGGGCGACGCTGCTGGCGCTCCTCCTGTGGCGCCTCCATCCCTATCGCCCGACGCATCGCGCGGTGGCCGAGGTCTGGCGCCGCCTGACCCGCCTCTGCGACGATCTCGAGGATCTCGCCTCCCTGACCTGGCCCGAGAATCTCGCCTGGCCGGAAAATTCCGAGACCAAGGCCGCCGCCCGGGGCGGGGCCCGCCAGATCTTCGACCGCCAGACCTTCGATCTGCAGGCTTTCGACCGGCATGCCCGGGCCCACCGCCGGGGTGTGCGCGAGGCGATTGAGCAGGCCCGGACGGTGATCGTCGACCTCGCCCGCAGCCGCGAGCGCATCTCGGACCGCACGGCCCAGGCCCTGATCCGCCTGGAGGCGGCCGAGCAGATCTTCGCCGCCCTGATCGCGGTCTCGGACCTGATCGAGGGCGAGCCGGACCCGCGCCGGCGCCGGATGGCCCGCCGCTTCCTGCGCCGCCTGCGTCCGCTCCTCGGGGTGATCGCCCGGGCCATCCGCGACGACAGCGTGATCGACCTCGCCCGCCTGGACCGGGCGATCGACCGGAGCACCCGGCGCCTCGCCCATGACCGCGGGCTGCACGATCTCGCCACCCGCATCCTCGACCGCGTCCGCATCGGCGCGAAACTCTCGACGCCGGACGGCTACCGGCCCGGCGGCGCCCTGCTGGGCCGGGCCAGCCTCCCCCTCGGGACCCGACTCCTCGGGCCGCTCAGCACCAATTTCACCGTCGCCTCCGCCAACCTGCGCCACGCCGTGCGCGCCACCGTGGTGGCGGCCCCCGCCCTCTGGGCGACCCTCGTCTGGGCCGGGCCGTTCGCCCACTGGCTCACCATGACGGTGGTGCTGACGATGCAGCCCTTCTACGCCGCCACTTGGCAGCGGGCCCTGGAGCGGATCGGCGGCACGGTGCTCGGCGGCCTGATCGGGGCCATCCTCGCCAGCTTCGCCACCTCGCCCCTGGCCCTGGCCGCCCTGGTCTTTCCCTTGAGCATCATCGGCTTTGCCGCCCGGCAGGTGAGCTACGGCGTCTTCATCGCCTGCCTGACGCCGCTCGTGGTCCTCCTCGTCGAGGTGGTGGAGCCCGGGCACGGCTCCTGGGAGGTGGCGGGCATGCGCGCCCTCCTCACCCTCCTGGGCGGCCTCATCGCGGTGGCCAGCGCCCTCGTGCTCTGGCCGATCTGGGAGCCCGATCAGGTACGCATCGAACTGCGCAAGGCGGTGCGGGCCCATGCGGCCTTTGCCCGGGCGGTGCTCTGCGCCGGGCCCGAAGCGGAGGCCAGCGGCCTGCGGGCCCAGGCCGCCCGGGGTGCCGGCCTCGCCCTCAACGACCTCGAAGCCGCCCTCGCCCGCGCCCTCCAGCAGCCCCGGGCCGGGCGACACCCGCAGGTGGAATCCGCCATGGTGGCGGACGCCACCCTGCGGCGGATCTCGGCCCGTCTCACCGCCCTGCGCTACGCCGTCGAGGTGGCCGAACCCGAGGCGCTCGCGGCCTGGAGCGGCTGGATCACCGCGACCCTGTCGAGCCTCGGGGGCGAAGGCGAGGGCACGTCACCGCCGATGCCCTCGGTTCCCCGCAGCGAAGGCCTGACCCGCCTCGTCGCCCAGATCGAACTCCTGGGCGAGACCCTGGCCCCCGCCGCGGCGCGGAGCGCCTGAGGCGCGGTCCCGGCGCGCGGCCCTCGGCCCGGCGCCCGCCGTCGCGGTCGGCGCTCCGAACAGGTCCCGCATGCTGCTCGCGCGATTCGTACGGCGCGGGGAATCGGATCCGGCCGTTCGCGAAACCGTGATCGATTTGCCACATCCGACGCCTCCGGAGGCACGTCTGGTATGCCAAACGCCCCAAAATCGGCCCGGGATCACAGGACGCCGATTCACTTAATTCAAAATTAACCATTTCCTTAAAGAAACATTCTTAACGCAAAGCGCCGGACGGCAGCAAATACATCCCCCCAAAGAGATGTCGCTGCGAAGTCATCATCAAGTAAAGCTTGGGTATCAAGGGCGAACAACGAAGTCGCTCCGCTTCCCAGGTGATCGTCCGGTGGGTTTGCATAACAGTTCGTTTTCGGCGGGGCGCTGGAATGTATATCGTTGTCGATGAGCGGCACTCGGTTGCCGCCGAGTACGTGGCGGGCTTCAACGCGCAATCGGTTCCGGCGCGTGGCACCAATGCTGACGACTTCCTGGCCTGGCTCGCCGGAAACCCGGCCGATGCCCTCAAGGGGATCGTGCTCGGCGAATGCGCCGATCGCGCCAGCCGGACCGCCGCGATCCGCAGCTTCTCCCAGGCACCGATCATCGCCCTCAACGAGACCCGCTCCCTGGAGCAGACCCTCGACCTCTTCACCGCCGGCATCGACGACGTCGTGCGCCGCCCGGTCCATGTCCGCGAGATCCTAGCCCGGGCCGAGGCGATCCGCCGGCGCGGTATCCGCGGCGAGATCCAGGCGCCCCCCGCCCAGGATCGCAGCGGCCGCCTCAAGGTCTTCTCCGACGGCCGCGACCCGGAGATCGACGGGATCAGCCTGATCCTGCCGCGCCGCGAGCGGCACATCCTCGAGTATTTCGCCAGCCATCGCGGCCGGCAGCTCAGCCGGGCGCAGATCTTCACCGCGGTCTATGCCGACCACGGCACCGACGTGGAGGAGAGCGTGGTCGAGGGCCACATTAGCAAGCTGCGCAAGAAGCTGCGCATGCGCCTCGGCTACGACCCGATCGAGGCCAAGCGGCTGGCCGGCTACACCTTCGTGGGCTGATCCGCGCGGGCCCCGTCGCGGTCGCGCACCCTCCGGAATCGAAAAAAGGCCACGCCTCCTCGCGGACGCGTGGCCTTTTTCGCGTGGAGCGCCCCCGGATCCTCCGGGGGCGCCGTGCGGCTTAGCGGAAGAGCGAGAGGACGTTCTGGCTGGCCGAGTTGGCGATGCTGAGGGCCTGCACGCCGAGCTGCTGCTGGGTCTGCAGGGCCTTGAGCTTCGTGGACTCCTCCTCGATGTCGGCATCGACGAGGGTGCCGATCGTCCGGTCGTTGGCCTTCATCAGGGTGTCGATGAACGCCTTCTGGCCATCGACCTGCTTCTTGCTCGAACCGAGCGAGGTCGCGGTGTTGGTCATGGCGGCCAGGGCCTTGTCGACCTGGGTGATGTAGGCCTTCACCTGGGCGTCGGTGGCGGTGGAGATATCGATGTTGCTCACCGACTTGCCGGTGATCGCATCCACGCTGTCCAGGATACCCTTGGAGGCCGCAGTTCCGGCGACGCCGGTACCCGTCTGAGCGGTCGTGCCGAACCCGAGGCCGGCGGCCGTGAAGGTCACGACGACCGAGGCGGAAGCCCCGAGCTTGGTCGTCTCGAACTGGAGACGGCCGTCCTCGTCCAGGCTCGCCGTCACGGCGCCGTTGGTCTTGGGATCAGCCGCCAGCTGGTTGTTGATCTCTGCAACGATCTGATCGCTCGTGACCTTGGTCGGGTCGAAGCCCGAGGCCGCGGGGAATTTCGCAGCATTCAGGGTGACGGTCACGGCACCGCCGCCGGCGTTGACCGAGAAGGCGATCGCGGTCGAGACATCGGTGGTGGGGCCGAAGGAGGCCGCCGCCGTGACCTTACCCGACGTACCGGCGCTCGCGCCCGCATCGTAGAGCTTCAGGCCGCCGGCGTTGCCGACGTTGATCGACACCTCGGAGAACTTGATGCCGCCGGCAATGTCGCGGGAGAAGCCGGCCGTGATCTTCTGCGTGGCTGCGAACTTCGCGCTGGACGAGTCGACCGAGAGCCAGTTCTGCCCGCTCATGACCGACGAGTCGGCCGTGGCCTTCATGGTCGACTGGATCGCCGAGATTTCGAACTGAACCTTGGCGCGGTCCACGTTCGAGGACAGGGCCGAGGTCAGCTGGTTGCGCAGGTTCTTCACGTTCTCGATGATGGCGTTGATGCCGTTATAGGCCGTGTCGATCGAGGAGCTGCCGATCCCGAGCACGTCCTTGATGGCGCCGAGCGAGCCGTTGTCGGCGCGGACGGTGGTGGCGATCGACCAGTAGGCGGCGTTGTCGGCCGCGGACGACACGCGCAGGCCGGTCGAGACCCGGTTGCTGGTCACGTCGAGCTGGGTCGTGATGTTCTTGAGGGTCGTCAGCGCCGTCATGGCGGCGTTGTTGGTCAGCAGGCTGGTCATTGCGAGGATGTCCGGTTGACAGGAATTACAAGGAATTCGTGTGCGTCGCCGAGCAATACGCCGCGAGGGCGATAGGGATCCCTGAGTGAGGTCCTAGTATTGCTTCATACATCCCGGATTTTCACCGGACCGGTGGGACGACATCATGTCTATAGGTCCACGAAACCTATCCACCGCGCTCGTATCGAGGGGCTTCCGTCCCGATCCGGGACAGTCGCTTGCCGATGAGGCGACTATGCCCGCTCCGACTTAGCAGGAGCTTAAGGCCGATCGCCCGGGCCTGTCCCGGATGCACCGAATGCCAGTCTGGGTTGTGCGTCGGGCCTGTTCTCAGTCCTGCGTCAGGAAGGTCACGCCGGCGAAGTCGGCGCGCTGCCAGCGCAGCTGGACCGCGACGGTCCGGAGTTCGTGGCCGGCGATGACGAGGTCGAAGCGCTCGGGCAGCGGGGTCGGGCGCGGCAGGCGCAGGCTGGCGCCCTTCGGCGAGAGGTCCCGGACGATGCAGGCCACGAGCCGTTCCGGGCCGAGGACGATGCGGCCCTGCTGCATCACGCGGAAGCGCTTCGGCGCGGGCGTGCGCGCGGGCCGGTCTCCCCGGGCAACCGCCTCCTGCCAATCCGCCATCGTCCCGCTGTCCTGTCTGCAACCTGCGCGCAGGCTTAACAGCGGGTGTCCGGACTGTCGATCCAGACCCAGCCTTAACGCTTTGGTAACTATAACATGGGAGTGTTCAGTGACGTCCGCCGGCTTCCTCTTGCGATGGCCATGACCACGACCCTCTCCCGTCGCGCCGCCACCCCGCTCTCGCCGCGTCCCGGCTACACCCGTCCCTCGGCCGGGGCCGAGGTCCTGCGCCGGTCCCGGGCCGCCGCCGTGGAGCGCGCCGCCATCGGCATCTGCCTCGGCCTCGCCGTCGTCTCCGGCACCTTCGCGGCCTACGCGATCACGGGGGCGACGAACACCTACTCGGTCCAGCCCTTCCTGCCGGCGGTGGCTGGCGGCTTCGCCTGGAAGCGAACCGTCGCCCCCACCCGCGAGGCGGCCCTCGATCTCGATCCGACCACCACCGGCGCGCTGCCCGATCCCGTCCCGCCGCAATCCGACGAGGAGCGGAGCGAATCCCCCGCGAAGGCGCGCGGCTACGTCCTGCGCCGGGTGACCGAGGGCGCGGCCCTGGTGGAAGGCCCCGAGGGCCTGCGCCAGGTCGTGCCGGGCGCCGTCCTGCCGGGCGCGGGCCGCATCCTCTCCATTCGCGCCACCGGGTCCGGCTGGGTCGTGATCACCTCGGAGACGATCATCGGGCCGTCCCCGCTGTGACGTCCGGGCGAGGCCCCGCCCCGGCACCAGCCTGCCGCAAGCCATGCGCTCTAGAGCAGACGGGCGCCGCCCTGGCTCCGCTGCCGGGAGCCTTCCCGGGCCGGCCGTGTCCGCCCCCATCCTTCCATCCGGCGATGCCACCGCGCCGCACGAGCGATCGCGTCCTGCCATGACGAGCACCTTCACGAGCTACCGTCTGATCGCCCGCGACCTCGACGCGACCCTGGCGCGCAAGGCCGCACAGCCCGACGTCGCCCGCGAGACCGCCTACTACAAGGCCAAGATCGGCGACGTGAAATCCATCGACGACTTCCTCGGCGACCGGCGCCTCTACACCTACGCGATGAAGGCCTATGGCCTGGAGGACATGACCTACGCCAAGGCCTTCATGCGCAAGGTCCTGACCGAGGGGGTCCTGGACCCGAGGGCCTTCGCCAACCGTCTCGCCGACGACCGCTACGTCGCCTTCGCCAGCGCCTTCGATTTCGACACCTACGGCGCGGCCGCCACGACCCGGGCCGCCGCCACCTCGGAGACCACCACCGCCTACCTGCGCCAGACCCTGGAAACCGATGCGGGCAGCGAGGATGCCGGCGTGCGTCTCGCCCTGTACTTCGCCCGCAAGGCGCCCACCGTCTCCTCGGGCTACGGCGTGCTGGGAGACCCGGCCCTGTCGCAGGTGGTCAAGACCGTCCTGGGACTGCCCGACGGGTCCAGCGCGGACGGCATCGCCAGCCAGGCGGCGATCATCGAGAAGCGGGTGGATCTGGCGAGCTTCAAGGACCCGGACAAGTTGCAGCGCTTCGTGCAGCGCTTCACCGCGATCTGGGACGCCCAGAACAACGCCGCCTCGGCGCCCATCCTCAACCTGTTCGCCGATTCGTCGACGCAGGGGCTCGACGCGAGCCTGCTGCTCAGCCTCCAGCGCATCCGAACGGGGAACTGAGGCGCCATGCAGAACGCCCTCTACGTTTCGCTCTCCGCGCAGATCGCGATGGACAAGCGGCTGAACGCGGTCGCCAACAACGTCGCCAACCTCTCCACCAGCGGTTACCGCGCCGAGGACACCAAGTTCACCGCGCTCCTCGCCCAGGCCACCAAGGGCGCCATCGCCTTCGCGTCCTCCGGCGACACCTACATCTCCCAGCGCGCCGGACCGACGATCAAGACGGACAGCCCCCTCGACGTGGCGGTCCAGGGCGAGGCCTGGTTCGCCGTGCGCGGTGCCAAGGGCCCCGTCTATACCCGCGACGGCCGCATGACGATGGATGCGCTGGGCCAGCTGCGCAACCTCACCGGCCAGCCGATGCTGGATCCCGGCGGCGCGCCGATCCTGCTCGATCCGCAGGCCGGTCCGCCCACCATCGGGCGCGACGGCAGCGTCTCCCAGGGCATCAACCAGGTCGGCGCCATCGGCCTCTTCACCCTCGACCCGAAGAGCACGCTCACCCGTGCCGAGCCGAACGGCGTCAGCACCAGCCTGCCGGCGACCCCGGTGCAGGACTTCACCCGCATGGGCATGGTCCAGGGCTTCGTGGAGGGCGCCAACGTCAACCCGGTGCTGGAGATGACGAAGCTCATCACCATCCAGCGCGCCTTCGAGAGCGCCGCGACCCTCAGCTCCGAGACCGAGACCACCTTCTCCGGGGCGATCCGCTCCCTGAGCCCGCAGGGCTGAGCCGATGCCCGATGTCCTCGACCGCCTCGGCGCGGCCCTGGCGACGGGCCGCGAGGCCCTGCCCCTGGTGCGCGTCGGCGGGCCGATCCAGGAGGTCACCGCCAGCGCGGCCCGCGTCGCCGGCGTGGCGCCGTTCATGACCCTCGGCGACCGCATGGGCTTCCGGGCCAATGGCCGCGAGCAGATCGGCGAGGTCGTGCGCGTGGATGCCGGCGGCGTGACGGTGAAGCCGTTCGATGCCCGGATCGAGGCCGGGATCGGAACCCTGGCCTATCGCCTCGGCGACCCGACCCTGCGCCCCGATCCGAGCTGGAAGGGCCGGGTGATCGATGCCCTCGGGCGTCCCATCGACGGCCTCGGCGACCTCGTCCCGGGCGCCCGCGCCGTGCCGCTGGAAGCCGCGCCGCCGCCCGCCATGGAACGGGCGCGGGTGACGCAGCCCCTGCGCACGGGGGTTCGCGCCCTCGACCTGTTCACGCCCCTCTGCCTCGGCCAGCGCATCGGCATCTTCGCCGGCTCCGGCGTCGGCAAGTCGACCCTGCTGGCGATGCTCGCCGGAGCCACCGGCTTCGACAGCGTCGTCGTGGCCCTGGTGGGCGAGCGCGGCCGCGAGGTGCGCGAATTCCTGGACGGGGCGATGGCGCCCAACCGGGCCCGGGCCGTCATCGTCGTCTCCACCGGGGACGAGAGCCCGATGATGCGCCGGCAGGCGCCCAAGATGGCGCTCGCCATCGCGGAATCGTTTCGCGACGCCGGCGAATCCGTGCTGCTCATCGTGGATTCCGTGACGCGCTACGCCCATGCGGCCCGCGACGTGGCCCTGGCGGCCGGCGAGCCGGCGGTGGCGCGGGGCTATCCGCCGAGCGTGTTCTCCGATCTGCCCCGCCTCCTCGAGCGGGCCGGCCCCGGCCTCGACGGCGCCGGCACCATCACGGGCGTCTTCTCGGTGCTGGTCGACGGCGACGATCACAACGACCCAGTGGCGGATTCGATCCGCGGCACCCTCGACGGGCACGTGGTCCTCGACCGGGCCATCGCCGAGCAGGGCCGCTATCCGGCGATGCATCTCCTCGGGTCGATCTCGCGCCTCGCCTCCGAGGTCTGGACGCCCGAGCAGCGCGAACTCGTCCGGCGCCTCAAGGCCATGATGGCCCGCTTCGAGGAAACCCGCGACCTGCGCCTGATGGGCGGCTACCGCGCCGGCGAGGATGCCGAGCTCGATCAGGCCATCCTCCTGGTTCCGCGGATCTACGAGGCCCTGCGTCAGGAACCCGGCATGGCGGCGAGCCAGGACGCGTTCCTGGAGCTCGCGCAGTTCCTGCGGACGTGAGGGGGATCATGCCGCCCGCGGCCCCCTCCGCTCCGTTTCCTCCCGTTCATCCCCCGCGCGCGCGGCGACCCAGCCCCGCGCAAGCCTGTCTTCCTTTAGTGCCCGCCGAACCGCCGCGCCGCGCCGCGGCCCCCGATTTCGAGGTGACGTCATGAGTCTCATCAGCGTTTTGCGCACCGGCGTCTCCGGCATGAATGCGCAGTCGAACCGCATCTCCACCGTCGCCGAGAACGTCCAGAACGCGAGCACCACGGGCTACAAGCGCTCGGCGGCCGAGTTCTCGTCCCTGCTGATCGACGGCGGCTCCACGGCGAACTACACCTCCGGTGCGGTCGAGACCACGATCCGCCGGTCGATCGGCAGCCAGGGGCCGGTCACCTTCACCTCGTCGAAGACCGACCTCGCCATCCAGGGCAACGGCTTCTTCGTGGTGCAGGACGATAACAAGGCGTCCTACCTGACCCGCGCCGGCAACTTCGTGGTGGACGGTCCGACGGGCAACCTCATCAATTCCGGCGGCTTCACCCTGATGGGCTACAGCCTCGTCGATGGCCAGGATCCGACGCCCGCCCTGAACAGCACCGACGGGCTGGTGCCCGTGAACATGGCGAGCCTCGGCCTGCGGGCGACGCCCTCCACCAAGGCGACGATGGGCGGCAACCTCGCTGCCGACACGCCGGCGCTCGGGGGAGCCCTGTCGCCGACGAACTATTCGAAGAAGACGTCGCTCGTCACCTACGACAAGCTCGGCAACAGCGTCACCCTCGACATCTACCTGAAGCACGCGCCCGTCGATCCGGCCGCCACCCCTCCGGTCCTCCCCAACACCTGGACCGCATCGGTCTACGCCCCGGACGGGACCGCCCTGACCGCGCCGCCGGTGACGCTCGCGTTCGACGCGAACGGCAAGCTGACCGGCCCGACCACCACGAGCTTCACGATTCCCGGCGGAGAGCCCTTCTCCCTCGACATGAGCGGCATGACGCAGCTCGCCGGTGCCGACGCCCTCAAGGGCACGGCCAACGGCAAGGCGCCCTCGGCCGTGACCGGCACGGAGTTCGGCTCGGACGGCCTCGTCTACGCCACCTACGCCGACGGCACCCGCCTCGCAGCCTTCAAGATCCCGGTCGCCGAGGTGAAGAGCCCCGACAATCTCGAACCGCGCGCCGGCAACGTCTACCTGCCCTCGCTGAACTCCGGCGACCTCCAGATCGGCTTCGCCGGCCTCGGCGGCCTCGGCACCATCAAGGCGAGCGCGCTGGAGCAGTCCAACGTCGACGTCAGCTCCGAGCTGACCTCGATGATCGAGTCGCAGACGGTCTACACCGCCAACTCGAAGGTGTTCATGACCGGCAACGAGTTGCTCGAGACCCTGATGAACCTCAAGCGCTGAAGCCAGACAGGACTTCGGCGCCCGGGCCTCCGGGCCCCGTCCGCCGCGCCTCCCGGTGCGGCGGCTCCCGTCGCCCACCACCCGCCCCCTTTCCAGGATATCCCCGATGGGCCTCGCCCTCGCCCTCAACTCCGCCCGGACCTCGCTGCTCGCGACCTCGGCGCAAATCGCCGTCGCCGCGCGCAACACGGCCGGGGCGAGCGATCCGTTCTACAGCCGCAAGATCGCCAACCTGGTGGCGGCCGGCGGGGGCAGCGCGGTCTCGATCCAGCGGGCGACCGACGTCGCCCTCTTCGACCGAAAGCTCGCCGGGACCTCCTCCGTGGCCGCCAGCGAGGCCGTGCTCGGTGGTCTCACCACCCTCCAGGGCACCATCGGCGACACCAGCGACGGCACCTCTCCGGCCGCGCGCCTCGGCGCCCTCAACGCCGCCCTGAAGGCCGCGGCCAACCAGCCCGACGACGTGGCGCTCGCGCGCGACGCGGTCGACCGGGCGCGCGACCTCGCGACCAGCCTGAACAACAGCGCGGCCGCCGTCGAGATCGTGCGCATGCAGGCCGACGCCGACCTCGCCGAGTCGGTCTCGCGCATCAACGACCTCCTGTCCCAGTTCGAGGCCGCCAACCAGGTCGTGACCCGCGGGACCGCGAACGGCAGCGACGTGACCGACGCCCTGGACGACCGCGACCGCATCCTCGCCGGCCTGTCCCAGGAGATCGGCATCTCCACGGTCGTGCGCGCCGGCAACGACGTCGCGATCTACACCGACAGCGGCGTCCCGCTGTTCGAGCGCGCCGCCCGGCGCGTCTCCTTCACGCCCACCCCCGCCTTCTCGGCCGGCACGACCGGGGGCGCCGTCATCGTCGACGGCGTGCCGGTCACGGGCGCCAATTCCCCGATGCCGGTGCAGTCCGGCCGCATCGCCGGCCTGGCGGAACTGCGCGACGGCGTGGCCACTCGCTACGAATCCCAGCTCGACGGGATCGCCGCCAACCTCGTCGACGCCTTCTCCGAGATCGGGACCAGCGTCCTGAACCAGTCCACGGGCCAGGTGAGCGGCCTTTCCGCCCTGGCGACGACGGAAGCCTTCCGCCCGGGTGCCGCCGCGGGCACGGCCGGGACGGCGGATCTGAGCGGCGCCAAGGAAGTGGCGTTCTCCCTCAGCCTCGCCGACGGCTCCGCCGTCAAGATCGTGCTGAATGCGAGCACGATGGCGGGTGCGGCGGCCGACCTGTCCAAGGTGACGCCGGCCGAGCTCGTCGCGGCGATCAACGGTCGGATCGCCGCCGATACCGCGACGCCTTCGCTCGCCGGCAAGGTGACCGCCGGCCTCGACACCGCCGGGCGCCTCACCTTCACCACCGCGGCGGCCACGGGGGCCGCCGCGCGGCTCACCGTCCAGAACATGGCGCCGACGTCCGGCAGGATGCTGGTCGATGTCGGCTTCGGCGTCGCGTTCGGTGTCCCGCCGCGGGCGGCGGGCCTGTTCGTGGCGGATGCCGGCGGATCGGTCCCCAGCGGCCCCTTCGCCGCGACCGGGCTGGCGGCCCGGCTCCGGATCAACGCCTCGGTCGATCCGCAGCGCGGCGGCGACGTCGCCCTGCTGCGGGACGGCGGCATCGCGGGGGCCGGGTACCGGTCGAACCCGGCGGCCACGGGCGGCAACGCCTTCGCCGACCGCCTGCGGACGCTGGCCTCGCTCGTGACGGCCGACCGCTCCTTCGACGCTTCCGCGGGCCTTCCCACCCGCGGCAGTCTCCAGGATTTCGCGACCGCCTCCGTGGGCTGGCTCGCGGGCAAGCGGCAGGCTGCCACCGCGGAGTCGAACTACCAGTCGACGCTGCTCGCCCGCGCCTCCGACGCCTATTCCAACGCCACCGGCGTCAACACCGACGACGAGACGGCGTCCACCCTCGCGCTCGAACGGTCCTACACGGCCTCGGCCAAGCTGCTAACGCTCGTGAACGATCTCCTGAAAACCCTGATGGATGCGGTGCGATAGACCCCATGCGGACCAACGCCCTCTCCACCCTGAGCTTCTGGAACACGCCGCGCATCGGCCTGGCCCGGATGCAGACCGACATGGCGCAGGCCAACCAGGAGATCGTCACAGGCCGCTATGCCGATGTCGGCCTGACGCTCGGCAGCCGCACCGGCCTCGCCGTCGGGCTGCGCCAGAAGATCGCCGAACTCGCGGCCCTGCGCGACAGCAACAACGCCGCGAGCCTCCGGCTCGGCACCTCGCAGGCCGTCCTCAAGCAGATCCAGGATGGGGCCGACGCCACCCTGAAGGCGCTGACGGGCGTTCCCGAGGACAAGCGTGCCGGCGTCCTCAAGGACATGGCGGCGAACGGGCTCGGCACCCTGACCGCGCTCCTCAACACTTCCGCGGGCGGCCAGTTCGTCTTCGGCGGCGCGCGGACCGCCGAGGCCCCGATGACCCCCTACGCGACGAGTCCGGCCTCCCCGGCGAAGACCGCCGTCGACGCGGCCTTCCGCGCGGCCTTCGGGATGTCGCAGGACAACCCCGGCGCGAGCGCGATCTCGGCCGCCGACATGGCGGGCTTCCTCGATGGGCCGGCCTTCAAGGGCCTGTTCGACGAAGCCGCCTGGGGGACGACCTGGTCCGCTGCCGGGACCGCGCCCCTGGTCAACCAGATCTCCCTCAGCGAGACCGCGGAGACCTCGGCGAGCGCCAACGCACCCGCGATGCGCAAGCTCGCCATGGCCTACGTGATGGCCTCCGACCTCGGGTCCACGAACCTCTCGGCGGCGGCGCAGACCGTCCTGACGACCCGGGTCGCCGGCCTGCTGGGCGAGGCGAGCAAGGGCCTGATCACCCTCCAGGCCGATCTCGGCCGCTCGCAGGCCGCGATCACCTCGGCCAACACCCGGCTCGAGTCGCAGACGGCGCTGCTCGATTCGCAGATCGGCGACCTGGAGGGCGTGGACCGGGCCGAGGCCAAGACCCGGGTCGACCGCCTGTCGACGCAGGTGCAGATCTCCTACGCCCTGACCGCGCAGCTGCGGCAGCTCTCCCTCGTCAACTACCTCTAGCGCGGCGCGGGGCTCCGGCCGCCGAGCCCCGTCACGACCCGGCGGCGGGTGCCTTCCCCGGAAGGCCCGCCGGCCCCAACGGCTCATCGGTCCGATCCGCGCCCCGGCGCGGCGGGCCGCGGATACACGGGACAGGACCGATATGTACCAGTTTTCCTATGCCGAGATCCTGGAGGAGGCCCCGGCCATCGCGCGTGAGCGCGAGCGCGCCGCCTTCGACCGGGCTCTCGACCTGATGCGCATCGCCGACCGGCCCGATGCCCAGCAGGCGGATCGCGCCATGGCGGCCGGCTTCCTGCAGAGCCTCTGGGGCGTGCTCATCGAGGACCTCCAGAGCGAGGAGAACGGCCTGCCGCCGGACCTGCGCGCCGACCTCGTCTCCATCGGCCTGTGGAGCATGCACGAGGCCAACGCGGTCATCGCCGAGCCCGACCGCACCCTGTCGGCGCTGATCGCGGTCAACACCTCGATCCGGGATGGCCTGCGGTGAGCCGGACCATGCGTCTGTCCCTGCGCGCCGGCGAGCGCGTCTACGTGAACGGCGCAGTCCTGCGCGTCGATCGGAAGGTCTCCCTGGAGCTTCTGAACGACGCCACCTTCCTGCTGGAGACCCACGTGCTGCAGGCGGAGGCGGCGACCACGCCCCTGCGCCAGCTCTACTTCGCGGTCCAGGCGCTGGTGATCGATCCGGCCAACGCGGACCCCGCCCGCGAGCTCTGCCGCAGCCTCCAGGCCGGTCTCCTCGCCGTCGTCGCCGATCCGGAGATCCGCGAGGGGGTCCTCGGCGCCGGCCAGCTCGTCGAGGCGGGCCGTCTGATCGAGGCGCTCAAGCTGATCCGCGGGCTCTACGCGGCGGAGGCCGCCCTCATGGCTGCCCCCATGACCACCCCCATGACCACCCACATGACCACCCCCGCCCCGGGGGATGCGCTCGCGCCGGTGCTTCGGGCCGTGCCCGTCGAATCCCCCGTCCACCCGGCCTGACCGGGCCATCGAACCAGGAGGCCCGCCGATGAGCGTCGCCAGCGTCCCCAGCACGGGCACATCCCAGACGGCCGTCACCGCGGCCGCCACCAAATCCGCGACCGGCGTCGCCGCCTCGATGAACGCCGACACCTTCCTGACCCTGCTGATGACGCAGCTGAAGAACCAGGATCCGACGAAGCCGATGGATTCGACGGCCTATGTCAGCGAGCTGGCGACCTTCTCCCAGGTGGAGCAGGCGACCAAGACCAACACCAAGCTGGACTCCCTGCTCTCGTCGAGCTTCCTGTCGCAGGCCGACCAGATCATCGGCCGGACCATCACCTCCTCGGACGGCACGGTCACGGGCGAGGTCCAGTCCGTGAAGATCACCAGCGAGGGCGCCCTGGCCCGCCTGACCAACGGCCAGGACGTGCTCCTGTCGCAGGGCATTTCCCTGTCGCGGTGACGGCATTCCGGCGTAGAGTGGACGTGAACCCCCCCAGGACAAGGCCGCTCCCCGGATGAACGAGGTCGACGCCCTCGAACTCGTGCGCGCCGCGATCTGGACCGTGATCGTCGCGGCGGGACCGGCCATCGGCGCGGCGATGCTGATCGGCATCGCCGTGGCGCTGCTGCAGGCGCTGACGCAGATCCAGGAGGTGACGCTCACCTTCGTGCCCAAGATCGTGGTGATCCTGCTGGTGCTCCTCGTGACCAGCTCCTTCATCGGAGCGCAGATCTACACCTTCGCCGAGGCCACCTACGGGCGCATCGTCACCGGGTTCTGACCGAGGCCCCGCAGGGTGATCCCGGCCGCCTCCAGCCGCGCCCGCACCGCCCGCGCCATGCCCACGGCGTGCGCGCTGTCGCCGTGCACGCAGACCGAGTCGATCCGCGTCGGCAGCAGGGTGCCCTCGGCCGTGAGGATGCCGCCGGCCTGCACCATCGCCAGGACCCGGTCCGCCGCCGCCTCGGCCGCCGTGATCAGCGCGCCGGGCTGGCCGCGCGGGATCAGCTGGCCCGCCTCGGTATAGCCGCGGTCGGCGAAGATCTCGGCATGGACGGCGAGGCCCGCCGCCTCGCCGGCCGCGACCTGCTCGGTCCGGGCGATGGCCAGGAGGCCGAGGTTGGGATCGACCGCGCGCACCGCCCGTGCGATCGCATCCGCCACGTCGCGCTCCGCCGCCGCGCGGTTGGCCAGCGCCCCGTGCGCCTTGACGTAGGTCAGGCGATGGCCCGCCAGGGCGGCCAGCGCCTGCGCGGCGCCGACCTGGTAGGCGACCTGCCGCTCGATCTCGGCCGGGCCGAACGGCATCGGCCGGCGCCCGAAGCCGGCGAGGTCGGGAAAGCCCGGATGCGCGCCCACGGCGACGCCCCGCGCCCGCGCCAGGGCGAAGGTCTCGGCCATGATCTCCGGGTCGCCGGCATGGAATCCGCAGGCGACGTTGGCCGAGGTCACGAGGGCGAGCATCGCCGCATCGTCGCTGCAGCGATAGGCGCCGAAGCCTTCCCCCAGATCGGCATTCAGGTCGATGGTCGGCATCGGGGTGCATCCGGCAGCGGCGCGGTCCTGCGGCCGCGGGAGGGGCGATCCTAACCGACGACGCCGTCGATGAGGTTGGTCCCGAGCAGGAATTCGGAGGGAAATTCGGTGCGCAGGACGGGCTCGCGCCGGATGTCCGGGACCAGGACGTCGCGTTCGGCCCGCCGCGCCGCCACCGCCTGCGCGAGGTCGACGGCGGCGAAGCGCAGCGCCGTGCCCGCCTGAGCCTGGGCCAGACGGCCGAGATCGGCGCCGATCACCGTGGCGATCTTCGGATAGCCGCCGGTGGGCTGGCGGTCGGCCATGAGCACCAGGGGCTGGCCCGAGCCCGGGACCTGGATCGCCCCCATGGCGATGCCGTCGGAGACGATGTCGTGGCTCCGGGCCTGGAGGGACGGACCTTCGAGGAAGCTGGCCATGCGGTCGCCGCGCGGACCGATCCGCCAGGGACCCGCCAGGAAGGCGTCGCGGACGGACGCCGGGAAGAGGTCGTCCTGGGGCCCGAGGACGACGCGGATCACGTCCGGCGGCCGGTGGAGCCAGGGCGCCGCGAGGCGGCAGGGCTCGCCGACCGTGGCGCACGGCGTCCGGATCGCGAGGGTGTCGCCCGCCCGCAAGCCGCGCCCGTGCAGGCCGCCGAGCCCGGAGCGGGTGTGGGTCGCCGTCGAGCCCAGCACTGGCGCCACGGCGATCTCCCCGGCCACCGCGAGGCTGCACCAGGCCCCGGCCCGGCCCGCCCGGAGGGTGAGCCGCGCGCCCGGCCGCAGGGTGAGGGCCACGGCGCCGGGCAGCGCGCGCCCGTCGAGGTCGATGCGCAGGTCCCCGCCCGCCAGGGCGACGTCGACGGCGGCCCCGGCCGTCGTCAGCGACAACCCGCCGAGGGAGACCTCGATCAGGGTGGCGCCCGGGGGATTGTCGAGGGCCCGGTTGGCGGTGGCGTGGGCGAGGGGATCCATCGGCCCGGCCGGCGTGATGCCGTAGCGCAGGAAACCGTGCCGCCCGGCATCCTGCAGGGTGACGCCGCCCCCGGCCGCGAGGATCCGGAGCGTGGCCTGCCCCGTGACGGCTCCCTCGCTCATGGGCTCCTCTCGCATGGGCTCCTCCCTGTTGGGCTCCTCCCGCATCGGCTCCGCACTCACGGACTTCTCCGCGCGAGGATTTCCCCCTGCGCGGCCCGGGCCTCGAGGGCGGCGAAGGTCGCCGCGTCGATCGGCTCGAAGCGGAGGCCGTCGCCGGGTTCGACGAGGAAGCTCTGCGGACGGTCCTCGGAATAGAGCCGCTCCGGCGTCCGTCCGACGACGTACCAGCCGGTCGGCATCGGAAAGGTCGCCACGGCCGCGAGACCGCCGCCCACCAGGAGGGCGTTGGCGGGATGGGGCGGGCGCGGCGTCGGGCGACGGGGGATCGCGAGGGCGTCCGGCAGGCCGCCCAGATAGGCGAAGCCCGGCGCGAATCCGTACATGTAGACCCGGTACGTCCCCTGGGCGTGGCGCGCGGCGACGGCCGAAGCGGGCAGGCCGGCCCAGTCGGCGACCGCCGCCAGATCCTCCGCGAAGGCCGGATCGTAGCAGCAGGGCAGCGTCCAGGTGCGGCCGGCGCGCGGTCCTGCCGGAGGCCGATCGAGGAGAGCGCCGACCCGGGCCGCGAGGGCGTCGCGGTCGAGCCTCAGCGGGTCGTAATGGATCATCAGCGAGCGATAGGTCGGCACCGTCTCCAGGATGCCGGCGACCGGGTCCCGTCCGAGGGCCGCGTCCAGGGCGAGCACCCGTGCGTTTAGGTCCGGGTCGACCCGCGCGCCGAACTCGACGACGAGCGCCGCCTCGCCGGCATCGCGGAACCGGACGGCATCCCGATCGGTCGGCGTGCTTGCGTCTGCCTGCGACACGGCCTGATCCTGCTGCGCGTCGGCCCGGACGCCGGCGACGCGGGTGGTCGGGAATCCGGTTCGGGATCCGATCCGGAAGCCGGCTTTCCGGCTGGGCCGGCCTCAGCGCGTGGATTTCTTCTCACGCTGATAGGTCCGGATCGCCCGGGCGCAGTCCGGCGAGAGCTTGCGCAGGTTCTGCCGGAAGCAGGCCTCCACCTCCGGGCCGCCGGGCGGGTGCATGCTGCAATGCTCCAGGTAGTCTCCGGTGCAGGAGAGCTTGAGCAATTCGCGGATCGGCGTGGGTTCGGCGACCGCGGTTCCCGAAACCAGGAGAGCACCGAGGAGGGGGAGGGCGAGGCGAAGATCAGGCATGAGGCAATCGAGTCTTTCGAAGAACACAACGCGGACGCTGCAGGCTGGGTCCGAAATCCCAACGTACGGCGCCGATGCAGACAATGATCTTAGCACGCACGCACCCGCAGGGTGGAATCGACATCCCTTCAACGCGCGCCGCGCCCGTTCGGTCGCTTTGCCGATGCCGCGGCCGGTGCCAGGCGACCCTCGCGCAAGCTTGCGGCGCGACAAGCCGGTGTTGATTCACGGGGGTTGAGTATCCGCCATGGCGGCAAGCGCCACGATCGCAGGAGAGCGCCGGTCCCAGCGGGACATCGGTTTCGCGGCGGGCATCGTCGCCATCCTGGCGATCCTGTTCCTGCCGGTGCCGGCGATCCTGCTCGATATCGGGCTCGCCTTCTCGATCGCCCTGTCGGTGCTGATCCTGATGGTGGCGCTCTGGATCAAGAAGCCGCTGGAATTCTCGGCCTTTCCCACCGTCCTGCTGATCGCGACCCTGCTGCGCCTGGCCCTCGGCATCGCCACCACCCGGTTGATCCTGGCCAACGGACAGCACGGCGTCTCGGCGGCCGGCCACGTGATCCAGGGCTTCTCGCAGTTCGTGATGAGCGGCGACTTCGTCATCGGAATCGTGGTCTTCCTGATCCTGATCACGGTGAACTTCCTCGTCATCACCAAGGGCGCCACCCGCATCGCCGAGGTGGGGGCGCGCTTCACCCTCGACGCGATCCCCGGCAAGCAGATGGCGATCGACGCCGATCTCAATGCCGGCCTGATCGACGACAAGGAGGCCCAGCACCGCCGGCGCGAGCTGGAGGAGGAGAGCGCCTTCTTCGGCTCCATGGACGGCGCCTCGAAGTTCGTGCGCGGCGAGGCCATCGCCTCGCTCATCACCATCGCCGTCAACGTGTTCGGCGGCATCATCATCGGCACCACCCGCCACGGCATGCCGCTGGGCCAGGCGGCCGACGTGTTCACCAAGCTGTCGGTGGGCGACGGCCTGGTCTCACAGATCCCGGCCCTGATCGTCTCGCTGGCCGCCGGCCTCCTGGTCTCGAAGGGCGGCACGCGGGGCACCGCGGAGCAGGCGGTGCTGGGCCAGCTCGGGGCCTATCCCCGCGCCCTCTCGGTGGCCGCGGCCCTGATGTTCATGTTCGCCCTGGTGCCGGGCCTGCCCTTCGTGCCCTTCATGGTGCTCTCCGGGCTGATGGCCTTCACCGCCTACGCGATCCCGAAGAAGCTCGCCGCCCAGAAGGCGATCGTCGATGCCAAGGCGGAGGCCGACGAGGAGAAGAAGCAGGTCGCGCTGCGCGAATCCGTCAAGGAATCGCTGAAGACGCCGGAGATCGAGCTCTGCCTCGGGCGCCAGATCTCGGCCCAGGTCCAGGGAACGCAATCCGAGCTGTCGCACCGGGTCGCCAAGATGCGCCGCAAGTTCGCGCGCCAGTACGGCTTCGTCGTGCCCGACATCAAGCTGACCGACAGCCTGGCGGTGCCGCCGAAATGCTACCAGATCCTGATCCACGGCACCGTGGTGGCGACCCAGGAACTGCGCCCCGGCGAGCTCCTCGTGGTCACCGGCGACGGCCCCGTGCCGGACGTGCCGAGCGACGAGGTCCGCGAGCCCGCCTTCGGCATGAAGGCGCGCTGGGTCCTCGACGCCTATGCGGGCGAGGTGCGGCGCGGCGGGTTCGAGCCCATCGACGGCTCCTCGGTGCTGCTGACCCACCTCTCCGAGGTGATCCGCAACAACCTGCCCACGCTCCTGTCCTACAAGGACATGCGCAACCTGCTGGACCGGCTCGACCCCGAGTACAAGCGCCTGCTGGACGAGATCTGCCCCTCGCAGATCTCCTATTCGGGCCTGCAGGCGGTGCTGAAGCTCCTGCTCTCCGAGCGGGTGTCGATCCGCAACCTGCACCTCATCCTGGAGGCCGTGGCCGAGATCACGCCCCATGCCCGCCGGGCCGAGCAGATCGCCGAGCACGTCCGCATGCGCATCGCCCAGCAGATCTGCGGCGACCTCGCCGAGAACGGCGTGCTCGCGGTGCTGCGCCTCGGCAGCGCCTGGGACCTCTCCTTCCACCAGAGCCTGAAGCGCGACGGCAAGGGCGAGGTCATCGAGTTCGACATCGACCCGCGCCTCGTCGAGCAGTTCGGCACCGAGGCGTCCGAGGCGATCCGCAAGCAGATGCGCGAGACCCGCAACTTCGCCCTGGTGACCGCGCCGGATGCCCGCCCCTACGTGCGGATGATCATCGAGCGGCTCTACCCGACGCTCGCCGTCCTCTCGCACCTGGAGATCGCGCGCGGGGTCGAGATCCGCTCCCTCGGGACGATCTCGTGACGGCGCCGCTCCTGGCCGTGCTCGGCCCCGAGAGCTTTCTCGGGGTGTTCCTGATCTTCTGCCGGGTCGGCGCCTGCCTCCTCATCGTGCCGGGCTTCTCCAGTCCCCGCGTGCCCGCGCAGGTCCGCCTCCTCATCTCGCTGGCGGTCTCCCTGGCCCTGACCCCGATGCTGCTGCCCCTGTTCCAGGGCAAGCTCGCGGCCCAGGATCCCGGCGCCACCCTGGGCTGGATCGTCACCGAGAGCCTGACCGGCCTCGTCCTCGGCTTCCTCGGCCGGGTCTACTACGTGGTGCTGGAGACCGTCGTGAACGCCGCCGTCACCATGGTGGGCTTCGGCGGCATGCCGGGGTCGGTGGCCGAGGGCATGGACCCGGTCCCGGCGGTGGAGGCGATGATCATGATGGCGGCGGCCGCGCTGCTGTTCGCCGCCGACCTGCACTGGGAGCTGTTCCGCGGCCTCGTCGATTCCTACGGCCGGATCCCGCCCGGCGAGGGCATCGGCTCGCAGGCCGCCCTGGTGCGCATCGTCGACCAGGTCACGACCGCCTTCGTGCTGGGCCTGCGCATCACCTCGCCGTTCCTCGTCTACGCGGTGGCGGTGAACCTCGCCGCCGGCTTCGTGAACAAGCTCGTGCCGCAGATCCCGGTCTACTTCATCGCCACGCCGTTCATCATGGCCGGCGGCCTGCTGCTCCTCTACGCCATCAGCAACGAGTTCATGATGCAGTTCGTCATGGGCTACTTCGACTACCTGCGCCGGGGCTGAGCCGATGACCACCCGCCTCCGGCTCCTCCGCGCCCAGCGCCTGCTCAAGGTCCAGGAGCAGATGCGGGGCCTGGCCGAGCGCGACCTCGCCGCCAACCGCGCCCAGGTCGCGCGGGTCGAGGCCGACCGGGCGGCCATGCTGTCGACCCTGGCCGGCGAGACCATGCACGGCCTGTTCCTCGACGCCGCGGCGCGGCGCCTGCGCGCGCTCGCGACGGAAGCGACCGAACTCAGCGCGACCTCGACACGACTGTCTGACATACTGAAGGCCCGTGGCCTCGCCGAGAAGCGCGCCGAGCGCCAGGCCGACAGCCTCCTGAAGCGGCGCGACCACGAGCGCGAGCAGCACGCCCTGCTCGAACAGCTCGACCTCATGACCGCACGCGGGCCAAGGCCTCCGGACTGATCCCCGAGGCCCCCGAACCGATCCCCAGGGCCACGATGCAAGCCTGCCGAGAAGCAAGGCTGCTACGATGCAAGCCTGCCGAAAGCCAGGGGGCCTATGCCTCCCAGGGACCGGCTCCCCGAACCCGCTGAAGCGCCTGCCATGAGCATCTCGCCTCCCTCCGACATCGTCCTCGATGTGGCCCGCGCCGCCGATCCCGGCCGCGTGCAGGAGGCCGCCGCCAAGCTGTCGGCTCCCGGAACCGATCCGGCGGCGTTCGGCGATGCCTACCGCATGGCCGGCGCCTCGGTGCACATGCCCCTCGACGCCCGCGGAGCCCTGACGGCCCTGCAGACCGACAACGCGATCTCGGGCGCCGGCAGGGCCGGGGATCCCTACAAGCAGTTCGAGGCCTTCGTCCTGCGCCAGTTCGTCGAGACCATGATGCCCTCGAAGGCCAGCGCCGTCTTCGGCAAGGGCAATGCCGGCGGGATCTGGAAGTCGATGCTCGCCGATCAGGTCGGGACGCAGGTCGCCAAGGCCGGCGGCGTCGGGATCGCCCGCATGCTCGAGGCGGCGCGTCCGCTGAATCCGCCCGCGGCGACCGTCGCGCCGTCGGCCAAGACCTCGGAGAGCTGAGACCCCATGCTGCTCGCATCCCTGAAGCGCCTGGAAGCCACCGTGACGGCGGAGACCGAGGCGCTGCTCGCGCATCACCCCGTCGACCAGGAGGCGGTGAACCGGCGCAAGAGCCAGAGCCTCCTCGAACTGACCCGGCTGACCCGCGACCTCGACCCCGCCGAACTCGACGGGCCGGTGCGCGACCAGCTGCTGCGCCTGCGCGGTGTCCTGGAGCGCAACCAGGACGCTGTCGGCCTGCACCTGCGGGCCGTCGAGGAGATCTCCGGCATCGTCGCGGAGTCCCTGCGCGAGGCGGAATCCGACGGTACCTATTCCGGCCACGTCCGGCGCTGAGGCTCGCTCCCCGCCATGCGCATCCTCGTCACCGGCCTGTGGATCTGCGGCCTCACCATCCTGTCCTGCTACGGCGCAGTGACCTGGGGGGCGGGGTTGTTTTCCAAGAAGACCGAACCCTACCTCGAAGGTCTCCAGTACCAAAAACTGCCGCCCGTCAATGTTCCAATGGTCGTCGACGGCAAGGTGCAGGGTTATATCGTCGCTATCTTGGTCTTCACTGCCGATGCGCGGCTGATGCACACGCTCTCGGTGCCGCCGAACGCCTTCGTGGTCGATGAGACTTTCCGGCAGATCTACACGGACCCGGCGATCGATTTCAAACGCCTGTCCCGCTACAACGTCACACAGCGCCTTGCCGAGATCCGCAAGCAGGTGAACGCCCGCCTCGGCTCCGATGTGGTCAAGGACGTGCTGGTCGAAGAGTTCAACTTCGTCGCCAAGCGCGAAGTCCGTTCCTGAGGACGCGCCCTACGCCTCCGTCAGCAGGCGCTCGAAGGCGGCCTCGCCCAGCAGCGCGGTGAGCCGCCGGTCGGCATCCGCATCGGCCGCGAGGACCAGGCCGCCGCAGACCGTGCCCGCACCCGCGAAGGCATAGCCGAGCACGCTCGTCGGCTGCAGGCCCCCGGCCGCCGCGGCGACGAAGCCCCGCAGGGCGCCCGGATGGGCATTGCAGCCGTTGCGGAGGGTCAGGCCGGCGTAGCGTCCACGCACGGCCAGGGGGGAGAGCGAGAGCCGGTGGCGCCCGGCCTGGGCCATGGCCCGGCGCGGACCCGCCAGGGCCAGCAGGATCTCCGGCGACAGGTGGACCGCGCCCTCGAAGCTGAGGCTGCCCGAGCCGCTGAATCGATCGAACACCGCCAGTCCGGAGAGGTCGTCGAGGACGAGGAAGACCCGCCGGTGCGCGACTTCGGGACCGTAGGCCTGCGTGGCGAGGCGGTGGGCGGTGGCGCCGATGAGGCGCTCCGCCCCGAGGGAGAGGGCCGGGCCCGCCATCGGTTCGCGCTGGTCGAGGGCCGCCACGTTGTGGCCGGCTCCCGAGAGGAGGTGATGGCGGGCGGCGCCGGTCTCGACCTGGCTCGAGCCGCCGGCCTCGACGATCCAGCGCACCCCTTCGCAGGCGTAGACGAAGGAGCCGACGTCCCGGTGGCCGGATCCGGGACCCTGGCCCTGGCTGGCGAAGGTGCAGGCGAAGTGGCCCCAGCCCCGACCGGGAGCGTCGTAGCGCTGCGCGATCATGCCCGAGGACGGGTCGACGCGGCCCGCGGCGGGCTCGAGGGTGACGCGTGGTATACTGGGACGGTCGCGTCGCGGTCGCGCGTCTCCGGACCAGCGCTCGGCGCTGAGCGCGCGACCCGCCTCCGCGCCGAGACGCCCGATCCAGCCGGCGGCATCCTCGCCGGCGGGGGCGTCCCCGAACGGCGGCAGGCGCCCGGTCGGATCGAGGAGACCGGCGACCGCCGGGAGTCCGGCCGCCACGAGCCGGTCGAGGCGGGACTTGAGAGCCGACTCGGCGGGATCCTCGGCGTCGAGGCCGAGTCCGAGGGCGCGCAGCAGGGTCAGGAGTTCGAGGCGCGGATGCAGGGCGGGGTCGGAGAACCGTCCCTCCGCATCGAGGAGCGGCGCGAGGCCGGCTTCGAGGGCGGCGTCGGCCAGGGAGCGCCAGTGCGCCGCGAGCGGCAGCAGCGGCAGGGCCCGGGCGACGATGCGCAGGACCGCTGCCGCCTGGAGCTGGTGGATCGAGCGGCCGAAGGTGTTCTGACCGAGAATCTCGGCGAGGGCGAAGCCGTGACGCACCGCCTCGCCCGTGAGGGTCAGGGAGGCCGGGCCGCCGGGCTTGCCGGCCCGGGCGAGGAGCCGCACGACGGTCTCGGTGCGGGCGGCGAGGGCTGCCGGGTGCAGGGCGAGGCCGTCGGTGGGCGCCCCCCAGGGGTTGGCCCGCGACCAGGACAGGGCGAGGCCGACGGCGGTGGCGGCGCCGCCCGGCGCCTCGGCCAGCGCCCCGAGCCAGGCCAGGGACTGGTACTCCAGGCGCCAGGGCACCGAGCGGAACGGATCCTCGGTCCAGTCCGGCGCCTCCGGCAGGGTCCAGGCGGGTTGGCCGGCGAGGCGCAGGGTCCGGTCGAGACCGGCGGCGCGGTGGCCCTCGCCGCGCTGGATCGCCCGGGCGCGGGCGAGCACCGCCGGCACGGCGGCCACCGCCTCGGGCTGCGGGCACCAGCCGGAGAAGGCGGCCCCGGGCAGGGACAGGCGCTCGGCCAGGCGGGCGAGGAAATCGGGGGCGGCGAGGAGATCGTCGGCGCAGAGGCTCTCCAGCCGCATCCGGTCCTCCAGGGCCACCTCCGGAGGGGCGAGGAGTTCCGCCTCCGGTCCGTCCGCCTCCCAGGTGGCGAAGCCCACCGCCACCTGCGCCGCCCCGGCGGGGGGCTGGAGCTCCAGGGTGAAGCGGCGCGCCTGCTGGTGGGCGGAGAGGTCGACGAGGGCCCCGAGCCCCGGCACCGAGATGGTCCCCGGATAGGGCGGGTCGAGCGCCGCGCCGGAGCGGTCGCGGTAGACGATGCGGGCCAGGGCCGCATGGGTGCCCGGATGCGGCGTGTGGAGCTGGCCGCGCAGCACGAGGCCGCAGCCCGGCACCAGGGCGTGGTCGCGCCAGGCCGGCTCCGGCCCGAGGCGGTGCCGTGTGCGGGGGATCAGGGAGGGGGCGGGCGGCAGATCCGTCCCCTGCGTCAGGCGCGCCTCGGCGACCGTGAACGCATGGGTGTTGCGCCAGGAGCGGAGCGTCACCGTGATCCGGGTGGCCGGGGCCGGCACCTGGAAGGCGAGCTGGAGGCGCCCGGCCCGCGCGCCGTGCGTCTCCGGCGGCAGGGCGGACGGGCCGGCGATCCAGGTCCCGTGCGGGTCGAGGAGGGTCCGGTCGAGGCCGGGCACGTGGTCGAAGTCGAGGCTCGACCCGTCCTCGGCCAGGAAGTCGATCCCCACCAGGGCGAAGTCGAGGGCGGACCCGGCGGCCTCCTCCGCCGCCCAGGCGAGGCGGAAGCCGAGGCAGCACCAAGCCTCCGGCACCAGCCCCCCGAAGGGCAGCACCACCCGCGACCAGCGGTTCTTGGCCGGGATCCAATGCTCGTTCTCCCCCGGCCCGACATGCGCCCCCCCGGCATAGCGGGCGGCCTCCGGCAGCAGGACCCGAAGGCCGGGCGCGCTCGGTTCGCTCACGGGGCGGACCGGGCGGAGGCGGGGGGAGGGGACATCGGCAGGGCGGGGTGCGGAGCGGGGGGAAGTCGGCCGGGCCGACGTCGTGGTGGAGGGCGCCCCGGGGTCGGCGCGATGGGAGCACTGAGGCGGTCGGGTCGCTCCGTGTCAAGCATCCTCCGGCCTTCAGGGGCCCCGAAAGCCGGCGCCCGGCACCGAGCGGCGTGCGACGGAGTGCCGGATCTTGAGCGGGCGCTGTTGCGGGACCCGGATCACCGCCCCGTCCGCTTCCCCGAGGGCCCGATATCGGCCTTCGGGGAAGCGGACGGGGAGCGGCGATGAGACCGATCGTATCACGCCGCGGGTCTATTTCAGTCTATCGCGTGTCAAAGTTGCAATCGTAAGGAATATTTCATGTGTTGTCGGTGATATGACGCGAGGAAATAGTGTCTAACCTCCTTTTGTATTGGTTTATGTTATGCCTGTTATGACTATAGGGCGTAAGCTTATTCTCTCGTCTTCGGTGACGGCGCTGTTCGCCCTCGGCGTCATGGGCTACCAATGGAACAGTAATCACCAAATCTCCGACGCGATCGAGGCTGTCGCTCGGGAGCAGACCATTCTGTCGGGGATCTCCCAAGCACAGGTCGCCTTGAATCGCATCCAGCTCAACTTCAAGGACGTGGATCTGTCGCGAACGAAGTCTGAGGTTGATGCCGCCGCTGCCAGCGCCGTGAGGGACGCCGAGCGTGCCAAGCGCGGGCTGGAACGACCTATCGCGCTGGCGCTGAAGCCGGAGGTCCTGCGCGAGAGCGGGACGGCTCTGGAGAACCTCGCCGCCGCCGTGGGCCGGTATGCCGTGATCGGGCGCGCCGACCTGCGCGGCCAGGGGGTCGATGCGAACACCGCCGGTGCCGCCCGAAAGGCGATCATGGACCAGATCGTCCAGATCGAGGGGATCATCGACCAGGCCGTGGCCAACGCCCGCGGCTTCACCGATCAGGCGATGCAGAGCAGCGCCGAGCAGGTGAGCGGCGCGCGACAGGTCGGTCTGCTCGCCGGCGCCGCGATGCTGATGAGCCTGCTTGCGGCGGCGATTCTCCTGATGCTCAACATCCAGCGCCCGATCACGCGCCTCGTGGCGGTGCTGGAGCGCATGGCGGCCGGTGAGATCGAGGCCGAAATCCCGGAGAGTCGGCGCGGCGACGAGATCGGGGCGCTGGGCCGCGCCGTCGACAACATCAAGGCCATGGTGTCGCGCAAGGCGGCGGAGGAGGCGGACCTCCGCCAGGTCGCCGACACGGCCGCGGCGGCGGAACGTCGGCGCACGATGGTCGAGTTGGCCGACAGCTTCGAGCAGGCGGTCGGGGGGATCGTCGGGCTGGTGTCGTCGTCGTCGACCGATTTGCAGGCGACCGCCCAGCAGATGACGGCCAATGCCCGGCAGACGGCCGTCCAATCCGCCACGGTCGCGGCGGCGGCCGAGGAAGCCGCCGCCAACGTGGGCACGGTGGCGGCCGCCGCGGAGGAACTCGGGACGTCCGTGCAGGAGATCGGCCGGCAAGTGGCAAGCTCGGCCGACCTGGCTCAGGCGGCGGTGTCGGAGGCCGATCAGACGACGCAGCTCGTGCGGGCGCTCAGCCAGGCGGCCGAGCAGATCGGCGCGATGGTGGGAATGATCTCCAACATCGCGGGCCAGACCAATCTCCTGGCGCTCAACGCCACGATCGAGGCGGCGCGCGCCGGCGAGGCCGGCCGCGGCTTCGCCGTGGTGGCCGCCGAGGTGAAGGAATTGGCCAACCAGACGGCGCGCGCCACCCAGGAGATCGGCCAGCGCATCGGACAGGTCCAGGGGGGCACCGATCAGGCCGTCTCGGCCATCCACGGCATCACGGGGCGGATCCGCGACATCAACGACGTGGCGGCCGGGATCGCGGCGGCGGTCGAGCAGCAGAGCGCCGCGACCCAGGAGATCGTGCGCAACGTGGCCCAGGCCTCGAGCGGCACGGCCGAGGTGACCCACAACATCGCCGGTGTGGCGCGCGCCTCCGACGACACCGGGACGGCTGCGGCCCACGTGCTCACCTCCGCGTCCGAGGTCTCCCGCCAATCCGAACACCTGTCCGGCGAGGTGCGGCGGTTCCTGACGACCGTTCGGGCGGCCTGAGACGCGCGGCGCGCGCCAGGTTCCGGCCTCTGCGCGCCGTCCCGGATCGGAGCGGGTCCGGTCGATGCCGTCGGCTTCTTGCGCGCGGACCCCCTCTGCAGGACGGAGGGGGCCCCGTTCAGACCCGGGTCGCCGACCGGGTTGGACCGGAGGCGGTCTCGCGCGACACGGGGGACGGCGCAGGGCGAGCGGGTCTGAGGCCGCGCCCGTCAGGGGGTCGGACCGGCTGGGTCGAGCGCCGCCCCGGAACGATCGCGGGCGGCGCGGCGGGCCGGGGCCGTGTGGGGTTCCGGCCGCGGCGCGTCGACTTGGCCGCGGCGCGTGGATCTGGCCGCGCCCCACGAGGCCGCAGCCCGCGCCGGCCTCCCGAGCGACCGGCGGTTCTTGGCCGGACCCCGAGGCTCGCTCTCTCCCGGCCCGACAGTCCCCCGCCGGACCTGTGCGCTCCGGGGCGGTGGCGCGCGGCGCCCCGAAGAGACCTCGCAGGGCCCCTGACCGGACCGCGCGGCCGCCGCCCTCCGCGCCGGGAGAGGGCGCGCGATCGAAAGGGCGCCATTCGGTCGGGGGCGCCGAAGTCTCGAACGCGACCGCTGCAGACTTCGCGCTGGTCGACGGTGTCGAGGTCGCGTCCGCAGGACGCCGTTTCCTGTCATCGCTCCCCCGCCCTCACCGCGGACACCGCTGCCTGATCTTGGAGTCACGCGGCGGGCGGTGTGGAGGTCGGGTGGTCGCCGCGCGATGAGCGCGGGGGCCGCGCTGGCTTCTTCGAGCCGACCCTGTCAGACCCTGTGCACGCTTCGGCCCCGGCCGGGCCGTTTCTGTGCGGGGGGGGGCTGTCACGCAGGAGTCCCCGGGCCGGTCTCGGGACGGGCCGGGAGCATCCGAGGCGCTGGATCGACGACATCGAGGAACCACGATCGGAATGACGGTCACTCCCTGCGCCGGGCCCCCGATGTGTCTCAGCGTTTGGGCCGGGCAACCATGAGCCGGAACCAGACGCTGCGTTCACGGGCGATGCAGGGGCTGTTCTGGTCCCTGCTGCAGAACATCGTCGGCCGCCTGATGAGCGTGCTGCTGTTCATCCTGATCGCGCGCTTCGTCACGCCCGATGAATTCGGCTTCGCATCCACGGCGATCGTGGTGGTCAGCTTCCTGGCGCTGGTTGCCGACTTCGGCATGGGCGACGCGCTCGTGCAGCGTCCGCAGTTGCGGCCGGGCGATCCCGACCTCGCCCTCTACGTCTCCCTGGTCGGCAGTGTGGTCCTGGCCGGCATCCTCATCGCCGCCGCCCTGCCGATTGCCCGGGTCGTGAAGGCGGACGCGCTGGCGCCCTATCTCCAATACGCCGCCCTGTTCTGTCCGATCCTGGTCCTGATCAGCTTTCAGGAAGCGTTGTATCGGCGTGCCGAGCTGTTTCGCGCGCTCGCCTTGCGGACCGTGTTCGGGATCTTCGCGAGCGGGGTGGTCGGGCTCAGCCTCGCCCTGAACCAGTGGGGCGCCTGGGCGCTGCTGGGCCAGTTCAGCACGCAGGTCGTCCTCTCGGCCATCTGGCTCTGGTCGCGCTCGACCTGGCGTCCGTCCCGGGCGCTCGATCCTGCCGTGTTGCGGCAGTTGCTGCGCTTCGGCGTCAGCCTCGTCCTCCTCCGGGCGATCGACTTCGTGGCCATGCGGAGTATCGATTTCGTGATCCTCAGTCGCCACGGGGCCGCCTCCCTGGGGCTCTTCGCCGTCTCCATGCGCATCGATCAGACGCTGACCCAGCTGGTCCAGGTCAGTGTCTCGGCCGTCGCCCTGAGTTTCCTGTCTCGGATCGCCTCCGATCGGCAGCGGCTGTCCCGTTCGTTCCTCCGCACGGTGTCGCTCTGCGCCTATTTCGGAACGCCGGTTTTCCTTGGTGTGGCTGCGCTGGCACCCGATCTCGTCCGTCTTGCCCTGGGGAGCCAATGGATGGGGGCCGATGCGATCGTGCGCCCGCTGCTGATCGTCGGGGGCGTTCAATGCATCCAGTTCATCTGCGGCTCGTACCTCATTGCGATGGGACGGCCGGGAACGCTGCTGGGCCTCATCGTGGCAAAGACGTCGATTGTCCTCCTGGGCATCTTCCTGATTGAGAATTCAAACTTACAGGAAACCGTCATCACATACTCGCTGCTGCTGCTTTGCGAGGCGCCAATCACGTTTGGCGTGATGGTTTATAGTCTATCTCTCAGGTGGAGTGAGCTCGCGTCAGCGATTATTGCACCCTGCGGTGCTTCGATCTCCGCTTTTGTGGTCGCAGAAATCGTCCGTGCCGAATTTACAACGCAATTCCAACCAAATCTTTTGATGGTCTTGATTTTTGCGATTTTCGTGACAGTGTTCTTCGGTATCTTGTTTTCCTGCGCTTTCAGGCAGTTGAGAGACAATGTGGGGTTTGTATTCAGCGGCTTGAGAAGGCAATGAAAAGCACGCATAAGACAAAATCGGGGGAGGGAAATAAGAAGATAGATAGACAGAAAGATTTGATCTCGATCTGTATTCCGACCTGCAACCGCCCGGACTTTCTGAGGCAGGCTGTCGAGAGCTGTCTATCGCAGCAATACCGTCCCCTGGAAATTCTCATCGGAGACGATTCGAGCGGAACAGCCAGCGGGGCGATGATTTCCAGCATGCCCGCCACGCCCGAGGTGGCCATTCATTATCGGCACAACGTGCCGCGCGCCGGGCAGGCGGGGAATATCAATGCGTTGTTCGCGGCGGCGAAGGGCGAGAGGCTGATCCTGCTGCACGACGACGATCGCCTGTGCGACGATGCGATCCAACATCTCACGAACACCTGGGATGCTCATCCGGGCTGTCTGTGCGTCTACGGCATGCAGTACGTCATCGACGAGACGGGCAAGGTTCTCCCGAAGCGCACCCAGACCTGGAACCGGACCTATCATCGCGTGCCGGACGAGGCCGGCGCGCAGCCGGTGCCCCTCGTCGCGGCGCTCCTGCAGCAGATGCCCAACAACAGCTACCTGGTCTCGTCGGCGCGCGCCCGCGCGATGGGCTTCCGCTCCGAGGACGAGGTCGGGGATTGCGTCGATGCGGATTTCGGCATCCGCCTCGGCGAGAAGGCCGATCCGCACGCATTCGTCTTCATCGACACGTTCGTCTCGGAATATCGGCTGACGTCGAATTCCATCGCGCGATCGGACCTGATCAACCGCCGGCAGGACCTGTTCTACGAATCCGTCCAGGCGATCCGCGGCGGGACGGAGATTGCCGCGGCGCGCGATGTGCTCCTCGCCAGGGTCGCCGTCGGCGCCACGGTCGACGCCGCCTTGGCGGGGCGGAAATGGATGGCGCTCCGCATCCTGCTGTCCCGCCATTATCGCTTGCCGCTCTTCAGCCGCTGGACCCTGTTCCGGCTGATCTGCATCGGCTCGCCGCGGATCGCCCTGACGCTGCGCCGTCGGCTCCGACACTATTTCCTGGTGCGTGCCGCGAACGACTTCACGCTCGGAGATTCGTGAGCCCCGCAGGGATGCGGGCTCCGATCAGGCGTCGATGGGCCCGCGCATCGCCTCGCGTTCGTCAGGGATCAGGGGGACCCGGTTATCCCGAGACGACAAGCGTCACGCCGGGAAGCGAGGGTCTGTCCGGCTCGAGACGAGCCTGGCAGGCCCTAGACGGGCTTCGCGCTCCGCGCCCGCCAGTTGGCCTGCACGCGCGCCTTGAGCTTCGCGATGCGGGCCTCGTGTGCGGCCCAGTAGGCCGTCTCGAATTCCGGCGTTCCCCGCTTCAACCCCTTCGGGAGCGGCGTCTTGCCCAGGGAGGCCCGCTGGGATCGCGGAGGGGATCCGAAAGGCGCCTGCGCCGTGCGCTGGTCCTCCGGGAGGTCGAGAACAGACTGGGCGCGGTGACAATAGGTCATCGACAGGGGCGACATGACCTCCGAGCCATGGCCGGCCCGGTACTTCATCAGGGTCCGGCAGAGGTCACCCTTGGCCAGGCGCCAGGCTTCGGCCAGGTACCGGACACCGTACCGGACGTTGACTGAGGGCTGGGCCAGCTCCGCCGCGCTGCCCCGGAACCCGAGCATCGCGGCGGTGGTCGGCCGAACCTGCATCAGGCCGATCTCGCCGGCACCCCCGATGACGGTCGGATCGTAGGCGCTCTCGATCTGCGTCACGGCGTCGGCAATCGCGGCCGGCAACCCCTCCGACGCCGCCTCGCGGTGAACGATCAGCCGGTAGGCCGTCCGGTCGCCGCGCTGGGCTGGGCGGAGATCCGTGCCCGCGAGGAGCGGGATCAGATGATCGGCATGCGCCAGGACCATGCGGGCGGGCTGGGCCTGCGCGTCCGCGGCCACGCAGAACAGACCCAGGGCGATCAGCGATCGAGCCTTCGGCACTTCGATGTCCCTCGTTTGCCTCACGGCCCAGGCGCCGGGCGGAGGCGTCAGTGGTCCCAACGGGAGGTGTCTCCAGACGGTTGCGCGAAAGGTGACATTCGCGTCGAACTTATGGCATAGCTTCGCGCAGAATGCCGCTCGTAACTTGCGGGTCCCAATCGAGGCGCAGGCTGATGGATTTGTTGAAAACGTATTGGGACAGTTTTGTTGCGTTCATTCTGCCTTATTGGGACGCATGCGTTGCCTATGTTGCCAGCATACCGGCGCCGATCATCCTGGGATGGTACGTTCCGGGGCTGATTCTGTTCGGATTTGTGCTGGGTTACGCGCTCCGGGCCTCGATCTCTCGCCGACGCAGGAACCGGGCGCGGCGGGCGCGAAACGGCTGGTAGGGCGTCGGCCGCCCCGGCTGGTCCGGGGCCGGCCCCCCGTCGCGGCGGCCTGAGCCGCCGACCCGTCACCCGGCGGGCGCCCGGGCGACCCGGGTGCCGAGGAGGAACAGCAGGGCGACACCGAGGGCGACGAGGGCCGGGGGAACCGTCGCGGCGAGGCCGCCGGCGAGCGCCGAGCCGGCGACGTCGCCAAGGTTCATCGCCGCCATGTAGATCTGGAACTGCGTGGCCGAGGCCCGTCCGGTGCGGGTCGCCAGGAGCACGGTGGGCAGCAGGGCGACGTAGAGGAGAGCCGGCACGACGTTGGCGAGCCCCAGGATGACGGGCCCTGTGGCGGCCTCCAGCCCGGCCGCGATCAACACGGCCGCGATCCCGAACGCCACCGCGCAGGCGACCAGGAGGGCGCGCAGGGCCGGCCCCGGACCGAGACGGTCGACGGAGGCGCCGATGCCCGCGGCCCCGAGGGTTCCGCCCAGGAGGGCGAGCAGGGCCTGCAGGCGCGAGAGGCCGCCCGCGTCCCAGCCATGCGCCTGCACCAGGGCGACGGCGAAGGGCACCTGGAACGGCGCCAGACCGAAATCGATGGCAAAGCACAGCGCCAGCAGGCGCGCCGCGTCGCGGCTCCGGAAGCCGTCGGCGAGCCCGCGCACGAAGGCGGTCGCCGCGGCGATCCGGCTTGCTCCGGCCGCGCGGGCCGGCCCGTGCCGCTGCCAGGCGAGGAGCCTGTCCCCCGGGACCTCGCGCACGAGCGCGGCCGCCAGGGCGATGGGGGTGGTCAGGCCGAGGAGGGCGCCCGCCGCGGCGGCGAAGCCCCCCGCCTCCAGCACCCAGGCGAAGAGGGCGGTTCCGGCGGCGCTGCCGAGCACGAAGCCCGCCCGCGTGGCCGCGCTGGTGCGTCCCAGCTCGCCGGCCGGGACGCTGTCGGCGATCAGGCGGTCGGTGGCGGTGTCGGCCAGGGAGGCCGCCAGGCTGTGCAGGAGGAGGACGAGGCTGACGGCCGTGAGGTTCGGGGCGCCGCCGAGAAGGAGCAGGCCGGCGAGGCTCGCCTGGGCGCCCGCCAGGGCGAGGACGAGCCAGCGGCGGCGTGGCCCCATGCTGTCGGGCGTCGCCCGGTCGATCACCGGTCCCCAGAGCAGGGGCTGCAGGACCCAGGGCAGACCCACCACGGCGAGGTGACGGCCCACCTCCGCGGTGGAGGCGCCCATGGCGGCGAAGTGGTTGGCCAGCGCCGTCAGGGCAAAGCCGGCGACGAGCCCCTGGTAGAGGTAGAGCAGGGTGAAGAGGCCGACCCGCCAGCGCGCGTCCTGCAGGCTCGGCGGCCACGGGGGCATCGGTTCCGGTCCTCGTTCACGCCGACGGCGCGCCACGGTCCGGGCCGCGCCGGCCCCGTGCTTAGCCGACGCGGCCGGCCGTCGTCACCCCGTGCGGCGGGATGCGCGGCCGGCCGGGCTGGACGGGTCCGCGAAGCGGCTCCGGGCAAAACCGGAACCCGGCGCGGACGAAGAACGGCGCCGCGGGGCTCGGGCCCGCCCGGAAGCGCTCAGTAGCGCGGGCCGCCCGAGGTGTTGCCGCGCTGCTGGGCGTAGCCGGGCAGCATCGGATTGCGGGCGTTCGGATCGCCATGCATCAGGCGGTTGCGGGTGTGGTGCAGGCGATGGGCGCGGGACTGATGGATCGCGTCATGGCCATGGCCGCGATGGCGCATGTGGTACTTGCGCGCCTTGTAGTTGCCCGCATGGCCGATGGACGAGCTGGCGCGCATCCGCTCGGCCTGGGTCAGGCCCGGGGCGGCCGAGGCGGAGCCGAGGGAAAAGCTGGCGAACATCAGGCTCGATGCCAGAACCATTGCGAGGGTTTTCATGTTTGACTTCCAGTCATGTGCTCACGAGCGGCACAGTGCGGCTGTAAGTCTATCCTGGCTCGCATGTTCCGCGGTGTTGCTTGACTTTATTGTCATGGATTATCAGGCTTGGCCTGGACGTGGACTTGTCGAGTTCAGAAAGAATTCAGTATACCACGCACGGGCAGCGCCTATCGGCCGGCGAGCCGGCCCGGACCCGCGACCGGCCGGGTGGGCGCGGCGGCGTTGGTGCTCTCCTTGTAGATCGGCACGATGACCCGGAGCCAGCCGCGCGTCTCGCGTCCGCCGTACCGGCGCTCGACCACGTCCTGGGTGACGTAGGCCTGCAGGTTCACCGGGCCGAAATTGTAGCCGACGAGGCCGCCCACCGCGATCTGGCCCTGGCGTTGGTAGTCCGGAAACCGGGTCGGCAGGTCCGTGGAGGCGAAGGCCACGGGGCCGACCTCCCACTTCCCGAACTTCCTCGTCGCGGTGAGGTCGAGGTTGAGGTAGTCGGGATAGACCCCGCCCTGCGGTGAGACGGGGTCGAGGAAGATCCCGTAGAGCAGGTTGGCCGTGAGGTTCAGGCCGTCCCCGGTGTAGCTGGCGGCGAAGCGGTGGCTCAGCGACGCGTTCTGCGTCAGGAAACGGGTCTCGATCGGCAGGTAGCCGCCGAAGAGGTAGCTGACGCCGAACTTGTTGCCGAGGTCCCAGGCGAGCTGCCCGGCGAGGAGCGGCTGGCCGATGCCGCTCTGGTAGGGCGTGCCGCGGGGACTCGACGCCACGACGGGCTGGATCGCGATCAGGTTCAGGCGCGCCCCGAGCAGGTTCCAGGGCGTCGCCCAGACGAAGGCCGGCAGGTTGACGTTCGAGTCCGAGTCCAGCGGGCGCGTGTCGCGCACCCCGAAGCTCGACGTGTTGACGAAGTAGAGCCCCACCGGGAGCTGGGCGCCGGCCGGCAGGCCGATGGTCTGGCCCGGCTGGGCCGCGGAGCCTGCCCGGGCCGGAGCCGGTGCCAGGAACGGGAAGGCCACCAGCGAGGAGGCGACCAGCGAGGAGGCCAGAAGGATCCTGCCGCCGCGCAGGCGGCGGGTGGACGGACGGAGGGCCTTGGCGATGGTGCGGATCACGCATGTCTCCCTGGCTCGGCTGCCCGGGGACAGGTGCCGCCGGTCGGCGGCCGGCAACCCAGCGTCTTCCTGTCAGACGATCGCCCGCCACGCTTTAGTCCGGCGGGCACCGGGCCGACCGGCGCGGGGAGAGCGCCGGCAGGACTATAACAACGGCTTTGTCCAAGATGTATTCATGATGCATCGAGACTTGATCAGACCCTGATCTCGGGCCCAACCGTTTAATCCTGCCCTCCACGTGCCTGGACGCACGTCATGGATGAGATCGAGGCCCCATATTGGGTTCAGACAGATGAAGCGAACCAAGGAAACCGGTTCGCACTGTATAGGAGCCTGATAGCCTCAATGAAGACCCGTATCGCCGCCCTCACCGCCGCTCTCGTCCTCGGTGTTGCTCCGATCTCGTCCGCCATGGCTTTCGAAAGGCCGTCCCGTTACACTGCTTTCTCGCCATACGAGGTCGAAACGACCGGTTCGCTCGAGTTTCGTGGCGGCGAGCCCCTGCGAAACCCCTATAGCTGCCCGATGAGCTCGGCCGCCGAGGGCAACGCCAACCAGCAGAACTTCCCCACCCAGCAGTACGGCCAGACCTCGGGCGGTAACCGCTGCTGATCGGACCCGCGAAGGAGACTCACATGCTGCTGAAAGGCTTCTCCTACGCCATGGTCGCGGCTTTTGCCGGCGGCCTCGTCTTCACCATCGTCGGCTCGGCTCAGGCCTATCTCAACCTGTAAGCCGTCTCGGACCGACGGACATCCTCACCGACCCGCCCGGCCTCCGCCGCGGCGGGTCGCGCCGTGTCCGCCCCGACGCGGCGATGTCCGACCGCCTCGCCCTCGTGCCGATCGCCGGCCCGGGAACACATTGACCGCAGGGACGTCACACCCGGTCACAGCGGGACCGGAACGGGCAACACAGAGCGATGGCGCACAGGGCGGGGCGAGGCGAACGGCAAGGTGACCGGCAAAGTGACCGGCAAGACGGTGAACCGGTCGGCGGACGAGGCGACCGGCAAGAGGCGGGGCACGACGCGGACGGCACCGCGAAGGACCTGCATCCGCGCAAGTTCGATCTGCTCAACCTCAGCCTGGTCGACGTGAACGGGGGGCTGCGGCCCTACCTCAACGTCTTCCTGCTGGTACACCGCGAGTGGAGCGCGACCACCGTCGGCCTCGTGACCACCTTGGCGGGCCTCGTCGGCGTCGGCCTGCAGGCACCGCTCGGGGCCGTGATCGACCGCGCGCGCGACAAGCGCCTGGCCATCGTGGCCGCCCTGATGGCGGCCTCGGCCGGAGCGGTGGTCATCGCGCTCTGGCCGCAATTCTGGCCGGTGCTCCTGGCCTTCACGGTCCTGACCGCGGCGGGCAGCAGCTTCACCCCGACCATCGCGGGCCTCACCCTCGGCATCTTCCCGAAGGCCCGCCTGTCGCGCCGGATGGGCCGCAACAGCGCCTGGTACCGGGCCGGCAACGTCGTCATCGCAGTCCTGATCGCGCTGGTCGGCTACGGCTTTCCCGACCGGGCGGTGTTCTTCCTCGTGCCCGCCCTGTCGTTCGCGGCTGCCGCGGCCGTCCTGTCGATCCCCCGCGACATCGTCGGCCGCGAGCTCGCCGAGGGGGTGAAGCCGAAGCCGCGCTCGGGCGCGGCCTTTAAGGTGCTCCTCGACAACCGCCCGCTCCTCGTCTTCGCCGCGTCGATCTTCCTGTTCCAGCTGGCCAACGGGCCGATGGCCTCCCTGGTCGCGCAGAAGATCTCCCTGGCGCACGAGAACTGGTCGGCCGCCATCACCTCGACGACCATCGTGGCGGCGCAGGCGGTGATGCTGCCCATGGCCATCCTGGTCGGACGCTTCGCCGACGGCTGGGGGCGCAAGCCGATCCTCCTGTTCGCCTTCGCGATGCTGCCGGTGCGGGCGCTGCTCTACACCGTGTCGGACGACGCCCTCTGGCTCTTCGCGGTGCAGGCCCTGGAGGGCGTGAGCACCGGCCTCTACAGCGCCATCAAGCCCCTGGTGATCGCCGACCTGATGGAGGACAAGGCCCGCTACAACCTCGCCTCGGGGGTGGTGGCCACCGTCCAGGGCGTCGCCATCGCCCTCTCGAACGTGCTGGCCGGCAGCCTCGTCGATGCCAGCGGCTTCACGGCGGCGTTCCTGGTGTCGGCAGGCATCGGCCTCGGCGCGGCCCTGCTCCTCACCCGCATGCCGGAGCCCTCGGGGCAGCGGGCCTGACGCGGTCCCGTCGCCGCCGGGGGCGATGCGCCAAACCTCCGGGACGCGAGCCCCGGGGACGCGAGCCTTGGAGACGCGAGCCCCGGGGACGCCGCGGCGGGGCTCAGCGCAGGGTCGCCGACTCGCCGGGCTCCAGCGGGCGGTCCTCGTCCGGCCCGCTCACGGCGTTCAGGCGCTGGAGATGCTCGAAGACATGGGCGAAGGCGTCCGTGACGGCCTTCTCGAAGCTGCCGTCGGACCGCCCCTGGGCGGCCTTCAGGGCGCTGAGCAGGGCTTGATGCGTTTCGGTGTCCCGCGACATGGCTGTCCTCCCGGCCGGACGGATGACCCGTCCGGGAGTGCAAGCGCCGGCATGGATCGCCGGTTCCGAGGGCCCGGACGCGCGCGGTCCCGAAGGCCCGATCGGCGCGGCGCGGCGCCTCGCGCAACTGTCATCGAACCTTGACCGTCGGCACCCGTTATCCGCCGGCCCCTGCAGGCCGGAGACACCCCCTCGGCATGCGTTCCCGTTCCCTTCTCCTCGGCACCGTCGTCATTCTCGCCGCCGGGGCCGGCCTCGCCGGGTTCGGCCGCGTCAGCTATGCGCCGACGCCGTCGCGCGAGGCCCTCGCGAATCCCGACCGCTACCCGATCTCGACGGCCTACGACGTCCTCGGGCGCCGCATCGGCCGGGAGGAGGCCGCGACCCTGCGCACCACCGAGGCGGGGCGCCGGACGCTGTCGCCCGAGGCCGGCGCCTTCGCCATCGACGAGGCGGTCATCGCCCGCGGGCGGGAGGCCTTCTACACCGAGACCTTCGGGAACGAGGTCTTCCTCACCGACGTGATGGGGATGCTCGACGGCGCCCTGACGCCCTACGAGGTCGCCCGCGCCGTGCTGCTGCTGGGCGGGAAGGCCACCAACAACCTCCAGGTCCGCGTCGCCCAGGACGTGCGGATCGGCGAGCGCCAGTGGCGCAAGGGCGACCTCGTCTCGACCGGGCTCGACGTCGAGGCGGGCGGCCTCGGCATCATCGGCCTGAAGACCTTCTACGACCGGGGCCACCTGCGCCTCGGCATCACCTGCGCCCTCTGCCACGCGGCCGTCGACCCCCAGTCCGGCAAGGTCGTGGAGGGCGCCCCGAACGCCGACCTGAATGCCGGGCTGCTCCTCGCCCTCTCGGCCAACGCCTCCGCCTACTTCATGCACGGCAGCATCGACCTCGCGGCCCTCGCGGGCGATCCGTCACGAACCGTTCCGACCGCCGGCGGAGGGAGCGCGGTGCTGCCCGACCGGGACAGGCTCGAGGCGGCGGCCAAGGTCGAGGTCGCGAGCTGGCCGCCGGGCAGCTTCGATTCCTCCGCCGACCGGGTGACGAACCCGACCTCGATTCCGTCGAGCTTCTCGGCCTACGGCGAGCCCTACAGCTGGAGCGGACGCGAGGCGGTCGGGCCCTTCCACGGCCTGTCGTCGTTGAACAACAACGTGCACGCGGCCAATTCGGACACGACGCAGCTCGCGGCCGCCGCGCCCTGGCTGTTCGGCATCGATCCGGACCTCTACCTCGGCATCCTGCTCCAGGGGGCGGCGAACCCGGCCCTGCGCTACGATCCGCAGGCGGCCCAGCGGCCGAGCGCGATCCTGGCCGCCTTCGACCCGACGCCGGCTTCGCCCGGCCTCAACCGCTACGCCGTCCTGCCGAGCTTTCCGGCGACGAACTACATGACCGATAACGGGCTCTTCGCCTCCGCGGCCGGGGAGCCGGCGAACTTCGCCAACAACGCCATGTCGGCCTTCCAGAACCTCCTGCGTCCGCCGCCGGCGCCGAAGGCACAGGCCGAGGCCGGCCGCGCGGTGTTCGCGCGGGCCGGCTGCGGCGGCTGCCATGCCGGCCCGGCGCTGACCAACAACCGGATCGTGCCCGTGGGCGAGATCGGTACCGAGCCGACCCGGGCCCGCGCGGGGGCCAAGATGGAGGCGCACCTGTCCGCCCCCGCGATGTTTGCGACCGACACGCCCTTCCCGCTGCCGGCCGACCCCAGGATCGTGCCGATCCCCCTGGAGGGCGAGGCCCTGAAGCAGGTCCAGCTCGGCTGGGCCCATGCCGGGACCGAGGGCGGCTACAAGGTCCCGAATCTCGTCGGCCTCGCCTGGTCGGCGCCCTACCTGCACGATGGCGGCGTGGCGGCGGGGACCGACCTCGCCGGCGCGCTCGGCGTGCCCGGCACCCTGGAGCGCGGTCGCGCGCCGGACCCGCGCAACAGCCTGCGCGCCCTGGTGGACCGGGATCTGCGCGGGCGGGTCGTGGCCGCCAACCGCGCCTCCGCCACGGCGCGCACGGCGCGGGTGACGGGAGAGGGGCACCGCTACTGGGTCGATGCCGCCGCCGGCTACGGCCCCGCCGACCAGGACGCGCTGCTGGGCTACCTGCTCTCCATCGACGCCCTGACGCAGGACGTGCCGGTGCCATGAGCCTGGCCGGGGACGCGCAACGGGAGACCACCATGCAGACGGCCGGGACCACCGAGGGGGCCCCGCGCCTCGAACGCAAGGCGGTCGCCGCCGTGGTGCTGGGCAACGCCCTCGAGTTCTACGACTTCACCATCTACGCCTTCTTCGCGAAGCCCATCGGCGAGGCGTTCTTCCCCTCGGCGAACGCCACCGACAGCCTGCTCGCCTCCCTGGCCCTGTTCGGCATCGGCTACGTCATGCGGCCCGTCGGCGGCATCCTCATCGGGGCCTTCGCCGACCGGGCGGGGCGCAAGCCCGCGATGCTGATCACCATCGCGCTGATGGCCATCGGCATGGTGATGCTGGCGGCCGCCCCCGGCTACGCCACCCTGGGGGGCTGGTCGCAGGTCATCGTCATCGTGGGCCGGCTCATCCAGGGGCTGGCCCTCGGCGGCGAGGTCGGCCCCTCCACCGCCTATCTCCTGGAGGCCGCCCCGGGACAGCACCGCGGCTTCGTGGCGAGCTGGCAGATCGCCAGCCAGGGCTGCGCCGCGCTGATCGCCGGCCTCGTGGCCTCGGTCCTGACCTACGCGGTCGGCGACGACGCCATGGCGAGTTGGGGCTGGCGGGTGATGTTCGCGCTGGGCATCGGCGTCGTGCCCGTGGGTCTGATCATCCGCAGCCATCTGCCCGAGACGGCCGGCGCGCGCGCCGACCCGGCCGCGGCCGAGTCCACCCTCGCGGTGGTCCGGCGCCTGGTGCGCGAGCACGGCCGGATGCTGGTCCTGACCTTCCTCATCATCGCGGCCTCCACCGTCTCCAACGCGGTGGGCACCAACATGCCGGTCTATGCCCAGGCCACCCTCGGCCTCACGGAGACGATCTCCACCGCCGTGCCCATCGCCCTCGGCCTCGCCTCCATCGCCTTCCCGCTCCTCGGCGGCTGGCTGGCCGATCGGTTCGGCCGGCGCCCGGTGATGATCTGGCCCCGCGCGCTCATCGTCGTGCTGACCGTGCCGGCCTTCGCCTGGCTCGTGCGCGACCCGACCGGCCCGTCGGTCTACGCCGTGACCTTCCTGCTCTCGGCCCTGTCCTCGATCAACGCGGCGGCGATCATCGTGGCGATTCCCGAGGCCCTGCCGCGGGCGGTGCGCAGCGCGGGGCTCTCCATCGTGTACGCCTTCTCGGTCTCGATCTTCGGCGGCAGCACGAACTACGTCGTGAACAAGCTCATCGCCCTCTCGGGCGACAAGCTCGCCCCGGCCTACTACCTCGTGGCCTTCAGCATCGTGGGCACGATCGCGGCCTTCCTCATGCCCGAGACCCGCGGCCGGGACCTCGAGGCGAACGCGGAGGCGCGCTGAGGGGCGGCCCCGGCGCGCCGCCCCCGTCAGCCTCGGACAAGATTGGCTCCCTAAAGCTTCGGTCATGAATGATCGGGACCGGAGCCGACCGTGACAGGCGTCTACCTCTTCGACTTGGCCTCGCAGCAGGCGCGCTACCTCGCGGTGCGTCAGTCGACCATCGCGAGCAACGTCGCGAACGCCAACACGCCCGACTACAAGGCCCGGGACGTGGTGCCGTTCTCCGAGGTGATGGCGCGCACGGCCTCCGCCGGCATGACCATGACGGAGAGCGCCCACGTCACCTCCGGCGAGAACCGCATCCCGACCAAGCCGGTCGCCGCGGCCGACGCCTGGGACGCGCTCTCGACCTCGAGCTCGGTGAGCCTGGAGCAGGAGATGCTCAAGGCCGGCGAGGTCAGCCGCGACCACAACCTGAACATGGGCATCGTCAAGGCCTTCGACCGGATGCTCAAGGCGGCGGTGAAGTCCTGATGATCGACCCCCTCGCCGCCTCCACCCGTCTCGCCAGCGCCGGCATGGAGGCGCAGTCCCTGCGCCTGCGCATCGCCGCCGAGAACGTCGCCAACGCGCAATCCGTCGGCGACGCCCCCGGGGCGGACCCCTATGCCCGCAAGACCGTGACCTTCCGGGCCGCCCTGGACCGGGCCGCCGGCGGCCCCACGGTGGCCCTGCGCAAGATCGGCACCGACGACGCACCGTTCCGCATCGAGCGCGACCCCGGCAATCCGGCGGCCGATTCCGACGGCAACGTGAAGATGCCCAACGTCAACGTGCTGGTGGAGATGGCCGACATCCGCGAGGCCAACCGCTCCTACGAAGCCAACGTCCAGGTGATCAAGCAGGCCCGCGCCATGGTCGCCAGCGTCATCGACCTCCTGAGAACCTGAGACCCGCGATGATCGAAGCCCTCACCTCGCTCGCCGCCTTCGACCGGGCCGCCGGCATCACCCGCACCGACTCGGCCGCGCCGCTGGCGCGCACCAGCTTCCCCGTGAGCCCGCCGACCGCCACGGCCGGTGCCGGCACCGATTTCGGGGACGTCATGGCGCAGCTCGCCAGCGGCCTGCGCACCTCCCTGCGCACCGGCGAGGCCACCGCCATCTCGGGCATCCAGGGCAAGGCCTCGACGCAGCAGGTGGTCGAGGCGGTGATGTCGGCCGAGCAGAGCCTGCAGACCGCCATCGCCGTCCGGGACAAGGTGGTCGCCGCCTATCTCGAACTCAGCCGCATGCCGATCTGACGATCCGATCGCGTGAAACCCCCTGCCAAACGCTTCGACGGGACCGTGACACCATGAGAGCGCTCGCCATCGCGGCCACGGGCATGAACGCCCAGCAGATGAACCTCGAGGTCATCGCCAACAACATCGCCAACCTGAACACCACCGGGTTCAAGGGCGCGCGGGCCGAGTTCACCGACCTGCTCTACCAGGCCGAGCGCCAGCAGGGCGTGCCGAACCAGGCCGGCCAGGAGCCGGTGCCGGAGGGCGCGATGCTCGGCCTCGGCGTGCGCACGGCCGCCATTCGCAACCTGCACCGGCAGGGGCCGCTCGCCAACACCGCCAACCAGCTCGACCTCGCGGTGAACGGCCGGGGCTACTTCCAGATCACCAACCCGAACGGCGAGATCAACTACACCCGCGCCGGCTCGTTCAACCGCAACAACACCGGCCAGATCGTCACCCTGGAGGGCTACGCCCTCGACCCGGCGATCCTCATCCCCAACGGGGCCGTCGACGTGGTGATCAACCAGTCGGGCCAGGTCTTCGCCAAGGTGGACGGGCAGGTGCAGGCGCAGAACCTGGGCCAGATCACGCTGGCGAACTTCGCCAACGATGCCGGCCTGGAGCCCCTCGGCAACGGCCTCTACCGCGAGACCGCGGCCTCCGGCGCCCCCGTCACCGGCGTGCCCGGCGACCCGAGCTTCGGCAAGCTGCAGCAGGGCTACCTGGAAAGCTCGAACGTCGATCCCGTCAAGGAGATCACCAACATGATCACGGCCCAGCGCGCCTTCGAGATGAACTCGAAGGTGATCCAGGCCGCCGACGAGATGGCCGGCACGATCTCCAAGGGCATCCGCTAAGCGCGTCGGGCGGCGCCGCCGCCTGAGCCCCACACCCCCACCTCCGCGCGGCGGCTACGGGCGGCATCGGCTCTCCGCCGGGGCCGCGGCCGCCCGTCCGGGCATTCTCCAAGGGCGCGACCACGTCATGGGTATTCACCTTCCGGGCCTGTCCCCGCGCAGCCGGTGCCGCCTCGCCGCCGTCGGGCTCGCGCTGCTGGCCGGGCCGGCCGCGGCCGAGGACCTGCTGCTTCCGGTGCCGACGGTGACGATCTATCCCGGCGACACCATCAAGCCGTCGATGCTGCGGATGCAGGCCTATCCGGAGACCTTCAAGGCCCGGACCGCCGTGGTCGACGCCGCCCTGGCGATCTCCGGGCGCGTCGCCAAGCGGATGCTGCTGCCGGGCGAGCCGGTGCCGGTCAACGCCATCGACGATCCCCGCCTCGTCAGCCGGGGCACGCCGACGCAGATCGTGTTCGAGGAGCACGGCCTGCTCATCACCGCCGTCGGCGCGCCGCTCCAGAACGGCGGCCTCGGCGACGTCATCCGCGTGCGCAACACCGACACCAACCGCATCGTCCTCGGCACCGTGATGGCCGACGGCCGAATCCGGACCGGGGACCATTGATGCGCCGCCACCTTCCCAAGATCCCGGCGAAGATCCCGGCCAAGTTCGCGGCCAAGTTCGCGGCCAGAATTCTGGCGCTCGTCGCAGCCCTCCTCCTCGCCCTGCCCACGCCCGCCCTGGCCGGAACCCGGATCAAGGACATCGCCACCCTCAAGGGCGTGCGCGACAACCAGCTCGTGGGCTACGGCCTCGTCACCGGCCTGCAGGGCACCGGCGACACCCTGCGCAACGCCCAGTTCACCGAGCAGTCGCTGCAGTCGATGCTGGACCGCATGGGCATCAACGTCCGCGACGCCCGCCTGCGCACCCGCAACGTCGCCGCCGTGATGGTGACCGCCGACCTGCCGCCCTACACGGGCACCGGCTCGCGCATCGACGTCACCGTGACCTCGCTCGGCGACGCCACCTCCCTCAAGGGCGGCACCCTGCTGATGACGCCCCTGATGGGCGGCGACAGCCTGACCTACGCGGCCGCGCAGGGACCCCTCGCGGTCTCGGGCTTCAGCGTCGGCGGCCAGGCCGAGACCGTGACGCAGGGCGTGCCGACCGCCGGGCGCATCCCCAACGGCGCCCTGATCGAGCGCGAGGTGCCGGGGACCTTCCGGGACCTGCCCGAACTGGTGTTCGAGTTGAAGAACCCCGACTTCAAGACCGCCACCATGGTGGCCGACGCCATCAACGCCTACGCCCTCGCGCGCTTCAACCGCCGGGTCGCGTCGCCGCGCGACCAGCGGGCCATCACGTTGCTGCGGCCGAGCAACATCGCCCAGACCCGGTTCGTGGCCGAGATCGGCGACCTCACCGTCAACCCCGACACCCCGGCCCGCGTCGTCGTCGATCAGCGCACCGGGACGGTGGTGATCGGCCGCAACGTCCAGATCTCCACCGTGGCGGTGACGCACGGCAACCTCACGGTGCGGGTGACGGAGGCCCCGGAGGTCTCGCAGCCGGCCCCGTTCTCGAACGGGCAGACGGCCGTGGTGCCCCGCACGGAGGTCGCGATCAACGAGCAGCCCGGCCGGATGGCGATCATCGGCGGCTCGGATCTCCAGACCCTGGTGCGCGGCCTCAACAATGTCGGGCTGAAGCCCAGCGACATCATCTCGATCCTCCAGGCGGTGAAGACCTCCGGGGCGCTTCAGGCGGAGCTCGTGGTGCAATGAGCGCGGTGACCGACCTGCCCCTGCCGCGCGAGGCAACCCGCCTCGTCGTGCGCCCGCCCGGCCCGACGCCGCCCACCCGCTGGCTCGCCCTGATGGCGCTGCGGGTCCTGCTGTTCGTCGGCCTTCTGGCACTCGCCTCCTTCGGCCTCGGTCCGGCCGGCGCCCTCGAGGGCGGCCGCCCGGCGATCTCCGGGCTGAACCCCGGCCCGCTGCCGAAGGCCGCGCCGAAGCCGGCCGCGCCCCGCCTCGCCGTCGCGGCCAAACCCGTCGCCGGGGTGGCCGAGCCGGTCACGGTCGTGTCCCAGCCGATCGAGACCACGGGGGCGATCGAGGCCAAGGCGTCCGACAAGGTGTCCGAGGTCAAGACGGCCGAGCCCAAGATGTCCGAGCCGGCACAGGTCGCCGAGGTCCGGGCTCCCGAGCCCGAGTTGGCGAAGCCCGCGCCGAAGCCGCCGGCCTATTGCGCCAGCATCGCGGACGCCGCCGCCGATGCGCGCTTCGCCTGGCAGAAGGAGCAGCTGGCGATCCTGGAGAAGCAGGTCGAGGAGCGGATCGCCGCCCTGGAGGCCAAGCGCGCCGAGTACGAGACCTGGCTCGCCCGCCGCGACGCGTTCCTGGCCAAGGCCGACGAGGGCGTGGTGGCGATCTACACCAAGATGCGGGCGGATGCCGCCGCCCTCCAGCTCGCCAACATGCCCGACGAGGGCGCCGCCGCGATCCTGACCAAGCTCAACGCCCGCACGGCGAGCGGAATCCTGAGCGAGATGGAGGCCGCGCGCGCCGCACAGCTGGCCCGCATGATGACCGAGATGGGCAAGACCGGCGCGTCCAGGACCGACCCGAGCGGCAAGACCGATCCGAGCGGCAGGACCGACCCGAACAAGAAGCCCCGCACGAGCGAGAAATCCTGATGCTTCCCAACACGTTCCGGGCCGGCCTGATCCTGGTGCTGGCGGCGCCCGCCCTCGGCGCCTGCAACACGCCGGTGGACCGGATCGGCCAGGCGCCGCTGCTGACGCCGATCGGTACCGGCCTGCAGCCGCCGCGCGAGGCCCTGCCGACCACCTACGGGTCCCTCGGACGCCGCACCTATCACTCGACCTGGGCGCCGGGCAGCGCCGAGATGTTCCAGGATCCGCGCGCCCGCAACATCGGCGACGTGATCACGGTCTCGATCCTCATCGACGACAAGGCGCAGTTCGGCAATTCGAGCGATCGCTCGCGCAGCCAGAAGTCGGGCCTCGGCTTCGATTTCGGCTACGGCGTCTCGGCCCTGAAGGACACGGCCACCGCCGATGCCGGCATCCGCTCCTCCACGGAGACTAAGGGCGCGGGCAACATCGACCGCTCCGAGGTGCTGCGCCTGCAGGTCGCCGCCATCGTCACCGAGCAGATGCCCAACGGCAACGTCGTGATCAGCGGTTCGCAGGAGGTGCGGGTGAACAACGAGGTCCGCGTCCTCACCGTGGCGGGCATCGTCCGGCCGCGGGACATCTCGCGCAAGAACACCATCGACTACGACAAGATCGCCGAGGCGCGCATCTCCTATGGCGGGCGCGGCCGCATCTCGGACGTGCAGGCGCCGACCTTCGGCCAGCAGGTCTTCGAGACCCTGGCGCCGTTCTGAGATCGGGCGAGGGGGAGCGGAACCATGGCAGCCAAGGACGACAAGACGGGGGCGAAGAAGGGCGGCGGCAAGGGCTGGATCCTGGCCCTCGCCCTGACCAGCCTCGTCGCCATCGGCACGGGCGGTGGCCTGGGCATGTACCTCCTGTCCACCGTCGAGAAGGCGGTGGACGTGAAGAAGAAGGACGAGGACGACAAGGCGGTGAAGGTCCTGAAATACACCGGCGACGTGGCCCTGCGCAGCGTCGGCTCGGTGGTGACCAACCTCGCCGACAGCAACGATGCCTGGGTCCGCCTCGAATCCTCGGTCGTGTTCAAGACCGGCTCCGTGCCGAACCCGGACGTGGCGCTCGCCGAGATCCGCTCCGACATCGTCGCCTACCTGCGCACCGTCTCCCTGAAGCAGCTCGAGGGCGCCAGCGGGCTCCTGCACCTGCGCGAGGACCTCAACGAGCGGGTGGCCCTGCGCACGAAGGGGCAGGTCCGCGAGCTGATCGTCGAGATGCTGGTGGTGCAGTAGGGCGCCGTCGCCGGAGCCTCGTCACCCTCGGCCGCTGGGAAGAACCATGAAACCGCTCACCACCGCAGGCCTCGTCCTCGCCGCCGGCCTCGCCCTCACGGGGCCGGCGCTGGCCCAGTCGGCCACCGGCCTGCCCGCCCTCGATGCGCTGCTGCCGGCCGGCAACGGGGCGGCGAGCGGGCGCATCCTGCAGCTCGTGGCGCTGCTGACCGTGCTGTCGCTGGCCCCCGGCCTCCTCGTCATGGTGACGAGCTTCACCCGGTTCGCCATCGCGTTCTCGTTCCTGCGCTCGGGCCTCGGCCTCCAGAGCACGCCGGCCAACATCTTCCTCGTCAGCCTGTCGCTGTTCATGACCTTCTACGTCATGGCGCCGACCTTCGACCGCGCCTGGAACGAGGGCCTGCGGCCGCTCACCGAGAACCGGATCTCCGAGACGGAGGCCATCCCCAAGCTCGTCGAGCCGTTCCGGGAATTCATGACCCAGCACGTCCGCCCGAAGGACCTGCAGACCTTCACGGACCTGGCCAGCCGCAACATCCCGAAGGCCGAGGGCGGGGAGAAGATCGACCTGCGCATCCTGATCCCGGCCTTCATGATCTCGGAACTGCGCCGCGGCTTCGAGATCGGCTTCCTGATCGCCCTGCCGTTCCTGGTCATCGACATGATCGTCTCCACCATCGTCATGTCGATGGGCATGATGATGCTGCCGCCCACCGTGATCTCGCTGCCGTTCAAGGTGCTGTTCTTCATCCTGATCGATGGCTGGAACATGCTGGTCGGCGGCTTGGTGCGGTCGTTCTTCTGACGAGGCGCTCGTCCGCCGGTCATGACCTGCGGAACGACTTGTCGCTCCAACCCAATAAGGGATCGATTTGTTCCCTTAACAAGACTGAAACGCTGATGACCAGTACAGGGCCGACGCTCTGTTTTTCGTACTCCAAATCACCGGGGTCCTGTATCGTGCACCCGTGCGGTTGGATTGCGGAGATGTTTGATGTTTCAGTCCTGTTCCTGTTCGGCGAACCATTCCGGCGACTGCACGGGACCGGGCGACAGCACCGGACCGGGTGACTTCACGGGACCGGACGACCTGGGCCGGCGCGCCTTCCTGGCCAGTGCCGTCGGGGTCGGGATGTCCCTGGCCGTGGCACCCGGCGCCGTCGCGCAGGCGGCCCCGGTTCCCCCCGGCCGGACGGCGTTCATGGAGGAGGCGACCCGGCTCGCGATCGAATCCGTCGCGAAGGGGTGGGGTGGGCCGTTCGGCGCCGTGATCGTCAAGGACGGGGAGATCATCGGGCGCGGTCAGAATCGCGTGCTGCTGACCGGCATTCCGGTCTTCCACGCGGAGATCACCGCCATCATGGATGCCTCTGCCCGGCTCAACCCGAAGGCCTTGCTCGGCAGCGATTACGGCGCGGGCACGATCCTGGAGATGATCCCGCGTGAGCCCGGTTCGCCCGATCCGGTGGCCGAACGGGCCAAGATGCTCAAGGGCTGCGAGATCTACATCAACGGTGCGCCCTGCCCGATGTGCATGAGCGCCATCTACTGGTCGCGCATCGACCACGTCTACTTCGCGGCCAGCCTGGAGGACACGAGCAAGATCGGCTTCGACGACGCCTTTCAGTACGAGGATTTCGCCAAGCCCTGGGATCAGCGCCGCATCCGGGTCAGCGAGAACTTCGAGCGCGAGACGGGGCTGAAGGCCTACGAAGCCTGGATGAACAAGGCGGACCGCCACCCCTACTGATCGCGCGGCGGCGACGGCGCAATCTCCGCGCAAGGCTGGCGGGCGATGGGACGCTATCGGATCGCGGATCCGTAGCGGAGCAGCCCACCGAATGTCCGGTCTTCAGCACGCCGAACGGCTCTGGAACAACATCCTCGCGCTCGGCGGCCGGCGGATCGCCGCCCTGTCGCTGATCGGCGTGGTGGTCTTCCTCGCCGTCGGCCTCGGCGCCTTCTACCTCAGCCGGCCCGCCCAGGAGACGCTCTACACGGGGCTGAGCCGCGAGGATGTCGGCCGCATCGGCAGCGTGCTCAAGGACGCCAACATCCCCTTCGACGTCAGCGCCGACGGCGCGGCGGTGCTGGTCGCCTACGGCCACACGGCCCAGGCCCGGATGCTGCTCGCCGAGAAGGGCCTGCCGCAGAGCTCCAAGGCCGGCTACGAGCTCTTCAACGACCTCGGCTCCCTCGGCATGACCTCGTTCATGCAGGAGGTGACCCGCGTGCGCGCCCTGGAGGGTGAGATCGCCCGCACGATCCAGGGCATGAAGGGCGTCAAGGCCGCCCGCGTGCACATCGTCCTGCCCGATCGCGGCTCGTTCCGCCGCGACCAGCAGCCCCCCTCCGCCTCGGTGGTGGTGCGGACCGAGCCCGCCGACGACGTCAGCGGCGCCCAGTCGATCCGCCACCTCGTCGCCTCCGCGGTGCCCGGCATGAAGCCCGACCGCGTCACCGTGATCGGCTCGGACGGCTCGCTCCTGCTCTCGGGGGACGATGCCAATGCGGTGCCCACCGGCAAGATGGCGACCCTGGAGAAGACCATCGGCCACGAGGTCCAAGACAACATTCGCCGGACCCTGACTCCCTATCTCGGCGTCGGCAACTTCGAGGTCAGCGTCGCGGCGCGCCTGAACACCGACAAGACCGTGCAGAACGAGACGATCTTCAACCCCGACCAGCGCGTCGAGCGCTCGACCCGGGCCGTGCGCGAGACCGAGAACTCGCAGAACCGCAACGCCGCCCAGCGGCCCACCACCACGCAGCAGAACCTGCCCGACCAGCGCGCCCGCTCGGATGGCGGCGACACCGCCAGCAACGAGACGCAGAAGCGCGAGGATCTGACGAACTACGAGATCTCCTCGAAGACGATCCAGACGGTGAGCGACGGCTACAACATCAAGCAGATCTCGGTGGCGGTCCTCGTCAACCGCGCCCGCCTCACCGCCCTGGCCGGGCCGGATGCCAGCAAGGCCGCCATCGACGCGCAGGTCGCCGAGATCGAGCAGCTCGTCGGCTCCGCCGCGGGCTTCAACAAGGAGCGCGGCGACAACGTGAAGGTCGCCGCCGTCGGCTTCGTCAACGACGGGCAGCCCCTGGAGCCGGTGGCCCCCCTCAGCCTCACCGACGTGCTGATGCGCCAGTCGGCCACCCTGATCAACGCCGGGACCATCCTGCTGGTCGCGGGCCTGCTGATCTGGTTCGGCCTGCGCCCCGCCATGCGGGCCATCCTGGAGATCCCGGCCGCCCAGCAGGAGGAGGCCCGCGCCCTGGCCGCGGCGGCAGAGGCCCAGGCCCTCGCCGCAGCCGCGCCGAATGCGGCGCTCGCCGGTCCCAACGCCGCCCTCGGCGCCGATCCGGACGCGGTCCCGAGCCTCGCGGCGCCCGGCCAGAGCCCGGTCGCCAGCATGATCGAGGACCTCACCGAGAAACTGAATCGTTCGCCCCAGAAGAGACTTGAGCAGATGATCGAGGCCGACGAGGCGCAGGCCGCCGAGATCCTGAAGCGCTGGCTCCTGCGTGAGGCCGCGTGATGGCCCCCGCGATCGCCCGCCTCCTTCCCGATTTCTCCGACGCCGTCGTGCCGGTCCGCGGCGCTCCGGCCCCCCGCGCCGCCGCGCCTGCCGCTGCCGCTGCCGCGGCGCCCCGTCCCTCCGAAGGCCTCGCGGCCCTGCTGCGCCGGCCCGTGGAACCGCCGGAGGACCGCGAGGCCCTGCTCCGCGCCGCCGAGGCAAGGGGCCTGGAGCGCGGACGCGAACTCGGCCGGGCCGAGGCCGCCGCCGAATCCGCCTCGGTGATCGCCTGCCTGCAGGCGGATCACGAGGCCCGCCTCGTCGAGATGCGCCAGGCTTGGTGCGTGGACGAGGGCGACCGCCTCGCGGCCGGTTTCTCCGACGCGCTCCAGGCCCTCGGCGCCGGGCTCACCGACCGGGTCGGGCATCTGCTCGTGCCCGTGCTGACCGAGGCCCTGCGCCGCCAGGCCGTCGACGAGCTGGCCCAGAGCCTCGCCCGCATCCTCGGCGATGCCCGTGCGCCCGTGCGGGTGAGCGGACCGGCCGACATTCTCGACGCCGTGGCGGGCAAGCTCGGCCCCTTCGAGGCCACCATCGCGTTCCAGCCCTCCGACGCCGTCGACGTCTCGGTGCAGGCCGACCAGACCGTGATCGAGACCCAGCTCGGCGCCTGGGGCCGCCTGATGACCGCCGCGGTCCAGGGAGCCTGACCCGATGGCGGACGAGGGCCACCACGAGATCATCATCATCAAGCGCCACGGCGACCACGAGGACGGTCACCACGGCGGCGCCTGGAAGATCGCGCTCGCCGACTTCATGACCGCCATGATGGCGCTGTTCCTGGTGCTGTGGCTGATCGGCTCCACCACCAAGGAGACGAAGTCGGCCATCGCCGAGTACTTCAACCCGGTGAAGCTCGCCGACGTGAGCTTCGATCGCAAGGGCCTGCGCGATCCCCAGAACAAGCCCGGCGAGCCCACGCCCGAAGAAGGCAAGCCCGACGGCGGCACCGGCGACAGCAGCGCCGAGGGCAAGGGCGGGAAATCCGACGCCAAGTCGGACGCCAAGACCGACGGCAAGGGCGCGTCCGGCCCGCCGGGCAGCCGTGCCCGCGAGGCGGCCCTGTTCCAGGATCCCTACGCGGTCCTGGCCAAGCTCGCCGCCGAGCTCGAACCCGGCCCGGAGACGGCCTCGGCCGACGCGGTGGTGACCGAGACCGGCGAGCCCGGCATCAAGGGCGGCGAGGCGGCCCGCGATCCCTTCGATCCGCTCTACTGGCAGGTGGCGCCGCTCGCCAAGACGCGCACCGAGCAGGCCGGGTCCACCGGCACGGTGACGCCCCTGCCGCAGGAAACCCGCCCCGACGTGCGCGCGGCCGCCCCCGGGGCGAAGCCCGCGGCGATCAAGGTCGCCTCGGCCCTGCCGGGCGAGGCCGACGCCAAGGTGATGGCCCTGCTCGCCAAGGCCGAAGCGCCCAGGGACGCGAAGGCGGAGGCCAGATCCGCCGCCGACAAGTCCGCCGTCGACAAGTCCGCCGCCGACAAGGCTGCCGTCGAGACGGTGCCGGCGGGAGCCAGATCCGCCGAGGCCAAATCCGCGGATGCGGCCCGGCAGGCGGCCGATGCCGCCGAGACCGCGACGATGGCCGAGATCAAGGCCGAGATCGCCAAGGCCCTGCCGACGCAGGGCGGCGCTCCGGCGCCCCACATGGAGGTCCGCCGCACCGGCGAGGGCATCCTCATCAGCCTCACCGACGAGGTGAACTTCGCGATGTTCAGCGTCGGCTCGGCCGAGCCGCAGGCCAAGGTGGTGCGGGCCCTGGAGCAGGTCGCCCGCATCCTCAAGGACCGGCCCGGCCGGATCGTCGTGCGCGGCCACACCGATGCGCGCCCCTTCCGCTCCGAGGTCTACGACAACTGGCGGCTGTCCTCGGCCCGGGCGCAGATGGCCTCCTACATGCTGGTGCGCGGCGGCGTGCCCGATGCGCGCCTGGAACGCATCGAGGGCTATGCCGACCGTCAGCCGCGCAATCCCGCCGATCCGAAGGCGGCCGAGAACCGGCGCATCGAGATCCTGCTGCGGGCGCGGCCCGAGTGATGCGGGCCGCCGGGCTGCGCCGCGCGCGGATCGCCTGCCTCCTGCTCGCCGGCCTGGGCTTCGTCCCGGCCGCCTGGGGGGCGGAGTCCCACGGCGGGGGCGATCATGGCGCGGGTGGCGATCAGGGAGGCGGGCACGGCGCCGCCCCGGCCGCCCCGATCGAGCCCCTGCCGGTGGCCCCGCGCCCGGTTCCGGTGGAGCTGGTGCGCACGCTGCAGCTGCTCCAGGACCGGATCGCCCAGGGCTCGGCCCAGGCCCATCACGGCCAGCGCGCCTTCCTGTCCCTGGCGGAATCGCGCATGGTCGGCCTCGATCCCGAGGTCTGGGCCGACCCCGTCAGCGTGCACGCCGCGGTGACCTTCGGGCTCGGCGGCGGCGGGCCGGCGCTGCTGCGCCACCTCGTCGCGTCGGGCAAGGTGCCGGAGGCCGAGCGGCCGGTGGTGTTCGGCGCGCTCGCCTATCTCGAGGGACGCGAGAAGGAGGCCCGCGCCCTCCTCGTGAAGATCGACCCGCTCGTGGTTCCGGTGAGCCTCGGCGCGCAGCTCGCCCTGGCGCAATCCGCCCTGGTGGTGCGGGACGACCCCACCCAGTCGATCCGGCTCCTCGACCTCGCGCGCCTGCTCGCCCCCGGGACCCTGGTGGAGGAGGGGGCGCTGCGCCGCGAGATCTTCGTGCTGGCCCAGGCCAACGACCTGGTGAAATTCGAGACCCTGGCGGTGCAGTACCTGCGGCGCTTCCGCCACTCGGTCTATGCCGGCAACTTCCGCCAGCGCTTCGCCGCCGCGCTCACCCGCCTCGACTTCGCCGGCGACGACGTCCGCTTCGCCCGCCTCCAGGCCATGCTCGACGAGATCGAGCTCGAGGGGCGGCGGGAACTCTACCTCCTCCTGGCCCGGGCCGCCCTCGATCAGGGCAAGACCACCACGGCGGTGTTCTCCGCCGAGCGCGGCGTCACCCTGGCGGAATCCGGCTCGCCGGAGATGGTGCGCGCGCGCCTCTACCGGGCGGCGGCCCTCCTCGTCGTGGAGGGGCGCTTCGACGACTCCGTCGAAACCCTGCGGATGACCGACCGCGCCGTGCTGGACGCGGCCGACCGCGACCTCCTGGACGCCGCGCTCTCGACCGCACGGGAGATCCGGGCCGGGCCGCCCGCCCCGATGCCGGTCCGGGCGGAACCGACGGGTCCCCGCGTCCTGCCGGTCGCGCCATCCATCGCCCGGGCGCAGGACGCCATCGGGCGCATCGACGAGATCATGCGCAGGAGCGAGCGTTGAATACCCTCGGTGCCACCTCTCCCGGTCCCCGCGCTCTGCCGGACGCGCCTGGCCCCCGCAGCGCGGGCGCGGAGACGCCGGAGGCGAGCCGCGACGCCTTCGGGGCCGTGCTCGGCGCTCTCGCGGGTGGACGCAACGCCGACGCGATGACCACGCCCGAGCCCGACCGTCCGGGACGCCGCCGCGACGACGAGGCCGCCCCGGCACCGTCCGGCGAGGAGACGGATCCCCTGGCCCTGCTCGCCCTCGTGGTTCCGACGGCCGTCCCCGCCGGCGCCCCGGCCCCGAAGCCGCGGGCGATCTCCCTCGAGACCCTGGTCGCCCGCGCCCTGCCGGCTCAGGCCCCGGGGCAGGCCGTGACCGCCGGACCGGCGACCCCGCCCGCGGGAGCCGACGGCTTGGTCGGGACGGACCTGCTGGCCGGGACGGACCCGCTGGCCGGGCCGAACCTGCTCGCCGGAACGGATACGCGCGCGGCCGGCCTCGTGCCGCAGGGCGCGAGCGCCGAGGCGCGGCCTCGGATCGCCGTGCTCCAGCGCGAGACCCACTTCGCGCCGGTGCTCCCGAGCCTCGTCGGCGGATCGCCGGCGGTCGTCCCGGCGCCGGGTGCGTCCGGCCTGCCGACTGCCGCGGCCCTCCTGCCCGATGCCGCGGGGGGCCAGGCCCCCGGCGGAGCCGCCGCTGCGGTCGGCCCGGGGCCGGGTCCCATCCTCCCGATGCCGGCCCTGCCGTCGGCCGGCCCGGCGAGCCCGCCCGCATCGGGCGTTCCAGTCCCTCCGGAACAGCCCGCCGCGCCGCCGCCGTCCCTCGCGGCTCCGGCTCCGGCACCGGTCGCGCTCGCCTCCGCTTCGGCCACGGCTGCTGCAGCCGCTGCCTCTGCCACTCCCCCGCGCGCACCTGGGTCGCCCGCGGGCGACGGCGCGGTGCCCAGGCGCGATCCGGTCCGTGGCAGCGAGGGACCGGTCGCGGCCGAACGGCCCGCCGCGACGCCGTCGCCGATCCTGCGCGTCGAACCGGTCGCGGCGTCCGTCGAGGCCGGCACCGCGGCCGCGCGCGCGGCCCGCGGCGGTCTCGAGCCGGCCCTCCCGGGCGCAGCCGAAGCGAGCCTGTCCACCACCCCGTCCCTGCCGGCCGGGGCCCTGTCCGGCCCGGCCGCCGCGCCGGCCCAGCAGGTGGCCGCGGCCGTCCTGGCGGAACTGCCGCGTGGACCGGCCGGGGTCGTCCCCGGCGCGTTGCCCGGAGCTCCGGCCGGGGAGGGACCCCTGAAGCTCCTCACGCTGCAGCTTCATCCGGCGGATCTCGGCACCGTGCTGGTGCGGATGCGCCTGCGCGACGGGCAACTCGAGATGAACCTGCAGGCCAGCCGCGAGGATTCGGCGCGCCTGCTCCGCGAGGGCGGCGAGGTCCTCAACGACCTCCTGCGCCAGGGCGGCTACCGGCCCGAGAGCGTCACCGTCACCGTCACGTCGGCCGCGGCCGAGAGCCGGGGCGCATCGGGGAATCCAGGCTCGCAACAGGGACAGGGCGCACAGGGCTTCCCGGGCCAGGGCGAGTCCGGCACGAACCAGGGCCGCCCCACCCAGGACCAGGCCGGGCGCCGGTCCTCCCCGGGCGGCGATCCGGCCGCCTCCGACCTCCACGAGCGGATGCATGAGAGCGTTTCGAGCAGCCCTGATCGCAGCGGCGTTTACCTCTAACCCCGGCCTGGGCATCCCCGGGCTGGCCGTGCCCGGACCGGGCGCGGCCCTGGCCAACAGCGCCCCCCCGGTGCCGGGAAAGGCCGCGGCGCTGCCGGCCTCGGCCAATATCTGCGAGCGCGAGATGGCGGGGGCCTCGGCCAAGCACGGCGTTCCGCTCGGCGTCCTCTACGCCGTCGGCCTCACGGAGAGCGGCAAGCGCGGCTCGCTGCAGCCCTACGCCATGAACATCCAGGGCCGGGCCTATTTCGGCACCAGCGCCGCCGACGTGATGAGCCAGCTCGCCCAGGCGCGGGCGGGCGGGATCAAGCTCGTCGACCTCGGCTGCATGCAGATCAACCATCATTATCACCGCGAGAAGTTCACCAGCCTGGAGGCGATGATCGACCCGCGCCAGAACGTCGAGTACGCGACCCTGTTCCTGAAGCAGCTGAAGGCGCGCGAGGGCAGCTGGACCCTGGCGGTGGCGCGCTATCATGCGGGTCCGAACAACAATCCGGCCCAGAAGCAGTATGTCTGCCGGGTCATCACCAACATGGTGGCCACGGGCTTCGGCGCCTGGACGCCGGCCGCGCGCAGCTTCTGCCAGTAGGCCGCTGCTGACGGTCGCGCGCGCTCGCGAACGCCGCCGGATCGTCCCTGGCGACCTGTCCGAGACCCGGGGGGCCGGACGGGCTCCGGCCCTGCGAAGTGGCTCCGACTTTGCGAGCGCCCCGGTTCAGGAAGGAACCCGAATGGCCTTTGTCTGTACCATCCCGGCGGTCGCCACCCTCCAGCAGGACGACGCGACCCTGCGCATCACGCGCTGGGATTTCGCCCCCGGCGCGGTCACCGGCTGGCACGAGCACGGCTGGCCCTACTTCGTCGTGATGCTGGTGGCCGGAACCCTCAGGGTGCATGACGGCGACCGGGTCACCGACAGCGCGCTGGAGGCGGGACAGGCCTATAGCCGCCCGGCCGGCATCCGGCACGATGTGATGAATGGCTCCGACCACCCGATCGCGTTCATCGAGATCGAGGTGAAGCGTCCCGAGGCCCTCGTGACGCGCGCGGCGCCCGGCGCGGAGCCGTCCCTGCCCGCACGATCCTGAACGCTCGTCCCGGGCCCGGCCGGCCCGCTAGGCGGACGCGGCCCATCGCTCCTGCATCAGCTGCATCGACGGCGGCAGGCCGAGGACGCGGCGATAGACGGCGATGCGCCTCAAGGCCTTGCGCTGTTCCTCACCCGGTTGGGCCAGGTACAGCCGCTCGGCGGAGCCCAGCAGCATATCTGCGTCGCGGGCTGGCAGGACGGCCAGGGTATGTAGCGCGGGGAGAGCCGACTGGGACATACGCATAGAGGCGGAACGTCCGTCGTCCTCGCTTGAGACCGTCACGGATGTGTGAGCGGGGCAACATGGTGAACGAGTTCTCCAGCCCATCGGCGTTCGGGGCCGACGATGCGTCCGTGCCTGTCGGCTGAATCACCGCGCAGGCGCCGCGAGATCAGCGGCCGGTGCTCGAGGCCCCCGATGCAAGCACGGGGCGGCGCAAGACGCGGTGGATGCTGAGTAAAGCCGGGGCGTGTGCTGTTTCTCACCGGCAAACATCAAAATACAATTGATGCGCGCGAAAATTAAATTTGGCCGGCCAATTCCTCAATTTGACGACCATGCGTCCATGACATGGCTCCGGGCCCATATCCCCGGTGACCCCTCCTCTGGAGCATGCGCTATAGTGGCTGGACTTCTCGGGGCGCGCATTATGGTGCGTTGCAAAATCAGCAAGTCGCAGCGCACAAAAATGTGGTTCTATCTCCTCAACGGCGGGCACGTTGCCAGCCAAACCGGAGATTTCAGATGCGCGCGACCCGCCTCTTCGCCTTGACCGTCCTCGCCTCCGCCACCTTCGCCACGGGCGCGGCCATGGCGGGTGAGGCCCTCTACCTGACGCCCCCGCTGTTCCGCGAGCAGGCGCGCGACACCCAGCAGGTGCGCAGCCTCGGCGACCTGACCACCACGCCTCAGCCCGTCGCTCCGGCGAAGTCCGGCACCGCCGCGCAGAGCGCGCAGGCCGGCAGCGAAGTTGAGACGACCGGTTCTTTCTGAAGCCGCGACCGACGGCCTGGACCCTGCGGTCCGTTCGCTGACGTCGTCGAACACGGGCTCATCGAGCGATCCCCCGGGATCCGCCGCGGTGGGCCCGTTGCGTTGCAAACCCGCGTCGCGCGGGTGCCCTTGATGCGCGCGGCTCAGGCGCCCGCCGCTCGCCGCGCCGGCCTCAGCCGACGAAGGTGTAGCCCATGAAGCGCTTGGCTTCGATCGGGTCGTAGCCGAGGCGCTGGCTGAGCTTCTTGCGCAGCTTGCTGACGTGGCCCTCGATGACGCTCTCCTCGACGCCGTTGCTGTAGACGCCGTAGACGATGTTGTAGATCTGCGACTTGGTCATCCGCCGGCCCCGGTTGCGCACCAGGCACTCGAGGATGTGGCGCTCGCGCCGCGGCAGGGGCAGCACCTCGCCGTCCACCTCGGGGTCGCGGCCGTCGAAATGCACCTTCAGGCGCTCGGGCTCGGGCGGCGCCTCGCGGACCGGGCCCGCCTGGGCATTCACCCGGCGCCAGATCGCCTCGGAGCGTGCCAGGATCTCACGGATATGGACGGGCTTGGGCAGCACGTCGTCGATGCCCGCCTCGAAGAGCTGCAGGGTCTGGTCGAGGGAGCGCACGTCGCTCAGGGCGATGATCGGCGCGCGCGACAGCTTGCGGATCAGGGTGGCGCACTTCGCCCGGCCCTCGAAATCGCCCAGGAGGAAGCCCTGGATCGCCTCGCGGTCGACCCGGGAGGAGGACTGGAACCAGTGGGTGAATTCCTGCGGGTCGAGGCCGAGGGAGGAGATGCCCTCGCGGTCGAAGCTCGCCTTGTAGCCGGAATTCACCGAAGGCCGCTCGTCGACCAGGACATACATCGGCAATCTCCGGATGATCTTGCGACGGTCAGGGTGTGTGCTGGGTTACGGTCGGGAAGCGAAACAATCAGGGGTCGTTGCGGAGCCTGCACTTCACTCCGCAAGTTCACTCCTCAAGTCCAGCCCGACTGATCGAGTCGCCCATCATTCAGCAATGTCGGGCATCGCCGGCGCCGTCAATGACGTTCGGATCACACGCAGATGTGATCGCGCGATCGGCGCGTCGGCAAACTGTCGCGGTGCGGGTGAGGGGCGGCGCGGCCGGACCCGTTCGATCCTGCCGGGTCGATTCTGCGGAGTCGATTCTGCGGAGTCGAACCAGGCTGTCCGCCCGGCCGTCGCTCAGGCGGCGCGGGTCAGTCGGGCCTCGGCCAGGGCGGTCTCGAAGCCGTCGAGGCAGAAGCTCGGGCCTTGGTCGGCCAGGATCCGCTGGATCGCGACGCCGACGTAGACGCCGTCGAGGATGAGCTTGAAGAACACCGTCACGGGTTCGCTGACGAATTCCATGTCGAGCACCACGGTGAGCGAGCGGCCCCAGTCGAACCGGACGTCGGCCCCATCCGCGTAGGCGATGGTCGCTTCCTTGAAATACGGCTCGGCGGAGGAGGCGACGAGGTCGGCGATGTTCCCGTGCCGGGCAGCCTGCACCCAGCCGATCAGGATGCCGCCGTCGAGGAGGCACAGCTCGGCGATGAAGTCCCGGATCGCGTTGGCGAACACGCGCTCGGCATCGGCGAGCACGTCCGGGACGTCCACGGAGAGGGCTCCGGGGGAAGAGGACGCTTCGGTCATCAGCGAGCCTTCGAGAACAGGAAGAACAGGATCTGAGCCACTGCGCTGTAGAACTCCGCGGGAATCATCTGGTCCACCTCGACACTGTCGTACAGGGACCTTGCGAGAGGCTTGTCTTCCACGACCGCAATGCCGTTCGCTTCGGCGATTTCTCTGATGCGGAGCGCCACGAGGTCCTTCCCCTTGGCGAGAACGAGAGGCGCAGGTTGCTCATCTCGCGCATACCGGAGTGCGATAGCGTAGTGCGTCGGGTTCGCGATGACCACAGTGGCCTGCTTCACGTTCGCAAGCATCCGCTTGCGGGAGCGGTCCTGGGCCAGGGAGCGCAGGCGACTCTTCACCAGGGGATCGCCCTCGGTCTGCTTGTGCTCGTCCTTGAGGTCCTGCTTCGACATCCGCAGCGAGCGCTGCCAGCGCAGGCGCGACCAGACCAGGTCGATGGCCACGATGACGATGGTGGCGATGCAGACGACCGAGACCAGCCGGATCGAGACGGTGAGAATGAGATCCGGGATCTGGCTCGGGTCGGCGAACATGGCACTCACGGCTTTGCGGCCCTCCGAGCGCAGGAGCAGCAGGCAGACGAGACTGATGCCTAAAAATTTAAGGACCGATTTCAGGAACTCGACCTGACCCGATTTTCCGAAGATTCGTCCCCAGCCCGCGGCCGGCGAGATGCGCGACCATTGCGGACGGATGCGTTCGCCCACGAGGCTCGGCACGTTCTGGATCAGGGCGGAGACGAGGCCGCAGAGTCCGAGGATCAGGACCACAGGGATCAGGAAGCGCGCGGCCGCCATCGCGGTTCCTTCGAGAATCCGGGCGACGTCCTGGTTGTTCTCCAGGGCAAAGTCGCGGGGATGGTCGAGGAAGGGCGCGAGCGACTGCAGCAGGGGCGTGACCGCGTCGCGCACGACGAAGCTGAGGACGATGAGCAGGCCGAGGATGGAGGCGAAGATCGGGGCCTCCCGGGAGAACGGGACGTCGCCCTTCTCGACGGCCTCCCGGATCTTCCGCTCGGAGGCGGCTTCGGTCTTGCTCTCCTGATCCTCGTCGGACATCGCGGTGCCGGGTCAGGCCTCCGTCCCTAGCGGACGAGGGCCTCGACCTCGTCCCCGGAATTGATTTCCAGCTCGCCGCGCCCGGCCATCTCGAGGGCGAGGTCGGTGATGCTGCGGCGGGCCTCCGTCACGTCCTTCTGCGCCGCCGGCTCGCCGCCGTTCAGCTCGTGCTCGACCATGCGGCGGACGCGGGCGGAGAGGGCGCTGAGGATGACGCTGCGGAACTCGGCGTCGGTGCCCTTGAGCGCCAGGACCAGGCGGTCGTTGGGCACGGCGTCGAACAGCGTGGTCCGGGCCCGGGGCTGGAGCTTGACGATGTCGTCGAAGGTGAAGAGCAGGCCCTTCAGGATCTCCACGGATTTCGGGCGCGACTCGGACAGGCTGGTGAGCACCTCGTCGATCTGGGTCCGCTCCATCTTGTTGATGATGTCGGCCATCTTCGCGTGGGTGTCGGCGCCGCCGTTGCGGGCGCCGCTGGCGAGCAGGTCCTCGTGCAGGGCGCGCTCGACGGTGGCGATGACCTCGTCGCAGACCGGCTTGAAGCTCAGCATCCGCCGCATCACCGTGTTGCGGGTGGGCTGGGGCAGGTGGGCCATCACCTTGGCGGCCGCCGCGGGCTTCAGGCGGGACAGCACGAGGGCCGCGGTCTGGGGGTGCTCCTTGATCAGGTAGCTCGCGATCACGCCCTCGGAGACCGTGGTCAGGCGCTCCCAGACCGAGCGCGTGGCGTCGCCCCGGACATCGGCCAGGATCTCGGCGACCTGGTCGGCGGGGAGCAGGCCGGTGAGGAGCTTCTCCACCTCCGACGCGGTGCCGACGAGGCGCCCGTCCGCGGCGAACTCGTGCGAGAACATCTCGACGATGTCGTCGAGCTGGTGGGCGCTGACGGTGCCGAGCTGGGTCGCGGAGCGCGTGATGCGCCGGATCTCGTCGGGATCGAAGTATTTCAGCAGGCGTCCGGCCGCCGGCTTGCCCATGGCGAGCAGCAGGGCCGCGACCTCGTCCACGGGGTTGAGGTGCCGGAGGACGCCCTGCGTCCGGTGGGGGATCGGCACGCTCGCCACGGGTTCGTCCTCAGCCGTTCTGGCCGGCATCGGCCGGGCCGACGATCTCGGTCAGGGAGACCCCAAAGCGGGAATTGTCCTCCTCGACCACGACGATCTCGCCCCGGGCCACGACGCGGCCGTTGACGGTGACGTCCACGGGCTCGCCGACCCGGTGGTCGAGGGGCACGATGGCGCCGCGCCCGAGCTTCATCAGGTTGGCCACCGGCATCGTCGCCGAGCCGAGGACCACCTGGATCAGCACCGGGATGCGCAGGATCGAATCGAGGTTGCGGCCATCGCCGATCCGCGCGTCGCCCGCCTCCGGCCCCGCGGAGGCGACGCCGGGTGAGACGGTCGGCGAAACGGTCGGAAAGACCGGGGCGGTGCCGGTGGACGCGAGGTCCGCATCGTCGAAGGGGCTGTTGCTCATCGTCCGCTCGTCAGGGGCTGCAATCGAACGTCAGGGGAAGAGTCGTCTGGCAGCGGAAGGGAAAGGATCGGGGAAAGTCGGCCGGGGCGCAAGCCGATCGGCCGGCCTCAGCCGAGTTGGGTGGCGCGTGTGGCCGCAAGATCGCGTCGGCTGGCCTCCAGCTCGGCGAGGGTCTGGCGCGCCTCGCCGATGCGCTGGTCGAGGGCCTCCAGGATCTCGCGTCCCTCGGTGCTGAAGTTGCGGACCGCATCGCCCGCCTGGGCCAGGGCTTGGCCCGACTGCGTCAGGATGCGGCCGTACTCGGCCTGGGTCCGGTCGAGGCGCTTCAGCTTGAGGTACATCGGCACCACGCAGGCACTCGTCGCCACCAGGGCCACGAGCAGAATGGTGTCAACCCACGGTGTCATCGGGTGTGCCTTCCTTGTCCTGTGCGATGGCCTCGTCGACCCGCAGCACGTAGGAGCCCTGGGCCTGGCCCATGTGGCACCAGAACAGCGGGCGGTCGTTGCCCTCGAGCTTCACCCGCGTCGACGGCGTGGCGTCGAGGCCGATGATCTGGCCGACCTTGAGGTCGGCGATCTCGCCCAGCGTCAGCAGGCGCTCCTCGAGCACCGCCCGCAGGGTGACCTCCGCCTTCTGGACCTCGGCGGCGATCTGCTGCGTCCATTTCGGGTCGCGGGCGGCCGTGTCGCCGGTGAGCACCTTGGATAGGGCCGGCCGCATCGGGTTGATCACCGACTGGGGCAGGATGAGGAACATCTCGCCGCCGCGGTTGAGCGCCTGGATCGTGAACTTGGCCTCCACCGCCTTGTTGTTGCGTCCGCCGATCACGGCGAATTCCATCCGGGTCTCGGTCCGCTCCAGGCGGAACGGCGTCGCGGAGACCAGGGAGAACGACGATTCGAGCGCGCGGCCGACCTGTTCGAGGATGGTCTGCGCCAGCCGGATCTCGAGGCTGGAGAAGGCGCGCTCGTCCTCCACCGGCGGCTCGCCCCCGTCGCTGCCGAACAGGGCCTCCACCATGGTGAAGAGGAAGTCCCGGTCGAGGCCGACCAGGATGTGGCTGTCCCATTCGGGGGCGTGGAAGATGCCCGCCACCGCGTTGTTCTCGTAGGCGTCGAGCATCTCGCCGAAGCGGCCGCTCGCGAAGCCGTTGAAGGTGAAGTAGACCGGCGAGGCGACGAGGGGCTTGAGGTTGTCCGAGCAGCCCGAGGTGAGCCGGTCGAACACCACGTTCAGCATCGGCATCCGGTCGAGGGACAGACCCCCGGCCTCGATCAGGCGGGCGCGGATGTCGGCGGCGTTCCCGGTGGGGCCGTCCATGCTCAGGCGGCCTCCCGCTGCGCGCCGCCGGTGACGGTGGTGTTCTCGACCTCGTCGATGGTCGGACGGTCGCCGAGCGAGATGCCCTTGCGTCCGTGCTCGACGGCGATCTGCGGCACCGCTCCGCTCATGTAGGCGATCAGGCTCTGCTTCACGATGATGTAGACGTGGTTCTGCTTCTCGCGGATGGTCTTGATCTTGATCGCGAACGGGGCGAGCACGCCGTAGGACATGAACACGCCGAAGAATGTCCCCACGAGTGCGGCGCCGATGAGGCCGCCGAGGATCTGCGGCGACTGGTCCAGGGCGCCCATCGCCTTCACGATGCCGAGCACCGCCGCCACGATGCCCAGCGCCGGCATCGCCTCGGCCACCGTGGTCACGGCGCCGTAGGGCTTGAGGCGGTCCTTGCGGTAGCCGCTGATCTCCTCGTCCATCAGCGCCTCGATCTCGTGGGCGCGGGCATTGCCGATCAGGATCAGGCGGGCATAGTCGCAGATGAACAGCACGAGGTCGGCGTTCTTGGCCACGTCCGGGTAGGCCTTGAAGATCTCCGAATTGGCCGGGTCGTCGAGATGCGGCTCGACCTCGTTGCGGGGCTTGGTCTTCAGCTCGCGGATCAGGGCGTGCAGCAGGCCCAGGAGGGCGAGGTAGTCCTTGCGCTTGGGCACCTTGCCGGTGAGGGCGTCGAGGCTGGCCTTGCCCGTGTCGACCACCGTCTTCATCGGGTTGGCCATGACGAAGGTGCCGGCGCCCATGCCGCCGATGATGACGAACTCCCAGGGCTGCCAGAGCACGACGAGGTGGCCGCCCATGGCGACGAAGCCGCCGAGCATGCAGCCGATTGCGATGACGAGGCCGATCAGAACGCCCAAGGCTCAAAGCCTCCGATGGGGATGTGGAATCCGATGCCGCCGACCTACGCAGGATGGCTTGCGCGGGGCTGGATGGATGATGCGCGGGAAAACGCACCGTCGGCCGGGCCGCGCGTTAGGGAGGGACCCGACACCGCAGCGAGACACGCCATGAGCAGCAGCGCGACCCCCGACAACGACCACGAGCCCGCCACCGTCAACGTCTCGGAGCCCTGGACCCTGGCCTACTGGGCCCGCCGCTTCGAGGTGCCGCGCGAGGAGGTCGAGGCCGCCGTGGCCGCGGTCGGCCACGCGCCCGAGAAGGTCGCCGCCCGGCTCGGCCGACCCTGGCCCTTTGAGGGCAGCGGCATCGTGTGAGGCGCAGGCCTCAGCGGCGCCCGGTGGAGCCGAAGCCGCCGGTGCCGCGGCTGCCGGCTTCCCCGGGCGGCGCCGCGTCATCGGCGCCCTCGCGAATCGTCAGCGTCGGCCGGGTCACGCGGGTGAAGACGAGCTGGGCGATGCGGTCGCCGGGCGCGATGCGCAGGCCGGCCCCGCCGGGATTGCGGTTCCAGGCCGAGATCATCAGCGGCCCCTCGTAATCGGCGTCGATCACGCCGGTGCCGTTGCCGAGGACGAGGCCCTCGCGATGGCCGAGCCCGGAGCGCGGGAAGACCAGTCCGCACCAGCCCGGGTCGCGGATCGCCAGGCTGAAGCCCGCCGGGATCAGGGCCGGCGGGCCCTGGGGCGCCAGCTCGAGCTCGGTTTCGAGGCAGGCATGCAGGTCGAGGCCCGCGGCGGCCGCCGAGCCCCAGCGCGGGAAGCCCCAGCCGGAGAGGCGGCCGTCGAGGAGGCGGATCTCGACGGCGAGGGCCGCGCTCACGCCGTCCGGGCCGCGATGGCGTCGGCCAGGGCCACGGTCCGCGTCGCCTCCGCGGCGTGCAGGCGCTCCACCATCTTGCCGTCGAGGCCGATGACGCCGCGGGTGCGGTTCTCCGGCTCGGCGAAGGCGGCGAGGATGCGCCGGGCCCAGGCGATCTCGGCCGCGTCGGGGCCGAAGGCGGCGTTGGCCGGGGCGATCTGGTCGGGATGGATCAGCATCTTGCCGTCGAAGCCGCAATCGCGGCCCTGCGCGCACTCGGCTGCGAAGCCTTCCGCATCGCGAAAGTCGTTGTAGATGCCGTCGATCACGTCGATCTCGTAGGCGCGCCCGGCGGCGATCACGCTCATCAGCCAGGGCAGCAGGGCCGGGCGGCCCGGCACGCCGAGGCGCAGCCGGCTGGCCTTGGCGAGATCGTTCGGCCCCACCATGAGGCAGGCGAGCCGGGTGTCGACGTCCCGGGCCGAGCTGGCGATGTCGGCGAGGTGCAGGATCGCCATCGGGCTCTCGATCATCGCCCAGGTCCGGGTCCGGTCCGGGGCGCCGAGGCGGCGCAGGCGCGAGCCCACGGCCACCAGGGCATCCGCCCCCGTCACCTTCGGCACCACGATCGCGTCCGGCCCGGCCGGCGCGATGGCGGCGAGGTCGTCCTCGCCGTACGGCGTGTCGAGGGCGTTGATCCGCACCACGACCTCGCGCGGCCCGAAGCCGCCCTCGGACACGGCGCGGGCCACGGCCTCGCGCGTCGCGGCGCGGGTCTCGGGTGCCACCCCATCCTCGAGGTCGATCATCACCACGTCGGTGGGGAGCGTGCGCGCCTTCACGAGGAGGCGCGGATTCGACCCCGGCATGGCCAGGACGCTGCGGCGCGGGCGGATCTCGGTCATGGGGCATCCCTTGAGGCACGGTCGGGGATCGGGCGCCGCACGTCCGCACCCGGCGGCGCGCCGTCCCGATCGAGGCCTCGACCGGCAGCGACTCGCCCGCGGCCCCGGCGATAGCCCCCGGCGAACCCCGATTCAAGGCGGCGACGGCGGCCGGTCGCCGGCCCGTCATCCCCGGAAAACCGCGCAGGCCGCCGCCGTCCCGCCCGCGTCCCGGGCTTTGTCATCGAACTGTCGTGCAATCGTCATACCGCCTTGGTCCAACCGACCGTATGGCGCGGTGCACAACGGCTCCAGGGCACCGCCCGCAGGCCGATGCGCGCTCCTCGAGGAGACCACAGATGAAGTTTACGACCCTCGCCGCCCTCGTGGGCCTCGGCCTCGCCACCCTCGCCCCCGCGCAGGCGGCCGAGATCACCGGCGCCGGCGCCACCTTCCCATTCCCGATCTACTCCAAGTGGGCCGAGGCCTACCGCAAGGAGAGCGGCCTCGGACTGAACTACCAGTCCATCGGCTCGGGCGGCGGCATCAAGCAGATCCAGGCCAAGACCGTCGATTTCGGCGCCACCGACGCGCCGCTGAAGGGCCCCGCCCTGGACAAGGACGGCCTCGTCCAGTTCCCGACCGTCATGGGCGGCGTGGTCACCGTGGTGAACATCCCGGGCATCGAGCCCGGCAAGCTGAAGCTCACCGGCGAGGTCATCGCCGAGATCTATGCCGGCAAGATCGCCAAGTGGTCGGACGCCAAGATCGCCAAGCTGAACGAGGGGCTGAAGCTCCCCGACGCCAACATCACCCCGGTCTACCGTTCGGATGCCTCGGGCACGACCAACATCTTCACCACTTACCTCTCCCAGGTCTCCGAGCCCTGGAAGAAGGACTACGGCGCGGCCACTACGATCAGCTGGCCGGTGGGGCAGGGCGGCAAGGGCAACGAGGGCGTCACCGCCACCGTCAAGCAGGTCCCGAACGCCATCGGCTACGTCGAGTCGGCCTACGCCAAGCAGAACAAGCTGAGCTACGCCCTGATCCAGAACAAGGCCGGCAAGTTCCCGCAGCCCGACGACAAGGCCTTCCAGGCCGCGGCCGCCAGCGCCGACTGGAAAGCCGCCCCCGGCTTCGGCATCTCGCTGACCAACGAGGGCGGTGAGGGCGCCTGGCCGATCACCGCCGCCACCTTCATCCTGGTCCACAAGGACCCGGCCGACGCGGCCCGCACCGCCGAAGTGCTGAAGTTCTTCGACTGGGCCTACAAGAACGGCGACAAGCTCGCCACCGACCTCGACTACGTGCCGCTGCCCGACAACGTCGTCAGCCAGATCCACGACGCGTGGAAGGAGATCAAGGGCAAGGACGGCAAGCCCGTCTTCAATATGTAAGCCTGTCTTCAACAGGTAAGCCCGTCCTCACCCTGTAAGCCCGTCCTCGACGGGTGAGGCCGAACCCCGCGGGCGCTCCGCCCGCGGGGCCAGGGGGGCGAGCCACCGCCCCCCGTGACAGCGACCGACGGACCCGGCGTCGCGATGCCGGGCTCCCCCTTCGCCACCCCCTTTCGCCACCCCCTCCGTTTCGCCACCCCCTGGCAACGAACCGGTGATCCCCTCTCGCGCCGGCGACCGGCGCAGGGTAGGACGCCGCCCGGTGAAGAGAAGACATTCGGATGGCCGCCTTGACTGACCAGATCGCCCTGACGCGGGACCGCGCCTCGGCCCGCAAGACGCCCGGCGGCCTCGGCGACAGCCTGTTCCGCGCGGCCTCCTACGGCGCGGCGTTCCTGGTGCTCCTGGTCCTCGCCGGCATCCTGGCCTCCATCGCGTACGGCGCTTGGCCGGCCTTCCAGCAATTCGGCTTCGGCTTCATCACCTCCACCGTCTGGAACATCGGGCAGGAGCAGTACGGCGGCCTCGTGGCCATCGTCGGGACCCTGGCCTCGGCCGTCCTCGCCCTGCTGATCGGCGTACCGCTCTCGCTGGGCATCGCCATCTACCTGACGCAGCTCTGCCCCGGCTGGGCCCGCAAGCCTGTCTCGATGACCATCGAGCTCCTCGCCTCGGTGCCGAGCATCATCTACGGCATGTGGGGCCTGTTCGTGTTCGCCCCGCTCTTCGCCCGCTTCGTGCAGGTGCCGGTGTCGAACCTGGTCGAGGGCATGCCGATCGTCGGCACCCTGTTCTATGCCCGCGTCCCCTCGGGCGTCGGCATCCTCACCGCCGGCATCATCCTGGCCATCATGATCGTGCCCTTCGTGGCCTCGATCACCCGCGACATGCTCGATCAGATCCCGACCGTGCTGCGGGAGAGCGCCTACGGCATCGGCTGCACCACCTGGGAGGTGGTGCGCCACGTGCTGGTGCCCCAGGCCTCGGTCTCCATCATCGGCGCCATCATGCTGGGCCTCGGCCGGGCCCTCGGCGAGACCATGGCGGTGACCTTCGTGATCGGCAACGCCAACCGCCTCTCGGGCTCGGTCTTCGACCCGGGCTCCACCATCGCCTCGCGCATCGCCAACGAGTTCAACGAGGCCGACGGCCTGCAGCTGAACTCCCTGATGGCGCTCGGCTGCATCCTCTTCGTCATCACCTTCTTCGTCCTGATCATCGCGCGCCTCCTCACCCGCCGCGCGAAGGTCGCCTGAGGCCAGCCTCACCGAGACGTCAGGAGCCGCATCATGGACGCCGCGAACCCCCTCGCCACCACCGCCGCCCCGGCCCGCGTCAGCCGGGTCCGTTCCGGTCGCCGGATCGCCGACCGGGCGCTGATCCTGGCGAGCACGATCGCCACGCTGGTGGGCATCGTCGTGCTCGGCTCGATCCTGTTCATGCTGGTGATCGAGGGCATCCAGGGCTTCTCGCCGACCCTCTTCACCGCCCCGACGCCGGGGCCCGGCTCCGAGGGCGGCGGCATCGCCAACGCGATCCTCGGCAGCCTGGTGATGACCCTCCTGGCCATCCTGGTGGCGACGCCCGTGGGCGTGATGGCGGGGACGTTCCTGGCCGAGTACGGCCGCAACTCGAAGGTCGCCGACGTCATCCGCTTCCTCAACGACATCCTGCTCTCGGCGCCGTCGATCCTCATCGGCCTGTTCGTCTACACGCTGATGGTGCGCCCGATGGGCTCCTACTCGGGCTGGGCCGGCGCGGTGGCCCTGGCCATCATCGCGACGCCGGTGATCGTGCGCACCACCGAGGACATGCTGCGCCTTGTGCCCTCGACCCTGCGCGAGGCCGGCGCGGCCCTGGGCGCCCCGCCGTCGATCGTCATCAAGAGCATCACCTGGCGCGGCGCCAGCGCCGGCATCGTCACGGGCATCATCCTGGCGCTGGCCCGCATCGCCGGCGAGACCGCGCCGCTGCTCTTCACCGCGCTCAACAACAACAGCTGGTTCGCCCCCAACCTGATGGGCGGCGTGCCGAATCTGCCCGTGATGATCTACCAGTTCGCCCTCTCGCCCTATGCGAACTGGCAGCAGCTCGCCTGGGCCGGCGCCCTCCTGATCACCGTCACGATCCTCGCCCTCTCGATCGTGGCCCGCTTCGTCATCAAGACCGAGCGGTCGCGCTGACCACCCGCGCGCCGCCCGTCTCCGCTCCTTCGACCGATAGGATCTTGAACCGATGAACGCCGCCCCCGGGATCACGTCCGCGCAGCTCACCGGACGCCACAAGGCCGACGAGTCCTCACCGGTCCGCATCGCGGTCAAGGACCTGAACTTCTACTACGGCAGCTTCCACGGCCTGAAGTCGGTCAACCTCAACTTCCACGACCGCCAGGTCACGGCGCTGATCGGCCCGTCGGGCTGCGGCAAGTCCACCCTGCTGCGCACCTTCAACCGGATCTACAGCCTCTATCCGGACCAGCGCGCGGAAGGGGAGATCCTCCTCGACGGCCAGAACGTGCTGGATTCCAAGGTCGACCTCAACGAGCTGCGCTCGCGCATCGGCATGGTGTTCCAGAAGCCGACCCCGTTCCCGATGTCGATCTACGACAACGTCGCCTTCGGCCTGCGCCTCTACGAGAAGCTGCCCAAGGCCGATCTCGACGTGCGCGTCGAGGAATCCCTGCGCAAGGCCGCCCTCTGGGACGAGGTGAAGGACAAGCTGAAGCAGTCCGGCATGGGCCTCTCGGGCGGCCAGCAGCAGCGCCTCTGCATCGCCCGCACGGTGGCCCAGCGCCCCGAGGTGATCCTGTTCGACGAGCCGACCTCGGCCCTCGACCCGATCTCCACCGGCCGCATCGAGGAGCTGATCGAGCAGCTGCGCTCGGAATTCACCATCGTCATCGTCACGCACAACATGCAGCAGGCGGCGCGCATCTCGCAGTTCACCGCCTTCATGTATCTCGGCGAGCTGGTGGAATTCGGCCCGACGACGCGCATCTTCATGAATCCGGAGAAGCGCCAGACGCAGGACTACATCACCGGCCGCTTCGGCTGATCCTCCGCCGGCCGGGATCGGCCCGCGCCCCACATCACCGCCAGGGCGGGCACCGGACAGGCGGGCCCGATCGAGGAGCGAGACCCATGCCCGACCACATCGTCAAATCCTACGATACGGACCTTGAGGACCTGCGCCGCTCGATCTCCGAGATGGGCGGCATCGCCGAGAAGATGATGACCGAGGCCGGCGAGGCCCTGGTGCGCCGCGACGCGCCCCTGGCCCAGGCGGTGATCGCCGCCGACACCCGCCTCGACACCCTGCAGCGCGAGATCGAGGAGCGGGCGATCCTGCTCATCGCCCGGCGCCAGCCCCTGGCCATCGACCTGCGCGAGACCGTGACGGCGATCCGGGTCTCGAACGATCTCGAGCGCATCGGCGACCTCGCCAAGAACGTCGCCAAGCGCGTCGTGGCGATCGCCGACCAGATCCAGCCGCAGAAGATCGTCATCGGCGTCCAGCACATGAGCGACCTGGTGCAGGAACAGCTCAAGGACGTCCTCGACGCCTATGCCAGCCGCGACATCAAGGCGGCCCTCGGCGTCTGGGAGCGCGACGACGCCATCGACGCCCTCTACAATTCCCTGTTCCGCGAACTCCTGACCTACATGATGGAGGATCCGCGCAACATCTCGTTCTGCACGCACCTCCTGTTCGTGGCCAAGAACATCGAGCGCATCGGCGACCACACCACCAACATCGCCGAGACGATCCACTACCTCGTCACCGGCGAGAACCTGCTGGCCGAGCGCGAGCGCCCGAAGAACGACGCCTCCAACTACGCCACCGTGGACATGCCCGGCGCGGCCTGACCCCGTGCCGGTCTGATCGAAAGCGCACGATGAGTACGCGTATCCTGATCGTCGAGGACGAGGAGGCCCTGACCCTTCTTCTCCGCTACAACCTCGAGGCCGAGGGGTTCATCGTCGACTCGGCCGCCCGCGGCGACGAGGCGGACCTGCGCCTGCAGGAGCAGGTGCCCGACCTCGTCCTGCTCGACTGGATGCTGCCCGCCCTGTCGGGGATCGAGCTCTGCCGCCGCATCCGCGCCCGGCGCGAGACCGAGCGGCTGCCGGTGATCATGCTGACGGCGCGGGGCGAGGAGGGCGACCGCATCCGCGGCCTGGGAACCGGCGCCGACGACTACATCGTCAAGCCGTTCTCGGTGCCCGAGCTCCTCGCCCGGGTCCGCGCCCTGCTGCGCCGGGCCAAGCCCGCCCACGTCGCCAACCTGCTGGTGGCCGGCGACATCGAGCTCGACCGGGTCAGCCACCGCATCCGCCGGGAGGGCCGCGAGATCCATCTCGGGCCGACCGAGTTCAAGCTCCTCGAGTTCCTGATGCAGAGCCCCGGCCGGGTGTTCTCCCGCGAGCAGCTCCTCGACGGCGTCTGGGGCCACGACGTCTACATCGACGAGCGCACCGTCGACGTCCATGTCGGGCGCCTGCGCAAGGCCCTGAACCGCCCGCGTCAGAGCGACCCGATCCGCACCGTGCGCGGCTCGGGCTATTCCTTCGACGAGATGTTCGAGACGGAAGCCGAGTAGCCGGGCCGAGTCGCTGGGCTGAGCCAAGTCGCCGGGCCGAGCGGCCGGCCCCGCCGCTCAGGCGAACAGCATCGTGTCGGTGGGCAGGTGGACCGTGAAGGCCTTGCCCTCGTCGACCCAGCCCGGACCGGCGACGCCGTGATTGATGCCGTTGGCCTCCTCGGCGCTGCCGGCGAAGTGATGCTGGCCGGTCTGGGTGTTGTAGAAGCGCTCCAGGGTCAGGCCGCCGGGGGCGCTGGCATCGGCGTAGGCCTCGAAGGCCACGCCCTCGTACTTGTAGCTCGGCGCGGTCTTCAGGACCTGGTCCCGCTCGGACACGCTCGTCGTGAAGAAGTGGGCGTTGGAGACCGTGTCGAAGAACCGGAACACGTCCACCGTGTCGGCGCCCTTGGCCGGGGCCGCCCAGGCGGTGCCCTCGTAGTTGAACCACGGCAGCGTCTGCTGGATCTGCGCCTTCTCGGCGGTGCTCGTCGTGTAGAAGTGGTCCCCCGTATGAGTGTCGTAGAACCGGTACACCGCCGTGACCGCCGGGGCGGTGGAGGCGGCGACCGGGCTCGACGGTGCGGCCGCGGCCATCACCGGGGCGCTCGGCGCGCCGTACAGGGCCTGGATTCCGGCGAGGTCGCCGGCCGCCAGGGTCTTGATGCTGGTGTTGAGGACGGCGTTCATCACCTCGGGCTTGGTGTTGTAGTGATCGAGGCCGAGCGCGTGGCCGATCTCGTGCAGCGCCACCAGGGAGAGATCGACGTTCTGGGTGCTGACCACCCGCCCGCCGGAGACGGCGTGCCAGCCCTCGCCGCTGTCGAAGGTGATCTCCACCGACTGCATGCGCTGGCCGCTATAGGTATAATGGGCATAGCCCAGGGTGTTGCCGAGCCCGTCGATCCCCCCGAGGGTGACGTCGATCTGGGCGCTGGCCGTCGTGGCCACCTGCTGGAACGCGATGTTGGCGGCCGCCGCCCAGGTGGCGAAGGCGGCCTGGAGAAGGCTCACGAAGCTGGTGGGAATCGTGCCGTCGACGGCCCAGGTGACGGTGCCGCCGCTCGTGCCCGCCGCGCCCGTGCCCCAGCGCGGACCTTCCAGCGCATAATCCCCCATTGCCTGCCCTCCCGTCTCTTCGGGCCAGGGTCGGCGGCAGAGGTTGCGAAATCCTTACCGCACCCGCCGCCGCGCGACCGGGCGGCGCGTCCTCAGACGATGCTGCGCACCACGCCGCCATCGACCCGGAGGGCCGCGCCGCTGGTGGCGCTGGCGGCCGGGCTGCAGAGGTAGGCGACCATGCTGGCCACCTCCTCGACGGTGGCGAGACGACCGATCAGCGAGGTCGGGCGGTGCTCGGCCACGAAGGCCCTTCCGGCGGCCTCGAGGTCGACCTCGCCCCCGGCTCCGCCGTCCTGCCCCTGGGCCATGCTCTTCATGAACTCGGCGACGCCCTCCGACAGGGTCGGCCCCGGCAGCACGCTGTTCACGGTGACGCCGCTGCCCGACACCGTCTCGGCGAGCCCCCGCGCGACCGCGAGCTGGGCGGTCTTGGTCATTCCGTAATGCACCATCTCCACCGGGATGTTCACGCCGGATTCGCTGGAGATGAAGACCACCCGGCCCCAGCCGCGCTGGACCATGCCGGGGGTGTAGGCCCGGGCGAGGCGCACGCCGCTCATCACGTTGGTGTCGAAGAACCGGTGCCAGTCCTCGTCCGGGATCTCGAAGAAGGGCTTCGGCTCGAAGATGCCGGTGTTGTTCACCAGGATGTCGATGTCCGGCAGGCCGGAGACCACCCGGGCCGCCCCGTCCGGGTTGGCGACGTCGCCGGGTGCCCCGATGAAGCCGGCATGGCCGGTCTCGCGCTTGAGGCGCTCGACGGCGTCGTGCACCCGCTCCTGCGTCCGCCCGTTGATCGCCACGTTGGCCCCGAGCTCGCCCAGCGCCTTGGCGATGGCGTAGCCGATGCCGCTGGTGGAGCCGCTGACGAGGGCGCGCTTGCCGGACAGGTCGAGGTTCATGGGATCGTCCTTGGGAGAGGCTCTGCCCGGGTCAACGCGCAGGACGGGTCCTGGTGCGATCGCGGCGGATGCGTCAGGCGCCGGGCTGGCGCCGTAGCACGCTGGTCACCGCCCCGAGGCTCGCCAGCGCGACGGCGCACCACAAGGTCGCGCTCACCGGTCCCGCCGGCGGGCCGCCCTGGTGCAGGCCGAAGATCACCGCCACCAGGGCCGCGCCGAAGGATTGCCCGGTGAGCCGGGCGGTGGATTGCATCCCGCTCGCCCCGCCGCTCCGGTCCCGTGGGGCGCTGGTGATGATGACCTTGTTGTTGGGCGACTGGAACAACCCGAAGCCGAGGCCGCACAGGGTCAGGCGCCAGGCGATGTCGGGATGCGACGCGCCCGCGGGGAGCAGGGCGGTCGCCGTCAGGCCGGTGGCCATCAGGGCGAGGCCGAGGCCGCCGAGCAGCCCCGGGGCGTAGCGGTCGGCGAGGCGCCCCGAGATCGGGGCCATCAGGGCGATGGCCAGGGGCCAGGGCGTCATCAGGAAGCCGGTCTGCGTCTCGGAGAGGTGCAGCACGTCCTGGAAGTAGAAGGGCAGGGCGACGTAGGCCATCATCTGGGCCGCGAAGGAGGCGACGGAGCTCGCCATCGACAGGGCGAAGGCGGGGATCCGCAGGAGATCGACGGGCAGGAGCGGGCGCGCCAGCCGGGTCTGGGTCCAGACGAAGACCGCGCCGATCGCCAGGGCCGCCCCGATCTCGGCCAGCGCCACGCCCCGGGTCGCCGGGTCGCCGAGTCCGTCGACCCCGATGATGAGCAGCCCGAAGGTCACGGCGTTCAGGAGGGCGCTGCGGATGTCGAAGCGCCCGCCGTTCCGCGGCGTCACCGGCAGGGTGCGGGCACCCACCGTCAGGGCGATCAGCCCCACCGGCAGGTTGACGAGGAACAGCCACGGCCAGCTCGCCACCGACAGGATGGCGGCCGCCACCGTCGGACCGGCGGCGGAGGCCATCGCCACCACCAGGGCGATGTTGCCGACGCCGCGCCCGATCATCCGCTGCGGGTAGATGAAGCGCACCAGGGCGGTGTTCACGCTCATGATGCCGGCGGCCCCGAGCCCCTGCGCGATCCGTGCGGCCACCAGCGCCTCGAAGCTGGGCGCGAAGGCGCAGGCGACGGAGGCGGCCGTGAACACGGCGAGGCCGGCGAGATAGATCCGGCGATAGCCCACGATGTCGCCCAGGGCGGCCAGGGGCAGCAGGGCGGCCGTCACGGCGATCTGGAAGCTGTTCGTCACGAAGATCGCCGCGGAGGGCTCGATTCCGAGGTCCTTGGCCATCACCGGCAGGGCGACGTTGACGATGGCCCCGTCGAGCACCGCCATGGTCATGGCGAGGCCGATGGCCAGGAGCGCCAGCATGCGCTCGCGCACCGGAATGCCGTCCGTCCCGGGCTCGGGCGCCGTCTTGTTCGGGAGCTCCCGGCTTCCGGATGGGTCTCGGCCCTGGATTGGGGCTTCGTCCGGGCGGGAATGTCGGCCGCGCGGATCCTGGCCGGGAGCGTCGGTGGTCATGGCCGAGCCCTGGGACGCTGCGCCGGAAATCGCAAGGGCCGGGGAAACGCGGCGTGTCCTTTGTCACGGGGAGCGAGCGACGCCGGGGCGGAACCTGCGCTATGTCAGCCCGGTGCGTAAGACTGCGCGCCGTTGCCGGGACCCCACATGGACGCGCTCCTCAAACTCTCCGCCCTGCTCTCCGCCCTGCTGCTGGCCGCCCAGCTGTCCGTGGCGCCCGCCACGGCGCAGCCGACGTCCAACGAGACGGCGCCCCTGGGTATCGCCCTGGAGGGCTTCGCCTACCCGTATCCGGTGTTCTACCTCGAGCGGATGCGCGACGGCGAGCGCCAGCGCCTGGCCTACATGGACGTGCCCGCGCAGGGCCAGGCCAACGGCCGGACCGTCCTGCTGCTGCACGGGCGCAATTTCCCCTCGAGCTACTGGCAGCCGGTGATCCAGGCGCTGACCCGCACGGGCTATCGGGTGCTGGCCCCGGACCAGCTCGGCTTCGGCAAGTCGGCCAAGCCCGTGGGACCCTACACCTTCGACGCCATGTCGGCCGACACCGTGGCGCTGCTCGACTCCCTCGGGCTGGCGCGGGTCGACGTGGTGGCCCATTCCATGGGCGGGATGCTGGCGGTGCGCCTCGTGCGCAATGCCCCCACCCGGGTCAACAGCCTCGTCCTCGAAGCGCCGATCGGCCTGGAGGATTACCGCTTCACGGTGCCGCCGGTCTCCGACGCCACCCTGCTGCGCCTGGAGGGCGATGCCACGGCGGAGTCCTACCGGCGCCAGCTGATGACGAACTACGCCCTCTCGCTGCCGGCCTCCGCCGTCGAGCCCTTCGTGTCGCTGCGCGAGCGGGTGAAGGGCTCGGGCGAGTATCCGCGCTGGCTGCAGTCCTTCGTCAATTCCTACCAGGCGATCTGGGGGCAGCCGGTGGTGCACGAGATCCCGCTGATCCAGGTCCCGACCCTCTTCATCATGGGCGAGAACGACCACAACGCGCCCGGCAAGCCCTTCGCGCCGGAAGCCCTCCGGGCCGGCATGGGGCACAATGCCGAGCACGCGCGGACGCTGGCCGGCCAGATGCCCAGCGGCCGCGCCGTGGTGCTCCCGGGGATCGGGCACCTCGTCCACATGGAGGCGACGGACCAGTTCAACACCCTGACGCTCGAATTCCTCGACGGTCACTGAGCGCCGGGCCAACGCGACGGGAGAGACGACATGAGTGTGAGCATGGATGTCGGCGTGATCGGCCTCGGCCGGATGGGCCGCGGCATGGCGGCGAGCCTGGTCCGGGCCGGGCACAGGGTCCGGGTCTGGAACCGCTCGCCGGGCGCGGCCGAGGGGCTCGCCGGCGTGACGCCGGTGGCGCAGGCCGCCGAGGCCTTCGCCGGGGATGCGGCCATCACCATGCTGGCGGACGACGCGGCCCTGCGCGCGGTGATCGTGGAAGGCGGCCTCCTCGACGGCGCCGCCCGCCCGGGCCTGCATCTCTCGATGAGCACGATCTCGGTGGCCCTGGCGCAGGATCTCGCCGCCATCCACGCCCGTGCCGGCGTGCCCTACATCGCCGCTCCGGTCTTCGGCCGTCCGGACGTCGCCGAGGCCGGAGCCCTGAACATCGTGGCGGCGGGCGACCCGGGGGCCATCGACCGGGCCGAACCGCTCCTCGCCGCCATGGGCGCCCGGACCTGGGGCTTCGGACCCGAGCCGCACCGCGCCAATGCGGTCAAGCTCGCGGGCAACTTCATGCTGATCGCGGCGATCGAGGCGATGGGCGAGGCGGCGGCCCTGGCCGAGGGCCACGGCGTGACGGGGGCGGACCTGCTCGACCTGCTGACGAACACCCTGTTCGCCTCGCCGGTCTACAAGAACTACGGCGCGCTCATCGCGGCACGGCGCTACGAGCCGCCGGGCTTCAACCTCAAGCTCGGCGCCAAGGATGTGGGCCTCGCCCTCTCGGCCGCGGGCGCGGCCGGGGTGCCGATGCCCTTCGCCAGCGTGCTGCGCGACAACCTCATCGAGGCGATGGGGCACGGCGACGCCGAGAAGGACCTCGCCGCCCTGGCGGAGGTCGCCCGCCGGCGGGGCCGGACCGCCTGAGACGAAGGCCGCCTCAGCGGTTGAAGACGAACAGCGACACGCCGACCACCACTGGCACCAAAGCGGCGAGGCCGATGAACAGCGGCATGATCCAGCCGCTGCCGTTCTCCGGCCTGGCGGCCTCCCGGGCCTTGGGCGGCGCGGCCTCGGTCTTCCGGGCGAGCGCCACGCGGTCCGGCGTGGGGGCATTGCCGGCCGCCTCGTCGTCGGTGCCGAGCTGCGACAGGCCGGGGTCGTAATGGGCGACCTTGTCCCCGGTCCGGCCGCTGTCGATGTCGGCCTTCAGCATGGCGGTGGTGGGCCGCTCGGACTCGGGCGGCGTCTCGACCGCGAGGTTGCCCGGGGTCGGGGGTGTTTCGGATCGTAAGGTCATGGGGGGGCTCCGTGTCGGGGGCGTACCTGTGGGGGAGCAACGCGCCATGGCGTCGCCCGTTCGCCGCCCGCTCTGACGCAGGACCGCTCGACGCTTCGGGGCCCCGGACCGTGTCCGGGGCCCCGCTTCGGGAAGAGTCGGGTGGGTCTTCGCTCAGCGCCCGCCGCCCCCGCCGCCGGCGCTCCCGTTCGGGATCGCCCGCTCGGGCAGGTTGGCGTTGCCGCCCGCGGCCGAGTCCGTGGCGATCGTGTCGGCCCCGTTCGCGCCGCGGGCGATCACCACGTCCGGGTCGTTGCCGGTGGTGTTGGACTGACCTTCGACGATGACGCCGCGGCCGCCGGGGCCGCGCTCCGGCGCCAGCCCGGTCTGCGCCGCGGCCGGCAGGGCCAGGGTCGATACGAGGCAGGCGGACGCGATCAGGGGCGTCAAGAACTTCATCACTCTCTCCGTGGCTGGGATCTGCAACGGCAACCCGGCCTGATGCGCCCCGTTCCGAAGTAAATGCCTCGGTGAAGACCTTCGTACTGATCCGTACGTTCGCCAAAGCGCTTTTCAAATGCTTGTGGGGAACAGTCGTCGACGGACGGACTTCTTCCCAGAAGCAAGCATTTTCCAAGAATTTTCCAAGACGCGAGCATTCTCGACATCGCAGGAGCGAGCCATGGCCCAGGACGAGCCCACCACGCCCGGTGACACGAAGCCCGGTGACGAGGCGACGCCCGGCACCCCGGGGACCGGCGAGAACCTCTGCCGCCGCTGCCAGGGAACCGGAACCCTGGACGCCGAGCCCTGCCCGGACTGCCGGGGCACCGGCAAGATCACCAGCGGCATCGGGGGCGGCTAGGAGGCGCCGCGACGGCGCCGGACAGAGGCTCGACGCCACGCGTGAGCGGGCGCCGCGTGATCCGGTTCGGACCGCGCCGCGCCCGCTTGGGCCGTCACTGGAGTGGGCCCGTGAGGCCGACCGTCGCCCCGGCGCCCCGGCGGGCGGGGACGACGAGGCTGCCGACCTCATCGACCGGGTTCACGGTCGCCCCGGTCCAGCCAGGGCGGGCTTGCCCGGCTAGGACTTTTCCGGGCTGGCAAGGCTGCTCTGGGCACCCGACAGGTCGGTCTTGCTGCTGGCGAGCCCAGTGGTGTTCCCGGCCGGATCCGACTCGATCGCGTCGGCCGGAACCTCGCGGTTGGCGACGTGGTCCTGGTACTGCTCGGTCTGGACCATCTTGCTGTCGAGCCCGCGCGCGTCGTTGTGCCGGGACTTGTCGCGATTGCTCAGGACCATGTTCTCTTCCAGGATCCCGTCCGGCAGGTCCGTCATCGCGCCGCTGCCCGTGCCCTTGCCCTGGGCGGCCGAGCCCATCTTGTGTCGATCGGCGTTCGCCATCCTGGCGTCTCCTTGGCTGTGTCTCCGAAGGGAATCCGTCTCAGTGCGAGCGGTCGGCGGACTTGCCCGCCGCACCGTGGGCGTGCTGGCGGTCGCGCTCGCCCCCGCCGCCGGAGACGTGCGAGCGGGTGTCGCTGGTGGGGCTGCCCGGCGCCGGGCCGTCGTGGTCCACCGCCTGCGGCTTCGACGCGTCCTGGTGGCTGGAGCCGGGGCCGCCGTGGTGACGGTCGGCCGCGGGCGTCTTCTTCGCGGTGCTCATCAGCGATCCTGGCTCATCAGCGATCCTGTTGGTAGCCCTGGTTGGTGGTGTTCACCTTGGAATTGCCCGCCTGACCGACCTTGTCGGGGTTCTGGGTCTGGCCCGAGCCCTTCGGGCCCGTGGCGAGGGGCGCCTCCGGCGTGCTGCCGGGGCCCTTGTGGGACTGGTTGGCGGGGGGAACGGGCGGTGCCTTCGCCGTCATGCCGGGCTCCTGTCAGTGATGTCGGATGGGTCAACAAACAATCTCGCCGGATCACATCTGTTCCGGGTCGGTCAAACTTTGACGCTGGCAGGCTACAGCGTCCGAATTTTCTCCTCGATACGCTGCGCTTCCTTGTCGTCGATCTCGACCGGACGGCCGCTGTCATCGGGAATACCTTCGCCGGTCTGGGCGATGGTGGTGTCGCGCGGTCGTGAATTGGGGCCGGTCGAGTCCGGTTTCTCCGAACTCGGCGCGTTCGTGTCACGCTCCATGGTACGCTCCTGCCTGTGCGAGGGGTCGCCGTCCGGTTCAGGCCTTCCCGGGCGTGTCATCCTTCCGGGTCGGGCTCGGGTCCGAGATCCGGCGCAGGTTCTCGGGCGGGGTCGCCGCCTCGACCTCCTCGACGCTGGCGATCGATCCCCCCGAGACCGCATCGAGGCGCGGGAAGTCGGAGGCGATCCGCGCGGCTTCCGCCTGCCCGCCCGGGTCCGATTGCAGCGTGTGCTGCAGGCGGTCCGGCAGGCCGATATCCCGGGGGTCGTCCTGGCCCAGGTCCTGGCCGTTGCGGTCGGTATAGGGGTCGAAGTCGCGCAGGTTCGGTCGGGAGGGGGCGTCCGACGGCTTGCGGGTGTCGTTCATCGCGGGTCTCCGAAGAAAGGACAGGACAACAGGATCCCAGGATCACAGGACGGAAGGGATCATAGGACGGCTAGGATCACAGGACGGAAACGATCACGGGAGAGGACGGCCGCCGGTGACCGTGCGGGTCGCGCCGGAGCCGGGTTTCAGGTTTGCCGGCGTGTCGCGAGGGGGGCTTCGGGCCTTCCGTCATCGCCAAGCTCCCTCCGTGACTGGCCTGGGCCGGGTCGTGCGAGACCCGTGTGCCCGGCGGCCCCGTCCGCATCGGTGCCGACGTGGCGCCGCGCGACGGCGGCTCGAACGCCCGGTCGCACACCCTCGGTCTCACGGGGTGGTTCTGAGGGGACAACCCCGGCGGGATCGCTTTGTTTCGCCCGCGTCACCCGGGCCCCGTCCGCGAAGACCCGTCGGATGTCCGCCGCGACGGCGTCGCGTTCCCGAAGACGGAGCTCTCCTCAGCGCCGGAGGTGGCCGAGGGGCAGGGCGGTCGTGTACTTCACCTGTCCCAGGGCGAAGCTGGAGCGGATGCTCGCGACGCCGGGGATGCGGGTGAGGTAATCGAGCACGAGCTTCTGGAACTGGCCCAGATCCTCCACCACCACGCGCAGCATGTAGTCGGCCTCGCCGCTCATCAGGTAGCACTCCATCACCTCGGGACGGTGTCGCACCGCGTCGTCGAAGGCCTTCAGCGCATTCTGGGTCTGTTTCTCCAGCGTGACGTGGACGAAGACGTTGACCGCCAGCCCGAGGGCGATCGGATCGGCCACCGCCACGGAGCGCTGGATGATCCCGCTGGCCTTCAGGTCGTTGATCCGGCGCCAGCAGGGCGAGGTCGAGAGCCCGACCTCCTGGGCCAGCTCGGCGACGCTGATCTCGCTGTCGCGCTGCAGGCGTTCGAGGATGCGCAGGGACGCGTCGTCCAGCGTGATCGACCTTGGCGGCATAATCTGTCCCCGAACCAGAGGAGAGCGGCATGTCTGTCCGATCTTCCCGCTCTAACCGGAAAACCAAGACGAAAATACCGGCTGTTCGGTCATAAACATCCGGGGCCGCGGGCTCGTCCGCGCTCTGTCTGCGGACCCCCGTCATGGTCGATTCCTACGCCCCGCTGCTGGCCTCGCCGCCCATGGCGCCCGCCCGCCCCCGCCTCGCGGTGCCGACGGGGGTCTGGCTCGGCCTGATGGTCCTGCTCTGGGGCCTGAGCTGGCCGGCGATGAAGCTCTGCCTCGACGCCGCTCTGCCCCTCTGGCTCGCGACCCTGCGCTTCTCCAGCGCCGGCGCGGTCCTGTTCGGGTTTCTCGCCCTCAAGGGCCGCCTGCGCTGGCCGCCCCGGGCCGACTGGCCGGTGCTCGCCAGCGTCGGGTTCCTGCAGATGATGGCCTTCACGGCGCTGGGCCTGATCGCGATGCGCCACACCGATGCGGGCCGGGCGGCGCTGCTGGCCTACACCACACCGGTCTGGGTCCTGCTCGGCGCCTGCCTGGTCCTGCGCGCGCGCCCGTCGCGCCGGCAGGGCGTCGCGATCCTGTTCGGTCTCGTGGGCGTCGCCGTGGTGTGCTCGCCCATGGGCATGGACTGGACCGATCCCGACGTGCTCCTGGGCAACAGCCTGCTGCTGGTCTGCGCGCTCTGCTGGGCCGGCGTCATCCTGCATGTCCGGCATCACCGCTGGCGCGCGCATCCCCTGGACCTCGCGCCCTGGCAGATGCTGCTGGCCGCGGTCCCCCTGGCCGTCGCGGCCTTCGCGGTCGAGGGGCCGCTCGCGGTCGCGTGGTCGCCGCGCCTCGTCGGGCTCTTGGTCTTCATCGGCCCCGTGGCGACGTCGCTGTGTTTCGTGATCTTCACGACGGTCGGCCGGCGCATCGACAGCTTCACCATGGCGAACGCCACCCTCGGGGTCCCGGCGGTGGGGCTGCTGTCCTCCGCCCTGCTCCTGGGCGAGCGCCTCGGTCCCGCCCTGCTGGTCGGCCTCGGCTGCCTCGCCGCCGCCCTGGTCACCGCGGCGCAGGATGCGCGCCGCGCCTGACCGGGATCGGTCGGGCACGTTCCCTCCGGATCGGGCCACTCCCTCGCGGTACGGGCACATCTTTTGCGCATCGTCGGCCGGAGATGCGGGAACCGATCTGGTCCCACTCCTGCTTCCGCAGCCGCAACGGGCACGGGACGGATCGAAGCGACATGCAGGACGACGAGACGCGGGTGGAGAGCCGGGACCGGGTGGGCTCGATCTGCCGGTCCCTGCGCCGGGCGATCGTCGAGCGGGCGATCATGCCCGGCGACCGCCTGCCCGAGGACGCCCTCGGGGAGCGCTTCGGCGTCAGCCGCACCATCGCGCGCCAGGCCCTCGGGCAGCTGGCGGGGGAGGGGCTGGTGGAATTGCGGCGCAACCGCATCGCCGTGGTGGCGACCCCGAGCTGGGCGGAGGCCCGCGACACCTTCGACGTCCGCATCAGCCTGGAGCGCCTCGTGGTCGCCCGCCTGGTCGGACGGCTGACGCCCGACCAGCAGGCCGCGCTCCACGCGCATATCGGCCAGGAGGAGGCGGCCCAGGGCGGGGCGGACGGCGCCTCGATCCGGCTCGCCACCGAGTTCCATCTGCTGCTCGCCCAGATGACCGGCAGCCCGGTGCTGGAGCGCTACGTGGCCGAGCTCGGCTACCGCTGCGCTCTGGTGCTCTCGCTCTACAGCCGACCGCATTCCGCCGAGTGCGGGGTCAGCGAGCACCGTGCCCTCGTCGCCGCCCTGATCGCCGGCGAGCCCGCCCGGGCCGTGGCGCTGATGGACCACCACCTCGACGCGGTGGCCGAGCGGGCGCGGATCGTCGCCGCCCCGCCGCGCGAGCGCGACCTCGGCCGCCTGCTCGCCCCCTATATCGAGCCCGTGGGCGGCTGACGGGCCCTCGTGCCCCATCCGCCGGATCCCGTCGGGATGGCGGATGGGGGCTTCGTTCAAGGGCCACGCGGGCTTGCTGATCCGGGGACCGCTGCGGCCTTATGGAGCAAATGCACCAAATGCCATCGTCTGCGCGATTAACATCAGATCTAACGATGGCAAATTATTTTTGTTTGAGTGGCCTGTCTCGTGCGATATTGGACGCCACTTAAAGAAGTGTTATCCACAGAATGTGGAGTGACGCCTGTGCGTATCGGGGGCGCCGCTCTCTGGGGATTGAAGGCGGTATCCGCGTTCACGGCGCGTAAACCACACCTTGGCAGCCTGTAAGCATGGCCAAGCTTCGATCGCCCTTTTTTAGTTCACGGATCGGCCGGAGGGCCGAAGGGGCCGATATGGCAGCGAAGTCAACGTCTCGCCCTGTGCAGGGCGATGGGCATGTCATAGTCAAATTGCCTGGGGCTGGCGCTGTGCGTTTGGACCTTAAGAAGCATAAATTCACTGATTAGTATCTTTGAGCTGCTGAACCAGAAGCTTACGCTTGAGCCCAAGCCGGCCTAATGCAGTCAGTGGGGTGATGGAGTAGTTCGCGGCCAGTCACTCCGCTCTCGTCATCCACACCTGCCCTGCCTGCGTCCGCTCCCCCTCCACTATCCGGCTCGCGCGCATCTTCCTGAGTGCGCAGCCGACGCGGCGCGTGACATCGGCCAGTAAGCGCCGGTCCCGTCCATCCTTCCCCTCTGTCTGGCAGACGAGCAGCGCCAACTGACGGGCCGTCAGGGGCTCCCCTGCCTTGCGTAGCTCGGCCAAGAGGTACTCCCGTAGCTCGTGGCGGTAGAACAGCACGATACGGGCTGCGCGGGGCGTAGAGCCCTCTAGCTCTCCCCTAAACCCGCACGCCGCTTAGAACCCTGTCCAGGGCCTCAATGTTGTTGGAGAGGATCGCCATGCGCTCGCGCAGATCGGCGTTCTCTCGGCTCAGCTCCTCGCGCTTGGCGAGGAGTCCGTTGATGAGGCTTTGATCGTCCATTTTGCCATCATAGGCGATACGTAGGCCTTTACCTAAGGTGCTTTTTGGTACATTTGCTCCATAAGGCCGGACCGCTGCGATCGGGTGCGGCCCGGATCAGGTGTTCAGGCCGTGCTGGCTGAGGAGGCGCTCGGCGCTGTCGTTCCAGACCTCCATGGTGACGATCAGGCCGTCCCGCACCGTGAAGCGGTCGACGTAGCGGTTGCCCTCGAACGGCGTCCCGTCCGGCCAGGCGCCGTAGAGCGTGCCGAGGCTGTAGACCGTGGTGACGCCGTCGCCCGGCACCACGTCGAGGCGCTCCATCCGCTTCTTCACCCAGGCGTAGCGCCCGGCATTGAAGGCCGTGACCTCGCGCGGATGCGCGAAGTTGCGCCCGCCCGTGAACACGATGGTGATGCCCGGCGCCATGTAGGTCGCCGCCCGCTCGGGGTCGGGCACCATCGAGGCTTCGAGGTAGGCGGTGACGTTGGCCGCGTCGCGGGCTGTGGTGTCGGTCATGATCGGCTCTCCGGGGACACGCCCCTCCCTGCCGCAAACGCCGCCAAAGTGCATGCAACAAGTGTATGCACTTTGGCGCTTGGGCAGGCACGCGGCGGCGTTGCGCAGAAATCCCTGAGCAAATTCAAGGCCAAGACGGCTGGCATGGGGGTTGCGGAGTGGCCGGCGAAGCATCCGCCGGAGAAACCCCATGCCCAGCCGATCGACGCCCCTGACCCGCCGCCTCGCCCTGGGGGCGTGCCTTGCTCTCGGGCTCTCCGTCTCCGGCACGGCCCGGGCCGCGGAGCCGATCCGGATCGGCCTCGTCACGGCCCTGAGCGGGCAGTCGGCGAAATCCGGCGAGGCGATCTCCCGCGGCATCGGCTTGGCCATCGACGAGATCAACGCCGGGGGCGGCGTGCTCGGGCGGCCCCTGGAGCTGGTGGCGCGGGACGACGAGGCCAATCCGTCGAAGGGCGTGCTGGCCGCCCGCGAGCTGATCCAGCGGGTCGGCGTGGTGGCGCTGGTCGGCGGCCTCGACACGCCGGTCTCGATGGCGCTGGTGCCCATCGCCAACCAGATGAAGGTGCCGTTCCTCGGCCCCTGGGCCGCCGGCACCGGCATCACCCGCAACGGCGCGGCCGACAACTACGCCTTCCGGGTCTCGGCCGTGGACGCCCTGGTGGACGAGGCCCTGGTCACCTACGCGGTGAAGACCCACGGGGCGAAGAAGCCCGGGATGATCCTCGTCAACAACGCCTGGGGCGAGTCGAACCAGCAGGGCCTCACCGCGGCGCTGAAGGCCGCCAACCTGCCGGCCGCCGGCATCGAGAAGTACGAGGCCGCCGACCTCGACATGGTGCCCCAGCTCACCCGCCTGCGGGAGGCCGGCGCCGACACCCTGTTCCTCGTCGGCAATGTCGGGCCCTCCGCCCAGGTGGTGAAGTCCCTCGACCGGATGGGCTGGAGCGTGCCGGTGGTCTCGCACTGGGGCCCGGCCGGCGGCCGCTTCGACGAGCTCGCCGGGCCGAGCGCGGCGAAAGTCCACTTCATCCAGACCTTCACCTTCGCGGGCAACACCAGCCCGAAGGCCCTCGCGGTCCTCGACGCGCTCAAGGCGAAGTATCCGGCGATCCAGTCGATGGCCGACGTCACCCCGGCGGTGGGCATCGCCAACGCCTACGACGCCACCCACCTGCTCGCCCTGGCGATCAAGGCCGCCGGCTCGACCAAGGGACCGGAGGTGCGGGACGGCTTCTACAAGGTCGCGACCTATCCGGGCCTGATCAAGACCTACGACAAGCCCTTCGCGCCGGGCCAGCACGACGCCCTCGGTCCGCAGGACTACGTCTTCACCCGCTTCCGGAACGGCGAGATCGTCGCCGTCACGAACTGAGGGAACGGGGCCGATGCTCACGGGAACGCTCATCACCGGCCTCGGCCTCGGCAGCATGTACGGGCTCGTGGCGCTCGGCTTCCACATCACCTACGCGGTCTCGGGCACGGTGAACTTCGCGCAGGGCAGCGCCGTCACCCTCGGGGCGGTGCTGGGCTACACCCTGGGGGTGACCCTCGGCTGGCCGATGCCGGCCGCGATCCTCGGGGCGCTGCTCGGCTGCGCGGTCCTCGGCGTCACGGTGGAGCGGCTGCTGGTGCGGCCCTTCGTCGAGAAGGGCTCGGAGGCCTGGCTGCTCGCCACCGTGGCGGGCGGCATCGTCCTCGACAACGCGATGCTGTTCACCTTCGGCAAGGAGCCGCGCAGCCTGCCCTCGTCGCTGGCCGTGACGCCGGTGGAGATCTTCGGCACCGGCATCTACCCGCTCCAGCTCCTCATTCCCGTGGTCGGGCTCTCGGTGGCGGTGGCGATCCAGACCCTGTTCCGCCGCACCGATCTCGGACGGGTGCTGCTGGCGGTGGCGCAGAACGCCGACGCCGCGCGGCTGATGGGCATCGACGTCCGGCGCACGGTGGCCTGCGCCTTCGCGCTCTCGGCCCTCCTCGCCGGGGCCGCCGGACTCCTCATCGCGCCGCTGTTCTCGGTCTCGGCCGAGATGGGCGCGCTGTTCGGGATCAAGGCCTTCGCGGTGGCGATCCTGGGCGGCATCGGCTCGGCCACCGGCGTGGTGCTGGCGGGCCTGCTCTACGGCCTCGTCGAGGCCGGGGTCACCGCGACCCTCGGCTCCACCTACACCCAGCTGGTGGTGTTCTCGGTGATCATCCTCGCCCTGGCCCTGCGCCCCGACGGGCTCCTCGGCCGCGCCGCCATCAACAAGGTCTGAGCCCGATGCACCGCCTGCGCGCCCCGGCCGCGATGCCGCTCGCCATCCTGGCCCTGACCCTGGCGGGCCTCGCCCTGGTGGGGCTGACCGGCGGCTACAGCCACTTCGTCATCGCCCTGGTGGCCCTGACCACCGTCGCCGGGACCGGGCTCAACGTCCTCCTCGGCCTCACCGGGCTGATCTCCTTCGGGCATGCGGGCTTCTACGCCGTCGGCGCCTATGCGAGCGCGATCCTCACCGGGGCCGGCCTGAGCTTCTGGCTCGCCCTGCCGGCGGCCGGCCTGCTCTCGGGCCTGGTCGGGGCGGGGCTCGCGGTGCCGGCCATGCGGGTGAAGGGCCCCTACCTGGCGATGGTCACGATCGCCTTCGGCTTCATCATCGAGCATGCCCTGATCGAGGGCGGGTCGCTCACCGGCGGCCAGAACGGCCTCGTGGTCACAACCGGGCCGAGCCTGTTCGGCGTGCCCTTCGCCGAGCGCGAGCTGGCGTTCCTCGCCGTCCTCGCCGCGGGCCTGAGCCTCTTCGGCTTCCACCGCCTCGCCCGCAGCCGCCTCGGCCGGGCGATGCGGGCGGTGCGCGACGCCGACGTGGCGGCCGCCTCCCTCGGCTTCGACCCGGTGCGGGTGAAGATCCTGGCCTTCGCGATCTCGGCGGCGCTGACGGGCCTCGCCGGGGCGGTGCTGCCGCCCCTGATGCTGTTCATCGCCCCGAGCTCGTTCCCGTTCTCGCAGTCGATCCTGTTCGTGCTCTCCGTGGTGGTCGGCGGCGCCGGCACCGTGCTGGGGCCGCTGTTCGGCGCCCTCGTCACCGTGCTGCTGCCCGAGACCCTGGCGGGGCTCGCCGAGTACCGCCTGCTGTTCTTCGGCCTCGCCACCCTGGTGGTGCTCTGGCTGGTGCCCGCGGGGATCGTCGGCAGCGCGGCGCGGCTGCTGCCGCGGCCGCGGACCGGCGCCCTGCCGCCGGCGATGGATTTCGCCCGGCTCATCGGGCAGCGCGGGGCGCAGGCCCTGGTGGTCGAGGGCATCGGCATCCGCTTCGGCGGCATCCGTGCGGCCGAGGGCGTCTCGGTCCGGGCGGAGGCCGGGGCGGTGACGAGCCTGATCGGCCCCAACGGCGCCGGCAAGACCACCGTGCTCAACATGATCTCGGGCTTCTACCGGCCGCAGGCCGGGGCGATCCGCCTGGGGGAGCGGGACCTCGCCGGGGCCCCGGCCCACGCCATCGCCCGGGCCGGCATCGCCCGCACCTACCAGACCACGCGCCTGTTCGGCTCGCTCGGCGTCCTCGACAACGTCGCCCTGGCGTTCGAGCCGGGCCGCCTCTGGCGCCGCTCCGGCGCGCAGGACCGCGCCGCCGCCGCGGCCCTGCTGGACTTCGTCGGCTACGCGGGCGACCTCGACCGGCCGGCCGCGGAGCTGCCCCATGTCGACCGCCGCCTCGTGGAGATCGCCCGGGCCCTGGCCGGCCGGCCGCGCATCCTCCTCCTGGACGAGCCCGCCGCCGGCCTGACCCGGGCCGACACCGACGCGCTGGGCGGCCTCCTGCGCCGGATCGCCGGGCAGGGCATCGCCGTGGTGCTGGTCGAGCACGACATGCCCCTGGTGATGGGAGTCTCGGACGCGATCCTGGTCATGGATGCCGGGCGGCCGATCGCCCACGGGACCCCGGCCGCGATCCGCCACGACCCGGCGGTGATCCGCGCCTATCTGGGCGGGGCCGACACGCCGGCCCGGCCCCGCGCCACCGCCTGGAAGCCGCCGGCCGACGCGGTGCTCTCGACCCAGGGCCTTACGGCCGGCTACGGCGCCGCCCCGGTCCTCGACCGCGTCGCCATCGAGGTCCGCCCCGGCGAGACCGTGGCGCTGCTGGGCGCCAACGGCGCCGGCAAGTCGACGACCCTGCGGGCGCTCGCCGGCCTGCTCCGGCCGGTCTCGGGCGGGATCGTGCTGGAGGACCGGGCCATCGCGCAACTGCCCGCCCACACGATCGCCCGCCTCGGCCTCGCCCTGGTGCCCGAGGGCCGGCAGGTCTTTCCCGAGCTGACCGTGATCGAGAACATCCGCCTCGGGGCCCATGGCCGCACGACGCCCATCGACCCGGCCGAGATCGAGGCGCTGCTCACCCGCTTCCCCCGCCTGCGCGACCGGGCGACGAGCCGGGCGGGCCTGCTCTCGGGCGGCGAGCAGCAGATGCTGGCGATCGCCCGCGGGATGATGGCGCAGCCGCGCATCCTCCTCCTCGACGAGCCCTCCCTCGGCCTGGCGCCGGCGATGATCAACGCCCTCTACGCCGTGGTGGCGGACCTGCGCGACCAGGGCGTCACCATCCTGATCGTCGACCAGATGGCGGCCCTGGCCCTGACGGTGGCCGATCGCGGCTACGTGCTGGAGCAGGGCCGCGTCGTCACCGCCGGCACCGCCGCCGAACTCAGCGCCGATGCCGGCCTGGAGGCCGCCTATCTGGGAGCTGCCTGACGGGGCCGACGGCCGGGCCGGCGTCGGCGCATTGCGGAGGCGCTGCCCGCGCGCTGGCGCGCGACGACATTCGAGCCAGCGCCGTAGGGTCGGGATTCAATCCGGTTCAATCATCGGGGGGCGGATTTCGGCCCTTTGCACCCCCTCTGACGGTCCGCGTCTCGGCAGCTTGATGGACGACGCGCTACGACCAAGTTGGGTGGATTTTTGTCTGTCCGCTTTCGGGAGGCAATTCGCTGAAGCGGACGTTTGATTGAATCTCGAAGCGCGACGGTTCAAGGCGTGAAGACGCTCGACAGACGTGTCTTCGGATCAGTCGACCGCTTCGATGTCTTCCAGCTGAACGATACATGCCCTTCCCGCGAGCCTATTAGTTTCAAAACCATGGGTACCCAAGTAAAACAGAAAAGCGCCAGCAGATCCGGCGATGGCCCGGACGCTTTCGGCCCAGGTAGCGCACTGTCTAGGTCCGACGAGAGACACAGGCTTTCACCGCTCAGTTGCGCCTCTGTAGGGTGCTAAATCATCTGTATGGTGCCGGGATGCATATTAAACCTCATTGCAATCCCACCAAGGACAAAGACGAACCGTGAAGCGTCCCTAGCACGAACGCCACTTTTGCTTTCAAAACATAAGACTCAGATCACGCCACTCATATCTTCGTAGGAGGGGAAAGATGTGGCGCCACCTCTTTCATTGGGGAAGGCAGACCAAGCAGGGCGGCAATCTCGATCCCGTCATTTCCACCCAGCAGATCGGCCAGGGTATAGCGGTCAAGAACCGCGAGAAACGCCGCCAAGGCTTCACCGAGCGCACGCCGAAGGCGACATGGAGCCGTGATCACGCAGGCCCCGCCGGCGAAACACTCGACTAGCGCAAGATCTTCCTCTGTCTGTCGCACAACGGTGCCTACGACGATTTCCGCGGGAAGCTTGGCGAGCTGTAGCCCACCACCTCGACCCCGGGTGGTGCGTATGAACCCTAGGCGTCCGAGTTGGTGCACCACCTTCGTGAGGTGGCTCTCTGAGATGCCGTAGGCCCGCGCGATCTCGGCAATCGAGCTTTGCCGTGGCTCATGCAAGCCGACGTAGATCAGAGTTCGGAGGGCGTAATCGGTGTAGCGCGTCAGGCGCATGGCAGCTCCTATGAGAGCCTAAGGTACATATTCGTTGCACCTTTACAATCTGCAGGCCATAAGGTTCATCGACAATGAATCTTATGGGAGATGCAGATGCCGACCCCTCTCGCACCAGCCACCATCGCCCTGATCAAGGCCACCGTACCCGCCCTGGAGGGGCACGGGCTCACCATCACCCAGCGCATGTACGAGCGGCTGTTCGTCGATGCCGAGATGCGCGCTCTCTTCAATCAGTCCCACCATGGCGAGACCGGATCGCAGCCCAAGGCGCTTGCGCAGGCGGTGCTCGCCTACGCCCGCAACATCGACAATCTCGGTGTCCTCGCGGGCGCCGTCGAGCGGATCGCCCAGAAACACGTCGCCCTGAACATCCTGCCCGAGCACTACCCCCATGTGGCGGAGGCCCTGCTCGGCGCGATCCAGGACGTGCTCGGCGACGCCGCTACGCCCGAGATCCGCGCCGCATGGGGGGAGGCATACTGGTTCCTTGCCGAACTGCTGATCGGACGCGAGGCCACGATCTATCGCGACCTCGCCACGAAGCCCGGCGGCTGGAACGGCTGGCGCGGGTTCGTCGTCGAGAGCGTCACCCAGGAGAGCGAGACAATCCGCTCCTTCGTGCTGGTCCCGTCCGACGGGAAGCCGGTCCTGCGTCATGAACCGGGACAGTATCTTGGCTTTCAGTTCGACCTCCCCGACCGGGGGGCGCTCAAGCGCAACTACTCCATCTCCTGCGCCCCGAACGACCGCGCCTATCGCATCACCGTGAAGCGGGAGGCCTCGCCGGGCGTGCCGGCCGGCGTCGTCTCGAACTGGTTGCATGACCATGCCGGACCGGGCACCTTGGTCAGGGTTGCCCCGCCGGCCGGGGAATTCTTCCTCGATCGAAGCACGAACGAACCTGTGGTTTTGGTCAGCGGCGGCGTCGGGCTGACTCCCATGATCAGCATGCTGGAGACGATCTCCGCCACTTCGCCGGAGCGTCCGACCTGGTTTGTCCACGGTGCCCTGAACGGACGGGTTCACGCCATGGGCGCACATGCGCGGGCCCTGACGAACGGCCACGAGAATCTGCATTCCCGGTTCTTTTATGCGCATCTGGAAGAGCAGGGTGCTAGCGACCGGCAGATTGCTGAGACGGGCCTGGTCACTGCGGAGTGGCTGGCGGCGAACACCCCGCGGGAGCAGGCGACCTACTACCTGTGCGGCCCCAAACCCTTCCTGGCCGCGCTTGTGAACGGGCTTGGCCGTCTAGGTATCCCAATCGAGCGGATCCGCTTCGAGTTCTTCGGGCCGGCCGATGAACTGGTCGAGGCGCCGAGACAAGCGGCCTGAGCACCGCCGCGCCACCCAAAATACGGGCTGTCCGCGACATCTTAAGGGACCTCGCCGAAATCCGGAGAGGTCCATTGGTTGAGAAGTCCATGAGCACCCAATCGGCTTCATCCCCGGTGCTCGACCGGTCCGCTTGGCTGGTCATCGCCCTTGCCGTCGCAATGGGCATCGGTCGTTTGGCCTTTACGCCGTTGATGCCTTTGATGATACGCGACGGTAGTCTGGACGCATGGGCCGAGCAGAAAGGTCTCAGCCGCCGGACCCTGACGCGAGAGTTTCGCCGAGAGACAGGCCTCAGCTTCGGGCAACGGCGCGCTCGGGCCAGGGTCGTGCGTGCCCTGGCGCTCGCCGCCGACGGCAAGAAACCACATCAGATCGCGGCGTCGGTCAGCTACCGCAGCATTCAGGCACTGCGAGGCAAGACGGAAGCCTTAGAGGCTGTTTCTTACCTCGCCACGTGGGCAAAACACTGTCGGGTGAGTCTTCGCGGTCGTCGAGCTTTCGCGTCATGATCGGAAAAATTCTAAGGCCAGGTTGAGTCGGGCCCCGTCCGTCCACGCATGACCGAGAGGGGTGGATAAGGAGACCGTGCTCTTGAGGGCTTTTCGACATGTGGATCATCCACGGGCGTGGGCCTCGATCCCTGACCGCACATGTCACATTCACACACCTGCTCTCGTCTCTGTGTGTAGGCGCGCGTTTCTAATCCTGGTGAGCCGGATGTCCGCGCGTCCCGATCAAGGGGTAATCATGAGCACTTCAATGACCGGCCAAACCGATACGAGAGATTCTTGCCGAGCGCGTCCAAGTTCGGAGGAATTGGTGCCGTCACGATACGCGGTGCGCATCGGCGAGATCGACGTGCTGGTCGTCAGCGACGGGGTATTGCCTCTTCCGACTGCCATGCTCGCTCACAATGCCGACCCGGCGGTTCGGGCGGCATGGTTGGACGACATGTTCTTGGCGCCGGACGCATTCGACTGGCCGCTGAATGCCGTCCTGGTTCGGAGTGGCGAGCAGACAATCCTCATCGATGCCGGGCTCGGGCTGGACCCGAACCTGGCTCTGCCGCGAGCCGGCCAGCTGGTCAAACGACTGGAAGCGGGCGGCATCGATCTGGCGTCCGTGACCGACGTGGTGCTGACGCACATGCACATGGACCATATCGGCGGGCTGCTCATCGACGGGGTGAAGGAACGGTTGCGGCCCGACCTGCGGATCCACGTGGCGGCCGCCGAGGTCGCGTTCTGGGAAGCACCCGATTTCTCCCGCACCTCCATGCCGACGGGCTTCCCGGATGCGCTGCGATCCACGGCTAAACGGTTCTCGGAGGCGTATCGCAGCCATCTGCGAACCTTCGAAGATGCGCATGAGGTCGCGCCGGGGGTGGTCGTCCATCGCACCGGGGGCCACACCCCCGGGCACAGCGTGGTCCGGCTGGCATCCGGCGGCGAGCGCCTCACGTTCGCCGGCGACGCCATCTTTCCCGTGGGTTTCGACCAGCCCGACTGGCACAACGGTTTCGAGCACGACCCCGAGGAGGCAGCTCGCGTTCGGATCCGTCTTCTCCGGGAATTGGCCGGGACCAGGGAACAGTTGGTGGCCACGCACCTGCCGTTCCCGTCCGTCGGCAGGGTCGCGGTCGATGGCGACGCCTTCCGCTGGGTGCCGGTGTTCTGGGATTACTGACCACGCGTCGGGCAAGAGCCAAGGCGGCGGCGTCGCTGGAGAAGGTCCCCCAGAATCGCCGACGGGAAAGCCGTCATCCCCGATCTAAGTTCGGGGATGACGTTTCCGCGATCCGCACCGAAGGGACTTCCCACACGTGATGCGGGAGGCGCCGCAGCGAACCGTTCGATGATGATCGTCGTGCCTGGAGTGACGGGACTACGACGATGCCGGTCGACCCGGTCCGCCATCGATCACGCGTCGAGCGGTTCCGATGCATGATCGAGCACGCTGCGGACCTTGTTCGCCAGTTGCTGCAGGGTGAAGGGTTTCGGCAGGAAATGCGTGCCGGGATCGAGCACGCCATTATGCACCACGGCATTGCGCGTGAACCCCGTCGTGTAGAGCACCTTGAGTTCCGGACGCCGCCGGATCGCCTCCTCGGCCAGTCGACGTCCGTTCATGTCGGGCATGACGATGTCGGTGAACAACAACGCGATGTCGGGCTGGGCGTCCAGAATACGCAATGCGGCGACACCGCTCTTGGCATGGCGCACGCTGTAGCCGAGTTCGCGCAATGTCTCGACGCTGAGAAGGCGCAGGGCCTCCTCGTCCTCGACCACGAGGACGATCTCGCGTCGGCATCCGAGGGGCAGGACAGCCGTGAGCCGAACATCCCGAGGCGATCCGGCAACTTCGCCCTCGCCATAGAAGCGCGGCAGATAGAGCTTCACGCTCGTGCCCTGCCCGGGCTCCGAATAGATCCGTGCGTGTCCCTTCGATTGCCGCACGAAACCGTAGACCTGCGACAGGCCTAACCCTGTTCCCTTCCCCACCGGCTTGGTGGTGAAGAACGGATCGAACACCTTGGCCAGGACCTCCGGCGACATGCCGGTTCCGGAGTCGGTCACGGCAACCAGGACGTACTGACCGGGTGAAATCTCCACGGTCCTGGCATAGGCCTCGTCGAGGTGGGCGTTGGCCGTCTCGATGGTCAGGCGACCGCTGCAGTTATCGGTCTCCGGCATGGCGTCCCGCGCGTTGACGGCCAGGTTGAGGATGGCGTTCTCCAATTGGCTCACGTCGGCATGGGTGCGCCACAGGCCGCCAGCGAGCACGGTCTCCAATTTGATATCGCCGCCGAGCGTTCGGCGCAGGATCTCGGACATCCCGGATACGAGCTTGTTGGCATCGATGGGCTCCGGCGCGAGCGGCTGTTGGCGCGAGAAAGCCAGCAGCCGTTGGGTCAGCGAGGCCGCGCGGTTCGCACCATCCGTGGCGACATCGATGAAGCGCTCGATGTCGCTCTCGCCGCGCGCCAGGCGTTTTCGGATCAGATTGAGGCTGCCGATCACGATGGCGAGCATGTTGTTGAAGTCGTGCGCAATGCCGCCGGTGAGCTGGCCGACGGCCTCCATCTTCTGCAACTGCCGCAGATGAGCCTCGGCCGTCTCGCGGCTCTGCATCTCGCCGATGAGCGCGCGGTTCGCATCGTCGAGTTCTTGCGTGCGCGCGGCGACACGGTCTTCCAGCGCCACGTTGAGGTCGCGTAAAGCCATCTCCGCGACCTCGCGCTCGCGTGTCCGCGCCTGCAACTGAAGCGCCGCCGTCGCAAGCGCCGCACCGATCAGGTTCACCTCCCTGATAGGGGTGGCGATGGCGCCGACCGGCTCCCCTCGGCCGATCGCCGCGGCGCCTTCGCCGAGGCGACGCATCGCACGCTCAACCCGTCGACCGACCCCCAATGCGATGCCCACGATGAGCGATCCAAGCACGAGACCTAACCCGACGAGGATCGTGATCGAACGCTGCAGCGGTGCCTCGGCGAGCTTCTTATCCACCACGACCGCCGCGGTCCAACCGGTCAGCTTGGACCGGCCATAGCCCACCAGGACATCCTCGCCGACCCTGTTGCGGCCATAATATCGTCCGGCATCATCGATCGCATGAGAGCGGAAGTCGGTTGAAGTCAGCTTGCCGACGAAGTCTTCTTGCCGCTCGGTCCGGACAGCGACGATCCCGTTTCGATCCACCAGGGACCCGATCCAACCGGACGGGAGATCCTCGCGGCGCGTCGTCGCCACGAGGTAACCGAGATCGAGGCTCGCGGCGAGGAGATAAGTCGGCGTTTCGCCGATACGGACAGGGGCGCTGACGATCTGAAAAACCGGCTTTTGGGTCACGGAGGTCACGAAGACGTTGCTGACCACTGCGACGCCGGTGCGCAGAACCTCCCTGTCGATCTCCGCAAGGGCCGGGGGCGCGGGTGCGGCGGTTCCGAACGGCGCCCGGGTCGTCAACGCAGCGGTCCCATCGATATGCCGAAGGTTGATGTTGATTCCCTGCAGGCGACTGATCTCCTGCATCTGGGCGTAGAAGGCCGGAAGGTCGTGGGTCGCCAGGCTCGGCGAGGTCGCGAGCGCCTGGAGCGTCGTGAGGACGCCATGGATCTCGCGGTCGAACGCCACGGACAAGCCGTGGGCTCTGGTCTGCACGTCCTGTTCGACCCGCGTGCGTTCGGACGCGGCGAAGCGCCAGAGCAGGACTCCGACGAACAGCAGGGTCGGGATCAGCAGGCCGACGAAGAGGGTCAGGAACTGCCATCTGAGCGGACGGGGCGGCGTCAACCGTTCGTTCCTCGCCCAGGGGGCACATGGGATATGTCTCTTGTCAGCCTCTCGATGTCGGGCGCCATGATCGTCGTTCCTCGCGATGCTCCCTGCATGACGAGGAAGCAGGTGCGCACGTGACATGACCGGAGGTTTTGTATGACCGCCGGAGCGGCTGGCTCGCGACCGGACAAATTTCGCAGAGCCAATGTCACAACGGGTGGGACCGCTTTCGTCTTGGTTTCGAACGTCCCCACCGGGACCGGACACAGGACGGAGCATCACATGAAAATCGTCGTCATCGGCGGTACGGGGCTGATCGGCTCGCAGGTCGTCACCACCCTGAAGGCCGCCGGCCACGAGGTCCTCGCGGCCTCGCCGAACACCGGCGTCAACGCCGTGACGGGCGAGGGGCTCGCGGAAGCATTGAAGGGCGCCAGCGTCGTGGTCGACGTCGCCAACTCGCCATCGTTCGCCGACGACGCGGCCATGGACTTCTTCGTCCGCGCCGGACGGAACCTCGCCGCGGCCGAGAAGGATGCCGGCGTCTCCCACCACGTCGCGCTCTCGGTGGTCGGCACCGAGCTCCTGCTCGACAGCGGCTATTTCCGCGCCAAGCTCGCTCAGGAGGAGTTGATCGCCTCGGCGGGCGTGCCGTGGACCCTAGTCCGCGCCACGCAGTTCTTCGAGTTCGTCGCCGCGATCGCGGGAGCCGCAATCGTCGACGGCGTCGCGCGCGTGACGTCCGCGTCGATCCAGCCGATCGCGTCGGCCGACGTTGCGGCGAAAGTCGCGGAGGCCGCGCTGGCGCCACCGCGAAACGGCATGGTCGAGATCGCCGGCCCGGAGCGCCTGCCGATGGTCGATCTGGTGAAGCGTCACTTCGACGGCCTTGGCGAAACGCGTGAGGTTGTCACCGACGACACCGCACCGTATTTCGGGGTGGTCCTCGAAGGCCCCTGGCTGACGCCCACCGGTGACGCGTGGCTCTCGCAGCGGCGCTACGACGACTGGCTGGCGGCACAGCCAAAGCGCGTGGCCTGAGGCCTCCCGCCGATGGATGCTACCTACATCCCGGCGCTGTCGGCGCTGGCCGGGTCGGCCATCGGCGCGATGGCCTCCTTCGCGACCACTTGGCTGACGCAACACAGCCAGGAGCGTGCGACGCTCCTGGTGCAGGACCGAGCGCGACGGGAAGCGCTCTACGGCGAGTTCATCCGGGAGGCGTCGACCTTGTTCGGCGACGCTTTCCGGCACGACCTCGACGACCCGGCCAAGCTGGTGAACCTCTATGCCATCGTGAACAAGATCCGGCTCTTCGGAGAGCCGGAGACGCTGGAGGAGGCCGAGCGCGTCATGCGGCTCATCGGTGAGACCTACTTCGCCCCGAACAAGGATCTCGCCTCCTTCGCGGACATTCGGCACGCCAGCCACCTCGACCCGCTCTGCGCGTTCTCGACGGTCTGTCGCAGGGAGCTGGCGATAGCCCGCCGGTGAGGCTCAGTGAGGCGTCGGCGTTTCCACCGCCCCTCCGAACGACCTTGCCATTCGCTGGAGCTTGTCCGGGTTACGGGTGAAGTAGATGCCGACGATCAATCCGCCCTGGATATCCAGGGCGACGGTCTGGAGCATCCCGCCCGGCTCCAGGCTGAAGTAGCCCGGCAGGCCATCGATCCAAAGGTCCTGCAGCTTCTGGGCATGCTGGATCCACGATTTGCGCGCGATCCCCTCGAACATGCGCGTGACCTTGTCGATGCCGATGATCGGCCTCGGGAAGGCGAGCACCTTTCCGCCTCCGTCGGAGTGCACAACGACGGAATCGGCGAGCATGCTGCGCAGCGCCGCGACGTCGCCGGTCGCCGACGCCTCGAAGAAGGCCTTGGCGATGCGCGCCCCCTCCTCCCGCTCGACGGGGAAGCGCGGGCGGGCGGACTGCACGTGTTTCCTAGCCCTCGCGGCGAGCTGACGGACTGCCGGTGGTTCACGCTGGAGCGTGGTCGCGATCTCGGCGAGTGGGACCGCGAAGACGTCGTGCAGGAGGAACGCGGCCCGCTCCAGCGGCGAAAGCCTCTCCAGGGCGAGCATCAGCGTGAGCGTGAGGTCATCGCCGGGGGCTTCGTCCGGGACCAGGGCGACGGGCTCGGGTAGCCATGTGCCAAAATAGGTCTCACGCCGTACCCGAGCGGACTTCATCACGTCCAGGCAGAGCCGCGTCACCGTCCGCGATAGGAAGGCACCGGCTGAGGCGACCTCGGCATGGTCGACGTGCCGCCAGCGCAGCCAAGCGTCCTGTACGACGTCCTCGGCTTCGCCCAGGGACCCGAGCATGCGGTAGGCGAGCCGGACGAGCCGCGCCCGCTCCTGCTCGAAGACGCGGGTCGGATCATCGATGGTCGGCATGGCGGAACGACCAGACGCTGAGGGCGACAGCAATAAGCGCAGGAAGTGTCACAGCGGGGAAGTCTCGGGGTAGAACCTCCGGCCCGCAGATGCCCACCGCAACCTCCCAGAAGTGGAAAAGCGCGTGGCCCGAGAGCCAGATCGCACCCATGCTCCAGAGCAGCGAACGCGGTCCCGGTCGGGCCGCGCCGTACGCGAACCCCGACCCGATCAGCACGAAGATCAGGCCGATATCGCGCAGGAAGTGCTGATTGAAGGGCCCGGTCGTCGTCACGCCCGGCACGGTGAAATACCATGCCTCGGGCGCGACGAGCATGAAGACGCCGTTCCCGGCCAGTCCTGCGCCGAGGATGCCGGCGAGTACCGGAATGGCTTTGGTCATCGAGCGATCTCCACGTGATTGGTTCACGCGAGTGACGATGCGCTGTCGTCCGATGTGACATGGGATGCGAGTTTCCGCAGGGCTCCCTTCGGAACGTCGGTCTTGCACGGCTCATCTCACTGAACACGAGCTGCCTGACCCGATGGCCGAGCGTCGCTACTAGCACTCGATCAAGCCATGACACGGAACCCTAGGACACTGTGACGATATCCATCGATGAACGACCGCTTTCGAGATGCCCACGTGTGGGCATCAACGGCATCGTCGGGTCGAGAGCGGTTAATCCGCCTGCGACCGAGGCGGGTGAGAAAGAGAGTGTCTAGTCCGGAGTGAAAGGCCAGGGTTCGCTCCGTACCCTCCGCGGCCGTCCGCACGGTCACCGGATGCGGGCTCGATCCTCGGGTCAGGGTCCTGGCGCCGACCAGTCGCGGTCGGGACACGCCGTCGCGAAGCGGCCCATCTCGCCCTCGGCCTCGGCGATCACCCACCAAATCAAGCAGAGCCATGGCCTTCGGCCCGTGGGTCTCCCCAGCGGACCGACGCCTGCCAGCCGGTTGGATCCGTCTTCGGACGCCGTACGGGCGCGGCGGGGAGCGCCCTCGGCCCGGGCAGGGCACGCGCCCGCGAAGGCCTGGGGCTCGGTCGGCCTCCGTCTTCGGACGACTCACCCCACCGCGCCGGCGCGCTCCTCGCGCAGCAGCGCCTCGGCGCGGCTCCGGGCGCGGGCCCAGCGCCGGCATTCGCGCTGGGCGTCCGAGAGGGCGCGGTGCTCGGCCGCCCGGTCGTCGCGGGCCTCCAGGCGCAGGGTCGCCAGGAGCTTGCCCGCCAGGGCGTCGCGCGGGGTCGGCGCCACGCCGCCGGCCGCGAGGACGTCCAGGATCACGCGGCGCTGCGCCTCCGCCGTGGCCTTCAGCCGGAGGGCGTGGCGCGGCAGGCCGGCGGCGCGCAGGAGCCGGCTCAGCCACTGCCCGTCCCAGGAGGGCGCCGAGGCGTAGAGCGTGACGTCGCGCAGGGCCGTGAGCATGTGCAGCGCCACCCAGTCATGGGCGACGCCCTCCCGCACGACCCGCTCCCGCGCGAGCCCGTGCACCGCCTCGGCCTCGGGCGCCCAGTCGGTCCAGCCCGGGGCCGGGCGAATGAGGTAGCTCTCCGACGCGCCGTCGGGAAACACCCAGGCGACCTCGATCGGGTAGCTGGTCTTGGCCAGCGAGGACGCCTCGAAATCCAGGAAGGCGATGCGGCTCAAGGCAGGACCATCGGGGAGACCATCGGGGGGACCATCGCGGCTCGGAACCGGAACGGGGTGGGGAAAAGGGACGCCGCCCGGCAACAAACCGGCGCAGAGCCGAGTTCCGGCTTCGACGAACCACGAAGGATTCCGGGTGAGCGACGCAACTCCGATTTCGATGCCCGCGCGCGGGACGCGCCGCGGGCCCGCCGAGGCCGCTTCCCTTCTCAGATCTTCCCCCAGATCTTCCCCCGGATTTTCCCGCACACGATCTTCCCGCACACGACCTTCGCTCGCAGAACCCCTCGCGCAGATCCGCCGACGCTCGGCCGCCCTGGCCGCGCCGCATCCGGCGCTGTGGGGCCTCGCCCTGGCGGTCGCCCTCCTCGACGCGGTGTGGCTGCGCCGGGTGGGGATCGCCCTGGCGCCGTTCGGCTTCGGCGTGGCGGCGGCCATGGTGGCGGCGCTGCTGGCGCTCGCGATCCTGTTCGGCCCCATCCTCTCCGAGCCCAAGCTGCGGGCCATGGCGCTGGCGAGCGCCAGCCTCATCGCCGTGACCGTGCCCATCGCGGTGCTGCACTATCTCACCGCCACCTGGGCCCTGCCGCTGGCCGATGCGCGGCTGGCGCGGGCGGAGGCCGCGCTCGGCTTCGACTGGCCCGCCTACCTCGCTGCCCTGCAGGCGCATCCGCGCCTCGCCTGGTGGCTGGCGCTCGCCTACCACACCAGCGGGCCGCAGGTCGGGCTCACGGTGATCGCGCTCAGCGCCACCCTCCGGATCGCCCGGCTCTGGGCCTATGTGCGCCTGTTCGCAGTGCTGCTCCTCGCAGTCGTGCTCATCGCCGCCCTGGTGCCGGCGGCCGGCCCCTTCGTGCATTACGGTCTCGCCACCGTGCCGGACGGCTCCATCGAGACCCTGGGCGCCCTCTGGCACCTCGACGCCCTCGAGCACCTGCGCGCCGGCACCCTGCGCACCCTGGCCCTGGAGGACATCCGCGGCCTCGTGACCTTTCCCTCCTTCCACGTCTGCCTCGCGGTGCTGACCGCCTGGGCGCTGGCGCCGATCCCGGTCGTCGGCCCCCTGGCGATCGCCCTCAACGCCGTCATCGTCGTGGCGACCCTCGGGGCCGGCGGGCACTACCTGCCCGACCTCCTCGCCGGCTTCGTGCTCTCGGTCACGGTCATCGGCGGGCGCGCCGTCCTGCGTGGGCGCCGCTCGCGCGCGCCGACCCTCCGGCCCGAACCCGCCCCGCACGGGTCGCGTTATCCGGGGTGAACACGCGCGGCCGTGATGCGGCGCGCCCGATTCCATCCCTCCGAGAGGATCGACATGCGTCCTTCCAGCCTCGCCATCGCGGCGGCCCTGGCCTGCGCCGCGGCCTCGGCCCTGCCGCTGCCGGCCGCGGCCCAGAGCACCGGCTACGTCACCGGCTTTCCCGGCAAGGACCCGGCCGGCGACGACGCGATCGGCTGGGGCCCGGCCTATCGCCCGGAGACCAGCTTCTCCCAGCCGGGCACGCCCCCGACCCCGGGCGATTTCGCCGGCGCGGCCTACCGGGCCCGCACCGGGCGCGGCCCCTACGACGACGTGCAAGGGACTGGGCAGGGGATCGGGCAGGGGACCGGACAGGCGCCCGGCCGGCGGTCCGGATTGCGCGGCGCCGGCTTCGCGCCCGACGACGCGGTCGAGGGCGTGCCCTCCCGGCGCCACCGCGCGGCCCGCCATCACCCGACCCGGGGACGGCACGCCGACCGCTGAGGCCGTCGCGCTCCGACGGGACGGCACCCCGTGCTGTCGGGCGTGACATCAGGACTGGCATGATTTGCCTTGACGGCCGCGGCGCCCCACCTCGTGGCGAGAGCCGCCCGCCGCGCCGCACACGGGACCCAAGCCCTCGATGACAGCCGCCATTCCCTTCGCCAACACCTATGCCCGCCTGCCGGAGCACTTCTTCGCTCCAGTGAACCCCACCCCCGTGGCGGCGCCGCGTCTGATCCGGGTCAACCACGACCTGGCCGCGGAGCTCGGGATCGACGTCGCCTGGCTCGAGAGCCCGGAGGGCGTCGCGGTCCTGGCCGGCAACCGGGTCCCGGAGGGCGCCGAGCCCCTGGCCATGGCCTATGCCGGCCACCAGTTCGGCAACCGCGTCCCACAGCTCGGGGATGGCCGGGCGATCCTGCTCGGCGAGGTCGTCGGGCGCGACGGTCTACGACGCGACATCCAGCTCAAGGGCTCGGGCCCGACGCCGTTCTCCCGCCGCGGCGACGGCCGCGCCGCCCTCGGGCCGGTGCTGCGCGAGTACGTGGTCAGCGAGGCCATGACGGCCCTGGGCATCCCCAGCACCCGGGCCCTGGCGGCCGTGCTCACCGGGGATTCCGTGATGCGCGAGACGGTCCTGCCCGGCGGTGTCCTGACCCGGGTCGCCACCAGCCACATCCGCGTCGGCACCTTCCAGTACTTCGCCATGCGGGGCGACGTCGACGGCGTGCGGGCGCTCGCCGACCACGTCATCGGCCGGCACTACCCGGAGCTGGCGGAGGCCCCGAATCCCTACGGCGCGCTGCTGACCCGGGTGGTGGAGCGCCAGGCCGACCTCGTCGCGCGCTGGCTCCTCGTCGGCTTCATCCACGGCGTGATGAACACCGACAACTGTGCCGTCTCCGGCGAGACCATCGACTTCGGACCCTGTGCCTTCCTCGACGCCTACGACCCCTCCGCCGTGTTCAGCGCCATCGACGAGAATGGCCGCTACGCCTACGGCAACCAGCCGGGCATCCTGCACTGGAACCTGACCCGCTTCGCCGAGGCGCTCCTCCCGCTGCTGGCGCCCGAGACCGAGGACGGCATCGCCGTGGCGCAGGACCTCCTCGGCGCCTTCGGCCCCCGATTCGAGGCGGCCTATTACGGCGGCCTGCGGGCCAAGCTCGGCCTCGCGACCGAACGGGACGAGGACCGCGAGCTCGGCCGCACCCTGCTCGAGGCGATGCAGGCCGGGACCGCCGACTTCACCCTGACCTTCCGGCGCCTCGGCGCGGCGGTTCTCGGCCCCGAGGGCGATGGTCCGATGCGCGACCTGTTCGACGACTCCACCGTATACGATGCCTGGGCGACCCGCTGGCGCGCACGTCTCGCCGCCGAGCCGAGGGACCCGGCCGCGCGCCGGGCGGCGATGGACCGGGTCAACCCCGCCTTCATTCCGCGCAACCACCGGGTCGAGGCGGTGATCGAGGCGGCGATCGCGCGCGACGACTTCGCGCCGTTCCACGAACTCGTGACGGTGCTGGCCCGCCCCTACGATGACCAGCCCGCCTTCGCGGCCTATGCCGAGCCGCCCCAGCCGCACGAGCGCGTGCTGCGAACGTTCTGCGGCACCTGAACCGAACCGGCTCCGGGCGGGCGGTGTTCTCCGAGGGACCACACCCCGCCCATGACGGAGACACGTCGGATGCCCAAAGACCCCACCGCCGGAGCCGATTCCACGGGCGGCCTCGCCACCGGACCGCGGGACACCGTCACCGGGCAGGTCAAGAACGCGCCCGGCGAACCCATGGACCGGCCCGGCACCGAGGCCGCCGAGGCGGGTGCCATCGACGCGCCGCGCCTCACCCCCCAGGGGCGAACCGGTGACGCGGCGCAGGACGAAGACGAGACGGACCCGATGGGCGGTGTGAAGACCGGGCAGACGGACAAGGCCGAGGGCTGAGCGGGTCCGGCTTGGGTATCGCTTTCCCCGGTGTGGAGGGAACGCGGAGAGGCTTGCGGCATTTCTGGTATATTGTATTTCATAGGTGCGCGCGAGCGCATGCCAGGAGTGTCCCGATGACCCAGACACTGAAGCCGGACCGTCCGATCTGGCCCTCCGTACCGGACGACCGTCCGCCGCCCCGCACCACTCGGCCGGAGCCTTCGGCGCCTCAAATCGAACCTGCCCTCATCGAGAGGCCCAAGGCCGACGAGGCAGCGAACCAGCGCGTCGGGTTCGAGGGCTTCGGCTCGTTCTCGCGCTGAACGTCTCGGCTCACGCCACGGAGGCGACCGGGGGTTGCGCCGCTGCGGTGCCGTCGGTCCAGTCCACCGCGAACAGCCGCATGTCGCGGGTGTCCCGGCACTCCGACGGGGGCATGCCGGAGAGCCGGAGCGATGCCCGGGTGGTCGGACCGAGGAGGCGGATCACCTCGTCCGAGGCCGACAGGGTCAGGTCGGCGGCCTTGGCCCGGGCCTCGATCCGCGCGAGCCGGTTCATCGCCGGGCCCAGCACCGTGAACTCGGCCCGGTGGCCATCGTCGAAGACCCCGACCAGAACCTCCCCGGCATGCAGCGCCATGGTGATGCGCAACTCCGGCCGATCCTCCCGGTGGCGCTCCGCGTTCAGAACCGCGAGACGGGCCACGATGGTCCGAGCGCAGGCCATCACCGCCTCGGCCTGGGACTCCGGGCGCCCAACGATGAACTGCGCCAGGATGCCGTCGCCGACATACTTGTCGACGATGCCGCCATGCTCGCTCACCGCCACGTGGGTCAGGGCACGGACGTCGAGGAGGGCGCGGACCACCTCCTCCTGAGCCTGATCCCGCGAGAAGGCCGAGAAGCCGCGCAGATCGAGTCCGAACAGGCAGGCATGGCGGGACTGAACCGCCCCGACGCCGCCGCCGCGCTGGGCAAGCTCCCCCGCCACGCGGCGCGGCACGAAGCGCGCGAGGCTCGTCCGCTCCTGCTCCATCCATAAAGCGGTGGTCACCGCCATCTGCAGCCGGCGCACCCCGTCGATCACCACGAGACTCGCGGCCAGGAAGGTCAGGAGGCCCGGCACCTCCTCCTCCAGGGTCACGTGCGGGCCGAGGAGGGCACTCTCGGGAGCGAGATAGGCGAGGAGAATGGTGCCGCCCCAGGCGAGGCTGATCAGCCCCGAGAACGCCGCGGTGTGCCAGACCCGCATGCTGAGGCCGGTCTGGAGCAGGAGAAGGAAGGCCGGCAGGCGGCTCACCGCGGTGGCGGTCTCCTCGGTTTCCACCGCGCCGAGCAGGATGTGCTCGACGATCAGGAACAGCGCTACGCCGGCGTTCAGCAGGGTCGCGGTCCAGGCCAGCCACTCCGTCCCGGGCACCGCTCCACCCTCCCGCTGCGAGGCGCGCCAGTCGGCGATCCCGAGGCCGAGGGAGAAGACCGCGTAGACCCCGAGGCCGATCCAGTGATGGGTGGAATGGGCCGAGCCGTCGTAGCCCTGGGCGGTGGCCACGAGCACCAGGACGATGATGAGGTAGAGCAGCAGGGACCGACGGCCCGAAGCGGCCTGAAGCCGTCTCAGGATAGCGGGATCACCGTCGTGTGGACGGCGACGCGAGGGCAGGCGCATGCGGTTGGCAATCGATGAGTGGCGCGTGGTTCCTTACCACGCTAGGCCACCCGCGCATCGGCGGCGATTCGCCGTGGCTCAGAGGGCGCCTTCGCGGATGGCACCGGGATCGGCCAGCGCGTGCAGCAGGCGCGCGGCGCTGTGGGCGAAGCGCAGGGTCACGGCCTTGCGCCGGGGACCGCTCAAGGGATGGTCCGCCGGGTCGCGCAGGATCGCGGCGCCGAATGCATCGGCAACGATGAGGCCGGTGTCCTCCGGGGTCAGGGTGGTGGAGAGCGTCTCGGGAATCGCGAAGTAGAAGCGATCACAGTAGTCCCGGTAATCCGGCCATTTCCGGTCGGCCCGGAAGTCGGCGACGCTGGATTTGATCTCCACGATCGTCAGACGCCCGGCCGGGCACAGTGCGATGACGTCGGCGCGACGACCGTTTGCCAGGGAAAACTCCGGAATGGTGACGTGACCGAGTTCGGCGAACAGGCGCCGGACGCCGCGCTGGACTTGGAGTGCGGTGGCCGACTGTCGCCGGTCGGGCGGAAGAATCACGGACGCGAGGGCTGCTGACATACGGCTCTGATGCATCGGAACGACGTCCCGAATTGGGACTGTTCGCAGGAAATCAGCCCCGGCGCGGCTTGTCACCTGCGACCCCTTTGCCCCGCTTCGGGGGAGCACCGGCTCGGATCATGGCACCCATCGCGGTCGATCGGGGGGAGGTGACCTGCTGAAGAACGAAGATCCGGACCGGGACGCGCAGACGGAGTGCGTGACGCGTGAACTCGCGCGCCTGGATTCGCTGCCTGCCCGGAGGCGCGTCCTGAGGGCGGCGCGCGGTAGCATGGGCGCCGGTGCGACCCTTATATCCCTGGTCAAGCGCGCGGGCTCCCTGGTGCTCAAGCTTGGCATCGCCGTGCTGGTCGGGCTGGGCTTGGCCTGGCCCTTCGTCGTCCTGGCGGTGGTGGTGCTCGTTCGCCTTGTCCTCGCCCGGGTGAGCCTGGTCGACGGAGGTTCCGCTGATTGTCCGGACATCGCCTGCGGCGACGGATGCGAGCGCCGGGGAAAAGCGGGCGGCCCGCCTGCGCCATCTTATCGTCCGACGCCGAGCCTGGCTCGCGGCCCCGTCGGGACGGGCTCCAAGCGCGCGCCCGCGTGAGGCCGACCCGTTGCCGACCGTATGACTCCGCTCAGGCCATGTCCCGCAGGGCGGCGCGGAGCGCGTCGAAACCGTCCGTCAGGGCGGCGGGGCCGGGCTGGAGGATCAGCGGCGACTTGATCTCGTGAATGCGTCCGGCGGCCACCGCCGGAATCGCGTCCCATCCCGGGCGGGCGCGGATGTGGTCGCGGTTCACGCGCTTGCCGCACCAGGAGGCGAGGATCACATCGGGTCGCGCTGCGATCACCGCCTCCGAGGTCACGATCCGGTCCCGAGCCGCCGCCTGCCGGCTGAGTTCGGGGAAGACGTCGTCGCCGCCCGCTGCTGTGATGAGGTCCGAGACCCAGCCGATGCCGGAGATCATCGGGGCGTCCCACTCTTCGAAATAGACGCGCGGCCGCGGCCGCCCGGCGCTCTCCCCAGCGGCGGCCGCGATCCGGGCGGCCAGCCGTATCGCCAGTGCTTCGGCCTCGGCCGGCACGTCGGTCAAGGCGCCGACGGTCCGGATCATCGCCAGGCAGCCGGCCAAATCGCGCTGGTTGAACAGGTGCACGGCGATGCCGGCCCGAGCAAGATCGGCCACGATCTCGGCCTGCAGATCGGAGAAGGCCAGGACGAGGTCGGGAGCGAGGGCTAGGATCTTGGGCAGGTCGGCACTGGTGAAGGCCGAGACCCGAGGCTTCTCTCGCCGGACCCGGGCGGGGCGCACCGCGTAGCCCGAGACTCCGACGATGCGGTCCTCCTGGCCGAGGAGGTACAGCGTCTCGACGGTTTCCTCCGTGAGGCAGACGATGCGCTCAGGCGGGAACCGGCGCACCGCGCCTCAGCCCTTCAGGTAACCGAGGAGCCCGGCCCCCGGCGCCAGCATGAGGAAGGCCCAGGCCAGGGCCGAGGTCACGTTGGCGATCTGGAACGGCAGGCGCTTCACCCCGAACACACCCGCAATCAGCGGCACCACGGCCCGGGCAGGACCGATGAAGCGCCCGATCAGAATGCCGCCTGCCCCCCACTTGCGGCAGAATTCCTCGGCGCGGGCGACGATGGCGGGATAGCGCCGCATCGGCCACATCTGCTTGGCTCCCTCCTTGTAGTAGTGCCCGAACTCATAGGAGGCCCAATCGCCGAGCGCCGCCCCGAGGGCGCCCGCGAGCATCACCGGCCAGAACGGGATGCCGACCGAGCCCATCAGAGCCCCGATGCCGAGGAGCAGAAAGGTGGCGGGCACCAGCAGCGACAGGAAGGCCAGGGACTCGCAAAACGCGAGCACGCCGACGATCAGCGGCGTCCAACCCTGGTTTGCCTCCACGAAGGCGAGGGTGCTGGTGCGGATTGAATCGAAGTCCATGGGGCTCGCTTGAGGTTCGGCGCTTTCCTGTGACCGAGGGCGCGGATCGGGGCAAGCGCGGGGGCGCCGGCGGGGGTGCGTCGAGAGGGAAAACCAGGTTAAGGGCTGGCCCCACAACTCCTCGGCCGCGGGATTTCGGGAGATTCCGGAATGAACATCCTCTCGATTCAGTCCCACGTCGCGTTCGGCCACGTGGGCAACGCCTCGGCGGTGTTTCCGATGCAGCGCCTCGGCGTCGAGGTCTGGCCGATCCATACGGTGCAGTTCTCCAACCACACCGGCTATGGCGCCTGGCGCGGCCGGGTGTTCGACGGCCCGGCGATCGAGGATCTCGTCGCCGGCATTGCCGAGCGCGGCGTGCTCGGGACCTGCGATGGGGTGCTCTCGGGCTACATGGGCTCGGCCGACATCGGTACCGCCATCGTGCGGGCCGTGGCCTCGGTGCAGGCGCTGAACCCGCAGGCGCTCTACGCCTGCGACCCCGTGATGGGCGACACCGACCGCGGCATCTACGTGCGCCCCGGCATCCCCGAATTCATGCGTGTGCAAGCGGTGCCGGCGGCCGACATCGTCACGCCGAACCAGTTCGAACTGAACCACCTCTCGGGTCTGCCGACCGGCACCCTCGCGGAGGCCAAGCGCGCGTTGGCCTCGGTTCATGCGCTGGGGCCCCGGGTCGTCCTCGTCACCTCGCTGATCACCGACGACACGCCGGACGACGCCATAGATCTCCTGGCGGGGGAGGGCGGTCACTTCTGGCGCCTGCGCACGCCGCGCCTGCACCTCGACGTGAACGGTGCGGGCGACGCCATCGCGGCCCTGTTCCTGGTGCACTATGCCCGGACGCGCTCGGCCGCGCTGGCCCTGGGCATGGCCGGGGCCTCGGTTTACGGCCTCCTGCGCCGCACGGCTGAAGCTGGCTCCCGCGAGATCCTCACGGTGGCGGCGCAGGACGAGTTCGTCACGCCGACCGAGACGTTCCCAGTGGACACCGTCTAAGGTGAACGCTCTTCAAGCTCATCCTTCGCAGAGTCCGGAGAACCAACCATGCCACGCCGCTTCGTGACCCTCGACGTGTTCACCGACACGGCGCTGACGGGAAATCCCCTCGCCGTCGTCCTCGATGCCGAAGGCCTCGACACGGCTGCCATGCAGGCCCTGGCCGCCGAGTTCAACCTGTCCGAGACGGTGTTCGTGCTTCCGCCCGAGGCGTCCCGGCACCGCGCCCGGATGCGCATCTTCACGCCCACGTCCGAATTGCCCTTCGCCGGGCATCCCACCCTCGGCACCGCCATCCTTCTCGCCTTGCGCGACCAGCGAGCGGGGCTTGCCGATGCGATGGCCTTCGGTCTCGAGGCTTCCCTCGGAACCCTGGCCTGCGTGGTTGAACCCGGGGACGGGCGCGGCACCGGGCGCTTCAAGATGCCGGTCCTTCCGGAGTATCTGGGGGAGGGGCCCGAGACGAGCCTGGTCGCCGCCGCCCTGGGCCTGGAGCCGGGCGAGATCGGCTTCGCCCGCCATGTCCCGAGCCGGCACCGGGCCGGCCCTGCGTTCCTGTTCGTGCCGCTCGCCAGCCAAGCGGCTCTCGACCGGGCCAGGATGGTGGCGGCCGCCCTCGGTGACCTCGGGCCCCCGGCCGCGCTTTACTGCTATACCCTCGACGCCGAGGAGGTCGGCCACCGCTATCAGGCCCGAATGTTCGCGCCCCATATCGGCGTGCCGGAAGATCCAGCCACCGGCTCGGCTGCGGCGGCTTTCGCCGGAGTGATGATGCAGTTCGAGCCTCTGGGCGACGGTGAGCACGACATCGTCCTACGCCAGGGCGTCGCCATGGGCCGGCCGAGCACGATCGGGGTCCAACTCGTTATCGACGCCGGTGCCCTGCGCTCCGTAGAGATCAGCGGGGCGGCAGTCCTCGTGAGCGAGGGCACCCTGCTTGTCTGACGGTTTCACGCTGACGCCGCTCAGGCACATCGAGGCCCGGTTGGTACCCTCCGAGTGGGCCTGGGCCCGCGACCATGCCGAGACGATCGCCGAGACCTGGGCCCGGCGGCGCGCCGAGCGACCGGATCTGTTCGACGGACGGGTGCTCCTTGCCCGCGACTGCCGCATCGACGGATCGGTCTGCGTGATCGACCTGTTCGAGGTCGCGTATTCCCAGTTCCTCGCCTTCCGCCACGCGGGCTCCCCGGATCCGGCGGTGACCAATGCCTTCGCAGCGGTGGTGCCGTGGAGTTCTGACGGTGCGGCCCTCCTCGGCATCATGGGCGGACACACCGCCAATGCCGGTCAGATCTATTTTGCCTGCGGGACCCCGGATCACACGGACATCCGTGATGGCAGCCGCGTCGACCTCGCCGGAAGCGCTGGGCGGGAGTTCCTGGAGGAGACAGGCCTCGTCCTACCGGCCGACGCGCCGGAGGAATGGGTCCTGGTCTCGGGCCAAAGCCAGCGTGCGTTCCTGCGCCCCGTACGCTTCGCCGAGACAGCCAAGGCGCTGCATGGCCGGATGGAAGGCCATCGGCGAAGCGAGGCCGCGCCGGAACTCGCCGGCTTCGCCATCGCGCGCGGGCCGGATGATCTCGATGCTGCCCGGATGCCCGGCTTCGTGCGGGCTTATCTGGCGCGTGCCTTCGCGGCGGACTAGCGGTAGCCGTAGCGCGCCTTGGCGGCCCCGAGAAGGTTGAGGGCTTCGCGTTCGCGTCCGCCTGCGCAAGCATCGGCGGCGTGGCGCAGGTCGGCGCTGAAGCGCTCGCCCACGGGTGGATTGAGGTTGCCGGTCGCGACGTCGCTGTCGACCACCGCCTGGGTGCGGGCGATGGACGGGCTGCAGCCAGTGCCTTGGGGCAGGGGCGCTGCGACCACGGGGGCCGGGGCGACGGCGGCCGCAGGCGACATGGAGGTGGTCGGCTTACAGGCGCCGAGCAGGGCGGCGGAGAGAAGGACGGCGACGGCGAGGCTGACCCGGGACACGGCGGCTCCTGACAGTAACCATGCCGGGACACGGCACAGCTTGATCCGGGGCGGTTTTGCGCCGTGCGCTCCGGCCGGTCAATCGGGTCCGGGGCCGGACAACCCGGAATGAGAGGGCGACCCCGGTGAGCCGCCCTCGGGTTGGACTTTTCTACCAGCCGCTCACCTGGAGCCGCTCACTTGGACTTGTCGGCGATGGCCTTCAGGCCGGAATCGTAGATGCCGGAGACCGCATCGATCGCCACCGCATCCGGAGCGCCCTTCGCCTTGAAGCTGCCGGTCCAATTCACGGTCGAGCCCGAACCCTTCGGCATCACCGAGAGGGTCGAAGAATAGTCGCTCACCGGCAGGGGCCCGGAAACGATGGCGTAGGTGTAACTCATGGCCTTGTCGTCGCGCTTGGTCTGCGACTCGACGATGGTGCCGCCGCCCTTCAGACTCAGGGTCCGCAGAGTCTTGCCCCCGTCCTGCGACAGCACGCACTTCTCGATGGCAGGATGCCACTGACCGATGCCGCAAAAATCGCCGATCGTCGTCCAGACCTTGGCCGGTGGCGCGGCGACGTCGATGGTTTTGGCGGCATCGAGCGCCAGCACCGGCGCCGTTCCGGCGAGTAGGGCTAGAGCGGGCAGGCCCAGGGTGCGCGACAGCATCCGTGACATGGTGGGTTTCCTTCCAGATTTATTCTTGCGTGGACGGACTGATTCTGCCGCCGGATCGTATTCGATCCGCCTTCGAAGCTAGGCGGGGTGGAGCTCAGGACAATGCGTCCGACGCAAACACCTGCGAATTCGAACAACTGGGTGTGGAGAATCTGTGCGGCGTTCCCATCGGCCGGGATAGCCCTCGACGGGAGATCCGCTGCGCGTAGGGCGCCAAACCTTGTCAAGCCAGCCGCCAGCGGCTAGGTAAACCACCTTCACAAAGGTTCGCGAGCCGCCACGGCACGCCCTTGCCCCTCGGGAGAGACGAGCCTTGGCCAGCGCCGGCTCCACGTGCAGCACGACCAACGCCGCCTTCGCGGTCGCCCGGTCGCGCGCGTCTCTCACCGCCCTGCTCCTTCTTATCCGCCCCTGAGGGCCGTCAGGGCGCGTGCGCCTGGGCTCTCAGGGGAGCGCAGTTCGCGAAGGTCGGCACCGGCACTCTGGCGCTTGCCCGGCCTCCCTCGATTTCTCGGCGCCGCGTCCTCGATTCTTGACCGCGCCCCGACAGGACATCCAACATGACGACCTCCTCGACACCGGCACCCGAAGCCCGCGCGAAGGACCGCGTTCTCATCTTCGACACCACCCTGCGCGACGGTGAGCAGTGCCCCGGCGCCACCATGACCCTCGATGAGAAGCTCGCGGTCGCCGAACTCCTCGACACTATGGGCGTCGACATCATCGAGGCGGGCTTCCCTATCGCGTCGAACGGCGATTTCGAGGCGGTTTCCGAGATCGCCCGACGCGTCAAGCGCGCCACCGTCGCGGGTCTCGCCCGCGCGATTCCGGCGGACATTGTCCGGGCCGGTGAGGCGGTGCGCCAAGCCAGGCGCGGCCGTATCCATACCTTCGTGTCGACGTCGCCAATCCATCTCGTGCACCAGATGCGCAAGTCCGAGGATGAGGTGGTGGAGATCATCCTGAAGACGGTGTCCCAGGCCCGCGACCTCGTCGAGGACGTGGAATGGTCGGCCATGGACGCCACCCGCACGCCGATCGACTATCTCTGCCGCTGCGTCGAAGCGGCGATCCACTCGGGCGCGACCACCATCAACCTGCCCGATACCGTGGGTTACGCCACACCGGACGAGTACCGCCGGATGTTCCAGGACGTCCGGAACCGGGTACCGAACGCCGATCGGGCAATCTTCTCGGTGCATTGCCACGACGATCTCGGCCTCGCCATCGCCAATTCCCTGGCTGGTATTGAGGGCGGCGCCCGTCAGGTCGAGTGTACCATCAATGGCATCGGTGAGCGCGCTGGCAACGCCGCTCTCGAGGAGATCGTCATGGCGATCCGCACCCGCGGCGACGTCATGCCCTATGAGACCGGCATCGAGACCACGATGCTCACCCGCGCCTCGAAGCTCGTCAGCCACGCGACGAACTTCCCCGTGCAGTACAACAAGGCGATCGTCGGCCGGAACGCCTTCGCGCACGAGAGCGGCATTCATCAGGATGGGATGCTCAAGCACACAGAGACCTACGAGATCATGACTCCGGCCTCGGTCGGTGTTGCCAAGACCTCGCTCGTCATGGGAAAGCATTCGGGCCGAGCCGCCTTCCGGTCTAAACTGGACGAGCTCGGCCTCGTCCTGAGCGACAACCAGATGCAGGACGTGTTCGAGCGCTTCAAGGCATTGGCCGACCGCAAGAAGCACGTCTATGACGAGGATATCGAGGCGCTGGTCGACGAGAACCTTGCCACGGCGCATGATCGAATCCGTCTCGTCTCGCTGTCGGTGATCGCAGGCACCCGCGGCCCACAGCGGGCGACTCTGAAGCTCGACATCGCGGGCCGTGTCGTCACCGAGGAGGCCGACGGCAACGGCCCGGTCGACGCGGTGTTCAACGCGATCCAGGCCCTGGTGCCCCACGAGGCCGACCTCGAGCTCTATCAGGTTCACGCGGTCACCGAGGGCACGGACGCCCAGGCCGAGGTCTCGGTGCGTCTGAAGAGCGGCGAGCGCAGTGTCACCGCCCGCGGCGCCGACCCTGACACCCTGGTCGCCTCGGCGCGTGCCTACCTCTCGGCCCTCAACAAGCTCGAAGCCTGGGCGGAGCGCCTGCATGCGCAGAGCCCGGCCGCGGTTTAGCCGAGAAAATAACGCCCCGGGGGTGGACACCCTCCGGGGCGTTTGCTATCAGCCCCCTCATCGCAGCGGGCTTGGTGGGCCGCAGTGATCGCCGCAAGGCGTTGGGTGCATAGCTCAGTTGGTAGAGCAGCTGACTCTTAATCAGCGGGTCCAAGGTTCGAACCCTTGTGCACCCACCAATCACTTCAGACACTTAGCAGCAGATCTCGGATAAGCCGCTTCCCGGCGAACAGTATCGGGAAGCGCATGGGAAGCGCGAGTGTACCTGTCACTCGATCTTCGTTCTAGCCGCGGTCGAGGTCCTGGCCGTTTCGGTTCAGCCGAACGACCCGGCTTTCGACCTCTGCACCAGCATTGCAGCCCGGCTCATCAAGCATCGCCACAATTCGGTCGACGACGTCTAACGCGAGCTCCGCCAAGCGCTCGAACTCTTCGCGCGGGATCTGCCGAGCTGGTGCCTGACGGCTTGGTGGGAATTGAAATACGTTGCTCATGCTCAGCTGGGCCGCTTTGCATCGACGTCGCCCTGGATCAGGATGTCGCCATAAAAAATGCTAGCCATTGTCCGTCGTCAGATGATTTGGGACATTCAGCGGTGTTCAGGAGCGGAGGCTCTGGTCCATCTGGGGTGAGAGGTTAGGCAGCCTGCGCGTGATGGCGCAAGCG
>NZ_LMNU01000045.1 GCF_001423085.1 Methylobacterium sp. Leaf125 | reverse complement strand
CGCTTGCGCCATCACGCGCAGGCTGCCTAACCTCTCACCCCAGATGGACCAGAGCCTCCGCTCCTGAACACCGCTGAATGTCCCAAATCATCTGACGACGGACACTCAGGCATGTCACCACCTCGCTTTAAGCCTTCTCCGACCCGCTTGGCTCCTGCCTTGGCCGGCATCACCGTTGTGATTGGGTAATCCATCGCGAGGAGGGCGGCTTTGGCGTCTCTGACGCGGGTCCCGCCGTGCCTGACAAGGGAACGAACCGCGTGCAAGGGGCGTCATCCTTCGACTCTACCGAAGTCGAGGAGACTGATATGGACGATGATCGCGTTTGGTCGTTCGAGAAGAGCTTATGGACCGGCGACGCGGACCATTACCGCGAATTGGTCGATGACGAGTGCCTGATGGTCTTACCGACGCCGCCTTTCGTGCTCAGTGGCGCACAGGCGATCGGGGCCGTTGCCGCGACACCGCGTTGGTCCAGCATCGAGATCACGAAAGGCCAGATCTCGCGTCCCCAGGAAGGTCTCATCATCATCGCCTACCATGCCAAGGCATCGCGCGACGACGAATCGTACGAAGCCAATTGCACGTCGACCTATCGACGGATCTCTCATGAGGTCTGGAGGGTCGTCCAACACCAGCAGACGCCGCCCCTCTCCATTCCCGCGGTCAACGACTGATCTTCACATGCACCGGCTCCCCGTTTGATTGGGACGAGTTAAGGGACCGAAGGCGATGATGCTGCGCGAGGCATCGCGTGGATGCACGATGCCCCGTCGGCTGTTTTCAGCCGGCACCGTACCCACCCTCCTTGTTCGTTTGATGCCGATTGGGCGAGTGGTCGTCGTATCCGCCCGTTTCCGGGCCCTGATCACGAGAGGGCTCGACGCGGCCGGGTGAGGTCGGGCCGGCCTCAGCGGGATCATCGCTGGTCCGAGGCTCGACTAGGGATTTGCCTCTCGACGGGATCGAGTGCGCATCCGTTGATGCCTTGTCCGAACTCATGGTGCCCTCGCAGGTTCGTGCCACATACGGGGAAGAGGCCGCCGCGGATCGAGTTCCGTCCACCGCGGAGGCGCAAGACGTCGACTCGGCTGAGACAAGGCATGGACGCGGCGATGGTCAGTGGCTAGCGACAGTGGCAGGTGTTGCGCGTGGGCGACGGCATCGCTGCAACTGTGCGCATTGTGCATAGGAGATCACCATCATCGCGATCGACATGTCATGAAGCCCAGCCGATGACGGGCTGGTTTGGACCATGGACATGAAGAGCGCTGGGTTTCGCCGGGTAACACAGGGCGCTGCGACTGCCGTCCTACTGGTCCTGGCGTTGGGCAGCCCTTTCGCAAGGGCTGGTTCGGCGGCGCAACCGGGACAGACGGTGGGCCAGTCGCCCGGTGCGCCGTTGCCGGTGGGTCTGTATTTCATCAACACCTCAAGCTTCGGCTCGCGCGGCACGACTCCACGCTCCACCGACTCGAACATCAACCTACCGTCGTTCATCTGGGCGACCCCAGCAGAGGTGGTCGGAGGACGACTGCAATTCGTTGTCCTGCAGCCGATCGTGGCGTCGAGCACTCGGGGTGCTGCCTATCAGAGCGGCTTCGGTCAAACGCTGTTGGCTGCGCAGGTGGCCTGGAAGCTCGGGCATGATGTGAACTTCAGTTATCTCCTAGGCGCCTATCTTCCGAGCGACACCAAGATCGTCATCCAGAATCCGGTCCTGCATCAGCGCTTTGCCATCACTTACAACGGCGACGGATGGAACCTGACGGGAAACTTCCTCTATGGCACCTTCTTCGACACGCGCTCGTCGAGCGGGACTTTCTACCCGGACTTCCTCAACCTTGACCTCACAGCCACGAAACATTTCGGCAAGTGGGAAGTCGGGCCAGTCGCGTTCGGATCGACCGATCTACCGACAAACAATCCAAGTTACGCGCGCCAGGGCCAAGTCGCCGTGGGCGCCCTCGTCGGCTACAATTTCGGCTCCGTGAACCTACAAGCCTACGTCACGCGCGACGTCGTTCAGCGCAACTATGCAGGCTTCGAGACCCGCGGGTGGCTGCGTGCCACGGTGCCGATTTACCAGGACAAGGAGCAGCCCGAGGGAGCTCATCCCATCCTGCGCAAGTTCTAGGACGAGCCGGGTACGGGGCGCGCCGTCCTGCGCGAAATGCACGCAAGCCGACCCTCTCCGCGCAACGGCCGGCTCCTCTGCGCGTATTTTCCTTAGTGGGCAGATCGCCCGGTTCGACTAGGAGTCGGGTGTATGAGACACAAAGCTCTGCGGGATCAGGTCATCGTCATCACTGGGGCCTCCAGCGGTATTGGATTGACGACCGCACGAATGGCGGCCCAGCTGGGTGCCCGCGTTGTGTTGGCGGCACGCAGCACCGATGTCCTCGCGCGGGTGGTCAGCGAGATCGAGGCGGAGGGCGGTCACGCTGTCGCCGTGACGGCAGATGTCGGTCGGCGCAACGACGTACTGGCGATCGCCGACGAGGCACGAGCGAGCTTCGGCGGCTTCGATACCTGGGTCAACGTTGCCGGCCTGACGGTCTACGGACCCCTGAGCGCGATCGATTACGCCGATCACGAACGTCTGATTCAAACCAATCTCTGGGGTACGGTGCATGGCTCACTCGTTGCGGTCGAGCACCTGCGCCGGCATGGTGGCGCCCTGATCAATGTCGGAAGTGTGGCCTCCGACCTCGCGTTCCCGTTTCAGGGCCTCTACGCGACCTCCAAGCACGCTGTGAAGGGATTTACCGACACCCTGCGCATGGAACTGATCGCCGAAGGCGCGCCGGTCTCGGTCACCTTGGTCAAGCCCGCGTCTGTCGACACGCCGCTGCCGAACCGTGCGCGCAACTACATGGACCGGGAGCCGACGCTACCCCCTCCGATCTATCCACCATCCGAGGTTGCCAACGCTATCCTCCATGCGGCCGTACATCCGCAGCGGGACATCTTCGTTGGCGGCGGCGGCAAGATGTTCGTCATGGGCAAGGAGTTCGTGCCCGGCGCCTATGACGAACTCGCACCCGCGATCATCGCCTTGCAGAAGCGCTCCGAAACGCCACGGAACCCGATCGGCGCCCTGCACGCCCCGGTCAACGCTGGCGCGGAACGTGGCGATCCGCCGATCTACGTGATGCGCACCAGCGCGTACACACGCGCCACGCTGCATCCGCTGACGACGCTGTCGATCGCCGCCGGTCTCGCGACGGCGACAGCCCTGCTTCTCGGATGGCGTGCTCGACATCCACTGTGAGGCGGTCAACCTGAGCCCAGCTCAGGCTTCCGGATTGGTTCTGATAGAGAAGCGATCGCGGGCGGTGATCCGATCCGCCACGAGATCGTGGACTTCGCGCTGGTAGACCTCCCGGCAGAGGAAAGCGCGCTCGAGGTCGAGACGCTCTTCCTCAATGTCGATGTACCAGCAGCGTCGCCGCCCGCTCCAGCGGTAACTTCTCCCTTTCAAGACGTCTTTCGTGGAGATCGGAGAACCAGCGGCCCAAACCCGCACCGTCGGCTTGCGCGCGATCTCGAGCAAGCACGCAAGGACGAGGCGCCCAGAGGTTCTCAGAGGCGCTGCGAGGAGTGTCAGCAGCGCGTGGCAATCGTCAATGGCGCGGTGGCCCTTATGGAAGTAGCCGTGATCGATAAGCAGGTAGCCCAGCTTAAACCCCTCGTGGCCTTCTGCACGCCAGGGCACTTGATGGTAGGAGCAGGCCCAGTTTTTTTCCGCGAAGACCGGCCAGCGGGTCTCGCACATCTGTCTGTCGAAGCTGGCGTTGTGGGCGATTACCACGGCAGCGTCGGCCACCATCGCCGTTACAGCTTCGTCATCGATGCGTTGCCCGGCCACATCGGTGTCACCGATGCCGGTCAGGCGGGTGATCTCGGGTGGGATAGGCCGGCCGGGGTCGTGGAGCTGGTTGAGCGAATCGAGCACGCGGTAGACTCGACCGCTCGCGCCGTACTCGAACTTGATCATGCCGAGTTCGATCACCGTATCGCGGGTGTGATCGACCCCAGTGGTCTCCGTATCGACGATCAGGCCGATAAAAGTTGGTTCAGTGGGAGGCTCGTTGGCATCCACAAAAGGCTTGAGCTGCCGAAGGACGCGGTAGGCACCTGTCGCCTCGAGGGTATCTGCGATTACATCTAGGGCATGCGTCGGTGTCACGTTGTCCAGGTCAGGCTGGTCTCCGGTCGCGCGAACCGTGCCCGGGCGATCCAACGGAGAGCCTAGGCGCAGAACTGATCGGACTGAAAGTCATGCCAACTTCGTATCCCCAGAAGACTGCCAGTGCGGCGACGCACACCCCGTTGCACAGTTGAGCATTGGCATGCCGTGGCTTCACCCTGCTAGCGCTCGGGCTTGTTAAGCCCAAGGTGTCCATGCGCTTCGACCGGCGTCATGCGTCGAATGGCATGCTCCGAAAACCCGAGGGTACGGAGATCGGCTCTCTGACGATTGGTGATCATCAGAGAGATTGCATGTGGGGGTGTGGAAACCTTCTGGTCGACCGACATCGCTGTATCGGTCGCATTGGCGACGCGCTCGCTGAAGGCCACGCCCGCCGCGTCGCGATCGAGGAATCTCAGAAGATCGTCGTCGCCTTCTACCATCGTTCGATCCACTCATTCTGCATGTCGAACATCGATATCTGCCACCGTGTCTTGTCAGTCGAAGTCGACGTAGCCCCGGGAAGAGCCAGCGCAATCCCGTCTCGCGCACTGTGACAACCGCGGCAACGTCGCAGTCCTCTCGAAGATCTCAGGCTTTCCCTGTCTTCACGGCCTCACGATGCCAAACCGCTGGTCAACGCGCTGCTCAATGAAAAACGACGTCGCCCAGATCGCGAGACCGCCCAGCGCCAGTGCAACGCCGACCCAGCCGGTGGAGGGAAGGCCGTATCCGGACACGAGCGCGAACCCTGCTAGCCAGGGTCCGAGGGCATTGGCGACGTTGAAGGCGGAGTGGTTCAGTGCGGCAGCAAGAGTCTGCGCGTCCTCCGCCACATCCATCAGGCGGGTCTGCAGGATGGTGGCGAGTCCGCCTCCACAGCCGATGAGGAAGACGACGGGCCCGAGGGTCCAAAGGCTTCCTGCGGCGTATGGGTAGAGAGCAAGTGCGCAGGCGCTCCAGACCAGGGTCACCCCGGCCGACGGCATCAGCGCCCGATCGGCCGCCCACGCACACACGAGGTTGCCGAGGGTGAGGCCCAGGCCGAACAGGGCAAGCATCGGCGGGATGGCACTCGGCGATGCATGGGTGACATCCAGCATCGTCGAAGCCAGATAGGTGTAGACGGAGAACAGGCCACCGAAGCCGATCGCGCCGGTGGCGAGCGTCAGCCAGACCTGACCGCGCCGCAGAGCCCCAAGTTCCTTCAAGGCGCTCGCTCCCTGAGCCGGTGCGCCGAGAGGCGCATAGATCCGCACCAGGATTGCGGTCGCCGTGGCAAGGAGGGCTACGAGGGCGAAGCTCCAGCGCCAGCCGGCGAACTGGCCGATGCCGTTGGCCAGCGGCACCCCAACCACCGTCGCGACGGTCAAGCCAGCGATGATCCGCGACACAGCCTGCGAGCGCCGCTCCCGCGGGACGAGTGAGGCAGCGACCAAGGCAGCGACGCCGAAGTAGGCGCCGTGCGGCAGGCCGGCGAGGAAGCGGAAGACCAACATCCAGGAATAACTCGGCGCCAACGCCGACAATCCGTTACCGAGAGCGAACAATACCATCAGGGTGACCAAGAGTGTCCGCCGTGCGACGCGGGCTGCCAGCACGGCGATGACGGGCGCGCCCACCACGACACCCAGGGCGTAGGCGCTGATTACATGGCCAGCCGTGGGGGCATCGATTCCAAGATCGAGAGCAAAGGCCGGTAGCAGGCTCATGGCGGCGAACTCGGTCGTGCCGATCGCGAAGCCCCCGGTCGCCAGCGCGACGAGGATAAGGGTCGGGTGAGATGCAGGCGTTGGGATGCTGGGCGCGTGATCCGCCACGGCCGCGGATTCCAGGGGAGATGTCTGTGGGAGATCGACGACGCTCATCGCAGGCCTATCTTGGACAACTTTGGGTCAAGACTAAACATGATGGTCCGGCCTTGGATCGGGGCCTACTGGGACCTCGCATAGGCGATCATAGTTTTGGGGTCCGGTATGGGAGGTATTCTCGAACTGGAGCCGCGATCAGTTTTTCGGCACCTTGTCCTTGCCCTTACCCGGGTTTGATGTGTTGACGAGTTCGGGCGATGCCTTGGCGCGGAGAGACTGGCGCTGGGCCTCCGGATCGATCCGCCGGACGCGAGTCAACGGTTCGAGGCGGACTGGACTACCAGTCTTCAGCGCCTCGACGATGCCTTCCAAAACGCGCACGTCGGCATAACCCTCTTCGCCATCAGGTTCGGGGTCGCGGTCGTTCAGGATGCAGTCGGAGAAGTAGCGCAGTTCGCCGCCGAAATGGTCTGTGTTCTTGAAGGTCTCGTGCGTCTTGCTTTCACCGATGGTGACGGTGTGCGCCAAAGACTTGCCGTACATGTATCCGGGGTTCACCTCCATACTGCCCTTCGTACCCACCACCGTGTAGGTGTCGAGCGTGTTGCCCACATAGGACAGCACGAACTGCGCCAGGCGGTCGCCCGGGAAGCGCAATGTCACCGCGACTGTGTCATCGAAGTCGCCGAGACCTGCTTCAGGGTGCCGTACGCCGACGGCGGAGACCACCTCTGTCGGCTCCGAGCCGAAAACGTAGCGGGCTGCGTTCACCGGGTAAGGACCCATGTCAAAGATTGGTCCGGCCTCAATACCACTGCCAGCCCGGTGGTTCTCGGGCGAGACCATTTGGGTGAAGGTCGAGGTAAAGGTCAGCAAGGTACCAAGCTTGCCCGAACGGATCAGGTCGATGGTCGCGAGGGTCGCGGGCTCGAAATGCAGCCGGTAGGCCACCATCAGCTTGGCCGACGAGCGCTCCGCGACGTCCAAGATCTCACGGCACTTCGCTGCCGAGACCTCCAGCGGTTTCTCCACCAGCACATGGATCCCGGCTTCCAGGGCCGGAATCGCGAACTCCGCGTGGCGCCAGTTCGGGGTTGCGATGTAGATCGCATCGATCTTGCCCGAAGCGATGAGTTCGCCGAACTGCTCGTAGCCGTAGGATTCCGTGACGCCGTACTGCCTGCCGATACCCTGGGACTTTTCCGGATCACCTGTGACGAAAGCTACCACCTCGGAGTTTCCGGTGTGGGCCACACCCGGCAGCATCGCCTCCTGCGTGATATCGCCGAGTGCGACGAAAGCGTAGCGAACCTTCCGGGCCGGGATGAAGCCGAGGGCGGATGCGAGGCTCATGTGGGTCTCCGGGTGGGAAGGCGAAGCGTGTCGGGCGTTGCGAACTCGGCCGGAGCCTCGTCGCGTTTTAGGACGGTGGTGTGCAATCAACTGCGCCGTGCGGCCAATGTTGCATACGGATGCAGTTAGGGGCACATGGATGCCTTGCGCTGGGTGCAGGTGGTTCACTCGGAGTTCGTCAGATGAGCAGGACGCGTCCGCCCTCGTCGATTGCTGTCGCCCGGTTGGCCGGCGTCTCCCAATCGGCCGTATCGCGGACCTTCACTCCCGGGGGCATCGTCTCGCCGGCGACCCGCGCCAAGGTGCTGGCGGCCGCTTCGACGTTGGGCTACCGACCGAACCTCCTGTCACGCTCCCTTACGACCGGGCGCTCCGGCATCGTCGCCGTGGCTGTCGGCGGCCTCTCCAACCCTTTCCACGCGATGGCGCTGGATTGCTTCGCGACCGGCCTGCAACGGAGGGGACAGCAGGTCATGCTCGTCGTGGTCGAGGACGAGTGGGCGCTCGGCTCTGCCGTGGAACTCCTTTCAGGTTATCAAGTGGACGCGGTGCTCAGTTCGCTCTCAGTGAACGCTCGGGATGTCGCCGAAGCCCTGACACGTTTCGGCGTTCCCATCGTCACGATGAACTCCTCGGTGACCAACCGCTGGGTTCGGACGGTGGCGGCCGACGACCATGAAGCCGGCGCCGCAATCGCGAAGCATCTGTACGGGCAGGGCGCCCGTCGCTTCGGCTACATCGCGGGCCGCTCGGGTACGCTTGCCCAGGAGCGCCGCGAGGCCGGCTTTCGGCAGGGCTTGGCTGAGTTCGGTATCACGGACTGCGAACGGGCGCAGGGCAACCACCTTCATAGCGGCGGGGCAGCGTCGGTCCGGGCGCTCTATGCGTCTGGCACCGGGCCGGACGGCCTGTTCTGCTTGAACGACCTGACCGCAATGGGCGCCATCGACGCGTTGCGGGTAGAGTTTGGTTTGCGCTGTCCGGAGGATGTATTAGTCGCCGGTTACGACAACATCGACGGATCAGCGTGGCCTCCCTACCGCTTGACCACGGTCGATGTGGGCCTGGACCGTGTCGCTGCCGAGGCCTTCGCGCTGATCGAGGAGGAGGATGGCGGTCCACCAGAAGTCCTGGTGCAGCCCCGCCTTGTCCTGCGCGCCAGCACCCGCAGCTGAGCGGGCAAAGGCCGCTTTCTTGCTGATCAAGCGTTCTGCTTGCTGACGCCCAAGGTTTCGAGTGGCGACATCTGCGTAGGCTGTCTGGGTCGTGCAACCTCGGCGGCTAAGTCCTGAAAGATGTCACCCTTGCCGCCCTCGCGCCGAGCTGGGTCACCACTGCCTTCAAGTGTGCTCAGTCGACCAGCTTGGGAAGCGTGTCGTCTGCTCGCAGCGAGGCACTGTGCGCTGCATCGGCCACGAAGTTGATCGTATCATTTGGAAGCCGCGGGCTGCCGTATTGGCCCTCAGGATCGCTGGAATTGTCCAGTCGTCGACCTCCGGCATCATCACGCCGAGTAGAACGATGCACGGCGACAGAGGGTGCGCCATGTCGAATCCAGCTCGGCCATCGCCTGCCGGATGCACCGAGAACCATTGCCGGATCATGAAGCCGACCATGAGGTTCCGCTGGATCGCCTCACCGTCGTTGACGAGCACAAGACCGCCGTTGCCCGCCGCGGTCTCGTACCTGGATCGGTCGTGGAACTCCGCGGGCTCCGAAACCCCGATGGTTGGATGAACGGCCCCCAGGGGCAGAGTGGAGATCGTGCCTCGCTCCTCGATAATTTCCAGTAGGACATATCGGCCGCTCAGGACGGCGAATGCCTCGGTCAAGGCCAAGCCAAAGCCGGATCCGCAGTCCTTAGCGCGTCGTCGTCTCGTCCTCCCTCTGCGAAGCGCGAGAAGAACTGCATTGCATTCCGCTCACGGCGAGCCCGTGGTGCTAACCGGGGCAGGGACCAGGGCAGAGCGGCGCCGGCCGGTTCGGGGGACAGCCCGAATCCGGTTCAGCGGTGCGGCTCGGTCAGGTGCGTTGGACTTGCGGGAAACGGGGAGCGCGTCCGTTTCGGATGATCAACCAGCGGAATGCCGGTCGAGAAATCCCAGCAGGTAGCTTGCGACCGCCTCCGGCCGTTCGACGGACAGCATATGAGCAGCCTGTGGCAGCAGGACCAATTCTGCTTGTGGAATCCCAGCGCAGATCTCCTCGGCCATCGTCGGCGGGGTCGAGGGATCGTCGCGTCCGGCTAGGATGAGCGTTGGCGCAACGACGCGCGCGAGCTGCGGCCGGAGATCCATTCTGCCGATCGCTCCGCATGCAGTCGCGTAGCCGACGGGGTCGCATGCGATGAAGGCTGCTCGGATCGGAGCGATGACCGCCGGCGCGCGTGAGGCGAATCCAGGTGTGAACCAGCGCTCGAGGGTTGGCTCTACGATCGCTGCCATTCCATTTGTGCGCGCGGTTGCTGCCCGGTTGGTCCAGGTCGCCTCGCTCGGCAGGTGAGCCGAGGTGGCCATCAGGGTCAGGCTCAGGGGCCGCTCCGGTACAGCGCCAGCGAGTGCCTGCCCGATCATGCCGCCGAGGGAGAGGCCAACGATATGGGCACGAGGGATATTCAGGATATCGAGCAGGCCAGTAAGGTCTCGCGCCAAATCCGTTATCTCGACCGGTGCATCGTGGGTCGCAGAGCCCCCATGACCCCGGATGTCATATCGCAACACGCGGTAGCGCTGGCATAAGCGCGTCACCATGCCATCCCACATCGTGAGCGTTGCGCCGAGGGAGTGCGAGAAGGCGACAACGGGTGCATCGCTCGGGCCAGTCAGGTCGTAATTCATAGCAAGGCCGGCAACGTGAGCCTGAGGCATGTCGAACTCCCATTCTCCGCCATCGGCCTGGCGGTGCGCGAACGTCGAATGTCGATCGATTCAGCGCGTCGGCAAGTGGACGCCTGCATCGAGGCAAGACCTGCATCGTGCCGCTGCAGCATGACGTCTCGCCATGAGGCCCCCGGGCGCACCCTCGTCCCCGGGAGCAGCCATGCGTACCCCGGGGACGCGGGGAAGTTCCTAGACCTTGATGAGGTTCAGTGTGGTAAGCGACCCGAAGGGTAGGCTTGCCAGGGGGCCGCCAAGGTCGAGGGTGCCAAGGTCGATGGGGAAGAAGCCGGAAGTTTCGATCAAGGCGCGAACGTCGACCTTCGCTGCAGCATCGTCGCCCGAATAGAACAGAACACGCTTTCCTCCGGCCGTCTCCGGCTCCACGAGCACACGAACATCGAGGTGGTTGAACGCCTTGACCACTCGGGCACCGGGAACAAGGTCACGGAAGACCGCACTCGAATGGCGGGCGCCCAGATCAATCGCCTTGATGCCATAGGCGGCGAGCGGGTTGCTCGGATCGTTGGCGTCTGAAGAATTCGGGTCCAGAAACTCGACCGCGTTGGTCCCGTCTACGACAATCCGGCCGTTCCACGCTGGGAGCCCTCGAAGGGCATCCGCAATGTGGACCCAGGGCACGGCCACGAGGACGATTTCCGCGCTGGCGGCTTCAGCGATGGATCCAGCCTTCGCGTTCGGCCCGAGCTCCTCGATCAGGCTCACTAGAGAGGCTGGGCCACGACTGTTCGAGAGGATGACAGAAAGCCCTTTTCGCGTGAACGCGCGGGCCACAGCAGAGCCGAGTGCTCCTGAACCAATGATACCGATGGTCATGATGGTACTCCTGTTGAAGACGGGTCAAAACACGGGTGGGTCATCGGCGCCCGTAAAACCTCAGACCCGACCCAATTCGCCGTTGACCACGATCCTAATAATGTTGTGTCGTCGTCACTGTGACAAATTTGGGTAAGGCTTTACCAAACGAGTGGAATCGAGAACTTGCCGATCCGGGCGACCTCCGCGGCAACATCGGCGACGGTAACATGTGAAAGTTCAGTCTCCATTGCCGTCCGAGCGCGCTCCAATGTAGGGCGAAGCGCTTCCTGGATGTTCCCGCCGACGGCGCAACTCGGACAGGGCGTCGTTCGGTGGAACGTGAACAATTCAGTGTCCTCAACCGCCTGATAGACCTCAATGAGCCGGATATCGGCGGCAGCTTTCGCAAGGAGGGCTCCCCCACCAGCACCCAACTGCGATCTCGTCAGTCCTGCCTCGTTCAGTCGCGACATGAGACCACGGATGACCACCGCTCCCGTATTGGCGGAATAGGCGAGATCCTCCGAGCGCAAAGGCTTGTTGTCGCTCACAGCAAGAGCGGCAAGGACGTGGACCGCGACGACGAAGCGAGAACTTGTGGGCATGGAACCAGACGGTCGATTTGTGTAGGTGAACCTACGACACACTCTTCAGGGTGTCAAGAGATATCCTCTCGAAAGTCCAGACACAGTCATGTCCTTACATCACCTTCGATTGACTTAGTGAAGGGTCCGACTCTCGCCGCACTGCTCTGGAGGTCGCAAACAGGTATTTCGAATATCCCCCAAGACTAAAAGCCTTACTAGAATTAATAAGTTTGGGGGTGAGCCGAAGGCGTACTGAGCCACATGTCCGAAATCTTGTGATCGCGACAGGACGCTACTGTGTATGCCCTTGTGAGACCCTGTCCGACTTCAAGGCGTGGCACCACAACGAGTACGTACCTTCTTCTCGTTGGTAATTGGTCTGGGTTGCCCACGATGCACGCGCTTCATGCCGAATTTCACGACTCCCGGATCGGTAAGCCATAATAGCTCACTTTTCCGAAGATGGCACAGAATAGCCCAGTTATAGAGATGGATCATATAAAGTCGATTTCGTTTATTGTCGTTGGCGAGCGCAAAATTTGCTCATAAGCACGGCCTTTCAATAATGTATTCATGCTTTCGTGGTGTCATTGCTGTGTTCGGTGGCCTTCTGAAGCCGCTGCAAATTGAGGGCTGGTTCGATGATGTTCATGAAAGGGAATGATGTTATCAAACTCAAGGCGCTTCGTGCTGCGTGTGCAATCATCGAATTGGAGGTTGATGATATGTGATTAAAGCGAGTACCGAAGTGTTCCTGAAGCTGAAAGGGGCATCGAACGCGATTGCGTCATTACTCTTCTGCTGTCGGTCAAAATTCTCTCTCGCAGATAGCGCTGAAGAGAGACGTGAAGTATTCGTTGTTTTGGAAATAATTTGGATTGGTCATTATCCAGTTAATCGCTAAGGCTGCTTATCTTTTGGTTGGCCTGTATTTCATGAGTTATGCAGGTGCTCGGGCGAGGTGCACGAAGGTGCGACCGGCAGGGCGGCGTCTGCTTTCAGTAAGCCTTCCAAATCATCGCCTGAGCATCTTTCTTCCCGTTTCGATCAGGACGTCGCCACATTCTCTTACCTAAACGGATTCCGGATAGACATTCCGACACAACCTGCCGCTGACAAATGGTTGGATGCCTCAGTGTTCGCATGGGTTTTTGCCAGCGTCCGATGCTGACGGTTAGCCCTCATCCTCGAACAAAGCATCCCTGGATGATGCCCAAAAACTGATCTTAAGAGACACTTGAGGAAACTTAAATTGTGGACGCGCTTCTGGTCGATGACAGTCAAACAATGTTGCTGCGGCTTCAGAAACTGCTTGAGCAGGAGCACGGCGTGGGTGTGACGGCACGGACAAGCCCCACCATCGCGCTCATTGAAGCGCAGACGCGGGCGTTCGACCTCATTCTGGTGGATCACCACATGCCTGAGATGGACGGCACAACTTTCATCCAACGCATGCGCGCCATCCCGCATTATGCGCAGGTGCCGATCATCATGGTGACCAGCGACGTAACCGATGCCGTCAGGCTCGCCGCGCTGGAGGCCGGCGCCTCGGATTTCCTCGACAAGCGTCTGAAGGGCATCGAGTTGAGTGTCCGCCTGCGGAATCAAATCAAGCTGGCAGCGGCCATCCGGCGTCTCGACGACCAGGCAGCTTGGCTTGCTGGTGAGATCGAAACCGCGGTCCGCCACCTGCGTGAGCGGGAGGAGGAGATCATCTTCCGCCTCGCTCTGGCGGTCGAATACCGTGACAACGATACGGGCGATCACACGTGGCGTGTTGCGCGCTACAGCCAGATTATCGCCGAAGCACTTGGGCTGGAGCCAAACCTGTGCCACCGTATATACTTGGCTGCACCCTTGCACGACGTTGGAAAGGTCGCGGTTCCGGACGGCATCCTCCTCAAAAAGGGAGCGCTGACGGCTGATGAATTTTCTGTGGTCCGCACCCACACCGAGATTGGTCGCCGGATCTTGGACGATAGTGCTTCGGAACTGATCCAACTCGCGGCCGAGATCGCGGAAGCGCACCACGAAAAGTGGGATGGGAGCGGTTATCCCAATGGCTTGGCAGGGCCGGCAATTCCACTCGCGGCACGCATCGTAGCCGTGGCCGACGTCTTTGACGCACTCACAACGGTTCGCCCGTACAAGGATGCGCTGCCGGCGGAGCAAGCTCTGCGCTGCCTTGAAGCCGAAAGCGCGAAGCACTTCGACCCGGAGTGCATCGCAGCCTTTGTCTCGCGATGGCAGGACATCGTTGCAGTCCGCGCCCACGCGGCGGAGACACGCAAGAGTGCCTTCGGCCGAGCAACAGAGCCTTGGGCACGAGTTCCAGAGCTTCTCCGGGAAGTCCTAGACGCTCATGGTTCAGCACGAATAAATATTTGAGGTTGTTTGCTTATCTTGTGTCCCTGATCAGCTAGACTACGGGAACAGTAGGAGTCAGCTAAAAGCGTGTGCCGTCGATGTGGGCATCGCCGCACCAGCGGGGGAAATTTAGGCGCTGTCAGGACCCGCCGTCCATGCCGAAGCAACGACGGCGCCTTATCAATGAAGGAGGCTAAGCTTGAAATAGCGGATCCGCACAAAGTGGTGAAAGGCGGACACGTGTCATAGCCCTCTAAATTTCACCAAGGACGGAACTGTCCGACGCAACTGTCACCCTGACGACCAGAAAGGATTTGACCACACTTCCTCAGGTGGCGCGTTAGGGGCATTCCTGAGGCAGGCGCTGTAGAGGAGGAACTAGCCAGCAGGAGAAGTAAGCACCAATTTTCCTTCAAAGGGCGCCTTCTGATTGCGATTGCTAGTGCAGGCGTAGGTTTCCTGGCCTGGCTTCAGCGTGCGAATTCGCAGGACACCCTTCCCGTGCTGTTTCACGAGATAACCTTTTTCGCTCGCGACATGAACGAGGTCGCCTTCAGCATGGAGAACGTTGGCGTTCTCGAACTGACCTGGCGCAGTGATCGTGACGGGTTCGGCGGCCTGGCTCACGACGTGGAGTTCCACGTTCGTGTTGGCGGGCAACTTCAACTCGGCAGGGGCACAGATAGGCTTGTCCCCGTCCATCGTGATTGTCAGTTCGACGGGCGGCATCGCATCGCTCGAAGCCGGGGGCAACGGTTTGCTTTGAGCAAGGGCTCCGCCTGCGTATGTGATGGCCGCCAGAGCACCAAGTCCGAGCAGTGCGTATCGCATCAGGAAAACCTCGATTGAATAGGGTTCTGTCGGGGAATGGATGGCAGCGAGTTAGAGTTCCTTCACGCGGCGGCGCGCCGCAAGGCCGGTTGCGTCAAGATCGCCGTTCGGAGGCAAGCGACATTGCGCCAGCTTGAGCGCTATAGAGATTGCACCATCTCGCGGAATGGCAGTGCGCCCGCTCTTGTCTCTCCATGGCGCGAATATTTCTCAGGTTGCATGGCAATATTCTTCACCGCCGACACCCATTTCGGTGATGCACCTCTCGTTCAGCGTCGACGCCAGACCTTCGGGTCGGTGGAGGGCCATGACGAGGCTCTGATCGTCCGCTGGAATTCGGTTGTGGGAGTGACCGACGAGGTCTGGCACCTCGGTGACTTCGCCGCCGGTGCCAGCCGCGCGCATTGTGCCGCCGTCTTTGCTCGTCTCAATGGTATCAAGCGCTTGGTGCGCGGCAATCACGATACGAACCGGGTGCTCGAACTACCCTGGACAGAGCCGCCGGTAGAGAATGCCCGTATCACCGTTGAAGATTCCAACGGCTTGGCTTGGCGGCTCTTTCTCTCGCATTACCCGCATCGGTCCTGGCCGGGCTTCTGGCGGGAGACGCGCCACCTGTATGGGCATACCCATGCCTGCCTGCCGGATACGAGCCGCTCCTGTGACGTCGGGGCCGATGCCTGCGATTACCGTCCGGTCGAACTGACAACGCTGATCGCGCGTCAGGACGCAGCGCTGCAGGCTCCCGAGGAAATGGCGGCACGTGGCCTACGTTGAGCCCTTCCGAGGATACAACGATCCCATGATGTCTTGGCCGTCGTCGGTCCCCCGTGGTGCTGTCGATTCTGCGGTCTCATCCCCAATCTGGTGAAACTCCGCGGGTTCTTCCCGGGAACGCGTCTTCTACGCGCCGGGTTCGGCTCCCTCCGTATGGTAAGAAATGAATTCAAAATGATAGTGGCTGTACAGTAGGTCTCGTGATGCGTAGTCATCCAGTATAGAATGCTGCTCAGCTCAAGGATACATCAGGGGCATCGCAGACACATTCAGGCCAGCCTTTCGATGGTCGTTGGACAGGCAAGATGGGGCGTCGTTGCGCCCGCGGGTACCCCTGGGAGCTTAACAATCGCCCGCAGCAGCATTTTCCAAATCCCGATCATACCGGGCGATCCCGGTCTTTGGTTCGGCCCCAGTCTCTGAGCGGCGATGATGTTCCAAGCCGCTCCGATTGGTGCGGCGCTTCATTGAACGCGCCAGGACGCGGAGCATTCGCGTTGCCGCGAACGACATCACCTTGAACGATCGCATGCCCAGAGGCGACTGCCAGGATCAGCTGCGTCGCGTAGGCGCGAGGTCCACTCCCCCTCAGGGACATCCCCGGGCCGCCGGGGCGGAGCTTGTTGCCGATTAAGCCCCAGGGCGGTGGAATGGGAAGTCGCCTGATGCCGAGGCCCCGATCAAGCAGCGCTGCGGCGTCTTCGATCTGGCCGGCAAGCAGGAGAAGGCCAGGGCGTGTGATCCGAAACGCGTAGTTGCTCTCATCATCCACCTCCACGAGCGAGACGAGCTTCAAGGACAAAGCCTGACAGGCGATATCAACGTTGTCGCGTGTGAACTCGGCCTCAAGTGCGAGAGGTTGTGCAGAGGTCCGGCAGGAAACCCGTTCGAGAAACAGGCGGCGTCTGAACGTTTGTGCCATGTCCCTCGCACACGGATCGGTCACCCCGGATCGATCTTCCTGGAGGCAGCATGCCGTCGGGGAAGTTTCGGACTGGTTGCGATCAACGCGTCCCTAGACCGCCAAACGGCATGCGGCCGGTTCTCGTCCCCAGCTTCGCTTGAAATGGTGAGAGCCGGAAATTCCGGGGTCGGTCCGCCGGAATCGACCATGCCACGCCCCTGACAAAATTCCCGGAACCTTTCGCTATCAATCCCCTCAAGACTTAATGCGGTGCTTGGCAAGGCTGCGTCGCATCACCCTTGCCCGAGATTGCTCGACTAGATTTGTAGCAGGAAACAATCATAGACCTGCAAACTGCTGACATCCCTTGCCTGTGCACCAATCAATGACTGATCAACAAGGGCGCAACTCGCAGCCTTCGCAAACCCGATGAGGATGCACGCATTTCCAAATTGCGGCGTGTGCCGCTGAGGTCGCCCATCGTCCTCAGCTGGATGTCCAATCGGCCACCGGATCAACGGGTGTGTATCTTCCTTCTACGCCGCAGCCTAAAGGCGCATTTGCTGACTGCGATGTGTGCCACGACGCCCTCGATTCTCGTTCCAGGCCCGCTCTGAATCCCGCTAGACGTGAGCGGCGAGCTTGGATGGTGAAGCGGAAATCCCTTGTTGTTCGCGGGCGCTGCCCTCTCTGAAGGGATGGGACCGTTCCAGAAGGCTGCTTATGATGAAGTTATTTATTGCCAAGATCCGATCCGCCGCAGGGACAAAGCCCTTGGTGACGGTGCGGGCCGCCGCGGAAGGGGAGGCAAGGCTGTTCCTGGAAGCCGCCTATCCGGAGGACGAGATCGTAGATGTCGCCGAGCCCAGCGGCTGGGCGAGCGATGCCGATACCGGAAGTTCAGCGGGCGATATTCGCGAGCATGCCGGCGTGGAATGGCAGGCGCCTTCGAGCCACGCGGATTAACGGATCGACGCGCTCGATCGCTCCGCCTCCGGCAGAGATGGATTGACCCGAGATCGGGCATTTCCCAGTGCCTCGGTCTGTGTGGCCCCCCGCGGACCAAGCAGATCCGCCGGGAAGCCCGCGCCTTATCCCTAATCGACTGGCTGGAGGTCTTGTCCGTGATCCGCTATGATGTCGCATTGTCGCTGTAAGGGGGACGATCGCTCAGGGAAGGGGGAGCGTTTTCCAGCGTTCCAACGGCCGCTGATGAGATGACACGATGGCGGACTTTTGGATGCCGCCGACCAGTCGATTGCCGTTTCGGTCAGGACTGATGAAGCGCACAAGTGGGTGCGGTTAATGCACGTGGTTCTGCGACGGCGCGTCGCGATCACGACACCGCTGACCATGCTGACACGGATCTCGCCGCCTTACGTCAGCGCTGCCAGATCAAACACGATCGCGCCGAGCATCCATGCCGACGCTGAGAGGCCTCGTTTCAACGCAGGGCCTGAGGCAATCTCGTTGGCGACTCCCCACTACGGCGGCAGAGCGCTAAGGTTCACGCGGCGTCGTTTCCGAACGCAACCCTACCACGGCTCGAAGCGACGCGATGCTTCACAAACGATGATCCTGGCCGGACTTGGCGCCCTACGCCGATGGGGTAGGCATACCCTTCAGGACGGCTTCATGAAGAAGGCGGAGCCAATGGATTGCCTCCCGGGCTTTGGCCTCGGCAATTTCAGCCCGACGCTCCGCATCCGCCACCGAACTCTTGCTAGTGTTACTAGCCTCGACGATCGCTTCGATGTTCGCGAGCGTGATCGACCAGTCGAATTCGTCGGTCTCCGCCTTCGGCGCGGGCTCAGCCCTGTGGGACAGCGTATCGGTAAAGTTCTCAGGAATCAGCCGGTTCAGGTCGTCGCCCGAATGCGGGAACGAAGTGCTGAAGATGTTCCGAATCCGCTCGGCTTCCTGGTCGAGCGAGTCCACAAGGACGGGCTTCTCGGCTGCTTCCATCACGTATGCGTCCTCGTTCGGAATAATTTAATCTATTTGAAGATAAGCCTGATCTGGTAAAGATCGAATTAAATGAACGGAGATCACCCGATCCAAGAAGGCTGCCATGTGAAATACGAGGGTATTTTGAGGTAGAGGGACGACGTGGTAAATACGTTGGATCGCACGCATCGGATCCGCCCAGGGGCTTCGCCAAATTTGTCTGGTCAGTCGGTCTTCCGTAGCCGATCCGCTACCGATACGTCGGTGGAAGCGGGAGCGCTGCAGCCGGATCTCGTCACGATTGCACAGGGCCTGAATCGGATTGCCGCTCTGGAAGACGATACACAAATCTAAAACGATGGCGCAGTACCGGCCTCGATCGGATAGATCTTTGCGTAAGCTGCGGTTTCACGCAGTTATGTTGTTGCAAGAACGAATTCGACGCCTTGTGCGACAATGGCTGGGTTGTAGGCGTGAGAGCCGTCGTACTCGACCGCTCTCACTACGTATCCCGCCTCACGCAACTGAGCGACATGGACCCTTGCGCTGCGGTCGATTGGGATCTGCTCGTCGTAAACTCCATGCGACAGGAAGATCTGTGGCGCGCCCGATTGCAGGTGAACGGACAGGAAGCCCGCCGATGAAACGAGTAGGTGGGTGACTACATGCCCATTGGCGAGGCCGAGGGAGAGCGTGTAGCTGCCGCCATCCGAATGGCCCGCAAAGATCAGGTGCGTTGGATCGAGGAGGTAGCGAGCGCTGACCTCGGCCAGCGCCTCATCGACGCGCTCACGGTCAGGTCCATGGCCGCCGATCACGAGGTCCCAAGTCGGGAACATCGATTGGGGAGCCAGCAGTAAGAAGCCTTGTGCTTGGGCGTGGGCCTCCAGCATCGGCAGAATTTTTTCCGCGCTGCCGCCACCACCGTGAAACAGGACCACGAGAGGCGTTGGCCGGCGTGGGTCGACGCTTTCCGGTACCACGAGGATTGCGTCCCGCTTAGAGAAGAGACCGAGACCGTGCCGGCCGGGGGGGAGGGGTTCCTTCGTGGGAAGCCGGTGAGCGAAGGCAAGCCGCCCGGCGAGTCGAGGATCGATCATACGAGAACCCTTGGTCTAGGTATCGGCGGCAATCAGAGCGGGGGCCGTCCGTTAGCCGGCCTTGTCCGCCTGACGAGGCTTGATCTTCAGTTGGTCGATCAGCCAGCGCCATCCGCCGTCGGCCTGGCGACGTGCGGTTTCAACCGAGATCGTCCCATTGGGCAGCCGCGCGAAGGTCATCGCGAGGTCGCCGTTCCGGATCGCCGGCAAAGTCTCGGCTGCTGGAAAATCAGACTTCCGCGCCAGGAGGTCCGCATAGAATTGCCGGATCTCGTTGTGTCCAGTCGCCACCACCTTGCCGGCGGCCACCACCGCATCGTGCTCGTAGAGCGAAATGAGGCCGTCCAGGTCGCCCGCATTGGCGCGTTCGTTGAAAAGGCGGGCGAGGTCTTCCGGTTCGTAGGCGATCGCGTTGTTCTGGCCAAACTCTGTGGGCGATGTAGTCATGTCAAATCCTTTCTGGAAGAAGCTGAGGGGGTCAGGTGAGCAGCGTGCCCGCACTGTCTTGGACAGAGATCGCTACGGGGATGCCATCTTGCACGCTTTCGGAAACAGTACAGAAGCGCTGGAACTGCGCGAGCACGCGATCAATGCGAGGTATGGCATCGGCGGTCGTCCCAAGGCTGATCGAGACCCTGATACCGGTGATGCGCAGCCGGTTCTCGGCGTTGCGGGTGACCTCACAGGATGCCTCGGCCCTGATGCCGCCGGCTTCCTGCTTGTACTTGCCGAGCGCAAAGACGAGGCTAGCGCATAGGCAGTTCGTCACTGATGAGACGAGGAGCTGTTCGGGAAACGGGCCTTCGCCGCTGCCGATAGGAATGGCCTCATCGACCATCAGATGGGGTAAAATTCCGCCGAAATCGATCGTGAACTTGTAGCCCTCGATCTGCGTGATCGTGATGTTTGGGCCCTGACTCATAGCAGTTCTCCCCCTGCCGGCTCTCGTCGTCTGCGGCGTGCGGTTTTGTCCGAGAACGCTGCCACATGGGCTGAAGCTCCCTCCACCCGTTGCCATCAGCTCCGTGAGTTGACACCTCGTCATCGTTGGCATACCAAATACCAACAACGCTAGCACTGAAAAAGACGAAGTCCTCGCGACGCAATCGGACGGCTTCCAGCCTGTCGGATAAGGAGAGGAATAATTTATGCCGATGAATGGCCACTGTATCGCCCTGTGTTCGAACCCGCTTAGTCAGTGAAGCGGGCGGCGGAGACGACATCCCCCGCACGGACAGGTAGATGAGGGGCAGCGCATGACGAGCCCGATTGATTTTGCTGCCTTGGTAACAGCAGCTGGTGATGCCGTTGTGGTGTCGGACCCGAACGGTGCGATCACCGCATGGAATCCAGCCGCGACCCGGATTTTCGGCTATGCGGCTGAGGAGGCAATTGGCCAGTCTCTCGATCTCATTACCCCGGAGCGTCAGCGTCGGCGCCACTGGGAGGGTTATGCCAAGACCATGCAGACGGGGGTGACCAAGTATGGTGCCGATGTCCTGCGAGTCCCGGCCATCCATAAGGACGGCCACGCCCTCTCCATCGCTTTCACGGTCGGGCTGATCCACGGCCCCGACAACGCCGTCACCGGTATCGCCGCGATCATTCGCGACGAGACACAGCGCTGGAACGACGAGCGAGAGCTTCGCCGCCGCTTGGCAGATCTCGAATCTCGCATCGCCTGAGGGCGGGGCGCGACAGAGAGCCGGAACCTACCACCAAGGGTTTCCGGCCAACCTAGAACCCGGATTGACCGGGCAATCCTTGAACACCGACAAGTGCCCAAGCTAACAGGGAGAACGCCACAATGAGCAAGCCGCTCGAGGGTATCAAGATTATCGATTTCACCCACGTACAGGCCGGCCCGGCCTGCACGCAGCTGCTGGCTTGGTTCGGCGCCGACGTGATTAAGGTGGAGCGCCCCGGGGCCGGCGACGTGACGCGCACGCAGCTTCGCCACGTCGAGGATGCCGATGCGCTCTACTTCACAATGCTCAACTCCAACAAGCGCTCCCTGACTCTCGACACCAAGACGCCTGAGGGCAAGGAAGTCCTTGAGAACCTGATCAAGCAATCTGACGTCATGGTCGAGAACTTCGGTCCTGGTGCTCTCGACCGCATGGGTTTCTCTTGGTCGCGCATTCAGGAGCTCAACCCTGGCATGATCCTAGCCTCGGTGAAGGGTTTCTCGGATGGCCACCACTACGAGGACCTGAAAGTCTACGAGAACGTGGCACAGTGCGCCGGCGGCGCGGCCTCCACCACCGGCTTCTGGGACGGCCCGCCCACCGTCAGCGCGGCGGCTCTCGGAGACTCGAACACCGGCATGCACCTAGCCATCGGCATTCTCACAGCGCTTCACCAGAAGAACAAGACCGGCAAGGGCCAGAAGGTCGCCGTTTCGATGCAGGATTCGGTACTCAACCTCTGCCGCGTCAAGCTCCGGGATCAGCAGCGCCTCGATGCTCTCGGCTACCTCGAGGAATACCCGCAGTATCCGCACGGTGAGTTCTCGGACGTGGTGCCGCGCGGCGGCAACGCGGGCGGCGGCGGCCAGCCGGGCTGGGTGCTGAAGTGCAAGGGTTGGGAGACCGACCCGAACGCCTACATCTACTTCACGATCCAGGGCCATGCCTGGGCTCCGATCTGTAAGGCGATCGGCAAGCCGGAATGGGAGAACGATCCGGCCTACAGCACCGCCCGTGCGCGCCAGGACAAGATCATGGACATCTTCGGCACGATCGAGGCTTGGCTCGCCGACAAGACCAAGTTCGAGGCCGTGGACATCCTGCGCAAGTTCGACATCCCATGCTCGCCGGTGCTGTCGATGAAGGAGATCGCCAACGACCCGTCGCTGCGCGCCAGCGGCACCGTGGTCGAGGTGCCGCACCCGAAGCTCGGCTCGTACCTGACCGTCGGAAGCCCGATCAAGTTCTCTGACATGCAGGTCGAGGTGAAGGCCTCGCCGCTGCTCGGTGAGCATACCGACGAAGTGCTGCTCGACCTCGGCTACACCCAGCAGCAGATCGAGCAACTGCACCAAGCCCGCGCCGTCTGAGGTGCCACGCGAGGCAGTCCGTCCTCGGACGGGCCGCGACGAAAACCATGACGGCGCGCCGCGAGGCGCGCCGTTTCTTGTTGGATCAGGCCTGCATCTTCGGTCGGATCACGATGCACGCCCGAACGCGGGGCCGGCCGTACGCTGACCTGGGACGACGGGCCACCGGCGTAAGAGTCTCAATCGGCGAACCGCCCTATGCCATTACGCTCGCTCGGTGGCAGGGGCCTTTCAAACTGTAACTGTGCCCCGGTGAAGGGCTACCCGCTGGAACGAACCCCGCGCGGCTCGAGAGACATTACCAAACGCCGCAAATCTGTGTCGATGATCAGGCAATGGATCAGCCCGACCGGCGCCAGATAGGCTATCATGATTTCGAGGCGGCGATCCAACTCAGTCAGGACCAGCATGTCCAGAGCGCTGTGTTCCACGAGGAAGCATCCAGCGGGTCTCCGTCCTGGACATAGGCCCGCTGTCTCCCGAAGAAGCCACTGATGGCCTTCACGGCAAACCGCGTCGCGATTGCATCCCTGACGTGAAAAGCGAAATTCAGGAGCGGTCACCGCTCTGCGGTGATGTAATCCCAGGCCTGAATTGAGTGATCGCCGATGCAAGCGCGATCGACCGCATATCGCAATGATCGAGCTACTCGCGCGGGCGCAGAATGCGAACGGATAGGGTTAGCGGCCAAGCTCTTTGTCTGCTCTAAATCGGCGGCTCCGCACGAGGATGATTCTGGTGTGATGCCTCGGTTTCGCTCCTGCGTCGAGCGCTGATCGGCTCAGCCCTCGCTACGCTGATGGCGGAAAATCATCTGATTTGGTCGTTCTATCCCGCGAGGGACGGCCCGGATTTGCGGCCCTGCAACCTGCAAAGATTCGAGAAGGCTGCAAAGCGAATCGTCCATCGACGCCGTGCCTGTCTCCTTGACCGCGAGCGCTTCGTACGGCAACCAACTGCTGAAGGGCTCCAGGGCGTCTGGCTCGGCCGGACGGTACCAGCGCCAGACTTGGCGCGCCGCGCTCGGGGCGTACCAGCGGCCGGGTCGGCCCTCCACTAGGATCGGTCCAAGGGTCATGTGGTTGAGCCAGACTCGAGCGACGGATCGCGGGGCCGTGTGCATCGGGCGCCAAGTCGGTGGCATCGGAGATCTCCTGCGAGGCGATCGGGCGAGGCTGAAACGGGCGCGGGGGCCAGGACTTGGCGTCCGGCCCCCGCGGGTCTTCTTCGATCGCTTCGGTTAGGCCGTCAGGCCGCGACGATGCGGGGGGCCGACTTGGTCTCGTCGGAGACGGCAAGCGCCTGCGCCACGACGCGCTTGCGCCAGGGCTTCAGCACCGCGATGGCGAGGAGCGAAGCGAGGATGTTGGCGCCGGCGGCCACCAGGAAGACTCCATCCCAACTGTTGGTCGCCTGCTGCAGATAGTTCGCGACCGGGACAAGAAGCGCGGCGGTGCCCTTCGCAGTGTAGAGCAAGCCTGCATTGGTGGCGGCGAACTTGGTGCCGAAGGTATCCGTGCAGGTCGAGGGAAAGAGAGAGTATATCTCGCCCCACGCAAAGAACACGAAGCCCGAGAGCAGCACGAACCACAGCGGGTCATGGCCCCAGAGGTAGAGCATGTAGATGCCGAAGCCTTCCATCGCGAAGGCGACGAACATGGTGTTCTCACGACCGATCTTGTCCGAGACCCAGCCGAAGAACGGACGCGTCAGGCCGTTGAGGACGCGGTCGATGGTGGCCGCGAAGGTGATGGCAACCATGGTAATACCCATGATCGTGACCGGCACCTTGTCGACTCCGATATCGGCAGCGATCGGCTTGAGGTTGGCAGTGATCATCAGGCCGCCGGCGCCAACGATGACGAACATGAAGTACATCAGCCAGAAGATCGGCTGCCGGGCAACCTCACCGGGGGTGTAGTTGCGCCGGGTCTGGATGACGTTCGTGTTGGTGGCAGCCTCCGGAACCTGCCCCTTCTTCGGCGAGGTGAAGAAGAACGCCAGTGCGCAGACAACGAGACCCTGACCGATGCCGAAGTTGAAGAACGCGGCCTGGAAGCCGTGATCGGCGATCATCCATTGGATCGGAGCGACGGTGAGGGCCGAGCCGGCACCGAAGCCGGCAGCGATGATGCCGGCCGCCAGCCCGCGCTTGTCCGGAAACCATTTCAGGGCGCTGCCGACACAAGTGCCGTAGACCGCGCCCGCACCGATACCGGCGATGACCTGGCCGAGATAGAACATGTTCAACGAGGTGGCGTAGGAGTTGACCACCCAGCCGATGCCGCACAGCAGGCCGCCGAACAGCACCACCACCCGCGGGCCGTACTTGTCGACGAACCAGCCCTCGACGGGAACGAGCCAGGTCTCGAACAGAACGAACAGGGTGAAGGCCCATTGGATCGCCGCGCGATCGAAGCCGAATTTCTTTTGGATGTCAGGGACGAAGAACGTCCATCCGTACTGCAGATTCGCGATCATCACCATACAGATGACGCCGATGACGAGCTGTCCCCATCGATAACTGTCAGATACGCGCTCGGTTGTGGTTTCCACGCTCGACATGGCTTTTCCTCCGGTAGGCTCTTGCTGAAACGAGTACGCGATCGGATCTGCGTCCGATGCTGCGCACGGGGGCCGTTAGCCGCCGGGCTTGTCGCCGGCTTGGTATGTGGAATACCAGCCTCTCTCGCGTCGAACCAATCGTCAAGAGTTGGTTTCCCAGAAATCGATATCGCAATGCAGCGTGTTCACCAGATTTCGATGCACTTTCGAGCCCTGACCGGCCGTTCTTTAGCTATCCAGGAAGTCGTCCAGCCCGATTGCAGTGCCACGTCCCGATGAGGTGCGGACGATCGCCGAGCCGTTGACCAAGCTGCGCAGGCAGGTGATTTGGCCTATCAATCTATTGACCTGGAAAAGAATCGCGCGTGAATTTCCGCTTGTCTGCCATGATTTGAACACGCCTACGCATCGGGGAGATGCGCGATATTGCCGATCGGCAAAGCTGGTGTACCGCACAAGCTTGGTGCGTTGTTAAGGCGGACGAACGTTGGGGCTGCGGGTCCAAGGGTGTCGATTATAGAATTTTATGCTGCGACGCAGCATGGCCGCCGATGAAATATGTGGCTGGCCCGCGTCGATCGTCGTCCCTAAGCCGCTTTGAAGTTGGGGCGTGAACGACAAATCAGCGGATCTGTCGCGTGTTTATGCACGATATTTCAAGGGGCGCGTTGACAACTGAAATTCTGTATACCAGGTTTTCTTGACAAAACGTCACGAGTCCGGAGTATCGGCGCCATGAGCGCGAGCCAGAAGCCTGGCAGTCAAGCCTCGCGCGTGCGCCACATCCGTATGGACCGATCCGTGCGCGAAGCGATGCGCCTCCTCACGGCACCGGACGTCGATGCTTTGATCGTCGTGGACGGAGCCTGCGACGAGACTGGCTGCTTCATCGGAATACTCACGGAGCGGGACATCTTCCGCTCCATGTCCGACAAGGGCCTGGAGACGCTCGACAGTCTGGTCTGGATGCTGACCACGCCGGAATTCGTCACTGCTGACGTGCGAACCCCACCGGCGGACCGGCTGCAACTTTTCTGCGCACACAAGATCAACCATATCGCCATTATGGACGGCCTTTGCCTGCACTCGGTCCAGAGTATCTGGGATTGTGTTGCCGAAGCTCCACACGCTTCGACTGCCCTATGACAGACCTCGGCTGAGATCGGAACCGTCATTGATCGGCGAAGTTCGTGTAGAAACGTTCGACGTTCGGATCCTGCACTGCAAAGGAATTCCGCGGTTTTGAGCCAGAATCTTTTGCAGTGCCCAAATCTTGACCCGGAATGCGTTTGAACTCAGATTCTTTAGCCTCGCTCGACGTTGGGCGGGGCAAGGCAAAGTTGGCTCAAGAGAGCTGGCACCCATCATCGTTCGAGGCTTCGGCAAGGTGCCGTTATCCGCGATGAGGGAGTTGAAGGAGTGATCTCCATGCGTTTCCTGGCAATCCTCGACTGCCCGGTGATCTTCAGCGGCGAGAATAGCTATGGGATGACCAGCATCGATATGTGCCCGTCGACCGGGATCACGAGCGGGCTGATCAGTCGGCACGTGAAAGTGGTCGACGGTCGCCTGATCGCGGTCTGCATCTGGACCAGCGAGTTCTGCTGCCGCAAGTACTTCGATGCGGCTTGGTACGGCAAGGCAGCCGACCTATGGGGCGACCAGTATCAACTTCGTCTCGAGGCGATCGAGGAACCCCAGGCCGCCTGAGCATACGCGCCTGAGAGGCATCCGGGCGCGGATTTCAGGCAGTCCGGCCCACGCGGACAGCGGAGTGCTTCGGCATGACCAGCCATGCCCTGGCCAACCCGCCGCAGGTCGTCGATGCCGACGTCCACGGCCCCTGGAATCCCGGCATAGAATCGAGCTTGCCACGCTCGATCCTCCCGCTGGCCACCGTCTTCCGCGCCGAGAACGTCGAGACTCCTCTCGCCGACGCCTATGAGATGAGCGATGTCAGCGGGCTGCCGCTGACCCAGGTCGTCCGTTTCCGGCCCGAGCGACTGGTGGTCCACGAGGTTCTGATCCGCGTGATGGCGGATCTCTCCGTACCGATGGGACAGACCTACGGCGATCTCGGCGTGAACTTCCGCGCGATCGTCTCGATCATCCTGTGCGAGGGCATCGCGGATCACGCCCGGGAGATCGCCGCCCGCCATGCGGAGATTTGCTCCACTGCCGCCGCGCTCTTGGACAGCGAGATTGCCGCGATGCTGGACGAGCGTCATCCGTGTGCGGAGGTCACGGAGCCGGCGTCGTGGCTTCGCTTCTGGCGCCTGCGCGATCGGAGGACGAGCCCTCCCGTGCAGGAGAGGTGGGACCCGGCGAGCCGAGCCGAGCACCATCTCGAGGCTTGGCAGGTTCGGGCGATCGCGACCGATGATCCCCTCTCAGCAGCGGCCTGTGCAGCGCTTCGCTGCGTGGTAGCAAGTCTCATCGGCCGCCGTGGCTTCCTGATTCGCGACCGGGTGCTCCTTGGCAGGCTGGCCGGCACCCTCGTGTCGAACGGCTATGGTAGCCGCGCCCTAGGTGAGATGATCGAGCCCTGGATCCAGGAGATCGTGGCGCGCCATGGCTACGTCCGCCTGGAGGCACAGCCAGCCCCGGTGATCCTCAACGTCAAGGGCTCCTCCGCATCTGGCAAGAGCACGATCCGGCCCTACCAGCGGGCACTGGTCGAGGCCCTGGGGCTCGACTGGCTGGACTTCGCGCTGATCACACCCGATGTCTGGCGCAAGTTCCTGCTCGACTACGACAGTCTGGGGCCAGCACGACGCTACGCCGGACCGCTCACCGGCCACGAGGTCGAGATCGTCGACCGCAAGCTCGACGGCTACATGGCGCGCAAGGCGGATGCCGGACGCATCTCCCACCTCCTCATCGACCGCTTCCGCTTCGACAGCTTCGCGGTCAATCCCGGCACCGAGATGGGGAGCCAACTGCTCACCCGCTTCGGGCATCAGGTTTACATGCAATTCATGATCACGCCGCCGGGTGCCACGGTGGAGCGAGCCTGGAAGCGCGGCGAGCAGTTCGGCCGCTACAAGGCGGTGGAGGACCTGCTGGCGCACAATGTCGAGGCCTATACGGGCATGCCGCGGCTCTTCTTCACCTGGGTGCTACGGCCCGACAAGGAGGTCCATTTCGAGTTTCTCGACAACAGTGTGCCGGAGGGTCAGCGGCCCCGCACTGTCGCGTTTGGGTCGAATGGGGTCATGAACATTCTCGACGTTCAGGTTCTGCTCGACATCGACCGCTATCAAGCGATCAACATCCAGGCCCGCGATCCGGAGGCGGTCTATGTCGGCGTTCCTCCCCCAGAAACGCTTGGGGCTATGCACTTCCTGCGGGATTGCCTGCGCCGGATGACCATCATCCGCTTCGCCGATCACGCTACTGGGCGGGTGCTCGCGCATCTCGAGAACGGGCGCCTCGCCAGTCTAGCGCCGATGCTCGCCGAGGCGGACCCGATCGTGCATCGGGTACTGACCGCCCTGGATGTGCTCTCGTCGGCGGAGGCGACCGTGGACACCGGCGAGGCCCTCCGGATTAACGGGGCATGCACCCTCGGTGCCTGGGGCGAGGACGCAGCGCCTGAACTACCGACCTGACGGCGTTCACAAAGGCGCAGCGTCAAGGAAAATCACCGGCCGCGACCTGTTCATTTGCAGTGCGGCATGAGAAAACCGCACTGCAATATGCCGTCAGGAGGCCGGCCGTACTCGCATCCATCCTCGTAACGATCTTCACCCTCATCGCCCTGCAGGACGTGCTGGTGATCAAGCTCGCCGATTGGCTGTCGCAGGACAGCGGGTCCGTCGAGGGCCACAACGAGATCGGTGCCGGCCACGGCCGCTTCGCCGGCATCGCCTGAGCCGTTCGACCGTTCCGAGGAGCAGTCTTCCTTAAAAGGGGGGGGCGGCATCGAGGGATCGAGGCCGCGCGAGTTGGGAGGAGAAACCGGGTTGAGGAACGGGATTACTCGGCGGCGATCTTCCGGACTGAGCCGATGGCGCCGGACTCGGCGATCTTAAGGCGCTCGGCTTCGGAGTAGCCGAGGACCTCGGAAAGGATCTCCTCGGTGTGCTCGCCGAGCAGGGGCGACCGGGTGATCTCAGTCTCGCTCGCCGAGAGCCGGATGGGATTGCCCACCGTCAGGTACTTGCCGCGGGTGGGGTGATCGACTTCCACCACGGTGCCGGACTTGCGCAGGGATTGGTCCTCCGCGATCTCCTTCATGGAGAGGATCGGGCCACACGGCACGTGCAGAGCGTTGAGGATCTCCATCGCCTCGAACTTGGTCTTCGACATCGTCCAGGATTCGATGCGGGTGAAGATCTCGTTCAGATGCGGCAGGCGAGCCTTCGGCGTGGCGTAGTCGGGATGGGTCGCCCAAGCGGGTTCGCCGATGACATCGCAGATCTGCGGCCACACAGCTCCCTGCGTGATGAAGTAGATGTAGGCGTTCGGGTCGGTCTCCCAGCCCTTGCACTTGAGGATACGGCCTGGCTGGCCACCCCCGGAATCATTGCCGGCGCGCGGAACCGAATCGCCGAACGGGATACCCTCGCCGAACTGGCTGTATTCCGGCAAGGGACCGCGTTCGAGGCGCTGCTGGTCGCGCAGTTTTACGCGGCACAGGTTCAGCACCCCGTCCTGCATGGCACAGTCGACGCGCTGGCCGAGGCCGTTCTGGGTCCGGTGGTACAGGGCTGTGACGATGCCCAGTGCCAGGTGGAGGCCGGTGCCGGAGTCGCCGATCTGGGCCCCCGTCACCATCGGGATATCGGTGCGGAACCCCGTGGTGGAGGCAGCACCGCCGACGCATTGCGCCACGTTCTCGTAGACTTTGCAGTTCTCGTAGGCGCCCGGGCCGAATCCCTTCACCGAGGCGAGGATCATGCGCGGGTTGGCGACGTGGATCGCCTCCCAGGTCAGGCCCATCCGAGCGAGGGCACCGGGGGCGAAGTTCTCGACGAGGACGTCGCACTCGCCGATCAGACGCCACAGCACCTCGATGCCCTTCGGGTTCTTTGTATCGAGAGTAATGGAGCGCTTGTTGTGGTTCAGCATCGTGAAATAGAGGCTGTCCACATCGGGGATGTCCTGCAACTGCTGGCGCGTGGCATCGCCCACGCCCGGCCGCTCGACCTTGATCACGTCCGCGCCGAACCAAGCCAGCAGCTGCGTGCAGGTCGGGCCCGACTGGACGTGCGTGAAGTCGAGGATCTTGACGCCTTCGAGGGCTTTCATGGCACAGGCTCACCTATCCGGGAGACTTCAGCGCGGGCATTCGGCGAAATGACGATCGCGGGAGGAGGCCCTCCCGCGCGGCGTTGACAGCGCCGCCCTGGCCGGAGCGTACGGAGCCCCCCAGGAGAGGCCGCGCCGTGCCTCCGGAGACGAAGCCGATCTCCGGAGGTGCTGCCGTCCGTCAGCTCAGGCAATCTTCTTACGGACCACAGTGCTTGTCGGGTTCAGGCTGCCGATGTTGCCACTCTCAGTGCCGGCGGCGGGGTCGATAACGGCGTTGATCAGGGTGGGCTTGCCCGAATCCATCGCCGCGTTGACCGCCTGTGAGAGCTCGTCCGGCGTCGTGACGTGGACGCCGACGCCGCCGAAGGCCTCCATCATCTTGTCGTAGCGCGAATCTTTCACGAACACCGTGGTGCCGGGATCGCGGCCGGTGGGATCGGTGTCGGTGCCGCGATAGATGCCGTTGTTATTGAAGACCACGATGCAGACCGGCAGATCGTACCGGCAGATCGTCTCGACCTCCATACCGGAGAAGCCGAAGGCCGAGTCGCCCTCCACTGCGAGGACCGGTTTACCGGTCTCGACGGCGGCCGCCACCGCGAAGCCCATGCCGATGCCCATGATGCCCCAGGTGCCGACATCCAGGCGCTTGCGCGGCTGGTACATGTCGATGATGCCGCGGGCGAGGTCGAGGGTATTGGCGCCCTCATTGACGAGGATCGCGTCGGGCCGCTCCTTGATGATGGTCCGGAGTGCGCCCAGCGCTCCGTGGAAGTCCATCGGAGCCGAATTCTTCTTCAGCTTCGAGGCCATCTTGGCGAGGTTCTCCTCCTTCTTGGTCCGGATCGCATCAGTCCAGGCCGTGGGGGGCGCCTGCCAGTTCTGGCCCATGCCGTCGAGGAGAGCCGTGACGCAGGAGCCGATGTCGCCGACCACCGGAGCGACGATTTCGACGTTCGAGTCCATTTCCTTCGGCTCGATGTCGATCTGGATGAACTTCTTCGAGCCGGGGGCGCCCCAGGTCTTGCCCTTGCCATGTGAGAGCAGCCAGTTCAGGCGCGCACCCACCAGAAGGACGACGTCCGCCTCCTTCAGGACGAGGGAGCGGGCCGCGCCGGCCGATTGCGGATGGGTGTCGGGGAGGAGGCCCTTGGCCATGCTCATCGGCACGTAGGGAATACCGCTGCGCTCGACGAGGTTGCGGACCTCCTCGTCGGCCTGGGCGTAGGCGGCGCCCTTGCCGAGAACGATCAGCGGACGCTTGGCGCCCTTCAGCACGTCGAGCGCACGGGTGATGGCACTCGGGGCCGGCAGTTGCGCTGGAGCGGCGTCGATCACCTTAACCAGGGACTTGGCGCCGGCCTCGGCGTCCATGACCTGGGAGAACAGCTTGGCGGGCAGGTCGAGATAGACGCCGCCTGGGCGGCCTGAGACGGCGGCGCGGATGGCGCGGGCAACGGCGATGCCGATGTCAGCGGCGTGCAGCACGCGGAAGGCGGCCTTGCACAGGGGCTTGGCGATGGCGAGCTGATCCATCTCCTCGTAGTCGCCCTGCTGCAGATCGACGATCTCGCGCTCGGAGGAACCCGAGATCAGGATCATCGGGAAGCAGTTGGTGGTGGCGTTGGCCAGCGCCGTCAGACCGTTGAGGAAGCCGGGCGCGGAGACGGTTAGGCAGATGCCGGGCTTCTTGGTGAGGAAGCCCGCGATCGCGGCGGCGTTGCCGGCGTGCTGCTCGTGGCGGAAGGAGATGACGCGCATGCCGGCGGCCTGCGCGAGGCGGCCGAGATCGGTGATCGGAATGCCGGGCACGCCGTAGATGTTGTCGATGCCGTTGAGCTTCAGCGCGTCGATGACGAGGTGGAAGCCGTCGATCTGCTCGCCCGCGTGATCGGACGTGACACCAACGCCGGTGGCGACGTCGTGGACGGCCTGCGTGGATTCTGAGCCAGCGGTTCTATCCATGGTGTTTCCTCCATCTGGGGCGCTTCTTGTTGGATGGCGCGCCGTTCTTGGTCGTGTTCGAACGTATGAAGCCGTCGTTTGACTGACTATTTCCGAGTGGCTCGGGTTTTCAGCGTAAGGTGACGACCAACCTGTCAGCATCCCTGCGGCTGATATTCAAGACATCTCAAGATTTGCTCAGACGTAGGCTGTCAAACCAAAATTATATCAATTCGTGCTGATCGATCGCTCGGGGATCGGTCTGCGTTACGCGAGGATCTGATCGAAGGATTGTGTTGAGTGCAGTGCTGACAATCCCAATCATCCAGTTGTCAGTCCAAGAATGGTGGCATACCAAATACCACGTGTCAAACTGGATCTGGGTGAATGGTTTGGGCTTGGGATCGCTCTCTGTCGCTCTGCACCGGAACGGAAAGCCGATGCGCCGATCGATACGGGCAGCCGTTCGTCGTCACAGCTTGGTGAGTCGACGTAGCTATGTTGTTGTTGCAGGGGGGATATTCAAATCTTGTCCCGGGTCAAACGCTCAGGTTTCCTTGTGTTCCGAGAGCGGGTTCGGCATGTTCCGGACCAAATTGACGGTGCCTCAGCGTCCTACCGATCGTTCCAGGTGTAAGCATGGTTGAGTCCACGACCTTTCAGATCAAGCCGCTCGCCGCCACGTCGAGCTTGCGTGCGCTTGCCTACGATGCGCTGAAGGAAGCCATTACCAACATGAACATCTACAGCCAGCGCGACGAGGTCAGGCTCGACGAGCGCAAGCTGTCCCAGGATCTCGGTGTCAGCCGCACTCCAGTCCGCGAAGCCCTCACGGTTTTGGAGCAGGAAGGTTTCGTTCGGTTCGAAGCCCGCCGCGGCGTCTTCGTGATCAAGAAGTCGAAGAAAGAGATCGTTGCGATGATCCAGGCTTGGTCAGCCCTGGAGAGCATGGCCGCACGGCTCGCCTGCGAGCACGCTACCGACGAGCAACTCGGCTGCCTGCGTATCCACTTCCCCGAATTCTACGAGGGGCGCCCAACCGATCACATGGATGAGTACTCGGATGCGAACATCCGGTTTCATCAGAAGATCATCTCGCTCGGCGGTTGCGACGTGATCAAGGACATCACCAGCAACCTGCTGATGCATGTCCGCGGCATCCGAAACACCGCCCTGCGCCAGGGCGACCGTGCAGCGAACTCAATCAAGGAGCATGTTGAGATCATCCAGGCCCTTGAGGCACGAGATGCTGAGCGCGCCGAACGCCTCGTGCGCGAGCACGGCCTGGGCCTCGCCCGCCACGTCGAGAAGTACGGCGACTACCTCGACTGAGGAGGTGAGGACGCTGGTCTCTGAGATTGCGGTTTCTCAGTAGCTCGGGACCAGCCGTTCCTCCGGCAGCGGCGCTTCCATATGGAAGTGCAGTCCGCTCGCTGCATAGTCGATAGCCACGGTAGCGTTACACTGCTGTGCCAGGACCCGCTGAAGCAGAGTCGAGCCGAAGCCCTTGCGCTGCGGCGGCGTCACCGCCGGCCCACCCGACTCCGTCCAGTCGAGGGTCAGGCGCCGTCCGGTGTCACCTGCCAGGACATCCCATACGATCGTGATCCGGCCGCCCGGTTCAGAGAGCGCTCCGTGCTTCGCCGCGTTCGTGGTCAGCTCATGGAACGCCATTCCGGTTGGGACGGCGAGGTCCGCTGCCAGCTCGATCACTGGCCCCTGGAGGTGGATACGTTGGCTCTCTGCATCGTTGTACGGGCTGAGCTCGTTCTCTAGCAGCTCGTGCAGGGGAGCGGTCTGCCAATAATCCTCAGTGAGGAGTGTGTGGGTTTTGCCCAGCGAGACGATCCGGTTGGAGAAGGACTGGTAGAACGTTTCTACATCATGGGTGGACCGTGCTGTGGCGCCGAGCAGGCCCTGCACCGTGGCGAGCGTGTTTTTCACACGATGATGAAGCTCTCGAATCAGCAGGGCTTGACGTTCATGAGTCTTCTGGCGCTCGTCCAGGTGGGCCGCCACCTCCCACTGTCGGCGACGGGCGCGCAGGGCGGAACGTACCGCATTGGCGAGCACCGCCGGATGGAACGGCCGCTCCAGCAAGGTCACGTTGCCGAGTAGGCCGTTCAGGCGTTCGTCGGGCGAGGCGCCGCGATGGCTAAGCAGGAGGAAGGGAAAGTCGGACCAGGGGGGTTGTCGCTCGGACCATTCGGCGATCGCCCGTCGGTCCGAGTGCAGGAGAGCCTCTTCGGTGATCACCGCGCAGGCCGCAACATCCAGGTCCGCTACCAGGTCCGCCAGGTTCGCCTTGATCCGCGAATTGATGCCGACCTCAGCCAGGATCGCGGCAGCGATGCGCGCGTCGCGTCCGCCCGGTGCCAGGATCAGCGCGATGGGATCAGGCTGCGCCATGGGAGCCGGTCTGACTGCCGGTGATCTGCGCCGATGAAGTGGGTCGGTCATCAAGAAGATCGGCGCGGTCGCCCTCGAAGGTCGGCACGCCGGTGAGCACGCCACGAAAATCCTTGAGCACCTCTCCCACCCGAAGGCCCTGGGAGTCGATCCGGAACTCTCGGATCGTGTCCTCGTGCGGACCGGTGCGCTTCTTCAGGACCGAGAGGGCGCGGCGCACATGGCCGCCCGCCTCGAAGAAGCGGAGCATCACCACTGTGTCGCTGACATAGGTGAGATCGACCGGCGCCTCCATCCGCCCCACCATCCCGTGCTGGGCGAGGACTAGGATCGTCACCACACCCTGCTGGTTCAGATAAGTTGTCATCTCGTGCATCTGCAGCACCAAATGCGGCTGCCCACTCATCGCGCTCATGTAGCCTGTGAGGCTGTCGATCACCACGACCCGCGCACGATCGGTCTCGACCGCGTCGCGGATCCGTCCGGCGAAATCGCCCGCCGAGACGTCGGCCGGGTCCATCTGTTCGATCCGTAGGCGGCCGGATTCAATGTGGTGGCCGACCGCAAAACCGATCCCGGAGGCCCGTCGCTGAAGGATCCCGACGGTCTCGTCGAAACTGATGATGAGCCCGTGCTCGCCTCGATCGAGGGCGGCCATCAGGTAACCGAGGGCGAGGGTCGACTTACCGGCACCCGAAGGGCCGATGATGAGGCTTGTGGTGCCCCGGTCCAAGCCGCCGCCGAGGACCGCGTCGAGTTCCGGAACCCCGCAGGCAACAGTCTCGGGCTCGAATTGAGCATGGTGATCCGCTGCTACGAGGCGGGGGAAGATGCGAACCCCGCCACGTCTCAGCACGAAGTCGTGGAAGCCGCTCTCATAGGAAGTGCCGCGCATCTTGATAATGTGCAGCCGACGGCGTCCGGCGCCGTAGGTCGGTGTCACTTGTTCGAGGCGGAGAACCGCGTGGCTGATGGAATGCAGGTTAAGATCGTCGTCTTCAGAGCTGAGATCGTCGAGCATCAGCACGGTGGCGTTGTTGAGCAGGAAATAGCTCTTCAGCGCCAGCACCTGCCGCCGATATCGCAGTGAGCCCTGCGACAGCAGGCGGATTTCCGACAAGCTGTCAAATACCACCCGGACTGGGTTGACGCGCTCGATCTCGGCGAGTGCCATCCGGACCGTTTCGCCCAGTTCCAAGTCGGATGAGTGGATAAGGCTTTGCTGCTGCTCCGAATCCAGGCTGAGCTCCGGCGGAACCAACTCGTAGATTTCGACCCCGTCCAGGGACCAGCCGTGGCGCTCAGCGACCGACAGAAGTTCGCGCCGGCTCTCCGAGAGGGTGATGTAAAGGCCGCGCTCGCCCCGCTTCAGGCCATCGAGAAGAAATTGCAGCCCGAGGGTCGTCTTGCCACTGCCCGGCCGCCCCTCGATGAGATGAGCCCGCTGCGCCGCGTAGCCGCCGTGAAGGATCTCGTCGAGGCCCGGCACTCCGGTCGGGATCGGCGCGGCGTCGCCGGCGACGGGGGTCTGCATGGATAGATCCGCAACGTGAAAACCGCGTCCATCATAGGTGGGGCGCCCCTCGGCGTCGCCGGTATTTATGCCACACCGCCGGGGTATGAACCCCGCTGTACGTCCACGATGCCCGCAGCGGTTTGCAAGATCGACCTTCGTCCATCTCCGCCAAGGTTGCCCTTTGCAGAACCGCGAGGGCACCGTATCAGGGCCGGCCCTTGCCGCGCGGCCGCGAGATACAGCCCGCCTCGCATCTTTCCTTTCGAGCTACCGGAGTGCGGAGCCCCGATGCGCGAACCGAACGCGGTGGATTTCTGGCGGGGCCTGGCCCTCGTCACGATCTTCGTGAATCACATTCCCGGCAACACCTTCGAGCGCTACACGTATTCGCAGTACGGCATCTCGGATGCCGCCGAGCTGTTCGTTTTCCTCGCCGGCTGGTCGATCGGGATCGCCACGCGCAATCGCGACGGAAGCCCCGAGCCGCGGCTCAAGACCGTGCTGAGGCTTATGTCGCGCACCATCGAGGTCTACCGCGCGCAGATCACCACGATGGCGCTCGCCCTCGGCATGATCGCCGGCACCGCTTTGGTGCTCGACAACCCGTTGCTGCTCGAATGGCACAATGCCGGAAGCTTCTTCGCGGATCCGATCCAGACCATGGTCGGGTTCGTGCTGCTCACTCATCAACTCGGCTTCTTCAACATCCTGCCGCTCTACGTCGTGCTCCTCGGCATCGCACCCGTCTTCGTGCTGATCGGGCGGGTGAGCCGTCTCGCCGCCCTGTTCCTGTCTTTCTTGCTCTATGCCTCGAGCTTGGTGTTCGAGTGGAACGTGCCATCCTGGCCGGGGGAGGGCGATTGGTTCTTCGATCCGCTCTGCTGGCAGCTTCTGCTGGTTCTCGGCTTCACCATGCAGGACTGGAGCCGGACCTCGCCCTGGCTGAAGCGCTGGTCGCGTCGGCTCCTACCGGCGGGAGTGGTCATCGTTCTGACCGGCATCGTCCTCTCGGTGCTCGAACTACGGCCTGATCCGCTCCTCGTTCCCGATCCGCGCCTCGTCTTCACCTTCGACAAGACCTACCTGTCCCCGGCGCGGGTCATCCACTTTCTCGGCGTACTCCTCGCTTTCCAGACCCTCTACGGGTTCCTCGCTCCGCGGCTCGGATGGATCACGGCCTTCCTCGCTAGTCTGGGACGAAATTCGCTTGCGGTCTTTTCCATCGGCTCACTGCTCAGCCTGGCCGCGCAACTCGTGCGCTTCTGGACTGGCGGCGGTGTCGTTGTTGACGTTTTCGTCGTAGGGTCCGGCCTGTTCGCACTGGGTTTCACCGCATGGTTCGTCGAATGGCGCTCCCGAAAGCCGCGGGTCTCCTCGCCCTGAGCCTGGCTCTCCTCTGCCCGTTCGGCGGAGACAGAGCCTGGGCGCAGGAGCCGGCGGCCCATCAGGACCCCGCGAAGGTGGGAGCTCCGCCCCCGACTGTGGTCTCGCCTCCGAGCGTCTCCGCTGGTCAGGGGCCGGACGCAGAGGCGGTCGACGTGACCCTGTCGCCGGAATGTCGGGTGCCGGGCTCGAAGCTCTACACTCTGGCTCGCCTCGGCGCGGTCAAGGCTGCGCTGAAGGAAAAACGCCCGGTCCGCGTGCTCGCCATCGGTGCGTCGACCATGGGACTCGGATCCTCCGCCACCTACCCGGTCAAACTGGAGACCGCCCTCGAGCGCTCCCTGCCGGATGTCGACGTGGTGGTGGAGAGCCGGGGCTTGCAAGGCGAGATCGCGTCGGGGGCGGGCGAGCGCCTGCGCAGCATGGTTGCGGAAGTGGAGCCCGACCTCGTCATTTGGCAGGTCGGCTCCCACGATGCGCTTGCCCGGGTCGATCTCGATGCCTTCGGCACGGCCCTTGACGAGACCGTGCAATGGATCAAGGGGCATGAAATCGACGTCGTGCTGGTCAGTCCGGTCTACACCGCGAGCCTTGCCTCGGACGACTATTACACCAGCCTCGTGCGCAAGGTGCAGGAGGTCGCCTTGCGCGAGGGCGTACCACTGGTGCAGCGCTACGAGGCCATGCGCTATCTCGCGCGCCGCAACGACAAGGGCGAGGGGCATCTCCTTGGCAGCCAGTTCCGGCTGAATGATCTTGGGCTGCGCTGCATGGCCGAACACGTCACCCGCGCCATTACCCTGTCGCTGCTGCAGCCGGATCCAGCCTCGACGGGCAGCGCCGGGCGACCCGCCCTGACCTTGGCGCCGCCGAAGGAATCTGCCGGGACCAAGCCATCTGCGACGGCGCCCGCCGGGCCCTGAACCAAAGCCTTAACCGCTCGGCTTAACCGCGCCGCAATGGCGAAGGCCCTATACCGGCCTGGATCGGGCGGGGGCCATTCGGTGAGCATAGCGACGGACAGGATCGGAGCCACCGGTGCATGGAGCGCGCTGACGCGTCTGCGCGGCGGTGCCGCCGGTGCGGCGATCCACGTCTTCGCGATTCGCATCGGCGCCGCCGGCTTCGCCTATGTCGGACAGGTTCTGATGGCGCGCCTGATGGGCGGCACTGAGTACGGGATCTTTGCAGCGATCTGGGTCTGGATCGCGATCCTCGGTCATTCGGCCACCCTCGGCCTGTCGCAGGGCGCCTGCCGGTTCATTCCAGCGGATCAGGCCCGGGGTGACCTCGCTGCCGTCCGGGCCTACCTCATCGGCGGTGCGACCGTCACGCTGGCGAGCGCTCTGGCCGTCGCCCTCGGCGGTCTCGCCCTGGTCTGGGTGGAGGGCTCCCTGCTGGAGGGGCCCTATGCCGCCCCGCTTCTCGTGGCAGCGCTGGTGCTACCGCTCTTCGCGCTTCAGGATTACTGCGAGGGCGTGGCCCGCGGTCAGAACTGGGCCGTGCTCGCCATCGCGCCGCCGTACCTGCTGCGGCAGGGCCTGATCATGGCCGCCATGCTCGCGGCTGTCGGGTTCGGGGCCCCGGCGGAAGCGCGCGTCGCCGTCCTGTGCACCCTCGTGGCGACCGGAATCGCCGTGTCGATCCAGGCCGCCCTGCTATTGCGACGCCTCCAGGCGATCTTGCCCACGGGACCGCGCCGCTATGCCTGGCGGCGCTGGTTGCGCGCCTGCCTGCCGATCGCGGGAAGCGATCTCGCCACGTCTGCGGCCAGCTTCATCGACGTCGTCGTGCTGAGCCTTCTCGTTCCACCCGCCACGGTGGGATTGTACTTCGCCGCGACCCGGATCCAGCAATTCGTGGTCTTCGTTCATTTCGCCGCCACGGCCGCCACGGCGCAGCGCTTCACCGCGGCCCATGCGGCCGGGGACCGGGCGCGGCTCGCCGATCTGATCGCGCTGCAGGCGCGTCTTACCCTGGCGGCCACCGTCGTGATCGGAATCGCCGTCCTCGCGGCCGCGCCCCTCCTGCTGGGCCTGTTCGGCCCCGAATTCCGAGACAGCCTACCCCTCCTCGCTGTCCTCGTCGCCGGCAGTGTCGCCGCCAGCGCCTTCGGTCCGGGCGAGGACCTGCTCAACATGCTGGGCGGTGAGCGCCTCGCCGCCGGGGTCGCCGTCGGCATGTTGGGTCTGGCCGGTGGCCTCTGCTTCATCCTGGTCCCGATGCTCGGGGTGATCGGAGCCGCCGTCGCCATGGCTCTCGCGACCGTGGTGCGAGCCGCTGCCATGGCCTGGGCGGCGCACGCGGTGCATGGTCTGGTCACGCCGGTCCGGATCGGTCTGTTCGGGAGATGGGGTCGATGAGCGCCGCTCACGCCCGGCGGATCGCGCCGGCCTACACACATGCGATCACGACGCTCGCGTCTCTCGGGCGCGAAGCGGCGGCCTGGGACGACCTCTCGGCGCGTGCGGGGGATGCCCATCCCTTCTTCGGTCGACACGTGATGCAGGCCCATCTGGCGAGCGGTCTGGCGTCGTCGGACCTGCGGGTCGTCGTCGTGCGTGGGCCGGAGCGCCTCGAGGCGGTGCTGCCGTTTCGCCGCTCCTACGATATCTGCGGACTCGGACGATCCGTGCTGTTGCCGTTCGTGTCGCCCTTCATCACCGCGTCCGCGCCGCTGGTGGCCGCGGGCCCGGACAGGCCCGCGATTCTGACCGCCCTGGTGGAGGGTCTTGCCGCCGCTTCCGGCGGGCGGGCATGGCGCTGGCCGCTGCTCTCGGTCGAGGCGGCGCCGGGCCAGGACCTGCTCGCCGCGATGGCGGAGGCCGGGTGGGATCTCGGCGAGGTGGCGCGGTTCGCCCGTCCGGTCCTCCATAGGCGCGCCGATCATGCCGCTTTCCTGGCCGGGCATCCGCATCCCTCGCGGCTCAAGGATCTGCGTCGCCGGCAGCGCCGCCTCGCCGAGGGCGGTGTGATGAGCCTTGAGACCGTGACGCAGGGGCCGGCTCTCACCCGCGCGGTGGAGATTTTCCTCGACGTCGAGGCCGCCGGATGGAAGGGAGCCGCCGGTAGCGCCATGGCCTGCCGTACGGCGCATGCGGCCTTCGCCCGCGCGGTCTTCCGGGCCGAGGGAGGTCCCGTCGGCATCCGGGCCGACATCCTGAGCCGCGATGGAACGACCCTCGCCGTCAGCCTCGCCCTGGTGGCGGGGGGAACCGCCTACCTCCTGAAGACTGCCTATGACGAGACCGCCCGGGCCTTCGCGCCGGGCCTCGTCCTCGAGGCGGAGATCGTGCGGGCGCTGCATGCCGACGGTTTCGCCGACCGCCTCGATTCCGCGACCCTGGCCGGTTCCGCCCTGGAAAGCCTGTACCGCGAGCGCGATACCGTCGCGGAGGTCATCGCGGTGCCGGACGGGGCACGAGGGCTGATTGGGCTGGAGCGGCGTCTCCGGCTCGCCCGCTTCGAGGAGACGGCCCGGGGCGAGGCGCGCCGGCTGCTGCGGCGCTGAGGGCGGGTGCCGAGCGGGATTGTGACGTCCTGGCGAGTCCGTGCTACTGCGCCGCCTCGGCATGCCAGACAGGACCTACCATGCGCCGTCCCCTCTATGCCCTCACCGGAGCCTTGATCCTCGCCATGACTGCATCCGCATCCGCCGAGACCATCACCACCCCCTCGGGCCTCCAGTACCGTGACGAGGTCGTGGGCACCGGCCCCGAGCCGAAGGCCGGCCAGAAGGTCAGCGTCCACTACACAGGCTGGCTCGACGACGGTGGCAAGCCGGGCAAGAAGTTCGATTCCTCGCGGGATCGCGGCACGCCCTTCACCTTCACCCTCGGCGCCGGGCAGGTCATCGCCGGCTGGGATACGGGCGTCGCCACGATGAAGGTCGGCGGCAAGCGCACGCTGATCATCCCGCCGGACCAGGGCTACGGCCCGCGCGGCGCCGGCGGCGTGATCCCGCCCAACGCGACCCTGATCTTCGACGTCGAGCTTCTCGGCGCCCGCTAGTATACCACGCCGGTCGCGTCGAGGTCGCGCGACCGGCGGCCCCGTGCCGCCTCAGTCGGCGGTGTCGGGTCGGGACTCCCGTTGCGCCTCGGGCGCGACCGGCCGGAAGACCAGGCCGACCTCGCCGGACAGGCGCGCGACGAACGTGATGCCGGCGGCTTCCAGCGCGTTCCGGATGGCGGCGCGCGTCCGCGGCCGCAGCGCGGCACCGCCGCTCTCCTCGAATCGCTTGATGCTGGAGCCCGAGACCTCGGCGGCCGCCGCGAGGTCCGGGATCGACCAGTTGAGCATCGCCCGGGCGCTCCGGATCAGCGGCCCCGAAATGTCGAACAGCGCCAGGTCCCGGGGCTGGGTCATCACGCTGGCCGTGCTGGTCATGTCGATGACGAGGCCGATCCACTCCCGGACCGAGCGGTCGGGATTGAGCACCGGGACGGCCCGGCTGCTGACCCAGCGGTAATCCCCGTCGGCGCGCCGCAGGCGGTAATTGGCTTCGTAGGGTTCCTGCCGGCGGAAGGCCGTCGCCCAGGCGCTGGCCGCGCGCTCCCGGTCCTCGGGATGGATCGCCGAGGCCCAGCCGCCGGCATGCCACTCCTCCGGGGTCTGACCCGTCAGGGTGCACCAGCTCGGGGACGGCTGATGGACCCCGTCCGGGCTCATCAGCCAGACCACGGCCGCGATCGCCTGGACCAGACCCTCGTAGCGCGCCTGGTTGCGCAGGACCGATTGCGTGGTCTCATGCCGGCTGGTGACGTCCACGATCAGGCCGTCGGCCCGGACCGGACGGGAATCCGCCCCCAGCACCACGTTCCCCTTGAACTCGACCCAGCGCACGGTTCGATCCGGCCGAACGATCCGGAATCCGCGGTCGACCGGGATCCCGGTCCGCAGCGCGGCCGAGACCTCCTCGAAGATCGGGCTGTCCTCGGGATGGACGAGGGCGCGCAGCGCCTCCATCCGGGTGGTCTGCTGGGAGAGGCCGGTGAGCCGGGCGACGCCGTCCGAGAGCGAGAGCACGCCCGACCGGAGGTCGATGGACCAGAGCCCGATCTGCGCCAGTTCCTCGACCAGCCGGAGAATCTGCGCGAGCGAGGCGGGAACGGGCTGACGCGGTTCCTCTCTCGGCACAGAAATTCCGGAACGGATCAGACTGGCGGAAAACAAGGAATCATCTCTCATGACTACGTAAGTGCAGGCACACGTTGCCTGCACCTTGCTGGATTATGAGAGCCCATCGCGGCAAGTCCAGTTAAAAGCCGGGGCGCTACATTAAAAATCATTCACAATAGCTCTGATATGCTACAAGACCGAGGAGGTGTTGCCGCGCCGCAGAGGCGTTTCCCGGCCGCAGCATTGCCGCGGAGCGACGCGCTCGGCCTGAGCCGCAGGCGCCATGCCCTTGGATGTTTGTCTTCGATCGCAACGCGATACGCCGACGCGACGGCTGCCGGACCCGTCCCGGAGCCGCGTCCGCCCGGTGGCTGGTCCTGAACCGGCTCCCTTGCGTGCAGAGCCGTACGTCTGCTCCCGCCCCTTGCCGGAGACCGGGCTGCGCGCTCGGCGCGGGGTCGAATCGGGTCGGAGTCGGGCGGTGCATCGGGGGACGCGGTGTCCGCCCGATCGCGGTCGCAGGAATTCTCTCCTCGGGTGATCGCAAGCTCTTCGCGTCTCCCAACTTTCGCGGACGGATGAAGCCTTCGCAGACAGTCGGACATTGTAGTTGCGTGAAAATGACCATCTTCCAAGACTGAAAATGGCCGATAAAACCCTGGGTTGTCTTCAAGAATTCGTGAGAATTCGAGAATAGAGGACGGGAATAGCACGCATGGATAGGGTCGTTCGTCGCGGGTCGACTTGCCGGACGAGCCCACGCGTCGGGCTGTGGGACCCGCCCCGGATGGCCCGGATACGCTTCAGGCTTCGCGGGCGTGCTTCGGACCGCCTGCTCCAGACCGCTTGCTGCAGACCGCGTGCCGCGGCCACGGCCGCTCTCGGGCCGCACCCGTGCCGTGCGCGGCCCACAAAGCCTGACATCGACCGCCGGTCGTAGCCGCCCGGGCCCGATCCGGCCGTCCGGCCCTGGCAAGAGCCGGAGGCCGATGCTCAAGTGGGGCGCGGCGGCCACCGCGGGCGAATCGCGGGCCGGCAGAGAGATCGGCGACCCGACGATGCGATCCAGCCCCCGTCCCCCCGCCTCCCTCCGCCCAACGGGCCGGCCCCGCCCGAACGCCGCCGCGGCCTGCCGGGAGCGGGACCAGCCCCGCGCGAGCGCGCCGACGCCCGCCGCAAGGACACGATGACCATGGCCCTGGAACGGAACGCCGCCCTGTCCAGCCCCGAGGCCCGGGGTGCCCGCACGGACCTTCTCGGCGCCGCGGCCGACCGGGTCGCGGAGCAGGGCGGCCCCGGCGGCTTCGTCACCGACCTGTTCGGGCGCGTGCCCCCCGAGGACCTCGCGCCCTACACGGCGCAGGATCTCGCCGATCTCGCCCTGGCGGCCCGGGGGCACCTCGCCGCGCCCCGGCATCCGGGCGCAGCCGCCAACCTGTCCGTCAGTGACCGTGCCGTTCTGCGCGAGGGACGGATGCGCGACCTGACCATCGTCGAAGTCGTCAACGACAACCGGCCGTTCCTGCTCGATTCCGCCCTGGCCGAGCTGACGGAGCAGGGGTTGGCGCCCCACCTCGTCGCCCACCCGATCCTCGGCGTCGAGCGCGACGACGCGGGCGCCCTGGTCCGGGTTGTGGGGGAGACCACCGCCGACACGCAGGCGGGGTTCGCGCGGGAGAGCTTCATCCACATCCATCTCGACCGGCTCGATGCCGGCGAGGCCCGCACCCGCCTCGTCGAGGGCCTGGCCCGCGTGTTCCACGACGTCGCCTTGGCCACCGACGACCAGGACGCCATGGCCAGCCGGCTGGCCGGCCTCGCGGAGGCCTACGCCGCCGCCCCGCCGCCCCTGCCGTCGGAGGAGGTCGCGGAGGCGCGCGCTTTCCTGGCCTGGCTCGGCGCGGGGCACTTCACGGTGCTGGGCCTGCGGGAGCACAGCCTCTCCGGGGCGGAGCATGCCCTGGTGGAGGGCTCGGGCCTGGGGTTGCTGCGCGATCCGGCGGTGGCGGTGCTCCGGCGCGGCGGCGCCCTCGTGGACATGACGCCGGAGATCCGCGCCTTCCTCGAGGGTCCGCAGGCCCTCATCATCACCAAGGCCAGCGTGAAGTCCCGGGTCCACCGGGCCGCCCATCTCGACTACATCGCCTGCAAGCTGTTCGGCGCGGACGGCCGCCTGACCGGCGAGGTCGGCATCGTCGGCCTGTTCAACGCGAGCGCCTACACCCTGCCGACGCGGGAGATCCCGTACCTGCGCGAGAAGGTGGCGCAGGTGGCCCTGCGCGCGGGCCTCGATCCCACGAGCCATGCGGGGCGCGGCCTCCTCGACGTGCTGGAGACCTACCCGCGCGACGACCTGTTCCAGATCGACGCCGACCGGCTCTACCGCTTCAGCCTCGCCATCGCCCACCTCGCCGACCGGCCGCGCCTGCGGGTGCTGTCGCGGCCCGACCGCTTCGGCCGCTTCGTCTCGCTCCTCGTCTACGTGCCGAAGGACCGCTACGATTCCACCGTGCGGGCGCGGATCGGCGCCTACCTCGCCAGCGAATACGGCGGCCGGGTCTCGGCGGCCTACCCGTATTTCCCGGACGGGCCGCTCGCCCGCACCCATGTCATCATCGGCCTGCCCGAATCCGGCGCGCCCGAGCGCGATCCCGCCGCCCTGGAGGCCGGCATCGCCGCCCTGGTCCGCACCTGGGGCGACGAATTGCGGGCGGCCCTCGCCGAGACCCTGGACGGCGCGGAAGCCCGGATCCTGGCCGCCCGCTACGGCGAGGCCTTCTCGGCGGCCTATCGCGAGAGCTTCGCCCCCGCGGTCGCCATCGCCGACATCATGACCCTGGAGCGCCTCAGCCCCGAGCGGCCCCGGGCGGCCGATATCGGCCGGCGCGCCACCGACCCGGAGGCGCAGATCCGCCTGAAGGTGTTTTCGCGGGGCGCCTCGCTCTCCCTGTCCGAGCGGGTGCCGGTGCTCGAGAATCTCGGCTTCCGGGTCGTCAACGAGCGGACCTACCGCATCCTGCCCCCCGGGGCCGACGAGGCCGGCCGGGTCTGGCTGCACGACATGCTGCTGGAGCGCGCCACCGGCGCGGCCATCGATCTCGGCCGTCTCGAGACCCTGCTGGAGGAGGCGCTCCTGGCGCTCGGCACGGGGCTCGCCGAATCCGACGGCTACAACCGCCTCGTGCTGGAGGCCGAGCTGCCCTGGCGCGACGTCGCCCTGCTGCGCGCCCTCGGCCGCTACCTGCGCCAGCTCCGCATCCGCTACGGCCAGGACTACCTTGCCGCCACCCTCAGCGCGCATCCGGGCGTCGCCCGCGCCCTGGTCGCGCTGTTCCGGGCCCGGTTCGACCCGGCCGCCCCCGGCGACCGCGAGGCGGCCCAGGCCGAGATCCGCGCCGGGATCGAGACGGACCTCGCCGCCGTGACCAGCCTCGACGAGGACCGCATCCTGCGCCGCTTCGTCAACCTGATCGAGGCGGCCCTGCGGACCAACTTCTTCCAGGTCGCCCCGGGCGGCGGACGCCGGGAGGCCATCGCCTTCAAGTTCGCCTGCGCCAAGGTCAGCGGCATGCCGCTGCCGCGCCCGTTCTTCGAGATCTTCGTCTATGCGCCCCGGGTCGAGGGCGTGCACCTGCGCTTCGGCTACGTCGCCCGCGGCGGCCTGCGCTGGTCCGACCGGCCGGAGGATTTCCGCACCGAGGTGCTCGGCCTGGTGAAGGCCCAGCAGGTGAAGAACGCCGTGATCGTGCCGGTGGGCGCCAAGGGCGGCTTCTTCCCCAAGCGCTTGCCCCCGGCCTCGGACCGGCAGGCCTGGATGGCCGAGGGCACCGAGAGCTACCGGATCTTCATCCGCACGCTGCTCGAACTCACCGACAACATCGTCGGCGACGCCATCGTGCCGCCGGCCGACACGGTGCGGCACGATTCCGACGACGCCTATCTCGTAGTGGCGGCCGACAAGGGCACCGCCACCTTCTCGGACATCGCCAACGCCCTCTCGGCCGAGCGCGGCCACTGGCTCGGCGACGCCTTCGCCTCGGGCGGCAGCCAGGGCTACGACCACAAGGGCATGGGCATCACCGCCCGCGGCGCCTGGGAGGCGGTGAAGCGCCACTTCCGCGAGATGGACATCGACACCCAGAGCGACCCGATCACGGTGGCGGGCGTGGGCGACATGTCCGGCGACGTCTTCGGCAACGGCATGCTGCTGTCGCGCGCCCTGCGCCTCGTGGCGGCCTTCGACCACCGCGACATCTTCCTCGACCCGAACCCCGACGCGGCCGCGAGCTTCGCCGAGCGCCGGCGCCTGTTCGACCTCGGGCGCTCCTCCTGGCGCGACTACGACGCCGGCCTGATCTCGCCCGGCGGCGGCCTCTACGCCCGCAGCCTGAAGACCATCCCGCTCTCGCCCGAGATCCAGGCGGTGCTCGGCCTCGCCCAGGACACGGCGACGCCGGCGGAGCTGATGCAGGCGATCCTGAAGGCGCCGGTGGACCTGCTCTGGTTCGGCGGCATCGGCACCTATATCCGCGCCGCCGCGGAATCCGACGAGGAGGCCGGCGACCGCGCCAACGACGCGGTGCGCATCACCGGCGCGATGGTCCGGGCCAAGGTCATCGGCGAGGGCGCCAATCTCGGGGCGACCCAGCGCGGGCGCATCGAGGCGGCCCGCAACGGGGTCCGCCTCAACACCGACGCCATCGACAACTCCGCCGGGGTGAACACCTCCGACGTGGAGGTGAACATCAAGATCGCGCTGATGACCCCGGAGCGCGACGGCCGCCTCGACGGGCAAGCCCGCAACGCCCTCCTGGTGGCGATGACCGACGAGGTCGCCGCCCTGGTGCTGCGCAACAACCAGCTCCAGACCCTGGCGCTCTCCCTGGCCCAGCACCGGGGCCTGCCCGAGACGGGCTTCGCCATGCGGACGATGCAGGCCCTGGAGGCGGAGGGGCGCCTGGACCGCGGCGTGGAGCTGCTGCCGGACGATGCCGCCATCGCCGAGCGGATGCGCCGGGGGGAGGGGCTGACCCGGCCGGAATACGCGGTGCTCCTCGCCTACGCCAAGCTCGCCCTCTACGACGCGCTCCTGGCCAGCACGGCGCCGAACGACCCCTATTTCGACCGGGAGCTGCAGCGCTACTTCCCCGCCGCCCTGCGCCAGCAATTCCCCGACGCGGTGAACGGCCACCGCCTGCGCCGGGAGATCATCAGCACCGCGCTCTCCAACATCATCGTCAACCGCGGCGGGCCCTCCCTCGTCACCCGCCTCGTGGAGGAGACCGGCGCCGATGCGAGCGCCATCGCCAAGGCCTACGCCATCACCCGCGACGCCTACGGCCTGATGGAGCTGAACCTCGCCATCGACGGGCTGGCCGGCGCCATCGCCGGGCAGGCGCAGATCGCCCTCTACGCCGAGGTGCAGGACCTGCTCGTGGGCCGGATCGTCTGGTTCCTGCGCAACCTCGACCTCTCGGGCGGCGTCGCCCCCATCGTCGCCCGCTACCGCGAGGGCATCAGCGCCCTGCAGGCGGCCCTGCCGGAGGTGATGGGGGAGGCGGTGAACGGACAGCTGGCCGCGCGCGAGGCCGAACTCGTCGGCCTCGGCATGGCCGCGGCGCCGGCCCGCCGCCTCGCGGCGCTCACCGCCCTGACCTCGGCCCCCGACATCGTCCGGATCGCCGAGACCGGCGGCGGCGCGATGCCCGACATCGCCGCGACCCACTTCGCCCTGGACCGGGCCCTCCGGCTCTCCGAACTCGCGGCGGCCGCCCGGGCGGTCGCCACCGGCGACACCTACGACCGCATCGCCCTGGAGCGGGCCGTCTCGACCATCGCCACCGCCCACCGCCGGCTGACCGCCGAGGTCATCGGCACGGTGGGGGCCGGGCCCGAGGCGGTGACGGCCTGGAGCCGGAGCCGCGGCGCGGCCCTCGACCATGCCCGCGCCACCCTGGAGGCGGTGACGGCCTCGGGGCTCACGGTCTCCAAGGCGACGGTGGCGGCGAGCCTGCTGGCCGACCTGGCGCGTCCCAAGGGGGCGCCGGCCCAGGGCTGAGCGCCGGCCCAGGGCTGAGCGCCGGCCAAGGGCTGAGCGTCGGCGCGGGGGCGGGCGGCCCCTAGCGGGCGAGGACCCGGGCGGCGTCCTTGGTGGTCTCCACCGCGCGGGAGACCTGGCCGATCGAGTGGCCGATCGCCTGGATGTTCTGCGAGATCGCCGCGACCGCGCTGGCGGCGTGCTGCATGTTGCCCGACATGTCCTGGGTGACGACGCTCTGCTCCTCCACCGCCGCCGCCGTGCTGATGGCGTAGTCGCGCATCTGCGTCACGGAAAGCTGGATGGTCTGGAGCGACTCGCCGACCTGCTTGGACACCGCCTGCACGTTGTCGATCTCGCCGGTGATCTGCTCGGTGGCGCGGGCCGCCTGGTTGGCGAGGTTCTTCACCTCCTGGGCCACCACCGCGAAGCCGCGGCCGGCCTCGCCGGCCCGGGCCGACTCGATCGTCGCGTTGAGCGCCAGCAGGTTGATCTGGCCGGCGATGGTCTGGATCAGCCCGACGATGCCGCTCATCGCGCCGGCGGCCTGGGTCAGCTTCTGGGTCGCCTCGGCGGCGGCGACGACCTGGCCCTGGGCCGCCTCGGTGGCGACCCGCGAATGGGCCATGCTCTGCGAGATCTCGGCGACGGAGGCGGCGAGTTCCTCGGAGGCCGCCGCCATGGTCTGGACGTTGCTGGAGGTGGTGCTCGCCGCCGCGTCGGCCTCCCGCGTCTGGCTGTTCGTGAGCAGCACCGCGCCGTCGATCTCGCCGAAGTTCTGAGCGATCAGCCGGCGCAGGTCGTTGAGAAGCGTCACCTGCGCGGTGATGTCGGTGGCGAACTTGACGATCTTGTAGGGGTGCCCGCTGGCATCGAGGATCGGGTTGTAGGAGGCCTCGATCCAGACCTCGCGCCCGCCCTTGGCGACGCGCTTGTACTGGGCGGCCTGGTAGGTGCCCTGGCGCAGCCGGTCCCAGAACTCCGCATAGGCCGCGCTGTCGCGCTCGCCGGGCTCCACGAACATCCGGTGATGCCGGCCGACGATCTCCGGCAGGGTGTAGCCGACGGCGGCGAGGAAGTTCGCGTTGGCGTCGAGGACGGTGCCGTCGAGGTTGAAGGAGATCACCGCCTGGGCCTTGTGCAGGGCGGCGAGCTGGCCCTGCACGTCGGCGTCCTGCCTCTTCTGCTGCGTGATGTCGGTGGCGAACTTGACCACCTTGTAGGGCTTGCCGGCCCCGTCGAGGATCGGGTTGTAGGAGGCCTCGATCCAGACCTCGCGCCCGCCCTTGGCGACGCGCTTGTACTGGGCGGCCTCGTACTCGCCCCGGCGCAGCTTGGCCCAGAACGCGGCGTAGGCGGCGGTGTCGCGCTGGGCGGGCTCGACGAAGAGGCTGTGATGCTGCCCGCGGATCTCGGCCAGGTCGTAGCCGATGACGGCGAGGAAGTTCGGATTGGCACTGATCACCGTGCCGTCGAGGTTGAACTCGATGATGCCCTGCGACTTGTCGAGGGCCGCAAGCTTCGCGTCCGTCTCGGCGGCCGACTTCTTCCTTAGACCCAGCATCGAACGCCCCAGAATCAGAACCCCGGACGGGTTCAGGTCGCAGCATTCGATCGTCGCACCGGATGATCCTGCCTGCTGCGCAGAGAAACTGCGACACAAACATTAAAGATCGGAAAATCCGCGCAATCCGGCCGACGATTGGGCAACCATTCGCGCCCCGCACGAAGCAGGTTCTCCGCGCGAAACCTCGGGAAGGCGCGCGTCATCTTATGGAGCGCCCATCATTGCCGCACCGGACGCCGGCGACCACTTCGGAATCCTTGGGGCAGGCGCGCCCGGTGCTGCGTGCGTCTCTGGGGCGACAAGGCGCGCGGTTTGTCCCGCCGCCGCCGCGATAATGCGCCCCGGCCGCGGCAAGGCGTGTTGGAACTCGCGGGCGGTTGGTGTATGAGCCTGCCCCAAGTGCAGTTTCTGCGCCGATTCGAGGCCGTCTGACGGACGTCCCGCCCGGGTGAAATCCTGGGTCCGGGACGTTTTGCAGTTCGCGTCGCGGGGCTCCGGGAGGGTCTCAGGGTCGGCGCCGCCCAACAAACATCGTTTCAGAGGATTGAAACCGTTGCAGGTACTCGTTCGCGACAACAACGTCGACCAAGCCCTCCGCGTCCTGAAGAAGAAGATGCAGCGCGAGGGCATCTTCCGCGAGATGAAGCAGCGCAAGGCCTACGAGAAGCCTTCCGTCCGCAAGGCTCGTGAGAAGGCCGAGGCCGTGCGCCGCGCCCGCAAGCAGGCCCGCAAGACCGCGATCCGCGAGGGCCTGATCGCCGCGCCGAAGCCGAAGCCCCGTTTCGGTGCCGGTGCGCCGCGTCGTCCGGGCGGTTCGCCGTTCGCCCCGACCGCTCCGACCGTGCTGCCGCCCGCCGGCAACGCCTGACTCCAGCCGCGCGGAATTTTCGCGCGCGGACTCCCGGCGGACGACGGCAGCGCGAAATCGCGCCCGTCGCCCGTCATCGCCTACGAAAACAGCCCGGTCGCTCAGCGGCCGGGCTGTTTCGCGTTGAGCTGGCGAGACCCGTCAGGCGGCCCGGGCCGCCACCGTCGCGTGCTCGGCCTGGACCAGCACGTCGAGGGCGCGCCAGGGCTTCTGCATGTAGACCGCCTGGGCCGGCAGGGCCTCGCCGCCGCGGGCGTCGCCGCCGGAGGTGAGGACGACGCGGACGTCCGGCCAGCGCCGCTCGACGGCGCTCGCCAGGGCGATCCCGTCCATGCCGGCGCCCAGCCGGACGTCGGCGAAGAGCAGGGCGACGTTGCCGCCGGAGCGCTCCAGCACCGAGATCGCGGCCTCGGCCGTGTCGCAGGCGATGACGTCGAGGTCGCTTTCCTCCAGGACGGCGGTCGCGAGGTTGCGGACATCGGCATCGTCCTCGACCACGAGGGCGATCGGGCAGGGGGCGTGTGAGCGATCCATGAAGTCTCCTCAATCGGGCATCGGGCGTGGCGAACGCGGGGAATGGACGGGCGGGACGCGATACGCGGGCACAGGCCAGCCGTGTCCGGCCCGGCCTGATCCTTTCGGGGTACTGATTCTCTCGAAGTGATGCTGCGCCGCCACGGTACAGGGGGCAAGAGTTCGAATCGTTGTTCCGGCTATGCGGTTCCCGCATCGATGATCGGTTCCGGCGCCGCATTCCCGCCGGGCTCGCATGATGAATGCCCCGCAGGCCGCCGCCCGCCGGACTCGCCCGGGTCCGCGACGGTGCGCCTCTTGCATGGCTGGCTCGGCGCGAGGCCGGGACCGCGGTGGATGTTAACCATGCGTTCACCACGTTAGGCTGAACGTCGGGGGCGTGGGGATCGAAGAGGTTGCACGAGACGGACGCCGCCCTAGCGCGGCGACCGGGTCGGTCGCGTCGTTGAGATCAGGGGGTGTTTGTCCGTCATGTGCCGCTTTCTCGCCTATTCCGGTGAGCCGGTCTTCCTGACCGACCTCGTCTGCGCACCGACGCACTCGCTGGTCCACCAGTCGCTCCATGCGGCCGAGGCGAAGACGGAAACCAACGGCGACGGCTTCGGCATCGGCTGGTACGGGGAGCGGGTCGATCCGGGCCTGTACCGCGACGTCTGCCCGGCCTGGTCGGACGAGAACCTGGTCAACCTGTGCCAGCAGGTGCGGGCGCGGATGTTCTTCGCCCATGTGCGGGCCTCCACCGGCACCGCCACCACCCGGGCGAACTGCCACCCCTTCGCCCATGGCCGCCACCTGTTCATGCACAACGGCCAGATCGGCGGCTATCACCGCATCAAGCGCCGGATCGAGGCGCTGATCCCCGACGCGCTCTACGACGACCGGCGCGGCACCACGGATTCCGAGGCGATCTTCCTCCTCGCCCTGGCCAACGGCCTCGCCGAGGACCCGATCGGCGCCATGGCCCGGACGCTGGCCACCGTGCGCGAGCTGATGCGGGCGGCCGAGGCCACCGAGCCCCTGCGCTTCACCGCCGTGGTCACGGACGGCGAGACCCTGACGGCCTATCGCTGGGCCTGCGACGGCTCGCCCCCGAGCCTCTACTACCGCCAGACCGAGACCGGCCTCGTCGTCGTCTCCGAGCCGATCGACGGCTGTCGCGACGGCTGGAAGGTCGTCCCCAAGGGCGGCACGCTCCAGGCCCGCCGCGGCGGCCCGGTGACCCTCACCGGCCCCGAAGCGGTGGCCGAGCGCATCGCCGCCTGACGCGAGCCGCGCGCGGTCACGGCGGCCGCCGTGAGAGCGGCGGCCCTGAAACCGTCGGCGGCTCGGGATCGCACGCCGCCGGCGCGCCCCTCCGGGTCCGGAAACGCCTGCGGCGCCCCGGGATGACGGCTGGGTGGCATCCGCGATCGGATCGCCCGGGAGACGGGAGGTCCGGTCGGCTCGGCGTGATGGCGGCACGCGGCCGTCGACCCAGCCATCCCCCGACGTGGGTTGCGGCCCGCGCCTGAAGGGCGGACAACCCGGCATCATGGCCATGCGGGAGCCGCCGATGACGTATCCGAACGTGACGCTGCACATCGCCGGGGCCTGGACCGACGGGTCCGGCTCGGAGACTCTGCCGGTGCTGAACCCGGCCACCGGCGAAACCCTCGGCACCCTGGCGGTGGCGACGCGCGACGACCTCGACCGGGCGCTGGCGGCGGCCGAGCGGGGCTTTGCCGCCTGGCGCAAGGTCTCGGCCTACGAGCGCGCCAAGGTGCTGCGCCGGGCCGCCGACCTCCTGCGCGCGCGGGTGGAGGACATCGCCCGCCTCATGACCCTCGAGCAGGGCAAGCCCCTCGCCGAGGCCCGGGTGGAGATCCTGGCGGGGGCCGACGTCACCGACTGGTTCGCGGAAGAGGGGCGCCGCGCCTACGGCCGGATCATCCCGGCCCGCGCCGACGGCGTCGTGCAGATGGTGCTGCGCGAGCCGGTCGGCCCCGTGGCGGCGTTCACGCCCTGGAACTTCCCGATCAACCAGGCGGTGCGCAAGGTGGCGGCCGCCCTCTGCGCCGGCTGCTCGGTGATCCTGAAAGGACCCGAGGACACCCCGGCGAGCTGCGCGGCCATGATCCGGGCCTTCCTCGATGCCGGCGTCCCGGGCGACGTGCTCTCCCTGGTGTACGGCGACCCGGCCGCGATCTCGGGCTACCTCATCCCGCACCCGGTGATCGCCAAGATGTCGTTCACGGGCTCGACCCCGGTGGGCAAGGAACTCGCCGCGCTGGCGGGCCGGCACATGAAGCGGGCGACGATGGAGCTCGGCGGCCATGCGCCCGCGATCGTATTCGAGGATGCCGACGTCGACACCGCCGTGGCGGTGCTCGGCGCCAACAAGTTCCGCAATGCCGGCCAGGTCTGCGTCGCCCCGACCCGGATGCTGGTGCACGAGGCCGTCTACGACCGCTTTCGCGATGGCTTCGTGGCCTTCGCGGAGGGCCGCCGGGTCGGCGACGGGCTCGACCCCGAGACCACCATGGGACCGCTCATCCATGCCCGGCGCCTGGAGGCGATGGAGACCCTCTGCGCCGACGCAGTGGCGCAGGGCGCCGCGCTCCGCACCGGCGGCAAGCGCATCGGCAACCGCGGCAACTTCTTCGAGCCGACCGTGCTCTGCGACGTGCCGTTGACCGCCCGGATCATGAACGAGGAGCCCTTCGGCCCGGTGGCGCTGATCCAGCGCTTCTCCGACGACGCGGACGCCTATGCGGAGGCCAACCGGCTCCCCTATGGCTTGGCCGCCTACGCCTATACCCGCTCGGCCTCCCGCGCCGTCGAGATCGCGGCCCGGGTCCAGAGCGGCATGGTCGGCATCAACCATCACGGCCTCGCTTTCCCGGAGACGCCCTTCGGCGGCGTCAAGGATTCCGGCTACGGCAGCGAGGGCGGCTCGGAGGCCCTGGAGGCCTACCTGACCACGAAGTTCGTCAGCCAGGCGCGCGTCGGGGGGTAGGGGGCGTACGGGTCCGGGATCGCGGTTCGACCCTCCCCCCGCAGAGCGGGGAGGGTTGTCGCTGCCGCCGGCGCGCCGGCGCGGACGATCACCCCTCAATAATGCGGCGGCGGCGGCTCCGGGGCCCCCGAGCCCGGCCGGTTGGCGGCGGCCTCGACCTCTTCCACCAGCTTGGCCATCTGCCGGGTGAGGGCGTCGATCTGGCGCCACTGGGCCGTGATCGTGGTGTTGAGGTCGTCGATCACCACGTCCTGCTCAGTCAGGCGCATCTCCAGGGCGTCGATGCGGGCGGAGAGATCGGTCATCGCGGCGTCTCGGAAATCGGAGTCTCGGGGATCTTGAGCTTGGAGATCGGGGGCTTGGAGACCGGAGTCTTGGAGATGGGGGTCTTGGAGATCGAGGATTCGGACATCAGGGTTTCGGGCGCGTGGTCGGGCCGCTCGACCAGGGCCGGGCCGAGGGCGATGCGGCCGTCGAAGACGAAGCAGTCGCCCGTCCAGCGGTTCTCGGAGTCCGGCACCGTCTCCAGGTAGCGCAGGATGCCGCCTGCGAGGTGGCGCACGTCGGCGAAGCCCTTGGCGCGCATGTAGGCGCCCGCCTTCTCGCAGCGGATGCCGCCGGTGCAGAACATGGCCACGCGGGGATGCGCCGCCGGGTCGAGGCCGTCGACGTAGGCGCGGAAGTCGCTGAACCGGGTGATCCCCGGATCGACCGCGCCGGGAAAGCTGCCGAGCGCCACCTCGAAGGCGTTGCGGGTGTCGATCAGCAGGAGGCCCGGCGTCTCCAGCAGCGCGTTCCAGGCCTCCGGCGCCACGGGCGTGCCGGCGCCGGTGGCCGCATCGGTGGCGCCGTCGTCGAAGGTGACGATCTCGCGCTTCACCCGGACCTTGAGCTGGCGGAACGGCGGCGCCTCGGCCTGCGAGCACTTGCAGTCGAGCTCGGCGAGCCGGCCGCCGAAGAGCGGGCCGGTGCGCAGCGCCACCAGGAAGGCTTCGATCGCCGGGGCCGGGCCCGCCACCGTGCCGTTCACGCCCTCCGGCGCCAGCAGCAGGGTGCCGGTGAGGCCGAGCTCCGCGCACAGGGCCTCGAGGGGGGCCTGCAGGGCGGCGACGTCCGGCAGGGCGACGAACTGGTACAGGGCGGCGACGGTCAGCGGCATCGGGGGCGATCGGCAGGCGAGGAACAGGGGACAGGAACTGGGTTCAGGGGCAGGGTCTACGGCACAGGGCTCACGGGGCGGCGGGATCGACCCGGCGCAGCACGAAGGTGGTGCCGACCTCCGGGTCGCGGCGCCAGCGCCCGTCCCCGGCGGCCACCAGGTTCACCATGTGGCCGCGGCGGGCGTTCAGGGTCAGGTGCCCGTTGGCGAAGCGCCAGGAGACGGGGTCGAACACCGTCAGGCCGCCGTCGCGGCAATTGTCGAGGATGCGCACCGGCGCCGGCGCGGTGCCCGGCGTCAGCTCGATGCGGCAGACATCCTGCTCACGGTAGCGGTCGAGGGCGTAGGTACCGGGGGCCGGGCCCTCGCCGGCGGGCACGGCCGCGGGCGCCGCGGCGCTGCGCGCATCCGGGGCGGCGCTGCCGGCCCCGGCATCGCCGGCCCCGGCGTAGCCGGCACCGGGGCTGGTGGGGACCGCGTCGGTCGGCGGCACCATCGCGACGATCTGGAGCGGCACCAGGCTGAAATGCTCGTCGGCCGCGGCGGCCACGAGGCTGCGGGCATCGACCCGGGTGCTGAACTGCAGCACCGGCCGGACGTCCTTGTCGACGAGGCGCAGGTTGCCGTCGGCGAAGAGCCAGCCGGCGATGTGGTTGAGGATCGGCAGGGCCCGGCGGCACCCGGCCGGGAAGGACAGCCGCCGCCCGGCGGGCCCGCTCGCGCCCGACAGGGTCAGCACGCAGCGCCGGGTGCTGCCGTCCCGCGACAGGTCCCAGGTGCCCGGCACCCCCGCGATGTCGCGGGGCAGGCTCGCGACGAACGGTTGCTCGGGTGCGGCGGCCGCCGGCGCGGGCGCCTCCTGCGGCCGGGCGCTCTCCTGCGCGGGGGCGGTCTCCTGCGCCGGGGCGCTGTCCTGGGCGACGGCGGCCTCCTGGGCGAGGGCCGATGTCGCCAGCGCCAGGGCGAGGGCGGCGGTGTGGCGCGCGCGGATCATGCCCGGGCCGTCCAGGGCGTCTCCGGCACCGGGGTGAGGGGGCCGCGTCCGTCGAACCAGGCGACGAGGTTGTCCACCACGAGCCGGCCCATGGCGGCGCGGGTCTCGACCGAGGCCGAGCCCACATGCGGCAGGAGCACCACGTGGTCCATGGCCACGAGCGCGGGCGGCACGTGCGGCTCCCGGGCGAAGACGTCGAGGCCGGCCCCCAGGATGGTGCCGGCCTGGAGGGCCCGGATCAGCGCCGCTTCGTCGATGAGGCTGCCGCGCGCGACGTTGACGAGGAGGCCCTGCGGTCCCAGCGCCTCCAGCACCGCGGCGTCGACGATCCCGTGGGTCTCCGGCCCGCCCGGGGCCACCACCAGGAGCACGTCGGACGCCTCGGCGAGGCCGAGCAGGGTGGGGTGATAGGCGTAGGGCACGTCGGCCTGGGGCCGGCGGCCGTGATACGCGATGGCGACGCCGAACCCGTCCAGGCGCCGGGCGATGGCCCGCCCGATCCGCCCGAGGCCGAGGATGCCCACGGTGCGGCCGCGCAGGGTCGGGGTCAGCGGGTAGGTCCGCTGCGGCCAGTGCCCGGCGCGCAGGTGGCGGTCGGCCTGGGGGATCTGGCGCACGGTGGCCAGCAGCAGGCCGAGGGCGAGGTCGGCGACCTCGTCGGTAAGGACGTCCGGCGTGTTGGTGACGACCACGCCCTGCGCGGCGGCCGCCGCCGTGTCGATGGTGTCGTAGCCGACGCCGAAGCTCGCGACGATCTCGAGGCCGGGCAGGCGCGCCAGCAGGGCCCGGTCCACCGGCGCCTGCGCCCCCGTGGCGAGGCCGCGGATGCGCGGGCCGGTCTCGGCCAGGAAGGCTTGCGGATCGGGGACGGTGTCGAGCCGGTGCAGGGTGAAGCGCGCGGCGACGGCGTCCATGACGTCGGGATGCATCGCCTTGAGCATCAGGATGTCGATGGGCGGCATGGGGGTCTCGGTGACGATCGGGATCTGGCGGAAGCCTCGGGGCTCCGTGCCGACAGCTTTAGGCCGCGGCTCCGGACCGGTCCAGTGACCTTGACCAGTGACCTTGAGCGACCCGCGCCCGGCCCCATGCGGGCGCCTCCGGGCTGCCATCCGCCCGGCGCAGTCGGGTCCCCACTTTCGCTGCGCGCCTTGGAACACTACTAAAGGGACACCGCACTCCGTTTCCCGACGAACAACCAGAACAGCCACGCCATGACAGCGCCGCGCACCCTCTACGACAAGATCTGGGACGACCACGTCGTCGATGTCGAGCCCGATGGCTCCACGCTCCTCTACATCGACCGCCACCTCGTCCACGAAGTCACCAGCCCCCAGGCCTTCGAGGGCCTGCGCGTGGCCGGGCGCCGGGTGCGCCACCCTGAGAAGACCCTCGCGGTGGTCGATCACAACGTGCAGACCTCCGACCGCCGCTTCGGCATCGAGGACCCGGAGAGCCGCATCCAGCTGGAGGCGCTGGCCGAGAACGTGCGCGACTTCGGCATCGAGTTCTACGACGCCCTCGACCGGCGCCAGGGCATCGTCCACGTCATCGGGCCGGAGCAGGGCTTCACCCTGCCGGGCCAGACCATCGTCTGCGGCGACAGCCACACCTCGACCCACGGCGCCTTCGGGGCGCTCGCCCACGGCATCGGCACCTCGGAGGTGGAGCACGTGCTCGCCACCCAGACGCTGCTGCAGAAGAAGGCCAAGAACATGCGCGTCAGCGTCGACGGCACCCTGCCGCCGGGCGTGACGGCCAAGGACATCATCCTGGCGATCATCGGCGAGATCGGCACCGCCGGGGGCACCGGCTACGTCATCGAGTATGCCGGCTCGGCGATCCGCGCCCTCTCGATGGAGGGCCGGATGACCATCTGCAACATGTCGATCGAGGGCGGCGCCCGCGCCGGCCTGGTGGCGCCGGACGCCACCACCTACGCCTATGTCGAGGGCCGGCCGAAGGCGCCCCGGGGCGAGGCCTTCGCCCGCGCCAAGGCCTACTGGGAGAGCCTCGTCACCGACGCGGGCGCCCATTTCGACCGCGAGGTGCGCCTGGACGCCGCCAACCTGCCGCCGATCGTCAGCTGGGGCACCAGCCCCGAGGACGTGGTCTCGATCTCCGGCGCCGTGCCCGACCCGTCGCGGATCGCGGACGAGAACAAGCGCCAGTCGAAGGAGAAGGCCCTGAGCTACATGGGCCTGACCCCCGGCACCAAGATCACCGACATCACCCTCGACCGGGTCTTCATCGGCTCCTGCACCAACGGCCGCATCGAGGACCTGCGGGCGGTGGCCCAGATGGTCGAGGGCCGGAAGGTCCACGCCAACGTCTCCGCCATGGTGGTGCCGGGCTCCGGCCTGGTGAAGCAGCAGGCGGAGGCCGAGGGGCTCGACCAGATCCTCAAGGCGGCCGGGTTCGACTGGCGCGAGCCGGGCTGCTCCATGTGCCTCGGCATGAACGCCGACCGCCTGAGCCCGAACGAGCGCTGCGCCTCGACCTCGAACCGCAACTTCGAGGGCCGCCAGGGCCATCGCGGCCGCACCCACCTCGTCTCCCCCGCCATGGCGGCGGCGGCGGCCGTGGCCGGGCGCTTCGTCGACATCCGCGAGTGGCGCCGCGAGGCCTGAGCCACAATCGAATGGCCGGCCGAAAAATCCGCTGCGATCCGGATTGACGGCCGGCCCCACCCCGCCTAAACGAAACCCCGTCGGCGCCGCAGAGCGGCCCCGGCGAGCCCAGGTGGCGGAATTGGTAGACGCGCTGGTTTCAGGTACCAGTCTTGCAAGAGGTGAAGGTTCGAGTCCTTTCCTGGGCACCACTTGATTTCCAAGCTTTGAAATCGAGACGTTTTCCGCAGTTTCCCCTGTCCTGTGTCGACCGGTACAGGATCGTTCAAACCCGACGCACCCGCGCGATTTGATCAGCGGTTCGCGTCCCGGTCGCACTCTCCCGATCGCTCGACGTTCATCCAGACAGCTCCGCGCCGTGCTGCTGTCGCACCGGGCTGTGTGACGCGGCTCGGCGCCGCTGAGCCCGTCCGCGGCCGCCGGATGCTCGGAGCGGGTTCGTCGCACCCAACTCCTGACCACGCGCGCTGAAGGTGCCGCCGCAGTTTGGGACGGCGGGGCCCTGGACTCGTCCGCGGTGCGGGGCGCACTCACCTGTCCCCCAGGCGGTTCGGCCGAGGCGGGTTTCGGAGGTCCAGCCAGCCGCGCCCCTGCGGCCGTTCACGCGACCGGCTGCGGCCTGCTGCGTCACTTCATGACCGCTGAGGGCGCATTCGACGGTCGCTAGGGCTGCCATGATTCCGTTCGCAGCCCAGACCCAGGCCGCCCCTGAAGCGGTCTCGACGCAGTCGATCCGGCCGACCGAGACGCCATCATCCGTTGCCGCGTAGTCGCGCCGCGCATCGGCTCGGCCGGGCCATGTACGAGCCCATGTGATGGTCATCGCTACAGCGTTTTCTACAGCATGAACTCATCCGCCATGCCGCTCCAAGAGCGCCGGCAGCATGAGTTCGTCCAATCCATCATAGGACCGATTCGCGGTGGGCTCTGATGCCATTTTCTGGCCATAGGTCAAACCGGAAACGTAAGTTTCAACTCGAACTAGAAAAAGCGGTGCCGATTGAAGGACTTGAAGCCTCGATTTAACGCTTACAAAGCCATTATCTATCGCTCTGATGTACCGGCAAATTCGAATGAGTGAGGCGATCGGTGGCCCTGCAAACAAATTCCCATCAGATCTATGCTAATCTTATGAATGAAATCCGGGTCCGGATCAATTTCCTCGGAAGTATGATAGCTAGTAGGGATACTTGGCCGCCGCGACTATTTCAAGAATTCGCTTACTTGCAATTGCGAATGCTGTGCGAACAGATTGCGTTGGGGTGTCTTATCGCCCATGGGGATATTAAAGATAAAGGGACACTAAGAGAATGGCATACGCCGCGGATAATGCGAGAAATGGAAAAGTTAAACCCTGATTTCTATCCAAAAGGTATAAGGGTAAGGCGAGAAGGCGAAAATTTTGCTCTTGACGAATACCTAGTGCCACAACTCAAAAGGGAAGAACTCATCAAGTTATGGCAAATTTCCGGCAACTTTCTTCATAGAGGAAGTGGTAAAACTTTAGTAAATGAATCTCCTGAAGGTCCAGAAGTTGATATCGACGAAATACTTTCTTGGTCAAATAAGATATTGAACCTTATGGAACAGCATATTATCTCTTCATCGGATAAAAAGTCGCACTTGGTTGTGGCGCTATCTAGTGAGGATCACGGAAGGCAATCCTTGATAACTATCCTTGCTTCTCCTTGAGATATTGCGAGTGAACGGTGGAGGGGCATTGGTAAGGAACAGTTAGTAGCGGTCCTGAAGCTCGATCGGTGCGAGAGGCTCGAGAAAAAGCCTATCGCGATCAAAGGCACTGTTTATCCCGCACATGAGCCGATTGCGTCTGAAATCACTGGCTTATTCGATAACTTTCCTGGCCACCACTTGATTTCCGACTTTTGAAATCGAGACGTTTTCTGCAGTTTCCCCTGTCCTGTGTCGACCAGTACAGGAGCGTTCGGAACCTGACGCACCCGCGAGATTTGCTCAGCGGTTCGCGTCCCGTTCGCGATCTCCCGATCGGTTGGCATTCATCCAGGCAGCTCCGGGCAGTGCTGCCGTTGCATCAGATGCGTGACGCGGCTCGGCGCTCAGGCTCGGGTGGCCTTGCCGACCCCTCTGCTTGCACACCCGCGGAGCGGTACGAGACGGCGGCATCTTCGAGAGCCGGCGACCACCGCCAGTTACGCCCAATCATCCCACGCAAAGTCCAAGTTCCATCGCGTGACCAGCCTCAGCGTTCTATGAGCCGGGCTGGGGCGAGGCTGCCCGCCGGCGACGGCACGCGTGCCGTGAGCGATCGCAGCCGAATGAGGATGGGTTTCTCGTTGAACCAGGAGATGGCTCCCCCGCCGACGGAACAGGCCAGCCGAGAGGCGGCCAGGGAGGGCATCCATCCGGATGGCCACGCCCCCAGCCGGTCCCATGCGTGTTTGAGGGCCGTCAAGATGAAGCCGTGGACCAGATAGATGCTGGAGGAGGCGTCGCCCAACAGGCTCGTGGTCTGGCTGACGCGGTCCGAGGGACGCCGTGGCCCGGCGAACAACAGGGCGACCGCGACGATGATGCCGGCGCCGATCATCGCGAGGAGTTCGCTATCCAGGGCGCGCGTTTCGACCAGACGCGCCTGACCCGCCACGACGCGGACGAGACAGGCGACGACGGCCGTGAACGGCCTGGACGGATGCGTGAGACCCCCGGTTCGACCGTCGATCTCGCTCAACAGGGCGCCCAGAAAGATCATCCAGACGATCTTCTGCGTCTGGAACGTCAGGATCGGCGACGATGACACGGGGTGGGGAAGCCGTGACGGCAGGAGCGCGAGAGCCCCGAAGGCGCTCGTTCGGTGCGCCACGCCCTTGCGCCGCGGGAACGCGAGCGAAACCGCGAACAGCGCGTAGAAGAACATCTCGTACTGGGCAGCGGAGTCTTGCGTTGGGCGCGGTCCGGCCATGGCAGGCTCCGCACCACGGCCCGGCGATGACGTCTCGGCTGCCGGCTGCCAGCGACGCGGCGGCGCCCTCTCCGCAGCGCCAGGGGCTGCCGGGGCAGGGCGATCCGAGGCACGCGGCCGGCCTGAGGCGTCTCCGGTTCAGGCGGCAGGCGCCGCCCGGAGGTCGGCGGAGGTCAGAGCATCCGCGCGTGCGCGACGCTCGCGCTCCCCGCTTCGTCTCCTGCTCCAAGCCTCCAGTCTCCAAGCCTCCAGACTTTGAGTCTCCAGGCGCCGGAGGATCGCCTCAGGACCGCGTCGGGACCCGGTCCTGCCCGCGTCGGTGCGGATCGTTGATGTCGCCGGCACCCTGGTCGATGCCATGCGCCAGCTCCGGGATGTCCAGAAGTTCCGTGTGGATCTGCCGGCGGATGATCCGACCTTCCATGATGACCATGGCGGCCCCGACGATGACGAGGATGAGCCCGAGCGTCGCCGTGCCCATGCTGACGAGCTTCAGGGCTTCGCTGTCCTGGAACACGAGCGAAAACCCACCGAAGATCATCGTCGAGATCAGCAGCATGGCCGAGATGAGCCCGCAGCCGATCGCCCGGTTCATCAATTCGCAGCGGCGCTTGTAGTTGAGGATCTCATCCCGCATGTTCGCCTTTCTGCTGTCGGAAAGGTCTGGGGATCTGAACTTCTCGATCAAGTCGCGATAGCGATCGATGGCCGCATCGTAGCGGGTCTGTAGGAACGCTACAAAGATCCAGGCCGCGAAAATAATCGAGGCGGCTGGTCCAACCGTCGTCAGCACCTTGGCAAGGTCAAGGTTCATCGAGATCCAACTTTCTTGGGGCAATTTTCTTGGGGTAACGTTCTTGGGGTCTGTCATTTGTCTCTGACACACCCTCCATCAAACCTGTCGCGCACGACCGTGTTCCCCGTCTGGGCCTGCTGACCGGCTGAGACGGAACGTCCGCTGCGGCGCCGACGACCGAGGTCGGAGCGCGGGCCTTCCCGAACGGTACCGGATGCGCCCCTGAGGCGCGGTGGAACGCGCGGGTTCGCGATGGGGCGGGTCATCCTGTGATCGCGAACCGAGGAGGCCGGGCGTCAGGTCGGCCGGGGGCATGGGCGTGGCGAAGCCCGGCGGTCCGGTGACCGGGGCCGTCATCTGCCGGGCAAGGTCGCAGACTCGGAGGCCTTCAGGTGGATCCGACGTCGCGCTGCGCGGTCGGCGCCGCCGGGCGGGCCCCCGGCGCCGTCCGACCACCGCGCCCCCGCGATGGATCGGTTCCTGCATCGCGGACGTTCCCCGTTCTGCGTCACCGCATGAGGATGCCGCGATGTCGTTGTTGCTCGAAGCCGCCGACGATCCGGAGGCGGACGATTGGGACGCGATGGCGAAGGCGGCGCGGGAGGCCATCGATCTGCGCCTGCGCCTCCGCAACGGCGAGGATGTCGCGCGTTTCTGGTCCGCCGTGGCGAAGCTTTACGCCCGGGGCCTGCCGGAGATCGCGGCCGTGGCTCCGGTGGCGGGCGTCGCCCTCACTCCGAGTCCAGACCGTACTCTGCCCGAAGTGCTGCCCGCCGGCCGCGCAGCGCCAGCGCCTTGATGGCATGGTTGCGGCTCGTCGTCAGAATGGCGGTCGCTGTCGTGGGCTGGGCGTCGCGCATCGTGTCGGCCAGCGCAGCCAGCTCCGACGCGGCCGCTTCCTCGGCGGCGATGCCCGCCTGAAGGGTGTCGAGCACGGCCTGCACCATGGGAATGACCTGCGGGTAGCGAACCTCATCTCTCATCCAGGGTCCCTTTCTGCCTGCATCCCGTCGCGCTCGAGAGGGGTCGGGCGCGGCCGGCGCGCCTGCGATCGCGCGTGTCCTGCCACAGGGTAGCGTCCTGGGCTCCCGGGGCAAGCGGGTGCGGTGGGTAAGGGTGCCGCGGCCCGGCGGTTCGGCGCCGGCTCGGGCAGGAGGGGGCGCCGCCCGGCCTCAGCGCAGCCGGACCGCCTGGATGATCTCCGGCTTCGACGCATGCACCGCCACGAAATTCGGCGGCCCCTGGAAGGTCTCGTCGCGCGGGTTGTAGCTCTTGAAGGCGACGCCCCGGGGCATGACCGGGCCGAGCACGAAGCCGTGGCCGGTCAGGACGCGCCAGAAGTCGAGGAGCAGGAACTTCGCGTAGATGTTGATCATGCCGTACTCGAACTGGATCACCGAGATCCGCCCCTCGGCCAGCATGCGGGAGAAACCCTCCAGGACGAGGTGCTCGGCGCCCTCGACGTCGAGCTTGAGGAAGTCGATCCGGGCGATGGATCGGTCCGCGCAGTAATCGTCGCCGCGGATGACCCTGACGCTCTGCCGGGTCCAGCTGCCCTTGTTGATGGCGGTGCCTTCGATCAGCGAGCTCAGGCCGTCCTTGCGCGGGTTGACGTGGATCTCCACGGTGCCGGGCTGGTCGGACAGGCCGAAATCGTTCGCCACCACCCGGTCGGAGCGCACGTTGGCGACGAACCGGGCGTAGGTCTCGGGGACGAGTTCGAAGGCGTGGAGCTCCGCGTCCTTGAACCGGGACAGGCAGGCCTTGGCGTATTCGCCCTTGTTCGCGCCGACATCGAAGATGGTCTTCGTCTCGAGCCGGGCGAGCTTGTCCAGGAGCCTGTACTCGCCGTTGCTCTTCATGTCGTAGTTCAGATTGTTGTAGCTCTTCGTATAGGCATTCGCCGTGTGGTACAGGGCCGTCGAGAGCGGGCCGAAATTCTGTGAGATCAGGCGATTCACGCCTCGGACGGCACGATCCAAGAGGCTCATTCGTGGGATCTCCGAACAGATCGCAGGAGGGCGGGCGCGGCGCGCCCGGCGACCTTATGGGCCCGGTCCGGCAACGTCACGGCCCTTTTCGCGGCGCAGCGCGCGTCCGCTGGCGTCGCGCGCGCCGGGCGGCGGCCGTGATCGAAGCCCCTCAGTCTCGACCGCAGCCGCTCGCGACGTGCAGTTGAGCGGCTCGAGGACATCGCTTCGAGACTGCATTCGCAGGCGCAAGCCTAGTCCTGCCGCAGTTCTGCCGCAATTGTTGCTGTGCGAGGTGTGTCCTCGCAATTTTGAATAAACTTTGAAACGGTTCCGGCGCGACGGCGTTACGGACACATCCACCACTCACATCGGACATGCTCATGGCGGAACAAGCCCTGGCCACGGCGGTCGACATCACGACCGCAGAGGGCAAGCCCAAGCGCGACTACCTGACCCCCATCGTCCTGGGGTCGCTCGCCGTGATGGAGTTGGGATGGGTCGGGCTGTTGGGCTGGGGCGCGCTCTGGCTGGTCGGCGCTTAGCCGCGGGCGCTCACCGGCGCCTCGTCGGGCCAGAGCGGTGCGCGTGCGGCCAGTTCCAGGACCAGCGCAAAGCACGCAAGATGGATCGTGACGTAGGCGAACATGGCGTCTTGCGCTTCCTCTCCGCGCACGGCCGGCGCGGCTGTGCAGTATGCTGCAATGAGCGGGAGAAATGCGCAACGTGTATTGCGCGATCAAACCTCTGAACGTGCAGGCTGTGCTTTTACGACAACCCTAACAAACTTTTGATGGTGGATTGCCGGCCCGGCGCAGCGTGAATCCAACACATCGGCGTGATCAAGACTCTGTCAGGACTCGGACCGGTCGCTGTCCGTCCGCGGAGGTCGGGGGCGGCAAGAGCCTGGTGCTGGCAAGACTTGTCCCTCCCGATGCTGGCCCCCGCCCGAATGGGCCATCCGCCGGGCTCAGTGCCGCGTGTCGTCCGTCGGGTCGGAGACGGGTTCGATCCCGAGGGCCTCGCTCAGGGGGAACTCCAGCACGATCTCGCCGGTCTCGTCCTCCACGAACAGCACCGCGCGCAGGAGCTGCGGGTCGCTGTCCGCGCCCTGGAGAAGCTGCTGGGCCAGGATCTGGGCCGCCGTCCAGGCGGCGTCCGGGCTCGCCAGATCCCGGCCGTCCGGGTCCACCACCACATCGTCCCCGATATGCGTATGGAAGAAGTAGCGTGGCATCGAAACCGGCTCCCGTCGGGGGCAGCGAGCCGCGCGCGTGACCCGCGCGGAACCCCCGGCCTCAAGATGGGGACGCGCGTCGGCGCAGGGCAGGGGGGCGTGGGCCGATCTCGAGCGCTTCATGCCCGGGCTCGCGCGTCACGTCCGCGCTAGCGCTTCACATCCGAGTTAGCGCTTCTTGCCCAGTTCGGCCGCGATGTCCTTCGTCATCCGGCCGACCTTGCGGTGGGCGGCGGCGAGTTGGTCCTGGGTGACACCCCAACGCTTCATCCAGAACTCCACCGCCTTGCGCTCCGAGAGGTCGAGGCGATCCTTGTCGATGAAGCCGCGTTTGTCCTTGAGACCAGCCATGAGCATTCCCGTCCGCGCGGCCGCCGGGCCGCGCGGAACCGATATGGGGTGGGGGACCGGCCCGGGCGAGTCTGCGGCGCGCGATGGCGCGCGCCGCGTCGCGCCTCAGCGGGTGGGCGCGCTCGTGCCCTTGCCGGCGGCGCCCGGCGAGGCGCCCGATCCGGCATCGTTGGCGCCGGTGCTGTTGGAGGTGCCGGACCGGCTCTTGTCGCCCGTCGAGGGGCCGCTGCCGGCCGCGCCCGGGGAGGAGCCGGCGCCGGCATCGTTCGGGCCGGTGGTGTTCATGGTCCCGGACTTGGTGGTGCCCGAGCCACCCTCGGCCGCCAGGGCGACCGATCCGAGGGCGAGGGTACCGGCGAGGGCGAGGGCGAGGATCTTCATGGCATTTCTCCCGATTGTTTGGCGTGACTCACGCTTTCGTCAACGCCACGCTGCCGTCCAAAGTTCGGGATGAGGCGGGGACGAGAGCCGGCCGACGGGAGCGCCGAGGCTCCATCGCTGTGGACAGGCCAGCATCCGTCTGGCGTGCTGCACAAAAATTGCACAGGCAGGGGCACACGTTTCCGGAAAGTCGATTCACCGATGCCGCTCACCAAACGCCGCCTCCTCGTCGCCCTCGGGCTCGGAGCCGCCCTGCTGTCCGCCGCGGGCGCGCAAGCGCAGGACGCGCTGGCCGAGATCACCCGGACCAAGGTGGTGAAGATCGGCATTCCCACCGATTACCCGCCGTATGGCTTCGTCGGCCTCGACCTGCAGCCCATGGGCCTCGACGTCGACATGGCCAACCTGATCGGGGCGAAGCTCGGCGCCAAGGTCGAGCTGGTGCCGGTGGTGAGCGCCAACCGGATCCCCTACCTGCAGACGAAGAAGATCGACCTCATCGTCTCGACCCTCGGCAAGAACGAGGAGCGCATGAAGATCATCGACTTCAGCGCCGCCTATGCGCCGTTCTACCAGGGCGTGTTCGCCCTGAAATCGACCAGCATCAAGAGCTTCGACGACCTCGCCGGCAAGTCGGTGGCGGTGACCCGCGGCGCCATGGAGGACGAGATGCTGGGCAAGGTCGCGCCGGCCTCGGCCCAGATCCAGCGCTTCGAGGATCAGGCCGCGACCACCGCGGCCTTCGCGGCGGGCCAGACCCAGGTGATCGCCACCAGCGTCTCGAACATCGGCGTGCTCAGCCGCAAGAACCCGAATCTGGGCGTCGAGTACAAGCTCCTCCTGCGCGACAGCCCCTGCTTCGTGGGAATCGCCAAGGGCGAGGACGCCCTCCTGGCGAAGGTCAACGCGATCGTGTTGGCCGCCAAGGCGGACGGGACCCTCGAGGCTCTGTCGCAGAAATGGCTGAAGCGCGGGACCGGCGACCTGCCGCTCTGATCCGCCGCGCCGAGCGGTCCGCCCTGGCGCGGGCCGCTCGGCGAACGCTGCCCGCCGGGTCGCTCCGCCACCAAGGCTCCCTCTGCCGCCAAGACTCCCTCCGCCACCAAGGCTTCCTCCGCCACCAAGGCGCCCCCCATCACCATGCCGCTGCAGCTCGATTTCACGAGTATCCTGGTCCAGTGGCCGCTGCTCCTGCGGGGCGCGGCCTGGACCGTGGGCCTCACCGCCGTGGCGACGCTCCTGGGCGCTGCCCTGGCGATCGCCTGCGCCTGGGCGCGCTCCAATGGGCCGGCGCCCCTGCGCTGGCTCGTGGGGACCTATGTCGAGCTGATCCGCAACACGCCCTTCATTGTGCAACTGTTCTTCATCTTCTTCGGCCTGCCGGAGATCGGCATCCGCCTGTCGCCGGCGACGGCCTCGATCCTGGCCATGACGATCAATCTCGGGGCCTACGCCACCGAGATCCTGCGGGCGGGCATCGAGGCGACGCCGCGCGGGCAGATCGAGGCGGCCGAGAGCCTCGCGCTCACCCGGGCCCAGATCTTCACCCGGGTGGTGCTGCCGCCGGCCCTGCGCAAGGTCTGGCCGGCCCTCGTCAGCCAGATCGTCATCGTCATGCTCGGCTCGGCCGTCTGCGGCCAGATCTCCACCGAGGAGCTGAGCTACGCCACCAACCTGATCCAGAGCCGCAACTTCCGCGCCTTCGAGACCTACATCGTCGGCATGCTCGCCTATCTCGGCCTCGCGATCCTGGTCCGGACCCTGCTCAACTGGGCCGGCCCGCGCTTCCTGTTCGGCCGCTAGGACATCGCCATGCCGGACTTCACCCTCTGGGACATCCTGCGCAACCTCGCCCTCGCGGCGCGCTGGACCGTGGCCCTCTCCCTCGCGGCGTTCCTCGGCAGCGCGGTGGTCGGGCTCGGCCTGCTGCTCGTCCGGCTCGCCGGCGGGCCCTGGCTCGGACGCGCCGTCGGCGCCTACGTCCAGCTGTTCCAGGGGACGCCGCTGCTGATGCAGCTGTTCCTGCTCTATTTCGGCCTCGCGGCGGTCGGGTTCGACACCTCCGCTTGGCTCGCCGCCTGCGTTGCCCTCACGCTCTACGCTTCGGCCTACCTCACGGAGATCTGGCGCGGCTGCGTGGCGGCGATCCCGCGCGGGCAGTGGGAGGCCTCGGCGAGCCTCGCCCTCAGCTTCGGCCAGCAGTTCCGCCACATCATCCTGCCCCAGGCCCTGCGGATTGCGGTGGCGCCTACGGTCGGCTTCCTGGTGCAGGTGGTGAAGGGCACGGCGCTCGCCTCCGTGATCGGCTTCGTCGAGCTGACCAAGGCGGGCGGGATGATCGCCAACGTCACCTACGAGCCGATGCTGACCTATGGCTGCGTCGCGCTGCTGTACTTCGTGCTGTGCTTTCCCATTAGCCTCTCTGCCCGCCTCCTCGAAAGGAAACTCGCGATGAGGACCCCCGCATGAGCGCCGCCCCGAACGCGACGCCGGCCGGTGCGGGCCAGCCCCACACCCAGGTCGGTGCGCCGATCCTGCGCATCACGGCCCTGCGCAAGTCCTACGGCACGCACGAGGTGCTGCGGGGGATCGACCTCGACGTGGCGCGGGGCGAGGTGGTGGCGATCATCGGCAAGAGCGGCTCGGGCAAGAGCACGCTCCTGCGCTGCATCAACGGCCTGGAGGTGTTCCAGCACGGCTCGCTGATCGTCGACGGCCGCCATCTCCTGCACGACAACCCGAAGGCCATGCGGGAGCTGCGCCAGGGCGTCGGCATGATCTTCCAGAACTTCAACCTGTTCCCGCACCTCTCGGTGGGGCGCAACGTGATGCTGGCCCCGCACCTCGTGAAGCGGCGGCCGGGGCCGGAGAACGCGGCCCGCGCCCGACAGCTCCTCGCCCGGGTCGGCCTCGCCGAGAAGTTCGACGCGATGCCGGACAAGCTCTCCGGCGGTCAGCAGCAGCGGGTGGCGATCGCCCGGGCGCTGGCCATGGACCCGGCGATCCTGCTCTGCGACGAGATCACCAGCGCCCTCGACCCGGAGCTGGTCGGCGAGGTCCTGCGCGTGGTGGAATCCCTCGCCGAGGAGGGCATGACCCTGCTGATGGTCACCCACGAGATGAGCTTCGCCCGCAAGGTCGCCGACCGGGTGATCTTCATGCACCAGGGGCTCGTCCACGAGATCGGGCCGCCGGCCGAGATCTTTAGCGCACCGCGCAGCCCGGAGCTGCGCCAGTTCCTGTCCTCGCTGCAGGACTGAGGGCGCGGGGCCCGGCTCAGGCCGCCTGGGCGGGCTCGATATCCTCGCGCGAGGGCTCGTAGGCGCACCAGTGGCAGTAGCCCTTGTCGGCAACCTTCGGCGCGTTGCGCTGCGAGCAGCGGGGGCAGACCAGCACGGACAGCGTCTTGCCGCGCAGGTGGGCGAGGCCGCGGCCCCGGAAGGTGACGGCCACCGACTCTCCGGCATGGGAATCAGGGCTGGGGGACATCGGGGCTCCTCGGATCGCGCTGGACGAGGACCAACGGCCAACCTCCGCATCGGTTCAGGACTGTCCCCAGGCGGATGCCGACCCGACCCTCCAAAAAGAGGGGCCGGAGGCGACGCCGGGGAGCGTCGCCTCCGGCCCCCGGCCGTCGCGTGGTGCGGTGGAGCCCGCCTTATTCGGCAGCGATCTGCCGCGGCCGGACCGCCTCGACCCGGGCGGCGCAGAACTTGAACTCCGGGATCTTGCCCATGGGATCGAGGGCCGGGTTCGTCAGGAGGTTGGCGGCGGCCTCGGCGTAGCAGAACGGCATGAAGATCATGCCCACCGGCACGTCGCGGTCGGACCGGACCTTGAGCTCCACCGCGCCGCGGCGGGTCTCCAGGCGCATGGTGTCGCCGGGCTCGAGGCCGAGGCGGTAGAGCTCCCGCGGCGCCATGAAGGCCACCGCCTCCGGCTCCAGGGCGTCGAGGACGCCCGAGCGCCGGGTCATCGAACCGGTGTGCCAGTGCTCCAGCACGCGGCCGGTGGAGAGCACCATCGGGAACTCGGTGTCGGGCACCTCGTCCGGCGGCACGATGTGGGCCGGAACGATCTTGGCCCGCCCGCTCGCCGTCGGGAAGCCGGCGTAGAAGATGATCTCGTTGCCGGGCTGGTCGGGACCGTCGACCGGGTAGGTCACGGCACCCTCGCGCTCCAGCCGCTCCCAGGTGATGTTCTTCAGGGAGGGCATCACCTGCGCCATCTCGGCGAAGATGTCGGCCGGGCCCGTATAGGTCCAGTCGAGGTCGAGGCGGCGGGCGAGCTCCTGCAGGATCCACCAATCCTGGCGGGCGTCGCCCGGCGGCGGCACGACGGGCTTGGCGATCTGCACGCGCCGGTCGGTGTTGGTGAAGCTGCCCGCCTTCTCGGCGAAGGCGGAGGCCGGCAGCACCACGTCGGCGTGGAAGGCGGTCTCGGTCAGGAACAGGTCCTGCACCACGAGGTGGTCGAGCATCGCCAGGGCGTGCCGGGCGTGGTTGAGGTCGGGGTCCGACATCGCGGGGTTCTCGCCCTCGACGAACATGCCCTTGATCTCGCCCGCGTGGATGGCGCGCATGATCTCGACCACGGTCAGGCCGTTCTTCGGGTCGAGGGACTGGCCCCAGAACGTCTCGAACAGGTCGCGGACGGTCTCGTTCTCCACCGACTGGTAGTCCGGATAGACCATCGGGATCAGGCCGGCGTCGGATGCGCCCTGGACGTTGTTCTGGCCGCGCAGCGGGTGCAGGCCGGTTCCGGGGCGGCCGATCTGGCCCGTGGTGAGGGCGAGCGCGATCAGGCAGCGCGAGTTGTCGGTGCCGTGGACGTGCTGGCTGACGCCCATGCCCCAGAAGATGATCGAGGCCCGGGAGCGGGCGTAGAGGCGCGCGACCTCGCGCAGGGTCTCCGCGTCGATGCCGCAGACCGGGGCCATCTTCTCCGGCGTGAACTCGACGATGCGCTCCTTCAGGGCCTCGAAGTTCTCGGTGTACCCGGCGATGTACTGCTCGTCGTAGAGCTTCTCCGTCACGATGACGTTGAGCATCGCGTTGAGCATCGCCACGTCGGAGCCCGGCTTGAAGGCGAGGTGCTTGTAGGCGTGCCGGGACAGGACCTGCCGGCGCGGATCCATGATGATCAGCTTGGCGCCGCGTTCCTTGACCGCGTTCTTGATGAAGGTCGCGGCCACGGGGTGGTTCACCGTCGGGTTGGCGCCGATGATGACGATGACCTCGGCATCGAGGGCCGCCGAGAACGGAGCCGAGACGGCGCCGGAATTCAGGCCCTCCATCAGGGCCGCCACCGAGGAGGCGTGGCAGAGCCGGGTGCAGTGGTCGACGTTGTTCGAGCCGAAGCCGAGGCGCACCAGCTTCTGGAAGAGGTAGGCCTCCTCGTTCGAGCCCTTGGCCGAGCCGAAGCCCGCCAGTGCCTTGCGGCCGACCGTGTCGCGGATGTGCTTGAGGCCGCCGGCGGCGCGCTCCAGCGCCTCGTCCCAGGTCGCCTCGCGGAAGTGGGTCCAGGGGTTGGCCGGATCGACCTGGTCGTTGGCGTCCTTGGCCACGTTGTCGAGGCGGATCAGGGGCTTGGTCAGCCGGTGGGGGTGGTGGACGTAGTCGAAGCCGAAGCGGCCCTTCACGCAGAGGCGGTTCTGGTTGGCCGGTCCGTCACGCCCCTCGGCGTAGACGATCTTGTTGTCCTTGACCTTGTAGGAGACCTGGCAGCCGACGCCGCAATAGGGGCAGAGCGAATCCACCTCGCGGTCGGGATAGACGGTGCGGGTCTGGCTGTCGTCGAGGTAGGCCGCGGGCATCAGCGCGCCGGTCGGGCAGGCCTGGACGCACTCGCCGCAGGCGACGCAGGTCGACTGGCCCATCGGGTCGTCGAAGTCGAACACCGGCCTGGCGCTGGCCGAGCGGTAGGCCATGCCGATGACGTCGTTGACCTGGACCTCGCGGCAGGCGCGGACGCAGAGGTTGCACTGGATGCAGGCGTCGAGGTTCACCCGCATGGCCGGGTGGCTCCAGTCGCCCTCCCAGCGCTGGGCGGCCGGGAAGCGGCTCTCGGTGACCTCCACGTGGTCGGCCTGCGCCCAGAAATGCGAGGTCGGATCGTGCGAGATCTCCCGGGCCGGCTGGTCGGCGACGAGGAGCTCCATGACCATGGCGCGGGCCTTGGTCGCCCGCTCGGAGGCGGACTTCACCTTCATGCCGACGCCCGGCACCCGCTTGCACGAGGCGGCGAGCACGCGCTCGCCCTCGATCTCGACCATGCAGGCGCGGCAATTGCCGTCCGGCCGGTAGCCCGGGGCGGGCTTGTGGCAGAGGTGGGGGATGTGCGTGCCGAGGCGCTGGGCGACGGCCCAGATCGTCTCGCCCGGGGCCGCCTCGACCTGCTGCCCGTCGAACTCGAAGATCACGCCCGGGATGCCGGCCGGCATCTCCTTGAGGCCGAAGGTGCCGCTCGGGGCCGGACCTGCCTGGCCGCCCGACTGGGTGCCCTCGGAATAGGTGCTCCCGGCGCCCGGGTTGGCGCCGTCCGCCTTGCCGCCCGCATCCTGGGGGCCGGTCGGGGTGGTGGCGTGGGCTCCGCTGAGACCACTGTTCTGTGTGCCGCTGCTCATGGTTCCGCTCCAGTCATGGCGCAGGAAAATCGGGGTCGGGCCGCTGCCGCGAGGGGGGCAGCCGCACCGTCGGGTCGGGGACGGATCGCTATTCGGCCGCGATCCGCTGCGGCGACGGGAACAGGTCCGGGAAGTACTTGATCACGGTGGTGAGCGGGTTCGACGCCGCCTGGCCCAGGCCGCAGATCGAGGCGTCGCGCATGCACTGCGAGAGTTCGCCGAGGAGATCGGTGTCCCACACGTCGTTCTCCATCATCACGCGCGCCTTCTGCGTGCCGGAGCGGCAGGGGGTGCACTGTCCGCAGGACTCGTCCTCGAAGAACCGCATCAGGTTCAGGGCCGCGCCGCGCACGTCGTCCTGGTCCGACAGGACGATGACGGCGGCCGAGCCGATGAAGCAGCCGTACTTTTCGAGGGTACCGAAATCGAGCGGGATGTCGTCCATGCTGGCCGGCAGGATGCCGCCCGAGGCGCCGCCGGGCAGGTAGGCCGCGAAGCTGTGCCCGTCGCTGATCCCCCCGCAATATTCCTCGATCAGCTCGCGGATGGTGAGGCCGGCCGGGGCGAGCTTGACCCCCGGTTCCTTCACGCGGCCCGAGACCGAGTAGGAGCGCAGGCCGACCCGGCCGTTGCGGCCGTGGCCCTTCCACCACTCCGCGCCCTTCTCGACCAGGTCCCTGACCCAGTAGAGGGTCTCGACGTTGTTGATGAGCGTCGGGCGGTTGAACAGGCCGACCTGGAACGGGAAGGGCGGCTTGTGCCGCGGCAGCCCGCGCTTGCCCTCCAGGGACTCGATCAGCGAGGATTCCTCGCCGCAGATATAGGCGCCCGCGCCCCGGCGCAGATGGATGCGCGGGCCGCCGGCCGGAAGCCGGGCGATCTCGCGGGCCAGGATCTCGCGGGAGATCGGGTACTCGTCGCGCAGGTAGATGTAGACGTTGGCCGCCTCCACCACGTGGGCGCCGATCAGCATGCCCTCGAGGAAGCGGTGCGGATCTTTGTTGAGGTAGAGCTGGTCCTTGAAGGTGCCGGGCTCGCCCTCGTCACCGTTCACCGCCATGAGGCGGGGACCGGGCTCGCCGCGCACCGAGCGCCACTTGCGCCCGGTGGGGAAGCCGGCGCCGCCGAGGCCGCGCAGGCCGCCGTCGTCGAGGACCTGCAGGATGGCGTCGATGCTGAGCTCGCCCGCGCGCAGCCGGTCGAGGACGGCGTAGCCGCCGCCCGCCCGGTAGGCGTCGTAGTCGGGATAGGCCGGCAGGTGGGCGTGAGTGTCGCCGGCCTGGACCGCCGCCGTGACGCTGGCGACGTCGGCCTTGTGCAGGAAATTGTGGCCGACCTCGACCGCCGGGGCATGGTCGCAGAGGCCGACGCAGGGCGCGCGCACCACGCGCACCCCGCTGCCGAGGGTCGCGCGCAGGGCTTCCAGCAGCGGCTCGGCGCCGAACATCGCGCAGGTGAGGCTGTCGCAGACGCGCACGGTGAGGGCCGGCAGGTCGGCATCGCCATCCTTCAGCACGTCGAAATGCGCGTAAAACGTCGCCGTCTCGAACACCTCGGCGAAGGCCAGGCCCATCTCGTCGGCCAGAGCCGCCAGGTGAGCGGCGCTGATCTGCCCGTAGGTGTCCTGGACGAGGTGCAGGTGTTCGATCAGCAGGTCGCGCTGCCGCGGCCGATCGCCCAGCAGGCGCTCGATCTCGACCTTGGCCACGGGCTCGACCTGCCGTCCCTTGGGGACGGGCCGGGCCCGGTTGCGTCCCTTGCCAGGGTGCTCGAAGCGGCGAACCTCGCCGATGTCATGCGCGCTCATGCGTTCATCCTACCCCTTTGGTATTCAAAATACCAGATTCTGCGCAGTGTTCTTATAGGCCTCCCCATAGCAGCACATGAGAAAAATTCGGAAGTGAAATTGGTCGCGCGTCACTGGCCGCCGAACGCACGCAGCGGCCGTCCGGCTTCCGAGCGCTGAACGAAGGATGGCGGAGCCCCGGCCGGCAGTGCGGCGAGGCGGGGGCCGACCACGGCGTTGATCTCGAGCTCGAACGCGTCCAGGGCCTCGTTCACCCGCGCCACGGCGGCCGCATCGAGGGAGTCCGCCTGCGGACGGTCGAGGCCGGCCCCGCGCAACGCGTTCCGCACCGTGTCCAGCAGCTCGGGCGTCAGCGGCGGGGCCGCCTCGTCGGCGTAGCCCCGGGCGACGATCTCGGCCCAATCGGCTGTGGAAGAGGTGTGGGATTCTGTCATCGCTGCGGCTCCAAGTCGCGAGTGTCGGAGCATCAACGCGCGGCGCGGCCATTCAGCCGCGCCGCGTCGTCATCGCGGCAACGACAGGCCGTCAGGCCCGGTCGGTGATGCGGATCGACAGGTCCGGCAGGCCGGCGATCTGTCCGAGGAGCACGTCGCCCGGCACCACCGGCCCGACATTCTCCGGCGTGCCCGAGTAGATCAGGTCGCCGGCCTTCAGCTCGAAGGCCTCGGACAGGTTGGCGATCTGCTCGGCCACCGACCAGATCATCTGCGACAGGTCGGCGTCCTGGCGGACTTTGCCGTTGACGCTGAGGCGGATCGCGCCGCGCTCCGGATGACCGATGGCCGAGACCGGATGCAGGGGGCCGATCGGCGCGGCGTGGTCGAAGCTCTTGCCGATCTCCCACGGCTTCTTCTGGTCGCCCATGCCGCGTTGCAGGTCGCGCCGGGTCATGTCGAGGCCGATCGCGTAGGCGTGGACGTGGTCGAGGGCGGCCTCCTTCGGAATGTTGCGGCCTCCCGACCTGAGGGCGGCGACCAGCTCGAGCTCGTGGTGGTAGTTCCGGGTTAGGGACGGGTAGGGATGGTCGGCGACCCGACCGACGGGCACGACCTGGATCGCGTCCGTGGGCTTCTGGAAGAAGAACGGCGGCTCGCGCGTCGGGTCCGACCCCATCTCGCGGGCATGTGCGGCGTAGTTGCGCCCGATGCAGTAGATCCGCCGCACCGGGAACACCTCGGCGCTGCCGACGATGGGGATCGTCACCTGGGGCAGGGCGAACAGCGGCCGGGGCGTGGCGCCGCCCGAGGCCGGCTCGGCTTCCTCGGCCGGTGCCCGGCCGGACAGGAGAGCGCTTCCGGCGGCGGCCGCTGCCGCGACCCTGAGGGCGTTGCGTCTGTTCGTGGTCATGAGCCGATGCCTCGTGGTGAGCCGTGATCGCGCTGTCGCGCGTCCCTTCCAACGCGCCGCAGCCCCGCGCGTCCCGCGACAGGGATCGATCCGAGCGGACGGCACCCGGCGCGATCGTGCAGGGTGGTTGACAGCTAGCGGCGGTGCATGCTTCATAATTCATATAGATGAATAGAGGACTGCATGTCACTGCTGGCTGACGCAGATCCGCGGTTGTCGCGCTACCAACAGCTGCGCGACGTCATCGTGGCCCGCATCGTCGACGGCTCCTGGCGGGCCGGCGACGCGATCCCGACGGAGGCGGAGCTGTCGCGGGAGGCCGGCATCGCTGTCGGGACCGTGCGCAAGGCCATCGACCTTCTCGTGGCCGAGGGCATCCTCGACCGGGTCCAGGGCCGCGGTACCTTCGTGCGCCGCCCCTCCCTCGACCGCTCCCTGTTCCGCTTCTTCCGCCTCACGGATGGCGATGGGCGCCAGGCGGTACCCCAGGCCCGCATCCTCTCGCGCAGCCGGGCGCCGTGCCCGACCGAGGCGGCGGAAGCCCTCGGCCTGCCCCCCGGCGCGCTGGCCCTCCGCCTGGAGCGCCTGCGCCTCGACGGGGCGACGCCGCTGCTGGCCGAGGAGATCTGGCTGGCGCTGGACCGGTTCGCGCCCCTGGAAGACCTCGCCCCGGACGCTTTCGGCGACCTGCTCTACCCGCTCTACGAGCGCCTGTGCGGCGAGGTCGTGGCCATGGCCGACGAGACCCTGACCGCCTCCGGCGCCTCGCCCGCACTCGCCGCCCGCCTCGGCCTCCCGGCCGGCGCCCCCGTCATGGTGATCGAGCGCATCGCCCGGGGCTACGACCGGCACCCGATCGAGTGGCGCCGCTCCCACGGCGCCGCCGAGCGCTTCCGCTACCGCGTCGAGATCCGCTGACGCCCGACCATCGTCCCGGCAACCCGCCTCGAAGAGCGGAGCGCATGAGGAAACGCCGCCATGTTGGACTGGTACCGCTCCGGCACGCCGACGGAGCGCAAGACGTTCTGGGCCTGCTTCGGCGGCTGGGCCCTCGATGCCCTCGACGTCCAGCTCTTCTCGCTGGTCGTGCCGACGCTCCTCGGCCTGTGGCAGATCAGCAAGGCCGAGGCCGGGCTGATCACCAGCGTCACCCTGGTGGCCTCGGCGCTGGGCGGCTGGATCGGCGGGGCGATCTCGGACCGCATCGGCCGGGTCCGGGCCCTCCAGGCGATGATCCTGTGGTTCGCCGTCGCCACCGGCCTCTCGGCCCTCGCGCAGGACTACACCCAGCTGCTCGTACTCAAGGCGTTGCAGGGCCTCGGCTTCGGCGGCGAATGGGCCGCCGGCGTCGCCCTGATGAGCGAGGCGATCCGGCCGCAGCATCGCGGCAAGGCGCTCGCCAGCGTGCAGAGCGCCTGGGCCGTGGGCTGGGGCGCCTCGGTCGGCGTGTTCACCCTGGCCGCGGCGCTGCTCCCGCCGGACATCGCCTGGCGCGCGGTCTTCGCCGTCGGCCTCGCCCCGGCGCTCTTGGTGGTCTGGGTGCGCCGGAACGTACCCGAGCCCGGGGTCGTGCCGGCGGCGCCGTCGCACGGCGCAGGTCCGCGCCCCTCCGTCCTGACGACCGCCCTGTCGATCTTCGCGCCGGAGCACCTGCGCGTCACCCTGGTCGGGCTCCTCCTCGGCACCGGGGCCCATGGCAGCTACTACGCGGTGACGAGCTGGCTGCCGACCTACCTGCGCACCGAGCGCGGCCTGTCCGTGCTCGGCACCGGCGGCTACCTCGCGGTCATCATCGTGGCGTTCTTCTGCGGCTGCCTCGCGGCCGCCGCGTTGCTCGACCGGATCGGCCGGCGCCTGACCGTGGGGCTCTTCGCCGCCGCCTGCGTGGTGGTGGTGCTGGCCTACGTGTTCCTGCCCTTCGGCGACACCGCGACCCTGCTCCTCGGCTTTCCCCTCGGCTTCTGCGCTGCCGGAATTCCGGCCTCGCTCGGGGCGCTGTTCTCCGAGCTCTATCCCGGCGGCCTGCGGGGGACCGGTGTGGGCTTCTGCTACAATGCCGGCCGGATCGTCTCGGCGGGCTTCCCCGTCCTCGTGGGCCATCTCAGCGAGCGCATGAGCCTCGGCGCCGCCATCGGGATCGATGCGGCCGTCGGCTACGGCCTCGTGGTCCTGGCGGTGCTGATGCTGCCCGAGACCCGCGCCAAGGACCTCGGCGAGACCGCCGCCCCGCGCGCCGTCGCGCTCCCCGGGGCCGCCGGCCGGCGCCTGCCGCAGAAGGCCACGCCATGACCCTGACGCGACGCCTCTTTCAGACGGGAGCCTTGTCCATGGTGGGCGGATCGGTGCTGGCGCGGCGGGGTGCGGCGCAGGATGGGCCCGAGACCCTGCAGGCGGTCGACACCCACGCCCATGTCTTCCGGCGCGACTGGCCCCTGGCCGATACCCGCCGCTACGCGCCCGGCTACGACGCCACCCCCGAGGATTACCTCGCGGTGCTCGACGCGCACGGCATCGCCCAGGCGGTCCTGGTCCAGCCGAGCTTCTACGGCGACGACAATCGCGGCCTGCTCGACGCCCTGGCCCGCGCGCCGCAGCGCCTGCGCGGCATCGCGGTGGTCCGCCCCGACGGACCGCCCGAGACCCTGAAGGCCTTCGCCGCCCAGGGCATCGTCGGCATCCGCCTCAACCTGATCGGTGTCGCCGACCCGGATTTCGCGGCGCCGTCCTGGCAGCGGCTCCTGCGGAGCGTGGCCGATCTCGGCTGGCAGGTCGAGGTCCAGGCCGAGGCGCGGCGCTGGCCGAGCCTGCTGCCGCCCCTCCTCGACAGCGGCGTGCGGGTGGTGGCCGACCATTTCGGCAAGCCCGATCCCGCCCTCGGCATCGACGATCCGGGCTTCCGGCACCTCCTCTCGGCGGGGCGAACGGGCCGGGTCTGGGCCAAGCTGTCGGGGAGCTACCGCAACGGGCCGGGCGAGACCGGCGAACGGATCGCCCGGGCGGCGCTGCCCCTGCTGAAGGACGGTCTCGGCCTGAAGCGCCTGGTCTGGGGCAGCGACTGGCCGCACACCCAGTTCGAAGGGGTCGCCTCCTACGACCGGGTCCGGGCCCAGCTCGACGGCTGGCTGCCCGACCCGGCCGAGCGCCGCATCGTCCTGCAGGAGACGCCGCGCGCCCTGTTCGGACTGCCGGCCGGGCGGGTCCCGACGTGAGGGATGCGCGCCGGTCAGGGCGCCGGCGGGGCGACGACCGCGTCGGCCTGCCCGCTCGCCGCCAGGGCCCTGGCCACGAAGCCCGAGGCCTTCTGGGCCTCGATGAAATCGCGCAGGGCCGCGGCGACGCCGGGACGCGCCTTCGGGCTCGCCACGGCCTGCTCGATCACCATGAAGCGGCCGGGCAGGATGCGCAGGCCGGCATGGTCGCGCACGTAGGTCTCCAGCGGCTGGCGCACCGAGGCCAGGACCTCGGGCCTGTCGCGCAGGAACAGGGTCAGCGCCGCGGCCGAGGTCGGCGCATAGACGCGCTCGGCCGCCGTGAGGTGGCGCCCGAGATAGAGGTCGTAGGCCGTGTTGCGGCCGACCGCGATGCGGATGCCCGGCCGGTCGACCTCGGCATTGTCGGTGAGAGGCGACTCGTCCCGGACGAGGTAGGCGCCCTCGATGATGACGTAGGGCGGGCTGAACGCGATGCTCTGCCCCCGCTCCGGGTCGATCGCCAGGAAGGCGACGTCCCAGCTTCGCGCGCCGCCGAGGGCCGCCACGACGGCGCCCGCCGTGTCGAAGGTCTCGAACGCCACCGGCAGGCCGAGCCGGCGACCGAGTTCACGGGCGAGCTCCGCCGAGACGCCGGCCGGCTGGCCGTCGCTGCCCCGCTGCGCCAGCACCGGGTTCCCGTAGTTGATCGCCGCCCGCAGCGTCCCGGTGGGGGCGATCGCGGCAGGCAGGGCGGAGGTCGGGTCGAGGGCCATGGCGGTGTCCTTCAGGGGCGACAGGAAGAACGCGAGGGCGGCGAGGTTCAAGGCGGCGAGGGTCGCCCGCCGCCGCCCGCGCCGATCCCGCAAGGCCGTCTTCACGCATCCGTCCATTCGGCCCTCGCAGCGGGGCGCCGGGCCGGCGCATCCGCCCCGGCCACCCGATCCCCGATTGTCCCGGAGCCACCACGATGAACGCCATCCCCGTACGGCCCGACTCCCCGCCCGACGAGGCGGTGGTCATGCGCAAGGTCGGGCTCCGGCTCGTGCCGTTCCTGATCCTCTGCTACTTCATCGCCTATATCGACCGGGTCAATGCCGGCTTCGCCGCCTTGACCATGAACAAGGATGTCGGCCTGAGCCAGGCCATGTTCGGCATCGGCGGCGGGCTGTTCTTCCTCGCCTACGTGCTGTTCGAGGTGCCGAGCAACATCGCCATGGAGCGCTTCGGCGCCCGGGTCTGGATCGCCCGCATCATGGTGACCTGGGGCCTCGTCGGGGCGGCGATGGCCTTCGTGACCGGTCCCTGGACGTTCTATCTCGGTCGCTTCCTCCTCGGCGCGGCGGAGGCCGGGTTCTTCCCGGGCGTCATCCTGTACCTGACCTACTGGTTCCCCAAGGCCTACCGCGCCCGGATCGTCGCCACCTTCATGGTGGCGATCCCGCTCTCGAGCTTCCTCGGTTCGCCGCTCTCCGCCGCCCTGCTGCAGATGGACGGCATCGCCGGCCTGCGGGGCTGGCAGTGGCTGTTCCTCATGGAGGCGATCCCGGCCGTGCTCCTCGGCCTCGCCGCCCTGGCGCTGCTGCCGAGCCGTCCGGCCGACGCCGCCTGGCTGACGCCCCGGGAGCGGGCCTGGCTCACCGACCGCCTCGCCGCCGACCGCGGCGGCGGCGCGAGCCCCGTAGCCGACCACCTGCCCCTGTGGAAGGTGCTGTCGAACAAGTACGTCTGGGCCCTGGCACTGATCTATTCCGGCAGCTCGGCCACCAGCAACGCCCTGTCCCTGTGGATGCCGCAGATCCTCAAGTCGTTCGGCCTGTCGAACCTCGAGACGGGCTTCCTCAACATGATCCCGTTCGGCATCGCCTCGGTGTTCATGATCCTGTGGGGCCTGCGGGCCGACCGGTCGGGGGAGCGGGTCTGGAGCACGGCGCTGCCGCTCGCCGTCACCGCCGCCTGCCTGCTCGCCACCTCGCTGACGAATTCGCTGACGGTGACGCTGGTGCTGCTCAGCCTCGTCCTGATGGGCAACTACGCCATCAAGGGCCCGTTCTGGGCACTGGCCACCGAGTGGCTCTCGGCCGGCACCGCCGGGGCCGGGATCGCGGCGATCAACACCCTGTCCCACCTCGGCACCGGCAGCGCGACCTGGCTCCTCGGCGTCATCAAGGACGCGACCGGGAGCTTCCCCCTGGCGCTGCTGCCCCTGGTGTTCCTCACGGCCTCCGGCAGCGTCATGGTGGTCGCCCTCGGGCGCGCCGCCCGCAGGCGGGTCGGCCTGCGGGAAGCGGCGGGGGTGTCCTAGAGCTTCTCAGGGATCGGTCGGAACCGGTGATCCCGAAGAGACAAACGCCAAGACCGGAACTGAGGGTCTGTCTGGCTCAGGATGAGCCTGACAGACCCTAGGGCCGGCCGGGCCGACGGGACTACTTTTTGTCCTGGCTGTGGCCGTGGGCATGGCCGTCCGTGTCGGAATGCAGCGGCTTGCCGTCGGGACCCTTCTCCTGCGCCTCCCGCACCCGGGGATCGTCGCTGTGGTTCGGTCCGCCGGAGACGGAGCCGAGGTTCGGCTTCACCTGCTCGGGGTTCGACGCGTTGCCGTGTCCGTCGACGGCGAGGGCCGGGGCCGCCGCGAGCAGGCCGGCGGTGAGGAGGGCGAACATCGTGGTCTTCATCGGTCTGTCTCCAAGGTCGAAACGGCGTGGGCCGCTTCGAAGCAGGAGATAGCCAAGCCGTTTGTCTCGCCCGTGCCGCCCCTGTGACGAAGCATGTCAGCGTCCCGCCCCGCGGCGCGGCCCTGTCGCGGGGCTGCGGGCCCCCGGTTTCCGGGCGAGTCCGCGGCTGATGCGCCTGACCGGGATGCGCAGCCTGTCAGTAGCCGCGCGTCCGGTCGATCCCCGCCGGCGCACGGCCCGTGCGGCGAAACTCCGCCACCGCCTCGGCGACGAGCGCGGCGGCCGAGGCCATCTGCGTCGGAGCCGCGACGTGGGGCAGGATCGTGATCGCCGGATGGGTCCAGAGGCGGTGATCCGGCGGCAGGGGCTCCTCCGGGAACACGTCGAGGATCGCGTGGCCGAGGGCGCCCGTCGCCAGGGCCGCGAGCAGATCGTCCTCGACGACGTGCGCGCCGCGCCCGAAATTGACCAGGGCGGCGCCCGGCGGCAGCTGGCGGAACGCGTCGGTCTTCAGGATGCCGCGGGTGTCGGGGGTCAGGGGCAGGAGGTTGACCAGGATGTCGGCCGTCGCGAGGCTCTGCGCGAAACCGTCCGGGCCGCTCGCGACCGGAATCGTCCCGTGCGCGGTGCCGGACCGGCTCCAGCCCCGGACGGGAAAGCCGAGGGCGCGCAGGAGGTCGGCCGCGGCTCGTCCCATCTCGCCGAGGCCGAGGATCGTCACGCGGCGCTCACCGGCCGGGCGGACCGGGTGCTGGCGCCACGTCCCCGCGCGCTGCTGCGCGGCATAGAGCGGGAAGTCGCGGTGCAGGTGCAGGACCGCCGCCGCCACCGCCTCCGCCATGGCGCGCGCCAGGGTCGGGTCGATGAGTCGCCGCACGGGCACGTCGGGCAGCGTGTCGTCGAGGACGAGACGGTCGACGCCGGCCCAGAGGCTCTGGATCCAGCGCAGGTTCGGCAGGCCCGCGAGGGACCCCAGCGGCGGGTTCGCCACGATGGCGATCTCCGCCGCGCCCACCGGGGCACCGTCGGAGACGGACGCGATTCGCTCTCCCGGCATGGCTGCGCCCAGGGCCTCGCGCCAGGCTGCCTCTTCCGCGGCCGGAAGGCTGGTGACGAGAAGAAGGGGGGAGGGCATGAATTCGGATCTCCTCGGGGCCGGCGCGCATCGTCCGGCGACGGGATCACCCGCGATCGGCCCGGCGTCAACGCAGCGGCTTGACCATCGCGGTCCGAAGCCTGCCTGATCGCGGGCCGTCTCGATCAGCACCGGAATGCCATGCCCCCGATCGCCCTCGCCAGATCCGCCTGCCTCGTCGCTCTCGCCGGCGCCGTCCTTGTCCAGGCCGACCCCGTCGCGGCACAGGCGCCGGCTCCGGCCCCCTTCCGGGTCGAGGACGCGACGATCGCCGGGGTCCGCGAGGCCCTCGCCTCCGGGCGCATCACCTGCCGCGGTCTGGTCCAGGGCTATCTGGACCGCATCGCCGCCTACGATCAGGCCGGCCCGAAGCTCGCGGCGATCCGGGCGCTGAACCCGCAGGCCCTGGCGCAGGCCGAGGCCTACGACGCGGACCGGGCAGGGGGCGCGGCCAAGCCCCTCGGCTGCGTGCCCCTGCTGCTGAAGGATAATTACGACACCGCCGAATTGCCGACCACCGGCGGTTCGGCCGCCCTCGCGGGAGCGCAGCCGGCGCAGGATGCCACCGCGGCGGCGCGCCTGCGCGCCGCCGGCGCCATCGTGCTGGCCAAGGCGAACATGCAGGAGCTCGCCCTCGGCGGGGTCTCGGTGAGTTCGCTGGGCGGCCAGGTCCGCAACCCCTACGACCTGACCCGTACCCCCGGCGGCTCCAGCGGCGGCGTCGGCGCGGGCATGGCCGCCGGCTTCGCCCTCGGGGGGCTCGGCAGCGACACCGTGAATTCGATCCGCTCGCCCGCCTCGGCCAACAACCTCGTGGGCCTGCGCGTCACCCAGGGGCTGATCAGTCTCGCGGGCATCATGCCGGTCTCGAAGACGCAGGACGCCATCGGGCCGATCACCCGCACGGTGGCGGATGCGGCGGCCCTGCTGCAGGCCATGGCCGGCACCGACCCGGCCGATCCCCTCACCGCCGCAGCCGCCGGCAAGGTCGCGCCGAGCTACGCCGCTGCGCTGAAGCCCGATGCCCTCAAGGGCGCGCGCCTCGGCGTCGTCCGGGTCCTGTTCGGGACCAAGCCGGAGCATGCGGAGGTCAACCGCGTCATGCAGACCGCCCTCGACGCCCTGGAGGCGGCGGGCGCCACCCTGGTGCGGATCGACGACCCGGCCTTCGAGGCCGACGCCCTCAACCGCGAGGACGACGTCCAGACCTACGAGTACAAGGCGCTGATGAACGGCTATCTGGCCTCGATCCCCAATGCGCCGCACAAGGACCTCGCCGGCATCCTGGCCTCGGGCCAGTTCCACCGCGCCGCCCTGGAGTCGTTCCTCAAGGCCGCCGAGGCGCGCCGGGACGGCATGGCCGAGCCCGAGTACAAGGCCCGTCTCGGGCGGATCGCCGCCTTCAAGGCCCATGTCGCCGAGGTCTTCGCGGCCCAGAAGCTCGACGCCCTGGTCTACCCGCTGCAGAAGCGGCTGGTGGTGCCCATCGGCGAACTCAACCAGGCGGATCGCAACGGGATCGTCGCGGGGCTGACGGGCTACCCGGCGATCGACGTCCCAGCGGGGTCCTCCGAGGCCAGCGCGACCGCGCCCGCGGGCGTGCCGGTCGGCATGGACCTGCTCGGTCAGCCCTGGAGCGAGGCGAAGCTCCTCGGTCTCGCCTACGCCTTCGAGCAGGCGACCAACCTGCGTCGTCTGCCGGCGAGCACGCCGCCGCTCGAGGCGCGCTGATCAGGCCACGAGGGTCGGGGCCGGCACGAGGTCCCGTACCCGCCACATCGCGCGGGCGAGGTGGGAGCGATAGGGTGCGAAGGGCTGGGTGAACGCCTGCGTGTCGGTGCAGCCCGTCAGGCGTCGGAGGCTGCCGACGGCGGCGACGTCGCCGGCCGGCCAGATGTCCGGATCGTGATAGTGGAAGATGCCGATCACGTCGGCCGTCCACTGTCCCACGCCCTTGATGCTGCGCAGGATCGCCGCGCGTTCCGGGTGGGGCAGGGTGGCGAGGGTGGGACCGAATAGGCCCGCCTCGTCCGCGGCGCGGATGGCCTGCACGGCCCGCACCTTGGCGCCCGAGAGCCCGCAGCCGCGCAGGGTCTCGGCATGCGCTTCGACGAAGAGGTCGCGGGGTACCCCGTTCCGCAGGCGTGCCGCTTCTTCGACGCGGGCCCAGATCGCCGCTGCGGCACGGGTCGAGAGTTGCTGGTTCACGACTTCCAGGGCGAGGCGGTCCGCGACATGGGCGTGGGTCGGCGGATCGATCGGCACCGGCCCGAGATGCGCGAGGGCGTCGTGAAGCGATGCCGACAACCCCCGGGCGGTGGCCAGGAGGTGCAGGTGCGGTTCAGGGTCGGACATCGTGCGGTTCGGCGGGGACGGGGCGAACGGACAGGGAAAGGCCTCGGCCCCGCGAAGGGGCCGAGGCGGTTGGCTCAGCGGTCGCGGCGCTCGCGCGTGATCGTGGTGCGCTCCTCGCGACGCTCGATACGGTCGTCGCGACGATCCGGATCGACACCGAGGACCCCGCCGACCGTGCCGGTGGCCGCGCCGACGGCGCCGCCCACCACGCCGCCGATCGGGCCAGCTGCACGGTTGCCGTCCTCGACGCCACGCTCGGCGCCCCGGATGGTGCCCTGGGCCTGCGCCGTGCCCGCGAGGGCGACAGGGGTGAGCAGGAGGGCGGTGGCGATGACGAATGACTTCATGAAAGGAACCTCGCGTCGATGGTTTCGGATGGCCGGTCACGCCGTCGCGACCGGTTCGGCATGTCCCATCAACGGCCGAGACGCCGAAAGGTCGCAGAATTCGTTGGACGAGGCGCGGGAGAGCGTGGTTTCAGCGGGCGCGCCGATGTCGGTTCGCAAGTCTTCCTGGCTGCCTCGCCCCATCGGCATCAGGGTGTCTGGCTTGGCCGGGAACGAGGCTGCCGGGCAGGAACGCGCCGTTCTTCCCTGCGCCTCTCTCGGACGCTCCCCTGGTCACGCGGAAAGGCGTAGCGCTCCGCCCCGGCGGGTCTCGGGCCTGCTCGAGAACTGTCGAGCCCGAGGGGAGAGGGTGGAGGTGCGGGTGGCTGAGCCGTCCGCGACGGACGGAGGCTTGCGGAACCATCCCCACGCCTGAGCTCGCCCCGCGCGGGGAGAGGGACGTGCCATGACGTCGAACCGGCCGCTCGGCCGATCCAGAGATCGCGATGGGCGTGCCCCGCGTGACATCCGCGGCCGTCGGGCGGCGCACCACCGAACTCAGTACGTCGCGAACATCGCGGCGATCTCGACCGGATCGCGGCTGCGGGTCAGCGCCAGCGCGAGCAGGATCCGCGCCTTCTGCGGCGTCAGGTTGTCGGCGCTGAGGATGCCCCGCTCGCGCAGGCGCGTCGTGACAGGCACCACGCCGCTGCCGGCGCGGGTGGACTGGACCACCACCACCCCGGCGGCCACCGCCTCGGCCAGGGCGTCGGCCTCGCTCGGGGGCGTCATGCCGGGGGCGAGGCCCGCCGAGACGATGCCCAGCGCACCGGCCGCCACGAAGGCGCGCACGGCGGTGCCGTCCGCGTCGGCATAGGCGTAGGCGACGTCGACCCGGGGCAGGGCGGCCAGCCCGTCCAAGGCGAACGGCGTATCCGGGGCATGCCGGCGCTCGGGGCGGCGGTAGTAGCGCACATGCGGTCCGTCGACGTGGCCGAGGACGCCGAAATCCGGCGTGCGGAAGGTCTGCAGCCGGCCGACCGAGGTCTTCGTCACCTCGCGGGCCGCCTGGATCTCGTCGTTGAGCACCACCAGCACCCCGCGCCCGCGCGAGGCCGGGTCGGCGGCGACCCGCAGGGCCGCGACGAGGTTGAGCCCGGCGTCGCTCGACAGGGCGCTGATCGGACGCTGGGCCCCGACGAGGACGACCGGGCAGGCCACCGTCAGGGTCAGGCCGAGGGCGTAGGCGGTCTCCTCCAGGGTCGCGGTGCCGTGCCCGATGACGATGCCGGCAAGGTCGGGATGGGCCTCGGCGAGCTCCGCGCAGAGGGCGGCGAGGGCGCGCCACTCGGCGAAGCCGATGGCGGGGCTCGGCACCGCGCGGAACGGTACCGCGATCACCTCGGCGACGCGGCCCGCCTCGGGCACCCGCTCGAGGATCGCGTCGGCCGCGAGGCGTTGCCCGGTGGCGGTGTAGTCGAGGACGTCGAGGGAATCCCAGCCGAGGGACGAGATCGTCCCGCCCGTGCCGATGAAGGCCACCTTGGATCGTGTCGCCATCGTGTCGTCGTCTCCGTCCACCTGCGCGCATCAGCGGGCGCCCGTGAGGCGCCCCGGCGGGCCCCCATGCAGGAGACTTGCCGGAGCGGGCCTCGCCCGTCAGCGGCGGGAGGTCGGACGGGGCTTCAGGTCGTCAAGGGCATCGGCATTGGCCCGACCCCAGGCGTAGAGAAGCTCCACCGGCTCGACGAAGCGGCCGCCGAGGGGGGTGAGGCGATACTCCACCGCGGGCGGTACCGTGCCGGCCACGTGCCGGGTCAGGAGCCCGCTCGCCTCCATGTCCCGCAGGGTCTGGGTCAGCATCTTCTTCGAGATGCCCGGCAGGCTGCGCTGGAGGATACCGGTGCGGGCCCGGCCGGCATGGCGGGCGTGCAGGGTGTGCAGCACCATGCTGGTCCACTTGGTCGCGAACAGTTCGAGCACCCGGCGCGGCGCGCAGTCCTCGCGCCAGGCCTCGTCCGCGCTCAGCCTCTCCATGGTCGTCGCCCCCTGGGTGGGTACCGTTGGGTGCCTAGGACCCCAATCGGTGCCGTCTGGTCAGGGGCGGACTGTCTCCATAGGTCGGTCGTCAGATCAAGCCAGAGACTTCCATGACCAGGACGGAGACTTCCATGACCAGGACGGCCCTCATCGCCGGCGTCAGCGGCATCGTCGGTAACAACCTCGCCCGCCACCTCGTCGCGGAGGGCTGGTCCGTGGCCGGCCTCGCCCGGCGCCCGCCGGCCGACATCGCCGGCGTGACCCCGGTGGCCGCCGACCTCCTCGACCCCGAGAGCCTGCGCGGCGCGCTGGCGGACGTCCGCCCCACCGACGTCTTCATCACGACCTGGCTGCGCCAGGAGACGGAGGCCGAGAACATCCGCGTCAACGGCGCGATGGTGCGCAACCTCCTCGACGCCCTGCGGCCGAACGGGGGCGTGGACCATGTCGGCCTGGTCACCGGCCTCAAGCACTATCTCGGACCGTTCGAGGCCTACGGGAAGGGCACGCTGCCGGCCACGCCGTTCCGCGAGGACCAGGGCCGCCTCGACGTCGAGAACTTCTACTATGCGCAGGAGGACGAGGTCTTCGCCGCCGCGGCGCGGGACGGCTTCGGCTGGAGCGTGCACCGGCCTCACACCATCATCGGCTACGCGCTCGGCAACGCCATGAACATGGGCGTGACCCTGGCGGTCTACGCCACGCTCTGCCGCGAGACCGGCCGCCCGTTCCGCTTCCCGGGCTCGGCCGCCCAGTGGAACGGGCTCACCGACATGACGGATGCGCGCATCCTCGCGCGCCAGCTCGCCTGGGCCGCGACCACGCCGGCGGCCCGCAACGAGGCCTTCAACATCGTCGATGGCGACGTCTTCCGCTGGAGCTGGATGTGGGGCCGGATCGCCGACTGGTTCGGCGTGGAGCCGGCGCCCTTCGACGGCGCGATCCTCCCCCTGGAGCAGCAGATGGACGGGGCCGCCCCGCTCTGGGCCGAGCTCGCGGCCCGGCACGGCCTCAAGGAGACCGATCTCGGACGCCTCGCCTCGGCCTGGCACACGGATGCGGATCTCGGCCGGCCGATCGAGGTCGTCACCGACATGAGCAAGAGCCGGCGCCTCGGCTTCCTCGACTACCAGGCCACCGACGACGCGTTCTTCGACCTGTTCGCGCGCCTGCGGGCCGAGCGGGTCATTCCGTGACATCCGCCCCCGGCGAAGGAGCCCGCATGACAGACCGGACCGCCCCGGACCTCGCCCGCTCGGACATGCTGCAGCGGCCGCCCCACGGAGCGGCCACCCGCGCGACGACGAAGCCCCTGATCGTCACCCCGACCTTCGTCTCGCGCAGCGACGACTCCCCCCTGGAGCGGCGCCCGCGCGACCCGGGATCGAATGTCGGCCGGGACGGGCGGGCGGTGATGCGCCCCGACCGTCATCCCGAGGCCGTGGCGCTGGAGCCCGATCCCAACCTCGCCTTCGAGCACTGGGACGCGTACTGGCGGAAGGTGCACGGGCCGAAATTCGCCTACGCGGAGCCCGGGACCCAGAACGACCGCGTGTTGCGCTACGATCAGGTCCACCGGGTCGCATCCGGGCCATCCTCGGGCTTCCGGCCGCCCTACCGGGCGATGGTGGAGGCCGAGGGCAGGCTGGTGTCCGATCCGGCCGCGCGGGTGCCGGCCTACCAGCGCCCGAGCTTCGACGGCTTCGCCTACATCGCCTACGCGGAGACCGACGACATCGCGGCGGTGCTCGGCCAGGAGCAGTACGCGGCCCGCATCGTCGCGGACGAGCGGACCGCCTTTCGCATGGTCACCCGCGCGGTGGCGCGGGAATACATCCTCATCCCGAGCGCGCGCCACCGCGACCCGGTCAGCCTCGTGAAGATCCACCGACGCCGGGCGCACCTCTCCCGCACCGCGTTCCAGGAGGCTTGGCTCGGGGCCCAGGCCGATCTGGTCTGCGCCCAGGAAGCGACCACGCAGTACGTTCGCCGCTATTCCCAGCTGCATCCGTTCGGGTCGACCCAGGCCGATCCCGAGGGCTCCAAGATCGACGGAATTTCGGTCCTGTCCTTCGACTCCCTCAACGACGTCGAAGATTACCTGGTGACGCCCGACCATGCGGTGATCGAGGCGGCGGAGAATGCACTCGCCGATCCGGAGACATCCGAGTTCTGGACGGCGATCAACTACAGCGTCATCAACCGCCTGATGCCGGAACTGGCGACGGATCGCTGAGGAAGAGCCGCCGCGGCGGCTCACTCACCTTGCCGGAGCTTCGATTTCGCGCGTCGAAAATTCTTCGACTTGGCGGACCCGGCGTTTGTCTCCATCATCGCCGGATCCCCCGATGCGTGAGGCCGCGATCCGATGAAGCCGTTCGACTGGACCACCGGCTACCCCACCGTGCGGATGCCGATCTTCGGCCGCAACATGGTCTCGACCTCGCACGCCCTCGCGGCCCAGGCCGGCATCCGCATGCTCTGGCAGGGCGGCAACGCAGTGGACGCCGCCATCGCCACGGCGGCGGCCAAGACCATCACCGAGCCCTGCAGCAACGGCCTGGGCTCGGACGCCTTCTGCATCCTGTGGGACGGGCGGCAGCTGCACGGCCTCAACGCCTCCGGCGGGGCACCGGCGGCCTGGACCCCCGACTACTTCACCCGGAAATACGGTGCGGCCGAGCGGCCGCCCATGCGAGGCTGGGATTCCGTGACGGTGCCGGGCGCCGTCGCGGCCTGGATGGCCCTGAGCGAGCGCTTCGGGAAGCTGCCCTTCGCCGACCTTCTGCAGCCCGCCATCGACATCGCCGAGCGCGGCTACCTCGCGCCGGTGGTGGTGCAGCAGAAATGGGCCGCGGCTGCGCGGGTCGCGGACCTCGTGCGGCAGCCGGGCTTCGCCGAGACCTTCCTGCCCCACGGTCGCGCCCCGCACGTGGGCGAGCGCGTCACCCTGCCGGGCATCGCCCGCGCCCTGCGGGCGATCGCGGAGACGAAGGGGCGCGCCTTCTACGAGGGCGAGATCGCCGAGGCCATGGCTCGGCACGCCGCCGCCCATGGGGGCGCCATGACGATGGCCGATCTCGCGGCCTTCCGGCCCGAATGGGTGACGCCGACGGCCAAGGACTACCGGGGCTATAAGCTCCACGAAATCCCGCCGAACGGGCAGGGCATCGCCGCCCAGATCGCCCTGGGGATCCTTGAATCCTTTGATCTGGCGGGTCTGGCCCCGGATGGCCCGGAGGCGCAGCACCTCCAGATCGAGGCGATGAAGCTCGCCTTCGCCGACACCTACCGCTACGTCTCCGACGCGCGCTCCATGGAGGTGACCCCGGAGGCGATGCTCGATCCGGCCTACCTGGCGGCGCGGGCGAGGCTGATCGACCGGCACCGTGCCCAGGAATTCGGCGCCGGCAACCCGGTCCGGGGCGGCACCATCTACCTCACCGCCGCCGACGAATCCGGCATGATGGTGAGCTTCATCCAGTCGAACTTCATGGGCTTCGGCTCCGGCGTGGTCGTGCCCGAATGGGGCCTGTCCCTGCAGAACCGCGGCTACGGCTTCGTTCTGGACGAGGCCAGCCCCAACGTGGTGGCGCCCGGCAAGCGGCCTTTTCACACCATCATCCCGGGTTTCCTCACCCAGGGCGGAGCGCCGGTGATGAGCTTCGGCGTCATGGGCGGCAACATGCAGCCTCAGGGCCATCTGCAGACCCTGGTACGGATGATCGACCACGGCCAGAACCCGCAGGCCGCCTGCGACGCGCCGCGCTGGCGCTTCAATGCCGGGCTCGAGATCAACGCCGAGGCGGCGATGCCGGCCGCGACCCTGCAGGGCCTGGTGGAGCGCGGCCACCGGGTCGACGTGATCGAGGACAGCTACCAGGATTTCGGGGCCGGCCAATTCATCTGGCGGATGGGCGACCCCGGCACCGAGGGGTATGTCGGCGCCAGCGATCCCCGTCGCGATGGACAGGTGGCGGTCTGGTGAGGCCGGGTCGTTGCCAAGCGGTTCGCTGGCACAGATAATGTATACACTTTCGAACGTCTTCCCGGTTCGCGCCGATCCGCCCTCCCGTGCGGCGGATCTGCGATCCGGACCGATCCCAGTTCTGAAGGAAGCTTGATGCTGCGTCTGTTCGCTGCCGGCCTCGTCGCGGGCATTGCCGCGCTCTCTCCTGTCCAGGCGCAGACCCTGCGCTTCGGCCTGATGGAGGACCCGGACGCCCTCGACCCGACGCTGGCGCGCACCTTCACCAGCCGCATGGTCTTCGCCGCGATGTGCGACAAGCTCGTGGATATCGGGCCCGACCTGAAGCCGGTGCCGCAGCTCGCCACCAGCTGGAGCCTGTCGGAGGACCAGAAGACGCTCACCATGACCCTACGGCCGGGCGTGCGGTTCCATGACGGCGAGAAGCTCGACGCGGCGGCGGCGAAGTACAGCATCGAGCGCCACCTGAAGCTGCCCGGCTCGCAGAGGCGCGGCGAGATCGCGCCGATCGACCGGGTCGAGGTCGTCGACGACCTGACCTTCAAGATTTTTCTCAAGACGCCGTTCGCGCCCCTGATGGCGCAGTTCACGGATCGGGCCGGGATGATGGTCTCGCCCAAGGCCGCCGAGCGCCTGGGCGACAAGTTCTCCACCGCCCCCGTCTGCGCCGGGCCGTTCAAGTTCGTCGAGCGGGTGCCGCAGGACCGGATCGTGGTCGAGCGCTTCGACGATTACTGGAACAAGGACCAGATCCACCTCAAGCGCATCGAGTTCCGGCCGATCCCCGACGGCACCGTGCGGTTGACCAACCTGCGGGCCGGCCAGCTCGAGCTCCTGGAGCGCCTGACCCCCACCGACCTGCCGCAGGTGACCCGCGACCCGAAGCTCAAGATCGGCTCGACCATCGAGCTCGGCTTCCAGTCGATCGTCTTCAACCCGAACAGGGCCGGCTCGGCCGTGGCCGACCCGCGCGTGCGCGCCGCCTTCGACCTCGCCATCGACCGCAACGCCCTGAACCAGGTGGTGTTCAGCGGCGAGTTCCTGCCCGGCAACCAGTGGGTCTCGCCCAAGCACCCGGCCTACGTGAAGGACTATCCCCTGCCGAAGCGGGACGTCGCCAAGGCCAAGGCCCTGCTGGCGGAGGCCGGCATCCCGAAGCCGTCCGTCACCCTGACGGTCTACGCCAACAACGAGGCGCCGCAGGTGGGGCAGGTCATCCAGGCGATGACCCGCGAGGCCGGCTTCGACGTGAAGCTCCAGGCCACCGACTTCACCACCGCGCTGGACGCCGCCGACAAGGGCAACTTCGACGCCTACCTCTATTCCTGGAGCGGCCGGCCCGACCCGGACGGCAACACCTTCAGCTTCCTGGCCTGCAAGACGCCCCTGAACTACGCCCGCTACTGCAACCCGGAAGCGGATGCGGCGCTCGCCGCCGAGCGCGCCACGGTCGATCCGGCCCAACGGGCCGAGGCCTGGAAGCATTTGGCCGACCGGGTCATGGCCGACCGGCCGCTGATCTACCTGTTCCACCGCAAGCTGTTCTGGGCCTACAGCAACAAGCTCACCGGCTTCACGCCCTATCCCGACGGCCTCGTGCGCTTCACCGGCCTGACGCTGAACTGAGGCGGGAGCCCGGCCGATGCTGCGCTTCCTCGTCCAGCGCCTGGCGCTCGCGATCCCCACCCTGGTGATCGCCTCGATGATCATCTTCACCCTGCAGCAACTGCTGCCGGGCGACACGGCCACCGCCCTGTCGGGCGAGGAGCGCGACCCCGAGGTCATCGCCTTCATCCGGCAGAAGTACCACCTCGATCAGCCGCTTCCCGTGCGCTACGCCCTCTGGGCCGGCGGCGTGCTCCAGGGCGATCTCGGCGAGTCGATCCGCCTGCAGAAGCCGGTCATCGACCTCGTGATCGAGAAGCTGCCGGTCACCCTGGAGCTCGCTTGCCTCGCCATGCTGGTGGCCCTGGTGATCGGCGTGCCGATGGGCATCCTCTCGGCGGTCAAGCGCGGTACCGCCGCCGATACCCTGGCCAACGGCATCGCCCTGTGGGGCCTGTCGGTGCCGAACTTCTGGCTCGGCATCCTCATGATCCTGCTGTTCTCGGTCCAGCTCGGATGGCTCCCGGCCTCCGGCTACGTCTCGCCCTTCGAGAGCCTGTCCGAGAACCTGCGCTCCATGGCGATGCCGGCCTTCGTCCTCGGCAACGCCATCGCGGCGGTGATGATGCGCCACACCCGGGCGGCGATGCTGGGCGTGCTCGGCTCGGACTACGTCCGCACCGCCCGGGCCAAGGGCGTCTCGCCCTTGCGCCTGATCCTGCGCCACGCCCTGCCCAATGCCGCGATCCCGATCATCACCCTGGGCGCCCTCGAATTCGGGCAGCTCCTGTCCGGCGCCGTGCTCACCGAGCAGGTCTTCTCGGTGCCGGGCTTCGGCAAGCTGATGGTCGATGCCGTGTTCAACCGCGACTACGCCACCGTGCAGGGCGTCGTGATCTGCACCGCCACCACCTACGTCCTCCTCAACCTCGCGGCCGACCTCCTCGCGGCCTTCGTCAACCCGAAGCTGAGGCGCGCGTGAGCATGGCGGCACTTCCCCTGCACCGGCATTCCCCCGATTCAAGCGCGGGTGTCCCCCGTTCCGGGCAGGGTGATCGCGCGCACGCGGCATTCTCCGAAAACAGGCCTTGCGGCACCGCGTCGTCCCGGGGCCGCGCAGCGGGGCCCGGGATCGGGACACGCAGGTGGTGCGAGGTTTCAGGCCGTCGGCGTCCCTGGAGGCCGGGCTCGCCTGCGGCGCCCCGGAACGACGCGATGCCCGGATCTGGGATCGCCTTCGCTTCCGGCAGCGCGAGCCCGACGTACCGACCCCGCCGGGACGACATGCGTCGGAGGCGTCGATGACCAAGGCCGTCACCGCTCCGACCGTCATCGCTCCGACCGGCGTCGCCCTGCCGTCTGCCGCGCCCCCGCTCCGCAGCGAGCCCGGTCCGATCCGCGCATTCTGGGCGCGCCTGACCGCACGGCGGACCGCCATGGTCGGCCTCGTGATCGTGGTGGCGCTGATCCTGATGGCGGTCTTCGCCGACTGGATCGCGCCCTACGATCCCATCGCCACCGACTGGGGCGCCATCCGCGCCGCGCCCAGCTGGGCGCACCCGTTCGGCACCGATGAGGTCGGGCACGACGTGCTCTCGCGCATCGTCTTCGGGGCGCGGGCCTCCCTGGGGGCGGGCCTGACCTCGGTGGCCCTCGCGGTGGCCCTCGGCCTGCCGTTCGGGCTGCTGGCCGGTTATGCCGGGGGCGTGATCGACATGGTGATCATGCGCCTGACCGACGCGCTGCTGGCGATCCCGTTCCTGATCCTCGCCATCGCGCTCGCCGCCTTCCTCGGCCCGAGCCTGACCAACGCCATGGTGGCGATCGGCCTGTCGGCGACCTCGACCTTCGTGCGCCTGACGCGGGCGCAGGTGCAGGCGGTGGCGGCGGAGGAGTTCGTCGAGGCCGCCCGTGCCGTCGGCAATCCGCCCTGGCGCATCGCCATCCGCCACATCGTGCCTAACATCGTGCCGGCGATCCTGGTCCAGGCGACCCTGACCATCGCGGCCGCGATCATCGCCGAGGCCAGCCTGTCCTTCCTCGGCCTCGGACAGCAGCCGCCCGAGCCGTCCTGGGGCTCCATGCTCAACGTCGCCAAGAACTTCCTCGAGCAGGCGCCCTGGATGGCGATCTGGCCCGGCGCCTCGATCTTCCTCGCGGTGCTGGCCTTCAATCTGCTCGGCGACGGCCTGCGCGACGCCCTCGATCCCCGGCAGAGGACCTGACGATGGTGCGAGAAGCTCCGGCGCAGGAAGATTCGGCGCAGGCGAAGCCGATTCTGCTCGACGTCCGTGACCTCGCCGTCGCCTTCGACAGCGAGGGCGGCGCGGTCCACGCGGTCAACGGCGTGTCCTATACCCTCGCCGAGGGCGAGACCCTCGGCATCGTCGGCGAATCCGGGTCCGGCAAGAGCGTGCACGTGCTGGCGATGCTGGGCCTGATCCCGCGTCCGCCCGGCCGCATCACCGGCGGACAGGTGCTGTTCGAGGGCCGCGACCTCCTCGCCCTGCCGGAGCGCGCGCTGCGGACGGTGCGCGGCGGGCAGATCGGCTTCGTGTTCCAGGACCCGATGAGCTCGCTCAACCCCGGCATGACGGTGGCCGCGCAGATCATCGAGCCCCTGCGCATCCATCTCGGGCTCGACGGCCGCGCCGCCCGCGCCCGGGCCCGGGACCTCCTCGACCTCGTGCGCATTCCCCAGGCCGGGGCGCGCCTCGACCAATATCCGCACGAGTTCTCCGGCGGCCAGCGCCAGCGGGTGATGATCGCCATCGGCCTGTCCTGCCGCCCGAAGCTGCTCATCGCCGACGAGGCGACGACGGCCCTCGACGTCACCGTGCAGGCGGAGATCATCGCCCTGGTGCAGGAGCTGAAGCGGGAGATCGGCATGGCGATCGTCTGGATCACCCACGATCTCGGCGTGGTGGCGGGCATCGCCGACACCGTGCAGGTGATGTATGCCGGCCGCATCCTCGAGCGCGGCCCGGTGGACGACATTTTCCGCGATCCCCGGAGTGCGTATACGCTCGGGCTCCTGCGCTCGCTGCCGGATCTGAGCCGCGGCCGGGCCGGGCGCCGGCGCCTGCACCAGATCGAGGGGGCGCCCCCCGACATGCGCTACCCGCCGCCGGGCGACCCCTTCGCCGCGCGCAACGTCTACGCGACCGCGCGCTGCCTCGCCGAGGCGCCGCCCCTGGTCCAGGCCCCCGGCGCCGCGCCGGGCCACCTCGTGGCCGCCTGGTACGATCTGCCGGCGCGCCTCGCCGCCGAGGAGGCCGCCCGATGAGGCCCGAGCCCGCCGACCGCTACCCGCTGCTCTCGGTACGAAATCTCCGCAAGCACTACCCCTTGCGCAGCTGGTGGGGCGGAAAGGGCTCGGTGTTCCGGGCGGTGGAGGATGTCAGCTTCGACATCCGGCCCGGCGAGACCCTCGGCCTCGTGGGCGAGTCCGGCTCGGGCAAGTCCACCATCGGCCGCGCCGTCACCATGCTGAACCCGCCCAGCGCCGGCACCGTCGCCTTCGAGGGCACCGACCTCGCCAAGCTCTCCGCCGGAGAGATGCGCCGGATGCGCGCCCGCATCCAGATGGTGTTCCAGGACCCCTACGCCGCCCTCAACCCGCGCATGAGCATCGGTGACTACGTGGCCGAGCCGTTCCGGCTGCACCGGCCCGGCATGGCGCGGGCCGAGCGCCGCGACGAGGTCGAGGGCCTGCTGGCCCGGGTCGGGCTCGATCCGCGCTTCGCCCAGCGCTACCCGCACCAGTTCTCCGGCGGTCAGCGCCAGCGCATCTGCATCGCCCGCGCCATCGCGCTGAAACCGAGCTTCATCGTCGCCGACGAGCCGATCGCCGCCCTCGACGTCTCGATCCAGGCCCAGGTCGTGAACCTGCTGCAGGACCTGCAGGACGAGCTCGGCATCTCGTACCTGTTCATCTCCCACGACCTGCGCATGGTGCGCTACCTGTGCCAGCGCGTCGCCGTGCTCTGGCACGGCCGGGTGGTGGAGCTCGCCGAGGCGGACGCCCTCTACGAGGACCCGCGCCACCCCTACACCCGGCGCCTCCTCAGCGCGGTGCCGGTGCCGAACCCCGTGGAGGAGCGCGCCCGCCTGCGCGCCGCCTCCCTCCTGCCCACGGCCGACCCGGATGCCACGGGCGGCCTGGTCGAGGTCGCCCCCGGCCACTGGGTCGCCGACACCCGCTACGCCTGATCCTCCAGGATTCGCTTCAAGGACCCGACGCCGTGAGAGATTTCTCGAAACCGGGCCGCTCGCCCGTCTATGCCGCCCAGGCCGCGGTCGCGACCTCCCACCCGCTCGCCTCGCTGGCGGCCATCGAGATCCTGAAGGCGGGGGGCAACGCCGTCGACGCCGCCATCGCGGCGGTGGCGGTGCAGGGCGTGGTCGAGCCGGCCATGACCGGGATCGGCGGCGACTGCTTCGCCCTCTATGCCCCGAAGGACGCTGCCGTTCCGATCACGCTGGACGGCTCCGGCCGCAGCCCCGCGGCCGCGCACGATGCCTGGTACGTGGAGAACGACGTGGCCATCGCGGCAACTTCGCCGCATGCGGTCACGGTACCGGGCGCCATCGCGGCCTGGGCGCGGCTGCTCGCCGACCACGGCACCCGCAGCCTCGGTGAACTGCTGCAGCCCGCGATCCGCTACGCCGAGGACGGCTACGCGGTCCAGCCGCGGGTCGCCTACGACTGGGCGCGCAACCGCGACAAGCTGCGGGCCGATCCGGGCTCGGCCGCCGCCTACCTGATCGACGGGGAGGCGCCGAAGGTCGGCACGATCATGCGCCACCCGAAGCTCGCCGCCACCTTGCGGCGCATCGCCGAGCACGGCGCCGCCGGCTTCTATGAAGGCCCCGTGGCCGAGGACATGGTCGCGCGCCTGCGCGACCTCGGCGGCCTGCACACCCTCGAGGACTTCGCCAGCGCCGCGCCCGAATACGTGACGCCGATCTCGACCCGCTACCGCGGCTACGACGTCTACGAGTGTCCGCCGAGCGGCCAGGGCCTCGCCGCCCTGATGATGCTCAACGTGCTGTCGCAGTACGACGTCGGCGCGCTCAGCGAGCTCGACCGGGTCCACCTCTTCGCCGAGGCCTGCAAGCAGGCCTACCACCACCGCGACGCGCTCTTCGCCGATCCGGTGGTCAACGCCGTGCCGGTCGAGCACCTGCTCTCCCAGGCCTGGCAGGCGCGGGCGCACGGCGCCATCGACATGGCCCGTGCCCAGGCGCCGGTGCTGTGGCCGGAGATCCGCCACACCGACACGGTCTACCTCTGCGTAGTCGACCGCGACGGCAACGCGATCTCGCTGATCAACTCGATCTTCCAGGGCTTCGGCAGCGGCATCACCGCGCCGGAGAGCGGCGTGCTGCTGCACAATCGCGGCTTCTCGTTCCGGGTCGAGCCGGGTCATCCCAACACCATCGCGCCGCGCAAGCGGCCGATGCACACCATCATCCCCGGCATGCTGATGCGCGACGGCGCGGTGGTGGCGCCCTTCGGCGTGATGGGAGGGCACTATCAGGCCATGGGCCACGTCGAACTGCTCACCGGCATCATCGACCGGGGCCTCGACGTGCAGGAGGCGCTGGATGCCCCGCGCAGCTTCGCCTATGGCGGCGGCGTCGAGTTCGAAGCCGGCTTCGCCCCGGGGCTCGCCGAGGGGCTGGCCGCCCGCGGTCACATCACGGTGCCGGCCCCGGTCCAGATCGGCGGCGGCCAGATCATCTGGATCGACCCGGCGACGGGCATGCGTGCCGCCGGATCCGATCCGCGCAAGGACGGCTGCGCCCTCGGCTACTGAGGCGCGGGAAACCAGCTCACGGGTAGCGCACCGGCGCCGGCTGCTCGGGCAGGGGGATGAACTCGGATTCCCCCGGCACGGTGTCGAAGCGGGCTTGGCGCCAATCCTCCTTGGCCTGCTCGATCCGCTCGGGCCGCGAGGAGACGAAGTTCCACCAGAGATGGCGCGGGCCGTCCATCGGCTCGCCGCCCAGGACCATGAAGCGAGCGGTCTCGGTCGCCCGCACGCTGATCCGGTCGCCCGGCCGGAAGACGAGGAGCTGGCCCGGGCCGAACCCGTCCCCCGCGATCGCGATGGCGCCCGAGACCGTGTAAATCGCGCGCTCGTCGTAGGTCGGGTCGAGGGGCAGCACCGCGCCGGCCTCGAGCCGCACGTCGGCATAGACCATCGGGCTCGACGTCCGCACCGGCGATTTCGCCCCGAAGGCCTCGCCGGCGATCAGCCGGACGGTTTTGCCCTCGCCGGTGAGGATCGGCAGCGCATCCGCCTCGTAATGTTCGAAGGCCGGCGCGGTCTCCTCGTCCTTGCCGCTCAGCGCGACCCAGCTCTGGAGACCGAACAGGGTCGAGCCGGTCCGACGCAGGTCCGATCCGGTGCGCTCGGAATGGGTGATGCCGCGCCCGGCCGTCATCCAGTTCAGCTCGCCCGGCCGGATCGGCAGCGCGGTGCCGAGGCTGTCCCGGTGCATGATCTCGCCCTCGAACAGGTAGGTCACCGTCGACAGGCCGATATGCGGGTGGGGGCGCACGTCCATGCCCTGGCCGAGTAGGAACTCGGACGGGCCCATCTGGTCGAAGAAGATGAACGGGCCGACCATCCGGCACTCGGTCGACGGCAGGGCACGCCGCACCGCGAAGGAGCCGAGGTCCCGCGAGCGTGGCACGATCAGGGTCTTGATCGCGTCGCAGCTGAAGGGGTCGCCCGGGATCGGGTCGTCCGCACTGTGCCAGCTCATTCGATGTCCTCCTGCATCAGGGCCGCCAAGCCGGACCGGTCCCGCGCCGACCGTCGCGCCGGGCGTGCCGAGCCTAGCACGCGAGGCGGCTCCGGGTGCGGGCCGGTCACCTGTGGGGCCGGGGGGACGGGATGGATTGTCGAATCCAACTTTGCTTTGAACCTTCGCGCCGTGCCTCAGCGCTGGCGGGTCGCCGCCACGCCGATCTGGTCGGCCATGCGCACGAGGTCGGCCAGGGACCGGGCCTGCATCTTCTCCATCACCCGCCGCTTGTGGACCTTGGCGGTGATCTCGGTGATCCCGAGTTCGGCGGCGATCTGCTTGTTCATCAGGCCGCCGATGGCGCAGCGCAGGACGTCCAGTTCGCGCGGGGTCAGGGCCTGCAGGCGCTCGGCCACGGCCTCCCGGGCGCGATGGGCCTCCAGGGCCGCCGCATCGGCTGCGAGGGCCCGGTGCACGGCGTCGAGCAGAACCTCGGCCACCACCGGCTTCGTGAGGAACTCGCTCGCGCCGCCGCGCATCGCCCGCACCGTCATTGGGATGGTGCCGAAGCCGGTCAGGAAGATGATCGGCACGGTGCTGCCGGCCGAACGCAGGGCTTCCTGGACCGAGAGGCCGTTCTCCCCGGCAAGTCGAACGTCGAGGAGGATGCATTCCGGTGCGGTCCGGACCCGTGTCGCGGCGAGTCCAGCGGCATCTCCGTGACCGACCGCAAGCAATCCGCTCGACCGGCACAGGCGCATCAGCGCGCAGCGCAGGGCCGGATCATCGTCGACGATATGGACGGTCGCTTCGGACATCTTCCAGAGGAGTGCGAATACGCAGGGCTGGCTTACAAGATACGGACCAACCCGGTGCATCATCTGCGGCTTGGCCACTGCTGATCTGGGCCTGCCTATCACGGGTCGCGCGTGATGCCGAGGACGCTGCCCAGGCAGTGTTCGAACTGCTCGGCGTCGAAGGGCTTGGCGAGGTAGGCGAAGGCGCCCGAGGCCAGCGCCCGCGCGCGGCTGGCCTCGCTGGGATAGGCCGTCATCACGATGACGGGCAGCGTCGGCCGGCGCAGGCGCAGGAGGCGCAGGAGGTCGAGACCGCTCAGGCCCGGCATCTGCACGTCCGTGACGACGACGGCGATCCCCGCATCGTCCGCCGCCTTCAGGAGTGGCTCGGCCCCCGCGAAGGGAGCCGGGGCGTAGCCGAGGGAGCGGGCGAGCCGCGACAGGGCCGAGCGGATCGCCGGGTCGTCGTCCACGATGGCGACGACGGGCGCTCGCGGCGCCGAGTTCCGGGTGGAATCGCCCGCGGCGGATTCAGCCATGGGCGGGTCCGGCGACCGGGAGGGTGAAGTGGAAGGCGGCCCCGCCTCCGGGCGCGGCATCGGCCCAGATGTCGCCGCCATGCGCATCGATGAGGTTACGGCAGATCGCGAGCCCCATGCCCATCCCGCCCGCCTTGGTCGAGTGGAACGGCTCGAAGATCCGGGCGCGCCGCTCGGGCGCGATGCCGGGGCCGGTATCGCTGACGTCGACCGCCACCGCGTCGCCCGTGGCCCGGATCGTCACGGTGACGTCGCGCGGTCCGTCCCCCTCCGCCATCGCCTGGGCGGCGTTCAGGAGCAGGTTCACGAAGACCTGCTGCAGGCCAATCGCATCGGCGTCGATCCAGGGGATGTCCCCCTCCGCCGCGATGTGGACGGCGGCCCGGTGCAGGCGCAGCTCGCCCTCGACGAGCAAGTTCGCGTCGCGCGCCGCCTGGAGGAGATCGACGGCGGCGGAGGCGCGCGGGGCGTTGCCGAGATAGGACCGGGTCCGGGCGATCACGTCGCGGGCGCGGGTCGCCTCGGTCACGACGTCGTCGAGGGCCGCCGAGGCTTCGCCGATCTCCGGCACCGGGCGCCGCAGCCAGCGGGCGGCGGCCTGTGCGTTGGCCAGGATGGCCGCCAGGGGCGAATTGACCTCATGGGCGATGGAGGCACTCAGCGCTCCCACGGTGGTGATGCGGGAGGCGCGCGCTAGCGCGGTGTCGGCCAGGGCGAAGCGCTGCTGCGCCTGCTTGAAGGCCGTGACGTCGAGGGCCGTCACGACGATCTCGGAGAAGCCGGCCAGGTCCCGGGGCAGCATGGCGGTGAACAGCATGTCGACCTCGCTGCCGTCGGCGCGCACCACGTGGGCTTCCGAGCGGAAGAAGCGGTCGCCCCGGCCGAAGGCCACCAGCCACTGCACGAAGGTCTGGTCGGTGTCCGGCAGGAGACGGTCCAGGGGACCCAGAAAGGCCTCCTTGCCGGAGGCGCCCGTCTCCTCGACCGTGAAGCCGTTCACGTCGGTGACGATGACCTGCCGGCGCAGGGCACGCAGCGCCTCCGGCCGGCTGGCGAAGTGGGATTCGATGTCCACGGTGCCGGCCCGGCGCAGGGCCATCACCGCCTCGCCCGCCGCCGTCCAGTCCTCGCGCCACATCGAGATGCCGGAGCGCTCGAAGATGGCCGCCAGGCGCGTCTCGCTGATCCGGTGCCGCTGTGCCTGTCGGGCCGCCAGGGTGAGGGCCGCGCCCCCTGCCACGAGGGCGAGCCCGATCAACACCGCGGCCGATGCACCGCCCCCGGCCGCGGCGGCCCAGCCCGCGAGGCCGGCGAGGCCCAGGGGCGGCAGGATCAGCAGGGCCGCCGTGCCGACGGCCGCCGCCCAGGCCCGGCGCGGGCTCGTCGGTGCGGCCAGCATCCAGGCCGGCAGGTCGTCGCTGCCGATGGGCCCGTCATGGGCCGAGGCGGAGGCCCGGCTCGGCCAGCGGGAGAAGACCTGCCGCGACAGCGTCTGTCGCGACAGCATGGGGCCTGAGAACCGTTGCCGCGAGAAACCGTGCCGCATGCACCTCATCCACCGGGGTCCGCCAGGATAGCGGGCCCGCGCCCGGGGGTCTCCGATACACCTGTATAATGGCGCGCCCGGCGCATGGATTGCACGTTGCGGGCATGGATCTGCATCGGCACAGCGCGCACAAGTTTCCCCATGCCGGCCTGCTCGCGACCTCCCGGGGCCGGCAGTGGCAGGGCGTCGCGGCGGAGTTGCGCTCGCACCCGGCCGGCGACCTGCCGGCGATCGTGCCGACCCAGATGGAGATCACCCTGGCGACCCGCCGCATCCCGGGTGCGCATGTCAGTCGCAAGGGCGCCGGTCTCCGCCAGCGGACGGCGGTCGAGGCGGGGACGATCTGGCTCTGCCCCGTCGGCGTCGGGGAGGACGACATCAATATCTCGGCCCCGTTGAGCGAGATCCTGCACATCTACCTGCCGGCCGAGCGTTTCGCGGCCCTGGCGAACCTCTACGGCGATGCCCGCATCCGCGCCGACACCGTGCGTTACCTCGCCGATGTGCCGGACCCGCTCATCCGCCAGATCGGGCTGTCGATCCTGAGCGAACTCATTCAGGAATCCTCGGCCGGCCGGATGATGGTGGAGGCGGCGGCCCTCGCCCTCACGGCCCGGGTGGCACAGGCCTACGGGCATGACCGTCCGGACGGTGCCGATGCGGCCGGTGGCGATCACGACTGTCCCGAGCGCATCCAGCGGGCGATCGCCTTCATCCGCGACAACCTCGATCGCGACCTCAGCGTGACCGAACTCGCCGCCGCCGCCTGCCTCAGCCCGTTCCACTTCGCGCGCCTGTTCAAGCGCGTCACCGGCAAGACGCCCTACGGCTTCGTCAGCGCCGAGCGCCTGGCCCGCGCCCGCCGGCTCCTGGCCGAGCGCAAGCTGCCGCTGGTGGACGTCGCTCTCTCGTCCGGCTTCTCGAGCCAGGCCGCCTTCAGCACCGCGTTCAAGCGGGTCACGGGCTGCACGCCGGGGGAATACCGCCAGCTCTCGCCCTGAGGCGACCCGGCAAACAGCAGGATCGCGGAACGGCCGAGCAAGTCTGCGAAAGACCCTTGCCGCACCCCGCCGGCATGGTGTCCTCACCCGAAGGTCTGGTGTGGAGACGAGGATGCATCGGCCAGCCGACACCCCTGCGGTCCGGATCGCGATCCCGCCGCTGCTACGCAGCCGGCGGCCCGCCCCGGAGCCGGGCCTGCGCCCGCGCACGGTCGAACCCAAGCGTGAGTCCCGCTCCGACCCGGTCCGAACGACCCGTTCGCCGGTTCCGCAAACGGACGGCATCGTGGTCTCGGACCTCCGCGCGCGTGGACGCCCGGCGGCACCGCATCCGCAGCGCTACGGCGCCGGCTTGCTGATCCGGGTGCAGCTGGCGGATGAGGGAGGCTGGCCGGCGGGCGGTTGCTTCCGCCCCGCCCCCGAGCGCGTCTGCACCAGTTCCGTGACGCTCCTCGATCACCGCAACAGGCCCCCGGCCGCCGAGCGGGGCGGCGCGGTCCAGATCTGGCTGTCGCGCCGGATCCTCGCCGAGGTGGCCGAGAGCATGGGCCTCGGGGACATCGATCCGCTCGCGGCCCTGAAGCCGGTCGACGGCAAGGTCCTGGTCGACCCCACGATCCATGACCTCGCCGCCAGCGCCGCCGCCACCCTCGATCGGCCGGACCGCGGCGCGGCCGTCTTTCGCCTGCAGATCGGCCGGGCCATCGGGGCGCATCTGATCGGCCTCCATGCCGATCCGGGCCTCCATGCTCATCCGGGCCTCCTTGCTCATCCGGGCCTCGCCGCCGAGCCTGCCCGGGGCGGGCTCGCCCCCTGGCAGCTGCGCCGCGCCCAGGACCGCCTGCGCGCCGAGCTGGGCGACACGCCGAGCCTGCAGACCATCGCGGCGGAGTGCGGCCTCTCCGTCAGCCACTTCGCCCGGGCATTCCGCCAATCCCTCGGCGTGTCGCCCCATGCCTGGCTCGTCCGGCAGCGCATCGCCCGAGCCAAGATCCTCATGCGCGGGTCCGGCCCGTCGCTGGCCGAGATCGCGCTCGCCTGCGGGTTCGCCGACCAGAGCCACTTCACCCGCGTCTTCGTCCGCGAGGAGGGCATGAGCCCCGGCCGCTGGCGTCGGATGGTCGAGCCGCAGGAGCCGGGCGCGGATCGCCGAGATGTCTCGGCATGACCGTGTTTCGACGCGACCCTGCATCGGCGTCACGGCGTCTCGTCGTGACGGCGACTTGTCCTGGAAAGCGCCCTGGCGCGAGCGGGGCCGCGGCCCCATGATCGCGGAACCACCGGCCGGTCCCGGCACGCCGTGCCCGGCCCGGACGGCGACAGCAGGCAGCGAGGCGCGGACATGAACAGTCCCCTGCACCAGGACGAGACGCGCCGGTTCGCGCGGGCGCAGCTGCGCGGAGAGATGCTCGATTGGCTCCTCGCCGGAACCCGGGGGGAGCGCTTCCTCGACGATATCTTCGTGGCGTTCTGCCGGCGCCTGCGCGAGGCCGGGATCCCGGTGGCGCGGGGCACGATCCACCTGCGGACGCATCATCCCCTCTGGCTCGGAACCCGCATCCTCTGGCGCACCGGCGCGGCAGCCGCCGAGATGCAGAATTTCGAGTACGGCATCGTCGACACCGACCAGTTCAAGCTCAGCCCGGCCGCCGAGATCTTCAACGGCGCGGAGCGGGTCCGGAAGCGCCTGGAAGAGCCGGCGCAGCCGGCGACCGACTACGGGATCTACCGCGACCTGCGCGCGGAGGGCCTGACCGACTACGTCGCCTGGCCCCTGCACTACACCCTCGGCAAGAGCCACATCATCTCGTTCTCGGCCGATCGGTCCGGCGGGTTCGAGCCCGACGACCTCGATTTGCTGGCCTCGCTCCTGCCGGCTCTGTCGGTGGTGACGGAGGTCCGGCACAAGAACCGCCTGACCCGCCTGCTCCTCGACACCTATGTCGGACCGCATGCCAGCGAGATGATCCTCAACGGGGCCACCCGGCGCGGCAGCGGCGTCACCGTGGAGGCCGCCATCATGGTCATCGACCTGCGCGGCTTCACCGAGATCTCCGAGCTCTGGCCGCGCGACGATGTGATCTCCCTGCTGAACGACTACTTCGACGCGATCTCCCTGCCGATCGAGCGGCACGGGGGCGAAATCCTGAAGTTCATGGGCGACGGCCTGCTGGCGATCTTTCACCTCGATACGCCGGCCGCCTGCACCGCCGCGCAATCCGCCGCCCTGGAGGCGCGGGCCGCCATGCGGGCGCTGAACATCGCGCGGGCCGAGCGCGGACAGCCGCGCCTCGGCTACGGCATCGGCGTCAATGTCGGCGCGGTGATGTACGGCAATATCGGCTCGCGCTCGCGCCTCGACTTCACGATCATCGGGCCCGCCGTGAACGTGGCGGCCCGGCTGGAGAGCCTGACCAAGGTCCTCGACGTCAGCGTGCTGTTCTCGGGCGCCTTCGCGGCCCGCTCCAGCGACGGACACCAGCTCGTGCCCCTCGGGACCTTTCCCCTGCGCGGCGTCGGCGATCCCCTGGAGGTGCTGGCCTTTCCGGACGACGCCGAGGCCGATGCGTGACGCTGCGGTCCGTTCGCGGAAGCCGAGCGGTCTCCGGGAAGACACGGGCGCGGGAACGAGAAAGGCCAGCCTCGCGGCTGGCCTTCGGAAGCGTCGAAGCGGGATCGAGGCCGCTGCTTATTCTGCGGCGGTCATCTCGGGCGAGAAGTGGCCGCACCAGTCGGCCGAGCCGACCACCGGCCACAGGCCGTGATCCGACGGGCCCGGCTGGTTCACGGGCGGGTTGAAGCGGCACAGGCCCTCGTCAGCGGCCGCGGCGGCGCCGTTGACCTTGTGCTCGTCGAAGAACTTGCAGCTCTCGCACTTCGCGTTCGCCATGTCGGTGATCTCCATCCTGGGCGGCTCAGCGCCGTTCCTACTTACGAATTAGAACAGATCCAATGTAGGCGTCAATCGTTTTGTCGCGGGACGGTTCCCTGCGGGCGCCGGAGGATCGGGGATCGGAGCCTGAGGACACCGTGGCCGCGGGCGCCTCGGGCAGCACCGCCGCGTATTTCGGCCGGACGCGCTTTGGCCTATCAGGCCCTCATGTCCACCATGCCCGTCGCGCCCGACGACATCGCCCACGTCATCCAGGTCGCCCTCGCGCCCGCGTTCCTGCTGACGGCACTCGCGACACTCCTCAACGTCTTCTCGACGCGCCTCGGCCGCGTGGCCGACAAGGTCGATACCGCGGCAGCCGGCCTGCGAACCGCCGACGCCCACGAAGCCGTGCGCCTCTCCCGGCAATTGTCGTACCTGCGGCGGCGCTCCTTCGTGCTGGACGCGGCCGTGGTCCTGGCCTCCGCCGGCGCGGTGATGACCGGGATCGCGGTGCTGACCCTGTTCGTCGGGGCCTTGCGCGATGCCGCGACCGCCTCGATCCTGTTCGTCTGCTTCGGCGTGGCGCTGGTCTGCACGGTGGTCGCGGTCTGTGCCTTCCTCGTCGAGATCCTGATGGCCGGGCGCGGCATCCGGGACGAGGTCGACCGCCAGCAGGAGCATGCGGAGGAGCGCGGCGCCTCCTGAGCCGCGCGCGGACCGGCCTCGCTGCGGACGAGGGGCAGGCGTGCGCGCCAGCGGTCTCGATCATTGGGCCGCACCCTGATACGCGCCAGTCCGCCGGCAGGGATGGGACGAGGTCCGATGAGCGTCGAGACAGTGAAGGCGGAGGTGGTCGTCGTCGGGGGCGGCATGGTCGGGCTCGCCTCCGCGATCGCCCTGCGGGACCGGGGCCTCGACGTCCTGCTCTGCGACCCCGGGGAGGCGCGGGCCCGGACCTCCTACGGCAATGCCGGCGTGATCAGCCGGGGCTCGATCTTCCCGATGTCGAGCCCGGCCCTCTGGGCCAAGCTGCCGTCCTACCTGCGCAACGCTGACCGGGGCCTGCGCCTGCGCCACACCCACGTCGCCCGTGTGCTGCCCTGGACGGCGCATTTCCTGGCCTCCGCCCGGACCTCCGCCTGGGAGCGCGCCGCCGGTTCCCTCCTGCCGCTGACCAGCGCGGCGCTGCCCGCGCATCTCGCCCTGGCCGAGCGGGCGGGCGCCGGCCATCTGCTGCGCCGCTGCGGCTGGATCAAGCTCTACCGCACCCACGCCGCCTTCGCCGGCGCGGCCCTGGAGCGCGCGATCCTGGGCCGGCACGGCGTGTCCTTCGAAATCCTCGACCCGGACGACATCCGCGCCGCAGAGCCGGCCCTGATCCGGTCCTACGCCCAGGGCATGCTCCTGCCGGAAACCGGCGCGGTGAGCGATCCGGGCGGGCTGCTGGAGGCCTATCAACAGCTCTATCTCGGGCTCGGCGGGCGAACGCTCCGGATGGTTACGACGGGCCTCAAGCCCGAGGCGGAGGGCTGGTGCGTCCGCCACGACGGCGGCACGGTGCGGGCGCGCCAGGTCGTCCTGGCGGCCGGCGCCGCCTCCGGCGAGATCGCCCGCGGCCTCGGCTACCGCTTCGCCTTCGCGGCGGAGCGCGGCTATCACGCCCACTACGCCCTGCACCCCGAGAGCCCGCCCCTGACCCGCCCGGTCCTCGACACCGGCGCCGGCTCGATCATCGCGCCGATGGGGGAGGGGCGCGTGCGCGTGCTCTCCGGGGTCGAGCTCAATGCCCGCGAGGCGCCCCCCGACTACGTTCAGATCGAGGCCGCCGCACAGGAGGCGGGCGGAACGCTGCGCCTGGGCGCGAGCCTCGACAACCGTCCCTGGATGGGGGCGCGCCCCTCGACCCCGGACGGCCTGCCGGTAATCGGCCCGGCGCCCCGGCATCGCGGCCTGATCTTCGCGTTCGGCCACGGCCATATCGGCCTGTCGACGGGTCCGATCACGGGGCGCCTGGTGGCCGATCTCGCCACCGGGGCCCCGCCCGCCGTTCCGGTGGCGCCCTTCGCGCCGCAGCGTCTCCTGGGATGGCCGCGGTGGAACCCGGTGCAGGGGCGCCAGCGCGCGGATTGACGCCTCCCGCCGGAGGCGCCATGCCGGGGGGTAGCAACACTCCCTCGTCCGAGGACATCCGTCTCCATGCGCCTGAGCGTTCGCCTCGACGGGGGCCTGTGCCGCCGTTGGCACCTCCGGCTGATCGAACGTCTCCTGCACCGCCCCGGGCTGTCGGTGTCCCTCGACCTGTCGCCCGGACCCGGCGCCCTTCCGCCCAACGCCGCGCTGTTGTTCGAACTCGAGGCGATGCTGCGCCGGCTGCCGCGCACCGGGCCGGCCCTGCGGGTGGAGCGCGCGGATCTCCTGGCCCGTGCCTCAGCGGCTGTCGGGGCGCCCGACCTCATCCTCGACCTCTGCGGTGACGCGGTGGCCCCGCCCGGCGTCCCGGTCTGGCGGCTGGCCTTCGACGGGGCCAGCGGCGAGGCCGCCCTGCTCGCCTCGCTGCTGGCCGGGCGCCCGCCCGTGGTCAGCCTGACCGAGGGCGGCCGCGTCGTCGCCTCCGGGCGCGTCGGAACCGAGGCGCGGGGCATCATGCTCACCGCCTTCGAGGATGCCCTGGTTCGGACTACGAGCCTGATCCTGGCCGCCCTGGGCGGAGCGGGGCCGCGGCTCGCGTCCGACGGAACCCCCGTCCCGGGGCCGGCGCCGACGGGCTTCGCGGCGGCCGCCCTTGCGGCGCGTGCCGTCCGCACCTGCACCCGGATGGCGGGCCGCCTGCTCTACGCCCTCTGCACCTGGGCGCCCCATTGGCGGGTCGGCTGGCGCCGGCTCGAGGGTCCCGACCTCATCGACCTCCAGGCCCATCCGGAGACCGGCTGGAACACCCTGCGCGATGACGGGCGCCGCTTCTACGCCGATCCGTTCCCGATCACCGATGCCGCCGGCACGGTGCTGTTCGTGGAGGATTACAGCCACGTCCTGCAGAAGGGCGTGATCTCGGCCGTGCGCTTCGGTGCCGACGGCCCTCTCGGGGCGCCGGTGCCGGTGCTGGAGGCCGCCCACCACCTCTCCTATCCCTTCGTGTTCGCGGAGGGCGGCGCCTACTGGATGGTGCCCGAGAGCGGCGCCACCGGAACCCTCGACCTCTATCGCGCCACCGCCTTTCCCGGCGGCTGGGTGAAGGAGGCGACCCTGATCTCCGGCCTGAATGCCAGCGACCCGACCCTCCTCCGGCACGACGGCCGCTGGTGGCTGTTCGCGACGGTGCGGGACGACGGCGAGCAGGACGGCCCCTTCGCGGCCTGGGGGTCGTATTCCGACAGCCTGCACCTCTGGTCCGCGCCGGATTTTCGCGGGCCGTGGACCCCGCATCCCGCAAATCCGGTACTGATCGACATCGCCGCCGCCCGGTCCGGCGGCCGCATCGTCGCCCGGGACGGCGCCCTGTTCCGTCCGGTGCAGGATTGCCGCGACGGCTATGGCGGGGCGCTGGGCCTCGCTCGGATCCGACGCCTCGACGAGGCGGGCTATGCGCAGAGCGTGGAGATGATCCTGCGCTCGGGCCCACGCTTCCCGGGCACCGGTCTGCACACCCTCAACCGGACGACGCATTTTGAATTCATCGACGGTGCCGGACGCGTTCGCCGACGCTTCCGCAGCGGGACGGCCGTCGCTTCCGAAACCTGACGTTTCGCAGTCACTTACGTCATCACGGACATTTTAATCCCGGTCCAGGAACAATCACGTCCGCCCACGCTTGTGCCACCGCTGGTGGGGCGGGGTGTCCGGTCCCCCGCGCGCCCGATCTCACATCGTCCTGCTTCGAACGTCCGGAAGGGCCCCCTCATGGCCGAGCCGCTCTCCCCTCACACGGCTGCGATGCGAAATCCGTCGGCCCGCGCCCTGCGCGGTCTCGATGCCCTCAATTTCTTCCTCGCCGACGTCCGCGACGGCCTGGGTCCCTACCTGGCGATCTACCTGATCGCCGTGCGCGGCCCGGACCAGGGCTGGAACGAAGCGACCACCGGTCTGATCATGACCATCGCGGGCATCGCCGGCCTGGTCGCCCAGACGCCGGCCGGGGCGCTGATCGACCGGACCAACCACAAGCGCGCCATCGTCATCGCCGCCGCCGTGGCGGTGACCGTGAGCTGCCTCGTCCTGCCCTTCATCGCGAACTTCTACGTCGTGGCTGCGACCCAGTCGGTGGCCGGTATCGCCGGGGCGATCTTCCCGCCGGCCCTCGCCGCCATCACCCTCGGCGTCGTTGGCCCGAAGATGTTCGCCAAGCGCATCGGCCGCAACGAGGGCTACAACCATGCCGGCAATGCCGTCTCGGCCGCCATCGCAGGCGGCACGGCCTACTTCTTCGGACCGATCGTGGTGTTCTGGCTGATGGCCCTGCTGGCGGTTTGCAGCATCGGCGCCATGCTGATGGTGCCGGCCGATTCCATCGACGACGACCTGGCCCGCGGCCTCGACCAGACCGAGACGCAGGCCCGCACCGAGGGGCAGGAGGAGCCCTCCGGCCTCACCGCGCTCCTGAAGAACAAGTACCTGCTGGTGTTCGCGGTGCTGGCCGCGCTGTTCCACCTCTCGAACGCCGCGATGCTCACCTCGGTGGGCCAGCTGCTGACGAAGCTGTCCGGCAAGGACAACGCCACCTCGCTGATCGCGATCTGCATCGTGGCGGCACAGCTGGTGATGGTGCCGGTGGCGGTGTTCGTCGGCGCCAAGGCCGATGCGATCGGGCGCAAGCCGATCTTCCTCGCGGCCTTCGGCGTCCTGGCGATCCGCGGCGTGCTCTACACCCTGTCCGACAACCCGTTCTACCTCGTGGGCGTCCAGCTCCTCGACGGCGTCGGTGCGGGAATCTACGGTGCCCTCTTCCCGGTGATCGTGGCCGACCTGACCCGGGGTACCGGTCGCTTCAACGTCTCGCAGGGGGCGGTCGCCACGGCCCAGAGCCTGGGCGCGGCGCTCAGTGCGACACTCGCCGGCGTCATCATCGTCTCGGCGGGCTACTCCACCGCCTTCCTGTCCCTCGCAGCCATCGCGGGCCTGGGCTTCGCCCTCTACCTCTTCGCGATGCCGGAGACGCGGGGCTACGAGCCCGGCCGGTCCGGCGCCGATGGCGGCGGCCTGACGCCCGTCCCCGCGACGGCGGCCTGACCCGCATGAGCGCCACCGACGACATCCTCGCCTTCGCGCATATCGGCGACCTGCACCTGACCGACGCGGACGCCGACAACGCCCGCGACGTCCATGCGATCGTGGACCAGATCAACGCCGTGGACGGGCTCGATTTCGTCTACGTGCCCGGCGACAACGCCGATAACGGAACGCCCGAGCAGTACGCCCTGGTGCGGGCCGAACTCGACCGCCTGCGCCGGCCGGTCCACGTCATCACCGGCGACCACGACATGGAGGGCGGGAGCCTCGACGCGTTCTATCAGGGGCTCGGCGCGCCGCGCCTGCCCTATGCGGTGACGGTGTCGGGCAGCCGCTGCCTGTTCCTCGACATGTGCGGGCCGGGCTCCGGTGGGCCGGATTTCCGCCTCGGCGCCGAGCAGGTCGCCTGGCTCCGCCAGGAGGTCGATGCGGCCGGGGCGGCGGGACAGGACTGTGCCCTGTTCATGCACAGCTACCCCGCCGACCTGACGGGGGAGGGCGAGGCCGCAACGGTCGCCGCGCTCGTGCACGGCTCGCGCATCCGCCTCGTCGAGATGGGGCACACCCACTACAACGAGCTCGCCAATGACGGCCGGACCATCTACGCGGCGACCCGCTCGACGGGGCAGATCGAGGAGGGGCCGGTCGGCTACGCCATCGCGGCGATCGACCGGGGCGTGGTGAGCTGGCGCTTCAAGGAGCTGGCGCAGCGCTGGCCCTTCGTGGTGATCACCGCGCCGGCCGACCGCCGCCTCGCCCATGCCGAGGATCACATCGTCTCGGGCACCACCGAGATCCGTGCCCTGGTGCTCGGCGCCGGGCGGACCGCGGTCTGCGAGTTCAGCATCGATGGAGGTCCCTGGCGCCCGATGCGGCGCGCCGAGGGCGACCGCCGCTTCCGGGCCACCGTCGATTGGCCGGCGGGCGCCGGGCGCCTCACGGTCCGGGCACAGGATGCCGAGGGCGGCGTCGGCGAGGACCGGATCGAGCCGGCCGGCGATGCGAGCGCCCTGGTCACCTCCAAGGGCCTCGGCAGCGACGCCGATTCCGTCGGCGCCTGGCCGGACCGGGGCATCCTCGGCACCCAGCTCGGCCCGAACCGCAACGGGCGCCACTGGTGAGGCGCAACCGCCCCGCCTGACCCTACTCTCTTTCAAGGACGCCGAGCCCGATGGGTGCGCTGACGCTGACCCCGAACCTTGTCACATGGGCGATCGCCGCCGTGGCCACCCTGGGGGTGATCACCCGTCCGTTCTCATGGCCGGAGGCGATCTGGGCCGTGCTGGGCGCCGCGGCCCTCGTGGTGTTCGGCCTGATGCCGGCCGGGACCGCCTGGGAGGGCGTGCTCAAGGGGACGGACGTCTATCTCTTCCTCATCGGCATGATGCTGATGTCCGAGGTGGCGCGGAAGGAAGGGTTGTTCGACTGGCTCGCCAGCATCGCCGTGCGGGCGGCCAAGGGCTCGGCCACCCGCCTGTTCACCCTGATCTACGGGGTAGGCACGGTGGTGACGGTCTTCCTCTCCAACGATGCCTGCGCGGTGGTGTTGACCCCGGCCGTCTACGCCGCAACCAAGGCCGCCAAGGTCGAGAACCCGCTGCCCTACCTCCTGATCTGCGCCTTCATCGCCAATGCGGCGAGCTTCGTGCTGCCGATCTCGAACCCGGCCAATCTCGTGGTCTTCGCCGAGCACATGCCGCCGCTGACCCAGTGGCTGGCGATGTTCGCGCTGCCCTCGGTGCTCGCCATCGTCGCCACCTACGCGACCCTGCGCCTGACGCAGAATTCCGTCCTGCGCGATCAGCAGGTCGCCACCGACGTCCCGGCGTCACGCCTGTCGCGGACCGGTCTCGTCGCCGGCCTCGGCATCGTCGCCACAGGCGGCGTGCTCATCGGTGCCTCGGCCCTGGGGCTCGACCTCGGCCTGCCCACCTTCGTGGCCGGCGGCCTGACCACGGCGGCCGTCCTGCTGATGAAGCGCGGCGGCCTCGTCGAGGTCGCCAAGGACGTCTCCTGGAGCGTGCTGCCCCTCGTGGCCGGCCTGTTCGTGCTGGTCGAGGCCCTGGAGAAGACCGGTGTTCTGCGGATGATCGCCGATGCGCTGAAGCAGTCGGCCGCCGCGTCGCCCGTCGAGACCGCCTGGGGCGCCGGCACCCTGATCGCGGTGCTCTGCAACCTCGTCAACAACCTGCCGGCCGGTCTCATCGCGGGCGCCGCGGTGCAGACCGCTCACGTGCCCGACAAGGTCGCGGGCGCCGTCCTGATCGGCGTCGATATCGGCCCGAACCTGTCGGTGACGGGGTCGCTCGCCACCATCCTCTGGCTGACCGCGATCCGCCGCGAGGGCCAGGACGTCGGCTTCTGGCGCTTCCTCAAGCTCGGGCTGCTCGTCATGCCGCCCGCGCTGCTGCTGGCGCTCGCCGGCCTCCTCCTCGTCTGATCCGTCGCGTCATCAGCCCGAAGTCCCTAGTCCGAACTCCCGCGTCCGAACTCCCTAGCCCGAAGTTTCCAGCCCCAGGTCCCCCGTGAACGCCGCACTGCTCTATCCCTTCATCCTCGTCGCGGGCGTCCTGCAGGCGCTGGGCAATTCGATGAACGCGCAGCTGCGCGGCCGGCTCGTGAACCCCTGGCTGGCCGCCTCGGTCTCGTTCCTGCCCATCGTGTTCGTGTTCGCGACCCTGTTCCTCGTCATGCCGACGCCGCTCCCGACCCTCGAGACGCTCGGCAAGATGCCCTTGTACGCGCCGCTCGGCGGGGTGGCGGGTGCGGTGGCGGTGTTCGGCGGGCTCGCCTTCATCGACAAGGTCGGAGCGGGGCCCTTCAACGGGCTGACGCTGACCGCCAACATCCTGGCCTCGCTGGCGATGGATTCCTTCGGCCTGTTCGGGCTCCAGGGCGGCGGCTTCAAGCTGATGCCCTGGCTCGGGGGCCTGCTGATGGCCGTCGGCGTATTCTTCATCGCCCGGACCACCGCCGACACGGGCGGGGACAAGGATGGCGGGCACGGCCTCAACCCGAAGCTGCTCTATCCCTTCATCGTGGTGGCGGGCATCCTGCAGGCCGTCGGCGTCGTCTGGAATTCCCAGCTGCGCGGCGCCCTGGTGAACCCCTGGCTCGCCGCCACCGTCTCCTTCCTGCCCGTGGTGTTCGTGTTCGTGCTGGTCTTCCTCGTGCGCCCGACGCCCCTGCCGACCCGCCAGGACGTGTCCGGGGTACGCTGGTGGATGCCGCTCGCCGGCATCACCGGGGCGGTGGCGGTGTTCGGCGGCCTGCTCTTCGTCGACAAGGTGGGGGCGGGCGCCTTCAACGGGCTTCTCATCACCGCCAACCTTCTGACCTCGGTGGCCCTCGACCATTTCGGCTGGGTCGGCATGAAGCAGGTCAAGGCCGGGCCCGCCCGGCTCGGCGGCGCCGCCCTGATGGTCGCCGGCATCGTGCTGATCTCGGTGTTTTGAGCCGCACCTACGTATTCGAAAACGCGAAGCTTGAGGACAAGCGGTTGCAGCCGCCGGGAAACGTTGGCCTTTTCGGCGCCCGGCGTGCTAAACCTCCGACGATCCCGCCCGGAGCCGATCCGCGTCAAGGGTGTGTGGACAGCCTCTCGTGCCGCCCGATTGCCGTCTCCCGGCCTAGTCCGGCGCGCGTCACGACCTGATCGGTCACCGAACTCCGGCGCCCGGACCGCCCACGCGGCCGCGCCGACGGGCATCTGCGACGCCGCGCCGAGCGCGTGCGGGAGGGTTCAAGGACAGGAATGCAATGAGCGACGAGACCGACGCCCGGACCCGATCCGAAGAGCGCGCCGAGCGGGCCGAGCGGATGGCCAAGGAAGGCGCCCAGGCCATGGCCGAGCATCTCGCCTCGGTGAAGGCCGTGGACGAGCGGACGGTGAAGCTGCGGGCCCTGCGCCTCGCCAAGGAGGCTGCCGACGCCGAGGCGAAGGCCGCTGCCCCGCCGCCCGCGCCCAAGCGCAAGCGGTCCTGAGTCGGTCCGGCGGAGGAGAAGCCATGGCATTCGATCGCTCCCGTCGACCGAGCGACCCGCGACAGGCCGCCGAGGCGGCCTTCAAGGCCGCCACCACCAAGCCCGTCGAGACCGCCAAGCCCGTCGGAACGGCCAAGCCGGTCTCCGCCACGTCGGCCGCCCCGGCCTCGGCCGTGCCCGGTGCCCGCGAGATGGTCAGCCTGCGCCTCGATCGCGCCGTGCTCGAGCATTTCCAGAAGGACGGTCCCGGCTGGCAGGACCGCATCAACGCGGCACTCAAGGCTGCCGCCGGGCTCTAGAGTTTGTCGGGGATCAGCGGGAGCCGGTTACCCCGAAAAGCCAAACGTAAACACAGGAACAAGGGTCTGCCTGGCTCGAGACGAGCCCGACAGACCCTCGGCCGAGCCGCTTCGCGCAGCGCGGCCGCGCGTCCCGGTCGCCGGGCATCGTCTCTGCCGCACCGGTCGCCGGTTCGGCCCATGAGCCCTAGCCGAATCCGCCCCGCTTCAGCCGCATCACGGTTCGGTCGAGAGCGCCGAGGAACGCGGAGCGGTCCCGGGCCGAGAACGGCTTCGGCCCGCCGGTGACCGCTCCGGCCTCGCGCAGGTCCTGCATCAGGTTGCGCGTGGCCAGCGCCAGGCCGATGCCGCTCTCGCTGAACGGCTTGCCGGTGGGCGCGAGCACCTCGGCGCCCGCCTTCACGCAGCGGCTGGCCAGGGGCACGTCGGCCGTGACCACGATGGCGCCGGGCCGGGCCCGCTCGGCGATCCAGTCGTCGGCGGCGTCGAACCCGTCGCTCACCACCACCCGCTCGATCCACGTCTCCCGGGGCAGCGCCAGGAAGCTGTTGGCCACCACGTAGACGTGCAGGCCATAGCGGCCGGCGACCCGGTAGGTCTCGTCCTTCACCGGGCAGGCATCCGCGTCGATGTAGACGACGATGGACCGGGGCGGTGCGATCTCGGTCATTGCGCGGCGACCGCATGCGGCGGCACGCCCGTTTCCCCCGTCTCCGCCCCGACCCGCTCCAGGGTCGAGACGCTCAGGGGCTGGCCGCGCCCGCGGAGGGCGTGCGCGCCGAGGGCCCGGGCGCGAATGCCCGCGGGCAGGCGCGCGATCCGGGCGAGCAGGTCGTCGGAGACGAGGATCTCGGTGCCGAGGGGCCGGCACAGGGATTCGATGCGGGCGGTGACGTTCACCGCATCGCCGAAATACGCGATCTTGTGCCGGTCGACGCCGACTTCCGCCGTGACGATCGAGCCGCCGTGCAGGGCGGCGCGCAGACGCGGCACGGTGCCGAACCGTGCCATCCAGGCCTCGGATTCCGCATCCAGTCGATCCATCACGTCGAACACGCAGGCGACGCAGCGCGCATCCTTGAGGCCGCGGGCCATCGGCCAGGTGATCATCGCCATGTCGCCGATGTAATCGTCGATGGATCCGGCGTTGCGCCGGACCGGTTCGGCGAGCGCCGCGAAGACCGCGCCGAGATAGGCCTGGGCCTTCAGGTCGCCGTGGGTCTCGGCGAAGGCGGTGGAGCCGACGACGTCGAGGAACAGGAAGATCCGCTCCTCGCGCACCGGCTGGTGGTAGCGCCCGACGAGGAAGTTCACGAAGACCTCGCCGCCGATGAGATCGCGCATGCGGATGACGAAGACGAGCATCGCCGAGACCGCGAGGCAGTACGCCAGCACCCGCGGGGTGATCCGCACGGCGTGGCTGAGGTCGTCGTCGGTGAGACCGAGGGCCCAGACCAGCAATCCGCCCAGCGCGATGCCGGCCGCGATCATCAGCACGTAGGCGAGCTCGGCCGCGGGCACGTAGAACTTCGCCGGCATCCGGCGCATCCGCGCCTGCAGGCCCCCCAGGATCATGCCCCGGTCGAAGGCGAGCGTCGTGCCGCCCACGGCCAAGCCGTAGGTCAGGCCCGCGAGGGGCGTCGCGCCCCCGGCGAACAGCACGTTGTAGAGGAGGCCCGCGCCGCCGCAGGCGATGAGGATGAGGAGCCAGAACCAGCGGTGCTGCGGCAGCATCAGCGGCGTCCCCCGTGCGGTGTCCCGGCGGGGGCCGGCGGCGGCGATCCGGCAGGGGTGGGGGAGGATGCAGCGCTGCGCAACGGATTGGCCCCTTCGGGGATGGGTCCGCAGGCGGCGCAGCCCCTTGGCGCGCCGAGCTTCGAACCCCGTCCTGATCACCGTCCCATGATGGCGCGAGTAAGGCCAAGGTGACGCAGGCCGGCGGATCGGGGACCGGTGTGGCCGCCATGCGTTGGCAGGGACGGTCATCATCATGGGAGCACGCGGCAGATGCGGAGCAGGACTTTCGGTGCGGCGGGGCCGGCGGTGCCCATCATCGGACAGGGTACCTGGCACCTCGACCAGGCGGATCACGCCACCGCCGTCGCCACATTGCGGGCGGGCCTCGACGCCGGCCTGACGCATATCGACACCGCCGAGATGTACGGCGAGGCCGAGCCCCTCGTGGGCGAGGCCATCGCGGGCCGGCGCGCGGAGGTGTTCCTGGTCTCGAAGGTCGTGCCGGGCAATGCCAGCCGGGCGGGGGTGGTCGCCGCCTGCGAGCGCTCGCTGAAGCGCCTCGGCACCGACCATCTCGACGCCTACCTGCTGCACTGGCCGGGCCGCATCCCGCTGGAGGACACCATCGCGGGCTTCGCCGCCCTCAAGCAGGCGGGCAAGATCCTGTCCTGGGGCGTGAGCAACTTCGACGTCGCCGATCTCGACGCGGCCCTGTCGATCGCGGGACCGGGCCAGATCGCCTGCAACCAGGTGCTCTACCACCTGCAGGAGCGCGCCATTGAGCACGCGGTGCTGCCCTGGTGCCGTCGCAACGGGGTCGCCCTGGTCGGCTACTCGCCCTTCGGCAGCGGCGACTTTCCCGAGGCCGGAAGCAGCGGAGGCCGGGTGCTCGCCCGTCTGGCGGAGGCGCACGGCACCACGGCGCGGGCCATCGCCGTCGCGTTCCTGACACGGGAGGAGGGCACTTTCACGATCCCGAAGACGGCGCGGCCCGAGCGGGCCCGGGAGAATGCGGCGGCGGGCGCGATCACCCTGACGCCGGAGGATTGCGCCGCCCTCGACGCGGCCTTCCCGCGTGGTCCGCGCCCGCGCAGCCTGCCGATGCTGTAGCGGCCCGGGCGAAGTTGTGGCCAATGGCCGGGGATGATCCGGCGCCGACGGTCGGCGCCGGGTACAGGTGAGGAGTGCGAGCGATGGCGCGATGGCTGGGTCCGGCATTCCTCGGGCTGTTCTGCCTCGCCGGGACCCCGGCGCTGTCCGAGGACGCCGAGCGCGACACGCGCAATCCCGACCAGCCCAACGGCGAGACCCTGACGATCGACGAGAAGGGCATCACCCTGCGCTTCCCCGATGTCGCCAAGCTGCGCATCGGCGGCAAGCTGCAGCTCGATTACGGGGCCGCGGCCATCCGGCAGGCGGGTTTTCCCGAGCCCTTCCCGGAGAATTTCGCGGTGCGCCGGGCCTGGATCGAGAGCTATCTCACCCTCGGCAAGAGCCTGGAACTCGCCTTCCAGTATGATTTCGCCGACCCGATGCGGCCGATCAACGATGCCGCCGCGGCCTATACGGGCCTGGAGAACACCCTCCTGACGGTGGGCAACATGAAGGAGCCCTTCAGCCTCGACCAGCTGACCAGCGACAACAACACCTTGTTCACCGAGCGCTCGCTCGCCGACGCCTTCGCGCCCGCCCGCAATTTCGGCTTCGCGCTCGGCCGCCACGGGGAGGACTGGACGGTGGTCGCCAGCGTCTTCGGCGGCAACGCCAATACGGGGATCGGCAGCGAGGGGGTCGCCGCCACGGGGCGCGCCACCTACGCGCCGATCCACGGGGACGATCGGGTGCTGCATCTCGGCCTCGCCGGGAGCTTTCGCGATCTGCCCCGCGACGGGCAAGGGCTGTCGCTGTCGAGCCGGTCCGAGGCGTTCCTGTACCAGCGCGACTTCGTCGACACCGGCGACATCCGCGACGCATCGGGCGTCCGCCGCATCGGCCTCGAGGCGGCCTATCGGGACGGCCCCTTCCTGGTCCAGGCCGAGTACATCCGCACGGAGGTGGAGCGCTACGGAGGCGCCCGCACGGTCGGTTTCCAGGGCGGCTACATCCAGGCCAGCGTCGTCCTCAACGGCAAGGGCCGCGCCTATAAGCTCGCTCCCGATTACGGCGCCACCTACGCGGTCTTCTCCGGCGTGCAGGTGGCGGAGGCCGACCGTGTCTCGCGGGGCGGGATCGGCGTGTTCGAACTCGGCACCCGCTTCAGCGCCATCGACCTCGACGATGCCGGTATCCGCGGCGGCATCGAGCGCGACGTCACGGTCGGGCTGAACTGGTACCCGGACCGCAACATCCGCGTGGTCGCGGACTATGTCCGCTCGCACACCAGCCCCTCGGCGGTGCAGGGCGGCCGCACCATCGACGCGGACAGCTTCATCGGGCGGTTTCAGCTCTACTGGTAGGCGGCCCGGGGCGGCCTAAGCCCGTTGGGCAGGCTTGCGGCCGGCCCCCGGGGCGGTGCTACGATGAGATCGCAGTCCGGGCCGCGCCCGGCGGTCCGGGTCGGCGCGACGATCGATGGAACGCACGGAAGTCCTGATCGTCGGCGCCGGTCCCACGGGCCTGGTCCTCGCCCTCTGGCTGACACGGCTCGGCATCCGCGTCCGGATCGTCGACCGGGCGGAGGCGCCCGGCACCACCTCCCGGGCGCTCGGAATTCAGGCGCGCACCCTCGAACTCTACCGCCTCCTCGACCTCGCCGATGCGGTGGTCGGCGCCGGGCACCGGGTGCCCGCCGTCAATCTCTGGACCGCCGGCACCCGGCGCGCCCGCCTGGCCTTCTCCGCCGACCCACGGGACCCGACGCCCTATCCCTTCCTGCTGATCTACCCGCAGGACGCGCACGAGCGTCTCCTGATCGAGCACCTCGCCGCGGCCGGAATCCGGGTCGAGCGAGGCACCGAACTCGTCGGGTTCACGCAGGACAGGGCGCGCATTGTCGCCACCCTGCGCACGACCGAGGGGGCGCAGGTGCAGGTGGCGGCCGCCTACCTGGCCGGGTGCGACGGCGCCCGCTCGACGGTGCGCGAGACCGTGGGCATCGGGTTCCCGGGCGGCACCTACGAGCGCTTCTTCTACGTCGCCGATATCGCGGCGGACGGCCCGGCCGTCGACGGCGAGATCCATCTCAACCTCGATAGGGCCGCCGACGTCCTGGCCGTGTTCCCCCTCGCGGAGCGCGGGCGGGTACGCCTCGTCGGGACGGTGCTCGATGATCATGCCGGCCGCCGCGAGAGCCTGACCTTCGACGATATCGCCGCCACGGCGCTGGAGCGGCTGCGGATCGCGCCGCGGACCGTGAATTGGTTCTCGACCTACCGGGTGCATCACCGGGTCGCCGCTCGCTTCCGGGACGGGCGCGCCTTCCTGCTCGGCGACGCCGGGCATATCCACAGCCCGGCCGGCGGGCAGGGCATGAACACCGGCATCGGCGACGCGATGAACCTCGGGTGGAAACTCGCCGCCTGCCTGCGGGGGCGGGCGGACGATGCCCTGCTCGACACCTACGAGACCGAGCGGATCGGCTTCGCCCGCCGCCTCGTCGCGACGACGGACCGGGTGTTCACCCTGGCGACGTCGGAGAACCCCCTGGCGCAGCTCTGGCGGACCAGGCTCGCACCCCTGTTGGCGCCGCTCGTCGCCAGATCCCCGGCCCTCCGGCGCTCCCTGTTCCGAACGCTCTCGCAGATCGCTCTGGCCTATCGGCACAGCGCGCTCAGCGCGGGCCGGGCGGGCCGGATCCATGGCGGGGATCGGCTGCCCTGGGTAGCGGGCGCGGACGTGGTGGGGTCGGAATGGCGGGTGCACGTCCATGGGGCGGCGGCACCGGACCTAGCGCGCTGGTGCGCGCAGCAGGGCCTGGGCCTGCACGTCTTCGCCTGGAGCCCCGAAGCCGAGCACGTGGGCTTCGCCCGGGACGCCCTCTACCTCGTGAGGCCCGACGGCTACGTTGCCCTCGCCGATGCGGAAGCCTCCGTCCCGACGCTGGCCGCCTTCCAGGCGCAGCACGGGCTGAACTGGGGAGCGGACGGCTGACACGGGTCCGGCTGGACGGCGGCCGGACCCGCATCAGCAGGTCCGCGCTCAGCCTGTACGAAGCCCGCACCCGTCACCCCGCGAGGATCGTCCGGACCCGGGCCAGGGGCTGGCGCTACTCGCCGACCCCGAACAGCTTCTCGAGGAAGTTGCGGTCGTCCTGGCTTGGGCCGCGGCTTGCATCCGCGTGGCGGGCGGCCGGGCGCGGCGGGGCGGCCGCCTGCGGCTCGCCCAGGAGGGCGCCGATCAGGCCACCCGGGGTGCTGTTGGTGACCGCCGGTTCGGCGGGACCGCGGTTGCGCCAGCGGTTGGCGCCGGGGAGCATCACCGGGCTCTGGCCCTTCAGCGCCACCGTCATGTAGGCCTTCCAGATCTCGCCCGGCAGGTTGCCGCCCGAGACCTTCTTCGTCGGCTCGCCGTCGTCGTTACCGAGCCAGACGCCGGTCACCAGGGTGGCCGAGTAGCCGATGAACCAGGCGTCGCGGAACTCCTGGCTGGTGCCGGTCTTGCCGGCGAGGTCCCAGCCCGGAACCTCCGCCTTCTTGGCGGTGCCGGTGACGAAGGTCTCGTGCATCATCGCGTTCATCATCGAGACCGCGTTGGCGTCGATGACGCGGCCGAGCCCGCCGTCCTTGCGCTTGTAGAGCACCTTGCCGTCCGCGCTCTTCACGCTGGCGATGATGTAGGGGATCACCCCCGTGCCGCCGTTGGCGAAGGCGGCGTAGGCGCCCACCATCTCCAGGGGGGTCACCTCGGAGGTGCCCAGTGCGATCGAGCCGTTGGCCTGCAGCGGAGAGGAGATGCCGAGGCGCTGGGCCGTCTGCACCACGGTCTTGGGCCCGACTTCCTGGCCGAGGCGGACCGCCACGGTGTTGAGGGAGAGCGCGAGGGCGTCCCGCAGGGTCACCGGTCCCCGGTAATCGCGGGAATAGTTCTCCGGGCTCCAGCCCTTGATGCTGATCGGTGCGTCGTCCCGCACCGTGTCGGGGGTTAGGCCGTGCTCGACCGCCGCGAGGTAGACGAAGGGCTTGAACGACGAACCGGGCTGGCGCTTGGCCGTGGTGGCACGGTTGAACTGGCTCTGCGCATAGTCGCGCCCGCCCACCAGGGCGCGGATCGCTCCGTCCGGCTTCATCGAGACGAGGGCGCCCTGGGCGACGTTGTAGCGGCCGCCCTTCTGGTTCAGCTCGTCCACCAGCGCCTTCTCGCCGGCGCCCTGGAGGCCGGTATCGACGGTGGTGGCGATGACGATGTCGCTCTCGAACTTCGGCACGAAGTCGTCGAGGACGTCCATCACGAGGTCGGCGACGTAGTTTGCCGAGCCGCCGCCGCGCACGCCGGCGGGCCGGGCCGGGCTCGCCAGGGCCAGCTTGGCCTCGGCGGGCTTGGCGAAGCCCAGCTCCTCCATGGCGGCGACGACCTGGGCGGCGCGGGCCTGGGCCGCGGGCAGGTTGCGGTTCGGCGCCAGGCGCGAGGGCGCCTGGACGAGGCCGCCGAGCATCGCGGCCTCCGCCAGGGTCACGGATTTCGCCGGCTTGCCGAAGTAGCGCTGGGCTGCGGCCTCCACCCCGTAGGCGCCGGCGCCGAAATAGACGCGGTTCAGGTAGAGCTCGAGGATCTCGTCCTTGCTGTACTTGTGCTCCAGCCAGAGGGCGAGGATCGCCTCCTGGATCTTGCGCGAGGCCGAGCGCTCCGGCGTCAGGAACAGGTTCTTGGCGAGCTGCTGCGTCAGGGTCGATCCGCCCTGGGAGACGCCGCGGCGGGTGACGTTCTGGGCGACCGCGCGGGCGATGCCGACGGGATCGACGCCGAAATGGCTGTAGAAGCGCCGGTCCTCGATCGCCACGAAGGCGCGCGGCAGGTAGGGCGGCAATTCCTTGATGCTGACGACCCGGCCGCCGGTCTCGCCGCGATTGGCCAGGAGCGAGCCGTCGCTCGCCAGGATCGCGATGTTGGGCGGACGCTTGGGCACCGCCAGCTGGTCGATCGGCGGCAGCTGCGAGGCGTGATAGGCCACGAGCCCCGCGATGCCGATCACGCCCCAGAGGCCGAGGACGAGGACGCCGTAGACGAGCCGGCCGAGGATCGAGCGGCGGGCCCGGCGCGGCGCCTTGCGCAGCGCCCGCGATGGGGCGGGGGCACGGCTCTTCGCGCCGCGGCCGCCCTGTGAACCTGACCCGCCTCGTGCCACGCCGCCTCCCGCGCGATCGGCGCGCGAGAGCCGCAGGTCGAGATCGGCCGGGTCTCCGACGCGGCCCTCGGGCACGTCGAAGTTCGGCTCCCCTCGGCCTGTGCCGCCACGTCCCTTCGCCATGCGTCCCGTCTGCCCCAAGGTTCGTTCGCGATTCGAGCGACCCTGCTTGCGCACGGTAATTGCGGCGGGTTTAAGGGGTGTTAACCGGCTCGTTTTTCAAAGCTTTGAAAAATCAGGGGAAATTCGACGAGCCTCGCGGTTCGTGCACCGGATGTTCAGGGGGTGGCCGCGGTGGCGAGACCCGTGGAGGCAACCCCGCCGGCCGCCGCCTGATCCCGCGATCCGGCGGCACCGCCCGGCTCCGCTCACGCCTTCTTGCGGAGGGGCCGGACCGACACGGCGCCTTGATCGCTGAATCCGGTGGCGGCGCCGAAGGCCTGCAGGTCCGTCCGATGGAGTCCGGTCAGCAGCTCGATCTCGCCGCACCCGGCCGAGCGCGCCGCCTGCGAGGCCGCCTTCAGGAGGAGTCGACCGAGGCCGCGCCGTCGCGCGTCGGGGTCGACCAGCAGCGTGGTGATCTGCGCCGTCGGCAGATTGGCTGCGAGGGACGCATACCAGTGCAGGACGACGAGGCCGCTCGGCGGCCCCCACTCGACCGCGACGAGGGCCGCGCTCGCGCCGTGCCGCACGGCCTCGATCCGTTCGGCCAGGGTCTCGGCGGCGACGGGGTGGCCGGAGCCGCGCAGGAGTTCGGCGAGGCCCGCCGCGTCGCCGACAGTCGCCGCCCGGATCTCCAGCCCGTAACGGCTCGCCACGCATCACTCCGGTCGGCTCCCCCGGCCGGAGCCGGTGGAGCGAGGATCCTGCAGGTCCGCTTAGTCCCGGCGCATCAGGCCGAACAGGGCGAAGCCTGCCAGGGCGGCGAGACCGAGAGCGAGACCACGATTGTCCTGGAAGCGGCTCGCTGCCGCCTGTCCGGCGGCCCGCAGGTCGTTGCCCAGGGGCGAACCGCTGAGGATGCGCTCGGCCCGGGCATGATTCTCCGGCCGGGTCGCGATCGACACCGCGAAGGCGTCGTCGTCCAGGCGGTCGATCTCGATGCTGTTCCGGGCGAAGCCGGCGCGCGACAGGCGATCCCGCGCCACGCGGGCGGCTCTGAGAGACGGAACGGTCACGGTCGCCAACACGCTGTCAGACATCAAGTATTCTCCCTGTTCGGCAGACCAAACCCCGCCCGCGGGAATACGGTTCCGTGATCGTGGGTTCCGGGCATGGCGGGCAGCCCGGCCTTAAGCTTCCGGCAACCACCGTGGACCTAAGCCCGGGCCTCGCTCGGCGGGCTCAAGCCCGCGCGAGCCGTGACGAGGAGCCTGCCGGACTTGCGCGATCCGTTCGTTCCTGCCGCCCTTGCCGATCGCCTGCGGGAAAAGCGCCGCCGGCCGCGGTCCCGGGAAGCCCTGGCCTACGAGCCGGCCAAGCCGGTCTTCGCCGAACTCCTCGACGCGCGCGGGCACGGCACCGGCCAGTTCGTGCGGCTGTCGCAAGGCATGGTGGAGGCGATCACGCGGGGCGCGCGCGCGGAATCCTGAGCGAAATCCCGATCGACCTGGGGTCAGCGGTCGCAGCCGATGCAGATGTCGCGCACCACGCGCTCGCGTCCATGCCCCGTGCGCTGGTTCGGCAATGATCCGTTGAAGGCGTGCTCCGCCGCGCGGGTCGGCGGCGGAACCGGCTTCGGCGGCTCGGGCGCGGCCGGTCTCGGCGCGGGGGCGGTCAGGGCCATGTACTGGGCCGCGGCGGGCACCGAAGCGAGGCCGGGCACCAGCCCGGCGAGGGCGAGAACCAGGGACGCACAGCGCGGGCGAGCACGAACGCGCGGGGCGGTCTCGGGACGTCGCATGGCCATCGAAGCCTCCGATCGTGTGCGCTCGGTGCGAATCGACGCGGAGCGCCATGCGGCGATCCGGCGTCCGGCCTGACGGGAACGAGGGCGGGAAGGGATCGTTCCCCGTCCCTTTGGCCGGCCCCCGGGCCGGGTGGGACCGGATCCATGCTGCACCTCCTCGTGGCCGATGGGAACGACCGGTCCGGACGGGCCGATCACGTTTCGGGCACCGGCGTGACCTCGGCCGAGGCCTATGCGGAGGTCCTGCGCCAGATCTCACCGGGCGTCGGCTGCACCCTGATCAACCCGGCCGACGCCGACGCGGCCCTGTCCCCCGGGACCACGCTCGCCGGCTTCGATGCCCTCTTCCTCACCGGATCGACGCTCCACGTCTGCAACGAGTCCGAGGCCGTGCGGCGCCAGATCGCCCTCGTGCGCGACGCCCTCGCCGCCGGGCTCCCGATCTTCGGTTCGTGCTGGGGCGTCCAGGTCGCCGCGGTCGTGGCGGGCGGCCATGCGGCCCGCAATCCCAAGGGGCCGGAATACGGGTTCTCGCGCGATCTCGTACGCACCGAGGCCGGACGGGCGCACCCACTCCTGGCCGGGCGGGGCGAGCGCTTCGATGCTCCCGCCCTGCATCTCGACGCCGTCATCACGCCGCCGGCCCACGCCACCGTGCTGGCGGGCAACGGGGTCCTGTCGGTCCAGGCGATCGAGATCCGGCACGGGGCCGGCGTGTTCTGGGGCACGCAGTACCACCCCGAACTCGACCTCGACGCCCTGGCCGCGATGCTGCGCCTCAGCGCGGACGCTGTGGTGGCGGCCGGCGCGCTGCCCGACCGCGCGGCGGTGGAGGCCTATGCGGCCGACCTCTGCCGCATCCATGCGAATCCCGAAGGACAACGGGACCTGATCGCCCGTCACCGGCTCGGCCCGGAGCTGCTGGAGCCGGCGCGTCGGCGGGCGGAGATCGGGAACTTCCTCGATCGCCTCGTGCGCCCGCGGGTCGAAGCCGCGGCTTGAGCGTTCAGACCGCGCGCAGGGCGGGAGCGTCCGGCCGCGGGCGGGCGCCGACGATGTGAAAGGCGCGCGGTCGCACGAACAGGAACGCCAGGCGCGTGTGACGGATCATCCGCTCGAAGGCCAGCGGAACCAGGATCGCCACCACCGTGACGACGAGGCTGGCCCAGCCGATATCGGTGATCGCCCCCGACTTCACGATCAGCGTGCGGGTGAGGGCCATCGGCAGGAAGAACGCGAGGTAGATCACGATCGAGCGCTGGCCGCAGGCCCTGAGCGCCGCCGTCACCGGCCCGCCGGCCCGGGACATCAGGGCCCCGGCGGCGACGATCGCCAGGGCGCCGGCACCGCTGAGGATGAGGGCGAGCCCCGGGAGGTTCGCCAGCGCCGGCACGGCCCGGAAGCCCGTGGGCACGAAGACCAGGGCGGCGTTGACCACGGCCCAGAGCGCCAGTCCGAGCATCGCGGCGCGGGCGTGGCGCTGCACGAGATCGGCGAAGGTGAAGATGCGCGCGGCAAAGAGGTAGCCCACCAGGAACCAGACGTAGCGGTCGCAGAACTCGTCGATCAGCTCGAACCCGGTGTGGAGCGGCAGGACCTGCAGCAGCGCCGCACCGCCGAGGAGCCAGGCCGCCGGCACCGACCGCAGGGCCTTGGTCAGCACCGAGAACACCGCCAGCAGGTAGATGAACCACAGGGTCGAGTAGGGTTCGACGACCGCCAGGGCGAGATGGGCGACGAACGCGCCCGGCCCGGCTCCGTCGGTGATCGCGCCGTACTTGAAGGCCGACTGGATCAGCACCCAGAGGACGTAGAAATAGACGAAGTGCACGAGGCGCCGGTCGAGGAACAGGCGCCAGTCGCGGTCGATGACCCGGCCGAGGAACAGGCCCGACAGCAGGAAGAAGTCCGGGATCCGGAACGGGCGCGCGAAAGCCACGACGGTGTGGAGAAAGCCCTCGCCCTCCATCGCGATCCCGGTGCCGAGGGTCGAGTGCATCATGACCACGAGGATGATGCAGAGGCCCTTGGCGACATCCACCCAGGCGAGCCGGGCGGAATCCTCCGCGGATCCCGCCATCCGCGGCCCCGTTCCCTGCGCCGCACCTTGCCCCACCGCGACCGCCGCCATGATCCGTCCCCGCCCACAGGACCGCGATCCTTGGGCGCCAGGTCTTAAGGATGGCGATACGCTGGGAGCCGCCGGCCGATCATGCCGAACGGAAGGTAAAGGCCGGGCCGCGCCTTCTCGCACTCCGGGCAATGCCGCGTTTCCCTGCGCTGGGCCCCTGCCGCAGGGCCGGCTGCGCCCCGCAGGCCTCAGTGCGGGTCGCGCTTGGCGCCCCGGCGGTCGCGGGTCATGCGGGTCGCGGCGTGAAAATCGTCCGGCTTTGTGCGGACCCAGGCCAGGAACTCCGCCAACTCGGGCGCCGCCCGCAAGGCCTCCACGTCGGCGAGGCGGCGGGCGATCTCGGCTTCGCTGAAGCGGGCGTGGATCGCCGAATGGCAGATCTGGTGCAGGCGCACCGTGCCCGCGCGCGCCCCGCCCTTCAGCTTCGGGGTCAGGTGGTGCAGGCTGGATTTGGCATGGGGCGGGATCGGCCGCTCGCAGAGCGGGCAGATCACCGGAGGCTTGGCCTGCGGACCATGCGTCGCCGGGTCGTCGTCGCGCCAGAGCCGGGCTCGTCGTCCCAAGGGTGTCTCCCGTCGGATGCGTGCGTCAGTGGTCTGCTGCCGGAACAAGCGTCCGGCAGGCGGGGTCGTTCGGTTGGAACAGGGCCGCGGCCTCGCGGTCCCGGGTCCCGAGAATGGAGACGTGGTCGCCGGGGATGACCATCAGGCGCGCCCGCGGACCGGCCTGCGCCGCCAGCCGCTCGGCATGGGCGAGAGGCACCACCGGGTCGTCCCGGCCGTGCACGATGACGAGGGGACCGCCCTCGGCGGCGATGCGCGCGTCGGACCGGAAGGTATCCCGAAGGAGCAGGCCGGTCGGCAGGAAGGGGAAGCGCCCGGCGACGATGGCGGAGAGGGAGTCGAAGGGCGCCTCGAGATACAGGCCGAGATGCGGCCGGGTCTCGGCCAGGGCCACCGCCACCGCAGCCCCCAGCGAGTGGCCGTGCAGCAGCACCGGAGTTCCGGGGACCCGCGCCTGGATCCACGCATAGGCCGCCTGTCCGTCGGCGATCAGCCCCGCCTCGCTCGGACTCCCGGTCGAGCCGGGATAGCCGCGATAGGCGATGGCGAGGACGCCCCAGCCCGCCTTGCGCCAGGGCCCGCCGGCAAAGCGCGCCGCAGCGGGCTCCGGCCGCGAGCCGTTGCCGTGGAAGCTGAGCACCACGGGACAGCCCGGCTCCGGCGCCCGCCAGAACCCGAGCAGGCACTCGCCGTCGGCCGTGGGCAGGCTGATGGCTTCCGTGCCCGTCGGCGCCGGCCGGGCGGGGGCGGGCGCCTGGCTGCGGAAGGCGCCGGGATAGATCAGGTGCCGCTGGAAGACGGTCAGCAGCGTCATGGCCAGGACGGCGAGGCCGAGGAAGGCGGTGGCCACGAGGGAGGCGAGAAGACGCATGCGCTCGATGAAGGTGAGGCCGCGACCGAGCGACGACCCGGAACAGTCGCGGCGGGGCGCCGAACCGCGCCGGACCCTGGGGAGGAAGGGGACACTGGGGCGTCCCCGAGAGGTAGGGCTGGACTTTGGCGTGTCACCAGCGATGTTGCGTCGCGTGAATGCTCCTGCGCCCGTTCTTCCCCGAAGCTTCCTCTTGCTCGCAAGCCTCCTCTAAGAGCCTCCTCTTGCCCAAGAGCCTCCTCTTGCCCAAGAGCCTCCTCTTGCCCAAGAGCCTCCTCTTGCCCAAGAGCCTCCTCTTGCCCAAGAGCCGCCCCCTGAGGACCCGTCACCGGTCCGCCGCGCCCGCACCAGTCCGGCGCGCCGCGGCATGAGGGACGCGTCCGGTCGCGCGGAGGTCATGGGCGCTCCTCGCATCAGCGCGAACGCGCTCCTCGTCGGGCTGATCTTCTGCGGGGTCGGCTTCGGCATCGGTGCCGGTGCGCTCGCGGGCTCGGGTGCGGCCTTCGTCTTCCTGATGTCCGGCTGGGTGCTGGGCCTCTGCCTGCACGAGTATGGCCATGCCCGGGCCGGGCTGCTCTGGGGCCTGCCCCGGACCGGCGCGCTCACCCTCGATCCCCTGCGGGCACCCAACCCCGTGGCGACCATGCTGTTGCCGGCGCTGTTCACCATCATGGGTGGCGTCGGATTTCCGGGCGGCGTGGGAATGCCAGGCAGCCTCGGTCGTCCGCCGGAATCCGGGCTGAGCCGGGGACGGCAATCGGCGGTGGCCGCCGCCGGCCCGGCGATGAGCGTCCTCTTCCTCGTCGTGCTCGCGCTGCTTTACGCCCTGGCCAGCCCGGGCGCGGAGACGCTGCGTGCGGTGCTCGCCGTGTCGGTGCTGTTCCAAGGCACCGCCCTGGTGCTCGGGCTGATGCCGATCCCGGGGCTCGACGGCTACGACATCGTCCGACCCTGGCTCTCCGGCCCGCCGGCTTCGCCGCCAACCGCGCCCTGGACCTTCGCGGACCAGATGGCCCGGCATTCGGGGCTGGTGCTGCTGGGCCTCTTCCTGATCTCGGCGGCCTTCACCCGGCCGCTGTTCCGCGCGAGCCTGCTGGTGACGACGGTATGCGGCATCGATCTCGCAGACGTGATCGCGGGGTTTCGGTTGGTGCGCCTGTGGTGATCCCACCGATCAGAGGGGGCACGACGCACGGGAGATTTGACGGCGTGGCGGCGGATGGGTCGCGGCGGTGTGTCCGTCAACGCGCTGAGCCGGACGGTTGCGGCGCGTGCGGAGGTGCCGCGTGGTTCGTCTCGCGTGCGAGGCGGCGCCCCGGCTCGTCGCGATCGTCGAGGCGGGCGCGGGTCATGCGGGACGATGCGCCGGGGCAGGGAACGCCATCGGCCTACCGCGTGCAGCTGCTGGACCAGGCCGGCCGCGTCCTTCGCACCGAGTCCCCTTGCGGGCTGTCGCCAGGCGGAGGTCCCGGAGCGGGCGCGGGCCTTCCTGGATGGCCGCTCGGTCGAACTCTGGGACGGGGCGCGCCTGATCCAGCGGCGCGAGGCCCCTCACAACCTGTCGGCCCGAGCGGAGGCGGCCGGTCCCGGCCAGACCGCGGCGTTCGCGCCGCGTAGGAAGCGGGCTTTCGTGCTAGGTGCGCTCGGCCTCCGGATCCGACGCGATCCGGCGCGGCCCGGTGGAGAGACCCTGCGATGGCCCTCAAGACGACGTTCCTGGTGCAGACCTTCGTGCTCAAGCGCAAGCGGCTCTCGCCGGGCGACCGCGAGGTGGCGGTGACGGAGAGCGGGGCCTTGAAGAAGGCCGAGGCGATGGCCGCCCGCTTCCCCGGCACGGCGGCGATCAAGGTCGTAGCCGATGACGAGACGGGCGAACTGGAGAGCGCGTCCATCCTCGGCAGCTTCGGAGAGGTGCCGGACGATTTCGCCGAGAGCCTGCAGGGCTCCTGAGGCCGGATCGCCCTCGGCGCCCACGAATCTGGGGCCCGAAACGCGAAAAGGACCCGAAACGCGAAAGGGCCCCGCCTCGCGGCGGAGCCCTTCGATCCTGCTGCGACGCGTCAACCGTTACGGGCAGGCGTGACGCTGACCGTCATTGCCGAGATAGGTCCCGGTGCGGCGGTCATAGGACCGGAAGCGCTGGACACAGTAGGCGACGTCCTCGCCGCTGGTCGCGACCTCCGGGACGGCCTCGTAGCCCGTCGCGGCATAGCCGCCACCGTAGGGCGCGGAGCCGCCGTAATAGGCCGGCGCATAGCCGCCGGCATAGTAATCGTCGCCGTAGTAACCTCCATAGGCGCTGCCGAGGCCGTAGCCGATCCCGGCGCCGGCGAGACCCAGGCCGAGCCCGAGCCCAACACCACCGTAGCCGCGGCGGTAGCCGTAGCCGCGCCCGGCATAGGCGCCGCCCCGGTTGTATCCACCGCGGTTGAAGCCGCCGCGATCACCCCGGAAGCCGTTGCCAGCCGCGAGGCCCGCTCCGGCGCCGACGGCACCCGCGCCGACGCCGATGGTCCCACCGCGGTTGAACCCGCCCCGGTTGAAGCCACCCTGCGCGAGGCCGCCGCGGAAGCCGCCGCCGCCGCCGAAGTTGCCCCCGACATTGCCGCCGCGGAACCCGCCGCCCTGCGCGAGACCACCGCGGAAGCCGCCACCACCGAAGTTGCCGCCGCGGAATCCGCCGCCGCCGCCAAGTCCACCGCCGTGGAATCCGCCGCCACCGCCACGGAAGCCACCGCCCGGACGTGCGTCCGCGGATGCGGGAATCATCGAGAGGGCCCCGACCAGGGCGGCCGATGCCAGGAGTATGCGCTTCATGGGAGAGCCTGTCGTTCGCATGTCGATCCCGAGGACCGAACTTCTGGTAACCGAACGCGGGGCCTGACGATAAAGTTCGGTTTGCACCCTATTCCGCCGCACTTCATCGGGCCGGCGATTGACAAAACCGCCGCAGACCTCGAATCTAGAAGCATTCCGAGGGGGGCTCCGAGTGCGGGGGCTGAGATTGGGCGCGTCGCCCTGACCCTTGAACCTGATCCGGTTCGTACCGGCGGAGGGACGGGAATTCGTAGCAGCGGCGCGCAAGATCCAGGCGTCGTCCCATCCAACACCGCTCGACGCGAGTCCGGATCGTCTCCCACGCCAGGAGCGAAACCGATGAATGCACCCGTTCTCCCGAAGGATCTTCCGCAGGGTCAGCCCCAGGCGGTGACCACCGGCCCGATCATGGGCTCGCGCAAGGTCTACGCTCCCGTGGCCGGGCACGACGACATCCGGGTGCCGTTCCGCGAGATCACGCTCAGCGATCCGAAGGAGGCCCCGGTGCGGGTCTACGATCCGTCGGGCCCCTACACCGAGACGGATGCCAAGATCGACCTGCATGCCGGCCTGCCGCTGGTGCGCGAGCCCTGGATCGCCCGGCGCGGCTACGCCACCGTGACCCCGCGCGTGGTCAAGCCCGAGGACAACGGGTTCGTGCCCGAGGACAAGCTCGTGGCCCCCTGTCCGGCCACCCGCGAGATCCGCAAGGCCGGCCCGAGCCAGATGGTGACGCAGTACGAGTTCGCCCGCGCCGGGATCATCACCGAGGAGATGATCTACGTCGCCAACCGCGAGAACCTCGCCCGCCAGACCATGCTGGAGGGCGCGCAGGCGGCGCTGGCCGACGGCAACAGCTTCGGCGCCGCCCTGCCGGCCTTCATCACGCCGGAATTCGTCCGGGACGAGGTGGCCCGCGGCCGCGCCATCATCCCGGCCAACATCAACCACCCCGAGGTGGAGCCGATGGCGATCGGCCGCAACTTCCTGGTGAAGATCAACGCCAACATCGGCAATTCCGCCGTGACGTCGTCGGCCGCCGAGGAGGTCGAGAAACTGGTCTGGGCGACCCGCTGGGGCGCCGACACGGTGATGGACCTCTCGACGGGCCGTAACATCCACAACATCCGCTCGTGGATCGTGCGCAACTCGCCCGTTCCGATCGGCACGGTGCCGATCTACCAGGCGCTGGAGAAGGTCGGCGGCGACCCGCTGAAGCTCGACTGGGAGGTCTTCAAGGACACCCTGATCGAGCAGGCGGAGCAGGGCATCGACTACTTCACCATCCATGCGGGCGTGCGCCTCGCCCACGTGCCGCTCACCGCGCGCCGGGTCACCGGCATCGTCTCCCGCGGCGGCTCGATCATGGCGCGCTGGTGCCTCGCCGGTCACCGCGAGTCGTTCCTCTACGAGCGCTTCGACGAGATCTGCGACATCATGCGGGCCTACGACGTGTCGTTCTCCCTGGGCGACGGCCTGCGCCCCGGCTCCATCGCGGATGCCAACGACGCGGCGCAGTTCGCCGAACTGGAGACCCTGGGCGAGCTCACCAAGATCGCCTGGGACAAGGGCTGCCAGACCATGATCGAGGGCCCCGGTCACGTGCCGATGCACAAGATCAAGGTGAACATGGAAAAGCAGCTCGTGGAGTGCGGCGAGGCGCCGTTCTACACCCTCGGCCCGCTGACCACCGACATCGCCCCCGGCTACGACCACATCACCTCCGGCATCGGCGCCGCGATGATCGGCTGGTTCGGCTGCGCCATGCTCTGCTACGTCACCCCGAAGGAGCATCTCGGCCTGCCCAACCGCGACGACGTCAAGGAAGGCGTGATCACCTACAAGATCGCGGCCCATGCCGCCGATCTCGCCAAGGGCCACCCGGCGGCGCAGCTGCGTGACGATGCCCTGTCGCGGGCCCGGTTCGACTTCCGCTGGGAGGATCAGTTCAACCTCTCCCTCGACCCGGATACGGCCCGCGCCTACCACGACGAGACCCTGCCGAAGGACGCCCACAAGGTCGCGCATTTCTGCTCGATGTGCGGCCCGAAGTTCTGCTCGATGAAGATCACGCAGGACCTGCGCGCCGAGGTGCTGGCGATGGAGGCGGCCGGCCAAGTGCTGGGCGAGGCCGCGCCCCTGAGCGCGGCCGAGCGCGAGGCCGGCATGGCGGCGAAATCCGCCGAGTTCCAGGCCGAGGGTGGCAAGCTCTACGTCGACGCGGCCGAGTAGGGGACCGTGTCCCGGGCCGGTCTCAGCCGACCGGCCCGGGACAGGTGGCGCGTCGAAGAACCGCTCGCGGCGTGTCGAAGAACCGCCCGCGGCGCGCGGATTTCCAGAGTCGTGTCCGCGTGAAGCTTCCGACGCCTCTCCCGGGGGCCTCTCCCGCTCACATCACGCGAACAGCCCGTGCACGAACCAGCGCGCGGGCGTCTCCATCGTGGGGAAGCCCTCGCGATAGACCCAAAGGCGGCGCCCGGCCTCGTCCTCGACCACGTAGTAGTCCCTGAGCGGACCCGGCGCGCGCCACCACTCGTCGGCGATGCGCTCGGGCCCGTCCGCATGGGCGACGCGGTGCAGGCGCCGGCGCCAGCGGAAGCGGTGCGGAGGCCCGTCGGGGGCGAGGGCGATGACGTCCTCGGCGGCCTCGCCCCGGCTGAGCAGCACCAGCGGCCGGGGCTGCAGGCGCGGCCGGGACGCCGGATCGGACCGGCCGGCCGGCGTGGGGCGATCCGCCCGCCAGGGCTCCACGAGGTCGGCCCGCTCGGGCAGGTGGCTTGCGCGGAAGCCGAGCCGCATCATCCGCCGGCCGAGGCGCTGGCGCAGGGCATCGCCCAGATGCTCGGCGCCTCCGCCCTCGGCGGGCGTCTCCACCAGCGTGCCCTGACGCGCCGCGATCGTGCCCGTGGCGGTGACGGCGAGGCCCACGGTCTCGAAGCCGAAGCCGGCATCGAGGGCCGGGCCGAGGCGATCGAGGCGCAGGGTCAGCAGGCGTGCGAGCTGGACCGGGCAACGGCTCGGCAGGCTCATCCCGAGGTCGAGGGTGCGCACCACCCCGTCGACGCGGGTCAGGGACAACCGCAGCGCCCGGGCGCCGAGGCCGGCCGCCTCCAGCCGGGGCGCCAGCCGCTCCATCAGGCCCGTGGCCGTGGCGACGATGGTCTCCGGCTGTCCGATCGGTTCGAGGAAGCCGCGCAGGGCCTCGAAGTCGCGCGGGTCCTCCGCCGAGACGAGGGGCTCGGGCCGGCGGCCGAGGGCCTGGTCGAGGCGCAGCAGCAGGGTCTCGCCGAAGCGCCGGGCCAGGGGCGCCCGGGGCGCGGCGGCGAGGTCGCCGATCCGGCGCAGGCCGAGGCGGGCCAGGGCCTGCGCCGTGCCCGGATCGAGGCGCAGGGCGGAAACCGGGAGGGCCTGCAGGGCCTCCCCGTTGCATCCGGGCGCCACGAGGCCACCCCCGCCGTGGCGCGCCAGGGCGAAGGCGCAGGCGGGCGTGTCCGCGAGGGCGATCCGGGCCGGAATCGCGCCCGCGCACAGGCGTCGTGCGAGGTCCGCCAGCAACTGCGCCTCGCCTCCGAAGAGGTGGCTCGCCCCCGCGATGTCGAGGAAGAAGCCGTCGGCGCCCTCTGCCGGACCGTAGGGCGCCACGACGGGGGTGTAGCGCTTGGCCCAGAGGCAGAGCCGATGCAGGGCGGCCTCATCCGCCTCCGGGTCGGCGGGATGGACGGCCACGGGCGTGCCGATCCGGGCCGGGGCCCGGGCGAGGGTCTCGCCGGGCTCGAGGCCGAGGGCGCGGGCGGCGGCGTCCACCGCGACCAGGCGCAGGCCGTTGGCCTCCATCGCGGCCACCACCAGGGGGCCGTCCCCGTGAGCGCCGTCGTCCTGGGTGCCGTCTTGCTGGGCGCGGTCTTGCTGGGCGCGGTCTTGCTGGGTGCCGTCTTCCCGGCCGCCGTCAGCCCGAGCGCTGGACGCGCCGGTCGGACAGGGCCGCGCCCGGGCCCGCCTCAACCGTGTGACCGGCCAATGCTCCAGCCAGACCGAAACGATGCGCGGCATGATCCCACTCCAGAAGCCAATGTCCGGTCCGCCCGTTGCGGCTTCGGTCGAGGGTCACCTGCCAGCACGGCCGCTCGATGCAGCCGAAGCGGTCGCGCAGGGCCTTGCCGGCGGCGATCCGCCAGCGGGTCGCGGCCACGTTGGGGCTCTCCGCCTCGGGAGGCCGCAGGACGAGGAGGAGCAGGTCGGTTCGCCTGGCCGCGAGGTGGAGCCGCCGGCTCTGGGCCAGGGGCAGGGCGGCGTCGACGAGGCCCGCCACGGCGGCCAGCCCCTGCGCGCGTAGGGATTCCTCCAGGGCCCGGTAGGCGTCGCCGTCGCTGGCGACCTCGAACAGCAGGAGCCGCCCCGGGTCGAGGCCGAGGCCGGCGAGCCCGTGGCCGTAGGGGAGGGGGTGGCCCTGGCCCACCACCAGCAGGGCCTCGCCCCGCACGCGGGCGAGGTGGCGCGCCACCAGCGCCAGGGCGAAGCCGAGGGCCGCCGGCTCGTCGCCCGCCTGGTCGGGGGCGATCTCGTGCAGCTGCCCGAGGGCGAGCCCACCCTGCGCGAGGCGCGAATCGACGTCGTGGATGCCGAAGGGCAGGGCACCTCGGAGGACCGAGCCCCCTCCGTGCCCGGCCACGAGGTCGCGCAATGCGGCCAGATCCACGGGCTCCGCGTCCCGGGACGGAGATCCCACGTCCGGGTGGTCCGTCGACGCCATCGCGGTCTCCAGATCGGGAAGGTCTTCAGGGCTCTGTCTCATCGGCTCCGCTCCATCCCTCTACGCTAAGAACAAAACAGGAACAGACTCAATCGGTTTCCGGGGGGATTCGGAATTTCGTCGCCGCTCAAGGACTTGGCCTGTGGAAGGCTGTGGATGCTTGTGGATGGCGTCCCGCGGGCCGGCATTTGCGCCACGCTTGACCCTGTGGCGAGGGCAGGGCAGCACTCCTCACCTGCCGCGCATAAGACGCGGATCAGCCGGGAGAACTCCATGCGTCTCGCTCGTGCCCTCGTGGTCCTGTCGGGCCTGATCACCGTCGCGGGAGGGCTCCCCGCCGCCGCGCAGACGGCGGCCCAACCCAGGGGCGAAGAGCCCCGGGCCGCGTCCAAGGTGCGCCGGCCCCAGGTCGCGTCGCAGCCGATCCAGGTCTACGATGCCCGCTTCGAGAACGGTGACCTCCGCATCTCCGGCAGCGTGCGCAAGCCCGGCACGGTGGTGGTGCTCGACGAGGACATCTCGATCATCGCCGACAGCCGGGGCCGCTTCGTCTTCCGGCTGCCCTACGTGCCCACCAACTGCATCGCCACCCTGAAGGCGGGCGAGGACGAGCGCGAGGCGGTCATCGCCAATTGCGGACCTGCCGGCCAGCCCGGCCCGAAGGGCGAGACGGGGCAGAAGGGAGACGCGGGAGACAGGGGCGAAACCGGCCCCGCCGGCCCGCAGGGCGTCGCCGGCCTGCCCGGTCCCCAGGGACCGAAGGGCGAGCCGGGTCCCCGGGGCGAGACCGGTCCGAAGGGCGAGACCGGACCCAAGGGGGAAGCCGGACCCAAGGGCGAGGCAGGTCCCAAGGGCGAGGCGGGTCTCAAGGGCGAGACGGGTCCGAAGGGAGATGCCGGACCGAAGGGGGAGACGGGCGCGAAGGGGCCGGCCGGCGAGCGCGGCCCGGCGGGTCAGAAGGGCGAGGCCGGTCAGGCCGCCCTGGCCGCCGCCGCACCCGCATCGCCGTTCCGGGTGGTGCGCCAGGACACCTGCCCGGCCTCCGGCTGCAGCATCACCTGCGAGAGCACCGAGATCCTGGCCTCGGCCCTCTGCCTGAAGGGGGGCAGCGCCATCGTGACGGCGGGGGGCGACGGAAGCTTGAGTGCGACCTGCCCCACCGAGAGCCAGGGGCTCGTCGGCTTCTGCGCCCGGCGCTGAGGCGCCGGACAACCCGGGCGATCGCCCCTCGCCGAAACGGAGGCGTCCGGTGTAAGGACGCGCTTCGTTTCGCGCCGAAGTCGATCCCACGTGTCGCTACCGTCCATGCTTCCTGACCCTTCCAGCCCCGTTCCCTGCACCCGCGGGGTTGCCCGATGAGCGTGGGCATCTGGGGCAAGCTCGGCGGGGCCGGCCTCGGCCTCGCCATCGGCGGCCCCCTCGGCGGCCTCATCGGCGGGGTGGCGGGGCACTTCCTGGTCGACCGCGAGGGCGCCCTGTTCGGCACCACGCCGCGCGACGTGGTCTTCACCACCGGTCTCGTGGCCCTGGCCGCCAAGATGGCCAAATCCGACGGCGTGGTGACGCCGGCCGAGGTCGAAGCCTTCGCCAAGGTGGTGCAGGTGGACGAGCGCGCCCGGCCCGGCGTGCAGCGCCTGTTCGACCTTGCCAAGGGTACGGCGAACGGCTTCGAGGCCTATGCCCGGCAATTGGCCACCACCTTCCACGACGAGCCGGCCCTGCTGGAGGACGTGCTCGACGGCCTGTTCCACATCGCCAAGGCGGACGGCGCCATCCACGAGGCGGAGGAGCGCTACCTGCGCGCCGTGGCGGAGACCTTCGGCTACGACGAGGCCGCGTTCCGCCGCATCGCCGCCCGCCACGTCCGGCTCTCCGACGATCCCTATCTCGTGCTCGGCCTCGACCACGCTGTCGACGATGCCGGGCTGAAGGCGGCCCACCGCGCCCTGGTGCGGGAGAACCATCCCGACCGGGCCATCGCGCGCGGCCTGCCACCGGAGGCCGTGGCCATCGCCACCCGCCGGCTCGCGGCCATCAACGCCGCCTATGACCGGATCAGCACCGAGCGGGGCCTCACGTGAAACCGACGCCCGAAAGTCCCGTCGCCACCAGCGTCCACCCGTCGCCGAACCACGGCGAGCGCCGGTCCGGTCCGGTCGACCTCCTCATCCTGCACTACACCGGGATGGAGAGCGCGGCCGCCGCCCTGCAACGCCTCGCCAACCCCGTGGCGGAGGTCTCGGCCCATTACGTGGTGCTGGAGGATGGCCGCGTGGTGCAGATGGTGCCCGAGGGGCGCCGGGCCTGGCATGCGGGCCAGGGCTCCTGGGCCGGGATTAGCGACGTGAACTCGCGCTCCCTCGGCATCGAGATCGTCAATGGCGGCCATGCCGGCGGCCTGCCGGCCTATCCGCCGGCACAGATCGAGGCCGTGATCGCCCTGTGCGGCGATCTCGCGAAGCGCTGGAGCCTCGCCCCGCACAGGATCCTCGCCCATTCGGACATCGCCCCCGAGCGCAAGGAGGATCCGGGCGAGCACTTCCCCTGGGAGACCCTCGCCCGCGCCGGCATCGGCCACTGGGTGCCGTCGGCCCCGATCCGCGACGGCCGCTTCTTCGCGCAGGGCGATGCCGGACCGCCGATCGAGGCCCTGCAGGCGATGTTCGCCCTCTACGGCTACGACCTGCCGGTGAGCGCCAGCTTCGATGCCCGCATGGGCGCGGTGGTGACGGCGTTCCAGCGCCACTTCCGCCCGGCCCGCGTCGACGGCGTCGCCGACGCCTCGACGATCACCACCCTGCGGGACCTGATCGCGGCCCTGCCGGGGCGGTAGCGCGCGAGGGTGCGGTAGCGTGCAACGGAGTGGCTCCCTCCCTCACAGAGGGGGAGGGAGGCGCCCGTGCAACCCTCCGAACACCGGCTGCCGGTTACACCCGGGGCTGCACCGCCTGGGCGCCATGCCCATGGGCGCCATGCCCATGCGCGCCATGCCCATGCGCGCCATGCCCATGGGCGCCATGCCCATGCGCGCCATGCCCATGCGCGCCATGCCCATGCGCGTCATGCCCGTGCACGTCTGCCGTGACCGTGCCGCGGGTGCGCCACAGGCTGTAGGCGATGCCCGCCACCAGGAACACGACGGTGACTGCGAGGGAGACCCACGGCGGCACGTGGACGAGGCCGAAGGTGTCGGCGACCACGATCTTTCCGCCGATGAAGATCAGGATGAAGGCCAGCGCCGTCTTGAGATAGGCGAAGCGGTCCACCATCGCCGCCAGGGCGAAGTAGAGCGCCCGCAAGCCGAGGATCGCGAAGATGTTCGAGGTGTAGACCACGAAGGTATCGGTGGTGATGGCGAAGATCGCCGGCACGCTGTCGACGGCGAAGATCACGTCGGCACCGTTCACCAGGATGAGCGCCAGGGCCAGGGGCGTCAGCCAGAGGGCGGTCTTCCCGGTCTTCGGGTCGGCTTTTCGCACCATGAAGCGCTGCCCGTGCAACTCGGGCGTGATGCGCAGGATCCGCTGCAGGAACCGGACGGCCCGGTTCTCGCGGATATCGCCCGGCTCCTCCTCCTTCGAGACCAGCATCTTGAGGCCGGCGAAGATCAGGAAGGCGGCGAAGATCGACAGAACCCAGGCGGCCTGGTGCACGAGGGCCGCGCCGAGACCGATCATCAGGCCGCGCAGCAGGACGGCCGCGAGGATGCCCCAGACCAGGACCCGGTGCTGGGCGGCGCGGGGAATGCCCAGGGCCGTGAGAATGACGGCGATCACGAAGACGTTGTCCATCGACAGCGACTTCTCGACCACGAGGCCGGCGACGTATTCCTGGCCCGCCTGGGGCCCGAGATACCACCAGACCCATCCGCCGAAGATCATGCCCAGGGTGAAGTAGAACAGCGTCAGAAGGAGGCTCTCCTTCACGCCGATCTCATGATTCTTGTCGCGGTGCAGAAGTCCGAGATCGAAGGCCAGCAACCCGGCCACGAGGGCGTGGAACCCGAGCCACATCCACACGGGCTTGCCGAGCCACTCGTAATACAGAAAATCAACCATGACGCAGGACCGTCGATGCTTCTTGAGGAGAGAAAGCATCGGCTCCGACATCACGGAACGCATCATGCAGCATCCCGCCAGAGGGGCCCGCAGCCGATGAGGCGCAGTTGGGGCTCTGAACCGGGCGAATCAAGGGCATCGCCCTGTCACGCTTGACAGGGCCGACCCCCGCCGGCTTCCCAGGACGCATGACTGACAGTGTACGCAACGGCCCGGACATGGACGGACCCGCCGTGATCGGTGGTGGCCCGGCCGGCCTCGCGGCGGCGGAGGTGCTGGCGCAGGCCGGCCACGCCGTGACCCTCTACGACCGGATGCCGAGCGTGGGGCGAAAGCTCCTCATCGCCGGACGCGGTGGGCTTAACCTCACGCATTCCGAACCGCTGCCGGCCTTCCTGGCGCGCTACCAGCCGGAGGAAAACGCCCTCGCCGGGGCCATCGCGGCGTTCTCGCCCGGCGACCTGCGCGCCTGGTGCGACGCCCTCGGCCAGCCGACCTTCGTCGGGTCGAGCGGCCGCGTCTTCCCGGAGGCCTTCAAGGCCTCGCCGCTCCTGCGAGCTTGGCTCCAGCGCCTCGAGGGGTTGGGCGTCCGCATCCGCACCCGCCACCGCTTCACCGGCTGGTCGGACGCGGGTGGCCCGGTCTTCGAGACCCCGGAGGGGCGGGTCGAGACCGCGCACCGCCCGGTGCTCCTGGCCCTGGGAGGCGCGAGTTGGCCGCGCCTCGGCTCCGACGGCGCCTGGGTGCCCGTGCTCGCGCGCGCGGGTGTCGCGGTGGCGCCGCTCAAGCCCGCCAATGTCGGGTTCACCGTCGCCTGGTCGCCGATCTTCGCCGAGCGCTTCGCCGGCACCCCGCTGAAGCGGATCGCCCTCAGCCTGGACGGCCTCCGCGTGCGCGGCGAGGCGGTGGTCAGCGCCGACGGCATCGAGGGCGGAGCGATCTACGCCCTGGCGCACCGGATCCGGGCCGCCACCGAGCGGGGTGAGGCCCGGCTGACCCTCGACCTGCGGCCCGATGTCGACGAGGCGGCCCTGGCGCGGGCGCTCAGCGATCCGAAGCCCGGCCTGTCCCTGGCCAACCGCCTGCGCAAGGCCGCGGCGCTGACGCCCGTGGGGATCGGTCTTCTGCGCGAGGCGGTGCATCCGCTGCCGGTCGCCGCCGCGGCCCTGGCGGCCCTGATCAAGGCGGTGCCGCTGCGCCTCCTCGCCCCGCGCGGCCTCGACCGGGCGATCTCGACCGCGGGCGGCGTCCGCTTCGGCGAGCTCGACGCCGGCTTCATGCTGACCCGGCGGCCCGGCACCTTCGTGGCGGGGGAGATGCTCGATTGGGAGGCCCCGACGGGGGGCTACCTGCTCCAGGGGGCCTTCGCCTCGGGCCGGGCGGCGGCGGCGGGCATGCTCGCCTGGATGGAGCGGGACCCGGTCCGGGGCGCGTGAGCCTTCGTCCCACGAAAAAGGCTCCCTCTCCGGAGAGAGGGAGCCCGATGGTCCGGCGCGGCCGTTCCGGGCCGCGCGGTGCCGGGTCTCAGCGGCAGTACACGTCGCCGTAGGCGTCGCGGTAGGTGCCGTAGGGACAGCGCGGAGCGGTGGAGGCGCCCACGATGGCACCGCCGGCGCCGCCGATGGCCGCACCCGCGAGCGCGCCGCCGGCGCGGCCCGTGGCGGCGCCACCGATGGCGGCACCCGCGAGCGCGCCGAGGCCGGCGCCGCCGAGGGCGCGGTCCTGCGGGGTGTTGCAGGCGCCGACCGAGAGGGCGAGGACACCCGCGAAGGTGGCGGCAATGAGCTTCTTCATGGTTCCGAGACTCCCTTGTGCGTCGTGACCCGGCCTTCGGCCGTGATGTTCGTGCCGCCCGAGCTTAAGCATTCCGCGCGAGAAATGCACGCCGAACGGCTAAGGTTCCGTCCCGCCTTTCCGTTTCGCCGAAAAACCCTCTAGTGATGCGCCGATCAGGGTCCATCCGGGCGGCGCCGGCCGCCCATTCCGCCGCGAGGAATCCATGCAGCGCGCCACCGCCATCGTCCGCAAGGTCGCCGTCCGCGCCGATGCGATCGTCGACACGATCGTTCTCGACCACGCCGCCCGTCAGGCCCCGCCGGAGAGCCTGACCGGGGAGGGCGGGCTGACCCTGTCCCTCGCACTCGCCAAGGCCGCGTCCCTGGAAGACGGCGATGCCCTGCGCTTGGAGGACGGGCGCCTCGTGGCGATCCGCGCCGCCGGGGAGCCGCTGCTCGAGGTCCGGGCCGAGAACCCGGCCCGGCTGCTGCGCCTGGCCTGGCAGCTCGGCGGCAGCCACGTGCCGGCCGAGATCGCCGCCGACGTGCTCTACGTGCCCCGCAGCGCCGCCGAACTCGTCCGCGGCCAGGGCTGCGCCGCCACCCCGGTGACCCGGGCCTTCAAGCCGGAGCGCGCGGCCCACGACCACAGCCAGTGCGGTCACGACCACCATGATCACGGGCATCACGCACACGACCACCACGATCACGGGCATCACGCGCACGACCACGCGGGCCACGATCATACGGGCGACGATCACGGCCATTCCCATGCGGGGCATGACCATGGGCATTCCCACGGGCACGACCAGGCTCACGACCACGGCGCGCACGGCCACGTGCACGGGCCGGACTGCAAGCACGAGCACTGAGCCGACCCGCCCCGCGTTGAAGCCGGCGGCGCGGACGGTTATGTCCGCCGGATGATCGCCCGCGACCTCCGCTTCTCCGTCGCCCCGATGATGGACTGGACCGACCGTTACTGTCGGGCCTTCCATCGGACCCTGTCGCGGCACGCCCGGCTCTACACCGAGATGGTCACCACCGGGGCCGTCATCCACGGGCCGCGCGACCGTCTGCTCGGCTTCGACGCGCTCGAGCATCCGGTGGCGGTGCAGCTCGGCGGCTCGAACCCGGCCGACCTTGCCGAGGCCGCGCGCATCGCCGAGGGATACGGCTACGACGAGGTCAACCTCAATGTCGGCTGCCCCTCCGACCGCGTGCAGGACGGACGCTTCGGCGCCTGCCTGATGCGCGAGCCCGCCGTGGTGGCCGCCTGCGTCGCCGCCATGAAGGCGGCGGTGTCGGTGCCGGTCACGGTGAAGTGCCGCATCGGCGTGGACGACCAGGACAGCGAGCAGGCCCTCGACGCCCTCGCGGACGCCGTGATCGCGGCCGGCGTCGACGGCCTCGTGGTGCATGCCCGTAAGGCCTGGCTCCAGGGGCTCTCGCCCAAGGAGAACCGCGACGTGCCCCCCCTCGACTATCCGCGGGTGGCGCGGCTGAAGCGGGCCCATCCCGACCTGCCCATCGCCATCAACGGCGGCATCGCCACCATCGCGGATACGGCCGCCCACCTGGCGGAGGTCGACGGGGTGATGATCGGCCGGGTGGCCTACAGCGATCCGGCGATCCTGCTCGACGTCGATCCGGTCCTGTTCGGCGAGCCCGCCCCGGCCGCCGATCCGTTCGCTGCGATCACGGCCTTCGAACCCGTCCTCGCCGGATTCCTGCAGGACGGCACCCGCCTGCACGCGGTGACGCGGCACATGCTCGGCCTTTTCAACGGCCGCCCGGGTGCCCGCGCCTACCGCCGGCACCTCTCGACCTTCGGCCTCCAGCCCGAAGCCGGCCTCGCGACCCTGCGGGAGGCGGTGGAGCTGGTCGGCCGCGCCCATCAGGCCGCCGATCCGGCCATTCCGGGCAGGGACAGGGCACAGGATGCCGCCTGAGCCCCGCTCGCCGGAGCCGCGATCAAGTTAGGAGCCTCCCTCAATATAAACGGCCGCCCGATCGTTCGGCGGCAGTCTATATCGGAGGTAGATCAGGGTTTTTGCTGATCGCGCACGGGGCTGGGCGCCTTATAGGGTGAGAGAGCCATGAGCACTTTGGAACTGTAGGGTTCGTTATTCAAACCGTCGGTCCGACGAACGGATTCGCGGGGGCGAACGATGCGGTTCCGTTGCGGTGTTTCCCGTGCAGCCATCATCCTGGCGGCGACGGGTCTGGCCGCCGCACAGGCACAGATCGCGACGATCACGCCGTCTGATGCCAACGTGCGGACCCTGCTCGCGCCGTTCCTGTCCCTGAATGCCAGTGCGATCGGCCGGGCGACATTGCCGGACAACCTCGCGCAAGCCATCGCCGTCAACGACCGTTCGACGCCGGACCAGCGCGCCCTAGCCATCAGCGGCCAAGTCCGGCCGGGCGCCGCCCCCTATCTCGGCGCGCTCACCCTGGTCGACGGATCCGTGGGGAAGCTCGGACCGGCCGACAACCTGGCCGGCGGCCTCCCGCTCCAGGCCATCCAAAGCAATCCGGGAAGGCCGGGCACGATCAACCCGATACCGCCGGTGGGCGGGTACGGCCCGGTGCCGGGTCCGCTCCATCAGCAGGGCATCCGCGCCAGCACGGACATGACGGGACCGCTTGCCCGGACCGTTTGATCTGCTGGACCGGGCCTACACGTTCACCAGCGCCGATCTGGGCGTCGCGAAGAACGACTTCGCCGACGGCGCGGCCACCCACCCGAACGTGACGCCGGCCGGCTACGTCGCGATTCCGGCGGTTGCGCCGGCCGGCCGGCTACACCTTGCCCCGCTTCAACGGGTTGCCCAACACGACCACGAGCGTCCTCGATATCGCCGCCGGCGTGACCAACCCGCAGGCCTGACAGGACGTCTCCGGATGTTCGCGCCTGGTTGCCGCCGGGCTTACGGCGACGTGGTGCCCAGGGCGCTCCCGAGCTTCGGCACGGGCCCACGCTTCCGGGTGGCCGGCACGCCGATCAGCCGGACCTATCGGTTCTGAACCGGTCCGACGCGCGAGGGATCCAGGACGCCGCCTTCCGGGCGGCGTCTCGCCTTTCAGGGCTGCCCCATCGGGGCGGCGTCGCGTGTTTCAGAGCCGGGATCTCAGCGGTCCCGCAGGATGAGACGGTCGCCGCGAACCTCGAAGGAGCCGAGGCGATCGAGGAAGCTCATGCCGAGCAGGTTTTCGCGGAGGGCTCCGGGCCGGCTCACCAGGGCCGGCACCCGCCGCTCGACGATGCCGCCGACCCGGAGGCTGTCGAGGAAGGCCGGGGCCGCCACGGTGACGCCGTTGGCAGTCGAGACCCGGACGCTGAATTCGGAGTCCGCCGGGCGGATGCCGAGGGCCGCCGCGCTCTCGGCGGTCAGCACCACGGAGCTGGCGCCCGTGTCGAACTGAAAGCCCTGGGGCTGGCCGTTCACCTCGGCCCGGACGTGAAAGTTGCCGTCGCTGCGCCGGATGATCGTCACCGTGCCGTCCGATCCCGTGACGGCGCTGCCGGGACGCACCGCCCCGAGCATCCGGTCGCCGATGACCCGGGCGTCGTCGCGGTAGGCGTAGCCGGCGACCAGGGCGGCCCCGAGGGCGCCCCAGAGCAGCAGGGCCGTCAGGTTCGCGCGCATCCGGCCGCGGAACTGGTGCCAGAATCCCGCCGCCACCACGGCGAGCAGTCCGGCGCTCATGGCGAACTGGGCGAACTGATCCGGCTCCATCCCGGCGATGCGCTGGGTGTCGTCGGACAGGAGCAGCACCGCCAGGGCGCCGCCGAGGATGACGAGGCCGACCAGGATCATGATGCCGCCGCGGTCGGGGCCCGCGTCGGGAAGGCGGCCCGCAGGCGTGCGTCGAGCGTGGCCATCACCGCCCGGCGCTGGGGCTCCGGCATCGAGCCCCACAGGGCGATCTCGTCCCGGGTCCGGCCGCAGCCCTCGCACAGGCCGGTAGCGGCATCGAGGAGGCAGAGCTTCGTGCAGGGGCTGGAGGGTTTGGGGCGGGGCTGGGTCATCGTCCCCGTCCATGCCAGCGCCATGGCGTCGGGATCAAGTCCGGCCGCGGATCAGGTGGGGACCGCCGCCAGGAGGCCGACGAGGGCGGCGATCTCGGCCGCCTGCTGCGCGGCGCCGACCACGTCGCCGCTCTGCCCGCCGATCATCCGGCGCGCCAGGGCGGTGACCGCGAGGGATGCGCCGAGGCCGAGGCCGAGCATCAGGACGAGGCCCCGCAGTGGAAGGCCGAGGGCCAGGCCCCCCAGGGCGACCAGGAGCGTGAGGGCCCCGGCGGTGGCCAGGGTCTGCCGGCTCGGACATCCCACGGCGGCGCCGGCCCCGTCGGGACGGGCGGGCGGCAGCAGGGCGAGGGGCGCTAGGGCGGCGCTGCGCGAGAGCGCGGCGGCGAGGAGCAGGGCTGGAGCCGCCAGGAGGTCGATCCGGTCGAGGAGCGTCGCCAGTGCGCCGATCCGCAGGGCCAGGGACAGCATCAGGGCGACGCCGCCATAGGCGCCGATGCGGCTGTCGCGCATGATCTCCAGGCGCCGGGCCGGCGTGGTTCCGCCGCCGAAGCCGTCGGCGACGTCGGCGAGGCCGTCCTCGTGCAGGGCCCCCGTCACCAGGACGCCCGCCGTCACCGCCAGGCCGGCGGCGAGGAAGGGCCCGAGACCGAGGCCCCAGGCGGCGAGCAGCACCCCGGCGCCGGGCAGGCCGAGGAGGACGCCCGCCAGGGGCAGCATCCGGGGGAGGGTGCGGAAGTCCGGGACCGCGTGCGGATCGCCCTCGCCGGGCAGCGGCGGCACGGGCAGGCGGGAATAGAAGCGCAGGCAGCCCGCGAGGTCGTAGGCCAGGCGAGCGCCCGGAAAGGCGGGTTCGGCCTCCTCGTTCATCGCGACCCTGCCTCGCCTTCACCACCCGTGCCCGGACCGTTATAGCTCCCGCGACGGGCGGCCCGCCATCCTGGCGCCGGGCCGACCACCGGAATTACTCCATGACCTCCGAGACGACTCCTCCCGAGACGACTGCCCCCGAAACGACTGCTCCCGAGACGCCTTTCAGCGACATCCGCCGCCTCGTCGCGTCCCTGCCGGGGCCGGACCGGGACGCGGTGGCGATGGTGGCCGAGCGCGACGCCACTCTGACGAAGCCCGCCGGCTCCCTGGGGCGCCTGGAACATCTCGTCGCCTGGCTCGCCGCCTGGCAGGGCAAGGGCCAGCCGACCCTCGACCGCCCCCTCGTCTGCGTCTTTGCCGGCAGCCACGGCGTCACCGCCCGGGGCGTCTCGGCCTTTCCGGCGGAGGTGAACCGCCAGATGCTCGACAACTTCGCGGCCGGCGGCGGGGCGATCAACCAGATCTGCGCCGCCTACGGCCTCGGCTTCAAGGTGTTCGACCTCGCCATCGACATGCCCACCGGCGACATCACGGTCGGGCCGGCCTTCGACGAGAAGGCCTGCGTCGCCACCATGGCGTTCGGCATGGAGGCGGTGGCCGCTGGGACCGACTGCCTGGCGCTGGGCGAGATGGGCATCGGCAACACCACCGTGGCGGCGGCGATCTACGCGGCGCTCTACGGCGGAGAGGCTGCCCACTGGGTCGGGCGCGGCACCGGCGTCGACGCCGCGGGGCTCGCCCGCAAGGTCGCCGCCGTGGAGGCGGCCCTGGCCCACCATGCGGGCCATCTCGACGATCCCCTGGAGATCCTGGCGCGCCTCGGCGGCCGCGAGATCGCCGCCATGGCGGGGGCGATCCTGGCGGCGCGCCTGCAGCGGGTGCCGGTGGTGCTCGACGGCTACGTGGCGACGGCGGCGGCGGCTGTCCTGCACCGCCTCGACCCGACCCTGCTCGACCATTGCCTCGCCGGCCACGTCTCGGCGGAGGGCGCCCATGCGGACGTGCTGGAGCGCCTGGGCCTCGTGCCGCTGCTGGCCCTCGGCATGCGCCTCGGCGAGGGCTCCGGCGCGGCCCTGGCCCTGGGCCTGCTCAAGGGCGCGCTCGCCTGCCACCGGGACATGGCGACCTTCACCCAGGCCGGGGTCTCGGAGCGCAGCGCGGGCTGACCCCTCAGGCGGCGCGGGCGCGCTTCTCGGCGGGGGCGGCCTGGGATTCGCCGGGCACTTCCAGCGCCGGCAGGGTCTCCATGACGCGGCTCGCGGGGAAGATCACCACGACCTCGGTGCCCTCGCGCGGCCTCGACTTGAGCTGGAAGTTGCCGCCGTGGAGGTCGACGAGGCCCTTCACGATGGGCAGGCCGAGGCCCGAGCCCTGCTCGGCGGTCTTGATCGCCAGCGAGCCGCGCCCGAAGGACGACATCACGGTGCCGATCTCGTCCTCGGGGATGCCGGGCCCGCTGTCCTTGACGCTGACGTACTGGCCGCCCGACGAGGTCCAGCCGACCTTGATGGTGATCTCGCCGCCCGGCGGCGTGAACTTCACGGCGTTCGACAGCAGGTTCAGCACGATCTGGCGCAGGGCGCGCTCGTCGGCCCAGAGCCGGGGCAGGCTGCCGTCGATGAACTCGTGGATGACCTGGTTCTTGCCGCGGGCGCGCAGGGCCATCATGTGGCGGCATTCCTCCACGGTGTGCCCGAGCTGAACCGCTTCCTCGTTGAGCTCGTAGCGCCCGGCCTCGATGCGCGAGAGGTCGAGGATCTCGTTGATCAGGTTGAGGAGGTGCATCCCGCTGTCGTGGATGTCGGAGGCGTATTCCTTGTACGAGGGGGCGACGTGGACGCCGAACACCTCGTTCTTCATCACCTCGGAAAAGCCCAGGATGGCGTTGAGCGGCGTACGCAGCTCGTGGCTCATGGTGGCGAGGAAGCGGGACTTGGCGAGGTTGGCCTCCTCGGCGCGGCGGCGGGCCTCGTCGGAATTGGCCTTGGCCTGCTCGAGTTCGCCGAAGATCGAATCCTTCTCCGCCTGGGATTGCAGCGCCTCGACCGTGGAGGCGTAGACGCGGCGTCCGAGGCCGAGGAAGAACAGCTGCGCGCCGACCACCATGGTGACCAGCATCATCGTGTTCATGTCCTGGGACACCGCCAGGAGCGACAGGGCGGCGATGCACAGGGGCACCAGGGCCGCCCCGGCGGCGGCCGGCAGGGTCGCGGCCAGCATCGTCGCCATGGCGGCCACGATGACGAGGCCGAACAGCACGAAGGTCCGCGCCCCGGAGGCGCCCACCAGCACCATCATCGCCCAGGCGGTGCTCTGGAGGAACTCCGCGGCCATGAAGGTGCGGCGCCAGCTCCGCACCGAGACCGTGTCCGGATCCTGCGCCAGGAAGCGGTGCGTCAGCAGCTTGGAGACCGCCACCGTCGCCAGGAGGCAGAGGCCCCAGCCCGCCGCGATGGCCGGCGGCGTCCAGATTGCCGCGATGCCCGCCACCGCGAGGCCGAGCAGCGCCAGGGGGATGACCGCACCCGCCCGGTACTGCGCGTAGACCCGGATCAGCTCGTAATCGAAGGCACGTTCCAGCCCGCTCGTCGACGTGAGCTTCTCCCGCGCCGACCGCATGTCGCGCGCGACTTCGCGGCGGCGGGCCGCCTCCTGGGCGGAGGGGCCGCGGCCACGCTGAATCATCTCGGCAGTCAGGTCGGTCATCACCGTCTTGAAGCGTCGGAGGGGACATCGCGGTCGAGATCGGGACCGCCGAGAGGCCGGGATACAACCGCTCAGAACCTGCGCCGGATGTGTTAAGAACCGCCTGCCGGAACCGGGCGGATTGTCGGAATCCACATCCCAGTGCCGCCGGGCGAACACGAATCCGCGAAGGATCGCGGGGGCAGCGCGCAGGGCAGGGGGCTGGGCCCCCGGAATGGCCTTCGGTCTACCAGGGTGTGCTGCCGCACATGGTTACGATCGGGCAACGATTAGCGTCGTTCCAAACTGCGATCGGGAGGCCGAGATGCTGAAACTCACCGTCAACGGGGTCTCCCACGAGGTCGATGCCGACCCGGAGATGCCGCTCCTCTGGGCGCTGCGCGACCACCTCAACCAGACCGGGACCAAGTACGGCTGCGGCATCGCCCAGTGCGGCGCCTGCACGGTCCATCTCGACGGCCAGCCCGTCCGCGCTTGCCAGACCCGCATCGGCGATGTCGGCGCGGCCAAGATCACCACCATCGAGGGTGTCTCCGGCAAGGTCGCCGAGGCGGTGCGCACCGCCTGGCGCGGCCTCGACGTGGTCCAGTGCGGCTACTGCCAGTCCGGCCAGATCATGTCGGCGATCGGCCTGCTGTCCGAGAACCCGAAGCCGACCGATGCCGACATCGACGGGGCCATGGACGGCAACGTCTGCCGCTGCGGCACCTACCAGCGCATCCGCGCGGCGATCCACGAGGCGGCGCGAACCCTCGCCTGAGCCTCGGCCCGCTACGCCACCGCAGTCCCCGATCTCCCGACCCTCGCGTCTGAACTGGAGCCCCCCATGCTGAAGGTCCGTCAGGCCGCCCCGCCCGTGCCGTCCCGCCGCGCCTTCCTGGGCGGCGCCACCGTGGCCGCCGGGGCCCTCGTCATCGGCTTCACCCTCGACCCGGCGAAATTCGCCCAGGCCGCCGCCGGCCCCGACCTCTCGGCCCTGCCGCCGATGCCGAACGCCTTCGTGCGGATCGCCGCCGACGACACCGTGACGGTGGTGATCAAGCACCTGGACATGGGCCAGGGCAACACCACCGGCCTCGCCACCATCCTGGCCGACGAGCTCGATGCGGACTGGGCCACCATCCGCACCACCTTCGCGCCGGCCGACGCCACGCTCTACAACAACTTCGCCTTCGGCCCCGTCCAGGGCACCGGCGGCTCCACCGCCATCGCCAATTCCTGGGTCCAGCTGCGCAAGGCGGGGGCTGCGGCCCGCGCCATGCTGGTCGCGGCGGCGGCGGAGCAGTGGAAGGTCCCGGCCTCGGAGATCACGGTCGAATCCGGCACGGTGCGCCACGCAGCCTCGAACCGGCAGGCCCGGTTCGGCGCGCTGGCGGAAGCCGCCGCGGCCCAGCCGGTGCCGAAGGAGCCGCGCCTCAAGGAGGCGAGCCAATTCACCCTCATCGGCAAGAAGGTCCCGCGGACCGATTCGGTGGCCAAGACCGACGGCACGGCGATCTACTCCCTCGACATCCGCCGTCCCGGGCAGCTGACCGCGGTGGTCGCCCATTCGCCGCGCTTCGGCGGCACCGTGAAGAGCGTCGACGACAAGGCCGCCCGCGCGGTGGCGGGCGTGGTCGACGTGGTCACGATCCCCACCGGCGTCGCCGTGCTGGCCAAGGATACCTGGTCGGCCATGAAGGGCCGCGAGGCGCTCAAGGTCATCTGGGACGACAGTGCGGCCGAGACGCGCTCGTCGGACGCGATCCTGGCCGATCACCGGAAGCGCCTCGAGACGCCGGGCCTCGTCGCCTCGAAGAAGGGCGATGCCGCCGGCGCGATCGCCGGGTCGGCCAAGGTCCTGGAGGCCGAGTTCACCTTCCCGTATCTCGCCCACGCGGCGATGGAGCCCCTGAACGCCACCATCGAGAAGGCCTCGGACGGCACCTACGACGTCTTCGCCGGCTGCCAGCTCCAGACGATCGAGCAGGCCGTGGTGGCGGCCAATCTCGGGGTGACCACCGACAAGGTCCGGCTGCACACGCAGTGGGCCGGCGGCTCCTTCGGCCGGCGCGCGACCCCGAGCGCCGACTACTTCGCCGAGACCGCCTCCATCGTGCGCGCCACCGGCGGCAAGGCGCCCATCCATCTCGTCTGGACCCGCGAGGACGACATGGCGGGTGGCTTCTACCGGCCGATGGTGGTCCATCGCCTCCGTGCCGGCCTCGACGCCAAGGGCGGGATCACGGGCTGGGAGCACCGGACCATCGGCAAGTCGATCATGATCGGCACCGCCTTCGAGACCATGATCGTGAAGGACGGCGTCGACGCCACCACGGTGGAGGGCGCCTCGGACACGCCCTACGCGCTGCCCGCCTATCGCTTCGAGGTCCACAACGCCCGCGAGGGCGTGCCGGTGCTGTGGTGGCGCTCGGTGGGCCACACCCACACCGCCCAGGCGATGGAGGTGTTCATCGACGAGCTCGCCCACGCGGCCGGCGCCGATCCCGTCGCCTACCGCCTCGGTCTGCTCGGGGGCGCCCCGCGCCTCTCCGCCACCCTGAAGCTCGCCGCCGAGAAGGCCGGCTGGGATCCGAAGAAAGTCGCTGACAAGAATCGCGGTCTCGGCGTCGCGGCGCACGAATCCTTCGGCTCCTACGTCGCCATGGTGGCGGACGTGACGGCCGAGGACGCCAAGGTGAAGGTGAACCGCATCGTGGCGGCGGTGGATGTCGGCGTTGCGGTCAATCCGGACGTGATCCGCGCCCAGGTCGAGGGGGCCGTGGGCTTCGCCCTGTCCTCGGTCCTGCGCAACAAGATCACGCTCAAGGACGGCGTGGTGCAGGAGAAGAACTTCGACGCCTACGAGCCGACCCGGATGAGCGAGATGCCGGTGGTCGAGGTCCACATCGTGCCCTCCACCGCCGCGCCCACCGGGATCGGCGAACCCGGCGTGCCCGTGATCGCCCCGGCGATCTCGAACGCGATCTTCGCCGCCACCGGCCAGCGCCTGCGCTCGCTGCCCCTCGACCTCAGCGGCCTGAAGGGCGCCTGAGGCGGAGCGACGACACGGCCCCTCGTCCGTCGCGTCCGGTTTGCCTATCTCGGAGGGCATCATGCGCTCCGAGATCAAGCCGGCCGAGACGGCCTTCGACGCCACCGTGTCGCGCCTGCGCGCCTGCCGGATCTGCCGGGACGCGCCCCTCTACGGCGCGCCCCTGCCACAGGAGCCGCGCCCCATCGTCCAGGGCCTGGCCTCGGCCCGGCTCTGCGTCGCCAGCCAGGCGCCCGGCAACCGGGCCGACAAGAGCGGCATCCCCTTCATGGATCCCTCGGGCACCCGCCTGCGCGATTGGCTCGGCCTCGACGCGGCGGCATTCTACGACGCGCGCCGCCTCGCCATCGTGCCCATGGGCGCCTGCTTTCCGGGCTACGACGCCAAGGGAGGCGACAAGCCCCCGCGTCGGGAATGCGCCGAGCGCTGGCGCGACGAGCTGTTCGCCGGCCTGCCGAACCTCGAACTGATCCTGGTGATCGGGCAATACGCGCAGGCCTGGCATCTCGGCCGCTCCAAGGCCGGGCTCACCGACACGGTGCGGCGCTGGCGCGAGATCCTGGCGAGCCCCGGCGCGCCGCGGGTTCTGCCGCTGCCCCATCCCTCCTGGCGCAACAGCGGGTGGCTCAAGGCCAATCCCTGGTACGAGGCCGAGCTCCTGCCGGTTCTCAAGGCCGAGGTGGCGCGGGCGATGGCGCCCCGTTGAGGGCGGCCCCGCCGGGCAACCTCACCCGTTGACAGGAGCGGCCCCGCGCGGGATCGCTCGCCGCGAAACTGGAGAGTCCCATGACCGCATTGCTGGACCCGCGCGACCGCCTGATCGTCGCCCTCGATGTGGGCACCGTGGACGAGGCCGAGCGCCTGGTGGACCGGATCGGCGATGCGGCGACTTTCTACAAGATCGGCTACCGGCTCGCCTATGCGGGGGGCCTCGCCCTGGTGCCGCGCCTCGCCGCCGCCGGCCACAAGGTCTTCCTCGACCTGAAACTCCATGACATCGGCAATACCGTGGAGGAGGGCGTGCGGGCCCTGACCGACCTCGGCGCCACCTTCCTCACCGTCCACGCCTATCCGCAGACCATGAAGGCGGCGATCCGGGGGCGCGGTGCCAACGGCCCCCGGATCCTCGCCGTCACGGTCCTGACCTCCTACGACGACGGGGATGCGGCCGAGGCCGGCTATGGCCTGCCGGTGGCCGACCTCGTGGCCCGCCGTGCCGGGCAGGCGGCGGAGGCCGGAATCGACGGGATCGTCTGCAGCGCCGCCGAGGCGCAAGCGGTGCGGGCCCGGATCGGGGCGGACCGCGTCATCGTCACCCCGGGCATCCGGCCGGCCGGCGCCGAGGCCGGCGACCAGAAGCGCGTGATGACGCCCGGCGAGGCCCGCCGGATCGGGATCGATCACGTCGTAGTCGGGCGTCCCATCACCCAGGCGGCAGACCCCCGCGCGGTGGCGCAGGGTATCGTCGCGGAGATGCGATAGGGCTCGGGCCCGTCAGTTCGCGTGGCGCAGGCTTCCGAGCAGGAAGGCGATCATCGCGTCGAGGGGCGGGGCACCCGCATCCGGGTAGTGGCTGACCAGGGCAGGATGGCAGTAACGGATGATGGCGGTGTGGATGCAGGCCGCCGCGATCGACGGATCGGCGACATCGAATTCGCCGGCCGCCACGCCCGCCTGCACGAGTTCGCGCAGGACCGAGCCGATCTGATCCACATGGGCGCGGCAGACATCCCAGCTCTCGGTGATGGCCGCTTCCACCATCTCGTGCAGGCGCGGGTTGGCCTGGCAACGTTCGACGCAGGCCTGGTGCATCACCGTGATGACGCCGGCGATGCGCGCCGCGGCGGTCCGGTTCGGAGCGACGGCGGCCTGCGCCACCCGCTGCTCGGTGTCGTCCATGAGGCGCTTGATGACGGCTTCGTGGATCGCCTTCTTCGATTCGAAGAAGCGGTACACGTTGGCCGGGCTCATCCGCAGCGTCTTGGCGATGTCGGCGACGGTGGTCTTCTGATAGCCGACGAGCCGGAACGCCTCTTCCGCCGTCGCGAGAATGCGGCAACGCGTGGTCGGGGCCGCTTCGTCGGGGATGTCGCGGACGATGGCCGCTGCACGGGTCATGGCGATAAACTAGGCTGTTGCCTCGTCGGCGTCAAAAACGGCGCCGCGCCGCGCCGCGCGCCGTCGATGGCCTGACGACGCAGCGCAAAGCCCGGCATCGGACGATGCCGGGATGTTTCGCGTCGGATCCGGATCGGAACGGATCAGGATCCGAACTGGGAGCCGAGCTGCTCCAGGTACTCGGCCAGATCGACGCCGCCGATCCGCTTGCCGTAGTCGAAGCGCATACCCTGGCGGATGTCGACGCTGCTGCTCTTGGTCGTCAGCGTGAAGGGCTTCACGCAGACCCAGGCGCCATCGCGCCGATGTTCGAAGAAATTCAAGATCTCATGCTTGGCCATGAGGGCCTCCCCGGCTGTCTCTGCAGACAACGGGCCGAGGCAGGAACGGTTGCGCTCCCGGTTAACGAAGTTCGAGCTTGGCCGTTAGACTTCGCTGCCCCTGCGCCGCACTGTCCCATGGTGCGACGCAGCGCGTCTGGTCTTGCGGAGATTGCACCCGCGCCCGCGGCCGCCGGAGGGCTTGTCGCCGCCCGGCGCCGGGTGTTGCGCTCGCGCGGGGATCAGGCGGCGCTCTTCAGCGCGCCCGTGCTCTCGTGGAAATCCGGTCCGTTGATGGTCCGGGTCACGTAGCCGTCGCGGATCAGGTAATCGCCGAACCGCTCGCCGGCCTGCTTGTTCCGGGCATAGGCCGCGAAGAGCGGGTCGAGGAGGGTCTTGATCTCGGAGGCACTGACGTCCTCGGCGTAGAGCTTGCCGAGGCGCGAGCCGTCGAAGGCGGCCCCGAGATAGAGGTGGTAGCGCTCGGGGCCGCGGCCGACGAGGCCGATCTCGGCGATGAACGGCCGGGCACAGCCGTTGGGGCAGCCGGTCATCCGGATGGTGATCTCGTCGTCCTGGAGGCCGTGGGAGGCGAGGCTCGCCTCCAGCTCGTCCATCAGGCTCGGCAGGTAGCGCTCGCTCTCGGCCAGCGCCAGGCCGCAGGTGGGCAGGGCGACGCAGGCCATGGAGTTGCGGCGCAGCGCGCTCGCGCCCTTCATCATGCCGTACTGGTCCACCAGGGCCTCGATCTCGGCCCGCTTCGCGGCCGGGACGTTGGCGATGATGACGTTCTGGTTGCCGGTGAGCCGGAAATCGCCCTCGTGGATCTCGGCGATCCGGCGCAGGCCGGTGAGCAGCTGCGGGCCGTTCTCGTAGTCCTTGATCCGGCCCGAGGCGACGTAGAGCGTGAGGTGGTGGCGTCCGTCGTCGCCCTCGGTCCAGCCGTAGCGATCGCCGTTCCCCGTGAAGGCGAAGGGCTTCGGGTCGGCGAGCGGCTTGCCGACGCGCGTCTCCACCTCGGCCCGGAAGGCGGCGAGGCCGTAGCGCTCGATGGTGTACTTCAGGCGGGCGTTCTTGCGGACCTTGCGGTTGCCCCAGTCGCGCTGCACCGTCATCACGGCCTCGGCGACCTTCAGGGCATCCTCCGGCGCGACGAAGCACATCACGTCGGCGGTGCGCGGGAAGGTGTCGGTCTCGCCGTGGGTCATGCCCATGCCGCCGCCGACCGTGACGTTCCAGCCGGTGACCTGGCTCTTCTCGTCCAGGATGGCGATAAAGCCGAGGTCGTGGGCGAAGATGTCCACTTCGTTGGACGGGGGCACCGCCACCACGGTCTTGAACTTCCGGGGCAGGTAGGTCCTGCCGTAGATCGGCTCGATCTCGGCCGCGTCCTCGCCGCCGACCACGCGCTCGCCGTCGAGCCAGATCTCGCGCCAGGCGCTGGTCTTGGGCAGGAGCGAGTCCGAGATGTCCTTGGCGAGCTGGTAGGCGGCCTTGTGGGCCCCGGTCTGGGCCGGGTTCGTGGCCGCCATCACGTTGCGGTTGACGTCGCCGCAGGCCGCGATGGTGTCGAGCAGCGTCGCGTCGATGGCCGCCATCGTGCGCTTCAGGTTCGACTTGATGACGCCGTGGTACTGGAAGGTCTGGCGCGTGGTCGCCCGCAGGGCGCCGCCCGCATAGGTCGTGGCGATGTCGTCGAGGGCCAGCCACTGCTTCGGGGTGACGACGCCGCCGGCGATGCGCAGGCGGATCATGAAGCTGTAGGCCTTCTCGAGCTTCTTCTTGGTGCGCTCGGCCCGGATGTCGCGGTCGTCCTGTAGGTACATCCCGTGGAACTTCACGAGCTGCCCGTCATCCTCCGAGATGGCGCCGGTGGCGTGCTTCAGGAGGCCGTCCGCCAGGGTGCCGCGCAGGTAGCCGCTGGCGATCTTGATGTGTTCGTTGGCGGCAAGACCCGCCGCGCGCGCCGCTTCCGCTTCCGAGATCGGGCGGTCGGTGGGCGGGGTCTCGTAGGTGCGGGGGGTGGTCTTGTCGGCCATGGCGGGATTTCCGGTTCGGGAGCTCTCCTCCCCCCTGTGGGGAGGAGCTGGCGGTGGCGGTGGTGCGGGAGGCGCCGCGAGCGCTCGATCCTGAACCACCCCCACCCTCGGTCCCTCCCCACGCGGGGGAGGGAGGGGTCTCAGTAGACGTCCTGCTGGTAGCGGTGGGCGCGCTCCAGGGCGGCGACGGCGGCCTCGGCCTCGGCGGGGCTGAGCGCCTTCACGTCCTGGTAGGCCTTCACCACGGCGTTGCGCACGTCCTTGGCCATCCGGGTGGCGTCGCCGCAGACGTAGAAGCTGGCGCCGCCGTCGAGCCAGGCGACGACCTCCTTGGCGTGCTGGGTGATCCGGTCCTGCACGTAGATCTTCTCGGGCTGGTCCCGCGAGAAGGCCACGTCGATCTGCGACAGCGACCCGTCCTCCAGGGCCTCCTGCCACTCGAGCTGGTACAGGAAGTCGTGGGTGAACTGCCGGTCGCCGAAGAACAGCCACGCGCGGCCGGGGGCCTCGACGGCGCGGCGCTCCTGCACGAAGGCGCGGAACGGGGCGACGCCGGTGCCGGGGCCGACCATGATGATGTCGGTGGCCGGGTCCTGGGGCAGGCGGAAGTGCCGGTTCGGCTTCAGCTTCACCCGCAGCTTCGCGCCGTTCTTGATGCGGTCGGCCACGTGGGTCGAGGCGACGCCGCCGCGTGCCCGGCCGTGGGTCTCGTAGCGCACGGCCGCGATCACGAGGTGGACCTCGTCGCCCACCTCCTTGCGGGAGGAGGCGATCGAGTAGGCCCGCGGCGGCAGGGGCCGCGTGATGGTGGTGAGGTGCTCGGCCGTCAGCGCCGCCGGGTAGGCGGTGATGAGATCGATGAGGTGGCGGCCCTCGATCCAGGCGCGCAGCTCGCCGCTGTCGATCAGCGTCTGCGCCTCGGCATGGCCCGTCGCCTTGACGAAACGCTCCACGGTGGTGGCCGACAGGGTGGTGATGTCGCGCTCGGCCAGCAGGGCCTGGCGCAGGGCCGCGTCGCCGGACAGGCCGGTGGCGTTGAGGATCTCGTCGACCAGGGCCGGGTCGTTCTCCGGATAGATCTCCAGGGAGTCGCCGGGCTCGTAGGCGGGGGCGCCGTCCTCGAATTCCAGGGCGAGGTGGATCGTCTCCTTGTCGGAGCGCGACGAGTTCAGGTTGACGTGGTCGACCACCTCCACGATCCGGGGCTCGCGGCTGGGCTCGGCGTCCTCGTCCTCGTCGCCGGCGGCGCGGGCGGCGAAGTCCACCGCCACGACGTTGTCGGCGCTCGGCGGCGGGGTGAGGGCCTTGAGGGTGTCCTTGATCCAGGCGGCGGCCGGCGTCTCGAAATCGAGGTCGAGGTCGGCGCGTTCGTGGGCCCGGGTCCCGCCCAGGGCCTCGAAGCGCGCGTCGAGCGCCTTCCCGATGGCACAGAACTCCGCGTAGGAGGTGTCGCCGAGGGACAGCACCCCGAAGGACACGCCGTCGAGGCGCGGCGCGCCATCGGCCATCAGCTCGTTGTAGGCGCGCACGGCCCGGGCCGGCGGTTCGCCCTCGCCCCAGGTCGCCGCGATGGCGACGATGCGCTTCTCCTTGGCGAGGCTGGCGATCTCGAGATCGGCGAAATCGACGATCTTCGGCTTGAAGCCGTTCTTGCGGGCGAGCTTGGCCATGTCGCCGGCGAGCTTCTCGGAGTTGCCCGACTCGCTCGCGAACAGGATCGTCAGCGGCTCGGCGGACTTCGGCGGCGCGGCCGGGACGGCGGCGGCCTGCGGCGTGCCGCTGGCGTCGAGGCCGGCGAGGAAGCCCGCGAGCCAGGCGCGCTGGATCGGGGAGGCGGCGCCGAGGACGGCGTCGAGGCTCGCGCGTTCGGTGTCGCCGAAGGGAGCCGTACGGGGGATGATCGCGTGTCGTGCCATGTGGAAAGCCATGTCGTCCTGAGAGGCCGGCTGTCAACGGGGTTGTCCGTTTTACAGAACGACGTCACGGTAGAAGGAGCTGCCTGCGTGTGCAGGGCAAAAGAGAATTTTATTCCCCGGCCACCACCGACAGCGTCGGCGTGAAGCGTCCGTTGGCGGGCGGGACCGGGAGGGGCAGGGCCGTGGTGGATTTGACCTTTTCCATCGCGAACCGGGAGGTGACGTTCTTGAGGGGCAGGGTCGCGATGAGGTGCTTATAGAACGTATCGTAGGCGCGCATATCGGCGACGACGACGCGGAGCATGTAATCCACGTCCCCGGCCATGCGATAGAACTCGAGTACCTCCGGCATTGCCGAGACAGTCTCGGCGAAACGCTCCAGCCATTCACGCGAGTGATCGGCGGTCTCGATCGAGACGAAGACCGTCAGGCCGAGGCCGAGCTTCACCGGGTCGAGGACGGCGACGCGCCGGTCGATGACGCCGTCGGCTTCCAGCCGCTGGATCCGCTTCCAGCACGGCGTCTGCGACAGGCCGACCTTCTCACCGATGGTGGCGATGGACAGGGTGGCGTCCTGCTGCAGCAGCGCCAGGATCTTCAGGTCGATCGAATCCAAGCTGGCCTCGCGGGTTCGTGAGACGCGGGGATGTGCAGGTCAGCACATCGTGACCGCCCGATGAGAAGGAATTACCTTCGTTGAGCAACAGAATGCCCCTGTGGCCCGTTTCGGCGAAGGGGTCGTCGCACCCGGGGGTTGCCCGGTATCGATAGCCGCCATGCCTTGACAGCGTTCGTTATAGCGAACATTTCAGGTGCCAGACAAGTCACATCGCCACACAAGTCCCATCGCCACGTTCGTCGCCACGTCATATCGCGAAGTCTTTCATGAGCTCTCAACTGGAACACGCGGCGCGGGACCTCGCGTCCGCGATGGCGGACCGCGACCTGAAGGGCCGGATCGCCCTGATCGAGGCGCAGGTGCCGGGGCGTCTGGTGTTCACCACCAGCCTCGGAATCGAGGACCAAGTGCTCACGCACGCGGTCGCGCTGCACAAGGGCCGGACCGAGATCGTCACCCTCGATACCGGCCGGCTCTATCCGGAGACCTACGACACCTGGACCGAGACCGAATCGGCCTACGGCATCCGCATCCGTGCCTATGCGCCTGAGCGCGAGGCCGAGGAGCGCTTCGTGGCCGAGTCCGGCATCAACGGATTCCGCCACTCGGTCGCCGCCCGGCAGGCCTGCTGCGGCTTCCGCAAGGTCGAGCCCCTGGGCCGGGCCCTGGCGGGCGCCGCCGGCTGGCTCACGGGCCTGCGGGCCGGTCAGTCGGCCAACCGGGCCGACACGCCGCTGGCCGAGGCCGACGAGGCCCGCGGCCTCATCAAGATCAATCCCCTGGCCGACTGGTCCCGTGCCGACGTCGAGCGCTTCGTCTCGGACAATTACGTGCCCTACAACGTGCTGCACGATCGCGGCTTCCCCTCGATCGGCTGTGCGCCCTGCACCCGGGCGATCCGCGTCGGCGAGGACGAGCGGGCCGGCCGCTGGTGGTGGGAACAGGCCTCCAAGAAGGAGTGCGGGCTGCACGTCCACGCACCCGAAGAGAACGTCGCCCCCGGCCAGGAAGCGGCGGCGTTCGAAACGACACAAACCTCAAACGCCCTGGAGATGGCCCGATGAGCGCCGCCCCCCTCACCACCCGAACGGGCTCCAGCCCTGCGGCGAGCCGGTCCGCCCGGCTCACCCATCTCCAGCGGCTGGAGGCCGAGAGCATCCACATCATGCGGGAGACGGTCGCCGAGACCGAGAACCCGGTGATGCTCTACTCCATCGGCAAGGACTCGTCGGTGCTGCTGCACCTGGCGCTGAAGGCGTTCGCGCCGGGCCGCCTGCCGTTCCCGCTGATGCACATCGACACCACCTGGAAGTTCCGGGAGATGATCGCCTTCCGAGACCAGCGCGCGAAGGAGCTCGGCCTCGACCTCATCGTGCACACCAACCAGGACGGTCTCGCCCGCGGCATCGGTCCGGTGAGCCACGGCTCGGAGGTGCACACCGACGTGATGAAGACCCAGGCCCTGCGCCAGGCCCTCGACAAGCACAAGTTCGACGCGGCCTTCGGCGGCGCCCGGCGCGACGAGGAGGCCTCGCGCGCCAAGGAGCGCATCGTCTCCCTGCGCACGGCCCAGCACCGTTGGGATCCGAAGCGCCAGCGCGCCGAGCCCTGGCACCTCTACAACATGAAGAAGAAGCGCGGTGAGTCGCTGCGCGTGTTCCCGCTCTCGAACTGGACCGAGCTCGACGTCTGGCTCTACATCGAGCAGGAGCAGATCCCGATCGTGCCGCTCTACTTCGCCAAGCCCCGTCCGGTGGTGGAGCGCGAGGGCCAGCTCATCATGGTCGACGACGACCGGCTGCCGCTGAGCCCCGGCGAGACCCCCCGGCAGGTGTCGGTCCGTTTCCGCACCCTCGGCGACTATCCCCTGACCGGTGCCGTCGAGAGCGACGCCGCGACCCTGCCGGAGATCATCGGCGAGACCCTGGCCGCCCGCACCTCGGAGCGCCAGGGCCGGGTCATCGACAAGGACGGCGCGGGCGCCATGGAGCGCAAGAAGCAGGAGGGCTATTTCTAAGATGACGATCCATCAGTCACCCGAAGCCTTCGGCTACGACGCCTTCCTGACCGCACACCAGAACAAGGAAGTCCTGCGCTTCATCACCTGCGGCTCCGTCGACGACGGCAAGTCGACGCTGATCGGCCGCCTGCTGCACGACACCAAGCAGATCTTCGACGACCAGGTAACGGCCCTGCAGCGCGACTCGCGCAAGCACGGCACGCAGGGCGCCGAGATCGACCTGGCGCTCCTCGTGGACGGCCTGCAGGCCGAGCGCGAGCAGGGCATCACCATCGATGTCGCCTACCGCTTCTTCTCCACGGACAAGCGCTCCTTCATCGTGGCCGACACGCCCGGCCACGAGCAGTACACGCGCAACATGGCCACGGGCGCCTCCACGGCGGACGTGGCGGTGATCCTGGTGGATGCCCGCCAGGGGCTCACCCGGCAGACCCGGCGGCACGCGCTCCTGGTCTCCCTGCTGGGGATCAAGCGCGTGGCGCTCGCGGTGAACAAGATGGACCTCGTCGGCTGGTCGCAGACCAAGTTCGAGGAGATCCTGTCGGCCTTCAACGCCTTCGCCGCCCCCCTCGGCTTCAGCGAGATCCGGGCGATCCCGCTCTCGGCCAAGAACGGCGACAACGTCGTGCTGCCGGGCGCTGCCGCCCCCTGGTACACCGGCACCCCGCTGCTCCAGTACCTCGAGGAGGTTCCGGTGCGCGTCGAGGAGCAGGCGGCGCCCTTCCGCATGGCGGTGCAGTGGGTGAACCGGCCGAACTCGGAGTTCCGGGGCTTTGCCGGCCTCATCGCCAGCGGCCGCGTGGCCCCGGGCGACGCCGTCATCGTCGAGCCCTCGGGCCGGACCTCGAAGATCGCCCGCATCTTCACCGCCGACGGCGATCTGCCCCACGCGGTCGAGGGCCAGTCGGTCACCCTGGTGCTCGCCGACGAGATCGACGCCTCCCGCGGCTCGGTGATCGTCACCGCGGACGCGCCGATGCGGGTGACGGACAGCCTGGATGCCCGCCTGTTCTGGGCGGCCGAGACCGAGCTGCTGCCGGGCGCCACCCTGCTCGCCAAGATCGGGACCGTGACGGTGAACGCCGTCGTCACCGCGATCCGGACCCGGATCGATCCCGAGACCGGCAACCCCGAGCCGGCCGCGCGCCTCACCGCCAACGACATCGCCGACGTGACCCTGACCCTCGACCGGGCCGTGGCGGTGGATGCCTACACGGCCAACCGCGACACCGGCGGCTTCATCCTGATCGACCGCGAAACCACCGACACGGCGGCCCTCGGCCTGATCCAGGCCGATGCGGCGGCGGCCGCGGTCAAGGACGAGCCCGCGGAGGTGCGCGAGACGCGCTCCGGCGGCGGCTTCCTCTCGAAGCTGCGCTGGGTCTTCGGCGGGATCTGACGGGCCCGGACCCGGCCCGAGAGGGCCGGGCAGAAAACCCCATCGACGGTCTCACCGCCGCGGCTCCCCCGGAGTCGCGGCGGTTTTCGTTCGTCGCAAGCGTTCCCTGGGTTGCAAGCCTTCGCCGGTTTGCAAGGTTCGCTGGATCGCAAGCTTCGCTGGGTTGCAGGGGGGAACGCCGCAGCAACGGCAGGTCTCCCTTGCCCGTGCGCGGCGGCGCGACTAGGGTCCGCGCCGCTCGATCCGACCTTCATACACTATACGGGAGTGACCCCCCATGGGCTTTCTGGCCGACGCCTTGTCCCGCGTGAAGCCGTCCGCGACCATCGCGATGACGCAGAAGGCGCGCGAGCTGAAAGCGCAGGGCATGGACGTGATCAGCCTCTCCGTGGGAGAGCCGGATTTCGACACCCCCCAGCACATCAAGGATGCGGCCATCGAGGCGATCCGGCGCGGCGAGACCAAGTATCCGCCCGTCTCCGGCATCGTGCCGCTGCGCGAGGCCATCGCGAAGAAGTTCAAGCGCGAGAACGGACTCGACTACAAGCCGTCCCAGACCATCGTCGGCACCGGCGGCAAGCACGTCATCTACAACGCCCTCCTCGCCACCCTGAACCCGGGCGACGAGGTGGTGATCCCGCGCCCGTACTGGGTCTCCTACCCCGAGATGGTGGTTTTGTGCGGCGGCACCCCGGTCTTCGCCGAGACCGACATGGCGCATGACTTCAAGCTGCAGCCCGAGGAGCTGGAGCGGGTGATCACGCCCAAGACCAAGTGGATCATCCTCAACTCGCCGTCCAACCCCTCGGGCGCCGCCTATGCCCGGGACGAGCTGAAGAAGATCACCGACGTGCTGATGCGCCACCCGCAGGTCTGGGTGCTCACCGACGACATGTACGAGCACCTGACCTACGGCGACTTCGAATTCGTCACCCCGGCTCAGATCGAGCCGGGCCTGTACGAGCGCACGCTGACCATGAACGGCGTCTCGAAGGCCTACGCCATGACCGGCTGGCGCATCGGCTACGCCGCCGGCCCCGAGCCCCTGATCAAGGCGATGGACTTCGTCCAGGGCCAGCAGACCTCCGGCGCCTCGACGATCTCGCAATGGGCCGCGGTCGCCGCCCTGGAGGGGACGCAGGCGCACCTCGCCGAGTTCCGCAAGGCCTTCCACACCCGGCGCGACCTCGTGGTGTCGATGCTGAACCAGACCAAGGGCCTGAAGTGCCCGACGCCCGAGGGCGCCTTCTACGTCTATCCGTCCTGCGCGGAGACGATCGGGCGCAAGACCCCGGCCGGCAAGACCATCGCGACCGACGAGGACTTCGTGGTCGAGCTGCTCCAGGCGGAGGGCGTCGCCGCGGTCCACGGCTCGGCCTTCGGCCTCGGCCCCAACCTGCGCATCTCCTACGCCACCTCCAACGCCGCCCTCGAAGAGGCCTGCACCCGGATCCAGCGCTTCTGCGGCTCCCTGAGCTGACAGCGCCCCGGGTGACGCCCGTTCTCCGGGCCTGCCCCTTGCATCCCTGAGCGACCGCGCCCCGGCCGAGAGCCGCGGCGCGGTCGTTCGCATTTCGGAAGGCGCGGGCTCATGACGACGATCGCCATCCTGGCTGCCGGCGCGATGGGGAGCGCGCTCGCCGCGCGCCTCACCGGGAACGGCGCCGATGTCCTGACGCTCCTCGACGGCCGCAGCGCCGCGACCCGGGCTCGCGCCGACGCCGCCGGCATGACCGAGACCGACGCCCCCGGCCTGATGCGGGCCGACCTCCTGCTCTCCATCGTCCCGCCCGCCGACGCCGAGGCGCTCGCCGTCTCCCTCGCCCCGGTGCTCGCGGCCGCGACCCACAAGCCCGTCTACGTCGATTGCAACGCGGTGAATGTCGAGACGGTCCGACGCATCGCCGGGATCGTCGCGGCCACCGGTGCGGCCTTCCTCGATGGTGCGATCATCGGCCTGCCGCCGAAGCCCGGGACCCCCGGTCCGCGTCTCCACGTGTCGGGCGACGCGGTCGAATCCGCGCGACCTCTCCGCGACCTCGGTGTCGACCTCAGGCTGAATTCCGGTGGTATCGGCGCGGCCTCGGGCCTGAAGATGGCCTATGCGGGCATCAACAAGGGCCTCACCGCCCTGGCCGCCCTCATGGTGCTGGGGGCCGAACGGGCGGGCGCCGGCGAAGCCCTCCGGGCGGAACTCGCCGAAACTGAGCCGGCTCTCCTCGCGCGCTTCGCCCGCGGTTTGCCCGACATGCTTCCCAAGGCCCAGCGCTGGGTCGCCGAGATGCACGAGATCGCCGATTTCCTCGGGGACGATGCCGCCGGGCGTCAGGTCTTCGCCGGCGCGGCGGACCTCTATGCGCGCCTGTCCGGGGCGGACGAGGCCGGCGACGGCGCCCGCCTGACGGCCTTCGCGGCGGCGTGCGGATCGTCGCAGCCGTCATGACGCGGGCGAAGCCGGTTGCCGGCTCAGTCGCCGCCGCCTACATCGGCGGTCCCTGCTGCCGAGGCGCCCGATGGTTTCGCGAACCCTCTCGGGCTTGGCATGGTGGCGGGGCTTGTCGTGACGGGGCGGTGCGGACCAGTTCTCTGCGCGGTCCCTGTGAGGCCTAGTGGGCCGGGTGGCGACAGGCGTGTCAAGGACGCGGGGAACAGGAACCGCAGCCTTGGCGCAAGGCCCACCTCATCGGCCCCGTCCCATCCCGGGACGCTCTCCCGTTGTATCTAAGTCGCGGTCGTTAACGATCCTGGGCAAGTGTGGGCATCGGCCGGGGAACCGGTCGCGTGCCACTGCGTAGTTTCGGGCCTGACCACTATGAGACGCCTCCTGACGGGTGGCATCAAGGCGATCCTCGCGGTCGCTGCGCTCTCCACCGCCGCTCACTGGACCTTGCGCCTGCAGCGCGAGCCGACCCCCTCGCTCCGCGCCCAGGCGGAGCTCCCCGATCCGATCACCACCGGATCGATCACGCCGCGGCCCGCGGACCCGGCCGTGCTTGCCGAGCCGGCTCCGGATTTCGCGAAGACCCTCGATCAGCGCCATCTCTCCGAGCTCTTCGCGGGTGCGACGCCTGAGAAGGCGAAGGTGCAAAAGACGGCCGTCAAGCGCTAGGGCCGCTTCGAAACCGCATCTGCGCCAGCGCTCCGACGGATCGCACGCCCGAGTCCGGGGCGTGCGGCCGTCGGCGACGGGATCGCGGATGGGTCAGGCGGCGGCGCGGCTGCCGTGCTTGCCTTCCTGGATCTCCTCGATGATTTTGGCGCAGAAGGCGTCGAGGTCGCCGGGGTTGCGGCTGGTGATCAGGCCCTTGTCGGTGACGACGGGCTCGTCTCTCCAGTCCGCGCCCGCATTCACCACATCCGTTCGGATCGATGCGAACGAGGTCATCCGGCGTCCCTTCGCGGCGCCAACCTCGATCAGCAGCCAGGGCGCGTGGCAGATGGCGGCGACCACCTTGCCGGAATCCAAGAAGCTGCGGATCAGCGCGAGGGCCTTCGGCTCCACGCGAAGCTTGTCCGGGTTGATCTGGCCACCGGGGAGCACAAGGGCGTCGTAATCCTGCGGAGACACGGACTCGAGATCCTTGTCGACTGCGACGTTCTTGCCCCAATCAGTCTTGTCCCAACCCCGGATGGACTCCCTGGCCGCGCGGGACTGCGGCGCTGCGACGTGAACGGTCGCACCGGCTTCCTTGAGCTTGCTGTGTGGGACCGTGAGTTCGGTCTCCTCGAAACCATCTGTGGCGACGATCAAGACCTTGGCCTGCCTGATGTTAGACATGGATTTTCTCCGAGAGGTTGAGGGTACGGCACTGAACAGGTCCTGTGGGACGCAAGTTCCCCACGGGCTCCCATAGGTCACCGCGGCCGCGGGAACCCACCCGTGCTCGGCCGTGTTGGTCCGCACATCCCTCAGACAGACAGGAGGCTTCGCATGGCCCATCACGAGATGGCCAATCCCGGCCTGCCGATCCCCGAGCCGCTGCCGGGTGGAATTCCCGGTGACCTGCCGACGCCGCCCCCACCGGATGAGCAGCCCGATATCGGACCGACCGGCCCGCGCACACCCTATCCCGTCAACGATCCGGGGATCGACGAGCCGGCCGGCCCTGGCTCGGAGCCGGATTACCTGCCGGGCGGCCCCACCGACCCGGGCGTTCGAATGTAGCGGACTCAGTGATCCCCATGCGACGCGCGCACGTCGCGCGGCGCGCTCAAGATTTCAGAGAGGCTCGTTGCCACGTGACGGGCCTCTTCGTCCGTCAGGCGAAGCTGAAACGGGGGCAGCGCGCCGGCCTGCAAGGCTACGACGGCCTGGCCCTGCTCGTCCGTACCGACCTCGATCGCCGACGAGGTGACGTCGAGCATCGCGATCTCTTCGTCAGACATATCCCCGGACAGGTCGCCGTCGTCGGGTTCATCAATGGCCGTGAGAAGCTGGCCCACCGCCCGCACCAGGGCACGGGCCGCCCGGGCATCCATCACGACTGCCGTGGCCTGATCGTCCTTCTGAAATGAGAGTTGGATGTTCGCCCCTTCGAGGGAAACCGAGATGCCCGCCATGAATCGCCTAACCGCTTGCTCAAGAACTCTTATATGCGGTCGGCCGCGCAAATAACACAGGGGCTGCCCCTGCGGCCGCTGCGAACCAGCGTCGTTTCCGTCGGCCAGAACGCCTTGTTGCGGCCGCATGATCGGACTACATGAGAGATAGCGGGTATCGGTGAGCTGGGATCTTGTACCGCAAGCGTCTCACGTCCTGCTGATTCCGTCAGGCCTACCGAAGAGGATCCGCCGCTTGCGTCGAGCAGACGCAGGCTGTTGATCGACGAACGATACGAGGATCTATTTCGTGAATACCGGCACTGTAAAGTGGTTCAACGAGACCAAGGGCTACGGCTTCATTCAGCCTGACGACGGCGGCAAGGATGTGTTTGTGCACATCTCCGCAGTCGAGCGCGCTGGCATGCGCAACCTCATCGAGGGTCAGAAGATCTCCTATGAGATTCAGACCGACAAGCGCAGCGGCAAGGACTCGGCTGGCAACCTCCAGGCGGCCTGACGCTCCCGGCGCCAGCCCCCGGGCTGGCGTCACCCCGAAGGGCTTCTCACGAAGCCTCCGCCGTCGGCGACCGATACCCTTCTGGGGAGAATGGGTCAGGGATCCGACATCTTCCGCAACCCCAACGACGCCCGCGGCCTATTTGGTCCGATGCGTCCGAGACACTGCACGCGAACCTGCACGTTATTGAAAGTACACAAGAAAAATATGTTGTTTGAATATACCCGACGCCGCGGCGTCCGTTCGCCGGTTACTGATGCGGCGACCTTCAAGGTGGGTCACCTGAAGCAGACCATGGCTCATGAAGCCAAGACCGTCGACCTCAGCCACTTGATCGACACCTCCTACAACTACCATTCGCCGCGTGAACTGCGCTGGCATCTCGCCGAGCGGTTCGGTATGGCCCCAGAGGCGATAGCCCTGCGCGAGCATCACTGATCGAAATGCAGCCCTGATTTTTTCGGGGTGGACCACACGTTGCTTCACTAAGCCGACGTTGCGATCGAGCCCAGCGCCCAGGTGCTGGGCTTTCCTGTTTTCAGAACCCTTCCGCAGCCTTCGCTCCGTGCCCTCAGCGGGGCAACAAGGCCGCCACGACTTCGTCTCGCAGAGCTTGGGATACGGCGACGAGTTCCCCGTGCACCGGATCGGGACGGTTGTAGGTCGTCGGACTGCCCTGCAGGTCACTGACCGTGCCGCCTGCCTCGCGCAGGATGAGGTCCGCACCGGCGAGATCCCAATCTCGCGCATGGGGCGAGACCAATCCAACATCGATCGAGCCCTCGGCTACCCGCGCGACGCGCAGGGCCAAGGACGGAATGCGCTCGACGGAGACGAGATCGGCCTGCTGGCCATTCGTCCCAGCGCCTCGGGCTAGGCGGTCCATCATCGGCTTCGGACCAGTGACCCGTGCCCCCTCAACCGCGCTTTGGCCAGAGACGGCGATGGTCTGGCCGTTGCGGGTGGCACCCGCGCCTGCGATGGCCTCATAGAACGTGTCGGTCACGGGCGCGTGAACGAAACCCAGGATCGGTTGTCCCGCCGACAGCAGTGCAACGGCAATCGACCAGTCGGGATGCCCGGACATGAAGGCGCGGGTCCCATCGATGGGATCGACGATCCAGACGAGACCGGCATCGAGTCGCACCGGATTGTCGCTGGTCTCCTCCGAGAGCCAGGCGGCCCGGGGCAGCATCGCGCTGAGGCGAACCTTCAGGAAGGTGTCGACCGCCACATCGGCTTCCGTCACCGGTGAGCCGCCTGCCTTCGACCAGACCCGCGCGCCCGTCTGTCCGCCTGCCTTGTAGAAGGGCAACGCGAGGGCGGCCGCTTCGCGGATCGTCTCGCGCAGGGCGGGAACGAGGGCGTGTGCGGCTTCCGGGGCAATCGGATCGGACATGCGTCTCCATACGGTTTTGGAGGTCAGGCTGGGCGCTTGTTGAAGAGCCCGTCGCCCCGGCACGGATGCATGGAGGGCGGTGCTTCCTTCGTTGTAGGGTGCTGCGCGGGTTGTCACAAGCAGAGCGGCGCAGATCTCGATACGGACAAATCTCTCAGATCGAAGCAAGGAAGCGTTGAGCATTCCACCTGCTTCACCCTTGTCCATACTCGCTTAACGCTCACTCTTAAGCTGGTCTGAGGAGGTTAGACGTAAATCTGCTTGTCATAGACGGGTGGCCCATAGAGGTTGCCGGCGCCAACAGGGTGTACGATCCATGAACACTTTCGCGAACATGAACGACATGTCGGCGGATGCCACCTTTGTCGGCGCTGCTCCGATCCTGACCCAGTCGCGGCTCCCGGTGATCGACCGCTCGGGCCCGAGCCGGCTCGCCGGCGTGGCCCTCGCTTTCGCCGAGGATGATTCGGATGCCTGCGGCGAGGATCGCTTCGACCTTCTCCTCGTCGACGCCGCCGGTCGGGTCGTCACCCGCCTCGGACCGTTCTGTGAGGACGAGGTGGTGGCGTGCTGGCGCGACGTCGCGGCCAAGTCGGGCCTCCCGCGGATGATCGTCAAGGAAGACGGCGAACTCGCCAGCATCTCGAACCAGCTGGGCCCGGTGGCCCTCGGTCGGACCCGGACCCGGCGCCGTCACGGCCTCCTCAACGGCCGCCGCCCGCGCTTCCTCGTCCGTCGCAAGACCGGCGCGCTGCCGGTTCGCCCCTTGATCCATCGCGGCGAAAGCGAGATCATCTCCGGCGCCCGCTGCTGAGAAGGACTCGCCGGACTTCGAGCGACGTTCAGAGGAGGTGCGTCACCGCGGCATCCGCCGCGAAACCAAGAAACAGGATCAGTCCCGCTTCCCGGTTGGAGCGGAAGAGTGTCAGCGCACCCCGTCCGTCGCGCGTGTCGAGGCGCAGCACCTGTCGCCCGAGATGGGCACCGAACAGGGCGACGCCGAGCAGTCCCACGGGGCCTGCACCCGCCAGGATCGTAGCCAGCGCGATGAATCCGACGCTGGCGCCGTAGCACAGACCGATTGCTCCTCGCATCCGGCGCCCGAAGAAGCGGGCTGAGGAGCGGATACCCGCGATCTCGTCGTCCTCGATATCCTGCACGGCGTAGATCGTGTCGTAGCCGATCACCCAGGCAATGGTGCCCGCGTAGAGAAGCAGGGCCGGTCCATCGAGTCGGCCGAACACCGCGACCCATCCCATCAGCGCGCCCCACGCGAAGGCGAGGCCGAGGACCGCCTGCGGCACCGGCATGACGCGCTTCATGAACGGATAGATCGCCACCGGGACAAGTGAGGCGATGCCGACGCCGATCGCCGTGCCGTTGAACTGGAGCAGCACCGCGAGGCCGATCAGGGCCTGCACCACGAGGAAGACGGTAGCCTGGCGTGCCCGGACCTGCCCCGAGGGCAGCGGGCGCGAGCGCGTGCGCTCCACCTGTGCGTCGAGGTCCCGATCGGCGATGTCGTTGTAGGTCGAGCCCGCACCCCGCATGGCGACGGCGCCGACGAAGAACAGGACCAGATGGACAGGGTCGGGAAAAGCGGCGCCCGACCGGATGGCCGCGAGCGAGGCCGACCACCAGCATGGCATTAGCAGGAGCCACCAGCCAATCGGGCGGTCGATGCGCGCAAGACGCAGATAGGGCCGCGCCCAGCGCGGCGCGATCCGGTCGACCCAATGTCCTGCCACCGCATCGGCGACACGGCGGTCCGCCTGGGGGGGACTCACGCCGTCCATGGACGCATGGGCGCGCTGGGCCGACTCGTCCGGAAAGTCAGCACAGGATCAGAGGGCACCCTGCGGCATCTTCAGGCTGCCCGTAAGGCCGGGGCCACCGAGAAGGCCACCGCCGCCGCCGCCGTTCTGGGCCTGCGCGCGGGCCTGAGCTTCCATCTTAGAGGCCTGGGCCGCGACCGTGCACACCTTGGTCTTGATACCCGACACCTTCAGGTGGTCGGCCTTGAAGCCTTCCGCGAAGGAATCGGGGATCGAGCACCACTCCTTGTTGGCGGTGATCCATTTCAGCCCGGCGGTGCCGTTGGCCTGGAGCTTGCCGAACAAGGTGCAGGCCTCGGCCGGCGTCATCTTCTTCTTTGAGTTCGACGCGGCGTTCGCCTTACCGATCAGGTCCTTGCGGGCCTGGAGGGTCTGCTGGATCTCGCCGCACTCGGCAGCGGCCTGTGCGAAGGCGTGTTCGCTGGAAAGCGCGGTCCCGGCGAGGGCGACGGCCAGCGCCGCGATGGTCTTGAACGACATGCCTTGAGATCCTTTCTCCGCCCATCCTCGATCCGGTCGGGGTAAGCCCGGCGACCGAATGCGGAATAGCCTGATGCGTGCCCGGATGCGCGCAAGATTCTGCGTCCTCCGGTCTTGGTTTTGTTTCGGCATAGGAATGTGGCGCCTTTCAAGCCGCAAACGCCGGGCCGCATTCGAAGGTGGATTTGCGACGCAATATTGCTGCGTGTTGCGGTTTTGCATCGGCCGATGCGGTCCCGGGACCGGACCGTTGACAGCCGACCCCCCCTCACGCGACCACGCCGGGCATGGCCGCATATGACTTCACCGCCCCACGTCTCTTCGTCGAGGCGGACCTCGCTGCCGGAGCGACGCTGCCGCTCGACCGGTCGCAGGCGAACTACCTCCTCAACGTCTTGAGGCGCGGGCCCTCCGATCCGGTGCTCTTGTTCAACGGGCGCGACGGCGAATGGCGGGCCGAAATCACTCCGACCGGACGCAAGAGTGCGGACCTGATCGTGCGGGAGCGCACACGCCAGCAGCCACCACGCGCGGACCTCCATTACCTGTTTGCACCGTTGAAGTCGGCCCGGCTCGATTACATGGCTCAGAAGGCGGTGGAGATGGGTGCCGGAACTCTTCGTCCGGTTTTCACCCGCTACACGCAGGGCGAGCGACTGAACGTCGATCGCCTGCGTGCGAACGCCATCGAGGCGGCCGAGCAATGCGGCATCCTCGACCTGCCCGAGATCCAGGAGGCGGCCAAGCTCCCGGCCGCGCTTTCCGATCTCAACCCCTTGCGGCTGCTGGTGTTCTGCGACGAGGACGCCCCGGTTTCGGATCCGGTTCGAGCTTTGCGCGAGGCTGCGGCCTCAACCGTTGCCCCACCTCTCGCGGTGCTGGTTGGACCCGAGGGTGGGTTCGCACCGGAAGAGCGCGCACTGATTCTGGAACGCCCCAACACGGTCGCCCTCTCCCTCGGTCCGCGCATCCTGCGGGCCGATACGGCGGCGGTGACGGTGCTGGCCCTGGTTCAGGCCGTGCTCGGCGACGCCCGTTGAGGCGTCGCTTGCCCGCGTTGTTCGCGCGGGTCCCCTGGCCTATGAGGCGCGTTGACCCGATCCTAGGGGCCTCGCCGCTGCGGTCCGGCACGCCTCTCCCTTGAACGACCTTCCTGAAGAGGCAGCGCATGGCGCGCGACACGTCCGATACGACGCCCCTGACCACGCGGGACGAGCTCATCGCCTGGTTCGCGGAAGGCGAAAAGCCGCGCGCGCGCTTCGCGATCGGCACCGAACACGAGAAGGTGCCGTTCTACCGCGACGGCAACCGTCCGGTCCCGTATGCGGGTGAGAAGGGCATCCGGGCCCTGCTCGAGGGGCTTAGCCGCGACACGGGCTGGGAGGCGATCGAGGATGCCGGCCACCTGATCGGTCTCGCCGGGGCCGAGGGGGGCGCCATTTCGCTCGAGCCCGGCGGACAGTTCGAACTCTCCGGTGCACCGCTGGCCGACGTGCACGCGACGGCCGCGGAATTGCGGATGCATCTCGAGGCGACGGCGCAGGTCGCAGACGGTCTCGGCATCGGCTTCCTCGATCTCGGCATGAGTCCGAAATGGACGCGGGAGGAGACCCCCGTGATGCCGAAGAGCCGCTACAAGATCATGGCGGGGTACATGCCCAAGGTCGGCAGCCTCGGCCTGGACATGATGCTGCGCACCGCCACCGTGCAGGTGAACCTCGACTTCGCTTCCGAGGCCGACATGGTGGCCAAGATGCGCGTGGCCCTCGCGCTACAGCCGGTGGCGACCGCCCTCTTCGCCAATTCACCCTTCACGGATGGACGCCCCAACGGCTTCCTGTCGCGCCGGTCCGAGATCTGGCGCGACACCGACGGCGACCGTACCGGCATGCTGCCCAGGGCTTTCGAGCCTGGCTTCGGCTACGAGTCCTACGTCGACTGGTTGCTCGACATGCCGATGTACTTCGTCAAGCGGGGCGAGACCTACCATGACGTCTCCGGCGCCTCGTTTCGCGACCTGATGGACGGCCGCCTCGCGGCGCTGCCTGGGGAGCGCGCTACGGTGTCGGACTGGGCCAACCATGCCTCGACCGCGTTCCCCGAGGTGCGGCTCAAGCGCTTCATCGAGATGCGCGGATCCGATGTGGGCAATCCAGCGATGATCGCCGCGCAGGCGGCTTTCTGGGTCGGCTTGCTCTACGACGAGGCCTCCCTGGCGGCGGCCTGGGACATTGCCAAGAACTGGAACGCCTGCGATCGGGAAGGCCTGCGCGCGACGGTCCCCCGCCTCGGTCTGGCCGCCCGCATCGCCGGCCGGTCCCTGGGGGCAGTGGCGGCGGAGGCTCTCACGATCGCCCGCGCGGGCCTCGCTGCACGGGCGCGTCGCGACGCTCAGGGGCGAGACGAGACGCACTTCCTTCAGCCGTTGGAGGCCATCGTCGCCGCCGGACGCTCCCTCGCCGAGGAGCGCCTCGCCGAATACGAGGGGCGCTGGCAGCGCTCCGTGGAGCCCGCCTTCACCGAATGCGTGTTCTGAACAGATCATACCGTGGCAGCAGGGGATACGCGCCTGCGATGTCGCGAATGTGATCGAGGACACCCACCGGCGCGGCTTGACTGTGGCGATCCTGGAACGGATCGCCAAGTTCATCGTTTCAGGAACATCTTATCCTGTGACGGAGAACGCTCGCATGTCACGCATCTTGTCCTTCGCCCTCGCGGGCACCACCGCCATCGGTCTCTCGGCGGGTTCGTTCACGGCCGCTCAGGCTGCTCCGATGCCGGCTCTGAGTGCTGCCCAGGTTGGTGGCGGCGCCACGGTCGAAACCGTGCGTTATCGCGGCTACGGCCGGGGCTATTATGGTGGCTATCGCCGTGGGCCCGGCGTTGGCGGCGCCCTGGCGGCCGGTGCAGCCCTCGGCATCATCGGTGGCGCCATCGCGGCCAGCCAGGCACCGCGCTACGGCTATTACGACCGCGGCTACGTCGGCACCGGTTACGGTTATGGCTACGACGCGCCGGCCTATGGCTATTACGCCGCGCCGTCTTACGGCTATGGCTATCCCGCCTACGGCTACGGCTACTGAGGTCTGACCTCGCCGGGCGCCCTCAGCGCCCGGACCGGCCCTGCCTGGTCCCGCCGACGGTCCAAGCCGTCGGCGGGATCTTTCGTTTCGAGACTGGTAGAGCGGCGGGGACCAGGAAAGCCGGGGGCAAAGATGTGACGTCGATGACGGACGGAGGCAGCGAGACCAGGCATCTCGACCTCACCGGGTTAAAGTGCCCCCTACCGGCTCTGCGGACCCGGAAGGCCTTGCGCCGGATGCCGTCTGGCGCGTTCCTGGTGGTTACCTGCACCGATCCGATGGCGGTCATCGACATTCCCCACATGGTGAGGGAGGAGGGCGACGCCCTTGTCGCGCAGACGCAGGACGCGGATCGGATGACCTTCACGATCCGCCGACGTCTCACAATCCCCGAGACCGTTGCCGAAAACACGCGCTTCACGCCTCATTGATGCGCCAAGCCGCTGTTAGGTCCCTCCCATTCGGTCGCCGCAGCCTCGGCGATCCGACGGGGGGAGAGCAGAATGGCGCCGATTATCCGCGGCACCCGGATCGTGCACGACGGCTGGAGCCGGTTTCTCGTCGCCGAGGTGACGATGGAGGATGGCACACGCCTGGCGCGCGAGATCGAGGATCACGGACGGGCGACCGCAGTACTGCCCTACGATCCGACCCGGCGGGTCGCTCTGCTAGTCGAACAGTTCCGGACCCCGGCCTTCTATGCGGCGGGGGTCACCTCCGTGCTCGAGGTGCCGGCCGGCCTCCTCGATGAGTCCGAGCCCGAGGAAGGGGCACGCCGCGAGGCCTTCGAGGAGACGGGCGTGCGTCTCGGCGTCCTCGAACCGGTCGCCTGCGGCTGGAGCATGCCGGGGATCTCGACCGAGCAGATGGATCTGTTCCTGGCGCCATACGAAGCGCCCGACCGAGTCGGTCCCGGCGGCGGACTGGTCGGCGAGCACGAGGACATCACCGTTCGGGAGCTGGCCCTGAGCGAACTTGCGGCGATGACAGATCGCGGTGAGGTCACCGACATCAAGACCCTGGCGTTGATCCTGACCCTGCGGGTGCGGCATCCGCACCTGTTCGGCGCGGCGTGATCCGTCCGAAACGCTTCAGGGCGTTTCAGGCGCGCGCTGGGCGTTGGGCGCCGGACGCTGCCGGGCGGCTTGGGGAAGCCGACGGGATCTCCGAAACAGCGATCGGCGCAAAACAATCCCGAACAGTCCCCACGAGCGTACGAAGTAGCGGCGGAACAGCCGATGCGGCGCGTGCCAGAACCGGAAGAACCATTCGAGTCCGAAGCGCTGCATGAGGGCAGGCGCGCGGGGCACAAGCCCGGCTGCGACGTTCAGTGCTTCGCCGACGGCAAGGACGACCGGACTCCCGAGGGCGTTCCCTTGGCGGTCCACCCAGATCTCCGAACGTGGCGCACCGACGCCGAAGACGAGCAAGGTCGTTCCGTGCGTCCGCACGGCTGCACAGAGGTCCTCCCCGTAGGCCTCATCGTTCTCGAAGCCGAAGGGCGGCACCGTGAAGGCGACCGACGCGCGCGGTATACCCGCCATCACCAGACGCTCAGTGAGGCGAAGTCCGACGGCCTCCGTCGAGCAGACCATAAAGATCTGCCGACCCGCAGGCCAGGGCGCGGCAAAGGCGGCCGCGATGAGGTCGTGGCCCGTGACCCGCCGCGCCGATCGTTCCCCACAGAGCCGGGCGAGCCAGACGAGGGGCATGCCATCGAGGGTGTGAGCGACCGCGCCCTCGTAGGCTTTCCGGAAAGCCATGTTCTCCGACAACGTCACGATGTGATCGAGGTTCGCGGTGACGATCATGCGCGGACGGGTGGCCGGCTGGCGGGCCGAAGTCGCGAGGATGTCGGTGGCCGATCCAGGCGTGAACGTGATGTCGAATAAGCGAACGCTCATGTCATCGCCTTTGGCACCTGTTCCGTACGCACCTTGAGGATGAACGACGGGAACCCGGGGCTGAACGTCGCGCCACGTGGGAGGGTCGCACGGGGAAGGTTTGCAGAAATCGATCGTGGAGGCAGGGGTGGGCGGAACTGGACTCAGGCATCGACAGCTCGGAAGCTGCGGGCCCCGGTCGAACTGCTCGTCCGGGGCGGACGGGGCACCCGTCGGTCGCGGCGGGCTCCGAGCCAGAGCGCGCCAGCGGCACCGAGACCCAGGCCTACAAGCAAGGCGAGGGGCAGCACCAGCTTCGGGGAGGGCGGCCAGGTTCGGCTCCGCGGCGGCGTCGCGGTCGAGATGACCCGCACGTTGGAACTGTTCAGACGCTCCTGTTCGTTGGTCTCGCGCGAACGGCGCAGAAAGGCCTCGTAGATCGAGCGCCGGGCATCGAGCTCGCGCTCGAGCTCACGCAGGCCCACATTGGCGCGATCGTTACCGGCCGTCTCGGTCTTGGCGCGCTCTAGGCTCCGACGCACCGCGGCCTCGCTTGCCACGGCCCGATCGTAATCTTTCTGCGAGGTGTCGATGATGCGCTCCTTCTCGCGCTGGATGAGGCGCTGGAGATCGCGCTGCTGCGCGTACTGGTCGGCCATGGCCGGATGGCGGTCGCCGAGGCGTTGGGCAAGTTCCGCGGTGTTGCGCGACAGGGTCGCGTATTGCTGCCGCAGGTTCTGCATTTCGAGCGACTGCAGCATTTCCGGAAGGGCGGTCCCGGCCTCGCCGGTGCGCATGTGCCGCGCCTGATCGAGCCGTGCCTTGGCCTCGGCCGTCTTGAGGGTCGCGGTGACGAGCTGTTGGTTGAGATCGCTGAGCTGCTGGTCGCTGAGGAGGCGTCCGCTCGACGTCACCAGCTTGTTCGTCACGCGATACTGCAGAACCTTGCGCTCGGCTTCCTCGACCGATTGGCGCAACGTCGTCAGACGGCCCGTCAGGGCCTCGGAGGCACGACGCGCCGCATCGGTGCGGGCCGCCGCATCCTCCGCAAAATACGCGTCCGCGATGGCGTTGGCGATCCGGGCCGACTTTTCCGGGTCTTGGGTCTGGACATAGACGTCGATGACGAACGTCCGCTCGGCGCGACGCACGCCGAGCTTGAGGCGCAGGTTGTCGAGGGCGAGATTGACCGGCTCGCGGCTCGCCGGCGGCGGATCCATGCCGAGGAGCTCCTTGAGGCTCCGCACCAGCGGGTTTGTCGAGGCCGGGGGAACGAACTCCTCGTCCTCAGTCAGATCGAGGCGGTCGATGACCCGCCGCAGGACGCTGTCGGACTGCATCACCCGCGTCTGGCTCTCGGCGATCGAAACGCCGCTATCCGCCTGGGGCTGCCGGTTGCTGAGGTCGTTCTGGATGACCGGAAGATCGGACGGGTCGACGAGGATCTGCGTCACGGCGGTGTAGGTCGGCGCCACGGCGTTCAGCAGCACCACCGCGAGGATCACGGCGGCGAGCCCGCCGAGCAGGATCACGCCGGTGCCGCGCCATAGGCGACGCAGGATCAGACCGCTGTCGAGCCCACTCGGAACCCTGGTCTCGAGAATTACCGGCTCGCCACGGACCGGGCTTCCGAAGTCGAACATCTGTCTCGTCTCCCGACCTGGTCGCCGCTCGCGCGGTTCTTCTCTTCCGCCTCGAACAACTCTGTTCCAGTTCTGCCGCCCGTCTGTCTCGAAACGGAACAGGCGCCGACTGAAACGGCATCAACATCGTCGTCTGCGCAGGACGTATGCCAGTGGATCTGCTGCGCTGAGCGTCGCGATGGTCGCCCTCGACGATCTCCTCGTAGAAGCCGTGACTCGCAATGATATTGGTAAGAACAGGTTTGCTGACAGGTTGCGATCTGCGTAGTCCGCCGGACCTTCGTCGCTTATCTGTGTACAACTCCAATCGGCTTCATGCTGGGGCACGATTGTAAGGCTGCACCAGCCGATCTTCCGCATCGTCGTAGGCGGCAGCACCCACCTTCAGAAACATTGAGAAACACGCCGCGTCCCCAGCGGCGAGGCGGTTCCAGCGCGCCACATTGGCCCGCGCGGCATCCGGTACGGCCGCGAAGGCGGAGCTCTCGACCCAGGAGAGGATCGCGGCGGCGGCTCCCTTCGGATCGGAGGAGTCGATGTGTAAACCGGAGCCGGCCAGCACCTCGGCGAAGACCGGTCCGTGCGGTGCGGCAACCGGGAGACCGCCGTGCTGGGCCTCGAGGAGTGGCAATCCCAGCCCTTCGGCCTTCGAGGTCGAGAGAAGGAGATGGCATCGCGCCGCGAGGCCGCGCAGAGCCCCGTCGTCGAGATAGCCGTGCAGGGTTAGGAAAGGTGGCGGCGCCGCAAGGAAAGCATGGTCGCCCCAGCCGACCCGGCCGACCAGATGGAGTTCCGCAGCGATCCCACTTGCATTCAGGGCCGCGACGATGGCGAGCGCAGACGGGTAGTCCTTCCGCGGCTCGATGGTCCCGATGCAGAGCAGCCGAAGCGGCGTGCCGGGGGCGGGCGGCGGGGCGGCGGGCAGGCCGGTCAGTCTGAACACATCGCGCACGGCGGGCCTCAGCAGGGCGACCAGGGCATCGCGGGCGCAGTACGCCCGGACTGCCTCCCCGGTGGTGCGCGAGTTGGCGAAGAAGGTGCGCCCGAAGCGTAGTGCGAAGGCGAAGCTCGGCGCCATGTAGAGGCGGCTCTTCCAGCTGAGGTCCTGCGGGCGCGTCAGCAGGAAGGTGTCGTGCACATAGGTGATGCACTGGCGACGACGCAGGACCGAGAGCGGACCCGGGGGGAACCCGGGGAAGAGGAACAGGGCCGCGGGATCGCGCAAGGCCCGCAGGGGCAGGCCGAGATGCTGCGCGGCGATCATGCCGGGGATCCCCCGCGCACGGACCGTGGTGACAGGGTGCGGATGGAGCGTGTCGGGCGTGAACAGGTCGAGGGCGACGCGCTCGATCCCGGTGACATGCCCGCGCAGATGCGTGTGATCGAGATAGAGGCGGCGAGGCCGGTCTGATGGCGCGCTCATCGAACCTCTCCGCGAGTCGCCGGCCGAAGCATCCTGCGCAGCGTCGCGACCGCGTAGAGGATCCGGCGCAGCCAAGGCGGCATGTCACGCCCCACGAGAGCGTGCTTGGTCCGCCGGGCGAGGCGGACCACCCGCGAGGCGTCGCTCGGAATCAGGCCGGTCCGTCCGGGCGCACGATCCTGCGCCATGGCAAAGGTCGACAGCATCTCCGGCGCGAAGCGGATCCGTCCGGTCCCGGCCGCGGCCGGCAGGATACCCCGCGCGACGAACACGTCGTTCAGGCGCATTGCGCAGGCGGCGTGGCTGTTGCGACTCTCCAGGGCGATCCGTCCTAGGGCTCCCAGGCGTTGGCGCTCGGGAGCATCGGCGATCAGCGCACGGAGGGCGTCTTCAAGGGCGCCCGCCTCCAGCGGCACGAGGCGGCCCGAGACCCCGTTCAGGACGGCGGTGGCCAGACCGGTGGCGCGATAGGCGATGGTTGGGGTTCCGCACAGCCCGGCTTCCACGGGTGTCTGTCCGAACGTCTCCTGGCGGCTCGCGGTGACGTAGAGATCACAGGCACCATACCAGGCTGCCAGCGTCGCCTCGTCACCGATCGGACCCGCCGCGATCAGATCCGGAATTCCGAGAGAATCCGGATCGTCGAGCCGCCCGACGACGACGAACCGGAGCCCCGGCCGGACAGCCCGGCGCAGGATCGCGGTCAGCTCGGCCGTTCCCTTGCTGGGCGCGTCCGCGATCACGGCGGCGAACATGACGAGGACGTCATCGGCCGGCAGACCGAGTTCGCGCCGCAGGGCCGCGCGCGAGCGAGGACGGAACACGCCCGTCGGGAAGGCCAGGTCGATGCGATCGACCCGCGTCTCCCGCGGCGCCAAGGCGCGCGCCGCCGATTCCGTCCAGGCGGAGGCGGCGAGCAGGAGGGGTCCGTCGGGTTCGGCCAGGATCGCCTGCTTCTCGGCATAAACGCTGGCAATCCGCTGGGGCAGCAACTGCGGATAGGCGTTGGGCGAAGGACAGCGGGCGTCGCATCCCTCGGGGATGATGGGGCAGCCGGACGGGGAGGCGCAGCGCCCGGTGACGGGGAAGAGGTCGTGCAGCACGGCGGCGACCGGAACGGCTCGGGTGAGCCGCTCCAGGATCGTGGTCCGGCGGGTCGCGCCATGCAGGTTGCCCGCCACGATCAGATCGTAGCGCCCCTGCGACAGGGTGCGCTCCGTCCGCGGGAACCGCTCGACCCATTCGGCCGCCGCCGGCGGCGATTCCGCCGCGAGGCAGTGATCGCTGACGGTGTGGCCGGCGAGGGCGAGCGCATCGCACAGGCGTCGGTGGGCGATCCCGGCGCCGCCGAGAGGACCCTGGTCGGTCAGGCTGGCTACCGAGAGGCCCGAACCCATCGCGGGCGCCGCGTGGCCCGGCGCAGAGTGCAGGAGCACCGGTCGGCCCACCCGTGCGAGCACCGCACCCTGCCGGACGAGCCGCGGCCAGAGGGCGGCAACCGGATGTGCCGCGTCCGGGTCGAGCCCCCCGGCGGCCTGTACGCAGGAGCGCTTGAGCAGAGCCTCGCCGCCGGTGAAGGGGGCGAGCGGCCCGTCCGGAGGCGCGGGATCGACGAGCGTCCCCGGGGGCGCTGCCGGTGCGTCGAGACCGAGCGGTCCCGCATCGAAGACGACCCGTATGCCAACGACGACGTCGGCGCCACTGAGCAGGAATTGCAGGCCGAGGGCGGCAAGTGCGTCGGGGGCCAGAAGGTCGCCCGGCTGGAGGATCAGGAGAGCGTCGTACCCTTCATCCGCAACGATGAGGGGAAACCGAATCGCGCCGTCTGTCCGCAGGATGATGTCGTGTCGGAGATTCGGATAGGCCTGCGCCTCCACGGAGGCCCGGGTGGCGGCGAGTCCGTCGCACGGCTGCTGGACCAGCGTCACGATGCGCAACCGCGGCCACGCGCCATTCGCCAAAGGTCGATCGACGAGAGTGGAACGGGGTGGTCCGAAGGGCCAATCTGCGATGCCGTGCGCACGGGGTCCGAAGCGATCGGCGTCACCGTCCACCGTCAGTTGCGTGACGGATCCGTCCGATAAATCCGTCACGCTTGTCCGATCACCCTTCGCCGATCACGCTCGCCTCGGAATCGTGAGAATGCCGAGGACCGATCTCACCAAGGATGCGAGGGAGAGCTGAATCTTCCGTATGCGCGATGCCGGAGTCCGGCAGATGATCCCCATCCGGCCCGGCGCGCGGTCGTGCCAGTCCAACTGGACATGCACGCGGCGTTTACGCCGACCCAAGAATCGAACCGTCGCAGAGTGAGAGCCGGCGCCCGCCTGAACTCTCGACGTCGCTGGGCGTACAATCGAGCGCTTCGGCCGACGTGTCCTGCGCGAACGAAAAAGTTCTCGAAATTTGAGTGATCTCGGGAAAAGACCAAGTCTTGGTGATGCTGGTCGGAGTGGCAGGATTTGAACCTGCGACCCCCACGTCCCGAACGTGGTGCGCTACCAGACTGCGCTACACTCCGACAACGCCGGCTGTGTGGGCCGGCGAGCGGACGTATAGCGAGCCCTCCTCGGAGCCGCAAGCGCTTCCTTGCGGGAAATCGTCAGTCGGTGCCGTTCTCAGCCCTGAAGGCCCCAGTCCTCCGGGAGGCGATACCGGTGGCAGGACTGACCGGGCAGCGGAAAGGCAACGGCGCCGGCAGCCTCCGGTCCGAGGTCGAAATCGGACAGCGACCACCCGCATCCCACGGGGTCCGCGCCCTCCCAGGCAACGGTCGGCGCCGAGGGGGCACTGGTGCTGACGTCGAAGCCGTCAAGCGCGAGCATCAGGCCCGTGCCCAGTGCCTTCACGACGGCCTCCTTTCGCGTCCAAAGTCGAAAGAACGCATGATTCCGGAGGGCCTTCGGCGTCTGCGTCAGAACTTCGACTTCGTTGCGATGGAAGTGGGCGCGCGCGATCGGGAGCGGATCGTCAATCGGCCTGATCGCTTCTACGTCGACACCGATCGGAGCGGCGCAGGAGATGCCGACCAGGGCAAGGGATCCCGAATGGGACAGGTTGAAGTGCAGGCCTGCGCGTTGATGGGTTGCCAGAACGGGTTTTCCGCCAGCGTCCTGTCCGAAGATCAGATCCTGGGGCTGCCAGCCCCCGTATCGCGCCAAGATCAAACGAAGCGCGACGTGGCTTTCGATGAAGCGCGAACGATCTTCGGCGCGTAGGAAGCGGTCAGCTCGAGCACGCTCCTCGTTCGAGAGCCAAGCGGTCCGTCCAGGCGGGAGGGCCGTACCGAGGGACAGGTCGACGCGCCAGACCGCATTGCCGGCGTTGGCGCCAGGCACAGCACACTCCCAGCGGTGGGGTGCAGGCGTCGCAGCGGGCATGAGGCTGGACGACAAATCTTCCGGAAAGCGGCGATCCATCCTGACGCCTACAAAGCCCCTGTCAGACCCGCCATATGGCGGGCGCCGAGAGGTCTGTACGCCCATCACCACCACCCGCGAAAGCCCATGTCGCGCGGGTCGACGCTTCAACGCGCCGTGGTTTCCTCAGGCGTAGACGTTACCACCCGTCTGGGGAAAACGCTCAGCCAGGGCACGCCGCAGCTTCTCAAGCGCGCGGTTCTCGATCTGACGAACGCGCTCCTTCGAGATGCCGAGGCGATGACCAAGAGCCTCGAGGGTTGCTTGGTCCTCGGCGAGACGGCGCTCCTTGAGGATGCGCAGTTCACGCTCCGACAGAACCGTCAGGGCTTCGTTGAGCCAGATCAGCCGGCGCTCACCATCCACCGTCGCAGAGACGGTTTCATCCGGGAGGGCAGCGCCGTCCACCAAGAAATCCATGCGCTCGGAGGAGGCTTCGCTCTCCTCGCCCACCGGCGCGTTCAGGGACATGTCGGGGCCGGACAGCCGGGCGTCCATCAAGGCCACATCTTCCCGAGACACACCGATGGCCGTGGCGATACGGCGATGAATCTCGTCGCCGACGTGCTCCTCGGTCGACTGCATCAGCCGGGCGCGCAGGCGACGCAGGTTGAAGAACAAGGCCTTCTGGGCCGAACTCGTGCCACCGCGAACGATCGACCAGTTGCGCAGGATGTAATCCTGGATGGAGGCTCGGATCCACCAGGTGGCGTAAGTGGAGAAGCGAACTTCCCGCTCGGGCTCGAAGCGGGCCGCCGCCTCCATCAAGCCGACATGTCCCTCTTGGACGAGGTCGGCCATGGGCAAGCCGTAGTGACGAAAGCGTCCGGCAATGGCGATGACGAGCCGCATATGCGCCGAGATCAGCCCGTGCAGGGCACGTTCGTCGCGCTCGTCCTTCCAGCGCACGGCGAGACCGCGTTCCTCATCCCGCGCAAGGAAGGGCGCCTCCATCGCCGTGCGTATGAATTGCCGCCGTATCCCTGCGATATCCGCCATCCCCGCCTCCGCCTCGATGAAACGTGTGCATCTGACCACAGGGCGTCACCGCCGATCGAAACCGGATAGTGGACCTGTGACTGGCAACGCGACAACACGAGGTCTGTGGGATGGTTCCGCGGTCAGGGTGCTTCACACGGTCTCGTGAGCGCGTAACCCGGAGCGGATGGGGCCAAGAAAAAAGCCCGGCGCGCGGGCGCCGAGCTTTGAAAGCTGTTGGTTCCGGAATGATCCGGAACGCTGGAAGCGGCCGATCAGGCCGCCTCTTCCTGCAGATCGTCGCCTTCGGCTTCACCTTCCACCTCAGCCTCGCCCTTGGCGCGCCGCGGGGACTTGGCAAGGCTCTGCTCGATGAGCTTCAGGGCTTCGGTCTCAGTGATGCGATTCACCGACGAGATTTCCCGCACGACCCGGTCGAGGGCCGACTCGTACAGCTGGCGCTCGCTGTAGGACTGCTCGGGCTGCGCCTCGGAGCGGTAGAGGTCGCGCACCACTTCGGTCACCGACAGGAGGTCGCCCGAATTGATCTTGGCCTCGTATTCCTGCGCGCGGCGCGACCACATGGTCCGCTTGATCCGGGCGCGGCCGGTAAGCAGATCCAGAGCCTTCTTCACGAGATCCGGCTCTGCGAGCTTGCGCATGCCGACGCTGTTGGCCTTGGCGGTCGGGACGCGCAGAACCATCTTGTCCTTCTCGAAGGACACCACGAACAGCTCAAGCTTGTAGCCGGCGATCTCCTGCTCCTCGATGGCGGTGATGCGACCGACACCGTGAGCTGGGTACACGACCGCTTCGCCGGTCTTGAAGCCTTGGCGGCCTGCCGTCGTCTTCTTGGCTGTGGTCATGCGAGAAGCGCCTCCAGAACATTGCGCGGCCTTGAACGCCGCGCCGAACCCTGTAATCCGGGGTGGGTCACCCGGCTCCAGCCCCTTGTCCGAAGGATCTGCATCAGCGACGCACATCCTGCCGGTTCCCGGGCAAGCCGATGATCGCACAACGAGAGAGCGTTCGCCGAAAGCAGCTGAGCCTTCAGCGATCGATCGCATGCGCCCCCAGTCCACAGCTGAGTGTGAGACCCATCCGGTGTTGGCTGGAGGCAGCACGTCGGGCACGAACGACGGCAGGCATCTGTAATAACATAAACCCGCCGACGAATCAAAGGATTGCCGGCGCCGGGCCGTGGGAATGGCGAACGCTCGCCAGCCCTCCACAGCCTCTTCGTTAATGCTTCGGGAGGGCTCGGTGTCGGCGATAGGCCGCACCGAACGCACTTCGCGGCGATCAGTCGCCGGTGCCGGGATTGGCTGAGAAGTGCGCTTCGAACTTACCGGCGACGCCGTCCCAGGTCTTGGCGTCCGCGGGGGCGTCCTTCTTCTGCGTGATGTTCGGCCAAGTCCGCGCGTAATCCGCGTTCACCTTGAGCCAGGTCTCGAGGCTCGGTTCGGTGTCAGGCTTGATCGCCTCGGCGGGGCATTCCGGCTCGCAGACGCCACAATCGATGCACTCGTCGGGGTGGATGACGAGCATGTTCTCGCCTTCGTAGAAGCAGTCCACCGGACAGACCTCGACGCAGTCCATGTACTTGCACTTGATGCAGTTGTCGGTGACGACGTAGGTCATGGGGCCTTCAGTCCTTGATCCGGCCAGCGCCGGGAGCGTCTCGATGCCGATGCATGGTCGCTCGCGCAGATCGTTGCACGGATGCCTTAATGTGGAGTGGCGATGATGCCGGGTCGCATGGGCAAGAGTGAGTCGCGCTGGCTCTAGACCCTGTCCGTGGGACTGACAAGCGCGCTGGCGGACCTCCTGCACGACCGTTCACCCGGTGTCGCGCGGGTGACACGGGTCGGCCGCCTATTCTGGAGCATCCCCCACGACTTCGTAGAGCAGCTGGGCCTCCGGAGCCGGACCCCGCCGCTCGCCGAGATCGAGGATTCGGGCGATCACCGTGGCGTGCGCCGCCGCGACCGTCACGACATCTCCGAGGGCGACGGCCGTGGCGGAGGCGTCGACACGCTTTCCATTCACCCGGACATAGCCGTCGGTGACGAGGCGTGCCGCCAGCGATCGGGTCCGCGCGAAACGCGCGAACCACAGCCATTTGTCGAGCCGCTGACGTCCCGGCTTCATTCCACCTCAGCGCTTGCGGTCGTTCCCGGCTTCGAGTTGCGCCTTCAGCGCGGCGAGCTTGGCAAACGGCGAATCCGGATCCGGAGCCCGCTCGCGTCGCTGCGGACGTGGCTCGTCCCGGGGCGCAGCCCGCGGTTCGTCTCGACGCTCGGGTCGCGTACGGCCTGGCTCGAAGCGTTCGCGGCGCTGCGGCCGCCCCCCATCCGGACGTCCCTCGCCGGGACCACCGCGGCGTCCGCCCTCGGGCCGGTCGCCGGCCGGGCCACCGCGCGGACGGTCACGGCCCTCGCCGCTCCCACCGCCCGGACGGCGTTGGTCGGGGCGTGCCTCGCCCGCGGCACGATTCGGGGCACCGCCGTCACGGCCCTGGCTGCGCGGACGATTCTGGCGCGGGTTGGCATGGCGCTGGTGACGCTGAAGCCGCCAGACTTCGACCGTCGCGACCTCGGCCGGAGGAGCTTCCGACGGCGTTTCGCCGTCAGCGGTCTCGGCCGAAACCGCCGTGGGGGTCGCTTCCGGCTGAGCAGCTACGGCCTCCTCCGGCGGATGCTCCGTCGCCTCGGCGACGGCTGCAGCGTCGGCGACGGGCTGTGGTGCGGTCTCCTCGGCAGAGTCGACCGCACTTTCCTGGGCGGAGCTCTCCTCGAGCAAGTTCGCCGGCGTGGCGCTGTCCTCGACGGCTTCCTCGGGTGCACCGGCGGCGACGGAATCCTCAGTCGAACCCGGCGCGAGCGCCGGCTCAATCATCTCGGCGGATGCCGCGCTCGCGTCGGCCGGAGCCGTGTCGGTCACGCTGTCGGGTGCCGTCTCGCCTGCGGTCTCGGCCGGGGCATTCTCGGCGGTCGCCGGATCGGCGTCGGCCGCCGTCTCGGAAATGGTGGGGTCGGTGCCCGCAGCGGCGGGCACGATGGGCTGGGTTGGTGCCGCCGGGAGCAGCGGCACGGTGATCGCCGGGCCCGGGCGCGTCTCCGAGGCGTAACCGAGGGATTTGAGGATCGAGGCGAAATCCTCGCCGGAGCAGCCGACCAGGGAGGTCATGCCCACCGTCGCCACGAAGGCGTCTCCGTCGGCGGTGCCTACCGGAGCCTCGCCCGGCGTGGTGCCGGGGCGATAGGCGATGGCCGGCCGGATCAGGTCGGCGAGACGCTCGAGGATGTCGACGCGCACGGCGCGCTCGCCGCAGACCCGGAAGCCGGCGGCGCGGTACAGACCCTTGGCGATCTCGGGATCGACCTTGATCGAGGTGCGGCCGGAGCTCGCCAGATGGGCAATCTCGTCGAGGCCGCGCTGGTCGAGGCCGCCGTTTTTCAGGGCCCAGAGCTGGGCCGCGAGGGTGCGGGGCGCGGGCTTCAACAGGGCCGGCAGGAAGATGTGGTAGGCGCCGAAGCGGACACCGTGACGGCGCAACGCGCCGCGGCCTTCCTGATCGAGGGTGCGCATCTCCTGCATCACCTTGGCGCGCTCCAGCACGCCCAGGGCTTCCACCACCTGGAAGCCGATGCCCTTGGCCAGACCGGTGAGGTCCGCCGCGGTCTCGATCTCCATGAGCGGCCCGAGGAGGCGCACCACGTAGGCTTTGAGCCAGGCAACGAGCCGGGCTTCGACCTTGTCGCGCGCCGGGCCGGTCAACTGCTCGTCGGCCAGCAGGCGGACATGCGGCTCGAACAGCTTGTCGCCGGGCGTCAGCTTGGCGACCGGGTCGCCCGTCCAGCGGATGACGCCGTCATGGCTCAGCACCAGGGAGGCGTCGGCAGCCGACGAGAACCGCTCGGCGCGGGCCTCGATCTCGCCACCCAGGGCCTTTTCGGCCGCGGAGCGCAGGGTCTTGGCCTCATGTCCTTCCGCACCGGGATCCGGAACGAACTGGAAGCCATGCAGATGGCCGACATGCTGGCCCTCGACGGTGACGTCCCCGCCGGCGGTGATCTCAGCTTCCAACATCGTATTCTCTCTCAGGCGCCGCATCAGGACGCTGGTGCGCCGATCGACGAAACGGCTCGCGAGGCGTTCGTGCAGGGCGTCGGACAACCTGTCCTCTACCCGACGCGTCTCGCCCTGCCAATGCACCGGATCAATCAGCCAGTCCGGACGGTTCGCCACGAAGGTCCAAGTCCGCCCCTGCGCGATGCGCTGGGAGAGCGCGTCGATGTCGCCGTCGGTGCGGTCGATCATGGCGACGTGCTTCGCGAACCAGTCGTCGGGGATGCGCCCCGCCATCCCGCGCATGAGGAAGCGGTAGAGCTGGGCGACGAGGTCGGCATGGGTCTGCGGATGCACCTTGCGGTAGTCCGGCACGCCGCAGACGTCCCAGAGCCGGCGGACATGGGCCGGCCGGTTCGCGAGGTCGCGGATATCGTCCTCGCGCATCAGAATTTCGAGAGCGGACTGGTCCTCGCCCATGGGAGCGCGGGTCAGGCCCTTCTCCCGCGGGTGTTCGTCCAGACTTTCCTGCAGCGACTTCAGGGAGGAGAAGTCGAGGTCGGGATTACGCCATTGCAGGACGCGCAGGGGCTCGAAGTCGTGGGTCTCCAGCGCCTCGATCATCTCGGGCTCGAAGGGCGCGCACCGGCCGGTGGAGCCGAAGGTACCGTCCGACAGGTGGCGCCCGGCGCGGCCGGCGATCTGCCCCATCTCGGGCGGGGTCAGCTTGCGGAAGCGAGTGCCGTCGTATTTCCAGTTCGCCGCGAAGGCGACGTGGTCCACGTCGAGGTTAAGGCCCATGCCGACTGCGTCGGTGGCGATGAGGTAATCGACGTCGCCGGACTGGTAGAGCTCCACCTGCGCGTTGCGGGTCCTGGGCGAGAGTGCGCCGAGCACCACCGCCGCGCCGCCGCGCTGGCGCCGGATCAGCTCCGCGATCGCGTAGACCTCCTCGGCCGAGAAGGCGACAATGGCCGAGCGTCGGGGCAGGCGACCGAGCTTCTTCTCGCCCGCGAAGGTGAGTTGCGACAGGCGCGGCCGCGTCGTGGTGTGGACGCCGGGAATCAACGACTGCACCAGGGGCAGCATGGTCGAGGAGCCGATGAGCAGGGTCTCTTCGCGCCCACGCTGGTGCAGCAGGCGATCCGTGAAGACATGGCCGCGGTCCATGTCGGCGGCGAGCTGAATCTCGTCGATCGCCACGAAGGCGACGTCGAGGTCGCGCGGCATCGCCTCGATGGTGGAGATCCAGTAGCGCGGCCGGTCCGGCTTGATCTTCTCCTCGCCGGTGACGAGGGCGACCTTGTCGACCCCGACCTTCGCGACGACGCGCAGGTAGACCTCCCGCGCGAGCAGCCGGAGGGGCAGGCCGATCATGCCCGTCGGATGGGCGAGCATGCGCTCGATGGCCAGATGGGTCTTGCCGGTATTGGTCGGCCCGAGCACCGCCGTGACGCCGCGTGCGCGGGCCTGCGGGGAGAGGGAAGGGCGGATCATGAGGTGGGGGCGGTCCCTTCGGCGAGGCCGGCAGGCTCAGGAACGGGGGAGACCGCCGCGGCGCCGTCAGGGTCGGCGCTGCCGTGGCGGCTGCGCCTCATATGGGTCGCCATAGCCCCGCCTGCCATCCCGCGGCGGCATGCCGGGTACGCCGAGGCTCGGGTAAATTCCGATCTCCACGGGGGGCTGGCCCCCCTGCGGTGCGACATCGGCGCAGAGGGTGTCGGGCACCGCCGTGAGGGGGCCGCGGCGGGGTGGACGGTTCTCGATCACCTGGGCCGACGAATAGGCGTCGCCGCCACAATCCGGGCCCGTGGAGAGGCTCGACTGGGCCCTGGCCGCACCGCCCGTGAGGACGATCAGAGCGGCCAGCGCGCAGGGGCGGGTGATTCGCGTGCGTGCGAAGGGTCTCACTGGGCCAAGCTGGCCTGCGTGACGGGGGTGCCCGGCGCCGATGCGGTGGTGCTGCCCTGCTGTCCGCCGGTCTGGGTCCAGCGCGTCGCCTCGATGATGTTGGTGCCCACGGTGGTCCGGACCGCGATGCGCACCGGCAGCAGCACGCGGGTGCCCTCGACCGGCGCGAGCCAGACCGACATTTCGCGATTGTCTTCCATGAACTTCACGCCCGGCCGGTCCGGACGGTGGCCCGCGATCGGCGTGTAGCGTGCGTTGCAGACGAGGACGGGACCGCTGTAGCCGGGCTTGGCCACGCTACGGGTCTCGCCGTAGCTCAGCACGACGTCGAATCGGGTCGCGCCGTCGAAGATCGGCAGGGTCCGGTTGCAGTTGGCCGGGTCCATGGGGTCGGCGCGGCCCTGCACGGGCATCATCAGGGCGCTCGCGGGATCGATGACGCCGCGCTTGTTGGCGGGCGTGATCGGCACCCGATCGCCCATGTCGATGAGGGGCGGGGTGATCTCCGCCTGAGTGACGGTGCCGCGCGCCAGGGCCATGCGCACGGCGATGCCGGAATTGGTGGTCTTGGTGGCGATCGCGAAGGTGCTGGGCTGCGGCGCTGCCGCGATGGCACCGCTGGCGCGGGCGGAGCCCATGCCGCCCGTGACCACGCCGGCGAGGCCCGTGAGGCGCGCCGAGACATCCATCCGATAGCCGGACCCTTCGAAGGCGCCGGCCACCTGCGCGTTGCCGATGGTGAGGCCGGCCAGGGCGATGTCGTAGTCCACGGTGACGGCGGCAGCCGTCTTGGAGGCCGTCCGGGCCGTCTTGGAACGTGCCTCCGCCGAAGGCGCGGTCAGCAGGGCCGCGAGCGTCAGCAGGCTGGCGCCGAGGAGGGAGAGCGGGGCGGGGCGCTTGCGGGTGCCGCACATGTCTGGGGACTCGGGGTTGGCTGTCGATCTCCGGTCGAACGGGCCGGAGACATCTCGCCGGCATCGTCCGTCCTCATGGTTAACACATCGTTGGGAGCCGAACAGTCAGGCTTGCCTGCCCCTTGCCTGCCACTGGTCCGCCGGCCCGCGAAACGGCGCGAAAGATCACCTCGGACCTTGACGCCACGGGGCACAGTCCCCTATAGGCTCGCGCCTTCAATGAGAACGCCGCTCCACCGGGCCTGGCGTGCGAGAAGCCGTTTGCCGCGACGCGGTTCTGGTTTCCCGCCAGCCTGTCGGACACGCGGAACGAGACGGGAAATAGAACAATGTCGCGCCGTTGCGAACTCACGGGCAAAGCCGTGCAGACCGGCCACCTCGTGAGCCACTCGAACCGCAAGACCAAGTGCCGGTTCCTGCCGAACCTGTGCCAGGTCACGCTGCAGTCGGACGCGCTGAAGCGCCGGGTCCGCCTGCGCGTCACCGCGCACGCCCTGCGCTCGGTCGAGCACCGCGGTGGCCTCGACGCGTTCCTGATCAAGGCCCGCGAGATCGAGCTGTCGCAGACGGCCCGCCTCCTCAAGCGCGAGCTTCACAAGAAGCTCGCCGAGGTCGAGACCCCCGCCGCCGCCTGAGGCCTCCGCGGGACCGAATCGCTCCGGTACGTACCGCCGCCGTTCCCCCGCAACGCCTTCGTCCAGGTTCCCGAACGGTCGCCGCACGCTCAGCGCGTACGGCGACCGTTCGCGTTGGAGCACCGGTCCGCCGTCGATGACCGTCCTGTCGCTCGTTACCCCGATCTTCGGGCTGATCCTGGTCGGCTGGATCGCGGCCCTGGCTGGCTTCCTGTCCGACAAGGTCAGCGACGGCCTCTCGGAATACGTCTTCTCCATCGCCGTCCCGGCCCTCATCCTGGCGACGCTGACGCGCCCGGGTCTCACCGGCGAGATCACGCCGTCCTACTGGTTCAGCTACTTCGGTGGCGCCGGGCTGTCCTGGCTGATCGGCTCGCTTCTCAGCCTGCGCCGCGAGGGCGTGGAGCGGCGCGGTGCGATCCTGCACGGCTTCGCCGCCAGCCAATCGAACACCGTCTTCATCGGCGTGCCCATGATCCTCCAGGCCTATGGCGAGGAGGGGGCCTTCCCGCTCTTCATGCTGCTGGCGGTGCATCTGCCGCTGATGATGGGCTGTGCCACCTTCCTGATCGAGGCGGATGGGCAGGCGTCGATCCTCAGGCGCCTGCGCGGACTGGCGCTGGTTCTCCTGCGCAACCCCATCTTCCTGGCGCTCATCGCCGGCCTCACCCTCAAAGGGCTCGGGCTCGCCCCCACCGGTGTGGTCAAGTCCCTGGTCGATGCCCTGGCGGGGACAGCCTCGACCTGCGCGCTCATCGCTCTCGGAGCCGGGCTCGTCCGCTACCGGGTCCTGCACGACCTGCCCAGTGCCATGGTGATCACTGGCCTGAAGCTCGTGATCCATCCCCTCGCGGTCTGGGTCCTGGCCTTCCACGTCTTCACCATGCCGCCGGCCTATGCCGGCGTGGCGACCCTGTTCGCGGCCATGCCCGTGGGGATCAATGCCTATCTGCTGGCCTCGCGCTACAAGACCGAGACCGGGGTGGTCGCCGCCGCAGTGATGCTCTCGACCCTGCTGGCGATCGTCACCACCATCGTCTGGCTCACGATCCTCGGACACGCTTGACGATCCGGATGGGCGTTTGTACCGATCGGTACAGACGCTGCAGCGCCCAGCGTGAATTAGGGAAATGCCGCCATGTCCGAATCGCGTCCGCCACTGCCGCCCTTCACTAGGGAGACCGCGATCCAGAAGGTGCGGGCCGCCGAGAATGGTTGGAATGGGTGTGACCCCGAGAAGGTCGCGCTGGCCTACACGCCGGACAGCCGCTGGCGGAACCGGGCCGAGTTCTTCGCCGGTCGGCCCGCCATCGTGGCCTTCCTGCAGCGCAAGTGGGCTCGCGAACTGGATTATCGTCTGATCAAGGAGATCTGGGCACACGGCGATGATCGGATCGCGGTGCGGTTCGCCTACGAATTCCACGATGCATCCGGGCAGTGGTTTCGCGCCTACGGCAACGAGAATTGGGCCTTCGACGCGAACGGACTGATGCGCGAGCGCCATGCCAGCATCAATGATCTCATCATCACTGAATCCGAGCGCAGGTTTCGGTGGAACCGCGCCGCGCCGCGTCCGGAGGATCATCCGGGCCTGACCGAGCTCGGCCTCTAGGAGACTCGACGTGGGACAGGGTGCGGGCGCTCGGACCGCAGCCATTCCGATCCTGTCCGAGGTCTTCCGGGAGCACGGCTACGAGGGCGCCAGTCTCGCGCTCCTCGGCGCACGCACCGGCCTCGGCAAGGGAAGCCTCTATCACGCCTTCCCGGGGGGCAAGGCGGAGATGGCGGAGGCTGTGCTCACGGCGATCGCAGCGTGGTTCGAGACCCGGATCTACGCGCCGCTTCGGGAGGAGGCCGATCCCCGTGCGGGGATCACCCGGATGCTGTCGGAAACCGACGCCTATTTTCGCTCCGGCGGACGGGCCTGCCTCGTCGGCGCCTTCGCCCTCACCGAGGGACGCGATCGATTCGCTGCGCGCATCGCCGGATACTTCGTGGCCTGGCGTACCGCCCTGGCCATTGCCCTGAGGCAGGTCGGTCACGGCCCGGAGGCAGCGGCTGACCTCGCCGAGGAGGCCGTCGCGGCGATCCAGGGGGGGCTCGTCCTGGCGCGGGCCCTGGACGAGCCCGCGGCCTTCGGTCGAACCCTGGAGCGTCTGCGGCGGCGCCTGATCCCCGATCCCTGAATCCGGCGGCCCTGCTGTCGGGCCGCCGGCCGGGATTGCGGATCAGTTGCCGGGGGTCAGTTTCAGGATCTTGCCGTCCGCGCCCTCGGTCACGGCATAGACCGCACCGTCGCTGCCGACCCGAACGTCCCGGATGCGGGCCTGCAGGGGAATGCGCTCCTCGGTCACGACCTTGTCGCCGTCGAGCTTCACCGCGACGATGCCCTCGCTGACGAGTCCACCGATGAGGAAGGCATCCTTCCAGGCCGGGAAGGCGTCGCCGGTGTAGAGGGCCATTCCCGAAGGCCCGATCACCGGGTCCCAGTAATAGACCGGCTGTGCGGTTCCGCCCGCCTGGGTCTTGCCCTCGCCGATCTTCTCGCCGCTGTATTCCAGGCCGTAGGTGACCTCGGGCCAGCCGTAATTGACGCCCGGGCGGGGCCGGTTGAGTTCATCGCCGCCCTTCGGGCCGTGCTCGGCGGTCCAGAGCCGGCCCTGCGGGTCGAGGGCGGCCGCCTGGACGTTCCGGTGTCCGTAGGACCAGATCTCGGGCTTGGCCTTCTCGCCGCCCGAGAACGGGTTATCCTTGGGCGCATTCCCGTCGGTGTCGATGCGGAACACCTTGCCGAGGCCGCTGGTGAGATCCTGCGCCTGGACGCGGGTGACCTTGTCGGAGCGCTCGCCCACCGTGACGAACAGCTTGCCGTCGGGCGCGAACACGAGGCGTGAACCGAAATGCTTGTCGCCGTCATAGGTGGGCATCTGTCGGAAGATCACCTTGACCTCGTCGAGCCGAGCGACGCCGTTCTCTTCGATCAGCTTGGCACGGAGCACGCTGGTGCCGTTGCCCTTCTCGCGCGGCTCCGAATAGCTGAGATAGATTCGCCGGTCCGCCGGGAAGCTCGGGCTGAGGGCGACATCGAGCAGACCGCCCTGACCCCGTGCGTCGACCTTTGGCACCCCCGGAATCGCCGGACCGGGCGTCCCGTCCTTGGCGACGATCCGCAGCTTGCCGGCCTTCTCGGTCACGAGCATCCGGCCGTCCGGCAGGAACTCCATCGCCCAGGGACTGTCGAGGCCCTTGGCCACCACCTCAGTCTTCACCTGCGTGGCGACTTCGGGCTTCGGAGCCCGAGTCTGGTTCGGCAGGAGCGGTTTGTAAGGCGCGTTCGGCGCTTCCGTCTCCGCCGGGCTGTTGCCGGCGGCTGCGCTCGTGGGGGCCGCGAAGGCATCGCCGCCCACCCGGGGCTGCCTGGGTTCGGTCCCTGCCGATTCCTGCGCATGGACGGCCGTGCCGAGGCTGAGGAGGGCTGCGGTGGCGAGCAGGCGATAGGGGGTGCGCTTCACGTCGGGTGTTCCTCCATGCCGGTCGCGGGACCGGCTTCGGATCGAGCCCCGTCGGCCGGCCGAGCGGCCCGCCGGGGCAGGGACGAGAGGGACATGGGGCGACGGACACGCTTTGACGAGGGTTGGGTCAATGGGGATCACCCGAGCGGGACCGGCGAGGGGCCGTGGACAATGCTTGTTCCGGAGGGAGGTCAGCCCCGCTTACGGTGCAGGATGCCTTGACCGTTCCCCATGGCATCGCCAAGTCTGGTCGACAGCGCACAGTCTCGCGGTGCGATGACGGCGAAGAGGTGGTTCCGCAGGCGCGGTACCGGAAAGGAAGTTTCCCCATGGCGACGGTGAAAGTGACCGACGCGAGCTTCGAGCAGGACGTTCTCCAGTCCGCGGAGCCGGTCGTAGTGGATTTCTGGGCCGAGTGGTGCGGTCCCTGCCGCCAGATCGGCCCGGCTCTCGAGGAGATCTCGGCCGATCTCCAGGGCAAGGTGAAGATCGCGAAGGTCAACGTCGACGAGAACCCGGGAATCGCCGCCCAGTACGGCATCCGGTCGATCCCCACGCTGCTGATCTTCAAGGACGGCCAGCTCGCGAGCCAGAAGGTCGGCGCAGCGCCCAAGGGCGATCTGTCCCGCTGGATCCAGGCCAGCGCCTGAGTCACCCGGCTTGCGAGGTCGCCGACACGGCGGTCTCGGTTTGGGTCTGAGAAGGAAAAAGCCCGGCGTGATGCCGGGCTTTTTCGTGGGCGGAGATTCCGCCTGCATGTGCGTTCGCGCCTTGCCGCATGAGGCACCAAACGGAAGAAGCCCGGCCTGGCGGCCGGGCTTCTCCGTTTCGAGACCCGTAATGTCGGCTTAGTACGAGCCGAACTTGTAGTTCAGGCCGGCGCGGACGACGGCGAACTCGGTGTTGCGCACCTGGGTGCCGCCGCTGACCAGGACGACGCCCGGGCTGGCGGTGGTGATGACGGCGCCGGCGTTGTTGATGGCGAAGGCGCCGTTGTTGCGGTTGCCCTGGTCGAGGTTCACGTACAGACCTTCGACCTTCAGCGTGACGGCCGAAGAGCGGAAGAAGTTCAGGAACGAGTCGGTGGGGAGCGCGTACTCAATACCACCGCCAGCGGCCCAGCCGGTCTGGAAGTCGTCACGGCTGCGGTTCGGCAGACCGAAGTCGCGGCCGCCGCCCGAACCGTAGGCGAAGCCGCCGGTGCCGTAGAACAGGACGCGGTCGAAGGCGTAGCCGAGACGACCACGGACGGTGCCGAAGTAGTCGAGGCCCGAGATGCCGGCCGGGTTGAAGACCTGCTGGGCGGCCAGCGGGCCGGTGTGGGCGTCGGCTTCGATACCGACGACCACGCCCGAGCCCGGGGTGAACTGGTAGTTGTAGCCGACCTGGCCGCCGCCGACGAAGCCGTCGTTGCTCTGACCGTTGCCGAAAGCGACCACAGCGGTGGTGCCCGGCAGGACCAGGGTGCTGGCGCCGTTGACGCCGATGACGGTCGCCTGGTTGTTGCTGGAGGCGTCGAAGCCGTAACCAGCGTTGAAACCGGCGTAGAAGCCGGTCCAGGTGAACACCGGCACCGGCACGAACACCGGCGGCGCAGCGCGACGCGGAAGGTCAGCGGCCGAGGCAGCTGCAGTGAGGGCCGTGAAGGCCGCGAAAGACGTAAGAAGCTTTTTCATTATTTGATCCCCAGCGATATGCCCGATCGATGGAGAACCTACTGCAGTTTCCACAGCCAAGATGTAGCGCCAGGGTCACACAGCAGAGCTGACGTGGTCGTGATCGAACCCCGAAAAGTGAAGGAAAATCAGATGGGAGAAATCAGATGGGAGGAGTCCCGTTCGCCGTGAGGACAGCACCCACCAAGTAGAGCGAACCGCAGATGAGGATGCGTGGCGGCTGCTCGAACGCGATATCGGCCAAGCTCTCGAGCGCGGCCTCCACGCTCGGCGCCGTCTGCGCGTTCAGACCGACATCCGTCGCGATGCTTGCGACCTCGTCCGCGGGTCTGGCCGCCATCTGCCCGGCGATCGGAACCGCGATGAGCACCCGCGCCAGACCGATGAAATTGCGCAGGAAGCCTTCCGCGTCCTTGGTGCCCAGCAGCCCGACGATGAGGACCAGCGGCACGTCCGAGCGCTCGCCGAGATCCGCCATGGCGGCGGCCAGGATGCGCCCGCCGTCGATGTTGTGGCCGCCGTCGAGCCAGAGCTCGGCGCCCTGCGGCACGAGGTCGGACAGGCGCCCGCGGTTCAAGCGCTGCAGGCGCCCGGGCCACTCGACGGTGTTGAGACCGGCCTCGATGGCCGCGGTGCCGATATCGCCGAAGCCGGCCGCGCGTAGGGCCGCGATCGCCGTGCTCGCGTTGGTGAACTGATGCCGGCCGTTCAAGCGCGGCTTCGGCAGGTCGAACAGGTCGAGATCGTCCTGATAGACGAGACGCCCGCGCTCGGCATGCACCGAGAAGTCCTGGTTCCCGACGCGGATCGGCGTGGCCCCGGCGGCCTCGGCGAGGCGGCAGAGCACCGAATCGGCCTCGGCGTAGTCCTGTGCGGCGATGATCGCCGGGCAGCCCTTCTTGAAGATCCCGGCCTTCTCCGTGGCCACGGCCTCGACGGTGTCGCCGAGGTATTCCGCGTGGTCGCGCCCGATCGGCGTCACCACCGCGGCTGCGGGATTGTCGATCACGTTCGTGGCGTCCACCCGGCCGCCGAGGCCGACCTCCAGGAGCAACACGTCCGCGGGCTGCTCGGAGAACAGCAACAGGGCGGCGGCCGTCGTGATCTCGAACACCGTGATCGGCTCGCCCTCGTTGGCGGCCTCGCAGCGGGCGAAGGCATCGGCGAGCTGGTCCTCGGGCACGAAGTGCCCGCCGCCAATCGCGCCGATGCGGATGCGCTCATGGAAGCGCACGAGATGGGGCGAGGTGTAGACGTGGGCCGCCAGCCCCGCCGCCTCGAGGATCGCCCGCATGAAGGCGATGGTCGAGCCCTTCCCGTTGGTCCCGGCGACGTGGATCACCGGCGGAAGCTTGCGCTCGGGATGTCCGAGCCGGGCAAGCAGGCGCTCGATCCGCCCGAGCGACAGGTCGATCGTGCGCGGGTGGAGGGCGAGGAAGCGCGCCATCAGCGCGTCGGAGGAATCCATGATCGAACGTCGTGTCGCGAAGGGGAGGGGGCGGGGTGTGGCGCCTCAGGCGGGCTCCGGGACCGGAGCGGCCGTCCGGGTCGGCTGTGCTCCGGGCTCCTGGTTCATAAGGAGACCGCACAGGTTGGCGATCGTGTCCTTGAGGGCGTGCCGGTGCACGACCTGATCGACCATGCCGTGGTCGCGCAGGTATTCCGCGCGCTGGAATCCGTCGGGCAGCTTTTCGCGGATCGTCTGCTCGATGACGCGGGGGCCGGCAAAGCAGATCAGCGCACCGGGCTCGGCGAGATGGACGTCGCCCAGCATGGCGTAGGAGGCGGTGACGCCGCCGGTCGTCGGATTGGAGAGCACGACGATGTACGGGAGCTTGGCCGCGTTGAGCCGGCGCACCGCCACGGTGGTGCGGGGCATCTGCATCAGCGAGAGAATGCCCTCCTGCATGCGGGCGCCGCCGGAGGCGGAGAACAGGACGTAGGGGGTCCGCTTGTCGAGCGCCGTCTCGGCGCCGCGCACGAAGGCTTCGCCGGCCGCCATGCCGAGCGATCCGGCCATGAAGGCGAAATCCTGCACCGCCAGCGTCATCGGCAGGCCGGAGACCCGGCCGAAGCCGACCTTGAAGGCGTCGGCCATTCCGGTCTTGGCCCGGGCGTCCTTCAGCCGATCGACGTAGCGCTTCTCGTCGCGGAACTTGAGGGGGTCCGCGGCGACCTCCGGCAGGGGAACGTCGATCCAGGTGCCCTCGTCGAACATCATCTTGAGGCGCGCCTGGGCGCTCATCTTCAGATGGTGCTCGGAACCCGGGATGACCCAATGGTTGCTCTCCACCTCCTTGTGGAAGACCATCTGGCCCGTGTCGGGACATTTGACCCAGAGGTTCTCCGGGGTCTCGCGCTTGAACAGGGTCTTGATCTTGGGGCGAACAACCTCCGAGATCCAGTTCATCGGTTCAACCATCATGCGACGGCGTCCTTGTGCGGGTTCGAAGCGAGCGAGCCGGAAGGTCTCTGCAAATTGCGTCAGGCGCGGGGCGAGGAGCGAACGCCCTCGGCCAACTCGCGCACTAGGGCGCTGACGGCCTCGACCGTCCCGCCCTGCGACGCGCCCTCTGCGTCGAGGGTCGCCCGCATGGCATCGACCAGGGCCGAGCCGACCACCACTCCGTCGGCGCCGCGGGCGATCGCGGCGGCATCCGCGCCGGTGCGCACACCGAAGCCCACCACGATCGGCAGGTCGGTGTGGCGGCGGATCCGGCCCACGGCTTCGGCAACCCGGTCGAAGTTCGGCTTGGCCGTTCCGGTGATACCCGTGATCGAGACGTAGTAGACGAAGCCTGCCGTGTTCGCGAGGACGGCCGGGAGGCGCTTCTCGTCGGTGGTCGGTGTGGCGAGTCGGATAAAGGCCAAGCCCTTGTCGAGCGTCGGCAGGCAGAGCTCATCGTCCTCCTCCGGCGGAAGGTCGACGATGATCAGGCCATCGATGCCGGCCGCGAGGGCATCGTCCAGGAAGCGCGCGACACCGTAGGCATGGATGGGGTTGTAGTATCCCATGAGGATCACCGGCGTCTCGGCATTGCCTTCGCGGAAGCGCCGGACGAGGTCGAGAGTCCGCACCACGCCCTGTCCGTGCCTGAGCGCGCGCAGGCCCGCCGCCTGGATCGCCGGACCGTCGGCCATGGGATCGGTGAAGGGCAGTCCGAACTCGACGATGTCGGCTCCCGAGGCCGGCAGGGCCTGCAGCACCTTCAGGGAGGTCTCGGCATCCGGGTCGCCGGCCATGACGTAGGTGACCAGCGCCGCGCGCTTCTCGGCGCGGCAGCGCGCGAAGGTGGCGGCGATCCGCGCCTGACCGGGATTTGCCGAACTCGTAGCCGTCATGACACTCACGTCTCGCGTTCCTCGGAGCCGCCGGGGGCGCGGCCCGGGATCAAGCCGCCGCGCCTACACCATCGCGACCGGCCCGTGAAGCGTGCGGCACGTCGCGTCAATCCCAGGGGTGTCCGGCAACGAACCTTTAACAGCCTTTCGAAAGCCGGCCTTCAACCTCGGGCGGCATGGTCGAAGCCCAGCGGGGTCCCGACCCGCCAGGGGCTGGCCGCATGACTCTGCCCGACATCGTCCTCGTCGTCCTCCCGGCCGGCCTCGCGTTCCTGGCAGGCTGGCTCCTGCGCGCGCGCACCCGTCAGCCCATGGTCGGCCTCCAGCTTATGGGGAAGGAGGGGGCGCGCACCGAGCAGCTGGAGGACCGGATCTGGCGCCTCTCGGAGAGCGAGGAGCGCTACCGGGCCCTGGTGGAAGCCACAACGGAGATCATCGTCCAGCAGGATTCCCAGGGCCGGATCACCTTCGCCAACGAGGGCTTCGGCCGCCTCGTCGGAGCCGCGCCCCTGTCGCTTCTCGGCACGGCCCGCCAGCCGGAGGTGCTGGAGACCGGTGAGATCGTGCGGCAGGCGAACGGCGTCCGCCGGATCGAGATGCGGCTCGCCCCGGCTTCGGGGACGCCACGCTGGTACGCCTTCATCGAGATGCCGGTGCCGGGCAGCAACGGCGAAACCCAGTGGCTGCGCGCCGGTGCCGACATCACCGAGCGGGTCGAATCCGCCCGCTCCCTGGACGAGGCTCTCAACCGGGCCGAGGCGGCCAACGTCGCCAAGTCGCGCTTCCTCGCCACCGTGAGCCACGAGTTCCGCACGCCGCTGAACGGGATTCTCGGCATGGCCGACCTCGTCCTCGAGACCGGGCTCGATCCGGAGCAGCGCACCTACGTCGAGGCCATCGGCACCTCGGGCAAGGCGTTGCTGACCCTGATCGACGGCATCCTCGACTTCTCGCGGATCGAGGCCGGGCGCCTCGACCTCGCCGCCGAGCCCTTCGATCCGGCCGAGATCGCCGAGGGCGTCGTGGAATTGCTGGCGCCCCGGGCCCAGGACAAGGGGATCGAGATCGCGGTCGATGTCGCCGACGATGTCCCGCGTTTCGTGATCGGTGACGCGGACCGGGTCCGGCAGATCCTCGTGAACCTCGCCGGCAACGCCATCAAGTTCACGGGGACCGGTGGCGTCGGGGTCGAACTGACCCACGGTGACGGTCATCTGCGCATCGCCATCTCGGATACGGGTCCGGGCATCCCGGAAGATCGCATCCCGCGCCTGTTCGAGGAATTCGAGCAAGGCGACGACAGTGCGAGCCGCCGGCACGAGGGAACCGGGCTCGGCCTCGCCATCACGCGCCGCCTCGTCACCCGAATGGGTGGCCATGTCGCGGCGACGTCGCGCCTCGGCACGGGCAGCACCTTCACCGTCGCCCTCCCGCTCGGCATCGCCGAGGCGGAGCGGGAGCGCCCGCCCGGCCTCGCTGGGCGTAGAGTCCTTATCGTTGCGGCTTCGCCGTTCCAGGCGCCCTACCTCGCGCGCCGGCTGACGCGGTCCGGGGCCTCCGCCCTGGTGGTGCCGGACCTCGCGGCGGGGCTCGCGGCGTTGCCGGGGGCAGCCTTCGACGCCCTGCTGGCGGATCGCACGCTCGGGGACGCCGCCGTGCGAAGCCTCTCCGGGGAGGCGCGGCGTCACGGCGTGCGCTGCTGCCTGGTGCTGCTCTCACCCTTCGATCGACGCGATTTCGGCGCGCCAGCCGCGTCCGGGTTCGACAGCTACCTCGTGAAGCCGGTACGCGCCCGTTCGCTGTTCGATCGCCTGCTCGCGCCGTCCTCTCCCCGCAGCGAGCGCCCGGCGCCGTTGGAGGCGATTCGGCATCCGGATCTTCTTCGCCCGGAGCCGGAGACGCCGCGCACCCCGATCGCCACCGGACCGCGCGTGCTCCTGGCCGAGGACAACCCGATCAACGCCCTGCTGGCGACCAAGGCCCTGGAGCGCCTCGGAGCGATCGTCGTCCTGGCGCGGGACGGGGAGGAAGCGCTCGCCCGCATCCGCGAGGCGTCCGACGCGGTGCCCTTCGACCTCGCCCTCCTGGACATCCGCATGCCCGGCCTCGACGGGCTCGAGACCGCGCGACGGATTCGGGCCGGCGAGAGCGGAGTGCACGCGTCCGCCCTCCGGCTCGTCGCGCTCACCGCCAATGCGGGCCGCGACGACGAGCGTGAGGCCCGAGCGGCCGGCTTCGATCATTTTCTCGCCAAGCCCCTGGATCTGCAGGCCCTACCGGACTTGCTGGCCCGTCGTGCGGCGGCCGCATGAGCGTTGACACGCCGGTTCTCCCGCGCGAACACCGCGCCATGGCCGATGACCTGATTTCCGATGCGCCGACGCGCAACCATGACCGCCGCGTCGCCTGGGGCGTGGTCGCCCTCACGGCCGCGACGGTGCTGATCGGAGCCGCCATACCGGCGCCGTCGCACCCCAAGGCAAGCGTCGCGCCGAGCGAGGACACGGCCTGCGCCGAGTGGGGCGACGGCTGTCGCGTCTGCCAGCGCGTCGAGGGGGGCATCCATTGCTCCCTCCCGGGGATCGCCTGCGTGGCGAAGGAACAGAGTTGCCTTCGCCGCGTCGGCGGCTGATCGAACGACGGTCGGAAGGGGTCCGTCGGTGAAGGCCCCGATATTCCGCTTCGCCCCCAGCCCGAACGGCCGCCTGCATCTCGGACATGCGGCCTGCGCCCTCCTGAACGACGCCCTCGCGCGGGGGACCGGCGGCCGCTTGCTGCTGCGGATCGAGGATATCGATCCGGTCCGGTCGCGCCCCGAACTGATCCAGGGGCTCCGCGACGACCTCGCCTGGTTGGGCTTGCGGTTCGCGTCCCCGGAGCGCCGCCAATCCGAGCATTTCGACGCCTACCGGCGTCAGGTCTCCGCCTTGGCCCAGCGCGGCCTGGCTTATCCATGCTTCTGCTCGCGCGGCGTGATCGCCGCGGCGGCGGAGGCCGGGTCTGCCGACGGCGGCACGGCGTTGAACCGCGACCCCGATGGAGCGCCGCTCTATCCGGGCACCTGCCGGGCCCTGCCCAGGGGCGTCGCCGATGCGCGACGGGCCGCCGGAGAACCGCATACCTGGCGGCTCGATACGGCCAGGGCCCTGGCCGCGGCACCCGGCCCGCACAGGGTGCGCGCCTTCGCCGTCGCGGCGGGGGAGGGGAGGGGGCCTGTCCGCAAAATCGGGACCGAATGGGACGAGGCTGCCGATCCAGCGCGCTGGGGGGATCCGGTCATCGCCCGTCGCGACGTGCCGACGAGCTATCACCTCGCCGTCGTGATGGACGATGCCCTCCAGGGCATCAGCCACGTGGTCCGCGGCGCGGACCTGCGCGCCAGCACCGACCTGCACGTCCTTCTGCAGGCCCTGATCGAGGCGCCGTCGCCGCGCTACCATCACCATGATCTGCTGCTGGACGCTTCGGGCGAGAAGCTCGCGAAATCCCGCGGCTCGCAATCCCTCGCCGACCTGCGCGCGTCCGGCGAGAGCCCGGCGGACATACGGACCCGCCTCGGATTCGCCTGAACGACGGCGATCAGCCCAGGGACGCAGCCGGCATCGAGAACCCGAACGCAGGGGCGCGAATCAGCGCATCGCGTCGCGCTGGGCCATGGCGGAGGCCGTGCGCGACTTCTGCATCGTGCCCTCGATCTGCTCGCGTTGGCGGGTGAATTCCGCGAGCATCCGCCCGTCGAGTTCGCGCCCGCGAGGGACGCGGATCTTCATCGGGTCGACGAAGTGCCCGTTGATGATGACCTCGTAGTGGAGGTGGGCGCCGGTGGAGAGGCCGGTCGAGCCGACATAGCCGATCACCTGGCCTTGGCGCACCTTGGCGCCGGCGGTGACGCCGCGGGCGAAGCGGGACATGTGATTGTAGGTCGTGACGTAGCCGTTGATGTGCTGCAGTTCCACCCGGCGGCCGTAGCCGGAATCCCAATCCGCCTTCAGCACCGTCGCGTTGCCGGCCGCCACGATGGGCGTGCCGATCGGGTTCGCCCAGTCGACGCCGGTATGCAGCTTCGCGTAGCCGAGGACCGGGTGGCGCCGATAGCCGAAGCCCGAGCGCATGATGCCGTCGGCGATGGGCTTGCGGATGAGGAACTTCTTGAGCGATCGGCCCTGCTCGTCGAGGTAGTCGATCGTTCCGTCGTCGGGGGACTGGAAGCGGAAGACCTTGCGGGCCTCGCCACCGAGATTGAGCGAGGCGTAGAGCAGTTCCGGTCGCTCGGTGGAGCCCTGCGCACCCTCGTCGTCGAAGGTATAGAAGACGTCGAGGCTGTCGCCCTGCGAGATCCGGCGCTGGAAATCCACGTCGTAGCCGAAGATCTTGACCAGGTCGTCGACGGCACCGCGGGGCAGGTCGTGCCGGGCCGCCGTCTCGTAGAGGCTCTGATACAGGCGCGGACCCGTGCCTCCCTCCTCCTCGCCGTCCTCGGAGGCGTCCGCCACGGCCGGTGCCGTCCGCGAGGGAGCGTCTTCGGTCGGCGGCGCGACGGAGACGAAGGTGCCGCGATCGTTGATCGCCGCGATCCCCTCGATGCCGCTCTCGCCGTAGAGCACCACGCGGGTGACCTGACGCGGATCGCCGGGCCGCGGCCCTGGCGCGACCTGGACCCGGAACTGCTGACCTTCGGAGAGGTCTGCCGTCCGTGTGCGCCCGCCGAGGGCGGCCACGATACCGCGAATCTGTTCGTCGCTGGCGCGGGCCGTGTTCTTGAGGGCGGCCTCCAGCGTCTCGCCGCGCTTGAGGGCGAGGTCGCGCTCCTCGACGAGAGGCGGCTCGGCCCCGACACCGCTCTTGGCCAGGCTGGTGACGTTCTCGGGCACCACCAGAACGTCGATGGATTTGAAGGGCGAGCCCTCGTCGCCGAGGCGCGACGCCGGATCGAAGCGCGACCCCGCCATTCCCTGCTGCAGGGTCCGCGACAGCATGATCTGGGGCGCGATCGGGATCGCGGCGCGGCGGCCCGCCTCGACCGAGAGGCGGCGCTCCTCCTCGATCTGCGCCGCCACGTCGTCGTCGGACAGGGCAGGGGCGCCGGGCTCGACGTCGATGCCGGCGAGATCGCGCTTGATTACGGAGACCTCGGCGCCTGGCGCATCCGCCAGGCCCGGCTCGGGCGCGCGCTCCAGGGGTTCGTCCGTGCTGAGCTTCATGGGATCGAAGCGCGGCATCTCGGTCGCGAACACGCCCGTCGTCATCGACAGTGCGGTCGAGACGCGCATGAAGGGACGCACCTTGATGATCTCGCGGTCACCCAGCCGCACCGTCACGGGCGAGCGGAAGCTCTGCTTGGCCGAGGCGATCATCAGATTTCGGACCAGCCGGTCGCTCTTGCGGGCGACATTGGCCGTGCCGTCGCTGAGAGCGGGCCGGACCGCGGTCGAGGCCCGTTCCGGAATCGCCGCGAAGGAGGCCTCGCTCTCCAGCGAGACATGGATCGCCGCACCGATCAGGGCCGCACCGGTCAGGCCCGTGAGCGCGCTGGCACAGAGCCAGCGCAGGTTGACGTCACGCCGGTCGATCCGCGCCGCATCGGGCCCGAGAAGGTCGAGGGCCGGAAGACTGCCGTTCGGCGAACGCCCCGGGACGCGTCCCTCCGCTGGGCCGTCCCGCTCCCCGATCTTCAGACGGCCGCGCTTCACGATGAGGTTCCTGTTCTCTGACAACCGCCCGCGCAGGTTTCCCGCGCACGGCGCCGCCCAGCGGCCAGCCACCGATGTCGTGGCCCAGCATGTCGAGATTGAGGCACGTTTCGGCGCGCGCGTCACCGCAGGAGGGGAGGGCGCACGTGACACTCGCAGCAAAGTTTTCCGCGCGCCGTCCGCGGTGAATTTTTTTCGTTTCCGGCGGTTGACGGGTTGGGGCATGATCCGTATACCCCGGTTCATCGGCGGGCGGCCAACGGGGTTGGCGGCTTGCTTTTGCATCTCCTGACGATTTGGCGGGGTTTGGCCTGGTATTCTGGGCGGGCT
>NZ_LMNU01000044.1 GCF_001423085.1 Methylobacterium sp. Leaf125 | reverse complement strand
AGCAGCAGCTCCAGGACCGGCATGTCGTTGAGSGGCATCAGGGGCTTGGGAAACAGCGCCGAATAGGGATGGAGCCGCGTCCCCTTGCCACCGGCCATYACYACCGCCTGTTTGATCGCCGGGGTCGACGTGACCTGCGGCATCAGGTGCTCGGATGACGCATCGTAGAGATGCAACGCATGCGCAGTTTCCGAAGATCTCAGATGATGATCCGTCCGGTCTGGAACGACTTCAAGCATTGCAATCCCCTATTTGAATGAATTTAAATCAGAACCATTTGTAATAATAATCGAGATAATATTAGTCATTTTTTTAAGATTTATGGCAATCGCGATGGGGGGATTAGCGATAGCGCCTAACGGCAGCACGCTCTAATCTGATTGAGTTAGCATCAATGATATTTAGGGCTATACCATCATATGATCAGCCATATTCTTTAGTGATAGCTCCGATCGCAGGTTATCTGTTGCGCCAATCGGTGCGCTCGGCAGCCTCCGCCCGCAGGCCTTTGGCAAGAAGGAGATCGAACAGGATGATCCGACCGATTTCCTGCGTGCCCGGCATCAGCGCGTCGGCCCGGCACAGTGCGGCCAACGCCGCCGCGCGCTCCCCGGCCCAGGACAGGAGAATGCTGAGGCGCTCGACGTTCAAGGGCCGCAGCAGCGTTTCGTCGACGATGTTATCGGGATTTCGCGCTCCTGAGCCCGGTTCAGATCGAGGAGCACCCACAGGCGCGGCCGGGTCGAGGCCAGAGCCACCAGAGCCACCAAGGTGCGGGTGGCGGCCGGACGGAAAACTACCGCTGAGACAGCATCGCTATCTAACTAAAATTTACTCGTCAAAATTTGAGGTGATCCATTTTATCGAAGAGAAAAATATATTTGTGAATTTATCAAACGCTAATATTCATAAATTCTGAATTTAGCTCTTTGTAAAACTGTATTAATTCCGTTACGCCTGGATTCTCCGGATTGGTGGTCTGCGGTTCTGAGGCTCCACTCCGATAGATAATTGTCACATGTCACGGATGGGGCTTCAGCTATGCCGGTTGTGGACATCAAATCCGACATCCTAATTGGGAAGATTGAACAACCGACCGTCGTCATCATCGACCCCCGGGTCCTGTTTCGGGAGAGCTTGATCTCCCAGATCCAGAGAAGTGCCGACGCGCCCCAGGTCCTGGGCTTCTGCACCGTCGGACTTTGGCAGAAGNAGTCGTCATCATCGACCCCCGGGTCCTGTTTCGGGAGAGCTTGATCTCCCAGATCCAGAGAAGTGCCGACGCGCCCCAGGTCCTGGGCTTCTGCACCGTCGGACTTTGGCAGAAGRCCGCCAAGGACCGGSCCCCGGCCTCCGTCRTCGTGATCGCCGCAACCCATCGCAGCATCGCGCAGATGGAGAGTGAGCTGGAGACCCTCGCCAGCGTCAGTCCCGGCGTTCCGGTCGTCCTCCTRTCGGAACTTGAGGATTACCATCAGGTCACGGAAGCGATGCGRCGGGGACTCAGTGGATTCATCCCCATGACGAGTTCCGTRAAGGTGGCCCAGAGCGCCATCGCSCTGGTGCTGGCCGGCGGCTGCTTCGTCCCGKCCGGGATCGTCTGCACGCCCCCAGCCCCACCGGCCGCCGAGGCGCGCGGACGCGGGTCGGTCCGGCTGACSGAGCGCGAGGCGGCTGTCCTCGGCGTCCTGCAGATCGGCAAGCCGAACAAGGTGATCGCTTACGAACTCAAYATGTGCACCAACACCGTGAAGGTGCATGTGCGCAACATCATGAAGAAGCTCCAGGCCAAGAACCGGACCGAGCTCGCCTAYCTSGTSAACACCMAGGGCGTAATGTCCTGGGCCCCCCATCTGGGCGGCGCCTGGTTCCATGCACGACCTGATGTCGGTCCTGCGCGAGCCAGGGCCACATCGTTTCGCATCACATCTGAATTAGGATTATCGGAAGCTTTACTTGATCTATCTTGATTTATGTCGCAACAGTCAATCTAATCAGTATAGTGAAAATTATAATACATTAATCGCAATATTATTCTCTGTAGCATCAAAACCTACCGCGGCGAGCGAACGGAGAGTATGCTGTGACGGCTGCGGCGGTGGGTGAGCGGGGCGCCTCGGATCAGGATCTGCGTGCGCGCATTCACGCGGTGTTCGATCAGGACCGGATCGTCGGCCTCTACGAGGCGCTCTGCGACTCCGTCGACCCGGCCGCTCTCGACCCACCAGCCTCCGGACGATCCGAATCCCTACGGGATACCGGRCCGGCRGGGGAGATCGGGAGGATACCATGGCCGGCCTAGGCTTCGCCCTGGAGCGCATGACGCAGGGGCGCTCCCTGACCAGCACCGCCGGAGCCTACGTCTACGCGGCCCTGCTGGTGGCGGGCCCGTGGATCTTCACGGTCCTGGCGATCGGCGGCATCGATCTCGCCGCCTGTCCC
>NZ_LMNU01000043.1 GCF_001423085.1 Methylobacterium sp. Leaf125 | reverse complement strand
CCATCTCGAACTCGGCCGTTAAACGCACCAGCGCCCATGGTACTGTGTCTCAAGACACGGGAGAGTCGGTCGCCGCCAGACCTGCACAGAACAAGTGACAATCCCTCAAACGATCGTCGTCTTAGAAAGGCCGCCCTCCGGGGCGGCCTTTCTGCGTTTCTGAGCATCGGTCGGTTCCACGTCCGTTGGACCATGCTCCTGCGGACAGGGGTGCGGAGGCCTGACTGGCGTCCGCAAGGTCCGGATCGGATCTTCGGACAAGCCGCTGTTCGGACAGGGCCCCTCCGGACCCTTCACCTAGCGCAGGCGGCGACCGTCTTTCGGGATGGCAGAGAGATCGAAGGCGTAGCCCTTGGCCGCCAGGGCCTCGAGGACCAGGTACTTCACGGTCACCCGGCGATCGAGGGCCTCCTGCCGCAGGGCCGTCCAGACGGGATCCGGCACCTCGACCTTCAGGACCGTCGCCTTGGTCTTTCGCTTCGCGGCAGCCCGGGTCTTCGGTGTCGGGACCGGGCTGGCCTCGGTGACCTCGGCTGGCCGGGGCGCTTCCGGAAGCCTCGGGGCGGCCGGCGGCTCCTGGGGGGCGTTCGAGGCCCGGGTGAAACCGAGGTCGCTCGTCGCGGCCGCCAGCAGCCGGGCATCCTCCGGACTCGTATGCGGCCGTGGGCGGGGTGAGGGCAGGAACGGAGGCTTGTTCATCGTCCGGCTCCCTGTTGCTCGGCCAGCTCCTGCTGCTTGGCCAGGATGGCGAGGAGTTCGTTCAGGACACCCCCCACCTCGGCGGCGGCCTTCGGGTCTCCGCCCGGCCCGGCCGGCGTCGACCCCGTGAAATGCATGGATTGGTACGCGGCCCGCTGGATCACCTCGGTCCGCAGCAGCGGGATGCCGGCGCCCTGGATCTCCTCCCGGGCATGCTGGGCGACGCGGCTCTGCAGGGGCGACATCTGGGTCAGGACCACCCGCGCGGGGATCGATCGGCGCAGCATGCGCTCGGCCCGCTGCACCACCTCGTAGGTTCGGAACACCTCCTGCAGGTCCATACCCGAGATCTTGGTGGGGATCAGCACGAGGTCCGACTCGGCGATCGCGTAGGTGACGGCTTGCGAGGCGGCGCCCTCGAGATCCACCAGGACGATCCCGTACTGTGTCGCCGCCTCCGCAATGCGGTCGAGGATGACGGTCTCCGTCACGCCCGAGATGACCGCGACGGTGGAGTCCGCCCCCGCCCGCTCACGCCAGGCGCCCACATGCCCGTTCGGGTCGGCATCGACGATGGCCACGCTTCCCCCCTGGCGCGCGAAGGCATCCGCCAGGCAGATCACGAGCGTCGTCTTCCCGACTCCGCCCTTCGTAGAGCAGACGCTGATGACCGCCATCGAACAGGCTCCCCGGGCCTCCTGGACCCCAAACCTCCTGAGCGCATCGTCCCAAGAGCCCCATTGCCCTAGCGCCCAAAGTCCCAAGAACCCGTAAACCCAATTGGGTTCTTGGGCAAAAGCCCATTTGCCCATCTGTGCGATATTTGCATGATTTTTGAATAACTTACGATTGGATGAGGGGGGCGGCTCTGTCGGGTAGATCGTCTGCCGGACCCGTGACGCTATCTGGTTCGCCGAGGGAAATGCCCTGTCTTGGATCGGACGGATCGGGGAATGAACGGGCGCATCGGTCCCGGCAGGGGTCACGGATCGGGCACGGCTGCGGAGCGACGCAAGTCCCTGGTTTGACAGGAGTACCCCTCGCATGCCGAATGCGCGGTCTTCGGTCCTTGCTTGACCGGGGATTCGATCAAGGAACCACCGCCCGCCGCAGTAGGACCCTGAAACGACAACGGCCCCCCGGTCGCCAAACCGGAGGGCCGTCAAATCGGCAGTGTACTGAAAAAGACTGGAATGTCCTCAGTACATCATAGCTCCCCTCAGGAGTCAATCGAGAATGTGCATTCTCGAGGCGATGTCGCTCAGCCCGATGCGGTCCCAACCCAGGGACCACCATGTCGTTCGACCACCTACTCAGTCTCGTTAACCATGTTCCCCTGGCCGCCCTGGACGCCCTGAGCCGCGATCTGTGGCGTGCGGCCGGGGAGGGCGCCCTGACGGACGCCCAGGCCCAGGCCCTCGCCGAAGCCATCCACGGCCGCCGCAGACCGCGCGCCCAGGCCTCCGCCGTTTCCCTCGGAGGCCTTGCCGTCGTCTCCTCCCGGAAGCCCCCCGAAGCGGCCGCGGAGGCCCCGGAAGCGTCCTCGGGCCAGAGCCCGGGCCAGGATCCGCGCCCCTGGTCCTATTTCCCCCCCAAGCGCCCCCAGCGCTCGCCCGACCGGGCCCGCTCGCTGGAACGCCGGCGGACCCTGGCAGCCTCCGGGCCCCTGCCGCCGAAGCTCGCTTGCCGCTTCACCACGGGGGAACTGGCAGTCCTCAAGATCGTGGCCGACTCGTTCGTCGCCGGAAGCCAGTGCACGCTCTCGATCCCCGAGATCGCCGCCCGGGCCGGGGTGGGCCAGACCAAGGCGCGCCTGGCCCTGCGGATTGCCCAGAACCTCGGCCTGGTGTCCATCACGGAACGACGGGTCCAGTACCGTCCCAATCGCACCAACGTGGTTCGGATCGTCTCTCCGAGCTGGCTGGCCTGGCTGGCGCGGTGGACTGCCCCGAGCACGGCTGTCCGCCCCCCCGCTGCCGAGCCTGCAGCGCTTCAGGACAGGGGATACTCCAGCCTTCAGACCACGGGTGTCGTGGGAAGGGGGGAGGGTTCACTTTTGAGAAGCCCACGGAATCAAGGGTTTACGAGAAAAGGAGTGAAGAGCCGCACAACCTGGGGATGAAACGCCGATCGGGTGGAGCTTCAGTGGCCTGTCCCGCCTCGGGATTAGGGCCGTACCCCCCCCGAAAAGCGCGCGCAACGCCAGGGTGAGCACGTGTCGAGGTCACGCGATTGGGGCAGGATTCCCGGCCTCGTCGGAGCGCGACCTCGACAGGGGCGTGCACCCGTCGCTGCTTCCGGGAGAGAACCAAACTGCGACATGTGCGTTTTCCCCGCCTCTGGCGGTTGACGGGTTGGGGCATGATCCGTATACCCCGGTTCATCGGCGGGCGGCCAACGGGGTTGGCGGCTTGCTTTTGCATCTCCTGACGATTTGGC
>NZ_LMNU01000042.1 GCF_001423085.1 Methylobacterium sp. Leaf125 | reverse complement strand
CCGTGCGCTTCAGGACGTCTTCGTTGGCGAACGCCGTGGTCGAAGCGACCATGCCGGCGCCGAGTGCGAGAAGATGTACCGCTCTCATGGATTCCTCCAGGGTGAGATGATCAATCGCGGCCTGAGGAGCAAGCTGCCATTCCATCTCATTATTGCTGATATCTGGTCGTTACCAGTAACTGCACGCATTGGAAGGCGAACAGCCATCTCGCCTGAGCAGCACAATAGCTCCGCAGGAAGAGTGCCGTCACGTGTAATATGTTTCTACGTCAGCGCAATAAGATTCTCATAAGTGCGACAAAAAAGTGATCACGTAATCGTTAGGCGTACACATGCAAAAGCATCGGACAACCCTGTGCAGGTTCCGTTATATGCGCGCGGCTTCGCTGTCGAACAAAGCTATGTCCGCGGAAATTCGCTCGCGATATTTTAAAATACGGAATTGCAGCCTGCTTTATTTATGCTAAACCTTCCTGGCGACAGGGTTGTAGGTTTCTTGGTTGTACCGCTCGGAAACTGTTGACCCCTACTCTGACGGTGAGGCCGAAAGGCTCTCACCGTTTTTTTGTGCCTACAGCTCGACAGCAACGACCTCAGGGAGAGAGACTCTCCTCTGAAGTGCGCCAAGAAAAAATATAGTTAGGCTAAGCGGGCTTCGAGTCAAACTCGGGTAGATCTGGCAATTCCGCCGGGGTAAATCAGGAATACTGCGGTTGGTTGTATTGATTCTTGCTGCCGCAATGATCATTGAGGTCGCTAGCGTCCCGGATGTACCCTACGACCGTCCTTAAGTTGCGATACCCGCTCGGATCTGTGACCCATTCGGGTTGTACAGGCCTATTGCCAAGATCGTAGAGCCGATCGTTCTTTGTCGTGTCGCTCTTGCGTTGCCCCCAGCCGTAGCCGCCGTCAGGGGTGTGGTTCTGCCTCACCGCCAGTAGCGATGCGTAGCGCGTGCATCTGCAGCATCACGCTCTCCGCGGCCGCGCGGGTATATTCCTCAATCAATTCCAATGGAATTTCCCTGTCTCGCAGACGCTGTGCCTTGTCCTGCAGGTTAACCCCTAGCAACTCGATGAGGCTCTGAACCTGGTCGTCGCCCACGCTCTTGCCCTGCATGAGTGTGGCTAGGTCCCCTCCATTGAGGTTACCAGCTTTCAGCCCGGCAGCTCGCCATTGAGTACGATCTGCATCTGTCATGGTCAGTGCTCAGCCTGCTCCGTAGCCACCGTCCTTGTTGGTCGGGCACCAGCTTGGCGAATGATCATCGTATCCTCCCGTTTCCGGACCCTGATCCTTAGAAGGCTCCACGAGACCAGGCGAGATCGGGCCAGCCTCAGCAGGGTCGTCGCTGACCCGTGGCTCGACCAGAGACCTACCCTTCGGCGGGATGCTGAGAGCGCCGGGCGTTGTCTTTTCGGTCGAACTCATAGCGCCTTCCCTTCTCATTACCTGTGGAGGTGAAGAGGCGAAGGTGCGTCCGGTTCCAGGCTTTGCGGAGACGAGCATCAGTTATCGAAGGGTGCCGCCTTTGCCGCTATAGAGATTGTGGCAGCGACAGATAGATCTAAATGCAATGTGGTGGATAAATCTCCTTCCTAGAGACGTTCGCGAATACCGAGGCTTGCTAATCCCGTAATGCCACGTCTTACAGGGTGATCATCCTACGTGAAGGAGATCATCACATGGACGAAATCACCCCGAATATGCCGACTGACCATATTGAGCTGACTGCAGACATCGTGTCAGCCTTCGTGTCGAACAACCCTGTCCCAGTAAGCGAACTGGCCAGCCTGCTTACCAGCGTACACGCCTCTCTCAGCGGACTTGCCGCGGGCGGATTTGCTGCGTCGCACAAGGAGGAGGTCGAGAAGCCGACGCCGGCTCAGATCAAGAAGTCGATCACACCGGACGCGCTCATCAGCTTCGAGGACGGCAAGCCCTACAAGACGCTGCGCCGGCATCTGACGCTTCGCGGCCTTACCCCCGAGGCATATCGGGCGAAGCACGGCCTTTCTGCCGACTACCCTATGACCGCTGCCAGCTACTCGGCTCAGCGCTCTGAGCTCGCACGCGCTCTGGGGCTCGGCAACAGCCGGAAGGGTCAGACGAGGGCTGCGGAGCCGGAGGAGACGGTCTCAGAGGCGTCCGCTGAAGCGAAGCCGAAGCGCGCTGGACGGCCACGCAAGGCAACTTCCGCAGAGTGATTTGGGTGAGAGGCGGCAGCTCTCATGCTGCCGCCTCAGCCTGATCGGATGAGCCGACTTCGACGATGGGATCCTGAGAAGGGTCGATTGCGCACCCGATTTCATCCGGCCAGCGGTAGATAATGCGGCTGTCGGCGCGCCCTCGCTGCAGATGCGTGTGCTGGATGAAGCCGCCGACGACGTAGCCGCTGGCTGTTCCAGGACCATGCATCTCCTGCCGGGTCTGCCGAAGCGCCAGCATCAGCTTCGCGCCCAGGATGCTAGCTGGCTCGTTTGCTTGGACAAGATTGCGGGGGAGACCAGCTGCCTCTAGCGCTTCAGGAGAGGCGTTCGGCTTAGCGAAGGAATGGAGCATGGCAGGCTCGAACGCCGCTACTCCATAAGCCGGCAAGTCGTAGGTCGCGATGAGGTAGCCGCGCCAGCGCTGCTCCCGTTCGGACCAGCCGGCGTACAGGAACATCGCGTAGTTTCTGCCGCCGTGAATGCGATCCATGGAAGCCAGGACCTCGACGGTCCAGCCCGGCATTGCATCGACGACCTGGTCAAACCCCACAGGTCCGTCAACGGCTATCACGTGGTTGAGCATCGAGAGGGACAGGCCAGAAGCAGAGGTCGTGATCACGGTATCGATGTCGGGCCGCACAATCTGCTTGGCATGGATGCGTCGGACTACGCCTTCTTCGTCGTAGGCGGCACCGTCCGAGAACATCGAGATGCCGTCGTCCAGCACGAACATGATGTTGGCGGTCATCAGGACGCCCTCACGAGCAGCACCGGGGCCTCGCCGATGCAGCCGGCCACTAGGCCGCCACGGCCACCTCGCGGCTCGAGGAAGCCGCCGTCAGCAAGGTACTTCGCCGTTCCATTGTTGAGGGAGTCGAAGAAGTGTTTGCCGTAGCGCGAGACGGATGACGCCTGGACGACGTACTCGCCATCGGACAGCCAAGCCGGGATCGAGTCCGACTTCGGGCCACCGGGCCCTCGCACGTGACCACCATCCGCGAAGCCGAAGAAGCTTTTGGCCGAGGCGAGTAGGCTGGACAGACCACTCGACTGCGCCGTTGGGCCTTGGGCTCCACTCGCCGGGGCGTTGGCGGCGCCGCTACCGCCCATGAGGCTACTGAGCAGGCCGTAGTCGCTGGTCCCCCGCTTGCCGAACAGCATGTCGCTGATGCTGTTGGCCGCGAGGTCGGCTACCCGGCTTTTGACGTTGGATTGGGATTGCCCCGGTTTGGTGGACACCGAGAACGCTTTCGCGTGAGGTGTTTGTCCGATGCCCAAGACCCGTCCCGCATACCCCGCCGAGTTCCGCCG
>NZ_LMNU01000041.1 GCF_001423085.1 Methylobacterium sp. Leaf125 | reverse complement strand
CGCTTGCGCCATCACGCGCAGGCTGCCTAACCTCTCACCCCAGATGGACCAGAGCCTCCGCTCCTGAACACCGCTGAATGTCCCAAATCATCTGACGACGGACATGCGTCAGAGCAAGGTAGAGCCCGACATGGACCATCAGCATCAGGAGGACGGCTACCGTCCAGCCCAGGAACCGGAGCAGCCCGGACGACTGGGACCGTTCCAGCTCCGCGCGACGCTTCTCGGTGGCCTGAAGAAAGGCTTCAGGCGGTGGATGCATCATGGTTGCGCTCCGCCGGCCGTCTCCTCGAGACCGACGAGGCCGACCTTGAGGTAGCCTGCGCCGCGCAGCAGGTTCATCACCTGCATCAGTTCGCCGTAGGGTACGCCCTTGTCGGCACGCAAGAAGATGCGCTCATCCTTGTTGCCTTTCGTCGCCTCGTTGAGGGCCGCGCCGAGATCCGTCCGGGCCACCGCGTCCTCTCCCAAGGTGACGGAGAGATCGGATTTGATGCTGATGTAGACCGGCTTGTCCGGACGCGGCTGCTGCGGCGCGGAGGAGGTTGGCAACTCGACCGGGACGCTGACGGTCGAGAGCGGCGCCGCCACCATGAAAATGATCATCAGGACGAGGATCACGTCGATGAACGGCGTGATGTTGATCTCGGCGCTCTCGACGAGGTCGCCGCCGTCGCTGGATCCCAACTTGACGGCCATGCGCCTACTCCGCGGCCAGGCGCAGATTGGACGGGCGGCCGTAGGTGACCGTCTCGCGCGTGTCGAGGTCGCGCGACAGGTGGCACATCACCAGCGCGACGGCGTCGCCGACCAGGGCCCGATAGCCGGTGATGGAGCGCGTCAGCGCGTTGTAGATCACCACCGCGGGGATCGCCGCGACGAGGCCGATCCCGGTGGCAAGCAGCGCTTCGGCGATACCGGGCGCCACCACGGCGAGGGAGGTGGTGTTCGAGTTGGCGATGCCAATGAAGCTGCCCATGATGCCCCACACGGTGCCGAACAGGCCGACGAAGGGTCCGATCGAACCGACCGTCGCCAGAATTCCGGTTCCGGAGGCCATCCGCTTGCCGACCCTGGCCTCGATCCGGGTGAGCGCGATGGCGGCCCGCTCCTTGATGCCCTCGCTCGGGAGTCCCTGGGAGAGCACGACCTCACCCTCGACCTCGACCAGTAGAAGCGCTCCGACACCGCGGCGAATCTGCTCGTTCGCCTCCGGCAGGTTACCAACCGACCGCAACGCCGTGAGGCTCGACCGGATCTGCCGCTTGGCGAGGGTCAGGCTCAGCGTCTTCACCAGGAAGATGGCCCAGGTGACCACCGACGCCAGGAGAAGGGTGACCATCACCGCCTGCACCACGACGTCCGCAGTGCGGAACATGCCAATGGGCGAGAAGTCGTGGGCGACCCCGGCCGCCTTGTTCGAGGCCGGCAGTTGCGCGCTCGTCGCGCCGGGCTCTGACGCAACGGACGCGGGCGGGGACGCCGTGGGTACCGCGGGGGCGCCCGCCAGGCCCTCGGCGGGCGCGACGCCGGTCGACACAGCGGCCGCTGGTGACCCGACGTCCTGCGCCGCTGCCGGCGTGGTGATCGCCAGCGCCCCCATCAGGATCAGGCCTGTGATGGTCAGGGCGTTTCCACGCCGCGGACCGTTCGCCGAACCGGGTTCCTGAAAGGCCGTCGTCACCGTCATCGCGCTGAACCTTCGTTGCAGTCACCGTAGTGCTTCGAAGGCTCTGTGGGACGAGACGCGCAATCTGCCACGGCCCTCCCGCAATTTTCGGATTGCTGAAGGTTTCCCGTGGTCTTTCGCGGGAGCGCCGACGACCCGAGGCCCCCGGTGGAGCGCGTCCCAGAGCCCGGTGTCTTTGTGGCAGGTGCGCGTCCCCGGCTCTCGGGAGAACCCTGGGCTATGGTCCGCGGGCTCCCTGGAGGCTGCAGCCCACCACGTCGGGGAGAGTGCGGTTCGCGATCACGACGATTCCGTGGGGCCGGAACTCGACGACCGCCTATGCGCGGCCGATGGTGGTGATCCGGATTCAACGATCGCGATGGGGCATCCGCCGATTACGCTCTTCCAGCGCCACATCTTGAGACCATCGCAGTTCTCGGTCCGCTACAGCCTCGCGTTCCGTTCGCGGTCCCTGACCGGCACCGCCCCGACCCACTTCTTGAGGTGGCTTGCAGCTACGCTCGCGGCAGATGATCGATCACGTTCACGTCAATGATCCGGATATACCAGACATTCGCCGGCCCCTGTCGGAACCGGCCTTCGCGCAGGCAGGTTACGGCCGGACTTGATCGAAGTGGATGGAAGTCCCGGTGACACTTGGCGTCGACAGGCATGAACTCCAGCAGATCGTTGCCGGACTGAGCGAGGGCGTGATCCTGGTCGAGCCTGACCAAACCATCGCCTACGCCAACGCGGCGGCGCTGGCCATGCACGGCGCCGAGAGCCTGGAGGAACTCGGCGGAACGGTCGATGCCTACCGTGAGCGCTTCGCGCTGCGTTATCGCAACAACCATGCGCCGAACCAATATCCGATGGAGCGGGTCGTCTCCGGCGAACGCTTCCACGACGTCATCGTCGAGGTCACGCGCACCGACCGTCCCGATGCCGACTACGTGCACTCGTTGCGCAGCTTGGTTGCGACCGATCGCGAGGGCCAGCCGAGCTGTCTCGCTCTCATCCTGAAGGACGTCTCCGACCAGTTCGAAGCCGAGGCCCGCTTCGAGGCCACCTTCAACGCCAACCCCGCACCCGCCGTGATCTGCCGGCTCGCCGACCTGCGCTTCGTCAAGGTCAACCTCGGCTTCCTGGAGATGACCGGGTACACCCGCGACGCCGTCATCGGCCGCAGCGTCTACGAGGTCGACGTGCTGGCCAACGCCCGCAACCGAGATCTGGCAATCTCCCGGCTCAACGAGGGCGGCACCATTCCGCAGATGGAGGCCTGCCTCGACCTGCCCGATGGCGGCACCCGCTTCGTCATCGTGGCCGGGCAGCCGATGGAACTCGGCGACGAGCCCTGCATGCTCTTCACCTTCGCCGACCTCGAACTGCGCCGGAAGGCCGAGACCGCGCTGCGTCAGAGCGAGGAGCGCTTCGCCAAGGCGTTCCGCCTGACCCCTGTGCCGACCCTTCTGGCCCGCGCCGAAAGCCTGACAATCACCGGCGTGAACGAAGCCTTCACCCGCGTCTTCGGCTTCGGCCCGGAGACAGTCACTGGCCGCACGCCGGGCGATCTCGACCTCTGGGTCTCGGAGCCCCAGCGGGACCGGTTCGAGACAGCCCTGGTGCGCACCGGCTACGTCCTCGGCCTGGAGGTTTGTCTGCACCATGAGGATGGGAGCAGCCTCGATTGCCTGGTCTCGGCGGAGCGGGTCGAGATCGGCGCGGAGGTCTTCGTCCTCCTGGTTCTGCAGGACATCACCGAGCGCAAGCGAACCGAGCGCGAATTGTTCGAGGCGATCGAGGCCGTGATGGCCGACACCTCCTGGTTCAGCCGCGGACTGATCGAGAAGCTGGCTCATCTGCGCCAACCCGGTGCCGGCCATCAGGATGCGGTCTCACCCAACATGACGGTGCGCGAGCGCCAGATCCTGGACCTGATCTGTGCCGGACTCTCGGACGAGGTCATCGCCAAACGGCTGAACCTGTCCAAGAACACGGTGCGCAACCACGCGGCGGCCCTCTATCGGAAGCTCGACGTGCACAAGCGGTCCGAGGCCATCGTCTGGGGGCGCAACAACGGATTCCCGACCGCATCGTCCGGGTAGAAAAACCCAGTTTACTGGTATTTTCTAACTATTGATACGTCGGTGAGAAGGGCCATCTCCCCGATCAGGCAAGGGGGCTGAGGGCTCCACCGCCGAGACCTCAGCCCTCACCGATCCGCAGCGGATCGGCGACAGGCCGACCGGGAGCCCGGCCCGGGCTCGCAATGGCCCACCAGCGATCCGGTTCTGGGGCCAGGGAGATTGGCGGCGGCGTTTCCCGTCGCTCGCACCGTCACACACCCACGCGTCACGAAGCGCGCACAGCAAGGACAATGATCATGGTCAACACGGATCGCATCACGGGGACCGCCAAGGAGCTTGGCGGCAAGGTTCAGGGCGCGGTGGGCGACCTCACCGGCTCGAAGCGGGACGCGCTCGAGGGCCGTGCCCGCGAGGCGCAGGGCGCTGCGGAGAACCT
>NZ_LMNU01000040.1 GCF_001423085.1 Methylobacterium sp. Leaf125 | reverse complement strand
GTCTGCTTCATCTTCGCTCCTCAGGGGCTACGATGAACCAGCCATCCTCCGTTCGGGAAGACCCTCATTCTGTCCCACAGGTGCTGACGTCGGACACGCAATGCCTTCGCGCATGGCCCAAGCGAAGAATGCCGAGAGGTACGCCCGCGCCCGGTTGGCAGATACGCCACCAGCTTCCGACACGATTTCAGAGAGCCGGGCTGCAACGCGGCGCCGATCGATGTCTTGTAGGGCCAACCCGTGGAGCGGCTTCCAGCTAGTACGAAGGTAGCGCTCTGCTTCGGTAAGCGAGCGAGGGCGAAGGCGAGGGGTCGCGTATCGCTTCAGGTAGTTCTCGATGACGTCGCCAAGGACGACGGACGCACGGGCCCGCGCTTCGGTGCGCTCGCTTGAAGGGTCAGTGCCGAGCTGAACCTTCGCCAGAGCGTCCTTAGCGCGGCGTCGAGCCTCCTCAGGATCCAGAACTTCGGCGTTTCCTAGGGACAGCCTCCGGCTCTTCGTGCCGATCCGGAATTGGACGATAAAGGTTCGTTTACCTCCTGACCGTATCCGTATCCCGAAGCCTGGAAGGGCCTCGTCGAACACGATTAGTTCCGATCGCCCAGGTGTGAGCGCAAGCTTCGCGATATTGGGTCGGGTCAAACGCATGGCAGGCCTCAAGCTGTCAGGCGCCGGATTGGGAAGCGTATGGGAAACAGCCTTTGCTGCTCCCATCTGCGCCTATCCGCGCCTAGTTCAGTGGGTCTCTGCCGCTAGGTGTGCCACGGCCAACGTAAAGGCTGGGTTGCCGCTCGTTGACTAACATTAACCATCCTGGGACGGTCTAGCTCTTAATCAGCGGGTCCAAGGTTCGAACCCTTGTGCACCCACCAAACATCTTAATGAATCAGCCGGTTCAGGAGGACGTCGTTTCAATACGATGTCACTGGTTCATACCCCGAAAATTTCGCACCTGATCAGGTCGCCGCATGCCCCCGCATTGGGGCTTGGTGCGATGAATCGAGCGCGCTTACTTGGCTGGCCTCGGTCAGGCCATGGTGAAGGGGTTCAGGCCTTGCTGGTCGATCGACGCTGGCTGATGACAGCGATCCCGCCACAAGAAGGCCCACTGCGACGAAAGCTTACACTGTGATCCAGAGCCGCCACAGGGCTGCATGGATGGTCCAATCTCCGAGATGGGTTCCCGCTTGCCTCCTGAGGATTACAGCCGGTTAAGGGCAAGCGGTGGACGATCACCCCATATCGCGTGCGTCGGCGCCGCGATTGCTATGCGCGACGCTCTCGCGCGCGGTTCGTCACCCGCAGTCGCAGCGGCCGCCCGGCGATCGCACCGCCGAGACGGTCCGTGATCGCTAACGGAAAGCAGCGCGCAATGCCGCCGAGCACCTCGGCGAGAAACGCCTTCTGGGCCGCGTCCTCCCCGACGAGTCTGGAGTAGGCGATCCGCGGCTGCCCCTGGAGACTCCCGTCGCGCTTGATACTGAACAAGACGGTCACCTCTGACCCGCTTGACCCTGCAGGACCTTCGACCGATCGAGCGCAGGAGCCGAGCAGTTGCCACAATCCATCCAGGGTCGATGCTGGCTCGGCGTGGGCACTGGTAGCCGCGAGAAGCAGCGGAAGGGTCAACATCAGAGCGCGCATGTGATCCGTCGGCTTCGCGATCGTACAGCCGGCGTTTTACTCGCGCCCCGACAGGAAGGCTACGCGATGGTGACGACGCAGGGTCGATGAGAGGCCCGGTCGGGACCGAGCGCACGCATCGGTGTTCCGCCCATGATCGATCGCCGCCTGCTCCGTCTCGGCTGTCGTCCGGCACAGCAGACAAAGCCGCGTGCGAGAACGTTCGTTGCTCGGGATGAGCGCCGCTTTGCCTCGTTTCACGGTTCGAACAGGATCCAACTGAACTCTACCGAAGCCCTCGCTCGGCAAGTGCGGCGTCGCCCAGCGGTGGCAGCGGTCGCCACGCATACCCTGTTCATCAGACCCTTTCGTGATCAGGACTTGCACTTTCGCTCGCGCCCCAACAGGTTTCAGTTTCATCAGATCGAGATCGGACAGCATGCTCTCAGAGCGTCAGAACGCCATCATGGAGCTCGCGCGCGGGGAGGGACGCGTGCTGGTCGAGGCCCTGTCCGCTCGCTTCACGGTTAGTGCGCAAACCATCCGTAAGGACCTGAACGACCTGTGCGAAGCCCGGCTGCTGTCGCGGGTGCATGGCGGGGCGGTCCTCGGATCAGGCGCGGAGAATCTCGACTACGAGGCCCGCAACGCAATTGCGGCGCAGGAGAAGGCCGCCATCGCCCGCGCGACGGCCGACCTCATCCCGGATCGCTCGTCTCTCTTCATCAACATCGGCACCACGACAGAGGCGGTCGCTCGGGCGCTCCTCGGCCATTCCGGCCTGATGGTGATCACCAACAATCTCAATGTCGCCCACGCCCTGCGGGCTAGTGCCGACATCGAGTGCATCGTGGCCGGCGGCCTGATCCGCCGCTCCGATGGAGGGATCGTCGGCGAGGCGGCCGTGGACATCATCCGACAGTTCAAGGTGGACTTCGCCGTCATCGGCGCTTCGGCGATCGACGAGGATGGCTCGCTTCTCGATTTCGACTATCGCGAGGTGCGGGTGGCGCAGGCGATCATCGCCAATGCCCGGCACGTCGTCCTAGTTTCCGATTCGACGAAGTTCGATCGTACGGCGCCGGTTCGCCTTGCCCAACTCAGCCAAATCGGGACCTTCGTCACCGATCATTGTCGGAGCGAGGCGGTGCGCGACCTTTGCAAAGTATCGGGAGTCCGCCTCGTTGAGACGGGACGCTAAGCGTCGTCGCTTGCGATTGACTTTCGATTTGTTTCGTATTTAGTCGTCTCGCTTTCGTAAGCGCATCAAAGGGCGGTGATACGAAAGAGGGAACGATCATGCGCACGTTCGACGTTGCCGTCATCGGCGGGGGAATCAACGGCTGCGGCATCGCACGGGATGCGGCAGGCCGGGGTTACTCCGTCTTTCTTGCCGAACAGAACGACTTGGGCAACGGCACCTCGGCTTGGTCGACGAAGCTGATCCACGGTGGTCTCCGCTACCTCGAACACTATGAGTTTCGGCTTGTGCGCGAGGCATTGACCGAGCGCGAGATCCTCTGGAGCATCGCGCCGCATATTGTGCGCCCCCTTCGCTTCGTCCTCCCCTTGCATTCAGGCTTGCGGCCGGCCTGGCTCCTGCGCCTCGGCCTCTTCCTGTACGATCATCTCGGTGGTCGTAAGCGCTTACCGGCCACCCGCCGGGTCGATCTTACGGGTCCGATCGGCGCTCCGCTCAAACCCGAGTTCCGGCGCGGCTTCGAGTATTCGGATGCGCGCGTGGACGACACACGCCTGGTCGTCCTGAACGCGCGGGACGCCTCGGCCAAGGGGGCTGAGATCGCGGTGCGCACGCGCGTGATATCTGCCGGCCGCGCGGGCGATCTGTGGCACATCGTGCAGCGTGACCTCGCGTCCGGCCGTGAGGAGACGGTGGCCGCGCGCTTCCTCGTCAATGCAGCGGGGCCCTGGGTCGACCGGGTGATACAGGGGCCTCTGGGTCAGAGCGAGGCGCGGCACGTGCGTCTCGTGCAGGGCTCGCACATTGTCGTACGCAAACTCTACGACCATGACCGCGCCTTCATTTTCCAGAATGCGGACGGGCGGATCATCTTCGCCATCCCGTACGCGAACGACACCACCTTGGTGGGAACCACGGACCGTGACTTCACGGGTAACCCGGCGGATGCGGTCATCACCGAGGAAGAGACTGATTACCTCCTCAGGGCTGCGAGCGAGTACTTCGCGCAGCCGCTGCGTCGCGAGGACATCGTCTGGAGCTTTTCAGGCGTGCGCCCGCTCTATGACGACAAGGCCTCGAAAGCACAGGAGGCAACGCGCGATTACGTTCTGCGGACAGAGGGCGTGGACGGCCAAGCCCCCGTGCTGAACGTTTTCGGCGGCAAGATCACGACGTACCGCAAGCTGTCGGAGGATGCTTTGGCGGAGATTGGCCGCTGGCTCGGTCCACGCGGCGGGCCCTGGACCGGGGCAGCGCCCCTTCCGGGTGGCGACTTTGCGGTGGACGCGGTGGATGATGTCTGGGATTGCCCCGTTTCTGTGGACGGTTAGGGGGCTTGGCTGAGCAGGGTCTCAGGTGACGGGTGCGGCCGGGTCTCCTGCTCGTAGACGACGGGCGAG
>NZ_LMNU01000039.1 GCF_001423085.1 Methylobacterium sp. Leaf125 | reverse complement strand
CGGCGGAACTCGGCGGGGTATGCGGGACGGGTCTTGGGCATCGGACAAACACCTCACGCGAAAGCGTTCTCGGTGTCCACCAAACCGGGGCAATCCCAAACTGACCGACGACGATTGGCTGGAGGCGATCCAGACCGACCTCATGGCCGGCGTGCGCGCGACCAGGGCCTTCATCCCGCACATGCGCAAGGCGGGCTGGGGCCGCGTCGTGCTGTTCTCGTCGGAGGACGCGGTCCAGCCCTACGTCGAGGAGTTGCCCTACGCGGCGGCAAAGGCGGGCGTCCTCAACCTCGCTAAGGGTCTATCGAAGGCCTACGGGCCGGACGGCGTGCTGGTGAACGCGGTCGGGCCGGCCTTCATCGCCACGCCGATGACCGACGCGCAGATGGAAAAGAAGTCGAAGGAGAAGGGCATCTCGTTCGACGAGGCAATCCGCCAGACGCTGGACGAGGAGCGTCCGGGCATCGTCGCCAAACGCCGTGGCAAGGCCGAGGAAGTTGCCGCGGCGGTGGCGTTCCTCTGCTCCGAGCGGGCCAGCTTCATCACCGGCGAGTTTCTGCGAGTTGACGGTGGCTCCGTTATGACCATGGGGGCATAAGACGCCGAGCGGTCCAGCGGTCCAGGAAAACTCTACACGAAGGTTCATGCAGCCTGTTGTTACCGGTCAATGATCTGTCTTCTTCGGCCAATTGCCGAATGACCGCTTTTCCCATTTTTGTCCGGAAAGCGGACCGACGGAAAACCACCCTTCACAGACCTCTGGAAGGCCCGCTTGAGCACGGCGACCGTCGACGTATCGTCCCGCGCCTCGGTCGAGGCCCTCGTGGCCCAGGCCATGACCCACGGCGACATCACCGGCCTCATCCATGCCGCCGGCGTCTCGCCGACCCAGGCGTCCCCGGAGACGATCCTTGAGATCGACCTCTACGGCACAGCGCTGGTGCTGGAGGAGTTCGGCAACGTCATCGCCTGGGGCGGGTCGGGCGTCGTCATCGCGTCCCAGTCCGGTCACCGCCTGCCGCCCCTGACGACCGAACAGAACGCGGCCCTTGCGACGACGCCCGTGGAGGAACTGCTCGCCCTGCCGATGCTGCAGCCCGACCAGGTCAAGGACCCGCTCCACGCCTACCAGGTGTCGAAGCGCGGCAACTCTCTGCGGGTCATGGCCGAGGCCGTCCGGTGGGGTAAGCGCGGCGCCCGCGTCAACACGATCAGCCCCGGGATTATCATGACCCCGCTCGCCAACGACGAGCTCAAGGGGCCACGGGGCCCGGGGTACCGGCGCATGTTGGAGGTGTCCGCCGCCGGGAGGGCCGGTACGCCCGATGAGGTCGGGACGGTGGGCGCGCTCCTCATGGGATCCGACGGCGCCTTCATCACAGGGAGCGACTTCCTGATGGATGGCGGCGTCACCGCCGCGTACTGGTTCGGCGAACTCGCGCCGGAACGCCGCGTCGAGGATGCCCCCGCGTCCTGAGGATCACCCCGAGCCGGTGATAGGAACCCACATGCCCACGCCCATGGCCACCGACTACTCCAGGCGCGATGCCACCATCAGGATCAACACCTATACGACGGTGCTGCGCCGCCCCCGGGTTCCGCACGAACTTTTCGCGACATACTGGCGGGACGTGCACGGGCCCCTATGCTCGCGCATTCCCGGCCTCGGGTGGTACGTCCAGAGGCATTTCGACCGGCAGCAGGACGCGCACCTGTGGCCCGTGGTCGAGGGCATCGGGCCGTTCCCGGACTACGAGTTGGACGGGGGCGTCGAGATCGGGTTCGGCTCCGCGGCGGACCGGTCGCGTATGCGCTCCCGCATGGGTCGACGACGTTGGTGGACCGCGTGGCCGAGGCGTCCCCCAACGGGGACGACGGCCTCGACCGGATCGAGCTCTACCTCGGCGCCTCGCACGGCTACGCGGCGAGGTTTGGCGAGCGCATTGCCAGGATGGCACACGCCCTGGCGGAGGAGGCACCGGTCCTCAAGGTGCGGCTCCACCTGCCGGAACCCTATCACGACGCCAAGCCCGCCCCGCCGGCGCCGAACGTTGACCACACGGTGCCGGATGAACGTCGGCTGATCGCCGTCCTGGAACTGGCGTTCCATTCACCGCTCGTGCGTCGGACCTTCCACGCCTCCGATGCATTCAAGGCCGCGACCGCGGGACTTGCCGAGCATGTCGCCTACGCCTCGGCGTTCGCGGTAAGCGGCATCTACACCTACGTCCGCGACGGGCAACTGACCCTGGCGGGCCTGCGAGGTAGCCGGCCGGCCCAGCTCATCGAGCGGATCGGCGCGGTTAACCAAGCCGGCGCGGACGTGCGACACCTGATCCGCACCGGAAAGCCATCCGCCGGCTGAGGCCTCGTCGGCCGGGGCATCGATCCAACAAGTGGTGAGAGATCCGCCCAAAATTCAAGGCGGCTCCATGAACGCGATCCTGGAATCGTTTTGCGCGTTCCTGGAAGGACTCTCGGAACTTCTTCCACTTGTATCAGACTTGTATCAAGCTCTCGGGCGATACAAGCAAGCAACGCTAAGTGCTTGATATTATTGGAGCGGGCGATCGGGATCGAACCGACGACATTCAGCTTGGGAAGCTGACGTTCTACCACTGAACTACGCCCGCACGACGCGGAGTAGAGACCGCGGCGGTGGCCGCGACGACCACGAGCGGGACCATATCAGACCCGCGCTCGTTGTCCACGGGTCGACGGCCTCAAGGATGCCTCGGCACGCGTTCACAAGACTAGGGGTTTCCGCTAGGTTCCCACCGCCTTCCCGGCCTCGCCAGCCCATGCGCCCATCGAGGTGTAGCATCGGCCAGTCTTTCTCCCTTCGCTCCCATACAGGATGCCAACCCTGCGCATGACGGCCCGCACGTGACGATGATCGACGAAACTCCAGTCTCGAGCCGGAGCGCCCGCCTCGTTCTGGCCTCGGCCTCACCCCGGCGCCTCGCGCTCTTGCAGCAGGTCGGCATCGAGCCCGATGCCCTGCTGGCAGCCGATATTGATGAGACGCCACGGAAATCGGAGACCCCGCGCGAGCTCGCCCGACGCCTTGCGCGTGAAAAGCTTGCCGCCGCCGGTGCAGCAGCGCGGCGGCGGGATGACATGCGCGAGGCCTTCCTCATCGCGGCGGATACAGTCGTAGCGGTAGGGCGTCGGGTGCTCCCTAAGGCCGAGCTGCCGGATGAAGCGGCCGATTGCCTGCGTCTGCTCTCCGGGCGCCAGCATCGAGTCTACACGGCCGTCTGTCTCCTCACGCCCCAGGATGTCCGTCGTGAGCGGGTGGTCGAGACCCGGGTGCGCTTCAAGCGCCTGTCTTCGCGCGAGATCGACGCTTACCTCGCTTCCGACGAGTGGCGCGGCAAAGCCGGCGGCTACGCGATCCAGGGGCTCGCCGGAGCCTTCGTAGTCAAGCTCGTGGGATCTCACAGCGCCGTGGTCGGGTTGCCACTCTACGAGACTGTCAACCTCCTCGATGGGGAGGGCTTTCCGGTCCGCAGTGCCTGGGGAGGCCCCGCATGAGCGATCCGAACATCGGCCGCAGACGCGCTAGTCCCGTCAAGCCTGACCCGTGTCCGATCTGTAAGAAGCCGTCCGAGCCTGCCTTCGTGCCGTTCTGCTCAGCCCGCTGTGCCGACATCGATCTCGGACGTTGGCTGACCGACCGCTACGCGATCCCCACCGCAGAGGATGAGGACGAGGACGCCGATGGCGTCGATCCGCGCTCGGACCGGACTGTCTGAAGGTCGTCGCTCCGGCGCGGAAAGCGACCAGCAAAATCTCTTCCGATCGAGGCTGGACAGGCCGCAATCCACCCCCTATACCCCCGCTCCAGCCGGTGCCGCTCACGCGAACCGGCCGAGGCCCAGGTAGCTCAGTTGGTAGAGCATGCGACTGAAAATCGCAGTGTCGGCGGTTCGATTCCGTCCCTGGGCACCATCGTCTTTGTAGGCCGACAGGCTTGTTGGAATAAACGACACCCGTTTGGAACTGGCAGGTCCGCCCTGCATCTCCTAGGCGATGTCGATGTCGCTGGTGGATTGAGCCCGAGCGCACCAACCTACCGACCCTCGTGACCATCGTAATGGCCGGCACCGCCCCGTGGTGGGTCCTCTGGCGAGCGGTGACCGTTGGTCGGGAACGGGGGGGCACCTGAGTTGGACTTAAACGTGCAGGTCACCGTGCCAGGCGTTTGGCCACGTCACGTGCGCATAGTGGCTGGCCCAGAGGGCGACCCGCTCGGGAATGCCCGGGGCCTGAACGAAGATCCTCTGGACGTCGACGACGGGTCCGGTCCATTCTCGGCCGCAGCTACAACGTCAGCGTCAGCACTATCGCGCGGCTTGAAAAAACAGCGGTGAATTTGTGATGGATAACTACGAAAATCCATTGCCTGGAAAAATATACATCAGCCCACGGTTGAAGGACTTTCGCCAGAAAGAAAGAAAAGTTCGCATTGCGTCAAAGGTAATTGAGGCGCCTGATGCTTATGCGTTTGGAACGATTAAAGACGAAGTTGTTATCCGTTATCGCGAAGGTCAGAAAAGCTATATAACTGCCAAGTTTTTTGAGGATGATAGAGAGATATTTGTTTTAAGTATCCAGGGCTATTCGGTTGCAACCGATAAGCCGCACAACGCTTCATTCTCATTTGTTGGAAAAGAAATTGAAACGTTGCGTGAGTTTATAAGCAACGTTAATGGAGTGGAATTTAGTAGCGCCCGTGGCATGAACATAGCCGACGAGGAGCTTGCCAAACTTGTCCGACGTCAGCACCTGTGGGACAGAATGAGGGTCTTCCCGAACGGAGGATGGCTGGTTCATCGTAGCCCCTGAGGAGCGAAGATGAAGCAGACAT
>NZ_LMNU01000038.1 GCF_001423085.1 Methylobacterium sp. Leaf125 | reverse complement strand
GCCGGACCCGGCCGATCCGCTGCCCGAGGACGCGCCGGCACGGCCCTTGAGCGAGACGGAGGCCGTGGTGGCCGGTATCTGGGCCGAGGCCCTCGGCCTCACAACCATCCACCCCGATCAAAACTTCTTCGAGGCCGGCGGCGACTCGATCCTCAGCCTCCAGATCGTGGCGCGCCTGCGCGCGGCGGGCTTTGCCGCGCAGCCCCGGCAGATCTTCGCGCATCAGACCGTGGCGGCCCTGGCTCGCGTGCTCCGGACGCGCGGCACCGAGGCGGCCGCGCCCGCCCTGCCGGAAGGCCCGGCTCCGCTCACGCCGATCCAGGCGTGGTTCCTGCGCCAGGACATGCCACGCCCGGACCACTGGAACCAGTCGCTGCGCCTGACCCTCGGGGCGGATGTCGACGGCGACCGCCTCGCCGACGCGCTGCGCCGTCTTCCGGCCCGCCACGAGGCCCTGCGCACGGCCTTCCGGCGCGACCGCGAGGGGGCCTGGACCCAGGCGCCCGTCCCGGCCGAGCAGCTGCCCGACCCGGTCGCCCAGGTTGCGGTCGCATACGAGGCCGAGACGGAAGCCTGCTTCCGCGCCGCCGAGCGGAGCCTCGACCTCGCGCGCGGCCGGGTCTTCGCGGCAATCCTCGCCGTGGCCGACGACGGCCCGGCCCGCCTCCTGCTGACCGCCCACCACCTCGTCGTCGACGCAGTCTCCTGGCGCATACTCCTCACCGACCTCGAAGCGCTGTACCGCGACGAGGCCGCGCTCTCCGCCCCGGCCGTCCCGTTCCGCGCCGTCGCGCACCATGTGGGCACGCAGCCGCCGCGAGACCCTGCGCCCTGGATCGCCGCCCTTGGCGCCCCCTCCCGTGCCCTGCCGGTCGACCATCCGGACGGCACCCGCCGGCAGCGCGACGCCCGCGAGATCCGGATCGCCTTCGATGCCGGCACCACCGCCGGCCTCGACAGGGTAGGGGGGGCGACGCGCCCGCGCCTGTACGAACGGGTGCTCACCGGCATCGCCCGTGCCGTCGCCACCTGGGCCGGCGGGGATGCCCTGCACGTCACCGTGGAGCGGCACGGCCGCGATGCGGCCCTGGCGGTGGAGCGCACCGTCGGCTGGTTCACCACGCTGGTTCCGGTGCGCCTCGCCCTCACGGGGGACCGCGATCGCGACGTTCGGACGGTCAAGGAGGCCCTGCGCTGCCTGCCCGGCGCGGCGGACGAATTCGGCCGCCTGCGCGAGCTGGGTCCCACCGAGATCCGCGACCGCCTCGCCGCCCTGCCGGTCCCGGCCCTGACCTTCAACCATCTCGGCACCCTCGACGGTCTCGCCCCGGGCGGCCTGTTCGCCCTGGATGCCGAGGACATGCGCCTCTCGGCCGACCCGGATTCACCGCTCGGCGCCGAGCTCACCATCGACAGCTACATGCGCGGCGGCAGCCTCACCCTGCGCCTCGCCTATGCGAAGACGCGCTTCACGGAGCGCACCATCGGGACCCTGTCGGAGCGCATCCGGGACGAACTCGCGGCGCTAGCATCCGCACCGGAGGCGCACGGCCTGACCCCGTCCGACGTGCCCCTAGCGGGCCTCGACCAGGACGGGCTCGATCGCCTCGGCCTCGACGACCGCAGCGTCCGCGACCTCTACCCGCTCGCCCCCGCCCAGGCCGGCATCCTGTTCCACGCCCTCGCCGCGCCCGGAACGGGCCTCTACGTGAACCAGCTCGCCGTCACCATCGGGGGCCTCGACGCCCCGCGCTTCGTGGCGGCGTGGCGGGCGGCGCTCGCCCGGCACCCGATCCTGCGCAGCGGCTTTCTCTGGACCGAGGCGATGGGCGCGCCGCTCCAGACGGTCCACGCGACGGCGGAGCTTCCCGTCGCGTGGCGCGACCTGCGCACGGACGCGGCGCCGGATCTCGGCGCCCTGGCGGAAGCCGAGCGGGCGCAGGGCTTCGACCTCACGCGTCCTCCACTCATGCGGCTCCTCCTGGCGGCCCTTCCGGACGGGTCCCACCACCTGATCTGGACCTGCCACCACCTCCTCCTCGACGGCTGGAGCAATGCCCGCCTCGTCTCCGAGGTGCTGCGGATCTATGCGGGCGAGGTCGTGGCGCCCCCGCACCGGCTGTTCCGGGAGCACGTCGCCGCCCTGGCACGGGGCGATTCCGAAGGCGACGCGGCCTATTGGCGGGACGCCCTGGCGCCCCTCGACGAACCGAGCCTCCTCGCGCCCGCCCTCTCGGGCGAGACGGGGTGGACCGGCCACGGAACTGTCGACACCCCGCTGGATCGGGCGCTGATCGCGCGCCTCAAGGCCGTGGCGCGCGCCGAGCGCGTCACCCTCGCAACTCTGTTCGAGGCCGCCTGGGCCCTGACGCTGGCGCGCTTCACCAACCGGTCCCGGGTGGCCTTCGGCGTCACGGTCTCGGGCCGGCCCGCCGATGACGGCGGGATGCATGCGGTGCTCGGCCTGTTCATCAACACGGTGCCGCGCTGCATCCACCTCCCGGCCGAGAGGCCGGTCGGCACGTGGCTGCGGGAGTTGCAGGACGCGGCCGCGACCCTGCGCGACCATGCCCTGGCGCCGCTGGTGGCGATCCAGGGCTGGGCGGGTTCGCCGGGCCGGCCACTCTTCGACAGCCTTCTCGTGGTCGAGAACTACCCCATCGATGCCGTGGTCCGCGACCGCGACGCGGGCGGCCTGCGCTTCGGGCCGGTGACGACCCTGGAGGCGACGGACGTGCCCCTCACGCTCTCGGTCCTCCTCGATGCGGCGCCGCGCCTGACCTGGAGCCACGACCGCGCCCGGATCGGCACCGCCGACATCGACCGGCTGGCGGCGCAGATGCTGGGCACCCTCGCGGCCCTGGTGGAGAACGCGCAGGCGCCCCTTGGGAGCCTGGACCTCGTTCCGGAGGGCGAGCGCCGCGCGGGGTGGGCCGGCGTCCGCCTGCCGGCCCCGGCCGGGCCAGCACCGGCTGAGCCGGCGATCCACCGGCGCATCGCCGCGCAGGCGCAGCGGCGCCCCCAGGCGATCGCCGTGACCTGCGCGGACGCGAACCTCAGCTACGGCGCGCTCGACGCCCGCGCCGCGCGGCTGGCCCGTCACCTCGTGCGCGCCGGTGTCCGACCGGGCGCCCTGGTGGGCCTCTGCGCCGAGCGCTCTCTCGATCTCGTGGTCGGCCTGCTGGCGATCCTGAAGAGCGGCGCCGGTTACCTGCCCCTCGATCCCGGCTACCCGGCCGACCGGCTCGCCTTCCTGCTGGCCGATTCGGGCGCCGCACATGTCCTGGTCCAGGGCGACGCCCTCGGGCCGGACGTCGCGGGGCCCACGCCGGCGCCCCGCCTGATCCGCCTCGACGGCCCGCTTCCGGACGAGACCGACGCCGTGACCCTGCCGGGGCCGCCCCATCCCGACCAGCCGGCCTACGTGATCTACACCTCGGGCTCCACGGGACAGCCCAAGGGCGTCGTGATCACCCACGCCAACGTCGCCCGGCTCCTGGAGACCACGCAGGGCCAGTTCGGCTTCGGCGAGGCCGATGTATGGACGCTGTTCCACGCCTACGGATTCGACTTCTCGGTCTGGGAGATCTTCGGCGCGCTCTGCCATGGCGGGCGCCTCGTCGTGGTGCCCCGTTCGGTCGCGCGGGCGGCGGACGCCTTCCTCGATCTCCTCGTGCACGAGGGCGTCACGGTCCTGAACCAGACCCCCTCCGCCTTCCGGCCGCTGATGCAGGCGGTTCTGGCCCGCACGCCGTCCCCGCCTCTCGCCCTGCGCACGATCGTGTTCGGCGGCGAGGCCCTGGATGTCGCCGGCCTCGCGCCCTGGTTCGAGCGCTTTGGCGACGCGGCCCCCCGGCTCGTCAACATGTACGGCATCACCGAGACCACGGTGCACGTCACCTCGCGGGCGTTGCGGGCCGGCGACGCCGCATCGCCGGACAGCCCGATCGGCGAGGCCCTGCCGGACCTGACTCTCCACCTCCTCGACGACGCCCTGGATCCGGTGCCGGACGGCGTGCCGGGGGAGATCCACGTGGGCGGCGCCGGCCTCGCCAGCAGTTACCTCGGCCGGCCCGGCCTCACCGCCGCGCGCTTCGTGCCCGATCCCTACGGCCCACCGGGGGCACGGCTCTACCGCAGCGGCGACCGCGCCCTGCGCCGGCCCGACGGCAGCCTCGCCTATCTCGGCCGGTGCGACGGGCAGGTGAAGCTGCGCGGCTACCGCATCGAGACCGGCGAGGTCGCGGCGGCTCTCCGGGCCGAGCCGGAGGTCGCGGATGCGACCGTGATCCTGCGCGACGGCCCCGGCGGGCCGCGCCTCCTCGCCTACGTGGTGCCGGCGGATCCGGCGGCCGGGGACCTGGACGAGCCCGGCCTGCGCGCCCGCCTGCTGCGGCGGCTGCCCGAGCACATGGTGCCGGCCGTCATCGTTGCCCTGGCGGCCCTGCCGCTGACCCCCAATGGCAAGCTCGACACCCGAACCCTGCCCGAACCGACGCGCGCCAATCCGGTCTCGGAACCGCCGGAGGGCGAGACGGAGCGGGCGATCGCGACGATCTGGTGCGAGGTGCTGGACGTCAGCGCGGTGACGCGCGACGACAACTTCTTCGCCCTCGGGGGGCATTCCCTGAGCGCCGCGCAGGTGGCGATGCGGATCGGCCAGCGCCTCGGTACCCCGGTTCCGATCCGCACCGTATTCGAGGCCCAGACCCTGTGCGGCCTGGCCCGGGCGGTGGAGGCGGAGCGCGCCGACGGGGCGGGCGACCCCGGCGATCTCTCCGCCATGGACGATCTCCTCGCCGATCTGGAGGCCTGAGTGAACGCCCACGCCGCCGACCTCAGCCGCCGCTTCGGCCGCCTCCCCGCCGAGAAGCGCCGGCTCTTCCTCGAGGCCCTGGCCGCCCGCGGCATCGATTTCGGGCGCCTGCCCATCGTGCCGGGCGAAGCGGCGGATCCGGCGGTTGGCCAGCCCTCCGATCTCCCCGTGTCCTGCGCCCGGCTCTCCTATGCGCAGGAGCGCCTCTGGATGATCGGCCGAATGGGCGGCGACGCGGCCCTCCTGCACATCGCCGGTGGCCTCCGGCTCGACGGTCCCCTGGACCGGGCGGCCCTTGCAGCTGCGCTCGCGGCCCTCGCGGCGCGGCATCCGAGCCTGCGGACCGGCTTCCGCCCGGGATCGGAGGACCGGGTCGAGGCGGTGACCCACGGGGCCGTCGGCGACACCCTGCTGCGCGACGCGGATGTCTCGGATCTCGCCCCGCCGGCGCAGCGGGAACGCCTCGATGCCTTCTCGCGGGCCGAGGCGCGGGCGGCCTTCGACCTCGCCGTCCCGCCGCTGCTGCGGACGCTGCTGGTGCGCTGGGGACCGGACCGACACGTCCTGCTCCTGACCCTGCACCACCTCGTCGCCGACGGCCGCTCGGTCGAGATCCTCCTGACCGAGTTGATGCGGCTCTACGCGTCCGGGCGCGCGGCCGACCTGCCGCCCCTGCCCATCGCCTATGCGGATTATGCCCGTTGGCAGCGCGACTGGCTGGAAGCGGGCGAGCTCGACCGGCAGCTCGGGCGCTGGCGCGACCTTCTCGGCACCGGCGACCCGGTGCTGCCGCTGCCCCTCGACAGGGCCCGGCCCGCGGTCCAGAGCTTTCGCGGTGCGGCCGTCGCCTTCGCGGTGGAGGCGGGTGTCGCGGAGGGGCTGCGCGGGCTCGCGCGGGTAGCCGGCGCGACCCCCGCCATGGTGCTCCTCGCGATCTTCGCCCTGCTCCTGCGCCGGATCACCGGCGAGACGTCCCTGCGCATCGGCGTGCCAATCGCCAATCGCGGGCGGCCGGAGACCGAGCACGTGGTCGGCCTGTTCGTGAACACCCTGGCGCTGCGCCTGGACGTCGACCCGGCCGCAAGCGTGGAGCGCTTCGTTGTGGGGGTGCGTGAGGCCATGCTGGAGGCGCAGGGACATGCGGACCTGCCCTTCGAGCGGCTGGTGGATGCCCTGCAGACCCGGCGCAGCGTCAGTCACACCCCCCTCGTCCAGGTGATGCACAACCACCGCGTCGCCGGCCCGGACCGGTTCACGGTCGGCGACCTCACCGTGGCGCCGTTCGGCCGCGAAACTGGCAGCATCCAGTTCGACCTGGTGCTGGAGACGGTCGAGGCCGCGGACGGGACCCTGAGCGGGACCTTCGGCTATGCCCGCGACCTGTTCCACCAAGAGACCGTAGAGCGGATGCGCGACGGCTTCCTGCGTCTCCTGTCCGCTGCGGTGGCGGAGCCGTCCCGGCGGGTGGACGGGCTGCCGCTAGTCTCGGCGGCGACCCGCCTGGCCCTGTCGGCGCCCTATCCCGGACCGCTCCCCCTGGCCGAGGACCTCCTGCCGGGCCTGATCGCGCGCGCCGCCGCCGCACGCCCCG
>NZ_LMNU01000037.1 GCF_001423085.1 Methylobacterium sp. Leaf125 | reverse complement strand
CGCTTGCGCCATCACGCGCAGGCTGCCTAACCTCTCACCCCAGATGGACCAGAGCCTCCGCTCCTGAACACCGCTGAATGTCCCAAATCATCTGACGACGGACAGTCCGATGCCATGAATTTCCGGGCCTCCCGCATCGCGTCGGGCGAGAGATACGTCATCCCGAACGAGGGCAATCGGATCAGCTCCGCAATTTGAAGACACGTGACGTCCGAGCGAAGACTAGCTTCGCCACGGAGCGGGCGAGCGGAGCCAGTTTCTTTTTACCATGGACCGCTATCCCACGTTTTTGAGAGATGCCAGGCTGCCACAGCAACGTGGAAGGGCTGCCATCCATCCGGTCTTGCTTCCACTGACACGTCGAGTATCACGCCCGACAGACGTATATATCTAAAGGTGAGGCGCCTCAACGTCTAGCAGGGTGTTGAAGAAGTCCGTGGCGTGCCGGTGCTTGGCATGATTTACTGCTCCCTGTCAGTCGTTGGGGAAGGCAGATGCGGGGCTCGGATCGGCGTTCGGGGGCGTTGTTCTCGTATGTGGACCTGGAGGCTCGGGTCCGGTCCGATCATCCTCTACGGACCATCCGGCAACTGACTGACGAGGCGCTGGCGGCCCTGAGCGGATCGTTCTCGACGCTCTATGCGGCCCGGATGGGTCGTTCGTCGATCCCGCCCGAGATGCTGCTGCGGGCCATGCTCCTACAAGCGTTCTACTCGATCCGCTCGGAGCGGCAGTTGATGGAACGGCTGGAGTTCGACCTGTTGTTCCGCTGGTTCGTAGGGCTGGGCATCGACGATCCGACCTGGGATCATTCGAGCTTCACCCGGAACCGGGACCGGCTCCTGGCCGGTGAGATCGCCGCCCAGCTCCTGGCTGCCGTGCTGGCTCAGCCCCGCGTGAAGCGGCTCCTGTCCAGCGACCACTTCAGTGTCGACGGCACACTGATCGAGGCCTGGGCGTCTCTGAAGAGCTTCAAGCCCAAGGACCAGGATCGCGACAGTCGAGGCGAAGACCCGCCGCCGTCCGCCGGCGGGCGCAACGCCGAGGTCGACTTCCGGGGGCAGACGCGCTCGAACGAGATCCACGCGAGCACCACGGACCGAGAAGCCCGCCTCTACCGCAAGGGTCCGAGAATGGAGGCCAGGCTCTGCTTCATCGGCCACACCCTGATGGAGAACCGCTCGGGCCTGATCGTGGACACCCGCCTAACCTCGGCGGACGGCCACGCCGAGCGCATCTCGGCCTTGTCGATGATCGAACCAAGAGCAGATCGCCCCAGGGCGATCTCGCTGAGGGGCGACAAGGCCTATGATGCCGAGGACTTCGTCAACGAACTCAGGTCGATGAACGTGCGCGCGCATGTGGCCCGGAACACCAACGGCCGCCGCTCCTCCATCGATGAACGAACCACCCGCCACGCCGGCTACGGCAGGAGCCAGAAGATCCGCAAGCGCAGCGAGGAGGGTTTCGGCTGGATCAAGACCGTCGGTGGCCTGCGCAAGACCCGCTTCATAGGCCGCGACAAGGTCGGATGGGCCTTCGCCTTGACGGCGGAGGCCTACAATCTGGTCCGCCTGCCCAAACTGCTCGCGGCTGCGGCGTGAGCGTCTTGGGCAAGTGGCGGATCTTCGAATTGCGCGGCTACGAGGACGACTACGCCGACATGGTCGAGCCGGCCTACATCCTCTTCGAGAACGGCTGCGGTGAGTTCGCCTTCGGATGTGTCACCGGGGCCTTCGCCGGCGGCGCCGGCCGGCAGGGTGAGCGCGCGACCGTCGCGTTCGACTGGAACGGCAACGACGAGGGCGACGCGATCTGCGGCTCCGGATCGGCCGAGGTCCAGGCCGACGGCTCGCTTCGCGGCGAAATCCGCGTCCACGGCGGCAACGAAATCCCCTTCATTGCCCGCCGATGGCGGACTTCTTCAACACTCTGCTAGCGGCAAATCGAACACAGATTACCTTCGAAACATTCGGCGGCTAAAAAACTTAATAATAAAATCAGATGCTTAGGCCTCACCGAAAAGGACTATGCCCGATCGTTGAGGAGCTCAAGTCCCGCCATATGCGTCTCAACTGCTTGCACGACGTTTGTTGCCAGTGGGAGGTCCTTCTTTCCTTCTGCCCACGCCTCTTGGAAGCGCTCGACCGTCTCTGCGGCAGTGTCGAGGACAAGCTTTTCCGGAAGTCTCGCTTTTGCAGCGAGATAGCTGAGCTCGTCGAAGGACAGCTCGCTCATCCGCTTTGTACGGGCGTACTTGATCGCTGCGAGCTCGTCAGGGATGTAAGGGATGGTAGATAGGAAATCATAGGCTGGCGCGAGCGTGGCAGTTCGGCGGTCACGGTAGATTAGGGACCAGTTCTTAACGTGCATGTCAGCGTTGCCAATAAGCGTGTTGAATACCAAGCGGCGGATGAATTCTGCAGCTGCAGCGTCGCCGGCTTCTCCACCGACCACGTTCGCAATGTTGCGAGCACTAGCACGCTTGTACTTGTCATCAGGCCAGATTCCGAAGACCTGCGCAAAATCCTCGATATGGACAGGACCCGCCTGCGAGCGATCGAAGCGGCGGACGGCAAGGGCCGGCCCAGTCAGCTGACTGATCCCCGCCGGAAGGCCGTCGATGGAGTCCAGGTCCAGCAGCTCAAGATCCGGCACATCCATCCCAAGGCGGCCGGCAAGGGTCATCATGGAGAATTCGTTCTCTGGGACGCCCGTGTACCGCTCGGACGGGAGTTTGATGATCCATGAGCCGCCGACGCCTTCGACGGGAATGGCCAACCCCCCATTTTTCCCGCCGTTCTTCACCGCGGAGAATTTTAGCTGGATACCAGCCAGCGAAAAGCGAAGGACGTTCCGTTGTCGCGTCTGGCGTTCCTCATCTGTGCCCTTATCGAGACCTGGCGGCCAAGCCTCGCCATCCGCAGGCCGGATCGTGATCGCTCCGGGCAGATCGCGGCCCAGCATCCAGAGCAGGAAGAACTCCCTCTTTGGGTTCACGCCGGCCTGACGGGCCAGATAGTCCCGCAAAGGCCCTTCCGGTAGCAGATTCGAGAAGAAGGGCGGGACGGTCGTCTGTGTGGTGGGGATGTCCGTCAGGAGTTGGCCGAACTGGTCTTTGAACGACAGGCTGAGGACCGGCCGTTCGGGATCGTCGATGTACGACTGGTTGAAAGCGAATAGGGTGCGGCTGCCCTGTACAAGCGTGAGGGTGCCGATCGGCTCTTCGTAGAGGAGGACGTCCAGGACGGAGACATCAGGCATCGTCCTCCTCCCGATCAAGGGAATAGGCGGGACGCGGCGGCTCCGGCAGGGCGTGGGCGATACGGTTGCGCAACCCTCTCAGCTGCTCAGTGGCATGATGGATCGCTTGGCGGGCTTCCCGGCCCTGGCCCGCTTTGCGAAGCCTGTCAGTCGCGTTCTGAATCGTGCTGAATTCTGGGAGGCCAAGCTGGAAATTCGCGAGCTCGCGCAGGATCTGCTCCAGTCTGCGCAATTCAGAATTTTCTGGCTCCACCTGGGCGAGTTTTGCAAGTGCCGTCTGTAGGCGCGATAAGACTGTTGTGCGGTAACGGGCCTCTGAAGTTGGCGTCGGAGAGGCATTGCGTACGATCGCCTCTACGGCAGGCATCAGCTTGCGTGGAACAAATTTGAGCTCGAGGTCAAGGGCCCGTGCGATCTCGACCAAGCTCGAGAGCCGAAGGTCCGTCCCGCCGTTCTCGATCTTCGAGATGTGGCTCTGGGGAACGCCGATCTTCGCGCTCAGATCGCGCTGGCTGAGGCCTGCCTTGTCTCGAGCAGCTTTAAGCTCTTTCAAGAGCTCTTCGGTCGCATAATTCATATGATACGCCCCCGCATATCGTGACAGTTAATTGATATGTATCTACATATCAGAAAGGCCGCTATAGGGCAAGTTTGGATATGCAATCGCAGATCAATCTCGTCGCTTTATATGCATTCGCAGATCGACTGTCGGCCGCGTTGGCAGCGTAGGGCTACGTGCCTTCATCGCAGAACTAGATCTCTATCGGCTTGCCGCCCGTGGCCTGCGCGATCTCTGCCAAGCGGGTGAGGAAGGCTTTGTGGGATGGCCCGCCCCTGATGTCCTGACGGTACGCTGTCGGCAACAGGTGGAGAGGACCGATGATCAAGACACCCATCGCCGTGCTCGGGATCGACCTGGGCAAGAACACCTGCAGCTTGGCGGGATTGGACGGGAATGGAGCCGTCGTGCTTCGGCGACGCATGACGCGCGAGGCAGTAACTGCCTTCGCGGCGAGCCTGCCGACCTGCAACATTGCGATGGAGGCGTGGCTCCCGGCGTGCACTTCCTCGGTCGCACGCTCGCTGCACAGGGCCACACGATCCGGCTGATGTCACCCGAGTACGTGCAGCCCTACGTCAAGGTGCAGAAGACCGACGACCGCGATGCGGAGGCGATTGCTGAGGCCGCGACACGACCAACCATGCGGTTCGTCTAACTCAAGAGCGAGACGCAGCTGGACCTACAAGCATGGTGATGCATTCTCAGGGAGCCGCAGGCGAATCGGCTTAGGATGGTGCATTCGCGATGACGCTGGCCGGGTTGAATAAGCGCCTCTAGAGGTTGTCGCTTTTATGCAACATAACGTAAGTTCGTTAAGTTGTTGGGGCCTGAAGGTATGAGCCATATTGCCAGCTCACCGGCAAGTTGATCCAATGAAGTAACAGACTGCATTTTATAGCGGTATGCTGCTTCGGGCAGCCCATATGTCTGACTTCGCCGTTTGAGAAGGCCGGAAAATGGCAAAAAAATTTATGCGATCATTGTTGGTGATTGGTTTGTTGGGGGGCGTCGCTGCGGCATGTAATCCGCATCCGCTCCCCGAAGACAATACCGGTCTAAATACGACGCAAATCGTGGCAAAGGTTCGTTGTGAATTACGAGATGGTATTCGAAATTATTTGACCAGCTTCTTGCTCGATCCTGAAATCGTTAAGGCTTATCCGCGGTATGCTGAGCTTGCATATGGTCTTCGCAACGGATCACTCAAATGGTCACGCCTTCGCGAGTATTTCAAGATCTACGACATACATCCGGAGGCCATTAAAATCATCGACCGGTATAACGACGCAGCAATCGCTGCCGAATTCATCTTCGATATGACGGAGATAAACAACGCGGAGGGTGGTATCGATTTCCTGGGGCCGGTTGGCGGGGGCATCTTCTCCGCGGGATTAAGCGCCTCAGCGACACTAAATCGTAACAACCAACGAACTATCAACACCATAGATAGCTTTGAGCCGCTAATAACTTTTTTTGACAGTCAATATTGCAACTACCCTGATACGGTTGTTGATCCTAATCGCAGTGCGAATGATGGAAACATTGTCTATCCCATCACCGGATCACTCCGTCTTCAGGAAATGATTGGGAGCTTTCTGAACTTAAATCAATCTGGAAATTTGACGGGGCTTACGAATGCAGTAGGCGAAGGAGGCGGGCTTCCAACAACTCAAGAGATCATGAAGTTCACTACGAAGTTATTTGGTGGTGGTAATTTCGGGCTCACTGGGAACGCCAGTCCAAGAAGCGTACTGATTTCAAAGGTTGGTGCTACGAAGTTTGGAAACGAGCGGACGGATGTTCATTCGCTAAGAATCATCATAAAACTCCCGCTGGAAGATAAAAAACGAACCAGAACAATCGCTGAGCAGAGGCTCATAGAGCTCAACCGTCCTATCCCTCAGGGCGACAACCGCAAGCTAATACAATATAGCGCAACGGTTGATCTTAGTTTAGCCCCAGAGAAAGAATATCTAGAGGCAAAGATCCAAGTTGCCAAAAATCTAGGAATCTTGCTGCCGAACTGAAATAAGCGCTGGTGTCTATCAGTTGGAGAATAGGTAATGACTCTAAACGACCAAGATTTACCTGAAGGAAAATCTGTCGAGCTGTCTATCGGCAGGCTGTTCGAAATACTTGGGGCGTTGCACGATGACGGAATCTTGGAAAAGGCATCAACGGATTTTCGCGAAGATCTTTTTCAAAGGGATGTAAGCGAAATTCCAGCGGTGGCCAATTTTCTCGATAAAGAGTTCGGGACTGATAGAACGATACGCCTTCAACGCGTCGTTGAAAAAGTTGTCGAAAAGATCAAAACTGGTGAGGCGTCCGCAGTTGTGAATTCTGTCGGTGCGGGTCTATTACTTTTCCCAGCAGAAAAGGCTAAAGGTTTTCTTGATCATCTCAAGAATTTACAGGAGCAAGAGAGTTTCGACGAATTTAGCGCGAACTTCACATTGCCCCAAGCGGGTATCGACATACCCGATGTAGGTGAAAGCGTTGCGCGAAATTATCGGTATGATCGACCAAGAGTTAGATTTGAATGTGGAACTTGCGTAATCAGACCTTAGTCCTCGCTATCGCCGTTCACGGACTGCCGCATTAAAAAAGGGTCTCCAATCGGAGGCCCTTCATGTATCAGTATTAAATGAGTATCATTTGAATTTATTAATCAAAATTTTTTGGATATTGGAGATCGAGTCATAGTGTTGGACTTTACCAGCGCCGCGATAAGAGGCGGGGAAAATTTCAACTTATGAAGATAATAGCAAGCCGGTATTGGAATTCATCGGACGGGCGATAGGATCGTTTTCGACCTGAATGGAAGGGGAGGCTTCTAGCCCGTCTTATTCACCGGGGTTTGGCTGGCGACGTGTTTTGGACTGGCGGCGAGCGGGCTCGTACGTCTGTTTTGACGCGTATGGGTTCGGATCGTTTTGTCGGCGTTTGAGGGACGGGCTTAGGTTCGTCGGGGCGTCTCGGCCCCATCGCTCAGGCCGGTGGCGGGGCGAGCGTGATCGCCAAGTGGCGCAGCAGGTCTGCCTCCGGACAGGCGGCGGCGAAGGCGAGACGGACGCGGGCAGCGGTCTCACGGACGCGGGCCCCGAGCTTGAGCAGGCGCAGTCGGATCGTGGCGAACTCGGCCTTGGCTAAGCGATGGGAGATGGGGATGGCCTCCCGAACGGCGAGCATCAGCCAATAGGCGGCGGTGTGCAGCACGAGGCGCATCTGGTTGGCGGCTGGATGCCGGCAGGAGGTGCGGTCGGAGGCGAGCTGGCCCTTGTGTAGCTTGATGAGGTTCTCGGCTTGGCCGCGGGCGCAGTAGAGTTCGGCGTAGAGCCATTCGGGCGTGCCGGTCGTGATGTTCGTGACCACGTAGCGGATATCGAGGCCGAGCCGGGTCGCCTCGATGCGGGCGGCGACGCGGCGTTGCTGCCGCCAGGACTTGGCTGCGTGCGTGGTCTCGGCAAAGCCGCGCACCGCATCCTTGTCGCCGATGGCGCGCACCACCCGGATGGTATCGGCGATATCCTCGACCTTGGCGGCGAGCGCCTTGGTGCCGGTCAGGCCGAAGACGTAAGCGACGCCGTTGTCCTCGCACCAGTCCATCGCCTCGGGCCGCCCGTAATGGCCGTCGCCGCGGATGGTGATCGCGGTCGTCGGCCAGTGGCGGCGGATCGCCCGGACCAGACGACGCAGATGCCCGCGCACCTCGCGGCCCGAGGGGGGCTTGCCCGGCCGCAGGATCATCGCCACCGGGCGCGAGGTGGCGGTGTCGTAGACGTGGATGGGCAGAAAGCAGCGTTCGTCGTGGTGGGCGTTGAACAGCGACAACTGCTGTTGGCCATGGACCACATCGCAGGTGTCGTCGATGTCCAGGGTCACGGCATCGGGCGGCGTGGCGTAGCTGGCGCAGTAGAGGTCGACCAGCACCCGCCCGAGCCGGATCAGGTCGCGCAGGCCCGGCGTGTTCTCCAGCCGCGAGACAGTAGGCTGGCTCATCAGGTCCGCGCCGCTCTCGGGCAGCCGCCCGCAGGCGAGCTTGAAGGCGGGATCGGCGCACAGGTGGTCGAGGTCGTCGGCATCCTCGTAACCGCAGGCAATCGCCAGGATGCGCGCCAGCAGGATCTCGGACAATGGATGCACGATCCGGCTCGGATCGCGCCGGTCCGGGATCACCGCAGCGAGCTTCTCGGCGATGCCCAACCGTCGGGCGGCCTGGGCCAGCAGCAGGACACCGCCGTCCGAGGTCAGTCGTCCACCATCGAAGGCAGCTGTGAGCTTCTTGCCCCGAACGGATGGAAACGCGAACGGGAGCACCGTAGGATCGGACATGGCGGGCGTGGCGAGCTCGATCTGGTCTGGGGTCTTGGCGTCAGCACCCAATCCCTAAGCCACATCAAGGCTTTACGCTACGCTCGCCAGCTTCGATCCACCGTCCTCATGAATAAGACGGGCTAAGAGGTCAGCTTCGTGCATGGGGACGTAAAACACCTGCCCAAGCTGCAAGACCACGAACGCGTTTCAACGTGACGCAGGGACGTCACCAAGACAGCCTGTTTCAGGCGGAAGCGGTCCTGGACTGCTTCGACCGCTTTCGTGTGGAGCGACCGCAGAACGAGCCGCCCGCGTCATCTGCGCCTCGGATCTGACGTGCAGGTCCATGATTGACGGGAGGCGTCGGATCCTGGCGGGACGAAGCTGCTGCGTCATTTAGGGCGTCATCGATCTCGGTACTGGCCGCGCCGAAGTTAGAAGAGCGCGCTCGTCAAATTTTTCAATCGATTCGTTCTCACGCTCGCTCAGTTCGACCACAGAGCTGGCGGCGTAACACTCTCCCATAGAAGGCAACCGTGGAATCAAAACGCGCTAGTTGGCACTTTTCGACACAATGCAAGCGGGAATCGCTTCAGATTATCGAGTCGGATCGCTATAGTGGATGCTTGCAGTCTACCGTTGACAAAAGAGCGAATCGCCTGAGATCTTGCGTAGACGGTTCTCAGTGATCGGCCATGCGCTACATCTCCTGCCTTTTCAGAGTTTTCGCTATCGCGCTGCTCCTGGCGACGAATGCCATCGCCCAAGAAGCGCAGTACATGAAGGAGCGCCCGACCAAGCGGATCGCGCTTGTGGTTGGCAATTCCATCTACGCCAGTGCCGAGCCCATAGAGAGCGCGAAAGTCGATGCTGAGCGGATGACGAAGCTACTCCGCTCGCTCAACTTCGAGGTCATCGAAGCCATGAACGTCGAGGACGTCGACACGTTCTACGTGCGCTACTTTGACCGCTTCCTGTCGAAGATCGGTCCCGGCGATTTCGCTGTCCTGTACTTCTCAGGACACGGGATGTCCTACGGGGGTGAGAACTACCTGGCGACAACAGGTTTCCCACCGACGGTGCCGGAAGGCGAAATCTCGGATCATTTCCTATCCGTCCAGGGGCTGCGTCGCCTCACGACCGCGAGAAATCCGGGCTTCGTTCTCATGTTGCTGGATGCCTGTCGAAACATAGGCGCGCTCATCAAAAAACCTGACTCGGACACGCCGGTCCTCGTACCGAAGGGCTTGGGCCATGAGCGCATCGACGACACCAACGTCGTGCTCGGCTTCGCTACGCAGGAAGGCGGCATATCCTTCGGCAGCAGTGAGCCCGGTGCCATGAGTACCTATACCGAGGCCGTCGTCGAGACGGCCCCAGTCGAGGACAGGGAACTCAGCGATTTCTTCATGCGGGTCCGCTTCCTCGTCCTGAACAAGACGAAGGACACGAGCAATCAGCAGACACCATGGCGGACGGATTCAAACTCCTCTTACATCTACTTCATGCCGTCCAAGAGAATACTCGCGCTAGAACTCGAGGCTTGGAAAGCGGCCTTGAGATCTAAGGTACCCGTCGACGTCGAGGCTTTTCTGAGTTTCTACTCGACGAGTCGCTACGCGGACGCGGCGAGATTGTGGCTGAAGGAGCACGGGACCAAGGAGCGACCTTCGACGAAGGTTCTTCCTACGGCTCTTGAACGAGCATGGACCGGCCGCGGCAGCCAAGCGACCCCCGTAACCCGTTTCGATGGCCCCTTCTCGTTGCCGCGTAGGTCAACGGTGACGACGGAGGTCACTGCCGCCGCATTAGCCGCCACCGCTGCCGCCACCGTCCCCGGATCCGATGCCGGCATCAGTCAGGTTGTGCAAGCCAAGATCGGCGCAGACGTGTTGCTGAGCGCCGGTTCCACGACTTTGACAGCGGCGCTGTCGGCTCGCGAGTTCCCTTCGGCGTCCGCACGTGAGGTGGCGACCGTTCCCTCCGGTACGACCGTAAAGGTCGAAGAAGTTGTTACGCTTGGCCCCTGTCCGTCGTCAGATGATTTGGGACATTCAGCGGTGTTCAGGAGCGGAGGCTCTGGTCCATCTGGGGTGAGAGGTTAGGCAGCCTGCGCGTGATGGCGCAAGCG
>NZ_LMNU01000036.1 GCF_001423085.1 Methylobacterium sp. Leaf125 | reverse complement strand
GTCGTCTACGAGCAGGAGACCCGGCCGCACCCGTCACCTGAGACCCTGCTCAGCCAAGCCCCCTAACCGTCCACAGAAACGGGGCAATCCCAATCCCAGGGGTGCGTACCTCGGGTGCGTACCTTGGGCGAGGTACGCACCTTGGTACGCACCGGATCTGTGGCCGAACTCCAGGCCGACCGAGCCGCAACGGGATCTATAAGACCGCTCGGCAAGCGTTTGATGCGCTTCGACAAAATCGCCTTGCGCACCGCTCCTTCCGAGACGTCAAGGATCTTGGCGAGCTGCCTCTGCGAGACCCCTTCAGGCATGGGTGCGTACCTCCGATTTGGCGTGTAGCGCTAGGAACATCGGGGGCCCCGACCACCCGTATACGTTTTGAGGAGCCAGGGTCCCTAACGCCTCCGGTGGGTGCTGCGTTGATGGGCGGAAGGGATGCTTGCGCCTCCACCCGCACCAGCTAGGGCGGACTGATGGGCCTGCAGATTGGTGCAGGTGGCGAGGAGGCTAGCGAGCTCGGTCCCCGCGGTGGCGAGCTTGGCTTTTACCATGGTGATGCTCTCCTTCGCACAGAGGATTAGGCGTCGTTGCGGTTGGACGCAGGCTCCAGCGGCGGGAGATCCACGCCGTCGGCGACGAGCTGATTGCGCAGGGCGTGGCGCAGATATTCAGAGGCCGACGTGCGGCGCTTGCGAGCTGCCTCGAGGAGGGCATCGGCGATACCCCGCTCGGCCCGGAAACGAACGAACTCGGGAAGGGGCATGGAACGGGCGGCGGTCTGCACAGCAGGCTCCTCGTGTGGGGCTCAGGGTGTGCAGACCGTGCCCGGTCTGAGTGGCAACGGGATACGTCACGATTTCCGCGACGTGCATCCCTCAACCGAAAGCGAGCTCCTCCAGGCCCTCAGCAGCAAAGTACGGCCAGACCCTTGACCTTCGCCGGTCACCAGCGAGGTAGGCACTGAGGGCAGCAGCGTCGCCGTTCAGGTACATCGCTAGGGCGACTCGGGATACGAGCCAGGGACCACCAGCGACGCGCCGGCCGATGTCATGGTCTCGGCACCACATCCGGATCGTGCGCTCGGTGCGATTCGCCTGCTCGGCGGCTTCCGCCGTGGTCATGCCCTCGCGGCGATCGAACGGGATTAGGCAACGGCTATCGCTGGAGCGAGAAACAGCAGCGCTGCGCCTATCGATGTTTTGGGTATGGGGCTGCATGGGTACGCACTCCAACAGGTACTCGGATACGGTAGTCAGCGGCCTCGTCGAATGTTTCCGACGGTTTGAGGCGAGACGCCGGCTCGGCGGGCGATCTCGCGATCGGTGAGAGGGGCAATGCCGGTGTTCTCTGCCTTGAGCAGGGCAAGCACATCGCGGCGCTTTTCGGCGTTGGTGCGCCGCAGGTGTCCAGATTGGACAGTGGGACTTGCGGTCCCCAGATCGGGGGAGCTCACCGGCTCGGTCCTATCGCCCTGTCCATTTTGGACGAAAGCAGCCTCGTCCCTGATGCGCGCGCCCATGCGCTCGATGTCGGCGCGAAGGGTAGCGAGAAGGGCATCATCACGGGGTCGGTGCCCCAAAATGTCGATGCTCTTCAGGTATTCGATCCACGAGAGCCGAGCCCGAAGATCGTTCATTGACTGAGCCGGCGCCTCGTTCAGAAGCTCTTCGACAACGTGGCGCCGGGCCTCCACCCAGACTGGGAAGCCGTAATCGCGGAAGAACGCCTCGCGGTCTCGGTAGAGCCGATCCCAGCCCTGCCACTCCTCCCAGGCCTCGCGAGGTCTGACCGGCAGGTCATAGGCGGCGGCGACCGCCTTCCGAACCTCCGGCCGGAAATCACCCCCGCCGATGAAGTCCCAGCCCAACAAGGTGTCCATGTCGCCGCCGATGATGGGCCTGCGCACGATCCAGGGTCGGCACGCCGCCTCAAGGGCGCGCTCGTGCTCATTCTCCGCGAACACCGCATCCTCGCTGCCGTACTCGGCCAAGGCCGCGGCGCGGCGCTCTGCGTCTCGGCGCTGGCGTTCGGCCTGCTGCGCGCGGAACTCCGGGGTGTTGAACAGCGCCTCGAAGGGGTTGCGGGTGGCGGCAGGCTGCCCTTCCGGCTCGTCCAACTTGGACGCCTCCCGGCGCTTCGCCGCGGCAACGAGTTCCGCTGCCTTCTCGATGTCGCTCTCGGTCGCCTTCCTATCGGGCAGCACGCCGGCCTTGCCCCGATCGCGCCAAGACTGCCGTGCTGCCTCGCATCGCGCGAGAACGGACTCGATCCAGTCGGCGGTGGAGTTCTTGACGGAGCCGTAATGCCGGGTGAGCACCTTCAGCCGGGCGCGCTCCTCCTTCGTGAGGAACCTGCCACCATGTGCCTTCGGAATGATCCATTCGAGCTGTCGGCAGTGCTCGGCAACGCTGCACCAGGGCTCGACCTTGTCCGGGTCGTAGATGGGCAGGCCTCGGCGCTGGCATGGGGCCTCCGGTCCATCCGCAGCATCCGTCGCCGCCTCGGCCCTCCAGAAGACGTCCGCGAAGGCGGACCAGTCCACGCCTGGCCCCGGCTGCGAAGGCGCCTCGTCCAATTTGGACACCGCCTCCGCCGTCGTCATTCCGGCCTTCTGGGCGAGCGCTTCCATCCGGCCGGCGGCGGCGGCCTTCTCGCCCAGGTTGTCGGTGCGATCGTGAAGGGCGCGGACTTTGGCGAAGGTCTCGAGGCTGGCAATCATCAGCAGGCCTCCTTCAGCAGCGTGGTAGGATGCTGGATCCCAGCCTCGGCCAGCAGGATATGGGCGGGGATCGTGGTCCGCGGGTCATTCGGTGGCAGCACACGCCGCCAGGGCCAGTAGCCGCCGCGCTGCTTCCACTGGCGCACCCACTCTCGGCATTGGTCGTCTGGGATGGTGGCGATCGCATCCTGCGCCGGAGCTGCCGGCTCGGGCTGGTAGTCGTTCCAGAGTTGGTTCCGCAGCCAAACCTCGGCGGTTTTGACGAACTCGGTACCCGCCTTGCCGATCCGGTGCTGCTCCGCGGCGTATGATTTAGCACCGGCTATGATTTGTTCCGGATCGGCACCTCGCTTCAGCGCCTCAAGCCATCGTTTCCGGGCAGGGGTTGCCTGGAAGCGCACATTCCTCGGCGGATAGGCTGCCCTGAATTCTTCGAACCGATCGGTCCCCTTGGGGACTATAGGGGAGTCTTCTCTTCTCTTCTCTTTTAGGCTTGATATCTTATCAAGCGCCGCTTTCCCTGCCTCGTTATTTTTCAAGGGCTTATCGTGGTCGGCCGAGGGTTCATCCGCACCTGATGCACCACTCACAACCTGCTCAGCCGAGTTTTTGGACAGTTTTTTTGGTGATGAACCGCCTTTGCCTGCGTTCTCACGATTTTTCTTGACCGCCTGAAGTTCGATTTCGGCTCGTGGATTTGTTAGCCGACCGTCGCAAAGGATGAGCTTTCCAATTTTCAGGAGAGCGTCCAGATGCACCCGAAAGCTCTTGATGGCCTGGTTGCAGCGGCCCGCGATGCCCCGCTCGTTCAGCGCGATCGGCCCCTCATTAAGCATGATGAGCTGAACGATGACGTGGTAGGCACGGTAGGCCCCATCGGAAAGGGCCTCCGTTCCGTCCATCCAGGCTGGGATATCGTGCTTGTAGAAGCCGACCATCAGCGTGCCTCCGCCAAGACGTTGCAGGCGACGTCGCAGAAGCACTCGATCCGGATGGTGGGCCCGGAACGCTGCTTCAGAATTTCGATTTCGAGCGTGTTGATGGTGCGGGCGAGGCGGTCCTCCTCGACATCGGTGCGGTCAGCCTTGTGCTCGAGGTAGTAGGCGTCGCGGAAGAGCCCGAGCACCACGTCGGCATCCTGCTCGATGGACCCGCTCTCACGCAGGTCTGAGAGGATGGGGCGCTTGTCGGGCCGCTTCTCCACCTCCCGGTTGAGCTGGGACAGGCCGAGTACCGGGATGCCGAGCTCTTTCGCCAATCCCTTTAGGCCAGAGCTGATCTCAGTCATTTCTTGCACGCGGTTGCCAGAGTAGCGCTTAGACGGCTTAATCAATCCAAGGTGGTCGATGACGAGGACAGCAAACGGGATGCCCTGACGCTCGGCCTTTAGCTTCATCTGCCGGGCTCGGGCCGAGATCTGCGATAGGGTCAGGCCGGGCTGCTGCTCGATCCAGAGCGGGATATTGGCGCAGGCTTCGGTCGCATCGCGCAGCCGAGCCATAGCGGCCTCAGACAGCCCCCGCGCCTCGGCAATGGCCCGGTAGGTGATCTGGTCCCATTCCCGCGGATTGTAGGCCACTGCCGAGAGTACGCGCTCGGACAGCTCCTCGGCGTTCATCTCCAGGGAGATCAGGCCAACGGCACCGCTGCGGCGCGCGGCCGTGAGGGCGATGTGGATGGCCACCGTAGTCTTGCCCATGGCCGGCCGGCCGGCCAGCACCACAAACTGGCCGGGCCGCATACCGAGGGTCGAGGTATCCAGCTTCGGCACGCCGTAGGGCACGCCGGTGATGCCCTTGCCCATCCGAGTCTGATCCACCCGAGCGAGCACGCTGGCCACGCCCTGGCCGAGGGTGACACGTCGGGCACTCTCGCTGAGGCCGGCGCTGGCAACCTCGTCCAGCGCCTCAATCATGAAGGCGGCGTACTCGGCCGGGCTATGCACGGATCCCGCTGTCATCGCAGCGACGGCAGCCTGAGAGGTTTCCAGCACACGCCGCATCCTTGCGGCCTGGGCGATCAGCCGGGCGTAGCTGGCTGCTCCACTCACTGTGATCGCCTCAGCTAGCAGCTTGGCGAGGTAGCCGCCGACAGTGATACCGCCGAGGTCGGCATCGCTCAGCACAGCTTTCATCAACTTAAAATCGATCGTCTCGCCAGCATCCCTCTTCTGAAGCATCACTCCATAGATGTGCCGATGCACCGGGTCGAAGATGTCGGCCGTCTGCATGTGATCCCGTGCACGGTCCAGAGCATCATTGTTGTGTAGGATAGCCCCGAGCAGAGCCTGTTCGGCCTCGAACGCGTTCGGGGGCAGTACGTCGGTAGCGGTTGTGGAACTCATCATCGCGTCACCTCGCGCTCTGCTGCTTGGAGGGCCAGGATGAGCTCGGGCAGCTTGGCCCGGGTGAGGCAAATGCCGGCCTTGGTCGCCACGGGTTCGCCGCGGCTGCTGCGAGGCGCGGAGAACACCCGCATGTCGACAAGGGCGTAGCCATCGTGAATGGCGACGCTGACTCGGATTTCCTGTGAGTTATTCTTGCGAACGGTCGCGATGGTACGGAGGTCGCTCACGCATGGCCTCCGCTATTGGTCGAACGAAACCGCTCGAAGAGGGTCTTTAGATCAAGGTCGTAATCGGCGCACGGCAATCCAGAAGAACGCCGATAAGCCATTTCTAGGCGTTGATTGGATCCACGATGAACGACGGCCCAAATGGTATGAAAGGCCGCAGGGAGCACAGCTCCACCTAGAATCTCAGGTCCCGTCAAACGGCGCAGGCGGTACTGGCGCTCAGGATGTACTCGAAACCAGAGCTGATCGACCTGGTTGATCATGCGCCGCCTCCCTGATTGAGAGTGCCGTAGGCGAGCGCGGCAATAGCTTCCGCTACCGCCGGACTGACTTTGTAGCGGCTGAGAAGACGACGCTTCTGGATTTCGAGGGGCTTGGGTGCTATCTGGAAGCTGTCAGCGGCCAAGCAGACATTTTCCAGAGCCCTCGCCATGCCCGTGGCGGGGGTTCTGTCATTCTGGGCCATTGCGTTACGCGGCCCCCTTCTGCGAAAGCGCGGGCTGATCCAGTAACCGATCGAACGCAACCACAGGGACGAGCAATCGCCGTCCGATTTTGATCGTTGGGATCTCTCCGCGTCCCGCTGCTTGGTATGCAGAATTTCGGCTGAGGCCGAGCTGCCGTCCCGCCTCCTCGATGCTGATCGTCCGACGCTGCGACTGACCGTCTGACATCGTAAGAACCTCCATTGCACTGCAATTCACGTGCATTGAATGAATGGGATGGGATTGGCTTGCAGTCAAGTCCATTGCATGTGAAACTTCGTGCATTGAATGGATCGAGGAAATCGGAATGGCATCCAGCGAAGGTCGGAAGCGTGGCGGGCAGCCAAAGCCGCCCGAGGAGCGCAAAAGGAATAACCTGACGTTTCGCGCCCGTGATGAATTGCGAGAACAAATCAGAGTTTCAGCTGAGGCTTCTGGAAGGTCCGTGAGCGAGGAAATTGAGCATAGGCTTGAGTTATCTCTCGCAAAAACTGAGCAAATACGATTTGATTTAGGCGAAGATGTATTTCGAATTGCTCGCGCAATGGCGAGCAGCCTTACGCACATAGAAGACTGGAAAGAGAAAAGCTGGATTGAGGATGACGAAGTTTATTCGCTATTTTGTGGTACGACCTGCGAGCTGATTAGAAACTATCGCGATCGTGTCTTGAAGAACCGCCGCAACTTTCCGCGTGGCGACCTCAATAAGATGTCGCCCGACGAACAGGTCCAATATTTCGCTGCTCTCGGCGGCCTTGCTCCGCCCCGTCCGCCAGTTGAAGTCGTCGTTACGGACGAAGACTGATTAGGCTCAGGCCCTTTAATGGGAGATTCGTCATGAAGGGTCACATCCGCGAACGTTCGCCCGGCCGCTGGGCCATCATCCTCGACGCTCCAGATCAGGAAACTGGGAAGCGCCGCCGGAAGTGGCACTCGTTCGCCGGCACGAAGCGAGAGGCGCAGAAGGAGTGCGCCCGCCTTATCACCGAGATGCAGGGCGGCGACTATGTTGAGCCCGGCAAGGAGACCCTGGCCAAATACCTCGACCGGTGGCTCGACAACATGCGCTCGCAGGTCTCTCCGCGGAGCCACGAGCGCTACGCCGAGCTGGCCCGGAAAAACGTCGTCCCTCTCCTCGGCAGCGTGATCCTCACGAAGCTGCGGCCGGAGCAGATCTCGGCGGCGTACTCCAAGGCTCTCGTGAGTGGCCGGCGCGATGGGTCGGGTGGACTTTCCCCCCGTACCGTCCACCACATGCACCGCATCCTGCGCCAGGCGCTGAGCCAAGCCGTGCAGTGGCGGATCCTCGCTCGAAACCCTGCCGACGCCGTTGGAGGGCCCAAGGTCGAGAAGACGAAGATGCGGGCGCTGGACGCCCATGAGACGGCTCAGCTGCTCGCCCACTTCCGGCCGACGCGGATGTTTACGCCAGTCCTGCTCGGCGCACTCTGTGGCCTGCGCCGTGGAGAGGTGACCGCTCTGCGCTGGAGAGCTGTCGACTTCGCAGCCGGGCAGCTCGCGATTGTCGAGAGCACCGAGCAGACCCACCGTGGTACTCGAGCAAAGGAGACGAAGAGCGGGAGGTCTCGACGAGTCGCCCTCCCCTCGATTGTGGCCGACGAGCTCCGCCGTCAGCGCATCCGGCAAGCTGAGGAGCTTCTGAAGCTCGGTGTTCGCCTTTCGGACGATGACCATGTCTTCGCACAGGCGGACGGCATGCCGGTTCAACCCAACAGCCTGACGCACGAGTTTACGCGCATCCTGGCTCAGTCGAGCGCCCTGCCCCGGATCCGCTTCCACGATCTGAGGCATAGCCATGCGACACAGATGCTCGCCAGCGGCATCCACCCGAAGATCGCGCAGGAGCGCCTTGGCCACTCCAGCATCGGCATAACGCTCGATCTGTACTCCCACGTGATGCCGGGGATGCAGGAAGACGCCGCAGCGAAGGTTGACGCCGCCATGCGGGCGGCCATAGACAGGGTTGCCGGTTAATTGGGTAGCAAATCGGTAGCAACGGGCCATTTCCCGGTGCTTCGGCAGAGGCAAATTATTCAGTCTCTGCAAGGACTTGGAAGGGTGGCCGAGTGGTTTAAGGCAGCGGTCTTGAAAACCGCCGTGGGGGCAACTCCACCGTGGGTTCGAATCCCACCCCTTCCGCCAATGATCTTGTAGAATCTCTTGAATATTCTGGGGTTTCGTTATGGGCGCCCCGAGGAGGCTTCATCAAACCGCAGGTTTCCAACCGGTTTGTACCGGCTGGAATCGCACGGCATCGGACCCTTGCCTGTGCTGAGACTAAGCGATTCCGATGATCCGTTTCTCCGGCTTGGTATGGGCATAACCAAACCAATGCCACGACACCTCGAAGAACCTCGCGGCCTTTTGCCAGCGCTGTCCCCTGAACCACGATCGACCCGAATATCAGCGCCGACGCTGGTATACCTTGTTCAAGCGTAGGACATTGGGCGACCTCTTCCGAGATTCATACCAGAATCATTGAGACCGGATGTGCCGCCTTCGGCTTTCATCCCCCTCATCGCGTGTCCGCTGGCACGTCGAGAATGCGAAGGGCTCACCATATTCGTTTCAGACAGAGAGAAACGAGCCCGTGATTGGGTTCGTACTGTGAAGGAGCCAGCAAGCCTTCATGAAGACCCGTATCGCTGCCCTCGCCACCGCCCTCGTCCTTGGCGTTGCCCCGATCTCGTCCGCCATGGCCTATGACAGCCCCGCCCGTTACACGTCCTTCGCGCCCTACGAGGCCGAGACCAAGGGCTCGGTCAACGATGTGCGCCGTCCCCGGCCTCTCTCGGCTGCCCGATGAGCGCGGCCGCCGAGGGCAACGCCAACCAGCAGAACTTCCCCATCCAGCAATAGGGCCAGACCGCGGGCGGACATCGCTGCTGATCGGAGGGACCCCCGGATGCTGCTGAACGGCGTCTCGTACGCCATGACCGCCGCCTTCGCGGGTGGCCTCGTCTTCACCATCGTCGGCTCGGCCTACGCCGTCCTGAGCCTGTAAGGGCCTCGCCGGACGGATCCGACTTTGAGACCTGCCCAGCCCCGGCCGCGGCGGGTCTTCTGCTGCGCCTGAGGATCCGTCTGCGCGGCAGGCTTCGCCCGAGGGTTAACGGCTCGTAAACGAATTGGCAGGCATGACGTGGTTCAGCGGCGCTGGTGCGCCCGAGCCACACCTCGAAAGGGCCTGGTGATGATCACGGTGACCTTCCTCGGCATGATGACCGCGGCCCTGACCGCTGCGGTGGCCGGAGCAATCAGCGATCCAGGCGCGCGATAAGCGCGCGAACGCCAGCGTGCTCAAACCGTGTCGGTCCCGCGAAAGCCGCTCGTCGAACGACGCATGTGACCCCCGCGCGACGGCGGAGGTTTCTCGTCCATCGGGGCGCTAATGGCCCTCACATCGGCATAATTGGACGATCAGACAGAGGCCGCACGCCTGTTCCTGGTCCCGTCCGATGTCACTCACTCGCTCCGTCCTACGCCAGCACCGCGAGGTCGCCGCTGTCGTGGCCACCTACGGGATGTTTCTCGGCGGCATTCTGGTGCTGGCCTGGGCCATGGCCTGATCCGCCGCGGCGAGCCTTGCCTCCTGAACCGCGCTCAGGGCCGCCTTTGACGTCCTGAATTCGCTTCCGGCGGGCTCCGGGCAAGGACGTTCGGCCTCGACGACCACCTCGGTGCGAAGCCGGTTTCCGACGCGTCCGGCAGCCTCAAGGCCCGCATCCAGCGCTGTCGCCGGATCCCAGAATTCAGGGCGCGAGCGAACGATCAGGACCCGATCCGGGCCTCGGTAGATTGCCCAGGCCCAAGGCGTCGGTTCGCCGATGACGGCCTCTGCGCGAACCGTCAAGGGCTGGCTCCGATCGAAGGGCGTGGCGCGCCCTGCCTGATCCTCGGTCGACACGGACATCGGCCTCACGCTGCGCTCAAGCGCTTGGTGTTGGCCGCCACATGCTCCCGGTAGCGCGCGATCACGGTCTCGGGCGAGCCGCCCATCATCAGGGTGCCCGTCGCCTCGATCGCCGCATCGATCTTCTCAGCCACCATGGACTGCATCTCGTCCCGGCCCTCCCGGCCGCCCCAGGCCAAGCGCACGAGGCGAAGCTCGATCACCTTCTGCGCCTCGAAGGCCAGCAGCATCGTCGACAGGAAGGGATTGTACACGGCACGCTCCTCGCCGCGGTCCCTGCGGCAGAGGGTCAACCTCGTCAATCTGCCGATTGATCCGCACCGCGTTGAGATCAAGCTCCGCGGCTGTGTTCGGCCGAGAAGGGAGCGGCCACCGAAGGCTGGAAGGCGGATCGCACACACGAAAGCGCCCCGAGGATGTCTCTTCGAGGCGCGTTGCGACGAAAGCGGCCAGGTGATCGGGGCTGGGGACGCTCAGGCCGAACCGAAAAGTCCCGTCGATCCTAGTAGGAGCCGAACTTGTAGTTCAGGCCGGCGCGGACGACGGCGAACTCGGTGTCGCGCACCTGACGGCCGCCGCTGACCAGGACGACGCCCGGGCTGGCGGTGGTG
>NZ_LMNU01000035.1 GCF_001423085.1 Methylobacterium sp. Leaf125 | reverse complement strand
TAGCGGGCGAACGTCCCCTCGCTCGTCGCGATGTCGGCCCCCTCCACCACCGCACCCGTCGTCGGTCCGGCCGCAGGGAGGAGCGACGAGCAGCCCGAAACGAGGCAGGCCGTCAGGGCGGCCAAGGACGCCTTACGAAGCATTGTTACTCTCCTGACCTGACCGCGCACAGGTGCGATCCGGCGACGACGCCCGCCTCAATCACGGCGCACGGGCGACGCCATTATGTTCGATCAACCGCGAACGGGAGGTCGCTCGCGCGGCGACCCGGATCGCGGTCCAAGCCTCCGAGCGGTGGCCGCGTCGGACGATAGCGGCAAAACGCTGCGATCGAATTAACGGATCGTGCACCCGACCGGGCTCCGACAGACCTCCGCTGGGTCCAGCCGCCTATCGATCACCAATGCGTCACGAGGGTGGCAAAGCCAAGGTCTCCGCCTCTCCGGGAAGCGCGACGATCTGCCGAAGATGGTGCCCGAGTTCCGCCGCGGTGAGGTCGCGTCGGGCTCCGCCCTCGTGGGCATCCGGGCCGAACTGGAAGACGGCGTAGTCCGTGGCGGTGCCGCCGAAACCGGGACGGCAATTGGGAAGCGCCGGGGCATGATCGCCGAAGACGCAGAGCGTGGCCGGCAGGCCTTCCAACCCCGCGATGAGAGCTTCGACGGCCCGGCCGGTATTGCGCACATGCGTCAGGTACTGTGCCAGCGGGTCGTCGATCCCCGGCAGGCGTCCCGGCTTCCACGGTCCGTGGTTCTCCATCGTGATGCCGTATAGGAACAGCGGCGCGGAGCGGCCCCGGATTTCCGAAAGCACGCGGTCGGCCAGCGCTGCATCGCCGATATAGGGTCCGACCCGGGACGCCCCCGGGAAGTCGTCCTCCATGATCAGGCGATCGAAGCCGAGGCGTGTCACCACGGCGGCGCGGTTGAAGAAGTCCCGGTGGAAGGGATGCACGAAGACGGTCTCGAACCCCGCATTGCGGGCGCGCAGGGGCAGACTCGTCGGCTCGTGGCCGCCATGGGTGAGGTAGGGATCGAACACGCCGAAGCCGAGATCCTCGGAATCGGAGCCGGTCAGGACCGCGTGCTCGGTCCGCATCGTGTAGGCCCCGTGGGCCGGCACCCGCAGCCGTCCATGGAGGGTCGCCCGCGCGCGGATGATCTCCATCAGCGGCAGGGGCGGTCCGCCGAGGCGCACCGGATCGAGGAAGGATTCGAGTTGCACCACCACGATCACGGGTGCGTCGCCTCGGCGGATCGGGGGCGGGAGGGCGGCTCCGCGTTCGGTCCTGCGATGCGCGCGCCAGCGCAGAGCATAGCCGAGAAGCGTGGCCGGAAGCCCGTACCGAGCGATGTCGGCATCCAGTGCCGGCGCCGGAAACAACCGCGCGAGGGTCGCGGCGGCCTTCCCCTCCCCCGAGAGGATCACGCTGCTGAACAGCACCGGCGGAAGGGCCAGGATCGCGAGGAGCGCGACACTCGGCTCGCTAGGCAGGAGGGTCGGCTCGACCGCGTACCAGGCGGCGACCAGCGCCAAGCCGACCAGGATCGGCCCGGCCATGCGGGGGTCGCTGAGCGGGCGGGTGTAGTAGAGTTCCGGGTGGCGCGGCACCTGCCGCAGCAGGGCGAAGTCGCTGAACACCAAGGGTTCGCCGATGATGCTGCGTTTGAGCCGGCTGATGACGCTGAGGATCAGGATCGTGAGTACGCAGGAGAAGGCTGCGAGCCAGGGCCGCCACGAGAACTGAAACCAGAACGCCGTGACCCATCCGTAGCCCGCGAAGCGGATCGCGAGGTCGCGGGGGCGCAGGCTCACGGGCCGCGCGTGCCCACCTGCACCGGCCTCGATGGCGAGACCGAGCGACAGGGCGAGAATCAGGCTCAGAAGCAAGGTCATCGCGGCGGTCACGGCTTCCGGTCCGGAAATCGCTCGACGCCGCGCTTGGCGCGCAGCCGTCGGATGAGAGGGTTCAGCAGGGCGTAGCGGGCCCGCATGGTGAGGATCGCCGCCGGGCTCATGGCCAGACGCGACGGGCCGGCCGCATCGCGAGCCGCCGCGAGGCGATCGAGGAGTTGCTCGGCCGAGCACGGCTTGAGGGTGACCGGATCCAGGTAGAGCGGGTAGAGCAGGAGGGCGCCCGCCACGAGTTCGTCGAGCGCGAGGCGGCGCCCACGGTCCGCGCCCGGGGCCAGATCCTCGGTCAGCCCCCACCCCGCATAGAAGGGACGCCCGTGGACCGCGACGGAGCGGCCGCGGATCAAGGCTTCGAAGCCGGCCAGGGAGGTCATCGTCTCCACGTGATCGGCCCGGTCCAGCAGATCGACGATGGAGAGCCCACCGACGATCCGGTCGGCGAGCGTGAGCGCCTCGGCCTCCGGAATTGCACCGGTCCGGAACCCGGCCTCCACGTCGGGATGCGGCTTATAGAGCAGGAACGCATCCGGATTCCTGGCTCGCGCCGCCCGCAGCAGATCGCGGTTCGAACGCACCACCGGCGAACCGTGCATCACCGAGGCATCGTCCTCGACCTGGCCGGGGACGAGGACGATCCTGCGATCCCGGGGCCAATCACCCGGTTCGTCGGTGAGACCGACATTGTACTTGGTCAGGCGGCGGGCGATCACGAGTTCGCGCAGGGCCGTCGCGCGCGCGACCAGGTCCGGCGGAAAGGTCGACGTCCGCAGGAGAAATTCGAGCCGGCTCTCGGTCCGCGGATCGTAGTAGATCCCGCGATCGTCGACGACGATCGACGCCCCGGGGGCGAGGCCGGCCCCGAGGCCCACGGAACGCAGGAAGCCGTCCTCGATCCGCGCGAGGGGCACGCCCGCTTCGGCGCAGAGCGGGCCCAGCCGTTCCGGCATACGGGTGGCCCAGACCCGGACCTGGGCCTGATGAGCGCGTGCGGCCGCTACGGCATCCTCCGCCGTCATCGCGTGGATCGGTGGGCCCTGCGGACCGACCATGAAGGCGTCGAGGACGGGACGCTTCCAGCCCGAGATGCCGACCAGCACCGTTCGTGTCTCGTTGTCGGCGAAGCGGTCGCGCAGCCAGGCGACGCGCTCGAGGCAATCCTCGAAACCGATCGAGGCCCGGGTCCAGGGATCGAAGTAGTGAATCCCCGTCCCGTAGCGGAGGGCCACGAGATCGTGCGTCGTCGGAGGGGTGGAGGGGTCACCCGGGCGAGCGACCTCGCACCCGGCCAGGCGCGCCTCGCAAGCGGCCGCCCAGTCGTCGACGAAGACCCGGCGAACCCGCTCGAACAGCGCCCAAGGATCGACCGGGGACGCCAGGATCCGCAAGCGCGGAGACAAGCTCGGCGACAGGCCCGTGCAGCCGCCTGAGCCGGCGACGAGGAACGTCCCGTCCGGGCGCGCCGCGAGCACGCGCATCACGAAGGCCCGGAGGCGCGCGCCGGACTCGGCCACCGCGCCCTCGACGAGGATGAGGGACGGATCGGCGAGGCCGGACAAGGCGTCCGAGATGGCCCCGCCGCTTCGCGGCGAGAACCGATTCCGGCCGAAGGTTCGGGCGCGCAGCAGCGCCTCGGTATCGATTTTGTCCAAGCCCGCTGCTCGACCTGCGTGATCGACGCGCAGACTCGACATCCCCGTGCCGGGCGTATCGTAGGGCGACAGCAGGGGACCGGGACCCACGATCACGGGCGCGGCGAGACGCTGCACGATCCTGCGGACGGCGCCGGTTTCCCATACCACGGGTGCTGCCCCCGGACGCCAGCGTGCGACGAAGGGGACGCCCAGGGCTGCCGAGATCTCGGATCGCAGCGCGTGAACGCGTCCGCCTGTGGATAAGAGCGATGACGGCAGGGTCGAGGGCATGCTCACTTTCGGACCGGCGTAACCGGCCGCTGCCATAGCATCTTCGGGGCCCCAAGGGGCATGGGTCCGGGGAGATCGCCCTTTCTGAGCGGGAATAACCGATGCGGGCGGCGTTGTCGCGAAGTCACAGGCGGCGGGAATTCCGTTACCGCCCTACGAGCGCCCAATTGCTGGGATGGGAGTCCCGTGCGACGGATCTGAACCGTCCAGGGTGGCCCGCCATTGAACGGGCGCAGGAGCAGGCGTCGGAGAGAATGCTTCAGCCTCGCGCAGACATGCATCGCGACGGACAGGCGACGTTCCTCTTCCTCCAGGGACTCGCATCCCCCTTCTTCGCCGACCTGGGGCGCGCCCTCGAGGCGCGCGGCCATCGGGTGCGGCGCATCAATTTCTCGTCCGGGGACTGGCTGTTCTGGCGCCTCCCCTCCGACAATTACCGGGGACGGTTCGACAAGTGGGGCGCCTACGTCGCGGACTATGTCCGCACGCATGGCGTCACCGATATCGTGCTCTTCGGCGATTGCCGCCCCTACCATGTCGCTGCCACGTCCGCCGCCCAGCCCTTCGGCGTCCGAGTTCACGTCTTCGAGGAGGGCTATCTCCGGCCGAACTGGATCACCTGCGAGCTTGGCGGCGTGAACGGCAACTCGGCGCTGCCGAAGACCGCGGACGAGATCCGATCCGTGGCCCGGCGCCTGCCGCAGCCCGGACGCGCGATGCCGTCGAGCGGTGACATGGCCCGGCGCAGCCTCTGGGATGTGGCCTACAACATCGCGAATTTCGGCTTCCCGTACTTCTTCCCGCATTTCCGCAGCCACCGGCCGCATCACATCGCGGTGGAATATGCCGGCTGGATCAAGAAGTTCGCCCGCCGCGCCCATACGCGGCGCGAGGCAGCGCGGCTGAACGAGGCCTACACGGCGATCGGCGTCGATTACTTCCTGCTGCCGCTTCAGCTCGACAGCGATTATCAGATCCGCGTCCATTCCCCTTTCCTGGGGGTCGAAGGCTTCATGGACCGGACAATCGCGTCGTTCGCGGCCCACGCGCCTGCGCCGACCCGCCTGCTGATCAAACTGCATCCCCTGGACAGCGGCCTGATCAACTGGCGCAAGTACGCCCGCCACTCGGCGCGCCGGCACGGGGTCAACGACCGCCTGGACATCATCGACGGCGGCGACCTGCCCAGCCTGATCGCCGGCAGTCGCGGCGTCGTTCTGATCAACAGTACCGTCGGAATGCTGTCTCTCGAACTCGGGCGTCCGACCTGCGCAGCCGGCAACGCGATCTACAACTTCCCGGGCCTCACGCACCAGGGTGGGTTGGACTCGTTCTGGACGGCTCCGACGCCGCCCGACGGTGCATTGATGGCGGATTTCCGCCGCGTCGTGCTGCACCGCTCGCAGATCAACGGCGGTTTCTTTTCCCGTCCGGCCATCGAGCGGGCGATCGCCGGGACCATCCCGCGGCTCGAGGCGACGCTGCCGGCCTCGGCCCTGGCCGCCGCCGGCGCGATCCGGGCGGAGGACGGCGAGCCCCAGGAACTCGCACCGGTCTATTGATCCGGTCCGACTGGCCGCGCTAGCAGTCCCGATGCCTGTCATCCTGATTACCGGTGCGTCGAGCGGCATCGGCGCCGCCCTCGCCCGCCACTACGCCGAGCCCGGCACGACGCTCATCCTTCAAGGCCGGGACCGGACACGCCTCGATGCGATCGCCGACGCGTGCCGCGCCGAGGGTGCCGCGATCGAGACGAAGCGCCTCGACATCCGTGAGCGGGCGGCCGTCGCAGACTGGCTCCAGGGCGCCGATCATGCCCATCCCCTCGATCTCGTAATCGTCAATGCGGCGATCAACGGTGGCGATCCCGGCGGGGACGTGGAGACCGAGGCCATGGCGTTCGAAACCGTGGAGGTGAACCTCCTCGGCGCCCTCAACGTCGCCCTCCCCTGCGTGACCCTGATGCGGGCCCGCGGCCACGGGCAGATCGCGCTGATCTCGTCCCTGGCGGCCTTCGCACCGCTTCCCGACGCGCCCTCCTACAGCGGCACCAAGGCGGCGCTGCTCGCCCATGGCTTGGCGCTCCGAGAGAAGCTGAAGCCTCACGGCGTACGCATCAACGTCGTCACCCCCGGCTACGTGAAGACCGCCATGGGCGGCGAGTACCAGGGCTGGCGTCCCCTGGAGATCAGTGCCGAGGATGCGGCGCGCCGGATCGCGCGCGGCTTGGCCAAGGATCGGGACATCGTCGCCTTTCCGTGGATCCTCGCGGCCGGCGCTCGCGGTGCAGCCCTGCTGCCGGAATTCTTAAGGCGCCTCGGCATGAGCGGCTTCAAGTTCAAGATCCGGATCGGCCGGTGAGCCGCCCCCGGATCGCCCTGTTCGTGCTGGAGGCCCTGCCGAACGCCCGTGCGGTGAGACGCTTCGTCGGGGACCATGCTGCGGATCTCGCGTTCGTCGGCCTGTCGAACGCCGAACGGCCGAGTTCCGGCGGCCTTGTCGGCCAGGTCCGGCGCCATCTCGCGCGCTCCGGTCCGGCAATCCTGCCCTATCTCGGCGTCAATTTCGGGCTGCCGGATCTCCTCGCCCCGCTCTCGCCGCTGGCACGCCGCCTGACCGGAGCGGGCACCGCGGCTGGTGCCACGCCCCTGAAGGCGCTCTGTCGCGACCTCGGCATTCCAACGCTGAAGGTCGACGACGTCAACGGATCCGAGGTCGCCCAAGCCTTCGAGCGGCACGCCCCCGATCTCATCGTCACCTTCCATTTCGACCAGATTCTCTCCGGTCCGACGCTGGAGCGGACGCCGCTTGGGGGCCTGAACGTTCATCCCGGCCTGCTGCCGCGCCATCGTGGGCCGGTCCCCACCATCCATGCGCTGGCGGAGGCCGAGCCGGCCTTCGGGGTGACGCTCCATCGCCTCGCCGTGACGATCGATGCCGGCGCGATCCTCGCCCAGGAAGCGGTCCGCCTGCCGCACGATACGACGGCGACCCGCGCCTCGGTGATCCTGCACGAGCACGGACGGGTGCTGCTCGACCGAGCGCTCGCGGAGCTTGCGGACGGACGTCGTCCCGCCGGGACGGTCGCGCCGGTCCTGCCCTATTGCCCGTTCCCGGACCGCGATCTCCTCAAGAGCCTGCGTCGCCAGGGGCGCAAGCTCACGGACGGTCGGGACCTCAGGGACGCCCTGGCGCTGAGCGCCCGGGCCTGAAGCGGCGCCCGCCTCCTGCGAAGCGGGCGCCGGACCGTCGTCTCAGCGGGAGAACTTCTTGTACTTGATCTTCTTCGGCATCAGCGAGTCGGCGCCAAGGCGACGCTTCTTGTCCTCCTCGTAATCCGAGAAGTTGCCCTCGAACCACTCCACGTGGCTCTCACCCTCGAAGGCGAGGATGTGCGTGGCGATGCGGTTCAGGAACCAGCGATCGTGGCTGATGATGACGGCGCAGCCCGCGTAATCCTCCAACGCCTCTTCGAGGGCCCGCAGGGTCTCCATGTCGAGGTCGTTCGTCGGCTCGTCCAGGAGCAGCACGTTGGCGCCCCCCTTCAGGGTCCGAGCCAGGTGGACGCGGTTGCGCTCACCGCCCGAGAGGGTGCCGACCTTCTTCTGCTGGTCGGAGCCCTTGAAGGCGAAGGCGGCGCAGTAGGCGCGGGAATTGATCTCGCGCTTGTTGAAATAGATGATGTCGTTGCCGCCCGAGACCTCCTGCCAGACCGTGGCGTTCGGGTCGAGGGCGTCGCGTGACTGGTCGACGTAGCCGAGATGCACGGTCTCGCCGACCGCGATGGTGCCGCCGTCCGGCTTCTCGGCCCCGGTGATCATCTTGAACAGGGTCGTCTTGCCGGCGCCGTTCGGGCCGATCACGCCGACGATGCCGCCGGGCGGCAGCTTGAACGACAGGTCCTCGATCAGGAGGCGGTCACCGAACGCCTTGTTGAGGTGCTCGAACTCGATGACGTTGTTGCCGAGGCGCTCGTCGATCGGGATGACGATCTGCGCGGAGGCGTCGATCTTGTCCTGCGACTTGGCCACCAACTCCTCGTAGCGGGTGATACGGGCCTTGGACTTCGACTGACGGGCCTTCGGCGAGGCGGCGATCCACTCCTGCTCGCGGTTGATCGCGCGCTGGCGGGCCATGTCCTCGCGGCCCTCCTGCTGGAGGCGCTTCTGCTTCTGCACCAGCCAGGCCGAGTAGTTGCCCTCGTAGGGGTAGCCGCGGGTGCGGTCGAGCTCGAGGATCCAGCCGGTGACGTTGTCCAGGAAGTAGCGATCGTGGGTCACGATCAGGATCGCGCCCGGGTACTGGCGCAGGTGACCTTCGAGCCAGTTCACCGTCTCGGCGTCGAGGTGGTTGGTCGGCTCGTCGAGGAGCAGGAGTTCCGGCTCCCAGAGCAGCAGCTTGCAGAGGGCGACGCGGCGGCGCTCGCCGCCCGACAGCGTCGCGACCGGCTGCTCGTCGCTCGGACAGCCCAGCGCCTCCATGGCCTGGTCGACCTTGGAATCCAGCTCCCACAGGTTCGCCGCCTCGATCTTGTCCTGGAGAGCGGTCATCTCGTCCGCCGTCTCCTCGGAATAATTCATGGCGAGTTCGTTGTAGCGGTCGAGCAGCGCCTGCTTCTCGGCGACACCCTCCATGACGTTCTCGCGCACGGACTTGTTCGGATCGAGCTGGGGTTCCTGCGGCAGGTAGCCGACCCGGGCGCCCTGGGCGACGAAGCCTTCGCCGGTCCAGTCCTTGTCGATGCCCGCCATGATCTTGAGCAGGGTCGACTTGCCCGAGCCGTTGATGCCGAGCACGCCGATCTTGGCGTCCGGGTAGAAGGACAGGTTGATATTATCGAGGACTTTCTTGCCACCCGAATAGGTCTTGGTCAGACCCTTCATGTGGTAGATGAATTCGCGCGCCATGGTGGTATCCCTGTCGTGTCGGCGGTCCGGCGCGCCCTGCGCCCCGACCGTCGGAATCAGCGTGTGCGTGTTGCGCGGCTGCGTCCGGTCGAACCGGCCGGCAGACCGCGCGGAGAGCGCCGATGCGGTCGGACCTCGGGCGCTCGCCGTCGTCGAACCGCTTCGCGTGAGAGTGTTGCGCCGGAGTATCAGGGCGGCGACCGACCGGCAAGAACGTGGGCCAAGAACGAGAATGCGGGCCGGGAACGCGAAGGGAGGTCCCGGGCTCAGGCGAAGGGGTTCTTCACCGTATCGGCCGGGTGCGATACGTCCGCGAGCTGTTCGGGCAGAGGCTCGGCCTCGAGGGCGGCTACGATGGCGGCGAGAGCGGCCGCGGCTGCCCGGGCCCTCTCGAGCCCCGGCGCGTCCCGCCCGAGGTCGAGGCTGCCATGGATGGCGATCCGGTCGCGGCCATTCTCGATCGAGAGACCGCCGATCGTCTGGACTGCCGCGTCGTCCGCGAACGGCGTGAATCGACCTGGGTTCTTCTCCGACCACGCTTCCGTCTTCGGCATCGGACCCTCCCCTCAGAAGATGGCGCGCATCAGATCGCGCCAGAGACGCCGCAAGGCGCGATGCACTTGGTCCCTCGCCCAGGATTCGAGCGAGTCCGACTCGGGCGCCCGGCGGCGCGGACGCTCGCCACCCTCGGACTCCCCCCGGGAATAGGCCCGCGGTTCCGGCAGATCCATCGCCCGCGCCTTGGCGGCGGGAGGGAGCATCGGAAAAACGTCCAGCCCGGACAGTGCGCGCAGGCTGTCGAGGGAAACGGTCTGCGACGGAAGATCGTCCTGATTCGGAACCAGATAGGCGCCGGCCTCCCCCGTCACCGGGTCGTAGAGGGCCTTGTAGAGCTGCGTCGGCACCAGGACCCGTCCGTTGATCGCCTGAACGGCATCGCCGGAATAGATCGGCCCGGTGACGACGTAGAGCGTGCCGCGGCGTGTGGCGAGACGCCGGACGCTCTCCTCGATCGCCGACCAGAGCCCGCGATTGAGGGCGCGGTCCTGCGGCACGATGTTGGCGAGGCTGAAGGACTGCGCCTGGGCCGCATGGGTCGGCATGTCGCCGGCCGGGGCCATGTGGCCGCGGTCGTAGCCGCTACGGACGTAATCCTCGATCCGCGCCCGGTCGGCGGCCGGCAGCGCATCCTCATCGTGGAAGGCATCGATGCGGTCGACCCGGCGCGCCGCCGAGACGCTGTCCCGCGTCAGGCGCTCGGCCGCGTAGAGCGGCGTCCGCGAGACACCGGAATGAAGCACCGCGAAGGCATCGAAGCACAGCGGCACGGTGCGGGCCGCGAGCTTCGGGTTCGTGATCACCGGCCGCTGCCCTTCCGCAAACGCGTCGGTGCAGGTGTTGGCCAAGCCCTCGGCCAAGCCCTCGGCCACCGCAGCGGCCGGCGCGACGCAGAGCCAGGTGAACAGCAACAGTCGCAACGGGTCGGCCATGGATCGGATGCGCTCAGAAGCAGACGCGGACCTTGCGCGTCCCCTGCGGGGTCGCCCGCGTGCGATAGTCGCAGGGCCGGCCGAGGGTCCCCTCGAAGGGACGCACGTCGCGGTCGGCCGGACCGGGACCCGCCTGGACGCCGCAGCCGCCGGGTGTCTCGCACGGGAACGTGAAGGGCTCGACCGGCGCGTGGCGGCGGACGAGCGACGGGTCGGGTGCGCGACCCGTCGCCCAGGCGGACCCGCTCGACAGGATGCCGATCAGCGCAAGGCCGGCGGGGGAGCGGATGAGCGACATGGCCTGCCTCGATGCGGGATCGGCGGACGGGAAAACACGGCCGCACCGTTGATCGGCACGCGCGGTGGGATTAACTGCCGGAGTTCAGGCGCCGGCGCCAGCATCTCCACAGTCACGGCTCGGCGACGCCTTGTCTCCCGCGCTCCGGATTTTGGAACGGTATTGCAGACCGGGCACGGTCTGCGGGACAGTGCGGTCGCCCCCTGGCGTGGCAAAGCTGCGTAATGACGTTATAAGTGCGATCGAAGGGCCCCGGTTTCGTCTTGGGGCATGCCTCGTTCGAGGGGCGGCCCGCGCAGAGCGCTGTCTGCGGGCCGGATCGAGCGGGTGCCAGCAAACGAACGGGTGTGAATTCAGTGTCACGGCAAGAAACCTCGCAAGGCAAGACCTCGCACGACGAGCGCGCGCAAGCGGCATCGGAGACCTTCTCGGAGGCGACGGCGATCCTGGACGG
>NZ_LMNU01000034.1 GCF_001423085.1 Methylobacterium sp. Leaf125 | reverse complement strand
AGGATCATGACGGCAGCGGCGTAGAGGAAGGCTTGGGCCGAGGCGAGGGTCGCCTCAGGGTCTTTCCAAAGGCGGCGGTTGCGACTGATCCAGCCAAAGAAGCGTTCGACCACCCATCTACGCGGGTGCACGGCAAAGCCGACTTGATCCTTGGGTTTGCGCACGATGTGGACGGTGATGATCGTTGCGGTCGCGGGCCTGTCGCCCGCATAGCCTGCATCGGCGAAGGCCTTGGCGATGAATGGGAAGGTCCGCCGCGACAGGCGCAGCACCGGTCCGGCCCCATCGCGATCCTGTACGTCGGCAGCCTGCGGATCGAGCACGAGCGCGCGCCCGTCCGTGTCGACCAGGGCCTGACGCTTGCGGCCTTTGATCTTCTTTCCGGCGTCGTAGCCCCGCGGACCACCGCTCTCAGTGGTCTTCACGCTCTGCCAGCCCGCTCGCGATCGGCCATGACGAGCGTGTGGTTGATCCGGCCGAACAGCCCGTCGTCGCGCCAGCGCGCGAAGTAGCCGAACGTCGTGCTGCGTGGAGGCAGGTCCTTCGGGATCAGCCGCCAGGCGATACCGCCTCGCAGCACGTAGAAGATGGCGTTCAGGACCTCCCGCGTCGTCCAGACTGGCGGGCGGCCACATGGCGCCGGCTCCGGCATCAGAGGTGCGATCACCGCCCACTCGGCATCTGTCAGGTCGGTTTCATAGCGCAGGCCCGCACGGCTATGCTGCCGCCGGGTGGTCGGGGTCCACATGGCAGATCCAGGTCAGGTTTCAGCCCCCTCCTGGAATCACTGCCATCCCGGCCACTCAACCCTGCCTCAGCCCCTTATCGGACGGGCTCTTAGGCCTAATCGAAGCACTGGCTTCAGGGGCGGACGCTAAAACGGTCCAGGGGCGTCGCCTCATCCGCCCAGCGATCAAGGAGCCCGACGCACGCCTAGTAGGCGCTTCCATACGATTGCTGCGTCAAGCCCATGCACGGGACGACGATATGATGATCGTCGAGAAAACCCTTGCGCTAAAGCTTCGGATCGGCAGCGACAAGCTTAGGCTTAAGGAGGCTGACACAAGGTCTGGCGACCGGTACGAACTGGACGGGTAGGGGAGGGGGAGGCGACCGCCTAGGGCAGGCGCGCAACAGCTTGACCATTGAACGGGGAAAAGCACGGTCGCTCTTGACCGCCGCTAAAGAATCTGTGGTCGGTTGTCGCAGTGAGGCCGATTCTAGGCCTCGCTACTGTGCTGCCCGCGTGCTGCCCACGGATAAATAGTCTCAGCTGGCGGGTTGCTCCGTCATGCCTAAATCGTTGCTATCACGGGAAGTAATTGGTGCCGCAAGAGGGATTCGAACCCCCGACCCCCTCATTACGAATGAGGTGCTCTACCAGCTGAGCTATTGCGGCGCGGTTCCGAAATGGACGCTGCTGTCCGACGGGACCGTTCGGGGGAGGGTCATATCGGTCGTGGCGTGGAATGGCAAGCTTCGACCGGCGTTTCGGGCGGTGGAATGCGCTCGGAAAAGCGATGCAGCACGGCCACGGTCCCGGGACATCGTGCCTGCGATGCGGCCGATTGCTTGACGGCCCGGTGGTCGACCCCGAAGGATTCCGGGCGTTCCAAGGATCATCATGTCGCTGCTCGCTCGCCTTCGCGCCTATGCTGCTGAATCCTTTGGTCTCGGAGGCCATCCCTCGGTGGTCGAAGAGGCCGATGAGCGCCTGGCAGCAATCGCGCTCCTGGTGCACGTGGCGCGAGCCGACGGTATCCTCGCACCGGAGGAAACCGAGCGCCTCAGTCGTCTGGTCGAGGGCCGATTTACCGAGACGAGGGCGGAAGCGGAGGCGCTGATCGCGCGGGCCGCGGCGTTCGACGCACAGACCCGCGACATGGCACAACTGGTCGAGATGATCGGGCACGAGGTCGGTCCGGATCGGCGCGCCCGCCTCCTTGCCATGGCTTGGTCGGTGGCCGGCGCGGATGGCAGCGTCCACGAGTTTGAGGAGGCCCTGGTCTGGCGCCTCGGCGGACTCCTCGGCCTCGACGAGGCTGCCATCGGCGAGGCCCGGCGCAGCGCCGCGGATGGGCAGGTTTCCCTGAGCTGAGCACGCTGCCACGATGATCCTCAGCCTCACCCTGATCCTCCTGGCACAACTCATCGGCGAGGCGCTGGCGCGAGCGAGCAACCTGCCGGTGCCAGGTCCCCTGATCGGTATGGCGTTGCTGCTGCTGTTCCTAGTCATGCGGGATCGGGCCTCCCGCTTGGCACCTCGCGTGTTGGCGCCGCCCCTCGTGGACGGCCGCCTGGAAAGCACCGGCAAGGGGCTTCTCGCTAATCTGTCGTTGATGTTCGTGCCGGCGGGGGCCGGCATCGTCGGACGCCTCGACGTTCTAGCGGTACACGGAGTCGCGTTAGCGGTGGTGGTCTTGGTCTCGACGGTCACGACCCTGGCCGCCACGGCGTTGACGTTCGTGGTGGTTTCGCGCTGGCTCGCCAAGCCGAAGGCACGGCCGTGACCGGCGATTTTGCCGTCTGGGTCTATCTTTCGCGGACACCGCTGCTGTGGCTGACCGTGACGCTGCTCGCTTACGTGGTCGCCGACCGGATCGCTCTCGCGACCCGGCGCCATCCGCTCGCGAACCCGGTGCTCATCGCCATCGCGCTCACCGCCGCCGTCCTGGAACTCACGAAGACCCCCTACGCGACCTATTTTGAGGGCGCCCAATTCGTGCATTTCCTGCTGGGGCCGGCCACCGTGGCCCTGGCGATTCCGCTCTACGAGTATCGCGCCACGGTGCTGCGCTCTCTTGCACCGATGTTGGCAGCCCTCGGGGTCGGTTCGGTGGTGGCGCTGAGCTCGGCCCTGCTGTTGGGGCAAGCGTTCGGCATTCCCCGTGACGTCATCATCTCGCTGGCCCCGAAATCCGTGACCACCGGCGTCGCGATGGGCATCGCTCAGTCACTTGGTGGAGACCCGACGCTGGCCGCCGTCATCGTCATGCTCACCGGCATGACCGGCGGCATCCTCGTCACACCGTTGATGAATGCCCTGCGCATCCGGGACATGCGGGCCCGCGGCTTCGCGGCGGGTCTGGCCGCTCACGGCGTGGGCACAGCGCGGGCCTTCCAGGTGAACGAGGTAGCGGGCGCCTTCGCGGGCATCGCGCTCGGCTTCAACGCCTTCCTCACCGCGATCCTGGCGCCCATCGCGGTGACGTTCCTGCGCTGAGCTCTACTCGGCAGCCACGGGCGCCGGTACCTCACGCGGCACGAACCGACCATCATTGGCGGGCTGCATGTCGAGACGGCGTTCGTGCAGGGCATGCAGGGTCGACCGATGGCCGATGGAGACGATGGTGGTGCCGGGCAGGCGCTCGCGCAGCATCCGGTAGATCGCAGCCTCGCTCGGCTCGTCAAGCGCGGCGGTGGATTCATCGAGGAACAGCCAGTCGGGCTTGGCGAGAACAGCGCGGGCCACCGCCAGGCGCTGCTGTTCGCCGCCCGAGAGGCGCTGATCCCAGGCGTCCACCTCGTCGAGACGATCAACCAGCCCCGGCAGCTGGGCGGCCATCAGAGCGTCACGGATCGCCTCGTCCGGGAACATGTCCGTGGTGCTCGGGTAGACGACGGCGCCACGCAGCGTCCCCAGGGGGATGTAGGGGCGCTGCGGCAGGACCAGGGCCGACTGTCCCTTCGGCAGGTCGATCCGTCCCTGGGCGAAGGGCCAGATGCCCGCAATGGCACGGAACAGGGTCGACTTACCGGAACCGGAGGGACCCGTCAGCAGCGTGGCGCCGCCCTTTGCAATGGTCAGGGCGTCTGCGGCCACGATCTCGCGTCCGTCGGGTAGGCCGAGGCTGAGCTTCGAGGCAGTGACGTCGCCCTTGGTGTCGTTGCCCTGGAACAAGCCTTCCCCGGTCCCTCCGATCGCCTCCGCCTTCGTCATTGCCTGCTTGAACGAGGAGAGTCGGTTGGTATTGGCGCGGTAGGCCGCGATGGTGACGTAGGAATTGATGAAGAACGACAGCGAGGATTGCACGCTGCTGAAGGCATCTCCGGTCTGCTGAAACTGACCAAGTGTAATTTTCTTCAGGAAGTAGGACGGCGCAGCAAGGATATAGGGAAACACCACGCTGATCTGGCTGTAGGACAGCGTGAAGCTACCGAGCTTGATCCGCCGGACGATGATGTCGAGGTAGTTGCCGACGATCGCGTGGAACAGGCTGCTGAGTCGGACCGTCTCGGCGCGCTCGCCGCGCAGCAGCGCGATCTGCTCGCCGTAGATGCGGGTCCGGGCCAGGGAGAAGCGGAAATCGGCCTCCACTTTCTCCTGGCGGAAGTCGAGCCCGATGAGGGGGCGGCCGATGACGTGCGTCAGCCAAGTTCCAATGACGGCGTAGCCGACCACCAGCCAAACCAGGAAGCCCGGCACCACCGTATCGGTGAAGGGCAGCACGAAGTCGCGAGACAGGCCCCATAGGATGACCATGAAGGACACCAGGGTCGCGGCCTGAGACAGGAGCCGTATGGAGAGCGTCGTGGTCTGGGAGATGAAGAGATTGATGTCGCTCTGAATGCGCTGATCCGGGTTGTCTGCGCTCTCCCCGGTGAAGGGGACCCGGTAATGCGTTCCGGCATCCAGCCAGCGACCGTAGAAGCTGCGGGTCAGCCAAGTGCGCCAGCGGATGTGAAGTGTGGCATCCACGAAGGTGTCGAACATGCCGACCACGACCCAGATGGTCGCGAGCGGCGTGAACACCCAGACCAACTGGTACCAGAAGGCGTCGGCGTTGTATTCCTGGAGGGCGTTGAACAGGTCGCGGAACCAGAAGTTCAGCCGCAGCTGCAGGGCGACCTGCGCGAAGGTGATGAAGATCGACAGGGCAACGAGGCGCTGGCCGACCTTACCCTCGGTGCTGCCGAACAGGCGGAAAGGTCCAATCTCCCGTGTCGGCTTGTCGGTGGTGGCGAAGTAGGGGTCGGCGATCAATGTGATCGCCCGGATCGGCTCAAGGTGCGAGATCGCCAGGACGATGCCGGCAAACACCACGGCCCCCGTGGCTGCGAAGCTCGGCGGCAGGAGGGCGGCGAGCGTCGGGGGCAGGAAACCCATGACCGCCAATTGCTTGGCTCCTGCCAGGAACAGGTAGCCGATGCCGTAGACCGAGACGAAGACCTTCAGGTAGGACGAGAGGCGCCCTGATGCGAGCAGAATGCCCGCCATGGCAAGGCCGCTGAGACTGACGTAGAGCGGCGCGGTAACGCCGGGTAAAAGGAGGAGGGCGAGGGCGAAGAGTGCCGTGACGGCGGCTTGCAGGCCGAGGCCTGTCCTCAATACGGCCACGCGCGTCTCCCCTCAGTTCTTGACTTCGTTCGGCATCGTGCCCCGCGGGGGCCGCCCATGCATCGGCATTGCAGGCGGGTCGTGGCGAGATCGTGGCGCACTCCTGCGGCCGACTATCCTCGCGCCGTTACGCGTCTCACCAGTCCCAGTCTCCGAATTCCGGCTCGCGACAGCGATAGCCGATCGGGCATTCCGGGTTGTCGCGCGTGGGCACGAAGCGCAGCTCGGCGATTTCCGTGAGATTGCATTGACCGCGGTCGCGAACGAAGCGCTCGGGCGCTCCGCCAGAACTGATCGAGACGGAGCCCCGGCTCTTCACCAGAGCCATCGCGTCGGCACAGGTCATGCGCTGGGTCGTCGAGAGGGGGCTCTGGGCACCGGCCGGCGTCGCCAGGGCGACACAGAAGGCGAGTGCGAGGCGTCTCGTCACGATACTCGGCGCCACTTCTCAGTTTCGATACGGTCAAGCATGGCAGTTTCCGCGTTGCGCGGAAAGGGCTTGCCGTCCGCTTGCCGCAATCGGGCGCTCTATCCACCGGGATTGCGCCCTCGCAGCGGCGCTGCAACCCAGTGCGTACCTGCTCGAACCCAGGCCGGTGCGCCCGAATGGACGAACGTCGAAGCCATGACGGGATTGTCGATCCTCAACCTTGATGCCGTGCGAGCCGCCCCTGTCTCGCGCGAGCCCTACAGCTTCTTTCTCGGCAACGACGTGCTCAAGCCCGAGGCCGTCGACGAGATCCGCCAGGATTTCCCTGCGATCGCCAAGCCCGGCTATCTCACGGTCGACGAAGTCGCCCTCAAGGGCCGCTTCAAGGCGCTGATCGACGAATTGGAGAGCGACGCGTTCTCGCGCATCATGGGCGAGAAGTTCGGCATCGACCTCGTCTCCTGCCCGCGCCTCACCACCATCATGAAGCGCAGTCAGCTCAAATACGGCTCGATCCACACCGATGGCCCGTCCAAGGTGATGACGATGCTCATCTACATGAACGACGCCTGGGATGCCCCAGCCGCCGGGCGCCTGCGGGTGCTCTACGACGGCAAGAATTACGAACCCTTCGCCGTCGAAGTGCCGCCCACCATGGGCACGATGTTCGCCTTCCTGCGCGCCGACAATTCCTGGCATGGCCACGAGCCGTTCGAGGGCGAGCGCCGCGTCGTGCAGGTGGCGTGGGTCAAGGACGCGAATGAACTGGAGCGCAAGAAGAAGCGCAATCGCACCGCCCAATTCCTCAAAGGCATCTTCGGGCGTTAAGTTCGCACCGAAGCCCCGTTTGGCCCTGGTCCCAAGGGACCGGGGCCCGCCGCACGATCGACAGTGCCCCGGCGGACCGATCGCGCGCCGAATATCCTCGCAGTCCGGGTCTGTTTCCCGTCGCCCACGCCCGGTTCTATCGAATCGGTCTGCAGCGGAGCAGGGCCGGCTTTTTGCGGACCACCTCGGCCGTCCCTTCATGCGCGGCGAAGATCACAGGTGACGCAAGCGCGAGCCTGTCGACGCGGCCAGCGCGCACACGCTCTTCACGCGTCTTAGTCGATATTTCCAAGTCCTGACAACCGTGCATTGTTGTGACCGGCAGGGGATGCCTACCGGGCACTGACGTGCGACGCATCACGCTGAGCCGATCGCTTGATTCGCGCGTCCGGTTCGTCCGATCCCCGGTTCGCGGCTCGCTGTCTCGACCGACAGCGAGGGGAAACGACGTTGTGGGGGGAACGGGCATGAGCGAAGCCGCGCGCCGGCCACGGGGGAGCGGCCGGCTGATTGCGGTCGCAAATATGAAGGGCGGTGTGGGCAAGACCACAACGGTCGTCATGCTGGCTGAGGCTCTGGCCGCAGACGGAGCTTCGGTGCTGGTTGTCGATCTTGATCCGCAGGCCAGCGTCTCGGTCTGCCTCGCCGGGGAGACAGCGTTGGCCGAGATGATCGCCCGGGGTCGCACCCTCGAGGCCTATCTCGCGCTCAAGCTCGTGAGCCGCGAGAAGCCGCTCCTGGCACCCCGCATCCAGAGTCAGACCGGCGTCACCATGCACCGGAACGCGCTGCTGTCACTCGCGCTGCTTCCGGCCGGTCCCTACCTTCGGCTGGTCGAGCGCGAGATCCTCTACGAACTCACCGCGCGCAACTTCTCGATGCGCGCCATCGACGGAAAGCTCCGCACGATCTTCGAGGACGAGTTCGTCCCGCTCGCGGAGCGCTTCGACTACATTCTCTTCGACTGTGCACCTGGCATCTCTCCGATGACCGAAGTTGCGATCCGCGGTGCTGACCTCGTCATTGTCACGTCGATCCCAGACTATCTCTCGACCTACGGGCTCGATGCTTTCATCCAAACGGTATGGGGCGATAAGGATCGACGGCACGACGCGGTCGTACCCGCGCGACAGCCTCACGTGCTGGTGACGCGGTATCAGCCACAGGTCCGCCAGCACCAGCACACGCTGGCGCGGCTTCAGGCGGAAGCGAGCGCAGAGGAGCCGGGGTTCCGCCTCTTCGCGACGCGCATACCCCAGGCAGCGGCGCTGGCTGGAGCGCTCATGCCACGTCGGGATTTGCCCACGTTTTCGGGCAAGTACGGCATCCATGTCTCCACGATCCTCATCCCGCTGGTCGCAGAAGTGAAAGGGGTCTTCGATGGCGCTTGACGTGGATGGTTTCGTTGCCCTCGGGGCGATCGCGCGTTCACCGGAGGTTTTTCCGGATATTCGGGCGGACCTCACCAGGACCGTCCGGACCCTGGTGCTGAAGCAGTTGAAGGTCAAGAATCTGACGCTCGATGGCCTACGCCGGGTGCGCAGATGTTTGGGCACCGAAACCTACGCTCTCATCATCGACGGCCTGACCGAGGCCGAGGCGCGAGCGTTGATCGGACGTCTCGACAAGCATCACGCGGAGGCGAAGCGCGCCAAAGCTGACTGGCTTCGACGCCGCCTGGCCGATCTCGCGGGTGGTGCCGAGCCCGCGGTGAGGACGAAAGCCTCTCCGCAGCGACGAACCGGATCCGCCGCTGCAGCTCCGAGCGTCACGCGTGCCCTCGGAAGCCCTGCCTTTACCGCATCCTGGGACCGCAAGGATCATGATCGGACTAAGAAGGCCGGATCACAAGCGGTTGGTGCGAAGGCGGTGCGCGTCAAGAAACAAGGCGCCTGATGCGCCGCCTGCGATCCTGACTGTTGCACTGCGATCGGCCGTCGCGCAGACGAAAAAGGGGTCGCCTTACGGCGACCCCCCATTCCGATTTGGTCGGGTTCGGACTTCTTAGAAGTCCATGCCGCCCATGCCGCCACCGCCCGGCATCGCCGGGGCGCCGCTGTCCTTCTTCGGAGCATCGGCGATCATGGCTTCGGTGGTGACGAGGAGGCCGGCGATGGAGGCGGCGTCCTGCAGGGCGGTCCGTACGACCTTGGCCGGGTCGACGATGCCGGCCTGGATCATGTCGACGTACTCTTCGGTCTGGGCGTTGAAGCCGAAGGTGATCGAAGAGGTGTTGTCGGTGATCTTGCCGACCACGATCGAGCCTTCGACGCCGGAGTTGGCAGCGATCTGGCGGATCGGGGCCTCAAGGGCCTTCAGCACGATCTTGATACCGGCCTGGACGTCCGGGTTGTCGCTCTTGAGAGCACGGACGGCTTCACGGGCACGGAGGAGGGCGGTACCACCGCCGGGAACGATGCCCTCTTCCACCGCAGCGCGAGTGGCGTTGAGCGCGTCGTCGACGCGGTCCTTCTTCTCCTTGACCTCGACCTCGGTCGCGCCGCCGACGCGGATGACCGCGACGCCGCCGGCGAGCTTGGCCAGACGCTCCTGAAGCTTTTCACGGTCGTAGTCCGAGGTGGTTTCCTCGATCTGCGCCTTGATCTGGCCGACGCGGGCCTCGATGTCCGACTTCTCACCGAGGCCGTCGATGATCGTGGTGGTCTCCTTCTCGATGCGGATGCGCTTGGCGCGGCCGAGCATCGGGAGGGTGACGTTCTCGAGCTTGATGCCGAGATCCTCAGCGATCATCTGACCCTGGGTCAGGATCGCGATGTCCTCGAGCATGGCCTTGCGGCGATCGCCGAAGCCCGGAGCCTTGACGGCCGCGACCTTGAGGCCGCCGCGCAGCTTGTTCACGACGAGCGTGGCAAGCGCCTCACCCTCGATGTCCTCGGCGATGATGACGAGCGGCTTACCGGTCTGCACCACGGCCTCGAGAACCGGCAGCATCGCCTGGAGCGACGAAAGCTTCTTCTCGTGGATGAGGATGTAAGGGTCCTCGAGCTCAGCGACCATCTTCTCCGCGTTCGTGATGAAGTACGGGGAGAGGTAGCCGCGGTCGAACTGCATGCCCTCGACGACATCGAGCTCGGTCTCGGCCGTCTTGGCCTCCTCGACGGTGATGACACCCTCGTTGCCGACCTTCTGCATGGCGTGGGCGATCATCTCGCCGATTTCCTTGTCGCCATTGGCCGAAATGGTGCCGACCTGGGCGACTTCCTCGGAGGACGCGACCTTCTTCGCGCGGCTGGTGATATCCTTCACGGCGGCGGTGGTGGCGAGGTCGATGCCGCGCTTCAGGTCCATCGGGTTCATGCCGGCGGCGACGTACTTGGCGCCTTCCCGAACGATGGCCTGGGCCAGCACGGTGGCGGTGGTGGTGCCGTCACCCGCGATGTCGTTGGTCTTCGAGGCCACTTCGCGCACCATCTGGGCGCCCATGTTCTCGAACTTGTCGGCGAGCTCGATCTCCTTGGCGACGGTGACGCCGTCCTTGGTGATGCGCGGCGCACCGAACGACTTCTCGATGACGACGTTCCGGCCCTTGGGGCCGAGCGTCACCTTCACCGCGTCAGCGAGGATATCGACGCCACGGAGCATCTTCTCGCGGGCGTCGGAGGCGAAGCGGACTTCTTTCGCTGCCATGTCAGATCCTTGTCAGTGATGGGCCCCGAGGCGCCGGATGGCGCCCTCGAAGGGCTCGTGAAAGGGAGGAGAACCGAAAGCCGACTTAGGCGACGACGCCCATAATGTCGGATTCCTTCATGATCAGGAGGTCCTGACCGTCGATCTTGACCTCGGTGCCGGACCACTTGCCGAACAGGACGCGATCACCCGCCTTGACGTCCAGCGGGTTGACGCGACCGGCTTCGTCACGGGCGCCGGGGCCGACGGCGACGATCTCGCCCTCTTGCGGCTTCTCCTTGGCGGTGTCCGGGATGATGATGCCGCCCTTAGTCTTCTCTTCGCCTTCAATGCGGCGGACGACGACACGGTCGTGCAGCGGACGGAACTTCATGAGCTGCCCTCTTGCTTCAAATTCGTGGATGGCGTTGATGCGGCGCGGCAGCGCGCTCAACCCAGGTCGTTAGCACTCTCCTTGAGTGAGTGCTAACGATGGCGCCGAGTTAGGCGCGGGCGTCCCTTAAGTCAAGACTGTCGCAGGTTCGGACGACGATCCAGCGACAGGATCATCCCCCAATTCCACAACCCGACGGAAAGTCCTTCGCGGATGATCAAGCTTCATGGTCCGCAAGGCGCGGTCGAGCCCGCGGCGCAGGCAGCCGCGGAAGCATACCCAGTGGAAGTCGTGTGGATCGATCTCGATGATCCGAGCGCCGAGGAGGCCGAGCGGGTCGAGGCCTGCACCGGCATCCGGATCCCATCGCGCAAGGCCCTCAGCGAGGTCGAGAATTCGAGTCGGCTGCGGCGCTTGAAGACCGGGTTCTCGCTCTCGACCCCGATGGTAACCTTCGACAAACTTGATACGCAGTTGAAGCCGTTGGGCTTCGTGCTCACCCGGGATCGCCTCGTCACGGTGCGCTTCCACGAGCTGCGGGCCTTCGCGGAGGTGAAGAAGCGCATCGATACCGGCGACGGGCCGGGCACCACCTCCACCGAGATCTTCCTTCTCCTGATGGAGGAGCTCGTCGACAGTCTCGCAGATTCCCTCGAGGACATGGGCGCGGACCTCGACGAGTTGTCCACGCGGATCTTCGATTTCGATGTTCGCGGCGGTGCACCGGCCGGGGACGCCAAGCTGCGCAGCCAGACGCCGCGTCGGCGCGACCTGGCACTGCGCCGGATCCTGCGCGGCATCGGACGCCGCGGGAAGACCCTCGGCAAGATCCGTTCGAGCCTCCTCGGACTGGAGCGGATCGTCCCCTTCGTGGCCAACGAGTGCGAGCACATCCTCGGCGAGGAACAGGTGCCGCGCTTCGAGGCCGTGCGGCGCGACATCGCCTCCCTCGATGAGTTCGAGATCCGACTGTCGGAGAACGTCCAGTTCCTTCTCGATGCGACCCTCGGTCTGATCAGCATCGAGCAGAACAACACCTTCCGGGTTCTCACCGTGGCATCGGTGGTCGGCATCCCCCCGACCCTGATCGCCTCGATGTACGGCATGAACTTCAAGCATATGCCCGAACTCGAATGGGCCTATGGCTATCCCTACGGCTTGGCACTCATCCTCGTGAGCGCCATCATTCCGATCGTTTTCTTCCGCATCCGGGGGTGGTTGTGACTGGTTGACGGAATGTTTGGCTGCTCGCGCTAGAGCGTGGCGCGGCGATGCCCCGTCCAGCCGGCATCCGAGGATGACCCGTCCACGCCATGGCCGTGATCGCTGCCTTCGTCCTGAATGCCGGCCTGAACTTCGTCCTCGGCCTCCTGATCGCCAAGCTGCTGGGACCGGCGGAGTTCGGTCTGTTCGCGCTGGCGACAGCCGGTGCGATCGTGGCCAACACCGTCCTGTTCGAGTGGCTGCGTCTCTCGGCGACGCGATTCTACTCAGCCCGGGTCCGTGTCGATGAACCTTGGATCCGTCAGGGCCTCGACCGGGCTTACATGGCCCTCACGCTCAGCCTCTTCGTGGCGGCCTTGTTCTGCGCAGGACTGGGATTCACGCTCGAGCCCAGCGCGGAAAGTCGTCTCGCGATCACGGCCGGCGCGGCGGTCGCTGCCTTGGGTATCGGCGTCTTCGACTATCATGCGGCGCTCGCACGGGCGCGCTTCGACGGCCGGCTCTACTTCAACCTCGTAGCAGTCAAGAACGGCCTCGCCTTCGTGCTGATGGCAGGGGCCGCCTGGTTCTTCCCCCAGCCCGTCTGGGTCTTGACGGCGGCCGGGATCAGCCAGGGTTTCGCGATCCTGCTGCTGTATCGGCCGCTGCGCGATCCGGTCGCCCCGCGCGTGCGGCTGAAGCTGCGGGAAGCCTGGCAGCTCTTCGTTGCCTACGGCCTTCCTCTCATTGCCGCCAATGCGATCTACCAGCTGCTGCCATTCCTGAATCGGGGCAGCATCGCGTCGCATGCAGGCCTCGCCGAGGCGGGCTACTTCGCCCTCGCCGCCGATGTGACCACCCGGAGCATCGGCACCCTCGGGACCGCCCTCGACCTGCTGCTCTTCCAGCTCGCCGTCCGGGTCGAGGAGGAGCAGGGGCGTGCCGCGGCCGAGCGCCAGGTCGGGCTCAACATCGGCGTGGTGGTGGCCCTGCTGCTGCCCTGCGCCGTCGGGTTCTGGGCCGTGCTGCCGGCCCTCGAGGCTCTGGTGGTGCCGGAGGCCTATCGCGGCCCCTTCGCCGCCTATGCGGGGCTGATGGTACCGGGCTTCTTCTGCCTCGCGATGACAAATTTTGCCCTTAACCCGATCTTCCAGATTCGCCGGCGCACGCGCCCGGTGATCGCCGCCGCGCTGGTCGGGCTCGCCTTGAACGGGCTCGGGTTATGGCTCCTTCCGTCTCGCTACGGTCCCGAGGGCGTCGCGATCGCCCAGACCGTCGGCCTCGGGGCCGCCACCCTCGTCCTGGCTTGGCGGGCACTCACCGGACCCCAGCGCCTGCACCTGCCCTGGTGGGAGATCCTGGCCGCCAGTATCGCCTCCCTTGCCATGGCGCTCTGCCTGCTGCCGCTGCGCCATAGCGAGCCGACCCGAGCGCTGCTGCTTTCCGTTCCCCTCGGCATGGTGGTCTATGGCGTGCTCGTCTGGCTCTTCGACATCGCGGGCTTGCGCGGCCACGTGGCGGCGCGTTTCACCCGTTCCCCACCCGGGACCGCACCGGCTGAATAGCCGATCCGAACCGGATGCCATCGGCACGAACCTCCTCTAAGGTGGCTTCACAGGAACAGGATCGAGGGCGCCGCAGAGTGCCCCGGATCGGGTAGGAATCGATGCGTACATATGAGCCTCAGGACGAGGGCGCCGCGGCCGAGATCGTCCGCGCGGCCGTCGGGAGCCCGGAGCGGCTCCGCCTCGTCGGCGGAGCGACCAAGGCCGGGATCGGACGGCCGGCTCAGGACGAAGCGACGCTCTCCAGCGTGGGCCTGAGCGGCATCACGCTCTACGAGCCCGCGGAGATGGTGGTCGCCGCCCGGGCCGGGACGCCCCTGGCCGAGGTTCAGGCCCTTCTCGCGGCCCGCGGGCAGATGCTGCCCTTCGAACCCATGGACCACCGCTCCCTGATGGGCACGACCGGAGAACCGACCTTCGGCGCCGTGGCGGCGGCCAACACTTCCGGGCCGCGCCGGATCAACGCGGGCGCCGCTCGCGACAGCCTCATCGGGGTGCGCTTCATCAACGGGCGCGGCGAGGCGATCAAATCGGGCGGGCGGGTCATGAAGAACGTGACCGGGCTCGACCTGGTGAAGCTGATGGCCGGGTCCTGGGGCACCCTCGGTCTCCTGACGGAGGTGACCTTCAAGGTGCTCCCTGTTCAGGAACGGGTCGCCACGCTCGCATTCCCGGACCTCGACGATGCCCGCGCCATCACGGCCCTGAGCGCCGCCCTCGGCTCACCCTTCGAGCTGACTGGCGCTGCCCACCTGCCGGCCGGGATCGAAGGCGGCGCGGCGCGGACGCTGATGCGGATCGAGGGTTTCTCGGAGTCGATCGATTACCGCCTCGGCGAATTGCGTCGTCTGCTCAAGCGCTTCGGCCAACCGGAGATCGTCGAGGGCGAGGCGGGAACGGCGCTCTGGACGCGTATTCGCGACGTTGCCGCCTTCGCCGAGCCGCGGAGTTCCGCGGTCTGGCGCATCTCCGTCGCGCCGACCCGCGGCCCCGCCGTCACCGCCGCGATCGCCGCCCGGCGCGACGCGCGCTGGTTCTACGACTGGGGTGGTGGGCTGATCTGGCTCGCGACCGATGCGGCCGGCGATGCCGGTGCCGAAGGCGTCCGCGCCGCCGTACGGGCACAGGGTGGGCACGCGAGCCTGGTGCGGGCACCCGACGCCGTCCGGGCGGCCGTGCCGGTCTTCGAGCCGCTGGCCGAGCCCCTCATGCGGATCACCGCGGGCATCAAGGCGGCGCATGATCCGCACGGCCTGTTCAATCCGGGGCGGATGTACGCCGGTCTCTGAGCGGGGGGCGGTGCGGGACGAGGTCGCGCCGCCTGCGCTGTTCGGAGCGATTCCAAGGCTCGGCAACCGGCGCGAGACCCTCTAAACAGGTGGGACCAAGAAGACGATGCCGACGCGGGCCGGACCCGATGGACGGCACGAGGGTGGACCCGAGGACTCACCGTGCAGACCAATTTCAGCCTGACGCAACTCGCCGATCCGGCCATGGCGGCGTCCGAGAAGATCCTCCGGACGTGCGTGCATTGCGGGTTCTGCACCGCGACCTGCCCGACATATCTTCTGCTCGGCGATGAACTCGATTCGCCGCGCGGGCGGATCTACCTGATCAAGGACATGCTCGAGGGCGGAAAGCCGGCGGTGCCGGAAGTCGTCAAGCATGTCGACCGCTGCCTGTCCTGCCTGTCCTGCATGACGACCTGTCCCTCGGGTGTGCACTACATGCACCTCGTCGACCATGCGCGGAGCTATATCGAGGAAACCTATCGGCGTCCGTTGAGCGACCGGCTCCTCCGCAGCGTGCTGGCCTTCGTGCTGCCCTACCCGAACCGCTTCCGGCTGGCCCTTCTGGGGGCGAAGATCGGGGCCCCGTTCCGGCCCCTGGTGGCGCGCCTGCCGCGGGTCGGCAACCGCCTCGCGGCCATGCTCGACCTCGCCCCGGCCCACCTGCCGAACCGCAATCCGACCGACCGGCCCGGCACCTTCCCGGCCGAGACGCGGGCCCTGGAAGCGAGCGCGGCGTTGCATGGGTATACCGCACCGTCGCGTCGAGGTCGCGTGGCCCTGCTGCGCGGTTGCGCCCAGAGCGTGCTCCGTCCCGATTTCAACGAGGCGGCGATCCGGCTCCTGACCCGGCACGGGGTCGAAGTGGTCCAGGCCGCGGGTGAGGGCTGCTGCGGCGCGCTCACCCATCACATGGGCAAGGCGGATTCGTCGCATGCCCAGGCCCAGCGCACCATTGACGCCTGGATCGCCGAGATGGACGGCGCCGGTCTCGATGCGATTCTCGTCACCGCCTCCGGTTGCGGCACGACGATCAAGGATTACGGCTTCATGTTCCGCGAGGACCCGGCCTATGCGGAGAAGGCGAAGCGGGTCTCCGCCATCGCCAAGGACGTCACCGAGTACATGGCCACCATCGGGTTGATGCCGCCGATCGTCGAGACCGACCTCGTGGTCGCCTACCACTCGGCCTGCTCGATGCAGCACGGCCAGGGCATCCGCACCGAGCCGAAGAACCTCCTGAAGACGGCGGGCTTCACCGTGAAGGACGTGCCCGAGGGCCACATCTGCTGCGGCTCGGCCGGCACCTACAACATCCTCCAGCCCGAGATCGCCGCCCGGCTGCGGGACCGGAAGGTCGCCAACATCGAGCGGATGCGCCCCGACGTCATCGCCACCGGCAACATCGGCTGCGCCACCCAGATCGGGAAGGGGACGGCGATCCCGATCGTCCACACGGCGGAACTGCTGGACTGGGCGACCGGCGGCCCGAAGCCGGCGGCGTTGGCGGGATTGCCCGAGCGGGCGATGCTGGCGGCGGAGTAGGGACGCATCAGCGCCGGGGCCGCTCCGACATCGGGCTCCAGCGATATCCCAGTCCGTCGCGGACGACGTACCCCAGCGACGGGAAGTCGGTGTGGTAACCGGCGACGAGGACACGATCGGTGGCGGCCATGTCGTAGATCGTCCGCCGGGTGGCGGCGCCGGCCGCCTTGTCCATGTCGAACAGGGCGTGCCAGTCGGGCCGGGCCAGCGAGGCCACCTCGTGATGGGCGCAGTCGCCCCAGACCAGCAGGCGCTGGCCCGCGCTCTCCACGTGGAAGGCGAGGTGCCCCGGCGTGTGGCCGAAGGCCGCCACGGCATCGATGCCCGGAACCACCGTCTGGCCCGGGGATACGAGGCGAATCCGGTCGGCGAGGGGAAGCAGGTGGCTGCGGAAGACGCGGGCCGACCGGTACGCGTTGCCCTCGGGCGCAGCCGCGAGGCGATCGTCATCCGTCCAGAAGGCGAATTCCCGTTCGCCCACGACGTAACGGGCGTTCGGGAAGAGCGGGCGCCCGTCCTCGAGGAGACCGCCGATATGGTCGGTGTGGCAATGCGTCAGGACCACGAGGTCGATGTCCTCCGGTGACAGCCCGGCCTGCCGAACCCGCTGCGCCAGCTGCCCGCCGGCCGGGCGCGGGATGAAGCCCACGGCGCCGTTTCCGGTGTCGAAGAGAACGGTCTCGCGGCCGGTCCGGACCAGGATCGGCGTGAAGCCGGGGCGGAAACGGTCCGCCGGCCGATGGTTCTCGCGCATCAAAGCCTCGACCTCCGCCCTCGGACGGTCCTCGCCCACGATCGGCCAGGGCCCGTCGATGACCGCGTCGGCATCGCGCAGGGCCGTGACGGTGAAGGTCCCGAGGCGTATCGGCTGCAGCCCATCGACCGGGACGTTTGGGGCCAGGACTTGCGGGGCCAGAATGTTTGGGGCCAGGTTCGGCGTGGACGTGCCAGCCAGGGCCGACCTCGGCAGGGCGAGGCCGGCGACCAGGGTGGCGGCGAGATGACGGCGGGTGAGTTCGGTCATCGCTGGGAGTTTCCCGAGAGGGCCGGTTCCGTCAGGATGGGTGCGGGACCGGTCGCCGACGGTCTATCGCGGCGGGAGGGCGCTCAGCTTGAACGAACGTGCTGCGCCGCCCGGCACCTCGCCCGCCCCGCTCTGGCATGTCGAGGGCGCGCATACGCTCTACGCGGGGCCGCTGACCAACCATGCCAGCCACCAGCACGGGGCCCCGGTCTACCTCGCCGGGCTCTACGAGGCCTTCCGCATCCGCTTCGCGCCGGGGGCGTGGATCACCTGCCGCACGGCCTTCATCCCGGCCGGGATGCCGCATGAGCTGGATTGCGCCGGTGCGCCTATCGGCGTCCTCTATCGCGAGCCCGATGCCGGAGCCTGGGCCCTGACCGGCCTGATGGGTCCGGCCGAGACGGTCGGCACCGCCCTCGTGGGCATGAGCGGGGAGATCGGCGTCCTGCGTTCGCTGTTCGAGCACCGCGACGCCTGCGATTGGGCCGGCGCGGCGGTCGCCGACCTGTCCGGCTTCGCGGCCCGGCGGGTCGACCGACGGGTCGATCCCCGGATCGCGGACATCCTCGTCGACCTGCGGGCCCGGCCGGAGGCCCGGATGAGCGCGGGACGGCTGGCCATGGCGGCGTCCTTGTCCTCGTCGCGGATGCAGCACCTCTTCCGTGCGACCATGGGCGTCCCCTTCCGGCGCTATCGCGGCTGGCTGCGCATGCGCCGCGCCATCGAGGCCGTCATGCGCGGTGCCAACTTCACCGGGGCCGCCCATGAGGCGGCGTTCGCCGACCAGGCGCATTTCGCCAACGCCTTCCGCCGGACCTTCGGCGCGCCGGCCTCCTACAGCCTGCAGGACATCCGCCGCCCGATCCCGTCGCGACGCTCAGGCGCGATCGCGCAGGCTGGTCAGGACGAACACCCGCAGGGCGGATGAGAGGTTCTGGCCCTCCCGGCCGGCATCGATGGCGCCGATCAGGGCCTGGACGGACTGGTCGCGGGCCGCCGCGATCTCCCGCAGGACCTCCCAGAACGGGTCTTCCAGGGAGACGCTGGTCCGGTGGCCGGCGATCATCACCGAGCGCTTGGTGATGCCGGTGGTCATTCCGATGCCGGGCCCTCTCCCGCAGGAGGGAGGGGGAGATGCGCACCCGCCATCCCCATCACCCCTCCGACTCGGGCCCCACCAGCTTGTGGCCCTCGTGGCGGGCGAACGCGATCGCCTTCTTGGCCTCCGCCAGGGTCCTGGCCTTCTTCGGGCGGCCGAAGGCGATGCGGTTGTCCGCCGCCTGCGCCTCCTTGACGTCGCGGGCCTTGGCCTTGCGGGCCTGACGCAGGTTGATGATCTCCGCCATGCCGGTCGGCTCCCTCACTCGGCGCTGGGCGCCAGCATCGTCTCCGGGCGGACCACCCGCTCGAACTCCTCGGCCGTGACGTAGCCGAGGCGCAGGGCCTCCTCCTTGAGGGTGGTGCCGTTCTTGTGCGCCGTCTTGGCGATCTCGGCGGCCTTGTCGTAGCCGATCGAGGGGGCGAGCGCGGTCACCAGCATGAGCGAACGGCTCATCAGGTCGGCGATCTTGTCCTCGTTGGCCTTGATGCCGACGACGCAGTTGTCGGTGAAGCTCACGGCGGCGTCGGCCAGGATGCGGATCGACTGCAGCACCGCGTTGGCGATCACCGGCTTGAACACGTTCAGCTCGAAATTACCCTGGCTGCCGGCGAAGCTCACGGTGGTGCCGTTGCCGATCACCTGGGCGCAGACCATCGTCAGGGCCTCGCACTGGGTCGGGTTGACCTTGCCGGGCATGATCGACGAACCGGGCTCGTTCTCCGGCAGCGAGAGCTCGCCGAGGCCCGAGCGCGGGCCCGAGCCGAGGAAGCGGATGTCCTGGGCGATCTTGAACAGGCCGGAGGCGAGCGCCGTGAGTGCGCCTTGCGTGAAGACCAGGGCGTCATGGGTGGCCAGGGCCTCGAACTTGTTGGCGGCCGAGGTGAAGGGCAGACCGGTCAGCTCCGCGACCTTGGCCGCGAACTTCTCCGCGAAGGCGGGATGGGCGTTGAGGCCGGTGCCCACCGCCGTGCCGCCCTGGGCCAGCGCCAGCACGCCCGGCAGGGTCGCCTTCACACGCTCGGTGCCGAGGGCCACCTGCGCCACGTAGCCGGAGAACTCCTGGCCGAGGGAGACCGGGGTCGCGTCCTGCAGGTGGGTGCGGCCGATCTTGACGATGCTGGCGAACGCCTCGGACTTGGCCTGGAGCGCGTGCTGCAGGTGCTGGAGGGCGGGCAGCAGCCGGTCGTTGATCTCGCGCGAGACCGCGATGTGCATCGCGGTCGGGAAGACGTCGTTCGAGGACTGGCCGCGATTGACGTGGTCGTTGGGATGGACCGGGGACTTGCCGCCGCGCTTGCCGCCGAGCAGCTCGTTGGCGAGGCTGGCGATCACCTCGTTGGCGTTCATGTTCGACTGGGTGCCGGAGCCCGTCTGCCAGACCGCCAGGGGAAATTCCTGGTCGTGCTCGCCCGAGACCACCTCGGCCGCGGAGGCCGCGACGGCCTGGGCCACCTTCGGGTCGAGGGCGCCGAGATCCTGGTTCACCAGGGCGGCGGCCTGCTTGACCATGCCGAGGGCGTGGACGAGGGGCGCCGGCATCTTCTCCGTGCCGATCTTGAAGTTCTGGATCGAGCGCTGCGTCTGCGCGCCCCAGTAGCGATGCGCCGGGACCTCGATCGGGCCGAAGGTGTCGGACTCGGTGCGGGTGGCGGGCGTCTCGGTGGGCGACATCGTGGCCTCTTCGTCTGGTTCAAGCGGACCCTACTTAAACCGCACGTGGTCGGAGCGCGATGGCGCAGGTCCAGCGGGCCGTGTGCCCGGCGCCGAATTGTCATGGTTTATCAGCCCGGAGCCCGGGCCCGGAGTGTCGTCGATGTCGAGTGCCGCCGCCCGCGTTGAAGCCCCGATCGACGAAACCCGGAGGGGCGACGTCCAGACCGGCCACGCCGGGGTCGACCCGGCCGCGCCGGTCCGCTTCCGGCCCGCGGTCCCGAAGCCCCTGCGCGAGCAGCCGGGCCTGTTCGGCTTCCTCAAGGCGGCCCGCGCCAACCCCCTGACGACCTGGCTCGACGTGCATTTCGAGAAGCCGGTGGTGGCCGCCGACGGCGCCCTCGGGCGCGTCACCGTGGTGAGCGACCCGGCCCTGATCCGCTACCTCTACGTCGAGAACGCCGCCAATTATCGCAAGGACGACCTGCAGCGGCGGGTCCTGGCGCCCGGCCTCGGCAACGGCCTGCTCACCGCCGAGGGCGAGGAGTGGAAGCTGCAGCGCCGGACCCTGGCGCCGATCTTCTCGGCCCGGCACGTGCTCGGTTTCAACGGAGCCATGAACGCCGCCGGTGCCCGCATCGCGCGCCGGCTGGCCCGCCGCGACGGCACCCGCATCGACGTCGCCCTGGAGATGACCCGCGTCACCCTCGACGTGCTGGAGCGGACGATCTTCACCAACGGCCTCGCCAGCGACCCCGACGCCCTGGGCCGCGCGATCACCCGCTTCCTCGAATCGGTCGGTCCGATCGACCCCCTCGACGTGTTCGGGGTGCCGGGCTTCGTGCCGCGCATCGGCCGCCTGCGGGCGCGGCCTGCCCTCCGCTTCTTCGCCGAGGTGGTGGACGAACTGATCGAGCGCCGCCGCGCCCTGATCGCGCAGGGGACCGCGCCCGCCGACCTGCTGACGCTCCTCCTGAAGGCGCAGGACCCCGAAACCGGCAAGGGGCTCACCGACCTCGAGGTGAAGGCCAACATCGTCACCTTCATCGCCGCCGGCCACGAGACCACGGCCAACGCCCTGACCTGGGCGCTCTACTGCCTGTCGCAGGACCCCGCCGCCCAGGCGCGGATCGAGGCGGAGGTCGATGCCGTGCCGGCGGGCCAGGACTTCGACGCGGATGCGCTGCCCTACACCAAGGCCGTGATGGAGGAGACCATGCGGCTGTTCCCGCCGGTGCCCTTCCTGAGCCGGCAGGCCATCGCGGAGGACCGGATCGGCCGCATCAAGATCCCCAAGGGCTCCCTGGTGATGGTGGCGCCCTACGTGCTCCATCGCCACAAGACCCTGTGGCAGGAGCCCGGCGCCTTCATGCCCGAGCGCTTCCTGCCCGAGGCCCGGGCCGCGATTCCGCGCTTCGCCTACCTGCCGTTCGGGGCCGGCCCCCGCGTCTGCATCGGCCAGAGCTTCTCGCTGCAGGAGGCGGTGGTGGTGCTCGCCCACATCGCCCGCGCGGCGCGCTTCACCCTGGCCGACGACCACGCCCCGGTGGTCCCGCTCCACCGCGTCACGCTGCGGCCGGAGCACGGGCTGCACATGACGGTGCATCCGCGGGGGTGAAGGACGCGCTGTCCTGTCCGAAGGGCCGTCGCCTCGATCCAGGCGGTGTTGGGGGCAGTACCCGCGCCCAGCACCGCGTCATCCCGGGGGCGCACGGCGGCGCCGGGGATTCAGACCCGCACGGGGTTCAGGACTTGAAGCCCTCGGCGGCTCGGGCTTGCACGCCTCCGGCGCGCGCCCGCAGGTCCGGGGCTCGCTTGCGGCGACCCGGACCGACGGTTCGGTTTTCCCGGTGAGCGTCCGCGTCGGCGCTGCTCCGGTCAGCTCTTCTTGCGGAAGGCGTCGAGACTGACGACCTCGGCGCTGGTCTCGCTGCCGTCCTCGGCCTTCTTGGCCGCCGGCTTCGATTCGGACCCGTCCTCCGACTTCGCGGCCTGGGCGGCGGGGGCCGGTGCGGTGCCGGAGCCGATCTTGGGGACGGCGCTGCCGATGGTGGCGAGGCCCGTGCTCTTCGGCTTGATCTCGGTGGGCTCCGAGGCGGCACCGCGGGGCGGGGTCTTGCCGGCCAGGGCCGGCGCCTCCTCCGAATCCTCCTCGGAGGCGGCCGTCTCCGTGCCCTCGCTGAGGTCGAACTTCAGGCCGAACTGGACGGAAGGGTCGAAGAAGCCCGTCAGGGCGTCGAAGGGCACCAGCAGGCGCTCGGGCACTCCGGAGAAGGACAGCCCGACCTCGAAGGTGTGCTCGTTGACGCCGAGGTCCCAGAACTGGTGCTGGAGCACGATCGTCATGTCCTGCGGGTATTTTTCGCGCAGGCGCTGCGACATGCGCACGCCCGGCGCCTCGGTACGGAACGAGACGTAGAAGTGGTGCTCGCCCGCGAGCCCCTCGCGGGCCGCGTCGGTCAGCACCTTGCGCACCACGCCGCGCAGCGCGTCCTGCACCAGAAGATCGTAGCGGATCAGGTCGTCTGCCATCTGCGGTCGCTTATGCCCGGTCACTGCCCGCCGTCACACGCCGCGATGGCGCTCCGGGTCGGATGAAAATCGAATGGGAACGCCGATGCCCGGCCCTCCCAGAACCCTGCCTGAACAGCCGTCGCGGCCATCCGGGCTTCCGCCCCATCGGGGACGCCCGCCCCGAACGATCCGCGACGCGGCGGCTGCCCGGCGCGGCACTGACCGAGATCCCTGCAACGGACCGAGCTTCCGCCAAAACCCGGGGCCTGTCGAGCCTCGGACCCTTGCGTCCAAAAGCCCGTGGTCCGGAGAGGGGCTGCCGGGTTACCGTTCGGGTCTCGAAGCCGTTCCGGCACCGCCGGATCCCCGTCCTCGCCGAGCCTTTCGGCCAACGCCTTGATTATAGTGGGAGTGCCGCAGCATTTGAAGCCCGATGATGGGGCGCCGATGCCCGAGGTGCCGGCAGGCGGGTCCGCCCCCGCACGGCCGCGGCCGTCCCGGGTCCGCACCGGCCTCGGCGCCGCGGCGGCGCTGGTCGGGCTGGCCTTCGCGGCGTTCCTGGCCCTGGCGGTGGCGACCCTCCTCGCCCTGGTGATCGTGCGGGTGGGCGGCGACTGGATCGACGGCGTCGCCGTCCTGGGCGGGGACCGTCCGCGCCTGCATCCCCGCCAGCTCGCCCTGCGGGAACTCTCCGTGGACGTGGTGCGGCAGCTGGTCCTCGCCCTCCTGGTCGTGGGGGCGGTGCGCTGGCGCGACGGCGCGGCCTGGCGCCGGACCCTGGCCCTGGTCCCGCCGGTGCCCCCGCCCTGGGGGGCCGGCGCCCCGGGCCTGTCGGTGCGCCGCTTCGCCGTGATCCTGCTGGTCTGGCCCGTGCTCCACATCACCTGGGTGACCGGCAGCGCCGAGCTGTTCCGGATGCCGATCGGCCGGCACACCGCCCTGTCGCCGGGCCTCACCCCGGCCGCGGCGGCCCTGTGGTTCGCCTACGTGCTCGTCCTGGCCCCGGTGGCGGAGGAACTGCTGATGCGCGGGGCCCTGTTCGCCCGGGCGCGGGAGACCTTCACGGCGCGGGGCGCGATCCTGGCGACGGCCCTGCTCTTCGCCGGCGCGCACCTCACCCCCGCGGGCTTCGCCCGGCCGGTCTCGCTCATCCCCCTGGCGCTCATCCTCGGCTGGGTGCGCTGGCGCAGCGGCCGGCTCTGGCCAGGCATCCTGCTCCACGCCTGGAGCAACCTCGCGATGATCGCCTACGTGCTGGGGCCGGCCGTCGGCTGAGGCCGGCGCGGAGGCGGGGCGATGGCACGACCTGTTGACGCCCCGGCCCGCCACCTCGCCAGCCCCGGCGCTTCGGAGTATTCCGGGGACCCCCGCCTCGGAGCCGCGATGCACGCCTATCACCAGCTTCTCGAACGCATCCTGCAGGACGGGGTGCGCAAGGACGACCGGACCGGCACCGGCACCCTCTCGGTGTTCGGGCATCAGATGCGCTTCGACCTCGCGGAGGGCTTTCCCCTCGTCACCACGAAGCAGCTGCACCTGCGCTCGATCATCCACGAACTGCTGTGGTTCCTCACGGGCGACACCAACGTGCGCGCCCTCCAGGCCAACGGCGTCAGCATCTGGGACGAGTGGGCGGATGCGAACGGCGACCTCGGGCCGGTCTACGGCCACCAGTGGCGCTCCTGGGCCAAGCCCGACGGCGGCAGCGTCGACCAGATCGCCTGGGTGCTCGATGAGATCCGGCGCAACCCGGATTCCCGGCGCCTCATCGTTTCGGCCTGGAACCCGGCCGACCTCGACCGGATGGCGCTAGCACCCTGCCACTGCCTGTTCCAGTTCTACGTCGCCGAGGGGCGGCTCTCGTGCCAGCTCTACCAGCGCTCGGCGGACGTCTTCCTCGGCGTGCCCTTCAACATCGCGAGCTACGCCCTCCTGACCGCGATGATCGCTCAGGTGACAGGCCTGAGGCCCGGCGACTTCATCCATACCCTCGGGGACGCCCACCTCTACGTGAACCACCTCGAACAGGCCCGGCTGCAGCTGACGCGGGCGCAGCGGCCGCTGCCGCGCGTCGTGCTCAATCCCGCCGTGACCTCGCTGTTCGACTTCCGCTTCGAGGACGTCGCGATCGAGGGCTACGCCCCCCATCCGGCGATCCGCGCCCCGGTGGCCGTCTGATGCCGGCCCCCCGCATCACGATCATCGCGGCGGTCGCCCGCAACGGCGTCATCGGCCGCGACAACGACCTGATCTGGCGGCTGCGCAGCGACCTGCGCCGGTTCAAGGCCCTGACCATGGGCAAGCCCCTGCTGATGGGGCGCAAGACCTTCGCGTCGATCGGCAAGCCGCTGCCCGGCCGGCGCACCATCGTGCTCACCCGCGATCCCGGCTTCGCGGTGCCCGAGGTCGCGGTGGCGCATGACTGGGCGGGCGCCCTCGCGGCGGCCGAGGGCGCCGACGAGCTGATGGTGGCGGGCGGCGGCGAGATCTACGCCCTGGCGCTGCCCCAGGCCGAGCGCATCCACCTCACCGAGGTCGATCTGGCGCCCGAGGGCGACACGGTGTTCCCGCCGTTCGACCGCGGCCTCTACCGGGAGACGCACCGCGAGGCGCATCCCCCCGGCGAGCACGATGCCTGCGCGTTCAGCTTCGTCGATCTGGCGCGCACGGCGTGATGGCGCCGTAAACCATGGAAGCGCGACCCATTGCGCAATGGGCGCCGGTGCGGTTGTCTTTCCCGCGCCCGATGCCCAAGTGGCAATCTTGACAGGATCCCGGGCGCCCACGCAGGTGCCAGGGTCGGGTCACGACGAGATCAACACTCTTGTCCACGCGGGGGAGTTCCGGCCCGCCTCCTGAGGAGGCCGGGGCGGAGAGCGCGGGTGGGCTTCGTGCGCGGCGCAGACGCTGCTGGAACAGGAGAGATCGGCGAGCATGCCTTGGAGCAATCAGAGCGGCGGCGGTAGCGGCAACGGGGGAGGGCCCTGGGGCCGAGGCGGCGGCGGCAATGGCGGCGGGGGTGGCCCGTGGGGCGGTGGCGGCGGCGGTGGCGGCAAGACCCCGCCCGACCTCGAGGAACTCCTGCGACGCAGCCAGGACCGCCTGCGCGGCGTGCTCCCGGGCGGCTCCTTCGGCGGCGGCCGCGGCCTCCTGATCGCCGGCGGCATCGTGGTCGCCGTCTGGCTCGCGACCGGCTTCTACACCGTGGCGCCGCAGCAGGTCGGCATCGAGACGGTCTTCGGCCGCTACCTCAGCACCACCGGCCAGGGCCTGAACTACAACTTCCCGGCCCCCATCGGCGCCGTGACCAAGCCGAATGTCGGCCAGGTCAACAGCGTGCAGATCGGCTACCGCGCCGGGCTCGGCAACCAGAGCCGAACCGTCGACAAGCCCGAGGAGAGCCTGATGCTCACGGGCGACGAGAACATCGTCGACCTCGACTTCGAGGTGCAGTGGCGCATCAATCCCCTGAAGGCGTCCGACTTCGTCTTCAACCTCGAGAACCCCGAGGGCACGATCAAGGCCATCGCCGAGAGCGCGATGCGCGAGGTCGTCGGCCGTCGCAACATCCAGCCGATCCTCACCAACGAGCAGTCGAGCGTCGCCCAGGAGGTCCGCGAGATCACCCAGAAGGCCCTCGACGAGTACGGCGCCGGCGTACGCATCGAGCTGGTCCAGCTCGTCAGCGTGCAGCCTCCGCCGGAGGTGCGGCCCGCCTTCTTCGACGTGAACGCGGCGCAGCAGGATGCCGAGCGCGCCAAGAACGACGCGCGCACCTACGAGAGCCAGAAGGTGCCGCTCGCCAAGGGTGAGGCCCAGAAGATCATCCAGGCGGCGGAAGCCTACAAGACGCAGTCGACGGCCGACGCGACCGGACAGGCCGCCCGCTTCAGCCAGGTCTACGAATCCTACAAGGTCGCCCCGGTCATCAGCCGCGAGCGCATCTTCCTCGAAACGATGGAGCGGGTCCTGGGCTCGGTCAACAAGGTGATCATCGATCAGAACGGAGCCGGTGCCGGCCCGGGCGCCAGCGCGGCCGGCGTGCTGCCGGTGCTGCCGCTGACCGAGTTCGGTCCCCGCAACGCTGCCGGTGGAGTGGCCCGATGAACAACCAAGCCCTCCGCACCGGCCTGATGATCGTGGCCGCCGCCGTGGTCGTCGGCCTCTACGCCTCGGTCTTCACCGTCGGCCAGATGCAGCAGGCCCTGGTGCTCCGCTTCGGCGGCGTCCGCGCCGTCCTGAACCAGACCGGCACCGACAAGCCCGGCCTCTACTTCAAGCTGCCGTTCTTCGAGAACGTCGTCCTGTTCGACAAGCGGGTGCTCGACCTCGACCTGCCGGTCCAGACCCTGCTGACCACCGACCGCCAGAACCTCGAGGTGGATGCCTTCGCGCGCTACCGGATCATCGATCCGCTGAAGTTCTACCAGTCGGCCAACAACATCGCCCGCGCCAACACCCTGCTGGCCAGCTTCACCAACTCGGCCCTGCGCAACCTGCTCGCCCGCTCCACCCGCGACGCCATCGTCCGGACCCAGCGCGCCGAGCTGATGAACCAGATCCAGGCGGACGTGAACCGGCAGGCCAAGGAGCTCGGCGTCGAGATCGTCGACCTGCGCATGACCCGCGTCGACCTGCCGGCCCAGAACAGCTCGGCGGTCTACAAGCGCATGACGACGGAGCGCCAGCGCGAGGCGGCCGACATCCGGGCCACCGGCGAGCAGGCCGCGGTCACGATCAAGGCCAAGGCCGACCGCGACGTCACCGTGCTGCTCTCGGAAGCCAACCAAACGGCCGAGACCCTGCGCGGCCAGGGCGACGCCGACAAGAACCGGATCCTGGCGGAAGCCTACGGCAAGGACGCGGACTTCTTCAGCTTCTACCGCTCCATGCAGGCCTACGAGACCGGGCTGAAGGGCTCCGACACGCGGCTCGTGATCAGCCCGTCCTCGGACTTCTTCCGCTACTTCAGCGATCCGCAGGGCCGGACCCCGGCGACGCCGGCCGCCCGCACCCGGGCTCCGGCCGAGCCCGGGACGACGGGCAGCACCCGCTGACGAGACCCGATGACACGCCGGCGGCGGACCCTGGTTCGCCGCCGGACTCTTGATCGGGGACCGGCGCGGACGATCTAAGACCGTCCAGACACACATGAGGTCGACCATGCTTCCCGTTGCGAGCGCCGTCCGGGCGCCCCGTTCCCGAGCGCTCCAGCGCAGCCTGCGCTCCGCCCTCGCCGCCGCGGCGCTGGCGACCTCCCTCGCGGTGGCGGGCGCCCCGGCTCCGGCCTTCGCCAAGGGCCCGGAATCCCTCGCCGACCTCGCCGATCAGGTCACCGATGCGGTGGTGAACATCTCGGCCTCGACCACCGTCGATGCGCGCCCGAACACGCGTTCCGGCCCGCAGCTGCCGCAGGGGACGCCCTTCGAGGACTTGTTCGAGGAGTTCTTCAACAAGCGCGGCCAGCGCGGCGGGGGCGACCGCAGCGAAGCCGACCGGCCGAAGCCGCAGCAGCGCAAGTCGAACTCGCTCGGATCGGGCTTCATCATCGACGCCTCCGGCATCGTGGTGACGAACAACCACGTCATCGGCGACGCCAACGACATCCAGGTCATCCTGCACAACGGCACCAAGCTGAAGGCGGAGATCATCGGCAAGGATGCCAAGATCGATCTTGCGGTGCTGCGGGTGAAGCCCGAGGCGGGCAAGCCTCTGAAGGCCGTGCCGTTCGGCGATTCCGAGAAGATGCGCCCGGGCGACTGGGTCATCGCCATCGGCAACCCGTTCGGCCTCGGCGGCTCGGTCTCGGCCGGCATCGTCTCGGCGCGGGGCCGCAACATTGAGTCCGGTCCGTACGACAACTACATCCAGACCGACGCGGCCATCAACAAGGGCAATTCCGGCGGTCCGCTGTTCAACATGAACGGCGAGGTCATCGGCATCAACACCGCGATCCTGTCGCCCACCGGCGGCTCGGTCGGCATCGGCTTCGCGGTCCCGTCGAACAACGCCTCCCAGGTCATCGACCAGCTGCGCGAGTTCGGCGAGGTCCGCCGCGGCTGGCTCGGCGTGCGCATCCAGAACGTCGACGAGACCACCGCGGAGGCCCTCGACATGAAGGACGGGGTCAAGGGCGCGCTCGTGGCCGGCGTCGACGAGAAGGGCCCGGCCAAGGCCGCCGGCCTCGAGATCGGCGACGTCATCGTCAAGTTCAACGGCACGGCGGTGAAGTCGTCCAGCGACCTGCCCCGGATCGTCGCCTCGACGCCGGTCGGCAAGACGGTGGACGTGCTGGTGATCCGCAAGGGTGCCGAGACCACGAAGTCGGTCACCCTCGGCCGCCTTGAGGACACCGAGAAGCCGACGCTCGCCAGCGTCAAGCAGCCGGAGCCCGAGAGCGCCGTGCGCCAGGTGCTCGGCCTCAACCTGTCGGGCATCACCGACGAGGCCCGCAAGCGCTACAGCCTCAAGGACGGCCTCAAGGGCGTCCTCGTCACCCGCGTCGATCCAAACTCCACGGCGGCCGACAAGCAGATCAAGCCGGGCGAGGTCATCGTCGAGGTCGGGCAGGAGGCGGTGAACGCCCCGGCCGATGTCAGCAAGCGCATCGACCAGCTGAAGAAGGACGGTCGCAAGTCGGTCCTGCTCCTCGTCGCCAGCGCCAGCGGCGACGTCCGCTTCGTGGCCCTCGGGATCGACTGATCCTGCCGAGCCGCGAGACGCTCTGAAGCCGCCGCCCCAGAGGGCGGCGGTTTCGTTTCGACGGGCGGGACGCCATCCCCCCGCACCGCCTGCGCGGCGAGGCGATCCGCAGCGATTGATCTTCGTGCGTGGCGAGAAGCGGCTCAGCCCACGAATTCGGCCGAGGCATAGCCTTGGAGGTAGAGCAGGGCGGTCAGGTCGCCGTGGTCGATCCGCACCTGTGCGGCCGCCGCGACCTTGGGCTTGGCCCGGAAGGCGACGCCGAGGCCGGCCTCCCCGAGCATGTCGAGGTCGTTGGCGCCGTCGCCCACCGCCAGGGTCTCCTGGGTCTCGAGCCCGAAGCGGCTGCGCAGGGCGATCAGGGTGGCGCGCTTCGTCGCCTTGTCGACGATCGGCTCGATGACCTCGCCGGTGAGGCGGCCGTCCCGGACTCCGAGGGTGGTGGCATGGGCTTCGTCGAAGCCGATCCGGGCTGAGACCGGCCCGGTGAACAGGGTGAAGCCCCCCGAGATCAGGCAGGTATGGCTGCCATGCGCCTTCATGGTCTGCACCAGGGTGCGGCCGCCCGGCGTCAGGGTGATCCGCTCGGCGATCAGCGCGTCGATCTTGTGCACCGGCACGTCGCGCAGGAGGGCGACGCGCTCGCGCAGGGCCGGGCCGAAGGCGATCTCGCCCCGCATGGCGCGCTCAGTGATCGCCGCGACATGGTTCTTCAGGCCGATCGTGTCGGCGAGCTCGTCGATGCATTCCTGCTCGATCATGGTCGAATCCATGTCGGCCAGGAACAGGCGCTTGCGCCGGTGCGGCCCGGCGTCGAGGACGGCCACGTCGATCGGCTCGGAGGCCAGCGCCGCGCGCAGGCGGCGCGCCAGGGACGGCGCATCCGCCTCCGCGCCCGGGACCAGGACTTCGGCCGCGACCTCCCCGTGCAGGATGCGGGGCTGATGCTCGGTGCGCATCACCGCGCGGGTCTCGGCCAGGACCGCATCGGTGATGGCGGGGCGGCTCTCGTTTGCTATCAGGATCGCGACGAGGGTCATCCGGGAGCTTTCCACGCCAGTGCCGCCGGTCACGCAACGCACGCACGCGCCTCTTCTGCCGGCGGGCATCCTCATCGCAGGGCCGACCGCCTCGGGCAAGTCGGGCCTGGCCCTGGCGCTGGCCTGCGCCTTCGGCGGGGTGGTGATCAACACCGACTCGATGCAGGTCTATGCCGACCTGCGCCGGCTCTCCGCCCGGCCGAGCGCGGCCGAGGAGGAGCTCGCGCCCCACCGCCTCTACGGCCATGTCGACGGCGCGGTGAACTACTCCGCCGGGCACTTCGCCCGCGAAGCGGAGCCGCTGGTCGCCGCGCTGCGCGACGCGGGCCGCCTGCCGATCTTCGTCGGCGGCACGGGCCTGTACTTCCGGGCCCTGGAGGAGGGGCTCTCCGAGCTGCCGCCGGTGCCGGACGACGTCCGGTCCGCCCTGCGCGCGCGGGCCGAGGGGCGGGCGACGGAGGACCTTCACGCCGACCTGGCCCGACGCGACCCCGCCGGGGCGGCGGCCCTGCGCCCGAGCGACCGGGCGCGGGTGATGCGCGCCCTCGAGGTGTTCGCGGCCACCGGCCGGCCGATCGCGGACTTCCACGGGGCGCGCACGCCCGGGCCTCTGTCCGGCCTGCCGCTCCTGAAGCTGTTCCTGGCGCCCGAGCGCGAGGCCCTGCGCCGGGCCATCGATGCCCGGTTCGAGGCGATGATCGCCGAAGGGGCGCTCGGCGAGGTCGAGGCCCTGCGCGACCGGCGCCTCGACCCGCTGCTGCCGATCATGCGCGCCCACGGGGTTCCGGGCCTGATCGCCCATCTCGACGGGACGCTGTCCCGGGCGGAGGCGATCCGGCGCGGGCAGGGCGACACCCGGCGCTACGCCAAGCGCCAGTTCACCTGGTTCCGGCACCAGATGGGCACCGACTGGCTCTGGACGCCGCCCGAGGACGCCCTCGGGCGGGCGCGGGCGGCGCTGACGTCTCCGGGCCTTACTTCTCCAGGCGGGCGATGAGGGACGAGGTGTCCCAGCGCTTGCCGCCCATGCCCTGCACGTCGGCGTAGAACTGGTCGACCAGGGCGGTGACGGGGAGCTGTGCGCCGTTGCGCCGGGCCTCGGCGAGCAGGATGCCGAGGTCCTTGCGCATCCAGTCCACGGCGAAGCCGAAGTCGAACCTACCCGCGTTCATGGTCTTGCCGCGGTTCTCCATCTGCCAGGAGCCGGCGGCGCCCTTGGAGATCACCTCCAGCACGGCCTCGACGTCGAGGTTCGCCCGCTTGGCGAAGTGCACCGCCTCGGACAGGCCCTGGACCAGGCCCGCGATGGCGATCTGGTTGACCATCTTGGTGAGCTGGCCGGAGCCGGCCGGGCCCATCAGGCGGCTGGCCCGGGCAAAGCACAGGATGGCGGGCTCGACGGCCGCGTAGGTCTCGGCCTCGCCGCCGCACATCACGGTGAGCGCGGCGTTCTCGGCGCCCGCCTGTCCGCCGGAGACGGGGGCGTCGATGAAGCCGAGGCCGGCGGTCTTGGCGGCGTCGGCGAGTTCGCGGGCGACCTCGGCCGAGGCGGTGGTGTGGTCGACGAAGACCGCGCCCTTCTCCATGCCCGCGAAGGCGCCGTCCGCGCCGAGGGTGACGCTGCGCAGGTCGTCGTCGTTGCCGACGCAGGCGAAGACGATGGCCCGGCCCGTCGCGGCCTCGCGCGGGGTGGCCGCGAAGGCGCCGCCATGGGCCGAGACCCAGGCCTCGGCCTTGGCGGTCGTGCGGTTGTAGACCGTGACCTCGTGACCCTTGGCGGCGAGGTGGCGGGCCATCGGGCCGCCCATCACGCCGAGGCCCAGAAACGCGACCTTCGCCATCATCATCTCCGCTCGTATCCTGAATACGAGCGGGGTCTAGGAGCGATACTTCCGAGCGTCAAACCGATGCGGAGACTTATCCGCCGGTGACGCTCATGTGGCGCGGCACCGCGGCCGGGCGCGCCCGCTCGATGACGAAGTCGTGGCCCTTGGGCTTGCGCGCGATGGCGTCGATCACCGCCTGGGTCACCAGGGCGTCGTCCGGGGAGGCGCGCAGGGCCGCGCGCAGGTCGGCGGCGTCCTCCTGGCCGAGGCACATGTAGAGCTTGCCCGTGCAGGTCAGGCGCACCCGGTTGCAGCTCTCGCAGAAATTATGGGTGAGCGGCGTGATGAAGCCCAGGCGCCCGCCGGTCTCGGCGATGCGGACGTAGCGGGCCGGGCCGCCGGTGCGGTCGGGCAGGGGGGTCATGGTGTAGCGCTGCTCGAGCCGGGCGCGGGCCACCGACAGGGGCAGGAACTGGTCGGTCCGGTCACCCTCGATCTCGCCGAGTGGCATGACCTCGATGAGGGTCATGTCCATCCCGTCGCCGTGGGCCCAGGCGATCATGTCGGCGATCTCGTCCTCGTTGACGCCCTTCAGCGCCACGGCGTTGATCTTGACCTTGATGCCGGCCTTGCGCGCCGTCTCGATGCCGTCGAGCACGACCTTGAGGTCGCCCCGTCGGGTCACCGCGCGGAACTTGTCCGGGTCGAGGGTATCGAGCGAGACGTTGACGCGACGCACGCCGAGTTCGGCCAGCTCCGGTGCGAAGCGGCCGAGTTGGGTGCCGTTGGTGGTCATCGTCAGCTCTTCGAGGGCGCCTGTGTCGAGGTGACGGGACAGGCGCCGGAACAGGTGCATGATGTCGCGGCGGACCAGCGGCTCGCCGCCGGTGATGCGCAGCTTGCGCACGCCGCGCTGGATGAACACGGCGCAGAGCCGGTCCAGTTCTTCCAGGGAAAGCAGGTCGCGCTTGGGCAAAAACTGCATGTCGTCGGACATGCAGTAGACGCAACGCAGGTCGCAGCGATCGGTCACCGAGATGCGCAGATAGGTAATCGCCCGTTGGAACGGGTCGATCAGCGGCGCAGGTGCGACCGGGGCAGCGTCGTTGGTGGCGCGGGGACCCCACATGCGGGATTCTATGCTCTGTTGGGGTGAGGAAACGTTGGCGCGGTCGCGTGACGAACCTAGCATGGCACGTCATATGAGGTCTCGCACCCTCGCGGGCAAGTTTGCGTCGGTCGCAGGGGTCATGCAAGGCCGGTGTCCTGCAAGGCCGGTGTCATGCAAGACCGGTATCCTGCGATCCACGCGGCCGACGCGGCCGGAAGGAAGCCACCATGACTCAACAGGCTGTCGATCCGCACGCGGCCCCGGCCGCATCCGAGCGCTGGCCCACCGAGATCCGTCTCGCGGGCGACAAGCGCACGCTCAACGTCGCCTTCGAGGATGGCGGCCGCTTCGCCCTGCCGGCGGAGTATCTCCGGGTCTCGAGCCCCTCGGCCGAGGTCCAGGGGCACTCGCCCTCCGAGCGCAAGGTCGTCGGCGGCAAGCGTGACGTGGCGATCCTCAAGGTCGAGCCGATCGGCAACTACGCCGTGAAGCTGACCTTCGACGACATGCACGATACCGGGCTGTTCGGCTGGGGCTACCTCTACGATCTCGGTCGCGAGTACCGGAACCGCTGGGCGACCTACCTGTCCGAGCTCGAGGATCGGGGCTTGAGCCGCGATCCCGTCCGCCGCGCCGCGAAGCCGGCCCCCGCCCCGAGCGAGGGCGGCGGAAGCTGCGGCAGCGGCTGCGGCTGCCACTGAACCGATCGACCGCCGCCCGGAAGGCCGCCGCAGGACCCCTTCGCCATGACGCCTTCGCCATGACGCCCTCGACCAGCCCGGCGACGAGCCGGCACGTCCTCGCGCTCGCGCTGCCGATGACGCTCGCCAACGTGACGACGCCACTCCTCGGCTTCGTCGGCGCCACCGTGATCGGCCGGCTCGGCGATGCCGCGCTCCTCGGCGCGATGGCGCTGGGTGCGGTGATCTTCGACGCGATCTTCTGGTCGTTCGGCTCGCTGCGCATGGCCACCGCCGGGCTCACCGCGCAGGCGGTGGGCGCCGACGACCCGGCCGAGGTCGACCGGACCCTGGCCCGGGCCCTCGCGGCCGCCGTCGTGGTCGGGCTGGTGATCGTGGGGCTGCAGGGGCCGATCGGCCGGGCGGCCTTCTCCCTCAGCGGCGCGAGCCCCGCGGTGATCGCCGCCCTGGCGGCCTATTTCCACATCCGCATCTTCGCCGCCCCCTTCACCCTGGCGAACTACGCCATCCTCGGCTCGGTGCTGGGGCGCGGGCGCACCGATCTCGGGCTGATCCTGCAGGTCGCCATCAACCTCACCAACATCGTCCTGACCCTGGCCCTGGTCCTCGGGGCGGACATGAGCGTGGCCGGAGCCGGGCTCGCCACCCTGATCGCGGAGGCGGCCGGTGCGGGCCTCGGCCTGGTCCTGCTGGCGCGGCTCGGCTCGCGGCCCTTCGCGGTGCCGTTCCGGGTGGTGCGCGATCCCCTGGCCCTCGCCCGGATGCTCAGCGTCAATGCCGACGTGATGATCCGGACCCTGCTGCTGGTGGGCTGCATCACCCTGTTCTCGGCGCTCGGCGCCCGCTCCGGCGACGTGGTGCTGGCGGCCAACGCCGTCCTGTGGAATCTCTTCATGATCGGCGGGTTCTTCCTCGACGGCTTCGCCACCGCCGCCGAGACCCTGTGCGGTCAGGCGGTCGGGGCCCGGGACGAGGCCCGCTTCCGTCGCGCCGCGCGCCTCAGCCTGCTCTGGTGCCTCGCCTTCGGCGGCGCCATCGCGGGCGGGTTTCTCCTGGCCGGAAACGCCTTCATCGACGCCGTGACCACGAGCCCGGAGGTGCGGGCCATGGCCCGGCTCTACCTGCTGCCGGCGGCCCTGGCGCCCTTCATGGCGGCGCTGCCCTTCGCCTTCGACGGCATCTATATCGGCGCCACCTGGACCCGGGCGATGCGCAACCTGATGCTCGTGGCGAGCGCGGTCTACGGCGTGGCCCTCTTCGCCGCCCACGCGGCCGGCCTCGGCAATGGCGGTCTCTGGCTCTCGTTCCTGATTCTGCTGGCCGGGCGCGGGATCAGCCAGGCCCTGGCCTATCCCGGTCTGACGCGCCGGACCTTCCAGCAAACCGGCCAGATCCCTTTGGATAAGCGTGCGGGCGAATTCACGCCTGCGTGACGCGGCTCCGGCGCGATGCACGTCGGCATTTGGCTTTTCGGAGACGTTTAAGATCAGCAGCCTGGACCGCGCCGCAGATTTACTTGAAAGGTCAGGTAGAAGCTTAGTTTGGAATTGTTCTGATTAAGGAACGTGACGAAAAAGCCTCTTTGCTTGTTTTATCGTCTGGTCTACGCGCTAGCGACGATGCGCAAGAATCTCCGCTCCTCCCTCGCCCTGGCCCTCCTGTTCGCCGGCGCCGTCTCCCTCGGGAGCGGGGCCCAGGCGAAAGAGACGCCCATCGGCCCGCACGTGACCCAGAACGGGATCGAGGTGGGGGCGGTCTACCTGCAGCCGATCGAGATGGATCCGCCGGACATGATGCGCGCCGCAGCGGCGTCCGACATCCATCTGGAGGCCGACATTCACGCCGCGAAGGACAACCGCAACGGCTTCGCCGAGGGCGACTGGGTGCCGTCCCTGACGGTCAGCTTCGAGATCACCAAGTTGGAGGGCGAGGCGGCCACCGGGCCGAAGGTCACCGGTTCGCTGATGCCGATGGTGGCCAATGACGGCCCGCATTACGGCGACAACGTCAAGCTGTCCGGTCCCGGCCGCTATCGTCTCAAGCTCACCGTCGCACCGCCCGGTCCGCACAGCCATTTCGGCCGTCACGTCGACAAGGAGACCGGCGTCGCCGAGTGGTTCAAGCCCTTCGACCTGATCCAGGACTTCACCTTCGCGGGTATCGGCAAGAAGGGAGCCTACTGAGCCCCATGGCCGTGCTCCGCGGAACCCTGACCGTCGCCCTCGCGGCCGGTCTCCTCGCCGTCACCGGTCCGGCGCGCGCCGAGGATCTGCCGGTCATCAAGGTCGAGATGAAGGACGGGACCATCACCCCGAACGTCATCGAGGTGCCGGCCAACACCCGGTTCAAGCTCGAGATCACCAACACGGGCACCAGCCCGGTGGAGTTCGAGAGCCTGGAACTGAAGCGCGAGAAGGCGCTTGCCGCGGGCGCGACCTCCTCCATCGTGTTCCGCACCGTCGATCCCGGCAGCTACGACGTGTTCGACGATTTCCACCCCAACTCCAAGGCCACCCTGGTGGCGAAGTGAAGCGGCACCCGTAACCCTGGCGAACCCAACCGGAATGGCAGCCTCGACGTCCCTCAAGCCGCACGACGTCCGTCCGCCGCGCGAAACCCGCACGCCGGGTGGCGCCCGGGACGCCTGGATCGACGCGAAGCTCGCGGATCTCGGGCAGTGGATGCAGCGCCATGGCGGTGCGATCCGCACCATCCAGTGGGGCGTGGTCGCCGTGTACCTGGTGCTGGTCGCCGTGCCGGCCTTCCTGCCGCTGCCCGACCGCAGTGCGCACCTGTGGAACAACCTGACGGTCTTCGCCCAGTTCGCCTTCTGGGGCATCTGGTGGCCCTTCGTGCTGGTGAGCATGGTGGTGGTCGGCCGGGCCTGGTGCGGCATCCTCTGCCCCGAGGGGGCGCTGACCGAGTTTGCCAGCCGCTGGAGCCTGGGCCGCGCCGTGCCGCGCTGGATCACCTGGGGCGGCTGGCCCTTCGTGGCCTTCGCCGGGACCACGATCTACGGCCAGATGGTCAGCGTCTACGGCTACCCCAAGCCCGTGCTGGCGGTGCTGGGCGGCTCCACCGTGGCGGCGATCATCGTCGGGCTGCTCTACGGCCGCAACAAGCGGGTCTGGTGCCGCTATCTCTGCCCCGTCAACGGCGTCTTCGCGGTGCTCGCCAAGCTCGCGCCGGTGAGCTTCCAGGTCGATCACGCCGCCTGGGCGACCTCGGCCAAGCCCCGTGGGGACGCCTTCAACTGCGCGCCGCTGGTGCCGGTGAAGACTATGAACGGCGCCGGCGCCTGCCACATGTGCGGGCGCTGCTCCGGCTATCGGGGCTCCGTACGCCTCGCCCGGCGCTCTCCCACCCACGAGATCGTTCACGTGGCCGGCACCGAGCCGAGCCTCGACCAGACCATGCTGATCCTGTTCGGCATGATGGGTCTGGCCGTCGGCGCCTTCCAGTGGTCGTCGAGCCCCTGGTTCATCGACGTCAAGCAGGCCCTGGCCACCTGGCTGATCGAGCGCGGCACGACCTGGCCCCTCGAGACCACGCTGCCCTGGTACATCCTGACGAACTACCCCGAGCACAACGACGTGCTCAGCGTGCTCGATGGCGGACTCCTGCTCGGTTACATCGCCGCCGCCGCGATCGTCCTCGGCCTCTCCCTCTCGGGCCTCGTGGCCCTGGCCACCCTGGCCCTCGGCTGGTCGCGTGCCCGCTTCCACCACCTGACCCAGACCCTGATCCCGGTGGCGGGCTGCGGCGTCTTCCTCGGCCTCTCGGCCCTCACCGTCACCTTCCTGCGCGGCGACGGCATCCTCATTCCCTACGTCTCGGAGATGCGCGCCGCGCTCCTCCTCGGCACCAGCCTGTGGAGCGTCTGGCTCGCTTGGTCGGTGGCCGGCCTCTCGGCGCGGGGCCTGCGCCGCATCGGCTCGACCCTCGGCATCGCCGCCGCCTGCGCCCTCTCGGTCTCCGGCTGGGTGCTGCTGTTCTGGATCTGGTAGGGCGGCTCCCAGGGCCGCGACCGCGAACCCACGAAAAGGAATCCTCCGCATGATCGGAGCCTTCGTCATCGCCTTCCGCGAAGTCATCGAGGCGGGCCTCATCATCGGCATCGTGCTCGCCGCCACCCGCGGCATCGCCGGGCGCGGCCGCTGGATCGCCCTCGGCGTCCTCGGCGGTCTCGCCGGCGCGGCCCTGGTGGCGCTCTTCGCCGAGCGCATCTCCGATGCCTTCGAGGGCGCGGGGCAGGAGATCCTCAACGCCGCCGTGCTCATCGTCGCGGTGCTGATGCTGATCTGGCACAACACCTGGATGGCCAAGCACGGACGCGAGCTCGCGGGCGAATTGCGGGCCGCCGGCGAGGCGGTGCGCACCGGCCAGAGCACGGCCGCCGGTCTCGCGCTGGTGGTCGGCGCCGCGATCCTGCGGGAGGGCGCGGAGCTGGTGCTGTTCCTCTACGGCCTCGTGGCCTCCGGCACGTCCGGGCCGGACATCCAGTTCGGCGCCCTGGCCGGCGTCGCCGTCGGCGCGGCGACCTCCTCGGTCAGCTATTTCGGCCTCGCCGCGATCCCGACCCGCTACGTCTTCTCGGTGACAAGCGGCCTCATCGTCCTGCTGGCGGCGGGCCTGGCGGCGCAGGCTGCTCAGTTCCTCACCAATGCGGGCCTGATCACCGTGCTCGACCGGCCCCTGTGGAACACTTCCGCCGTCCTGCGGGAGGACAGCCTCGTCGGCCGCGTGCTCCACGCCCTGGTGGGGTACACCGACCGCCCCAGCGCCATGCAGGTGCTGGTCTATCTCGGCACCATCCTGGTCATGGTCGCGCTGATGCAGGTCTCGTCGGCCGGCAAGCGCCGCCAGCTCCGCACGGCCTGAGCGCCCATGCACGTCACCCACGCCGCCGACGCGCCGGCCGCCCCGGCCATCACCTTCGACGACTTCCTGGCGGTGGACATCCGCGTCGGGACCGTCGTCTCGGCCGAGCCGTTCCCCGAGGCGCGCAAGCCGGCCCTGAAGCTGGTGATCGATTTCGGGCCGGCGATCGGCACCCGGCGCTCCAGCGCACAGATCACCGAGCATTACCGGGCCGAGGACCTGCCCGGCCGCCAGGTCGCCGCCGTGGTGAACTTCCCGCCGCGCCAGATCGGCAAGTTCCTGTCGGAGGTGCTCACCCTGGGATTTGCCGATCCGCAGGGCGCCGTGGTGCTGTTCCGCCCCGATCAGGCCGTGCCGAACGGGAGCCGCCTGTTCTGAGGAGCGGGTTGCCGGACGGTCGGTTTTTCGCCATCCCTGTCCGCATGAGCGACCTCGGACACGACGAATCCGGCATCGAGTGGGACGACGGGTTCGCCGATCAGCTGATCGGCGCGACGCTCTTCGTCGGCATCACCTATCTCGACCATGACGGAACCCTGATCCGTCGCGAGCAGGTCTTCGGCCGGGTCGAGACGGTGGATGCCGAGGCCGGAATCACGATCCGGCCGTTCGACGGCGCCGCGCCCTTCACCATGGTGCCGATCCTCGAGGCCATCGAGGCGGCCGACCCCGGATCGTATCAGCTCTCCCCCGACGACCCGGTTGTTGAGAACCCCGACTACACGGTGGTGTTCAGCCTCACCGCCCCGCTCCGCCACTAGGCGCGTCGGGCTCAGCGGCGCAAGGGGGCACCCCGGGTCCAGTCGGCCAGGCGGGCGACCAGAGCCGGGCCGTCGCCGGACAGGGCGACGATCTTGAGGCGGGCGGTCTCGCCGGAGACGATCCGGATCTCGGACCGGCGGAGTTTCAGGGTCTTGGCGAGATAGGCGATCAGCGCCGCGTTGGCGGCGCCCTCGACGGGCGGCGCGGCCACCCGGACCTGCAGGGCGACCCGCCCCTCCGCATCCACCACCAGACCGTCCAGCCCATCACGGCTCGCCCGCGGTGTCAGCCGCAGGGCGAGGCGCACACCGTCCGGGGTCACCTGGTAAGGCGCGCTCATCCGTTTCCCGTCCCCGCGGATCTGATCCGGAATCGCGTCCGATCCTCCGGCCCCCAGCCCGAGATCCGCCTCGGGGGACAGGGGCGAGCCGCCTGCCTTGCGTGCGTCGCAACAAAATCGCTGGAATGCCACGCCATTCAGGCCGTATCGGGGTGTCCCGCCCAGCGTGTTGCACTAAGCTTCAGTGAAAATCACGGGAACGCCAGATGTCCGACCTCCGCTTGCGCCGCAGCGTGCTCTATATGCCCGGTTCGAACCAGAGGGCGCTCGACAAAGCAAAGACCCTGGCTGCTGACTCGCTGATCCTCGACCTCGAGGATGCCGTGGCGCCCGACGCTAAGGATGTCGCCCGCGAGCAGGTCTGTGCCGCGGTGAAGGGCGGCGGCTACGGCGAGCGCGAGATCATCATCCGCGTCAACGCCCCCCAGACGCCCTGGGGCGAGGCCGACCTCAAGGCGGCGATCCAGGCCCGCCCCGACGCGATCCTGATGCCCAAGGTGTCCTCGCCGGCCGTGCTGGAGAGCATCGCCAACCACCTCGAAGCTCTCGACGCGCCCGAGAGCATCGCCGTCTGGGCGATGATCGAGACCCCGGCCGCGATCCTTAACATCCAGGACATCGCCAAGGCGCAGCGCGACCGGCGCACCCGCCTGACCTGCTTCGTGCTGGGCACCAACGATCTCGCCAAGGACACCTGGGCCCAGCTCGTGCCCGGCCGCGTGCCGATGCTGCCCTGGATGATGTTCACCCTGGCGGCCGCCCGGGCCGAGGGCCTGACCATCCTCGACGGCGTCTGGAACGACATCGAGGATGTGGCGGGCTGCCGGGCCGAGTGCCAGCAGGCCCGCGACCTCGGCTTCGACGGCAAGACCCTGATCCATCCCAACCAGCTGGAGCCGGCCAACACCTGCTTCGCCCCCTCCGACGAGGAGGTGCGCCGCGCCCGCCTCGTCATCGAGGCCTTCGACCGCGCCGAGAATGCCAAGCGCGGCGCGATCAAGATCGAGGGTCGCATGTACGAGCGCCAGCACATCGGCATGGCCCGCCGGGCCGTGAACTGGCGGGAGGCGATCGCCGCCAAGGGGTATTGAGCGAGCCCGAGTCACCGTGGAGCCCGAGGCACCGGAGAGCCCGGATCGGTCCGGCGGCGCCGCGCCTGCGGGCGGAGGCGGCCCGATGATCGTCGAGATCCCTGGTGAGATCACCTTCTCGCGGACCTACAACATCCCGCCGATCCCGGTGCGGCTCCCCCTGATCGCCCGGGCCCGCACCCTCGGGCAGGCCGCGGTCACCGCCATCGCGTGGGGCCTGATGATGCCCACGCTGGTGCTGTTCGTGATGCTGCTCTGGTACGCCGCAGTCGCGGCCGATTCCGGCGGATCGACGCTGGTCCTGGGCGCCCTGGCATTCCTGCTGCTCTGTTTCATGCCGCGGGCGCTGTTCGGTCTGGAAGACTTCACCCGCGCCGGGCCGACCCTCGTCGTCGATGCCGACGGCGTCACCGACGGGCGTTCCGGCCAGACGATTCGCTGGACGGACGTGGCGGCGGCGCGCCTCGTCCGGGGCAAGGCCGCGTCCGTTCGCCTGAGCCTGCGGACGCCCCTTCCGCCACGACCCCTGTTCGATCGTGGGGGCACCGGCCTGCTCGGGCGTCGCGCGCCGGACGCATACACCGTCGACATCACCCACCTCGACGTCCGCCAGCACGTGCTCGGCCAGACGATGCTCGCGCGCGTCGTCGCCCATGGCGGGCGGGTGGAGCGCTGAGCGCCCTCCCGGAGCGTTCTCCCGGAGCGCCCGGCGCAGCAGGGCAGGGCTGCGTCCGGACCCCCGGGCGGAACACCCTCCGGCGCTGCCGCTTGTCCCGGCTGAACCCGGCGCCGCCGCGCGCTGCGCCCCAGCCAGGACATTGACGACCGCATGAGCCCGATCCTCGCGCCCTTCACCCTGGGCGATCTCACCCTGAAGAACCGCGTCGTGATGGCGCCGCTCACCCGCAGCCGCTCCTCCACCGAAGGGGTGCCGCCGGATTTCGCGGTGGACTATTACGCGCAGCGTGCCAATGCTGGCCTCATCATCAGCGAGGCCACCAACATCTCGCCCCAGGCCGTCGGCTACGCCTACACCCCCGGCATCTGGAGCGACGCACAGGTCGAGGCCTGGAAGCCGGTCACCGCCGGCGTCCACGCCAACGGGGGCCTGATCTTCCTGCAACTCTGGCACACCGGCCGGATCTCGCATCCCGACGTGCAGCCGGACGGACAGCTGCCGGTGGCACCCTCGGCGCTCAAGCCCGAGGGCACGGCCTTCACGGAATCCGGCATGCAGCCCCACGTCACGCCGCGGGCGCTGGAAACGGACGAGATCCCGGGCATCGTCGAGGATTACCGCCGGGCGGCCGAGAACGCCAAGCGGGCCGGCTTCGACGGCGTCGAGATCCACTCGGCCAACAACTACCTGCTCGAGCAGTTCGTGCGCGATTCCACCAACCACCGCACCGACCCGTACGGCGGCTCGATCGAGAACCGCCTGCGCTTCCCGCTGGCCGTGGTGAAGGCGGTGACGGAGGTCTGGGGCGGCGGTCACCGCGTCGGCATCCGCCTGTCGCCCGCGACCACCGAGCCCGGCAAGACCCCCCTCGACAGCGACCCGAAGGCGACCTTCGGCGCCTACGTGGAGGCCCTTAACGCCTTCGGCCTGCTCTACGTCCACACCATCGAAGGGGTGACGCAGCAGACCCGCGACGTCCCGGACTCGGTGGATTTCGGCCAGATCCGCGAGCGCTTCAAGGGCGCCTATATCGGCAACAACCAGTACACCCTGGAACTGGCCGAGAAGGACCTCGCGGCCGGCCGCGCCGACCTCTTCAGCTTCGGCCGCCCCTACATCGCCAACCCGGATCTCGTGCAGCGGATGGCGAGCGGAGCGCCCCTGGCCGAGGCGCCCAAGCCCTACTGGTACGGCGGCGGCGCCAACGGCTACTCGGACTGGCCGGGCATGAACGGCCCGGTGGCGATCAAGCGCTGAGCGGAGCGTTCACTTCCCTTCACGGGGGGAGCCGGGGTGGGCGTGATCGGGTGCCCCTCCGGTCGTGAGGGCGGCGGTCGCACCGACACGCCGCTCTGCCCCCGACACGGTCACGCGCATGGCAACCGGCGCCACCGCTTTATCGCGGGGCACGGCCGGCGAGCCTCGACCCGAAGGGGCGCGCCTGCGGCCTGCAAGCCAGGGCCGCCGGCAGCGCCGGATCTTACCCGGTCGGCGGTTCTGGATCCCGGGCTCCGCTGCGCGGCCCCGGGATGACCGAGGGCGGATCCGAGCCTTTCGGCAGGCCTCTCGGCGCCTGTCGATACCCCTGGCGCGAGGGCGCTTACCCGTGCAGGTGCGCCAGCACCGCATCCCCGGCCGCGCTGGCGGCGTAGCGGGTGCGCTGGGTCCGCGGATTGCGGTCCTGCAGGGCGAGGAGGCCGGCATCGCCCGCCAGCGTCTCGACGGCGCGCAGCACCAGCGCGTGCTCCAGGCCGAAGACGCGGGCGAAGCTGCGGCTGTCGCGGGCGAGGTCGAGGTGGAGGGCGGCGAGGATGCCGGCCTCCAGGGTCGAGAGGCCGGGCTGGAGGGCGGCCACCGAGTCGGTGACGGCTAGGAAGGTCTCCGCGTCGGCCGGCGGTTCGCTCATGCGGCGGCCGGGGCGCGCAGGCGCACCAGCACCGACTTCGAGGTCGGCGTGTCACTGCCCTCACCGAAGGTGGACAGCGGCACGAGGACGTTGAGCTCCGGGTAGTAGCCGGCCAGCGATCCGCGCGGCATGTCGAAGGGCACCATGCGGAAATCCTCGGCCACCCGGGTCACGCCGTCGGCATGGGTGCCGACGATATCGACCCGGTCGCCGGTCCGGGCCCGGATCTCGGCCAGATCGTCCGGATGGGCGAACACCACGCGGCGCTCGCCGTAGACGCCCCGGTAGCGGTCGTCGAGGCCGTAGATCGTGGTGTTGTACTGGTCGTGGCTGCGGAAGGTCTGGAGCACGAAGGTGTCCGCCGCGCGCTTCGCCTGCTGGTGCTCCGTCGCCTCCGGAAGCGGATCGGCGGAGAAGTTGGCGCGGCCGGTCGGCGTCTCGAAGCTGCGCTCGGCGGCGAGATTCCGCAGCATGAAGCCGCGCGGGCGCCGGACACGCAGGTTGTAGCCGGTGAAGCCCGGGATCGTGCGCTCGATCAGGTCGCGGATCCGATCGTAATCGTCGGAGAGGGCGGCCCAGTCGACCCGCTCGGAGCCGACCGTCGCCGCAGCCATGCCGGCGATGATGCCGATCTCGGAGCGCAGTTCGGCGGAGGCCGGCTTGTTGATGCCGCCCGAGCCGTGGACCATGCTCATGGAATCCTCGACCGTGACGATCTGGGTCTTGCCCTTCGAATTCCGGTCGATCTCGGTGCGGCCGAGGCAGGGCAGCAGGTAGGCCACGCGGCCCGGGACGAGGTGCGAGTGGTTGAGCTTCGTCGCGATGTGGACGGTGAGTTCGCAGGAGGCCAGGGCCTTGGCCACCAGGGTGGTGTCCGGGGTCGCGCGGGCGAAGTTGCCCCCGAGCCCGATGAAGGCCTTCGAAGACCCGTCGAGCATGGCCCGGATGGCGGCGAGCACGTTGTGGCCGTGGGTGCGCGGGGCGGTGAAGCCGAACTCGTGCTCCAGGGCGTCGAGGAGGGCGGCCGGCGGCTTCTCGTTGATGCCGACGGTGCGATCCCCCTGCACGTTGGAATGGCCGCGCACGGGGCACAGGCCGGTGCCGGGGCGGCCGACATGGCCGCGCAGGAGCATGACGTTGGCGAGTTCGCGGATGGTGGCCACCGAGTGGCGGTGCTGGGTCACGCCCATCGCCCAGGTGCAGATCACCTTGTCGGCTGCGAGGTAGACCTCGGCCGCGACCTCGAGGTCGGCCCGGGTCAGGCCGGACTGATCCTCGATGGTGTCCCAGCCCGTGGCGTCCACGGCGGCCCGGTAGGCCTCGTAATCCGCGGTGTGGTTGCGCAGGAACGTACGGTCGAGCAGCGACGGCTTTCCGGCCGCGCGCGCCGCATCGTCGGCCGCGAACACCGCCTTGGCGATGCCGCGGAACGCCGCCATGTCGCCGCCGAGGCGCGGCTGGTAGTAGTGGCTCGCCACCGGCGCGCTGGCGCCGCGCAGCATCTCCACGGTGTTCTGGGGGTCGGCGAAGCGCTCCAGCCCGCGCTCGCGCACGGGGTTGAACACCACGACCTTCGCGCCGCGCTGGGCCGCGCGCCGCAGGTCGCCGAGCATGCGCGGATGGTTGGTGCCGGGGTTCTGCCCGACCACGAAGATCGCGTCGGCCTTCTCGAAATCCTCCAGCAGCACGGTGCCCTTGCCGACGCCGATGGCCGCCTGGAGGGCGATGCCGCTGGCCTCGTGGCACATGTTGGAGCAGTCGGGGAAGTTGTTGGTGCCGTAGTGCCGGGCGAAGAGCTGGTAGAGGTAGGCGGCCTCGTTGGAGGCGCGGCCCGAGGTGTAGAACTCGGCCTGGTCCGGGTGATCGAGGCCGCGCAGGGTGGCGCCGATCTCCGCGAAGGCGGCGTCCCAGGTGGTGACGACGTAGCGGTCGCTCGCCGCGTCGTAGCGCATCGGATGCGTGAGGCGGCCCTCGCCCTCCAGGGCGTAGTCGGTCCAGCCGCGCAGCTCGGTCACGGTATGCCTGGCGAAGAATTTCGGCGGGGTGCGCTTGTCCGTGGCTTCCCAGGACACCGCCTTCACGCCGTTCTCGCAGAACTCGAAGGAGGAGCCGTGCGCCGGATCCCCCCAGGCGCAGCCTGGGCAGTCGAAGCCGTCGGGCTGGTTGGCCTTCAGCATGGCACGGGCGCCCGACAGCGGCGCCCGGCTTCCCAGCAGGTGCTTGCCGCAGCTTTTCAGGGCCCCCCAGCCGCCAGCCGCGGAGGAGCGCTTCGGGGACGCGACCGGATGATCCATGAAGGGGTCCTGAGGGGCAGGGCTCGCGCGGCCGACGATCGGTCGCGAAGCGGAGCAGTCTCGCTTCAGCGATATCGCGATGCACCGTTCGCGCTCAATCGCGTGAAAACGCAGGCCAGTCATGCCGTTAGGGGTACCATGCGTTTTTTGCAGAGCCGATGAAGAGTGGGTTAAAACCGTTCCAGGCCGCGATGCGAAACATCAGGTGCTCGATCCCGAGGGCCGCGCTCTGGCGGAGGGCCGGCTGATCGCCTAACCCTCGCCCCGGATCGCGGCGGGGACGCGTGGCAGGCGGGAGCGCGGGAGATGAAGACGCCGGTGAGGATCTTCGCGGCGGCGGCCGTCGCTCTCGCGGTCGGCCTCGCGGTGATGGCGCATGATCGGCAGATGGGGGCCGAATGGGCCGTGTCCGCCGAGCAGATCGCCGACGCTCAGGCCTACGGAAAGCCCGGCGTGGAACTACCGCCGGGTCACATGGTGACCGAGCCCCAGCGCAGCGAGGGCGCGGAACGGCTTCCCCTGAAGTGGATCCTCCTCGGCCTGGCGGCCGGCGGCGCCGTGCTGGCTGGGACGGGCCACCGGCGCGAGCCGTCCCGGAAACCGGAGGGGCGCGAGCCGTCCCGGAAACCGGAGGGACGGCGCTGACGCCCGGCCCCTGTCGCCTGCCGGGCACACCGGCCTGAAAACCCGCCGCGGCCATTGACGCCGCAGCCGCCGATCGGGCCTCCTGACCCCCGACGGTTCCTCTTTATCGAGGATCAAAAGGGAACGCGGTGAGGGCGAGCGGCGGTGACCCGCGAGCCAGGAGACCTGCCGTCAGTCGTGGTCACACGCGAAACGCATCGGGCGGGGTGTCCTGGTGGGTGTCGGGGGTGGATGCCGCATGGCATCCGCGCCGGCCTCGTTCGCGGTGACGTGCCACCGACGTCGCCCGAGGTCCCATGTCGTCCTCTGATTTTTGTTCGCCCTCACGTTCTCGTTCGCCCTCTCGTTCTCGATCGTCTCGGCGTTTTCGCGCGTTTCGCCGTTCACGGCTTTCCCGCCGATCCTGGCTCCTCGCCGCCTGCGCCGGTCTCGCCCCCTACGGCGCCGGGATTCCCGACGCCGACGCCCAGAGCGCGCAGGCGGATCTCGCCGAGTTGTCCGTGACCGCGGAGGCACCGGCGGGCGGCGGGCGTGGGCCGGCCGCCAATGCGGGGTATGTCGGCGGCGTCACCGGCATCGGCGGCGGCCTCCGGACCGTCGATGCGGCGAGCGCCGGCGTGATCTCGGGTGCGGCGCTGAACAGCCGGCCGATCACCCGGCCCGGCGAGGTGCTGGAGAGCGTGCCCGGCCTCATCGTCACCCAACATTCCGGGGAGGGGAAGGCCAATCAGTTCTTCCTGCGCGGGTTCAACCTCGACCACGGCACCGACATCGCCATCGCGGTGGACGGCATGCCGGTGAACATGCGCACCCACGCCCACGGCCAGGGCTATGCCGATCTCAACTTCCTGATTCCCGAGCTCGTCGGCGCGGTGGCGTTCCACAAGGGGCCGTACTTCGTCCGCGACGGCGACTTCGCCTCGGCCGGCTCGGTGCGGATCGACTATCTCGACACGGTGGAGCGCAACCTCGCGCTGACCTCGCTCGGCAGCTTCGGCTACAAGCGCGCCCTCAGCATCGCCTCCGCGCCCCTCGGCGAAGGCCGTCTGCTCGTGGCCGGCGAGGCCCAGACCTATGACGGCCCCTGGGACGTGCCGGACCGCCTCGCCAAGCTCAACGCCGTCGTGCGCTACAGCCAGGGGACGGCCCTCGACGGCTTCGCGCTGACGGGAATGGCCTACTGGGCCAGGTGGAACGCCACCAACCAGATCCCCGAGCGGGCGGTGGCGGAAGGCCTGATCGGCCGCTTCGGCTCCCTGAATCCCACCGATGGCGGCGACACCGGCCGCTTCTCCCTCTCGGGCCGCTGGAGCCGGACGAGCGACGCCGGGATCACCCGGGCGAGCGCCTACGTCATCCGCTACGGCATGAACCTGTTCAACGACTTCACCTACTTCCTCAACGATCCGGTGAACGGCGACCAGTTCCGCCAGCGCGACAGCCGCGTGCTCGGCGGCGGGGAGGTCAGCCATACCGTCCAGGGCAGCCTGTTCGGCGTGGCCATGGAGAACGAGATCGGCCTCCAGACCCGCACCGACAGCATCCGGGTCGGCCTGTTCAACACCACGAACCGGCAGTACCGCTCGACGGTCCTGGACGACCGGGTGCTGGAGGCAAGTGGAGCGTTCTACTACGAGAACCGCCTGCGCTGGACCGACTGGCTGCGCACCAGCGTCGGCTTCCGCGCCGATACCTATTACGCCGACGTGGTGTCCGATACGGCGGCGAATTCCGGCACGGCGCGCGACAGCATCGTCAACCCGAAGCTTGGCCTCGTGCTGGGCCCGTGGTTCGACACCGAGCTGTTCGTGAACTACGGCGGCGGCTTCCACTCGAACGACGCCCGCGGCGTCACCGCCACGGTGGATCCGACCAGCCCCCTGTTCACCATCAGCCGGTCGCCCTTCCTGGTGCCCTCGACGGGATCGGAGATCGGCCTGCGCAACCGCAGCATAGCCGGGCTGGAGACGGCCGTGACGCTGTTCCAGCTCGATTTCGCGTCCGAGAACCTGTTCCAGGGCGACAGCGGCACCACCGAGCCGAGCCGTCCCACCCGCCGCTTCGGCATCGAGTGGACCAACCGCTACGCGGTGACGCCCTGGCTCTCCCTCGAGGGGGACCTGACGGTGACCCATGCGCGCTTCGCCGACCGCGACCCCGTCGGCGACCGGGTCCCGGAGGCGCCGACCACCATCGCCTCGGCCGGGTTCACCGTCGGCGAGGGGCCGGGCTGGTTCGGATCGATGCGCCTGCGCTACTTCGGGCCGCGGCCGCTGATCGAGGACAATTCCGTGCGCTCGCGCCCGACCGCACTCGTGAACGGCCGGGTTGGCTACAATTTCGACAACGGGGTCAGCCTGTCCCTCGACGTCCTGAACCTGACCAACGCCAAGGCCGACCAGATCACCTACTTCTACGCCTCGCGCCTGCCCGGCGAGGCGGCGGACGGCGTCGCGGACCGGCACATCCACCCCGTCGAGCCGACCGCTCTGCGCCTGACCCTGGCGGGGCGGTTCTAGGCCCCGCGCACCCGTCAGCCCGTCAGCTTCGCCAGCGCGATGGCATCGCGCCCGACCAGGGGCGCGAGCTGTGGCGCGCCCTCGGCCTTCATCCGCTGCACCAGCCCGGCCTTGATCTCGGGGATCAGGCCGGGGCCGGCGTAGACGAGGCTCGAGTAGAGCTGCAGCAGGCTGGCGCCGGCCCGGATCTTGGTCCAGGCGGCCTCCGCCGAGTCGATGCCGCCGACGCCGACCAGGGGGAGCTTTCCGCCGACCCGGAGGTAGGTCTCCGCGAGGAGACGGGTCGCCGCGGCGAAGAGCGGCCGGCCGGAGAGCCCGCCGGTCTCGCGGGCGAGGCTCGCCTCGCGCAGGGTCTCGGGGCGGGCGATGGTGGTGTTGGACACGACCAGACCCTGGACGCCGCGCCGCAGGGCCGTGGCCGTCATCGCGTCGAGGGCGTTGAGGGTGATGTCGGGCGCGATCTTCAGCAGGATGGCGGTGGCCGGATGGGTCGCGTCCCGCGCCTCGACCACACGGGCGAGCAGTTCGTCGAGGAAGGCCTCGCCCTGGAGGTCGCGCAGGCCGGGCGTGTTCGGCGAGGAGACGTTGACGGTGACGAAATCCACCAGCGGCGCCAGGGCACGGGTGCAGGTCACGTAGTCGGCGAGGCGGTTGGTCGACTCCTTGTTGGCGCCGATGTTGACGCCGACGCGTCCGGGCCGGCCCTGGCGGGCGGCGAGACGCCCACGCACCACCTCGAGGCCTTCGCTGTTCAAGCCGAAGCGGTTGATGACCGCCCGGTCCTGCGTCAGCCGGAAGACCCGGGGGCGGGGATTGCCCGGCTGGGCCATGGGAACCACGCCGCCGACCTCGACGAAGCCGAAGCCGAGCCCGAGCAGGGCGTCGGGAACCTCGGCGCCCTTGTCGAAGCCCGCCGCGAGGCCGACCGGATTGGGGAAGCGGCGGCCCAGGACGTCCACGGCCAGGCGGGCATCGTCGGCCGGCGGACGGCGCGGGGGCAGCGCGGCGAGGCCGCGCAGCGTGAGATTGTGCGCCGTCTCGGCATCGAGGCGATGCAGCAGGGGCTTGGCCAGGGGGAAGAGGGCGCCGATCATGCCGGGCGTCCTTCGACGATCGCTGCCGCGCCGAGATCACCCGGGAAGACGTGGCGTCCGTCGGCCCCGAGGGGCAGGTCGCTGACCGACCGGACGGCCTTCAGGTCCAGGTCGGCGTAGAGATGCGGGAACAGATCGCCCCCCCGCGACGGTTCGTATCGCAGGGCCGGTCCGAGATCGTCGGCCTCCACGGCGACGAGAACGAGGTCCTCGGCACCGGCGAAGTGACGGGCCGCGGTCTCGGCCACCTGGGCGGCGGTGGAGAAATGGATGTAGCCGTCGCTGCGGTCGATCGGGGCGCCCTCGAAGCGGCCGATATCCTCGGCCCTGCGCCAGAGGGCCCGGGGGGAGATCTTGTAGATGAGCGCCATGCCCGCTCCGTACCGGGTTTCGCAGGGCCGATCAAACGCCGCCGGAGCGTCGGAAACCGCAACCTCAGGGACTCAGTTGACGTCATGAGTTGCCAGGACCTCACGATGACCCGGCGGGCCGGATTGGCAGCCTTCGCACCATTGCTATCCGAGAAGAATAGTTCTACTTTCCTAACTCTAGGCTGGACGTCTTAACCGTAATACGCTTTGAGCTTTCGATGCTGTCTCATGAACAGATTTGGACCGCAATCGACCGCTTAGCGGAACGTCATGGATTCTCCGCGTCCGGTCTCGCGCGCCGCGCTGGACTGGATGCGACGAGCTTCAATCGCTCGAAGCGCATCGGCCCCGATGGTCGCAAGCGCTGGCCCTCCACCGAATCAGTCTCCAAGGTGCTCGCCGCCACCGGGGCGAGCCTCGACGAGTTCCTCCGGCTGATCGAGGCGCGCGACGGCCCGCCGCGCACGATGATCCCGCTGATCGGCATGACCCAGGCCGGCGCCGGGCGCCTCTTCACCGACGAGGGCATGCCCACCGGCGGCCCCGGCTGGGAGGAGATCGAGTTTCCGGATCTCGCCGACGATCGCGCCTTCGCCCTGGAGGTGCAGGGCGATTCGATGGCGCCGCTCTACCGCGACGGCGACGTGCTCATCGTCTCGCCGACGGCCGGGGTCCGAAAAGGCGACCGGGTGGTGGTGCGGCTGGTGGCCGGCGAGGTGCTGGCCAAGGAACTCAAGCGCAAGACCGCGCGCACCATCGAACTCGCCTCGCTCAACCCGGAGCACGAGGACCGGGTCGTCAACGTCAGCGATATTGCCTGGATCGGCCGGGTGATGTGGGTGCGCCAGTAGCATCTCCGGCGCAGCTTTGCCGTTCCCCCGGTTGCGGCTATGCCTTGAGGCCGGAGGGGCCGCGCGCCCCGGATCGGCGGACAGGCCATGGCATTGCCCCGAACGGACGATCACGCTGCGGAAAGCGCACCTGAGGCCGGGCTCGCCCGATTGCTGAGCGCCTCGGCCGTGCCGGCCGCGCTGCTGGCGCCCGACGCGCCTGGCGGCCGTCTCCTCATCGCCAACCGCGCCCTCCGCGACCTCGTCCGGCGCCCTTCCGATGCGCCCTCCGACGGCGACCTGCACGACTGGCTCGGCCTCGGCGGCGACCGGGATTCCGGCTCCACCTTCGCGGCGGCCCTGGCCGACGGGGCGCCCGAGGGCGTCGAAGTGCTGGCACGTCCGGGCGGCGGCGCGGCCTTCTGGGCGCAGGTCTTCATCGTCCCGGTTCCGGAGACCCCCTACCGGCTCGCGCAGGTCGTGGACGTCACCCGCCGCCACGACGCGGAGGGAGCCCTCGCGCTCTCCCGCCAGCGCGAGGCGCTGGGCCTGCTGACCAACAGCGTGGCGCACGAGTTCAACAACTTCCTCCAAATCCTCATCGGCTACATCGACGGGCTGAAGCGTCGTCTGGGCGACCGCGACGAGCCCTTCATCCAGCGCGCCATCGTCCGCTCCACGGATGCGGCCGAGCGCGCCACCACGCTGACCCGCCAACTCCTCGCCTTCTCGCGCCGCATCGCGCCCGATGTCCGCCCCGTCGACCTGAACCAGCTCATCGAAGCGTTCGGCGCCCGGATCGGCCCGACACTGCCGGCCCGGATCACCCTGGAGACCCGGACCACGCCGGGGCTCGCCTGCGGCCTCAGCAACCCGACGCAGATCGAACTCGCCCTCAACCACATCGTGGCCAATGCCTGCGAGGCCATGCCGGCCCCCGGGCGCATCGTGATCGCGACCTTCGCGGTGCCCCCGGGGGACCGCGCCCTTCAGCGGCCCGGGGACGGTGCCGTCGGCATCACGGTGACCGACGAGGGCCAGGGCATGTCCCCCGAGATGGCGGCCCGCGCCCTGGCGCCCTTCGTCACCAGCCGCGAGGCCGGCCGCGGTGCCGGGCTCGCCATCGTCCACGGCCTGGTGAAACGCCAGAACGGCACGGTGTCGATCGACTCGAAGCCCGGGGAGGGCGCCACGGTCCGGATGGTCTTCCCCGCGGCGCTTTGAGGAGAATCCAACAGGATTCTGTCAAGAACAGCGGACTAAAACTCCGGCGCGAACGTCACCATATCAGGAGCGGCGTCATCGCCGGACTTCCCAGTTGTTCACCAGAGGCGTTTTCATGCTCACCTCCACCACTCGCCGGAAGCGCGCGGCGTCCATCCTCGCGCTCGCCGCGACGCTGGTTCTCGCCGCGCCCGTCGTCGAGGCGCGTCCCGGTAGCGGCAGCAGCGGTGGCATGGGTTCGCGCGGCTCGCGCACCTACGCGCCGCCCTCGGCCACCACCACGGCGCCCGGCGCCCCGGCCCCGATCCAGCGCTCGCAGACCCAGCCCGGCCCGGCCATGGGCAATCCCGGCATGAACACGGCCGCACAGCCCGGCCGACGCTTCGGCGGCGGCTTCATGGCCGGCCTGCTCGGTGCCGGCCTGCTCGGCGCGCTCCTGGGCGGCGGCTTCTTCGGCGGCCTCGGCGGGATCGCCTCGTTCCTCGGCCTGATCCTGCAGGTCGGCCTCGTCGTCCTGCTGGTATCCTTCGCCGTCCGCTGGTTCCGCCGGCGCCAGGGCCAGCCGGCCGCAGCCGGCCTGTCCCGCTCGACCCTCGACGGCGCCGGTGCCAACCCGGGCCCGATGGGTGGCGCGCCTCTGGGTGGTGCGCCCGGCGGCGCCCCGATGGGCGGCGGCTACGGCAACGGCCAGCGCGGTCCCGCCCCGGTCCAGCCGGTGCAGGCGCGTCCGGTCCAGATCGGACCGGGCGATTTCCAGAGCTTCGAGATCGCGCTCAACGACGTGCAGGCGGCCTATGGCCGTGAGGACGTCGCGGCGCTGCGCAACCTCGCGACCCCGGAGATGGCCGGCTACTTCATCGAGGAGCTGCGCGCCAACGAGGCACGCGGCGTCGTCAACCGGATCTCCGACGTGAAGCTGCTGCAGGGCGACCTGTCCGAGTCCTGGGGCGAGGGCAATGCCGAGTACGCCACGGTGGCGATGCGCTACGCCATCAAGGACGTGACCCTCGACCGCCGCACCGACCGCGTCGTCGAGACCGGCGAACCGGAGGCCGTGGAGCTCTGGACCTTCGTGCGGGAGCGCGGCGGCCGCTGGGTCCTCTCGGCGATCCAGCAGGGTCGCTGACGGTCGGCTTCACCCGGTATCGATCGAAAAGACAGGGCCGCGCGGAGAGATCCGCGCGGCCCTTTTCACGTCGTGAGAGGCTGAGGCGAGCCGGGGGCTCAGACGGGGCGGTAGGCCTGGGCCATCGCCACGAAGGCGGAGACCGGGACCTCCTCGGCCCGGGCGGTCTCGGGAATGCCGGCGGCCTCCAGGAGCCGGGCGGGATCCGGGACCGCCGCCTTGAGGCTCTGGCGCAGCATCTTGCGGCGCTGCCCGAAGGCCGCCCGGGTGATCGCTTCGAGGGCCTGGACCGAGCAGGGCAGGGGCGCGCGCCGGGGCGTCAATCGGACGACGGAGGACGTCACCTTCGGCGGCGGCACGAAGGCCGAGGGCGCGACGTCAAACAGGATGTGGGCCTCCGTGCGCCAGCCGCAGAGGACGCCGAGGCGGCCGTAATTCGCCCGGTCGTCCTCGTCCGCGACGATGCGCTCGGCGACCTCGCGCTGGAACATCAGCGTCAGGGAATCCCACCAGGGCGGCCAGGCCCCGCCGGTGAGCCAGCCGACGAGGAGGGGTGTGCCGATGTTGTAGGGCAGGTTCGCGACGATCCGCGCCGGTCCCGTGCCGATCAGCGGCACCGGGTCGAAGTTCAGGGCGTCGGCATCGACCACCTCGAGGCGTCCCGGATAATGCGCGGCGATCTCGGCGAGCGCCGGGAGGGCTCGGGGATCGCGCTCGATGGCGATGACCCGCGCGGCGCCCTCGGCCAGCAGCGCGCGGGTCAGGCCGCCGGGGCCCGGTCCGATCTCCACGACGGTGACGCCCGCGAGTGGTCCGGCCGACCGGGCGATCCGCCCCGTCAGGTTGAGGTCGAACAGGAAGTTCTGTCCGAGCGCCTTCTTGGGCTCCAGGCCGTGCCGGCGCACCACCTCCCGCAGGGGCGGCAACCCGTCGATGCTGACGCTCCCGTCCTCGCTCACGCGCCGGCCTTCACGAGACGGGCGGCGAGGCGGAGCGCCGCCATCAGGCTGTCGGGCCGTGCGATGCCCTTGCCAGCGATGTCGAAGGCGGTGCCGTGGTCCGGCGAGGTGCGGATGAAGGGCAACCCGAGGGTGACGTTCACGCCCTCGTCGAAGGCCAGGGTCTTGATCGGGATCAGGGCCTGGTCGTGGGTCGGCGTCAGAGCCACGTCGTAGGTCTCCCGCGCCCGCGCATGGAACAGGGTGTCGGCGGGCAGGGGCCCGCGGATGTCGATGCCCTCGCTCTGCAATCGCAGCACCGCGGGCTCCAGCACGTCGCGATCCTCCGTGCCCATGGTGGCGTTCTCCCCCGCATGCGGGTTGAGGCCGGACAGCACCAGGCGCGGCCGGGCGATGCCGAAGCGCCGGCGCAGGTCCTCGGCCACGATGCGGGCGGTGCGCAGGACGAGATCCTGCGTCAGCAGGTCGGGCACCCGCCGTAGGGCGACGTGGATCGTCACCGGGACCACCGCCAGGGTCTCGCTCCACAGCATCATCACCGGGAGCGGCGGGGTCTCGCCGGGCTCCACCGCGCAGGCGGCCAGGAACTCGGTGTGGCCCGGATGCGCGAAGCCGACCTGCGTCAGGACGTACTTGGCGATCGGGTTGGTGACGAGGGCGGTCGCCGCCCCGGAACGGACGAGGGTCACCGCCGTGGTGATCGATTCCAGCGTCGCACCGGCATTGGCGGAATCGGGCCGACCCGCCACCGCGTGGATCGCGGCGCCGCTCGGCAGGGCCATCACCGGCAGGGCGCGCCCGAAGACTTCGGTGGCGAGGTCCGGGCCGACATCCGCGATGGGAACCTGAAGGTTCAAGTCGCTCGCCCGCCGCTCGATGAAGGCGGGATCGCCGATCAGGAAGAACGGCGGCAGGCCGGGACCGGCATCCCGCAGGCGCCAGGCCATGAGGGCGAGTTCCGGCCCGATGCCGGCCGGATCTCCGAGTGTGAGGGCGATCGGCCCGTGCAGGCTGCTCACCGCATCACTCCGCGTCGTTCGAGGGGTGGACCGCCTCAGCGGACCGTCGAGATGCCGTCGGCCGTGATGGCCGTGTTCAGGTTCTGGCGGAAATCCGCCTCGCCCAGGGTCTTCAGTTCGAGCCGGAGCAGGACGGTCCGGTTGCGCTCGCTGGTGCCGAGAGCGGCCGCCACCGGCGAGACGATGTAGTTGACCGACACCGTCGTGCACTCGTCCTGGTAGCCGCCGCCGATGCTCATGCCCGACAGGTAGGCGCGCCCCGGGTTGCGGTAGACGGGGGCGTCCCCGACGGGGTTCGCCAGGTAGGAGGCGTAGGCGGTCTGGAAGTTGTCGCGCACGTCGAGGTAGTGCGACAGGTCCACCAGGGCCGAGCCCGTGACGAACCAGTTCGGGGTCACGTGATAGGTGGCCGAGGCGGTGATGCCCTCGCGGCGGTTGGCGAAGCCGAGGGCCGGCTGGGCCTTGTAGTAGGAGTAGAACGCCGAGAGGTCGATCGGCGCGAAGGGGGCGAGGCGGGCGATCACCCCGGTCTCGACCCGGTTCACCCCGAGATCGGCGTGATCGAAGCGTCCGCGGGTGATGAAGGTGATGTGCTGATTCGGCGAGAGCTGGAACCGGCCGACGAAGTCCGAGGCCCGGGTGTCGAGGCCGGAATCGAGGCCCACATTGGCGATATCGCCGCGGCGGAACGAGTTCACGCCGGCGATCTGGATCGACTCGCCGAACATGACGTTCGCGTACCAGCCGGCCGGGGTCACGACGGAGTACTGCGCGCCGAGATTGGTGCGCACGCCGCCCTCGACCCGGTCGTAGCCCGAGAACTTGTCCCACTCGAACAGCGAGGTGTCGTCGAAGATCAGGCTCTGGGCATCCTCGTTCGGCAGGCGGCCGATATGGGTCTCGCTCGGCCGCGCGATCACCTGCGCGATCGGCTCGATCGTGTGCACGCCCAGCGGTCCGAAATTGCTGACGAACGGGTAGCGGTAGTCGATGCCGACGGCGGGCAGCACCCGGCCCGAGAAGTCCGCATCCTGCGTCGCGATGTTGGCGGACAGGGCGTTCTGGTAGCCGGAGGTGCGCGGGTCGACGAAGAACGCGTCCGTGCGCAGGTAGGCGAAGGGCGTGAAGACCTGGCCGACGTCGTCGATGAAGCTGCGGCGCCAGGAGAGCTGGGCCGAGGCGCGGGTGTTCGTGCCGGCGAGGCCCCGGATCACGCACTGGCCGCGCGAGAAGGACGTGCAGGTCTCGTAGAGGTAGTAGGTCCTGCCGTTGATCGTCGGCGTCTGCAGATAGGCCGTCGGGCTCTGGACCGCCTGGAAATCCGTCGCCTGACGGGTCAGGCTGGTGATGTTGGCCTCGAACCGCACCTCGCCGCCGAGGAAGCCCGGCCCGTTGATGCGCTTGTCGTAGTCGATCACCGGCGCGACGAAGGGCTGCTCCTTCTGCCAGTCGAAGCTCGACAGGCCCTTGAAGTAGTAGCCCCGCGCCTCGAACCACGAGCGATCGCCCTGACCGATCAGGTAGGCCGTCGAGACGGCCTCACGGAAGTAGTCCGTCGTGATGCTCTGGTTGCGGATGCGGTAGTTGTCGAGGAACCACTTGTCGGTGACGCCGACGATGTCCCAGCCCGTGCGCCAGCGGTCGTTGATGTAGAACTGGCCCTTCGACTCCACCGAGCCGCGGAAGTCGCGGTCGCCTGCGCCGAGCGGGCCGGGCAGGAAGGCGCTCGGCGTGGTCTGGAAGATGCCGGAGAGGCGCAGGTTGTAGGAGCCCGTTTCCAGGCGATGGCGGAACTCCGCCTGGCCGAGGACGCCCTGGTTGCTGAGGAAGGCCGGCGACAGCGTCAGGTCGTAGTTCGGCGCCAGGTTGACGAAGAACGGGGTCGCGAGGCCGGAGCCCAGGGCCGTCGAGGTGAGGAAGCGCGGCGTCAGGAAGCCGGTCTTGCGCTTCACCGTCGGGTCGGCGGTCTCGAAATACGGCAGGTAGGCGACCGGGATGCCGCCGACCTCGAGGGTCGATTCCTCGAACGCGACGGTATGGGTCTGGTTGTTGTGGATGATCTTGGTGGCGCGGATCTGCCAGAGCGGCGGCGTCTCCGGATTGTTCTTGCACGGCTCGCAGGCGGTGTAGGTGCCGTATTCGAAGCTGGTGCTGTCGCCCTCGATCCGCTCGGCGCGGGGGGCCGAGAAGCGGGTGCGGACGGTCTGCCCGTTGAGCTCGACGCTCTGCTGCACCCGGAGCGCGTCGATGAAGCCGTTCTTGAAATCGTCGGTGAGCTCCATCTTGGAGCCGGTGACCACGGCGCCCGACGCCTCCGTCAGGCGGACGTTGCCCTCGGCGAAGACGCGGCTCACCTTGCGGTCGTAGATCACCCGGTCGGCCTGCAGGGTGCGCGGGCCGTAATGCAGCTCGGCATTGCCGCGGGCCGTCACCGTGTTGCGGTCGTTGTCGTAGACGAGCTCGGAGGCTTCCACGAGGAGGCGCTCGGCCGGCTTGGCCGAATCCAGTTTGCCTGAATCCGGCTTGCCTGCCGCCGACTTCGCCGCAGCCGTCTTGGGCACACCCTGGGCGAGCGCCTGCCCGCCGGGCGCCGCGGGGGCGACGGCCGTGAGCAGCACCACGAACCCCGTGGCCAACGTGATGTCGGCGACCTTACGCAACGCCAGTCCCAACTCCTGCCAAGGCTTGCGCCCCTTCGCCACCACCGAGTCCGACATCAGCCGTCCTCCTGATAGAGAAGCGTGAGCGTACCAAGGAGACTCCCTACCACGGCCGGGAACCACGCCGCCACAGCCGGCGTCACGATTCCCGAGGCACCGAGGCCTTCCAGCACCTGTCGGGCGACGTACAGCACGAACCCCGCCGCGACGCCGCCCAGCACCAGTTTGCCGACACCACCAAAGCGGAAGAACCTTAAGGAAACGCTGGCCGCCACCAGCACCATGGCCAGGAACAGGACAGGCCGGGCCAGCAGCACGTCGTATTGCAGGCGGTACCGCGTGGCATCGAGGCCGGCCCGCTCGAAGCGCGAAATGGTCTCCGGCAGTTGCCAGAAAGGCACGGATTCCGGCGGCGTGAAGCGCTGGCGCACCTGGGACGGCACCAGCGTCGAGGCGATCAGGTAGGTGTCGAAGCTCTCGGCCGGCTGGCCCTTGGCCATCACCCGGGCCTGGCTCAATTCCCAGTAGCCGTCGTGGAGGCTGGCCTTGGCCGCCTCGATCTGCGCGGTGAAGATGCCGGCCTCGTCGAAGGTGAAGACCGAGACGCCGGCCAGCGTGGTCGTGCCCTCCACCGCGGTGTCGGCCCGGATGATCGCCTGCCCGTCGAGGCTGCGCTGGCGGATCCAGAGGTCCTTGCCCGAATTGGCCTTGGTCGAGCGCGAGAAGATCTTCGCCTCGATCTCGGTGGAGCGCTGCTTCATCAGCGCCGAGACCGGATTGTAGACCCCCACGGTGAAGGCCCCGATGGCGAGGGCGACGAACACGCCCGGCTGCAGGAACTGCCAGGCCGAGATGCCGGCGGCCCGGGCCACCACCAGTTCGAGCTTGCGTGAGAGCTGGAGCAGGGCGGCCATCGAGCCGAACAGGATGGCGAAGGGCAGCACGCCCTCGGCCACCGCCGGGGTGCGGTAGAGCGAGAGCTGCGCCATCAAACCTGTGGACGCGCCCTCGGCATCGCCGGCGCGACGCAGGAGCTCGACGAAGTCCAGGGTGTAGACGAGCGTGAAGACCGTGAGGAACACGCCCAGGATCGTGCGCACGAAGCGCATCGCGAAGTAGCGGCCGAGGGTGGCGCCGATCAGCATGGCGTCAGCTCCGCCTCACTGCACGCCGAGGCGCGGACGCCGGCCGAAGCGGCCGACGAACCCGGTCGCGGCCCGAGCGACCCGGGCGTTCCAGTCCCGCATCGCCCCGCCGTTGAAGATCACCATCGCGGAGATCAGGATGGCGAGGAGAGGTACGGCGTAGACCGCAACGACCGCGCCCTGGCTGCGCGCCGCGGCGCTGGAGGCCGCGAAGCCCCCGATGCGCACCACCACCACCGCGAGGACGGCGCCGGCCACCGCGAGGCCGCGCCCCTGGCGGGTGGTGCGCGGGTCGCCGAGCGCCGCGAAGGCGATGAAGGTGAGCGCCAGCGGGTAGAGCCAGGACGAGAGCCGGTCGTGCAGCTCGGCCCGGAAGCGGCCCTTCTGCTGCTTGTAGTAGGTCTCGCTGGTATCGGGGAACAGCAGCTGCGCCGTGGCGCGCTCGCGCGGCTTGTAGACCAGTTCCGCATCGGGGGGCGTGAAGGCGGCGAGGTCGACGGTGTAGCGCTCGAAGGTGATGATCGAGGCGTCGCGGGACTCCTTCTGCTGCCGGTGGATGCTCCCCTTCTCGAGGGCGAGATAGCTCTGGCCGCCGTATTCCAGCGCCTGCCCGCGCTCGGCGAGGTAGACCACCGACTTGCCGGCCTCGCGCTTGTCCTGGATGAACAGGCCGAGCAGGGCGCCGCCCGGGCCGCGCTCGCGGAAGTGGAAGGTGATGCCGCTGTCGAGGCTGGTGAACTGGCCCTCCTTGACCACGTTCGCGATGAAGTCGCCGCGCACGCGGGTCAGCACGTCGCGCAGTTCCTGGAACGACGACGGCATCACCTGGATCGTCAGGAAGGCCACCGCGAGGCTGACCGCGAGGCCGAGGCTGAGGAAGGGGCGCAGGATCTGCCGCGGCCGCATCCCGGCCGCCGACATCACGATGAGCTCGGAATCCCCGTTGAGCTTGTTCAGCGCGTAGACGACGGCGATGAACAGGGCCACCGGGGCGATCACGGTGATCAGCGTCGGCAGCGACAGGCCGGTGATGAGGAAGAAGATCACCAGGGTCTGGCCCTTGGCGGTGATGAGGTCGAGCTCGCGCAGGGCCTGCGTCACCCAGATCGTGCCGGTCAGGCCGACGAGGCAGGCGAAGAAGGCCCCGAGCGCGATTTTGAAGATGTAGCGCTCGATCTGCGTCATGGGTTCTCGTGGATCGGCGTCTCGCGGATCGCCCCCCGCATCGCCCGGCGAGGCCTCGGCCCCGCCCGTTTCTACCCGTCCCGCCCCCCGGCCGTCGACTCCGATCGGGGCGCGCCGATTCGGGCGCTTTCACGGCCGTCCGGTCGCGTTGCGTTCTGTGCCTCAACAGGTACACAGAAGCGCCGGGGGTGGCACGTCCAATGCCGTGCCGCTCCGCACATCCTGCACGCACCACTTCGAACGCATGGTTCGTTCGAGCCCAATCCTCGGAAAGCTAGCGTCATGGCGGACGGAATCACGATCGCGTTCGGGCCCCTCGGCCCGGTGGGCCAGGGCGACGTCGTCCTCTTCGTCGGCGACGACCTCGCCGTGGCTCCGGCCGTGGCCCAGGCGATCGGCGGCGGCGTGGCCGATCTCGTGGCGCGCGCGGCGGCCAGCGAGCGCTTCAAGGGCAAGTCCCTGTCGGCCCTGGCGCTGCCCGCGCCCGCCGGCCTCGACGCGGACCGCCTCGTGGTGATCGGCCTCGGTTCGGAGAAGGACCGCGCCAAGCTCGACTGGCCGGCGCTCGGCGGCTTCACCGCCAGCAAGGTCTCGGGCCGGAGCGCCCGGGCCGCGCTGATCCTCGCCGGCCTCGACGTCACCGCGGCGAACGCCGCCGACTTCGCCCTCGGGGCCCGCCTGCGCCACTACAGCTTCGACCGCTACAAGACCAAGAAGAAGCCCGAGGGCGAGGAGGCCAAGGGGACCGCGCTGACCCTGATGGTGGCCGATGTCGCCGCCGCCGAGGCCGCCGCGAAGGTTTCGGAGGCAGTCTCCGACGGCGTCATCCTGGCGCGCGAGCTCATCAACGAGCCGCCGAACGTCCTCTACCCGGAGGAGTTCGCTCGGCGCGCCGAGGCCCTGACGCAGCTCGGCGTCGAGGTCGAGGTTCTCGGCCCAGGCAAGCTGGAGGCGCTCGGCATGCGCGCCCTCCTGGCCGTGGCGCAGGGCTCGACGAAGGAGGCCCGCGTTGTGGTGATGCGCTGGAACGGCGCCGCCGACCCGGCCGAGGCGCCCCTGGCCTTCATCGGCAAGGGCGTCTGCTTCGATTCCGGCGGCGTCTCGATCAAGTCCGCCGGCGGCATGGAGGACATGAAGGGCGACATGGGCGGCGCCGCCTGCGTCGTCGGCACGATGCACGCGCTCGCCAGCCGCAAGGCGAAGGTGAACGTGGTCGGCGCCATCGGCATCGTCGAGAACATGCCGGACGGCAACGCCATGCGCCCGAGCGACATCATCACCTCGATGTCGGGCCAGACCATCGAGATCATCAACACCGACGCCGAGGGCCGCCTCGTCCTCGCCGACGTGCTCTGGCACATCCAGAGCGCCTACAAGCCGAAGTTCATGATCGACCTCGCGACCCTGACGGGGGCGATCATCGTCGCCCTCGGCCAGGACATCGCCGGGATGTTCTCCAACGACGATGCCCTCTCGGCCAAGATCACCGCGGCCGGCGAGGCGACGGGGGAGGCCGTGTGGCGGATGCCGCTGATCCCGGCCTACGACAAGGCGATCGACTCGAAGTTCGCCGACATGAAGAACTCCGGCGGCCGCCATGGTGGCGCGGCCACGGCGGCGTCCTTCCTGAAGCGCTACGTCAACGACGTGCCGTGGGCGCATCTCGACATCGCCGGCGTGGCGATGTCCTCGTCGGCGAGCGAGATCAACCGAAGCTGGGGTGCGGGCTGGGGCGTGCGCCTGCTCGACCGTCTGGTGCGCGACAACTACGAGGCCTGAGCCGCGTGCTGCCGGCTTTGCTTCCGCTGGCAGCAGCGCTCCTGGCGATCGCGCTCGCCTTCGCCACGGGCTTCGACCAACGGGTGGCCCTGCCGCCCGAACTCGACGCCCGCTTCTACGGCTTCTTCCTCGATCGCTACCCGCTCTTCGCGGTGGCGATCGTCTACGGGCTCGCCTGCCTTGCCCTGCGGATCCTGCGACCGGGTCCCGCCGGCTGGCTCCGCCGGCTCATCGGCGGGGCCCTGGCCCTGGCGCTGTTCCTGGCGGCCTGCCTCTATCCAACCTTCGGCGGCGTGGCCCTGCGCCTGGCCTTCGCCAGCGGTGGTACCGCCTTCATCACGCAGCAGCCGATGCCGGCGGCCTACGCCCTCGGATCGGCACTGGCCGCGACGGTGTTCGGGAGCGTCCTGGCGATCGGCGCCCTGCTCATCGGCAACGGTCCTTCCCGCCGATCCCAGTCCCGGCCCTGGCTGCGGGCCGCTGCCGACGTCCTGGTTCGTTGCCTGGCCCTCTGGTTCGCCCTCGCCGTACTCGGCCTCGCCCATACGGCGGGTTTCGGCCTCTGGCCGCGGCGATCGATGACGATCGGGGATGCCCTGTTAGCCTGTACCCTGGCCGGCATCGCGTTTCTGCCGCACCTGAGTTGCAACGGTCTCACGACGGGGCCGGATCGTCGGCCCCCGTCCCGCGCCGCCGCTTGATCCCGCCGCCGGGATGGCCGAGGATGGTTTAGATGTGAACTAAGGAGGCAGGAAGCCGCCGGGTCGCATCGCAGGGAGGATCGACATGCCCGAAACCCGGAGCGCCGCGCGCCCGTGGCTGTCCGCATATCCGCCGGGCATCCCGGCTGAACTCGACATCGACGGCCTCGGGACGCTGGTCGACCTGTTCGAGGAGTGCATGACGCGCTCGGCCATGCGGCCCGCGCTGGAGAGCTTCGGCGCCCGCATCTCCTACGCGGCGCTCGGAGCGTCGTCGGAGGCGATCGCCGCGTGGCTGGTGGCGCAGGGCCTGACCAAGGGTGACCGCGTCGCGATCATGATGCCGAACGTCGCCGCCTATCCGGCGGCCATCTTCGGCGTGCTGCTCGCCGGCTGCACCGTCGTCAACGTCAACCCGCTCTACACGCCGCGCGAATTGACGGCGCAGCTGAACGACTCGGGCGCGCGCATCCTCTTCGTCCTCGAGAACTTCGCCCACACGGTGGTGCGCGCCCTGCCGGACCTGACCCTCGACCGCGTGGTCCTGGCCGGACCCGGCGACGGCCTCGGACTGAAGGGGCGCCTGATCACCCTGGCGTCGCGCCATCTGAAGAAGGCGGTTCCGGCCTATCGCTTCCCGAACGGAGTCGCGGTCCGCTTCGACGCGGTGATCCGCGCGGGCAGCGGCAAGCCCAAGGTCCGGGTTCCCATCGGGCAGGACGACCTCGCCTTCCTGCAATATACCGGCGGGACCACGGGGGTCGCCAAGGCCGCGATGCTGACCCATCGCAACATCATGGCCAATGTCGAGCAGAGCCGGATCTGGTTCCGCGTCTCGGCCGAAGACGGCGCGGCGCGCGTCATGGTCACGGCGCTGCCGCTGTATCACATCTTCGCCCTGACCTGCTGTTTCTTCTTCTTCATGAAGGTCGGGGGCTGCTGCCTGCTGATCGCCAACCCGCGCGACGCGGACGGCTTCATCAAGACCCTCAAGGGCACGCCCTTCACCCACTTCTCGGGGGTGAACACCCTGTTCAACCTGCTCATCAACCACCCGAAGATCCGCGAGGTCGACTTCTCGAAGCTCGATTTCGTCATCGCCGGCGGCATGGCGGTGCAGGCGGCCGTCGCCGAGAAGTGGAAGGCGATCACCGGTCGCGCCATCGTCGAGGGCTACGGCCTGTCCGAGACCTCCCCGGTGGTCTGCGTCAACCCACCGGACCTCACCGCGTGGAGCGGCACCATCGGCTATCCCTTGCCCTCGACCGACGTCTCGATCCGGGGACTCGACGGCCGCGAGGTCGACGCCGGCGAGCCCGGCGAACTCTGCGTCCGCGGCCCCCAGGTCATGGCCGGCTACTGGAAGCGCCCGGACGAGACCGCCCGCGCCACCACCGCCGACGGCTACTTCCGCACCGGCGACGTGGCGGTGCTGAACCCCGACGGGCAGGTCCGCATCGTCGACCGGATGAAGGACATGATCCTGGTCTCGGGCTTCAACGTCTACCCGAACGAGATCGAGGACGTGCTCGCGAGCCATCCGGGCGTGCTCGAATGCGCGGTGGTCGGCGCCGTCAACGACGAGACCGGCGAGATGGTCGTCGCGCACGTGGTGCGCAAGGACGGCGCGATGACCACCGACGCCCTGCGGACCTTCGCCCGTTCGCAGCTCACCGGTTACAAGGTCCCCCGCCGGGTCGTCTTCCACGACACCCTGCCCAAGACCAACGTGGGCAAGGTGCTGCGCCGGGCCCTGCGCGACGATCCGCCCCCTCCGTGATTGCGGTCCCACCGTAACCTGCGGCCGCCCGTCGACGAAGGGTGACATCGAGACGGCTTGCGCGCTCGCCGCGTCCGGCCAATGTCAGGGCAACAGGCCGGCGTGCCGCGATTCGCGCCGAACGGAGGGAACGACATGCACATCAAACGCACCCATTCCTGGGAGATCCCGGAGCATCTCGCGACGCCGGAGGGTATCTTCCTGGATCGTCGACGCCTCCTCGGGGGCGCCGCGGGCTTGGCGGCCGCCTCGCTGATCGGGATGGAGAGCGCCCGGGCGGCGTCCGACCCCACCGGCGACCTCTATCCGGCCAAGCGCAACGAGGCCTACACCCTCGACCGCCCGCTGACCCCGGAGAAGTTCAGCGCCGACTACAACAACTTCTACGAATACGGCACCTCGAAGTCGGTGCTCCCGGCCGCCAACGCCCTGAAGACGCGGCCCTGGACGGTGGCCATCGACGGCCTCGTCGAGAAGCCGATGACCCTCGGAATCGACGACCTCATCCGCAAGATGCCGCTGGAGGAGCGCCTCTACCGGCACCGTTGCGTCGAGGCCTGGTCGATGTCGGTGCCCTGGACGGGCTTCCCTTTCGCAAAGCTCGTGGCCCTGGCCAAGCCGACCTCGGGCGCGAAGTACATCCAGATGCAGACCTTCCTCGACCGGTCGATGGCACCGGGACAGAAGTCGTTCCTGTATCCCTGGCCCTACACCGAGGGGCTGACCCTCGAGGAGGCGGGCAACGACCTCGCCTTCGTCGCCACCGGTGTCTACGGCAAGCCGCTCGCCAACCAGTTCGGCGCACCGATCCGCCTCGTGGTGCCGTGGAAGTACGGCTTCAAGTCGGTGAAATCGATCACCAAGATCTCGTTCGTGGCCGAGCGTCCGAAGACCTTCTGGGAAGGGCTGCAATCGGCCGAGTACGGATTCTGGGCCAACGTCAACCCGGCGGTCTCGCATCCGCGCTGGAGCCAGGCCACGGAACGGGTCCTGGGCAGCGAACAGCGCGTGCCGACCCTGATCTACAACGGCTACGGCGAACAGGTGGCCGGCCTCTACAAGGGGCTGGAGAAGGAGCGCCTGTTCGTCTGACGGGACGCGCGGCGGGGCAGGAGGCTGCCCCGTCCGCTCCGCGAGGCCAGCGCGGGCCCTAGTAGGTCCAGCGCTGGGCCTTGGCGACGAGGAAATCGCGAAAGGCCTGCACGCGGGCGACGGAGCGCATCTCCTCGGCATAGACGAGGTAGCTCTCCATGTGCGGCATCTCGGTCTCGCGCATGACCTGCACCAGGCCCGCCTGACCCTCCGCCGCGTAGTCGGGCAGGATGCCGATGCCGGCGCCGGTGTCGATGGCCTGCTGCAGGGCCGTGATGTTGTTGACCGTGAAATGGATCGTCCGCCGCTCCTGGCCTTCGCGGCCGACGGTCGAGAGCCAGTGCGTCGCCAGCAGGTAGGACGGCTCGTTGCCGCCGAACGAGACCAGGCGGTGATTGTCGAGGTCGGCGATGGATTTCGGCTCGCCGAAGCGCTTCACATAATCCTGCGACGCGAAGGCGTGATAGTGGACCGTGAACAGGCGCCGCTGGATCAGGTCCGGCTGAGCCGGGCGCCGCATCCGGATCGCCACGTCGGCCTCGCGCATCGCCAGATCGAGTTCCTCGTTGGTGAGGATGAGCTCGACCCGCACGTCCGGATAGAGGTCGAGGAATTCGGCGACGCGCTGGGCGAGCCAGGCCGTGCCGAGGCCGACCGTGGTGGTCACCTTAAGGTCGCCGGTCGGCCGCTCGCTCGTCTCGACGAGGCGGGCCTTGGTGTTCTCCAGGCGCAGCTTCATGTCGCGCGCGGCGCGGAACAGCAGGTCGCCCTGCTCGGTCAGGATCAGGCCGCGGGCGTGGCGGTGGAACAGCGGCGCCTTCAACTCGCGCTCGAGGGCGCTGATCTGGCGGCTGACGGCCGATTGGCTCAGGCCGATGTCGTCGCCCGCGCGCGTGAAGCTGCCAGCCTCCGCCACGTTGAGGAAGATGCGGATCTTGTCCCAGTCCAAGGCGTCCACTCCCGTACGCAACCCGACGCCGGTGACCAGGCCTCCCGTCTCGCGGCGTGCGAGGCGGATCTCCGTGCCAGGCCCGATCGACCCGGGCCTTCCGACGCACGCAGCACGTGGAGCGGAGAGATTCGAGTCATGCGGGTGACGCCGACGGCTCATGCCGTCAGCGCTTAGGTTAGTGGGTCGACCTTGCGATTGTCTTGACGCCGCGCGCAAGACGCAGAGCGCCGTCGTCCGCCGGAATCTTCCTATTCTGCGGCGGCTTGCTGGGGTGTTTCGCCGACTTCGAGGGCGGCCAGGTACTTCTCGGCGTCGAGGGCAGCCATGCAGCCCATGCCGGCAGCGGTGATCGCCTGACGGTAGACGTCGTCGGTGACGTCGCCCGCGGCGTAGACGCCGGGGATGGCCGTATGCGTCGTGCCCGGCGCGGTCTCGATGTAGCCGCCGTCGCGCATGGCGAGCTGGCCCTCGAAGATCCCCGTCGCCGGCTGGTGGCCGATGGCGATGAACACGCCATCCGTCCGGCGCTCCGTGATCGCGCCCGTGCGCGTGTCCTTGAGCCGGACATGGGTCACCGACGGCGGCTTCTCGCTGCCGCAGATCTCCTCCACCGCGTGGTGCCAGACGACCTCGACGTTGGGGTGCTTGAACAGGCGCTCCTGCAGGATGCGCTCGGCCCGGAACTCGCCCCGGCGATGAACCACGATGACCTTGGCGGCGAGGTTGGCGAGATAGAGCGCCTCCTCCACGGCGGTGTTGCCGCCGCCCACCACCACGACCTCCTTGCCGCGGAAGAAGAAGCCGTCACAGGTGGCGCAGGCCGAGACGCCGAAGCCCTGGTACTTGGCTTCCGACGGCAGGCCGAGCCACTTTGCCTGGGCCCCGGTGGCGATGATGACCGCGTCGGCCGAGTAGGTCTCGCCGGAATCGGCTTCCAGCCGGAAGGGCCGGACCTGGAAATCGACCTGGGTGATGTACTCGGAGACGATCTTGGTCCCGACATGCTCGGCCTGGGCCCGCATCTGCTCCATCAGCCAGGGACCCTGGATCGCCTCGGCGAAGCCCGGATAGTTCTCGACGTCGGTGGTGATCATGAGCTGGCCGCCGGGCTGGAAGCCCGAGATCATCAGCGGCTCGACCATGGCGCGGGCGGCGTAGATCGCGGCGGTGTAGCCGGCCGGACCGGAGCCGATGATGATGAGTTTGGAATGGGTGTGCGCCATCGCTCTCGTCTCCTTCAGGCCCATCGCGCGCGGTGTTCGGCATAGGCCTTGGCCATCGCGCCTGCGATGACGGGGGTCGCATCCAGGGGCCGGTAGTGCAGTTCCTCCAGGCGGCCGACGAAGGGCTTCAGGGCCCCGGCCATCGCGAGTCCCGCGAAGAGCCGCCTGTGACGGATATAGGTCTTGGGCAGGTCGAACAGCAGGACGGGAGCCCCGGTGCTCACGGCCTCGCCGACCATGTTGGCCGAGTCCGATGTGACGACGATCGAATCGGCGATCGCCAGCATCGGAATATAGGGATTTGGGCTGCCGCCGTCCCAGAAGAAACCACCCTTGGTCGCCACCATGGTCCGCAGGGCCTCCCGCAGGTTCTGCGGTGTGCGTCGCGACACGGTGACCATCAGCGAACAGCCGCCGTCGGTCAGCTTGTCGAGGTCGCGCAGGAGCCGGCGCATGTCCGCGGGGCGATAGCTGAGATGCCGGCTGTCGCCGCCGATCAGCACCGCGATACGGGGCCAGGGCAGGGCCGACAGGCGCGGGTCCGGCTGGGCGCGGGCCTCGGCGAGGCGCTCCGGCGTAACCTGATGCGGCGGCGTCAGGGTGGTGAAGACGTTGGGGCCGCGCAGGTCGTCGTAATCGGGGACCCAGACGAAGTTCGCCGCATCGTGTCCGATGCGGGGATCCTTCAGGAAGGCCGTGAAGGTGCGGCCCCCGGACGCCGCGCGCACCGCGCGGAGGTACGGGACGGAGCGGCGCCCCGAAGCGATCAGCAGGTCGGGGAGGGGGCCGGACAGGATGCCGCGTGGGTTGCCCGGCTGGTCCCGCGGGTCGGTCGGTCCCCAGGGGGCCATCCAGCCGAAGGGGGGGCGGGGCGCGATCCGACGAACCTCGAATGGCAGGCCGAGGGTCTCGGCCAGGCCGACACACTGGTTCTCGTCGCCCGCCTTACCGTCGGTGACGATCCAGGTCCGGGCCTGCGCGAGTTCGGGAAGCGGCGCAGCGGCGCCGGTGGGGGAGGGCATCGCGGACGCTGCCGACATCAGGTGATCCAGGTCAATCCTCGCGCGGACTCATCCGCCGTGCCGTCCACTCAATCCTGGGGCAGGGCGCGCCGGAGCCAACCCGCGTAGTGCTGGGCGATGGCGGTCACCCGGCGTCGCTCGGAGGCCGGGTCATACCAGGCCCCGCCCGAACTCGACGGCACCGCGGAGAGCTGCGGATGGCGGGCGAGGACCTCGCCCCGACGTCCGATGAGCAGGGCCTCGCCGTCGAGATAATCGCTCTGCGTGCCGCCCCCGAGGCGACCGCGTCCGCCATCGCCGCCGGCGTAGGGATTGATCGAGAGGCCCTTGATCCGCACCAGCAGCACGGGCCCGCGGCCGCCGAGCCGGTCGGCGAATTCGGCCTTCAGGGCGGCGAGTAGATCTTCACGTAGCGCCAGGGCCGGAACGCCGCCGCCGAGCGCGAGCAGGGGGCGGACATCCACGTCGACGCCGGCGAGGCGCTCGCCTCCGAGGCTCGGCAGATCCTTGAGACTCGGTAGGTCCTTGAGACCCGGCCGATCTTCGGCGCGGGCCGATCCGAGCAGCGCAACGAGGCCGAGCAGCGGAGCCGCTGCCCGGAGGAGGCCCGACCGCATGCGCGGCTCAGCCGCCGTACTGGACGGCAACGACCTCGTAGGACTTTCCGCCGCCCGGCGTCGTTACCTCGACGGTGTCGCCGACGCCCTTGCCGATCAGCGCGCGGGCGATCGGAGAGGTGATGGAGACCAGGCCGGAACGCACGTCCGCCTCGGGTTCGCCGACGAGCTGGTAGGTCTTCTCTTCCTCGGTGTCCTCGTCGAGGAGCTTCACCGTGGCGCCGAACTTGATCTTCGTACCCGAAAGCTTCGACACGTCGATCACCTCGGCGCGCGAGATCATGCTCTCCAGCTCCAGGACGCGGCCCTCATTGTGGGACTGCGCCTCCTTGGCGGCATGGTACTCGGCATTCTCCGACAGGTCACCGAGGGCGCGGGCCTCGGCGATGGCCTGGATGATCCGCTGGCGCTCCACCTGCTGGCGGTGCTTCAACTCCTCTTCCAGCGCTGCGTAACCGCGCACCGTCATCGGAACCTTGTCTATCGTCATCGTCTCGCGCCACAATGAATAAGCCCGGCCAGGAGCATGCCGCTCCTTCCGGGCCAGAGTAAGTTACTCCTGAACCGCCAACAACACGGCTTCCGTTAAACACGGAAGCCGCGCGAGAATTCAGGCCGCGAAGTATTCCTGCAAGGCGCGGACCTTGAGATCGCCTCCGAGATAGGCCTTGATCCCTTCGGCCGCCGCCATCGCTCCTGCAAGAGTGGTGTAGTACGGCACTTTATGCAAGAGGGCCGCGCGCCGGAGGGAGCGCGAGTCCGAGAGCGCGCCGGCACCCTCCGTGGTGTTGAAGACGAGCTGGATATCGCCGTTCTTGATCGAGTCGACGACGTGCGGCCGGCCCTCCAGAACCTTGTTCACCCGCTCCGTCGGGACGCCCTCGTCGGCAAGGTAGCGCTGGGTGCCGCCGGTCGCGACGATCGAGAAGCCGAGTTCCGACAGCAGGCGGATCGCCGGCAGGATGCGCTCCTTGTCGGCGTCGCGCACCGAGACGAAGACCGCGCCGCCCTTCGGCACCAGGGTCCCCGAGCCGAGCTGGCTCTTGGCGAAGGCGACGCCGAAGCTCGAATCGAGGCCGATCACCTCGCCCGTGGACCGCATCTCCGGCCCGAGCAGAACATCGACGCCGGGGAAGCGGGCGAAGGGGAACACCGCTTCCTTGACGGCGATGTGATCCAGAACCTTCGGCTTGAGGTCGAAGCTCGCCAGCGACTCGCCGGCCATCACGCGGGCGGCGATCTTGGCGATCGGGTCGCCGATCACCTTGGCGACGAAGGGCACCGTCCGCGAGGCGCGGGGGTTCACTTCGAGAACGTAGATCGTGCCGTCCTTGATGGCGTACTGGACGTTCATCAGGCCACCGACCTTCAGCGCCAGGGCCATGGCCCGGGTCTGCCGCTCCAGTTCGGCGATGATCTCCGGCGAGAGCGAGCGCGAGGGCAGCGAGCAGGCGGAATCGCCCGAGTGGATGCCCGCCTCCTCGATGTGCTCCATGATGCCGGCGATGAAGACGTCCTTGCCGTCGCAGATGGCGTCGACGTCGATCTCGGTGGCATCCGACAGGTAGCGGTCGAACAGGAGCGGGTTCTTGCCCAGCACCGTGTTGATCTGTCCGGTCTTGTCGTTGGGATAGCGCGCCTTGACGTCCGACGGGATCAGGCTCGGCAGGGTGTCGAGGAGGTAGTCGGCGAACTGCGCCTCGTCGCGGATGATCGCCATCGCGCGGCCGCCCAGCACGTAGCTCGGGCGGACCACGAAGGGCAGGCCGAGATCCGAGGCGATGAGCCGGCTCTGCTCCACCGAGTAGGCGATGCCGTTCTTCGGCTGTTTCATGCCGAGCTTGTCGAGGAGCCGCTTGAACTGGTCGCGGTCCTCGGCAAGGTCGATGGCGTCCGGCGAGGTGCCGAGGATCGGCACCCCGGCGGCCTCGAGGGCGCGAGCGAGCTTCAGCGGGGTCTGGCCGCCGAACTGGACGATGACGCCGTGCAGCGTTCCGGCCTGGCGCTCGGTCTCGATGATCTCGAGGACGTCCTCCTGGGTGAGCGGCTCGAAATAGAGCCGGTCGGAGGTGTCGTAGTCGGTCGAGACCGTCTCCGGGTTGCAGTTGACCATGATGGTCTCGTAGCCGGCCTCGGAGAGCGCGAAGCAGGCATGGCAGCAGCAATAGTCGAACTCGATGCCCTGTCCGATCCGGTTCGGGCCGCCGCCGAGGATGATGATCTTCCTGGCGTCGGTCGGACGCGCCTCGTCCACCACCGTGCCGGCGAAGGGCGCCACGTAGGTCGAGTACATGTAGGCGGTGGGCGCCTGGAACTCGGCGGCGCAGGTGTCGATGCGCTTGAACACCGGGCGTACGCCCAGGGCCCGGCGCGCCGCCCGCACGCTGTCCTCGTCGGTCTTGGCGAGCACGGCGAGGCGCGCATCGGAGAAGCCGGCGGCCTTGAGCTGGCGCAACGCCCCGGGGGTGTTCGGGATGCCGTGGGCCTTGACCCGATTCTCCAGGTCGATGATCGCCTGGAGCTGCTCCAGGAACCACGGGTCGATCTTGCAGGAGGCATAGACCTCCTCGTGGCTCACGCCGAGGCGCAGGGCCTGACCGACTTTCAGGAGGCGATCCGGCGTCGGGGTGCCGAGGGCGGCCTTGATGGCGTTGTGATCGTCGCCCTTGCCCAGGCCTTCGATCTCGATCTCGTCGAGACCGGTGAGCCCGGTCTCCAGGGAGCGCAGGGCCTTCTGGAGCGATTCGGCAAAGCAGCGCCCGATCGCCATCGCTTCCCCCACCGACTTCATGGCGGTGGTGAGGGTCGGCTCGGCGCCGGGGAACTTCTCGAAGGCGAAGCGCGGGATCTTGGTGACGACGTAGTCGATCGAGGGCTCGAACGAGGCCGGGGTCGCGCCGCCCGTGATGTCGTTGGCGATCTCGTCGAGGGTGTAGCCGACGGCCAGCTTGGCGGCGACCTTCGCGATCGGGAAGCCGGTGGCCTTCGAGGCGAGCGCCGACGAGCGCGACACCCGCGGATTCATCTCGATGACGATCATCCGGCCCGTGGCCGGATCGATTGCGAACTGCACGTTCGAGCCGCCCGTCTCGACGCCGATCTCGCGCAGCACCGCCAGGGATGCGTCGCGCATCACCTGGTATTCCTTGTCCGTCAGCGTCAGGGCCGGCGCGACGGTGATGGAATCACCGGTGTGGACGCCCATCGGGTCGATGTTCTCGATGGAGCAGACGATGATGCAGTTGTCGTTCTTATCGCGAACGACCTCCATCTCGTATTCCTTCCAGCCGAGGACGCTCTCCTCGATCAGGACCTCGTTCGTCGGCGAGGCGTCGATGCCGCGCTCGACGATGTCCAGGAATTCCTCGCGATTATAGGCGATGCCGCCGCCGGTCCCGCCCATGGTGAAGGAGGGGCGGATGATCGCCGGCAGGCCGACCTCGGCGAGCGCGATCAGCGCCTGCCCGATGGCGTGCTCGCCGTAGCGCTTGCGGCGCTCGGACTCGCCCCGGTGCCAGGTCTTCTCGAAGGCCGCGAGGGCCGCGGCGCGGGCTTCGCCCTCGTTCGCCGCCTCGATGCGGGCGACCTCGGCGAGGTACTTCTGACGATCGGCCTTCTTGGCCGCGGAGGCATTGGCCAGCGCCGATTTCGGCGTCTCCAGGCCGATCTTGGTCATCGCATCGCGGAAGAGGTGACGGTCCTCCGCCTTGTCGATCGCCTCGGTGGTGGCGCCGATCATCTGGACGTCGAACTTCTCCAGCACGCCCATCTTCTTGAGGGACAGGGCGCAGTTCAGCGCCGTCTGGCCGCCCATCGTCGGGAGAAGAGCGAAGCCGCCCGGAATGGCGTGACGCTCCTTCTCGATGATCTTGGCGACGATCTCGGGCGTGATCGGCTCGACATAGGTCGCATCCGCCATGTCCGGGTCGGTCATGATCGTGGCCGGATTCGAATTCACCAGCACGATCCGGTAGCCCTCCTCGCGGAGGGCTTTGCAGGCCTGGGTCCCGGAATAATCGAACTCGCAGGCCTGACCGATGACGATCGGCCCCGCACCGATGATCAGGATCGAGGAAATGTCGGTGCGTTTCGGCATCGGGCGCCTTGGCTGCAGGCACGCGCGCCCGGCCATGCGCGGTGCCGGAAGAGCGGCACGGGCCTGGGGGCGCTAGCGGCGTGGATTGTCGTTGATCTTGGCACTTACACGCAGCCCGCCGCCATTGGAAGGGCGCGGGCCGAAGGTGAAGCGCTGAAGCGTCTCAGAAGCCCAGGTAAAGAGCCGAGACCGCGCGGTCGATGGACAGGTAGAACACCCCGAAGGCGACCACGGCCGCGGCGGCGAATTCGAGCGCCGCATTCGACAGGGTCTGGCTCCGGCGCAGCATCTCGCGACCGAAATACAGTCCGATCCAGGCCAGCGTCATCACCACCGGCATCGCGAACAGGAAGGACCAGGTGCTCTCGACGCGGTCGAGGCTCGCGGCCGGGTCGATCAAGGCGCGGATGTTGCGGACCCACGGCGCGTAGCAGGCCGAGTAGAGGGCGGTCATCCAGGCGAGGCTGACGGCCACGCCGAGATGGAACGTGAAGAGGCGATGCAGGCGCGAGAAGTCGTCGCGCGCGTCGTCGAACGTCATGTGGAAATCCCCGGCAAGCGTCGGAATCGACCCGGCGACGATCTTCGAACGCCGTCCTTAGCGGGTCGTTAACGATGCCGAGATCCCCCGGAATGCCGGATTTTTTGTGACCGGACGGAAACCATTTCGCGGTTCGCATCGCCTGCGTGCAGGGCTGGCCTGCAGCCGCGGCGGCCGGACGGGGCGTCGCCACCATCCGGCCGTGCAGATCCGTTGCCAGCAGATCAATCGACCGAGGTGACCAGCGTCTCGGGCTTGCCAGCCTTCATCAGGGCGACGAAGCGCTGGAACAGGTAGTGGCTGTCGCGCGGGCCGGGCGAGGCCTCCGGGTGGTGCTGGACCGAGAAGGCCGGCCGGTCGGTGAGGGTGAGCCCGCAATTGGAGCCGTCGAACAGCGAGACGTGCGTCTCCAGGGCGGTGTCGGGCAAGCTGGCCGGATCCACGGCGAAGCCATGGTTCATCGAGACGATCTCGACCTTGCCGGTGGTCTTGTCCTTCACCGGGTGGTTCGCGCCGTGGTGGCCCTGCGCCATCTTCACGGTGCGCCCGCCGAGCGCGAGCCCCATCAGCTGATGTCCCAGGCAGATGCCGAAGGTCGGCACCTTCTCCTGCAGCAGTGCCCGGATCACCGGAACCGCATACGTGCCGGTGGCGGCCGGATCCCCGGGACCGTTCGACAGGAACACCCCGTCCGGCTTCATCGCCATGATCTCTTCCGCGGTCGTCGTGGCCGGCACCACGGTCACGTCGCAGCCGGCCTCGGCGAGGAGACGCAGGATGTTGCGCTTCACGCCGTAGTCGATCGCCACCACCTTCAGGCCGGTGCCGGCCTTGCGGTCGCCGTAGCCGGTCTTCACGCCCCAGGTGGTCTGGGACCATTCCGAGCGCTCGCGGCTGGTGACCGGCGGGACCAGGTCGAGGCCTTCCATCGGCGCCAGGGCCGCGGCGCGGGCCTTCAGGGCCTCGCGGTCGAAGCGTCCCTCCGGATCGTTGGCGATGATGGCGTTCGGCATGCCGTTGTCGCGAATCAGCGCGGTGAGCGCGCGGGTGTCGACGCCGGTGATGCCGACGATGCCCCGGGCCTTGAGCCAGGCGTCGAGGTGGCTCGACGAGCGCCAGCTCGAGGGCTTGGTCACCGCCGACGCGATGACCGTGCCGCGGACGCCGGAGGCCGGCGCCGCAGCGAGGCTCTCCAGGTCTTCGTCGTTGGTGCCGGTGTTGCCGATATGCGGGAAGGTGAAGGTGACGATCTGGCCGGCATAGGACGGATCCGTCAGGATCTCCTGGTATCCGGTCATGGCGGTATTGAAGCAGACCTCGCCGTCGGCGACTCCGGTCTGGCCGATGCCGAATCCCTCCAGCACGGTCCCGTCCGCCAGGACCAGGAGAGCGGTGGCCAGGGGCTCGGCCCAGGGAGCGGGGGGCGCGGGCACGGCAGGCGTATGGACGCCTTCATCTTGCAGCATCGGCGTGATCTCGCTTATGTCCGGCCGATCCCGGCGCCGTGAGCGGCGCATGCGGGCGGCTTGTCGTGCGGCGCTCATAGCGAGCGTGCCGCGTTAGGGTCAATGTGGCCCCGGCGTCGGCACGTCTCAAGAACCCCGGTTCGCGCAGCAATTCGCAGACCACGCCATCGACCCGCCGTCCGAGTCCCGCTTTTCCGGGGTCCCGCTTTTTCAGGAGTCACACGATGCTGCGCGCCCGTCTCACCACCGAGATGAAGGAGGCCATGAAGGCCGGCGACAAGGCGAAGCTCGCCACCGTCCGGATGATACAGGCTGCCCTGAAGGACAAGGACATCGAGGCGCGCGGCCTCGGCAAGGAGCCCGCCTCCGAGGAGGAAATCCTCGCGCTGCTCCAGAAGATGATCAAGCAGCGCAACGAATCGGCCGCCGTCTACGACCAGGGTGGCCGGCCCGAGCTCGCCGAGAACGAGCGCAACGAGGTCGCGATCATCGCCGGCTTCCTGCCGCAGCAGATGGACGAGGCCGAGACCCGCGCGGCGATCGACAAGGCCGTGGCCGAGACCGGCGCCGCCGGTCCCAAGGACATGGGCAAGGTCATCGCCGCCCTGAAAGGCGCCTATGCCGGCCGCATGGACTTCGCCAAGGCGAGCGGCCTCGTGAAAGAGGCGCTGAACGCCAAGGGCTGAACGCCGAGCGTTGAACGCCGAGGCATGAGGGCGTCCCCATGCCCTGCATCGGCGTTGGGGACTCTTTAAGCCCGTGCCGCTAGTATGGGCGGCCGCAGAGGTCCGGTTCTTGCCGTGCGTTACCCGCCCCACATCCTCGAAGAGATCCGTGCGCGCCTGCCCGCATCCGATATTGTGGGGCGGCGCGTCCGGCTGAAGAAAGCGGGCCGCGAGTGGCGCGGCCTGTCGCCGTTCAACGCCGAGAAGTCACCCTCGTTCTACGTGAACGATCAGAAGCAGTTCTATCACTGCTTCTCCTCGGGCAAGCACGGGGACGTCTTCACCTTCCTGATGGAGACGGAGGGCCTGAGCTTTCCCGAGGCGGTGGAGCGCCTGGCGGCGGAGGCCGGCGTGACCCTGCCCGCGCCGAGCGCCGACGCCCGCGAGCAGGAGACCAAGCGGGCCGGAGCGCTCGAGGTCATGGAGATGGCCGCCGCTTTCTTCGAGGAGCAACTGCGGGGCCGCGCCGGCGTGGAGGCCCGCGCCTATCTCGACCGACGCCAGCTCGGCCCGGAGGTCCGGAGCCGTTTCCGTCTCGGCTACGCCCCGGGCGACCGCTACACCCTGCGCGACCACCTCGCCGCCAAGGATGTCGACCGGGACCTGATGGTCGAGCTCGGCCTCATCGTGGCCGGCGAGGACATCCGTGTTCCCTACGACAAATTCCGGGACCGGGTGATGTTTCCGATCGCCGATTCGCGCGGGCGCGTCATCGCCTTCGGCGGCCGGGCGATGCAGAAGGACGCCAAGGCGAAATACATGAATTCGCCGGAGACGCCGCTCTTCCACAAGGGCCAACTGCTCTACAACCTGCATCAGGCGCGCAAGCCGGCGCATGATCGCGGCGTCATCATCGCGGTCGAGGGCTACGTCGACGTCATCGCCATGACCCTGGCGGGCCATCCCAACGCGGTGGCGGGCCTCGGTACGGCACTCACCGAGGAGCAGATCGGCCTCCTCTGGCGCAACGCCGACGAGCCGATCCTGTGCTTCGACGGCGACGCGGCAGGCCAGCGTGCGGCCTTCAAAGCCCTCGATGTGGCGCTGCCCGGGCTGACCCCGGGCAAGTCCCTGCGCTTCGCCATGTTGCCCGAGGGGCAGGACCCCGACGATCTCCTGCGCGCCGAGGGCAAGTCCGCCATCGACCGCGTGCTCGACGCGGCCCGCCCCCTCGTCGAGGTTCTGTGGTCGAGGGCCACCGACGGGGCGCCGCTCGATACCCCCGAACGGCGGGCCGGCCTCGCCAAATCGCTGCGCGAGATGGTCGCTTCCATCCGCGACGAGACGGTCCGGGGATTCTACCGGGACGAGATCGAGGGACGCCTGCGCGCCCTGTCCCCGCAGGCCTCCTCGGGGCGCCGTGGACCGTGGGAGCCGCGGGCCGGCTCGGCACGCCCGGCCTTCCAGCGCAATCCCCGGCCCGGCGATCCGCCACCGTCACCGCGAATCACCACGAAATTCAATCCCCTCTACGCCGGCGAGACCAGCGCCTCCGGCCCGGTGGCCTTTCGCGACCGGGAGGCGATGATCGTCTCCAGTCTCCTCGTCCACCCCGAACTGCTCGGGATCGAGGCGGAGGATCTCGCCGAGCTGGAACTCGGCGATCCGGATGCGCAGGCGTTGCGCTCCCTCCTGCTCGACAGCCATGCCGACGTGGATCAGCCCGGCGTCGAGGTCCTGGAGAGCCGTCTGAAGCGCGCTGGGCTCACGGATGCGGCGGCTCGGCTGGCCAGCCATGTGCGTCCGGGCGATCGATGGACACTTGACGCGCATGCCGATCCTGTGCGTCTCGAAGACGCATTGCGTCAGGCCGTGATCTTGCACCGCAAGTCTGGCGCGCTAAATAGCGAACTCCGCTTGGCTGAGCGGGCCCTGGTCGAGGACGAGACGGAGGCGAACTTCGCTTGGCTGTGCGACGTGAAGGCCCGCATGGCCGTCATCGCCGGCGCGGAGGCGGACGAAGCGGTGCCGGATGCGGATGAGGCATCGACACCCTGAAACGCGCGCCGCGAACGAATTCGGCCGCCATTGGCGGCGCATGGTTAACAATCGGTCAAGCGTCTCGCTTGCATACCGGGATCTGACATCGACGCGGCTGTCACTTCGGCGGTCCGCACATCACATGCATTTCAGCGTCGACGACGCGGAGTGAGCGACACGCTTCCGCGCGACGCTGACACGACAACCATAGGCGGACCATGGCGACGAAGGCAACGGAACGGGACGAGACGGATGCTGCTCCGGAGCAACAGACCGACGGGCCGCTCCTCGATCTGACGGATGCCTCCGTCAAGCGGATGGTGAAGCTCGCCAAGAAGCGGGGCTACATCACCTACGAGGAGATCAACGAGGTTCTGCCCGACGGCCAATCCGACCCCGACCAGATCGAGGACGTGCTGTCGCAGCTCTCTGAGATGGGCATCAACGTCGTCGAGGCGGAGGAGACCGAGGAGACGACGGAGGCCAAGGCCAACGGCGAGGCCGACGACGAGGACGGGGCGGAGGGGACCGAGGTCGCCGAGATCGCGCCGACCAAGCCCGTCGCCCTGCGTGCCGAGACGACCAAGGAGCCGACCGACCGCACGGATGACCCCGTGCGCATGTACCTGCGCGAGATGGGCTCCGTGGAGCTCCTGTCCCGCGAGGGCGAGATCGCGATCGCCAAGCGCATCGAGGCGGGTCGCGAGGCGATGATCGCCGGGCTGTGCGAGAGCCCGCTGACCTTCCAGGCCATCATCATCTGGCGCGACGAGCTCGTCGACGGCCGGGTGCTGCTGCGCGAGATCATCGACCTCGAAGCCACCTATGCGGGCCCCGACGCCAAGAACGCGATGCAGATCGCCGAGGGCGCGGAGGAGAGCGAGGAGAGCGAGGGGGATACGCCGACGCCGCCCGACGGCGACGACGAGGACGACATGGAGAACAACGTCTCCCTGGCGGCCATGGAGACCGAGATCAAGCCGCGCGTCCTCGAGACGTTCGACAACATCGCCAACAACTACCGCAAGCTGCGCAAGCTGCAGATTGAGCATGCCGAGCTCAAGGCCTCCGGCGGCACCCGCACCGATGCCCAGGAGCGCAAGCAGGACGAGCTGAAGGACGCCGTCGTCACCGACGTGAAGTCGCTCTCCCTCAATGCCAATCGCATCGAGGCCCTGGTCGAGCAGCTCTACGACATCAACAAGCGCCTCATCTCCCATGAGGGCCGACTGATGCGCTACGCCGAGAGCCACGGCGTCGCCCGCGACGAGTTCCTGCGCCACTACCAGGGTTGGGAACTCGATCCGAACTGGATGGAGCGCGTCGGCAGCCTCGGCGGCCGTGGCTGGAAGAACCTCGTCGAGAAGGGCTCGAACGAGGTCGCCCGCCTGCGCGAGCAGATCCTGACCCTCGCCTCCGAGACGGGCCTCGAGATCGGCGAGTACCGCAAGATCGTCAACATGGTCCAGAAGGGCGAACGCGAAGCCCGTCAGGCCAAGAAGGAGATGATCGAGGCCAACCTGCGCCTCGTGATCTCGATCGCCAAGAAGTACACCAACCGCGGGCTGCAGTTCCTGGATCTGATCCAGGAGGGCAACATCGGCCTGATGAAGGCTGTCGACAAGTTCGAGTACCGCCGCGGCTACAAGTTCTCGACTTACGCCACGTGGTGGATCCGCCAGGCGATCACCCGCTCGATCGCCGATCAGGCCCGCACGATCCGCATTCCGGTGCACATGATCGAGACGATCAACAAGATCGTTCGGACCTCGCGCCAGATGCTTCACGAGATCGGCCGCGAGCCGACCCCGGAGGAACTGGCCGAGAAGCTGGCCATGCCGCTGGAGAAGGTGCGCAAGGTTCTCAAGATCGCCAAGGAGCCGATCTCGCTCGAGACGCCAATCGGCGACGAGGAGGATTCGCACCTCGGCGACTTCATCGAGGACAAGAACGTCGTCCTGCCCATCGACGCGGCGATCCAGTCGAACCTGCGCGAGACCACGACGCGCGTGCTCGCCTCGCTCACGCCCCGCGAGGAGCGGGTGCTGCGCATGCGCTTCGGCATCGGCATGAACACCGACCACACCCTCGAAGAGGTCGGCCAGCAGTTCTCGGTGACGCGCGAGCGTATCCGTCAGATCGAGGCGAAGGCCCTGCGCAAGCTCAAGCACCCGAGCCGGTCGCGTAAGCTGCGCAGCTTCCTCGACAACTGATGCACGCGGTGAGGCCGGCCTTTTCCGACGGACCTTTCACCTGAAAGAGCCGGCTCCTCACGGGGCCGGCTCTTTCGTTTCGATGGCGCCGAGCCCCTGAAGCGCTCTGCGCTGTTGAAGCGGAGAGGCCCGCACGATACGCACAAAACCCGAGGCGTGGCCGTTGCCGGACGCCGTCTCCCAACCCACCTTGGCCATATGCTCGATCGAGGCCCGCCCCAGCCTTCCCCCACCGCTGAAGCCGACGGCTCGGAGGCGGCCGACGTCCCCTTCGGCGCCCTCCAGCAATGCGTGGCCCTGCGCGACTGGCTGCTGAGCGAGGGCGCGCGCATGCCGAAGGCCGAGGACCTGCTGTCCGGCCTGGCCGAGCGCCTGATCAAGCTCGACGTGCCGGTGGACCGGGCCACCACGGCCATCGACGCCCTGCATTCCGAGTATTCGGGTGTCGGGCGGTTCTGGACCCGCGAGATGGGCTCGACGGTTCGTCTGTTCCCGCACGGGGAAGCATCGGACCGGGCCTATCGCGCGAGCCCGTTCTTCCGCGTTCATGAGACCGGCGAGTGGTTGATCCTCGATCTCGCCGAGACGCCGGATGAGGCCTTCGCGGTCATTCCGGACCTGAAGGCCGAGGGCTACCGGCACTACATCGTCGCGCCGCTGTTCTTCACCAACGGCACGCGCAACGGCATCTCCTTTGCCACCCGGTCCCCGGCGGGGTTCCGCGACGAGGACGTGGCGATCCTGCGCTTCGTCATGCCGACGCTGGCCGCGGTGATGGAGATGCGCAGCATCAACAAGCAGCTCGACCACGTCCTGCGGATCTATGTCGGAGACGAGCCGCACAAGGCGATCCTCGGGGGCTCCATCCGTCGCGGTCACGTTCAGCGCATCCGCTCCGCGATCCTGTTTGCCGACATGCGCGATTATACGCGCATCTCCGCCGACATGACGCCGGAGGAGGCTGTCGACCTCCTGAACATCTTCTTCGACTGCCTGGTGCCTGCCATCGAGCGCGAGGGCGGCGAGGTCCTGAAGTATCTCGGCGACGGGCTGCTGGCGATCTTCCGTGAGCCGGGCGACGACCTGGGCGGTGCCGCCAAGGGGGCGCTCACGGCGTCCCAGAGCGCCATGGCAGCCTTGGCCGAGGCCAATGCCCTGGGCCGGTTCGCCAATCCGGTGGCCGCCGGCATCGCCCTGCATCACGGCGAGGCCGCCTACGGCAATGTCGGCTCCGGCGCGCGGCTGGACTTCACCGTGATCGGGCGCGACGTGAACCTGGCGAGCCGGGTCGCCCGCCTCAACCGGACGCTGGCCGAGCCGATCCTGATGACGAAGCCCTTCGTCGACTTCCTCTGGGACATGCCGGAGCCCCTCGGCGAGCACGCGCTCGATGGGTTTGCCGAACCCATGGGCGTCTATCGGCCAGCGCGTCCGTCCGCCGCCTGAGGCCCGCCCGGGGATTGACCCCGGCGCAGGGACGGCCCACATCAGGGGCGTTCCAGGGAGATCCCCGGCAAGGGGCTGAGAAACCGATGGCCGTCCGTTCGCGGATGGCGGCGCGGAAATCCTTCGAACCTGACCCGGTTCATACCGGCGTAGGGATTGGACCGCGGGTTTCTGCTCAAGCCCGGCACGCTTCACCGCTCGAAGCTGCAGCCCCACCAATCTCGACGCCGGTCGCGGAGATTGTGTTGGACGTGATCCCGAACGCCTTTCTCAACCTGCGACGGACGCACGGCGATGCTCCGCCGGCCGTCGTCGCTCCCGCCCGCAGTGATGTTGTCGTCGTCGGGGCCGGCTTGATCGGCCTGTCGGCGGCCTGGCGCCTGGCGCAGGCCGGGCGGTCCGTGACCGTTCTGGAGCGCGACACCGTCGGCGCCGGGGCGAGCCTCGCCGCAACCGGCATGCTGGCCCCGGTCGCCGAGCACGAGCCGGGTTCTGACCCGCTCCTGCCCCTGGCCCTGGAAAGCCTGTCGCGCTGGCCGGCTTTTCGCGATGACCTTCAGGCCGCGGCCGGCCTCGACATCGACTATCGGGAGGAGGGCACCCTGGTGCTGGCCATCGGCCGCGACGAGGTCGAGCGCCTGCGCTTCCGGCACGACCTGCAGAAGCGCTCAGGCCTCGACGCCCGCTGGCTCACCGGCCCCGAGGTTCGGGGCCGCGAGCCGCGCCTGCGTCCCGCCGTCACCGCCGGCTTGTTCTGCCCGCACGACCACCAAGTCGATCCGAGCCGGGTGATGGCCGCCCTCGTCCGGGCCTGCCTCGCCGCCGGAGTCGCCATCGTGGAGGGCTGTGGTGTCGAGGCCCTGGACTGGAGCGCCGGCCGGGTCACGGGCGTGCATACGGCCCAGGGCATCCGTCAGGCCGACACCGTCGTGCTCGCCTCCGGCGCCTGGAGCGGAGAGGCGGGTCTCCTGCCCGACCATCTCGCCCTGCCGGTCCGGCCCCTGCGCGGCCAGTCCCTCGCCCTGCGGACCACCGCCCGCACCGGCACCCTCGCCCACATGGTCTGGACCGAGCAGGTCCACATGGCGCCGAAGAGCGACGGCCATCTCATCGTCGGCGCAACGGTGGAGGATTGCGGCTTCGTTCCCGGCGTCACGGCCGGCGGGCTCTATGCCCTGCTGGAGGGCGCACGTCGCGTCCTGCCCGGCATCGAGGAGATGGCGGTGGAAGCGATCTGGAGCGGCTTCCGGCCGACTTCGGACGACGATGCCCCGATCATCGATGCCCTGGCGCCCGGCCTCGTGGTCGCCACCGGCCATCATCGCAACGGCTACCTGCTGGCCCCGGCCACCGCTGACGCGGTTGCGGCCCTGGTCGCCGGGGGAGCGCTGCCGGATTACGCCCGGGATTTCGGCCGGGCCCGCTTCGCGTCGCCGCCGCGGAGGGCCTTCGCATGAAGCTCAGAGTCAACGGCGAGGTCCGCGAGAGCACGGCCGCCGACCTCGACGCCCTGTTCCGGGAAGAGGCCGAGGAGACCGGCCTCGAGAGTCCGCAGGGTATCGCCATCGCGCTCAACGGCGCCGTGATCCGACGCCGGGACTGGGCTGCCACCGCGCTCAGCGACGGCGACCGCGTCGAGATCGTGCGCGCGATGCAGGGCGGCTGATCGGGAGGGAGAACACCATGGCAGGAGGCCCGGAATGACCGAGATCGCGAACGACACGGATACGCTGGTGATCGGCGGTGTGAGCCTGGGCTCGCGTCTGTTCATCGGAACCGCCGGCTACCCCACGCAGAGCATCCTGTTCGATGCGGTCGCGGCGTCGGGCGCCGAGGTGGTCACGGCTTCGATCCGCCGGGTTTCGCTGCAGGGCCATGGCTCGGATACGCTGCGCCGGCTCAAGGGGCACCGCTTCCTGCCGAACACCGCCGGCTGCGAAACGGCGCGCGACGCGATCATGACGGCAGAACTCGCCCGCGAGGCCCTCGACACGAACTGGATCAAGGTCGAGGTCATCGGCGACCGCGAAACGCTGTACCCCGACGTCGCCGAGCTGCTGGAGGCCTGTCGCCACCTCGTCGACGACGGCTTCACCGTACTGCCCTATTGCAACGACGATCCGGTGGTCTGCCAGCGCCTCGCCGATCTCGGCTGCGCCGCCGTGATGCCCATGGGCTCGCTGATCGGCTCCGGCATGGGTGTCGCCAACCCGGCCAACCTGGAGCTGATCTGTCGGCGCTCGCCCGTGCCGGTCATCGTCGATGCCGGCATCGGCACCGCCTCCGACGCGGTCATCGCCATGGAGCTCGGCGCCGCCGGCTGCCTGCTCAACACCGCGGTCGCCAAGGCCGACGATCCGGTGCGGATGGCGCGTGCCATGCGCAACGCGGTCCAGGCCGGTCGCGACGCGTATCTCGCCGGACGGATCCCGAAGCGGGGCCGGGCCGAACCGTCGAGCCCGCAACTGGGCCTCGTGGGCTCGTGAGCCGGGTTTCGACCGACGCGCCGGCCGGCGCGCGACGATGAGCGGCCTGCCCGCGCGGCTGCTGGTGGTGACGGACAGGTCGGCGACCGATGCGCCGGCGGTCGCCGCTCGGCACCTCTGCGCCACGCTCGAACGCCTCCTGCGGGCCGGCGCCCGCTGGGTCTGGTTTCGCGAGCGCGACCTGGCACCGGAGGCGCGGCGCGCACTCGCCCGGGACATCGCCCGCCTCGTGCAGGCCGAGGGCGGTTCGCTGACCATCGGTGCGGATGCGGCGCTCGCCGCTGAACTCGGCGCCGACGGTGTCCATCTGCCCGGCGGGAGTACCGCGACCGGGATCGCCGAAGCCCGCCGGCGCCTGCCCGGTGGCCGTATCGGCGTGTCCGCGCATACGCCGGATGAGGTTGCGGTCGCCGCCCGAGCCGGCGCCGACTACGCCACCCTGAGCCCGATCTTTCCGACGCCGAGCAAGCCGGGCTACGGTCCCGCCCTCGGAGCAGAGGCGCTGAGAACCGCGGCTGGGTTCGGCATGCCGGTGATTGCCCTCGGGGGAATGACGGTTGATCGCGTGGACCTATGCCGCGCGGCCGGCGCTGCGGGCGTCGCGGTGATGGGCGCGCTGATCCGCAGCGTGGATCCGGCCGCCGAGGTGCGTGCCTATCGTGCCCGCCTCGAGACGTGATCTGATTGGCGATTCAGACCTGCGATCCAGACTTGCGATTCAAACTTGCGATGATGGGCAAGGAGCCGGCGCATGTGGGGCAAGAACCGATTTCTCGACCGCGTGCCGGTGCAGCACCCGATCGTCCAGGCGCCGATGATCGGGCCGAAGCCGGCCCTTGCCGCCAGCGTCAGCGCCGCTGGCGGCCTCGGCTCCCTCGCCTGCGCGGCGATGAACCCGGACGCGGTGCGCAGCGAGGCCGCGGCGATCCGGGCGCGGACGGACGCGCCGTTCAACCTGAACTTCTTCTGCCACGTGCCGGAAACGCCGGATGACGAGCGCGAGGCCGCCTGGCGCAGCCGGCTCGCACCCTACTACACGGAACTCGGCCTCGATCCGGCGGCTCCCATCGCCATGGCGCAACGGTCTCCGTTCGATGACGCGATGCTCGCGGTCGTCGCCGAGGTCCGGCCGGCGGTGGTAAGCTTCCATTTCGGCCTGCCGGAGGCGTCGCTTCTCGACCGCGTCCGGGCGCTCGGCTGCACCATTCTCTCGTCCGCCACCACCGTGCGCGAAGCGCGCTGGCTCGCCGAGCGCGGGGTCGACGCGATCATCGCGCAGGGGTCCGAGGCTGGCGGGCATCGTGGACTGTTCCTCGGCAGCGATCCCGCGACACAGGTCGGCACGATGGCACTGGTGCCCCAGGTGGTCGACGCGGTGGACGTGCCCGTGATCGCAGCCGGGGGGATCGCCGATGCCCGCGGGATCGCCGCCGCCTTCATGCTCGGTGCCTCGGCCGTCCAGCTGGGAACGGCCTATTTGCGCTGCACGGAAGCCGGTCTCTCGGTGCCGCACCGCGAGGCCCTGCGCCGGGCGCGCGACGAGGACACGACGATCACCAACGTGCTCACGGGTAAGCCCGCCCGGGGACTCGTGAATCGCGTCATCCGCGAACTTGGGCCGCTGTGCGCGGATGCGCCGGTGTTCCCTACGGCCGCCATCGGCCTTCAACCCTTGCGGATCGAGGCCGAGCGGCGCGGGTCGGGCGATTTCTCGCCCCTCTGGGCCGGGCAGGGGGCACCCCTTGCCCGCGAGACGGAGGCGGGTCGCCTGACCGTCGAGCTCGCCGAGGGCGCGCTCAGGCTTCTGGGTGGCCCAAGGGCCTGATCACTTCGCCGTCGCCGGGCCGTAGGGCGGCCGGGGGATCGCCCGGTGGGCGGCGCGCAAAGCCGCCGACCAGCGCTCACGCAGATCGTGGAAGTAGCTCTCGCCGGCTTCGATCCGGTGATTCACCTCGAGGTCGAGGGCGTTGCGGCGGGCGACCGCGATGTCGATGGGCAAGCCGACGCCGAGATTCGAGCGCATCGTCGAATCCATCGAGACGAGGCCGACCTTGAGGGCGTCGTAGAGGTCGGTCTCGTACTTCACCGCCCGGTCGAGGATCGGTTTGCCGTACTTGTGCTCCCCGATCTGCAGGAAGGGCGCGTCGCCGCTGCACTCGATGAAGTTACCGGCCGAGTAGATCAGGTAGAGCTTCATCGGGTCGGAGCCGATCTGTCCGCCGAACAGCAGCGAGACCGAGAAGCGCAGGTTGGCCGCTTCGAATCCCGCCTTCTCGATCTCGCGGACCCGCCGGATGGCGCGGCCGACGAGCTGGGCCGCCTGGAACATCGTCGGCGCCTCGACGAGCTTCATCTTCGGCTCGCCGGCATCGCCCTCCACCCCCTCGGCCATAAGGCTGAGGACCGACTGGGTGATCGAGAGGTTGCCGGCGGAGGCCAGCATCATCACGCGCTCGCCCGGCACGTTGAAGTGGTGGAGCTTGCGGTAGGTCGAGATGTCGTCGAGCCCGGCATTGGTCCGGGTGTCGGCGATCATCACCAGCCCCTCCTCGACGAGGACACCGACGCAGTAGGTCATGGTGCGGTCTTTCTCGCGCGTCCGTCCGCGATCAGGACTGGACGGAAGCCTGTGCCTGCTCGACGCGAAGCGTCACGTCGAGTGTTTCTGTCCCGCCGCCCATGCGGCTGCCGCGAATTGGCGCCGCCCCGAGATAGTCGAGGGCAACGGCCACACGGATATGGGCCTCGGTGGTGGCGATGCCGTGGGCGGCGTCGAAGCCGATCCAGCCGAGCCCCGGCACCAGCGCTTCGGCCCAGGCATGGCCGGAGCCCTGATCCGCGTCCCGGTCGGCGTGGTGGTAGTACCCTGAGACGTAGCGCGTGGGAATCTCAAGGTGGCGGGCCGCCGCGATGAAGAGATGGGTGATGTCCTGGCAGACGCCCTTTTCCTGGGTGAAGGCCTGCGCGGCGTTCGTGCTGGCGCTGGCCGGGCCGGGAACGAAGGCGACCCGCTGGTGCACGGCGGCGAGCAGCCGGTGCAGGCAGGGCAGGGGCGCCGGGTCGCCGGCCGCCGCGACCTCCTGGGCGAAGGCCTGGATGGCGTCGTTGGCCAGGGCGAGGTCCGAATCCCGCAGATAGAACACGTCCGGCAGGCGCTCGATCGTGCCGCGGACGATGCCGTGCATCTCCAGGGTGTCGACCTCTCCGGTGACCCGGATCGACAGGGCCTCGGCCGGCTCGTCCGCGGTGAACCAGTGCACGACGTTGCCGAAGCCGTCCTCGCGCTCGCTCACGCGGCCGTCGACGGAGGGCTCGATGCGCCAGCGCCGGACATACTGGCCGTCATGGTCGCGCGGACGCAGACGCAGGACCTGGATCAGCCCGCGCGCGGGCTGCTCGTAGGTGTAGTTGGTCTCGTGGAAGACGCGGATTCGCATGCGGCGACCTTTGCGCGGCGTCGGGCCGGGGCCGGCCCTATACCAGATATTGCTCGATGACCGCTGCGCCGAGGCGATTGTTCTCGACGATGAACTCCGTCACGAACTCATGCAGACCGGATGAGAAGATGCGATTGATGTTCTCGCCCTCGAGCCGCGCGAGGGTGTTGCTGGCCAGGCGCTGGCTCGCACCGCGCCGCCCGTAGGCGTCGGCGATGAGGTCGAGGTGCTCCACCAGCATGCCGTAGCAGTTGCTGAAGGAGCGCGGCATCTGCCGGTTCAGGATGAGGAGATCGGCCACCAGGAGCGGCTTCACGCTCTCGCGGTAGACCCAGTGATAGGCGTTGAAGGCCGAGACCTCACGCAGGATCGTGGTCCACTGGAAATAGTCGAGGCTGCCGCCGACCTTCTCCGAGGCGGGCAGCAGGATGCGGTATTTCACGTCGAGGATGCGGGCCGTGTTGTCCGCCCGCTCGATCGCCGTGCCGAGGCGCGTGAACCAGTAGGCGTCGTTGCGCAGCATGGTGCGGTAGGCCGAGCCGTCGAAGGCGAGGGAGACGCCCTTCACCCAGTCGAGGAAGCGGGTGAACTCGTCGCGGTTGAGGTCGCGTCCCTCGTAGTTGCGCAGTTCGAGCCAGGCGCCGTTGATGGCATCCCACATCTCGGTGGTGAGCGCCGTGCGGACGCTGCGGGCGTTCTCGCGCGCGGTCTCGATGCAGGAGCGGATCGACGAGGGGTTGTGGGGGCTGAAGGCGAGGAAGTCGCAGACGGTGGCTTCGGTGACGCTGTCGTAGAGCGGCTTGAACACCTCCGGATCACCCGCCGAGGCCAGGGCGGAGGCCCACTCGTTGGTCTCGCCGCCGCCGTAGCTCGACGGCAGGGCGGCCAGGCGCAGGGCGGCATCGAGGATGCGGGCGACGAACTCCGCTCGCTCGGCGTAGCGCGAGAGCCAATACAGGTTGTCGGCGGTCCGGGACAGCATGGGGTTCCATCGGGACGTCGGCCGGCATCGGGCATGCAGGCCGCAGGGCGGAAAGGACTATGCCGGAGCCGGCACGGGCTTGGAAAGGCACCCGGCACGGAACGCCGGGCCGGATGCCGCGCGATGTCTCAGGCGTCGAGGACCCAGGTGTCCTTGGTGCCGCCGCCCTGGCTCGAGTTCACGACGAGCGACCCTTCTTTCAGGGCGACCCGGGTCAGGCCGCCGGGGACGATGCGGATCTCGTCCGAGCCGCACAGCACGAAGGGGCGCAGGTCCACGTGCCGGGGGGCGACGCCGGATGCGACGAAGGTCGGGCAGGTGGAGAGCGCCAGGGTCGGCTGGGCGATGAAACCGTCCGGAGCGTGCTTCAGCTTGCGTCCGAACTCCTCGATCTCGCGCTTGGTGGCGTGCGGGCCGACCAGCATGCCGTAGCCGCCGGAGCCATTGACCTCCTTCACCACGAGCTCGCCGAGATTGTCCATGACGTAGGCGAAGGCCTCCTTCTCGCGGCAACGATAGGTCGGCACGTTGTGCAGGATCGGCTCCTCGCCGGTGAAGAATTTCACGATCTCAGGCATGTAGCTGTAGACCGCCTTGTCGTCGGCGATGCCGGTGCCGACCGCGTTGGCCAGGGTCACGGTCCCGCGCTCGTAGGCATTCATGATGCCGGGGACGCCGAGGACGGAGTCCGGGCGGAAGACCAGCGGATCGAGGAAATCGTCGTCGAGACGGCGGTACAGCACGTCGACCCGGCGCGGCCCCTCGGTCGTCCGCATGTAGACGACGTCGTCCTTGGTGAAGAGGTCGGAGGCCTCGACGAGGTCGACGCCGAGCTTGTCGGCCAGGAACGAGTGCTCGTAGAAGGCCGAGTTGTAGCGGCCCGGCGTGAGCAGCGCGACGGTGGGGTCGCGGGTCGCCGTGGACGGCGCGAGGCTGCGCAGGGTCGCCAGCAGGGCGTCGGGATAATTCTCAACCGGCGCGACGCGGTGGCGGGAGAACAGCTCCGGGAACAGCCGCAGCATGACCTCGCGGTTCTCCAGCATGTAGGAGACGCCCGACGGGGTCCGGGCATTGTCCTCGAGCACGAAGAAGTCGGTCTCACCGGTGCGGACGATATCGATGCCGGCGATGTGGACGTAGAGGTCGTGCGGCACTCGGAAGGCCCGCATCTCCATCCGGTAATGCGGGTTGCGGTAGACGAGGTCGGCTGGGATCACGCCGGCCTTGATGCATTCCTGCGCCCCGTAGATGTCCTTCAGGAACGCGTTGATGGCGGTGACGCGCTGCTTGAGACCCCGCTCCAGGAACCCCCATTCGGGCTTGGTGATGACCCGCGGGATGATGTCGAAGGGGATCAGCCGCTCGGTGGACTCGTTCGCGCCGTAGACCGCGAAGGTGATGCCGATGCGCCGGAAGAGCATCTCGGCCTGGCTGCGGCGGGTGTTGAAATGCTCGGGCGGCGTGGTGTCGAGCCAGTGCTTCAGGCTGTCGTAGGCTTCGCGTACGGCGGGGTTGCTCAGCGCCCCATCGGGCAGCCCGGTCATCTCGTCGAATGCAGCGAGCGCCATTCGCGTCTCCCCCTTGAACACCGTTCTTGTCTAGGCAAGAGGCGCGCCAGCGACCTGAGATCGGAGTCCGCGCCCACCGCCCTTGCGTGTACGGTAGCACGTTCAGATCAACTTCAAGCCCTTGAAGCTGGCGTGACCCTCCCGACCCAGGATGATGTGATCGTGGATCAGGATGCCGAGGGGGTCCAGGACGCCGATGAGCTCGCGGGTCATCCGGATATCGGTGGCCGAAGGGGTCGGGTCGCCCGAGGGATGATTGTGGGCGAGGATGATGGCGGTGGCCGAGAGCTCGAGGGCGCGGCGCGCCACCTCGCGCGGATAGACCGGCGTGTGGTCGACGGTTCCCCGCCCCTGGACCTCGTCGGCGATGAGGTGGTTGCGCCGGTCGAGGAACAGCACGCGAAACTGCTCGCGCGCCGCGAAGGCCATGGTGGCGCGGCAATATTCGAGCACGGCGCTCCAGGAGGAGAGCAGGGGCCGCTCGGCGATCGCCCCGCGCGCCAGCCGATGTCCTGCCGCTTCGATGAGCTTCAGGTCGGCGATGACCCCGGGACCAATGCCTTCAATTTCAGCAAGGCGCGCGGGCTCGGCGCTTACCACCTCGGCAAAGCTGCCGAAGCGCCGGATCAGAGCCTTGGCCAGGGGCTTCACGTCCCGGCGGGGAATGGCCCGGAAGAGGGCGAGTTCGAGCAGCTCGTAGTCCGGAAGCGCGTCGGCTCCGCCCTGGGCGAACCGGGCGCGCAGGCGATCGCGATGGCCGAGGTAATGCGGCTCGCCGTCCGACGGGTCAGGCGTGGACGACGGCCGCGTGGTCATGGTTCGACGTCAGCCGGCCGTCGGCGCGGGTTGGTGCAGGCCCTTTGGCGAGAGGGTGAAGATCTCCGCCCCCGTCTCCGTCACCGCCACGGTGTGCTCGAACTGCGCCGAGAGCGAGCGGTCGCGGGTCACCGCGGTCCAGCCGTCGGAAAGGACCTTCACCGCCGGACGGCCGAGATTGATCATGGGCTCGACGGTGAAGAACTGGCCGGGCTGGAACTTCACGTCGTAGCTCGGCTCGACGTAGTGCAGGATGGTCGGGGCATCGTGGTAGGTGCGCCCGAGGCCGTGGCCGCAGAAGTCGCGCACGACCGAGCAGCGCTCCGCCTCGGCATAGGCCTGGATGGCGCGGCCGATATCCGTGGTGGAGCCGCCCGGCTTGATCGCCGCGATGCCGCGCATCAAGCACTCGTGGGTGATCTCGCACAGGCGCTGGGCCTTGCGCGGCACCTCGCCGACATAGGCCATCCGGCTCGAATCGCCGTGCCAGCCGTCGACGATGAGGCAGATGTCGAGGTTGACGATGTCACCGTCCCGCAGGGGCTTGTCGTTCGGGATGCCGTGGCAGACCACGTGGTTGATCGAGGTGCAGATCGACTTCGGGTAGCCGCGGTAGAGCAGCGAGGCCGGGTAGGCGCCATGGTCCATCGCGAAGGTGTAGGCGAGCTTGTCGAGATGGTCCGTCGTGACGCCGGGGGCGGTGGCCTCCATCAGCAGATCCAGGGCCTCCGCGGTCAGACGGCCTGCCTTGCGCATGCCCTCGAAGGCCTCCGGTCCATGGATCGGCGGTTGGGGTGCGCGGCGTCCGCTCTCGGAGACGGCCTGTTCGTTCTGGGTCATGGGGACGTTTCGCGGAAGGGAACCGGGGCAGGGCCTCCCCCTATGTACGGTGACGTGCGCGCGAGGCCAACCCTTCGCGCGCACCGCACTAGGCTTGCGCCGGGGGAGAGGCTAGAGACGGGTCCCGGCAGACCCCGACAACACGGATGCCCGCACGAGGACGATCCTTCCACGGGACGGGTCTCCGGCGGGCCGGCAAGCAGGACGAGGCGATGGCTGACAAGGCGGTCCCGCATTTCCACAACGAGCCCGGCGTGGCGGTGATTCACGTGGGCTCGAAAGAGTTCATGTGCATCGGGGCCAAGCCGCCCTTCGATCATCCGCACATCTTCCTCGACATGGGTACGGACGACGAGACCATCTGCCAGTACTGCTCGACGCTGTTCCGCTATCGCCCGACCCTTGCCGCTGGAAATGCCGACCCGGCGATCTGTGTCTGGGACGACCGGACTTCGGCCGCCGCCTGATTCGGCGAAGCGGCTCCGTGCCGGCCCTGAACATCGCCATCGTCGGCGCGGGCATCGGCGGCCTGACGGCCGCGCTCACCCTCGACGCCGCCGGCCATGCCGTCACCCTCATCGAGCGCCGCACAGGCTTCAGCGAAGTCGGTGCCGGGATCCAGCTCTCCCCGAATGCCAGCCGGGTATTGATCGGCCTCGGGCTCGGCGCCGCCCTGCGCCGCGCGGCGAGCGAGCCGCCGGCGGTGGTGGTACGGGCCCTGACGAGCGGCGCGGTCATCGGCGGCGTCGCGCTCGGAGCCAATCTGCGCGAGCGCTTCGGCGCGCCCTACTACGTGATCCACCGGGCCGATCTGCAGACCCTGCTCCTCGACGCGGTGCGCGGCCGGCCCGGGATCCGCCTCCTGGTGGGACGGGACGTGACCGGTCTGGCGGAGCGCCCGGACGGGATCGACCTGACGCTGGAGAGCGGTACCGGCACGCGGACCGATCGGTTTTCCGCCGACCTCGTCATCGGAGCCGACGGCGTACGCTCCCGCCTGCGCAGCCACCTCGACGGGAAGGAACTGCGGTCCGGGCGTGCCGCGGCGTGGCGGGCCATCGTTCCGCGGGAAGCCCTGCCGCCCGAACTCTCCGGTGAGACCACGGGCCTGTGGCTCGGACCGGCGCGCCACGTGGTGCATTACCCGATCCGCGGGGGCCAACACGTCAACGTCGTCGCGGTCATCCCGGAGCGGAAGGGCAGCGAGGGATGGGGTCAGCTCGGTGAGCCCGCCGTGCTGCGCGCCCGCTTCCGCGATGCGGCCGCGCCCCTCGCGGCCCTCCTGGCCGTGCCGGATTCCTGGCTGGTCTGGTCGCTGGAGGATCGAGGTGCCGCGCGTCCGATGGCGCGCGGACGCCTCGCCCTGATCGGGGACGCCGCCCACCCGATCCTGCCCTTCCTGGCACAGGGAGCCGCCCTTGCGATCGAGGATGCGGCGATCCTCGCCCGGGAACTGGGCGCGGACGGTGCCGACCTCGGTGCCGCCCTGGACCGATACGATGCGGTGCGACGCGCGCGGGTGCGCCGCGTGCGCCGGGCTGCGCGCGCCAATGGCCGCACCTATCATGCGGGTCCCCTCGTCGGGACAATCCGCGACGCCGTCATGCGCCGCCTCGGTCCGGACGGGATGAACCGCCGCTACACCTGGCTCTACGGCTGGACGCCTTGATCTGCGGAGGCCGCCCCGCTACCGCTGATGCCGGCATGCGGACGTGGCGAAACCGGTAGACGCACGAGACTTAAAATCTTGCGGCCTTTGGCTGTGCGGGTTCGAGTCCCGCCGTCCGCACCAATCCTGTCGATCGCGTCCCGACGCCTGTCGGATCGGCTCGCCGATCAGCGCCGCGACCGGCGGAGATAGGCGAACAGCCCCCAGACACCCGCGAGGGCCAGGCCCGCCAGCGCCGTCGAACGCAGTGGCGCTCGGGTGGTCGTTGCGCTGGCCGCAGACAGCCGGGGCGAGGCGCTTTGTCCGTCCAGGATCCAGGCGAGCGAGCGCCGGAGTTCACCGGCGGCATCGCGGTCGAACCAATGACCGTGGGCGAAGATCACCCGGTCCGGATTGAAAGCGACGAGGCGCTGTGCAGCCCGGACCGTGTCCCGATGGTTCAGGCGCAGGAGAAGTCGCAGATAAAGGGGCGCCCGACCCTCGGGCGCAACGATGCCGAGCAGGCGGGCCAGGGGGCGCGCGAAGACCGGCAGGAGGTCGCCCTCGAGGTTGATGATCAGGTCCGTGAGCAGAAGCGTCCGACTCGGACGATGGAACAGGCAGATTTCCTTGAACACGGGGCCAGCGACGAGGACCTGATCGATCTCGTTCGCCCAGACGCGGGGTGGCCGGTCCGACAATTCCGCATCGATCGCGAGGCCTGATCGGCGCACCTGGCTCCGGTCTTCCAGGCCGGGCACGGCCCAGGTGATCGCGTTGGGGCAGGCGGCTTGCCAGTCCTTCAGGAACAGCCAATGTCCGATGCTCGGCGCCACGAGATGCCCGATGCGCCCAAGGCTTTCCACGGCCCGCTGAAGGCCCGGGTGGTACGGAACGGGCGAATGGAGCAGCAGCTCGCCGCCGCTCAGTCGCAGCACCGTCATTCGGAGGGGAAGGGGAATACCGCCCGCGTGGATTGGCGCCGCGTCGACGATCCAGACGCCGTCCGCCACCTCCTTGGGCTGATCGAGGGGTGGGTAGCTCAGGTCATGCGCCAAAATCCGGTACTCCGCATCGACGACGAACACCCGGGAGAACGCCGGGGCGGAACCCGAAGGTCCGTCCGTCGTGCACAATCACGACGGTCGCTTGCGGACGGCGGGATGCGATGTCGTCGCGCCATCTTCCGGCCGGCCGCGATGCGAAGGACACGGCTCCCCAAACTTGCCGACAGGTCTGGGGATTCGATGGGCGGGCACCGTGCCGTGGCACGGTCTCCCATCCGTGGCAGGCGGCCGTGATGAGCGTCACCGCGCATGGCGGCAAGCCGTCGGCGTCGCCCGAACGCTAATTCGGTCGCGATCGGCTGCCCGCATCCTGCGGATGCCCGAGGGCCGCAATCAGCGCTTCCAGGGCATCCGCCAGTCGATCAGGAAGGTCTTCGTCGATCTGGGGCGGAAACGAGAGGGCCAATGCGCGATCGACTCCGACTCGAAAAGGTGTTCGGTTGCAATTGTCAGGACGAGGAAAGCAGAAATATGGGTATTCGAATTGCATCTCAACAGTCGGCTACGGCGCCGTTCGCTGACGGATAGTCGATCTACCCGCGAATAGTGCTAACGCGAGTCGGCAGAGACGGTTGCGCCGGCTTGCGTGATGACGGATTGAGGAAGAGACCGCCCAGCTTGCCCGGCCGGCCTCGGTCAGGGATCCGACTACCAGCCGCGAGGGCCGTAGGGACGGTCGCAATCTGGCCGATACCCGTACCCGGCGCGGCGATAGGCGTATCGGCCGAATCCCTCACCATAGGGTCGGATTACCGCCCGCGGGCTTCGATAGACCGAGACGGCGTCGTACGCGTACTCGTGGACCACCGGTGCCCGGCGGTAGGGCAGGACGGGACCCGCATCGTCGTCGACATAGCGGGGTTCGGGACGTCCATAGCCGTCGCCGTAGACAGGAGCGTCGCGAGCCTCAGAGATGGCGCCTCCCAGAAGCGCGCCGGCCGCGAGCCCCCCAATGACACCGGCCACGAGGGCGCCACCCTGACCGCGGGCCTGCGCCTCGGGTGCTTCGAATGTTCCCATCGCCACGAGCGCAACGGCCGTCAAAGCTGCCAACGTCTTCATCGCCCATCCCCTGTGTTCATCGAGGAGGCCGGCATCGTGCGCGGTCTCGGTGGCCCATCCGGTCTTGTCCCGGTTGCCGAGAAGGAGAATGCCGAAGCGGCGCTGCACCCAAGCTGAAGCGTGTCGGCAGCCGCCGTTCAGATGCTCTTGGGGGCGTCGCTTGGTATCCCGCCGGACGGATCGCGCCATTCGAACGCTCGGATAGGATTCCCTCTTGTGGGATATCGCTGCCGGGGCAAAAACGGTGGGCGCATTCGCGCGTCACGCACGCCGTTCGCGCCGCAGTCCCTTCCTCCTGCTCAGAGCCCCGCATGACCCCGGAACAAGTTGTCCTCATCCAGGACAGTTTCGCCAAGGTTCGGCCGATCGCTGATACTGCGGCAGATCTCTTCTACGGACGTCTGTTCGAAATCGCCCCGCAGGTTCGGACGATGTTTCCGGATGACATGCGTGAGCAGAAGAAAAAACTGATGGCGATGCTGGGGCTTGCGGTCACCAACCTGCACAAGCCCGAGATGGTGGTGCCGGCGCTGCAGACGCTGGGCCGACAGCACGTCTCGTTCGGAACGCAGGCCGCGCATTACGAACCCGTGGGCGCCGCCCTGCTCTGGACGCTGGAGCAGGGCCTGGGCCCAGATTTCACGCCCGCGGTGCGGGAGGCCTGGGTGGAAACCTATACGCTCGTGGCGAACGTGATGAAGTCGGCCGCTGCCGAGGTGCGGCGGCCCGATCCCACCGCGGACGCCTGATCTGCGCGGTGCTGGAACCAACGCGCGCGGCAAGCGTAGGCGTTCCAGATTCGTTCATGTTTTCCAAGGACCCCGATGCGCGCCCGCCTGACGTCCCTTGTCTCCGGATTGACCCTGGCGACGGTTTTGGTCTGTCCCGCCTGGGCCGAGGTCTTGATCGCCGTCGACAAGGACGCGCAACGCATGACCGTCACCGTCGACGGCCAGCCCCGCTACGACTGGCCGGTCTCCACGGGGGCGGATGGTTACGACACACCCGGCGGAGCCCATCGGCCGTTCCGGATGGAGCGCTCGCACTTTTCGCGCGAGTTTGACGACGCACCGATGCCGAACGCAATCTTCTTCACCGGGCAGGGCCACGCAATTCACGGGACCAATCACACCCGTCGCCTCGGCAGCGCGGCGTCCCATGGCTGTGTTCGGCTCGCCCCGAAGAATGCCGCGACCCTGTTCAGCCTGGTCAAGGCTCAGGGCATGGGTAAGACCCGGGTGGTCATCGAAGGCAGTTCCGTGATGGCCTCGCGGCGCCGTCGCGGCGACGACGTCGGCGTGATGTCGGCAGGCATGCAGATGGGACGCGAGCCGTACGGGGCCTATCGCGCGGCCGCCGTGCGATCGGCTCCGCGTCGGGCCCCCGTCTACGATGTTCGGGATCCGGCCGGCGACGGTGACGCCTATTTCGTGGGTGACGGTTTTTATTAGGCCGATCGAAGCAGGCTCCGTCCTCCGCCGCAGCGGGGCGGTTAGCCGAATGCGCTGCCCCGCACCCCATCGAAATTGGCTGATTCAGGTGCCAGGGTCGCGGACTCGACCCGATTCCGGCCGCCGTGCTTGGCTCGGTAGAGAGCATCGTCCGCCGCCTTGAGGAGATCGGCGGAAGCGATCGCAAGGGATCCGAGGCTTCCATGCGCCGTGGCCACGCCGATGCTGACGGTGACGTGAGCCCCGTCGCAGAGGCCCGGATGGGGATAGGCCAGGGCCTGGACCGCCAGGCGCAAGCCCTCGCCGATCCGTTCGGCTGCGGAAGGGTCTGCCCCCGGGAGGAAGACGATGAACTCCTCGCCGCCGTAGCGCGCCACCTGCCCGTCGTGGAGAGCCGCCGTCGCAGCGAGCGCCTGGGCAACCTGTCTCAGGCAGCGGTCGCCTTCGGGATGACCTGCCGTATCGTTCAGGCGCTTGAAGGCATCGATATCGATCAGCATCAGCACGGCCCAGGTGCTGCCCGCGCAGGCCTCGGCCCAGAGGGTTTGCAAGTGCGTCGCGGCGCTGCGCCGATTGCGAAGTCCGGTCAGGCTGTCAGTCTCCGACAGGATCGTCAGTCGCGCATTCGCATCTGCAAGGTCCCTGTCGCGCGCCGATTTCTCCAACGTCAGCAGAAAGGCCTCCTTGCAGGTCCACTCGCGCGAATAGGCGAGCTTGAGCGGCACGAGGCTGAGGCTGGCGATCAACAGCGGCAGTCCGATCGCTTCGCTGCGCGGAAGCACAAATCCGACGATGTAGACCGCATAGAGACCGAATGCGCTTCCGCAGAGGACGAGGCTGTGCCGGAAAGAGAGCGGCGCGATCATGCCCACCACCATCGGGACGATCACCGCGAGGATGAGGTAGGTGCCCGCATGGGGCTGCGGTGCGAGCCGGGCGCTGTTCAGGACGATCACCATGTCCAGCAGCGCGATCCCGGTGACGATCCCGGCTTGGCGCCGGGCTGTGGTGATGCCGTGGAGGCCGGCGATCGCCATCAGCCCCGCCGGCAGGAACACGCCCAAGGTCAGGAAAGCCGGAACCGCGAACTGCTCGGGACCGAACAGGTCGAAATCCATCTTCAGCGACAGAACATTGAAGACGATGAAGATCAGGACCCAAGACTGGAGGTAAGTCGCCCGAGAGCAGCGGATCGTCTCGCAGAACTGTGCTTCGAGGTCTTCAGGCAGGCGCAGGCGATACCAGGGCCGGTGGCGTGCAGCCTCGATCAGGCTGGGTTTCGATTCGGGCATGAGGCTCGTTCACCAACGATCCCGGGAGTATATACGCGCCCTGCTTGCACGCGCGTAAACGACTTCCACGGGCCGCTCGCAGCCCCGGCCCCTCGCATCGCCGCCACGGGTCCCATTGCATCGCGGCCTGATCCTGTTAAGACCCAGCGCATGCTGAAGGATCGAGCCAGATTGTACGCACGGCCCACGCCGCCGTAGCTCCGCTCTCCTCGGCGCCTGCCTTCCGTTCAGGTTCCATCGTGGCCATTCCTCGACGCGTGTCGGGAGGCCTGTGTCGAATTCCCTGTCTCGCTTCCCGGCCGCCGACCGCGCGCGGGAACGATTGGATCTCCCATTTCCATGACCCTGACCAGCCTGCGGAGCCAGTGGGCTCCCAATATCATGCGTGAAATCCTGGCCGGCACCGTGGTTGCCCTGGCCCTGATCCCGGAGGCGATCGCCTTCTCGCTCATCGCCGGTGTGGACCCGAAGGTCGGCCTCTACGCGTCGTTCTGCATCGCGGTCATCACCGCCTTTGCGGGGGGACGGCCGGCGATGATCTCAGCCGCGACCGGGGCTATGGCCCTGGTGATGGTGACGCTGGTGAAGGAGCATGGCGTCGGCTACCTCTTCGCCGCGACGATCCTGACCGGGCTGCTGCAGATCGCGGCCGGTCTCCTGCGTCTTGGAAATCTCATGCGCTTCGTCTCGCGCTCCGTGGTGACCGGATTCGTGAATGCGCTGGCGATCCTGATCTTCCTGGCGCAGATGCCCGAGCTGATCGGGCAGGGGACCAGCGTCTACCTGATGACGGCGGTCGGCCTCGGCCTGATCTACGGGTTGCCCTACCTGACCAAGGCGGTGCCATCGCCGCTCATCACGATCCTCGTCCTGACGGCGTTCTCGATGGTCATGGGCCTGCCGATCCACAAGGTCGGCGATATGGGGGCTCTCCCGACCGAATTGCCGGTCTTCGCCCTGCCGCAGGTCCCCTTCACCTGGGAGACCCTGCGGATCATCTTGCCCTACGCGCTGACGCTGACCATGGTCGGCCTGCTGGAGAGCCTGATGACGGCGGCGATCCTCGACGAGATGACCGATACGGGGTCCGAGAAGAACCGTGAATGTGCCGGGCAGGGGTTTGCCAATATCGGCGCCGGCCTGTTCGGCGGGATGGCGGGCTGCGCCATGATCGGACAATCGGTGATCAACGTCTCGTCCGGCGGCCGGGGCCGGCTCTCCACGCTCTGGGCCGGGGTATTTCTGCTCTTCCTCATCGTCGTCCTCGGCCCCTACGTGGCACAGATTCCCATGGCGGCTTTGGTGGCGGTGATGATCATGGTGTCGATCAACACCTTCCAATGGGGCTCCCTGCGAACGCTCGTGACGCATCCGAAGAGTTCGAGCGTGGTGATGGTGGGGACCGTCGCCGTGGTTGTGGCAACGCACGACCTCGCCAAGGGCGTGCTGTTCGGGGTGGTGCTCAGCGGCCTGTTCTTCGCTCACAAGGTGACGCGCTACTTCTCCGTGGCTTCCGAGCGCACCGGCACGGTGCGGACTTATCGGGTGACCGGGCAGATCTTTTTTGCGACGGCGGAAGCCTTCCACGGCGCGTTCGATTTTCGCGAGGCCGATCTGACGGGGATCGTTCTCGACCTCACGGCGGCTCATTTCTGGGATATCAGCGGGGTCAACGCCCTCGACCGCGTGGTGCTCAAGTACCGCCACCACGGTGTGGCGGTGGAGATCGTCGGCATGAACGCCGCGACCGCCACGATGGTCGAGCGCCTGGGCACCCACCAGAAGCCCGGTGCGGCCCTCGCGGCAGGCAGTCATTGACGGACGGCCTGGCCCGCAACCTGCAGGCGGAACTGGCCAGGCCGGAGCCCGGATGCCATTGACGGCGCGTGGGTCGGATTGCGATCAGGCCCCGCTATCGCTCGGCTGTCGCGCTGGCGCGTTAGGTTGATACTGGCGCCGGGCGCCGCAGCCGGCGCGAGCCGGCAGCAGGCATCGCCCGGATTCGAGGAGGAACTGGCCATGAGCGCGCTTCACCCGGAAATCGCTGCCGTCACGGCGCGCGTGGTCGAACGCTCCGGACCGACCCGCAAAGCTTATCTCGACCTCATCGCCCGCGAGCGCGACTCGGGCGTTCAGCGCCCGATGCTGAATTGCGGCAACCTGGCCCACGGCTTCGCGGCGTCCGGCGAGGACAAGGCCGTCATCAAGTCCGGTCGAGCGATGAACATCGCCATCGTCACCGCCTACAACGACATGCTCTCGGCGCATCAGCCCTACGGCCGCTATCCGGAGCAGATGAAGCTGTTCGCCCGTGAGGTCGGCGCAACCGCGCAGGTCGCGGGTGGCGTGCCGGCGATGTGCGATGGGGTCACCCAGGGCCAGCGCGGCATGGAGTTGTCGCTGTTCTCGCGTGACACCATCGCGCTCTCCACTGCGGTGGCCCTGAGCCACGGCATGTTCGACGGCGCGGCCCTGCTCGGCATCTGCGACAAGATCGTGCCCGGCCTGCTCCTCGGCGCGCTCCGCTTCGGCCACCTGCCCATGATCCTGATCCCAGCCGGCCCGATGCCATCGGGCCTGGCCAACAAGGAGAAGCAGCGCATCCGCCAGCTCTACGCCGAGGGCAAGGTCGGTCGCGACGAACTGCTGGAAAGCGAGTCGGCGTCCTATCACGGGGCCGGCACCTGCACCTTCTACGGCACCGCCAATTCGAACCAGATGATGATGGACGTGATGGGCCTGCACATGCCCGGCGCCTCCTTCATCAACCCCGGCACGAAGCTGCGGCAGGCCGTGACCCGGGCGGCGGTACACCGCCTCTCCGAGATCGGCGCCTCGGGGAACGACTACCGGCCGCTCGGGCGCTGCATCGACGAGAAGGCCATCGTGAATGCGGTCGTCGGTCTGCTCGCCACGGGCGGCTCGACCAATCACGCCATCCACCTGCCGGCGATCGCGCGGGCAGCCGGCATCATCCTGGACTGGGCGGATTTCGATCGTCTCTCGGCCGTGGTGCCGCAGGTGGCCAAGGTCTACCCGAACGGCTCGGGCGACGTGAACCACTTCCATGCCGCCGGTGGCATGTCCTACGTCATCGCCAGCCTGATCGATGCCGGGCTCCTGCACGACGACATCCTCACCGTGGCCGGCACGCGTCTGCGCGACCATGCCCGCGACCCGAAGCTGATCGACGACGACCTCGTCTTCGAGGATGCCCCGGAGCGCTCGCATGACGAGAGTATCCTGCGCAGCCCGGCCAATGCCTTCCAGCCCGATGGCGGCATGCGTCTGGTGAAGGGCAATCTCGGCCGGGCCACCTTCAAGACCAGCGCGGTCGACCCGGCACGCTGGACGATCGAAGCGCCGGCCCGCGTCTTCGACGATCAGGACGATGTCATGGCCGCGTTCAAGGCCGGCGAGCTCGACCGGGACGTGGTGGTAGTGGTGCGCTTCCAGGGCCCCCGGGCCAACGGCATGCCCGAATTGCACAAGCTGACTCCGCAGCTCGGCGTTCTGCAGGATCGGGGCTTGCGCGTGGCCCTCGTCACCGACGGACGGATGTCGGGCGCTTCCGGCAAGGTTCCGGCGGCCATCCATCTCAGCCCCGAAGCCCTCGGCGGCGGTCCGCTGGCGAAGATTCGCGACGGCGATGTCGTACGCCTGAGCGCGGAGGACGGCGCCCTGGAGGTCCTCGTCGACCCGGCCGAGTGGGAGGCTCGGGAAGAGGCCGCCGCGCCGCCACCGGCCTTCGGCACGGGCCGTGAGCTCTTCGCCTTCATGCGACACGGTGCCGACGGGGCCGAGCAGGGCGCCTCCGCCATGCTCGCCGCTGCCGGCCTCTGAACTCTCCGCCCTCGCTGCCAAGGACGTTGCCCATGACCACCATCGATGCCCTGATGCGCTCCGTTCCCGTCATCCCGGTGCTGGTGGTGGAGGAGCTCGCTCAGGCCGAACCGATTGCCCGGGCCTTGGTGGCCGGCGGCCTGACCGCCTTGGAGGTCACCCTGCGCACGCCCGCGGCCCTCGATGTGATCCGCGCTATGTCGCGGGTGGAGGGCGCCGTGGTGGGAGCCGGGACGGTCCTGAACGCGCGCGACCTCGACGCGGCGATGGAGGCGGGTGCACAGTTCATCGTGAGTCCCGGCCTGACCGATCCACTGACCCGCGCCGCCCTCGCGCGTGGGGTGCCCTACCTGCCGGGTGTCGCCAATGCGGCGGACATCATGCGCGGGCTCGATCACGGCCTCGACCGGTTCAAGTTCTTCCCGGCCGAGGCCGCCGGCGGCATCAAGGCACTGAAGGCGCTGGCTGGTCCCTTTGGGCAGGTCCGATTCTGCCCGACCGGCGGCATCTCCGAAGCAACCGCCCCGGACTGGCTCGGCCTGAAGCCTGTGCTCTGCGTCGGTGGAAGCTGGGTCGTACCGCCGGGCGCTCCGGAGCCGGATCTCATCCGGCGCTCGGCCGAAGCGGCCCGTCGCCTGCGGGCCGCCTGACGATTTCCCGGCCGGTCGACGCTCCCGAAGGCCGTGCTTGATTGCGGCCGGAAAAAGGCTAGCCTGACCGGACGAGCGCTTGGAGGGGGACGTTCCGGCCCAGAGTTTCAGCCTCCGGCCGATACGCGACCTCAAGCCTGGCATGCCTCGTGCAGACCTGTTCCAGGTAAACCAAAAGCTTGGTTCCCGGTGCAGAGCGCCGTCAGGCGCGGCGGTGGGGAGAGCGATGCAGTCCAGGCTCACCACGTACATCTTCATCGGGATGCTGCTCGGGATTGCCGTCGGCTACCTGTGCAACATCACCTGGCCTGACCCGCAGACCTCCAAGGAGATCTCTGGATACATCGCCCTGATCAGCGACGTCTTCCTGCGCCTGATCAAGATGATCATCGCGCCGCTCGTCTTCTCGACCCTCGTCGTGGGCATCGCACATATGGGCGACACGGCCTCGGTGGGACGCGTCGGCGGCAAGGCGATGCTCTGGTTCGTGGGCGCCTCGCTCTGCTCGCTTCTCCTTGGCCTGGTGATGGTCAACATCCTGCGGCCCGGCGACAACCTGAACCTGCCGCTGCCCGATGCCGGCACTACCACCAATCTCAAGGCCGCCTCACTCTCCCTCAAGGAATTCGTCACCCATCTCGTGCCCAAGAGCCCAGTGGAGGCGATGGCCAACAACGAGATTCTTCAGATCGTGGTCTTCTCGATCTTCTTCGGCGTCGCGCTCGCGGCCCTCGGTACGAAGGGCAAGCTGCTCGCACAGGGGATCGAGGGGCTCGCCGATGTGATGCTGAAGATCACCGGCTACGTGATGGGCTTCGCCCCGATCGCCGTCTTCGCCGCCATAGCCGCCACGATCACGACCCAGGGCATCGGCGTGCTCGTGACCTACGGCAAGTTCATGCTGGAGTTCTACTTCAGCCTGGCGATGCTGTGGTGTCTCCTCGCCCTGGCCGGTTTCGCCCTCGTCGGATCGGCGATGAAGCGCCTGCTCGACCTGATCAAGGAGCCCTTCCTCCTGGCCTTCTCCACCGCCTCCAGCGAGGCGGCCTATCCGAAGACTTTGACCAATCTCGAGCGCTTCGGCGTGCCGAACAAGATCACCTCGTTCGTGCTCCCCATGGGCTATTCCTTCAATCTCGATGGGTCGATGATGTACTGCACGTTCGCAGTGATGTTCATCGCTCAGGCCTACAACATCCCCCTGACGCTCGGGCAGCAGCTCACCATGCTCCTGGTCCTGATGGTGACCTCGAAGGGCATGGCGGGCGTGCCCCGCGCCTCCCTCGTGGTCATCTCGGCGACGCTGACCACCTTCCAGATTCCGGAAGCGGGGCTGCTCCTCATCATCGGGATCGACCAGTTCCTCGATATGGGCCGCTCGGCCACCAATGTGCTGGGCAACAGCGTGGCGACCGTGGCGGTGGCCAAGTGGGAGGGTCAGCTGACGCTCACCGACCAACGCCTGGACCGTGACGTCAGCCCGCTGCCGGAGCCGGCCGAGTAGCAAGCGGCCGCGCGGGCGTCGTGCGGCGACGTTCGGTGCCCCGGGTACTGCTTCGTGGCGAGGTCTCATATGTCAGCACGTCGCGCCATCATCGGGGCTCTGGCCAGTATCGGATTGCTGGCGAGCGGCGGATCGGCATGGGCGATCGACATTCTCTCCGGTACCCTGAAGACGATCGGCGAGACCGGCATCGTCCGTCTCGGCTACCGAGAGAATTCCCTGCCGTTCGCCTTCAAGGACCCCTCCGGCCAGCCCGTCGGCTACGCCCTCGACCTCTGCCTGGAGGTCGCCGATGACATCGGCAAGGAACTCGGGCGCAAGGATCTGAAGGTCGTGTACGAGCCGGTGACGTCGGAGACGCGCATCGCGGCGTTGACCTCCGGCCGAATCGACCTCGAGTGCGGCTCAACCACGGCGAATGCCGAGCGGCGGAAGCTGGCGGCCTTCTCGCCCGTGACTTTTTTCAGCGCAACCAAGCTCCTGGTCAAGCGTGGTGCTCCGGTCGGTTCGTTCCGCGATCTGGCCGGCCGGACGGTGGCGGTCACTGCGGGCGCCACCAACGAGGGTGTCCTGCGGGCGCTTTTCGCCCGTCTCAGCATCCCCGCCACCCTGGTCACCGGGCGCGACCACGCCGAATCCTTCGCGATGGTCCGAGACGGACGGGCCGATGCCCTCGGTCTCGACGACGTCCTGCTCTATGGGCTGATCGCCGCGGCGGGGCCGGACGGCTCCGCCTACACGGTCCTGCCGGACAAGCTGTCGTTCGAGCCCTACGGGCTGATGTTCCGCAAGGATGATCCGCAACTCGCCGGCCTTGTCGCCGCGACCTTCCAGCGCCTCGCGGAGTCCCGTGAGCTGCGCTGGCTCTATGAGCGCTGGTTTCTCAAGCGCCTGCCGACCGGCATCCGCCTCAACGTGCCGATGTCGAATGAGCTTCACACCAATTTCCAGGTGATCGGCCTGCAGGATTGACGGTCCGGTCTGTCTCGAGCGGCGGCCGCGCACGTCCTTCGTCGCTCGGCCCGATTCGGTGCGCGTCGTGAGGACGCGTCGGCTGCGTGTCGTAGCGGTCGGGCCGTCCTAGGCAGGAATTCGCAGCATTCCGGGCAAGATGACTCGCAGAATGGCGCGTGGCGAAGGATTTTGGAAAAATTCTCCTCGAGTTCCCCGCTGTCGGAATGTGTCAAAGGTCACGGATTATTCCGTATTTTCGAGCACTTGCCCCTGTCTTAGTCCGTCGGGCCCGACCTTAGATCGACGGTGGGAAGGCTGAAAACCTGCCCTCGAAACAGTCACTTAGCCGTCTGCGGAGCGTTGCAACGCCGCAACAGCGTCTTGGAACCGCCACGCCGATCACGATTCCGAGTTGCCGCCGGGAACCGCCTCGCACAGAGTGATCCTGCGCTGGGGGCAACGCCAGGGCAGCAAGACAATTTCCAGCGGTCAACGCTTGGTCATTTAAAAACAAAGGGCCACGCGACACCGGGATCCACTGAGATCTCGGGCGCAGTAAGCCTTCCCTCGGGTCTCGAAGCTTTTGGAGATATCAATGAAGCTCTTGAAGAGCTCGCTTCTCGCCTCCGCGGCAGGTTTTGCTGCGGTCGCCGGAGCACAGGCAGCCGACCTCCCGGTCAAGAAGGCTGTCCCGATCGAATACGTCCGCGTCTGCTCCGCTTACGGCGCCGGCTTCTTCTACATCCCGGGCACCGACACCTGCATCCGTCTCTCGGGTCGCGCCCGCCTAGACGTCGGCTACCAGCCGACCTCGGCGCGCAGCTCAAACGGCTCGCAGGGTGACACCACCGGTTACATCGGACTTGCGCGCATCAACGTCGATGCCCGCACGCAGACGGCCTACGGCACCCTGCGCGCCTTCGTGCGTCTCCAGTTCGCCTCGCGCACCGGCGCCACCGGCGGCCTCCGCTCCGGAACCCAGGAGCGCATCGGCAACGCCTTCGGTGCTACCGGTCAGGATCAGAGCGGCCGCGCCCAGCAATTCGTGAACACTGACAAGGCGTTCATTCAGTTCGCCGGCCTCACCGCCGGTCGCGCTTCCTCGTTCTTCGACTTCTACGCCCACGACTTCGAGTTCGCCGGCGCCACCGCCAACTCGGACCTGCAGTCCACCAACCTGCTCGCCTACACGAGCAAGCTCGGTGACAGCGGTCTCTCGGCCACCGTCTCGCTGGAAGATCCGACCTTTCGCCGCAACTCGATTAACTCGCAAGAGTCGAACACGGTCGGTGCGCCGTCTCGTGTTCTGATCACGACGAATGCGCTTGGTATCCCCACTTTCTCGACGGTTGATGTCTCTCAGCGCAACCGTATGCCTGACTTTGTCGGCGTGCTGCGCTACGACGCCGCTTGGGGCTCCGCCCAGCTCTCGGCTGCCGTCAAGGAGCTGAACACCAGCAACATCATCGGCAACCCGACCGTTGTTGGTACGGCAACGGGCTTCGCTCCTGGTCTTATCGGTCCTGGCCCGTCTGCTTCCAGTGAATACGGCTTCGCCGTGCAGGCTGGCGTTAAGATCAACATGCCCTTCATCGCACCGGGCGACACCCTGTACCTGCAGGGCGCCTACGGTGAGGGCGCGACCCTTTACACCGGCTACTCTTCGTACAACGGCAGCTACACTCGTGCAGCGAGCACTATCAATGGTGCCTCGTTCGACCCATACATGGCCGATGCTACTCTGAACCCGCTCACGGGCAAGATCGAGCTGTCAAATAGCTGGACCGTCACGGCTGCTTACCTGCACTACTGGTCGCCTGAGTGGCGCTCAGCCGTGTTCGGCAGCTACGGCGAGATGGGGTTCGCGCGCGGCGCTCGTGAAGCCAACGCCTTGGCCTACGGCAACTCCGGCACTGTGAATATCAACACGTTCCTGGGCGCCCCGGGTACCCGCTCGTTTGCCCTTAGCCCAGTGTTGCGTGACAACAACCAGCTCGTTGCTGGCGGCAGCTTGATCTGGTCGCCGGTGAAGGACCTCGATATCGGTGTCGAGGGCTTCTACACCCGCGTTGCGCTGCAGGAGGGCCGTGTTGTGGACCAGTACAAGAACGGCACTCTGACGGCTGCTCAGGTGAACGCCGGTGCTGCGGTTCGCACCGTCAACTCCGCGGACACCTTCCAGATCCGCGGCCGCGTCCAGCGCGACTTCTAAGTCGACGGAACGGCTTGATCCGGGCTCCGTGCGAGCCCGGGTCTTCACGACTTCGAACCTTCGAGATATGCGAACTGGCCCGGCTGAAAAGTCGGGCCTTTTTGCGTGGTGGGTACCGATTGTCGTAAGCAAAAATTAGCGACACCTCCGCAGCTGAGCCGTTCGGCACGAGCTTTGCCAGGGGCGGGAGCGTTGTCAGGTTGGACAGCGCGAAATCAACGATTGCGGCGGCTCGTCCCGCTGCTACGTTGCCCAGGTCAGTCCCGTCGATCGCCGAAGCGTGATCGACCTCCCGGAGTCAGCCCGCAGATGCGTTCGTGTCACCAGAGATCCACCCTGTCAGCTGTCGCCGTCAGCTTTGCGCTGTCGGTGCTCGCGGCAGGGAGCGCCCAGGCGCAAGAGCTCACCGGAACCCTGAAGAAGATCAAGGAAACGAATACGATCACCATCGGCTACCGGGATGCGTCGGTTCCGTTCTCCTACCTCGATGGCGACCAGAAGCCGGTCGGTTACGCCCTCGAGATCTGCCAGAAGATCGCCGAGGCCGTGAAGACGAACCTCAAGCTTCCGAACCTTGAGGTGAAGCTGAACCCCGTGACTTCGGCGACCCGGATCCCACTGATCGCCAACGGCACGATCGACCTCGAGTGTGGTTCGACGACGAACAACGCCGATCGTCAGAAGCAGGCCACCTTCACCAACACCCACTTCCTGACCGCCACCCGCTTCGTCGCCAAGAAGTCGGCGCATCTCGACAAGATTGAGGATCTGAAGGGCAAGACCGTGGTCTCGACCTCGGGCACCACCAACATCCGTCAGATCAACGAAGCGAACACCGCGCGCAACCTCGGCCTGACCATCCTGCCGGCCAAGGATCATGCCGAGGCCTTCCTGATGGTCGAGACCGGCCGCGCGGTCGCCTTCGTCATGGATGACGTGCTGCTGGCCTCCCTGGCCGCCAGCTCGAAGGATCCCGGCGCCTACGCGATCTCCAGCGAAGCACTGTCGAAGCCCGAGCCGTACGGCATCATGCTGCGCAAAGATGACGCGCCCTTCAAGGCCGTCGCCGACGAAGCCACCGCCAAGCTCTACAAGAGCCCGGAGGGCAAGGCGCTCTACGACAAGTGGTTCACGAAGCCGATCCCGCCGCGCGGCATCAACCTGAACCTGCCGATGAGCGAGGCCATGGTGAAGGCATTCGCCTCGCCGAGCGACAGCGCGGACCCGGCCGCGTACTAGACTCGACGCACCATCGTCGCGCGTTCGGACGCCTCGCCCCTCACGGGGCGGGGCGTTCCTCCGTGGAGAGGGGCCTCTCCTCACCGTCGGCTGGTCCGATCCGCACGGCGAGGCGCTCCAGGGTGGCAAACAGCACTGGCCACTCGATCGGCTTCGCGACATGCGCGTCCATGCCGGCGGCGCGGCACCGCTCCATCTCCTCGGGCATCGCATTGGCGGTCAGCGCAATGATCGGCATGGGAGAAGACCCCTGTCGCCGCTCCCGGGCCCGGATCACCTGAGTCGCCGCGAGACCGTCCAGTCCCGGCATCTGAACGTCCATCAGGATGAGGTCGGGGTGTTCGGCGGCGAAGGCCGCCGTCACCGCCTGCTCTCCGTCATCCACCACCGTAACGGTGTGACCCTTGTGGCGCAGCACCGTTCCGATGATCTCCTGGTTGATCGAATTGTCTTCCGCCAGCAGGATGCGCCAGCGCTGCGGCGATGGTCGGCCGAGGGTGGCGAGCCGTGCGCGTCCGGTCTCGTTCTCCGTCTCAGCGAGCCGCAGCGGCACCTCGAACCAGAAGGTGGAGCCCTCGCCGACCTGGCTCCGGGCGCCGATCTCACCGCCCATCAGGTGCACCAGACGCTTGCAGATGGTGAGACCGAGACCGGTTCCGCCGTAACGGCGCGAGATCGATCCGTCCGCTTGCGCAAAGCGCTCGAACAGGTGGGGCAGGGCATCCTCCGGAATGCCGATCCCCGTATCCGCGAGTTCGATCCGCAAGGCCGAACGGCGCCGCGAACCGATGTCCGAAGCCGGCTTCCAGGCTGCCCGCATGGTGACGGAGCCGTGCGGCGTGAACTTGATGGCGTTGGTGATCAGATTGAGGATGACCTGGCGCAATCGGGTCGGATCGCCCAGGACCCAGTCCGGGACGTCCGGTCCGATCTCGGTCACGATGCGAACCTCGCGGCCCTGTGCGATCTCGACACTGAGTTCCCGACAGCCCTCGATCAGCCGGACCAGGCTGAAGGGGAGCGACTCGATCACGAGGCGGCCTGCTTCCATCTTCGAAACATCGAGGATGTCGTTCACGATGGTCAGGAGCGAGCGCCCGGCTTCCTGTGCGAGACCGACGAGGCGTGCCTGATTCTGGTTGAGGCTGGCATCGCCCCGCAGAAGATCGTGCACACCGAGGATGCCCGCCAGCGGCGTCCGCAGCTCGTGGCTCATGGTGGCCAGGAATTCCGCCTTCGCGCGCACGGCGGCTTCGGCTTCGATACGGGCGCTGTGCAGGTCGGCTTCCTGTCTCTGCCGCTGCGTCACGTCGCGGATCGCCTGGATGACCTGGGTCTCGCCCTGGGCCTGAATTCGCCGAAAGGCGGCCTCGACCCAAAGGTCCTGGCCGGAACGGTGCCGCATCCGGTAGATCACCGATCCGGTCGGCTGCTCGGGACCGAGCGCGTGCAGAATGGCCGTGAGGTTTGCGATGTCTTCCCGGTGCACGAGGGTCCGCAGACCCATGCGGTTGGCCTCTTCCACCGTGTAGCCGAGCATGCTCGTCACCGCCGGCGAGATGTAGAGGTGGCGCCCGCTGGCATCGTCGAGGACGATGAGATCTGAGGTGTAATCGGCCAGCAGGCGATAACGCGCTTCGCTTTCCCGCAGGCGCTCGTCCGCGGCACGCTGCGGGTTGGAATGCGCCTGAACCGGGGCCAAGGACGCCTCAGCTGGCCCGTCATCTGCTCGGGCTCGTCTTGAGACGTGTTCGACAGAGGGCTGGTCGGGATCGGTGTCGAGCTCCTCCGGTCCCTGAAGGACCGCCGATCCGGCTTCGGTGGTGAGATGATCGGGCCTCGGTGGCGCAGTGTCCTCTACCGTCGAAGGCCCGAGGTCGCGCAGGCTGACCAGAACGCGTCGGATCGCGTTTGTGCCTCTCGCCCGTAGCGGGATGAAGGTCGCTTCGAACGCGTTTTCCACGCCTGTGCGCGCGGACTTGATCTGGATACGGAGGCTCGCACCCGCCGCGGCTGCCTGCTCGACGCCGCGCTGTAACAGAGACCCTTCCCTTGCAGGCAGCAGATCGCCGAATGGGCAACCGAGGGCGCCGGCACTGCCGTGGTGAATACGCGCCGCCGCGTTCCAGGCCGCGAGCCGCATGCCTCCATCGGGTCCGACCGCGACGATGAACTGCGGGTCTGGAGCCGCTTCGAACATGTCGCGCAGCAGATCGGCATCGATCAGCCCCCGCTCCACCGTGTCACGTCCTCCGCGCAGGAGCACCCCTGTCATGTGTACGATCGTCCGAAGCCCTAGGAGTACTGCCTTCACGCCGCATCTCCCACTTGCGCCGTTCGATGCCGCGACCGGGCCCGGCTTACATTATCCGCCAAACGCATGCCTGCGGCTCCTGCCAAGATCGTTGGCTGGCCGGCTGCCGTGTTCAAGCCTGTGGCGCACGGATCAGCGGCAATCGAAACCGGCCTCGTGGCTTCCGACACGGTGAGGAAAAACGGACGCACGGGGCTGCGGAGGAACAGGGCGATCCACGGTGCAGGTGTCGCAATCAACGCGTCGTTGTGCTCGAGGGGCGTCCTCATATCAGTCCTGGCGGTGGTTCGGACCCTGTACCGGCGGATCGGGCTCGCTGGTACGGTCAATTTCGCCTCGTCCGGGCTCGCTTCGCGTTTGATCGCGATGCTGCTCGGGCCGGGCCCGCCGCCGACCCGCAAACGTGGCATGGGCCGCAAGGATGGGAATGCCGGGGCGAAGACGATGCGAAGCCAGCACGGCCGGTCGGAGCTGCGCATCGGGGGGCATCGGACCTTTCGGCTCTTCTGCCATGACCGAACATCGTGACAGAGCGGTCGAGCGAGTCAGGCCGCGATACTCTATCCGATCGATTGCGCCCAGGCAGCAAAAGGTAGGGGATCGGCGGACGTCATGCAACCAAAGCGGGTATGGCTGCAAGTGACGTCGGATCCGGGGCCGGCTCTGGCCGTCCTGGACGTCTCGTGGTCGAAACGTCGCCGCGCTTGATCACGGATCAGGCGAGACCCGCAATCCGCGCGATCGGCAATATTTTTCGCGCCAAACCCCGCGGGATCCTAATGTCGATCCCCCCGGCATACGCATGGCCCCAGGCAAGATTCGACCCTGTCTGCCCGTGTGCGCATGTCTTCTGTGGTCTTCCTGCGCCACCCCCGCGACGGGGTCGTTCCACGGATAGAAACCGCGCATTCTGAAAGGCTTCGCGCCTTGACTTCGGGTGACGCGGGGTCGCATTGCACAATCATGTGGGATGGTGCTTCCGTCCCGCCGGGATGACATTCCTTTGAAAGCCTCTAAGGTCCCGGCCGGCCCTGACCGTAGGGTTGGGATCAGGGTCGCCCGGCGCAATCATGCTTGGAGTTTGACACTTGGCGAACACGGCAGCCGATCCCGACAGCTCCCACGGCGCGCCGGACGGCACGCGTCGCGACTTCATGTTCCTCGCGACGGGTGCGGGACTGGCCGTCGGAGCCGGTGCCCTGGCCTGGCCCTTCGTCGCCTCAATGGCGCCCGACGCCGAGACCATCGCGGCCGGGGCACCCCTGGAAGTCGACCTGACGCCAATCCAGGAAGGCCAGATCGTTAATGTGTTCTGGCGCGGCAAGCTGATCTTCGTGCGCAGTCGCTCTGAGAAGGAGATCAAGGAAGCGTCCGAGGTGAATCTTTCCGATCTCATCGATCCGCAGCCCGACTCGGCTCGCGTCAAGCAGGGCCATGCCAAGTGGCTCGTCGTCTACGGTAACTGCACGCATCTCGGCTGCGTGCCGATCGGCCATCAGGGACAGTACGAGGGCTGGTCTTGCCCCTGTCACGGCTCCCTCTACGACACGTCGGGCCGGGTGCGCCGGGGTCCCGCCCCGACGAATCTGCCGATCCCTCCTTACGTCTTCGAGTCGGACTCCAAGATTCGGATCGGCGAGGAGGGCGGCAAGGCCGTCGCCTGACACCTTGAAACAGGATTTGGAGCGGGTCGCCTCATGAGCGGACACGGCAATACCTACGTTCCCAAGAGCGCCTTGGCGAAGTGGTTCGAATCGCGCCTGCCCCTGATCGGGCTGGTGCATTCGTCCTTCGTTTCTTTCCCGGTGCCCCGGAACCTCAACTACTTCTGGACCTTTGGCGCGATTCTCATCGCCATGCTGGTGTCGCAGATCGTCACCGGCATCTGGCTGGCGATGCACTATGACCCGTCCGCCGCTAACGCGTTCAACTCCGTCGAGCACATCATGCGCGACGTGAACTACGGCTGGCTGCTGCGCTACATGCACGCCAACGGCGCATCGATGTTCTTCGTAGCGGTCTACGTCCACATCTTCCGGGCACTGTACTATGGATCGTACAAGGCTCCGCGCGAGGTGCTCTACATTCTCGGCGTGATCATCTACCTCCTGATGATGGCGACTGCTTTTCTCGGTTACACCCTGCCGTGGGGCCAGATGAGCTTCTGGGGTGCTACCGTCATCACCAACATCCTGGCCGCGATCCCCGTGGTCGGTGACACGATCCAGAGCCTGCTCTGGGGCGGCTACTCGGTCGGTAATCCGACCCTGAACCGCTTCTTCTCGCTGCACTACCTCCTGCCGTTCATGATCACGGGCGTCGTGGTCCTGCACGTCTGGGCGCTGCATGTGACGGGCCAGAACAACCCGGCCGGTATCCCGATCAAGTCGGGGAAGGACGCGGTCGCCTTCACGCCCTACGCAACGATCAAGGACGTCTTCGCCTCGGTCGTGTTCTTCGCCTTCTTCGCCTACTGGATCTTCTACCAGCCGAATTATCTGGGTCATGCTGACAACTACGTGCCGGCCAACCCGGCAGTGACGCCCGCCCACATCGTTCCGGAATGGTACTTCCTGCCGTTCTACGCGATCCTGCGTGCGGTGCCCGACAAGCTCGGCGGCGTCATCCTGATGTTCAGCGCGGTGCTGATCCTGGCGCTGGCGCCCTGGCTCGATACGTCCCGGGTTCGTTCGTGCAACTACCGTCCGATCTACCGCCAGTTCTTCTGGCTCTTCGTGGTGGTGTGCATCGTACTCGGCTGGCTCGGTGCTAAGCCGCCGGAGGGTGGCTACGTCATCGCCGCTCGGATCTGCACGGCCTACTACTTCCTGCACTTCCTTCTCGTGATGCCGCTCGTCGGGCTGTTCGAGACGCCGAAGGCTCTTCCGGGCTCGATCCTCGAGACGGTGACGGGTCCGGGCAAGCAGGTGGGCGGGTCAGGGATGCCGGTTGGCGCTGCGGCCGCACCATCGTCCAAGGGTTGAGGGCAGGGGACTTTTGAGAACCATGAAAACGACCCGCGTCCTCGCCGCGTCCCTGCTCGCGGCTGTCATGAGCGTCACCGCCGCGTCGGCGGATGAAGGCACGCCCCATCCGCCCCAAGAAAAGTGGAGCTTCGCCGGCACCTTCGGCCGCTTCGACCAGGCCCAGCTCCAGCGCGGCTTCCAAGTCTACAAGGAGGTCTGCTCGAGCTGCCACAGCATGAGCTTGGTGCGCTTCCGCAATCTCTCGGAGGAGGGTGGCCCCGGCTTCACCACCGGCCAGGTCAAGGAGCTCGCCGCCCAGTACAAGGTGAAGGAGCAGAACGATGCCGGCGAGGACGTCGACCGTCCCGCCCGTGCCGCCGATGCCTTCCCGTCGCCCTTCCCGAATGAGAAGGCGGCCGCTGCTGCCAACGGCGGCAAGGCCCCGCCCGACTTCTCTGTGCTCGCGAAGGCCCGAACCTACGAGCGCGGCTTCCCGTGGTTCGTGTTCGACGCGATGCCGTTCATCGGCTTCTCCGAGCAGGGCGTCGATTACATCCACGCCCTCCTGAACGGCTACGAGGATGCACCGGACGGCAAGGAGATCCCGGCCGGGACCTACTACAATAAGTACTATGCCGGGCACCTGATCGCGATGCCGAAACCCATCAGCGATGGTCAGGTCACTTACGCCAAGAACGACAAGGGCGAGCCGGTCGTACCCGAGACAGTGGACCAGTATTCCCGGGACGTGGCGGCGTTCATGGCGTGGGCGGCCGAGCCGCACATGATGGCACGCAAGGCCCTCGGCCTGCGGGTCATCCTGTTCCTGCTCGTGCTGTCCGGGCTGCTCTACTACGTGAAGAAGAAGATCTGGGCGAAGGTCGGCGGCGAGGTGCATGGCCTCCAGCCCGAGCTTCACAAGACCTACTGAGTCGGTTCGGGCGGTCCCCGTCGGACCGCCCGCCCTTCGTTGACACGATCCGCGCCGGCGTCCCAATGAGGGGCGACCGGCGCGAATGTTATGGAGACAACGATGACGGCAGCGGTGCTCGGCGTGATGGGCGGGTCCGGGGTCTACGACCTTCCCGGGCTGGAGGATGTCCGCGAGGAGCGGATCGCGTCCCCCTGGGGTGAGCCCTCCGACGCCCTCCGCATCGGCCGAATCGGCGACACCAAAGTCGTGTTCCTGGCCCGCCACGGCCGCGGGCACCGCTTCTCGCCGTCGGGCATCAATTACCGCGCGAATATCGACGTGCTGAAGCGAGCCGGTGTCACCGACCTCGTCTCGCTCTCGGCCTGCGGTTCGTTCAAGGCCGAGCTGCATCCCGGGCTCTTCGTGCTCGTCGATCAGTTCGTCGACCGTACCCACGGCCGCGCCGGTTCGTTCTTCGGCAATGGCTGCGTGGCGCACGTCTCCCTGGCGCATCCTGTCGGTCCGGCGCTGCAAGCGCGCATCGCGGCGGCGGCGCAGGCGGAGGATATCGCGATTCATCGCGACGGAACCTACGTCTGCATGGAGGGACCGCAATTCTCCAGCTATGCTGAGTCCACCACCTACAAGGCGTTGGGCTACGACGTGATCGGGATGACCAACATGCCCGAGGCCAAGCTCGCCCGCGAAGCCGAGATCACCTATGCGACGATTGCGATGGTGACCGACTTCGACTGTTGGCACCCGACCCACGATGCCGTCGACGTGGCGGCCGTGGTGGCGGTGGCGCGTGCCAATGCCGATAAGGCCGCGCGCCTCGTTGCTCGCCTCGCCCGCGATTTCCCGGCCGAGCGCGAGCCGTGCCCCGTCGGTACGGAACGCGCGCTTGACGGCGCCATCATGACCGCTCCGGCACAGCGCGACCCGGCTCTTCTCGCCAAGCTCGACGCAGTGGCGGGCCGGGTCCTGAACCGCTGAGTCGCCGGGAGCGCCGGTGAATTCGGCGCCATCCGCCCTTTCCGCGACCCGGTCTTCCCTCTAGAAGGCGGGCTCGTCCCCGAACCGGAACCGAACCGTGACCCAAGAGGCCAACCGCGCCGCCCGCATCAGCCGCAAGACGGTGGAGACCGACGTGCAGGTCGCCCTCGACCTCGACGGGACGGGTCGGGCCCAGGTCTCGACGGGTGTCGGCTTTTTCGACCACATGCTCGAGCTGTTCGCGCGTCACGCGCTGTTCGACCTCGACGTGGCGGTGACGGGTGATCTTCATGTCGATCACCATCATACGGTGGAAGATACGGGCATCGCGCTGGGACAAGCCTTCGCCCAGGCTTTGGCGGACAAGCGCGGCATCGGCCGCTATGCCGACATCCACCTGCCGATGGACGAAACCCTGACGCGAGTTGCCATCGACATCTCGGGTCGGCCGTTCCTCGTGTTCCGGACCCAGTTTCGGGTCGAAAAGATCGGACAGTTCGATACGGAACTGGTTCGCGAGTGGTTCCAGGCTTTCGCCATGAACGCCGGCATCACGCTGCATGTCGAGACGCTCTACGGTGAGAATGCTCACCATATTGCGGAGAGCTGCTTCAAGGGCCTGGCCCGCGCCTTGCGGCGGGCGGTGTCGATCGATCCCCGCGAGGGAGGCCGCGTTCCCTCGACCAAGGGATCGCTCTGATCCGCCCGTCGGATCGACTGGGAGGATGCGAGACGTGATGCGCACCTATACCTTGCACCCCGCGCGCGGGGCCCATGTCGGCGAGGCTCACGGTCTCGAGCGGGCACACCTCGTGCCGGACGCCTTCTCCTGGGCGGCCTTCGCATTCGGACCGCTCTGGTTCTTCTTCCACCGACTTTGGCTCGCCGGCCTTGGGGTCCTGGCCCTGCTGGCCGTGGTGGCGTTCGGGGGGCGGTTCCTCGGGCTGACGCCGATTGCCGGTTTCGTCATCACCCTTCTCGTGTCGCTCCTGATCGGCCTGGAGGCTTCGTCCCTCCGCCGATGGACCTATGCCCGGGCGGGGAGTCCGGTGCGGGACGCCGTGACGGCTGGAAACGCCGAGGAAGCCGAAATGAAGGCGGCAGCGCGCTGGCTGGATGGCGCCCCCATGGGGCGCAGCGGACCGGCACTCCATGCCGGTCTGTCGGTGCCACCGAGTGACCTTGCCATCGGCATGTTCCCGTTCAGCGAGGGTCGGCGGTGAGCGCTGAGACCGTCGCGATCATCGATTACGGCTCGGGCAATCTGCATTCCGCCGCCAAGGCGTTCGAGCGGGCGGCGCGGGAGGCAGGGCTCGACGAGACCCGCATCGTGCTGACGAGCGAGGCCGACACGGTGGCCCAGGCCGACCGGGTGGTTCTGCCCGGGGTCGGCGCCTACGCCGATTGTCGGCGCGGCCTCGACGCCGTACCTTGCATGGTCGAGGCGATGACCCACGCGGCGCACGTGCGCGGTCGTCCTTTCCTGGGAATTTGCGTCGGCATGCAGCTCCTGGCGACGCGTGGCCTCGAGCACGAGACCACGGCCGGCCTTGGCTGGATTCCGGGCGATGTCGGTCCGATCCAACCGACCGATCCCGGCCTCAAGGTGCCCCACATGGGTTGGAATACGCTCGCGATCGACCGGCCGCACGCTTTGCTGGGTGACATTCCGACGGGCGATGGCGGCCTGCACGCCTACTTCGTGCACAGTTACGCACTGTCGCCGGAGCGAATGGAGGATCGCGTCGCTCACAGCGACTACGGCGGAGCGGTCACCGCGATGGTGGCGCGCGACAACGTTGCCGGCACCCAGTTCCATCCGGAGAAGAGCCAGCGGCTCGGGCTCGCACTGCTCGCGAACTTCCTGCGCTGGCGTCCCTGAGGCGCAGTCCCCACCTTCGAACCGTCCCACCCGAAAGCGAACCCGCGCGTGATCCTGTTTCCGGCCATCGATCTCAAGGAAGGACGCTGTGTCCGCCTCGTTCAGGGCGACATGGCCCAGGCCATCGTGTTCAGCGACGATCCTGCCGCCCAGGCCGCGGTCTTCGACGAGCAGGGGTTTTCCTGGTTGCACGTGGTCGATCTCGATGGCGCCTTCGCGGGCGCGCCGATGAATGCCGACGCCGTCGATGCGATCTTGGCGCGGACCAAGCTCCCGGTGCAGCTCGGCGGCGGCATCCGTGAGATGCGAACCCTGGAAGCCTGGCTCGCCAAGGGCGTCAGCCGCGTGATCATCGGGACCGCCGCCGTTCGCGACCCGGCCTTCGTGCGGGAGGCGGCCCGCCTCTACCCCGGCAAGATCGCCGTCGGCATCGACGCCAAGGACGGGCGGGTCGCGGTCGAGGGCTGGGCCACCACATCCAGCATGACGGCCGAGGAACTCGGCCGCCGGTTCGAGGATGCCGGAGTCGCGGCCATCATCTACACCGACATCGCCCGGGACGGCATCCTGAAGGGTCTCAACATCGAGATGACCCTGGGTCTCGCGCGCGCCGTGACGATTCCCGTGATCGCCTCCGGCGGTCTCGCCTCGATCGAGGACGTTCACCGCATCCTGGAGCCGGATTGCGCGCTCCTGGCCGGCGCCATCACGGGCCGGGCCCTCTACGACGGGCGGATCGACCCGCGCGAGGCCCTGGCGGCCATCCGGCGCGCCACCGGTACACCCGACGCCGCGCCGGCGGCCTGACAAATCCGAGGCCGCGCGTGCTCAAGACCCGCATCATCCCCTGTCTCGACGTCAAGGACGGTCGCGTCGTGAAGGGCGTCCAGTTCCTGGAGCTGCGCGATGCCGGCGATCCCGTGGAGGCGGCCAAAGCCTACGATGCGGCTGGTGCCGACGAGCTCTGCTTCCTCGACATTACCGCGAGCCACGAAGATCGCGGCACGCTCCTCGATGTGGTCAGCCGCACGGCGGAAGCCTGCTTCATGCCGCTCACCGTCGGCGGTGGCATCCGCACGGTGGCGGACATCCGCACCCTCCTGTTGGCCGGCGCCGACAAGGTCTCCATCAACACCGCGGCCGTCAACGATCCCGATTTCGTTGCTCGCGGCGCGGAGAAGTTCGGCAGTCAGTGCATCGTCGTCGCCATCGACGCCAAGCGGACCTCCGGTCCCGGCGAGGCGCTTGAATGGCAGATCTTCACCCATGGCGGGCGCAAGCCCACCGGCATCGACGCCATCGCCTTCGCCCGCACCGTCACGGCCCGCGGCGCCGGCGAATTGCTCGTGACGTCGATGGATCGGGACGGGATGCGCTCCGGCTACGATATCGGCCTGACGCGAGCCATCTCAGATGCCGTCTCGGTGCCGGTCATCGCTTCGGGCGGTGTCGGCGGCCTGGACGACCTCGTAGCGGGAGTCCGCGAAGGCGGTGCCAGCGCGGTTCTGGCAGCCTCGATCTTCCATTTCGGGCAGCACACGGTATCCGAGGCCAAGGCCCACATGGCCGCGGCCGGTCTCTCCATGCGCCTCGATCTCTGAGGCCGACCTTCGCAGCCCTTGCGTCATGATCCATCGTGCCGCACGCTTGGTTGCACGGCATGATAAGCCCGGTTCGCCGGGACCAGGATTGTATGACTCAGTTCACCCTCAGCGATCTCGAAGCCCTTGTCGCGGATCGTGCGGCAGCGTCTCCCGAGACCTCCTACACCGCAAAGCTCCTGGCCGGCGGCCCGGCTAGACCCGCCAAGAAGCTCGGTGAAGAAGCCGTCGAGGCGGCGATCGCCGCCGTGCAAGGCGACCGGGCAGGCCTCATCGGTGAAGCGGCAGACGTGCTGTACCATCTCATGGTCGTGCTACGGGGCGGCGGTGTGACCCTGCACGAGGTGATGGCGGAGCTCGAGCGGCGCACGGTGCAGAGCGGGATCGCCGAGAAGGCCTCTCGGAGCCCCGCGTGAACGCCGAATCGCCCTTCACGATGCCGCCCGTGGGGTCCGTGCGCCCGACGGGCCAGGATCCGGTCACCGGCCAGGGCTCCGAGCGACTCTCGCCCTACCGCTTGTTCACCCGCGAGGAATGGGCTCAGCTGCGGGCCGATACGCCCCTGACCCTGGCGGCGGAGGAGGTGGCACGCCTGCAATCCCTCAACGATCCGATCTCTGTCGAAGAGGTGGAGGCGATCTACCTGCCGCTCTCGCGGCTGCTCTCCCTCTACGTCGCAGCGACCCAAGGGCTGTTCAAGGCAACGCAACGCTTCCTTCTCGCCGAGCACGAGACCAAGGTGCCCTATATCATCGGCCTTGCCGGATCGGTGGCCGTTGGCAAATCGACCTCCGCCCGCGTGCTCGCCGCCCTGCTGGCGCGCTGGCCCAACACCCCGAAGGTCGACCTGATCACCACCGATGGCTTTCTGCTGCCCAATGCCGAGCTCAAGCGGATGGGCGCGATGGAGCGCAAGGGCTTTCCCGAGAGCTACGACACCGCCGCGCTGTTGCGTTTCCTCACCGATATCAAGGCCGGCAAGAAGCGTGTCGCGGCACCGCTCTACTCCCACCTCGTCTATGATGTGGTGCAGGGCGAGGAGCGGATCATCGAATCGCCCGATATCCTCATCGTCGAAGGCTTGAACGTCCTGCAGCCGGCACGCCTGCCGCGCGACGGCACCGCGATTCCGTTCGTCTCGGATTTCTTCGACTTCTCGATCTACCTCGACGGTCACGAGGACGACCTGCACCGCTGGTACGTCAATCGTTTCCTGCGCCTGCGCCAGACCGCCTTCCGCGATCCGCTTTCCTACTTCCGCAAGTATGCCGAGGTGACGGAATCCGAGGCGATCGAGATCGCCGATACGCTCTGGACGACCATCAACCTGCCGAACCTGCGCGACAACATTCTGCCGACCCGGCAGCGGGCCAGCCTGATCCTCGCCAAGGGCGCTAGCCACCGCATCGAGTCAGTGGCATTGCGCCGCCTCTGACCGCTCCGCGGGTCTGCCTTCTACCCGAGCGGGTAGGCTGCCTCGATGACGTAGGGACCGCCACCCTTCGATTCCCGTGCCGAGAACAGCGCCACACGCTCGGCCATGAAGGTGAGCGGTTCGAACAGACCGCGCTCGCCGAGATAGGCGGCCACGTCCTCCGATCTGGCCTCGCGTCGCAGGCGTGCGAGCGTGACGTGTGGCGTGAATTTACGACGTTCTGGCTCCGCACCCGCTTGCCGGGCCAAGCGCTCCTGCTCCGCTTGTAGGTCGACCAGTTCCGGAGCCGGCATCACCGTGGCCAGGATCGCGCGCGGCTTGTCGCCACCGAAGCTCGCCAAGCCGTCGAGGGTTACGGGAAAGGGGGTTCGCGCGCGCGCCTCGATCAGCCGCTCATGCAGCGCCTCAGCGACTTCGATCTCGACATCCCCGAGGAAGCGCAGGGTGATGTGATAGTCCGAAGGCTCGATCCAGCGGCTCCCGCGCAGGGCTCCGCGCTTCAGGGCCAGCGCCTGCGCGATATCGGGGGGAATCTCGATGCCGGTGAACAGGCGCGGCACGGGTTCAGCGCGCCTGCGGCTTGATGCGGTCGAGAAAGGTCTCGACGGTCGGCAAGATGCCGGCCACAATGGTCTCCACGCCGCGGGTGTTCGGATGCAAACCGTCGTCCAGGTGAGCCTGCCGGTCGCCGATGATGCCGTCGAGGAAGAACGGGTAGAGGACGAGATCGTAGCGCTTGGCCAGATCCGGGTAAATTGCGTCGAAGCGCGTTGCGTAGTCCGGTCCCAGGTTGGGGGAGGCCTTCATCCCCGCGAGAAGCACCGGGATGCCGCGTGCCTTGAGGCGCGCAATCATCGCATCGAGAGCCTTGCGAGTCACAGACGGGTCGGTGCCGCGCAGCATGTCGTTGGCGCCGAGTTCGAGGATGACGCCGTCTGTTCCGTCCGGGATCGACCAGTCGAGGCGATCGAGGCCGCCCGTGGTGGTGTCGCCCGAGACCCCGGCATTCGCCACCGTAACCGCGCGTCCGCGGGCCTTCAGGGCCCGTTCCAGTACCGTCGGGAAGGCCGCATTCGTGGGGAGGCGATACCCAGCGGTCAGGCTGTCGCCGAAGGCGACCAGCTTCACCGGCGACGCGTCCGGTGTCGCGTTCGACGGAAGGGTGCCGAGTCCCAGTGCGGCAAAGAGCGTCATCAGAGCGACGAGGCCGAGGCCGGCATGGTGCACTGCCCTCTTGCGGACCATATCGGTGAGGCGTGAGACTCCACACAGACCCATTCGATCACAACCCCGACCCTTGCATCCACCTTGCCGGCGGTCACGTTGACGCCAACTGCTCACAGATCGGTCGCCCGTTGAAGTCCGACAACCCCTCCGCGCCGACGGCGCAGACCATCGCTCTCTCCGATATCGACCTCAGCCTCGGTCGCGGGGCCGCTCGCGTCCATGTCCTGCGCGGCATTTCTCTCGATGTGGCGCCGGGCGAGGCGGTGGGGCTTGTCGGTCCCTCCGGCTCCGGCAAATCGACGCTGCTGATGGTCATGGCGGGCCTGGAGCGGCCCGATTCCGGGCGCATCGTCGTCGAGGGCACCGATCTCGGAAGTCTCGACGAGGATGCCTTGGCGCGCTTCCGCGGGCGCCGCATCGGTATCGTGTTCCAGGCTTTTCATCTCGTCCCGACGATGACCGCCCTGGAGAACGTGGCGCTGCCCCTCGAACTCGCCGACCAGCCCGATGCGCACCGCCGGGCACAGGTCGAACTGGAGGCGGTCGGCCTCGGCCACCGCCTGCATCACTATCCGGCCCAGCTCTCGGGCGGCGAGCAGCAGCGCGTCGCCATTGCGCGGGCTATCGCACCGGATCCCGCAATTCTGGTGGCCGACGAGCCGACGGGCAACTTGGATGAGGCGACCGGCCGTCAGATCGTCGACCTGCTCTTCGCCCTGAAGCGCGACCGCGGCGCGACCCTCGTCCTCGTCACGCACGACCCCGGGCTCGCACGCCTCTGCGATCGCACGGTTCGGCTCCGCTCCGGCCGGGTGGAAGCACCGGTGCCGGTCCAGGCCTGATCCGATGCATGGCACCCTTCCCAAGCCGAGCGCACGTTCCTCACGTTGGCGTGTTCCGCTCACCCTGCGCCTCGCGCTTCGCGAATTGCGCGGCGGCCTGGCGGGCTTCACCGTGTTCCTCGCCTGTATCGCCCTCGGCGTCGCGGCCATCGCCGGCGTCGCCTCGATCTCGCGCTCGCTCACCGATGGTCTCGGGCGGGAGGGCGCGCGCATCCTCGGCGGCGATCTCACCTACAGCCTGATCAACCGGGAGGCGACGCCCCAGGAGCGCGCGGCCCTCGACGCCCAAGGGCGCGTCTCTGTGGTGACCACGCTCCGTGCGATGGCCGTTGCCGGCGAGACCGGTGCGGCCCTGGTCGAGCTGAAGGCGGTGGGCGCCGACTACCCCACCACCGGCGAACTCGTCACCGATCCCGCCGAACCCCTGGCCGATCTCCTGTCCGAACGCGAAGGCGCTGCCGGCGCGGTAGCGGATCCGGCCCTGCTCACCCGCCTCGATCTGAAGGTCGGGGACCGGATCACCATTGCGGGCAAGCCGTTCGTCATCCGCGCCACCCTGGTGTCGGAGCCCGATCGCATCGCCAACGGCATCGGCTTCGGCCCTCGGGTGCTGATCACGCACGAGGCGCTGGCCGCCTCGGGCCTGATCCGGCCGGGCAGCCTCAACCGCTGGAGCTACCGCCTGCAGATCCCCGGTGCCGGAGATGCCGGCCTTGAGACGCGCGCCGCCGCCATCGCCAAGGCCGCGCCGGATGCGGGCTGGGAGATGCGGGCGCGCACCAACGCCGATCCGCGCTTCGCCAAGAGCATCGAGCGCTTCACGCAGTTCCTGACCCTCGTCGGCCTCACAGCATTGATCGTCGGCGGCGTCGGGGTCGCCAACGCGGTAGCGGCCTTCGTCGAGCGAAAGCGCGGCTCCATCGCCACCCTGAAGAGTGTCGGCGCGCCGGGTGGGCAGGTGGTGGTCCTCTACCTCACCCAGGTCCTCCTGATCGCAGGCCTCGGGATCGCGATCGGCCTCGCAGTGGGGGCGCTCCTGCCCTTCGGCCTCGACGCCCTGTTCCACGATGCCCTGCCGCTGCCGCTGAATCCGACTATCGCGCCCGGCGAGCTGGCCCTTGCAGCGGCTTACGGCTTCCTGACGGCGCTCGCCTTCGCCATCCTGCCCCTGGGGCGCGCCCATGACATCCCCGTCTCGGGCCTGTTCCGAGACGTGGTCGATCCGGGCTCCGCCCGCACTCGTCTGCGTTATCGCCTGATCCTGGCGGCCGCCCTCGCGGGATTGGTCGGGCTGGCGCTGGTCACCGCCTTCGACCGGCGCCTGGCGCTCATCTTCATCGTCGCCGCCGGACTCGCCTTCGGGCTGCTGCGCCTCGTCGCCCTCGGCCTCATGGCGGTGGCGCGACGCCTCCCGCGTCCACGCATGGCGGCCCCCCGCATGGCCCTGGCGAACCTGCATCGGCCAGGGGCGCTCACCCCCGCGATCGTCCTCTCCCTCGGCCTGGGCGTGACCTTGCTCGTCACGCTGAGCCTCATCGACGCCAATGTGCGGCGAACCTTGACGAATTCCCTGCCCGCCAAGGCGCCGAACCTGTTCTTCCTCGACATCCCCTCGAGCGACGCGGATGCTTTCCATTCCTTCCTCGGCGGGCTTTCGCCGGGCGCAAAAATCGAGCGCGTTCCGATGATGCGCGGGCGGATCACGGCCCTGAACGGCGTTCCGGCCGGCGAGATCAAGGCGCCCGAGGATGCCGCCTGGGTGCTCGATGGCGACCGCGGCATCACCTATGCCGACGACCTCCCGGAAGGCTCATCGTTGGTTTCCGGTCACTGGTGGACCGCCGAGGAAGCACGGACGCCGCTCGTGTCCTTCGATGCCGAACTGGCGGGTAAGCTGAACCTCGCCGTCGGCAGCAGCGTGAGCGTCAATGTCCTGGGGCGGACGCTGACGGCCAGGATCGCCAACCTGCGCAAGGTCGAGTGGCGCTCACTCGGCATCAACTTCGTCATGGTGTTCTCGCCTGGGACCTTCCGGGGGGCGCCGCATTCCGATCTGGCGACCCTGACCCTGCCGAACGGCCCCGACGCCAAGGCCGAAGCCGCGATCCTTCGGGACGTGGCCCGGACCTACCCGTCGGTCACCAGCGTGCGGGTGAAGGAGGCGCTCGAGGCCGTGAGCGACATCGTCTCCAAGCTGGTCCTGGCCATTCGGGGCGCCAGCGGCATCGCCGTGGTGGCGAGCCTGTTCGTGCTGGCTGGAGCACTCGCCGCCGGTCACCGCGCCCGGCTCTACGACGCGGTCGTGCTCAAGACCCTGGGCGCGACGCGGGGTCGGCTGCTGGCCGCCTACACCCTGGAATACGGCGCCCTCGGCCTCGCCACGGCGATCTTCGGGCTCGCCGCCGGGACCCTCGCGGCCTGGGTCATCGTCACCCGGGTGATGAAGCTCGACTTCACCCTCGACCTGTCGGGGGCGATCCTGGCGGCGGGCCTCGCGGTCGCCTTCGCCATCATCCTGGGCCTCGCCGGAACCTGGCGCATCCTCGGCCAGAAGCCGGCGCCGTATCTGCGGCAGTTCTGAGCGAGGGCGTCACAGCGTCTCGATGCCGGCGGTTCCCCCTTCGGCATAGCGGGCGCCCGCGACGGCGCCCGGGCGGAACAGTCGATCGAGCTCGGCGATCTCGCCGGGGGTGAGGATGAGGTCCATGGCCGCGGCGTTCTCGGCGAGGCGTGCCACCCGCCGCGTGCCCGGGATCGGCACCACGTTCGGTGCCTTGTCGACGAGCCAGGCGAGGGCGATCTGGCCCGGACTGGCACCGCGCGCGGCCGCGATGGCGCCGAGACCGTCGAGCAGGCGCTGGTTCCGCGCGAGGGCATCGGCCTGGAAGCGCGGGTTGCCCCGGCGGAAATCGTCGGCGGCGAGCTGCGCCGGATCGAGGCTCCCGGTGAGGAAGCCGCGTCCGAGCGGTGCGTATGCCACGAAGGTGACGTCGAGGTCGCGGCAGGTCTGCAGCATCGAGTCCTCGGGCGTCCGGCTCCAGAGGGAATACTCGCTCTGGACCGCCGCGATCGGGTGAATCGCATGGGCGGCCCGCAGGGTGTCCGGCGAGACCTCGGACAGGCCGAGCGCGCGGACCTTGCCCTGGTCCACCAGGCGGGCCATCGCGCCGATCATCTCGGCGAGCGGGGTCTCCGGGTTGCGGCGGTGGCAGTAGTAGAGATCGATGGTCTCGACCCCGAGCCGGGTCAGCGAGGCTTCGCAAGCTGCGGTCAGATAGGCCGGCGTGTTGTCGATCCGCCGCTTCGCGCTGTCGTCCGGGCTGTTGGAGGGACGGACGATGCCGAACTTGGTGGCAAGCACGACGCGGTCGCGGCGGCCCTTGAGGAAGCGGCCGAGCAGGGTCTCGTTGTGGCCCAGGCCGTAGGTGTCGGCGGTGTCGAGGAAGTCGTAGCCGAGGTCGAGGGCCGCCGCGAGGGTGTCGAGGGACTCCGCCTCATCGGCCGGCCCGTAGAATTCGGACATTCCCATGCAGCCGAGGCCGGGGACGGAGACGGTGAGGCCGGTCTGGCCGAGGGGCTGCTGTCGCATCGCGCTGCCTGGGTTCGGGGTTCGTCGCCCCGGTGTGCCACGGCGCCGGATCGGCGATAAGCTCAACACTCCGGGACGAACCGTTGAGCGGGGCGCATCAATGCGGCGTGGCGATCTGGCGGATCTGGCGGCGTTCGCAGCGATTGCCCAGAGCGGCAGCTTTCGCCGGGCCGCGCGCGAGCTCGGGGTGTCCACCTCCGCGCTGAGCCATGCCCTGCGGGGCCTGGAGACTCGGATGGGGGTGCGTCTGCTCCACCGGACCACCCGCAGCGTCGCGCCGACGGAGGCGGGCGCGGCCCTGCTCGCCCGGATCGCGCCGGCCCTCACCGAGATCGCCGCGGCGGTCGGAGCCGCGGGCGCGTTCCGCGCCACCCTCGGGGGCGCCCTGCGCATCAACGCGCCGCGCTCGGCTTGCCGCCTCGTCCTGATGCCGCTGGTGGCGCGCTACCTCGCCCGATATCCCGGGGTCCGCGTCGAGGTGGCGGCGGACGATGCGCTCACCGACGTGGTGGCCGCCGGCTTCGATGCGGGCGTCCGATTCGGCGAGCACCTCGCCGGCGACATGATCGCGGTGCCGCTCGGGGGGCCCCAGCGCTTCGCCCTGGTGGGCGCCCCCGCCTACCTGGCCGGGCGGCCGCGGCCCGAGAGCCCGGCCGATCTCGTGGAGCACCTCTGCATCGGGCAGCGCTTTCCCGGCGGTGCGGTGTATCGCTGGGAACTCGAGAAGGACGGACGGGCGGTGGCAGTGTCCGTCGACGGCCCGCTCACCGTCAACGACCAGGAGATGATCGTCGAGGCGGCCCTGGCGGGCCTCGGCCTCGGCCTGGTCTTCCAGGACAGCGTCGGCGATCACCTGGCGTCCGGGCGGCTGATCCGCCTGATGCCCGAGTGGTGCCCGAGCTTTCCCGGGCTGTTCCTGTACTACGCCGGCCGGCGTCAGATCCCCCCGCCGTTGCAGGCCTTCATCGACCTCGTGCGGCGGCCGGAGACCGGGCTCACGGCCACACCTTGATCGCGAGATTGCGCCGGAGGAGGTCGCGGTCGGAGGTGATGCGGCAGCCCTCGGTGCGCAGGGTCACGTAGGTGAGGAAGGCCGTGTCGCCGGTGTCGTCGAAGTTGCGGCCCCGGGCGTCGGGATCGAGCAGGGACGGATAGGCGATCAGCCCGTCGGGCGCGTGGCAGGGATCGTCGTACAGGGTGGCGCCGGCCAGGAGGAGGCGCGGGCTGTCCCAGGCCAGGAGGTCGCGGGAGGTGGTCCAGTAGAAGCCGGATTGCGGAAAGCCCGCGCCCGCCTTGGCCATGAAGACCGCGATCCAGGCGCCGCTGCCCCGGTGGCGCACGACGGCGCCGACGGGGGTCGGGAACGGCGCCACGGGCGCACAGGTCGCCGCGGCCTTCACGGGCTTCGCGTACGGATCCGGGAAGGCCGCCGTGTAGCCCGCGCCGGTCCAGGCGCGCCAGCTCGTCGGGTCGGCGGGATCGCGGGTGCGGAACAGGCAGACGCCCGCGGCTTGATCGCTGCCCGGCAGGGTCCAGCCCGTGGTGGAAGCGAGAAAGTAGCGCCAGGTCCCGTCCGAGACGATGTTGGACGGATTGAAGAAGCCGCGATGGCTGCCCTGCCCGACCTCCTGGCGGAAGGGCGCGCCGGCCACGACCACCGGCGGCACCGCGCGGTGGAAGCTGCGTCCGCCATCGGTCGAGGCGGCCGCCACCACGCTGTTGTACCAGCAGGCTATGTAGTCCTTGGCGCGGCAGCGGCCCGGGTGCTCGTTGGCCCGGTACTCGTGGTGGACCAGGGCGGCGACGGCACGGCCGTCCTCGGTCCAGGTCGCGGTGATCCACGAGGCGTCGTCGTAGGCGGCCGGATCGGCCTTGCCGCCGGATTCGAGGACCACCGCGCAGTCCAGTTTCAGGGCGTCCAGGCGGGGGCCGCGAAAGGCGCGGTTCCGGTAATGCATGCCGAACAGGGCGACGGACCTGGAGGCCTCGCGGAAGGCCCGGGCCGAGGCGTCGGGGACGTCGACCCCGTCGCAGGCGTCGCGCCCCGCCTTGAACATCACCACCGGGGGGCCGACCAGGGTCAGGGCGGAGAGCGGCGGCTCGGGCGCCGCCCGGGCCGGGCCGGCGAGGCCGACGAGACCGAGCAGGAGCCGGGCCGCGAGGTGAAGGGGGCGCGTCATCGGGTGTGCCTGGACATCGGCCGCAGTTTGCGTTTTGAACCGTTACAGTTGGATTGTGCGCACGCGTCCGATTCCGGCCTTGTCCACATGTCCCCGTCGACCGTCCGCGAAGGCCTTTCATGCTCCTCCTCATCCTTGGGCTCGTGCTCTTCCTCGGCACGCATGCCTTCTCCATGGCGCGGGCGCGGCGGGCGCGGATGATCGATCAGGTCGGCGAGGGCCGCTACAAGCTCGCCTACACCCTGTCCTCCCTCCTGGGCCTCGTGCTCATCGCCTACGGTTTCCACCTCTATCGCCAGTCCGGCTACATCGCCGTGTGGGACCCGCCGGTCTGGACCCGCCACCTGGCCCTGCTCCTGACCGCCCTGGCCTTCGTCGCCCTGGCCTCCGCCTACCTGCCGGGCCACATCCGCGCCAGGGCCAAGCACCCGATGCTGCTGGCCGTGAAGATCTGGGCCACCGCGCACCTGCTGGCCAACGGCGACCTCGGCTCCATCCTGCTGTTCGGCAGCTTCCTGGCCTGGGCGGTCATGGCCCGGATCAGCGCGAAGCGCCGGGCGCTCGCCCCCGGGGCCGTGGTCGCGCAGCATGCCGGCCCGGCCGCCGCGCCGGCCGGCTGGCGCAACGACGCCCTGGCGGTGGTGATCGGGCTCGCGGTCTGGTTCACGTTCGCCCGCTACCTGCATCCGCTCCTGATCGGCGTCGCCGCCTGGCCGGGCCAGGCCTGAGGCGCATCCGCACCGGAGGCCCTGCGTCGAGGCGGGGCGCGCCGCGTCGTAAGCCGGTCGCGCCGCGTCGTGAGCCGGCCGGGCCGCGTCGAAGCCGGTCGCCAACGGCCCGCGCCTGTGATAGGCGCAGGCCTTCCTCTTCATGCAGCGGCCGCTCGGTTCCCGATCGGCGTGAGACGACATGGCCGAAAACAACGAGTTCATCCGCGAGGTCAACGAGGACTATCGCCGCGATCAGGTCGCCGAGATCTGGCGCCGCTACAGCGGCGTGATCATCGCCCTGGCGATCCTCGTGGTGGCCGCCGTCGGTGGCTGGCGCTACTGGCAGCATGACCAGCGGGTGCGCGCCGAGGCCGCCTCCGAGCGCTTCGAGGTCGCCAACCGCCTGGCCCGCGAGGGCAAGTCGGCGGAGGCCGACAAGGCCTTCGAGGCGATCGAGAGCGACGCGCCGTCCGGCTACGCCCTCCTGGCCCGCTTCCGGTCCGCCACCGAGACCGCCAAGCGCGATCCGAAGGCGGGCGCCGCCGAGTACGACGCGCTGGCCAACGACACCAAGGTGAGCACCGGCCTGCGCGACCTCGCCCGCCTGCGCTCGGCCCTGCTGCGCGTCGACGGCACGGAGCCCGACGCCGCCCTGGCGACGCTCCAGGGCCTCGCCGCGCCGAACGGCCCCTTCCGCCACACCGCCCGCGAGATGCTCGGCCTCGTCGCCCTGAAGCGCGGCGACTACGACGGCGCCGGCCGCTGGTTCGACCAGATCAACGCCGATGCGCAGACGCCGCAGAACCTGCGCCAGCGCATCGAGGTCTACGCGGCCCTGGTGGCCGGCGGACCCATCACCGTGACCGCTGCGGCCCCCGCCGCCCCGGCCGCTCCCCCACCCGTCACGCGCTGAGCCCTCGACCCGCTTCTCACGGACGCCTGATCGAAACGAGCACACCATGGATATGCCGACCGTCGCGATCGTCGGACGGCCGAACGTCGGCAAGTCGACCCTGTTCAACCGCCTCGTGGGCAAGAAGCTCGCCCTGGTGGATGACCGCCCCGGCGTGACCCGCGATCGGCGCGAGGGCGACGTCAATTTCGGTGGTCTCGTCTTCCGCATCATCGACACCGCCGGTCTCGAGGAGGCCGATCCCGGCTCCCTCCTCGGCCGCATGCGGGCCCAGACCGAGGCCGCGATCCTCGAGGCCGACGTGGTGCTGTTCGTCATCGACGCCCGCGCGGGCGTCCTCCCGGCCGACCAGCCCTTCGCCGAGATGGTGCGGCGCGCCGGCTGCCCGGTGATCCTCATCGCCAACAAGGCGGAGGGGGGCGCCGGCATGTCGGGTGCCTACGAGGCGTTCTCCCTCGGCCTCGGCGATCCCATCCCGTTCTCGGCCGAGCACGGCGAAGGCATCGGCGAGTTGCACGATGCGCTGATCGAGTCGCTGCCGAAGCCGGACGACGAGGACGAAGACTATGACGACGATCCGTCGAATCGCTCGCTCAAGGTCGCCATCGTCGGCCGCCCCAATGCGGGCAAGTCCACGCTGATCAACCGGATGCTCGGCGAGGAGCGCCTTCTCGTCGGCCCCGAGGCGGGCATCACCCGGGACTCGATCTCCCTCGACTGGGAATGGCGCGGCCGCCGGATCAAGCTGCACGACACCGCCGGCATGCGCCGCAAGGCGCGCATCGACGACAAGCTCGAGAAGCTCGCGGTCTCGGACGGCCTGCGCGCCGTGCGCTTCGCCGAGGTGGTGGTGGTGCTCCTCGACGCCACGATCCCGTTCGAGAAGCAGGACCTGACCATCGTCGACCTGATCGAGAGCGAGGGCCGCGCCCTCGTCATCGGCCTCAACAAGTGGGATCTGGTCGCCGACCAGAACGGGCTCCTGAAGAAGCTGCGCGAGGATTGCACCCGCCTGCTGCCCCAGGTCCGCGGCGTCGCCGTGGTGCCGCTCTCCGGCCTCGCCGGCGAGGGCATCGACAAGCTGATGCAGGCGGTGACCAACGCCGAGTCGATCTGGAGCACCCGCGTCTCGACCTCGCGGATCAACGACTGGCTCAGCGAGGCGACCCAGCGCAACCCGCCGCCGGCGGTTTCCGGCCGGCGCATCAAGATCCGCTACGCCACCCAGGTGAAGAGCCGCCCGCCGCACTTCGCCCTGTTCGGCAACCAGCTCGACGCCCTGCCGAAATCCTACACCCGCTACCTCGTCAACGGCCTGCGCGAGTCGTTCGAGCTGCCCGGCACGCCGATCCGGCTGTCGCTGCGGACCTCGAAGAACCCGTTCGACCGCGAGAACAAGGGCTGAGGCCTGGGATCAGGCCGCGCCGCAGGTCGTCTGCGCCAGCCAGTCCACCACCGCGTCCAGGGCCTGGCGGTTCGAGGTGTCGCCGTCGCGGGCGCCCTCGAACGTCGCGGCCTGGCGCTCGGCGCTGGTGCCGTTCGCGAGGATGCTGCGGGCCCGGGCGACCTCCGCTTCGCAGCCGAGGGCGGCGGCGTCCTCGGCGATGAGCGCGAGGACGTTGTCGAGAGCCTGGGCGAAGGGCAGGGCCTCCTCGCTCGCCTCGTCGATCAGCTCCGCCTCGGTGCCGCTGCGCTGGGCGCGCCAGAGATTCTCCTGGGCGAGCGCCCGCGAGACGCCGTCGAGGTCGGCGTTGAGGTCCGGCCGGCGCACCGCGAGGCGGACGAGGCAGCGGTAGAGGGCCGCGATGGTGAGCGCGTCCTCCAGCCGGGTGCAGGAATCGGCGATCCGCAATTCGAGGGTCGGGAACTTGATCGACGGTCGGAGCGACCACCACAGGAAGCTCGCATCCTGGATCGAGCCCGCCCGGGTCATGATGCGGACGTAGCGTTCGTAGGCGGCATTGTCGGCGAAGAGGTCGGGCAGGCCGGTGCGGGGCAGCTCGCCGAAGGCGCTGAGGCGATAGGCGCTGAGGCCCGTCGGCTTGCCCTGCCAGAACGGCGACGAGGCCGAGAGCGCGAGCAGCAGCGGCTGGTAGGGCAGGAGCCGGTTCATCAGGTCGACGCGCCTGTCGGGCTCCGGCACCTCCACGTGGACGTGCATGCCGCAGATCAGGCTGCGGCGCCCGGCGAGGCCGACATCGCGCAGGATGCCGCGGTAGCGGTCGCCCTTGGTGGGGAGCTGGCGGGCCCAGTCCGCCACCGGATGGGTGCCGGCCGCGAAGACCAGCAGACCGTGCTCGCGACCGAGCTTGCCCAGGGCCGAGCGCTGTCGGGTCAGGACGTCGCGCGCCTGGGCGAAGTCCGTGGAGGGCGGGGTGCAGACCTCGACCTGGCACTGGAGCAATTCGCGCCCGATCTCGGGCAGTTCCTCGCCGGCCTGGACATGGAAGGGCTTCACCGAACGACGCGGCGTACCGCGCGTCTCGGCATCCGCCAGGAAATACTCTTCCTCGATGCCGAAGCGGAAGGGGGCGGACGTCATCGGGAGCCTTGTCGTTGGGTTGCTCCCCTCAACCCCCCAGCGGAGGGTTTGTGCCCTCAGGCGCGCAGGGCGCCGCCCACCAGCCAGGCCGGGTCGAACCAGCGATCGGCCTCGCCGTCATAGGGCAGGCGGGTGATGTCCCAGTGCTGGATATACCGGGCGTAGACGTTCCAGACCGCGATGCCGCCGCCCACGAAGATGCGTCGCCCGGGATAGCGCGCCAGCACCGCCTCCGGGTCCTCGTGGCTGCGGATGACGTCGATGGTCCGGTCCTTGAAGGCGAATTCGGGCACCGACGCGATGGTCTTCGGGCCGGCGATCAGGACGTGGCCCATGGTGATGGCGAAGAACCGCGTCACGTCCTCGACGAAGAGCGGATCGGTGTTGCCCTCCCAGGGCAGGTGCCCGTTCAGGCCGAGCTGTCCGCGAAGGCCGATGGCGCAGATGCAGCGAACGTCGATCATGGGCGTCTCGGGAAACGGGAGGAGGGAAGGCGGCGTCCGGCGTCAGCGCGCCATCTGCGGCGTCAGGATCCGGTCGCTCGGGAAGTCGTAGATCTTGCCGGATTCGGCGAAGTCCGGATGCGCGAGGCGCACGAAGTGCGGCGCGAGGTCGTCCGGGGTCTTCAGGGTCATCTCGTCCTCGCCCGGCATCGCGGCCTTGCGCATCGCGGTCCGCAGCGGGCCGGGATTGAGCAGCATCGCCCGCACCGGGGTGGTGGCGGTCTCGGCCGCGTAGGTGCGCACCAGGGCGTCGAGGGCGGCCTTGGAGACGGAGTAGGGTCCCCAATAGGCCCGGCACTTCTGCGCGGCGCCCGAGGTCACGAAGATGGCCCGGCCGGCATCGGAGGCCCGCAGCAGCGGATCGAGCGAGCGGATCAGGCGGTAATTCGCCGTGACGTTGATGTCCATCACCTGCGCCCAGGTCTTCGGCGTCACGTGCCCGATCGGCGTGAGGTTGCCGAGGATGCCGGCATTGCCCACCAGGATGTCGAGGCGCTGCCAGCGCTCGTGGATGCCGGCGCCGAGGCGGTCGAGGGCGTCGTAGTCGGTGAGGTCGAGGGGCACCAGGGTGGCGCTGCCACCGACGCCCCGGATGGCGTCGTCGAGCTCCTCGAGGCCCCCCTGCGTGCGCGCGACGGCGATGATGTGGGCGCCGGCCTGCGCCAACGCGAGGGCGGCGGCGCGGCCGATTCCCCGCGAGGCGCCGGTGACGACGGCGAGGCGGCCGGCGAGCGGCTGGGTCGGGCTGCTCATCGTGCGCTCAATCGGCTTCGGCGAGCATGGCGAGGCGGCGCGGTCCGGCGATGGCGAGGTCGGTCAGGCCGGTCGGATAGTCGCCGGTGAAGCAATGGTCGGTGTATTGCGGGCAGGCCTCGTTGCGCCGCTCCTCGCCCATGGCCTTGTAGAGGCCGTCGATGGACAGGAAGGCCAGCGAATCGGCGCCGATGTAGCGGCGCATGCCCTCGAGGTCATGGGTGGCGGCGAGCAGCTTCTCCCGCTCCGGCGTGTCGATGCCGTAGAAGTCCGGGTAGGTGATCGGCGGCGAGGCGATCCGGAAATGCACCTCGCGGGCGCCGGCCTCGCGCATCATGCGCACGATCTTCACCGAGGTGGTGCCGCGCACGAGGCTGTCGTCGACGAGGACGATGCGCTTGCCCTCCACCACCGCGCGGTTGGCCGAGTGCTTCATGCGCACGCCGAGCTCGCGCACCGACTGGGTCGGCTGGATGAAGGTGCGCCCGACGTAGTGGTTGCGGATGATGCCCATCTCGAACGGCAGGCCGGTCTCCTGGGCGAAGCCCAGGGCGGCCGGAACGCCGGAATCCGGCACCGGGATGACCACGTCGGCCGCGGTCGCGGATTCCCGGGCGAGCTCGTGGCCGATGTTCTTGCGCACGGCGTAGACGCTCTTGCCGTTCACCACCGAATCCGGCCGGGCGAAGTAGATGTACTCGAAGATGCACGGCCGCATGGGCTGCGCCGGGGCGAAGCGGATCGACTCGATGCCCTCTTCCGAGATCACCACGATCTCGCCGTTGTCGATGTCGCGGATGAACTTGGCGCCGATGATGTCGAGGGCGCAGGTCTCGGAGGCCAGGATGTAGCGGCCGTCGAGCTCGCCCAGCACCAGGGGGCGGATGCCCATGGGATCGCGGGCGCCGATGAGCTTCTTGTTGGTCAGGGCCACGATGGCGTAGGCGCCCTCGATCTGGCGCAGGGCCTCGGTGAAGCGCTCGACGATGCGCGGCGCCCGGGAGCGCGCGGCCAGGTGCAGGATCACCTCGGTGTCGGAGGTCGACTGGGTGATGGCGCCGTCGCGCACGAGGTCGCGGCGGATCGACAGGGCGTTGGTCAGGTTGCCGTTATGGGCGACGGCGAGGCCGCCGCTGGCGAGCTCGGCGAAGAGCGGCTGCACGTTGCGCAGGATGGTGCCGCCGGTGGTGGAGTAGCGGACGTGGCCGATGGCGGCCGGGCCTTCGAGATGCTCGATGGTCGAGCGGTCCGAGAAGGAATCGCCGACGAGGCCGGGCCGGCGCTCGGAGTGGAAGACCGCCCCGTCGAAGGAGACGATGCCGGCCGCCTCCTGGCCGCGATGCTGCAGGGCGTGCAGGCCGAGGGCGACGATGGCGGAGGCATCCGGATGGCCGAAGATGCCGAAGACGCCGCATTCCTCGCGCAGCGTGTCGCCGTCGCGGTCGAGCCCGTCCACGACCTCGACAGGGGGGCGGGCGCTCGACTTGGCTACAGACATGATGATGTCGATCCCTGCTTGGTCCCGCGCGAATCCCGGGCGGGCACCGTCAAGAAGCCGTCATGTAGTCGGCCTTCGCGCTGCAACCAAGCACGCAGAGACGCAGATCAGCGTCGCGGAGCGGGCGTGGCTGGTGCTTCGGTCCGGCGCTGGGCCGGGATTTCTCCTTCCGGCGGCTCGACGGGATCGGCCGGCGCGTCGGTCTTGGGCTTCTTGAACTGCTTCAACAAGCCTTCCGGATTCTCGGGCAGCTGGGCCACCAGGGCCTCGCCGGACTTCTCGAGCATCGGGCGGCTGCGCGCCTCGGACGCCCAGGGGGGCATCTTGCCCTGGACGAGCCAGGCCAGGAACACCCAGCCGATGACGCAGATCAGGAAGCCGCGGCCGGCGCCGAACAGGAAACCCAGCGACCGATCGATCGCGCCGATGCGCGAATCGAGGATCATGTCCGACACCTTCACGGTGATGATCGACACGACGATCAGCGTCACCAGGAAGATCGCCGCGATCGAGGCCACCAGGGCGACGGTGGCGTTCGACACGTGCTGGCTGACCGTGGGCAGCAGGTAGGGATGGAATTTCCACGCAATGGCGGCGGCGGCGACCCAGGCGATGATGGCGAGCACTTCGCGAGTCGCGCCACGCACGGCCGCCAACAGCGCCGAGACGACAACGATACCCAGCACAACGAGATCGAGAACGGAGAACGGCATCTCTGACGATTGTCACTTCATGGGGCGGAGCGGCGACGATGACCGGATCGTGCGGCTTCCCCCGGCCGCGGCCCTGTATATCGCGCGGAAACTCGGCCGTCACCCTGGCGTGGAGGCCCATTCCCGCCCGGTGCTCGCGCGGGTCCGGCGTGACGCGGGCGCGGCCTCACGCCGTCGTCCGCCCGTTTCGGACGGGCATCCGGCTTCTCCCGCGTCGGGCTGTTCAGCGGCGTGCCGGCCGATGACTTGCTTCGTGCCGGAATATTCGTCCCGGGGGCGGGCCAGACCTTCTGCGCGGCCGGGATCGACTGTCGATCCTCCACCATCGCCGGCCCCGTCTCCAGAGCGGGCCCACGCCGGGCCCAGGGCGGGCTCCGCCGGTCCGGGCCGACACCCTAATCGTCGTCGCCGTAATCGGGCGGATTGTGCCCGCGGCGCTGGGCGACCCGACGGGGACCGTTGCTGGCGATGCCCGCCACCATGTCGGCGATGTGGCGCAGGGCCTCCGTCGAGAGGGCGCTGTCGCCGCCCTCGCCGCGCCCCTGCGGCGTCACGGCCTTGGCGAAGCCGAGCTTCAGCGCTTCCTTGAGCCGCGCCGGCGCCTGCGCCACCGGGCGGACCGCACCGGAGAGGCCGATCTCGCCGAAATACACCGTCTCGGGCGGCAGCGTCGCCCCGGACAGGGACGAGACCAGGGCGGCGGCCACGGCGAGATCGGCGGCGGGCTCCGAGATGCGCAGGCCCCCCGCCACGTTCAGGTAGACGTCGTGCGTGCCCAGGCGGATGCCGCCATGGGCCTCCAGCACCGCCAGCACCATCGACAGGCGGTTCGGGTCCCAGCCGACCACCGCCCGCCGGGGCATCCCGAGGGAGGAGGGCGCCACGAGGGCCTGGATCTCGACGAGGAGCGGGCGCGTGCCCTCCATGCCGGCGAACACCGCGGTGCCGGGCGCCGCGTGGTCGCGGCCGGCGAGGAACAGCGCGGAGGGATTCGGGACCTCGGCGAGGCCACCATCGGTCATCTCGAACACGCCGATCTCGTCGGTGGGTCCGAAGCGGTTCTTCACCGCCCGCAGGATGCGGAAGTGGTGGCCCTGGTCGCCCTCGAAGGAGGCGACGGCATCGACCATGTGCTCGACCACCCGGGGTCCGGCGATCTGCCCGTCCTTGGTGACGTGCCCGACGAGGATCACCGCCGTGCCGGTGGTCTTGGCGAAGCGGATCAGGGTCTGGGCCGAACCGCGCACCTGCGTGACGGTGCCGGGGGCCGATTCCACGGTCTCGGTCCACATGGTCTGGATCGAGTCGATGATCGCCAGGGCCGGGGGGCGCCCCTGCGACAGGGTCTCGACGATGTCCTCCACGTTGGTCTCGGCCGCGAGCTCCACCGCGGCCGAGGACAGGCCGAGGCGCTCGGTACGCAGGCGCACCTGCGCCACCGCCTCCTCGCCCGAGATGTAGACGACGCGCTCGCCCGTGCGGGCCATGGCGGCGGAGGCCTGCATCAGCAGGGTCGACTTGCCGATGCCGGGATCGCCGCCGAGGAGGATCACCGAGCCGCGCACGAAGCCGCCGCCAGTGACGCGATCGAGCTCGTTGATGCCGGACGGGATGCGCGGCGCCTCCTTCACCTCGCCGGTGAGGCCCTCCAGGGCGAAGACCCGGCCGCGGGCCCGGCTCGGCCGTGTCTTGACCGGGCCGGATTGCGGGCCGGTGGCGCCGGTCTCCTCGACGATGGTGTTCCAGCCGTTGCAGGCCTCGCAGCGCCCGCGCCAGCGATTGTAGACCGCCCCGCAGGACTGGCAGACGAAGGTCTGTTGGATCTTGGCCATCGCGATTCCGCTGGGAGGGACGCCTCGGCGCCCATTCGTCCGGCGCCCATTCGTCCGACGGGCTTCAGGCCTCGTGTCCTGTCACATAATGGCGAACATAGCGAGAACCTAGCCCCGTCAGGATCTCGTACCCGATGGTGCCGGCGGCGCGTCCGACCGCGTCGACGTCGAGCCCGTCGCCGATCAGGGTCGCGGTCGCGCCGCGCCGGGTCGCGGGCGCCTCGGTCACGTCGAGGATGATGAGGTCCATCGAGATCAGCCCGAGGATGTGGCAGCGCACGCCATCGACCAGGGCGATGCCGCGGCCGCTCGCGGACCGCGGATAGCCGTCGGCATAGCCCATCGAGAGGGTCGCGAGGCGCCGCGGCTCGGTGGCCCGCCAGCGTCCGTTGTAGCCGCAGGTCTCGCCGGGAGAGACGTCGCGGATCTGCGCGACCTGCGCCTCCAGGCGGACCACCGGCCGCATCGGGTTGGGCTTCCACGGGGTCGGGTTGCCGCCGAACAGGGCATAGCCGGGCCGCAGCAGGTCGTGATGGGCTTCGGCTCCGAGGAAGATCCCGGAGGAGTTGGCGAAGGAGCCCGGCAGTCCGGGATGCGCGGCCCGGACCCGCGCGAAATCCGCCATCTGGCGCGCATTGATCGGGTCGCTCGCCAGTTCGGCGCTGACGAGGTGGGTCATCAGCAGCGCGATGCCGGCGCGCGCGATCAGGGGATCGCCCGAGAGCCCCAGGGCCTCGGGCACGGAGAGGCCGAGCCGGTTCATGCCGGTATCGACATGCAGGGCGGCCGGGCGGGGACGACCGGCGGTCTCCGCCAGGGCGGCCCATTCGGCGAGTTCCTCCCGGCTGCCGAGCACCGGGCGCAGATCGTGCGCGACGAGGATCGGGCCGAGGCCGGGCAGGAGACCGTTCAGGACGTAGATCGTCGCCTCGGGCAGGACGGCCCGGGCCTCCACCGCCTCGCTCAGGTGCGCGACGAAGAACGTCCGGCACCCGGCCGCCCACAGCGCGGGCGCGACCCGGGACAGGCCGCAACCATAGGCATCCGCCTTGACCACGGCCGCACAGCGCGCCTCCGGCGCCTGGGCATCGAGCCGCCGCCAGTTCTCCGCGAGGGCCGCGAGGTCGATGGTGAGGTGGGCGCCGTGGGTCGCTTCGCGCATCGGGCGCCGTTCCGGATCAGTCAGGCCTAGGATGGGTCGCGCGCCTTCTCAACGGCCGCCGGGGGCCAGGAAACCTCGCGGTTCAGAACCGCGTCGATGCCGCAGGGAGATGCCTCCGGGAAGGTCGCCTCCGCAAGGTTGGTTTCGGCCGCCGCCTCGATACGGGCACGACGAGAGGCGCGTTCGCAGCGCGCTTCCATCCGGCTCCCGAGGCTGGGGCTGTCCTCGACCCGTTCCTGGACAGCGAGACGCTGCACGCGGATGGATGGCGCCCCGTTCCGGGTCCGCAGGTCGGGCTGATGATCCCGTTTCAGCACCTGGAACAGGCTGATTCGCAGTGCGCTAGTCGGGGTATTTCGTTCCGCGCGCGCCGCCGCTTCCACCCCGTCGATCGGATGGGGAAGGTCGAGCTTCGCCCGGGCCCGCCGGCGCAGGTCTGCGGCCTGCTCGGTGAACCGGGCTGCGCGGCCGGTGTCAGAGGCAGTGCCGGGGCGCGGACCGACCTCGACGCGCTGGGGATGTGCCACGGTCGCTCCTTCTCGCGTCCGGGTGCGACGGTTCGCGGGTCCCGTCGACCATACGGGGTTTCGCGCTCGTTCGCGAGGCGCGTCCGCGCCAAGCGAGCCTGTCCAGGGGCGGCCCGCCTACATCTGCTCCGGCAGGCGGTCGGACTGCGCGAGGTTCGAGAAGCGCGTGATGTTGGCGTCGAACTGCAGCTCGACCGTGCCGGTGGGGCCGTGGCGCTGCTTGCCCAGGATGACCTCGGCCTTGCCGTGGACGCGGTTCATCTCGGCTTCCCAGGCGAAGAACTCCTCGGTGCCTTCGCGGGGCTTCTTGTTGTTGACGTAATATTCCTCGCGGAAGACGAACATCACCACGTCGGCGTCCTGCTCGATCGAGCCCGATTCGCGGAGATCTGCCAGCTGCGGACGCTTGTCGTCGCGGTTCTCGACCTGACGGGAGAGCTGCGACAGGGCGATGATCGGCACCGCCAGTTCCTTAGCGAGCGCCTTCATGCCGGTGGTGATCTCGGTCATCTCCTGCACGCGGTTGTCGCTGCGCTTGCCCGAACCGGAGAGCAGCTGCAGGTAGTCGACGATCAGGAGATCGAGGCCCTTCTGGCGCTTGAGGCGGCGGGCGCGCGCGGCGAGCTGCGCGATGGAGATGCCGCCGGTCTGGTCGATGTAGAACGGGATCGTCTGCATGTCCCGGGCGGCATCGGTGATCTTGTAGAACTCCGCCGGCTGAATGTCGCCGCGACGGATCTTGTAGGACGGCACGCCCGACTGCTCGGCGATGATACGGGTCGCCAGCTGCTCGGCCGACATTTCGAGCGAGAAGAAGCCGACGATGCCGCCGTTCTTCGTCTCGGTCCGGCCATCCGGCAGCTTCTCGGCCTGGTAGGCCTTGGCGACGTTGAAGGCGATGTTGGTGACGAGCGAGGTCTTGCCCATGGCCGGGCGGCCCGCGAGGATGATCAGATCCGAGCGCTGCAGGCCACCCATCTTGGCGTCGAGGTCCGACAGGCCGGTGGCGATGCCCGAGAGCTTGCCCTCGCGCTGGTAGGCCTTGGCCGCCATGTCCACCGCGGCCGTGAGGGCGTCGGAGAACTTCTGGAAGCCGCCGTCGTACTTGCCCGATTCGGCGAGCTCGTAGAGCCGCCGCTCGGTGCCCTCGATCTGGTCGCGGGGGGAGGATTCCACCGGCGCCTCGTAGGCGCCGTTCACCAGGTCCTCGCCGATGGTGATGAGCCGGCGGCGGATGGCGAGGTCGTAGATGGTGCGGCCGTAATCGCCCGCATTGATGACGGTGGTGGCCTCGGCCGCGAGGCGGGCGAGGTACTGCATCACCGTCTGGCCGCCGAGATCGGCATCGCCCAGGTAGGTCTTCAGGGTGATCGGCGTGGCGAGCTTGCCGGCCTTGATCAGCTGGGAGGCCACCTCGAAGATCTTGCGGTGGACGTCCTCCATGAAGTGCTCGGGCAGGAGGAAGTCCGAGATCCGGTAGAAGGCGTCGTTGTTCACCAGAACCGCGCCGAGCAGCGCCTGCTCGGCATCGATGTTGTGGGGCGCGACGCGGAATTCCTGCGCGACGGGCTGAAGGTTGGCCGTCAGGGCGTTGGGCAGGGCCATGGGCTGATTCGAGGCTCCGACTCGTCGATTCATCGTCCGCGCGGGGGTCCGCCGCCGCACGTCGCTATCGCCCGACCATGGCGCCGGCATGGTTAGCCGAACCTTAGCCGATTCGCGGTTTGCGGCCTTCCATCCCGTCCGTTCCGCACGTCGCGGAAGAGCGAGCGAGGGGACCGGTCGCAGAAACGCCCGCCATCCGGGGGGATGACGGGCGTCCATGCTGGAACAAATGCGGAACTAGTCAACCGTTAAGGCCGGTCATCCCCATTGTTCACCGTCCTGTGGCGCGATTACTCGCGGTCGTCGCCGGCCTCGGCGAGGGCGGCGCCGACCTCGAGGCCGAGGTCGTCGAGGTTGAACGCCTCACGCTCGGTGGTCGACTCGCCGCGGGCCTGACGCTCGGCCTCTTCCGGCGAACGGGCGACGTTCACCGTGATGCTGACCTCGACCTCGGGGTGCAGCACGATCGGAACGGTGTGCAGGCCGAGGGTCTTGATCGGCTGGTTGAGGGCGAACTGGTCGCGGCCCACGGTGAAGCCGTCGGCGGTGACGACCTCGGCCAGGTCGCGGGTCGAGACCGAGCCGTAGAGCACGCCGGTCTCACCCGACTGGCGGATGAGCACGAAGCTCTTGCCCTCGAGGGTCTCGGCGACGGCCTGGGCCTCGGACTTGCGCTCGAGGTTGCGGGCCTCGAGCTGGGCGCGCTGGGTCTCGAAGTGCTTCTTGTTGCCCTCGGTGGCGCGCAGGGCCTTGCCGCGGGCGAGGAGGAAGTTGCGGGCGTAGCCCGGCTTCACGTTCACGGTCTCGCCCATCTGGCCGAGCTTGGCGACGCGCTCGAGGAGAATGACTTCCATGGTGTTGGTCCTTCGGTTGGGGGGAGGATCAGGGTCGTCCGGCCGCGTCGCGGGGACGGCGGCGGTCGAGGGCGGTATCGGCCATGCCGAACAGGGTCAGGGCGAGGAGCGCGACGCCCTGGGTGAAGAAGAGGATCAGGTAGAGGCCGAGCAGGAGGGCGAGGCGCCCGGGCCGGCCGCGGCTGCGGTCGTGGAAGGCGGCGAGGCCCTGGATCGCGAAGGCGGCGCTGAGCGCCCCCGCCACGGCGACGCCCAGCGTGCCCGGATAGCCCGGCACCAGGGCGAGCACCACGGCGCCCACGAGCACGCCCAGCACGCGGCGCGGCATCATCGTCGCCGCGAGGTCCGGCCAGGGACGCAGCAGGCGCCCGGAGATCCGTACGATGCGGGCGGCGGCCCAGAGATAGAAGGTCAGCAGGACCGTGAGGCCGTGGGTGGCCAGCCCCGGCGCGATGGCCGCGAGGGCGTTGGCGACCTCGGTCCGCGTCGCCTCGGCGGGATCCTGCTGGCCGGACTCGGCCGGAGCTTCGGCGCCGGCCTCGGGGGCGTCCGGCTTCGGCGCGGGCGCCACCGGGCCGGGAACGGGAGCCGCCGGGTTGGCGGCGCGGTCGGCCCGGACCTGGATCAGCGTCCGGGTCATGCCCCGGAGCTGGGACTGGAAGGTCTCGTAGTTCGGGGCGGCGATCACCGCGATGGCCACGAAGGCGAGGCCAGCCGTGCCGGCGGTCCAGGCCAGGAGGCGCCCGGTCGGATACCACTCCATCGTGCCGTCGGCGCCCGGTCGTCCGAGCAGGGCCAGGTAGGCGAGCCACCAGGCGGGCAGGGCGAGATAGGCGAAGAAACCGAGGCCAAGGAAGGGCTGGACCACGAGGGCGAGGGCGAGCGCGCCGGTGACGGCCGCGACCAGGGCGGCCCGGTGGCTCCAGCCGAGCCCCACGATCAGGATCGGGAGCGGGGCGAGCAGGTAGAGCAGGATCGCGAGCGCCGTCGCCTTCAGCAGGACGCCGAAGAGGAGGGCGGAGACGAGACCCGCGCCGATACCGATGCCGAGAAACTGTGTCATCAATCCCGCTGTCCCACTGTCCCGTCCCGGGCAGGGTTAGAGGCGCCTGGCGCCCCAACGATTCCCGGCCCTCCTGTCGGATCGGCCGGTACGAACCCGTGTGCCGCGCGAGCGGCGTGGTGCCCCGGCCCGTGGATGACGGGCCGGGGCGCGCGCCGGGGCGCTTACTTGATCACGTAGGGGAGGAAGCCGAGGAAGCGGGCGCGCTTGATCGCCTGGGCGAGCTCGCGCTGCTTCTTGGCGGAGACCGCCGTGATGCGCGACGGCACGATCTTGCCGCGCTCGGAGACGTAGCGCGACAGGAGCTTGACGTCCTTGTAGTCGATCTTGGGCGCGTTCGCGCCCGAGAAGGGGCAGGTCTTCCGACGACGGAAGAAGGGGCGGCGTCCGCCACCTGCACCACCACCACCACCACCGCCGCCAGCGGCGGGTGCACCGGGTCCAGCACCAAATGCCATGACTTAAGCCTCCCCGCCGAAGCTGCGCTCGGGGCGGTCGCCCCGGTCGCCGCGATCACCACGGTCGCCGCGATCGCGGTCGCCGCCGAATCCACCACCGCCGAAGCCTTCGTCGTCACGACGACGGCCGCGCTCACGATCCTTGCGGTCGTCGCGGTCGCGCTTCTGCATCATCGCCGACGGCTCGGACTCGAGCTCCTCGACGCGGACGGTCATGAAGCGGAGGACGTCCTCGGAGATCTGCATCTGACGCTCCATCTCGGCGAGGGCCGCCGGGGGGGCGTCGACGTTGAGGAGCGTGAAATGCGCCTTGCGGTTCTTCTTGATGCGGTAGGCGAGGGACTTCACGCCCCACATCTCGATCTTCTCGACCTTGCCGCCATTGGCTTCGATGACGCCCTTGTAGGTCTCGACCATGGTCTCGACCTGCTGGGCCGTCACGTCCTGGCGCGCCAGGAAGACGTGTTCGTAGAGAGGCATTAACGGGCCCTTCATATTCAAAGGGACCCGACGGCACGAAGAACGTGCGGGAAAGGAAGCGTCGGGCCGGTTCATACGCAGTCGCCCGGCGCCAAGCCCTTCGAGCCGTTTGAAGGCCCGAGCGGTTGATCGAAGGCGGAGACACGGGACGACGGGATCGGCCCTTCGCAAGGCTTGACCCTGTGCCGAACGAATCGACACCGTCCGTTCAGCCCCCAGCCGGAGCGAACGCGAGGGGTGGCGCATAAACGAGTCGGCCGGGATTGGCAAGGCGGCGGGCGCGCGCGCGGATGCTGTGCAAGCCGTCGTCCGCAGCCTCGTCGGCGCCGGACGGACGGGGTTCGCCTCTGCGGTCGTCGACGCGGTCCGCCGCAGGGCGCAGGGACGCGTCCCGGACGCGGCGGGGAGGGCCGACTGACTTGTCGGGCGTCCCCGTGAGTATCGCGCCGGTCTTCGGGTCGGCATGGAACGGCATCCTGACGCCGTTCTTCACGCCCTCGCCCTCCCAGTGGCCGTCATCGGCCTCGAACGCGGTGATGCGGGTGTATCCGGCGGCCATCAGCTTCTGCTTGACCTGATCGGCCGGCATCCAGTCGGCGCCCGGCGTGTCCGCCAGGGCGAGGCTGGCCGGGCCCGTGCCGAGGGCGAGCGCCAGGAGGCGCGTCGGGAGTCGGTTCATGCGGATCACGGTTCGGGTAGGCGTTTGCCGATCCGACAGGTCGAGCAGGGTCCGGTTCCGGACCGATCAGGGCGCGTCGCCGGCGAAGATCGCGGCGATTTCCGCTTCGCCGAGAACGCGATGATCGCCGGGCGCCAGGTCGTCCGGCAGATCGAGACCCCCGACGCGGTCGCGGTGCAGGGCGGTGACGTGGTTGCCCAGGGCGGCGAACATGCGGCGGACCTGATGGTAGCGCCCCTCGTGCAGGGTCACCACCGCGCCGGTCTCGCCCTCGGCCTCGAACCCGACCGGCAGGAGCGGCTTCTCCTCGCCGTCCAGCATCAGCGTGCCGGAGGCGAGGGCCGCGCCCTCGGTGCCGGTCAGCGGACGATCCAGGGTGACGCGGTAGCGCTTGGCCACGTTCGCCTTCGGGGCGATGATCCGATGCAGGAGGGCGCCGTCATCGGTGAGGAGCAGGAGGCCGGAGGTCTCCTTGTCGAGGCGCCCGACCGTGGAGAGGGCGGGGTCGCGCCGGCGCCAGCGCTCGGGCAGGAGAGCGTAGACGAGTGGGCCGGCTTCCTTGTGCGAGCAGGTGACGCCGAGCGGCTTGTGCAGCATCAGGGTCAGGCCCGGCGGCGGGTCGAGGGGGGCGCCGTCGACGGTCATCCGCTGGGCGAGGTCCGGCGTGACCGGGATGCGCTGATCCGCGTCCCGCAGGGGCGCGCCGTCGAGGACCACGAGGCCCGCGCGGGTGAGGAGCGCGATCTCCCGCCGCGAGCCGTAGCCCATATTGGCGAGGAGCCGGTCGAGGCGCAGCTGCGCGATCTTGGCCGGCCGCGTCATCGGCGCGCCTCGTAGATCTTGTAGCCCCCGGCCGAGGCCTTTAGCGCCACGCTCTTGAAGGCAGCCTTGAGAGGCGCCTCGTAGGGCAGGTGGGTGTTGGCGGTGAGCCAGAGGCTGCCCCCCGGGCGCAGGGCTTCGGCCGCCCGGGCGATGAAGGCCTGGCCGAGGGCCTGGTCCTCGGTGCCGCCGTCGTGGAAGGGCGGGTTCATCACCACGAAGTCGAGGCGCGTCAGGCCGAGGCCGCCGGCGCGGATATCGGCCCAGCGCAGGGTGGTGCGCGGATCGCTGACGTTGCGCGTCGCCATCTCGATGGCGCGCCGGTCCAGGTCGATGAGGGTCAGGGCCGTGACCTTGGCCGAGCCGAGCACGGCGCGGGCGAGGATCCCGAGGCCGCAGCCGAAATCGGCGCCCGTTCCGGCGAGCGTCGGCAGGTTGGCCAGGAGCAGGGCGCTGCCGGGGTCGAGGCGGTCGTAGGAGAAGATCCCGGCCTGCGTGCAGAGGGCGAGATTGTCGATGTGGCGCGGACCGCCCTCGTGGATCGCCTCCTCGAGATCGCCGACCGCCTCCGGGCGCGTGCCGACGCAGATCCGGTGGTGGCGCCGCGCCTCCTCATGCACCGGGCAGCCGAACCCGGTGAGTTCCTTGGCGAGGCGGCTTCCGCCGCGATCCTTGAGCGCCAGTGCGGTCAGGCGCCCGCCGGGCCGCAGGGCCTTCAGGCCGAGCGCCAGCACGTAGCGCCGCTCGATCGTCCCGGCCGGCGCCAGGATGTCGAGCCGCTCCAGGCTCCCGGGCTCGAGATCCTCGAGGCGGGCCGCCCCGGGGCTCAGGGGCGAGACCTGGACCGCGTGCGGGGGCACCTCCACCAGTTCCAGGGGCGGCGCGCCGTAGACGGCTTCCGAGACAAGCATGGTGGACATCGTAACGGGATCCGGCGCGACGACGCGCGCGCCTCGACGGCTCAGGGCGTGACAGGAAATCGGGAGGCTCGGCCAGCACGCGACAAGAATCGCCGCGGCGTCGATCTCCCGTTCTCATAGCCCATGCTCAGCCGCGCGGGAACTCCAGACCCATCTCCCGGTAGCGCGCCGGATCGTCCGCCCAGTTCTCGCGGACCTTGACGTGCAGGAAGAGATGCACCGTCTGCTCGGCCGCTTCCGCGATCTCGTGGCGGGCCGCCTGGCCGATGGCCTTGATGGTCTGGCCGCCCTTGCCGAGCACGATGGAGCGCTGGCTCTCGCGCTCCACGAAGATGGTCTGCTCGATGCGGACCGAACCATCCGGACGCACCTGCCACTGGTCCGTCTCGACGGTGGAGCGGTAGGGCAATTCCTCGTGCAGGCGGTCGTAGAGCTTCTCGCGGGTGATCTCGGCGGCCAGCATCCGGATCGGTGCGTCCGAGACCTGGTCCTCCGGGTAGAGCCACGGGCTCTTCGGCATCATGCCGGCCAGCGTCGTCTTCAGCGTCTCGATCCCGTCGCCGTTCAGGGCCGAGACCATGAAGGTATGCACGAACGCGATGCGCTCGTTCAACGCGGCCGCGAGCGCCAGCAGGCGGTCGCGCGGGATCAGGTCGATCTTGTTGAGGATCAGCACCTTGGGGCGCTTCACGTCCGGCAGCTTGGCCAGGATCGCCTCGACCTCCTCGGTCACGCCCTTGCGGGCATCGATCAGCAGACAGACGGCATCGGCATCCGAGGCGCCGCTCCAGGCCGAATGCACCATCGCACGATCGAGGCGGCGCTTCGGGGCGAAGATCCCCGGCGTGTCGACGAGGATGATCTGCGCGGTCTCGTGCATGACGATGCCGCGCACCAGGGCACGGGTGGTCTGCACCTTGCGGGAGACGATCGAAACCTTGGTGCCCACGAGGCTGTTCAGCAGCGTCGACTTGCCGGCATTGGGGATGCCGATCAGCGCGACGAACCCCGCAGTGGTGTTTTCCGGCATCCGCACCGCGGGCAGCGGCTGCAGCGGTGGCGGCGCGAAATCGTCGTCGCCGTCGAAATCGTCGTCCGGCACATCGGCGTCAGGCATCTGGGGTATGTCCTTCAGCGACGTCCGCCGACGTCTCCTTGGTTTGCGAGGAATCATGGATTCGCGCGGGATCGGGGCCGGTGATCTCGCGCTCCAGCACGAGGCGGGCGGCCTCCTGCTCGGCGAGGCGCTTCGAGGGGCCGACGCCGATGCCGGCCTCCAGTCCCTCGACGCGGACCGCGATGTGGAACACCGGCGCATGGTCGGGCCCCGAGCGGTCGACCACTTCGTAGAACGGGATCGGCAGGGCACGGGCCATGGCCCATTCCTGCAGGGCCGACTTCGCGTCGCGGCCGCGGGGGGCCGCCGTGTCGGTGTCGGGGGTGAAGGCCGCGTTGACGATGCCCTTGGCGACGTCGTAGCCGGCATCGAGGAAGACCGCCCCGAGGATCGACTCGCACACGTCCGCAAGGATGGTCTGGTTGCGCCGACCGCCGCTCTGGACCTCGCCGGGGCCGAGGGCGAGGTGCGGGCCGACGTCCCAGGTGGTCGCGACGGCGGCGCAGGTCTCGCGCCGAACGAGCCCGGCCAGACGCCGCGACAGCTCACCCTCGTCGGCCTGCGGAAAGGCCTCGTAGAGCAGGTCGCCGATGGCGAGGCCGAGGACCCGATCGCCCAGGAATTCCAGGCGCTGGTAGCTGCCGAGCCGGCCGTTCCCGCCGGCCTTGCTCACGTGGGTGAGCGCCTGGACCAGCAGCTTCGGGTCGGCGAAGACGTGACCGATTCGCGCCTCGAGCACCGCGAGGTTGGGCTTCGGACGGGTCGCGCGCCGCGCCCGGTTCGAGGGACGCGCCTCTTCGGTCACGATGGATAACGTCCTAGTGGATGGTCGTGAATAGCCGGTTCCAGCGTACCTTCGCCGGCCAGTTCCAGATCTGCCATGCCGGCGTGCCTTCGTCGATGGAGAAGAAGATCATCTCCGCGCGGCCGACGAAGTTCTCGAACGGCACGAAGCCGACATTGGCGAGATCGCGCGAATCCGTCGAGTTGTCGCGGTTGTCGCCCATCATGAAGAAACGGCCCTGCGGCACGGTGTAGGGCTCGGTGTTGTCCCAGTAACCGTTGTCGCCGTCGCGCTCGATCACCCGGTGGGTGACGCCGTTGGGCAGGGTCTCGAGGTACTGCTCGGCCTTGGCCTGCTCGCCGTACGGCCCGGTGGTCTCGAAGGGCGCGATCTTCTCCCGCTTCACCGGCACGTCGTTGATGTAGAGCAGCCCGGCCTTCATCTGGATCTTGTCGCCGGGCAGGCCGATGACGCGCTTGATGTAGTCGGTGGAATTGTCCTTGGGCAGCTTGAACACGGCGATGTCGCCGCGCTTGGGCTCGGCGCCCCAGACCCGGCCGTCGGCCGTGAAGGGCAGGTACTCGCTCAGCGGCAGGGAGTACTTCGAGTAGCCGTAGGAATATTTCGAGACGAACAGGTAATCGCCGATCAGGAGCGTGGGAACGAGCGAGCCCGAGGGGATGTTGAACGGCTGGAACAGCAGCGTGCGCACCACCAGCGCGATCAGCAGCGCCTGGCCGCCGACCTTGAGCGTCTCCTTGATGCTCGCCCAGGTGCCGGTGTCAGCAGCCTTCAGGTCACGCTTCGTCTGCTGGTCCACGCGGGCACGTTCCATCTGGCTGCCATCTCCGGTCCGACGCTCGCACCCGTAATCCGGGCGGCTTCCGTCGTTGACGGTCGACCGGCGGCATAGACCATGCGGAAAGGCGCCGCAACGCAGGGGGGCTGTCGGCTAAGGCCCGGGCGTGCTGTCCGGCACCGCTTCGATGATCACGAAGGCCTGCGCCATGGGCGGGTCGTCCGTGAGGGTGATGTGCAGCTTCGGCACGTGGCCGGCCGGCACCATCGCGGCGAGGTGTTCCGCCGCCGCTCCGGTGAGGCGGAGGGTCGGGCGGCCGCCGGGCAGGTTCACCACCTCCATGTCGCGCCAGAAGACGCCCCGGGCGATGCCGGTGCCCAGGGCCTTGGCGCAGGCCTCCTTGGCGGCGAAGCGGCGGGCATAGGAGGGTGCCCGCGCCGCGCGGGCCTCGCACTTGGCGCGCTCGCCGTCGGTGAAGACCCGATGGGTGAAGCGCTCGCCGTAGCGCTCCAGCGATTTCGCGATCCGGCGGATGTCGCAGAGGTCAGAGCCGATGCCGAGAATCATGCCCGGGCCGCGTCCATGGCGGCGCGCATGTCGCGGATCGCCTGGGGCAGGCCGACGAAGATCGCCTCGCCGATCAGCGCGTGGCCGATGTTCAGCTCGGCGATCTCCGGCAGCGCCGCCACCGGACCGACGCTGTCGAGGGCGAGGCCGTGCCCGGCATGGACCTCGAGGCCGAGACCCGCCCCGTAGGCCGCGGCCCGGGTGATCCGGTCGAGCTCGTGGGCCGTCCGTCCCGCATCGCCCTCGGCCACCGCCTCGCAGTAGCTGCCGGTGTGAAGCTCGACCACCGGTGCCCCGAGGCGCCGGGCCGCGTCCATCACGGCCTCGTCCGGCTCGACGAAGAGCGAGACCCGGATGCCGGCCTCGGACAGGCGGGCGATGCGGGGCAAGAGCGAATCGTGCCCCCCGACGATGTCGAGGCCGCCCTCGGTGGTGCGCTCCTCGCGCTTCTCCGGCACCAGGCAGGCGGCGTGCGGCTTCAGCCGGATCGCCATCCCGATCATCGCGTCGGTGGCGGCCATCTCGAAATTGAGCGGCACCGTCAGGATGCGGGCCAGCGTCTCCATGTCGGCGTCGCGGATGTGCCGGCGATCCTCCCGCAGATGCGCCGTGATGCCGTCCGCCCCGGCCGCGACCGCCTCGCGGGCGGCGCGAATCGGGTCGGGCGCGGCGCCGCCGCGGGCGTTCCGCACGGTCGCGACGTGATCGATGTTGACGCCGAGCCGGAGGCGGCGCGATCGAGAGGCGGGGGAAGACATCGAGGCGGACTCCGGGCGCGGGCGTGAGGCGCGGGCGTCAGGCGCCGGCATGGCGCCCTGACGGAACGGCGGACGCGCCCCTACATAGGTGATGCGGGGCTTCAGGGGGATACGGCGCGCGATGGGTTTTCTCGATGGACTGCTCGGCCACGGCAGCGATCTCTCGCCGGCGGAGGTCAACGAGCAGATGGCCGGCATCCTCACCGAGGGCGAACCGGTCCAGGTCGCCTTCCGGATCCTGCGCGACCTCATCGTGTTCACGGACCGGCGCCTGATCCTGGTGGACAAGCAGGGGATCACCGGCCGGAAGGTCTCCTACCTGACCGTGCCCTACCGCGCGATCACGTCGTTCTCGGTGGAGACGGCGGGCAGCTTCGACCTCGATTCCGAGCTTGCGATCTGGGTTTCGGGCCGGGCCGAGCCGATCCGCAAGACCCTGAAGCGCGGCGCCAACATCCTGGCGATCCAGCAGGCGATCGCGGCCTCGATCCGCTGAAGGCGACAGCGCCGGCAAACCTTGCCTCGGCGGCCGGGCTCTGTTAAGGCCCCGCCCATTCCACACGCGGAGCCGGCCTCATGCCTGAATGAGGCGTTTCCGGTGGTCGTCGTCCCTCGGACGCGATCGCTTCCTCCGCGGCGGTACCAACCGGAGAGTACAAAGACATGGCCGTTGATTTCACCATGCGTCAGCTTCTCGAGGCCGGCGCCCACTTCGGACACCAGGCCCACCGCTGGAACCCGAAGATGCAGTCCTACATCTTCGGGACGCGCAACAACATCCACATCATCGACCTCGCCCAGACCGTGCCGGCGCTCCACCAGGCCCTGCAGGCGGTGAGCGACACCGTCGCCAAGGGCGGCCGCGTGCTGTTCGTCGGCACCAAGCGTCAGGCCGCCGACACCATCGCGGAAGCCGCCAAGCGCTCGGCCCAGTACTACGTCAACTCCCGCTGGCTCGGCGGCATGCTGACCAACTGGAAGACCATCTCGGGCTCGATCCAGCGCCTGCGCAAGGTCGACGAGACCCTCGACGGCGGGGCCCAGGGCCTCACCAAGAAGGAGCGCCTGATGCTGGGCCGCGAGAAGGACAAGCTCGAGAAGGCTCTCGGCGGCATCAAGGACATGGGCGGCGTGCCGGACCTGCTGTTCGTGATCGACACCAACAAGGAGCAACTGGCGATCAAGGAGGCCCAGCGCCTCGGGATCCCGGTGGCGGCCATCGTCGACACCAACTGCAACCCGGACGGCATCACCTACGTCGTCCCCGCCAACGATGACGCCGGCCGCGCCATCGCCCTGTACTGCGACCTGATCGCCCGCGCCGCCATCGACGGCATCTCGCGCGGCCAGGGCTCGATGGGCGTCGATCTCGGCGCCTCCGAGGAGCCGGTCGCCGAGGAGCTGCCGGCCAACGACGATGCGGCGACTTCCGTCGAGTCGGGCTCGGTCAACCAGGCCGACGTCGCCGCCCTCGTCGAGTCCACCGAGCACTTCGAGCTGCTCTCGGCTCCCCGCGGCGCACCCGACGACCTGTCGAAGCTCCACGGCGCCGGCCCGCAGATCGTGCAGAAGCTCAACGAAGCCGGCATCTATCACTACTGGCAGCTGGCCTCCATGAGCGCCGACGACATCGCCAAGGTCGATGCCGACCTGAAGCTGAACGGCCGCATCGGTCGCGACGGCTGGGTCGACCAGGCCCGCGGCTTCGTCGAGGCTGCCGCTGCCGCCTGATCCCGCTTCGGCGGCCCGTCATCGAGCCGCCATCGCCAGATCGGACACTGCTTCCTGAAGCCCGGTGCTTTTCATGAGCGCCGGGCTCAGTCGCTTCAAAAGACTTCGCTTCACTCGAAACGTCCGCTTCAGAAGACTTCCCTCGGGAAGGCTTCGCATCTGACAAGACACGGAAAGGACCCGCCATGGCCAACATCACCGCCGCACTGGTGAAAGAGCTCCGCGAAAAGACCGGCGCGGGCATGATGGACTGCAAGGGCGCGCTCAACGAGACCGATGGTGACATCGAAGCCGCCGTCGACTGGCTGCGCAAGAAGGGTCTTGCCAAGGCCGCCAAGAAGGCCGGCCGCGTGGCCGCCGAGGGTCTGGTCGCCGTCGAGTCCGCCGGCCATCACGCCGCGATCGTCGAGGTGAACTCCGAGACCGACTTCGTCGCCCGCAACGACAGCTTCCAGGCCTTCGTCCGCGAGGCCGCCAAGCTCGCGCTCAACACCGACGGCACGCTGGAAGGCCTCGAGGCCACCACGTTCCCCGGTGCCTCGACCACGGTCAAGGAAAGCCTCGCCAACCTCATCGCCACCATCGGCGAGAACATGACCCTGCGCCGCGTCGCCAAGCTCGACGTGACCAAGGGCGTGATCGCCTCCTACGTCCACGGCCAGGTGGTCGAGGGCCTCGGCAAGATCGGCGTGCTCGTGGCGCTGGAATCCGAGGGCGACGTCGAGGTGCTCTCCACCCTCGGCCGCCAGATCGCCATGCACGTCGCCGCCACCAACCCGGTGGCCCTCGACGCGGCCGGCGTCGACCAGGCGACCCTCGACCGCGAGATCAACATCCTGCGCGAGAAGAACGCCGGCAAGCCCGAGAACGTGCTCGCCAAGATCGTCGAGAGCGGCCTGAAGAGCTACTACAAGGAGGTCACCCTCCTGGAGCAGCCCTTCGTGCATGACGGCTCCAAGACCATCAGCCAGGTGCTGAAGGAGGCCGAGGGCAAGGCCGGTGCGCCGGTCAAGCTCAGCGCCTTCGTGCGCTACGCCCTCGGCGAGGGCATCGAGAAGGACGAGGCGCCGGACTTCGCGGCCGAAGTCGCGAGCCTTTCGCGCTGACACGTCACCGGCGCCGATCGTCGAATCGGCGTCGATCCCTACGAAAACACCGGGGGGCGGTGCCAGGGATGGCGCCGCCCCTCGACGTTCCGGCCTCCCTTGGGCTAGACACCCCTCCGCTTCCGATTGGCTCCCCGACCTGATCCAGGCCGGGTTAGAGGGGACTGGCTCGATGCCGGAGACCACACCGTTTCGCCGCGTCCTCGTGAAACTCTCCGGCGAGGCGCTGGCCGCTCCCGACGGGTACTGGCTGCATCCCCCGACCCTGGCGGGCATCGCCGACGACATCGCCCGCACCCGCGAGGCCGGGGTGCAGATCGCGCTGGTGGTCGGCGGCGGCAACATGATCCGCGGCGCCCGCATCTCGGCGGCCGGCTGGATCGACCGGGCCACCGGCGATTCCCTCGGGATGATGGCGACGGTCATGAACTCCCTGGCCCTGGAAACCGCCCTGAACGCCGCGGGCGTCCCGGCGCGCACGATGTCGGCGGTCTCGATGCCGACGATCTGCGAGACCTATGCGCGCCAGCCCGCGCTGCATCATCTCGACAAGGGCCAGGTGGTCGTCCTCGCCGGCGGCACCGGAAACCCGTTCTTCACGACGGACACCGCCGCCGTCCTGCGGGCGGCCGAGCTGCGCTGCGACGCCGTGCTGAAGGCCACGCAGGTGGACGGGGTCTACTCCGCCGATCCGAACCGCGACCCCACCGCCACGCGCTACGACCGGCTGACCCATGACGAGGCCATCTCACGCGATCTCAAGGTGATGGACACCGCCGCCTTCGCGCTCGCCCGCGAGAGCCGCCTGTCGATCGTCGTCGGGTCCGTTCACGCGCCGAGTTCGATCCTGGCGATCCTGACGGGTGGGGCGCCGGCGACCCAGGTCGTCCCTTAGGCACCGTCGCAGGCGCCGTCCCGGACGGCGCCTGCGCCAGCGGTCACAACGGCGGATGTCGCGCCTGGACGTCCGCCGATCGCTCTCAATGTTTGTTGAGAGTTTTCGGATCTGTTGCCGTAACGAGCCGCCAGCAACTGGGTCGGGCGGTCGTCGAGCGCGGCCATGTCCCTTTCGCAGATTGTTTTCTACAGTCACAACCTCCTGACGTTGCACGGCGGGACCATGCGCGAGCTGGTCCGGGACATCCTGGCTTCCTGCAATCGCTACGATCGGGCATCCGGATTCACGGGTGCGTTGGTCTTCAACGAAAAGTTTTTCCTGCAGGCCATGGAGGGGGACCCGGTCGCCCTGTCCGATCAGCTCTGGACTCTTGCGGCGGATAGCCGCCACAGCGGCATGGTGTTGGTCGCGGCGCGCGCGATCGAGCAGCGCGACTTTCGCGGCTGGACGGTGGGGTATGCCGGTCACACCGAACCCCTCGAGACGCTCTATCTGCGGTACGGCCCGAAGCCGCGGCTCGATCCGACGCAGATGACCGCCGCCGGCGCGGTCGCGCTCCTCCGGGCCTTCACCGAGGTCGAGGGAAACCACTGCGTGCAGCGCTCCGGGCCCGCCGCGGCGAGTGCCGCGAAGGCCTAGGCGCGCAGCGCGCGCGCCCGGCTCGGGGGTTTCCTGCCGAAACGACGCGAACGCCATTTGCGACCCACTGGATTTTGGTTCATTGAGGCCCACGAACGGGCCCCGGCGGCCCGACCCACTCCCTCAAGTTCGCGTCGGGATAGTCCAGCATGGCAGCCATTCCAGAATTCGACCTGAACGACATCAAGCGTCGCATGCAGGGCGCCGTGGCGTCGTTGAAGGGTGATCTCGGATCGCTCCGGACCGGCCGCGCGACCCCGAGCATCCTCGATCCGATCCAGGTCGACGCCTACGGAGCGATGATGCCCATGGCCCAGGTGGCGACGGTGAGCGTGCCCGAGCCCCGTCTGCTCAGCATCTCGGTCTGGGACCGCGGCATGATCGCCGCCGTCGAGAAGGCGATCCGCGAATCCGACCTCGGCATGAACCCGCAGACCGAGGGCCAGACCATCCGCCTGCGCGTGCCCGAGATGAACGAGCAGCGCCGCAAGGAGATGGTCAAGGTCGCCCACAAGTACACCGAGGAAGCGCGCGTCGCCGTCCGCCACGTCCGCCGTGACGGTCTGGACCATCTCAAGAAGCTGGAGAAGGACGGCGCGATCAGCGAAGATGACGAGAAGCGTCAGGCCGGCGATGTCCAGAAGGCCACCGACCAGTTCATTGCCGAGATCGACGGCGTGCTCGCCGCCAAGGAGAAGGAGATCATGCAGGTCTAGGATCCAGGATCGGGATCGGGACCACGTGTGATCGGCACGAGAGACGGTTGGGGGAGAAGCGCGTTGGGTCGCTCAGAAGGCGCGCGTCAGATCGAGACGGCGAGGGTGCACGGCACGGACGTCGCGCTGGGCGCGGCGGAGAACGCTGCGGCGGTCTATCCGGGCTCCCCCGTGCCCGCCCTGGCGGCGCCCCCGACGCACGTCGCCATCATCATGGATGGGAACGGCCGCTGGGCCTCCGATCGCGGGCTCCCGCGGGTCGAGGGGCATCGGCGTGGCGTCGAGGCGGTCCGGCGCGCCGTGCGCTCCGCCATCGAACTCGGTGTGCGCTACCTGACGATCTACAGCTTCTCGTCCGAGAACTGGCGTCGGCCGCCGGCCGAAGTCGCGGACCTCATGGGCCTGATGAAGCTCTTCGTCCGCCGCGACCTGGCGGATCTCCACGGCAACAACGTCCGCATCCGCATCATCGGTGAGCGCGAGGGACTGCCGGCGGATATCGCCGGATTGCTCGACGAGGCCGAGCAGCGGACCCGGGCCAATACCGGCCTGACCCTGATCGTGGCCTTCAACTACGGCGGCCGGCAGGAGATCCTGCGGGCGGTCCGCAGCCTCGCCCGGGACGTGGCGGCGGGACGGCTGTCGCCCGAAGCCATCGATCTCGACGTGCTCACGGGCGCCCTCGACACCACCGGCATCCCGGACCCGGATCTCGTGATCCGCACCTCCGGCGAGCAGCGCCTGTCGAACTTCCTCACCTGGCAGACCGCCTACGCGGAATACGTGATCGTGCCGGAGTTCTGGCCGGATTTCGACCACGCCGCCTTCCGCGCCGCCGTCGACGAGTACCACCGCCGCGATCGTCGCTTCGGCGGCCTCAGTGGCAAGGCCGGCTGACCATGGCACCCGGAGAGGCGGCACCCGCCTCGCAGCGCGGCCTCCTCGCCAGCCGTGAGTTCCAGACCCGCCTGGTCTCGGCCGTCCTGCTCGGCGCGGTCGTGCTGTCGGCCCTGGTCCTCGGCGGCTGGCCCTTCGCGGTGATCTGGCTCGCCGCCGGGATCGTCTTCGCCGCCGAGTGGATCGGCATGAGCGCGGTCGTCCCCCGGCGCCTCGTCCTGGCGCTCACGGCCGCCACCCTGTTCGGCCTCGTCCTCTGCCTGCACGGGGACGCGGCGCCCGGGATGACCCTCGGGGTCGGTGCCGTCGGGGCCGTGCTCGTGACGGCCGTGGCCCGTGGCGGGGCCGGGCGGGGGCGGGCTCTCGCGGGCCTCGCGAGCTCGGCGGTGATCGCCCTGGTCCCGACCGCCCTGCGCGACGATCCCGCCATCGGCATCCTGGGACCGGCCTGGATGTTCGCCGTGGTCTGGTCCACCGACATCATCGCCTACTTCACCGGCCGGACCTTCGGCGGTCCGAAGCTGATGCCGAAGGTCAGCCCGAAGAAGACCTGGTCCGGAGCGCTCGGCGGCCTCGCGGCCGGCACCCTGGCCGGCGTCGCCCTGGTGGTGGTCGCGCGTGACCATGGCTGGAGCGATCTCGCGACCACCTCGCTCGCCCTCGTCGCCCTCATCAGCGCCACCGCCTCCGTCCTGAGTCAGGCCGGGGATCTCGTCGAATCCGCCCTCAAGCGCCGCTACGGCGTGAAGGATTCGGGCCGCGCCATTCCCGGCCATGGCGGGGTCATGGATCGCCTCGACGGCTTCTTCGCCGTGGCCGTCCTGGCCGGCTTCTATCTCATCGCCCGCCGCTTCGTGGCGGCCTGAAGGACCCTTCCGTTGCTGACCGTCACCATTCTCGGCGCCACCGGCTCCATCGGCCAATCGACCATCGACCTGCTGCTGCAGCATCCCGATCGCTTCCGCATCGGCGGTCTGGTGGCGGGGCGCGATGTCGAGGCCATCACCCGGCTGGCCGGCAATCTGCAGCCCGATTTCGTGGCCCTGGCCGACGAATCCACCGGTCCGGCCCTGCGCGACGCCCTGGCCCATACCGGTATCCGGAACGGGGCCGGGGAGGGCGCCGTCCTCGAGGCGGTCGCCCGGGATGCCGACATCGTAGTGGCGGCGGTCAGCGGTGCCGCCGGCCTGCGCCCGACCCACGCGGCGCTGAAGCTCGGCCGTACCGTCGCGCTTGCCAACAAGGAGAGCCTGGTCTGCGCCGGCGACGCCTTCATGCGCGACGCCAAGCGCTACGGCGCCACCCTGCTGCCGGTCGATTCCGAGCACAACGCCCTCGCGCAGGCCCTCGGAGACGGCCGCCTCGACGACGTCGCGAAGATGACCATCACCGCCTCGGGCGGTCCGTTCCGCACCTGGACCCGCGAGCGCATCGCCGCCGCTTCGCCCGCGGAGGCCGCCGCCCACCCGACCTGGTCGATGGGCATGAAGATCAACATCGATTCGGCCTCCCTGATGAACAAGGGGCTGGAGCTGATCGAGGCGCATCACCTGTTCGCCCTCGAACCCGAGCGCCTCGACGTCATCGTCCATCCGCAATCGATCGTGCACGGCCTCGTCTACTGGCGTGACGGCGCGGTGACGGCGGGCCTCGCCATGCCGGACATGCGGGTGCCGATCGCGCATTGCCTGGGTCTCGGCGAGCGCCTGACGATCGCCCGCGGTCGCCACCTCGACCTCGCCGCTGCCGGCAGCCTGACCTTCGAGGCCGCCGACGAGGCGCGCTTCCCCTGCCTGCGCATCGCCCGGGCGGCGCTCGCCGCCGGAGGCGCCGCGCCCACGGTGATGAACGCGGCCAACGAGATCGCGGTCGCGGCCTTCATCAAGGGGGCGATCGGCTTCTACGGCATCGCCGACCTGGTCGAGCGCGCCTGCGCGCACTTCGCCGGCCCGTACCGGACCGCGCCCGCGGATGTCGACGAGGCCCTGGCCATCGATGCCGAGGTTCGTCGCTGGAGCAGCCAGGCCCTCACGGCGGCCTGACCCGGGGCTCAAGCTTCGGGGCTGTAGCCGGCCAGGAACACGCGCACGGCCTCGCTGACGTTGTGCTCGATCTCCGCCTGGGAGACGCCGTCGCCGGCGTTGAAGAGCAGGCGCGTCAGCAATCCGGCCTGGCAGATCTGCAGGAACTGGCGCGCGGCGAGATTCGTATCGGCCGGGCGCAGGCGCGACGCCGCCACCTGCGCGTCGAGATAGGCGGCCAGCCGCGTCGTGCCCTGCACCGGCCCGGCCTCGAAGAAGGCTTGGCCCAGGCGCGGGAACTTCTCGCAGGCGCCGATCACCATCCGAATCACCGTGACGTGCTCCGGCCGGATCATCTCGGCGAGGTAGCTCCGCCCGAGCCGGGTGAGGACACTGCGCACGTCGGGATCGTCGGCGTCGAGGCGGAACAGCACCTCGGCGAGACCCCGCTTCTCGGACAGCGCCAGATCCTCGAACAAGGCTTCCTTGCTGTCGAAGTAGACGTAGAGCGTCCCCTTCGAGACGCCTGCCGCCTTGGCGATCTCGCCCATGCTGGCGCCGTCGAAGCCGGAGGCCATGAAGACCGCGCGCGCGCCGTCGAGGATCTGGCGACGCTTGTCGGTCTCGCCCGATGTGCGTTCCCGCGCATCGAGCGCGGTATCTGCGGTCGCCATGGTGTGGATCCTCATTGACCGAACGGTTCGGTCATAATATCTGAATGCCCCAGGCCGCGCCAGCGTGCATGGCCCCGAAAATGACCGAACGGTTCGGTCAACTCCTTCGAAGAACCGGATCGATGCCATGAGATCGAAGTCCATGAGATCGAAGTCCATGAGATCGAAGTCCGTGAGAACGTCGTCCATGAGATCGAAGTCATGAGCTTGCGCGAGGACGACGGGTTTCGAGCCGAGCCGGTTCCGGTCGACGCTGTCGAGACACGGACGGTGGCGGCGCCTCCGGCGGCCGTCCCGGCCCAGGCGATGGCGCCGGCGGTCATCGTGCCGCCGCTGGGTGAGGCGCGCGTCAAACCCCGGCGGACGCGCAAGTTCGTCCTGGCGACGCTGCTCCTCGCCGCCCTCGGCGGCGGCGCCTACAAGGCGCATGCCTGGTGGACCGTCGGACGCTTCTTCGTCAGCACCGACGACGCCTATGTCCAGGCCGACATCTCGGTCCTGGCCGCCAAGATCCCCGGCTATCTCGCGGCGGTTCCGGTCGTGAATGGGCAGGCGATGCACAAGGGCGACGTGATCGCCCGGATCGACGACGGCGATTATCGCCTCGCCGCGCAGGCCGCCCACGACAAGCTGGAGACGCAGCAGGCGGCCATCGCCCGCATCGCCCGCCAGGTCGAGGCCGCGCAGGCGCAGATGCTGCAGGCCTCGGCCCAGATCGACGCCAACCGGGCCGATGCGGTCCGCGCCGCGGCCGATTATGCCCGCCAGCAGCAACTCGAGAAGGTCGATTTCGTCGCCAAGGCACGCATCGAGCAGGCGCGGGCAGACCGCGACCGGACGGAGGCCGCGGTGAAGGGGGCCGAGGCCTCCCTCGTGGCCATGCGGGCCAATGTCGAGGTGCTGCGGGCGCAGGGCAAGGAGGCGGAGGGCCTCGCCGCCGAACTGCGCACCGCCGAAGCCAGGGCCGCGCGCGACCTGGACTTCACCACGATCCGGGCGCCCTTCGACGGCGTGATCGGCAACAAGGCCGCGGAGGCCGGCGCCTATGTCTCCCCGGGTTCGCGCATCGCCGCCCTGGTCCCCCTGGAGAGCGTCCGCATCGACGCGAACTTCAAGGAGACCCAGGTCGAGCGCATGCATCCGGGCCAGCGCGTGCACATCGCGGTGGACGCCTACCCGGACCGCGACATCGTCGGCGAGGTCGAGTCGTTCTCCCCCGCGTCCGGCTCGGTCTTCAGCCTGCTGCCGCCCGACAATGCCACCGGCAACTTCACCAAGATCGTCCAGCGCCTGCCGGTGCGGGTCCACGTGCCGGCCGATGTCGCCCGCGAGGGCATCCTGCGGCCAGGCCTTTCGGTGACCGTCCGGGTGGACACGCGCGATAGCGCCGAGACCGCGGTCGGGGACGACCGGCTCCGCACGGCCTCCCGGCACTAGGCGCCGCCGATGGCCGCGACCGCCACCCTGGCATCGGCCCCACCGGCCGCCGAGCCGCCGCTGGACCGCCGCCGCATGGTGGCGTTCGTCTGCATGGTGTTCGGGATGTTCATGGCGATCCTGGACATCCAGATCGTCTCGGCCTCGCTGGCCGAGATCCAGGCCGGCCTGTCGGCCTCGGGCGACGAGATCCCCTGGGTGCAGACCAGCTACCTCATCGCCGAGGTGATCTCGATCCCGTTGTCCGGCTTCCTGTCGCGGGTCGTCTCCACGCGCTGGATGTTCGTGATCTCGGCCGGCGGCTTCACGCTGATGAGCCTGATGTGCGCCACCTCCACCTCGATCAACGAGATGATCCTCTGGCGGGCGGCGCAGGGCTTCATCGGCGGCGGCATGATCCCGACTGTCTTCGCCTCCGCCTTCACGATCTTCCCGCCCTCGAAGCGCTCCATCGTCTCGCCGATGATCGGCCTCGTGGCGACGCTCGCGCCCACCATCGGGCCCACCGTCGGCGGATACCTCACCGACCTTTTCGACCGGCACTGGCTGTTCCTCGTCAACGTCGTGCCGGGCATCTTCGTGACGGTGTCGACCTACCTGCTGGTCGATTTCGACGAGCCGAATCTGGCCCTGTTCAAGCGCTTCGACTGGTTCGGCCTCGTGTTCATGGCCCTGATGCTCGGCTGCCTCGAATACGTGCTGGAGGAAGGGCCGAACCACGATTGGCTCGCCGACGAGGCGGTCCTCGCCTGCGCGATCGTCTGCCTGACCGCCGGACCCGCCTTCTTCTGGCGGGCCTTCACGGCCGCCGAGCCCATCGTCGACCTGCGCGCCTTCTCCGACCGCAACTTCACGGCCGGCTGCATCTTCAGCTTCGTCCTCGGCATCGGCCTCTACGGCCTGACCTATCTCTACCCGGTCTATCTCGGGCGCGTGCGCGGCTACTCGGCACTCCAGATCGGCGAGACGATGTTCGTTTCCGGCCTCTGCATGTTCGCCACCGCGCCGATCGCCGGGCGCTTCTCGGGCAAGGTCGATCCGCGCCTGATGATGGGGCTCGGCTTCCTCGGGTTCGCCACCGGCACCTGGATGGTCACCGGCCTGACCAAGGACTGGGACTTCTGGGAACTCCTGGTGCCGCAGATCCTGCGTGGCTGTTCGCTGATGCTGTGCATGATCCCGATCAACAACATCGCCCTCGGCACCTTGCCGCCGGCGCGCATGAAGAACGCCTCCGGCCTCTACAACCTCACCCGCAACCTCGGCGGTGCCGTCGGGCTCGCGCTGATCAACACCGTCCTGAACGACCGCTGGGACCTGCACCTCGCCCGCCTGCACGAGCGCTTCACCTGGACCAACACCGCCGTCCTCGAGCGCCTGGAGATGACCCGCCGGCAGTTCGAGGTGCTCGGCGGCAACGCCGACGCGATGGCGCTGAAGGCCCTGATGAACACCGTGCGCCTCCAGGGCTTGGTGATGGGTTTCACCGACGTGTTCCTGGTCTTGACCTTCCTGTTCGTGGCCATGGCCTGCGCCGTGCCCTTCATCCGGCGGCCCCGGGCCGCGGCCGGCGCCGGTGGCGGTCACTGAGGACTTTGCTGGCTGCTTCGAAGCCGCCGTGGTTCTTTACCGTGACCTCGGGAATGCGGGGATAGTCCGGTCCGCTGACCCCCCTGCGACCGCAAAACCCGGTCGAAAGGTTTGCGTTCGCGTTCAACACATCCGATCTGCTACAGCGGAGCGACGGCCCCGGGGGAGGCCGAGAGGATCGACCAATGGACTTCCTGAACGCCATGGGCGGCACGGCGAGCGGATTCTTCGGCGCCGTGATCCCCTTCCTGATCGTGCTGAGCATCGTCGTGTTCGTGCACGAGATGGGGCACTTCCTGGTGGGGCGTTGGTGCGGGGTCGGCGTGCACGCCTTCTCCCTCGGTTTCGGACCGGAACTCTTCGGCTTCAACGACCGGCACGGAACGCGCTGGAAGCTCTCGGCGATCCCCCTCGGCGGCTACGTGAAGTTCCACGGCGACGCCAACGGCGCCAGCGTTCCGGACCCCGAGGCCGTCGCCCGGATGTCCCCGCAGGAGCGGGCCACGAGCTTCCCGACGCAGTCCCTCCCGAAGCGCGCCGCCATCGTGGCCGCCGGGCCGATCGCCAACTTCATCCTCGCCATCGCGCTGTTCTCCGGCGCCATCTACGTCGGCGGCCGTTACGAGACGCCGGCCCGCGTCGAGGCCGTGATGCCCGACAGCGCCGCGGCCCGCGCCGGCTTCGAGCCCGGCGACGTGATCCGCGCCATCGGCGGGTCGCGGGTCAACAGCTTTACCGACATGCAGCGGACGGTGTCGGGGGCGGCCGGCTCCAGCCTCACCTTCACGGTCGAGCGCGGCGGCGAGACCCGCGAGCTCGTGGCCGTGCCGGAGCGCAAGGAGGATGTGACCCCCTTCGGGCGGCACCGCTTCGGCCGTTTGGGAATCCAGGGTCCGAAGGCGAGCGAGGCCAAGCTCGTGCATTACGGCCCGCTCCAGTCCCTCGGCCTGGGGACTTACGAGACCTACTTCGTGGTCGACCGGACGATCGACTACATCGGCAAGCTGGCCACCGGCCGGGAATCCCCCGATCAGCTGTCTGGACCGATCGGCATCGCCCGCGTCTCCGGTGCCGTGGCCCAGAGCGGCGGCCTTGCCGGCCTGGTCGGGCTGATCGCGTTGCTTTCGGTCTCGATCGGCCTCCTCAACCTCTTCCCCGTGCCCCTGCTGGATGGGGGCCACCTGTTGTTCTACGCCTTCGAGGCCGTTCGCGGCCGGCCCCTGAGCGAGCGGGCACAGGAGATCGGCTTCCGCATCGGGCTCGCCCTGGTCTTGTTCCTCATGCTGTTCGCCGCCTGGAACGATATTCTCAATCTCGGCGCCTCCTGGGGCGCCCGCGGAACCTGACCGGGCGTGAGCGGGGCCGGTCGGCACGCACCGTCCGGTCCCGTTCCGAGACATGCAAACGCCTCGATCTTAACCACAATCCCCCTCGCGCGCGGAACCTCCGGGTTTCGCGCGCAACCGTTTGTTGACCCTGTTCGACGATCGGCCCGGGGCGTTAAGTGACCGGAAGGCCACGTCTCCCCAAAATCCCCAGTGAGCGGGACCCCCCGGCGTTTGCTTAACGCCGGAATCCCGATAGAAGCTGAGCTTGGGACCAGGTGTCAGGACGCCCGGAAAACGGGCGCCTGATTGCGGGTGCAAACTCGCGCTGAAGATATAAAGAGACGGGCGATTACATGATGTCGATGACGGGGAAGCGCCGGCGTAAGTCGGCGGAACAGACCATCGTCCTAGTCGCCGCGGCGGCCGCTGGCCTCGTTCTCGGTGGAGCCGCTCAGGCGCAGCAGATCGTCGTCCAGGGTAACAAGCGTGTCGATGCCGACACCATCCGGTCCTACGTGACCGGCACCGCCTCCGGATCGCCCGAGGAAGCCCGCCGCAACCTGCTGGCGAGCGGCATGTTCTCCGACGTCAAGGTCTCCCGCAGCGGTGCCAGCACCGTCGTCAGCGTCCGCGAGAACAACCTGATCAACCGGGTGGTGTTCGAGGGCAACAAGAAGATCGAGAAGGCCACCCTCGAGGGCGAGGTCGAGGCCAAGGCGCGCGGCGCCTTCAGCGAGGCCGTGGTTCAGGCCGACATCCAGCGCATCAAGGAAGTCTACCGCCGCGCCGGCCGCGGAACGGCCAAGGTCACCTTCCGGACGGTGGACCTGCCGAACGGCCGCCTGGACGTCATCTACGTGATCGAGGAAGGCGACAAGACCGGCATCAAGGCGATCAACTTCGTAGGCAACAATGCCTACTCGTCGTCCAAGCTGCGCGAGCTGATGTCCTCTTCGGAGATGAACTTCCTCAGCTTCATCAAGACTTCCGATGTCTACGATCCGGATCGCATCACCAACGACCTCGACATCGTCCGGCGCTACTACCTCAAGAACGGCTACGCCGACTTCCGCGTGATCAATGCGGATGCCCGCTACGTCGAGGGCGAGGGCGATGCCGGCTGGGTCGTCACCGTCACCGTCGAAGAGGGCGAGCAGTACCGCGTCGGCGCGGTCGCGATCGATTCCCGCCTGCCGGGCCTGGACACCCAGGTCCTCGACGGCGAGATCCGCGCGCAGGTCGGCGACGTCTACAATGCCGAGGACGTGGAGCGCACCCTCAACGGCGTCACCAACCAGGTCGGTCGCCAGGGCTACCCCTTCGCCCAGGTGCGTCCCACCGGCCAGCGCGACCGCGCCACCCACACCGTGGCCCTGGGCTTCGTGGTCGAGGACGGCCCGCGCGTCTACGTCGAGCGCATCAACATCCGCGGCAACACCCGCACCCGCGACTACGTCATCCGGCGCGAGCTCGATATCACCGAGGGCGACGCCTACAACCGGGTGCTGACCGACCGGGCCGAGCGGCGCCTGAACGGCCTCGGCTTCTTCAAGAAGGTGCGCTTCTCCAACGAGCCGGGCTCCTCGGCCGACCGCGTCATCATCAACATCGATGTCGAGGATCAGCCCACGGGTTCGTTCTCGGTGGCGGGCGGCTACTCCACCCAGGACGGCATCATCGGCGAAGTCTCGATCTCGGAGTCGAACTTCCTCGGTCGCGGCCAGTACGTCCGCGTGGCGGGCACCGGCGGCCAGTACTCCCGTGGCCTCGACTTCTCGTTCACCGAGCCGTACTTCCTCGGCTACCGTCTCGCCGCCGGCTTCGACGCCTTCTACAAGTACAGCGACCAGACCCGCTACTCGCGCTACGAGACCACGGTCTATGGCGGCCAGCTCCGCGTCGGCCTGCCGATCACCGAAGAGTTCGGCATCACGATGCGGTACTCGCTCTACAACACCGAGCTGAAGGTTCCGAACACGATCAAGCGTCCGTACAACGACTGTTCGAACCCGATCCCGGGTTACACTGTGTTGACGGGTGGAACGGTTGCGACCGGCGCGCCGGGTGAGCAGGCTGCCTATCCCGCCTGTGCCCTCGACGGCGAAGCCTCGATCGCGCTCAAGGGGTCGCAGGGCAACACGCTGACCTCGCTCGCCGGCCTGACGCTCGCCTACTCGACCCTCGACAACCTCGGCTCGCCCCGCAACGGCCTCTACGCCGAGCTGAAGCCTGACGTCGCCGGCCTCGGCGGCGACTCGAAGTTCTTCCGCGTGACCGGCGATGCCCGGTACTACAAGGAGCTCTACGAGGACGTGGTCGGCTTCGTCCGCTTCCAGGGCGGTCACATCACGGCCCTGAACGATCAGCCCCTGCGCATCACCGATCAGTTCTTCCTCGGCCCATCGCTGGTCCGCGGCTTCGCGCCCAACGGTATCGGTCCGCGCGACGTCGGCATCAGCGACAGCCGTTCGAACGCCATCGGCGGCTCGACCTACTTCGGCGGAACGGTCGAAGTTCAGTTCCCGCTCCCCGGCGTGCCGCGGGATCTGGGCCTGAAGGGCGCGGTGTTCGCCGATGCCGGTACGCTGTTCGGCTATAACGGCCGGACGCAGTTCAACGTGAACGGCGATGCCTTCATCAACGGTATCGCACCGGGCGGCGCCTGTAACTTCAACCAGAACACCATCGGCGTCGAACCCGAGTGCGTGAACGTGCGCGACAAGATGACGATCCGGTCCTCGGTCGGTGCGTCGATCCTCTGGAACTCGCCGCTGGGCCCGATCCGCTTCGACTACGCCTACGCCCTCTCAAAGGATGAAGGCGTGAAGGCCTACGATGCGACCGGCAACTACCTCGGCCGCGTCGGCAAGGATCAGCTGCAGGCCTTCCGGTTCTCCGGCGGCTCGCGGTTCTGACCCGGAGCGTTGCCTCCTTTCGGGGAGGTAGCGCGTTGTGACGGCATGTCAGATCCGATCTTCTTCTCCGCGACCACCACCCTCAGCCTCGGCGCCATCGCCGAGGCTGCTGGCGTTTCGCTGCCCGAGGGCACGAACCCGGACGGCGTGATCACCGGCGCCGCGCCGCTGGAATCCGCCACGCCGACCGACGTCGCCTACATGGACAACGCCCGCTACGGCGACGCGCTCGTGGCGACCCGGGCAGGGCTCTGCCTCGTCTCGCCCCGCTTCGCCCCACGGGTCCCGGCCGAGACCGTGGCCCTGGTCCTGCGGGATCCCTACCGGCTCTACGCCGGCCTGCTGGCGCGGCTCCATCCGGAGGCGATGCGGCCCGCCTCGCTCTTCGGCTCGACCGGCATCGCCCCGGGGGCACACATCCATCCCGAAGCGCACCTCGAACCCGGCGTGCAGGTCGATCCGGGCGCCGTCATCGGTCCGGGTGCCGAGATCGGCTCCGGCACGGTCATCGGCCCGAATGCCAGCATCGGCCCCCGAGTCCGGATCGGGCGCGACTGCACGGTCGGAGCCGGGGCCACCCTGACTCATGCGCTTCTCGGCAACCGGGTCATCATCCATCCGGGCGCGCGCCTCGGCCAGGACGGTTTCGGCTTCGCCATGGGGCCGGGGGGTCACCTGAAGGTACCGCAGATCGGCCGGGTCATCGTTCAGGACGATGTCGAGATCGGCGCCAACACCACGATCGATCGCGGCGCCAGCCGCGACACGATCATCGGTGAGGGCACCAAGATCGATAACCTCGTGCAGATCGCCCACAACGTGGTCGTCGGACGCCACTGCGTGATCGTTTCAGGCGTTGGAATCTCCGGGTCGACCACCCTCGAGGACTACGTCGTCCTGGGTGGTCAGGTCGGCGTCGTCGGCCACCTGCGCATCGGCATGGGATCGCAGATCGCCGGCTCGTCGAACGTGAATCGCGATGTGCCGCCCGGCAGCCGATGGGGCGGCACGCCGGCCAAGCCCGTGAGGGCCTGGTTCCGCGAGTTGACCACGCTCGCGCGCCTGGCCGAGCGTTCCACCGGCGGGGACGAGCCCAAGGCCTGAGCCTCAGCCGCGCGGGTGGCGATCCTCCAGGTGGAGGTAGTCGCCGCCGAATCCGGCGAGCGCCTTCAACCCGCCGGGATCGCGGATGAGGAGCATCCCGTCGGACAGGGCGACCAGATCGCGGCCCGTGAGGTCCTGGATCGCCCGGGTCACGTGCACGCTGGAGAGGGCGGTCGCGTCTGCGAGGTCCGACTGCGACTGGGGCAGCGGGAAACCCCGTGGACCCGCCAGCCCGACGACCTCGAACCGGGCCTGCAACTCGCAGAAGAGATGGGCGACCCGCTGGAGCGGCCCGCGGGACCCGAGACCGACCAGCCATTCGCGCAGGGTCGCCTCGTCGACGAGGGTGGTCTTGCGCAGGGCCGCCGCGATATTGGGATGGCTGCGGATCAGGTCGAGCACGGTTGCCCGGTCGAGTCGGGCCACCCGACTGTCCGTCAGGGTCATGATGGTGTGATCCATCCGGCTCAGCAGGGCGACGTCGAGGTCGCAGACATCGCCCGGAAGCAGGTAGGCGGTGATCTGGCGCCGATCCGGACCGACCCGCCTGTAGCGACAGGCCATTCCCTCCAACATCAGGAAGACGCCGCCCGGGCGATCGCCCTCGCGGATCAGATCGATCCGGGCCGGCACGGCGACGGCCTCGTCCGTCAGGCGCTGCAGGCGCTCCCGATCCGCCGAGGTGAGCGGAACGAAGCCGTGCAGCTTACGAATGAACGGGTTCGCGTCGGCCAGCGTCGGCGGGGTGCGGTGGGCCGCGCGGGCGGGCTTCGCCCCGGGCTCCGGCGCCGCGTTGCCGGACCCCTTCAGGGCCAGCACGAACAGCCCTGCGAATTGCTGCAGGATCCGGGCGTCTTCCGCATCGAACCGCGCGGTCACGTCGTGGTGGATGGCCCAAAGCACGCCGAGCACCCGCCCGGCGGTGTCCCGCACGGGCGTGAACAGGCCCTCAAGCAGGGGCGCGCCCGCCTCGTCGGCGAGGCCGGCGAACGGGCGACTGACGAGGATGGTCTCTCCCGTCTCCACACAGTGACGCTGCGCATCGCCATCGGGCGGAAACCGTAGGCCGGCCTGGTCGGCGAGCCGGCCGGCGACGCGGCTCCAGACCAGCGCGTCCGCCTCGACGTCGCGCAGGGCGAGCCCTGCCGAGCCGCATCCGCAGAGCCGAAGGATCGCGTCGAGGATCGCCTGGCCGGCCGCGGCCGGGTCCGGCACCAAGTACGCGGCGACCGCGCCGAGGGCCGCGGCGGTGCCGGCGAGATCCATCGCCCGCACGGGGCGATGCGCCAGGTCGGCGGAGATGACGACGTCTCCAGGACGGAGCGCCTGAACGTTGTTGCTCGCTGAAACTTCGATGTTCCCTGGTCTCACGGCCCCGCTTTGAGGGAACCGATCCTTATCGGGTGAAACCATCAGGTCTTGTCCTCGGAAAGGGAGGTCTTCGGACAACCGCCGTTTCTGGGTCGGCCCTCATGGATTCTGGGGCTCGCAAAGGCGACGTCAAGATCGGGAAACTTCTACTCAGACGTTAGCCTCCGCCCTGGAATGACAACGTGGCGATCGGTCGCCCCGGATCGTTGCTCCGCTGGGCGGGCGACCGCAGCTTTCGGCCCTGAGGGCTTGCATCCGCGGTCCATCTGCCGAATGAAGGCGCTTCCTCCAGATCTGGCGGCGAACGGGAACGAGGCGGGACGGCGGGGCGCCGACGCGCAGTAGGATCAGACAATCGATGAGCGACATGCCGCGTGAACTCGGCTCGGCTGATATCCAGAAGGTTCTGGAACTCCTGCCGCACCGCTATCCCTTCCTGATGATCGACCGGATCGTTGAGATCGACGGCGACCGAAGCTGTGTCGGGATCAAGAACGTCACGATCAACGAGCCGCAATTCACCGGGCATTTCCCCGGCCTGCCGGTGTTTCCCGGCGTCCTGCTGATCGAGGGCATGGCACAGACCGCGGGCGCCATCTGCTGCCGCCACATCATGAGCGACGAGCTGCGCACCAAGCAGGTGTTCTTCATGACCATCGACAAGTGCAAGTTCCGCAAGCCCGTCGTCCCCGGCGATACCGTGCGTTACCACATGACCAAGACCAACCACCGCCGGACCATGTGGTGGTTCCGCGGCGAGGCGCGGGTCGACGGCGTCCTGGTCGCCGAGGCCGAGATCGGCGCCATGCTGGTGACCGAGTGAGCGCCGCCGCGGAGATCCACCCGAGCGCGGTGGTCGAGGACGGCGCGACCCTGGGCGAGGGCGTCCGGGTCGGTCCGTTCTGCCATGTGGGTCCGTCCGTGACCCTCGGGGCGGGCTGCGAGCTGGTCAGCCACGTGGTGGTGGCCGGCCGGACCACGATCGGCCCCCGGACCCGGATCTTCCCCTTCGCCTCCATCGGCCATCCGCCGCAGGACCTGAAGTTCAGGGGCGAGACCTCGACCCTCACGGTGGGCGCCGACTGCCTGATCCGCGAGGGCGTGACCATGAATCCCGGTACGGCTGGGGGCGGCCTCGAGACGACGGTCGGCGACAACTGCACCTTCCTCGCCAACGCGCATGTCGGCCACGATTGCCGGGTCGGCGACGGCGTCGTGTTCTCGAACAACGTCATGCTCGCCGGCCATTGCAGCGTCGGCGACTACGTCATCATCGGGGGCGGCGCGGCCGTGATCCAGTTCGCGCGCGTCGGGGCGCACGCCTTCGTCGGCGGCCTGTCCGGCCTCGAGAACGACTGTATCCCGTACGGGATGGCCCTCGGCAACCGCGCCTACCTGTCGGGCCTGAACATCATCGGCCTGCAGCGGCGGGGCTTTGCCCGGGAGGACATCCACACCCTGCGGCGGGCCTATCGGCTGCTCTTCGCCAACGAGGGCACGCTGATGGAGCGCCTCGAAGACGTCGCCGCCGAGTTCGAGACCCATCGCGCCGTGACCGAGATCGTCGCCTTCATCCGCGCCGGCGGCAAGCGTTCGCTCTGCACACCGCGCGAGACGCCGAGCGCCGCTTGAGCGCGAATCCGGCGCCGGCCGCGCGCATCGCGCCCGCACCGGCGGCGCTGGTCCTGGTGGCGGGCGCCGGCCGCCTGCCGGAACTCGTGGCCGCCTCCCTCGACCGGGCGGGGCGTCCGTTCCGCGTCCTGGCCATCCGGGGGTTCGCCGAGCGGGCGATGCGCGCCCGCGCGGCCGCCACCGTCGACCTCCTCGACATTGCCGGCATCCTGGCGATCCTCAAGGCCTGGGGGCCGGTCACCGTGGTGCCGGCCGGCGGCGTGTCCCGGCCGAACCCGGCCGCGATCCTCAACGCCGCCGCGGCCCTGCGCAACCGAGACGCCCTGAAGGCGATCTCCGACGGCGGCGACGACCGCCTGCTGCGCGGCGCCCTGGCGCTCCTGGAGGAGCACGGCCACGGCGTGGTCGGCGTCCACGAGGTCGCCCCGGATCTGCTCAGTCCCGAGGGCCTGCTCGGCCGGCACGCCCCCGATGCCGCGGCGCGGGACTCCATCGCCACCGGCCGCGCCCTGCTGGCGGCCCTGTCGGATTTCGACGTCGGCCAGGCCACCGTCGTCGTCGGACAGCGGGCCCTGACCGTCGAGGGTCCGGAGGGGACCGACCGGATGCTGGCCCGGGCCCGGATGCTCGGACGCCGGCCCTTCGGCTACGGCAGCGCACAGCCCGGCACCGTGCTGGTGAAATGCGCCAAGACCGGCCAGGACCTGCGCGTCGACCTGCCGGCGATCGGCCCCCGTACGGTGGCGAACGCGGCGGCGGCGGGCTGTGCCGGTTTGGCCGTCCAGGCGGGCTTCACCCTGATCATTGACCGTCCGGCGACGATCGCGGTCGCGGATCGGGCGGGCCTCTTTCTCCTCGGCCTGGGCGCCGACGCGGGCGGTCCGGAGGCCAGAACGGGATCGGGATCATGAGCGAACCGCGCAGCGAGCGGACGATCTGGCTGGTGGCCGGCGAGGATTCCGGGGATCAGCTCGGGGCCAAGCTGATGCGCGGCCTGCGCGAGCTTTCGGATCGCCCGATCCGCTTCGGCGGGGTCGGCGGCGAGGCCATGGCGGCGGAGGGCTTCGCCTCGCTGTTTCCCATCGACGACGTGGCGGTGATGGGCTACCTGCCCGTCGCTGCCCGGCTGCGCACCCTGCTGCGGCGCATCCGCCAGACCGTGCGCGACGTGGTCGAGGCCCGGCCGGACGTCCTCGTCATCATCGACAGCCCCGGCTTCACCCACGCGGTCGCCGCGCGGGTGCGCAAGCGGATGCCGGACCTGCCCATCGTCGACTACGTCTCCCCCAGCGTCTGGGCCTGGCGCCCCTGGCGGGCGGCGAAGATGCGCCCCTTCATCGATCACGTCCTCGCCCTCCTGCCGTTCGAGCCGGAGGCCCATCGGCGCCTGAACGGCCCGGCCTGCACCTATGTCGGACACCCGCTGATCGAGCGGCTTGGGGAGCTGCGGCCCGGGGCCGCCGAGGCCGAAGCCCGCATGACGGGGCGGCCGGTCCTGGCGATCCTGCCGGGTTCGCGCCGCTCGGAGATCGAGCGGCTAATGCCGGTCTTCGGCGCCACCCTGGCGCGGCTCACGGCGCGCTTCGGACCGATCGAGGCGGTGCTGCCGGCGGTGACCCGGCACAGGGCCCTGATCGAGCGTCTGGCGCTGGCCTGGGACAGTCCGGTCACCCTCGTTCACGGCGAGGCGGCCAAGCACGCCACCTTCCGCCGGGCCCGGGCGGCGCTCGCGGCCTCGGGCACCGTCACCCTGGAACTGGCCCTGGCCGGCGTGCCGATGGTGGTCGCCTACAAGGTCTCGCGGATCGAGGAGGCGGTGGCCCGCCGCCTCATCCAGGTGCCCACGATCGTGCTGCCGAACCTGATCCTCGGACAGAATGCGATGCCGGAATTCATCCAGGCCGAATGCACAGCTCCGCGCCTCGCCGACGCGGTGGCACCGCTCCTGGCGGGAGAGCCGGCACGGGATGCGCAGGTGGACGCGCTCGCCCGCATCGACAGCCTGATGCGCCTACCGGACGACGACCCGCCGAGCCGGAGCGCTGCCCGCATCGTCCTCGCCGCCCGCCGGGCGGCCTGACCGCTCACGCGTCTGCGGGGACCGGACCGTAGCGGTTGGCCCCCGGGCTCCCCGCCCGGAACACCGTCTCGACGAAGAACCAGAGGAAGAAGCCGAGCATTGCCAGAACCAGGGCGATGACCGGGAGCGGATGGGCGTCGACGGCCCGCTCCAGGGGCAGGACGCCGACCGTTTCGGCCAGGACATACAGGCCGAACCAGCCGCCGCTGCGGTTGCGGTCGTGCAGGCGCCGGACCGTCTGGATCGCCGTCGCCCCGATCACCGGCAGGATGCCGGCGACCGCCAGGACCCCGGCCCAGCGCAGGCCGAGGCTGGCGAGCCAGATCCCAAGGCAGAGCAGCCCGAAACCGAGCAGCAGCGTGCGGATCAGCAGGTGCCGGTAGGCCGGGGCCGCGAGCCGTCCGCGCGGATCGTAGAGGGCGAGGGTGGCGCGAAGGCGTTCGGTCACGTGCCCCTCGGCTTCACCCGCCGGGTCGGCGGTTCCGCGACCGGGTCCTCGGGCCAGGGATGGCGCGGATAGCGCCCGCGCATCTCCGAACGCACGGCGCTCCACGACCCGTGCCAGAAACCCGGCAGATCGCGCGTGATCTGGATCGGCCGCGAGGCCGGTGAGAGCAGGTGCAGGACCAGGGGAATGCGGCCCCCGGCGATACTCGGATGGCGCTCGAGCCCGAACAGCTCCTGCACCCGGACGGCGAGCACCGGCCCGCCCTCGGCCTCGTAATCGAGGGCGATGCGCGAGCCGGTGGGCACCTCGACATGGGTCGGGGCCTCGGCGTCGAGGCGCGCGCGCAGGGTCCAGGGCAGCAACGCCTGCAGGGCGCGCGCGAGATAGTCGGCGCCGACCGCGTCGAGGCTGGTGCGCCCGACGATCTCGGGCGCCAGCCAGGCCTCGATCGTGTCCAGGAGGTGGGCGTCGGACAGGTCGGGCCAGGTCTCGGGATCGGCCGCCCGCAGGAACTGCAGGCGGGCCCGCCACTGCGTCAGCGCCGGCGTCCACGGCAGGGCCGGGAGGCCGATCTCGGCAACGCCCCGCGCCAGGATCTCCGCCGCGGCGAGGTCGCCCGGCACCGGCAGGGTGCGCTCGCCCAGGGTGAGCGCTCCGAGGCGCCGCAGGGAGCGGGCCCGCAACGCCCGGGCACTCCGATCGAAGGTGACCTGTGTCGTCGCCGCGATGGTCGATCCGAACAGGGCCTCGATCGCCTCCAGGGTGATCGGCGCTGCCGCGAGGATGCGCCCCTGGGCGGCGGTGCCGGTCAGCTCGGCCACCACGAGGAACGGCGCGCGGGCCAGGGCGGAGGCCGCATAGACGCGGCCGGCCCGGCCGTTGGCCATCACGAACTCGCCGTCGCGGCCGCGGGCGCGTGCGACGCGATCGGGATAGGCCAGGGCGAGGAGCGGCCCGGCCTCGCTCATGTCGAGGCCCCCGGCTGCGCCGGCCCGGGCCCCGGCGAAGCTCTCCGCCTGCCGGGCCCAGCCCTGGGCGAGGCGGCGCATGTCCGCGGCCCGCTGGGCGCGGTCGCGGGCGAAGCGCTCGGTCCGATGGGTCACGTCGGTGTCGTCCCCGCCGAGGCCGCGCTCGACCAGCACCGCCGCGAGATCCGCCGCCGCGCGAGCCGTGCCGTACCCTGCCGCGCCGACCACCATGCGGGCGAGGCGCGGCGGCAGCGGCAGGGCGCGCAGGGCCCGGCCGGTCTCGGTGAGACGGCCTTCGGCCTCGATCGCCCCGAGGTCCCGCAGCATCGCCCGCGCCTCGGCCAGGGCGGGGGCGGGTGGCGGGTCGAGGAAGGCGAGGGTCGCGGGATCGGCGACGCCCCAGGCGGCGCAGTCGAGCACCAGGCCCGAGAGGTCGGCGGCGAGGATCTCCGGGCGGGTGAAGGGCTCCAGGGCGTTGGTGGCGGCTTCCGCCCAGAGACGGTGGCAGACGCCCGGCTCGGTGCGGCCCGCACGCCCCCGGCGCTGGTCGACGGAGGCGCGCGACGCCCGCGCGGTGACGAGCCGGGTCAGCCCGAGGCCGGGCTCGTAGACGGGCACGCGCGACAGGCCGGAATCGACGACGATGCGCACGCCCTGGATGGTCAGCGAGGTCTCGGCGATGCTGGTGGCGAGCACCACCTTGCGCCGTCCCGGCGGCGCGGGCGCCACGGCGCGGTCCTGCTCGGCGGGCGTCAGCGCCCCGTAGAGGGGCGCGATCTCCGTGACGGCGTCGACCTTGTCGGCCAGCAGCGTCGCGACCCGGCGGATCTCGCCCTGGCCCGGCAGGAAGGCCAGGACCGAGCCCGGATCCGCCCGCAGGGCCCGCAGGATGGCCTCGGCCACGACGTCCTCGATCCGGCGATTCGGGTCGCGGTCCCAGTACCGCGTCTCGACCGGGTAGGCGCGCCCCTCCGATTCGATCACCGGCGCGGTGCCGAGCAGCCCGGCGACCCTGGCGCCGTCGAGGGTCGCCGACATCACCAGGATTCGCAGGTCCTCGCGCAGGGCGCCCTGGGTGTCGAGGGCCAGGGCGAGGCCGAGATCCGCGTCGAGGGAGCGCTCGTGGAACTCGTCGAAGAGGACCGCACCGATTCCGGTGAGTTCCGGATCGTCGAGGATCATGCGGGTGAAGACGCCCTCGGTGACGACCTCGATCCGGGTGCGCCCGGAGATCTTCGAGCCGAGGCGGACCCGGAGGCCGACCGTGTCGCCGACGCGCTCGCCGAGGGTGGCGGCCATGCGCTCCGCCGCTCCGCGGGCGGCCAGGCGGCGCGGCTCCAGCAGGATGATCTTGTCGGCGGGGCGCAGCCAGGGCGCGTCGAGAAGGGCCAGCGGCACCCGGGTGGTCTTGCCCGCGCCGGGCGGCGCGACCAGGACCGCGGCCGACCCCCCGGCGAGGGCGTCGCGCAGGGCCGGAAGGGCGTCTTCGATCGGCAGGTCCGATGCGGCGTTGGCGGAGCTTGGGTGGGCCATCCCGGTGCTGGTGACGCGATCCGGCGCGATCCGCAAGCCGGGGGATCGCCCTGTGCGGGCTGAGGGCCGCCATGCCGAACCGGCCGTCGTCCCGGAGCCGGAGGTCCGCTATGGGTATGCCCCGACGGGCGGCGATGCGAGCGGCCAGCCATCCGGGCGGCCCCGAGGGACAGCGACATGACGGTATCGAGCGACGACGATCTGGCTGCGTTGAAGCGGATCGGGCGCATCGTCGCCCAGACGTTGGAAGCGATGGGGAAGGCGATCGAGCCCGGGATGACGACGGCGGAGCTCGACCTCGTCGGACGCCGTCTGCTGGAGGCGGCCGGTGCCCAGCCGGCGCCGGAGCTGGCCTACGGCTTTCCCGGCGCCACCTGCATCAGCGTCAACGAGGAGGTCGCGCACGGCATTCCGGGGGCCCGCCGGATCAACCCGGGCGACCTCGTCAATATCGACGTCTCCGCGGCGAAGGACGGCTACTTCGCCGATACTGGGGCCTCGTTTCCCGTGCCGCCCGTGACCCGCGCGGTGGAGCGGCTGTGCAAGGATGGCCGCCGGGCGATGTGGACCGGCCTGCGGCAGGTCGGGACCGGCAAGCCGATCGCCGCCATCGGCCAGGCGGTCGGGGCCTTCGCGCGCCGGAACGGCTACACCCTGGTGCGCAACCTCGCCAGCCACGGCGTCGGCCACTCCCTCCACGAGGAGCCCACCGAGATCGCCACTTGGCCCGACGCCTCCGAGCGCCGGGTCGCCACGGACGGCCTGGTGTTCACCGTCGAACCCTTCCTGTCCCTCGGGGCCGAGTTCGCCGAGGATGGCGACGATCCCTGGACCCTCTACAGCCGGCCGCAGGCGCCCACGGTCCAGTACGAACACACGGTGGTCGCCACCCGCAACGGCCCGCTCATCGTCACCATGGCGAGCTGAGGGCTGCGCCGGCGGCGCATCGGCGGGGTCCCGTGCGGGCTGATCCGTCGCGTCAGGCTCCGCAGCCCACGGCCCCACGACCGGCCCCGCTCGCGGCGATTGCGTCAGGGCGTGGGCGTCGTGCCCATGGTCGAGGCCTTCAGCTCGGGATTCTTCAGCTGGGCATAGGTGACGCTGGCGAAGCTGCCGATCACCGCGTGCCAACCGGGCTTGTCGTAGCGCGCGTCGTTCCGCCCGGCCTTGCAGAAGGCCGTCGTCAGGCCGTTGACGATGTCGTCGCCCTTGGCGTCGGGAACCGCCGCCTTGATCTTCGGCAGGAGCGCGTTGACGATCGGGATGAAGTTCTCGGGCTCGAGCCCGGCGAGGCTCTGGGCCGCACCCGACTCGGCCACGGCCTTGGCGATGTCCGGCTGGGCGATCTCCGCGCAGGGCGCGGTGCCCGCCAGCATCGTCTCCGTGGCCTTGCGCGCGGTGGCGACGACGCCGCGCTCGCTGATCACCGGAGCGGCATTGCCCCAGGCGTTGCGGACGTAGTCGGTGACGTCGGCCACCTCCTGGTCGGTCATGCCGGCGCCGATGGCCGGCATCGGCGCGTAGCCGTTCTGGGCCGAGAGGCCGCCGAGGATCACGCGGATCACCGTCTCGGGGCCCTGCGCCTGCACCGAGGTGTTGCCGGCGAGCGCCGGGATCGCGCCCTCGACGCCCCTGCCGTCCGGCTTGTGACAGGAGGAGCAGTAGCTGAGATAGGTCGCCGCGCCGGGGGCGTCGGCCTGGTTGAAGGCCTGGATGTCCTTGACCTTGTAACTCTCCTTGGCCTTCTGCGTGCGCAGGTAGGCCACCATCGCCTTGAGGTCGGCGTCGCTCATCTTCGACAGGGATTCCTGGATGGTCTGGCGCATCGGGCCCGCCGCGACGCCGGGCTGGTTCCCCGGGGCGGCGCCGGTCTTCAGGTAGGTCACGACCTGATCGTCGCTCCAGCCACCGATGCCGGTATGGTCGTCGGGGGTGATGTTGGGGGCGTACCAGCCGTCGATGACGCCGCCGCCGAGCTTGCCGGCCAGGCCGCTGTTGCCCACGATCTTGTTGGCGTTGTGACACATGCCGCAATGGCCGAGCCCCTCGACGAGGTAGCCGCCGCGGTTGACCTCGGCGCTCGCCTGCGGGTCCGGCTGGAATTCACCGGCGGTGAAGAAGGCGGTGCGCCAGGTGATGAGCGCGGTGCGGATGTTGAACGGGAAGGGGATCTCGGAGGGCTTGCGCGGCTCGTGCACCGCCGGCAGCGACTTCAGATAGGCGAAGATCGCGTCGGAATCGGCGCGGGTGACCTTCGTGTACCAGGCGAAGGGAAAGGCCGGGTAGAGGTAGGAGCCGTCCTTGGTGATGCCCTCGTGGAAGGCGCGGTAGAAGTCGTCCGCGCTCCACGTGCCGAGGCCGGTCTCCGGGTCCGGGGTCAGGTTCGGCGTGCGGATCTTCCCGATCGGCGTGTTGAGCACGTAGTTGCCGGCGAAGGGCTTGCCGTCCGGCGCCGTGTGGCAGGCCACGCAGTCCCCGGCGGTCGCCAGGTACTCGCCCCGCTTGATCAGCTCGGCATCCTGCGCCGAGGCGCCCTGGGCGGCCAAACCCACGACGAGGCCGGTCCCCATTCGGAGAGCGGTGCGGCGGTAATCCATGGCGTCTCTCCGGAGCTGTGGTGTCGGGGGGTGGTCAGGCGCGCCCGTCGTGGGGATCGCGAAGGCGGACGGGCGGAGGAAGGAGGCCGAGGCGCAGCGCCATCTCGGCGAGGTGCGCCAGGCCGGCCAGGGCGAGGCATCCGGCGATCACGGGCCAGCCGGCACCGGTGAGGGCGCCGCGCAGCGCCAGCATCAGGGCCGCGCCGGAGGTCAAGTTGCACAGGAGCGCCAGCGGCCAGGCGCCCTGCGTCCGACGACTCCACAGGATCAGGCCCAGCGCCTCGCCGGCGACGAGGAGCAGGATCGCGTCCACGAGGTGACCGCTGGCGAGAAGTGCCTCCATCGCTCACGCGCTCCGGAATGGACCGTTGAGGCGAACGATCGCCCGGTTCAGGCAGGCGGCGACCCCGACCCAGAGGAGGTAGGGCAGCAGGAGAAGGGCAGCCATCCCGTGCACGCGCCCCGTGACGACGATGAGCACGCCGATGGAGAGCCAGAGGAACAGCACCTCGACGAAGGTCCAGTCCGGCCGGCGCAGGCGGAAGAACAGGCCGCTCCAGGCGATGTTCAGCACGGCGTTCACGGCGTAGGCGGCCACCAGCGACGCGCGGGCGGCGGGGCTTGCATCGGCGTTCCAGGCGAGGACGGCCGAGATCGCCGTCAGCGTGAAGATCGTGGTCCAGACCGGGCCGAAGGCCCAGTCCGGCGGCTTCCACGCGGGACGCCGGAGGGCCTGGTACCAGGGCCCCGTCGTGGTCAGGAGGCCGCCCGCCAGCGCCACCAGGATCGCCGCGCCCGCGGCGATTCCGGCCGGTCCCCAGCCGCCCGCCCCGTCGAGACCCACCGCGAGATCCCCGGCGAGACTCACGGCGAGACCCAGCGGAACAGGTGCGCGAGGTCCTTGAAGAAGATTCGCGCATGGGCCGCGGGCTTGGCCCGGACCAGCTCCTTGTTCATGTAGGAATCCCAGGTCAGCTGCTGCACGTCGCGATCCCGGCAGATCGACACGAAGCGCTCGCGCAGTCCGTCGTTGCGGTACCAGACCGCCTGCATGATCCGCAGGATCAGGAAGACGCGCCCGTGCAGCCGCATGAAGTTGCGTCGCGCCCCGGCCAGTGCCCGGACCTGCCCGGTGGCAAGGAAGGCCTGCGCGGCCTCGGCGGCGAGGCGCCCGCCGAGCATGGCGTAGTAGATGCCCTCGCCGGAGGCCGGTGCGACGATGCCGGCCGCGTCCCCGGTCAGGAGGACGTCGCGGCCGTTGTCCCAGCGGCGCAGGGGCTTCAGGGGCAGGGGGGCGCCCTCGCGCCGGACGGTCTCGCCCGCCGCGAGGCCGGTGGAGGCGCGCAGGGACCGGATGGCTCCGCGCAGGGAGAAGCCCTTGCGGGCGCTTCCGGTGCCGATGCTCACCGTGTCGCCGTGCGGGAAGACCCAGGCGTAAAAGTCCGGCGAGAGCTTGCCCTGGTAATAGACGTCGCAGCGGGTGGCCTCGACGTCGTGCGCACCGCCCTCGGGCAGGCGGACGATCTCGTGATAGGCGAAGACCTGGCGCATGGCGGCGTGGCCGGGGATCTCGGCCCGGCCGACGGCGGAACTCGCGCCGTCGGCGCCGATGACGAGGCGGGCCCGGGCGGCACGGGGAAAACCGTCCTGGAGATAGTGGACGGCGGCCCCCTCCGTGTCGCGCTCGATGTGCCGGAAGGTGGCGGGCCGGAGCACCGCGCCCGCGGCCGCGGCGCGCTCCCGCAGCCAGGGATCGAAGTCGGCCCGGTCGACCATGCCGACGAAGCCGTCGCCGATGGGCATGTCCACGCGCTTGTCCCGGGGCGAGACCATCCGGGCCGAGCGGATGCGGGCAACGAGGAGATGGTCGGGAATGGCGAAATCGCGGATCAGGCGCGGGGGAATGGCGCCGCCGCAGGGCTTGATCCGTCCGGGCTTGTCGAGGAGCAGCACGCGCCGCCCGCTGCGGGCTAGGTCGGTGGCCGCGGTCGCACCCGCCGGGCCACCGCCCACCACCACCACATCGTAGGTTTCGAGCTCGGTGTCCCGCACGGCAGCCATGATCTCACCTCGTGGAAAGCGTTGCCTCGAACGATGTTCGACGACGCAGGCCCCGCGGCACGGGGGTCGCTGGCGCGTGCGCGATGCGCAGCGCAAGGGCGGCGGCGAGGACGAAGAGCAGCGCCTCGGCGGCGAAGACGCCGGCATAGGCGTCGACCACCCGCGGCGTGACCAGGCGGGCCAGGTCCACCGCGACGGTGCCGAGGAAGCCGCCGGCTCCGAAGGCCAGGCCCTGAGCCGCGCCCCAAACGCCCATCCGCGTGCCCCGTTCGGCCTCGCCGCCGGCCCCGGCCAGCGCCATCATCGAACCGATCGCCGCCACCGCGAAGATGCCGTTGAACAGGCCGAGGGCGAAGACCGGCACCCGCAGGGGGAAGTCGGCGCCCGCGAGGCCACCGGCCGCGATGGCGAGGAGGGCGAGGGCCGAGCCGAGGCAGCCCAGCGTGGTCCAGACTTTCAGGGAGCCCAGCACCGGGCCGCCGATGCCCATGGTGAGGCCGGCCACGGTCAGCATGCCGGCGAGGACGCCGCCGTGCTGCAGGCCCGCGAGCTTGGTGGTCACCCCGGGCGTCATCGCGAAGACGAGGCCGGCGAAGGGTTCGAGGATGAGTTCCTGCGCGCTGTAGGCCAGCATCGCCATGAAGATGAAGACCGTGAAGCGCCGGGATTCCGGCTCGGCCCAGACCCGCGCCAGCACCACGCGGAACGGACGCTTCTCCGCCGCCTCGGCGCCGGCGGACGGCCCGGCCGCCGGCTCGACACCGCGCAGAGCCAGGAACGCCATGGCGAAGGCGACGAGCGAGACCGTGCCGGAGACGGCGATCAACCGTGCGCCCGAGAAGGGATCGAGGAAGTGCCCGGCCAGCGGCGCGGTGATGGCGAAGCCCGCGATCATCATGACCCAGACCACCGTGGCGGCGGCGCCGCGGCGGCGCGCGTCCACGCCGGTGGCAAGGAGCACGAGGAGCGAGGTTCCGGCGGCCCCCGCGCCCATGCCGACCGTGAGGAACGAGACCACCGCCAGCGCGAGGCCGGCGGCCTGGTGCGTCTCGGCAAGGGCGGTGGCCACGGCCGCGCCCAATCCGCCGAGGGCCAGGGCCGCCATGCCGCCGATGATCCAGGGCGTGCGCCGGCCGGTGCGATCCGAGCCGTAGCCCCAGCGCGGGCGCAGGACCTGAACGGCGTAGTGCAGGGCGATGAGCCCGCCGGGCACGATCGCCGGGAGGGCGAGCTCCACCACCATCACGCGGTTGATGGTCGAGGTCATCAGCACCACGACGGCGCCGAGGGCGGTCTGCACGAGGCCGAGCCGGACGATGGCGCGCCAGCTAAAGGTCGGGTTCGCCATCACGGACCTCCCTGGACCAGGGGCCGCAGGGCGAAGGCCGCCACCAGCATGCCGAGCACGTAGAGGGTGGTGCCGGTGCCGTTGTACCAGGCCGCCCGCTCGCGGGGCGCGGCCAGGAGCCGGCGCATCAGAACGAACTGACCGAGCAGCAGGACGCCGATGACCGTTCCGTGCCAGGGCCGGTTCCAGGCGAACAGGCCGAGGATGACGGCCACCTGGGGAACGGCCATGACGAGGCAGGCGAGGCGGGCGGCCCCGAGGGTTCCGAGCTGAACGGGCAGGGACCGGATGCCGGTCCGGCCGTCGCCCTCCACCGACTTGAAGTCGTTCAGGGTCATGATGCCGTGCGCGCCGATGGAATAGAGCAGGGCGACCAGCAGCACGCGCCCGTCCGGTACGGCCGCCGCCATCACCGCGGCACCGGTGAACCAGGGCAGCCCTTCGTAGCAGATCGCCACCGCCGAATTGCCCCACCATCCGTTGCGCTTCAGGCGCAGGGGCGGGGCGCTGTAGATCCAGGCGAGGACCAGGCCGAACAGGGCGGCGCCGAGGATCCAGGGGCCAAGGGCGGCGGCGACGAGGAGCGACAGCACGGTCCAGCCGGCGGCGACGTAGAGGCCCCAGCGCCCGGGCATCCGGCCCGAGGGGATCGGCCGGTGCGGCTCGTTGATGGCGTCGACGTGCCGATCGTACCAGTCGTTCACCGCCTGCGAGGTGGCGCAGACCAGGGGACCCGCCAGGATCACGCCCGCGGCGATCACCGGCCATTGCCCGGTGGGCGAGGCGCCGGAGGAGACCACGCCGCAGGTGAAGGCCCACATCGGCGCGAACCATGTGATCGGCTTCAGGAGCTCGATGAGGGCGCTGGGTGCCGGCGTTGCCATGGGGATGACGCTAGATTTTAACACCCACAAGTGTCAAGTTTGATTTACAACATTGTCGTGAGTTCGGGCCGGCGCGACGTCGTCTCGGATCGCGCGCAAGTACCGGCGCGCGAGCGGGTATCCGGGGGGGCGTCAGGCTTCGTCGGGGGCGTCGCGGCCTTCGAGATCGCCGATGCCGTAGCGGTGCATCTTGGCGTAGAGGCCCTGGCGACTCAGGCCCAGCATCTCGGCGGCGGAGGCCCGGTTGTCGCGGGTGATGCGCAGGGCGGCCTCGATGCACAGCCGCTCGATGAGATCGGTCGATTCGCGCACCAGGTTCTTCATCGAGACACGCCCGACGAGCTCCGTCATCTGCTCGACGGAGCGGGGCAGCTCGCGCCCGCCCGCGACCGCCGCCGCGCGCCGGGGCGTCGCGCGGAGGGTGAAGCCGATGCAGGGCTGGCTGCCCCCGGCGACCGAGACGGCGGCGACCTCCACGTCCTCGACGCTGCCGTAGGCGCCGCGGATCTGCGTCGGGAAGTGGCGGACGGAGCCATGCTGCGCCAGCGTCGCGAACAGGGCCGCGGCCTCGGATTCCTCCCGCCCGATCCAGTTGTCGAGGGGCTGTCCGCGAACCTGCTCCTCCGTGGCGAGCTGGACGAGGTCCAGGAAGGCGGGATTCGCCGTCAGCACCCGCCGGGCCGGGTCGGTGACCACGAAGCCCTCGGGCATATTCCTCACGACGTCGAGGGCGCCGGCACCGGTTCGGGCCGCGCTCGTCTCAACGGGCTCGGGGGAAGCCAGCCGCAGCAGGATGCTGGTGGCGTTCTCCTGGCGGAACAGCGAGGCGGCGACCCGCACGGCACCGCGGCCATGCCCGAGCCGGGCCTCCAGGTCCGCCGCCTGTCCGGTCATCCGGAGGCCGGCGAAGAGTGATTCGAGGTCGCGGGCACAGGCGCCGTCGAACAGGTCGACCGCGTCCTGGCCGACGATGCGCTTCTCGGCCCGGCCGATCAGCCGGGAGGCGGCGGGGTTCACCTCGGTCACCCGCCGGGTCGCGGCATCGACCACGAGGACGGGCTCGGAGCCGAGCTGGAACAGCAGGCGGTACCGGGTCTCGGCGCCGCGCATGCGCAGGTAGTCGCGTTCCAGGGCCTGCTGCGTCTCGGCGAGCGTCCGCTGCAGCGAGGCCATGGCGCGCAGGTTTCGCCCGAGGACGAGGATCTGGCCGTCCTTGGCCAGCCGCATGGCGGCGTAGCGCACGGGCAGGTCCGTGCCGGTGGGCGAGACGTGATTCACCTGGCGCCAGCGCGTGACGGCGCCGGGCGCGGCATCCTTGAGGAGCGCGGCGATCTTCGGGCGGCTCTCGACCGTCACGGTATCGACCCAGGGACGACCCAGCCAGGTGTCGCAACCCTCATCCGCGAGATCGGCGCTGCCGAAGGTCGCTTCCCGGATCATGCCTTCGCCGTCGATGACCAGGGACAGGTCCGTCGCGGCAGCCACCAGCAATCCCGCCGCCTGCGCGTCGAGGGGTCCGAGGGACTTTTGAAGCGCCGCAAGCGCATGGCTCGCGGCAGGAAGCGCCAGGCTGGTCACGGATCACCAGGTCGGAATGGGGTCGGGCAGGTCGGATCGGGGAGGGCGTGTTTGTCGATCGGGACTTCTTTCAGCAGGGTCTGACCGGCAGATCAAGCAAGCATTCGGCAACGGACAGGGCCATGCGGGCGTCACCGGCGCTCGCGTCGGCCCCGACGCGCCGGAAGCTGTCGGGATTGGCCGCAAAGGCCGGACCTCCAACCAGGACCCGCAGCGCATCGTTCCGCGAATTCCGGCGCAGCGCCGCGACGGTCTCGGTCATCGCGGGAAGCAGGGCCTCGCAGGCGAGGGAGAGGCCCACGACGTCGAACCACTCCTCCCGGACGCAGCGGAGGCTGTCCATCTCCGGCTGCGTGACCGTCGAGGTCACCGACCAGCCGGCTTCCCGAAAGAACTGCTCGACCAGGGTCAGGCCAAACCTGTGGGAATCTCCCGGACAGGGCAGCAGCAGGATCTTCCGGTTCACAGGGGGCGCCGCGGGCTCGCTGCGAAAGCGGCCGGTGATCTCGCGCATGATCCGCTGCAGCCGTCCCATGGCGCGGGTCACCTCGACGAAGTCGCAGAGGTCCTCCTCCCACAGGATGCCGAGGTGCCGGGCCGTCGGGGCGAGGAGGTCCAGGAGGAGGCTGTCGGTCCCGAGGCCACTCGCCAGGAGTTCGGCGAGCCGGCCCTCCACGTCGTCGCCGGCCGGGTCGAGCATGAGGGCCGTGAACGCCGCGATCTGCGCCTCGCTCGGCAGTACGTCCGTCGGGTCCGGGACCTGTTCGATCCGGTGCGCCAGCATCAGGCGGGGAATGATCTCGGCTTCGACGACGCGGGCCAAGTCTCGCTGCAGCCGGATCGCCTGTCCAAAGACCGCGAGCTGCGCACTGATTTCCGACTCGCACAGGTCTGCCACATCCCGGCTGGATGGTTCGTAGCGCAAGCGATCACCGAACTGCCTCACATCATCCATTGGTCCCTCCCAATGTGTCTGACGGCCTGTGTGTCGGTTCGATCTTGCGCGTCGAATTCCGGGACTTTTGAGCGTGCACCGCAATATCCCGGTGCCGGGGTGGGCCAGCTTGGCCGGCACCTGCAACGAGGCTGCACGATACGCCCGAAACTCGCTTTATCAATACTCGCTATATAACTATTTTGCATTCAACCTGTCACTCGCTTTTGACGTAAAGCTGGCTTGACACTCCGAGGCCGCCTTCCTAACCTCCCTTCAACGAGGCCCGGCGACCTGGTCGCAAGGGGTCTCCGCAAGGGGGCGGACAGCATGATCCGGAGAGCGGACAGGCCCAGACGACCGCTCTACGACGCCGATCAGCGCGCCCGTCGCGACGCCACCCGCTGGACCCTGGTCCAGGGTGTTCTGGCCCCCCTTCAATTCCTCGTGTTCGCCGTGAGCCTGGGCCTCGTCCTCCGCACCCTGTGGACAGGCGAGGGCGCAGCCGTCGCCAACGCGTCCGTGGTGCTGAAGACCCTGCTGCTCTACGCGATCATGATCACGGGCTCGATCTGGGAGAAGGCCGTCTTCGGCCGCTACCTGTTCGCACCGGCCTTCTACTGGGAGGACATGGTCAGCATGCTCGTGCTGGCCCTGCACACCGCCTACCTCGTGGCCCTGGCCGCGGGCGTCCTCGACACCGCCGGCCTGATGGGCCTCGCCCTGGCCGCCTACGCCTCCTACGCCGTCAACGCGGCGCAGTTCGTGCTGAAGCTGCGGGCCGCCCGCCTCCAGGCGCTGCCGTCCGGCCTCGTCACGGAGGCCGCCCGATGAACGCCCACGCGCCGGTTTCCGATCTCACCGCCCCCGTTCTCGAGACGGGCTGCGACATCCGCCAGGAGCGCGGCCAGCGCGCGGTGTTCTGCGGGCTCACCGGCATCGTCTGGCTGCACCGCAAGATCCAGGACGCCTTCTTCCTCGTGGTCGGCTCGCGCACCTGCGCGCACCTCATCCAGTCCGCCGCCGGGGTGATGATCTTCGCCGAGCCGCGCTTCGCCACCGCCATCATCGACGAGCGCGACCTCGCGGGTCTCGCCGACGCGAACGAGGAGCTCGACCGGGTGGTCCGCCGCCTCATCGAGCGCCGCCCCGACATCCGCCTGCTGTTCCTCGTCGGCTCCTGCCCCTCGGAGGTGATCAAGCTCGACCTGTCGCGGGCGGCGCAGCGCCTCTCCCACACCTTCCACCCCGACGTGCGGGTGCTGAGCTACTCGGGCAGCGGCATCGAGACCACCTTCACGCAGGGCGAGGATGCCTGCCTGGCGGCCCTGGTCCCGGAGATGCCCCGCGCGCCGGAGGCCGAGGCGCCCGCGCTCCTGGTGGTCGGCGCCCTGGCCGATGTCGTCGAGGACCAGTTCGCCCGGCTGTTCGCGGATCTCGGCCTCGCCGCGGTGGCCTTCCTGCCGGCCCGGCGCGCCGGGGCGCTGCCGGCCGTCGGACCCAACACCCGCTTCCTCCTCGCCCAGCCCTTCCTCGCCGACACCGCCCGCGCCCTCGAGGCCCGGGGTGCGAAGCGGATTGCGGCGCCGTTCCCCCTCGGGGCCGAGGGCACGACGGGCTGGCTCGCCGCCGCCGCCGAGACCTTCGACGTGTCGCCCGAGCGCTTCGCCCGCGTCACCGCACCGGGTCGCGCCCGCGCCGCCATCGCCCTCGACCTCTACCGCGAGCGCTTGACCGGCAGACGGGTGTTCTTCTTCCCCGATTCCCAGCTCGAGCTGCCGCTCGCCCGCTTCCTCGCCCGCGAGATGGGGGCGGAGCTGATCGAGGTCGGGACGCCCTACCTGCATCGCCAGCACCTCGCCCCGGAACTCGCGCTTTTGCCCGCCGGCACCCGGGTGGTGGAGGGTCAGAACCTCGACGCCCAGATGGATCGCTGCCGCGCGGAAAAGCCCGACCTCACGGTCTGCGGTCTCGGCCTCGCCAACCCGCTGGAGGCGGAGGGGCTGGCGACCAAGTGGTCGATCGAGCTGCTGTTCACCCCGATCCAGGGCTACGACCAGGCTGGGGACCTCGCCGAACTCTTCGCGCGCCCGCTGAAGCGCCGCGCCCGGCTGGAGGTCTGAGGCGATGCAGCTCACGCTCTGGACCTACGAGGGCCCCCCGCATATCGGCGCCATGCGGATCGCCACCGCCATGCGGGGCCTGCACTACGTGCTGCACGCGCCGCAGGGCGACACCTATGCGGACCTGCTGTTCACCATGATCGAGCGGCGGGACGCCCGCCCGCCGGTGACCTACACCACTTTCCAGGCGCGGGACCTCGGCGCCGACACGGCCGCGATCTTCCAGGATGCCGTGGCGCACGCCTACGCCCGCTTCCGTCCGCAGGCGATGATCGTCGGCGCCTCCTGCACCGCCGAGCTGATCCAGGACGATCCGGGCGGCCTCGCCCGCGCCCTCGACCTGCCGATCCCGGTCATTCCCCTGGAGCTCCCGGCCTACCAGAAGAAGGAGAACTGGGGGGCCTCGGAGACCTTCTACCGCCTGGTCCGGGCGCTGGCCGGCGGCACCGCTGCGCCGCGCGCCGGGCGCCGCCCCCTCTGCAACGTCCTCGGCCCCACGGCCCTGGGGTTCCGCCACCGCGACGACCTCGTCGAGATCACCAAGATCCTCGGGGCGCTGGGCATCGACGTGAACGTGGTCGCCCCGCTCGGCGCCACGCCGGCCGATCTCGGACGCCTGGGCGAGGCCGACTTCAACGTCGTGCTCTATCCCGAGATCGCCCGCGCCGCCGGCCTGCACCTGCAGAAGACCTTCGGTCAGCCGATGGTCGAGATCGTCCCGATCGGCGTCCAGGCCACCATCCGCTTCGTCGAGGCGGTGGCCGCCGCCGCCGGGGTCGACCCGGCTCCCGTCCTCGCCGGCGCCCCCTCGCGCCTGCCCTGGTACGCGCGCTCGGTCGATTCGACCTACCTCACCGACAAGCGGGTCTTCATCTTCGGCGATGCCACCCACGCGCTGGCCGCCGCCCGGGTCGCCGCCACGGAGCTCGGCTTCCGGGTGGTGGGTCTCGGCACCTACACCCGCGAATTCGCCCGCGAGGTCCGCGCCGAGGCGGCCCTGCACGGCATCGAGGCCACGATCACCGACGATTATCTCGACGTCGAGGCGGCGATCCAGGCCGCGGGGCCCGAGCTCGTGCTCGGCACCCAGATGGAGCGCCACATCGCCAAGCGCCTCGGCCTGCCCTGCGCGGTGATCTCGGCCCCGGTCCACGTCCAGGATTTTCCCGCGCGGCACGCGCCGCAGATGGGTTTCGAGGGCGCCAACGTCCTGTTCGACACCTGGGTCCATCCCCTGATGATGGGCCTGGAGGAGCACCTGCTCGGCATGTTCCGCGAGGATGCCGAGTTCCACGGGGCGGCCGCGCCCTCGCACCTGCCCCGGCATGGCACTGCCCCGGCCGCAGCCCACACGGAGGCGCTGCCCGCGCAGGCCGAACCGATCCGCGTCGCCTGGGCGACCGAGGCCGAGAAGGAACTGAAGAAGATCCCGTTCTTCGTGCGGGGCAAGGCCCGCGCGAACACCGAGCGCTTCGCGCGGGAACGCGCCCTGCCGCTCATCACCGTCGAGACCCTGTACGATGCCAAAGCGCATTTCGGACGCTGAGCGCCCGGCGCTCCGGGTCGTCCTCGTGACGATGGACAACCATGTGGCGAGCGCCCTGGAGCGCGCCCGCCAGCGCCTGGCGCGCGACCTGCCCGGCCTCGTCCTCGACTTCCACGCCGCGGCCGCCTGGGACACCGACCCGGCCGCCCTGGACGCCTGCCGGGCCGACATCGCCCGGGGCGACATCGTCATCTCCACCATGCTGTTCATGGACGAGCACGTCCGGGCCATCCTGCCGGCCCTGCTGGCGCGGCGGCCCCAGTGCGACGCGATGATCGGCTGCCTCTCGGCCAGCGAGGTGGTGAAGACCACCCGCCTCAACCGCTTCGACATGGACGGCAGCAAGCGCGGCGCCCTGGACTTCCTGAAGAAGCTGCGCGGCAAGCCCGGCGCCCAGGGCAACGGCGCCCGCCAGATGGCGATGATCCGGAAGCTGCCCAAGATCCTGCGCTTCATCCCGGGCTCGGCCCAGGACGTGCGCGCCTACTTCCTCACCCTGCAATACTGGCTCTCGGGTTCGGACGAGAACATCGCCAACCTCGTGCGCTTCCTGGTCGGCCGCTACGCCGCCGGTCCGCGCGAAGGCTGGCGCCGGATCGCGGCCGCGCCCGCACCGTTGAGCTACCCCGAGACCGGGCTCTACCACCCGCGCATGGCCGGCCGCATCGGCGAGGACCTGGCGAAGGTGCCGGCGCCCACCGTCCCGGCGAAGGGCCGCGTCGGCCTGCTCGTCATGCGCTCCTACGTGCTGGCCGGAAACACCGCCCATTACGACGGCGTCATCGCTGCCCTGGAGGCGCGGGGTCTCGCCGTCGTGCCGGCCTTCGCCAGCGGCCTCGACAACCGCCCGGCGGTGGACGCCTTCTTCCGCCGCGACGGGCGCCCGAGCATCGACGCCCTGGTCTCGCTCACCGGCTTCTCCCTGGTGGGCGGCCCCGCCTACAACGATGCCGCGGGGGCCCAGGCGCTCCTCGGCGAACTCGACGTGCCCTACCTCGCGGCCCACGCGCTGGAGTTCCAGACGCTGGAGCAGTGGGAGGGGTCCGACCGGGGCCTCTCGCCGGTCGAGGCCACCATGATGGTGGCGATCCCCGAGCTCGACGGCGCCACCGCCCCGATGGTGTTCGGCGGGCGCTCCAGCCGCTCCCTCGGCGCCAGCGCCCGCGACATGGTCGTGCACCCCGAGCGCGCCGACATGCTCGCCGCCCGCATCGAGCGCCTGGTGGCCCTGCGCCGCAAGGTGCGGGCCGAGCGCCGGGTCGCGGTGGTGCTGTTCGGCTTCCCGCCCAATGCCGGCAGCATCGGTACCGCGGCCTTCCTGTCGGTCTACCACTCGCTCCACAACACCCTCGTGGCGATGGCGGCCGAGGGCTACGCGGTCGAGGTGCCCGAGAGCGTCGATGCCCTGCGCGAGGCGGTGCTCGCCGGCAACGCCGCCCGGTTCGGCACGCCCGCCAACGTCCATCACCGCATTTCCGCGGACGAGCACGTCCGGCGCGAGCGGCACCTCGCCGAGATCGAGGCCCAGTGGGGCCCGGCTCCGGGGCGCCAGAACAGCAACGGCGCCCAGATCTTCGTGCTCGGCGCACGGTTCGGCAACGTCTTCGTCGGCGTGCAGCCGGGCTTCGGCTACGAGGGCGATCCGATGCGCCTGCTGTTCGAGCGCGGCTTCGCCCCGACCCACGCGTTCTCGGCCTTCTACCGCTACCTGCGCGAGGATTTCCGCGCTGACGCCGTGCTGCATTTCGGCACCCACGGGGCGCTCGAATTCATGCCCGGCAAGCAGACCGGCCTCTCCGACGCCTGCTGGCCCGAGCGCCTGATCGGCGCGCTGCCGCACGTCTACCTCTACGCCGCCAACAATCCGTCCGAGGGCCTGCTCGCCAAGCGTCGCTCCGCCGCGACCCTGGTGAGCTACCTGACCCCGAGCCTGGCCCAGGCCGGACTCTATCGCGGCCTCATCGACCTCAAAGCCTCGATCGAGCGCTGGCGCGGCCTGGAGCCCGGCGCCGTCGCCGAGCGCCGCGACCTCGCCGAGCTGATCCAGGCCCAGGGCGCCGGCCTCGACCTCGTGGCCGCCGAGCCGGCCTGGGACGCGGATCTCGCCGGCCATGTCCATCGCCTCGGCGCGGCGCTCCACGAACTGGAGCACACCCTGATCCCGCACGGCCTGCACGTCACGGGCGCCGCCACCCCGCCGGAGGAGCGGGCCGACATCCTCCTCGCCCTCGCGGAAGCCAGCCACGGCCTCGTACCGGTTCGCGCCGGGCTCCAGGCCCTCGTCGCCGGGAGCGAGATCGACGTCGCCCTGGCGCAGGGCGGCCTCGGCCTCACCGACGCGAACCGCGCCGCCTTCGCGGCCTTGCGCGAGACCGATCGCCTGTTGTCACAGGATCACGAGATCCGGGGCCTGCTCGCCGCCCTCGACGGCCGCTTCATCGCCCCCGTGGCCGGCGGCGATCTCCTGCGCAACCCGGACATCCTGCCCACGGGGCGCAACCTCCACGGCTTCGATCCCTACCGGCTGCCCTCCGCCTTCGCCCTCGCCGACGGGGCCCGCCAAGCGGCCCGCCTGCTGGCGCGCTTCCGCGACGAAGGGGCGGCGCTGCCCGAGAGCATCGCCCTGGTGCTCTGGGGCACCGACAACCTGAAGAGCGAGGGCGGCCCCATCGCTCAGGCCCTGGCGCTGATCGGCGCGGCTCCCCGCTTCGACGGCTACGGCCGCCTCTGCGGCGCCACCCTGATCCCCCTGGACACCCTCGGACGACCGCGGATCGACGTCGTCGTCACCCTGTCGGGGATCTTCCGCGATCTGCTGCCCCTGCAGACCCGGCTCCTCGCGGAAGCCTCCTACCTCGCCGCCACGGCCGACGAGCCGGTGGAGCGGAACTTCGTCCGCAAGCATGCCCTGGCGCTCCAGGCCGCGCACGGCATCGACCTCGAGACCGCGGCGCTCCGGGTCTTCTCCAACGCGGAGGGCACCTACGGCGCCAACGTCAACGCGCTGGTGGAATCCGGCCGCTGGGAGGAGGCGGACGAGATCTCCGAGACCTTCGCCCGGCGGAAATCCTTCGCGTACGGCCGCACGGGCGTTCCCAGTGCCCAGCGCGCCCTGATGGGGGCGGTGCTCGCCACCGTCGACCTCGCCTACCAGAACATCGACTCGGTCGAGGTCGGCGTGACCTCGGTGGACCACTACTTCGACGGGCTCGGCGGCATGGGACGCGCCGTCGCCGAGGCCCGCGGTGCGGCGGTGCCGATCTTCATCAGCGACCAGACCCGCGGCGAGGGCGTGGTGCGGACCCTGACGGAGCAGGTCTCCCTGGAGACCCGCACCCGGATGCTCAACCCGAAATGGACCGAGGGCATGCTCGACCACGGCTACGAGGGCGTGCGCCAGATCGAGGCGCACCTCACCAACACCCTGGGCTGGTCGGCCACCACCAACGGCGTCGCCCCCTGGGTCTACCAGCGCATCACCGAGACCTACGTCCTCGACCCCGCGATGCGTGCGCGCATGGCGGCTCTCAACCCGACCGCTTCGGCCAAGGTGGCTCACCGGCTGATCGAGGCGCACCAGCGCGGCTTCTGGACCCCCGATGCGGAGACGCGCGACGCGCTCGACCGCGCCGAGGAGGAGCTCGAGGACCGCGTCGAAGGCATCACCGCAGGGGTCGCCGCATGAACATCGCCATCCGCAATCCGGTCACGGCGCGCCAGCCCGAGGGCAGCGTCCAGGTCGAGCTCGACCCGAACCTCAAGATCGGCACCGCCAAGGTGTTCGCGGTCTACGGCAAGGGCGGCATCGGCAAGTCGACCACCTCGTCGAACCTGTCGGTGGCCTTCTCCAAGCTCGGCAAGCGCGTGCTGCAGATCGGCTGCGATCCCAAGCACGACTCGACCTTCACGCTGACCAAGCGCCTGGCCCCCACCGTGATCGATGCCCTGGAGGCGGTACAGTTCCACTCCGAGGAGCTGCGCATCGAGGACTTCGTCGCCGAGGGCTACAACGGCGTCATGTGCGTCGAGGCCGGTGGACCCCCCGCCGGCACCGGCTGCGGCGGCTACGTCGTCGGCCAGACCGTGAAGCTCCTGAAGGAGCACCACCTTCTCGAGGACACCGACGTGGTGATCTTCGATGTACTCGGCGACGTGGTCTGCGGGGGCTTCGCCTCGCCGCTCCAGCATGCCGACCAGGCGCTGATCGTCACCGCCAACGACTTCGACTCGATCTTCGCCATGAACCGGATCGTCGCGGCGATCCACGCCAAGGCCAAGAACTATCCGGTGCGGCTCGGCGGGGTCATCGCCAACCGCTCGGCCAAGACCGACGAGATCGACCGCTTCAACGCCGCGACCGGCCTGGAGCGCATCGCCCACTTCCCCGACCTCGACGTGGTCCGGCGCTCGCGCCTGAAGAAGTCGACCCTGTTCGAGATGGAGCCGACGCCGGAGCTCGAAGCCGTCACCACCGAGTACATGCGCCTCGCCGCCCATCTCTGGGCCGGCGGCAAGCCGCTGAACGCGCTCCCCATGAAGGACCGCGACCTGTTCGAATTCCTCGGCTTCGATTGAGCGGGCGCCCCACCATGACCTCGCACAGCTACGCCGCCCGGCGCTCTCAGCTCACCACCTACTTCGACCGGACCGCCGTCGAGGCCTGGGCCCGGCTGACCTCGGACGCGCCGGTCTCGAAGATCCGCGCCACGGTGCGGGCCGGGCGCGATGCCATGCGGGCCAACCTCCTGTCCTGGCTGCCCGCCGACCTCACCGGCCGGCGCCTGCTCGATGCCGGCTGCGGCACCGGGGCCCTGAGCCTGGAAGCCGCCCGCCGGGGCGCCGAGGTCGTCGCCATCGACGTCTCGCCGACGCTGATCGGCCTGGCGCGGGAGCGCACCACCCTGTCGGGGCCGGGACGGATCGACTTCCGGGTCGGCGACATGCTCGACCCGGCGCTGGGCCGGTTCGACGTCGTGGTCGCGATGGATTCGCTGATCCACTACGCCACGCCCGACATCGTGCAGGCGCTGGCGGCGCTGGCGGCCCGGACCGAGGCCGGGATCCTGTTCACCGTGGCGCCGCGCACGCCCCTCCTCACCCTGATGCACATGGCCGGCCGCGCCTTTCCGCGCGCCGACCGGGCGCCCGCCATCGTGCCTGTCGGCGAGGCGGACCTGCGCCGCCGCCTGGCCGCCGAGCCGGCCCTGGCCGATGTCCGGATCGCGCGGGCGCACCGGGTCAACAGCGGGTTCTACCTGTCCCAGGCCTTCGAACTCCGGCGGGCACCGTGACCCGCCTCGGCGCGTCCATGGCCCGCGCGATCCAGCGCGTCGGCCCCGGCTTCCTGCCCTTCGCCGACGCGGCGACGGCGGAACTGCCGATGGGGCGCCTGCTGCGGCTCGCCCTGTTCCAGGTCACGGTCGGCATGGCCGCGGTGCTGCTCATCGGCACGCTCAACCGGGTGATGATCGTCGAGCTGGCGGTCCCGGCCTGGATCGTCGCCGTGATGCTGTCCCTGCCGCTGATCTTCGCGCCCTTCCGCGCCCTCGTCGGGTTCCGCTCGGACACCCACCGTTCGGTCCTGGGCTGGCGCCGGGTGCCCTACATCTGGTTCGGCACCCTGCTGCAGTTCGGCGGGCTGGCCATCATGCCCTTCGCCCTGCTGATCCTGTCGGGCGACACCACCGGCCCGGCCTGGCCCGGTCACGTGGCCGCCGCGCTCGCCTTCGTCATGGTCGGCGCCGGCCTCCACACCACCCAGACCGTGGGCCTGGCGCTGGCCACCGATCTCGCCCCGGCCCATGCGCGGCCCCGCGTGGTGGCGCTCCTCTGCGTCATGCTCTTGGCCGGCATGGTAGTCAGCGCCGTCGCCTTCGGGCTGCTGCTGGCGGATTTCTCGGCCCTGCGCCTGATCAAGGTGATCCAGGGGGCGGCCCTCCTCACCGTCGTGCTCAACGGCATCGCGCTGTGGAAGCAGGAGCCGCGGTCGCCCGCCCGCACGGCGCGCGACCTGCCGCGCCCGGCCTTCGCGCAATCCTGGGCACTCTATGCCGGCAAGGGCCGGGCGCGGCGCCGCCTCGTCGCCACCGGGCTCGGCACCGCCGCCTTCTCGATGCAGGACATCCTGCTCGAACCCTATGGTGGGCAGATCCTGCACCTGCCGGTGGCCGCCACCACGGCGCTGACCGCGCTGCTCGCCGCCGGCGGCGGCCTCGGCCTCCTCGTCGCGGCCCGCTGGCTCGACCGGGGCGGCGACGCCTTCCGGGTCGCGGCCTCCGGCGCGGGGGTGGGCATCGCGGCCTTCTCCGCGGTGGTCTTCGCCGCCCCCCTGGATTCCGCCCGGCTGTTCGCCGTGGGCGTCGCCCTGATCGGCCTCGGCGGCGGCCTCTTCGCCCACGGGACGCTGACGGCCTCCATGGCCAAGGCCGGCCCCGAGGATACGGGTCTCGCCCTCGGGGCCTGGGGCGCGGTCCAGGCGAGTGCCGCCGGCCTCGCCATCGCGGCGAGCGGCATCCTGCGCGATCTCGGGGCGCATCTCGCCGAATCCGGCCGGCTCGGCGAGGCGCTGAACCTGCCCTCCACCGGCTACCTCATCGTCTACCACCTGGAGATCGCGCTGCTGTTCGCGACGCTGCTGGCCATCGGCCCGCTCGTCCGCGCCGAGAGCCGGGCGCCTCTCCCCCGATCCCTGCCCCGCTCAGCTTGAAGGAGACCGGCCATGCCGAGAGGTGAAATCACGGGCTACGTCGACGTCGCGCAGGTGGTCCTCTACGCGTTCTGGATCTTCTTCGCCGGTCTCGTCTTCTACCTGCGCCGCGAGGATCGCCGCGAGGGCTACCCGCTCGAATCCGAGGCCGCCCGCGGCCGGGCGATGCCGCCGGACCCGTTCCTGATCCCCTCGCCGAAGGAATTCCTCCTCTCCAACGGCCACGTGAAGCACGCGCCCCAGACCGGCGAGCGCACCCCCTGGAACTATCGCGGCCACAAGCACGAAGTCTGGCCGGGCGCGCCGCTCGAGCCCGATACGGACGGCCTGCACGACGCCATCGGTCCCGGCTCCTACGCCAACCGCGAGGACAGCCACGACGAGACCTGGGATCGCGAGAAGCGCATCGTGCCCCTGCGGGTCGCCGAGCACTTCATGGTCCACGAACTCGGGCCGAACCCCATCGGCATGTCGGTGTTCGGGGCCGACCGGCAGGTGGCCGGAACCGTGAGCGATCTCTGGGTCGATCGCGGGGAATCCATGGTGCGCTACTACGAGGTCGAGCTCGGCGCCGGCGGCCGACGGGTGCTGATGCCCGCTACCTTCTGCCGGACCGGCCGGTTCTCGCAGCGCGTGACCTGCGAAGCCCTGCTGGCGCACCAGTTCGCCGACGTCCCCACCACGAAGGACCCGGATTCGGTCACCCTCAACGAGGAGGAGCGCATCATGGCGTTCTACGGCGGCGGCACCCTCTACGCGACGCCCACCCGGCAGGAGGCCATCCTGTGAGCCGGTCCAGCCTGCGGCCCACGCCGCACAACCCGAAGACGCGGGCCGCGCCGCACCTGCCCGCCAACGCCTTCGACGCGCCGCCCGGACTGCCGGCGCCGCTGCCGGCCGGCGAGCACATCCTCTGGCAGGGCCGCCCCTGCGGTTTCGGCATCGCCTTCCGGGCGCTGCATCTGCGCCTGGTCGGCCTCTGGTTCGCCGGGCTGGCCCTCTGGGCGGCGCTCCCGGCGGCCCTGGCCGGACAGGGGCGGGAGGCCGCCTCCCTCGCCCTGCCGACCCTGGCGATCGGCACCGGCGCGGTGCTGCTCCTGAGCGTCCTCGGCTGGCTCTCGGCCCGCACCACCACCTACACCATCACCAACCGCCGGGTGGTGATGCGGATCGGCATCGCCCTGCCGATGACCCTGAACCTGCCCTTCGCCCTGGTGGAGGAGGCGGGCTGCCACCTCTACCGCGACGGCAGCGCCGATCTGCCCCTGCGTCTGCGCCCGGGCAACCGCGTCGCCTACCTCCACCTCTGGCCCCATGCCCGGCCCTGGCAGGTGAACCGGCCCGCGCCGATGCTCCGCACCGTGGCGCAGGGGGCCGAGGTGGCCGCAATCCTGGCCCGCGCGCTGGCGGCCCATCGCGCGGCGCCGGAGGAGGCCGCCGGCCCGGTCATCCTGAGGCCGCGCGCGGCCCCCGTCCCACGCCTCGCCACCGCGAGTTGATCCCATGACTCCAGCGAACCCGCATCCCCTCGCACGCACCGCCGGCCGCACCTCGCGGGGCCTCGTCCTCGGCGTCGGCCTCCTCCTCGGCTTCGTCGTCGCGGCCGTCACCGTCGGCCGGGTCGAGAGCATCGGCCTGACCCGGATGGCGCCGGCGCGCCCCGTCCAGAGCCTCGCCCTCCGGGTCGACGACGCGGCGGACGGCGCGATCACCCTGCGGGAGGCCGAGCACGGCGACCTCGTCGCCACCGTCCGGCCCGGTGAGGACAACTTCATCCGCGCCACCCTGCGGGGCTTCGCGCAGGGGCGGCTCCGGGCCGGCCTGCCGCGCGACGTCCCCTTCCGCCTGACGCGCTTCGATGACGGCTCGCTCCGGCTCGACGACGCGCTCACCGGCCGCAGCGTCGATTTCGGCGCCTTCGGGCCCTCGAACTTCGCCGCCTTCGCCCGCCTGATGCCTCGAGACGGAGCCGCACGATGATGGCCTGGCTGAACGGACGCCGCACCGTCGACGTCCCCTGCACCGTCGAGATCGAGCAGACCCCCGAGAGCCTGCACGCCCACGTGGTCCTCGACGCCGGCTTCGAGATCGAGCCCGGCGACGCCGTGCAGGTGCACGACGCACCCACCTCGGTGCCCTACGGCGAACGCCTCGTCGTGCGCCGGACCGCCACCGTGACCCGCGCCGGCCGCCTCGAGCGGCTCTGGACCAAACTCGCAGGCCACCTCGAACTCACCGAACTCTACGAAGTCAGCTTTTCCGAGAGGAGGCGCCTGTGACCGCAGCCATCCAGCAGTCCGTTCCCAAGGCTCCCGCGCCGAAACTGCCCCTCAACGAGGCCACCAAGGCCGCGCAGGAGACGACGTTCCTGTCCCCGCGCTTCTACACCACCGACTTCGAGGAGCTCGACCGCACCGACGTCGAGCCCGTCCGGGCGGAGTGGACCAAGCTCATCGCGGAGCTGCGCGCCGATCCGAACAAGCGCCACTTCACGCGCAACGCGGATTTCGACTGCGACATGTCCGGGCTCGACCCGGCCCTGCGCAAGGAGTTCATGGACTTCCTGGTGTCGTCGATCACCGCCGAGTTCTCGGGCTGCGTGCTCTACGCCGAGATGCGGAAGCGCGCGAAGAACCCCGACATCCGCGAGCTGTTCGGCTTCATGAGCCGGGACGAGGCGCGCCATGCCGGCTTCATCAACGACGTGCTGAAGGATTTCGGCATCGGCGTCGATCTGGGCTTCCTGACGCGTTCGAAGAAGTACACCTTCTTCCGGCCGAAGTTCATCTTCTACGCCACCTACCTGTCGGAGAAGATCGGCTACGCCCGCTACATCACCATCTTCCGGGAGCTGGAGCGCAAGCCGGAGCGCCGCTTCCACCCGATCTTCAAGTGGTTCGAGAAGTGGTGCAACGACGAGTTCCGCCATGGCGAGGCCTTCGCCCTGCTCATGCGCGCCAATCCGAAGCTGACCTCGGGCCTCAACCGCTACTGGATCAAGTTCTTCCTCCTGGCGGTCTTCGCGACGATGTATGTCCGCGACCATTGCCGGCCGGCCTTCCACGAGGCCCTCGGCGTCGATCCGACCGATTACGACTTCCAGGTCTTCCGGATCACCTCGGAGATCTCGAAGCAGACCTTCCCGCTGACGCTGGACCTCGACAATCCGCGCTTCAAGCAGGCCCTCGACCGGCTGCTCGCCTGCTCGGTGGGCATCGCCGATGCCAAGGCGCAGGGCGGCCTGCTCGGCCGGCTCAAGCAGGGCGCCTGGGTCGCCGCCTCGGCGCTGAACTTCGCCCGGCTCTACGCCCTGCCGACCCGCGACAACCCGATGCCGGCGGAGATCCGCCTCGAGCCGGTTTGGTAGGATGGCCGCCTACGCGCTTCCCGCCCTCTATGCGGTGCTGGTCTGGTGGTTCTCCACCGGCCTGATCCTGCTCCTCGACCACCGCCCGCGCGCGACGCACGGGGTCAGCATGGCGGCGGGCACCGGCGTGCTCGCCCTGGCCCTCTGGGCCATCGGCGCCTCGGCCGGGGATGCCAGCGCGGGAAGCGCGTACGTCGCCTTCACGGCGGCCCTGGTGGTCTGGGGCTGGCAGGAGATGAGCTACTACATGGGCTTCGTCTCCGGCCCCCGGGCGGAGGGCTGCCCGCCCGATGCGCGGGGCTTCCGGCGCTTCCGGGCGGCGGCGGCCACCAGCCTGTGGCACGAGGCGGCCATCGTCGCCGGCGGCCTCGCGATCCTGGCCCTGACTTGGCGCCAGGCGAACCTCTTCGCCCTGTGGACCTACCTCGTCCTGTGGGGAATGAACCTCTCCGCCCGGCTGAACCTGTTCCTCGGGGTGCGCAACCTCAACGCCGAGTTCCTGCCCGAGCACCTCGCCTATCTCGGCAGCTACCTGCGGGTGCGCGCCATGAACCCGCTGTTCCCGGTCTCGGTCACGGCGGCCGGCCTCGCCACCGCCGCCCTGGTGCTGGCGGCCCTGGCCGAGGGCGTCAGCGCCCACGAGGTCGCCGGACTCAGCATCCTGGCCACCCTGATGGCGCTCGCCACCCTGGAGCACGGCTTCCTGATGCTGCCGCTGCCCTCGGCCGCGCTCTGGCAGTGGAGCCTGCCGAAGCTGGACCGGCGCGGACCGGTGCCGTCGCCGGTCCCGGCCGCGCGCGGGGAGGGCGCCCGCGTCGGCGAGCCCTGCCTCGCCGAGGCCGAGGGACGCTGAACCGTTTCCCGGTCCGCTCCGGCGGACCGGCGCGATCGACGCCGCCGCGGCGGCAGGAGAGGCGAGCGGGCCAGAACCCGCCGTGCAACGAGGGAAGGGGACGGGCATGAACTACGAAGAGATCTTCGGCTCTGCTTTGGCCGGCCTGCATCGCGAGGGACGCTACCGCGTCTTCACCGACCTCGAGCGGCAGGCGGGGCGCTTCCCGCACGCCACCCACCACACGCCGTCCGGCACGCGGCCGGTCACCGTCTGGTGTTCCAACGACTACCTCGGCATGGGCCAGAACCCGGCCGTGCTCGACGCCATGCACGAGGCCCTGGACCGCTGCGGGGCCGGGGCCGGGGGTACCCGCAACATCTCGGGCACCAACCACTACCACGTGCTGCTGGAGCGCGAGCTCGCGGACCTCCACGCCAAGGAGGCCGCGCTGCTCTTCACCTCCGGCTACGTCTCGAACTGGGCGGCCCTCGGCACCCTCGGGAGCCAGCTCCCCGGCTGTGCGATCTTCTCGGATGCCGGCAACCACGCCTCGATGATCGAGGGCATCAAGGCGAGCCGCGCCGAGCGCCACATCTTCCGTCACAACGACCCCGAGGATCTCGACCGCAAGCTGCGCCTGGTCGACCCGGCCCGGCCGAAGATCGTGGCCTTCGAATCGGTCTACTCGATGGACGGCGACATCGCCCCGATCGCGGAGATCTGCGACGTGGCCGAGGCGCACGGCGCGCTGACCTATCTCGACGAAGTCCACGCGGTCGGTCTCTACGGCGCGCGGGGCGGCGGCATCTCGGAGCGCGACGGCCTCGCCCACCGCCTCGACGTGATCGAGGGCACGCTCGGCAAGGCCTTCGCGGTCCATGGCGGCTACATCACCGGCTCGGCCAAGCTCTGCGACTTCGTGCGCAGCTTCGCCTCCGGCTTCATCTTCACCACCTCCCTGCCGCCCGCCGTGGCGGCGGGGGCCGCGGCCAGCATCCGCCACCTCAAGGCGAGCGGGGCCGAGCGGGCCCGGCACCAGGAGAGGGTCGCCGCGGTCCGCGCCCGCCTCGACGCCGCCGGCATCCCCTATCTGCCGAACGACAGCCACATCGTGCCCGTGATGGTCTGCGATCCCGTGCTGTGCAAGGCGATCAGCGACACCCTGCTCGACGAGTTCGGCATCTACGTCCAGCCGATCAACTACCCCACCGTCCCGCGCGGCACCGAGCGCCTGCGGATCACGCCGTCGCCCCTGCATTCCGACGCGGATATCGACCACCTCGTCGGCGCGCTGAGCACGATCTGGGGCCGGATGGGCGTCCAGCGCGCGGCGGCCGAGTAGGACGCCCGCGAACCCTCCGCCCGTTTGGGGGGGAGGGGACTCCGTACGCGGCTTCGCGCAAGGAAGTTCAAGCCCATGATCGTGAACGGATCGATCCGAGCGATGTCCCTGAAACCGGTCTCGGCGGCGTCGGCGAGCGAGACCCCGCCGATCCTGCGGGCCGCCGGGTCGGGCAAGGCGCCGCGAACCAACCCGGGCGGGGCCGCGCCGACCTTTCCCTTCTCGGCCATCGTCGGTCAGGACGAGATGCGCCGGGCGCTGCTGATCGCGGCCGTCGATCCGTCCGTGGGCGGCGTGCTGGTGTTCGGCGACCGCGGCACCGGCAAGTCGACGGCGATCCGCGGCCTCGCCGCCCTGCTGCCACCGATGTCCGCGGTGGTCGGCTGTCCCTATGCCTGCGATCCCGGTCGCCCGGCCGAGCAGTGTCACCTGTGCCGCGAGAAGCCGGTCCTGCGCGCCGAATCCATCCCCGTCCCGGTGGTGGACCTGCCGCTCGGCGCCACCGAGGACCGGGTCGTCGGCGCCCTCGACCTGGAGCGCGCCCTGACCCGCGGGGAGAAGGCCTTCGAGCCGGGCCTGCTGGCCCGGGCCAATCGCGGCTTCCTCTACATCGACGAGGTCAACCTGCTGGAGGACCATCTTGTCGATCTCCTCCTCGACGTCGCCGCCTCGGGGGTGAACACCGTGGAGCGCGAGGGCCTGAGCATCCGCCATCCGGCCCGCTTCGTCCTCGTCGGCAGCGGCAACCCGGAGGAGGGCGAGTTGCGGCCCCAGCTCCTCGATCGCTTCGGCCTCGCCGTCGAGGTGACGACGCCCACCGACCTGCCGACCCGCATCGACGTGGTCCGCCGCCGCGACGCCTACGAGCGCGATCCGGCGGCGTTCTGCGCCGGCTACGCCAAGGCCGACCGCGCCATCCGCAAGGCGCTCACCGCCGCCCGCGCCCGGCTCCCCGGCCTCGGCGTGCCCGACGCCACCCTGGAGGCCGCGGCGCGGCTCTGCCTGGCGCTGGGCACCGACGGCCTGCGCGGCGAACTCACGCTGATGCGGACCGCCCGGGCGCTCGCGGCCTACGAGGGCGCCGAGACCGTGGGCCTCGACCACCTGGCCCGGATCGCCCCCTCGGCCCTGCGCCACCGGCTGCGCCGCAATCCCCTCGACGAATCGGGCTCCACCGCGCGGGTCGCCCGCGCCGTGGAGGACCTCCTCGCCCGATGAGCCCCGCCTGGGCCCGCGCCCTGCGCGTGGCGCGCCTCGTCGCCACCGATCCGCAGGTTTGCGGCGGTGTCGTCGTCCGGGCCGGGGCCGGCCCGGTGCGGGACCTCTGGCTCGACCGTCTCGCCGGCGAACTCGGACCCGGCCGGCCCTTCCGCCGGATGCCGGCGGGCATCGCCGACGACCGCCTCCTCGGCGGGCTCGACCTCGCCGCGACTCTGGCCGCTGGGCGCCCCGTCGCCCAGTCCGGCCTCCTGGCCGAGGCGGATGGCGGGTGCGTGGTCGTGCCGATGGCGGAGCGCCTCTCGCCCGGCACCGCCGCCCGCCTCGCCGCCGCCCTGGACACCGGCGAGGTCCGGGCGGAGCGCGACGGGCTGGCCGCGCGGGCGCCGGCGCGGATCGGCCTCATCCTCCTCGACGAAGGGCAGGGCGACGACGCCCGGGTTCCCGAGGCCCTGGCCGATCGCCTGGCCTTCCGCCTTGACCTCACCGGCATCGCCTGGGGCGAGACGCAAGGGGCGGCGGCCGAAGCCGAGCCGAACCCGGCCGAACCGGACGTCGACATCGACATCGACGCTGCGGTGGCGGATCTCTGCGGAGTCGCGGTCGCCCTCGGCATCGCCTCCCTGCGGGCCCCGCTGCTGGCGCTGCGCGTCGTGCGCCTCCTGGCGAAAGAGGGAGCGCTCGGCACGGCGGATCTCCGCGAAGCCGCCTGCCTCGTCCTGGCGCCGCGCGCCACGCGCCTGCCCCCGAGCCCGGAGGAGGCGGACGCTGCGCCGCCGGAGCGGTCCGAGCCGCCGGCGCCGGACGATGCCGCGCCCCCTGAGGCCGGCCTCGAACCGGGGGCCGAGAGCCTCGTCGAGGCCGCCCGCGCGGCGATCCCGCCGGATCTCCTCGCCCGGCTGGCGCAGGCCGGCCCGGCGCCGTCCGCGCCGAAGGCCGGCCGCGTCGGCGCGGTGATGCAGGCGCCGCGCTCCGGGCGTCCGGCCGGCATAAGGCCTGGCTCGCCCCGCACCGGCCGCCTCGCCCTCCTGCCCACCCTGCGCGCCGCCGCTCCCTGGCAGCGTTTGCGGGCTGGCGCCGGGGGAGCCCCGCGCCTGATTCAGGTGCGGAGCGAAGATTTCCGCATCACCCGGTTCCGGCAGTGCAGCGAGACCACCACCATCTTCGCCGTCGATGCCTCCGGCTCGGCCGCCCTGGAACGCCTCGCCGAAGCGAAGGGCGCCGTCGAACTGCTCCTGGCCGAGGCCTATGTCCGCCGCGACAAGGTCGCCCTGGTGGCCTTCCGGGGGAGCGAAGCCGAGATCGTGCTGGCGCCCACCCGTGCCCTGGCCCGGGCCCGGCGCGGCCTCTCGGCCCTGCCGGGGGGCGGGGGCACGCCCCTCGCCGCCGGCCTCGACGCCGCCGGCGACCTCGCCCGCGCCGTCCGGCGCAGCGGTGGAACCCCGGTGGTGGTGGTGCTCACCGACGGGCGCGCCAACGTCGCCCGCTCCGGTGCGCCCGGCCGGGCCGCGGCCGGCGCCGAGGCCCTGAACGCCGCCGGCCTTCTGCGGGCCGCCGCGATCCGCACGATCCTCATCGACACCGCGGCGCGGCCGCAGGAGGCCGCGTGGCGCCTCGCCGAAGCGATGGGCGCGCGCTATGTCCCGCTTCCCTACGCCGATGCCGCGGCCATGAGCACCGCGATCCGCTCGGCCCGCTGAAGGATCTGCGATGCCTGCGCCGAGCGACCGGCCCCAGTGGGAGCGCGACGGCGCGGATTGGCCCAACCGCGCCGCGAGCCGCTTCGTCCGGGCCGCCGACCTGACCTGGCACGTGCAGGAGTTCGGGGCGCCCGACGCGCCCGTGGTCCTGCTCCTGCACGGCACCGGGGCCGCCACCCATTCCTGGGCGGGCCTCGCGCCGCGGCTCGCCGACCACTTCCGGGTCGTGGCCCCGGACCTGCCGGGCCACGGCTTCACCGACCCGCTGCCCGCCGGGCGCCTGTCCCTGCCCGGCATGGCGGCGGCGATCCGCGACCTGCTGCGCAGTCTCGACCTGTCGCCGGACCTCGTGGTCGGGCATTCCGCCGGCGCGGCGATCCTGGTCCGGCTCTGCCTCGACGGGCTCGCGCCCCGCCTGCTGGTGGCCCTGAACGGCGCGCTGACGCCGTTTCCGGGCCTCGCCTCGGTGCTGTTCCCGGGGCTCGCCCGGATGCTGTTCCTCAACCCCGTCACCCCGCGGATCTTCGCCTGGACCGCCGACCGTCCGGCGGTGGAGCGCCTGATCCGCGGCACCGGCTCGCGGCTCGACGCCCGCGGTCTCGAGCTCTACCGGCGCCTCTTCCGCTGCCCGGGCCACGTGGCCGGTGCGCTGGGCATGATGGCGAACTGGAACCTCGCCGCCCTCGACCGGGAGATCGGCCGGCTCGCGGTGCCGACGCTGCTCCTCGTCGGCGGGGACGACAAGGCGATCGCCCCCGAGACCGCCTTCGCCCTCAAGGACCGGCTGCCCCAGGCCCGGGTCCGCCTGATCCGCAATCTCGGGCACCTCGCCCACGAGGAGGACCCGGGGCGCATCGCCGACGCCATCATCGCGGCCTACGGGGAGCAGATCGCTGCGGGACACCCGTCCGCCGGGGCTTGACGCGGCCGCGGCCCGGTCGCACCGACGGACGCAGGATGTCCGATTGCGGATGTCCGGAGACGGCGCCGGCCCGGCGCCTGTCCGCGAGGTTGCTGTCCATGGCCCTGACGCCCGTCACCCTCACCGGCCGGCATGTCGAACTCGTGCCGCTGGCGCTGGACCACGCCGCGGCCCTGTCCGAGGCGGTGCAGGACGGCCAACTCTGGCGCCTCTGGTACACGGCGATCCCCGCGCCGGAGCGGATGGCCGCCGAGATCGAGCGCCGCCTCGGCCTGCAGGACGCGGGCACGATGCTGCCCTTCACCGTCCTCGACGGACCCGGCGGCCGTCCCGTCGGGATGACCACCTACATGAACATCGACGCCGCCGGGCCGCGGGTGGAGATCGGCTCAACCTGGTACGCCGCACGGGTCCAGCGCTCCCCCCTGAACACCGAGGCGAAGCGCCTGCTGCTGGGCCACGCCTTCGAGACCCTCGGCTGCCTTGCCGTGGAATTCCGCACCCATGTGATGAACCAGGCGAGCCGGCGTGCCATCGAGCGCCTCGGGGCGCGCCTCGACGGCATCCTGCGCCACCACCAGCGCCTGGCGGACGGCTCCCTGCGGGATACCTGCGTCTACAGTATCGTCGCGCCGGACTGGCCGACCGTGCGGACCCACCTGACCTGGCAGTTGGCGAAGTCGCGCTAGCGCGACTTGGGAGGTGGAGACGCCGCGCTAGCGCGACTTGGGAGGTGGAGACGCCGCGCTAGCGCGGTCTGGCATCCCGCTCCGCCTGCGGGTCCCCGCGATGCTGATACCAGTCCCAGACGAGATAGGCAGGGACGGGCAGGATGATTGCGAAGAAGATCCAATCGAACATTTGCGGCATGGCAGAGCCCTCTGGTTCGGACGACCTCTGATATTGACGGGTCGTCGCGGGCCAATGTTCCCTGATCGTCCGCACGATCGGTCTCAGCCGGGATCCCTTCCGCCAGGGTTTACCGGTGGGGGTTGTGGTCGCCCGGCGATTTCCCGTGGCCATCGCGCCGCCGATGCGGGAAGACGCGGGGCCGGCGCGGATCGCAGTCGGTCGCGGCCGCCTCCCGGGCCGGCGTCCCCTTAAGCTTCACACGGAGTTGGACCCAAGGTGCCCGGAACCACGAGCCTCCTCGCCTTCGCGGCGATCGCCCTCGGCATGGCCCTGACGCCCGGGCCGAACATGGCCTACCTGATCTCGCGCTCGATCTGTCAGGGGCCGCGGGCCGGCCTGATCTCCCTGGGCGGCGTCGCCCTCGGGTTCGTCGTCTACATGCTGTGCGCCGCCTTCGGCCTCACCGCCCTGGTCCTGGCGGTGCCCTATGCGTACGACGCCATCCGCCTCGTCGGCGGCCTCTACCTGCTCTGGCTCGCCTGGCAAGCGGTCCGCCCGGGCGGGCGCTCCCCCTTCGCGGTGAAGGCCCTGCCGCAGGATAGCCCCCGCAAGCTGTTCCTGATGGGCTTCCTGACGAACCTGCTCAATCCGAAGATCGCGGTGATCTACCTGTCGCTGCTGCCGCAGTTCATCGATCCCGCCCGGGGCAGCGTCTTCGCCCAGGCCCTGAGCCTCGGGGCGATCCAGATCGCCCTCAGCGTCATGGTCAACGCCGCCGTCGCGCTCTCGGCGGGGGCGATCGCCCTGTTCCTGACGCGCCGGCCCTCCTTCGCCCTCGTCCAGCGCTGGGTCATGGGAACGGTCCTGGCCGGCCTCGCCGTCCGGATGATGACCGAAGCCCGCCGCTGAGCCTGCCCCGACGCCCGTCGCGTGCGGGATCCCGGCGAACGTCATGCGTAGGGAGCGCCCGCAGAATCGCGCTTGCGCCCGACGGCCTGACGCGAATAGTGTCAGTCTATGTTGACACTCGCCGACTCGCCGAGCCTCGCGACGACCCGGTCTCCCCGCCCGCACGCGGTGGTGATCGGCAGTGGCTTCGGCGGGCTGGCGGCGGCGGTGCGTCTCGGCGCCCGGGGCTACCGGGTGACGGTGCTGGAGCGCCTGGATCAGCCCGGCGGACGGGCCCGCGTCCACCGCCAGGACGGCTTCACCTTCGATGCCGGGCCGACCATCGTCACGGCGCCGTTCCTGTTCGAGGAGCTCTGGAGCCTGTGCGGGCGGCGCATGGCCGACGACGTCACCCTGGCGCCGATGCTGCCGTTCTACCGCATCCGCTTCCCGGACGGCGCCACCTTCGACTATAGCGGCGACCCGGAAGCGATGCGGGCCGAGGTGGCGCGGTTCTCGCCCGAGGACGTCCCCGGCTACGAGCGCTTCATGGCGCGCAGCGCCGCGATCTGCCGGGTCGGGTTCGAGGAACTCGGGCACGTCGCCTTCTCGTCGGTCCGCGACATGCTGCGGATCACGCCCTCGCTGCTGCGCCTCGGCGGCCATCGCTCGGTCTACGACCTCGTGGCGCGCCATATCCGCGACGAGCGCCTGCGCACCATCTTCAGCTTCCATCCCCTGCTGATCGGCGGCTCGCCCTTCCGGGCCAGCGCCATCTACTGCCTGATCGCGCACCTAGAGCGCCGCTGGGGCGTGCATTTCGCCATGGGCGGCACCGGCCGCCTGGTCGACGGCCTCGTCGGGCTGATCGCGGGGCAGGGCGGCGCCGTGCGCTACCGGGCCGACGTGGCCCGGATCGACGTCGCGGCCGGGGCGGCCACCGGAGTCACCCTCGCCGACGGCACCCGCATCCCCGCCGACATCGTCGTCTCGAACGCCGATTCCGCCGAGACCTACCTGTCGCTGCTCGGCGAGGAGGGCCGGTCCTGGCACCGGGCGAAGCTCAAGGCCTCGTCCTCCTCCATGGGCCTCTTCGTCTGGTACTTCGGCACGAACCGGCAGTTCCCGGACATCGCCCACCACACCATCCTGATGGGGCCGCGCTACCGCGCGCTGATCGAGGACATCTTCGTCCGCAAGGTCCTGGCGCCGGATTTCAGCCTCTACCTGCACCGCCCCACCGCCACCGACCCGCTCCTGGCGCCGCCGGGCTGCGATGCCTTCTACGTGCTGGCCCCGGTGCCGAATCTCGCCGGCGGGCAGGACTGGTCGGTGCTGGGCGAACCCTACCGGAAGGCCATCGCCGACAGCCTGGAGGGCTCGGTGATGCCGGGCCTCTCGGACGCGATCGTCACCTCCCGCGTCACCACGCCGGCGGATTTCGCCGGCGATTTCCGGAGCTTCCGCGGCTCCGGCTTCGGCCTCGAACCCGTGCTGACGCAATCGGCCTGGTTCCGTCCGCACAACGCCTCGTCGGCGTTCCGCAATCTCTACCTCGTCGGCGCGGGCACCCATCCGGGGGCCGGGCTCCCCGGCGTCCTGTCCTCGGCCAAGGTCCTCGACACGGTGGTGCCGGATGCGCGTCTCTTCGCCTGACAGGTCGCAGGGTCTCACCCGCCGGCCCGAACCGCTTCCGCCCGAACCCCTCCGGCCCGCGCTCACCCTGTTCGACGCCGTCCGGCGCGGGCCGGAGCGGCCGCCGCTCTGGGCGATGCCCCACGCGGATGCGGCCGACCATGCCGCCTGCCGGGCCGCGATCCGAGACGGGTCGCGCAGCTTCTTCGCCGCCTCCGCCCTGTTGCCGGCGCGAGTCCGGCGCCCGGCCTACGGGCTCTACGCCTTCTGCCGCCTCTCCGACGATGCCGTCGACGACGCGATCTCCCGCGACCGTCCGGCCGCCCTGGCGCGCCTCGCAGCGCGCCTCGCCCGCATCTACGACGACGCCCCGTCCGATTCGCCCCCCGACCGGGCCATGGCCGACCTCGTGGCCGCCCACAGGCTGCCCCAGGCCCTGCCCGCCGCCCTCATCGAGGGGCTGGCCTGGGACGCGCAGGGGCGGCGCTACGAGACCCTGTCCGACCTCACCGCCTATGCGGCCCGGGTCGCCGGCAGCGTCGGCGCGATGATGACCGTGCTGATGGGCGTGCGCGACGGCGCCGTGCTCGCCCGCGCCTGCGATCTCGGCGTCGCCATGCAGTTCACCAACATCGCCCGCGACGTCGGCGAGGACGCCCGGGCCGGGCGGCTCTACCTGCCGCTGGCCTGGATGCGGGAGACCGGCCTCGACCCGGACGCCTTCCTGGCGAACCCGGTCGCGGGCCCGGCGCTGCGGGCGATCGTCGGTCGCCTCCTCGCGGTCGCCGAATCACTTTACGCGCGCGCCGAGGCCGGCATTCCCGGGCTTCCCCTGGATTGCCGGCCCGCCATCCGGGCCGCCCGCCTGATCTACGCCGAGATCGGCCGCGATCTCGAGCGACGCGGCCTCGACCCGATCGCCAACCGGGCGCGGGTGCCCGGCCGTCGCAAGGCCGTCCTGATGGCCCGCGCGCTGCTGCCCTTCACCGCAGGAAACGGCTTGGCTCGGCCCGACTTGGTCATGCCCGAATTACTCATGCCCGGCTCGGTCATGCCCCACCGGATCGCGCTGCCCCTGGCCGAGACCGCCTTCCTGGTGGAGGCCGTGGCCGCCCAACCCGTGCCGGTGCCCCCCGCCTGGTGGAACGTTCCCGCCCAGGTCGCCCGGGTCCTCGACCTCATCGAGACCTTGCGCGAGCGCGAGGCCACGGTCCCGGCCGGTCCGTGACCGACCCGCTCTTCGCCGCCTTCGACATCGGTCTCGTCTTCGCGCTCGCCCTGGGGTTGGCGACCTGGCAGCTCGTGGTCCTGAAGCGCGGCATCCGGCGCGACCGGGCGGCGGCCGCGCGCGCGGCCGCCGAGCAGGCCGAGGGCCCGCCGGCCTGATCCGCCTCAGCGCGTCCGGCGCGGCATCCGGAACGGCAGCATCAGCCGCACCAGGGGGTGGCTGAAACGCGTGAGCGACAGGCTCTCGTGGACCGGTCGCACCGCCTCGCCGCGCAGGGTCGCGCGGAGACAGGACCGCGCGTAGAACGGCGTGTCCTCGAAGGTTCGCGCGACCTCCACGCGATCATCGTCGCTCCGCGTACTGCGCGGCATGCGCCAGAACCGCGTCGGCGGCAGGGCGACGCGCCGCGGCGGGTCGATGTCCCGGGGCGTCCCGTCGGCGGCGAAGCACAGGGTGAGTTCCTGCCGGGTGCCGTCCGTCCGGTTGACGTCGTACAGGATCGCCGCCCCGTCGCGCAGGTCGGCCCGGCACCAGGTCCAGTCGCGAAAGGCGGCCTCGAGCGACGTGTCGCCGTGGTTGGTGTCGAAGTAGGCGGTTCCGCGCCAGGCGATCCCGGGCTCCTCCAGCGCCACCTCGACCGGGGAGGAGGGCGCCATCGGCCACCAGCGGTGCTGGCCCGCCGCATCGAGAGGGCGCGGGCCCGGCGTGAAGCCTCCCGGGCGCAGGCGCACCGTCCCTCGGACCCGGGCGGGGATCGGCGCCGTCACCTCGTCGAGGCGGATCGTCAGCGTGGTGCCGTCCCAGGACAGGCCGCTCGGCCCGATCTGGATGTGGTCGGCATCCCGGTTCAGACTCTTCCGGCCCCGCTCGGTCATGCAGAAGCGGTTGGCCCGTTCGCCGTAGAGCACGACGTTGACGGCGCAGTGGTCGAAGGGGTCGCGGCTGGGGTCCCAGGCGTAATAGGGCGAGAACACGCTGCCGATGAAGGCGATGATGGTCAGGCCCTGGCGGCCGTCCTCGCTCAGGGCATCGACGTACCACCAGACGTAGCCGTCGCGATCCACCCGCGTATCGAAGCGCGGGCGCCGCTCCGGTCCCGCAGCAGGCTGTCCGCCGCGATCCGCCCGGACTGCGCCGCCATCGGCACCCCCGGACCCGGATGCACGCTCCCCCCCGCGAGGTAGAGGCCCGGAATCCGCGTACGGGCGCCCGGGCGCTTGAACGAGGCCATCCAGCCGTGGGACGCCCGCCCGTAGAGCGCGCCCGCCGATCCCGGGAACAGGTGCGCGAACTCCGCCGGGCCCGTCGTCACCGGATCCGCCGTCTCCGAGAGGGTCAATCCGCTCGCGCTCAGGCGCCGCCGCATCGTGGTCACGCATGTCTCGATCTCCGAGGGGCTGAAGGTCCGGGCCGGGGCGTTGACGAGGCAGAGCAGGCGCTCGGGCCGATCCGACGGAGCGCTCGCGTCGGATCGGTCCTGCGCGCAGACATAGACCGTGGGATCGTCCGGCAGGTGCCCGGCCCGAATGCGCGCGAACTCCGCCGCGTAGTCGCCGGAGAAGAACACGGTGTGCCGCGCGAGCGGGAAGCCCGCGGCACGCGCCTGCGCGCAGACCGTAACCGCCGAGAGCGAGCGCTCGGAGGCCGGAACGGTCTCTGCGGCCCGGGCCGCGTCGCGTCCGAGCAGGCCATCGGCCAGGGCCGCCACGTCGGCGTTGCAGATCACAGCATCCGCGGGGAGCCGCTCGCCGTCGTCGAGGTCGACGCCGACGACGCGGCCGCCCTGCACGGCGATGCCGCGGGCGGCCGTCCCGTAGCGAAAGGCGGCGCCGCGCTCCCCGGCCAGCGCGGCGACCGCGCCGGCGAGGCGGCTGAGGCCGCCGGCCACGTGCCAGACGCCCTGGCTCTCCACGTGGGCCACCAGCATCAGGGTCGCGGGCGCCGCGAAGGGCGACGAGCCGCAATAGGTCGCGTAGCGGCCGAAGAGCTGCCGCAGCCGCGGATCGGTGAAATAGTCGCCGAGGGCGCGCCACAGGGTGGTGAAGGGCTGGATGCGCCAGAGGTCGCCCAGGCCCGAGAGGCCGGCCTGTCGGGTCAGGTCGATCGGGCTCGGGCGCTCGCCCCGGATGAAGGGCCTCTCCAGGGTGGCGTAGACCTCGGCGGCGCGGGCGCGGAACCGACGGTATCCGTCGCGCGCGCGCGGCCCGGCGAATTCCGCGATCGCCGCCTCCGAGGCGTCCGGATCGGCGTGGAGGTCGAGCTGTTCGCCGGGCCTCCAGGCATGCCGGGCCAGGATCGCGGCCGGCTCCAGCCCGACATGGGCGCCGAGGTCCGCGCCGCATTCGGCGAAGATTTCCTCGAAGACCCAGCGCATCGTGAACACGGTGGGGCCGGCATCGACCGCCGTCCCGCCCACCGGGACACGCCGCATCTTGCCGCCCGGCCGCTGCCCCCGTTCCAGCACCGTCACGTCGAGGCCCGCATGGGCGAGCCGCAGCGCGGCGACCAGACCGCCTATGCCGGCACCGATGACGACGACCTTCACGTGGCTTCCTCCCGTCAAGCGGATCCGTCTTGACGACTGTCAATAAATACTGACACTTTGAGTACGCAAGAACAAGTGACACGGGAGAGACGGCCAATGGACGCCAACCGTCGCATCGAGACCGCCCTCGACGCCGCCGTCGCGCACCTGGAGGCGCCCGGAGCGCCGCCACGCCTCGCCGAGTCGATCCGCTACGCCGTCTTCCCCGGCGGGCACCGGATCCGCCCGCGCCTGTGCCTGTCCGTGGCCCGGGCCTGCGGCGACGACGATCCGGCAGCCTCGGACGCCGCGGCCGCTGCCATCGAGCTCCTTCACTGCGCCTCCCTCGTCCACGACGACCTGCCCTGCTTCGACGATGCGCCCCTCCGGCGCGGCCAACCCTCCGTCCACGCCGCCTTCGGCGAGCCCCTCGCGGTGCTGACGGGCGACGCCCTCATCGTCTCGGCCTTCGAGACCCTCGCGCGCGGCGCGGCCCGGAATCCGAAGCGGCTGGCCGCCCTCGTCGGCCTCGTTGCCCGGGCGGCCGGTTCGCCGTCGGGAATCGCCGCCGGTCAGGCCTGGGAATCGGAGCCGACCGTGGCGTTGACCGAGTATCAGCAGGCCAAGACCGGGGCGCTGTTCGCCGCCGCGACGGTCACGGGGGCCGCCGCCGCGGGCGCTCCGTCGCTGCCCTGGCGACTCCTCGGGGAATGCCTGGGCGAGGCCTACCAGGTGGCCGACGATCTGCGCGACGTCGCCTGCCGCCAGGAGGAGGTCGGCAAGCCCGTCGGCCGCGACTCGACGCTCGGTCGCCCGAACGCGGCCGCGCTCCTCGGGATGGGCGGGGCGCTCACGCGCCTGAAGCGCCTGGTGCGCGAGGCCGTCGAGGTCATCCCGGATTGTCCCGGCGCCGAAACGCTGCGCACCGAGATCGAGGCGCAAACCCGGCTCTTCCTGCCGGCGAGCCTTGCGCGGGAGCTGGCGTGAGGTGGCGCGCGGCGCCACCCTCGATCCACCGCTTCCGCCCGGCACCGGGGGGCTCCGGGCGCGCTGGTACGCGCTCCGGGCCCGCATCATCGCCGATCCGCGCTTTCAGCGCTGGGCCGCCGGCTTTCCGCTGACGCGGCGGATCGCGCGGTCGAACACCCGCGCGCTGTTCGATCTCTGCGCGGGGTTCACCTACTCGCAGGCGCTGTTCGCCTGTGTCCGGCTCGACCTCTTCGGCCTCCTGTCGGACGGCCCGGTGCCGGGCGCGGCGCTGGCCCACCGGATGGGGCTGTCCCCCGAGGCCGGGACGCGTCTGCTCAAGGCCGCGGCCTCCCTCGGCCTGATCCGCGGGCTGCCGGACGGCCGCTATGTCCTGGCCGATCTCGGGGCGGCCCTGATCGGGAACCCCGCGATCGGCCGGATGATCGAGCATCACGCGCTGCTCTACGACGACCTGCGCGATCCCGTCGCGCTCCTGCGCGGCGAGGCGGGACCGACCCGTCTCGGCGGATACTGGCCTTATGCCCTCGGGGACGGGGCCGCGCTGGAGGCCGCGGCGGTGGCCTCCTATAGCGGGCTGATGTCGGCCTCCCAGGCGCTGATCGCAGCGGATATCCTCGAGGCCTACCCGATGCGCCGCCATCGCTGCCTCATGGATGTGGGCGGTGGCGAGGGCGCCTTCCTGGCGGCGGCCGGCCGCCTCGCGCCGGCGCTCCAACTCCGACTCTTCGACCTGCCGGCGGTGGCGCATCGCGCCACGGAGCAGGTTGGCCGGGCCGGGCTCGCGGGCCGCTTCCAGGCCTTCGGCGGCAGCTTCCTGTCGGACCCGCTCCCGCTCGGCGCCGACGCCATCAGCCTGGTGCGGGTGGTGCACGACCACGGCGACGCAACCGTCCGCATCCTGCTCAAGGCCGCGCACGCGGCGCTTCCCCCCGGCGGGCGTCTCATTCTCGCCGAGCCCATGAGCGGTACGCCCGGCGCCGAGCCGGTCACCGACGCCTATTTCGGCCTCTACCTCCTGGCGATGGGCAGCGGGCGCTGCCGCACCGTCGGGGATCTGACGGCGCTCCTCTCCGAAGCCGGCTTCCGACGCAGCGTCGAAGTCGCGACGCGCCGTCCGCTGTTGACCCGGCTGCTCGTGTCAACGCGATAAGACAGCGTTATTGTAAGTTTATCTTGACGTTCAAAAGTGTCTATCTAGGATGACATAACAGGTTCGGCGCCGAACGAACCGAGTCGGTGGATGGGGGAGGGCAGGCGCGATGCAAACAGATGCCGTCGTCCTCCACGATCCCGGAATGCTCAGCCTCGAAAGCCTGCCGCTCGACGATCCCACGGCCGGCGATGCCGTCGTGGCGATCCGTTGGAGCGGCATCAGCACCGGAACCGAGCGCCTGCTCTGGTCGGGCCGGATGCCGTCGTTTCCGGGGATGGGCTACCCCCTGGTGCCCGGCTACGAGTCCGTCGGCGAGGTCGTCGAGGCCGGAGCCGGGAGCGGCGTCCGTGTCGGGCAGACCGTCTTCGTCCCCGGTGCCCGGTGCTTCGGCCCTGTCCGCGGCTTGTTCGGCGGCGCCGCCGCCCACCTGGTCAGCGCCGGCGAGCGCCTCGTTCCCATCGACACGGCTTGGGGCGAGCGCGGAACCCTGATCGCCCTGGCGGCCACGGCGCGCCACGCCCTGGCGGGGATCGACCTGCGTCGGCCGCTCCTCGTCATCGGCCACGGCGTCCTGGGGCGCCTGGTGGCGCGCATCGCCCAGGCCCTCGGCGCCACGCCGCAGGTCTGGGAAACCAACCCCGTGCGGCGCCGGAATCCGGAATCCTACCCCGTTCTCGCGCCCGAGGACGATGCACGGCGCGACTACGCCACGATCCTCGACGTCAGCGGCGATCCCGGCATCCTCGATACCGGGATCGCGCGCCTCGCCCCCGGCGGCGAACTGGTCCTCGCCGGGTTCTACGAAGGCCGTCTCGGCTTCGCCTTCGCGCCCGCCTTCCTCCGGGAAGCCCGGATCCGCGTCGCCGCGCAGTGGCGGCCGGAGGATCTCGCCGCGACCCTCGCGCTCGTCGCCGAGGACCGGCTCTGCCTCGACGACCTCATCACCCATCGGCGCCCGGCCGCGGACGCTCCGGATGCCTATCGCACGGCCTTCGGTGACGGCGGATGCCTGAAGATGATCCTGGATTGGAGAGCCGCATGAACATCCAGCTGACGAACCGGCAGCTGAACGGCGGCGCCCTGGAGGCCTCCGAGGCCCTGCGCGCCGAGGCCGGCATCGAGCCGGATCCCGTGCCCGTCGCCGCCACCAAGGCGACGCAGATCATCGCGATCTACGGCAAGGGCGGCATCGGCAAGTCGTTCACCCTGGCCAACCTCAGCTACATGATGGCCCAGCAGGGCAAGAAGGTCCTGCTGATCGGCTGCGACCCCAAGAGCGACACCACCTCGCTCCTGTTCGGCGGCCGCGCCTGCCCGACGATCATCGAGACTTCGACCAGGAAGAAGCTCGCGGGCGAACAGGTCGCCATCGGCGACGTCTGCTTCAAGCGCGACGGCGTCTACGCCATGGAGCTCGGCGGTCCCGAGGTCGGGCGCGGCTGCGGTGGTCGCGGCATCATCCACGGCTTCGAGCTCCTGGAGAAGCTCGGCTTCCACGACTGGGGGTTCGACTACGTCCTGCTCGACTTCCTCGGCGACGTGGTCTGCGGCGGCTTCGGCCTGCCGATCGCCCGCGACATGTGCCAGAAGGTCATCGTCGTCGGCTCGAACGATCTCCAGTCGCTCTACGTCGCCAACAACGTCTGCTCGGCGGTGGAATACTTCCGCAAGCTCGGCGGCAACGTCGGGGTCGGCGGTCTCGTCATCAACAAGGATGACGGCACCGGCGAGGCCCAAGCCTTCGCGGCGGCCGTGGGCATTCCGATCCTGGCCTCGATCCCGGCCGACGACGACATCCGCCGGAAGAGCGCGAATTACGAGATCATCGGGCGGCCCGAGAGCCCCTGGGGTTCCCTGTTCTCCGAACTCGCCCGGAACGTCCACGAGGCGGCGCCGAACCATCCGACGCCCCTCAGCCAGGATGGTCTCCTGGGCCTGTTCAAGGGCGAGGCCGTCGGCCGCGGCGTCACCCTGGTGCCCGCCACCTTCGAGGACATGTGCGGTACGACGCAGGTCGTGAAGCCGTCCCTCGAAGTCGTCTACGACGAGGTCTGACGCATCATGGCCGTCACCCTCGACATCGCCGCTCTTCGCGCCCGCAAGGAGCGCCCGGCCTCGACCCTGGGGGCCGTCCCGGCCTCCGCCGAGGTGGTGAACCTGGCCGCCGCGCGCGAGGACGGCCATGGCTGTCACGCCGGCAAGGATGCGATGCGGGCGGCTGCCCAGGCCGCGGGCCTGAACGAGACCCTGGACACCTATGCCCGGGACTACCCGGCCGGCCCGCACGACCAGCCCCAGAGCATGTGCCCGGCCTTCGGCTCGCTCCGGGTCGGCCTGCGGATGCGCCGCACGGCGACGATCCTCTCCGGCTCGGCCTGCTGCGTCTACGGCCTGACCTTCACCGCACATTTCTACGGGGCCAAGCGGAGCGTGGGCTACGTGCCCTTCAACTCCGAGACCCTGGTCACCGGCAAGCTGTTCGAGGATATCCGCGAGGCGGTGTTCCAGGTCGCCAAGCCGGCCGATTTCGACGCCGTCGTCGTCATCAATCTCTGCGTGCCGACCGCGTCCGGCGTGCCGCTCCGCCTGCTGCCGAAGGAGATCGACGGCGTCCGCATCATCGGCATCGACGTTCCGGGCTTCGGGGTCCCGACCCATGCCGAGGCCAAGGACGTCCTGGCCGGCGCGATGCTCAGGGTCGCGCGGACCGAGGCCGAGCAGGGGCCCGTGCAGGCGCCCCGCACCGGCCGGGCCGAGCGTCCCACCGTGGCCCTCCTCGGCGAGATGTTTCCCGCCGACCCGGTCGTGATCGGCGGCCTGCTGGAGCCGCTGGGTCTCAGTGCCGGCCCGGTAGTCCCGACGCGGGAATGGCGCGAGCTCTACGCCGCCCTGGACTGCACCGCCGTGGCGGCGATCCACCCGTTCTACACCGCGTCGCTGCGCGAATTCGCCGGCGCCGGGCGGCCGATCGTCGGTTCGGCCCCCGTCGGGCATGACGGCACCGCCGACTGGCTCGACCGGATCGGCGAGGCCTGCGCCGTGCCCCGTGCCACGGTGGAGGCGGCCAAGAACCGCGTCCTGCCGATGATCCGGGCGGCGCTCGGCGCCAATCCGATCCGGGGCCGGATCACGCTGTCGGGCTACGAGGGCTCCGAGCTGCTGGTCGCCCGGCTCCTGGTGGAGAGCGGCGCGGATCTCGCCTACGTGGGCACCGCCTGCCCGCGCACGCCGTACTCCGAGGCCGATCAGGCCTGGCTCGAGGCGCGCGGCGTCGCGGTGCGCTACCGGGCGTCCCTGGAGGACGATCTCGCAGCCCTGATGGATGTCCGGCCGGACCTCGCCATCGGCACCACGCCCGTGGTGCAGAAGGCCAAGACGCTCGGCATTCCCGCCCTCTACTTCACCAACCTGATCTCGGCCCGCCCGCTCATGGGCGTGGCGGGCGCCGGCTCGCTGGCGAAAGTCATCAACGCCGCCCTCGGCAACCGCGCGCGCTTCGATGCCATGCGGGACTTCTTCGACGGCGTCGGCGAGGGCCATGCCGCCGGCATCTGGGAAGACGTGCCGACGCTTCGTCGCAACGTCGCCGCGGCGGTCCGGCCGAAACCGACCCACGATCCGATCGGGGAGATGGCCTGATGCTCGTCCTCGATCACGACCGGGCCGGCGGGTACTGGGGCGCCGTCTACGTCTTCACCGCGGTCAAGGGTCTGCAGGTCGTCATCGACGGCCCGGTGGGCTGCGAGAACCTGCCGGTGACCTCGGTGCTGCACTACACCGACGCGCTGCCGCCGCACGAATTGCCCATCGTGGTCACGGGCCTGGCCGAGGAGGAACTCGGCCGCCACGGCACCGAGGCCGCGATGAAGCGGGCCCACGCCACCCTCGACCCGGCCCAGCCGAGCGTGGTCGTCACCGGCTCCATCGCCGAGATGATCGGCGGCGGCGTGACCCCGGAGGGCACCAATCTCCAGCGCTTCCTGCCGCGCACCATCGACGAGGACCAGTGGCAGGCCGCCGACCGCGCCATGGCGTGGCTCTGGAACGAGTACGGCGCCAAGCGCTTCGCCAAGAAGGGCATCCCCGCGCGGCCGCCCCGCCAGGAGGGCGTGAAGCCGCGGGTGAACCTGATCGGGCCGGCCTACGGCACCTTCAACATGCCCTCCGACCTCGCCGAGATCCGCCGCCTGGTGGAGGGCATCGGCGCCGAGGTGAACCTCGTCTTCCCCCTGGGCTCGCATCTGGCCGATGTCCCGGCCCTGGTGAATGCCGACGCCAATATCTGCCTCTATCGCGAGTTCGGCCGGCTGCTCTGCGAGGCCCTCGAGCGCCCCTACTTCCAGGCGCCCATCGGCATCCACTCGACGACGCGGTTCCTGCGGGCCCTGGGCGAGGCCCTCGGCCTGGACCCGGAGCCGTTCATCGCGCGGGAGAAGCACACGACCATCAAGCCGGTCTGGGATCTCTGGCGCTCGGTGACGCAGGACTTCTTCGGCACGGCGAGTTTCGGGATCGTGGCCTCTGAGACCTACGCCCGGGGTGTCCGGCACTTCCTCGCGGACGAGATGGGGCTGCCCTGTCATTTTTCGGAGTGCCGCACGGCGGGTGCCAAGACCGACAACGCCGCCATTCGCGAGATGATCGCGAAGAACCCGCCCCTGGTGCTGTTCGGCTCCTTCAACGAGCGGATGTACGCCGCCGAGGCCGGGGCCCGCGCGGTCTTCGTGCCGGCCTCCTTCCCGGGCGCGATCATCCGGCGGCACACGGGCACGCCCTTCATGGGGTTCGCGGGTGCGACCTACCTCGTCCAGGAGGTCTGCAACGCCCTGTTCGACATGCTCTTCCACATCCTGCCGCTCGCCCGCGACATGGACCAGGTCGAGCCGACGCCGTCGCGGCTCCACCGGGAGTTGCCCTGGGACGAGGCCGCCCGGGCCCGTCTCGACGAACTCGTCGAGGCCCATCCGGTGCTGGTGCGGATCTCGGCGGCCAAGCGCCTGCGTGATGCGGCCGAGCGCGTCGCGCGCGGCGAGGGCACGGCCCGCGTGGTCGCCCACCATGTCGAGCGCGCCCGCGCCGAAGCCCGCCTGGGGGCCGCCGCATGAGCGCGCATCCCGTCCCGGGCACCCATTCCCTTTCCGGCTGGAACGGCGCGGCGCCGTCCGACCGGTCGATGCCGACCCCGCGCGTCCCGACCCGGATGCGTCCCGCCGCGGAATGCCAGGAGGAGACCCATCCCATGCAACGTTCGCTGAATCCGGTGTCGCGCCTGCATCAGGACGAGGTCCAGTTCCGGATCATCCTGGCCAGCACCTATCCGTTCTTCCTCATCGCCGCCCTGGTGCAGCGCGTGATCCCGCAGGCCCGGACGGCGCTGCCGCAGCGGCGGCGCTCGGTCTTCGCCGAGGCCCGCGCGATGGCCGTCTCGGCCATCCCCTTCGTCTTCATGGGCTGACTTCGTCCTCGGGACGAGGCGTTCCGCCCGCCCCCGATCGACCTCCCGTCCGAACAGGCGGGAAGGACCGCCGAGGCCGCTCCGCGCGGTCCGGTGACACCCACCGTACCCGGACGTGCGGGCGCGGCTAGTCAAAGCGGAGGTTTGAACCAATGGCCAATGGCATTGTCGAGAAACCGAGCAGCCTGTCCGGGCTGACGGAACCGGAAGCCAAGGAGTTCCACGCGATCTTCTTGACCAGCTTCATCATCTTCACGGCGATCGCCGTGGTCGCCCACATCCTGGTGTGGCTGTGGCGTCCGTGGCTGCCCGGACCGAAGGGCTACGCTGCCCTCGAGACGGCGGCCCAGGGCGTCGTCTCCCTGCTCTCCTGAGAAGGACCCTCATCATGCACAAGGTCTGGCTTCTCTTCGATCCGCGCCGCACGCTGGTGGCGCTCTTCACCTTCCTCTTCATTCTGGCGCTGCTGATCCACTTCATCTTGCTCAGCACCGACCGGTTCAACTGGCTGGAAGGCCCCAAGGCGCCGCGGGCCGCCGACGCGCAGACGCTGGTCCTGCCGACGATGCCCGCCTGACAGGCGCGGCCTCGACAGCAGAGGACCTCGAACACGGATGATCGGCGGGCGGGCGCCAAGGCCCCCCGTCGATCATCGCGGAGACTCGTGATGGTGGGCCCGGGAGGTCGCGATGGCGATGCTGAGTTTTGAGCGAAAATACCGCATCCGCGGCGGCACGCTGGTCGGCGGCGACCTGTTCGATTTCTGGGTCGGGCCGTTCTACGTCGGCTTCTTCGGCGTCACGACGCTGTTCTTCTCGGTGCTTGGCACGGCACTGATCATCTACGGGGCGGCGCTCGGACCGACCTGGAACATCTGGCAGATCAACATCGCACCGCCCGACCTGAAATACGGGCTCGCCCTGGCGCCGCTCCAGGAGGGCGGCCTCTGGCAGATCATCACCTTCTGCGCCGTCGGCGCGTTCTCGTCCTGGGCCCTGCGCGAGGTCGAGATCTGCCGGAAGCTCGGCATCGGCTACCACGTCCCCTTCGCCTTCGCGGTGGCGATCTTCGCCTACGTGACGCTGGTGGTGATCCGGCCGCTGCTGATGGGCGCCTGGGGACACGGGTTCCCGTACGGCATCCTCTCGCACCTCGATTGGGTCTCGAACACCGGCTACCAGTACCTGCACTTCCACTACAATCCCGCGCACATGCTGGCGGTGACGTTCTTCTTCACCACGACGCTCGCGCTCTCGCTGCACGGCTCGCTGATCCTGTCCTCGACCAATCCGGGCAAGGGCGAGGTGGTGAAGACCCCCGAGCACGAGGACACCTTCTTCCGCGACACCATCGGCTACTCGATCGGCACGCTGGGCATCCACCGGCTCGGCCTGTTCCTGGCGCTGTCGGCTGGCTTCTGGAGCGCCGTCTGCATCGTCATCAGCGGTCCGTTCTGGACCCGCGGCTGGCCCGAATGGTGGGGCTGGTGGCTCAATCTCCCCGTCTGGCGCTGATCTCCGAAGAGGGAGGCTCGTGACCCCATGGCCTACTACCAGAACATCTTCTCCGAAGTGCAGGTCCGACCGACCCAGCCGGAACACGGCATCCCGGTGGATGTCGACAAGCGCTGGGGCACGCCGTTCAACTCCTACCTGTTCGGCCTCATCGGCAACGCGCAGGTCGGCCCGATCTATATCGGCTACCTCGGCGCCCTCTCCTTCGCCTGCGGGCTGATCGCCTTCGAGATCATCGGTCTCAACATGTGGGCGAGCGTGAACTGGGATCCGATCCAGTTCGTGCGCCAGCTGCCCTGGCTGGCCCTCGAGCCGCCCCGCCCGCAATACGGCCTGAAGGTGCTGCCGCCCCTCGCCGAGGGCGGCTGGTGGCTGATCGCCGGATTCTTCCTAACCGCCTCGATCCTGCTCTGGTGGCTGCGGCTGTTCCGCCGCGCCAAGGCGCTGGGCCTCGGCTACCACGTGCCCTGGGCCTTCGCCTCCGCGATCTGGCTGTTCCTGGTGCTCGGCTTCATCCGCCCGGTGCTGATGGGCTCCTGGAGCGAGGCCGTCCCGTTCGGCATCTTCCCGCACCTCGACTGGACCGCCGCGTTCTCGCTGCGGTACGGCAACCTGTTCTACAATCCCTTCCACATGCTCTCGATCGTCTTCCTCTACGGGTCGACGCTGCTCTTCGCGATGCATGGCGGCACCATCCTGGCGGTGAGCCGCTTCGGCGGCGAGCGCGAGATCGACCAGATCGTCGACCGCGGCACCGCCACCGAGCGCGCCGCCCTGTTCTGGCGCTGGACCATGGGCTTCAACGCCACCATGGAATCGGTCCACCGCTGGGCCTGGTGGTTCGCCGTGCTGACGACGCTCACCGGCGGCATCGGAATCCTGCTCACCGGAACGGTGGTCGACAATTGGTACCTCTGGGCGGTCAAGCACGGCGTCGCCCCGTCCTACCCGCAGGTCTATCCGCCGGTCATCGATCCGCTGAGTGTGCCGCCCACCACCATGCCCGGGGGAGCTCCATGAAGACCTTCTTCACCGTCCTCGGCGCGTCCATCGCCTTCTTCCTCACGGTGGCGATGGTCGGTCTGACCGATTGGGACCGGCCGCCGCTGGCGGTCCATCAGAACGGATTTCGCGGGACCGCGATGGCGCAGGTCCACACTCGCGAAGCCGTCGAGGACATCCGGGACGCCAACCGCGCGCCGGCGCCCGCCGATCCGGCCGAGCCCGGCGAGGAGCTTGCCGGCACGACCTACGAGAACGTCCAGGTTCTCAAGAACGTCAGCGTCAACGAGTTCAATCGGCTGATGGCTTCGATGACCGAATGGGTCAGCCCCGAGCAGGGCTGCACCTACTGTCACAACACCGAGAACATGGCCGACGACAGCCTGTACCAGAAGAAGGTCGCCCGCCGGATGCTGCAGATGACGCAGCACATCAACAGTTCCTGGAAGGAGAACCACGTCGGCGGGGCGGGCGTGACCTGCTACACCTGCCACCGGGGGCAACCGGTGCCGGCCAATATCTGGTTCACCCAGCCGGGTCCCAATCGCCCGGGCGGCTTCATCGCCCGCAACAACGGGCAGAACCTGGCCGCGCCGTCGGTCGGCCTGGCGTCGCTGCCCTACGACACCCTGACCGAGTACCTCGCCGACAAGACCATCGACAACAACGCGATCCGGGTGAACGCCACGACGGCGCTGCCGACGAGCAAGGGCAAGCCGATCCAGGATGCCGAGAAGACCTACGGGCTGATGATCCACATGTCGGAGGGACTGGGGGTCAACTGTACCTTCTGTCACAACACCCGCGCGATCTCGAACTGGTCACAGAGCACGCCGCAACGGACCACCGCTTGGCACGGCATCCGGATGGTGCGGGACATCAACGGCAATTACCTCGAGCCGCTGCTCTCGACCTTCCCGCCGAACCGCCTCGGCGCCCTCGGTGACGTGCCGAAGGTCAATTGCACCACCTGCCACAACGGCGTGAGCAAGCCCCTGAACGGGGCGCACGTGGTCGAGGCCTATCCCGAACTCGCCAAGTCGACCGAGACGGCGAATGCGGCCGATCCGCAGGCTCCTGTCACGGCACCGCCCGTCACGACCTCGCCCGCTCCGGATCAGCCCGCGATGCCCGCCCCGGCGCCGCAATAAGCCGGCGGCGCGCCCATCAGACGCGAAACGCCGCCGGACGGACATCCGGCGGCGTTTCGACGGTCAGGAACGATCAGGCAGAAGCGTCGCTTCGTGCCGCGACCGATTACTTCTTGGATGCGAGGTAGGCGATCACATCGTCGATCTTCTTGTCGTCGGGATAGCCGGCAAAGACCATCTTCGTGCCCGGGACCTTCGCCTTCGGGTTCTTCAGCCACTCGTGCAGATTGGCTTCATCCCAGGTGATCCCGGACCCCTTGAGGGCGGCGGAATAGTTGTAGCCTTCCTCCGACGCAGCCTTGCGGCCGACGACGCCCGTCAGGTTCGGCCCGACGCCGTTCTTGCCGAAGGCGTGGCAGGCTTTGCAGGGTGCGAACGCCTTCTCACCCGCCGCGGCATCACCCTCTGCATGCGCGGCCATGGGGAGCAGGGCGGCAAACAGAGCACCGTAGATCATGTATCGCATGGGGTTTCCTCGCAGATCGTTCTGGTGGCGAGGAGTAGCTAAAGCTCCGCTTCTAAAAGTAATGCGGACCGTGTCGAATATCACGCGAACGTGATCGGTCGGGATGGATTAAGGCGCGACCGCGTATGGTCGGGATTGTCGGCGCGCCTACCCTTAAGCGCCTGCGCGAAATCCATCGCCTCAGGTGGAGCCATGCCGGTCCGACCCGCCGACGTCTGCCAATTCCTCGATCGCACCGGCTGGAGCCAAGCGCGTCTCGCCTGGGAACTGGGGATCAACCAGCCGCGGATCTCGCGTTTCATCAACGGCATGAAGAAACCCAATCCGGACCTTGTGCGTGCCCTGGAAACCTTCTTTGCGGAGGACGCGCTCGCCCGCGTCGCGACGCGGACGGGCGACGGGGATCGGTCCGCCCATCCGCACGCCTAAGCCCCTGTCTGCGGGACGCCCCGATCGATGCCGTTCCGGCATCGCTCCCTCCCGTCTTCGCGTCGGACGGCCGCCCGAAGCGCGCCGTCGCCCGGTCAGGTCCGGGCGTAGGCGGCCGCATCCGCCACCTGGGCGGATGTGGGCCGCACGCCGGTGTAGCGGACGAACTGTTCGAGGCCCTGCAGGACCAGGACCTCGTGTCCGGTGATCGACGGCGTCCCGAGGCGTTCCGCCGCCTGCAGGAACGGGGTCCGTGCGGGCAGGGCGACCACATCGAAGGCGATCGCGGCGGCGGCGATGGCCGTCTCCGGAAAGGCCAGGGCCGCCGCATCCGGGCCCTCCATGCCGAGGGGGGTGACGTTGATGAGGAGCGGCGCCGTGCGGTCGCCGAGCTCGGTCGCATGGGCGAAGCCGTAGCGCTGCGCCAGGGCGGCCCCGGCCGCCGCGTTGCGCGCGACGACCGTCCCGTGGCGAAAGCCGGAATCGCGCAGGGCCGCCACGACCGCCTTGGCCATCCCGCCGGACCCCCGCAACACGAATGCCGTCGACGGATCGATGGCGTGCTGGGCCAGCAGGGCGCGCACCGCGAGGTAGTCGGTGTTGGCGCCGGTCAGCGTGCCGTTGTCGTTGACGATGGTGTTGACGCTGTCGATTGCCCGCGCGGACGGGTCGAGGGCGTCGAGGAGCGGGATTACCGCCTCCTTGAAGGGCATCGAGACCGCGCAGCCGCGAATGCCGAGCGCGCGGATGCCGGCGATCGCCCCGGGGAGGTCGGTGGTCGCGAACGCCTTGTAGACGTAGTCGAGCCCGAGCAGCGCGTAGAGCCGGTTGTGAAACCGCGACCCGAAATGCCCCGGTCGCGCCGACAGGGACATGCAGAGGGTGGTGTCCCGCCCGATCGGGGGACGCTCGGGACAACGCCTGTCCGCGTCGTCCGCCCTCCCGTCCAGGCTCAGGGCTGCGATCCCGCGTAGAACTTCGGGTTCAAGGCGGCGAGCGCCAGCAGGGGCGGGGGCATGACGACGCCAGCGACCCGCATGGCACGCGCCGCCGCGCGGCAGGCGGTCTGGTCGTTCGCGCCGGCGGCCGTCTCGAGCTGCGCAATCACGGCCGGATCCGGCTTCGGGCTCGGGGCCGGTGCACCGGGCGGCGGCGGAGACTTGGCCGAAGCATTGGCCTGGGTCATGACCGTCTTGCCGTCGCTGACGGGCGCCCGCGTATCGCTGGTCGGCGCCTTGGTGTCGCCGGCCGGCGCCTTCGCCTCGGTAGACGGCGCCTTGGTGTCGCTGGACGGCGCCTTGGTGTCGGCGTTCGTGGGTCCGCTCAGGCCGGATTTCTGCTGCGGTTCACCCGCGCCCGTCGAGGGCTGCCCCTCGCTCTTGCCGGAGGAATTGGAGACGGCGGTCGCCTGCTTCGCCGGTGTGGCGGCCTCCTGTTTCTTCTCCTCCGGCTTCTGCACGAAGGCGACCAATTCCTGGCACAGGTTCGCCGGCCCCTTCGCGGGGGCCGCCGCCGGGGCGGGCGCCGCATCCTGGGCGAAGGCCGCGGGCGCCACGAGGCAGCTCGACAGGAGCAGCGCGGCGAAGGGCAGGCGTCGGATCATCTTCGGTCCCCTGTGGTCCGGGCGCTTCGTTGGGTTCGGCGATCGCAGGATGGATCAGGACCGCTTCGGGTGGGAGGGCTCACCGGTCGCCTTGCCGTGTGCCGATTCCCCGGTGTCGTTCGTGCGCGGATCGCCGTTCCACTTGTCGCCCACGAGATTGGTGCCCGGCTCCGACACGCGGGCGCCCGACGTCGCGAAGGCCTGGTAGGCGAACTTCTGATTGCTCGTCAGGGCGTACATGGCGACGACGCCGAGCCCGATGGCCGCGATGACGGCGAGGATGAAGGCTTTCATGGTCTGGTTCCCCGTCGCCGTGCCGGCGTCCTCAGGCAGCGTTGGAAGGTCACTCGGCCGCGGCGGGGTGGCGCCCGGTCAGCTGCGGACCGCTGGCGGTCTTGGCCTGCTCCTGCTCCACCCAGAGATCGTGGTGCGCGCGCGCCCAGGCGAGATCGACCTTGCCGCTGCCCATGGCGTCGTAGGCGCCCTTCATGCCGAGCGTGCCGATGTAGATGTGCGCCAGGATGCCGGCGATGAAGGTGATGCCGATCAGCGAGTGGATCACCTGCATGACCTGCATGCCGTTGATGTCCAGCAGCGCGAACGGGAACAGCATCATCAGGCCGGTCAGGCTCATGGCGACGCCGAAGCCGGCGACCATCCAGAACACGCCCTTCTGGCCCGCGTTGAAGCGCGCGGCATGGGGGTGCTTGTTGCCGATGAAGCCGCCGCCAGCCTTGATCCAGGCCCAGTCCAGGCGGTTGGGGATGTTGTCCTTGATCCAGACCACGAACATCATCACCACGCCGAACATGAACGGCCAAGCCAGGTAGACGTGGCTGTACTTCGCCCATTGCGCCAGGGCGCCGAAGGCCTCGGGGCCGATCAGCGGCATCAGCAGGCGCTTGCCGAAGATGTAGTTCAGGCCCGAGAGCGAGAGGATGATGAAGCACACGGCCGTCATCCAGTGGGTGAAGCGCTCGAAGGTGTTGAAGCGCAGGATCTTGCGGCCGGATTCCTGGCTGTGCTCGGTCAGGATGCGCCCGCGCCAGAGGAAGAACGCGCCCAGCGCGCCGATCATGCCGAGGATGAAGGCGGCACCGATCCACGGCAGGTAGTGCTCGCGGAACGACTGGTACTCGCGCCCCTGCGGCTGGATCAGGTTCGCGGCCTTCCGGTCCGGGATGCTGATCCGGCCGGTGATCTTGTCCGCGTTCTTGAAGAGAAACTCTTCGTTCACCGAATCCGCCGTGGGCTTGGCGCCCATGGGGTTCTGCCCGTCCTGCGTGATCGGATTCTGGGCCTGCGCCGGTTCGAACGCTGCCGGCGCGGCCAGGAGCGTCGTCGCGACGACGAGGGTGCTGAGGAGCGTAACTGCCCGCCGCATCGGCGTTCCTTTCGATGGCGTGTCGCCCGATGGCGTGTCGTCTGGGAGCCGCCGGACGGCCGCCGGCTCCAGGGGCGAGGGGGCGATCAGATCGCCACGGTCTCGCGGTAGGCCGTCTTCCAGCCCCAGGCGCCGGAACCGTAGCCGCGCTTGATCACGCGCTGCTTGTAGATCTCGGCGATCATCTCGCCGTCGCCGGCGAGCAGGGCCTTGGTCGAGCACATCTCGGCGCAGAGCGGCAGCTTGCCCTCGGCGAGGCGGTTCGAGCCGTACTTCTCGTACTCGGCCACCGACAGGTCCGGCTCCGGTCCACCCGAGCAGTAGGTGCACTTGTCCATCTTGCCGCGCGAGCCGAAGTTTCCGACGCGCGGATACTGGGGCGCGCCGAAGGGGCAGGCATAGAAGCAGTAGCCGCAGCCGATGCAGATATCCTTGGAGTGCAGCACCACGGCGTCGGCCGTGGTGTAGAAGCAGTTCACCGGGCAGACTGCGGCGCAGGGCGCGTCGGTGCAGTGCATGCAGGCCATCGAGACCGAGCGCTCGCCGGGCTTGCCGTCGTTCAGCGTGACCACGCGACGGCGGTTGATGCCCCAGGGCACCTCGTGCTCGTTCTTGCAGGCGGTGACGCAGGCGTTGCACTCGATGCAACGGTCGGCGTCACAGAGGAACTTCATACGGGCCATGGTCGATGCGCTCCTCTCACGCGGCCTTGATCTGGCATAGGGTACACTTCGTCTCCTGCATGCCCGTCACAGGATCGAAGCCGTAGGTGGTGACCGAGTTGACGCTCTCGCCGAGCACCACCGGGTCGGTGCCCTTCGGGTAGTAGTCGCGCATGTCCTTGCCGTCGTACCAACCCGAGAAGTGGAAGGGCATGAACGCGACGCCCTTGCCGACGCGGTCGGTGACGAGCGCCTTGACCTTGGCCTTCGAGCTGTTCTCGGCGCCGGTGACCCAGACCCAGGACCCGTCCTTGATGCCGCGGTCGGCGGCATCGCCGGTGTTGATCTCGACGAACATGTCCTGCTGCAGCTCGGCGAGCCACGGGTTCGACCGGGTCTCCTCGCCGCCGCCCTCGTATTCCACGAGGCGGCCCGAGGTGAGGATGATGGGGAAGTCGCGCGCCACGTTGCGCTCGACCGCCGCCTTCTGCACCGACAGGCCGATGTTCGGCATGCGGAACTGCCGCTCGTCCGGCCGGGTGGGGTACTTCGCCACCAGGTCCGGCCGCGGCGAGTAGACCGGCTCGCGGTGCACCGGCACCGGATCGGGCAGGTTCCAGGCATTCGCCCGGGCCTTGCCGTTGCCGAACGGGATCACGCCGTGGTCGAGGCAGACCCGCTGGATGCCGCCCGACAGGTCGGTGGCCCAGCTCACGGTGTCGGGCTTGTCGCCGCCGATCTTCAGGATCGTGGCGAGTTCGTCCGCCGTCAGGTCCTTGTCCCAGCCCAGCTTCTTGAACACCCCGAAGGTGAATTCCGGGTAGCCGTCGGTGAGGTCCGAATCCTTGGTGAAGCTGTCCTCGGCCAGCAGGGTCTGGCCGTTGCGCTCGGTGCCGAAGCGGGCCCGGAAGGTGCTGCCGCCGTCCTTCACGTGCAGCGACGTGTTGTAGAGGATCGCCGAACCGGGATGGCGCAGCTCGGGTTTGCCCCAGCACGGCCAGGGCAGGCCGTAATAGTCGCCGCCCACCTCCGGGTCGTCCTTGGGCGCCCGAAGGGTGATGAGATCGAACTTGTGCTGGTTGCGCATGTGCGCCTTCAGCCGCTCGGGGCTCTGGCCGCAATAGCCGGTCGACCAGCCGCCACGGTTGATCTCGCGCAGCAGGTCCTCCGCGGACGGGACGTTGTTCTCGACCTTGATGTTCTTGAACAGCGTCTCGGCGAAGCCGAGCTTCTTGGCCAGGAGGTAGAGCACCTCGTAGTCGTTCTTCGATTCGAAGGCCGGCTTCACGATCTGCTCGCCCCATTGCAGCGAGCGGTTCGAGGCCGTGCGGGAGCCTTCCATCTCAAGGGAGGTACAGATCGGCAGCAGGTAGGTGTTGTCCTGCCGGGCATCGAGGGCCGCGAAGGTGGTCGGGTGCGGATCGGCGACCACCAGCAGCTCGAGCTTGTTCATGCCCTCGATCGCCTCGGGCAGGCGGGTCACGGTGTTGCCACCGTGGCCGAACACCATGAACGCCTTGATCGGGCTGCGCTGGTCGATCTGCTCCGGCGGCAGGTTCACGGCGTCGAACCAGCGCGTCGAGGTGATGCCGGGCGCTTCCATGTTCTCCTTGCGCGAGCGGGCCTTGCGGCCGGCCACGGCGGGAACCTCGTCGAAGCGGGACTGCAGCCACTCGTAGGGCACGTCCCAGACGCGGGCCCAATGGCGCCAGCCGCCCTCAACGAGACCGTAGTAGAGCGGAAGCGAGGTGACATCGAGGCCGAGATCGGTCGCGCCCTGCACGTTGGTGTGGCCGCGGAAGATGTTCGCGCCGGTGCCGGGCTTGCCGACGTTGCCGGTGGCCAGACACAGGATGCATAGGGCGCGCACGTTGGCGGTGCCGACCGTGTGCTGGGTGGCGCCCATGCACCAGATCAGGGTCGCGGGCTTCTCCTTGGCGAACTTCTCCGCCACCCGGCGCAGCTGCTCGCCCGGCACGCCGGAGACGCGCTCGACCTCCTCGGGCGTCCACTTGGCGACTTCCTTGCGGACGTCGTCCATGGCGTAGACGCGCTGGCTGATGAACTCCTTGTCCTCCCAGCCATTCTGGAAGACGTGCCAGAGGATGCCCCAGACCACCGGGATGTCGGTGCCGGAGCGGATGCGCACGTACTCGGTGGCGTGGGCGGCGGTGCGGGTGAAGCGCGGATCGATGACGATCATGTTCGCGCGGTTGATCTCCTTGCCGGACAGCACGTGCTGCATGGAGATCGGGTGCGCCTCGGCGGGGTTGCCGCCCAGGATGATCATCGTCTTGGCGTTGCGGATGTCGTTGTAGGAATTGGTCTGGGCGCCGTAACCCCAGGTGTTGGCGACGCCCGCCACCGTGGTCGAGTGACAGATGCGCGCCTGGTGATCGACGGAGTTGGTGCCCCAGAAGGCACCGAACTTGCGCATCAGGTACGCCGCTTCGTTGGTGAACTTGGCGGAGCCGAGCCAATAGACCGAGTCCGCGCCGTTCTTCTCGCGGATGGCGCCGAGCTTGTCGCCGATCTCCTCGATCGCCTGTTCCCAGGAGACGCGCTGCCACTGCCCGCCGACGAGCTTCATCGGGTATTTCAGGCGGCGGTCGGACGAGACCAGCTCACGGATGGCCGCGCCCTTGGCGCAGTGGGTGCCGCGGTTGATCGGGCTCGCGTAGGACGGCTCCTGGCCGACCCAGACGCCGTTCACCACCTCGGCCGTCACGGTGCAGCCGACGGAGCAGTGGGTGCAGACGTTCTTCTTGATCTGCACGTCCGGCGCCGTGGCCGAGGACCCGGCCGCGCGCGCCTGACGCACCGACCCGAGCTGGATCGTGCCGGCCGCCGCGAGGGCGCCGGCGGTCAGGCCCGACTTCTTCAGGAAGCCACGCCGGTCGAGCACGCCGGCCGCGAGGCCCGCGGCGACGGCCTGATGCTTGGTGCGGCTCGCCTCGCCGCTCTTGCGCTTGGTCAGCATCGCAGGCTCACTTCTTTCCGGCGTTCGTGCTGTTCTGGAGGGTCTCGTAGCCGTTGGTCCGGTAGAACGCCTTCACCTCGTCCGTGAGGCGGTAGCGCGACCGTGTCTCGTCCGTGCCGGGGTCATAGGCCTGCGCCTCGGTGACCGAGATCGGCGACGCCATGCCGGCCGCGGCCGCCACCGTGCCGCCGCCGAGCGCGCGGAAGAACTGGCGACGGCCGAGCTGGTCCTTCTGATCCTGTCCCATCGCCCACACACTCCTGACGGTGCTCGCCCATGCGGGCCGAGCGCCATAATCCCAAGTGACGAATGCCTCAGGCATCCATCGCGAAAGCTGCCGCCTCGATCTCCAGGAAGGCTCGTCCCAGAGCCCCGACCGGGCGGTAGAAGCGCGCTGCCTTTGCGCGCTCCAGATCCGTGAAGAAGCGTTCGCCCCACGGCGCGATGTGCCGGAGGAAGAACGCGCGGGACGCCTCGGGCTCCGCCTCGAGCCGTCCGGCCGTGAGCCCGGCCATCACATCGAAGAGAATCGCGAGATGATCCTCGGGTTCGGTTGTCGCCGGTTCGCGCTCGATGCCGAGATTCGAGAGATCCTCCCGAACCCGGGCAAGGGGTCGCTCGTTCAGGAACCCCGTCAGGTAGTAGGAGGCGTAGGGAAGGAGCTCGCCCCGCCCGACACCGACGAAGAGCGCGAAATATTCCCGCTCCACCGCCTCCACCGACGTCTCCCGCGCCAGGGCGGCGAGGGCGGCGACCTCGCGTCCGAGCACGCTGTCGCCGCCGCTCAGTCCGGCCAAGGCGCGCAGAAGATCCGCCGTAGGAGGGCGACCCAGCAGGACCGCGAGCAGGTCGTACTGCTGGGCACGCAGGTAATCGACCTCGTCCAAGGCCAAGCTCGCCACCGCGGCCTCGTCGATCCGATCCGTCACCCCGAAGCCTACTTCCCCTGGCGGCTCTGAAAACGGCGCACCGGAACGCATACCACTCCTCGACCCTTGCGGCCCCCGCCGCTCCACCTGAGGTGCGGTCTAGTTTGTATTGATAATAAAAAGCGTTTCGCCGGACGGCAATCGGCTTTCTTCCGATTAGCTCGGCATCGCGCCGCCATGGCGTCGCAGGGGCGAAACAATCGGAGGCGATTGAAACGCGCGCTCATTAATTTTCGATGGATGAAGCTCCGCGACGCCGACGTGCGCCGGCTGCTCCGGGACGGCGAGCACGTCCGGGGATGCGAGTACGTCTGCGGATGCAAGCAGGTCCGGATCGGCGAGTCCGTCGGGTGCCGCGAGCTTTTGCGGCTCGGGCTCCGGTTCGTCCGCACCCGCTCCGGCCGATGGTGTGACCTCGACGACACCCTCTTGGATACCGGCGGGCTCTTCGACCCGTCGCGGGGCGTGGCCGGTCATGATCCGTTCGACCATCGCCTTGATGTCGTCCGTGGGGAGCATGGGGCCAAGCCCCGGCACCCCACCGGGCGTATTCCAGTCATAGGCATATTCGCGGGCCTCGCTCACGAAGTCACGGATCGCCGGATCGACGGACCACATCCGCCGCAGGGCGGCTTTGCGCAAAGCCGCCGGAACCCCCACCCTGAGAAACGGAGCGAGCTCGGTCTCCGCGGTCAGATCCTCGATCTTCGGCAACCGGGCGATCGCGTCCGCCAGGCTCTCGTCGTCGATCGCCGGTTCCAAGGAAACCAGAGCGTCGTCAACGGCTTGCGGTTCAGTCGGGAGCGGTTCCGGGACCGCCTGCTCGCGCTCGCGCCGACGAACCTCCTGCTTGCGTCGCGCCCAGCGTGAGAGAAGGCCGTCGCTCATTCGCCGCGTCCCTTGCCCTGACCGCCCCGCGCCAGCGCTTCCGGATCGGCGCGGTCGCGCTTCCGCTTCTCGAACTTCCGCTCCACATGGAACGCCTCGAAGAAGGCGCGCAGGATGCCCTGGCACTCGTTCGGCATCGGAACGGCCTCCACGATCTCCCCGATTCCTTCCGCCATGGCCTCGCCCTCGTAGGGATCCGCCGTCACGGTGGCGATTTCGTAGGAATCCTCACCGAGTTTGCGCAACGAGACCCAGAGGGAGGGACGTCCGGACACGAGGTTGTCGCGATAATGCGAGGTCTCCGCAGGGTGCAGGAGAACCTCGTAGGATCCGGCGTAGAACGTTGATTCCGCTTCGGTTTCTGCAAGCTGGGTCCAGTTCGCCACGGGGGGCGCCGCCGGCAGTGCCGCGACCGGCAGCCAGGCATGGGTCGCCCAGGGGCCGCGCAGGCGCCGACGGGCGACGAGGATACCGACCTCGAAATGGTTCTGCGGCAGGACCCGCTCCTGCGCGGGTTCGTCCGGCGCTCGTCCGGTCCGCTCGTCGTCGGGGATTGTCGGAACGTTCGGCATCAGCAGGGCGCCTGCGCTGTCTTGAGGGGGAGGCCTGCGATCAGATTCTGCGGCTTCAGCGTCACGAGGTTCGCGCCCGTTGCCGCCAGCAGGAGGTAGACCGGACGGTCGCCGACCGAGTCTTCGAGGCGCGTCCGGTCGGTGAACGTCAGGCTGAAGAGCGCGATGACGCGCTCCTGATCGGCGCTCGAGACCGGGTCTCCGCGCCAGAGGGCGTTGCCGATCCGGGTCGCTTCCGCATCCAGGCCGACGAACCAGCGCCAGTCGGAATCCTCGAGCTTGTCGAGGGGGTTGACCCGAACCTCGACGTTCAGGAGGTGTCCGATGAAGGCCTCGATCACCCGGGCGAGCGCCTCGCGGCTGCGCACGCTGGAGCCGAGGTTCAGCGCCATCGAGAACGCATCGGAGCGGCTCCAGTAGCTCCAGGCGTTGTCCTCGTTCAGAACGTCGAGTTCGTTCGCCGCGTCCTTGCCCAGCATGCTCACCAGCGGCGACAGGGGCGCACTCCCCTCCCGGGCCTCGATCACCTCCGCATCGGCCAGGAAAACGGCGCCGTCGAGGCGACTGATCCGTTGTGGCCGGAACAGCAGTTCCGCTGCGCGCAGCACGAACGGGTCGTCGCAGCCGTCGAGGGCATTGCGCAGGATCAGGTGGACCAACTGGTTGAGAAATAACGAGGGAATGCCCTGCAGGCCCTGTCTGACCATGCCGAGATAGGCCGCCTCGATCGAGCGCGCGGCCAGCAGGCGATCCCGGAAGGCGAGCAGCACCTCCCAGTTTTCCCGAGCGTCCGGATCGGCAATGGCCGTCACGGCCGCCGGCGCCACGGGGCGGCGGGGGTGAGCGAGCAGGTCGGCGTAGAGGTCGCGCTCCGCAGCGCAGGCGTCGTCGGGCGGCAACACTTCCGGGCGAGCGAGATAGGCGAGGATCAGTTCGTCGGTGACGGCCAGCCCGCCACCCTCGGTGCGCTGCGTCAGGTGGTGGCCGCTGGAGACCCAGAATTCGGTCATGGCAGGGTCTGTCCCGGTACGAAGGCTGGCATCGATCAGGTTCCCGAGGACGTGGAAGCCCGCGCGAGACCGATCAGGTCGGCCCGTTCCTCGGGCTCCTCCTCATCGGTCTCGACGAAGCGGAAGGCGCGGGCATGGGCGTGCAGGCGGTCGGCTCCGGGCGTTCCGGCATCGCGCTGGTGCAGCGTCCGGAAGGCTTCCGAGATCTCGCCGTTCGTCTGAGTCCGATGCATCGCCACGACGCTTCCGATGGGAACGCCGCAGAGGGAGGCCGCGAAGTCGATCTCTTCGCGGGCCGCGGCGCGCGCGGTCGCTCTGTCCGGGGCACCGAGCCGCTCCTGGATATGCCGAGCCAGATCTTCGACCGCCGCATCGCGCTCGGCTTCGGACGCTTCGCAAACCACCACGAGGGTCGAGAAACCGAGCGACGTCACCCCGACGAAACCGGACCGAAAGGCGGCGCGCGCCTTCCCCTCCAGCGCGGGAAGGTCCTGGTCCCAGAACAGAAACGACCCCGTCACCGCCCATTCTCCCGGCTCGGCCGGATGGGCGAAGACGAAGGTATCGGAGGGGTCGAGCCGCAATGTGCGCGGTAACTTGAGCGCCGTCATAGGCGGACCGTCCCGGTTTCCGGATCGAGCCATGCCGGTTCGCGCAGCAGCCGCGCCAGAGACCAGCGCTCGGACTCCCCGAGAATGACGTCGCCCTCTCGATCGATGCGGACCGACAAGCCCGATGGGGTTGGCAGATGCGCGAGGTAGCGGGCTGCAATCCCATCGAAGCCGTCTTCGGCCCACAGAGAGAACGTCCGAATGAGATTGCGGGCGAAGCTCTCGACCAGCGGATAACGGATGTCCGCGGGAAATCCCTCCTCATCGAGGGCCGTCGAGCCAGGGGTGAGCCCCGGATCGCCGGCGCCGGCCTTCGAGAGGATGAGCATGGCCGAGAACACGAGCCAGTCCGGCGTGGATGTTTCGGTGCAGGTGGCGGGCCAGCCCAACCGTCCGCCGCCGAGCCGGGCTCCGTCGAAAACGAGAACGTCCGGCCAGCCGAAGGTCAGCGGCATTTCCGGTGGGCCGTGTGCGCCGACAGCGTCGGCAAGGGCCGTCATAGCTGCCAGGAATGCACGGCGCGCCGAACCCAGCGGCTCGTCCGGCGCCAGCACCACTGCCAAGTCGAGGACGTTCGCGCGTTCTGTGAGGATGAGGGTGCCTGCCGCGTCAGACCCGTCTCGCCCGACCAGTGCCAGGGCTTCCGTGAAGGCATCGCAAGCACCTTGTACCAACAGGCCGGTGAAGGCTGGTGGCAGGGCGAGTGCCGTCGATGGAACGTCGAGGTCCAGGGCTGTCATCACGGAAACGGCAAGACTCACGGGGGATTGGTTGCGGGAGGGATACGCGCACCCGACATGTTCAGCCGACGACGAAGTCACAAGACGCAAGATGCGCGCGGGACGTGTCGTCGCTGCGCTCCGGTGTCGGATCGCAGTTTTGAACCATTTGAGTATATGCGATACGAACGTTGACGCGAAGAGGCCACCGCTGTTCGGGCCGTCGTCTGCGTCAGCCTCCTCCAAATCCATCCAGGGTTCGTCCGTGTCCGATCGTATCGTATTCGCCTGCTCCTGCGAGAAGACGATGTCGCTCGACGCCGAGGCGATCGGGCGGGGATGTGGCGGGACGCTGGAGCTGGCCGATCAGCTCTGCGGCCGCGAACTCGACCGCTTTCGGGCTGCCGTGCAGGGGGGTGGCGCGGTCACCGTTTCCTGTACCCTGCAGTCGCCCCTCTTCGACGAAGTCGCATCCGAACTCGGCGCCGAGGACCGGGTGGCGTACGCGAAGATCCGGGAGACGGCAGGCTGGTCAATCCAGGGTCACGAGGCTGGCCCGAAGATGGCGGCTCTGCTCGCTGCGAGTGCCGAGCCCGTTCCGAATGCCGCTACCGTCGCGATCGAAAGTCAGGGCGTCGCTCTGATCTACGGTCGTGACGAAGCCGCCATTGAGGTTGGCCGTCGTCTTGCGGAACACCTCGACGTCACGGTGCTGCTGAGCCGGCCCGGAACGGTCGAGCCGCCCATGCGCAACGATTTTCCGATCGTGCAGGGTACGGTCGCCGGCGCCACGGGACGGCTCGGGGCTTTCGCGTTGCGCATCGACGATTACGCCTTGCCGGCTCCATCGTCGCGATCGCAGCTCATTTTCGGACCGAGCCGAAACGGCGCAAATTCGACCTGCGACATCGTCATCGACGTTACCGGGGGCACCCCCCTGTTTCCGGCCCACGAAGTTCGGCTCGGCTATCTGCGCGCAGATCCGAGAGATCCGGCGGCGATCGAGCGCATGATCGCCGAGGCGTCACACCTCGTCGGCACCTTCGACAAGACGCGCTTCGTGGATTTCCACGCCGAGCTTTGTGCCCATTCGCGCTCGCGCATCACCGGTTGCACCCGCTGCCTCGAGGTTTGCCCGACGGGGGCGATCTCGCCGGCCGGCGATACGGTGGCGATCGATCCCTATATCTGCGCCGGATGCGGGAACTGTGCCTCGGTCTGTCCGACCGGGGCTGCCGCCTATGCGCTGCCGCCGGCCGATGCTCTCATGCGGCGGCTGCGGACCCTCATGGTCGCCTATCAAGCGGCCGGTGGGCATGACGCGGTGATCCTGTTCCACGACGGCGACCACGGCGAGCCCCTCATCGACGCGCTTGCGAGGCATGGCGACGGCTTGCCGGCGCGCGTCCTGCCCGTACGGGTGAACGAGATCACGCAACTGGGTCCGGAGGCGTTCGCAGCCCTCTTTGCCTACGGCGCCGCTGGGGTCCGAATTCTTGGCCGCGACCGACCCAAGCATGACCTCGACAGTCTGCGCCGAGCGGTGGTCCTCGGCGACACCCTGGCGCGCGGACTCGGTTATGGCAGCGGGATCTCAGAGCCGGTGGTCTCCCTGATCGAGACCGACGACCCCGACGTTCTGGGCGCCACCTTGGCGGCGCAGCCGAGCGGACAGGCGGCCGGCGCGCCCTCTCGCTTCATGCCCGTCGGCGGCAAGCGAGAAGTTTTGCGCTTTGCCTTCAACGAGATGCATGCGGCCGCTCCCGAGCCGGTCGCGCGGATTCCGCTGGCCGCGGGCGCTCCGTTCGGAGGCCTGGAGTTCCGGACGGAGGATTGCACGCTGTGCCTGGCCTGCGTCGGTGCCTGCCCGACCCATGCACTGTCCGACAGTACCGACCGGCCGTTCCTCGCCTTCGAGGAGAGCCTCTGCGTGCAATGCGGGCTCTGCGCCAATACCTGCCCGGAGAGTGTCATCACCCTGAAGCCCGGCGTCGATTTCGAGGCCTGGGCCGCACCACGACGTGTGGTGAAGGAAGAGGAGCCCTTCGCGTGCGTCGCTTGCGCCAAACCCTTCGGCACTCGCAGCACGATCGAGCGAGTGGTGGAGAAGTTGCGCGACCGGCACTGGATGTTCCGGGGCGAAGCGGGCGAGGCGCGCGTGCAGGCCCTGATGATGTGCGAAGACTGTCGTGTCGAGGTCGCGGTGAACCAGGGCTTCGATCCCCATGCCGGACCCGAACGCGCCCGTCCGCGCACCACCGAGGACTACCTGCGTGAGCGTGCCGCTCGCGGCGAGGCGATCTAGCCGGATTGGGCCCTGTTATGGGCGCCTGGGCATGGCGGAGCATGGCGGCGCGCGACCTCGGGCAGGTCGTCGCCCTGGCCGATCGGCTGTTTCCGGACCATCCGGAGGATGCGGTGCATTTTGCCGAACGGCTGGCATTCGGCGCCGGCCTGTGTCTGAACCTGAGCGACGCAGATGCGGGCGTGTCGGGATACGCCATCGCGTATCCCTGGCCTCTCGGGCGAATTCCGCCCTTGAACCGATCGCTTGCGCCCGTGCCGCCGGCGGGGGGCGGGGCCTATCTCCATGACCTCGGCATCGACCCGGCGCTCGCCGGAGCCGGGCATGCCGGAGCGGGTTTGGCGCTCCTGATCCATCGGATGCGGGAGGCCGGGCTCCGCGACCTCGCCCTGGTGGCGGTCAACGGAACCCTCTCGTTCTGGGAGCACCACGGCTTTCGGATCCGCGAGCCGAGCGACGGAATGGCCAGGAAACTCGCCAGCTACGGCGGCGCGGCTCATTACATGGTCCGGACTTTGTGATCCGATCTCAGCGCGTCGTGGTCGCGCGCTCCAGGAACTTCACCAGTGCCTCCCGGTCTTCCGCCCGGTTGATCGTCTGCTCCGGCATGCGTGTCCCCGGGGTGTAACGGGCGGGGCCGACCTCGAAGAGTTGCGCGATCGTCCGCGCGTCCCAGACGATGTCCATACCCCTCAGCGCGTCGGAATAGCGGTAGCCCGGCGCGGTGGCGATTCGCCGGCCCATGATGCCGGCGAGCGTCGGTCCGGCGCGGGGGCCGTCTTCCGACGTGAGGGCGTGGCACGCAACACAGGCGCGGAACACCTCGGCGCCGCGGTCCCCATGGTAGACGGCCAGGGCATCCGCCGGGCGGGGCATTGCCAGGGGGCCGATCGGCTCTCCGGTCCGAGCATCCCAGCGTCGGATGAGCCGATCGCTGCCCCCGGTGAGGAGTTCCTGTCCGTCCGGGCGCCAGGCGATGGACCAGACCGGCAGACCCGGCCCGACGAGTCGGTGCAGGATCGCGCCCGATCTCCGATCGATCACGGCGACTGCGCCACCGGCGGTGGCGGCGGCGATCCGGCTCCCATCGGGGGAGGGCGCGAGCGCAATCACCGGGTTCGGCCCGACATCGACCGAGGCCCGGGCCGATCCGTCAGGGCGCAACAGGCGTACGACGGCGTCCCCGCCTGCGACCGCAATTTCGCCGTCCGGCATCACCGCCAGCGCGTTCAGGATGGTGGGCAGCGTGAAGACGATGGTCACGCCCGCCGGGTCGTCGGCCTGGGGCCAGATCCGTAAGGTGGCGTCGTAGCCGGCGGTGACCGGCCGTCCGTCCGGCAGGAAGCCCACGGCGTTCACGTTGCCCTGATGCCCCGCCAGTACGCGGACCGGGCCGCCGGTCAGCGGGCGAATTCGGGCGGTCCCGTCCCAGGAGGCCGAGGCGAGGAGCAATCCGTCGGGCGAGACCGCCAGTGCCGCCACCGGCCCCGAATGTTCGGTGAAGACCCGCTCGGGCTCCGGCTGTCCAGCGCGCCAGAGTGCGATACGGCCATCTTCCGAAGCGGTGACGAAGGCGCCATCGGATAAGGCCGCAACCGCGTTCACCGCTCCATCGTGAAAGCGCAGGACGGTAAGCGCTGCGTCGCTGTCTATCGCCCACAGGATCGCGGCTTGATCGAAGCCGCCCGAAATCGCAACGGCACCACCCGGCGCGACGGCCAAGGCTCGAACCGGGCCGCCATGTCCGCGCAATTGCGCCGCTGCGGGTGATCCAGACGAGGCGGTGACGAGGAAGCAGAGGGCGAGTGCCCGCAGAGACTGGGCCCGATCGACCAAGGCTTTGCCGAATATCTGCAACGCATCCCTCGCGATGATACGCCGGGGTCCCGGCCCGGTGCGCGAACCTAGACGATCCGCCCCGCAGATGTCGCTGCGCGAAGACGGGACCCGGTGACGCGGTATACCCGGTGGGCGCTTGATCATCGCCCGACGATGGCGCATCGCTCGACGCATGATCGCTCCCGCCCGCAGCGCCCCCGAAACGGAGGTCGGCTCGCCCGCATCGGCACCCGGCCAGCGCCGGACCGCATCCTCGGCCCTCATGCCCCTGATGGAGGCTGTTCATCTGTTGACGCAGCATCTTGCCCCGGTCGCACCGGAGGCGGTACCGCTCGGTGAGACCGTTGGCGGGACCGGCGCGGTGGATTGTCATGCGCCGCGGGCCATCCCGGAATTTCCGACGGCCCTGCGGGACGGTTGGGCCGTGCGCGGCGCTGACGTTGTCGGCGCCTCGCCCTTTGCGCCGATCCTCACCGGGCGTCGTCCGCTCTGGGTCGAGGCCGGCGCGCGGTTGCTCGAAGATGCCGATACGATCCTGCCGCCCGAAGCCCTCGACGGATCGTCCATCGTGGACGAGGTCGCGGTCGGTGAGGGTGTGCGTGCGATCGGTGCCGAAGCCTCGTCCGACACCCTGCTACTTGCGACCGGTCAGCGGGTGACGGCCCTGCACCGGCTGGCCCTTCAGGCGACTGGGTTCGCAAGCATCGCGCTGCGCCGTCCGCGCTTGACCCTGATCGTTGCGGGCGCACCCGAGCTTGACACCGTGTCCCCCCTACTCGCGCATTGGGTCGCCGAGGCCGGCGCCGTCGTGCTCGGCATCATGGCGGCCAACACACCGGACGCGATCGCGGATGTGCTCCGGACACAGGAAGGTGACGCCGTTCTGATGATCGGTGGGACAGGTTTCGGACACAACGACCATGCCGCTGCCGGATTGGCTCTTGCGGGAACGGCGCGGGTACACGGCATTGCCCTCCAGCCCGGGGACAGCGCGGGCTTCGGCGAGGTCGGAGGGCGCCCCGTCGTTCTGCTGCCAGGGCGGCCCGACGCGGCGGTCAGCGCCTTCGTCACCCTCGCGCGCCCGATGATCGCAACTCTCGCCGGAGCTCGGCCCACGTTGGGGAGCAGAGCCCCGCTCCTGAGCAAGATCGCCTCGACCATTGGAATGAGCGAAATCGTCTTCGCGCGACGGATGCCCAACGGGCTCCTGCCGCTCGGTGGTCGCGACCTTGCGCTGGCCAGCCTGATCCAGGCCGATGCGGCGATCCTCGTCGAACCTGACTCGGAAGGCTATCCAAAGGGCAGCGTCGTTCAAGGTCTCCCGCTGTGAAGGAGGGAGTACCCACCAACGCCGTGGCGACGGAAGACGCTTTCCTGGACCTGCTGGCGCAGGCTGCACGCCAGGAACAATTCCTGACCGTGGTCACCCGGGAGGAGGCCATCGAGCGTTTCCGCTCAGCGGTTCCGCACGCCCCCCTCGCCGCCGAGACGATTCCCCTCGGTGAAGCACTCGGGCGCGTCCTGGCTCACGATGTCGCCTCGCCCATCGACGTGCCGCCCTTCGACCGCGCCCTCGTGGACGGTTTCGCGCTGCGCGCTGGCGATACCGAGGGCGCGGACGCGGCGCAGCCGCGTCACCTGACCCTCAACCGCGAGATCCTCGCGTGCGGGGTCGCGCCGGCTGTGGCCGTCACCCCCGGCACCGCGACGCCGATCGCCACCGGCGGCGTCGTCCCGCGCGGCGCCGATGCTGTCGTAATGGTCGAGCAGACCGAGTTCCGCGCCGACAGCCTCGCGATCGATCTGGTCCGTCCGGCCCGGCCCGGCCAATTCATCGGCTATGCCGGATCCGACATGGCCTCAGGCGAGACCGTCCTGCGCAAGGGCATGCTGATCACCGCAAGGGAGATCGGCATCTTGGCCGCCTGTGGTCTCGCCGTGATCGACGCCGTCCGCCGCCCCCGGGTCGCCGTTCTGTCGACTGGCGACGAACTGGTCGCGCCGGGCCAGCCGCTGAAGCCCGGCGCGATCTACGATTCCAATGGACCGATCGTGGCCGCGACCGTGACCGAGAACGGGGGTAGCGTCTGGCCGCTCGGCATCGTGCGGGACGACGAGACCGCCCTGGACAAGGCCCTCCGCACCGCCATCACCGACAGCGACCTCGTGGTCCTGTCGGGAGGGACCTCGAAGGGGGCGGGCGACGTTTCGCACCGCATCCTTCAGCGCCTCGGCGAACCCGGCATCCTCGTGCACGGGGTCGCGCTGAAGCCCGGCAAGCCGCTCTGCCTCGCGGTGGCGGGGAAGACGCCCGTGGTCGTCCTCCCTGGCTTTCCGACGTCCGCGATGTTCACCTTCCACGATATCGTCGTGCCGCTGGTGCGGGCAATGGCCGGTCTTCCGCCGCGGGAAGAGAGCACCGTCACGGCAGTTCTGCCGCAGCGCGTGCTCTCCGAGCGCGGACGTACCGAATTCGTGATGGCCGCTCTGGCAGAGACGGAGGACGGCCTGCGTGCCCTACCGCTTCCGAAGGGATCGGGCTCGGTCACAGCCTTCTCACAGGCCGACGGCTTCTTCGCGGTTCCCGCCGCCAGAGCCGGCCTGGAAGCCGGAGAGACGGTGTCCGTCACCCGCCTCGGTGCCGGCGTTCGACCGCCGGATCTGACCCTCATCGGCAGTCACTGCGTCGGGCTCGACCAGGTGATCGGGCGGCTCGCAGAGCGCGGGCTCCGCGTACGGCCCATCTGGGTCGGCTCGGCCGGGGGGCTCGCCGCCCTGGGTCGGGGGGAGTGCGACCTCGCCGCGATGCATCTCCTGGACGCCGAGACGGGCGTCTACAACCGGCCGTTCCTGGCGCCCGGAATGGCGTTGGCCAAAGGCTGGGGCCGCCTGCAGGGTATCGTATTCCGGCCTGGAAATCCCTTGTTCGAGGGCCGCTCGCCGGAAATAGCTGTTGCCGCGGCCCTGGCCGAACCCGCGACCATGATGGTCAACCGAAATACCGGCTCGGGCACCCGTGCCCTGGTCGACGGACTTCTGAAGGGTGCCCGCCCGCCTGGGTTCTGGAATCAGCCGCGCTCGCACAACGCCGTGGCGGCGGCGGTGGCTCAGGGGCGCGCGGATTGGGGCGTCGCCATCGCTACCGTGGCGCGGGCCTACGGCCTCGGCTTCCTGCCGCTCGCGCATGAGCGCTACGATTTCGCCTACCGCGCAGAAAACCGCGACCGGCCGGCGTTGGCCGCCTTCCTCGCCTGCCTGCGCGAACCAGAGACTCACATCCTCCTCAACGAAGCCGGGTTCTCACCCGCCGAGGCATCGTGAATCCCGCCGCGGTCATCGGTCTCGCGGGCTGGAGCGGCGCGGGAAAGACCACGTTGCTGTCCCGGCTGATCCCGCTGTTGGTGACGCGCGGAGTGAAGGTTGCAACGATCAAGCACGCGCACCACGCCTTCGACGTCGATCATCCGGGCAAGGATTCCTACGTCCACCGCGAGGCCGGCGCGTCGGAGGTCATCGTGTCCTCGTCGCGTCGCTGGGTCCAGATCCACGAGATCGGCGACGGGTCGGAAGCGCGGCTCGGCGACCTCCTGCGCCGGCTTTCTCCCTGCGATCTCGTCATCGTCGAGGGCTTCAAGCGGGAGGCGCATGCCAAGCTCGAAGTCCACCGCGCCGCAAACGGCAAGCCACCGATCTACCCGGACGACCCACGGATCGTCGCTGTGGCCAGCGATCAGACCTTCACGGATGCGAGGGTCCCGGTGGTCGATCTCAATGATATCGCGCGCATCGCCGATCTCGTTCTCGCCCTGGCAGAACCGCTGGAGACGGCGCTGGCGCACGTGGAGGGGCCATGGCCCAACTGACCGACGACTGCTTCGCCTTCGGGGGCGCCCTGATGCGCATCGAGGACGCCGTGGCCTTGATCGGGGAGCGGCTGCCGGTCCTTGCCGGGACAGAGTGGCTGCCACTCGGTCAGGCCGATGGACGCGTTGCGGCCGAGCCTGTCCTGGCGCTCCACGACGTGCCGCCCTTTCCGAATTCCGCTGTCGACGGCTACGCGATTTGCCACGGCGATCTCAACCCGGAGGGCGAGACGCGCCTCCCGGTCCGCGGTCGGCTCCCCGCAGGAATGGCCGCGGAAGGGATCCTGGGCGACGGCGGCGCGATCCGGATCTTCACCGGCGCTCCGATGCCGCCCGGGGCCGATACGGTGTTCATGCAGGAGGACGTGCGCCGCGAAGGCGAAGTGGTCGTGCTGCCGTCCGGGTTGAAGCGGGGTGCCAATGCTCGGGACGCCGGCGAGGACATCGCTCGCGGGGCCTGCGCAATTCCGGCGGGGCGGCGCCTGCGGCCGCAGGATCTCGCCCTCGCGGCCGCCTGCGGTCATGACCGGATCGCCGTGCGTACACGGCTGCGGGTCGCCTTATTCTCCACTGGCGACGAACTCACCGAGCCGGGTGTGCCGCTTCTCTCCGGCGCGATCCACGATTCAAACCGCGTGATGCTCGCGACCCTGCTCGCCCGCCTCGGAGCCGAGGTCGCGGATCTCGGTATCCTGCGCGACGAACCCGATGCCCTCGCCGTGCGCCTGCGGCAGGCCGCCCGGGATCATGACCTGATCCTGACCTCGGGCGGCGTTTCGACTGGGGAAGAAGACCACGTGAAGACCGCCGTGGAGGCGGTCGGCGCTCTGATGTTCTGGCGCCTGGCAATCAAGCCCGGTCGGCCGGTGGCGATGGGGGTCGTTGACGGCACGCCGTTCGTCGGCTTGCCGGGCAATCCCGGCGCCGTCTACGTCACGCTCCTCTTCGTGGTGCGACCGCTTCTCGCGCGCCTTGGTGGCGCTCACGACATCAAGCCCCTCGGCCAACCTGTCCGGGCGGCCTTCACCTATCGCAAGAAGGCGGGCCGACGCGAGTTCATCCGCGTCAGCGTCTCGCCCGGACCTGATGCCGTTCTGGAGGCGATGAAGTACCCCCGCGAGGGCGCCGGTGTGCTCTCATCACTTACGGAGACGGACGGGCTCGTGGAACTGGACGATGCGGTGACGGCCGTGGCCACCGGAGACATCCTCACCTTCTACCCGCATGCCGTGCTCTGGTAGCCGAGGGTGGTGGAAGCCGCCCGTCCGGCGGCCTCCGTCAAGTCGGCCAGTACCGCCGCCTCGATGGTGACGCGGGCCGCTAGGAAGTAGGTTTCCCATCCCAGGGATTGAAAGGCGAGACCGAAGCGCTCCGCGATCGCAGGGGGGCCCATGCCGACATCCGCAGCGCCTGTGGCGATGAGGGCAGCGACGGCCTGATGGGTGAACTCCTCGGTTTGCGCCCCCCGGATCGCGCGACTTTCGAGACCGGCCTCGGCACAGAGACGTTCGAACCAGATCCGCGTGCCGGCACCGCGCTGACGGTTCACGAAGCGCAGGCCGAGGCGGGCGATGTCACGGACGTTGGTCACCCCGTGCGGGTTGCCGGGCGGGAGCATCAGGCCTTGCTGCCGCCGGAACAACGGCCCGACGCGCAGGTCCGGATCGCGGAACAGGGCATCGAACGGGTCGGGCGCCGGGCCCTCGGAACCGTAGTGGAAACCCGCCGCATCCGCGCTCCCGGTACGCAGATGCGCCAAGGCATCGAGGCTGCCGGCAATGGCGAGCTCGACGTCCGGCCGCGCTTCGATGACGCCGAGCAGAAGGGGATCGTGACTCGCCGCAAGCCTGAGAGGGGCGGGCCGTGGGGCCTCCAGGGCGCGCAAGGCTTCTGAGATCCGCTCCGCCTCGGCGGCGAGGAAGGGGTTGAGGCGATCGTACATCTCCGAAAGCACGGCGTGGAGATGGCGGCCATAGGGTGTGAGCACCGTGCCGTGACCCTTGGTCTTGATCGCCACCGGTTGTCCGATGACGGCTTCGAGGGTCGAGACCCGGCTCCAGGCCGAACGGTAGGATATCCCAAGTCTTCGCGCGGCGACGAGCAGAGAGGGTGACGCGGAAAGGGCGTCCAGCAGCGCGAAGGTCGGCCGCAGCGCGAGACCGTTCCAATCGCCGTCGGCCTGCAGCGTGAAAGCACTCGGTTTCCGCATCGGCAATGCCTTTCCTATTGATCTTTCCCGTCACCCCGTATCATCCCGCGAGGCCCCGCGCAGCCCGGTGACGATGCTACAGACCCTTGAGGAGACGATCTCGCGTCTGGCGACCCTCGACCGCGACGTCCTCGCGATCGCGTGGCTCTCCCTGCGCGTCAGTCTCACCGCCGTGAGCATCGGGCTCGCTGTCGGAATCCCGCTGGGGGCCTTCCTCGCGGTCGCGATATTTCCAGGGCGATCGATCCTGGTCGGACTCCTCAATGCCTTCATGGGACTTCCCCCGGTCATCGTCGGGCTGGTGCTCTACCTCCTGCTATCGCGGTCCGGCCCTCTGGGATCGCTCGGACTCCTGTTCACCCCGGGTGCAATGGTGGCGGCCCAGGCCGCACTGGCGACTCCGCTCGTTGCGGCGCTCACCCGGCAGGTGATCGCCGATGCCGAGGCGCATCTCGGCGAGCAGTTGCGCTCGCTCGGGTTATCGGCCCCGCACCGGGGAATCGCACTGATCTACGACACGCGATTCTCCCTCGTAACGACGGCCCTGGCGGCCTTCGGCCGCGCGATCTCGGAGATCGGCGCCGTCCTCGTCGTCGGGGGCAACATCGATGGTCATACCCGCACGATGACGACGGCGATCTCGCTGGAGACCCAAAAAGGCGATCTGAGCTTGGCCCTGGCGCTCGGTCTTGTGCTGATCGGGCTCGTCATCCTCGTCAACGCGGTGGCGGCGACGCTGCGCGCCCACGCCGCGCGCGCTTACGGCTGAGCCGATGCCCGCCATCGAACTCAGCGACCTCGTCCTCGCCCGGAACGGAACCACCATCCTGGATGGTTTGAGCGCCCAGATTCCCGCTGCCGGCATCACCGCCCTGATCGGGCCGAACGGCGCGGGCAAGAGTGCCACGCTGCGGGTCATCGACGGCCTAATCGCGCCCGATGCCGGTTCGGTGCGAATCGTCGGCGACGGCCCGGTGCGCCGCGCCTTCGTGTTCCAGAGGCCGGCGCTGTTGCGAGCCAGCGCGCTTGCCAATGTCGCGCTCGCGCTGACGCCTCTGGCTCTGTCTCGGGACGAGCGAACGCGGCGCGCCCAAGCTGCCTTGGCGCGTGTCGGCCTCGGCGATCGGGCCGCGGCGCCGGCGACCCGCCTCTCCGGCGGCGAGCAGCAGCGCCTAGCCCTCGCGCGGGCCTGGGCCGTCGAACCCGATCTCCTCCTCGCCGATGAGCCGACCGCCAATCTCGATCCGGGCGCTACCGAACTCGTCGAGGGCCTGATCGCCGAGATTGCGCGGCAGGGCACGAAGGTCGTGCTGGTCTCGCACAATCTCGCACAGGTCACGCGGCTCGCCGTTGACGTCGTCGTGCTCGCCCGCGGGCGAGCCGTCGAGCAGGGTCCGACACGAACACTTCTCACCTCGCCCCGAGCCCCCGAGACGCGGGCCTACATCACCGGAGAACTCCCTTGGACATCCTTCGCCGCGGCCTCCTGACCTTCGGCCTCCTGTTCGCGCTCGGTGCCGCATCCGGCGTCCGGGCCGAGCCCGCATCCATCGTCGTCGCTTCCACCACGTCCACCGAGCAGTCGGGCTTGTTCAAGCACCTGCTGCCGCTCTTCGAAGCGAAGTCGGGGATCGCCGTGAAGGTCGTCGCCCTCGGTACCGGCCAAGCGCTCGACGCGGGCCGCCGGGGCGATGCCGATGTGGTCCTGGTTCATGACCGCCCGGCCGAGGAGAAGTTTCTGGCCGAGGGCTTCGCCACCAAGCGCTGGGACGTGATGTACAACGACTTCGTCCTGATCGGACCGAAATCCGATCCGGCTGGCGTCCGCGGGGGCGACGTGGTCGCGGCGTTCGACAAGCTCGCGGCGGCCAAGGCTCCCTTCGTTTCGCGCGGTGACCGCTCCGGAACCCACAGCGCCGAATTACGGACCTGGAAGGAGGCCGGCGTCGATCTCGCCTCCGTCAAGGGCGACTGGTACCGCGACATCGGCCAGGGCATGGGACCGGCCCTCAACACCGCCTCGGCCCTGAACGCCTATCTGTTGGCGGACCGGGGAACCTGGCTGTCGTTCAAGAACCGCGGCGATCTCACCATCCTGGTCGAGGGCGACAAGCGCCTGTTCAATCCCTACGGGGTGATGCTGGTGAACCCCGCCAAGCATCCGACCGTGAAGGCGAAGGAAGGCCAAGCCTTCATCGACTGGCTGATCTCTCACGACGGTCAGGCGGCGATCGCGAGCTACAAGATCGAGGGCAAGGAATTGTTCTTCCCCAACGCCAGTCGGTAGCGCCGAACCCTGCGTCGTGGCGAGCCGCCGCTCTCCGTTCTCCGCATCGGAGTCGTTTGCCCCATTACCGGAACCCCGGACGGGAAGCGTAAGGTGCTGCGGCAATGCGGGGCGCAGAATGTCAGACCTGACATAGATACGGAGCGATGCGGACAGGTGTCGAGCGTGAGCGGCGATTGGGCCCATCGCGGGCGTGGTACCCGGCGTCATCCACGACAGCTCAGAGGGGGCAATCGCCGCGCCTCCATGCACGGCACGGGCACCATGTCGAGCGCCTTGTCGCCTCGTCGCGACGAGGCATATCTGTGAAGCATGACGGACATCATCGAGCACACCGACGGCCAGGAAATCCTGGAAGACGGCCACGGCGTCCGCTTCATCCTGCCGGCATGGCGGTTCGACCGTCCGGTTGGAGGAGGGGCGTGCCGGGACGCGTTGGTCAGCGGCCGACGGGTGCGAACCTTCAACGTCCAGAAGGGTGACGTATCCGCCAATGAGGCGCGTCATTACGCAGGACATTTGAAGGATGCGCCGGCTCGGGCGATGGCGGTGTTCGACGCAAGTCGACGCGATGTGCATCTACCCGGCAAAGCGATGCGCGCCAGCTTCGCGATCACCGTGCTCCCGGGCCTGCTGATGACGCACGATTGGTGCGTCATCAGCCAATACAACGCCCGCCCGAGCCCAGGCGAACGCTGGCGGAATCCGCCCTTCTCGATCGGGATCAAGCCGCAGGCCCCCCACGCTCGGGACGAAGTGCTCTACGTCGATCTGGCAACCTTCCCCGCGGCCGGCTCTCAGGAGCAAGGCCGCCATGTGGATCTGGGGCCGGGGGCCGTCGTCCCATTGCAGAGCTGCTGAAGGTGAAGGTCGATGACAAGCTGATCGTCGATTATGCCGGCCCGACCGGCTACGCCAACTTCGCCGGATGCTTCTTCGCCTACGGTCTGTATCGCTCCCCGTGGTGCCCCGGCTGTGAGGGTTTGACGGCAAGCTTCTCGGACGTCGTAGAAGGCGTCTCAGAGTGATCGCTGCGCCTTCGGGCTTCGACGACCAAAGAGCTTCTGGGGACAGTCCCGCGTCACTCCAGCGATCCGGGCGCGAGCGCAGCGCGGTTTCTCGGATGGTTTTGCCGGGCAATCCAGGGATTGCCCGGCGCAAGAATTCGCTTAGTGCCGATCCCGCCGAACGACGGCGGCGCCATGATCGGCCCGGGCACGATCTCTGTTCACGGCACTTCGACCTTCCGCCGCAGCATGATTGTCTCGGCGCAGGCCCGCCGCGTCCCGATTGACCACGGCCTGATCCCGATCGATGGCGGCCCGGTCTCCTCGCCGTTCGTCTCTGCGAAGGACCGCGGCATCATGATATTGCCTCGCCCGGTCGGTCCCGACAGTCCGGCGATCGTCGGCGCTCGAGCTCTCGGCGCGGTCCAAGTCGCGTCGCTCCGCGGCTGCCCTTCCGTTGTCACGGCGCTGTATGGCAGCATCAGACTGCGCGAAGCCCGGGAGCACCGCAGAGGCTGAGATCAGGATGGTTAAGGTGGCGAGGGTCAATTTGGATTGGGTCATGTGCTGAACCTTGTCCGATCCCTGAGCCCCTCGGGCCCAGTTGATGTTGCGAAGCATCTGCCCCGCCAGCTGTCGGTTCGATGAACGTCACCGGCCTGCCGCCGGAACAACGGTCACGAATTGCTGATCTGAACGAAGCGTAATTCAGATGCTCGCCTGCACAATCTTCATATCGACTGCGCAGGTGACGCCGCGTGATCCTGCGTATCGTCCTACCAGATCCCATCAGCAAATGGTCCGACCGGATGAGTGCGGTCCTACCCGCGAAGATTTCCCGATTGCCTGCGCCGGGCGATGTACCAGACCGCCAGCACGACGACCGCGATGACAAGGCTCAGCCAGATCCAGTTGAAATCCGTCGCGGCCGCATTGGCGGCGGTGGAGTTCGAGCCGGAGGGTCCCGTCTCGGGAATCGGCGGGGCGGGATTGGTTTGCTGGGCGAGCGCGCTCCCGAGGCTCGCGGTCCACAGGAAGACGCTGCTGGTAAGGGTGCGGGTCATCGGCATCGCAGTCTCCGCTGCTACTGGTCTGTCGTGTTGTCTGTCTTCCGCGCCGACCCGTACTGGAAGGCCGGCGCCGCGTTGAGTTGCGCCTTCGTCATGCGGATCTCGGCCTCGAGGGGCACACCGCCCGCCAGCACCGTGGCGCGATCGGCGGTCGGCTTCCGGTTCTCATCGACCGTGCCCGTGGTCGCGGTAACCTGATCGGTGTGCTTGTTCTGGACGGCACCCAGGACCTCGCGCGTCGTATCGGCCCCCGGCATGGTCTCGGGCTGCACGCGCGCTGCGGCTTCGGTGCTGGGCTTGGTCTCAGGCGTGATTACCGAGGTCGGCCCGCTCGTGAGGGGAACGTCCTTCATGTTCCAGGCGACCGTGTCGTAGGGGATCGCCACGAGCTTCTCACCGATTCCCAGGAAGCCACCGACACCGATCACCACGGCCTCAACCTTTCCGGCGTCGCCGATGAGCACGTCCTCAATCGATCCAACCCGTACGTGATCCATGCCGACCACTGGAAGGCCGATCATCTTGGAGCCCCGCATCGCCCCCGGACGTGGTTGGGCAAACCCGGCGCTGGCTGCGTCCGCAGCAGGTTGGGCATGGACCGACCCCTCGTAAGTCAGCGGAAGCGCGAGAACGGACAGGGCAAGGAGCACGGTGCTCCGGCGGCCGATAGACATTGCAGACTCCACGAAAACAACCGGCTTCGCGGAACGCGAACGATCGCTGGACAACGCGCGGTCCGCGTCCCGAGTTCAGGGCCATCGGCACGAGGCTGCTTCAGCGATTTGACTCTCCGCCCCGGGCAGGGCTGATCTCTGCCGGTTCCGCCATGCTGTTCACGCACCTCTCCGACGATCTCTTCAAGCCGCTCGCCTCGCCGAGTCGGGCCTTCAATGCGGCGCTCCTGCTGCATCTGCACGCCCGTGTGTTCGGAGACACCGCCGAACCCCTGCGCAAGAGCGAACTGCTGTCAGCAATCGGCGATTTCGCCGCCGATTTCGTCGACCGAGAGATCGACGACGAAACTTCCGGGACCGTCGAGCCGAGCGAGCGCCGCTCGGTCGTCTATCGCCGCCTTCTCGATGCCGGATGGCTGGTGGAGCGGCGGGAGCGCTACGTTCCGGTGGTCGAGTTCGACCCCGAGGCCCGGATGGTCATCGAGGAACTTGCACGCCTCGACCGAGGGGAGCGGCGCTCCTACGGCGGTGCCGTCCTCGATGTGCTGGGCAGCCTGGAAAGCGCGATCGCCAATCCCGCCGAGCGTTCCGAGGCGCTGGTCAATGCCGCCAAGTCGGCCCGCACCTTCCTGAGTCATCTGCGCAGCCTCGCCGGATCGATGCGCAAGAGCGAGGAGCGCATCCTGCGCGAGGCGGACCAGGGTGTCGCCCTGCGCCTGTACTTCGAAGAGTTCGTCGCGCGCCATCTCGTCAGCGACTACCGAACGCTGCACACCCGCTTCAATCCCTTCCGCTTCCGGTCGGGAATCGTGCGCGAGGCCGGCCGCGCGCTGCGCGATCCCCTCACCCTGCGCGCTTTGACCGATGCGGGCCTCCGGGAGGGGCGGGCGCCCGACCGGGAGACGGCTGAGCGCGCGGTCCGCAGCGATCTGGCGGAGATCCTGGCGATCTTCGAGGGCCTCGATCGTCACCTCGACGCGGTCGCCGACATCGTTGCCAGGCTCGAGCGCCGGATCGCCGCCACCCTGCGCTACCTAGACCATCGGGATTCGGACCGGATCGAACGCACGGCCGCAGCTCTGCGCGCGGTGGCGGGTGGCGATGACGACCTCGGCGGCCTGCCCGATCCGCAGGTCTCACTGTTCCGTCCGCCGATCGGCGAGCCGCACTGCTACGCCCCACGCCTGCGCCGGGCGGCGATCGAGTCCGAGCCGCTGCCCGAGATCGAGATCGATCCCGTCATCGAGGCTTTCATCGCCGCCAAGGACGCGTTCCGGGAGCGCGTCGCAGTCACGCCGGAGCGGATCGTGGCCTTCGTCGAGGCGCGGCTCGGGCCGGAACGCGCCATCCGGGGCTCTCAGATCCAGATCGCCGACGTCGACGATTTCGTCGTCTTCCAGCGGCTGCGTGAGATCGATGTGCTGTTCGACGGGAGCCTGCGTGCCCGCTACCGGCTCTCGCGCACGGAGGGACGGGTCTCGAATGGCTGGCTCGATTGTCCCGACTTCGTGCTGGAACGGGCTCCGGCGCTGCGCCGCTGAAGCAACGTCCCTCGGTGCCGCACCGCCGCTATGCTGGATTCCCGCGCGAAATCCCCCCGTCCTGAATGGCGTTCGGAGCGGTTCGACTGTCGATCCTCGTTTAATCCCGGGACTTGGCAAAATACCGTGACGGGTTCATGCTCCGCTGGATTTCACGCGCCAGATGCGAGGTGAAATCCGAGAAGACTGCGGGAGCGTTCGTCCATGACCAGCGCAAAATGCCTGATCAAGTCCGCCTGGATCGCCGCGGAAGTCGGCCGTGAGCGTTGCGAGCGGGTCCTGGTGGTCGAAACCTACATCGCCGTCAGCCCGCTGGAGCCGAACTACGATCCCGCGCGCTACGAGGCGATCGTGGCCGAGGTCCAGCGCGTCCTCGCCGCGAACCCCTCGCTCGACCGCGCCTCGATCCTCAGTATGCACCGAGACACGGCCTGCCTCTCGCTCTTCCGTGCAACGCCGGCCGTCGCCGCCTGAATGCTAATCCAACACTGGCGGCGCGCTCTTGGTGACCCCTTTGCAGCGACGTCCCTTGGCGCGGGTCGTTGCGAAGCTTAGAGACACCGGCCGGCGCGGGTTGATCCCGCGACCGTGAGGCCAGCCATGCTCGAACCCTTTCGCGCCATCGTCGACGGCGAGGACTTGCCGCCGCCCGGAGCCCGCGCGCCTTCGGAAGAGGAGTTGACCCGGGCACTCCAGGTCCTCCTGAAGAGCCAGTGCGTCTATGCCGGCACACCGGGTATCGGGCGCTCCTACGAGCTCGCCCGGCATTACGCGCCGTTCTTCCAGGCCTATTTCGCGTGCCTCGGCTACCAGTTCGAGGTGATGCACCGCGATCAGATGGTGTGCCTGCGGGTCCCGCCCGAAGGTGTCCGGCACGATGCCCAGGCCGAGCGCCTGCGCAAGGACGAGACGCTGGTGCTGCTCGCCCTGCGACTTGCTTACGAGGAAGGCCTGCGCGCCCATCGCGTGACCACTGAGGGGGTCGTGGAATGCACGACCGACGACATCGTCGAGTCGATCCGCACCGCCACCCGAAGCGACCCGCCGGAGGAAGCACGTCTCACAGATATCCTCCGACTGTTCGCGCGCAAGGGGGGGCTGCGCCTGGGCGAGCGTGACAAGGTCGAGAAAATCACGCCCCTGATGGTCATGCCCGGAATCGCGGTGTTGTCGCCGGACGCCTGGATGGATCAGGTTCGGGCGTGGGGGGCCGCACGCGGCGACGAGGAAGCCTGACCTCTCAGGTCTGCTTCGGATGCGGTTGCCGAGGACATTCAGGACGTTGCGCTTTGGTGGGAACCGCCGAAGGTTCTGGGCATAGAGGGCCTCGATGTCCGCGCTCCCCTGGACTTCTGGATTTCGAGCACCGGTCCTCGTCGTCCGTCGGCCGGACCGCCACGGGGCAGTCGCAAGACATGCTCGACCAAGGGCGGCGACGCTCCACACGGAGTTCGGGGCCAACCGGATGAGGGTGGCTGGCGGACGCTGCCGGCCCAGAAAGCACCGCGGTCCTGGCCCCGCCGGTACCCGACCTGGGCATTCCGGTGAACAGGTTCGGCAGCTAGGGATCGAGGGCCTCCGTGGCGATCAGGGATGCCGATCGGCACCGGTCGTTGAGCTTGGACGTCGTGATCGCACGTACCCGGCCCGGGCCGCCTCCGCCGGCGACGCTCACGCGGTACTTGGGCTGCGCGGTCTTCATCATGAGCGAATCCGATCGCCGACCGGCCTGCGCCGCGGGGCGCCGCGTCCCCAGGCGGGCGGGCGCACCGGCTTGCATCCCGGGCGCGCAGCGTTCATGCGAGGGGCGTCTTCTCGAAATTGGGACCGTCAGCGCCGGCCGTGTACCGCCTTACCGATATCGTCCTCTCGAACTGGTACCTGATCCGCCGCGAGCAGATTCGGATCCGGGGCGCGGCTGCGCTGGTGGGACCGACGGGGGCCGGCAAGTCCACCATCTTCGACGCGGTCGGCACGGTGCTGGCGGGCAACAATGCCAGCCGGCTCGCCCTCAACGCCTCGGCTTCGGGACGCAGCGCTCGGACGGTGCGCGATTACTGCCTCGGTTGGATCAGCGATCCGGCGGAGGGCGGGCGCCCCACCCGTGAAGCCTGCGAGACCCTGATCGTCCTGGTCTTCGAGAACGAGACCACGGGCCGCGTCGTGTCTGCCGGGCTGGCGCTTGCGGCCCGGGCGGAGGATAGTCGAGAGACCACCCTGTCCCGGTTCGTCCATGTCGGCCACCGCTTCGAGGTGGCCGATTACGTCCGGGAAGCGCCGGGCGGTAGCTTCGTCGCGCCCTGGACGGAAATCGCCAAGGATCTTCGCACCCGCGGAACCACCTTCGACGAGTATCGCGCGTCCGGCGAGCGCTTCACCGCCGAACTCCTCGGCATCCTGCGTGAGGGGGCCGCGGTCCCGGAGCCGCGCCACTTCCTGCGCACCTTCTCCAACGCCGTGGCGTTCAAGCCGATCTTCGATTCATCGGCCTTCGTCCGGTCCTTCGTGCTCGAACCTGAGCCCCTGGACGTCGCACGCATCCGGCAATCCGTGGAGACCTGGCGGCGCCTCCTCGAGACTATCGAGGAGTTGGAGCGTCGCCTGGCGCATCTGGCCCGGATCGTCGGGCGCTACGAGACCTGGGCCGAGGCGAGCCTCGCCTCGGCGCTCGGAGAACTGCGTGCCGCCGATGCGGATCTGCGTCGACGCATCCTTGACACCGTCACCGCTCGCCAAGCCCTCAAGGATGTCGCCGAGCGACTTCGCATCGCGCGCGAGAGCGTCGCGACCAGCCAGGGTTTCGTGCGCGAGATCGACGGCGAGATCGCCGGCAAGAAGGCGCTTCTCGCCGGCACGGCCGCCGAAGGGCGTCTCGCCGCCTCGAACGCCGGCCTCGCCATGCTGGCCCGCGACCGGCGGGATCTGGCCGCCCGGGTCGCCGACCTTGTCGGGATCGTCCTCGATACCGGCAAGCTCTCGGTGATCATCGGCGAGATCCGCAAGGTCTCGCCGGAGGCTGCCCGCCTGGTGGAGGCCTGTGCCCGATCGGGCCTGCGACGCGAGGCCAATCCGGAAGAGACCCTGCGGTCCGACGGCCCGCTCGCCGCGCTGCTCGCTGGACTGGCCGGAATGCCCCCGATCGCAACGCCGCTCGAGCGGGCCGCGGAGGACGCGGCGCTGCGCGCCCGTGCCTTGGAGAACGAGGCGCAGTCCCGCGCCCCGGCACCCAGCGCGGGGCGGGGGGCGGCGCCGCGCCTGTCCTCCGACGTCGCGGCGTTCCGCGAGGAACTGTCCCGCCTCAGCATCGTGGCGACGCCGATCTGCGAACTCGCCGAGATCATCGATCCGAAATGGGGCCAGGCCCTCGAAGGCCTCCTCGGCGGCGCTCGCGAAGCTCTGGTGGTGCAGCCGGACCGCCTCAACGAAGCCTTCGCGCATCTCGAGGCGCGCAAGAGCCAGTTCTACCGCTGCCTCCTCGTCAAGACGACGGATACCGCCAGGCGTCGCGGCGGGCGCGACGACGAGGGGCCGCTGGCGCTGATCGAGACGGCCGATCCGCACGCGCAGGCCTTCCTCGGCGCGCGCCTCGGGGGCTACGATCTCGCCCCGAACGATGCGGCCCTCGCCCATATGAGCCGGGCCGTGGCGCCGAGCGGGCGCTCGACCTCTGGCATGGCCTACTCTGTGGTACGCCCGGTCCAGCTCATGATGACCCGGGGCCATCGGGGTCCGACCGTCGAGAGCCGCCAGGATTGGGAGCAGGCGGTCGCCGAGGCACGCCGCGCTCGGGCCGAAGCCGATGTCCTGCGCGAAGCGGCCCGGATCGGTGCCGCCCTCGCGCGGCGCCTGTCCGAGACAAACCTCGACCTCGCCGCGTTGCGGGCGGAGGCGGATGCGATCGAGGGCCGTCGGCGCAGCCTGACCACGGAGCGGGAGAGCGTCGAGCGTGCCGAGACCGGCGTGCTGGAAGCAGAACTCGCGGAACTCGCCAAGGAGCGCTCGGCCTATCTTACCGAGCTCGTCCAGGTGCTGGAGCCGAAGCGGGACCTCCTGCTGGGCGAGGAGGCTGGCTTGAAGGCCAAGGTTGCGGCGAGCCGCGAGGCGGCCCGTGCCGCGCTCCAAGCGCGTCGGGCCGCGTATCAGCGCTGGACAGGCGGCGACAGCATGCGCATCCGGCTCGTGCGTCCGGACGCCTACGACCCGGGGGCGCTGACCGCGCTGCGGGCCGAGCGGGCGGATCTCGACGCCAAGGCGCTGGCGAGCCTGGCCAGTGCCGGGCGCGCCCGCGCCCGGGAGGCGGCGGAGACGGCGCGAACGCAGGGCCGGGCGGCCGAGCGCGACCTTGCCGAGTACTGCGTGCAGTGGCGCGTCGAGAATCCGCTGGGAGCAGGCGATGCGCCGGCCTCCTTCGGCTACGGCTGGGCGAAGCGGGCCCATGACGAGGTGGCGAGCCACGAACTTCGACGCTACCGGGACCAGGCGCGGCGGGCGGAGAGCGAGATGCGCCGCCTGATGATCGAAGACCTTCTGACCCGGCTCGCGGACAAGTTCGAGCGCGTGCGCGCCCGGCTCGATGCCCTGAACGAGCGCCTGTCGAGCCAGACCTTCACGGGACAGACCTACGCGTTCGAGGCCGAGGTGGATCGGCGCTACGCCGCCGTCCACGCCCTAGCGACAGAGGTCGCGCGCTCGCCGGATGCGGCCCAGGCGATCCTGCCCGACGAGGGCGGCGCGATCCCGGACGGTCCGCTCGCGGCGGCGATCGACGAGATCACGGCCCTGATCGCCGGCGAGGAGAGCGCCGCGCGCCTCGCGGATTACCGCAATTACTTCGTCTACGAGATCGGGATGCGGGATCGGGCCGGGAACCGCACGACGATGTCGAACCGGGCGCTCCGCGGGTCGGGGGGCGAAGCGCAGGCCCCGTTCTACGTCGCCATCGCGGCGTCCCTCGCCTCGGCGTATTACCCGGGTGATCGGCCCGGCGACGAGAACCCCGGCCTCGGCCTCTGCCTTCTCGACGAGGCGTTCTCGAAGCTCGACGTACGCAACAGCCAGGCCCTGGTCGACCTCTATCAGGCGTGGGGATTGCAGCTCCTGATCGCGGCGCCGGAGGACAAGCGGACGACGTTGACGGAGGTGATGGATACCATCGTCACCGTCTATAAGAGCCCGGACCTGTCCTCCGTGCGAATCGAGGCCGAACACCCGCTGGAAGCGGCCAAGCGTGCGCTGGCGGCGATCAATCCCGAGCGCCAGGGCATCGAAGGTTTTCGGATCACCGACGCCGCCGAATAGGACGCAGGCCGTCCTACCAGACCGGCTCGGGACCGTACCAGGTGAAGTGCTTCTTGACCGGTTCAATCACGTCCCAGGTGCCAGAGAAGCCCGCCGGAGTGACGAAGGCATCGCCGGTCCGGTAGGTCTTCGAGACGCCCTCCGCATCCGTCACCGTCACCACGCCCGCGATCAGTTGGATGAATTCCGCCCGGCCGAAGTCGATGCGGAACTTGCCTGGCTGGCAAGTCCAGATGCCGGCGGCGAACAGCCCGTCCGGGCTCTTGTAGATGTACGTTGCCGTCTGCTGGGGCTTCCCCGACAGGATGTGCGAGCGCTCAGGCCAGTATGCGGATTCCCGCGGCTGAACGGCTGGGAAATCGTGGGTGCGCTCGACCGGTCCCTCCAGCGCGGGGGGAGGTGCAGGCGTGCGGCGCCACGAGGGCATCGTGCCGACGAGGGCCATCATCGGGCCGGCGAAGGTGTGAAGCAGACGCGCAATTTCCATTCGCGATCCTCTGACTAGTCCGTGTCGAAAATCGCGGATCGTCGTCCAATTCACAATGGATCGCTCGGCCTTCGACGCCTGATCTGCAGAGAAGGCTGAATCGATGATGAATCGCTGAAAGCATAAACCAATCCGCCGATCTTTCCCGAAACTCGCGGATGATGTGCGGATGAGCGCCCTGGCGCGGAACGAGGGCGATCGCCGGGGAGCCTGACCCCGCGAACAGCCGCGGAGGAGTACCCATCCAGAGTCGTGTCTCTGCGATAACGCTCATCGATTCAGCACTACACCCTTAGGTGTAATTCAGTCCCACCTAGTCACGATATCTAACAAATGATTGTTGGGTATCGCACATACAGTCCATGAATCGAGCCGTACAGTAGGAAATCGACCACTGCACTTGCATCGAATATTGTTTAGGGGCTTACTTGCCTGCCAGATCTGGTTGGAGCTGGCTCCGTCTCGAAACTAGGGTCGCGCAATGACAGAAAGCGGACCACCCTGCGTGCTGGTCGCAGAGAGCAACGCGATCGTTGCCCTCGACCTCTGTGAAACCCTGCAGGAGGCCGGTTACCGCGTCGCTGGCCCGCTGGCGACGGTGGCCGCGACCGAGGCGCTCCTGGAGCGGGAGCACGTCGATCTGGCCGTCATCGAGCCGAAGCTGAAGGATGGTGATTGTTCAAGGACCTTGCGGCACCTCCGCAGGCGCGGCGTCCCCTTCATTCTGCACACGGCCTGTCATCGTGCGGATCCGATCACGCGTGGCTTCGGCGACGCCCCCTGGCTCGCGAAGCCTGCGATCCCCTGGGACGTCGTGATCGCCCTCGACGAAATCGCGATCGGGAGTTTGTGAGATGGTACAGGCCCTCAGCAGTCAGGCGGTTGGGGACCGCGTCTTCTTTCCCGTGCCGGAGTCGCCCGCGTCTGCGCTGGTACAGAAGCTCGAAGCGTTCCAAGACTTGTCGACCGAGGACCGGAACGCGCTCGCGCGTCTTGTGACGACCGCGCGGGACTACCCGGCCCACACCGACATCCTGCGTGAGGGCGAGCCGGCCGATGGCGTTCTCATCGTGGTCAAGGGGTTCGCGTGTCGGAACCAGTTCCGTCAGAACGGCGCACGGCAGATCACCGCCTACCTTGTGCCCGGCGATCATTGCAACTTGGAAGCCGGTCTCATCAACCGCATGGATCACACCGTCAGCACGCTCTCACCCTGTCGGGTTGCCCGCGTGAACGCGGAGGCCCTCCACGCGATTCTACGGCAACACCCCGCCATACGGCAGGCTCTTCGGATGAGCATCCTCGTCAACGAGGCCACCCTGCGTGAGTGGATCGTCAACATCGGATGCCGAACCGCCGTCGAGCGCATCGCGCACCTGTTTTGCGAACTGCACCTGCGCTTGAACGCAGTGGGCCTGACCCGTGGGATGACCTACGAACTGCCCTTCACGCAGAGCGATATCGCCGTCACGGTCGGGCTCTCGAACGTTCACGTCAATCGTTCTCTGCAGGCACTGCGACGCCAGCGGTTCCTCACCTTGTCCGGCAAGCGGCTGACCATCCTCGACTGGACCGGCTTGAGCGAGTTGGCCGAATTCAATCCGAGCTACCTGCAACTGGGCTGCCGTCCCCTGGACGGGTAACGCGAACCGAGCCGTCGGGCGGCCGCGATTCGACGCTCGGGTACCGAGGCCGCCGGTGGTCGGCGCCTCCCGTGGCCGCCGCGGCTCAGGCCTTCGCGGACGATTGGGGATCGATCGTCCCGGTCTCGCTCTCCAGGCGATCGTCGGCAGCCTCGTCGAACGCCTGCATCCAGGCGGTTCGGTCCTCGCTGCCCTCGGCATAGGGGCAACTCTCACGCTGCTTGCCGTAGAGGCGGGCATTCCGGCCCTTGATGAAGGGGCTGTCGCTCGCGGTCGCGCCGTCGCTCATATCGCGTATCCTGATGGTCGTGCGGCACGCCGGGGCGCATCCCCGGTCGTACGGCCTTGTCGCGGGTCAACCCGGACCAGGTCGATCCGGTTCATCCGCGTTCCATCACGAGCGCGCTGTTAGGGATCGCGCCGGTGATCCAGGCTATGCGCCACTGCGCGCCGCAGAATCCGAGAGAGATCCTCGACGGAGTAGGGCTTGCGAAGCAACTCGAAGCCGTGGGTACCCTGCTCGGCGATCACGTGGCTGTAGCCCGAAGCGAGGACGACCGGCAGGCCGGGATAACGCGCGCGGATCGCCTGTCCGAGGTCGATGCCGTTCATGCCGGGCATGACAACGTCGGAAAACACGACGTCGAAAGGGCGTTCGGACGGTTTCGCGAGGGAAGACGGCGCCAACACCTGAAGTGCCTGTTCGGCATCCGTGACCCAGCGGGTGTCGTAGCCGAGTTCCTGGAGGGCCTGCGTCGCGAAGGCTCCGACTTCCAGATTGTCCTCGACGACCAGCACCCGCGTCCCATGACCGTCAGCGAGGGATGCCGGTTCGGGCAGCACGGCTTGAGGGGCGATCTGCGCTCGGACGCGGGGCAGGAACAGCGTGAACGTCGTCCCGCTCCCGAGGGCGCTGTTCACCAGGACCTCACCGCCGGATTGCTTGGCGAAGCCGAAGACCTGTGACAGCCCGAGGCCGGTGCCCTGCCCGACGCCTTTGGTGGTGAAGAAGGGCTCGAAGATGCGATCCAGCATCTCGGGTGGAATACCCGAGCCAGTGTCCGACACCGAGACCGCAACGAAATCGCCGCGGACACGCGGATGCGCCCGCACGGCAGGAATGGTCAGGGCGCGGGTCACTCGGATCCGCAGCCGGCCTTCGCCCTCCATGGCATCCCGTGCGTTGACCACCATGTTGACCAGCGCGGTATCGAATTGGCTCGGATCCGCATCGACGAGATAAGTCAGCGGGGTGCCGTCGGAGGACAGGCCCGGAACGACGTCGGTTTCGACCTGAATCCGGGCGCCCGTGAGGGTCCCCACCATGTCTCCCACGGAGGCGACGCTGCGCGCGACATCGAACACCTCCGGGCTCAGGGCTTGCCGGCGCGCGAAGGCGAGAAGTTGCCCCGTGAGCTTCGCCGCCCGCGAGACGGTGTCGGAGATGGCCCCGATGTAGCGCTGGCGCCGCTCCTCCGGCAGGTCTGGGCGCTTCAGCAGATCTGTGGACGACTTGATCACCGTCAGGAGGTTGTTGAAGTCGTGCGCAACGCCGCCCGTGAGCTGGCCCACCGCTTCGAGCTTCTGCGATTGCCGCAGCTGCTCCTCGAGGGCCTTGCGCTCCGTCACGTCGCGACCGGCCGCGTAGAAATGGTCGCCCTGCGGAATGGCGTTCCAGGATACCCACCGGAAATCGCCATCGGCCGTCTTCATGCGGACGTCGAGATTGTCGAGGACGCTGCCCTCGGTCAGGCGGGTAAAAGCGGTGGTCGCCGGTGGGACATCGTCCGGATGCAGGTAGTTGTCGAACCGCGCGCCGAGGAGGGCGTCGGCCGGCCAGCCCAGCATTTCGGACCAGGCCGGATTCACAGCCCGGTAGAGACCGTCGAACCCACAGATCACGAGAAGGTCGCGGCTGGCGCGCCAGACGAGGTCGCGCTCGGCGGTACGGTCCCGCGCCGTGGTCCGCAGCAGCGTCTCGGCTTCGCGGCGGTCGGTGATGTCGTTGAAGAGGATCGCGACGCGGTGCTGGACCGGTTCACCGACGCGCAGGGCGTGGACATCGAACCAGCGGCCGAGGGCGACCGCGCCGCTCTCGAACCGAGCCGGTCGACCCGTCAGGGCGACTTCGCCATAGGTTTCGAGCCAGCGCGGCTCGAGATCCGGGATAACCTCGCTCACCCAACGCCCGACCACGTCGCCGAGGCCTGCCTGACGTTCGAAGGCTGGATTGACCTCCAGGAAGCGATAATCGACCGGACGTCCGCTGGAGTCGAAACGCATTTCCACGATGCAGAAGCCGGCGTCGATCGCATCGAAGAGGGTCCGATAGCGGGCTTCACTCTCTGCGAGCTTGCCCTCCTCGGTGCGGAACCGAGTGACGTCGAGCTGGCTGGCGAAGAAGTAGATCAGCCGGCCCTCAGGATCGAAAACTGGGCTGACGTAAAGCTCGTTGCGGAATGCGCTGCCGTCGCGATGATAGTTAACGATCTCCACCACGACGTCCCGTCGCGCCGCGATCGCGTCCCGCACGCGAGCGACTTCGGCCGGATCGGTACCGCTGCCCTGCAGGAAGCGACAGTTCCGCCCGAGCAGCTCCTCGACTCCGTAGCCGCACAGGTCCTGGAAGGCCCGATTGGCGAAGACAATCGGATTGTCCGGAAGGTTTGGATCCGTGATGATCATCGGCATGCGGGTCTTCTCCGCTGCCGTGAAAAGCAGGTTGGAGCTCGCCGCCGAGGTGCGTTGGCCCGGGCCGGGTGCACGGATCCCGGCATCGCGCTCCGCCCGCAGCGCCGCAATCTCCGCCTCGAGTGCCTGTTCCCTCAGACGAAGCCGTTCAACCGCGTCGTCCATGACCCCCCGGATATCACCTGAACGCGGCACGTCCCTTCGACGGCGCTCGGAGCCTCATCGTGATTCGTTCCGCGCCACGCCTCCCTATCCCACGTCTGTCGGCGCGTCGATCACGTGCGGCACAGGATGCCGATGGCGGAGTCGGAACCATTGCGTGGACCGTGGATTGCGATAGGCGCTGACGTTAGACCTGTGCCTGCAGTGTGTCGGCTCTGTCTGATGGTCGGCCCTGCATCGCCTCTTCGTTGTTCACTGGCCAGCGGCCTCGCTGTCCGTTCCGGGAAACGATCGTTCGTGCCGAGCTTTGGATCGATGCAGACGTTCGATACAACCACGACCACCCTGCCCACCCTGCGTCGCGGTTCACAGCTGTATGAGACGGAGCGGCGACTCAACGCGGTCCTGAACAACGCTTCGGTGGCCATCTTCCTGATGGATGACCGCCAGCACTGCGTCTACATGAACCGGGCTGCGGAACTGCTCACCGGTTTCAGCCTGACCGAGGTCCTCACGCGCGATTGCCCCCTGCACGATATCGTCCACCACACCTACCCGGATGGCCGCCCGTTTCCGCTCGCGGAATGCGCCATCGACCGGGCCTTTCCGGAGAACAATCAGGAACGCGGCGAAGAGGTGTTCGTCCATAAAGACGGACATTTCTACCCGGTCGGGTTCACCGCCAGTCCCATCCGCGACGACGAAGCGCGCATTATCGGTACGATCATCGAGGTCCGCGACATCACCGAGGAGAAGGCGGCCGCCGAGCGTCAGCGCCTTCTCACCAACGAACTCAACCACCGGGTCAAGAACACGCTGGCGACCGTCCAGTCGATCGCCGCGCAGACCTTCAAGGGAAAGACCGACGGCGTCGCGCGCCAGACCTTCGATGCGCGCATGGTCGCTCTGTCGAACACTCACAACGTCCTCACGGCGGAGAACTGGGAGAGCGCCAGCCTGCGCAGCGTCGTCGAGGGCGCCGTGGCACCGCACGCCCTGGCCGAAGTCGATACGGCGCGCTTCGACCTCGTCGGCCCGGATACCCGCCTGCACCCGAAGGTCGCGGTCACCCTCGCGATGGCGCTGCACGAACTGATGACGAACGCGGCCAAGTACGGGGCGCTGTCGGTTCCCGAAGGTCGAGTCGGCGTGTCCTGGACTCTGGAGCCGGAGGGCTCGGGCGAGCGCCTCGATCTCGTCTGGACCGAGACGGGCGGGCCGCCGGTCGCGCCACCCACGCGGAGGGGATTCGGAAGCCGGCTCATCGAGCGGCAATTGCCGCTGGAATTCGACGGCAGTGCGGATCTGACCTTCGCACCCACCGGCGTCATCTGCCGGCTCCGTATCCCGCTGACCGCGCTCGGATGGCACGGGCAGGAACGGGTGACCGGACGGGTCGCCCGATGAGCGGCCTCCAGGGACGGCGGGTTCTGCTGGTGGAGGACGAGAGCCTCGTCGCCATGCTCGGCGAGGACATGCTCCTCGATCTCGGCTGTGAGGTCGAGGTCGCCATGCGGCTTGACAAGGCGGTGGCGCTGGCCCGGGGGGCGGACCTGGACATGGCGATCCTCGACGTGAATCTCGGCGACACCTGCAGCTATCCCGTGGCCGATGCCTTGTTCGAGCGCGGCATTCCTTTCATCTTCGCCACCGGCTACGGCCTCTCGGGGATCGAACCCGCCTACAACGCCATTCCGGTGATGCAGAAGCCCTATCAGGTTGCGCAGATGGAGCGGCTGCTCCGGCACCTGCTCACCTGCAAAACGCCGCCCAGGGGGAACATGCCGTCCTTGCCGTGCGGGTGTTCGTTCTGGGCGAAGATCGTCGGCCCCCACCAGATCCGGGCCGACTGAGCGCCGTCGCTGCGGCCTTCGGTCTCCAACGTCTGGCGCTTGCCGCCGGAGCTTTCCGAACGATGTTGCGTTCGCTCCCTGCGGTGACGGGACAACGAACACGAACGCTCATGCAGATTCATCTGGACGCCCTCGGCGGCGTCGCCGGCGACATGTTCGCCGCTGCCCTTCTCGATGCTTTTCCGGACCAGGAAGCCGGCGTGCTGGAGAGCATCCGAGCCGCCTTGCCGGAAGTCTCCGGCGAACTCGTCAGACACAATGACGGCATTCTGGCCGGCCGCCGCTTCGTCGTCGCGCACGGTCCCGGGGCTCGGGATGGCGGGGCGGCCGGTCACACGCATCGCCACCACGATCACGCGCATGCGCATGGCGACGGACACGGTCACGCGGGCGATGCCCAACACGGGCATCGCCACTGGTCGCAGATCCGCGCGGACCTGCAGGCCTGTCCGCTCGGGTCCGCGGTCCGCGCTCATGCGATCGGGATCTTCACCCGTCTGGCCGAGGCCGAGGCGCGGGTCCACGGCATCGCCGTCGAGGCGGTGGCCTTCCACGAGGTCGGCGCCTGGGACTCGATCGCCGATATCGTGGCGGCCGCCCACCTGATCGCGGCCCTCGACGCCGAGGCCTGGAGCGTGTCGGCGCTGCCCCTCGGCTCGGGCCGGGTCCGGACCCAGCACGGACCGCTGCCCGTGCCGGCTCCGGCCACGAGCCTCCTCATCGAGGGGTTCGAGACCCTCGACGACGGCGTGCCGGGCGAGCGGGTCACGCCGACGGGGGCCGCGATCCTGCGCTACCTGCGCGACATCGCGCCACCGCTGCCGGCGGCGCCGCGGATACTCAAGGGATCGGGCATCGGCTTCGGCACGAAGGTCCTGCCGGGCCTCAGCAACTGCCTGCGCGCGATGGTGTACGAGGCGGCGACGTCGCGCGGGAGCGGCGAGCACCGCGACCTCGGCGTGATCGAGTTCGAGGTGGACGACCAATCGGCGGAGGATCTCGGCATGGGCCTCGATCGTCTGCGCGCGCATCCGGATATCTTCGACGTCGTCCAGATGCCGGTCTTCGGCAAGAAGGGACGGATGATGACTCATGTGCGGGCGCTTGCCCGTGCCAGCGCGCTCGAGGAGGCCATCGCGGCCTGTTTCCGCGAAACCACCACGATCGGCCTGCGCCATCGCATCGTCTCCGGTGCCGCTCTTTCGAGGCGGATGCACACCGTCACCGTCGAGGGTCAACCCGTACGGGTGAAGGTCGTCGACCGGCCGGGCGGGCGCACCGCCAAGGCGGAGGCCGACGATGCGGTCGCCCGGGAAAACCATGCCACCCGCGCCAGCCTGCGCCGTGCCGCCGAGGCGCTGGCGCTCCGGGCGGATACCGAGGAGGGGGGCACGGCATGAGCGGCGATGTCCTGCAACGCCTGAACGACGTGCTTCTAGAGATCGGGCCCCTCGCGGTCGCGGTCAGCGGCGGCGTCGACAGCCTGACCCTCGCCGAGACAGCCCATCGCCTCCTCGGGGCCGACCGGGCGCTGATGGTCCACGCGGCCTCGCCGGCCGTGCCGTACGAGGCGACGCAGCGTGTCCGCGACGAAGCGGCGCGGGCGGGCTGGACCCTGCGCGTGGTCGAGGCCGGCGAGTTCGCCGACCCGAGCTACCGCGCCAACCCGGTCAATCGCTGCTTCTTCTGCAAGACCAACCTCTACGGAACGATCCGTCAGGTCACCGACCGGACCATGGTGTCGGGCGCCAATCTCGACGATCTCGGCGAGTACCGCCCGGGCCTCGACGCGGCCCGCGAGTACAGCGTGCGCCATCCTTACGTGGAGGCCGGACTGCACAAGGCCACGGTGCGGGCGCTCGCCCGCGATCTCGGCCTCGGATCGGTGGCGGAGCTCCCGGCGGCACCCTGCCTGTCGAGCCGCGTCGAGACCGGTATCCGGATCGAGCCCGAAACCCTGGCGTTCATCCACGCCGTCGAAGGCTTGGTGAGCCGTAGCCTCGAGGCCGGCATCGGACCGCGCCGCGCCGTGCGCTGCCGCGTCCGGGCCGCCGGGATCGTGGTGGAACTCGACCCCGACAGCCTCGCCGCCCTCGACAGCGTGCGCCAGGCCGCTCTGTCAGCGGAAATCCGGGCGGGTGCTCCGGCGAACCTGCCCGAAGCCTCGGTGCGGTTCGCGGCCTACCGCACCGGCAGTGCCTTCCTGACGGGAACGGTCCGATGAGCGTTTCCGACGAATTCGTCCTCGACTTCGCCCGGCCGGAGCGGATCGGCCTCGAGGAGGCGATCTACGCGGCCGGCAAATCGCCGGTGCAGATCGACGCGATCCTGGACGCCGCCGCGGCGCGCGGTGCGCGACTGCTGCTGACGCGCCTCGACGTCGACAAGCATGCGGCCCTTTCCGGCCGCCACCGCGACCGGATCGACTATTGCCCAGTGTCGCGCACCGCGATCTTCGGGGAGGCCCGTCCGATCAGCGGTCCTGCGCGCATCGGTATCGTGGCTGCCGGCACCTCGGACGTCCCGGTAGCGCGGGAGGCCGAGCGGACCCTGGCCTACCAGGGCCATGCCACGACGCTCTTTGCCGATGTCGGGGTCGCGGGGCTCTGGCGCCTGACCACCCGCCTCGACCAGATCCGTGCCCACCCCGTCCTCATCGTCGCCGCCGGCATGGATGCGGCCCTGCCGAGTGTCGTCGGCGGCCTCGTCGCCAGCGCCCTGATCGCGGTGCCGACCTCCGTCGGCTACGGGGTGGCCGAGGGCGGCCGTACGGCCCTCGATGCGATCCTGGCGAGCTGCGCCCCCGGTATCACCGTCGTCAACATCGACAATGGCTACGGGGCGGCCTGCGCCGCGATGCGCCTGCTCCAGGCCGCCCGCGCCCTGTCGCAATCCAACCCCGTCGATGGGATGCTGGCCTGACATGCCGCGCCATTCCCGCCACACACCCGTTCACCCCGGAGAGCAGACATGGAACGCCGCAGCTTCCTACAGGGCGCCGCCGCCGGCGCCGGACTCGCCGCCACCAGCAGTGCCGGTGCAGCCGTGACCGCGCCTGGCCTGCCCAACACGCGACCGAAGGACCCGGCCGATTTGCCGGTGCTCACCGACCCCGGCGAACGCCGTGGCGAGATGCTCTACCGCCCCTTCGGTCGCCACGACGAGAAGATCTCGGCGATCGGGATGGGTGGCTTCCACCTTGGAAAGAACGCGGTCTCCGATGACGAGGCGACCCGCCTCATCCACGCCGGCGTCGATCGCGGCATCACGTTCATGGACAATTGTTGGGACTACAACGGCGGCCGATCGGAGCTGCGCATGGGAGTCGCCCTCTCGCAGGGCGGCTACCGCGACAAGGTCTTCCTGATGTCCAAGATGGATGGGCGCACGAAGCAGGAGGCGATGCGGCAGATCGACGAATCCCTCAAGCGCCTGCGCACCGACCGGATCGACCTCGTCCAGCACCATGAGATCCTTCGCTTCGACGACCCGGACCGGGTCTTCGCCGAGGGCGGCGCCATGGAGGCCTTCGTCGAGGCCAAGAAGGCCGGCAAGTTGCGCTACATCGGCTTCACCGGCCACAAGGATCCGCGCATCCACCTCCAGATGCTTGAAGTCGCCGAGGAGCGTGGGTTCCAGTTCGATTCCGTGCAGATGCCGCTCAACGTGATGGACGCGCATTTCCGCTCGTTCGGCCACCTCGTGCTGCCATACCTGGTCCAGCACGGCATTGCGGCGCTCGGCATGAAAACCTTCGGCGACGGCGTGATCCTGAAGAGTGACGCGCCGATCAAGCCGCTCGAGTACCTGCACTTCTCCCTGAACCTGCCGACCACCGTGGTGATCACCGGCATCGAGAGCCAGCGCGACCTCGACCAGGCCTTCGAGGCGGTGAAGACCTTCACGCCGATGGACAAGGCGAAGGTTGCCGAACTCCTCGAGCGCAGCAAGCCCTACGCGCTCCAGGGCAAGTACGAGCTGTTCAAGACCTCCGCCACCTTCGATGGCACCGCCAAGAACGCGGCTTGGCTCGGCGAGGATGTGGAGAGCGTCAAGAAGCTCGCGCCGACCATGGAGTGAGACCGGACGGCTCTCAGGCGCCCGTCCTGGTCGTTCCGGCGGGAGACCGTCGCGTCAAAATCCTGGACGTACCGAGCGTCATCCCGGGACCGCGACGCGGAGTCCGGTATGCAGAGACGCGCCAGCGGCGCAGGGCTTTCCACCGTCGGCGGTGCCGGAGGCCGGGCTCGCCTCCTGCGCCCGGGAATGGCCTGGTGCTTTCGATGATGATGTCACGAGGCGCCGCGAGGAATGCGGTCGCAACGCACAGCAACCCGGTGCAGCCGGCGAACATCATGACGATGCCCGCCGGCGGATGGATCAGCCTTCCTTGAAGCCGTAATCCGGCACGCCTTCCTCGTTGCCGTAGTATTTGTACGGCAGGAACTTGCCCGACATGTTCATCTTCACCCGGTCGCCCTTGTTGTTGGGCTCGCGCTCCATAGTCATGTTGAAGTCGATGGCCGACATGATGCCATCGCCGAACTCTTCCTGGATCAGCTCCTTCCAGGTGGTGCCGTAGACCATCACCAGCTCGTAGAAGCGGTAGATCAGCGGGTCCGTGGGCGGCATCTGCGCGATCGAGCCGCGGAAGGGCGCCTCGTTCAGCATGCGCTCCTCAGACTGAGAAAGGCCGAACAGGGCTGCAGCCTTGGCAGCCTGCGCCTTGGGAAGCTTCATCTGGCCCATGCAGGCGGCGGTGATCAAAATCGGCGAGATGCCGCCGATCTCGTCCTGGATATACTTCCAGGTCCAGCCTTTCTCGCGCTTGATGTCGAGGAGCTTCTCGGTGAGGTCTTCGCGCTTCATGGCTTGCGTCTCCGTGGTGGGTGGGAAAGGGAAAGATCAGGCGCGTCGCGCTGGCGCGGTGTCGGCGGCCGGAGCGGCGCCCTCGACCTCAGTGAGGCTCGGCCGGATCACTGGGGGATGACGCGGGTCGTAGCCGGCCGGCATCGCGTCCCGCAGCGTCTTCGAGCGGCTGACGAGAAAATCCATCAGGTGATTGCGCAGGGCGTAGTAGCCCGGGGCATGGTGCAGCTGAGTGCGGTCCCGGGACTTCGGGAGCGGATTCTCGACGATCTCCGCGACCTTGGCCTGCGGGCCGTTGGTCATCAGGACGATGCGGTCGGCGAGGTAGATCGCCTCGTCGACGTCGTGGGTGATCATGAAGACGGTCTGACCGGTCTCCACGCAGATCCGCCGAACCTCGTCCTGGAGCGTTCCGCGCGTCAGCGCATCGAGAGCGGAGAACGGCTCGTCCATCAGCAGGATCTTGGGCTCGATCGCGAGGGCGCGCGCGATGCCGACGCGCTGCTTCATGCCTCCGGAGAGCTCGGAGGGGCGCTTGTGCTCGGAGCCCGCGAGGCCCACCGTGGCGATCGCATCCTGCGCGCGTGCCGTGACCTCGGGCTTGGCCGCCTTCCGCCAGCGCGACGACACCGCGTAGGCGACGTTGCCCAGCACCGTACGCCAGGGTAGCAGCGCGTGGCCCTGGAAGATGACGGCCCGGTCGAGGCTGGTGCCATCGATGGCCTGCCCATCGACGATGACGACGCCCTCGCTGGGGGCCTCGAGCCCGGCCAGGATGTTGAGCACGGTGGTCTTGCCGCAGCCGGAATGGCCGATCATGCAGACGAACTCGCCCCGGCGCATGGGCAGCCACAGGTTCTCGAACACCGTGTTGCTCTTGCCCCCCGGCGCCGGATAGCGCCGGGCGATGCCCTCGATCGAGATGAACTTCTCCGAGGACGGCATGGTCTGGGACGACATGCGGGCCTCGTCGGCCTGGTCTGCGGAGGGGCTGTGGAAGGGGAGCAGCGTGACCATTGCGCTCACTCCGGAAACGTGACGAGGCGCTGCGCCCGGGCCAGCAGTTGGTCGAGGATCATGCCGACGAGGCCGATCACCAGGATCGAGGTGATCACGTTGGTGATCGAGAGGTTGTTCCACTCGTTCCAGACGAAGTAGCCGATGCCGGTGCCGCCCACGAGCATCTCGGCCGCCACGATGACGAGCCAGGCGATGCCGATCGAGATGCGCATCCCGGTGAGGATGGTGGGGGCGGCCGCCGGCAGGATCACCGTGACGGCCCGCCGGAACGGGCCGACCTCCAGGGTGCGGGCGACGTTGAGCCACTCGCGCCGGGTGCCGGCGACGCCGAAGGCGGTGTTGATCAGCATCGGCCAGAGCGAGCAGATGAAGATCACGAAGATCGCCGACAGGCCGGAATCCTTGATCGTGTAGAGGGCGAGCGGCATCCAGGCGAGTGGCGAGACAGGCTTCAGGAGCTGGATGAAGGGATCGAGCGCCCGGTTCATCAGGGGTGACATGCCGATGAGGAAGCCGATCGGGATCGCCACCAAGACGGCGAGGCCGTAGCCGAGCGCGACGCGGCCGACGGAGTAGGCGAGCTGGATACCCAGGCCCTTGTCGTTGGGGCCCCGGTCGTAGAACGGGTCTTTCAGGTGCTTCCACAGGGTGGCGCCGACGTCGAGCGGGCCCGGCATGGCCGACTTTCCAGTGGTGGCGCTCGCGCCCATCAGGGCGGCATATTCCGGATCCATCGCCTCGGTCTTGGCCGTGCCCCCGACCGCGATCTGCCAGGTGAGCAGGAACGCCAGGAGCAAAGCCAGCGAGACGAGGCCGGCGCGAAGGGAGAGGCTCGCGGCCATGGCTCAGCCTGCCCGCTTGATCTTGAAGGAGTCGAGGTATTCCTTCGGCTTGGCCGGATCGAAGGTCTTGCCCATGACCACGAAGGTCTTCGTGGTGGTCTCGGGCGGCGTGAGGCCGTTCTGCTTCATCAGCTTCGCGGCGTCGGTGGCGAGGTAAACCTTGGCCGCCACGGTCGCGTAGTCGACGTCGCCCTTGATCTGACCCCAGCGCTGCATCTGGGTCATGATCCAGACGGCGAAGGACTGCCAGGGGAAGGCATCGAAATCGACGCGGTCCGGCACCTTGCGCACGCTGCCGAGCCCGTCCGCGAAGGTGCCGGTGAGGACCTGTTCCACCACGGTGACCGGCTGGTTCAGGTAGTTGGCCGGCGCGATCTGGGCGGCGATCTCCTTCCGATTCTCCGCCTTCGACGCGTAGGTGGTGGCTTCGATGATCGCCCGCAGCAGGGCCGCGTAGGTGTTCGGTGTCTGGGTGACGAAGTCCTGCGACGCCGCGAAGGCGCAGCAGGGATGCCGATCCCAGATCTCCTTCGACAGGATGTGGATGAAGCCGACGCCGTCATAGACCGCGCGCTGGTTCACCGGATCGGGGGCGAGGAAGCCGTCGATGTTGTCGGCCCGCAGGTTCGCGACCATCTCGGGCGGCGGGACCGCGCGGATCTGAACGTCGGTGTCCGGGTCGATCCCGGCCTCGGCGAGGTAGTAGCGCAGCAGGTAGTTGTGCATCGAGTAGTCGAACGGCACCGCGAGCTTGAAGCCCTTCCAATCCTTCGGGTCGCGCCGATCCTTGTGCTTCATGGCCAGCGTGATCGCCTGACCGTTGACGTTCTCCACCGCCGGCATCGTGTAGGGCTGCGGGTTCGAGCCGACGCCGAGGGAGATCGCGATCGGCATCGGCGCCAGCATGTGGGCGGCGTCGTATTCGCGGTTGAGGGTCTTGTCACGGATCACCGCCCAACCGGCGGTCTTCACCACGTCGACGTTGAGGCCCTGCTTCTCGTAGAAGCCCATCGGCTTGGCCATGATGATCGGCGTGGCGCAGGTGATGGGGATGAACCCGATCTTCAGATCGGTCTTCTCCGGCTTGCCGCCTTCGGCGAAAGCTTCCGCGACGAAGCGGGTCGGCAGGAACTGGCTGACGGCGGCTAGGGCGGTGGCGGCGCCGACGCTGCGCAGGAAAGCGCGCCGCTCGGCATCGTGCGGAAAGAGCGCGCGCATCACCGTGCTCTCGACGACCCGCTCCATCGCAGCATCACCGCTGGGCAAGCCGGCATCATGCTCGGACTGCGAGGGGTGGGCGCCGCACGAACAGCCGCCCCGGTTCAAGCGACGGGACGCATCGAAGGGATTGTCGAACAGAGCCATGGCTGCCTCACCGCAAGCTGGTGCGGCCCTGTGAGCAATCGCCGTGCCAGGTAGAATTTCAGAAATTTATCAATGGATGCGAGCGCTTATACCATCTTGATGCTTTCACGTGATCTCGTGCTTTGCGAGATTTCGTGACGGTAGTAACGAGATCTCGTGCTACTGTCGCATGATGGCCCCCGATTCCGCTCTCCCTCCTGAACTCGGCCTCGCCTTCGAGGAAAGTCGCGAGCCGATGTTGATCCTGGATCCGCCCGCCGATCGGATCATCGACGCGAACCCCGCAGCAGCGGACCTGCTCGGCTACCCGCGTCCCACGCTCCGGGGGATGCCCGCCAGCACGCTGCATCCGGGGCAGCGCCCGGCCCTGATCGTGTTCACCCAAGCCGTGGACGCGAAAGGCCATTGGTGGACCCACGCGCTCTCGCCGCGGCACGGTTCCGGAAAGGCGCTCCGGCTCGAATACGCCGGCTCGCTGCTCAAGAGTGCGGCGCCCCTCATGCTGGTGACCTTGGCCGACCTCGACGCGCGCCGTCGGCGCCACGTCGACGCGCAGGCGGACGCTCACATGCGGGCCGGCCTCTCCGAGTGGCAGCGGATGGAGCGGATCTTCCGCGATATCGAGCGCGAGAATCAGCTCATCCTCCGCGCAGCGGGAGAGGGCATCTACGGGGTCAATGCCGAGGGGGTGACGACCTTCGTCAATCCGGCCGCGGAGCGGATGCTTGGTTGGCCCGCCGTCGAACTTGTCGGCCGAGACATGCACGCCACCGTCCACCACACCCATCCGGACGGAGCCCACTACCCCCACCGGGACTGCCCGATCTACGCCGCCTTCCGCGACGGCGCTGTTCATCAAGTCGACACAGAGGTGTTCTGGCGGCGTGACGGGCACGCGTTCCCCGTGGAATACACATCGACTCCGATCCGTGACCGGGGCCAGCTTCTCGGCGCCGTGATCGTCTTCCGCGATGTCGGTCCCCGGCGGGAAGCCGACGAGCGACTGCGTCAGGCGCTCGCCGAGGTCGATGTGTTGCGCGAGCGCCTGGAGCTCGAGAACGCCTATCTCAAGGAGGAAATTCGCATCGAGAGCCATCACCAGGGCATCATCGGGCGCTCGCCGGCCATCGAGGCCACCCTTCGCCAGATCGACGTGGTGGCCGGCACCGACGCCACCGTTCTCGTCACCGGTGAATCCGGCACCGGCAAGGAACTCATCGCCCGGGCGATCCACGAGGCCAGTCGGCGGTGCGACCGCCCCCTGATCCGGGTGAACTGCGCCGCCGTCCCCCGCGAGCTGTTCGAGAGCGAGTTCTTCGGCCACGCCAAGGGCGCCTTCACCGGCGCTGTTCGCGACCGCGTCGGGCGCTTCGAACTCGCCGACGGCGGCACGCTGTTTCTCGATGAGGTCGGCGAGATCCCCCTCGACCTGCAGGGTAAATTGCTGCGGGTGCTGCAGGAGCGCTCCTTCGAGCGGGTGGGCGAGGAGCGCACCCGCGCGGTCGATGTCCGGCTGATCGCGGCCACCAACCGCGACCTGCGGGACGAGGTGCGCCGCGGCCGCTTCCGTGAGGACCTGTATTTCCGCCTCAACGTTTTCCCGATCGCTGCGAGTCCCTTGCGTGAGCGACCGGAAGATATTGCGTTGATCGCCCAGCATTTCCTGAGGGGCGCGGCGCGAAGGCTCAACATCGCCGAGCCTCGGCTTACGGAAGGAGACGTACGCCGCCTCAGCCGCTACCCGTGGCCCGGAAACGTTCGAGAACTGGAGAATGTGATCGAACGCGGCGCGATCCTCGCGGTGCGCGGGCGGCTCCATCTCGATTTGCCAGAGATTGATCCGCCGCCGCAAGGCCTAGATGTGATCGCCATGGCCTCTCCGATCCTGAACCCGCTGACAGAGCCCGAACGCCGCGCTCGCGATCGGGCCGAAATCGAGGGGGCCCTGGGCTTGGCCGGCGGCAAGGTCTTCGGACGGGGTGGCGCAGCCGAGCTGCTTGGCCTGCGCCCGACCACCCTGGCCTCGCGGATGAAAGCCCTGAATATCGATGGACGAGCCTTCCGCGTGAGACGCTGAGACCGCCGCTCCGGGGGGACGGATACGTCTTCACGCGCGTCCTGCTGCCTTCGGCACGATCCGTGCGCCAGAGGATATGTCGAAGTCCGGTGCCCGGCCCTAGATGATGCAGACGCTCGTCTTCGCTGGAGTTCGTGTCCTGATGCATCCCTCTCGACGCACCCTCGTCGCCGGCGCAGGCCTTCTGCCCCTGTCTGCGGTTTTGCTAAAGAACAGGGCGATGGCTGGCACTGAGCGATCCTCCAAATTACTTCACCGAGCGATTCCCTCTTCAGGCGAAAGCCTGCCGGTGATCGGGATCGGTACGTCGCGTCGGTACGAAGTCGAGCCGACGCCAGAGAAGATCGCGCCGTTGCGCGAGGCGGTGCAGAGGTTCGTTTCGCTCGGCGGAACGGTCATCGATACCGCGCCGAGCTACGGCACCGCAGAGGACGTACTCGGACTGATCCTGAGCCAGGATGGCCTGCGCGAGAAGGTGTTTCTGTGCAGCAAGGTTGGGACACAGGGCCGTGAGGCAGCTGTTGCGGAGATCGCACGATCCTTCCAGCGCCTGAAAACGTCGGTGATCGACCTCGTCGCGGTCCACAACATCATCGATCCGGATACAAACCTTGCGACCCTTCGCGATCTGAAGACACAGGGGAAGATCCGTTACCTCGGTGCAACGGTTTGGCGCGATAGTCAGCTCGCGGATCTCGAAGCCCTGATGACCCGCGAGACCCTGGATTTCATTCAGGTGAATTACGCTCTCGACGATCGCGGCGCTGCCGAGCGCATCTTACCCTTGGCGAAGGAGCGCGGTGTAGCCGTGATGGTCAACGTTCCGTTCGGACGCGACCGCTTGTTCAAGGCTGTGCAGGGGCGCGCACTTCCGCCCTGGGCCGCCGAGTTCGACTGCGCGAGCTGGCCGCAATTCTTCCTGAAATACGTCCTCGCGCATGAGGCTGTGACCTGCCCAATTCCCGGTATGGCCAAGGCCACCTATGTCGAGGACAACCTCGGTGCCGCGCAGGGCCGTCTACCCGATGCCGCGCAACGCACTCGCATGGAGGCCCTCGTCGATGCACTCTAAGTTCGTGACACGCCGCTTGATTCTTGCGCTCGCCGCGGGCGCGACCTTGGCCGTGGCCCTTGGCGGCCCTGGTTGGGCGCAGACGGCCTCTGCGCCGGCGCGCATTGGTATCATCGGCGCCGGCAACATCGGCGGCACCCTTGGCGGTCTCTGGGCCAAGGCCGGCCATGCAGTGATGCTGTCGTCCCGGCATCCGGAAGAGTTGAAGAACCTCGTCGAGGGCCTTGGACCTAACGCCCGCGCTGGGACGCCGGCAGAGGCAATTGCTTTCGGCGACGTCATACTCATTGCCGTCCCCTACAAAGCGTATCCTCAGATTGCCCAGGACCATGGCGCGGCCCTGAAGAACAAGATTGTGATCGACGCCGGCAACGCCACTCAGGCCCGCGACGGCGAGGTTTACGGCGAGGTCCAGGCACGCGGCATCGCCGCAGTCTCCGCCAAGTATTTGGACAAAGCGCTAATCGTCCGCGCCTTCAACGCAGCCAACTACAAGGTGTTCGCCAAAAATGCTCACCGCGAGGGGGCGCAGATGGCGATCCCCCTCGCAGGCGACGATCCGCAAGCCGTAACGGCAGTGTCGAAGCTCGTTACCGATGCGGGCTTCGATCCTGTGGTGGTTGGATCACTTCAGAAGGCCGACAGCTTCGCCATGGGGTCTGCCGGCTTCGGTCTCGAACTCACCGCTCCCGACATGCGCGCGCGCCTCGGTGTTACCCCTTGAGCGATGATACCTCCACCAGTGCCTCGCACGAAGCGCCGGCGGGGCAGCGTGCCTCTGATTGGCTTCGACGCCTCGTCGATGTGCGGCCAGGCGAGGGACCAGCTCTTGCCTGGTCGTGGGCCTACATTTTTTCGATCCTGGCGGCTTATTACGTCCTCCGGCCAATCCGTGACCAGATGGGCGTGGCAGGCGGCATCGAGAACCTGCCCTGGCTCTTCACGGGCACCCTGGCGGGAATGCTGGCCCTCAACGTGCCATTTGCTTGGCTGGTGAAGACTCTTCCACGAGCGCGGTTCGTGCCGCTCACCTACCGATTCTTTGCAGCGAACATTCTCGTGTTCGCCGCCGCTTTGTACATCGCGGGTCCGGAGGGGAATATATGGATTGGTCGTGCTTTCTTCATTTGGTTGTCGATCTTTAACTTATTCGTCGTCTCGGTTTTTTGGGCCACCATCGTTGATGTCTTCTCAGCGGAACAAGGAAAGCGGCTTTTCGCGTTCATTGCCGCCGGAGCGACGCTCGGTGCCATCACGGGCTCGGCCACGACTGCCATCCTCGCCCGCGACGCGCCGACCTGGGCCCTGCTACTCGGCGCCGCAGTTCTTCTTGAAGTCGCGGTCTTCAGCATGCGCGGGCTCGCCCAAATGTCGGGCCAACTCCGCCAGGCACCCCACACCGGCGATGCACCGGCCGCCGGGGCCATCGGCGGCAGCGCTTTCGCGGGCATCACGCGAACGCTTCGCTCGCCCTACCTTCTGAATATCAGTCTTTTCCTGTTGCTGTTCTCGATCACCTCGACATTCCTGTATTTCGAGCAAGCCGGTATTGCCAAGCGTAGCTTTTCCGATCGGGGATCTCAGACAGCCTTTTTCGCCAGCGTGGATTTGTTGGTGAATATCCTCACGCTCGGCGTGCAATTTTTCCTGACGGGACGGATCGTGCGCCGGATTGGCTTAGGACCGACCCTGGCCCTCTTGCCCGCAGCCAGCATCCTCGGTTTCGCTGCTTTGGCCGTATCGCCGACGATTGCGGCGATTGCGGTTTTCCAAGTCCTGCGACGTGCCGGAAATTTCGCCATTGCCCGGCCAATCCGCGAAGTACTCTTTACCGTGGTGCCGCGCGAGGATCGGTACAAAGCGAAGAACTTCATCGACACGGTGGTATATCGGGTCGGCGACCAGTTGGGGGCCTGGTCATTCGCCGGGATCGCCGCTCTCGGGTTCGGATCGACCGCTGTCGCCGTAACGGCAGTCCCTCTGTCGGTAGCATGGCTTCTGAACGGCCTGTGGCTTGGGCGTCGTCAGCTAGAGCGTCAGATGCATCAGGATAGGATCGCGCAGAACCAGGATCTGACTGACCGGGTATAGGCCCTCAAGCACCGGATCTCAGGGCGCGTGAGCGTGATGCGATGACTTGAGATTCTTCGGGGTCCGTCATCCGATCAGGCCGCGCGGACAACGCTCGGTCTATCCGACGCGACCCGATGGTTGTGCCGGCGGAAACGCCTGAGCACAGAAGCAATAAACGCGAGTACCCTCCCAGCTCGAGAGTCCCTGTTGTGGACATCTCTTATCTGTGATGCGCATGTCAGGCATGTTCATCAGCGAATTTGGCTTCGACCGCTTGATAAATGTCTACAAATGGGCGATCTGCGGCCTTGGGGGCACAGGGAAAAGAAAACTACGCATGTCCGAAAGCACTGAAATTCAAACGACCGACTTCGTCGATCTCGCCGCGGACATCGTCGCGGCGTATGTGTCGAACAACCCAGTCCGCACCGCCGATCTACCAGATCTGATCCGCAACGTGCACGCAGCACTCAACGGCCTTGTCGCCGGTACCGCTCAGGTCGCGGAAGAGGTCGCTCCGGAAAAGCCGTCGCCTGCCCAAATCCGCAAGTCTGTGATGCCTGACGGCATCGTCAGCTTCCTCGACGGCAAGAGCTACAAGACACTGAAGCGTCACCTCAGCAGCCATGGCCTCGATCCACACAGCTACCGGCAGCGGTACGGCCTCCCAGCGGATTACCCGATGGTTGCCCCGTCTTACGCAGCCATGCGTTCGGAACTCGCGAAGTCCATCGGTTTGGGTCAGGTTGCCAACCGTAATGAGGACGATGAGGTGCCGCCGAAGACCAAGGGTCGCAAGCAGGCAGCTTAAAGTACCGCTTCGCGACTGATCGAGGTCTCGCCTTCTCAAATGGGCGCGGGACCTCGATAGCCAGCGCATATGCCCGCTGGCAAGGCTTTAGCAGCAGCTCTAAAGTCAACGTTGATCTCGATTAGTCGCCCTGAGAGCTGCGCTTTGATGTATTCCATTTCCCGCAGCGAAGATCACAATGTCGCCGGGTCCGACGTCACGCATGGCGCGGAAGTCCCAGCGCCGATGGAAGAGCCTTGGATCAGCAAAGAGACGTTAGGCGTTCCAGTAGCGATCGTCGCGAAAGCCAAAATAGTTATTACGACGGGGACAATCTACCCATTCGTCAGCAGGGACGTTCTCGCGTGCCTTGAAAAAAACGGCCATGTTTGTTTCCGCAAGGCTCCTTTGACATCGAGGTTGCTATCCACCGGCCAGGGATGCGGGTTGGCCCGGGAGCGTCAGGCGGTCACCTGTATAATTCAAGATGCCGCCTGCAATGCGAAATATGCCAAAGTTCTGGTCTTCGTAATTTTTGATATATCTATAACTGCCCGAAGGACTGAACGAGATACTCTGTGTGACGGTCCCGCGTAGGCCTAGGATATGGTCTATACGTTCTGGTCAGGGTTAGCCAGCGACGCGAATCCAGTCGTTGGTGTGTAGCCTAGACTTGCATGCGCTGCGCTCGAACCCCGTACGACTGTGACTGAAGCATGTAGACCGTCCGGTGCAAGCACTAAGAGTTCTGGCGTATCACCAATTTCACAGTGATCGAAGATGTTCGGGTATCGACCATCGGCTCGTAAGATACTGCTGTTATCTGCGCGCCCGTCTCTTTGCTCCTATCGGGTATGTCCGATCAGCGTCAGTGTACCGTTGGGCGTGACGTCGAGCCCGTAGACCTCGGTACCGACGGCATATCGTTCGCAGTCTCATGCCGCCCCAAAGTGGCATCGATCGCTAGGACGCTGACGCGCGCCGACTTGTACTTCGCGACGAAGCCACGCCTACCATTGGGCATAAACACGACGGCGGCGGCTTCATTGAGGACATCGACCAGTGCAACTGACCGCACTTTTGCGGCGGCGATCGACAGCACGGTAACGCTGCGTCCTCCGCAGTTCGCAACGAGAGACAAGTCGCCGACCTTCGAAATCGCGATGCCCCAGGGTTACCATCCAATCCTGACCATTTCGATAAGGCGCGGTGGTGGTGTGGTCAGATCGATGACATGTAGGCGACTGTCCGCGCGAGCGTACCAAACTGCATCCTTTTGGCGCATCAGTACCGAACTTGCGACCAAGCCAAGGCGTCCATTCGGCATGATCCGCAGGTTCGTTAGCGGGCCGTACACCGCGTTGTCGAGGGGAAGAGTATTGACGAGGCGGGAATGTGCCTCTTCGCTGACGTCGATGATCCCAGGGTATCGTTTCCGTTCGGTCCGTTGCAGCTTCCATCCGGCGCGAAGAGGGTTTTGCCATCGAGGCCGACGAGCATGAGCGCTGTTGTGCTACTCAAGGCCGAAGCGAGTCGGGATGAGCGGGAGCAGGAGCGCCATCCCGAGCTTGTTGGTGTGGATGCGTACCATATCCCGCATAAAGGGCGCTCGGACCAGGAGTTCTGTTCGCCTCATCATAGAGCGATCGGTCTGCGGCGCCGCAGCGGCCAGCACATTATCGGAACAATCGAAGTCCTGCGCCAAGCAGACTGAGCCCTGCGATGAGCAGGGTGCCGCCGGCCCATTCCAAGACGCTCCGACGCCGCGGCGAAGCCTGTGCCGCGGCTGCCAAAGCAATGCCGGCCAGCAGGAAACTCGCACTTACCGTGAACATCAGGGACCCCCTTCTTTCGAATTCTGGGCCATGACGGTCCTAATCGACCGATTGCCGGATTCTCCCAACTCAGGAGTTCTCTCCTTGTGTACGAAATGAATTCAGATCTGCATGTCCCATTTGGGGGATTGGCGACGCTTTCGCACACAATAGAAGTCTTGTCGCAACTGAGAAGTCAGTGCAAACTTAGATTGAAGAATATGGATCAGTTCGAGTGGACCGGGAAAGGCACACTAGTAAAATCCAGGCTAAAAAAATATCCTTCAGCAGCACATCATGTGCCTAAATGCTTCAATCTTTGCCATGCGTATTGCCAATTGAATCCCGGTGATTAAAAATATACAGATATTTATTGATTTTAGTTAGTCGTATTTGGCTTGATTGATTGTCTCTTTAGGTGACGCCACCCGGTGATCGGGCTCGAGAAAAGAGCTTTGTCGCGGAAATTTGCGCGCGATCGAAATATTCGGGTCGCGTCGGGATTACAGGGACGAGCAACCTTTCTCCTTGTGTGCGGACTCCTGCCTGGTCCCCCCGACCGCGAACGCTCGACGACTCTATGCTGGACGACCCCTGCGGCAGGGTCGCCAAATCGCCAAGGCGGGGCCCGCAGGCTCGTGAGCTCGCAACCGATGACCGTCGTCGGTTAAGAGCTCAAGCAAATGCAAAGCCGGTCGTTTAAACTTTCCCGGAACAACCACACTGTAATCAGCGGTTAACAGGCACAACGCGTGTCGCCGAGCCAGTAAAACGCGAGGCCGCGAGATCGTCGCCGGGGCTCCGAGCCGAGAAGCGTGTGGCGATTCCAGTTTGCGGCAAGACAATCGCCGTCGGCGCTCCGTCGAGCTTTGCCTTCGCCTTTGCAAGTTTCACCGGTGCCGCACGGCTTGCGGATTCGACATCCGTGGCAGCCGCAACGAAGAGCGCATGTAGCTGGGTTCGCGAATCCGCATTGGCCGGTACAGGCACCGCACGGGGTGGCGCATCTGGGGTAAGATTAACCATACCGGCATTGCCGAGACCGGCAAGATGTACAGCAGGCCGAGGGGGCGGGAGGGGCATCGTCAGAGCAGCAGTTACGGCTACAAATTCGGCTGGACGGCGAGGCGGTAGCGGCAGAGACGCTGAAATGGCCGCATCCGGCGCTGATTTTGCAGCCGCTTGCGTCTCACCGGTCAAGAGGCTCTGGGCGTCGCGGCCGTCACGTTCAAGCAGATTGCTCTTCAGAGCCTCATCCGTGGCGGGTGCTGCGTACGCAAGCGCTGAGCGCGCACCGACGGGGTCCTCGGGATCGGCACTGGCAATAACGATGGCAGTTGCCTTCGGGCGCGGTCCCACAGACGCTTTCGCTGCCATCTGAACCGGCGTTACGGTATTCTGCGAGCCTCCGCCAAAGAGACTGGCGAAGAACCCCTTGATGCTTGGCCCATCATCCTCGTCCATCTGCGCCACTTCCGTGATCCCGAGGACCGTGCCGCCCCGCGCAAGGATCTCGGTACGGGCCGTTTCATAGCCGGGCAGGGGCCGATTGTCGGAAGGGAGGTGTACAGTCTTTCCATCCGGGAAAAGACGAGCCAGCTGATCGTGCGTCATGCGCGGCCAGGAGCGGACTGAACCCACGTCGAGGTGTACGAAGGGCGAGTTTGAGCGCGGATACCAACCGACGCCGCCCCTTTGCATCCGCATACCGATGGCACGAATCTGGTCGATCGACACGTCCGGTAGATAGAAATCCATCGCCTTACCGAGCATATGCTGACTGTACTCGGCGACCATCTTGGATCGTCGGCGCAGCATCGCGTTGGTGCCGGGCGAGCGATAGGCAGAGACGACGTTGATGGGTTCCTGCGATCCTACCGACCGGTAGGCTTCCCAGACCGTGTCGAACAGGCGCGGATCCATCTTGATCGGCTCGTCGACCCGCCAGTCACGCAGGAGCCAGTTCAGCTGTTCGAGAGCCGCCCGGTCGTAACGTCCGTCGCGCTTGAAGGTAACCGTCAGGCTTTCCTTCGTATGGGTGTGATAGATCGACAGGGTCCGGGTATCGCCATTGGCGACGGCGTCCTGTGTGCCACGGGTTCCCCCAAGGAGAGCGAGACCGAAACTAGCGACGATGACCGGTAGACGTCGGGCCCGCTTCAGCGAGACAGCGCGTTGGGTCGTCCGGCCGTTCCGCAGAGACTTACCCACCGTGATCTCACCCTCTACCGAATCGCGCGCGGGGCACGGATCATGGTGAACGCAAGGTTGCCGAAAACCGTAAACGTTCGGTTTACTAAGTTCTCGGCGTTTTGCTCCCCGATGCCTTACGGCTAGGTCTGAACCATGGCAAAATCGTGCCTCGGTGTGCGCAGCGGCACAGTCCAGATTATGTTCCTAAATGTGCAATACTTTCGGGTTAGGCTACGCCTCGAATCGGCATGCTTCCGCAAAAGACAGTCGTTTCATGCATTTTTCTAAAAGGTCGATGGATTAAGACTTCTGTCTGACTAGCATTTGGACCACAAACGAATCAGGTCTGCAGACGTGTGCCTCAGTATCGTTGAAAGCGCAAAGGAGCTGTCGCTCCGATATCCCAATGAACTGCAAAAAATCAGTTTACTGATGCTGTCAGCGAAAAATGTTTTGTGAAACACTATGGTATCTAGACAAGCTGTCCCAGACCAATCGATCAGTCTTTCATTCGCTTGATCGTGGCAATCATATTGGGCGTCGTCTGCAGCGTCGGCTCTAGTAGCCGGATGGAGCGGGTACCGGGAATCGAACCCGGGTATTCAGCTTGGAAGGCTGGATTGTCAACCCGACTGCATCCCTCCCGCCCAGGGTTTCAGTAACCAACCGCCCGAAAATACAGGGGAAATCGCGTTCCCACGGTTAACGCCCGCCTTGCCAGGGTGATTGGTGTCAGGTGGTATCCCGGTGGTATCCAGCGGGAGGGACCGGATGGCAGTCGAGGGTGGCAGGGGCTCGTACGCCCGGGAGCGCGTGGCGTTGACCGCGGGGCACGTGACCAAGGCGCGCGCCATGATCCGCAAGGGGACGGTCCCCGGGCGCGGCCTCGATCTCGTCGACGCTGACTGCGCCGGCCTCGTCCTGCGGGTGACCCGGAACTCGGCGACGTGGATGCGGAAGTCGAAGTCCGGCACGGTCCGCATCGGAGACGCCGCGGTTATCTCCCTGGCCCAGGCCCGTGACCAAGCCGAGCGCATCCGCCTCGCCGTCCCCGGGCTGCACCAGCCGACGATGGAAACTCGCATCTACGAGGAGGCACTGCGCCGGACCGGCAGCGTCGAGGAGGCTCTGGACGCCGCGTGGCCCGAGGAGGAGCCCGAGACCCAGACCGTCGAGGTGCGCCGGCGGGACGGGCCCTGGGTTCTCGGTGACCTGATCGACGCCTACCTCGCCTGGAAGCTTCCACGGCTGAAGGAGGGGCGCTGGCGCGCCAGCTACGAGAGCTACCTCCGACACCCCGAGCTCGCCGGCCTGTCGATGGTCACCGTCGCCGGACTGGACCTGGAGACGATGCTGGGCGTCCGGCAGCGGCTGCTGGAGGATGGCGGCACGAAGCGCAGCGCGGCCAAGAGGGTCATCGGCCAGTTCCGCGACGCGATGACATGGGGCTGGCGGGCGCAGCCGCTCCGCTGCAGGCTCGTGCGCATGGAGTTCCCGTGGTGGGACCGGCTGACCGTCGACTACACGCCCGGGACGCGTGACCACGTGCCGACGGTCGAGGAGCTTGCCAGGACGCTCGCCGTCGCGGAGCGCCACCGCTCGCTCGGGCAGACCGAGCACGCTACGGGCGCGGGTCTGCTCGGGGCGCTCTGGGCCGTCGTGCTGACCGCCCAGCGTACCGGCGCGCTCGTCACCACGCAGGTGAGCTCGTGCGTCCCCCAGTTCTCCAACGAATTGCCTGGCTGGACCGCTGTCGGCTGGCCGGGCGCGGTGATGAAGAGTGAAATGCCCCACGGCGTGCCCATCCCGCCGGAGGCCTGGGCCGTCATCGAGCGCTACCGCCAGGAGGACGCCTGGGGTCGGGAGGCGCCAAGCCCGTGGATGTTCCCGTCACGCCGCGGGGATGGGCACGTCTCCTACCTGGCGACCAACCAACTGTTGAGCCGCCTGCAGGGGCTCCGGGAGGGCAAGCGCGCCGAGGGCAAGGTCGACCTGTTCGCGCTCTACGGCATCCGCCGCTGGACACCGCACGACGTACGGCGCGGTCTCGCGACGTTCCTCGGGGAGCGGCGCCTGGGCGGGGCCGCGGCCGCCATCCTCGACCATGTCGACGGGAAGGCGGATGAGCGCGAGCGGACAGCGGCGGTGACCCGGCTCCACTACGACCGCGCGCAAAGGATGGAGCTCAAAGCCGAGGGGCTGGCTCTGTGGTGCGAGGCGATCCTGGAGGCCTACGAGCGGGAGCGCGAGGCCATCGCCCGCGTGCCCCTGCCGCCGGCGCGACCGCGCACGGTCAGGAAGCTCGCGACCAAGCGGAAGGCGCTCGTTCCCGCCTAGCTCGCCGGTCCCGGCCGAGGGCCCGCGCCAGGTCGGCCGGGCGCTCGGCCGACACGAATCCAGCCCTGCCGCGGCGGGGACCCGCCGCCTCGGCGACGTCTTCGGCCAGGGCGCGCCAGAGGGCGTCCCGCTCCTCGCCGGCCGGTGAAATCGCGACGTCGTCGTAGCCGTGCATGTCCCGCCTCCGCATGAGAACAAAATAGGAACAAGCGGGCGCGGGTCAACGGGGTCCGACGTGCATTTCCATACCCGGGAGCGCCCCCGGGTATAGGAATGCACGTCCCCTCGCAGAACCACTTAAGCCTTCCTTCATCACGCTGTCGGCATCGCCCCGGCGCGAGCTTGACCGGTCCCCGCGAGCTGCGATCCTGTCGATTCCCCCCAGCGCCCGAGAGGCCCCCGGTGAAACGAATAGCGCGCCCCACCCCGCACGAGAGACCCATCCCGGGGGCGTGACGCCGCGCGCGCAGCCCCCCCCTCACGGAGGCTGCCATCATGAAGAGCCCGACGTTCAACCCCAACACGACCTGGTTCACCGCCGACGCCCATTTCGGACACCGAGGCGTCCTGCGGATGGCCAACCGTCCCTGGGACGACATCGCCCGCCACGACGAGGATCTGATTCACGCCTGGAACAGCCGCGTCCGCCCCGCGCACGACGTGTTCTTCCTCGGCGACTTCGCGATGAATTCCTCGCCGGAGCGGTGCCAGGCGATCTTCGCGCGGCTCAATGGCCGGAAGCATCTGGTCATCGGCAACCACGACGGTCCGCGGCACATCGAACTCGGCTGGGCCAGCGATCCGGCGGACATGCGCACGATCCACGTCGACGGCACCCGGATCGTCATGTGCCACTACGCCCTCCGGACCTGGAATGGTCTATGGAGGGGCGCCATCCATTTGTTCGGGCACTCTCATGGCTCGCTGCCCGGGACGTCCCGCTCCTGCGACGTCGGCATGGATTGCTGGGGCTACCGCCCGGTGAGCCTCGCCGAGATCCGGGAGCGCCTCGCCGCGACGCCCAAGCAGCCCGAGGAACGGCGTCCCGACGACGACGACGCGGAATGAGGAAGGGCCCCGGAGACGATCCGGGGCCCTTCGGTTTCGGGGGTGGTTGCGTCTAGCGACCCATTCCGGGGGCCGCGGCCTCCTCGGGCTCGATGGCCTTGGGGCGGCGCTTGGCCGCCGCCGCCGGGCGCGCCGCGAGGGCTTCCTGCCGCTGCCGGGACTGCTCGTGGGCGATACCGCGCTCGTACAGGCGGATCATCTCGCGGACGATCTCACCGTCCATCCGCTCGGGGTCGACGTAGGCGCAGATCTTCTTCTCGGAGCCGTCCGGCCGGAGGCTGAAGATCTCGCACTTATACTTGGGTCCCGGGATGGGGCTCTCGCGGACGACGTAGCCCGCGGGCGTCCACTCGGCGACGTGGGTCAGCCAGCGCTTCATGTCGACCCCGCCGCGCCGGTAGGCGACCCCCTCGGCGATGTGGCGGTCCCCGCCGGTGGCGGCCATCTGCGCCGCGATGATGTCGCTGACCGGTGTGCTCCTAGCGAATGCCATGTCCTGTCCCCTGTCCCGCGGGCACTCGGCCCGTCCCGGGGACCAGCGTACGTATGGACAAGCAAGGCACCAGGCGGCCCCTACGCGAGCCGCCGCGATTCGGCCATCAGGCGGTCGCCCTCGGCGTCGAGGCGAGCGTGGAGATCGACCAGCTCGGCGTGGCGGGGGTGCCAGTCGGCGCGGAGGTACGCCCGCAGCCGGGCGGCTGAACCGTCGCAGCGGGCCGCCCGACGCGCGAGGGCCCGGGCGCGCTCATGCTCCTTGGCGGGCTGCAGGTCGATCATGAGCGCGCCCTCGTCGAGGGGACATCTCGCCAGAACGCTGTCGAGATCGGCGACGAGGCTCGCGCCCCGGGCTTCCCGGCGGGCGGCCTCCAGCGTGGCGGGGTCCGCGGTCGCGGCGATGGCCGCCGCCTGATCGGCGAGGACCTCCTTCAGCGGGGCGTCAGCGGCCGGCGCCGGGGCGACCGGCTCGGGAAGCACGGCCTCAGCCTGGCTGATGACGGCGCAGGCGCCGCGGACCACGGGCGGGAGCCGGGGCGGCAGGCGCATCGGGAGAACGGGACGCATCAGGGTGCCTCAGCGAAATTGGAGAGGTCCTCAACGGCGACGCGCTGGTCATAGCCGCTCTCGGCGTCGAGGTGGGTGGTGATGCCGACGTCGCCGAACCGGGACGCCATGACGACACGGACGCGCCGGCCGGCGTGGTCGGCGAACAGCACCGGGACGGGGTCGCGCCACATCGGGCATCCCAGGTGCGCCTCCATCCCGGCGTCGAAGTCATCGTCCTTGGTCGGGTACTTCGCGGCCGCTGGGAGCCGGTTGTAGTCGAGGAACCGGCGCAGGCACTCGGGCTGCGCCGGGTCCTCGATGAAGTGGTCGCAGTGACGGGGCTCCGGGACCGGCATGGATGCCTTCATGTCGACCAGCCGACCGCCCCCTCGCATCCACCGGCTGATCTGCCAGGCGCAGGACCGGCAGTAGTACGGACCATTCGCATCCTCAGCCCACGTCGCCCCGGGCGCCTGGCAGGCCGTGCGATTGCACGACCCGCCGAGCAGACCCTTGTCGGCCTTGATCACCGGCGGCTCATGGGGCTTGCCGATCACGATGGTCTGGGTGGAGGCGGCCTTGGCGGAACGCGCGCGGGCCCCGGCCCGAGCCACGGAACGGACGAGGCTACCCATTGTCGGCTTCCTTCGGCGCTGGGGTGGAAGCCCCGTCGGCGACGCCGGTGGCGGCCCCGACGAATGCGAGTGTGCCGAAGGCCAGGGCGAACGCGCTCAGCCAGAGAAAGGCGTACCAGGCCGCCCGGGCGAGATCCCCGCCGTTGCCGGCGAGGAGGAAGGCGCACGTCACGGCGAAGGCAGCCGAGGTGGCGACCCGCCCGGGGCCGCCTGCGATGAGGGCGAGGAGGCCGCGCATCAGCGGACCTCGCCCTGGAGGTCGTAGGTGTCCGCGAACATCTCGCGGAACTCGCACGGGTGCATCTTGGGCAGGAAGTGGCGGATGGTCTGCCGGGGCCCCAGGTTCGACCACTTGGTGTGGAACGGGCCGTCGGCCCGCTCCATCATCCCGGCATCCCACTCGATGATCGCGGCGGCGAGGCGCAGCGCGTCCTCCGCGGTCGTCTCGTATGCCAGCGGGACGGTGTGCTCGTTGGCCGCCATGACGTGGACCCATCGGACGTAGCCGCCCTCTACGCCCTCCAGCGTGGCGATGCCGGTCGAGGCATCGGGCTGCACGTTCGAGAGGGCCAAGCCGTCGTCGATGTTGAGGTTGACGGTGCGCATCAGGCGGCCCTCTTCGGGGTACCCTGGGCACGCCAGGCCAGGAGCACGGCCTTCAGCCATGTCCGGGGCACGATGGGGTCGCCATCCTCTGTGTCCCAGCACTCGACCAATCCGACGAGGCGCCCCGTCGAGCGATCCGTGACGACAGCAAAGGTGCACAGGTCGTCGTGGTAGCTGTTCGGGTCGGCCGGGTCGTCGCGACCGGTGAGCTCGACCCGGCACCCGTGGCGGGCCGCCATGTCGTTAGCGAGGCGGCAGCAGACGCCCCAATTGTCCTTCTCGGGCTCCCCGCCCTCGGGTTCGGCATCCGAACCCATCGTGCGCATGCGCTCGCTGTAGAGCTTCCAGACGTTGCCTTCCGGCCCATCGGCCGAAGCTCCGCCAAGCGCCCTCGTGATCGCGCCCGGCCAAGCCCGTCCCTCGCGGACGAGGCGAAGGGCTTCCGCGTAGCCCGTCTCGGATGCCGGCGCCGAGACCTTGGTGCCGGCCGGCAATTCCTCGATCCGGCCGGGCTCCAGCGTCACCGTGGCAGGCTCAAGGGTTCGCTCGACGACACCGTTCACGCTTACCTCGATGTCGGGCCTGCCCCTTAGGGCTACCGTGCCGTCCGCCTGGACGAACAGGTAACCCGGGCGGGCGAGGGTCTCGTACGTCGGCAGGAACTCCGCCGCGGCGGCGGGATCGCTCTGGCGCAGGACGTTCACCCAGGCCGTCCAGTCGGCGTCGGAGACCTTGCTCCAGTCTCCGGTCAGGCGCGCCTCGCCGACGCGGGCGGCGCTCCCGGCCGGTCGGGTGAGCCCGAGCTCCTCTGCGCGCTGACGCATGGCTTCGGCCTGGCGTAATACCTCCGCCGGGTCCTTACCGTAGCGAGCGGCGGCCTCGTCAGGCAGGATGTCGAGGGTGCGGTACCGGATATCGAACCCGGCCGCGTCGAGGGCCTGCGTGATTTCGTGGGCCCGCTCCTCAGCGGGCCGACCGAACCGCTCGCCAACGCTCGCCAGGATGGCTTTGGCGATGACGATCTCCGCGTCGTTCACCGCGATGGCCTTGGCGCCGTCGTCGGTGAACCGTGTCCTGAATTCGCTGGTCTCGCGCCGCATGGGACGCTCTCCTGTTCTGGGGGATGCTCGGAATAAAGGGGGCGCCACTGCCGCCTGGCGCGCGACGGGGCGATCAGGCGTTATGGAGGTGGGCGCTATCGGCTTCGCGGCCGGCCGCCGTCTCTTCGGTGAAGATGTCGGTGCGCTCGCCGCTGAAGCGCGCCAGCCGCCGGTAGAGAGCCTCGCTGCGCGCGGCGAAGGCGTCCACGCGCTCCTGGCTCATACCGAGCATGAGCATTGCCCAGTCGTCCCCGGCATAGCGGACGCATCTCAGCAGCCTGCGTAGACACGCCAGGTCGCTCATTAAGGAGGCGTCGACCTCGCCACGGATCAGCTTGACGAAGTCGACCTCGGCGCTCGCCCGCTCGGCGGCCAACAGGGCGCAGAGGTCCTCGTAGTCGATGTCGGCGACGGCCTCGGCCTCCTCGGTGGCCCGCTCCGCGAGACGCGCGTCGTGCCGGCGGCGCTGGCCGGCGCTACGCCTCATGTACGCGTCGATCTGGTCGCAGGCGTCGGTCAGCGTGTCAGCGAACCGCTCGCGTCCCCGCAGGACGTATGACCACCGCCCTGAGGTGGTCCACATCCCCTGCTGGACGTCGACGCCGCGGTACCGGCGCATCATCCACACACCACCGTCGGTCCGGATGGCGAACCCCTCGATGGGGTATGGACGCTCGTCGAGGGGGACCTTTTCGAGTGGGAATTGATGCTTGATCATGTCGGGTGCCTCGATCTGGAATGGTGGTTTTTGATTGGCGCCACTGACCGCCTGGCGCGTCGACGGGGATGCCTAGGGCCGCTGCGGCAGGCGCGGCCTCGGCGGGGGGACTTGCACGCGACGGGCGCCCAGGGGCGACGGCGGCGGGGACTGCCGAACCGGCGCAGGCGGCCGGTCAGCGTCGAGCTCGCTGACGATCTGCGCGTGGGCTTCAGCCGCGGTCGCGGGGACGGGCTTGAAGTCGGCCTCCTGGAGCGCCTCGTCCAGGATCTGAATCGCGCCACGGGCGGACGTGAGGAGCTCGCGCTCTACGCGGCTGACGGCGTCCTGGAGGAGCTTGCCCTTGGAGCCTTCTGCCCAACTCGGGTGGACCTTGGTGGCGGCCATCGCCTCCGCGAGGCGGGCGCGGGTCTCGCGCATGTCCAGAGAGACGAGGCCGTCGGCGAACGAGGTGCGGGTGCTCATGCCTGCCCCCCGCGCCGGACGAGTTCCCAGGAGATCCCGAGAGCGGCCAGGATGCCGGGCGGGGGCGGGCGGCGGCCCCGCAGGGCGGAGCTGACATCAGACTGCGACAGCCCGTGTGCGCAGGCGAACCTCTTCTGGCTACCGGCCGCCGCGACCGCTGCCCGCAATGCCGCGACCGCCTCAGGCGGCGTGATGACGGACGCGGCGCGAGCGTCCTCCTCGTTCGAGTGCGCCATAGGCGAGCCTCCTCGGCCGGCCGAGCCGGCAACGTATCTCTCAGGGGGAATACCGGGCAGGCCTAAGGGCCTTGCCTCGATACTCTAGTAATATGCCTGGAAATGCGTTTTGCCAAGAGGTATTATGTAATTATCTTCTCGCCTCTAGCCTGGCAAATATCCCAATACTTGGGAAATGAGTCAAGCGAGTTGTTTTAGAAACTTCGAAAGTTTTCTTTGGAGCCTGCATGATCACCGCCCGTCTCCCCCACGACACTTGGCTCTGGACCGCGGTCCTGGCTTCGCGGGAGCGCGGGCACGTCTGCAACGGCAGGCCGATCCGGGCCGTCCGCCACGAAGGCACGGGCCTCGCGCGCGTGGGCGTCTATGACGTCGACATGCCCGCGGGGACGCTCCTCGTTGCGACGCCGGCGGGCATGTCCGCCCAAGGCGACGGCCCATGGGGTGGCCGGCACGCGGCGTATCGCCTGGAAGCGGACGGCTCGCTCACGCCAGTCGCGAAGGACGACGCAGCCGACGAGCTCGATCCTGAGGGCGCGCTGGCCCGTCTGCACCGGCGCCTCGTCCTGGCGGCCGGCCTCGATTTCGGGCCGACGCGGATTCGCATGCCGGAGGGCCACGGCTACGAGGCCGGCACCGGCACGGAGTGGAGGGGGTATTGGGCCATCGTCGAGAAGACGACCCCCAAGCAGATCTGGCTACGGGGTCCGAGCCTCGCCGAAATGCAGGAGGCCGGCCTGCCCATCTCGCCATCCGACAGCCCCGAGGCCATCGCCGCGGCCGACGCGATCAGATCCGCTGCCTGATCGTACGTATGGCCCTGGTCGTTTTCATCGCCCCGTCGAGAATGGTGTCGGGACCATTCAACCGGGAAGGGACGAAGCCATGCGGACGGCAGCAAGGATGATGATGTGGGTGCTCGCGGCGATGGCCGCGGCGACGAAACTGGTCTGGGAAGGCGGGAAGTGGATCGTGCGGTCGATCTTCCCGAGCATGGCGCCGCCGCCCGGCGCCGACGTCGAGGACGCCCTGGAACGCGTCGCGGCCGCCCCCGAATCGAGCGGGAAGGAAGCCCTCCCGGATCTCGACATCGACGCAGGCAAGATCGCCTTCGACCACGCCCTTTCGACGCTGTCCGGGGGACGCCACCCGGCGCCCGACATGACGCGCCTGCCGGAGGACATCGTCAAATGGGTCGCCCGGCTCTCGGCCGAGGATCTCCAGCGGCTGACGCAGCATGGGGCAAAGCGCGTCGGCGAGCACGTCCTCGGCGAGCGCCCCATCGCAGATCTCCCCCTCTGCCGGGAGGCGCGCCTCGGCCGGGGGTTCGCCAGGGTCGGTGACCGCATCGTCCTCGTCGGCCGGTGCGCCGCCGAGGCCCCGGCCGCCCCGTCACCGGAGGACGCCAGGGCCCAGGCATTGGAGATCCTCCAGGATCTCATCGAGGACCAGCCCGAGCCGGTCGGCCTCGCGGCCTGATAGAGCGAGCCACGCCGAAACGGAAGAGGGCCGCCCCGAATGCCGGGGCGGCCCTCTCTTTTTGCCTGCGTCAGACTGCGACAACCTGCCACATCATTTCGGCGACAAACCCGTTGTGCTTTTCCCTGTGCACACTTGTGCGCATCACGTCAGCATCTCTGCGCACGACGTCGTGCCGCTAGGGCATCCCATCATGCCGCGCGCGTTCCCCGGAGCGTCCGGAGGGCGCCCTTCACGTCTTCGAGGCTGCCCTCTGCGCGCAGGGCCCGCATCCGCATGGCGCTGAGCTCGGCCCGGAGCCGGGCGTTGTCGGCCTCCAGGCTCTCGATGCGGTCGGCATCCCGGCGAACCCGAGCGGCCACCCGGCCGACCGCGTCGAGGTTCCGCTCGCGCTGATCGAGGGCGGCCTCGTGCTGCGCATCAAGGCGGTCCTGATGGAGCGTGAAGGCGACCCCGGCGAGGCGCTGGAAGCCGACGTCAAAACCCTCTGCGATGGCGTGTGCGGTCATAGCGGCCTCCTGCGTCTTCGAGGGAGACGATCTCAGCTCGCCGAATCGCCGTCCAGCGCCGATCCCCCCCGTGGTAAAGGCTTCCCTGGGCGCACCGTGCGTATTCCCCAGTTTTCGGAAACCCCTGCAGAGGAGATACGTTCGGCATCGGAGCGCCCCGTTACTTCATGCCTTCGTAACGCGGGCGCCCCGGTTCTGTAACGGAATGTGGGGAAAGCACGTACCCCGGCGCGCCTCAGGTCTGGGTGCCCGAGAACACGGCTGTGAGGTCGGCGGCCGCGCTGCCCTGGGTCGCTGGCGCGACGATGGCGAGGACGTCCCCGGACACGCAGAACGTGTCCGCTGCCATCGTCCAGACGCCCACCTTGGAGTTGGTCGCGAAGGCCAGGGTCGCCACCACGGAGCCGTTCTTTGTCACCGTGAACGTCGTGCTCGCGGTCGCCGCCGCGCCCAGCACGCCTCGGGCCTCGGGCAGCCCCTTGGTGAGGAAGAGGTAGCGGTCGATCACCTCGCGGTGGAGCGTTTTCCCGGCCGCGGGCTTGCCGTCGGTCCACGCGCGGATGGCCCATCTCAGGGCGCCGTTGACGAGCGCCCAGGCGGAGATCTTCTCTTGCGGCGGGAAGCCCGGCAGGGTCACCGTCGTCCCGGGGGGTCAACCCGCGGCGACGGGCAGAGCACGTGAGGGCCGCGAATACGTGCGGTCCCAGATCGCGTCCCGGACCGAACGTGCAATCAAAACCTAATTTCCCGCCCAAGTTTGCATCGAACGAGGCGCCAGCGACCTGCCCGGCCGCGCAGGCGGACCAAGCGCTGAGCTTACCGCCGCCGACGTAGCGCACGCACTGCAGGTTGGCGGCTTCAACTTAAGGCAGCAGCCAAAACCTTGCCTCACACCAGCTGACGGACGGACAGCTATCGACCCAACCTCGCCGGAACGCAGGGGGTAGCCGGTACTCGTAAGCGGACGCATCCCCCACCGGCGGGCTGGCTGAGCCCTCGTGGTGCGGCTAGACCGTAACGACGATCTTCCCGATCTGCTCGTTGCTCTCCATGAACCGATGCGCCTCCACGATCTCGTCGAGCCCGAAGGTCTTGGCGATGACCGGCTTGAGTGCCCCCGAGGCCAAGCCCTCGACGATGTACGCCTTGGCCTTGCTTAGGCGCTCCGGGTCCGTGCTGACCTCGAAGATCTGGTAGCCGCGCACCGTCAGGTTCTTGCCGAGCAGCGAGAGGACCGGGATGGTGATGGGCGTGGTGTCGAGCGCGCCGTACTGAAAGAAAATCCCGAGGGTGCTCAAGGCATCAAGGATCTTGCCGACCTCCGGTCCGCCGACCGGGTCGAAGGCGACGCGGGCGCCCTTGCCGTCCGTGATCCGCATCACCTCGGCGACGAGGTCCTGCTCTTCCGTGGCGATGACGTGGGCTGCGCCATGCGCCAGGAGTTCGTCGCGCTTGTTGCTGCGCCGGGTCAACGCGACGGGGACGGCGCCGAGGGCCTTCGTGATCTGGATCGCGGCGAGCCCGACGCTGCTGGACGCGGCGCGGATCAGCACCGTCTCGCCGGCCTTGACGTCGGCGATGTCAACCAAGGCGCCATAGGCGGTCGTGAACATCATCCAGGTGGCGGCCGCCTCCTCCCAGGACAGCGTGTCCGGGTGCTTCACGACACCGATGGCCGGCGCGTTCACGAGCTCGCCGTGGAGGCCATACTCACCCAGCATGAAGCAGGGGACTACGCTGACGGCATCGCCCGGCGCAATGCCTTCGACATCCGCTCCAAGGGCCTCGACGATGCCGGCGGCCTCGTAACCGAGGATGGCCGGGAAGGCCGGCTCGGTGACGTACTGGCCGGTCCGGAACATCACCTCGGCGCGGTTCAGTCCCATCGCCTTGACCTGGATCTGGACCTCGCCCGCCTTCGGCGCCGGTACCGTGACGTCCTCGACCTTAAGGACTTCGGGTGCGCCGATCTCATGGAATCGTACGATGCGCGTCATGGGCTGTTTCCTGTCGCCGATGCCATTCCCTCGCATCGGGAATTGGCTGGTGTCTGGAACCTAGGGGTGGGAGACTGCTGCGATAACCTGCCAGTTTCTGCGCGCGGTGATGAACGAGACAGAACAATGCGTGCGAGCGAACTCGGTGAGATGTCGACCTTCCTGGCGGTCGCCAAGCATCGCAGCTTCCGGAAGGCTGCGACGGAGCGCGGCGTCGCATCCTCGGCGGTCAGCCATGCCATCCGCAGCCTTGAGGAGCGCATCGGCGTTCGATTGCTCCAGCGCACGACTCGGTCCGTCGCCCTGACCGACGCGGGCGAACGCTTCCTCGCCGAGCTTTCACCTGCCTTCGAGCAGATCGCGAGGGCCCAGGAGAGCCTGAACACCTTCCGGGAGACGCCGTTCGGCACCGTCAGGATCAACCTGCCGACCTCGATTGCCCCTTTCCTGCTGCGCGACGTCATGGTCCCGCTGATCGAGGAGAACCCTGGCCTGAAGCTCGACGTCGTGGCGACCGACCGCTTGGTCGACATCGTCGAGGAAGGTTTTGACGCCGGTGTCCGATTTGGCGAGGTCCTGTCCCGAGACATGGTCGCCGTCCGGATCGGGCCTGTGCAGCGTCTCGTCGTGGTGGGCTCGCCGGAATACCTGAGCAAGAACCCGCGTCCAGAGCACCCGCGCGATCTCGCTCGGCACACCGGCATCCGGTACCGCTTCCCCAGCGGCAAGATGTTCAACTGGCGGTTCGAGCGGGGGGGCGAGGTCATCGAGGTCGAGGTCGACGGTCCGATCACCCTGGACGACCAATCCCTGATGATCGAGGTGGCCACCAAGGGAGGCGGCCTCGCCTACGTCTGGGAGGATCGCGCCAGGCCGTACCTCGATGCCGGGACGCTGGTCCCGTGCCTGGAGGATTGGTGCCCCGTGAAGGGCGACCTGTTCCTGTACTATCCGAACCGGCGGCATGTCTCCGGGGGTCTCAGGGTCTTGATCGACCGCATGAGGATCTGATGCCGAGGACGGAATGATCCGGGGACGCCGGGGATGCGTGAGGCGGTGGCCGCTTTGGCGAAGAGCTTACCGTAAGCGGTCAGGCGGAAATCCACCCATCCCGGGCGGAGAGCAGTCCGGCAGATGTCGACCCAACGCAGTCACTGCTGTGAGAGCGTGGGCGTCCAGAAAGCAGCCATTCCCTTGTGCATCAACACAGAACGGCTGCTGGTCCGCAACGAAGCCTTAGGCCCCCATAGTCATAACGGAGCCGCCGTCGACCCGGAGGAACTCGCCGGTGATGAAGCTGGCGTGTTCCGAGCAAAGGAACGTCACTGCCGCCGCAACCTCCTCAGCTCGGCCGCGGCGCTTGGCGACGATGCCGGGGCGCTCCTCATCCAACGTTTGTTGAACCGCCTCGTCGAAGGAGATGCCCTTCTCTTTCGACTTCTTCTCCATCTGGGCGTTGGTCATCGGCGTGGCAATGAAGGCCGGGCCGACCGCGTTCACGAGTGTCCGACGTCAGCACCTGTGGGACAGAATGAGGGTCTTCCCGAACGGAGGATGGCTGGTTCATCGTAGCCCCTGAGGAGCGAAGATGAAGCAGACATC
>NZ_LMNU01000033.1 GCF_001423085.1 Methylobacterium sp. Leaf125 | reverse complement strand
CGCTTGCGCCATCACGCGCAGGCTGCCTAACCTCTCACCCCAGATGGACCAGAGCCTCCGCTCCTGAACACCGCTGAATGTCCCAAATCATCTGACGACGGACAGGCATCCCGCACCCGCGCGACGTCCCCGGGGTCCGTCTCGGGGCCCTGAAGGAAGCGGCAATTGCGGCCGAGGATCTCGTCGCGCGCGTAGCCCGTCAGCTTCACGAAAGCGTCGTTCACGTAGACGATGGGATTGTCGGGCAGCCGCGGGTCGGTGATGACCATCGGCATGCGCGTCGCGCGGACGGCGGCGGCGAAGGGGTCGGAGCCGACGACGGTGCTGGTGATCTCGGCGTCGATCCGGGCGCCGTCCTCAGTGTCGTTCAAGCTACGCCAATCCCGTTGATCGGAATCGTTCTAGTGAACAATCCCGATCAGTCCAGGGGTAAGGAAGTCACATTGAGGTTCGACGCACCCTTGGCGGAGGAAGGCACCCACGGCTTCCCATTCCTGAAAAAACCCTACTCGGTGGAGGATCTCTCGCGCACGCTCCGGCGCGCCGTGTCGGCAAGGGACCGCCTGCAGCGCTGAGGCATCGGCGGCCGGCCCTGGTCACCTTACCGCAGGGAGAGGCTGGCTCTCGTTCTAAGGATGGCCCGTTCCGAGGAAGCTCCGGACTTCCCGCAAGGCTGCAAGGGCATCCATCTCGCCCCACAAGGCCTGGATGGCCTCGGACGCATCGTACCCCGTCCGAGAAAGGATGCGGACCGTGGCGGCCTGGGCGGAGGAGGACGCCTCGGCCTCGGCGATGCAGGCGCTCAACTCCGTCAGGCATGCTGCCCGGTCAAACCCTGGTCGTGAGGGTATCCTGATGGGCATGGTCGCCTCCCGGTACACGATGTGGTCGACTGCATCCGGAGCCGACGCAAGTACAACGTATGAAACTATACAATGGTCCGTTCCCGCATGATTGAACCACGTCCTCGACCCGGATCGACGTATCGACGGAACGGGCATCTCCGCATTTTCTCTGTAGTGACCGCCATCGGTTTGCCGTGAATGCCTCGGAAGAGAATGCAGGGCGAACCGAGAGGCGGTTCGCGTGCCCCAAGCTTCCCAAGACATGACCCAGACGATTGACGGCCAGCCCCCCGCATCCGTCGACCTGAGCTCGTGCGACCGCGAGCCGATCCACATCCTCGGGGCCGTCCAAGGCTTCGGCTTCCTGCTGGCCGTGTCCCCGGACTGGATCGTGGCGCGGGCGAGCGCGAACGCATCGGAGTGGCTGGGGCGTCCCGTCGAGGCGATGCTCGGCCTGCCGCTGGACGAGCTCATCGACAGCGAGGCTATTCACGTCCTGCGGGGTCACCTTCAGACCCTGCGCGGCCCCGATGCCGTCGACCGGGTGTTCGGGGTCCGGTTGCTGCTGGACCAGCCCCTGTTCGACGTCGCCCTACACCTTTCGGGCGGCTCCATCGTCATCGAGGCCGAACCCAGCGCGCCGGAGCATCTCAGTGCCGGCAACCTTGTGCGCAGCATGGTCACCCGTCTCCAGCAGACAGCCGGGTTCGAGCCGCTCTGCCGCGAGGCCGCCCGGCAGATGCGGGCGCTGACCGGCTTCGACCGGGTCATGGTCTATCGCTTCGCGCAGGACGGCTCGGGTGAGGTCGTCGCGGAGGCGGTGCGCTCCGGCCTCGACCGCTACCTCGGCCTGCACTACCCGGCCTCCGACATCCCGAAGCAGGCCCGCGCCCTCTACGAACGCAACTGGCTGCGCATCATCGCCGACGTCGACGCACCCGGCGCCGCGGTGGTGCCGGCGCGCGACCCCGACGGAGCGCCGCTCGACCTCTCCCTCTCGACCCTTCGCACGGTCTCGCCGATCCACCTCGAATACCTGCGCAACATGGGCGTGGCCGCCTCGCTGTCGGTCTCGATCCTGCGCAACGGTCGTCTCTGGGGCCTGTTTGCCTGCCACCACATGGAGCCGCGCCACATCTCCCTGGAGCGCCGGACCGGCGCGGAGCTGTTCGGGCAGATGTTCTCCTGGATCCTGGAGAGCCGCGAGCGCGAGGTCGAGGCCGCCCAGGAGGGCCGCTCGCGCGAGATCCATACCCGCCTGATGAGCGCGCTCGCCTCGGGCGGGACCAGCCTTGAGGAGCTCTCCGGCTTCCTAGACGAACTCTCCGGCATCGTGCCCTGCGACGGCATCGGGCTTTGGGTCAACGGCGAGGTCACGCTCCAGGGCGCGACGCCGACGGCGGAGGAGTTCGCCGGCCTCGTGCGCTTCCTCAACCGGACGGCGGCGAGCCGACCCTATGCCATCGACGAGATCGGGCGGGTGCACGAGCCTGGACAGGACTTCACCGAACGCGCCGCCGGCATGCTCGCCATCCCGGTCTCCCGTACCCCGCGCGACTTCCTCGTGTTCTTCCGCTCCGAGGTCTCGCGCACGGTGACCTGGGCAGGCAATCCCGAGAAGCCCGCGATCCCGGGCCCGAACGGCGTGCGCCTGACCCCGCGCAAGAGCTTCGAGGCTTGGCGCGAGGTCGTGCACGGGCGATCCCTTCCCTGGGCCGAGGTCGAGTTACGGACCGCCGAAGCACTCCGGGTCACCCTGCTTGAGGTCATCCTGCGGCTCACGGATTCGGCCGAGAAGGAGCGCAAGGGCGCCCAGGAGCGGCAGGAACTCCTTATCGCCGAGCTCAATCACCGCGTCCGCAACATCCTCAACCTGATCCGGGGCGTGGTCACGCAGAGCCGCTCCAGCGAGCTCAGCGGCGAGGAGTTCGCGGCCCTGGTCGGCAGCCGCATCCAGGCCCTTGCCCGGGCCCACGACCAGATCACCACCTCGAACTGGGGGCCTGGCTCCCTGCGCAACCTCATCCTGCTGGAGGCTGGCGCCTATCTCGGCGACAAGGCCGACCGGCTGGTGCTGGAGGGGGGCGACGTCCTCCTGGAGCCGCAGGCGTTCTCGACGATGGCGCTCGTCGTGCACGAGATGATGACGAACTCAGCCAAGTACGGCGCTCTCTGCGACCGGCACGGCCGGGTCGACATTCGCTGGGAACGCGACGCGCTCGACTACCTCGTCCTGCACTGGCGTGAGAGCGGGGGACCGACGGTGCGCGCACCGAAGCGCCGAGGCTTCGGCACCACCATCATCGAACGGTCGATCCCGTACGAACTGCAAGGCACGGCCGAGATCCGATACGAGCTCACCGGCGTCGAAGCCCGGTTTTCGCTGCCGCCGGTGTACCTCCGGGCCGCCCCGCCTGTCTCCGCGTCCCCCGTCAAGCGCGAGCAGCCGGCGGTTCCGCTTCAATTGACCGGCACGGTCCTGGTAGTCGAGGACAATATGATCATCGCCCTGGAAGCCGAGGAGGTGCTGACCGCACTCGGCGCCGGGACCGTCGACATGGCGGCATCGACCCGGGACGCCCTGCGCCTGATCGAGGCATCGCCGCCCGACCGGGCCCTCCTCGACGTCAACCTCGGTTCCGAGACGAGCATCGCGGTCGCGCGTCGGCTGGTCGAACTCGGCATCCCCTACGCCTTCGCGACGGGCTATGGCGAAAGCTTCAGGATCCCGGCCGACCTCGGAACCGTGCCTGTAGTCAAGAAGCCCTACGACGCCGATGCCCTGCGGCGAGCTTTCGCCGTCTGAGGGCTCTGAAGTCTGACGGTTCGTCGCGTCGCCCAATGCAGGGCAGCCCCGCGCTTCATGTTGCGATGCAACACAAAGCGCTGGCGAGCCGTTGAGTGGACGCTACCCTCGCATCGCCGCGTGAGGGACGGCATCCGGTTACCCGTTCGTGGAACGAGGCTGGGATGCTGCCACCGCCCGGGAAGTCTCAAGATGCGCCCAGCCTACATTCTCGCGACCTTTGCCATCGCCGCCCTGCCGCTTCCGGCGCTCGCCTCTTCCTGCGCCGAGCAGATCGGTACCATCGAGCGGCGCCTCGACAGTGCCGGTGCCATCCAGGTCACCGGCCTGCAGGAAGGCCATACGCTGCGCACCGGTTCGCCCCGTGGCATCCAGGCGGCTCGCCTCGACGCACCGAGCGACCTCGCGATGGTCTCGACGGCCACTCACGTGGCGGAGGCCCGAACCCTCATCCTCCGTGCAGTCGGCGAGGACCGCAGCGGCGACAAGCGTGCCTGCGAGAACACCATGAGCGAGGCCAAGGGCATGATCGGTGCATTGCCGTAGTCCCGGCAGGACGGGGTCGGTTCGGCATCCGCCGGATCGACATGGCTGTGACCTGGGAGCGCCTTGCCGATGCTCGGACCCGCTGAATTCGAGGACATGCGGCTGGATTTCCTCGCTGCCGAGCAGGCGCGCCTGTACGACGTCGCCTTCGCCAGCCTGAACCGCTACTGGACCAGCCGCGGCGCGACGTCCGTTGGGAGCGTCACGCGCATCTGCGAACTGGTCTACGAACGAGCCGCCGAGCGCCATCCTTCGGACTGGAAGGCCATTGTCTCGGAAGCGACCGCCGAGGCTGGCTTCCAGGTGCGATGGCACGGCGACGAGGTGGTGTCGCTTGAGGCCAAGCCCTGAGCGAACGACACCTTGGTTCCGCAAGTCGGTCCACCGGCTTGCGGCTTCGATGGACCCGGAGCATGATCGCGGACGAAAGGGGCGGGCCCATGTGCGCGCACCGCAGTCATCCGCAGAAGTCCTCGATGCCCGCCATCTCGGGCATTGGGACGGCCTCGCCCTTCCGCGGCTGCCTGCATCATTCTGCGAACGACGATATGCCCGTGCCGGCGCAGCGACCGGCACACGTCGGGCGTACGTTGGCCTTTCTTGTCTTGGGACGACTCTTGCTCGGGGCCGGGGGCATCGCCCTTATCTCCGTCGGTACCAGCCTGACCGGGTGCGGCCGATAGGTGCCATCCAAGTTGGACGTCGAGTAGGCCAAAGGAGCCGTACGCGGTGGCACTCCTAGAGCGTTTTCCAGCCTTGCCGATAGAAGCAGATGAGCCAGTCGTCTGGCACCCGTTTCATGTGCCTAAGTCTGCTTAAGCACAGCACGCCTCCGATAGCAGCCGGACTGCTTTCCAACCAACCCAGACGTAGAGCGGACGAACGGATCCCGACCCAACCACGCCGTAGAAGTTGGTCGATAGCAAACCCAAAAGCAGCCATCCATCCGGCGGTTGGAGGCGTCCGAGCGCTTGGCTGACTGCGCCATAGACGCAGCGATCCACTCTCGTCGCGTGGCCAGACGTAATTAGATGCTCATCGAGAAGGTTGCTCAGTCGTTCCAGGCGAACAGAGCTGTCGTTCTTGCCCGGCAACGGGAACACCTCCATCACGAGGGCCTTCGCTTTTCCTCCGACCACCCCGAGCCAGCGCCCGATGCCGAACTTGATGGAGTCCAGCCTGCGTGCCGCCGCCGAAGGCCTTGTCGCGCTGGTGGCGGCCTGCAATCGATTGCGCCTTCCGAGGACGCAGCACCCCTTTGTAGTCGGTGTCCACGCGCCGATGCGCGAGGAGTTGACCCTGCGGGATTTGCCCGTGACCGGAACGATCCCGGTGGGGCTCGAGGGCCGCTACCTCAAGATGGGCGCCAACCCCGCCCGCCCGACGACGCGCGGCCACGATTGGTTCCTGGGCGACGGCATGGTGCACGGTCTCTGCATCGAGGACGGAAAGGCCCTGTGGTACCGTAACCGTTGGATCGGCTCGCATGCAGTTTCCGCAGCGCTCGGCCGCCCCGCTGCCCCGGGGCCGCGCCGCGGCGACGACACCGTCAACACCAATGTCGTCGCGATCGGCGGCCGCGCTTTTGCCGTGGTCGAAGCTGGCAGCTTTCCCGTCTTTTTATCCGAGGACTTGGAGACGCAGCGCTACGATACGTTCGACGGCACCCTCGCCGGTTCCTTCACGGGGCACCCGCATCGCGATCCGGCGACCGGTGAAACACATGCCATCGCCTATGACGGCCGCGTCTGGGATAGCGTGCGCCACGTCGTCATCTCGCCCCTGGGCCAGGTCGTGCGTGACGTAGCAATTCCAGTCGAACACGGCCCTTGCATCCACGATTGCGCGATCACAACCCGCTTCATCGTCGTGCTAGACCTGCCCGTCACCTTCTCGATGCGGGCAGTGCTGGCAGGACACCGCTTCCCGTTCCGCTGGAACCCGGCCCACCGCGCCCGCGTCGGCCTGCTCCCGCGGCATGGCACGGCCGCCGAAATCATCTGGTGCGCGGTCGAGCCGTGCTTCGTCTTCCACGTTGCCAATGCTTACGAAGACGCTGATGGGCGGGTGATCCTCGACGTCATCACCTACGATAGGGTGTTCGCCTCGGCAGGTGGCGGCCTCGATGCACCGGGCCGGCTGGAGCGCTGGACAGCCGACGCCACGACGGGGCGGGTCGACCGCCGGGTGATCGATTCCGCGGCGCAGGAGTTCCCCCGGATCGACGAGCGTCGCTTCGGGCAGCCCCACCGATACGTCTATACGGGCTCGGTCCCCGCCGACGGCAACACGCAGCTCTTGGGCGCGACGCAACTCTATAAGCACGATCTGGAGACACGGGAGCGGCGCGTTCACGAGTTCGGCCCCGACCGCGTACCAGGCGAGTTCGTATTCGTGCCGGCGAGGCCCGAGGCTGAAGAAGACGAGGGCTGGCTCGTCGGGCTCGTCGTCGACACGGTGAGTGATACGACCGACTTCGTCATCCTCAACGCGCGCGCATTCGAGGCGCCGCCCGTCGCCGCGGTGCACCTGGGGCATCGGATCCCGCCGGGCTTTCATGGGAACTGGTTTCCAAAGTCGTGGGCCGAGTGACCGTCTCTGGATGCTTCGGCAGTTGATCCGCTTTCCTATGTAATATCTCATGGGGCGCAGGATTGTCCCGTAATGCCCGGGAAGCCGAAATGCCCGTTGCGAGCGACCCGAAGCCTGCCGTCATCCAGGATCACGGAGGAAAGCCGTTCCTCCCCGGCTTCGTGCCCGGACCGCTGGGACCGACAGGTCTCGCTGCCATCGATGCCTACCAGCGGGTAGAAAACGACCTCTCGGTCGGCCAGATCTACCTGCTCGACAACCCGCTGCTGCGGGAGCCCCTGTCCCTGGGACCAGTTAAGCCGCACCTACTTGGCCATCGAGGCAGTACGCCCGGCCTCAATTCCATCTATGCGCACCTCAGGCGCGCCCTTCGATTGCAGATTATATGAGGGTGAGCTTAGCTGGCTGGACGGGCTCGGCCGCAAGCCGTTGAAAAATTCCAAGTACGGACTCGGGTGACGCCTGCGTTGCCGCCCCCTTGGCTACGTCATCCTGGGACCACATCCAGGTGCGTGCAGGGTCGCTCCGCATGGACCAGGCGGGAAACAGTCGCTCGGTCGCATCCGCATAGACGAGACGCGTGATCTCCAGGTGCCGTTCGTCCTGGACGATCCGCGCATAGGTCGCATCGAGAGCGTCTGCGTTGCCCTCCAAGAGCTGGAGATAGATGTCGCCACGACAAACCAGAGCGCCGGTCAGACCGTCCCGCGTGTTGCAGCGCCGCGATTGGGTGAGGATGCGATCCAGGGTGGATTGATCGAATCCGAACGGACGGGACGCATAGACGAGCTGCACGAGCTTCATTTGGCCAGCCTCCGATCGCGTTACCTTCGAAACCTTGGGGTCACCCGCAGGAGGCGGTTTGGGTGTCAGCCCGCCGCCTTTCTTCCAGGCCGATCTCGAGAAGCCGCTGCGCCAGCAGGACAGCCGTAGGCGCGTCGACGGCGGAGGCATCCGCGCCGACCCGCTCGACGAGTTCGGGATTGTCGAGGAAGACAGGCCCCCCCACCATGATGCCGACCGAACGGTTCCGGGAGACGTCGCGGATCGACTGGATCGAGGCCGTGAGCCCTTCGATGCGGGTCTCGCAGCTCAGCGTGAGTCCGACGACATCGAACGACGTCGATCTCACGAGGCTTGCGATCTGCCCCGGGCTGGACGCCAAGCCACTCGTGACCTGCCATCCTGCGACCTGCAGGAACTGCTCAACGACGGCCACGCCAAACGTATGCAGCTCGCCCGGTGCCCCCATCAGGAGGGCCGCCCGGGCCTCGTCGTGAGCGGAGAGCTTCGTTTCGGATCGGTATTGCGATAGGAGCAGCTGGAGGCGGGCAACGCCCACGGTCACCTCGATGAAGTCGCAGAGGTCCTCGTCCCATAGGCGTCCGAGCAAGGAGGCGGCCGGTGCAAGGAGTTCGAGGAACATGCTCTCGGTCGAATGGCCTTTGGCCAGGTGATTCCTGACGGCGTCCGAAGCGGCCGAAAGATCCGAACCGAGGAGGAGCTGCGTGAAGGCTTCGATCTGTTGCGCGTCAGGTTTGGCGAGCGGAGCGCTCGCCGCGGGCGCAAGCTGCGGGTGAAGCAGCTTCAAACGCGGGATGATGTCTGTTTCGACGATGCGGCTGAGAGCCAGGGCGCGCTGGCGGCTGTCCTCGGCCGTGCGTTTGCGCGCATAGGCAAGGCGAACCTCCGAGACCCAGCCGGCGGGTCGCGCCGACGGATCAGTCCACGCAGTGGTGGACAAAGCGAGGTTTGACATGGTCCGCTCCCCCGAACGCTCTTCCTGTGCCGGGGCGATTGTCGGTCGATGGCCGTGCGCCTCTTGGACCCATCAGAGCGCCGCGCCGACGGAATGTAAAGGCGCTCGCGAAAAGTTCCCGGCTCGACGTGTGCTTTGGTCCGCTCGACAATCCAGAGGGGGTATTCTTGTATCCGCCCCGCGCGCGCTCATCGATCAGGACATCGACGCTACAGGGATATGGCTGGAAAGTTGCCGAGCGCTGCCGCGACTACAGGCGCCCGAGCGTATGGAGTGGACCCGTGTCGAGTTGCTGCAGGATGCGCGTCAGGGCCGCGATATTGTCCTTGTCGTCGGTGCTTTCGAGGGCGTCCTGCAAGACGACGCGGATGTCCTCGGCTTCGACCTTCTCCATGTCCCAGTTAGGATAGAGCCGCTCCCGCTCTTCCTCACTCTGGCTGAGCGTGACGAGATCGTGATGGCGGGGATCACCCTGGAGGCTCGCGACAAGATCTTGCATCTGGGCCGCCGGCCCCTCGATCCATTGAAAGAAAATGCCACTGCCGAAGACCAAAACTCCGGTGATGCCGCGAGCGAGATTGTTCCGCTGGGCCGCCTCTACGATCCGGTCGACCTCCGCGTCATCGACGCCATCGGCGGCACGGCTGCAGTAGACGAAGTGATACAGAGCGGGCAGAGCGCCTTCGTCCAACTCAGCGCCACGGAGAAAGCCGTATTCGTCCAACATGGGTGGACCCTCTCCAGGGATGCTGGACGAGCCGTTCTGCCCAGCATGAGGACGGCAGGATAGCGCATCTCACCGGATTTGAAACTGGACTTGGTTGCCCAGGTCTTTGCGCCGATATCGCGGGTTCTCCCGCGTGATGGGCCCGTCAGCGCGAACAGCCTCGGCCAATCCCGCCTTTCACGTACCCCTTGAAGGACTGTCTCGAACATGAGGCGCGAGCGCGTAGCGAGGTGACAGCATCCGTTACCGAGTCTTGCTGCCCAGCTGGGAGGCTTCGAACTGAAGAGCGCTGTCTTCGGGTATCTATGGTTTCAACCTGGCACGCAATTAGCTAGCGCCGCAGCTGATTGCCGCTTCCACGGGGCTGCTCCACAAAAGCGAACTGGCAGGAAACCACCAACCCAGTCGTAGTGCGGACTGACCGAAGCCGACCCAACCTAGTCGTACAAGTTGCTGTGGACGCAGCCCACAAGCGGCCGTAGGCTCGGGATCCAGTTAATACCGGAGAAATGATCTCTTGCTAACGTAGCGTGTCACAAATCTTAGAAGATCTTCTACAGCCTGAAGCAGTCACTTCACCGGCGCCCCACGATCAGCATGTCATGTCCTATTAGGACTGATCGATTTGTGAGCCCATCGCGTCGACAGATGCAAGTTTGCGCCGGCGGTCCCAGGGCAAGACGGCTGAACCTTTCAGGGCGCAGGCAGTCGTGCCCACACCCGATAATAGAAGCGCAAAGCAGATCCTATTTTAGACGAGCCTTGCGATCCATTCGTTTCAAGAGCGATGCGTTTCAGCGCCCCTGCTGCGGCATCAACGAACGAGCCTGTTGGACGGCATCGCGGCAGGACTGATCGCCCTTTGCATTGAGGTCGGTCGCGCGCTGCAGGGCGGTCTTGGCCTGAGAGACCTTGTCCTCGGCGGACAGGTTCGCCGAGGCGGTCGGTTCACCACCCTTCGACGCCTCGACGGCGGCGGTCGGCTTGTTCTCGGACTGGGCCCGGACGTCGGCCAGCGAAGTGGCGATCCGCCCGCTTGCAACCGAGACGGCTTGGCCGGTTCCAGCCGCAGCCGCGACGGGCCCCGAGACGCCGCCGACCGTGCCCGGCGATCCGCCCGTCGCCCGGGACGCCTCGCCATCCTGCGCGCGATCCGTCTCGGCGTTACCAATGGGCTTGGCCTTGGATCCGGCTGTGCTCGCGGTCTGGTCGGCCGACCCGTCGTTCGGTCCCTTACGCTGGCCGGTATCGGGCTGCGAAACGGGCGCCTCCATGCCGACCTGGGTCCCAAGTTCGCGCTTGAGCTTGGCGATGTCGTCGGAACAGGGGCCACCCTCCTGTGCGTCGGCGGCGACGTTCATGAACCCGAGGGTCGAAAGGGCGGCGGCGCCGCAAAGTATCTTAAAACGTGACATTTTCATCCTTTGATCGCTCACTCGACCAACACGGATGTTTTTATTAAGTTCAAGCTATAGGGTTTAATTTATACAGCACGTGCGGATATTTCGATGTGCTCATTGATAAACTAAATGCAGTGCTCTTAGATTGCTCCAAGCACAATGCATTCTTATCTGGACCCATCACGTCAGATGACGAGCCGGTGACGTGCTCTTCTCAGTACACATAGCCGTAGGCCGGGTAGCCGTAGCCATAGGCGGGGGTGTAGCCATAGCCGCCGTAGTACCCCACCGGACGCCCATACCCGTAGCCGCCGTAGCTGTTCGCCACGATGGCACCCGCCGCGAGGCCGGCGATGCCGAGGCCAATGGCAGCGCCTGGGCCGATGCGGCGACGATAGCCGTAGCCGCGACCGTAGCCGCCGCCGTAACCACGATACCCACCGTATCCGCCGCGGAAGCCGACACCCCGGTAACCGCCGCCGTAGCCGTAGCCGCCGTGGCCGTATCCACCGCCCCAGCCGCGAGCTTCGGCGGGTGCCGATGCCAGCAGGCCGAGGCCAAGCAGCGCCGTTGACGCAAGTGCGAGCTTGCGCATTCGATAGCTCCTATCTTTCGAGGTGTGGGCCAGAAACAACCTCGCCTGCTCGACCGTTCCGGCGTTAGGCGTGGTACAACACGTCACAGGGTCAGTAGCCGTTGCCCCCATGGTAAGCGTCGTAGCCTATAGCCGGCGCGAACCCGTTCGACGCCGTGGCCGGCCCTCCCCAGGTGTAGCTCTGTCCGCTTGGATAGATGCTGGCATGATCCTCACGACGAGCAGCGTGAATGCGGATGCGGCCGTTTTTCCCCGTTCTGGAAAAATTCGAACTCTTCTGCCCTGAGAAAATAGTCAGGATAGACGGCATGATACGCATGGACGCCTCCGGCTTAATCTGAGAGCCCGTCCGATAAGGGGCTGAGGCAGGGTTGAGTGGCCGGGATGGCAGTGATTCCAGGAGGGGGCTGAAACCTGACCTGGATCTGCCATG
>NZ_LMNU01000032.1 GCF_001423085.1 Methylobacterium sp. Leaf125 | reverse complement strand
ATGTCTGCTTCATCTTCGCTCCTCAGGGGCTACGATGAACCAGCCATCCTCCGTTCGGGAAGACCCTCATTCTGTCCCACAGGTGCTGACGTCGGACAGGCGTCATGCACTCAGATGGCTTGGTCGAGGTCCATTCGGTTTACGGTGCCTGCCCCATAACAGCCCCAGCAGCGTTTCGCCTCGCGTTAGATCGATCTGCGCCCAGGTCACATCCGGCCATCAGTGGACGTTTGAGACCGAGCAGCTCTCCCGCTGCATCCAAGCCGTCCAAGCCCTCGCAATCTCGACAGCCCGCATTCGAAACGTAGGATCGTCCGGCTTTCTGCTGGACGATTACCGTGCCAAACCTTTACCCTATCGCCATCATCTTATTCGCAATTGGCGTCATCTACGTTGTTCTTCAACTCGTGCGCGTCGGCAGGAACGACGTCGGTCGCTATTCGGCCGCAAAGGGAGATCACCTGCTCTTGCCGGTACGGTCGGAAGCCAAACGTCCCCATTGGATAGAGATCCGACTGCGGTGACGGGCCTCGGTGCGGGCAGCCAGTCCGATGTGAAAGACGTTTGCCCTAAACCAAACACTGCTCTTTGGCGAAGCCTACCGTTGTTGGACCGCTATTGCACGTTACGGTAGAATTTTCGTGTGACGCCTTCTACCTCTACGTGCCACCGCCTGTACTGCGACTGGAGAAGCTAAAGAACGCTGACCCGCCACTCGCTCGGGCGCCATCCGCGAATCCAGTCCCAATTCTAGCCTCGCACAGCTTCATGAGCTCTGCATCCGGACGACCTGCCATGCCGCTGGAACCTGCGGCTGAGCAGTACCAACGTACGTTCCGCCCCCTAGGCTGCCCCCATAGAATTTGAACATGGCGGACATACGCCGTGGGCGAAAATCGATCGCGAAGAAGCTGGATCAGTGGCGTGCGCCATACCACTGATGGCTTGATGTAGGACAAGTTTAGCAGACACAGTCGCGCCCATGGGGGCTAGAGGTACTTGAGCCAGCCGATGTCGCGTCGTGATGCCTTGAAGCGCGAGAACCAGGCCGTCGGCCAGTAAAGAAGCACGATCAGCCCGACGTACCAGACCAGCACCCAGCCGTAGTTCGCCAGGCCGAACACGCTGCCCTGCGTCGGCCCCCAGATGGCGGCGGCGCTATGGTACAAGAGCCGTAGAATCGTCAGGTGGAGCAGGTAGAAGAATAGCGGCGCACCGCCGAACACGGCCAGGGCCGCGACGACCGAAGCGTTGCGTATCCGTTCGAGAGTGACCAGGAGCAGCGCCCCAATCCCGAGCGTTAGCAGCAGGAACAGCAGCGAGGGGGGATACTTCGCCAGCGCGAGGACGCTCATCGCGGTCCAAAGCGCGTTACCCTTGACGACGAACCAGGGCTTGTCGCCGTAGCCATTCGCCAGACGCAGGACCATGAAGGCGACGAGCATCCCGCAGCCGAGGGCCAGGAACCGACGCTCGCGGGTGCGCGTGGCGACTTCGGGTAGGAACCACGGACCGATTGCATAGCCGAGCACGATCACACCTATCCACGGGAGCACTGGGTAGGTCGTCTTTGCGACCAGCCCCAAGGGCAGCGCGATGACGTCGCGCTGGTGCAGCATCGCCCAGACCGCAAAAAAAGGTTGGTCAGGTTGGAGGTGGATCGGGTCGAGGAGGTTGTGGCCGCAGACGATCAGCAATCCGACCGCGAACAGGACCGGGCGTGGCAGCCCGATCAGAGCCGCGAGGACGATCATGCAGACGCCGATGCACCAGATCACCTGCAGCCAGAGCGTCGGAGAGGCCACCCCCCAATACAATTCCGACAGGTAGAAGACCTCCAGGGCCATCAGCACGAGACCGCGCTTGACCAGATAGGCGCGCGTCTCTGCCCGCGTGTGCTGGGTGCCGAACAGGTACGCGGCCACGCCCGTCAGCGCGACGAAGATGGGCGCGCACAGGCTGACGACGAGCCGGGCCAGGGCCACGGCCGGCAGGGTGGTCCGGGCATCGACCGGGTCGGCCACGGGCACGTGCAGGAACCAGGTCTCGCGCAGGTGATCGAGCAGCATCAGCACCATGACCAGCCCACGCAGGGCATCGATGGAGGCGATGCGGCCTAGCAAGGTCGACGCGCGGGCCGAGGCCATGGGCCTTTCTGGATGCACGCCCATCAGAACCGTGCCGTCATGCTGACGGTGACTCGACGCGGTTCGCCGACGCCGACCCAGAAGCTGTTGTAGGAACGCTCGTAGTAGGTCTCGTCGAAGATGTTGTCGACGTTGATCCCGAAGCGCAGGTTCTCGTATCGGTAGTAGGCCAGCGCGTCAGTCAGGACGTAGCCCGGCAGCCGGAAGCGTTCGTTACCGCTGTCGCCGAGGCGCGAGCCGACCGCACGGAACCCGCCACCGATCCCAAAACCCTTCCAGTCCCCGGCCTGGACCTCGTAGATCCCGAGCAGGGAACCGCTGTGGCGCGGGATGTTAAGGAGCGGGGAGCCGACCCGCAGGACCTCGTCGCGGGTGACCGCCGCGTCGATGAAGGCGTAGCCGCCGATGACCCGGAACTCCGGCGTGACCTGCCCGACAAGGCTGACGTCGAAGCCCTCGCTGCGCACGGCCCCGGCTGCGATCTGGAAGAAGAAGTCCGCCGGGTCGGTAGTGAGCACGTTCTGCTTCTCGATGTGGAAGGCGGCCGCCGTGACGCTGAGACCATCGAACAAGTCGAGCTTGGCCCCGACCTCGTAGGCGAAGCCGGTCTCAGGCGAGAAGGGCCGGGAGGCGCTGTCGAAGCCGGTGTTGGGGCGGAACGAGGCGGCGACGTTGCCGTAGAGGGCCAGAAACGACAGCGGCTGGTAGACGAGGCCGGCCCGCGGCGAGAAGCCGGTGCGGTCCTGCTCGGTCCGTTCGTTCGCGACCTTGTCCCGGAAGGTCTGGTTGTAGAAGTCGGTCCGGTTGCCGATGAGCAGCTTCCACTCGGGGCTCAGCGCGATCTGGTCCTGAAGGTAGACGGCGGTGTTCCCGACATTCTCGCTGGCGCTGTAGCGACGCGTGAAGGGGGGCTTGGGCTGGCCGTAGACCGGGTTGAACAGGTCGATGGCGAAGGGGTCGAGGCGCGGGGTCGAGCGCTGTAGGTTCTCGGTGCTGTTGTAGCGCTCGTGCTCCAGGCCGAGCAGCAGGGTGTGGGCGAAGGGGCCGGTCTCGAAGCGGCCGACGAGTTCGGCCTGGCCGATGGCGACGCCCCAGGTGAAGTCGTGCCGCCGGAACTCCCGTAGGAGCGTGCGCCCGTCATCGAGGATGCCGGTCGCGCCGGTCTGCAGGCCGGTGAGGCTGCCGGTGTTGAGATGGGTGGCGACCCGCAGCTGCCAGTCGGCGTTGAAGGCGTGCTCCAACCGGACCTGCAGCAGCGCGCTCTCTGATACGGAATCGTCGCCCGGTTCGCCGAAGAACCGCGAGCGAGGAACGATGCCAAGGCGATTGTTCACCGCGACCGTACCCCGGTCGAAGGTCTGGCGGTTGCGCAGGTACTGCGCCTCGAACGTAATCTTGGTGTCGGGCGTGACTTGCCAACTCACCACCGGCGCCAAAAGTACCCGGTCGCCATCGACGAAGTCGCGAAAGCTGTCCTGGCGAGCGAGCGCGCCGTTGAAACGGTAAAGAACGCTGCCGTCCTCGCTCAGCGCGCCGCCGGCATCGACCGTGGTCCTGGCGGTGCCGAAGCTGCCGAACAGCGTGCCCATCTCCACGAAGGGACGCGCCACCGGCTGCTTGGTCAGGATGTTGACGGTCCCACCCGGGTCGCTTCGGCCATAGAGGGCACCGGCCGGACCCTTGAGGACCTCAATGGATTGTACGTTCTGGGTGTCGGGCGCGCCGTTGTAGCCGCGGGCGATGTTGAACCCGTTGAAGAAGATGTCCTGCGTTGCGAAGCCCCGCACCGAGTACAGGGCGAGGTTCTGGGCGCCGAAGTCGTTCTGCTTGCCGACGCCGGGCACGTAGTCGAGGGCGCGCTCGATCCGGGTCGCAGCAGTGTCGACAAGGACCTCGCGAGGCACCACGTCGACCTGCTGCGGGATGTCCCATCGCGGCGTCACCGTCTTAGTGCCGCTGTAGAGCTCGGGCACACGATAGGTCGGCGTGGAGGTGAAGGTCCCCTCGACGGAGAGTGCGTCGAGCACGACGGCGGTCTCAACGGGGCGCGTACCCTGGGCTGCGACGGCGGTGGGGATTGCGCAGGACAGGACCAGCGCGGGCCAAAACGGATTCGATGGACGACGGGACAAAGCGGACGGCCTCGGCAGTGGCACGTCACCGCGAACGAAGCCTAGGCGCTTGCCTGTCGTGAGGACAGCCGAACGCCTCGACACCCATCAGGACACCCCGCCCGATGCGTTTCGCGTGTGACCACGACTGACGGCAGGTCTCCTGGCTCACGGGTCACCGCCCTCTCATCGTCTTCCCAGGTCCGAAGACCCAGTGACGTGTGGATGATGGGCTCACCGCTTACAGTTGCGGGGGCAGCCGCGGCATTGGGCTGGGGCCCTCACCGCGTTCCCTTTTGATCCTCCGAGGAAGAACCGTCGGGATTGAGGAGACCGATGAAACACTTCTCCGTCAACAGCACTTCAAGGCTTTCTAACGGCATGTGCTTCGACGGTTACACTGGAAGCGATACGCGCCAATCTGCTGAATGCGATCCAGATCAACACTGCCCTAGTTGCGCTGCTCTAATCCCGGCCTTTCCGGCGAGAAGCGTAAGCGGATAGATAATGATTTTTTTACGTTCTCGGCTCAGCTTAGCTGAAAGCGGCGAAGCATCACCATGTTGCAGGCATCGCAGGCCTCCTTAAATTTCGCCAAGCGCTCACGCGGAATCAATGCGTGGTTCCATGCTGCATTATCGAAGAGCACCTCGCCATCGTGGATCGCCATGTCTGGACGCAGACGAAAGTCCATGTAGTCAATACCATGCAGAAAGGCACCAATGGCGCTGCGCTTTGCCGGGCTCACAACCTCGGCAAAAATAACTGGGCGATCTCTCAAGATCGTATTTCGCGCACCACGCAAGAACGCATGCTCATGGCCTTCAATATCGACCTTAATCACTGCGATCTGGTCCGAGATGCTAACTTCATCCAGCTGCTTAACCGGCACCTCACAAATCGACTTCGCTGGCTGAAAATCAGGTTCTAGCGATGCGCTCGTCTCGACAAGACCATGGCCTGGATCAGGCAGATGAAGCTTGGCCGTGCCAGCCTTGTCGCTGAGCGCGACCTCCATCAAACGCACTCGATCCGTCAAGCCGTTCAGGGCCAAGTTCCGCCTCAGAATTTCAAGGACGGGATGGAAAGGTTCGAAAGCGATGATGGGCCGGTCGCGGACAATCGTGCCCGCCATTACCGTATAGACGCCGGTGTTTGCGCCGACATCTATAAAAATTCCTTCCGAACGGATCAGCGTCGCCATCATGAGCATCGGCAATGGTGGCTCGTAGGAGCCGCTCGCAATCTGTCGGGCCACAAGATCCATGTCGTTGACGTTTTCAAGCTGGAAGGTACAGCCTGCGAAGCTAATCTCCATGAACGCGCTGTCTCCTGCTCGCCGTACTGTACGTGGACCGCCTATGGTGGGCATATCAACCATCCATCCCTATCAAAACGGAGGTTGGTGTGGTGCGTCGTTCTTATGTTTTGTCGAAGTTCGAGACGATCGAAAGCTGCAGTAAGTCGCTTGGTGCCATTTACAGTATGCTCTGGCCCGCTGCTGCAAATAAAAACGTGAAAATTTGATGGTAGATGCGTGTATTATGCAAAGTTGCATGTTAGCTACTTGAGAGTACACCCTGGTAGCATGCAATGAGATCGCGGCATTGATCCGCACTAGTTCGCATCTCGTTTGTGGCGACCGGCGGTCCGGCTAGATAGGTCTCGGCGTTCGCGTTCATCTTGCTTAGAACCCGCGTCAAGTCATCCGCCGAACTGACGTCAACCACGAAGCCGTTGACCCCTTCGACAACGTCACTGCCAATCGCCCCGCGATCGCTCGCCACGACCCACAGCCCGCAGGCGAGAGCCTCGCGGGTCACCAATCCGAAGCTCTCAGGCCAGATCGACGGGGCGAGGAGCACGTCCAAGCCCGCATACACGTCCGTTATCTTGTCCTGGGCGATGAAGCCGACGATTGTCACCGGCGTTTCACCCCAGAGTTCGGTATCGGAGTGTCCCTCCGTCCAGGCATGATCGACGAGGGTGAGTTCCAGATTGTGAAAGGCGTTCCGACGCAGGACGATCTCGATCAGGGTGGCACCCTTGTGGCTGGTCCGCCCGCCGATATGCCCGAGGCGCACCCGTCCGCTCGCGTTCGGCGTCCGGTCCATCGTCTTCCCCAAGGCCGGGATGCCGTTCGGAACAGCGAGCACGTTTCGGACGCCGGCGACCCGATAGATCTCCGCGAAGCTGTCCGACACGCAGAGCACGCGCTCGGCGCCGTCTAGCAGGCGCGCGAGTCTCCGCCTTCGTGCGATCGACAGGATCGTGGGGAAGCTGCGGCTGTACCGGTCGGCGAGCGGGTCCGGTGAGGGCGCGTGTAGATCCCCATCCTCATCGTACAAAAATTGGAAATCCGAGATCCACCAGCCATCGTGGCAGGTGACGAGGTAGGGGATATCCAGACGAGCCGCCACATCCACCGCCGTTCCCGTGAGCCGCTGGATGCAGTGGAAATGCACCAGATCGGGGTCGAACTGCTGCATGAGGACTTCGATCGCCGGCGCCATCGCGTCGTTGAACGGCCGCCAATCCATATTTGCCTCAGCGGGGGATCCGATCCGAAAGACTGGGACACCACGATAGGAGTCGACGCGCGTCTCATAGGTCGCCTCGGATCGGTCGTCTGAGGCGAGGACAACGAGTTCGAACTCATCGGACGCATGGTCAATGAAATAATCGATGTTGTCGCGAACGACCCGAGTCGCGCCGCCGATGGTGTGGGGCGGGAAGTACACGTTGACGACCAGAATCCGCGGCTTGCGTGCGGCGCCCGGTGCCCCGCGCCGTTCGCGGCAGCGCTTCACCGGCTCCGGGAGACTCGCAGTCGTGCGGTTTGCTGTCTCGGCCAGTCGTGGCGGAAGGGATGGGTCGCGCGCCGGGAAGATCCGCTTCAGCACCTCCGCCGCGGCTGGCAGACCATAGTCGCGAGTTGCCTTCGCCCGCGCCTGGGCACCGATTCTGTCCCGCAGCACCGCATCCGACGCGAGGCGTCCGAGCGCCCGCGCCCAGTCCTCGGAGGTCTCCGCGAAGATCGCGTCCTCTCCGTCGACGAGGGCATCCCGGTAGGTTGCAGTCGGACTGACGACCGACGGAATGCCGAACATCGCGGCCTCAAGCCACTTAATCTCGCTCTTCGCGTCCGTGGCAGGATTGCGGGACAGGACCGCGATGTTGATGTCGGCGCCGGACAGAACCTCCCAGTACGACATGACGTCGGCGTTGAAGCCCAGGCGTATGATCCGCTCGCGATAAGGGTCAAATCGCCGATCGAGCGGAACATAGCCCGCCACGGCGAGCCGCACGCGGCCGTTCTGGGCAAAGAGCTGAAGCAGCGCGGGCGCGATGAGTCCACTGAAATCCTGGCTGTGCGCCTTCGTAGCCGAGCCGTAGAAGACTGTGACGATTGTTTCGGAGAACGGCTTGCGGGGGTAGGCCAGAAAGCGGTCGTTGCGGGTGTCGAGTCCATTCCGGAGGATGTGGCACTGCCCCGATCGGACGAGAGGCCCTAAGTGCTCGGCGAGCGCGGCCGTCGAAGTCAGGCCGATGTCGCAGGCCCTGGCGGCGTACCGGAACAGAGGAACGCCGAACTGGAGGCCAAGATACTCGGCCTCGGTGACCTGCCCTTCGTAGGTCGTCAGAGGCTCGGGGTAGAACCGCGCGTCGAAGATCAGATCGTCGATGTCATAGAGGGTCACGACCCCCAGGGCACGCGCATAGAGGATGGCGTGCAGGATGATCGGCGAGGCCGCGACGCGGTAGAAGATCACCGCGCTGGCTCTGTCGATCGCCGGATGAGCGGACGATGCGTCGCGCTGGTTTATCACCTCGACCGTCCAGCCGCCCTGGATCAGTTGAATCGCGCGTTGCTGAACCCGGTAGTAGTCGCACTGGGGCAGATCCCGATTGGCAACGAGGACCACGTGCCCCGTCGCGCGTCGGCCCAGCGTTGCCGGTAGCGGATCGCAGGCACGGATCAGTTCGCCAGTGCGATCGAGGGCCGCCTCCATGAGGGTATCGGCCACCGCCCGATCCCCCTTGCGGTGCAGGGCGAAGGCCGTTTCGCTGGCGCATTGGAACAGTTGCTCGATGATCGAGCGTGCCGTCATGCGCCACGCCGGCGATCCGTGACAGGTCGGCGCCGAAGCCAGGAGGCGCGCGATCGCCTCCTCGATCCGGGCCGGGTCCTTAGCGAGCCCGTTGGCCGCATGGATATGGCTCCACAGGCTCGCTCCGGGTAGGCCGCACGCCGCCAGGAAGCTCTCCGTCGCCTGGGCGCCGCGCCCGACGGCCAGGAGGCAGTCGCCCCGTCGGTGATGGAGGCGGCTCAAGCCGGGATTGAGTGCGAGCGCCCGATCGAAGGCTTTCAACGCGATGTCGAGATTTGCACGCGCCAGATGATACTCTGCGATGCGTTCGACGAACGCAGACACCGTGCCCCCGTCAAGAATCTTGACGTCGTAGAGCGCAAATCCAATGGTGACGTAGTGCTTTAAGGCGTTGTACCGCCCAGGTGCCGGCTGCTTCGAAACTTTCCCAATGACCTTCCGATAGCGGTGCTCGTCAAAGCATGCTGGGAACTGGCCGTCACCGATGACATCGCGAAGAGCCGTCTGCTCGTTGCCCCTGATGCCCACTCCGATGCCACGGTTGAGCCAGTCCCGATACAGATCCGCATCAGTCCTGAGGCCCGCCGAGTCCTGGACATGCTGGCGATAGAAGGTCGGTTCAAACGCTTCTCCCAAAGCGACAGGAGCCAGGCGCTCAATCCCATCGGTTAAAAACAGGTAGAGTCCGTCCATGCGCGAGAAGGGACGATGAGGGAGCCAATTTTCGTTTAGAGTTGTAAATTCATAAAGGTTGAATTTTGCGATCCAACCCGGAGTGGTTAGGCCGGCCGATCGCAGAACCTTAAAAAACGTCAGTGTAGCGTTTGTTTTGGAACCGTACGTGGTGGAAAACGCGCGCGAGTAGATGAAGTCTCTAAATTCTTCTTCAAGGTGCGAGAGGTCGACGCGGTATTCTCGCTTTTCCTTTCGTCCGAAGCGCAGGTAATGCTCGGCTGGTGCCCAGGGCTCCTGCATTCCGCTTAGATCGCCGTGTAGCAGCCTATATTGTGAAGGAACGAAATCATTCGGCAATGCGCCGTAGTCGGATTCCAGCCTCCGGATCAGCGCTTCCGAACTGGGTGATCGACCCTCGCGCTTCCCGTGCTGGACGTAATGCCGAAGAAGCTCATAATCGGACTTAAAACCGTCGGTGTCCTTATAATATGATTTGTAGAACCTTGGATCGAAGCCAAGACTTTTGTGAGATTTCCGATATACTTTTGCTTTTGTGAAACTAATCAATTTGGTTGGCTTCAGTATATCGAAATTTATCATTGAAGCACCGAAGAGCGCAGATTTTACTTAAGAATCGGCAAGTCGAATTCAGTCTGTTGCGCGCAAAAACTCATCGGCGTGATGTCTAAATCTGAGCGTTTCAAAACTGGGCGATAAGCGCTGCGTGACGCGCTTGCCGATCAAGCGTTCCGCGTAGGTGGGCGATCGCTCCTTCCTGAAGCGCACGCAACACGTCTGGCTCCTCTTGAAGGTCCCGGCGCATTGAGACGAAAAATTCAAAGCTACCTGGTTCCGTTGAAGAGACGTGATTGAGAACGAACGGCAACAACCCAAGCCGCGTTGCTCCCTCAACCAAGTCAAGGAAGCTGCGCGGCGAAAACACCCAACAGTGGCAGGCGATGTAGCATCCCTGGGCCAGTGCGGTCCGCGTCTGGTTCAGGGCATGCGAAAGGGCCTGGGTCCCTGCCAGCCGGTCGGCCCGATGCGCGTCCGCTCCGGCCCAGATATCGTTGGGCGAGATGGCCCGCACCTCCGAGGTGTGTGCGAAGAGTTGGCGGGGGCTCGGCCGCGTCAGGCCGAGCAGATCCGCCTCGATCAACTCGGGCAGCGTGCTCGACGCCCGCGCGGCATCGAACATGAACCGCCGATCAGGGAGCGACAGGTTGAGCACGCCACCGGGCCGCAGCACTGCGTGTATGCCCCGCAGCCATCCGAGGAGGTTCGGCACGTACTGCGCAACCTGCGCCGCGACGGCGAAGTCGAAGCCGCTCGGAGCGCTTGCGTCACCAAGCACGGCAGCGAGGGACGTCGCCCCGTCCCACGCATGATCGATCGGCGACGGACCGGTCTGATCCGGGGCGGCATCGATGCAGCGGTCGACGTAGGCGACGCGCATCCCGTTTGGAAGGGGAACGGGATTGTCGCCCGGACCGAATTCCAGACCGACCGCTTCCGGAAGCGGTAGGTCATGGGTCAAGCGCGCCAGCCGCCGGTCGACGGCGCGTTGTCCGAGAAATGCATCGAGGGAGAGCGGACCGGCGCGCATGCCATTTCGTACCAAGAACTGTGCGCCGATCCGTTTCTGCCGGCGTCAGGCCGAGAGGGCGCTGAGCGAGCCGGCCTCGTGCCAGGCGCACTGGGCGGCCACCTGGGCCGCGAAGACAGCGCCCAGCCGGTCACGCTCGGCGTCCACGACTGCGCCCTCGACGGCCACCGGTCGGCAGCGCGCCGACAGGCCCGGCACGACGAAGTCCGGGTTGTGCAGGGCGTGGTCGGACCCTTCGTCGAAGAACGGACGATCACCCCAGTCGAGGTAGCTCTCGGCGGGCAGACCCTCGGCCAGCAGGATGTCGTGGCTCTCCAGTTCGACGTGCCAATAGGTGACGGCGTCTGCGGGCTCGCGCGTGATGCTGGTCCCGTTGACCAGGCACATGATCGGCACGAGGTGGCCGCCGTGATAATCGGCCTCCGCGCCCACCAGCACCGGGTGCCCCGGCGAGAGGGAAAGATCGCGGGCTGGTAGGCCGGAGCCGAAGGCGCCGGCGCGGACCCGGATCGGCTGCTGGTCGCGCGGCAGGGCGCGGCCGCGGCTATCGAGATGCCGGTGTCCGATCCAGGTGATCGCCCGGACCGCCCCCGAGGCTGTGACAGCCTGGTCGCCCACGCGCAAATCCTCGACCGCGACGTCGGTCTCGAGACCCGCGCGGTTCACACGAATGCCTGTGCCTGTCACGAAGCAGACCGGCGCGTAGTCGCCAACCGTGTTGTTGCTGTCGAAAGTTACCCGCTGCCGGGGGGTCAACTGGGTATTAGAAAGGACGTAGCGCGTCGAGGTCGCTGTGGGCGTGGCGCTGTCCGAGAACTGAATCATGCTCCCGGAATCGTACTGCGTCGCGTACAAAGTCTTCGTGCTGGACGCTGACTCTGCCGGCAGAATGCCAGTGGCCTGGATTGAATCCCCGACTTGGTTGATCGTTCCGTTGATTGTAATCGCCGACGTCGAAACGTCGTCGATTCCGAAGCCAGCGCTCGGGGCACCATCGTCCGAACCAACAAATCCTGCGCCGTAAACAGTATTCCTGAAATTGATGGGCATATTGTAGTCCTCCCAAGCTTCAGATCGTTGCTAATGCTCACGCTGAATGTGCTTCGAGACACAAATATAACGTAAACGTACGATCTGCCCGAGAAAACTATCTACGAATTCTTGAGGGGCGGCCAGGGCAAACCTTCCTAGAATAATTGCCGAATTTGCCCAAGAGCGCCAAAAATCTCTCATTTTATGCGCCGCCGAAAGGTTTCCGATAAAGTATGGGATTTTTGCAACAATCGAGCAAGGGAGGTATCACCTCCAGGGCCGCATTCTTGCAGTTTGCAAGGCCGCTAAGAGTCCGTCCGATAAGTCATGAGGCGCGTCCTAGCCGTCGAACGAGGATCATGACGGCAGCGGCGTAGAGGAAGGCTTGGGCCGAGGCGAGGGTCGCCT
>NZ_LMNU01000031.1 GCF_001423085.1 Methylobacterium sp. Leaf125 | reverse complement strand
CCTTCCGCATGCGCAACCGCGACCTCGTCTACGTCTCCAACGCCCCCTTCACCGAGGTCCAGAAGGTCCTCTCCGTCTTCTCGACCGTCACCGCGCCGATCACTGCCGGCGCCTCGGTCTACGCCACGGCCCGCTGACGGCGTGAGCCGCGGGCGCGGACGTGCCGCGCCCGCGGCGCGCGTCCGCCCCGAAGGTCCCCCTTGCGTTCTGGCGCGGCATCGCGCACGGGTCGCTCGGGCTCGAGCGATGCCGGACGGCACGGGGCCGTGGACCCGGTGCACGCGCCGAACCTTGGCGGCTGGCCGATCCGCCTCTATCTGTAAGCGAGGTCGACCGAGGCGTGAGACGGGGCGGGATGAGGTTCAGACGCGCGGCCCGGCGCTTCGGGCGCGCCGGCGGCTTGGCTGGCAGCGGCTTGGCTGGCAGCCTGTTCCTCGCCGCCGCGATCCTCGGCGCCGCGCCGGCCCGGGCCGACGTCGTGATCGGCGTCGCCGTCCCGCGCTCGGGCGCCTACGTGGCCGTCGGCGAGCAGGTCCTGCGCGGGGTCCAGGCCGCCGCGCGCGATGCCAATGCCAGGGGCGGCCTCGACGGCCAGACCATCGTGCTCGACGTGCAGGACGATGCCTGCGATTCGAACAAGGCCGTGGCGGTGGCCAACCACTACGCGACCCAGGGCGTGCGCCTCGTGGTCGGGCACGTCTGCTCGAACGCATCGTTGGCGGCCTCCGAGGTCTACGCCGCCAACGGCACGGTGATGATCACCGCCGCCTCCGTCGCCGCCAAGCTCACCGATCGGGGCCTGCCGACGATCTTCCGGGTCTGCGGGCGCGACGACGATCAGGCCAAGCTCTCGGCCACCGTGCTGGCCGAGCGGTTCCGCGAGAAGAAGATCGCCATCCTGAACGACCTGACGCCGGGCTCGCGCAACCTCGCCGCCGCCACGAAGGAAAACCTCAACCGGATCGGCATCAACGAGGCCCTCGCCACCGCCTTCGCGGCGGGCGATGCCGACGATGCGGCCCTCGCCGACCGGCTCAGGGAGGCGGGGATCGCGGTGGCGTATTACGGCGGGGACGCCCGCGAGATGGGCCGCCTCGTGCGGATCTCCGCGGAGCGGGGCTTCAAGCCGCAATGGTTCGGGACCTCCGCCATCGCCACCCAGGAATTCGCGACCATCGCCGGCCCCGCCAGCAACGGCGTGCTGATGACCTTCTACCTCGATCCCCGCCGCAAGCCGGAGGCCGCCGCCGTGGTCGCGGCCTTCAAGGCGGAGGGGGTCGAGCCCGAAGGATCGACGATCTACGGCTACGCCGCCCTCCAGGCCCTCGTGGCGGCCGGCACCTTCGCGCATACGGCGGACTCGAAGCGGATCGCCGCCACCCTGCACGCGGAGCGCTTCGACCTCGTGCTCGGCTCGGTGGGGTTCGATGGCAAGGGGGACGTCACCGCCCAGGGCTATGTCCTCTACGTCTGGAACGACGGCGCCTTCACGTACGCCAAGTAGCGCGACAGGCGCCAAGTCGCGTGGATCACGGGCCGAGTCGCGTGGATCACGGGGGCCGGCCGATCGGGCGCGGGCCGCCGCGGCCTGGGTGACGTCCGGTCTGCCGGTGCGGGTCCTCCGCACGTTTCGGGATCGTTTCCGGCCCTTCGTCGTTCGTGAACGGCGGACGTTCGAGCCGCGGATCGGCCGCGACGCGGCGTAACAGGACGATTCGAGATCTCTCAGCGAGGCGTCATGCCCCCATCCTCCGCGCGCCCGACGACCGGGCGCCGTGCTCTCCTCTCCGCGGGCCTCGGTGGCGCGGCCACCCTCCTGGCCCGCCCCGTGCGGGCCGAGGCGACGCCGGATCTGCGCTGGCGGCTGGCCTGCGCCTTCCCCAAGAACCTCGACATCCTGTTCGGCGCGACCGACATGCTCGCCCGCATCGTCGCGGAGGCCACCGACGGCCGCTTCCAGATCCAACCCTCGGGGCCCGGCGAGCCGGTGCCGGCCGAGGGCCTCCTCGATGCCGTGGCCGCCGGCACCGTCGAGATGGGCTACGGCCCGGCGACCCTGGGGCTCGCCAAGGATCCGACCTTCGCCCTGGCCACCGCCCTGCCCTTCGGCCTGAATGCGCGGGGCCAGAGCGCCTGGTGGCTCCAGGGGGGGGCTGCCGACCTTTTCGGGGAGATCTTCGCCAAGCACGGGCTCGTCGCCCTCCCGGCCGGCAATACCGGCGCGCAGATGGGTGGCTGGTTCCGTCGCGAGATCAAGGCACAGGCGGACCTCCAGGGCCTGAAGATGCGGATCGGTGGTCTCGGCGGACAGGTTCTGGCCAAGCTCGGGGTGGTGCCGCAGGCCACCGCGGGGCCGGACATCTACGCCGCCCTCGAGACCAAGGCGATCGATGCCGCCGAGTGGATCGGCCCCTACGACGACGAGAAGCTCGGGCTGCAGAAGGTGGCCCCGACCTATCACTATCCCGGCTTCTGGGAGGGCGCCTCGACGCTGCATCTCTGGATCCAGGCCGAGGCCTGGAAGGGCCTGCCCAAGAGCTACCGGGCGGTGCTCCAGGCGGCGGCCGCCCAGGTCCATGCCGACGTTCAGGCCAAGTACGACGCGCGCAACCCGCGCGCCCTGCGCCGCCTCGTGGCGGGCGGGGCGCAACTGCGTCCGTTCCCCCAGGAGGTGATGGAACTGGCTCTGAAGACCGCCAATGACGTCTATGCCGAGATCGGCGCCAAGAACGCCGACTTCAAGCGGGTCCACGAGGCCATGAAGACCTTCCGGAACGAGGAATACCTCTGGTTCCAGGTGGCGGAGTACACCTACGACAACTTCATGATCCGCGCCCGTGCGCGCGGCTAGCGCGGTCGGGACAGAAAAAAGGCCGCTCCGAAGAGCGGCCCGAAGTCTAGGGAGGAAACGCCCAAGGAGGGCAGCAGGACCGCGACGCCATCGCGTTCCCGCAATGCACAATCTGATCCTCTCACGCAGAATTGCAAGCCGGATAGGGCAGCAGCCATGTCGCTTTTCGTGCTGCGGAGCACATTGCCCAAATCATGTATCCAAAATGACGCACCCGAGCAGACGCAAATCTTCGTGACTTCCGCAAGGGGTGGTCTCAAGTGAAGCAGCACTAAAGGGTTGTTCGAATTCAGTTTTCGCACGCCCGCAGGCCGCATTTTTCGACCTCGATCCAGCCGGGCTGGCCCGTACTGCCTGGGGCGTCGCGAGGGGCGGCGCCTCGACCTTTCTCGATGAGCACCAGGAGGCGATGAGCGACGATGGGGATTCAGGCGGGACGAATTCGGATCCTCAGGGAAGCCGAGCCCCGGGCGGACGGGCGCTACGTGCTCTACCTGCTGCAGCAGGCGAATCGGGCCCATGAGAATCCGGCGCTCGAGCTCGCGATCGAGGAGGCCAACCGGCTCGGCCTGCCGGTGCTCGCCGCCTTCGGGCTGCTCGACGGCAAGAGTGGCTTCCCGGAAGCCAATGCCCGGCACTACGCCTTCCTGCTGCAGGGGCTCGCCGACGCGGCGTCGGGGCTCAAGGCCCGGGGCATCGGCTTCTGCCTGCGGAAAGCCTCCCCCGCCCGGGTCGCCATCGATCTGGCCCGGGACGCCGCCCTCCTCGTTCTCGACCGCGGCTACCTCGCGATCCAGAAGCGCTGGTACGGCGAGATCGTCGAGGCCGTCGACACCCGGATCGTACAGGTGGAGGGGGACGTCGTGGTGCCGGTGGAGGTCGCCTCGGGCAAGCACGAATACGCCGCCCGCACCCTACGCCCGAAGTTGCACAGGCACCTCGACGACTACGTCGCTGCCCTGACCGCCCGGACGGTGAAGCACCGGGCCGGCCGCGACCTGCCGACATCGGAGGTCGACATCGCCGACCCGGCCAAGGTGCTGGCCGGCATGAGCCTCGACCGCGCGGTCGGACCGGTGCGCCGCTTCACCGGTGGGGAGACCGAGGCGCGCCGGCGTCTCCACGCCTATCTCGAGGGCCCGTTCGCCGATTACGGCAGCGACCGCAACCGGCCCGAAGCCGGGGCGGCCTCCCACATGAGCCCCTACCTGCACTTCGGACAGATCTCCCCCGTGGAGATCGTGCGGGCGGTTCGGGCCGCCCAGGCGGGTGGGCCTGAGGACAAGGCCTCCTACGTCGAAGAGGTCGTCATCCGCCGGGAACTGGCGATGAACCACGTCCACTACACGGACGGCTACGACCGCTACGAGCGCGCCGTTCCCGAATGGGCCCGCAAGGTCCTGGCCGACCATGCCGACGACACCCGGCCGAACACCTATACCGAGACCGAGCTCGCGGAAGGACGGACGCACGACGTCTACTGGAACGCCGCCCAGGCCGAGATGCGCGAGACCGGCTACATGCACAACCACCTGCGCATGTACTGGGGCAAGAAGATCCTCGAATGGTCGCCCTCCCCCGAGGAGGGCTTCGCCCGAACGCTGCGGCTCAACAACCGCTACTTCCTCGACGGACGCGACCCGAACTCCTTCACCAACGTCGCCTGGGTCTACGGCCTGCACGACCGCCCCTGGGCCCGCCGCGAAATCTTCGGGACGGTGCGCTATCAGAGCGAGAATTCCCTGCGGAAATTCGACGCCAAGGCGTATCTCCGGACCGTCGAAGACCTGTGCCGGGCGGAAGCGGAGGACAAGGCTTAAGGTCCGCCGGGGTATGCCCCTTGCCTGAGCCTCACCCGACCCCCTCCCCTGACTGACCCGCCCGAGCCCCGGATCGCATGCCCCGAACCCGTCCCGCCAAGGTGCTGCGCGTGAAGGTCCTGCGCGTGAAGGTGCTGCGCGCCAAGGTCCTGCGCGCCAAGGTCCGGTCCGGGGTGATGCCGCGCATGCGGCGCCTGCGCGGAGCCACCCGCGACGCGTTCGGGCTGTGGCGTCACCGCCTGCTGTTCCTCGTCGGCGGCATCGGCGTCGGGCTCGCCGCCGTCCTGATGGCGGGGCTCGCCGATGCCGCCCAGGGCGCGTTCCGGCAGGGGCTCGGCGTGTCGCCCTGGGTGGCCCTCGGCCTGACGCCCTTCGGCTTCGCCCTCTGCGCCTGGCTGGCCCGGGAGGTCTTCCCGAACGCCCAGGGATCCGGCATCCCCCAGGTGATCGCCGCGCGCCAGACCGGACAACTCGCCCTGCGCCGGGCTCTCGTGTCCCTCAGGGTGGCGGCGGGCAAGATCGTGGTGATGAGCCTCGGCCTGCTGTTCGGTGCCTCCACCGGGCGGGAGGGTCCGACGGTGCAGGTCGGGGCCGCGATCATGGCGGCCGCCGGCCACCTCACGCCGGAACGCGTCCCGGGGCTGATCCTCGCCGGCGGCGCGGCCGGGGTCGCGGCGGCGTTCAACACGCCGCTCGCCGGCATCGTGTTCGGCATCGAGGAACTCGGCCGGGCCTACGAGGCCCGCACCGGGGGACTGATCGTCGCCGCCATCGTGGCGGCCGGGCTGACCGCGATGGCGCTCACCGGCAACTACACCTATTTCGGCACGTCCAGCGCCACCCTGCCGTTCGGGCCGGGCTGGATCGCCGTGCCGGTGATCGGGGCGCTGGGGGGGCTGGCCGGCGGCGGGTTCGCCCGGATCGTGATCCTGTTCGCCCGCGGCTTGCCGGGGCGCCTCGGGGGCGCCATCGCCGCCCGTCCCGTGGCCTTCGCGGCAGCCTGCGGCCTCGGCGTCGCGCTGTGTGGCCTCGCCTCGGGTGGAACGGTCTACGGCACCGGCTACGAAGAGGCGCGCGCCCTCCTGCACGGCACCGCGGAGTCCCATCCGGACTTCGCGCCGCTGAAGTTCGTCGCGTCGCTGCTCTCGGCGATCAGCGGCATTCCCGGCGGACTGTTCGCGCCCTCCCTCAGCGTCGGGGCCGGCCTCGGCGCCGCCCTGCAGGGCTGGTTCTCGGGTGTGCCGGTGGCCGCCCTCGTGCTCCTCGGCATGGTCGCCTACCTGACCGGGGCCCTGCAGGCGCCGATCACCGCCTTCGTCATCGTCACGGAGATGACCCAGGACCACGCCCTGATGATCCCCCTCATGGTCACGGCGCTGATCGCCGATGCGGTCTCGAAGGCGGTCTGCCGCGAAGGGCTCTATCATGCCCTGGCGCACATCCTCCTGGAGCGTGCCGGAACCGAGGCTCGCCCGGCGGGGCCGGCGCCCTCCGGACATGCCGCGCAAAACAGCCGAGCTTGAGCGGAACGCTTGCGTCCGCAGGCGGTTATCGGTCGGTTCCGCGAGCTGGAGTGTTGCGCATGACCCTGTTGAAATGGGCCCTCATCTGTTTCGTGATCTCCCTCCTCGCGGGCGGTCTCGGCTTCACCGGGATCGCCTCGGGTGCCGGCTCCCTGGCCCGTATCCTGTTCGGCCTGTTCCTGGTGGTGGCCATCGTCATCGTGGTCGTCGCCTTCGCCATCGGGCAGGCGGTGTTCTAGGATCGCGTCCGTGACCGGCCGGATCGCCCTCGTCACCGGTGCCACCTCCGGGATCGGCACCGAGACGGCGCTCGGCCTGGCCCGGGCGGGGTTCCGCGTCGGGCTCGTGGGTCGGGATGCCGGCCGCACCGGCCGCACGGCCGAGGAGATCCGTGCCGCGGTACCGGGCGCGCAGGTCGACGGCTTCGTCGCCGACCTGTCGAGCCAGGCCGAGATCCGCCGCCTCGCCGCGGAGGTCCGGGCGCTGTATCCGCGCCTCGACGTGCTGGTGAACAACGCCGGTGCGATCTTCGACCGCTACGCCACGACGGTGGATGGGATCGAGCGGACCTGGGCGCTGGACCACCTCGCCTATCTCCAACTCAGCCTCGCGCTCCTCGATCTCCTGAAGGCCAGTGCGCCGGCCCGCATCGTCAGCGTGGCCTCGACCGCGCATCGACGCGGCCGCATCGCCTTCGACGATATCGGCCACGCGCGGCGCTACAGCGCGATCACGGTCTATTCCCAGGCCAAGCTCGGCAACGTGCTGGTCAGTGCGGCCCTGGCGCGGCGGCTCGCGGGCACCGGCGTCACCAGCAACGCCCTCCATCCCGGTGTCATCGCCAGCGGCTTCGCGTCGGAGACGGGGGGCTGGTTCGGCCTGGGCTGGCGCCTGATCCGCCCATTCCTGACGAAGCCCGCGGACGGTGCGGCGACGTCCCTGTACCTCGCCACCGCGCCGGAGGTCCAAGGCCAGACGGGCCTCTATTTCGACCGGTGCAAGCCGGTGGCGCCCTCGGCCCGGGGCCGGGACACGGCGCTCCAGGAACGGGTCTGGGCCCTCAGTCTGGCGCAGCTCGGCCTGACGGATCCGACCGATCGGTGACGAAGAAGAAGCCCTGATACGCAAGGGCGAGGGCGCTTGAAAACCATTTCATGCACTGGGCGCATGCCCGCTCCCCCACGGGAGCAATTGCATGGTGCGGTGCGGGATGGCATCTGATCGCCATGCACCGCGGCGATGGCGTCGCCGCGGTGTGCCCTTCTTGGGCGTTTCCTCCCTAGACTTCGGGCCGCTCCCTCACCGGGGCGGCCTTTTTTCTGTCCAGTGGATGGGCGTTCTATCCGGCCCTCGCTGCGCCGACAAGCACAATTGTGCGCAATCACACCTCGATACGCAGACATTATTCTGCGCCGCTCCCGGGCGAGCGACGCAGGATCGTCCGTCTCAGGCGGGCGGGGCGTCCGCCAGGAGGGCCCCGGACAGGAAGGCCCCGGACAGGGCCTGGGCGATCAGGGCCCGGGTCTCGGCGACGCCGTAGAGGGCGATGAACGAGCCGAAGCGCGGGCCGCGCGCCTCGCCGAACAGCACGTTGTAGATCGTGGTGAACCAGGCCTGCGACACGCCGGGGCGCCCGTCCGGGCTCTTGGCCTTGCCGGACAGGTCCGGGAAGTGTCGGCGTCCGACCTCGTAGACCGCCGCCTGCAGGCTCTCCGGATCGACGGAGCCCTCGTGCACGGCGAGGGTCTGCGCGAGATCCTCCAGGGCCGCCCGCTCGGCCTCGGTGGCCGCCCGGTAGGTCTTGGCCGGACGCACCAGATCCCGGAAGTAGGCCAGCGCGTGGCCGACGAGTCGGGCCAGGACGGGGTGGGTCTCCGGCCCCACATCCGGATCGTAGCGGCGGATGAAGCCCCACAGCACCGCCGGGTCCTCGGTGTTGGCCACCGCCGCGAGGTTGAGGAGCATGGCGAAGTTCAGCGCGCCGCCCTTGCCCACGGCCTCGGCCGCCGGCGGATGCCCGGCATGCAGGTGCCAGACCGGGTTGCCGAGCTTCTGCGCCGGCTCCTGGGCCGGGTACTTCTCGAGGAAACCGAGATAGTCGTCGACCTGCCGCGGGATCATCTCGACGAAGAGGCGCTTGGCCTCGCGCGGCTTGTTGTACATGAACAGCGCCAGGCTGTCGGCCGTGCCGTAGACGAGCCAATCGTCGATCGAGAGGCCGTTGCCCTTCGACTTCGAGATCTTCTTGCCGTCCTTGTCGAGGAAGAGCTCGTAGTTGAAGCCCTCCGGCGGTTCGCCGCCCAGCGCCCTGGCGATCTCGCCCGAGAGCTTGACGGAATCGATGAGGTCCTTGCCGGCCATCTCGTAGTCGATGCCGAGGGCCACCCACCGCATGGCCCAGTCGGGCTTCCACTGCAGCTTGGCGTGCCCGCCGGTCACCGGAGTCTCGTACCCCTCGCCGGTCTTGGGGTCGCGCCAGACCAGCGTCCCGGCCGAGACCCGGACCTCGTCGATGGCCACCTGCATGACCTCCCCCGTCACCGGGTGGATGGGCAGGAACGGCGAGTAGCTCGCGGAGCGCTCGGCCCGCAGCGACGGGAGCATGATCGCCATCACGGCCTCGTAGCGCTCCAGCACCGTGAGGAGGGCCGTGTCGAACGCGCCCGAGCGGTAGCACTCGGTGGCCGAGCGGAACTCGTAATCGAAGCCGAAGGCGTCGAGGAAGCGGCGCAATTCGGCGTTGTTGTGCGCGCCGAAGCTGTCATGGGTGCCGAACGGGTCCGGGACGCGGGTCAGCGGCTGGTTCAGGGCACCGATCAGCAGGGGCTTGTTCGGAACGTTGTCCGGCACCTTTCGCAGACCGTCCATGTCGTCCGAGAAGGCGATCAGCCGGGTCGGCACGCTGTCGTTGGTCAGGACCCGGAAGGCGTAGCGCACCATCGAGGTGCGGGCGACCTCGCCGAAGGTGCCGATATGCGGCAGGCCCGAGGGCCCGTAGCCGGTCTCGAACAGGACCTCCGCTTTCGGGCGGCGGTCCAGCCGCGCCACGAGCTTGCGCGCCTCCTCGAAGGGCCAGGCCGCGGCGGTGGCGGCCGCCGCGATGAGATCGGGGTCGGAGGGAAGCGGGGACGGCATGGACAGCGTCAGTTCTGCAAGAATTGTCGGGAACGGGTGAGCGCGAAGGGCGGCACCCTAGGGAGGGCGACCCGGAGGGTCAACGCGGCCGGACCGGGCGCGGCGCGCGGACCCGCCGGGCGCGGGTGACGCGATCGCCGGGGCCGTCCGGCTTCACACCTTTGCCGCGTCCGCCTGCGAAACACCCGCCCACCCCGTTGCGCGGGCCCCGTCCCGCCCGAAAGTGCCCATGACCGCACGCTCTCTCTCCGCCTCCGCGCGCCGCGATGGCCCGGCGTCCGGCACGGCCGAGCGACGCGCCACCCGGCTCCTGTTCCTCATCGTCGGCTTCGGCGTCGCGGCCTGGGCGCCCCTGGTGCCCGTCGTCAAGGCGCGGGCCGGCCTCGACGACGGCACCCTCGGCCTGCTCCTCCTCTGCCTCGGCATCGGCTCCCTCGCCACCATGCCGGTGGCCGGCGCCCTGGCCGGACGCCTCGGGACCCGCCCCGTCCTGGCCGCCGCCGTGCTCGTCACCGGGGCGGCGCTGATGGCCCTGTCCCGGGCCGCGGACCTGCTCGTCCTGGCCGTCGCCCTGACCGGGCTCGGCGTCGGCCTCGGCCTGCTCGATTGCCTGATGAACCTGCAGGCGGTGGCGGTGGAGCGCCGGGCGGGACGACCGATGATGTCGGGCTTCCACGGCCTCTACAGCCTCGGCTGCCTTCTCGGCGCGGCCGGCTTCAGCGCCCTCCTGAGCCTCGGCCTGATGCCGGCCGCCGCCACCCTCACCGGGGTCGCCGCCATCGCGGCCGCCTTCCTCGCGGCCCTGCCGGGCATTCTCCCGACGGTCGCGGACGGCCCCCGCGGCCCGGCCTTCGCCCTGCCGCGGGGGCCGGTGCTCCGCATCGGGCTCCTGTGCTTCGTGGTCTTCCTGACGGAGGGCTCGGCCCTCGACTGGAGCGGCGTCTTCCTGATCCAGGAGCGCGGCCTCGATCCGGCCTGGGCCGGCCTCGGCTACGCGGCCTTCTCCCTGACCATGACGGCGGGCCGCCTCACCGGCGACGCCCTCGTGCGCCGGGTCGGACGCCGCCGCATCGTCGTCCTGGGCGCACTCCTCGCCGCCGCCGGGCTCGGCCTCGTCACGGCGGTGCCGCTCTGGCCGGTGACGCTCCTTGGCTACGCCCTGGTGGGGGCGGGCTGCGCCAACATCGTGCCGGTGCTGTTCACCGCCGCCGGCCGGCAGGAGGCGGTGCCCGCCGCCCTCGCGATCCCGGCCGTGACCACGCTGGGCTATGCCGGGGTGCTCGCCGGCCCGGCCGCGATCGGGCTCCTCGCCCACGCCACCAGCCTGACCCTGGCCTTCCTGGCGGTGGCCGCCCTCCTCCTCGCCGTCGTGGCCGGCGCCCGTCGCCTGCGACTCTGAGGACGATCATCCGGTGAAAGGGTCGGCCAGGGGGGACGGCCAGGAGAAGCGGATGGTGTCGTCGCGGAGCCCGGCGAGCACGACCGCGATGCCGCCCGAGCGGATCATCCCGTCGAGGCGATGGTCGCGGTCTTCACGGCGGCGTCCGCCGGAGGTGTCGAGGTCGGCGGCGTCGACCATCCTGGCGTCGACCATCCTGGCGGCGGCCGCGTCGAACTCGGCGAAGGTCGCCGCCACCGCGGGGCGCGCGCTCACCCGGGCATGCCAGCGGGCGAGCGGGCTCCCCGGCGCCGGCCCGAGGCCGTAATGCACCGAACGGTTGACCATTGGGGCCGCCGCCGCATCGGCCCAGCCGAAGCCCGCACCGCCGAACCACGTGGCCGCGCCGAGGCGCTCCGACAGCCAGCCCTGGAGCACCGCCGTCTGCTGCGCCGCCTGGGCGCGCAGCTGCGCCGCGAGGTCCCCGGGGGCCCGGCGGAACCACAACACCTCGCCGAACCCCCCGTTCACCGCCTCGGACTGGGTGTCGCAGACGTCCTCGGTGAGCCGTGCGAAGGCCCGCGCCGCGGGCTCGGACGGCAGCAGCGGCGGCTCCGGCCAGCGCTCCTCGACGGATTCGAGGATCACCGTGGATTCGAACAGCGTCACGTCCCCGTCGAGGAGCACCGGTACCTCGGTGCGGGGATTGGCGGCCGCGAAGGGCCCCGCGTCCCGTCCCGTGCCGAAGCACTCGGGGAGTTCCGCCGTGAACGGCACGCCCTTCTCCCGGAGCGCGATCGTGATCTTCTGAGCATAGGACGAGAGCGGGTGCTCGTAGAGCAGCATGACGGAAGGCTCCTCGGCGCGGGCTGCGTCCCGCCTCAAGGCCCGATCACCGCGTGGGGAGGGCCGGGCCGCCAGGACAGCGCACACGGACCCTCAGAACGGGCTCACCGGGAAGAACCGCAGGTACAGCTCGGCATACTTTCCCTCGTCCCACAGGCGCTGGAGCGCGTCGTCGAGGGCCCGCGCCAGGGCCGGGTCGTCGGGGCGGGTGACGAGGCCGATGCCCTCGCCGAAGTAGCGGTTCTCGAGGTAGTCGCCGCCCGTGAAGGCGCAGCAGCCCCCGGCGTCCACGCCGCCGATCCAGAGGGCGAGGTTGAGGCCGTCGGCGAAGACGTAGTCGACCTCGCCCCGGCGCAGGGCGCCCTCGGCGGTGGCCAGGTCGGTGAAGTCCTTGGCCGTCGCCTTGGGGAAGAACGCCCTGAGGTAGGCCGCGTGGGCGGTGCCGCCGACCACGCCGACGCTCCGATCCGCCAGGGCGGTCGCCGAGGGGGCGGGCAGCCCCTTGTCGGTGCGGGCGGCGAAGCGGGCCGGCCAGCGGAAATAGGGGCGCGTGGCGAGGAAGCGGGCGCGCAGGGCCGGCGTCAGGGGAATCGCCGCGGCGACCACGTCCCCCTGCCGGTCGGCCAGGGCGTCGAGGAGGGTGTCGAAGCGCCGGGCCTGAACCGTGCAGGTCATGGCCAGGCGCTCGCAGACCGCGCGGGCGAGCTCGACCACGAAGCCCGTCGGCGTACCGTCCGGGCCGGCGAAGTGCAGGGGCGGGAAGTCGTCGTCGGTGAGGAAGCGGACCGTTCGCGCGCTCGGCTGGGTTTCCATGCGCTCCTGGCGGGCGCGGGGGTTCCAGAAGTTGGGGATCGTCACGCCCTCGGCCCGGGCCGCCGGAGCGGAGCCGAGACCGCACACGAGCGCCGCCAGGGCACAAGCCGCCGCCCGGCCCCGGACTCGCCTTGCCTTTCGGCCGACAAACGCGGAAGTTGCAAGGGTGGCGCGCAGGTTGCGCGTGGAAACGGACTGGCTCACGGCCCTCCCCTAGCACATCCGCGGGCCGCCGGGAGGTCGCGCGCGGTGTCGCTTCGCGGTTTCAGCACCCCCGACTGTCCGACGTCAGCACCTGTGGGACAGAATGAGGGTCTTCCCGAACGGAGGATGGCTGGTTCATCGTAGCCCCTGAGGAGCGAAGATGAAGCAG
>NZ_LMNU01000030.1 GCF_001423085.1 Methylobacterium sp. Leaf125 | reverse complement strand
TGTCTGCTTCATCTTCGCTCCTCAGGGGCTACGATGAACCAGCCATCCTCCGTTCGGGAAGACCCTCATTCTGTCCCACAGGTGCTGACGTCGGACACGGGATGCCATTGAGCGGCGCGTGACGATCGAGATCGACCTGAAGAACCGGCGCAAGGACGGCACGGCCTTCTGGAACCGCCTCCTCGTCTCGCCCGTGTTCGCGCCCGACGGCGAGCTCACCTACTTCTTCGCCTCGCAGTACGACGTGACCCTCGAAAAGGAGCGGCTCGTGCTCCTGAAGAAGGACCGGGATGCGCTCGAAGCCGAGGCCGCGCGCCGGTCCCTGGAACTGCTGCAGAGCGAGGAGCGCCTCCGGTTCACCCTGAAGGCCGGCCGCCTCGGAGCCTGGACCCTCGACCTCGGCGTCATGCGCCTGATCTCGTCGGATGGGTTCAAGGAGAACCTCGGGCGCTCGCCGAACGATACGCTGACCTACGAGGAGATGCTCGCGGCCATCCATCCGGAGGACCTCCCCAGGAAGCTCTCGGCCCGAGACGCGGCCATCGCCGGGCATTCGGATTACGACGTCGAGATCCGGGTCATCACCCCTCATGGCGAGACCCGTTGGCTGCAGTTCCGCGGGCAGGCCTCGTACCGGGCGGACGGGACGCCCCTGAGCATCGCCGGCATCAGCCTCGACATCACGGACCGCAAGCGGGCGGAGGAGCACCGCGACCTCCTGGCGGGCGAACTCAGCCACCGCATCCAGAACACCCTGGCGACCGTGCAGTCCATCGCCCGGCAGACGCTGCGGGGGGCGGCCTCGCTGGAAGAGGCCGGGGTCGCGATGGAGGCCCGGCTGCGGTCGTTGTCGGCCGCCACGGAGATGCTGGCCCGCGGCAGCGGCGAGTGGGCGACCCTGACGGAGGTGGTCATCGCGGCCCTGCACCCGTTCGGCGTCGAGCAGGACCACCGCTTCAAGATCGGCGGCCCGATCCTCCGCCTCGCGCCGCGCGTCGCCCTGGCCTTCAGCCTCGCGATCCACGAGCTCGCGACGAACTCTGTCAAGTACGGGTCCCTCTCATCGGACGATGGACGCGTCATCGTGAGCTGGGACGTCGTGGACGGCTCCAATCCGGACCGGCTTTGGTTCCAGTGGCAGGAGGTAGGCGGCCCCCGGGTCTCGCCCCCGACGCGAACGGGCTTCGGCTCTCGAATGATCGAGCGGGCCCTGGCCCGAGAGATCGGCGGCAAGGCGGAGATCGAGTATCGGCCGCGCGGTGTCGTGTTCACGGCCGAGGCGCCGCTGCCGGAGATTACGCGGGACTGAGCGACGGCGGGAGCTTTTTGTCGGTTCGGACGTATCGCATCCATGGACGCCTCCCCTGCCTCCCTGCCGCCGTTTGCCCTCGTGGTCGAGGGGAACATCCTCGTGCGGATGGACGCCGCGGACATCCTTGAGCAGGCGGGCTTCCGAGTCCTCGACGTCGCGACGGCCGATATGGCCATGCAGGTCCTGCAGCGGCACGGCCACGAGTTGAACCTGCTGTTTACGGCCGTCGGGCTTCAAGGCACCCACAACGGGTTCGCGCTGGCACGCCGAGCCGCGGCGGACCACCCGCACATCAGCGTGGTGGTGGCTTCGGGCCATGACCGGCCGGGTCCGGGCGAGCTGCCGGACACCGCCTGCTTTATCGAGAAGCCCTTCAGCGCGGAGATCGTCCATGCACATCTGCAGCGGATCATGCCCGACGAGCGGAAGCCTGCGCCCCTGAGGGAGAAGCAGGCGTCCAGCCACTGACGGTGTTCCATCCGACACAAGCCGCCGGACTTGATCTACGACAGGGACGGATTGCGTCGGACGTGCAGGGCTAAGATCCCGGCCGAAGAACCATTCCGAGCGATATGCGATGCCCCAATTCTACTTCGATTTCCAGAACGGAACCTCACGCATCGACGATGAGGAGGGCGTCGAGTTGGAGGACCTTGAGACCGGTCGGCGCGAGGCGCTGAGGACCCTGGGCGAGGTCGCCAGGGAGGCGCTATCCAAGGGGGACGAGCAGACGTTGCGTGCGTCCATCCGGGATGCGAATGGGCATGTCGCCTACACGGCGACGGTGACGGTTACCGGCACGTGGCACCCGACATCCATCGACCTTGTCAGCCGCCCTCGGGAGCGAGGTTGAGGTAGGTCGGGTCGAACTCGGCGATGGACGTCAGCCTCGGTAGGTCGAGAATCGTGAGGCGACGCTCGGCGAGCCGGATGACCCGCTGGTGACGAAGCTCCTGCAGGGAGCGGTTGGTATGGACGCCGGACAGACCGAGCGTGTGGGCCAGATCGACCTGCGTGACGGGCAGGGAAAAGCTGTTGCCGTTCGTGAGCCCGACTGCGCGGAGGCGATGGAAGAGCTCACAGATCAGATGGGCGAGGCGCTCGACGCCGGACCGGCAGCCGAGGTTGAGCAACCACTCGCCGGAGGTGGCTTCCTCGATGAGCGACAGCATTCGCGCAGCCTGGGACAGAGCCTGCGATTGGTAGATCGTCTCATTCAGGACCCTGGGCGACAGGCGCGCGATCCGGCAGGGCGTGATCGTCGAGACGCCATGGGGCATCCGGTCCTGGAAGACCGCGTCGAGATCGCTCATATCCCCTGGCAGCAGGTACGCCGTGATCTGACGCCGGCCGTTGGAGCGCTGCTTGTAGCGACAGGCGATGCCCTCAAGGATGAGGATGGCGCCGTCCGGATCGCTCCCCTCGACAATCAAATCCGTCCTGGCGCCAACGAGCCGTGCTTCGGCCTCGACGCGTCCCAGCCATTCCCTGTCCGCGGCGGATAGGACGACCAAGCGTTCCAGCTTCCGGATGGCAGGGTTCGGCCTCGTCTGCACCGAGCGTTCGTCCAAGGCCGCTCAATGCTCCCGTTGGCGCGAACCTCTCGACACAATGTCCAGGCGCGTCTCAGAAAGGATTTTATTCGAAATTGCGTTCGATGATACAGGAATCACGAAAGCGAGATCAGTGATTATTCCTGGCTCGGGACAATCAGGCCGTTAAACATCAGCGTCGCCGTGTAGACGGTCTCGTGCCTGTCGTTCCGGACGCGGACGGTCAGGGTCAGGTGGTCGCCGTCCTCGGGGAGTATCTCCCCCGCGATGGCAGGCAGGGCGCGCTTTGCCTCGCGCCGGACGGCATCGAAGTCCGCGCATTCCAAGCCGTCCTCGTCGAGCCGGAACGAGCCGTCATGGATGTCGAAGAAATAGCGGGCCATGCCGGTCTCCACACGCAGCGGGCGGGAGCACACGCGGTCTCACAGGCGCGGAGAGCCAAGGATCGGGCCGCGATGGTACGGTTCTATACGGTTCTCGTGGAATTGCACCCGGGGCGTTGGCCCCACCGGCGTTCCTTCGAAACCGGGGCGATGCCGTCCTAGCGTCCGGACCCATAACGGTGGCGCGGACGGCGTAGGTGTGATTCACGGCTCCCATGGGAGGGGCCGATGGATCAGTTCTGGCTGACGGACGAGCAGTTTGCGCGGATCGCACCGCACCTGCCCACCGACACGCGGGGCAAGGAGCGCGTGGACGACCGGCGGGTGATCAGTGGTATCGTCCACGTGCTCAAGTCCGGCGGCCGTTGGACGGACGCGCCGCGGGACGTCTACGGGCCGAAGAAGACGCTCTACAACCGCTTCGTGCGCTGGGCGGCCAAGGGGGTCTGGGTCGGGTTATTCGAGACGCTGTCCCAGGCCGGCGGGCCGCCCTCCCAGGTGCTGATCGACTCCACCGCCGTGAAAGCCCACCGCTGCGCCGCCGGGGGTAAAGGGGGGAGCAAAACCAGGCCATCGGCCGCTCGCGGGGCGGGCGCACGACCAAGATCCATGCTCTCACCGACCGCGCCTGCCGCCCGCTCGCCTTCCTGCCGACTGGCGGGCAGGTCGCCGACTGCAAGGCCGGTGCGCTGCTGCTCGAACGCCTGCCCGCCTGCCGCGTCGTGCTGGCTGACAAGGGCTACGACAGCGATGCCATCCGCCGACAAATCGAGGCGGCCGGAGCCGCGCCCAACATCCCGCCCAAGGTCAACCGGCGCTGGAAGCCGTGCTTCTCGCCTGTGCTCTATCGGGGCCGCAACAGCATCGAGCGGATGTTCGGTCGCCTGAAAGACTTCCGCCGGATCGCCACGCGCGACGACCGCTCGGCGATCAACTTCCTCGCCGCCGTCTGTCTCGCCGCGACCGTCAGCTACTGGTCATGAGTCCGGACGCTAGGACATGACTGCTGATGGCCGTCCGAACCGTTACCGCTGACGCAAGGAAGACTTCGGTTCTCCTTTGGGATCCACAGCTCCACGAGCCGGCTCAAGCGTGGCCGCTTGTACGGAGCCCGCTTCGCGTGTTCACGTTTTGTGCGTGCATTCGCTGAGCAGGCGCATGCAGGTCATCGACGTCATCATAGGCATGCCCATGCCTGCAGCCGCGTAGGTGGCTAGTCGAGCGCTTCTTCGGATGGATCAGCCGCAACCGACGCCTCTAGAAGGACCCGGAAGCGACCCTCGCCTCCGCACACGCCTTCCTCTACGCCGCCGCCGTCATGATCCTCGTCCGAAGGCTGGGGCGAGCAGCATGATTTATCGGAAAGCCTCTAAGCAGCCATGAAGCGGACCTTCCCAGGGACTGCGAAGGGTCGATAGCAACCTGAACGATGTGTCAAGTATTCGATCGGATATCCGCTATGGAGATGACTCGGACGAATATCCGGTTTCAAAAGTTTCAAGAGGATCCGCTTCAGGCGGGTAATCACCCCAAGCCGAAGCTTCCGGAAGACTGACGAACGACCGCTTTTGAGAAGCGTCAACGGCGGTCCGGGCGACTGGGTTGGGTTGGACACAGCTGGGCTGCATTCTAGGCTTGGCCGCTGAGTGGCACAGATCCCGAACGTCGAACCGGTGGTGCGCAGACTACGTTCGCAGCGCCCTTTCTCTCCCTGCCGGCATCTGCCGGTTGGGAGATGAGAAATGGGACATTCACAGCACGACCCAGCCTTCAAGAACCGACGTCCGTGGAACGTAGGACGGAAGCTCGGCGCCAAGCGCGCTCTCAAGCCTCAGCAGGTTTGGGCCATCCGTTTCTGGCTCGACGGAAAGCGGCGTGTACGCGACCGCGCCATGTTTGACCTCGCCATCGACAGTAAGCTGCGCGGTTGTGACATCGTCAAATTGAAGATCGGTGAGCTTGTCAGCGGCGAGCGGGTGCGGGCGCGGGTCATCGTCGTTTAACGAAAGACTGGACAGCCTGTACAGTTCGAACTGCTTGAACCAGCACGTACCAGCATTCTGACTTGGCTTGAGTGTCGAGGGGGCGGGCTTGATGATTACGCTTTTCCCAGCCGGATCGACCATAAAGCGCACATAAGCACCCGACAGTACGCCCGTCTGGTAGATGAATGGGTGACAGGTATAGGGCTCCGGCGCGAGGACTACGGAACACATTCCCTACGTCGAACAAAGGCGGCGTTGATCTATAAGCGAACAGGCAACTTGCGCGCTGTGCAAATTCTGCTCGGGCATACGAAAATCGAGAGTACGGTACGCTACCTCGGCGTGGACGTTGAAGACGCACTCGCTCTGGCCGAAGGGACCGAAATCTGAAGCCCGGCCTCCTCGGCGGCAGAGTTGAGGAGGCCATGCATGCTTCGGGAATGCAGCGCATGTAATGCAGTCGGTTACCCCGACATAAGGCCGTCCCGGAAATAGGCGTTCTCGAACGAACCCAGCCCTTCCGCCCTGGGTGGATTTCTGCCGTTCCGCTTGTGGAGGGCGTATGCAAGGAAGCGGACATAGCCGCGGAGACCGATTCCGACCCTCTGAAAAGCCGGCAACGTCCGCTTGGAGGCTGGTCGGCAAGGCAGAAGCATTTAATTAGCACAGACCAACCCCCGCAACATAGTTATTAAGTTATTGTGCATACTTATTTATTCGATCTATTTTTCACCATAAACGAAAGTTATATTATATTTAGTATGATTTTAATACCTACAAACAGCCGGTCTTGGAACTATGTTACTTATCGTATTAGCCGAGCGGATTAAAATATGCTGATGTTCGTGCAGAATCATCCTTGGACTTACGGTCGCAGATTGGGAACATCGTCCGAAGCGGTGCGTCTCCCAGCGTTGGCGTGTTGGGATCAACGTTTTGCTGCCTATATCATCAATTATCTTGGACTTGTCTCGGTGCCATCTCGGTGAGGGGCCGAGCTACGAGCCGGAGACCGATACCATATGGTGGGTCGACATCCTCGAACGGCGGCTGTTCGAGCGATCGCTGGCCGCGGAGGCTCAGCCTGCCCAAGTTCACGCACTTCCCCTCATGGTGAGTGACGTCGCGGCGATCGATGCCGACCGTCAACTGCTCTCAGCCGAGAACGGTCTCTACGTCCGAACCGTCGCGAACGGACGGCTGACCCTATACGCCCCCCTGGAGGCGGACGATCCCGGCACGCGGTCCAACGACGGACGCGTACATCCGAGCGGTGCTCTCTGGATCGGAACCATGGGGTTGGAAGCTGAGTCCGGGCGCGGTGCGATCTATCATGTGGCGGGGAGACACATCACCCAGCTCTACGGCGGGTTGACCACGCCGAACGGGATTGCCTTCTCTCCGGACGGGTCGACCGGCTACTTCGTCGATACTGAGGAGGGCTTGCTGAGGCGCGTCGCCCTAAACTCCGCCACGGGCCTGCCCGTGGCCGAGCCCGAGACGCACTATGACCACAGGGGCGGGAAAGGCGGCATTGACGGTGCCGCCGTGGACGCCGAAGGGCTGATCTGGACCGCTCGCTTCGGCGCGGGCTGCCTCGACGCCTACAGCCCCGCGGGCGAGCGCGTCCGCACCGTCCCGGTCCCAGCCCAGCAGCCGACCTGTCCAACCTTCGTCGGGCGCGACCTTGACCGGCTGCTTGTGACGACGGCCTACGAGGGCATGGACGACGATGCGAAGGCCCGCGATCCGGAACACGGGCGTACGCTCCTCGTCAATGTCGGCGTTCGCGGCCTGATCGAGCCGGCTTTCCGTCTCGCCGGCTGACTGCTCCGACCTCCCTCTCGTTCTCGTTCAGCCAGCACCGTTGGGTGGCCGCAGCGCGGCACCCGCGAGGAGTCCTTATGTCGACCACCGATGAGCGCGACTACCAGCCGATCGAAGCTTATGCCCTGCTGGGCAATTGCGAGGGCTGCGCCCTCGTGGCCCGTGACGGCTCGTTGGACTGGGCCTGCCTCGAGCGCTTCGACGCCGATCCCAGCTTTTCGCGCCTCCTCGACCGGCGGCGTGGCGGCTACTTTGTCATCCGCCCGGAGGGCACCTACGAGACGACGCGGCAGTATCTCAGCCGTACCAACATCCTGCAGACCACGTTCACCACCGCCGACGGCTTCGTTCACCTCTACGACTTCATGGTCGGCCCCGAAGGCGACGAGGATCGGCCGCGCCTCGTGCGCCTCGTCTCCGGCTTGTCCGGGCATGTTCCGATGGTCGCCCTGTACCGCCCCCTGGCCGGGTTCGCCGAAAGCTTTGCGCCGCTGCGGGTCGATGCGGGGCGCATCACCGCCGAGGGCTGCCCCGGGCTCGTCTCCGATGCCGACTTCGCGTTGGAGGAGGAGGTCGCTGCGGCTCGCTTCACGCTGGGGCGTGGCGAAAGCCGCGCCTTCGCCCTCTATCTCGCTGAACTTCCGGAGGCGCCGCCGGATGCGTTTGCGCTTATGGAGGAGGTACGTCTGGCCTGGGTGCTGTGGACACAGGACTCGGCCTATGTCGGGCCGCTTGCCGACGAGTTGATGCGCTCGGCCCTCGTACTGAAGATGCTGACCTACGAGCCCACTGGGGCGATCGTCGCGGCGGCCACGACGTCGCTGCCCGAGGAGGTTGGCGGCATCCGTAACTGGGACTACCGATTCTGCTGGATTCGCGACGCCTGCCTGTCGTTCTATGTGCTCAAGAAGTTCGGCATGTCCCGCGAGGCCGAAGGCTTTTTCGCGTTTGTCGGCGCCCTGTGCGAACGTGAGAAGGGACAACTGAAGCCGCTCTACAGCATCTCGGGCGAGGCCGATCTCGAGGAAACCGAGATCGCCCATTTCGAGGGTTGGCGCAGCTCGGGCCCGGTGCATCGCGGCAACGGGGCCGCCGATCAGCACCAGGCAGATGCCTACGGCCAAGTGCTCGACCTGTTCTACCTCTACGAGCGCCTCGGCGGCGCCCTATCGGAGGAGCTCAAGCGACACGGAGCACGGCTTGCTGACATCTCAGCCGCACATTGGTCCGAGCCGGACGCCGGCCTATGGGAGCCACGGAAGCCCGAGCGGCGCTACCTTCACGCTGCCATGATGAACTGGGTCGCGCTCGACCGCGCTATCCGACTGTTCGGCCCCCGGGAGGACTGGTGTACCGAGCGCGACCACATCGTGGCCTTCGTCAACGGCGAGGGCGTACACGCGGACGGCTACTACCCGCAGTATCTAGGCAGCGACGACGTCGACGCCGCTCTACTGATCGCACCGATGGTCGGCTTTCCCGTAGACGAGGCGGTTTTTGCACGGACCGTCGACGTCATCGACGAGCGGCTGGGGTACGGACACCTCGTCTACCGGTACAAAAACGATGACGGCCTGCCCGGCCACGAGGGTACCTTCTTGCTTTGCGCCTTCTGGATGGTGGACGCACTGCTGTGGCTCGGGCGGGAGGCGGACGCCCGGACGCGCTTCGCCGCCCTGCGGGTGTTGCAGAACGATGTGGGGCTCATTGCCGAGCAGACCGCCGAGGACGGCGCATTCCTTGGCAACTTCCCGCAGGCCTTCAGCCATCTCGGCCTCATCCACTCGGCCCTGATGCTCGACCTGTACGAGCACGGCGGGCGAGCCGCCGTACAGGGCACCTACGCCGATCGGACGTTGCGCGAGACAGAGACCCGTCGTGCCCCCGACATCAAAAACGCTGCCTGACCGGCTGCAAACCGCATAACCCCAGCAGGAAACGTTCGACCATGGTCCGTATCGGTTACCACGCTTCCCATGAGCAGCACGCCCCGTCGGCTCTGCTGCGCTACGTCCGGGAGGCGGAGGCGGCAGGCTTCGCTTGCGCCATGTCTTCCGAGCACTTTAAGCCCTGGAGCAACGCACAAGGGCATTCGGGCCATGCCTGGTCCTGGCTCGGCGCCGCGTTAGCAGGCACGCAACTGCCCTTCGGGATCATCACCGCACCGGGCTACCGGCACCACCCCGCGGTGCTTGCACAATCCGCTGCGACCTTGAGCGAAATGTTTCCGGAGCGGCTATGGCTGGCGCTGGGGTCCGGACAGCGCCTGAATGAAGACGTGACTGGGCTGCCCTGGCCCGAAAAGGCAGAGCGAACTGCCCGGCTCGGCGAGTGCGCGGCAGTGATCCGTGCGCTCCTGGCGGGCGAAACGGTGACCCATCGCGGACGGATCACTGTTGTCGACGCCAAGCTGTACTCCCGCCCCGAGCGAGCACCGCGGCTGCTGGCAGGGGCGGTGACGCCGGAGACGGCGCGCTGCGTCGGCCAATGGGCCGATGGTCTCGTGACCGTGGGGATCGATCCGGCCAAGCTGCGCCCCGTGTTCGAGGCGTTCCGGGAGAGCGGGGGTGCGGGCAAGCCGATCTTCCTCCAGACCAAGGTGTGCTGGGATCCCGATCCGGCCAAAGCGCTGGCCGAGGCTCATACACAATGGGCTAGCAACATGCTGGAGGGCAACGTGAACTGGGAGCTCCGTACGCCCGAGGAGTTCGAAACTGCGTCGCGCTTCGTTCGGCCCGAAGACGTGCCCGGTTATGTGCGGGTCTCTACTGATCTTGGCCAACACGCCGCTTGGCTCGCCGAACTGGCCGAGCTGGGACCGGCGGAGATCATCATCCACCAGGTCGCCTGCGATCAAAGTCGGTTTTCTGAGGCATTCGGCCGGTACGTGCTGCCGAAAATCGCATAGAAGCGTCCCTTACACGGGTAAGTGCCCCCTAACGGCAGCAAGGGTGAGGCTATAGCAGGTTACACCGAGGGAATTGACATTGGGCGTGCCGCCGAGGGAGCTGGCGGTTGGGCTGTTGATACCGACCGCGTGCAGTGCCTTGTTAACCCCTCGCAGAACGGTAGCGGCGGCGGCCTTGCGTCCCCCGACCCGGTCGGTCGGGGTCTGAGAGGAGCTTGAGGCCGCCCAGAGACCTCTCGGCGTTCGGCGCCTGAAACACCTCAAAGACCACTATGATGAAGTGCTGCGGCGTCCCCTCCGCGCCGGGGAGGCGCTCCCCTTCGGCATCGAGAACCTTCAGGGCGAGACCGCGCACGGCAGGATGGTGCCGGCATTGGTCGAGAGCCGCATGTAGACCTTGTGCTCGCTCGGCTTGGCGAACGGACCCTGGACCAGTTCGGGGGGCAGTCCAGCGTCCACCGTCAGCGTCCCCTCAAGGATGCCGAGTGACCTGGCATGTACCTATTTGACGGCATGCCCCGAATAATCGGTGACCGTTTGGAGGATCCTGTCGAACGTCTTGTTCAACTTATCGATTGTTGCCTCATCGTCGGGGCCGGCCTGTTCGACGTGAGCAAGCGCCCCTACGAGGTGGCGCTGCAGTCGAGTGAAGACCAAGAGGTGTTCACCCTAGATCGATACCTGCCGCATCCGCCGAACCGGGGTGACGCGACAGGTTGCGACATCGCGACCTGTGCGGAACCAGAGCCCGGTAGAAGGGCTTCTCCCGCAACAACCGCAATGGAAGCCACGTGAGCGCAAGCATACTGTGGCTAGAGGTCGGAGGGTCAGACCCCACGATGAACTATAAGCTCGCCTTCAGTCTTCCACTCCTCGCCGTCCTGGCTGCGCCCGTTTCGGCCCAGGCCGCGGGCCGCCCGTCAGGGGCGGCGTTGATACACGGCAACTACTGCGGCCCAGGCAACAACGCTCCCGCGGCCCCGGTTGACGCGCTTGATGCGGCATGCGCCCGACACGATGCATGCACCCCCGATGGCGGGTTGGCCACGAAGGCCTGCAACCTGCGCCTTCAGACAGAGGCGGATGCCATCTTCCACGACCCTAGGCAGCCGGACGACCTGAGGGCCATGGCAGGCTTGGTGTCAGCTGGCGCCTCGATGATGATGTCGGCCCGTGAGCCCGCGACAGGGACGGTGGCCACCCGAAGCCGAGATGTGAAGGCCTGGGCAGCGTACACCCGGTAGCCCCGGCTGCGCGCCAACTCAGGATTGTCGCGTCACGCAAGGAGACGCCGCCGCGTCAGTCGGCTGTCGATGCTCCCTGGCTGTCCGCTCCGACGCCAGGAAGGCGCGGAGCGTTTCTCCAAGCCTGGCGGCGACGCCCGACCTCCGACTTGTACCGTCTCCCCCTACCGACCAGCTCCGGAGGAACAAGCATGGCCTACCTTCGCTACGCGCCAGGCATCGAGACGCCCGCACCGGACGAGCAGCAGTCCATCGATGGGATCATCCGAGGGATGATCCAGCAGTCGCAGGTCGTCGAGAAGCGAGAGCACCACGCCGTGCGTGCGAGCCACGCCAAGAGTTCGGCCTGTGTCGTCGGGGAGTTGATCGTCACGGAGAACCTACCGCCCGAACTCGCGCAGGGTCTGTTCGCCAAGCAAGGGGCGCATAAGGTCGCCGTGCGCTTCGCCCAGGGGCCGGGCGAGACCCTGGGTGACCGAGTGTCCACCCATCGCGGCATGTCGATCAAGGTGTTCGGGGTACCTGGCGAGAAGCTGCCCGGCCACGACGTCGACACCCAGGACTTTGTGCTTGCCACCGGCACGACCTTCCCGTCGGGCACGGCGGCGGGCTTCCTGCGGGACGGCACAGTGATCGGGAAATCTACGGGCCTGCCAGAGCGCGTGAAGAGCGCGGTCGCCGCCACGGCGCGCAACCTCAACCACGTGCTGCACGCCTTCGGCACGGAGAGCGCCATGGCCGATTTCCTCGGCCATCCCTACAGCCACCCGCTCGCCGACAGCTACTTCAGTCAGGCCCCAATGCGGTTCGGCGATTACGTCGCCAAGCTTGGCGCAGTCCCGGCTTCGCAGGCGCAGCTGGACCTGGCCGAATGGCGGCTCGACCCGCACGGCGACGAGGACGGCTTTCGTCACGCGGCGGCGGCGTACTTCCGCGAAGCCGACGTGGTCTACGAGCTGAAGGCGCAGCTTTGGGCCGATGCTGAGCGCCAGCCCATCGAGGATGCGTCGGTCGACTGGCCGGTCGCGGTCAGCCCGTACCGCACGGTGGCGACGCTCCGCCTGCCCCGGCAGGACGCCTACTCCCCAGAGCGGGTGCGTTACTTCGACGAGGTGATGACCTTCCGTCCGGCGCACAGCCTCGCGGCGCACCAGCCGCTGGGTTCGGTGATGCGGGCGCGGCTTCAGGTCTACCGGGCGCTGAGCGATTTCCGCCACCGGGAGAACGGTGTGACCGCCGAGAACACTGCCTCGCCGGAGAGCATTCCGGCCTGACGCCGACCCCTTTTCGCCACGCACAGAGGAGCCAACCATGACCCTTCAGGGCAAGACCATCGCCATCCTGATCGCCCCTCGGGGGACGGAGGAGCCGGAGTTCACTAAGCCCCGCGACGCGTTGCTCGCGGCCGGCGCGACCGTCACGGTGGTCGGGCTTGAGGCAGGCGAGGCCGAGACGGTCAACAACGACCTCGACTCGGCTGGGAAGTATCCAGTCGACAAGGTCATCGACGGCGTGTCCGCCTCAGACTTCGACGGGCTCGTCATCCCCGGCGGCAGCGTGGGGGCCGACAAACTCCGCGGCAGCGAGGCCGTGGTCGGCTTCGTCCGGGACTTCTTTCAGCAGGCCAAGCCGGTCGGTGTCATCTGCCACGGGCCCTGGACGCTTGTGGAGGCCGACGTCGTCAAGGGGCGCAAGCTTACCTCCTTCCAGACGGTGAAGACCGACATCCGTAACGCGGGCGGGGAATGGGTCGACGTGGAGGTGGTGGTCGACAAGGGTCTCGTCACCAGCCGCAACCCGAAGGACCTGCCGGCGTTCTGCGCCAAGATCGTCGAGGAGTTCGCGGAAGGGCGCCATCCGGAGCAGGCCCGCAGCGCCTGAAGCCGTCTCACGCCCGCTTCGGCTTAGCCTAGCCCCAGGTACTCAACGTCGGTCGACCTAACCACCACTTTTCCAAGGAGACAGCCATGGATCTCGGCATCAAGGGACGGGTCGCCGTCGTGACAGGTGGGAAGTCGGGCATGGGTCGCTCGACCGCCGAGCATCTGTTGCGCGAGGGCGTCCACGTAGTTCTGACCGACAAGGAAGGCGCCGAACTGCAGGCCACCGCCGCGGAGCTGTCGGCGCTGGGTCAAGTCCGCGCCGTGGAAGCCGACCTTAGCGGGGCCAAGGGGATCGAGGTGCTCGCCGCCTTCGCCAACATGGCCTTCGATGACAAGCCCACCATCCTCGTCTGCGCCGCCGGCATCACGGGAGCGTCCGGCGACTTCCTTGAACTCACGGACGAGGACTGGATTGAGGCGTTGCAGACCGATCTCATGGCCGGAGTGCGCGCGACCAGAGCCTTCATCCCGCACATGCGCAAGGCGGGCTGGGGCCGCATCGTGCTGTTCTCCTCGGAGGACGCGGTGCAGCCCTATATCGAGGAACTGCCGTATGCCGCCGCCAAGGCCGGCGTTCTGAACCTCGCGAAGGGATTGTCGAAGGCCTATGGCCCGGACGGCGTACTCGTGAACGCGGTCGGCCCGGCCTTCATTGCCACGCCGATTGTCCGTCGTCAGATGATTTGGGACATTCAGCGGTGTTCAGGAGCGGAGGCTCTGGTCCATCTGGGGTGAGAGGTTAGGCAGCCTGCGCGTGATGGCGCAAGCG
>NZ_LMNU01000029.1 GCF_001423085.1 Methylobacterium sp. Leaf125 | reverse complement strand
GGGTGGTCGGGGTCCACATGGCAGATCCAGGTCAGGTTTCAGCCCCCTCCTGGAATCACTGCCATCCCGGCCACTCAACCCTGCCTCAGCCCCTTATCGGACGGGCTCTTAGGTTCACGTGTAAGCCGGGGCGGTCGAGCCGCCTTCGGCGGAAAAAGGCTTGCGCCTCAGTGCCGGATGGCGGTTCGCCGAGCGTCATCGTCCCGCGGACCCGCGTCGAACACGGCCCTGCAGCCGGGGCTCAGGCTGGCTTCCTGCGCCCGCATGCAGGCCACGATCCGACCGCGGTCGGGTATCGCCGTCAGGCAAAGGCGCATGACGTCGTCGCGGCACAGAGCCGCCTGCTCTTCCTCTCCGGCCCTGGCACCGGATTGACCGGTTACAAGGATGCCCAGGACCAGGGCGACGTGGAGGAAAGGCTTCGTCATCGTATCGGTCCCGTCTCGGTACGCCCGGGCATCCAGTTCGGGCAGGGTCCGACATGGAACGTTAAGGATACGACTTCGTTCCGTTTAAGCGTCGAGTGTTCCGAAGCCTCGGCATCCGGGGATCAGGCGGCATACTTGATGCTGCATCCGGGCATGGTGACCGCGAGTCCGCCAATGATGCGGATCGGAACACAGGGTATGGACTGACATGCTGGCACGGATCGCGGCGGGCGCCATGGGCGTCATTGTTCTGTTCGAACCCGTCTCGGCCAAGGATGCGGTCGGCGCCCGTGCTCGCGCATGGGTGGCGAGCGTGGTGGAACGCGTGGAAGGCACGGCTGCGCTGGTGGCCGCGACGACCCGTGGGCGAACGGTCCGGACCATCGACGTCCACCTCTGTGTCGCCGCCGATGGCACCGTGCAGGACGTCGCGTTCGGGAACCCGCTTCTTATGGACCCCTGGAAAAGCGTCTGAGGGGGGCGGTCCTAGCCGGTCCGTTCGGCCCGCCACCGAACGCGTTACTCGCCCTCGACGGAACGACCGACCTGGATTTTCCCATGAGGGTGTCCGACCGACGGCAATGAGGGCGGCGGCCTCGATGTGTCCCATCCCAGGTTGGTGACGGCCTCGCCTAGGTGCGCGAGAGGACTGACGCCTTGCCCGCGAAGGTGGGAATCGCCGCGGCACGCAACGTATCCGAAAGGTGTCGTGGCCGACCCGCGCAGGGGGCGGAGCGCAGGCCGGCCACTGATCGCACGGTCACAAGGCGGACAGTGCGATCCGTCGAGCGGCAGGTTCAGTGCGCCTCGATGGGGCCCGCCGTCCGCTGCGGCTTTTTCAGGATGGCGACGACGCCCAGGCTGAGAACGAGGCTGACGCCGACGATGTAGAACCCGTCCGCGTAGGCCATGACGTAAGCCTCGCGGCGAACCTGCTGGGCCAGCATGCCGATAGCGGCGCCCTTCGCGGCCGCCTGGTCGGCGATATGCCCGTGCAGGCCGGCGGCCAGCGCGGCGAGGCGCTCCTGCGTCCGCGTGGCGTTCACGGTGATTGCCTCGGCCAGCACCGAGAAGTGCATGTGCTCGCGCCGGTCGATCATCGTCGAGAGCATGGCAATGCCGATGGAGCCGCCGAGGTTACGCATCATGTTCGACAGCGCCGAGGCGTCGGCCGTGTCGCGCGGTGCGAGGCCCGCCGTCGAGAGCTGCGAGAGCGGGATGGTGAACAGCGGCTGGCCGATGGCCCGCATCAACTGCGGCAGGATCAACTGGTCCATGCCGACGTCGTGGGTGAGGCCGACGTTGATCCAGCAGCTTGCAATGAAGAACAGCGTCCCGGTCACCACCAGCAGCCGGGCGTCGAAGACCCGCATGATCAGGGGCATCATCGGGAACAGCAGCAACTGCGGCAGCCCGGACCACATCACCACGTAGCCGATCTGCTGGGCGTTGTAGCCCTGGATCTGCGCGCAGTAGACCGGGATGATGTAGATCGAGCCGAACGAGACTGCGCCGAGGACCGTCATCAGCACGCACGAGCCGCCGACCGAGCGGTTGCCGAGCACCCGCAGGTTGATGAAGGGCCGCTCGGCCATCAGCCCGCGCACGATGAAGCCGGTGATACCGGCGGCCGCCAGCAGCGACATGTTCACGATGATCTGCGAGCCGAACCAGTCCTTCCGCTGGCCCTCCTCCAGCACGTAGGTCAGCGCCGGCAAGCCGGTGGCCATCAGGCCGATGCCGATCCAGTCGCCCTTCAGGAGCTCGGCCCACCGCGCCGGCACGTCGTCGAAGGCGCCGAGCTGGATGCCCATCGCGAGCGGGCCGAAAATCAGGTTCAGGTAGAAGATGTAGTGCCAGGAGAAGTTGTCGGTGAGCCAGCCGCCCACCGTCGGGCCGATGGCCGGGGCGAAGGTGGCGGTCAGCCCGAACATCGCGATGCCGATGGTCTGCTGGCTCTTCGGCAGGCGCGTGCGCACGATGACGATGGCGGTCGGGATCAGCACGCCACCGGTGAAGCCTTGGCCGGCGCGGAACAGGATCATCTGCGAGAGCGATGTCGAGAGCGCGCAGGCGAGCGAGAAGGCCGTGAACAGCATCGTGTTCACCGACAGGTACCGTCGCAGGCCGATCACCGAGGAGAGCCAGCCGGTGAGCGGGATCACGATGATCTCGGCCATGAGGTAGGCGGTCGAGATCCAGCTTCCCTCCTCGGTGGAGGCGCCGAGCGCCCCCTGGATGTCGGCGAGCGAGGCGTTGGTGATCTGGATGTCGAGAATGGCGGTGAACGCGCCGAGGATCGCGCCGAACACCGCCAGCCAGTCGCGGGCGCTCGCCTTGACCTCAGGCGCCGTCGTGGCCGTCGCGCCGGCGCTCATCGCGGCAGCGCCTCGCTCACGAGCGCCGGGCGCGGCTTGCCCTGCCGAGGCTCGACCCGCTCGACCTCATCCCGTGTATGCACCGTCGCCTCGACCGAGAGGCCCGGACGCAGCCGCGCGAGCAGCGGGTCCCCATCATCCAGGGCGATGCGGACCGGCACGCGCTGGACGACCTTGGTGAAGTTGCCGGTGGCGTTCTCCGGTGGCAGCAGGGCGAACTGCGCGCCTGTGCCGGGCGAGAAGCTCTCGATACGCCCTTCGAACGCGTGTTCGCCAAGGGCATCGACCGTGAAGGTGACGTGCTGACCTTCGACGATCCGCCCGGTCTGGGTCTCCTTGAAGTTCGCCACGAGGTAGATGTCGCGACCCATCGGCACCACGGTCAGCATGCCCGTGCCGGCGGAGACGAACTGTCCGACCCGCAGGGAGCGGTCGCCGACCACACCGTCAACGGGCGCCGTGATGGTGGTGTAGGTCAGGTTGAGCTGTGCCTGCTCGACCTTCGCCTGCGCCGCCTCAAGGCTCGCCTTCGCGCTTCCCTCCAGGGCGCGGAAACTCTCCACCTGCTTCCGGGCTGCATCAAGGGAGGCGATGGCCTTGTCGTGTGCCGCCCGCTTCTGGCGCAGGTCGGCATCCGCCTGCTGCTGGCGCTGCGCCGTGCCCGAGCCGGTCTGCAACAGGTTCTGGTAGCGGGTGTATTCCTTGCCGGCGAAGTCGAGAGCCGCGTCGGTGTTCTCGACCTCGGCCTTCGCGGACTGGACCTGGGCCTGCTGCTGCAGGATGGCGGCGGCGGTGCTGAGGAGCTGGGCCCGGCTCTTCCCGACCTCCGCCTCGGCCTGCTTAAGCATGACCCGATACTCGCGGTCGTCGAGGCGGGCGACGACGTCGCCGACCTTCACCGGCTGGTTGTCGCCGACCAGCACCTCGGCGACGTGGCCGGCGATGCGCGGGGCGACGGTCACCTTGTCGGCCTGCAGGTAGGCATCCTCGGTCGTCTCCAGGAACCGCCCGACCGTCCACCAGTGCCAACCGTAGCTGCCACCACCGCCCAGGGCGGCGAGGAGGAGAGCGGGAAGGATCCAGCGCGCCTTTCGACGCTTGGCAGCCGGTGCAACGGCCTGGTGGCCCGAGGCGGCCGGTGTGGGATTGCCCCCGGTCCCCGTGATAGCGGTCAGAGCTTCCGTTTGGGGAAGATCGCTGGGTCGAGCGTCCATGGTGGTGGCCAACATCAATACGATACGGTAAAGTATCGATATAGGATGAGACCGGACGTGACAAGGAGCATGGTGATGGCTGAGACCTCGACCGCCGAGCCCGAGGCGACATCGAAGCGCGGCACGGGCGGACGGCCGACACGCGAGGAAGCCGCCCGGCGTGAGGCGCGCATCGTGGAGGTCGCCACCCAATTATTCATCGAGCGCGGCTTCGACGGCACCTCCATCGACGCGGTGGCGGAAGCCGCGGGCGTCAGCAAGCCGACGCTCTATTCCCGCTATCAGGACAAGCGCGCCCTGTTCGAGGCGGTCCTGCAGGGCCGCATTCGGGAATGGCTCGCCCCCCTTTCGGCGGCGGCGGAGATGCAGGCTCTCAGGGCCACCCCGAAGGATGCGGCCACGGTGCTGGACGAGCTGAGCCGCAACCTTCTTGCCCGCTCCCATGAACCGGGAGCCGCAGCGCTCACCCGCTGCATCGCCGCCCAGGCCATGCGATTCCCCAACCTTGCCAAACTGGCCTACGAGGAAGGTTGGCTCCGGGGCGTCAGGGCGGTCGGCTGCCTTCTTGGTGTCATGGTCGAGCAAGGCCAGATCGCGGTCGACGACCCCGAAATCGCCGCCGACCTGTTCCTCAACCTCGTCCTCGGGCGGAGTTCGAGGCAGGCCCTGTTCGGCATCGAGGTGGATGCCGAGGCCCAGGAAAGGCGCCGTCGCGCCGCCATCGCCCTGTTCCTCGCCGGCGTCCGACCCGAACCTGCCTGAAGCACGCGAGGACGATACCGATTTTGGGTAAGCGGATTGCGGTTAAAATCCTGCGTCACGTCGCGAAGACCTGCGATGCTCGTCGTGGCGTTGCGGAAATGTCCACTTCGTCGCCCATTCGCCTGAAAGCAGACCGGCAAAAATCCATCCTTCTCGGACTTTGCCGCCTATAGTGATCTATGTCGGTAAAACGACCGATTTCGCCACCTACCAGATATGGTGGTGAGTGGGTGTCTGCCCCGACCAGAGTTGCTCATGTTTCCTTAGGGTGGATTTCAGCTGGTCTGCTTACCGGCAATTCAAACGTTACAGCAGTCGTGGACGCCAAACAGATGGGCGATCCGTCGCAGATGCCCCTTCTTGGCAACGATAGAGGTCAAAAGCGTGCTGCGACACCACCCATGATCGTGCGTGGCGTACCCGGTGTCGCGTAACGGTTCTGGAAGGCGCGGTCGTAGTAGTTCGTGTCGAGCAGGTTGTCGACGTTAAGATAGACCCGCACCTGCGGAGTAATCCAATAGTACGAAATCAGGTTGACGACCGTGTAGTCCGGCAGTCGAAAAGTTGAGAGGGCGGTGCCGGCCACGCGCTGACCGACATGGGTCACGCCAGCGCCGAGGCCGAGGCCACGCAACTCCGCCCGTTGGAACTCGTAGACACTCTGCAGGGCAAGGGTGTCGGCAGGGATGTTGGCGATCCGCGTGCCCACGGGCAGTGTGTTGTCACGACTTACAGCGGCATCGGCATGGGTGTAGGTGCCGATCACCCGCCAGCCGGGTGCCAGATATCCAGCAACGGTCAGGTCGAAGCCCTGGCTGCGTACCTCGCCGGCCGCCACGCTGAAGTTTGGATCGACTGCATCGGCCGTGAGGACGTTGGTGCGCCGAATGTCGAACAGAGCCGCCGTTGCGCTCAGTTGTCCGTCAAGCAGGCTGAGCTTGGCGCCGACCTCGTAGCCCTCGCCTTGCTGGAAAGCGAAGGGGCGTCCAGAGCGATCCGTGCCGGTATTCGGCAGGAAGGAACGGCCGTAGCTGCCGTAGACCGAGACCTCATCGGTGAGATCGTAGGTAAGGCCGAAGCGCGGGGTCGCGACCGTGTCCTGCAGGCTCGTGGTGCGGCCAGTGCGGTAGTCGGTCGAGACGAGGCCGAGGTTCTCCACGCGCACGCCCAGGAGGGCATGGAGGCGTGGGGTGAGGTCGATCTGATCCTGAACGTAGCCGCCGAAGCTCTCGGTGTTCTGCAGGAAGTTCGTGATTGAGGCGAGAGGAGGCCGGGTGGATTGCCCGTAGCGGGGCGCGAGAAGGTCGAGGGTGAAGGGGAAGAGGTTCGCGTTCGAGCGGTCGAAGATCTCCCGGTAGCGGTACGTGTCGTATTCCAAGCCCATCAGCAGAGTATGGCGAAAGGGGCCGGTCTCGAACTTGCCCGCGAGGTTGAGCTGCAGGTCGAGGTCCGACCAGCTCAAGTCGCGATGTTCGAAGGTTCGGCGCAGGGTACGCCCATCACTGAGGACATTCATGGCGCCCACGCCGTCGCCGACGAGGCTCCCACCCAGAGCCTGGACGCCGGCGGTGACCACCCAGTTCTGATCGAGCTTGTGCTCGATGCGGAGTTGGCCGAGGGCGTTGTCGTTGCGCACCGGTGGGATGCCAGGCTCGCCGATGAAGCGGTTACGCGGCAGGGCGCGGGTGTTACCGTTGATCGGCACGACGCCCCGGTCGAAGGTCGCGGTCGTGCTGGCAAACTCGCCCTCTAGGGTGATCGTGGTGTCGGCGGTGGGCTTCCAGGCGATGACGGGAGCGAGGTAGTAGCGGTCGCTATGCACGAAGTCGCGGAAACTTCCGTTGTCCTCCACGGCGCCGGTAACGCGAGCGAGCACCCGGCCCTCCTCATCAAGGGCGCCAGTGGCGTCGAAGATGCTGCGCTTCTGGTTGAAGCTCCCGAACTGCGTGCCGATCGCGAGGGCGCGCTCGGCCAAGGGCTGTTTGGTCACGATGTTGAAGGTGCCGCCGGGATCGCCGCGTCCGTAGAGGAAGGCGGACGGGCCCTTCAGCACCTCGATCCGCTCGATGGACACCACGTCCGGCGAGGGTGGGTAGCCCCGATTGATCGGGAAGCCGTTGCGGTAGTACTCGCCCGTGTTGAAGCCGCGGATCGTGAACTCCGTCAGGCCAAGGCCTGCGAAGTTGTTGGCCCGGCCGACGCCGGCAAGATCGAGGGCGGTGTCGACCCGCGTTGCGGCGGCGTCCTGCAGAACCCGATCCGGCACGACAACGACCGTCTGGGGCACCTCGCGCAGCGGTGTGTCGGTGCGGGTCGCGCTGACGCTGTCCCGTGCAAGGTAGCCATCGACCTTGCGTGCTGTTCCGCCCGCAGGCCCTCCGATGCCGGCCACCGAGAGTTCGTCGAGCTGAACCTCTTGTGAAGCATCTGCGGCGAGCTGGGCTATAGCCGAACTGGGCCCAAAACTGACCAACGAACCCGATTGCGCCACAAGCACGAAGGCAGCGGACGCGGCCAGGGTAGTGCTTCTTTTGGTCATTTCTCTCGACACGATCACGGACGCAAACCAACTTGGATCAATTCGGTCCGTTACGGTCCAGAAACATACGCGGTCAAGTTCGCGGGGATCCGAGCACACATGTCTAGCTTCGAGGTCTTCGAATGTATCTCAGGCCAGGTCTAGAAGCGTTATAATCTGTCGCGTCTCGCAGGAAGTGTGTTGCATGCGCGTAACAGCGGTGAAGGTCGTTCGCGGGTCAGCAGTCCTGTTTGACTTGCATTCGGTTTGTAGCGGCATCCCGACTGCGTACCTCTAACGAACAGCGCAACCGCTGGACGCCCTGACGGTTGGATGGCTGCTTTCATGAAGTGCTCAGAGATGGCCGTATGACCGATGGGGGTCGTAAGCGGAAACTACCCGATCGTTCTCAAATCCGACGTTAGGCAGAATATCCTGTCCGCGAGGGCATGCCCTGGCGGACACCTCGGACGCGCCAAAAAGTCTGTCCGGATGAGCTACAAAGATACACCTGTGATCGTCACCGGCAGGGCCGAAACCCTTCATGGGGTTCGGGGAGCGAAGCGACGAGAGCATGGTCCCGAAGGGACGCACCCTGCTGGCAGCGTCATGGTACTCTGATAGGCTTCATCTGGGACGTTTTCTATGTCGCTGATTTTGGAAGACCGCCCCTGGGTCGTGTTCGATGGTGAATGCGTCCTCTGCAATCGGTTCGTTGGTGTTCTACTCACCCACGAGCGTTCACCGGAGTTGCGGTTTGCGACCACGCGCTCGCGTATGGGACGGGCGCTCGCGTCTCGTCACGGTTTGACCGAGAGCGATCTGGACAAGACCTACCTCGTTGTCCGAGGGCATCAGGCCTGGACGCGATCCGATGCCTGGATCGGACTCATGAGCCTCATGCAGGCGCCACTGGGGTGGTTGCGACATCTGCGCGTGGTGCCGCGATCGTGGCGGGATGCCGTTAACGACGGGATTGCACGCAATCGGTATCGCTGGTTTGGGCGCCATACGATCTGTCAGGTTCCCTCGGCAGAGGCGCGCCATCGGTTCGAGCGCGACTGAGGTCAGTCGACTGCGCGCGTCCAGCGTTGCCGCAGGCCACCACGGGGGCGCAGAGAAAAACGGGCCTCCGGGACCGGATCGGCGCTCTCTGGATGTGGCGTCCAGGTCCGAACGACCGTGGCGATGGCGATCGACACTTCCATCAGCCCGAAAGTCTGTCCGATGCAGACGCGAGGGCCTGCGCCGAAAGGGAAGTAGGTGAAAGGCTGATGGTCTGAATCGAGCCACCGGCGGGGATCGAAGCTCTCCGGATTGGGAAACCAGCGCGCATCTCGTTGGGTGATCCAAGGCACGACCTGAACAACGTCCCCCCGGCGCACCGGCAGCCCGGCGATCGTCACGTCTCGGACCGCCCGGCGTAGGAACATCGTGTAGGCAGGCGGATAGAGTCGCAAAACCTCGCGGACCGTGCCGCTGAGGAGAGGCATAGCCGGTAGGTGGTTTGCCGCAACGGGTCCTGTCCCGCAGACAGCGACGATCTCCTGGCGGAGCGCCTTCACGAGGTCGGGCCGCGGCGCCAGAAGGCGGTCGCGCGTCGGGCGATCGCGTCGGCATAGGCCGACAGGTTTCGGGTCGCAAAGACCGGCAGGACGTGTCGGCGCCTCTCGCGCCAGGCCGGTCCATCCGCCGTCAGAACGTTCTCGCCGTTCCACTGGCGCAGGATCCGCATCAGCCGTTCGAACCTGATGAACTCCTGGGCCTGCCTGGCCATCACGGCTTCGACGTGGTCGGGATGGAACAGCAGCCAGAGCCGGTAGGGCCCGAGCCTCAGGCGCACGGCGTCCCCGTGCCGGGCCTTCATGTCGTCGTAGAAGCCCAGGGGATCGCGGCGCAGGCGGAGCAGGTGATCGGTGCCGAGGGTAGGGCTGAACGGCGTAGCGGCACGCAGCGGGGGGCGTCAGACAAGGCGGCGCTCCTTGGCCTCGCGCACAGGCGAGCGCGTCGAGAAGGGGGCCAGAACAAGCAGCAGCGCCGAACCGAGGAGGACGGCCGCGAAATTGATATGCGACAGGGCCCAGGCGACCGCGTTTGGACCTTGGGCCGCGTAAGACCCGTCGACGTACCGCAAAGTCGTGCCCGGGCGGACGTCCAGGCCCCTGACTCGCCGTTCGAGCCAAGCGGCGAGGAGCGGCTGCCATGACACGGTGGGTGAGAACTCGAACCGTGCCGGCTCGACCGTCCATGGGTGCCAGCGCGGCCACCACTCCGGAACGGCCTCGCGATAGGCCAGCCAATCGGCGGGGAAGCGCTCGAGGAGGTCGTATCGGTGGTGCCATCGGACCATGCCGAGGACGAAGACGAGCGCCATGGCGGCCGCTGCCATGACCCAGGGGTTTGCGAGGACGGCGCCCATGAGCAGCCAGAGCGCGGCCGTACAGGTCTGCATCGGATTGCGGATGTAGGCGTAGATCCCACCCCGGACGAGCCGAACGGTAGGATCGAGGGGGATCGGCGTCCCGCCGCCGCGGAGGGCGAAGAGGTGCGCGCCGGTTGCTCCCAACAGGAGCAAAGGCGCGGCGACGATTGCCGCGGGCACAAGGATCCAGGGTGTCCTCGGCACATCGCTCCAGGACCCACCCATGGCCCGCATGATGAGGGTCGGCAGGAGCGCGAAAGCAAGCCAGCCATAGCCGAAGGCGAGCAGGGTGACGCGTGCACCGAGCCTGCGGTTTTCGGCGGTCCAGCGTGCGAGGAAGAGCGCCGGGATATGTGCGATCAGGAAGACGACGAGTACGCCTGTGAGCCAATCTGAGCCTGCATGCACGAACGGTCGCAACGACGAGAACAGCGGCGCATGGAGGCAGACGACGATCGAACCAGCCAGCAGGACGGGATTGGTCTGCGGCGCCGCGAGGAACAGCACGGGGCCGAACAGCAAGGCTCCTCCAAGCAGGATATCGAACGGCATGCCTGCCAGCATCAGGGCGCCGCCCCCGTTAGTGCCACCACCCGGCAGCAAGGGCGACCTGATGGGCGACAAAGATCGTTCCCATGCCGTAGAGTAGGGCAAAGAGCGCCGCGATCCGGCGGCGGTCGTCGCCCTCCCGCTTCATCAACCAGCCAGCGCCAGCCAGCGGCCCCAGAAACAAAGCCCAGCGCAGCGCCCAGAGGGCTGGTTCGGGCCATGCGCCGTTCGGAAGATAGGAAGCGATCACGCCAGTACCGCGCGCACGACACCCTCCGCAACGTTGACCGTCTGTTTCCGACGCGGGTCGTGGCGGCCTCCGCACGGCCGGCCGCCTTTCGGATCGCGCGGAAGCAGCTCGGACAGATCAAGTTCGCCGTCGGCGACCGGACTTACGACCTCACCGACTTCCTCGCTGTAGATCGGGTATCCGGGATGATCGTCCTGAAGGACGGCGAAGTCGTCTACGAGACCTACCAGCTCGGCAACACGCCGGGCACCCGCTGGACCTCGATGTCGATTGCCAAGTCCGTCACGTCGACACTGATCGGCGTAGCGGTCAAAGAGGGTCTCATCGAAAGCTTGGATGAGCCGGCGACGAAGTACGTGCCGCGGCTCAAGGGTAGCGCCTACGACGGCGTAAGCATCCGCGATGTGCTAATGATGTCGTCCGGCGCGAAGTGGAACGAGGCCTACACCGATCCTCGATCCGACCGGCGCGATCTCCTCAAGGCGCAGGAATCTCAGCAGCGCGACGCCGCCATGGATGTCATGGCGAAGCTGCCCCGCGCGGTCGAGCCCGGAACGAAGTTTAACTACAGCACCGGTGAGACCCAGGTGGCTGGCGAGATTCTTCATGGCGCTATCAAGGGTCCTCTCGCCGACTACCTTTCGGAGAAGATCTGGAAGCCCTACGGCATGGAGGTCGAGGCCAGATGGTGGCTGGACTCGCCCGGCGGGCTCGAGATCGCCGGCAGTGGCCTGTCGGCGACGCTGCGCGATTTCGCGAGGTTCGGCCAGTTCTACCTCGACGGCGGCGTGGTCGAGGGCAGGTCGATCCTGCCCGACGGATGGCTGCAGGAAGCTAGCACCGCCAAGATCCTGAAGGGTGGCGCTCCGCTGGACTACGGCTACATGTGGTGGATCGCCACCTCGGCTCCGGCACGGGCCGACAGAGCATTCATGGCCCGGGGCATATTCGGCCAGTTCGTCTACATCGACCCCAAGGAGCGCGTCGTGATCGCCGTAACGAGCGCGGCCTCAAAACCTCAGAACCTTCAGCTGATACCGCCTCAGGTGTTCTTCGACGCCGTCGTGGACGCTTTGAAGTAGCAGGAGCGGCGATCGCACGGATCTACAGTCTCAAGAAGCAACGGAGTAGAATTTGCGCGCTCTTTGAGAGTATTGCTTCGCAGCAGGCGTTCCATTCCAGCCAGCTTCTGCAGGACATGGGACGTCCTTTTTACGGGTCTTATACCCGAAGGCGGACCAGCAGATTTCCACCCAACCCGGTCATAGAGCAGACAGGCAGGCGTCGACCAACCGAGCCGTACAGACTGCTATGATGGCCGCGCAAAAGCGGACGTAGGCGTGGGTTCGACCCGCTCAGCCCCCTGCCGCAAACCACCGTCCTGCTCGCGCGATCCGGAACCGCTCGGCGGCGCAGGTTCGTCCCGCGGCGGGTATCCGAACATGGCCTTGTAGGCGCGGCTGAAGGCTGCCTCCGACGCGTACCCGACGCGCAATGCGATCTCTCCGACACGCGCCTCGCGAGCGACCAGCATGCCCCGGGCGAGCGTAAGCCGCCACTCGTTCTGGTAGCGCAGGGGCGAGCGCCCGACGAGTGCCGTAAATCGGTCGCTGAAGCTCGATCGCGACATGCCGGCCGCGTCCGCCAAAGCCTTGATGCCCCAAGGATGCGACGGGCGCTCGTGCATGACCTTCAAGGCCCGGGCGATGCGGGCGTCCGAGAGCCCTCCCAGCCATCCGGTGGTGTGCCCGCGCCGCACCCAGGTCCGTAGGGTGCGGATGACGATGACGTCGATGATCCGCGAGATCATCAGGGCCGCGCCCGGCTCGTCGTCGGTCACCTCGACCATCAGGAAGGGTACGATGCCCTCCAGCCACCCCGCCCCCTCATCGCGCCGGATGTGGATGCGCCCGGGCAGGGCCGAGACCATGCCGCGCAGGGCGTGGGGATCGAACCAGAACCGACAGACGATCACCGAAGCGTGCGAGGCGGAGGCCACGAGCCTGGCCCCTCCGAGCCCGCGGGACAGAAGCACGAGATCGCCCGTGTCGATGATGACGCGCTCCGCGCCGTCGCCCTCCACGTGGAGCGAACCCTCGGCGACCACGATGACATGGGCGGCCCCAACCTCCAGGTCCAAGATCCCTGACCGCTCGACCTCATGGGACCGGACGTAGTCCCCGGTGAGCCGGATCTGCGCCAGGACGAGGGAGAGGAGGTCGCCGGCGACGCTCGGTTCATCCTCCGGAACGGTCAAGTTTTCCAGCGATCCGGTCATGGGTGTCATCGGTGTCCGTTTGTAAAAGTGCCTTCCGAGGCGAGGCATATCCCCCTGGAAAGACACCGGTTTCACGAAGTCCGGCGTTTCGGTCGCCGGCGTCCTCCGCGTGATTGCGGGTCGTGCCGATTCTCCGCCTTGCCGCGCACCCAAAGGGAACCACGATGACGATTATCCAAAGACCCGGCCATGACACTTCGCGCTGGCTGAGTTCCTATTACTTCCTCCGTGCCGGAATATCCGTCGGCTGGGTCGCTGCCGCCTTCACCATCGGAAAGGCCATGCCGGCGGCCGCGGCGGTGCTTCTCGTCGCCTATCCCGCCTGGGATGCCGTCGCCAACGTCATCGACGCGCGTCGCAGCGGCGGCCTGACGGCCAATCCCAGCCAAGCCCTCAACGCGGCCGCCAGCACCGTCGTCGCCGTCGCAGTGGCGCTCGCGCTCGGATGGGGCATGCACGCGGTGCTGGCGGTGTTCGGGATCTGGGCGATCCTCTCCGGCCTGTTGCAACTCGCGACCGGCGTGCGGCGCTGGCAGGCGGGCGCCCAGTGGGCGATGGCGCTCAGCGGAGCGCAGTCGGCCCTTGCAGGCACGCACTTCATCCTCAAGGCGAACGGTGCCTTGATGCCGGCGATCACGGACATCGCTCCCTACGCCGCGTTCGGCGCCTTCTACTTCCTGGTCTCGCCCGTGTGGTTGACCGTGGCGCAGGCGCGGAAGGGAACGACGGAACGGACCGCATGAACCATCGCGGCGCCGACGCCGCCGGCTGTCTCCCATTCATGGCTTGGCGGGATCGCCTCGCTCTCCGCTCACGCCGACAGGCCGACTATGCCTGGAGCGTCCTTGCCCGTGTCCTCTCCTGGGCGCTCGACCGCGGGCTAATTCTGGCCAACCCCTGCGAGAAGGGTGGCCGCCTCTACCGAGCGACGCGGACGGAAAAGGTCTGGACCGATGCCGATGAGGCTGCGTTCCTCGCCTCGGCGCCCCCTCACCTGCATTTACCGCTGATCCTGGCTCTCTGGACCGGCCAGCGCCAAGGCGACCTCCTGCAGCTTCCCTGGGGCGCCTACGACAGCAACACGATCCGCCTGCAGCAGGGAAAGACCGGTGCACGTGTCGTGATTCCAGTCAGCAGCGTGCTGAAGCTGGCTCTTAACGCCGCCCCGCGCCACAGCCCGGTGATCCTGCTCAACTCGGAGGATCGGCCCTGGACCAGCGATGGCTTTCGCTCCTCGTGGGGGAAGGCCTGCAAGGCGTGCGGCATCGCAGGTCTGACCTTCCACGACCTACGCGGAACTGCTGTGAGCCGCCTAGCACTGGCTGGATGCTCTGAGGCGGAGATCGCGACGCTGACCGGGCACTCGTTGAACGACGTTCGGTCTTGGATGCTTACTACCTGAGCCGTGATCCGGCGCTTGCCATCGCGGCCATCAGGAAGCTCGAAACCAGAACAGCTTTTCCCGACTGGATGCCCGACAGGGCCTAACTGTTCTCAGACTGAAGTGGAAAAAGCGTAGTTAAATCAGTGGCTGGGGGACCAGGATTCGAACCTGGACTAGAGGAGTCAGAGTCCACTGTTCTACCGTTAAACTATCCCCCAACATCCTCGCGTGGCACGAGGCAGGATCCGGTTGTTCGTCGCAAGCCCTGCCGAGGGCTGGCGGTTGAGACCCGGTCCGTTCCGGTGCAGGGGCGATAGCATGGCTTTCCGGACCGATGCAAGCCCACATCTGAACGCCTGCTCATGAGGCGATTCGCACTGCTTCAGGCGCTGCCCGGCGGTTCCAGGCGGGCCTCGATCATGCCGAGGGTGCGCAGGATCGCCAGGGCGACGATTTCGCAATCGGTATCCCCCTCCGGCGTGGCCGGGAGAATCGCCACGGTGCTGACTTCGTCGTCCGTCAGGAACCCGACCACGACCTTGTAGACATCGCCCTCCGGAGCGCTCTCGTCGTGGACGAGGCAGACGCGGCAGCCATGCGCCTCGCCGTAGACGCGCTGGGTCAGGACCTGGACGCGACGGGGATCGGTTGCTTCCGTGCGGCGTGGGGCGCCGAAGGTGGGGCGAATGATGTTGTCCATTTTCGCTCCTATACCCGACCGTCCCCGCTTCGGGGAGGCCCCTCCCCGCTCCGGTCCTGTGTGCGCTCAACGAGTCAGGAGTCCTTTTGGGTCTTCGTGTGCGAGTTTGAGGAGGTTCTGTCCGTAGGCGGTTTTGGCGAAGAGCTTGCCGCGGGCGACGAGCTGGTCCTTGCCGATGAAGCCCTGCAGGTAGGC
>NZ_LMNU01000028.1 GCF_001423085.1 Methylobacterium sp. Leaf125 | reverse complement strand
TCTGCTTCATCTTCGCTCCTCAGGGGCTACGATGAACCAGCCATCCTCCGTTCGGGAAGACCCTCATTCTGTCCCACAGGTGCTGACGTCGGACAGTCATGCTCTACCGCTCCGGCGGCCGCCGCCTCGTCGGGCGGGACTGCGCCCACAAGCGCTACGGCGTCGTCTTCGACGAGCTCGTGAAGGACTTCGACGCCGCCCGGGACCGGCGCGACTACGTCGAGCGCCAGCGGACGGTCCTGTCGCAGCGGGCCGACCTCGTCGACCAGATCGCCGCCATGGGTCGCGACCCGGCGGTCAAGGCCTTCGCCGACATCCAGCGGCAACTCCGGGCCATGCTCGGCAAGACGGTCTGGGCCCGTCTCGAACGAGTGGCCAACGGCGACGGAATGCTCTCGACCGAGGAGCAACTGCGCGACTACGGCAGCGGGAACGAGCGGGTCCGGGGCGTGGTCGTCCAGGGCGACGCCCTGCATGGCGCCGAGCTCTTCCGGTCCGGTCCGTCGGTGTCCGACCAACTGATGGACATCGAGATCGACGTGGCGATGACGCTCGAAGCCCTGCGCCAGCCGGACGTCACGACCCGGGAGATCCGCATCGGCCTCGTGAAGCTGGGCGACCTGATGCGCCGGATCGAGGAGCAGCGGGTCCGCCTGCGGGCGGTCAACTCGTTCTTCGAGATCTACAACCTCGGCCACCTCGCCAAGTGGGCCCGCAAGGTCGACCAGCGGATCATCATCGGGACGGGGACCCTGCCCACCAGGTTGGTGGTCCAGCGGGGGAGCGAGGTCCTGGAAGGCTCCGCGCCCGAGCACTACCGCGTCCCGGGGCAGTCCCTGGTGGCGCTGATGCGGGACACGGTCACGTCCCAGAAGAAGGTGCGCCGGCGCGCGTAGGGCTCCGCAGCCTGAGGGAATCGCCCCAACTCAGGTGGTATCCCGGTGGTATCCCATGCTTGTGCATTCAGCCACGGATACCACCGCAGGGCGCCTAAGCGCCTGCGGCAAGAGCGATAATCAAGGGGAGAGAAGTGGAGCGGGTACCGGGAATCGAACCCGGGTATTCAGCTTGGAAGGCTGCTGCTCTACCATTGAGCTACACCCGCATCGCCGACCCTTCTAGCAGGCCACCGAAGCTTGAGACAGCCCGAAGAAGATCGGGATCTCAGTAGAGGTTTGGTGGGGGAAGTAGGACTCGAACCTACGAAGCTTACGCAGCGGATTTACAGTCCGCCCCCTTTGCCGCTCGGGACATTCCCCCAAACCGACCGCCTTTCGGCGGCGCGCCGTCCTTATGATGACCGTCCGGGCGGGAGTCAACCGCATCGCTCAATCGAAATACGCGAGATCGCAGATCCGCATTTGAGCCCGCTCGGCGCCGCGCCAGGTATCTACAGACAATGTGCCGGCAACGTGCACCTCTTTGCCGATGCTGGACAGGAGTGCCTGTCCAAGCGGGCCTTGTGTAGACCGGAATGCGATGGCGCCGATGGCTTGGCCATCCCTGCTACGCAGACGAACCCGAACGTGTCCTTGGCCTACGACGGCAGCGTCCACGATGCGGTGGCGTGGTAGGACGAAGGTCGGCTCCGGAGCCGCAGAGCCGAATGGACCGGCGCGGTGGATCGTGCGCACTAGTTCGGCGGTGACACCGCCCGCACTGATTGCACCATCCACCAGGAGCGCTTCGACAGCCCGTGCCTCAGCCACGGTCGTCGACAGAACAGATGCGAGGTGATCGCGAAAACCCGTGACGTCCGGTCCGGGCAGCGTCACGCCCGCCGCCATGGCGTGGCCCCCGCCCTTCAGAGCCAGCCCCGCCTCGACTGCCGTACGGACGGCATGCCCTAGATCCGCGCCCATGATCGAACGACCCGAGCCGGTCGCAGTGCCGTCCGGACGCAGGGCGAAGGCAAAGGCTGGGCGGCCGAAACGCTCCTTCAGGCGCGCGGCGATGAGCCCGACAACGCCGGGATGCCAGTCGGCGGACGCAGCGACCAGCACCGGACGTTCCGGATCGAAACTGAGCACGTGGTCCATCTCGGCCTCAGCGGCGGCGACCGCCTCCGCCTCAATCACCTGCCGTTCGCGATTGAGACGGTCCAGTTCCACCGCGATCCGTGAAGCCTCGGCCGGGTCAGCGGTCGTAAGAAGGGTTGCCCCAAGAGCCGCATCTCCAATCCGTCCCCCAGCATTGATCCGTGGGCCGACGAGGTAACCGAGGTGCCAAGCTTCCGGCGGCTCAGCTAAGGATGCCGCGTCCAGCAGCGCCGCGAGGCCTATGCGGCCGCGAGCGCGCATCACCTTCAGACCTTGAACAACAAGGGCGCGGTTTAGGCCGACCAGTGGAACAACATCCGCCACAGTTGCCAGGGCAACGAGGTCGAGGGACTGGGCGAGGTCGGGTAGCCGGTCGACAAACTCAATTTTTCCCCGAAGACGCCTGTTCAAGGCGACGAGCGTCAAAAAGACGACGCCCGCAGCGCAGAGGTGTCCGAGGCCGGAGAGATCGTCGAGGCGGTTCGGATTGACCAGAGCACGGCAGGGAGGCAGGTGCTCCGGGGCGCCATGGTGGTCGAGGACAATCACATCAAGGCCGAGTGCCGCGGCAGCCTCCAGAGGGGCGTGTCCGCTCGTGCCGCAATCGACGGTGACCAGCAGGGTAGCGCCAGCGCCTCGCAGGGCCTCGACGGCAGCAACGTTCGGGCCATAGCCCTCCGTGATTCGGTCGGGAATGTGAATGTGAACGGTTAGGCCGAAGCCACGCAGATAGCTCGCTAGAAGCGCGGCGCTCGCGGCTCCGTCGACATCGTAATCGCCGAAGATCGCTACCTGCTCGCTGGTCTGAACCGCACGGGCAAGCCGGTCGACGGCCGGCGCCATGTCGATCAGGCAATCGGGATCCGGCATAAGGTCGCGCAAGCGTGGCTTCAGGTAGGCGTCCACTTCGGCCGGGCGGATACTGCGCCCCGCCAGAACTCGGGCCAGCAGCTCGGGCAAGGCATACGCCTGCACCATCGTCGCCGCGTAGGCCTGCACGGTTGGATCCGCGCAGCGGTCGCGCCAGGGCCGGCCGAGAACCGAGAGGGAGACGTCGAGGAACGCGCGGGGCGCGTCGAGGGAAAAGGCAACTGACACGGGAGGATCATAGCGCCATGTCTGCCGCAGGACTGCATCCGAAACGACAACGGGGCCGGCGAACATGCGCCGACCCCACCAAGACCGCATCGCGGGTCGTCGCCCGCGGCGGCGTCAGAGGTTTTTAAGGATGCTGTCGACCACTTTCTTTGCGTCGCCGAACAGCATCATGGTGTTGTCGCGGAAGAACACCTCGTTCTCCACGCCTGCATAGCCGGAGCCCATGCCGCGCTTGATGAAGAGCACGGTCTTGGCCTTCTCCACGTCGAGGATGGGCATACCGTAGATCGGCGAGGTCTTGTCCGTCTTCGCTGCCGGATTCGTGACGTCGTTTGCGCCGATGACGAAGGCCACATCGGCCTGCGGGAACTCACCGTTGATGTCCTCAAGCTCGAAGACCTCGTCGTAAGGTACGTTCGCCTCGGCGAGCAGCACGTTCATGTGACCGGGCATGCGGCCAGCGACAGGGTGGATCGCGTACTTCACGTCCACACCCTCCTTCTTCAGCAGGTCGACCATCTCGCGAAGGCTATGCTGAGCCTGCGCTACCGCCATCCCGTAGCCCGGTACGATGATGACTCGCTCCGCGTTCTTCATGATGTAGGCCGCGTCGTCCGCCGAACCTTGCTTGACCGGACGGGTCTCTACTGCGCCGCCGCCCACAGCCGCGGCGTCACCGCCGAAGCCGCCGAGGATGACCGAGATGAACGACCGGTTCATCGCCTTGCACATGATGTAGGACAGAATCGCGCCGGACGAGCCCACAAGCGCACCCGTGATGATGAGCGCGAGGTTGCCCAGGGTGAAACCGATGCCGGCGGCTGCCCAGCCCGAGTAGGAGTTGAGCATCGAGACGACGACGGGCATGTCGGCGCCGCCAATCGGGATGATGAGGAGGCCGCCGAGCACGAAGGACAGGATGACGATCAACCAGAAGATCGCCTTGCTCTCGCTGCCGATGAAAATGGCGATCAGCACCACCAAGGCGATGCCGAGGCCAATGTTGATGAGGTGCCGCTGGGGCAGCATGATCGGCTTACCGGACATGCGCCCGTCGAGCTTCGCGAAGGCAATGACTGAGCCCGTGAAGGTAATCGCGCCGATGGCCACGCCGAGGGCCATTTCGAACAGCGACTCCTTATGGATGTGGCCGTTCTCAAGGATGCCTACGGCCTGCGGAGCGTACAGGGTCGCGGCCGCTCCCATCACGGCTGCAAGGCCGACGAGAGAGTGGAAGGCCGCAACCAGCTGCGGCATCGCCGTCATCGGCACGCGCTTGGCGATCACCGCGCCGGCACCCCCGCCGATCGCGAGGCCAAGGATCACGATGACCCAGGCGCCGAGCCCGGCCGGCGGATGGCCGACCAGGGTGGTGAGCATGGCCAGCCCCATGCCAATCATGCCGTACAGGTTGCCCTGTCGCGAGGTGGTGGGGTGGGAGAGCCCACGCAGCGCCATGATGAACAGGACGCCGGATACGATGTAGAGAAGGGATGAGACGTTCTGGGACATGTCTCAGGCCTTCTTCTTGTACATGCCGAGCATGCGCTGGGTGACGAGAAACCCGCCGAAGATGTTTACGCTGGCGAGGATGATACCGACGAAACCGAAGAAGCGGGCCCAGCCGGTGCCGTGCTCAACATAGGGAACACCCGCCGCCAGGAGCGCGCCGACGATGATCACCGATGAGATTGCGTTGGTGACGGACATCAGAGGGGTGTGGAGGGCCGGAGTCACCGACCAGACCACGTAGTAGCCGACGAAGATCGCCAGCACGAAGATCGCGAGCTGGAAGACCGTCGGGTCGACGGCGCCGTGGGTGACAGCGCTAAGGCCGTGACCGATACCATCGGCGTATTTCTGCGCCTGGAGCGCATGCTGCTGCGCGATATCGGCAGCGGTTCGGGCCGCGGCGGCGGCGGCGCGCGCCTGCTCGGCGGCTTGATCGGGGGGAAGCGTGGCCATCGTATCCTCCGGCGGGATCAAGATTTGGGCTGGAACGAGGGATGCGAGACCTGACCGTCGCGAGTCAGGTTGGTCGCCTTGACGAGTTCATCGTCCCACTTGACCGCCAATGTCTTGGCTTCCTTGTCGATCAGCGTCTCGACGAAAGCGTAGAGGTTGCGGGCGTAGAGGCTGGAGGCGGTAGCTGCGAGGCGACCAGGCACATTGAGGTGACCGACGATCTTCACGCCCTTTTCAGTCGTAACGACCTCTCCGCTCTTGGCACCCTCGACGTTCCCACCGCGCTCGATGGCAAGATCGACGAGAACCGAGCCCGGCTTCATCGATGCGACCATTGCCTCGGACACGAGCTGCGGAGCCGGCCGCCCAGGGATCAGCGCCGTCGTGATGACGATGTCCTGCTTGGCGATATGGGTGGTGACGAGGTCAGCCTGCTTCTTCTTGTACTCGGCCGACATCTCCTTGGCGTAGCCGCCGGAGGTTTCCGCCTGCTTGAATTCTTCGTCCTCGACAGCAACGAACTTCGCGCCGAGGGATTCGACCTGTTCCTTGGTTGCCGGGCGCACGTCCGTAGCGGTGACGACCGCACCCATGCGGCGTGCCGTTGCGATCGCCTGAAGGCCAGCGACGCCGACGCCCATGACGAAGACGCGCGCCGCTGGAACAGTGCCGGCAGCGGTCATCATCATCGGCATGGCACGGCCGTACTCGGCAGCCCCGTCGATGACAGCACGGTAGCCGGCAAGGTTTGCTTGCGACGACAGCACGTCCATCACCTGAGCACGCGTGATGCGGGGCATCAGCTCCATCGCGAAGGTGTCGACACCGGCTTCCGCCATGGCCCCAAGCTCCGCCTCATGGCCGTATGGATCCATGATTGCAACGACGCTCGCGCCGCGCTTCAGGAGGCCGATTTCTTCGGGGGACGGACGCCGAACCTTCAGAACGAGATCGGCCGAGCTGACCGCATCAGCGGCTGAGGCGACGATCGAAGCGCCGGCGGCTTCGTACTCGACGTCCAGCACGCCAGCCTTGAGGCCCGCTCCAGACTGCACGGTCACGTCGGCTCCGAGGCCGATGAACTTCTTGACCGTCTCTGGCACCGCCGCGACCCGCGGCTCCGCGGGATCGGTTTCCGATAATACAGCGATGCGCATGCAGGAATGCTCCTTAAAGGACGGCCCGAAGGCGACCCGCAAATCAGTCAAGTTATGGATGGAAAGGGATCAGGCGAAAGCGAGGTACAGCGCCAGCAGGATGCCAACTGCCAGGGGGGCCTTCCAGCCGATCGCGGGAGCGAGAGCACCGACGGCACCTGCGACACCAGATAGGATCACACCGAAGATTGCGGTCAGCCAGGCCTCGCGAATACCGCCGACAGCCAGCGCCAGGACCCAGCATAGGACGACACCAGTGCCGATCTCTACGAATCGAACGAAGCCGCGATAGGTCTGCTCGTGAGTCTTCTCGTCCATCGCCGGGCTGTAATGCGCACCGGACACGGTCTTGGTATCGGCCATCTTGTGAGCGTCCCCTTGGGCATCATCTTGATTTGTTCCAAGGGGATTTAGCGCAAGCCAAGGTCGGTCGCAATCGACATGCGCACCGACCAATCACCTCGAACGCCTTTTTATGGCCACGCTTTCAAGCCGGCAACGCAAGTCCTGCCGTTGTAAGCGCCTCGCCCTGGCGCGCTTCCAGTTCGGCAAGGGAGAACCGGTCGATCTCGGCTTCGAACAACCGGTGATAGTTCAGCTCTGAACGGAGATGCAGAAAGACGGCGCCGAGGCCGACAGCCGCGCGGTCCATGAAAACGAACTCCTGTGGGATCGTGACAGGGCCACGCGCCTTGAGGGCTTGATGGACCTCGAAGGCCTGCCGACGCCCATACTCGCCTGGCTTGACCCCGTCGGCCACGGTTCGTGTACGATCCTCCAAGATCGGTCCATATATAAAGCGCGCCCAGATATTCAGGATTTCGACAAGTTCCTTATTGAGGTTCTTGAATCCCCAGGTCTCGTACGCATGAACGATACGGGCATTGTCGTTGGTCAGCAGACCCCGATAGAGGTCGACCACCCCACCGACGAAGCGCGGATGAAAGATCCGGACACAGCCGTAGTCGAGAAGGTTGATCCCCTTCGCCTCGCCGCCCTCCGAGAAGACCGTGTAGTTGCCGAGGTGGGGGTCCCCGTGAATGACGGCGGCACGGCTGAAGGGATGCCACCAGGCCTTGAACATCGAACGGGCCAGCCGATTTCGGACGTCCACCGGAGCCTCGGCAAAATCGAGAATCCGCTGACCATCGAGCCAGCCAAGCGTCAAAAGGCGCTTTGTCGAGAGATCCTTGTGGATGGCGGGTACGCGGACCGCATCGACGTTGCGAAGAACGTTGCCGTAGAGCACGGCATGTTTCGCTTCTCGCTCGTAATCGAGTTCTTCGCGGACACGGGCGCCGATTTCCTTCGCAATCTCCCGGGTATCGAGCCACGATGACATGCGGCGATGCAGAGCGAATGCGACTTCGAGCTGTTTGAGGTCGGCCTCCACGGCCGATTGCATATCCGGATATTGAAGCTTGCAGGCGAGCAGTGTGCCGTCGAGCGCCGTTGCGCGGTGAACTTGGCCGAGGGAAGCCGCTGCGGCCGGCTTCAGATCAAAAGTCCGGAACCGGGTCTGCCAACCCGCTCCAAGCTCGGCCATCATGCGGCGCTTAACGAACGCTGCGCCCATTGGAGGCGCATCGGCTTGAAGCTTCTGGAGTTCGGTGGCGTACTCGGGCGGCAACAAATCTGGAACCGTCGCAAGCAGCTGCGCCACTTTCATGATCGGCCCCTTCAGGCCACCAAGAGCTTGAGCCAAGGCTGCCGCATTGGATGGAGCCTCCTTTCCGCCGAACAACTTTGCGCCGGCCATGCGGGCCGCCACCCCGCCGACATTGGCGCCGACCCGCGCATAGCGACTGGCGCGGGCGGAGAAGCGGTTGGCTTCACGATCGGTGTCGGCCATCGGGATCAATCAACTCGTCGGGAAATCCTGGTTTTGAGATAAGCGCATTGGCGCATCCTGCCAGGGCAGCGGGCTCAACGGTCGCGGCTCTGCACACTCGTCACCAGCGGATCACGGCGCCTTCCATAGAGCGTTCGGTTTTCGTCACTCGCACCAGAAGCAAACACCCGGATCGCCACCATACGTTCACCTTGCCCCATGAAAGGAGCCCCTTGAGACGCATGCGGACTGAGTGTCACAGTGGTTCGTGGGTGGCGCCAAAAATCTGACAGGGAACCGCCTCCCGTTGTTTAAAGTAACCAACGGGAGACATTCATCGCCAGGGTCTCACATGACCGCCTGCTTACGCACCCTCCATCGCTTCCAGTTCAGCGATCATACCTTCGATCATCGAGAGCCCGATTTGCCAGAAGCCCGGGTCGCGGGCGTCGAGGCCGAATGGGGCAAGAAGTTCGCCGTAGGGCTTCGCGCCGCCGGCTGACAGAAGTGCGAAGTAACGCTCCACAAAGCCATCCTCAGCCTGCGCGTAGACGCCATAGAGTGAGTTCACGAGGCAGTCGCCGAAGGCATAGGCATAGACGTAGAACGGTGAATGGATGAAGTGCGGGATGTAGGCCCAGAAGGGCTCGTAGCCCGCATCGAGTGCTATCGCCGGACCGAGGCTCTCCGCCTGTACCGATATCCACAGTCCGTTGAGCTGCTCGGCGGTGAGCTCGCCCTGTGTCCGGGCGAGGTGGACCTTGCGCTCGAAGACGTAGAACGCGATCTGGCGGACGACTGTGTTGATCATGTCTTCCACCTTCGCCGCCAGCATGGCGCGGCGCTGGCTCTTGTTCGCGGTGCCGGCCAGGAGGCGACGGAAGGTCAGCATCTCACCGAAGACGCTGGCAGTCTCCGCCAGGGTGAGAGGTGTCGGTGCCATGAGAGCGCCGTTCGGGCCGGCGAGAACCTGATGCACGCCGTGGCCGAGCTCATGCGCAAGGGTCATTACGTCCCGCGGCTTCCCCTGATAGTTCACAAGGACGTAGGGATGGGCCGATGGTACCGTCGGGTGCGCGAAGGCGCCAGGCGCCTTGCCGGGGCGAGTCGGTGCGTCGATCCAATTGCGGTCGAAGAACGTCTGGGCAATGTCGGCCATCTGCGGCGAGAATGCCCGGTAAGCGTCCAGGACGGTGTCGCGCGCCTCGCTCCAGGGAATGGTACGCTGATCGACCTTGGGAAGCGGAGCGTTTCGGTCCCAATAGGGTAGAGCCTCAACGCCGAACCACTTGGCCTTCAGGCGATAGTAGCGGTGCGACAACCGTGGATAGGCCGCTTGAACGGCTTCAACCATCGCGGCGACCACCTCGGGCTCGACGCGATTCGAGAGGTGACGCGCGTCTGCCACGTCCTTGAAGCCACGCCAGCGGTCCGAGATCTCCTTGTCCTTCGCAAGCGTGTTGGTGATCAGCGTAAAGGTGCGAAGGTTTGCGCGAAAAACTTCGCTAAGAGCGCCCGCAGCTTCCTGCCGAACGGAGCCATCAGGGTCCTGGAGTTTGTTGAGAGTCGGCTCCAAGGTGAGGTGTTCGCCTTGCACGGGGAAACGGAGCGCTGCGATTGTGCCGTCAAACAGTCGGTTCCAGGCCGAGCGCCCGGTCACGGACTTCTCCAGGAAGAGCTTCTCGGTGCGATCATCAAGCTGGAATGGCTTCTCGCGCCGTAGATCTTCGAGCCAGGGTGCGTAATGGGCGAGGGGCCCATCTGCCATGGCAAGATCCATGGTCTCGTCGGGAATGCGGTTTAGCTCGAGGGCGAAGAACAGCAGATGGCTGGAGGCCGTGGTAAGGCGCTCCTGTGTGTCGCCGTAGAATTTCTCCCTGAGTTCATCCGTGGTGTCGCCGGAATACACCAAGCCCGCGAACGACATCAGGCGTCCGAGCAGATCCTCGATCCCTTCGTATGTGGCGACCGCCTCAGCCAGCTGGGACGAGGCATCCGGCGCGGCGGCCATCTCTGCGAGGTGTCCAGCGTACTGCTCGGAGAATCGCGCGCAGTCTGCCTCAGCGCGGATCAAATCGGCCGAGAAATCGGCCGAATCGATCCCTGCATACAGGTCGGTGAGGTCCCATTCCGGCAGCGCCCCTAGATCGGCCGCATGTGCCGTAGCTCTGGCCGCATTGGACCCTTCCGCATTCGTGACGATGCCCGAACGACTGGCAGTGGCGACGGTTCGGCTCGGCATGACGATCTGCTTCCTTTCGGCCCGGTGAGTGCCGTGCGCGGTGATATCGAGTGCAGGGGCCCTCCGATCAATCCGATTCCGTCATAATCCTGAAGGCCGAGACGGTTTGTCAGGAGGCGCACGGAGCGGGGCGTCCGCACTGACAGCTCCCATGTCCGGAAAAGTCGGATCGTCGTTAAGCACGGCTTTACGCTCTTGGGGCACCCTGCGGTTCGAAACGAAACACGCCGGCGATGATGGCGCCCGGACGACCCCCGTGTCGTCGGATGCCGTCCGCTTGCGAACAGCGAGGCTGCCCCATGTCGACAACGGTTCTGATCGTCGACGATGACCCCGTGCAGCGCCGCCTCGCCGAAACGATGGTTCGGCGCCTCGGCTTCGAGACACGAGTGGCCGAGAGCGGCGAGCAGGGGCTCGAAGTCTTGCGCGCCGGTGATGCGATCGACGTGCTACTCCTCGACCTTGTCATGCCCGGCGGCCTTGATGGTCTAGGGGTTATGTCCGAGATGCGCAGGACCGGCCTTGACGTGCCGGTGATTGTTCAGACCTCAAACGGCTCGATCGACGCCGTGGTCACGGCGATGCGTGCCGGCGCCACCGATTTCGTCGTCAAGCCAGCCGGTGCCGAGCGTCTGCAGGTCTCGATCAAGAACGCTCTCAAGGTAGATCAGCTTGAAGAAGAGGTCCGCCGCATGCGCCGGCGCGCCTCGGGCGCCCTGACCTTCAAGGATCTGACATCGCGAAGCCCAGATATGGAGCGGGTGATCCGTCTCGCCGAACGCTCGGCCAAGTCCAACATTCCGGTGCTTATCGAGGGGGAGTCAGGCGTCGGCAAGGAGGTGTTGGCGAGGGCAATACAGGGGTCTGGCGATCGACGCGGCAAGGCATTCGTCACCGTCAACTGTGGGGCAATCCCCGACAACCTCGTCGAGTCAACGCTTTTCGGACACGAGAAGGGCGCCTTCACGGGCGCTACCGAGCGGCACGTCGGCAAGTTCGTCGAAGCGTCGGGTGGAACGCTTTTCCTCGACGAGATCGGTGAGCTACCTCTCGACGCGCAGGTGAAGCTCTTGCGCGCCCTGCAGGAAGGCGAAGTCGACCCTGTCGGCGGCAAGCGCAGTGTGCGGGTGGACATTCGTTTGATCTCGGCGACGAATCGTTCGCTCCTCGACCTCGTGAAGCAGGGCCACTTCCGCGAGGACCTGTATTATCGTTTGAACGTCTTCCCGATGACCCTGCCACCGCTGCGGGCCCGCCGGGAGGATATACCGGATCTGGTGCGCTCCTTCTGCGCGCGCTTCGCGGCCGAGGAAGGCAAGAAGGTGAGGGCCATCACACCCGAGGCCATGGCGCTTCTGACACGGTACGGCTGGCCGGGTAATGTCCGCCAACTCGAAAACGCTTTATTTCGTGCGATCGTGCTCGCAGATGGCGACGAACTGACCGTCTCCGAGTTTCCCCAAATCGCCGCTCAGGTGGAAGGGTTCGACGTTCGTATTCCCGCCGCACCGATTCAGCCAATTGTACAAGGCGGCGCGCCGGAGCCGGTGCGGGAAATCGTCCGAGTGGAAGTGCGCGATCCGCATGCCATGAGTCTGGTCGCGGAAGAGACGGGCGAAATGAAAACGATGGACGGTTTGGAGGCGGAGATCATTCGCTTCGCCCTCCAGTTCTATCGCGGCCGAATGTCCGAGGTTTCACGCCGTCTTGGAATAGGCCGATCTACCCTTTACCGGAAGCTTAAGGACCTGGGTCTCGCAGAAGAGGACAAGGTTGACGAGGCTGCCGCCTGAAAGCTCTCGTCGGCGACCGTGCGATTGCGCACGCGCCTGCTGGGTCCGATTATCCTAATGCCATCGGCCAGTACGGTCGGTCTCGAGGAGTTGCCACCATGGGCGTTTCGCGCTCCGCCTCCGTCGCGCTGTCCACACTCTTGGCAGGATTCGTCGGCTATGAGGCCCAGGCCCAAGGCTTAGACGTGCGCCCGCCGGAGAACCGGGCGATCTACGCACAGAGCCCCCAGGTTCAACCGGCACCGCCGGCTTCAGATGCAGCTCCCACAATCCCTGTCGCACGGAACGCCTCGGTCGATGCGGGGGCGCACGAGCCGTCTAAGCCGGACCCCTCCGCCGCGGGCGCCGGTCCGAGCGCGACTGCGACGGGACCGGATGCGAACCCATCTTCATCGGGACCACCTTCCGCGAGCGAAGCTGCGGCACCGTCGCCCCTGCCAACCGATCCGCAAGCTGCTGCCATCGCCACCCGGCTTGCCGATCCAAAACCGCTTCTCGCCCGGCTCTCAACGAAAGATCGCGAGGCCATCCAAGCATTCTACGCGCTGGGCGCCTTTAAGCCGGTCTGGATCCTCGATGGATCGCTGACGCCCGCGGCGAAATCGGTGGCTGTCCGGTTGGCCGCCGCCGGTGAGGACGGCCTCACGGCTTCGGCATATCCCGCGCCGGTTCTCGGAACTTCAGGAACTACCGAAGCGCAGATCGCGGACGCGGACTTGAAGCTCTCAGCCGCGGTGGTCCTCTATGCACGGGATGCGCGCGGTGGGCGCATCCATCTGGCCAATCTGTCGCGTCTGATCACGCCGGTTCTCGACTTGCCAGCACCGGATGCCGTCCTTGCCCGGATCGCTTCCGGCGGCTCGTCGGCGGGATCACTGCTACAAGGCTATAATCCAGCTCAGACGGGTTACCTCGCTCTCAAGGCGCGCCTCGCGATGCTGCGCGGACAGAGTCAGACTGCATCTGCGTCCAGCGTACACCTTTCGCAGGGGCCAGTGCTTAAGCTCGGCATGAGCGACCCGCGCGTTCCGGCCCTACGGAGCCGGTTCGGCCTAGAAACCCGGACAGCCGGCACTCTCGATGCCGGACCGGGAAATTCGGAGTCCTACGATGCGGGCGTGGTTGCAGCTGTGGCTGCGTTCCAGCGCGCGCGAGGTCTGCCCTCGAACGGCGCATTGACTGCCCAAACCGTATCCGCTCTATCCCGGCCCGACCCCGCGGGCCGTACCGACGAAGCAGAGGCTGCGCTTATCGTGAACATGGAGCGCTGGCGCTGGTTGCCGTCCGATCTCGGCCGCGACTACGTCATGGTCAACATCCCTGAGTTTCGCTTGCGGGTGGTCCGCGACGGGCGCCAGCGCGATGAGGCACGCGTGATCGTCGGTAAAACCGAATCGCCGACGCCTATCTTTTCGGGGCTCATGGAGTACGCGGTCGTCAATCCGTCTTGGAACGTTCCGCCTTCGATCCTGAAGAACGAGTTCTTGCCAGGTCTCGCCCGCGACCCGAATTACGCGGCCCGTCGGGGCTATGAAGTAGTCTACCGCAATGGCAATGTTTCGGTGCGTCAGCCGCCGGGGGAGCGCAACGCCCTCGGCTTTATCAAGTTTATGTTCCCGAACAATCACGCGGTCTACCTCCACGATACACCGAACCGAACTTTGTTCTCGTCCACTCACCGCGCCCTTAGCCACGGCTGCGTGCGCGTCGAGGACCCGTTCCGGTTTGCTGACGCGGTATTGCCGGAAGCGTGGTCGAGCGATCGCTTGAAGAAGCTAATTGGAAAGGGCGAGCGCCAGATCCGCTTGAGTGAAAAGCTGCCGGTTCACCTCGCGTACTTTACGACGTCGGTGGACGAGGCCGGTACGACGCGGACCCTGCCCGACCTGTACGGTTACGACATACGTATGAAGATCGCCCTCGGACTGAGCCCCGGGAGTCTGTTGGTTGCGCGGGGATCAGACGGCAAATCCGCGGAGGCCCGGCGTTCTCTACAGAGGAAGCCGACAACGGTCACAGCGCGGACCGGACCGGCGCTGACGGCCGCTCCAAAGCCAATGGCTGACGCGCGCCGGGCACGTATTCGAGAAGTCAATTCCGATGGCCCTGTTTCACGCGCCATGGCGGAACGTCCTCCGGCCGGTAACGGCGAGCCTGACCTCTGGACTCCGCGGCCCGGCCGGCCCCTGAACGGTTGGTGGTAGCACCCAACGTTTAGGCATTTGGCGACACTGCCTGCTTGATCACCGGCGCCGGCGTATCTCCAGCAAGTTTCTGAGATAGAAGCATGAGCCGCAGCGGAGAGATATACCTCCGACCCTAACATTGCATCGGCCGAGCGCGGGTCTGAGTGTCCGAACCATCGGCTTGTCGCAGCCTCTTTGAGGCCGACATGCGGGCAAACGCATTCGGAGGACACACCTGATCCACTGCGTCCGCTCCGAATGTGCGATTTCCTTTCGGAACGAGATGCATAGAGCAGCGAATCTTCGAATACAAACACAGGGCGTAACGCTGCGCCAATACTTTGGATCCATCGCCCCGACGTTGTGTCCACTCCGCGCCGGGGAATGATGAGCAACAGGCGCTAGTACTACCAGGACTGCCGGTCCGAAATCGAGGCGATTTGCGTTTGGCAAGTGTCAATCTGAAATGGCTCATTTTCCGAGAATTGATGGCAAATAACGTCCTTGCAGAAGGTCACGGTGAGCATCGCTCTTAGAACTGCCGACGTCGATAGTAAAAAACTGAGGCCTTTGTCGAACTATTGACTTCGGGATGTACGTGCCGCGCACAACGAAGGGCTGGTCAGCATCGGCTCGATCACAAATCACAACTCCTGCTAGTATTGACGTAGTAGATAGAAATATATTGCAATTTTCTACAGGAGAATTTGCTAAAATCCTATTTTAATGCACGTTTGTGCCTCTTGTTTGTCATAATCCATAGATATGATGCATGGAGTATTAGCTACCGTTCTCACAATTGATGCACGGTATCTCTGTACCTTACTCCGACCTGCGCCGAACCTGTCCCGTTTCGTTCCAAGGCCACGGGCTTATGGGAATCAATGTCTGCTTATCCTGAGGGCACTGTCACGATGGACACCACTTCTGCTCGGAAGGGCCTTCCCGTGAGCGCCACCTC
>NZ_LMNU01000027.1 GCF_001423085.1 Methylobacterium sp. Leaf125 | reverse complement strand
CACCAATCCGTGACCCGTCTGCTTTGCAGAAGAGGTACGGCGAACGTGGACGAGCACGCTCCAAGAGACCTCTGATCGTCTGCGCTGCCAGTGGTGATATCACGCGTGGGCTGTTGGCAGTTCACTGACCTGTGTAGTGTAGCGCGGACTGCGCATCTCGAACTTCGTCGACCACGTCCGCTTATCGGTCAGTCCCGCACGAGCCGGTACGACGGTGCCACGACCAAAGCGTGCGTTGCAGGCGTCCATGGCCGCCATCAGCGGTGCACTGCGTTCACGGTCGAACCGGCCGATCAGCGCCCGTGGTGCATCCTCAAGCAGCTTCAGGTCGGTGGTGACGACGCCGGCCTTGCTGTAGCGCCAGGGGCGGTCACCCGGTGCCTCGCGCCACGTGCGGGCGACACCGGCCCGCGCCGCCTTGATGAGCGCCAACGTATCGTTCGTGGCTTCGGGCAGCGTCACCGTCGTCGAAACCGAGCGCATCAGATCGCCTCGGTCATGCTCGCTCGTATGGTAGAACACCGACACATGGGTGGTTCCGAGACTTTCACGGCGCAGCTTCTCGCCTAAACGCGTCGCGTGTGCAGCCACCGCCTGCTCCAGGGTCTCGCGCTCGGTGATGCGGCGGGAGAACGAGCGGGTCACCGCGCAGCCCTTGCGCTGGGCGGGCATGAGTTCGAGCGGCAGGCAGGCCAGCCCACGCAACTCGTAGATGATGCGCTCACCTACCACTGTCATGGCTTTGCGTACCGGGCGTGGATCAAAGTCGCGGAGATCCGCCACGGTATCAACGCCAAGCCCGATCAACTTGGCAAGGGAAGCTCGGCCGATGCCCCAAACCTCGGCCGCCGAGATCCGGCAGAGCCAATGGTCGTAGGCGATCGGGTCGGTCAGGTCGCAGACCCCGTCGAGGTCCGGGATCGTCTTGGCGATGTGGTTGGCAAGTTTCGCCAACGTCTTCGTCGGGCCGATGCCGACGCAGGTTGGGATGCCCGTCCAGGCGCGCACCGTGGCGCGGAGGTCCCGCGCGAGCGTCACCCGGTCCCGGTCGCGCACGTCCGAGAGATCGAGGAAGCTCTCGTCGATGGAGTAGATCTCCACCGCCGGCGAGAAGTCCCGGTAGACCGCGTTCGTGCGGGCGCTCATGTCGCCGTAGAGGGTGTAGTTCGAGGAGAAGACCCGCACGCCCTCGCGCTGACACTGCTGCCGGATCTTGAACCAGGGATCGCCCATCTTGATCCCGAGCGCTTTGGCCTCGGCCGTGCGGGCGATGGCGCAGCCGTCATTGTTGGACAGCACGATGACCGGCACGCGGGCGAGCTTCGGATCGAACACTCGCTCGCACGAGCAGTAGAAGCTGTTGCCGTCGATCAGCGCGATGGCCCGGCTCATCGCACCAGCCCAGCACGGGCCACGTGCCAGCGGATGGAGAAGCGGACCACGCCCCAGATCTCGCCTTCGATCAGATCCTCGACGGCAAAGGCCGGCAGGTCGGGGTTGTCGAAGGCGAGGCGCGCGACGTTGCCCTCGATGACGAGGCGCTTCAGGCTCATGGTCCCGTCCACGATCGCCACGACGACGCTTCCGTTGCCGGGCTTGAGGCTGCGGTCGGCCACCGCCAAGTCCCGATCGAAGATGCCGGCGCCGCGCATGCTGTCGCCGGAGATGTTCCAGGCGAAGGTGGCTGGTGGGTTTGGCGCTAGCCACCGGGGAAGCTCCAGCGATCCTTCAAGGAAGTCATCGGCTGGTGACGGAAAGCCAGCGCAGAGCGCGGCCCCCTGGATCGGGATGCGGACCAAACCGTCCCCGGCCCTTGCCAGATCGTCAACCCGATAAAGGCCCACAGCCGCTTTCCTCCCGTTAGAACAGAAAGAGAACAAACAGCCGCAGGGATCCCGGTCAACCTCGATAAATTTCCTTGTGGATAACGGGGATAATATTGCAAGGCTCTGTTAAAGCTGAGAAAATAAGCAAGGAAAATCTGTGCTAATGGTTAAGCTGTTTAGTGCCAAATTGAAATGCCTAGAAATAGGCGATGAGTATTTTCTCTATCAAACACGATCTGCTTAAGAGCGGGGCCCCATAGAATATGGGGTCCCGCAAGAAACAGACGTCACCGACGACTGTGTTTGTTTGCTTTTACCTTCTTCCGCCTTTCCGCCCTACGCTGGTCTTGAATCTCTTTGGGGACACCGCGTGCTGGCTTTAAAGTTTCCTTACATCTAGTTCGGCCAGCATTCAGAGCAATGGTTACTTTGGTGTCGATCTCTGCATCTGGCATTTCAGGATTTTCGGCGACAAATCGGGCACGTAGCTGCCGTTTGATCTGCTCCAACTCCCTATCGAACGAGTCGCCCCTGTCTTCGGATCGATTGCGCCGATCATACTCGTAGATCGTGTATTGTATCGCCCTACGGTAATTAAATTTAGCGCTAGGTTTGCGTGAATTAAACATTGTCTTTCGTAATCACGTGTTATGTCTGTAACCTACTACCTGTTTCGATAGATGGAAATATCCGAATGACTCCAACGGCGCGAAAGGGTAATTATTAAATCATGATCCCTTAGAGCCCGCTCGGGTCTGTGGCCTGCGTCGGAATAAGTTTGTTCATCGCAGTGGCACCGGTCAGTTCGGTAGCGCCTGTAGCCACTCCCGCAGTTTCGTCCAGCGCCGCTTCGTCTGACCACTTCGAACCGCCATGCCGATAGCCTTACGCTGTCCGATTAGTACGACAAGCTGCTTGCCGCGTGTCACGCCCGTGTACAGCAGGTTCCTGGCGAGCATGTTGAAGTGCTGCGTCACGATCGGGATCACCACGGCCGGGTACTCTGAACCCTGGCTCTTGTGGATCGTTGTGGCGAAGGCAGGCACGAGTGTGTCGAGTTCGCCGAAGGGATAAATCACCTCACGCCCATCGAAGGTGACGAGCACCGCCCCTTCTTCCTCGTCAATGCCAGTGACCATGCCGAGGTCTCCGTTGAACACATCTCGGTCGTAGTCGTTCTGCGTCTCCATAACCCGGTCTCCCGGCGCAAAGCGCCAGCCGAAGCGCTCGACCTGTGCAGGCGGGTTCGGGTTTAGCTCGCGCTGGAGTTCATGGTTCAGGTTGCGCGAGCCCAACGATCCCCGCAGCATCGGCGTCAGCACCTGTACGTCACGGACGGGATCGAGGCCAAAGGTGCGTGGAATGCGGTTGGTGATCACCTCGATCAGCTTGGCGACGCCAACGTCCGGGTCATCGATCTCGATGAGGTAGAAGTCCGCCTTCTCGCCGGGGCGGGGCCTCTCTGGCATCTGGCCGGAGTTGATCCGGTGGGCGTTGACGATGATCCGACTCTCGGCCGCCTGCCGGAAGACCTCCGTCAGCCGCGCCACCGGTATACGGCCAGAAGCAATCACGTCCGCCAGGACCTGCCCTGGACCGACCGAGGGTAGCTGATCAACGTCGCCAACGAGCAGCAGCCCTGAACGGTCCGGCACCGCCTTCAGTAAGGCATTCATCAGCGGCACGTCCACCATCGAGGTCTCGTCGATGACGAGGAGATCGCAATCGAGTGGGTTGTGCTCGTTGCGCGAGAAGCCACCGTGCTTTGGATCGATCTCCAGCAGGCGGTGGATGGTCTTCGCCTCCAGACTGGTCTGCTCGGTCATGCGCTTAGCAGCACGCCCTGTCGGGGCTGCGAGGAGCACCTGAACGCCCTTCGCCCTGAGGATGCGCAGCATCGAGTCGAGCGTGCTGGTCTTGCCCACGCCAGGGCCCCCGGTGATCACGCTGAGCTTGGAGGCGAGCATCAGCCGCACGGCCTCGATCTGCGAGGGCGAGAGGGTTTTGCCAGTCTTTCCCTCCACCCAGGGCCGAGCTTTGTCGAGGTCGATCTCAGGCCAGGGCGGCGACCCGGAGGCTCGGTCGATCAGGCGCTCGGCGATGATCCGCTCGGAGGAATGCAGCCCCTTGAGGAAGATGCAGGTCTCGCCATCCACCGTGTCGGCGACCACATCCTCGCCGCGTAGCTCCAGGGCAATGGCTATGCGGATGAGGTCGGCATCCACCTCCAGCAGCTTCTGCGCCAGTGCAGCAAGGCGCTCGGTGGGTAACCCGCAGTGCCCCTCATCCATCGCAGTCTGAAGTGCGAACGACACGCCTGCCCGCAGCCGCTGCGGGGCTTCTTTCTCCAGCCCGAGCTTCATGGCGATAGCATCAGCCGTCCGGAAACCGATGCCACGGATATCGCGGGCAAGACGATAAGGGTCCTCGGTCATGACCTTGATGGACTCCTGCCCATAGGTCTTGAAGATGCGCACGGCTCGTGCGGTGCCGACGCCGTGCGCGTGCAAGAAGATCATGATCTCCCGCACTGCCTTCTGTTCAGCCCAGCCCTTCACGATACGCTCAGCGCGCTTTGGTCCGATACCACCGACCTCCTTTAGGCGGTCGGGCTCGGCTTCGATGACCTCGAAGGTGTTTTCACCGAACAGCCCCACGATCCGCTTCGCCATGGCTGGGCCGATACCCCGCATGTAGCCGGAGGCGAGGTACTTCTCGATGCCTTCGATCCCGGTCGGTGGGGTCGCCTTGAGGGTATCGGCTTTGAACTGGAGCCCATGTTGCCGGTCTGAGAACCAAATGCCGGTTGCCGTGATCCACTCGCCAGCACCGATCGCTGGAGCATGCCCAATCACCGGTATGAGGTCGCGCTTGCCGCGCGCCTGTACCTTCAGGACGCAGAACCCAGTCTCAGCGTTGTGGAAGGTGACGCGTTCGACCGTGCCGGCCAGTGTCTCGACCAGCGTGCCCTTCTCTGACTGCTTTACCCCCGCCTTGGGGTTCATCTCCGTATCCAGTTCGCTCGATTGGGACTGCCGGTTCCCCATGAAATCGGGTCCGATGCATGTCTGTTCGGACCTGCCGGTCCTCGTCGAAACATTGTTCCCTGCAACGAGGAGCGGCGTAAAGGAGGCGACATCTTCGTATCAAGACATCACCCCGCAAGGCGGACGGGCAACGAAGGGGTGGGCTAGGAGCGAAGCTCGTAGGCCAGTCGTTTGTTCGCCCGGCGAGACAGCGGATCGAAGCCCGCGAGGGCAGCGATCCGTTGGATCTTGGTATCAAGCGGGATGTCGTGCTGTCATCGATTGATCGCTGCAATCCATCAGAGATCATGGTGGCAGGGCAGACCAGCGATCCCGTCTTCGCCGGGATCTCGGCTGCCACTGTTCGTACGACCCACGATCGCTCTCGCGGTGACCCGCTCCAGCGCTCTTCGTGTCGTACGAAAGGTTCTTGAATAGCGACCTTTCGTATTTGATCTCTTTCTCTCGTAACCGCAATATAACTTCATCCAGTCTTCATTTCTAAGACATGCGTTGGACGGAGTTTTTATAAATGAACAATTCTACAAGTAATACACAGAACTGCCGCGTTCTCGTTGGTGGCCCTGGCAGCGGCAAGACGTCGATGATGCTCAACGAGATGGCTGCTCAGCCTGGACGTTACATCCTAGCAGCCCCCCGAAAGGACTTGATCGAGGAGCACGTAGTCAGGCTACGGGCACTCGCGACATCACATGGAAGGACGCCGAAACTCAAGCCCATCCATTCTGACCAGGGCCCTCGCGAGCCGGTGGGACGTCGTGTGGCGGAAGCGCTCGAAGCCTATGACATGGAAGAACACGTCGTCATCGCGATTACGCACGAGGCCCTGATAGCCCTGGAAGGCGCAGCACTGACGTGCTGGCATGTTCGGATTGACGAGATCCCAGATGGAGCGATCCTATCTTCACAGGTCTCTATCCGCACCAGTTGGCCGGCCCTGGCTGCGCGCTACGCCTTGGAGCCTTCCGGAGTTCCCGGTCAATCTGTGATTCGCCTGCGGCCAGACATCGACAACCTGCCTCTTTCCGCCATAACCGAGGACGTGGGTCAGAAGCTCGTAGGTCTACACCGCGCGATCGCAACGTCCACCCGGACCGTCATCGTCGACATCGACGACTGGGCGGATGCCTCGCTGACTGGACGCCGCGTCAACTGGTGGTCGATCTGGTCACTCGACGTCCTCGCGGGCTGCGAGAGCATCGTGCTGACCGGCGCAAGCTATGTTGGCTCCATCCTCCAACGGGTTATGGAGGGCTCGACGCGGATCACCGTAACGCTGGAGGAGGTCGCGACATCCGTCCGGACCGACAGTCCGCGTATCCATACCCACTATTACACGCGGCACCCAGGATCGACATCGTGGTGGCAGACCGATGACGGAAGTCGCTGTCTCGTACAGATTTCTCGGCACTTGGAGAGCATCAGCTTTCGCGGCTACTGGGCCTGCAACGACGTTGTCGTTCCGTACTTCCGGCACCGAATCCCTGATGCTGCACAATGCAAACCAAAGCAGGCAGGGAGCAACAGCTTACGTCAACATGCTTCCTGCGCAATGATTTACTCAAATAAGTCGCAAGCCAACGATGAGCCGATTATGGACGTGCTTGGACTCGACGACAATGACATTCGGTCTGCGCGCGAGGACGAGGACGTCTTCCAGTTTGCGCTACGTGGCGCCATCCGCGCAGCTAACTACAACGGCGTGTACGACATTCACGTCTACGATCAGCATCAAGCTGAGCGTCTGCGCGATCGCCTTGTTACCCAACGCTACGGCGATGTGGTCCTTGTTCCTATTGATGCCGCAGGGATTATGGATATTGCGCGGCCAACGTCCAATCATGCTTACAAAGCGTCTCCGCCCCACAAATCATCGGTCGAACAGCGAGAGCAAAATCGGCTGAAGGAATGCCAGCGCGGTCGTCGTCGACGAGAGATCCTGCGAGATCAACGTCAGGCTGAAGGAACGCTTCGGAAGCCGGGCCGACCTAGAAGCATACCTAATCTTGGGACAGTGAACGAGATGCAGAGCCAGCACAAGTTGGACCGCTAAATTTTTGTCAAGTGGAATCTTAATCCTTGATGGTTGATCGACGTTGTTTCGGAAAGCAGAGCCTCACCCGACGGTAAATCTAGAGCAAATTCATAGCATTGAAACAGATCGTACTGTCATGTGCCCCTGAGTTGCGCTGCTTAGTCAAATTGCCATCATGGCTAGTGTCGAATAATTTCAACCAACACGTAGTTTTTCCAGTTGACGGACCGGGGCGACAAAGCTAGAACCAGCGCATTAATTTTTTGTTAGTAAATTAAAGATTTTTCGATGATCAAGAGCATTCTCAATAAGAAGTATCAGCATCTGTTTCTGATGTGGCTGGACGCTAGTCTGACCGACAACGAACGGAATGCATTTGGCGCGAAGTTATTCTCCCATCTCCGCGACCGTGGTATCTGCAAGCATAGCCTTTTCCTCGGCGCTAGCACTGAAGAAGTCGGGCCTCATGATGGTGGCTCTGACCCATTTAGTGTCAATATGAAGACCACTATAAAGCAGTTGAAAGAAGACTTCGCCCGTGAAGTCAGTATTGCGGTAGCCCAGGCCTTGCGCCAAGCTGAGGAATCTTATGATGCGAAAGAAGCAAGCTATAAGGCTAGAGAGGATGAGCAGGAGAATATAATTGCTTCGCTGAGGAATGAATTGTCAGCGCTGGCTGATGATGATGGTGCTACTGTCGTCACAGATCAGGATAAATCCGCAAGTCTGCCTGAAACAGACCATGTTGTAGAAGCGCGCATGGCTGATGAAGGTGCTCGGCTTGGATGTTTCGAGCGAACGATGACGCCTGAAGCTTTCTGCAAATTCGCAGAGGACATTGCGGGACGGCGGCACTGGAGAACTGCGCTCGCTCACCTGAAAAAAGTTTCATTGCGGTCGATAAAGTTAGACCTTCAGGGTGCCGTCGTCCCTCATCGTCTCAGTGTAGTGCTTGGTTCTTTGAAGCCCGCTGACTTGAAGCCAGCTAGCCGACAGCACTGGACGATTGAGGAGCGTGCTCGCCTTTCGCTCCTACTCGAAGAAGGGATGACCGACGTCGTTCTCGCTCACCGCTTGTCTACGGAGTTTGGCAGACGCATCTTCGAGGGAGGCGTAGCCCGACAACGCCGTCGCCTACAACGAGATACTGGCAGGGATGACACAGTAGCATCGCGGCGCGTTCGGAAAACCGTTGGAAGGGCACATGGCGGACACAGCGCCTATGTTGCGCAACGTCCAACCGCATGATTTGCGCTGTCGGCTAGTTGGCTAATATCGCTTCGTTCAATGGCGAAGCTGATCGCCAACACCGGCGAGCAAAGCTCCCCTCCCGCATTGGTGACCGGCCTTGGCGATGAAACGTCGATCAGGTTTTCAGTTTCAACGACTACCCACGAAGGGCCAATGGGTGATGACGGAATGCGGGCGGGCAGGGTCGTCACGGTCTCGCTCCGGTTCCTGTTGGGCCAACTGCCCAGAGAGACGCCCGGCGCGCCCGCAAGGCCGCTAGCGCATCCTCGATCTCGTGCAAGATCTACTTCGCCGCGCGGTCATCGCGGTCCTGCGCTGCCAGGAAGGCAACCACCCTGGCTTATTTAATCCGTCGGGTCTCTCCGACCTCGTTGAAGGCGTCGAGTGCTGAAACCTGCATGCTCGACGAAATCTCGCGCATCACCGCGCTCTGCTTCATCGCATCGGCCGTGGTGACCACGTAGCCGCGCATTATTTCAACTGAACTTTGGATCGTCGGTGGCAAGGCGCATCCCGAAGTCGACACCTTGGCTCCCATCGTGGCGGCGCATGACTGGATGACCGCGCCGCCTCCATGCTCTCGGCATGGCCTCCATTCGAGAAGAATGGCAAGCTAAGGTTATAACCGCAGCTAATTACCACTTTGTATCGTTGATCCAGAGCGACATCCAGAGGAACCGGTAATTACCCGCTAGATGAGCGCATGCCACAAGGATGACCGCAAACTTACGTGAGGACAGGAACCGAGTTTTTCGAGGCCCAAGTCTTGAAATCAGCCTCAGACCGCCAAGTCATGACCTTTCCGTTAACCCGCGCTATGACGTTTCCATCATTGTGTAGCTTATATCGTATGCCCTCGTACAATTCTTCCGAAACAACTACACCAAATGCATGTACCCCAAAACGGGGTTCTGAGTGATCCAGAGGCCAATCATGGGAACTGTCTTGGTCTTTACGCATCGTGAATTTGTTTGCTTCGCCTTCCACTAGTGCAAGCTTGCGGGTATGCTCAGTCATTTCATTCGGTTTCGTAAGCATTGCGCCAAATCCAAAAAGTATCATTCCTCCAATCCACAGCAAAGTCTCAAAAGACCATAATAGCAAAGTGTCAGTGCCTATGCGTGGATCTGTTATGTGCTTGCCATAATTGACTAGTATTGATCCACCAGCGCCGATCCCCCACAGTACAAATAAAGCCCGCGAAATAATGAAATCAGCTTTGTACATCGCAGCATCTCGTAGATAATAAAACGACCTGATCCTTGTGGCTTGGAATGGTATACGGATCTTATGTCGGCCGCTGAATAATCCGGCTGATTTGGGTGGCTGTCCACTGGGAATTACATCGTAGCATGAGCACACGACGCTCCGAGAGCTTAGTGGCGATCCATCTGTAGCTGTTGATCCCAGCAGTACGAATCTGCTCGATGATCGGGAGGATGTTGGCGTCTCGGGCGACAACAAGCCGTCCAGTTGGCAGTCGCGCCAAGCTTCGAGGCGACATTGAGGTTGGTGCCGTTCCAGCAAGCCCTGTTGCCGACGGAGGGTGACAAGGCGTTCTTGACCCTGAAGGCGATGATCATCCTCTCTTTTTCGGACTGCGCCACGTGGAAGTGCGGCACGAACGGATCGACGCCATCGCTAAGCTCGGCGACGATGAAGGGGACGCGCTGCGTCATCAGCATGTTGCGCAGGGTGAGTAGGAGGATCAAAGGCGTATTCCGTCCACCAAGCTGAAGCGTTTCTGCGCATCGAGGTGGACCCCACCGCCGTGATGCGTATCAGCGTTCTGCTAGAAGCCACGTACAAATTTGAGACACGTCGCTTCCCAGGTCCTCACCTTTTCTGGCTGCCGAAAGAACGTAGGATCACTGTATACGATGCCTACTGACTCCGTCATGAAATCCCAAGCTCTGCGATCGTCAGACCTCAGAAAGTTGAACGCATCCCGTGCTGTCGAAATAGGAATGCCGGAACTCCGGTAGTCTGAGATGGTCGTAGAGAGAATGTTTCTTCCTTGAGCGCAGTAGATACCAGCTAGCCCGGACGACTCAAGTGGAGTACTGCTTTCTTCAGAAGATAGATCTTTTTTCGAAAGTCGGGGGAGGGTCGAGCCCGAGGAGGCCGATCTGTTATTCGACATATCTTGACCGACCGGAGCGGCTACTGCCGAGCAGCGTTTCATCGCGGGATTATTCAGTCGAATGACGCTGCCATTTGATAGGACAGAGATCCCTTTCAGCAGGTCATCTGATAGTTCATATTCAACCCACCCCTTTTCTTGGTATATCTTGAATTTGTTGTTTGAACTCTCGACCTTCTCAACCTCATGGTCGCTGTTGTCAGCGTATAGTTTGATTGAAAACTTTTTGATCTCGATCATCGGTGCCGAACAAGAAAGGCCCCATTTTCCCAGTAGAATAACAGGTATTGTTCTTGATGCATCATTCGGGAACTCGTCTACGATAACATGCTTGTTGGTTTCTACGAATTTTTCCCAGCCAGTCTGTGCTTCGGGGTCGTCAGAGATCTTTGACTTGAGATCGATCGCCTTCTGCTTTCCTTGGTGATTGTCGGTTCTTGTTAGGGATTGTGATGTGCCTGCCGTATTGGGTATCGTAAAACGGATAGGTACTGAAACGATCATTGATGTCAGGCTGACTTCAAGAGGCAATGCGACCATCTTCGATCCAACTGGCGCAACTAGAAGTGCTCTATCGTCGACCTCTTTGAGGCCCGAAGATTTTGCGATTTCGGAGTACGTTATCGTGCCGTCCTGTGTGACCTTGAATTTTACTGTTGCAACTCCACTAGCACTGATATTGGTCATCGACATGCGAGACCGGATGACGGCGCCAACCTGATTTTGCCAGTCAGCCATGAGTTTCTGATGCTCAGGCGACAACGCTTGTGGCTTTTCCTGTTGCACGGAAGACGGACTTGTTTTGCTGCCTGAAATGCTTGAATCAGACATGTCTCTGGGTGGCACTAAAATGTGCGGCATCTGGGGAGGCGGCTGTGCTGCGATGTCTGCAATGCATCTTGTCTCCAGATCCTTCTTTGATTTGGGCCGTTCGGTTTCACTCAGAGACAGGATGTTTCGTGCTATGGCTGCACCCAGACTCGTCTGTTTTTTGGTCTGTAAAATTGTGCAGTCCTTAAGGAGATCTGATTTCTTGCGACTGCGCTCCCTGGATGCATCGGGATCTCCCGTAGCTCCGAGAATATAGGCAAGGCATGTATCTGATGCCAAACTCAAGGTGTCACAAGTTGCCCCGTCCATTTCCTCAGCCGTGGAAGCAAAAGCAATATTGAATTCATGGTGAGTATAATTTGTTTTAAGGGTTCCGCCGCCGCTTATCGCTAACGACAAAGCTGATGAAATCAAAAGTAAAATAGGCATAATCAAGATCCAGAACGTAAGGTCGATCCGCAGCCCACCGTATCGGAACCGCTTCCATCAGGTAAGAACGTGAGAGATATCGTCCCCTGCCGTCTTCGGTTCGCTACAGGGCAATCTCTGCTGACAGGTTCGTCGAAAACGGCTTTCCGTCATGCCCGTAGCGGAGCCGGCTGTTCATGCTCGCGTGGCGGATCTGCTGCGCGGTCCGGATTTTGGTAAGGCCTTTCCCGGAAGGGGCGGAGGTTATTACAGCCCTTTATGAACGGCTGGAGTAGCGCCCAGCGGCATCAAGACCGACGGCTGCGGCCCTGCGCTGGAACGATCCGCGCGACGCCTTGGCAGGACAGTAGCATACTTACCGTTAAGAAGCGCATGCGGGCGGCTTGCGGATCTCCGTCTATACCTCGGTTATGCCGCTGCTAGAGCGGATGAGCTTCGTGAAGGGTTACGAGCGGAAAGAGCCAGCCTGGGTGCTCACGCCCGCCGGGCGGCGGCTGGTGCAGGGGTTGGGGCGGGACGAAGGTTAAGACGCCGAGTGCATCATGTGCCGCGTTAAAAGATCAATGTCTTGAATATTTCACTCATCTGGCTGAGTGATTTTGCAAACATCTTTCGACGAATGCTTTGGATAAGACGATGTCAGGCTTGTTCTTGCCCGGTTTAACGCTGTAGGTAAATATCAGAATTCCCAAATTTGTGATCGCTGCACTCATCTTTGGATTGAGAATGGGGCTCTCGGGAATGACGAGCGCTTGCGCCGGACGGGTTTTGATGCCCGTTAGTCTGGGATAGAGGAAAAGCTGGCCGACAGCTTCATAGATGCACTGCGCGGAGGTGCCGGTCTTAATCTCGATCAGCAAGTTCGCTGGCTCGATCATGCCATCGACGAAATATCCACTTTCTCCTGGCTTTGTGAGATCGGCGCCGAATATCTTTTTGATTTCTTCATAGACATAGCCTTGCAGTCTGACGACTTCTTTCGATCCACCAGTAATGTCATAAATTACGATCGAGCCTTTTTCGTCTGCACCGTAGGTCGGTCTCTTCCGATCGTTGACTGGATCAGGAGCCGGTGACGTGCCGCCGCCAGCATGGCTTCGGGCCTGCATGCAGGCGTTCGCGAAAGTAGACGTTTGTGCGAGGATCGTCTTTGGGTCCGAACTCAGACTGGCGACCACGTAATAGCGTCTCTCGGAATCTACCCCATCGACAGTCAGACGGATCGGCCGCAACCCAGTCAGTTCCTCGAAATGATCCTTGATGAAGCCCGATATTTTGTTGGGTTGCAGGCGGCCTTCCCGGAGGAGGTGCGATCGTCCGTCGTCGTCGACGGCAAGCACCGTGGTGGGTCCCTTGTCCCCTCTGAGGCCCTTGGGCGTCACAATCTTCACTGCGGACGAACCGGTATCCGGGTCGTATCCCAGCATGATTTGGTTTGTGATTTCCCCTGGCTGCCCATGTCCGTAATTGGTGAAATAAACTCCACTTCCCTCGATATGCCAACCCTCATCGACTCGCTTGGCATTGTTAGTCAATGTGTCGGCCCAATGCCGGAAGGCCGCATCGCATTGGGACTGATTGCTTACCAGTTGCATGATCGCGTCTCGGGTTCGCGTCGGGGTCGACAATCACTGTGCGTCGCGTGCTTGCCCGGAACAACCCCGTCCGACTTGAGCAATCCTGTACTCTCAATCCAAACGCCTTTTGGTGCGTGGGAGCGTCTGCGCTTTACGATCTGTCCACGACTACACTCAGACACCACTTGCGGTCCCTGATGCGGCCTGCGGTGCGAATAGCCTCGCACGATTCCCAGTTGAACAGGATCGCGGCGGTAACTGAGTGCAGGATGTACCCTGCTAACCAGCCAAGTAGTAGCCGCGCACATTCAGATGATTACGCGATGATCCCAATGGGAGGCCCGTAGACGAGGCATCCGGTTCCGTCACGCGTGACCGCCAGCAAGTTCGGGAAACCGGCTTCGGCAGGGATGCTTGAAAGACGCGAGGGCTGCGCACGACCCTCAAGGATTTAGAGGCTACGGGTCGACCTCTTCCTCAATCTCGTCCCACGTTTCGATATCGGGATGCCGCCAGCCCCAAACACCCAAGTAGGAGGCGGCAGCGGCGAGCTTATCCACCTGTCCCGGAGCATGTGCGCGAATGGCAACCCCGCACCGGGCGAGTTTGATCCGCAGCGTTGTGGCAACGTCCTTGCGAACTATCCCATTGCTATGGGCATACAGCCCGTCCAGCACGTAGCCGCGCGAGGTGTAGCGCAACTCAGCCAAGACCCCAGTCGCATCCGGGTCGGAGGGGCGGTACTCGACGAAGGCGTAGCGGCCGGTGACGACCTCGCCAACCTTGCTCGCAAGGCAGTTTTTGTAGCGTCGACCGGCATCTACGAGCGCCGCCCCGGTGCTGATCAGCTTCAGCGTGGGATCGGCACTCAGATCGGGGGCGCTGTCAGGAAGCTGGTCAAAACGTGCCGCCCACCGACCGAGCCATTTCTTCATGGTAAGATCAGTGGGAATGCGCTCGATCGATTGGCGCAGTGCGACGTCGGTTGCCGTCGAACACCGAGAGCGGACGTAGGACAGCGCAAGATTGAGCTTGCGGGCTTCGGTGCCGCTTGTAGTCCTGGCGAGCACGTGAGGATGTAGCAGCACCGGATCGAGGATGCTGACGGCGTCGATTTGGCCGCCTTTGAGCTTGCCAGCGATCTGGCCGAGCACGCGCGCACGGCTGCGATCCGCTGGCGTCTGCGACCGGTAGAGACCGATCAGCGTCCCATAGCACGCAGGATCGCTCATCGGCTCCAAACCCAACCGATCCATGGTTCCGAGCAGCCCGGCGGGCACCTCGGCGATCATTGCTGCCATGATGTCCCTGGCACGCAGGGTGTCGAGCATGGTGCCGACGCGCGTGTAGGGCCGGTCGCAGGTGAAAGGCCCGAGACGCGCAAATCGAAGCGCCACTTCGTCGATGGGAACGCCGCCATGGATCTGAGCCATGACGTAGTAGGCAGCCTGACGCCTGACGGCCCCCCAGCGGTAAGAGCGGGCGACGAACGAAGGTACGACGTCGTCGAGGGACATGGCGATGTCGAGAGCCCATCCCGAGTAGGGGTGGACCGGGCGAGGGGCGAAGACGGACGATAGAGCAGGGTCCAAGGGCGGCTCAGAAGCTGTTAACGGAGCTTGATCCTGCCACCAAAAATATGGTCCGCAACAAAATCGGAAAAGTTATTTTAGCTTTCGATGCATTTGATAGACGCATGGTCAGGACGCACTTTGGGGCATCTATCATAAAGCCCAATCATTGGGCCCTTTGACTCTCCTGCTGCCACATCGAAAATCGCCTTTTCAAGAATCACTGCGTGGTAGGTGGAATGGCTGGAATATACCGGCGGGGGGACGTGTGGTGGGTACGCTTCCGTATGAATGGTGCTCATATTCGCCGAAGCGCTAAAACCACGAAAAAGGCCGAAGCTCAGGCATGTTTGCACCGTTTGATGGAGGAGCACGCTCAGGCCCAGCGAGGTGATGTACGCCCCCGGTATCTCCTCACTGAAGCGATGGACCGCTTCTTCGAAGAAACGTCGCTACGAGCGGGTACGATCGAGACATATCGGTACACCAGCCGTGTGGTCTCCAGATTGATCGGTCACCTTCATCTGGATGAAATTGACAAGCGGAATTTGGCAGGATTCATATCAACCAGAAAGCGAACTTCCGTCACAGACGCTACCATTAAGCGTGATCTCGCGTTCGTAGGTTCAATCTTTACGGCAGCGAAGCAATGGGGGTGGGCGGACACATCGCCGGTCACAGCACTTGATACGAAAGCGTTGAAAGAGAGCCGACCGCGTACGCGCTTCTTGACAAGAGAGGATTTCGACCGCCTGCACCGCTTCGCCTCTGCCGATCTAAAACCAATTTTGGTGATAGCTGTAGAAACTGGGCTTCGTAAGGAGGAGCTTCTGAGCCTTACGATCACGAGCGTCGACCTACAACGCCGTGAGATCCACCTGTCGACCACCAAGGCAGGGCGTCCTAGGCGAGTGCCCCTATCACCACTGGCAGCGCAGACGATCAGAGGTCTCTTGGAGCGTGCTCGTCCACGTTCGCCGTACCTCTTCTGCAAAGCAGACGGGTCACGGATTGGTG
>NZ_LMNU01000026.1 GCF_001423085.1 Methylobacterium sp. Leaf125 | reverse complement strand
TCGGGGCGTGCGGCGGCGGCGCGCGCGATCAGGCCCGGCAGGAGGTCCTCGGCCAGGGGGAGCGGTCCGGGATAGGGCGCCGACAGGGCCAGGCGGGTCCGTTCCGGGACGAGGGGCAGGAGGTCCACCCGCCGCGAAGGCTCCGCCACCAGCGCAACCAGAAGACGAAGGAAACCGTCGCGGATTCTCGTGACCGCTGGGGCGTCGAACAGCGCGGTGCGATAGGCGAAGGTGCAGGCGGGCGCCTCCGCGTTCTCCGCGACTTCCAGAACGAGGTCAAAGGCCGGAGTGCCTGTATCCCGCCCGAAAGCCGTGAGGCTGAGGCCGCCCGCCTCCCCGAGGGTGCCGAGCCCGGCCGGCTGCTGGCTGATCATGACCTGCGCCAGGGGGGCGCGGCCGGGCACGCGCTGCGGCTGCAGCGCCTCCACCAGGCGCTCGAACGGCAGCTCGGCATGGGCCTGCGCCTCCGCCAGCACGGACCAGACCCGAGCGACAAGGTCGCGCCCGTCGCCGGTGGGCTCGATCGCGACCGGGATGACCAGGGTGTTCACGAAGAGGCCGACGAGGCCCTCCGTCTCCGGGCGCTGGCGCCCGGCCACCGGCAGGGCGAGGCGCAGGGCGCGCGTCCCCGCGAAGCGGCCCAGGACCAGCGCGAAGGCGGCGGTCAGCACGGCGAAGGGCGAGGTGCCGGTGGCGCGCGCGAAATCCGCCACGCCGCGGCCGAGGGCCGGATCGATCTGGAAAGCGAGCCGGCCGGGGGACGCCGTCTCGGTTGGGCGGGCGCGGTCGCTCAGAGCGAGATCCGGCTCCGGGCCATCCAGGCGCGCGCGCCACCAGGCGAGGTCCTCGGCGCGGGCCGCTTCCCGGGCCGGGTCGCGCTGCCAAGCCGCGACGTCGACGGGCTGGATCGGCAGGGGCTCGAGGGAATCCGCCCGGCCCACGCGGGCCGCCGCGTAGAGGGCCGGCCATTCGCGCAGGATCACCCGCATCGACCAGCCGTCGCAGACGATGTGGTGCATCGTGACGAGAAGCACGTGCGCCTCGGGGGCGCAGCGCACCAGCCGGAACCGGGAGAGGGCGCCGCCATCGAGGGTGAAGGGAGCCTCCGCCTCTGCGTGCATGAGCGCCTCCAGGGCTTCTTCGCGCGCCCGCTCGTCGAGCCCAGACAGGTCCGTTTCGGGCAGGCCGGTCGATGCGGCCACGGGATCGATCACGGCATCCGCCCGCCCGTCCGGGCGCTGGCGCAGCCGCGTGCGGAAGGCCTCGTGGCGCGCCGTCAGCGCGGACAGGGTGGTTTCGAGGGCCGCACGGTCCATGGGGCCGTCGAGGCGCAGTCCGCCGGCGATGTGGTGGCCGGGGCCGTCGCCGTAGGCGGCCTCGAACCATAGGCGGTCCTGACCGGGCGAGAGCGGTAGCGCGCCCGACCGATCCGCGCGCGGGATCGCGGCCTGGGCGGCGCCGGTCTCGCGCAGGCGGTCCAGGGCATGCGCGAGGGCGCCGAGGCGCGGATGGGCGAACAGGGTCGCGGCGGGCAGGGACAGGCCGGTCGCGGCGTGGATCTCGGTCAGGATGCGGATCGCGCTGAGGGAGTCGCCCCCTTGGGCGAAGAAGTGGCTGTCGCGATCCTGCTCCGTCCGCCCGAGGATCCGGGCGAACAGCCCGGCCACCAGTGCCTCGGTGGGCGTGAGAGCCGCGGATTGCTGCGTTCGCGCCCCGGCCAGCCGCCCATCCTCGATCACCGCGTAGGCATCGAGGCTGCCCGCCAGCCAGCCCTCTCGGGTCGCCCCGCGCTGGATCTTGCCGCTGGAGGTGCGCGGCAGGCCGCCCGGATTGAGGAGCACGACGACGCGGGCGGTCTCCAGGAAAGCGTCGGCCACGGCTTCCGAGACCAGGTCCGCCAGAGCCTCGGGCCGCACCAGCTTCTGGACGCTGCGCGAGACTTCCACGGCGACGCCGATGCCCTCGCGGCCCTCGCGTTCCAGGCCGAAGGCGGCGATCCGGCCCTGGCGCAGGATGTCGACCTCCGCCTCGACCACCCGCTCGACGTCCTGCGGATAGACGTTCTGCCCGCGCAGGATGATGAGGTCCTTGGCCCGTCCCACCAGGACGAGCCGCCCCGCCGTCAGGAAGCCGAGGTCGCCGGTACGCAGCCAGCGCCGGCCCTCGACCTCCGGGAAGGTCTCGGCGCTCGCCGCCGGGTTGCGCCAATAGCCCTGGGCGAGGCTGGGACCGGAGACGCGGACCTCGCCGACGACGCCCTCCGGCAGGAAGACCCCGGCCGGGTCGGCGATCCTGACCGGGTGGTCCTCCTGCGACATGCCGCACTCGACGAGGCGGCTCGCCTCCTCGCTCGCCGTCTCCCGTGCCTCGCCCCGGGCTAGGCTCCCGGGGTCGAGGTCGAGGCTGCGCAGGCCGGCGCCGCGCCTGCCCGCCGAAACGAACAGGGTCGCCTCGGCGAGGCCGTAGCAGGGCATGAGCGCGCGCGGGTCAAAGCCGGCAGGGGCGAAGCGCGCGGCGAAATCCGCCATGGTCGCGGCGCGCACCATCTCGGAGCCCGAGAAGGCCACCTGCCAGGAGGATAGGTCGAGGCGCGCCAGGGCGTCGTCGTCGATGCGGTCATGGCAGAGCCGGAAGGCGAAGTCGGGGCCGCCGCTCACCGTGCCGCGATGGCGGTGGATCGCCTCCGGCCAGCGGGCGGGACGCCCCAGGAAGTGCTTGGGCGACATCAGCACAGCCGGGATGCCGGCATGGATCGGCTGCAGCAGCCCACCGATCAGGCCCATGTCGTGGTAGAGCGGCAGCCAGCTCACCATCACGTCGTCCGCGCGGAAGCTGAGGCCATCGCGGATCGCGCGCTCGTTCGCCATCAGGTTGGCGTGGCTGACCACGACGCCCTTGGGCGAGGCCGTGGAGCCGGAGGTGTATTGTAGGAAGGCGATCCCGTCCGGCTCCGGCAATTGGCCTCGCCAGTCCGCGGCCTCCGCCGTCGCGATGTCCTCGACGCTGAGGACCACCGCCGCGGCGGCCCCCGGCATGGCCCGGACGATGTCGGCGGCCTCGCGGTGCACGAGGATCGCCGCCGGCTCGGAATCCGTCAGGATCGCCGACAGCCGGGCCTGATGCTGCGCCCGGAGCGCCTCGGGCGGGAAGGCCGGCACCGCGATCAGGCCGGCATAGAGGCAGCCGAAGAAGGCCGCCACGTAGTCGAGGCCCGTCTCCAGCATCACGGCGACCCGGTCGCCCGGCAGCGCATGGCCCTGGAGCCGGGCAGCGACGGCCCGGACGCGCCGGTCGAGGTCCGCGTAGCTCACCGTGATCTCGCCGGAGGCCGGATCGTCGAGGAAATGCAGGGCCGCGACCGGGCCATGGGCCTCGGCCAGCCCGCGCAGGTGGCGGACGAAATCGCGGGCGGGGGCCACCGTGATCGGAGCGCGCGGGACGACGACGGTCATCGGATCTCCTGACGACATGCGAGGCTGGGGAGCGGCGGGCTCAGGTCCGGGGCGCCGGCGCGTCCCCGTCGAGGGCGCGCCGCAGCGAGGCCGGGCGCATGTCGGTCCAGACCGTGTCGATATGGGCGAGGCAGTCGGCCCGGGTCCCTGAATATCCGGTGGCGGCCCAGCCCTGCGGCACCGGCCGGAAGGACGGCCAGATGGAGTATTGCGCCTCGTGGTTGAGGACGACGAGGAACGTCGCTTCGCTGTCGTCGATCGCCATGGGCCTGCTCCCGGAACGCTGCGGTCTCGCTAGGCAGGACGGTGAGGGCCGCCGCGAATTTAGTCCGACGCCGCGAAAAAAGTTCGGGCTGGGCCTAAATCGCGGCGGCGCCCCGGCGTCCTTGTGGGCAACAGGTGCTGCGTCCCCGGCGCGATCGGGGGCGGTCCGCGCCTGACAGCGGAGAACCTGACAGCGGAGAACCTGTCGGCGTGCAGACCTGTCAGCCGTGCAGACCTGCCAGCGAAGGCGAGGCCGATGTTGCGAACCCCCATGCCCTTTCGCGCCGCAGAGGCGGCCGGCCGCCCCCGGATCGTCCACCAGGCCGGCGAACAGCTCAGCGTCGTGGCGGACGACCGTGTGGCCCTGCGCCTGCGGCTGTCCGGGACCGGCCCCGTACGCCTGACCTTCGAGGATGGGGAGGGCCTGGACGCCGCAACCGCGCTGCCCGCCCTGATGGCCGCGTTCGAGGCCGTCTCGGCGGCCCATCCGGACCAGGACCGGATCGGTCTGGACCTCGCGAGCGCCGCGGATCTCGTGCCGGCCCTGCGCGCCGCGGGCCTCGCGGTGGGAGACGGGGACGCGCTCGCGGTCCATGCCGCCCTGCTCTGGCAGCGCCCCGAGCCCTGGCTCGCGGACCCGTCGCGCCGGGACTTCCCCGCCATGCCGGTGATGACCGAGGGGCGGCGCCATCCCTTGCGTGCGCCCAAGCCTACGGGACTCCTCTATCGGCGCTTCATCCCCTGGCTCGGACAGTCGGTTGCGTTCCGGGCGGCGACCCTCGACGACGTCGATCGGCTGCACCGCTGGATGAACGACCCGCGCGTCGACGCGGTCTGGGCGGAGGCGGGTTCCCGCGCCAAGCACGAGGCCTACCTCGCCGGCCTCATCGCCGATCCGCACATGCTCCCCCTGATCGGCAGCTTCGGCGACGAACCGTTCGGCTATTTCGAGGTGTACTGGGCCAAGGAGAACCGCCTCGCGCCGTTCTACGAGGTGCGCGACTACGATCGCGGCTGGCACGTGCTGGTGGGCGAGGACCGGTTCCGTGGCCGGCCCTACGTCTCCGCCTGGCTGCCCTCGCTGATGCACGCCCTCTTCCTCGACGATGCGCGCACCGACCGGATCGTCGGCGAGCCCCGGGCCGATCACGTCCAGCAGCTGCGCAACCTCGAACGCTCGGGCTTCGCCCGCATCAAGACCTTCGACTTCCCGCACAAGCGCGCCGCCCTGGTGATGCTGTTGCGCGAGCGCTTCTTCGGCGAGCGGCTGTGGGCGCCGAACCCGCCGCAGGCGCAGCCCGCGCGCGGGGACGACGCGACAATCGCAGACCGCGCGCTGGGAGCCGCCGCATGACAGAAGGCTATCAGTCCGACGCCGCCCTGGGCCTTCGAAGCCCGGCCGCTGAGTCCGAGGCGTTCACCTTCGGCGGCGAGAGACCGGACGGCGCCGTGCAGGACGTGATCGGGATCGGCTTCGGCCCGTCGAACCTCGCTCTCGCCATCGCCCTCGACGAGGCCGGCCGCCGAAGCGGACGCCCCGCCCGGGTGCGCTACCTGGAGCGCCAGCCCGAGTTTCTCTGGCACGGTGGCATGCTGCTCCCCGACAGCGGCATGCAGATCTCGTTCCTGAAGGACCTCGTCACCCTGCGCGACCCGACGAGCCCGTTCAGCTTCATCAATTACCTGCACGTGCACGGCCGGCTGACCGACTACATCAACCGCAAGTCGTTCTATCCGAGCCGGATCGAGTTCAACGACTACCTGCGCTGGGTGGCGTCCCACTTCGCCGACCGGTGCGACTACGGCGAGACCGTCCTGGCGGTGGAGCCGGAGCGGACGGGCGAGACGGTGCGCCACCTCGTCGTGCGCTCGGCGGACGGCGCTGGGCGCGAGCGTCGCCGCCGGACCCGGGCCGTCGTCCTCGCCACGGGCGGCGAGCCGCGCATCCCGGAGGCCTTCGCGGGCTTGCATGGCAATCCGCGCGTGTTTCATTCCTCAGGCTACCTTCGGAGCATCGAGGCGCTCCCCCTCGCCGGCCCCTCGCCGCGCATCGCCGTGATCGGCGCCGGCCAGACCGCCGCCGAGCTGTTCCTCGACCTCCAGAGCCGGCTGCCGGGCGCACGGATCGACATGATCTTCCGCGGCCAGGCCCTGAAGCCGGCCGACGACAGCCCCTTCGTCAACGAGATCTTCAATCCCGACTTCACCGACTTCGTCTATGGCCAGCCCGATCCGGGCCGCAGCGCGCTGATCGAGGAATTCCGCGGCACCAACTACTCGGTGATCGACGGCGATCTCCTGACCCGGATCTACGAGATCCTCTACCAGCAGAAGGTCGTGGGCGCGGCCCGGCACGCCCTGTACCGGCGGACCCGCGTGGAGGCCGTGACCGACCACGGCCCGCAGGTCGCGCTCGACCTCGTCGACGAGGCCGAGGGCGCCCGCCGCCGGGACCGCTACGACGCGGTGATCCTGGCCACCGGCTATCGGCGCGACCGGGTCCGGTCCCTGATGCCGGCCCTGGAGCCCTACCTCGCGGACGGAGGCGTCGATCGCGATTACCGCCTGCGGACCCGGCCCGGCTTCGAGCCGGCCGTCTACCTGCAGGGTTTCAGCGAGGAGAGCCACGGCCTGAGCGACACCCTGCTTTCCATCCTGGTGGTTCGCGGGCAGGAGATCGCGCAGGCGCTGCTGAGGGACGCTCCCCCGGTCCGCGCCTCGGCCTGATCCCGCCCCGCCCGACCTCACGCCCCGCCCGACCTCACGCCCCGCCCGACCTCACGCCCCGACGGACCATCCCGGATGATCGCCACGGCCTCTCCACCCGCCGAAGCCCCCGGGGCCGCCCCACCGGCGGGGGACGCGGTGGGCTATCGGCTCGATGGGGTGTCGTTCGTGGTGCCCGGGCGCCAGCTCCTCGCTCCCCTCACCCTCGACTTGCCGAGCCGGGGCGTCGTCGGCCTCGTGGGGCATAACGGTTCCGGCAAATCGACCCTGATCAAGCTGCTGGGACGCCAGCAGCGCCCGAGCGGGGGCCGCATCGGCTTCCGGGGTCGCGCCCTTGACGACTGGGGCGACAGGGCCTTCGCGCGCGCCGTCGCCTACCTGCCGCAGGCGACGCCCCAGGCGCCGGGACTGCTGGTGCGCGAGCTCGTCGCCATGGGCCGCTATCCCTGGCACGGAGCCCTGGGGCGGATCGGCGCCGCCGACCGCCGCATCGTCACGGAGGCGATGGCGCTCACCGGCACGGAGGCCTTCGCCGAGCGTCTCGTCGACAGCCTCTCGGGGGGCGAGCGCCAGCGGGTCTGGCTCGCCATGCTGGTGGCGCAGGATGCCGGCTGCCTCCTCCTCGACGAGCCGATCTCGGCCCTCGACGTCGCGCACCAGGTCGAGGTGATGGCCCTGGTCCGGCGCCTGGCCGATGCGCGCGGCGTCACGGTGCTGGTGGTCCTGCACGACATCAACCTGGCGGCCCGCTACTGCGACGAGATCCTCGCCTTGCACGGCGGGCACCTCATTCGGCGCGGCTCCCCGGACGACCTTCTAACGCCGGAGTCACTGGAAGCCGTCTACGGGATTCGCATGGGGATATTCCGGCACCCGGACACAGGCATCCCCATCAGCTTCACCCGGTGACGCCGGCAATCGCCGCCGACGGCGCGAAGGGCGCAAGGTCCCAGCCCGGAAACCGAAGCAAGCGCACTTTCAGGTCGATGCGGTCCTGCCTGCCCTTTGGCCGGAGCACCATGGCCATGTACGCTCCGATCGATTCCTTTCCCATGAAGGATAGGCGGGAAGCCTCCGGGGGATCTGCAACCCACGCGCCTGGTCTTCCTTCGGCGGACTTAGATCGGGACACGACGGAAGGCTTCTCCGGAGGGTTCTCCCCCTGAAGGAACGCCCCCCGGATCTCCATCCGTCGGTCCCGTGCCGGGGGCTGGGAAGGTCTGCTTGGCCTCGTGCAGGAGCATGGCCTAGACCACGGCACGGTGTTCCCGACGCCGCCAACTTTCGCGCGCACCATCCGGCGGCGTGAACCGTCGAATTGGGCTCCGGGTTCGTGCGGGACGCTCGTGGAGCTCCTGACGGGTCCCCGCCGGCGACGCACTAACGCCTGCATGATCGCCGCCGGGCGGGGCCGCGCCATCGCGTTGGGGCTCATTGCCCGGGCGAGCGCATGAACCGCCCCACGCCGCGCCCCCCTGCTCGACCAGCCCTCTCGCCTGTCCGGGTAGGTCGCGGGGGGCGCGGCTCGAGAAGTCACGGCTCGCGTGACCATATTCGGGGAGTGGATGCGCCTCCGGCGATCCCGTCTCAACCCTAGCATTACAGTTACGTTGTTGATGGGGTTCTGAATCCCTGCCTCACCCTGATTCGCGCATCATGGACGACCGGGATCTCTATCGAGGCGACGCTGGAGTTGTGGGCCTCGGCGCTGCGAGACGGGAAGGGGCGCAGGCGGCCTCTGTTCACCCAGGAGCGGGTCGCCGCCGCGGCGGGTGCTGTCCTGGACGGACGGTTCGGCGCGGAGCGGCGCAAGACCGGTTGGATGCGGGCGGAAGCCGCGGGCGATCCTGGGCCTTGGCGTCAAGATCCGGCGCAGCTTGGCTGACGCCGAGCTGGCCTACTTCACGACCTGGTGCCCGGCCGGCACGCCGATCCAGACCCTGGTGGCGGTCGAGGGACGACGTTGGAGCATTGAGGATGCGTTCGAGACGGCCAAGACCGAACTCGGGCTCGCTCACAACGAGACCCGCTCCTGGCACGGCGGGCACCGACCCGTCAGCCTGGTGATGATGGCCTTCGCCCTGCTGGCGGTGATCCGCCATCACGCCAACGTACTGCCCCCAAAAAGACCGGCTCGGACGAGACTACACGCCCATTGATCCGCGGGTCGGTGCAGGAGATCCGCCGCATCGCGGTCCGACTCGCGCAGCGGCGCATCCAGCCCGCTCACGTCATCGCAGGGTCGCTCCGGCGACGGGCGCATCAGGCCGCCGCTCGCCAAGCCCATCTCAAACGCCGTACCTCAGACCGCAAACGGCGACGACAAGGCCTGAAGCCCAGGACAGCCACCCGACGGACATCACACATTAAAACGCAACTGTAATGTTAGCCGCGGGCAACCTCGACTTCCCGCCGGAAGCGGAGGAGCAGAGGAGCACTCTGGGGGCCTACCTCGGCGTCTGCAGCTTTGCTTGCTACGAAGGAATCGATTCGCGGGAAGGCGTAATCGATCCATCGCAGGTACTCGAATGCTTCCACCAAGGAGCGAACTTCGAGCGGAATAGAAGGGACGGAAAATGCGACTGGGCCGCAAGGGTTTGGCAACCCAATTGCGACCCAGCGAAAGTTTCATTAGATTTCAGTGAAGATTTTTCTGCTAAGTTATTGAATTCATTGGTAGCGAGGGAGGGATTTGAACCCCCGACACAAGGATTATGATTTGAGCTAGAGCAGCGCTAAGCTGCTGATTGTAAAGCGCTCTCGGGCAGCTGTGCTAGCGGTGCGCTATGTCGGCTATCAACCCTTCGTTAGCATAATCGAGCGCGCGGCAGATGGGGATCTATCTGGAGGCGCTTGATCGAATTACCTATCGGCTAGTCGAAGACATACCTGCTTGGCGCAATCAGGACTCGCTGAGTAAGTGGGTATTATTATTTATCCAGCCGGTTTCGGTTTGAAGGAACCATTACTTACACCGCGATTCTTAAAGGCCGCGATATCATCGAGTTCAAAGAACAAGATCGAGGCTTGAGGCTGTCCGTGAGTGTGAAATATCCTACGATTCCACGCATCTTTGAAAGGCGCGTATGCATTACTGCCACCGTAGTGACCATTGTTCGCCACAACAACCATTTGATGCATATGATAATGCAGGGCTATAGCCATATTGTCGAACGTGTTTACGTCCTTATTGAGGGCCGGTATGGCAAATACATCAGATTTATTTTTTAGATCCGAGGCCAAGCTAAGATCAGTTGCATCGAAACATATTGAAGCAGTAAGCCAAAGCAGATCGTCCGCTGTGTTTGGGGACCAATCATAGCCTATTAACCATTGACAGGGGCGAAAAGCCTGAATTAGGCCAGCGGCCTCGTAGCCTTTTTCATTAGGCGCAAGATGCTTTTTTCCCTGCCTTCTAGTAAGAATTTGTACTCCCCTCGTTGGATCTTGCGTTGGTATCACCCAAATAGCAGAATTTACTAATGGCTTACCGATGAATAGCTCTTCATAGGTTAGTCCTGCGAGAATAATCGTTTTATGAGCTCGTGCAAAGGGAACAAGGTGGGTATGTACGTCATTCGGGTGAACGGAAAGCTCAGGTAAGATAAGCCAATCGAGACGTCCCTCCATTTGCTTGTGTGTCTCTCGTAGCGCTAATGAACTACGAACAGCGGAAAGTGCAGCTGAAAGATGTCGGCGATGTCGAATCCTGCGATCCGCCGACGACATCTTGAGGTCAGCAACATCAAATTCGCTCATTGATGGAAACGCCATTTGTACAACACAAGTGCGCAAAGGCTTTCCATGCCGCTGAAATGCTCCTGGTGCTCTTAGTGGAACAAGAGCTACACTTCTCCCTTGCATGCCGCGAATGAATTCAAGTCGTTGGTCGATGGCCTCGAGTGTTTCTTTCACATTCTCGGTGACTGGTGTGTCAAGGAGACGTCCCGCGCATCCCGGCCACCAAAGCAACCCAAAAAGTAATTTTTCTATCCACTCCGATATCGGCAGCCAATCGTCGCCGAAGGCTGAATGGCCGTTAAAAAAGCCATAGATGCGTTCGTGCCAATGTGCGTTTGGCGACCGATAAATCTGCTTTTCTTCCTTCCAGTTAGATCCGCGTACGGTGCTGGTAAAGTCGGCTTGGACAGTAAGAATGAACCGAAGTAGAAAACCTAGCTGAAAACGCCAGTGGCTATGACCTCCACACCATTCAGGCGGATCGTAGAGGGAAGGACCGCTCAAGTTCTTCTGGTTGATTTGTAGTTGATGCAGTTCCAAGCTGTCGGCAGTATTTTCCACGACAACTTCCGAGGGACTTATTGGACCAAGTATCGATTTTTCAATAACCGCCGCGAGAAATTTTGATGAAAAACTCAAAAGCGCTTGTTCGTTTCGAAGCGATTGACTTGTCTCTGATGAATACACAAACTCAGCAAGAGTCTTGAATTGAGTGGAAGACTGATCTTCGATGCCTAGATCTGCCTTTACCCGAGAAGAGAGCGATGAAGTTTCTCCGGTGCTTTTGATAAGCTCCATCGTAAAATTAGGATCAAGTGAAGCTATCGCATTTAGCCGTGCAGCATCGAGCTGTGGCCCAATCAAATCGATTGCCCGGGACTCATTCAAAAATGAGCGCCGTGCAAGTACTGAATACGTAGCAAAATCCTTAGCAGGAACTCCTGCCGGATCGCCATTGAGAAATCGAAGTAGCCGAGAATATGATGAACGATCTTTGCGCTTTAGTGATGGTAACTCATCGGATGAAGGCGGAACAGTAGCAAGAAGCAAGTGCGCCTGCTGGATAAGATACCAAGGAAGGCGAATTTCGTTTGTGTTAGAGACTCTTAGAGCCTCCTCGCGCAGGAGGCGCCGATAGCCGATCACATCTGCCCCGGAGGGTAGTTGCTCATCATCCTCTACAAAAGCCGTCTCAACGGCACCAGCGCGAAGTATTTCTGATAGGCAGTACCAAGGCACTCGCCTTGCAGCTTTTCGTGTGGCTCCCTTTTCAGTAAACGGTCGCATTAGATTTAATACACGTTGCAAAAGATTAGGGTCTGGCCACAGGTCAAAAGCGATCCGCAATAGCCGGACGTTTGAAGGATCATTGGTCCATTTTGAGATCAATTCCAACGCAAATGCATGGGTTTCGTCATCCAGCTCCTCGCGAGTTCGAACACCTTTGAATTGGCTATAAGGTTCATTAGCCCCATGTTGTTTTTGATCCTCATTGGTTTGCCACAGCTGGGGACGAAGTGAGCGATAGGTCTTGCGAAACCGTCCTGCGGCGAATCGGTCAACAGTAGAGTCTCGCACATCAGGGATGGGCCGAAATGGATCGTGAGGATTAATTGATGCTGCTACTTCCAGGCGTTCTTGAGCACGAGTCAGACCAATCACGGAATCTAGAATTTCTCCTCCTAAAATGGGATCAAACCCGCCTGAGATTGCAGCCTGAATGCGTCCCATTCTTTTGCTCTGTTGTAGCAACGGTCTTTCGTTTGTTCGAAATGATGAAAGCAGGGTTTTTTCTGCTGATGGAGTAAGGCCTGGCGCAGTTTCATTTAGATTGCGGGAGACCCATTCAAATACTTCAATCCGCAGTTGCTCAAGATTAACATTCGCTGGAGCTGTAATAACAAAGCGAAGATCATCGACGTAGCGAGATGCGTCGTGAAGTTTGACGTCGGGAATTATATAATGGTCGATTTGGTCTCGTATCTGTTGATCGAATTTTGATAGAGCCAAGTTTGCGAAAAAACCAGCAGCAACTAATCCTTGCGGAAGAATAGTCGTGTTGAAATTTGGGATTTTTGATTGATTTGCGTAAGTTTCTACTTGAAACTTATCTTCGAGCGCCCAATCCCATGACAGAAATTTTGTAGCTAGAGCAAAGAATTCGGGATCGTCGGTAGAATCTTGAAGGCTTCGTATGGAGCCATGAAGAAGATCCCTCGTGACCCGATCATAAAATTGCTTCAAGTCAGATTGCACTATTATTATAGTCGGTCCTTTGCCATTTATAGATTCAGCGATAAATTCAGGTCGCTGCAAAAAAGTTTGGTAATCTTCATAGAACCCACGGTATAGAGCTAATGATCCCCACCGATGTTGCGCTGATTCTCCAGCGTAATCGCATAGCAGTCGATTGCCGTATGAGGTGACCGACTTGATATTGGGACTATCTAACGGTGTCGTCGGATCGCCCTGGCGCAGCTCAACTCTGTCTGCTAGGCACATCATCAAAGCAGTAGCTAAAACTTGGTCGCGTAAGCTAACATGGGCAAGCGGGCGAATTTTAATAGCTTCCCCCTTGGTGCCAACTGGGTTCCAGCGACCGCTTTCGTCGACGCGCCAAGCCTGACTTTTTGGAGCCGGCACCATCCTGATTGGATCTGAACGCTGAGCGGCTCCCGATTTAATCTCGTCAGCCAGTTCTGCGATAAAATTTTTGACGTTGATTGCGGTCAAATCAAGTTCTAGCGTATCGGAGAACCAATTGTGATATCTGATGTATCTTGAGGTCTTTCTCCATGCCTGAATTAGCACCGTTTCGTCAGTAAGGCACTCAATAGTTGGTACTAACGAGATAATAGCCACCAGCGCTCCCCCGCAAATTTTCCAGAAATCGTATCTTGTTCAAGATACTTAAACAACCGCAAAAATAACTAATGCATTGCTTGCGATATTGGGGCGTATTATATGATCGAAAACCGTCTCGGCGCAATTATCGTTGCGATATGCGAAAGCAGTGTCAACGGCCGACACCAATGGCGCGAGCATGGGTATCATCTAAAAATTGGTGTAAGCCTGGGAGCCGAGTGGCTGAGGGGCGCTGCGTACGTGATACCAATACCCCTCGCTAGACGCTACGCTTAGTCGGCTAACGGCTATCTTTGGGCCAGGTCGGTCCAGGGGATGCAACCGGAGAGCACCGCTTTTGAACGAGCCCCTCGATAGCATCGCCGCTGTGCTCGAAGCGACTGGCGATTATCGTGTTCTGCGTCGATTGGTGTCCCTAAGTGCGTGCCCAGATGCGCCCGATGAGCCCACTTTCATCGGCTTGATCCTCGATACCGAGACCACCGGCACCGACTACGCCGCGGATGAAGTGATCGAGTTGGGCATTTTGAAATTCGAGTATGGCGCTAGCGGACGTATCTACCGCCTGATGGAGACCTTCAACCGTCTACAGCAGCCGGGTAAACCCATCCCTGCCGAGATCACCCGACTCACCGGTATCACCGACGCCGACGTGGCCGGGCAGCGGATCGATGATGCTGCTGTGCAGGCCCTGGCAGCCGACGCCGCCGTGGTGATCGCTCACAATGCCAGCTTTGACCGCCAGATGTGTGAAGCCCGCTGGCCGTTCTTTGCAGAAAAGAATTGGGCCTGCTCGTGCCATCAGATCCCATGGCGGGCAGAGGGCCATGAGGGCATGAAGCTGGGCTACCTGCTGATCGACTATGGGTTTTTCCATAAGGGTCACCGAGCGATTGATGATTGCCACGCTCTCATGGCGCTGCTGGCGCAGCCGCTACAGGCCTCTGGAAGGTTGGCCCTGTCAGCCCTGCTTGAAACTGCCCGCCGGCCCACTGTACGCTTATGGGCGCAAGGAGCCCCGTTCGAGACCAAGGACACTTTGAAACAGCGCGGCTTTCGGTGGAGCGGTCCACGCCGATGTTGGTACCTGGACTGCGATGAGGAGCAGCTGCAGATCGAGCGAGCCTTCCTGGAGCAGGAGGTGTTTGGGCGTGCAATGCCCGATCTCCCGGTGGACCGGATCACAGCACGTGACCGATATTCCGTGCGCACCAACCCAGAGGCTCCGGCAGTGTGAAGCGGCGACCCTGGAGACGCGTCGCTCAATGGCCCCACGAAACCTCTTTCACGGCGCAGCTTGTGATGCTGCGACCGGCGAAAAGCTGGGTGTTGTAGAGGGTTATTCGCTGCTCAGGTGGCACGCGATAGCTATTGCCGTCCGCGTACAAAGGGATCACCCGCAGATCCTGCTTGTGCGGGTTGCTGCCACTCGCAGCGTTCAGGACCCAGCAGGAAAAGCCGACCTGCGTGAGTATAGCATCAAGCCGCGTGTTGGTGACCTCGAACACGTAGTGGTTGTTTTTGTCCTTGGCGAAGGTGAACGCGGGTTTGACTTCGGGGTCCGCGTAGAAATCGGCGGAGCCAATGCCACAGGTGGTGAGCGTCATGCTCAGGCCGGGTTCCCACAGGAGCCCAGAGCTGCTTAGCAAGGGTTGCTCCACCTCTTCTCCCGATGCCAACCATCCCCCGGCGCCAACGGAAATCTCTCTCACACGCTGACTGGGCGTGCCGTTCGCGAACACCAGCGTGCATTGGACCATGGCCAGGCGCAACCAGTCCCGGGGGTGCCGATTGGTGATGCGCCCGTAAAGGTGGGACCCTTCGATCCTTGTCTGCAGGCCCACGGGTGCATCAGCGCCGTAGCGATGGAAGGCTCCGCTGGGTTTAATCTCCCTCTGCAGGATGCGCTCGCCGTAGCCCATGGCCAGGGGGAGTGCGCCAACCACCAGCACCAAGAGGATGGAGCTGCTGAGCGCACCCGCCACAAGCATGAGAAAGCCCGCGCCGAACACCAGGGCGCCGAGGATGATGACCTCGTAGAGGTAGGGGGCGAATGGATCGAGGCCCGAGTACCATGCCGCACACGTGCCGATGGCTGTGCTGGTGAGCCAGAGCCGGAACATCGCTTATCCTTGCATCTCCTGAGGGATCGGATGGGCACGGCCACACCGCCCTATGCGCCCTCCCCCGGAGCAGCACCTGTCATCCTGCGCCCAGGAAGCTCCAGGACCGGCGGGCCTCGGATTCAGCACCCTGGCAGCCCGGAAGGCCTTCGATCGCGTGGGTGAGCCTTCTGAAGCAGCGCTGAAAGCCCTGGCCACGACCGCCGGGGCGGTGGCACATATCCTCGTATGACGACGCTCACCCACCCGCCGGTCTGGAGCCTTCTCTCGCACACCAGCCTGGATGCTCTGCTGGATCGCCCGGGTATGGGAATGCCGGAGGTGATCGCCATTGATGCCGGCGGGGATGCCGCGATGGCCGCACCGCTGGTCGCGACCACGCGGATGATGATCCGGCGGGCTCAGGCACACGCCGGCCTCACGCTCACTGCTACGGGGGCGCTGTGTCGCGCCGACGTTCGCGCGCTGTTCGATGCCATGAGCTGGCCCGACTATGACAAGGCCCAGGTGCTCGTGATGAACAAGGTGCTCAACGAGATCGACGTGATGCCCGTCGAGGCCACCCGGCTGATCGCGCAGACCGCCAAGCTGATGCGCAAACGGGAGAAGCGCCTGCTCGTGACCAAAGCCGGTGTGACCCTGGGCCGTGAGGAGCAGGCTAGTGAGCTGTTCCGCTGCCTGTTCGAGACGGTGTTCTGGAGGATCAACCTCGGATATTTCGACCGTGTGCCCGTGGAGGCCTGGCCTCAGAACCACATCGGCATCGTGCTGTGGTGCCTTTCTGTCATGACACCGGAATGGATCGCGCGTGAAGACCTGATGCGCAGCTGCACCGTGTGGGATCCTGCGCTGGACCAAGGTCCGGCGGATTTCGCGGGCTATGCCTTCGAGAGCCGGGTGCTGCGACCGCTCACATGGTTGGGCTTGTTCGAGACGCGGCTGGTGGGTGATGAGAGCGCCCCCTCGTGGCGGCGTGATCGGCAATACCGGAAAGCGCCGCTGTTCGATCAGGCCATCCGCTTTCGCGTGGAGCTCGACAAGCCGGTGGGCCTCGCGCACTGATCGGTCGCCAGGGGAGGCATGCGAAGGCCGTTGGCAGCGTCGCGATCGCTGGATCTTGATGTCCTGCGCGCAAGTAGCTGGCGACGACATCGGCTCGCCTAAGCTCTTGAAAATACACTCATAAAAAGCGCTAAAACGCAGCCTTTCGCCGTGTGTGCAGTGGACCACGTACATGTGGCAGACGGAGTGGTGAGCAGCATAATTTGCGGTGCTGCTCACCGTCGCTCCCGGAGCGATCAAGCTGCCCGGGGCTTACGACGCTCCGCCATCATCAACCCGCGTGCCTCGGCGGCCGTGGCGATCTGAGAGCCCGTCCGATAAGGGGCTGAGGCAGGGTTGAGTGGCCGGGATGGCAGTGATTCCAGGAGGGGGCTGAAACCTGACCTGGATCTGCCATG
>NZ_LMNU01000025.1 GCF_001423085.1 Methylobacterium sp. Leaf125 | reverse complement strand
TATCACCACTGGCAGCGCAGACGATCAGAGGTCTCTTGGAGCGTGCTCGTCCACGTTCGCCGTACCTCTTCTGCAAAGCAGACGGGTCACGGATTGGTGATCCGAAGAAAGCGTTTGCAGGTGCATGCCGTCGCGCAGGGATTGCCGAATTTCGCTTCCACGATCTGCGGCACACGTTCGCGTCATGGTGGGTACAGAATGGAGGAGATCTCTACCGGCTCTCTCGCATTCTCGGCCACGCTACGTTGCAAATGACCACACGGTACAGCCACCTTCGCACGGATGATCTGCACGAGGAGCTTGAGCGAGTAAGCGCAAGACGGTCACGAGAACGGTCACAGGAGCGCCTGATTGAGCCACCGGAGGCGTCGGAAACGCTTCTCCCTACCAACCCCTAATCCACACAGGACCTTAGTAGCCTGACACGTCTCCGGAAAGTAATGGCGCGCCCGAAAGGATTCGAACCTCTGACCCCCAGATTCGTAGTCTGGTGCTCTATCCAGCTGAGCTACGGGCGCCTGCGACCGGTGGGGGTTGGTGCCGCCCCCGGTGTGAGCGGGTGTTTAGAGGCTCCTTTTTGCGCTGGCAACCCTGGCGGGACAGATTTTTCGCGGCGGTGCGCCTCGCCGCTCCTTCGGGGTTGGCGCGGGCCGCGGCGATCCCCGGCCCCGGGCTCCAGGCCGACGTTCAACGCGCTCGAAGGATGTTCTTCCGGGGTACAGGGCAGATCTGTCGCCACGGTGCAGCGTATGCGTCGGTCAAAACCTGTTTATTGTCGGCGCGTGATCTTGTCGTTTCATCTCATCATCAGTGTCAGGACAAGATGGAACTTTTATGACAACGCTCAGGCTTGGCCATTTGAGGCGGATGATCGGTTTCCGTCTTGGAACGCTTTGCGGTGCTGCGGGATTGAGAGGGACTCTTGCCTGTCGCAGACTTATCCAAGGAGAATGCCGTGAAACGGTCCCTGACCACCCTCGCCCTTCTGACGATCCTCGGTGCGGGTTCGGCCTCCGCCCAGACCACCGTGACCGGCACCCCGGCCCCGGACGCCAAGTCGAGTGCCACCTCGGGCGGCCAGGAGGCCGTGACCCGGCCCAACACCGACAAGCCGGACGCCACCAAGCCGGCCACGGCCAAGGCCGCGGCGAACGCCAAGCTTGAGGAAGGCGCCAACAGCTTCACCGAGGCCCAGACGCACCACCGCCTGACCGAGGCCGGTTACAAGGACGTCAAGGGCCTGACCAAGGACGACAAGGGCATCTGGCGCGGCGAAGCGATGCTCGACGGCAAGCCGGTCAAGGTCGGCGTCGACTTCAAGGGCAACGTCGCGGCCCAGTAGGCCGCCGCCCCCCGCCCCTTCCCTCGCCCGCACACAGGAGTTTCCCATGGCCCAACAGACCATCACCGCCCTGTACGACGACTACAACGATGCCAGCACGGCCGTCTCCAAGCTGGAGGCCTCCGGTGTCGCGCATGCCGACATCAGCATCGTGAGCAGCAACGAGGGTGACCGCCATGCCGGGCGCCTGCGCACCACCACCGACCTCGACTCGCCCGTCCACGGCGACACCCCCGAGAAGGCGTCCAACGGCGCCGGAGCGGGCGCTACGGTCGGCACGGTCCTGGGCGGCGCCGCCGGCCTGCTGACCGGTCTCGGCCTGCTGGCGATCCCGGGCGTCGGCCCGGTGGTGGCGGCGGGCTGGCTCGTGGCCACCCTGACGGGCGCCGGCATCGGCGCGGCGGCGGGCGGCCTCGCCGGCGGCCTGACCGGTGCGGGCCTCAGCGAGACCGACGCCCACACCTACAGCGAGGGCGTGCGCCGCGGCGGCACCCTGGTGACGGTCCGGGCCGACCAGGCCCATGCGGCCCGGGTGATGGACATCCTGGAGGAGCACGGTTCGATCGACGTCGACGAGCGTGCCCAGAATTGGCGCGCCGAGGGCTGGACCGCCCCGCAGGCCGCCGCCGCGACCTCGCCGGACGCGATCCCGGGCAACGCCCTGGGCGGCACCGTCGAGGGTCGCAACCGCGTGCGCGCCTACCCGACCACGCCGGTCTGATCGGCGACCCGGGACCGCCCTCTCCTTCGGGGGGGGGCGGCTCATCGCAGGTGCGAAGAAGCCCCGGCGGCCCTCTGGCCCCGGGGTTTTTGCGTGCGCTGAAGAGGAGGAGCGGTCGCGGCCCGAGGGCGCGCGGAGCAGCGGTCCCGCGTCGGGGCGGATCCCGGTCTCTCGACGGCCAGCACGGTTCGGGAAAGGGTGGGTCCCGGAGCCGAAGCTCCGGGTTCTGTTTCGACGGTTACCCTACCGCAAGATGCTTACGCCGCGAGGCGGGCATCCATGACAACGTTATCGTTGGCATTTAGAGTTTTGGCCAAATGCTCGAAACAGGGGTTGCCTGCGTCGAACCGGTCGAGTCCTTACCGACAGCCGCATCGTCCCGCACCGAAGTGAGAGCGAACTCGCGATCCCTTTACCGCCCAGTCGATCCTATTTCGCCCCCATCAGAAGACCACCTGCGGATGCGGATGGGCTTTTGGTGGAGGCGCCGGAGTACTGCCCTCCGGGTCCTGAAACGTTATTACGAACCGGTCATCAACCGCAGGCTCGATATAGGCGAAATCGCCGCGCGGGTCCAGCCGGCGCGCTATCCCGCCGCACCCGTCGGCCCGGCCGTCTCGGCCGCGAACCACTCGGCGTAGGGCGTGGTGCGGGCCATGTGCCGGTTGAGGTCGGGCGCGCCGTCGTCCCACCAGACGGGGCCACGCTCGCCGAGGTCGCGCTTGGCCGCATCGACGGCCCGACGGGCCTGCGCGACCGCGTCCGGATCTCCGGCCGTCTTGCCGGCTTTCACGGCCCGGCGCGCATCCATCAGGGCGGCGACGTGGGCGTCGCGCGCGGCGGGGTCGAGGTCGGGGCGGGTCCGGCGCCAGAGCCGGCCGCGCACCACGAGGTAGCGTCCGTCCGGCGTCACGAGCGGCGGCGCGGACTTGCTCCTCGGTGCGGCCTTGGTGCTCGGCTCAGCTTTGGCCCTCGGCTCAGCTTTGGCCCTCGGCTCAGCTTTGGCCCTCGGCTCAGCTTTGGCCCTCGGCTCAGCTTTGGCCCTCGGCTCGGCCTTGGCCCGCGACGGGGCTCTACCCCGCGGCGCGGCCACGGCGATGGGCCTGCTCCTCGATCAGGGCCTCCACGGCCGCGATCGTGTTCTCGAGGTCGGCCACGCGCCGCAGGACGCTGTCGGGTGGCAGCATCGCGATCTTCGCGGCTTCTGTGATGAGGGTCCTCTGAGCGTCCTTGAGGCGGTCGAGGAGAGATTCCAAGTCTGACATTGCTCGGCTTTAGCGGATGCCGGGGGCGGCCCGCAATGCACATCCGAGCAAGTTGGCCGAGATATCCTTGCCTGATCTCGTCGGCTATTGTCCTGCCGCGCGCCGAAACCCGGCGCGCGACGTGGGCTCCGACTTCGGCGAAGCGGCCTCGGTTGAGCAAGTCGGGGCTCAGTTGGGGTGGAACACCACCTTCACGCAGCCATCCTTCTTGTCCCGGAAGGTCTTGTAGAGATCAGGACCGTCGGCGAGGTTGGTCGACCGGTGCGTGATCAGCGACGTCATGTCGAACCGGCCCGCCTGGATCAGCTTGGTCAGCGTCTCGAGGTAGCGCTTCACGTGGGTCTGGCCGCTCTTCAGGGTCAGGCCTTTCTGGACGATCATGCCCATGTTGACCGGCACCGGCCCGCCATAGACGCCCGGCACCGAGACGATGCCGCAGGGGCGCACGGCCTTGATGGCCTCGGCCAGGGCATAGGGGCGCTCGGTCGAGGTCAGCGTCTCCTGCAGGGTGCTGAGCACCCCGGCGATGCCATGGCCGGCGGTGGCCTCCATGCCGACGCAGTCGATGACGCCGTCGGCGCCCTCCCCCTTGCTGATCTCCAGGATGCGCGCGAAGACGTCCTCCTTCATGAAGTCGATGACGTCGGTGGCGCCGTATTTGCGGGCCAGCGCCAGGCGCTCGGGCACGGTCTCGATGGCGATGATGCGCTCGGCCCCCATGATCTTGGCCGACTGGATCGCGAACAGGCCGACGGGCCCGGCCCCCCAGACCGCGATGATCTCACCGCCCTTGATCTCGCAATGCTCGGCGCCCTGCCAGCCGGTGGGCAGGATGTCGGTGAGGAACAGCACCGACTCGTCGTCCATGCCGTCCGGCACCTTCATCGGGCCGACGTCGGCCATGGGCACGCGCACGTACTCGGCCTGGCCGCCGGCATAGCCGCCGGTGATGTGCGAGTACCCGAACAGGCCCGCGGTGGTGTAGCCGAACTGGGCGGCCGCCATGGCGGCGTTGCGGTTCGAGCGCTGGCAGACCGACCAGTTGCCGAGGCGGCACTGGCGGCACTCGCCGCAATTGATGTTGAAGGGCACGACGATGCGGTCGCCCTTGCGGAACTTGGTGAAGCCGGTTCCGACCTCCACCACCTCGCCCATGAATTCGTGGCCGAGGACGTCGCCGGATTCCATGGTGGGCATCTGCCCGTCCATCAGGTGGAGATCCGAGCCGCAGATGGCGCAGCTCGTCACCTTGATGATGACGTCGCGGGCATCCTCGATCTGCGGATCGGGAACCGTATCGCAGCGGATGTCGCCCTTGCCGTGCCAGCACAGTGCCTTCATGGCGGATCTCCAAGAGCCTGGGGGCCGGGGGCGGCGCGCGGGCGGGATGGGGGGGATTGTGGGATTGTAGGATTGTGGGAAGCCGTGGCCGCGAACGGGCCATCCGGACGAGAAGAGGTCCGCGCCGTGCCTTGTTCCCTGAAGGCCTGGTACCCTGGAGGCCCGGTTGCCTGGAGGCCCGGTTCCCGGGGCACCGGGTTCCCCAAAGACCGGTCCGTGGAACGGCCGCGGCATCGATCCCGTTGGCCCCGCGGTCCGCGCCGGAGTGAACTTCGGCCGGACAGCCTCGCCGGGAAGGCCCCATGCTGCTCCTCGTCCTGTCCCTCCTGCTCCTGGCCACCTTCGTCCTGATGATCGTCCGGCGGCGCGACATCGGTCGCCTCACCTCCTTCGCGACGCTACTGGCGGCCGTGATGCTGATGATCTGGATGCAAAACAACGGCCTCCTGCCGGGCAGCCAGGGGCGCTTCAGCGACGACCGGCCCCGGACGAGCCTCGATCCGCCGGCCCCGGCGCCGGCCGCGCGCATTCCCTGAGGGGCAGGGCCGTCACAGCACGGAGCCTGTGTCGCTCGATCGCGTGGGATGCCATGGACCGTTCCGGCCGATCGTGCGTTCACCGCTCGGCCCGTGCACGTGTCTTGCTCGGGGGGCTCGCGTGTCGGGGGCCGGGTCCTGTGCGGACCGCCCGGGGCGCGACAGATCCGGCGGCATCGGGGCCGGGGACGATCGAAGGGTATTGGGGTGATGGCGAAAATTCTTCTGGTGGAAGATCACGAGGAGATCTGGGACTTCCTGTCCCGCCGGCTGAAGCGGCGCGGCTACGACGTGATCCTCGCCCATGACGGCGAATCCGGCGTGCAGCAGGCCCGCACCGGGCAGCCGGATGTCATCCTCCTCGACATGAACCTGCCCATCCTGGACGGCTGGTCGGCGGCCCGCGTGCTGAAATCCGGCAGCGACACCAAGGGGATCCCGATCATCGCCCTGACCGCGCACGCCATGTCGGGCGATCGCGACAAGGCGATCCAGGCCGGCTGCAACGACTACCACCCGAAGCCGGTGGACTTCTCCAAGCTGCTGACCCAGATCAACGCTGCCGTCGGTCCGCAGGCGCCCGCCATCGCCTGAGGCGGCCCGCCCGGCCGCCCCGCGCCCCCGATGCCCGCGCATCGGCGACCGCGTCGCTCACCCCAACGAGACCCATCCCATCCATGAGCGACGATCCCATCACCGCCCGCCTCCTACGGCAGGCGATGCCGGTCTTCACGACCCTGGCCTCCTGCCTCCTCGTGATCACCATCGCGGCGGCCCTGTATCTCGGGCGCGACATCTTCGTGCCGGTGACCCTGGCGATCCTGCTGAGCTTCGTCCTGGTGCCGGGGGTACGCCTCCTGCGCCGCATCCGGGTGCCCCGGGCGCTGGCCGTCCTGGCGGTGGTGCTCACGGCCTTCGGGGCGCTCCTCGGGGTGTCGGTCCTCATCGCCAACGAGGCGGCGCAGCTCGCCTCCGACCTGCCGCGCTATCAGGTGACGATGCGCGAGAAGATCGCCTCGTTGAAGGAGGCGACCGCCGGCAGCGGCACCCTCTCCCGCATGGTCGACATGGTGCAGGATCTCGGCGCCGAGCTGCAGCCGGACCCGAACGCCACCCCGCCCGAGGGCAGCGCCGGCAGCGTCGCCCATCCCCTCCACGTCCAGATCGCCTCGGCCAAGGCCGGGCTGATCGGAACCCTCGGCGCCGTCGCCGGCCCGATCCTGCATCCGCTCGCCACCACGGGCCTGATCCTGATCTTCACGATCTTCATCCTGCTGCAGCGGGAGGATCTGCGGAACCGCGCGATCCGCCTGGCGGGCTCGGGGGATCTGCGCCGGACCACGGCGGCCATCGACGACGCGGTGGCCCGCCTCAGCCGGTTCTTCCTCGCCCAGCTCGTCCTCAACATCGCCTTCGGCCTCGTGATCGGCCTCGGCCTCTGGGTCATCGGCGTGCCCAACCCGATCCTGTTCGGGGTGCTGGCCGCGATCATGCGCTTCGTGCCTTACATCGGCGCGGCGATCAGCGCCCTCCTACCCCTGATCGTGGCCGCCGCCGTCGATCCGGGCTGGAGCATGGTCATCGCCACCGCGGCCCTGTTCCTGGTGGTGGAGCCCATCGCCGGCCACGTGGTCGAGCCCCTGCTCTACGGCCATTCCACCGGACTCTCGCCCATCGCGGTGATCCTGGCCGCCACCCTCTGGGCCTTCCTGTGGGGGCCGATCGGCCTCGTGCTGGCCACCCCCATCACCGTCTGCCTCGTGGTGCTGGGGCGCCACATCGAGCGGCTCTGGTACCTCGACGTCATCCTGGGCGACCGCCCGGCCCTGTCGCCGCCGGAGATCTTCTACCAGCGCATGCTGGCGGGGGACCCTGAGGAGGCGATCGACCAGGGCCGGATGTTCCTCAAGGCCCGTGCCCTCGTCACCTACTACGACGAGGTCGTGCTGGCCGGCCTGCTGATGGCCCAGGAGGACCTGTCTCGCGGGACCCTCGACCGGATCCGCCAGGACCAGGTCGGCACCGCCCTGCGCACCGTCGTCGCCCGCCTCGGCACCATGCCGGTGGGCCGCAAGATCGGGTCTTCCGGCTCGGCCGGCAATTCCGAGACCTCGGCGGCGATCGCCGCCATCGGGCCGGACCGGCAGGTCGCCGCCGTGGTGCTGCGCCCGGACGACCTCCCGGCGCGCTGGCGCGCGGCCCGGCCGGTGCTCTGCGTCTCGAGCCGCGGCCCGTTCGACGAGGCGGCGACGGCGATGCTGGGGCAGATCCTGGGACGGCACGGCCTCGGCGCGCAGGTGATGTCGATGGCGGAGCTGCGCCGGGGCGAGACGCCGGACGACCTCTCGGGGATCGCCCTGGTCTGCTTCTCTTACCTGGAGCCCGTCAGCCTGTCGCAGATCCGGCTGAACGTCCGCCAGGCGCGGCGGGCGATTCCGGGGGTGCGGGTCCTCGTCGGCTTCTGGCGCGAGCGCGATCCGGCCTCCCTCGACCGGCTGCGTCGCACCCTCTCCGCCGACGTGCTGGTGACCACCCTGAACGGGGCGCTCGACGCAGCCCTGACCTTCGCCAAACGGGGGTGAGGCCCGGCCGGGCCGGCCCGGTCATTTGACATCCCCCTGGGCTTGACCCACTTCTCCCCCGCGCCGACCCCCTCTCCGGACGGGTGGCGACGCCCCCCGCACAATCTGGGAACGGTCGTTGCTGCGGGTCAGGCCCTGACGAGAGGCTAGTACCAGCACATGAAAGTCGTCGTCGTCGAGTCGCCGGCCAAGGCCAAGACGATCAACAAGTATCTCGGCCGCGACTACGAGGTTCTCGCCTCGTTCGGCCATATCCGAGACCTTCCGGCCAAGGACGGCTCCGTCGATCCGGAGGCGGACTTCCACATGCTGTGGGAGCTCGACGATCGCGGATCGAAGCGCGTCTCCGACATCGTCAAGGCGCTTAAGGGCGCCGACGGCCTGATTCTCGCCACCGACCCGGATCGCGAGGGCGAGGCGATCTCCTGGCACGTGGTCGAGGCCCTCACCGCCCGCCGCGCCCTCAAGGGCATGCCGGTGGAGCGCGTGACCTTCAACGCCATCACCAAGGCGGCGGTGGAGACCGCCATGCGCCAGCCCCGGCAGATCGACCAGGCGCTGGTCGACGCCTACCTGGCCCGCCGGGCGCTCGACTACCTCGTCGGCTTCAACCTCTCGCCGGTGCTGTGGCGCAAGCTGCCCGGCGCCCGGTCGGCCGGGCGCGTGCAGTCGGTGGCGCTACGCCTCGTCTGCGAGCGCGAGCGCGAGATCGAGGTCTTCAAGCCGCGGGAATACTGGTCCCTGGTGGCGACCCTGGTGACGGAGACCGGCGCCAGCTTCGAGGCCCGCCTCACCGGCGCGGACGGCAAGCGCATCCAGCGCCTCGACGTCGGCACCGGCGAGGAGGCGGCGGCGTTCAAGCGCGACCTCGAGCTCGGCACCTTCTCGGTGGGCAGCGTCGAGGCCAAGCCCGCCAAGCGCCACCCTGCCCCGCCCTTCACCACCTCGACCCTGCAGCAGGAGGCCTCCCGCAAGCTCGGGATGGCGCCGGCCCAGACCATGCGCGCCGCCCAGAAGCTCTACGAGGGCGTCGAGATCGACGGCGAGACGGTGGGCCTGATCACCTACATGCGGACCGACGGCGTCGACATGGCGCCGGAGGCGATCGCCGACGTCCGGCAGGTCATCGGCAAGGAATACGGCGAGCGCTACCTGCCGGGGGCGCCGCGCAAGTACAGCGTCAAGGCCAAGAACGCCCAGGAGGCGCACGAGGCGGTGCGCCCCACCGACATGAGCCGGCTGCCCAAGACGGTGGCCCGCACCGTCGATGCCGAGCAGGCCAAGCTCTACGAGCTGATCTGGACCCGCACGGTGGCGAGCCAGATGGAATCGGCTGAGCTGGAGCGCACGACCGTGGACGTGGTCGCCCAGGTCGGGCCGCGCACGCTGGAGCTGCGCGCCACCGGCCAGGTGGTGAAGTTCGACGGCTTCCTCACCCTCTACCAGGAGGGCAAGGACGACGAGGAGGACGAGGACGGCCGGCGTCTGCCGCCGATGAAGGCGGGCGATCCGCTCAAGCGCGAGCGCATCGCCTCGACCCAGCACTTCACCGAGCCGCCGCCGCGCTACTCCGAGGCCAGCCTCGTCAAGCGCATGGAGGAGCTCGGCATCGGCCGGCCCTCCACCTACGCCGCCGTGCTGCAGACCCTGCGCGACCGCGAATACGTGCGGATCGACAAGAAGCGCCTCGTGGCCGAGGACAAGGGCCGCCTCGTCACCGGCTTCCTCGAGAGCTTCTTCAAGCGCTACGTCGAGTACGACTTCACCGCCGACCTCGAGACGCAGCTCGACCGGGTCTCGAACGCCGAGATCGACTGGCGCGAGGTGCTGCGCGACTTCTGGCGCGAGTTCTCCGCGGCGATCGCCGGCACCAAGGAACTGCGCGTCACGGAGGTGCTCGACGCCCTCAACGATCTCCTCGGCGCCCACATCTTCCCCGAGAAGGCCGACGGCTCGAACCCGCGCACCTGCCCGACCTGCGGCTCCGGCCAACTCTCCCTGAAGCTCGGCAAGTTCGGCGCCTTCGTGGGCTGCTCGAACTACCCGGAGTGCAAGTACACCCGCCAGCTCGCCGCCTCGGGCGTCGAGGGCGACGGCGAGGGCTCGTCCGAGAACGGCGGCCAGCCCGGCACGCGGGTGCTCGGCAACGACCCCGTCTCCGGGCTGCCCGTGACGGTGCGCGACGGCCGCTTCGGCCCCTTCGTGCAGCTCGGCGAGGCCTCCACCGAGAAGGAGGCGCCCAAGCCCAAGCGCTCGTCGATCCCGAAGGGCACCAGCCCGTCCTCGGTCGACCTGGAGATGGCCCTGAAGCTGCTCTCCCTGCCGCGCGAGGTGGCGAAGCATCCAGAGACCGGGGAGCCGATCCTGGCCAATCTCGGCCGCTTCGGGCCCTACGTGCAGCACGGCAAGATGTACGCGAATCTCGGGCGCGACGACGACGTGCTGGAGATCGGCGCCAACCGGGCCATCGACCTCATCGTCGCCAAGGAACAGGGCGGCGGCCGGCGCGGGCCGGCGGCGGATCCGGGTCGGCCCCTCGGCGAGCACCCGGAGACGGGCAAGCCCATCGTGGTGAAGTCGGGCAAGTACGGCCCCTACGTCACCGACGGCACCACCAACGCGACGCTGCCCAAGACCATGGCGGCCGAGGCCGTCGACCTGCCCCAGGCGCTGGAGCTGATCGCCGCCCGGGAAGCCGCGGGCGGGGGCAAGAAGAAGGCCCCGGCTCGCAAGGCGGCGGGTGCCAAGGCCCCGGCCAAGGCGACGGCGACTAAGAAGGCGGCTTCCAAGAAAGCGCCTTCCAAGAAGGCTGCCGAGACGACGGCGGCGGACGGCGACGCGGTCGCCGAACCCGCCAAGGCCGCCAAGGCACCGGCGAAGAGCGCCGGCAAACCGGCATCGGAGAAGTCTGCGGCGGGGAAGCCCGCCCCGGCCGCACGCAAGAAGGCCTGAGCGCCCGCGAAGGCTCGCCCTCCCCCGATCGTCGCGGTTGTCGGGCAACCGCGCCGGTGGCGGGACGGCGCGCCCCTCGACGGCCGGGCCGGAAAGGATCTCGGCAAAGCTGCGGCGACCCTTGGGCGAGAGCCCGGCAGATGACGCCGGGGCTTCGGCCTCCGAGCCCGGCGACGGCCGAACCCGTGACCGGTCCCACGTTGCGATCCGGCCCTTTGTGGTCGGTTGGACTGCGCAATGTTAGCACTTGTTTATGGACTTGCCCCAAACATTGCAGACATGCGATTCTTATCCAGACAGCAGGCTGACGGGCCCGGGGCGACAACTGCACAGGCCGTGCCGGTGGCGCAGCCCCGGGTGGGGGCCGATCCGCCGCCGCGGGCCGTTCACGGCGAGGTGCTGGACGCCATCGAGAGCGACGTCCTGACGGCGATCGGCAATGTCGGCGCCGCCATCGCGGCGACCCGGACCGAGGTGGTGGACATGCAGGCCGGGCTCGCCGGCATCCGCGACCGCATGCGCCACCTCGCCGAGGCCGCCGAGGCGGCGAGCGCGGCCAGTGCCGGCTTCACCGGGCGGACCCAGGGCCTGTCCACGGTCTCGACGCGCATCACCGACGCCATGGCGCAGGCCTCCGGGCATCTCGATCAGGCGGGCACCCGCGGGGACGAGGCCCGGGCACTCATCGGCGCCCTGGCGACGGCCGGCAACGAGATCGCCAGCATCGTCGACACCATCTCGGCGGTCGCGCGCCAGACCAACCTGCTGGCGCTGAACGCCACCATCGAGGCGGCCCGGGCCGGCGAGGCGGGCCGCGGCTTCGTCGTGGTGGCGGCGGAGGTGAAGGCCCTCGCGGTGGAGACCGCCCGGGCGGCCGACGACGTCCGCAGCCGGATCGCGCGGCTGCGCGAGGGGGCGACCGCCTCCAGCGCCGCCATCGGTGCGGCGGCGGAGGCGATCGAGGCGGTCCGGCCAGCCTTCGGCACCGTGCGGGGTATCGTCGACCAGCAGGTCGGCATCGTCACCGACGTGGTCTCGGAGGCCACGCGGACGGCGGGCCTGATCGCCGACGTGAGCGTCGGCGCGGGCGAGACCAGCGCCGCCACCGTCGCCCTCGACCGGCGGGCCGAGGCCATGGAGAGCGCCGCCGGCCAGGCCGCCGAGGAGGCCGCCGGCCTCGGGCGCCGCTTCGTCGCGGTGATCCGCCAGAACGAGATCGGCGACCGGCGGCGGGCAGACCGCTACCCGGCCGACCTGTCGGTCGCGCTCCGGGACGGGACCCGGATCCGCACCATCGACCTCAGCGAGGGCGGCCTTCTGCTGGCCCGGCCCGAGGCCGGGCCGGCGATCGCCGCGGGAAGCCTCCTCGAGCTCGAGGTCGCCGCGATCGGGCCCGTCCGGGCCCGGGTGGCGGCCGTCAGCCCGATGGGCCTGCACTGCGCCTTCGAGGATCTCGGCGCCGAGACCGCGGCGAAGCTCGCGGCCAGGCTCGCGGCGATCCAGGCGGAGTACGCGCCCCTGGTCGCCCGGGCCCAGGCCGTCGCCGGCACCATCAGCGGCCTGCTGGACGCCGAGATCGCGGCCGGGCGTCTCTCCGCCGGCCTCCTGTTCGACACCGACTACGTGGCGATCCTCGACACCCACCCGCGCCAGTTCATGACCCGGTCGGTCGAGACCCTGGAGCGGCTGCTGGGCGGCGTGCTGGAGGCGCCCCTGGCCGAGGACCCGGCGATGATGTTCTGCATCGTGGCCGACCGGAACGGCTACGTGCCGGTGCACAATCGCGCGGTGTCGCAGCCGCAGCGGCCGGGCGACCCCGTCTGGAACAACGCCCACAGCCGCAACCGGCGCATCTTCGACGATCGCACCGGCATCACCGCCGCGCGCTCCACCCGCCCGGCCACCGTCCAGGTCTATCGCCGCGAGATCGGCGACCGCATCGTCATGGTGCGCGAGGTCGATGCGCCGATCCGCGTGCAGGGCCGGCACTGGGGCGCCTGCCGGACGGCCTACCGCTTCTGACGCTCCGGGACGCTGTCACACCGGTGCCATGCGGGGCGGCTAGCGGGAGGGTTTGCCGCCCGCTGTCCCGTCTACCCGCCTTCCCGCCACCCGCCTTGCCGGAGCCGCCGCATGACCGAACCGATGCGAACCCGCTCGCAGGCCGCCGAGGCCGCCGAGGATCACGGCTCGAACGGCAGCCGGAACCCGACCTTCGGCGACGTCGTGGCGGCGCGCTTCGACCGGCGCGACCTCCTGCGCGGTCTCCTCGGCGTCGGCGCCATCGCGGCCGTGGTGACGCCTCGCGCCCTGGCCGCCGGCGGGGCGCAGGCGGCCGAGGCCGCTCCCAGCGCCGACGCCCGCTTCCCCTTCGCCGAGATCGCGGCCGGATCGGATGCGCACCACCACGTCGCCGCCGGGCACGACGCCGAGATCCTGATCCGCTGGGGCGACCCGGTGCTGCCCGGCGCGCCCGCCTTCGACCCGCGCAACCAGACGGCGGCCGCCCAGGCCCAGCAGTTCGGCTACAACAACGATTTCGTCGGCTACTTCCCCATGCCGGGGGCGGCCGACCCGGCGGCGCACGGCCTCCTCGTGGTCAACCACGAATACACCAACGAGGAGCTCATGTTCCCCGGCCTCGGCCGCCAGGACGGCAAGGCGGTCGACTTCCAGGGCATGACCCGGGAGCTCGTCGACATCGAGATGGCGGCCCATGGCGGCTCGGTCATCGAGATCCGGCGCCAGGACGGCCGCTGGGCGGTGGTGCCCGACTCGCGCTACGCCCGCCGCATCACCGCCGCGACGCCGATGGTCCTGACCGGCCCGGCCGCCGGCACCGACCGGGTGCGGACCGCCGCCGATCCCAGCGGCCGCTCGGCCCTCGGGATGATCAACAACTGCGCCGGCGGCACGACCCCGTGGGGGACGTGGCTGACCTGCGAGGAGAACATCAACTACTACTTCTCCGGCGCCCTGCCGGCGGGGTCGCCGGAGGCCGCCAACCACAAGCGCTTCAACCTGCCGGCCGGCGCCTATGCCTGGGGCCGCTTCCACGAGCGCTTCGATGTCGGCCGCGCGCCCAACGAGCCGAACCGCTTCGGCTGGGTGGTGGAGATCGACCCCTTCGACCCGACGAGCGTCCCGAAGAAGCGCACGGCCCTGGGGCGCTTCAAGCACGAGGGCGCGGCTGGCATCGTCGCCAAGCAGGGCCAATACGTGATCTACCAGGGCGACGACGAGCGCTTCGACTACGTCTACAAGTTCGTCACCGCCGGCCGGGCCGACAGCGGCGACCGCGACCTGCTCGATTCCGGCACCCTGCACGTGGCCCGCTTCGACGCCGATGGGCGCGGCACCTGGATGCCGCTGGTCTTCGGGCAGGGCCCGCTGACGCCCGAGAACGGCTTCGCGTCCCAGGCCGACGTGGTGATCGGCGCCCGGCTCGCCGCCGACCGGCTCGGGGCCACCAAGATGGACCGGCCCGAGGATGTCGAGGCCAACCCGAAGACCGGCAAGGTCTACGTGATGCTGACCAACAACGGGAAGCGCAAGGCGGACCAGGTCGACGCCGCCAACCCCCGGGCCGACAACCGCTTCGGCCACATCGTCGAGCTCACCCCCGACGACGGCGACCACGCGGCCCCGGGCTTCGCCTGGGAGATCCTGGTCCGCTGCGGCGATCCGGCCATCGCCCAGGTCGGCGCCACCTTCTCGTCGGCCACCACCGCGAACGGCTGGTTCGGCATGCCGGACAATTGCGCCGTCGACGGCCTCGGCCGGCTCTGGGTCGCCACGGACGGCAACGCGCCCTCGCGCACCGGGCGCAACGACGGGATCTGGGCGGTGGAGACCGAGGGCGCGGGCCGGGGCACGGCCAAGCACTTCTTCCGGGTGCCCCACGGCGCCGAGATGTGCGGCCCCTATTTCGTCCCCGACGACACCACCTTCTTCGTGGCCGTCCAGCATCCCGGCGAGGCCGACGAGGAGGACTCGAAGGCGGTGCCCGCCACCTTCGAGGCGCCCGCCACGCGCTGGCCCGATTTCGACCCGGCGATGCCGCCGCGCCCCGCCGTGCTGACGATCACCCGCCGCGGGGGCGGCCGCGTCGGGACCTGAGGCGGCCCACGGGCGCGCCGCCCGGGGCAACGATCCACGGATCACGCGGCCGTCAGGCCTTCTTAACCACCCCCATACCATGTCATGGGGTGGTACGTCCTGTGCGGCGGGGGCTTCCGGCCTCCGCCCCGGAGGGCGGGAACCCCTTTCTGTTTCCGGTTTGTTCCGGTATGGTGAGAGGATGAAGGCGAATGCTGCACGGTCTCCCTCTGCGATCCGGCCCGCGAAGCCCGCGGCCTCACCATCACCCGCGCGAGGCGCTCCGGTGAGCGACCCCGCACGCGATCTCTTCGCCGGCGGCAAGGCGCCCCTGCCGAAGGCCGCCGAGCGTCGCAAGCTCGACGCCGCCGTGGCGCCGCTCGCGCCGCCGCCGCCGCCCGTCTCGGCGGAAGCCGGCTACGACGCCTCCACCATCGAGGTGCTGGAGGGGCTGGAGCCGGTGCGCCGCCGCCCCGGCATGTATATCGGCGGCACCGACGAGCGCGCCCTGCACCACCTCTTCGCCGAGGTGATCGACAACGCCATGGACGAGGCGGTGGCGGGCCATGCCAGCTTCATCGAGGTGGAACTGGAGGAGAGCGGCCACCTCGTCGTCACCGACAATGGGCGCGGCATCCCGGTCGATCCCCATCCGCACCCGAAACACGCGCACCAGTCCGCCCTGGAGGTCATCATGACCGTCCTGCACGCGGGCGGTAAGTTCGACTCGAAGGTCTACGAGACGTCCGGAGGCCTGCACGGCGTCGGCATCTCGGTGGTGAACGCCCTCTCGGACGAGCTCGAGGTCGAGGTCGCCCGCAGCCAGACCCTGTATCGCCAAACCTTTTCGCGCGGACTCGTGCAGGGTCCCCTGGAAACCGTCGGCCGGGTGCAGAACCGGCGCGGCACCCGCGTGCGCTTCCACCCCGATGCCGAGATCTTCGGGGCGCTGAAGTTCGACCCCCGCCGCCTGTTCAGGATGGCGCGCTCCAAGGCCTACCTGTTCGGCGGAGTCGAAATCCGCTGGCGCTGCGCCCCTGCCCTGCTGGAGGGCCTGGACGACGTGCCGGCCGAGACCGTGCACCGCTTCCCCGGGGGCCTGCGCGACTATCTCGCCCGCGATCTCGAGGGCAAGGAACTCGTCACCGACGCGATCTTCTCGGGCAAGATCACCAAGCCGGGCGGGCACGGCTCCCTCGAATGGGCCGTCGCCTGGATGGTGACCGACGACGGCGTCTCGGCCTCCTACTGCAACACCATCCCGACGGCGGAGGGCGGCACCCACGAGAGCGGCCTGCGCGTCGCCCTGCTGCGGGCCCTGCGCGAGCATGCCGAGCGCGTCGGCCAGGCCAAGCGCATGAATGCGGTGACCACCGACGACGTCATGGCGACCTGCGCCTCGATGCTCTCGGTCTTCATCCGCGAACCCGAGTTCCAGGGCCAGACCAAGGACAAGCTCGCTACCGTCGAGGCCTCGCGCATCGTCGAGACCGCGATCCGCGACGCCTTCGACCACTGGCTCGCCGCCTCCCCGGCCCAGGCCAACAAGCTCCTCGACTGGGTGATCGACCGGGCCGAGGAGCGCCTGCGCCGGCGCCAGGAGAAGGAGGTCGCGCGCAAGTCCGCCACCCGCAAGCTGCGGCTGCCGGGCAAGCTCGCCGACTGCTCCAAGGCGGGCATGGCCGGTTCGGAGATCTTCATCGTCGAGGGCGACTCGGCCGGCGGCTCGGCCAAGCAGGCGCGCGACCGCGCCACCCAGGCGATCCTGCCCCTGCGCGGCAAGATCCTCAACGTCGCCTCGGCGAGCCGGGACAAGCTCGGCGCCAACCAGCTGATCTCGGACCTGACCCAGGCGCTGGGCTGCGGCACCGGCACGGGCTACCGCTCGGAGGACCTTCGCTACGAGAAGGTGATCATCATGACGGACGCCGACGTCGACGGTGCCCATATCGCCTCGCTGCTGATCACGTTCTTCTACCGGCAGATGCCCAAGCTCATCGACCGGGGGCACCTCTACCTGGCGATCCCACCGCTCTACCGGATCAGCCAGGGGGCCAAGACGGCCTATGCCCGGGACGACGACCACAAGGCCCAGCTGATCAAGACCGTGTTCAAGAACGGCAAGGTCGAGATCGGCCGCTTCAAGGGCCTCGGCGAGATGATGCCGGCGCAGCTCAAGGAGACCACCATGGACCCGAAGAAGCGCACGCTCCTGCGGGTGGAGGTGCTGGACGAGGCCCGGGACTCCACCGGGGACGCGGTCGAGCGCCTGATGGGCAACAAGCCCGAGGCGCGTTTCACCTTCATCTCCGAGCGGGCGGCCTTCGCCGACGGGGCCGAACTCGACATCTGAGACGGCAAGCGCCTGCGCCTCCGAAAACCCGGGGGCGCGGGCGAGGATCGGCAACGCTCCACCATCGGCAAGTCTTCGAGCTCCGCAAGCCTTCGGACTCGTCAAACCTTCGGACCTGTCAAGTCTTCGGACTCGGCAGGTGCCCGAAGACGCGGCGCCGCGGAACAGGAGCCCAAACGCAAGAAAGCCCGGCCGTAAGGCCGGGCTTTCTTGTTGGCCGGGGCCCGCGCGACCGGATCGATCGCGCGGGAGGCCGTTGGTTCGGATCCTAGTAGGAGCCGAACTTGTAGTTCAGGCCGGCGCGGACGACGGCGAACTCGGTGTCGCGCACCTGACGGCCGCCGCTGACCAGGACGACGCCCG
>NZ_LMNU01000024.1 GCF_001423085.1 Methylobacterium sp. Leaf125 | reverse complement strand
CGGCGGAACTCGGCGGGGTATGCGGGACGGGTCTTGGGCATCGGACAAACACCTCACGCGAAAGCGTTCTCGGTGTCCACCAAACCGGGGCAATCCCAGTCGAAGACCGCCTCGCTCACGCGGCACCCCGCCTCGCGCCGAGCACCGTCCGTCGCATGGTGGCGGCTTATGGGACAGACGCTCTGCGCATTGCCGAGCGGCTGGGCGAGGACCTGGGCCACGGCCTGCACGAAGGCGAACTGCGCTGGATGATGACGCACGAATGGGCCCGTACCGCCGAGGACGTGCTCTGGCGCCGTTCCAAGCTCGGCCTCGCCTTTTCAGCGGATGACACCGCGGGTCTTGCAGCTCGGATGTCGACCCTCCGGGACCAAGCCGGGGAGCTCGCCGCGGCCGGCTGAGCGGGAGAACTCGCTCAGCGCACATTCAAAGGACGATCAACGAGGGCAGCCCGGTCTTGGCCGGAGACATGCCACGAAAGAGGAGGAACGAATGCTTCGACTGGACGAGACCGACCGATCCGCCGGCGCTTCCGCGTGACAGGCGCCTGATCCCAAGATCCCTACCGCTCTTCGCTACAGCAACCTCGTCGCCCAGTCCGAAGCACGAAAGATCTCCATGATCGGTTTTCTGGCTCCTGCGTCCCACCGGCCCCTCCTGCCTGCGGACCGTATCGACCCGACGTACAGGCGCCTGCGCTGGCAGATCTTCGCAGGGATCTTTATCGGCTATGCAGGCTACTACCTGCTGCGCAAGAACTTCTCCCTGGCCATGCCGTACCTCGTCGAGCAGGGCTACAGCCGCGGCGAACTCGGGACGGCCCTGTCCGCGGTCGCCATCGCGTACGGCCTGTCCAAGTTTCTCATGGGTCTAGTCTCGGACCGTTCGAATTCACGGTACTTCCTGCCGATCGGCTTGGTGCTGTCGGCTTTGGTGATGCTCCTCTTCGGCTTCGCCCCCTGGGCGACTTCGAGCGTGACTACGATGTTCGTTCTGTTGTTCCTGAACGGCTGGTTCCAGGGCATGGGCTGGCCGCCGAGCGGCCGAACCATGGTCCATTGGTGGTCCCAGAAGGAACGCGGCGGCGTCGTGTCGGTCTGGAATGTGGCCCACAATGTCGGCGGCGGGCTGATCGGCCCCCTGTTCCTAATCGGGTTGGCCTGGACGAATGACTGGCACTCGGCCTTCTATGTCCCGGCGGCCGTTGCGCTCGGGGTGGCGGTCTTCGCGTTCCTGGCCATGCGCGACACGCCGCAATCGTGCGGCCTCCCGTCCGTGGAAACCTGGAAGCAGGATTTCCCCGAGGGGTACGACGCCAACCATGAGCGCGAGTTCTCCACGCGGGAGATCTTCGTCGAGCACGTGCTCAAGAACCGCCTGCTCTGGTACATCGCGCTAGCCAACGTCTTCGTCTACCTGCTGCGCTACGGCGTGCTGGACTGGGCCCCTACCTACCTAAAGGAAGCCAAGCACTTCTCCGTCGACAAAACTTCCTGGGCCTACTTCCTGTATGAATGGGCCGGCATCCCCGGCACGCTGCTGTGTGGCTGGCTTTCTGACAAACTGTTTCGTGGCAACCGCGGTGCGACAGGCGTCGTCTTCATGGTCGGCGTCATGGTGGCGACCTTGGTCTACTGGCTTAATCCGGAAGGAAACCCAGGTGTCGATCTCGGGGCGCTGATCTGCATCGGCTTCCTGATCTACGGACCCGTCATGCTGATCGGCCTGCAGGCCCTGGAACTAGTCCCGAAAAAGGCAGCGGGAACCGCCGCCGGCTTTACCGGCCTGTTCGGCTACCTGGGCGGCTCAGTGGCAGCGAGTGCCCTGGTGGGCTACACGACGGATCGCTACGGCTGGAACGGCTGCTTCATCCTCCTGCTCGCGTCCTGCGTTCTAGCGATCGTATTCCTCGGCTTAACCCTTCGACATCATAAAGTCGTCGCAGAGCCGCGCTCCTGACAGTGGCGTTCGAGTGAGGCCGAACCGGCTGGCGGGGGAAACCCGACTGCTGGTCGGTTCCATCCCGGTAAGGCTCGCGCGATCTTGGTCGTAAACTTGGTCGTCCTGCGCCGAACACTGCGCGCCATTCGGGTTCGCAACCACCCGCGGTCCTATCGAAGTTGCTCGACTGGTGGACTGACAAGAACGGCGTCACGCTCGGCAGACCTGATCGGCTGGCTTCGACTTTGGCTGAGAGGATCAGCCAAAGTCGAAGGGGCGGGACCTTCGAGCGAGGCCAGAAGATGCTGTCGGCATAGCGAGGGTTCAAGCTGCGCCAAGTCGAGAATTGGAAGGCACAAAGTGGAGACTTGGCGTTGCCTTACCCGGAGGTAGAGCTCTCCACGCAAAGCCATTCACGCTACCCCAAGGCCTACTGCGGCCCTTAGATCGGTCAGGTGCCGGATAAAGGATCTAGAACCTGAGACTGCACGTAATGCCGCTCAAGCCCAAGAGCCTGTCGCTGCACTGGGAGCTGATGTTCACCCGCTCGCTGTTCCAGACCGCCGACATGGAACGGCAGCACGCGATCCTGACCGAGATCGCCCGCCTGATCGATGCGGGAAGGCTGCGCACGACGTTGAGCGAGACCTTCGGTCCGATCGACGCCGCCAACCTGGCACGCGCCCACGCACTCATCGAGAGCGGGAAGGCGAAGGGCAAGGTCGTTCTCGCCGGATTCAGCGACTAAGCCGGCAAGCGACGCGTCCCTGCCCGGAGCCGGGACGCTTCCTGCATCAGCCCGAAATGCCTCCGCGTCGCGGCTTGGACTAACGCTGTTTCGACATCAGCTCGGATGCAGCAGCCATCGGAAAGCAGACCTCGTCCACCGTGGCGCCATTCTCCGCCTGCCGAAGGTCGAAGCCGATCTATTCGTTCGTGAAGCGTTTGCGAGGCATGGCATCCACCCTCCTTCAGGGTTCAGGATGCCCGAAAAGCTTGCGCTCAGCGCGGACCAGTTTGCTGGGGCAGGGTCACGTGGTCATTTGTCGGAGATGCGCCGGTATAAGAGCAGGCATCGCGACCGGGGGGCCATTTGCTGTCCGCCAACTTGCGTGGCGCTCGGTTGTTGTCGCGCCAAGCAAACTTATGGTGAACGCCCGGGCTGTAATTCCCGAGACCTATCACGACACCGTGAACTTTCCCAAGCCTTCCCGCTTCGGGCCGCTACTGCGGCGCGACCACGACTATTGATCGTTTCGGCATTGTTCCGTGTCGCCTCGAAAGGTATCCACGCGCCAACCGAGGGGCCATGAAAGCCGAGATCGAGAGACTGAGGCGGCGCGAGCGCGAGCTCGAAGCCCGGGTGGCGATGCTGGAGGGCGAGCGTCAGGACGGCTTGCGCCGGCCCGGGCACGGACAGCGCACGTCGGCGGCCTCGCCCGACCTGCTGTTCACGGCGGCGGAGAAGACCCGCATGCCGCAGATCATCACCGACCCGAACCAGCCCGACAATCCCATCGTCTTCGCCAACCGGGCGTTCCAGAACCTCTGCGGTTACGAGGCAAGTGAACTGATCGGGCGCAACTGCCGCTTCCTCCAGGGGCCAGGCACCGACCCGGCCGACACCGCCAAGGTGCGCGACGCCATCGCCGCGCGCCGCGACGTCGTCGTCGAGATTCTGAACTACCATCGCGACGGGACGCCCTTCCGCAACGAACTCTACGTCAGCCCCGTCTTCGACCCCGACGGGGCCCTCCGGTATTTCTTCGCGAGCCAGCTCGACGTCACCCGATTTCGCACCGCCGAGGGCGTGCTGGCCGAAAGCGAGGCCCGCTACCGCGCCCTGTTCGACGCCGTCGACAGCGGCTTCTGCATCGTCGAGATGCGCTTCGACGCAGAGGGACGGGCAATCTACTACCGCTTCGTCGAGACGAACCCAGCCTTCGCGGCCCAGACCGGGCTGCACGACGCCGCGGGCCGGTGGATCGGCGAGTTGGTGCCGGGCCTCGAACGCTCCTGGTTCGACACCTGCGGCGAGGTCGCGCTCACCGGCCGGCCGGCGCGGTTCGAGAGCGGCGCCGTCGCGATGGGCCGCTGGTTCGACGTCCACGCCCTGCGCGTGGGCGAGCCCGAGCAGCACCGGATCGCCCTGCTGTTCAACGACATCACCGACCGGCGCCGGGCCGAGACTAGGCTCCAGGCCACCGCGGACGAAAAGACCACCGAGCGCGATCTCGTCTGGCAGGCGAGCCGCGACCTGCTGGTGGTCTGCGGGTTCGACGGCAACTTCCACTCGGCCAACGACGCCTGGACCGCGACACTGGGATGGGATCTCGCCGAGGTGGTCGGCGCCCGCTTCGACGCCCTGATCCATCCCGACGACCGGGAGGCGGCGGGGCGGGCCTTCCAGCGGGTCAGCGGCGGGGAAGCCATCGACGACGTCGACGTCCGCGTTAGGACGCGGGACGGCGGCCATCGCTGGTTCTCGTGGAACGCCATCCCGACCGGAGACCGCTTCTACGCGGCCGGCCGCGACATCACCGAGCGCCGCACCCTTGAGGAACAGCTGCGCCAGTCGCAGAAGCTGGAGGCGGTGGGACAGCTCACAGGCGGTGTCGCGCATGACTTCAACAATTTGCTGACCGTCATCAAGTCGTCCACCGACCTGCTGAAGCGGCCCGACCTCGCCGAGGAGCGCCGCCAGCGCTACGTCGGCGCGATCTCCGACACGGTCGACCGGGCCGCCAAGCTGACCGGACAGCTCCTAGCGTTCGCTCGGCGGCAGGCGCTGCGCCCCGAGGCCTTCGCGGTAAACCGCGCCGTGGCGGCTCTGTCCGACATGGTCGGCACGCTCACGGGATCCCGCATCCACGTCGAGCTCGACCTGCCTGATGGCGACCGGCCGGACCTGCACGTGAACGCCGACCCGAGCCAATTCGACACCGCGCTGGTGAACCTCGTCGTCAACGCCCGCGATGCGATGAACGGCGAGGGGCACCTGCGCATCCGGCTCCGACGGGCGGCAGCCGTCCCGGCCGTGCGGGCGCATCCGCGCCGGCGCGGTGATTTCGTCGCCGTGTCGATCTCCGACACGGGCTCCGGCATCGCGCCAGGAAACCTGGAGCGCATCTTCGAGCCGTTCTTCACGACCAAGACCGTCGGCCAGGGCACGGGGCTCGGCCTGAGCCAGGTGTTCGGCTTCGCTAAGCAGTCCGGCGGGGAGATCACGGTCGAGAGCACGGCCGGCGACGGCACGACCTTCACTCTCTATCTGCCGCGCGTCGCCCCCGCCGGTTCCGAGGAGCCGGCCGGGGAGCCCGAGGCCCTCGCAGAGGGGCACGGCACCTGCGTTCTCGTCGTCGAGGACAACATCGACGTCGGCGCGTTCGCGCAGCAAGCCCTGAGCGAGCTCGGCTACTCCACGGTGTGGGCGACGGATGGAGCGAAGGCGCTGGCCGAGATCGAGCGCATCCCGTTCCGCTTCGAGGTGGTGTTCTCGGACGTGATGATGCCGGGCATGAACGGCGTCGAGCTCGCGGGCGAGATCCGCAGGCGTCGTCCGGACCTGCCCGTCGTCCTGACCTCGGGCTACAGCGATGTCCTGGCGGCCGAGGGAACCCACGGGTTCGACCTGCTGCCGAAACCCTATTCCGTGGCCGACCTGTCGCGCGTCCTGCGCCGCGCTGTCCGGGACGCCGGACCGAGGCGCGGTTGAGCGTGTCTGTCGCCCGCGCCGCCGCCGTCCGTGCGGGAATCGGAGCCGGACCCAAACGTCCGGCAGGCCCTCCTCACGAACAGTTTCGGCGGCCCGTGGAATGCCGGCCTTGCTCCCGCCACCGCGGTCCGCTCCCTGGGGGACGATCCGTTGCCCAAGCCCATCAGTGACATGGACCATTCCACGACGCGCGATGGCGAGGTCGCCCGCCTTCGCGCCCTCGACCGCTACCAACTGTTGGACACCCCGCGCGAGCAGGACTTCGACGAGATCGCGGAGGCCGCCGCGGAACTGTGCGAAACCCCCATCGCCGTGGTCAACCTGGTCGGCGACGGACGCCAGTTCTTCAAGGCGGAGGTCGGCCTCGGCGTCCGCGAGACCCCCCTGGAGACCTCGTTCTGCCGGCAGGCCCTCCTGCAGGAGGACTTCCTGTACGTGCCCGACGCCGCCAGCGACGCGCGCTTCGCAGGCAATCCGCTTGTCCATGGTAAGACGGGCCTGCGCTTCTACGCCGGCGCCCTGCTGAAGACGGCGGAGGGCCATCCGGTTGGCACGGTGTGCGTGCTCGACACCAAGCCGCACGCCCTCTCCGAGCGGCAACGCAAGGGCCTGATGCGTCTGGCCCGCCAGGCCATGGCGCAGATGGAGTTGCGCCGGTCGCTCAGGGAGCAGGCCGAACAGCGCCTGCTGCACGAGCGCATCCTCGACAGCGCCATCGATTACGCCATCGTCTCCACCGACCCTGAGGGCCGTGTCACCCGTTGGAACGCAGGTGCCGAGCGCATCCTCGGCTGGACCGAGGCGGAGATGCTTGGGCAACCGCTCGACGGCTTCTTCACGCCGGAGGATCGCGCCGCCGACCGGCCGGGGATTGAGATGCGTCTCGCCCAGGAACGCGGTGGGGCCCCCGACGAGCGTTGTCACCTGCGCAAGGACGGCACCCGGTTCTGGGCATCGGGCGAGCTGATGCCGCTTCGGACAGAGGGCGGCGAGACCATCGGGTTCGTGAAGATCCTGCGCGACCGCACGGACCAGCGCGAGGCCGGCGCCGCCCTGGAAGCCAGCGAGATGCGCTACCGCTCGCTCGTCGAGGTCAGCCCCCAGGTCGTCTGGTTCGGTGACGCGGGCGGAACCGTGACCTACTGCAACGCCTATTGGTACGATTACACAGGCCAGCCTCAGGACGAGCCTGGCCACGTGGATTGGGCGAATGCGATCCACCCCGACCATCTGGAGGCCGTGCGGGTGGCGTGGGCGGACGCGGTCGCCTCCGGGCAGCCGTACGAGATCGAGTTCCCCCTGCGTCGGACTGACGGACAGTACCGCTGGTTCCTGTCGCGGGCCCGGCCGGTGGCGGACAAGAGCGGCGCGGTCGCGAGTTGGATCGGCACGTCGCTCGACATCCACGACCGTCGCCAGGCCGAGGACGGGCTGCTCAAGACGCAGGAGCAACTGCGCTTGGCGGTGGATGCGACCGCCACCGGCATCTTCGACTACGACCTCGTCGCGGACGACCTCGTCTGGGACGCCCGTACCAAGTCCTTCTTCGGCCTCGGGCCGGACGCGCATGTCGACCTGGATGTCTACCTCGCCCGCGTTCACCCGGCCGACCGGGACGGCGCCACGGAAGCGGTGAACGCCGCCCTCGATCCGGCGGGAAGCGGCACGTACGATGTCGCCTACCGGACCGTAGCCCCGGAGGACGGGACCGAACGCTGGGTGTCGGCCAAGGGCCAGACGCTGTTCGAGAACGGGCGAGCGATCCGCCTGATCGGCACCGCGCGCGACATCACCGCCGACAGGCGTGCCGAGGAGGCGGTGCGCGAGGCCGAGGAACGCTACCGGCTGGCCGCCCGGGCCACCAACGACGCGATCTGGGACTGGGACCTCGCCACGGGTCACGTCCTCTGGAACGAGGCGCTCCAGACCGCCCACGGGCATGCGCCGGACGCGGTCGAGCCGACCGGCGACTGGTGGATCGCCCACATCCATCCCGAGGACCGCGCCCGGGTCGACCGGTCGATCCACGCCGTCATCGACAGCGCGGGGACGGCCTGGACGGACGAGTACCGGTTCCGTCGTGCGGACGGCAGCTTCGCGGACATCCTCGACCGCGGCAACGTCATCCGGAACGCGGGGGGCAAGGCGATCCGGATGATCGGCGCCATGTTCGACATCAGCGAGCGCAAGCGGGCCGAGGAGCACCAGCGCCTGCTGACGGGCGAGTTGCAGCACCGGGTGAAGAACACGCTGGCGATGGTCCAGGCCATCGCCGCCCAGACCTTTCGCAACGTCGAAGGCGCCGAGGAAGCGCGCGAGGCATTTTCCGCGCGCCTGATGTCGCTCGGCCGGGCGCACGACATCCTGACCCAGGCTAGCTGGACGGAGGCGCCCATCGCCGAGGTGGTGGAGGGCGCCCTGTCCGTCCATCGCGGTGGGACGGCGTCCCGCATCCGCGCCAGTGGCCCTGACGTTCCCCTGTCCGCCAAGGCGGCCCTCGCGCTGGCTCTGTCCCTGCACGAGCTCGCGACCAACGCCGCCAAGTACGGCGCCCTATCCGTTGAGACAGGCGGCGTCGACCTTCGCTGGCACGTAGTCCACGAGGGCGAGGCCCCACGTTTCTCGCTGACCTGGACCGAGCAGGGTGGCCCGCCCATTCTGGCCCAGCCGACCCGGCGAGGCTTCGGCTCCCGCCTGATCGAGCGCAGCTTCGCGGCGGAGGTCGGCGGCGAGGTCAGGCTGACCTATGCCCCGACCGGACTGACCTGCCGGCTTGAGGCGCCGCTGGCCGCAATGCAGGAGGCCGACAGGAACGAGGCGGCCGCCTGAGACGGTCCCCGGAAACGATGCTCGTCCCGGTGTCGGGCCCAGGAGGGTCGCCAGGTCCTACCGCAGGCCGAGGACCTGGTGCAGGATACGGCCGAGCTGGACCGCCGAGTACGGCTTCTGCAGCAACTCGAACCCGTGCGTGCCTTCCTGCGCCAGCACGTGGCTGTAGCCGGACGCCAGCACCACCGGCAATCGCGGCATTCGCCCCTGCAACGTCTTGGCGAGTTCCACGCCGCCCATACCCGGCATCACCACGTCGGAGAAGACCAGGTCGAAGTCGCGCCCGTCCTCGCCGAGCCGGTCCAGCGCCTCCTCGGCGTTGACCGCCCAGGTCGGCCGGTAACCCAGATCCTCCAGGATCTGGGTCGCGAATTGCCCGACGCCGATGTTGTCCTCGACCACCAGGATGCGCTGGCCCGTGCCCAAGGGGGCCAGGTCGCCTTCGTGTCCGCGTTCCCGCGCGGGCTCTTCCTCGGTCTCGACCTCGGGCAGGTAGAGGGTGAAGGTGGTGCCTTCCCCGACCGTGCTGGCCACGTCGACGTCCCCACCCGACTGCTTTGCGAACCCGAACACCTGCGACAGGCCGAGGCCCGTGCCCTTGCCGATTTCCTTGGTGGTGAAGAACGGCTCGAAGATGCGTGCGAGCTGCTCGGGTCGGATGCCGGAGCCCGTATCGGTCAGGGAGACCGCGGCGAAGGCCTCGCGCGAGCCCGCGTGACCACGGATGGGAGGCAGGGCCGCCCCGCACCCGAGGCGCAGGGTCAGTGTTCCCTCACCGTCCATGGCATCACGGGCGTTGACGGCGATGTTGATGAGCGCGGTCTCGAACTGGCTCAGGTCGGCCCTGACGAAGCATGGCGTGCGAGGCACATCCGTGAGCACGCGGACGCGGGCGCCGGTGACGGTGTCGAGCATCTCGGCGATGGCGCTCACCTTCCGGCCGACGTCGAACACCTCGGGCTTCAGGGCCTGGCGACGGGCGAAGGCCAGCAATTGGCCGGTGAGCTTGGCCGCCCGCTCCACGGTGTCCGAGACTGCGTTGAGGTAGCGGTCCTTGCGCGCCTCGGGCAGGTCCGGCCGGCGCAGGAAGTCCACCGACGAGCGGATGATTGTGAGGAGATTGTTGAAGTCATGCGCGACGCCGCCGGTGAGCTGGCCGACGGCTTCGAGCTTCTGGGATTGCCGAAGGGCCTCCTGCGCATGCTCCAGTTCGGCCTGCCTTTCCCGCGCAAGGGTGATGTCCCGCCCGGTCGCATAGGTCAGGTTCCCGGCCGGGGCGGCGGTCCAGGAGATCCAGCGCGTCGACCCGTCCTTGTGTCGATAGCGGTTGACGATACGGGGCAGCCCGCCCCCGGCCGCCTCGGTATAGGCCTCGACCGTCCCGGCATGGTCCTCGGCGAGGACGAACTCGTTGACGTGGTGTCCGACCAGTTCCTCCGCCTCGTAGCCGAGCAGCAGGGTCCAGGCCGGGTTGACCCGCCGGAACACCCCCTCGAAATCGATGATCAGCATCAGGTCCGGGGCGGTGTCCCACATCAGGTCCCGCTCGGTCGTGCGCTCCTCAACCCGCTGCTCCAGGGTCGCGTTCAGGCTCCGCACCTCGTCGAGCGCCTGCTCCAGGTTGTCCTGGCTCTCCTTGAGCGCGGCGTCGGCCACCACCCGCTGGGTGGTCTCGTTGGTGAAGATGAAGAGCCCCGCGATCCCGCCATCGGCATCAAGCACCCGGGAGTAGGAGAAGGTGAACCAGGTCTGAGCCGCCCCCCGGTCGGTGTCGAGCTTCCAGGGTAGGTCCTCGAAGCGACGGGTGCGGCCGGCGAAGGCGTCCGCGATGATGGGCTGGGCCTGTTCCCAGGCGTCGGCCCAGACCCGGTCGAAGCGCTCGCCGGTCGCCCAGGCGAGCCGCGGCCCGAGCAGCCGGGAATAGGTGTCGTTGAAGAAGAAATGCAGGTCCGGCCCCCAGGCCAGGATCATGCTCTCGGGCGAGTTCAGAACCAGCGAGAGGGCGGTCCGGAACTCGGACGACCACGTCTCCGGCGGACCGAGAGGATGGTCCGACCAGTCGCGCTCGCGGATGAGGCGAGCGGCCTCACCGCCCCCAGCCAGGAATGCCGTCTTGTCGCTCACCACCTCATGCCCCGCGAAAATCGTTTCGGGCCTCGGAGGCTAAGCCTCGGCTTGGGCTCCATGTGTCGGTGACGCGAGCATGGGCGGACATTTGGGAATTCGGCCTCGGGTTCTAAAAGTTGGGACGCGGTTTCCCGAGCACAGGGTTCAACGCTCGACGGCAAGGCTCGGTCCGCCGAGTGCGCCAACTGAATCGTCGTTGCCGTCGCGGGATGATACGAGACGGGACCGAGCCCCATCGTCATCGGTCCTTCCGCGGCCGCCCTGGGGAAGCGCCCTGCACACCGACAGGGGCGGCGACGCGTTCCGCCACGCCCATCAGCTCTTGCCGCAGGTCGAACAGGGAGCCGTCGGACAGACACACCCGACATATGACGTCCTGCCGCGCCTTCGCGACGTTCTCTTCCAGCCCGGGCCCTGTCGTGTCGGAGATGTCATTCGGGCTCTGAGGTGGCCGACACGACCGACGATACCGGTTGCGACATGACCGGGGCCGGCAGCCGAAACCGGAAGGTCGTCCCACGGTCGATGACGCTTGTCACCGTCAGGACGCCTCCCTGGCGCTCGACCAGGTCTCGACAAAGCAACAGGCCGAGACCGGTACCGCGCTCGCCCGCAGTGCCGTTCGTCGTCGTGCGCCTGTCGAGCCGGAACAGGTCGTCGACCTTCCCCGGCGGCATGCCGACGCCGGTGTCGGTCACCGAAATCTCCACCTCGTCGCCGTCGCGTCGACCGGCCACCGTGACGGTCCCGCCCGGCAGCGTGAACTTGACCGCGTTGCTCACGAGGTTGCGCAGCACCGTCGCGAGCATGTCCCGTTGTGCCCGAACGGCGACCCGGTCGCACGTGACCACCAAGTCGATGCCCTTGTCGGCGGCAGCCTCGGACGCGCCCTGCATCACCTCGGTGGCGAGGGCGTCGAGGCCGACGTCTGTCAGGGCCACCGCCATCGTGTCCATCTGCAGGCTGGCCCAGGAGAACAGGCTTTCGAGCAGGTCGTAGGCCTGCGTCGCCGCCTCATGGATGCCTTTCGCCCGGCGCTCGACGGACGCGGGGTCGCGCGCCGCGACGGCCTTGCCCAACACCTCCGATAGACCGAGGAGCGCCTGGAACGGATTGCGCAGGTCATGGGCGATGATCGAGAACAGAAGGGATTTCTGCCGATTCAGCGTATCGAGTTCGAGCGACTTCGCTTCCGCCTCGCGCCGTGCCACGGCGAGCTCCGCCTGGAAGGCGCGCCTGGCCTCGGCGTAGCGGATCGCCCGTGCCAGGCCGGAGGGCGTGACCTCGGCCTTGTCGAGGTAGTCGAGCGCGCCCGCACGCATCAGGCGCGTCGCGAGGTCCGGGTCGGCCTCGCCGGTCAGCATCAGCACCGCCCGCGAATGCCCCTCGGCCTCCAGCAGCGTCCTGAGCAGCGCGAACGTGTCGATGCCCGGAAGACGGTAGTCGAGCAGCACGCAGTCGAAGGTTTCCAGCGCGGCAAGGCGCAGGCCCTCGTCGCCTCCAGGCGCCTCCGTCAGCGTGTGCTTGAGCCCGGACTTGGCCAATGCCCGGCGCACGGCCGCCCGGTCGACCGCGTCGTCGTCGATCAGCAGGATGCGGGTCGGGGAAGTCACGCTCTGGCTCAGGCCGGGAACTCGACCACCTTCCAATAGTGTTCCAGCAGCGCGACCGCCTCCATGAAGGTGTTGGCCGGGTCGCGCTTGACGATGTAGCCGGCGACGTTGTGCCCGTAGGCGCGCATCCGGTCCTCGTCGGCCTTCGACGTGGTGATCATGAACACCACCGCCGAGCGCAGGTCCTCGTCGGCGCGCACCGCCTCCAGGAACTCGATGCCGTTCATGCGCGGCATGTTCAGGTCGAGCAGGATCAGGTGCGGCTTGGGCAGGCGCTCGCGCCCGTTCTCGCCGCGCAGGACCTCCAGCGCCTCGATGCCGTCGCGGGCGACCGTGATCGGGTTGGCGATCTTGCTCTTCTTGAAGGCGCGTTTCAGTCCCTGGACGTCGACCTCGTCGTCGTCGACCAGCAGGATATTAACCGTCGAGCCCATCCGTCCGCCCTTTCCCGCCGTCGAGCGGCCACGTGAAATGCACCGCCAGCCCGCGTCCGTCCGGCCCGTCGGCGAGCCAGACCTTGCCGCCCTGACGGTCGACCAGCTTGCGCACGATGGCGAGCCCCATGCCGCTGCCCTCGACCTCGTCGCGGGGCTTGAGCGTCTGGAACATGCCGAACACGCGCTCGCGGAACTGTTCGGGGATACCCGGGCCGTCGTCGGTCACAACGAACTCGACCGCGTCCCCCGCCAACCGTGCCTCGACACGGATGTGCCCCTCCGCAGGCCGGTCGTGGTGTTTGATGGCGTTGCCGATGAGGTTCTGCAAGGCCTGCGTGAGCGGTGCCCGGGCGGCCTGGAGCGTCGGTAGCGAGTTATCCGCCGTGATGCTGAACCCTTCCGGCGGGCTGACGAGGACGGCGAGTTCCTCGACGAGGGCCATCGTGTCGATCCGGTCGACGGCGGCCTCGCCGCGTCCCGCCCGCGAGTAGGCCAGGAGATCGTCGAGCAGGCTGTCCAGCCGACGCACGCGGCTCTTCAGCAGCTCCATGTTGGTCTGGACGTCGCCGGTCAGCGAGCCTTCGAGGTCCTCCTCGATCCACCCGACAAGATTCTCGATCCCGCGTAAGGGCGCCTTCAGGTCGTGGGAGGCGACGTAGGCGAACTGCTCAAGTTCCTCGTTCGAGCGTCGCAGATCGATGGCGTGCCGGGCGAGCCTGCGCTCCATTCCCTTGCGCTCGGTGATGTCGGTATTGGTCCCGAACCAGCGCACGACGCGTCCGTCCGGCCCGCGATGCGGTTGTGCCAGCGACAGGAACCAGCGGTACTCGCCGTCGGCGCCACGGAGCGGAAAGGTGTCCTGCCATGGCTCGCCGGTCCGGAACGCCTCGCCGATGCGCGCGACGACGCGCTCGACATGGTCGGGATGGTGGACGTCGCGCCAGCCCCATCCACGCATCTGTTCGAGGGTGGTTCCCGTGAAGTCGTACCAGCGCCGGTTGTACCAGATGATGTCGCCACTCGGCTCGGCGACCCAGGCCATCTGCGGCAGCGCGTCGGCGAGCGCGCGGAAGTCGTCCGCCGTCAGGTTCGCGGCTCGCTCCACTCGTGCACTCCTTCGTCTATGGCGGTAGGTGGGACGATGCCGGCCGTCAACGCCGGGATACGCCGGGCGCCCCATGTGACGACAAAGCGGCGGCGGCAAGGCCTGTTGGGGCGTGATCGAAGCGACCGGCCGTGGTCGCGTCGCCATCACCACTCCGACGGGCCTGCGGGCAACGGCGCGACGCGGAACGGGATGCGGAAGGAGACACGCGGTTTGATGCGCCCCCGCTGGACGAGGCCGTCGGGCGCGAGGCCCATGCCGAGGCCCTGGCGGATTTGGCGGTACGCAGGACTGGGGACGTGCACGTTCCGGCCTTGAGCGTTCCGGCCCGCTGTCGGCGCATCCATGCCATGGAATTGCGCGTCACGGCGGCTGCCCTGCTCCATCTACGAGGGCTTGGTGGGCATTCCCCTCGGGGCTGACCGACGCCCGGCGCGGCAAAGGCAGAGTGAGCAGGGCTTCGCTCACGCGCGGCATCGCGGGCTGGCGCTCCCTGATCAACCTTTCGCCTTGGCCCACGTAACCCGCAACTGATCGCGTCGCCCCGGAGATGGACCGTTGGCGTCCCTAGCCTGGGCTGAAACTTTCCCTTGCATGCCTCCGTACAAGTCGACGTACGCCCGGCCTGGGCGCGGCGCGAGGCCCTGCCTCGGCGTCCGGCTCATTGCGCCCCCAATCCATCGAAACCAGATTTTTCTTCGATATTTCAGGAACTTGTAGGGCGTACCTTCTCTTCTCTCCCTGTGCGAAAGGGGATTCTTTCCCCCTACAGGAGACATCGAATGAAGATCACCACCCTTGCTCTCGCCGCCTCGGTCCTCGGCAGCCTCGCGCTCGGGGCCAGCGCCGCCTCCGCGGCCCCGATGGGCCCGAACGGTCTCCAGGCCGGCTCATCGACCGTCACCCAGGTCCGCATGGACCGCAGTGAGCGGATGATGATGAAGAAGCGCATGATGCGGAAGCAGATGATGAAGCGCCACATGATGAAGAAGCGGATGATGATGAACCGCGGCATGTGATTTCGAGGCGCCGTGCGCATCCGGAGGCCCCGACCCAGGGGCCTCCGCCCTGGCCGTCTTGAGTGCGGGAAAGACCGTTTGGCTCGAACCTACCTGACCCGATCCGCTCCCGAGACCGGCGAGGTCGAGCGTCGCCGCTGGATGTTTCGCCACCCCCTCGTCATCCGTGTCACCCACTGGGTGAACGCGGTCTGCCTGCTGGTCCTGCTGATGAGCGGCCTGCAGATCTTCAACGCCCACCCGGCGCTGTACTGGGGCGAGGTCTCGACCTTCGATGCGCCGCTGCTGGCGATGTCCACGACCGAGGACGATCCGCCCAAGGGCATGACGACGGTGTTCGGCCACGGCTTCGACACGACGGGTTGGCTCGGCTCCTCGGTCGGATCCAACGGCGAGGCGGCCGACCGCGGCTTCCCGGCCTGGGCGACTTTGCCGAGCGACCAGGACCTCACCGGCGGCCGTTCCTGGCACTTCTTCTTCGCATGGGCCTTCGTCCTGAACGGCCTCGCCTATCTGCTCTACGGCCTGGTCAGCGGGCAGCTTCGGTTCCGGGTTGTCCCGTCCCGCGACCAGATCCGGCATTTCGGCGCCTCCATTCGGGAGCACCTGACGCTGCGTTTCCCGCAGGGCGACGAGGCCAAGCGCTACAACGTCATCCAGAAGCTCACCTACCTCGTCGTGCTGTTCGTGCTCCTGCCGGTGCAGGTGCTGGCCGGCCTCGCGATGTCGCCGGCGATGGACGCGGCCTTCCCCGTCCTGCTGACGCTGTTCGACGGACGCCAGTCGGCCCGCACCGTCCACTTCGTCGTGGCGGTTCTGCTCGTCCTGTTCGTGGTCGTGCACGTCGCCATGGTCCTGCTTTCGGGCTTCCGGAACAACATGCGCGGCATGCTCACCGGCTGGTTCGTGATCGAGCGCAAGGTCGAGCCCGCACCCGTCACCGGGGAGACCCGGTCATGAGCCGCCTTCCCAGCCGACGCGCCCTCCTGACGGGAGCGTCCGCCGTGGCCGCGGCGGCCATGCTCGGCGGCTGCGACCGCCTCGGCAACGCGGAGTGGTTTCGGCGTACCCTCAAGACCGGCGAGGACGCCTACCTGTTCGTCCAGCGCCTGCTGCTCACTGACCGGACGCTGGCCCCGGAATACAACGAGGCCGACATCTCACCGTGGTTCAAGCCGAACGGGACCCAGGACCCGCCCGACAAGGACTACAAGGCCCTGGCAAAGGGCAAGTTCGCCAAGTATCACTTGGAGGTCGGCGGCCTCGTCGAGGCGCCCTTCAAGCTGTCCCTGAGCGACCTCCGCAAGCTTCCGGCCCGAACCCAGATCACCCGGCACGATTGCGTCGAGGGGTGGAGCGCCATCGGCAAATGGACCGGGGTGCCCCTCTCCGAACTCCTTAACCGCGCCAAGCTCAAGCCACAGGCGCGCTACGTGGTATTCCACTGCGCCGACACCATGGACCAGGGCAGTCCGCTCGAAGGCGGTGGAGACGGCGAGGAGGCCGATGAGGTCCCTGCCGGTAACGCCAACCCGAGCATGACGAAGCAGTCGGGTGGCGACGAGAGCAGGAAGGACTCCGGCGGCCAACAGGCGACGGAGGATGATGCGGCGAGCGGCGGAACGCCGGTTCGGTTCTACGAGAGCATCGACCTGGTCGACGCGTTCCACCCGCAGACCATCCTCGCCTACGACATGAACGGGCAGGCGCTTCCCGTGTCGAACGGCGCTCCCTTGCGCCTGCGGGTCGAGCGCAACCTTGGCTACAAGCAGGCGAAATACGTGATGCGCATCGAGGTGGTCGAGAGCTTCGATCACATCGGCGACGGCAAGGGCGGCTACTGGGAGGACCAGGGCTATGCCTGGTACGCCGGCATCTGAGTTGGCGCGGACGTGACGTCTACGGCTTTGAGACCATCGAAGGCACAGCTCTCGGGGCGAACTTCGATAGGCTTTTCCCGGTGACATCCGGGGCTCGCGTTACCGCGCAGTGGTGTCGGACCGGCGCCGCGTCGCTGGTGATAGGACCGGCGAGGCCGCCTGGAAGCGTCCGGTAGGAGCGGCAGGCGGACCGGACTGACACGTCCGGCCGCACGATATCTGCAATGAGCCAATGTTCGGACCGCAGCGCGAATTCTGAAGGGCAATGCCGTCATGTCACTACACTTCGAGCGCCTTGGCACGGGCCGGCCACTACTCATGGTCCATGGGCTGGGGTCCAATCTCCGCACCTGGGATCCGCTCCTGCCCGCATTGCGCGGCTCGCGGGAACTGATCCTGGTCGACCTGCCGGGACATGGCGGATCGGCCCCGCTCGCGGGCCGTCAGACGATAGAGGCCCATGCGGACGCCCTCGCCGGATTCGTGCAGTCGCAAGGCCTGACGACGGCGGACCTTGTCGGCAGTTCGGTAGGGGGCCGGTTGGTGCTGGAGCTTGCGCGGCGGGGCATCGGTCGGCACTGCGTGGCGCTTGATCCCGGCGGTTTCTGGCACGGATGGGAAACGCGCTGGTTTCACTGGACGCTCGCGGCATCGATACGCTTGGTGCGATTGCTGCGGCCCTTCCATGCCGGCCTGTCGCGCCACGCCGTCACCCGTACGCTGCTGCTCGCCCAACTGTCGGCCCGTCCGTCGGCACTGCCACCGCAGCTTGTCGTAGGGGAGTTGCAGAGCCTGGCGGCTACACCGGTGTTCGATGCGATGCTGCTTGAGTTGGCACGCGGGCCGTTGCAGCAGGGTTCGGCGACGACCCCCGGCCTTGTCACCATAGGCTGGGGCCGCCAGGATCACCTGTTGCTGCCGCGCCAGGCGGCACGCGCCCAGGTAGCGTTCCCGTCGGCCCATCTGCACTGGTTCGAGCGCTGCGGCCACTTCCCGCATTGGGATCAGCCTGCCGAGACGGCGCGCGTAATCCTTGAAGCGGTTGGGAAGGATGCGCCTTGAATTGGCTCGTCGAACACCCGAGCCTGTCCGTCGTCAGATGATTTGGGACATTCAGCGGTGTTCAGGAGCGGAGGCTCTGGTCCATCTGGGGTGAGAGGTTAGGCAGCCTGCGCGTGATGGCGCAAGCG
>NZ_LMNU01000023.1:0-322500 GCF_001423085.1 Methylobacterium sp. Leaf125 | reverse complement strand
CCTCCGGGAAAGACGAACTTGCCGGGCATGAAGGCGAGGCTGGCATGCCGGCGCCCCATCAGAATCCGAAGTGCACGCTTGCTCCGGTCGAGCAGGATCAGGGTCGCGGCGTTGCGTGGTCTCAGGGCCGCCTTGCGGGCTGATGCCTCAGGCGGGACCGAATCCGGCCGCTCGGTCGGCGGCACGCCCGTCGGCTGGTCCATGCGGCCTCTCCTCGCCCTGCGGCCCCGTCGCCGCGCCCGGCACCGGTAGCGTGGCGAAGCCGTGCATGCCAAGCGCATATTGCAGCCCCACCACTGCGCCCTTCACCGGCTGCAGCAGCCCCAGCGATCCGAGCAGGGTGACGAGGGGCCAGAAGGTCAGCTGAAACCAGAGGGGCACGTCGTAATTCATCTCGGTCTCGAGGAGGAAGTACCCGACGATGTGACCGACGATGAAGATGACGATGTAGGGCGGCAGGTCGTCGGCCCGGTGATGCGACAGTTCAAGGCTGCAGACGTCGCAATGCGGCCGGACCTTGAGGAATTTTCCGAAGATGCGGCCCGCGCCACAATGGGGGCAGCGGCCGAGGAAGCCGCGTCCCAACGCACGCAGGAGCGGGGTGCGTTCGGCCTGGGCCGGCTCGACGGTATCGGTCATCTCGACTCCTCGCATGGCGCTCAGCCTAGACCCTTCGCCTCAGCGACGCGAGCCGCGGTGGCGCGACCCGGTATTGCGGATGCCGGCCGGCCGGCCAGGAGCGCCGGGCTTGCGAACCGAGCGGTTCGGCCCGGGGCGCGTTCCGCGTTCCGGCCGTGCCTGTCCCTCCGACAGCAATTCGAAGCGCAGTGCTCCGGCGACCGCGGCCGCCTCCACCAGGCGGACCTCGACCCGGTCGCCCAGCCGATGGGTCTCGCCCGAGCGCTCACCCACCAGGGCATGCTTGGCCTCGTCGTGCCGGTAATAGTCGGCCCCGATGGTGGAGATCGGCACGAAGCCATCGGCCCCGGTCTCATCGAGCTTGATGAACAGCCCGGAGCGGGTGACGCCGGAGATCTGCCCGGTGAAGGTCGCGCCGACCCGGTCGGCGAGGTGATGGGCGATGAGGCGGTCGATGGTCTCCCGCTCGGCTGCCATGGCGCGGCGCTCGGCCGCCGAGATCTGCTCTCCGATCTGGTCGAGGGCCGCCACGGACATCTCCGAGGACAGGCCGTCCGAGCCGAGGCGGCACGCGGTGATCAGGGCCCGGTGCACGATGAGGTCGGCGTAGCGCCGGATCGGCGAGGTGAAGTGCGCGTAGCGCCGGAGGTTGAGCCCGAAATGGCCGAGATTCTGCGCGGCGTAGACCGCCTGCGCCTGGGAGCGCAGCACGACCTCGTTGATGAAGATGGCGTGCTCGGTCTCGGCCACGGTGGCGAGGATGCGGTTGAACAGGGCGGGTCGCAGGATGCCCTCCTTCGGCAGCTTGATGCCGATGGAGGCGAGGACCTCGCCGAGCGCCCGCATTTTCTCCAGGGCCGGCTCGTCGTGCACCCGGTAGATCAGGGGTTGGCGCGCCTGCTCCAGGGTCTCGGCCGCCGCGACGTTGGCCTGGATCATGAACTCCTCGATGAGCCGGTGCGCGTCGAGGCGGGCCGGGACCACCACGCGATCGACCGCCCCGTCCGCCGTGAGCAGCACCTTGCGCTCCGGCAGGTCGAGCGCCAGCGGTCCGCGGGCGTCGCGGGCCCGGCGCAGAGCCTCGTAGGCAGCCCAGAGCGGACGCAGCACGGGCTCGAGCAGAGAGGCGGTGGTCTCGTCGGCGAAGCCGTCGATGGCGGCCTGGGCCTGGGCGTAGCTGAGCTTGGCCCGGGAGCGCATCATCACCCGGTGGAAACTGTGCCGGCGCTTGGCGCCCTCGGCATCGATCACGATGCGGACGGCCAGGGCCGGCCGGTCCTCGGCCTCGCGCAGGGAGCAGAGGTCGTTGGAGATGCGCTCCGGCAGCATCGGCACGACCCGGTCGGGGAAGTAGACCGAGTTGCCCCGCAGGAGCGCCTCGCGGTCGAGGGCCGAACCCGGGCGCACGTAGGCGGCGACGTCGGCGATGGCCACGGTGACGACGAACCCGCCCGGATTGGCCGGGTCGGGATCGGGGTTCGCCATCACGGCGTCGTCGTGATCCTTGGCATCCGGCGGGTCGATGGTCAGGAGCGGCACCTCGCGCCAGTCCTCGCGTCCGTCGAGGCCCACCGGCACCACGGCGTCGGCTTCCGCCAGGGTGGCAGCGGCGAAGACATGGGGGATGTGGTGGAGATGCAGGGCGATCAGGCTGATCGCCTTCTCCGAGCCGAGGGAGCCCAGGCGCTCGCGCACCCGGCCCTGGGGCAGGCCCAAGCGGCTCTCGCGCTGAAGGGTGACGCTGACGAGGTCGCCGTCGCGGGCGTCCCCCTCCTCGCCGGCGGGAATCGCGACCTCCCGGCCCTGCGCCCGCTTCTCGACGGGGATGATCCGTCCGCCCTGGGGGCCGGCGCGGAAGATGCCGATGATGTCGGACTTGTTCTTGCCCAGCACCTTGATGACGCGGCCGGTGTAGCGGCCCGGCTCGCCGGCACTGGCCTCGACCCGCATGAGCACGCGGTCGCCGATGCCCGGCGCCGGCTGGCCCGGGCGCTTCCCGCCGCGGGGCGTGGCGACGGTGATCTTCGGGGCAGCGCCGTTGCCGATATCCCACTCGGCGGGACTTGCCAGGAACTCACCGTCGCGGTCCCGGGCGGTGATGTCGGCGAGCACCACGGGCGGCAGGCGGCCGGAGGGTGCGAGGCCGCCGCGACCGCGGGCGATGGCGCCGTCCTCCTCGATCTCCTTCAGGATGCGCTTGAGGCCGATCCGGTCGGCACCCTTGATGTTGAAGGCCGAAGCGATCTCGCGCTTGCCGACCTTCTCGGTGGAGGCGGCGATGAAGGCGAGGATCTGCTCGCGGGAGGGAAGGCCGGCGGCGCCGGGATTGGGATTGATGCGTTTTGCCAAGGGATCCGGCTCGCTGCGCGGGCGCGAAGCCGTACGCGAAGAGGACGTGTCTCGCCGGGGGCGGGAGCGCGACCCGACGACAGGTCCTTAACATGGGCGCTGGACCCCGCCCCGGCAACGGCGTGGGCCCGGCCCTCAACATGGTTCAGCCGGTGGCGGCGGACTTCCGCAGGCGCTCGACCGCCGCATCGACGTCGAAGCCGGGCGCGGTGAGTTCGGCCAGGGTGAACGGACAGAGCGCTGGGAAGCCGAACTCCACCTGCGACTCGGCCGCACGATACTCGGGCGCCTCGGCCTCCCTGACCGCCAGGGTCCAGAAGCCCTCGACATTCAAGCCTGCGAGCTTGGCCGGTTCGGCGGCCAAACCCGCCTGACCCTGCCGGGCGGCTTCGCGCCAGAGGGCGCTCGCCCGGTCGTCCGACATCAGGGCGGCTCGCACGAGGTTGGCGAGGAGCGTACGAAGTTCCGTGGTGGTCTCGGACATGAGGGGCACTCGGCATGAGGAAATCGACCCGGACCCTGGGGCAAGGCTCGCGCCAGACCGGGTCCCGACGCGCCTCAGTAGGGCGTTCCCTTCGCCCGCCGGGCTTGCAGGGCCTCGGCGTACCAGACCAATTCGTCGAGGAAGCGCTTCGCCGCCTTCGGCAGCCAGTCGTCCTGGGCCGCACCGGCCTCGTCCAGGACCTTGCCGATGCGCGGGATCGGCAGGAGCGAGGGGATGCTCGAAGCGCCGAGCTCGGCCATCATCGCCCGGAGCTGCATCGCCGCGCGCACGCCGCCGTACTGGCCGGCCGAGTAGCAGACGATGCCGGAGGGCCGCCAGGAATACTCCTCCAGGAAATGGTCGAGGGTGTTCGACAGGGCGGGCGGGATCGCGTGGTTGTACTCGGCCGAGACGACCAGGAAGGCGTCCGCGCGCCGGTACAGGGTGGCCAGATCCTCGAGGACGGCCGGCGCCTCGCCCTTGGGGTATTCCTTGTACATCCGGTCGAGGAGCGGGAGCTTCAGCACCGCCGGGTCCACCAGCGGCGCCTCGAGGCCGCGGCTCTCCAGTTCGCGGATGACGAAGCGGGCGGCGCGCAGGCCCTGCCGGTCGGAGCGGACGGAGCCGAGAATGACGGGGACGACGAGGGACATGGGATGACCTCCGGGGGATGCCGTCCCTGGATACGCCCGGGTGGCGGCGGCCACCAAGCCCGCCGCCCGGACAGCCCTGTCGTCAGAACCGCGTCGTCAGCCGCGTGAGCCAGTCCGGGGAGGCGTCGACGAGGAGTGTTTCCAGCGCCTTGTCGGCGCCGAGCACGATCGCGAGCCCCGTCACCACGAGGATGAGGCCGAGGGCGACCTTGAGGCCCTTGCCGAGGCTCATCATCCGGTCGCGCCAACCCACCAGGGTGGCGCGGGACAGGGTGCCCAGGACGCAAAGGGGAAGGGCGGCCCCGAGGCCGAACAGGAACATGGTGAGGGCGACGGCGCCGAGGTCGTGTCCCTGGGAGGCCAGGAGCGAGGCAGCCCCGAGGGTCGGCCCGACGCACGGGCTCCAGACCGCGCCCAGGAGAAGGCCGACGCCGAACTGTCCCGAGAGGCCGGTGGTCGAGAGCCCGCCGAAGCGCGTCTCGGTCCAGTTGCTCAGCGGACCGGCGGCGACCGCGAGACGCGTCTGTGCCGCCGGGAGCATCAGCACCAGGCCGAGCAGGATCATCAGGATGGCGGCGCCCGTCCGGAAGATCCCGGTGTCGAGCCCGAGGCCGAAGCCGATCGTGGCCACGAACAGGCCGATCGCCACGAACGAAAGGGCCAGGCCCCCGGCGAGCGCCAGGGGCCCGAAGCGGTGCTCGGAGGCTGCGGCACCGAGGACCAGCGGCAGCAGCGGCAGCACGCAAGGCGAGAGCACCGACAGCAGGCCGGCGAGGAAGGCCAGTCCCAGGCTGGTGCCCACCGCGGCGTCCTAGAGCGTCTTCTCGACGAGACCCTCGATCCACTCGGGCTGGGTCTCGCCCACCGAGCGGCCGGTCTCGGTCTCGCCCTTGAAGGCGATCAGGGTGCTCTGCATGCGGGCATTGAACTGCCGCAGCACGTCCTTCCGGGTGTCGAAATCGACATCGAAGATGACGAGGTCCTTGAACCGGGGCTGCTCGGCGAGCGTGGCCAGGATCGGCTTCTGGGTCTTGCAGATCGGGCACCAGGGCGCGCTGACCTCGACGAGGATCGGCTTGCCCGCTTTCTGCGCGGCCGCGAAGGCCTCGGGCGTGAACGGCACCGGTTCGGCGGCCGCGGCCGGTCCCGCCAGGGCGAGGGGTGCGAGCGCCAGCAGGGCGAGAAGCGAGCGGCGGTACAGCATGGAAGGCTTAGCCTCGGCTTGGAGTGAATCGGGCCTCAGGGCCCTGCGCCGTCCTTGGCGCGTCGCGTCCAGATTTCGTCGGGGTGGATCGCCGCCGTGTCGTGCCGGTCCTGCCAGCCCTCGATCCCCTCCGGATACCAATGCACGTTGCGGTAGCCGAGATGGACGAGGCGCTTGCCGAGGTTCCAGCTGCCCCAGCAATCCGGGTGGCAGTAGGTCACGATCGCCCGGCCGCGGTCTCCCTGCGTCAGGGCCGCGATCCGTGCGGCGAGGGCGACCTGCTCGGGCGCCGAGAGGGTCCCCGATCCCGCCCCCGGCAGCCAGGTGCTCTCCGGGATCGCCCGGTGGATCGGCCGCCACAGGCGTCCGGCCGGCGGGTTCGGCGGCGTCGGGTCGGCCTCCGACACATCGATCAGCACGGCCGGCCCGGCCGCCAGGAGGGCGTCGAGCCGAGGCCCGTCCAGCACCGTGGCACCCGCGAGGGACTTGGGGGTGTAGCCCTGGAGCGCGCCCTCCCACAGGCCGGCGGGTTCGGGCACGTCGACCGGCGAATCCGCCGGGGCCGCCGCGGTCAGAACCGTGGCCGCCAGGCAAGCGACGAGGCAAGCGACCGAGAAAGCCGCCGCGGCGCGGCGGAGGCGCTCAGTTGCTGGCGACCGGTGCATCGAAGCTGTGCTCCCAGCGTCCGCCCTGGTTATCCTGCGTCACCACCGTGATCGGGCCCTTGCCCTCCGGCAGCATGGCGAAGTTGATCACCGGATTGGCCGAGATCGAGATATCGCCCTCCATCACGAAGACGTTCTTGCTGCCGTAGGTGACGCTGATCCGGTTGATGTAGCGCGCGGGCGTGTACTCGCGGCTGACCTGGTTCATCTGCAGGCCGGTGAAGTTCGGATGGCGGATCATCAGGGTCGCGGCGATGGGTTTGCCCGGGGCCGCATCGGCGAATTTCAGGCGCATGTCGCCCATGCCCTTCATCGCCTCCTCGTCGGTCATGCCCATGGGCGCCGAGCAGCCGCCGGAGGCCTTCACGAACTGGGTGGTCTGCACCAGCGCCCCGTCCTTGGTCTCCGCGACCGCGTGGACGTTGGTGTAGGTGTTGACCCGGATGCGCAGCTTCAGTTCCTCCGGATCGGCCGCGGGACCGAAGGTGAAGTGGGCGGCGAGGGGCGCCGGGTTGTCGTCGATGACGAGGTAGAGGCCCTTGATCCGATCCTTGTCGGCGATCGTCATGGTCAGGGGCACGAGGGAGGCGTCGTTGGCCCGGTCCGGCAGGTCCATCCGCACCAGTGGCTTGGCGGTCTCCACCGGACGATCTCCGAAGATCGATTGCTGCAGTTCCTTCCAGCGCGCGTCGCGCTCGGCGGCATCGTCGCCCGCGGCGGCCCAGGTGGTACCGGGCACGGCCAGGGCCGCGAAGAACAGGCCGGCGCTCAGGGCAGCGGCGCGGTGGGACATCCGCATGGCGTTTCACTCCTCGCACGATCGTGCAGGCCTTGCCGCGGAAGCGGCGGTCTTTGCAGCCTGCTTACGCCAAGGCGCCGGGAAAGTCCGAGATCGGATCGCCGTACGCGGAGATATCTTGCGCAAGTTTGCGTGACGAGGCGCCCGGCGCGTCAGGGTTCGCGATAGGCCGAGCCCTCTGCAGCCGTCGCCGGCTTGGCGACGTAACGGCCCTGCTTCGGCACTGCAATGCGGTCGAAATCCTGCGCCAGCGCGTCGAGGGCGCGGCGCAGCTCCGGTCCCTGGAGCGGGCGCCCATGCCCGGTGACGGCTCGCTCCGGCTTCAGGGCGGCAAGGATCTCGACGGAGTGCCGTGCTGCCGCCCAGTCGGTGGTCAGGTACATGGGCGGGCCGTGCAGCTCGGGCGCCTGCGTCGCCACCGCGTAGGCGGATTCCTGCGCCGTGGTCACGAAGGCGTCGCCAGCGATCAGGGTTCGGTCGCCCTCGCGCCAGAGGGAGACATGGCCGGGCGCGTGCCCCGGCGTGTGGATCCAGCGCCAACCCGGCATCGGCGGCACGCTGCCATCCTCGGGCAGCAGGCGCAGGCGCTTCGAGACGTCCACCGGGCGCGTCGGATAGAGCGGGGCGATCCGTGCCATCAGGCCGCCGCCGACGCTTGGGTCGGGCGTCGGGTAGGCGGCCGAACCGTCGAGGTAGGGCCGCTCCAGGGCGTGTGCGTAGACCGGCACGTCCCAGGCCTCGGCCAGATCCTCCAGCACGCCCACATGGTCGAAATGGCCGTGGGTGAGGACGATGGCGGAGGGCCGCGCCCCGGTGCCGTACCGCGCGGCCGCGGCAGCCTCGATCCAGCGACGCGAGCCGGGGATCCCGGCATCGATCAGCACCCAGCCCCGGTCCCCGGCATCCGGCGGCCCGGCCAGAATCACGTTGACCAGGGCGAGGCGGCGATAGGCGAGATCCTCGGCGACGGGATGGGTGCCGCCGCCCGCGCCGTCGCGATCCTCGAAGTCGCGGTCCGTGATGACGGCCTCGCGCGAGACCGGAACCTGCTGTGCCATTGGTAGTCTCCCGGGGTCGTCTTCCGACGTGCTGTGCTCTTCCGACGTGGTTCGCTCCGCGGCTCGGCCCCTTAGGTCAGCCCCGGAGCAGATGCAGGCTGAAGCCACCCTCCGTGCCGGCCCAATGCCGCACCGGCGTCCAACCGTTCGCGGTCGCCAGGGCCGCGAAGGCCTCCGGCGTGTACTTGTGCGAGGTGTCGGTGCGGATGCTGTCGCCGGGCGCGAAGGCGAAATCGGTGCCGTCGAGCCGCGCGGTGGTGGCCTGCTGCGCCACGAGGTGCGCCTCGACGCGGAAGGGGGCGTCGCAGAGCCGGACGGCTTGGGCGAAGGCGTCGGTGTCGAATTCGGCGCCGAGCTCCCGGTTCATCCGCACCAGGATGTTGCGATGGAAGGCGTCCATCAGCCCGTCGGCACCGCCATAGGCGACCCGCAGGATGTCGGGGTCGACGGTGGGGTCGGCACCCACGAGGAAGAGGCAGTCGCCGAGGGCGTCCCGAGCCCGGGCCAGGAAAGCGCCGGCCTCCGCGGGCGTGAAGTTGCCGATGCTGGTGCCCGGGAAGAATCCGAGGACCGGCCCGCCCCCCGCCGGCAGGGGAAGGGTGAACGGCTTGGCGTAGTCGGCGCAGACCGCCTGCATGGCCACCCGCGGGTAGTCCGGAGCCAGCCGCCGGATCGCCTCGGCGAGATAGTCGCCGGAAATGTCCACGGCGATGTAGGCCGCGGGCCGATCAAGGGCATCCAGGAGGGTGCGGATCTTACGGCTGGCACCGCTGCCGAACTCCACCACGGTGGCCCCAGGCCCCACGTCCGCCGCCACCGCGAGAGCCACCTCCGGCAGCAGCGTCATCTCGCGCCGGGTCGGGTAATAGTCGCGGGTGTGACAGATCCGGTCGAACAGATCGGAGCCGATCGCGTCCCAGAGGTACTTGCCCGGCAGCGTCCGCGGCTCGGCCGAGAGCCCGGCCAGGGCATCGCGCAGGAACTCGGCACGTTGGGACTCGGCGCGGTCGGACTCGGCGCGGTCGCATTCGGCAGGCTGCCGCTCTATCACCATGCTCATGCGCGCGTTGCCGTGAGGATCACGAGGGCGATGCGCTCGACCCCGGCATAGGCCGGGTCCTCCAACTCCTCGCCGTAGGCGTCGGGATCGAACTCCCGGTACTCCCATGTGAGCCCCGCCGCCTCGCACAGGCCGCCGGCGGCTTGGCGGAACGGGTCCTCGCCGTCGACGATCGCCGCGCCGGTGAACAGCACGAGGCTGCCGCCCGGGGCGAGGCGCTCGCGGGCCGCCTCGACGACGCGCAGCGAGAGCCCGGCGCCGAGGGGGCCGCCGCCGTGGCGATAGGCCCGTGCGCCGCGGTCGATCATGAAGGGCGGGTTCGAGACGATGAGGTCGAAGTCCCCTTGTACCGCCTGGAGCATGTCGCTCCGCTGCAGGTGGACGTTGCCGACCCCCGCCGCCGCGGCATTCACTTCGGCGGCACGCAGGGCGGCCGGGTTGATGTCGACCAGGCAGACCGCCGCCTCCGGTGCCCGCTTGGCGATGCAGATGCCGGCCGCGCCGGAGCCGCAGCCGATATCGACCGCACGCCGCACCGGTGTCGTCCGCTCGGCGAGGTGCGCGAGCACCCCCGAGACGAAGCGCAGGGTGTCGGGACCGAAGAACACCGCGTCGGCGGCGCTCGGCGGGTAGGCCGAGTGCAGGAAGAGCTCGCCATCCAGGCTGGAGAGCCGGACCGTCGGGCGCCATGCCGCGCCGTCTCGGGTCACGGCACCGGCCCGTTCGAGGGTGGCGAGGAGATCGGGCGGCAGGAGGTCGGGCGTGAAGGGCCGGCTCCAGCCGAGCACGTCGCGCAGGGTCTGCGCGCGTCGGTTCTCGGCCCGCGCGTTCACCCGGGCATGGGTGGCGGGGGTCACCGTGGTGAAGCCGTAGCCCGTCTCGCGCACCGCCCGCGTCAGGGCGAGCAGCGCCTCGGGCGCGACCTCGGGGAATGCGGGGGCGGCGCTGCGTGCTTCCATCCTCAGCCCTCCATGCCTTCGGCCACGAAGGCGCCGTTGCGCAGGGCGGCGATCACCTCGTCGCCGTTCCAGGCCGCCGGCTCGGCACGGCGCTGATACGGGCAGGTCCAATCGTCCGGCACCGCGCGACCGCTGAACTGGCGTGCGGCGGAGCGCTCGCCATGGTCGGCCAGCATCGGGTTCGCGGTTCCGGCCAGGGCGACGTCGCGGGCGACGATGCTGTCGCGCAGGCGTTCGTAGCGCCCCTCCGCCCGCAGGCGCTGGAACTGGTCGTGCAGGTTGAACACCAGGGCCGGGGCCGCGAAGCGGCGGGCGAGGCGGCTCGCCGCCGGATGCAGACCGACGATGAAGAAGCCTTCGCCCCCGAGGCTCACCGAGAAATGCGGGTCCTCCGGGTCGGCGGCGACGCGGGAATCATGCGGCTGGCCGAGCTGGCCGTCGCGGTCGGTGAGGGCCTGCACCCGCGTCCACAGGGCGGCCTCGAATCCTTCCTCCGAGTCCGGTGCCTCGCCGTCGAACAGCACCGCGAAGCTCTGGAACAGCTCCGGTGCCTGACGGTAGCGCCAGACGAAGGCCAGGAGGGCCGCGTAGATCCGGGCATCGTCGGCCGGGGTCCCGATGCCCCGGGCCACCACCAGGGTCATGCCCCCGCGCGACAGGGCCGATTTGGCGCCGACACAGGGAAAGGGGCGATGGCGAATGAAGTCCCGGAAGCGCTGAGCCAGGGGATGCGACGTGTCATCGGGAGGCAGAAGCATAGCAACTCGAAATCTCGACCATCATCATCGTGCTGCGATGCGTCGATGTCCGAATTCAGACACAAGCAAGACCAACCAAGTGCCTGACGAGGCGGTGATGGCGGCCTTGGCGATACGCCCGCAGCCTCAGATGAAGATCACCCGCGTGACCCGTGTTCCCTGCAAAACTGCCGCAGGACTGTGGATAACCACGCGTGTCGAGCGCGTCCTACCAGAGCGAGAATTCGGTGCCGAAATCCGTGCTCTTCAGCCGCTCACAGGTCTGCGGTTCCGCTTGGCAATTCGCCTTGGCCTTCAGCGTGAGGGTGCCGTCTGGACCTGTCTCGAAAGTCAGGAGCACCGGGGGCTCGTCGCCCTTGGTATAGACGAGGCTGACCTCGAAGCGGACGAAGTCGAAACGGTCACGGTCGGCGTACACGATGAGATCGCGCGAGACCGATTCGCCGGGATTCAGGTCGGAGGGTTCGCCCCCCGCTTCGGTGGCGCCGGCGAAGAGTCGGCCCTCGCGCAGGATCGCCTCACCGGGGCCCGTGAAGCCGTAGGCGCGCGCCGTGGTGGTGCGATCGGCGGGCGCGCGTTCGCCCGCTGGCGTGCCGCTGGGCGCCGCATCGAAGCGCACCCGCACCCCGGTGACGTTGTAGACGAGGCCGAGCACGCGTACGCCGGTCTGGCCGACGTTCTTGCGCGTCACGGTGGAGCGGATGGCCACGTGCCGGTCGCGCTCTCCTGCCCGAACGAGGCTCGTCGTCACCGAGACGGCGGGCGGCTCCAGGGCCGGCTTGATCCGGGCCTCATAGATGAAGGTGTAGACCGCCCAGGCGCCGGCGGCGAGGATCGCCAGGGTCTGCACCAGGGCATTGGAACGCTCCAGGCGGTCGCTCCGCTGGGCTCCGGGAGTCTGGTCGTCCCGCTGCATCTCGGTCCCGGTCTCCGCGTCGGGGCGGCAAGCGCGCCGGAGCCGCGAAGGTTCCGTGGGCCCGGTCCCTCCCGGACAACCGACGCCCGGACCGTTCGGCGCGGTATCGAGGCCGGCCCACGGAAACGCGAAACGCCGGAGCCCCTCGTGAGGCTCCGGCGTTGCGTCGTCGTCCGGTGAGCCGGGCGCGCGGCCCGGCACGCGCGCTCAGAGCGAGTAGTACATCGTGAACTCGACCGGGTGCGGGGTCATCTCGTAGCGCATGACCTCGGTCATCTTCAGCTCGATGAAGGAGTCGATCTGGTCGTCGGTGAAGACGTTGCCGGCCTTCAGGAACGCGCGGTCGCGGTCGAGGTTCTGCAGGGCTTCACGGAGCGAACCGCAGACGGTGGGGATCTTCTTCAGCTCGCGCGGGGGCAGGTCGTAGAGATCCTTGTCCATGGCCGCGCCCGGATCGATCTTGTTGATGATGCCGTCGAGGCCGGCCATCAGCAGGGCCGAGAAGGCGAGGTAGGGGTTCGCCATCGGGTCGGGGAAGCGGACCTCGACGCGCTTGGCCTTCGGGTTCGTCGTCCACGGAATGCGGCAGGAGGCCGAGCGGTTGCGCGCCGAGTAGGCGAGCAGCACGGGAGCCTCGTAGCCGGGCACCAGCCGCTTGTAGGAGTTGGTCGACGGGTTGGTGAAGGCGTTCAGCGCCTTGGCGTGCTTGATGATGCCGCCGATGTACCAGAGGCACTCCTGCGAAAGGTCGGCATACTTGTCGCCGGCGAAGAGCGGCTTGCCGTCTTTCCAGATCGACTGGTGCACGTGCATGCCCGAGCCGTTGTCGCCGTAGACCGGCTTGGGCATGAACGTCGCCGTCTTGCCGTAGCTCTGGGCGACCTGATGGATGCAGTACTTGTAGATCTGCATGTGGTCGGCGAGCAGCGTCAGGGTGTCGAACTTCATGCCCAGCTCGTGCTGAGCGGAGGCCACCTCGTGGTGGTGCTTCTCGACCTTCACGCCCATGGACTGCATGGCGGCCAGCATTTCGCCGCGCATGTCCTGCGCCGAATCCTGCGGCGGCACCGGGAAGTAGCCGCCCTTGGTGGCGACGCGGTGGCCGAGGTTGCCACCCTCGTAGTCGGTGAAGCCGTTGGTCGGCAGCTCGGTCGAGTCGAGCTGGAAGCCGGTGTGATACGGGTCGGAGCCGAACTTGACGTCGTCGAACACGAAGAATTCGGCCTCGGGGCCGACATAGATGGTGTCGCCGATGCCGGTGGACTTGAGGAAGGCTTCGGCCAGCTTGGCGGTGCTGCGCGGGTCGCGGCTGTAGGGCGCGCCCGTGGAGGGCTCGAGCACGTCGCAGACGATCGACATGGTCGAGGCCGAGAAGAACGGGTCCATGCAGGCGGTCGCCGGGTCAGGCATCAGCAGCATGTCGGATTCGTTGATGGCCTTCCAGCCGGCGATCGACGAGCCGTCGAACATCGTGCCTTCGGAGAACATCTCGTCGTCGATGAGGGAGACGTCGAACGTGACGTGCTGCCACTTACCGCGCGGATCGGTGAACCGAAGGTCGACGTACTTGACGTCGTTGTCCCTGATTTCCTTCAGGACGTCGGCTGCAGTCTTGGCCATCCTTGGGGGTCTCCTTCATGTCTCGGCCCGTTGCGGCCGTGGTTTTGCCGCAGCGGGCACCGGCGCGCCGCAGAGCGGAAGGGTCTTGGGCGTCGAGCGTTTAGCGCAGCTGAAGCCTTCCGGCCAGCGTAATTTCACGCCGCCCGCCGTGGAACGACCGGGAGAAGATCCGCAAAAACAGAAACTTAGATCTGTCTTTCCCCCGATGGGGCCGGTCCGGGAGGGCGTGACGAAATCGGGTGATCGTGACGCGGCGCGCCGGACCGCCGGGCTTCGGGGTACGCTGGGCGGCGTGCCGGGACGGCGGACGGTTCCTCGAGACGGCGTCGCCGCCCCCAAGGGCCGGACTGTCACGCGTCGAAGCAAGCTGCCGCTTCCCGACCTTCTTCCCGGCGTCACGCCCGTCCTCGGGAGTCGGGTCCTGCCGCGTGGCCCGGAGGCCCGACGCCTCAGATCGCGTCGGTGCCGGTCTCGCCGGTGCGGATGCGGATGGCTTCCTCGATGGTGGAGACGAAGATCTTGCCGTCGCCGATGCGGCCGGTCTGGGCCGACTTGCGGATCGCCTCGACGGCGCCCTCCACGAGGGCGTCCGACAGGACGATCTCGAGCTTCACCTTGGGCAGGAAGTCGACCACGTACTCGGCCCCGCGATAGAGCTCGGTGTGCCCTTTCTGGCGCCCGAAGCCCTTCGCCTCGATCACGGTGATGCCCTGGAGGCCAACCTCCTGCAGAGCTTCCTTCACCTCGTCCAGTTTGAAAGGCTTGATGATCGCTTCGATCTTCTTCATGCCGGGCGGGCCTGACCTCGATGCTGCTTGATCCATCGTTGGTATCATCGCCGTCCGGCCTTCGCCACGCCGATTTGTTCGGTAAGGGCGGAAAACTGCACAACAACCAAGCACGTGCCGCAAATCGTTTGAGCGGAAGCCCGGCCTGAGGCGGTTTCGTGAGCCTCAGACGAGCAGCCGGGCAACAATCCCGGCATGCATCCCAGGAGAAAACCCCCATGACCAGCCTGCGTCTGCTCAACGTCGAGGCGATGCGCCGGGTCGATGCGGCCGCGATCGCGGCCGGAACCCCCGGTCTCGCCCTGATGGAGCGGGCCGGGGTCGCCGTGGCCGAGCGCGCCCGCGCACTGGCCGGGGCGGGGGCCCGCATCCTGGTCCTGTGCGGGCCGGGCAACAACGGCGGCGACGGCTACGTGGTGGCCCGCCGCCTCGCCGAGGCCGGCCATCCGGTCGACCTCGCCGGGCTGGTGCCGCCCAGCGCGCTGTCCGGGGATGCGGCCGAGGCGGCGAAGGGCTGGACCGGACCAGTGTCCGAGCTTTCGGCGGTCGGCGACCTCTCGGCCTACGGCCTCGTCGTCGACGCGCTGTTCGGCGCAGGCCTCGCGCGCGACCTCGAGGGGGCCGTCGCCGCCCTGGTGGAACGGCTCGGGCAGGCCGTCTGTCCCATCCTCGCCGTCGACGTGCCGAGCGGGATCGACGGGGATACCGGCGCTATCCGCGGCGTCGCGGTGAGCGCCACCGAGACCGTCACCTTCGTGGCCCTGAAGCCCGGGCATCTTCTCGAGCCCGGACGGAGCCATTGCGGCACCCTGCAGGTGGCCGAGATCGGTACCGGCGCGGACGCCCTGGAGGCGGGCCTCGCTGGGGCTGCGCCGGCCTGGCGCAACGGACCCGGCCTCTGGGATGCGGTCTTTCCGCGGCTGAGCGCTGCGAGCCACAAGTACACGCGCGGGCACGCCCTCGTCCTGTCGGGGCCCGCCACCCGCACGGGGGCTGCCCGGATGGCGGCCCGCGCCGCGCTGCGGGTCGGTGCCGGCCTCGTCACCCTGGTCTCGCCGAGCGCGGCGATGGCGGAGAACGCCGCCCACTGCACCGCCATCATGCTGCGCGCCTGCGACAGCGCCGACGACCTCGACGACCTCCTCGTGGACGAGCGTCTCAACGTGGTCCTGGCCGGCCCGGGTCTCGGGGTCGGCGCGGGCACCCGCGATCTCGTGGCGGTGGCCGCCGCGGCGGGGCGCACCCTCGTCCTCGACGCCGACGCCCTGACGAGCTTCAAGGGACAGGCGGCCCTCCTGGGGGCGCACCTCTCCGACGGTGATTCCGCCGCGGTGCTGACGCCGCACGAGGGCGAGTTCGCCCGGCTGTTCGAGGGGACGGACGCGGTGGATCCGGAGGCGGACAAGCTGGCGCGCGCCCGCCGGGCCGCTGCCCTGGCCGGTGCCGTCGTGGTCCTCAAGGGCGCCGACACCGTCGTCGCCGCCCCCGATGGCCGGGCCGCCATCAACGATCACGGCACGCCCTATCTCGGCACCGCCGGCGCCGGCGACGTCCTGGCCGGACTCATCGCCGGGCTCCTGGCCCAGGGCATGGCGCCGTTCGAGGCCGCCGCCGCGGCGGTCTGGCTCCACGGCGATGCCGGTCTGCGCTACGGGCCGGGCCTGATCGCCGAGGATCTGCCGGACATGATGCCCGAGGTCCTCGGCGCGCTGCTCGGGGCCTAGGTGACCTCGAACAGGGTCCAGAGACCGGTGTCGAAGCGCTCCAGCACCGTGGCGCTGATCAGCCAGCGCCCGGGATTGTCCGCCTTGAAGGCGATCCGCGCCGTCCGGCCCTCAAGGAGCTGGAAGGTGTCGAGCCAGTAGGGCTCCCAGCCGTCGTCGAGGGGGTGGAGCAGCCGGAAGACGTGGCCGTGCAGGTGCAGCGATTGCGGGAAGGCGGTCTCGTTCCGGATCGCCAGCACCACCACCTGGCCGCGCTTGACCGAGAACAGGGGCGCCATCCCGGCCGTGCCGGGGGCGCCGTTCACCGACCAGACCCGGGAAGGGTCGCCGGTATAGACCGGCTCGGCGGCGGGCTTGTCCTTGTCGACCCTGGCGCCGCCCGTGATGGTGATGTCGCGCCGGACCGCGTTCTGAAGCTTCACCTCCGCCGGCAGCAGCGGATTGTCGCCGATCTTGGCGATCGGCGGCCGCGGCGGTGCGGCGGCCTCACCCGTCGCCGCGAGGGTCGCGAGGGCGATGCCGTTGCCGATCAGCGCCGTGATCGCGCCCTTGGCGCCGGCCTCGGTGGGCATGTCGAGCATCAGGTCGTAGCGGGTGCCGGGCGGGAAGGGCAGGGTGGCCCGTAGGGGCTCGAAGGTGTCGGTCGGTTGGCCGTCGACCGCCAGCACGTAGACCTTCACGCCGTCGAAGCGGATGCGGGTGGCGCGGGCGTTGCAGACGTTGCCGAGGCGCAGGCGCAGGCGGCTGCCCGGCCGGGCCGTGATCGGGGCCGGCACCGGCACCCCGTTCAGGGTGACGAGGCTGCCGAGGCGCCCGGAGCTCGCCGCGAAGATCGGTTGGCCGAAGGGCAGCAGGGTGGTGGCGTCGTCGAGCCGCCAGTCCTGCATCAGCAGGGTCAGGTCCTGGTCCACGGCGGGGGGCGTGGCCTCCTCGACCACCAGGGCGCCGGCGAGGCCCCGGCCCGAGGGCTCGCTCGACCCGCCGACCACCAGGGGGCGAATCAGGAAGGTGCCGGCATCCGGCGGCACGAACGCGTAGGTGAAGTCGGCACCCGGGGCGATCGGCGCCTGGGTGACGCCGCCGACCCCGTCCATGGGATTCTGGTTGCGCACCCCGTGCCAGTGCAGGCTGAGCGGCTTGTCCGTCCTGTTCTCCACCTTCAGCCGCGCCGTCTCGCCGAGCCGGATCCGCACCACCGGGGGCGTCGCCCGGCCGTCGAAGGACCAGACCGGCGTCGGGGCCGCCGGCTCGGGCTTCAGGCGCAGGGTGCCGGGGGCCGCCGTCAGGGCGCGGGCGGATCCCGCCGCCGTAGGAGCGCTCGGGACTGCGGCGGGGGCCGGCGGTGCCTTGGTCCCCTGCGCGCGAGCGCCGCGAGGCAGCAGGGCCAGCGCCGCGACGCCGCCCAGCAGGGCGCGGCGCGAGGCCGAGACGGGATCGTTCGGGACGAGCGATCGGGTGTTCGGCATGAAACCTCGGTATCGGGGGAGGGCAGGACCGGGCGCGAGCGTCCAGGCGGTGTTCGTGGTCCGGGCAGCGCTTGTAGAATGCGGATTCGGCGGACGCCAAATCGTCGTCCGGAGGCGTCTGCCGGCGCCGGGACCGATCCGCGGCGAGCCCTGATTTTTTTGCTGCGGCCCGTGGCGCGCGTGCTATAGGACCCCGCTCTGGCGGCGGAAAGCGCGCTGGGCGTTGGCGCTTGCGGGCGTGGCGGAACTGGTAGACGCGCTGGATTTAGGTTCCAGTGTCGCAAGACGTGGGGGTTCGAGCCCCTCCGCCCGCACCAGTCCATCGCCATCGGGAACGGATTGGCTCAGTGCGATGGCCGGCCGGCCCGCTGCAGGAAGCCGGCCCCCGGCGGCGCATCATTCCGGCGCCGACCTCGTGGGGCCCGCAAGGGCGGGCTGCGAGGGACAAACCGAATTTGCGCGATCACACGGACGACAGCGGAAAGACGACCATGCAGGTGACCGAGACACTCTCCCAGGGACTGAAGCGCGAGTTTCAGGTCCTGCTCGCCGCGAACGAGCTCGAGGAGCGCCTGACCAGCGAGCTGTCGACCCTCAAGGACAAGGCCCAGATCAAGGGCTTCCGTCCCGGCAAGGTGCCGGTCGCGCACCTGCGCAAGCTCTACGGCCGCTCGGTCATGGCCGACGTGCTGCAGAACGCCGTCAACGAGGCGAACCAGAAGATCGTGACGGAGAACAATCTCAAGCTCGCCCTCGAGCCCAAGATCGAGTTCCCCGGCGAGCAGTCGATCGTCGAGCGGGCCCTCGACGCCAAGGACGACGTCTCGTTCAACGTCGCCCTCGAGGTGCTGCCGACCTTCGATCTCGTCGACCTGTCCGACGTCAGCCTGACGAAGCAGGTGGCCAAGCCCTCCGACGCGGAGGTCGATGAGGCCATCACCCGCATGGCTTCCTCCAACCGCTCCTTCGCGCCCCGCGAGGACGGCGCCGCCGCCGAGACCGGCGACCGCGTCACCATCGACTTCGTCGGTCGCATCGACGGCACCGAGTTCGACGGCGGCAAGGGCGAGGGCATCGACCTGGAGCTCGGCTCCGGCTCGTTCATCCCCGGCTTCGAGGATCAGCTCGTCGGCGCCAAGGTCGGCGATCAGCGCGTCGTGAAGTCGACCTTCCCGGAGGCGTACGGCGCCGCCCACCTCGCCGGCAAGGATGCCGAGTTCGACGTGACCGTCACGGCGATCCAGGCCCCCGGCGAGACCAAGATCGACGACGAGCTCGCCAAGACCTTCGGCATGGAATCTCTCGAGAAGCTCAAGGAGGCGGTCTCCACCGCCATCGGCAGCGACTTCGAGGCGCAGTCCCGCCGCAAGCTCAAGAAGGACCTGCTCGACGCCCTCGACACCAAGTACGCCTTCGAGCTGCCCCCGAGCCTCGTCCACCAGGAGTTCGCCGCCGTGTGGGCCCAGGTCGAGCAGGACCTGAAGACCCGCGAGAAGACCTTCGAGGACGAGGGCACCACCGAGGAGAAGGCGACCGCCGAGTACCGCAAAATCGCCGAGCGTCGCGTCCGCCTCGGCTTGGTGCTTGCGCAGGTCGGTGAGACCGCCGATATCAAGGTCTCGGACGACGAGGTGAACCAGGCGCTGATCGCCCGGGTGCGGCAGTATCCCGGCCAGGAGCAGCAGGTCTGGGACTTCTACCGCAAGAATGCCCAGGCGCTCGCCGAGCTCCGTGCGCCGATCTTCGAGGAGAAGGTCGTCGACCACGTGCTCGCGCAGGTGAAGCTGGTCGAGGAGCCCGTCTCGAAGGAGGCGCTGTTCGCCGACGAGGACGACGCCGAGGGCAAGTCCGAGCCGAAGAGCGAGACCGACGAGTCCGCCTCGGCCGGAACCGACGAGGGCCTGCCCGCCGTCGCCAAGGCCGACTGAGCCTCGCTGCTCCCACGAGGGCGGCGGGCCGAGAGTAAGGCGATGTTCACCATCGCCGTAGTTCGCTGAAACGTCCGGTGCGCGCCCGATTCGTGGCGCGGCCGGACCCCTTGTAGCTGGGGCACGTGATGATGAGAGATCCGGTCGACTATTATAACAGCGCGCTCGTGCCCATGGTGGTCGAGCAGTCGAGCCGCGGTGAGCGTGCCTTCGACATCTACTCGCGCCTGCTGCGCGAGCGCATCATCTTCCTCACCGGCCCGGTCGAGGATTACGGCGCGTCGCTGATCGTCGCGCAGCTGCTGTTCCTCGAGGCCGAGAATCCGAAGAAGGAAATCTCCTTCTACATCAACTCGCCGGGCGGCGTCGTGACCTCCGGCCTGTCGATCTACGACACCATGCAGTTCATCCGCTGCCCCGTGACCACGCTCTGCGTCGGCCAGGCCGCGTCGATGGGTTCGCTGCTCCTCACCGCCGGCGAGCCCGGCCACCGCTTCGCCCTGCCGAACGCCCGGATCATGGTCCACCAGCCCTCCGGCGGCTTCCAGGGCCAGGCCACCGACATCCTGATCCATGCCCGCGAGATCGAGGCCCTGAAGAAGCGCCTCAACGAGATCTACGTGAAGCATACCGGCCGCGACTACGACACCATCGTCCAGGCCCTCGAGCGCGACAACTTCATGACGGCCGATGCCGCCAAGGAGTTCGGGCTCATCGACGAGGTGATCCAGAAGCGGCCCGAGCCCGTCGCCGCGTAAACCCGACCGGGACCGCCGGGCCGTCCGGCCCGGCGCGTCGTTTCGAGGCGGGGCGCTTTTTCGGTGCCTGCCTTGATCCCGTCGCGGTCGCGTGCTTGCATCGCCAGTCTGATCGAAGCCGGCAGATGCGCGCAGGTGACTGTTTCTTTAGGCGGACGCCATTAAATTCGAAGGATGCGTGTGCGCCCCGGACCGGCGCCATGCCCGCGAACGGAGACCGATATGAGCAAGACTGGCGGCAACGACTCGAAGAGCACGCTGTACTGCTCGTTTTGCGGCAAGAGCCAGCACGAGGTCCGCAAGCTGATCGCGGGCCCGACGGTGTTCATCTGCGACGAGTGTGTCGAACTGTGCATGGACATCATCCGCGAGGAATCCAAGTCCTCCCTGGTGAAGTCGCGCGACGGGGTCCCGACCCCGAAGGAGATCCGCCGCGTCCTCGATGACTACGTCATCGGTCAGGATTTCGCGAAGAAGGTCCTCTCGGTCGCGGTCCACAACCACTACAAGCGCCTCGCCCACGCCTCGAAGCACAACGACGTCGAGCTGGCGAAGTCGAACATCATGCTGATCGGGCCGACCGGCTCGGGCAAGACGCTGCTGGCCCAGACCCTGGCCCGCATCCTCGACGTGCCGTTCACCATGGCGGACGCCACCACCCTCACGGAAGCCGGCTACGTCGGCGAGGACGTCGAGAACATCATCCTCAAGCTGCTCCAGGCCTCCGACTACAACGTCGAGCGGGCGCAGCGCGGCATCGTCTACATCGACGAGATCGACAAGATCTCGCGCAAGTCCGACAACCCGTCGATCACCCGTGACGTCTCGGGCGAGGGCGTGCAGCAGGCGCTGCTGAAGATCATGGAGGGCACCGTCGCCTCCGTGCCTCCGCAGGGTGGCCGCAAGCATCCGCAGCAGGAGTTCCTGCAGGTCGACACCACCAACATCCTGTTCATCTGCGGCGGCGCCTTCGCGGGCCTCGAGCGGATCATCTCGGCCCGCGGCAAGGGCACCTCGATCGGCTTCGGCGCGACCGTGCAGGCCCCCGACGACCGTCGCACCGGCGAGATCTTCCGCAACGTCGAGCCCGAGGACCTGCTGAAGTTCGGCCTCATCCCCGAGTTCGTCGGCCGCCTGCCCGTGCTGGCGACCCTCGAGGACCTCGACGAGACCGCCCTGAAGCGCATCCTGCAGGAGCCGAAGAACGCCCTGGTCAAGCAGTACCAGCGCCTGTTCGAGATGGAGAACGTCGACCTGACCTTCCAGGAAGAGGCGCTCTCCATGGTCGCCCGCAAGGCGATCGAGCGGAAGACCGGCGCCCGCGGCCTGCGCTCCATCCTGGAGACCATCCTCCTGGAGACGATGTACGACCTGCCGGGCCTCGAATCCGTCGAGCAGGTCGTGATCGGTCCCGAAGTCGTCGAGGGCAAGGCACGGCCGCTCTACATCCATGGCGACCGCAACAAGGAAGCCCCGGCCAGCGTCAGCGCCTGAGGCCCTTCCGGGTCGCGTCAGGTCTGGGTTGAGCCTCGGGGCGGATGCTTGAAAACATCCGCCCCGATTTCCATCTGAAGCCTCAGCGCGATGGCCGCACGCTCACCCTCTGAGGTGCGGTGTCCCGCCACCAGCCGCACAGTCCAAGACCGTTTTCCAGACTGTCTCACCAAGACTGTTCCACCAAGACACTTCCGACCCCCTCGCGGCCCGGTCGGCCCCTGGCAGGATGCTTGCTCCCTGGGAGGAGTGACTGCCCGGCGTCCATCATGAGGAAGTCCGATATGACTCAATCGAAATCGCGCCAACCCGTCGTTCCGGGCTCGACGGGCTCTTACGCCGTCCTCCCCCTGCGCGACATCGTCGTGTTCCCCCACATCATCGTGCCGCTCTTCGTCGGTCGCGAGAAGTCGATCCGCGCTCTCGAGGAGGCGGTCCGCACCGACCGGCACATCCTGCTGGCGACGCAGATCAACGCCAGCGAGGACGATCCCTCGACGGACGCCATCTACAAGATCGGCACCCTGGCCAGCGTGCTGCAGCTCCTGAAGCTGCCCGACGGCACCGTGAAGGTGCTGGTCGAGGGCGCCGGCCGTGCCAAGATCTCCCGCTTCACCAAGTCCGACACCTATTACGAGGCCGAGGCCGAGACCCTGACCGACGAGCTCGGTGACAGCGTCGAGGCGGAAGCCCTCGCGCGCTCGGTGATCGCCGAGTTCGAGAACTACGTGAAGCTCAACAAGAAGATCTCGCCCGAGGTCGTCTCCGCGGTGACCCAGATCGACGAGCCCTCGAAGCTCGCTGACACCGTCGGCTCGCACCTGGCGGTCAAGATCGCCGACAAGCAGGCGATCCTGGAGATCCCCACGGTGGCGCAGCGCCTCGAGCGCGTGCTGTCGCTGATGGAGAGCGAGATCTCCGTGCTCCAGGTGGAGAAGCGCATCCGGACCCGCGTCAAGCGGCAGATGGAGAAGACCCAGCGCGAGTACTACCTCAACGAGCAGATGAAGGCGATCCAGAAGGAGCTGGGCGACTCCGAGGACGGCAAGGACGAGCTGGCCGAGCTCGAGGAGAAGATCGAGAAGACCAAGTTCACCAAGGAAGCCCGCGACAAGGCGGTGGCGGAGCTCAAGAAGCTGCGCCAGATGTCGCCGATGTCGGCCGAGGCGACCGTGGTGCGCAACTACCTCGACTGGATGCTCGGCATCCCGTGGGGCAAGCGCTCGAAGATCAAGAAGGATCTGCTCGGCGCCCAGGTCATGCTCGACGAGGACCATTTTGGCCTCGACAAAGTTAAGGAGCGGATCGTCGAGTACCTCGCCGTGCAGCAGCGTGCAAACAAGCTCACGGGCCCGATCCTGTGCCTCGTCGGTCCCCCCGGCGTCGGCAAGACCTCGCTCGGCAAGTCCATCGCCAAGGCGACGGGCCGTGAGTTCGTGCGCATGTCCCTCGGCGGCGTGCGCGACGAGGCCGAGATCCGCGGTCACCGCCGGACCTATATCGGTTCGATGCCCGGCAAGATCGTCCAGTCGATGCGCAAGGCGAAGACCTCGAACCCGCTCATCCTGCTCGACGAGATCGACAAGATGGGCATGGACTTCCGGGGTGACCCGTCGGCCGCACTGCTGGAGGTTCTCGACCCGGAGCAGAACGCCACGTTCAACGACCACTACTTGGAGGTGGACTACGATCTCTCGAACGTGATGTTCGTGACGACCGCCAACACGCTGAACATCCCTGCGCCCCTGATGGACCGCATGGAGGTGATCCGCATCGCCGGCTACACCGAGGAAGAGAAGCTCGAGATCGCGCGCAAGCACCTGATCCCGGGCGCCGTGAAGAAGCACGGTCTCGACGCCAAGGAGTGGCAGGTCGACGATTCCGGTCTGTTGATGCTCATCCGCCGCTACACGCGGGAGGCGGGCGTCCGCAACCTGGAGCGTGAGATCTCCAACCTGATCCGCAAGGCGGTGAAGGAGATCCTCATCACCAAGGTGAAGGCCGTCAGCGTCACCGAGGAAAACCTCCCGGTCTTCCTCGGCCCGCCGAAGTTCCGCTACGGCGAGATCGACGAGGAGGATCAGGTCGGTGTGGTCACGGGTCTGGCCTGGACCGAGGTCGGCGGCGAGCTGCTGACGATCGAGGGCGTCATGATGCCTGGAAAGGGCAAGATGACGGTCACGGGCAACCTGCGCGACGTCATGAAGGAGTCGATCTCCGCAGCGGCGAGCTACGTCCGCTCGCGGGCCGTCGACTTCGGCATCGAGCCGCCGCTGTTCGAGCGCCGGGACATCCACGTCCACGTTCCCGAGGGGGCGACCCCGAAGGACGGTCCGTCCGCCGGCATCGGCATGGCGACCGCGATCATCTCGACGCTGACGGGCATCCCGGTGCGCCGCGACGTGGCGATGACGGGCGAGGTCACCCTGCGGGGCCGCGTGCTCCCGATCGGTGGCCTGAAGGAGAAGCTGCTCGCCGCGCTCCGCGGCGGCATCAAGACGGTCCTCATCCCGGAGGAGAATGCCAAGGACATCGCCGAGGTGCCCGACAGCGTGAAGAACGGGATGGAGATCATCCCCGTTTCGCGGATGGATCAAGTGCTCCAGCACGCCCTGGTCCGCGTCCCCGAGGCGATCGAGTGGGAGGAACCTGCTCCGAAGGTCCGCCCGGTCATCGCCGACGAGGATTCCGCGACGGTCATCGCCCATTGAGCGCGATGCGACCCTGACTCGAAGCGACGCCCCGGCAACCCTGCCGGGGCCTTTTTCGTACCCGGACCCGGGGCCCGCCGGGGGAGGGGGTTGCGCCCCCGCCCGCCCTTCCGGTACGAAGCCTCGCATCGCGCGCAAACCTGCGGTGGCTCGGGCGGTTAGCTCAGTTGGTAGAGCGTCTCCTTTACACGGAGAGGGTCGGGGGTTCGAGTCCCTCACCGCCCACCATGCATTGCAACGACTTAGCCGTTTTGATTTTGACGGGCTGGTGGCCGATCCCCGAAAATCCTCGGAAACCCCGATTATGGGACTGATTTTGTCCTCTGAACCGCGTCGTTTTCCGACCCTAGGCGCCACATCGAATTGGCTGAAGCCTTCCGCATCGAGGCCGCTAGCAGCTTCGCCGTGGCCTACGTCTCTTTCTGCCACGGACGAAGAAGGACGGTCGGCGTCGGCGTTCCGGCGAGACGGGATTCGCCCGCTGAAGCGGGACTGGCGGACTCCAAGATCTTCGTTGATTGCGGCCTGAGCGGAGCAACGCGACCTAAGGCCTCGGCTCATCGAGCGTAAGCTTGACGTTCGAGACGTCGACCATAGCCCCCACCGTTCCGGTTAGATCGCATGTTTGCTGATCCGAACCACCGACCGCAGTGACGTCGCTCCATTGGCCATCCGGAATGTTCCGTGCGGTCGGGGTGCCCTGGCTTTCCCAGGCGAACCCGATCGCACCCCAGAGGCCGCCCCAGTCATTGGCTCCGAGGCCTGCTTTCCAGGTTCCTGGCGCACCGACCTTGTCACCTTTGATGCGCAAGGTGACGCGCGTCTTGGTCGACGTGACGGGAAAGGACTGAACGTACGAGCGACCGAGTTTGGAGAGCGATTTGTAGCCGAGCATCATGATCGACGCCGTGCAGTTCGGCAGTCCCGACGAAACCACGTCGAAGGAAAGCGTCGCATCTCGCGCCTCGGGTGTCCCATATCGGAAGCCCACGGCGTCCGCGGCTTGAATGTCCTGGTACAGGAAATTGCCCTGGTTCCCGTAGAACGTGACCTGTTGCCCCTCGATGACGGAGACGCCTGCCGGTGCCCCGGCCGGCGAGACAAGGGCTTGGCTCAGCGTGACGGTCGTATCTGTTTTGCTGACGACGTAGGTGCCGCGCCGGATCCCGTTGTTCGACCTGAATTGAGCGTCGAAGGCGAACTCCACGTTTGCGCCTCTCTGCACGCCAGCCGTGTTGGCGAAGGTCAGCATGGTGCTGCCTGCGGGAGACGCCGCCGACGTGACGAGCTTCGTTTGGCCCTGCTTCGTCGTACCCGATGCGCCGATCGTCCAATGATCGACGATACCCGAGCCGGCTACGACAGCGACATCCAGGACAAGCTTCGTACCCCTGTACGAAGCGATCGTTCCACGCATCGATTTCGAGTGATCGTGGGCCGCAACCGCATTGACCGGGAAACCAGCGGCAAAATTCAAGCCGCGAGCCACGGTGAAGGTTTTGAAGCCGGTTCCGATAGTGACCGGCCCCGAGGCTGCAAAGCCGTTGAGCATCCGGATGGCGGTGCTGCCGTCTGCCCACGTCACGCGCTGCCCGGTTACGTAGGGAGTCAGGGTTACCTGCTGGAAGATCCAGCGCCGAGGTCCGTAGACGCTCAGACCGTCGTTGTGGACGACCTTGGGGACCTGATCACCAACGGCACCATCCGGGTTGACCCACAGATTGCGCGATGCGCTGTCAATCCGACCCTGCCAGGGAAGCTGGTCAGCCTGAGAAGGCGTGCCAAGCAAAATGCCGGTGAACGCAGCAATGATAGTAGGAAGAGCAAGGCGGACCGAGGTGGATGTCATAGGTGGACCTAGCACGAGCGTACGCAGAACCGGAAACAAAGTGAGCGGGACCGCTATGACGGCAGATGACGGGCGTGATAGCCTGTTTTGGGACGGTAGCCGGAAATCGTGTGGATCGAAACTGATCAAGCTTACGCAAGGCTACAGTAATAAAAATTTGGACGACAAAAATGGCAAGTCATATCAATATAAATGACCCGCAGACGATCACTTATCTAAGTGTTAGAGCGTTAATAGCCTCGGAAGAGGATAGTGCAGATAAAAATATATTTATTTTGTCTGACGGTTCGGTGGCCATACTCCATCAAATTGGTGCTAGATCCAGCAACGTTACGCGTGTCAAATTAGAATTGAGTAATGGGGGAAATAGGCGCTGGGGCGCTAAGGCTGTGCGTGACAGCGATTGGATCATAAAAATCCATGACGAATTGCTTCGCCAAGTACCCAATCAACATAAAGGATTTATTGAGGACTAAACGACTCGCGCCGGCGGACCCAATCAGCCGCCGGGCGACCTGCGTATGCGCATTAAGACTTTAAGTTCGCTTGATCAGCTTCATCGTAGAGCGTGCCATGCGGGTAATGACACCGCTGCTTCTAAGGTTGCCTAGAACGCTGGCTGGTGATGCGCCCGCGCCACGAGTGCTGTGCTCTAAATGCGAGAAATGCAGAGCGCGATCTAGATTGTCTGGTTCGTATGAATAAAGCGGCGGCGGCTCGAAAGTAGGCGTTCCAGCACAGATGAGATTGATCTCATCACCTATGCCGCTACTCTCAAAGCAGTAGTGCGCCAAATAATGGGCCCGAGACCTGATCGAGTGAGCTTTAAGTATCTCGCTGCTGACAGCCTTGAGCGCCTCTAGAAATTGGTGGGGATATTTCCACGTTAGAGCGTTTGGATAAACAATATCTCGGCTGCTATGGAACCTTGTAAGGTAATTTTCTGCAATTAGAATGGGGATTCCCGCTCCCATGACTTCGAGCGTAGTTCTTGCGCCGCCAATCGGAAATGACGCGATGAACAGATCGACTTTTTTCTCAATCAGAAGTTCCCACAGATCTTTGACCCATGGGACGTGAACGAACCTCTGCGGGTCAACGCCCTTTTGTGCAAGTTCTGCCTTGATGCTTACCAGGTATCCATTGGGTATATTGCCTACATGGATATGAATTCCCGACCTCACTACAAGCCTATCTACGATCAGGCTTGTATAAGGATATAGATAGAAAGCAGCAAATTTATGAAATGTCGCGCAAGAACACGTAATAAGCTCATCGTTTTCGATAAAAATCGCACCGCTTCGATTGGATAATTTATCTCTGACGACGAGCGGAAGATAGACATTATCCCTGATCAGCTCTTTCTCTCTACAGTTGCAGTATCCAACGTTGTGTGGATCTACGTGGGTGACTCCTTCTAGATGGACGCCAAGGCACATGCTGTAATCAGCATGGTGATAAAATAGGACTTTGGTCTTTTTTAGAAATGGTTGGACCGCTGCAATAATTACCGAGTCTTGGTGATGGTTTAGTAGAAAAATGCGCGCTGGTTCTAGTTGGTCTATTTGTTCAATTATCCACTCTAATTTAGAGACTGCATTACCTTTGGGGCAGGTCAACAAATCAGCGGATGTATCGCCTATTCGCGCCGCGCTGATGTCCTGCTCGGTCATATCGTTGAGATAATCTGTAGCAATTACAGTGCATTCGCTTCCCGGGTGTGCCTTGATGAGATCGGCGATCACCAGAGATGTTCCACCGTATCGGTAAAGCCCTGTACAGATGAACAATACACGATCATTGCGGGCGGCAAACCCAGACTCAATCTTTTTGTCTTTTTCTGCGAAGACAGAGTACGAGGCGCCAATGCGCGCGCATAAAGCATCCAGCTTCGGTGATCCGTTGATGTTGCCGGGCGAAAACTGAGCATGCAGCATGGAGACGACAAAATCTCTGACGGAGTCGAGAGCTGCGGAATAATTATTTTCCACTAGTTTGTCGGTAACATATTGTTCCAAGTTATAGAAGGCTGAGTACATCCCTGACCCTGTTCGTATAATTGGAAGTCGATACCGCTAGCTTGGTAGCAACAATTGTTCCGTGCCAGCCGTCTGTGCTAATTGGCAGGCGGCAGACAACATCGTCAAACAGTAGTGCTTCCACACTCGAGGGAGCGGGAAGCTCGCGGAGTGATAGCAGGGATCAGATGGTGTGTCGCCCGGCCAAGCTCATGACAACCTTGCTGCGAAGACCGGCCAACGCGCGTCGACGTTAGCCTGGAACGACAAAAGCTCCGGGGCCGAAGCTCCGGGGCGCTGTGGACAGCCGTAGATAGCCGGGATCAGCGTGGCTTGAATTGACCATCCTCAAGACGGGCGAGGCGCTCGCCCTCTGCGTCCTCCGCGCGGACAGCCGGGCGACGTGGGCCTGCAGAGCCTCGCGCTCGTCTTGCGTCCATTCCTGCTCGTGAACCCACCGGGGAATTTCGTCGGTCTGCATCCTTGCAACGTCGGAGGTGATACCCGCGATCGGTGTTTCGATCGGCGCTCTCCACGACACGCCGATTGATCCGCGCATCATCAGCATTGCCGTGAAGTAGGAGATGTAGACGGACCACTACGGCTGCGAGCGCTTGTCCACCTTCTCGCCGTGGGAGTTGACCGCTGTGGCTATGCTCTGGACCGTGCCGATGATTCCCTCGACGCGCGTCTCGATTGCGCTGAGCCGCGCGGCTACGTGCCGGCCGTTCCGTGTTCATGTCGGCCCCCAGACCAGAGGCCCGACGGTGTCCGGTCGCGCGGAAGAGGATCAGCGCGCCAAGTCGCGGCGAACGCTGTCGATCCAGTACACGGCACGAGCGCTGCAGGCGGTCTTGGCGTGGTCGAGCGCTTTGGCCTCGCCGATCAACTGCACCGCGTCCCGCTTCGTCAGCGCTCGGTCCGGGATCTGAAGGAAGGACCGGCGTAGGCATCAGGATTTGAGCACGAATAAATGGTGGGTTCGGCGTTGGGATTAGACGGTGCGGTTCAACGAGCCTGTATCCCTTCAGGTGTCAGTGTGAGGGAAGTAGATGGGACGCCTGCCACGGCGCGCCGCGCGCGATACGGAGATCGTTTCTGCGAACGTGCGCACGTTCTCAAGGGACGTGCGGCGCTGGTAAGCGCGCGTCGAAGGTTGTAAATCAGCGCACATCTGATCGACACGGAGAGGGGGGGCGGGGGTTCGCGGCACTCTCCATCCGTCATATGATGCAACGCGGCGATCGCGACCCTGCCCCAACGCTGAGGTGTCCCGTGGCGGATGATGCCGAGATCCAACCGCGGCCGGCCCGGGGATTCCCGCCGCCCTGGATCGTGGTCGAGCGCGACGGCAGCTTCTGCGTCGAGGACGGGGAGGGGTTGGCCGTGGCCTGGACCTACTTCTCCGAGGAAGCCGACGCGCGCACGGCCACGGGCGCGATGACTCGGGAGGAGGCGCAGCGCATCGCCAAGGCAATCGCCATGGTACCGGAGATGCGCACGATCATTCGCTCGCTGCAGGACGGGCTCGCCGAGGCGGATGCCGATGATGCGTAGGGCTGAGCCGCCGCGATCGGCTGGGACCGCGCGATGACCGGGCTCGGCATCGATGGGGTCGAGGCCATCGGCTATCTCGGCACGGCCCTCACCATCACGGCTTCGGCGATGACGACGATGATCCCCCTGCGGATCATCGCCCTCGTGGCCAGTGCGGCCGTGATCACCTACGGGATGCTGATCGGAAGCTGGCCGGTGGTTCTCACCGAGGCGATCCAGATCCCCTTCAACGCCTTCCGCCTCTGGCAGATGATCCGTCTCGTGCGCCAGGTGGAAACGGCGGCGGAGGGCGACCTCTCCCTCGACTGGCTCCGGCCCTTCGGCAGCGCGGTCCGCTTCAGGGCGGGGCAGACGGTTTTCCGCAAGGGGGATGACGCGGGCGAGATGTTCTACGTGGAGAGCGGCAGCTTCCGCATCCCGGAATACGGGATCGCGGTGCGGCCGGACGGGGTCGTCGGCGAACTCGGGCTGCTCTCGCCGGGCAACACCCGCACCGCCTCGCTGGTCTGCGTCGAGGCGGGGCAGGCCCTGCGGATCTCCTATTCGGAGGTCAAGCAGCTCTACTACCAGAATCCGGAATTCGGCTTCTTCTTCCTGAAGCTCACCAGCGAGCGCCTGTTCCAGGGGGCGCAGGAGCAGGCCCAGTCCCGAGCTGCGACGGGACTTGCGGCCCCGACCGGGGCGCTCTGAGGCGTGTCCGACGGCGCCGAGGCGCGCGAATGCCTCAGCCTCCGGCCATGACCAGGGCCCAGTAGCGCTTGTAGCGCGTGCCCGGCGCGTCGACCCGGGCGATGCCGATGCGCCGGAGCTGCGGGATCAGCATGTTCTTGTTGTGCTCGCTCGAGGCTTTCCAGCGCGCCAGCACCTCGTCGAAGGTGGCCGAGCCGGCGCTGAGGTTCTCCGCGGCGTAGCTCCGGCCGAAGCCGGCCTGGGCCATGCGGGAATCGAAGGTGCCGCCGATCTCGTGGCTGAGGCGGCCGGCCTTGGCGTTCGACGCGGCCTGATAGGAGGCGGCCCGGATCAGGCTCGAATCGATCACCACCGGACCGAGTCCGTGCTGGGCCCGGTAGCGCGAGATCGCGGCGGCGGCCGCCTGCTCGTCCAGGATGACGAGGCTGGTGGGCTGGTCGGGGGCGAGGAGAGTCGGCGTGCCGCAGCCGGCCAGCGCCAGCAGGACGGTGAGGCCGAGGGCCGCCGTGCCGAGGCGGAGCGACGGGCGCAGAGGGGCGGAACGGAAAAAGCGCATCGGTGCGGACGGATCTCGAGGCTAGGGCTGTCGGCCCTCCGCCTCGGCATTCCATGCGGCGAAAACGCGGCGGTCTTCACGGGTTCGCTCGCCAGAGGAGTGCCTGTGTCTCCCGGGTCACGGGGCGCTGTCAGATCCGGGTTCCGTGATCGCGGGGCGGTGCGCCGCAGCGCCAAGCCGTAATGCGGAACTCGGGATGGCTGCCGATCCACCGTGCCAGCTGCGGCTGCGCCACGTGCAGGCAGGCCGGGGCGTCCTCGACGTCGAGGGCGAGCTTGCGCGATTCGCAGGTATCCGGCGCGCGGGTGAGGCAGACGGTGAAGTAGAGGAAGAAGACACCCGACATCCGTCGCCCTCCGGCACAGTCCTCGACGAGAGGATAGGGCGCGGAACTGAAAAGACGAGATGGGTGCATCTGGGACGCGATGGCGCGGGCGACGGGACTCGAACCCGCGACCTCCGGCGTGACAGGCCGGCACTCTAACCGACTGAGCTACGCCCGCATCCAATATTCGGGGAAGAAGTGACGTGGCGCGGGCGACGGGACTCGAACCCGCGACCTCCGGCGTGACAGGCCGGCACTCTAACCGACTGAGCTACGCCCGCTTGACGTCCCGCCCCGTTTCCGGCGGTGTCGGGGGTGTAGGTTCAGTGCCGGGGGCTGTCAAGCAATCCCGGAGCGCATTCGGCCGGGAATTTCAGGTCCCGCGCCGGCTTCGAGATGCGGCCCCGAGAACCGGCCCAAGATCCGGCCCCGAGACGCGGCATTGAAACCGCGTCGCTTTTCTGTCATAGCCCCCTCGCGTTGAACCGCCCGGCCGATCGGGCTGCCGTGGCGGTTCGTGCTGCTCCATCAGAAGCATCAACCGAGCGCATCTCTTCGATCCAACCGGATCGGAGCCGCTGCGCGTTCAGGAGAGCCAAATGCCCAAGCTGAAAACCAAGTCGGGCGCGAAGAAGCGCTTCAAGATCACCGGCACCGGCAAGGTCATGTATGCCCAGGCCGGCAAGCGCCACGGGATGATCAAGCGGACGACGAAGCAGATCCGCAACCTGCGCGGCACCACCACCCTGTTCGAGGGCGATGCTGCCAACGTGAAGAAGTACTTCCTGCCCAACAGCCGGTAAGCCTTCACGACGCCGACACTGCTTTTTTCGTAATCCAGGAGAACACCCATGGCCCGCGTCAAGCGCGGCGTGACCAGTCACGCGAAGCACAAGAAAGTCCTCAAGGCCGCCCGTGGTTATTACGGCCGCCGCAAGAATACGATCCGGATCGCCAAGCAGGCGGTCGAGAAGGGCATGCAGTATGCCTACCGCGATCGGAAGAACAAGAAGCGCACGTTCCGCGCCCTCTGGATCCAGCGCCTCAACGCCGCGGTCCGTGAGCATGGCCTGACCTATTCGCGCTTCATCAACGGCCTGTCGAAGTCCGGCATCGAGGTGGACCGCAAGGCCCTCTCCGAGCTCGCCATCCACGAGCCCGCCTCGTTCGCCGCCGTGGTCGAGCTGGCCAAGGCCGCCCTCCCGGCTGCCAAGGCCGCCTGAGTCGGGTTAGCCCGATTCGAGGCTGCCCGAGCCGGGCGCTGTTCTTCACGAAAGGCGCGGCACCCCTGGGGAGCCGCGCCTTTCGTCTTTCTGCCCGACGATCCGGGATTTTCGGCGCCCGACCGCTTGCGTTGCGGCCGGGGACCGGGAAAACCCACGCCCTGAAGCCGATCCCCCGATGCCGATCGAGCCCGCCCGGTCCCGCAAGGGGCCGGCGCCGCAGCCGGTGAGTGGAACCGATGACCGATCTCGACACCCTCGAAGGCGACCTGCTCCGTCAGGTCGCGGACGCCGCCGACGAGGCCGCCCTCGACGCCGTGCGCGTCGCGGCCCTGGGCAAGAAGGGGTCGGTCTCCGAACTCCTGAAGACCCTCGGGGCGATGACGCCCGACGCGCGCAAGGCGCGCGGCCCCCTCATCAACGGCCTGCGCGACCGGGTGCAGGGCGCGCTCACGGCCCGGCGGGACGCCCTGGCGGAGGCGGCCCTCTCCGCCCGCCTCGCGGCCGAGCGCATCGACGTGACCCTGCCGGTGCGCGAGGCGCCGGAGGTGCGCGGCCGCGTCCACCCGATCAGCCAGGTCATGGACGAGATCACGGCGATCTTCGCCGATATGGGCTTCTCGGTGGCCGAAGGGCCCGACATCGAGACCGACGACTACAACTTCACCGCCCTGAACTTCCCGCCCGGCCACCCGGCGCGGGAGATGCACGACACCTTCTTCCTGGCCCCCGACCGCAACGGCCAGCGCAAGGTGCTGCGCACCCACACCTCGCCGGTGCAGATCCGGACGATGCGCGCCCAGCAGCCGCCGATCCGGGTGATCTGCCCGGGCCGGACCTACCGGCACGATTCCGACCAGACCCACACGCCGATGTTCCATCAGGTCGAGGGCCTGGTGATCGACAAAGCGGCCAACATCGCCAACCTGAAATGGGTGCTGGAGGAGTTCTGCCGCAGCTTCTTCGAGGTCGAGGCGGTGAAGATGCGCTTCCGCCCGTCGTTCTTCCCCTTCACCGAGCCCTCGGCGGAGGTGGACATCCAGTGCTCGCGCAAGGGCGGCGAGATCCGCTTCGGCGAGGGCACCGACTGGCTCGAGATCCTCGGCTGCGGCATGGTCCACCCGAACGTGCTGCGCAATTGCGGCCTCGATCCGGACAGCGTGCAGGGCTTCGCCTTCGGCGTCGGCATCGATCGGATCGCGATGCTGAAATACGGCATGCCGGACCTGCGGCCCTTCTTCGAGGCGGACGTGCGCTGGCTGGACCATTACGGCTTCCGGCCCCTCGACATCCCGAGCCTGGTGGCCGGGCTGACGGGCTGATCCCCGGCTTTCGCGCCCCGGCCCCGGCCGGACGAGACCTTTCCTTTCCTGTTCGGCGCCGGCATCCCACCCTCCCGGGAGCCTCGGACGCCAGGGGATTCAAGCGATGAAACTCACCCTCTCCTGGCTCAAGGATCACCTCGACACCGAGGCGTCCCTCGACACCGTGGCCGAGACCCTGACGCGGATCGGGCTCGAGGTCGAAGGCATCGAGGACAAGGCGGCGAGCCTCAAGCCCTTCGTGGTCGCCCACGTGCTCACCGCCGAGCCGCACCCGAACGCCGACCGCCTGCGCGTCTGCACGGTGGAGACGGGCGACGGACAGCCCGTTCAGGTGGTGTGCGGCGCGCCCAACGCCCGCGCCGGGATGAAGACGGTGTTCGCGCCCCCCGGCACCTACGTGCCCGGCCTCGACAAGACCCTGGCGGTGGGCACCATCCGGGGTGTCGAGAGCCTCGGCATGCTGTGCTCGGGCGCCGAGCTCGGCCTCGGTGAGGAGGCCAGCGGCATCCTCGACCTGCCCGCGGACGCGCCCACGGGCCAGGCCTACGCCCTCTACGCCAAGCTCGACGACCCGGTGGTGGAGATCAATCTCACGCCGAACCGGCCCGACTGCACCGCCATCCACGGCATCGCCCGCGACCTCGCGGCGACCGGCCTCGGCGACCTCAAGCGCCCGCCGCAGCCGCCGGTGCGCGGGGAGGGCGCCTGCCCGGTGCCCGTCACCCTCGATTTCGCGGCACCCGACGCGGGCCTCTGCCCCTACTTCACCCTGCGCCTCGTGCGCGGCGTCAAGAACGGCCCCTCGCCGGACTGGATGCAGGCGCGCCTGCGGGCGCTGGGCCTGCGCCCGATCAACGCCCTGGTGGACATCACCAACTACCTGACCTTCGACCGCGGCCGACCCCTCCACGTCTTCGACGCCGCCAAGGTGGCGGGCGGCCTCGTGGTCCGCCGCGCCCGCGACGGCGAGGCCCTGAAGGCCCTCGACGGCAAGACCTATACCCTGACCGGCGACACCGTGGTCATCGCGGACGACAACGGCGTGGAGTCCATCGGCGGCATCATCGGCGGCGAGGCCTCCGGCTGCGATGCCGCGACCACCGACGTGCTGATCGAGTCGGCCCTGTGGGACCCGGTGAACATCGCCCAGTCCGGCCGCCGCCTCGGCGTCATCACCGATGCGCGCTACCGCTTCGAGCGCGGCGTCGACCCGGCCTTCACCCTGCCGGGCCTCGATCTCGCCACCCGCCTCGTGCTGGAGATCTGCGGCGGCAGCCCGAGCGAGCCGGTGATCGTCGGCGAGCCGCCCCAGACCGAGCGGGTCATCGACTTTCCCTGGACCGAGACCCGGCGTCTCGCCGGCATCGAGCTGTCCCGGGCCGAGATGAAGGTCACGCTGGAGGCCCTCGGCTTCCACGTCGCCGGCTCGGGCGACCGGGTGAAGGTGCTCACGCCCTCCTGGCGCCCGGATGTCGAGGGCAAGGCCGACCTCGTCGAGGAGATCGTGCGCATCGCCGGCCTCGACCGCATCGAGCCCAAGCCCCTGCCGCGCATCGAGGCGGCGGTAGGCAAGCCGGTGCTGACCGTGATGCAGAAGCGCACGCGCTTGGCCAAGCGGGCCCTCGCCAGCCGCGGCCTCGTCGAGGCCGTGACCTGGTCGTTCATTCCGCACGAGGATGCGGCGCTGTTCGGCGGCGGCGGCGCCGACCTCGCCCTGGCCAACCCGATCGCCGCCGATCTCTCCGACATGCGCCCGAGCCTCGTGCCGGGCCTGCTGCGCGCCGCCCAGCGCAACGCCGACCGTGGCAGCCCGGACGTCGCCCTGTTCGAGGTCGGCCAGTGCTTCGCCACCGACCAGCCGGAGGGGCAGACCATCCGGGCCGCCGCCATCCGTCGTGGCACCGCGACCCAGGCGGGCGCGGGCCGTCACTGGGACGGGCGCACCGACGGCGTCGACGCCTTCGACGCCAAGGCCGACGCCCTGGCGCTCCTGGCGGCCATGGGTGTCCCCAGCGGCGGCCTCCAGGTCGTGGCCGGCGGGCCGGACTGGCTGCATCCGGGCCGCTCCGGCACCCTGCAGTTCGGGCCGAAGAACCCGGTCGGCTTCTTCGGCGAGGTCCATCCCCGCGTGATGAAGGCCCTCGACCTCAAGGGCCAACTCGTCGCCTTCGAGATCACCCTCGATGCGGTGCCGCTGCCGAAGTACCGTCCGACCAAGGTCAAGCCGGCGCTGGCCCTCTCCGACTTCCAGCCGATCTCCCGCGACTTCGCCTTCGTGGTCGGCCGCGACGTGGCGGCCGGGGACGTGGTGAAGGCGGCCCAGGCCGCCGAGCGCAAGCTCATCACCGGGATCGACGTGTTCGACATCTACGAGGGCGTCGGCATCCCCGAGGGCGCGAAGTCGGTGGCGATCGCGGTCCGGCTCCAGCCGGTGGACCGGACCCTGACCGACGCGGAGATCGAGGCGGTCAGCGCCCGGATCGTCGCCGAGGTCGCGCGCAAGACCGGGGCGACCCTTCGCTCCTGACAGAAGAGACCCCCCATGCTCGATCCGGATCTCGTTGCCGCCCTCTCGGCCGCCAAGTACCTCCCGGTGCCCGAGATGCGCGCGGCCCTGGCGGAGCCGGATCGCATCGCCGACGCGGTCCTCGCGGTCCTCGATCGGGCCGCCCGGGAGCCTGACCTCGAGGAGGCTGAGGCCGACCTCCTGTTCTGGGGGCTGCACGTCCTCGCGGCGGCCCGGGACACCCGGGTCTACCGGCCGCTGATCCGGCTGCTCGCCCTGGACGGCGAGACCCTCGATGACCTCCTCGGCGACGCGGTGACGACGACCCTGACCCGGATGCTCGTCAGCGTCTTCGACGGGGACGCCGCCCCCCTCGGCGCCCTGCTGGTCGACAGCACGGTCGACGACGCCGTGCGGAACGAAGCCTTCGCCGCCCTGGCCTACCTGACCCAGACCGGCCGCATCCCGCCCCGGGAGACCCACGACCTCCTGGTCCGCTTCGACGACAAGCGGGCCGCCGTCGAGGGGGACCTGGCCTGGGCCGGCTGGGAGGAGGCGATCGCCCTCCTCGGCCTGCGCGACCTGGGGGACCGCGTGCTCGCCGCCCGCCGGGACGGCCGGCTCACCCCGTCGAACAGCGACCCGACCTGGTTTCCCCGGGCCCTGCGCGAGGCGGAGGCGGAGGGCGACGACCTCGCCCGCTTCGATCCCCAGCGCTTCGCTCCCCTGGAGGATCCCCTGGCGGACCTCGCCTGGACGGCGGAGGGCTTCGGCCAGCCGGTGCGCAATCCCTGGAAGAACGTCGGCCGCAACGACCCATGCCCCTGCGGCAGCGGCAAGAAATTCAAGAAGTGCTGTCTCGACAAGGCCGTCGCCTGAGGGGACCGCGCCGCGTCGATCGTCGCCCTGCGACGACCCGGCATTCCGGCGGGCGCTCAGACGCGGAGAGCTCCGATCTCACCACGGACCTTGGGGCCCGACTTGGTTAATTCCCCGCGCGCGCAATGCTCGCATGGTCAGGTCCCATTTTAATCCCTGCCGGACCGAACAAAATACCAGCATAGCCCCGTGCGATTCAGGGCTTTCAGCCTTGGCCGGCCCCTTGTGCAGGGCAGCGTGACCGAACATATTTCGCCGTGAGGCGCCGCTTGGCGCCAAGAGGTCCTGTGCGTGAGCCTCCTTCCGAAACCACACGCTGAGAGAGCGTCCAAGGGAAACTCCCATGGCATTCGATAACAGCCCCTTCCGGTATGGCGCCCAGCCGACCGGGTATGCCGGCAGCCAGGTCGAGATCGACCAGGGCCTGCGTACCTTCATGCTCGGCGTCTACAACAACATGGTCATCGGCCTCGGGATCTCCGGTCTCGTCGCGCTCGGCCTCAACATGGCCGCCGTCGCGCAGACGGCGACCGGTCGCGTCGCCCTGACGCCCTTCGGCCAGCTACTCTACACCAGCCCGCTGAAGTGGGTCGTCATGCTGGCGCCGCTCGCCTTCATCTTCATCTTCTCGATGCGGATGGACCGGATGTCCGCGTCCTCGGCGCGCATGACCTTCTTCGCCTTCGCGGCGGTGATGGGCGCCTCGATGTCCTCGCTGCTGCTCGTGTTCACGGGCGCGAGCGTGGTGCGGGTGTTCTTCATCACGGCGGCGACCTTCGGCGGTCTCAGCCTCTACGGCTACAGCACCAAGCGTAGCCTGTCGGGCATGGGCTCGTTCCTGGTCATGGGCCTGATCGGCCTGATCATCGCCTCGCTGGTGAACATCTTCCTCGCCTCTTCGGCGCTGCAGTTCGCGATCTCGGTGATCGGCGTGCTGATCTTCGCAGGCCTCACCGCCTACGACACGCAGAAGCTCAAGGAGATGTTCCTCTACAGCGGCGCCGATGCCGAGGGTGCGGCCAAGCTGTCTGTGAACGGCGCCCTGACCCTGTACCTGGACTTCATCAACATGTTCCAGATGCTGCTCTCGCTCCTCGGCGACCGCCGCTAAGCGAACCCAGTCTCTCGGACGCGTGACGCGAAGGCCCCGGCGGATCACCGCCGGGGCCTTTTTGCTGGGTTGAGCATCGGGAGGCGAAACATCGCGTTCGGCGGTTTCGCGCGGCTTCGGGGCGGGACGGTGGACTTATCCGTCGACCGCGACCGGAGGCGCGCCCGAGGCTTGATCCTGTGCGCGCCGGCCCCGTTTCCCCGAACGCTGCTCGGGCCGAAGCCGCGGCGGGGCAGCCAGGCCATGACGGATCCCCTAATCCGGAATGCCGGAAGACTGCGCGGGTCGCCGCTCCCGGCAGGCGAGGAGACCTCGCGCTTCCGGCGTCGATCCTCGGGGCGATCTCTCCGAGCCCATTCACGCGGCGGTGCGGTCAGACCGCCCGTAGCGGCGGCTCCAGGACGGCCAGGACTCGGGCCAGGTCGGTGCCGCGCTTCATCACGAGGCCGGAGGCCGCGACCACGGCGTAGGCGCCCTGGCGCCGGGCGAGCTTGGGGTCCTTCTCGACCCGGTACAGGGGCATTTCCGAGCTGCGCCGGTAGATCGAGAACACCGCCTTGTCGCGCCGGAAATCGAGGGCGTAGTCGCGCCACTCGCCCTGCGATACCATCCGTCCGTAGAGATTGAAGAGGACGCGCAGCTCGGCGCGGTCGAAGGCGATCTGGGGCTGGACCGGCGCGGTCGGGAAGGGGATGACCCGGGCAGCCGCCTCGGGCAATCGCGAATCAGCACCGGTTCTCTCGCTCATCGTCACTCCTGCTGCGGACCGATCCTTCATCATGGTGCCGGGCTTTCCCGGCCGCAAGGGCGGCGATTCGCGCCGGCGCGGGGAAACACATCATCACGATTTCGCCGCCATAAGGCCCAGCGTCGGCCTTGATGAGGCGCGACACCTGTGGCCGAAACTTCGTCGATCCCGTCCCGACGCGGCGTCCGATCTCCACGGCTCCCCAGCTTTTCGGACGGTGCCCGGTTCGGCGGGACCGACACTCCAGAGGTTTCGAGACCCAAGGACTTCAGGCCGCCTCTTCGGAGCGCGGCCCTTTTTTTGGCAGGCGCCGCGGAACGGGTGCCGGCGTCCCCGTCTCCCTGGGTGATCCAGCGCCCGCGACAGAACCCGCGAGACACCCGTGCATTCCTCGCAAGAGGGGCTGACACGACGACAGCGGAGCAACCGAGTGGCACGCTACTTTTTCGATATCCACGATGGGCGGGAGTTCCTCCAGGATTCGATCGGGCAGGACTGCATCGACGGGGACCACATCCGTCGCGAAGCGATGCGCGCCCTGCCGGAGATCGCGCGCGACGCCATTCCCCATCGCGGCGCCGATGCCCAGGCCTTCACGGTCATCGTCCGCAACGCCGACAACGCACCGGTCTACACCGCGACGCTGACCTTCTCGGGTTTGTGGATGAGCCCCCAGGCTCAGCTGGGTGAGCCCACCGACTGAGGGCCGGACGGCGTCGAGACCGTCGAATCGCGGAAGGCCTTGCGCGAAACTTCCGCTCCGCGGAGAAACTCCGTCTATGAAGGGGCGAGTTCATCGCCGGGGACGGGTCGTGGTCAGCTTCGATGCCGAGTTTCGCCAGACGCTCGCGACCCTGTTCGCCTGGCGCCGCGACGTGCGCCGGTTTCGGACCGACCCGGTGGACGAGGCGCTGCTGCGCCGCTGCCTCGATCTCGCGCGCTTCAGTCCCTCCGTGGGCAACAGCCAGCCCTGGCGCTTCGTCCGGGTGGCGGACCCGGCACGTCGGGCCCAGGTGCTCGCCAGCTTCGAGCGCTGCAACGCCGCCGCCGCCGAGGCCTACGCCGCCGAGCAGCGCGAGGCCTATGTCCGCCTGAAGCTCGCCGGCCTGCGCGAGGCCCCCATCCATCTCGCGGTGTTCTGCGACGAGGCCACCGCCACCGGGCACGGCCTCGGGCGCGCGACCATGCCGGAGATGCTGCGCTACTCCGTGGTCACGGCCGTCCAGACCTTCTGGCTCGCCGCCCGGGCCCACGGCCTCGGCGTGGGCTGGGTCTCGATCCTTGAGCCCGGCACGGTCTGCGAGACCCTGGAGGTACCCTGCGCCTGGAGCCTCGTGGCCTATCTCTGCGTCGGCTTCCCCGTGGAGGAACACGAGGACCCGGAACTCGTGCGCCATGGCTGGCAGCAGCGCCTCGACGGCGGAATGCCCCTGATCGAGCGCTGATCTTCCGGGCACTGTCAGAGTCAAGAAAGTCCGAAGGCGAAGCGGACGATTTACAGGGATTCCGGGGGCCGTGCTTTACCGCGCCGGAGGATTCCCGGGTATGACTGCGCCCGAGCACTTCGCTTTACCGGAACGCGAACCTGCCTCCGCCATTGATGGTCGGGCAAACGGTCACGCTTTCGGAGAGACAGGTCATGGTTCGGCACGGCAAGCTTCGCCCTCGCGCGTGGGCTGCGGCAATCCTGGGCGCCGCCCTCGGTGCGGGTCTTCTGGGTGCGCCCGCCCAGGCCCGGGAGGTGGTGGCCTTCCACGACGGCGTGATGCCGGGTTCGATCATCGTGCGCACCGCCGAGCGCCGGCTCTACCTCGTCAACGGTGACGGCACAGCGATCCGCTACCCCGTCGCGGTCGGCAAGCCCGGCAAGCAGTGGAGCGGCGCGACGCAGATCGACGGCAAGTACGTCGAGCCGGCCTGGTCGCCGCCGCGCGAGGTCAAGCGCGACAACCCGCGCCTGCCCGCCGTCATCGCCGGCGGCTCGCCCTCGAACCCGATGGGCGTCGCGGCGATGACCCTGGCCGGCGGCGAGTACGCCATCCACGGTACCAACCGGCCGAACTCGATCGGCACCTACGCGTCCTACGGCTGTATCCGGATGTACAACCAGGACATCACCGACCTCTACGAGCGCGTCTCGGTCGGCACGCAGGTCTACGTCACCCGCTGAGCCTGCAAACCCGCGCGACCGCGGCACGGCCGCGCGGGCCTTCCTCAGAGTTTAGCGCGCCGGCGGCGACGTCGCCTCGACGGCCGTGAAGGCCTCGAGGATGCGGTAGGTGTGCTCGGCGCCCTCGGGCACCAGCCAGGAATCGCCCGGCTCGAGCACCACCGTCTCGCCCTCGACGATCAACTCCGCCCGCCCGGCGATCACGTAGCCGACGGTCTCGTAGGGGCGCTTGGCCATGGGCTTGTCGGCGCTCGGCGATTCGTCGCGCCACATCCGCATCGCGACCACTTGCCCCCGGGCCAGGGCGACCTCGCCATGCGCACCCTCGCCCGCGTTCTTGCTCGAAACCTTGATCGCCATCGTCGTGCTCCCTCCGGTATGTCCGTGGCCGGAACAACGGGAGGGGATCGCCGCCGTTCCGGCGACGAAGTGCCCTCAGAAGTCGACGGCGATGCCCTTGATCTCCCAATCGTCGTAGCGCACCGGCTCCAGGCCGCCCCGGCCCTGGCGCTCCCGCTGTGCCGCGATCTCGGTCGCACGGGCATCGATCGCCGCCCGACGCTCCGCCGCCTCCGCCAGCGCCCGCGCCGCCTCCGGGGTCAGGGTCCGGGCCTCGGCCGGGGCCTCATCCGCAGCGTTTTCCGTCGGTTCCGGGCTGGTCATGGCTTGCATCTCGGTGTCTCGGGTGGAAGGGCATCGCAGGGAGGCCCGCCGCGCACGGGCTCATGGCTTGGCGGGTATTGGCTCGGCGGGCACGGGTTTGGCGGGCACGGGCTCAGCGGGCTCATGAATTAGGAAGTGGCACTCATGACGACACGCCGCAACACGGATGCGCCGATGGCGCCGCTCGATCGCGGCGTCGCCGGGCTCGGCGCCCGTCAGGTCGCGCACGGCGCGGTGGCCGACCTCATCGGCAAGACCCGCGGCTTCGCCCTCGAGGACGCCCTCGCGCAGGCGAGCCGGAATGCCGGCCTCGACGCCGCCGATGCGGGCCTCGCCCGCGCCATCGCCACCGCCACCTTTCGCCGCCTCGGCTTTCTCCGCCGGGTGCTCGCCGCGCGCCTGTCGCAGGGCCTGCCCGACGACCAGCCGCGTCTCGTCGCGCTCCTGGCCACCGGCGCCGTGCAGATCCTCGACCTGAACGTGCCGGACCACGCCGCCGTCGACCTCGGCGTCCGCCTCGCCAAGGCCGATCCGCAACTCCAGCACCTCTCCGGCCTCGTGAACGCGGTCCTGCGTCGGATCGTGCGCGAACGGTCCGAGATCGTGGCCGATCCCGGCGATCCGCTGGCCGACAACACCCCGGACTGGCTCGCCCGCCGCTGGCGCGCCGCCTACGGCGAGGAGACGGCCCGGGCCATCGCGGCGGCTCACCTGCAGGGCGCGGCCCTCGACATCACGGTGCGGGGCTCGGCCGCCGCGTGGGCCGAACGCCTCGGCGGGGTGGCCCTGCCGACGGGCAGCGTGCGCCTGCACGACGTTCATGCCGCCGTCGCGGACCTGCCGGGATACGCCGAGGGCCAGTGGTGGGTGCAGGACGCCGCCGCCGCCCTCCCGGCCCGGCTCCTCGCCGTACAACCCGGAGAGCGCGTCGCCGATCTCTGTGCCGCTCCGGGCGGCAAGACCGCGCAGCTCGCGGCTGCCGGCGCCTCGGTTCTGGCCGTGGACCGGTCCAGCCCGCGCCTGGAGCGCCTGTCGCAGAACTTCGCCCGTCTCGGGCTGGAGGCGGAGATCCGCGTCGGCGATGCCCTGGCGCTGCCCGACGATCTGGCCTTCGATGCCGTCCTGCTCGATGCGCCCTGCTCGGCCACCGGCACGCTGCGCCGCCACCCCGACGTGGCCTGGACCAAGACCGAGAGCGATATCAGCCGCTTGATCGGGCTGCAGAAGCGTTTGTTCGACAAGGCCGCCGCCCTGGTGCGCCCCGGCGGACGCCTCGTCTACTGCACCTGTTCCCTCGAGCGGGAGGAGGGGGAGTATCAGGTTGCGACCTTCCTCACCCGCAACCCCGCGTTCGAACGCGTCCCCGTCGAGGCCGCTGAACTCGGCGGCCTGTCGGAGCCGATCGACGCCGCGGGCGACCTGCGGACGCTGCCTGCCCACCTCGACGGCGCCACGCCGGAGCGACTCGGCGGCCTCGACGGCTTCTTCGCAAGCCGGCTGCGCCGAAAGACCTGAGCGATGCGCGCGGTCCGGTTCGGAGGCGCCCGTCACGGATTGGCATCGGTCCTGGTCCTGCTCGCAGCGCTCGCCGCGGGCGCGATGCCCGCCCGGGCGCAGGTCGATCCCCGCATCCTGCCGCTGCGGCCGGCCTACGCGCGCAATCCCACCTGCGCGCCGGTCGCGACCAGCATTCCCTTCGCGGCGCACGAGGGAACGCGCGACGTCGGACTGTCGCCGTCCCCGCGCGAGATGCCCCTGAACCAGGGCGAGAGCGCCATCTGCTTCGCCTACGCCACCGCCGACATGATCTCGCATCGGCTGGGGCGCCAGATCGCCCCCCTCGACGTCGCCACGAAATACTATTTCGCCGATCCCGAGCGCCTGACGGCCATTCCGGCCCTCCGCGAGCACCTGAAGGCGCATCCGAACTGGCGCGCCGACATCGCCTGGAGCCGCAACGCCGCCGAGATGTCGAGTCTCGGGAATCCGAAGCTGCTGCCCTATTTCGACAAGATCGAGGGGGGCGAGGAGGATACGGCCGCGCTCCTCTACAACATCGATGGCCTGTGCGAGGACCGCGACCTGCCGTCCAACGACGGCTACCGCTACGCCGCGCCGACCCTGCATCGCCTGCGCTATCGCAGCCGCCTGGCGCCCCGGCCGATGAGCTTCCGCAGCCTCGCGGGCACGGTCCCGCACCTTCGGCATCCGCGGACCGACACCTTCAATGCGGGCTGGATCGCCCATGTGGATGCCCGCTGTCGACGGGCCAGCCTGCCGGTGCCTCTGCTGCCGGTCTCCTATCGGGTGGCAGCCAATCAGGCCGAGTTCGTCGAGATGCGGGATTCCGGGACGCCGCCGAGCCCGCGGGCGATCAGCCGGATCCTGGCGATGATCGATTACGCCCTGGACCACCGCCGCGTGCCCACCATCGGCTACAGCTGGTACCTCCTGGAGGACCGCGATCCCAAGGACCCGGACCTGCACGCGGATCACGCCAGTCCCGTGATCGGGCGGCGAAGGATCGGCGGTCGCTGCCAGTACCGGGTGCAGGACAACACCGGCGAGTACTGCGCCCGCATGCGATCGGGCATGCGCGAGGCCTGCGAGAATGGCCGCGTCTGGGTCGACGAGGAGGCCCTGCGCCGCACCCTCTACAGTGTCACGTACCTGCGCTGAGCTGAGCGCCGACGCGGTCTTCGTTCGGGGCGGAAACAAACGACAGCCTTGGCCGTTGCCCCGTTAACCATGAGGGAGCCGAATATGTCGTCACGCTGGATGACCCTGCAGGAAATCGCCGAGTCCCGCAGCATCAGTCTCGATCAGGCACGCCGCTGGGTCGATGCCGAGCATTGCCCGCGGGTCTTCCGCGCCGAGACCACGCTCTACCTCGTCTGAGACCGTCCGGGTCTCAGAGCAGGCGCCGGTCGAGCCTGAGGATGCGACAGGGGTCGCCGGCCTTGGCGGCCGGTGCATGGGGCGCGCGGATGAGCAGCGCTTCGGCCGAACCCAGGATGAAGAGCATCGAGGAATCCTGGCGGTTCTCGGGATGGACCACCGGGATGCGGTCGGGCCCCGTCTCGATCCGCGACCGGAGATAGTCCTGGCGCAGGTCGTTCTCGGGCAGATCGCTGCCGAGGATGGCCGGTTCGGACAGATCCGCGGACGCGCGCGGATCCCCCAGCAGGGCCCGGATCGCCGGGACCACGAACAGCAGCCCGCAGACCACCGAGGCCACCGGATTGCCCGGCAGTCCCAGAACGGCCATCCGGCCGAGGCGACCGTGCATCAACGGTTTGCCGGGCCGGAGCGCGACGCGCCAGAAACCGAGTTCGAGACCGCGGGTGGTCAGGGCCGATTGCACGAGGTCATGGTCGCCGACCGAGGCCCCTCCCAGCGTGATCAAAAGATCCGCATCGGCCGCCACCGCGCGCAGGATCGCGTCGTCGAGGGCCGCGAGCGTGTCGCCGGCGATCCCGAGATCGATGGCGTCCGCCCCGACCTCCCGGACCAGGGCCGCGACGGCGAGCCCGTTCGAAGCGACGATCTGGTCCCAGCGCGCCGGTTCCCCGGGCGCCACCAACTCGTCCCCCGTGGCCAGGATGGCCACCCGTGGGCGCCGCCGGACCGGGAGTGCGCCGTGCCCCCCGGCAGCCGCGAGGGCGATGCGGCGCGAATCCAGCACGTCACCGGCGGCGAGCAGGCGATCGTCCCTCCGGAAATCGAGGCCGCTCGGGCGGATGAAGCGACCCGCCGGTACGGGGTCGCGTCCGGTCACGCGGTCGGATGTCGCCTCGGCGTTCTCCTGGATCAGGATGGCGTCGGCCCCCTCCGGCACCGGCGCACCGGTGAAGATCCGCACGGCCTCACCGCGTCCCAGCACGCCGGCGAACCCGTGGCCGGCGGCGCTGCTGCCGATGAGCCGCAGGGTCGCGGGTGCTTCGGCGAGGTCGGCACTGTGGACCGCGTAACCGTCCATGGCCGAGGCCGGGAATGGCGGTTGCGTCCGGGTCGCCCGCACATCCGCCGCGAGCGTACGCCCGGCGGCCTGCCCGATCGGGACGGTCTCCGTCTCGACCGGTCCCGGAATGGATTGCAGGATGCGCGCCAGCGCCTCGGCGACCGGGATCATGCCCCCGGACCGCGATTTCTTCGAAGACATGCCGCTCAAGCGTGATCCTCGGCGCGATAGGCGCCGGAGCGGCCCCCGTCCTTGGCGAGCAGCCGGATCCCCTCGATGCGCATGCCGCGATCGGCCGCCTTCACCATGTCGTAGATGGTCAGGCAGGCCACCGAGACCGCGGTCAGCGCCTCCATCTCCACGCCGGTCGGGCCCAGCACCTTCACCTCCGCGGTGACCCGAAGGCCCGGAAGGCTGTCATCGGGCTCGCAATCGACGCGGACCTTCGCGAGCAGGAGGGGATGGCAGAGGGGAATGAGCTCGTGGGTGCGCTTCGAGGCCATGATCCCGGCGAGACGGGCCGTGCCGATGACGTCGCCCTTCTTGGCGTCGCCTTCCCGGATCAGCCGCAAGGTCTCGGGCAGCATGACCACCGAACCGGTGGCCCGCGCCGTGCGCGTGGTCGCGTCCTTCTCCGAGACATCGACCATGTTGGCCGCGCCGGAGGCGTCCAGGTGAGTGAGTTCGGCCATCGCTGCGCTCAGGCTTTCGCGTCGCCGAAGAGCAGGCGGCGGGTTGCGGCGGTGACGTCGGCCTCGCGCATCAGGCTCTCGCCGACCAGGATGGTATCGAGACCGTTCTCGGCCAGCCGGACCACGTCGGCATGCCCGGCGATGCCGCTCTCGGCCACGGCGATGCGGTCGGCCGGCACGCCCTCGGCGAGGCGGATCGCCGTCTCGAACGAGACCTCGAAGGTCTTGAGGTTGCGGTTGTTGATGCCCACCAGCCGTGTACCGAGGGGCAGGGCCCGGGCCAACTCCTCGGCATCGTGGACCTCGACCAGCACGTCCATGCCGAGGTCGTGGGCCGTCTCCACCAGGGCGGCGGCCTCCTCGTCGTCGAGGCAGGCCATGATCACGAGGATGCAATCGGCGCCCCAGGCCCGCGCCTCGAACACCTGGTAGGGCTCGAACAGGAAGTCCTTGCGCAGGACCGGCAGGGCGCAGGCCGCGCGCGCTTCGGTGAGGTACTCGGGCTTGCCCTGGAACGAGGGCGTGTCCGTGAGGACCGAGAGGCAGGTGGCGCCGCCGGCCTCGTAGGCCGCGGCCAGGATCGCAGGATCGAAGTCGGCGCGGATCAGGCCCTTCGAGGGCGAGGCCTTCTTCACCTCGGCGATCAGCGCGGGACGCTTCTGCGCGATGTGCGCCGCGATGGCATCGGCAAAGCCGCGCGGTGCCGTGACATCGGCGATGCGCTTCTCGAGCTTCGTCTGCGGCACCCGCAGCTTCGCCTCGGCGATCTCGCGCCGCTTGTAGGTCTCGATGCGGGCGAGCACGTCCTTGCGCTCGGCCGGAGCGATCTCGGGGACAAAGCCGGGTTTCGATTTGGACTCGGACGTGGGCTCGGACATGACGGGCTTTCAGGCGTTCGAGCGAAGGTTCGAGAGACGGACCAGTGTCTGTAGTGTGGCGCGCGCAGCGCCGCTGTCGAGGGCCTGCGCCGCCCGGGCGACGCCGTCGGCGAGCGCGTGTGCCGCCTCGGCCACGACGAGGGCGGCCCCGGCATTCAGCACGGCGATGTCGCGATACGCGTTCCGCGCCCCGTCGAGGACGTCGGCCAGCGCCGCGGCGTTGTGCGCCGGATCGCCGCCGCGCAGGGCGTCCAGGCTGTGTAGGGGCAACCCGACATCGCGCGGATCGATGGTGAATTGCGAGACCCGGCCCCCCTCCAGGGCCACCACGGCCGTGGGACCGGTGACGGTGATCTCGTCGAGGCCGTCGCTGCCGTGAACGGTCCAGACCCGCTCGCTGCCGAGCTCGGACAGCACGCCCGTCAGCGGCTCGGCCCAGGCGGGCGACGAGACGCCGAAGAGCTGGCGCCGGACGCCGGCCGGATTGGCCAGGGGGCCGAGCATGTTGAAGATCGTGCGCGTCGGGAGCTCGGCCCGCACGGGCGCCACGTGGCGCATGGCGGCGTGGTGCGTCTGCGCGAACATGAAGCACAGGCCCGCTTCGGCCAGGCAGAGGCTCAGCTCGTCCGGGGCGAGCCCGATGCGCACGCCGAGGGCCGCGAGCACGTCGGCCGCCCCGGAGCGCGAGGTGGCGGCGCGATTGCCGTGCTTGGCCACGGGGACGCCGCAGGCGGCCGTCACGATCGCCGCCAGGGTCGAGACGTTGTAGCTGCCGGAATGATCGCCGCCGGTGCCCACGACGTCGACGGCCCCGGGAACGCTGCGCACCGGCAGCATCCGGGCGCGCATGGCCTCCACCGCCCCGACGATCTCGTCCGGCGCCTCGCCGCGGACCTTCAGGGCCATCAGGAAGGCGCTGGCCTGGACCGGGGTCACCTCGCCCGACAGGAGGTCGTCGAAGGCCCGGCGGGCCTCGTCGCGCGTGAGACTCGCACCCGTAGCGACCTTCGCGAGGAGGGGTTTGAAGGATTCCATGGGTCTCGGGCGTGAAGATCCGGCGCGGGAGGCCGGGATTGTTCCTGACGAGCGACAGGCTTCGTCAATGCACGCCGTCGCGGCCCTTGTCACGCGTTGCGTTCCAGGCCGCCGCGATGTCGAGGAAATTGCGCAGGATCTGCGAACCGTGGTGCGAGAGGATGCTCTCGGGGTGGAACTGGACCCCGTGCACGGGCAGATGCGCGTGCTGCAGCCCCATGATCAGGCCGTCGGCCTCCGCCGTCACGGTCAGGTCCGTCGGACAGCCGCCGCGCTCCACCACCAGGGAATGATAGCGCGTCGCATCGAAGGGCCCGTTCAGACCGCGGAAGATGCCGGAGGCCCGGTGCTGGATGCTGGAGACCTTGCCGTGCATCGGTGCCGGGGCCCGCACGACGTCTCCGCCGAAAGCCTGCCCGATGGCCTGGAGCCCGAGACAGACGCCGAAGATCGGGATCTCGGCCGAGAGGTCCTTGACCACGTCGAGGCAGATGCCGGCCTCGTTCGGCGAACACGGTCCGGGCGACAGCACCACGGCGTCGGGCCGACGGGCACGGATCTCCGCGGTGGTGATGGCGTCGTTGCGCACCACGTCGATCGAACCGCAGAGGGGGCCGATCAGGTGGACGAGATTCCAGGTGAAGGAATCGTAGTTGTCGATGACGAGGACGTCGGACATGGGCGGCTCACGCGCAGGCATGGAAGCGGTTTGACCGGACTCCCGCGAGGGGTCAACACATCCGGGGTCGACGCATCCATGTCGACGGATCGGGGTCGCCCCCGCCCGCACCGGGCGCTACTGCCCCCGCCGGGCCCGGCTCGCGAACAGCACCGCATCCTCGGCCGCCCGGAACAGGGCCTTGGCCTTGTTGACGCATTCCTGCTGCTCGGAGGCCGGGTCGGAATCGTAGACGATGCCCGCGCCGGCCTGCACGTGCATGCGGCCGTCCTTCACCAGGGCTGTGCGGAGCACGATGCAGGTGTCCATCTCGCCGCGCGCGCCGAAATAGCCGATGCAGCCGCCGTAGGGGCCGCGCTTCTCGTGCTCGAGCTCGTCGATGATCTCCATGGCCCGCACTTTCGGGGCACCGGAGACGGTTCCGGCCGGAAAGCCGGCGGCGAGGGCCGCGAGCGCATCGTGCTTCGGGTCGAGGTCGCCCTCGACGTTCGAGACGATGTGCATGACCTGGCTGTAGAATTCGAGGAAGAACGAACCCGTGACCGTGACGCTGCCGATCCGCGCGACGCGGCCGACGTCGTTGCGGCCGAGGTCGAGCAGCATGAGGTGCTCGGAGCGCTCCTTCGGATCGGCCAGCAGTTCCTCGGCCAGCGCCTTGTCCTCGGCGGGCGTGGCGCCGCGCCGACGCGTGCCGGCGATCGGCCGGATCGTGACGCGATCGTCACGGACCCGAACCAGGATTTCCGGCGAGGAGCAGACGAGCTGAAACGCCTCGAAATCGAGGTAGCACAGGAACGGCGCCGGGTTGGTCCGGCGCAGCGACCGGTACAGGGCGAGGGCCGGCAGGGTGAAGGGCGCCTCGAAGCGCTGCGACAGCACGACCTGGAAGACGTCGCCGGCGACGATGTACTCCTTGGCCCGGGCGACCATCCCCAGGTATTCGTCCGGTGTGGTGTTCGAAACGGGCTCGGGATGCGCGATGGCGCGCGGGTCGATCCGCGCCTCGACGGGGAGGGGGCCTTCGAGGATCTCGGCCACCCGCTCCAGCCGAGCCAGGGTCGCCTCGTAGGCGGCGCGTGCGCCGACCCCGGCGGCCGGGCGGACCGGGCCGACCACGGTGATCAGGTCGCGAACCGAGTCGAAGACCACCATCAGGCGCGGTCGCACGAGGATCGCGTCCGGCACGCCGAGCGGATCGGGGTTCGGGCGACCGAGGGTTTCCATGGCCCGGACCATGTCGTAGCCGAGGTAGCCGAACAGGCCGGCCGCCATCGGCGGCAGCACCTCCGCGTCGCGCTCCGCGCCGATCGCGCTCTCGGCGATCAGGTCCCGCAGGCTCGCCAGGGGCGCCGCTGCCTCGGGCGCGAAGACCGACAGGTCGGGACCGCGCGCGATCTCCGCCCGGCCCTCGCGGCAGCGCCAGGCCAGGTCGGGGTCGAGCCCGATCATCGAGTAGCGTCCGCGGACGACGCCGCCCTCGACCGATTCGAGCAGGAAGGCCGTGCCGGAATGCTGCGCCCGCAGCTTCAGGAAGGCGGCGACGGGCGTTTCGAGGTCCGCCACCAGGGTGATGTTGAGGAGGGTGGGACGACCCGCCTCGTAGGCTTCGACGAAGGCCGTGAAGGCGGAGTCCTCAGACATCGTCGGCTCAGTACTCGCCGCCGCCGATCGCCCGGCGGAAGGCCGCCTGGTTGATGGTCACGCCCACCGAGGTCTGCACGTCGCCGATGTACTGGCCCAGGACATCGTCGGCGATGGTGGGCTGGAAGCGCTTGGTAATCGCCTCGTCCTCCGGCGAGCCGGGAACGAAGGCGGGCATCGTCGCAGCGGTGACCTTGAACAGGGCGCGACTCTCGCCGGCCTCGGCGGAGGCCGACTTCTCGACCGCCGTCGCGAAGACGCGGTTGACCACCTCGGCCGTCAGATCGCCCTGGGCCTGGTTGCGGGCCAGGTCGGTGAGGGTCTGGACGTTCAGGCCCGCTTCCGCCGCGAGGGCCTCGACGGTCTCGCCCTTGTCGAGGCGCGCCGACAGCTCCTTGGCCTTGGCGAGGAGGCGGCTCTGGACCTCGGCGGCGCGCCAGCGGGCGACGACCTCGTCGCGCACCTCGTCGAGGGGCTTGTCATGGGCCCGGTCGATGCCGGTCACGTCGTACCAGACGTATCCCCCGGTCTTGGTGCGCAGGGGCTCGTTGTCGCCGCCCATCTCGGCCCGGAACAGGGCGGTCAGGGTGGTGTCGCGATCCGGGATGCCCTCGACGGTCTTGCCCGCGGGATCGAGGCCCTGCGCGGTGACGGCCGGGATGGTCGTCAGCGGCAGGTCGCGCTCCTTGGCGATGTCGGCCAGGGGCTTCGAGTTGGCGCGCTGGTCCTCGATCGCGTCGTGCGTCGTGTCGAGGCCGCTGTTGGCGCGCTCCAGGGCGATGGTCTTGGCGATGTCCGCGGAGACGTCGGCCAGCGGCTTCACCGTCTCCGGCGCGATGGCGGTGACACGCAGGAGAACGGTGCCGAAGCGGCCCTTCACCGGTGCGCTCACCGTGTTCAGCGGCAGGCTGAAGGCCGCATCCGCCACGGCGGGATCGAACAGCTCCGCCTTCGACAGCGTCCCGAGCGAGAGGTTCTTCGCATCGGCGCCGGTCTCGGCGGCGGCCGTCTCGAACGGCTTCTCACCGGCCTCGATCGCCTTGCGGGCCGCCTCGGCGGCGGCCTGATCCGGGAAGACGATCTGCTGGATCGTGCGACGCTCCGGCGTCCCGTAGCGCGCCTTCTCGGACTCGTAGCGCTGGGCGATCTCCTCGGCGGTCACGGCCTCCGGCTTGGCCATCGCCTGCGGGTCCAGGACCAGCAGGGTGACGGCGCGGGCTTCCGGCGCGCGGAAGGCGAACTTGTTGTCCTCGTAATACGCCTTCACCGCCTCCTCGGAGGGGGCCGGGATGTCCCCCGCCACGGAGGGCGGCAGCATCATCAGGGCGACCGAACGGCGCTCGGTGGTGTAGCGGTGCACCGCCTCGCGCAGCGCCTCGGGGACATGCAGGTCGGCGGCGACCGCCTCGGCGAGCTGCAGGCGGGCGGCGACCGAGCGCTGCTCGCGCACGAAGGTCGCCTCGTTGATGCCGGCCCGCTGGAGCGTCTGGTAGAACAGGGCGGGATCGAACTTGCCGTCGGCGCCCTGGAAGCTCTTCTCCTCCTGGATCGCGCGCAGCACGGCCGCATCGGGGATGCTCAGGCCGAGGGCCGCGGTCTGCTGGTCGAGGGAGGCTTCGCTCACGAGCTGCGCCAGGACCTGACGGTCGATGCCGAGCGCCCGCGCCTGGTCGGGCGTCAGGGTGCGGCGGGTCTGGCTCTGGTAGCGCTGGAGCTGGTTCTGATAGGCGCTGCGCACGGTCTCGGCGGAGATCTGCGCCCGGCCCACGGTGGCCACGCTGGTGGACGAGCCCGCCCGGAAGAACTCCTCGACACCGAAGATCGCCACGCCGGCGATCAGGAAGGTGAAGACCACCGTGAGGATGATCTTGCCGAGCCAGTGCTGGCTGGCCTTGCGCATGTTCTGCAGCATCGAACGTCCGGGTACCCGTCGCGTGGGCGCCGGAAGCGCCCCGTCATTCCTGGGAAGGTCGCCCGCGATAGACCATCCGCGCTGTCACCGCAAAGGGCGTTCGCGGTTTGCGCCCTTCCTGAGGCTCTGTTAGGGCCGGCGCGACCGCGAAGCGAAGCCATATCAGCGAGGAACGGGATGACGAAGTCGGGGCGACGGCCGCTGGTTGCCGGCAACTGGAAGATGAACGGCCTGCGCAGCTCTGTCGCCGTCGTGGAGGCCGTGCGGAGCGGCCTGACCGCGGCGTTGCTCGACACGGTCGACGTCCTCATCTGCCCGCCCTCCACGCTGATCGCGTCCTGCGTCGCCGCCGCCTACGGCTCGCCGATCGCCATCGGCGGCCAGAACCTGCACGCCAAGCCGAACGGCGCCTTCACCGGCAGCATCTCGGCGGAGATGCTGGCCGATCTCGGCGCCACCTACGTCATCGTCGGCCATTCCGAGCGCCGGGCCTACCACCACGAGACCGATGACGGCGTCCACGCCAAGGCGCTGGCGGCCCGCCGCGCGGGTCTCTGCGGCATCATCTGCGTCGGCGAGACCAAGGAAGAGCGCGAGGAGGGCCGGACCCTCGACATCGTTCGCGCGCAGCTCGCGATCGGCGTGCCGAAGGGCGCCTCCGCCAAGGACACCGTCATCGCCTACGAGCCGGTCTGGGCGATCGGCACCGGCCTGACGCCGACCCCGGCCGACATCGCCGAGGTTCACGCCTCGCTGCGCGAGATGCTCGGCCAGCTCATCGGCGCCGAGGCACAGGCGGTGCGCATCCTCTATGGCGGCTCCGTCAAGCCGAGCAACGCCCGCGAGCTGATGGCGGTGGAGAACGTCGACGGCGCCTTGGTGGGCGGCGCCAGCCTGGTGGCCGACGACTTCCTCGGCATCGCCCGCGCCTACCTGCGCTAGGGATCGGGCCCGGACAGTCCACTGCAGCGGACGTCCGCAGTCGGACCGTGACAGTCCGGCTCCGGCAGGAGTGGCCCAGGAGGCATCGGCGGACATGATCTGGCAGTCGGACGAGGATCGCGCCTGGGCCGTCGAGGAGGCCTGCCGCAACGCCCGACCTTCGCCGCTGGAGATCGGCCTCGGGGGCTGGATCCTGCGGGCCTCGGGCGGTCCGACGCGGCGGACGAACTCGCTCAATCCCCTGCGCGGCTGGCGCGACGATCCCGCCCGCATCATCGCGGAGGCCGAGAGCCTCTACAGGAGCCTCGGCCGGCCGCTGATCGTCCGGGTGCCGGATCTCGTGCCCGAGATGGGCGCCGTGCTCGATGGTCTCGGATATCGCTCCGAAGGAGAGGCCTGCACGCTGTTCGCGGCGCTTCCGCCGGACGACCGCGCGGTGCCGGACGACGTCATCCTGACCGATGCCCCCGACGCGGCATGGCTGGAGGCCCATGCCGCCTGCGAGGGCGTGGTGTCCGAGGCCGCTCTGCGAGCGTATCGCGACTCGCTCGCATGCCTGATCCTGCCCAGGATGTTCGCGCGTCGGATCGAAGCGGATCGGACGGTGGCCGTGGCCTACGGCGTCCTGCATCGCGGGATCCTGGTGTTCGAATCCGTCGCGACGCACCCGGCCCATCGTCGGGCGGGGCATGCGCGCAGCCTGATCGCGACGCTGATGGCCTGGGCGCGGCAGGAGGGAGCGACCGGCGCCTGCCTTCAGGTGATCGCGGGCAATGCGCCGGCGCGGGCGCTCTATGGCGGGCTCGGGTTCTCCCGCAACCTCTACGACTACCGCTACCGCCGCCGCGACTAGGCGCTGCGAGCGCGAGATCCTTCGGCGCGAGATCCTTCGGCGCGAGACCCTTCGGCGCGAGACCCTTCGGCGCGAGACCCTTCGGCGTCGGACACGCCGCGGCGCCGGATCTGCGCCGAAGCCTCGGTCCGGTTGGCGCGCGCGGTCATCTGGTGTATGGCCCCGCGGATATGTCGGCGGCGCCAGGACTCTCCGGCCCGTAATGCACCCGTGGCCGGTTCCCTCCCCGGAACCAGCGCGCGGATGACGAAGCTTCCGGAAACCCGATGCAGACCGTTCTGATCTCGATCCATCTCATCGTCGTCCTCGGCCTCATCGCCGTGGTCCTGCTCCAGCGCTCCGAGGGCGGTCTCGGTCTCGGCGGGGGTGGCAGCGGCGGTGTCGCGGGTTTCATGACGGGGCGGGGCCAGGCCAACGCGCTGACCCGCGCGACCGCCATCCTCGCCGCCCTGTTCTTCACCACCAGCATGGCGCTCGCGATCCTGTCGCACCGCAGTGCGGCCCCGCGCTCGATCCTCGAGGGAACCGGGACCAGCCAGCCCGCGACGCCGCCGAACGCCGGCAACCTGCTCGACACCCTGCGCGGGCAGAGCGGCGCCCAGCCCAGCACCCAGCCCGGCACCCCGGCGCAGGTGCCCGAGACGGCACCGGCCCAGCCGGCCGTGCCGCAGGCGCCGCAGTCGCGCTGATCGGGCGGTTCAGGGCGCCACGAACGTCGCCTTTGACCCCGTCTTAACCGCGGCGTGTTCGCTGGGGCCGGTCGCTCGCTGCGAGCGCCCGGGTGATCGAGATACGCGGCGTCCGAGGGTTCAGACGCCGATCATCGTTGCAAGGCCGATCGAACGGCGTCCTCGCCCCGCATGCGCAGACCTCGCGGGGGATAGGCGTTTTTGTTGTTTGGCGAATCGTCTTCCCTTGTTTATGGACCGAGGCCCATGACGCGGTACGTATTCATCACCGGCGGCGTGGTTTCCTCGCTCGGCAAGGGTCTCGCATCGGCCGCCCTCGCGGCCCTGCTCCAGGCACGGGGCTACAAGGTCCGCCTGCGCAAGCTCGACCCCTACCTGAACGTCGATCCGGGGACGATGAGCCCGACCCAGCACGGCGAGGTCTTCGTCACCGACGACGGTGCGGAGACGGACCTCGACCTCGGGCATTACGAGCGCTTCACCGGCCTGCCCGCGACCCGGGCGGACAACATCACCACCGGGCGGATCTACCTCGACATCATCACCAAGGAGCGCCGCGGCGATTACCTCGGCGCGACGATCCAGGTGATCCCGCACGTCACCAACGCGATCAAGGACTTCGTCCTCGAAGGCAACGAGGCCTTCGACTTCGTGCTGGTCGAGATCGGCGGCACGGTCGGCGACATCGAGGGCCTGCCGTTCTTCGAGGCGATCCGGCAGCTCGGGCAGGAACTGCCCCGCGGCGCCACCGCCTTCGTGCACCTGACCCTGCTGCCCTACATCCCGTCCGCCGGGGAGCTGAAGACCAAGCCGACGCAGCACTCGGTGAAGGAGCTGCGCTCCATCGGCATCCAGCCCGACATGCTGCTCTGCCGCTGCGACCGGCCGATCCCGACGGACGAGCGCCGCAAGCTCGGCCTGTTCTGCAACGTCCGCGAGACCGCCGTGATCGAAGCGCGCGACGTCGCCTCGATCTACGACGTGCCGCTCTCCTATCGCGAGGCCGGCCTCGACCGGGAGGTGCTGGCGCATTTCGGCCTGCCGTCGCAGGACGAGCCGGACCTGACGCGCTGGCGCACCATCTCCGAGCGGGTGAAGAACCCCGAGGGCGAGGTCTCCATCGCCATCGTCGGCAAGTACACGGGCCTCAAGGACGCCTACAAGTCGCTGACCGAGGCGCTGACCCACGGCGGCATCGCGCATCGGGTGAAGGTCAACTTGGAGTGGATCGAGGCCGAGGTCTTCGAGCGCGAGGATCCCGCGCCGTTCCTCGAGGGCATCCACGGCATCCTCGTCCCCGGCGGCTTCGGCCAGCGTGGCGCCGAGGGGAAGATCCGCGCGGCGCGCTACGCCCGCGAGCGCAAGATCCCCTATTTCGGCATCTGCTTCGGCATGCAGATGGCCGTGATCGAGGCGGCCCGGGCCCTCGCCGGCGTCTCGGACGCCAACTCGACCGAGTTCGGCGAGACCAGCGAGCCGGTGGTCGGTCTCCTGACCGAGTGGCTGAAGGGCAATGAGCTGGAGCGCCGCGCCGCGGCCGGCGACCTCGGCGGGACCATGCGTCTCGGCGCCTACCAGGCCAGCCTGCGCCCGGATTCGAAGATCGCCGAGATCTACGGCACGACCGAGATCTCGGAGCGCCACCGCCACCGCTACGAGGTCAACATGGCCTATCGCGAGTGCCTGGAGGCCAAGGGCCTGCGCTTCTCGGGCCTTTCGCCGGACGGGCTCCTGCCGGAGACCGTGGAGCATGTCGGGCATCCCTGGTTCATCGGCGTGCAGTTCCACCCGGAGCTGAAGTCCCGCCCCTTCGAGCCGCACCCGCTCTTCGAGAGCTTCGTCGGCGCCGCGATGGTCCAGAGCCGCCTGGTCTAGCCCCGGAGGGGACGGTCGCCCGCCGACCGTCCCTGCCGGAGCGCGGCCCGATACGCCGGCACCGGCCCAGGGCGAGAACCGACGACGGTCCGACGGAGCGCGGTTCCGGCCGGGCGCGGACGGACGCCGCCCGGACCGCGCACCGGACGAGCCGGCGACGCTTCTGCCGGGGGGAACGTCACCCCCGTTGCTCCATTGACTGTCCACACGGGGTCGCTTCCCCAGATGGAGTCATGGAATGCCGCCGATCTTCACCGCTGATTTCGAGACCCGCCGCGATGCCGAGATGAGCGTGGAGCACCTCGTGCAGGAGCACGGCCTCGACCGGAAGGCGATCACGGTCGTCTCGACGGGCGAGCGCAACAGTGCCGGAACCGAGCAGGCCGGCGGCGATCTGGAGGACGGGCGGAAGAAGGGCGAGACCGAGGGCGAGCCCGCGCTGACGGCGGCGATCCAGGTTCGGGTCGACGCCGATGCCGCGCAGAAGGGCGTCATCGACGAGTCGTTCTCTACCTTCGGTGGAAAGACCGTTCAGCGCTGACGCGCGAGGTTCAGGCCGCGAGCGCGGTGAGGCTCGTCTCGGGCCGCGCCGTGTCGCGCGGTCCGAACAGGTGCTGGTGCAGGGCGTTCGGGCAATGGACGCGCCCCGAGGGATCGGTGATCTTCACCTCGGTCATCCCCGCGGTCATCAGCGACCAGCCCTGCTCCACGGCGCCCAGGATCGAGCTGTGGCGGAAACTGAAGCACCGCTCCGAGACGCGCGCGCTGACGGTGAAGCTCACGGACTGAGATCCTTGGCTGATCGCTCGGTCACCCGGTCGCGGGTCGCCGGCGAGAATGGGGGGAAGAGACGACGATCGGGGGAAGACAGTTGGGCAGCGCCTGGGGTTGCGCCGCCGCCGGGTTGCGTGTGCACCGCAATAATGGCTTCCGGTTGACGAAGCCTGAGCAAAAACGAGCCCGGTGCGATTGAGACCGCGCTCACGCGGGAACGTGATCGGCGAGGGCGCGGACCGCGCCCAGGACGGCGTCGGGATGCTGGTGATGCAGCATGTGCCCGGTCCCCGACAGGAGGGTGAAGGCGGCGCCCGGAATCCGGTGCGAGGCCCAGTATCCGTGTCGCGGCGTACTGACCACGATGTCCGAGTCGCCGGCGAGGATCCGGACCGGCACCCGGCAGGCCTGATAGGACAGGGCGCTGCGGGTCAGGCCCGACATCAGGCCGGCCGCATCCTCCCCTTCGGCCACCAGTTGTTCCGCGGTTCCCGCGAGGCCGAACGGGTTGGCGGCCGCGTAGCCGGGGGGCATCGTGGCCGGCAGGAACATCGCGTTCCAGAGCAGGGGCAGCAGCGCCGGGTCCATCGCGCGGCCGAGGACGCGCGACGCGAAATGTCCGCCGGGGGCCGCCCGGGGGCAGAAGAGAAGGTGTTCCAGGCGCGGCTCGGGGAAGCAGATCGGCGCCAGGGCGACGACGCCGGCGATCTCTTCCGGGAACTGGAGGCCGTAGGCCAGCGCCACCGCACCACCGTAGGAATGCCCGACGATGATCGGCCGCTCCAGGCCGAGCGCCCGAACGCCGTCGCGGATCAGGGCCGCCTGTTGCCAGAGATGGGCATCGCTGGCGCCGCGGCGCCTGCTGAAGCCGTGGCCCGGTCGGTCGACGGCGATGACCCGGAACTGCTCGGCGAGGCGAGGCACCGGTCCGAGCCACATGTCTTCCAGGGTCATCAGCGTGCCGTGGATGACCACGACCGGCGCTCCGGTCCCGGCTTCGGCATAGGCCAGCGTGCGCCCGTCCGGCAGGTCGAGGGTCGATCGGGGCACGAGACGCTCGGAGACCGCGGGCGAGACCCGGCCGACCGGGCTGACGAGGGATCCGGCCGCCATCAGAGCGGACGCCGGCGACGGCGGCTCTGTCCGGCGAGGAAGGCGGTCGCGGCGAGGCCGAGACCGAGCCGAAGCGCCGTCGAGGCCGGATGAAGGGACGCCCTTGTGTAGGTGCTGCTTCGCTGCACGTAGCCGGGCTGGTCGCCCCGCGTCTCGCCGTCCTGTCCGGGGCCGTGCAAGGTGCCGTCGGGATTGCGCGGGGCCTCGCGGCGCTTCTGGAGGGCGATGATCGCGGGCGCCAGCAGATCGTAGGTGCCCGGCGAAAATTCCTTGAGACTGGTCAGGGCTTTGCCCCCGCCGCCGACGACGATGTCGCGCTCGGGATGCACGGCGGCATGCAGGATGGCGCGCGCCACCTCTTCCGGCCGGTAGACCGGGGGCGGCAGCATCGGCTCGTGATCCATGTAGTTGCGCGCGCGGTGCGGCAGCGGCGTGTCGATGGAGGTCGGCTTGATCAAGGTCACCGAGATCGGTGCGCCTTCATCGGCGAGCTCCATGCGGAAGGCGTCGGTGAATCCTTTGATCGCGTGCTTGCTGGCGCAGTACATGCCCTGGAAGGGGAAGGCGAGGTCGCTCGCGACACTGCCGATATTGATGATGCTGCCCCCCCGCTCGCGCAGGTGATCGGCCGCGATCAGCGTGCCGTAGACCGTGCCCCAGAGGTTGGTCTGAAGCAGGCGCTCGTGATCGGCATCGGAGACCTTGCTGAGTGGCCCGTAGATGGTCAGGCCGGCCACGTTCACCCAGGTGTCGAACCCACCGAAGGCAGCGATGGCGCGGTCCGCGACGGCCTGGACGTCGGCGCGCTGGCCGACATCCGCCGCCACGGCGACGGCGTGACCGCCCGCGCCCTCGATCTCCCGCGCAATGCGCGCGAGGGTGTCGCCGCTGCGGGCCGCCAGGACCACCCGGACCCCGGCCTGGGCTGCCATGCGGGCCGTGGCGAGACCGATGCCGCTCGAAGCTCCCGTGATCACCATCACCTGATCGCGCAGCGCCTTCCGGTGTCGCATCGTGCCCATTCCCCGCCCGTTCGCACGGATCGCCACCGGCGTCCTCGAACGCTTACTCGCGGGAGGCCCGCGGGTTCTGTTCCCAGGGCGCGCCTGCGCGGTTTTCACGCGCGGCTTCGCCCAGGGGAAGAGGCGCGGCGGGCGGCGATGCCGCTGGCTTTGGCGCGCCGCATGACTACCTTGCAGCCTGTGACCGAGATCCTGTTCTACCACCTCCAGAATCAGCCCCTCGAGACGGTGCTCCCGAACCTGCTGGAGCGCTCGTTGGAGCGCCAGTGGCGTGCGACCATCCAGGCGGCCAGCGAGGAACGGCTCCAGGCGCTCGACGACCAGCTCTGGACGTACAGCGACGACAGCTTCCTGCCGCACGGGACCGACCGGGACGCCGACGCGGCCAGCCAGCCCGTCGTGCTGACCCTGAAGGCGGTGAACCCGAACGCTGCCTCGATCCGCTTCCTGGTGGAAGGCGCCGACCTGCCGTCCGATGCCGCCGACTATGCGCGGATCTGCGTGCTGTTCGACGGCACCGACCAGGATTCGCTGCTGCGCGCCCGCGAGCAGTGGAAGGAGGCGAAGGCCGCCGGACACACCATCGCCTATTGGCAGCAGGACGAGGACGGCCGTTGGCAGAAGAAGGCCTGACGTCGTCCCCCTACCGACCATCGCCGAGAGGATCCGCCATGATACGTCTCGCCATCGGCCTCGCGGCCCTGCTGATCGCGACCCCGCCCCTGCAGGCGCAGCCCGCCCCGCAGGGTGAGCGGCCGGCCGAGGCGCGAAGAGCGCCCGAGCCGCGCGCCCCCCAGGGCGGCAAGCTCCCCGCGGACGTGGTCACCGAACACAGCGTCACGCTCCCGGATGGGCGCACGCTCGCCTTCACGGCCCGCGCCGGCAGCCTGCCCCTGGTCGACGAGGCCGGCAAGCTCCAGGCGGAGATCGCCTTTATCGCCTACAGCCTGGCCGGCCAGGGCGGCGGCAAGACGGGGGACGCGGCGCGCCCCGTCACCTTCGCGGTGAATGGCGGGCCCGGCGCCGCCTCGGCCTACCTGAACATCGGGGCGATCGGGCCCTGGCGTCTGCCGGTGGAGGGCGCCAGCATCAGCCCGTCGGCACCGATCGGCCTGGTGCCCAATGACGGGACCTGGCTCGACTTCACCGACCTCGTGTTCCTCGACCCCGTGGGCACCGGCTACAGCCGCGCGGCCGATGGCGATGCCAAGCGCTACTGGAGCATCGATGCCGATGCCTCCGTGCTGGCCTCGGCCATCGCCCGCTGGCTGCGCACCAACGACCGCATGGCCGCGCCGAAATTCTACGTGGGCGAGAGCTATGGCGGCTTCCGCGGTCCGCTGATCGCCTCGAAGCTCCAGGAGGAGATCGGCGTCGGCCTGTCGGGCATGGTTCTGCTCTCGCCGGTGCTCGATTTCGCTTGGCTGCAGGCACCGCGCACGACGCCCTGGGGCCACGTGATCAAGCTGCCGTCCTTCGCGGCGGCGGCCATCGAGCGGGCGGGCGGCAGCCCGACGCGCGAGACGATGGCGGACGCGGAGGCCTACGCCACTGGGCCCTACCTCGCCGATCTCCTGAAGGGGCCGTCCGACAGCGCCGCCGTGGCCCGGCTGGGCGACCGGGTCGGCGCCCTGACCGGGCTCGACCCGAGCTTCGTCCGGCGGCAGGCCGGCCGGCTCTCGGGCCAGAGCGTCCAGCGCGAGATCGGCCGCGATACCGGCCGCGTCGCCAGCGCCTACGATACCGGCGTGACCGGCTGGGACCCGGACCCGAATGCCGCCTATTCGGGCTTCGAGGACCCGCTGCTGACCGCGCTCCAGGCGCCGCTGACCAGCGCGATGATCGCGCTCTACAACGACACGCTGAACTACCGGGTGCCGGATCTGCGCTACGAGTTGCTCAACACCGCGGTGAACCGGGGCTGGACCTGGGGCGGCGGCCGCTCGGCGCCCGAATCCCTCGGCGCCCTGCGCGGCGTGCTGGCCCTCGACGGCAACATGCGGGTGCTGGTCGCCCACGGGTATACCGACCTGGTCACTCCGTATTTCGCGTCGAAGCTCCTGATCGACCAGATGCCGGCCTATGGCGGCGGACGCCTCGATCTCGCCGTGTACCCGGGCGGGCACATGTTCTATTCCCGACCGGATTCGCGCGCCGCGTTCCATCGGGACGCGGCGGCTCTCTACGCGGCCGCGCTCAGCGCGCGGAGCCCCGCGCAGCGCTGAGGACCCGTGTCGTGCCCGCTTCCCACCTCCCGCGCCTGCTCATCCTGGCCGCGCTTGCGGCCGGCGGCCTGTCCGCCTGCACCAGCACCAGCACCGAGACCCGGGCGCCCGAGCCGCTCCCCGTCGCCGCGCCGCGGCCCGCACCCGCCCCGACGTTCCAGGGACCCGTCCTGACCGGGGACGGGACCTGCACGGCGCCCGCGCCGGCCGGAGCCCCCGCGATCGAGATCGGCATCGGCGAGTGCGACCTCGTCCGGCTCAAGGGCAAGCCGCCCACCGACGTGCTGGTGGGGGAGGGGCGCGCTGGCCGCGAGGTGCAGGTGCTCTACAACGAGCCCGGCGCGAAGGAGCTGTACTTCTTCGTCAACAACCACCTCGACCGGATTGTGAAGTGAGGCACCGGCTCAGCGCTCGGTGAGCTTCATCTCGATGCGGCGGTTGCGGGCATAGGCCTCCTCGGTCGTGCCGGCCTCGATGGGCTGGAACTCGCCGAAGGCGGCGGCGAGGAGGTGCTGGGGCGGGATGCCCTTGGCCACCATCGCCTGCACGACCGCGATGGCGCGGGCCGCCGACAGCGCCCAGTTCGAGGGGAACTGCGCGCTGGCGATCGGCCGCGCATCGGTATGCCCGTCGATGCGCAGCACCCAGGGAATGTCGGCCGGGATCTGCTTGGCGAGGTCGAGGATCGCACCGGCGATGCGGTCGAGCTCGGGCCCGGCCTCCGGCTTCAGGCTGGCGGACCCCGCCGGGAACAGCACCTCGGATTGCAGGACGAAGCGGTCGCCGACGATGCGGATGTCCGGGCGGTTGCCGAGGATCTGGCGCAGGCGGCCGAAGAAGTCCGAACGATAGCGCGCGAGCTCCTGCACCTTCTGGGCCAGGGCCACGTTGAGGCGGCTGCCGAGGTCGGCGATGCGGGCCTGGCTCTCGCGGTCGCGAGTCTCGGAGGCCGCGAGGGCATCCTCGAGGGCGGCGAGCTGCCGCCGCATCGCCGCGATCTGCTCGTTCAGCAGGTCGATCTGCGAGACGGCCCGCGCCGTGTTGGCGCGCTCGGCCGCCAGCTGCCTGTCGACCTCGCCCTGGCGCCCCGCCGCGCCCTGGGACGCGTCGGCCTGAGCCTTGAGGCGGTCGCGGTCGGCCTGCGCGCCGAGCAGGGTGCTGCGCAGGGACGAGGCCTGCTCCTCCTGCGTCTTGCGGGTCGAGCGCTCCAGGGCCAGCAGGTCCGTCAGGTCGGCGATCTGGCGATTGAGCCGGGTCAGCACCGAATCGCGGCCGCTGATCTCCTGGGAGAGGAAGAACTGGCCGACCACGAAGATCGTCAGCAGGAAGACCACCGCGAGCAGCAGCGTCGCCAGGGCATCGACGTAGCCCGGCCAGACGTTCAGGCTCCGGTCGCGGCGACCGCGCGTCGAGGCCATGTCAGGTCCGCTCGCGGCCCAGGCGCTCCAGCACCTGCTTCAGTTCGCGCTCGCGCGTCGCCTGGGCCTCGACCCAGTCGCGAATCATCTGCTGCTCGGCGCGCATGTGCTGCACGAGCCCCTGGATGCCTTCCGCGAGATTCGTCATGGCCTGGGTGGCGACGCGCCCGTTGGCGCCCTCCGCCACCACGGCGGTCAGACGGTCCACGGCCTCTTTCAGTTCGCGGGCGCTGGCAGGGTCCTGTATCGGCAGGGGCGCGGGTTGCACCTTCGCCGGGGCCGCGACCTCGACACGACCCTGTGGTATTTCGCCGGAGAGGAGCCAGTCCTCCAGCTCGTTGTGGAAGCGCGCATGCGCCTGCCCGGCCTGCAGGTCGAGGAAGCCGATGATCAGCGAGCTCGCGAGGCCGAACAGCGAGGCCGAGAAGGCGAGACCGATGCCCGAAAGGGGCACCGCGAGGCCGTTCTTCAACTCGTCGAACATCGCCGCGGCCTCGCCGCCGCCCCGCATGGTCTTGATCACCGACCCGACCGCGCTCAGCGTGTCGATCAGGCCCCAGAACGTCCCGAGCAGGCCCAGCAGGATCAGCAGGCCCGAAACGTAGCGCAGAATTTCGCGGCCCTCGTCGAGGCGCGCGGCCGCGGTGTCGAGGAAGGCGCGGCTGGTGGTCAGGGTGAGGCCGTCGTGCCGGGCGGCGATGGCCGGTGCCAAGGGCGCCATCAGCGGTGGCGGCCGGCTCGGGCTCTCGCCCGCCGCCACGGCATTGACGTAGGTCACCTCCCGGTAGAGCCGCACCACCTGCCCGAAGGCCAGCAGCACGGCGATGAGCAGGACCCCGAGGATGAGCCCGTTGAGACCCGGATTGGTGAGGAAGGCCGGCGTGATCTGACGGAACAGGACGAAGGCGAGAAAGCCGACCAGGATCAGGAAGACCAGCATCCGGACGAGGTAGATGCCCGGCTTGGCGATCGTCGCGGGTGCGGGTGGGGTCGCCATCGGCTGGGGCACACTCTCAACGCGGAACTGTCGCCCCGCGCAGAGCGAGCGGGGCGAACGCGCCGGCACATTGCAGGGTGGTTCGGCGCCGATCAAGTCGCCCGCGGTTTCGTTCCGTGGATGGGCGCTCCGTTGCGCCGGCTAATCCCACGCTCGCGGCCACGTCTCCTCCAGATGCGGTCCGAGGCGTACCGCGGCCACGCTCCTGGCGAGGCCCGTCGCGTCGTCGGTCTCGACCGCGATCCCGCAGAGCGTCCCTTCGCCGTGGGCCACTTCCAGGCGGGCTCCCGGCGTCTTCTGCAGGAACCGGCGCAGGGGCTCCTCCTTCTGCATGCCGAGGATCGAGTCGTAGTCGCCGCACATGCCGGCATCCGAGAGATAGGCGGTGCCGCCGGGGAGAATCCTGTGATCCGAGGTCGGGGTGTGGGTGTGGGTGCCCACGACCAGGCTGGCGCGGCCGTCGAGAAAGTGACCGAAGGCCTGCTTCTCGCTCGTGGCCTCGGCGTGGACGTCGACGATGACGGCATCCGCCACGGCGCCCAACGGGCAGACGGAGAGTTCCCGTTCGGCCGAGGCGAAGGGATCGTCCAGGGCATCCATGTAGAGCCGGCCCATGACGTTCAGGATGAGCACGCGGGCGCCCTTGCGGGTTTCCACCACGGTGGCTCCGCGGCCAGGTGTGCCCGGGGGATAGTTTGCCGGCCGGACCAGACGGGTCTGCCGCTGGATGAAGACGAGGGCCTCGCGCTGGTCGAAGGAATGGTTGCCGAGCGTCACCGCGTCGGCCCCTGCCTGGAGGAGTTCGTCGCAGATCGCTTCCGTAAGCCCAAACCCACCGGCGGCGTTCTCGCCGTTGATGACCACGCAGTCGAGGCGCCAACGTTCACGAAGGGCCGGCAGTCGGTCCGAGATGACAGTCCGGCCGGGACGGCCCACCACGTCGCCGAGGAAGAGAATGCGCATTGCGGGAAGTCAGGTCCGTATCAGCGGGACCGGCCCCGCTTCGGTGACGAGATGATCGAGGGGCTGATCGTGCGGCTCGGACGGGACCGCGTCGACGGCCTGGACCGAGAAGGCGATCCCGATGGTGAGCACGGGACCGTTCCGCGAAAGACGCTCGATCGCCTGATCGTAGTAGCCGCGACCGTAGCCGATGCGATGGCCACGGCGATCATAGGCCGCCAGCGGCACGAGGAGCGCGGTCGGATCGAGCGGCGGCAGGTCGTCGTGCGGTTCACTGAGACCGAAGCGACCAGCGACGAGGGCCTCGCCCTCACGCCATTCCCGGAACACCAGCCCTTCGGAAGTGACCTTCGGCAAGGCGATGCGCTGGCCTCGCGCAAACAGGAGGCGGGCGAGGGGACGCGGATCGACTTCGCTGCGGATGGGCCAGAAGGCCCCGACAATCTCGGCCTTGGTCAGCGCCCCGATGGTCATCACCGTCTCGGCAATCCGCATCGAACCAATGTGCCGATCCGCCTCTCGGAGGGCATCACGGCGGGCCAGAGCCTCGTTGCGGAGGGCCGCCTTGCGGCTGGAAACGGATATCTCGGAGGGAGAAAGATCTGAGTGCGGAGCCACGTGAGCCGTTGGAGTGTCGATCCCGGGAAACCTACAATGTAGGTGGGCGCCGTGTTGGCCAAGTCCAGGGACAAGGCCAGGGACAGCTCCCTGGGGAGTCGATAAGGCCCCGGGGAAAAGTTCTCCTGACGGACCCGGCAGCCCCGCAGATCCCATGTAGCGACGGTACGCGTCCCGCGCCAGGGGGGCGCCGGTTCGACCCGCAGAAAACACGAGCGAGATAAGCGCTCGACGCTTCGCTGACTGGCATTGAGTCGACCTAGCGTGTTCAGCCGGCCGAGATGACGTGCGCAAGGCGCTCGATCCGTTCGGCACAGCGCACGAGTCCCTCGGCAAGCCGCTCCTCCGCGGCTGCACGCACCGCTTCGGCCGACTCCACCGTTTCCCTGAGGGCGGCGGCTTCCTGCTCGAGCGCGGCTAGGCGTCCTTGTACCTCCTGTAATTCGTCAGCCTGCATCAAGGCGGCCATTACGTGGAGGCGCATGTCGCCGATTTCGCCGAAGGATCGGCGCATCTCCACGATCCGTCCATCGAGTCCCTCAGCCAGGGCAGTCAGGTGCGCCTCCTCACCTTCGGCGCAGGCCATCCGGTAATTCTTGCCGTCGATGGTAACGTTGATTTGGGGCATCGGGCGTTGGGTCGCTGGAGCGTTGAAGTGCGAAACTTAGCGGAGTGCGCGGGACGGCGTCAGTACGCCTTCGACGGCGTCGATCGCTCGCCCGAGGCGGTGATCGATATCGGACGAGGTCGCCTCGACCTCTGCGAGGCGCGCGCTCGCCGCATCGAGTTCGGCGGCGAGCCTCGCCCGGTCCTCGCCCATGATCGCGAGCTCGGTTTCCAAGTCGCTGGGATCGCGCTCGGCCTCGAAGCGCTGCGTGACCGCACTCTCCAGCCGTGAGAGCACGGCTTGGAGGCGCTGCAGCGCCAGATCGACGGTCTGGCTCACGGATGGATGCCCTTCACTTCTACCTGCTTCTATCCGACGAAGTCGTTCACGCCACGCCTGAACGCCAGCACGGTATCCACCGTGAAACGGTTATCCACCCCCTGCGCCGGGCGATGTAACCTTTGCCTCGATTTGTCACCATGTTAGAGACCGGCCGCTCGCAGACCGGCTATACGGCAGCACGCGACGGGCTCAGGCGATAGGGCAGGGATCTGTCCGCCGCCCTGGGCACCGTCCTGCCGCGCGCTACCTCGGTCTTGGGCTGTGTTTGCGTGCCCGAGCCTGCGCGGCAGTTCATCTGCCGTTCAATCGGGACTCGCACAGAGCGGGCAACGGATCGAGGCCTGACATCCGGTCAAGCCGCGACGATCAACTTGCTGGAGGGTGCTGCGTGGCCGGCGCCCGATTATGGGAAGGACTCACGCCGTGTCGGTGAAGGTTGCCATCAACGGGTTCGGACGCATCGGCCGCAACATTCTGCGCGCCATCCATGAGGCCGGCCGCCAGGACATTGAGGTGGTGGCGATCAACGATCTCGGCCCCGTCGAGACCAATGCTCACCTGCTGCGCTTCGACTCGATCCACGGTCGGTTCAACGCCAAGGTTGAGGTCGACGGCGACTTCATCGTCGTTGACGGCAAGCGCATCAAGGTCACCGCCGTTCGCAATCCGGCGGAGCTGCCGCATCGCGAACTCGGTGTCGATATCGCCCTCGAGTGCACGGGCATCTTCACCTCGAAGGACAAGGCCAAGGCCCACCTGGATGCTGGGGCCAAGCGCGTCATTGTCTCGGCACCGGCCGACGGAGCCGACCTGACCGTGGTCTACGGCGTCAACCACGACAAGCTCACCACCGACCATCGCGTGATCTCGAACGCGTCTTGCACCACCAACTGCCTCGTACCGGTGGCCAAGGTGCTGAACGATCTCGTTGGGATCGAGCGTGGCTTCATGACGACGATCCATTCCTACACGAACGATCAGCCATCGCTCGATCAGATGCACAAGGACCTTTACCGGGCCCGTGCCGCCGCACTTTCGATGATTCCGACTTCGACTGGCGCCGCGAAGGCCGTCGGTCTCGTGCTGCCGGAGCTTAAAGGCAAGCTCGACGGAACCTCGATCCGCGTGCCGACCCCGAACGTCTCGGCTGTCGACCTCGTGTTCACCGCCAAGCGCCAGACCACCGTCGAGGAGATCAACGACGCGATCCGCGCAGCTGCGGACGGTCCCCTCAAGGGCGTACTGGCCTACACGGACCAGCCGAACGTCTCGATCGACTTCAACCACGATCCGCACTCGTCGACCTTCCACCTCGATCAGACCAAGGTCATGGACGGCACCTTCGTGCGCATCCTGTCCTGGTACGACAACGAGTGGGGCTTCTCGAACCGGATGGCTGACACGGCCGTGGCAATGGGCAAACTGCTCTAAGCCGCATCGCCGTATCCTGACGGGTTGAACGTTCCCGAAGACCACGCGAAGACGAGCATGGTGTGCCTGACATGACAGAGACCTCCCCCTCCGGACGCGGCTTCGTTCCAGGCACTTCAGCAATCCCGCCGGCGGACTCCCCGCCGGCGGTGGCTACTGCCGGTCAGGCTCCTGCGGGTCCCGTCGTGGCCGGCAAGGTGGAACCTCTGTCATCGCACGGCGGCACTGCCGGCGGCGATCAGCTCGCCCGAATCGAGGATAAATGCTCCCGGATCGAGGACAAGTACGCTCGCTCTGAGGCGCTGTTGTCCCGCGTCGAGGAGAAGGTCGAGGGCGCCGCTGGCCGTATGAACGAGGCGGCCCGCCAGAGCGATCTCTCCGCCTTGCGCAGCGAGGTTCGCGCCATCGCGGATCGCACGCGCGGCCTACCCGGGTCCGGCGCCTTGGTGCTTACCGCCATCATCACCGCCGTTCTCACGGTTGCGCTCACCATCGCGGCGCAGCGCTTCCACCTCGATGCGATGCTGCCCCCGCGCTGATTTCCTCGTCCTGCCCGACTGAAGCCAAGGCCCCGATGACCGCTTTTCGAACCCTCGACGATGCCGGCCCGCTGAAGGGCAAGCGCGTTCTCCTTCGTGTAGACTTGAACGTTCCGATGGAGGGCGGGCGCGTCACCGACGCCACCCGCATTGAGCGAATCGTGCCGACGATCAATGAAGTCGCCGATAAGGGCGGCCGCGTCGTACTGTTGGCCCATTTCGGACGACCGAAAGGTAAGCCCGTCAGCTCCGAGTCGCTGGAGCCCGTGGTCGAGCCTCTCAGTCAGAAGCTCGGCCGTCCCGTTGCCTTCGCCGAGGATTGTGTGGGTTCGGCTGCGGCAGAAGCGGTCGCGCGCCTGGAGGACGGGGACGTTGTCCTCCTTGAAAACACGCGTTTCCACGCCGGCGAAGAGAAGAACGACCGGGCTTTCACCGAGCAGCTCGCGGCGAACGGCGACCTCTACGTGAACGAGGCCTTCTCGGCGGCGCACCGGGCGCACGCTTCCACAGAGGGGCTGGCACATCTGCTGCCGGCCTATGCGGGCCGCCTGATGCAGGCCGAACTCGACGCTCTCACCAAGGGGCTTGAGGCTCCTGCCCGCCCAGTCATTGCTCTCGTCGGCGGGGCGAAGGTTTCCTCCAAGATCGACCTTCTCCAAAACCTCGTGGAGAAGGTCGACATGCTGGTCATCGGCGGCGGGATGGCCAACACTTTCTTGCACGCGCAGGGTAAGGCGGTTGGCAAATCGCTTTGCGAGAAGGATCTTGCCGAGACTGCCCTTCGCATCATTGTGGCAGCCAAGGCGGCCAAGTGTCGGATTATTCTGCCGGTCGATGCCGTCTCGGCCTCTGAGTTCAAGGCCAACGCCGCGCACGAGACCGTCACGGTCGATGATGTGCCGGAAACAGGAATGATCCTTGATGCCGGGCCTGCCTCGGTCGCCGAGATCAACGCGGCCATCGACGAGGCCGCCACTCTGGTCTGGAACGGCCCCCTAGGTGCCTTCGAACTGACCCCGTTCGATGCCGCAACCGTGGCAGCCGCCCGGCACGCTGCTGAGCGTACGCAAGCTGGGAAGCTTGTCTCGGTGGCGGGTGGCGGTGACACGGTCGCTGCGCTGAACCATGCAGGTGTAGGCGAGACCTTTTCCTACGTATCAACTGCCGGTGGCGCCTTCCTGGAGTGGCTTGAGGGCAAGGAACTGCCGGGCGTCGAGGCCCTGCGCGCCAAAAGTTGATCGCATCCGCGACCCAGCGCGTCAGGGAATGACGGCCGCCGTTTATTGACGCTGCGCCCCCTGGCCGAAATGCTGTCTTGCGACAGTTGCAACGGATCCGCAAAGGTCCGAAAAGACGACCGAATTCGGATGGATCGCGTTTTCTGGCGCGACAACTGGTGGATCGCCTCGGCGGCGGTCGTATCTGTGGAGAAACCTATGGCCCGCATCACCCTGAGGCAGCTCCTGGACCATGCCGCCGAGCATGAATACGGCGTGCCGGCGTTCAACCTGAACAACATGGAGCAGGGTCTCGCCATTATGGCCGCGGCGGATGCGACTGATTCCCCGGTGATCCTGCAGGCGAGCAAAGGCGCGCGTGCCTATGCCAACGACATCGTCCTGGCCAAGCTCATCGACGGTCTTGTTGAGATTTATCCTCATATCCCCGTCTGCATGCACCTCGACCATGGTAGCGACGAGGCCACCTGTGCCACCGCTATTCAGTACGGCTTCACCTCGGTGATGATGGATGGGTCGCTGAAAGCGGACGGCAAGACCCCGGCCGATTACAACTACAATGTCGAGATCACCCGCAATGTCACGAAGATGGCCCACTGGGCGGGCGTCTCGGTGGAGGGCGAACTCGGCGTGCTCGGCTCGCTCGAAAGCGGACAGGGCGAGGCCGAGGACGGCCATGGCGCAGAGGGCGTGCTGAGTCACGACCAACTCCTTACCGATCCCGACGAGGCTGTGAAGTTCGTCGAAGCCACCAAGGTCGATGCGCTGGCGGTTGCCATGGGCACCTCGCACGGCGCCTACAAGTTCACTCGCAAGCCCGACGGCGACGTCCTGGCAATGAATATTATCGAGGAGATCCACCGCCGCCTGCCCTCGACCCACCTTGTGATGCACGGCTCGTCGTCGGTACCGCAGGACTTGCAGGACATCATCAATCAGTATGGCGGCGAGATGAAGCCGACCTGGGGAGTGCCGGTCGAGGAGATCCAGCGCGGCATCAAGCACGGCGTGCGAAAAATTAATATCGACACGGATAACCGGATGGCGATGACAGGCCAGATTCGGAAGATCCTGGCCGAGAATAAGGCTGAGTTCGATCCGCGCAAATACCTGAAGCCCGCCATGGAGGCGATGACGAAGCTCTGCAAGCAACGCTTTGAGGAGTTCGGTACCGCCGGTCAGGGTTCTAAGATCCGCCCGGTTTCCGTGGCTACCATGGCCAAACGCTACGCCAACGGCTCCCTCGATCCGAAGATCGGTGCGGCGGGCTGAGCGTCAGAAGGACCCTGTATGTCGGAAACTCGCACCCGCCTCGCCCTGCTTAGCCCCCACCGAGTCGAGGCCGGTGACGCCGACGCGCTTAGTGCAGCGATCACGGCCGCCTGTGCGGCCGGTGATGTTGCAGCTGTCATTCTGAGGCTTGCCCCAGCCGATGAGCGAAGCTTGGTGAACCTCGTCAAGCGCTTGGCACCGACGGTACAGGAGGCCGGTGCGGCCGTGGTTGTCGCCTGTACAAATTTCGACGGCGACCTTGTGAGCGTGTCGGCCCGCGGTGGCGCCGATGGCGTCCATCTCGACAAGCCGCGGGAAGGCGACTTACGCGGACTGCGCGAGCGCTTGGCCGACGGACGAATTCTGGGAGCCGGCGGTCACGAGCAGAAGCACGCCGCAATGGAGGCCGGTGAGGCTGGCGTCGACTACGTCATGTTCGGTGGTCTCTACGCGGATGGGATGGCTCCCGATCCTGAGACGGTTCTTGATCGCGCCGGGTGGTGGACCGAGATCTTCGAGACGCCGTGCATCGCCGTCGCACATGCCGCGGATCAAGTCGGGCCGCTCCTGGCCACGGGCGCGGAGTTCCTCGGCCTAGAAAGCCCGCTTTGGATCGGCCAGGACGCTGACGTCGCCACAATCCAAGTGCAGGTTGCCGCTGCCGCGGAGACGGCCGCGTGAGACTGTTGTTCAGCCTTCTGGCTCTGATGTTTGGCCTGTCTGACGTCTGGGCCGCGTCGTCCCTATCGCCGGAAGCAGCCAAGCCAGCGACGCGTGAGGTCTTCTCTGCCCCTCTGAAGGAACTGCCGACTCCTTATTCGCCCAACGCTATGCGGGCGGTACCCTTCACCGCGAAGCCTAGCGACAAGTCGGCGGATACGGCCTTTGGTGCCTACCAGCGTGGGCAATACACCACGGCGTTTCGCGAGGCGACAAAGCGAATTGCGGCGGATCCGAAGGATGCGGCGGCGATGACGCTGCTAGGCGAACTCTACAATCAGGGTCTCGGTATCAAACAGGATCCGGTCAAGGCCGCGGAATGGTACCGCCTTGCGGCGGCGCAGGGAGACGTGCACGCGATGGCGTCGCTGGGTCTGATGTCCATCGATGGGCGGGGCGGCGCCAAAGACATGAAGACCGGCCGGCAATGGCTCGAAAAGGCTGCTGAGACTGGCGACACTACGGCAGCCTACAATCTCGCCTTGATTCTTCTGGGGACCGGCACTGAGCCGGATCAAGCTCGGGCTGCCACCCTGTTCCGCAAGGCGGCCGAAGGGGAGATCGGTGCGGCTCAGCACGATCTCGGCGTCCTCTACCTACAGGGGCGCGGTGTGCAGAAAGATCCGACTCAGGCTGCCGAATGGTTTCGGCGTGCGGCGGATAACGGTGATCTGGCCGGCGAGGTTGAGTTCGCCATCCTTCTCTTCAACGGGACGGGTCTGCCGAAGGACGAAATGCGTGCGGCGCGTTATTTCCAGCATGCCGCCGCCCGCGGAAATGCGATCGCACAGAACCGGATTGCGCGCCTGTTCGCGGTCGGGCGTGGCGTTCAAAAGAATTTGGTCGAGGCGGCTGCCTGGAACCTCGCGGCGTCTGCGCAGGGTTTGTCCGACGCCTGGCTGGACGAGAACCTGAAAGGCCTTGAGCCGGCCGAGCGCACACGCGCCGAAACGCTTGCTGCGGATCGAGCGAAGGTCAATTAGCGGAGTCCCGTGGGGCAGCCCCGCATTCGATAGGGGTGAGCCGGCGCGCAAACGTGCTATTGCCGCGCCGAATGTTATGTGAACCGACGTTCTTTGAATCGGCCTGGACCTGAAGATCGATGATCAGCTCACCCCTCATGACCGTCATGGTCGACGCCGTGCGCAAAGCGGCCCGCGGCCTCAAACGCGACTACGGCGAGATTGAGAACCTCCAGGTCTCACGCAAAGGGCCCGGAAACTTCGTCTCGGCTGCCGATCGCAAGGCCGAGGAAGTCCTCAAGGATGCCCTGATGAAGGCGCGTCCAGGCTACGGGCTCATCCTGGAAGAGTCCGGCAATGTCGAGGGCGCGGACAAGAGCCACACTTGGCATGTTGACCCTCTCGACGGCACCACGAACTTCCTTCACGGCATCCCGCACTTCGCCATCTCCGTCGGGCTGGAGCGCGAGGGACAGATCGTCGCCGGCGTGATCTATGATCCGGCCAAGGATGAACTGTTCGTAGCCGAGCGTGGGAAGGGTGCTTATCTTAACAACCGTCGCCTCCGCGTCTCCGGGCGCACTGACATGGCCGATGCCCTTGTCGCCTACGGCTCACCCTATCTTGGTCGCGGCGACCATCCGAAGCTCCTGCGGGAGGTCGCCGCCGTGATGGCCGTCACCGGAGGCGCTCGCCGCTTCGGATCGGCCGCTCTCGATCTCGCCTATGTCGCCTGCGGCCGCTCGGACCTATACTGGGAGCGCGATCTACAAACCTGGGACATCGCTGCGGGGATCATCCTAGTGCGTGAGGCCGGCGGCTTCGTTACCAGCGCCGATGGTGGCGCCGAGCCGCTGGCAGCCCGTTCGGTCGCTTGCGGCAACGAGATTCTACACGGCGAGCTCGTGAAACTCCTACGCCGCGCCAACGCCTGAGGGGCGCGTCTTCGCCTCCAATCTCCTCGACAAGGGCTCCCCGATGGAAAGCCGCCGCCACATTGCGTTGAAGGACTCGATCCGGTCCATCCCGGATTACCCGAAGCCCGGCATCGTATTTCGCGATATCACCACCCTGCTCAGCGACCCGCGCGCGTTCCGTCGGGCGGTCGATGCGCTGGTGCATCCGTATGCGGGGGGACGCATCGATCAGGTCGCGGGTATCGAGGCGCGGGGCTTTATTCTTGGAGGGGCGGTCGCGCACCAGCTTTCGTCCGGCTTCGTCCCGATTCGAAAGAAGGGCAAGCTACCACATACGACAGTATCGATTGCCTACGCCCTCGAGTACGGCACCGACGAGATGGAAATCCACGTTGATGCCATCAAGCCGGGCGACCGGGTGCTTCTGGTGGATGACCTGATCGCCACCGGCGGCACAGCCTGCGCGGCTGTGAACCTGCTGCGTCGGATTGGCGCTGAAGTGGTGGCGGCCTGCTTCGTCATCGACCTACCGGAGATCGGCGGCGCTCAGAAGCTACGGGACCTTGATGTGCCGGTGCGGACCTTAATGGAATTCGAGGGCCATTGAGCGGTCGCGAGCCCCACACTTGTCTTTGGGGCTCGGGATTGTCTGACCGCGGGGCAGTCGGGAGAGGATACAGAGCCTCTCCGGACCCATCGTTCACCTCGACCCGACCCGCCCCGCCGTTGGCCAGCCTCTTCCTGCGAAGAAGAGGCTTATGAGGGCGCTACGCCGCCAAGCTGGTGAAGAGTCCACGTCCGTCGGTCCCACCGACGAGGTCCTCTACGAAGTTCTCCGGGTGCGGCATCAGGCCGAGTACGTTCAGGTTCTCGGAGTAGATGCCAGCGATGGAATTTAGCGAGCCGTTGCGATTGGCGTCCACCGTGAGGTTGCCCGCAGCGTCGGAGTAACGGAACGCCACCCGTCCATCGCCTTCGAGGCGCGCGATCGTTTCTGGGTCTGCAAAGTAGTTGCCCTCGCCATGGGCTACGCAAACGTCGATGACCTGATCTTTGGCGTAGGCTGACGTGAAACGGGTATCGGCGCGCTCCACCCGGAGCAACTGCCGATGACAGATGAAACGCCGGTCAACGTTCCGCATCAGGACGCCGGGCAGCAGGCCAGACTCGCACAGGATCTGGAAGCCATTGCAGATGCCAAGCACAAGGCCACCCCGCGCGGCATGCGCGCGGACGGCGTCCATCGCGGCAGCGCGGCCGGCGATAGCACCGCAACGGAGGTAGTCACCGTAGGAAAACCCACCTGGCAGCACAGCGAGATCGGTGCCGGCCGGCAGGGCTGTATCCGCGTGCCAGACCTTAATGACCTCGGCACCGGATTGGGCCAGGGCTCGGGCCACGTCCGCGTCGCGATTAGAGCCCGGGAAAACGATGATGGCGGCGCGCATCAGGCGATCTCGATGACGTAGTTCTCGACGACGGTGTTGGCGAGCAGCTTCTCGCAGGCGCTTTTCAGCGTCGTTTCTGCGGCCGTGCGGTCTTCCCCCGCGACCTCGACGTCGAAGACTTTTCCTTGGCGAACGCTGTCGATACCCGATAGCCCGAACGATGTCAGGGCCGCTTCGATCGCCTTGCCCTGCGGGTCTAGCACGCCGGTCTTAAGGGTGACGATGATGCGTGCTTTCATGGGTTCGAACTCGTCTAGTGTCGGGGCATCCAGCCGATAATCGGGAAATGCCAAGCAAGCAACGCGAAACGGCCCCGGAGGGGCCGCGCGTAGAGGTCGAAGGCGTGATTTCCGCTCAGCGCCTAATGGTTTCTGGTCCGCGCAGTGGCTCAATGCTCGTCGCGCGTCGCCATAGTTGTAGCATCACCCAGGCGGCGAAGAGACTGAACAGCGCCATCAGAACATGGCCTACCGTGTCACCAAGATCGAACAGACCGGCCAAAGCCCAGCCGGCTGCGATGGCCACGGCGAACACCTCCGTGCCGACGAGAACCATCATGCTCAGGATGGTGACGAAATTGCGCGTGTTCACAGGAGTGTCACCCCGTTGCCAACTTCACGCCCAGGAAACCCGGCGTTGAAACGATGAAGGGCGGCGTAGCGCGAACCGAACCGGTTGCGCAACGTCGCCCTTGTTTTCCCCAGACGTCAGCGCGGAGCGCGCTTGGCCAGGATACGCTGGAGCGTCCGGCGATGCATGTTCAGGCGACGCGCCGTTTCAGAGACGTTCCGTCCACAAAGCTCGTAGACGCGTTGGATGTGCTCCCAGCGCACCCGGTCCGCCGACATCGGGTTCTCGGGCGGGTCGGCTCGCTCGCCGGGCTGCGCCATGAGTGTCCCGTGGATCTCATCGGCGTCGGCTGGTTTGGCCAGGTAGTCAAACGCACCGAGTTTCACGGCCGTTACGGCCGTTGCGATATTGCCGTAGCCAGTCAGAATGACCCCTCGTGCATCCGGTCGACGCTCCTTGAGCCGAGCGATGACGTCGAGCCCATTGCCATCGCCGAGCCTCATATCGATGACTGCGAAGGCCGGCGGACGAACATCGACCATCGAGACGCCTTCGGCGACACTCTCAGCAACCTGTACCTCGTAGCCTCGCATCTCCATGGCACGGGCTAGACGCGTCGAGAAAGGCTTGTCGTCATCGACGATCAGCAGCGAACGATCGTGGAAAGCGGCCAGGGGATCATTGTCGGCAAGCTGAGCGATATCGGCACTCGGCGCCGTTGTTCCAGTCTGCGTCAGCATCCGACGCTCCTCCGTAGTTCACGAACCAACTTCGATTGGGTTCTGCTCTGGTCGTTATATAGGTGTCGCACCTGTTTCCGTCAGGGGTTGCCCACTACTCAATTGCGCATGATCGACCGCCAGCGCGCCTCGCTCGAAGATGTGACGCGCCCAGCTGACGCGGACCACCGCGCCTGTCGCCTCGTGTTGAGAGACATTTGACAGTGTTAACTGAGCTCCGGAGCGCTCGATCAGCGTCTTGGCAATGAAAAGCCCGAGGCCGAGACCGGCGCCGGTGCTGTCCGGGCTGCGTGAGCGATCCGGGCTTCGTGTCGTCACGTAGGGCTCGCCGGCCCTCAGCAGGACCTCGCTCGAGAAGCCTGGGCCGTCGTCCCGAATCTCTAGCCAAACCCGTTCAAGGGTCCAGCGCGCCTCGATGATCACCCGCTCGGTGGCGAAGTCGACGGCGTTATCCACGATGTTGGCCAACCCGAACATCACTCCCGGATTGCGCCTGCACGCAGGCTCCCGACCTTCGCCCTGGTTCGAGACGTCGAGGATGATGCCCATGGCACGCTGCGGCTCGACGAGCTCCTCCACGAGGTGGCTGAGGCTGACAGTCTGGAGGAAGCCGGCCTCATCACTATCGAGGGACGTCAGCTTCGAAAGAATGCCACGGCAGCGATCGACCTGATCACGTAGGAGCGCCAGGTCCTCCCGCACAGAGGGGCTGGCCGTCGTCGCCAACTGACGGGTCAGTTCCTTTGTCACCACCATGATGGTCCCAAGCGGCGTACCGAGTTCGTGGGCGGCGGCGGCAGCGAGCCCATCGAGCTGCGACAGGTGTTGCTCCCGGGCCAGCACCAGTTCCGTGGCGGCCAGGGCCTGCGCGAGCTGACGCGTCTCCTCCGCGACTTTCCAGGCATAAACCCCCGTGAAGGCCGTCCCGAGCAGGATCGCGGTCCAGATGCCCGAAATGTACAGGAAGGGCAGTTCCAGCCGCCCATCGGCAAACCAAGGCAAGGGGCGGTGCACGAGGGCGAGCAGCGTCGCGAGACCGATCGCCAGGAGACCGAGCGCGAGGGTGCGCTCGGGCGGCAGGGCGGTGGCCGAGATTAGCACCGGGGCGAGGAACAGCAGCGAGAACGGGTTCTGCAATCCGCCGGTGAGGAAGAGCAGAGCGGCGAGCTGGATGATGTCGAAGGCGAGGAGCAGGGCGGCGGAATCGTCGCTGAGGCGGTAGCTCGCGGGAAAGCGGATGCGCAGCGCGAGGTTCAGCCAGGACGAGGTGGCGATTACGAGGAAGCACCACCCGAAGGGCAGTGGCAGGCCCAACCCGAATTGCGCCCCGACCACCGCCGCGCTTTGGCCGGTGATCGCGAGCCATCGCAGGCGCACGAAGGTGTCGAGACGCAGGTGCCGTGCGTCGCGGACGAAGCCGTTGGTGCTCATGTCGATCATATCAGGGGAACGATAGGGCCCGGCTGTCTCGCGTCTATCCCTCCAGGTTCCAACATCCGCTCTTGTCGACATCGCTTTTGCGCTAAATCGAGCGGATCGCATCCGCGCAAATCGATGCGGAGTGCCGTGCCGACGGCGGATTTCGTAGGCGACCCTCGGAAGCGACGTCGACAAAAGGGGGGAATGGTCCGTGAACTTGTCCTATCTCTGGTACGAGGCCGCCCGACTGATGACGACGCCGGCGCGACTTGTCGCCGACGTCGCACGGCACAGCCTACAAAACCCCGCCAATCCATTGGCCTACTCGCCCTATGCCCGCTCGATAACGGCCGCCTGCGAGATGTTCGAGCGGGTCACCCGGCGCTACGGCAAGCCGTCTTTCGGCATCCTCAGCACCGATGTTGACGGCACGAGCGTTCCGGTGAGTGAGCGTGTGGTCTGGGAGCGGCCGTTCTGCCGTGTGATCACCTTCGATCGAAGCTTCGTGCGCGGCCCCACTGCGCCACAACCGAAGCTGCTCATCGTCGCGCCAATGTCGGGCCACTACGCCACGCTCCTGCGCGGCACCGTGGAGGCCATGTTGCCCGATCACCAGGTCTTCATCACCGATTGGGCTGACGCCCGCATGGTGCCGATCGGGGTTGGACGGTTCGATCTGGATTCCTACATCGACTACCTCATCGACATGTTCCGGGACCTCGGACCGGAGCTGCACGTCATGGCCGTGTGTCAGCCGGCCGTGCCGGTCCTGGCGGCGGTCGCCGTGATGGAGGCACAGGGCTACGCGCCAGTGCCGCAAACGATGACGCTGATGGGAGGTCCCATCGATACGCGGCGTTCACCGACAGCCGTCAACTGTGTGGCGCAGGAGCGCGGGACGGCCTGGTTCGAGCGCAACTGCATCACCACCGTGCCTGCCGGCTATCCCGGCGTCTGGCGCAGCGTCTATCCGGGCTTTTTTCAGCTGTCAGGGTTCATGGCGATGAACCTCGACCGCCACGTGAACGCTCACGCCGAGATGTTCGACCACCTTGTGACGGGGGATGGCGATTCGGCGGAGAAGCATCGCGAGTTCTACGATGAGTATCTCGCGGTGATGGATCTGACGGCAGAGTTCTACCTCCAGACGGTGAAAACGGTTTTCGTCGATCACGCCCTGCCGAAGGGATCGATGATCCACCGCGGGGCTCGCGTCGACCTCGGCGCGGTTCGCACGTGTGCCATTCTCGCCATCGAGGGGGAAAACGACGACATTTCCGGCGTCGGCCAGACCCAAGCGGCCTTAGACCTCACGCCGAACCTTCCCCCGGAACGGAAAGCGTATCATTTGCAGCACGGTGTCGGCCATTACGGCGTGTTCAACGGGTCGCGCTACCGCACCACCATTGCACCCCGGATCGCCGCCTTCATTCGCCAGATGGGCAATCTTGAACGGGTCGAAGCGGCGATCACCCACCGGCCGGAGCCCGACCTGTCTGAGGCACCGGTGTGAGGACGGAGGCGTCCGCGCCAATGGCGAAGGCGGGCGACAGCGGTTAAGCTGGCGGGATGCGATTGGCGTTGTTGCGCGGGGCGGACCCGGATCACCTCGACATCCTGCACGAGGGTGAGACCCTTCGCGTTCTGCTGCGTCGCCGGCCGACCGCACGCCGGCTCACCCTGCGCGTCTCGAGTGCGACCGGAGAAGTCGTCATGACGCTTCCGACGCGCACCTCGATCGGTGTTGCCCGGACCTTCGCCGTGAGCCACGGAGGATGGATTGCGGCACGGCTCGCCCGCATGCCCGAGCGTGTGCTGTTCGCGGCGGACGCCGTCCTGCCGATCCGGGGTGTGCCTCACCGGGTTCTGCATCGTGATCGTCGAAGCGGACTCACCCGGCTCGAGGTGCTTGCCGCGGAGCCCGTCCTATCCGTTGCCTGCGACGCGCCGCACATCGCGCGGAGGATCACGGATTTCCTGCAGCGGGAAGCCCGGCGCGATCTGACCGAGGCGGTGGCGCGCTACACCGAGAAGCTGGGACAAGGGCCGACGCGCATCACCCTGCGCGACACGCGGAGCCGTTGGGGCTCCTGCACGGTGCGTGGCGAGCTGAATTTCTCCTGGCGGCTGATCCTCGCGCCGCCGATGGTGCTCGATTATCTCGTGGCGCACGAGATGGGGCATCTCCGGGAGATGAACCACTCGACACGGTTCTGGACTCTGGTGGGGTCGCTCTGCCCGCATGTGGACGAAGCCGAGCGTTGGCTGAAACGCAACGGCGCCACCCTCCACCGTTACGGCTGAGGTCGTCTCAGCCGCGGACGCGAAGCGCCCGGCCGCGAACGACCTGCTCGGCCGGCCAGGTCGGGCGGGGATCGACATCGCCCGGGTTCAGGGTGCGCGGCGCGACGCTGTCGCAGACCTCGCGCTGGCGCAGGATCACCGGCTGGCCGAACTCGTCCCGACGACGGATGATGCCCCCATCGCGGCAAAATCCCGCGATCTCGGCCGAGCTTCCGCCACGGCGACCGCCCGGCGTGCGTGCCACCGGACGGTGCTCGATCACGAGGGGACCGTCCCGGTTGAGGGAGCGCTCGATATAGGTGGTCTCGCCGACGGGAAGCGGCTCTGCGACGGCCGGACCGGTGAGAGCGAGGGTGGCGAGGAGGAGGGGGGCGCGCAGTCGCATGGATCGGTCCGTTGTCGGGCAAGCGTGGCTGTCAGCACTAGAGGCTGTACGCGCGGCGCGATAGTCGGTTCCCGCAGGCCGGCCTTCGCTTGACATGCGATGGCCCAGCATGGTCGGAACACCCGTGTTTTCCGTTAACGGTTCGCGGGGCGGCGGGCCATGCGAAAGGGTCGACGCGTGGGGTTTCGAGGAATGGCGCAGCTTGCACGCGGCCTGGTCGCCCGGGGCGTCGCGGTCGGCCTGCTCGCTGCGGGAATCCTGCTCGCCGGCTTCGGGCCCGAGGGTGCAGCCGCCCAGGGGATGGTTCGGAACACGTTCGGCGACTGGCAGCTCCGGTGTGAGACACCGGCAGGCGCCAAGGCCGAACAATGCGCCCTGGTGCAATACCTGGCTGCCGAGGACCGGCCGAACCTCACGCTGGTCGTGATCGTCCTGAAGACGGCCGACAATCGGGGCTATCTTCTGCGCGTGGTTGCGCCGCTCGGGGTCCTGCTGCCGTCCGGCCTCGGTTTGAAGATCGATAAGACCGATGTGGGCCGCGCCGGCTTCGTCCGGTGTCTGACGACGGGCTGCGTCGCCGAGGTCGTCATGGATGATGGCCTGATCAAGCAGTTCAGCGGTGGGGCGCAGGCCACCTTCATCGTGTTCCAGACGCCGGAGGAGGGCGTCGGCATTCCTCTGTCGATGAAGGGATTCGCGCAGGGCTTCGATAGCCTCAAGTGATGGCCCCCGCGGGGGTGCGGGTGCGACGGACGGTGCGAAGAGAGCGGGATCTCGGCATGTATCTCAGCATGATGACGGGCCGGCAGCGGTTCGGGCTCCTCCTGGCGGCAACCCTCGCGGCGAGCGGCCTCGGGATCGACGCCACTTTTGCGGAGGAGGGTAACTTCTTCACGAACATGCTGAAATACGGCGGAACCTCGGTGCCGCCGTCGCAGCCGGACGATGCCGATCCGCCCTATTGTCCGACGGTGGCGGTTCCGGAAGGGGGGGCGGCGCTCCAGAGCTATACGGGCCGGGCCGGAGACGGCAGCAGCCTTCGACACCAGGTGACGATCGGTCGTCTCGCCCGGGAATGCGCCAAGCTTCAGGACGGCTCCGTCTCGGTGAAGGTCGGCGTCGAAGGGCAGGTGCTTCTGGGTCCCGTCGGGAAGCCGGGTCGCTTCGATGCACCGGTCTCCATCAGCATCAAGGCCGGCGACAAAGTCGTGCAGTCGCGGGTTCACCGCGTGGCGGTCACGGTGCCCGCGGGGGCGGCGCAGGGCCTGTTCTCCTTCGTCGAGGACAATCTCGTCGTCCCGGCGGCGATGGCCCGCGACTACGACATCGAGGTGCGTCTCGGGGCTGCGCCCCAGAAGGCTGCGCCGCGGAAGACGAGGAAGCCGGCGGTCGCTGCCACGTCGGAGGATCGGGTGGCGGCGCCCGCAACGGATGCCGCCGAGTGAGCTTTGAGCCTGCGCAGGTGATGTCCTGACCGCATCCGGACGCTCCGTCGCCTTCTCGCTCGATGCTACGGATGATCCCCTCTTCGACCGCCGGCTTCGCCTCGCCGAGAACGGGCGCGGCTGCTGGATCGTCTCGATCTATCGCGCGAATCCCCGGGTTCGTCCGCTGCGGCCGCTGCTGCGCCTGACCCGCGACGACGGTCGGCGCGAAGTTTTCGTCCTGCCCGGGACGGGGCAGGGGGCGGCCGAGTGGCTCGGCTGGCTTCCGCCGGATACCGCGGCGATCGACCTCGCCACCGACGGACGCAGCGGCTTCGTGCTGGAGCGGGTCGGCCTGCGTTCGGAGGCGAGCGTGTTCGCCGAATGCCTGCGCGTACGCCCACTCCGGGCGATGTCCGCTTTCTATCAGAGGCTTAGGCGAAACGAGCGGCGCACCCGCGACATCCTTCGGGGCAGTTGCGGCGTGACCCCGATCGCGGATTTCGCGGACTGGGCGCGCCACCGTGCCCGCGCCGACGCGACTCCGGTACCGGCGGGGCCGGCGGTTCGGCTGGTGATGCCGGCCGGGCCGGCGGACGGCGAGCGGGTCGCGGCGACAATCGCGAGCCTGAAGGCCCAGCGTGACGCCGCCTGGCGCCTCGTCGTGGGCTGGTCGGACACGGGGCTCGCTGTCGCGGAGGACGATGCGCGGATCGAGCAGCACGTCTGGGCGGCCTCGGCCTGCCTCGGCGATTTCCTGAATGATGACAGCGCGTTGATGGTGCTGGCCCCGGGCGATGCTCTCGATCCGGACGCCCTGGCGATCCTGGTCCGCGCGCTGGCGGAGCCGGATCGCCCGCAGATGGTCTACGCGGATTCCCGGGTCGAGGGCTCTGACCCGAGACCGGCGCTGAAGCCGGACTGGAGTCCGGACCTGGCCCTGACCACCGCCTATCCCGGGACGCCGACCCTCTATGCCGGGGGCCTGCTCGAGCGACTGAGGACTCGTCCGCTCGGAGCGCCGGACGGGTTCGCCCTCCGCCTCGGGTTGGCCGCCGTATACCACGTGGGTTTCGACGAGGTCGCGCATGTCCCGCGTGTTCTCGCCCGCGCGGCGCCTCCGCCGCCAGATTCGGCCGAGCGCCACGCGGCGATTCTCCAGACTCACCTCAACGAGACCCGCCGTCCGGCGCGGGTCGAGGCGAACCCCACCGGGTTCGATCTGCTCTGGGCGTTGCCCGAGCCGCCGCCGCTCGCCAGCGTGATCATTCCGTCGCGGGACCGCCTGGAGCTGATCCGGGTCGCCGCCGACGGGGTGCTCAACGGGACGGACTACCCGGCGATCGAGCTCGTCATCGTCGATAACGGCTCGACCGATCCGGACGTGCTCGCCCATTACGAGACCCTGCGGCAGGATTCGCGGGTCCGTATCCTGTCCTATCCGGGGCCGTTCAATTTCTCCGCGATGATCAATGCCGGGGTGGCCGGGTCGCGGGGGGCGGTGGTGGTCCTCCTCAACAACGACGTCGCGGTGCTGCGCGAGGATTGGCTCACCGCTTTGGTGCGCCAGGCCTGCCGGCCGGAGATCGGCGCGGTGGGCGCCAAGCTCCTCTATGCCGACGGGACGCTGCAGCATGCCGGCGTGGTGGTGGGCCTCGGGGGGCGGGCCGGGCACATCCTGCGCCGGCGGCCGGCCGATACCCCAGGAATGCTCGGCCGGATGCGGGTCGCCCACGAGGTCTCGGCCGTCACCGCGGCTTGCCTGGCGGTGGGGCGGGCCAAGTTCGACGCGGTCGGGGGCCTCGACGCGGACGCCTTCGCGGTGGATTTCAACGACGTCGATTTCTGCCTGCGCCTCAATGCGGCCGGCTACCGGACGATCTGGACGCCGCGCGCCGTGATGGCCCACCTCGAATCGACCAGCCGCGGACCCGCCGTCGGGGCGGCGCGCTTGCGCTTCGAGCAGGAGGCCGACCGCTTCGTCGAGCGCTGGCGCGACACCATCCGGCACGATCCCTATTACCACCCGGTGCTGTCGCTGACGACGTTCGGGGAAGACCTTGAGTAGGAGGGCCGACGCCGCGCTCGCCTTCGCGGGCGTCGCCCGGCATCCGGTCTGGCTGCGTTGGGGCCGTGCCGCCGCGCTCCTGCTCCGGCATCGGGGGGAGGGGCTGGCGATCCTGCGGGCGCGGCTGGCGGGCAAGCGCGTCCGCGCCGGCCAGGCGGCGGCCGCCCTGTTCGGCCTCAATCATGCGGGACTTCTCTGCGGCCCGGCGGCGCAAGGCCGGCTCCTGCAGGCGCCGGCCGCCGGGGGCGCTGCGGGGCCACGCGACACCGTCGCAGTCCTGACGCTCGCGGACCTGGCATCCGCGGACCTGACATCCGCGGACCTGGCATCCGCAGACTTGGCGCAGGGTCGTCCGTCGGAGGCGTCGCGCGCCGGTGCCGAGATTCTCGTGCTCACGGCGCCGGGTCATGCCCTGCTGCCGGGCGCACCCGCGATCCTGGCCGAGGCCTTCGCCCGGAGCCCGGCGCACCAGCTCGCCTACGGCGATGCGCTCCTGGGGTCCGAGACCGGGCTCGCGATGCCGCTGCTGCGTCCGGCCTTCGACCCCGACTACGCCTGCGCGGTGGCGTATTGCGGCCCGGTGCTGGCGCTCCGGGCCTCGGCCCTCGCCGCCGTCACCGAGCGGGAGGGGCCGGTGACCGATGCCCTCGACCTCATCCTGAGGGTGGCGGAGCGGTTCGGGCACGGGGCGATCGGGCACCTGCCGCGCCTGCTCTCCCGCAGCGACGCGGCCTCCACCGGGATGCCAGATCCGGCGGCGCGGGCCGCCACCCTGCGCCGGGCCCTCGACCGCAGGGGCGACCACGCCGTCACGATCCAGGTGGAGGCGGACGGCGTGCTGACGCTCGCGCACCCGCTGCCGCAGGCGCGCCCCCGCGTCAGCCTCATCGTGCCGACCCGCGACCGGGTCGACCTCCTGCGGACCTGCATCACCAGCCTGGTCGGGTGTACCGACTGGCCGGAGCGGGAGATCCTGATCTGCGACAACGACAGTCGCGCGCCCGAGACCCTGGCGTATTTCCGGGAGCTGGAGGCGGCGGGCATCGCACGAATCGTGTCCTGTCCCGGCCCGTTCGACTTTGCCGGCATGAACAATCGGGCCGCGGCCGCGGCGCAGGGGCAGGTGCTGGCCTTCATCAACAACGACGTCGCGGCCCTGCACCCGGACTGGCTCGAGCGGCTGGTACGCGAGGCCCTGCGGCCGGATGTGGGCGCGGTCGGCGCCAAGCTCATCGACGGGCGGGGCCGCATCCAGCATGGCGGCGTGCTGCTCGGGCCGGGTGGCCTCGTCACCCATGCGCACCGATTCTTCTCCGGAGAGGCGCCGGGCTACCTGGCCGGCCTGCGGGCGACCCGCGCGGTCGCGGCGGTCACGGCCGCCTGCCTCGTGGTGGAGGCGCACAAGTTCGCGGCGGTCGGAGGCTTCGATGCGGCGGCCTTCGCGGTCGACTTCAACGATGTCGACCTGTGCCTCCGCCTGAACGCGGCCGGCTACCGCACCCTGTTCGTGCCGGGGGCGGTGCTGCGCCACGACGAGGCGGCGAGCCGGCGCTGGACGCCCGCCGCGCAGGAGCGCCACCGGCGCGAAGTCGCGGCCTTTCAAGACCGATGGGGGCCGCTGCTCGCGCAGGACCCCCATTATCACCCGGGGTTCGACCCCGATCTCGGCACCTATGCGCGGCTGCGTCCGGGCTGGCCGGAGGCGGGGCCGGTCGATCTGCGGTGAGCCTCTCGCAGGCTGCCGGATACGGGAACCCGCGCGCAGCACCCCGTCACCCCGGGGCCGCGCCGCGGAGCCCGGGAGCCGGACACGCAGCGCGTGCCGGAGGTGACGCCGTCGGCGGCTCGGGATCGCACGCCGCTGCGCGCCCCTTGCGGGTCCCGGGCGCGCCGGCGGCGCCCCGGAATGATGGCGCCGGACGACCCCTGGGTTCAGGCGTCGCCGTCGGTCGAAGACCAGCCGGCGCGGGCCGGAGAGACCCGCGGGGCCGGCCGGTCCTTTACTGGACGAGGCGCGGGCCGCCCGTCTGGACCTTCTCGTTCTCGGACATGATGCCGAGGCGCTTGGCCACCTCGGTATAGGCCTCGATCAGGCCGCCGAGATCCTTGCGGAAGCGGTCCTTGTCGAGCTTGTCCGACGACTTGATGTCCCAGAGGCGGCACGAATCCGGGGAGATCTCGTCGGCGACGACGATGCGCATCATGTCGCCTTCCCAGAGGCGGCCGGTCTCGATCTTGAAGTCGACGAGGCGGATGCCGACGCCGAGGAAGAGCCCGGACAGGAAGTCGTTGACCCGGATGGCCAGCGCCATGATGTCGTCGATCTCCTGCGGGGTCGCCCAGCCGAAGGCGGTGATGTGCTCTTCCGACACCATCGGGTCATTGAGCGCGTCGTTCTTGTAGTAGAACTCGATGATCGAGCGCGGCAGCTGCGTGCCTTCCTCGAGGCCGAGGCGGGTGGCGAGCGAGCCGGCGGCGACGTTGCGCACCACCACTTCGAGCGGGATGATCTCGACTTCGCGGATCAGCTGCTCGCGCATGTTCAGGCGGCGGATGAAGTGCGTGGGCACGCCGATGTCGTTGAGGTGCTGGAAGACGAACTCGGAAATCCGGTTGTTCAGCACGCCCTTGCCGTCGATGACATCATGCTTCTGCGCGTTGAAGGCGGTGGCATCATCCTTGAAGTGCTGGATGAGCGTTCCCGGCTCCGGACCCTCGTAGAGGACCTTCGCCTTGCCCTCGTAGATGCGACGGCGGCGGTTCATAGGCGTGTACCGTGGTTTGAGGAAGTCCATGGGCCGTGACTCCTTGCGAGCGAACGATGCGGAATCCGCGGCGTGGCGGCCTGTGGGTGGGGCCGGGCCGAGAGACACGTCGTACGTCGAAAGCCTCCGCGACCGTGGCGCAAACTACCCGAAGGCGGCTGGCAGCACAACGCGCTGGCCGGATGGGACCCATGCCGTCCTGGGAGGACACCGGTGATAAAGCGGTGTGCGGGTCGGGGGCAAGGGGACCGGGCCTCGCGGACCGGGCCTTCAGGACGGGGCCTTCAGGACCGGGCCTTCGTGAGGACTGAGCCTTGGCGCGGGTTGCGCCTTGGCGCGAACCGAGGCTTCGCGCCGACCGGACCTCGGAGCGGAACGGCTCAGCCCCGTCCCGGCGAGCGGGCGGGCGGCTGTCGGTGGGCCGGCTCGTCCGGCCGGGTCACGGGGCGGCCGTCTTGGCCGGGAAGCGGCACAGGTCGGCGATCGGGCAGCGGTAGCATTCGGGCTTGCGCGCCTTGCAGATGTAGCGGCCGAACAGGATCAGCCAGTGATGGGCGTTGAGCCGGTAGGGCGCGGGTACGATGGCCTCCAGCCCGGCCTGGACCTTGTCGGTGGTGGGGGCGACCACCAGCGGAATCCGGTTGGAGACCCGGAAGATGTGGGTGTCGACCGCGATGGTCTCCTCGCCGAAGGCGACGTTGCGGACCACGCTGGCGGTCTTGGCGCCGACGCCGGGCAGCACCTCCAGCGCCGCCCGGGCGCTGGGGACTTCGCCGCCATGCTCCTCCACCAGGATGCGCGACAGGGCGATGACGTTCTTCGCCTTGGTGTTGAACAGGCCGATGGTGCGGATGAAGTCGCGCACCCGCGCCTCCCCGAGGGCCAGCATCGCGGCCGGCGTGTCGGCGATGGCGAAGAGCGGCGCGGTGGCGAGGTTGACGCTGCGGTCGGTGGCCTGGGCCGAGAGCACCACCGCCACCAGGAGGGTGAAGGGGTTCTCGAACTCGAGTTCGGCGCGCGGCTCCGGGTTGGCCGCGCTGAGCCGCGCGAAGATCTCCGCCACGGTGTCCGGGCCCACGGGGTCCGGCGTGGCGGGCGCCGCTGCGACGATCGGCGCGGCGAGCCGCGCGGAGATCGGCGATTTCCGTGGTTTGGTCGGCTGTCGGCTGGGCATCCCTGCGTTATATTCCTCGCATGGCGAGCGGCAATGACCACGTCCCTCCGATCGGCCGGCATCCGGACGGCCTCGATCCCGACAGCATGGATCGGCCTGTCTTCCAGGCCACCATCCGGCCGCACCAGTCCCTGGGGCCGGACGGCTTCCGCAACGTCATGATCGGCTGCTGCGCCGTCTCCCTCGTCACCTCGATCGCCTGCGTCCGGGCCGGGTTCTGGCCCGTGGCCGGGTTCTTCGGCCTCGACATGCTCGCCCTCTACGTGGCGCTGAAGGCGAGCTTCCGGCGCGGCCGCTCCTTCGAGGAGGTGATGATCACCCCGATCGAGGTGATGCTCGCCCGGGTGACCCACCGGGGCGAGCGCCGGGAATGGCGCTTCAATCCGCTCTGGACCAAGCTGACCCGGGTGGAGGACGACGAGTACGGCATGCAGACCCTGACCCTCGAATCCCGCCGGGAATTCGTGGTGGTCGCCCGGGACGCCTCGCCGCCGGAGCGCGAGGTCATCGCCGACGGCCTGACCCGTGCCCTGGCGCAGGTGAAGAAGGGCTACTGACGGGGGCCGAGCCTCGAGGCCCGGGGGCGCCGGTGTCACGGCAGGGCAGGGCCTGTCCGGTCGGAGCGATTCACAGGGGCATGAGCGGATGAGGCGCCACAGTTTCGCGCAACGGGCGCTTTCCGCCTCCCTTGTCGTGGCCGCCCTCGCCTTGGCCGCCCCCGCCTTGGCTGCCCCCGCCTTGGCCGCACCGGCGGATGCGCGCGTCACCGTCCGCTTCGTCGCGCCCGAGCGCTACACCGACGCCGACGACCGCTACGGTTCGGGGCCCGGCCTGCGGGGCACCCTCGCGGAGATCCGGCGGATCATCGCGGCGTCCGCCCTGCGGGTGATGGGACCGGACGAGACCCTGTCCGTGGATGTCCTCGATATCGACCGGGCCGGCTTCGTCCGCCCGGACCTGAACAGCCCCTCGGGCCTGAGGATCGTCAGCGACGCGACCCCGCCGGCGATCCGCCTGCGCTACGACCTGCGCCGCGGCGGCCGCCGGATCGCCGGGGGCGAGGAGCGCCTGACCGACATCAACTTCCTGTTCGGCGCCCGCGCCGCGGCCGCCGGCGGGAGCTTCGGCTACGAGGAAGCCCTCCTGCGCGACTGGGCCCGCAGCCGGCTGTCCGCGCCTGCCGGCGGCGCGGGGCCGCGCCCGGACTAGGCCGGCTTCAGGCGGCTTCGTCAGCTCCGTCGTCCCCAGACATGACCAAAGCGTCATGTTGCCGCCAGGGTCGTGCAACCCACGGCTGCCCATGGTCCGGCTCATCGACCCAGCGCGGAGGGATGCGGCATGAGCGTTGCCGGACAAGGCGGTTTCGCGAGGACGGGCGAGACCCTATCACTCCGTCCCATGCGTCTGCTCATCATCGAGGACGACCGCGAGGCGGTCGCGTACCTGATCAAGGCTTTTCGCGAGGCCGGTCACATGCCGGACCAGGCCTCCGACGGCCTCGACGGCTACGCCCTGGCGCAGGAGGGCGATTACGACGTGCTCATCGTCGACCGCATGCTGCCCAAGCTCGACGGCCTGTCGCTGATCCGCTCCCTGCGCGAGCAGGGCGTGACCACGCCGGTGCTGATTCTCTCGGCCCTCGGGCAGGTGGACGACCGGGTGAAGGGCCTGCGGGCCGGGGGCGACGACTACCTGCCCAAGCCCTACGCCTTCTCCGAGCTGCTCGCCCGGGCCGAGGTGCTGGCCCGCCGCCGGGCCGGGCCGGGCACCGCCGCCGAAGCGACCGCCTACCGGGTCGGCGACCTCGAACTCGATCGCCTCTCGCACCGCGTGACCCGGGCCGGCCAGGAGATCGTGCTGCAGCCGCGCGAATTCCGCCTGCTCGAGTACCTGATGCGCCATGCCGGCCAGGTCGTGACCCGGACCATGCTGCTGGAGCACGTCTGGGACTACCATTTCGACCCGCAGACCAACGTCATCGACGTCCACGTCTCGCGCCTGCGCGCGAAGGTCGACAAGGATTTCGAGCACCCGATCATCCACACCGTGCGCGGCACCGGCTACGTGCTGCGGGTCGACGAGGCGCGGGCACCGGGACCGTCGGCGTGAGGCGCAGCGTGAGGCTCAGGCCGTGACGACTCTCGACGACGCCCCGGCCGGGCGCCTCGGCAACCTGTTCCGCACGACGGCCTTCAAGCTGTCCTTCGCCTACCTGGTGGTGTTCGCCACCTTCGCGCTGCTGGCGCTGGGCTACGTCGCCTGGAACGCCAGCCGCGCCCTCGACGACCAGATGGTGTCCACCATCGAGGCCGAGATCAACGGCCTGTCGGAGCAGTACAAGGTCGGGGGCCTGCGGCGCCTGATCTCCGCGGTGGAGCGGCGCGCCGGCGAGCCCGGGGCCTCGCTCTACCTCGTCACCAACGCCGCCGGCGAGCGCATCGTCGGCAACATCGACGCCCTGCCCACCGGGCTCATCGTCGATCCGGGCCAGACCGAGGCCAACTACGCCCGCATCGGCGGCGCGCAGAACCTCGAGCACCGGGCGATCATGCAGATCTTCGTCCTGCCCGGGGGCTTCCGGCTCCTCGTCGGCCGCGATGTCGCCGAGCGCGACCGGCTGCGGGCGGTGATCGGACGGACCTTCGGCTCCTCCGTGGGGCTGGTGATGGTGCTGGGCGTGATCGGCACCTGGTTCATCGCCAGCCGGGTCCTGAGGCGCGTCGACGCCATGACGGAGACCACCCGCCGGATCATGGCCGGCGACCTCGACGGGCGCCTCGCGGTGGCGGGGACCGGCGACGAGCTCGACCGGCTGGCCCACAACCTCAACGCCATGCTGGAGCGGATCGGCGAGCTGATGCGCGGCCTGCGCGACGTCTCCGACAACATCGCCCACGACCTCAAGACGCCCCTGACCCGCCTGCGCAACCGGGCCGAGGAGGCCCTGCGCACGGCCGAGACGCCGGACGCCCTGCGGGCGGCGATGGAGGGGGTGATCGAGGAGAGCGACGGCCTGATCCGGATCTTCAACGCGCTCCTGATGATCGCCCGCCTGGAGGGCGTGAACGCCCGCGAGGATTTCCAGACCTTCGACGTCGCCGCCGTGGTCCAGGCCGTGGCCGAGCTCTACGAGCCCCTGGCCTCGGAGCAGGGCCTGGCGCTGCAGGTCGAGACCGAGGGCGCGCCCCTGACCCTGCGCGGCAGCCGGGAACTGATCGGACAGGCGCTCGCCAACCTGATCGACAACGCGGTGAAGTATGGCGGGCCCAGCGGCGAGATCCGGCTCAGCGCCGCGCGGGTCGGCGACGCCGTGCGCCTCGGCGTGGCCGATTCCGGGCCGGGCATCCCCAGCGAGGCCCGCGGCCGGGTGCTCGACCGCTTCGTCCGGCTGGAGGAGGCGCGCTCGCGGCCGGGCTTCGGCCTCGGCCTCAGTCTCGTCAACGCGGTGGTGCGCCTGCACCAGGGCACGCTGGCGCTGGAAGACCATGCCCCCGGGCTCTCCGTCGTGATAACCCTGCCGGCCGGAGATCCGACGGGAGGGTAGGGCATGAACCAGGCCGCCGACGCGCAACGCCGCAGTCTCCGGGCGCGCCTGTCCGCCGCCCCGGTCCTGTCCGATCCCGACGCGGCCGCCGCGCGCCTCGCCGCGGTTGCGCCCGCGTGGCCGGCGGGCTTCCTCGACGTCCCCCTGCGCGCCCTGCTCCTCGGCCTCGCCGACCATTCCGCCTTTCTCTGGCAGCTGGTCGCCCGGGCCCCCGACCGCCTCGCGGCCCTCGTGGAGGCCGAGCCGGAGGCCGCCCTCGCGGCCGTCATCGCCCGCCAGCGGACGGCCGGGCAGGCGCCGGACCTCGACGCCGTCGCGCGCGCGCTGCGACAGAACCGGGCGGAGCACGCGCTCCTGGTGGCCCTGGCGGATATCGGCGGGCTCTGGCCCCTGGCCACGGTGACCCAGGCCCTGTCGGACTTCGCCGACGCCTCGGTACGGGCCGCCGCCGACGCCATGCTGCTCCAGGCTTCGGCCGCCGGGCGCTTCCTGCCCCGCGACGCGGCCGAGCCGCAGGCCGGCTCCGGACTCATCGTCCTGGCCCTCGGCAAGCACGGGGCGGGCGAGCTCAACTACTCGAGCGACATCGACCTCGTGGTCTTCTTCGACCCCGAGACCGCCCCCCTGAAGGCCGACCTGCCGCCGACGCCGTTCTTCAGCAAGCTGGCGCAGGGGATGGCCAAGCTGCTGCAGGAGCGCACCGCCGACGGCTACGTCCACCGGGTCGATTACCGCCTGCGTCCGGACCCGGGCTCGACCCCGGCGGCGCTCTCCCTGAATGCCGCGTACGTCTATTACGAGAACCTCGGCCAGAACTGGGAGCGGGCGGCCTACATCAAGGCGCGGGCGATCGCCGGCGACATCCCGGCCGGGGAGGCGTTCCTGGCGAACCTGCGCCCCTTCGTCTGGCGGAAATACTTCGACTTCGCCTCCATCGCCGACGTGCACGCGATGAAACGCCAGATCCACGCGGTGCGCGGCCACGACACGATCGCGGTGGCGGGCCACGACATCAAGCTGGGACGCGGCGGCATCCGCGAGATCGAGTTCTTCGTCCAGACCCAGCAACTCGTGTTCGGCGGGCGTCGGCCGGAGCTGCGCGGGCGCAGCACCGTCGCCATGCTCGACGGCCTGACCCGCGACGGCTGGATCGACGCCACCGCCCGCGACGACCTCACGGCGGCCTACGACTTCCTGCGCACCATTGAGCACCGCCTGCAGATGCTGCGGGACGAGCAGACCCAGCGCCTGCCGAGCGAGGCCGACGAGCTCGCGCGCTTCGCCCGCTTCGCGGGCTTCGACACGCGGGACGCCTTCGAGGCGGCCCTGTTCCACCACGCCCGCCGGGTGCAGGGCCACTACGCCCTGCTGTTCGAGGCCGAGCCCGACCTGTCCTCGGAGGTCGGCGACCTCGTGTTCAGCGGCACCGGCGACGACCCCGCGACCCTGGCGACCCTGACCAAGCTCGGCTTCCGCGAGCCCGAGCGGGCGGTGGAGACCGTGCGCGGCTGGCATTTCGGCCGGCGCCCGGCCGTGCGGACGCCCCGCGCCCGCGAGGTGCTGACCGAGCTGGTGCCGGTGCTGATGCAGGCGCTGGGCGGCACCGCCCACCCGGACGCCGCCCTCGACACCCTCGATCGGGCCTTCGCCCGGATGCCGGCGGCCCTCGAACTCCTCACCATCCTGCGCTCGAACGAGCGCCTGCGCCTGCTCTTCGCCGACCTCCTCGGCACGGCGCCGCGGCTCGCCGAGACCGTCGCCTTCAGCCCGCACGTCCTCGACGCGGTGATCGACCGGGATTTCGCCGATGCCGGCACGGATGCCGAGGCCCTGGCGCAGCAGGTCCGCGCCCGCCTCGGACAGCCGAGCGACCATGAGGACTTCCTCGACCGGGCCCGCGATGCCGCCCGCCAGCTCCGCTTCCTCACCGGGGCTCGGCTCCTCTCGGGCATCCTCTCGCCCGAGGAGGCCGGCCGCGCCTTCGCGGGCATCGCCGACGCGGTGATCGCCGTGACGGTGGAGCGGGTCTCGGCGAGCTTCTTCGCCGAGCACGGGGCGGTGCCCAAGGGACGCCTCGCGGTGCTCGGCCTCGGGCGCCTCGGCGCGCGCCAGCTCACGGCGGATTCCGACCTCGACCTCGTGCTGGTCTACGACTTCGACCCCGACGACCGCACCAGCGCCGGCCCGAAACCCCTCGACGCGGCGGTGGCCTACAACCGCCTGGCCCAGCGCATCGTCGCCGCCCTCACGGTGCCGACCCGGCGCGGCCATCTCTACGAGGTCGACCTGCGCCTGCGCCCCGGCGGGGGCCAGGGCCCGGTGGCGGTGCAGTGGCGCAGCTTCCGCAGCTACCATTCCGAGGAGGCGGAGCTCTGGGAGCACATGGCTCTGACCCGCGCCCGGGTGGTCGCCGGCGACGCGGGCCTCGGCGCCGAGCTCGAGGGCGAGATCCGCGCCATCGTCGCCCGCCCGCGGGACCCCGCCGAGGTCCGGCGCGCGGTGCGGGAGATGCGAAGCCTCGTGGAGCGGGAAAAGGGGCATCGCGGCCCCCTCGACCTCAAGCTCGCCCCCGGCGGCCTGCTCGACCTCGATTTCCTGGCCCAGGCCCTGGTGCTCGGTCAGGCCCATCGGCGACCGGACCTCGTCGGCCTCGGCGCCTGCGCGGTGTTCGCGAAGGCCGCCGATCACGGCGACCTCGCCCGGCCTGATGCGCAAAGCCTGCTGGACGCCTATCGCCACTTTGACGACGTGCTGCACTGGCAGCGCCTGATGGTGGAGGGCGACCCGGCCGAGGCCTCGCCCGTGGCCCTGGCGCGCCTCGCCGTCGCCATGGGCGCCCCGGATTCGGGCCGGCTGATCGCGCAGCTGGACGAGGCGCGAACCGGGATCCGGGCGCTGTTCGAGCGCCTGATGGCGGGGTGAGGACAGGGGGCGGGCCGAGGCCCTCCGCCCGGGACCAGCGTTCGTGCGAGACGAGAGACATCGTGTAAGCGGCGGATCGTTCCGACGCTCTGAGGCGCTCCGTCCCGGCAGGGCGATCGCCGTCCGCCGCGGGGTTCCGGGCCGACGGGGTGCCGCACGCGGATCTCGTGCCTCGACTGCGGTCGCGAGCGGACGTTTGCCGATGGCACCGCACCATCATTCCCGGGTGCCGCAGGCGAGCCCGGACTCCCGAACCGCCGACGCTGGATCAGTCCTGCATCGCCGGTGTGTCTGGATCCCGGACGCCGCTGCGCGGCTCCGGGATGACCTCGTGCGGCGCGCGGGCCTTCGACGCGCCGACCGGCCTCTTCGATCCCCCTGCCGGCAGGGGGCGCCGCCCCGAAAACCTCAGACCGGCTCCGTCACCGCCTCGGGCGGGCGCGGGGTGGCGCCGGCAGCGTCGCGGAGGGAGGCGACGGTTTCCTGGGCGGCGTCGGCCACGAGGTTGCGGCGGTTCTCCGCGGTGGGGATCGGCATCCGCACCATCACGATGGTGCCGAGGCCTTCCTGGGAGCGGATGCGCAGGGCGCCGCCATGCAGCTCGGCCATCGAGCGCGCGATGGCGAGGCCGAGGCCCGAGCCCTTGTGGCTGCGGGTGAGGTTGGTCTCGACCTGCTGGAACGGCGCGCCGAGGCGGCGCAGGGCCGATTTCGGGATGCCGATGCCGGTATCCTCGACGTAGATGTGGACGTTGGCCCCGGCCGGCCGCGCCTTGATGATGATGCGGCCGTCGCCGGCGGGGGTGAACTTCACCGCGTTCTGGACGAGGTTGGTGAGGATCTGGTGCAGGGCGCGCTCGTCCGCCAGCACCGTCAGGGCCTCGACCACGTCCACCGCGATGGTCAGGGACTTGGCCCGGGCCGCTTCGCCCACGAGCTTCAGGGTGCCCTCGATCGCCCCGGCCACCGCGATCTCCCGCGGGGCGAGCTTCACCGTCTGGGCCTCGATGCGCGACATGTTGAGGATGTCGTCGATGACCGAGAGCAGGTAGTCGCCGCTGGTGCGGATGTCGCGGCAGTAATCGGTGTAGCGGGGCGAGCCGAGGGTGCCGTAGACCTCGCTCTCCATCAGCTCGGCGAAGCCCATGATCGCGTTGAGCGGCGTGCGCAGCTCGTGGCTCATGTTGGCGAGGAATTCGGACTTGGCCTGGTTGGCGCCCTCGGCCTGCGCCTTCTGGTCGAGGTAGCGCTCGGCCAGGTCGGCGAGCTGCTGGGTCTGGAGCTCCAGGGTCCGGCGCGAGCGCTTCAGATCGCGCACGGTCTCGATCAGCTCGCGCTCGGACTGGACCAGCTGCTCCTGGTGGCGCTTGAGGCTGGTGATGTCGGTGCCCACCGAGACGTAGCCGCCATCCTTGGTGCGGCGCTCGCTGATCTGGAGCCAGCGCCCGTCGGTGAGCTCGGCCTCGAAGGTGCGGGCGGTGGCGCCGCTCGGCTCCAGGTCGCGCAGCTCGCGCCGGACCGGCGGCAGCACGCCCCGCCCCATGATCTCGGCGTAGCGCCGGCCCGGGATCGCATCCTCGGGGCTGAGGGCGTGGAGGTGGCGGAATTTCGAGTTGCAGAGGACGAGGCGGTTGCCGGTGTCCCAGAGCACGAAGGCCTCGGAGATGGCCTCGACCGCGTCGCGCAGGCGCATGTCGGCGGTGGCGTTGAGCTCGGCGAGGTTGCGCTGCTCGGTGACGTCGAGGGCGATGCCCACGAGGTGGCGGCCGCCGTCGATGGTGTCCGGCACGATCTCGGCCCGCATCCGCATCCAGACCCAGTTGCCGGTGGCGCCGCGCACCCGGAACTCGTGGTCGACGGTGGACTGGCTGGCCGCGAGGTGGCGGGCCAGGCTGTAGAGGTCGCCGTCGTCGGGATGCACCAGGGCGTTGACGTCGCCGAAGGACAGGAACTCGCGCTCGCGGTGATAGCCCAGCAGCGCGTACATCGAGTCGGACCAGTAGATCCGCCCGCGCGGGATGTCCCAGTCCCAGAGGCCGCAGCGGCCGCGGCCGAGGGCGGTGTCGAGGCGCTGCTTGATCTCCTCGCAGACCCGGTCGACGGCGTAGGCCCGGCGGGTCTGCAGGGCATAGGCGATGCCGGTGCCGATGATGACCAGGGCGGCGGCGCCGAGGAGGATCGCTTGGTTGCGCATCCGCGTGGTCCAGGCGGCCGTGATGTCGGTGAGCGGCTGGAGCACCGCGACCTGGCCCCGCCCGCCGGGCAGGTTGCGCAGGGCCGCGATCACCACGGAGCCGTCCGCCAGGGTCACGGTCATGACGCCGGCGCTCTCGCCCAGGGTGGAGAGCGCCTGCATCTCCCCGAGATGCTGGGTCAGGGTGCGGCGCGGGCCGGGCAGGGGCGGATTGGCCGCCACGATGACGTCGTTGGGGGAGATCAGCAGGATCTGGCGGCCGGCATGGAGCAGGCCCGGCGGCAGCAGCGCGCCGAGGTTGCGGTGGGCCGCCTCGCCCTTGGCCTCGCCGTCGATGTCGACCCCGGCGAAGGCCGCCGCGGCCAGGCGGGTCACCGCCTCCACGTCCGTGGTGGCCGCCCGGATCACCTCCTCGCGCTGGGCCTGCAGCAGCATGGCCGCCACCGCGCCGAGGCAGATCAGGAACGTGGCGAAGAGCGCCGGCAGGGCGAAGCGCAGCCAGGTCTCGGCACGCACGAAACGGACATGAGCGGCGTGTTGGGGCCGGTGGATGCCAAGAATCGTATCCGCGCGCGCGGAGAGGGAAGCGGAATCCGCCTCCAGCATGGACTAACTCCGCCGTTGGGATTTGGGCACCGGGAAGGCGGGTCGCCCGCTTTCCGAATCGTATACGATTCAACATTTCCGGTGGGGTTTTGTCCACGCGTTTTTTCCGGCCACGCTTGACTCCCAACGCGAATCCAAGGTGCGGAATCGACGTCGGGAGAGCCTGAAAAAACGATTCTCTTCAGGCACTTGCTAGCCGGCGAGGGTCCGCCCGAGGATGTCTCCGACGTCCCGTGACAGGCCCGCAACAGCGCGAATTTTCAGCAATCTGGATTCGGCCTGGGCACGCCGCTCCGGTTCCATCATCCGCCACGATCCGAAGGCCGTCAGGAGCCGCGCGGCCACCTGCGGGTTGGTCTTGTCGAGCGCCAGAACCGCCTCCGCCACAAGGGCATAGCCCGCGCCGTCGGGGCGGTTGAACTGGGTCGGATTGCCCATGCTGAAGCTGCCGATCAGGGACCGGACCCGGTTGGGATTGGTCATCGAGAAGGCCGGGTGATTCTGCAGGCGGCGGATCCGGTCGGGGGTCTCGGCCTCCGGGATCCCGGCCTGGATCGCGAGCCACTTGTCGAGGACTAGGGGCTCGGCGCGGTAGGCCTCGGCGAATCGGTCGAGCGCCGATTCGCGCTCGGGACCCGGAACCTGGGACAGGACCGAGAGGGCGGCGAGCCGGTCGGTCATCGTCGTCGCCGCGTCGGTCTGGTGCGCGGCGAGCAGGGTCGCCGCGGCCGGATCGGCGGCCGCGACGAGGTCGAGGGCCGCGTTGCGGAAGGCGCGCCGGCCGGCCGCCGCGGCATCGGGGCTGAACGGCGTGCCGGGGGCCTCCGCCAGGGCGTCGCGCAGGGCGAGGAGCTGCGGCTTCAGGCGCGTCCCGAGCGCCCGGCGCAGGGCGTGCCGGGCCCGGTGGATCGCGTCCGGGTCGATCTCCGTGGCGATCTCGTTGGCGACGTCCGCCTCGCTCGGCAGGGCGAGCACCAGGGCGGCGAAGGCCGGGTCGGCCAGGGCCTCGCCCTCCAGGAATCCCGCCAGGGCGGCGCCGAACCCGTCCGCCCCGGCCTCCGGCAGGGTGCCCGACCGCGTCCCCTGCACGAGGAGGCGCATGGCCACGCTCTGGGCCGCCTGCCAGCGGTTGAACGGGTCGGTGTCGTGGCGCAGCAGCGTCAGCGTGTCGGCATCGGTCATCTCGATCTCGACCCGCACCGGGGCGGAGAAGCCGCGGAACAGCGAGGGCACGGCGCGCGCGGGGACGTCGGTGAAGGTGAGGCTGTCGCTCGCCTGGTCGAGCACGAAGACGCCGTCCGCGACCCGGTCGCTCGCCGCCCCGGCGAGGGGGCCGTCCGGGCCGATCAGGCCGAGGCGGATGGGGATCACCAGGGGCGGGGCGTCGGCGGCGCCGGGCAGGCTCTGGCGGAAGGCGAGGTGATAGGTCCGCGCCGCCGCGTCATAGCGGCCCTGCACCCCGACCCGCGGCGTGCCGGGGCGCTCGTACCAGCGGGCGAAGGCGCCGAGGTCGCGGCCGGAGGTTTTCGCGAAGGCGGCGAGGAAGTCCTCCACGGTGGCGGCGGTGCCGTCGTTGTCGGTGAAGTAGCGGTCCATCCCGGCCCGGAAGGCCTCGGCGCCCAGGAGGGTGCGCAGCATCCGCACGATCTCGGCGCCCTTCTCGTAGACGGTGGCCGTGTAGAAGTTGTTGATCTCGGTGTAGTGCCGCGGCCGCACCGGGTGGGCCAGCGGCCCGGCATCCTCGGGGAACTGGCGCGCCCGCAGGGTGCGGACCTCGCCGATGCGGTGCACCGCGCGGGAGCGCATGTCGGAGGAGAATTCCTGGTCGCGGAAGACCGTCAGGCCTTCCTTGAGGCAGAGCTGGAACCAGTCGCGGCAGGTGATGCGGTTGCCGGTCCAGTTGTGGAAGTATTCGTGCGCGATGATCGCCTCGATGGCGGCGTAGTCCGCGTCGGTGGCGGTCTCGGGCGAGGCCAGGACGTAGCGGTCGTTGAAGATGTTGAGGCCCTTGTTCTCCATCGCGCCCATGTTGAAGTCGGAGACCGCGACGACGTTGAAGACGTCGAGGTCGTAGGCGCGGCCGAAGGCGGTCTCGTCCCAGGCCATCGCGCGCGCCACGGCGTCGAGGGCGTAGTCGGCCCGCTCCGCCTTGCCGGGCTCGACATAGACGGCGAGCTCCACCGTGCGGCCCTCGCTGGTGGTGAAGGGGCGCCGGACAGAGTCGAGGCGCCCCCCCACCAGGGCGAAGAGGTAGGCGGGCTTCGGGTGGGGATCGTGCCAGATCGCGTAGTGGCGGCCGGGGCCGGCCGCGCCGGATTCCACCAGGTTGCCGTTGCCCAGCAGCACCGGCGCCGCGTCGCGATCGGCCTCGATCCGCGTGGTGTAGACCGCCATCACGTCGGGCCGGTCGAGGAAATAGGTGATCCGCCGGAAGCCGTCGGCCTCGCACTGGGTGCAGTAGACCCCGTTCGAGCGGTAGAGCCCCATCAGCTTGGTGTTGGCGCTCGGATCGATCCGGGTCTCGATGCCCAGGCTGAAGGGGCCGGCCGGCGGCCGGTGCAGGGTCAGGCCGGACGGCGTCAGGCTGTAGGCCTCGGGTGCGAGGGCCGCTCCGTCGAGGGTCAGGCTCTCCAGGGTCAGGTCCTCGCCGTCGAGGACGAGGGGGGCGCCCGGAAGCCCGGCCGGGTTGGGCGTCAGACTGAGCCGGGCCCGGACCCGGGTGGCGGTGGGATGCAGCGCGACGTCGAGATCCACCGTGTCGATCCGGTAGTCGCTGGGGCGGTAATCCTCCAGGCGGATCGTGATCGGGGCTTCGGTGCGCATGCGGACTCCTCGGGCTGAGCCCCCACTGTGCGGGGTGCGCCGCGGCGGCGCAACGCGCGCGGGCTCCGGCTCGTTGACGCGTGCCCCGCGTTGACCCGTGCCCGCGCCGGACCACATAGGCGCTAGTCCCCTGGAGAGCCCCCACCCATGCGATTCCTGCACACCATGGTCCGCGTCGCGGACCTCGACCGCGCCCTCGACTTCTACGTGAACACCTTCGGGCTTCAGGAGGTGCGTCGCGTCGACAACGAGAAGGGTCGCTTCACCCTCGTGTTCCTGGCCGCCCCCGACGATGCCGGCACCGCCAGGGAAACCCAGGCGCCCGTGATCGAGCTGACCCACAACTGGGACCCGGAGACCTATTCGGGCGGCCGCAACTTCGGCCACCTCGCCTACGAGGTCGACGACATCTATGCGTTCTGCGCCAAGCTGCAGGCGGCCGGGGTCACGATCAACCGCCCGCCCCGCGACGGCAACATGGCCTTCGTGAAGTCCCCCGACGGCATCTCGATCGAGCTGCTGCAGAAGGGCCCGGCCAAGCCGCCGCAGGAGCCCTGGTCCTCGATGGAGAACACCGGCTCCTGGTAGGCGTCCGGTCCGGGCGAACGACCCCCGCGCGGGGCCGTTCGTCCGGGGCCTCGGGCCCTCGTCTCAGGCGTCCCCGGTCTCCGGCACGGGCGTGATACCGAGCTGGCTCAGCTTGGCCGCCACGATCTCGATCGGCCGGCGCAGCTTCAGGCTCATGACCGAGACCGGAATGCCCTCGCGGGCCATCGCGGTGAGTTGCTGGACGGATTCGAGCGTCCAGGCGGTGTCGTTCGTCGCCATCGCGTCCTCCTGCTCCGTTGCGGCCCCTTGATCCGGTCGGATCCGGGAGCCCGGATGGTCCCTGGCGGCGCCGGACCTGCCGGTGCGCCAGCCCCGAAGACCTGGCGCGGGGCGCCGGCTCCGCAAGCGGCCTGGCCAAAATCCCGCCATGCCGCTCCCAGCGGCAATCGTCGTCTCGGCATGCCGCTCCCGGCGGCAATCGTCATCTCGGCATGCCGCTCCCGGCGGCAATGGGTCTCTCGGGATGCCGCTTTGCGGGTGAATCGTCGAGCGTCACCGCTGCTGCGCCCGCGCGGCGACATCTGGGCCTTGACCCCCGGGCCGTGCCCGGCGCACACCCGCGCCGGATCAGTCGGCCGGGCGGCCGCTCCGGGCCGCAAGGTCCGGGGAGGAAAGTCCGGGCTCCATGGAGAGACGGTGCCGGATAACGTCCGGCGGGGGCGACCCCAGGGACAGTGCCACAGAGAGCAGACCGCCACGGACCGGCGCGAGCCGGGCCGCGGTAAGGGTGAAAGGGTGCGGTAAGAGCGCACCGCGGACGCGGCAACGCGGACGGCACGGCAAACCCCACCGGGAGCAAGACCGAATAGGGGCGACAGGGCGGGCCTCGCGGTCCGCCAGGCCCTCTCTCCAGGCCCGTCGCCCGGGTTGGTTGCTTGAGGCGGTCGGCAACGATCGTCCCAGAGGAATGGCCGCCACGTCCGGGGACCGCGAGGTCCCCGGGCCCTACAGAACCCGGCTTATAGGCCGGCTGATCCGCTCGCCGAGTCACCGTCGCGCCGCCCCGAGACCGGCGGCGATCGCGATGGCCAGCGTTCGCGCAGGCCATCGCAGGTGTCGCGGTCGCAATGCCCCCGCATCGCCAGAATTCGATGTGCGGAGGCAGGTCGGCCGGCTCGCGCGCCGTGCAGGCGCACCGCAATCGCCCTCACCGAAGCTCCGATCGACCACGGCGTTGTCGCGACACGCGCGCTGAGATCGTGCGGCCGGGGCGTGCACGGCTTCCGATAGACTTGGCTCGCAGTAAGATCAGCTTCCGGTCTATGCTGATGTAGCGATGGGAAAGATTGTTTCTCGAACTAGGAAAAGCTTAAGATCGGACCGATAGACGAAGGCTGAGCCGGCCGGAGACACGATCTCGCGGGTCTCTGTTGTGATTGATCCGAGGTTTCGCGATGCCGTTTCTGCGCGGGATGATGATGCTGGCCGCCGGCGCCCTGCTCTGCGCCGGGCACCTTGCGACGGCCTCCGAACGCGACGATCCGCGGACCCCCTACCGGCGGCCGACCTCGATCCCGTTTCCGGAGAACGCCCCGTACTCGCCGCAGATGGCGACGCTGGGCAAGATGCTGTTCTTCGATCCGCGCCTGAGCGGCAAGCAGAACCTCAGCTGCGCGAGTTGCCACAACCCGTCCTTCGGTTTCGAGGTCCCGGTGCCGGGCGCGATCGGGGCGACCAACACGCCCCTGGGCCGCAAGGCTCCGACGGTGCTGAACGCGGCCTGGATCCCGACCCTGTTCTGGGACGGGCGCGCGCCGGACCTCGAGACGCAGGCGATGGGCCCGATCACCGCCGATGCGGAGATGGACGGCAAGTTTCCCGAAATCATCGCCCGCCTCAAGGCCCGGCCGGAATACGAGGCCTGGTTCGCCCGGCTCTTCCCCGGCAAGGGAGTGACGCAGGAGGGAATCCTGACCGCGATCGCCACCTACGAGCGGACGGTGGTCTCGGGCTGGGCCCCGTTCGACCGCTGGGTCGATGGCGACGAGACCGCGATCGCGCCGGCCGCGCAGCGTGGCTTCGCCCTCTTCACCGGCAAGGCGGGCTGCGCCAGCTGCCACACCGGCTGGAACTTCACCGACAACCGCTTCCACGACCTCGGCCTGCCGACCCGGTATCTCGGCCGCGCGGCCTTCGAGCCGGATTCGGTCCTGGCCCGGCACGCCTTCAAGACGCCGGGCCTGCGCAACCTGACCTATCGCGCCCCCTTCGGCCATGCCGGTCAGTTCGCCGACCTCGAGGCGATCGTCGCCTTCTACGAGAGCGGCGGGATCGCCCGACCCTCGAAGTCGCCGCTGATGAAGCCGCTCCGGCTGGCCCCGGAGGAACGGGCGGACCTGATCGCGTTCCTGCGCGCCCTCACGGCCGAGCAGACCCGGACCGCGCTCCCCAACCTGCCGAACTGATCCCAACCGAACTGCCCCGGCCGAACGGCCCCGACCGAACTGCCCTGACCGAACTGCCCTGACGCCGAGAGCCACCGCGATGTCGATCCGCTACACGATCCTGCTTCCGCTGCTCGGCCTCATGCTCCTGGCGGGGATTCTCTCCGGTGTCACCGGGTGGGTCGGCCTCGGGGCCGTGGACGACCTGTCCCGCCTGGGCAGCCGCACCACCGAGATGAACGAGGCGAGCCGCATCGCCCGCGACCGCTTCCACCGCGCGGAGGCGCTGATCGCGCGGGTGAGCGCGATGACCGACCTCCTCGACATGGCGCCGATCCAGGCGGAGTTCACCGCCGCCGGGGATCAGCTGATGGCGCTGCTCGACCGGCTCGAAACCCTCGCCGAATCCGAGCGGATGGTGACGCTGGCCCGCAGCGCCGCCGCCGAGGCGCGGCAATGGCGCGGGGACGCGGAGGTCCTCCTGGGAATCCGCCCCGCCCGGGAGATCCCGACCCTCGACCGCATGGCGCAGGAAAGCCGGCGCCTGCGGCAGCGCTTCGACGAGGCGGTGGCGCTGGCCGCCGCGGATACGCGGAGCCGGATCGAGGCGACCCGGGCGGCGACCCTCTGGCAGATCCGGGCCATGCTCGGCCTCGTCGCCGTCGTCGTGGTCCTCGGCTCGGGCACGGCCTGGTGGCTGGCCGGCACGCTGGCCCGGCCCCTGGTGCGCCTGACCGCCGACACCACCCGCCTCGCCGGCGGCGACACCTCCGTGACGCTTTCCGCAACGGGGCGCCGCGACGAGATCGGCGACATCGCCCGCGCCGTGATGCGGATCCGGGACATGTCCCTGGCGGAGGCCGCCCGGCAACTGCAGACGACGGAGGCCGCGCGCCTGCGCGAGGAGCAGGCCCGGCGCAGCCTGTTGTCCGACCTTGCCGACCGGTTCGAGCGATCGGTGGGCGGCATCGTCGCGCATGTGGGCGAGGCCGTGACCGGCCTGCAATCCGCTTCCGAGACGATGCAGGTCGCGATCGCCGGAACCGCGGCCCGCTCCACCAGCGCGGCCGAGGCCGCGCGGCAGACGTCCGGGAACGTCACCGCCGTGGCCGCCTCCGCCGACCAGCTCGGTTCGACGGTCGCCGATATCGGCCGGCAGGTGGTGCAGGCGGCGGAGCTGTCCTCCGCCGCCGTGACGGCGGCCGCCCGCACCGGCGAGACCATGGCGGCTCTCTCCAGTGCCGCGACCCGGGTGGGGAACGTCGTCGGCCTGGTCTCGACCATCGCGGGCCAGACCAACCTCCTCGCCCTCAACGCCACCATCGAGGCCGCGCGGGCCGGCGAGGCCGGACGCGGCTTCGCCGTGGTCGCCACCGAGGTGAAGGAACTGGCGTCGCAGACGGCGCGGGCGACGGAGGAGATCCGCCAGCAGATCGCCGCGATCCAGGGGGCCACGGACGGCGCCGCGCAGGCGATCGCCGAGATCACGGCGCAGATCCACGCCATGAGCGGCGTCACGACGAGCATCGCCGGGGCCGTGGAGGCGCAGGGGACCACCACCCACGCGATCGTGCGGAGCATGGCGGAGGCGTCCGCCGGCACCGATCGGGTCACCGCCGACATCGCGGAGGTCGCCCACTCGGCCGACGACGCGGGCGGCGTCGCCCGCGCCGTCGCCTCCGCGGCGGATGCCCTTGCCGGGCAGTCGCGCATGCTGCGGACCGAGATCGAGGAGTTCCTCGGCAATGTCCGGGCGGCCTGAGCGGCGGCCCCGTCGCGGCGCCGGAGGAGGGGCCCCGACCGGTCCGGAACGACGCCTTTGCGTGCGAAAACTTACGCTCGGTTAACCTTGCTGAGGTCTGATCCGTCCGAGCCGCTCCCCCTCGGCCAGGTTCGTTGACGGCGCTCAGAGGCCCATGGTACCCCGATTCATCCCGTCAACGGCGATTTTCGGATCGACGGACGCAGCCTGTCCCAGGCAGGCCGGTGTCCGCATGCGCGGTCGCGTGACGCGTCGACCCGGAGACGCCCCGTCTCTCCGAGCCGCGCCCGCGCGCTCCAGCCCCGTGGAAGGGACGCATGCGCCGCATCAGTCCGGTCGAGTCCTCGCTCCGTCCCTCCGCGCCCTCGGTCGCGCGACCGCCGCGCGTCGGGATCGCCCGATGACGCGCGCCCCCCGCGAGGCGCGGGTGAGCCGGGTGTCCGACGGGGCGCCCCACGTCCCCGTCCTGCTGGCGGAGGTCCTCGAAGCCCTCGACCTGCCGGGCCGGACCCTGGCCGTCGACGGCACCTTCGGGGCCGGCGGCTACACGCGCGCGATGCTCAAGGCCGATCCGTCCGTTCACGTTCTGGCGATCGACCGCGATCCCGGCGCCATCGCGGGCGGTGCGCCCCTGGTGACCGAGGCCGGCGGCCGCCTGACCCTGGTCCCGGGCCGCTTCGGCGGCCTCGACGCCTGCGTCCGCGACGCGGGGCACGCGTCCGCCGACGCGGTCGTCCTCGATATCGGCGTCTCCTCGATGCAGATCGACCAGGCCGAGCGCGGCTTCTCCTTCCGCAACGACGGCCCCCTCGACATGCGCATGGAGCGCGCCGGGCCGAGCGCCGCCGACCTCGTCAACGAGTCCGAGGAAGCCGACCTCGCCGACATCATCTTCCACTACGGCGAGGAGCGCCGCTCCCGCGCCGTCGCCCGGGCGATCATCGAGGCGCGCCGCAAGGCCCGCATCGAGACCACCGCGGCCCTCGCCGACATCGTCGCCAGCGTGGTCTGGGCCGATCCGGCCAGCGGCATCCACCCGGCGACCCGGACCTTCCAGGGCCTGCGCATCGCGGTGAACGACGAGCTCGGCGAGCTCGTCCAGGCGCTCCACGCCGCCGAGCGCATCCTGCGGCCGGGCGGCCGGCTCGCGGTGGTGACCTTTCACTCCCTGGAGGACCGCATCGTGAAGCAGTTCTTCTCGGCCCGCAGCGGCCGGGCGGCCCAGGCCTCCCGCCACCTGCCGAGCCTGGACGCGCCGGCGCCCCGCAGCTTCGCGGTGGTGACCAAGGGCCCGGTGCTGCCCACCGACGCCGAGACCGCCGCCAATCCCCGCGCCCGCTCGGCCAAGCTGCGCGCGGTGGAACGCACGGACGCCCCCGTGCCCGCCCCCCTGGCCGCCATCGAGACCCTGGCCGCGCTGCCCGCGCGGACAGGTCGGAGCGGAGGAGCACGCCGGTGATCCGTTTGCTCAACCTGATCGCGGTGCTCGGCCTGATCGGCTCGGCGATCTACGCCTACTCGATCAAGTACGACACGCTCTACCAGGCCGGGCAGGTCTCGAAGGCCCAGACCCAGCTCAAGAAGGAGCGCCAGGCCATCGCGGTGCTGCGCGCCGAGTGGCAGCTCCTGACCCGGCCGGACCGGCTCCAGGCGGCGGTGGAGCGCTACCTCGCCCTCGAGCCCATCGGCACCGCCCATCTCGGCCGCCTCGCCGACCTGCCGGCGCGGCCCGACCGCGGCGACGAGATCGGCCGGCTGCTGGCGGCCACCGCGACGCCGAAGGAGAAGCCGGTGGCGGGGCGCGGCGGTGACGAGCCGCGCACCACCGGCAGCATCACGCCGCGCACCACCACGACCAGAACCCCGACCACGACTTCGAGGTAGTGCCCGTGTCCGAAGTCCCGCCGCCCGGCCAAGACCCGATCCATTCCCCGGAGACCGCCTCCGCCGCCGAGCCGACCCGCGCGCCCGTCGAGGCCGGCGCCGGCGCGCCGCCGGACGCGCGCCCGGTCGAGCGGACGCGGCTGGAGCCGGCCGCAGAGGCCGTCGCGTCGCCGGCCCTGTCGAAGCGCGCCTGGGTCGCCCGCAACGCGCGGGCGATGTTCCACCTCGCCATCGAGCGCTCCTACACCCGGGTCGGCCTCGTGGGCCTCGCCTTCACCCTGGTCTTCACCACCATTTCCGGGCGCCTGATCCTGGGCGCCGCCTTCCCGGAGGCGGATAACGGCGACCGCCGGATCGCGGCCGCCGCCACCACGGCGATCCGGCCGGACATCGTCGACCGCAACGGCGAGATCCTCGCCACCGACATCCGCACGGTCTCGATCTTCGCCGAGCCGCGCAACATCTACGACAAGGACGAGGCGGTCGAACTCCTCACCGCCGTGCTGCCGCAGATCAACGCCACCGAATTGCGCGCCAAGCTCTCCACCAAGAAGGGCTTCGTCTGGGTCAAGCGCGAGATCACCCCGAAGCAGCAGGCGGAGGTCCACCGCCTCGGCATCCCGGGCATCGGCTTCCTGCCCGACCACAAGCGCGTCTACCCGAACGGCGTCGCCGCCGCGCACATCCTCGGCGTGACCAACCTCGACAACATCGGCATCGCCGGCATCGAGAAGTACATCGACAACCAGGGCAACAAGGCGCTCAACGATTTCGGCCTCGTGGCCAAGCAGACCGACCTGTCGCCGATCCAGCTCTCCATCGACCTTCGGGCGCAGTTCGCCGTGCGGGACGAGCTCGCCTGGGGCCTCGACCACTTCAAGGCCAAGGCCGCCGCCGGCATGATCCTCGACGTCCAGACCGGCGAGGTGATCGCGCTCGCCTCCCTGCCGGACTTCGATCCGAACGACCCGGCCGACGCGCTCAACCCCGACCGCATCAACCGCATGAACGTCGGCGTCTACGAGATGGGCTCGACCTTCAAGGCGATGACCCTGGCGATGGCGCTGGATTCCGGCAAGTTCAACGTCAACTCGACCTTCGACACCCGCGGCGGCGTGCTGAACTGGGGCCGCCAGAAGATCCACGAGTACCACGGCACCAACCGCGTCATCACCATGCCGGAGGTGTTCACCCACTCGTCGAACATCGGCTCCGCCAAGATGGCGCTGGGCATCGGCGTGCCCGGCCACAAGGCCTTCCTGAAGAAGATGGGCCTGACCGACCGGATGCGGACGGAACTGCCCGAGAGCGCCGAGCCCATCGTGCCGGCGCGCTGGACCGAGATCAACACCATCACCATCGCGTTCGGCCACGGCCTCGCGGTGGCGCCGATCCAGGCGACCGCGGCGGTGGCCGCCATCGCCAACGGCGGCTTCCTGATGACCCCGACCTTCCTCAAGACCACGCCCGAGGCGGCAATGGCCAAGGCCACCCGGGTGCTGAAGACCGAGACCAGCGAGGCGATGCGCTTCATCATGCGCCTCAACGCCGTCGAGGGCTCGGCCAAGAAGGCCGCGATCCCGTACTACTTCGTCGGCGGCAAGACCGGCACGGCCGAGAAGGTGATCCACGGCCGCTACGTGAAGAACCGCCTGTTCACGACCTTCATGGCCGCTGCCCCCATGAACAACCCGAAATACCTCTTCGTCACCATCATGGACGAACCCCAGGGCCTGCCGGAATCCGGCGGCTACGCCACCGCGGCCTGGAACTCCGGCGTCGTCACCGGCCGGGTGATCGAGCGCGTCGCCCCCGTCCTCGGCCTGCCGCCGCAGTTCGATCCGCCGGTGAAGCCCTTCCCCCTGATGGTGAAGCTCGGCGCCTACCACGCCACGCAGGTGGACGGACGATGAGCGGGCCGACCCTCGGCGCGCTCTTTCCCGAGGCGGAGGCCGGCCTCGCCGGCCTGCCGGTCGCCGGGCTCACGGCCGATTCGCGCAAGGTCGCGCCGGGCTTCGTCTTCGTCGCCGTGCCCGGCACCGTCGCGGATGGCCGGCGCTTCGCCGCGACCGCCGCGAGCGCCGGCGCCGTGGCGGTGGTGAGCGAGGGCGCGCGGCCGAAGGGGCTCGAGGCCGGCGTGCCCTACCTCGCCGTGGCGGACGTGCGCCGCAGCCTCGCCCTCGCGGCCCGGGCCTTCTCGGGCCGGCAGCCGGCCGAGGTGGTGGCGGTGACGGGGACGAGCGGGAAGAGCTCGGTCACGGATTTCGTGCGCCAGATCCTGGCCCGCCTCGGGGCCGAGGCGGCCAGCCTCGGCACGGTCGGCATCGTCACCAACCGGGGCGCCACCTACGGCTCCCTGACCACCCCCGACCCGGTGACCCTGCACGCCACCCTGGCGCGGCTCGCCGAGGACGGCATCGACATCCTGGCGATGGAGGCGTCCTCGCACGGGATCGAGCAGCGCCGCCTCGACGGGGTCGCGCTCGCCGCAGTGGGCTACACCAATCTCGGGCGCGACCACCTCGACTACCACGCCACCATGGACGACTACCTGGCGGCCAAGCTGCGGCTGTTCACGACCCTGGCGCAGCCCGGCATCCCGGCGGTCATCAACATCGACGGCGCCTATGCCGACGTCGTCGTGGCGGCCGCCGCCGCCCGCGGCCTCGACGTCCACACCACGGGGTCGAAGGGCGACACCGTGCGGCTGATCTCCGCGCGCACCGAGGGCTTCCACCAGCACCTCGTCCTGCAGGCCCCGGGTCCGACGGGCCGGCTGGACGAGTATGCCGTGCGCCTGCCGCTGGTCGGTGCCTTCCAGGTCGAGAACGCGCTGCTGGCCGCCGGACTCGTGCTGGCGATCCCCGCCGGCCGGGCCGACCCCGCCGGCGTCATCGCCGCCCTCGACCATCTCACCGGGGTCCCGGGCCGGATGGAGCGGATCGGCGAGGTCCATGGCGGCCTCTGCCTCGTGGACTACGCCCACAAGCCGGAAGCCCTCGCGGGCGTGCTGACGGCCCTGCGCCCCTTCGCGACCGGCCGGCTGCGCGTCGTCTTCGGCTGCGGCGGCGACCGCGACACCGGCAAGCGCCCGATCATGGGCGCCATCGCGGCCGAGAAGGCGGACGCCGTCATCGTCACCGACGACAATCCGCGCAGCGAGGACCCGGCCGCGATCCGCGCCGCGATCCTGGCCGCCGCCCCGGGCGCCGTCGAGATCGGCGACCGGGCCGAGGCGATCCGCACCGCCGTGCGGGCGCTGGAGCCCGGCGACGTGCTGGTGGTGGCCGGCAAGGGCCATGAAACCGGCCAGATCGTGGGGTCACAGGTCCTGCCCTTCTCGGACCACGACGTCCTCCGGGCTGCGATCGCGGAACGCTCAGCATGACCGACAAGACGCCGCCCGGCACGACTCCGCCAGGCACGACCCAGCCGGGCACGACTTCGCCAGGCACGACCCCGCTCTGGACGCCCGAAGCCCTGGAAGCCGCCACCGGCGGGACCCTGCTGGGGCCCCGCAGGCCGATCACCGGGGCCTCGATCGATACCCGCACGCTGGCGCCGGGCGACCTGTTCTTCGCCATCCGGGGCGAGGCCCGGGACGGGCACGACTTCGTCGCGGCCGCCCTGGGGCGCGGTGCCGGCGCCGCCGTGGTCGCGGCCGACCGGGCGCAAAGTTTCGCCGAAGCCGGGCCGGTGCTGGCGGTCGCGGGCGCGGGCGAGGATCCCGTCCTCGACGCCATGCGCACGCTCGGCGCCGCGGCCCGGGCCCGAACCGGGGCGGGCATCGTCGCGGTGACGGGCTCGGTCGGCAAGACCGGGACCAAGGAGGCCCTGCGCCACGTCCTCTCCGCGCAGGGGCCGACGCACGCCTCCATCGCCTCCTACAACAACCATTGGGGGGTGCCCCTGACCCTGGCGCGCATGCCGGCCGACACGCAGTTCGGCGTGTTCGAGATCGGCATGAACCACCCGCGCGAGATCGTGCCGCTGACCGCGATGGTGCAGCCCGACATCGCCCTGGTCACCACGGTCGAGCCCGTTCACGTCGAGCACTTCGCCTCCGTCGCGGCCATCGCCGACGCCAAGGGCGAGATTTTCTCCGGCCTCAAGGCCGGCGGCACCGCGATCATCAATCGCGACAACCCGCATTATGCCCGCCTCCTCGCCCATGCCCAGGCCTCGCGGGCCGGCCGGGTCGTCAGCTTCGGCGAGCACCCGGAGGCGGATGTCCGCGCCCAGCGCATCGTGCTCCGCCCCGACCTCTCGGTGGTCGACGCCGTGGTGATGGGCATCCCGGTCACCTACCAGCTCGGCACGCCGGGCCGGCACACGGCCATGAATTCGCTCGGCGTGATGGCGGTGGTGCATGCGCTCGGCGCCGACCTCGCCCGCGCGGCCCTGTCGCTGGCGGCCCTGCGGCCCCCGGTCGGCCGCGGCGAGCGCACCGCCCTGGCGATCGGGGAGGGCGAGGCCTTCCTGGTGGACGAGAGCTACAACGCCAACCCGGCCTCGATCCGCGCCGCCCTGGCGACCCTGGCCGGCATCGAGACCGGCCCGCGCGGGCGCCGCATCGCTGTGCTGGGCGACATGCTGGAGCTCGGGCCGGAGGGCGAGGCCCACCACCGCGCCCTCGCCGGGCCGGTGGAGGCCGCCAAGGTCGACCTCGTCTTCACGGCCGGCCCCCTGATGCGCAACCTGTTCGAGGCCCTGCCGGTGAGCCGGCGCGGCGCCTCCGCGGCGACCTCCGCCGACCTGCTCGAGCCCGTGCTCTCGGCCCTGCGCCCCGGGGACGCCGTGATGGTGAAGGGCTCGAACAGCATCCGCATGGGCCGGATTGTCGAAGCGCTCAAAGCCCGTTACGCGAACGCCCAAGCCGAACCGCCGCGCGCCGTCGCGCGCTGAGGCGACCTTCATCACGGCCGGGGAGGGGTGCTGCGCGCCCCTGAGCCTCCGGCTGATTTCGCATTGAACCACGGCCGGGTGCTGGATGCTGTATCTCCTGTCGGACCTGAGCGGCACCGTCTCCGCCCTCAACGTCTTCCGCTACATCACCTTCCGCACCGGCGGCGCGCTGTTCACGGCGGGCCTGTTCGTGTTCTGGTTCGGGCCGCTGATCATCTCCTCGCTGCGCCTGCGCCAGGGCAAGGGCCAGCCGATCCGCGAGGACGGCCCCCAGTCGCACCTGCTGACGAAGCGCGGCACCCCGACCATGGGCGGCCTGATGATCCTGGCCGGCTGCGTGGTCGCGATCCTGCTCTGGGCCAACCCGCGCAACCACTACGTCTGGGTCACCCTGGCGGTGACGCTGGGCTTCGGCGCGATCGGCTTCTACGACGACTACCTCAAGGTGACGAAGCAGTCGCACAAGGGCTTCTCGGGCAAGTTCCGCCTGCTGCTGGAAGCCTGCATCGCCATCGCGGCCTGCGTGCTCATCTCGGTCTACTCGGCTCCGACCCTGCAGAACCAGCTCGCCTTCCCGATCTTCAAGGACGCGCTGCTCAACCTCGGCTGGTTCTACGTGCTGTTCGCCGCCTTCGTGATCGTCGGTGCGGGCAACTCGGTGAACATGACCGACGGCCTCGACGGCCTCGCCATCGTGCCGGTGATGATCGCCTGCGGCACCTTCGGCGTCATCGCCTACCTCGTCGGCAACGTCTTCACGGCCGGCTACCTGCAGGTGAACTACGTCCGCGACACCGGCGAGCTCGCGGTGGTCTGCGGCGCGGTGATCGGGGCCGGGCTCGGCTTCCTCTGGTTCAACGCGCCCCCCGCCCAGGTCTTCATGGGCGATACTGGGTCCCTGGCGCTGGGCGGCCTGCTCGGCACCATCGCGGTGGCGACCAAGCACGAGATCGTGCTGGCGATCGTCGGCGGTCTGTTCGTGCTCGAGATGATGTCGGTGATCATCCAGGTCGCGTCGTTCAAGCTGACGGGCAAGCGGGTCTTCCGCATGGCCCCGATCCACCACCACTTCGAGCAGAAGGGCTGGAAGGAGCCGCAGGTCGTGATCCGGTTCTGGATCATCGCCGTGATCCTGGCGCTGGCCGGCCTCGCCACTCTGAAGCTGCGCTGAGCCCGTCGCCATGCTGAGCCCGTCGTCATGACGCCCGTCACCACCTTCGCCGGCCAGAAGGTCGCCCTGTTCGGCCTCGGCGGCTCCGGCCTCGCCACGGTCCGCGCCCTGATCGCCGGCGGTGCCGACGTCCTGGCCTGGGACGACAGCCCGGAGAGCACGGGCCGCGCCCGCGGCCAGGGCATCACGGTGTCCGACCTGCGGGAGGCCGACTGGAGCGGCTTCTCGGCCCTCATCCTCGCCCCCGGCGTGCCCCTGACCCACCCGGCGCCGCACTGGACGGTGGAGAAGGCCGGCGCGGCCGGCCTCCCGGTGATCGGCGACATCGAGCTGTTCTGCCAGGAGCGCCGGGCGCGCGCGCCGGGCGCGCCGTTCGTCGCCATCACGGGGACCAACGGCAAGTCGACCACCACGGCGCTGATCGCCCACATCCTCGCCTCCGCCGGGCGCGACGTGCAGATGGGCGGCAACATCGGCACGGCGATCCTGTCCCTGGAGCCGCCGGCGCCGGACCGGATCCACGTGATCGAACTCTCGTCGTTCCAGATCGACCTGACGCCGAGCCTCGACCCGAGCCTCGGCATCCTCCTCAACATCACGCCGGACCATCTCGACCGCCACGGGACGCTGGCCGACTACGCCGCCATCAAGGAGCGGCTGGTGGCGGGCGCGGACCGCACCATCGTGGGCGTCGACGACGACCTCAGCCGGGCCATCGCCGACCGCCGGGGGGGCCCCTGCGTGCGGATCCACGTGGGACTGCCTGAGGCGGGCTTCGACGGCCTGTCGGCCCGCGACGGGACGGTGTTCGACGCCGACGGCGCAGCCATCGCCGACCTCGCCGGGATCGGGTCGCTGCGCGGGGCGCACAACTGGCAGAACGCGGCGGTGGCCGCCGCCTGCGTCCGGGCCCTCGGGATCGACGACGCGGACCTCGTCGCCGGCCTGCGCAGCTTCCCCGGCCTGCCCCACCGCATGGAGGAGGTCGGCCGGCGCGGGCGCGTGCTCTTCGTCAACGATTCGAAGGCGACCAACGCCGATTCCACCGAGAAGGCGCTCACCGCCTTTCACGACATCCACTGGATCCTCGGCGGCAAGGCCAAGGAGGGCGGCATCGCCCCCCTGGCGCCGCTCTTCGGCCGCGTGGCCCACGCCTACCTCATCGGCGCGGCGAGCGACGCCTTCGCCGCCACGCTGGAGGGCCGGGTGCCCTACACGGCCTGCGGCACCCTCGCGGTCGCCACCGCTCGGGCGGCCGAGGCCGCCGCGGCGTCGCCGGCGGCCGAGCCCGTGGTGCTGCTCTCGCCGGCCTGCGCCTCCTACGATCAGTTCCGCAGTTTCGAGGATCGTGGGGATCAATTCCGGAATCTGGTGCGCGCGCTGCCCTGAGGCGGGCCGCGCGCGGATTCGCCATCCAAATTCTCAATCATTCTCGCGTCCCATCGGCGGCGTGTAGCGCGGTCCCGCCCTGTCGGCGGCGCGGTGATGGGTTGAGTGCATGGCGTTCACGATGGCACCCGGCGCGTCGCGCTGGCAGGCGGGAGCCTGGGCCCACATCCCCGTCCTGCACGTGCTCCGGCGCCTGGCGACGCTGCTCCTCGTCGCCTTCATCTTCTTCGCCTGCTTCGCCTTCTCGGACACCTCGCCCTACGACGTGGTGGCGATCCCCACCATCGTGCTCTGGCTCTGTCTCGGCCTGCGCCTGCACCGGGGCATGGTGCCGCTGCTCGGGCTGCTGATCCTCTACGTCGGTGCGATCACGGTGGCGCTGCTGCCCTATATCGACCAGGCCCTGCCGGTGACCTGGACGATCCAGCTCGCCTACCTCGCCATCACCGGCGTGTTCTTCGCGATGCTGTTCGCCGACGACACGCAGGCGCGGATGGAGCTGGTGCTCAAGACCTTCGTGGCGAGCTGCCTCCTGTCGAGCGCCTTCGGCATCGTCGGCTATTTCGGGTTCATCCCCACCGAGGACCTGTTCTACAAGTACGGTCGCGCCTCGGGCACCTTCCAGGACCCCAACGTCTTCGGCTCGTTCCTGACCCTCGGCGCCCTCTACCTGATGCACGGCCTGCTCCTCGGCACGAGCCGGCGGCCGGTCCTCGCCTGCGCGATCCTGATGGTGATCGTGGCCGGCATCTTCCTGTCCTTCTCGCGCGGCTCCTGGGCCGGCTCGCTCATCGCCGTCGCGGTGATGGTCGGCAGCGTCTACACCACCACCCCCTCGGCGCGCCTGCGCCGCCGCATCGTCACCCTGACGGTGCTGGCCCTGGTGGCCACCGCGGTCGCCATCGTCGGCCTGCTGTCGATCGGCGACACCGCCGAGATGTTCTCGAAGCGCGCCGCGGTCACGCAGGACTACGATACCGGCGAGACCGGACGCTTCGGCAACCAGCTGCGCGGCCTCAACATGCTGGTGGACGAGCCCTTCGGCATGGGCCCCCTGCGCTGGCGCCTGATCTTCGCCCTGGAGCCGCACAACACCTATATCGGCAGCTTCGCCAATGGCGGCTGGCTCGCCGGCGTCACCTTCATCGGCCTCGTCGTGATGACGAGCGTGGTCGGCTTCCGCCTGATGCGCCGCGACACGCCCTATCGCCGCCACGCCCAGATCGTCTGGCCCGCCCTGCTGATGTTCTTCCTGCAGGCCTTCCAGATCGACATCGAGAAGTGGCGCCACGTCTACATGATGCTGGGCATGATCTGGGGCCTCGAGGCCGCTCGCCTGCGCTGGCTGACGGGTGGGCGGGTGTCGGTCAGGCCGACCCCTCGCTAGGCCCGGGCCTCCGGTCCGGCTTCTCCGCCCCCCGCTCGCGGGGAGAGGAGGGACGCACGCGCCCGCAGAAGCCTAGTCCGGCTTGTCCTGCGCGTCGTCCGCCGCGTTCGTGTCGTCCGGCTCCTCCGGCTCCGGATCGGCCGTCCAGCGCGTCGCGAAGGCGGCGAGGTGGCGGGCATCCGCGAAGGCCAGGACGGTGACGGCCCGGTCCGCCGGCATGCCGCCGGGATAGGGCGACAGCAGCACCTTCTCCTCGGACAGTTTCGCCCCCGGGGCGTGCGCGGCGAGCCAGGCCTCGGCCTCGTCCGACAGGCGCGACGGGTCGGCCGCGTCGCGCGCCCGGGAATCGCCGCGCAGGACGAGGACGTAGGAGCCGAGCGCCGGATTGCGCTGCTGCACCGCTTTGACGATGTCGAGAAACATGCCGATCGGTTCCCAGTCGTGCTCAGTGCAGCTTCACGCGCGACTCGGTGCGCCGGGTCAGGGCCCGGGCGACCGCGTCGAGGGTGGTCTTGACCGTGCCGTGCAGGGCCTGCTCGTGCATCTTGTACAGCGAGCGATACATCATCCGGGCGAACAGTCCGGCGATGAACATGTTCTTGCCCTTGATGAACCCCATCAGGCTGCCGACCGTCGAGTATTCGCCCAGCGAGACCAGCGAGCCGAAGTCGCGGTACTTGAAGGGCTTGAGCGGCCTGCCGGCCATCTTCTCGGGGATGATCTTGATGAGGTGCGTCGCCTGCTGGTGGGCCGCCTGGGCGCGGGGCGGGATCGGCGTGTCGGAGCCCTTCTCCACCAGGTAGGCGCAGTCGCCCATGGCGAAGATGTCGGGATCGCGGGTGGTCTGCAGGGTCGGCGTCACCACGAGCTGGTTGTTGCGCGTGGTCTCGAGGCCGCCGATCTCGTGCAGGAAGGGCGGTGCCTTGACGCCGGCGGCCCAGACCACGAGCTCGGACGGGATGAAGCCGCCATCGGCGAGCTGGACCCCGTCGGGCCGGACCTCGGTGACCCGGGCCCCGGTCCGGACCTCGACGCCGATCTTGTCCAGCAGCACCATGACGTCGCGGGACATGCGCTCCGGCACCGCCGGCAGGATGCGGCTCGCCGCCTCCACCAGGGTGATCTTCAGGTCCTTGGCCGGGTCGATGCGGTCGAGCCCGGTGGCGGCCACGTCGCGGGTGGTGCGGTGGAGCTCGGCGGCGAGCTCGGTGCCCGTCGCCCCGGCGCCGATGACCACGACGTGGAGCTGGCCGGCCCGCACCGGCCCCGGCTGGGTGTGGGCCCGCAGCATGCCGTTGATCAGGCGCTGGTGGAAGCGCACCGCCTGGCCCTGGGTGTCGAGGGCGATGGCGTTCTGCTGCACGCCGGGTGTGCCGAAGTCGTTGGTGGTCGAGCCCACCGCCATCACCAGCGTGTCGTAGGGGATCTCGCGGATCGGCGTGACCTCGCGCCCCTCGGTGTCGTGGCTGGCCGCGAGGTGGATCACCCGCTTGGAGCGGTCGAGACCGGTCATCTCGCCGATGCGGTAGCGGAAATGGTGCCGGTGGGCGTGGTGCAGGTAATCTACCGCGTGGTGGCCGACATCGAGGCTACCGGCGGCGACCTCGTGCAGCAGCGGCTTCCAGATGTGGGTCCGCGCCCGGTCGACCAGGGTCACGTGCGCCTTGCTCGTGCGGCCGAGCTTGTCGCCCAGTTTCGTGGCGAGCTGCAGCCCCGCCGCGCCGCCGCCGACGACCACGATGCGGTGCAGATTGTCCTCGGTTTCGCCCGGTACCATGTCGCTCAGGTCCTCGTGTCTCACGATTGTGCGGATGCGTGCCCCCACGGCGAGCGCCGCATCGTCATCCCGGTGTTCAGCTTAGAAGGATTGTAAATCGACCGCCATTCCCATCACGCCGGCGCGCCCGGCTGACGCAGGGGATGGGCCCGGGCGAAGGCGTCCTGGGCGAGGCAGTCCTCGGCGATCCGGCGCACCGTGGGGAAGGGCGCCGTGTCGACGCCGAAGATGCCGGTGCCGACCCACAGGCTGACGAGGCAGAGATCGGCGTGGCTCACCGCGTCGCCCTGGGCGTAGCGGCCGGTGCCGGGCTCCCGGGTCAGGCGCGTCTCCAGGGTCTTCAGCCCGGTCGCCATCCAGTGGCGCACGAAGTCGAGCATCCGCTCGCGCGGCAGGTCGTAGGTCTCCATCAGGAAGTTGCGCACCCGCGGCACGTAGAGCGGATGGGTGTCGCAGGCGACGACCTGGGCAAGGGAGCGGGCGCGGGCCCGCGCGCGCGGCTCGTCGGGCAGCAGCGGCGCGGCCGGATGGATGTCCTCGAGATAGTCGAGGATGGCCAGGGACTGGATCAGCGGCGGGCCGTCGCCATCGAAGAACGCCGGCACCGCCCCCTGCGGATTGATCGCGAGGAAGTCGGGCTTGAACTGCTCGCCGGCATCGAGGTCGAGGAAGATCTCCTCGTAGGCGATGCCCTTGAGGTTGAGGGCCACCCGCACCCGGAACGCTGCGGCCGAGCGCCAATTGCCGTACATCTTCATGCGCGCAACGTTTCCTCTTCGCGGAGTCTTATCCGTCTCTTAGCGCCCAGGACCACACCCGACATCGCGCTCGCCCGCAAGCCCGTTCTGCCGGCGAAGGCCCGTCGGATGCACGATTTGGCAGCGCCGTGATCATCGCGCATAGGAGGAGACGAGGTGTTCATCCTCGGCCGATGAGTGACGCGATGCAGATCGAAACGCCCTACCTGATGTTCCTCGGCGACGTGCCCGACCGCCTGGCCGCCAAGACCGCCTACGGCATCAAGGACTGGCGCCCCGAGTGGTGCGTCGGCCAGCTGCGCCTGCCCGGCTGCGCCGCCGACCTCGGGATTCCGGACCTCACCCTGGCGGAGGCCGTGGCGCAGGGCTGCCGCACCCTGGTGATCGGCGTCGCCAACGCGGGCGGCATCCTCCCCGAGCACTGGGTCGCCGAGGTGGTGGCGGCCCTGGAGGCTGGGCTCGACATCGCCAGCGGCCTGCATGCCCGCCTGGGAGCGGTGCCGGCGATCGCCGAGGCCGCCGAGCGCCACGGCCGGCAATTGCACGACGTGCGGCACACCGCCGAGACCTTCGCCACCGGCAAGGGCACGCGGCGGCCCGGCCGCCGCCTGCTCAGCGTCGGCACCGACTGCTCGGTGGGCAAGAAGTACACCGTGCTCGCCCTGGAGCGCGGCATGCGGGAGCGCGGCCTCGACGCGGATTTCCGCGCCACCGGCCAGACCGGCGTCTTCATCTCGGGGCGCGGCGTCGCCATCGACGCCGTGGTGGCCGACTTCATCTCCGGCGCCGTCGAGTGGATCGCCCCTGCGGCCGCGCCCGAGCACTGGGACCTGCTCGAGGGCCAGGGCTCACTGTTCCACCCGTCCTTCGCCGGCGTCAGCCTCGGGCTGCTGCACGGGGCGCAGGCCGATGCCTTCGTGGTCTGCCACGAGCCGACCCGCACGACCATGCGCGGCGTCCAGCACCCGCTGCCCACCATCCGGCAGGTCATCGACCTCACCGTCCAGCTCGGGCGCCTGACGAACCCGGACATCCGCCCGGTGGGCATCGCCGTCAACACGCAGGACCTGGAGGAGGGGGCGGCCCGCACGCTGCTCGCCGCTCTCGCCCGCGAGCACGACCTGCCGGCCACCGACCCGGTCCGCTTCGGCGTCGAGGCCATCGTCGATCGGATCGTCTCCGAGTTTCCCCCGGCCCATACGGGGGCGAGCGCGTGACCCGGCACCTCGACGTCGCGGTCGAGACGTTCCCGATCGCCGGGGCCTTCACCATCGCGCGGGGCAGCCGCACCGAGGCGGTGGTGGTGGTCGCCACGGTCACGGACGGGGAGGGCCGGATCGGGCGCGGCGAGTGCGTGCCCTATGCCCGCTACGGCGAGACCGTGGAGAGTGTCGTCGCGCTGATCCGCGACCATGCCGAGGCCATCGCCATGGGGGCGACCCGGGCCGACCTGCAGGTCGGCATGAAGCCGGGTGCCGCCCGCAACGCCCTCGATTGCGCCCTGTTCGACCTCGAGGCCAAGCAACTCGGGCGCCCGGCCTTCGAGATCGCCGGCCTGTCGGCCCCGCAGGTCGCCACCACCGCCTACACCCTGAGCCTCGGCGACCCGGAGAGCATGGAGGCGGCGGCCCGCCAGGCCGCCCACCGGCCCCTGCTCAAGGTCAAGCTCGGCGGGACGGGCGACCCGGAGCGGATCGCCGCGGTACGGCGGGGCGCTCCCGATTCACGCCTGATCGTGGACGCCAACGAGGCCTGGCGCGCGGAGACGATCGAGGCCAACCTGGCGGCCTGCGTCGCCGCCGGCGTCGGCCTGATCGAGCAGCCGCTGCCCGCCGGCGAGGACGCGCTCCTCGCCGAGATCGCCCGGCCGATCCCGATCTGCGCCGACGAGAGCCTGCACGACCGCGCCGGCCTCGATGCCCTCAGCCGGCGCTACGACGCCATCAACATCAAGCTCGACAAGGCCGGCGGCCTGACCGAGGCGGTGATGCTGGCCCACGAGGCCCGGGCGCGGGGCTTCTCGCTGATGATCGGCTGCATGGTCGGCACCTCGCTGGCCATGGCGCCCGCCATGCTGCTCGCCCACCACGCCGACTACGTCGACCTCGACGGTCCGCTCCTCCTGTCCCGCGACCGGGAGCCGGGCCTGCGCTTCAAGGGCAGCCTGATCCATCCGCCGGAGCCGGCGCTCTGGGGGTGAGGGCGGCGTGACCTGCGGATCCGTCCCTGCATGCAGCGGGGACGGATCGCCGAGCGGTCCTCGGAACGCCGGTCTGCCTCGGGGAAGCGGAGCGGGCGGAACGGCTGCGGCCGAAGGGCCACTACAGACGGCCCCCTACGGACGGGTCCCTGCAGACGGGCCGTCGGGCGCCCATCACCCCTTCACGATGGCGCGCAGGAAGTAGACCAGCGCCGTGAAGGTCACGAGGCTCGCGGCGTAGAAGGCGACGAACCAGAGCAGCCGGCGGCCCTTGGCCCCGGATGAGCCCCCGCTCAATGCCCGTAGCCCCCGGATTCGAGGTCTTCCGCCACCTTCCCGCGGAAGACCCAGTAGGCGTAGGCGGTATAGGCCAGGGTCAGCGGCATCACCACGGAATAGCCGACGAGGGCGAATTGCAGGGCGCTCACCGCGTTGGCCGCCTGCCAGATCGTGTAGTGCGGTGGCACGATGTAGGGGAACAGGCTGATGGCGAGGCCGAGGAAGCCGAGCAGGAACAGCGCGACGGTGAGCAGGAAGGGCGCCACGTGGCGTCCGTTGCGGATGCCCTGGAAAATGCCCCAGGCGACGAGGGCCGTCACCACCGGAACGGGGGCCACGTAGAGGATGTTCGGCCAGGCGATCCAGCGCCACTGGATGTCGAGGCCGAGGAACGGCACCCAGGCGCTCACCACCGCCATCGACACGATGGTGGCGGCCAGGAATTGCAGGCTCTTGCGCCGGGCCCAGATCTCGAGCTCGCCCGAGGTCTTCATCACGCACCAGGTCGCCCCGAGGAGGCCGTAGCCGCAGACGAGGCCGATGCCGGTGAGCACGCTGAAGGGAGTGAGCCAGTCCATGGTGCCGCCGGCGAAGCCGCGGCCCTCGACCTTGAAGCCCTGGACGAAGGCGCCGAGCACCATGCCCTGCGCGAAGGTGGCCAGCAGCGAACCGTAGTGGAAGGCATTGTCCCAGACGAACTGCGAGCGGTCGGCCTTGAACCGGAACTCAAAGGCGACCCCGCGGAAAATCAGCGCGATCAACATCAGGATGATCGGGATGTACAGCGCCGGCAGCAGGATGGCGTAGGCGACGCTGAACACCGCGAACAGGCCGCCGCCGCCGAGCACCAGCCAGGTCTCGTTGCCGTCCCAGATCGGCGCGACCGAGAGCATCATCCGGTCCCGCCAATTGCCCTTCCGCGCGGCCGTGAACAGGATGCCGACCCCGAGGTCGAAGCCGTCGATGACCACGTACATCGCCACCGCGAGCGCCAGCAGGCCCGCCCAGACCACGGGCAGCCAGAAGGCGGCGCCCTCGTATTCCATCCCGAAGCCGAACATCCGCTGGATTCCTCGCCGCGTCGCGAACCAACTACCCCCTTACGGGGACGCGCGTTCCCCGCGTTGCGCCACCGTAGCGCGATCGGCATGCGTTTGCGCGCCCCGCCACGGGACTTTTCTGTCGCTGTCCAACAGGGTGTCGCGGGAGGCGGGCCGACCGCTGGGCGAGGCCGCGAGGGCCTGCCCGGCCCGCCGCCCGATCTCCGCGGCCCCCTCGCGCAGGGCGGCGTCGCGCACGGGCGCGGGCAGGGCGTCCCAGGCCTCCGCCGCCGCATCCGCCACCGCCGGCGGTGTGGGCGCGGGCTCGCCCTGGTGCTGAAGCGCCAGCCAGGACAGGACGCCGATGACCAGACCGGCACGGATGAGAAAGGACATGGGTTTGTGGCCCGGACGCGCCCCGGCCGGGGCGCGAGCACCGTCGGGCGCGAGCGGTAAAGAGGGCCTGACGCACCGCCGGCAAAGCGCCGGAATGGTGAACACAAGCTTATCCCGGTGTCATTCTAGGCTTTTTCGTGTCGTGCCCCGAAAAGGTCTATCGGACAGACCGGTGACAGTTACGTCCCGGAAAGCATGCGGAGACAATCGGACTGTCTAGCGCAAGACTCGCTTAAGTCGGCTCTGCGAAGTTGGCCTCAGTCGAGTTCTCGTCGAGCCAAGGGGCGTCGGGGTGGCCGTCGGGCCGTGTCCGCGCTGTGCGTGTCGGTATTGCGTATCTACGGTGCCCTGGCTTCCCTCATCGATGTCCGCCTCGCGGGGCTCGTCCATGAGTCGGTGAAAGAGGATGGCGGCGTGCGCTTCCGGCACGAGCGCTTCCTGGTCTCGCGCCTCGCCACCGGCCTGATGATGATGCTGGGCCTGCCGCCCTACCTGGTGCTGCGCGGGGTGCCCACCGGCGTCGAGGCCCTGGCCATCGCCAGCCTGATGCTGCCCGTCTTCGCCGCCGTGCTCCTGTCCCGCACCGGCATCCTCTGGCTCGCCCACGCCATCTCCTCGGCCGGCCTCACCGGCGTGGTGGTCTGCCTCGCTATGATGACGGGCGGCGCCGAGTCCGCCGCCGCGATCTGGCTGGTGGCGATCCCCCTGGAGGCCGTGGTCTCGGGCTCCCGGCGCGCCACCCTGGCGGCCGCCATCGTCGCGGCCCTCGGGGCCCTCGCGGTCGCCCTGCTGCCGCCGCTGGCCGAGGGTACTCCGCTGCCCGAGTGGTCGCGCGCCCTGGCGATGCCGGTCTTCGCCATCACGGCGATCGGGCACATCGCGGCCCAGGCCCTCGAGCATTTCCGCCACGAGGGCCGCTGGCTCGCCCGCCTGCGCGACAACGAGCGCCGCGACCGCATGCTGCTCTCGGCCATCGACGACCTGGTGACCTGGCACGACCCGAACGGCCGCGTCCTCGAGGCCAGCGCCTCGGCCACCCGCTTCCTCGGCGCCGATCCGGCCTCCCTGCAGGGCCACGGCCTGCTGGAGCGCGTCCATGTGGGCGACCGCCCCCTGCTGCTGCAGGCCCTGAGCGACGTCGCCGCGCATGGCCGCCCGGCCCGGGTCCAGTTCCGCCTGCACCTCGACGTCGCCTCGGCCCGCGGCGAGACCGCGCCGCGGGTGATCTTCGCCGAGATGCGCATTCATCGGATCGACGGTCAGGCGGCGGAGACGGTCACGGCCGGCCGCCTGCAATCCAGCGTCGTCGCGGTCACCCGCGACGTGACCGAGCACCGCCGCCACGCCGAGGAGCTGGAACAGGCCCGCGCAGAGGCCGAGCGCGCGGACGAGGTGAAGAGCCGCTTCCTCGCCAATGTCAGCCACGAGCTGCGCACGCCGCTCAACGCCATCATCGGCTTCTCCGAGGTGCTCTCGGGGGAGGGCGGGATGGTGACCGATCCCGAGCGCACGCGGGAATATGCCGGCATCATCCGAAATTCCGGCCAGCACCTCCTCGAAGTCGTCAACACGCTCCTCGACATGTCGCGGATCCAGAGCGGCCATTTCGACTACACCCCGGAGCCGTTCGACCTCTCGGCCCTGATCCAGACCTGCTGCAACCTGATGCAGCTGAAGTTCGACCAGGCCGGCGTCACCCTGGTGCGCGATGCCAGCGTCACGCCGGTGGAGATCACCGCCGACATGCGCGCCTGCCGCCAGATGGTCATCAACCTCCTGTCGAACGCGGTGAAGTTCACCCCGCGCGGCGGGCGGGTCGAGGTCGGCCTGCGCGGCTCGGGCCGGCACCTCGACCTCATCGTCGCCGATACCGGCATCGGCATCAGCGAGGCCGACCTGCCCCGCATCGGCAGCCCGTTCTACCAGTGCGCCGGCGGCTACGAGCGCACCCACGAGGGCACCGGCCTCGGCCTCTCCGTGGTGCAGGGCCTCGTCGGCCTGCATGGCGGCGCCATCACCATCGAGAGCACCCGGGGCGAGGGCACCACGATCATCGTCACCCTCCCGCGCGCCTGCCGGGTCGGCACCGGCGCCATCCCGTCGGCCCCGATCCGCACCCGCCTGCGCCTGCCGGTCTCGGGCGGCAGCCTCGTCGCCGCCGTAAACGACGGACCCGTGCCGATGCGCCGGCCCATGGGCCTGTTCGAATCGAGCCCCGAGCCGGTGCGCGAGAGCTACGTTCCCCTGCGGCGCGCCGGATGAGTGCGCCGCGATCCTGCCGGCACCGGATGGTCCGGACCCCGCATTGCGCGGGGCCCGGACGCCGGTGCGAACAGTCCTGAGGAGATCGAATGCGCGAGCCGCCAGCACGCCGCGACCAGCGAGAGATCATCGTTCCGTCCCGCGGCCGCGAGGCCCGGCCCGTCGCCCGGCGTCGGCCGGCCCCCGGCGGCGTGGCGGGGTTCGGGAGTCTGGCGGGGTTCGGGGCCCTGGCGGGAGGCGCGGGCCGCGCCATCCTGCGCCATCCCGGCGAGGTCCTCGGAGTCGCCGTCGTTCTCGGCGCGGTGTCGATGATCTGCCTGAACGCGCTCGGCTACCAGATGGGCCGCCATCCCGCGCCGATCTTCCCCAAGCTGCCCGCCAAGCCGGCGCTCGCCCGGGCCGCCGAGGCCCCGAAGCCGGCTGCCGCCGCGGTCGCGAAGCTGGAGGCCGCCAAGCCTGAGGCGTCCGGAAAGCCCGAGGCGTCCGGAAAGCCCGAGGCATCGAAGCCGGACCCGGCCCGGGTCGAGGCGGCACGCGCGCCGCGGGACGGCATCGGCGAAATCATCCGGTCCGGCGAGCCGGCCGGTGCGGAGACCACCGCCTCGGTGACGACCCTCGGGGGCCTCTCCGTCGCCCAGGCGCAGCGCGCCCTGGTCAAGCTCGGCTACGGGCCGCTGAAGGCCGACGGCCTGATGGGCGCGAGCACCCGGGCGGCGATCGAGAAGTTCGAGCGGGACCGCAAGCTGCCGGTCAAGGGCGAGCCCTCGACGCGGACCTTCCGTGAACTCGCCACCCGCGCGGGCGCCTCACGGGGCTGATCCGGCGGGGCGGCGTGCTATAGACCGGCGCATGGCACGCCTGCGCTCGGATTTCTGGGTCTCCGCCCATCTTCGCCGCCTCGGGATCGAGGGCATCGCCGCGGTCCAGCGCCGCCGCGGCGCCCCCGAGGCGGGAGCGATCTTCGTGAAGGTCGATCGCCTCGACGGCAGCGCCGATCTCTACGGCCCGGCCCCGCAATCCCTCGTGGACACCGAATCCGACGGCGACCGCCGTTTCGTGGCCCTGCTCAGCGAGGCCACGCCCGCCGACGTGGAGGTGCGCCTCGGCAAGGAGCTGCGCTTCGACGACGACCTCTGGATCGTCGAGATCGACGACCGCGCCGGGCGCCACCGCCTCGACCTCGCCGAGTAGGCGGATTCGCGCGGGCGTTTCGCGCGCGGCCGGTTCGAGGGTGAATCAGTTCGCCTGGCGCTGCCGGCTCGGCAGGGGCGTGCGCAGGGGCGGGCGCTCGCTGGCCGAAGCCTGCGCCCGGGGGCGCTGCGCGTCCGGGGCATGGTAGGGCTGGTGCGCCGCGCCGGCCGCCCGCTCGGGCGGGGTCCAGTCGAGGATCGCCGCCAGCAGGTCGCGGGCAGCGACGCGCGGCAGGGTGCGGAACAGCTTCACCAGGTTGAACACCCGGTCGACCGATTGGGCCACGGTCTCGTTCAGGGTGAGGTAGATGTAGACCGCCTCCTCCTCGTGCAGGCCGGCAGCGCGCAGGGCGACCGTCAGCAGCTCGTAGCGCAGCGACGGATCGGGGGTGGTGGCGAGGAAGCCCTTGGGCAGGGCGAGCAGCTCGGTGAGGGCGGCCACGAACCCGGCCACGTCGCCCCGGGCGGAGAAGCCGGTGAGCACGGCACCGGCCTCGCGCGGCGCCGGCGGGGCCGGCCGCAGGGCCGCCGTCGCCATCATCGCGTGACCGATCGCCTCGCGGCGGGCCTCGTCCGCCAGCAGGAACAGCGGCGCCACGTCGGCATGGGCGAGGTCGTGACGGGCGAGGAGCGCCCGGGCAAGGTCCGGAATCTTGCGGGCCCGGGCGACGATGCGGGCCAGCATCTCGCCCTGGAGGGCTACGGCCGGATTGGCGGCCAGCGCCCGGTCGATGGCCGGATCCTCGCGACCGATCAGGTCCAGGACGGTGGCGCGGCTGAGGTCGTGCCGGGTGGCGATGGCAGGGCCGAGTTCGGCATCCTCGGCCAGGGCGGCCTGGATCATGGCCTGCGTCAGGATCGGCGCGTGGGCGATGACGGCGTCCCGGGCGCCGCCGCCGCGTTCCACCAGGGCGGCCAGGAGGGCGGGCGGCGTGTCGGGGAAGGGCGCGAGCTTGCGGGCGACGATCTCGGCGGTCTCGGCATCGACGATCGGGATCAATCCCCCGGCCAGGGAGGCGAAGGCCGCGAGCGTCTTCCGGTCCCGGACCACCGCCGAGAGAAAGAGATCCGTCTGCACCCGAAGGATGACGGGTTTCAGATCGAGGTTGTCGAGACGCGACAATTCGATCAGGCCGGAGAGGTCCGGCGCATCGTCGAAAGATGGGGACATGGCACTTCGGTTACGCAGAACTCGCTGATCGGGAGGATTAGCGGAATTGCGTGAACCGACCTTTAAGGACGGTCGCTCGGAACCGTCCCTGCATGCGCCATGCTGGCCCGGAGCCCGGTGACGTAACCGGGCCCGGGGCGACGTTCGCCGATCAGCCGGCGCGGCGGGGCTGGGTGCCCTCGCCGGCCTTCGGCGGCGGAAACACCACGGGGGTCGGCGACTTGGCCACGAGGGGCCCCGCGGCCGCGGCCGGGGACGCATTGCCCGCAGCGGACGGCGCGGCGGCGGCCGCCATTCCGGCGGCCACCGGTGCCGTCTCCTTGGTGGTGGACGGGAACAGCACCGTCGTGGGCTTCGGCTCGGCCGCGCCATCCGCCTTCGACGGCGCCGACGGCATCGGCATCGCGGTGGTGGCCGGCGCAGGGGCGGCCGTCGGACCGGCGAGAGCGCCCTCCGGGGCCGTCTCGTCCGTGTCGTCCGGCGCCTCGGGACCGGCGATGAGCTCGGTCGGGGTCTTCCAGACGAAGGCGTCGAGGCGGCCACTCACCGGCGAGACGGGCGCCCAGGTCTCGGACGCGATGCCGTCGGCGATCCAGAGCGGATCGCGCGGGGCATGCGCGGCGCGGGAGAGCCACTCGCGGGCCCGGCCCGAACCGGAGCCGTGCTCGGCCTCCTCGATGCGGGCCATGGTCAGGCAGGCGCGGACCGTGGGCCGGTCGGCCAGGAGCGGCGCCAGGGCGTCGCGGGCCTGGCCGAACTCTCGGGCCTCGTAGGCCGCCTGCGCCATGGCGAGGCGTGCTTCCGGGTGCCAGGACGAGATCTTCGCCAGGGTCTCGGCGCGGGCCATGCGGTCGCGGACGGAATCGCCGGTGCGCAGGTTCAGGTAGGTCTTGGCGAGGTCCGGGTGCGGCCCGGCGCGCCATGCGGCCTCGATGATCTTGGCGCCCTTCCGCAGGTCGCCCCGGCGCACCATCAGGCGCGCGGCCAGCACCGCGGCCGGGACGAGGTCGGGGGCGAGCTTGACCGCCTTGAGGACACGCTCGGTGGCGGCCTCCGGCTCGCCGGCCTCGCGCTCCTGCGCGGCGGCGGTGAGCAGGACGGCGCGCTGGCGCCGGGCGGTCGCCTTTTCGATCAGGCCGAGGGAGGCACGCCGCTCGACGGTCTCGTTGGCGCCGCTCCAGTCGCCATCGGCGCATTGCGCCTCGAGCACGGCCTCGTTGGCCCAGGTGACGCTGGGTGCGAGGCGGGCGGCCTCGGCGGCGTAGGCACGGGCGGAGGCGTCGTCCTCGCGGCGGCGGGCCTCGACGAACAGGCCGCGCAGGCCGAGCACGCGGGTCTCCGGGTCGTTGACCATGCGCTGGAAGGCCTGCTCCGCGGCCTCGCGATCACCGGAGATCTGGGCGGCCTGGGCCTTGAGGAGCAGGGTCAGGGGCTCGGCGCCGAGCAGCCGCTCGGCATCGTTGGCGTGGCGGCGGGCGGCGAGGGGATCGCCCGACCCCACCGCGACCATGCCGCGGGACAGGGCCGAGAAGCCCTTGGCCCGGCGCCGGTCGCGCGAGCCGCGCACCAGCGTCTCCGGCAGGGTGATGAAGCCCCGCACGATGGCCCAGATGAAGCCGATCAGGATGGCGGCGATCAGGACGCCGATCAGCCCGATGGCCAGGCTGGTAGCCACCTCGTAGCCGTTCCACACGATGGTGACGGTGCCGGGATGGTCGGCGACCCAGGTCGCGCCATAGGCGGCAACCGCGAGAAGGGCCAGGAAGGCGAGGGCGCGCCACATGAGATCAGAAACTCCTGGGAGTGGCGTCGGCCGGTCCGGCGACACCGAGAGTCGGGGGCGGGAGCGTTCGGCGCTCCCGCGCGAAATCCGGGTGGCCGCGCAGTCCGCCGGAGGGCAGGGCGCGCGGCCGCACGCTCAACGGGAGGCGCCGGTGGCAGGCAGGCCCTTGAAGGCGTCGGCGAGCAGGCCCTGGGCGGCGTCGCCGGCGGCGGCACGCGAGGCCAGCTTGGTGCCGAAATCGCCGGCTTCGGCCCGTGCCGCCTCGGGCAGCGCCGCGAAGGCTTCGGCTGCCTCCTTGATCGCGCCGCGGTCGAGGGCGTCCTGCACCTTCGGGGTGGTGTCGGGGGCCTGCGCGGTGCCGTTGCCGCCGGCGGCCGGGCTGTCGACGCGCCGGACCTGGACGATCGACTCGGCCATGCTCATCAGCTTGGTGCCGATGTCACCGGTCTCGGCCACGGCCTTGCTCTGGGCGGCCCGGCGCTTCGCCGCGATCTTCTCGGCGATGGGACGGAACTCGGCCGCGAGCGAACGGGCCGTCGGCGCGCCCTTGTCGGCGAAGGCCGCCACCGCCGTGAGGCGGGCCGGGTCGCCCGGCTCCAGCCCACGCAGGGCCGAGAGCGCGTCCGCATAGGGGGCTCCGGTGTTCAGGGCGGTCACGATCCGATCGGCCGACACGACGCGCAGGGCGGCCTGTAGGGTCGCGGTCTCGGCCCGCTCGGAGACGGCCTTGTCGAGGCCGGCGATCTTGTCGGCCTGGGCCTGGAGCTGGCGCTCCACCGCCTTGGCCGTCTCGGCCGCCTGGGTCTTGTTCGCGTCGGCGACCTTCTCGCTCGCCTGGGTCGCGGCCTGGACCGCCTCGGTGGCGGCCTGGACGCGGGCGTCCAGCGACTGCTGGAGGGCTGCCACCTTCTGGCTCAGCGCCTGGGCCGCCTCGGCATTGGCCTTGGTCTTGGCCTCGACGTCGCCCTGGAGGGCGGCGAGCTTCGGAGCGAGGTCGGGCTGCGCGGCGGGCTTGGGCGCGGACTCGACCTTGCCCTCGACGGTCTTCAGGCGCTGCTGCAACTCGGCGAGCTGCGGTCCTGCGGATGGGGTGACCGCCATCCGCGCGTCGGAGCCCTGGTCGCGGCCCGGCTCTTCCTGCAGCGCCGAGACGCGCTGGTCCAGGGCATCCAGGCGGGCGACGAGATCGGCCGGCACGGCGGCCGGGGCTGCCGCCGCGGTCGGCGCTCCCTCGACCGGAGCGGGCGCGCCGCCCTGGGCCGCGTTCGCCTTCTCGAGGGCCTGGCGTGCCGCCGACACCGCCTCCGGAACCGCCTTGAGCGCCGCCTCGTTCGCCGCGACCCGCTTGTCCAGGCCCGCCACCGCATCCTTCGGGGCGAGGGCGGCGATCCGCTGGTCGAGGGCGGTGATGCGCGCATCCTCGCCCGGCGCCATCAGGCCGCTGCGCGCGACGCCGAACAGGAGGCCGGCCCCCACCACGCCGCCGAGCAGGCCGGCGGTGACAAGGGAGCCGAAGCCGGCCCCGGTGGACGCGGCCGGTGCGGTCGCGGCGGCCGGGGTGATGCGCGGTGTCGTCGGACCACCGGCCTTCGGAGGCTCCGCGGAGGCCTTCGAATCTGAGAGCTTGCTGTCCGCGGACTTGCTGTCCGCGGTCTTGCTGTCTGTGGTCTTGCCGTCCGCCGGCTTGCCCGGCATCCCTGCGGCAGCACCGGCAGCACCGGCAGCACCGGCAGCACCGGCAGCACCGGCAGCACCGGCAGCACCGGCCGGCTTCGCCGGCGGTACTGGATCCGGCATGCGCTTGGCCTTCAGGTCGATGATCGGACCGTCGGTCACCGACTGGCCCGGACGCGCGCCGGGCTGCGTTCCGGCGAACCCGCCGGGTCGGGGCGGCTCGGTTTTTCCGGTCTCGGCCTTGAACGGATCGGTCTTCGAAGCGTCGGGCTTCGCGGGATCGCTTTTCGAAGCGTCGGGCTTCGAGGGATCGAGCTTGAGGCCGTCCGGCTTCGGCGCGTCGGCCTTGATCGCATCGGTCTTCGCGGAGCCGACGGCCAGCGGATCGGGCCGGGTCAGGTCCGGCTTGGAGGCATCGGGTTTCACGGCGTCGGACTTGGCGGCGTCCGCCTTCGCGGCGTCGGGGGTGAGGATCGCGGCCTTGGCGGCTTCCGTCTTCACGGCATCCGTCTTCGTCCCTTCCGTGACCGGCTCACCCTTCGGGGGTGTCCCCGGAGTGCTGCCGGGCTGACCCGGCTTGGTCGAGGTCTCGACCTTCGGCGGAACGGAGCCGCCCGGCGTGCCGGGCTTGCCGGGCTCGGCCGGCCGGTTGCCGGTGGGAGAGCCCGGACGGTTGGCGTCGCTGTTGGGTGGTTTCACGGTTCAAGGCTCCCTTCCCGTCTCCCGCCGCCCGGCCCGTTCGGCGCATCCGGCGCCCGGTGGGTCGAGGCTGGCGGCGCAGCTTCTTGCGCTCGTCCTAGCACCAGGGCCGCCGCCGGAGCGAGGCCCTTATCGAAATCCTGTTGGCCCGGGGGCCGGCAATCCCGCGAGGAGCGCGTCCTCTCCGGGGCGGTCGGGCACGAAATGGACCGCGACCCCGGCGGTGACCAGGGGCACGGCGACATCGGCCGACAAGCAGTAATGCGTCAGGTCTCCGAAGGCTCCGCCGAGCCCGGCCGCGTTGGCGAGATCGTGTGCCGCCTGCGCACTGCGCCGGGAATAGTGCAGCGCCCCGTCCAGGCGCCCGGCCGCGAGGGCATCCGCCGCCGCATCGGGCAGCCTCGCCACCACCTGCGCGACATAGAGTTCCCGCACCGTGAGGCGGTATCCGGCCGCGACCAGGGAAGCGGCGGGTTCGGCCTTGCGCTCGGCCCCCGCCGCGTGGACGAGGTGCGCCCCCTCGGGCAGGGACTCCCGGACCAGCCGGGCGACGGCATGGGCGTCGCCCTCCGCCGCGCGGACGTCCGCGAAGCCCAGAGCACGGGCCACGGCGGCGGTCCGCGCGCCCACTGCGAAGGTGGGGATCGTGCGCAGGCGCGCGCGATCCTCCGGTGCTAGCGCGGAGGCCGCGTTGGCGCTCGTGAGGATGAGGCCGGCGAAGGCCTCCGCGGGCAGGTCGATCCCCGTCGGTTCGACGGCCAGGACCGGGGCGACGAGGGGCCGGTGTCCCAGGGCGGCGAGGCGCGCGCCCGTTCGCGCCGCCCCCGGTTCCGGCCGCGCCACCCAGATCCGCATTCCGCCTCGCGCTCCCAGAACCCCGCCCCATCCATGCCGGTCTCGCCGCCCCTGGCAACCCGTCGTTGCCGCCGGGGGAGGCGGACGATAGGGTGCCGCGCAATCCACGGGATACCCCGCACGCCTCCGACGAGGCCCTTTTCGAGATGATCCGCCGTCCATGAACGTCCTCGGCATCGAAACCACCTGCGACGAGACCGCCGCCTCCGTGGTCGCCCCCGGCGAGAACGGGCGCGGGCGCATCCTCTCCAACGAGGTGCTGAGCCAGATCGCCGAGCACGCGGCCTATGGCGGCGTCGTCCCCGAGATCGCGGCCCGCGCCCATGTGGAGGTGCTCGACCGGCTGATCGACCGTGCGCTGGGCAGCGCCGGCCTGCGATTGGCCCAGGTCGACGGCATCGCGGTGGCGGCCGGCCCCGGCCTGATCGGCGGGGTCCTCATCGGCCTCGTCACGGCCAAGACCCTGGCGCTGGTGGCGCGCAAGCCGCTGATCGCCGTGAACCACCTGGAGGCGCACGCGCTGACGGCGCGGCTCACCGACGGCATCGGCTTTCCCTACCTGCTGCTGCTCGCCTCCGGCGGCCACACCCAGCTCGTGGCGGTGAAGGGCGTGGGCGATTACGTCCGGCTCGGCACCACCATCGACGACGCCATCGGCGAGGCCTTCGACAAGGTCGCCAAGCTCCTCGGCCTCGGCTACCCGGGCGGCCCCGAGGTCGAGCGCCTGGCCGAGACCGGCGATCCGGAGCGCTTCGCCCTGCCGCGGCCGATGCTCGGCCGGCGCGAGGCGAATTTCTCCCTGTCCGGCCTGAAGACCGCCCTGCGGATCGAGGCCGAGAAGCTGGCGCCGCTCTCCTCGGTCGACGTCGCCGACCTCTGCGCCAGTTTCCAGGCGGCGGTGGTCGACGTGGTGGTCGATCGCCTGCGGGTGGCGATGCGCGACTTCGCGAGTGTCGCCGGCCATCCCACCGCCCTGGTGGCGGCCGGCGGGGTCGCGGCCAACGGCGCGATCCGCCGGGCGCTGACCACCCAGGCCGGCGAGGCGGGCCTCGCCTTCGTGGCCCCGCCGCTGTCCCTGTGCGGCGACAACGGCGCGATGATCGCCTGGGCCGGGATCGAGCGCCTGCGCCTCGGCCTCGTCGACGACCTCACCGCGCCGGCCCGGGCCCGCTGGCCCTTCGCGGAGCCGAAGGCGGTTGCCTGAGGCCGCGCGGCTGCGCTGGCGCGACCTCGTCGAGCGGCGCCTGCCCGAGGCGGCCCGCCCGGACTGGCCGGTGCACCGCGACCATTGCTTCGCGCGCATCCTCCTCGACAACACCTGCGGCGGGCCCTGGCGCGAGAGCGTGCCGGCGCCCGCCTGGGCGAACCTGTCCCTCGACCAGCTCGACGCCGCCACCGACCTCGGCGAGGCGGTCCTGGTCGGACGGGCCGACCTGTTCGCGCTGAACCGGCGCTCGCTGGCCCTGCGCGGCAAGCTGCGGCAGGCCGAGGCGGTGCCGCCGCCGGAGGGCCTTCGTGACGGGGATCTCCTGTTGCGGCCCTGGCAGGCGGGCGACGAGGCCCGTTTCGCCGCCCTCAACGCCGACCCGGAGGTCATGCGCCACTTCCCCGCCACCAAGGACGTGGCCGCGAGCCGGACCGAAGCGCGGACCTGCGCCCGGCGCTTCGTGGCGGACGGCTTCGGCCCCTGGGCCGTCGCGCTCGAGGGACACGGGTTCGTCGGGATGATCGGCGGCGCGCGTCTGCTGCGCCCCATGCCGTTCCCGGGCGGCGAGCGTCCGGGCGAGACGGTCGAGATCGGCTGGCGCCTGGCACGCGCGGCCTGGGGCCGCGGGATCGCCACGCGGGGCGCCCGCCTCGCCTTGGCCGACCTGTTCAGCCGCTGCGGCCTCACCGCGGTCGTCGCCTTCACGGCCGAGGTGAACGCGCCGTCGCGCCGGGTGATGGAGCGCCTCGGCATGCGCCCGGAGGGCGGCTTCGCGCATCCGGCCCTGCCGCCGGGACATCCGCTGCGTCCGCATCTCCTGTATCGTCTGCGGGCGGACCACTTCACATCGCGAGGGACCAGCGCATGAGGCGGATCGGAGTCGTCGGCGGCGGTGCCTGGGGCACGGCCCTCGCCAACGCGGCCGCCGCGGCCGGGCACGACGTGACCCTGTGGCTGCGCGACCCGGAGGCCGCGGCGCGCCTGCAGGAGGCCCGCGAGAACGCGCGCTACCTGCCCGGCGTGCCCCTGCACCGCCGCATCGCCGTCACCGCCGGCTCCGCCGACCTCGCCGAGGCCGGGACGGTGCTGATGGTGACGCCGGCCCAGACCCTGCGCGGGGTGCTGGCCGAGCTGGCACCCGCCTTCGCCCGGGACGCCGCCATCGTGCTCTGCGCCAAGGGGATCGAGCGCGGCACCGACGCCTTCATGAGCGAGGTCGCGGCCGGGCAGCTGGGCGCCGCCGCCCCCGTGGCGGTCCTGTCCGGCCCGAGCTTCGCCGCGGACGTCGCCCGCAACCTGCCCACCGCCGTGACGCTCGCGGCGGCGGATGCCGGCCTGGCCGCGCGCCTGGCCGGCACCCTCTCGGGCCCGACGCTCCGGGTCTACCACACCGACGACGTGCGCGGCGTCGAGATCGGCGGGGCGGGCAAGAACGTCCTGGCCATCGCGTCGGGCATCGTCGCCGGGCGCGGCCTCGGTGAGAGCGCCCGGGCCGCCCTGATCGCCCGGGCCTTCGCCGAATTGATGCGTTTCGCCCGCGCCTATGGCGGCCGGCCGGAGACCCTGATGGGCCTGTCGGGCCTGGGCGACCTGGTGCTCACCGCCTCCTCGCCGCAATCGCGCAACTTCGCCTTCGGCGAGCGCCTCGGCGCCGGGGCCTCGCCCGAGGCGGCCGCCGGCGGCAAGCTCGCGGAGGGTGCCTTCACGGCCGCCGCCCTGGTCGACCTCGCCCGCGCGCGCGGCATCGAGATGCCGGTGGCCGAGGCGGTCGCCGCCATCGTGTCGGGCGGCGCCAGCGTCGACGGCGTCATCGCCGCCCTGCTGGCGCGGCCCCTGCGGGGAGAAGCCGAGTGAGCCAGCACCCCGTCCGCGCCTTCCTGGCCGGCACCGGCGACGATGGGGCCGGGCGCCGCCTGACCGACATCCTCGCCTTCGACGACGCCCATATCGAGGGCGTGCACGACTTCGTCCAATGGTGCTTCCCCCTGCACGAGGCGAGCCTCGCCGTGCCGGGCGCGCCGGTGCTGAGCCGCGCCGAGGCCGAGGCGATCCGCAACGATCCGGCGGCCCTCTCGGGCGTGCGGGCCGCCCTCGGGCGGATGACCCGCTTCTATGCCGAGACCGACGGCTGGCTGCGCGCGCACGACCACAACCACCTGCGCATCACCCGCATCCTCTCGGCCCTGTCCGATCTCCTCGGGCCCGAGGCGGCGGCCGAGTTCCACGCCTTCGTCACCGCCCGAAACGCGGGGGCCGGCGCCCCGATCAACGCCGCAAGCCTGGACTACTGGGAGTCCGCGCTGCGCCGGGCCTGACGGCCACGCTTGATTATCGGAATTTACGGGGCCTGACGGCCACGCTCGGCGAATGGGATGTGCGGGGCCTGACGGTCACGCTTGGTTATCGCAATTTGCGGGGCCTGACGGCCACGCTTGGCTTCTGTGATGTGCGGAGCCTGACGGCCACGCTTGGCCGGTGCTATGGAGCCGACGTCTCTGGAGAAGCGCATGGCCTACTGGCTCTACAAGTCCGAGCCCTCGACCTGGTCCTGGGAGCAGCAGGTCGCCGCCGGCGGCGCCGGAACCCACTGGAACGGCGTGCGCAACCACGTCGCCAAGAAGCACCTCATGGCCATGGAGGTGGGCGAGCGCGGGTTCTTCTACCACTCGAACGAGGGCAAGGCCGTGGTCGGCATCGTCGAGGTGATCCGGCCCTATTACCCGGATGATTCCGACGCGACCGGCCGCTTCGGCATGGTCGACCTGCGCGCCGTGGAAGCGCTGCCCCGCCCCGTCACCCTGGAGGCGATCAAGGCCGAGCCGCGCCTCGCCGCCATGGTGCTCGCCAACAATTCGCGCCTGTCGGTTCAGCCGGTGACGGAGACCGAGTGGGCGGTGGTGCGCGCGATGGGCGGCTTCGGCTGAGCGTTTCGCCCCGGCGCCGCGTGGGCTTGCCGAAAGGGTTCCCATCCTTGCCGGGCGGGACCCGTCTCAGCCCTGGCGCTGTGCCTGCGTCACCGCAACGTGGATCAACTCCGCCAGGGTGCGCAGGCCGAGCTTCTGGCGCATCATCGAGCAGGCATTGGTGATGGTCTTGTAGCTGACCGACAGGTCGCTCGCGATGGCGCCGTAGGACTTGCCCTGCGCCAGGCGCTGCAGGATCTGCAGTTCGCGCGGCGTCAGCTGGGTCTCGGGCGTGCGCTTCGGGTCGGTGCGCAGCATCGCCACTTCGGTGGCCAGGCGCGGATCGAGGTAGGGGCGGCCGGACCGGACCCGCTCGAAGGCCTCGAACAGCTCGCCGGAGGCGTGGTCCTTGAGCACGTAGCCCAGGGCGCCGGCCTCCAGGGCCCGCGAGACGATGACCGGATCGTTGTGCATGCTGAACACGAGGACGCGCACCCCCGGATGGGCGGCCCGCATCCGGCGGATCAGCTCCAGGCCAGCGAGCCCGCTGCCCTGGAAGGTCAGGTCGCAGATCACCGTGGCGGGGCGGGCGCGCAGGAAGTGACGGTAGGCCGCGACCACGCTGGTGGCCTCGAGGATCCGCTCGATGCCCGCATCCTCGAGCACCCGCCGGCATCCCTGGAGCACGATCGGGTGATCGTCGATGACGAGGGTGGGGGCCTCGGGGGGGGTGGCGATCGCGTTCATGCGCTGGGAATCGGACTCGTTTCGGCGTCCCGCTCATCATCGAGCGGAATCATGATCCGGACAACCGCGCCGGGCGGGGCATTGTCAAGCCGGAACGTGCCGCCCAGGGCCTCCACGCGCTCGCGCATCCCCGACAGTCCGAGCCCGAGGCCGTGCTCGGGGGCGATGCCGCTGCCGTCGTCGCGGATGGTCAGGTGCAGGGCCCGGCCGCCCGCCATTCCCGCGACCGCCTCGTCGCGGGCCCGGACGGTGACGTTCAAGGCGCGCCCATGGCGGACCGCGTTGGTCATGCTCTCCTGGATGCAGCGGAAGACGGTGAGGTCCGTGACGTCGCCGTAGCCCCGCGCCAGCCCGTCGAAGCTGCCGGCGAAGCGCGTGCCGGCATGGCGCCGGCGGAAGTCGCGCAGCAGCAGGTCGAGGCAATCCGGCAGCGGCACCTGCCCGAGGGCGTGCGGGCGCAGGCGGTTGAGGAGGTCGCGGTTCTGCGTCTGCACCTGGCCGACGATGCTGGCGATGTCCTGGGCCCGCTGCCTCAGGCGGTCCCGGTCGGGGGGCGCTTCGGCCTCGGCCATGCGGACCACCGAGGCGGCGGTGGCTTCCAGGGCGAAGAGGCAGGGGCCGAACTCGTCGTGCAACTCCAGGGCCGTGCGCCGGCGCTCGTCGTCCTGGGCCGAGAGGAGCTGGCGGTTCAGGCGCCCGTTGGCGGCGCGGGTCTCGGACAGGGCCTGCGCCACGCGGTTGAAGCGGGCGGCGATGGCGGCGAGCTCTCGGGAGGCGGGCGGTTCGAGGCGCGCGGTGTAGTCCTGCTGTTCGAGCTGGATCAGGCCCTCGGAAAGCTGCGTCAGGGGGGCCAGGACCCGGCCGAACGCCACCGTCAGGGCGCCAAGCAGGCCGAGGCTGAGACAGAGGCTCGCGAGCGACAGCGACAGGGCGTAGCCCCAGACCTCGTCGATCTCGTCGCGGGGCTGCGTGGTGATGCGGGCCGTGCCGATGCGCCGTCCCTGGGCCACGATGGGCAGGTCGTGCTCCCGGATCGCCGGGGCGATCAGCGCCGCGAACCAGGCCGGCGCGGCGTGCTGGTCGCGCCGGACCCGGCCGAGGCCCCCCGTCACGACCTTGCCCTCGGCGTCGAGGACGGTGACGCGCACGTGGCGCAGGTCGTGGATGCGCAGGGTCAGGGTCTGCAGGATGCCGGCGGGCGGGCCGGCCTGGGCGAGGTCGATGGTGTCGGAGACCAGAAGCTCGACATTCGTCATCGCCGCCTGCATCTCGACCTCGACGGCGGAGCGGGCGTTCAGCACGATCAGGGCGCAGGAGACCAGGGCGGCCAGGATGTCGATGGCGAGGACGAGGACGATCATCCGGGTGCGGGTCGACCACGAGGCCCAGTACGGCCAGCGGCCGATCCGCTCCCGCGGGGCCGGGTCGCTAGCCGTCCGGGCGATGAGGCCCCACCGGGAGCGGGGAGCGGAGGCGGCGTCGTGAGGCATGGCGACTTGGGTGGGGCCCGTCGGGGAAACGATGCGCGGTGGTCACCCCGTGTGTAGCGAACCCGAGGCCGGATGGCAGCGTCCCGAGGCGGTTTCGCGCCTGGTGGCCGAAGCCCTGGCCGATCCGGAGACCACCTGGACGATGGGGGGCTTCGGTGCGCTCGCGCGTTTCGGGCGCCGCCGCGACCCGTTCTTTGCCGCTCCGGCGGACGGCCGCCCCGGCCACGTCACGGCGTTCGGCGGGATCGCGCTCGAGCCGGCAGCGGCGATTCCCGTGGCCTACGAGACCGCCTTCACCGGCGGTTGGAGCCACGCCGTCGCCCTGTGTCTGCCCGGGGCACGCTGCCCTCGGGCGGGGGCCGGACCGATCCGCGACGTGGGACGCGACCACGGGGCACTTCGCGCGCAGAATCGTGGGGATAAGTGGTTCGACCTCGGCCTCGACCTGCCGCAGGGCCGCCTGCTCCTGCGCTCTGCAGACCCGGACACGCTCGCGCACCTCGCCGTGCTGGCCGGTCGGACCGTGGCGGACACGATCGAGGCGGTCCGGGGCCTGATGGCCGCCGCCGACGTGGTCGTCACCACGCCCCTCGGCCGGATCGAGGTCTTCGCCGGTGCGCCGGCGTCTTCGGACGGGCCGCGGGCCTTCCTCGACCCGAAGATCCTTGGCCTCGGCCGCACCCACGCCGCCACTGCCCCGATCCCGTCCGGGCTGGTGCCCGTCGCGCAATTCACGCCGCCGCATCCTTGCCGGGACGGCGCGGGCCGATTCCGCCCCTTCGATCCTGGGGCGCATGCGAGCTTCCAGGCGGTGCTGAGCCGCTGGGGCGACCCGGAGCTGGTCCGCCTGAAGGCGCGCCTGCTCGCGGGGGACACCGTCGCGCCGCTAGCGGCGAATCGTGCGACGCGCGCCGTTTCGCGCCTCGTTCAGGTTCAGATCGCTGCAGCGGCGAACCAGGACAGTGCCAAGTCGTCTACAGACACCCCTCGTTAAACCTGTTGGCTCTATTCAGATTCGTGCCGCGCCTGATCCGAGCCTGTTCAAGGATTGGGTTAAGGACATCTTCATGCCCCATTGCGGCGCCTCTTTCGTTACACGCAGGTGTCGCCGCTCCGGCGTCGCCGCGCCGGTCGTGCACGACCAGCGCCGCGTGATCGACCGGCAACGGTCAATCCGAACCTCTTGAAGCGTGCGAGATGTCTGAGACCCTGATGTCCGTAACGATCGACCCCTCCGAGACCCGGCGCCCCGCCCCGCCGGCGCCGCGCCCGTCCCGGGCGAACCTCCGGCTGGTGCTGCTCTCCGGGGCCGGCCTCCTGGGCCTCGCCGGCTTCACCGCCTTCGCCTTCGCGACCCTCGGCAGCCTCGCGGGACCGCAATTCGCCCGGCCGACCCTCGCCACCGCGTCCGCCACGCCCGCGAGCCTCGGACGCAACGCCTCCGAGTGGCCGGACCTGCGCGATGGCGTCCCGGTCCTCGCGCCGGCGCAGCCGAAGCCCGTCGCGGCCGTGCCGGATCAGCCTGCCGCGGCTCCGAAGGCGGCGCTCCTGCCGGCAGCGATCGCCCCACCCACGGCGCCGGTCGCTGAGGTCAAGCCGTCGCAAGCGAAGCCCGCGGATGCAAAGCCCGTGGATGCGACGTCCTTGCAGGCGAAGTCCTTGGAGCCGAAGTCCTGGGAATCGAAGCCTGCCGGCGTGACACTTGCCGAAGCACGGCCTCCCGAGCAGCGGGTATCCGAGGCGCTGCCGGTTGAGAAGCCGACGGCGGCCCCGGTCGCGACGAAGCCGGCCCGCCTGCCGCCGATCGAGAATGCCGCGGTTCTGCCGCCGGCGCGTCCCGCCTCGCTGGTTCCGGCAACCCGTACGGCCGCCCTGATCGCGCCGCTGCCCAACGAGACGACCCGGTCGCGGGCGACGAACGGCACCTTCACGGCCCTGGCGCCGGAGGGGCCGAAGCACAATCCCGTCGCCAAGACGCCGGAAACCAGGGCGTCCGTCGACAAGCCCGTCGTTGTCAAACCTGTCGCGACCAAGCCGGTGGTCGCCAAGGCCGCGAGCGCCAAGCCGGCGAAGCCGGAGACGGCGCCAGCGCCTCAGGTCGCGCAGGCGGAGCCTGAGCCGGAGCAGACCGAGTTCCTGGGCGTGAAGGTGCCGTCGCTGGCGCCGGCCGGGCGCAAGATCGCCGAGAGCGTCGAGGCCCTCGGAAATGCGGTGAGGAACCTGCCCGACCACTTCTAGCGCGGGCGCCCGGCTTCGGGCGTTCTTCAGCGCATAAGCATGCCCGGCTTCGGGCGCTCTTCATCGCGTGAGCACGCCCGGCTTCGGGCGTTGTCCGTTGCGTTGGCGCGCCCGGGCCGCGGGCGCGCCCCGTCGGGTCAGCGTGCCCGGCTGGCGCGGGGCTTCTTGGCGATCTCGCGCTCGTGGCGCGCGCCGCGCGGGCTCTTCAAGCCCTTCGGTCCCTTCTCCTCGCGAGCCGGCTCGTCGTCGAGGAGCGGCTCCACCTGGATCTCGGGCGAGCCGTTCTTGGCGAAGGTCTGGGCGAAGCGCGAGGCGGCGCCACCCCGGACCTCGAACTTGGTCTCCCGATCGAAGATGCGGATCGCACCGATCTCCTGGCGGCCGATATTGCCGCGCCGGGTCAGCATCGGCAGCAGGCGGCGCGGATCGGCGTTGTCGCGCCGGCCGAGGTTGAGCCGGAACCACACGGCCGGGCCCTGAGCGTCGATGCGGTCCGCGTCGGCGGGATCGTAGACCGGGCGGGACTTGCGCTCCGGGCCGGCACCCGGATCGGTGACGTCCTCGGGGGCGGGCAGGCGCGAGCGGTAGATCCGCGCCAGGGCCGCGGCGAGTTCCTGCGGCGTGCGCTGCGCCATCAGGGTCTCGGCCATGGCCACGTCTTCCTCGGCCGGCTCCTCGGTGAAGATCGGGTCCTGCCACATGCGCTCGCCGTCGAGGCGGCGGATCTCGTCGGCGGTGGGCGGGCCGGCCCACTCGAACGAGACCTTGGCGATCATCAGCATCTGCTCGGCCCGGCGCCGCTTCGAGGCCGGAATCAGCAGGAGGCTGGTGCCCTTGCGCCCGGCGCGGCCGGTGCGGCCGGAGCGGTGCTGCAGCACCTCGGCATCGTGCGGCAGGTCGGCGTGGATGACGAGGCTGACGGTGGGCAGGTCGATGCCGCGGGCGGCGACGTCGGTGGCGACGCAGACCTTGGCCCGACCGTCCCGGAGCGCCTGGAGGGCGGCGTTGCGCTCGCCCTGGCCGAGTTCGCCCGAGAGCGCCACGGCCGAGAAGCCGCGCTCGGTGAGCACCGCCTGGAGGTGGCGCACCGCGTTGCGGGTGTTGCAGAAGATGATCGCCGTCGGCGCATCCATGAAGCGCAGGGTGTTGACCACCACGTGCTCCAGCTCGCGCGGCACAACGCGGATGGCCTTGTAGGTGATGTCGGCGTGGCCGCGCTCCTGGCCCTTCACGGCGATGCGCAGGGCGTCGTTCTGGTAGCGCTCGGCCAGCGTCGCGATCGCCTTCGGCAGGGTCGCGGAGAACAGCAGGGTGCGCCGCTCCTTCGGGGTCACCGACAGGATGAATTCCAGGTCGTCGCGGAAGCCGAGGTCGAGCATCTCGTCGGCCTCGTCGAGGACGACGGCACGCAGGTCCTGAGTGGCGAGGTTGCGGCGCTCCAGGTGGTCGCGCAGGCGGCCCGGGGTGCCGACGACGATGTGGGCGCCGTCGTTGAGCTGGCGGCTCTCGCGGCGCGGGTCCATGCCGCCGACGCAGGAGATGACGCGGGCGCCGGTCTCCGCATAGAGCCAGGACAATTCGCGCTCGACCTGCAGCGCGAGCTCGCGCGTCGGGGCGATGACGAGGGCGAGCGGCGCGCCGGCGGGGCCGAATCGCTCGGCGTCGCCCAGGAGGGTCTCGGCGAAGGCGAGGCCGTACGCGACGGTCTTGCCCGAGCCGGTCTGGGCCGAGACGAGCAGGTCGCGGCCTTGCGCGGCCGCCTCGATGACGGCGCTCTGGACGGGCGTCGGGTCTTCGTAGTCGCGCGCGGTCAGCGCTCGGGCGAGCGGGGCCGGCAGGGTGGGGAAGGGCACGGTGACGGAAGCCTTAGGGGGCAAGCAGGCGAAGAACCCGCCGGGGAGCCGTCGCGATGGGCGCGATCCTCTCCAAACCGACGTGATTCCGGCCTCGAACGGTTACGGATGGCGTCTCTTGTAGCCGGAACTGCGGCCCAGCGCCATGACCGCGGATGCATGCCCCTCCACCCCTGGGCGCCCGGGCCCGCGGTGGACGCGTGCCATGTTGTGTTCCCGGTCCGTCTCGTGCTCATCTCCGGCCCGTCATGGATATCCTCGTCGTCGGTGCCGGAATCGTTGGTCTCGCCGTGGCCCGGGCCCTCGCGCGCCGGGGCCACGCGGTCATCGTCGCGGAGGCCGAGGGGGCGATCGGCACGGGCATCTCGGCCCGCAATTCCGAGGTCATCCATGGGGGGATGTACTATCCGGCGGGCTCCCTGCGGGCGCGGCACTGCGTGGCCGGCGCGGCCATGCTCGCGGCCTTCTGCGACAGCCACGGCGTTGCCTACCGTCGCTGCGGCAAGCTCATCGTGGCCACCGCGGAGGCCGAGCGCGAGGCCATCGCGGCGCTCAAGGATCGCGGCGACGCCAACGGGGTCCCGGGCCTGGCGCTCCTCGACGGGGCCGAGGCCCGGGCCCTGGAGCCGAACCTCGCCTGCGTCGCGGCGCTGCACGCGCCCGGCACCGGGATCGTCGACAGCCACGGGCTGATGCTGGCGCTCCAGGGCGACCTGGAGGATGCCGGAGGCGCCATCGCCTTCAACAGCCGGATCACGGAGATCGCCCGGAGGCCGGAGGGCTGGAGCGTCACCGTGAACGGCGAGGCCCTGCCGTTCGAGGCCGTGGTCAATGCCGCCGGCCTCGGGGCCCAGGCCGTCGCGGGGGCGGTCGAGGCCTATCCCGCCGCGCGCATCCCGCGCCAGGTCCTGGCGAAGGGCAGCTATTTCGGCTGCACCGGCCGGCCCGCCTTCTCGCGGCTGATCTATCCGGCCCCCGTCGAGGGCGGCCTCGGAATCCACCTGACGCTGGACCTCGCCGGCCGCATGCGCTTCGGGCCCGACGTCGAATGGGTGGAGACCCTCGACTACCGGGTCGATCCCGCCCGCGCCGATCATTTCGCCCGGGCGATCCGCCGCTATTGGCCGGGCCTGCCGGACGGGGTGCTCACCCCGGACTATGCCGGCATCCGACCGAAGCTGACGGGGCCGGGCGAGCCCGCCGCCGATTTCCGGATCGATGGCCCGGCCGAGCACGGGCTCCCCGGCCTCGTCCACCTCTTCGGGATCGAGAGCCCGGGCCTGACTTCGAGCCTGTCGCTGGCCGAAGACGTCGCGGATCGGCTGGTCGGCGCCTGAGCGCACTCTCCGATCGTCGGAACACGCAGGGGCGAGGGGTGCGTCTCGCGGCGTGATGGACATCGCCCACCCCAGCATCCGCAAACAATTTTTCCTCACGCCTGAGAAGCGCGAAGAATTTTATCGCTCGCGGAAACGCAAGGGAAATAGTGTTTATGACTTTTTAAGTGAAAGTTCCTAAGTACCGCAGGATCGATTTTCTGTTGGGTTACCGTGATGCGCATCCTCCGAAATGCCAAGATCATCGTCAAAGTGGCCTCACCGCTTGTTATCCTTGCGCTCGTCGCGGCTGGTCTTGCGTTTTACTCATACGCCACTCTGAAAAATCTGTCGCAGCAAACGGTGAACATCGTCGATGTTCAGGCCGCGCGCCTCGAAAGTATTCTGAGTATCCGCATCAACGTGAACGAGGCTTCGGTCCAGGCGCGCAACATCATCCTCGAGACCCGCGAGCAGGAAATGGCCGGGTACAACTCGCGTTACGATACGGCCACGAAAGCGGCCCTGGATGGGGTCGAACGGTTGATGGCGCTGGCCGATACCCCGGAGCGCAAGGCGGTGCCGGTGAAGCTGCGCGACGCGCTCGGTGATTTGATCACCATCATGAACCGGTCCAACGCCCTCGGCCTGAAGAACCAGGGAGATGAGGCCGCCAAGATCCTCCTGATCGAGGGGTCCGTGGCGCGGACCAAGGTCCGGGAGATCATCCAGCCCCGCCTCGAGATCCTGACCGCCGAACTTCGCCAGGCCCGTGACGAGGCCGAGCGGGCCGTCGGCGCCGCCAGCACCATGCTCATCACCGCCACGGCGGCAGGCCTGCTCGGCGTGATGGCCCTGGCCGCCGCGATCGTCGCCTTCGGAATCACCCGGCCCATGAGCCGTCTCGTGCAGGTGCTTCAGGGCATGGCGAAGGGCGATATCGAGGCCGAGATCGCGGAGGCGTCCCGCGGTGACGAGATCGGCGCCATCGGTCGCGCCGTCGAGGGCATCAAGGCCATGGTGGCGATCAAGGCGGCCGAGCAGGCCGAGATGAAGCGCATCGCCGACGCGGCTGCCGCCCTCGAGCGCAAGCGGACGATGGTGGAGCTGGCGGATTCCTTCGAGCGCGCGGTCGGCGGCATCGTCGGCATGGTCTCGTCCTCCGCCACCGAGCTGCAGGCGACCGCCCAGTCGATGACCACCACCGCCAGCGACACGGCCAGCCAGTCCAGCACCGTGGCGGGCGCCGCCGAAGAGGCCGCCGCCAACGTGCAGACCGTCGCGGCCGCCGCCGAGGAACTCGGCTCCTCCGTGCAGGAAATCGGGCGTCAGGTCTCGGGCTCCTCGGATCTCGCCCAGACCGCCGTGGGCGAGGCCGACCAGACCATGCAGCTGGTCCAGGCCCTGAGCCAGGCCTCCGCACGGATCGGCGACATGGTCGGGCTGATCTCGAACATCGCCAGCCAGACCAACCTGCTCGCGCTGAACGCGACCATCGAGGCGGCCCGGGCCGGCGAGGCCGGGCGCGGCTTCGCCGTGGTCGCCACCGAGGTCAAGGAACTGGCGGCCCAGACCGCGCGGGCCACCGATGAGATCGGCACGCAGATCGGCCAGATCCAGGGTGTCACCGGGCAGGCGGTCGCGGCCATCGGCTCCATCAGCACGCGCATCCGCGAGATCAACGGCGTCGCCGCCTCGATCGCGGCCGCGGTGGAGGAGCAGGGCGCGGCGACGCAGGAAATCGTGCGCAACGTCGCCCAGGCCTCCAGCGGCACGAGCCAGGTGACCAGCAACATCGCCAGCGTCGCGCAGGCCTCCGAGGAGACCGGCGCGGCGGCCAGCCAGGTCCTGGGCGCCGCCTCCGAGCTCTCGCGCCAGTCCGAGCAGCTCGGGACGGAAGTCGCCCGCTTCCTGGCAACCGTTCGGGCGGCCTGATCGCCGGAACGGCCCGTGACGGCCACGGGCTCAATGCCGGCCGCGACCTTCGGGACGCGGCCGGATTCCGACCTCCCCGGAGTCCGACCTCCCCGGAGTCCGAACGGGCGCCTAGCGGGCGGGGACGAAGCGCAGCGTGCCGGCGAGCCGGCTCGATCCGCCGGTGTCGCTGGGATGGTTGACGCCGTCGACCACCGGGATCTCGGCGAAATCGAAGGGGCTGACGCCGTCGAGGCAGGCGACGTTGACGCCGTACTGGTTGGGATTCGAGCGGCGCTGGTGGTGCGTGTAGATCCCGCAGCACGCGCAGAAGAAGTGCTGCGCCACGCCGGTGTTGAAGCGATAGCTGGTCAGCAGGTCCGCGCCCCGTAGGATCTCGACGCCGTTGGTTTCCGCCGAGACCACCACCGCTCCCCGCATCCGGCAATACGAACAGGTGCAACGCCGGACCGTGTCGAGCCCGTCGCTCAGGGTCGCCCGGAACCGGACGCCGCCGCAGTGACACTGTCCCTCGTGCTGGGGGCGCTCCGCCGACGGATTATCTGCCGATATTGTGTCGTCTGACTTGGAGTCTGCTGACATGGCGTTCCCTCCCGTCTGCCGAAACCTGCGCGGTCCGTGATCCGTGGCGGAGCCGGCCCGGCCGAAACCCGCGATTGCCGCTCAGCCGCCGAAGCGCTCGGTCCGGACGCGGGCGGGGTCCACCCCGGCGTCGAGGAGGAGCTCCGCCACCGCCCCGACGAAGGGATTGCCGCCGCAGAGATAGGCATGGCGCGGCGGACCGAGCCGGTCCAGCGCCTCCGCGATCACCGCCGCGTCGACCCGACGGCCGCCGGCCCGGGTCAGGTTGAGCATCAGCTGGAACTGCGCCTCGTCGCGGGCGCGCACCGCCAGCTCCTCGGCGGCGATGATCTCGCTGGCATCGCGCACGGAGTAGAGAAGGAGGGCGGGCACGCCAGGCGCCGTCGCCGCACGGTGGCGCAGCATCGACAGGAGCGGCACCACCCCCGAGCCGCCGCCCGCCAGGAAGAGGGGGCCGCCATCCTCCGGGCGCCAGACGAAGGATCCGCCGATCGGGCCGCGCAACTCGATCGTGTCGCCGACCTCCGCCACCGCGTCGAAGAAGCCCGAGACCTCGCCCTCCGGAAGGCCCTCGATCAGCAGTTCGATGGTGCCGTCGCCGTCCGGCGCGGAGGCGATCGAGTAGCTGCGCTGGGCCTGGTACCCGTCCGGCGCGGTGAGGCGCACGTCGACGTGCTGCCCGGCCAGCATCGGCCGGTCGAAGGCGACCCGGAAGCGGTAGCTCTTCACCCGCCGCGTCACCGGACGGATGGCCGTCAGGGTCGCGGTCTGCCAGGGGAGGGGTCCTGGCGCGGGATCAATCACCGGTGAAGCGCTGCTCGCGCCAGGGATCGCCGTACATGTGGTAGCCGCGCAGCTCCCAGAAGCCGCCCTCGTCCCGCCGGGTGAAGCGCAGGCCCTTCACCCACTTGGCGCTCTTCCAGAAATACAGGTGCGGCACCAGGAGCCGGGCCGGGCCGCCATGATCCACCGGGATCGGCGCGCCGTCGTAGTGGGTCGCCACCATGGCCTTGCCGCCGGTGAGGTCCGCCACCGGCACGTTGGTGGTGTAGTCGTCGTAGCCTTCGGCGAGGAGGAAGGCCGTCGGTGCGTCGAGGCCGGCATCGGCCAGGAGGTCGTCGAAGCTCACGCCCTCCCAGGCGGTGTCGAACTTCGACCACTTCGTCACGCAGTGGATATCGCCGCCCCAGCGGGTGCGGGGCAGGGCGTTGAAGGCGTCCCAGCTCCAGCTCTTCAGGGGCCGCGACCCCTCACGCAGGGTGAACGACCAGGTCGCGAGGTCGATTCGCGGGTTCGGGCCGATCTGGAGCACCGGGAAGTCCTCGGTGAGGTATTGGCCCGGGGGCAGACGCTCGCGGGTCGCCTCGGGCGGCTTGCGCCCCGTGAAACCTCGTGTGCTCATGCTCCCCTCGCCCTCGTCCGACCGTTCAGGGCGATCGCGCCTCGACGATCATCCCGCATGGCAGGCTATCATTCCCTCAGCGATCGCGCAGCACCAGCCACAGGGCATGGATGGTGCCCGGCAAAACGCCCAGCAGCGTCAGCAGGATGTTGAGGAGGAACTGCAGGCCGATGCCGGTGGTCATGAGGACCGCGATCGGCGGCAGGAAGATCGCGAGGATGATGCGGACGAGGTTCGACACGGTCGCTCCGGGGAGACTGCGCCCGCGGGACTGCGGTCGCAATGGCCCAACCGCAACGGGATCGTCGCGGCCAAGTTCCCCGGTGGGGCCAAGTTCCCCGGTGGGGCCAAGTTCCCCGGCGGGGCCATCGGGGATTTCATTTTCTTAATCTCTGCGTCCACAGAATGTGCGGGGCAAGACCGAAGGACGGGCCGCGCAGGGATTCCGCGTATGATCGAAACCCTCGTGCGCGACATCGAGCAGGTGGTCCGATCCGGCGGGCTGCGCCAGCGCGGACGGGTGCTGCAACGGCTGTCGACGCTCTTCACCGAGCGGGCCGCCGAACTGCTCGAGGAGCAGGTGGAGGTCTTCGACGCCGCGATGCTGCCCCTGGCCCGCGCGGTCGATGCAGCCGCCCGCGTGATCCTGGCGGACGACCTGGCGGACGTGCGCAACGCACCGCGCGCCGTGGTGCGGGACCTGGCCTTCGATCCGGACATCGCGGTGGCCCGTCCCGTGCTCCAGCGCTCGCCGCGCCTCGACGAGGCCGATCTCGTCACCGTCTCCGAATCGCGCGGCCAGGAGCACCTGCGGGCCGTCGCGCAGCGGCCGACGCTCGGCGAGCGCGTCACCGACGTGCTGGTCGCACGCGGGGACCGGCAGACGGTGCACGTGGTCGCCGCCAATGCCGGGGCGCATTTCTCCGGCGCAGCCTACACCGCGCTCGGGGAACGGGCCCGCGGCGATGCGGTCCTGCGGGCCATGCTGGTGACCCGCGTCGCCCCTCGGGGACAGCCCGCCGTCTCGGCGGGCGGCTTGGCGGGCGGCTCGGCGGCCGGCTTGGCGGTCGGCCTGCGGCGGGACCAGACCCTCCCGCGGGCGACGGATGCGGATGAGCAGCGCATCGACGACCTGATCCGGGCCGGAGACCTCGACAAGGCGTTGGCCGAGGTCGCGCGCCTCGCCGCGGTGCCGCCCACCTTCGCCCGGCGCGCCTACGATGCGACGGACCACGATCCCCTGCTGTTTCTCCTGCGCTCGATCCGTCTGGGCTTCGGGACCCTGAAGCTGTTCCTGCGGGCGAAACCCGGGCCGGTTCGGCGGCCCGAGGAATGGAGCGGGATCCAGACGGCCTTCCAGGCCCTGTCGGTCACCACGGCGCAGCGGGTGGTCCGCCTCTCGGCGCAGTCGGGCGGCGAGCGGGAGGGGCGGGGTCCTTCGGGCTCGGCCCTCTGATCCGGGGGGCGGCGTGCTCGTCGAACTCCTCCACCTTCTCGTCACGCCGGTGTCCCTTGCCCATCGTCGGAGGGGCTACCTGCGCGAGAGCGTCCTGCTGATGTCCCGGGGGCGCCGCTGCCGCCGCGCCTGGGCCCCCCATCTCGCCGCGGCGCGGGCCGCGATCCTGGAGGCCTGCGACGGGCTCCCACAGCGGCGCGTGGCCGTGGTGCTGGGCTCCGGCCTTCTCCAGGACGTTCCGCTCGCGGAGCTCGCCGCGCGCTTCGAGCGGGTCGACCTCGTCGATGCCGTGCATCTCTGGCCGGCCCGCCTCCGCGCGCGGGCCCATCCCAACGTCCGGCTGATCACGGCGGACCTCGCCCTCCAACCCGATCGGCCCGAACCCCTGGCCGCCCTGTGCGGCGGCGAGACGGTCGACTTCGTGGTCTCGGCCAACCTCCTGTCGCAGCTGCCGATCCTGCCCCTGGACCGGCCCGGCTTCGTGCCGCCGGATCTCGGAAGCCGGATCGTGCGGGCTCATCTCGACGGCCTTGCGGGGCTGCGGGCCCGCGTCTGCCTGGTCACGGACGTCGAGCAGATCGAGGAGGACCGGGCCGGGCAGGAGATCGCGCGACTCGACCTGCTGCACGGGTTGCGCCTGGGCCGGGCCGATCGGCGCTGGACTTGGGACCTCGCCCCCTTCGGTGAGGCGACGCGCCATCGCCGGCTGATCCATCGGGTCGAGGCTTTTCTCGACTGGCGTGGCCCTTAGAAACGCGAAGAAGCCGCCCGGGGGGGCGGCTTCCAAGAGTTTCGCAACGTGGAACCGAGCTTACTCGGTCACCGGTGTCGGATCGTCGCTGCCGATAGCACCGTCCGAACCTTCGAACCGAGCGCGGCGGCGGCGGCGGGGCTTGGGGGCCGGTGCGCCGTCATCCTGTGCCGCGGAGGTCGATTCGCCCTGAGTGTCCGACTGCGCGGCCGGCTCGGCGACGGGAACGGGACGCGGTGGCGTCATCAGGAAGGCCGGCAGGGCGGCGACGTCCTCGGCCGGTCCGGCCGAATCCCGCTCGTCGCGGCGTCGGCTGCGCCGGGGCGGTGCCTCGTTGGCGCGGGCAGGCCGGGGCGCATCCTGGCGTCCGGATTCCTGACGTCCGGTTTCCTGGCCACCGAAGTCGGCGCGCGGTGCCTCGTTCCCTGAGTTGTCCGCGCGCCCGTTCTCGTAACGGGGGGCGTCGGACCGGACCGGAGCAGGCCGGAAATCCTGGCGCGGCTGATCTTGCCGCGGCTGATCTTGTCGGGACTGATCCTGACGATTGTAGTCCTGGCGCGGAGTCTCCTGCCGAGGGCTTTCCTGCCGCGGATTGTCCTGGCGGTTCTGATCCGCCCGGAAATCCTGCCGGTTGCCGTCCTGCCGGTTCGAATCCTGCCGGTTGGCATCCTGGCGCGTGTAGTCCTGCCGGTTGCCGTCTTGCCGATTGCCGTCCTGCCGGTTGCCTTCCTGGCGACCGAAGTCGTCGCGACGGTTGTTGTTGTAGTCCGGACGGTTGCCGTCGCGCTGATTGTCGAAGCGCTGCGGACGGTCGCCGCGATTGGCGAAGCGGTCGCGACGATTCTGCCGGTTGTTGTCCGGACCGGTATCCTGCCGATTCGAATCCTGCCGGTTCGAATCTGGCCGGTTGTAGTCCTGCCGGTAATTGTCCGCGCGGGTGTTGTCGGGGCGGGAATCCTGCCGCGCCTCCTGCCGGGGCTCGTAGCCCGTCGGCTGGGGCTGCTGGCTCGGGTCGGCGTATTCCTCGTTGTAGCCGTTCGCGCCGTAGCTCGAGGCGGCGTAGCCCTGCGGGGCGCCCTGGCCCTCGTCGTCACCCTCGTCGCCCTCGTCGTCGAAGCCACGGGCGTAACCACCCACCTGCTGGCGGGTCTGTTCCTGGGCACCGGAGATGATCCGGAAATAATGCTCGCCGTGCTGGAAGTAGTTCTCTGCCGCCACCGGGTCGCCGCTGGCCTGCGCGTCGCGCGCGAGCTGGGCATACTTGTCGGCGATGTGTTGGGCGGTACCGCGAATCTTGACGTCCGGTCCGTTGGATTCGTAGGAACGCGTAAGCGGATTGGGACCTTTGGGGCGGTTGCGACCGCGCATCCGTCTATTCTGGTTTGGTCTCATCGGTCTCGATTGACCCTCGTTCGTCTCGGAGCGTCTGATGATGCGGCGGGTTCCAGGCGGCCACGACGCGTCCTGTCATCAGGCTCGTCGCTGGCGCCGCGTGATCCGGGTCCGGTGTGTCCGTGATCGATTTCGCCGTGCTTGTCGTCTCTGTCCGTTGACCAAGGCGCGCTCTGAGCGTCCAGGCGTCCTTCGGTTTTCAGGCACGAAGTTGACCAAGCTCCTGCGCCTCTGCCCGCACGCGCCAGCTTGATCGTGGGGAGACCGTCTAAGAGCGTCGCGGACCTGAGCCGCCACCCGTCTTACCACGATCCATCTTAATGGACCGTTCGCGATCTGCCTGCGACACTAACGGTTCGCCGAGGGGGCAACAAGCGTTTTTTGCCGCGATGCATCCGAAGGGCGCAGTTTTTTTGGGGTTTCCCGCAGAATTTTCGCGTCGAGATCCGCTCACACGGGCCCGAAGCGAACGACGCGGGCGTGCCCGGCGAGATCGTGATGGCGCGTGGCGGGGCCGAGACCCGCCAGCGTCCCGAGCGTCGCGACGGCCTCGGCCTGATCGTAGCCCACTTCGAGGGCGAGTGCACCGCTGGGACCGAGGCGGACCGGCCCGCCGGCCAGGGCCTCCACGATCGCCCGGTAGGCGTCGAGGCCGTCCACGCCGCCGTCGAGGGCCGCCAATGGGTCGTGCGCCCTGACCTCGACGTCGAGGCCCCGGATCGTGTCGCGGGCGATATAGGGCGGGTTCGAGACGATGAGGTCGAAGCACCCGCTGAGACCCGCGGTCCAGTCCGCGCAGACGAAGGCCGCCCGGGTCTCGACCCCGTTCCGCCCTGCGTTGGCACGGGCCTGGACGAGGGCCGCGGCGGAGCGGTCCAGGCCGATCCCGGTGGCGTTCGGCAGCTCGCTGAGCAGCGCCACGAGGATGCAGCCGGAGCCGGTGCCGAGATCGAGGATCCGCAGCGGGCGCCTGCGGTCGGGATGGAGGGCCAGGGCGGCCTCCACCAGGGTCTCGGTGTCCGCTCGCGGGACCAGGGTCTCGGGGGCGAGTCCGAAGGGCAGGCCCCAGAATTCCCAGGTACCGACGATCCGGGCGACCGGTTCGCCGGCGATACGGCGCGCGACGGCCCCTTCGAGCGTCGCCGCCCCCTCCGGTCCGAGGGGCAGGTCGCCCCGCAGGATCAGGTCGGTCGCGCTGAGCCCCAGGAGGTCGAGCAGGAGGAAGCGGGCGTCGCGTGCCGGGAGGTCGTGGGCCGCGAGCGCCTCGCTCATGCATCGGAGGGCGTCGGTACGGCTGAGCGCCGGATCGAGGCGCATCGGCTCCGGCCCGTCCATCCGGCTCAGGCCATGCCCTCGGCGGCCAGCAACTCGGCCTGATGCTCGGTGACGAGGGCGTCGACGAGCTCGTCCAAAGCCACGCCCGCCAGAACCTCCTCGAGCTTGTACAGGGTCAGGTTGATGCGGTGGTCGGTGACGCGGGCCTGCGGGAAGTTGTAGGTGCGGATGCGCTCGGAGCGATCGCCGGAGCCGACCTGCGACTTGCGGTCGGCGGCCCGGGCCGCGTCCTTGGCGGTCCGCTCGGCGTCGTAGAGCTTGGAACGCAGCAGCGACATCGCCCGGGCGCGGTTCTTGTGCTGTGAGCGCTCTTCCTGGACGAAGATCACGATGCCGCTCGGCATGTGGGTGATGCGGATGGCCGATTCCGTCTTGTTGACGTGCTGTCCGCCGGCGCCCTGCGAGCGCATGGTGTCGATCTTCAGGTCCGCATCGTTGATGACGATGTCGACCTCCTCGGCCTCGGGCAGCACCGCCACGGTGGCGGCCGAGGTGTGGATGCGCCCCTGGGTCTCGGTATCCGGCACGCGCTGTACCCGGTGGGCGCCGCTCTCGAACTTGAGGCGCGCGAACACGCCCTTGCCCTTCACCTCGGCGATCACCTCGCGATAGCCCCCGACGGTCCCCTCGCTCTCGGAGATCACCTCGACCTTCCAGCCCTTGGCGTCGGCGTACCGGCCGTACATCCGGAAGAGGTCGCCCGCGAACAGGGCGGCCTCGTCGCCGCCGGTCCCGGCGCGGATTTCGAGGATGGCGCTCTTCTCGTCGGCGGAATCCTTCGGCAGCAGGATGAGCTGGAGCGCCCGGTGCGCCGCCTCCAGCCCGGCCTCGGCCTCCGGCTTCTCGTCGGCGGCGAGGGCCCGCATCTCGGAATCGCTGCCCGGCTCGTCGATCAGCGCCTCGATGTCGGCGAGGTTCTGCGCCGCCGCCCGATAGGCGTGGATGGCGGCGACGACGCCCTCGAGCTCCGACAATTCGCGCGACAGCTGCACGAAGGTGTCGGAATCCGCCGAGCCTGCGCTCAGCGTGGCGGTGACGATGTCGTGGCGCGTCAGGATCGCGTCGAGACGGTCTGCAGGAATAGGGGTCATCGCCCGTGGAAAACTCTCATCAGAACAAGGGCTCGTCGGGCCGGAGGCCTGGTCGACGACGGGGCCACGGCACGACCCATGGAGATAGGCACGCCGAGGCTAGATGGGCACACCCTGCGCCTTCGCGAAGGCCGCGAGGGCCGGGCGGAGGGTGGCGCCGTCTCCGGCGCGGGCCATTTCGGTGTCGAGCAGCGCCGCCACCGCCTTGACGTCGAGGCCCAGCACCATGGCCTTCACGGGCCCGATGGCGGCCGGTGACATCGAGAGGTGGCGGAAGCCGAGGCCGATCAGCGCCATGGCCTCGAGGGGCCGTCCGCCGATCTCGCCGCAGACCGTGGCGGGGCAGCCGGCGGCGGCCGCGCGCTCGGCGATGACGCGGAAGGCGCGGAGGGCCGGAACGCTCAGGGTGTCGAACCGGTCCGCGACCCGGCGGTTCTCGCGGTCGACGGCGAACAGGAACTGCATCAGGTCGTTGGAGCCCACCGACAGGAAGTCGGCGGCACGGGCGATCTCGTCGATCTGGAACAGCAGGGAGGGCACCTCCACCATGACACCGAGCTTGCAGTCGCTCGGCAGGGCGTGGCCGTGCCGCCGCAGGTGCGCCTTCTCGCGCTCGACGATGGCCTTGGCGCGGGTGAACTCGTCCACCGTCGCCACCATCGGGAACATGATCTTCAGGGGCCGCCCGCCGGACGCCTTGAGCAGCGCCCGCAACTGAACCCGCAGAAGGGCCGGGCGGTCGAGGCCGATCCGGATCGCCCGCCAGCCGAGGGCCGGGTTCTCCTCCTCGAGGGCCGGCATGTAGGGCAGGATCTTGTCGCCCCCGATGTCGAGGGTGCGGATCGTGACGGGCAGGTCGCCCGTGGCCGCGAACACGGCCTCGTAGAGCGCCTGCTGCTCGGCGGCCGAGGGCATGCGCTGGGCCACCATGAACTGCAGCTCGGTGCGGAACAGGCCGATGCCGTCCGCGCCCGTCTCGTGCAGGTGGGTCAGGTCGATGAGGAGGCCGGCATTCAGCTGCAGGCCGATCTGCGTGCCGTCGAGGGTGACGGCCGGCACGTCGCGCAGCGCCCGGTACTGCTCCTGCCGGCGGGCGCGCAGGCGCACCATCTCGGCATAGGCCGCCTCGATCTCCGGGCCGGGCCGGACCTGGATCTCACCGGTGGCGCCGTCGACGATGATCGCGTCGCCGGCGTCGCAGAGGGCGGTCGCGTTGGCGATCTCGCCCACCGCCGGGATGCCGAGGGCCCGGGCCACGATGGCGATGTGGCTCGTCGGTCCGCCTTCCTCGAGCACGACACCGCGGAGCGCCGTGCGGTCGTAGTCGAGGAGGGCGGCCGGACCCATCGAGCGGGCGACCAGGATCGCGTTCTCGGGCAGGACGCGCTGCGCGCCGTGGCCCTCCGCCCCGATCAGCGTGCGCAGCAGCCGGTTCGCCAGGTCGTCGAGGTCGTGCAGGCGGTCGCGCAGATACGGGTCGCTCTGGCGCATCATCCGGGCGCGGTTGTCCGACTGGACGCGCTCGACGGCGGCCTCGGCGGTGAGGCCCGAATGGACGGCTTCGCGCATCCGGCGCAGCCAGCCCTTGTCGTGCGCGAACATGCGCACGGTCTCCAGCACCTCGCGGGACTCGCCGGTGCCGATGCTGTCGCCGCGCTCGACGAGGTCGTCGATGGCCGAGCGCACCTCGCCGATCGCCAGCTCCAGGCGCTCGACCTCGCGGTCGACGTTCTCGGCGATGAGCTGCTTGATGACGATGCGCGGCTCGTGCAGCACCACGTGCCCGAGACCGATGCCGTCGGCGAGCGCCACGCCGCGCTGGCTCACCGGACGGCGCGCGGCCGAGCCGGCCCCCGGCGCCAGCGCCTGCAGCTCGCCCGAGGCGATCATCTCCGAGAGCACCATCGCGGTGGTCTGGAGGGCCTCGATCTCCTCCTCGGAATAGACCCGGTAGGTCTTGTTCTGGACGACGAGCACCCCGAGGGTGTTGCCCGCGCGCAGGAGCGGCACGCCGAGGAAGGCGTGATAGGCCTCCTCGCCCGTCTCCGGACGGTAGGAGAAGGCCGGGTGGGACTGCGCGTCGGACAAAGACAGCGGCTCGGCGGTCTTGGCGATGAGGCCGACGAGGCCCTCGTCGGCCCGCAGCCGGGTCAGATGGACCGCCTCGCGGTTCAGACCCTCGGTTGCAAACAGCTCGAGGATGTTGTCATCGCTGAGCACATAGACCGAGCACACCTCCGCGATCACGTTGGCGGCGATCAGCGTGACGATGCGGTCGAGACGAGCCTGTGGGCTGACCGGCTCCGCCATCGCTTCGCGGAGGCGGCGCAGAAGCAGGCGCGGGCCTCCGGGCGCAGCGGGCATGGTCTCCTCGATCCGGCTTCGGCCTCGTGTCCGGTTGGCGCGCGGGCGTTCGCGCGCTCCGGTCCTTCAGGCCTGGTCGAGGCCGTATAGCGAGTGGAGCGTGCGAACGGCAAGCTCCGTGTAGGCGGCATCGATCAGCACGGAGAACTTGATCTCCGAGGTGGTGATGGCCCGGATGTTGATCCCCTTCTGCGCCAGGGCCCGGAACGCCTTGGCGGCGACGCCCGCATGACTGCGCATGCCGACGCCGATGGCCGAGACCTTCACAACGTCGGTGGCACCCTCGATCTGCGCGAATTCGATCGCGCCGCTCTGCGCGTCGAGGATCTTGCGCGCCCGGTCGTAATCGGCCGACGGGACCGTAAAGGTCATGTCGGTGGTCGACTGGTCGCCCGACACGGTCTGGATGATCATGTCGACGTTGATGTTGGCGTCGGCCAGCGGTCCGAAGATCGCGGCGGCGATGCCGGGGCTGTCCTTCACGCGACGAAGCGTGATCTGCGCCTCGTCCCGGGAGAAGGCGATCCCGGTGATGATCTGCTGTTCCACGATGTCGTCCTCGTCGCAGATGAGGGTGCCGGGCCGGGCGTTGTCCGGCGGATCGAAGCTGGAGCGCACCGTGGTCGGCACGCGATGGACCATGGCGAGCTCGACCGAGCGGACCTGCAGGACCTTGGCGCCCAGGGACGCCATCTCCAGCATTTCCTCGAAGGTCACGCGCTCCATGCGCCGGGCCTTCTGCACCACGCGCGGGTCGGTGGTGTAGACGCCGTCGACGTCGGTGTAGATATCGCAGCGCTCGGCCCCGATGGCGGCGGCGATGGCCACCGCGCTGGTGTCGGAGCCGCCGCGGCCGAGGGTGGTCACCCGGCCGGTGGCCTCGTGCATGCCCTGGAAGCCGGCGATGACCGCGACCTCACCGCGCTGGAAGCCGGCATCGAGGCGGGCGCCGTCGATGCCCTCGATCCGGGCGGAGCCGTGGGCATCCGAGGTCAGGATCGGGATCTGCCAGCCCTGCCAGGAGCGGGCCTTGATGCCGTCCTTCTGCAGCGCGATGGCCAGGAGGCCGGCGGTGATGAGCTCGCCCGAGGCGACCACCGCGTCGTACTCGGCCTCGTCATAGAGCGGGTTCGCGTCCTTGACCCAGGCGACGAGTTCGTTGGTCTTGCCGGACATGGCCGAGACCACGACGGCCACGTCGTAGCCGGCCGCGACTTCGCGGGCCACGTGGGCCGCCACGTTGCGGATGCGCTCGACATTGGCGACGGACGTACCGCCGAACTTCATCACCAGACGGGGCATGTTCTCACCAGACGGAGCCTGTCGCGTCCGCGACACATCGCTTGAGCCAGGGATCGAGCGTGACCAGGGATCCGGCGGGCCGCGGGACGGAGTTCCCCGACACCGCACGGCCTGCCGCGTCGCTTGGCTGCTGTACCGGACAGGGCTTCGGCGGGTACAAGGGCCGCCCGGGCGTGTCAACAATGGGACGCGCCCACCTCGCACGAGACATGTCGAGACGATGACCCATGCCGAGACGATGACCCATGCCGAGACGATGACCCATGCCGAGACGATGACCCATGCCGAGACGATGACCGGCCCCACAGGCGCTTCCATCGACCGCGACGAGGTCGCCCGCTTCGAAGCCATCGCGGCGACCTGGTGGGACGAGGCCGGACCGATGCGGGTGCTCCACCGCTTCAATCCCGTCCGTCTCGCCTACATCCGCGACACGGCCTGCCGGCATTTCGGACGGGATCCGCGGGCGCCCTTCGCCCTGGAGGGCCTGACCCTCGTGGATATCGGCTGCGGCGGCGGCGTCCTGTCCGAGCCGCTGGCGCGCCTCGGCGCCCGGGTCACCGGCCTCGATCCGGCGCCGACCAACATCAAGGTGGCGCAGGCCCATGCCGACGCCGCGGGCGTGCCCGTGGATTACCGCGCCCGCACCATCGAGGACGTGGTGGCCGGCGGCGAACGCTTCGACGTCGTGCTCGCCATGGAGGTGGTGGAGCACGTGGTGGACATGCCGGCCTTCGTGGCGCAGGCGGCCCGGGCGGTGAAGCCCGGCGGCCTCCTGTTCGCCGCCACCCTCAACCGGACCCTGCGTTCCTTCGCGCTGGCGATCGTCGGGGCCGAGTACGTCCTCGGCTGGCTGCCCAAGGGCACCCATGACTGGGAGAAGTTCGTGCGGCCCGACGAGCTCAGCCGCGCCGTGAGCGCCGGCGGCCTCACCGTCACCGACACGACCGGGGTGGTGCTCAATCCCCTGGACGGCTCGTGGCGGGCGAGCCGTGACACGGCGGTCAACTACATGATCACGGCGCAGCGCCCGGCCTGAACCTTCGGGCACTCCCGCGGTTGGTCGCCGTACCCCGTGGGAGACCGACCTTGCTCGAAAAGATACCGCACGCCGTGGGCGCCGCCTTGTCCGGCCTGAAGGCCGGGCTCGACAAGACCGCCTACCGGACCACCTTCGCCACCGTGCCCGAGAGCCTCGGCCTCACCAGCCTCGCCTTCACGGACGGGACGGCGATGCCGGCGCGCGTCTCGGCCGACGGGGCCGGCGCCTCGCCGCCCCTGGCCTGGACCGGATTGCCGCCGGGCACGGCCCGGGTCGTCCTGCTCTGCGAGGATGCCGGCAGCCCGACGCCGAGTCCGCTGGTCCACCTGATCGCCTGGAACCTCGATCCCGGCGCGGCGCTGGCCGAGGGCGCGGCGAGCCAGCCTGGATCGGGGCTCGATCTCGGCAAGAACAGCTTCCTCAAGCCGGGCTGGCTGCCGCCCGATCCACCCACCGGCCACGGCCCGCACGCCTACCTGTTCCAGGTCTACGCCCTCGACCGGGCGCTGGAGCTGCCCGAGCGTCCCGGCCGCGGCGCACTCCTGGAGGCGATGGCGGGACGCGTTCTCGCCAAGGGCTGCCTCGTCGGAACCTACGAACGCCCCTGATGCCTTCGGCGCTTGCGCGGACGGCCGCGTCGGTGCAAGCGCCGATGGGACGACCAGGGAGGTTTGGGCATGAAGGCGCTGCTGTGTACCCGTCTCGGGGGACCGGAGGATCTTGAGCTTTCGGATCTGCCGGACCCGGTGGCCGGCCCCGGCGAGGCCGTGGTCCGCATCACCCTGGCGGCGCTCAACTTCTTCGACACCCTGATCATCGCCGGGCGCTACCAGGTGAAGCCCGAGCTGCCGTTCTCGCCCGGCGGCGAGGCCTGCGGCGTCATCGAGGCCCTGGGCGACGGCGCCGAGGGTTTCGCGGTGGGCGATCGGGTCATCGTGCACCAGAAGTACGGCACCTGCCGCGAGCGGATCGCCGTCGCTACCCGGCACCTCACCCCCGTGCCGGTGGGGGTCTCGGACGAGCAGGCCGCCGGGCTGACGATCACCTACGGCACCTCCCTCCACGCCCTGCACGACCGGGCCCGCCTGCAGCCCGGCGAGTCCCTCGCGGTGCTCGGGGCCTCCGGCGGCGTCGGGCTCGCGGCGGTGGAACTCGGCGTCATCATGGGGGCCCGGGTCATCGCCTGCGCCTCCTCACCCGACAAGCTGGCGACGGCGCGGGCCCATGGCGCCACGATGACGGTGGACTACGCCGCGGAGAACCTGCGCGAGGCCCTGCGCACGCTGACCGAGGGCACGGGCGTCGACGTCATCTACGACCCGATCGGCGGCGACTATGCCGAGCCGGCCCTGCGGTCCCTCGGCTGGAAGGGCCGCTACCTCGTCATCGGCTTCGCGGCCGGCGACATCCCGCGCATTCCGCTGAACCTGGCGCTCCTCAAGGGGATCGACATCCAGGGTGTCCACTGGGGCGTCTTCGTCGAGCGCGAGCCGGACGCGCACCGGGCCAACCAGGCGCAGCTTCTCGCCTGGGTGGCGGAGGGGCGCCTCACCGCGAAGGTGCACGGCGTCTACCCGCTCGCCGCGTACGAAGCCGCGCTCGGCATCCTCAAGCGGCGCGAAGCCGTCGGCAAGGTGCTGCTGCGCTTGTGAGCGCCGGTCCGAGCACGGGACGGAGCCCGGGCTTCTCCGGACTCCGCGCTCTGCACCGTCTTCGCGGCGTCGCCGGCCTCAGAGCAGGCCCTGCGCCTTGGCGAGGGTGACGAGGTCGTGCTGGGGCCGGGCGCCGATGTGCTGGATCACCTCGGCGGCGGCGAGCGCTCCGAGGCGGGCGCTGTCGCGGTGGTCCAGGCCGCGGGCATGGCCGGCGAGGAAGCCCGCCGCGAACAGGTCGCCCGCGCCCGTGGTGTCGACGAGTTCATGGACCGGCGAGGCGGGCACCGACTGCACGGCGTCCCCCTGGATCACCAGGGCACCGTCCGCCGAGCGGGTGACGAGGCCGAGAAGATCCCGGCCGCGGGCCGCGCTCTCCGCGCGCAGGGCGCGGACCGCGACCTCGGGATCGTCGGTCTGGTAGAGGCTCTGCAACTCGCCGATATTCGCGAACAGGATGTCGATGCTGCCGTCGCGGATCAGGCCCAGGAACTCCTCCCGGTAGCGCCCGACGCAGAAGGCGTCCGATAGGGTCAGGGCGGCGGCGTTGCCGGCGTTGTGGGCGATGGTCACGGCCTTGCGGAACGCGTCCTTGGCGGCCGGCGGGTCCCAGAGGTAGCCCTCGAGATAGACCACGCGCGCAGCGGCCACGGTGGCCTCGTCGACATCGGCCGGCGACAGGCCCTGGCAGGCGCCCAGGTAGGTGTTCATGGTGCGCTCGCCATCCGGCGTCACCAGGATGAAGCAGCGGGCGGTGGCCGGTCCGTCGGTGGCGGCGGCGACGGGGAAGCGGACGCCGGTGGCCTTGAGATCGTGGGCGAAGAGGCCGCCGAGCTCATCGTCGCGGACCTTGCCGACGAAGCCGGTCTTGGCGCCCAGCATCGCCGCACCCACCGCCGTGTTGGCGCCTGAGCCGCCCGACACGATGGTGGCCGGACCCATGGCGGCGAAGAGTGACTCGGCCCGCGCCTCGTCGATCAGCTGCATCGCGCCCTTCGGCACGCCCTGCGCCGCGAGGAAGTCCTCTTCGGTACGGGCGATGAGGTCGACGATGGCATTGCCGAGAACGAGGAGGTCGAGGGATTCGGGCATCGGGCCGTCCAGTCTGGCGGTGAGCGGAAACTGCGCCGGGCTGTGGCACCGCCCCTGGCAGGGGTCAAGCGACGGCCGCCGACCTCAGGGCTCTGTCAGGCAGGCGGAGACGTCCAGCCTGAAGCCCGGAGGCGTCAGGTCGATGGTTCCGCCTGCCGCGATGCGGGTCTCGATCAGTCCGTCGGCCCCGCGCTTGTGGTGGATCATCATGCGCTTGACCGGATCGACGATAAGGTAGTGCATCAGGCTCGAAACGCGGAAATATCCGACGAGCTTCTGGCCCGTATCGATCCGCCCGGTGCTCGGCGACAGCACCTCGACCACGATGACGGGCGCAGGCGCCGCGATGGCATCGGCATCGAGGCGCGGACCGCAGTAGACCAGGGCGTCCGGCTCGAAGCTCGTCGCGTCGTCGATCCGAACCGTCACGCCGTCCGGCAGCATGTGGCAGGGCAGCCCGGCCTCCCGGATGCCGCCCCGCAAGGCCAGCTGCACGGCGAATTTCGCCTCCGCGTGACGCACGCGCTGTGGCGCCATCGCGAAGACCTCGCCGTCGAACAGCTCGAACCGATCCGGCTGGTGCTCGGCCCAGGCCAGGAACTCCTCGACGCTCATGCGGGCTTTGGGCTGAATGCTCATCGACGGGGACCCGGCCCGACCTCGATGGCTGAGCGCGTCGCTGAGCGTAACACGCGTCTGGCATTCGCCGAAGGCGCCGCGCGTCCCTATTGCAGCGTCTTCACCTCGCACTGCGCGTAGTCGCTGCTCGCCTTCACGTAGGCGTTCAGCGCCTTGACGTAGGCCTCGGCCAGGGGGCGGAACGCGGCGGCCTTCTCGTTGTAGGCCTTGATCGCGTCGTTGTAGCTGTAGGCTTCCCAGCCGGGACAGCCGCCCTTGGCATCGAGGCAGGCGGGCTTCACCGGGGCGGGGGGCTTGGCCGGACGGGACGTCGTCGGGGGCGGCTCAGGCAAGGTGCAGGCGGCGCGCGCTCCGTTCACCGACAGCAGGGTGCCGAGGCCGAGGGCCGCAGCCCGCAAGATCCGTATCCGCATGCGGGCTTTCCCCCCTCCGTGACGACACCCGCTTCATGCGCGTGCCGTTGATCCGGAGCAAGACCGCTGATCCGGGGCAAGCCCGCGCGCCGGAAGTCAGCGGGCGGCCACGGCCTCTCGCGCCGGCGCGGGGCGGGGCACCGGTGCAGGCTTCGGCTTGCCGCGCCCGCTCTTGTCCATCCGCGCCCGAACCGCATTGAGGATCGGCACCGCGAGGCCGAGGGCCAGCACCCACCAGGCCGGGCGAATGGTGTCCGGGACGTCGAGATTGGCCGACAGGACGAGGCTCGCCGGAATGCCGCTCGCGACGCCGTACCAGGCCGCTTCCAGCAGTGCGGTCACCAGGGTGGCCACCACCGCGAGGCCGACCAGGGTCAGCGGGTTGCTCGGCCAGCCGAGGCGCTGCATGGCGCGGTGACCCATCAGGAGCAGGAAGGCCCCGGTCCAGAACACCGGGTCGGACACGTCGATCTTGGCCTGCAGGTAGTAGTGGATCAGGCCCAGGACCGCGATGATGTAGACGGTCTTGTGCAGGCGCGGCCAGGCCTTGCCCAGGCGGCGGATCATCCCGTCCGTGGAGGTGACGCCGAGCACCACGAGGCCGAGCAGCGCCACGAAGCCGATGGTCAGGTAGATCCGCGATACGATCTCGCTGACGACCTTGGTCAGCACGAAGTTCTGGTCGACGACGTAGAGCATCAGGTGGATCAGCCCGTAGGCGAGCACCGTCAGGCCGAGCATGCGCCGCACCAGGATGAGCTTCGGCGCGTGCGCGATGCGGCGCAGGGGCGTCACCGCCAGCGACAGCATCAGGAAGCGCACCGCCCACTCGCCGGTGCCGTGCAGCAGCGCCGTGATGGGCTTCGCCCCGAGGGCGTCGGCCGCGTAGGCCCCGGCGAGCCACAGGCCGGGGGCCAGGGCGAGCAGGAAGGTCGCGAGCTTCAGGCCGGAGACGCGTCCGGCGCGGTCGCGCCAGGGCGCGGAGAAGGCGGGCAGGGCTGGCATGGCGATCCGGGATCGTTGGACGGTTGCGTCGAAAGATAGGGGCCGGGGCGGATCCGTGAGGCGGCGCGGGGTCGCAGCCGGCTTCGCGGAGGCGCCGGAGCCTCGGGGTGTGGGGATGTATTCGCTTGGGCCGCGTGCGGGTTACACAGCTGTGCAGAGCTCCGGGCGGTCCGGAACCTTGGCCGGTGCCGCAACGGTTGTCGATTGCTATAAGCCGACGCCGCGCCCGCCCCCGATCACGAAGCCACTCCATGCCCGCAGACAGCCCCGCCGACAGCCTCGAGACGATGACCGCCGAGACGGCGCGGACCGAGCACGCGGACCTTTCCGAACGGATCGCCGAGGCCGACCGGCTCTATCACCAGGAGGACGCGCCCGAGATCACGGATGCGGCGTACGACGCCCTGCGCCGGCGCCTGGAGCAGATCGAGGCGCGGTTTCCGGATCTGGCCGGAACCGGGGCTGCCAGCGTCTCGGTGGGTGCCAAGCCGTCCGAGAAGTTCGCCAAGGTGCGCCACGCGGTGCCGATGCTGTCCCTCGGCAACGCCTTCGCGGACGAGGAGGTGGCGGAGTTCGTGGCCCGGGTCCGGCGCTTCCTGAACTGGCCCGAGGCCGAGCCCCTGGCCTTCACCGCCGAGCCGAAGATCGACGGGCTTTCCCTCGCCCTGCGCTACGAGGACGGACACCTCGTCACGGCGGCGACCCGCGGCGACGGCGGGGTCGGTGAGGATGTCACGGCCAATGCCCGCACGGTCTCCGATATCCCGCAGCGGCTCGCCGGGACGGACGTGCCGCCGGTCTGCGAGGTCCGCGGCGAGGTCTACCTCAGCCACGCGGATTTCGCCGCGATCAACGCGCGTCAGGAGGCGGCCGGCAAGGCCCTGTTCGCCAATCCCCGCAACGCGGCGGCGGGCTCCCTGCGCCAGCTCGACCCCGAGATCACCCGCGCACGGCCGCTCAAGTTCTTCGCCTATGCCTGGGGCGAGGTGGTGCCGGCCTTCGAGGGCACCCAGCACGGGGTGCTGGAGCGGTTCCGCGCCTGGGGTCTCCCGGTCAACGACCGCACCCGGCTCTGCGCAGACGCGGAGGCGATGATCGCGCATTACCGGAGCATCGAGGCGGAGCGCGCCGACCTCGGCTACGACATCGACGGCGTCGTCTACAAGGTCGACGACCTGACCCTGCAGCGCCGCCTCGGGTTCGTCTCGCGCTCGCCGCGCTGGGCCCTCGCCCACAAGTTCGCCGCCCAGAAGGCGCTGACGGTGGTCGAGGACATCGAGATCAACGTCGGACGCACCGGCTCCCTGAACCCGCTGGCCAAGCTTCGTCCGGTCACGGTGGGCGGCGTCGTGGTCTCGAACGCCACCCTGCACAACGAGGGCTACGTCCAGGGCGTCGGGGCCGACGGCGAGCCGATCCGCGACGGGCGCGACATCCGGGTCGGCGACACGGTCGTGGTCCAGCGGGCCGGCGACGTGATCCCGAAGGTCATGGACGTGGTGCTGGAGAAGCGCCCGGCCGAGGCGAAGCCCTACGCCTTTCCGACCCACTGCCCCGCCTGCGGCAGTCGGGCGGTGCGCGAGATCAACCCGCGCACGGGAAAGCCCGACGCCGTGCGCCGCTGCACCGGCGGCCTGATCTGCCCGGCCCAGGGGGTGGAGCGCCTGAAGCACTTCGTCTCGCGCAACGGCTTCGACCTCGAGGGCTTCGGCCAGACCTATATCGAGGTCCTGTTCGAGGCCGGTCTGGTGCGCCAGCCCGCCGACCTGTTCCGTCTCGAATTCGAGCCCCTGAAGGCCGCCATCGTGGCGCGGCGCGAGGCGCTGTCCGCCGAGCGCCGGGCCGAGGGCACCCCCGCACCGAAGAAGCCGACAAAGAAGAAGGGCGAGGAGGAGGACAAGGCGATCAAGAATCTCCTCGCCTCGGTGGAGGATCGCCGCAGCCTGCCCCTGAACCGCTTCCTCTTCGCCCTCGGCATCCCGGAGATCGGCGAATCCACCGCCAAGGCCCTGGCCAAGCGCTTCCCCGACATGCCCGCCCTCATGACGGGCGTCGCCGCCGCGGCGGGCGACCAGGCCGGGGCGGACTGGATCGAACTCTCCGCCGTGTCCCGCATCGGCCCGACCACCCGCGACCGCCTGCTGGAGCTGGGCTATCCCCGCGCGTCCGGCGAGCCCGAGGCCGGCGAGGACGAGGAGGCGGAGACCCAGCCCCAGGGGCGGGTCCGCCTGTCGGCGCCCCAGCGCGCCAGCCTCCTCGGCCATTACGGCGACGACGACGCCATCGTGGCGGCCCTCGCGCGGGCGGCCGAGCAGCGCCCCGGCGATGCCTACCGCCACTTCGCCGATGACGGCGAGATCGGCCCTGTCGCGACCGACTCGCTGATCGCCTTCTTCGCCGAGCCCCACAACGACGCCGCGGTCCGGGCCCTGCTCGCCGAGGTGAAGACCGAGCCGATGGCGGCCCCGGCCTCCGCCACGGCCTTCGCCGGCAAGACGGTGGTGTTCACCGGCAGCCTCGAACAGATGACCCGGTCCGAGGCCAAGGCCACCGCCGAGCGCCTGGGCGCCAAGGTCTCGGGTTCGGTCTCGGCCAAGACCGACCTCGTGGTGGCGGGGCCGGGCGCGGGCTCCAAGCTGAAGGACGCTCAGAAGCACGGCGTCGAGGTCATCAGCGAGGCGGCATGGCTGGCGCTCGTCGCCAGCGCTTGAGCCGGGAATCGCGGGGGCCTAAACTCGTCCTTCTGCACCTGCAGGAGCTTGGCCGCGTCCGGCCGGGACAGGGCCCCGCCATTCTCGCATGACCGTCATCGCCCTCGACTTCGAGACCGCCAACGAGCGGCGCGACAGCGCCTGTGCCGTCGGCCTCGCCTGGATCGCCGGCGGCCGGGTGGTGCGGCGGGAAACCCGGCTGATCCGTCCGCCGGAGCTGCGCTTCTCGCCGGGCAACATCCGGGTCCACGGCATCCTCCCGGCGGACGTGCGCGGCGAGCCGGATTTCCCCACCGTGATGGCGGAGTTTCTGCCCGACCTCGCCTCCGGGCTGATCCTCGCGCACAATGCCGGCTTCGACCTCGGGGTGCTGCGGGCGTCCCTGGCCGCGCACGGGCACCGGCCTCCGGCCTTCTCGTACCTCTGCACCCTGCAGATCGCCCGGCGGGTGTTTCCGGCGGAGGAGGGCTGCGGCCTCGGCAAGGTGGCGGCGCGCCTCGGGATCCGTTTCGAGCACCACGATGCGGGCGAGGACGCCTATGCCTGCGCGGAGATCGCCCTCGCGGCGGTGCGGGAGACCGGTGCGCCGGACGTGCCCGCACTGTCGCGGGCCCTCCACCTGCCGATCACCACGGTCCCGGCGGGGCCCGATCTCGCGATGCCTCCGCGCAGCCGTCCGGGCTCCCTCACGGAGCGGGCCCGCCTCGCCGCGGGCGCACGGCCGGCATCCGCAGCGGGCCTGCACTTCGCGGTGCGCGGCAGCAGCGGCAACCGCTACGCCGTGACCCTGGAGGATCGCACCAGCGGGCCGCACCTGCGCTGCACCTGCATGGCCGGCCGCTACGGCACCCGCTGCCGCCACGTGAAGGCGCTGCTGGCCGGCGACATCACCGACCTGCTGTCGAGCAACCACGACGACGTCGAGGCGCTGCGGATCCGGATGACGGCCGCGTCGGTGGGGTGAGGCCGACGCCTCACCCGCCGTGAGGTCCGCCCGGCGTCGCGCCGGGCGGGACCGTCGCCTCAGGCCGCTTGCTTGACCGCTGCGTCGCCGTAGAACGTGCCGCCGCGGGCCGCCATGTCCAGGAGGTTCTGCGGCACGGCGAAGCGCGGCCCGTGCTTGGCTTCCAGGCCCTGCGCCAGCGTCACGAACGCCTGGGCGCCCATGAAGTCGATGTAGGACAGGGCGCCCCCGGTGAAGGGGGCGAAACCGAAGCCCAGGATCGAGCCGACATCGGCCTCGCGCGGGTCGGTGACGACGCCCTCGCCGACGGTACGGGCCGCTTCGAGGGCCTGCACCACGAGGAGGCGCTGCTTCAGCTCGGTGAAGTCCACCGCGTCGGGGTCGACCTTGGTCGCCTGAAGCCCGGAGAGGCCCGGCCACAGGCGCTTGGGCGCACCCTCGGGGTAGTCGTAGAAGCCCTTCTTGTTCTTGCGGCCGAGCCGGCCCTCGCCCTCCACGAGGGTGCTGAGCAGGGCCTTCTGGGCCGGATCGATGCTGTCGGCCCCGAGCTGCGCCTCCGTCGCCTTGACGATCTTCAGGGCGAGGTCGACCGCCACTTCGTCGGTCAGCGAGAGCGGGCCGACCGGCATGCCCGCCTGGCGGCCGGCATTCTCGATCATCGCCGCGGGGATGCCCTCGTTGAGCATCTTATGGCCCTCGAGCAGGTAGGCGCCGACGCAGCGGTTGGCGAAGAACCCGCGCGCGTCGTTGACGACGATCGGGGTCTTCTTGATCGCCCGGACGTAGTCCAGGGCGGTGGCGAGGGCGGCGTCGCCGGTCTGGTCGCCCTTGATGATCTCGACGAGCATCATCTTCTCCACCGGCGAGAAGAAGTGGATGCCGACGAACTGCTCCGGCCGGGCCGAGGTCTTGGCGAGGCCGGTGATCGGCAGGGTGGAGGTGTTGGAGGCGAAGATCGTCTCCGGCCGGATCACGGCCTCGACCTTGGCGATGACCTCGGCCTTGACCTTCGGGTCCTCGAACACCGCCTCGATGACGAGGTCGCAGGTGGCGAGGTCGGCGTAGTCGGCGCTCGCGCTGATGCGGGCCAGGAGGGCGTCGCGATCGGCGGTCTTCGCCCGGCCCTTGTTGATCTGGTCGGTGACGAGCTTGTGGGCGTAGGCCTTGCCCTTCTCGGCCGCCTCGACCGACTGGTCGACGAGGACGACCTCCATGCCGGCATTGGCGGTGACGTAGGCGACGCCCGCCCCCATGAAGCCGGCGCCGACGACACCGACCCGCTGGACCCGGGTGGCCGGCACGTCCTTCGGGCGGCGCGCGCCCTTGTTCAGCTCGCCCATGGAGAGGAACAGCGTCCGGATCATCGCCGCCGCCTCCTTGGTGCGCAGGATGTGGGCGAAGTACCGGCTCTCGACGCGCAGGGCCTGATCCATCGGCAGCTGCAGGCCCTCGTAGACGGAGGCCAGGATCGCCTTGGCGGCCGGGTAGTTGTCATGCGTCTCGCGCCGGTAGATGGCGTTGGCCGGCGGCCAGATCATCATTCCGGCAGGCGAGTAGACCTTGCCGGAGGGTGCCTTGAACTTCGGCTGGTCCCAGGGCGCGACGGCCGATCCACCGGCGGCGATCCAGGCCTTGGCCTTGGCCACGATCTCGTCCTTGGCCGCGACCTCGTGGGCGAGGCCCATGTTCCGGGCCATCAGCGGCCGGATCTGCTCGCCCTTGAACAGCATCTGCAGGGCGTCGCCGGTCTGCATCAGGCGCGCGACGCGCTGGGTGCCGCCGCCGCCGGGGAACAGGCCGACCTTGATCTCGGGCAGGCCGACGCGGGTCTTCGGATCGTCCGAGAGCACCCGGTAGTGGCAGGACAGGGCGAGTTCGAAGGCGCCGCCGAGGCAGATGCCGTTCACCGCCGCCGCGAAGGGCTTGCCGCAGGTCTCGAGCTTGCGGAAGACGAGGCTGAGCTTGCGCGATTCCTCGAAGAAGTGGCGCATCGCCTCCTCCTCGCCGCGCTCGGCCTTCAGGGTCTCGAAGGCGCGACCGAGGCCCTGGAGCATCGTCAGGTCGGCGCCGCCCGAGAAGTTGTCCTTGCCCGAGACGATGACGCAGCCCTTGATCGCGGGGTCCGCGACCACGGCGTCCACCACCTGGCTCAGTTCGTCCATCACCGCGTCGGTGAAGACGTTCATGGAGCGGCCGGGCATGTCCCAGGTCGCCAATGCAATCCCGTCGGCATCGGTTTCAAATCGGAAGTTTGTAGGATTCATGACGGATCCTCGAATATGCGGCGGGTGGGCGGCTTCGGCGGGTCTGCTTAAGCCTATGTCAAAACTTGCGTAGGCATCTCGAATGGCCGGGGGGCACTTTTCCGCGACAGGACACGACCATGACCGCACGGACCGGCTGCCAGGGCTGCCGCGATGGAGCCGAGCTCGACTTCAATTTTACCATGGCGTTCCAGCCGATCCTCGACCTCCCGGCCAACCGGGTCTGGGGCTACGAGGCGCTCGTCCGCGGCCCGGCGGGCGAGTCCGCGGCTTCGATTCTCGGCCGCGTGACGCCCGAGACGGTCTACCGGTTCGACCAGGCGGCGCGGGTCAAGGCGATCGAGCTCGCGGGCCAGCTGTTTCCCACCGACGACGCGACCCGTCTGTCGATCAACTTCATGCCGAACGCCGTCTATGAACCGGCCGCCTGCATCCGCTCGTCCCTGGAGGCGGCCCGCAAGGCGGGGTTCGCCCACGACCGGATCATGTTCGAGTTCACCGAGAACGAGAAGTTCCGCGACACCGCCCACGTCTCGCGCATCGTCAGCGAGTATCGTCGCCAGGGCTTCCTGACCGCCCTGGACGATTTCGGCGCGGGCTTCGCCGGCCTGAGCCTGCTGGCGAATTTCCAGCCCGACCTCCTCAAGATCGACATGGACCTGCTGCGCGGCATCGACACCGACCAGCGCCGTCAGATCATCGTGGCGGGCATCATCGGCATCGCCCGCTCCCTGGACATCGCGGTGATCGCCGAGGGCGTCGAGACGGCGTCCGAACTCGACACCCTGCGCAGCCTGGGCGCGAGCCTGTTCCAGGGCTACCACTTCGCCAAGCCCCACCTGGAAGCGCTGCCTCCGGTCCGCGGCTTCCCGGTGGCCGGCTCTCCGGCGGGCGAGGTCTCCCGCGCGCATGTGGCTTGAGCCGGCCATCGGGTTCCCCGCCGGTCCGCCTCAGCGTGCCGGCATCGGCATCGGCGCACCGGGCGCCCCGGGCGCCCCGTTGGCCACGGAATCCCCGGCCGAGGCGATCGCCAGCATGTTCAGGAGCTTGGTCACCGACGCTTGCGAGATCGTGGAGACGGTCGAGGCCGGGTCGGCATTGACCGCCTGGAACTTCTGGTACGTCTTGTCGCCGTAGATTTCGCTGAGGTGCTTCAGCTCGTCGAGGCTGAACTTCTCGGCATAGGCCTTCGACAGGCCGTCGAGCATCGTCTCGCGCTGCTTGTCGAACTCGGCGCGGATTTCCTTGCGCACGGCCTCGGCCTTGTCTTCCTTCATCGGCGCCACGGTCTTCTCGAGGGCACCCGTGAAGCCGACCTCCAGGTTCTTGATCGTGGTCTTCTGCACCAGGTCCTTGGCGACGGCGATGCGCTCGGCGGCATCGTCGGCGCGGGCGGCCATCGGCAGGCAGAGGGCCGTGGTCAGGCAGAGGGTGGCGAGCAGGCGCGTCATCGTGGCGTGTCCTCAGAGGTTCTTGTTGTGCGCCCGGCGCCGGGCGGCGGCGGGCGCCGCCCTCTACCCCACTTGCGCGGGGTTTGGGAGGCGGCGCAGGCTCACACCCGCTCGATGATGGTGGCGGTGCCCATGCCGGCGCCGATGCACAGGGTCACCAGGGCGCGCTCCTTGCCGGTGCGCTCCAACTCGTCGAGCACCGTGCCGAGGATCATCGCGCCCGTCGCGCCGAGGGGATGGCCCATGGCGATGGCGCCGCCGCAGACGTTGATCTTGGCCGGGTCCACGTCGAAGGCCTGCTGGAAGCGCAGCACCACCGCGGCGAAGGCTTCGTTGACCTCGAACAGGTCGATGTCCGACAGGCTCATGCCGGCCCGCGCCAGGACCTTCTTCGTCACGTCCACCGGGCCGGTGAGCATGAGGGCCGGGTCCGAGCCGATATTGGCGAAGGCGCGGATGCGGGCGCGGGGCTTGAGGCCCGCGGCGTTGCCGGCCTCGGCCGAGCCGATCAGCACCGCGGCGGCGCCGTCGACGATGCCCGACGAGTTGCCCGCGTGGTGGACGTGGTTGACGGTCTCGACGTCCGGGTGGGCGTCGATCGCCACGGCGTCGAAGCCGCCCATCTGGCCCATCTGGACGAAGGAGGCCTTGAGCTGGCCGAGGGACTGCATGTCCGTGGATGGCCGCATGTGCTCGTCGCTGGCCAGGAGCGTGATGCCGTTGATGTCGCGCACCGGCACGACCGCGTTGGCGAAGCGGCCCTCGGCCCAGGAGGCGGCCGAGCGCTTCTGCGACTCGACCGCGTAGGCGTCGCAATCGTCGCGGCTGAAGCCGTATTTCGAGGCGATGAGGTCGGCCGAGACGCCCTGGGGCATGAAGTACGACTTGATCGCGATGGCGGGATCCACCGGCCAGGCGCCGCCCGAGGCACCGAGGCCGACGCGGCTCATGGACTCGACGCCGCCGCCCACCGTCAGGTCGTGCTGTCCGGCCATCACCTGCGCGGCGGCGAAGTTCACCGCGTCGAGGCCCGAGGCGCAGAAGCGGTTGATCTGGACGCCCGGCACGTGCGTGCCGTAATCGGCCACCAGGGCCGCGGCACGGGCGATGTCGCCGCCGGCCTCGCCCACCGGATCGACGCAGCCGAGCACCACGTCGTCGACGCGGCGCGTGTCGAGGTCGTTGCGCTCCTTGAGGGCGCGGAGGGCCACCTCGGCGAGGCGCAGGGCGGTCACCTCGTGCAGCGAGCCATCGGGCTTGCCGCGGCCCCGCGGGGTGCGGACATGGTCGTAGATGAAGGCCTCGGGCATGCGTGTCCTCGTTCTCTTGACCCTGGCGGCGCGGGCATCACCCCGCCGCGGGAGGGGCGGGGCGCAACGGTCGCGATGGTCTAAAACGCCTCGGGGCTGAGCGCCATCGTCGTCTCGGCGCCGGCCTTGATCCGGACCAGCCGGGTCGCGGTCTCGGGCAGGAGGCGCTCCATGTAGAAGCGGCCCACCACCAGCTTGGCGGCCATCGCCTCCGACGCGGCTTCGGCCTGGCGGGCCAGGGCGGCCTTGGCGATGCGCGCCCACATGTAGCCCATGGCCACGAGGCCGAGCAGGTGCATGTAGTCGGTGGCGCCGGCGCCCGCGTTGTCGGGCTTCGTGAAGGCGTTCTGCATGAACCACATGGTGGCGCCCTGCAGGTCGTTCAGGCCGAGCTGGAGGGGGGCGACGAAGGGCTTCATCGCCTCGTCCTCGCCGTGGTCCTTGATGAAGGTCTGCACCTCGCCGAGGAAGCTCATCATCGCCCGGCCGCCATCCTTGGGCAGCTTGCGCCCGATCAGGTCCATGGCCTGGATGCCGTTGGCGCCCTCGTAGATCATCGCGATGCGGGCATCGCGCACGAACTGCGACATGCCCCATTCCTCGATGTAGCCGTGGCCGCCGAACATCTGCTGGGCCTCGACCGCGTTGGCGAAGCCCCGGTCGGTCAGCACGCCCTTCACCACCGGGGTCATCAGGCCCATGTGGTCCTCGGCACTCTGCCGTTCGCTCGCGTCGTCGGAGCGGTGGCCGATATCGGCCTGGAGCGCGGTCCAGAGCACGAGGGCGCGGGCGGCCTCGTTGAAGGCGCGGATGCCCATCAGGGTCCGGCGCACGTCGGGATGGACGATGATCGGGTCCGCGGCCTTCTCGGGCGCCTGGGCGCCGGTGAGGGCGCGGCCCTGGAGCCGGTCCTTCGCGTAGGCGACGGCGTTCTGATAGGCGACCTCGGACTGTCCCAGACCCTGGACGCCGACCGCGAGCCGGGCCTCGTTCATCATCACGAACATCGCGTTGAGGCCGCGATTCTCCTGGCCGACGAGCCAGCCCTGGGCCCCGTCGTAGTTCATGACGCAGGTCGAATTGCCGTGGATGCCCATCTTGTGCTCGAGGGAGCCGCAGGAGACGGGGTTGCGCGCGCCGAGCGAGCCGTCGTCATTCACGAGGAACTTCGGCACAACGAAGAGCGAGATGCCCTTGGTGCCGGCCGGCGCACCCTCGATGCGGGCGATGACGAGGTGGATGATGTTCTCGGCGAGGTCGTGCTCGCCGGCCGAGATGAAGATCTTGGTGCCGGTCAGGCTGTAGGAGCCGTCGCCGTTGGGCACCGCCTTGGTCTTGAGGAGGCCGAGATCCGTGCCGCAATGGGGCTCGGTCAGGTTCATGGTGCCGGTCCAGGCGCCTTCCACCATCTTCGGCAGGTAGAGCGCCTTCTGCGCCTCGGAGCCGTGCACCAGGAGGGCCGCCATCGCGCCCTGGGTCAGGCCGGGATACATGCCGAGCGCGAGGTTGGCCCCGGAGGCGAATTCCTGGATCGCGGTGTTGAGGGTGTGCGGCAGGGCCTGCCCGCCATATTCCTCCGGCATCGACAGGCCCATCCAGCCGCCGCCGGCATAGGCGTCGTAGGCGGCCTTGAAGCCCTTCGGGGTCGTGACGCTGCCGTCGGGATGGCGGGTGCAGCCCTCGCGGTCGCCGATGGAATTGAGCGGCGCGAGCACCGTCTCCGCGAGCTTGGCACCCTCGTTGAGCACCGCCTCCATCACGTCGGGGGCGGCGTCCGAGAAGCCGCGCAGGTTGTCGTAGCGGTGGAACCCGAGCACGTCGTTCAGCAGGAACAGGACGTCCTCGACCGGTGCCTTGTAGCTTGGCATCGCGCATCATCTCCCGGAAACGGCTGCGTTCCTGGACGGACTTCCGGCCGCCGGCGCACCTGATGGTTCACATATAAACTATTTTGCGGCGGGCGAAAGGGGGTCCCGCGGGGTGGGGGGAGACTCGGTCATTTGCCACCAATCGGCCAGGCCTTAACCGACTGTTTACCAAGACTACCAAATGTCGGGGAGGACGGATCTGCCGTTAACCCCTCCCTCGCTTTGGCGTGGCCGGGGAGCGCTCGCGGATCGAACCATGGACTTCGCCGGGTCAGGTTTGACGATGACACGCAACGCGACGCTCGACCTCGAAGGCTTCGATCCCGACGTTCTCGAAGCGGCGCGGGATGTCGCCCGCCGCGCCGGGATTCCGGTCGAGACCTGGATCGCCTCCATCGTCGATCCTCAGACGCTCGCGGACAAGCCTGCCCCTGAACCACGCGGCGTGCAGCCGGCGCCGGTCGCAGCGACCGGGACGCCCACGGGCGCCGCCGCACCGGCACCGGTCGATGTGCGTCCTTCGGCGAGCGCCGGGCCCACCGGGCCGACCGGCAAGAACGCGGCCCTCACCGAGATGATGCGTCGCCTGGACGGCATCGACCAGCGCATCGGCGCGGAGGCGCCCACCGCGTCCGCGCCTGCCGCGTCCGGGCCCGTGCCGTCGGCGCCCTTCGCCCCGCAGGCCGAGGCCGCCAGCCCGCCGCCCTCCGAGATGGCGCAGCGCCTCGCGGATATCGAGCGTCGGATGACGGAGATCGGCGAGCAACTGGCCGCGCCCCGTCCCCTGGGCCGCCGCGGTCGGCCGGTCGTCACCGAGATCCGCGACGCGGTCACAGAGATCCGCCAGCGCCAGCGCGAGCTGGCCGGCGCTCACGCTGCGCCCGTGCAGGCCACCGCCCCGGTCCTCGACGCCGCACTGGTCCTCGACGCCGCCCCGGCCCCGAACGCGGACCCGGTCCTGGCCGCCCCCGTCATCGCCGAGCTCCAGAGCGAGACGGTCCGGCTGCGCGAATCGATCGGCAGCCTCGCCAGCGGCCGCGACGTCGGCGCGCTGGAGAAGGCGATGCAGACCCTCGCGGACGGTGTCGAGAAGGCGAGGGCACCCGGCGACCTCGCCGCGATCGCGGCCCCCATCGAGGCGATCCGGGCGCAGGTCGAGCGCTTGGCCGAGGACGTCGCCGACAACGTTCACGCCCGCGTCGCCGCCGATGTCGAGCGCCTCGCCGCCAAGATGAACGGGACGCTCCAGGGCGCGTCCTCCGGCATCGCCGATCAGGATGTGGTGGCCGGGCTGTTCCGGGAGCTCGACGAGATCCGCCGCCTGATCGGCGCTCTCGCCGGACCCGAGCGGATCCAGAGCCTCGCCAACGGCCTCCAGGCCATCAGCACCCAGATCTCGCAGCTCCAGGCCGGCATGCCCGGGGAGACCGCCAGCATGGCGGAGCTCCGCCCCCTGCTGGAGGAGATCCGGATCGGCCTGCGCTCCAGCGCGGATGCCGGTATCGGCGAGCAGATCCAGGAGATGGGCGCCAAGCTCGATGCCCTGCGCGGCGCGGGGCCGATGGCCGCTCACCAGGATTCGGACGTCATCCTGCACCGGATCGATGCCCTGTCGGAGAAGGTCGACCGGGTCAGCATCAATCCCGTCGGCGACCTGATCGGACGCCTCGAAGACATCGGCGCGACCCTGCGCCGGCCGGCCTTGCCCGACGAGAACCTCGCCTCGATCCACGGCATGCTGCACGAGCTGACCGTCAAGCTCGATCGCATCGGCACGGGCGAAGGCCCGCGCGACGAGGGCCTCGACGGCCTGGAGCAGCAGGTCCTGGCGCTGGCCGAGCGCATCGACACCCGCGACGCCGATCCGGCTCTGGCCGGACTCGAGCGCACCATGACCGACCTCCTCGATCAGGTCTCGGCCCTGCGGGCCGAGGCGCCGATGGAGGCGGCCGTCGAGCGCGCCGCCCGCAACGCGGTCGCGGAGACCATGGGGGCGGCCGCGGAGACCGGCGAAGTCGCCCTGCTGCGGGCCAGCCTCGCGGATCTGCGCGCGCACCAGGTCGCCTCCGAGCAGCGGATGCAATCGACGCTGACCGGGGTCTACGCCGCCCTGGAGCGCCTGGTCGGCCGGATCGGCACCGCGGACACCGACGCCGCCCTCCTGGGCAGCGCCCGCAGCCCGCGCGACATGTCCGCGAAGGATATCCTGGCCCGGGAGATGCTGGCGCGGGATCTGGCGTCGCGGGACATGACCAAGGAGTCCGTCCGTGAGCCGGGGGCCGAGCAGGCCACCGGTGGTGCCCCGTCGCGCCGGCCCGACGCCGTCCGGATCGAACGCCCCCTGGTCTCGGGCCCCGATCTCCCGCTGGAGCCGGGCGCCGGACGCCCGAGCCGCGAGCGCCCGGCGAGCCGGATCGAGCCGAGCGAGGCCGCGGGTGCGGCCGACAGCGACATCAAGACCAGCTTCATCGCCGCCGCCCGCCGTGCCGCGCAGGCCGCGCAGGCGGAGGCTGCCGGGCAGGCCGAGGCACAGGAGGGCGACGGAGCCCGCAACGGGTCCGACGCCGCCCGCCGCGACGGTCGCCTCGCCCGCTTCCGCGAGGGCATCGACCGCCGCCGCAAGCCGCTCCTCCTCGGCCTCGCCGCGGTGGTGCTCCTGCTCGGCGCCCTCCAGGCCGTGACGGCGCGCCGGACCCCGGACATCGCCGCATCGGGGACCGAGCCGGTCGCGTCGCTCGCGGCGCCCGCCGGGGCCGCAACGCCGGAGGCCGGCCTCACGGCCGAGGCGTCCGCCAAGCAGCAGGATTCGAAGACCCAGGATTCGAAGGCTCAGGACGCGAAAGCGCAGGATGCGAAGGGCGGGACGCCCACGGTGTCCGATCCGCAGACGACACAGAGTCTCGCCGAGAGCGCGCCCGCCAAGGGCGCGGCGCCCGCCGTGGCTGCCCGGTCCCCGGTGCCGCACGTGGCGACGATGGCCGGCCTCACCGCGGACCTCGCGGCCGTGCCGCCGAACCTGGTGAAGCTGCGCCAGGCTGCCCTCGCCGGCGACGGCGCCGCCGCCTACGACCTGGGCATGCGGGCGGCCGAAGGCCGTGGCATGACGCGCGACCCGGCCCTCGCCGTGAAGGTGTTCGAGCAGATCGCGGCCAGCGGCTTCGCGCCGGCGCAGTACAAGCTCGGAAGCCTGTACGAGAAGGGCGTCGGCGTGACCCGCGACCTGGCGCAGGCGAAACTCTGGTACGGCCGCGCCGCCGAACTCGGCAATGCCCGCGCGATGCACAACCTCGCGGTGATCTACGCCGAGAACCCGGCGGCCGGCGGCAAGCCCGACTTCGCCACCGCCTCCCTCTGGTTCAAGCGCGCGGCCGAATTCGGCGTGCGTGACAGCCAGTACAACCTCGCGGTGCTCTACGCCCGGGGGATGGGCGTGCAGCAGGATCTCGGACAGTCCCTCCTGTGGTTCTCGGCCGCCGCCGCGCAGGGCGACGAGGACGCCGCCAAGAAGCGCGACGACGTGGCCTCGAAGCTCGACGCGAAAGCCCTGAGCGCCGCGCGCGCCCAGGTGACGGCCTTCAAGCCCAAGGTCCCGGAGCCGGCGGCCAACGAGATTCCGGCCCCGTTGCCCACCGAGAACACGATGAGCCTGCTCGGTGCGGCGCCGCCCTCCGGCAACGTTCCGCCGGCCCGGCGGATCTGAGCGGTAGCGCGGGGCACGGGGGATGCGGGCTTCTGACGCCGTTCCGCTGTGCGCCGAACCTCGGTTCCCGGCGTTGTCGAAGCGGTGATCCCCGGACCATAGTGGCCGGGTGACCCATTCCGAAGCGCAGGTTGCCGCCGTCAGGCAACCCGGACAAGTGGAGAGCCGATGGCGCGCGTGACGACGGTTCCACCGGCCGCCCTGATCCTGGGGATCGCCGGGCTGATTCCGTTCCTGGGCTTCGCCCTGCTCGCCTATAGCGGCTCCGATGGCGGCCTCGGCACCATCGGCCTCAGTCCCCGCCTGATGCTCTCGACTTACGGTGCCGTGATCGCGTCGTTCCTGGGCGGCATCCGCTGGGGCGCGGCAGCCGCGCGCAACTCGGGCGGCGCGGATTACGCCATCGCGATCCTGCCGTCGCTGATCGCCTGGGCGGCCCTCGCCGCGCCGATGCCCTGGGACCTGCGCATCCTCGGCATTCTCGTGCTCGCCTGGGGCCTCGTCGACCAGGACCTGCCGCGCCGCGGCCTCGTCCCGCTCTGGCTCGGCCGTCTGCGCCTGGCCCTGTCGGGCGTCGCCGGGGCCTCGCTGCTCATCGCGGCGTGAGCCCCGGTTCCTGAGACCCGCGCGCCTCAGTCCTTGCTCAGCATCGCCTTGCCGATGGCGAAGACCCGGCCGTCACCGAGGAGGTGCGCCGTGAAGCCGGCCGGAAACAGCGGCTCGAAGGCGGCGTTGCGGACGTTGAGGCCGCCCGCATAGGCACCGAAGGCCGGCATGATCAGGCGGCGCCCGTCGGTGACGAAGCAGCGTCGCCGCACGGCACGCCCGCGCATCGCGACCTTGCCGCAGGGATGCAGGTGGCCCGAGACCTCGCCCTCCGGGGCATCGACGGTCGGCTCGTGCCGCAGGGTCAGGGCGCCCACCGTCAGCGTCTCGGCGTAGCGGCCGCCGACGCCCTCGCTGACCGCATGGTCGTGGTTGCCGGCGATCCAGACCCAGTCGCGGCCCTCCTGAAGGGCCGCCACCATGGCGCGGTCGCCCGGCTCCATGCGCTCCGGCCCCCGGGAATCGTGGAAGGAATCGCCCAGCGCGACGACGCAGGCCGGGTCGAGGCGCACGATCACCTCGTGCAGGCAGGCCAGGGTCTCGCGGGTGTCGTAGGGCGGCAGGAACTGCCCGGACCGGGCGGCGAAGGCCGAGCCCTTCTCCAGGTGGAGATCGGACACCACCAGGGTGCGGTGCTGCGCGAGCCAGAGGCCGCCGCAGAGGTCGAGGGCGAGGGCTTCGCCGGCGAGGGTCAGGCCGGGGGCCCGGATGGTCTTCTCAAGTCTCTGGCCGAGCGCCAAAACCGCATCCTCTGCGTTCGGGGCAGGGCGTTTCACCACGCGTTCAGGCCAGCGCTTCTTCGAGCAGCTGTGCCTCGGCTTCCGCCAGAATCTCGTCTGCGCCCTCGCCGTAGACCCGTTCACGCCCGATCTCGAGCATGACGGAGACGGAGAGCGGCGAGACGCGATCGAGTGCCTTGTGGATGATTCGCCCCTGGATGCGCCTCAACATCATACCGAGGCGCTTCACGTCGAGGAGTCCGGTTGCCGCATCCTGCCGCGCCGCCCTGAGCAGCAGGTGGTCCGGCTGGTGCTTGCGCAGCACGTCGTAGACCAGATCGGTGGAGATGGTGACCTGCCGGCCGGTCTTGGCCTGGCCCGGATAACGCCGCTCGATCAGCCCGGCGATCACGGCGCATTGCCGGAAGGTGCGCTTCATCATGGCGGATTCATCGAGCCAGGCCTCGAGGTCGTCCCCGAGCATGTCCTCGGCGAACAGGGCTTCGAGGAAGTCCGGCTCCCGACCGATCTGTTCGCCGACATCGCGGTTGAGCCAGATGGCGATGCCGTAATCGTTGGCGGCAAAGCCCAGGGGCCGCATCCGCGCCCGTTCCAGCCGGCGGGTGAGCAGCATGCCGAGGGTCTGGTGCGCCAGTCGCCCCTCGAAGGGGAAGGCGGTCAGGTAGTAGCGTAGGGCACGGGGGAAAGTCTCCACCAGCAGTCCCGTGGGACCGGGCAGGACCGAGCGGGTCCGCTGCTGCAGGAGGTAGTCCGAGACCTGGCGGGGCAGCCGGTCCCACTCGAACGGATCGGCGATCAGGGCGCGGACCCGGGCGGCCAGGAAGGTCGAGATCGGGAACTTCGCACCCGCGTAGGACGGGATCGCCGGGTCGGTGCCCGGCCCCGCACGGGTTGCCAGGGCCTCGTCCTCCGACAGGCCCTCGAAGCGCAGGACCTCGCCGGCGAACAGGAAGGTGTCGCCCGGGGTCAGGGTGTCGGCGAAATCCTCCTCGATCTCGCCCAGCACCCGGCCGCCCTTGGGCAGGATCGCGCCCGGCTTGCCGCGTACGCCGCGGGCGAGCCTGACCTTCACCTTGGCGGATTCGACGATGGTGCCGACGTTCATCCGGTATTGCTGGGCGATGCGGGCATCGCGCACCCGCCAGAGGCCGTCCGGCCCGCGCAGGATCTTGGCGAAGCGCTCGTAGGCCCGCAGGGCGTAGCCGCCGGTGGCGACGTAATCGACCACCGCCTCGAAATCCTCCCAGGACAGGGTGGCGTAGGGGGCGGCCGAGACGATCTCCTCGTAGAGCTGCACCGCGTCGAAGGCGTCGGCGCAGGCCATGCCAAGGACGTGCTGGGCCAGGACGTCGGGGGCGCCGAGGCGGGCGTCGGGCGTGTCCTGCGCGGCGGCCTCCACGGCGTCGAGGGCCGCTTGGCACTCGAGCATCTCGAACCGGTTGGCCGGCACGAGATAGGCCTTCGACGGCTCGTCCATGCGGTGGTTGGCGCGCCCGATGCGCTGCATGATCCGACTCGCCCCCTTGGGAGCGCCGATATTGACCACGAGGTCGACGTCGCCCCAGTCGATGCCGAGGTCGAGGGTGGCGGTGCAGACGATTGCCCGAAGCTGGCCCGCCGCCATGGCGGCCTCGACCCGTCGGCGCTGGGTGGCGTCGAGCGAGCCGTGATGCAGGGCGATGGGATAGTTGGCGTCGTTGATGCGCCAGAGTTCCTGAAAGGTGTACTCGGCCTGGAGCCGGGTGTTCACGAACACCAGCACGGTCCGGTGCTGCCCGATCAGGTCGTAGATCGCCGGCATCGCCTGCCACGCGGTATGCCCGGCCAGCGGCAGGGTGAGGCCGGTCTCCAGCATGTGGAGGTCCGGCGCGGCGCCGCCCTTCACCACCACGAGCTCGGCCATGGCCGGGCCGCCCTCCGCCTCTTCGGGGGGCGAGGGGATGCGCTGCGGCACCAGGTATCGCCGCAACTCGTCCGGCTCGCGCACGGTGGCGGAGAGGCCGATCGCCGTGAGCCCGGGACTGAGGCGGTGCAGGCGCGCGAGCGCGAGGGACAGCAGGTCGCCGCGCTTCGAGGTGACGAGGGCGTGCAGCTCGTCGAGGACGACGCAGGACAGGCCGGCGAACAGGTCCGCCGCCTCGCGGTGGGCGATGAGCAGGGCGAGCTGCTCCGGCGTGGTCAGCAGGATGTCGGGCGGTCGCGCGATCTGCCGGGTGCGCTTGTGCGAGGGCGTGTCGCCGGTGCGGGTCTCGACGCGGACGGCCAGGCCCATCTCGGCGATGGGTGCGTCGAGGTTGCGGGCGATGTCGACGGCCAGCGCCTTGAGCGGCGAGACGTAGAGCGTGTGCAGGCCCCGCGGCTTCGCCGAGGCCGGCCGCGCCGCCAGGGCCGTCAGGCTCGGCAGGAAGCCCGCCAGGGTCTTGCCCGCGCCCGTCGGCGCCACGAGGAGGGCCGAGCGGCCGCGCCCGACGATGTCGAGGAGGTCGAGCTGGTGGGGCCGGGGCGCCCAGCCCCGCGCGGCGAACCACGCGGCGAAGCGCTCCGGCAGCGGGGATGCGGCCGCGCGCTTGCTCAGGCCAGGGCCATCAGGAAGCGGTCGATCAGCTCCAGCGCCCGCTCGGTCATCGCCCCGGGATAGCGCACGAAGATGTGGCAGCCGCCCGGATAGATCGCCGTGTGCCCGCCATTGCCGGCGGCCGCCCAGCGGGCCGACATGTAGAGCGTGTCGTCGAGGAGCGGATCGTGGGTGCCCACGGTGAACAGCGCCGGCGGCAGGCCCTTCAGGTCGGCATAGACCGGGGAGACGTCGGGCCGGCGGCGGTCGATGCCCTCACGGACGTAGACGTTGGCGAAGTTGGTCAGGTCCTGGGTGTTCACCACCAGGCGCTCGTCGCCCCAGTTGCGCACGCTCGGGGTGAGGCCGAGGTCGAAGAAGCCGGCATTCAGGTTGGCCCCCCGGAAGGCGCGGGGCAGGCCGTGCCGGTCGCGCAGCCGCAGGAGCACCATCACGGCGAGCTGCGCCCCGGCGGATTCGCCCCCGATGGTGAGGGCGGAGATGCCGAACTCGGCGCGGCCGGGACCGGCGAGCCAGAGGGCGGCGGCCTCGCAATCCTCGAGGGCCGCCGGGTAGGGATGCTCGGGGGCGAGGCGGTATTCCACCGACAGGCAGACGAAGCCGCAGATGTCGGCGATGCGCTCCAGCCAGGGGTCCTGCTCGTCGGCCGAGCCCCAGACCCAGCCACCGCGATGGATGTGCAGGTAGGCGCCGCGTAGCTTCGTCCATTTGCGGGCATCGGGGCGGATGACGCGTAGCTGCAGGGGGCCGGCGGGCCCGTCGATGGTCAGGATCTCGGCCCGGGCGCTGCGCGGCATGGCCGGCGAGGCCTGCGTGCCCTGGCGCCGGCGGGCCCGGACCTCGGTCATGGGGATCGCCCACGGATCGGTCAGCGCGGCATGCGCGACCACGATCTCGGCGTTCAGGCGCTGGGTCTCGGGATCGATCATCGCCGGATCGAACAGGGCGTGGTCGATCATGGAGCGGTTCGTTTCATGGACGGGTCAGTCTGCGGGGCGAGAAGCGATGGGGGACGACGCAGATCGCATCCTAAGATGGGACCGTGCACGCGACGGTGCCATCCGTCCTCCCTGCGAAAACGCGTTACGCTCTCGCATGTGTCGTGTTTCGTGCAAACTGTGTCGCCCGCGTCACGGTTCCGCCGGGTTCCCCGGGTTGAGAGGCGGCACCGCACGGCCCCAGGGCACGGCCCCGAGAATCGGCCGGAAGAGTCTGCCGCAAGAATCTGCGGGACGCACGGCCAGGATGACGGCCAAGGGATAGGACCCGATGACGCTCGACCACGATCCGCGCCGCCCGCCGCCCTACGGAGGCCAGCCCTATGCCGGCACGCCGTTCCCGGAGCAGGGCCGGCGCTCGGCCCTGCGGCGCTTCCTCGGCGGCTCGCCCGCCGCCGTCTTCATGAAGCTGTTGTTCCTGTCGGTGCTGGTGGGCGCCGTGATGGCGACCCTGGGCGTCACCCCCGGCCTGCTGTTCTGGCACGCCTACGACGCGGTCCGGACCCTGATCGACCTCGGCCTCGCCACCTTCCACGATTTCGGCCGCTGGATCCTCGCCGGCGCGGTCGTGGTGGTGCCGCTCTGGCTCCTGTCGCGCTTCTTCGCGGTGTCGAAGTAGCGGGTCCGAAGGGCGGCTGATCCGAGCGGAGGCGGGGATGGGCTCTGAAGCGTCGATCCCGGCTTCGGATAGCGGGAAGCGTCAGGCGGCGATCGCCAACGAGCGCGCGAAACTTCTGGCGAACGCCCTGGACAGGGCATCGACCGCTTGCGTCACGGTCGGTGTCTTGGGCCCGACGGCCGCTGCCCTATATGGATTGGGACAGGTGGTCTTTGGTGGACATGGCTTTCTGTTCGCGCTCGGCGCATTCTCCTGGCTCACGGCCGCGGCGCTGCTCCACATGATGGCCCGTCAGGTTCTGGGGAGGATCAGGTGACCGGACTCTGGCTCTTCGCCAACATCGTCTTGCCCTTGACCGTCGTGGTCATGGGCTATGCCGCCATGCGGTGGGATCGTCATCAATCGTCGAAGTGAGAGCCGACGCGTCTGCGTCGGGCAAGAACGAAGAAGGGCCGGTGTTTCCACCGGCCCTTCTTCGTTCTTCACTTCGTGCCGAAAGGCTCAGCGCTGGACGATGACCTTCGCGCCGACCTTGGCGCGGGTGTAGAGATCGGCCACGTCGTCGTTGGTCATGCGGATGCAGCCCGAGGACACGGCGGTGCCGATCGTCTCCGGCTCGTTCGAGCCGTGGATGCGGTAGATCGAGTTGCCGAGGTACATGGCGCGGGCGCCGAGCGGGTTCTCGATGCCGCCCTTCATGAAGCGCGGCAGGTCGGGACGGCGGCGCAGCATCTCGGCCGGGGGACGCCAATCGGGCCACTCGCGCTTCATGGTGATGGTCTGCACGCCACCCCAGGTGAAGCCCGGGCGGCCGACGCCGACGCCGTAGCGCAGGGCCTTGCCGTCGCCCAGCACGTAGTAGAGGCGCCGTTCGCCGGTGGAGACCACGATGGTGCCCGGGGCGTAGCTGCCGGCGTAGGCGACTTCCTCGCGCTGGATCGCCGACATCTGCGGCACGGCCGAGGACGGGGCCATCGGGTCGACGGCCGGCAGGGAGGCGTTGGCGGTCGGGAGCGCGACGGGCTCGTTCTGTGGCCGCACCCGGATCACCAGGGCGTTATCCAGCGGCTGACGGGTGAGCGGGTCGATCTCGTAGGCGGCGGCGGGCGACGCCCACGCGCCCAGCGCGCAGACGAGCCCGGTCAGGGCGGGGGCGAAACGGCGCATCGGAGCCTCTCAAAGGCGAACGTATTCTGTGGAAACGGCTTGGAAAACTTGACGCACGTTACGGTGCGAAGTGTGCCCAAGACGTAAACGCTCACGCTTCAAAGCCAAGCCGAATTCGCACCGCAGCGACGCTTGCCGCGGCGTCGTGATTTCATGGCAACACCGTGGCACCTTGGCCGTGGGGCGTTCCTCAGACCGCGTCGAGGCCGAGGTCGATGATCGGCGCGCTGTGGGTGATCCAGCCGCACGAGATCAGGTCGACGCCGGAGGCGGCCACGGCGCCCACGGTTTCGCGGTTGATCCGGCCCGAGGCCTCCGCGATGGCCCTGCCGTCGATCATCGCCACGGCCTCGGCGAGCTGCTGCGGGGACATGTTATCGAGGAGCACCGCGTCGGCATTCACCGAGAGCGCCTGCTCCAGCTGCGCCAGGGTGTCGACCTCCACCTCGATCTTCACGAGGTGGCCGGCATAGGCCCGGGCGCGCGTGATCGCCGGGACGATGCCGCCGGCCACGGCGACGTGGTTGTCCTTGATCAGCACGGCGTCGTCGAGGCCGTAGCGGTGGTTCGAGCCGCCCCCGGCGCGCACCGCGTGCTTCTCCAGGGCGCGCAGGCCCGGGGTGGTCTTGCGGGTGCAGACGATGCGGGCCTTGCCGTGGGGCCGGGCCGCCTCGACGAGGGAGGCGGTCGCGGTGGCGACGCCGGACATGCGGCACAGGAGATTGAGGGCGACGCGCTCGGCGGTGAGGATGGCCCGGGCCGGCCCGGCGAGGCGGATCACCACGTCGCCCGGCTTCACCCGCGTGCCGTCGCCGCGCTCCACCGTCACGGCGACGCTCGGGTCGATCAGCCCGAAGGCGATCACCGCCGTATCGACGCCGGAGATCACCCCGTCCTGGCGGGCGGCGATGACGCCGTCCAGGCGGGCGCTGGCCGGCACGATGGCGTCGGTCGTGATGTCGCCGGCCCGGCCGAGATCTTCCAGCAGCGCCGCGCGGACGATGGGCTCCACCATCAGGCGGGGCAGGGGAGGCAGCTCTGAGGGGTCGGACATGGTCCAGCTTCCGGTACGGAGGACGCGGGGCCGGCCTCGGTGTTGAAGCCGGTCCGGATTCGCAGGGCTCAGGCGGCGACGACGGCCTGGCCGGGCTCGACCGCCTCGGCCATCGCCCAGAGGTCGGACAGCGCCAGCTCGGTATGCACCGGCGCCTCCTGAGCGGGATGATCGCTGCGCCAGTGCGCGCCGCGGCTCTCCCGCCGCGACAGGGCCGAGGCCGCGATCAAGAGGCTCGTCAGGGCGGCGTCGCAGCCGGCCCGTGCCGCCGGGGCGAGGTGACGGACGGCGTCCGCCAGGCCGTCGGCCTCGCGCACCACGCCCACCTGCCGCTCCATCACGGCGCGCAGGACCTCGTAATCCCCTTCGCTTCGGGGCGTCGCGGCCTCGGCGCGGGCCTGGCCCGGGGCCGGCACCGCGGCGGCGGCCTCGGCGATCGCCGGCGCGAAGGCCATCGCTTCGAGCAGCGAGTTGCTGGCGAGCCGGTTGGCGCCGTGCAGCCCGGTCGAGGCGACCTCGCCGCAGGCGAACAGGCCCGGCACCGTGCTCGCACCGGTCGCGTCCACCTTCACGCCGCCCATGTGGTAATGCGCGGCGGGCCGGACCGGGATCGCCGCGACGCGCGGATCGATGCCGGCCGCGGCGCAGAGGCCGGCGACGGTGGGAAACCGCGTGGCCATGCGGACACCGAGATCGCCCCGGCAATCGAGGAAGACCTGCGCGCCGCGCGCCTGCGCCTGGAAGATGCCCCGCGCCACCACGTCCCGCGGGGCGAGATCGCCGCCGGCGATGCCGGCCATGACGGGCGCGCCGGTCTCGTCGATCAGCCGCGCGCCCTCGCCGCGCAGGGCTTCGGTGGCCAGCGGCATCGGGTCCGCGCCGGTGGCGATGGCGGTGGGGTGAAACTGCACGAACTCCATGTCGCGCAGCACGGCGCCGGCCCGGGCCGCCAGGGCGAGGCCTCGCCCGGTGGCGCCCCGCGGGTTGGTGGTCGAGGCATAGAGCGCTCCGACCCCGCCGGTGGCCAGGACGACGGCCCGGCCGGGCAGGGGGAAGCGCAGGCCGTCGCGCTCGCAGACCACGCCGGCCACGGCACCGCGGGCATCCCGCATCAGGTCGCGGGCCGAGGCCACGAGGAGCGTGACGGAGGGCGTGCGCGCGACCACCCGGACCAGGGTTTCGAGCACCATCCGGCCGGTGGAATCCCCGCCGGCCCGGACGATGCGGCGGCGCGAGTGGGCCGCCTCGAGGCCGAGGGCGAGCGCGCCGGCGGCGTCCCGGTCGAAGGGGGCCGCGAGGCCGACGAGCCAGTCGATCAGGCCGGGGCCGGCCGCGGCGACGCGCAGGGCGACGTCCGCCTCGGTCAGGCCGGCGCCCGCTGCCACGGTGTCGGCGGCGTGCAGGGCTGGGGCGTCGTCGCTGCCCATGGCGGCGGCGATGCCGCCCTGCGCCCAGCCGGTGGCGGTGCCGAACCCCAGGGGCGCGGCGGTGACCAGGGTGACGGGGCGCGGCGCGAGGCGCAGGGCCGTGGCGAGGCCGGCGATGCCGGCACCGATGACGATGATCCGGTCCGAACCCGGAAGCGCGAAGGAGAAGGGGGCGTGCGCGTTCATCGCGTCCGCACCGCGAGCATGCGCTCCACCGCCATCCGGGCGCGCTCGGCGAGTTCGGGCTCCACGGTGACCTCCTGGGTCATGGTCTCCAGGGCGTGACGGATGTTCTTCAGGCTCATGCGCTTCATGTGCGGGCACAGGTTGCAGGGCTTGATGAACTCGATGTCCGGATTGGCCGCCGCGATGTTGTCGCCCATGGAGCACTCGGTCACGAGCACCACCTGCTTGGGCCGCTTTTCCAGGACGAAGTTCATCATCATCGCGGTCGAGCCCGAGAAATCGGCCTCGGCGACGACCTCCGGCGGGCATTCCGGGTGGGTGATGACGGTGACGCCCGGATAGCTCTCGCGCACCTCGCGGATGTCGGCGGGCGTGAACTGCTCGTGCACCTCGCAGTGACCCGCCCAGGTCAGGATCTCCACCTCCGGCACCATCGCCTGGACGTTCTGGGCGAGGAACTCGTCCGGGATCATCAGCACGCGCGGCGCGTTCAGCGAGCGCACCACCTCGACGGCGTTGCCGGACGTGCAGCACAGGTCGGATTCCGCCTTCACCGCCGCCGAGGTGTTGACGTAGGTGACGATCGGAACGCCGGGGTACTTCGCCCGCAAGCCGCGCACGTCCGCCGCCGTGATCGAATCGGCCAGGGAACAGCCGGCGCGACTGTCGGGAATCAGCACCGTCTTGCCCGGGTTCAGGAGCTTGGCGGTCTCGGCCATGAAGTGGACGCCGGCGAGCACGATGACGTCCGCATCCACCGTCACGGCCTCGCGGGCCAGCGCCAGGCTGTCCCCGACGATGTCCGCCACTGTGTGGAAGATCTCCGGCGCCTGGTAGTTGTGCGCCAGGATGACGGCGTTGCGCGTCTTCTTCAGCGCGAGGATCGCGGCGACGTCCCCGGCCAGGGCCGGCCACTCGATCGCCGGCACGTGACGGCTGACGCGCGCGTAGATCTCGGGCAGGGGAAAGCCCGCGGGAAACTCCTGGCCCGCGTGAGGACCCTGGCCTGCAGGAAGACCTTGGCCTGCGGGAAGACCTTGGCTTGCAGGAAGACCTCGAGAAGCCGGGCCGATCGGGAGACTGGTCGCCGCCATTGACGCGTCCTCACTTATGCTCAAATTGAGCATTGTGCCGACTAACGTAGGCGGCCCCGATCGCCTTGTCCAGATATGCAGGGTTTGAGCATAACGTTTTTGCGATGCGAAAATGACGCTGCACCGCGAATGTCATCGGGGTCCGTAAGGGGTGTTCGCCGGATCAGGCGGGCCGGCGGGCCGGGCGCAGGCGGAAGCCCGGAGCCGGGCGCTCCAGCAGAACCTCCCGCCGGAAGCGCACGAGCCGGGCCGGCCGGCCGGTGGCGCCGCTGGTGACGTCGTCGGTTTCCTCCACCAGGCCTTGCTGCGCCACGAGGCGGCGGAAGTTCTGCTTGTGCAGGTTGGTGCCCGACAGGGCCTCCACCGTGCGCTGGAGCTGGAACAGCGTGAAGGTCGGGGGCATCAGCTCGAACACCACCGGGCGGTACTTGATCTTGCCGCGCAGGCGGCCGATGGCCGTGGCGAGCACGCGGCGATGATCGAGGGCCATGGGCTGGCCCGTGATCGCGACGTCCGCCTCGCGGACCTCGCCGGACTGGCCCTGCGCCTCGGGGATCAGCCCGGCCTCGAACAGCAGCTCGTAGCGCTCCAGCACGCGCTCCTCGTTCCAGGCACCGCCGCAGAGCCCGAAGGTCAGGCCGAGGCGGTCCTCCCGCCGGCGGCGCAGCTTCGGGTCGAGGGCCTGCTCGGCCCAGGCCAGGAGCTGGGTCTCGATCTCGCCGAGCGATGCGGGCCGGCCCTCCCGCCAATCCTCCCAGGGCAGGTAGCGGTACCAGTTGCGCCAGGAGGCCTCCGCCAGTCCGCCGGGGCGCACCTCGCGCACCAGGGCGAGGTAAGCCACCGACAGGGAATGCAGGCCGCCGGCATCGTCGCCCTGCCGGTCGCGGTCGCCGAAGGTGTAGAGCTGCTCGACATAGCCCAGGCGCTGGTGGGTCTGGCGCTCGACCCAGGCGCGCAGGCCGCGCTCCAGCGTCGGGTGCTCCGGCACCAGGGGCCCCGCCGGGAGCCCGTCCGAGCGGCCCCTGGCCTGACCGCCGACCTGGACCGTGAGGGCGCGCGGCTCGCCGTCGGTGGCCGCGATGATGACGGCCACGAGCCCGACGGCGGAGGGATTGGAGAGCGCGCTCTCCGAATCCCGCTGGGTCTCCTCCGCCGTGGTCACGCGCCCCGATCCCCGCCGCTATCCGTCTCGTCCGCTCAGCCTGCCCCTGCTCATGGCACATCGCGGCGGCGTGATGAATGTGGAAAAACCGCCGCGGCGGATTCGTCCCAAGCGCGGATCGGAGGTCGCGAGCGGGGATCGGGCCACGCCGGCATCGCGCCGGGCCGGACTCGTCCGAGTTCGGATCCAGGCGGACGCCTCAGGCCGGGCTGCGGGGCAGGGCGCGGGCGGGGTTGCCCACCACCGTGGCGCCCTCGGGAACGTCGCGGGTGACGACGCTGCCGGCGCCGATGATGGCGTGGTCGCCCACGGTGATGCCGGGGAGCAGGATTGCGCCGCCGCCGATCCAGACGTTGCGGCCGATCCGGATCGGGCGGGCGAATTCGAGGCCAGCCTCCCGCGGACCCGGTTCGCGCGGATGGTCCGGCGTGAGGATCTGAACGCCGGGCCCGATCTGCGTGCGGTCGCCGATGCTGACCGGAGCGCAATCGAGGATGACGCAGCCGAAATTCAGGAAGACGTGGGCGCCGAGGCTGATGTGCAGCCCGTAATCGCAGTGGAACGGCGGGCGGATCACCGCGCCCTCGCCGACCGCGGCGAGGCGTTCGCGCAGGAGCTCGCGGCGGATCGCGGGCGTCCCCGCCAGGGCCGCGTTGTAGCGCTGCATCCAGACCTTGCAGGCGTGGCTGTCGGCGTGGAGCTCCGGGTCGTCCGGATTGTAGATCTCGCCGGCGAGCATCTTCTGCTTCTGCGTGCAGTCCATGCGCGGGGCGTGTCCCTGTCTGGGGCGGGTCGGGCTCGGGGGTGGTACACGGAGCCGTGTCGGAACGCTCCGCCGGGGCCGGACCTTCCGATCGTGGCGGTGCAGCCCTACACTACGCGAAACCAACGACGAAACCGGGGAAACGCAGCGTGATCGGACGGGACGAAGCCATCGGTCGGGGCCGGCCGGTCGACCTGCGGCTCTACGGCCTCCTCGATACCGGCGTGTCCGGCACCGACGGCAACCGCCTCGCCGCGAGGGCGGCGGAGGCCGTGCAGGGCGGGTGCACGCTGCTGCAGTACCGGGAGAAATCCATCCCGGATGCCCGGGCGGCCCTGGCCCGCATCCGGGCGATCCACGCGGCGCTGGCGGGTACGGGTGTGCCGCTCCTGGTCAACGACCGGGTCGATCTCGCGCTCGCGGCCGGCGTCGAGGGCGTGCATCTCGGGCAGAGCGACCTGCACCCGGCCGAGGCCCGCCGCCTGCTCGGCCGCGAGGCGCTCATCGGCCTGACCCTGAAGACCGGGACCCAGGCCGACGAGCTCTACCGCCTGCCGGTGGATTACGCCTGCATCGGCGGCGTGTTCGCCACCACCAGCAAGGACAACCCCGACCCGCCGGTGGGCCTCGACGGCCTCGCCCGCATCGTCTTCCGCGGGCGCCTCGCCCGCGGCGCCGCCTTCCCCCTCGGGGCGATCGCCGGCATCGACGCGAGCAACGCGGCGGCGGTGATCGAGGCCGGGGCCGACGGGATCGCGGTGATCACGTCGCTCTTCGGCGGCGAATCGGTGGCCGGCCGCGCCCGCGACCTGCGCTTCCGGGTCGATTCGGCCCTCGCCGCGCGGGGCGTCGCGGCCTAAGCTTCAGGAACGCCAGGATGTTCCAAGCCAGGACCCCGACACCATGACCTTCATCGCCGTCACCATCGCGGGATCCGACTCGAGCGGCGGGGCCGGCATCCAGGCCGACCTGAAGACCTTCGCGGCCCTGCGGGTCTACGGGGCCAGCGTGCTCACCGCCCTGACCGCGCAGAACACCCGCGGCGTCCAGGCCATCCACGACGTGCCGGCCGACTTCGTGGCGGCGCAGATCGACAGCGTGTTCTCGGACCTCGCCGTCGGGGCGGTGAAGATCGGGATGCTGTCGCAGGTGGCCACCATCGAGGCGGTGGCGGCCGGCCTCGCCCGCCACGCGGGCCGGATCCCGATCGTGCTCGACCCCGTGATGGTCGCGACCTCCGGGGACCGGCTGATCTCCGAGGCCGCCGTGGAGGCCCTGCGCCGCCACCTCCTGCCGCTCGCCGACCTCGTCACCCCCAACCTGCCGGAGACCGCGACCCTGATCGGCGAACCCACCGCCGCGACCGAGAACGCCGCCGTGGCCCAGGGCCGCCGCCTCCTCGCCATCGGGGCCAGGGCCGTCCTGGTGAAGGGCGGTCACGGCGACGGCGACGAGAGCGTCGATCACCTGATGAGCGGCGACGGCACGCTCCGGCGCTTCGCCGCCCCGCGGATCCGCACCCGCAACACCCACGGCACCGGCTGCACCCTGTCCTCGGCGGTGGCGGCCGGCCTCGCCCGCGGCCTGCCGATGGTCGAGGCGGTAGCGCAGGCCAAGCGCTACGTCTCCGCCGCCATCGCGGGGGCGGACGGCGTTCCCGTCGGGCACGGCCATGGCCCGGTGCACCATTTCCATGCCCTCTGGGCCTGACCGCGCCTTGCGTCGCTCCGCCGTTTGCGTTTGAAGTAACGCACAAGCGTCCGGTTAATGGAACGGACGCGCGGATGTCGGAACCGATGGACGACCAGTTGACGACGCCCGAACGCGGGCGGCAGCGGGACATACTCACCGGGGCGCAGGTGCTCTCCGGGCAGCTCGGCAAGACGATCCAGCGCCTGCGCAAGGCCTACAACCTGTCCCTGTCGGAGCTGGCCGAGCAGTCCGGGGTGGCCAAGTCGATCATCAGCCAGATCGAGCGCAACGAGACCAACCCGACCCTGGCCACGATCTGGCGCCTGAGCCAGGCCCTCGACGTCTCGATCGAGCGCGTGCTCGCGACGAGCGACGAGGAGCCCTTCATCGAGAAGACCTCCCGTGCCGACACGCCGATCCTGGTCTCGGACGACGGCAAGATCCGCCTCGCCATCATCGGCTGGATCAAGACCGTCGAGTGGCTGCAATGGTACGACCTCACCGCCGATCCGGGCGGCGTGCTCGATTCCGACCCGCACCAGCGCGGTTCGGTGGAATCCCTGACGGTGACCTCGGGCCTGCTCGAGGTCGAGGTCGCGGGCACCGTCCAGCGCGCCCGGGCCGGCGAGACCCTGCGCTACCGCTGCGACCGGCCGCACACAGTGCGCTGCATCGGGCCGGAGCCGGCCAAGGCCATCATGGTCGTCATCATGAAGGCGGCCGTGATGGAGTGAGGCCGGCGGGGGCGCCCGGCCCCCTCGCGCCTCAGCGGCCCGAATTCACCCAGGCCACCATCTCGCCCAGCACCCGCGCCAGCGCGGCGTCGAGGCCGACCGCGGCGGTGCCGGCATCGACCTTCGGCACCGGCACGCGGGCGGTGAAGATCCGCGCCGCGATCACCTTGCCGGTGCCCTCCGTGATGATCTTGGCCGAGATGTCGACCACGGCCTCGCCGGAGCCGGCCGCGATGTCGAAGGCCCGGATCTCGCTGATGAGCTGGTAGTCGGACACGATCTTGTCGCCGGGGCGGCTCACCGATTTCAGGCGGCCGGAATTCTCCAGGCTCTGGATCAGCCGCGTCTGGATCAGGCGCGGCAGGCGGTCGGCCCACTGGCCACCACCGAGGAAGGACAGGGCCCCGCCCGGCTCGCGCACGATGATGCGGTCCGCCTCGAAGGGCTGGATGCCCACGGGCTCGGCCACGGTGAACGACCGCGCCGCACCGACCGTCCGCCCGGTGGGGGGCAGCGCCGCGAGATCGAAGGTGAGCGGCACCGCGCCGCCGCCGCAGCCGCCGAGGCCGGCGGCAAGGAGCATCGCGACGAGCGCAGGGGCCGTCTGGTGAAGTGTCATACGCATTCCGGAAACCCGTCGCCGCACTGACGCACAGCGTGGCGGTAAACTAACGCAAGTCCGGAATGTTGCCGTGCGCCCCAGCACGCTTGGCCGGAGGGCGGTCGCTTCAGCGGCCACCGTTGTATTCCGGCAACGAAGGCTTGCCGCCGAAGATGACCTGGGAGGGATCCCGCTCCAGGCTCTTCACCGTCCGGTTCAGGGTGTTGAGCGTGCGCTGGCCGTCGGTCGAGAGCGCCTCCACCTCGCGCCGCCCGGTGCCGCTCAGCCGGTTGAAGCTGGTGGCGATGTTCGAGGTGCGCTTGTCGAGGTTCTCGGAGAGGGTCCGGAAGGCCTTCCCGGCATCGCGCACGGAGATCGCCGCCTCGCGGACCTCGGTGAAGGTGCTGGTGCCGGCCGAGCCGGAGGCCGAGCCGAGGAAGCCCTCGGCCCCCTTCAGCACGGCATCGACGCGGTCGGCGGAGGCGTTGAGCTTGGCGGCCAGGGAGCGCGCGTCCTTGAGGGCGCCCTCGATGTCCGGGCTCCCGGCGGCGAGGGCCCCGGAGAAGCGCTCGGCATTGTCGATGACGCGGTTGAGCTTCTGCCCGTCGATCGCCTTCACCAGGCCGCTCACGGCCGGTCCGGCCTCCGCGAGGGTCTTGGAGAAGGCTTCCACGTTGGCCAGGGTCCGGGTGATCGCGCCCTCGTTGCCGGCCACCACCTTGTCGAGGCGCTGGAGCACGTCGTCGGCGCGCTGGGCGATCTGCTTGGCCGCCGCCATCATGTCCTGGATGTCGGAGCTGTCGGCGAAGATCGTCGGCATCTGGTCGCCCGAGCCCGGGGTCAGGGCCGGGGCGTCGGCATTGCCGCCCGACAGGGAGATCGTCGAGACGCCGGTGAGCATCGCCGAATCGAGGCGGGCGCGGGTATCGGCGCGCAGGGGCGTGGTGCGCTCCACCTCGACGATGGCGACGACGCGGCGCGGGTCCTGCGGCAGCAGGCGCACATCCATGACCTCGCCGACCTTGATGCCGTTGAAGGCCACCGTCGAGCCCTTGGCGAGCCCGCCGACGCTGCCGGAGAAGACGATGCGCACGGCCTGCCGAACCTGGCTCCGGGATCCGCCCTGGAGCCAGAAGACGAAGCCGAAGGCCGCCACCAGCACCGCGAGGGTGAAGGCACCGATCAGCGCGTAGTTCGCACGAGTCTCCATCGGATCAGCAATACCTTGACGGGGTGGGGCGCGGGCGGTGCGCGGCGGCAAGCTGGAGGCGGCGGGCGTCAGGCCGGCGCATGGTGCGTGCCTGACGGGACGACCGCGCGTCCGCGCTTGCCGTGGAAGTAGGAGCGCAGCCAGGGATGGTCGCTCTCGAGCATCTCCGCGATCGTGCCCTGCGCGATGATCTGGCCGTCGCCCAGGGCCGCGATGCGGTCGCAGGCGGTGTAGAGGCTGTCGAGGTCGTGGGTGACCATGAAGACGGTCAGGCCCAGGGTCTGCTTCAGGGTCGCGACGAGCTCGTCGAACTCCCCGGCGCCGATCGGGTCGAGGCCCGAGGTCGGCTCGTCGAGGAACAGGATCTCGGGATCGAGGGCGAGGGAGCGGGCGAGGGCCGCGCGCTTGATCATGCCGCCCGACAGTTCGGAGGGCAGCTTGTCGGCGGCATCCGGCTTCAGGCCGACCATCTCGATCTTCAGGCGGGCGAACTCGTCGAGGAGGCGCTCGGACAGGTTGAGATGCTCGCGCATCGGCATCTGGATGTTCTGCTTGACGGTGAGCGCCGAGAACAGCGCGCCCTGCTGGAAGAGCACGCCCCAGCGCTGCTCGATCTGGCGGCGCCGGGTCACGGTCAGGCCGTCCACGTTCTCGCCGAACACCTCGATGGTGCCGGCCCGCTTCGGCACGAGGCCGAGGATCGTCCGGGTCAGGACCGACTTGCCCTGGCCGGAGGGGCCGACGAAGCCCAGGATCTCGCCCCGCCGGATGTCGAGGTTCAACCCCTTCATCACGATCTTGCTGCCGAAGCCGACCACCAGATCGCGCACGCGGATGATCGGCTCCGGCGCGGTCGCGGGCTCGGTCGTCTGCAGATGCGGGCTCGTCTGGAGATGCGCGGCGGACACGTTCGGGACCAGCCTCAGAAGTCGATCGCAGCGAAGAAGACGGCGAACAATCCGTCGAGGACGATCACCATGAAGATAGACTTGACGACTGAGGCCGTGACGTGGCGGCCGAGGGACTCGGCGGAGCCCTCCACGGCGAAACCTTCGATCGTCGCGATGATGCCGATGATCAGCGCCATGAACGGCGCCTTGATCAGCCCCACCGCCACGTGGTGCAGCGAGACCGCGGCCTGCAGGCGCGCCAGGAAGGCGTCGACGGTCATGCCGCCGTAGAGCGAGGCGGTGAGGCCGCCGCCGGCCAGGGCCGCCAGGGAGGCCAGGAAGGTCAGGATCGGCAGGCCGATCACCAGGGCGAGGATGCGCGGGACGATCAGGATCTCGATGGGATCGAGGCCCATCACCCGCAAGGCGTCGACCTCCTCGCGCATCCGCATCGAGCCGATCTCGGCGGTGAAGGCCGAGCCCGAGCGGCCCGCCACCATGATCGAGGTGAGCAGCACGCCGAGCTCGCGCAGGATGAGGAGCCCGATCAGGTTCACGACGAAGCTCTGGGCGCCGAAGCGCTGGAGCTGGAAGATGCCCTGCTGGGCGACGATGCCGCCCACGAGGAACGAGATCAGCACGATGATCGGCACGCCCCGGAAGGCGACCTGCTCGATCTGGTTGACCAGGGCGGTGCCCCGGAAGGTGCCGGGCCGGGCTGCGACCCGGATGCAGGCGGTGACCACCTCGCCGAAGAAGGCGAGTCCCGTGACGAGATCCGACTTCGCGCCGACGACCCGCCGCCCGAGATCGTCGAGGAAGCCGAAGCCGCGTCCGCGGCGCGGCGGCGGCGGCTCGGCCTCGCGCAGCTTCACTTCGCTGAGAAGGATGCGGTGCTCGGGGGTCGCGCCCGCATAGGCCAGGCGCCCGCCGGCGGCCTCGATCTCCCCGCGGGTCCGCTCCAGCACCCAGGCGCCGAGGGTGTCCAGGCGGACGATCCGGCTGAGGTCGACCAGGAGGGCCGTGCCGGCGGCGCTGCCGGCGATGCGCGCGGCGGCGACCTCCACGGCCGCGCCCTGGTCGGCGGTCCAGCGTCCGGACAAGCCGATGCGACCGCCCTCGAGGATCGCGGCGTCGGCAGCCTCCGGAAGGGTCCTGATCTCGGCTCTAGCCAATGACGCCGCACTCCATGCCGCGATCACGTAACACCGATCACGGTTACCGGACGGTCAAGGTTAATCGGGTTGTCCCGCCCCGTGACCCACAATCGTGGTGCTGTGAAGGCTGAAAGCGCGGGCGGCCTGCGCGGCGCGTGCCACGAGGCACAAGCCGAGGCCGGCCAGCGGCGCCATCAACACGAAGGCGAGCGGTCCCCCCCCGGTCTGGTAGGCGACCCCGGTCATCAGGGTCGCGCTGGCCGAGGCGAGGGCGCCTGCCGAGCTGACGGTGCCCTGGGCCCGCCCGCGGGCGCCGTCCGGGGCAAAGCGCGAGACCGCCGCCATGGCGCCGAGCTGCGTCGCCCCGAAGGTCAGGCCGTGCAGGACCTGGAGGGCGATCACCGGTCCGAGGCGATCCCCGAAGGCGGCCATGCCGACGGCGCGCAGGAGGGCGGCCCCACCGCCGAGGGCGAGCAGCGCGAAGGGGTTGCGCCAGCGCGGCGGCAGGCGGCCGATCAGGGCGAAGAGCAGGATCTCGGAGGCGACGCCGATGGCCCAGAGCGTGCCGATCCACGCGGTGGGAATGCCGTGCGTGCTCCAGTGGATGCTGCCGAACGCGTAGATCGCCGCGTGGCTCGACTGGATCAGGGCCGCCGCCCCGATCGAGAACCACAGGACGCCGGGCAGGGCGGGCCGGCCGGCCTCGGGATGGCGGGGTGGGACCGGGGGCGCCTCGATGCGGGACGTCGCCACGACCCCGGCGGCGATCAGCGCCAGCACGGTGAGGAGGAGGGGGACGGCGAGGCGCTCGCCCATCGCCCCGAGGGCGGCGCCGCCGGCGAAATTGGCGAGGAGGAAGCCGATGGAGCCGGCCATCCGGATCCGCGCGTAGTCGAGCCGGCGGCTTCGGCGCACGGCGCCCAGGGTCAGGTAGTCGATGCTGGGCACCAGGGGCGCGGCCGCGACGGCGTTCAGCGCGATGAGGAGCGCGAGCACGGGCCAGCCGAGGGCGGCGCCCGTGGGCATCAGCACGTAGGTTCCGGCCAGGACGAGGCTGCCGGCGAGCAGGATCCGCGGCGCGGCGATCCCCCGGTCGATCAGCCCGACCAGGGGGGCGGTGGCGACGATGCGGATCGCGATCGGCAGGGCGAGCAGGGCCCCGATCACGGTCGCGTCGAGGCCGAGGGCGTTCAGCCAGACCGGCATGAACGGCATGGCGATGCCGATCTCGACGAAGACGACGGCGTAGAGCAGCGACAGCCGAAAGGCGTTCGGCTCCGGGAGCGCAGGAGAGGGGTCAGACACGGTGACCGGATCGGGACGAGGGGGGCCTGGGAGAACGTCGCGTCAGGCGGAAGCTGCGTAAAGCCGGCGTTAAAGCGATCCTGTCAACCTGCGGCGGCTTGGACCCGGCGATGGCGTGCCGGTCCCCGCGGCCAAGGACACGTGCTTGATGTCGAGTTCCCATTCGCTGACGTCCCTCGACATCTCGGAATACGATCGCATCGAAGCGGCGATGACCGAGAGCGAGCGCGGTCGCTGGTTCCTCGACGCCTATCTCCGCCGCAATCGCACCACCGATACCGGGATCGTCCTCGACGCGATCGCCAGGCTGGAAAGCGTGGTCACCCACGATCGCGAGAGCAGCCAGATGGGGCGCGTGCGCGGCGACCTGATGGACATGGCCCACGCCATCGCCCGGACCAAGGCCGAGATCGCGGCCATCCACGCGCCCGACCAGGACCAGAGCCGGCTCGGCGGTGCCTCCGCGGCCCTCGACGCCATCGTGCGCTCCACCGAGAACGCGACCTCCGACATCCTCAGCGCGGCCGAGCACGTGCAGGAGGCCGCCTGGACCCTGCGCGAATCCGGCTCCGACGCCGCAATCTGCGACGAGCTCGACCGGCGCGCCACCGCCATCTACACCGCCTGCTCGTTCCAGGACCTCACCGCCCAGCGCACGGCGCGCATCATCCACACCCTGCGCTACCTCGAGGAGCGCCTCGCCGCCATGATGGCGATCTGGGGCGATGCCCTCGATCCGGTCCCGGCGGGCCCGGGAGGCGCGAGTGCGCCGGAGGTCCAGCCCGACCTCTGCCAGAGCGACGTCGACCGCTACATCGACATGGACGGATCGTCCGCGGAGCCGGCGCCGTCGGCCGCCTTCGCCCGGGCGCCGCTGTCGGACGACCCCTCCGCCGCGGACGACATCGTCTTCCTCGAGGCGACCGACGCCCTGGCGGACGCGGCCTCCGCCCTGATGCTGGCGCAGGTGCCCGCGGAGGCGGCCGCTGAGGTGCCCGCGGAGGCGGCCGAGCCGTCCGCCGAGGACGCGCCGTCGTCCCTCGAAACTGCCCTCGACACTGCCTTCGATGCGCCCGGAGAGGCCGAACCCGCGTGCGCGGAGGACGGGCGCGCGGAGGAAGCCGTGGATGTGACCGCGGATGACGACGCGGCGATGTTCGCCCTGGAAGAGCCCGAGGCCGAGCCCGAAACCGAGGCAGCCCTGCCGGACGCCGAGGCGATCGATCCGGCCGCGGATGAGCCGGAGATGGTGCCGGCGGCGATTCAGGTCTCGGAGCAGGCCCGGACCGATATCGCGACGGCCTTCGCGGAGATCGATGCGCTTTCCGAGGACGAGAAGCGGGCGCTGTTCTCCTGAGCACCGGAGGCTGAGCGGCGCGGGGTCGCGCCGCCCACGAAGGAGGCGCGCGGTTTCGGCGCGGCTGCTACAACGCCGCCATGCCTCCCGCCATGCCTCGCGCAACACCCGCCGCCCACGCCCTGCATCTGCTGAAGCTCTGCGTCGGTCCCGCCAGCATCGGTGATCTCGAGGAGCGCATCGCCCGCAACCGCGAGGCGGCCCTGCGCGAGGGGCGCGATCCCGCCCCGGTGCACACCACCCGCATGGTGCCGACCCGCGCCGGCGACATCGTCGGCCGCGGCTCGATCTACTGGGTGATCAAGGGCACGCTGCTGTGCCGCCAGTCCATCACCGCCATCACGCCGTTCACCGATACGGACGGGATCGGCCGCTGCCGGCTGATCCTGCAGCCGGAGGTGACCGCCGTCTCGCCGCGTCCGTGCCGGCCGTTCCAGGGCTGGCGCTACCTCAAGGCGGAGGATGCGCCGGCCGACCTCGACGCCCGCACGGCGGGCGGTCTCGCCGAGATGCCGGAATCCCTGCGCCGCGAACTCGCCGGCCTCGGCCTGATCTGACCCGCCCGATCCGACGCAACGCGGCGTCCAACGGGAAACCCCCGCCCTCCGGGGGGAGGGCGGGGGGTCGGTTCGTCCGGCGTGCTGCGTCCGGGGCCTAGGCCCCGTCGAAGCGGCCGCTGGCATGGGCCAGCATGGTGTAGACCTTGCCGGTCTCCGAGGTGAGGTAGGCATCCGCCCGCGAGGAGTCGCGGTCGTTCTTCGAGACGTCGCCGAGCAGGCGCTCGAACTCGCCGACGTAGCGGTCGACCGTGCGCCGGAAATCGGCATCCGCGCCGTAGCGGCGGCGGACCTCCTCGAAGGTCTGCCGGCCCTGCGCCGTGTAGATCCGGCGGTCGAACAGGTTCGGCTCGCCCCGGCGGTAGCGCTCCCACAGCTCCACCGCGGTCTGGTGGTCGATCATCTTGCCGATGTCGCTGGAGATCGTCTCGAGGGCGGTGCGCCCGCGCTCGGCCGCGGTCTTCTGGGCCTCCGCCTGCTGCTTCGTGGCCGGTGCCGGAGCGCTCGGCGCCGGATCCGCGTCCTCGTCCTCGTCCAGGGAGGCCCGCGTCAGCAGGTCCGAGAGCCAGCCGCGGCCCTCGCCGGCCCGGGCATCGGGACGGGCCGCCGGTGCGGTCCGGCCCGTCGCCGGGGCGGAGACGAGGTTCATCGACGTGCCGGGCCGGCCGGCCGCAGCCGCGGGCTTCGCCGTCGCGGCGGCCGGTGCGGCGGCGGACGGCTTGGCCGGGGCGGCCTTCGCCGGAGCCGCCGGAGCGGCCGCGGCGGGAGCCGGCGTCGGCGTCGGTGCCGCGGCGGCGGGGCGCTTCGGCTCCGACACCTGCGGGACCGCCGCATCCACCGCCCGTCCCGAGCTCTGGACCAGGCTGGAGAGCTCGGTCAGGGCCTTCAGCTGCTCGGAGACCACCCGGCGCATCTCGCCGGTGGCATCCTGCGTCTCCCGCGGGATCTCCAGCACGCCGCGCTGGAGGTCGGCCCGGGTGGCATCGAGCTCACGCCGGATCTCGGCCGCCATCTCGCGCAGCCCGGAGACGGATTCGCCGAAGCGGCCGGAGGCGGTTTCGAGGACGCCCATCATCTGCTGCGACGCCGCCTCGATCGCGGTGCGCACGGCCTCGGCGGTGCGCCCGCTCTCGCTGTCGGCGCTGGCGCGGAGGCCCTCGAACGCCTTGGCGACGGTGGTCCCGGCGCCCGCGGCGGTGTCGGACAGGCTGGTGCCCAGGGCCCGCGCCCGCTCCTCGGCGGCGCGCAGGGTCTCGCCGATCATCGCGTCGAAGCGTGCGGTCTGCGCGTCGAGGGTGCCGGAGCGCTCCTCGATCCGCGACAGCACGTTGGCGATGGCGGCCTCGCGCTCGCCCAGCCGGTCCGCGAGGCGGCTCTCGGCGCCCTGGATCTGGCCGGCCGCGCCCTGCAGCTGCCCGGCGGCGCCTTCGAGGTGGCCGACGGCCTGCCGCAGGGTCCCCGCATGGGTGCGGCCGATCTCGTCGAGGGCACGGCCGCGCTCGTCGAGGGAGACCGCCAGTTCGGCGGCGTCCCGCAGGGCGCCCTCGGCCACGTTCCGGAGAAGGTGGACCTGCTCGGACACCCCGGCGCTGGCGCGCTCGGTCTCGCTCGCCACGGCCGCCAGGCCGTCGCGGATGTCGGCGATCCGGTGCGAGAGGCTCGCCTCGATATGGCCGAGGTTCTGCCCAGTCCCGGCCAGGAGTTCGCGCAGGGCCTCGTTGGCCCCGTCGATGCGCTGCAGGACGGTCGTGAGTTCGCCGCGCATCTGGTCGTTGGCGTCGTTCAGGGACGCGATGGCGCGGGTCGCACCGCCGTCGATGGCCGAGAGCAGCGCCTCGGCGGAGGCGCGGGACTGGGCGGCCAGGGCCTCGGTGCGCTCGCGGATGGCGGCGACCAGCGGCGCTCCGCTCTCCTGCAGGGCCCGCTCGATGGCATCGCCGCGCAGCGCCAGGGCTTCGACGAGTTGGGCCGCCGGTCCGTCCACGATGGCGCGCAGGCGCTCTGACTGATCGGTCAGCTGGGCGACCACCGCGTTCCCGCGTCCATCGAGCGTCTCCACCAGGGCACCACCCCCGGTCTCGATGGCCCGGGTGATGGTCTCGGCACTCTCCGCGAGCCGGCGGGCGAGCGCCTGGCCGCGGGCCTCGACGAGGCCGGCCAGGGCCGTCGAGCGACGGTCGAACGCCTCGGTCATGGCGCCGGTGCCGGTGTCGAGCAGGGCCGCCACGGCCTCGTTGCGCTGGTCGAGGGCTGCGGCCAGGGCCTGGCTGTGCGCCTCGGCGAGGGCCGCGTGGCGATCGACGCGTTCGTCGAAGGCCGCGAGCATCGCGGCGGTGCGTGCGTCGACCAGGGACGCGTAGGCGTCCTGACGGTCGTCGAAGGCCGTGGCCAGGGCATCGCCGCGCGAGGCCACGAGGGTGGCGAACACCTTCATTCGATTGTCGATGCGGTTCGTGAAGGCCTCCGACCGGCTGTCCACCGCCTCCGTCAGGGCCTGGCCCTGCGTGTCGATGGTGCGGGCGAACTCCGCCGCGCTGGCCTCCACGAGGCCGCCGAGGGCCGTGAGGCGCTCGTCGAACATCGCCGCCAGGGCGCTGCCGCGGTCCTCGGCCTGCTGTGCCAGGACGTTGGCGCGGTGATCCACGGTCTCGTCGAGGGTCCGGAGCTGGGCGTCGAACACCGACGCGAGGGTGCGGGTGCGCTCCTCGACGCGGTCGGCCAGGGTGCCGGCGCGGCCGTCCACGAGGCCTTCCAGGGCCCCCAGGCGCTCGTCGAAGATCGCCACGAGGGCGCGGGTGCGGTCGTCGGCCTGCGTGGCGAGGCCCGATGCGCGCTCCTCGAACAGGGACACGAGGGTCTGCGCCATGGCCTCGGCCTGCTGGCGCAGGGCGCCCGCCCGGGCGTCCACCACCTGGTCGAGGGCGCCGACCCGCGTGTCGATGAGCGAGACCAGCGCCTGGGCGCGGGCATCGACTTCGTCGGACAGGGTGCCGGTGCGGTGATCGACGAGGCGGTCGAGGGCGCCGAGCCGCTCGTCGAACAGGGTGGTGAGGCCCCGCGTCTGGGTGTCGACCCGGTCGGTCAGGGCCTCGGCGCGGCCGTCGACCAGGCCGTCGAGGGCGGTCAGGACCTCGTCGAACAGGCTGCGCAGGCCCTGGGCCCGGGCGTCGAGCGACTGGGTCAGGTGGTTGCCGCGGCCGTCGACGATCGCGTCGAGGGCGCCGATGCGCTGGTCGAGGAGGGTGGTCAGGGCCTCGGTCCGGCTCTCGAGCGTCTCGGTCAGGTGCGCGCCGCGATGGTCGACGAGCTGGCCGAGAATGTTGATGCGATGGTCGAACAGGTTGGCCAGGGCGCGGGTGCGCTCGTCCACGGCCTGGGCCATCTCGCCGCTCCGGCGCTCCACCACCGCGTCGAGGCTGCCGAGGCGCTGGTCGAACTGCTCGACCAGGGTCTGGGCCTGGGCACCCAGGTTCTCGGCGAGGCGCTTGCCCCGGGTGTCCACGAGCTCGTCGAGGACACCGATGCGCTGGTCGAAGGTCTCCGCGAGGGCGCGGGTCCGGGCCTCGACCGAGTCCGCGAGGCTGCCGCCCCGACGGTCGACCACCTCGTCGAGCTGCTCGATGCGCTCGTCGAACAAGCTGGCCAGGGCCCGCGTCCGGGCCTCGACCGCCTCGGCGGCGCTGCCGAGGCTGGCCGCGATGGTGTCCACGAACGCCCGGCCGCGCTGGTCGAGCGTGTCGTGCAGCGGCGCGATGCGGTCGCTGAAATTCGAGCCCAGCGAGCTGGCGTGGTTGTCGAGCAGCGTCCGGATCTCGCCCGTGCGGTCGTCCAGCAGCTGGTGGACCGTGCGCACGCCCTCGTCGAGGAGCGAGCTGATATCGGACGTCCGGCGGTCGAGGGTGGTGCCGAGGCGGCCCTCGCCCTCGCTGAGCTGGCGATCGGCCTCGGCGACCATCTCGCGCAGGCGGGCCAGGATCGTCTCGCCGCGCTGCTCCAGCACCGCGCCGAGGGAGTTGCTGCCGAGGTCGAACAGGCGGGCGAGCTCGGTGATGCGGCCGCCGAGGGCACCGAACACGGCGCGCCCCTTCTCGTCGAGCTCGGTGCCCATCGCGGCGGTCCGGGCATCGATCAGGCGGACGAGTTCGTCCGCGCGCTGCGAGAAGGCCTCGCGGATCGCCACGGCCTGGGTGTCCAGGGCCTCGTTGGCGCCCCCGGTGCGCTCGACGATCATGTCCACGAGCTCGCGGGTGCGGGTGGCCAGATCCTCGTCCACCGCACGGGTGCGGCTCTCAATGAGGCGGATCGCCTCGAAGGCCTGGGTTCCGAAGGATTCCTCGATGAGGCGGCTGCGCTCCTCGAGGGCGGTGCCGATCGCCTCCAGGCGACCGAGCACGCCGGCGTCGAAGCGCCCGGCGCCCTCGTCGAGGCGGCGGGACAGTTCCAGGGTCTGCTCGTCGAGGCGGCGGGCGATCTCCGCCGAGCGCTCGCCGAGGACGTCGCCGAGGCTGGCGCCGCGCTGGGCGATGTCGAGGGCCATGGTGTCGGCCCGCGAGTCGAGGGCCTGGACGAGGTCGCGACCCCCTTCGACCATGACGCGGGCCATCTCGGCGGTGCGCACGATCAGGGCTTCGTTCAGCGCGGTGGCACGGCCGCCGAGATGGCCGTCGATCTGCGCCACCAAGTTGGCGAAGGTCTCGCCGATCTCGGTCGAGCGACGGGCGGAGCGCTCCTCGAGGGCGCCGAGCTGGCTCTCCACGGCCTCCTGGGCCTCGCGGGTGCGCTCGGCGATGCTGTCGGCCACCACCTTGCCCTGCACGGTGATGACGCGGTCCATCTCTTCGAGGCGGCCGGACACGGATTCGGTGAGGGCGGCGGTGTCGCGGGAGATGCGGTCGGCGAGGATGTCACCGCGGGCGATGGTCTCCTGGAGCGTCGCGAGCCGGTCGTTGAGGACGCGGTCGATGGCCTGAACCCGGGTCTCGGTGGTGTCGGCGAAGCTGGCGCCGGTCTGGCTGAGGGCGTCGTTCACCCGCGCGCCCTGCGCGGTGACGGCCAGCACGATGTCGCGCCCGGTATTGGCGAGCTGGGTCTGGGCGTCCTGCGCCTGGGCGGCGATGAGGTCGCCGAGGGTCCGGCCGTGGTTGTCGAAGACCGTCTCGACGTCGCGGATGCGGGCGATGAGATCGCCGCCGAGACCGTCGGCCGCGCGAGCGATCGTGCCGGCGGCGTCCTCGGCGCGCCGGGCCAGCTCGTCGTTGACGGCGTCCAGGGTGCTGCGCAGGGCTTCGATGGAGGCGCTGGCCTTGCTGCCGACCGTGTCGCCGAGGCCGTCGGCGGCGTTGCGCAGGAGCTCGGCCGCCTCGGCGGTCCGGGCCGCGAGATCCGCCGACGTGGCGGCCAGCCGGTTCTCGAAGATCTGCACCGCCTCGACGGTGCGGGCCTCCAGCTCGCCGGTGGCACTGGCCGAGGCGCGGCGCAGGGACTGCGCGGCCTCGGTGGTGCTGGCGCCGAGGGCCACGGTGGTCTCCTCCGCGCTGCGGCGGAAGGTGTCGGCGGCCTCGGCCGTCCGGCTGCCGATCTCGGATTCGAGCGTCGCGGCCGTGACGCGCAGGCTGTCCACCGCCTCCAGGGCCCGGGTCTCGAAGGTGTGGCCGAGGGCCGACAGGGCGCCCTCGAGCGTCTGCGTCGCTTCCTGGGTTCGGGACCGCACGAGTTCGCCGACGCGATCGCCGGTCGTCCCGAGGGTGGATTCCAGGTTCGCGCCCTCGACCGTGACGGTCCGGTGCAGCTGATGCGCCACCGTCTCGATGCGCTCGGCCAGGGCCGAGCCGTGCTGGTCGAGACCGTTGGCGAGGCCTTCCACCGAGCGGAGGAGGTCGTCGCGCACGCCGCCGGCGCGGTTGCCGAAGGTCTCCACGATGGCGCTGGCGGCGAGCGCCAGCGCGGCCTGGGCCTCGCGGCCCGACGCGTCGATGCGCTCGGAGACCGAGCCGCCATGGACGTCGATCGTCTCCCGCAGGCGGTTGGCCGCGGCCTCGATGCGCTCGGCCAGGGTGCCGCCGCGCTCGTCGAGGCGGGTGGTCGCGTCCTCGACCGAGCCGATCAGGGTCTCGCGGAGGGCGTCCGCACGGGCGCCGAAGCTCTCGATGATCGCGCTGGCGGCCAGGGCCAGGCCGGCCTGGGTGTCGCGGCCGCGGGCCTCGAACAGGTTCGAGACCTCCGCGCCGTGGACCGTGATGGTCTCGTGCAGGTGGGCCGCGGCGGTCTCGATGCGCTCGGCCAGGGCGCCGCCCTGGGTGTCGAGGCCGGAGGCGATGCCGTCCACCGAGCGGATGAGATCCTCCCGCACACCGTCGGCGCGGGCCGTGAAGGTCTCGATGATGCTGCCGGCGGCGGCGGCGAGACCGGTCTGGGCCTCGCGGGCCCGGGCCTCGATCAGGGCGGACACCCCGGAGCCGGCGGTCTCGATCTCGCTGCGCAGCGTATCGCCGCGGACGGAGATGTCGTGGGTGAGGGCGGCGCCGGTCTCGGCGAAGTGGGCGCGCAGGGCGTCGCCCGTCTCGGCGAAGTGGGCGCGCAGGGCGTCGCCCGTCTCGGCGAAGCGCGCGGTGATCTCGCCGCCCGTGGAGGAGAACTGGGCCGTCAGCTCGGAGCCGCGGGCCAGGAAGGCCTCTTCCAGGCCGCGCGTGGACTGTTCGAAGGTCTGGCGGACGTCGCCGCCCTGGCGGTTCAGGGCCTCGATGACCTCGGAGCCGGTCTGGGCCAGGGTGCGCGCCACCTGCCCGGCATTCTCCGCCAGGGTGGCGGTGAGGATGCCGCCGGTGCGCTCGAAGGCCCGGGTGACCTCGTCGGCCCGGGTCTCCAGGGACAGCGTGAGGGCGCTGCCGACCTCCGCCAGGCTGCCGCGGACTCCCTCGCTGGTGGAGGCGAGGCGCTGCACCAGGTCGTCGCCGCGGCCGGAAACCAGTTCGACGACGCGGTCGCCGGCCTCGCCGAGGGCGGCGGTGATCGCGTCGCCGCGGTCGCCGAGGGCCGACGTGATGGCCTCGCCGCGGGCGTCGAGGGCGCTGGTGACCCGGTCGCCGGCGCCGTTCACCGCCAAGACGATGCGCTCGGCGGCGCCGTCGAGCTCGGCCGTCAGGCTCTGATGGGTGCCCGTGATGGCACCGCGGACCCGCTCCGCATTGGCGATGATCGACTCGCGCTGGGCGACGAGCTCCTCGACGAGGGAGCGGATGCGGATCTCGTTGTCGGAATAGGCCCGCTCCAGGGTCGCGATCTCGCCGCGCACCAGGGTCTCGAGTTCGCCTGCCCGGGCCAGGGCCCGCTCGACGCCGTCGCCGACGGCCGCGACCTCGCGCCGGACGGTCTGCGACATGGTGAGCACCGCGTCGGTGGAGAAGTTCTCGGGCTCGGCCAGGCGGATCGCCACCTCGCCCACGGCGCGGGCGACGAGGCGCATCTCCTGGGCACGCACGGCGAGCATCCCCATGATGGCGAACAGCACCACGGGGCCCACGAGGGCGGTCGCCGCCACGGCGCCCTGGATCGCGCTCAGGCCCTGGAAGAAGCCGCGCAGGTCGCCGGAGGACTGCACCCAGGCCAGGGCGAGGAGGCCGGCGATCCAGAGGCCGCCGGCTGCGGCGGCGATGAGGTAGGGCGTGCGCGAGGGGCGGACGCGCAGGGTCTGCTGCAGGATGCCGATGTTCTGGCGGTCGTCGTTGGCCACCATGGAGCGGTCGGGCGGCAGGAGGCCACCCTCGCGGCGCGGGCGGTTGCGGTCCGGCGGCGGCAGGTCCGAGGCGAGGGGCTGGTCGAGATCGAGGCGCGGCGGCGCGAGGCGACCGCTGGGATCGCGGAGGGGATCGCCGTCGCCGACATCCGGAAGGCGGGGTTCCGCCCGCAAGGCCTCGTCGCCCTGAGCGAACGCATCGAGGTTGAGAGCCTGCTCGATCGCCGACAGAGCCGCCTCGGCCGGATCCTTGAGCTTCTTTTCCGTGGCCATACAACGCCTCGTTACGCGTATCCCGATCGTCGGCCGCGCCCGCCGATCAAGGTTACTTTTACCAATTTACCAAGGAACTTTAGACTTCGGCACGAGGCTCCGATACCCGAGCCCGCCGCAGCGCCCAAAAAACCTTAACGGAATGGTTACCAAGCCGAGGGCCGGTGCCGCTCCGTCGTCTTTCTGCATGATGCCTCAACGAGTAGACGGAAGCGAACGACGGCGGGGCTCAGCTGTGGATAGCCAGGATGGCCGTCGCCCCAGGCGCGAGGATGTTTTGCCAGATCCCGATTCCCGAGACCCGTCGGAGGCGGTGCTGTTCGACGCCGACCATCTGTCGCGCCAGACGTTCGGCGACGCCGCACTCGCCGCGGAACTGCTCGGACTCTTCGCCGACCAGTGCCGCCGCCTCCTGCCGGGGATCGTCGATCCGGACCTGGCTCCCGCCGCGCGGGCGGACCTCGCCCACACCCTGAAGGGGTCCGCACTCGGGATCGGTGCGGTCCGCGTCGCGCGAATCTCCGCTGCGATGGAGGACGGACTTCGTGCGGGCGGCACTGCCGCCCCGGCTGAAACGCTTACCGTTGCCGTCGCCGAAACCCTCGCGACCTTGACACGACCTCTCTGAAATACCGGGCTCGGACGTCGCGTCGCGGTTCATCGATGGAACGGCACGGCCGCTGCGGCGTAAGCGCAGGAAACATCGCCCGGTCGGCGAGCGCGCTTGCATTCGGAGGCCTGCCCCTTCAAGGCAGGCTTTGCGCCGCACAACCGGCCGTTCTACGCGTTGTCCGAGCCCGGAGTCCCCGATGCCCAAGATCACCTACGTCGACCACGCCGGAACGGCCAGGACCGTGGAGGGCGACGTAGGATCGACCGTGATGGAAGCGGCGATCCGCAACAACGTGCCGGGGATCGATGCGGAATGCGGCGGCGCCTGCGCCTGCGCGACCTGTCACGTCTACGTCGATGCGGCCTGGGCCGAGGTCGTCGGGCCCGCCGAGGCCATGGAGCAGGACATGCTCGATTTCGCGTCCGACGTGCGTGCGACCTCGCGGCTCTGCTGCCAGATCCGCATCACGCCCGAGCTGGATGGGCTCAGCGTCACGACCCCGGCGCGTCAGGGCTGAGCGGATTGCGCTCGGGGCCCCGGATGGCGCCAGGCGCCTGAGACCGGCCCCCCCGAACGTCGACGGCGCTGGCGAAGCCTACCGGACGAGCGCCCGCATGGCGCCATCGATGCCTTCCAGGTTGAGCGGGAACATCCGCTCCCCCATCAGCCGGCGGACCATCCCGATCGACTGGGTGTAGGCCCAGTGGTCCGCAGGAACGGGGTTCAGCCAGACCGCTTTCGGAAACCGCTCGAGGATCCGCGTCAGCCAAGCCTCGCCCGGCTCCTCGTTCCAATGCTCCACCGATCCGCCCGCCATGGCGATCTCGTAGGGGCTCATGGAGGCGTCCCCCACGAACACCACGCGATAGTCCGGCGGGTAGGTCCGCAGCACGTCGAGCAGCGGCAGCGTCGCGTCGTGCCGGCGCCGGTTCTCGCGCCAGACGCGCTCGTAAGGGCAGTTGTGGAAGTAGAAGTGCTCGAAGTGCTTGAACTCCGAGCGCGCAGCGGAGAACAGCTCCTCGGCTAGCGCCACATGGAAGTCCATCGAGCCGCCGACGTCGAGGAACAGCAGCACTTTCACGGCGTTTCGCCGCTCCGGCCGGAGTTTGACGTCGAGATAGCCCTTCGCCGCCGTCTCCCGGATGGTGCCGTCGAGGTCGAGTTCCTCCGCCGCGCCCGTGCGAGCGAAGCGGCGCAGGCGGCGCAGAGCCACCCGCATGTTGCGGGTGCCGAGTTCGACCGAGTCGTCGAGATCGCGAAATTCGCGCTTGTCCCAGACTTTTACCGCGCGGAAGTTGCGGTTGCCGTCCTGGCCGATCCGGATGCCCTCCGGGTTGTAGCCGTAGGCCCCGAACGGTGAGGTGCCGCTGGTGCCGATCCACTTGTTGCCGCCCTGATGGCGCTCGCGCTGCTCGGCAAGGCGCTGTTTCAGGGTTTCGAAGAGCTTGTCCCAGCCGCGCGCCTGCAACTCCGCCTTCTCGGCATCGGTGAGGTACTTCTCGGCGAGCTTGCGCAGCCATTCCTCCGGGATCGCCGTCGGCGCGGAGGCCTCGCCCAGGGTCTCGATGCCCTTGAACACGGCACCGAACACGCGGTCGAACCGGTCGAGGTTCCGCTCGTCCTTTACCAGGGCCGTGCGGGCGAGGAGGTAGAACTCCTCGATCCGCTTCCCGGCAAGATCGCGGTCGAGCGCACCCAGGAGCGTCAGGAATTCCCGCAGCGTGACGGGGATTTTGGCCTCGCGCAGGGCGGTGAAGAACTGGAGCAGCATGGCGCGACAACGCGGGAAGCCGGTGCCGGGGTCAAGGCCCGTCCAGGCCCCGACGCTCGGCAGAGTCACATACGTTAATCTGGGTATAACCCAGGATTTCTGTTGATATCGCCATGCCACCGTTATTCGGGCGGACAGGACTTGTCATCTGAATCGAACATCTTAGCCGCACGGTCTCGTGCAAGTCAGGACAAGTCGTCAGGGCGCATGGTCTTCGGGTTGAGTTAGGAGTGACCAACATGGCGCTCGCGTTGCGCTCATTGAGCGATTTCAAGCGGTTCCTCTCGGAGCCGGGCGCGACGATTCAGGTGGTGCGCAACACCTTCATCGACCGTCAACCTGCCTCCTTCGCAGACGCCTACCGAGCCAAGGGGATGTACGAGCCGCGCACCATTCGTGCGGTCTCGAAGAAGGCGGCGATCTTCTCGATCCAGGGGCATCCCACAACGATCTGGCTGTACTGGGACAAGGGCACACGCAAATGGCGCTTCAACGACGATACGGTGACGATCCCGCTCGACACCGGTCTCGGTCCGCCGGATGAGATCGTCTACCGCTGTAGCTATGCGCCCGGCATGGATCCGGCCGCCCATTCCTCCATCCGCCGGGCCAAACCTCGAACGCCAAAGCCACCCGATGCGCTCAAGCCAGCATCGTCGAAGCCACCACCGGGGCTGAGGGCTGGGCGAGGCGGTACGGTCCCCGTTTCTTCCAAATCAGCCGCCTCGAGCTCTCTCGCTGCGCCCGTGATGCCGACCCGCGGCCAGGGCCGGCTACTCTGACGCGGTCTAGTACGTTCCTCAGGCGGTCTTGCTGACCGGTTTGGACTCGTCTCCTGGCGTCGCGTCCCGAATTTCGACGCCTTTGCCGACGGTGCGGCGAGCACGAAAGGCCGGCCGAACTTCGGTCTCCTTCTTCTTCAGCATCGCACGATACTCGTCGCGCCGCTCGTGGATCGAGGCGATGACGAGGCCCATCGGCACTCCGACATCGACCAGGACGGCCTCCGAGAGCTGGAGCGATGCCTCGATGGTTTCAGGAACCGCATCATCGACGCCCATCTCGTAGAGCGCAGTGGCGTGGCGGGCATCGCGCGCCCGTGCCACGATGGTGATGTCGCGCCGCTCGGCCCGGGCCGCTTCCACCACCGCCTCGACCGCCCTGGGATTGTCCAGGGTGACGACCAAGGCCCGAGCGTTGGCAATATCGCAGCGGCGCAGCAACTCAGGATTGGCCGAATCTCCGAAATAGACAGGATTTCCGAGCCGGCGATGTTCCGAGACCCGGGCTGCATCCGCGTCGAGCGCGAGATACGGGATCTTGTGGCGAACCAGCATCTCGCCCACGAGTCGTCCGACGCGGCCGTACCCTGCGATGATCACCCGGTTCTGCTGACGGTCCGGCACCGGCTCCGCCCGCGCGCGACCAAGTTGGGCGCTGGAGAACCGCTTGCCGAGGCGTCGTGCCAGCACGGCGAGGGCCGGGATCGCGATCATGGTCACGGTGGTGACGATCAGGGCGGCCTGCCCGACCTCCTCGGGGACGAGGCCGCCTGCCAGGGCGCCGCCGATCAGCACGAAGGCGAATTCACCGCCGGGGCCCAGTAAAAGCGCCGCCTCGATGGCCACTGATCGCGAGAGCTTCAAGAAGCGCGCGGCGATGACGATGACGGTGCCCTTGATGAGGATCAGGGTCAGGGCAAGGCCCAACACTGCGCCCGGTGCCGACATGAGGTGGGCCGGATCGAGGTTCATGCCCACGGAGACGAAGAACACGCCGAGCAGCAGGCCCTTGAACGGGTCGATCGTCGCCTCGATGGCACGGCGATACTCCGTCTCCGCCAGCAGCAGCCCGGCCACGAAAGCGCCGAGGGTCATCGAGAGGCCGGCGGCGGCAGCCGTCACAGCGGTGCCGATGATGACCAGGAGGCAGGCCGCCATGAACAGCTCGGGCGAGCGCGTCCGGGCTACCAGTTGGAACAGCGGGCGCAGTGCGACGCGTCCGACCACGACGATCACCACGATGGCGACCGCCGCCTGACCGAGGGCCAGGGCCAGGGCGCCCCCCACATCGGAGCCGTCGTTCCGGCCGAGCACCGCGATGGCGAAGAGGACCGGGGCTACCGCAAGGTCCTGGAACAGCAGGACCGCGAAGCTGGCGCGCCCCGCCGGGGTATTCAACCGTTTCTGATCCGCCAGGACCGGCAGCACGATCGCGGTCGAAGAGAGGGCGAGGGCCAGTCCGACGATGATCGCGGCGGCGAGTGGCACCGAGAGAGACAGGAGGATCAGGCCGATGACGACCGAGGAGGCGAGGACCTGGATCGAGCCGAGTCCGAAGACGAGGCGACGGAGCGTTCGCAGACGCTCCCATGAGAGCTCGACGCCGATCATGAACATGAGGAAGATGACGCCGAACTCGGCGAGGTGCGCGATCTCCGCGCGATTGGCGATGGTGAAGGTTGAGACCCAGTGGTGCGTCTCGGCGAAGCGCCCGAGACCGAAGGGACCGAGCAGTGCGCCCGCGCCGATGAAGCCCAACACCGGGCTGATGCGCAGCCGATGGAACAGCGGCACCACCACGCCTGCGGTGACGAGGAATAGGATCACTTCCTTGTAGGATCCGGCGTGCACGTCCGTCATCGGTCGGGGATGTCTCCTGGTGCTGGAAGAGACGGTGCGGCGCACAGGTATCGCCCGGCCTCTCCGTCCACGACCATGGGCACCGGCGGCATCCCGGCGCAACAGCACACACGCCCCGAAATTACAAAATGGTCGGCTGCGACCATTCGGATGGGGAGACCGTGCTGGTCAGCACGCCTGATGCGGCGCAAAAACGGCACAATATGCGCATAAGGCAATGCCTTAACGGACGGTTAAGCGCGCAGCGTCGCGTTTCGAGATACGAGTGCCCCATGCGAAAGACGCCGCCCAACCGCGACGTGCAACGTGAAGCTCGAGAATGGCGCCGGGAAACCGACCGCTGGTCTCACGAACGGCATATCGAGAGGGGCTACCGCATCAAGTGGGGCTACGTCGCGATCGCCTATCTCGTGGAATTCATGGTCATCGGTGCCTCGCTCTGGGGTGCGTGGCTGTTCGCGGGCGTCTACAGCGACGGCGATTCCCAAGCCTTCTACTTCATGCTCCTCGCGCCGCTGGTCTACGCGGCCGTGGAACTCTGCCGCGTCCCCCTCGGTATCCTGGCCCGGACGCAGCGCTCCTATTTCATCCGCGCGCTGGCGATCGTGGGCATCATCTTCGCGGCCGGCGTGACCACCAAGTCGGTGTCCCAGCTCGGCGAGATGATGTTCCATCCGCGCCTGATGGATGCGGCCAAGGCGAAGACCGCCCTGAAGGATGCCCAGGCCGATCGCGGCACCATCGACAATCGCATCGCCGCGGCGGATGCGCGGGTGGCGCAGTATACGAACGAGCTCGATCAGATCGAGAAGCGCGCGGCCGAGAATTCCAGCCAGCTCGCCGGATTGCCGGCGCAGCGCTGCGAGCGCGTCTACGGCACCAACAGTCGCGGTCAGCGCTACTCCAACATGAAGTGCGTCACCGATCCGCGCACGGCGACCCTCAACGCAAGCGTCGCCAAGGCCGGCGCTGACCGAGGCGCCGTCACGAAGATGCTCGAGGAAGCCCGCAAGGCTCGCAGCGAACTCGACCGCGGCGCCGCGGAGCGCAAGGTTGCGGATGCCGAGCAGGCCTATCGCAACTCGGTCAACCGCTCACAGCTGCATTCCTTCACCGCCATGGTGTACGGTGTCGACCCGATCGACGTCAGCGAGGCACAGGTCCACGCCTTCCTGCGCATCTTCGTGTTCGTGCCGGCACTCTGCGCCGCCTTCGCCTCCACGATCCTCGCCCTGTGCGCCGTTTCGGTGCGCAAGACCTTCATGGACGAGGACGACCTCGGCGCCACCGTCGACCCGGCCGCGACTCCCTACATGCTCGATTCGATCACTGATGCCCTGCGCGAGGAAATGGCTTTGCACCAGCCTCGAGGCGTACCGAATGAGCCGTCGGTGGCCGCCCCGGCTCCGACCCCAGCCGCTGCGACCGCTGCGGCCCCGGCAGCGCCCGCGCCCGGCGGTGCGGTGATCCCGATCGATCGACGCGGTCCGGCCCAGGCCGCTAGCGCGGGAGCCGGCGCGTGAGCATCCACACCTCAGGTACCCCCGAGAACGTCGTCCTCGCTCAGAGCGTGAACGGGCGCCTACGGGCCGAGGCGCGCATCGTTGCCGCGCGCGCCTTCCTGTTCCGCTCCGTCGGGGCAGGGGCTTTCCTGCTTCTCGCTGGCGCCGGGGTCGGCGCAGCGTCCTACGGCTACGCCTACATGAACCAGTTCGACTCGGCGGCCGAAAAGATCGCCGCCGCGATGCAGGCTGCCCTGTCCGACGTGACCCTCAAGACCAAGGGCGAGGTCACACTGACGGATAACGTCTTGAAGCTTGAGGGTGGATTGCCGAAGGCGGGCGGAGCGCCGACGCCGACGAAGGCGCAACTCGGCAACGACGCAGCGCCGGCCTCCAAGGCCCCGGTGAACACCACCTTCACGGTGTTCAAGCAGGTGCCCTACATGGACGGCCAGATCGTCACCGGTTGGAACTTCCGCGCGAACGAGGACCAGCCGTTCCAGCAATACTGCTACTTCTCACGTCGCCAGAACGAGCAGAAGGGTCAGGTCGAGATCAAAATCGACTTAGCCATGGACGGAAAGACCCTGCCCCAGCCACAAAAGTCCGACGTCAACCTCGGTATCTTGGCTTCGAATTGCGTCTGGCACGACGGGAAGACGCTCTAAAACGGACTGGTCTTCGTCGGCCGCGGCCGGTGCCTTGCGGGGATCCTAGCCGCGCCCTAACCCCGGACGTTCCAGCGTCCCTACCCCGCGAGTACCGTCATGCGCTTCACCGGCACCGCCGACTACGTCGCGACCTCCGACCTGACGACGGCGGTGAACGCCGCCATCGTTCTGGAACGTCCGCTGCTGGTGAAGGGGGAGCCCGGCACCGGCAAGACGGTGCTGGCGGAGGAAATTGCCAAGGGGCTTGGTGCACCGCTCCTGACCTGGAACGTCAAGTCGACCACCAAGGCGCAGCAGGGTCTCTACGAATACGACGCGGTTTCGCGCTTGCGCGACAGTCAGCTCGGAGACCCGCGCGTCTCGGACATCGGCAACTACATCCGGCGCGGCAAGCTGTGGGAGGCCTTCACCGCGCCCGAGCGGCCGGTGCTGCTTATCGACGAGATCGACAAGGCCGACATTGAATTTCCGAACGATCTCCTGACCGAACTCGACCGGATGGAGTTCCACGTCTACGAGACCGGCGAGACGGTTCGGGCTGAGCGGCGCCCGATTGTCATCATCACCTCGAACAACGAGAAGGAGCTGCCGGACGCTTTCCTGCGACGCTGCTTCTTCCACTACATCAAGTTCCCCGACGCCGAGACTTTGAAGGCCATCGTCGAGGTGCATTATCCCGGCATCAAGCACCGCCTCGTCGAGGAGGCCCTACGCGTCTTCCTGGAGACCCGTGAAGTCCCTGGCCTGAAGAAGAAGCCCTCGACCTCGGAACTGCTGGATTGGCTCAAGCTCCTCGTTTCCGAGGACGTCACGCCCGAGATCCTGCGCGAGCGCGACGGCCGCAAACTGATCCCGCCGCTCCATGGCGCACTCCTGAAGAACGAGCAGGATGTGGGGCTGTTCGAAAAGCTCGCCTTTCTGATGCGGCGCGAGCAACGCGGCGGCTGAACCGCACCGCTGGGCATCGGCCCTGGGGCTGGAGAGTCGGCCGGACCGAGATAGAGTGGGGCTCTGGCGCAAGCCTCGTTCCCAGCGGAACGCTCGTGATGAAACTGAAGAGGCCGAGCTACGGGGTTGCCGAGCGCGGTCCGCCTCCCTGGACCCGCATCCCGTCATCGGATTGACCTGAAAGACCAAGCTCGCATGCGTCGCCTGATCCTCCTGCGTCACGCCAAATCCGACCGTCCGCCTGGCATCGTCGATCTTGATCGCCCACTGAACGATCGCGGCAAGCGCGCTGCCCCGCAGATGGGCGCGTACCTTGCCGCCGAGGGGCTGATTCCCGAGGCGGTCGTCGTGTCTCCAGCAAAGCGGACTCGCGAGACCTGGGAGGCGATTCAGAGTGCCCTGACGGGGCCCGAAGCTGAGATCGTCCCCTCGATCTACGATGCGCCTGAGGCAGCCTTGCTCTCAATCGTGCAGACCACGCCGGATACGGCTGGGAGCCTCCTCATGATTGGTCATAATCCCGGCCTGCAGGACTTGGCGATGCGGTTGGCCGGCTCTGGTGAGAAGGCCGGGCGCAAACGGCTGTCGCTGGAGTTTCCCACCGCCGCCGTGGTGGTTCTGGACTTCGAGGGCGACGCCTGGAGTACAGTTGCGGCCGGCACGGGGCGACTCGAGCGCTTCGTTGCACCGAGAGACATCAAGATCGGGGATTGAACCCTTCGCGCTCGGACGCCGTTGCCCTGATCCCGATCAAGCTTCGCAGATCCCGTGCTCCTCACCACGCTTCTCCTTCTTACGACGCTGCTGCCGCGCCTGGAGGGGACGGCCGAAAACCTTCGACCGGACGCGACGCTCTGGCGACTGACGCTGGCGGCGCGCGACGGGAGTCCGCCGCCTGTCCCGGTCTTCCAGGCGGAGAGCCGGGCCGTGTCGAACTGGCGCTATGAAGCGGCGGAGAACCTGCGCCCGGCTTCGCTCGCCCTGGCGGCCCGCTACACCTCCAGCGAGCCGGCCTTCGTTGCCCGCTGCGTCAAGCTGAACAATTACTGGTGCATCAAGAAGGCACGCTGGAATGGCGAGATCGGCGCCGACAGTGAGGGCCATACGGGATTTGCCTCCGCAGCCGATGGCGCAGACGCCGCGGCACAGTTGCTCCGGCGCTACTATCGCGAATTTGGCCGCCGCTCGGCGCTCGCCATCGTGCGGCGCTGGGCGCCCGCCGAATGCCGGACCGTCGGGTCGGTCGCACCCCTCGCGAACCGTCGAACGGGTGCAAAGATCGCCCTCGCGATCGCGCCCCGTGGGATCGGTGGCACACTCAGGGCGCGATTCCTCGCTCGCCATCCGCGCGGCGGAATCTCCCGTCCGTCGAATGCGGCGCGGGGCGGCCCCCTGAGGGTTCAACCCTGGTCACCGTTGGCCCGCATGCGGGGGCGTCCGAGCCCAGTGCGGGGGATGGTCAAAGCTCCGGCTTCAGCCCAGCCGGCAACCGTGATGGCCTCAAGATCGGCCCTGCTGGTCCGGCCTTCAGAAATCCTGGTGAAGCCCTCCACCGTGATCGCTAAACCATCCGTACTGATGGTCGAGCCGAGCGCTGTTCTCGGCGCTGCATCGCCGGGCCAGCGATCTGCGACGCTGCAAAAATCCGGGTCGGCCGCGAGTTTGCAGGAGCGTTTCGTGGCCGAGTCCGCTGCCCTGCCGTCGATTGCGGCGGGTCTACCCGGCCTGCCCCTACTCGATCTCAGCGTGCCAGCGCCCTTCTGCGGCAACGACGAGACCCGAATTCGTAATTATGCCACCCGGATCGCCGCCAGCGCGGGCCTGAAGATCGAGGACGATCTTAAACTGTTCGGACCGGATGGACGTCCATTGCCGAACCTAGCCCCGGTCATGCTGGCGATGTCGAGCGTGGAGCTTGGAGCCCTGCGCGCCGGCCCTGCCTTGGTTGAGGCCGCCATTGCACGTCTCGACGCTACAAACCTCGCCGCCGTCAACTCACCGTGATCGCGGGCGCCTCACCTTCGAGTCTTGCGGCGGCGTCGCTGTCGCGCCACCTCAGCGATATCGTCGCGCCGTCACGTATCACTCTTCCCAGCCCGTCTCTCGAATAGGTTGCCATGAACAGCTTCGCCGCGCGTGCGGGTTCCGCGGTCAAAGCCTTTGCCGAGGCGTCGAGCGACCTGCTGATTCAGCCGACCTTGCGGCTCGGCGTGACCGGCCTTGCACGTTCGGGCAAGACCGTCTTCACCAGCGCCCTGATCCACCATCTCGTGGAAGCTCATGCGCTCCCGGCCTTTGCGCCAGCCCATGAAGGCCGCTTGCGCCGGGCGCGCCTCGTGCCGCAGCCGGACGACGACATTCCACGCTTTCCCTACGAGGAGCACTTTGCGGCCCTGACCGAGCAGCGGCTTTGGCCACGATCGACCGACCGAATCAGCCAGTTCCGCTTGGCCATCGAGTACGAGCGATCCGGCGGCTGGCGCTCCGGTCCCGGCACACTGATGCTCGATGTCGTGGATTACCCGGGGGAGTGGCTACTCGATCTTGCGCTGATCGACCAAACTTACACCGCTTGGTCGCGCGCCACGATCGCGGGTACGCGCCGGAGTGGCCGCGGGGCCATGGCTGCGCCCTGGCTCGAGACTCTGAAGCAGCTGGACCCGCTCGGACCTCTCGACGAGGTGGTGGCCGAGCACGCCAGCACCGCCTTCAAGACCTATCTCTCGGCCCTGCGTGCCGGTCCCGAGGCGGTGGCGACGACCCCGCCTGGACGCTTCCTCATGCCTGGCGACCTCGCCGGTTCACCGGCCCTGACCTTCGCGCCGCTCGATAGCCTGCCCGAGACGCTGGCCCCGGACACGCTCGGCGGGCTGATGGAGCGCCGCTTCGAGGCCTACAAGGCGAAGGTCGTCGAGCCGTTCTTCCGCAATCACTTCCAACGGGTCGACCGACAGATCGTCCTCGTCGATGTTCTCGCTGCCGTGGATGCCGGGCCTGCCGCGCTGGCCGAGCTCGAGGAAGCTCTTGACTCCGTGCTCCTCAGCTTTCGTATCGGGCGCAATACGATCCTGTCCCGGATGTTTGCACCGCGCGCCGAGCGCATTCTGTTCGCCGCCACCAAGGCCGACCACCTGCACCAGACCAGCCACGATCGCCTCGACGCCCTGCTACGGCTCCTCGTCTCCCGGGCGATGCGGCGGACGGAGGCCGCCGGTGCACGGGTCGGCACCGTCGCCTTGGCCTCGGTCCGCGCGACGCGCGAGACCACCGTGCATGACGGCGACGAAATCCTCCGTGCCGTATCCGGGACACCGGAAGCGGGTGAACGTGTCGGCGACGAAGTCTTCGACGGTTTGAGCGAGGCAGCGATCTTCCCCGGGGAGCTGCCGGAGCGTCCGGAAGCGGTACTGGAGGGTGCCGTCCCGCCGGGATCCTTACGGTTTCCCCGCTTCCGACCGCCTGTCGTGAAGCCCGACGCGCTCGGCCGCCCGGGGGACCTGCCGCAGATCCGGCTTGACCGCGCCATGCAGTTCCTCATTGGCGACAAACTCACCTAAGGCCTCCGGGATCTCTCAGCTATGAGCTCAAGCAACCGCCCCCGCGCGTTCCGCATTCCGCCGAGCGGATCTGAGCCGACCACCGACGGTGCTGCACCGCCTTCCACGGCATCGGCGCAGGTCCGCATCGTCGAGGAACCTTTCGAGATCGTCGATGCCGCCGACGGTGTCGCGGTGCCTGTCGCGCCAAAGGCGCGTGCTCCATGGCTGAGCTTGTTTCTCGTCGCTCTTGGAGGTCTTATTTCACTCGGCGTCGGATTGTCGGTAGAGCGCCTGATTGCCGATCTGTTCAGCGCTGCGCCCTGGCTCGGCGCTGTCGCCCTGGTCCTGCTGGCCATTGCGGCGGTCGCATTCTTGGCTCTCGTCGCTCGGGAGCTCTCCGGAATCTGGCGCGAACGACAGATCGAGCGGGTCCGCGGCAAGGCGATGGAGGCGATTGCCGCCCGCGACCATTCCGCGGCACAGGCCGTCGTCCGGGATCTGATGAGTCTCTACGCCGAGCGCTCTGCACTGGCAGCAGGCCGTGCTCGGCTCGCCACTCTCGGTGATGCCATCCTTGATGTCGACGACCGCCTTGGCCTTGCCGAGCACGAGTTGGTCGCGCCTCTCGACCGCCAAGCCCGCAACGCCATCGCGGCAGCGGCTAAGCAGGTCTCGGCGGTGACCGCCCTAAGCCCGCGTGCCATCGTCGATGTTGCCTTCGTGATCTTCGCTGCCGTGCGCCTGCTGCGCCGGATCGCCACGATCTATGGCGGACGCCCGGGCTTCCTCGGATTTCTGCGCTTGGCGCGTGCCGCTTTCGCGCATCTCACCGTGACGGGCGGGATGGCGGTGGGGGAGAGCATGATCCAGCAGGTGCTCGGCCTCGGCATCGCCGCCCGCGTCTCCGCCAAGCTGGGTGAGGGTGTGCTCAACGGGCTGATGACCGCTCGCTTCGGCCTCGCGGCGATGGCCGTCTGCCGGCCCCTGCCGTTCGTGCGAGAGGCGCCGCCGCGTCTCTCGGACGTGGCGGGCGAACTGCTGAAGCCCTTAGCAGATGAGGCGAAAGGCTGACCGCTAGAGGGTCTTCATGAAGCCGGCGAGGCGCATCAGACCCTCCGGCCAGGGGCCGTGCCCGCTCTCCACGTTGATGTGTCCAGACTCGCCTGCATCGACCACGACAGCACCCCAGGCATAGGCGAAGTCCTCGGCTCGGGCGTAGCTGCAGTAAGGATCGTTGCGGCTGGCAACCACCAAAGATGGAAAGTTCAATGGATCCCGCGGCACCGGCGCGAAAGCGGTTACGCTGACGGGCAGGTTCGGCGTCGTCTCGACGTCGGGGAAGGCTACGAGGAGCGCGCCGCGTACGATGCCCGGTGCGAAGTTTGGAGCGGCCTGCACCGCCGCCACGACGCCGAGGCTGTGCGCGATCAGGATCACGGGGCGGGTCGCGCTGTTCACGGCCTCGACGATCCGCCTGCGCCAAGCCTCTGCATCGGGGTGATGCCAGTCATCCTGTACGACGATGCGGCCTGTGGAAAGTCGATCGGCCCAGCGAGCTTGCCAGTGCTCGTCTTCGGACCCAGCATAGCCCGGCAGGATCAGGATCTCGCAATCGGCAATTTTCATGGCTCTTCCGATAACGGCTGGGCTCTGCACCGTCGAGCCATCCGTGACCTTCCACGCGGAAAGGGGCGGCACGATCACGTGCCGCCCCTTCATGCCAATTATGGAAGATCTGTGGTCCGGTTCAATGAGGCTTAGGCGCGGAGGCGGGAGACGAAGCTTGACCCTGATCCCGGTTCCCGGGTTGCTCGCTCCCGGCAGCCCGCTGGACGGCCGCGTTGAGGTTCTCTGGATCGAGGGCGCTCGCCACGAATTCGCGACCGCGATGGGTGACGTCGCGTGCGTAGCGCAGACCCTGGTCACGCACTTCGTCCGCCCAGGGACCGACATTCTCGTCCTCGGTACGCGTCCGCGGAAGCAAGGCGCCGATCAGGAGACCGGCCGCGAGACCGACCACGCCGACGAGCAGCGGGTTCTCGGAAACGAAGTCCTCGACGGCCGAGCGACCATCTTGAAAACGCGCGCTGCCGCGCTCGCTCAGATCGTTGATGCGACGTCGCCCTTCCTGGCGGGTGTCCGAGGCCCAGCTTCGGGCGTCGTCGTAGACATCCGAGGCGCGGTCGCGCAGGTCCTGGGCCTTGTCGGACACCTGGTCTCGAACGTCGGCTGCCGTTTCGGATGCACGGTCGCGGAGGTCGCTGGCGCGCGACTTCATTGCATCGGAGGTCGACGAAGTATGGCTTCCCTCGGTCGTGTAGATGCTGTGGGTTTGAGTGCCTGTGTGTTGAGATGTAGGGCTGGGCACATCGTGCAGAGAGCCTTCCACCTGATGGCCACGCGGCATCCCGGCGGCGAGGGCGATATCGTCCGGGAGCGAGCGGTGCTCGTCACCGGGTTTCTGGGTCGAACTCATGGGTTACTCCTGAAGGTCGCCGATGGCCGCGGGGGCCGGGTCAAATCATGTGTGATCGCCAACGAGAGCTTAAATCTGCGTTTCGCTGGTGAGATGGTTCACGGGATGCTGCGTCGGGAGGTCTGGGTCGTAGACGCGGTCTGCACCAGTTTTCGTCACGGGGAGGCCGTCGACCGCGAGGCGCGCGCGTCGGCGAACCCCCGGCGTCGGCTGGTTGGTGGACATGCGGTGAATCAGCCAGCCGACACCTGCGGCGATCAGGAGCACCGGAACCGGATTGCGCCGGACAGCCTCCAAAGCCCCGTCATAGGCGCCGCTGAGAGGCGTACGCCGGGCATTGCCCAGCATCTCGTCGACGATGCTGGAGACCGAGAGGCGCTCCTGAATCTGGTCGATCGTCTGGTCGAGGCGGGCGCGGCTCGCCTCGATGTCCTTCTCAAGATCGTTCAACGATTCGGTCATCCCGAGACCCTCTCAGACAACGTACGGGCGTCCTCGCGGACCTGGCGGGTCGTCCGGACGGGGGCGAGGGTGGAGAGCGACATGGCATTCCGCCCGATCAGGGCCAGGGCCACCGCAATGACGAGGAGGACACCGCCGACGATCAAGGCAGCCAGCGCTTCAGAATGAACGACGGTGGCAAGCCATTTCACCAGGGCGTCGACGAGGACGAAGAGGGCGACGACGCCAAAGACGGCAGCGCCGACGAGGAGCCCGAGCCCGATGAACAAGGCTCGGACGTTGCTGGTCATCTCGTTGCGAAAAAGAGCAATCTCTTTTCGCGCAAGTTCGTTGGTTTCCCGCAGGGCGTCGCCGATCAGGCCCTGGATGCTGGATTGCGGACCGGTGGTCATCGAACGGTCCTTAGAGGCGATGGTGAGTTGGGTAGGTGTCGTTCAGGGGTGCGGCGCTCGTCGACTTGATGAAGCGGGCCACCACGAAACCGGTAAGGAAGGTCGCGACCGCAACCGCCACGGGCGCGCGCCGAGCGAACGCTTCCGCATCCTCATAAAATTCTGAGAAGCTGCGTTCCTCGATCGAGGAGCCCAGATGTTCGAGACCATCAGCGGCACTGTCGAAGAAGGCACGGATGTTCGGTTGTGCCTCGAACGTCTTGCTCGACTCCCGCACGGACTTGGCGAGGTCAGTCACGGACCGTGCGGCGTCACCTTTGCGCTGGTCGATGTAGTCCGTGGCGTGTGAGCGCGCAGACTCGACAAAGCTGCGCCCGCGCTCCGCTGCGACATCCGCGATTCCCTCGACATCGCCGCGTAGGGCCTTCCAGTCGGCCGTCTGGTTCGCCGGCTCCGCGCCCATGGGGCCTGTAGGTTGGTTTGCGGTCACGGGGATACTCCTCGGCACGAGTGAAAAAGAACTGGCATTTGCGACGGTTAAACAGCAGCGGAAGAGACAGGGTTCCGCTCGCGGACAGCGCGTCTCGACCGAGGCTTAACCCGATCCGCGCCAGCCTCCGTTCAGCCACCCGTCGGTAAGCCGCAGAAGCTTGACCGCTGGACGGTCGGTGAGGTGTGAGGTTTGCAAAGTCGCGCGCTGGAATGCGACAGGACGCATTTGGAAGCGGGTTTGTTTGCCGTGAACCCCACGCATTCAGGTCTTGACCCAGGTCCATCGAACGCGCTTGGCTACACCGACGGATCGCGCTCGGCTTCCGCGCGTTCACCCAATGTATCATTCTGGTCGCGCGCAATTCTGCGCGGGACCCGTGAGGACCGGAGCCGGCTTCGTGGCACGTCTCGTCATCGTATCGAACCGCGTTGCAATCCCCGAGGAAGGGGGAAAAGCCGTTGCGGCGGGTGGCCTCGCGGTCGCCGTCAAGGAGGCGTTCACCGCTTACGAAGGTCTCTGGTTCGGCTGGAGCGGCAATGTCGTCGAGAACCCCTCCAGCGAGCCGACTCTGATCGATCGGGGGCATATCAGTTACGCCGTGGTCGATCTGTCACCGCAGGATCATCGGGAATATTACAGCGGGTTCGCCAACCGGGCCCTCTGGCCGATCATGCATTACCGCCTCGGTCTCGGAGCTTTCTCGCGGTCCGATTATGCCGGCTACCAGCGCGTGAACCGCATCTTCGCCCGAGCCCTCGCAAACCTCGTGGAACCCGACGACATCATCTGGGTGCACGACTACCACCTGTTGCCCCTGGCCTCCGAGCTCCGTGGTCTCGGCATCGCCAATCCAATCGGGTATTTCCATCACATCCCGTGGCCGGCGGCTGACGTATTCAACACGCTTCCCGCCAGCGGAGACCTCCTGCGCGGCATCGCCGATTATGACCTGATCGGCCTGCAAACCGATCCGGATGTGCACAACCTGACGCGCAACCTGATCGACGAATTGCGAGCGATCCCCCTCGGTGGCGGCTCCTTGATGGTGGACGGGCGCCGCACGCGCATTCGCAGCTTCCCGATCGGAATCGATGTGGCCGGCTTCAAGGAAGCGGCCGAGAATGCCGGGTCCAACCGCACCGTGCGTGAGACCATGGCGGGTTTGCGGACACGCAAACTTCTGATCGGCGTCGATCGGCTCGATTATTCGAAGGGTGTGCCCGAGCGAATGGAGGCGGTGGACCGGTTCTTCGCTTCGAACCCGGACCAGCGCGGGAACGTGGTCTATCTTCAGATCACCCCGAAATCGCGTACCGAAGTTCCGGAATACGAGGATCTCAGCCGCGAGGTGAATGAGACCGTCGGGCACATCAACGGGACCCTGGGCGAACCGAACTGGACGCCGATCCAGTATGTTACCAAGGCCTATCCCCGTCCCGTCCTGGCGGGTCTCTATCGTGCGGCGCGGGTCGGCCTCGTTACACCGATGCGAGACGGCATGAATCTGGTCGCCAAGGAATACGTCGTCGCACAGACCGAAGAGGATCCCGGCGTCCTCGTCCTGTCGAAGTTTGCCGGCTCGGCGCGGCAGTTGCCCGAAGCGCTTCTCGTCAATCCCTACGACCGCTTCGAGGTCGCCGAGGCGATCCGCACGGCGCTCTACATGCCGCGTGGTGAGCGCCTCGAACGCTGGAAGCCCATGGTCGAGCGCATGACGCGCGAGGACGTGGATTGGTGGGCGCGCAACTTCATGGCCGAACTCGAGAATTTTCGAACGATCGAGCGGGAGCCACCCCGTACTGCAGCCGCTGCGGAATGATCTGTCAGCGTCGCTTGGCGGCGCCTAAACCCGGGACGACATCAGCTACTTGATCGCAACTGACCACATGATCGGCGTCGATGACGGCGTGCCGGCGCCGCTTGGCGCGCATTTCGACGGGCGCGGTGTCAACTTCGCGCTGTTTTCGCAGAATGCCACGGCCGTCGATCTGTGCCTGTTCGATCAGGGGGAGCGCCATGAAACCCGGAGGATCCGCCTACCCTGCCGCACGGACGACGTTTGGCACGGCTACCTGCGCGGCGTATTCCCGGGCCAACTCTACGGCTACCGCGTCCATGGTCCCTGGGATCCGGCCCAGGGGCACCGCTTCAACCCTGCCAAACTGTTGCTCGACCCCTATGCCCGCGACATCCAGGGGCGCATCCGCTGGCACGACTCCCTGTATGGCCATCGCCGCGGCCTGCAGCGTGCTGACCAGATCGACCGGCGCGATAGTGCCGCCTTCATGCCACGCGGCATCGTCACGCCGCCGGAGGTGCCTGATCTTGCGGTGAGCCCGGTCCGTCGACCCTTGTCCCAGACGGTGATCTACGAGGCGCACGTCAAGGCCCTGACGCAGACACACCCGGACGTGCCGGAAGCGGCACGCGGCACTTATGCAGCACTCGCCCATCCGGCGATCATCGAGCATCTTCTGAAGTTGGGCGTCACCGCCATTGAGCTCCTGCCGATCCAATCCTTCGCCGACGACCGCTTCCTCGTCGACCAGGGCCTCGTGAACTTCTGGGGATACTCACCGCTGAACTACTTCGCTGCCGATCCGCGCTACCGTGGGCCGGCCGGAATCGGTGGTCTGCGCGCGGCCATCCGGGAGCTTGCCGCCGCTGAGATCGAGGTGATCCTCGACGTCGTCTACAATCATACGGCGGAGGCCGATCACGCCGGCCCGACCCTATCGTTTCGCGGCATCGACAACGCCAGCTACTACAAGCTCAAACCGGACAACCGTCGCGAAGAGATCGACTGCACGGGCTGTGGCAACACACTCGACCTTGACCATCCGCGCGTCATGCAGATGGTGCTCGACTCTCTGCGGCACTGGGTGACGGCCTACGGCGTCGCCGGTTTCCGCTTCGATCTGGCGACAAGTCTCGGTCGCAACCCCCATGATTTCTGCCCCAAGGCCGCCTTCTTCCAGGCCGTCGCGCAGGATCCCGTTCTTGCCCCTGTGAAGATGATCGCCGAGCCCTGGGACATCGGCGCCGGGGGTTACCAGCTCGGTGGCTATCCCCGCGGCTGGAGCGAGTGGAACGATCAGTTCCGCGACAGCATCCGAGGCTTCTGGCGCGGCGATCGTGGCACCCTGGCCAAGGTCACGCAGGGGCTCTCGGGTTCACGTGAAATTTTTGCGGCCTCCGGGCGGTGGCCCCTGTCGAGTATCAACTTCGCTGCCTCCCATGACGGCTTCACGCTGGCGGACGTCGTGGCCTATGGAGAGAAGCACAATCTTGCCAATGGCGAGGACAATCGCGACGGGCATGGACACAACCTCTCGCGCAATTACGGCGTCGAGGGGGACACCACCGATCCCGTCGTCCTCAACCTGCGAGCCCGCCAGAAGCGCAATCTCCTGGCTACGGTGTTCCTGGCGCAAGGCGTGCCGATGCTGCTCATGGGCGATGAGCGCTCGCGGAGCCAGCGCGGCAACAACAACGCTTACGCCCAGGACAATGCCATCAGCTGGATGGACTGGGAGAACGATCCGGATCTCAGCCTCGCGACCTTTGTCGGCAACCTGACGCGTCTCCGCCGCGAGCAACCCGCCCTACGTCGGCGCGACTATCTCACAGGCGCTCTGGTCGATGATGGGCCTCTCCGAGACGTTCACTGGCTCGCCCCGGGGGGGACTGAGATGGACGATGGAGACTGGGCGGATTCCGACCGGCAAGCCTTCGGTATGCAGATCGGCAATGATCTGCCGCAGGCGGATCGCCTGCTCATCCTCATCAATGCGGCCGAACAGCCCTGCGATTTTACCCTGGCACCGATCATCGGAGGCCCTTGGACGCTTGTTTTCGACACGACGAAACAGACCGGTTCTGTGCCGGCCGGACAGGCCCTGTTTCCACCCGGCGCGGGCGTTCGCCTCGATGCACAAGCGATCTACGTGCTGCGCGCGAGGCCGGCCTCGGCTTATCGGGGATAAGCAGAGAGCAGGTTGAGACCCCGGCCGGGCCTCGAACGGGGTTCACCCCGTCGATCCCTCGGAACGCAGTTCATGTCGCGCTTGTTCGAGGAACTCCTCGCGTTCAGCATCCGAAAGGGGCAGCAAAGGGCATTCGAAGGTCGGGTGGTCGTCGGCGCCGGCAGCGTCCCAGCAACGCTCTCCGTGACTCTTTCGTGCGAAGTTCAGCTTGGCCCTCGCCAGGACCAGCACCGCATCAGCTTCTTTCATCTTTGACCCTGCAGCGCGGGGAACCGCTCCAACCCGCATGAGGCAAGAGTCAGACCGAGCCGGGATCGGCTCCGAGGAGTCGGTGCGGCGCACAAAACTCTTCCGGCCAGTGGTTGTCGCCGCCAAACCACGCCTTACCTCGACGGTGATCCCGCAGGGAACAACATGGTGCGCGCCGGCTTCTGCAAGGTGCGACGGACACTCACGTCCCCAAGACGAATTCAGCAGACGGATGATGGTGGCTTGATGCGGCGCGCCCACAGCATGGCTTTCGGCAGCGAAGTGGTGAAGGACGGAGTTCGCTTCGCGTTCTGGGCCCCGACGGCTCAAGAGGTGAGCTTGGTCCTCGACGGAGCGGACCATCCGATGCCGGACGGCAAGGAAGGTTGGCGCCGGCTCACCGTTGCAGGAGCCGGCGGCGGTGCACGCTACGGCTATCGCATCGACGGCGACCTGATCGTACCGGATCCGGCATCACGGTTTCAGCCAGAAGACGTCTCAGGTCTCAGCGAGGTGATCGATCCGCGCAGTTACGATTGGGCCGACGCCACTTGGACCGGACGCCCCTGGGAGGAGGTCGTGCTTTACGAACTCCATATCGGGACGGCGACGCCAGAAGGCACTTACGCAGCGCTGGAAGGTAAGCTCGAGGACCTGCGCGACCTCGGAATAACCGCCATTGAATTGCTGCCGCTCGCGGACTTCAAGGGTACGCGCAACTGGGGCTACGACGGAGTCCTGCCCTACGCGCCGGACAGCGTTTACGGTCGACCAGACGACTTGAAGCGCCTCATCGACAAGGCGCACACCCTTGGGCTGATGGTCTTCCTGGATGCAGTCTACAACCACTTTGGCCCAGCCGGGAATTACCTGAACGCTTACGCCAAGACTTTTTTTACAGAGCGACATCAGACGCCCTGGGGCGCCGGGATCAACTACGACGGCGAGACCAGCGGGCGAGTTGTCCGCGATTTCTTCATCGAGAATTCATTGTATTGGCTCGAGGAATTTCATTTTGATGGTCTGCGCTTTGATGCAGTCCATGCGATCCTCGACGATTCTGAAAAGCACTTCATCGGAGAGCTCGCCGAAACCATCCGCGCGAGACTGCCGGACCGCCACATTCACCTTGTCCTTGAGAACGAGGCGAACCAGGCACGCTGGCTCGAGCGCGATACGCAGGGGCAGGCGATCCAGCACAATGCGCAATGGGCCGACGACCTGCACCATTGCTGGCACGTGCTCCTCACCGGCGAAGATGCCGGCTACTATGCGAGCTTCGCTGACAGGCCAGTCGAGCATTTGTCCCGCTGCTTGTCGGAAGGTTTTGCCTATCAGGGCGAGCCCTTCCCGACCCTGGATAACCATCCTCGCGGCGAGCCGTCCTCCCATTTGCCGCCGTCAGCCTTCGTCACGTTCCTGCAGAACCACGATCAGGTCGGAAACCGGGCGCTGGGTGAGCGGCTGAGCGCTCTCTCTGATCCGAAGAAGCTTTCGCTCGCCCGGGCCGGGCTGCTCCTTAGCCCGCAGATCCCGATGCTGTGGATGGGCGAGGAGTGGTCGTCGACCGCGCCCTTCCTCTTCTTCGTGGACTTTGCACCGGACCAGGAGCTGAACAAGGCTGTTCGCGAGGGACGCCGCCGGGAGTTCAAGAGCTTCGCAGCCTTCGCCGACGATACGTCGGTGATCCCAGATCCTACTGAAGCGAAGACGTTTACAGATTCACGGATCGACTGGGCCGAGCGCTCGGAGGCGGCTCACCGCGCGGTGCTGGCGGACACGCGCAATCTGCTTCAGATCCGGCACCAGAGCGTGGTTCCCCTGACGAAGACCCGATATGTCGGCGCACGGTCGACCTTACCGCGGCCCGACGTCGTCGACTGCACCTGGACCTATGCGGGCGGCTGGCTGCGTTTCGTCGCCAATGTCGGCAACGCCGATTTCACCGTCGAGCGCGGTGGCGGCCAGGTCATCTGGTCGAGCGGTTCGGGCAACGGATCAATCCAACTTCCGTCTTGGACGGGTGTCTTTCTGACGGGTGTGAATCGATGAGCCGCGACCTCGAACGCCTCGCCGACCTCCTCGGCGTCGCCGCCGGCTATACCGATGCCTTCGGGCAGCCCGTAGAGACCGCTCTCGAAGTTCGGCGTGGGATGATCGCTGCCCTCGGTTTTGCCGTCGAAACCGACACGGACATCGCCGCGAGCCTCGCCGAGGTTGCGGCCGTGCGAAGCGGGCTCATCCCGCCGCTTCTGCCGGCCGAGGCCCGTCGCGCCACCACTGTCCCGATTCAGGTGGCAGGCGCCAGTGGGACATTGTCCTGGCGTTTGGTCGACGAGCGAGGACATCACCGCGAGGGTCGTGTCGCGGTCACGGGCTCCAGCTTCGAGTTGCCACCGCTTACCCCAGGCTATCATCGCCTCTCCGTCACCCTCGGTGAACGTCGTTCGGATTCCTGGGTGATCTCGGCGCCGCAGCGCTGCTGGCGCCCGCGGGCCTATGCGGATGAAGGCGCCCGCGACTGGGGTCTCGCGGCACAGCTCTACGGCCTGCGTTCGCCCGATAACCTCGGGATTGGCTCTTACGCCGATGCGGGGCGGGCGGCGCGGGATGCGGGCCTGCGCGGCGCGTCCTTCCTGGGCCTCAGCCCCGTCCACGCGCTGTTCGCCACCGATCGCACGAAGATCTCGCCCTACTCGCCGTCGTCACGGCTCTTCCTCGAAATCCTCTTCATCGAGCCCGGTGTCCTGCCGGGCTTCGTGGGCTCGAAGGCGGCGGCACTCCTGGCCTCCATGGAAGATCGGGTGGAGAGTCTGCGCGAGGCCAAGCTCGTCGAGCATGCCGGCATCTGGGCCGTGCTGTCGCCCGTGCTGCAGGCCCTCTGGCAGGAATCTGCGGCGCGCGCCGGGATGGATGCGGACTTTGCCGCCTTCCGAGCCGCCGGCGGGGAGGACCTTGAAGCGCACGGCACCTTCGAGGCGCTCGCCGAGCACTATCAGGCACAGGGCGCCCAGTGGCTCGGCGACTGGCCGGAGGAGATGCGCCGCAACGGAACGCAAGCCGTGCGCGCCTTCGCCGAGGCCCATGCCGAGACCGTGACCTATCACATCTGGCTGCAGTACCTTGCGGACCGCCAGCTGGAAGACGCGTCCAACACCGCGCTCGCCACCGGTATGCGCCTCGGACTCTACCGCGACCTCGCCGTCGGCGCCGATCGGGGCGGCTCGGAAATCTGGTCGCATCCCGAACGGTTCGCCAACGGTGTCTCCATCGGGGCGCCGCCGGACCTGTTGGCACCGAAGGGTCAGGATTGGGGCCTGCCAGCCTTCCATCCCCTCGAAATGGAGCGCGACGGGCTTGCGGCCTTCCGTGCCCTGGTGGTGGCCAACATGCGCCATGCGGGCGCGATCCGGATCGACCACGCTTTTCAGCTCGCACGCCTGTTCCTGATCCCGGTCGGGCGCTCGGCGAGGGAGGGGGCTTACGTGGCGATGCCCTTCGAGCCGATGCTCGCGGTGCTGCGCCTGGAAAGCCACCGTGCGAAGTGCCTGGTGATCGCGGAAGATCTTGGGACCGCCCCGGAAGGCTTCTCCGACGCCCTGATGCAAGCGGGCATCCTCAGCTACCGGATTCTCGCCTTCGAGCGCGAGCAGGGCGCCCGCTTCAAGCCGCCGGCGGCCTATCCTCGGGATGCCCTCACGGCCATCACCACCCACGATCTGCCGACTTTCGTCGGATGGTGGCGGGGCGTCGACACCGACACGCGCCAGGCGCTCGGGCTCTACGATTCCGAGCGCGCCGATGCGGAGCGCCGCGAGCGCGTCGAGGAGCGCACCCGTCTCACAGAAGCGCTCGCCTCGGAGCAGTTGCTGCCGAGCTACGATCCGCCCGAGGCTGCCCCGTTCGAGGCTGCGGCCCGTTATCTCGGGCGTGCGCCCTCCATGCTGACGGCAGTCCAGTATGAGGACGTCGTTTCCGAACTGTCTCAGGCCAATGTGCCGGGCTCGACGGAAGGCTACCCGAACTGGCGTCGCAAACTCGATCGCACCCTGGAAAGCATCGCCGCCCCCGGGGGACCCCTCGCCAAGCTTGCGGCCTCCCTCGCCGCCGAAGATCGCGGTCCGCGCTCGGGCGCCGCGCGCCTCGCATCGGCTCCGCCCCGATCGACCTACCGCCTCCAGTTCCATAAGGACTTCACCTTCGCGGATGCGGAGAAGATCGTCCCGTACCTCGCCAAGCTCGGCATCAGTCACGTCTACGCTTCGCCGATCCAGAAGGCCCGCCCCGGCTCGACGCACGGCTATGACATCGTCGACCACTCGACGATCAACCCGGAACTCGGCGGAGAAGAGGGCTTCGCCCGCTTCTCGGATGCGCTGCATGGGGCCGGCCTGAAGCTCCTCCTCGACATCGTGCCGAACCACATGGGCGTCGGCGGCGCCGACAATCCCTGGTGGCTCTCAGTGCTCGAATGGGGCGGGCTCTCGCCCTCGGCCGAAGCCTTCGACATCGACTGGTCGCGGCTCGGCGCCAAGAACAAGCTCGTGGTGCCGTTCCTCGGCGACCGCTACGGCGAGGCCTTGGAAAAGGGGACTCTGGAGCTGAAGTTCGATCCCGAAAAGGGCGCGTTCAGCATCTGGCACTACGAGCACGAATTTCCGATCTGCCCGCTCCAGTATCCGACGATCCTGAATCGCTCGCTCGCGGCGCTCGGCGACATCGAGGACGCGGCGGCGCTCGAGGTGTTGGGCATCTCAGAGCGCCTGCGCCTCATGGGCGAAGAGACCAGCGACGAGCGCCGTCGTGCTTTCCCGGCGGAAGCCGAAGAACTCAAGGACCGCCTCGTCGAGGCGGTCGAAGCCTCGCCGGCCATCGCGTCCGCGATCGGTCGCACGCTGAAGCTCCTCAACGGCGCCAAGGGGCACCCTGACAGCTTCGGTCCGCTGCACCGCCTTCTGGAGCAGCAATCCTATCGCCTCGCCCACTGGCGGATCGCTGCGAGCGACATCAATTACCGCCGGTTCTTCGACGTGAACGGCCTCGCCGGCCTGCGTGTCGAGAAATCCGACGTGTTCCAGCGCTCGCACGAGACGATCTTCCGCCACATCGAAGCCGGGCGCATCGATGGTCTACGCATCGACCACATCGATGGTCTCGCCGATCCGCTCGGCTACGCGCGCGCGTTGCAGGCTGCCATCGGCCCAGGCTTCTACGTGGTGGTGGAGAAGATCCTCGAACCCGGCGAGCGCCTGCGTCCCTGGCCCGTGGCGGGCACCACCGGGTACGACGTCCTCAATCAGCTCGACGGCATCCTCGTCGATCAAGGCAAGCGCGCCGAGATCCGCAAGCTCTACGAGAGCCGGACGCAGTTCGACGAGCCGTACAAGTTCATGCTCCGGGCGGCCAAGGCCGAGATCTTGGAGATTAGTTTCGCCTCCGAGCTCGAGGTGATGACCTCGGACCTCAAGGCTGTGGCGGATGCGGACCGACGGACCCGTGACTTCTCGGTCAATGCCATTCGTCGGGCCCTGATCGAGATCATTGCCCGCTTCCCGACCTATCGCAGTTACCTGCCGGGCGACCTCGACGAAAGCGATGTCGAGGACGAGGATATCCGTCTCATCGAGACGGCGGTGAAGAAGGCCAAGCGCTGGAGTGCGTTGCCGGACCGTTCCGTGCACGACTTCGCCGCCGACGCTATGCTCGGCCGCATCGACGTGACGGGACCGGGTCGGCCGGACCCGGAGGTGATCCTGCGTTTCCGCCGCCGCTTCCAGCAGCTCACCGGTCCGGTGATGGCCAAGAGCCTGGAGGACACACTGTTCTATCGCTTCGCCGAGCTCCTCGCCTTGAACGAGGTCGGGGGCGATCCGGGCGAGTACGGCCTCGACGCGGAGCATTTCCATGCGCTTCAGGCGGCGCGGGCTCGCGACTGGCCGAACGCGATGATCACCACCGCGACCCATGACACCAAGCGCGGCGAGGATGCCCGCTCGCGCCTGCTCGCCCTGTCGGAAATCCCGCAGGATTGGGCCATTGCCTGGGACACCTGGACGAACCTCGCCCAGCCCCATCTGACGGTGATCGACAAGGAGCCGGTGCCGGACGCCAATGACCAGTGGATGTTCTTGCAGGCCATCCTCGGTGCATGGCCGCTCGAACTGCTGGAGGCGGACGATCCGACCGCGATCGAGGATTTCCGTAGTCGCCTGGACGCCTATGCCGAGAAGGCCTTGCGCGAATCAAAGCGGCGGTCGAGTTGGGTCAACGTCGACGAGGAATACGAGGGTGCGGTTCACACGCTCTTCGGCGGCCTCATCGCACCCGGGGCCGCGTTCCTGGCGCAACTGCGCCCGTTCGCGAAGCGCCTCGCCCATCTCGGCATGATCGCCGGTTTGGGACGAACGGTACTGAAGGTGACCCTGCCGGGCCTGCCTGACACGTACCAGGGCACCGAGTTCTGGGATTTCTCGTTCGTAGACCCCGACAACCGCCGCCCCGTGAACTACCCGGCCCTGACCAGGGCCCTTGAGGAGGGCTTGCCGACCGCCGATCTCCTGCCACACTGGACGGATGGACGCGTGAAGCAGGCGACCCTTGCTAGGCTCCTGGCAGATCGCGCCGCCCGGCCGAGCTTCTACGCCGATGCCGATTATCAATCGCTTCCGGCGTCCGGTCCGCAGGCAGGGCATGTCATCGCATTCACACGTTCGGATGCGACGACGGGCGAGGGCGATCTCGTGGTTGCGGTCCCGCGACTCGTCTCAGGTCTCATCGGTGACGCCATCTGGTCGAGTGAAGCCTTCGCCGGGACGAGCGTGGCGGTGATGCCAAGCTCAGCCTGGATCGATCTCGTCACCGGCGACGAAGTTGTTTCCGAGGACGGCCGGATCGAACTCGAACGGGCCTTCGCGCGTCTGCCCTATGCCGTCTTGAAGCGGATCCGCTGACGGCGCGCCGACACGATCGATATGGGGAAGGGATCGACCTTCCTGGACACGGCTGACCCTCCTCGGGACAGCCGCTCGCCGGCTCAGGCGGCCCCTATCGGGGCCCCGACCCGTGCACGCACAGACGAAATGGAGCTCGCATGAACGCACCCAGCCCCGCAACGACCGCCGCCCAGCGGACCGCAGCCGGTCAGGTGCCGCTTCCCGCTACCCTCGCGCCCCGCGCCGAGGGGCCGCGCATCTACAACCTCTTCCCACTTCTCGTCGGACGCGTGTCTGCCTGGACCGCCGAATTGCCGAGGATCGCTGCCCTCGGCTTCGACTGGGTCTATCTCAATCCCTTCCACCAGACCGGTGGATCGCGCAGCCTCTACGCCGTGGCCGATCCGGACCGCCTGGACGAGCGCTTCCGCGACCAGGACGGCACTTCGGACGATGAGCAGATTCGACGTTTCTGCGCCGCCGCCGCTTCGCATGGTCTCAGTGTGATGACGGATCTCGTCATCAACCACACCGCCATGGACGGTCCGCTCGCCGCTCAACGCCCGGATCTATTTGTGCGGGATTCTGAGGGCCAGATCGAAAGCCCCTATGCGGTCGATCCGGACGATCCGTCGATCCGTACGGTTTGGGGCGACCTCGCCGAACTCGACTATCATTCTGAAGGCGCGCGCCAGGAACTCACCGCCCTCTGGTCGGGCTATGTCAACCGCCTGCAGGATCTCGGCGTGCAGGGGTTCCGCTGCGACGCCGCTTACAAGGTCCCGGCCACGGTCTGGCGCGACCTGATCGGTGCGGCCAAGGCACTGGAGCCGGATTGCCTGTTTGCGGCCGAGACCCTCGGCTGCACCTTCGAGGAAGCGCAGTCCACCGCGGGAGCCGGGTTTGACTACCTCTTCAACAGCTTCGCCTGGTGGGACCTCAAGGCCTCCTGGGCGCTCGACCAGTACGAGCGCCTGCGCGTTATCGCGCCCTCCATCGCCTTTCCCGAGAATCACGACATGGCCCGCTTGGCCGCCGACCTCGACGGCGACGCGGCCGCCATCGCCCGTCACCTGACGGCACGCTACGCCTTATCCGCCTTCTTCTCCGCTGGTGTGCTCATGCCGATCGGGTACGAGTGGGGCTACCAGCGTGCGCTGCACGTGGTCGAGACGACGCCGGAAGCACGCGAATCAAATACTGGCGTCGACATCTCGGCTTCGATCGCGGCGATCAATGCCCTGCGGGCCGAACTGCCGGCCGCCAATGTCGAGGGTGCCCAGGCGCGGATTTCGTCACCCGACGCGGCCTACACGGCTCTGCTGCGCTTCGACACCGGACACGGCGCCTCCGCGCGCAGCGCCACGCTGGTGCTGTACAATCCGACGGAGGCCTTGGTGCCGGTGGCGCCGGAAGCCCTTCTGGCCCGGACAGGTGGTATGCTCGGCGACTTCATCGATCGGACGCCGGAGGCGGAGCCCATCCAGTTTCGCCCAGGCGTTGCCCTTGCCCTGGCACCGGGAGAAGTCCGCATCCTCGCCGCGGAAAGCTCAGGCTTAAAGGCGATGCCGAAGCCGAGCACACCGACAGGTGAGGGTCGCGTCGTCATCGAGGCGGTAATGCCGGAGCTCGATGGCGGCCGGTCGGCGGTCAAGCGTGTGGTGGGCGAAAGCGTGCACGTTACCGCCGACATTTTCAGCGACGGCCACGAGATCATCGACGCCGAGATCCTGTCACGGGTTGTGAGTGAGACCGAATGGCGGTCCGACCGCCTGGTATTCATCGACAACGACCGCTGGGGCGGTCACTTCCCGCTCCTGCGCAATGCGCGCTACGAGTTCACGATCCAGGCCTGGCGAGACGGGTATTCGTCCTGGGTGCGCGACACCCTGAAGAAGCGCGATGCCGGGGTCGACGTCCGACTGGAGACCATCGAGGGTGTCGCCTTCGTTCTGGGGGCGGCCGAAAATGCGGCGGGTTCGGATCGCGGCCGCCTGAAGGCCCTCGTCGGCGACCTCGAGGCTCAGCCGTCCGGCTCGGCGAGCCAACTCGACTTGATGCTCGCACCTGCCAACGCGCATCTGATCCGCCAGCATGCCCCGCGCATCAACCTCTCGCGCTATCCGGTCAACGTGCCGGTCATCGCCGATCGTCTCGCGGCCCGTTTCTCGGCTTGGTACGAGATCTTCCCGCGTTCCCAATCAATGGACGTCAACTGCCACGGCACCTTCGACGACGTCATCCGGCGTCTGCCGGAGATCCGCGAACTTGGCTTCGACGTTCTGTATTTCACGCCGATCCATCCTGTCGGAAAAACCAACCGCAAGGGCAAGAACAATACCCTGAAGGCGCTGCCCGGGGATGTCGGCTCGGTCTACGCAGTCGGTTCGGAGGAGGGCGGACATGAGGCCGTTCATCCGGATCTCGGCACCCTCGACGACTTCCGACGTCTCGTTGCGGCGAGCCACGCCTACGGCATGGAGATCGCCCTCGATTTCGCGATCCAGTGCTCGCCGGACCATCCGTGGATCAAGAACCACCCGGAGTGGTTCGAGTGGCGTCCCGACGGCACCCTGAAGTTCGCCGAGAACCCGCCCAAAAAGTACGAGGACATTTCCAACGTCCACTTCTACGGTGGCGCGCTGCCATCCCTCTGGATCGAGCTGCGCGACATCGTCATGGGCTGGGCGGAACTGGGCGCCCGGATCTTCCGGGTCGACAATCCGCACACCAAGCCGATCCCGTTCTGGGAGTGGATAATCGCCGAGGTCAATGCCCGCTACCCCGACGTGATCTTCCTCGCTGAGGCCTTCACCCGGCCGAAGATGATGAAGAAGCTCGCCAAGGCGGGTTACCAGCAGAGCTACACCTATTTCACCTGGCGAGACACCAAGGCAGATCTGATCGCCTATTCGACCGAGTTGGCGGGAGAGATGGGCGACTATTATCGTCCCAACTTCTTCGCCAACACGCCCGACATCAACCCGATCTACCTGCAGACCAGCGGACGGGCGGGCTTCGTCGTACGTGCAACCCTCGCCGCTACGCTGTCGAGCGTCTGGGGCATCTACAACGGCTTCGAGATGTGTGAGGCCGAGCCTTACCCGGGCAAAGAAGAATACCTCAACTCCGAGAAGTACGAGCTGAAGGCCTGGGATTACCACCGACCCGGCAACATCCGTGACCACATCATCAAGCTCAATCAGATCCGGCGCGACAACCCGGCCCTGTGGGACTTCCGCAACGTCATCTTCACCGGCGCCTATAACGACCAGATCATCGGCTACGCCAAGGTGACGCCGGAGGGAGACAACTGCATCTTCGTGCTGGTCAACCTCGATCCGCGCAACCGGCAGGAATGCACCTACGAGGTGCCGTTGTGGCTGCTCGGCCAGCCCGATGACGGGGCTGTCGAGGTCGAGGACCTGCTGCTCGGCTACAAGTTCGAGCTACGTGGGAAATCACACCGCATCGCCCTCGATCCTGCGGAGCGCTCGGCGGTGATCTGGCGCCTTCGCGCCCCGAGCCGGGTTGCGTAAGCCGCGTGCCCGTGTCAGCAAAAAACCCGGCGGCCCAGGCGGGCCGTCGTCGTGTCGCCCGATTGTCGGCGCCTACCCAGCCGACGGACGCCGTACTCGCCAGTCTCATTGCTGAGAGTGGTACGGATGCCCCGGACACGCCCTTGAACTCGACGCATGAGGCAACGACGCGATGATCGATCGCAGCGATCCGCAATGGTACCGTGACGCCATCATCTACCAGATCCACGTCAAGTCGTTCTTCGACTCCAACAATGACGGGATCGGCGATTTCGAGGGCCTGACGCAGAAGCTCGACTATGTCCGCGACCTCGGTGTCACGGCCATCTGGCTGATGCCGTTCTATCCGTCGCCCCTGCGCGACGACGGCTACGACATCGGCGACTATCGGGACGTCAATCCGTCCTACGGTACGATGGAGGAGTTCCGGAAGTTCGTGGACGCGGCGCACGAGCGCGGCCTGCGGGTGATCACCGAGCTCGTCATCAATCACACCTCCGACCAGCATCCCTGGTTCCAGCGAGCTCGCGAAGCCCCGGCCGGTTCACCGGAGCGCGACTTCTATGTTTGGTCGGATACCGATACGCCGTACTCGGACACGCGCATTATCTTCCTCGACACCGAGGTCTCGAACTGGACTTGGGACCCGGTCGCCAAGCAGTACTTCTGGCACCGCTTCTACAGCCACCAGCCCGACCTGAACTTCGACAATCCGGCCGTGCTCGAGGCGGTCATCGAGGTGATGCGCTACTGGCTCGACATGGGCGTCGACGGCCTTCGCCTCGATGCAATCCCCTACCTGATCGAGCGGGACGGCACGAACTGCGAAAACCTGCCGGAGACACACACGGTTATCAAGGCGATCCGCGCGGCTCTGGATGCGAGCTATCCCGACCGGATGCTGCTGGCTGAGGCCAATCAGTGGCCCGAGGAGACCGCGCAGTATTTCGGCGACGGCGACGAGTGCCATATGGCATTCCACTTCCCGCTGATGCCGCGCATGTACATGGCGATCGCCCGCGAGGACCGGCACCCGATCACCGACATCATGCGCCAGACCCCGGAAATTCCCGAGGGCTGCCAGTGGGCGATCTTCCTGCGCAACCACGACGAGCTGACCCTCGAGATGGTCACCGCCGAGGAGCGCGACTACCTCTGGTCTTTCTATGCCGCCGAGCGCCGCGCCCGCATCAACCTCGGCATCCGGCGCCGCCTCGCGCCCCTGTTGGAGAACGATCGGCGCAAGATCGAGCTGATGAAGTCCCTCGTCCTGTCGATGCCCGGCACGCCGGTGCTGTATTACGGCGACGAGATCGGAATGGGCGACAACATCTACCTCGGTGATCGCGACGGCGTGCGGACGCCGATGCAATGGTCGCCGGACCGCAACGGCGGCTTCTCGCGGGCCAATCCGCAGAAGCTCTTCCTGCCTTCCGTGCAGGACCCGATCTACGGCTTCGACGCGATCAACGTCGAGGCACAGACCCAGTCGCAGACCAGTTTGCTGAACTGGACGCGGCGTATGATCGCGATCCGCAACAACTCGGTGGCGCTCGGCCGGGGCGGCATGCAGTTCCTCTATCCCTCGAACCGCAAGGTCCTCGCCTGGATCCGCGAGTTTGAGGGCGAGCGGGTCCTCTGCGTCGCCAATCTGTCCCGAGCGCCGCAGGCGGTGCAGCTCGACCTGTCGGAACTGCGCAGCGCCGTGCCGATCGAGTTGACGGGTGGCTCGGAGTTCCCGGCCATCGGCGATCTGCCATACCTGCTCACCTTGCCCTCCTACGGCTTCTACTGGTTCTCCCTCAGCGCGGCGAACACGGGCAGCATCGGTCCGCAGCCCGAATTGCCGGAACTCTTCACCCTCGTTCTCACGGGTGGCATCGAGACCTTGATGGCCGGGCGCGAGCGCACGGCCTTCGAGCGCACGGTCGCGCCGCGCTTCATCGCGACCCGTCGTTGGTTCGCCGCTAAGGGCTCGCGCATTAAGTCGGTGCAGGTCACCGACAGCGCGGCGCTGAAGGACAGCACCGGCGAGGCGAAGTTCCTCCTGCCCCGGGTCGCCGTTCACCTCTCCACGGGCGAGCGGCAGGACTATTTCGTGCCGGTGGCAGTCGATGAAGGCCGCGAAGACGAGGCCATGCTTCAGCATGCCGTGGCGCGTGTCCGCCGGGGTCCGCGCACCGGGCTGCTGCTCGGCGCGGCCGCTTCGTCGAGCTTCGCCGTCGCGATGGTCGAGAGCATGCGCGAGGGTCGCGAGATCGCCACCGAGACTGGGCGCCTCGTCTTCTCCACCACTTCCGCCTTCGATCGCGATGTGGTGGTGGAGCCCGGCGAGATCCGGTCGCTGAACGCGGAGCAGAGCAACACCTCGATCGCCATCGGCTCGAAGATGATGCTGAAGCTGCTGCGCCGCCTGCAGACCGGGACCCATCCCGAGATCGAAGTCGGGCGCTTCCTTACTGAGACCGCACACTTCCACAACACGCCGGCGCTCCTTGGCGTTCTTGAGCACGTCGACGCCGAGGGCACCCGTACGGCGCTCGCGGTGCTGCAGAAGTTCGTGCCGAACCAGGGCGATGCCTGGACGCTGATGCTGGAAGGCCTGCGCCGCGACTTCGACACGGTGGTGTTGGCGCCGGAGAGCGAAGCGCCTTCACCCGCGGAGGCGTTCGAGACCCACCTGCGCTGGGCGATTCTGCTCGGACGCCGCACGGCCGAAATGCACAACGCGTTCGCGGTCGAGACCGACGACCCGGCCTTCGCGGCCGAGCCCTTCGACCACGCCGACTTATACGCCCTCGGCGACGACACGCGCCGCCAAGCGGAGCGGGCCTTCCGCGGGCTTGACGGCCTCGCGGGCCGCGGCTCCAATGCTGCGAGCACCGAACTGGCGGGCCGCCGCCACGAGGTCGAGGCGGCGATCGAGACCCTCACCGCCAGGGCACCACAGGGCGCTACGAAGACCCGCATCCACGGTGATTATCACCTCGGGCAGGTGCTGGCGGCAGAGGACGATCTCATCATCGTCGACTTCGAGGGTGAACCCTCGCGGCCGGCCGACGAGCGTCGGATCAAATCGACACCTTTGCGGGATGTCGCCGGCATGCTCCGCTCCTTCGCGTACGGCGCCGAGACCGTCACCCGTGGGATCGCCGCGCGCTTCTCGGATTCCGAGGAGCGGGCCCGGCGGGCTTCGATCGCCTGGCGCGGCATGATCGATGCCGCCTTCCTCGACGGCTACCGCGAGGCTGTGTCGGTGAGCCGGGCCGCCGTGACCGATCCGGAGACCGAGAGCCGTCTTCTCAGGCTCTCCTTGCTGACGAAGGCGCTCTACGAGGTCGATTACGAAGCCAACAATCGGCCCGACTGGATCGAAATCCCCGCCCGTGGGGTTCTCAACATTCTGGATGAGATCAAGAGAGGCGTTTGAATGATGGGCATCGACGAGACGTTCGCGAGCAGGACCGGCCAGGCGTCGGGCACCTCCGGATCGGCGGACGTTACGCCCGTTGCCACCCGGGCGCCGCAATCCGCGGCGCCCGAGACCGGTTCGCTTCACCCCGACGTCATTGCCGCAATGATGGCGGCGAACCATGGCGATCCCTTCTCGGTGCTGGGTCCTCATGAGGTGGGGCCGGGTCAGTGGGAGGTACGCGCCGTGCTGCCGGAGGCGAAATCCGCGAGCCTGCTCGTGGGCAGCCAACGCATTCCCTTCGAGCGCAAGCACCCGGACGGCTTCTTCGTCGCACGCCTGCCGAGTGAGGGGCGTCCGCTCTATGAGCTATCCGTCGAAACCTGGGACGGCGTCGAGCGCTCACGACATGATCCGTACGGGTTCGGCTCCTCCCTGCGCCAGGAAGACATCGACAATCTGCGCGAGGTCGGCAGCAACGTTACCTATCGCATCCTGGGTGCGCAGCATCGCCCGGTCGACGGGATCGACGGTTTCCGCTTCGCGGTCTGGGCACCGAATGCCCGCCGAGTCAGCGTCGTCGGCGACTTCAATAACTGGGATGGCCGTCGCCATCCCATGCGGCTTTGGCAGAATGGCGGCATCTGGGAACTGTTCATCCCCGGGTTGAAGGCTGGTGCGCACTACAAGTACGAAATCCGTGGCGCCGACGGATCATTGCTGCCTCTCAAGGCCGATCCCGTCGCTTTCGCGGCCCAGAAGCCGCCGGAGACCGCCTCGGTCCTCCAGGGCACGAACGATCCTGCCTGGCATGATGAGAAGTGGATGGCGACACGGGGTGAGAAGGACCCGCGCCACATTCCGATCTCGATCTACGAGGTCCATCTCGGTTCCTGGGCGCGGGTCGCCGAAGAAGGCAACCGTTACCTGACGTACCGGGAACTGGGTGAGCGCCTGATTCCCTACGTGAAGGAGATGGGCTTCACGCACATTGAGATGCTGCCGATCACAGAGTTTCCCTTTGACGGATCCTGGGGTTACCAGCCGGTCTCGCTCTTTGCGCCGACGAGCCGCTTCGGCACGCCGGACGACTTCGCTGCTTTCGTCGATGCGGCCCACGCGGCCGGCATCGGCGTGATGCTCGATTGGGTGCCGGGCCATTTCCCCCTCGACGCGCACGGCTTGGGTCAGTTCGACGGGACGCATCTCTACGAGCACGCCGACCCTCGTCAGGGCTTCCACCAGGATTGGGGCACCTACATCTATAATTTCGGTCGGACGGAAGTCTCCAGCTTCCTCGCCGCCAATGCCCGGTTCTGGCTCGAGCATTATCACCTCGATGGCCTGCGCGTGGATGCCGTCGCGTCGATGCTCTACCTCGACTACTCGCGTCGTCAGGGCGAGTGGATTCCGAACCGTTATGGTGGCAACGAAAATCTCGACGCCATCGAGTTCCTACGCAAGACCAACGAGGCGACCTACGCGCACGCGCCCGGCACCCTGACTGTGGCCGAGGAATCCACCTCCTGGCCGGGTGTGTCGCACCCAACCTATACGGGTGGCCTCGGTTTCGGCTTTAAGTGGAATATGGGGTGGATGCACGACACCCTGAATTTCGTTTCCAAAGAGACGATTCATCGCCGCTACCACCACCACGACCTGACCTTCGGGCTGCTCTATGCCTTCTCGGAGAACTTCATCCTTCCGCTGTCTCATGACGAGGTGGTGCACGGGAAGGGCTCGCTCCTCGGCAAGATGCCCGGGGACCGCTGGCAGAAGTTCGCGAATTTACGCGCCTATTACGGCTTCATGTGGGGTCATCCCGGTAAGAAGCTGCTCTTCATGGGTTGCGAGTTCGGCCAGGAGAAGGAATGGAACCACAACCAGAGCCTCGATTGGCACCTTCTGGAAGACGGGATGCATCAGGGCGTCAAGGATCTAATCCGCGACCTCAACCACCTCTACAAGGCGACGCCAGCCCTCCATAGCCGGGATACCGAGGCTACCGGGTTCCAGTGGCTGGTCGCCGACGACCAGGACAACAGCGTCATCGCCTGGGCCCGGAAGGGTCGTGAGCCGGATGAGATTGCCGTGGTGGTCGCGAACTTTACGCCGGTGCCGCGGGAGAGCTACCGGATCGGGGTTCCGGTTGCCGGTTTCTATCGGGAAGCCATCAATTCGGACGCGGAGCGCTACGGGGGTTCGAACGTCGGCAATATGGGCGGCGTTCAGTCCGAAGCCGTTCCGAGCCATGGTCAGCCGTATTCGGTGTCCATGACGATCCCACCCCTGGCAACGACGATCTTTCTCCGCGAGGGGTAAGGTCGTACGTCGCGGGTCCCGTCTTCAGGGATGGGACCTGCAACCTTAGCAAACGAACAAAGCCGGCGGGTGACCCCGCCGGCTTTGTTCGTTTGCCGATAGCGCCGTCGTGAATTTACGCAGCGCGGAGGCGCAGGCCGGCAGTGTTGCCGAAGGCGCGGGCGTAGAGGGATGCGTAATTCATCGCTGCCTGATCCCAACCGAACGAGCGCGACATGGCGTGGCGACGCATGGCGTTGAGGCGCTTCTTCTGTGCGAAAGTATCGAAGGCGCGCCGGATCGCGTTCGAGAAGCCACGCGTGGAGGCCTCGCCGAAGGTGAAGCCGGTGACGCCGTCCTCCACCGTATCAGCAAGTCCGCCCGTCCGATGAACGATCGGCAGTGATCCGAAGCGCTGGGCATACATTTGCGCCAATCCACATGGCTCGAAGCGCGAAGGCATCAGCAGAAAATCGCTGCCCGCGAACATCCGGCGCGCATCCCGCTCCTCGAAGCCGACATGGACGCCGATAGAGGAGGGATGGCGGCGAGCGAGGTCTCGCAATGCACCTTCGAAACGGCCTTCGCCCTGGCCGATCACCACGAGCTGACCGCCCTCGGCCACGATCGACTCGGCTGCGGCGATGCTGAGATCGATGCCCTTCTGGTGCACCAGTCGGGAGACCACGGCGAAGAGGGGACCGCGCGAAACGGCCAGACCGAACTGTCGCCGGACAGTCTCGGCGTTGGCACGCTTGCCCTTCCAATCATCGATCTCGAAACGGGCGGCAAGATGGGGGTCGGTCCGCGGGTCCCAGCTCTCGTCGATCCCGTTGAGGATCCCGGCGAGGCGGCCTTGTGCGGCTCGTGTCCGTAGCAGGCCATCGAGCCCGCAGCCTGATTCCGGTGTGATGATTTCCCGAGCGTAGGTCTCGCTGACGGTCGTTACGTGCGACGCGTAGAAGAGACCGGCCTTGAGGAACGAGAGCTGACCGTAGAACTCGACGCCGTCCATCTGGAAGGCATCTTCGGGTACCCCGAGGCGCCCGAGGGACTCGCGCGGGAAAACGCCCTGATAGGCAAGGTTGTGAACCGTAAGGATGCTCGGCACTCGCAGTCCAGCCCATGCGAGATACGCGGGGGCAAGGGCAGCCTGCCAATCGTTCAGATGAAGAAGATCTGCGGCCCAAGCAGGGTCGATGCCCCGCGCGATTTCTGCAGCAGCGAGGCTTAGACGGGCGAAGCGGATGTCATTGTCGCCGAAATCGCCCTGCGCGTTGCCGTAGGGTGTCCCGTCGCGCTGATAGAGATCTGCACTGAGGACAACGTAGACTTGGAGCCCATCGCTGGTCTCCACGAGGCCAAGATCACAGGGCGGTACGCCCGCTTGGGCCGGCAACTGTGCGACGACCGGGATGTGATCGAACTGCTCGACGACCTGCCGGTATCCGGGAATGAGGACGCGAACATCGTAGTGCTTGCGTAGAGCTCGCGGAAGAGAGCCCGCCACTTCGCCAAGACCCCCCGTTTTCACGAAATCGGCCATCTCCGGCGTAGCGAAGAGAATGTGGGGCTGTAAATGGTGGCGGAAACGGATGCCGTGGTGGAAGTCTATGGGATTCTGCTGGTCCGCCAGGCTCATCAATTCGTTCCCGCGTCGAGCGGTGGGCGGGAACGGAGAGCGAGAGCCCAGCATCGACGTCGACCTCGTGAACGCAGCGAGACGGTGATTGTTCCGTTGCGTTGCACAATTCAAGCCACGTTCAGAAACTTTCTCGGAAGGAGACGCTTCTGCCCGCTTTTCACACGCTGATGTGATGCTCGCTGCGACCCTCAGCTGCCGCCTTTGATGAGCATCAGGCCTTCATTGGCCTCGAGCACCAAATCGTTGCCGTGCAGGCTGCTGGCTCGGTCCGTGTGGGTGGAAAGGAGAACGGTCCATGCGCCACCATATGCCCCCGTATCGCTGACGGTTTGCGGCGATGCACTAAAGTTTAGCAGGATCCGGAGCGTCGTATCAACGTCATGCCGCTCATAGGCAAAGACGAACGCAGTCGATGAAGGCAGGCTGCGAAATCCTCCCGTCGAGAGAGCCGTATAGTCCCGGCGGAGGCGCAGGAGGCGACGGTAGAGGGTGAGGAGCGATCGGGCATCGTCGCACTGGCGCTCGACGTTCCGGGCTGCCGCATCCGCGCTGAGGGGGAGCCAAGGCTCGCCCACGCTGAAACCCGCATTGGGTGAGTCGTCCCACTGCATCGGCGTGCGTTCGGGATCGCGGCCGTGGCCTGGCTCGTTGCGCTCCCAGGGATCCTGGACCCGGTCTGGTGGAATGTTCACGTGGGCGAGGCCTATCTCGTCACCGTAGTAGAGCGTCGGCGTGCCGCGCAGGGTCAACAAAAGCATCGCCGCGATGCTGGCCTGTGCGGCACCGACCCGTGCCGCGATCCTGGGTTGATCATGGTTGCCGAGCACCCAATTCGGCCATCCGCCGGGGGGAAGGGCGTCCTCGTAGGCGACGACGAGTTCGGCCACCGAGCGAGCGTTCCAGGGCGTTTGAATGAGTTGGAAATTGAAGGGCAGATCGACGCCTGCCAGATCGGCGCCATAATACGCTACGAGTCGCTCAACGGGCAGGTAGATCTCGCCGATCAGAACGCGATCACCGTAGGGTGCGAGTACGGCCCGCATCTCTGCGATGACATCGAAGATCTCGGGGCGATCCGCGGAATAGACCTGAGTGAAGCGATTGATCTCAGCCTGCCCCGAGGTGAAGCTCGGATTGGCAGGATTATCGCGGAAGCTCTCATCCTTCATCAGGTGCCAAATCACGTCGACACGGAAACCGTCGACACCGCGGTCGAGCCAGAAGCGGAGGGCGTCGTGCATCGCCGCGCGAACCTCCGGGTTGCGCCAGTTCAGGTCCGGCTGCTCGCGCAGGAAGGCATGGTAGTAGTACTGCCCCGTCGCTTCGTCTCGGCTCCAGGCGGGACCGCCGAAATTGCTGATCCAGTTGTTGGGTGGACCCCCATCGGGGGCGGGATCGCGCCAGATGTACCAATCTCGCTTGGGGCTCGTGCGCGAAGCGCGGCTTTCCGCAAACCACGGATGGGCGATCGAGGTGTGGTTCGGAACGAAATCGAGGATGACTTTGAGCCGTCTGAAATGGGCTTCCGCCACCAGAGCGTCGAAGTCCTCCAGTGTTCCGAACAAGGGGTCGACGCCACAATAGTCCGCGACGTCGTAACCGAAATCCGCCATCGGAGAGGGATAGAACGGCGAGATCCAGACAGCATCGACGCCGAGCCAGGCGAGATAGTCGAGACGGCGGGTGATCCCGCGCAGATCCCCGATCCCGTCCCCGTCGCTATCCTGGAAGGAGCGCGGGTAGACCTGATAGACGGTGCCGCTCTTCCACCAGACCGTATCCGCCATGCAATCCTCCGCCGACGCGCCCCGGTCGCGTTCGGGTCGGACCCTAGCCGCAGACGGGATCTCGCGCGACCCGCTCGGATTGAGGAGCGTTCAGACAATATTCGAACGTGGTGTGGTCTCATTCCCGAACGGTTTGGCTGGGACTGTCGGACACCATGGCGCAGGTTTGTGTTCCAGGGGAGCTCTCTGGTCTCGGTGGGGCAGCAGCAGGGCACGCTCGGGCAAGCAAAGTACCCCATCCTAAAGCGGTACCGAATTCGCAGCATTGGTGGAGTGCGAGAATGGGGCTCCGGGACGAGGATCGAACATCAGACTAGAGAAAGATCGCGAGCTCGGTACGGCCCATGCTGCACCGGTTGGCGAGACGAAACGAAGGGGACCGAGCCGAACGCAGAACTGGAATGCCCGAGAGCATGATAGCCCCAGGGTTGTCATCCTGGCGGCGGCTTCCAAGTCTGACGGCCGAGAAGGGGGGACTAAGACGTGCTGAACGACAAACTCATCGGACGAGACAATTCCGACGTCACCACATCGATGGAGGCTTCGGAGATGACTCTACGAGGGCCCTCGCCAATGTTGCGAGAACGCACCCGACCGCTGCAGAAGCCGTCCGGCGATGCTGTAGCGGACCTGCGGGAGGCCATCCTGGCCAAGCTGGTCTATGCCATCGGAAAGACGCCCCGGACTGCACGTGAGCGTGACTGGTTCGCCGCGACCGCCCTCGCCCTGCGTGACCGGGTCGTCGATGCTTGCCACGATGCGGATGGGTCGATTCCCAACAAGCGGGTCTATTACCTATCCCTGGAATTCCTCATCGGTCGTCTTCTCTCCGATGCCATGAACAATCTCGGCCTCGTCGAGACCACCCGGACGGCCCTGCGCGAACTCGGCGTGGAACTGGGCAACGTGGAGGCGGCGGAGCCGGATGCCGCGTTGGGGAACGGCGGCCTCGGACGTCTCGCCGCCTGCTTCATGGAAAGCATGGCCAGTCTGTCGATCCCCGCTATCGGATACGGGATTCGCTACGATCACGGGCTCTTCCGGCAATCCCTGGCGGACGGATGGCAGAAGGAAGCCCCGGAGACCTGGCTCGCCGAGGGTAATCCTTGGGAATTTCCGCGGCCTGAGGCGACCTACACGATCGGTTTCGGTGGCCACGTCACCATGTCGTCGGTCTCCGAAGGCGTGATCCGTCGCCATTGGCATCCGGCCGAAACGGTACGGGCGGTGGCACATGACGTGCCGGTCGTTGGGTGGCGCGGACGCCATGTGAATACGTTGCGTCTCTGGAAGGCCGAAGCCCACGTGCCTGTCGAGCTGGCTCAGTTCAATGGCGGAGACCATGTGGGTGCCGTTTCAGCGCGGGCTCGCGCTGAAGCAATCTCTCGCGTGCTTTATCCGAGCGACTCGTCCGCCGAGGGCCAGGAACTGCGCCTGAGGCAGGAGTACTTCTTCACCTCCGCCTCGCTGCAGGATCTGGTGCGCCGGCATGCAGCCGAGCGCGGCGATTTGCGTTCGCTGCCCGATCACGCCGCAATCCAGCTCAATGATACGCATCCCGCCATTGCGGTGCCGGAGTTGATGCGCCTCCTCCTCGAGGATCATGGCTTCAACTGGGAGGATGCCTGGCACGTCACGACGCACACTCTCGGCTATACGAACCACACGTTGCTTCCCGAGGCGCTGGAGACTTGGCCGGTCGAGTTGATGGAGCGCGTGCTGCCGCGGCATATGCAGATCATCTACCTGATCAACTGGATGCACCTTGAAGAGCAGGGCAAGCAGGGCCGTGGTTCTGCCGAGAAGCTCGCTGCCGTGTCGCTCATCGACGAAACCCATGGCAAGCGGGTCCGCATGGGCCATCTTGCATTCTTGGGAGCCCGCCGCGTGAACGGCGTGTCTGCGCTGCATACCGATCTGATGCGCTCGACGGTGTTCAAGGAACTCCACGCCCTCGACACGGACAAGATCGTCAACAAGACGAATGGGATCACCTTCCGGCGCTGGCTCCACAACGCCAATCCGGAACTCACAGCCCTCGTTGTCGAGGCAGTCGGGCCTGAGGTGCTCGATACGCCCGAACTGCTCACCGGCTTGGCCGATGTCGCATCCGATGCGAACTTCCAATCCCGCTACGCGGCGATGCGCCGTGCGCGGAAGGCGGCTCTCGCGCAGGTGGTGGCCGATCGCACTGGTGTCGCGATCGATCCGTCGGCCCTCTTCGACGTACAGATCAAGCGCATCCACGAGTACAAGCGCCAGCTCCTCAACGTGATCGAGACCGTTGCCCTGTATCAGGCGATCAAGGCTGACCCGACGGCCGACTGGACGCCGCGCGTGAAGATCTTTGCCGGGAAGGCGGCACCGAGCTACGTCCAGGCCAAGCTCATCATCAAGCTCGCCTGCGACGTCGCCAAAGTGGTGAACGCCGACCCGGACGTGGCGGGCCGCCTGAAGGTGGTCTTCCTGCCGAACTACTCAGTGAGCTTGGCGGAGGCGATCATCCCCGCGGCCGACCTCTCCGAGCAGATCTCTACGGCCGGCATGGAGGCCTCCGGTACCGGCAACATGAAGCTCGCCCTCAACGGCGCGGTGACGATCGGCACCCTCGATGGCGCCAACATCGAGATCCGTGACCATGTGGGCGCGGACAACATCTTCATCTTCGGCCTCGATGCGGCCGGGGTGCAGGCTCGGATGGTCGAGTCGAACTACGCTGAGGCGGCTATCGCCGCTTCACCCCGCCTGAAGGCCGCCCTCGACCTCATCGAGGCTGGAGGCTTTTCGCCCGAGGAGCCAGGCCGCTTCGGACCGATCGTCGATGACCTGCGCCACAACGATCGTTATCTCCTCACCGTCGATTTCGACGATTACTGGCGCGTTCAGCGCTCGGTCGATCAGGCCTGGAACGATCCGAAGGCTTGGTGGCGTACGGCCATCCTCAACACCGCTCGGATGGCGTGGTTCTCATCCGACCGCTCCATGCGGGAATATGCAGAGGACATTTGGCGGGTTCGGCTTAGCTGATCTGCCCAGCGCGCCCGGCTCCTGAGATGGGGGCCGGGCAGGTCGCGGCTGCAATCTAGAAATGACTGAGCCGCATCCCCGGCGGAATGCGGCTCATTTCCTTTGATCGCCTCAGCGGGGTCGGGGCCGAGCTAGATCCCGGCGTCGATCAGGATCGGATGGCACCGGGCCCCGGTGGTGGCGGCGAGGACCTCCACGGCTCCGACGGTCGAGGCATCCCCCGCGACGTGAACCACGTCTGTGCTACGCAGCGATGGCAGGTGTGCTGTGAGGGGCCCCGGGCGAACTTCTGGCGGACGTTGGCGAGTGCGGTCGGAGACGGTGACGATTTTGGTGACGCCGGTCGCGCGCAACCAATCGAGCGCCGGTCGCATGTAAAGGTCGAGTGGATTGCGCGCCCCGACCACCAGGATGATTTCACGGGCCGGTTCGATGTAGCGCGCTGCATGGGCAATGGACCAGATCGGTGCAAAGCCGGTCTCGGAAGCAACAAGAACCAGGCGTCCGCCCCCTGCACGGTAGAAGCCGCGACCGACGGGCCCTTTCACCTTCACCGGGTGATCGCACGCGAGAGCTTCCACCAATTCGTGGCCGAGACCGAAGCCGTCGCGGTCCTGGCGCAGGTGGAACACCAACTCGTTGAGTTCCGCCGATCCGTCGACGCGCAGGGTCGGGCTCAGGGTGACGGGCGCGAAATTTTCGAATGTGACGTCGAGCCCGTGACCTGGCTCCAGGGCAAGCCGGCGGGTGATCGTCACCACGACTTGGAAGGTGTGCGGACCAAGGGGGGTGATCTCGGTGACCGTGCCGGTCCGCTTCTGCACGGCGGTCGGTCGACTCGGTAGCACCAGGCGAGAGGGTGGCTCAATGGCAGCTGCGCGAGGCAGCGAAAGCTTGATGGCCTCACCACGATGGGCGCGGCTCTGAGCCCGGCGTGGGGCAGGGCCAGCGCCCTGGCCACCGGCTCCAGGCGTGGCAGCGATCATCCCATCGGCAAGAGCGGCTTCCAGCGGGGTGTCACCGGTGGAAACGCGCACGGACTTGCCGTTGACGACGAGCGAGCAGCGGGCGCTCATGGTCGTCCTTCAGGTGTGGGGAATGGAGTGGGTGCGTCGCGGAGGCGTCGCTCAGCGACGCCTCGCCTCAGCGCGGTTCGTGGAGCAGATGGTCGACCAGGGCGGCCCAACGGTCGCGGACCGCCTGAGCCTCAGGCGACAGTGGTTCGGCGCCATCGATCCGGCTGATGCAGGCGCGGAGCCGGTCGACCTCGCGACGTTCAGCCCCCAGTACGGCTTTCATGACCGCAACCTCGGCCTTGAGCCGCGACACCTCACCTGCCGCGGCCGTACCGGACGTCGCAACTGCGATGGATGCGGCAGCCGGAACCTCAGGAACCACCGCGACGTCCGGCGCCGCGCGAAGCGGACGCGCCATCAAGCGTCGGACCAGACCGGTGTCGATCTCGTCGTCCACGATCCGCAACGCAGCCTGCGCCATGACCCCATCTCCCTCAGCCAGCGCGTTGCGCTTTGCCGCCCTTCCATCAACTCAAAGCTGAGGATGCCAGATCATGGTTAAGGGAGGTTTAACTGGATGCGATGGTTTGCACGCATCCGCCTGATCTCACTCAAGCAGCTTCGGGCGCCGCACCGAGCAACTGCCGAGCTTGAAGCATCGACATCGGTTCACCGAAGGCGAAACCTTGCGCATATTCACAGCCCAGTTCGAATAGGATCTGTGTGTCGACTTCCGACTCGGCGCCTTCCGCAATGATCGACAAGCCGAGTTCCTGTGCCATCTTGACGATCGATCGCAGGATGGCGGTCTGGCCCGTCGCGATCTGGCGTACGAAGGATTGGTCGATCTTGATCGTGTCGAAGGGGAAGCGCTGCAGATAGGAGAGGGCCGAGTAGCCAGTGCCGAAATCATCCAGGGACAGGCCGGCTCCAAGGTCGTGAATGCGGTGAAGCATCTGCGCTGCGTATTCAGGATTCTCCATCACCAGGCTCTCGGTCATCTCCAGCTTCAAAGAGCCAGGGATGACTCCTGAGCGGGCGAGGATCGTTTTCACGTCATGCAAGAGGTCGTGGCGGAGGAGCTGTCGTGAGGAGACGTTGACGGAGGCGAAGATCGGCGGTTCCACATCGAGGGAACGCTGCCAAGCTGCCAGCTCGAGAGCGGTTCGCTCCAAGGCGAAGATACCAAGATTGACGATGAAGCCGCTTTCTTCCGCGATCGGCAGGAAGGTCGCGGGACCAATGCGGCCGAGCTTCGGATGGTCCCAGCGCAGGAGCGTCTCGAAACCCGCGACGGTGCGGTCCTCCAGCCGGACGATCGGCTGGAACAGCACCTTCATCTCGTTGCGATCCAGCGCCCGGCGCAGATCGGCTTCCAGCATCAAGCGATCGCTGCGCTCGTTACGCATGGTGGCGCGGAACACTTCGGTGCGATCCCCGCCGCCGCGCTTGGCTTGGATCATCGCCATCTCGGCGTTCTTGAACACCTCTTCCCGCTTCAGGTTCGCACCACCCTCGTAGAGGGCGAGACCGACAGAGACCGTCAGGAAGATTTCGCGATCCGCATAGGTGATTGGTGTCGCAATCGCTTTTCGGATCATCTCCGCGAACGCAAGGATGCGGTCCGGCTCGCGCTCGGAGATCAGGATCAGGGCGAACTCATCGCCCGCGACACGGGCCAGGGTATCCTGTGGGCGGAGGAGGCGTCCGAGTCGACGCGACAGCGTCAGAAGGATCGAGTCACCGGCCGACAGACCGATGGCGTCGTTAATGGCCTTGAACCGATCGATGTCGAGGACGATCGTCGTCGGCCGTAACCGGGCATCCTGGCTGGCGAAAGCCAGCGCCGCATCGAGGCGATCATAGAAGAGTTCGCGGTTCGGCAGACCCGTGAGGCTGTCATGCACCGCATCGTGGAGAAGCCGCTCCTCGGCCGTCTTCACCTCGGTGACATCGCTGATCGTGCCGACGACCCGGATCACCTCTCCGTCCGAACCAATCACGGGCCGTGCCTTGAGGCGATACCAATAGTACGGGCCGGCCGTGGAGCGCAGGCGGAAATCGTGCACGATGCGGCCACGGCGTTCCTCGATGACTGTGTCGAGGGCCGCCGAGTAGCGCTCGACGTCGAACGGATGGACCAAGCTCAGCCAGTTGGCCGCAGGGCCTTCGAGGGCGCCGCGTTTCAGACCAAGCTGTCCCTCGATTTCCTGACCGGCAAAGACACGGTCACCCGGTACGTCCCAGTCGAACACCACGTCCCCTGCGCCGGTAAGGGCCAATGCGCGACGCTCGGTGTCGGAGACAAGAGCATGGGTCAGGCCACCGCCCGCGAACGCATGCTGCATCACGGTGAAGCCGATCAGCATGACGATCAGCACGAGGCCGCCGATGAGGGCCGGTTGTACCAGGTCGCTGCTGATCTGCCCCGTGATCGCGAACCCTGCAGCCACCACCCAGACGAGAAGCAGGCACCAAGTAGGCACCAGCAGGATGGCGCGGTCATAACCGTTGTGCGCCGCGAGATAGACGATCAGCAGCAGGCCGACCCCTGCCACCGCCGCAATGGAAATGCGGGCGACACCCGCCGCCACAGGCGGATCGAAGACCGCGAGGCCCACCAAGCACGCCAGGAACAGAAGCCAGATGATCGCCACGTGGCTGTAGCGGACGTGCCACCGGCTGAGATTCAGATAGGCGAACAGGAAGACCAGCAGCGTCGCGCCGAGAACCGCCTCCGTCGAGGCGCGATAGACACGCTCGGCAACCTCGGTGATGGGAAACACGCGCTGCAGGAAGCCGAAATCGATCGACGCGTAGGCCAGCACGGCCCAAGCCAGGGACGCGGCGGCAGGAAAAATGATCGCACCCTTCACGACGAAGATGATCGTCAGGAAGAGGGCGAGGAGACCCGCAATGCCGATAATAATGCCCTTGTACAGGGTCAGGCCGTTGGCCTTCTTGCGATAAGCTTCCTGATCCCAGAGGTACACTTGTGGGATGTTCGGGCCTCGGAGCTCGGCCACGTAGGTTACCGTCGCGCCGGGATCGAGGGTGATGACGAACTGATCGGCTTCCGGGTTCTCGTCGCGCTCGGGCCGAATGCCCTGGCTCGCCGTGATGGCGGCGATGCGCGAGCCTCCAAGATCGGGCCAGACAACACCCGAACCCACCAGGCGAAAATGTGGGGCGACGAGGACCCGGTCCACCTGCTCGTCGGTATCGTTGGTGAGGGCGAACACCATCCAGTCAGGGCGGGCGCCGGTCTCGCGGGCCTTGACCACGATGCGGCGGACGATCCCGTCCTTGCCCGGAGCGGTGGAGATCTGAATCAGGTCGCCATCGGAGCGATAGCGCTCGATCATCGGTGTGAGATCAATGACGGGCGCGTCGAGCGTGACGCGGACCGCCTCGACGGCCTGCGCCGGTCCTCCGACGATCAGGGCACTGAGCAGTGCCGCAGCGAGGGCGGCTAGGACGAGGGCGAATCTACGCAACGGGCGAGTGTTCCGGCCGGGCGAGGCATGATCGATGGAAACAGGCGACGGGAGACGGCTCAGCTGTGCATCCAGTCGTATCGGTGGGGGCCTCGACGAGCAAGGCAAACGGTTGCCTTGCGCGACGGCGTTCACCGGTTGTGAACCGTGGCGCCGACGAGGTTCGATCGCCCGCCTTTGCGGCCAAAACAAGCCGCAAAGGCCAAGCTCACGCCGCCTTCAACGCCGCTGTGATGCGGTCGAGCGTCGGAAGCTTCTTGATCGGGCCGATGGCGGCGAGGGTTGGGGCGCCCTTCAGCAGGCGTCGGCCAGCTTGGCGGACGTCGTCGACGGTGACCGCGTCGACCTTCGCGATGACCTCGCTCGCTGGAATAACCCGGCCCCAGGCCAGGATCTGTCGGGCGTTGCGTTCGATTCGGCCACCAGGGGTCTCCAAGGCGGAGAGCAGCGCGACCTTCAGCTGGGCCTTCGCCCGAGCGACTTCGATCGTGTCGGCATCCGCCGCGGCACGGATCGTTGCGTCCAGCGTCACGTCCATCAGTTCGGCGAGGTCACCCCCGGATGTGCCGGCGCCAATTCCGAACAGACCACAATCATAGAACGCCCAATGAAAGGATTGGATCTCGTAAGCCAGGCCTCGTGTTTCGCGCACCTCGTGCCACAGCCGCGAGGTCAGGCCGCCACCGAGCACCTGTGCGAAGATGTGAAGCGCGTAGTAATCGTCGTCGCGAAACGACAGGCCTGGCAGGCCGAGCACGACGTTGGCCTGCTCGAGCTTCTTCGGCAGCCGCTTCTCGCCACCACCATAGATCCCCGGGACTGCTTCCGGCGGCTGCGTCGGCTTTAGATCACCGAAATAGCGCGAAGCCGATTCAACGATCTGGTCATGGCCGATGGCGCCCGCCGCCGCCAGGACGATGCGGTCGGGGGTATATTCCCGCGCGATGTAGGCCTCGATCGCTGCTCGGTCGAAGCTGTTGATCGTCTCGGGCGTGCCAATGATTGGCCGCCCCATTGGCTGGTTCGGAAAAGCCGCCTCGGTGAACGCCTCGTAGACGACGTCGTCGGGGGTATCCTCGATCGCCGCGTATTCCTGCAGGATCACGCTCTTCTCACGCGCAAGTTCGCCGGCATCGAAGACCGAATTGGTGAGGATGTCTCCGATCACGTCGAGGGCGACGCCCGCATCTTCACCAAGCACCCGCGCGGTGTAGCTCGTTCCCTCGGCACTCGTTGCGGCATTGATGTCGCCGCCGACATTCTCGATGTCCTCGGCAATGCGGCGGGCGGACCGGGTCTTCGTACCCTTGAAGGCCATATGCTCGATGAGGTGGCTCAGACCGCCCTCGTCGGCGCGTTCGTGGCGCGAGCCGGCTCCGACCCAGACGCCAAGCGTCGCCGTCGCCACGCCCGGCATCGCCTCGGTGACCACGGTGACCCCGTTGTCGAGCTTGGTGATCTTGAGATCGGGCGAGGCGCCGTGGGTGGCGAAATGTTGGTTCATGAGCAGTTACGCTCCCTTGGTGATGCGGGCGCGCTCGCGGATGAAGGTTTCGACTGCCGCCTGATCGTTGGCAACGCGCGAAAAGGTCTCCTTGCGATCCATCAGGTCGGCGAGGTGCGGCGGAAGTTCAGGCCGCCGCCCGCCGATCGCCTTGGCGACGGCGTCGGGGAACTTGGCAGCGTGAGCTGTGGCCAGCGCCACAACCGGCGTGTGTGAGTCCTGACGCAGGAGCTTGCGCGCTGCATGGATGCCGATGGCGCTGTGTGGATCGATGACGTGTCCAGTCTCCGCATGGGTGCGGGCGATCTCAGCCATGACCTCGGGCTCGGAGACGGCAGAGGCATCGAACTCGCCGCGCACCGTCTCGAGGACGGACGGATCGAGATGGAAGCCGCCTGACTGCTTTAGCCCGGCCATGAGCCGCGCGAGGCTCGTGGAATCGCGTCCCAAGGCTTCGAACAGCAAACGCTCGAAGTTCGAGGAGATCTGAATATCCATCGAGGGCGAGGTGGTCGGTTGCACCCCGCGGACCTCGTACGCGCCGTGCTCGAGGGTGCGAGCCAAAATGTCGTTGGCATTGGTGCCGATCATGAGGCGCTCGATCGGCAGTCCCATGCGCTTGGCGACCCAGCCGGCCAGGATGTCCCCGAAATTCCCGGTCGGGACCGCGAAGGAGATCGGACGGTGAGGAGCGCCCAGGGCCACGGCCGAGGTGAAGTAGTAGACCGCTTGTGCGGCGACTCGGGCCCAATTGATCGAATTGACGCCCGACAGCCGAACGTCGTCGGCAAAATCCGCGTGTTGGAACAGGGCTTTGACGATGTTCTGGCAGTCGTCGAAATTGCCGTCGATGGCGATAGCGTGGACATTGTGTGCCCCGACCGATGTCATCTGACGACGCTGGACCTCGGACACGCGCCCTTCCGGGAACAGGATGAAGATATCGACCTGATCGAGGCCGCGGAACGCCTCGACCGCGGCGCTGCCGGTATCGCCCGATGTGGCGCCGACGATGGTGGCCCGTGCACCGCGGGCACGCAGGACATGGTCCATCAGGCGCCCGAGCAGCTGCATCGCGACGTCCTTGAACGCGAGCGTCGGGCCGTGGAAGAGCTCCAGCAGAAACAGGTTGTCGTCGAGCTGGGTGAGGGGGCAGACGGCCGGGTGCCGGAAGGTCGCGTAGGCCTCCTCGATCATCCGATCGAGGTCCGCATCGGCGATCTCCCCGTCGATGAGGGGGCGCAACACGGTCTTGGCCGCATCGGCATAGCGCAGGCCTGCCAGTGCGGCGATCGTCGGTTTGGCGATCTGCGGCCAGCTTTCGGGCACGTAGAGGCCGCCGTCGCGGGCGAGGCCGGCGAGAAGGGCATCGGAAAAGTTGAGGGGCGCCGCGGCGCCGCGGGTCGAGACGTGAAGCAAGGGGGCCTCCGGGAAGGCGCCCCGTCTACACGATGTCGGCGGGCGTGTCGAAAGTCTCGGGCCGGGTCAGGCTTTGCTACCGGGCGCCTTAACCAGACGGCATCCCGTGATCCGCCAGGCGCCGTCCGACTGTTTCTCCAAGCTGTAGAGAGCAGCCCAGTCGGCCCCGTCCTCGTCCTGCAAGGTGACACCGAGGGCCATGCCTTCGTCACCGGCATCCTCGATGCGATCCACACTGTATCGCCGGTTTCGGTAGACGGCGCCGTATCCCTGTTTGACCATCGCGATGAAGGTTTCGGGTGAGGGAAACAGCCCCTGGATCGCGGGGGCGGCCTGAGCATAAGCGGTGGCCGCATCGTCTCGACGGAAGGCGTCGATCTGGCGTTCCACCGTGGCCTTTGCCGCATCCCGCGCGGCGGCATCCACCGCAATAGCGGCCGAAGGCATGAACATCAGAGTGAAAAACAGCAGGACGGTGCGCATGGGGCCCACTCCGTATCGTGACCGTTCACCCGGAGGCTAGCGGGATCACCGGCGCAGCTGAAGCAAGTATTCGGCCGCATGCGTCACGATTGCGCGGGTGGCAACTCGTCGTGAAGTCGACGCCATGCGAAGACACCGAACACGCCGACGAGGCAGGCTGCAATTCCAAACCACGTGAAAGCGTATTGCAAATGGTTATTCGGAAGATCGACCCGAAGCTGACCACCCTTCGGCCAGCCGCCGGGATTTGGCGTGGCATCTGCCTCGACGAGGTAGGGTCGAGGGTCAGTGAGACTGCGGGAAGCGCTGATCCCAGCGATGTCGCGGTTGAACCATTCATTCCGCACCGGATCCGGCGCCGGCACGAACATCGTCCGTGGCTCTGATCCGCGAAGTATCCCAGTCACGGTGGTGATGCCGTCGACCTGGCCGGCCGCGCGATTCGCGGGCGCCTTCAACTCGGTGGGCACGAAGCCGCGATTGATCAGGATGGAGCCACCATTCTCAAGGAGAAAGGGTGTCAGGACGTAGTAGCCCTGTAGCGCCCGTCCTGGCACCTCGCCCGCGGCGAGTCCGTGGACCAGCGTCTCGGCTTCGTGCCGAAACCGCCCCGTGACACGGACACGTCGAAACTCGTCCCGGGCTTGATCCCAGCTCTGCGTCGGGGGAAGCGCGGCTGGCGGCTCAACCTTCGATCGCGCCAGGATGCGGGAAATCAGGGCTTCCTTCTCTCCCTTGCGCTCAAGCTGCCAGACTCCAAGACCGAGGAGGATCGCGAGGCAGATCAGTGAGACGAGGCCGGGCGCCAGGATACTGCGCCAGGCGCCGGGACGAAGTGTCGGAGCCATGATTAGCGGAAGCGCCCCTGCTCGGCCTTATTGGTAAATTGCAGCGCCGCGAGGACACCCTTGAGTGGCCGCACCAGCAGAAGACTGAGTCCGATCGACAGAGTGCCCGCCACCAGGGCATGCACCCAGATCGGCGGCTCATAGGTAACCTCCATCCAGAGCGCGAGCCCCACGACTACGATGCCTACGATCGACATCACGAAGAAGGCCGGCCCGTCTCCCGAATTAAAACTGCCGTAGTCGAGACCGCAGACCTCGCAGGATGGGCGGAACGTGAGGAAGCCGTCGAACATGTGCCCCTCGCCGCAACGGGGACAACGGCCGCGCAGGCCGGCGGATATGGGGGAAGGCTTCGGCCGCGATGGGTCCAAGATCGATCACTCCTCGTACGGCGCTGCGCCGTGCCACTTCATATGGGCATGGACTATGTGCGCGGCAGGCGCGACCATGAAAAAGGGCGGCTCACGCCGCCCTCTTCAACACTGCCCTACGGACCAAGCCGGGCTCAGTGAGCTGCGTGACCGACCCCCGCACCCCAGACATAGATCGACGCGAACAGGAACAGCCAGACTACATCAACGAAGTGCCAGTACCAGGCGGCGAACTCGAAGCCGAGATGCTGGCGGGTGGTGAACTGACCGAGATAGGCGCGGTAGAGACAAATCGCGAGGAAGATCGTCCCAATGATGACGTGAAAGCCGTGGAAGCCTGTCGCCATGAAGAAGGTCGACGAGTAGATGCTGCCCGAGAAACCGAAATGGGCGTGCGCGTACTCGTAGGCCTGGCAGGCGGAGAACAGGACGCCGAGGATGATCGTCAGCCAGAGGCCGTACTTCAGGCCCTTCCGGTCATCGTTTAGCAGGGCGTGGTGCGCCCAAGTGATCGTCGTACCGGAGGTGAGAAGGATCAGAGTGTTGAGCAGCGGCAGGTGCCACGGGTCGAACGCCTCGATACCCTTCGGCGGCCAGGTACCCCCCGTGAAGTCGACGCGCGAGGCCTGGATCGGATCGGCGGCATAGAGCGCGGCTTCGAAATAAGCCCAGAACCAAGCAACGAAGAACATCACCTCGGAGGCGATGAACATGATCATGCCGTAACGGTGGTGCAGCTGAACGACGCGGGTGTGGTCGCCCGCGTTGGCCTCGTGCACGACGTCCTTCCACCAAGCGAACATGGTGTAGAGTACGCCGAGGAGGCCGGCACCGAAGATGTAGGGGCCAGGGGTGAGCGTGCCGATCTGAAGGCTCTTCATCCAGAACACGGCGCCGAAGGCCATCAGGAAACCCGAGAAGGCACCGATCAGCGGCCAGGGACTGGGGGCCAGAATATGGAAGTCGTGATTTTTGGCGTGCGCCTCGGCCATTGAACTCTTCTCCTACCCCCGACCTCCGGACCGTTGCCGGCCCTCGATCCACTGATTGCGTCTTCCCGACCGGGTTGCCCCGGACTGTTGTGGCAAACCCTTACCCAGGGTCGTGCGCTGTTGTCACGCTTGTGCCATCAAAAATTTGACTTCGTCCCCGTGCCGCCCGATGTCACAAGCGCGGCCGTGGGCTGACCGTTCTTCGAGGCGAAATACGTGTAGGAGAGCGTCATCTCAGACAGATGCGCGGTATTCGAGTCCTTGCGGACCTCAGGGTCAATGTAGAACACCACGGGAAAATCCATCGTCTCACCCGGCTGCAGGGTTTGCTCGTTGAAGCAGAAACACTGCACCTTGACGAAAAAGCTTCCCATGAGACCCGGCTGCACGTTGAAAGTGGCGATGCCTGTAGAAGGCGTGCTGCCGGTGTTCTTCACGCGGAAAAAGACGGTCTTGGTCTCGCCGAGTCGGGCTTCGACCTTCGGCGACTCGGCCTGGAAGCGCCAGGGCAAGCTCGACGACACGTTCGTGTCGAAGTGAACCACCATGCTGTCATCGATCGCCGCAACGGTCGGAGCAAGACCTGTACGCGGCGTGCCGTCATAGCCGGTCGCCTTGCAAAACATGTCGTAGAGCGGCACCGACGCGAACGCGAGCCCGATCATCCCGAAGGCGAGGCCTGCACAGGCGAAGGCAGTCACGCCGGCCTCGCGGCCAACGCCACGCGGCGCATGTCTGGGATCGACCATCAGAAACGTCTCCGTTGTCCGGCGCAATCAGATCGGACGGTTGAGGACCTGCGGCCCAAGCTTCGCGATCGTCAGCACGTAGAAGATGGTCACCAGCGCGAACAGGACGGTCGCGATAGCGATGGAGCGCTTGCGCCGACGCTGCGATTCCTCGGGCGTCAACGGGCGAGGCGTTCCGGGAAGGCCAGGGCGATCGCTCACAGGCTCACCGCGCGGAAGAGGCCGAGGCTCTGCTCCGCGAGCAGGGCCGCGAACATCAGGAAGAGGTGCAGGATCGAAAACCCGAACATGCCCATGGCGGCCTTGCGCTCCGGCTCGCCCTCGCGATTGCGGAAGACGTGGACGCTGAAAGCCAGCATCCCGAGACCGCCCAGCAGCGCGGTGATCGCGTAGAGCCATCCGCCGAAACCGAGGGCGACAGGCGCGAGGCCGAGGGGGAAAAGCAGCATCGAGTAGCCGATGATTTGACGACGCGTCGAATCAGGGCCGGCGACGTTCGGCATCATGGGGATGCCCGCCTTGGCGTAGTCGGCGGACTTGATGAGGGCCAGAGCCCAGAAATGCGGCGGCGTCCAGATGAAGATAATCATGAAGAGGACCAGCGACTCGACGCCGATGGTGCCGGTGACGGCCGCCTGACCGACCATCGGGGGGAGGGCGCCGGCAGCGCCTCCGATGACGATGTTCTGCGGCGTCGCGCGCTTCAGCCACATCGAATAGACCACGGCGTAGAACACGATGGTGAAGGCTAGGAGCCCGGCCGCCACCCAGTTGGAAGCGAGACCGAGGACGAGCACCGAGCCGACCGACAGCACGATGCCGAATGCCAACGCTTCATCAGGTCGGATGCGCCCATCCGGGATTGGACGCTTTGCGGTCCGGGTCATCACCGCGTCGATGTCCGCGTCCCACCACATGTTCAGGCAGCCCGAGGCGCCTGCGCCGACAGCGATCATCAGCAGTGAGATGGAGCCGACCACCGGCTGGATATGGACGTTCGAGACCACCATGCCGACGAGCGCGGTGAAGATGACAAGGATCATCACCCGCGGCTTCAGCAGGGCGAAGAAATCCGACACCTCGCCGCCAACCGGCGACAGAACTTGCGGCTCGGCGGCAGCGGATAGGCTGTTCGACACGCTCGTCATGGGGTCCCGATACGGTTTTCGTGTTTGGTGGGGCTTCAGATCGCGCCGCGTGGCGCCGCCCTTTGCGGGAGACCTCAGCACACTCGAGGAGCGAACTCCCGAAGCTTGACCGGGGCCTCCGGGAAAGAGCGAGGACCGCTCGCGCGGTCCTCGCAATCCTCGAAGCTGGTAACGTGTTCAGTGGTGACCCGGCTCTTCGACGATCCGGGGCAGGGTCTCGAACTGGTGGAAGGGCGGCGGAGAGGACAGGGTCCACTCCAGGGTGGTCGCACCCTCACCCCACGGATTGTCGGCGGCGCGCTTGCTCGAACGGAAGGCCAGAACGACACCGATGAAGAACACCACCATGCCGAGGGCGAAGATGTGTCCGCCCCAGGTAGAAACCTTGTGCCAGCCGGCGAAGGCTTCCGGGTAGTCGGCGTAGCGGCGCGGCATGCCGGCCAAGCCGAGGAAGTGCATCGGGAAGAACAGGACGTTCGCGCCGATGAAGGCGAGCCAGAAGTGCAGCTTGCCGGCCCACTCGGGGATGATGTGACCGGTCATCTTCGGGAACCAGTAGTAGACACCGGCGAAGATGATGAACACTGCACCGAGCGACAGGACGTAGTGGAAGTGCGCCACGACGTAGTAGGTGTCGTGAAGGTACTTATCGACCGCCGAGTTTGCGAGGACGACGCCGGTGACGCCGCCGACCGTGAACAGGAAGATGAAGCCGACCGCCCAGTGCATGGCAGCGGTGAAGCGGATCGAACCACCCCACATCGTCGCGATCCACGAGAAGATCTTCACGCCGGTGGGCACGGCGATGACCATCGTTGCGAAGACGAAGTAGGACTGCGTCTGGAGGGACAGGCCGACCGTGTACATGTGGTGCGCCCACACGACGAAGCCGACGACGCCGATCGCGACCATGGCGTAGGCCATGGCGAGGTAGCCGAAGACCGGCTTGCGCGAGAAGGTCGAGATGATGTGCGAGACGATGCCGAAGGCCGGCAGGATCATGATGTACACTTCGGGGTGGCCGAAGAACCAGAACAGGTGCTGGTAGAGGACCGGATCACCACCGCCGGCCGGGTCGAAGAACGTCGTGCCGAAGTTACGATCGGTGAGAAGCATCGTGATCGCGCCGGCGAGCACCGGAAGCGACAGCAGCAGGAGGAAAGCGGTTACCAGCATCGACCAGGCGAACAACGGCATCTTATGCAGGGTCATGCCCGGCGCGCGCATGTTCAGGATGGTGGTGATGAAGTTGATCGCACCCAGGATCGAGCCGGCGCCGGAGAGGTGGAGGGCAAAGATCGCGAAATCGACCGCCGGACCCGGGTGGCCGGCGCTCGACAGGGGCGGGTACACGGTCCAGCCGGTACCAGCACCTGAGGAGCCAGGAGCGCCCTCGACGAAGAGCGAGCAGACGAGGCTCAGGAAGCCCGCGACCGTCAGCCAGAACGAGACGTTGTTCATGCGCGGGAACGCCATGTCGGGCGCGCCGATCATGAGGGGCACGAACCAGTTGCCAAAGCCGCCGATCAAGGCAGGCATCACCATGAAGAACACCATGATGAGACCGTGGCCGGTCACGAACACGTTGTAAGTGCCGGGATTGGCGAAATACTGGAGCCCGGGCTCTTCCATCTCCATGCGGATACCGAAGGAGAGGAACGCGCCCATGATGCCCGCGCAGAATGCGAACAATAGGTAGAGAGTGCCGATATCCTTGTGGTTCGTCGACAGGAACCAGCGGGAGAAGAAGGACGGCATGTGGTGGTCGTGGGCGTCGTGGTGCCCCGTATGTGCAGCGGCGTTCGCCATGGATGCAGACCTTAGTCCAGGTTTCTCGTGATCATCTCGATGGGTGGAGCCGGGCGCCGCTCAAGGGCCCGGGTCCGAAATCCGCGCCCTTAGCGGGCGTCGGCGAACTTCGACGGGTCGTCGATGCGGGCGAACTTGGTCTTACCTTCGGCCAGCCACTTGGCGTAAGCCTCTTCGCTCACGACCTGAACCGTGATCGGCATGTAGGCGTGACGCGCGCCGCAAAGCTCGGAGCACTGGCCATGGTAGGTGCCTTCGCGTTCCGCCTTGAACCAGAACTGGTTCAGGCGGCCCGGAACGGCGTCGATTTTGAATCCGAAGGACGGCATCGCCCAGGAGTGCATGACGTCGGCGGCAGTGACCTGAATCTTAACGATCTTATTCACCGGCACGACCATGTCGTTGTCGGTACCCAACAGCTTCGGCTGCTTGTCCTCGTCGAGGTTGGCATCGAAGGTGAAGCCGCCGCCGTTCTCCACAGCCGGGTACTCGTAGGACCAGTACCACGCGTGACCGATGACCTTCACCAAGACGTCGGCCTTGGGGTCGGAGAGCTGCGTGCGCAGGAGGCGGAACGACGGGATCGCGACGGCGACCAGGATCAGCACCGGGACGATGGTCCAGGCCACTTCGATCATGGTGTTGTGCGTGGTCTTCGAAGGCGTCGGGTTCGCCTTCTCGCTGAACCGGAAGACGCAATAGAGAATCAAGCCGAGCACGAACAGCGAGATACCGAACGACAGCCAGTGCATGCCGTGTTCGAACGAATGAATGTCCCGGGCGTTCTCGGTGACCGCGACCTGGCGATCCATCTGCCACGGAACGGGCTGGCCGATGCCGGCCGCGAGCGCGGATGAGGAAGAAACGAGGAACGCGCCGAGCGCGGCAAGCCCCCATGATGACCGGTGTTGCGCCTGCGTCGTCCGCATGTGCCTCTCGTGGCTCCCCGTGATTGTGATCGTCGATGCCGCGCGTCTTGCTGGGTTTGTTCTAAATCGCAAGTGCATTTCGCGGATCGCGGGCCTTTCGAGGGAATGACCCACGTCTGGCCGATTGGCGTGTCAGACCACAAGGGCGTGAAGCGCGCAACCGCAACAGCGTCGCATCATGCGGGTTGAAGGTCTCGACTCAGGCCGTTGACGGTCTATCGAAATGTCGCAGGATAGGCGACGCGTCCCTGGGAATTCTTCATCCCAGATGAGGAGGCGTAGCCTGGCTCCAAGGCTTGCGAAGGGGCCGTCCGTGATCGATCGACTCGAATTTATCCTCGCTCTCGCGCGTGAGCATCACTTCGGCAGGGCAGCCCAGGTCTGTAATGTCTCGCAGCAGACCCTCTCGGCCGGCGTGAAGCAGTTGGAAGAACGGCTCGGTGTGCTTCTCGTGCAACGGGGTTCGCGTTTTCAGGGATTCACTCCGGAGGGTGAGCGCGTCCTTGAGTGGGCTCGGCGCATCGTTGGTGATGCGAGGGCGATGCGCGAGGAAGTTGCGAGTCTAAGGCGCGGGCTCGCGGGAACGTTGCGCCTCGCGGCAATCCCGACTGCGACCCCGATCGTCGCCGCGCTCACGACGCCGTTTCGAGCGCGCCACCCGAACGTCCGCTTTTCTGTCCACTCCACCACCTCTGGAGAAATTGGGCGCCTGATCGCCGATCTCGAGATCGACGCCGGGATCACGTATCTTGAGAATGAGCCCCTCGGTCGGCTGACAGCTGTCTCACTCTATCGAGAGCGCTATCGCCTCCTGACCGCGATCGACGGGGTGTTCGGCGAACGGGAAACAGTCACATGGGATGAGGTCGCGAGCCTGCCTCTGTGTCTGCTGACCCCTGATATGCAGAACCGGCGGATCATCGATCGGCAACTGCTGAATGCAGGAACGGCGGTCGCCCCGCTGCTCGAGTCCAACTCGATGATTGTTCTGCTGACTCACGTTCGTACCGCCAAATGGGCGAGCATCATGCCGGCGGTACTCGCCGACACCTTCCGTTTGAGTGACCGCGTGAGAGCCGTGCCAATCGTCGATCCGGATCTCAGCCACGTTGTCGGCCTCGTGGTGCCGGAACGCGAACCGATGACGCCCCTTTGTGCTGCGCTGATCGTCGAGGCGCGGAACGTTGCCGCGTCGATCACTGAAATGATCGACGCCTTGTAAAAAGCCCTCGAGAACGCATTGAATCGGCCCCTGTTTACCGTCGCTTTTCGCGTCGCAACATCGTTCGCTGACAAAAAACCGTTGTCGCTTCACGGATCAGCGCGATTGATCGTGGGTTGGCGATATACCACCCTGGAATGCGAACAATCTCAGTCCGGGTAGGAACAATGGTGCCGAACGAGCCCTGGAGCGAGCCGCGTGCCGCCGGGATCATCGCCGAACACGTCCACCTCGAAGGGGCGGCACTTCCGATCCTCCATGCGTTGCAGGGGACCTTCGGTTACGTCGATGAAGGCGCGGTGCCGCTTATCGCCGACGCACTGAACCTGTCGCGCGCGGAGGTGCTTGGCTGCATCACCTTCTATCACGACTTTCGTCGCGCACCGGCCGGGCGCCACCAAGTTAAGCTCTGTCGGGCCGAAGCGTGCCAAGCCATGGGCTCGGACGCTCTGCATGCCCAGATCCTGTCACGTCTTGGGGTCGACTGGCACGGAACCACGGCCGACGGTCAGGTCACGGTGGAGCCCGTCTACTGCCTCGGTCTCTGCGCCAATGGGCCCGGAGCCCTGGTGAACGACGAGCCTTTGGCCCGGCTCACCGCCGATTCCCTCGAAGCCACCCTGACGGAGATGAAGTCGTGAGCATCACGATCACCGTTCCGCGCGACGCCGTGGCGCTGGGGCTCGGTGCCAACCGCGTCGCCCGCGCGCTGTTCGCCGGCGCCGAGCGCCGCGGCCTCGATGTCACCATCGTTCGCACTGGCTCCCGAGGCCTCCTATGGCTTGAGCCGATGATCGAGGTCGCGACGGCGGAGGGCCGTATCGCTTACGGGCCGGTGACGCCAGCCGATATCGACAGTCTGCTTGATGCGGGCCTCGTCGAGGGTGGTTTGCACCCTCTCCGGCTCGGGCGGCCGGAGGAAATCCCCTATCTGGCGCGTCAGCATCGGCTCACCTTCCAGCGCTGCGGCGTGGTGGATCCGGTCTCGGTGGAGGATTACCGGGCGCATGGCGGCTACCGGGGCCTGGAAGCCGCCCTTAAGCTCGACGCTGCCGGCATCGTCGCGGAAGTGCGCGAGTCCGGCCTTCGCGGCCGGGGTGGCGCAGGCTTCCCCGCCGGGATCAAGTGGAACACTGTGATGCTCGCCCAGGCTGAGCAGAAATACGTGGTCTGCAACGCCGACGAGGGCGATTCCGGCACCTTTGCCGATCGCATGATGATGGAGGGCGACCCCTTCAATCTCATCGAGGGCATGACCATCGCGGGCTTCGCGACCGGTGCTACGCGTGGCTACATCTACCTGCGCTCGGAGTATCCGCAGGCGTTCTCGACCCTCAAGGAAGCGATCGCGAACGGTATCAAGGCCGGGCTCCTCGGCGATAACGTGATGAACTCCGGCAAGGCCTTCCATCTGGAGGTTCGCCTCGGGGCCGGTGCCTACATCTGTGGTGAGGAGACGTCCCTTCTGGAGAGTCTGGAGGGCCGCCGCGGCATCGTACGTGCCAAGCCGCCGATCCCAGCGCTGAAGGGCTTCCTCGGCCAGCCGACGCTCGTGAACAACGTGATGACCTTCACGGCGGTACCCTACATCCTGCAACACGGCGCGGAGGCTTATGCCGAGTACGGCATGGGCCGATCGCTCGGGACCCTCGCGATCCAGCTGGCCGGCAACGTCAAGCACGGCGGCCTGATCGAGTACGCCTTCGGCATCACGTTGCGCGAGATCATCGAGGATTTCGGTGGCGGCACACGAAGTGGTCGTCCCATCCGTGCGGTTCAAGTGGGGGGACCCCTCGGTGCGTACTTCCCGGACCACCTCCTCGATACGCCTCTCGATTACGAAGCGATGGCGGCCAACAAGGGCCTCGTCGGCCACGGCGGGATCGTTGTCTTCGACGACACTGTCGACATGGCAAAGCAGGCGCGGTTCGCGTTCGAGTTCTGCGCGGTGGAATCCTGCGGCAAGTGCACGCCCTGCCGCATCGGCGCGACCCGCGGCGTCGAGACCATGGACAAGGTCATCGCCGGCATACGGCCGAGCGAGAACCTCGCCGTCGTCGCCGACCTCTGCGAGGTGATGACCGACGGTTCTCTCTGCGCCATGGGCGGCCTGACGCCGATGCCCGTCATGAGTGCGATCACCCATTTTCCTGAGGATTTCCAGCAGCGCGGGCCGATGTCCGTCGCGGCTGAGTAAGGAGGCGCGATCCATGGCCCTCATCAAAGAGATCGATTACGGCACCCCGATCCGCATCTCGGACCAGACCGTGACGCTGACGATCGACGGCATGAGCGTGACAGTGCCAGCGGGCACGTCGGTAATGGCGGCCGCGATGCATGCGGGCACGCAGATCCCCAAGCTCTGCGCCACCGATTCCCTCGAGGCCTTCGGCTCTTGCCGCCTCTGCCTCGTGGAGATCGAGGGACGGCGCGGCACGCCCGCCTCCTGCACCACGCCGGCCGAGAACGGCATGGTGGTCTCGACCCAGACCGATAAGCTCGCGAAGCTCCGCAAGGGCGTGATGGAGCTCTACATCTCCGACCACCCCCTCGATTGCCTGACCTGCGCCGCCAACGGCGACTGTGAGTTGCAGGACATGGCGGGTGCTGTGGGTCTCCGCGATGTGCGCTATGGCTATGACGGGGCCAACCACGTGAAGCCGACCTCCGAGCAGTACCTACCCAAGGATGCGTCGAACCCGTACTTCACCTACGATCCGTCGAAGTGCATCGTCTGCAATCGCTGCGTTCGCGCCTGCGAGGAGACGCAGGGCACGTTCGCCCTCACCATCTCCGGTCGCGGCTTCGACAGTCGCGTGGCAGCCGGACCGACCGACTTCTTCAACTCCGAGTGCGTGTCGTGCGGCGCCTGCGTTCAGGCTTGCCCGACCGCGACCCTGCAGGAGAAGTCGATCATCGAGCACGGCCAGCCGGACCATTCCGAGATCACCACCTGCGCCTATTGCGGCGTTGGCTGCTCTTTCAAGGCCGAGATGCAAGGCACCCGCATCGTCCGCATGGTGCCGTACAAGGGCGGTAAGGCGAACGAGGGACACTCCTGCGTGAAGGGCCGGTTCGCCTACGGCTACGCCACGCACAAGGACCGAATTACCAAGCCGATGATCCGTGAGAAGATCACCGATCCATGGCGCGAGGTGACCTGGGACGAGGCGATCGATCGCGCCGCCTCCGAGTTCAAGCGCATACAGGCGAAGTACGGAAAGGACTCGGTCGGCGGTATCACCTCATCCCGCTGCACCAACGAGGAGGCCTACCTCGTCCAGAAGCTCGTACGCGCCGCCTTCGGCAACAACAACGTCGATACCTGCGCCCGCGTCTGCCATTCCCCTACCGGCTATGGGCTGATGTCGACACTCGGCACTTCGGCCGGAACGCAGGACTTCGCCTCCGTGGCGCATTCCGACGTGATCCTGGTCATCGGTGCGAATCCGACCGACGGTCATCCCGTCTTCGCATCCCGGATGAAAAAGCGGCTGCGCGAAGGGGCCAAGCTGATCGTCGCCGATCCGCGTAAGATCGATCTCGTGAAGTCGCCCCACATCAAGGCGGACTTTCACTTGCCACTCAAGCCCGGTTCGAACGTCGCCTTCATCAATTCGATGGCGCATGTCATCGTCACGGAAGGCCTGGTCGACGAGGCTTATGTTCGCGAACGCTGCGACCTCGGCGACTTCGAAGCCTGGGCCCGCTTCGTTGCTGACGCACGCCATTCGCCGGAGGCGCAGGCGGCGTATACGGGCATCGACCCGGTCGAACTGCGTGCCGCCGCCCGCCTCTATGCGAAGGGCGGAGCCGCCGGTATCTACTACGGCCTCGGCGTCACCGAACACAGTCAGGGCTCGACCATGGTGATGGGCATGGCGAACATCGCCATGGCCACGGGCAACATCGGCATGCTCGGCGCCGGCGTGAATCCACTGCGCGGCCAGAACAACGTGCAGGGCTCCTGCGACATGGGCTCGTTCCCGCACGAACTGCCGGGTTATCGCCACGTCTCGGACGATGCCACCCGTGAGACCTTCGAGGCCCTATGGGGGGTGTCGCTCGACCAGCACCCGGGTCTGCGCATCACCAACATGCTCGACGAGGCCGTCGATGGCGCCTTCAAGGGCATGTACATTCAAGGTGAGGACATCGCCCAGTCGGATCCCGACACGCATCACGTCACCGCTGGCCTGATGGCGATGGAATGCATCGTCATTCAGGACATCTTCCTCAACGAGACGGCCAAATATGCCCACGTCTTCCTGCCGGGCGTCTCGTTCCTGGAAAAGGACGGCACCTTCACAAACGCCGAGCGCCGCATCTCCCGCGTGCGCAAGGTGATGCCGCCGCTCTCCGGCGTCGGGGACTGGGAGGGCACCATGCTGCTCTCCAACGCTCTCGGCTATCCGATGAGCTACAGCCACCCCAGCGAAATTATGGATGAGATTGCGTCCCTGACGCCGAGTTTCTCCGGCGTCAGCTTCGCCAAGCTCGACGAGCTCGGTTCGATCCAGTGGCCCTGCAACGAGGCTGCCCCGACCGGCACGCCGATGATGCACGTGGACCGCTTCGTGCGCGGGCTCGGCAAGTTCATGATCACCGAGTACGTGCCTACAGAGGAGCGCACCGGCCCGCGCTTCCCGCTTATCCTCACCACCGGCCGCATCCTTTCGCAGTACAATGTCGGCGCACAGACTCGTCGAACGGAGAACTCGCGCTGGCACGAGGAAGACGTGCTGGAGATCCACCCCTTCGATGCGGAAGTACGCGGTATCGTCGACGGGGACCTCGTTGCGCTCGAAAGTCGCTCCGGCGATATCGCATTGAAGGCGATCGTGTCCGAGCGCATGCAGCCCGGCGTGGTGTATACCACCTTCCACCACGCCAAGACCGGGGCCAACGTGATCACCACCGACTACTCGGACTGGGCAACCAACTGCCCCGAGTACAAGGTCACGGCGGTGCAGGTTCGGCGGACGAATCGTCCCTCCGACTGGCAGGCGCGGTTTTTCGAGGAGGATTTTTCGTTGACCCGGATTGCGACCCAGCTGAATGCGGCCGAGTGACCAGACCAGCCTGATGGCGAACGAAGGGGATGTGGCGGTCGAGACCGCCCGGCGCGTCCCGACCCTGGTCGTCGCTTACGACGATCCGGAGCCCCGCAGCGGGACCCGGCCGCTGGCTGTCGAGATGCCGGTCAATTTGGTCTACGGAACGGTGCCTTACGCCGTGATGATGACGACGCCGGCGGACCTCGTAGACTTTGCCTACGGGTTCAGCTTGACGGAGGGAATCATCGCGGCCGCCGATGAGATCCGCTCGGTTCACGTCGAGGTTGACGCGGCGGAGGGCGGAATGCGCCTTCTCGTCGATTTGGTACCGGGACGGTTGCGGGAACACCTCGCGCGCAAGCGCGCCATGTCGGGGCGCACCGGCTGCGGCGTCTGCGGAATCGACGATCTCGGGTCGCTACCGAGGGCCGACGCGCCCCTGCATGGCGCGGGCCGGGTTACCGTCGCGGCAATCCAGAGGGCGCTGATGGCCATGGGCGACGCGCAAGTGCTCAACGCCGAGACGCGGGCGGTCCATGCTGCGGCTTGGGCCGATCTCGACGGTAACTTGGTGGCATTGCGTGAAGATGTCGGGCGCCACAACGGCCTCGACAAGCTGATCGGCGCACTGATCCGACGTCACACCGATCCCGCGGGTGGCTTCGTCGTTATCACCAGCCGCTGCTCCTTCGAGATGGTCGAGAAGGCGGCAAGCCTTGGCGCGACGGTACTCGTCGCAATCTCCGCCCCGACTTCGCTGGCGATCGACCGAGCGCGCCTGCATGGCATGACGCTCTGTGCCATCGCTCGCTCAGACACCCTGACGGTCTTCACAGGCAGTGAACGCCTCGACTTGCCCGCGCAGCCCTAGCGTCACACGACTCCCGTTCCCTCGACAGAGTTTTCGTACTCATGAGCGCCCTGACGTCCGACGAGAAGCTGGTCCGCATGGCCAATCAGATCGCCACTTTCTTCCGATCCTATCCAGACGAGGAAGCTGTGGCCGGGATCCACAAGCACATCGTGGCGTTCTGGACGCCGAAAATGCGCAGAGCTCTTGAGGGCTATGGCCCCAATGCGGATAGTGGACTCGATCCGCTTGCGCTGCGGGCCCTGCAGGACACGCCGGCTGCCGATAGCCCCGTTCGTGCCGCGACTCGCGACCCGCATCTGCAGGGTGCCGGCGCCAGCGACGCTGGCTGATCTGATCGCAATTCCGGAAGCGAGCACCTGGACTTCAGTCCTTTTCGGTCTCCTTCGTGGTGCCGGGCACGATCGTCGCTCCACCGATCACACGAACCGATCGCTTGGCATCGGCCGGCACATCCTTCCAGTCCTGCGCCACCGGCTTCTCCGCCGGGGGCGGCTGCACCGACGCCGGCGTCATGGCGGCGGTTGGTGTCTCGGTCTTCGGAGGAGTAACCGCTGCGGTTATGCCAGAGGGACCAGCCTCAGCCTTTGGTGAAGTGGGGGGCACATCGGACAGCTTCTGCACTCCGGGAGCGACCGCCGGCGGAGCCGCCTTTCCCGCCGGGGCGAGGTGAACGGTTTTCCGGCGTATGTCGGACTTCGGCTTTGCCTCTGACCCGTGGGCATCGGGATTCAAGCCCATGGGATTCTGATCGCCAGGCTCAGGCCTTGCCTGTGGAACGGCCCGTGATCCGGTTACCGATCGAGCCGCGAGATCCGGGCGCCCGATAGGTTCAGGACGCGTCCGGCGAGCCTGATCCTGCGGGAAAGGGATGTCCGCAGGAGGAATGATTCGCTCGGCTCCTCGAATTCGCCGACGAGGAGCCTCGTCCTCTTCCGTCCACCCATAGCCAGGTTCACGGCGCACAACGCGCGGGATCGCGTCGAGCCCAGCGTCGAGGCGCTGGCGTCCGACGATTCGGCCGTCGCGCGCATCGACGAAGAGGCGCAGGCGTTCGCCATACGGGTTGGATGCCTCGACAACATACGCCTGCCCATCGAAGCGCGGACGCGTAACGTCCGTGAATCCGCGGTCACTGAGCCGCCACACGACAGCACGGGGCGGGAGAAGGAGATCAGGCTCGTAAGCGTATTGCGCCTGAGCGACGCTCGCAGCCCAAAGCGTCAGGAGACCCGCCGACAGACCGCGGAATGAGGAGGATGCACGCATGGGCTTCCTGCGAGACGAGACCATCGCGATGAAATTCAGAGTGATGTCGGCGCGGAGGCCTGCTGTTGGCGCAGGTCCTCCGCTCCAAGGTCCGCCGGGATTCGGGACAATCCCCGCACGCCGCTTGTGCTCGGCACGCCGTGTAGACAGCCGGAATGGGGCAAGATTGCGGGGTGACGACCGTGGGCTTCGCTCCGACGGACATCGGTCGTTCCAATCTTGCAGGGACCTGCGGCAATGAGGCCTTCCGTCTGCTGGAACCATGCGCTCGAAAACCGCAGCGTGCTAACCTGCACACCCTTGCTGGACCGATTAAAATCTGTCACTTTTCATCGGTAGGACAGTAGAGCTGTCCCATTCCCGGCGGGGTGCCTGTCCGGATGGCTGTGAGGATCTCGCTCAGGTGACGTTGCCGGCGACCAAACGAGATTCGAAGCCGGTCGCCATCATGGCGATCCGGGCCCGCACGGCTTGACACCAAGCCGGCGTCGAGCCCGCGAGTTGCGGGCGCTTCCTGACCGAAGAACCCGCCCAGAGCCGACGCTGTCGAGAGACAAAACCCGGACGCCTCTCAGGCTCTGGGCATGAAACATGCTCGCTTGCGGGCAGGTCGGAGGCGAAAGATGGTGGACGTGGTCGCATCTTCTGAGTTCGGGGCGCTGCAGGCGTCGGTTCCCGCCACTCGCGACGGGACTGCGCCGCTCATCGTACGTGACCAGGCCCTACCGAAAGCCCAGGGGCTCTACGATCCGGCTCGTGAAAGCGACGCCTGCGGCGTCGGCTTCGTCGCCGACATGCACGACCGGCGCACCCACGCCATCGTTCAGCAGGGCCTGCAGATCCTGAAGAACCTCGACCATCGCGGTGCCGTCGGCGCCGATCCGAAGATGGGCGACGGCTGCGGCATCCTCGTGCAGATCCCGCACGCCTTCTTCAAGGCCGAGTGCGAGGCCCTCGGCATCACCCTGCCCGAGCCCGGCCATTACGGAGTCGGTCAGTTCTTCATGCCCAAGGACGAGGAGGCACGTCGCCTCGTCGAAGAGATCGTCGAGAAGGCTCTGGTCGACGAGGGTCTGCCATTCCTTGGCTGGCGTGACGTCCCGGTCGATCCGAGCGACCTTGGGGTGATGGTCAAGGAGACGGAGCCTTGTCACCGGCAGATCTTCATCGGCCGTCCCACCACGGTGGCGGATGAGGACGCTTTTGAACGTCGACTGTTTACTGCGCGAAAGGTGATCTCGAACAAGGTCTACGGTCTGAAGGACGAGCGCGCGAACACCTACTACCCCGTGTCTCTTTCGACCCGCACTATCGTCTACAAGGGCATGGTTCTGGTCGATCAGCTCGGTGACTACTACCGCGACCTGCAGGACGAGCGCTTCGTTTCGGGACTCGCCCTCGTGCATCAGCGCTTCGCCACCAACACCTTTCCGACTTGGCGCCTGTCGCACCCCTACCGGATGGTCGCACACAACGGCGAGATCAACACGCTGCGCGGCAACGTCAACTGGATGGCGGCGCGCCAGGCGAGCGTCGATTCTGAGCTGTTCGGCAACGACATCTCGAAGCTCTGGCCTATCTCCTATGAGGGACAGTCCGACACCGCGTGCTTCGACAACGCCCTCGAGTTCCTTGTTCAGGGTGGCTACTCGCTGGCCCACGCGATGATGATGCTCATCCCGGAAGCCTGGGCCGGCAATCCCCTGATGAGCGAGGAGCGCCGTGCGTTCTACGAGTATCACGCTGCCCTGATGGAGCCGTGGGACGGCCCGGCTGCCGTCTGTTTCACTGATGGCCGGCAGATCGGCGCCACCCTCGACCGCAACGGCCTTCGCCCGGCCCGCTACCTCGTGACCGACGACGGCCTCGTGGTGCTGGCTTCCGAGATGGGCGTACTGCCGATTCCGGACGAGAAGATCGTCGAGTCCTGGCGCTTGCAGCCCGGCCGCATGCTGCTCATCGACCTAGAGAAAGGTCGCATTGTCTCCGACGAAGAGATCAAGAGCGAGCTTGCCGCCGCGCATCCCTACGCCGAGTGGGTCAAGAACACCCAGATCGTCCTTGAGGACCTGAAGCCGGTGATCCCACGGGCCTCACGTTCCGACGTGTCGCTCCTCGATCGCCAGCAGGCTTTCGGCTACAGCCAGGAGGATCTCAAGCTCCTCATGGCGCCGATGGCTGTGACTGGCCAGGAGGCCGTCGGCTCCATGGGTACGGACACGCCGCTCTCGGCGTTGTCTGACAAGCCGAAGTCGCTCTACTCCTACTTCAAGCAGAACTTCGCGCAGGTCACGAACCCGCCGATCGACCCGATTCGCGAGGAGGCCGTGATGAGCCTCGTCTCGTTCATCGGCCCGCGTCCCAACCTGCTCGATATGGAAGGCGCTTCCCGCAAGAAGCGTCTCGAGGTTCGCCAACCGATCCTCACCAACGGCGATCTCGAGAAGATCCGTTCGATCTCCCATTTCGAGGACCGGTTCGATACCAAGACCTTGGACATGACCTTCCCGGCCGAGACCGGTGCGGCGGCGATGGAAGGCGCTGTCGATCGCCTCTGCGACCGGGCCGAGGTCGCCGTACGCGGCGGCTACAACATCATCATCCTGTCGGATCGCGGTGTTGGGCCGGATCGCATCGCGATCCCGGCGCTCCTCGCGACGGCTGCCGTGCACAATTATCTGATTCGCAAGGGGCTGAGGACTTCGGTCGGTCTCGTGGTCGAGTCGGGTGAGCCGCGCGAGGTGCATCACTTTGCGTGCCTGGCCGGCTACGGCGCCGAAGCGATCAACCCGTATCTCGCCTTCGAGACACTGATCGCGATGAAGGACGAGTTCCCGCCGGACCTGACGCCGGACGAGATTGTCTACCGGTACATCAAGTCGATCGATAAGGGCCTGCTCAAGGTTATGTCCAAAATGGGCATTTCGACCTATCAGTCCTATTGCGGCGCGCAGATTTTCGACGCGATCGGCCTGAACTCGTCCTTCGTGGCACGCGACTTCTTCGGTACGGCGACGACGATCGAGGGCATCGGCATGGCCGAGGTCGCGCAGGAGACCGCGCGGCGCCACGGCGACGCCTTCGGTGACTCGCCGATCTACCGCACCGCCCTCGATGTCGGCGGCGAGTACGCCTACCGCTTGCGCGGCGAGAGCCACACCTGGACCCCAGATTCCGTCGCAACGCTCCAGCATGCGGTGCGCCTTGGCCTACCCGACCGCTACCGTGAATACGCCCGGCTGGTGAACGAGCAGGAGAACCACCTCAAGACCATCCGGGGCCTGTTCCGTATCAAGCAGGCGGCCGAACTCGGCCGTGCGCCGATCGAGATCGATCAGGTCGAGCCAGCAGCCGACATCGTCAAGCGCTTCGCCACGGGCGCCATGTCCTACGGGTCGATCTCCAAGGAAGCACACGAGACCCTCGCTATCGCGGTGAACTCGTTTGGTGGTCGCTCGAATTCCGGTGAAGGCGGCGAGGAGGTCGAGCGCTTCAAGCCGATGGCGGACGGCCGCTCGCGCCGCTCGGCCATCAAGCAGGTCGCCTCCGGTCGCTTCGGCGTCACGACGGAGTATCTGGTCAATTCCGACATGATGCAGATCAAGGTCGCGCAGGGCGCGAAGCCGGGCGAGGGGGGGCAGCTACCTGGCCACAAGGTCGACGCCAAGATCGCAAAGGTCCGTTATGCCACCCCCGGCGTCGGCCTGATCTCGCCGCCGCCGCATCACGACATCTACTCGATCGAGGATCTGGCGCAGCTAATCTTCGACCTCAAGAACGTGAACCCATCCGCCGACGTTTCGGTGAAGCTTGTCTCCGAGGTCGGTGTCGGCACGGTCGCCACGGGCGTGGCGAAGGCACGCGCCGATCACATCACGATCTCGGGCTTCGACGGCGGCACCGGTGCGGCTCCGCTGACCTCGATCAAGCACGCGGGCGGCCCTTGGGAAACGGGCTTGGCCGAGACCCAACAGACGCTGGTGCTCAGCCACCTGCGCGGGCGCGTCGTGCTCCAGGCGGATGGCGGCATCCGCACGGGCCGTGACGTCCTGATCGCGGCGCTGCTCGGAGCCGATCAGTTTGGCTTCTCCACCGCTCCGCTGATCGCGGCCGGCTGCATCATGATGCGCAAGTGCCACCTGAACACCTGCCCGGTGGGCGTGGCGACGCAGGACCCCGTCCTGCGCAAGCGCTTCAAGGGCACGCCCGAGCACGTGATCAATTACTTCTTTTTCGTGGCCGAGGAGCTGCGCGAGCTGATGGCGTCTATGGGCTTCAGCAAGCTCGAGGACCTAATCGGGCGGGCCGACTTCCTCGACACCTTAGAGGTGATCAATCATTGGAAGGCGCGCGGCCTCGACTTCTCGAAGCTGTTCCACCGTCCGGAGGTCCCCGAGCATGTCGCGATCCGGCATACGGAGAAGCAGAAGCACCCGATCGATACGGTGCTCGACCGTCGCCTGATCGCCGGCGCTCAGTCGGCCCTCGATGGCGGAGAACCGGTGGTGGTGCGGGATGAGATCCGGAACTCGGATCGTACGGCCGGCGCCATGCTTTCGGGAGCCGTGGCCAAGCGGTACGGCCACGAGGGTCTGCCCGACGACACCATTCAGGTGGAGCTGTCGGGCACCGCCGGCCAGAGCTTCGGCGCTTGGCTGGCGGCCGGCGTCACCCTGGTGCTTACCGGCCACGCCAACGACTACGTCGGCAAAGGTCTATCTGGCGGTAAGCTGATCATCCGTCCCTCCGACGCCCTGCGGGCGCCGGGCTCGCACACCATCATGGCCGGCAACACCGTTCTGTATGGAGCCATTGCCGGTGAGGCCTATATCCGCGGTTCGGCCGGCGAGCGGTTCGCGGTCCGTAATTCGGGTGCCATCGCGGTGGTCGAGGGCATGGGCGACCATGGCTGCGAGTACATGACAGGCGGTGTGGTGGTGTCGATCGGTGAAACCGGACGTAACTTCGCGGCCGGCATGTCGGGCGGCATCGCCTATGTCCTCGACGAGGACGGCTCGTTCTCGGCTCGCTGCAACCTTTCCATGGTCGATCTCGAACCCGTCGAGGAGGAAGACGACCTCATGCGTCGGTTCCACCAGGACGGTGACCTGGAAACGAAGGGCCGTGTCGACATCCTGGCCGACATGTCTGGCCACGATGAGGAACGCCTGTCTCAGCTGATCACCAATCACCTGAAGTACACGGGCTCTCCGCGTGCCAAGGCGATCCTCGATGATTGGGCTGGCTACCGCACCAAGTTCGTCAAGGTGATGCCGGTGGAGTACCGGCGTGCCCTGCGCGAAATGGAGATGGCGCGGATGCCGGTGGCGGCCGAGTAGGCGCGGCTCGACTGATATTCTATCGAAGCGGCTCCCGGTTCATCGATGAACCGGGGGTTGCATGGGTCAGCACCGAGAGATGGCTGACGCATGAGGCAGGTCGGTCGAAGATCGATCTGCCGGGAGAGAGCGGATTAGGCCGTAGGGGCCGCCTTCCGCGCGACGGATCAGACAGACTCGCGAAAGACGGTCAGACGATGGGCAAGGTCACGGGTTTCCTCGAATTCGACCGGCAGGAGCAGAAGTATCAGCTCGCCGCTGATCGCGTTCGCCACTTCCGCGAGTTCACACTGCCTCTCGACGAGCATGATCTCAAGAAGCAGGCGGCCCGCTGCATGGATTGCGGTATCCCGTTCTGCCACGGTCCAACGGGTTGTCCGGTGCATAACCAGATCCCAGACTGGAACGAGCTCGTTTATCAGTCCGACTGGGAGGAGGCGGCACGCAACCTTCACTCCACCAACAATTTTCCGGAATTCACCGGCCGTATCTGCCCGGCTCCCTGTGAAGAGGCGTGCACGCTGAATCTTGAGAACCAGCCGGTGGCGATCAAGACCATCGAGCAGGCGATCGCGGACCGCGCCTGGAATAACGGCTGGGTCAAGCCCGAGCCCGCCGACCATACGACCGGTAAGAAAGTCGCAGTGATTGGTTCCGGACCAGCGGGATTGGCGGCGGCGCAGCAACTCGCCCGTGTCGGGCACGAGGTCCACGTCTTCGAGCGCGAGCCGAAGGCCGGCGGCCTGCTTCGCTATGGAATTCCCGACTTCAAGATGGAGAAGCGCCATATCGATCGGCGCGTGAAACAGATGGAAGGCGAGGGGGTTCGCTTCCACTACGGCGTGAATGTCGGGGTGACTAAGCCGCTCGATGAACTCACCGCAGAGTTCGACGCGGTGCTCTTCGCTGGCGGCGCGGAGGACCCGCGGAATCCGCAGCTCCCGGGCCAGGAGCTGGAGGGCGTGCACTACGCCATGCCGTTCCTGGTCCAGTCCAACCGTCGCGTCGGTGCCGAGCCGATGCCGGGGAACGGCGAGGCTCCTATCCTCGCCACGGCGAAGAACGTCGTCGTTATCGGCGGTGGTGACACCGCTTCGGATTGCGTTGGCACCTCATTCCGTCAGGGCGCTTTGTCCGTGACACAGCTCGACATCCGGCCGCGCCCGCCGGAGCGCGAGGACAAGCTATCGGTCTGGCCATACTGGCCGACCAAGATGCGCACCTCCTCCAGTCAGGCCGAGGGCGCCGAGCGCGAGTTCCAAGCGGCCACGCTGCGCCTGGAGGGCAAGAAGGGCAAGCTCACTGGCGTAGTCTGCACCCGCGTCGACGAGAAGCGTCAGCCTATCCCGGGCGGTGAGTTCACGTTGCCCGCCGACCTCGTGTTCCTGGCAATCGGCTTCGCTGGCTCGGTCCGCAAGGGCCTCTTGGAAGAGTCCGGCGTCGTCATGGACAAGCGCGGCAACGTCACGGCGAACGAACTCGATTACCGGACTTCGAACAAGAAAATCTACGCAGCCGGTGATATGCGGCGCGGACAATCCCTTGTGGTATGGGCGATTCGCGAAGGCCGCCAAGCGGCGCGCTCGATCGACGAAGCTCTGATGGGCGCGAGCATACTGCCGCGCTGAGGGGGATGTCGAACCGGATTGCGACGTCTCGCCGTCGCAGTCCGGAACACGCCGGGTCTGCGCATCATTGCTGTCCTGACACCTAAGATGTCGGGACACGCGCATGACCGAACCGATGGCCGAACCCAAGATCGAACCCTATGATGGCCCTGCGGGAGGGTGGGGTTCTGCGGGCTCCCTCGCTGAGATTCTAACGCGCGAACAAATCCCCGTCTCGGGCGCGGCCCTGCTGATGAAGCAGAACAAATCCGACGGTTTCATGTGCGTTTCGTGCGCTTGGTCGAAGCCGGCCAAGCCCAACACGTTTGAGTACTGTGAGAACGGGGCGAAGGCGACGGTTTGGGAGCAAACTGCCAAGCGGGTTGGGCCCGACTTCTTCCAGCGCTACACTGTGACGGAACTCCTGAGCTGGACGGACTACGCTCTTGAGGAGAAGGGACGCCTGACCCATCCCCTCCGCTATGACCCGGACAGTGACCGTTACGTAACGGTGTCGTGGGAAGAGGCTTTCGCGGAAATCGGGCGGGAGCTGCGTGCCCTCGATCCGAATGCGGTGATCTACTACACTTCCGGCCGTGCCTCGCTTGAGACGTCGTACATGTACGCGCTGATGGCGCGGATGCATGGCACCAACAACCTGCCCGACTCCTCGAACATGTGCCATGAGCCGACCTCGGTCGGCCTCAAATCCTCGATTGGGTCGGCGGTGGGCACCACCATCCTAGAGGATTTCGAGTCCACCGACCTGATCCTCTTCTTTGGACAGAACGTCGGTTCGAATGCCCCACGTATGCTCCACCCTCTCCAGGAGGCACGGAAGCGGCGCGTTCCGATCATCACGTTCAATCCGCTGCGGGAGCGCGGACTGGAGCGGTTCACGAACCCGCAATCGACCACCGAAATGCTGACCCGCAGCTCGACCGAGATCTCGACCCAGTACCATCAGGTGAAGGCCGGAGGAGACCTCGCGGCGATCACCGGCATGTGCAAGGTCCTGATCGCCGCTGACCGAGAGGCGATGGAAGTCGGTCGCCCGCGTATCCTTGACGTCGATTTTATCGCTGAACACACCCACGGCTTCCGCGATTTCGTCGCGTTCTGCGATTCCCAGTCATGGACAGACATTGTAACACGATCCGGGCTCACACGCGAGGCTCTGGAGGCTGCCGCTACGGTCTATGGGCGCGCCCGTTCCGTCATCGCGGTCTACGGCATGGGCCTGACCCAGCACCGACGTGGCACCGAGGGTGTCCAGATGCTCGTGAATCTCATGCTTCTACGCGGCAATGTGGGTCGGCCAGGAGCTGGGCTCTGTCCAGTCCGTGGTCATTCTAACGTCCAGGGACAACGTACAGTTGGCATTACGGAAAAACCTGAGCTGGCCCCCCTCGATAAACTGAAAGACCTCTACGGCTTCGAGCCACCGCGCGAGAAGGGTCGCAATACCGTCGAGGCCTGCGAGGGCATCGTCACCGGCGAGGTAAAGGCTTTCATCGGTCTCGGCGGCAACTTCGTCCGTGCCGTGCCCGACACCGTTCGGATGGAAGAAGCTTGGCGGGGGTTGCGCCTATCGGTGCAAATTTCGACCAAACTGAATCGCTCGCATCTTGTCCATGGTGCCGTCTCCTATATCTTGCCCTGCCTCGGCCGCATCGAGGTCGACATGCAGGCGAGCGGCCCCCAATCGGTCTCGATGGAGGATTCGACTTCCTGCTTTCACGGCTCTCGCGGACAGACGAAGCCGGTGAGCGATCAGGTGCGTTCCGAGCCGTGGATCGTCGCCGAGTTGGCGAAGGCGTTGCTGCCGTCGAACCCGAAGGTCGATTGGGACGGTTGGGTCGGTGATTACGCTCGGGTTCGGGCGGCAATCGAGGCTACCTACCCGGATGTCTTCCACGACCTGAACGGCCGGATGTTTCAGCCGGGAGGCCTCCACAAACCCCTCGCGGCGCGTGACCGCAAATGGGAAACCGAAACCGGTAAGGCCAATTTCACTGTTCCGGGCGGTCTGGAAGCCGACCCAGACATGCGCAGTAACCGGCGCGACGTGCTCGACTTGATTACCCTGCGCTCGAATGATCAGTTCAACACGACGATTTACGGCTACGACGACCGCTTCCGTGGAGTGAAGGGCACGCGGATGGTGCTCTTCATGAGCAGCAATGACATGGAACGTCTTGGTCTCGCTGACGGCGAGATGGTGGATCTTTCTGCCGACGCCGATGACGAGTTCTTGCGCGAGGTCAACGGTCTACGGATCATCAAGTATAGCATCCCGGAGGGTAACGTCGGCGGCTACTATCCGGAGCTGAACGCGCTCATCCCTCTCTGGCATTATGACAAGCAGGCTAAGACGCCGGCTGCCAAGGCGATCCCGGTGCGGATCCGGAAGGGGACGCCGATCGCCGTCGCTGACTGACACGAAGACGACTTTCCGGCGCTGGTCCCCTCGACGGCCGGCGCCGCGGACCCATAACCAACAGGATGGAACGCTCCGACGACGCCCATGGCCGCCGCCAAGCCATTATTGACCGGATGCTCTCCCAGGCTCTGCGCTCGGCCTCGAACGAGCGAAGGCAGAGTCACGACGGATTACCGGAAGACATGCGCGCCGTAATCGATGTGCTTCTGGCCAAGGCTCAGGCTCAGCGCCAACGGCGTCTGACCTATGACGATTTGGAGGAGGCGTTGCCGCCGCGAGATGTCAGTGCGGAGGATTTAGAAGCAATTTTTTGGATCCTGTCGGAGCACGGCATTGCTATCGAAGACGGTGATCCTGGTCGAGACTGAGCAGTCAAGTCTTATCTGGGATCGACAAGCGATCTTTCCACTCCAGCCTCTCGCGCGTGGCACGAATAGCAGCCCCGGCTCGTCAACTCTCGCCTCTGTCGAAGAACCGCACTATAAGCCGCGCTTCTCCGCGGGGCCCTCCGCCGTGCGGAGCCGACCGAAAGGCGGAACGGAGACGATTATGGCTGAGCGTTGGACACCGAAGACCTGGCGGAACCTGCCGATCCAGCAGGTGCCGGCCTATCCGGACGCTTCCGCGCTAGAATCGGTTGAGTCACAGCTCGCAAGCTTTCCACCCCTCGTTTTTGCAGGCGAAGCGCGCAAGCTTAAGTCGGCTCTCGCTCGTGTCTCGACCGGCGAAGCGTTCCTGCTGCAGGGAGGAGATTGCGCCGAGAGCTTCGACGAGCATTCGGCCGACAACATTCGCGACTTCTTCCGGGTGTTCCTGCAAATGGCTCTCGTGCTTACCTTCGCGGGCGGTTCGCCTGTGGTGAAGGTGGGTCGGATCGCCGGTCAATTCGCGAAGCCTCGGTCTTCACCAAACGAGACGATCAACGGAGTGACCCTGCCAAGCTATCGTGGGGACATCGTGAATGGTTTGACCTTCACGGAGGAGGCGCGCGTGCCCGACCCGCGTCGTCAGCTCGAAGCGTACCGCCAGTCGGCGGCAACGCTCAACCTATTGCGTGCATTTGCAACTGGTGGGTACGCAAATTTGGAAAATTCGCACCGGTGGATGCTCGGTTTCGTGAAGGATTCACCGCAATCCTCGCGATACGCCGACTGCGCCGAGCGGATGACCGAGACTCTCGATTTCATGCGGGCCATCGGCATCAATCCGGAGACGCACCAAGAGGTTCGAACCACGGATTTTTACACCAGCCACGAAGCTCTACTCCTGGGCTACGAGGAGGCACTCACCCGTGTCGATTCAACGAGCGGCGACTGGTACGCTACGTCAGGCCATATGCTCTGGATCGGTGATCGAACCCGCCAGCCGGATCATGCGCATGTCGAATACGCGCGCGGTATCAGGAATCCGATCGGTCTCAAGTGCGGTCCGTCGATGACCGCCGAGGGTCTGATCCAACTTGTGGACCAGCTCAATCCGGCCAACGAGGCGGGGCGCCTGACGCTGATCTGTCGTTTCGGAGCAGACAAGGTAGGCGACCACCTCCCCGGCCTGATCCGGGCTGTCGAGCGTGAGGGTCGCAAAGTGGTGTGGGTGTGTGATCCCATGCATGGCAACACGATCTCAGCTGGAGGTTTCAAGACGCGTCCGTTTGAGCGTGTAATGCAGGAGATCGAAGGCTTCTTCGGCGTCCATCGTGCTGAGGGTACCATCGCGGGCGGCATCCACTTGGAGATGACCGGCAAGGACGTGACGGAGTGCACCGGAGGCGCGCGGGCGCTGACGGCCGAAGATTTGCGCGATCGCTATCACACCTACTGCGATCCACGCTTGAACGCTGAACAGGCTCTGGAAGTAGCATTCCTGACAGCGGAACTCGTGAAGCGAGAGCGATCGGCGTTCGAACGCCCGCGCCTCGACGCTGCCGAGTAGCGCTCGGTTCAGCGGACGACGTCGGAGGAGCTGTTCAGGGTCTTCCGACGTCTCGTTCTCAGGAGTGAGAGCCTGGTTGCAGCATTGCATTTCCAAAATGCTGCACGAGGCTCATTTCGAGTTTCCCCGTCATCCCTGACAGAATCGCCAGTGCTTCTCGCGGTGGCATCGGCTTCTTGTAAGAGCGGCGCTCTGTGAGAGCCGCGTAGATGTCGCAGATCGTCAGCAACCGAACGGTGTCGCTGATCTCCGATCCTACAAGGCCATCCGGATAACCCGATCCATCCAGCATCTCGTGGTGATGGCGCACCGCGCCAAGGGTTGCCGCATCACATCCGCTTTCACGTAGAATGTCGTAACCGATCACCGGATGGCGGCGCATGACGACCAACTCGTCGGCATCGAGACGCCCGGGTTTGTTCAGGATCTCAAGCGGGATTTGCGCTTTGCCGACATCGTGCAGCAGGGCGGCACGCACGAAATGTTCGCGATCGTCGGTGCGAAAGCCGAGATGTAACACGAACTGAGCCGCAACGCCGGCAACGAGCAGACAGTGTTGATACGTTGCATCATCATGGGTCCAAACGGTCTCAAGCCAACGTGTCAGGCCGCCTTCTTTGACGGCAGCGAGGATCGGATCGAGCCCGGCATCGACCTGTGCCAGCGAAATCGGGCCACCTCCCCGGACGCCGTCGAAGAGGCCGTTCAGAATTTCCTTGGCGCGCGTTACGTTCTGAAGCACAGGCTGTGAAACAAGATCCGGTTCTTCTGGCTTGATCTCCGCCTGAAGCGCCTGCACCACGAGGTGCGGCGCGGTATAGGCGGGAAAGCAGATCGTTGCGCCGAGGTTGCGGGCCTGACGCAAGTCATGGTCTGTCGTCGATCGAAGGAGGCAGATGACCGGCAGATCGGTCACTTTGCCGTCGTGCAGAAAGTTACGAAGACGGCTCACTGACTCGCGTCGGCTTAGAGTAAGATCGGACACGATCGCGATGGGACGAACGCTCACCGGATGATCGTCGCTGGCGGCAATGACCTCGCACGATCCGATCGTTCTGATCAGCGTTTCTAACGCGGCGCTCCGATCTGGACGATCAGTGAGCAGGTAAATGGCTCCTTGCGCCATGACGTGCAGGCTTCCTTCGACGACCTTAATCACGCATCCCGACTACGGGATGGATTCTGGCGGCACAGCTTGTTTTCGAGACACCGTTTTCAACTAGGCAAGCTTACGAAGATACTTCAATTACAAGGGAAGGCTGTCAGAAATATTTCACCCAGTGACATCCGCGCATAAAATACACTGCATCGCTGGACTTGTCATATGATACGATTGCGGGAGCCCAACGTAGTACCATCATTGCCACTAAGTGTTCTCAACGCGTAAACTCCCGATTACAAACATTAGGAACCGTCAACAACCCTGAGTCGCGTATCTATAAAAAATTCAATCTTAGGCGGAAATAAAAATAACTGTGAGACTGGGCGAAATCGAAGCTCGTTCTTGTTTCCCCTTAGTCAGAGCGAATTTTTATAATTCAATATATCTAGACCAAAACGATTTGTATAATTGGTTTGAATTTTATTAATATTGTTATGTCGATAGCTTTCTATCGATTTAAAAACTTTAACACTAGGTAGCTTGGTTCGTTAGCGAGCTTTTATCCTCGCTGATACAGCTCGTTGGCGCATGATTGGTCGCGGTTTCCAATTTAAGTGATTATGACAGACGCTTCCCGCGCATGTTCCATGATGGACGAGACGAGCGAGCCACCATGTGGCGGCTCTGGCACAGCCCTTATTCTTGTTGAGGCGCCGGTCTGCCGACTAGGCAAGTGAGCGCACACCGAAACGGAATCTCTGCGTTTGTTCACGCTACGTTGTGGTTCGTGATGTCCATGTATCTCGTGCCCGCATCCCTGTGGTGTGGAAATCCGCGGCGTGGATGATGCCAATCAGACGCTTCGCTTCCTCGAACATCGTGTCCTGCATCCTGTGAAGATCGCCATCATCGCGCATCTCAAGTTCCCGATCGCACAGCCGTTCTCGGGAGGGTTGGAGATGCACACACACCTGCTCGCGTCAGCCCTCCAGGCTCGCGGCCACGATGTGACGCTCTACGCGTCTGAGGGGTCGCAGGGCGACTTTCGGTTGGTCGCCGTCTGCCCTCCAACGGGATGCGCGTTCGACGATGTTTCGGAAGCCCGGATCGATGCAGCTGAGAATTCTGCCTATGTTAGGATCATGGATGCCGTCGTGTCCGGTGGATACGATTTCGTCCACAACAACAGCCTGCACTTCCTCCCCCTGCTGCGCGCTGGTGAACTCGCCGTTCCGATAGTGACGGCCCTGCATACGCCACCTTTCGAGCCCTTCGTCCGCGGCGTGCGGGCGCGGGCGCGAGATATGTCGTTCGCGGCCGTCTCTCCGTCGCTCGCCCGTGAATGGCATGACCTGATTGGCGATCCTCAGGTAATCGGCAATGGCATCGATCTCACGGCCTTTGCCTACGCAGCGAAGCCGCTGGGCGAGCCGCACGCGATTTGGATGGGCAGGCTCGTGCCCGAGAAGGGGCCTCATCTAGCCATCGATGCGGCGCGCGCCGCCGGCCTGCCCCTGAAGTTTGCGGGGCCACGCTCTAATCCGGCCTATTGGGATGATGAGATTGCGCCGCGCCTCGGCGAAGATGTGACCTATCTTGGGCATCTTGGACACGACGCCTTGGCGGCTCATGTCGCGAACGCCCATGTCGCTCTCTGCACGCCGCGCTGGGAGGAGCCCTTCGGGCTCGTTCTTGCGGAATTCCTGGCCTGTGGGACGCCGGTGGCGGCGTTTCGGCGCGGTGCGATCCCCGACATCCTCGATGCCTCTTGCGGTGTCTTGGCAGCGGCGGATGATGTCGCCGACCTCGGTCGCGCTGTGAAGCAGGCCATCAGCCTCTCCCGCGCCGATTGCCGGCGCCGGGCGGAGCAATTGTTCGATGCCGACACCATGACCGATCAGTACGAAGCCCTCTACGCTCTGGAGCTTCAGAGGGCAGCCAATACCGCTGTCGCTGCCCGGGTTAGCAATGCGTGAGCCGGATCTTTCTCTCGCTCGCGCGGTGGTCTGTGTTCCCGCCCGGAACGAGGCGGAGGTACTGCCCCGTCTGATACGGTCTCTCGACCAGCAGAGTGGCACCGGGGATGGCGTGTGTTTGCGCGTCGTGGTTCTCGCAAACAATTGCACCGATGACACGGTGGCGACCTTGTATGCCTTGGAACAGAACGCGCAAATTCCGCACCTCGCGCTGCGGATCATCGAGGCGACGATCGCGTCACCCGACGCCCATGTCGGCACTGCGCGGCGTCGTGCCCTGGATGCGGGTGCCGCCTGGTTGGATCAGGAGGGCGTCACCGAGGGCGTCCTCATCAGTACGGATGCCGACGCTGTGGCACCCGCAGACTGGGTGACGGCAAATCTCCGCGCGTTGCGAAACGCCGAACTGGTGGGCGGACGCCTCGTGCTTCACGGCGAGGCGCCGGCGGGTGACACTCGTCTCGCTACGCTCCATGCGCGGATTGAGGAGTACTGGGTGGCAGTGCGTCGCCTCGAGGAGGTCCTTGACCCGCCCACCCACGATCCAGCCCCCCGTCACGGCGATCATGTCGCCGCCAGCCTTGCCCTGCGTGCCGATCTCTATCGTCGCGTCGGTGGGTTGCCGATGCTCCCTTGTGGTGAAGACAACGCTTTGGTGGCGCGGGTGCGCTGGTACGGCGGACGCGTCCGGCATTGTCCCGGGGTCTCAATCGCCGTTTCCGATCGGGGAACCGGCCGCGTGACTGGCGGAATGGCGACTGAGATGCTTCGCCGGACACGGGTGGCACAGGGGCTCGAAACCTACAGTCTGCCGTCGGCGGCTCATTGGCGTGCGCTGATCGAGCGACGCCGCAGGCTTGCGCAGTGCTTCATGCACCCGGACGGGACAGCGGCGGCTCTGCGCGCGATGGGCGTTTCCGACGCCGACCTTGCCGCCATCGATTGCGAGACGTGCCCGAACGGAATCGCGCTCGTCGAGCGGGTCGAGGCTCAGGTGGGTGAGGGCATTCCTCAGGCGGTCCCGGTTCCTCTCGATGAGGCTTTGACCGGTCTCCAAACGATGCTGCGCGGATCACAGCCCGCGCGTACTGCGCAGGTCGCATGAGTCGGCGTCCGGTCGGCTACTACGTTCACCACCAGGGCGCCGGACATTGGCAGCGCGCCTGCCTGATCGCTCGGGCGCTCGATCGCCCGATGACGTTGGTCGGAACGCTTTCGAATTTCGACACCGGCGAGGCACCGGGTTCAGTTCTCGAGCTGCCCGATGATCGGGTTGGCAGCGACTTCGATGGGCGAGACGGATCAGCCGAGCGCCCGCATGGCTTGCACTATGCGCCTGTCGGCGCCGACAATGTGCGCGCGCGAATGGGCCGCCTCGCGGCTTGGATGGACGCCGCAGATCCCGCGCTGATTATCGTCGATGTGTCGGTGGAAATTGCTCTGTTCGCACGCCTGATGTCCGTGCCGACCTTGGTCGTTCGGCTTGCCGGTACACGCACGGACATCCCGCATCTCGAAGCCTTCCGAAGCGCTGAGCGCCTGCTCGCGTTCTTCCCGCCCGAACTCGACTCGGCCGAGATGCCGGAATGGGTTCGCGCCAAGACGTTCTATGCCGGACTGCTCTCCGGTGAGCCTGCCGCGAGCCGGTCGACGAAGGCGGATGGATCGATCCTCGTCATCTATGGGCGCGGCGGGACGGGTGGGCACAGGGCGGATCTCGTTGCGGCCGCGACGGCCGTGCCGGATCGCCACTGGCACGTACTCGGTCCTGTCGACGGCGGGGGGACGGATATTCCGCCGAACCTGCACCTGCACGGATGGGTCGGCGATCCAGCCCCCTATCTCGCCCGAGCCGATCTGGTGGTCGGCGGAGGTGGCGACGGGGTCGTATCGGCGGTCTCGGCGGCGGGAAAGCGCTTCATCTGCCTTCCCGAACCACGAGCGTTCGATGAGCAGATCGAAAAATCGCGCGCCCTTTCCGCGATGGGCGCGGCACTGCATTGCGAGTCCTGGCCCGAGCCTGCCGCGTGGCCGGCGATCATCGCGGCCGCGGAACGGCTCGATCCCGGCGTCATCGGCGGACTGACCCGGCCGGGCGTGATCGCCCGCACCGTCTCTTTCATCGGCGACATGGCGGATCGCCTCGACGCTCGTCGCCGTTAGGCGCCGAGATCTCAGAAGGGACGGTCTGCAGAAAGCCGCGTCGCGGCAATCTCGTTGGCACCGGGTTGGCGCAAGACGATGAGATCGTCGCGCCACTGCGTGTTGATGAGGCCGCGCGCGGCAAAGGCGTCGAGCCATCCGTCCATGGGCCAGAGACCGTGCCGTGCGCGAAAGCGCGTCGCGTTCCGGACGATGTCGTCGAAGTGCTGCAACGGCGGATCGCAGGCGAGGTGATGCTGGTGGAAGGCTTGCCCGCCTGCGCTGAACAGCACGGGGATTCCGAGGGCATCGGCGCGAAAGGCGAGGTCGGTGTCCTCCGCGCCGTAGCCGTCGAACGCCTCGTCGAAGCCGCCGAGGCGGTCGAAGGTCGTTGCCCGGACGCCGAAGGCCAAGGACCAGAACAGCCCGGCATTGTCGGTCCGGGTCAGTCCCTCGGCTGGGAACTGACGGACGGGATGGGCGTGGCCCACCGCGCGCAGTCCGGCTTCCGTCCATCCGTCCCCGACAGCGCCCGCTGGCAGATAGCGAATCTCGCAGCAGATCAACCCATCGGCCTCGGCCAGATCGGCGCTGAGGCGCGGCACAAGATCCGCCGAGGGAATGCAATCCACGTCGAGGAAGATGAGCCGCTCGGTGCCGGCGGCTTGGCGGCCGGCATTGCGGGCTCGAGCCAGGGGCAGGCCATCACTGCCGAGGACGATACGGCGGATGGGAAAACCGTAATCCGGCAGGGGGGCGGGTTCGGCACCCATCTCGACGATGACGCAGGCCTCCGGATGTGGACCTCGCGCGACGCCTTCGAGCAGGCGGGCGAGATGGGCGTCGCGGCCCTTGTTCAGGGTGATGAGGGTGGTGTCGGCGATCACGGGGTGGGTGCGTCCATGGCGACGAAGATCTCGTAGGGGCCGGTGAAGCGGGCGACCATCGCCGGCTCCAGGCGAAAGCCCGTCGGGTCGTCGGAGATGAGATCGGTGGTCTGGGAGCGATGGGCGCCGATCGCGGCGGTCTTCGCGGCGCGGTGGGCCCCGACATCGAGGCGCAGACCGGTGGGCGCCGGGCCGACCTCGGTGCCCTCGGGCAGGGTCCAACCCCAGACGGGATAAGCGAAAATCCGGATCGGACCGAGATGCGCCCGCGCCAGGCGGACGATGGCGGCGGCGGCCTGGTGGTCGCAATGGGGATCGTGGCCCCAAGTCACGCAGACGGCGCCGGCATCGGCATCGCGGGCGATCGCGGCGATCCGGGCGGCGGCCGCTTCCGCGATCGGACCGGCGCTCGGAACACCGGCATCGGGCAGGCGGAGAAAGGTCACGGACTCCTGAAATACGCCCAGTATACCAACAGCGTCGACCGTCTCCGTTTCGCGCAGGTCACGCAGTTTGGCCGGCGGATAGAGCGCCGAATGCGTGTGCGAGCCGCACCCGTCGCTGACGATGACGACGCGGACCTCGCGACCCCGGGCGCGGGCCTCGGCCATGAGGCCGCCGCAGCCGAGGCTCTCGTCGTCGGGGTGGGGCGCCACCACCACCACGCCCTTGCCGCCGGTCAGGGCGTCGAGATCCGCGACCGGCAGGCGTTCGGCGGCGGCGAGGAAGGCGTCGGCATGCATGGGCGGGCTCGGCAGGAGCGTTCGGGAAACGCGAGCCGTCCGTATAGCGGCCCCTGTCTGATCGATGTCTGAACGATCGGCCGCCGGGCGTGCCGTCAGAGAGCGGTCCCGCTCTCCGCCGCGAAGGCGGCGATGCCGCCGGCGGTGGTGAGCCAGATCGCGTCGCGGCGGGCCGCGATGTGGGCGAGGGCGCGCCGCAGGGGCCGCAGGCGGTGCGGCTGGCCGACGATGTAGGGATGCAGGGCGATGCCCATCACCAGGGGGGCGGTGCGCGACTGCTCCAGCATCTCGTCGAAGGCCTCGACGATGGCGTCGGCGAATTGCTGGCCGGTCTCCTTGCGCGCGACGATGGCGGGGATGTCGTTCAATTCCTGCGGGTAGGGCACGGCGAGGATGCGCCCGCCGTCGCGGGTGGAAAACCAGGTCGGCTGGTCGTCGTGGCACCAGTCGAGCAAGTAGGTGTAGCCCGCCTCGGCGAGGAGGTCCGGCGTCCGACGGCTCTGCGAGATCCAGGGTCCGAGCCAGCCCTTCGGCGGCTTGCCCTCCTGCGCGGTCAGGATCGCGGTGGCCTCGGCGATGAGGGCCCGCTCCTCGGCCTCCTCCCGGTCGCCCTGGCGCTCGGTGTTGGTGCGGCCATGCCCGACGATCTCGTCGCCGCGCGCCCGGAACGCCTCGATCAGGCCGGGACAATCGGCGTAGAGCCGGCTGTTGACGAGAACGCTGGCGGGCATCTCCAGGGCGTCGAGGGTCTCCTTGATCCGCCAGGCGCCGACCCGGTTGCCCCAGTCGCGCCAGGCGTAATTCAGCACGTCCGGTTGCGGGCCGCCCGGCGCGAGTTCGGCGCCCAGGCCCCGGCCGAAATCGAAGCCCTCGAGGTTGAGCCCGAGATAGACCGCGAGGCGCTTGCCCCCGGGCCAGTCGTAGACCGGCCGGTCGGGCAGGGCGCTGTAGGCGTAGCGGCCGTGATGCGGCGCGGGCGTATCGGTCATCGGGGGTCTCGAAGGCGAATCTCGGGAGAACGATCAGGAGGGGTTCAGCAGCGCGGGCTTGCGCCGGGTCACCCAGCGGGTCGCGGCATCGTAGGCGGCGCCGAGCTGGAGGCAGGCGCGCTCGCCGTTGTTGGGGCCGACGATCTGGATGCCGGACGGGCGCCCGGCCGGGTCGAAGCCCGCCGGCACGTTGAGGGCGGGCAGGCCGCTCATGGTCACGGGGATCGTCGCCTCCATCCAGCGGTGGTAGGTGTCCATCGCCCGGCCGCCGACGACCTTCGGCCAGCGCTCCTCCACGTCGAAGGGGAAGACCTGGGTCGAGGGCATGAGGAGGAAGTCGTAGCGCTCCTGGAACCGGCGCACGGCCTCGTACCAGGCGGTGCGGCCCTCCTGGGCGGCCGCGACCTGATCGGCGGTGAGCGCGAGGCCGCGCTCCACCTCCCAGACCGCCTCCGGCTTCAGTTGCGCCCGGTAGGCCGGCTCGTCGTAGAGCGGACGCAGGTTCGAGGCGGTCATCCAGGCCCGGAGGGTGAGCCAGTCGCGCCAGACCTTGCCCATGTCGAAGCGCGGGCGATCCCACTCGACCTTGGCGCCCAGCGTCTCGAAGGCCGAGAGGGCGCTGCGATCGAGGTCGAGCACGCCCGGCTCGAAGGGCAGGTAGCCGCCGAGATCGTCGAACCAGGCGATCCGGGCACCGCTGAAATCTCGCTTCAGGTCCTCCGTGAAGATCGCGGGGTCCTGCGTGTTGGCGTAGGGCACCCGCGCGTCGTAGCCGGCCTGGACCGAGAGCAGCAGTCCGATATCGGCCGGGGAGCGCCCGATCCCGCCCGAGACCCCGAGGCCGGGGGTGAAGGCGTCCTTGGTCTCGATCGGGATGCGCCCGTAGCCGGTGCGCAGCCCGAACAGGTTGTTGAAGGCGGGCGGGTTGCGCAGGGAGCCGGCATGGTCGCTGCCGTCGGCGACGGGCTGCATGTGGAGGGCCACCGCCACCGCCGCGCCGCCGCTGGAGCCACCGGAGGTCTTGGTCGGATCATAGGCGTTGCGGGTGGCGCCGTAGACCGGATTGAAGGTCTGCGAGCCGAGGCCGAATTCCGGCATGTTGGTCCGGCCCGTGAAGATCGCGCCGGCCTTGCGCACGCGCTTGACCATGATCGAATCGGCCGCCGCGATGCGGTCGCGAAAAATCGGCGACCCCTGCGTGAAGGGCAAGCCCTTGACGGCATCGATGTCCTTCACCGCGTGGGGAAATCCATGCAGCGGTCCGAGGAATTCTCCGCGTGCCGCCTGTCCGTCGCGTTCCTCGGCCGCGGCCAGGAGCTCGCCCCGGTCGCGCAGCGCCACGATGGCGTTGACCGTGGGATTGAGCCGATCGATCTGATCGAGACAGGCGGTCATGACCTCGACGCAGGAGACGCGCCGGGAGTGGATCGCGGCCGAGAGGTCGACGGCCCCGAGGCTGAGGATGTCGTTGTCGGGGGCTTCGCCCGCCGCCGGTTCGGCCGCGGCGATGGATGGGTCTGTGTTCATGCTCTGGCTCTGGAACGCGCTCGCGCGGGCCACCGACCCTCAGGCCGGCAGACGCCGCTCCTGGAAGGCGTGGCAGGCCACGCCCTCGACCAGGGCCGGGACCTCGATGCGGCAGCGCTCGTTCGCGAAGGGGCAGCGCGGGTTGAAGGCGCAGCCCGCGGGGGGATCGATGGGGTTCGGGATCTCGCCCGAGACGGGGATGCGCTTGCGCCCGGTGAGCCCGATATCCGGAATCGCATCGAGCAGCATGCGCGTGTAGGGATGTTTCGGAGCACGGAAGAGTTCCCGTCCGTCTGCGATCTCGACCACGCGCCCCAGATACATCACCCCGATCCGGTTCGCCATGTGGCGCACCACGGCGAGGTTGTGGCTGATGAACAGGTAGGTCAGCCCCAGGCGATCCTGCAGGTCGCGCATCAGGTTGAGGATCTGGGCCTGGACCGAGACGTCGAGGGCCGAGGTCGGCTCGTCTCCGACCAGGAACTCCGCCTCCGAGGCCAGCGCCCGGGCGATGGCGATGCGCTGGCGCTGGCCGCCGGAGAATTCATGCGGGTACTTCACCCCGTCGTCGGGATGCAGGCCGACGAGGCTGAGGAGTTCGCCAACGCGGCGGGCGATGGCGATGTCGCCCTGGAGCAGGTTGAAGGCCCGGATCGGCTCCGCGATGATCAGGCGGACCCGCCAGCGCGGGTTCATCGAGGCGTAGGGATCCTGGAAGATCATCTGGATGCGGCGGCGCAGGCGCCGGCGATCCGCGGCCTGGCGCGGGTCGGTCATCGAGATTCCGGTGATGCGCACGTCGCCGGCGCTCGGCGGCAGCAGGCCCACCACCATGCGGGCGACCGTCGACTTGCCCGAGCCGGACTCGCCGACGAGCGCGAAGGTCTCGCCCCGACGGATCTCGAAGCTGACACCGTCGACGGCGCGCAGGATCTGCCGCGGCTGGCGCTCGATGACCCGGGCGAGCCAGGGCCGCGACACGTCGAAGGTGCGGCGCAGGCCTTCGATCGCGACGTAGGGGGTGTCCGGCGCGCGGGTGCCCGGGATCGACGGCGGCATCACGGGCGCATTCATGCGGCGGAGGCCTCCGAACGATCGTAGAGGTGGCAGGCGACCCGGTGTGCGCCCACCGAAATCGGATCGGGCCGCTCCACCACGCAGCGGGCGAAGACGGAAGGGCAGCGCGGGTTGAAGGCGCAGCCCTTCGGGATGTTCGAGAGCCGCGGCATCGAGCCGGGGATCTGGGCGAGGCGGTCGGTCTCCTGGGCCAGGGTCGGGATCGCCCCCATCAGGCCCTTGGCGTAGGGATGCAGCGGGTTCTGCACCACGTCGCGCACGGGGCCGATCTCGGCGATGCGGCCCGAATACATCACGGCCACCCGGTCGGCGGCCTCCGCGATCACGCCCATGTCGTGGGTCACCAGCATCACGGCGGTGCCGCGCTCGGTGCCGAGGCGCTTCAGGAGCGCGATGATCTGGGCCTGAACCGAGACGTCGAGGGCCGTGGTGGGCTCGTCGGCGATGATGAGCTCCGGCTCGGCGGCCAGGGCCAGGGCGATCACCACGCGCTGGCGCATGCCGCCGGAGAATTCATGCGGGTAGCCGTCGATCCGCCGCTCCGGCGCCGGGATGCCGACCTCTGCCAGGAGGTCGATGGCGCGGTGGCGCGCGGCCTTCTCGGACAGGTCGGTATGGGTGCGGATGGTCTCCACGATCTGCCGACCGACGCGATAGAGTGGGTTGAGGCTCGTCAGCGGATCCTGGAAGATCATGCCGATGCGCCGGCCCCGGATGCGCCGCATGGCTTCGGGCGACAGGGTATCGATGCGCTCGCCCTGCAGCCGGATCTCGCCGCCCACGATGGCGCCGGGGGGATCGATCAGGCCGATGACGGCCGAGCCGGTCACCGACTTGCCCGCCCCGGATTCGCCGACGACCCCGAGGATCTCGCCCCGGGCGATGTCGAACGAGACGTCGTCGATGGCCGTGAGGGTGCCGCGCCGACCCGCGAAGGCGACGCGCAGGTTGCGGACCGAGAGAACGGGCTCTGTCATGTCAGATCTGTCATGGCGTCGCGGTTACTGCAGCTTGGGGTTCAGGGCGTCGCGCAGCCAGTCGCCGAGCAGATTGATCGCCAGGACGAGGCCGGCGAGCGCCAGGCCCGGGAAGGCGACGATCCACCATTCGCCGGAGAACAGGAAGCGGTTGCCGGTGCGGATCAGGGTGCCGAGGGAGGGCATCGAGTCGGGCAGGCCGGTGCCCAGGAAGGACAGGGTCGCCTCGGTGATGATGGCCAGCGCCAGGTTGATGGTGGCGATGACGAAGACCGGGCCGAGGACGTTGGGCAGGACGTGCCGCACCATGATCACCGGCGAGGACAGGCCGATGAGCCGCCCGGCCTGGACGTAGTCCTTGTTCTTCTCGACCAGAACCGAGGACCGGACGGTGCGGGCGTACTGCACCCAGAACGACAGCCCGATCGAGAGCACGATGAGCCCGATGGCGGCGTTCGTGTCCATCTGGCTGCCCAGGGCTGCCTTGGCGACGCCGTCCACCACCAGGGCGATGAGGATCGCCGGGAAGGTGAGCTGCACGTCGGCGATACGCATGATCAGCGTATCGACGAAGCCCCCGAAATAGCCCGCGATCAGCCCGAGCAGGATGCCGAGGACACCCGAGACCAGGACGCCAAGGAGCCCCACCACCAGGGACAGCCGGAGGCCGTAGAACACCGCCGAGAGCACGTCGCGGCCCTGGTCGTCGGTGCCGAGGGTGAAGGGCGCGAGGCCATCGGCGTACCAGATCGGGGGCAGGTTGGAGTTGATGAGCTCGAGCTGGGCCGGGTCGTAGGGATTCTGCGGCGAGATCCAGGGGGCCGCCAGCGCCAGGAGGGCGAAGAGCAGCGTCACCGCGAAGGCGCCCATGGCCAGCTTCGAGCGGCGGAAGCTGGCATAGACGTCGGAATCGAGGAAGCGGGCCAGGGCCGAGCGCTTCACGGGCGCCGGCGGGAGGAGGGGGGACTCCTGTACGGACGCGCTCATGAGGCCCGTCCCGTGGACAGGTGCAGGCGGGGATCGACGATGGTGTAGAGCACGTCCACCACGAGGTTGATGACGACGAAGATGGCGGCGACCAGCAGCAGGTAGGCCGCCATGATCGGGATATCGACGTTCTGCACGGCCTGGACGAAGAGCAGGCCCATGCCGGGCCACTGGAACACCGTCTCGGTGATGATCGAGAAGGCGATGACCGAGCCGAGCTGCAGGCCCGCGATGGTGATGACCGGCACCAGCGTGTTCTTGAGGGCGTGGCCGAGATGGATCGAGCGGGTGGTGAGGCCCCGTGCCCGGGCGAAGCGGATGTAGTCCGTGCGCAGCACCTCCAGCATCTCGGCGCGGACCAGGCGCATGATCAGGGTCATCTGGAACAGGCCGAGGGTGACGGAGGGCAGGATCAGCGCGCGCAGGCCCGAGGCGGTGAGGAAGCCGGTGGTCCACCAGCCCAGCCGCACGGTGTCGCCGCGGCCGAAGGAGGGCAGCCAGCCCAGCGTCACCGAGAACAGGAAGATCAGCAGGATGCCGATCAGGAAGGTCGGCAGGCTGATGCCCACGAGCGAGATGGCGAGGAAGATCTTGGCGAGCCAGGTGTCCCGCCGCAGGGCGCAGTAGACCCCCATCAGGATGCCGACGGTGAGCGCGAACAGCGTCGCGCAGAGCGCGAGTTCGAGGGTGGCGGGCATGCGCTCGGCCAGGAGCGACGAGACCGGCTGGCGGAACTGGTAGGAGGTGCCGAACTCGCCGCGCGCGACGTTGCCGGCGTAGCGCAGGAACTGGACCGCCACGGGATCGTCGAGCCCGAGATCCTTCCGGATCGCGACGCGCTCAGCATAGGGCGTGTCGACGCCCACGATCTGGTTCACGGGATCGCCGGCGAACCGGAACATCGAGAAGGCGATCAGGCCGACCGCGAACAGCACGGCGATGGACTGGAGCAGGCGCTGCAGGATGAACGCGATCATCGGCGGGCGATCCGGCCGCGCCGATCGCCGAGACCGGCACGCTGAGCGATCGCAGACAGCGGCGCGCCGTCAGTCCGGGGCGCCGCAGGCGTGCCCGGACTCCAGGACCGCCCACGGTGTGACGTCCGGCACCTGCTCCGTTTCCGGATCCCGGGCCCCGCCGCGCGGCCCCGGGATGACGGGGGGCTGCACGCGCCGGTTCGGCGTACAGACCAGCGGATGCGATCGCACTTTCCCCGCCGGGCGGAGACGCGGGGCGATGCGACGTCCTCAAACCGTTCGGCCATAGCGGTCACGGCTGCTTCGAGACCCAGTACAGCATCAGCATGTTGTCCGGGCGCTGGACCAGGGTGACCTTCTTCGAGACGCCCCAGGCCAGGGCCTGCTGGTGCAGCGGGATGAAGCCCCAGTCGGCCTGGATGGTGTCGAAGCCTTCCTTGATCTCGGCGTTGCGCTTGGTCTGGTCGCTCTCGGCCTCGACGGAGTCGGCGAGCGCGTCGACCTTCGGGTTGCAGTAATTGCCGAGGTTCCAGTTGCCGCGGCCGGGCTTGGAGCCGTTCCGGCAGCCGGCGATCTCGAACAGGATGTTGTGCGAATCCTGGGAGGAGGGGGTCCAGCCCACCAGGTAGAACGAGGTGTCGTAGGCGGGGGCCAGCACCTTGGCGAAGTACTTCGCCTTGGGCTGCGCATTGAGGTTCACCTTCACGCCGACCCGGGCCAGCATGGAGACCACGGCCTGGCAGATCGCCTCGTCGTTGACGTAGCGGTCGTTCGGGCAATCCATGCCGAGGGAGAAACCGTCCGGATAGCCCGCCTCGGTGAGCAGCGCCTTGGCGCGCTTGGGGTCGTATTCGGGCCGCTTGAACTCGGACGCGCGGGGGAACAGCACCGGGGCGATCAGGAGGGCGGAGGGCACGGCCTGCCCGCGCATCACGCGCTTGGCGATCGTCTCCTCGTCGATGGCCCGGTAGAAGGCCTCGCGCACGCGGACGTCCTTGAACGGGTTCTTGCCCTTGACGTTCGAGTCTCTCAGCTCGTCGCGCGCCTGGTCCATGCCGAGGAAGATCGTGCGCAGCTCCGGCCCGGCCATCACGGTGGCGGTGCCGCTCCCGTTGACGCGCTGGGCGTCCTGCAGGGGCACGGGGTCGATCCAGTCGACCTCGCCGGAGATCAGGGCGGCGACGCGGGTGGCGTCGTTCTGGATGGTGGTGAAGACTGCCTCGTCGAGGTTCGAGTCCACCTTGCCCCAGTAGTTGGGGTTCTTCTTGAACACCGTGCGCACGCCGGGCTGGTGCTCGGTGATGATGAACGGCCCGGTGCCGTTCTCGTGCAGGGCGGCGTAGCTGGTGGAGGTCGCGCTCGGCAGGGTCGGGGCGACGGCGCCGTTCTTCTCGGCCCAGGACTTCGACATGATGTACCAGGTCGAGAACTGGTACAGGGCGATCGGGTTGGGGCTCTTGAGCTTCATGTCGACGGTGTGGTCGTCGATCTTCACCCACTCGGCGTCGGACGGCACGTTGGTGGTGAAGTTCGAGCCCGGCGCCCGGACGCGGTTGGCCGAGAAGATCACGTCGTCGGCGGTGAAGTCCGAGCCGTCATGGAATTTCACGCCCTTGCGCAGGTGGAAGCGCCAGCGCGTCGGCTCCGGATTCTCCCAGGACTCGGCGAGCATCGGCGCGAGGTTCAGATCCTTGTCACGCGTGATCAGCGAGTCGAAGACCGCGCCGTGCATGCCGATCGTGAAGCTCTCCTTCAGGGAGTAGGGGTCGAGCGACTTGATGTCCCCCTGGAAGGCGAAGCGAAAGACGTTCGCCGCGGCGGCCGGCGCGGTGGCGGACAGGCCCATGACGGCGGCGAGGGCGGTGGCCGAGACGAACGCTTTGACCGTGGACTTCAACAAGGCACCCATCCTCTTCGAGTCTGCTTCGCACGCGACTGCCGACACCTTGGCGTCGATCGTACCTTGGCATCGACTGTACCTTGGCATGGATCGGGCCAAGCCCGAACCCGGTTCTCGGCGCCGTCCACGCCGATGCTGTGGACCCGCCATCGCCCATCGACCGGGCCGCTCTGTGCCCAAAAATCGGTCAATAGCCACGAATCGGTCAAGTCCCAACTCGCTGCGGCCGGGACGCGTCGGCGTCGCGGCTGAACAGGGGCGCGGCGAGGCCGGTTGACGAAGCATCCCCGTTCACCCGTGACGCCCAAAACACCGGCGTGACGCCCAGGACACCGGACCGCATGTTCGCCACCCGCAAGCCCCTCGACCAGCAGGTCGTCGTCATCACCGGCGCCTCCAGCGGCATCGGCCTCGCCACCGCCCGGATGGCGGCCGCGGCCGGCGCCAAGGTCGTCCTCACCGCCCGCAACGGCGAGGTCCTCGCCGAGGTCCAGCGCGCGATCGAGCAAGGCGGAGGCGAGGCGATCCACGTGGTCGCGGATGTGGGCGAGCGGGCGCAGCTTCAGGCCGTGGCCGACCGGGCCATCCAGCGTTTCGGGCGCATCGACACCTGGGTCAACGATGCCGGCCTGTCGATCTTCGGACGCCTCGAGGAGGTGAGCGATGCCGACCACCAGCGCCTGTTCCAGACCAATTTCTGGGGGCTCGTCTACGGCTCCCTCGTGGCCCTGCCGCATCTCAAGACGACGGGCGGCGTGCTGATCAACCTCGGCAGCGTCGCCTCCGACATCGCCTTCCCGCTGCAGGGGATGTACTGCGCCAGCAAGCACGCGATCAAAGGCTTCACCGACGCCCTGCGGATCGAGCTGGAGCAGGAGGGCGCGCCCGTGGCGGTGACGCTGATCAAGCCCGCCTCCATCGACACGCCCTTTCCGCAGAACGCGCGACTACACCGACCACGAGCCGAAGCTGCCGCCGCCGATCTACCGCACCGAGGAGGTGGCCAACGCCATCGTCCAGGCCGCCGTGCATCCGCAGCGCGACATCTACATCGGTGGCGGCGGCCGCCTGATGAGCAGTGCCCAGCGCATGGCGCCCCGGACCTTCGACCGGATCGCCCGTACGATGACGGCGCAGCAGCAGCGCGACGAGCCCGCCCGCCACCGCGACGGTGCCCTCTACGGGGCAGGGTTGGGAGGCCGCGTCGCCGGGGAACACCTGGGCTACGTCATGCGCCGCAGCTTCTATACGCGTTCCGTCCTGCATCCCTTGACGACCGCCGCGGTGGTGGCCGGTGTCGGACTGGCGGCGGCGAGCCTGCTCGGGGGCCTGCGGCGTTCCTGAGGGGCGACGCACCGGCGGGTGCAGCGGACTGACACGGGCGGGATGCCGGGAGACCGGCCGGGGCGACGCTCCCCGATCGCGGGCGCCGCTCCATATGGTCCGGTACCCGGCGCGCGACGGAGCCGGCTCACCGGCGCTCGGTCGGGTCGAGCGGCGTATCCGGTGAACGGTTCGTGCGGCGCCGGTGGTGAGAGAGGATTTGGGGAGTTCGACATGGCCGATCTCGACCACACGCTACAGCGCTTCCAGGGCCTCCTGGTGGCCGAACAACCCGTCGATCTCGGCGAGGCCGAAGACGCGATCTGGGCCTATCTCTCGCAGGCCCAGGGCCTGTCCGCCCAGGTCGAGGCCCTGGAGCGGCTGCAGGAGGCGGTCCGGCCGTGGGACAGCCATTCGCCCTTCCTGCCGCAATTGCGGGCCGCGCTCGACCGGCATCGCAGCCGCCTCGCCGAGCCCTCGGCCTGACGGCGACCGCCCCGCATGCGCCTCCTCAGCTACAACATCCGCCATGGGCGCGGCACCGACGGGCGCGTCGATCTGGAGCGCGTGGCCCGTGCCATTCGGTCGAGCCGCGCCGACATCGTCGCGCTGCAGGAAGTCGACCTCGGCCGCGCCCGGACCGGCGGCGTCGACCAAGCCGGGGCCCTCGCCCGGCACCTGGGCATGCGGGCGCACTTCCACGCCGCCCTCGAGGTCGAGACCGAGCGCTACGGCGACGCGATCCTCACGACGCATCCCTCCCGCCTCGTCAGGGCCGGAGGCCTGCCCGGGCTCGCCGGTCGGCCGGGTCTCGAGCCGAGGGGCGCCCTGTGGGTGGAGGTCGCCTGTGATGGGCACCGGCTCCAGGTCCTCAACACCCATCTGGGCCTCGCCGCGGCGGAGCGAAGCGCGCAGCTCGTGGCACTGCTCGGTCCCGACTGGCTCGCGGCCGCATCGGCGGCGGGACCGGTGGTCCTGGCCGGAGACTTCAACGCAACGCCGTGGTCACGGGCCTATCGCCAGCTGACCGCGCAACTCAGCGACGCCCGCGCCGTCGCGCGCAGCCGGATGGGGCGCGCGACCTTCCCGAGCCGCTGTCCGGTTCTGCGTCTCGACCATGTCTTCGTCGGTCCGGGCCTCCGGGTGGACCAGGTGGCGGTGCTGCGCGACGGGGCCGCGCGCTGCGCGTCCGATCATCGTCCGCTCCTGGCGACGCTCGACTTCGCCGAGGTGCCGCGGGCGGTGCTGCGGCCTTAGGAAGCCCTGGCCGTCGCGCCGGAGGTCTGAGCCGCCGGCGCCTCCGCCGGGCGCTCGCCCCGCCGGAACCGCTCCAGGGCGGCGGCCCGGCGCCAGGGCCGCCAGGCATCGCGCACACTGGCCGGGTCACCGAGATGCCAGGCCTCCACCAGGCGCGCGAGGGCGCCGCGCCGGGAAGGCACCAGCGGGCAGAGCCGGCGCGGCGCCACGAGGGACGGATCGTCCAGCACCGCGCGCAGGGAGCCGCGACGGCGTACCGCCTCCTCGAAATCCTCGCGCGGGCAACCGGCGTGGTGGGCGAGCAGGCCGTCCCGCAGGCGCAGGATGGCGGATCGCGCGAGAGGCGCGTCCTCGCTCGGCAGGACTTCGATGGCCAGGTCGCACTCGCTGTCGTAGCCGAGGGAGCGGTTGTTGAGGTTCGTCGACCCGATGCGCACCAGGCGATCGTCGAAGATGCCCACCTTGGAATGGACGAGGATCGGACGTCCCTCCGCCGTATGCGGCGCCAGGATGCGGAGGCGATCGAAGCGATCCGCCGCCCGAAGCTTGCGGATGAGTCCCCGTCGGGCGCTGTCCATGGTCAGCCGATCGAAGGCATTCGGGCTGCGCTCGGCCACCACGATGATGATCTCCGGTCCCTCGGCCTCGCCGAGGCGCGCCATCAGCGCGTCGCCGATCAGGGGCGACGTCAGGTACTGGTTCTCCAGGTAGATGACGTGGGCCGCGCCCCGGATCGCGGTGGCGTACAACGCGGCGTTCTCGTGCAGGGCCGCGCGCTTCGGGCCGGCGGGCCGGGTGCGCGACAGGGCGACCGACGTGGCGTGGAGGAGCGGGGTCACGGAGGCCGGCCAGGGCGTCCCGTCCCGTGCGGGCGGGGGAGGCAGACGCTCGCCGGTGGCCTCGTGCCAGCGTTGGCGCGCGAGGTCACCCAGGGCCGCCGCCGCCGGGCCGTCGACCGCCATCATGATGTCGTGTCGCGGCGGATAGGTCTCGCCGCTGGGAAGGCGCCGGCGGGGGTCGCCGTCCCGGTGGGCCGGCGTATCCCAGCGATTGGCCTCGAAGTCGCCCCCGCCGCAGAAGGCCACCGCGTCGTCGACGACGAGGATCTTCTGGTGCTGGCAGGCGCCGAAGGGCAGCGTCGCATCGACCCGGTAGCCGATGCCGGGACCCAGCAGGGCGCGCACCGCCTCCGGTGTCAGGTCCCGTCCGGCCGAGAGCGGCCAGGGCATGTCCCAGATCAGGATGTGGATCGCGAGGTCCGGCCGGCAGGCGCGCAGGCGGTGGAGCAGGTCCACCAGGGTTTCCCCCTCCGGGGCGTGGCTGCCGTCGGGCGCGAGGCGCAGGCGCGGGTCGAAGCTCCAGCCGATCAGCAGAATGGAGTGGCGCGCCTCCAGCATGGCGCTGCGGGCGGCCGCGAAGTAGGCGGCGCCGTCATGGAGGACGGCGAGCCGATCGGCCTGCTCGATGCGCCAGCAGGTCTGGCCGGGCCGAAGCCAGCGCGCCTCGGACCGGCGCGGAGCCGGCGCGCCTGGATCGGCGGCCCGGGGCGAACGGGACGCCGGATGCAGCCCGCGCGCGGCGAGCTTCGCCTGCACGCGGCGGCGCGTCACCGCGACGGCCCCGAAGGTCGCAACCAGGCCGAGCCCCAGCGGGATCCAGTGGGCGGCCGAGTCGGCCGCCGTGCGGCCGATCACGCCGAGATAGACGCAGAGGATCGTCCCCGGGATCATGCCGAGGAGGGTCGAGACGAAGAAGTCCCGCACACGGACCCGCGTCAGGCCGAGAATGTAGTTCTGCACGTTGAAGGGCACGAAGGGACTGACCCGCATCAGGGTCAGCAATTGCCATCCGCCGTCGCCCACCGCCTCCATCGTGGCGACCATCGTGGGACGTCGGGCGATGACGCGCTCGACGCGTCGTCTCAGGACGAAGCGCGCCGCGAGGAAGGCCAGGACGGAACCGACGGTCGCCGCCCCGAGGACGATCGGGAGCGACCACCACCCGAAGGCGAGCGCTCCGGCGATCGTCAGCGGCGTGCCCGGGATCACCAGCAGCGTGGCCAGGACGAAGAGGGCCGCGAAGGCGAGGGGGCCGAGGGGCCCGAGACTCGCCGCCCAGGCGCCGAAGGCCTGGAGCCAGTCCTGAACCGGCAGAAGGAACCAGACCGCGGCCGTTGCCGCGAGACCGAGCAGGATGAGAAGCCAGGAACGCATACCGGTTGATGTCAAACGGCCGCGCTTGCGTCACGCCGAAAAGCGATGGACGAGCCGTTTCGTTGTGTTCGTCTCACGGTGTCTGTCGCTCCACTGCCTGTGCCGCCGCGAAACACGGCACGAACACACAGCACGAACACACAGAATGCGTCGCGCGTCGAAGCGTTGCGCTGCAGCATCGACCTTTGCACCGTCGCGGCGCATCCGCTATCGCTCGCCGGCCCGCCCGAACCGAGGCGGCCGGGACGACGAGGCCGCACGCCGCGATCCCGGCCATGACCCGCGACAACCCAGGATCCCGAACCATTTCCCAGGACGCTGAGATCACCTTTCGCGGCCGCGGGCGCGGCCTCCTCCGCGAGGCGGGCCTCCGGCTCGACGTCTGCCCGCTCTGCTCCCAGGCGAACACCCCGCGCATGGCAGAGGCCGGGCGATGCGCCTGGTGCGCCTACGTTCCGTCCCTCGACGACGTAGAGCCGGTGCGCGCCGAGGACTCGTCCCACGCCGCCGGATAGCGTCGGCAACCGGTCCGCTGCTTAGGACCCGAGGCGCGGGGTCTCATTCCTCTTCGACCAGGCGCCGGTAGGCCGCCTCGGCGATGCCGTAGCTCCGTCCCGCGGCTTCCTGCAGCCGTTCCCGGTTCCGGATCGTGATCCGTCCGCGCCGGGCCCAGATATAGCCGGAGCCTTCCAGGTTCTGGACCGCCAGCGTCACGCCGGAGCGCTGAACCCCCAGCATCACCGCCAGGATTTCGTGGGTGAGGACGAGGTCGTCGCCCTCGACGCGGTCGTGACACATCAGGAGCCAGCGGGCGAGCCGGGTCTCGATGCCGAAACTGGCATTCACGAAGGCGGTCTGGCGCGCCTGGAACAGCTCCGCCTGGATGAAGCGCAGCATCTGCCGGCGCAGCGTGGCGCTGCGCTCCATCGCGGCCTCGAGGGCATCCCGATCGATGACGAGGGCGACCCCCGCGATCTGGACGACATGCTCGTAGGGCGAATGGGTCGACCCGAGAATGACGCTGGCGGCGTCCACGAAACCCTCCGGACCGATCATTCCGACCTCGATCCGGGTCGTGCCGACCTGCAGGATGACCGATACGAGGCCGGCCTCGACGAAGTAGGTCTGTGCGAGATCGGCCCCGGCCTGAACCAGAACTTGCCGGGCTGCCAGGTCCAGGCGACGCAGATGCGGTTGAAGCAACGCCAAATCGTCGGACGAAAGGGTCCGCAGCAAACGGTTACGCGGCAAGACTTGCATTCGCTGAGGTCAGACCTTGTTCTCTCGGGTCAGAGAACCAAGCCTCTCCCGCCCTGGCGCGGCCATAGCGAAGGTTGAGCACTAGATCAATCAAAGATGGCAGATCATCCTGCGAGCATCTAAACGCATCAGTAGTGGGTTCATAAACATAGGTTAAAGGTTTGAAATCATACAAATGCGGCTCGGGTGCTTACAACTGCTGAAGCGGCAGGATAAAAAATGCAAAGCCCTGCGGCCTGACCTCCGCAGTGCGCGGTAGGAGAGCAGCATGACATCGTCGGATCGGCGAGCCGACGGGGATCGCGGGGCAGGCACGCCGGGTCGACGGCGCAGTCTCGACCCGGAACGGCAGCGGAGTGGGTCGGCTCGCGCGGCCGAGGCCGGCCGTCCGGCTCTCCGGCGCGTGCCCGCACCGACGGATCGGGATTTCTGGCCGCGCCGCTCACCGATGTGTCCCCGACTCCGCGTGATGTGAGGGTCGATCGGTGCACCGCTGGTCGCGATCTCACGCGATCCGAAGATTGTTGCCAGGATTACGGACATCGTCTTGTCGTCTCATTCCTCGATCCCCCTCGCCGATTCCTCGAACCCGCTGGTGCGAAAGCTGGAGGGTTTCGGACCTCTCACCGAGGAGGAGCGGGCGGTGCTCCGGCGCATCAGCGCCAACGGTCACGTCATCGGGCCACGCGTCGACCTGATCCGCGAGGGCGATGCCCCGGACGGCGTGATCCTGATCATGGAGGGCATCGCCTGCCGGCAGAAGCACCGCGCGAACGGGGCGCGCCAGATCACCGCCTACCTGGTTCCCGGTGACGCCTGCGACCTCGACGTGGCGCTGCTCACGCAGATGGACCACACCATCACCACCCTGTCGGCCTGCCGCGTGGTGCGGATTCCCATCGACGTCGTCAAACGGATCATGGACGAGCACCCGGCGATCGCGCGCTCCCTGCGCATGGGCACGCTGGTGGACGAGGCGACCCTGCGCGAATGGCTCGTCAACGTCGGCTGTCGATCGGCCATCGAGCGGATCGCCCACCTGTTCTGCGAATTGCTCGTCCGCCTGCAGGTGGTCGGCTTCGCGAGCGAAAATTCCTACGAGTTCCCGGTCACCCAACTCGATCTCGCCGACACCGTCGGCCTCTCGAATGTGCACGTGAACCGCTCGCTTCAGGAAGTCCGGCGCCAAGGTGTGATTGAACTCAAGGGTAGGACGCTGAAGATTCTGGATCGTCAGCGCCTGAAATCGATAGCGGAATTCAACTCGAAATACCTGCACCTGGGAACGCGGGCCGCGGCATGACCATGAAACTCCAGCCCGTTCAGATCGCGACGGGCAGTAATGACCGCGAGAGCCGGCTGGTTTTCGAGGATGGGATGCTCGTCGCCGTGCTCGTCCAACTCTCCAGCGAGCATGATTCCGAGGCGGGACACTGGTTTCTGGAAGCGGGCTTCGGGCGCGTCGAGAATGTGCACGCGCCGATCTTCGCGGATCTCGACGAGGCGCAGGCCTGGATCGGCCGGCAATTGTCGGAGCCCCGGTCCTTCGGCTGAGACATCGCGCGCTCTTTCGCGTTCTCGACCACGCTTCGTTGATCCTCGCGTCGAAAACAGCCCTCGGCCACGGCGAACCCCTGCCACGTTGATGTGTGTGAATGTGCCGGCTGCAACCGTCGGACATGCTCAACCCGTCGCGCCGTCTTCGGATCGACCAGGTCTCGCCGATACCTTGCCCCCCGATCGTATCGGCGAGACCATTCGATCGTCAAAGTTCAGCAAGCGATGAAGTCGGCCTCGTAATCTTTGGATGGCTGTCGATGTTCTGCGATGCTCAGTTGCTTCGCAGTTATCACTTCTGAATCTGACCAGATCACTGCGGCGTCGTGTCGTGTGAACGCCCCTGACATGGCCTAAGATTTTCACATTTGAGAGTCGGCGGCGCGAAAACCTATAATTTACTTTCGCGTCTCTATACTCGCGGCGCTGGCGCACCCCGGATGCGCACCGGAGCGGCGACGTGATGCAGGCAGTCCAGGTTCGCGCGAGACCGGAGACGACCCCCGGCCCGGCTGAGTCCGCGCTCGGGCCGGCACCCTATCTCGATGTGGTGCGCCAGGGCTTTCTCGTCTTCGAGCGGGGCCGGCTGGTCCTCTGCACCGGGCCGGCGCGGGACGTGGTGGGCGGGTTCGGCCTGCCTGAACGTCCGAGCCTTCGTCAGGCCCTGCACACCCTCTGCCGCCTCCTGCCCCTCCGCCGGGATGCCCTGTTCGCCCAGGTCCGATGCGCCCTGGACCGCTGCGAGGGCCTCGCCTTCGAGATCCAGCACGCGGGGCTGACGCTCGAGGTCGGCATCCAGCCCTTCGGCCGCTCCCGCGGGACCTGCCGGGGCTGGACCGTCACCCTCGAGGACGTCACCCTGCGCCGCGCCGCCGAGAGCGCGGCCAGCGAACGGGCGCGCCTCGACCCCCTGACCGGCCTGCCGAACCGCCTGCACCTGCGCGAACGCCTGGAGGATGCCCTCGCCCAGGTGGAGACCTCCGACGGCGCCTGCGCGGTGCTCCTTGTGGACCTCGACCGGTTCAAGCCCGTCAACGACACGCTGGGTCACGCGATCGGCGATGCCCTTCTGGCTAAGGTCGCCGAGCGCCTCAGCGCCACGCTCCGTCCCTGCGATACCGTCGCGCGCATCGGCGGAGACGAGTTCGTCGTGGTCCAGCGCGGCGTAACGGACCTCGAGGAGACCCGGGTCCTGGCGCGCCGCATCGTCGACCTGATCGGCCGCACCTACATGATCGAGGGGCAGTTGCTCACCATCGGCGCCAGCGTCGGCGTCGCAGTGGCGCCGCGCGATGGCACCGACGCGGATCGCCTGCTGAAATGCGCCGACCTCGCCCTCTACCGGGCGAAGCTCGAGGGGCGCGGGGCATTCCGCTTCTTCGAGGCCGAGATGGACGCCCGCATGCAGGCGCGCCGCCGCCTCGAACTGGACATCCGCCAGGCCCTCGGCCGGCGCGAGTTCTCCCTCCACTATCAGCCGCAGCTGAACCTCGAGAACGACCGCGTCACCGGGTGCGAGGCGCTGCTGCGCTGGACTCATCCGGAGCGCGGCATGGTCCCGCCGGGCGAATTCATCTCGCTCGCCGAGGAGATCGGATTGATCGTCCCGATCGGCGAATGGGTCATCCGCCAGGCCTGCCGCGATGCCGCGACCTGGCCCTCGGCGATCAACGTCGCGGTGAACGTGTCGCCCGCGCAGTTCAAGGGCGATCGCCTCGTCGAGGTCATCGTCTCCGCGCTGGCGAGCTCCGGGCTCGCCGCGAGCCGCCTGGAGATCGAGATCACCGAGGGCGTGCTGCTTCAGGAGAACGAGCGCACCCTGCGGACTCTGCACCGGCTGCGCGCCCTCGGCATCCGCGTCTCCATGGACGATTTCGGGACCGGGTACTCCTCCCTGAGCTACCTGCGCTCGTTCCCCTTCGACAAGATCAAGATCGATCGTTCCTTCGTGGCCGACATCACCCAGAAGCCGGACGGAGACGCGGTGATCCGTGCGATCGCGGGTCTCGGGCGCAGCCTCGGCATGACCACGGTGGCCGAGGGCGTCGAGACCGAGGACCAGATGCGCCGCATCCGCGCCGAGGGCTGCACCGACGTCCAGGGCTACCTCGTGAGCCGGCCGATCCCGGCCCAGGCGCTGCTGGCCCTTTTTAACGACCTCGGCCCACACGGCCTCGCCCAGGCGTGAGGCAGCCGCCCCCGACCGTGTCCAGCTTTTCCGGAGATCGGATATGAGCGACCTCTATCGTCTCGTCTATGCCAGCAAGAACCTTCTGAAGGTCCCCGACGCGGAGGCGAGCAGCGCCGTCGCGCAGATCCTCGCGACTTCGCAGCGGAACAACGCCGAGGTCGGCGTCACCGGCGCGCTGATGTTCAACGGCGGTGCCTTCGCGCAGGTGCTCGAAGGCCCGCGCCAGGGGGTGGAGCGCACCTTCGAGCGGATCCAGCGCGATCAGCGGCACGGCGACGTCACGGTGCTCGAATGCGGGCCGACCGAGGCGCGGGGCTTCACGAACTGGTCCATGGCCTTCGTCGGTCAGGCAGAGGCCGGACAGACGCTGTGGAACGATCTCGCCCGCGAGAGCGGCTTCGACCTGTCCCGGCTCGACGGCGACGCCGTGTTCCGGATGCTCCACGGTCTGGTGATCGAGGAGGAGGGCGTTCCCGGCACTGCGTCGATCGCCACGATGCCGACCGTCGCGGGCACCAGCGACGCGGATGCGCCCGCGCCGAGGTCCGACATGACCGGTCTCGACGTCGACCGCATCCGGGCCGAGGTGGCGGATCTGCGTCCGGCAAACCCGTCGGTTCCGGCGACCCCGGCCATGCCGGCAACCGCGTCCGCTTCGACGGGCCAGCCTGCGGGCCAGCCTGCTGCGTCCGATCACGCCGCGCTGGCGGTGCTGCGGGAGGCGCTGGCCCAGGAGCGGCGCCGGACCACGGCGTTGCGTGAGGAGCTCGACGATCTGCGCATCGCGCAGGCCCAAGACCGCGCCGCGGTCGTGGCTGTCCGTCAGGAGCGCGACCTCTGGGTGGAACGGGCCCGCTGCCTCGCCTCCGCCCTGTGCCGCGAGGCCGAGGCGGTTCGCGGGTCACCCGACGCATCCGCGGTCGGTGCCTCCGTCCGCGCTGCCTGACGCCGCCGGCCGTTCGCTTCCCGGTCGCGGTCTTCCGCCGCGAGGCCTCGTCTCGGGCAGGCTTCGAGCAAGTCAGACCCGGCGAGGCGCTTCGGCTGCCCTGCCGCGCAGACGCGCGATCAGCGCGCGCCACCAGCCGCCGAAGGTCCGCTCGGACGACAGCCGCCGTCGCGCAGACCCGCGCGGAGGCCGGCAGGCGTGCAGGGAAGGGCTCATGCGGGGATCGGCGCGATACATCGAATGGGCTGCGAGCGAGTGTGATCACACGGGTGAACGGGTCGTTGCGGGGTCGGGTCGCCGAGCAGCGGCAGCCTCAGCCCCCGAGTCCAAGGACCAGCAGGATGACGGTGGCGACCGCTGGAACGGCGCACAGGAGCACGTCGATGATCAGGCGCGGTTGCGGCTGATCCGACCGACTGGGGGAACGGCTCGTGACGCGGGACATCAGTTCGCCCGCGGGAACGCGAAGGCCGCCGCCATCCGGCGGGGCGAGGCGAGGCGGGTGGCGCTGACCCGCGGCGTGTCCACTGCCAGCGTTGTGCCCTGCGCCGTCGGGAGCGCCCGCTGTCCGGTCGAGATCAGGACGACGACGGCCAGCGCGGCAACCGAGAGGACACTGACACCGCGACCGAAGATGGCGAACGACCGGGCTGACCGTCCCGTCGCACATGCGGACGCGTCCGCACGAAGCGGCGGTAGAGCGTCCGTCGGGTGGAAGGGCGTCAGCGCGGCCATGGCGGCACTCCGGGTCGAAATCACTCCCATCTTCGTATGTGGGTAAATTTCCCACGTCGATCGAACTGGGTTGGGAACAGGTGTCCGAACGCACGCCGTGGGATTGTCTCCCACGGAGCGATGGTTATGCTGGATCCATGGCCGATCCGACCGAGACCCTTTCCGAGGGAGCGAACCTGCACGCCCCCGTCGCGCGTCTGCTTCGGCCGCTCGTGCGCCTCTTCGTGGCACGCGGCATCACCTTTCCGGCGCTGACCACGCTCCTGCGCGAACTCTACGTGAATGTCGCCGAGTACGACTTTGCGCTGCCGGGCAAGGAGCAGACGGACAGCCGGGTCAGCCTGCTGACCGGGATTCACCGCAAGGAGGTCAGTCGCCTGCGCGGCGCCGGTGCCCCTGTCAGCGCCGTGCCGTCCTCCGTGTCGCGGACCAGCCGGATCATCGCGCGCTGGCTCGCCGATCCCGCCTTCACCGACGCGGACGGCCAACCCCGTCCCCTCACGCGGGCGGGCGACGGGACCGGCGCGTCCTTCGAGGAACTCGTCGCGGCCGTGACCCGGGATCTGCGCCCGCGCGCCGTGCTCGATGAGTGGCTCGACCGCGGGCTCGTGGTCGCCGATGCCGACGGCCACATCGTCCTCGCGGAAGCGGCCTACGTGCCGAAGGGGGGCGGGGAATCCCAGCTCTATTACTTCGGTCGCAATCTGCACGACCACATCGCCGCGAGCGTCGCCAACATCACCGCGCCGACCCCGCGCTTTCTCGAACGGGCGGTCCATTACGACGGCCTGTCCAAGGAACTGGCCGATCGCCTCGAGGCCCGTGCCCGCGAGATCGCCATGGAGGCGCTGCAGCAGGCCAACCGCGAGGCCCACGCAGCCTGTGAGACCGACGTCGGCGGCACCCATCGCTGGAATTTCGGCGTCTACGTCTATGGCGAGGATGCGCCGTCCGCGGCGGCGAAGGCGTGAGGCCCGCCTCCATGCGTGCACCGAACCGTCGCGACGCTCTGCGCCTGCTCGCCGCGGCGCCCCTCGCTCTGGCCGCCCGCGCCGACCCGGTCCCGCCGATCCGCGATCAGGGCATCGGCGGGACCGGCGCGCGCCCCAGCCACCCGCCGGGTGACGGTTCGGAATCGGAGGGCGACCGTGGCCTGGGCGGCACCGGCGTGATCGGGACGATCCGCAAGTTCGGATCGATCATCGTCAACGACCTGCGCATCACCTACCCGCCGGACGTCCAGGTGCGGATCGACGGCCGGCCGGCGGCAGCGGGCGACCTGCGCATCGGGCACGTGGTAAGCGTCGTTGCCCTCGAGAGCGGCGGCACCCTCGCCACACGGCGTATCGACGTGACGAGCGAGGTGGTCGGACCCGTGGAGGCCGTCCGAAAGGGGGGGCTCACCGTCCTGGGGCAACGGGTCGCCCTCCCGGCGACCCAGCAGGATGGCTGGACCCTCGGCGAACGCGTCGCGGTGAGCGGTCTGCGCCGCCCCGATGGCGTCGTCGTCGCCAGTCTGGTGGAGCGGCGGTCCGAAGGACCGGATCGGGTGGCCGGTCCGGTCCGCCGGGGGCCGAAGGGCAGCCTGATGATCGGGGATCTCCGCCTCGTCGGTGTCGATGCCGAACACGTCGGGCGTCGCGCCATCGTCACGGGCGACCCAGCGGGGTCGAGTCCGGCGGTGACCGGCATCGAGCCGTCGCGCGCGCTCTTCGTCCCAGGCCTGCGCCGCGTCTCGATCGAAGCCTATGTCGGCCGCAATGCTCGCGGTCTCCAGATCGGGTCCGGCCTCGCGATCACCGGTCGGCCCGAGGCGGGACTGCCGCGCCGCGGCAGCGTGCGCGCGGTTGTCATTGCCGAGCCGGCCCGAGACGGCCGCCTCAACGTCGAGAGCCTGCGCATCGACCGGCGCGGCACCGAGCGCCCCAGCCCACGGACGGCCCCCGATCGCGGATCGCTCCCAAGCTCAGAGAGTCGTGGCGTCGACGGGCGAGGCCTTGAAGGTCGGGGCATCGATGGACGCGGGCTCGATGGAGGCAGGCTCGACGGACGCTTGCCCGGGAGCCACCCGGGGGGCGGACCACGCCTCGACATCGATACGCGCTCGCCCCTGGGCGGCGAGCACGGACGGCCCGGGGGTGGTTTCGGGGGAGGACCGGGCGGCTTCGAGCGCCCCGGCGGGTTCGGGCGCGGTCCGGGGGGAGGACTCGGGCCCGGAGGCGGACTCGGGGGCCCGGAGGGGCCGGGCGGCTTCGGCGGTGGCTCCGGGCGTGGTCCGGGCGGACGCTGAAGCGCCTCCGTCCCGGTACGCTTCGCGCGCGGCGTGCTCTCAGACGGCCGGGACGCCGAGGGCGATCCCGAGCCGGGCCCGGCATCGGGTCAGGCTCTGAAAGGCGCGGCCCGAGTCGCGGGCCAGGCGGATCAGGGCGGGGATCTGGCTCGGCTGCCGTGCGATCGCGGTGAGCACCGCGCGGATGTCGGGCTCGCCGTCGGGCTTCAGCGCCTGGGCGGCGAAGGCCGGGATCGCGCGGTCGGCAGGATCGCAGACGATGCGCAGGGCCGCGAAAGGCAACCCATGCTCCGCCGCATAGGCCGCCGCCACATGGGATTCCATGTCGACCCCGGCGCTGCCGGTCGCGCTGCGCAGGGCCGCCTTGGCGGAAACGTCGATCACGGCGGCATCGACGCCGGCCAGCACGGCTTCGCGAACGGTCAAGCCGGATCCCGCGAGCGCACGCATCCAGGCCGCGGTGATGGCGGGATCGGCCAAATAGCTTCGTGTCGGCATGACGATGGCGGTTGCGACCAGCACGTCGCCGGGCTGGAGAGCCGGGTCGAGGCCGCCGGCGATGCCGATACTGACGACGGCGCGGCAGCCCGGCTCGGGCCGTGCGGCCAGGAGGGCGCGAAGACGTTCCGGATTGCCGCCGGCCCCAATTGCTTGAACGCCGGTGCCGGAGGCGAGCCGCGCCTCCTTCGCGAGGCCGGTCACGGCCAGGACCGGGAGGGTGCCGGGCGCGGTCATCGCACGCATGCCGTTGCTCGATCGACCACGAACCGGAGCCTTCGCATCACACCCCTGCGCCCCCCATCCCATCGACTCACATGCCGAAGGCGATCTTCCGGGTGTTGCTGCGCTGAAGGTTGCGGTAGCGCGCCATGGCCCACAGGGGGAAGAACTTCGGGTAGCCGTGGTACCGCAGGTAGAACACCCGCGGGAAGCCGGTCGCGGTGTAGCGCTCCTCGGACCAGAAGCCGTCGGCGCCCTGAGTGCGGGTCAGGTAGTTGATGCCGCGGGTCACCGCCGGATCGTCGGCCTCGCCGGCCGCCATCAGGGCCAGCAGCGACCAGGCCGTCTGCGAGGCGGTGGAGTAGCCGGGCTCGAAGGCCGGGTCGATCTTGTAGGACGAGGCGTCCTCGCCCCAGCCGCCATCGGGGTTCTGGATGCGGATCAGCCAGGCGACCGCCTTGCGGATCTCGGGGGAGGCCGGATCGACGCCGGCGGCGTTCAGGGCGCACAGCACCGACCAGGTGCCGTAGATGAAGTTCATGCCCCAGCGGCCGTACCACGAGCCGTCCTCCTCCTGGTCGTTCAGGAGGTAGGTGACGCCGCGGTCGAGGGCCTTCGAGCTATCCCGGGTCTCCCCGAGCTGCGCCAGCATGGAGACCACGCGGGCCGTGACGTCGGCGGTGGGCGGGTCGAGCAGCGCGCCATGGTCGGAGAACGGGATGTGGTTCAGGTAATGGTGGTTGTTGTCGGCATCGAAGGCCGCCCAGCCGCCGTCGCTCGACTGCAGCCCCTCGACCCACTCGCGGGCCCGGGCGATGGAGGCGCCGTAATCCGGCACATCGGCCACGAGGCCGTGCTGGCGCGAGGCCCGATCCATCGCCATCACCACCACGGCGGTGTCGTCGAGGTCGGGGAAGTGGGGGTTGGCGTACTGGAAGGCCCAGCCGCCGGGGCGCACGTTCGGCCGCCCCGCGGCCCAGTCGCCCCTGATGTCGAGGACCTGGAGCGGCTTCAGCCAGTCGAGGCCGCGCCGGGCCTGGTGCTCCGCATCCGGGCCGCCCGCCTCGAGGAGGGCGTGACCGGCCAGCGCCGTGTCCCAGACCGGGGACAGGCAGGGCTGCACGTAGGCCTCGTGCTCCTTGACGACCACGAGCTTCTCGATCGCCTCGCAGGCGATCCGCACCTGGGGATGGTCGGCCGGGTAGCCGAGCACGTCGTACATCAGCACGGTGTTGACCATGGCGGGGAAAATCGCCCCGAGGCCGTCGTCGCCGTTGAGGCGCTCGCTGACCCAGGCCACGGCCTTGTCCATGGCACGCGCCCGCCGCGTCTTCGGGAAATAATCCTGCGTGACCTGCAAGATGCGGTCGATGGCGCCGAAGATCGGCGTCCAGGGCCAGGTCGCGTGGGGGCTGCCGGGCCAAGTGCGCACGGTCTGCGGCGGCGCCACGAACAGCTCGGGGATGCCGATGCCGCGGGGATTGCGGGCGAGCGGCTTCTTGGCCTGGATCACCAGCATCGGCACGATCACGCAGCGCGCCCAGTAGGAGACCTTGTCGAGGTGGAACGGAAACCACCTCGGCAGGTGCATGATCTCGACCGGCATCACCGGCACCGCGCGCCACGGGACCTCGCCGAAGAGGGCCAGGAGGAAGCGGGTGAAGACGTTCGAGTTGGCGGCACCGCCGCGGGACAGGATCGCCTCGCGCGCCCGGCGCATATGCGGGGCTTCGATCGAATCGCCGCTCATCTTGAGGGCGAAGTAGGCCTTCACGCTGGCGCTCATGTCGAACGGGCCGTCGTGGACCAGGGCCCAGCCGCCGTGCTTGCCCTGCGTGCGGCGCAGGTAGTTGCCGATCTTGGTCTCGAGTTCGGGCGCGATCTCGGTGGCGCGGAACTGGTGGAACATGATGTATTCGGACGGGATCGTCGCGTCGGCCTCGAGCTCGAAGCAGAGGTGCCCATCGTCATGCGACAGCGCGGTCAGCGCCTGGGTCGCGCGCACGACTCCCCGCTCGACGTCCTCGAGTGAGATCTCCTGAGTCTTGGGGCGCTGCAGCGCCTCGACCTTCCTGAATGCGTCCCGCATCGTCCTCGCCTCACCGGCCGCGCAGGCGGCCGCCTTATCTCACGCCGCGCCGCGCGCTCGTGCCTGTCCGCACGTGCCGGTCCTCCGGGCGAGGGCCGATGCGGCGGTCGTTCCTGAACGGATGGCTCCCTCGATCGTCGATGGCAGACCGGTCGCGGTCCAATCCCCTGCCAGGACGAGATTCTCGTGAGCCGTCACGGCGCCGGAGCGTCGTGCGGCCTCGGCCGGCGTTGCCGCGAAGGTCGCCCGCTTCTCCTTGACGATCTGCCAGCTGGGCAGTTCGGGCGCAAGTCCGGTCAAAGTCACGATCTCGGACCAGATCTGACGTCCCAAATCTTCGCGTGGCACATCCAAGAGCCGATCGGCCCCGCTGATGGTCACGGATAGACGATCCGGATAGGCAAATAGCCACTCCGTCATTCCGTTCACCACGCCGAGCAGTAACGGCGATCCCGGCGGCGGAACCACAGCAAAATGCGCGTTGACGATGGAGCGGTGGCTCTGCGGTGCCGGCAGGCCCGGCAGCAGGTCGCAGGCGACCCAGGGCGGCAGGGCGAGCACCACCGCATCCTCGGCGGCGAGCGTGATGGTCTCGTCGCTGAAGACGAGGCCGGCGATCCGGCCCTCGCCGAAGCTGAGGCTGCGCAGCCGGTGACCCAGGCGAAGGTCCGCCCCGCGCCGGGTGAGATAGTCGACCGCCGGATCGACGAAGGCCGCCGAGAGGCCGCCGACGGCGACGAGGGGCCGGCAGGCCTTGCCGCCGGCGCCGAGGGTCTCGCGCAGGATCGTCGCCGCGAGGCCCGTGTCGCTCTCCTTCGGATCGGTGTTGAGGGCGGCCAGCAGCACCGGGTGCCACAGGCGGTCGTAGAGCGTGCCCTCGCAGGCCATGCTCTCGCCGATGGTGCCGCCCTGGCCCGGGCCCTTGCCGGCCGCTGCCTTGAGGATGCCCAGGGGCGCGAGGTAGTCGCGCGCCGCCGTGCCGGGCACCCGGCGGGAAGCCTGCAGGACCCACCACGGCACGCGGCCCGCGTTGGGGCGCAGGGTCCAGCGCTCGCCGGTCTTGAGGTCGGCGAAGGGGAACGCCGCCTCGGCCGGACCGGACAGGGCGCTCTCCGGCGCACCGATGGTGCGCATGAAGCCGAGCGCCGAGGTGTTCCCCGACAGGAGCAGGTGGTTGCCGTTGTCGATGGTCAGTCCGAGCGTCGGATCGTAATACGAGCGGCAGCGGCCGCCGGGCTGCTTGGCCGCCTCGTGCACGACGACCCGCGCGCCGCGCTCCACCAGCGAGACGGCGGCGGACAGGCCGGCGAGGCCGGCCCCGATGACGTGAACCGTTCCGGCCATCAGACGATCCCGTGTCGCAGGACGACGCCCAGCAGGGCGAGCTTGCCCGGCTTCACGCGGGCGCGGGGCTTCTCCCAGCCGCGGGTCAGCACGGCGTCGAGGTAGAGCCGATAGGCCGCCGCCATGAGGCGCGGTGCCTTGGTCACCTTGCGCGGGCACCGGGCGATGATGTCCCAGGTCGCGCGGTAATGCGCCTCGGCCTCACGGGCGACGGCGATGCAGACCTCGCCGATCCGCGGATGGTCGATGGCGGTTTGCGGCGTCGGTGCGGTCAGGCCGATCGCGGCCAATTTCTCCCGCGGCAGGTAGAGGCGGTTCCGCTCGGCATCCTCGTCGATATCGCGCAGGATGTTGGTGAGCTGAAGCGCGCGGCCCTCGTGGTAGGCGAGGGCGATGCCTTCCTGCTCGGCAACCCCGAAGATCCGCACCGACAGGCGGCCGACCGCGCTGGCGACCCGGTCGCAATAGAGGTCGAGGGTGGCCTCGTCGGGTGCGACGATGTCCTCGAAGGCATCCATCGCCATCCCGTCGATCACCGCCTGGAAATCCTCGCGCAGCAGGCCGTAGCGGCGGATCGGCACGACGAGGTCCTGCACGCGCGGCGCGGGACGGCCCGCATAGAGATCGTCGATGTCGGTGCGCCAGCGGTCGAGCTCCGCGGCCCGCACGGGGGCCGGGCCACCGTCATCGGCCACGTCGTCGACGGCGCGGCAGAACGCGTAGACCGCGTACATGGCCGCGCGCCGGTCGGGCGGCAGCAGCCGCATCGCCGTGTAGAAGGACGAGGATTTCGCCGGCAGCGCGTCGACCGCCGGTGCGGTGGAGTCGGTGGCGGGAGATAGGGTCGCGCTCATGGCCGGCTCCCCTGAGCCACCTTCGGGTTCGCGACTTTCGCGGCCTGGGACCGCAGCGTGCGGCCACGCAGGGGCCGGCGGGCGAGGGTCGCGACGATGCCGCCGAGGGCCGTCAGGGCGAAGGCGGCCTTGCCGTGGTGCACCTTCTCGCTCAGCGGGTCGCGCTCCATCAGCCCTTTGCACAACACGACGGCGAGGCGGTGGATGGCGGCGATCTCCAGGCTGAGGCGCAGGTCCGCGATGAGGTCGGGTAGGACCGCCCCCTCGTCGAGAAGCCCCATGGTGCGCTCGGCCAGCTCGGCGATCGCACCGCGCAGAGCCGGCGAGGCCTTGTCGGCTCCGAGTTCGGAGATCGCGGCACCGTGCCCGTCGAGGGTGTCCTGCGGGATGTAGACCCGGTCGATCGCCCGGTAGTCCTTTCCGCAATCCTGCAGGTGGTTGATGATCTGGAGGGCTGCGCAGATCGCGTCCGAGGGCCCCCAGACCACGCTGCGGTCCTCGCCATGCACGTCGAGGACGTAGCGGCCCACCGGCATCGCCGAGAGGCGGCAATAGGCGATGAGCTCGTCCCAGTCGGCGTAGCGGCTCTTGCGCGCATCGAGGCGGAAGGCGTCGAGAAGTTCGAGGGCATGCGTCGGCGCGAGGCCGCGGGCGGCGAGTTCGCGGCGCAGGGGCTCGGCCGCTGAATCGGTCGGGCGGCTGCCGGTCAGGTCGTCGGCGAGGGCGTCGAGGAGCGCGATCTTCCGCTCCGGCGACAGGCCGGTATGGTCGGCCACGTCGTCGCCGGCGCGGACGAAGTCGTAGAACGCCAGGATCGCACCACGATGCTTCGGGTGAATCAGGTGGGATGCGACGGGAAAGTTCTCGTCGCGATAGCCCTTGCCGGTGCGTGCCTCGGTGGCCGTCTGGATCGTCGTGCTCATCACAGGCGTCCTTCCTGGCGGAACCAGGCAATCGCGTCGGACAGGCCTTCGCGATAGGGCCGGGCGGTGTAGCCGAGTTCGGCGCGCGCCTTCGCGTCTGAGAAGAACATCCGGTAGCGGGACATCCGGATTCCGTCGATCGTGGCGAAGGGCGCCTTGCCGGTGAATCGGGCGATCTGTTCGGAGACGAAGGCGATCGGATAGACCACCGCCCGTGGCAGGTTCACCGTCGGAGGCTTGCGGCCGACCAGGCCGGCGATGTCGGCCAGCATCTGCGACAGGAGCACGTTCTCCCCGCCGAGGATGTAGCGCTCGCCGATCCGGCCGTGCCGAAGAGCCAGCAGGTGCCCGGCGGCGACGTCATCCACGTGAGCGAGATTGAGGCCGGTATCGACGAAGGCCGGCATCCGGCCCAGAGCCGCTTCGAGGATGATGCGGCCGGTCGGGGTCGGCTTGACGTCGCGCGGACCGATCGGCGTCGAGGGATTGACGATGACCACGGGCAGGCCGTTGCGCGCGGCCATCTCCTCGACCACGCGCTCGGACACCACCTTGCTGCGCTTGTAGGCGCCGATGGCGGTGGCGGGGGTGAGGGGGCGCGTTTCATCGGCCGGCGTGCCGTCGTCATGCGGCTTGATGGTGGCGACGCTCGACGTATAGACGACGCGCTCGATGCCGGCCCGGAGAGCCTCTTCCATCAGGATCACGGCGCCGTCGCGGTTGGTCGCGACGATCTCTTCCGGATCGGGTGCCCAGAGCCGGTAATCGGCCGCGGCGTGAACGAGATAGCGCTGGCCCTGGAGGGCGCGCGCCACGGCGGCGCGGTCGCGCATGTCGCCCTCGACGATCTCGACGTCGGTCCAGGTCAGGTTGGTGCGCGGCGAGGTGGCCCGGACCATGATCCGGACGGGGAAGCCGGCCTTGCGGAAGACGTCGACCAGGGCCGCTCCCAGGAAACCGCTCGCGCCGGTGATGAGAACCGGGCCGGCATCGAACGGGCCGGAGGGGGTCGCCTGTGGCATTTCTCTCGTAAGGGTCTGAGGATCTTATGCGTGCGCGGGGCCCGAAGCGGACTTCGGACCCGAGGATGGCGCGCTTTTGTCATCGAAACCGGTGTCGGACAAGCGCAACGGGGACACACCCGGGTCGCAAAGCCCGGATGCCTCATGCACTTGGATGGCCACTCAGGCGAGGCGCAGGCGCCCCGACTGTCCGGCCTTCCGTTCGGGCAGGGCGGCCCTGACGGTCTGGAGGATGCCGGCGGCGTCGAGGCCGGCCTCGGCGTACATGGCGTCGGGGGTGTTGTGGTCCTGCGCCTTCCGTTCGGGCAGGGCGGCCCTGACGGTCTGGAGGATGCCGGCGGCGTCGAGGCCGGCCTCGGCGTACATGGCGTCGGGGGTGTTGTGGTCCTGGTAGGTGTCGGGCAGCGTCAGCGTGCGCACCCGGACCCGGCCGGCATCCAGCGCGCCCCGCTCGGCCAGCAGGTGCAGCACCATCGCGCCGAAGCCCCCCACCGAGCCTTCCTCCAGCGTCACCAGGACCTCGTGGCGCGCGGCCAGGTCCAGGATCAGAGCGTCGTCCAGCGGCTTGGCAAAGCGCGCATCCGCCACGCTCACCGCGATGCCCTCCGCCTCCAGCGCATCGGCCGCCTTCAGCGCCTCCGACAGCCGCGTGCCCAGCGACAGCAGCGCCACCCGCGCGCCCTCCGGCGCCCGCACCATCCGGCCCCGGCCGATCGGCAGCGCGACCCCGCGCTCGGGCAGGTCCACGCCCACGCCCTCGCCGCGCGGATAGCGCAGCGCGATCGGGCCGGTGTCGTGGGCATGCGCCGTCGCCACCATGTGCACCAGCTCGGCCTCGTCGGCGGCGGCCATCACCGTCATGTTCGGCAGGCAGCAGAGATAGGCCAGGTCGAAGGCGCCCGCATGGGTCGCCCCGTCCGCCCCCACCAGCCCGGCCCGGTCCATGCAGAAGCGCACGGGCAGGTTCTGCAGCGCCACGTCGTGCACCACCTGGTCGTAGGCCCGCTGCAGGAAGGTCGAGTAGATCGCCACGAACGGCTTGTAGCCTTCCGTCGCCAGCCCGCCCGCGAAGGTCACCGCGTGCTGCTCGGCGATGCCGACGTCGAAGGTGCGCTCCGGATGCGCCTTGCCGAACAGGTCGATGCCCGTGCCCCCCGGCATCGCGGCGGTGATCGCCACCACCTTGTCGTCGGCATCCGCCGCCTTGATCAGGCTCTCGCCGAACACCCGGGTGTAGGCCGGCGCGTTCGGCTTGGCCTTGGCCTGGACGCCCGAGAGCACGTCGAACTTGACCACGCCGTGATAGCGGTCGGCCGAGGCTTCCGCCGGGGCGTAGCCCTTGCCCTTCTGGGTCACCACATGCAGCAGGATCGGGCCCTGCTCGCTGTCGCGCACGTTCTTGAGCACGGGCAGCAGGTGGTCGAGGTTGTGCCCGTCGACGGGCCCGACATAGTGGAAGCCCATCTCCTCGAACATCGTGCCCGAGCCCACCACCAGGGAGCGGGCGTATTCCTCGGCCGCGGCCGCGCGCTGGTAGAGGCCCTTGGGCAGGAGCCGGCCCAGCTGCTTGGCGGTCTCGCGCAGGGACTGGTAGGTGCCCCCCGAGGCCAGGCGCGCGAAGTAGGCCGACATGGCGCCCACGGGCGGCGCGATCGACATGTCGTTGTCGTTGAGGATGACGATGAGGCGCGAGTGCAGGGCGCCGGCATTGTTCATGGCTTCGTACGCCATGCCGGCCGACATCGAGCCGTCGCCGATCACCGCCACCATGTTGCGCCGCTTCGGCACCGCTGCGCCCTGGGCCTTGGCCGTCGCCTCGTCGAGGTCGCGCGCCACGGCCATGCCCAGCGCGGCCGAGATCGAGGTGGAGGAATGGGCCGCCCCGAAGGGATCGTAGACGCTCTCGGCCCGCTTGGTGAAGCCCGACAGCCCGCCGGGCTGGCGCAGGGTCCGGATGCGGTCGCGCCGGCCGGTGAGGATCTTGTGCGGGTAGGCCTGGTGGCCGACGTCCCAGACGATGCGGTCGTCGGGGGTGTCGAACACGTGGTGCAGCGCCACCGTCAGCTCGACCACCCCCAGCCCCGAGCCGAGATGCCCGCCCGTGACCGAGACCGCGTCGATCATCTCGGTGCGCACCGCGTCCGCCACCGCCTGCAGCGCGCTCTCCGGCAACAGACGCAGCGCCGAAGGCTCCGCCAGRCCGTCCAGGATCGCCGTCGCCTCCGAGAAGGTCTCCGATGCCGCTTGCGCGCGCTCGTCGTGCGAGGTCTTGCCTTGCGAGGTTTCTTGCCGTGACAC
>NZ_LMNU01000022.1 GCF_001423085.1 Methylobacterium sp. Leaf125 | reverse complement strand
CCAACCTTGGTGGTCAGCTGACCGTCTTCTCGCTGCCGAACTAATCGGTCGCACGTTACGGTAAGGCCAGGGGTGCCGGCGCGGGTTTCCGCGCCGGCATTCCTTCATGAGATTAAAGCCTTATGGGAAGAACATTTCGTTTTTCGGTTCCGCTGGTTTGCCTCCTGACGTGGCCGGCCATGGGAGCGCCGAACGGAGATGAAAAGGTTGGTTGCAAGTCAATTTATACCTTACAAGAGCTGATCCGGCTGAAGATCGCTTCAATTGAGGATCAATACATCACTCGATTGGGCAAGCTCATCCGTTTAGGAGATTGCAAAATTTGGACCAGCAAGGATCGTATTGTTTTGGGCGATACGAGCGATGGTCTGACATGCGTAAATATTGAAACAAATAATATTTGCTATTGGTCTGATGTTGCATCTGGCAACTAGGTGATATTTTCAATCACTCATGCCATGTGCGTCAATATTAATTATTTTATTACTTTATCTAAGAATATTTGGTTTTACTTTGAGATGAACAATCTCAGAAATCAAAATCGGTGTTTGAATTTCTGCGCCGGACCAGAGGCTAAAGTTTTGCCGCAAGCTTGACCTCGGACGATTGACTAAAATATATTCAGGTATTTGTATTTTATCTGATTGCTTTCATTGAAAAACTAACTAGCTCGGCAAAGCTATGTGTTCCAGATTTCCGGCGAATTGCCGAGATGATGTTGACGACGGTCTTGTACTTCATCGATAGCTTGTCAGAAATTGTTTGGTAGGAATCTCCCTCCTTGATCAGGGTGAGGACATGCAGTTCGCGCTCCGTGAGATTTACGGCGGTCGAGCGGTGGGCGGTTGCGTTGAGCATGGCCACTCGCAGAGCGAGGTCATGATTGAGGTAGTTTCCGCCGCTGCGCACTTGGTCGAACGCTCTAAGGAATTCCGCAGCCGGTGCATCCTTGAGGACATAGCCGCACGCCCCGCTTTCCAACGCGCGTGCCACGATGGTGGGATCGTCGTGCATGCTGAAGGCGAGGATCCGTGTCCGACGCTCCAGATCGCGGATGCGCCGGATCAGGGACAGGCCCGAAACGCCATGCTCGCCGAAGGTGAGGTCAGCAATCACTATGCCCGGACGTTGCCGGTAGAAGGCCCGGTAGGCCTCCACGATGGTGGTCGCCTCATGGATCGTGTCGATGCCAACATCCTCCATGAGGGTGCGAAAGCCTCTCAGGATCACTGGGTGGTCGTCTGCGATGAGAATACTCGTCGGCGGCTCCCTCATGGCGTGGTCGCCGGTGCGGCGGGTTGCGCGGCGTAGCGCTCGGTCAGGCGCGCGAGGGTCTGTGCCCTGTCCAATCCCTGCTGCCGTGTGTTGTAGTAGTGCTGGCACAACTCGCCGTAGAGCTGCTTGCGGTGGGTCGGGGCTGCGGCTTCCTCAAGGCCGTCGAGAAGGTCGGCATAGGTCTCTGGCGCGCCGGCCTCGGCAAGCATCTGCCCAAGTTGCACCGTGCGGTTGGCGATCATGCGGGGATCTTCGATGAAGGTCTCGGCGGCCCGTGCCAGGCTGTGACGCAGGTCGTCGCTGCGCACGTGTGCGCCGGACGCCGGCTGTCCGGGCTCGCGCCGGGCAAGCCAGAGCGCCGGCTCCATGCCATCGGTGGGCGATAGCCAAGCCGGTACCTCAGCGTCGGACTTCGTCGCTACCACCGTCGCCTCCTGCGCAGGCTCGCCGCCGTCGCAGCTGGCCACGCCCAGGGCCAGCATAAGGAGCAGGGGCAGGGCCGGCGCAGGAACGGCAGCGTGCCTCATCGGCCTGCTCTGGGGGGAACCGCAAGGCTGCGTGGACCCTCGGGTACGGCGATCCGGTAGGTCTCGCGCAGCGTCGTTAGATCGATGACGGAGACGGAATCGGAGAACCAGTTGGCGACGTAGGCCCGGTGGCCGGCTACCGCCACGCCCTCCGGGTAGCGCCCGACCGGCACGGCGGCCAGCGTTGCGCCGCTGACCGCATCGACGACGACCAGGGTTCCGGCCCGCTGGTCGGTGACGAGGATCCGAGCGCCGTCCGGGCTCACGGCCACCCCGTATGGCATGCCGCCCACAGCGAAGGTCGCGACGGTCCGGCGATTGGCGGTGTCGATGACGCTCACGGTGCCGCTACGCACGTTGGCTACGTAGAGCCTGTCGCCGGCCGGGCTCAGCGTCAGCGCGAACGGCGCCTCACCTACCGGAATCGTCGCGACGCGCGCCATTGCGGTGGTGTCGACGACGCTGACCTGCCGGCTTTCCCGGTCGGCTACATACAGCATGCCCCGGCCATCGATCACTAGGGCGGCCGGTTCGCGGCCGACCGGCACCGTCCCCTCCAACGTGCCACTCTCGGCGGAGAGGCGCATCACCCGGTTGCCGGCCCAGTCGCCAACATAGAGTTGCGCGCCATCCGCCGAGATCGCGATGCCGAAGGGCTGTCCGGGCACCGGATAGGTCCGTCGGACCGTTCCGCCGGACTCATCGACGAGGGTGACCCGACCCGTATCCGGATGGGTGAGGTAGAGTTGCCCCCCGGGGCCGGCCGCCATCTGGGCCGGGCCGCGCCCAACCGCGAGGGGCGCGCCGCCCGACGCGGATCCAGGCGCCAGAGCCACCAGGGTTCCGGCGCCCTGACTCGCGACGTAGACGGTCTGCGCTCCGGCCACACAGGGTGCGAGGCCGAGGATCAGACCGGCCCAGGCGTGTTGTCCGATCACCGGAACACCCATCATGGAGCGGCGTTCCCCTCAATCTTCGCCTTCAACCCCTTCAGACCATCTGCGAAGTAGCGGTTCATGGCGGTGCGGCCGGCCTCGTCGCTGAGGTCCTCCGGCGGCTCGTTGCCGGTATCGCCCCGATAGAAGCGGCCAAGCCACTCGACCCGGGAGCCGTCGCCTTCGGGGGACACCGTGAGGGTGGCCGAGTAGGACGAGACCGGAAGCGCCTTCAAGTCGGGATCGGAAAGGCGGTACGAATAGCTCAGCCCGGCGGCACTCATCTCGTCGAGCCCCTCGTTCAAGGTGCCACCCGCCTTGAGCATGACCTTCCGCTGGCCGCCGGACCCGTTGCCACCGCTGCCCTCGCTCCTGGCAACATCAGGGTGCCAGGACCCAATGCCAGCGAACTCGCCGACCACTTTCCAGACGACATCCGGCTTGGCAGCGATGACGATGCTCTGGTCGACTTTCTGCGGCGTCGGGCCATGGGCGAGGGCCGCCCCGGAGAGCAGAATCAGGACGAGGGCGGGAACACCGAGACGCATCGATCAGGCCTTTTTCCAGGTCGGGAATCCGCGGGCGCGGAGCAGGGGTGTGAGGAAGGCGGCGAGCAGCAGCAGCAGGGCAGCCGCTCCCAGAACGGGGCGTGGGTCGAGGCGGCCCGGAACCGGGCGTGGCGTCGCGGCGCCCCTGAGCGGCGCGCTGAGGCCGTGCGGTCCGTCGAGCGGCGCGTAAACGAGGCCGGTCTCGCCGGCGAGGGTGCGCAGGTAGGATTCCCGCACCGAGGACAGATGCTCGGTGCCGCTGGCGGCGGCCGCGCCGAAGGGGGCATTGCGCGGATTGTAGCCCTCGCGCTGCGCGGCATCGGCCGGCGGCGGGCCGAAACGGTTCTCCTGCTGGACGTCGCCGGCACCGTAGAAGCCGGTCTCGCGGCCCCGGTCATCATAGCGCGGGATCGGTGACAGACCGGGTGCACCCGCCCCCACGATGAGGCCTCGCACGCCGCCGAGTCGGCCCTCAAAGGCTGGTCCACCCCGGCTCGGCAGGGGCGGAGCCTCCTGCCCGTCGGTGATGAAAACGAGGTCTGTGCCGAGTTCCCCCGCCATGGCGATGCTGCGGAACAGCCCCGCCGAGATCCGACTGTCGCCCTCCCAGGCCATGCGCCAGTCGATCCCTGCGAGGGCTCCATCAATCGGCGCAAAACCAGCGCAAGTCTCGATGGGCGTGAACAGGAGAAAGGGTCGGCGCTCGGTGAAGAGGCCGAGGGCGAACCGCGATCCGCACGGCAGGCCGGCGACAAGGTCGCGCAGCGCCACCTTCGCGGTGTCGAGTCGGCTTGTCGGAACTCCGTCGGCGTCGACGTAGTCGCGGACGTTCATGCTGCCGGTGATGTCGACGATCGCCAGGACCGAGACGCCGTCGCGGGCGAACGGAAGCGGACGCGCGACAAGGGCCAGGGCCACCAGCACGAGGGCTCCGGCGAGGAGGCGCAGGCGTCCATCCGACAGGTTCCGCAGGATCAGTCTGGGAAGGGTCACGGCTCGCCCCGCGGCTGGCCCGGAATGTCGGTCCAGATCTTCTTCGGTTCGGCCTTCAGTTCGTCCCCGGACTTGCGATCGAACTCCGGAAAGTCGCGCAGGAGGCGCGAGGCGACGTCGAGGTTGAACTTCGCATCCCAGAAATCCGGCCGAGCCTGGAGGGCGCGCCGGTATTCCTGGCGCGCCAGGGTGATGCGGGGTCCGGCGGGGTCGAGGTCGCCGCGCTCGAGGTGGTCGAAGGCCTGACGCAGATGGGCATTGGCGAGGGCGAAGCGGGCACGGGCGGCTCGCTCGACAGCGCCCTGCCGTTCGAGGGCATCGACGAGAGGCTCGATCGTCTCCACGGCGCCGCGTCGGGCAAGGTGCTGGACACGGGCCAGGAGAAGAGCCGGAGCGGCCCCGATCGGAACCACGACGTCCTGGCCGGCGGAGAGCGCCCGGATGGCGGCATTGTCGCGCGCGATCCGCCAAGCGCCGTAGCTACAGCCCAGCGCAGCTATACCAAACAGGATCGGCAGCAGGACGAGGAGGCGCGGGCGCAACCGCTGCCAGCCCTCGCGCAGGTCCGTGCGATGCGTGCGGGTGCGGTGCCCGACGGAGGGTGGCGCTGTGCGCCACGGCAGGATCGCGGTCATCGTCATGCGGCGTGCCTCGCGGGATCGGATGCGATGGCGAGGACCGGGGCGGCCGACCTGCGGGTTCGACGGAGGTCCGCCTCGCCCAGCTTGGCCGCGACGAGGACCACGAGTCCGACGAGGCTGGCGGCGTAGGCGAACCCTGCCAGATCTCGGCGGGGACGCTGCTCGGTGTAGGGGATCGGGTCGCGCTCCAGCCGCTCGATCTGGGCGATCGCCTCGGCCACTGCCTCCGCACCCTCGGCCTCGAAGGCACGGTAGGGCGTCCGCAAACTCTTGAAGAACAGGTCGAGGTGGCGCTCGGGCGCCGCCTGCGGGGTGTCCTCGCCCGCCGGCCGATCAGAGATGGAGGGCGAGCCCTTCGTGCGCAGGAAGAGCCAGTAGAGGTTCGGCCGCAAGCGGGTGAACGCGGCCCGGAGGGTGTCCTGCACGCGCGGGTCGATCACGGCCGCTCCGTCCGAGACCAGCAAAAGCGCCCGGGAGGTGGCGGGGCTGGCCGGCCCGAACTGAGACAGCGCCATGGCGAGGCCGCGGGCGATGTTGGTGTAGTCGAGGCCCGGCCGGTCTATGGCCGCGATGGCCGCCCGGACCGCCGCGTGCCGGTCGGTCATGGGAATCACCAGCATCGGCGCCGTCGAGAACGCCGTGACCGCGAACTGGTCGTGTGCTCGGCTGCCCACGAAAGCAGCGAGCAGTCGGCGCGAGGCGGCGGCCTTCGATTCCTCGGCGCCGGAGGGCTGCCGTCCGGCAAAGGTCTCGTTCATGCTGCCCGAACGGTCGATCAGGATCGAGACTTGGGCGCCGATCCCGGTCCGCGTGAGGGTCTCGCCCCGGCGGTAGGGACCGGCCAGGGCGAGGATCAGGCCCGCAATAGCGACGATTCCAGCCACGCGCAGGAGGGCGCTGATCGCCCGCGACGGGCCGTCGGGCGGGGCTGCCGCCAGGGCGGCCACGGGGACCCGGCGCTGGGCCGAGGTCAGGAGTGGCAGCAGGGCGAGAGGTAGGAGCCAGAGCAGCGCCGGATGGTTGGCGGAGAAGCGGACGAGCGCATCGATCATGCGGTGCGCTCCGCGTGCGCAAGGCGCCGAGCGAGAGCGGCGAGATCGGCCAGGGCGAACGCGCCGAGCTCCGGCTCCGGGCCGGGACCGAAGAAGGTCCGGCGGGAAGCCGCGAAGAACCGGGCCAGGTCCGGCCCCTCCAGCGCGTAGGCCGGATGGGTCTTCAGGAAATCGTCGAGATCATCGGCGAGCAGCCGACGGCCGGCTGCCGTATCGAGGCCGACATGGAGCGCCAGCAGGGCGTCGCGGTAATGGGGTGTCGGGTCCGGCCGGCGTGCCAGAGATCGGATCCGGCGGGCAGCGAGGGCGAATGGACGGCCGCGCCGGGTCCTGAACGGCCACCAGGTCCGGTCCCGGGCGAGTCCCGCGAGCGCCAGGAGGGCAAGGGTGGCGGAGCCGGCGGCGCCGAGGAGCAGGGGCCGCGGATTGCCGGGGCCGACCTTTCCGTCGGGACGCATGTAGTCGCGCGGGTCGTCCCGGGCGGGCGGCTGGATTTCGCGCAGCGGCGAGACGTTGAACGACCAGGCCGGCACCGCGGCCTTGACGGTGGTGGCGCCGTGATCGCTCTCGCTCACGAAGGTGACGGTGAAGCCCGGAATCTCCAGGGCGCGGGCATCGAGGGCGGCGTAGAAGGTCTGATAGGTGAGGCCGAGGCGCACGCGCTGGGCGTCGCCGTATACCGACGCGGTCGCGTCGAGGTCGCGCAGGTCGAGCCAGTAGGTGAGCGCCCCGGGCTTCGGCAGCGACGCGGCCTGGAGCCGGAAGCCCGGCTCGACCACGAGGTCGACTTCGGCTCGGACCAGGTCACCGAGGAAGTAGCCGAACGGGCGCGGCGTGCGGACCTCGACGGAGTGGACCTGGGCCCCGGCCGGGCCGGACAGGAGCGGGGCGAGGATCAGGGCGAGGCAGCGGATACGCATGGTCCGCCTCAGGCGCCGAGGAGGTGGCGACTGACCGCGTCGGGATCGAAGCGGCCGGCGACACGGAAGGGCGGGCGGCCATGGGCCGTCGCGAGGCGCCGCAGGGTCTCGATCCGGGCGGCTTCGCGGGCGATCCAGCGCCGGCGCAGGGCGGGTCGCATGAAGACCAGCCGGCGCCCGGCGCCTTCGAGATCGTCGAGTTCGAGGAGGCCCCAGTCCGGCAGGCCCTCCGCCTCGGCGGCGTCGCCGAGAAGCACCGGGACCAGGTCGTGCCGGCCCAAGGCGGCGAAGACCTCGGTGATCAGCGCCTCCGGCCACCGGAAGTCGGAGAGCAGGAACACGATCTTCGGCCGGCCGGCGAGGCGGCGGGTCGCCGCCACCATGCCGGCGGCGCCGTGGCCGGTGCAGGCGGCGTCCGCGAGGCGCCGCGCCACCTCGGCGGCCCGGGTCGGGGCGCGGCTGGGCGCCAGGAACACGTCGTCCCGTACCGTCTCGTCACAGCCGATGAGACCGAAGGCATCGCCGATCCGCGTGGCCGAGGCGGCGAGGCCGACGCAGAAGGCGGAAGCCAGGGCCATACGGTCGGCTTCGCCGGTGAAGCGCATGGAGGCGGAGAAGTCGAGGAGTGCCCAGACCTCCACCGGGGTGCGCGCCTCGAAGCGGCGCACGACGGTGCCCTCGAAGGGGTCGCGCAGGGTCGCGCGAACGTCGATGCGGCGGGCATCCGGCATCCGCAGGAATGGCACCTGATCGCGAAAGGTGCCGAGGCCGCCGGCCTCGCGACCGCGATGGGCGCCGGGGCGGGTGCCGGGCAGGCGCCCGCGGGGGCGGTAGACGATGTCGGGTTGCGCCGTCTCCGTCATGGCGCCGGCACGATCTCGAATACGGCCCGGCAGAGCTCGGGCATGATCGCGGCCCGGCGCAGCTCGTAGATCGGCTCCAGGAAGACCCGGTGGGCCATGACCTCGGGGAAGACCGCCCGGACGTCCTCCGGCACCATCCAGTCGCGACCTTCAAGCCAGGCGCGGACGCGGGCGGCGCGGACCAGGAAGGCGACGCCGCGGGGGGAGGCCCCGCCCTGGACCAGGCCCTCCATGTCGAGGCCGGGCAAGCGGATGCCGGCCTGCGCCGGCCGCACCAGCGCCTCCCAGAGACCGATCACGTAAGCCTCGATGGCGGGGCTCGCCTGGATGCCGTGCTGGATCGCGGCGGCGATGCCTGCGAGGGCGGCATGGTCGAGGACGTCGCCGTCGAGGCCGGCGATCAAGGCGTCGGTGTCGTGGAAGCGCGGATCGAAGACCAGGGCCCGGCGGGCCTCGGCATCCCGGGGCGCTTCGAGCCCGATCTCCATGAGGAAGCGGTCGCGGGCGGCGGCGGGAAGCTCGAAGGTCTCCTCGCGCTCGACCCGGTTGCGGTCGGCGAAGACCTGGAGGTTGGGAAACCGGTACTCCCGATTGAAAGCCGTGAGCGTGCGCTCGGCCATCAGGCGCAGGAGCAGCGCGTGGACCTGGGGCCGGGCCCGGTTGATCTCGTTGAAGAAGAAGATCGACAGGTCCTCGGATTGCCGCAGGACCGGCCCCGGCTCGACCCGGGGGCGGCCGTCCTCGGCGAGGTAGGTGTGGTAGACGAGGTCGGTGGGCATCATGTCGACGGTGCCCTCGACGCGGGCATAGGCGCCCCCGACGGCCCGAGCCACGGCGCGCAGCAGCGTGGTCTTGCCGACGCCGACATCGCCCTCCAGCAGGACGTGGCCGCGGGCGAAGAGCGCGATGGTCAGGAGCCGGATCGCGCGCGCCTGTCCGAGCACAGCCGCGCCCACCGTCGTCTCGAAGCGGCCGGCCGCCTCGCGCCAATCGGTGAGAATCGCATCGCCGGAGCGGAACTGGTTCATCATGGTTCGCCTTGGAGGAACGACCGCGACCCGGGACGGCGCGTCTGCAGGTCGCCCGGCCGGATCGCGGTCGAAGCGACGGCCGCCCGCGGGGTTAGGGACGACCGTCGATCCCGCTCGAAGACCCGAATAGAAGGGCTCGAAAGGAATCCCGGGATCAGTTCGAGGACAACTTGGTGACGTCGTACTCGAACTTGCCGGTCTTCTTGGCGGCCTCGATGCGCTTCTTGTTGCGCTCTTCCATGGCCTTGATCGACTCGGATTGCTTGTTGAGCTCCTTCGGGTCGTGCTTCGGATCGTACTTCGTGCCGGCGATCTTCTCGGGGAAGCCGGGCTTGGGCTCCCAGCAATTCCCGGCGGCCTTGCACTTGGAGCCGTCATAGGCCAGTGCCGGGAGCGCGAGCAGCGCGCCCGCACCGAGGGCCAGGGCCGTGATGAATGTCCGCATGGTCGTCTCCTTGATCGATCGCGTGTGGGGTGATCGGATGTTGCGGCTCTGCGCCGTGGTGGCTCACGGATGGCGCCCGTGACTTCCTCGGACGTCACTCCGCCAGCGGCGGACACTGACCCTTGACGTCCTTGGGGAAGGTCTCGCCCTGCTTGTAGGGCGTGTAGTTCTTCTTCTGCGCGTCGTTGAGCCAGACAGCATCCTGGACCGGACCGGTATAGAGGTGCCGGATCCAGGCGATGACTTGGAGCATCTCGTCGGGGGTCAGGTTCTCGTTGTGCGGGCCCATCATGCCGTTGGCGCCGCCGAAGATCGTGGCGAACAGGCCGGTGTCCTCGGTGTTGGCCGGATAGGTCCAGTAATTGTCGTTGAGCCCCGGTCCGAGCTTGCCCTCGGCCAGGTGGCCGTGACAGCCGGAACACGAGGTGGCGAAGAGGGACTCGCCGTTGCGCAGGCAGGACTTGTCGTCGATGTAGGCGTTCTTGCCGGTCTGGAAGAAGTCCTTCACCGCCGGGGTGTCGCGGCCGCCCTCCTTGCCTTCGGCGACGTTGAGCTGCTCGCCCGTGACCGTGTTGCGGAAGACGAAGCCGGTTTGGGGGCCGGCGGCGGGCTGGGCCAGCGCCGCGACGCCGCCCAGCACCGCGGCGAGGCTGAGGCAGATGGCCAGGATGCCGTTGGAATCACGCATGAATTCGACCTGATGACGCCGGACGGCTGACCGGCCGGGCGGGGCTGGACCGGACGCCCGTCGGGGCGCCGGCGAGGGAGCGGATCTCGGGGACGAGCGCGTCGGGCGCCGCGTCAGTTGGTGACGGGGACGAGGGGCACGCCGTCCTGCTTCAGGATTGCCTCGATCTTCGGCTTCGCCTTGACGATGGCCGCATCGAGGGCGGCCTTCAGGGCGGCATCGTCCCGCCGCACGCCCATGGATTGGTCGAAGCTCTGCGGCATCTTCCGGCCGTCGCTGCGGGTGGTGTCGTCGGGCACCAGGGTCATGCGCAGGGGCTGGGCGGAGTCCTTGACGTAGCGGGCGACGTCCGGGCCGAAGGCGACCGCCACGTCGGCCTTGCCGGTAGCGACCTCGCTGACCATCCGGGCCGGATCGATCTGCGTGTAGGTGTTGCGGGCCGCGCGGAAGTTCACCAGCGAGTAGAGGTAGGCCATGTCCTCCTCGTAGCGGCCGATATCCTTCAGCATGACCTCGCCGGGGGTACCGAAGCCGACCACCATGTGGTCGACGGTCTTGAGCCGCGGATCAGACCAGGACTTCACGTCGAGGTCGCGGTCGGCGCGGGTGATGAACACGTAGCCGCTGCGGTAGTACGGCTTGGTCGTAAGAACCCGCTGGTCGTCGCTGTCGAGGCCGACCACCACGTCGCAGAGCTTCTTGTCGAGGCTGTCGCGCACGAGGTAGATCGCCGCCTTGTCCGACCAGACGAACGCGGCCTGGCGCCCCATCGCCTCGGCGACGGCGGCGGCGATGCGGTTCTCCAGCCCGCTGCCGTCCTTGAGCGAGAGCGGCGGCTGGTTGGCGGCGCACACCCGCAGGGTCTTTTCGTCGGGGGCGGATTTTGTATCGCCTTGCGCGAAGGCGCCACCGCCGAGGGCGAGAAGAACCGCGGCGGACAGGCATGCTGTAGCGAAGGACATGGGAGCGTTTCCGTTGTTCTTGTTGGTCGGAATCTTCTGGGACCGAACCGCGGCGCGTCGGGCACTGCCCTCCTCCCCCTGTGGGGAGGCGTTGGGGGTGGGAGTGGTCGGGTGACCCTCGACGGACGAAGGCCAGCGGAGCCCCCCCCCACCCGTGACCCCTCCCCACAGGGGGAAGGGGACGCGCTCACGATGCGGGCGCTGCCTTGCCGTGCTGCCTACTTCGCCGCCGCCGTCTGGTACTCGCCGACGTTCGGATCGTCGTAGGGGCCCTTGCCGCCCAGCGAGAACACCATCACGCCGCCGCCCATCTGGGTGTAGTTGGCGAGCTTCTTGAAGGCGCCCACCGCGCCGAGGCCGGCGGTCGGGTCCTGCAGGTCGAAGACCAGGCCGACGCCCGGCCAACCGCCGACGCCGTAGTAGATCGCCACGTACTGCTCACCCTTGTGGGTGTAGGTGATCGGGTAGCCGATGGCGCCTGAGGGCATCTTGAACTTCCAGAGAAGGTCTCCGGTGTCCGAGTTGCGCGCCTTGATGTAGCCGTCGAGGGTTCCGTAGAACACCAGCCCGCCGGCGGTGGCCGTCGTGCCGCCCCAGACCGCGAAGCGCTCCATTTTCTCCCACTGGAAGGCGCCCGTGATGGCGTTGTAGCTCTTGATCTGGCCGAGGCCCTCGTAGTTCTGCCGGTCGCCCTTCGGACCCGGATACATGTTCAGTGTCGCGCCAACGAAGAACTGACCCGCGCGGTAGGGCAGCATGAAGGGCTCCCAATCCATGCAGATGTGGTTGATGCCCATGAAGAACGCCTTGCGCTCCGGATCGTAGGAATCGTGGCCCTGGTTGTGGTAGCCCATCGCCGAGGGACAGATGTCCTTGCCGAGATGGTCCATCCGGGTGCCGTATTCTGGGTCGCGGACCGGCTGGCCGGTCTTCAGGTCCACGGACTTGAAGACGTTGACGGTGTCGTCGATCTTGTTGGCCGAGACCAGCGAGCCGTCCGTGCGGTCCAGCGTATAGACGATGCCGTTCCGGTCCGGATGGGTCAGGAGCTTGCGGTCCTTGCCGTCCTTGTCCTTCTGGTTCGAGAGCATCATCACGTTGACGCCCGCGTAATCCCACTCGTCGTGCGGGGTCTTCTGGTAGCCGAACTTGGCCTCACCGGTGTCGACGTCGCGGCCGAAGATCGTCATCGTCCACTTGTTGTCGCCCGGACGCATGGTCTCGTTCCACGGCGCCGGGTTGCCGGTGCCGAAGTAGATCAGGTTGGTGCCGGGATCGTAGGCGTACCAGCCCCAGTTGGTGCCGCCGCCGATCTTCCAGGCATCGCCCTCCCAGGTGGAGGTGCCCAGCCCCTTCTGTCCGTAATGGGCGTTGCGGATGTTGAAATCGTCGGCCAGCAGCAGGTCCTTGTCCGGGCCGGTGGCGTAGGCGCGCCAGACCTGGGCGCCGGTCTTCACGTCGTAGGCGGTGAGGTAGCCGCGCACGCCGAGTTCGGCGCCGGAGGAGCCGATGATGACCTTGTCCTTGACCACGTAGGGCGCGATCGTCAGCGTCGAGCCGACCTTGATGTCGGAGTTCTCGACCTTCCAGACGGTCTCGCCGGTCTCGGCGTTGAGCGCCATGACGTTGCCGTCGAGGAGCGTCTTGAGGATGAGCGCTGGGGTCTTGCCGTCGCCGGGCCAGTAGGCGAGGCCGCGGTTCACAAGATCGCAGCAGGCCACCGCGCGGGCGGCCGGGTTCTGCTTGGGCTTGTCCTGCCAGAGGATCTTGCCCGGATCGTCGAGGCCCAGCGCGAAGGTGTTGTTGGGGAAGGAGGTGTGGACGTACATCTTCCCGTCCACCACCACCGGGGCGCCCTCGTGGCCGTTGAGCAGGCCGGTGGAGAACGTCCAGGACACCTTTAGGTCCTTCACGTTGCTGGTGTTGATCTGCTTGAGCGGGCTGTAATTGTCCGAGTCGTAGTTCTTGCCGGGCATCACCCAGTTGGCGTCGTCCTTCGCCATCTCGACGAGCTTGTCGTTCGCCGCAGCCATGCTAGGCAGACCCAACGGCGCCAGGGCGCCGAGCGCCATCACCGAGACCGAAGCCAGAAACCTATTCATCCCAACGTCTCCTACCCTGATGGCCGCGTCCGTCGACCATCCGGTCGGGCGCAGCCTTTGATTTCGCCGGGTCAGCACAAGTCCCTGTATTGATCCCAGGGGCTCGTCGTATTCATAAGAAAATCTTGAGATATAGAGGTTCTTATGAATGTTTTATTACTGATCGGCTGGCTATTCATACAAGCATTTGCCTTTCGCGCTGTCTGCGGGATGTTGGCACTTTTTTATCGGGATCAATCGGCAATCGATGCTGTGAAAACCGGAATATAAAAGACTTTTCTCTGGCAATTCGAGGAATATCAGCTGGGCAATTGACAGGATGTCTCCCGTGGAAGGATGGTGCGCCCGATTGGGCAGCTTGAGAGATGCGGGAAAGTCTTTTGAATATGGTTCGCAATCTTACTATATTCTTATTCTGTGCTGTCGGCGCGGCGTCGCGCGCGGAGGCGGCACGCCTGACGCTGGACGATCCGGTCGCGAGCTGGTCGCGCGCCCCGACCACGGACCGGGTCGATTTCGCCACCCGGATGGGCAAGGCGTTCTCGAGCCTCTCACCGCAGCTCGACCGGGACTATTTCGTCCGCTGCCTCGAGGAGACCGCGAATATCGGCAATCCGCGCGACACCAAGCTGGAGCAGGCTGTGAAGATCTGCGTCTCCGTCCACCAGGCCGCCGACGAGTAGGCGCTTGGGCCAGGGCAGCGGTGGATGGAAGCGATCGATTCGGGCGCGCGTCCGAGGGGGCGGAGCGCTGGTGGGCCTCGCGCTCGCCGGGGCGGGGCTCGTCGGCCTCGGATGGAGCGGTGCGGGACGGGCGGAGAGCCCGCAGCGCTGGGCGGCGCTCTATCCACAGGATGACCGGCGCGAACTGGAGGGGGCGGACTACGCCCGCTATCCCGGCGCCGGCGTCCTCTACTGCCGGGCGGACGGCATTCCCCGGAAGGCGGCCGCCGCCTGGCTGATCGGCAGCCCGCGCCTCGTGGTGCTGAACGCCCACAACTTTCGCAGCCGGCACCTGGAGCCCACGCGCGACATCGCCGACTGCTTCTTCCAGATCGGCGGTCGGAACTACGCCTTCGCCCCCGAGACCCTGCGCCTCGGTACCGTGCCGGGGGCGATGTCGCTATACATCACCGACGATTGGGCGCTGGTCGACCTGGCGGAGCCGGCCGAGGGAGTGCGTCCGCAGCCGGTGCCGGCCTCACCCGATCTGTCGACCGGATCCGTACCGGTCCCGGTCGTCATGGTCTCCCCCGGCGGCCATGCGAACTATCCCGGCCAGAGCAGCCTCGAAGCCTGCACGATCCACCGGATTGATGCGCCGAGCGAGGATGCGATCCGGCGTGTCCGCCACGACTGCAACAATGGCTATGGTGGCTCCGGCTCGGGCCTGTTCGACACTGGGGGCCGCCTCCTCGCCCTCCATAGCGCCTCCTTGTCCATGAACTCGCGCCGAGCCTTCGACATCGAGTACCACTACGGATCGGCTCTGCTCTTCGAGGGCGGACTTACGGAGGCCATCCGTGCTCGTCTTGCCGCCGACCCAACGGTGCGCTGACCGGCACCCGCAGTGGATGGCGCGCGGCGCGATCGCAACCAGGCCTCGCATAGGTCCCTTGCCAAGCTCTACAAGCACAGACCCAGTGTTGCGCATCACGGCCACGTGACGCCTCCATGCCGGTGCCAACGTTGCCAAACTATCCTGGCTATTTTAGGCATTCCCGGTAACGTTCGCGGCAGTGCACAATCGCCAGAGTCGCGCATGGGAGGATTTTATGGCCAAACGCGTGTTATCGGTTGCTCTGATCGCCATCGTGCTCGGAGGTGCTGCTGCCCCGACACTCGCGGCGTCCAGCCTGCGGGCCTTCGATCCCGACAACGACGGCACGATTGACCTTAAGGAAGCCCAGGCCGCCGCATCCGCGGTCTTCGCCAAGCTGGAGAAAGACAGCGATGGTACCCTTGACGTCCGGGAACTCAAGGGCCGCGTCGGTCAAAAGGCCCTGAAGGCTGCCGATCCGGATCAGGACGGTACGCTAGATGAGAAAGAGTACCTTGCCCTGACAGCGCAGGCGTTCCAGCAGGCCGATCCGGACAACGACGGCACCGTAGATACCAAGGAACTGAAGTCGCCAGCAGGCAAGAAGCTTTACAAGCTGATCCGCTGAAGCCTGTGGATCGTAGCGCATCAGGCGTTTGAACGCCCACGGTTGGATAAGCCTACTTTTGGGAGCGCTTCTCGCATGCGGAGTGCTCCCATCTGTCAGCAAGGCAGCAAGGCAGCAAGGCAGCAAGGCAGCAAGCGTGACATAACGGACGTAGTCCCTGCACCCGCTTAGATATTTCAGACTTTCGAACCCTAGACCCAAGTGTCAACAATAAATATTAAAATCAAGCATTATAGACCTGCTCTATAAACCCTACGCAGCCCTTCAAGTTCGTGATGCTCATGTCCAGCCTACCTCCGTTTTCGAGGCGTAGGCAGACGACTGGAGCAAGCCATAGTTTTTCCAGAGCCAATTTATTGCCGCGGATAGTTCCAGAGAACACGACTGAGCCACGCCTCTCTTCGAAATTGATTTCGTATCTGACTTTTAGTGGCCTGCTCCCCAACAGCAGTACGATTCCGCTACCGGATAAGATTTTCGGTAATTGATTCCTTTTCGACTGCTTCAGGAATTCCAGGCGCGGCAGCATGGGTTCGACCAAAAATCGAAAGTTGGAGTAACCGCGACGATAGAGTCGTTCCACAAGAATTGTCAAAGTAACCCGAGGCATGTCCCGGGGAACGGGCTGAAATTTTATTGCCAAATCATCCCAAATTGATTGCGCAATTGCCAAAATGAGGCGGATTCGCATTACAATATGTTGCGTCCCTACAACTGCTCCCTCAAACATCGCCTCCCTTCTCCGTCCCCGGCGGGATTCGCCATCGGACTGCCTTGCTCATCAACCCCACTTGCCTGACATGTTTTGGAAAGCCGCTGGTTCGAAGAACCGCAGTAAGCAGAAACAAATAGAACTTGGGTTGGAATGACGATGCGGACGGTTCGGAGTAGCCTCCTCGTTTCAGTCGCGCTGTTGCCGGGAGCGGCGTGGGCACAGGATGCAGTTACGCTGAGCGAAATCAGCGTGGTTGCCACCACTCCTGTCGGCGGAGGAGGCTTTGGGGCTTCACGGCTTCCTGCCCCTCTCGGCGCGACACCTGTCGCATCGCCGAGCGCCAATCCGACGTCATCCCTGGCGCTTCCGCGCCTACGTGGTGGCGAGCAGCCCCTCTATAAGATCCCGAGCACTGTCGAGACGGTGACGGCGGCGGACCTCGACATCGATCGCGGCACCTTTAACGCGGTGGCGACGCTGGCGCGCCGGACGCCCGGCCTGAACCTGTCCGACTCGCAGGGCAACAACAACCGCCTCGACATCAACTATCGCGGCTTCCAGGCCTCGCCAGTGACAGGCGTGCCTCAGGGGCTGGCCGTCTACCAGAACGGTGTGCGCATCAACGAGGCCTTCGGCGACACCGTCAACCTCGACCTGATCCCCCCCTCGGCAATTCAGCGCATCGACGTGGTCACGAGCAACCCGGTCTTCGGCCTCAACGCGCTGGGTGGGGCGATCAACATCCAGATGAAGAACGGCTTCACCTGGCAGGGCACCGAGGTCACCCTGCTCGGCGGGTCGGACGGGCGCGTTGCCGGCGGCCTCGAATACGGCAAGGTGATTGGGCCCTGGAGCTTCTACTTTAACGGCGACGGCCTCAACGACCGAGGCTGGCGCCTCGAGTCGCCGAGCACGATCGGTCGCATTTACAGCGACGTCGGCTACCGCACCCTCGATTCCGAGTTCCACCTTATCGGAAACTTTGCCCGGACGTTCTTCGGCGCCGCCGCCGCAACGCCGGTGGACTTCACCCATGTCGATCCGCGGGCGATCTTCACCTACCCGCAGAGCACCACCACGCAACTCGGGACCCTGCAGCTGACCGGCCGGGTCGACATCTCGCCGACCTGGGATCTAGCCGGCAACGCCTATTTCCGACGCTTCAGCCAGCAGTACATTGACGGCAACGACGCCGAATTCGAGCGCTGCGGCAGCTCATGCTCGACACCCGAGGCTCTGCGCTTCGACGATGACGGCTTCCCCGGCGTCGCCTTCAACCAGTTGCGGGTCCGCGGTGCCAACGGGCAGATCATTCCCTTCACCCGGGGCGTCCCCTATGGCACCCTCGACGTCACGCGCACCGAGGCGACTGGTTATGGCGGCTCGCTTCAGGCGGCCAACCGCGACCGCATCTTCGGCTTCGGCAACAGCTTCGTCGTCGGCGGCAGCATCGATGTGGCGGACTACAGCTACAAATCCTCGAGCACGCTTGGCGTGATCAACCCCGATCTTTCCGTGACCACGAACCCGAATAACCCGACCTATGGGCTGATTCCGGGCCTCGGCACCAACCAGCTGCGCACGGACGGCGCACTCGGCATCGCGCCGAGCTCGGTGCTGGGCTCTAACCTCTACATGGGCCTCTACGCCACGGACACCTTCGACGTCACCGATGCGCTTTCGGTCACGGCAGGCGCCCGCCTGAACTTCGCCCGCGTCACCACCACCGACCAGACCGGCTTCTCGCCGGACGTCAACGGCACGCATTATTTCACTAAGGTGAACCCACTCGCGGGCCTGACCTACCGGTTCACGCCGAACTTCTCGCTCTTCGGCAGCTATTCGGAGTCGAACCGAGCTCCGACGCCGCTGGAACTGGCCTGTGCCAATCCGGACCGGCCCTGCCTCGTGCCGAACTCCCTAGTTGCTGACCCGCCGTTGAAGCAGGTCACCGCTCAAAATTATGAGGTCGGCATCCGGGGGGCGATCCCCAACTTCTATGACGGCGGCCTGCTTACCTATAAGGTCAGCGCCTTCCGCAACGACCTAACTAATGACATCTTGCAGCTCGCCACCCCCGGCAACGCCGCCCGCGGCTACTTCGTCAACGTGCCGGCGACGCGACGCCAGGGCGTCGAGGTCGGTGGCGAGTTTACGCGCGGCGACTTCTCAGTCTACGCGAACTACGCTCTGATCGACGCCACATTCCGGTTCACCGGCACTCTGTCCTCTCCGAATAATCCTTTCTCCACCGAGGATGCCGACGGCAATCCGGGGCAAATCTTCGTAACTCCCGGCAAGCAGGTGCCCCTGATCCCGAACCACCAGTTCAAGGTCGGGTTCGAGTATATGGTCCTGCCGGGCTGGCGCTTCGGCATGAACCTGCAGGCCTACTCCTCGTCCTATTTCCGGGGCGACGAGTCGAACCTCAACCGCAAGCTGCCGCCCTACTATGTGCTCGGTCTTAACACGAGCTATCAGATTACGCCGAACCTCCAGGTCTTCGGATTGATCACAAACCTCACCAATAACCGATACACCACGTTTGGCACTTTCTTTGAGACTGGCATCGTAGCCAACCGTTATCCCGTCAACGATGTGAGGACAACGACGCTGGCCCAGCCCCTCTCGATCTATGGCGGTCTGCGCTACGCCTTCGGCGCAGACCCGGTGCCGATGCAGGAACCGCTCATCCGCAAGTACTGAGCGTTGGTATTGCCGTCACGGCACGGGAGATCATCCAGACGCCCTAACCAAACAAGATTAGAACGTCACATGGAGCGGCCGGGGAAAACTCCGGCCGCTTTCGTTTGAGGTCAGCTTCCACGCACGTCGCGGTCGACTCAGGCGCATCACGTTGAGGATGGCGGCGAAGTAATTGTCTCCCGCAGGTCGAGCGGTGTTAGAGCCCGTCCGATAAGGGGCTGAGGCAGGGTTGAGTGGCCGGGATGGCAGTGATTCCAGGAGGGGGCTGAAACCTGACCTGGATCTGCCATGTGGACCCCGACCACCC
>NZ_LMNU01000021.1 GCF_001423085.1 Methylobacterium sp. Leaf125 | reverse complement strand
AACCTTCGTGATCGCCGCCGTCAACGACGTCTTGCCGTGATCCACGTGACCAATCGTGCCAATGTTGCAGTGCGGCTTCGTACGCGCGAATTTCTCTTTGGCCATGATAGCCTCCGTCTGATCTGATGTTGCGTCTGAAGGGATGCGGGTGGCGCCCCGTGGGGCGCCGCCGTCTTAGGCGTACTTGGCGACGACCTTCTCGGCCTCGCCGCGCGGCACCTCTTCGTAATGGTCGAACTGCATCGTGAAGTTGGCACGGCCCTGGGAAAAGGACCGCAGCTGGTTCACGTAGCCGAACATGTTGGCCAGCGGCACCATCGCGTTGATGACGTTCGCATTGCCGCGCATGTCCTGGCCCTGGATCTGGCCACGGCGGGAGTTGAGATCGCCGATCACCGAACCGGTATACTCTTCCGGCGAGACGACCTCGACCTTCATCACCGGTTCGAGGAGCACCGAACCGCCCTTCTGTAGAGCCTCACGGAGCGCCGCGCGGGAAGCGATTTCGAAGGCGAGGGCCGACGAATCGACGTCGTGGTAGGCACCGTCGATCAGCTCGACCTTGATGTCGACGACCGGGAAGCCTGCCAGGATGCCCGCACCCAGAACCGAGTTCAGACCCTTTTCGACGCCGGGAATGTACTCCTTGGGCACCGTACCGCCGATGATCTTCGACGAGAACTCGAAGCCCTTGCCGGGCTCGTTGGGCTCGACGATGAACTTTACCCGAGCGAACTGACCGGTACCACCGGTCTGCTTCTTGTGGGTGTAGTCGATCTCGGTGCGCTTGGTGAGCTTCTCACGATAAGCGACCTGCGGCTGACCGATATTCGCGTCGACCATATAGGTACGGCGCAGAATATCGACCTTGATGTCGAGGTGGAGCTCGCCCATCCCGCGAAGAATGGTCTGCCCCGACTCCTGGTCCGTCGAGACCCGGAACGACGGGTCCTCGGCAGCAAGCTTGGCGAGGGCGATGCCGAGCTTTTCCTGATCGGCCTTCGACTTGGGCTCGACGGCGATCTCGATGACCGGCTCCGGGAACTCCATCTTCTCGAGGATGACGGCGTCCTTCGGGTCGCACAGGGTGTCACCCGTCCGCGTCTCCTTGAGACCGGCCAGCGCGACGATGTCGCCCGTGAAGGCTTCCTTCACGTCCTCGCGGTTGTTGGCGTGCATGAGCAGCATGCGGCCGACGCGCTCTTTCTTGTCGCGCGACGAGTTGATGACGTTGGCGCCCGATTCGATCTTGCCGGAATAGACGCGGCAGAACGTGATCGTTCCGACGTGCGGATCGTCCATGATCTTGAACGCGAGCATGGAGAAGGGATCGCTGTCGGACGGGTGACGGACGATCTCTTCCTCGGTCTTGAAGTCGAGGCCCTTGATCTCGCCGCGATCGGCGGGGGACGGCAGGTAATCGACGACGGCATCGAGCAGGGGCTGCACACCCTTGTTCTTGAAGGCCGAACCGCAGAGCACCGGATGGAAAGCGCGGCGCTGGACGGCAGTGCGGACGAGGCGGTGCATCGTCTCGGCATCGGGCTCGACGCCGTCGAGGTAGGCCGACATGGCGTCGTCGTCCATCTCGACGCAGGCCTCGACCAGTTTGATCCGGTACTCGGCGGCCTGATCGGCGAGGTCGGCCGGGATCTCCGTCTCGGAGAAATCGGCGCCGAGCTTCTCTGAGGTCCAGACGATGGCCTTCATCTTGATCAGGTCGATGACGCCCTTGAAGGTCGTCTCGGCGCCGATCGGCAGCTGCAGGCAAACCGGCTTGCCGGCGACGCGATCAATGATGTCGGCCACGCACTTGAAGAAGTCGGCACCGATCTTGTCCATCTTGTTGACGAACACGACGCGGGGCACGTCATACTTGTCGGCCTGGCGCCAGACGGTCTCGGTCTGTGGCTCCACGCCCTGGTTGCCGTCGAGCACACAGACCGCGCCGTCGAGCACCCGGAGCGAGCGCTCCACTTCGATGGTGAAGTCCACGTGGCCGGGGGTGTCGATGATGTTCAGGCGCTTGTCGCGCCAGAAGCAGGTCGTCGCGGCGGACGTGATCGTGATGCCACGCTCCTGCTCCTGCGTCATCCAATCCATCGTCGCGGCGCCGTCATGGACTTCGCCGATCTTATGGGACTTGCCGGTGTAGTAGAGGATCCGCTCGGTGGTCGTGGTCTTGCCGGCATCGATGTGAGCCATGATGCCGAAGTTGCGGTAGTCCTCGATCGCGTGCGTGCGGGGCATCGGATTGCTCCTGAAAGGGTCCGGGTCCGCTTACCAGCGGTAGTGCGAGAAGGCGCGGTTGGCTTCGGCCATCCGGTGGGTGTCTTCACGCTTCTTCACGGCGTTGCCGCGGTTGTTGGCGGCGTCGAGCAGTTCGGCGGACAGGCGCTCGACCATGGTGCGGTCGTTGCGGCCGCGGGCCGCCTGGATGAGCCAACGGATGGCGAGAGCCTGACGGCGCTCGGTGCGCACCTCGACGGGGACCTGGTAGGTCGCGCCGCCGACGCGGCGGGAGCGCACTTCGATCGCCGGAGCGACGTTCTCGAGAGCGGCGCGGAAAACCTCGATCGGGTTTGCACGGGCGCGGTTCTCGACGATGTCGAAGGCGCCGTAAACGATGCGCTCTGCGGTCGACTTCTTTCCCTCGTACATGATCGAGTTCATGAACTTGGTCAGCACGATGTCCCCGTACTTCGGGTCCGGGATGATCTCACGCTTCTCGGCAGAATGGCGGCGGGACATCGCTCGCTCCGTCTTAAACTTGGTCTTCTTGAAACCACCCTGCGCAGGCCGCCTTGAGCCTCTGGGAGGCCGGCGACATCCTTACAGGGTGCGCGAATATCGGTCTTACTTCGGACGCTTGGCGCCGTACTTGGAGCGGCGCTGCTTACGACCCTTGACGCCCTGCGTGTCGAGCACGCCGCGCAGGATGTGGTAGCGCACGCCCGGAAGGTCCTTCACGCGGCCGCCGCGGATCATCACCACGGAGTGCTCCTGAAGGTTGTGACCCTCGCCCGGGATGTAACCGATGACCTCGAAGCCGTTGGTCAGACGAACCTTGGCGACCTTGCGGAGCGCGGAGTTCGGCTTCTTCGGGGTCGTCGTGTAGACGCGGGTGCAGACGCCACGCTTCTGCGGGCAGGCGTCGAGCGCCGGCACCTTGTTGCGGCTCTTCTGCGCCTTGCGCGGCTGAGCGATCAGCTGGTTGATCGTCGGCATGCCAATCCTCTCGAAACGCGTCACCTGCGTCGGTGACCGTCGAAATCCAAATCTCGTTCTGGCCAGCCCCGGCATCGCACATGACTGTGCGACGAAACGCAAAACCGCGCCCCAGGCTGATGTCAGCCTTTGGCGCGCCGTTGCAAGCAGAGGATCACCTGCATCGAAGCAAGCGATCGTGCCGGGCTGACACGTGTTCGTCTGTTGAAGTCGGATGCGTTTAGGAAGCCTGGATCGAGGCTCTGGGCCTCACGATCGATTGCTGCCTACGGCCAGCCGTTCAATGAGGGCCTGATAGAGGCGGATTCGCCCCGCGTCAACCCATTCCGTTACAAGTTCATGAAGTTGCGGGCCCTGGGTGGACCGTCAATCCGGATCGATGGCGTCCAACAAAAAGGGGCCGCCCCATGGGCGGCCCCTTCCGGTTCAAGGCACCGGGTCGTCGGCTTATTCGGCCGCGGGGGGCAGCTCGGAGAGAGGCTGAGCCCCGCTCTCGGCGGCCTTCTGCTGCAGGATGAGGTTGTCGCGACGCCGCGCCACGGCGCGGATCTCGGCAGCCATGGATCCCGTCCCGGCGGGGATGAGCGAACCGACGATGACGTTCTCCTTGAGGCCTTCGAGGTAGTCGATCTTGCCGTTGACGGCGGCCTCGGTGAGCACCCGGGTGGTCTCCTGGAACGAGGCCGCCGAGATGAACGACTTCGTCTGCAGGCTCGCCTTGGTGATGCCGAGGAGGACCGGCACGCCGACAACCGGCTTCTTGCCCTCGGCAAGCAGCTTCTCGTTGACCTCCGCCAGCTCCGTCCGGTCGATCTGGTCGCCGGTGAGGATGTCGGAATCCCCGCCGTCGGTGATCTCGACCTTCTGCAGCATCTGCCGGACGATGACCTCGATGTGCTTGTCGTTGATCGACACGCCCTGGAGCCGGTAGACCTCCTGGATCTCGTTGACGAGGTAGGCAGCGAGTTCCTCCACGCCCTTGATCGCCAGGATGTCGTGCGGCGCCGGGTTGCCGTCGACGATGTAGTCGCCGAGCTCGACCACGTCCCCGTCCTGAAGGTGGATGTGCTTGCCCTTCGGGATCAGGTACTCGACCGCCTCCGACCCGTCATGCGGCGTCAGGGTCAGGCGGCGCTTGTTCTTGTAGTCGCGCCCGAACTGGATCGTGCCCGACTTCTCCGCGATGATGGCCGCGTCCTTCGGACGACGGGCCTCGAACAGCTCCGCCACCCGCGGCAGACCGCCGGTGATGTCGCGGGTCTTGGCCGAGTCGGCCGAGACACGGGCGAGGATGTCGCCAGCCTTCACCTTCGCGCCCGGATCGTAGCCGATGATGGCGTCGACGGGCAGGAAGTAGCGGGCATCCGAACCGCGCGGCAGCTTCATCGGCTTGCCGTCGGCATCGAGCACCAGCATGGCCGGCTTGAGGTCGGCGGTCCGAGCCGTCCCACGCCAGTCGATGACAACGCGCTTGGCAATGCCGGTCGACTCGTCGGTGGTCTCGGTGATCGACTGGCCGTCGATCAGGTCCTCGTAGGCCACCACGCCGTCAGTCTCGGTGATGATCGGGCGGGTGTAGGGGTCCCACTCGGCGATGCGCTGGCCGCGCTTGACGGTGTCCCCCTCGTCCACGCGGAGCTTCGCGCCGTATTGCAGGCGGTGGTTCGCGCGCTCGGTTCCGTCGGACCCGACGATGACGATGGAGACGTTACGGCCGGTGGCGATGAGATCGCCGTCCGAGTTCCGCGCCAGGGCGCGGTTGCGGATCTTGATCGTGCCCTCGAAGCTCGACTCGATGAAGGACGAGTCGGAGATCTGCGCGGCGCCACCGATGTGGAAGGTGCGCATGGTGAGCTGGGTGCCCGGCTCGCCGATGGACTGCGCCGCGATGACGCCGACGGCCTCGCCCATATTGACGGGCGTGCCGCGGGCGAGATCGCGCCCATAGCAGGTGGCACAGACGCCGCTCTTGGTGGCGCAGACGAGCACCGAGCGGATCTTGACCTCCTGGATCCCGGCGGCCTGGATGGCCGGCAGGTGCTTCTCCTCGATGGTCTCGTTCGTCTTGACGATCACCGTGCCGTCGAGGGCCACGAGGTCCTCGGCCGTGGCGCGGCCGAGGATGCGGATGGCGAGCGGAGCCACGACCTGGCCCGCATCCACAATGGCGCGCATGCGGATGCCGTTGGTGGTGCCGCAATCGACCTCGCGGATGACCGCGTCCTGCGCCACGTCGACGAGACGACGGGTCAGGTAGCCCGAGTTCGCGGTCTTCAACGCCGTGTCCGCGAGGCCCTTGCGGGCGCCGTGGGTGGAGTTGAAGTACTCGAGCACGTCGAGGCCTTCCTTGAAGTTCGAGATGATCGGCGTCTCGATGATCTCGCCGGAGGGCTTGCTCATCAGACCGCGCATGGCGGCGAGCTGGCGCATCTGCTCGCGGGAGCCGCGGGCGCCGGAATTCGCCATCATGTAGACCGAGTTGACCTGCTTGTCGGTCCCGTTCTCGTCCTTCTGAACCGCGGAGATCGCGGCCATCATCTCGTCCGCCAAGCGGGCCGAGCACTTGCCCCAGGCATCGACGACCTTGTTGTACTTCTCACCCTGGGTGATCAGGCCGTCGTTGAACTGCTGCTCGAACTCCTTGACCAGATCGCGGGTCGACCCGACGATCGACCACTTGTTCGCCGGCACGACCATGTCGTCCTTGCCGAACGAGATGCCGGCCTTGAACGCGTGGTTGAAGCCGAGCGCCATGATCCGATCACAGAAGATCACCGACTCCTTCTGACCGCAGTGGCGGTAGACGGTGTCGATCATCGCGGAGATCTCCTTCTTGGTCATCAGCTTGTTGACGACGTCGAAGGGGACTTTGGCGTGCTGCGGCAGGGCCGTGGACAGGATCACCCGGCCCGGCGTGGTGTCGTAAGTCTTCGTCAGCGGCTCCCCGTCGGGGCCGATGCCGTTCCAGCGCCAGCGGATCTTGGTGTGCAGCTTGACGGTCTTGGCCGCCAGAGCGTGCTCCAGTTCGCCGATGTTGCCGAAGACGCCCTGCATCGGGTTCTGCTTGTTGGTCGGGTCGAAGGCGCCGATCGCCCCCTCGGCCACGATCGACAGGTAGTAGAGGCCGAGCACGATGTCCTGCGACGGCACGATGATCGGGTGACCGTTCGCCGGGTGCAGGATGTTGTTGGTCGACATCATCAGGACGCGCGCTTCCAGCTGAGCCTCGAGGCTCAGGGGGACGTGCACGGCCATCTGGTCGCCGTCGAAGTCCGCGTTGAAGGCGGTGCAGACCAGCGGGTGCAGCTGGATCGCCTTGCCCTCGATCAGCTTCGGCTCGAAGGCCTGAATGCCGAGACGGTGCAGGGTCGGCGCCCGGTTCAGCATCACCGGATGCTCGCGGATCACCTCATCGAGGATGTCCCAGACCTCCGGCTTCTCCTTTTCGACGAGCTTCTTGGCCTGCTTCACCGTCGCGGAGAAGCCCTTGGCGTCGAGGCGCGCGTAGATGAACGGCTTGAACAGCTCCAGCGCCATCTTCTTCGGCAGGCCGCACTGATGCAGCTTCAGCTCCGGACCGACGACGATGACCGAACGGCCGGAATAGTCGACGCGCTTGCCGAGCAGGTTCTGGCGGAAGCGGCCCTGCTTGCCCTTCAGCATGTCGGCGAGCGACTTCAGCGGACGCTTGTTGGCGCCGGTGATGACGCGGCCGCGGCGGCCGTTGTCGAACAGCGCGTCCACCGCTTCCTGAAGCATGCGCTTCTCGTTGCGGATGATGATGTCCGGTGCGCGCAGCTCGATCAGCCGCTTGAGGCGGTTGTTGCGGTTGATCACGCGGCGGTAGAGGTCGTTCAGATCAGACGTGGCGAAGCGTCCGCCGTCCAGGGGAACGAGCGGGCGCAGATCCGGCGGGATCACCGGCACCACGGTGAGGATCATCCACTCGGGCTTGTTGCCCGACATCTGGAAGGCCTCGATGATCTTCAGGCGCTTGAGGAGCTTCTTCGGCTTCAGCTCGGAGGTGGTGGTCGCGATCTCCTCGCGAAGCGCATCGGCGATGCCGTCGAGGTCGAGCTCCTGCAGGATCCGGCGGATGGCCTCGGCGCCGATCATGGCGGTGAAGCTGTCCTCGCCGTACTCCTCCTGGGCGCGCAGGTACTCCTCCTCCGACAGAAGCTGACGCTCCTTGAGGGGGGTGAGGCCCGGCTCGATGACGCAATAGGATTCGAAGTACAGGATCCGCTCGAGGTCCTTGAGGGCCATGTCGAGCAGCAGGCCGATGCGCGAGGGCAGCGACTTCAGGAACCAGATATGGGCGACGGGGGCGGCGAGCTCGATATGGCCCATGCGATCGCGCCGCACGCGCGCGAGGGTCACCTCGACGCCGCACTTCTCGCAGATGACGCCCTTGTACTTCATGCGCTTGTACTTGCCGCACAAGCACTCGTAATCCTTGATCGGTCCAAAGATACGCGCGCAGAACAGGCCGTCACGCTCTGGCTTGAACGTGCGATAGTTGATCGTCTCGGGCTTTTTGATTTCGCCGAAGGACCACGAAAGGATCTTCTCCGGCGACGAGATCGAAATCTTGATCTGGTCGAAGCTCTGGGGCTGAGCCTGCTGGTTGAAAAGATTCATGACCTCTTGGTTCATGATCTACTCCTGCTGACGAGGCGCACCCTCCGCCGAGGGGCTGACCGCGTGCTGAAAACGGATGCGGCGCGACGACCGGCCGGATCGTCGCTGACCGTAGAATGGGAGGCCCTGCCCCTCCCCGCTCGGACCGCGCCGGGGTCGAACCCGGCGCGGGAGCGTGATGCGGTGGTTATTCGGCCGCCTCTGCGGGCGGCTCGATCTGGTCGTTGGCGAGCTTCTTCGAGGAGGTGAGCTCCACGTTGAGGCCCAGCGAGCGCATCTCCTTGACGAGCACGTTGAACGACTCGGGGATGCCGGCCTCGAAGGTGTCGTCGCCGCGCACGATGGCCTCGTAGACCTTGGTGCGGCCGGCAACGTCGTCCGACTTGACCGTGAGCATCTCCTGCAGCGTGTACGCCGCGCCATAGGCTTCGAGGGCCCAGACCTCCATCTCGCCGAAGCGCTGACCGCCGAACTGCGCCTTTCCACCCAGCGGCTGCTGCGTGACCAGGGAGTACGGACCGATCGACCGGGCGTGGATCTTGTCGTCCACCAAGTGGTGCAGCTTCAGCATGTAGATGTAGCCCATCGTGACCTTGCGGTCGAAGGGCTCACCCGAGCGGCCGTCATAGAGGGTCGACTGGGCCGACCGGTCGAGACCGGCCATTTCCAGCATCTGCTCGATGTCGGCTTCCTTGGCGCCGTTGAACACCGGGGTCGCCATCGGCACGCCGCGGCGCACGTTGTTGGCAGCCTCGGCCAGTTCGTCGTCGGACAGGCCTTCGAGCTCGGACGGCGAGTAGATCGCCTTCATCTCGTCGCGGAGCGGCTCGATGTCCTGGCTGCGAAGGTAGGCGTCCACGGCCTGGCTGACCTTGCGGCCGAGGCCGGCCGCGGCCCAGCCCAGATGGGTCTCGAGGATCTGACCGACGTTCATGCGCGAGGGCACGCCGAGCGGGTTCAGCACGATGTCGGCATGCGTCCCGTCCTCCAGGAACGGCATGTCCTCGATCGGCACGATCCGGGAGACGACGCCCTTGTTGCCGTGGCGGCCGGCCATCTTGTCGCCGGGCTGGATCTTGCGCTTCACCGCCACGAAGACCTTGACCATCTTCATGACGCCGGGCGGAAGTTCATCGCCGCGCTGCAGCTTCTCGACCTTGTCGAGGAAGCGCTGCTCGAGGCGCTTCTTCGACTCGTCGTACTGCTTCTGCATCGCTTCCATCTCGGTCATGAGACGGTCGTCGATGACGGCGAACTGCCACCACTGCGAACGGGGGTACTCGCTGAGGAGCTCACGGCTCAGCGTGGTCTCCTTCTTGAAGCCCTTCGGACCCGCGATGGGTGCCTGGCCGATGAGGACCGTGGCGAGACGCGCGTAGGTGTTGCGATCCAGGATCGCCTGCTCGTCGTCACGATCCTTCGCGAGGCGCTCGATCTCCTCGCGCTCGATCGCCTGGGCGCGCTCGTCCTTGTCGACGCCGTGGCGGTTGAACACCCGGACCTCGACGATCGTGCCGGTCACGCCCGGGGGAACCCGAAGAGAGGTGTCGCGCACGTCGGACGCCTTCTCGCCGAAGATGGCGCGGAGAAGCTTTTCCTCGGGCGTCATCGGGCTCTCGCCCTTCGGCGTGATCTTGCCGCACAGGATGTCGCCGGCATGAACCTCGGCACCGATATAGACGATGCCGGCTTCGTCGAGGTTCTTGAGCGCCTCTTCCGAGACGTTCGGGATGTCGCGGGTGATCTCTTCCGGACCGAGCTTGGTGTCTCGGGCCATCACCTCGAACTCCTCGATGTGGATCGAGGTGAACACGTCATCCTTCACGATCCGCTCGGAGAGCAGGATCGAGTCCTCGAAGTTGTAGCCGTTCCACGGCATGAACGCGACGAGCACGTTCCGGCCGAGAGCGAGCTCGCCGAACTCGGTCGAGGGACCGTCGGCGATGATCTCGCCTTTCTTCACGGCCTCGCCGACGCGCACCAGCGGCTTCTGCGTGATGCAGGTCGACTGGTTCGAGCGCTGGAACTTCTGCAGGCGATAGATGTCGACGCCGGGCTTGTTGGCGTCGGCCTCCTCGGTGGCCCGGATAACGATACGGGTGGCGTCCACCTGATCGACGATGCCGGTGCGGCGAGCCGCGATGGCGGCGCCGGAGTCGCGGGCGACGACGGCTTCCATGCCGGTGCCGACGAAAGGCGCGTCGGCGCGAACCAGCGGCACCGCCTGGCGCTGCATGTTCGAGCCCATCAGCGCACGGTTCGCGTCATCGTTCTCGAGGAACGGAATGAGCGCGGCCGCGACCGAGACGAGCTGCTTCGGCGACACGTCCATCAGGTCGACGCGATCCGGCGGCACGACGATGACGTCACCGGCCCGACGGCAGACCACCAGGTCCTCCGTCAGCTTGAAGCTCTCGTCCATCTGCGCGTTGGCCTGGGCGACGTAGTACTTCGCCTCCTCCATCGCCGACAGGTAGGCGACGTCGGTGGTGACGACGCCGTCCTTCACCCGCCGGAACGGGGTCTCGATGAAGCCGTACTTGTTCACCCGCGCGAAGGTGGCGAGGGAGTTGATCAGGCCGATGTTCGGGCCTTCCGGCGTCTCGATCGGGCAGATCCGGCCGTAATGGGTCGGGTGGACGTCGCGCACTTCGAAGCCGGCGCGCTCGCGGGTGAGACCGCCCGGGCCAAGCGCCGAGAGGCGCCGCTTGTGCGTCACTTCCGAGAGCGGGTTGGTCTGGTCCATGAACTGCGAGAGCTGCGACGAGCCGAAGAACTCGCGCACCGCCGCGGCCGCGGGCTTCGCGTTGATGAGGTCCTGCGGCATCACCGTGTCGATGTCGACGGAGGACATCCGCTCCTTGATGGCACGCTCCATGCGGAGCAGGCCGAGGCGGTACTGGTTCTCCATCAGCTCGCCCACCGAGCGCACGCGGCGGTTGCCGAGGTGATCGATGTCGTCGATCTCGCCCTTGCCGTCGCGCAGGTCCACCAGGGCCTTCACGACCGCGAGCATGTCCTCCCGGCGGAGCGTCCGCACGGTGTCCTCGGCGTCGAGGTCGAGACGCATGTTCATCTTCACGCGGCCGACAGCCGAGAGGTCGTAGCGCTCGGGGTCGAAGAACAGCGAGTGGAACATCGCCTCGGCGGTGTCGAGGGTCGGCGGCTCACCGGGACGCATGACCCGGTAGATGTCGAACAGCGCGCCTTCGCGGCCCGAGTTCTTGTCCACCGCGAGGGTGTTGCGGATGTAGGGGCCAACGTTGATGTGGTCGATATCGAGCAGCGGCAGCTCGGAGATGCCGACCTCTTCCAGGCTCTTCAGGAGCTTGTCGGAGATCTCGTCGCCGGCTTCCGCCCAGATCTCGCCGGTCTTGGCGTTGACCAGGTCCTCGGCGATGTACTGGCCGATCAGATCCTCGTCGGTCGCCTTGAGGAACTGCACGCCGCGCTCGGCGATCTGCCGGGCGTTACGGGCGTTCAGCTTCTTGCCGGCCTCGAGCACGACCTCGCCGGATTCCGCGTCGATGAGATCGACGGAGGCCTTGAAGCCCTTCAGGCGCTCGGCGTCGTAGGGCACGCGCCAGTCGGTGCCGTCGCGGTCGTAGACCACCCGGTTGTAGAAGGTCGACAGGATCTCTTCGCCGTCGAGGCCGAGGGCGAACAGCAGCGACGTCACGGGCAGCTTGCGCTTCCGGTCGATGCGAACATGCACGATGTCCTTGGCGTCGAACTCGACGTCGAGCCAGGAGCCGCGATACGGGATGATGCGCGCGGCGAACAGGAGCTTGCCCGAGGAGTGGGTCTTGCCCTTGTCGTGGTCGAAGAACACGCCCGGGGAACGGTGCATCTGCGAGACGATGACGCGCTCGGTGCCGTTGACGATGAAGGTGCCGTTCTCCGTCATCAGGGGCATGTCGCCCATGTAGACGTCCTGCTCCTTGATGTCCTTCACCGACTTCGCGCCGGTATCGGGATCCACATCGAACACGATGAGGCGCAGCGTGACCTTGAGCGGGGCCGCGAAGGTGATGCCGCGCTGGCGGCACTCGTCGACGTCGTATTTCGGCTGCTCGAACGTGTACTTCACGAACTCGAGCAGGGCCGTCGAGGAGAAGTCCGAGATCGGGAAGACCGACTTGAACACGGTCTGCAGGCCTTCGTCGCCCCGTCCGCCTTCCGGCTCATCCATGATCAGGAACTGGTCGTAGGACGCCTTCTGAACCTCGATGAGGTTCGGCATCTCGGCGACTTCCTTGATCTTGCCGAAGAATTTGCGAATCCGCTTGCGACCGACCAGCGTGTTGGCCATGGGTGACCTCGCTCCTACGTCCCGCGTACCGGGTGCCCGGGGAAGGCGTCTGCCTCCCGCGACCAGGCTTCAGGCCCGCCCCGCCGGACGACGCCCTCCCGAACTGAAAATCCCGTGACCCTTGCGTGGGCCGGTCGTGCCGCCCTGAAGCGACCATGGCCCACGGGTGGGAACCCGCGGGCCGTTGGTGCCGTCAGGCCCAAACGGACCGGACGGAGGGGGATGGGCCGGAACTGCCCATCCAAGTGTCTTACTTGAGCTCGATCTTGGCGCCAGCCTTCTCGAGCTGGGCCTTGAGCTTCTCGGCCTCTTCCTTGTTGACGGACTCCTTGACGGCCTTCGGAGCGCCCTCGACGAGGTCCTTGGCTTCCTTGAGGCCGAGGCCGGTGATCGCGCGGACCTCCTTGATGACCTCGATCTTCTTGTCGCCAGCGGCGGTCAGCATGACCGTGAACTCGGTCTGCTCCTCGGCGGCGGCGGCAGCGCCACCACCGGCAGCCGGACCGGCGGCCACGGCGACGGCAGCGGCGGCCGAGACGCCCCACTTCTCTTCGAGCATCTTGGCGAGGTCGGCAGCCTCGAGAACGGTCAGCGAGGACAGGTCGTCGACGAGCTTGGCAAGATCAGCCATGTTGGTATTCCCTTGGATATCGGTTTGAACTGATGGGTTGAGAAGGGCGATGCGGCCTCAGGCCGCTTCGCTCTGAGCCTCGTCCTTGGTGGCATAGGCCCCGAACACGCGGGCGAGCTTGGCCGCCGGTGCGTTGACGACCTGGGCGATCTTGGTCGCGGGAGCCTGGATGAGGCCCACGATCTTGCCGCGCAGTTCGTCGAGGGACGGCAGCGAGGCGAGCGCCTTCACACCGTCCGGGTTCAGGGCAGTCGTGCCCATGGCGCCGCCGAGGATCACGAGCTTGTCGTTGACCTTGGCGAAGTCCACCGCAACCTTGGCGGCCGCGACCGGATCGCTCGAATAGGCGAGCAGGGTCGGACCCTTCAGGAGGGGCTTGATGGAGGCGACGTCCGTGCCATCGAGAGCGATGTTGGCGAGGCGGTTCTTGGTGACCTTCACGGTGGCACCGGCCTGCTTCATCTGCGAGCGCAGCTTCTGCATGTCGGCGACCGTGAGGCCCTTGTAGTGGGCCACGACGACGACGGCGGTGTTCGCGAACACGCCGTTGAGCGTCGAGACGAGATCAGCTTTGGCTGTCCTGTCCACTGGGGCTCTCTCCGGTTGGCGGAACCCGAGAACGGGTCCGCCGGTTGCACATGCCGCCCGGGACGGAACTCGGCTTAACAAGAAGCCGGAACGTCCTTGGCGACGCTTCACGGCCCTGTCCCCTACCGCCCCCCGGAACGGGTGGACGACATGGGTGAGATGGTTCAAACCGATGCCTCACCTTGTCCGCGCGATGCGAACCCGGCGAGGGCAGTAGAATTTCGGTCTTCCCAGTCTGTGCAGGCTTGCGGATTAAGCCGGTGACCCGGCGCCTGCAGTCTCGGACAGGACATGGCCGGACGAGGCTCAGAAGGGGTTTTATGCCCCTCAAAGCCTTCCGGCCAACACCACCTGGTCGCCCAGGCGATCTTTCAATCGGAATACGACCGATCGGCCGATTCCTTTCGCATGTGTGAAAACGTTGAGCGGGGTCTATAGAGCCTTGCAAGCAGCCTGCCAAGTGCCCCGGGGTGATTATTCCGTCGCAGGACGCGCTTTTTCCTTGACGGCGCAGGCGGTCCCGGAGGGCGATCCGGGACTGCTTGCAGAAGGGCCGTAAGGCCCTGTCAGGTCGGCAGGAATTTGCGTGCGGCCCGCCACCATGGCTCGCGGGCATTGTGCTTCTGCTCGGCCTTGGCGGCGTAGAACGAGGCGTTGTGCTCGCCGCGCAGGGCCTCCCGGGTGAAGCGGATGAGGTGGTGGGCGACGAAGCCCATGTTGAACACCGCTTCGATCTGACCGCGCTTCAGGGCATGGCCGGCCGCTCTCCAGAACACCCGCCGGTAATCGGACAGTAACCCGACGCGCACCGCGATGTTGAAGCCCAGCACGAGGCCGCGGCGCAGATTGGTCCGGGTTAGCTTCCCCTTCACCGGCGTCTTGATCCGGTTCGGGTAGGTCACCTCGACCTGGTGCCGGAAGCGCTCGAAGATTTGGGCCGGCTCATAGGCATGGGCGATGGCCCGGCGCCAGGAGGCCACGACGTCGTCGTGCGGGCGCTTGAACAGCACGTTCGATTCGAGGGCCGCATCGTGGACGAGGCGGTTCTCGCGGGTGAGACGATCCCAGAGCGGCGTCTTCGGCAACGCCTGCAGCAGGTTCATCGTCAGCACCGGCACGGCCGACTTGTCGATGAAGTCGATGAGTTTCTGCTCCGACTGATCGGTGTCCGTATCGAGGCCGAGGATGATGCCCGATGTCACTTCGAGGCCGTAGCGGTTCAGGGTCTCGATCGCCTCGTACATCGGCACGGCGGCGTTGTGCTTCTTGTCGATTCCCGCGAGGGCGTCCTCCTCCGGCGTCTCGATGCCGACGAACACCGTCATGAAGTTGGCTTGCCGCATCAGCTCGAGGATGTCGGGCTGCTTGGCCATGTTCAGGGTCGCCTCGCAGGCGAACTGGAGCGGATAATCGTTTTTCTTCTGCCACGCCACGAGGTGGGGCAGCATGTCCTTCGTGGCCTTGCGGTTGCCGATGAAGTTGTCGTCGACGAAGTAGACCACCGCCGGATGGCCGGGTTGGGCGATGATGGCATCGAGCTCGCCGAGCATCTGCTCGGGGCTCTTCAGGCGCGGCTGGCGGCCGTAGAGCTGCGGGATGTCGCAGAACTCGCAGCGATAAGGGCAGCCCGAGGAGAATTGCAGGGACCCGATGAGGTAGCGCTTGAGGGGCGCCGCCTCGTAGGCCGGGGCCGGGAAGTCGGAGAGCGGCAGACGCTCCTTGGTTTCGAGGCGAACCTGCGTCGCCGGAATCGAGACGTCCCGGTCGAGGATCTTCACGAGCTCGTCGGTGGCGTCACCGATCTCGCCGAGATGCAGGTAGTCGAATTCGGGATACTGCTCGGGGGAGCCGGAGACCGAGGGGCCACCCAGCGCCGTCACCTTCCCGGCCGCGTGGGCCCGGGCATAGATGTCCCGGATCTGCGGGGCCTGGATGTGCATGCCGGACACGAACACCGCGTCGGCCCAGGCGAAGTCCGCCGCGCCGGCCCGGGCGATGTTCTCGTCGATGAACCGATACTCCCACGACTCGGGCATGTAGGCCGCGATCAGCAGGAGCCCCTGCGGGGGCATGAAGGCCTTCACGCCGCCCATGAGGGGGTAGGCGTGAGAGAAGGTCCCGAAGGACGGCGTGTAGGCGGGAAAGACGCACAGGATGCGTCGCTTCGAGGTCACGGAGAGGGAGCATCGCATGACTGCATACCTAGCACAGGCCTACGCGAAGGCGTCACCCTCCGATGTCGTTTTCTTAAGCGTTCCGAGGATCGTCCGCCCCGGCGCCCGAGCGGGCCGCGCGTCCCTCACGGCTCTTTGATCGTGCCGCCGCCTGAACCGTCGCTCCGTCGCTGCTGGGGAAGGCGGGGTCCGCGTGCACTGGCTGGTCGTTATTCGACCTGACTGTCATCCCCGTCGCCGACCAAGCGTGCCAGTGTTTCCAGGGCGACGGTCAGCCGGTCCGGGGATGGCGATCCGAGGGCGAGCCGGACCCCGTTCGGCGCCGGGTCCGGACCGACCGCGAAGGCGCTGGCCGGCGAGACGGCAACGCCGTTGCGTGCGGCCGCCATGGCGAAGCGCTCCGGTGTCCACGGGTCGGGAAGTCCGAGCCAAAGGTGATAGGCCCGCGGATCGCCCTGGAGGTCGAGACCCCTCAGCACTGCCCGCGCCAGGGTCTGCCGGGCGGCTGCGTCGACGCGCTTGGCGGCCCCGAGGCGTCCGGCGAGCCCGTCCCCGATCACGTGCAGGGCCATGGCGAGAGCCAGGCCGCTGGCCGTCCAGGCGCCGTTGCGAATGGTGCGGGCGAGGCGCTCGACCAGGGCGGGCGGAGCGGCGACAAACCCCAAGGTCAGCCCGGGCGCGACCCGCTTCGACAAGCTGTCGACAAGGATCACGCGATCCGGGGCCAGGGCCGCCAACGGCGCCTCGTCGCAGAGGAAGCCGTAGACGGCGTCCTCGATGGCGATGATGTCGTGCCGGTCGAGGAGGCGGGCGATCGCCCCTCGGCGCTCGAGGCCCATGGTGTGCCCAAGCGGGCTCTGCAGCACGGTCTGAAGATAGACGGCGCAGAGGGGCGCTGCCTGATGGGCGGCCACGAGAGCGTCGGGCCGTACACCGTCCGCATCGACCGCGAGGGGCACGAGGGTGATGCCGAGGCGGGCGGCGATGCCTTTGATCACCGGATAGGTCAGTGCCTCGACGCCGATGCGATCGCCCGGCCGTGCCAGGGCTGCCATGGCGGCGGCGATGCCCTGGCGGCCGGCCCCGGTGAAGAGCACCTGCTCCGCGCCCGCTTTCCAGCCTCCACGGGTGAAGAATTGTGCCGCGAGCGCCCGGCCCTCGGCGGATCCGACCGGCCGGACGGGGGGGGAGGCCGCGTCCAAGGCTGCCGGCGTGATCAGCGTTGCCAGGCTCGCAGCGAGGTCGGCCGACTGGTGCGGCAGGACCGAGAAGACGTGCTCCAGATTGATCGGGCCCGGCGCATCCTCCGAACGCAGAGCCGCGACGGATGTCGCCGGCGCGCGGATGAACGTACCCCGGCCGACTTCCCCGGAGACGAGGCCGCGTCGCGTCAGCTCGGCATAGACCCGGCTCGCCGTGGAGACGGCGATCCCACGCTCGAAGGCAAATTGGCGCTGCGGCGGCAGCCGCGTGCCGGCGGGCAGCGCACCGGAGGCGATCTCGGCAGCAATGCCATCGGAGATCGAGCGGAAATCCGTCACGGGCACATTGCTCCGAGTGCAATGTTTTCATTGATCGGATATTGATTCGGATCAATGAGGAAGTGCAACACGACGGAGGACTCCGATATGGCAGTCAGCGACGATCTTGATTTAGCCTTGACGCTGGAGGGACAAGGCCAGGAGTCTCAGCACCGTAGCGCGGTGAGGCTCACGTTGGCGAGTCTCATTGCTCTGATGATGCTCTGGCGTCGGCGCTCGGAGGGCCGTCGTGCAATACGCTCCATGACCTCGGAGCAATTGCGCGATCTTGATCTCGATGTCGCGGCCCTGCGTCGGGAATCCGACAAGCCGTTCTGGCGCGGCTGAGCACAAACGAAAACGCCCGGCCGCAAGGCCGGGCGCTTCCGCAGGGTTCTGATTTGGACGATCAGACGGTGAGCACGCTCGCGGGCTCGACCTTCACGCCCGGACCCATCGAGGAGGTCACGGCGACGCGCTGGACGTATTGGCCCTTGGCGCCGGCTGGCTTGGCCTTGGAGACCGCGTCGGCGAAGGCCTTGATGTTCTCGACGAGCTTGTCGGCATCGAACGAGACCTTGCCGATGCCGGCGTGGATGATGCCGGCCTTCTCGACGCGGAACTCGACCGAGCCGCCCTTGGCGCCGGCGACGGCACCCTTCACGTCCATGGTCACGGTTCCGACCTTCGGGTTCGGCATCAGGCCGCGCGGGCCGAGCACCTTGCCGAGACGGCCGACGAGCGGCATCAGGTCGGGCGTCGCGATGCAGCGATCGAACTCGATCTTGCCGCTCTGGACGATCTCGAGGAGGTCCTCGGCGCCCACGATGTCGGCGCCGGCGGCCTTGGCCTCGTCGGCCTTGGCGCCGCGGGCGAACACCGCCACCCGCACCGTGCGGCCGGAGCCGTTGGGCAGGTTGCAGACGCCGCGGACCATCTGGTCAGCGTGGCGCGGATCGACGCCGAGGTTCATCGAGATCTCGACGGTCTCGTCGAACTTGGCGCTGGCCTTCTCCTTCACGAGCTTGATCGCTTCGTCGATGGGATAGAGCTTGAGCGCGTCGATGCCCTCGCGGGCGGCGCGGATGCGCTTGCCTTCGTGTGCCATTGTGCCCTCCCCTTAAGCGACGACGTCGAGGCCCATGGCCCGCGCGGAGCCACGGATCATGGCGACGGCGGCGTCAACCGAGTCGCAGTTCAGGTCGGGCATCTTCTTCTCGGCGATCTCGCGCAACTGCGCCTCGGTCACCTTGCCCACCGTCGGGCCCTTGCCCGGGGTCTTCGAGCCGGAAGCCGGCTTCTTACCGATCTTCAGGCCGGCTGCCTTCTTCAGGAAGAAGGTCACCGGCGGCTGCTTCATCTCGAAGGTGAAGGAGCGGTCCTGGTACGCCGTGATGACGACCGGGATCGGCGTTCCCTTCTCGATCTGGGAGGTCTTCGCGTTGAAGGCCTTGCAGAATTCCATGATGTTGAGGCCGCGCTGACCGAGCGCGGGGCCGATGGGCGGCGACGGGTTCGCGGCGCCGGCCGGAACCTGAAGCTTCACGTAGCCCGTGATCTTCTTTGCCATAGGGACTGCTCCCAAAGAATGCCCGGCATCCGGCTGGCCTCAGCGCGAACGGAACGGGCGGTTGCAGGTCGCGGTTCGGCCCGTGGACCCCGGCGGCGAACCGGGCGGGCCTCCCGCGTGTGACACCGTCACGATCGACGGTGGCTCCACGCCCGGCCTGGACCGAGCGGGAAGGGGCAGAGCGAGCCGGCGACGGCTCGCTCGAATTCGAACTGGATCAGACCTTCTCGACCTGTCCGTATTCGAGCTCGACCGGCGTCGCGCGGCCGAAGATCGAAACGGCGACCTTGAGGCGCGAACGGCTCTCGTCGATTTCTTCGACGGTGCCGTTGAAGGAGGCGAAGGGACCGTCCGACACCCGGACCGTCTCGCCGATCTCGAAGGACACGGAGGGCTTGGGACGATCGACGCCCTCGGCAACCTGCCCCTTGATGCGCTCGGCCTCGGCATCCGGGATCGGAACCGGCTTCGACTTGTCGGCGCCGAGGAAGCCCGTCACTTTGGGGGTGTTCTTGATGAGGTGGTAGACCTCGTCGGTCAGGTCGCACTTCACCAGGACGTAGCCGGGGAAGAACTTGCGCTCCGCATCGACCTTGCGGCCACGGCGCACCTCGACGACCTTCTCGGTCGGAACCATGACCTCGTCGAACAGCTCCATCAGGCCACGCTGGACCGCCTGATCCTTGATGGACTGCGCGACCTTATTCTCGAAATTCGAGTAGGCGTGGACGATGTACCAGCGCTTCGACACGGTTCTCACCAAATCCTGACGTCAGTCAGCCCGATCGCACCGCAGCGCGCCCGGGCCGAGAAGTTGTTAGGCGCCGACCCCGAGGATCAGGGTCACGAGATAGCGCAGCGCCTGGTCCACCACCGTGAAGAAGATGCTCGCCACCACCACCATGATGAACACCATCACGGTGGTCACGACGGTCTCCTTGCGGGTCGGCCACGTGACCTTGCGGCCCTCGTCGCGAACTTGGCTCAGGAACTCGGCCGGGCCGACGCGCTTCTGCGCAGGACGCGCGGGCGGAGTCGCCCGAGGGGGCGTCGGCGTGGTGGAACCGCGCTGCGGGGTGCGCGCGAGATCCACTTTCTTCGATGCTTCGTTCGATGCCATGGCGCCAACAACAGGGAGATCGGCCCGAGCTTCGGGAAAGCGCGACGCGGCGGCTCCGGAGAGGAGCCTGCATCGACGGCTTTCATCGATCTCGGAAGGCGACCGCTCTAACGCAAGTCGCCGGGCTTGTCGACTGCGCCCGGCCGGACTTCGCGGAGTAGCGATCTGCTGGAAAGGAAGGGGGCTGGGAGGGTCGACAGGTCTGATGCGGCCAAATGGCAGGAGTGGAGGGACTCGAACCCGCAACCTCCGGTTTTGGAGACCGGCGCTCTGACCAGTTGAGCTACACTCCTATGCAGAGGACGAGTCCCCCGCCGCGGCGCTGCTATAGACCGGTCGGGACGCCTTCGCAATGGCCAAACCGCGTCGTCGGCGAAGAACCTTTGCGAGGGTTCTCCGGCCGGCGCTGCCCTCGAAAACGACGACGGCGCCCCGGATCGATCCGGGGCGCCGCGTCGGTCTCGTATCCCCTGTCGGAGCGCCCGGGAGGGGCGCCCGACCGCGGACGATTACTCGTTGATGGCGGCGACGACGCCGGCGCCGACGGTGCGTCCGCCTTCACGGATGGCGAAGCGCAGCTTCTCTTCCATGGCCACCGGC
>NZ_LMNU01000020.1:20869-21498 GCF_001423085.1 Methylobacterium sp. Leaf125 | reverse complement strand
CGCTTGCGCCATCACGCGCAGGCTGCCTAACCTCTCACCCCAGATGGACCAGAGCCTCCGCTCCTGAACACCGCTGAATGTCCCAAATCATCTGACGACGGACACTCAAGACGAGAAACCGCGTCGAAACGGAAGATTTGACGGTCAGAATTGGTGGGCCTTTGTCATGTTAAATGCCGGACGCTTCGGACGTTCCCGGACTGTCGTTCACGGACAATTGAGCCGTTCGCAGCTCGGAACGCCGCTCCGTAGGCCAAGTTCTGTTCCGAGCTAAACGACAAAGGATGACAGACCTTGCAAGCCCCCGTTCGCTACAGTCCCGACGTCGAGGTGGTGACGTCCGGTGAGGACGTGACCATCGCGCAGCTCAACCAGACCTTCGACAAGATCCTGAAGACCGTAGCYGCGGATTCCGGCCACGCGGTGCGGTCGGTGCATGCGAAGGCRCACGGCATCCTGGAGGGCGAGCTCCGCATCGATGACGCCCTACCCGAAGAACTTGCGCAAGGCCTGTTCGCCCGGCCTGGGACGCACAAGGTTCTGATGCGCCTGTCTACCAAYGCGGGTGACATCCTTCCCGACGCCGTGTCCCTGCCGCGGGGGCTGGCGCTGAAGGTGCTGGACGTCGA
>NZ_LMNU01000020.1:0-20861 GCF_001423085.1 Methylobacterium sp. Leaf125 | reverse complement strand
GTGGGCGTGGAGAGCACGACGCTGGCGTCCCTCGGCGGTGCCCCCAACGTCGACCCGCTCGGCGAGACTTACTACAGCGTCACGCCGTTCCGGTACGGCAACTACGTCGCCAAGTTTTCGGTCGCTCCAGTTGCCCCGGCGCTCACCGCGCTGACCGGTCACGAGATCGATGCGTCCGGTCGCCCCGATGCGATCCGCGAGACGGTGCAGTCCGAGATGCGCGCCATCGAGGGCGTCTGGGAATTCCGCGTCCAACTTTGCCGCGATCTCGAGCGCCAGCCTGTCGAGGACCCGACCGTGGAGTGGAACGAGGCGGAAGCCCCCTTCCAACGCGTGGGGCAGATCACCGTCCAGCCGCAGGACAGCTGGGATGCGACGCGCGTCCAGGCCGTCGACGAGGAGATGCGCTTCAGCATCTGGACGGGGCTCGCCGCCCATAAGCCCCTGGGCAACATCAACCGCGCTCGCAACGCGCCCTACAGGCACTCGNGTCGACGAGGAGATGCGCTTCAGCATCTGGACGGGGCTCGCCGCCCATAAGCCCCTGGGCAACATCAACCGCGCTCGCAACGCGCCCTACAGGCACTCGGCCGAGTTTCGCCAACGCTTCAATGGCTGTCCGATCCACGAGCCCAGCGCCGGGCGCTAAGATCCGGCGGACCGCTCTTTCCCCCAATGCAAGGACGCCGCATGAGCTCGCTCGCACGAACCCTGATCGCTGCCATCCTGTTGGTCCCCGTTGCGAGCGAGTCCTTCGCTGAGGCAGGCGACCACATCGGCCATGACGCCGTCACAGTCCCGGACGCGGCCAGCGTTGTCTACGAGCCGGGACCGGCTAACCTGCCCAAGGGCACGCAGATCAGCCGGGTGGCGGGCGATCCGGCCAAGGTCGGCCCCTTCGTGCTGCGCATCAAGTTTCCCGCCGACACCGTGATCGCGCCGCACACACATGCCCAGGCCGAGACGCTGACCATCCTGGCCGGCTCGATCTACCACCAGCATGGCGCGACGCTGAACAAGAGCGCCGGCAAGGTTCTGCGCGCCGGTGGCTTTGTCTACCTGCCACAGGAGATGCCGCACGCCCTCTGGACTACAGGCGAGCCGGTGGAGCTGCAGGTCAACGGAATGGGTCCCTTCGGCCTGAACTACATCGACCCGGCCGATGACCCGAGCCGCACGTCCCAGGGGCTTCGCTGAGGTCGGGTCAACCCGGCGACCCGCGCCACTGAACCTGCCCAATCGAGCCCCACTCACCGGAGCGACCCTATGACCTATCCCGCCGTGACAGCCTTCTATGCAGCCGTATTCGCACTTCTCTATGTCGGGCTCTCGTCCTGGGTGGTCGCCGGCCGCCTGTCGGCGGACGTCCTGCATGGGGATGGCGGGAACCAGACCCTGGAAAAGCGCATCCGCGCGCAGGCAATTTCGGGGAATACGTGCCACTGGCGCTCCTCGTCATTGCTCTGCTGGAAGCGGCGGGCGGCAGCTCAGGTGTGGTGCGCAGCCTCCTGATCGTGCTGCTGATTGCTCGCGTGCTGCATCCGTTCGGAATGTTTGCTCCGAAGAACTCTCCCCGGCAGTTCGCTTATCGCGGAGGTGGAATTTTGGCGACCTTCGCAGTCATCGCGGTGGCGGCCATCGCTCTTTTGCTGCGGGTTGGCTGAGGCGTACGGAAGCCGGCTCAGATTTGGCCACACATCTTGCCGAAAACTCGATCGCACCTCGTCTGGCACGCCGAGTTGTTGGACGACCCGCCCCCGGAGAGGCGACCGCATCCGTTCAGCAGGATCGATCACGCCTTTGGCACGCTCGGTGCCGTCGTTGTTTTGCTCGATGGTGCGTCAGTTCTGAACAATCTATAAATTTATTAGGTTCCGGAACTAAGGTTTCTTTTAAAAAATTGATAGTTCCCGGTCTAGTTATAAGCCTAGTATTTAAACGATAACTAAGCGAGTTGGTAACGAGCGTCTAGCTTGGTGAGACTTGCCATTCAAGACAATTTTTGGGCCTCGGAAATTAATGGGGCGCCCGATTTCAATACATGACGTGGAACGTTATTTCGTTCTTGGGGCGATGGTTTAGGTTATCTCCCGCTACTCATCGCCAGTGTTTGGTTTGCGGCGTTCTGAAATTTCTAGTGGGAAAAGATGTTGAAAGAGACACGTTAGACTAAAGAGGCTGCCGTTTTTCGATGGTTATCTTCCGCAACAAGTGGTGCTGAATTAGATCGCCGCACTCTCGCCGCTCTGCCGTTGTTGATGGACTGTAGTGATTTTTTTCATCAGCCGGATCAGGGTCTCCCGCTCGGGGCCCGTGAGGGGCTCGAGGGTCGCGTCATGCGCCTGACGTGCGGCCTCTTCCATGCGCTCAAGCAGATCGCGCCCCGCCTGGGTCGGGCGACAGCACTGGGCGCGCCGGTCGGTTGGAGACGCCGTCCGTTCGATAAAGCCGCGGGCTTCGAGGCGTTTCAGAGCCCCGGTCGTCGTCGTTCGGTCCAAGGCGACCGAATTGGCCAAGGTCGTCTGATCGGCTTCGCCCCGCTCTGCCAGCAGAGAGAGCAGACTATACTGCAGCGGAGTGACGCGGAATGCGCCACAACGCTCGGAAAAGAGGCTGACGTGGATCTGATGCAGCCGCCGCATCAGAAAACCCGGCCGCTCCGGCAGGGGCCAGGGTCGCCCGGGCTCCTGAACGCGCTCCGGCGATAGTACCGTCCCGGCATCGACCGGCCCGATCTCGTCCATCCGCGTCCTGTGCCTCCCCGTGCGATCCGCATCCCGAACGGCTCCTGGCACATACCATGCTTTGGGCAGATGCGAAGCATACTTCGCATCTGCCCGTCTAGGCGATGCGCAGGGCGATGCGAGACGCTGGAGGACGCCGAATGGACGGTGGACGCTACGACATGCTGCTGCGCGGCGGCCGGGTGATCTGCCCGGCCTCTGGTATCGACGGCCTCAAGGACGTCGCCATCCGTGACGGGCGGATCGCGGCGGTGGCGGACAGCATTATCCCCTCTGCCGCCACCGAGGTAGTCAACGTCGCGGGCAAGCTGGTCCTGCCGGGCCTGATCGACACGCATGGACACGTCTACCAGTACGTGACTGGCCGGTTCGGCTTGCCGCCGGATATGGTCGGCGTGCGCTCGGGCGTGACCACGGTCATCGACCAGGGCGGCGCGTCCTGTATGACCCTACCGGGCTTCCGCCACTTCATTGCCGAGCCGGCCGAGACCCGGATCTACGCCTTCCTGTCGGCCTATCTGGTCGGCGGTCTCGAAGGACATTTCTATCCCAATCTTTATAGCCCGGACGGCGTCGACATCGACGCCACGGTGAAGTCGGCGGTGGAGAACCGCGACCTCGTGCGTGGCATCAAGGGCCACGCCGAGATCGGCGGGTTCGCCCGCTGGGGCATCAAGGTGATGGAGATGGCGGCCGAGATCAGCCGGCGCGCCGACCTGCCGCTCTACGTGCATTTCGGCCAGCTCTGGGGCCTGCCCGAGAGCGGCGCCAACGGCGAGGACGCCAACACGATCATGGAGCGGGTGATCCCGTTGCTGCGCCCCGGGGACTACCTCGCTCACCCATTCACCCGCCATCCCGGCGGCTTCATTAACGAAGAGGGCGTGGTCCACCCGATCATCCGGGCGGCGATGGAGGCCGGCCTGCGAGTCGATGTTGGGCATGGCAGCCACTTCTCCTACCGGGTCGCCCGCGCCTCCCTGCCGGCGGGCGTCGTGCCCTACACCCTTGGGGCGGACATGCATGGCTACAACACCGAGGTGCCGCGGCCGGCGGGGACGCCCGACGAGCACCACGATGATGAGAACCACCCCTTCCTCGGCCAGGCCCGCTTCAGCCTGACCCAGGCCATGAGCTCGATGATGGCGCTCGGGCTCAGCCTCGAACAAGTCGTGCCGATGGTGACGCAGAACCCGGCCGAAATGCTGGGCCTCTCCGACCGCATCGGCGCCCTGACACCGGGCTTCGCCGCCGACGTCTCAGTGTTGCACGACCATCGCGGCCGCTTCCTCCTGCGCGACAACGAGGACACCCAGGTGATCGCCCAGCGCCTGCTGCAGCCGGCTTTCTGCCTGCGCGCCGGAAAGCGCTTCGACGCCGACTCACCGATCCTGCCCCAGGCCATCGCGGCCTAACCCCGGGCATGCAGGCATACGATCGTAGGGAAACCGACAGCATGGGCGACCACCAGACGCCGGAGAACCCGCTGCCATCTGACCCTCGGTGGGCCTGGGCGCGCCTCGACCGGGCCGCCCGCGACGCCGCCTACGACAACAACGGCGCGGTGGCCGATGCCGCCGCCCAGGCGGCCGCGCGCAACGCGGCCTCCGCAGCCTACCGGGCCGCGCATCCGGCGGCGCTCGACATTTCCTATGCGCCCGCGCCGCGCACGGCCTTCGACCTCTACCCGGCCGCCGACCCGGCCTCACCCTGCCTCGTCTTCATTCATGGCGGCTACTGGCAGCGCAATTCCCGCGATCTCTTCGCCTGCCTCGCCGAGGGGCCGGCCGCGGCCGGCTGGTCCGTGGCGATGCCGGGCCATACCCTCGCACCAGAGGCGAGCCTCACCCGGATCGTCTCGGAGATCGGCCTCGCCCTCGACTGGCTGGCCGAGCACGGACCGGCGCACGGCATTGCCGGTCCCCTGGTGCTCGCCGGGTGGTCGGCCGGCGCCCATCTCGCCGCCTCGCAACTCCATCACCCCGCCGTGGTGGCGGGGCTGGCGATCTCGGGCGTCTACGAGCTCGGACCGATCCGCGACACGGGCCTAAACGAGGCCCTCTGCCTCACCGATGCGGAGGTCGCGGGTCTCTCGCCCCTGCGCCAGCCGGTCGTGGCCAAGCCCCTGGCTATTGCCTACGGGACCGCTGAACGCCCGGCTCTGGTCCGCGATGCCCGCGACTTACATGCCCTGCGTAGCGCACATCACGCGCCGGGGGCCCTGCTGCCCGTGGCCGGTGCCGAACATTTCTCGATCCTGAACGAATTGCGCCGCCCCGGCGGCGCCCTCGTCCGTGCCGCCCTAGACCTCGTCGCGGGCCTGTCCGACGGAGGTCTGTCCGCATGACCGATGCGAGCCCGCTCACCGAGGGCGTCGGCGCCCGCCTGCCTCGCAAAGAGGACGATCGCCTTATGCGTGGGCGCGGACAGTATGTCGGCGACCTGCGCCTGCCCGGCCTACAGGACGTCGCCTTCGTGCGTAGCCCCCTCGCGCATGCCCGCATCCGGGCCATCCAGATTCCGGAGGCCTATCGCGGGCAGGTCTTCACCGCGGCCGACCTCGCGGACGTGCAGCCGATCCGGGCGGTCTCGGGGCTCGCTGGCTTCAAGGTCTCCGAGCAACCAGTCCTGGCGAAGGACAAGGTGCGCCAGGTCGGCGAACTCCTGGCGATCTGCCTCGCCCCGACCCGGGCCGAGGCCGAGGACATCGCCGCGGCCGTCGTCCTCGACCTCGAGGAGCTGCCGGCGGTCCACGACATGCAGGCGGCTCGCGCGCCGGGGTCCGCCCTGGTCCACGAGCACTGGGGCGACAACGTCTTCCTGGAGACCTTCGTCGACGTGAATTTCGCGGCCGCCCTCGACGCGCCGATCCGGGTCTCGCGGACCCTCTCCACGGGCCGCCAGTGCATGGCGCCGATCGAGGGGCGGGGCACGGTGGTGCATCTCGACCACCGCCTCGACCAGCTTGTGGTCCACACGGCGAGCCAGATGCCGCACATCGTGCGCAACGGCCTGTCCGAATGTCTCGGGATCGAGCAGGGACGCCTGCGCATCGTCTCGCCCGACGTCGGGGGCGGCTTCGGCTACAAGGCCATCCTGCTCGCCGAGGACGTCTGCCTCGCCTGGCTGGCGCTCAGGGTCGGCCATCCTGTCCGCTGGCTCGAGGACCGGCGCGAGCACCTCACCGCCAACGCGAATTGCCGTGAGCATCACTACCGCATCACGGCCTATGCCGAGCGTGACGGCACCCTGCGGGGCATCGATTGCGAGGCCACCGTCGATTCCGGCGCCTACTCGGCCTACCCCTTCTCGGCCTGCCTGGAGGCCGCGCAGGTGGCGAGCATCCTGCCCGGCCCCTACGACTTCCCGTCCTATCGCTGCCGGACTTGGTCGGTCGCCACCAATAAGTGCCCGATCCTGCCATATCGCGGGGTCGCTCGCACCGGCGTCTGTTTCGCGATGGAGCTGATCCTCGACGCGGTGGCGGCCGAGGCCGGCCTGGAGCCCTGGGTGGTCCGGGAGAAAAACCTTGTGCGCGCCGACCAGATGCCCTTCGACAACATCACGGCAAAGCATTTCGACAGCGGCGATTACCCGGAGGCACTCCGGCGCGCCCTTGCGGCCATCGACGTCGAGGCCGTGCGGGCGCGCCAGCGGACGCCCGAGCCTGACGGGCGCCGGATCGGCCTCGGGCTGTCGATCTACTGTGAGCAGGCGGCGCACGGCACGTCAGTCTATTCTGGCTGGGGCATCCCCATGGTGCCCGGCCACGAGCAGGCCGGCGCCCGCCTGACGCCCGACGGGGGCCTCGAACTTAGGATCGGAGCGCATTCTCACGGCCAGGGGCTGGAGACCACACTGGCCCAGGTGGCGCACGAGATCCTCGGGGTGCCGGTGTCACGGACGCGGGTCGTTCACGGCGACACCGCGATGACGCCCTACTCCACCGGCTCCTGGGGCTCGCGCGTGATGGTGATGGCGGGCGGCGCCGTGGCGGCGGCCTGCCGCGAACTCGCCGACCGCGCCCTGCGTATCGGCGCGCACCTGCTCCAGGCCGACACGGCGGCCTGCCGCTTCGAGGCTGGCCGCGTCGTCGGTCCCTCGGGTGACATCGGTCTCGCGCAGATCGCGCACACTTGGTACCGGCGCCCGCAGGATCTCGCCCGCGACGTCGATGCCGGCGGGCTCGAAGTCACTGCCGGCTATAAGCCCCAGCGCGATTCCGGCACCTTCTCGTACGCGGCCCACGCGGCCGTCGTCGCGGTGGATCCCGATCTCGGTGCGGTGGAGATCCTCGACTACGTCATCGTCGAGGACGGCGGCACTCTGGTGAACCCGCTCGTAGTCGACGGCCAGATCTATGGCGGCCTCGCGCAGGGGATCGGCACGGCCCTCTACGAGGAGATGCGCTTCGATGCCCGCGGGCAGCCCCTCGCCTCGACCTTCGCAGACTACCTCCTGCCGGGTCCCGCCGAGGTGCCCGAGCCGCGCATCGACCACATGGCGACGCCCTCGCCCTACACGCAGTTCGGCGTGAAGGGCATCGGCGAGGGCGGGGCGATCGCACCGCCGGCGGCCCTGGCCAACGCGATCAACGATGCCCTGCGCCCACTCGGCGCGACGATGCTGCATGCGCCGGTAAGCCAGCACCGTATCGTCGAGGCCGTACTGGAGGCCCGCGCAGCCACCCTCGCACGCCCCCGGGAGGCCGCATGAAATCCGCCCGCTTCGCCTACGAGCGCCCCGGCGACCTCGCCGCCCTGCTGGCCCGGTTGGCCGAGGCCGGAGACGGCGTGAAGCTGATGGCCGGGGGCCAGTCCCTCGGCCCGATGCTCAACCTGCGTCTGGCCGAGCCCGACCGCGTCCTCGACATCACGGGCGTCCCCGAGCTGCGCCGCGCGGCCATCGAGGGCGACACCCTGGTGCTCGGCGCCTGCATCACCCACGCGGACATTGAGGACGGGCGCGTTCCGGACATCACAGGTGGGGCCATGGCCCGCGTGGCGACGGCTATCGCTTACCGGCCGGTGCGCAATCGGGGCACGATCGGCGGCTCTCTGGTCCATGCCGACCCCGCCGCCGACTGGGTCAGTGCGCTGGTCGCCCTCGGCGCCGAAGTCGAGTTGGCCTCCGCCTCCGGACGGCGGCGCCTGACCCTCGAACGCTTCGTCACCGGCGCCCTCGACGTAGCCCTGGCGCCCGGTGAGATGCTGGTGGCGGTGCGGATCTCCGCCCTGAGTCCCGGCGCCGCCTGGGGCTACGCCAAGCACTGCTCCAAGATCGGCGAGTTCGCCCACGCCATCGGCGCCGTGCGGATCGAGCCCGATGCGGGGCGCGCCCGGGTGGTAATCGGCGCCATTGAGCGCGCGCCCCTGCTGGTGCCGGACCCGCGCGACCTATTCGGCGGCCGCATCGGCCGGGATTTCGGCGAGCGCTTCGACGCCCGCGCCGCCGAGGCTGTCCTGCGGCAGGCCGGCATGACGGACGCGGTGGCACGTCACGTCCACGTCACCGTGCTGGGTCGCGCCGTCGCCCAAGCTGCAGCCCCGCGCCCTTCCACCGCCCTGCCACCGTCCCCCACTCGTACCGTCAGTGAGGCCGCATGAGTACCGCATCGGCCGCCCTTCGCGACGACCGCCTTCCCCTCGACCTCACCGTGAACGGCCGGGCCCGGAGCCTGCGCGCCGAGCCGCGCACGCATCTCGGCGACGTCCTGCGCGAAGCCCTCGATCTCACCGGCACGCATCTCGGCTGCGAGCACGGGGTCTGCGGCGCCTGCACGGTGCTCCTCGACGGCGAGCCGGCCCGCGCCTGCCTCACCTTCTCGGGGGCCTGCGCCGGCGCCGAGATCGTCACCATCGAGGGGCTCGACGACGATCCGGTCGCCGGCGAGCTGCGCGCTGCGTTTAACCGCGAGCACGCCCTGCAGTGCGGCTATTGCACGCCCGGCATGCTCATCGCCGCCCGCGATCTCGTCCTACGCCTGCCGGAGGCCGACGAGCGCCGGATCCGGGCTGGCCTCTCCGGTAATCTCTGCCGCTGCACCGGCTATGTTGGCATCGTCCGGGCCGTGCACAGCGTCATTGCCGAGCGCCGGGCCCGGGGTATCGCGCCGGAGACCGGTGCGCACCGCCTCCTCGGACCCATCGGAGCCCGCCCCGGCACGTCGGTCGCGGCGGCCCGAACCCCGCTGCCCCGCGCGGCGGCGAGCCCTCCGGCGATGGCTACGCTGCCGACTGCGGATCTCGGGGCGGATTTCGTTCCCGCTCACCGGTTCGAACAGTCGTTTCGGGTGGCGCATTCGCCCGAGATCGTCTTCGCCGCGTTCGGCGACGTGGAGGCCGTGGCTGCCTGCCTTCCCGGGGCGGTTCTGACGGGTCCACCGAGCCCGGAGGCCGTCGAGGGCGCCCTCCAGGTGCGGATCGGCCCCATCACAGCGCAATTCCGCGGGCGGGCCCGCATCAGCCGGGACGAAGAGGCCCGGTCGGGGCGCATCGTCGGCGCGGGCAGCGATGCCGGTGGCCGGTCCGCCACCCAGGGCGAGATCCGCTACCGGGTCATGGCGGGTGAGGAAACCGGCACGACCCGAGTCGATCTCACCATCGGCTACACCCTCAAGGGACCGCTGGCGCAGTTCGGCCGGCCCGGGCTCGTACGCGATCTCGCCGGACGGCTCGGTGCGGACTTCACCCGGAACCTCGAGGCCCGGCTCTCAGGCGCTCCGGCTCCTAAGACGATCGGCCTGAACCCACTGCACCTCCTGCTCTCCACGCTCCTGGCGCCGTTCCGGCTGCGCCTCGCCGCCCTCCTGGCGTCGCTGCGGCGCCCCTGAGCGCCCCTCCATCCTCGCCAGACCGCCTTCCACAACGCCTTCGCCTTCCCATCCGCCCACCGAGACCGGAGCCCGCCATGACGCGCAGCAGCCTCACGAGACTCCCCGCCCTCACGCTCGCGCTCAGCCTCTCGGCGGGATTTGCCCAGGCCCAGGCGATCCGGATCGGCGTCAACGAGCCCCTGACCGGCCCGTTCGCGGCATCCGGCACCTACGTGGTCAACGGCGCGAAGATCGCCGCGGACGAAATCAACGCCAAGGGCGGCGTGCTGGGCCGGAAGCTCGAACTCGTCATCGAGGACAACAAGAGCAATCCCACCGAAGCTGCGGCGGTGGCCGAGAAGCTGATCACCAGCGACAAGACGCCGGTGCTGATGGGCGCCTGGGGCTCCAGCCTCACCCTGGCGGTGATGCCCAAGCTCGCCGATTACGAGACCGCGATGCTGGTCGAGACCTCGTCCTCCGGCAAGATCACCACTTCAGGCAATCAGTTCGTCTTCCGCATCTCGCCGCCCTCGGCGCTGGAGGCTGAGGCTTTCGCGCCCCTGGTGGAGAAGATCGGTCTGAAGAAGGTCGACTTCCTCGCCATCAACAACGACTGGGGCCGGGGGGCGGCCGCCGATTTTACCAAGATGCTCAAGGGCAAGGGCGTCAGCGTCGGCCTCATGGAGACCATGGATCAGGGCGCGCAGGACATGAGCGCCCAGCTCTCCAAGCTGAAGGGGTCGGACGCCGACACCATCATGATCACCGCCGCCGTCGATCAGCTCACACTGCTATTCAAGCAGATGGCGGCCCTCGGCCTGAAGAAGCGGGTCATCACCACCGGCGGCTCGCAGAACCCAGACCAGATAATCGCCCAGGCGGGGGCTGCGGCCGATGGGACGATGCACCTGACCACCTTCCTGCCCTGGTACCCCGAGAAGACCCCGAACCCGGCGGCGACGGCCTACTTCATCGGCGAGTGGAAGAAGCGCGGCTTCGAGTTCGCCGGCGTCACCGAGAGCTTCCGCGGCTACGACGGCATCCGCGCCATCGCGGCGGCCATCGAGAAGGGCGGCGCCGCCGACGCCGCCGCGATTCGCAAGGGCTTCTGGTCGGTGGACTTCACCGGCCTTAACGGTCCGATCCGCTTCGCGAAGGCCGGCCCGTCCGGGTCCGAGAGCGGCCAGAGCAAGCCGGACGTCTACCTCGTGAAGATCGACGCCGGCAAAGTCGTCGTCCCCGAGCTCTAACGCCGGCCGCTCCCATGCCCGGCCGCCCGCCTCCGGGCCGGCTGGGCTCCCGTCCGCTCCGGCGAGGGCCCTCATGAACGAATTTCTGCAGCACCTCCTCAACACCCTGATCCTGGGCGGCACCTATGCCCTCCTGGGCATCGGCCTGACCCTGATCTTCGGCATCATGAACGTGGTGAACTTCACCCACGGGGCGCTCTACACGGTGGGCGCCTACGTCATGTACCTGGCGGTGACGGCTCTGGGTCTTAACTTCTTCGCGGCCCTGCCGACGGCGATCCTCGGCGGCCTCCTCCTCGGGGCGGTCCTCGACCTAGCCCTATTGCGCCCACTGCGCGGCGCGGACATGGACACCACCATGCTGGTCATGATCGGGGCCGGCATCGTCCTGCAATCGGGCACGCTTTGGCTCTTCGGCGGCGTCGCCAAGTCGATCCCGACGCCGTTCCCCGACGCGCCGCTCCAACTCGGGCCCGTATCGGTGTCCTGGCTGCGCCTGTTCGTGCTCGGAGCGGCCCTTGTGCTGATCGGCCTGACCTACTGGCTGATCAACCGCACCCGGCTCGGGCTCGCCATGCGGGCCACCTTCCAGGACCACGACACCGCCGCCCTGATGGGCGTCAACGTGCGGCTGATCTACACCGCGACCTTCGCCATAGGTTCGAGCCTCGCGGCGGCAGCCGGGGCCCTGCTCGGCCCGGTCTACGTCGTGTTCCCGCAGATGGGCGGAATGGCCGAGTTGAAGGCGTTCGCCATCGTCATTCTGGGCGGCCTCGGTAACGTCACCGGCGCCGCCATCGGCGGCTTCATCCTGGCGCTCGCCGAGGAACTGGGCGCCGGCTACATTTCCTCGGGCTACCGGGACGCCATGGGCTTCCTGATCATTATTGCGGTGCTGATCTTCAAGCCGACCGGCCTGTTCGCCAAGGCGGAGCGCATCGGATGACCCGGCCTTCCAGGACGCGCCAACTCCCCGCCCTCGCCCTCCTGGCGGCGCTCGCCGCCCTGCCTTTCGCGCTCGGCCACGACCCGTACCTGCTCAACGCGCTGATCACGACGGGCATCGTCACCATCGCGGCAATGAGCCTGAACCTGCTCCTCGGCTTCACCGGGCAGCTCAGCCTCGGGCACATCGCCTTCTTCGGCATCGGCGCCTACGTCAGCGCCCTCACGAGCCTCGGCTTCGACGTCGAGCTCTTCGGCGGCTTGCGCGTCGTGCACGAGCCGTGGCCGCCGGCCGTTGGGTTCGGTCTCGCCGTGCTGGCGACCGCCGCCTGCGGCTACCTCGTCGGACGCCTCTCCTTCCGGGTGCGTGGCGCTTATTTCGTGATCGTGACGATCTCCTTCTCCGAGGTGGTGCGCCTCGTTGCACTCAACTGGGTGGAGCTGACGCAGGGTCCCCTGGCCCTCACGGGGATCCCGCCTCTTGGCCTCTGGCTTCCCGGCCTCGGCACGACGGTCCTGCGCACGAAGCTGCAGAACTACTACCTCGTCCTCGCGGTCGGCACGCTCTGCTACGCCCTCATCGGGCGCCTCGTGGCCTCGCGCTTCGGTCGGGCCATGCGGGGCCTAAAGGAGAACGAGTCCCTCGCCCTCTCGCTCGGCATCAACGCCACTCGCACGCTAACCCTCGCGGCAGTGATCTCAGCGGCGATGGCGGGGGCGGCGGGCAGCCTCTACGCCCACTACCTGCGCATCATCGATCCCGACGTGTTCCTGTTCTCTACCACGGTAACGATGGTCATCATGGTGGTGGGCGGCGGCAAGGGCACGTTGCTCGGCCCCGTGGTCGGCGGCCTGATCTTCGGCCTGCTCCCCGTGGCACTGCGCCCGGTCATGGTGCCGGAAGCGCAGTGGATGGTGTTTGGTCTCGTGCTGATCGGGATCCAGTTCGTCATGCCGAGGGGTATCGTTCCGGGCCTAGTCCGCCTCGTCGCACGCCGCCGTCCCGCGGCGGCGTCCTCCAGCCCTGTCCCCGCGGAGGTTCGGCCGTGAGCGAACGCGCAGTCCCCATCCTCTCCGTGGACCATGTCGGCGTGCGCTTCGGCGGCTTAGTCGCCATCGCGGACCTGCATTTCGATGTCCACCCCGGCGAAATCGTCAGCCTGATCGGCCCAAACGGCGCCGGCAAGACCACGGCCTTCAACGTGATGACCGGATTTCTGAAGCCCAGTCAGGGACAGGTCCGCTTCCGCGGTACCAGCCTGCACGGCCTGCAGCCCCACGAGATCGTCCGGCTGGGCCTGAGCCGGACGTTCCAGCGCACCAGCGTGTTTCCCGACGACACGGTGTTCGACAACGTGATGATCGGCCTCCACCGCCGCAGCCGCGCGCGCCTCGTCGACACGCTGCTCGGGCGGGATCGCGCCGGTGAGGCGGCCCTGCGCAACCGTGCCCGCGAACTCCTCGACTGGGTCGGCCTCTCCGGCCGGGCCCAGGAGAAGGCCGGGGCCCTGGCCTACGGTGAGCAGCGCCTCGTCGGGGTCGCGTTGGCGCTCGCGACCGAGCCCGCCATGCTCCTCCTCGACGAGCCGGTCTCGGGCATGAACGCCTCCGAGACGCAGGTCTTCGTCCGCCTGATCCGCGCGATCCGCGACCGCGGCGTCACCTTGCTGTTGGTCGAGCACGACATGCCGATGGTGATGGAGGTCTCCGACCGCATCGTGGTGCTGAACTATGGCCGCCTCATCGCGGAGGGACCGCCGGCGGTGATCCGGTCCGATCCCGCTGTGATCGAGGCCTATCTCGGCCAGGGCAGTGCCGCCCGCGCGGCAGCACAATCCGTCCGGGAGGCGGCCGATGCTTGAGATCCGCGACCTCGTCTGCGGCTACGGCACGGTGACCGCTCTGAAGGGCCTCTCGCTCAGGGTCGAGGAGGGCCAGCTCGTGGCCCTGGTCGGAGCCAACGGCGCCGGCAAGTCGACGACGCTCCGGGCCGTCTCGGGCCTGATCCCGGCGCGCGCGGGCAGCATCCACTTCGCCGGCCGGGACATCACCGGCACCGATCCGCGCAAGGTGCTGGCCCATGGCATCGCCCATTGCCCCGAGGGACGCCGCGTATTCCCGCAGATGAGCGTCGCTGAGAACCTCGCCATGGGCGCCTACCTGCGGCGTGACCCTGCCGGGGTCTCCGCCGATCTAGCGCGGATCTACAGCGAGTTCCCGCGTCTCGCCGAGCGTCGGCACCAGGCGGCCGGCACCCTCTCGGGCGGCGAACAGCAGATGCTGGCGATCGGGCGCGCACTAATGTCCCGCCCGCGGCTAGTCCTGTTCGACGAGCCCTCCCTCGGCCTCGCGCCCAACATCGTCGAGCGCATGTTCTCCGTCATCCGGGCGATCTGCGACACCGGCACCACAGTCCTCTTGGTGGAGCAGAACGCGTTCGCCGCCCTCGAACTCTGCGACTACGCCTACCTCCTGGAGACCGGTCGCATCGTTCTTTCGGGGCCGGGCGCGACGCTGATTGCGGACCCCCATGTGCGCCAAGCCTATCTTGGAGGCTGAGGCAGGAACCTGGGTCCGGGCCTGCCGGGTCGAGGCGCTGGCGGACCGTGCGATCCTCCCCATCCGTGTGGCAGGCCTCCATCTTGTGCTCGTCCAGGACGGGGGCCGGGTCTTCGCCGCCGAGCGGGCCTGTCCGCACGAAGGCGCGGACCTGGCCCTGGGGCGATGCGCCGCCGGCCGCCTGTTCTGTCCCCGGCACCTGGCTTGGTTCACCCTGCCAGGCGGGGCCGTTTCACCGGGATGGCACTTTCGCGACCTGCGCACCTATCAGGTCCGCATCGAGGGCTCCATGATCGCGATCCGCATCGACGGAGGCCTTTAGCACCTGACCAATCCCGCTTTGCAGCGGTCCGGTTCATTATCATGCTTTTGGGGCACTCTACGGTCTGTATCTGCTTCCGGGCAACACTCGCAGCAGAATAGATAACTATGCATGGTCAAGAGCAGCGTGTCCGACTGCGGCGGTTGGCCAGCTTCTGATTCTGGCGCGAAGCGGTGGTTTATAAGAATTTGAAGGAACGTATGATTACTTGATCTTACTTCTCAGAAGCAGAATGGCAAAGATACACCTAGGCTGGATGTTGAGCAAAAAGGCTCATTCCTACTCTCGGCAATTATCACCCTAACGGCCAAGCAAGACGTCGGTGACGCTGACGTCCCGTCTGGCAAGCTGCGCTGCTGGACGGTCCACTGCCAGCCCAGCGGCCATATACTTTCATCAAGGTCTACCACACCGTCGGCACGCTCGATGCTGTACTGGTGTGGCTCGGAGAGGCAGCCATAACGAACGACCCGCTGGCTGCTTAGCCGTTGAGGGTCTGAAAACTTCGCCGAAGCGATCTATCCGTTGAATGCACGTCAGGCATGTAATTGAGAAAAAGTGACCGCCTTCGCTTGATTACTGATTTAAAATCATCGATATGCCCACTGTGGGGGCGCAAAAAATCAAAGAGTATTATGACTGAGAACTTAGATACCCAATCGACTGATTTCCTTGATCTGGCAGGCGACATCGTCTCTGCCTACGTGTCGAACAACCCTGTTCGTCCTTCGGACCTGCCGGACCTGATCCGAAGCGTCCACGCGGCACTCAGCGGTCTTAGCAACGGGACTGCCCAGAGTGCGGCGGAACCCGAGGTCGAAAAGCCGACGGCGGCTCAGGTCCGGAAGTCTGTGACGCCTGAGGGCATCGTCAGCTTCCTGGACGGCAGGACCTACAAGACCCTGAAGCGCCACCTGACCGGCCATGGGCTTAATCCGCAGAGCTACCGGGCTCGCTTCGGCCTGTCAGCCGACTACCCAATGGTCGCCCCTGAGTACGCTGCACGGCGCTCGGAGCTCGCAAAGTCCATCGGTCTTGGCCGGGTCGCTGATCGCGGCGAGGACGAGCAGTCGTCGGCGAAGGGCCGCAAGAAAGCTGCCTGACAAACCGGCCGCTTCCAGTGCGTGAAGCCCCGCAGCCCTCATCGGCGCGAGGCTTAGCCAGTTCTGAGCAGAGAGGACGTCGGCGGCTGCCACAACCTCGGTGAAGTCTTGGAGGATGGCAGCACCCTAGCCGCCCTCCGTCATTGCTCTACTTGCCTGCCGCCACCTTGCGCGGACGTGCAGCGCGCTTCGGCTTCATCTCAACGGCAGCTTCGGAAACCGCCTCCTCCGCCTCCGTGGCTTTTACCGCAGCCTTGGTCTGACCCTTCCGCTGCTGCCCAAGGCCCAGGCTACGAGCAAGCTCCGACCGTTGTGCAGAGTAGCTAGCAGCGGTCATCGGGTAGTCGGCAGAAAGGCCGTGCTTCGCCCGATATGCCTCGGGGGTAAGGCTGCGAAGCGTCAGATGCCGGCGCAGCGTCTTGTAGGGCTTGCCGTCCTCGAAGCTGATGAGCGCGTCCGGTGTGATCGACTTCTTGATCTGAGCCGGTGTCGGCTTCTCAACGGCGTCTTCTGCAGCCTTGTTAGTGCCACCTGCGGCGAGTCCGCTTACTGCTGTGTGCACGGAGGCGAGCAGGTTGGCTAGTTCGCTCGCTGGGATCGAGTTGTTCGAGACGTAGGCCGACACGATGTCGGCGGTTAGCTCGATGTGGTCAGTAGGCCCATGAGACGTAGCGTCATCCATCTTTGGTTCTCCTTGTACAGATCTGTTGTCTGTCAAGGCCTGAAACCACGGAAAGATCAATCCTGATTGTCCTCGGACGGAAGCATCGCGGCGTTTTCCACTATTTATCGGGTAATGCGGTCCGCTCGGGGGCTACACTCGACCGAGCGAGTACTCTGCCCTGCGCCTCATCAATGACCTCACGCCTGAGATGCGTGGGGACCTGCGGGGCAGAGCACTCGCTTGGTCTATGCAGCCTCCTGTTCAGTTCCGCGAGGCGCGCCAGCCAGCCGCCTACGCCTTCTCGCAGGCCTCGGCACCGCGGGCCCCGGCATTCATGCTCCCGCGGTCGGCTCCTCAGCTCTGTAAAAGCCGTCTGCCTTCTCTGGTGAAATGTGTTGGGGTTCCAGCCATAGCAGCGGTTGTGATGCGATTGACAAGGGCGTCGCGCCTTGCGTGTTTGATCACGATCCGCGCCGCGGCTCGTGCGTTGGCCGCCCGCAGTTCGGCTTTTGGGCCGCCATCCCGGAGGGCTTTGCACGCCACGGCGCGAAACCAATTTGCATTGGCGATCGCGATAGCTCGCCGACGGGCTTCGCCGGTAAGCTCCACTGTCTCTGGTGCTGTCAGAATGGACATTGTGCCGATCCTGGCCGGTAAGGGGTCGCTTGTCCCACGGTAGGACAAGAAATTGGGTTGCCTTGCGGATCAGCAATGAAGATACCGCATAGGCGGCTTTGAGATTTGACGCAGGTTAGCTGGCGGATAGTCAATGCGGGCTAACTCAAAAGGTGTTGTTGGGCACTCGGGTCAGCCTCGCGCGGCCCGCCAACCCGCCGCCTTCGCCTCGTCCTCCGAGCAGAGCATGCGCTCCTCGGCCTGGCTCCTGGAGGACTACAATCCGGCGACATACTCGGCCAAGCGCCGGGAGCTGCAGACGGCCTTCGGCGCGCGCGCCACCACGGCCATCCCGTTGTTCGACGAGGCCCATGACGAACAGGAGCGGCCGGAGGCGGCGGTCGTCCAGCGTACAGCGCAATAAAGTCAGTATTCTAGACGCTCTAACAAACGTCCGCGACGGCAGCCGCCGGGATTAGCTTAGGCGTAACAACGAGCGGTTGGCCTAGACGTCCGCAGCGCGTGATAGCGCCGAGCGCATATGGCGTGTAGTAGCTAATCGCGGCAACACAGCCTTAATCAACGCTCAAATGCGCATGCTGGTTCAGGTGGAATCAACGCGCTGACCCGCTGGCACAGCGGCTGGCGGCTTTCCCCATCTTGAAATCCTAACACTAGGGAAGCCAAAGGATTATCGGTAGAAACTATCCTAGAAAACTGTCGAATGTTCTAAGTATGCTCTTCGTCTCGGTAGCGAACACGACGCGATCAGATTTTGCGCTGCAGCGCAGGATCCAAGCTTAACTAAGCGCTTTTGAGGCGCATCGGCGCTGAATCCAGCCGAAATATGCCGGTGGGGAATATGACTAGATATCCGAATGTCGTTGTACTAATCCCCGGCATACTGGGATCTGCCCTCGCTGGTCCTGATGGCACAGAATTATGGGGGACCGCGCCTAGCGTATTTTTCGGAAATCTTGCGACGCTCGGTAGTCGGCTGAATGCGCTCGAATTAATTGGTGACGATCCTGACATTGACGATATCGGAGATGGCATCACGTCGACCCGGCTGATCTCCGACCTTCATTTGATCCCTGGGCTTTGGAAAATCGACGGCTACACGAAGATTCGGACGACGCTTGTCGATAGGTTCAACCTCGTTCCCGGCCGTAACTTCTTCGAGTTAGCCTATGACTGGCGGCGGGACAATCGTGTGGCCGCACGAGCGCTTGCTCGTCAGGCACTAAAATGGCTGGAGGATTGGCGCGAGAGCAGCGGAAACAGCTCGGCCCGCCTCGTCCTCGTCGCTCATTCGATGGGAGGCTTGGTTGCTCGGCACTTCCTCGAAGTTCTCGACGGCTGGCGCCACACGGCTCTTTTAGCCACGTTCGGCACACCGTTTCGCGGCGCTCCCGAGGCGCTTGGCGCCCTATCCAACGGACTTATCATAGGTGGAGTGGCGGATGTCTCGAAGCTCGTCCGCAGCATGACCTCGGTTTACCAACTGCTTCCAGTCTATCCGATGTTCGTGCAAAATGATTCGTCAACGGTGCGGCTCGGGGAAGCATCCGGTATTCCAAATCTATCAATTAATCGTATCGCTGACGCCCGCCGATTTCACGATCATATTCGCGAGGCACAGGCATCCAATGCGGCAATCGAGGCTTACGGCCTAAATTTTAGAATCGTACCGTTTATTGGCACCGAGCAAGCAACTGCGAACTTTGCTCGCGCATCCCGCTACGGGGTTGAATTGTTGAAGCGTCATGCTGGGAAGGATCACCGTGGCGACGGAAGGGTGCCGCGGGTGTCAGCTCTTCCGATCGAAATGGCTGACGATACCGCTGCCTCTTTCGTCGCCAACGCACATGCTTCGCTCCAGAACGCCGACGCTGCGCTGGTCCATCTTTGTGGCTGTCTTGACGGCTCTGAGATCGACTACGGAGCTTTCCGCTCGGGACTCGCCGTCTCGCTTGGTCTCGAAATCGAAGATGCCTACGCCGCGCGGTTGCCCATTGAGCTCAAGGCGTCAGCGGGTGCATACCGGCAAGGCCTGGGTTTTGTGGTTTCCGACACAGGAAGCGGGGCAGTCGTAGCCAGGGGGTGGCTCTGGAATAAAAAAGACAATGAGTTTCGCGGCGAGATCGAGCTGCCCCCTGGGGTCTATCGGATCCATCTGACAAGCGATGGCGCGTCGCCGGTCACCGACGTCTTCACTGTATTCTGAGATCGGAAATCTCACACATGCCGTTTTCGTCGGCATCCCTCACTCATACGGATTAAGCGAAAAGTGGCACGTGGATCTGGCACTGATCTTTCGTCTAAAGCCTGGCATAGTCTACTACTCGAATTGGAGAAAGACTATCCAGATTGCACCGGCCGTATTCGCATTTTGGTGCATGACAGAGACGGCTGGATATCTATAGATAGAGACATTCGAAAATTCATTCAGGCGAGGAGATACCTAAGTCACCGCCAAGCCCACGCCTTTTTTCCGCGAAGATACAGTCGGGAACTCCTGGTCCCTCCTTATTCCACGAATTCTTGGCGTCGCACCCGCAATGGCCGCAGCTATATCATCATTTCGGTTAGAGGCCACCAAGTCTTAGTGGTGGGCACAGTCCCAAGTGTCGATGCCCAGCGTGACATTGTTGAGCGTCTAAGGCAGATGCCAGGCATTCGCAATGTACTGGACGAGTTGGTTGTCGCGGCGCCTTCGCTACAGGCTTCCCCTTCATCTTCGGAATATCTTGAGCCCTATCTGTTAGATGATCTTAATACTGCGTACGCCCTTGAAGCTGCATCGCGGCCCGATGAGGGGACACGAATCGTGCGTCACCCCTCTATTCAAGCTCACGGACCTGCAATCGAAGGTCATTCACTCAGAATTACAATCGACCTTGCCTTAGAACCCGACCAAGAGACACGTAGCGAAGGCTTCCAAATATCCGATTTAGACGAAGATTGGAGTACGATACCGATCCGCGTCGAATTGTTATGTGCGGACATGACCTTTGACAAGGGTGCAAACGTCGGAACCATCATTGTGCGGAGAAACAAGAGGTCGATTCCAGTTACCGTTGAAGGGCTTGTCGGCAAGATCAGCGCGGGGCGCGATCTGATCCATATCCGAGCCGTCTTTGATCTCAAAAACCGACATTGCGGTGATGCAGAACGATCGGTTGTGATCCAGAGGCAACAGGTGAGCGTACCGAAATCGGTCGGCTTGACTGTGGGCTGGTCCGAGATCGATGAATCCCGCTTGCCCGCGGACATGACTATCCGGATCGTTTCCCTTAAAGTTAACAATATCTACTCTTGGACGTCCATGACGCATGTGGTTGGAGGTCCTGCGGAGCGTTCTTGCAACATAACGCTCGGGCAAAATTCGAGAGAGTTTGCTGCTCAGTTGCGGGCTCAAGCCGTCCGACTAGAGCCCGGCCGCCATGAAAATACGCTAAAGGGCTTTGGGCAAAAGATTTGGAGCATTACTCCTCCAGAATTCAAGGAACTGTACTGGTTGGTCCGCAGCCGCCTCGGCGCAAACTTCTCAATCCAGATCGTAACCGACGAGCCCGATATCCACTGGGAACTAATGCAGCCAGTTCATTCTGCTACTCAGCAAGTGGCTGATCATCTCATGCTTGACCATCCAGTTGCGCGTTGGGTTAAACAAGCTGAGGGTTTTCTTAGAGTCCGTCCGATAAGTCATGAGGCGCGTCCTAGCCGTCGAACAAGGATCATGACGGCAGCGGCGTAGAGGAAGGCTTGGGCCGAGGCGAGGGTCGCCTCAGGGTCTTTCCAAAGGCGGCGGTTGCGACTGATCCAGCCAAAGAAGCGTT
>NZ_LMNU01000019.1:1105-26223 GCF_001423085.1 Methylobacterium sp. Leaf125 | reverse complement strand
CAACTCGCCGCCAATCCGGCCGCTTCCGGRGTGGTCAATTTGTGCACGGGCGTACCCACCCGCMTCGGCGACCTGCTGGAGGGCATGATCCTGGCCTCGGGCAAGCCGATCACGATCGCCCGCGACCCGGCCCGTCTGCGCGGCGGCGAGCGCCGGGTCATCGTCGGCTCGCCCGACGCTCTGGCCGCCCTCGGCGCGAAGCCGCCGCGGCGCGACCTGCGCCARGCCGCCGGTACGATGCTGACGGCTCCCCTGCGCGCCGCCTGATCCTGCCTTTCTGTCGTCGTAAATATACGTTCCTAACTATATTCAAACGTATCAAACTAAATATATGTCATAATTGAATCATCGAATATTTATATCGAATAATTCATTATTACTATATTTCATATGCGTTCGAAATCGGGTTTTAATTTGGGGATAGGCTGTGGGTAAAAAATATATTACATACGTTGCTGCATCTATAAAATTTCTTATGGGCGCAATACCCGCTTTCGCCCTGATCAAAGTGGATGCTGCAAAAATAACAGCCGGAGAGTTATGGGTTTTAGGATCTGTTGACGAGGAGAATTCTGAGATTGTCTTAGACGATAGGTTCGCTCATCGGACAGACGGGAAAGGAAGGTTTGAGTTTTTGATCGTCTACCATCCTGCTTCCTGCATCATATCACTGCGGACCTTGAGGCAGGTGAGGGAAGTTGTAGTCGGAGAATGTGGTCAACAAGGCATCCAAGCGCCAAGCCTAATCGGTCCAGCTGGACCGATGGGACCGATAGGTCCCAGGGGTGCGCGTGGCCCCCAAGGCGAGATGGGGATCATGGGGGAAATGGGGCCGTCCGGCCCTAATGGACTGCCCGGCTTTGAAGGATTGGAAGGACCGGTGGGTGTAGAAGGACCACGTGGGGAGACTGGTCCCGCTGGAGAGACGGGACCTCAAGGTCCAAGAGGCGAGCCTGGGCATATTGGCCTTGCAGATCTCCCTAGGCCTATTGCTAAGCCTAGCATTGCTAGAAGAAAAAGCCTTCTTTCGCCTGTGAGGCTCCCCAGGGTAGCACCCCAGCCTGCACCAAAGAAAAATTGGCCAGTCGAACCTTCCGAGGATTTAGCTGGAGGAGGACCCAACGAGGGAGATCGCCATTGAAGCGGAACAGTTTTAGTTTCAGAAGGTGCCGCGCGATGGAAGTGCGTAGGCAAGAAAATGGACTAAGTGTGTAAGGATTACAGCTGTGCCAACTTGAAGGTGGGCATCCTGAATAGGAACTAGACCGATACCAGCGAATGAAACAGGTAATAGCCCATGCTTTGCGTGGCTTCCTGCGCCGCTTTCCTCTGAAAACCGGCTGGAACTGGCTCTAACGGCCTGACAGTTCCGCTAAATTCCCATATTTCGTTCTGTATAAAGCTCGGCACGGGGCTTTCCTGTGCGATGGCACAGCGCAAAGCCGACTGCCGCCTACGTGTAAAGACATTGTAGGTAGGCATAAACTGCACCGCCCTGCCTTGCACGGCCGTTTCGGATACGATGAGGATGGATCATGGTAGAGATAGAAGCGCAACTGACAAATGTTGATTCGATCGATATATTTTCCATCGAGAGCTCCTAAGTTTTGTAATTTTAATCTAGTGTAATAATTAAATGCCAATTGGCAGTTGCTGTCCCGCGCAAACTGAACGCAGCACGGTCGAACCAATGCAGAGCCGTTCGCGTAAGTGCGATTATGGCTCCTGTTGTTGCAGGGTTGCCCCCGGGTCTGCCCAACGTCTCCGCCCTGACGTCCGAACCCGTCCGCTGAAGCGTCGTCCGTTCATTCGTACGTCCGCTGTTTTGCAGCGGCCTTTACGGACAGTATCGTGGGCACCTTCAATGCGTCCGTGAGGGCATGCCCCTTCGGACAGGATATTCTGCCTACCGGCGGATTAGAGAACGATCGGGCGGTTTCCGCTATCGACTCCTTGCAGAGCCTTGCAAGGTCCGCTTCCAGGCTGTTGAGTCAGAGGCTGACGGCTGGGTTGGGTGGCAAGCGGAAGTTCACCGAACGTCTGGATTACGGCCGAAGCGAGTGTAATCCGTCCTGAAGCTCTCTTGTATTTGTCGGATATCCCACCGTCGAGCCAGGATTTAATTTGTCCGACGTCAGCACCTGTGGGACAGATTGAGGGTCTTCACGAACGGAGGATGGCTGGTTCAGCCGGTTCCATACCGGACGACGACCGCCTGCAAATTCAAGCTTCGGAGGCTTGGCATCCGTAAAGGGCCAGGTGCTTACCTCGCTAAAGCCCCTTACGAGCCTCCAACACCGGTTCCAGGTAAGATCCCGCAGCAACCGCCGGACCCCATGTCTGCCTCACCGAAGCCGAAGCTCATCCCTGCCGACCCACATTTGAAGGATGACAAGATCAGAAGCGCTGACATGGCGGCAGGCATCGCCTTGAAGCTTCATGCAGTTTGACGCCCAGAGCGCCCAAATCAGGCATCCGAGTTGTGTGCAATTAAATGATGCACAGTCTATAACTGATGCAAAAATACCGTACATTCACGATTATCTCGACTTCAACGAAACCTATCACGATTTCGATGATTAACCCTGGCTATCGGCAGATCGATATTCAATTCGATAATGCGTTTTGCATTCAGCCTGATCTTCACACGAGAGCACCATGCGCGAAGCGAATTATGCCCTGTCGCTTGAAGGGACGCCGTCCTACACGGTGCTCTATGGGGTCGCCCGGGGCCTCGAAGACCTCTTCCCGATCATCGAATACCCGCGCTTTTCCGATAGCGAAGACGAGGCTCTCCCTCAGGCTGAAGAGAACGCGGACGAGACAGATCAAGTCGTTTACCGAGTAGGGTAGGCTGCAAGGCTCGTGACCGTATCCGACGAGTTGCTCGCGTAGCTGAAGGCGTCTGGATAAGCAGGGACGCAAGAGCCTCATCCGGAGTAGGGTCCTCGACAGGGCGCCATTCTGAGCGCTCCGAGGTACGCCCATGAAGCTCGTCGTCCAATCGCTGGCAGCCATCAGCTTGCTCATGGCGGCGCAAGCCGAGGCGCAGAGCCTGCAGCCTCGCTCTGATGACCCAAGCATGCGGGAGGCTCCCCGTACGAAGCGGGAGCGAGATCTCGGCCTGGATGGGAAGCCGCGCGGTCAGAGGGAGCTATCGGCTCCGGACAAGGACGGGTATTCGACCGAAGAGCCAGACGACGACGAGGACGACGATCTGGGGGAGGCACTTCAAGGATCTCAACCGCCTGCACCGCGGCTACTCTGATCTCAGTCCCGATTTTGGTTTCGCGCATCGATCCTGGGTGCGCTGGTTCTAATGCATCATGGTCGCATTCAGGCCAGACACTTCCCACACCGGCAAAGACCCTTCGCGCGTGAACATGGCAAATGCCTCTGTCACTTCCACGCTGGCGAATGCACGTGGTCGGTTGACAGCCCGGCCAACAATGCAGGCCCCTTCAGGAGCGTCGGCGCAAGGTGCGCGGCTCTCGATCGCGAACATCACCCCAGATCGGTCGGGCCTTAGTTCGTCCGGCAGCGCGCCGATTTTGCGCCAGAGGCAGTACCACCGCACACACGGCTCCGGCCGGGCCTGATAAATCCCGCACGCTACGCCAGTGTTGTGCCGACACAGGACGCCTGCAGGCTTGGCGAGCACCTTGATCGCCGGAACTCGGCAGCAAGCTGTGCACTGCCCGCATGATCGGCCTGGAACGAGACCACCTGCGGTTTGGTCGGTCGGTCGGCGCCTTGCGGTCAAATCGTTGCAGCTCCTTATGCGATGTCTGAAACGGCCACCGGCTTGTTAGGTCAGCGTTTTTTGCTCGCCTTCGGTTTATCTGGCTTCGCTTGGTCCGCCTCCTCCTTTGCAAGCCGAAGAGCCTTAAGGCGCACCGTCTTGTCCTCGGTGGCTTGCTGAACGGCCTCATAGTCTGCCCGTGCCTCGCCGCCTTCACGGGCTTTCTCTTGCTGCTTGGCGGCTTTCGTCTCGCGACGATCCTGCGCTCCGCTGTCATCGCTCGTCATGGTGCTCTCGCTTCCTGCTCGTGATGGACGGGGCGGTGCGACCGTTGACTTAACCATGCCTGCCACGCGACATGGCATGTCTGGCTGCTCTCGCCCTTTGAGACGAGTCGGGAGCCAACAACCATCAGGGATTAGCGCCGCGAGAAAGACCTAAGCCCAAAACGCCAACGGCCCCACCCCGGCAAGGGTGAGGCCGTCGAAATCGATGGGTCTGTGGAGACCGTTTCCAACTCCCCAGACATCATAACACCGGTCAGGTGTCAATCGGGATCGCTTCCCGAAACGATGGTGCTTTGCCTTTTGAAGGGGACGGCTCTTGCCGCTACCCCTGCTTTGCCGCGGCCCGAGCAGGGACCGGGACCGATGTTTCACGCTGCCATGCAGGCCGCGATTGAAGGCGCGCGAACCCTCGCGCAGATGGACGAGTTATCCCGCCAGCTTTGGCAGGGACACGGGGCCGGGGCCTTGGGCGACCAAGAGGCCCAGATCCTCGCCGAACGCCTCCACGGTCGCCGTAGCGCGATCCGAGAGGGCATCCGGCCGGTTGGTATCCCGGCAGGACGTGCGAGCCTGTTCCCGCCGCGCAGGAGCGTCAGGAGCCCTGATCGAGCCGCATCCCGAGAGAGGCGCCGCCTGCTAGCCTGTTCGGGGCCTTTGCCACCGCAGCTCGCCGCACGCTTCACGGAAGGCCAGAGGGCTGTCCTACGCATCATTGGAGACGAGGTCGCGGCTAAGGGCGTCTGCGGCCTCTGCATCGACGCTATCGCCGCTCGAGCCGGTGTCTGCCGGCGCCTGGCCCAGGGGGCGATCCGCCTTGCCGAGGGCGACGGACTGCTGACGATCCAAGAGCGCCGGCACGAGGGGCGGAAGAACAGCCCGAACCTCGTCCGCATCATCAGCCGCGAGTGGCAGGCTTGGGTTCGACGCGGCGCCCGGCTTCAGCCCCCACGGCTAGCGCTGGCCGAGCCCGCCGTGCAGCCAGAGGGCATAGGGTGCAAAACGGAGCACCCCACGGATAGGGTGGTAACTCTGGGGACAACGAGGCCAGCGGAACCGGTCAAGAAGCTGCCGAAGCGGCAGAGTTTTGCCCATCGGTAGCGCGATCTCCGGTTCCTTTCAGGACGGCAGGGCCGGCGCAGCTATGCACCGGAGGCATTCGGCCGGCCGATAGAACGAACAACGGATAGATTCCCTCACGGGCATCCTACGTCGAACGCAACCGGAGGTGAGAGAGGCCGGCGAGTTGCCGGAACGTCGTCGCGACAGCATAGCGAGTTGCCGGGTTAACGGCCTCGAAGCAGGGTCCTAACGGAAGGGGGCCGCGTCCTAACGGCCGTAGGCCAACGACTAACGCAAGTATGCGATCGCCCTACCATTAGGAGTTGCTCCACAGACGTTAGGACTGTGACCACTTACGTTAGGCAAAACCCTTCCCAATCGCTCACTAGCGTTAGGACTGTGTAGTACTAACGGGGGGCCGAAAATGAAAAGGCTGTCGCTGGTTCTACGGTGAGCTCCTTGCCGCGCGCAGACACCCTTCCCGAGCTGTCAGAGGAAGCCTCTACCCCTCGGCACGCCCCTCCTGACGAGCCCCGAAAGACCGCCCCGAAGCTACGTCGGCTGAAATAGGACTCTGGTTCGCAAAGGGGCAATCGTGAGGGCCGCAACAAGCGCAACAAAGCGCAACAACCACCCCTGTTGCGCTTCGGCGTGCCCCTCTCGGGTGGCCGCAACAGGCGCAACAACACCCTATAGGGTGTTGCGCTGTTGCGCCCCCATGGGGAGGCCCACTTCCGAGAGGCCGCGATGATCCTTGCTCGCGATCAATGGGGGCCTTTCGCGGAAGGCATCGATCCCGCCGAGCAGCGTGCCAGGCTTCGCAGCCTCCGCGCCCTGGCGAGGATCTACGCCGGCCCTCGCGCTGCAGAGGCCTGCCGGCTCCTTGCTCAAGCTGAGACCGATCCGGCCGCCCTGGAACCTGCCAGCGTCGCCCTGAACCGCCTTGCACCGACCGATCGGCGCAACGTGCTGGCGTCCTATGCCCGACTATCTAGCAGCGTCTGAAAGGAGCGTCTGATGCCTCTGCCGATTTCAGCTTCATCGCCCAACAGGCGCCGCCCTGAGGCGATCGCCTGTACCGCGTTGCGGCTTGGGCTCTCCTGCCGAGCCACGGCTTCCAGATCCCGTAGGTACTCGATGACCGCCTCCCGTGCCTTCGGGCTCCGGTTGAGCGCAGGCCTGACCTTCGAAGCCACCAAGGTGGGGATCGTCTCCCAGAATTCTGTAGGTCGTTCGAGCATAGCGCGCACTCCCGTCAGGTCAGGAGGCGGGGTGTCTGCCGATGCGGCGCGATCCTCATTCACACAGGTTGAAGCTAGCGGCCTCGGTCTGAACTCACACACGAAAACGGCGAGGCTTTCGCCCCGCCGCCGGTCGTCTCAAGGGTGTGAGGGCTTAGCGCCGCGGACCACCCGAGGTCTGGCCGTACTGATGGACCGGGAAGTTCTGCTGGTTGGCGTTGCCTTCCTGGGCGCTGTCATGGCCACGACCATAGCCGATGGAGCCGGTGGTGATGTCGTCGTAGCTGCGGCCTTCAAGGCCACCAGGCGCCGTCACCGCGGCGATACCAGCGGGAGCGGTGTAGCTCTGGGCCAGAGCGGGCGAAGCAATCGCGCTAACGCTCAGGACAACAGCAGCAACAGCAGAAGCAATGCGAGTGTTCATGGCACAATCCACTTGGGTTTGCGCGGTCTCCGTCGAATGGCGGCTGGCCGTGACTTGTTCAGTGACCTTGATCTAGGCCCCTCTCAGCCGGAACGCCGTGCCGTTTGGCACGCTCTCATCGATCGGACATCTCAGGGAGTTGGAGCATGACCCCTGCCGAACGCACCGCGTACAACGCCGGCATCAAGGCAGCCATCAACGCCGCCCAGATCACCGCCCTGACCATCGAGACCGGGAAGGATGCTGGCACCTTCCGCAAGAAGGTCGCTGTCGAAGCTCTGGCTGCCTTCGCGGAGAGTGCCAGAGGGCTGATGCTTGCAACACCTTCTTCGGAAAGCCATTGTTTTCACACTGTTCAAAACAATGCGCCGCTCGATGCGGGCGAAGCATAGGCCCGCAAGCTTGTGCGCGTAGCGGATCGCGGCACAGCGCCGGCCGATGGTCGAAGCCGCCCGGCCCGCTTCGGCCTCGTGCGACAGGAAGCCCGCAACGGCCTGGGGCGAGGCCGGCAGGGATGGGAAGCCGTAGCGAGCGCACCAGTCCTGAAACAGCATCGCGTCGCTGCGATAAGCCTTCAGGGTCGCCGCTGCCTTGCTTGCGCGCTGGTAAGCCTTGACGATCAAAACCAGATCGGACGGCAGCACTTCGCTGTCCGATGAAGCAGGGGCAGGCGCTCGCCAGGCTCCTGCGTTGATTGCGTCGTTCAATTTCTGCCTCGGGTTGGAGCGATGCGGTCGTTCAGAAAGGGCGGTTAGTCAGCCTGACGTCCAACGTGTTGCGCAAGTGCAGCCTTCCAGCCGAGCGGCGGCAAGGCACCTCGCATCTGCATCCGTGCCGCGACACTTGTCAGCACCATCTGCCAGTGCTCCGAGCTTAAAGCTCCCAGCATGTGCTCAAAGCCGAGATTGCGAGCGGAATTGGCTGCCGATAGAGCCCATTCCTCCAGCAGATAGTTATCGAAGAAGCCTTTAAAACTATCTGGGAGATTATTCACGTTCAATATCCGGTATTTATCAGCCGTGACGATTATTTATTTGGTACATTTTCATATTGAAAAGCAATAAATATTGCTTCAATAGCTGTCGTAGCCAAATATTGGAATGATTGCCGTCGGCGGGGTGCTCAAGGTATGCTTCGCAGCCCGCGATAGTATCGTCAGTATGCTGATCGACCATCGCACGGTCTGCTGCACTCATCCCGTCGAGGTCGTCAAAACCTAGCTCGATCGCGATCAATTCAGCGATTTCGAGACGTTTGGCATCGAGAGGGGTCATGGACCTACTCCATCGATAGCAATGATGCCGTGATGCTACTCCTAGAGGGGCCTCGTAGCGAGAAAAACTTTCGAGAAGAACGATTATCGAAAGTTACGCCAGAGACAGGTCGGGAGCAAGCTCGCAGGGGAGCTTGATAGCAAGTTGGCTGTATAGACTGAAACAACCTTGCCCGGCTCTTCGGCTAATGGGCCTCACAAGGAAACGCTGCGGTAAAGGCGGCCTTGAGTAAGACGGACGGCGGGAGGTCCCACGCCTCAGGATGGTCCGCGAGGTACTTCCGACCAATTGCCATCACCTGTTCGGTGGAAACGCCTGGCCGAACGCACAGCAGCCGAGAGACGGTCAGCACGTCATAAGCCGCCAGCACATACCCTGCGCAAAGGTCACCATCGAGAAGGCCACGATTGCCGCCGCAAGCCTTCGTCAGCATCGGGGTTGTGATGGTCGAGAGCGATACAGGCCCAGCCGGCGCGGGTTGCGCCGAGGCGGACGCAGCCAGCCAGGGACCGGTAACGATACCGAAGGCGAGCAGGAAGCGGCGCGCGATCGTGGCCGGCTCACTTGCTGTTGCGGATCACGAAATCGCGGATTGCCTCCTCGCAGATGTCTTGCACCGTCCGGTCCTGTTCGACCGCGATCAGCTTGAGCCGCTTCCGGGTTGCCGGGTCGATGCGCGTGAGGATTTGCACCCGCATGTCACGCTCGCCAGCTCGGGGCGATTTCTCAGGGGCAGGAGCCGGCGCGGCTTCGGCCTCGCCTGGGGCAGCAGCAGGAGCCGCCGGCTTGCGCGCGAAGCGGTCCTGCAGGCTGTCGAGGGTCGGGCGCGGTTTCGTGCTCATCGGCTCTTTCTCCCATCCTGCGCCAGGGCGGCTTCAATCTCGCGCCACAGCGCCTCGACTTCCGCGGCAGCCTTCCCGCCCGGTTCGTGTTCGTTGACCGTCGAGCCGGTTAGGATCGCGTGCGACATGCTCACCCGGTTCGCGACGACGGACGCGGCCACGGTCGCCCCCATGCCGACGAGGGCGGCCCGAGCTTCCGTGACGATCGCCGGTTCAGCCAAGCCCGTGCGCGGTGGCGCGTGGTTGATGACGGCGAGCGGCGCCTTACCGACGCGCTCGGCCAATTCCAGCGTGGTCGCCACCGCAGCCAGGTCGAGCGGTCCCGGCCGGGTCGGGACCAGCACTAGGTCGGCAACCCGCATGGCCCCTAAAATGCTGTCCTCAGCATGTGGCGGCGTGTCGATGATAACGCGGGCGATCCCCTCGCGCTTCGCCGCGGCGACAAGCTCGGGCAACTCACGGGCATCCGCCTCGATCAGGTTCGGCACGTCGGCCTCACGCAGCCGGTGCCACCATGCGAGCGAGCGTTGCGGATCGGTGTCGAGCAGGAGCGCCGGCCGACCGGGCTCAGAGGCGAGCACGCTCAGATGCATGGCGAGCGTCGTCTTGCCGACGCCCCCTTTCCGAGCCGCTATCGTGATGACTTGCACACGCGATCCCCTGTGATCCTGACCCGGAGCCCGCAGGCAATCGAGATTGCAAGCGAGGCTGTCAACAGCCTACCGAGACCGCACGATGGCAAGGGAGCATAAACGAAAGATTGAGAGACCCCAGGCTCCCCAGTGGTCGAGATGACGAGCATGCTAGCTGCCGGCATAGGAAGCTGGCGTGATAGCAGTCTCGAGGTTTGGTCAGCTGGGCCGGCACGGCGGGCGCCTGGGACGTGCCCGAGCTTGTGCCCGGTCGAGATCCGCAAGGGCGCGATCCGCCCGTGCAAGCCAGCGGTCGGCCGCCTCATGGTCGCCGCGCGCTCTGGCCCGTTCCATTCCGGCAGTTAGCCGGCGCATCCGCCAGAGTTCAAAGCCCATCCAGGCGAGGCCCACCAGGGACGACACGGGCACCGCCTGGGGGATGGCAGGAACGACGCGCATCAGCTGGTCACCATGTAGAGGGCGACCAGAACGGTTGCAGTGAGGACGTTGCCCCGTCCGGCCTCGTGCCCGGCATCCTGCAGGAGGGCGCAGCGCAGCCGCTTGAGGCGCCCCACGCCCCGGGCGACGGCAGGCAGGCCGAGCGCCAGGGCGGCGCGCATGGTCAGGTGGGTTTTCATCGAGCGGTGTCCTGTTCGGTGTCGGAGGAGGAGCCGCGCAGCCAGACGACTTGCGAGGCATGGCCTTCGGGAGCCCCTAGGGACGGTTCAGCGTCGGCGCCGTCCTCCCGGTCTGCGTCGCCGTCGAGCCGGTCGAGGAGGGCAATGAGCCGATCCGCGGTGTCGAGGGCAGCTTGCGCGGCTTCCTCGATCTGGCGACGCACTTCGGCCTGGGAGGGCGCCGGCAGCGCCAGAGGGGCAGCCGCCGGACGAGGACGAGGGGCGAAGGTGTGAACGTTGTTCATCAGGTTAGGCAGCCTTACCGTTCACGGAAGCCCGAAGGGCCTTTAGCAGCGCCGGATAGACCTCAGCGAAAACGGTCTCGGAGCCGTCCTGCGGCGAGCCATCCGCGTTCCCGTGGTCCGCGACCCACGTCTCAACGAAGGCCGCGAGAGCGAGGCGCCCGGCCTCCGTGGTCGGCACCGTTCCCAGCACTTTCGCGGAGATGTCAGACCAAGCATTGCCTAGCCGGCCCTCAACCTCGCTCGCCAAGACGATGCCGCCCAAGGCGTCCCAGCCCTCATCCCTGATCCGGTCGGAGTAGGCGTCCCAGGCATCCCGAGCGGCCTGATAGCGGGCGATCACCGGGAACACCGGGTCGGCCGGCTTGCGGCTCATCGCTCGCGACGCCGTGGCCCTGAGGGTCGCGGCCCGCTCTTTCAGGGAAGGGCGATCGGTGCCCCGGCGGAAGGGATTGGACAGCTTGAGAGAGGGCACGCGCGGCGCTCCTGTAGTCGAGGGGATGGGAAGGAGGGGCGCGGCGGCAGGGGGCGCCACCGCGTCGAGGGCGGCAGCGTCAGGCGCGCGTGTCGTCGGTCTCAGGTGCGGGCGTAGGCGCCTCAGCCGGCCAGCCATAGAACAGGGCAGCCATCTCACGGGCGATGCCGTCCGCGTCCCAAAGATCGGAGGCGGCAAGGGCAGACTTCGCCGCGACGCCTTCAAGCGTCTGCGCAGGGATTTCCGCGAACGGGCCGAGTAAGGCCCAAATCGCATCGTTGTTTTCCGCCATGGCCTGATATGCAGCCGAGCGCCCGGCTTCATCCCGCACGGCCTCGCGCTTGATGTCGAAAGCCTGCATCCCATCCCAATCCGTGCGCGGATCGGGTCGCGGGCCGAACCGCTCAACCGCGAGGGCATCAGCAAGGGCGTCTGCGCGCTGGAACTCGGCCTCTAGGGCCGCTTCTCTCGCAAGGAATGGACGCGCCTGATTAGCAGCTGCCAGCAAGCAAGCGTCGGGGTGCGCCTCGATGGCGTTCACCGGCTTGCGGCGGATGACGCGAGAGGCCGAAGCCTTGAGAGCCGCAGCGCGGTCGCGCAGGGAGGGGCGAGCGGCGTCGGGCCGCGCGAGACGGGCGAAGGGATTGCGCATATTGGGAACTCCGTAGGTTGATAGCTTGATAGGTCGGGGGCTTGGTAAAGGGGGAGCTTGCTAGGCGAGGGTCGCGAGGCCGATGACGAGGAGGCCGCCGCAGATCAGGGACAGGGCGGCAACAGCCTCGCCCAGCCGGTCGAGGAGGCGCAGGGCCGGCGCGAGGGGCGCGCGGGCCGGTTCTGTCAGGGCGCGGTGGGAGCGGCCGACGACGGCGGCGCACTGCTCGCGGGCGATGGCATTCGCCAGAACCATGATGGCGCTGCGGTCGTAGCCGAGAGCCGAGAACAGGGGACGGGCCTTGGCGGCAGCAAGAGCGGCCTTCGCCTTGCTTTAGGCGCGGAGGCCAGCCTTACGGGCTTCCTCACGGGCCATCTGCTCGGCCAGGTTAGCGGGCGGGGCAACGAAGGTGCGATCTTGCCGCATGATGCAGGTGGCGGCGGTCCAGGAGATCGTGCGGTTGAGAGACATTGCAAACCCAGTTAACTAGGTCTAATTCCTAGCCAGGTATGAGTCCTTCACGCTCTGCCGTCAATAGTCTACTATGAAAAAATCCTAGTCAGGCAGGGTTGGTTCTGGAAATGCTCACCACTGGAAACCAGCTTCGGGCGGCACGCTCGCTCGTAGGTATGGATCAAGGCACCCTGGCGGAACGAGCTGGCGTGAATATCAACACCATTGGCGCCATGGAGAAGCGAGGGGCAGAAGGTTTGGTAAGCGGGCTGGATAAGATCCAGGCCGTGATGCGAGCATTGGAAGCAGAGGGCGTCGAGTTTCTGAACCACGGGCGCCCTGGCGTTCGGCTCCGCCTGCCTCAAACTCCCGCTGATTGAACGAGCAGCATGATCACGGGGGCTCAGATCGCTGCCGCTCGCAAGCTTCTCGACTGGGGGCCGGACAGGCTGGCAAGGAGAGCGAAGTTGCCGGTCACTGTTATCAATCGTGCTGAATTTAGCTCCGGCGAGCCAAACATTACGATCACGCAGCTCGACGTTCTGCTGCGTACCTTGAAGGCAGCAGGCATCGAGTTCACGGCTGAAGATCCCGGCGTGAAGCTGGAGAAGGAAAAGCAGCCGTGATGGTAATTATCCGTAGGCCCGGTGAGTTCATCCCGGAGAACAGGGGAGGGGCCGGCATCCGGTTCCGTGAGAGGAAAGCTCAGGCGGAGTAAGCGCTGTTCGAACAGAACGGACGAAGCTGACGGCTGCCTATCTCAACACCATCGCCATTGGCCTATTCACAGCTGGTGTCGTCGCACCGCTAGCCGCTGCTACGTTCGGGGTCACTGGGACCGGAGGCGTCGCTTGTTGGGCACGTCGCACGGCTTAAGGGTCGCCGTTCCAAGTTCGGCGGTGTTAATGCCGCTCTGATCGCCGGATTTGTACCGTCCCCAGGCTGCCACCTTCGAAGGCAAGGCGTTGAGACGGTTCCGTGTGATTGGTTCGGATCTCCGCCACCGCCCCGTCAATGGCAATGAAATTCGCGTACCCCTCCACGTGCAGGTAACTGGCCTCAAACTCGGCCATGGCTTGCAGTCCCAACCAGGTTAGGATGACGAGACGGCGATTTTTGAGTTCGATCAGCTGCTTATGTCTGAGTTCCTGAAGCGAACGATTGACGTGCACACCTGACAGGCCAGCGATCTCGGCAAGATCCATCTGTCTCAATGGGAATTCAAAGCTCTGACCTTGTGTCCGCCCGATAATGCGGTGGCGGACATACATCTCGCAGAAGAGATGCGCTAATCGTTCCACGGCGGTGCGCGTCCCGACGTTCATCAGCCACATCTGAAGGGTCTCCTCATTCACCAGGACGCTCGTTTGCAAGGCGCGCGCGAGGTTTGGATGCTGTCGTAACCTGCCGACTACATCGGGCGGGATCCATGCAATCCGACAGGGGGAAAGCGCCTCGCTGGAATGGAACATCTTATCTTGGCGAAAACTCTCCAGATCACAGATGTCACCAGGGATGAGGAGCGCCAGGATCTGACGCCGGCCGCTGCTGCGCAGTTTGAAGCGACAGGCCAGCCCTTCCAAGATCAGGAAAGCACCGGGGGCCTCATCACCTTCAGCAAAGAGGGTGGAGCGTGCGTCAATCCGCTTGGATGATCCGCTGATCTCCTGCAGGAGTGTTCGCTCAACATCCGATAGGTGGGCGAAGCCTTCGAGTTTGCGGATTGCAGGGTTTTGCGATTGCACTGAGTTAGGCATTGGTAGTTTGTGCAGTTGTGCACACCCCTTTGGCGCATTGGATCGACACCCCAAAACAGATCACAATTTTGTGAAAAGTCAAATTCAGTATTCAGAATTTTTGTCCTCCTTTTGATGGATGTCTCACAGAAATTTATGTCTGCGAAGATTGTCAAATTGCAGAAAATTAACCTCCTTCGCCCTCTGCAAAATCGAGGTGAGAACAGGCTTCGTGGAAAATGATGCACGTCTATGCCGAAGGCCAAACAGGCTCTGGTCGGGGCTGGAACGCCCGTCCGGCTAGAGGTCGTGCCTCGGCGCGGCCTGCGCCGCGAGGATGCTGCCCGCTACGTCGGCGTTAGCACCGCGAAGTTCGATGAGTGCGTGAAGGACGGGCGCATGCCCAACCCCTTCAAGATCGATGGTTGCGTGATCTGGGACCTTCGGCTGCTCGACGCCGCGTTCGATGCCTTGAGCGAAACCAGCGAGCCGAACTCATTTGCGGATTGGTCATGAGGTCTGCTGTAGCCCCCATGAGATCCGAAAACGTGACTTGAGGATCAGCTCTGAATGTACGATTGCCACCGCGTGGGGGGCACCACAACCGAATAGAAGCATGTCAGAGAACACAGAAAATCAAACCACTAACTTCGTCGAACTCGCGGGCGATATCGTCTCCGCGTATGTGTCGAACAACCCTGTCCGGCCGGGCGACCTGCCAGATGTGATCCGTCACGTTCACGCCGCGCTTCAGGCGCTTGCCACCGGGGCCGCTGCTGCATCGCCGGAAGCCGAGATCGAGAAGCCGAGCGCGGCACAGATCCGCAAGTCGGTGACGCCGGAGAACATCGTCAGCTTCCTCGACGGCAGGAGCTACAAGACCCTGAAGCGCCACCTCACCACACACGGCTTGGACCCGCACAGCTATCGCGCACGCTTCGGTCTCTCGGCTGACTACCCGATGGTTGCCCCCGAGTACGCCAAGCGGCGCTCGGATCTTGCGAAGTCAATTGGCCTCGGCCAGCTTCGTGGGCGGGAAGAAGGCGTCGAGCCGAAGGTCAAGGCACGCGGCAAGGCAGCCTGATCTCAGTCACTGGCATCGCAGCGGGCAGAGTTGCGATGCTAGCTGCATTTTCCCCGTCTATGAAAAAGGGGCGAGGGGTATGCCAAGCGGTGCCTCTCCTTCTGACGCCGATGCCCTCTGGGATCGCTCAGGACGCCCAAGGACGGGCGAGGACCGAAAATCGCACCCACTTCCCTGTTAAATCGAGCGCCCCTGCTGGGGCTCGCCGTGTCGTCCGTTTACCGTCCCTACGCACGCACGCGCATACGCACACGCGGCACACGTGCGGTAAGATGGTTTTACTCCCCGGTTCGCATCAAAAGAGCGAGTTTGATTGGGGAAGCCAGACGGTAAACGGACGTCTGGATAGACCGTCCGACAACGCATCAATCCCGTTTTGGGCCCGCGCCGCCATGTCCCGGATGAGATCCCGCTAACCGCGGTCGAGCATCCTGCCTGCGAGCCAAGTTGCGTACCGGCTCGGTGTGAGATGGACGATCCTACCCCGCCGCTTCCGTGAGCAGATCGGACGGCGGGGGCAGGCTTCCTACAATGGCCTAGAAGCAGATCCCGGAGCCACGTTATGCCGGTGAGGATCGACCTTCAGCTTCTCATCACCCTCGGCATCGTGCTCGGCGCGCTGGTGGAGATCGCCCGCGGCTGGATTAGTAGACCTCGTCGCTAGATGGCCTCAGCGTCACCACAGAAGGCGCGGGGGCAAATGACGGAAACCGGATACCTCCTCACGCCAGCCTCATAACGACCGTCGCGGCGCAAATTAGGAGGGTGCAGGCAAAGACGCGTCATGGGCGCCTAAGAGCACGGCTGGTCCTACGCGAGGCGATCGACCTGAAGCGCGGCCTCGAAGTCTGACACGCTCTGGTACTGAGACTACGATGCTGGGCCCTCGGCGATCACCTGTGTTGCCGAAACGTGGATCCTGACCAAGGATGGGCGCTGGCGTAAGGTGGGTGAGAACGGGTTTGCACGGTGATGCCCTCGGGAAGGACATGCCGGCCAGAACCACTCTGGCGGCTCGCCGCGTCGCTTACAGGATCCGTGCAACAGCAAGATGACCGTATACCGAGAACCCTACCGTCCTGGCATGCGACGGATCTGGCTTATGTTCTCAGGCGAGAGGTCTGCGTAGAAGCTGCGACCGGGCTTGCCCAAAGGGCGAGCACGCGATGCCAGAGCTTCATTCCTCAACGCGCGACCGTTTGACTTACTCAAGTAGAGGCCCTTTCGGTTTGCGAAATCGTCGTCGACAGTCTTTTTATAGGATGGCGTGTTCCCACAGCCTTCGCAGATTGACATCGTCCAAGATTGCCATAGGCCGTTCGTTTTTTCCTCAATGGAAACAGCCTTCTTGCGCTGTGCTGATGCGAACCGCAAAGTATCCAAGTCGCTTGCCTGTTTTGGCACAGGAGTAGTGTGCAGCTCTTTTAGCTGTGTGTTATTTTGGCCGTCCCCAAACCGCACAGACGGCCTGGACTGAGCGAATGCCGGCACGCTGAGGACAGTCAAGAAGGTTAAGGCGGTCTGCGGACGCATGGCTGTATCCTTTTCAGGACCAACTTTGCGGAGGCTAATGTGTTTCTAATTCTTTGGAGTAGAAAACCCGCCGGGGTTGCTCCGGGCGGGCGAGGCAGAGATGACGGATCGCTTCAAGCATCAGCGTGGGACTTGATGCGAGCTGAACCCGTTGAAGATGAGGGTAGCCGTATAGACTGTTTCATGCTGCTCATCCCGCACTCGGCAGGTGATCGTATGGTGGTCGCCGTCCTCGGGTAGGATCTCTCTGGCGATCTCAGGGAGCGTGCGCCTGGCTTCGCGACGCACCGCGTCAAAGTCAGGGCACTCGACGCCATCCTCATCCAGACGGAACGTCCCATCATGGATGTCGAAAAAGTAGCGGGGCATAGGGTCTCCACGCATCGGAGGCGGGAGCACAATCTGTCTCTCAAGCGCGGAAGGCCGAATGTAGGGCCGCGATGATCAAGCTTTAGCTTGGTCTCACCCAACGCGCGATGGGATTTGAAAGGCCATAGCTGCTCTTCAAGCACTTTGTCGGGTACCCGACTCATTGAGGATCCCGCGAACCAAACCGTCGAATTAGCCCACGGTCATTCCAAAGGTCCGTTCGGATGTCACTTCCACGAGCTGTGACGATCAGGATCGCCTCCGCATCGCTCTCCGCCTGTATATCGCGGACATGAATGATGCGCCCGTCGGTGTGCATAGTAATTGCGCGGTATTTTATTTTCTGATCATCTACGCCTCTAAAGGCTGGCAGCGTGGCATTTGACATTTATTGCCCCAGCCACCGTGTTTTTGCAGCGACTGAAATAACAACATAGAGCGCCAAGAGTTTCCTTCTCCGATTTTTATAAATCTGACGTTTCCGCCATTACAATGGCGCCCCCTCTACGGTGTGCCGGATTACCGTTTCGTCGCGTAAGAGCGGCCGGAGGTACTGGTGCACGAGGTTGCAGGCGTAAACCGGCACTGCGTGATAGGAGGCGGGCCCAGGCTCGAAGTAGCTCGGCACATCCTCGACGAAGGTCACCACATGGTCGCCCAGGCCGCGCGGCGGAACGGTGCGATCGCACTGTTGACCTCATCCTGGATGGTTTTTTGTCCCTTGGAATGGCCGGAACAGCCAAGCGAGGCGGCTGATGTCGTCGTCGGCGGCATGCGCTTTCTGCTGAACCTCAGCAGGAACTTTCGCTTCTGGCTTGTCCACCCCGCGCATGATCTGGACGAGAAGTGAGGGCAGCTCCTGGCCATACTCCGTGAGTAGCAGGGCAGCCTCCAAGAGAGTGCGGATGTGCCCGTCAGGAACCGGACGGCTCGTGATTTGAGCATCAAGAACGCGATCTGCGAGCAGCGTCGCGAGGCGTGAAACCTCAGATAGCTGCGCCTCTCCCGACATACCGAACACCCCCTCACCGTTGACTTAACCATGCCCGCCACGCGACATGGCATGTCTGGCTGCGCTCGCCCTACGGGACGAGTCGTAAGCCGGCATCAGGAGAGATCACCGCCGCGAGATAGACCCTGAAACGACTACGGCCCCCCAGTCGCCAAACTGGAGGGCCGCGAAATCGATGGGCCTGTGAGGCCGCTGACAATCCCTCACAAGCCATACAGCACCCTTGGGTGTCAAGTGAGAACGCCAATTCTCACGTCGAGAAGTCGTGCCTTGTGCCTGCCGCGGCCCGAGTAGGGACCGGGACCGATGTTTCACGCCGCCATGCAGGCCGCGATCGAAGGCGCGCGAACGCTCGCGCAGATGGACGAGCTGTCTCGCCAGCTTTGGCAAGGGCACGGCTCGGGCGTTTTGGGCGACCAGGAGGCCCAGATCCTTGCCGAACGCCTCCACGGGCGCCGGAGCGCAATCCGCGAGGGCATTAAGCCGGTCGGTATCCCGGCAGGACGCGCGAGCCTGTTCCCGCCCCGTCGAAGCGTCAGAAGCCCGGATCGGGCCGCCTCTCGGGAGCGGAGGCGCCTGTTGGCCTGTTCAGGTCCCTTGCCCCCTCAACTCGCGGCACGCTTCACGGAAGGCCAGAGGGCCGTCCTGCGCATCGTGGGCGACGAGGTCGCGGCTAAGGGCGTCTGTAGCCTCTGCATTGACTCCATCGCTGCCCGAGCCGGGGTCTGTCGGCGCCTCGCTCAGGGGGCCATCCGCCTTGCTGAAGGTGACGGGCTGCTGACGATCGAGGAGCGGCGCCACGAGGGCCGAAAGAACAGCCCGAACTTGGTCCGCATCATCAGCCGCGAGTGGCAGGCCTGGATGCGTCGGGGTGCCGGGCAAAAGCGAACCAGTTTCGCATTTACCTCCGAAGGGAGGGCGCAGCCGAAGGCCATAGGGTGCAAAGCGATGCATCCCACGGATAAGCGGATAACTCTGGGGACGAGTTTGCCGGCAGGACCGGTCAAGAAGCTGCCGGAACGGCAGAGTTTTGCCCACCGGTAGGGCGATCTCCGACATCCCTCAGATAGGCAGGACCGGCGCAGCCATGCGTGGTACTGCTTTAGATTGTCGTCGGTGAGTGGTTCGCGCTGTGCGCCCCCCTACTGGATGGCAAGCACAGGCGGGCATGCGATGCGTGACGAGCCGAAGATCATCCCACAGGTAGGCAGAAGCCCACCGGAGCACTCGGCGCTCCTGGGCATCCGGGCCGCAACGATCATGATCGCCGTTTGGGCGGTGCTGATCCTGGTCGCATTGCTGTGGCTCGGTGCTTTGGTCGCGAAGCATCTCCCCTAGGTCGGAGCGAGTCGGCGGCGCAGAAGCCCGCGAACAAGCCGGAAGGGCAGGAGTGCCACCTTCAGCAAAGCGCCCGTTACCAAAACCACGAAGACTGATACGATGGCTGCTAATACGTTGATCAAGCGCGTTGCTCCCTCCACCAGGCTGAAGCGTTAGGGGCGTTCATCCCTTCGCCACTGCCGGCATAGGATCGGCTACGAACGGGGCGGGACTAAGGGTTCGGCTTCCAATTCGGACCCCTACAAACGCGGCATGATGAAGCCATAGGGCGCTCCTCGGCTCTGCAAGTCACTTACGCCTCGGATCAACTCGACCGCGAACGAGGTCGGCGGGTTTTGGAGGGCATCGCCTATGTCCGAGCATCCGAGATCCCCGTCCGATCCGATCGATCAAGGTGCTCACGCCCGTGCCCATGGGCGTAAGCGCGAGTGCTGTCCCTACCCCACCGGCTCTGAGCAGCGTGAGGCTTGGCTGGAGAGCTTCACCGGGATCTGCCGCCGAGCTAAGCCGTAACAAGGCCACGGGGTATGACCACTAAAGGCCGCGAGGAACCACCAAAAGCCTACCAGAAGGCCACAAGCTCAAGGGTATCACACCACACGCACTGAAGCTTTGCCGATGGCGCTAACGGGTCCTTTGATGCAGGTCTGCTCAAATTCTGCGATGGCGCACTGGCGGAAAAAGCTGTTGAACCCGTTGGTCTCGGCGCAAAAATGGCATTCCAGCGTCAAGAGGGACGCTGGTCCTTCCTTCAAGAGAACGCGATGGAGCCATGGAAGACCGACGTGACTCGGCCGTTTGCTCTTTTGCCCGAGACCTGAACAAAAAGGGCCTTTACACAGAACGAAAGCAGTCTACTCTGTCTTGTATAGCCCGCTCCCCTATGGAGCCTTGGGCCGGGTGACTAGCCAGGTCAGTTCCGGGATCCCGTGACAAGCCGATTGGCACCGGCAACAAGCAGCAGTGGATGCTGCAGGAGTGGGAACGGGTCGCCCCAGCCCCACAGACAACCGGGTTTGCAGATCGATGTGCAGCCGGTTCGTTCCGCGTCAGACCTCGGGAGAGGTGAAGCGGCGAGTAAAGGCCGACCGCCTGATCCCGGCCTCCCCGACAGGGTTTCGTCCATCGGTTTATGTGACCAATACGCTGGCTCCGGCTCGTCAGGTCGCAGGCTTCGTCGGTGGCAGGCGAAGCTATGCCCCCCATCCACTTCACCTACGCATCAGGGCCATAGAGCAGGGAGTTCATTCCATGAGAGTTTCCCGGAAGAAAACTGCTCCTGAAAAAACATCCTCTCCTACGGTCTTGGAGCCAGAGCCATACAAGCCAACGCCGGCCGAAAAGGTGGCTCTGTCGAGGTATATCGCACGGAGCGACAAGCGGCCCCCAGTGCGGATTCGAGTCAACAGGGGTAAAGCAGGCGTCACGACCCAGCCTGATCACTCGGACCTTATGACCGGCTCGGTAAACCTCATGAATGCGCTCGGTACGGTGAGCCTTCCCTTCATGAACGGATTGCTGAGCCAGATCGTGAACGTAGCCAGCCATGGATCAGAACCCAATGAAGCCGGCATCAACTTCGTGCTTTCGGTCGTAGACGGCATCCAACCACGAGATCAGATTGAGGCGATGCTCGCATCGCAAATGGCCGCGGTTCATCTCGCAACTATGACGTTTGCGCGGCGCTTGGCTCACGCGGAGAACCTGCCCCAGCAGGAAGGAGCAGAGCGCGCTTTCAACAAGCTTGCTCGGACCTTCACGACGCAGGTCGAGGCGCTCAAGCGCTATCGCAGTGACGGCCAGCAGACCGTGAGGGTCGAGCGGGTCACGGTCGAAGCTGGCGGGCAGGCCGTTATCGGTTCGGTCAGTGCTTCGTCTGCCAGGGGGAGGGGCCCTCTATGAAACTTGCGGACAACCCCATGCAAAGGCCGCTGCATGCCTCGCCACGATGTGGCGCTGGAACGCGAAGTGGAAGTGCCTGCAACTCACCTGCTATGTCGAATGGGCGGTGTCGGATGCACGGAGGCACCTCGCCTGGTGCTCCGAAGGGTTCAAAGAATGGTATGTACCGCCACGGGCGTTATACAGCGGAGGCCATCGAGCTTCGCCGTGAAATGAATAGGTGGACCCGTGTCATGCGACAGGCGGCCCAGAACATTCCTTAGGCTGCCTAATCCTATACAGATCATCGGTTGAAAAGACCGACCGTCAGTCTCAAAGCAACGGATATGGTCCTCGAAACAGGTCACCTATCGCCTTACGATGAAAGAGAGTTCGCCAGCGACGGCGTTGATGCTCAGGGCGATCGTGGTTCATGTGGCAGCGCTGGCAGAAGGCCGCGAGGTTCTTGGGCCCGTTGTTGGCGGTGTTATGATCGCGGTGCCCAGTAGCCAGGACCACGCGTGTGGTCCGCACCCGTTCGAGGACATCATCCGCCCCGATCGCCAGACAGATGAAGCGTCCGGCTCCATCACGCCAGGAGCCCTCCTCCCCATCCCACCAGCGACCGTCCCCGAGATGAAAGACGCGCTGCCCATGCGGACGCAAACAGACCTCGCAGCGCCCCTTCGCCCGCTCGAAGCGGATCACGGCCGAGAGCTGCGGCCAATCGATGGGGTAGAAGAAGCGGTGCTCGCGCCGGATCGGCATCCGGGTCAGTCCTGACGTACCGCAGCAACAGCTGCCGCGGCGGCCTGGCTCCGGGTACGTGCCTGAGGGAAGTAATTGTAGAAGGTGTCCCGGCTGACCCCGAGGCGCTTGGCGATCGCCGCGATCGAGATGGTGCCCGAGTGCAGTAGGGCGCGACCCACCTCGATGTCAGCCTCACTGAGCTTCTTGGGCCGCCCGCCTTTGCGTCCTCGCGCCAGGGCCGCTTTCAGTCCCTCCATGGTGCGCTCGCGGTTCAGATCCAGGAAGTACTCGGCCATGGCGCCATGCATCTGCAGGGCAAAGCGTCCATGCGCCGTGTCGCTGTCGAACTGCTCGGTCAGGGAGCGGAAATGGACCTCGCTCTTCCGTAAGCTGTCGATGGTGCGCATCATCTCGACGAGGGAGCGGCCGAGCCGATCGAGCTTCCAGACCACCAGCACGTCGCTGGGCCGCAGGTAGGCCAGCGACGCCTCGAACTCGGGACGCTTCGTCCCGGCCTTGCCGGACTTCTTCTCCTCGAACAGGCGCTCGCACCCAGCCTTAGTCAGCGCGTCGCGCTGCAGGTCGAGGTTTTGGTCGAGGGTGGAGACGCGGGCATATCCGACGAGCATGTCGGGACAGTCGCCGAACAGGGTTTAATCTGCAATAGAAATCCGGTCATATTTTCCCGACAGAAACGAGGTGGTTTCGGCTGTTCGAACCGGGCTGGTCGATGATGCCGGGAAAACGATCGTTTTACTGACAAATGTAGCTGCATGGTGTGGCAGGGGGAAGTTCGCCGGAGGCCTACGAAACGTCCGGACATCGCTTGAAGCAGACAAGCTCGCGCCTCGCCTGTCAAAGTTGTAGCCAACCTAGCCGTTCAGCAGCGCGGTCGGCTTTGAGGGCACCGAGTTATCCTCAGTCACCGGGCGTAGTCCGTTACTTTACATCTTTACTCTCATCACGGATGAAATTTGAGCCTATGGGAACATGCTCAAGGGAAAATAGCTTCTTGACCAGCATACTAAACGGGTTAGGGAGGCCGCGATGAAGGTCACAGTGAACATCGATTGCACCCCTGAGGAGGCGCGCACATTCATGGGCCTTCCAGACCTTCAGCCTATGCAGACTGCTGTCATGGCTGAGATGGAGAAGCGTATGCTGTCTGAGATGGACCGCTTCTCACCCGAGACAGTGATGAAAAGCTGGGTGTCACTCGTCCCCCAGAACCCTGAGCAAATGCAGGAGGCATTCACGAAGCTGTTCCAGCAAGGCTTTGGCGGACCTAAATCACGCTCAAAGTGAGCGCTCGTTTGCCAACGCGGGCAACGGGCCACGCAGCATCCAAGAGGACACCTTACCGCCCCCACAACTCCTCTTGTTTCTCTGCCGATAAGTGCGGCCCATGCCCTCGTAGCCCGCAGGACAGTGCCGGACACAGGTCCCAGCGGCGATACCGTGCTATAAGATCGTCCGGTTCACAAAGCGACCGGCGGAAGCCAGCCATGTCGACCGTGTGCGTCGTTGCCGTGAGACCTAATGGATATGGCGAGGTTCTGCTCGACGCTCAGGTGCGTCCCGCCGATATCTCGCCGCCCGTAGAAAGGTCCGGCAGCAAACAACTAATCCTTCTGCAATTATCAATTCAGAAAAACTTCCAAAAATTCCTCAATGCTACGAATATTCTAGACGCTAATTTCAGGCAGCCCTACTCGGCCGAGGGTTTGAGATTTTTGACCTCTATCTATAACGCATACGACATGATCGTAGATGACGAGCATCAGTCTTTGACGATCTTCAGTCGTAGTGAGGATGTCCGCTTTATGGTCAGCAGCGAGGCTTTCTCACTACGAGTCCGCAAAACAATCAGGCGGAATGCTGGATATGATCCTCAATGGTTTCCGTATGGCATGAAAACCATCTTGGTCGGGTATTGAAGCCGACGAAAACATTTGGTTTGCGCCCGAAGCCATCCTTTTGGAATTAGCTGGTGCGAACGTCAATCAGAGTGCACCATGTGCCGAAGATCTAGGCGCGGGATACACCTCATGGGCGATGTCGTGCGACCAAATTTTGCGCCGGAGGTAGGGGTAAGCCCAGCAGTATTGGCCCTCAACCCATGTGATCTCTGCTGAAAAGTTACGGAAAGGTCGGTCCCTACGGTGTGGCGCTCTACGGCATGAGTCATCCGGGCTCGTACCGCATGCTGAACGTGAAGCTCACTCACTAAGAGACGGACAGGAGTTATTCCTTGGCCGTTCTCCCGGAAACGAAGGACGGAAACTCTGAGGCCCGTGCAATCGCTGGAGCGGTTCTCGAAGCGTTGCGCGTAATGGCCCTTATCGACTCGTGGCCGTGAAGCAAAATTTGTCGCTACCCCTCGGCTTGGTACGCGAGCTTAACTCCGTCTGCTGTGACTTTTTGCGAACCCTGCCCATCCCTATCGCGCGGCTTCCAGTTTCGGTGGTAATTTGACCAGCAAACAATTGGTCTAATTCGCTATCGGCGGTCAAGACCCGTTTGCTATTCACAGATCAGACTGGGAGCGGTGCTACTTACCTTGAATGCACAAGTCATCACGGAAGCGGCACTCGCGATCTTGCTTCCGTAGGTACATATGCGCAGTCGAAGGCTGGCAAGCACGGGCGATAGCCAGAGATCCGAAGAAGCTGGCACCCTGACGCTTCAATGAAGGTGAGGTAGGACAGCCCTACAGGCTCCCTCCACAGCGCCCAAAGCTGCTCGGCCGAGATGCCGAAGCGTGCATGGCAGAGCGAATGCCGCCACGCCGATCAAAAGGCAAGCGTCACGTAGTAAAATGCGCTACTAGAAAATCTCAAATATCCAGTTCGGGCATGGCCTTGAAGTTCNTCAATTTGACTGCACAAATGGAAACTATGCGGACCGCAATGATCCAACTTGCAAGCAGCCATATCCGGTCGCTACCTATCTCGATGAAAGAGAGTGCCCTACTGGAATTGCAAGATGCTATGAGCGAAATCCCGATACCAAAAATTCCCTCGAGAGAAGGTGAGGACACCTTCCATAAAAACGTTCGATCTGTCGTTCCAGGACATGCCCAGATGTTTGTGCAAGAGCTTCGACGGGAGCTTTCTAAAACGAACTAATATCAAAAGGGATCATTCTCAACCCGAGCTTGAACATGAATTAAGCTGAGTTGGCGAAATGCGACTCGGATTGCGTACCCGAGCGCGCCACATCGGAGGTATGATCCACTGAAATAAGGAGCTTCGAAAATGAGCGACGAAGCTAAAAGACTACAAATCCTCCTAGAGAACGCAACAAGTGCTCCGATCATCTTCCTGGATGAGGCGCCGGTCTTCGGTATGCACGGGGCAGTAGGCCACGTCGCACTTACTGCGGTCATCCAAGACGAAGACGGACAAGGGGG
>NZ_LMNU01000019.1:0-1096 GCF_001423085.1 Methylobacterium sp. Leaf125 | reverse complement strand
ACTGCGAGGCGGGTCGTTGTCGCCCATCTACGCGGCACAGTGGAGGCCTTTGCGTCACTTCGTAATGCGATCAACGGAATGGAATTGATCCTCACAGGGCCAGCGCGACCTGAGGGACCGACGAATTAATGAAGGTCCACTTATCTCTGCTGGCTCCACGCCGCAGCACTGTGTATCAGCGCTCCTAGCTTTCCGACGGTTCGTTTGATCGATTTAATTAGATAAGTAGGGTGGGAGTGTCACTGCTGCGCGCTCGCCAGCGGCTCGCGCAGGACTCGGTCGAGCAGGATCTGAGCGACGTAAGGGCGGTGGCCGAGGGCGCGCTCACGGGTGTAGATCTTGGCGATGGTCGCGCTGTCCTCAGGGTCCCAGTAATCCAGGCTGAGGATCGGCACCGGCGGCTCCGCCTCGGCGAGGGGGCGCAGGGCCTGTCGGTGCGGGTCGAGCTCGCTGGGCTCGGTCCAGCGGTAGCCGTTCGCCGGGGCGTCGTAGGTCGTCAGCAGGCTCTCGGCGACGACCCCGTCGACCTGCCCGATGAGYTCGGGCAGCAGGGCGTAGCCGCGGTTCATCAGCAGCATCCGGTCGGGATGGCGCCGGCGGATGGTTCGGACGAGGTCGATGGCGGCCAGGCGCATGNGTCAGCAGGCTCTCGGCGACGACCCCGTCGACCTGCCCGATGAGTTCGGGCAGCAGGGCGTAGCCGCGGTTCATCAGCAGCATCCGGTCGGGATGGCGYCGGCGGATGGTTCGSACGAGGTCGATGGCGGCCAGGCGCATGCCGGCATAGCGCTCGGGATCGGTCTGCTCGAGATGGGGCGGCGTATCGAGAGTGTCGAAGAACAGCCCGGAGAACCCGCGCTCCAGCAGAGCCGGAATCGCGACGTCCAGGATCAGGGCATGCCAGGCGGGTCGGCGCACGTCGCACAGCACGGTGTCGGGCCAGTTCGGGTTGTCTCCGATGAAGAGATYCGGGTCGTCGATCYGGGCGAACARGGGAYTCGTGCGCTTGATCTCGCCGAGGCTGAGATAGCCCAGCACCTCGGTCCCGCGATCYCGCATCGGCGTCAGGGGGCCCTTGAAGCCCGGATCGAGCACG
>NZ_LMNU01000018.1 GCF_001423085.1 Methylobacterium sp. Leaf125 | reverse complement strand
GGGCGGCTTGACGCCCCGAGCCTTCGCCAACCAAGCTGTCACAGCCCGAGAACTTGCATAGGCCGTGGACCACAAACGGGGTCAACTCCAACATGGCTCGAAGCCATACCTTAGGGAGGACCACTTTTCAGGGGGCAGGCCAGGTGCCGGGATCGCGGGCGTCATCCGCCCCGCCAGGTAGCGCCGATCGTCCTGCCGATAGAGCGCTACCCAGCGCTGCCGGCCCTCCGCGTGTCCCGCACCGCGCCGGCCAAGGCCGACGAGCCCCGCCCCGGCGAGCGCGAGGCACAGATCAGAGCAGAGTCGAGCCTGTCCGGCGTTAAAGATCGCTCGGCGCATCAACAGCTTGGTGGCGATCGAAGCACGGGCCGACGTGATGTGCCTGCACGCCAGCCCTGAACACAACCGCCGCGATAACGGGCCGGAACTGATCGCAAAGGCGCTGCGCAGGTGGGTTGCCCAAACTGGCTCGCAGATCCAGTCCATCGCGTCGGGCTCACCTTCGGAGAATTGCTACCGCGAAAGCGTCAATCCGAGTTCCTATGGCTCGACAGTGAAGCAGTCTGCTGTGACTTGGCACAGAAACCGTTCCGCCATCTCGCAGATTAAGATGTTGGGCTTTACTTTTTTAAAATATTCCCAGTCCACGGCCGGTGACCAAATGAAGTGTACTTCACGGAAGGTCTCCGCTAGCATGATAATGAGGCTCGCCGCCGAAAAGTGCGCGTAGGAATCGCCGACGAGCATCAAAGTCCGCGGGTCGGCGTCCGTGCTTTGATTCCGATACACGTGGTGTATGCCTCTGTGCGATGAGGTCTGTTGCGACTCGAACAGCAAGGCCAGCGAATTCGCGTGGGTCCGGGTCGAATCTGACTGGAGATCGTAGAAAGTTCGTCGTTCTGAGCGTTCAGGATTTAATTTCGATCCGAGGTCGCCCGCAGAGACTTCCTCTCTGAAGGCCCTGCGATGAAAGTCATTCACCGGCTTGGCCCTGCATGACCGACAGATCTCCCGATAGGCAATCGTGCACCCGGCTAGCGTCCAATGCGTATCCGTCCGCTGATAGAGATCGCTCTTCGTCCGGTTCGCTCGAAAGTGGGAATAGAGTCGGATGTAGGATCGGCGTAGGAGAGGGTGAAACAAGAGATTCCGATGCAAGCGCTGGCTTAGTGAAAATTTAGGATCAATTGCAAGCTCGCCGAGCTGATCGTCGTAAATGTAGATCTTTTCCGGAGCGATCATCGTAAAATATCGGCAGTTTGCTTGTTTGGCTGCAAGATATCTTTGAGTGAAGATCTTCTGCCAAGCCTGAAGTTGGATGTCGATCTCGACGCTTCTCCTAGAATGAACCAGGACCTTGTTGCTTCCCCCTACGAGGAAGAGCCATCCGTTGGTTCCTGTATGAACGTCGTGCTCAGACATGGCTCGGGTTTCGCGTTCTCAACGAGGTTGTGCGCATGAGGTTTTTTCGAGCGTTCAATGCCCTACCAGAGCTAAAAATTCCGAGAGGTCTCCAAATTTCATCGCCATAGACACGATCGCTCCACTGCGAGCTGCTCACCCCGGCTGTAAAAAGCGATAGTGAAGCTCGCCGAACGTGATCCAGCCGAATGGCGACGGATTATCTCGGTTCCTTGTCTCTCCGGCTACTTATCCCACAGGTGCCAGGGAGCAAAAGCGATTGCCGCGATGCATGCCATCAGGATCAGGATGGCCGGATGGTCGTACTGGATTGCGAATAGGAGCAGGCCGAAAAAGGCGGCTGTGATCCCGGCCATCACAGCGATCGCGGACATATTCATTGGGACTGTCGGCCCTTTCCCGGCTTGACCGGCAGAACCGCGGTGCGCGTGGCTGCGTGCTTCACCTGCTCTGTGACATCCTGGTTCGCGACCGCGAGGGCGGCCCCCTCGTACGAGCCTCCCGCCTCGGCAAGGTGATGAGGCAGGCGTCCCCGAACGGGAATGCCCGGGTGGTTGGAGGGGCCATGTCGGCGTCGACCGCGGCCATGACGGCCGCCTCGAGGATGGCCTTCGCCTTGTCGAGCTTGCCGGTTGTTGGGTTCCTGGCCATGTCGCCGAGATAGGGCGGTGTGACGCGACGTCACCGGCCGAACGTCCGCAGCGGCCAGCGTGTCTCGCTGATAGGTCGAGTTCACGAAGCGCATGCGGGTCTCGTGGACACTGGAAGGCGGCTTGAGGCCGGGCACCATGGCGACGCTGAAGTCGGGTCGAACGGTGCCGGACGCGGAGTGGGCTCCGAATATCTCACGTGTCGTCCGATCGAGGGCGACGGCCCGATCGACCCACGATCCAGGAAGGCGACGCCCAATAGCTTGGACGAGCAGCGAGCGCGAGCCGAGGCGCCGAGATCTGCCCTGTGATCGGTTGCCACAGGTGAGCCGATCGAGGCCCCGGAAACGTGCTGCCCACTATCGTCCGGGGTCAGTCGCCAGTCTGCACCGCCGCCCCTAACTCTCTGTAATCGTCAGGGGAAAGTGGTGCTGCTGGACAGGATTGAACTGTCGACCTCCTCATTACCAAAAGAGCGCGCCGGGTGTTATTCCTGATTCGTTTGCGCTCTGTACGTAAACCGTTCGCCGCGCCGAGCACTCCATAAGGCGTTTCGTCCCCGACGCAGGTTCATGCGAACCTGCGTGCACTTCATAGAGCTATTGCTTCGACGTGAGCTATCTCGGTGCCTTCGCCTAATTGGCTTTCCGGTCCAGCCTCCCCGACCTCTGCGATAGCCTATTTTGGTCTACGGCGTAGAGCTGGATCAACTGCTTCGCTAAGTCTGCTGTAGCTTTGTTTTTGAGCTGCTTATCTTCCTCACTGATTGAGCCCAGGACCTGCACGGCCATCCCTACGGCATTTATGCGTTCAAGGACAGTGACATACGACTTTGCCTGTTCAAGTATATATCTATAAACGATAAGGAATGATCCGCCTATGAAACTAACAATTAATCCCGATACCGCGGCTATTATTGAAACTGAAAGATTAAGGCTGGGATCATAGGCCTTAAATATTCCGAAAATTATCATTCCAAAGCCGACCGCCATTACCACGATCGTTAACCAGAAGATTGATCTTAGCTGCCCAAGGTTTCGATCCAGATAATTTTCAAGCTTTGCGCGCGCGACATCCCAAGCGAGTTGAGGCTTTTCTGGATTTTCTCGAGCAACTTCCTCCGCATGCTCAATCCTAGCTTTACGTTGTTCGTCCGCTTTGTATTCACCGAACCCCACGGCTACCGCAAGCAAACCGAACGATACCAGGGCTGGAAAGAAAGCAGTGTAAAGAAAAAATTCCCTGGGAATAAATTTAAAATTATACAGTAGTGCAATAATTCCAGCAACAACACCGAAAATAACAGAAAATATTATAGTAGACCGTATTCCAATGCCGCCAGTCTTCCAGGCTCGGATGACGTTGACTATGATGTTTTCAAATAAGGTAGACATTCATAATCCTGTAGGCGACTAGGCTTGGTCTCCGCAGTGCTCATAAATGCCATGAATTCTTAAGACTGCGTTCTGAAAAATTTCACTTCAAGCGCACTTGCGGTGTTTTTGAGGTGAGTCGGTGAGAATTTCGCATAGACCCGCTGCGTGACCAGGTCGTCAGCGTGGCCGAGGTAGGTTGCGATTTCACCCATGGGCCGGCCGGCTTCCGCCATCCAGACCGCTGCCGTGTGCCGGAACATATGCGGCGTGACGTTGCCGATCCCGGCACGCTTGGCCGCTTTGCCGAGCGCCGTGCGGACGCTACGCACCGGCTCCCCTCCCCATTCGATGATGCGGTCGCCCCGCTTGTAGGCCTTGGCATCGCTGAGGGCGGCGCGTAGCGCGTTGGTCATCGGCACCGTCGCGCGCCCCTTCTGCGGGCGCAGCAGGTTGCGGGCGCCAAGGAAGATGAGGCCGCGTTCGAAGTCGATGCGGTCCCAGGTAAGCTCGAGCAGCGCCGCGTTGCGCCCGGCCGTCGAGATGGCGAGCAGCAGGTAGAGGCGAAGGTGCGGGGTCTCGGCCGCCGACAGGAGCGCGTCGAACTCGGGTCGTGTGAGATGGCGCTCCTTGGCCTGGGGCGCCCCGGGCATTTCGATGTCAGGCGCCTTGCTGATGTGCTTCGCCGCCTCGGCCCATAGCAGCGCCGCGCGAAGCTGGTTGAGCTCCGTCCGGATCGTGCCGTTGGCGACGCCGATCAGCTCCACCTTGTTCGCGTCCCGCCGGCGCCGTTGCTGATCCTCGGACCCACGCTTGTCGGCCCGACGCTTCGCGACGTAGGCCCGGCAGACCTTCGTGCTGATCTCCTCCGGCTTCATGTTGCCGAAGAACCCAAGAACGGCCTTGCCGGACCAACCCATATTTTGGGCGATCCGGCGGCCTGCCTTGTCCTCGCGGTAGGCTTCCCAAATCCAACGAATGTCGGGGTCTACGGGGCGCCGTGCGTCCTCGACGATCCAGTTGAACTCCGACGCCGCTCCCGCTGCATCGCGGCTTTCAAGTTGTCGACGGCTGAGACGCTTGCCGCCTTCGGTGACGACGATGGCCCATCCTCCGCGGAAACGCTGCAGCTTGTATTCTGGCATTGCTCGTATTCCACCAGGGCGGTCTCGGTGATCCTAAGCAGCTTCCCGCCAGCGCGGAAAGCGGGGAGCTGGCCGTTGTCGATGAGACGACGGACCAGGTGGGCCGAGCACTTCCAGCGGTCGGCAACTTCGGCGGGCGTGTAGCAGATCAAGGTGTAGCTCCCTGGTCGATGCGGCGGCGGATGGCGCGAGCGGTCTTCACCATGGCGATGCCCTTGAGGCGGCCGATGGGGATGGTGCGAAGGGGCGAGGGCCGGCCGGCGATGGCGACGCGGGCGTCGTCCCGGTAGGCGTGGATCTCGGCTTCGGTGAAGCCGGCGGCGCAGAGGTCGCCGAAGGTGCAGGCGCCGGTTGACCCGTGGGCCAGGTCGCGCATGGTCTCGGCCATGTAGAGGATGCGCTCGCGGGCATCCTTCGCCTTACGGGCGGCGAGTAGCAGGGACGGGGCGGTCACTCGGGCTTCTCCCATTTGCTGCAGGCGGGGTCGCGAACGCGGACGTCGCTGGCGGGCCCGCAGGTCCAGCCGGCGCGGTTGAGGCCGCACTTCGGGTAGGTCTTCGAGCGCTGGCGTCGGACCAGGTGCTCGCAGGAACCGCAAGTCTCGCCGGCGGGCCCGGTGCCCGGGCGGGCGGCGTGGCCACGGGGGCGCTCGGCCGCCCTGCGCAGCATCCGCTTGCGCTCGAGCGGCGAGAGGACTGGCCGCTCGAAGCCGAAGAGGTCGAGCTCGGACGGCATCAGAGGTCTCCCTCGGTCCACCGCTCGCAGGCGGTGCGCTTGTCGAGAGCCTCTTGATTGTCCCCGTAATCGCTGTCGCCACAGCGAGTGCAGACGTAGACCGGGACGCTGCAGCTCCCCTGATCGCATCCGCAGTTCATCCCGCCGGCGTGCTGCATGTCGCAGCCCATCTCACGGCATGTTGCGGTGGCGGCGATCCGCTCGAGCCGGGCGACCTCGGCCCGGGCGTTTTCCAGCTGCTCGGCAAGGTTCTGCATCACGCGGCCTTGCTCGTCGCGACGGTTGGTCGGATGCCGTGCTCGGCGAGGGCCTCGAGGTCGGGCGCCATCTCGAGCTCAAGCTCGGCGCGCGTGTACTGCCAGCCGGGCAGTAGGTCGTGCAGGTACGCGCCATTGATGCAGGTTAAGCCCGGGAGCTCCGACCAGGTGGTGACCCACTCGGCGCGGCGCGGCCGGCTGTAGTCGATGTGAATGGTCGACTGCTGGCCCCAGGCCTCCGGATAGGAGAGGGCGGCGCGCAGAGCCAGGGCGGCGATCGCCGCGGCACCGCGCTCGGCCTCAGTCGGCTCCGGGAGCTCGAGGTTCCGCCGGCCGCCGCGCTTCACCGGCACGTCGGCCTTTGGCTTCTTCGGCTTCTTGGGCTTCTTCTCGACCTCCGGCCGGGCCTTGGCCCACCGGCGAACGTCCGCATAGGTGACGCCGCGCAGGCAATGCCAAGCCTCCCGGCATTGCTCGAGCGAGAACATTGCGACGTGGCACTCGTCCCGGGTCAGGTCGAGGCCGGCGGCGAGGTAGGCGTAGACCCGACCGCGGGCCGCGTGCCGGATCAGCTTGCGAGCCGACTCGTTCTCCGGATGGTACTCTCCGGAGCGATCGGCCTCCTGCCAGAGCGGGTCGACCATGTCCCGGTGCAGGATTATGCGAGCCTTGCGCAGCTCGGGCCCGGCAGGGGTGCCTAGCGGCTCCTTTGTCCCCTGGTGGCATCCGACGTAGGCGTCCGGACAGACCTCGCACTTCCAGATGGGCCGGTCGGCGAGCTCGCGGCAATTCGGATAGACCTCTGCCCCGTTCGTGAGGCGCGCGGCGACCCCGCAGGCGGGGCAGAAGGGGGGCATCATCAGGCGCAGCCCTCCTCGTTCGATGCGGGCGGTACGGCGACCAGGTCGCGGAGCCAGAAGAGCTCGGCTGGCCAAGCGCGGACCTTGCCGTCGGTGAACTTCCGGATCGCGTGCAGCACAGTGGTATGGTCCCGGCCGCCGAACAGCCGGCCGATCGACGGTAGGGTCTGGACTGGGCACTCGATCCAGACGGCCAACATGGCGAGCTGCCGGGGAGTGACGATGCGAGCGGTTCGGCGCTCGCTCTTCAGCTCCGCAACGGTGACGCGGTGGTGCTCGGCGACCGCCCGCATGATTTCACGCGGCCGGAAGACCATGGCCCGCGGGTTGGGTACGTCCGGCCGGAGGGCCTCGCGCACATCCTCGATGGTCGGTCCTTCGGTAACAGCCGACGGCTCCTCGACGACCACGACCGGCCGCAGCGGCGCGGCTGACATCAGGCGGGCTTTCACCGCCTTAGCGTGCGCCCGCATGTCCTCGGCGCTGCCGTACTCCTTGACCGGCGCCCCCTGCAGGAGGCGCCCTCTGTGCTGCATGTTCATCGCTTCACCTGAGAGACTGAGACCGGGGGGCGGGTTAGGCGGCGGCGAGCTCGCGCGAGGCCGCGGCGTGGCCGGCCTCCCACAGGGCGAAGGACGCGGGGTCGTTCTTGAACTCGGGCTTGAGGCACCGGGTGATGTTGCGCTTCCGGTCCTCGAAGCCGCGCAGGTAGGCCGGGTGCGTGGTGTCGATCCCGGAGGGCTTCTCGCCGGCCGCCGCTTTGGCGTTCTTCGCCAGCGCTTCCGCCTTCTCGTTCTTGGTGATGAGAGCGTCGGCCTCTTCCCAGGCCCCGGTGATCCGGTTGCGGAGCGCGAGGCCGAAGAGGTTGTTGTCGATGTAGACGGCGGTCAGTTCCTCGGCGGCCTCGAGCTCCTGGCGCGTGGTGGCCTCGCCTGCCGCCTTCTCGAAGGCCACGACAACGGCCTCGTATTCGCGGGCGTTGGCGAGGTCCTGCTCGGTCTGCCCGTTGACCTGCTGCGCGGACGGCTTCTGCGCCGCCGGCGCCGGGGCCTGGTTGCCAGCCGGAACAGTCTCGGCCGACTTCTCGCTCGCGGCCGAAATGACCGGCGTGACGGGCTGGTGCGCGAGCTGCAGAGGCGCGTCTGCCGCCTTCGCTCGGCTCCGCACCTGGCGCGGCGGCTCGCTGGCCGGCGCTGCAGCCCCGCCGGAAGCCCGCTCCTGCAGGTCCTCCATCTCGTCGGGCGTGTAGACGCCGAGGAGGATGGCAGGCTCAAAGAGGCGGACCCAATCGCGCGTCCCGCGGTAGACGAGCTGCCGGCGATGGTCGGCCTGCTTCGACCACGGCGAGTTGTTGCCGCTGGTCTTCCATTGCCCGACGGTGCCATCGAGGATCCGCTCCTCGCCGAGCCGGTCGGGCGTGCCGATCACGCGGATGCCGAAGGCATCGCCGGTCGCGTCGTTCCAGCGATAGGCGAGAATATGCCCGAGCTTCGCGGTCAGGACCGCGGCGACGAGCTTGCCCTCAAACATCAGCTTGCCGTGGACGACGCTGCAGCACTGAGCTACGGCGAAAGGGTCGAGGCCCCAGCGTACGGCCTGGTTCACGACGAGGAAGCAGTTGGCGAGGCGCTGATCCCATTCGAGCGGGATCACTTTACGGTCGCGACCGAAGCCCTCGACGGTGGCGACGAGCGTGTCGGGAGTGAGCGGCGACCGCGCCATGACGGTCGCAATCCGCTGCATCTGCTCGAAGCGCCCGCTGTCGAGGACGTGGATGACGTCGTCGACGTGAATGCGCTCGGGGCGAACAATCGGGGTTTCAGCGTTCACGGGTGCTCTCCTCAGCGGGCGGCTTGGACGGGGACGGCCTTGCAGCCGGGGACGGTGCCCTTGGCCGCGATGATCCGGTTGGCGAGGGACTGGACGAGCTCGCGGACCTCCTCGCGCTCGGCGAAAAAGGCGAGCGTGGCCGGGTAGTCCTCGATCTGTGCGCGGTAGAGCGTGGCGACTGAGACGGTGCGGCCGGCGGTGCCAGCGCGAGGGCCTGGCGCTGCCGTCGGCAGGACCTCACCGGCTTCCGCCAGCTTGGCGCGGGCGATGGCTTCCTCGCGGGCCTTGTCCTGCAGGAACTTGGTCGTCGAGGCCTTGAGCTGCGATTTCAGGACCGCGGCCTTGTCGACGAGCGGTTTCCAGACCGCCTGCACGGCCTTCGCCGCCTTGTCATGTGGAGCCTTGAGCTCGACGCGCTTGTCCTCGATCCGCTTCTCGAGGTCGGCGAGGCGGTTGGCCCAATTCGCGGCGAGGTCGGCGCGCACCTGGTCGGCGACCGGCGTCCGGAGGAAGCGCTCAACCTCGATGCGCTCGGCCTCGAGCTCCTGCTTCGCCGCCTGCAGAGGATCCGACGGCGCGTTGCTGTAGGTCACGGGGATCGGCGGCGGCAGGTCAGGCCAGCGGGTGCGCCCCTCAAGGACCTCGAAGAAGAGGTCGACGTCGACGGGGTAGCGGATCGCGTAGGCCATGACCTCCCGCGAGAACCCCTCCTCGCCGCCGACGGTCAGGTCGCCGAAGACGACCTCGCCGGGCACCGAAACGTGCGTGAGCTTCTCGGCGCCGCGCTGCGCCCACTTCTGGCCAGCGTCGTCGATCCAGATGGCCAACGGGTCGAAGCCGTTCTCGCGGTTCGGGAGGCGCCAGTACCCGCACGGCGCAACGGTCGGGTCGATCGGCGGCGGGTTGCCCTCGAGGGCGGCGACGTACCAGTCGAAGGGGTCGGGCGCGGGCGCGCTCTGCTGTGCGGCGGTCAAAGCATGGTCTCCGGAGTGAGGGCCGCGAGCTGGTCGCGGATGGCGGGGAAGTCGGGGAGGCGGGGGGTGCGGACGCTGTCGAAGCCGTTGGCGATGACGGCGACGACCAAGTTGCCGGCGAGCTTGTGGTCGAGGACCACGTCGGCCGGGGTGACGCGGAGCTCGGCGAGGAGCTGCGCGGCGACGGCGGGGGCGATCGGCTTGCGGGACGCGGGCATCACGCGGCCACCCAAGCGCGGAGGGCGATGACGGCGCGGCGGGCGCCGGCGTGCAGACCGACGACCAGGTCGTCGACGAGCTCGAGGGCGACCGCGATGGCGAAGGCGCTGCCGATGAACGGGCCGGCGAGGCAGAGGCGGGCGACGCGCGTCGGGGACGGCGGCGGCCGGCGGGCCGCGGCCTGGACGCAAAGGTCGCCGAGAGCGAACAGGGCGCCGACGATGACGGGGGCCGCCGCGATGGCGATGTAGGCGAGCTGAGCCTCCGACATCACGCGGCCTCCGCTTCGGCGACGCGGGCCTCGAGGGCGAGCTTCGCTGCCTGCAGGCCGGGCTGATCGAACGGGAAGGTCGCGACCTCAACCGGCGCGCCGCCGAAGAGTAAGTGAATGGCGACGGCGCCGGAACGGGCGCCGGTGCGGACCATGCCGAGAAGCTCGGTCGGCTTTCCGTTGCGGTCGGGCCGGTAGGCCAGCCAGGCGCCGCGCGAGAGCACCCACTTCAGGCGATAGTTGGGGCGAGTGTTGCTGCGGTCGTTCTTGAAGTCGACGAGGGCAGCGTTCCAGGAGATTGATCGACGGGCTGACACGAGCTGGCTCCATCGCGAGGGGCGATGTAGCTAAATTTGCCTATCTGGCAAACTCGGTCAAGAGGCCGTGTGCCTATTTGGCAAATTTAGTTCGGGGCGCGGTCTCGGCTCACGTCTTGGATCGACGCCCAAAAGCCACCAACGATCCCGAACACGCGCGCGAGCGACAGGCTGGCCAAGTCAAAGGACAGGGCGTCGCTGCCCGCAACCATCAGGCCGAGGATCGAGAGGATGGCGAAGAAGGCGGATGCTACGATGGCGGAAGTTCTGGCTGACGCCGAGCGGACTATCAGCAGCGCGGCCGAAAGGCCGATCCATCCTGCGACTGCACCCGTCAGAACGGCAGGAAGGTAGTAGGAGACCAACTTACGATAGACGCTCGCAGCGGCGAAATCGAAGGCGCTACCTGAGACAAAAGACCGGCTTAGCAGCCAGGCCGCTGAAGATATGCCGACGTATGAAAAGATGATTGCCAGAAGGGCAGCAGTCGCAGTGCTAATCCGCGTCATCAGCGCGGGACCATGCTGATGATGCGGGCCGCAAACTCGACTTCCTCATCGTACATTGGCGGCTCAAATTGGCTCAGTAGTGTGTAGTGATTGTCGAAGGTTCCCCTCTTGAGCTTCTTAATGAGCGTTCGGCCATCTGTGAGCCTAACGATGCAGAGCTGCCCCATCAGGTCAGACGTCACGGGGCGCCGGACGTCGTCGTAGAAGGCGATCCATCTGTCGAAAAAGCTGCCCAGGCTCTCGCCTCGGATCTCAACGGCGACGGTCTTATCGGTAGCCCCCTCCGGAGCGGCAACCTCATCCAAGGTGATCTGCTCCAAGTCGAAGAAGTTCGTGACTGCGCCGGCGGACACATAGCCGACGATCGGAACCATTCTCTGCTGATCGGGGACGAGCTCACGCTCGGGGACCTTCAGGGCTGCAGAGATCTTCGCCAGGTTTTTCAGCGAGACGTTGCGGCCGCCGTTTTCCATCCGAGACAAGTAGCCCGTGGAGATGCCGGCGGCTTCGGCCAGGGCTTCTTGAGAAAGCCCACGCTGCTCGCGCCACTCTTGGATCCGGTTCGGTTTGCCCATTCGGGAAACGTGCCGGTGGAGGGCAAATCCACCACGGCCAAATAGGCAAATCGACCGATTGACTGTGACTTGCCTATTTGGCAAGGTCCAGGTCTGTTCAGTCACAGGCCGCCTCCCCGATGAACGCTCTCAATTCGTACTTCGCCGAGACTGGCGAGAATATCGCCAAGCTCGCCGAGACGATCGGCCGGTCGCCGTCGACGATCACGCGTCCGCTCAAGGGCGAGCGCAACGCGAGCATGAACGTCGCGCTGGCGATCGAGAAGGCCACCGGCGGCAAGGTCACTGCCGACCAGTTCATGGCGATCTGCCTTGAGGCGAAGCGATCGGCGCAAGCCGATGTGGCCGCCTGACGTGCCCCAATCACCCAGCGGCAATCGAGCCGTCGCCTTCTCCCTAGGCCGCGTGATGCGGGCCTCACGAATGCGCATCTCATCGGACGAGCCTCATGACGCCGCCAGCGCGAACGAGCGCTTTATCGCAGCCGTTCGCGCGACGTCGTTCATTCCAGCAGCGTACGCAGCCCTGACACAAAACGGTCGGCATGCACTGCCGTCGCTTCGACCACGTCCTCGTAGAACTTGGTCTGCTCCCCAGTGCGTGCAGCGACCAGGGGCGGCATGTCCCGCGCAGTCTGTCGGATCTGCTCCAGTATTTCCTCCTGCGCCTCGGGCGGGAGAGGCGCCATGAGCGAGCGCAACATCAGCAGCACGGTGGTGCGCATCACCTCCATCTGCGCGGTCGTCTCTATGGCGAAGGCGTATGTCTTCTCGTCCATTGCGAGCTCCATCGGTTTGGTTGGCACCTCCGATGGTAAGCGGCACGGGCCGCGTGTCGACTTGTTCACGCGGCCTGTGTTCGCCGGCCCTTCCGTCCTGCCTCATCCGACCTCCCACGACACAGCTACGCCCGAGCTTGAAGCACGGACGCTGGCGCGCCGACGCGCAATCTTGGTGCAGCCATGCGCCGAGTAACCGCCGAGGACGCCGCCGGCCGGGTGCGGCCGCTCGTCGAAGCCCTCGTCGCGGAGCGCTTCAAGGAGACCGGATCGCGCACCGTCGCGGTCGAGGACGTCGCCACGCTGATCGGGAAGTCCGCGTCCTGGATCAAGCGCCTGCGCGCCGGCTCCTCCGAGGTCATCGTCGCCCTGCACGACGCGATGAACGTGGCCACCGCCTACGACCGCCTCTGCTCACGCATCGAGGCCGCTGCCGAAACCGAGAAGGCGCGCGCCGCGGCGCTGCGCAGGAGCACCGATGCGGCTGTGTCGAGCACTCTGGACCTGGTGGACGGCAAGGCGCGACCGCCTCGCCGCTCAGAAGGCCTCCGCTTTCGGAAGGCCGCCAAGCCCGCCCCTACGCCGCGGCCCCGCCGTGCCGCGCGTGAGGCCTCCCAACATTTGAACTGCCCGGCGCTGGCCCGGGTCTGAGAGGAGAGCACCTGTGAAAGACGCCACCGACCACAAGCCCGATCCGAAGCTCGTCCGGATGTTCGTTCAGCATGGCGACCTGCCGGCTTTCGAGGTCCCCGAGCTGCTCGAGCTGATTGCCGCCGACGTCCACGCACGCCGCCCGGCGGCCGAGGCCGAGGACCCCGCCAGCGACGCGACCGAGCTCGCCACCCTGCGTGACCAGGTCCGCAAGCTCCGCGAGGACCTCGAGGCAATGCCAAAGGACATGGCCAAGACGCTCGAGGAGCTGAAGGCGAAGCTCGAGGACCTCGAGGAGCTCGATCGCGCCGCCGACAAGCGGCTCGACGCGATCGACAAGGCCCTCTCGGCACTCAAGGCGAAGACCGCCCCGAAGCCGGCCAAGGAGCCGGCCGCCGCCGCATAGCGCGAACGAAGAAGCCCGGCCCGCGTGTGCTGCGCGGGCCGGGCGGTGTTGGTCTCATAGTCTCAGGGTGTAAACAATGAAGAGCACATTATGGGCTCTAGCGCAAGCAACGTGCGCCCCACGTAAAGGGGATAAGCTCGGAAATCCAGGCTATCAATCAATTGTGTGCAGCCGGCAATTATTTGCCTCAACTTGCGGCATGGTTTGACCATGTCGGACCACAACCTGATCGCCGACCTGGCGCGCTCTGGCCTCGCCCCAGAGCTGCTGCAGCGTGTCGTGCTCGAGCTCGCCCGCGCCCAGGCCACATCGGAAGCCCTCACGCAGCGGCGAACCGCTGACCGCGAGCGCCAAGCCAAGCGCCGTAAGGGCGCTGTGTCACGTGACATCACAGGACAACCCGTGACGTCACAGACCCCCGCTTCCCCCCTCGATGGTCCCCCTCTTCCCCCTGGACCCCCTACACCCCCCCTTAATCCCCCCATCCACCCCGGTTCCGAGCCTAGCGGCTCGGCCGACGACGACGTCGAGCCCGCTGGATGCGAGCAGGCCGGGAGGACCGGACCTAGGGCCGAGCTGATGCGGCGAGGCCCCCGGCTGATCGCCGGGATGACAGGCCGCTCGGACGTCTCGGCTCGCCAGTTCATCGGCCACGCCCTGGCTCAGTGCCACGACGAGGCGGCCACGGTCCTCGCCCTGATCGAGGACGCCGACCGCCGCGAGCTCTCCGACGCAACGACCTGGATCCTGGCGCAGCTGCGGGAGCGCCGAGACCAGAGCCGCGAGCAGCGCTCGTCCCGCCAACCCTACCAGCCCGCCCCCACAGGCCAGGCCGCCCGCCTCGCCACTCTCTACCGCCAACGACAGGAGCGCACCCATGAGGCTGAACCAGACGCCCGCGACTTCATCGTCATCGAGGGCGACCTCGCTGGCGAACCGGATGACACCGGCGGAAGCGGCGGCCCTGGTCGAGGACCTGCACGCCCCCCTTCAACCAATCGACGGCCATCCGACCCGCTACAGCATGCCTTCCTCACTCGCTCCGAGCACGCAGCAGCGCAGGCAGCTCTGCGCCGTCGTCGAGCACCTGGCGCATAGCCTCGAGAAGCTCGGGGACCTCGCGGAGCGCGAGTATGAAATCGGCCTTCTGCTTCACGGCTACGAGAAGGGGAAAGGTTCGGAGCTCAACGCCGGGCTCCTGAACGCGCAGTTCTTGAAGGCGGTCGACGGTCTGCCCCTCGCCGCGGTCAAGGATGCGTGCGAGCGGTTCACCACCGGCAAGACGCTCCTCCAAACCGAGCGCGGCTGGCGCCCCTCTCCGGACCTGTTTGCTGAGGAGGTCCGCGAGGGGATGATCCCGCTGCGGGGCCGTCTGATCCGCGCCCGCCGGATCCTCGACGCCGAGGTCTACGAGCCGCCTACGCCCGAGCAGATCGAGAAGGTGAAGGCGGCGGCCGAGGCCTACCTTGAGGCCCACAAGTTCCCGGCCGAGCGCCGTCCCGGCCTGGACGCGCGCGACGAGCTGCCGGTCCACGTCCTCGAAACCGTCCGCCCCGTCACAGGCAACATCTCGCACCTGATTGCCAACCTCGACCGCCCGAAGGCCGTCGCATGAGCCTCGGCCACGCCCGCCCTAGGCTGACCCACATGCCGCACCAAATCGCGGAGCGGGAACAGGAAGCCGCCGCGAAGATCCGATACCTGCAGGCCGGCCTAACGCCAATGAGCTCGTGCGAGGTCTGCGGGAAGCCCGGCCCCTTCGGGTTCAACAATTTTCTCCGAGCCCCCGAGCTCGCCGTCTTTGCCTGCCGCGACCACCGCGAGGAGGTCGCCCAAGCGCTCGAGTGAACGGAGAAGCACCAGTGTTGATGAAGAACCCTCTGCGTATCGAGGGGCCCGACCCGCCCGAGACCTACCCGCCGACACGGGTGCGCCTCTGGCTCCTGGCCGCCTGGATCGGAAGCGCGGACGCTGACGAGGCCGCAGGTCCGAAACCCGGCGACAGGCGCGTCCAGCGCTGGCCCGAGCTCTACGTTGCCGACTGGCGGATGAAGGCACAGCTCAAGGCCTGGCTCAACGCCCAGGCAGGGCGCGAGCCGAGTTTCCGACAGGCCTGTATCAACAACGGATGGAGCCGAGACAGCGCTATCCGTGGAGTCGAGATGGCAATCGTAACTATTTCCATAAATCTAAGCTCAGCCTGAATATTTAATAGAGAAGATAATACTAAATATGCTGAAATTGAATATTGTCCTTCAATCCGCTTCGTTGCCGAAGGGGCACATTTCAAGATGGTCAGTGCTTGTTATCCCGTTCGTGAACTTGAAGCAGAAACTGGTGTGATGAACCTCCCCAGCAGTAGAGTAGGTTGTGCATCCGTATGAAATCAACGACCGTTCTCCGGAGACGAATTCGTTAGTTACTTCTTTCGCGGTAAGATCAAGCGTACTCGTAAGACTTTCCGACCCGCTCGATGGAAACGATGTGACTCCTGCTGAAACATTCTGATCACCCGAACATCGCGAAAAGTATACGCCTAAACCAAAAATCGCCTCCCTACTGAGGTAATCCTTCGTATTATAAAAATACTTCATGTGCTGGAAGTTTATTTTTCTAGCGGGCTCTCTACCAGTGTTTTTGACTAAGGAATGAAGCTTGAGATTGTTTCCAGCGGATATATTTCCTTCTATCCTTGCATCAAAGATAGCAAGCCAAGCCCGAGTGTTCGCCACCAGTGTCTCGCGATTGAATTTGTTGGATTTCTCAGTAAAAGCGGCCTGCTTATCGCCTGTTTCTTTTGCATCATATACGAGTTTCTCAGTAAGCTTAGTCATGCGTATGGCTTGATACGAAGCTGTTAGCGAGGCTGGAACTGTTAGAAACAACACAAGCAGCCCGCACCAGTCGAAAAAATCGCGCTTTCTCTTGCTTCTTGGCCGTACACGAACGGTTTTTCTCGCCAGTACCGCATCTTCGGGTTGGGGCGAAGATTGATGCCCGCCCCTCTCTACGTATTCACCGGGTGGCAGCGTTCCCGTGTCACGCTTGCTGTCTGAGTTTCGATCCATAAGCCCGCCCCCGAAACTCAGATGCACACACGTCTTCGCCGCGTCGAAGATCTCATCGACGACATTGAGAGAGATGGTGAGGCGATGAAAGCGATCCAAGACTCCTACTTTGGTGCTTGCGCGCGTTATCGTGATTGACTTTCAAGCCAGATCTGCTGGACGCCTTATTCTAGGGCTGGCGAACGAGACCGGCCCCGCCACAAAGGGGCACCACCGTGAACGCGCCGGCCAACACTTCGAGCGTTTCCACCATCCTCCCGAGCATCAGCATTTCCGCGTCTCGGAAGCGCAAGTCTCAACCGACCCGCCAGCGCGACACCCGCGGCGATCGCTACACCCTCGGCCGCGCTTACAAGCCCGCCGGCGGCGTCGCGACCGTCCCCCGCAAAGCCGCCGCCCTTCCCGACTTGGTCGCCGTTCCGGATCCCTACGGCGAGCCCGGGGACCGCATCATCGCCACCGTGAACCGTCGGGTCGACCTCCTCGAGGCCGAGCGCGCCAAGGGCAACATCACGGTCAGCCAGTACGAGACCGGCCGCCAGGTGCAGGCGATCTTCGAGAAGGCCGCCGGCGCCCGCAACACGCACGAGGCCGACTTCGGCGACGTCCGCATCTCCGACCCGGCCCGCCGGCCCGAGACCCTCGACCTCGATGCCATCCGCGCGATCACGAACGCCAAGGAGGTCGCCGCTCTGATGCGCCGCGTACAGATGGCGATCGGCGAGACCCCGGCGCACTTCCTCCGCGAGCTCCTGACCCGCGGCGGTACGATCAAGGACTACGTGCATAGCTGCGACCCGCTCGCCGGCGAGCGCCAGGTCACACGGATCGGCGATCGCTTCCGCTACCTCCTCGAGGTCCTCGATGACGCCTTCGCTGCCCGCGGCATGGTCGTGAAGGACGAGGCCGGTGAGTGCCGGATCCGCGCGGATCGGGGTGAGACCATCGGCGAGGAGACCGACGAGCGCGGCCGGCTGGTGCAGGCTGGGCGTGGGTATCGCTGGGGACGGGTCGCCGCCTCGCGGGACGCCGAAGCCTGAGACATGGCATCCTCGCCCCTCTATTACGGAAGGGCGAGGCGATGGGACGAGCGGCGGACAACGAGCGGCTGAAGCTTAAAGCAACGTTCTTTAACAATATCGGTGTGAGCTGCGCGGTCATTGGCGTCCTCGTTCCATATCTCCGCTTCATGGAAATATCTGGCGAGAAGTTAAAGCTTTTGTTAGAAGGGAAATTCAGTCAAACTGACATTAACGCAACATTCGCCGCCGCTATCTGCATGGCGTTTGCGTTCCTGGCCGCTCGAGCATTACGCCACCTAAGCGACAACATCGCGGGTCAGATCCGGGGCGATTGACCCGACGGGGTTCGCTATATGGCACTGCTATCGCACGAGGCGGTTCGCCGAAGATCGAGACTCGGGCGCCTAGGCCGTGAGAAGATGGTCTCCTCGCAGAGAAGGCCATCGACATGGATCCGACCACCTTCAAGTTCTTCCAATCAGCGTGGAACGTCTTCGGCGTGCTTGGCGTCATATCCGTCGGGGCCTGCGTAATCGCTTATCTCGCATTTCGCTTTTTAAGCTTGAAGTGGCTCGATGCTAAATTTAACGAACGCTTAGAAAGCTACAAGCACGCGCAGCAGAGAGAACTTGAGCATCTAAAGTATGAAATCAACTCTCTGCTGGATAGGACCGTCAAAGTCCATCAGCACGAGTTCGAAGTACTTCCGGATACGTGGCGTAAGCTGACGGATGCCTTCTTCCACACGAAAGAGACAACGCTCGCCTTCGAAAACTATACCAACGTCGCAAGACTTAATGACGATCAATTGTTACAAATTTTGAAAGAAGACGGTTTCCGGGATAGCGATATTTCCACAATAATGCACTCCGATGATCGTCAGAGCGCTTATATGAGATTAACTACAGCCCGACGGATCCAAAAGACCGGCGATGTCATCCGCGAATTTAGGGTTTACATTCGCAAGTACGGGATATTCATTCGACCAGAACTGCGAACTGGATTTGAGGCGCTGGAGGAAATGATTGCGGAAGCGTTCACTGAATACACCATAGATGTTCGCTTCAATCGCCTCGGCAAGGAGAATGGCAAGGTCGAGAAGCTTCAGATGAACGGAGAGGGCCTATATCGCGGACTCGAGAAACATGTTCAGGATAGGCTCTGGAATTCACTGGCCGAACCGAAGGAATGAGCGGTTCAAACGAGAGGGATATCTCTAAAAGACGCAAATGCATTGTCTGATTAACCTAACGGCAGTTTCCCGCCGGATGCGGGTATCGGTAGGGCGGGGTCGTGGCCCGGGAAAAGTGTTGCTAAGATAGCAGCGCTATAGGAGCCGGACGGCCTGCAACAGCGATTTGTACGCACAGATCCTTCATCGATTGGACTCAAAATGCCGGCACAAGATCACCTGCAGAAGTATGGGAAAATACATGCCGCTTGGATAATCGGCGTCCTCGCGGTGTTGATAATCGGCCTTGTAAGCACAGATCTTGGTCGAGTAGAGGGAATCAAAGACATTCTATCTTTTGCGGTGTCATTCGCGTCGCTGCTTTTGGCCCTAATTGCAATTGCGCAGTCGGCATTATCTGGTAGCGGAACAGCAGAGGTGCTTGGCTCTGTTACAACCACAGCCAAGCAGATAGAAGAAAGCTCGTCCCGTCTTATATCGGTAACACAAGGCATTCCTTTGGCCATTGCCGGCATAGAAGCGTCGATTGTTCGACCTGCGCAAGAGATATTGGAGGCAGCAAACAAAATAGATGCCTACTCGGCAACTATTAGCGCTAGCGCAAACGATCTAAGATCTTCACAAGAAAAAATGCTAACCGCAACTTCAAAAGTTCCTGAAGTAAAAGTTGCCTCCGATGAAAATAGTTCAGCGAGTTATGGCGGAATTTCCAACAATGATGCTTATGCCTACTACATTGCTAAATTATCATTTATGAAGGGAAAAGAGTTCAATCCTGACGACCTCGAAATGCATCGCGGGCAATCATCGTTCATCCAGGGGGTGTTATCCGCTTTCGAGCTGTTTGGGGCGATCAAATATACCCGAGATAAGCGAATATTGAAGGTCACTAAATTAAATTTCAATGATCAACAGAAATTCCGCTTTGAAGAAGCTCTCACGACTAGAACCAATAGCATTTTTATACAGACGAAGGAAAAAATTGACTCCTATTTTGGCTTGGTCGTTCAGCCTGAAAGCGAAAACGTTCGTCCGGATCCCACTACCTAATTGACCCGACGGCAGTTCCGCGCCAAAACACCAAAGTCCAGAGACACTGCCCGCAGCCGCAACCCGGCTCGCGGGCGTTTCTGTTTCCGATCCCCCCGCACCGCAGGCCGAACGATGACAGCCCACCAGGTCGCTCACGCGATCGAGGAGGAGGCGCGCGCGTTCCGCCGCCTTCGCTTCAAGGATGCCCCCTCGTACCTCGAGGCGAAGGACGCGCATTGCACGCGCATCATCAACCTGTCGCGCAGCCTGGCCCGCGCGATCGGCACGCCCGAGCTGCTGTCGATTGCCCCGGGACAGCGCCGCGTCGGCGGCCGGAACATCCGGGTCGAGCTGCGCACGCGCGTTCCCGCGAAGGTCGCCGCCTGATGCTGCACCCGATCCGGCTCCTGTGCCTGCGCCTTGCCGCGCGTCGCGAGACCGACCCGGCGATGGTCGTTCCGCGGGCTGCGCAGTACCTCGCGTTCCTGCGCACCGGCGCCTGGGCGCCCATTCGGTCGCCCTACCCGTAGGGTCTCTGACCCTCCGAAATGTCGCGTTGGGGGAATTACCAAGACAATTCCCCAAAGCCCGCCGTATCACTCTGAAAAGCGCAACTAACACAGGGGGTTAGCGGTGCTTCAAGGGTCAAAACGGGCCTCCCGTATCAGGGGCAGATTAAAGTCCCAAGAGGCCGCGAAGCAGGTCCTCGCCACCAAGGCGGTCGCGTACCTCCGGGTCTCCACCGACGAGCAAGCCGCCCACGGTTTCGGCCTCGAGACGCAGGAGCGAGCGCTCCGCGCCTTCGCCGAGAGCCAGGCTTACGAGCTCGTCGACGTCATCACCGACGCCGGCATCTCCGGCGCCACCCGCCCGGCCGAGCGCCCCGGGTTCAGCCAGGTCCTCGAGCACGCGGCGGCCGGCCGGTTCTCGATCCTGCTCGTCTACAAGTTCGACCGCCTGGCCCGTGAAATCCGGTTCGCCGTCACCACCGTCGCCGAGCTCGCCGAGCAACACGACGTCGGCATCCGGTCGGTAACGGAGCCGATCGACACCGCGACCCCGATGGGCCGCACGGTCTTCGCGATCCTCGCCGGCATGGCCGAGAGCGAGCGCTTCACGATCCGCGATCGCACCGCCGGCGGGAAGCTCTCGAAGGCTGGACGCGGGGGCTTCGCCGGCGGCCGGGCGCCCTACGGCTACGAGACCGATCGCGAGGGCGGCCTCCGCATCGTGCCCGCCGAGGCCGCGATCGTCCGCAGGATCTTCAAGGAGCGCGGGCCGGCCCACCGGACCAAGGCCACGCTTCAAGCCATCGCCGACGGCCTCAACGCCGACGGGATCCGGACCAGGTCCGGCAAGCTCTGGCGCCACGACGGCGTCAGCTACCTCCTCGACAACCCGAAGTATCGGGGCCTCGTCGAGTACCTGTTCACCTGGACAGGGACCGAGCAGCACGTCCTGCAACAGGGCGCGCATCAAGCAATCATCGGATAACGGAAGAACAACAACATGCGCGTTCTGATTTCCGCCGTGGGCTATGCCCTGGCGTCGCTGGCGCTTGGCGCGAACGTCGCCGTTGCCGCCCATGCGGCCGACTATGTGCGCGCTGGCATGGGGATCCCGGTCGGTCTCCGCCGTCGCTCGCGCCCCGCCTATCGGACGCCGACCGTCGACCGTGGCGACGAGTTCTATGCCGCTGCGCAGGCCAAGCGCGCCCGCAAGAACGCCCGCCGCGCGGAGCTCGCCGCCTGATGTGCGACCAGCATTGCAACGTCTGCGACAAGGGCTTCACTGAAACCTGTCGCCTCGCGACGTGCCCGGCGTGGAACCCGGTCGTCGTCACCGGGAACGCCACCGCAGCCGTCTCGCGCATCGAGGCCCTGCAGCGCTTCGTGAAGGCCGCCGATCGCCGGGCCTTCGAGAACAACTGCTTCCCGAGCATGGCCGAGTGGTCGACCGTCGCCGAGATGGTCCGCGACCTCGAGGAGCCGGCCGCCGCGCCTGCGCCCGCCCGCCTCGCCCTGCCGGCGCCGGTCGTCCGTCAGACCGAGGGCAACGTCGTCGCCTTCAAGCCGCGGGCGCGCTGATGCCCCGCGCCTGCGCCCTCCTGCTGCTGGCCGGCATCGCCCTCGCCAGCGTCCGCCCGCGGCCCCGGGTCGAAACTTCGCGTGCGCCGCGCACGGAAGAATTGGCCTGGGGCCGGCCGATCAGCCCGACGAGGCACTGACCATGCAGCCGACCCCGCAAGACTACGTCGCCTGCCTCGCCGCGTACCTGCTTCTCTCCGCTCTGGTCGGCCGCACCTTCTGGCTCCTGTACCTGACCGTGAAGGGGTGCGTGGGCCTGACCTGGAAGGGGCCGCGCCGGTGAAGCTGCACCCGTTCTTCGCCGAGCTCATCGGCCCGCTCGTCGACGAGCCGGCCCCGCCGCCCCTCGTCGATTGGTGGCGGATCCTCGCCGGCGCCGTCGTCATCGCCGCGATCGTCGTGTGGGCGCACTTCCTGGTGCAGCCCGTCCGCGCCGAGGCCCTGACCTTCAACCTGGTCGCCCACGTCTGCCAGGGCGCCGAGTGCCGCGATCACGTCGAGCCCATGGCCGGCCTCTACGCCTGCCAGGCGCGAGCTCGCGTCATCGAGGAGCTCAAGCCCGACACCTGGTCGGCGAAGGTCGAGTGCCTCGTCGTCCGCGGATCCCCGGAGGTCTGACATGATCGTAAACGGCTACCAGGTGGCTCGCCCCACCCTGCGCCAGCGCATCGCCGCGCGGCTCGGCTTCCGTATGCGCTACCTCGAGCGGCCAGAGGATCGCGAGGGCTTCGTCTCGGGCTACGCCCTGACCCGCTGCTCGATGCACTTCGACTGGCGCGATCGCCTGCGCATCCTGGTCGGCGGCGTCGTCGTCCTCGAGACCGCCATGCAGACCGAGCATGACCCGGGGCGCATTGCCTCCAGGAGCCATGTCTCCGTCGTAGACCCCACCACGGCTGCGCTGCGCCAGTGATGCCCGGCTCCCCGCGCTTCCTCGACCTGGTGACGGTCTGGTGCCTCGCCTTCGAGATCCTCACGCGCACCGCGCTCGAGATGCCGGCCGCTATGCTGCGCGAGCTCGAGCCGGCGCCCGCCTCAAATCCCGCGCCGAAAGTTATCGGGCCCTGGCACCGTGAGGACTGACATGCGCGCGGACCTGATCGTCTTCGACGAGCTGCCCGAGAACCGGGAAGCCCGCGAGCTGCGCGCGGCGGGCTTGGCCAAACTTCGGGAGCGGCTCGACGAGGCCCTCGCGATCCACTCGAGGCATCATCTTCACCCGCTCTCCCTCGAGGCTCTCCGCGCCGAGCACGAGGCGCGTGTCGCGATCTTCGCCCAGCGCGTGAACGAGACGATCGCCTCGCAGCTCGCCGCGCTCTTCGCGCCCCCCTCCTACCTCAGCCCCGCGGAACGCGAGTTCCTCGAGGGCTCCCACGCCGGGAGACACTGACCGATGATCCTGAAACCTGGTGACGTCCTCTGCCTGCGCGTCGACGTCGAGAAGCTCGACCCTCGCACCGGCCGGCTCGACCGCAGCCCCGTGCTGCAGGTCGCCGTCTTCGACGAGGAGGCCAACGAGCTGCGCCTCGAGCCCGTGAGCTTCGCCGTCCTCGAGGCCCTGGCCCCGGAGAAGTTCAAGGCGATCTGCGCCGAGCTGAAAGCCTCGCGCGACGTGAACCCGCCGGTGCGCGTGTCGATCAACACGGACGACGCGCAATGCCCGGCGGGCCTCAAGCCCGATCCGCGATGCCCGGGCGGCTACGTCGTCGACATGGACGCGCCGCGGTTCCGCTGACGCCATGCTGAACGACCGTCAAGCGCTGTTCGTCGAGGAATACCTCGTCGACATGAACGGCGCCGCCGCTGCCCGACGGGCCGGCTACAGCGAGGCGACGGCGCGATCGATCGCGCACGAGCTCCTGACGAAACCTGACATCGTCGACGCGATCGCCGTGGCCAACGCGAAGCGCCTGGCCCGGGTCCATCTCAGCGCCGACCAGGTCCTCGAGGAGCTCGCGACGATCGCCCGGGCGGACGTGAACGACCTGGTCGAGTACCGCATCGGCGCGTGCCGCTACTGCCACGGCATCGACCACCGCTATCAGCGGACGCGGGGCGAGTTTGAGCGCTTCGAGCGCGAGTACTCGAAGCTCTGCGAGGAGAAGATCCGGAAGCGCGAGGAGGTCGAGCCCTTCGACCCCGAGGGCGGCATCGGCTTCGATCCGCGCCGCGTGCCGCATCCCGAGTGCTCGGAGTGCTTCGGCGATGGCGAAGGCCGGCCGGTCTTCAAGGACACGGCCAAGGCCTCGAGCGCCGCGCGCCGGCTCTACGATGGCGTGAAGGTCACGAAGGACGGCTTCGAGATGAAGCTCCGGTCCCGCGACCACGCCCTCGACCAGGCCTTCAAGCACTTGGGCCTCGGCGCGCCGCAGAAGGTCGAGCACACCGGCAAGGACGGCGCGCCCATCGAGCACGCCGCGCTTTCGCCGAAGGACCTGGCGCGCCGCATGGCCTTCACCCTCGCCCGCGGTGCGCAGCTCGCTCGAGCCGCCGCGGCCAAGCCCCCCGAACCACCCACGACCGACGACCAGGACTGAACCACCATGGACACCCAAGAGAGTTTCGCACCGCAGCCGAAGGGCACCCGCCAGGTCCCGACGGGCACCGTCAGCGCCGCGCTCGCCGTCGCCCTCGGCAACCAGGTTCGCCTGATCGCCAGCGGCGCCGACTGCCGCGTCGAGTTCGGCAAGGACAACACCGTCACCGCGACCAAGCCGTCGGCCGATGGCGCCACCGCAGGATCCGCGCTCCTCAAGGCCGGGTCGGTCGAGGTCTTCTCGGTCCCGCTCAACACGGCCTTCATCGCCTACGCCACCGACGCCAACTCCGGCACCCTCGAGCTCACGCCGGGCATCGGCCTCTGAACCATGTCCGTCCGAGCTCAAGGCCTCGAGCCTGCCATCGCGGCGGCCTCGAGCGCCGCCACCGCTGCAGCGACCGCAGCGGCCACCACAGCAGCCACCGCAGCGGCCTCTAGCGCGGGCGCCACGGCCGGCGCAGCCGCCGCCGCTGCAGCCATGGCCGAGGCCACCACCGCAGCCGCCACCGCCGCCGTGAAGGCCGCCTCGTCGATCCTGCCCGACCCCTACATCATCGACACGCTGCCCGACCCGGCCCTCTACCTGGACCGCTACGCCCGCGTGACGGACCTGTTCGGCACCAAGCGCGACCTGGTGCTCGCCTCAAAGGTCGGCAACCTGGCGTTCTGGCAACCCGTGCGCCCCGTCTTCGCGGCGACCCAGGCCGTGACGGCTGACATGACGCTCCTGCCGCTCAAGAGCCCGACCGTGATGTTCCTGACGGGCACCGTCGGCGTCGGCGTCACGCGCACCCTCAACCTCTCGACCGTGCTGGCCTACCCGGGCGCCGCCTTCGAGATCCGCAACGACATGAGCGGCCTCGGCTCCCTGAAACTCGCCGGCCTGTCCGTCGGCGGTCTCCTGTCCCTCGCCTTTGGGACCACGCAACGCTTCTTCTTCGACGTCGCGTCCGGCTGGAAACAGTTCAGCTAACCACCGCCCACCCACCGCAGCACCAACGAATGGAGGTCCAGCAATGGCCGACCAGCAGATCACCCGCGCCCGCGTCATCACCCCGGGCACCCCGCTCCCCACCCCGAGCCCCGTCACCATCATCTCGGTCGGCGGCTCCGGCATCGTCATCGTGAAGCTCTCGAGCGGCGACCCCCTGCCGATCAACGTGAGCGCCAACTCCCCCTTCGAGACCTCTTACGCGATCGTCGACTACGTCGTCGCCGGCTCGACCGCCACCGGCATCGTCGTCGCCGGCCTGGCCTGACGCGCACCCTTCCAGGTCGCGCGAACCCCGCGCGGCCTCCTCCTGCTCTTTGACATCGTAGGCACGACCATGGCCCGCTCCGGCATCAACTTCCTGTCGCTCCTGGGGGGCGCCGGCGGCGGTAGCTCGCCCTCTCCAACCGTGTCGGCCGACGGCCTGACGTACACCTATCCCGGCTTCAAGCCCGGCACGTCCGCCAGCCTGGTCGACGTGACGGCCGGCTCCACCCTCTCGACGCAGAACGTCGACGGCACCGGCAAGGTCACGTTCGTCCTCGCGTCGAAGCCGCCGGCGGGCAACGCCATCGTCATCGACGGTCAGCAGCGGGTCAGCGCCGGCACGGTCGCGGCCTCGAGCGGCGGGGGCAATGGCGGCGGCGGGGCGCAGATCGCCGACCTGGCCATCTTCGCCGGTCAGTCCTTCATGCAGGCGCAGGGCACCGTGGTCGCCCCTGGCGGCCCGCTGGCATCACAGCAGAACCCGACCGGATGGACCGGGCCAAGCTCGCGCTTCCTGATCCTCAACGGCTCGGCGCTGGCGCAGTACCAGCCCTATGTGAACTCGGACGGCTCGGGCGGATCGACCCTGGCGGCCTGGGGTTACGAAGGCCCCTTCGGCATCCGCTACCTGGCGGACAAGCCGACCAACCGCACGCTCGTCGTGGCCAAGCACGCCATCGGCTCGACCGGCCTCGCTGCCGACGCGACGCAGAACGATTGGTCGCCCAACACGGCAGGCGAGCTCTACGCCGCCCTCTCGGCGAAGGTGACGGCGGCCAAGGCCGCGATCGCCGCGGCCGGCATGACCCTCGGCACCGTGAAAATCTATTGGGCGCAGGGCCCGCAGGATGCCCGCGACACGAACAAGGCGTCGGCCTACCAGGCGAACCTGACCGAGCTCCTGGCCCGGTTCCGCGCAGACTTCGGCGTCACCCGCATCGGCCTCGAGCGGATGCACTCCGAGATGACCTCGACGGGCTTCAATTTCTGGAAGGTCGTCTTCGACGCGCAGACCGCCGTTGCCCGCGCCGCGGCCGACGTCGACGTGACCTGCACCGACGGGGCGGCAACCTATGACGGCCTGCACCCGACCGTGGATTGGGTGAACATCATCGGCCGCCGCATGTACGAGAACACGGAGGGCCCCTGGTACGCCGTGGCGCCCTATGCCGGGTTCGTCGCGCTCGCGGACATCAACAACGACCGTCACGCCATGCCCTTCACGGCTGGCGACCTGTCGACGATGAAGTCCGTGTTCCCCGAGGACGTGCTCGCGCTCACGACCACCGGCACAAGCCAGCGGTTCTACGTCGACAACACCGGCCTCCTGCGCAACGACCTGGCGGCCAACGCCCTGCGCTTCACCTATGAGAACGGGAAGCGTCAGCTCCTCCCGCAGGGTGCGCAGCAGAACGCCGCCGTTGCCGGCCGAGACTGGACGCAAGCCGCCTGGGTCATCGGCGGGGCCAACGGCACCACCAGCGCCACGGTCGCCCTCGACCAGGCCGCCAACACCTTCACCGCGGCGACGTGCTCGTCCGTCACGGCGAACGTGGCCAACGCGACTGTGCTGCAGACCCTCGCCACCGGCGCCGCGACGATCCGCGCGTTCTCCCTCTTCATCAAGCGCCTCGTCGGCACCGGGCTCATTCAGATCACGGTGGACGGCGGCACGACCTGGGCGACCGTTGCGGTGACGGGAACGTGGGCGCGCTTCTCCGTCGTGCAGTCCGCAATCCTGACCCCATCGTTCGGCGTCCGGATCGTCACGGCCGGCGATAAGATCGCGGTCGACCTGGCACAGTGCGAGCTTAACTGCGTCACGGCGCCGGTCCTGACCATCGGCAACGCCGTGACCCGCCCGGCCGAGAACTTCCTGTTCTCGACGGCGGTGAACGCGCTCCTGCAGGGCTCGGCCGCAACCTACGTCGTGCGTGGCACGGGGCCCGTGCAGAGCTCGGCGACCATCCTCGGCGCTGACGCCGCCGGCGATACCCTCCTCGCCCGCAACTCCGGCGGCCAGCTCGTCGCCAACAGCGGCGGCACGCTCCTCAACGTCAACCCGGGATCCGGCAGCTTCGCCGGCGCCTGGGGCGTTGCGGGCGGCTACAGCCCGGCCGGCCGTCGCCAATCCTTCAACGGATCGGCCGTGGCCTCTGACGCCGCCGCGGCGCCGGCGCACGGCACGGTCTATCCGTTCTCGAGCTCGTCGCGCGGCACCACGTCGTTCGGCAACGCGCCGATCGACTTCATCGCGGTCCGCAACGACCTCTGTCCGGACGCGCAGCTCCAAGCGATCGCGGTGGGCAACTGATGCCCTGCCTCGTCGACGGGCAGGTCTTCCGCCTGCCCTCCGCTCCGCAGCTCGGACGGCTGATCGCCTACAACTGCGGCCTCGGGCACTGCCTCGAGGTCGACGAGGCCGGGCGCCAGACCTTCACGCTGCAGGCGGGCGACACGAACTCCGTCGTCGCCCACGACCCGGGCCAGCTCAAGGTGCGGACCATGGCCGCGCCCTACGAGCTGAACCCCGGCGCCGTCGGCGTGATTGTCCGTCGTCAGATGATTTGGGACATTCAGCGGTGTTCAGGAGCGGAGGCTCTGGTCCATCTGGGGTGAGAGGTTAGGCAGCCTGCGCGTGATGGCGCAAGCG
>NZ_LMNU01000017.1 GCF_001423085.1 Methylobacterium sp. Leaf125 | reverse complement strand
GAGGTGGCGCTCACGGGAAGGCCCTTCCGAGCAGAAGTGGTGTCCATCGTGACAGTGCCCTCAGGATAAGCAGACATTGATTCCCATAAGCCCGTGGCCCTGGAACGAAGCGGGACAGGTTCGTCCCATTTCGCTCCGGTGCACGTCTATCTCTCCTAATGAAGCAGAAACCAAGCCAATTATTCGCGAGTTGGAAAATCGACGTTTTCTCCGCGACGGCCGGCGTTGCTCGCCCTTTCGCGCTGCGGTTTGTGCGACAATTAACGGTTGTCTCGCAGCCATAAAAGTAAGTTGTCTAACTATAGGATCGCGCGTCAGGCTCAGTTCGATGGTTGCTTGATAGAACAAAGGAACATGCTCTCGGATCACAGCAGGATCTTTTTGTTGCGATGCGATATAAACCCCGTGGCATAGGCGGGCAAGGGCAGGATCCGGGCCCACAATCTGTCCCCGGGACAGGTGGACCAAGGTCGAACATTGGTGGAGGCGCGTTTCGAGCGTGGGCGGACGCGACGTCCCGATGCTGGCGAAGGGTCCGAGGTGTTTGACTGGCTGTCGGGCCCGGCCGCGGCCGACGAGCGCGTTCCGCCGCGTCCGCGCCTACCGATTCGGCAGAATGCGCATGCCTGAGGCCAGGCGGCCGGCGCGCGAATTCGCGCCGCGCCACGCACTCCGTGTTCTCCGTGAACTTCACCGGACAGATGAGGCGGGTGGCGTTCGGGGCGATAGCCCTTTCAGGCTTCGGGTGGCCCGCCATGGGGCAGGCCCGCCTCTCCGGCGCGTTCGCGCGCGCGCGCGAACCGGACCCGGGTCGCCGCCTCGACCCGCGACAGCCCGATCGCCTGGCCCATCAGCCGCGTGCCCTCGGGCTCGGACGTACCCGGGGCCACCGACCCGGCGAGATCGACGAGCTCCGGCATCGGCGTGTCGGCGTGGCTGCGCAGCCCGGCGGGTGCCACCCGGTAGGGATGACGCGCCCGCGGTTCGGCGTGGGGTGGCCAGAGGATGACGCGGCCGTCATCGTCACTGCGGGCTACCGAGACGGGAACCTGATCGAGGATCGTCTCGCGGATGAGGGGTCCCACCCGCTGCAGGCCGTGGGCCCGGGCCACGCGTCGGAGCAGCACGTCCTCGTAGATCGGCCCCTCCACGGTGACCACGTGCGCAACCAGGGCCGCCAGGACCGGGCGATAGGCCGTGTCGTAGAAGCGCTCCGGCTCCAGGGCGAGGCCGATATCGGACGGATCCGCGAGACGGTAGGCCGGATCGGGCGGCGTCGTCGAAATCGGCGGCGGTGCGCAGGCGGAGGGAAGCCCGGCGTCGCGTCGTTGGGCCGTCATCGCGTCGTCCGGCTCCGCAAGGGGTGTCGGGCTCGGGACACCCGACATCGCCGCGGCGGTCGCTTGATCCGCGGGTTCCGTCAGGATGGGGGCATCGGGCGCGGGTGCGTCGCGCGGATCGCTCGCTGCCGTGGCTTCGGCGGCCTTGGCGCGGTCGGTCTCCAGGTCTTCTCGCAGGCGCCGGTCGAGTTCGGCGAGGGCTCCGGCTGCGTCGGCCCACCAGGCGGTGCTCCAGACCCGCCGGATGCGCCAGCCGAGATCGGTCAGCACGTGCTCGCGCAGGCGGTCACGGTCGCGGGCCGTCGCGGAGCGATGATAGGTGGCGCCGTCGCACTCGATGCCGGCGAGGTAGCGTCCCGGCGCATCGGGGTGGACGATGCCGAGATCGATCCGGAAGCCCGAGACTCCGATCTGCACGTGCACGGTCCAGCCCTGGGCCCGCAGCCCCGTCAGGACGGCGGCCTCGAACGGCGATTCGACCGCTCCGCCGGTGGGCGCACAGGCCTCGGCGAGGGCCCGCGCGCCCCGGTCGGCAAATTCGAGGAAGTGCTTGAAGTCGCGCACCCCGCGGGCCCTGGTGCGGCCGAGGTCGATCTGCTCGGGCCGGATCGAGGCGAAGACCACGAGCTCCTGCCGGGCCCGCGTGATGGCGACGTTCAGGCGGCGGTGTCCGCCATCCTTGTTGAGGGACGACACCGTGCTCACCGTTCGGCCGCCCGGGTCGGGGCCGACCGCGACCGAGAACAGGATGACGTCGCGCTCGTCGCCCTGCACGGTTTCGAGATTCTTCACGAAGACGGGCTCGTGCCAGCGGTCGCGATCGAAGTACGGCTCCAACTCCGGGTCGGATCGCCGCTCTGCGTCCAGCAGGTTCTCGATCAGCCGCTGCTGCTCGCCGTTGAAGGTGACGATGCCGAGGGAGCGCCGCGCCCGCGCGAAATCCGGATCGCGCAGGCGGCGCACGATGTCGGCGACGACGGCCTGGGCCTCGGGGCGGTTCACGCGGCCGGTTCCGCGCTCGTAGACGCCGTCCGGGACGAAGGTCAGGCGCACCGCCCGGTCCTCGGTCACCGGCGAGGGAAACGTGACGAGGCGGCCGCCGTAGTAGCGGGCATTCGAGAAGGCGATCAGGCTCTCGTGGCGGCTGCGGTAATGCCAGTCGAGGGTCCGCCGCGGGAGGTTGGCCGCGAGGCACGCATCGAGGATCGATTCCTGGTCCGCGATCTCGCCGCCATCTTCCATGTCGTCGATGGCGCGGTCGCCCACGCTGGTCGGCGGCAGCTGCTCGGGATCGCCGACGATCACCACCTGCCTGCCCCGCGCCATCGCCCCGATGGCGTCCCAGGGGGCGATCTGCGAGGCCTCGTCGAAGATGACGACGTCGAACGACGCCCCATCGGGGGGCAGGTACTGGGCGATCGACAGCGGGCTCATCATCACGCAGGGCGTGAGCCGCGCGAGGGCGTTCGGCATCGTGCCGAATAGCTTGCGCAGGGGAATCTGTGCCCGCTTCTTGGTCAGCTCGTGCGAGAGCGTGCCCCATTCGGGGTCGTTCCCGAAGGCCGTCGGACCCGGGATACCGCTCCCCAGGCGGGCGCGGACGACCTGCCGGGCGAGGTCGCCGACTTGGGCATCCGCGGCGTGGAACCGCGCGATCGCGTCCTCATGGCGCTCGGGCAGGAAGCCGCGCAGGACCGGGTCGTCGCCGACGACGCGATCGATCCACCAGCGGGCATAGGCGATCTCGAAGGCCGCCTCGGCTCGGGCTGGGTTGATCCGGCCTGCCTCCAGGGCTTCGATCAGGGGGCCGAGGCCGAGGTCGCGCGCCGCCTGGGCGGCCCCCTGCCAGGCACACCAGCCCGGGGCGCGTCCGAGACCGGAGGCCCAGCGGCGGGCCAGCGCGAGATTGGCGCCGATCCAGTCCGCCTGCGCGGCCGGGAGCGTCTCGGGATTGACCGACCCGGCTCGGTGGGACAACGCCGTCATCGCGGCGCGTGTCCGGGTGTGATCCTGCGCGAAGGCGGCGTAGGCCTGCGCAAGGGGACCGCCCGCCTCCCGGCTCCGGGACGACTGGGTGACGAGCCGGACGACGTGGTCGCGCAGGCCATCGGGGCCAAGACTCGACCACCCGAGGAGGGGCAGGAGTTGCGCCACGGTCTCGGCCCAGGCGATGGCCGGCCCGAAGTCGCGGGCGGGCCCCTCCGGGTCACTCCAGGGCGGGCCCAGCTGGCCGAGGGTCTCCTCCTCGGGCCGGGCGGCCTGGCCGTGCCGAGCGAGTTCGATCAGGCCGGCGAGGTCCGGCCCCAGATCCTCCGGCAATGCGCCGTCGGCATAGGGCTGAACCTGAAGCAGGACCTTTCTCATGCGCCCGCCCCGAACGAAGAAGTTCGCGCCGCGCGCCGCGATCCATTCGGCGAGGAGCCCGGACAGGTCCTGGTCGAGGAGGCCGGGCCGGTACGCGCCGGTGAGCCGGCCGCGGAGCGCGGCCCGGGTCGCCTGGAAGCGGTCGCGCGCCGCCACCGCGCGGCGCAGGTCGCCGGCGCTATCCGCCAGGAAGGTGCCTCCGCAGGCGGCCTCGGGACGTATCAGGGCGTTGCCGAGATCCAGGAGGTCGCGGATCTCCGCCTCGGTCGACGGGAAGGCCGAGAGTCCGACCGCCGCGGCGAAGGCCTGGCCGCTCGCGCGCAGGGCCGTCAGGGACTCGACGGCGGCGGCGATCTCGGCGCCCAGGCCGTCGCGCCAGACCGGCGACCATTCGGTCGCCCTGACGCCTTGCAGCGGATGGTCGGCCGGGGACCCCACCGAGGCCAGGACGGGGCGCAAGTCCCGGCAGGCCGCCCGCAGGGCCACGAGGGTGTCCGGCTCGTGGGTCCGGTGGTCGGGCCAGGCGAGGACGAAGTGCTCCACGTCGGGCCCCGCCGCGATGACGCGTCCGAAGGCCTCGTAGGCCGTCAACCCGTTCTCCCGCCGCCGATGCAGGGCCTGCACGAGGCCGTTCAGCTCGGCGCGCAGGCTCGCGAGGGCGCGCGTGGCGCCCGGCCATTCGGCCTGCTCAGGCGCGGCGCGCGCGTGCCAGGCCCGGCGCAACTGCCCGAGCACCGCCGATTTCTGGGCTTTGGTGGCATGCACCTCCAGGCAGTAATCGCCGAGTCCGATCTCCTGCAGGCGCCGCTGCACCACCTCGAGGGCAGCCGTCTTCTGCGAGACGAACAGCACCGTGCGTCCCTGCGCCAGGCACTGGGCGATCATGTTGGCGATGGTCTGGCTCTTTCCGGTGCCGGGCGGCCCGAACAGGACGAAGTCCTTGCCGCCGGCCGCCGCCAGGACGGCGGAGAGCTGCGAGGAATCCGCCGAGAGCGGTGCGAAGACGGTCTCGGGCGGATGGTCCCGATCGAGCTGCGACGGATCGGGGAAGGGGGCGCCCTCGCCGTAGGCGTGCTTGGGCGTCTCGAGAAGGTGGCGCACCACCGGGTTGCGCGTGAGGCGGCCGGCTTGGTCGATGAGATCCTTCCACATCAGGTGCTTGGTGAAGGAGAAGGTCGCCAGCACCATGTCGGGCACCACCTCCCAGCCGCGCAGGTCGCGCGTGTGGCCCCGGACGCTTCGGACGATCGCGTCCACGTCGATTCCGGACGCGTCGCGGGGCAGGTCGCCTTCCAGATCCGGCATCCGCAGCCGGAAATCCTGGCGCAGCATCTCAAGCAGGGTCGGGTTGATCCGCACCTCGTCGTCGTGCAGCGTCAGGCGGAAGCCGGCGCGGGCGCTGGCGCGCCGGAGGGTGACCGGGATCAGCAGCAGCGGCGCCCGGTGGGTGGCCTCGCCCGCCTTGCGGGTCCAGGACAGGAACCCGATCGCCAGGAACAGGATGTTGGCTCCGCCCTCCTCGAAGCCGCCGCGGGCGAGGCGATAGAGATCGAGCAGGCGGCCGTCGAGATCGGCCTCCGTCGCGGTGGTGGGGATCTCTTTCCGGGCCAGGGCGCCTTCGGACCCGACCGGCCCGTCGGAGACCGGCATCAGCCGGAATGCGTGTCCGGCCGCCAGGCCGTCCTCCAAGGCACCGGGCTCGATACCCTCGAGGACGATGGCGCCCTTGCCGGGCTTGAAGTTCAGGAGCTTGTTGCGCAGCGACAGGTCCAGGAGCTTGCGCTTCCAGCGCTCCAGGCGTCCGACCGCGGTCTCCGGCGCCGCGTCGACATGCGGGGTCTCTACCCTGTCGAAGGCGGGGGCGTCCGAGAGGGCCTGGTCCAGCGGTTCGACCGGACCGGGTGCGGCCTCCCCGCCCCCGCCGCCGAGATCCATCGGGCAGATGCCGCGCCGGCGGCAGCGGCGGATATCGAGGGCGACGTCGAGGCCCCCCGCAGCGCTGTCCTCCACCAGCCCGGCACCGTGATCCACCGCGGTCCGGAAGGCCGTCGGTGGATCGTGCGTCAGCAGCGTCGTCTCGACGAGGATCAGGTCCTGCAGATCGCGAAGCTTGCGCAGCTGCTGCCGGTCGTCGACCGTCGCGCTCGCGAAGGTCTCGTCCTGGAGCCACAGGCCGACGAAGGCGTGGCCGGCGGTCAGCACCAGCACTGGGTTCAGGCCGGCCTGCTCCAGGCAGGCGGTGTAGAGCAGGGAGAGGTCGAGGCAGGTGCCGGCTCGGCCCTCGATCACCTCGCCGGGAGCGCGCACCGTCTGTCCGGCCTGCTCAAAGCGCGCCGGGGGCAGGATGGATGCGAGGCGATGGTCGGCCAGGGCGGCCCAGAGCGCCCCGGCGAGGTCCCAGGCCCGGACCTTGCCGCCGCTGCCGTAGCCGTCCAGCGCAGTCTGGCGGCCGGCCGCGCCGAGCTTCCTGGCGGCATCGCGCAGGACGGCGTCGACGGCCGGATCGCCGGGCCGGACGAAGGCGGCGAGAAGTTCGGGCGCATTCCGGGCGCCGCCCCAGTGCGCGGGTGGCAGCAGACGGATCTCGGCGCCCGCCCGCCCCCGCTCGCCCTCCGCATCCTCCAGGATCATCGTCAGGGCGAGGGGGCCGGCCTCGGTGCAGGCGGCGAGGAGGCTGGCATCGAGGTGCAGGTCCGGCGTCTCGACCCGATGGCTCGAACCCGCAGCCACCCGCTCGATGCGCAGCGTCAGCGGACTGACCACGGGTGGCTGGCTCTCGACGCGCAGCCGGAGATCGACGAGATCGGCCTCCGTGTCGTTGGCGATCACGATCTCCCGGATCACCGGAATCCCGTTCGCCTGGTAGGCGAGGCTGACGTGGTCCGTGGCGGTGAAGGCGAGACGAAGTCTGGACACGGGTAAGAGGCCGGACGGCGACGGCGCATCGGCGCCGGCTACATCCGCCGCGCGGCTCATGCGGCGATCCCGCGATCCGCAGGCCCTCCGCTCAGGTCAGGCCCTCCGCTCAGGGCGAGCCCAACCGGGCCCGACGGAACACCGCACGCGTCGACCCGGACCATATCCGTGACCCACCACCCCCGCTGTCTGCTTCTTCGCGCGCCGGGGATGGGTATTCAAGGTTGCAAATGCCGCGGATCGGGAAAATCACAGATCGCATGGCCCTTCGCCGTCGGGCGGGGGTCGCCTCAGGGCGGCGGTCGAAGGGCCCGTGCCGGGAGTTCGCGGGCCATGAGATCCTCGACCTCGGCCCGGTTCGGTGCCGGTCTGGGGACGGTGATCGCGACGGTGCCGTCCGCCAGCGCGGCGTCCGTGATGTAGCGCGGGGCCTGCCCCTCGCCCGGAGGCACCGGAACCGGCACCGCGGGTGCCACGGCGCCGGGCCCCGGCACGAGGTAGCGCTGCGTTTCGCCGGATTGCTCGGAGGCCATGCGGCGCGCCGAGGCCTCCAGGCGCTTCTCCGCGCCGGGCCGTTCCATCGGGCCGGGCGGACGGAGCGCGGTCTCCGATCCCGGCGCGGTCTCCCGCGGCGTCCCCGTCGGCCGGCTGACCGCCTCGCGCCGCCGCGGCGGCGAAGGCCGGCGGGCGACCGTCTCCGGCTGGAGGCGGGGGGCCTCAGCGGGATTGGCGAAGAAGCGCATCGACTCCACCGAGCGGGTCAGGTCGGCGAGGGTGGTCGTCGCCGTGCGGCAGAGCTTGATCCGCACCGAGGCAGCCGGTGCGCCGGGATCGCTGCCGAACAGGGCGGACGGCCGCTTCCGTGCCGCATCGCCGCCGAGGTCGATCCACTGCCAAGCGTAGAGGCAGTCGTTGCCCAGGGCGAGGCCCACCGGTCCGTGGGCGTTGCGGTGTGCCTGGGTCACGACCCGCATGGTCTCGCCGGGAAAGCGCGCCCGCAACTCGGCCGCGATCCCCGTCCGGCTCGGCTTGGCCATGGCGAGGGCGGGGCCGGAGCCCCCCTCCCCGTTGCGCACGCTCACCTCGGCGACGCCGCGCGGATCGTCCCGGAAGGTGATCCGCTGGGAATACCCGTCGCGGGATGAATTCTGCGCCACGTCCGACACGGGTCCGGCGCCCGGCAGCTCGAGCGCCGCGCGGCCGGGCCGGGCGGCGGCGGGGAGCGAGGGCAGGATCACCAGGGCCGCCAGCGCCGCCGCGGTTCCGGAATGCCGTATCCGACTCATGGCTGCTGTCCGGCGTTGGGGCCGGCCTCGACGAAGGTGGCGCGTTGCGATCCCGGGATGCCGAAGCGGTCGGATTCCCGGCTTGAGCGGGTCTGGCCGTTGGCGCCGGCGGCCTGCTGGTCCTGCCACTGGGTGCCGGCGGGCGGATCGGACAGGGTGGAGGCCTGGGTCAGGCCGTTGTAGCCCGGCAGCAGGGCGAAGCCGTAGCGCTCGTAGGGCATCGTCCCGGCGCCCGGCACCCGGCGGGCGACCAGGGGCGGCGCACCCGTCGCGGGTTCGGCCAGGAAGCTGCCGGCACTGCGCTCGGGTACCTGTCGGGCCAAGGCGGCCGGCAGGTAGCGGAACGGGTTCTCGGAGGCGACGGACAGCGGGAATTCGCTGCGCAGCACCGGAAGGGGACGCACCGCGCCGTTGGCCGAGGTGTCGGGCTTCGGCACGCGGCCATAGGCGGCGGGGGCGCGGGCGCTGTTCGCGAGCACGGCCGTCGCGGCGGGGGCTGCGGGCTGACGTGCGCCGGCCGGTGGTGCCGCCGCGACGCTGCAGGCGAGCGGCGGCCCCTCCGGACCCTCGCGGAACAGCAGGTCCACCACCTTCGGGAACAGCCCGTCGTAGCGGTTGACGATCTCGAGGAACTCGCGCGTCCGCTTCAGGCGCTGCAGCGCCAGGGCGTAGCCGAGCACCGTCGATTCGCTCGGCAGCCACGCGATGCCATGCTGGAACCACTCGAGGGCGGCGTCGAACTGGCAGGAATTGTAGGCGTACCAGCCCAGTGCCTGAGCGCCCTCCCCGGAGCTCGACGCCAGCGTCACCTTCGCGTAGCGGTTGATCCGGTCCAGGTCGATGAAGGCGGGATTCGCCTGGGTCAGCTTCCGCTCCAGGAGCTCGATGAAGAGGATGCTGTTGCCGACGTACTTGTCGCGCCAGGCATAGGCCACTTCCTCGGCCTCGCGCGTCATGCCGACCGCGCGCAGCGAATGGGCGAGCCCGTGGGCGATCATCGCGTCGCCGCCGCGGCTGATCGCGAGCTTGAACCAGTCCAGCGCCTCGCGAAACTGCTGGCGCTTGTAGGCGTACCAGCCGAGGAGACCGGTCTCCCGCGGATCACCGGTCTTGCGGGCCTGGGCCTGGAACGCGGCGATGTCCGTGGTGGTGGGCTCGTGCGCGGCCTCGTCGTGCAGGAAGGCGACGATCCGCGCGCGCGTGATGTCGATGGCGATGCGCCGGAACTCGGAATTGCCGTCGGAATCCGTCCGGCCGAGGGCGATGAGCTGCTCGGCCGCCGCCATCGGCAGGTTCGACATCGCCTTCTGGATGGTGGCCAGGCGGGCGCCCGTGTCGTTGCTGGTATCCAAGACGGACTTGTAGAGGTTGTAGGCCTGTGCCGTGGCCTCCTCGGCCGCCAGCGCGTCGGCGACGATCCAGATGCTCTCGACGTCGCTGGGGTCGAGGGCGCTGGGATCGGCGCGGTAGAGGGCGACCACGTCGAGGTTGCGCCGGGCGCTGGCGAGTCCCTTGAGGCGGCTGCGGAACCCGGCGCGGCGCAGCTTGCGCGCCAGCTCCTCGGAGGGCTGCCAGCTCCCGTCCACCGTGCGCCGCGCCGCGATGGCCGCGTAGAGGTCGTCGAAGCGGCCGGCGGTGAAGAGGTCCCAGAGGGGGGCCTCCTCGGGGGGGCTCGGCTGCAGGGTGTCGAGGTCGGTGGGCTCGGTCCAGCCCGGGTAGAGCTGCTTCAGCCGGGCGGCCTCCGCCTTCATCCGGGCGGTCTGCTTCTGCGCCGCGTAGTAGCGCAGGGCGCTCTCGTCGACCATGCCGTTGGCCGCCGATCCCGTCGGGTCGACGACGATGGCGGGCGCGCGGCTGGCCTCCTCGGTGCCGGGACCCTGGGCCAGGGCCGGCAGGGTGAGGGCCGGCAGGGTGAGGGCCGCGAGGGCGACGCCCATCGGGAGGCCGAGGGGCGCGGGGCCACGGCTCCGCCGGCCCGCTAACGCTTCAAGCATGACGGTCCCCTCATCTGCGCGGCCACCATGGCCAGGAGATGCAGCGTGGTCGGATAGTAGTTCTCGTTGCCTTGCACCTGGCTGAAGCCGTCGGGGAGCGGCGTTCCCTTCACGGTACAGAGCAGCAGGCTGGAGAGGGCCGCGTAGCCGCTCTCGCGGAGCCACTCGACCGTGCGCCCATCGCTGGTGTCCACGATGGGCAGGCGCTCGCGGTCCGGCCCGGACCAGAGGGCGACGAAGGGGTCGTAATCCTCCCGCCGCCCCACATCGGCCCAGGCCATGTAGAGGGGAATCCGGATCGCGTTGTAGGAGAAGAGCGGCGGGAAGCCGTCCGCTGGACGGGGCTGGTCCCCCTTCAGGGAGATCCATTCGGTGGGCAGGTTGGCGCTGCCGAAGCGGGCGCGGCGCAGGAGGCGCAAGCCGCTGCGGGTCAGGGCGTCCCAGTCGTATTCCGGCGCCACCAGGGGCAGGCGCGCGAAGGCCGGGAAGACCCAGTAGGACAGGTTGATCAGGGGACCGTCGGCGCGTTCCCCCGCCGAGAAGCCCGTGACCGCCGGCAGCAGCAGCGCCCCGTTCCGGTCCTTGAACAGGATGGCGCGGCGGCCGACCTCGACGGCGATCCGCCGGGCCGCGACCCGGTAGCCGGCATCGTCCCAGGCCTCGGCCGCCTCCGTCAGCGCCCAGGCGACGAGGATGTCGCCGTCGGTGGCGTCGTTCATGTCCGCCACCGCCGGGCGCTTGGCCGGCTCCCAGCGCCAGGCCAGGAGCGAATCCGAACGCACCATCAGGTTGGCGCGGGTCCAGCCCCAGAGCCGCTCGAAGGTGGGCCGGTCGTTGGCCGCCACCGCGAGGAGCATGCCGTAGCCCTGGCCCTCGCTGTGGCTGATCCCGCCATTGGCGGTGTCGACCACCCGGCCGGCCTCGGTGACGAAGCGGGAGCGATAGAGGCGCCAGCCGTCCTGGTCCTTCAGGCTCCCGAGCAGAGGCTGGGCCGTGCGGGCGGAATCGTCCTTGACCTGCGGCGCCGCCGGCAGGGCGATGGCGGGCGGGACGGAGCTCGGCAGGTCCGGCATGGCGGGATCACGGGGCTGGGGATCGCGGGCCGAGCCGGCGGGCATCAGGGCGGGTCCGCCTTGGATCCGGGCATCGGGCCCGCCTTGGATCCGGGCATCGGGCGCGTTCTGGACCCGGGCATCGGGCCCGCCTTGCGCCCGGGCCTCGGGCCCGGCGGCGAAGCCGGTCGCGCATCCCGTGGCCAGGGCGGCCGCGAGGGCTGCGCGGCGGACGGTCCGGAGCGGGCGTCTCAGGCGCGGGCGTCGTAGGCGCAGGCCTCTCATGCGCAAGCGTCTCATGCATTCCTCCGGCCGACGTTGCGGACCATGAGCGCGGTGGTCAGCCCGAGGCAGAGCGCCAGGGCCAGCGCCAGCGCCGCGTAGACGGCGGGATTCATCGAGAGCCAGCCCGCCACGACGAGCCGGAGGTTCCAGAGCGAGGGGGGGCGGGTCTCGACGATGCGGACGGTGTCGGGCTCCACCGTGTCCAGGCGGCCGTCGGCGGCGTCCAGGAAGGCGAAGCGCCCGCCGATCCGCGACCAGACCCCGGGATCGATGAGGCAGGCCACGGAGGCCTTGAGCAGGAGCGGGTTCGGCGCCGTGATCAGGGTGGTGGTGTCGTCCACGCCGATCCCGCCACTGGACAGGGCCTGGGCCAGGATCAGCGAGGCGCGGGGCGGCACGGCCGAGGCCCGCTCGGAGGCATCCGCATCGATCCAGGTCCGCGTCTCGCCGAGCAGGCCCCGGACCGTGGCCGAGGCCCGCTCGACGAGGCCGTCGGCGGCCTCGACCAGGGGATGGCGGGCGCGCAGGGTCTCGTCCCACTTCGTCACGAGGTCGCCGTCGCTGGCAGACGCCCGGCCCGTCCGGCCCCCGGCGGGGGCGTCCGGTCCCGCGCCGCGCGGCGGCACCGGGCCGGCCACGCGGAAGCTGAGATCCGGCAGGCTGCAGCGTGCCGGCACGTTGCGGCGCAGGCGATCGAGGGTCGGAGCCGGTACCGAGCCGGACTGACCCGCCGGACGGGCCGTCTCGGCGCGGGCTTCCCAGATCCGCCGGATCTGCTCCGGATCGAGGCCGAGCCCGGTCAGCGTCGCGGGCGCCACGGCGCGGACGGGCGCGACCATCAGGGTCGGTCCCGTCCCGCTCTGCGCCTCGGTGGCCAGCTCGAAATCGATCACCCGCCCGGCCGCGCTTGCCAGCCGCGCGGCGATCATGGCGCCCGCCGCCACCGTGTCCCGATCCAGAACGGGCAGCACGAGGCGCGGCCGCTTGCCGTCCTCCAGGAAGGGCGCGCCGCCGCTGGTGGTGGCGGCGAGATCCGGGATCCGGGCGGCGCGCGCCAGGTTCGGAACGCTCAGGGTGGTCCGGTCGAGGAACAGGAAGCGCTCGCGCTTCGACTCGCTCGTGCTCGCGGCGCAGGTGGCATCGCCGGGCGTCGGCACCTGCGCCGAGATCTCGACGCGGTTCAGGCCCGGCCGCCACAGGCCCAGGGGCAGCGGGATGGTGGTGTTCTCGAAGACCTCGCCCCGCGTCTGCGGCAGGGGCACGCTGGCGGCGTTGCGGCCGTTGAGGTCGACGAGGATCCGCGCCTCCGACGCGAGACCGGACGCGTAGGCGCCCGAGAGGTTCAGGAGCATCTTGCCGTAATCGGCGGGCAGGAAATCCGGCGGCAGCTGGACGTCGAAGCGGGTGGTCAGGAGGCGGCCGGAGAATTCCCGCGTCGCCACGCCGAGGGCGTGCAGGGCGATCCGGTCGCCGCTCTCCAGGGGGGCACCCCGCAGCAGCGCCGCGGCCTTCAGGCCGCGCGGCGTGCCGTAGGGTTCGGTGCCGCGGGCCAGGGTCGCGATCGCCGACTCGATCTCGTCGTAGCTGGTGCCGCTGACGACGAGGGCGGGGGCCCGATCCTCCCGCGGCGGCAGCATCGCGAGCTTCGGTCCGGTGATCGGGCCGACGGCCTCGATGTCCGGCGTGCCGCGCAGTTCCGCCGCGGTGCCGACGATGAGGTTGATCCCGCTGCGGCCGGTCATCACCGAGCCGAACTCCACCACCGGGCGGGCGATGCGGCCGACGAGGCCGATCGCCTCGATGGCGTGGAACATCCGCTCGAGGCGGGGCAGGCTCGGCTTGTCGTTGATCACCACGCGGACCGGCAGGGCGCCGCCGTCGTCGGGTTCCAGCGCCGCGAGGTCCTTCAGCTCGATCCCGGCGGCCGCCACGGGGGCCACCACGAGGCCGGAGCGCGAGGGATCGATCTGCGTCCAGAGTTCGTAGGTCGCGTTGAGGGAGCAATCGACCCGGTGCCGCTGGCTCGCCGCGAGATCGATGGCGTTGTAGCCCAGCTTCAGGCTGCCCTCGGGCAGCTCGAACTCCACCACCTTGACGGCGCCGGGCGCCTGGATGCGGGTGCGGCCGACCACGACGCCGTTGACGCTGGCGACGAGCTCCGACGTCTCGGGCGCCACCGAGATGGCGGACAGGTAGGACACCCGCAGACGGGGACGCCCGCGGCTCTGCGCTTCCGTGACGTAGACGGGGAAGCGCAGGACGTCCTCCTCGCCCTCCAGGCGGAACCCGCCGGTGGTGGCCGGCAGGCGCCGGGCGGGCCCGATGGTCGCCAGGGCGCCCTCCCGGGCCGCCGGAGCCGGCGTGGGGGCGACGGCGGCCGCCGGTCCGCGCCCGCGCACGGGCTCGCCCCCGCGGCGCAGGGCGTCGCCCGCGGGCGGAACCGAGAAGCGCTCGGCGGGGCCGGCACCGATGAAGCTCTGGGGCCGGGCCTCCGTGGCCCCGCCCACCAGCGCCAGCGCGAGAAGCCCGCGGGTGATCGTCGTGACACGCATGCGAGCCTCCCTCACGACCGGGCGTGCAGGTCGGCGCCGCGCCCGCCGCCCGCCGCCCCGCCGAGCAGGCGATCGTTCTCGAATTCCAGCATCAGGCGGACCCAGTCGGTCCCCGGTTCGCCGTCGTTGCTGCGCGCGAAGCTCGGCCGGGCCGGCAGGGGATTCTCGGCCGGGCGCGGCCGGGCGGCCTCCGCCCCGCCGGGGCTGCCGCCGGGCAGGAGCGGCGCCCGCGGCGTGGCGCGCGGAAGCGCCGTGTCGGTGGTGGGGGCGGCGGCCGCCTGCGGGCGCGGCTTGAACAGGTAGCTGACGGCGCGGAACGGCTCGACCAGGCCCCACCAGATCAGCTGGAGCGTGCCCGAGACGATGTTCTTGTGCCGGCGCCGGCTCTGCTGGAAGCGCAGCAGCGCGTCCGCATCGCCGTACATCAGGCTCGCGAGGCCGGCATAGCCCTGCGCGTCGAGGGGCTGGAAGCGCAGGGTCACCACCACGTCGTCGCCCGCATGGGCGATCGTCCCGACCTCGAACGGCAGCACGCCGCCGGCGGGGGCGCCGTCGAGGGGCTGCACCGTGAGCTGGCCGGTGCGGTAGGTGCTGCCGGTGCCGAACGGCAGGACGTCGGCGCCGAACCGGACGGTGCAGCCGACGGCCGAGGCGCGGTCCACCGCCACGTCGAGGGCGCGCCCCGCCAGCATCATCCGGCCCTGCCGGTTGATCGCCAGGGACGGGCTCGCCTCCGTGACCCGGCGCTCGGCCACGACGCCGAGGGCGGCGCCGGCCATGAGCAGGTTGAAGAAGTTCCACAGGCCGACCACGAGCATCAGGTTGGTGACGCCGGGCTCGAACAGGTAGCGGTAGAGGGCCGTGGCGCAGCCGAGCAGCAGCAGGCCGTAGACGGCGAAGAACGGCCAGGCCAGGGCCGAGAGGTGGTCCTGCTCCAGGGTCGTGCCCTTGGCGGTGACGTTGAAGGTCGGGCGCCGGGGCGAGACGATGACCGAGGCGATGGCGCGGAACAGGAACAGGCCCTGGACGTACTCGTAGAGCTCGGAGACGAAGGGCCAGCGGAACTTCCCGTAGACGTAGTTCTGCATCATCAGGTTGATGACGACGTAGGTCGCCGTATAGGCGATGGATTCATCCACGCTGGCGACGAAGATCTTCAGGTCGAAGAAGATGTGCAGCAGCGGCGAGAACATGAAGATCAGCCGTGGCACCGGGAAGAACCAGAACGTCATGCTCGACAGGTAGGCGACCTTCTGGATCGTGTGCAGGCCGCGCTTGAAGAGCGGGTTCTTCAGCATCAGGATCTGGAACATGCCCTGGCACCAGCGCGAGCGCTGGCCGATGAAGGCCTCCAGGGTCTCGGGCTGCAGGCCGGCGATCAGGGGCTTGTCGACGTAGATGCTGTTCCAGCCGCGCGCGTGCAGCTCGAAGGCCGTCTCGCAATCCTCCGTGATGGTGACGCCCGAGAAGCCGCCCGCCTCGTCGAGGGCGCGCCGGCGCAGGAGCGCGGCCGAGCCGCAGAAGAACGAGCCGTTCCACTTGTCGAGGCCGCGCTGCGTCACCGCGTAGAACATCTCGTTCTCGGAGGGCATGCGGTCGAAGGTGCGCAGGTTGCGCTCGATCGGGTCGGGATTCAGGAAGGCGTGCGGCGTCTGCACCAGGAACAGGCGCGGGTCCTGGGCGAAGTACCCGATCGTGTCGCGCAGGAAGGAGCGGAACGGGACGTGGTCGGCATCGAGCACCACGACGATCTCGCCCTGCGAGTGCTTGAGCCCGTTGTTGAGATTGCCCGCCTTGGCGTGCTGGTTGCGGGCGCGGGTGCGGTACTCGACGCCGAGGGAGGCGGCCAGGGCCTGGAGCTCCATGCGCCGCCGCATCGCGGCCTGCGCCTTCACCGGATCGGGATCGGCGCATTTCTGGTCGGTGCCGCCATCGTCGAGCAGCCAGACCGTCAGCTTGTCGGCGGGATAGTCGATCAGGCGGGCCGCCGCGAGGGTGACCGAGAGGATGCCCGCATCCTCGTTGTAGCTCGGCACGAAGATGTCGACGGTGGGCAGCGCGTCGAGGGCCTCCGGATCATCGGCGGCGGCCATCGGCGGGGGCGCGCGCCGGAGCGGGTCGGCGTTGATGGTCAGGCTGACGAACAGGATGAAGACGCAGTAGAGCTCGCCCAGGAGGAGCAGGAGCCCGAAGCCGAAGCTGACCGGGTCGCCGACGGAGGGCAGCGTGTTCGTCACGCGCCAGAACATGTAGCGCAGCACGACGAGGCTTCCCAGGGCGAGGAAGACGAAGCGCGCGGGCTGGTTGTCGAAGAACACCCACAGCACCACCATCGCCGCCATGGCGCAGAGGCTCATGATCAGCTGGTCCTGCGTGCTGACGGGCTGGCTCAGCAGGACGAGGACGGCAGCGGCCGACGCGATCCAGGCCATCCAACGAAATGCACTTGCCACGAGCCTGCCCTTCCGCAATCCGCGTCGCCCGCGTTCCACCGGGGCCGACCTGGGCCCGGGGGGCCTTCAGGGTCGCAACCTGCGCGGGAACGGGACGGCGCAATACCTGTGAAACACCTGAGCGATTAACCTGCCAACAGAATCCCGGCCACACGTCGCAGGAATTGTGCATGTCCGGGATTGAACGCGCTCAACTGTTGTAAGATGGCACATATGAAAAAACGTGACGTGCGTGCACCCGCACGAAATCGAACCTAACAAAGTCTGAACAGTCCGCTAAAATGCGGTTCTCGCTTCGACGGTTGAATAGTATCCGCTGCCCTGGATGCGGTCCTTCACGTAGCCGACGCCGACAGCCATCTTGATCGGGCCGAAGGAAAAGCCTGTCAGGTGTCCGCCGATGCGGTATTGATTGAAGAAGTTGTCGCCGAGGAACATGGCTTCAGGGCCGATATAGACCCCGTCGGCGACCATGTACCCGACCCGGAAGCGCGAATAGTAGGCGTTGAACTGGGTCGAGTACGAGCCGTAGGCCGAGACCATCGTGTTCTCGGTCGGCCGCGCATAGAAGTTGGCCGCGAACTTGGCGCCCACGCCGGTTCCGACGACGGGGTTGCCCGGATCGAGGATCGACAGCTGGTTGCTGCGGACGTTGAAGCCGACGAACCCGGCCAGGGCCGCATCGCGCCAGATCCACTCGTAGCCGCCCGACAGGGCGCCTTCCTGCTGGTAGCCCGTCACCCGCTGGCCCACCTTCTGCCCGGGATAGCTGTAGGTGCCGGCGACGCCCTCCACGCGCAGGCGGGGACCGCTCTCGAGGAGCGTCCCCTCCGTGGCGATCGTGCCCGTCACCGAGCCGAAGGCGGAACTGTTGGAGGTGACCGCGACCGAGGCGTCGACCGCCACCGTCCAGTTCTCGTCCAGGATCACGGGTTCCGCACCGGTGTACCAGTCCGCAGCGACGGCGGCGTGCGAGGGGCCCAGGACCAGGGGCAGGGTCACGGCGAGAAGGGCGATGCGCGACATCGAGGCGGACGATCCGTTCCGGTGAGGCATTCGCGCGCGATGGATGGAGATCGACGGCGTCCGCTCGCGGTAATTCATCGACCTTCGGGGTTAATTGAAACTTAACGCGCGCACGAAAGCTGGATCTCGCAAGTCGCGAAGGCCGGCGATGTGCTTTCATGCAACATATGATGTTCTTGGCGCCAAGGTATTACCCAAGAATTTGCCCTTGCGATGATCATGTGAAGAGCAGTCTGACAAAGAAACGTCCGGTGATCTCCAGCGTTTCGGAGCTATTCTGATAACATCCGGGCAGGTCAGGGCAGCGAAGTGTCAAGGTTATGCAGCCGAGGGACGTGAGGGGGCGGTGCCGGCCCGGTTCTCCGTCTCCGCAGCGTGGCCGGGACGGGAGTGTTGGTCGTCGGACCTGCGGTCTCGGTCGCCGCGGGGGCTGCCGATCCGGGCCCGGATTTTTTCTGAGGATGGCCCTGTGGATTGTGTCCGCCTGGCCGCGCGCGACGCCGTGGTCCCGTCCGGACCCGCTTCGCGCGGCGCGTGGCGCCGGTGGCGCCGAGGGGCTTCCGGTTCGCAGGGCGAACGCCGTGACGCCCGGATCACCCCCGCCGTCGCGCGCCCTGCCCCGCCGGACGGTCCGGGACCGCCGACGGGGATGGCCGGCCGCGGGCGGCCTTCAGGCCGCCTTGGCGGCCGGGTCGCGGGCGGCCCGGCGCATCACGGCGGCGAGATCGCCGTAGCGGAACGGCTTCGCGATCTGCAGGAAGGCCCGGGCGCTCTCCGGCAGGTGGCCCTGGGGGCCGGCCAGGACGATGCGGATCCCGGGATGGTGCTGGACCACCGTGGCGGCGAGCTGGAGGCCGCTCATCACCGGCATGCGCTGGTCGGCGATCATGACGTCGAAGCCCTCCGGCGCATCGAGGAGCGTCAGCGCATGCTCGGCGGAGCCGGCCTGGGTGACGAGGTGACCGAGATCGGTGAGCGCCTCGGCGAAGCTCTCGCGGACCAGGGTGTCGCTATCGACGAGGAGGACGCGGAGGCGCGGCTGGACCGTGGCCGTCTCCTCGTGTCCGGCCTCGGCCGGGGCCTCGCTGGCGGGGATCCAGATCTCGGCCAGGAAGGCGGATTCGCCGCGCCCGTCGGCCACGAGGCGGAAGCCGCCGCCGATGCCGCTGAGCAGGCTCGCCACGGCGGCCGTGGAGCGCTCTTCCCCGGCCGGCTTCGCGGGGGCGGGCAGCCGCGCCGGCGTTCCACTGGCCAGGACCAGGCGCACGTAGCGACCCGGACGCAGGGCGATCCCATCCTCCTCGGACAGCACCCGCTCGTCGGCGCCGATCGCGAAGCCCTCGGAGCCGAGATCGCGGACGTGGAAGGCGAGGTTCAGCAGCACGGCCTCCAGCACGGCCTCGCTGCACTGGGCGCGCGCGAGCCCGGAGCGGACCCGGAGCTTGATCGGAGCCTGGTTCAGGACGTTGGCGCTGAGGAACGGCACGAAGGCCGTCAGGGCGGTCCCGATCTCCGTCTCCTGGAGCGTGGCGTCGTCCCGGCGCACGAATCGGACCAGGCGGCGGGTCAGGCTGGAGCCGCGCTGCGCCCCCGCCAGGGCCGCCTCGACCAGGCGCACCTGGTCGGGGTTGAGGCCATACCGGCGCTTGAGCGTGCCGAGATTGCCGCTGATCACGGTGAGCAGGTTGTTGAAGTCGTCGACCACGCCGTCGATGACCTGGCGCAGCATGCTCTCGCCGCGCCGTTCGGTGGCCTGCGCCGTGCTGTCGGAGGGGGCCGTGCCGTCCTGCGCGCCCGTCTCACCGCCGGCCAGGCCTGCGGGAATCTCGCGGCTCAGGGCGTGAAGGCGGGCTGCGCCGGGGGCGGAGACCTCCGCACTGCCGCGGATGAAGCGGACGAGGAGGCGACGGGTTTCCTGGCTGTCCGCCGTGTCGGCGCGGCGCAGGACCACGTCGTGCGGGCCCTCCCCGTCCAGGGCGGCCTGCATGGTGAACTGCATCAGGTCGCGATCCTGCGGCTTGATGCCGTCCGTCAGGTCGGTCAGCGCCACGGCCCGGTCGGTGGTGGTCGCGACGCCCGGGCTGGTGGAATCCACCCAGGTGACGTTGCCGGCGTCGGTGTCGATCTCCCAGTAGGTCCAGCCCGACATCGCCTCGAAGGTGCGCAGGCGCTCGCGCACCCGCGCCAGGGCGGTGCGGGCCTCCTGCAGGGCGCGGGCCCGGCTGCGCTCGCGGGCCGCCAGGTGCTCGGCGCTCGCCCGGAACTCGGCGATCCGCGACGGCACGATCGCCTCGCCGTCGGCTTCCGTGATCCGGGCCAGGCGCCGGGTCAGGCGCCCGGTGAGGAGGTAGACCAGGCCGGCCGCCAGCAGGGCGGCGGCGAGCCAGAGCGCGCAGAGGCGCGGATCGGGCAGGCCGAGACCGGCGCCGCGTGACTCCGTCGTGCGGGCGACCGCGAGCCAGCCCGAGGGGCCGAGGTCGCCGTAGCCGGCACTCGGGGTGGCGTGCTCGACGGTGCGGGCGCCCCCGTCGGCGCTCGGCCGCGCGGCGCCGCTGACGAGCGCCCGGCCATCGGGAGCCAGGACCGTGAGGGCGAGGGTGGAATCGGGCGTGGGCTGCGCGCGCAGGATGCCGCCGCGGAGATCGGCGAGCCAGGTGTCGGCCAGGCGGGCGACGAGGTACTCGGCGTTGCGGGCGCCCGATCCGGCGACCGGAATCGCGACCTCGAAGGGGACGGGGTCACGGGGTGTCGCCGAGGCGGTGACGAGGGTCGTGGCGGCATTCCGTGCCCCGGTGAACCAGGGCTGCCCCGAGACGTCGCGGCCGATCATCTCCTCTTGGCCGGCGGCCCGGACGCGTCCGTTGGCACTGACCAGGAGGATGTCGGCATAGGCCGGGCGCAGGTCGGCCCAGGCACGCAGCACGGCCTGAGGATCGGCGTCCATCAGGCCGGTGCCGCTCTGGCGCAGGGCGACGGCCGCGGTGCGCAGGTCCTGCGAGACCGCGAAGAGGCCGTGGTCGAGGGCGCCGGCGAACGCCTCGGAGGTGCGACGGACCTGGGCGGCATCCGGTCCGGAGCCGCGCGGCGGGCTGGTCAGCGCGAGGCTGCTCCAGACCATGACGGCGCTGAGCACCACGACCGTGCCGGCCTGGAAGGCGGCCAGGGACCTGAGAGAAACGCGATCCAATCCCAACATGCCGCTGATCGCTCCGCTGCCTGCACTTCCCGAAACGCGACACCAGACGGACGGGCCCTGCCACCTGTGGGGAGAGGATGGTTAATTTTCCTTTAAATGCAGTTGGCGCCCGGCGCTGATCAAATGTTCGGCCGGCGATACTTGTCAGGGCACCCGGCCGGTGGCCGGGACGATCAGGGTTCGGTCTGCAGGAAGCCGTGGACCGCCTGCACGACCACGGAGCCTTCGCCCACCCCGGAGGCCACCCGCTTGACCGAGCCCGCGCGCACGTCCCCGACGGCATAGAGGCCCGGGACGGTGGTGGCGTAGGGCGACGCGGCGGGCGTCCCGTCGGGTCGGACCCCCGTCGGCACGAAGCCCTTCGGGTCGAGGGCGAGGCAGTCGACGAGCCATCCGGTGTTCGGCACGGCCCCGATCATCATGAAGACGTTCCCGACGGCCCGGGTCTCGCTCAGGTCGCGCGACCGGTCGGTCCAGGTCACCGCCGTCAGCGTGTCGTCACCGTGGAACGCGGTGATCTCGGTCCGCGTGTGCAGCGTGATCCGCGGCGACGAGGCGATCCGGCGGACGAGGTAGTCGGACATGGTCGCGGCGAGTCCCTCCGCCCGCACCAGGAGGTGGACATGGGCCACGGTGCGGGACAGGAACATCGCGGCCTGCCCGGCCGAATTTCCGCCGCCGACCACGATCACCTCCGCGCCGGTGCAGAGCTGCGCCTCCATGGCGGTGGCGGCGTAGTGGATGCCCTGTCCCTCGAAATGCGCGTAGCGCGGCAGGTCGAGCCGCCGGTAGCGGGCGCCGGTGGCGGCGATGACCGCGCGGGCGGGAATGGCCGTGCCATCCTCCAGGAGCACCCGGAAGGCTGGTCCGTGGCAGTCGAGGCCGGCCGCCATGCGGGAGATCGCGAGCCGCGCCCCGAACTTCTGCGCCTGGACCTGGGCCCGGCCAGCCAGGGCCTGACCGGAGATGCCGGTGGGAAAGCCCAGATAGTTCTCGATCTTCGAGGACGTGCCCGCCTGACCTCCCGGCGCCATGCCCTCGACCACGATGGTGTCGAGCCCTTCGGACGCAGCGTAGACCGCGGCGGCGAGGCCCGCCGGCCCGGCCCCGATCACCGCGACGTCGTAGACGCGGTCCGGATCGATCGCCTCCGTCAGCCCGAGGACATCGGCCAGCACGGCGTTGCTCGGGTTGCGCAGGACCGCTTCGCCCGGCGCGAGGACCACCGGCAGGTCGGCCTCCGTCAGGCCGAACCCGTCGAGCGCGGTGCGCGCCGCCTCGTCGAGGGCGACGTCGAGGATGCGATGCGGATAGGCGTTGCGAACGAGGAAGCGCTCCAGGCGCAAGGTCTCGCGCTGGTGACCGAGGCCGATCAGGACGACGCCGCCGCGCCCATGCCGGATCAGCCCGACCCGGCGCAGGATGAAGGCCCGCATGATGATCTCGCCGATATCCGGCTCCGCGGTCACCAGCCGTCGGAAGGCTGCGCGGTCGATCCGCACCACCTGCGCGTCGCTGGCCGTGCGTCCCGAGACCAGGATCTCGCGATCGTTGAACAGGTCGAGCTCGCCCGTGAACTGGCCTTCGGTATGCACGGTGAAGACGGTCGCCTGGCCGGCATGGTCGGTCTCGAACATCTCGATCCGTCCGGCCCGGACGAGGAAGAAATCCACCCGCCGCTGGCCGCGCGCGAAGATCACCGTGCCCGCCGGCAGGGTTTCCTCCCGGCCGTAACCGGCGACGCGCTGCGCCATCTCGTCGTCGAGGCGCGGGAAGGTCTGTGCGATGCGCTCGTCGCCGTCGGTCGCCGTCGTCAGGGCTGTGTCGCTCATCTTCGGACCACTCCGTCACGCCCGACCGGCCGGCACGGCCGAAGCAGCAGGGTCGAATCCTCCCCGGGGCATCGGGTCAGGCAGGGTGTGCGACCGCCCCGGCGCGGGACGGGGTCGGGTCCCGCGCCGCGACGCCGTCGCGGCCGTCCCGCCGAAGGCGAGCGACGACGCGGCGCCCGCGGGACCCGTCCGTCCGGGCCCCGGGCACGAGGGTCGGACGCCGTGCAGGGATTCGGGTTCTGGAAGCGTCTCGGGTTTTAAAAGCGTCTCTTCCGAACGCGGGAAAACCGCTTCCGCCCCGCCCTCCCCCGCCGCGGCGCCGTCCGGCCAAGGGCGGCGGCTCGCGGCGGCTCGCGGCGGCGAGGGAGTCGGGGGGGTCAGCCCTTCACGAAGGCGAGGAGGTCGGCATTCAGCACCTCCGCATTCACCGTGAGCATGCCGTGCGCGTAGCCCGGATAGGTCTTGATCGTCCCGTTCCGGAGGAGCTTGATCGACTTCAGCGCCGCATCGGCGATCGGCACGATCTGGTCGTCCTCGCCGTGCAGGACCAGCGTCGGGACGCCGATGGCCTTGAGATCCTCGGTCTGGTCGGTCTCGGAGAAGGCCTTGATCCCGTCGTAATGGGCCTTCGCGCTCCCCATCATGCCCTGGCGCCACCAGTTCTGGACCACCCCGGGAAGCACCGTCGCGCCGTCGCGGTTGAAGCCGTAGAAGGGGCCGCCCGCCACATCGAGGAAGAACTGCGCGCGGTTCGCCGCGGTCGCGGCCCGGAAGCCGTCGAAGACGTCGCGCGGCAGGCCCTCGGGGTTGGCGTCGGTCTTCAGCATCAGGGGCGGCACGGCCGAGACCAGCACCGCCTTGGCGACGCGCCCGGCCGGTTCGCCGTGTCGCGCGACGTAGCGGGCGACCTCGCCGCCCCCGGTGGAATGGCCGATATGGATGGCGTTGCGCAGATCGAGGGCCTCGACCACCGCGAAGGCGTCGGCGGCGTAGTGATCCATGTCGTGGCCGGCATCGACCTGGGCCGAGCGGCCGTGGCCGCGCCGGTCATGCGCCACGACCCGGTAGCCCTGGTGCAGGAAGAACAGCATCTGGGCGTCCCAGTCGTCGGACGAGAGGGGCCAGCCGTGATGGAACATGATCGGCTGGGCCTTCTTGGGCCCCCAATCCTTGAAGAAGAGTTCGACGCCGTCCTGGGTGGTGACGTAGGGCATGGCGATGGTCCCGGTCCGAGAGGGAGAGAGAGCGTAGCGTCGAAGGGCGGTCTGGCTCCACGCCCGTCGAGACCCCCGTCGCGTGGCGGCGGGGCGGCCGCTTCAGCGGCCAGCCGCGAAACTGCGGTCGCTGGCCGCGCTGGTCGGCAGCGGGGAGACGCCGGGCCGGACCACGGTGGGGGCGTCCGGCGGGCAGGTGCCGCGCGGGGGCGTCGCGTGAAGCAGCATCGTTCGCGGCTCTCGATCATCGTGGCCCGATGGCGCGCCGACGGACCGGCGCCCCCGTGTCGGGAACGATGTGAGCTATGGTGCCCGGTGGTCGGACGGGCTTGTCGATTTGCGCCGCGACTTGGACGATCGCGTCATTACGCCGGGATCCGAAGGGCGGGTTCGGGACGCGGGATCGGGCGGCGCGCGATTCCGGGCGACCGGTTGCGATCCCGCGCCGAGGCGCCGCCCGCGATCCCGGGCCCCGGTCGTCGGCCGAACGGGCAACGCCACGAGCCGATGGCGCGAACCGAGGATCGGAACGCGCCATCGGGCAGGTTTCGGCTGGGGAGACACCGGTGCGCGCACTCGGTCTCGGTCGGTCGCGACGCTCAGCGACCCTGCTGCGGCATCAGTGCCTGGGCCTGCTGGACGGCCTCGCGGCAGGACGCATCGCCCTTGGCGTTGAGGTCGGTCGCACGCTGCAGGGCGGTTTTCGCCTGCGAGACCTTGTCCTCGGATGACAGGCCAGGAGACGCGGACGCCTCACCGCCCTTGGACGCGACGACCGCGGCGGTCGGCTTGTTCTCCGATTGCGCGCGGACATCGGCCGGCGACGTGGCGATCTGACCCGTCGCCACCGAATTCGCCTGGCCCTTTCCGGCCGCCGCGGCGACCGGTCCGGCGACACCGCCGACCGTCCCCGGGGAGCCGCCGCTCTCGCGGGAGGCACCGCCCTGCTGCGCCCGATCCGTCTCCGACGTTCCAGGCTTGGGGGCGTTCGCCGTGCCGGTGCTGGCGGTCTGATCGGCCGACGCGGCGCCCGGACCCTTCTGCTGCCCGGTATCCGGCTGGGACACCGGGGCGCCCATGCCCACCTGGGTCCCGAGCTCACGCTTGAGCTTGGCGATATCGTCGGTGCAGGGGCCGCCCTCCTGGGCAAGCGCGGCCGTGCTCATGAGGCCGAGAAGGGAGAATGCGGCGGCACCGCGGATCATCTTAAGACGTGGCATGGAGTTCCTCAGTGAAATGCTCCCACCAACGTCAGAATGGAATCTGAGTTCAAATAAGAATTGGTAATTACAAGTATAAATTCGAGCGTGTCCGGCTTGGCCGAAGCTGTGTGGCTTGAACGCAAACGCCGATGCGCCCGGGGCAAGCCGGGCGCATCGGTGGGTCACGTCATCCTGTCACCGGGAGCGTTCCGGCGCAGGAGGGTCGGATCAGTATCCGTAACCGTAGGCCGGGTAGCCGTAGCCACCGCCGTAGCCATAGGCGGGCGCGTAGCCGTAACCGCCGCCGTAGTAGCCGACCGGACGGCCATAGCCGTACCCGTAGCCGCCATAGCTGTTGGCCACGATCGCACCGGCCGCGAGGCCCGCGATGCCGAGGCCGATGGCTGCGCCGGGGCCGATGCCGCGACGGTAGCCGTAGCCGCGACCGTAGCCGCCATAACCCCGGTACCCGCCGTAGCCGCCCCGGAAGCCGACGCCGCGATAGCCGTAACCGCCGTGACCATAGCCGTAACCGCCGTGGCCGTAGCCGCCGCCGTAGCCCCAGCCACGGGCCTCGGCCGGTGCCGAGGCCAGCAGGCCGAGTCCGAGTAGGGCCGTCGAAGCCAGTGCAAGCTTGCGCATGCGATCTCTCCTGTCGTGTGGGATATAAGCTGATAACAGCCTGGCGCTTGGCACGTTCCGGTGCGAACCGTGGTTCAACACGTCACAGGGTCAGGAGGCGTTTCCGCCGCGATAGGCATCGTCGCCTATCGCGGGGGCAAAGCCGTGGGAAAACCATCGGTGGTCCGCCCCAGGGATCGCTCTGACCGATCGGATAACGCGCATCGTCGTTCCGGACCGGCGGACGAAGGCCGTGCAGGCCTCGCGGTCCTTTGATCGCCGCGGCCTCAAGTCCGAGGTTTTTGCCGAGACGCGAGGCGGCAGATGCCCCGATGCGCATGGGGATTCCGGGCTTCGATTTGGAAACGGAGTAGCTCGGAAGCCGAGAACCAGATCAGGACCGGACCGTGCCTTCACCCGCGTCAGGCGACACGCCCGTGCGTGATCGGCGATGATCGGACACCGTCCGGCCCATGGTCTGACCGGGCATGCCGGTCTCAGGAGCCGGCCAGCATGTTCGTGGATTGGAACGCGACGAGGATCAGCGTGACCAGGGCGGCTGCCGCGGTGAGGTAAGTCACCGTCTTCATGAACTTGGACATGGTTTCAAAGGCTCCATTCGGACAAATCGTTCGGGCGCGGGGGCTCGGAAGGCCCGGCCGCGTGCAGCGGGATCGGCAGGACCGGGTCAGGTCGTCGAGGGGTAGCCCTTGCTCATCTTTGGTCTCCGTTGGGGGGTGAAAAGGTCTTGCGGGGTGGAAGCGCCCGCGGCCGCGGAGGAAGCCGGACAGGCAGCGGTCCGGGATCGCGTCGTCAGCCGGCCGCGGCGGCCTCCGTCGAGGTCGTGCGCCCCGCCAGATCGCTCGACTCGGCGGCGTACTGGCTGGCCGCGATGGTGCGCTTGACCGTGGAGCGGGCCGCATCGATGGCGATGGCCGCCGCCGACATGGTGCGGGCCTCGGTCGGGCGTTCGAGGGCGTGCTTGGCGATGTCGCCCGCGAGGTCGTCGATCTCGCGGGCGAGCTGTTCCAAGCGCGGCGCGTCGGCGCTGTCCTGCGCCTCCTGCCGGATCTCGAGCAGGCGGTCGGTGGCCTCCTCGATGCGCTCGCGGCGCAGGCGCGACAGGCGCTGCCCGACCCAGGCGAGCGCCGAGCCGATGCCGCCGCCGAGGAAGGCAACGAGGTAGATCCAGGTCTCGTAGCGCTCGACGAAGCCCTGCTGCTCGCGCTCGAAGAAGTCGACGGCCCCGGGATGGATCGGCAGCCGCGCGCTCGTCGCGCCCGCCGTGCTGTCGTAGCTCGGCGCCTGCACGTAGTCGGCCGCCGGCGTCACGTTGGCCATGCCGCTGCGCATCTCGAACAGGTGCTGCGTGACGTCGGCCGCGACCGGGCGGGAGAGGCTGGTGCGCGCCATCAGGCGATAGGAGGCCCCCACCGTATGGACATCCTCGGCCGGCACCTTCGGATTGCCGCCGAAGGTCTCGGCCGGCATCGTCACGGCCTGGAGGCGCGGCAGGCGCGCGATAATGGCGTCGGCGTTCTCCACGTCGACGAAGGCGACCTTTCCGCTCCGGCTCACCCCCTGCACGATCCCGACGATGCGCTGCGCGGTGGGCGAGGTCGGGGCGATCACCGACACCACCGCGTCGATCCGCTTGCGGGTGAAGGCGCCGGCGAGCTCCGCCTCCGTCATCTCCACTAGGGCCACGTGGCGCGGCGGCACCGGGCCCTCGGGTTCCTTGTCGAGGAGCGTCAGGCCGTAATGCTCGACCATGGCCTTGATCAGCGCCTGATCGGCGTCGCGATGGGCCAGGATGGCGAGGCGCTTGCGATCGAGCTGTGGGAACCGGGTCAACCCGGAGCCGTCCGGCGAGGCGATGATCATCGCCTGGTCGCGCAGGATCGCCAGGGTCAGACCGTTGTCGGGCAGATCGACGTCGGGACGCACGACCGCGAGGTCGGCGCGTCCCCCCTGGAGGGCGGCGGCGCTGTCGCGCACGTCGTCGAGGGCCAGGACCTTGAGGCGGATCTCCTTGTGGCGCTTGGCGAGGGCGTCGGCATAGGCCTGGATCAGGGCCGGCTCGGTGCCGTCCCGGGGCGCCACCGCCACCGTCAGGACCGTGGCACGCGAGACCCAGTAGGCCGCCCCCGCCGCGAGACCGAGAAAGACGGTGAGCAGCAGGAACACGAGTTCCGGGCGCAGCAGGATCCTGGCCAACTTCATCGGGTGAACGTCATCGGGCGGACTTCATCGGGCGGACTTCATCGATGGTCGTTCGCTCCCTCCCGACGGGGGAGTCCCCCGTCGCGTCCTCGCGGCCCCGCATCACCGAACCCTACGGGCAGGAATGCCGTTGGCCGTCGTTGCCGAGGTAGGTGCCGCTGGCGGCATCGTAGGACCGGAAGCGGCGGGCGCAGGCGGCCACGGCCTCGGCCGGCACGCCGCGCGGAGCAGCCTGCGCCTGGGAGTTCGCGATGGCTCCACCGATGATCGCGCCGGCGGCCAAGCCGGCCACGCCGGCCCCGACCGCCGCGCCGATGCCGGGCCCACGGCGATAGCCGTAGCCGCGACGGTAGCCGTAGCCCCGACCATAGCCGCGGCCACCCCGCCAGCCGTGACGGTGACCGAACCGGCGATACTGCACGTACGCAGTCGGCAGGTCTCCGTGCGCCAGGGCCCCGACGGCAGGGCTGGTCGTCGTCGGGGCTGCCTGGGCCGGGAGCCCGATCAGGGCCGCGGCGACGGTGGCGGCAAGGGCGAGGGTCAGCTTCATCGTGGGGGTGTCTCCGGGCGGATGGTGGCGTTGCGCCGAGGGCGGCCTCAGTAGCCGCGGCGGTTCGGCGGAGCGGCGGAACGCCCGCCGAAGCGGCGGCTGACGTAGGCGATGAGCTTCGGAAGCAGGAAGGCGGTGAGAAGCTTGCGGATCATGGGATGGTCTCCGGTGTCGTGGGTTCAGTGCTTGCGACGGGACAGCCAGCCCACCGCGAAGGCGACGGCGGCGAGGCCGAGGAGGGCGGAGGTGCGGTTGTCGTCGGCGTAGCGCACGGCCTGTCGGCCGTAGGTCGAGCCGCNCAGCCCACCGCGAAGGCGACGGCGGCGAGGCCGAGGAGGGCGGAGGTGCGGTTGTCGTCGGCGTAGCGCACGGCCTGTCGGCCGTAGGTCGAGCCGCGCTGGCGGGTGGTCTGGGCGAAGGCGCGGCCCTCGTCGAGGAGGTGGTCGGCGCGCGCGCGACCGTCCTCGATCCAGTGGTCGGCGCGGTCGCGCACCGCGTGGGCGAGGTCGCGGCCGTCATCGACGAGGTCTTCGGCCCGGTCGCGGGCGCGGCCGTAGGCGTACTGGGCGCCGCCGGCCACCTGGTTCACGGCGCCGCGCACCTGGCGCGCCGGGTCACCGGTGAGGCCGCCGACGGCGGTCTGGGCACGGCCCTTGAGGTGGCGCGAGGCGCCGCGGAATTGATCGCCGTTCATGACAGGTCTCCGGCTGTGTGAGGATCCGGCCGGTCGCGGGGACCGGCCGGGGCTGGGCTCAGACGCGGCGGGCGTCGGTGCCGTCGGCGAGGGTAAGGCGCTTGGGAGCGCCGAGGCGGCCGCCGAGGAAGCCGGCGAGCGCGCCCAGGATCAGGGC
>NZ_LMNU01000016.1:69199-86989 GCF_001423085.1 Methylobacterium sp. Leaf125 | reverse complement strand
TGTCTGCTTCATCTTCGCTCCTCAGGGGCTACGATGAACCAGCCATCCTCCGTTCGGGAAGACCCTCATTCTGTCCCACAGGTGCTGACGTCGGACAGTGATCTTGCTTCCGTAGGTACGTATGCGCAGTCGAAGGCTGGCGAGTACAGGCGATAGCCAGAGATCCGAAGATGCTGGCACTCTGACGCTTCGATGAAGGTGAGGGAGGACAGCCCTACAGGCTCCCTCCACAGCGCCTAATGCTGCTCGGCCGAGATGCCGAAGCGTGCATGGCAGAGCGAATGGCGCCACGCCGATCAAAAGGNAGGACAGCCCTACAGGCTCCCTCCACAGCGCCTAATGCTGCTCGGCCGAGATGCCGAAGCGTGCATGGCAGAGCGAATGGCGCCACGCCGATCAAAAGGCAAGCGTCACGTAGTAAAATGCGCTACGAGAAAATCTCAAATAAATTGATGGAGCTAATATGGACGAGGCCTCGTACGCTCTCATGGTCAATTTGACTGCGCAAATGGAAACTATGCGGACCGCAATGATTCAACTTGCAAGCAGCCATATCCGGTCGCTACCTATCTCGATGAAAGAGAGTGCCNGTCAATTTGACTGCGCAAATGGAAACTATGCGGACCGCAATGATTCAACTTGCAAGCAGCCATATCCGGTCGCTACCTATCTCGATGAAAGAGAGTGCCTTGCTGGAATTGCAAGATGCTATGAGTGAAATACCGATGCCAAAAAGTCCCTCACGGGAAGGTGAGGACACCTTCCATAAAAACGTTCGATCTGTCGTTCCAGGGCATGCTCAGTTGTTTGTGCAAGAGCTTCGGCGGGAGCTTTCTAAAACGAACTAATATCGGAAGGGATCATTCTCAGCCTGACCTTGATCATGAATTAAGCTGAGTTGGCGACCTGCGACTCGGATTGCGTACCCGAGCGCGCCACATCGGAGGTATGATCCACTGAAATAAGGAACTTTAAAAATGAGCGACGAAGTCAAAAGACTACAAATCCCCCTAGAGAACGCAACAAGTGCTCCAATCATCTTCCTGGATGAGGCGCCGGTCTTCGGTATGCACGGGGCAGTAGGCCACGTCGCACTTACTGCGGCCATCCAAGACGAAGACGGACAAGGGGGCNGGCCAGGCCCCGACGAAGACTACAAATCCCCCTAGAGAACGCAACAAGTGCTCCAATCATCTTCCTGGATGAGGCGCCGGTCTTCGGTATGCACGGGGCAGTAGGCCACGTCGCACTTACTGCGGCCATCCAAGACGAAGACGGACAAGGGGGCGTGACTGCGAGGCGGGTCGTTGTCGCCCATCTACGCGGCACAGTGGAGGCCTTTGCGTCACTTCGTAATGCGATCAACGGAATGGAATTGATCCTCACAGGNCCTCCTAGAGAACGCAACAAGTGCTCCGATCATCTTCCTGGATGAGGCGCCGGTCTTCGGTATGCACGGGGCAGTAGGCCACGTCGCACTTACTGCGGCCATCCAAGACGAAGACGGACAAGGGGGCGTGACTGCGAGGCGGGTCGTTGTCGCCCATCTACGCGGCACAGTGGAGGCCTTTGCGTCACTTCGTAATGCGATCAACGGAATGGAATTGATCCTCACAGGACCAGCGCGACCTGAGGGACCGACGAATTAATTGGCATTAGCGGGATGCTGGCAGGCTTGGGCGTGATTTTAGCGGAAAAGCCTTGCCGTACCGGCTGGCGGTCGTCCTGGGGGCATTCTGGAGCACATAGGAGCCGATGAAGTGTGCCAAGCGCACTCACATATTCGAGCGATGAGCGAGCCGAGCGCCACTTACCCTTACGTTTTAGAAGTTCAGCCGAACCCACACGCCAAAGGGAGTTGGCAATGGGCTATTCGGCAAAATGGTAAGCTTATTCAACGATCGGATCGCGCGGCGAACGCCGAATTAACCGCACGCGCGCGGGGGTTAGAGCAAATCGAGAAGCTGATCCACGGCGCATATGACGAGCGGCGGTAAAACGCTCAAGGCTGCGTGGAACACATAGCGCAAGAGTGTCTGAAATACGATTGTTTTGCCGACAGACACCGCCGCATGCGGCTAGGTCTGAGAAGAATGGCAAACGGAAGTTCTCCGAACGTCTGGATTACGGCTTAAGCGACTGTAATCCGTCCTGAGGCTCTCTTGCATTTGTCGTATATCCTGCAGCTGAGCCAGAATTTAATGTTTGATAGCGCCAGAAATATTGCGGTCAACTACATATCTATCTTATGCGATTTGCGAATTTCATGGCGGAAGTAATGACAAAGCTTTATCTCGACTTTGACGATGGTCGTTCCCAGCTTAGGGATGAGGACGGCATCGACTATCCCGACGAAAAGGCTGCTCGGACTGAGGTTCTAAAAGTCCTCTCCGAGATCGCCAAAGATGCTGTGCCGAAAAGCGATCAGCAGGTGCTCACAGCAACGGTCCGTAACGCGTCCGGAGATACCGTATACAGCGCAAAGGTCACGGTGTCGGGCGGGTGGCATAAACCACGCCATCCATGAGGTTTCTCGTTCCTCAACGGCTATGATCTTCGACCAACCCCATACGATTTGCCACACAAGCGGAGATATTTGAGGTAACTGAAACCTTTGGCCTTGCAGTCGCTTAGGTCGTCACACCGACCGGAGGGCATGGCCCAGGAGGGCACATGCTCAATCCGTTCATTCAGAAGCTTGGACGCTGTTTCGTACTCTCAGGAGCCGAAGAAAAGGCCCTGACGGGAGCGAGTGAGCGCCTTCGCGATGTCCAAGCTCGGACTGCACTTATCTTGGAGGGAGACGTGCCCGATCACGTCCACCTGATCCAGAAAGGCTTCGCCTGCCGCTACAAGGTGCTTCCAGACGGCGGACGGTCGATCGTTGCCTTCCTGATCCCGGGAGATTTCTGCGACCTAAACGTGTCCATCCTTGGGACGATGGATCACTGCATCGGAGCGATCAGTTCCTGCGATGTGGTGCGTATTCCGCGCTCAGTCATGAATGAACTCAGTGGGAACTATCCGATCTTAAGCCGCGCCCTGCAGTGGGCTGGCTTGGTCGATGAGGCGATCCTTCGGGAATGGCTGGTGTGCATGGGACGTCGCTCTGCGGACGAGCAGGTCGCCCATCTATTCTGTGAGTTCCTAATCCGCCTCCAGGTGGTCGGCCTCGCGACCGAGAACAGCTACCACTTCCCCTTGACCCAAGCAGATCTCGCCGATGCAACGGGGCTCTCGAATGTACATGTCAACCGGGTGCTGCAGGAGTTGCGAGGTCTGAAGCTGGTTGTGTTCAAAGAGCGGCGTGTCACCCTACCCAACGTCGCGGCCATCCAAAGCTATGCAGGCTTTAACCCGAACTACCTGCACCTGCATCCGAAGGCTCCGCCTTACCCTGCTGTGTGAGGTACCAGACCGTTCCCAAGGGACAGGAAACCACACCCATTTGTTAAATTTTTTGTTGGGTACGCGCATATAACATAACGCATCGCGGCCATACCCCCGGCCTTCCGCGCCTGTGAGACCTCGCGTGCTCCCGCCTGCTGTACGTGGAGAGCCCTGTGCCTCGCTACTTCTTCGACATCCACGACGGCCAGACGCTCCGCGACGAAGAGGGCATGGACCTCCCTGGACCTGAGGACGCGGCCCGTCATGCGAAGACCGTCCTGCCGGAGATCGCAGCATACGAGGTGCCTAAGGACGGCGAGCACCAAGCCTTCTCGGTGCTGGTGACGGACGAAGATGGGCATCCCATCTACTCGGCCGCCGTGACGTACACCGGCACGTGGCTGATCCGATGAGTGAGCCTCCCCCGATTGAGCCTCGCCGCTTCCCTCAGTATTGCGCCACTCTACTGGACACGGACGGTCATGTAGCGACCCAGATCCCCATTACGGCATCCGACGATGAGGAAGCCAGAGCGAAGGCAAAGGCCCTCGTAGATGGACATGCTATCGATTTGTGGGACGAATTCCGGTTCATCGAGCGATTCGAACCGCCTTAGTGTCAGTGCGGTAGCGCGGTTGCAATCTGCTACTGGTGCGCCATCACGCTCTTGTCGCCGAATCAGCATCAACAGAGCCATATGCCACCTCACGAACCGCTTGCAGGCATCGACGGCGCAGCTCTGGGTCTGTGATGCGGATGTAAGCATCGAGCAGTTCCAGGCACTCGCGACTTAAGGTGGGATCGGTCAATTGAACTGAGTTGTTCGCGCCGTGCACTGCGCTCGAAGTTTCGCTTGGGTCCCGCAACTCGGCGGCGGGTATTCCGAGCTGCTCGGCGATGCGATGCTGAAGGTCCTCGCTACGGCTCAAGCCAGTTCGGTCCTGTGCGCCTGCCTCCGCCGCAGACAAGAAGAGCCCCGCCCCCTCACAGCCATCGAGCTTGCGGCCCATTTTTTCGTCCCTAATTGCATGCAAAATGCGGCCAAGCATGTCTACCCTACCGGACATGCAAACGCGATAGTGCAAAGACACCAGTAGGGCGCTTGCCTCTTACCCCCATTTGTTAATATTTTATCGGCTAGGTTCGGTACCAGTTCAGACCGAGATGTAGGACGTTAGAGGGTCTGATGGCGCGACGGGATACATGCGCAGTTGAGGCTTCACAGATCGTCCTACAGGACGCGATCGATGCCTCAGACATTATCGGGCGTTGGGATTGGGACATCCCCAATGATCGTCTGTACGCTGATGCAACAGTCGCTCTGCTCTTCAGCGTCGATCCCGTGATGGCGCGGGGCGGAGTTCCGCTGAGCCTGTTCCTGGAAGCCATCCATCCAGACGATAGGGCAAAAACTGCCGAGGTCATCGCGAGAAGTGTCAAGGCGGGTCAATCCTACGTGCAGGAGTACCGCGTTCATTCGGCCGATGGAGCTAGGAGGTGGGTTTTAGCGCGCGGCCTTATCGAACTGGACGAGACAGGCCAGCCCCGGCGGGGGACAGGGTTCCTGATCGACATTACCCAGAATCGGGTTGATGAAGCTGCTTATTCAGCTGGAATGCCTGAATGCTCAAGCCATCCCTTGGAAGAAGCGGCCGAGCATTGCCTAGCCGCCCGAGGCGCCATCCAGAAGCTCTCGGACCCTCTTCTCCAAAGCATGATTGATATGCTTTTGCTGGAGCTTGGACGTCGTCTGTCGAAACTTGAAAACGAGCAGCGCAGGGCGCGGATGAATTGATCTACGAGAACGAGTACCTATGGAACGCTACTTCTTCGACGTGAGGATGCTCACCTCATGGTGGACGACGATGGCAAGGAGCTGACAGGAGCCGACGCAATCGCTAAAGCCGCTATGAGCTGATGACCAACAACGAACGCGAGCTTTCCGTGACCGTTCGGACTGAGGCAGGGGAGCCGATCTATCGAGCGTCCGTCACAGTGACGGCCGGGTGGTTGGCTAGTGCAGGCAGCAGCAGATCTGGTGCGCTCAAGGATCAGGCTGAGAGCAGCCTCATGTAGCCGCATAGATCATTGAAGTCGAGAAATTGATCATTGCGCCTACGACGCGGAGTCGTCCTCTTTATCGAATGACCGCCTGAAGCGTGGCGCAAACGCGATACCGCTGGGCATTACACTGCCTTGACCATACGATCTGCGACACGCCCTTTATAAGTCCCTGACACGGAACGGAGAGTATGCTCGTTCTGCGAGAAGCGGGAGCTGATCACCGAAGGATCTCGTCCTAGCATTTCCATTTTGGCTCAGGCTCCCCACTATTCCGCAGGATCGTCCGCTCACGCTCGCAGGCCACAATGCGGTTACGACGAGCTACACGCTTAGCATGCTCAGCCGCGCCAGGTGAGATCGGAGCGCGAGTGGTATGAGCTGCCATAGGCAAAGCGCACGTTGCTGCGCTGATAAGCCGAAAATCGCATGCGTACACCGGCCAAGGGGAGAGTAACCCGATGACAGCTCTAATCGTAGCAGCCATCGAAGCAGCGGACGCAGTTATGACGATGATACAAAGGATGATCTTTCCTACTTTTGCTATTTGTCTTGATACAGAAAAATATACACCATTTGTAAGATACAGCTGACATGAGACATTCCCCCACTAGGTATTGGATGAAGGCGCGTTTGGCGCGATAACTCATCAGAAAGCGATGATCTCGCCCTTACGCACGAGTTCCTTTTTTGAAGTTAGGCGTAGGGCGTTCCACCTTTACCCTTGCCATTTAGGATGAGCGGCCTGAGAATGATCAAAGCATCTCAGGGGTTATCAGGGTGCTGAACTGAGCAAATCTCTTGGAGTTAGCCGACGACAGCTATACTGTAAAGAAGCTTAATATGAGCGCCTAATCAGTCCCTTTAGAGATCATGCACCCTCAACTCTGGCATACTTGCACAGCTCCGAGCAACGCACTTTTCTTCGGGCTGCGGTGTATCCTTGAACTCCCGAAACAGACAGAAAGAACCTGCAAAGCTCTTCGATAGGTAGCTTATCGAAGTGTGAAGGGAGGGGGGACTTCTATAAGGGTACTCTCAGTTTTGACGCTGAGCGAGCGCTCGCCCAATAGCAAAGAGCAGCATTTCGGTGATTCGACGTAAACCCGTATATCCGCCCGACGCAAGGGCCATATGAGTCTCCAGGCAGCGATCCGCAGCATGCGCAAGGGGATCTTCACCAACCCTGCTCAGAAATGCAGCTGATATTAAGTCAGTATTGTGGCTATCGGTTGTGTCGATATAAGCTCCTAAGCCCTTCATAGCTCCTGAATCGTCAGTTGAAAGAGTGCCTCTGTTAAGTACCCACCGTACATCCCCTGTCGATGTTACCACTCGAAACTCTGCTGAGAAGGGTCCGCCAGTCTGACGTACTCGACGAATGTGTTCAAAAAGCCATGTTTGATCGTCGGGATGCGTAGCTCCAAGCGCGACTTCCAACGGAAGTGGTCGCCCTGATAGTCCGACATTACCAGCGAGTAGCGCGGCAGCACCCTCGTCAAGAATTGATCTCCCTTCAACGACATCTGTCTTCCAAACGCCAACCAGTCCCGCCGCCCTCAAAGCGGGAGCCGCTTCAGCGATCGACTGCATCCAATCCTCCCGCAATTGATTGTTGCTTGAGATGGTGGACACATGTCGGAAAAAAACTATCCCTAGTTGGAATTTTCTAATTCACGAGTTTGTGATCAAGACGAAATTTCGCAATAAATTGCCTGACTAGCAGGGATTAAATCTCATTGCTCATTTTATATTCACTTTGGAGACTTTGTCTGGCCAATCGTTTTATTGAGGAATGGTGTCAGCCGCTGTGTCTCCCCCCAACGTAAAGGCGACGCCTAACTCGTTGGGGCTTCGCCATGCGACACGCGCTCGCTTCGTCTCTGCGTCAACGACTAGAAGAAATTCGTCCGGTACACCGAGAACGCTCAACACCTTCAGGCGCGCGCCCCCATCTGACCTGTTAATGACAGTGCACGAGATGTGTAAGCCAAATTCCGGCTTGATTAGCGCGAACCCAGTTGCTGCATATCGCACACTCGATCTCTTCTCGTGCATCTGGTAGTCACTGTCAGCGATCAAAGAGATTTTCGCCAAGCATCTATCTGCCCAATTATCTGAAGTCATAGCTTTGATATTCTAGAAATCTGCATTAATCATACTACCTATTATTACATGTAAATATTACGTCGCGGTTGTCGCAGTCATACCAAGCATCGATAGACTCGTCGGTACGTGAAACTGATGTGCACGGCACAGCTTTATCGAAGGAGATGGAGCATAGGACAAATTCCTCCGGGATAATATCGGCATTTATCAGGATCAATCTTGCACCAAGATCGGTAGCATCTTGTATGACGCAGCCCTTGTAACTATGTTCATCAACTGAAATAAAACCAAATACATCTTCGCTGTTGGGTTCGAGGTGGTCCCACGCTTTTACAGCCATCCGGTTCCCTCGCATCGTTCGTGCGAAAAAGGGTTCTCGAGTGCCTCTGTCGCTCCCAAACTCTTAGATAAGGGCGAATAAGGCAATTAAAATGCGAATCTCGAGCGTTTTTAGGGTGTATGTCGGAGGTGGTCGTAATCTTGCAATGTCTTAACCCACGTTGACCATGCAGCCCACATCACCCCGCTCATTTTAGTGCCTCATCATTATTGTTTCTGCTATCTCCACAGAGCTGAAGAGGTGCAATGAGAGCGATTTATAGGGTCCACACTACAGACGATACACGTCATATGGGTCCTACTCCTGCTACCTGTATGAGCTGATGGACCACTACGGGATTGGCTGGCTGCGTTTGGAGCACGGCGTCACGGGCGATTACAGAACGCTGGACCGCTGAGTTCTTGTTTGCGCGACGCAGAGCGGGAAACGTGTGTGTGTTCTGCAAGTCTTAGCTTGGGGATTGCTTCAGTCTTTAAGCGGTAAAAAGAATTTAAAAAGGAGACTAAAGAGGCTTCGCGTACGACCGACGTCATGGTCTGCGCGAAGCTTTCCCCGCTTTCTCACGGAGGCTCTGGAGTTTTGTTAGAAAAAATCGCCTTTCAGTTGAGTTTTAAACCTGAAAACGCATGGATCGTTAACCTGTGCGGCTTGATCCTCAGAATGTCATCTCCTTGCAAGAACCGCGCGCGAGCGGTCATGCTGTCCGATAAGGCCCTTAATGTATCCGTTATTGGAGAATGAGTCTGAACGGCTTGCAGTCCTTCAGGATCTGAAGGTGCTCGACACGCCTGATGAGACACATTTTGATGCGGTGTGCCGGACAGCACAAGTCTTGTTTTCGACCCCGATCGCATTCGTGTCGCTGGTGGATAAGAATCGACAATGGTTTAAGGCTCGTTGCGGAATTGACGTCAAGGAAACGCCACGGAGCATGGCCTTCTGCAACTACGCAATCCTTTCGGATAATGTCCTCGTCATTGAGGATGCACTAGACGATCCTCGGTTTTCGGAAAACCCTCTTGTCACGGGGCCGCTCGGCGTTCGGTTTTATGCCGGAGCGCCCCTAATCCTGCACCAGGGCATACGCCTCGGGACGCTATGCCTGATGGACGTCCAACGGCGTTCCTTTTCTGCAGAGCAGGTCCGACAGTTTCAGGATCTTGCGAACATCGTGGTGGCCCATCTGCGCCTGCATGAGGCTCGGAACCAGATTGGGCGAGATCTAGAGGTGCTCCAATCCGCACAAGCTAAGCTGCGGGAAGCAGCCGATTATCAACTTCTTGTCGAGCAGGTCGGAGGCATCGGATATTGGCAGTACAATTTGAATTCTGGAAAGGCCACATGGTCTCCTAGCATGCGACGGCTCGTTGGTCATGAGATGCTCGACGGTGAACTATCTTTAAATGACCTAATCCAATTTCTGCACCCCGACGAACACTGCGACCTGTTCGCGGCTTTCGATACCCGGAACGCCGAAGTCAACGGGATGGCCCTAATGCCTTTCGACCGGCAGCGTCGTCTTGTTAGAGCCGATGGCGAAGTTAGGACTGTTATTTCCCGTGGCTTGCCGCAGCACGACGAAACGGGCGCGGTCGTCGCTCTCCTAGGCGTGTGTGTCGACATCACCGATCTCGTGCGTTCCGAGGAGCAGCTGCGCGGGGTCAGCACTCTACTTCGTGTAACGTTGGAGAATATGGACCAGGGCATCCTGATGGTCGGCGCGGACAACCGTGTCCTTGTTCACAATCAGAAGGCAAGGGATTTGCTCGGTCTTTCAGAGGCTCTGCTCCATGAGGGAGCGCGGTTCGATCTCCTGCAGCAGCATCAGGTTGACCGTGGCGAGTTTTGCAAGGTCGATGGCGAACTCCGGCATTGGCTAGAGAGTGGTGCCCTGGGAACCACGGCCGGCACCTATGAGCGGGACCGCCCCAACGGAATCTCAATCGAGGTACGATCTGTGCCCTTGCCGAGAGGTGGATTGGTCCGGACCTTCACCGACATCACGGAGCGTAAGCGGCGTGAGGCAGCCCTTCGCCTCGCCGAAGCCGAGTACCAGACGCTATTTCAGAACGCGGTCGTCGGCGTCTACCGAGCGAACCTCGATGGCACGCTTGTCCGGGCGAACCAGGCTCTCGCGAAACTCCACGGATACAGCGACCCGACTAGTGCGACGGCATCCGGCAACGGCTTCACCCATGATTGGTACGTCGACCGCAACCGGAAGGACGAGTTCATGCGTCTCCTGTTGAGGCACGGCAGGGTCGATGACTTTGTCTCGGAGGTGACTGGTCACGCGACCGGTGAACCGATTTGGGTATCAGAAACGGCATGGCTGGTGCGTGATGCTGATGGATGCCCATTCTGTTTCGAGGGCACAGTCGTGGACGCGACGGAGCGAAAGCGCGCCGAGGCACAGATCGAGCACATGGCGCGGCATGATGCCCTGACGGGCTTGCCCAACCGCAGGCAGTTCCAGGAACGACTGACCCAGGAGCTGGTCCATGCGCAGCGGCAAGGGACCTCAGTCGCTGTCCTATGCTGCGACCTCGATCGCTTCAAAACGGTTAACGACACCTTTGGACATCCGGCCGGCGATGCCCTCCTGTGCACCTTGGCTGATCGCATGCGGCGATCCCTGCGTCCGGGGGACATGGTTGCTCGTCTAGGAGGCGATGAGTTCGCGATCATCCTGCTGGGTCGAAGCCATCCGCACGGTGTGGGAGCCGCGGCGAAGCGTGTCATCGAGGTAGTAGGTCAGCCCGTGGACATCGATGGGCACCTGACGAATGTGGGTGTTAGCATTGGTGTCGCGATCGGATTGGACGACGGTGATCGCGCCGAGCTTCTGTTCAAGAACGCTGACATCGCGCTGTACCGGGCCAAGGAAGCGGGTCGTCACACGTGCCGCTTCTACGAGGCCGGGATGGATATGGCGGTCGCGTCCCGTAATTTGCTCGAAATCGATTTGAAGGATGCCGTCCGCAAGGGAGGTTTCGCGCTTCATTACCAACCGATCATTGATCTTGCGAGCGATACGCTCCGCGGTTTCGAGGCGCTACTGCGCTGGCAGCACGCGGAGAAGGGCATGATCTCACCGGCCGCTTTCATTCCCCTAGCCGAGGAGACCGGCCTGATTGTCGAGCTCGGAGCTTGGGCGTTGCGTGATGCGTGTCGGGAGGCGGTATCGTGGTCCGCCGATCTTCGCGTTGGCGTCAACGTGTCAGCAGTTCAAATACAACATGTCGACTTCCACCAGCACGTGCTCGACGCTCTAGTTGAATCCGGACTCGCGCCGGAACGACTTGAGCTAGAGATTACGGAGAGCGTGCTTGTGAAAGATACCGAGGCGGCTATTTCGTGCTTGCATCGCTTACGAAGAATTGGTGTCCGACTGGCGATTGACGATTTTGGTACCGGCTACTCCTCACTTAGCTATTTGTGTCTGTTCCCATTCGACAAGATCAAGATAGACCGATCGTTCATCCAGGATGCCTGCGCATCGACGTCCGGCGCCATCGTCCGCGCCGTGGTGGGCTTGGGCAAGCACCTTGGGGCAACCATTACGGCCGAAGGGGTCGAGACGCAGTCGCAGCTCGACTGGGTTCGAAGCGAAGGTTGCTGCGAGGTCCAGGGCTTCATCTTCGGGAGGCCGGTACCACCGAGTGTCATTAGAGGCATGATGCAGTCAGTCGAGGCTGCAAATGCGCAGCAGCATGAGGCGATGGATTACTTGTCGCACTGTGAGCGGCGATCTCTACTCAATGCCTAATCGTGTGGCTCCGCCCGAGCGAAACTAGATGCCCCCGTGATCGCTCAATGATCAAACGCATTGCCAAGACGGAGTGGCCGCGTACAGAATGAAGCAGTAAGTCGCGGCGGCACGTCTATCGCGTGATGGTGTGCACACTATGCACATCGCGGTCGATACGGCTCTCGACGTTGACATTGTGTTCAGCCGTAAGAGCATGGATTTGCTCGAACGATGAACCTTAAAGTGGTCCGTGTCGCGGCATAGTCCTTTGTGGGCCGCACGAAGCTCCATACCATAGCCGGCTCTCCCGTTCGATAACGGGTACGAGCGTCATGAACCGGAATTTTCCAGAATTTCCGGCTCGTTGGTGTGACATTGCCCCAAGCATGTGTTCATGATTCATTGATAAGTAGTAGGTTGTAAACCGGCGGCGCGTGATCCGCGTCTCTTTGATTGGTGGGATCGGTTCGCCGACGCCGCGCCCTGACCGTTTGATGAGCGAACGGTCAGGGCGCGGCGTCGGCAGACGTTCCTGTTAAGGTGCAGGATCTTAATATAACGCGTGCTTACCCTCGCGCGAAGTTACAATCCGGGTGTCATGAGCCCAATCAACCGACCGAAGGGGCTTCTTCGTGGCGGCGTACCCTTTGAGTTATTCAAGATATTTTGAGCAACGAACAATGTCAGACATAGATAAAGACGGTAGCATAGATACGATCGGCAACCGTATCAAATCTCTACGCCGTTCAGTCGGCCTCAGCCAGGCCAATCTCGGCCAGAGTCTGGGCGTAACGTTCCAACAGATCCAGAAATACGAAAGCGGACGAAGCAGAATCGCGGCCGATAAGCTTCAGCGGATCGCTCAGGCTCTAAACGTCGACGTCAATTACTTCTACGACACGCGCAGCGGGGAGGCTCCATCTGAGAAAGAGGCCACTCGGACCCAGACATGGCCGACGCCTGAGGGGATCCTGTTCAACGAGCATTTTGACAAGATCAAGGACCCACGCGCCCGGTATCTGCTCTCCGAGCTTGCTCGCGTGCTTTGCGAGATCGAGTCAGGAAAACAACCGTAACAACGATCGGCATCGCCCTCCGAGGCAGCCCGAGGGCCCGAAACGGGAGGATGTGATGTCCCGGTTGCGCGTGGACGACGAGGCCTTTGGTGCATACATCGCACTCGATCTTTCAGCGCTCGCGCCAGGCCTTCGCGATTTGGTCGGTTAGGGGTTTGACAAGGTAGGAAAGGACGGAGCGTTCCCCCGTCTGTACAAAGGTCTCTACCGGCATACCGGGCACGAGCCGTGCCTTGCCCAAGCGATCACGTTCAGCGTCAGGAACACGGATCCGAGCAGTGTAGTAGCTTACACCGGTCTTCGAGTCCTGGCTGACATCCGCGGAGATGCGGCTGACCATTCCGCCGATCTCGGGCGTAACACGCTGGTTGAAGGCAGCGAAACGGAGCACGGCTTTCTGGTCAAGGTAGATGTTATCTATATCTTGAGGTTGGATGCGCAGCTCGACAGCGAGCGTATCCGCATCAGGCACGATCAGCATTGCGGGCTCACCCGGAATGACCAAGCCACCTACTGTATGGACGGTCATCTGATGCACGACGCCGTCTTGGGGTGCACGCAGGTTCGTCCGGTTCAGCTGGTCGAGGGCGGCGACCCGTTTCTCCGATAACTCGGACCAACGCCCACGGATTTCGGCGAGTTCCTTGCCCGTCTCGCTTCGCATGTCCTGATCAATCTGAAGGATCTGCAGCTCAGTCTCCGTGATCTTACCGTTCGCCTGCGCCTGGGCGGCGACGAGTTGCCCGCGCTCGCCGCCCAGGCGGGCCGCATCGCGCTCCAATGCTGTCACTCGTGAAACGGCCACAAGATTTCGGGCCCAGAGCTCGCGAACACCGACGAGTTCATCACCGATGAGGGCAATCTCGCGGGCCTTGGCAGCAGCTTGCTCAACAAGACCATTAATTTCCTGGCGAATCTGAAGGATACGCTGCTGCAACTGAGCCTTCTGACCTTCACGCCCTGATCGACGCGTATCAAATAGGCGGCGCTCTCCGTCGATCAACTGTGCCACGGCCGGCTCATCGCGCCTACGCCGTGTCAGCTCGTCGGGGAAGTCGATGGTCGCCAGACTATCGCGCTCCGCCTCATTGCGGGCGCGGCGGGCCGTCAATTCGTCCATGGCCTTCAAAATGATGTCGAGGTTCGCGCGGATCTGGGTCTCGTCCAACGTGATCAGGACATCCCCGAGTGAGACGCGCATGCCGTCTCGGACGTGAATCTCGCTCACAACACCACCTGTCGGGTGCTGGACCTTCTTTACGTCGCTCTCGACGACGAGTTGCCCTGAGCTTACCACGGCCCCGTGGATCTCGGTCAGTGCCGCCCATCCGCCGATGCCAAAGACAAGGACGGCGATGATGCCGGAGACTACGGTCAAGTGCCGGCCGATCGATTGGTCCGCCTCGGAGTGCCGGGGGCCGTTGGCGTCCGTGGGCAGCGACCCAGCCGCCATGCCGTTCAGAGTCATGCTGCTCGAGGTCATGCGGAAGCCTTTAAGTTCGTCTCGGCCGATTTCGAGGTGGCGTTGATGTTGCGCTTCGGGCCGCGCACGTTGGGAAAAGCCGTCGGGCGAAAATTCGTCTTCAGCACCTCGTTCTTACGGCCAAAGGCGAGTGCCCGTCCCTCTTCCATGACGAGCACGAGATCGACGGCGGCGAGGACGCTGGGATGATGAGCAACCACTACGACGATACCGCCGCGCATACGCACGCCGAGGAGGGCATGCGTTAGTGCAGCTTCCCCGGCTTCGTCCAGGTTGGCGTTCGGTTCGTCGAGAACGACGAGGAAAGGATCCCCATAAAGTGCGCGTGCGAGGCCGATCCGCTGGCGTTGCCCCGCCGAGAGCCCCGCTCCGCCGGGGCCGATGCGAGTTTCATATCCATCGGGCATCCGAAGGATCAGCTCGTGTACGCCGGCGCTCCGGCTGGCCGCGACGACGGCTTCGGCATTCGGGTCCGTTGCCAGCCGCGCGATGTTTGACGCGATGGTACCGGCGAAGAGCTCGACATCCTGAGGGAGGTAGCCGACGTGGCGACCCAGGCTGCTGCCGCCCCGCTGATCGAGGGTGGCGCCATCGAGACGGATCGCCCCACGCAGCGGCGTCCAGACGCCAACGAGCGCCCGCGCTAGGGTGGATTTGCCGGATGCGCTCGGTCCGATGATGCCGACGCCCTCTCCCGCCTTGAGGCCGAAACTGACGTCGGAGACGATCGCGCGCGTTCCGCCCGGCGGCAGGATCGATGCGTTCTCCACAGTCAGCGACGTGACAGGGGCTGGTAGAGCAAGCGCCGGTTTGTCCGGGGTGAAGCGCGCCAGCATGTCATGCAGGCGCATCCAGCCTTGCCGGGCTGCAACAAACCCTTTCCAGTTGGCGATCGCGATCTCGGCCGGTGCTAGGGCCCGCGAGACGAGGATGGATGAGGCGATGATTATGCCGCCCGTGGCCTGCCCCTGAATGACCAGGTAGGCTCCGAGCGCCAGCACCGCAGATTGCAGTACCATGCGGAAGATCTTCGAGGTGGTCCCGAGACCTGCCGCGATGTCGGCGACGCGGCGCTGCCGCCTCATGTACACGTTGTTCTCCGCGTTCCAGATCTGCGCGAACTCCTTCTGCATGCCCATGGCCCGAAGAACCTCTGCGTTCTGGCGCCCAGCTTCGGAGAGGGCATTACGGCTCGCCCCATGATGGGTGGCTTCACGCTGGGGCCGGCGTGTCAACAACTCGGTGAGGAGAGTCAGTGCCGCCAAGACGAGAGCGCCAGCCAGCCCCGCGATACCGATCAGTGGATGGAACAGGAAGCAGATCCCAAGGTAGATCGGCATCCAAGGCAGGTCGAAGATTGCCGTTGGGCCGAGGCTCGAGAAGAAATTGCGGATCTGATCGAGGTCCCTCAGCGGCAGGAGTCCATCTCCGCCAGCCGGTGCCTCAAGAGGATGGCGCACCACCATGTCGAATACCCGCCCAGACAAGGCCTCGTCCAACGAGCTGCCAATCCGGGCTAAGACCCGCGCCCGGATGGTCTCGATGAGACCCTGAAACAGGAACAGTGTCAGCGTCAGCATACCAAGTCCGATGAGCGTCGGAATTGAGCGTGCCGGGATGACCCGGTCATAGACCTCAAGCATGAAGAACGATCCCGTCAGGTACAGGATGTTGATGATGCCGCTCATGACGCCGACGCCAAAGAACGCGCGACGGCAGCGGAGAAGTGCGGTTCTGAGCTCAGCATTCTGATGAAGTCGCATCGGAGTTCGCCTGTTTGCCTTAGGTAATCACCCACCAAGCGAGGTTTCTCGCCTTAAGCGCTAAGCTCGGAACACTCATTGGGCGCTGTTTCGGCTACTGGTGCGCCGCATAACACCTAAGACGATCTGTAGGATATTAAAACTATCCTAACGTCTCGCGGCTTAATCGCTGAAAAAGCCGCTATTCCCTCTGAAAATTTGTTCTTTACTGACTTCGTTAGTGAGGTATTAAGCTTGCCAAGCGTGAACCTCTGCTGTTGATCAATTTGGAGCCCAAGTCCCACCGAAACATACTTGAAAGGGAAATATTCGTATGTAGGTTGATAATTGTGAGTGAGAGGCCCGGCCAACACCGCGTCCTCATCAGGATTGTCCGGTCTGAAGTGTAACCAGCCGTTGGATATCGATCCGCGGGCGCACCTAGAGAGAATAGCTATGGCAAGCACCCAAACGTTCGAGGCATCGTCTGGTCGCTCGGGCAGTTCGCTGATTATCGATGGGTTCGTTTATGCTCAGCGGAACGGATCTGGATCCGCAACGGGAACACTTTCAGTCAATCGGGAGTTTTTAGAGCAGGATGCGAGCCTGAAAACCAGCTCAGTTTCGGGGTATCTATCAATATCTCGCCAAACCGGTACGGTATTCGATTTAAACGCGTTATCGATCAGAGCAGACGTAAGTCTTTTATCGGGCGTTGTCTTCATCGGTTACAGGAATGGTGTCGAAGTTGTTTCTGCTTCGTCCGGGGATCTGCTCAATCTCGGCCTACTCCTTGGAGAAACTCGGTATCAGTTTAGCTCCGCATGGCAAAACCTGACGGAAGTCAGGGTATTTAGAGGAAGCGTTTTAGATGTTTCACTTGGACAGTTAGGTTTTGGAATCGACGATGTTACCCTGACGGTTGATACAGTCGCGCCCGGTGCACCAACCATCACCACCGCGGCCGGTCTCACCGCCGACGCCACCCCGACCATCACGGGGACGGCCGAGGCCGGTTCTACCGTCACCATCTCGGACAACGGCACCGTGCTCGGCACTGTGGTCGCTGGTACGAACGGCGTCTTCAGCTTCACCCCGGCCGCCGACCTAGCCCAGGGTGCCAATAGCTTCACCGCCACCGCACGCGATCTTGCCGGCAACGTCTCGGCACCCTCTACCGCCGTCGCTCTCACCATCGACAGCCTTGCCCCCGGTGCGCCAACCATCACCACCGTGGCCGGTCTCACCGCCGACGCCACCCCGACCATCACGGGGACGGCCGAGGCCGGTTCTACCGTCACCATCTCGGACAACGGCACCGTGCTCGGCACCGCCGTTGCCGGCACGAACGGCACGTTCAGCTTCACCCCGGCTACCGACCTGGCTCAGGGTGCCAACAGCTTCACCGTCACCGCACGCGATCTCGCCGGCAACGTCTCGGCACCATCCACTGCCGTCGCTCTCACCATCGACAGCCTTGCGCCCGGTGCACCAACYATCACCACCGCGGCCGGTCTCACCGCCGACGCCACCCCGACCATCACGGGGACGGCCGAGGCCGGKKCYACCGTCACCATCTCGGACAAYGGCACCGTGCTCGGCACTGTCCACCCCGACCATCACGGGGACGGCCGAGGCCGGKKCYACCGTCWCCATCTCGGACAAYGGCACCGTGCTCGGCACYGYCGTTGCCGGCACGAACGGCGTGTTCAGCTTCACCCCGGCTACCGACCTGGCTCAGGGTGCCAACAGCTTCACCGCCACCGCACGCGATCTCGCCGGCAACGTCTCGGCCTCCTCTACCGCCGTGGCCCTGACCATCGACAGCCTTGCGCCCG
>NZ_LMNU01000016.1:68896-69171 GCF_001423085.1 Methylobacterium sp. Leaf125 | reverse complement strand
CGCCACCCCGACCATCACGGGGACGGCCGAGGCCGGKKCYACCGTCACCATCTCGGACAAYGGCACCGTGCTCGGCACTGTGGTCGCTGGTACGAACGGTGTSTTCAGCTTCACGCCCACSGCTCCGCTGACGGATGGCAACAACGTCCTGACGGCCACTGCCGCCGATGCGGCCGGCAACGTCTCGGCCTCCTCTACCGCCGTGGCCCTGACCATCGACAGCCTTGCGCCCGGTGCACCAACCATCACCACCGCGGCCGGTCTCACCGCCGACG
>NZ_LMNU01000016.1:0-68708 GCF_001423085.1 Methylobacterium sp. Leaf125 | reverse complement strand
CACCGCACGCGATCTCGCCGGCAACGTCTCGGYACCCTCTGCCGCCGTGGCCCTGACCATCGACAGCCTTGCSCCCGGTGCRCCAACCATCACCACCGCGGCCGGTCTCACCGCCGACGCCACCCCGACCATCACGGGGACGGCCGAGGYCGGTTCTACCGTCTCCATCTCGGACAACGGCACCGTGCTCGGCACTGCCGTTGCCGGCACGAACGGTGTCTTCAGCTTCACCCCGGCTACCGACCTGGCTCAGGGTGCCAACAGCTTCACCGTCACCGCGCGCGATCTCGCCGGCAACGTCTCGGCCTCCTCTGCCGCCGTCGCTCTCACCATCGACAGCGTCGCCCCCGGTGCGCCAACCATCAGCGCCTTTGCAGGCCCTATCAATGACGCCACGCCGACTATCACGGGTACGGCCGAGGCAGGGGCGACTGTTACGGTTCGTAGCGACGCACTCGTGCTGGGCACCGTCGTGGCCGCTGCCGACGGCAGCTTCAGCCTAACTCCGACTGTGCCTCTGCCGGACGCTCTCGCCAACCTCACCGCCACGGCGCAGGATGGGGCCGGCAACCTGTCGGTTCCCTCCGTCGTGACGCAGGTCCTCATCAACACGAAAGTGCCCGGCGCCCCTGTCGTCGACTACGTGCCGCCTACCAACGACGACACGCCTATTATCACCGGCGCGGCTTTAGCTGGCGACTTAATTACGGTCACCAACGGCGTGAGCCCTGTCGGCTCCGGTACCGTAGGTACCGACGGTCGCTTCAGCGTGACCCTAACCGTACCGCTGGCGGAGGGCACCAACGCGCTTCAGGTCACGGCAACGAGCCCCGGCGGCACCGCATCGCCGGCCGCACCCGTGACGGTACTGGTCGACACGGTCGATCCGCTCGCTCCGAGCATCACAGCTTTTGCAGGACCAACCACCGACACCACGCCGACCATCACCGGTACGGCCGAGGCCGGTGCCACTGTCACCATCTCGGACAACGCCGGCGTGCTGGGCACCGCCGTGGCAGGGCTGGACGGACGCTTTAGCTTCACTCCGACAGCCCCTCTAACGCAGGGTGCCAACAGCTTCACCGCCACCGCACGCGATCTCGCCGGCAACGTCTCGGCCTCCTCTACCGCCGTGGCCCTGACCATCGACAGCCTTGCGCACCATCGACAGCCTTGCGCCCGGTGCACCAACCATCACCACCGCGGCCGGTCTCACCGCCGACGCCACCCCGACCATCACGGGGACGGCCGAGGCCGGGGCCACCGTCACCATCTCGGACAAYGGCACCGTGCTCGGCACTGTGGTCGCTGGTACGAACGGTGTCTTCAGCTTCACCCCGGCCGCCGACCTAGCCCAGGGTGCCAACAGCTTTACCGCCACCGCGCGCGATCTTGCCGGCAACGTCTCGGTACCCTCTGCCGCCGTGGCCCTGACCATCGACAGCCTTGCSCCCGGTGCRCCAACCATCACCACCGCGGCCGRTCTCACCGCCGACGCCACCCCGACCATCACGGGGACGGCCGAGGCCGGTTCTACCGTCTCCATCTCGGACAACGGCACCGTGCTCGGCACYGCCGTTGCCGGCACGAACGGCRCGTTCAGCTTCACYCCGGCTGCCGACCTGGCTCAGGGTGCCAACAGCTTCACCGTCACCGCGCGCGAYCTTGCCGGCAACGTCTCGGYACCCTCTGCCCGGCACGTTCAGCTTCACYCCGGCTGCCGACCTGGCTCAGGGTGCCAACAGCTTCACCGTCACCGCGCGCGACCTTGCCGGCAACGTCTCGGCACCCTCTGCCGCCGTCGCTCTCACCATCGACAGCGCCGCCCCCGGTGCGCCGGTGATCACCACYGCGGCCGRTCTCACCGCCGACGCCACCCCGACCATCACGGGGACGGCCGAGGCCGGTTCTACCGTCTCCATCTCGGACAAYGGCACCGTGCTYGGCACTGTCGTTGCCGGCACGAAYGGCACGTTCAGCTTCACCCCGGCTGCCGACCTGGCTCAGGGTACCAACAGCTTCACCGTCACCGCACGCGATCTCGCCGGCAACGTCTCGGCACCCTCTGCCGCCGTGGCCCTGACCATCGACAGCCTTGCSCCCGGTGCGCCAACCATCACCACCGCGGCCGNACGCGATCTCGCCGGCAACGTCTCGGCACCCTCTGCCGCCGTGGCCCTGACCATCGACAGCCTTGCGCCCGGTGCGCCAACCATCACCACCGCGGCCGRTCTCACCGCCGACGCCACCCCGACCATCACGGGGACGGCCGAGGCCGGGGCCACTGTCACCATCTGGGATAACGGCACCGTGCTTGGCACTGTCGTTGCCGGCACGAATGGCACGTTCAGCTTCACCCCGGCCAGCCCACTCGTCGAAGGCAGCAACAGCCTCGTCGTCACCGCACGCGATCTCGCCGGCAACGTCTCGGTACCCTCTGCCGCCGTGGCCCTGACCATCGACAGCCTTGCGCCCGGTGCACCAACCATCACCACCGCGGCCGGTCTCACCGCCGAYGCCACCCCGACCATCACGGGGACGGCCGAGGCCGGTTCTACCGTCACCATCTCGGACAACGGCACCGTGCTCGGCACTGCCGTTGCCGGCACGAACGGCGTGTTCAGCTTCACCCCGGCTGCCGACCTGGCTCAGGGTGCCAACAGCTTCACCGTCACCGCNGGCCGGTCTCACCGCCGACGCCACCCCGACCATCACGGGGACGGCCGAGGCCGGTTCTACCGTCACCATCTCGGACAACGGCACCGTGCTCGGCACTGTCGTTGCCGGTACGAACGGCGTCTTCAGCTTCACCCCGGCTGCTGACCTGGCTCAGGGTGCCAACAGCTTCACCGTCACCGCGCGCGATCTYGCCGGCAACGTCTCGGCACCCTCTGCCGCCGTCGCTCTCACCATCGACAGCGTTGTGCCTAATGCTCCGAGTATCACCGCTTTCGTGGCGCCGACCAACGACACCACGCCGGTGATCACCGGTACGGCCGAGGCGGGCGCGACCGTGATCGTCTCGAACGGTACGACCCAGATTGGCTCGACGGTGATCGACCTCACCGCGCCGGGTGCACCGGTGTTCGACGCCCTGGCGCCGACCAACGACGCCACTCCGACCATCACGGGGACGGCCGAGGCAGGTGCCACCGTCACCATCGCGGACAACGGCACTGTCCTCGGTACGGCTCTGGTCGGGACGGACGGACACTTCACCTTCACGCCCACCACTGCGCTGGCGGACGGCAACAACGTCCTGACTGCCACCGCCGTCGATGCGGCCGGTAACGTGGGGACGGGCTCCACCCCTGTGACCCTCGTGGTCAACGCTACGCCGAGCAACGGTGACACCACGGCTCCCGCTGCCCCGGTGCTGGACGTGCATGCGCCGACCAACGACACCACGCCGGTGATCACCGGTACGGCCGAGGCGGGCGCGACCGTGATCGTCTCGAACGGTACGACCCAGATTGGCTCGACGGTNCCGGTAACGTGGGGACGGGCTCCACCCCTGTGACCCTCGTGGTCAACGCTACGCCGAGCAACGGTGACACCACGGCTCCCGCTGCCCCGGTGCTGGACGTGCATGCGCCGACCAACGACACCACGCCGGTGATCACCGGTACGGCCGAGGCGGGCGCGACCGTGATCGTCTCGAACGGTACGACCCAGATTGGCTCGACGGTGGCAGGTGCCGATGGCAGCTTCAGCCTGACACCGGCCGCTCTGCCCGAGGGCACGGCCAGCCTCACGGCCGTGGCGGTGGATGCAGCGGGCAACGCCTCGCCCGTTTCCACGCCCACATCCCTGGTCATCGACCTCACCGCGCCGGGTGCACCGGTGTTCGACGCCCTGGCGCCGACCAACGACGCCACTCCGACCATCACGGGGACGGCCGAGGCAGGTGCCACCGTCACGCACTGTCCTCGGTACGGCTCTGGTCGGGACGGACGGACACTTCACCTTCACGCCCACCACTGCGCTGGCGGACGGCAACAACGTCCTGACTGCCACCATCGTCGATGCCGCCGGCAATGTGGGCTCAAGTACGAGCCACGTCGTACTGACGATCGATGCAAATGGCCTAGGGAATGCTGCGCCGCAGGCGGTTTCGGACGCGATCTCGACGGTGACACATGCATCAGCGTTGACCGGCAACGTGCTCGACAACGACACTGACCCTAATGCTGGCGATGTACTACACGTGACCTCAGTGCGCTTCGCCAACGGCCTGACCGTTGAGGTTCCCAAGAGTGGTACTGCAACAGTTATTTCGGACCACGGAACTCTCCAGATTTCCGCGGATGGGCACTACAGCTATCAAGCGATTGGAGCCAACAACGTCGGCAACGGTGTGCAAGCCCCTACTGAGGCCTTCACATATACGGTCTCAGATGGACAGGGTTTGTCGAGCTCGGCGGTCCTCGGCGTCTCGTTGCAAGGTGTCGCTCCAGCTGCCGTGGCAACGTTTAGCTTCGCCTTTGTCGATGCTCACGTGACGTTGGCTGGCGAGGCTCTCGTCCTTACGGACCCGAATGGAGTGTGCCACGACATCAGCGGCATCGGAACGCTCCATTTCACGGATGGTACGATCCAGGAAAACGACGGCCACTCACTCGTGGATGATGTCTGGTACCTGTCGAACAACCTAGATGTGTGGAAGGCCCACGTTGATGCCGACACACACTATGAGACATTTGGCTGGCACGAGGGACGTGATCCAAACGCCTACTTTCATACGCGTGAGTATTTGGCTGAAAATCCGGACGTGGCTGCAGCCGGCGTTAACCCCCTGGAGCATTACTTTAATTACGGTGAACGTGAGGGCCGTAGTCCAGGTTCGGATTTTGCACCTGAGACGTACCTATCTCTAAATCCTGATGTTAAAGCGGCTGGTGCTAATGCACTTGAGCACTACCTTCAGCATGGCCAAAGGGAAGGCCGTAGCGTTTACGAAGGTGAGAGTAAAAATAGTCTTGTGGGAGACTTCGATGCTCAATTTTACCTTGGTCACAATCCTGATGTGGCTGCAGCCGCGCGGGTAGTGACGGGAGTTCAGCCGTGGGACTTCGCTTTCCAGCACTACCTTGACTACGGCGCAAAGGAAGGGCGAGCACCCAACGAGCTCTTTGATCCAGCCGCCTACCTGGCCGCTAACCCCGATGTCGCCGCGAATGGCTCCAATCCTTTGATCCACTATCAGGAGTATGGATGGCACGAGGGCCGCGATCCGGGACCCGGCTTCCATACGAACGCTTACCTTGAAGCCAATCCGGATGTTGCCGCAGCTGGCATGGATCCACTGCAACACTTTCTCGAATTTGGCATGAAAGAAGGCCGCTTACCGGTCTGAGATCACACAAGCATGGCGCCCGCGACGATCGTTGCGGGCTCCACTGGGAACGCTTTGATCTGACCGAACGAGCCCAGTGTTAAGTCAGGTCACGAGAACACCGCTCAGGGTTTGATCCGATCAAGGCGGACGCGCCACCCGGCGAGCTTTGTTTCACAGGGCTCAAGAATCGATCACCAGCATATCGAGGTACTGCCCTCATGGTCCCCGCCAACGATTTTAGCTCAGTGTCGGATGTGATCCAGATCCGACGAACCCTCCAGAAAAGCGTAGAACAGCTTATGGACGCGCAGGACTACATAGTTGGACACGTCGCAGCCTTACAGGCCATCGAACGCCAAGTGAGAACTCTGGCTTTAAGGGAGGGTGGCCGTATTCTCGAAGCAGAGAAGCAGACGGACGATCTCGACCGTTTGAGTGATATGCAAACCGCAACCAACGCTAATTTCCGGCAGATGCAAGACTCCTATGCGGGCTTGCGTGCACAGATCCTCACGCTATTGGGGCAGCACGAAGCGCTATACAACTCTACGTTCGACCGGAGCACATCTAATCCGGATACAACGAGCTTCGCCAACCCCTAGTGAAGATCCGCACGACAATCCGGGTCGGTGTCCGCGAGGAGTATTGCTGAATTGGGAGAGCGCAGATGCACTGCTCGTGCGATGCCCCGTTCCTTCGACCACGCTCGGTGTCCATTCGGTGCCGCCAACTTTGGGCTGAATTCATCCATGACAGGCGCGCGGCTACAGCTGTCGAGGTAGCGCTGATCACGCCGTGCTTCCTGGCGATGATACTCGCCTGGATCGAGGTAGGTTTGTGCCTACTGATGCTGAGTACCCTGGACAACGCAGCGCGTGATGCGAGTCGGCTGCTACGGATTGGATCGGTAAATGAGGCGACCTTCAAGGCCGCGATTTGCGCGAAGGCTTCACCGTTCATTCCTTGCGATAAGATCGTCTATTATGTCCAATCGGGTACGAGCTTTGCCAGCCTTACCCCCGGTACAACGACTAGCGCCGGAACATTGAGCAAGACCGGCTTTGATTCCGGCAGTTCCGGATCTGACGTTGTACTTCAGATTGGCTATAGCAAGGCGCCGCTATCAGGTATGTTAAAGGGCACGGGCTTCGATGCGAATGTACTGCTGTTGACGACCTTGTCATTCCAGAACGAGCTCTACTGATGCACGGCCTGACAAGACGATGCTGGTCTAATGAAGCTGGCGTTGGCGCTGTTGAATTCGCGTTGATTGCTCCGTTCATTCTGATAGCGATGCTCGGTAGCTTCCAAGTCTTCGCGCTGGCGCGCGCGCGGATGCTCGCTGTGGCTGCCACTCGCAACCTCGCGGACCTCGTTTCGCAGCAGGCGAGCGTCACGGCCTTGGAAGTCGTGGATTACTGCAAGGGTGCCAAGCTCTCTCTTCTGCCACTCAACACCACAGGCTTTGCTGCATCGGTTGCTAGCGTGAGTTACGTCAACACAGCACGAAAAGTCGACTGGATTAACACGAGCTGCGGCGCCGTCTCGGCGATCGCTAATGCCGCGAGCGATGCTGCACCAGTCACGACCACTTCCGGCGACAGCGCGATCGTTGTGAAGGCGAGCTTCCGTTACGCATCACCTCTGACCTTCCCGCTTGCATTAGACGTGACCTTCTCGATTTCCGCCCTGGCGCGTCCGCGCTCTGGAACACCCGTTACATACGGCAGCTGAAAGCATGCGGATGTCGGTAGCCTCCTCGCCACATGACACGCTTTGCTGTTTCTTGGATGATTGCAAAGGTACATTTGCTGTCTGGTTCGGGGTGATGCTCGTTCCCGTGCTGCTCATCGCGGGAGGTGGTCTCGACATGATGCGGGCGGTACAACTCCGCTCGGAGCTACAGGCGGCGGCCGACAGCGCAGCATTGGCGGGCGCCTCTGTCTACGTTTCGGCCACCGCAAGTTCGACGGCTCAGGCGACCGCTACTCGTTTCATGGCCACTGCTATCGCACGGATGCCCTATGCATCAAATGCGACCTTCACTGTCACGCCGAGTGCAGCGAACTCAGCTGTCTACAGCGTCGCCGTGGCGGCTCAGACGCGGGTCCCGAACTCCATCCTTTCGATGATGTCTAGTGAGAGTGCCGTGACGGTCATGTCGGAGGCACGAAGCGCTGGCTACAAACTGGCATTCTCACTGTCAAGCTTTGCCAGCAATTCTGCTGACGCGAACAGTATTTATTGGTACGTCGTGCCAGCCAACAACGGCATTCCCAGCAGCAGCGATCTGAATCTGCTCTTTTCCAACACAGCAGGTAGCAGCTCCAAAGATATTTCGGCTATCATCGGAACCGGTCAGAAGATTGGGTTTGCATTGCAAAACGTTACGGGTGGGATCGCGAGCTATGGCCGTAATGGCTATGGCGCCGCTCCGGGAAGCAGCCACATCTTCTACTCGCATTTTGTTCCCCCGTCCTCCGCTGCCTATACGCTTCAGCTGTTTAACTGCAGTCTTCAAACAACAACGCAAGGCGGGCTCCTCAGTAACGGCTTCTGCTCGCTTGGCGCTCCAAGCAATGCAACGGTCAACTGCAATCAGACGCCGGGCAGGAAGATTACCTACAAATGGAATGATATGGGCGGGCCGGTTGATGATAAGGACTACAACGATGCCGTTTTTAACGTGACCTGTCCCACTTCTCCATCGGGAGCAGACGCCTCGAACAGCGTGGTATTGACCCGGTGAAGGCTACGGGTGCGTCCTCGTTCAGCCGTAGCCCCTTGCGTCCCCTGCCATGCACGAGAGAGTGGGCGAGGGCGAAGCCTCCGTACCAGAAGCGGGCGTCGATCGAATTGTGAGAGAACGGACAGGCTTCAAGGCATGATCCATCGTTGAAGGCGTAGAAGCCTTGCCAGAATGGATTGCGGGGCACTTCCATGAGCACCTACAGAGAACAGGCTTCTGTCAGGGTGAGGTCCGTGCTCTCTGTTCTCTTTCGAGCGCTTTGATCAATGAGCCGCCGCAGAGCCTTGGTTCGGCAACCTCTCTATCCCTATGCTCCAACCCGCTGAGCCGTACCAGTTGGTGTCGCGGTCGGGAGGGCGTGGCGCATTTCATAACCCAGGCCGTTGCAGACATCATTAAGGACTATCCGAAGGCCGCCAGCCTCGACTTTCGGGGCGCACTCCCTGCGGGCCAGGTACATCACGACGGCGGCTGAGTGGGGCGCGGACCTCGCCCGTATCATGGACCAAAGCGGGCACCGGGATCCGAGGACGGTAGTTGGGTACATCCGCCGGGCGAATGCCTTCAAGGATCACTCAGGAAGCGGGTTCTTATGAGACCTGTCCGCCTTGGCAGGCTTCCGCCGCGGTAATCGTCGGCGCAACACTGCGAACGATGCTCAGCACCTTCATGCGATCCTCTTCGTGCTCGATCGTAAGCCAAAGTGGCATCAACTCGGCCGTTTGAGATATTTCATCCGAGGCAGGTTTCGAGAATGCCTCGACCGGGCAATCGAGTGCTGTAGCAATTCTGATCAACAAGGACGCTGCTCGGGTTGAGCAACAATCCGTCCCATCAATTTTAGACATATCTCGCTCCTATTGTGCATCGCACATATAGCGGATATCGCCAGTGTGCATTCATTGTTCCGAGAACATAATACAATCACTATCTGATCATTAAAATTAACTGATTATTTAGGTCAGAACATCGCCCGGACAATTTGTCCAGCCTCGATACGGTTGTCTCCTGCAACTTCAGCTCGTTAAGTTTTGTTGTGATACTGAAGGAGGCTCGAACTTCGATGGATGATGACGAACGTTTCGAAGCCATGGCAGACGCCTGCCTCAAAGCTCATGAAGCGGTCGCCGAGATAGGCACTCCGGCGATGCTCGCTATGACACGCGCACTGCTATGGCAGGTCGGGCAGGAACTTGCGCAGAGAGAAGAGCGCCGCAAGATGATGCATCGCTACGCCAGAGCTTCAGAGATGCGGGATATGAGAGCAGCGCGGATAGCGCGAGCGTAGGTGCGATGAATACTGGCGTATTCGTCAGAGCAACATCAGTACGATAGTGCATTAGCGAACCGCCGCTGGCGAGCTATCAGCCGCATCACGAACAGCTTGCAGGCATAGACGGCGCTGTTCTGGATCTGTGATCCGGCAGAAGGCTTCGAGCAATTCTAGGCACTCGCGGCTTAGTGCGACGTCGAAGGCACCAGAAGGAGTACCCCCATCTGGTGCACCTGGGGCCAGTCGAGGTGTTTTGCTGAACTCCTCAGGCGAAATCCCGAGTTGCCTGGCGATCTGCTGCTGGAGCAGTTGGCTACGGTTCGGCAGGATTGGGCTCGGCTCCGCGCTTGCGTCAGAGAAGCTGGGCGAAGCGGCGTCAGCGGGGTTCAGCTTACGGCCCAAGTTCTGTCCCCAACGGTATGCCCACAAACCTGAAGACCGCTTATCATACGCCGGATTGTATGCAAAAGCGTGGCGGTATCGTGGCTGAGGCCCCGCAGACAATTTATCGCATGTTAACCAACCTTAAAAAGGTCTCACATTGAAGTGATTGGAGAAATCACGTGGGTTAGGAGGTAGTGGTGCGGCGAGGCGGGGCAGATTTGGGGAAAGCTTCGCAGATCCATCTGCAAGCTGCGATTGATGCGTCGGATGTCATCGGACGCTGGGACTGGGACATCCCCAACGATCGTCTCTATGCGGACGCAACGGTTGCTCTGCTCTTCAGCGTCGATCCTGCGGTGGCGCGAGGCGGGGTGCCGCTGAGCCTGTTCCTAGAAGCCATTCATCCAGCGGACCGGGCGAAAACAGCCGAGGTCATTGCGAGAAGCGCAGCTGCGGGTCACTCCTACGTGCAGGAGTATCGAGTTCACTCGGCCGATGGCGCTATGAGGTGGGTTTTGGCTCGCGGTCTGATTGAGGTGGACGAGACTGGGCAGCCCCGGCGAGGCACGGGCTTCCTAGTCGACATCACACAAAACCGATCTGATGAAGCCGCATATTCAATGGCGATGCTCGATCGTCTAGAACATCCTTTAGAGGAAGCGGCCGAGCATTGCTTGATTGTCCGAGGCGCCCTCCAGCAAGTCCCCGAGCCTCTCCTCCAAACCATGACTGATATGCTCCTGCTGGAGCTTGGACGTCGCCTCTCGAAGCTTGAGAACGATCAGCGCCGGGCGCAGATGAACTGACCCACGAGAACAGATTGTTATCCGCAGGGTCGCACCGTCCTGCTGGACGGTGGCCACAGCTGTGATTGTGCACGCGAAGGCGGTGATTGCCCCTTCCTAAGCTTGGATGATCCCAAGGATGCCCCGGCTTTCACAAACCGCGTGCTACCTTGGCGAGGATGATGCGTGATCAGCTAAACGCAGAGCAATCTTGCTCGTTCAGAAACGAAGCTTCGATCTCACCCAATCTCTGGGCTTCGGCTTCAGTTTTATAGGAGTCGGGCGCGTGGATCTTGTGTGCGCGATCGGACGAGAGAAGCAGCCACCTGTAGCGATCTTCGTTCAGTGAACAGCGACGCGTTACGACAAAGAGCGACATTGGTGGGGCTCCTCGAAGCGTCGACACAACGTGATGGCGCCGCATTGGAAATTTAACACCTGCCGTTACGAGCACTAATCATGGTTGCGCGCAACTCGATAGCGCGCACATCTCGATGATGTATTTATGTCGTGCAGCCGACATTAAATGGATCTCTACGAAACCTCTCGCAACTTTCATCATTAACCCAGGATCATCGCAGACCATCCTGGGTCCCGGCAGCCCCTTTTGGCGAAACCGGCTCCTCATCTGAGAGCACCATGCGCGAAGTCAATTACCGCCTGCCGCTCGAAGGGGCCGTGCCTTCAACCGTCCTCTTTGGTGTCGCTCGTGGGCTTGAGGATCTATTCCCCGTTCTCGACCACCATCGTTTCCAATACGGCGAGGAAAAAGCTGATGCTGTCGTCTTGGAAAGCGAAGCCGAAGCTGGCGAAGTTGAGCCTTGAGCTGCGCAAGGCTGTTTCGTTTTGGGCACTTCAGGCTCCAGCCCCTTGAGATCCAAGTAACCAGCCTCGGTCATCCTGTCGGCGAGCCAAGTTGCGTATCGGCTTTCCGTCGTGTGGACACGGCATACCCCGCCAGCCCGTGAGCAGATCGGGCAGCGGGGTTTCCTGCTCAAGGCTACTCTGCCGCGACGAGCTTCGTCCCAGGTGCCGCTATGGATCTTTCATCAAGCCAGCACCCGACCCTGCGAACGAGGGCGCTTAAGGGGCAGCTGATACCGACCTTTGCGTAATACTCGGCTATTTCGATCCGCGCTCGGTAATCACCTTGATTGTCCGTTCGTTGTTGCCACGCGGTCTGACAGTTACTTGTGATGATCTAAGTTTATCAGCCCGAAGCCTGCTCACAATCGAAGCGAGACATCAGCGGAATTGGATGCTATCTGGTTGCAAGCTGATCGGAAGGACTATCGATGACTGTCAGAGTAAGCGCTGCTGACCGGGCTCTGATTGTCGCTCAGGAGTTGCGCGCAGCCGCCGAAAGAACGCTACAGGTTCTTGGCAAATCCGTGGACCTCGTCGAGCAATCACGTCGCCAGACGCTTGCTGGTACAAATTCGGTAGAAACCGCACTCGCGATTTGTGCCGGCGATCCCGCCCCTCCCCAACGGTTGGTTGAAGGCCTCCTCAAGGTTTACGAGCTTGCGGAGGAGGATGGCGAGCCCGTCACCCGTGCACTCGTTGGCAACGCACTTCTCCACGTGGGGCGTCGTGTCGCTGCTGCCGTTAGCCCGCAGGCGCTGAAGGTCGTCCTGCACTGAACTCGACTAGGCGAACGCAAGGCTGATAAGACATCATGGACAACGATGATGCTTTAGACCCAAAACGCAGGCGATCCCTAGAGCGTATCGCGCACGCACTGAACATGCCGGTCGATAGCTTCTATGAGGCAGGACAGGTGAAACCCTTGCTCGTTATCGACGTCGATCCCCCCACCAAAGACATCGAGCAGGCATTGATCGTGATGCGCTTATTCCTTCAGCTCAAAAATCCCGAGGCACGCGCTCGCTGTGTTGGATTTATCACCCAGGAACTGACCAACGACGGGTGACCGCGACCCACGAGATGAAATGCGACCGCTCTCGCCTCACCCAACATTGAAGTTTCGAACCTTGGCAACGATAGGACTGTTGAGGTCGGTGCCCAGGAGCATGCCATGAGGGCACAGGATCTCTTCCCAATCGTTGGAGTCGGCGCCTCCGCTGGAGGGATCGAAGCCATGAGCGGCTTCTTTCGTGGACTGCCACAGCCTTTTCATGCCGCCGTCGTCGTTGTCACGCACTTGAGCCCCGACCGCGAGAGCCTGCTGCCCGACGTGCTGGGTCGACTCACCCCTATGCCGGTAGAGACTGCTGTCGATGGTCTGACGGTGCAGTCCGGACGTGTCTACGTCATGCCCCCTAGCATGATGTTCGGCATCAAGGATGGCCGCTTGACCCTGACGGCACTCGGAGAGGGCGTCCGAGAAATCAAGCCGATCGATGTTTTCCTCACCGCTCTAGCGCTCGATCGAGGCGAGCGCACAGTCGCTGTCATTCTCTCAGGCGGCGACGGCGACGGGACAATTGGCGTCAAAGCAGTGAAGGAGCAGGGTGGTCTCACCCTCGCTCAGGCTCCTGATGAGGATGGACCAGAAACTTCTGACATGCCGCTCTCCGCGATCCGCACTGGATACGTGGACTATGTCGTCCCAGCCGGAGATATGGGAACGCTGATCGCTGCTCATATCCCCGATGAAGAGATTACGGCGCTAGGCAAAGGTGACGATCCGAACAGCGTCGAAGCCACCGACGACATTCTTGAGGAAATTCACGCGATCCTGCGTAGGCAGGTCGGACACGACTTTTCCGGCTACAAGCCCAGCACATTCAAACGGCGGCTGGCCCGTCGTATCAGGGTCGGCGAGCATACGGGAGCAGACGCCTACCTCGCACGCTTACGCACGGACGCGGCAGAGGCGGCAGCGCTGTTCCGCGACCTGTTGATCGGCGTCACCAAGTTCTTCCGCGACGCTGCCGCCTTCGACGCTCTGGCTGCACGGGTGATCCCTAAGTTATTTGAGGGCCGCTCTCCTGACGACGTTGTGCGGGTGTGGGTGCCTGCCTGCTCGACCGGCGAGGAGGTGTACTCGATCGCCATTCTGCTGCGGGAGCATATGGACAGGCTCGCGACGCCGCAGCGCGTGCAGATCTTTGCGACTGACATCGACGAGCGCTCGCTCGCAGTGGCTAGGATCGGTCGCTATCCCAGAGCCTACCTTGATGCCGTCTCGCCCGAGCGCGTCGCACGTCACTTCGTCGTGCAAGGTGACAGCTTGGTGGTCGGCAAGTCGGTGCGTGACCTGTGCACCTTCGCTCCGCACAGCGTCCTACGCGACCCGCCATTCTCGCGTCTCGACCTGATCTCCTGCCGAAACCTGCTGATCTACCTCGACCTCGAAACGCAGGAGCGAATGCTGCCGGTGCTGCACTACGCCCTGCGCATCAATGGCTACCTGTTTATCGGGATGGCCGAAAATGTCACGCGGTTCGAGGACCTGTTCGCCACGATCGATAAACGCCACCGCATCTTCCAGGCGTCCGATGTGGCATCGACGGTGAGACTACCGTCGATGGTTGGGAACGCCTGGGCCGACCTTGTGCCCAGCGCTCGGATCAGACCTAAGGGTGCGCTGGCGCGCGCTAGCCTGCGTCACGCCGTGGAAGCCGAGGTACTGGCCGAGTTTGCTCCAGCGCACGCGGTGGTGACGCGTACCGGCGAAGCCGTGCACTACTCAGCGCGGATCAACACTGTTCTGGAAGTCGCGCCAGGTCCCCCGACGCATGAGTTGGCCGCGATCGTCGCCAAGGGGCTGCGCCTCGAACTACGAACTGCGCTACGAGAGGCGATTGAAACCGACGCGGTGGTTGTACGCCATGGCCTGGAGATCGGGGCACCGGGCGCCGTGCAGCAGCGGTTGTCGTTGACCGTCAAGCCACTGACACAGCGCCCAAACGTCGAACCACTGTTCCTCGTGGTGTTCACTGAGTCTGCACTACGCAACGAGCAGCGGGACGTACAAGCTGAGATCGGGCGAGACGAGGCGGTGCAACGGCTTGAAGACGAGTTGGCGAAAACGCGCGAACGGCTCCAAGGGATCGTCGAGGAATACGAAACCTCGTTGGAGGAACTGAAATCCTCGAACGAGGAGCTGTACTCAGTCAACGAAGAGATGCAGTCAGCCAATGAAGAACTAGAGGCATCAAAGGAAGAAATACAGTCGGTTAACGAGGAACTTCATACGGTTAACGTTGAGCTTGAGTCGAAGATCGAGTCATTGGATCGGCTGACGGCTGAGCAAACGGTGTTGTTTGCGAGCACGGGCATCGCCAGCGTGTTTCTCGATGCTGACTTGCGCATTCGTACAATTACTGACGCCGCCGCGCAGATCTTCGGCATACAAGCGAGCGACCGTGGAAGGCGGCTGAACAACTTTGCCGGACCGTTCTCACTGTCGTGGTTGTCCGAGGATGCTCAATCGGTCATGACCGAGGGCCGAACGATCGTCCGTGATTTTGATGGGACGGACGGTTGCCGCTACCGCGTCCGACTTACGCCGTCGCATGTCGATGGCAAAATGTGTGGTCTTGTTGTCAACATCATCTGTGCTCCACCTGAGGACAGAGACTAGCTCTACCTGTCACTTTTCTCGGGTATCCGTATGCAGCAGGCTGCGCGAGTGGGTACCGCCTGACAGATTTTTCCTTCGAGTCACGCATTCCCGATTTGGTGCCGCGCCGCCATAGCGCGCTTGAGGCTCGGCTAACCAGCCTCGGCCATCCTACCTGCGAGCCAAGTTGCGTACCGGCTCAGCGTGAGATGGACGATCCTACCCCGCCGGCCCCGTGAGCAGATCGGGCGGCGGGGGCAGGCTTGCGCCAGGAACTACGAGCGACCGTCAGCCGGGCCCAAAGGCGTCACGCCAGCCTTCAGATCGGGTTGCGATCCTCAGGGCTCCTCGTGCTTGTTCATTCGAGCTGCGTCTCGAACCATCTTGAGAAGGCGTTGGCGCTCCTCCGGGTCTTCGACACGCGTGAAAGCCTCGATGAGATCCAAGCAGTCTGGGGTCAGCGCCATCTCGGTCGCTTGCCCTTCATGGGCTGCCTCTTGGGTATCAATCCCAGATGCGCTTCGATGGAGGAGATCGGCTACGGAAAGACCCAGCGCCTCTGCAATCCGCGATTGAAGCACCGGGGCATACGACGAGGGGACTTCAAACTTCATATTGGGCAAGCTCGTAGCGTCGTTGACGAACGCCTCAGCCTCATCCGAGCTCAGCTTACGGCCCATTGCTCCCCTCCAACGCAACTTATAACTGTAAACCGAGAAGTTACAAACAGTATACTATGTCGCAGTAATTTTCCGCCTACATAGCTATCGTTCGTTTTTGATCTTATTATATTTCTCAAGCTACATTCTTTCAGACGCTGGAGATGCGGGTGAGGCGTATTCAAACGCGCGGGGCCCAGGTCTCGCAAATCATGCTGCAACAGGCGCTTGATGCCTCGGACACGATCGGACAATGGGAATACGACGTTCCGAATGACCGGGTCTATGCCGATGCTCTCGTCGCTCTCGTGTTCAATTTAGACCCTGCCGAGACAGCGGCCGGTACCTCACTCGATGCCTTCCGCGCTGGGGTCCACCCCGAAGACCGGGAACGGTTCATACAAGAGATCAAGCGTAGCACGGAGACGGGCCTTTGCTGCACGTTCGAGTACCGAGTGTGCTCGGCCGACGGTGTCGTACGCTGGGTTCTCGATCGTGGCCGCATCGCCTTGGACAAGGACGGACGGCCTCAGCGCGGAAACGGTGTGCTGATCGACATCACGCAATCGCGGCTCGCTAAGCAAGAGGAGAGTTCAGAACTGACGTGCCAGGCTCGGCACCCCCTAGAACTCGCTGCTGAGCATTGTCTTGCGGCTCGCGAAGCGATCCATGAACTTCCTGAACCCCTTCTACACACGATGAGCGATATGCTGCTGCTGGAGGTTGGGCGCGCGCTGTCGAAACTCACGGACGAGCGACGTCGCGGCGCGATGAACTGAGCTTTACGCGGTGTGAGACGGAAGTACCTCAGCGGCAGTCAACCGTCTCACACCGCGAGAAGGGCGAGCCCTGTCACTTAGCGTTCTGCCAGATAGTAGTAACAGCCCGAAGGGCCGTGTCGCCAGCTGCTTCCGAGGCTCCTTCCGATCCAAAGGATCGCACTGACCGCTGCACCACCTCCTTGTCCTTCCAGATCGCCCAGTCGAACCGACCAGGCTCCGTTGCAGATGGTGTGACCCGCAGGGAATGGGGATTGAGAGTGAAGATGATCATGGGGATCATATGGGTACGAGCGCAGGCATCTCCCAACGCCGCAGCGGAGAGCTTGCACTCGCGATAGTGAGCTATTTCTTTTTATCGGCCTTCTTGCCAGCTTTCTTATTTACCTTCTTGTCCGCTTCCTTGTCGGACTGCTCTTTCGCGAGCCGAAGGGCCTTGAGGCGTACCGTCTTGTCCTCGGTGGCTTGCTGGGTCGCTTCGTAGTCAGCGCGTGCCTCGCCCCCTTCGCGGGCCTTCTCCTGCAACCTCGCGGTCCTCGTTTCCCGACGATTCTGCGCGCCGCTGTCATCGCTCGTCATGGTAGCTCAGCATCCTGCTGGTGATGGATCGGGACGGCCCTACCGTTGACTTATACCAAGCCTCGCTGAGCAGGACTCACGCGGGGTAGCGTCGGCATCTCGGTCGTGATTCATTCCTTGGGTTTGGAGCCTGAGGAGGATGCGATGGCTGCTCCAGTGCCGCTGCGATCGGACTTCGATGCCGAGACCTTGCGCGGTCTGGCCAAAAGTTCGCGTGATCCGGCGCAGACCCGCCGCCTGTTGGCGCTGTCGGTGATCGCCGCGGGTGGTCTGCGCTCGGAGGCGGCCGAGATCGGCGGGGTCGGGCTGCAAACGGTGCGCGACTGGGTCGTGGCCTTCAACGCCGATGGACCGGACGGGCTGATCGACGGCAAGGCCCCCGGGGCCCGTTCGCGCCTGAACGCCGACCAGCGCGATGTCCTCAAGGCGCTGGTCGAACAGGGACCGACACCGGCCGTACACGGTGTGGTGCGGTGGCGGTTGTGCGATCTGGCCCAAATCCTGTCCGAGGATCACGGCGTGTCGGTCTCCGAGCAGACCTTGAGCCGGGTCTTGCGGGCCATGGGCTACCGCAAGCTCTCGGCCCGCCCGCGCCATCACGTCCAGGATCCGGGCGCCGCGGCTGTTTTTAAAAAGACTTCCCCGATCGTCTGGCGGACATCGCGCAGGCTGTCGGCGGCAAGCCGGTAGAAGTCTGGTTCTGCGACGAGGCCCGTGTCGGCCAGAAGAACACCCTGACCCGACGCTGGGCCAAGCGCGGAACGCGACCCTCGGCCCCCAAGGACCAGCGCACGGCCTCGGCCTACATCTTCGGGGCGATCTGCCCGGCCCGGGGCGTCGGGGCAGGCTTGGTCATGCCCCGCTGCACCACGTCAGCGATAGCTTATCATCTTGAAGAGATTTCGGCGACCGTGGCTCCTGGCGCCCACGCCGTCCTCCTGCTCGATCAGGCCGGCTGGCACACCACCAGGAAGCTGCCGGTTACCGACAACATCACCCTCTTGCCCCTGCCGGCGCGCTCACCCGAACTCAACCTGGTCGAGAACCTCTGGCAGTTCATGCGTGACAACTGGCTCGGAAACCGGATCTTCCAATCCTACGACGACATCCTCGATCACTGCTGCGACGCCTGGAACAAGATCATCGCCCAGCCCTGGCGCCTCATGTCTATCGGACTGCGCCGATGGGCCCATGCGTTCTGATCAGTGAGGTTTGGTATTATACCGTTCTTATGAATAAATCGTAAATTTTGTTTTCATGTCGGGTATCCGACAATTGGATCTGATAGGCTGTAACATAGCTTTGAATTCTCATTCGGTTTTCCAAGAAGCATTTCATCTTTTGGAAATTGCAATCGCCAAAGTTCGTTTCGGAGCTTCCCTTCGACCTAGACAATGGTGTAAAGTTCGCCATATAGTTGAGCTGTGGGTTCCTCCCAGGGCCACTCGACACCCGAACTTGGCCCGCTTCGGCGGGCCTTTTTCGTCTGTCTGATCAATCGCATGCGTAACTGATTCAACGCAGCGGCACGGGGTCATTACAAGGTTATGACCGAAGATGGGCAACAATGACGATCTGTATCGCATCGCCGAAAGCTGCATCGCAATTCATAAGCGGTTGATCGAATGCGGTTCCGAACGCATCACTACTGTTTCAAAAATTCTGATGCTTGAATTGGGAAGAGAGTTGGCCGCCCGCAGTTCAAAAAAGCAATCCTGTGAATCAAAAGGCGTAATACCTAGTCTGACGCCAAATATTGAGCGGTTGATTATTCTGCTTAAAATTGGGAAGAATCTTTGTTCATCCGATGAGGATTGTAGCTTGGTTTTGTCACTGGCGGAATTCCCATCAAACAACAGCGCTAAGCGGGATTGGCATGAAGCTTCGAATCGCCGCCGTGTGATCGAAGAAGCAAAAGTATCTCTCGTTGAAGACAGCTTGAGAATTTCTTCAGATGCATGATCGCGGGTTACCTAAGAGCTCATACCACAGGGTAGTACATGCTAAGGCTCTTCTTTGATTTTGAGAATGCTCGGATTAGCTTTTACGACGAAGAGGGCATCGACTTCCCAAACGTCGAGGCTGGACGAAGCGAAGTTCTACTCACCCTCGCCCAGGTGGTGAAGGACGCCATACCGAATGGTGATCACCAGAGCTTCACCGCTCGCGTGCGGGATGCCTCCGGAAATAGCATCTACAGCGCTAGAGTGACCGTGGCAGGCACGTGGCACGGATCAAAACGTCAGGTGTAATACCAATCCTCATTGATCAGCACTCATGTGCCCACCGGCGCATTCCGACGGACATGATGCGCCAGGGCTGAGCGATAAGCTTGTTCCAGGCCTCGAAGCACTGGTCGAGGATGTCGGGATAGGATTGGAAGATCCGGTTGTCGAGCCAGTTCTCGCGCATGAACTGCCAGAGGTTCTCGACCGGGTTGAGTTCGGGTGAGCGAGCCGGAAGAGGCAGCAGGGTGATGTTGCCCGGAACGAGCAGCTTCTTGGTCGTGTACCAGCCGGCCTGATCGAGCAGGAGCACGGCGTGGGCGCCGGGCGCGACGGTTGCGGAGATCTCTTCGAGGTGGTGGGCCATGGCCGACGTGGTGCAACGGGGCATGACCAGGCCCGCGCCCACGCCTCTGGCCGGGCAGATCGCCCCAAAGATGTAGGCTGACTGCGTGCGCTGATCCTTGGGGGCCGAAGGTCGCGTTCCGCGTGCTGCCCAGCGGCGGGTCAGGGTGTTCTTCTGGCCGACCCGCGCCTCGTCGCAGAACCAGACCTCTACGGGTTTGCGGCCGACAGCCTGCGCGATCTGCGCCAGACGGTCGGGGAAGTCTTTTTAAAAAAGAGCCCCAGCCTCCGAATCCTGGGCGTGATGGCGCGGGCGGGCTGAGAGCTTGCGGTAGCCCATCGCCCGCAAGACGCGGCTCAGCGTCTGCTCGCAAGACCGATACGCCATGATCCTCGCATAGGATCCGGGCCAGATCGCACAGTCGCCAACGCACCACCCCGTGAGCGGCCGGCGTCGGCCCCTGTTCGACCAGCACCTTGAGGGCGTCGCGCTGGTCGGCGTTCAGGCGCGGACGGGCACAAGGGGCCTTGCCGTCGATCAGCCCGGCCGGGCCATCGGCGTTGAAGGCTACGACGAAAGTCGCGCACCGTCTGCAACCCGACCCCGCCAATCTCGGCCGCCTCCGAACGCAGACCACCCGCGGCGATCACAGACAGCGCCAACAGACGGCGGGTCTGCGCCGGATCACGTGAACCCTTGGCCAGACCGCGCAAGGCTTGCGCGTCGGAATCCGATCGCAGCGGCACTGGAGCAGCCATCGCATCCTCCTCAGGCTGAAAACCCAAGGACTGAATCACAGCCCGCTCAGTACCGCCACTCAGTGTGAGTCCTGATCAACGAGGCCTGGTATAAGTCGAGTCTGCCCGGTATGCTGAGGTAGCAGTGGAATGCGAGGATCAATTCTTCGCCGCGATATGTTGGGCAGCCGACAGAAGCTTCTCGCGGTCTTGATCGTTATCAAATGACATCCATAAAATCAGCAGTTCTGCGGTCTGACTGAGGTTGTCAGGTCCTGAGACAGCCAAGTCGGAAACGCAGCAGTTCAGCGCTTCAGCGATCTTATTTAGCACGGCTATGCATCGAACGTCATGCTCAGGCTCGTCACCATCTTTTATCATAAGTTGCTCATTCCCGCACAACGCAGGTGGTCTATTCCCAGTGAGATTTGTCTTCCTACCAGGGTATTGGTGGGAGTGATACGAATAAATATTAGGTGTTTTACTTGAGTGCTTTGGCAACATTCCGGGCATCAAGAGAATATGAGCGACAATTAATAAGTATGATCCATTACTGAACATTGCTGAGTCCGTATTGGCTCTTCACAATCTCTTATTAAAATCTCATAATTTAGTCATGTCCAAGCTAACAGAGATGCTTCTGCTAGAAGTTGGCACTTTGTTGGCTGCACGTGACGTTGGCGACTAAGTGGATGCTACAACCAACGAAGCTTCAACAGAAACGCCACGTCTTCGTCACCCGGAGTGATCACCCAGCATCGACCACCCCGGTAGTGGATCGGCAGGCTGAACAGCGGCTCTGCTGTGCGGCGGTTGGCCGTGCACCAACTCATGAAGTCCAAGGCATCATCGAATCCCTCGAACGGCTTCTTCCCGATCTTCTCGTCAGAGCGGTGAACGAGGAAGCCAAAGCCGTCTTCGACCACGGTCAGGATGATCGGGCTCGCAGGTGGGCCATCCGTGCCTTCAGATCGGTCAGTATCTGGTCGCCTGTGCGGGATGGAGCCTTCCCGAGCCTATGCGGAAAGCGGACCTGCCTCCATTTCGCCTGTAAGTCAGGCTTCGTTGAGACTGACCCTGATGGCGTCATCTACGAGGACCTCGACCTGCACCGTGGCCCGGACGATCGCTTCATGAGCCCGTCGATCGGCGTCCTGCGATCAGACCCGCTCCGCCCTCGCCGCCAGTATGACCAGATCGAGCCAATGTGGGATATCGGACATTTCTCGGCGGTAGCTCGGCCGAGACCCACGGCCAAGCTCAAATGGGAGTCAGCGGCATGGTAACTCACGCCTCGATGCTCTCGTTGTCAGGCCCGCGAACGAGGTATTTTTGCCGTCTCGCATGAGTGCCAACAGGATCAGGGTCAAGGCATTGGCTCCACTGATAGGAGCCCTCTGAAGAACGCGAGGCTTGTGCCCTTGTGCAAGACATTGCCGTTGCAGGCTTTGTCAAGTGACAGCAGCGCCGCTTCAGCCGGGGGCACTCTATGGGGCAGATGGGCGGAGCCGAAACATCCCCTCACAGCGGAAACCCCAATGTTTGGTTGCCGCCCTGGGCCGGCATCTATCATCCACTGATCTGTATCGTGGTTTCATCCACAAACAGGATGGAAAGTTCGCATCGCAGTTGAGAGATAGGCGAACTTAAACCTATTGTTAACGGATACGGCGCGATGGTGATGACCTGTTTTCGAGTATTCACCCAGGGCTAGAGCGCAGCTTTCAGGCACGACGTGCCGTTATCGCGCGGGAGCTTCCAAAGGTATTCTACGATGCTCTTCAGTCGCTCCCATCATCCGACGACCGAAGACAGCGCCAAGCTAGCTGCCCTTGAACGGTCTCAGGGAGTGATCGAATTCGATCTTCATGGCGTGGTCACTCGTGCCAACGAGAACTTCCTGTCCGTAGTCGGTTTCAGAGCAGAAGAGGTCGTTGGACAGCACCATCGACGTTTTGTCGATCCCGCCGTGCGGGACAGTTGCGCATACGCCGAATTTTGGGAGAAGTTGCGGGCTGGCGAGTTCCAGGCCGGTCAGTTCAAGCGCATAGGCAAGGATGGCCGTGAAGTCTGGATCGAGGCGTCCTACAGCCCAATGTTCGATCGTCGGGGCAAACCCTACAAAATTATCAAGTTCGCTGCCGACATCACACGGCAAAAGCTGTTCGACGCAGATCGCGAGGGGCAGATCGAGGCCATTCGTAAGGCTCAGGCTGTCATCGCCTTCAGCCTCGATGGCACCATCATCGAGGCCAACGATAACTTCCTATCCGTGGTAGGATACGCGCTGCCCGAGATCGTCGGTCAACACCACAGGATGTTCGTCGATCCGGCCTTTGGCGGCAGCCCCGATTACGCTGCGTTCTGGGCCAAGCTGCGCCGGGGTGAATACCAGAAGGGACAGTTCAAGCGCATCGGCAAGGAGGGGCGCGAGGTCTGGATCGAGGCTTCCTACAATCCCATTCTAGATGCGAGTGGGCGTCCCTACAAGGTCGTGAAGTTCGCAACCGATATCACAGCGCAGGTCACCCTGCTGGCTGACCTCAAGCGCCTGATCGAGCAAAATTTTGCGGAGATTGACGGTGCTGTTCAGCGCTCGTCGCAGGAGACCCGGTCCGCGACTCATGCAGCGGGAAAGACCGCCAATAGTGTGCAGACTATGGCCGCCGCCTCCGAAGAACTGGCCGCCTCAGTCAATGAAATCTCGCACAGCATGAGCAAGGCACGCACGGCTACGGACGATGCGCATGCGCAGGTGGAAGCAGCGAGTGCGGTCACCCAGAAGCTCTCAGCAGCCGCCACAGCGATGAGCGGTATCGTGGCCCTGATCCAGACCATCGCCAGCCAGATCAACCTGCTTGCCCTGAATGCGACGATTGAGGCGGCAAGGGCTGGCGAAGCAGGACGTGGTTTCGCTGTGGTCGCGCAGGAGGTCAAGAACCTCGCCGCCCAGGCGGCCCGTGCCACAAGCCAGATTTCCAGTGAGATCGACAGCGTACAGGCAGCCTCGGAGCAGGTCGCTGGTTCGCTCGGAACGATCCAGGGAACGGTCGTGACCGTGCGCGACTACGTGGTCAGCACAGCCGCTGCGGTTGAGGAGCAGAGCGTCGTGACGCGCGAGATGTCATCGAGCATGCAGGGGGCAGCGGAAGCGGTCCGGGCCATCTCACAGAACGTGCTGACAATCTCGGCATCGATCAGCGAGGTCTCGTGGGCCGTCGATACGACGAAGGAGGCTGCTCGTGTGCTCGCTCGTTGAGAGTGCAAGTAGCGTAGCCCGGAATTGCATGCTCAGACTCCGAACAGTGATGGCGGGAGGAGCATGATCTCATGGTGCTTGCAAACGGCCCAATCCCTGTCCCGGACGTCATCAGGGTACGTCGAACGCTCCAATCCAGCCTATCGAAGCTCATGGATGCACAAGAGTACCTTGCAGGAGAGGTCAACGCTCTAACATCAATCGAGCAACAAGTTAGGCTTTTGGCGCTTCGCGAGAGTAGTCGCTGTCTTGCTGATCATGCGGACATCGAGGAGCTTGAGTATCTACGTGACCTTCAGGAACAGACGAACACCAACTTCCGCCAAATGCGTAAAAGCTACGACGTCCTTAGCGCACAAATTGCTAAACTGATGATGCAACACGAATGGCTCTACGACGCTACTTTTGCCCAGGGTGGCAGGGGGGCAGCATACTAGGAAAGCGCTGATCTAATGTAAAAATACAGGAACAGATCTGCAAAATTAATATCCTAGATATTTGATGATATTACACTCTCAATAACAATGAAGGATTACCATGTCATCTGTCGATGCAGATTGGATTAGTAGATTACTTGATCTAAACGGAAGTATTATCGCTGCTCAAGCGCGGCTCAGCGCCCAAGCTAGCCGCGTTATGGAGGCATTGGAAATAAGAGAAGACATTACCGAAGAGGAAGGACTTTTCAGCGCTTACCGGGACAAGCTGCGCTACCTACGCCAAGCACGCAACGTCATGCTATCTCAACTCAAGGAATGAGCTTCACGTGAGTTGTTTTCCAATTTGTTCCGCTTCCACACCAAGGACGCGGTGATAATCTGTTTGATCGTTGGTTTAATGAAGAATGATGTTCATCGATGAATATAACATTGCTGTTAATTAAATCCACTTTCACTAATTTCTCAAAATCCATGAAAGCTGTAGTTAGATATATAGCTTGATGAGTTACTTCTGTCTGCATATATCAAAAATAATATTTAAACAAGTATTCTAGCAGCGACAATCTTAAATGATGGATCTTTTGCAGCGTGGCCCCAAAATTCCCCTAAAACTCGCTTGTCAGTTGAATTTTGTGTTGAACTCGCATCAAACATTAAGATTTGTAGGGTGATTTGGGAAGCGCCGGCGTCCGGCGGCTCTCCCTGCGTGAGCGATGACGTCACCAAGTAAGGCGTTTGATGTACCCCTTATCATCCACCGAGCTTGAACGCCTTACGGTCCTAAGAGGATTGAAGGTGCTCGACACACCCGCCGAGAAGCATTTCGACGCGGTATGTCGTACGGCGCAAGCACTATTCTCAGTACCGATTGCCGTCATTGCGCTGATGGATGAGAACCGGCACTGGTTCAAAGCTCGTTCAGGTACAGAGATCAACGAGCTACCGCGTGATGTCGCGTTCTGCAACCATACCATTTCATCAGATGATGTTCTTGTTATTGAGGATACGCTTGTTGACGCGCGTTTCTTAGAAAACGCGCTGGTCACGGGTACAACGTGTCACCGTTTCTATGCAGGCGCACCGCTGGTCCTATATCCAGGCATTCGCGTCGGAACGCTATGCCTAATGGACACTCGGCCACGTTCGTTTTCCCTTGAGCAAGTTCGGAGCCTTCAAGATTTAGCAGATGTCGTGGTCGCCCATTTGCGTCTTCATGAAGCGCGCAACCAAATCTCCCAGGATTTGGAGAAGATGGGCTCCGTACAAGCGAAGCTGCGAGAAGCGGCCGATTATCAGCGTCTTATCGAGCAAGTCGGGGGTATCGGGTGTTGGCGATATGACTTGCGGGCCCAGAAAGCAACTTGGTCTCCGAGCATGCGAAGACTTACAGGATATGGATTGGAAGACGAAGAAGTATCCAAAGACGATATCCTTCAATTTTTACATGCAAACAATCGTTCTGATTTGCTTGACTGGGCTCGTGTCAGTGGTGAGAGCACATCACCAACGCCCATAGTGCCGTTCGATCGCCAGCGACACCTTGTGAGGGCGGACGGCGAAGTGCGGACTGTAATCTCGCGAGGCTTACCGCAACATGACGAGAGTGGAGCCATCGTCGCCCTCATCGGGGTGTGTGTCGATATTACCGATCTTGTGCGTTCCGAAGAGCAGTTGCGCGACGTCAGTGATCTCCTTCGTCTCACGCTGGAGAATATAGACCAAGGCATCCTGATGATCGGGGCTGACGACCGTATCCGCGTTCACAATCAGAAAGCGCGAGACCTTCTCGGTGTGTCAGAAAATTTGCTCCATGAAGGTGCACGATTCGATGTCCTGCGCCAGCATCAGGTCGACACTGGCGAGTTCGACAAGGCCGACGCCGACCTTCGGCGCTGGCTGAAGAGCGATAGCCGAGAGACTGAAGCAAGCGTCTATGAGCGCGAGCGACCGAACGGGACGGCGATCGAGGTGCGTTCCGTGCCCTTACCGACAGGTGGGTTCGTTCGGACCTTTACGGACATAACGGAGCGTAAAAAAAGGGAGACTGCCCTTCGTGTCGCCGAAGCCGAGTATCAGAGCCTCTTCCAGAACGCTGTCGTGGGTGTCTATCGGGCAAAGCTCGATGGAACCATTGTTCGAGCCAACCAAGCCCTCGCAAGCCTTCATGGATACGCGGACCCTGCCAGCGCATTGGTGTCAGATGGTTGCTTCAATCATGACTGGTATGTCGATCGCAACCGCCACCGTGGATTTATGCGGACGATACTGGAGCAAGGCAGGATCGATGACTTCGTCTCCGAAGTGACCAGTCAGACGACCGGTGAAAGGATTTGGCTCTCGGAAACGGCGTGGTTGGTGCGTGATGCGGAAGGGCATCCCCTCTACTTCGAGGGTACGGCAGCAGACGCTACGGCGCGAAAGCGAGCCGAGGCGCAAGTTGAGCACATGGCTTTGCATGATGCTCTGACGGGTTTGCCGAACCGCCGACAATTCCAAGAACGGCTGTCTCAGGAACTCGCGACGGCACAGAGGCACGGTAGCCACTTTGCCGTCCTGTGTTGCGACCTTGATCGCTTTAAGACGGTCAACGACACCTTCGGGCATCCGGCAGGTGATACCCTGTTGTGTACCTTGGCAGATCGCATGCGACGGTCACTCCGGCGAGGGGACACTATTGCTCGTCTAGGGGGAGACGAGTTTGCGATCATCCTGCGCGGTCGGAGCAATCCGCATGGTGTGAATGCGGCAGCGCAGCGGCTCATTGAGATCGTTGGGCAACCGTTGGATATCGGCGGGCATATCACGACGGTCGGCATCAGTATCGGGGTGGCGATTGGTCCAGACGACGGGGATCAAGCCGATACCCTATTCAAGAACGCTGACATCGCCCTTTACCGAGCCAAAGACGCCGGTCGGCAAACATGCTGCTTCTATGAGGCCGGCATGGATATGGCGGTTACCTCGCGAAACTTCCTCGAAATCGACATGAAGGATGCCATTCGAAGCGGCGGTTTCCTCCTGAACTACCAGCCCGTGATCCATCTCAGGAACGACACCCTCAGGGGCTTCGAGGCCCTATTACGATGGCCGCATCCCGAAAAAGGATTTATTTCGCCCGCAGACTTCATTCCGCTGGCCGAGGATACAGGTCTGATCGTCGAACTCGGAGCCTGGGCACTCTATGAGGCGTGCCGAGAAGCGGCTTCGTGGCAGGGTGATCTTCGAGTAGGAGTCAACGTCTCAGCCGTACAGTTTCAGCACGCGAACGTTGAGCAGCAGGTTCGTAATGCTCTCTTCAATTCAGGTTTAGCGCCAGAACGTCTTGAGCTTGAAATTACTGAGAGTGTGCTCATCAAGGATGCTGACGCAGTCATTGCGTGTTTGCATCGCTTGCGCAACATGGGCGTCCGACTGGCTATCGACGATTTTGGCACAGGTTATTCATCACTTAGCTATCTGTGCAGATTTCCATTTGATAAAATTAAAATCGATCGTTCGTTTATACAGGAAGCTTGTCCCTCAACCTCTGGAGCAATTGTCCGTGCAGTAGCCGGATTAGGAAAGCAGCTTGGAGCGACAGTCACGGCTGAGGGGGTCGAGACGCAAGCACAGCTCGATTGGGTTCGAAACGAAGGCTGCTGCGAGGTCCAGGGCTTCATCTTCGGTAAACCGCTATCGCGGCATTCCACCAGAGAAGTCACTAAGTACCGCAGTAGGATGATGGGTGCTGGTGCACCTAAAATTGGTATTCATGCTTCAATCAAGCCAAAATCTCATAATTAGATTACGATTTGGCCTGATAAAGATCATAAAACGCCTCTATTCTTAAATAGTTCGCCGTCCGAGGATCTTCATAGCGTCTGGTCTGAAGCTTCCTTTCGGATCGACGTGCCGGTAGAGGGTCTGCCTGGTGATGCCAAGTTCGGTGCACAGTTCGGCGATCTTCGTCTCAGGCTTTCCCATTGCCGCTTGAGCCAACCTTAGCTTCGCCGCCGTCATCTTCGGCTTGCGGCCTCCTCTTCGGCCTCGTGCCCGCGCAGACGCGAGCCCGGCTTTGGTGCGCTCGATGATGAGCTCCCGCTCGAACTCAGCCAAGGCTGCGAAGATGCCGAACACGAGCCGGCCATTGGCCGTGGTGGTGTCGATGTTGGCGCCCTGCCCCGTTAGCACCTTGAGACCGACCCCACGCTTGGTGAGATCGTGCACGGTGTTAATGAGGTGGCGCAGGTCGCGGCCAAGGCGATCGAGCTTCCAGATCGCGAGGGTATCACCTTCACGCAGCGCCTTGAGACAGGCATCGAGCCCAGGGCGGCTGTCGCGTTTTCCTGAAGCGTGATCCTCGTAGAAGCGATCAGGCTCGACACCGATGGCGAGGAGCGCATCTCGCTGTAGGTCGGTCGTCTGCGAGCCGTCGGCCTTGGATACGCGCATATAGCCGAGCAGCATCAGGCCGCGATCCTCGTTGGCCGTCCTGGAAGAACCCGGGCACCGACTGTTCGTTCACCACCCGGTTTGGCTCAGCATGCTTGTCACGCAAACGAGCGATTGCGTGACAAGCATGCTGACGACTGCCTAACGGCACAGCTTACATAACGCAAGCCGTCATTTTTTCTATGATCCACGAACCATGTCGTCGAAGGATTTTGTGACTCCATGATGGGTCCAAACAGAATGTTGGTTCTTAATGGATTGCGCATGACCCCAACGCGCTCTACGGCCGCATCAAAAATCTGCCTGCAGAGCGCAATTTTCTCAATCGGTTTCTATCGCATCAACCTCGCGTTGATACCCGCCATACAAATTGGTATGATTACCCTGTTGAGCAAGGTTTAGGGTAAACTTCATGGCATCGCAGGCGGTCAAAATCATTGATGGCGGTAAGCTCATCATCCCAGCTGCATTCCGTCGCAAACTTGGGATCGACACCGGAGATACCGTCGTGATCGAATTAGGCGAGGATGGCCTGCACGTGCGGTCACTGTCTTCGGCCGTGCGACGTGCTCAGGATATCGTGCGTGAGTTCGTACCCGACGACGTCAGCCTCGCTGATGAGCTCATTGCCGAGCGTCGCGTCGAGGCCGAGCATGAGTGAGCGCTTCGTACTCGATGCCTCGGCCCTCCTGTGCCTGCTTAAGAGCGAACAGGGTGCTGATCGTGTTCTCTCCGTGCTGCCGCGCGCTATGATCAGTGCTGTGAACCTCTCCGAGGTCTACAGTAAACTCGTAGATGCAGGTGGTTCCGAGAGCCAGATTTCTCAGGCAATCGATGGTCTTCATTTGCGGGTCGAAGCCTTTGATGATGCGCAAGCCCGTCGTACAGGGATGTTGCGGCCACTCACCAAAAGCCTTGGCCTGTCCTTCAGTGATCGCGCCTGCTTGGCATTGGCACTGCATCGTGAGGCCACTGCCGTCACGACAGATCGGGCCTGGGCTGATCTACCAGAGACCGTCGGCGCCTCTGTCGAACTTATCCGATGATCCTCTTATCACAGGACGCCACGATCGATGCCGATCCGGCGCGAGCACCGCTTCTTCTACCCCATCGATTGGCCGCAGCTCTCGGCGACAATCCGCTTTCGCCGCGCTGGTGGTGCCTGTGAGGGCTGTGGTCGGCCGCATGGGCAGACCGTCTACCATCTGGGCGATGGGCGCTGGTGGGATGCCAGCGTCTGTGCTTGGCGTGATGGACAGGGCCGAACGCTCCGAACCCTGCCGACGATCGAGGATCTTGGTGTCGTCCGCGCGACGAAGGTCGTGCTGGCGGCCGCCCACCGCGACCACGACACGGCCAACAACGCCAACACGAACCTCGTGGCCTTCTGTCAGCGCTGCCACATGAACCATGATCGCCCCGAGCATCGCCGCCGTCGCTGGCGGACGCTGTTTCGACGCAAGGCCTCGGGCGATCTGTTTGCTGGCCCCTATGGAACGCGATGAGGCGTTACGACGGCCATCATCCGGCCGGCCCGTTAGCTCAGTACGCGGTGATTACACCCTGAACTTGGTCCACCAGATGGCATCGGGATCATGAACAGATCGAGCTGGGCCAGGGACGTGCTCTTTGTACATCGACGTCTTGCTCTTTTTGGAATGACGGGAAGTGCAACGCCCGGCCTGGCATGCAGAACCGACCCCACGATTTGGCAGCCATCCCCTCGATGGTAGACGTAGGCGCGATAGGGACCAGCCTGGAGGATCTCTTGGACGAGAGGCTCGTCACGGGGCAGCTCACCCAGCGTTCTCAGCAGGCAAAGCAGGCCCAGTGCCTCCGTTCTGGATGAGCGAAACTCAAAATTGTGTCCGACCCAGATTTGGAGCTGAGCTCCGACGCTGGTTTGCCGAAAAGGATTGGTGCCGACCTGGGTTGCCTCGTCAGCCAGGAAGCCGGCGATTACCTCGCGATCAGCAATGTGCGCGCACACCAGGAGCGAGGCTGCAAGCTGACGCTTGGTGGGAGGCATGCGCATCTTCCTCACGCCTGCAGGGACCGACTTGGCGTGAACCCTCGTGCTTGCTGCCGATGAAGTCAAACGCTACTTTGCAGTCATTGACTGATGGGTGGGTTCATGGCCGTGATGACGATCCGCAACATCGATGATGCGATCAAAACACGCCTGCGCATCCGGGCGGCCTTGCATGGCAAGTCGATGGAGGAGGAAGCGCGCGACATCCTCCGTTCAGCCTTGTCGACAGAACCTGTACGGCCACGCGACCTGGGACAGGCTATTCACGAGCGCTTTGCGGCCCTTGGCGGCGTCGATCTGCCGGAGGTCCAGCGCGAGCCTAGCCGCGAACCGCCGGTCTTTGAGGCGTGATCATTCTCGACACCAACGTAATCTCCGAGTTGATGCGGGCAGCTCCCGATCCGCGTGTGTTGGCTTGGCTGGTCCGCCAACCCATGGCGGGTCTGTTCACCACCACGCTGACACAGGCGGAGATCTTCTACGGATTGCGCCTCCTACCGGAGGGGCGCCGGCGGGACGATCTGATGACAGCGGCCAGACCCATCTTCGAAATCGAGATGGCTGGCCGCATCCTGAGCTTCGATAGCGATGCCGCCTTGGTCTATCCTGACGTTACCGCGCATCGTCGGCAGATGGGTCAGCCCATCGCTCAGATCGACGGACAGATTGCAGCGATCACGCGCTCGCGGGGAGCACAGTTGGCCACCCACAACGTTCGGGACTTCGTCGCGTGTGGGATCACCGTCGTTGATCCGTGGCAGGAAGGCTGAAGTCCTGAAACGTTTACCTTCCCGCCCCCTTCGTGCTCGTTTCCTCTCGCTGCTCAGAGCCTCAACGCCGCCGATGGCGCACAGTGTCCAAAGGGGGAAACCCTAATCAGCAAGCGGGAGCCCTCGATAGCCGTGCTGTGACGGCGGGCTACGCAGCTTTTAGCCTCAGGCCTCTGCAGATGCCTCATCAACGGCTTCGACAGCCTCAACGGTCTTGGGCGGTCGGCCACGACGCTTGGCGGGAGCACCGTCATCCTGCGTGGTCTCATCGCCCTCGGTAACCAGAGATGATTTGCGACGCTGCAAACCCAAACCGAGGCTTCGCGCCAGTTCCGAGCGTTGCGCCGAGTAGGAAGACGCCGTCATCGGGTAGTCAGCCGGGAGACCCCACTTTTCACGATACGCCTCGGGCGAAAGGCCGCGTAGGGTGAGGTGGCGCCGCAGGGTCTTGTAGGGCTTGCCATCCTCGAAGCTGATCAACGCATCCGGCGTGATCGACTTACGAACCTGTGCCGAGGTCGGTGCCGCAGGCTTATCGGATTGGATCGGGGCCGTGCTCGTCAGGCCACTCAGTGCAGAATAGATCTGCGCCATCAAGGCCGGCAGTTCGCTCGCTGGGATAGCGTTGTTGGCGACGTAGGCAGCAACGAGATCAGCTGTGAGGCCAAGGAAGTCGGCCGGCGGCAAAGCGGTCTGGTCATCCATGAGTGTTGCATGTTCCTGGAAAAGAGGCTTGCGCAGACCTGCAGCAGCTTCAGATCACTCCTTGAGGAGAGATGACTTGCTGGGTTCTGGGATTGGGATTGCCCCGTTTCTGTGGACGGTTAGGGGGCTTGGCTGAGCAGGGTCTCAGGTGACGGGTGCGGCCGGGTCTCCTGCTCGTAGACGACGGGCGCTGGGATTGCCCCGTTTCTGTGGACGGTTAGGGGGCTTGGCTGAGCAGGGTCTCAGGTGACGGGTGCGGCCGGGTCTCCTGCTCGTAGACGACGGGCGAGCGGTATCCGAGCGCCGAGTGCCGGCGCAGCGGGTTATAGAAGCCCTCGATGTAGCTGAAGCAGGCCATTCGTGCCTCGGCCTGCGAACGGAAGCGGCGGCGGGCGAGCAACTCGCATTCGAGGGTCGAGAAGAAGCTCTCGGCCATGGCGTTGTCGTAGGCATCGCCGACCGAACCCATCGAGGGTCGCACGCCCACCTCCTGGCAGCGGCTGCCGAAGGCCAGCGACGTGTATTGCGATCCTTGGTCCGAGTGATGGATCACGTCGCGGGGCCTGCGCTGTGTAACGGCCATCTCCAAGGCGTCCAGAACCAACTCCGAACGCAGATGATTGGCCATGGCCCAGCCGACGATCCSGCGGCTGAAAGCGTCAAGCACGATGCTGAGGTAGAGGAAGCCCGCACCAGTCGGCACGTAGGTGATATCCGCTACCCAGAGACGGTTCGGGGCAGCGGCGGCAAAGTTACGGTCGACCAGGTCGGGAGCCGGGCGCGCCTCTCGATCCCGCCGTGTCGTGACGGGGCCACCGTGCCGATGGCTGGCTCCGACGAGGCCGGCCTCGCGCATTAACCGGGCTATGCGTTTGCGAGAGTGCCGCTCGCCCTGTTCGCGTAGGTCGGCGTGGACGCGCGGCGCGCCATAAGTCTCGTGCGAGCCGACATGGACGGTGCGGATTCGCTTGAGCAGGGCTACGTCCGCTATCCGACGCGCCGAGGGCTGCCGGCCAGCCCAGGCGTAGTATCCCGCCGTCGACACGCCGAGCATGCGTGCCATGGCAGCGATTGGGAAGTCGGCCTGGTTCGCGTTCATGAACCGGAAGACCCCGACGGAAGAACCCCGGTCTCCCGAGCGAACCAGGCCGTCGCGCGAGAGAGGATATCGCGCTCCAGCTTGAGTTGTCGGTTCTCACGCCGCAGCCGGACGAGTTCATCGCGCTCGGCCGCTGTCAGGCCGGGGTCGGCAGGCGGGGGCTTCGCATCACGCCGTCCTTCGCTGCGGTCCGCTTCGGCCACCCAGTTGCGGATGGCCTGTGCGGAGGGCTCGAACTCGCGAGCTAGATCGTTTGGATCACGGCCGGCGCGAACCAGCTCGACCATCTGCCGGCGGAACTCGGCGGGGTATGCGGGACGGGTCTTGGGCATCGGACAAACACCTCACGCGAAAGCGTTCTCGGTGTCCACCAAACCGGGGCAATCCCAGCGGCGGAACTCGGCGGGGTATGCGGGACGGGTCTTGGGCATCGGACAAACACCTCACGCGAAAGCGTTCTCGGTGTCCACCAAACCGGGGCAATCCCAACATGTCGACGAGATCCAGATTGGCGACGACCCAACTTGGCTCATCGAAGGGCTGATGCCCGCCAGCGGCTTCGGCATCGTCTTCGGCGCCCCCAAGAGCGGCAAGTCCTTCCTCCTGGCCGATGCCCTCTTCCACGTCGCGATGGGCCGGACCTGGGCCGGCCGAGAGGTGATGCAGGGCGCCGTCGTCTACATCACGGGCGAGGGCGTAGAAGGCTTCAAGCGCCGCATGATCGCGATGCGCCGACACTATGCGGTAGAAGGCGAAGGTGTGCCCTTCTTGATGGTGCCGGTCGCGCCGGACCTGGGGCATGCCAGCGGCGACGACGCCGCCCTGATCGAGGACGTGCGGGCCTACCTTGCGAGCATCGGCAACCCGCCCGTGCGCGCAATCGCGATCGACACACTGGCCCGCACGATGAAGGGCGCCGACGAGAACGCAGCGAAGGACATGACGACCTTCGTAGACAACTGCGAACGGATCGGGGCCGCCTTCGGCTGCATCGTCATCGGCGTCCACCACGCCGGCAAGGACGTGGCGAAGGGCTCGCGCGGGTCGAATGCCCTAGACGGCGCCGTTGACGTGATGTGGAGCGTCGAAAAGGGCGAGGCCGGGAGCACCGCCAGCATCCACCACATGAAGGACGCTGAGGACGGCGCAAGCTGGCAATTTCGGCTCGCGCAGATGGTCCTTCGGGAAGGGGGCGCAACAAGCCAGTTTGTTGCGGCTGCCGTGGTCGAAATCACGAGCTTGCCGGGCGAGGCGCAACAAGGCGCAACAGCCGGCTCCCGCGTTCAAGTTGGCGCCCGCCCTCTCTTGCTCCTGAAGGTTATCCGCCTTGCAATCGCAGATATGGGAGCGCCTGTTCTTGGAACAGTTCATATCCCGCATGACGCAAGGGTTATTAGCCGAGAAAACCTGAAGCGCTATTTGCCTCTGCACGGGTACTGGGACGCCGATAAACCTACGAACTCAAACCGCGCGACTTTCAGCGCTGATCTTAAGACGCTCAAAGCCAAGGACGCGATTGGGCTGAACAGCGACTATGTCTGGTTCGCAAAGGGGCAATCGTGAGGACCGCAACAGGCGCAACAAAACGCAACAACCAACTTTGTTGCGCCTCGGCCTACCCCTCTCAGGGGGCCGCAACAGGCGCAACAACACCCTATAGGGTGTTGCGCTGTTGCACCCCCACGTGGAGGCCCATTCCCGAGGGGTCGGAATGATCCCGATAGCGGACCAATGGGGGCCTTTCACGGTAGGTTTGGACCACCCGGAGCGCGTTGCTAGATGCCGGTGCCTGCGCGCCGTGGTTCACCTGACAACCGGCCCTCGCGGCGAGACCGCATCCCGGTTGCTTCTCACCGCCGAGCGCGATCCGGCTGCGCTCTCTGAAGCGGCCCGCGCCCTCAACGCCCTAACGCCGATCGACAAGCGCCAGGTGTGGGCGAGCTACGCCAAGCTTGCCGCCCCAGTCCGACAGGAGCCCGCATGAGCCCGAACGAACAAGCCGCCTTCGCCGCCGGGGTCGAGGCGATGCGTCAGATGGCGATGATTGCCGCCGTGACGATCGAGGCGCGTGACGACGCGAGCGACCTTCGCCAGCGCGCAGCCGCCGCGGCCCTTCATGGGCTGGCAGAGGGCGCGAAGGCCCTAAAGCTTGAAGCCTCAGCCGAGCCGATCCATTGTTTACGCACTGTTCAAAACAACGCGCCGCTCGATGCGGGCGAGGCATAGGGCCGGACGATGACGGATAGGAAACCCGGCTTTCAGCCTGGCCAGAGCGGCAACCCTGCCGGCAGGCCGAAGGGCGCCCGCAGCAAGGCGATGCAGGCCCTCGACGCGATCCTCGACGGCGAGGCCGAGGCGATCACGCGCAGGGTCATCGAACTCGCGAAGGAAGGCGACACGCAGGCCCTGCGCATGTGCCTGGACCGCCTTGTCCCCCAGCGAAGAGACCGGCCTGTTACGTTCGAACTCCCCGCGATTGAGACGACGGCCGACCTCACACGGGCGACCAATGCCATGCTGCAGGCCGTGGCGGCTGGGGAGCTGACCCCGTCCGAAGCTGCCGACATCGGCAAGACCGTCGATGCCCACGTGCGGGCGATCGAGGCCGTCGACCTTCACCAGCGCCTGCTACGGATCGAGGAGCAAACCGCCCGATGACGAGCCCTGCATCCCTCAACGCGCGCCTGCGCAAGATCGAGAGCCTGGCCACCACCAGCTTGCCCGCCGAGCCATGGGTCTGGGTCATCACCGAGAGCGATGACGAATTGCCCGGCAAGCTCGCAGAGATGGAAGCCGCCGGCACCTACAGGCTTGGCCAGAACATCGTGCATTGGCGGATCGTAGACCCCGCGCCTCAGCCGCAGCCCCGGACCGCACAATGAGCACTCTTGAGACGCGCCTACGCCGCCTGAAGGCCTGGTACCACCCTGCCCTGCCTCAGGCCGCGACGTGCATCATGGCATCGAGCCACGAGAATGCCGCGGATCAAATCGCCCAGCAGATTGCGGTGGGCGCTCATCGGGAGGGCTGGCCCCTCCTCGTCATCACGTCCCCCGGATTTCAGGATCGCCGCCTATGACGAACATCGCCAGCCTGCTTAAGCGCGTCGAGCGCATCGAGGCCGAGCAACATGTCGGTGCCCCCGTCCGGATCATCGCGAACTATCCCGTAGGGAACGCCGCCGTCCGAGACGCTCTGACCAACTGGCGCCAGTGGGTCGCGGATGGCCGGGCGACTGTGAAAGGCGAGGTGCTATGGCTGATGCAACTGCCCCTCTCTGTCGAAGAATGGGTACTTAAGTATGGTCCTCAATATAATAATATGTAAAATAACGTATATCAGTCAAATTTGATACTTATAGACACGTTTTCCATGGTAACACCAAACTCGTCAGCTATAATTTTCTTTGAACTATTAATAATATCCATTTTCTTTGCTCGAACCGTCTCTGCGCTTTCAACATAAAGCCTTTTAAGGTTTGGTTGGAACTTTAGGTCAATCACATCAAGCTTGTTCGCCTTAAGATTGATATAATGAACAGGATTTTTCCAGTCTTTCCATATTATTTTATTTGTAATAGGCGGTGCATATTCTCTGAAAATTATCAAGTACTTTCCTAATTGATTAGGATCTGGGATAATTTCGCGTATTTTTCCAATCAAAATTGTTTGTCCATGGCTAAAATTACCAATTTTACCCTTGTTTGCATCAAATGCACAAATTACATACTTCATTCTAGAAGCTCTAGATTTATCTAAAGTCCATCCAGATGACCCTCCTTCTTCAATGAGCTCGTCTCTAGTCTTTGAAGTTAAAACTATTATTGTATCAGCAGTATCTCTGGGTCCGCGTGCCAAATTGATTTCTCCATTTTGTTATGCGATTAGACCATAAATCTGAATTTAAAAAATTTTTGCTTATCTATGTTTGATCGATTATTTAAACTTAAATCTATCATAAATTTATGGTAGCCCTGCCCTAGCGAAGAATGTATCGTCCATACATTGTACGGTACATTCTATAAGGGTCCCATATTGGTGGGCAAGTCGGCGTAAATCGTTGACAGGGAAGGGGTGTGATCTCTATGGTGTGGAACGTTCGCGGCACCTCTTAGTTGTCGGATTTGGCACGGTGGGTCCGGAACGAAAAAACCCCCGGACAAGGCTGGCACCTTGTACGAGGGTCTTGATAGCTAAAGGTTGTGAGCCTTATGGGTTGGTTGTGTTCTTAGTGCATGGGCATCTCCAATAAACCACTGACGATATGGACGAGGCCGATCAGGATGTAGAGCGTCCCGATTAGGACCGACGTTATCATGTGCCTGCCTTTGTTTGGCCAGGCGGGTGCAAGAACCCGCCGAGGCGGGGTTACGGCTGCGGGCTGGGCCCAGCCGCACAATGATCTTCTATCTCACGCAGACAGACGTCAATGGTGCGCCTGCATGCAAATTCCCTTGCGTTTTTTAACACGTTGTTAAGTCTGCCATTTCCGGTTTGGTTTTCTAAATCAGCTGATTGCGCGTAGGCGCACGCTCCGAATGCAGCATGCCGGCCGCCCAAAACAAATGGCCGGTGGGATATCGGGGACCCACGTCTAGATTTTAACTTAAGTTATGCATCCTCGTATGCGCGAGCTTTGTTCAGAAAATCTCTGAGCTCCTCGGGTAAAGCCCCTGCATCAAGGTGTAGAAAGCTCTTCATTTTCTCGATGCCGTTTGAGGATCCGACAAAACGTCCCCAGTTTAAACCGCTACCGTGGCTGAAACGACTGACTTTACATCCGCAGTAAGCTGCGAAAACATCTAGCTCTGCCTGTCGGCTGTCAGAATATTGGAATGCCCGGCATCTCATAAAAACCCACTCCCCGAGTGATCCTTGAATGCGTTCGCCCGCCGGATGTAGCCAACCACCGTCTTCGGGTCGCGGTGCCCGCTCTGGTCCATGATCCGTGCGAGATCCGCGCCCCGCTCGGCGGCCGTCGTGATGTACCCGGCTCGGAGGGAGTGAGCGCCGAAGGTTGAGGCATCGAGGCCGGCGGCCTTCGCATAGCCCTTGATGATGTCCGCAACGGCCTGGGTCGTGAGGCGCGGTGGAAGGGCAGACTTCGCCGCTTCGCGCACCCGACCTGAGCGGGATACTGGGCGGAACACCGGGCCTTCGCTGATCGCGGCTGCATCGAGCCATTCGCGGACGAGGGCGACCGGTCGGATGAAGCGGCCGTGCGGGATGGCCTTCTCGGTCCCCCTGCCCTCCTGATCGGTCTTGGAGCGCCGGACCATGACGCGCAGCCCGTCGCGATCTTCGCGTAGATCCGCCACGTCGAGGGCGACAAGCTCGGAGCGTCGGAAGGCACCCGCGAAGCCCAGCGCCAGCAAGGCCCGGTCGCGTTTGCCCGTCAGGGTGTCAGGGGTCCGCATCAGCATGGCGGCCAGCACCTCGGCGGTTGCGGCCGCTTTCTGGTTCGGGGCCGTGCCGATGGTGCGTCGGATGCCTTTGATGGTCGCGTGCACACCCTCGTTGTTGGTCGGGTCCGGTTCGCCTGCGAGCTTGTGTGCGTACCGGATCGCGGCGCAGCGCCGGCCGATGGTCGAGGCGGCCCGACCCGCGTCCGCTTCTGAGACCAGGAACGCCGCGACGGCTTCGGGTGTGGCGGGCTGAGGTTGGAACCCGTGCCGCTGGCACCAGGCACCGAACAGCGCCCAGTCCTTCCGGTAGGCCTTCACGGTCGAGGCGGCCTTGCTCGCCCGCTGGTAGGCTTGGACGATCGGGGCAAACTCGGAGGGTAGGACCTCCGGCCGGGAGATGATGTCGGCCACAGGGATCAATCCAGATGCGGGAGGCGTACGGCCCCCCATTTGTCCGCCTCGGCGTCCATGACCGTGTTGATGGCCGAGGTGGGGACGCTCGCTCCCAGCATCGCCAGCATTTCCGTGCAGACCTTGAGCAGGCGCGCGCGGGCCTGGTCGGGGTTATCGCGGACCCACTGTTCGATGCCGGTCTGCATGAACGGAGGCATCGCATCCTTGATGTCCTTGGGCATGTTCGGCTTCACGCGTCGGTCTGGAGGGATGGGCAGGGCCCGGGATCGCCAGCGTCACAGCCGCGGCCTGCCCCGAGGGCTTGCGCGAACAGGCCGCCCAGATGCCCGTCCGCCCAGTCGTTCGGGAGCCGCATGTAATGACCGGGCCGCCGGATCATGCCGCAGACGAACCGACCCCCTTCGTGTTCGAGGGCGAGGCAGGGCCCCTCCTCCGGGTGGTCGGGGATGTTCTCCCGAGCGATGGCGCAGGGCTCCTCGGCGCAGCAGTAGCCGCAGCCGTTGCAGGGCGAACCGAATGCCGGCTTGACCGGGAGCCGCTGGCCTCCGGTTCCGTCCGTCAAGCGGATAGCCTGCGGCGGCAACTCAGGCATTGCCCTGGTCCCAGCCGCACTGTTGAGCAAGCGTGGCCTGCCAGTTCTCCGGGGGAACGACGTTCTGTCCTTCCATGATTTCGCGGACACGCTCTAGGAGCAAGCCACGATGCTCGGGCGGGACGTCCGCAACGGACGCTAGACCGTACGACTGGCGGGCGATCCCATCTGCATGACGCAGCCACTCGCGTGGAAGGAAGGGAAGGCCGCCGCTATCGCCTGTACCGCTTGCCATAGGCCTCTCCTAACGCTGAAACTTTCGAGAACACGACTTATCGAAAGTTAGGCGCACCAGCTCGGCGAAGCAATAGCGCCATACGGATATACGGTGCTAGCAACGTACTGAAAAACGCTGAAAGCGCTATGCATCGCTATTGCACCAGCGCACTAGGATCGAAGCGCGCAAGCGGGTAACGCCGCTTTCACCGTTGGGCGCTACGCATGCAGCGGACTTGAGGAGTACGGACGTTGCGTGGGATCGCGCTGTCGATCGCTGGCGCTGGCGCCATGATCGCTTTGGCCATCGCCTTCGTAGGAAGGCAAAGCGTCACCACTCTCCCGTCATCCAGTGGGTGGGTGGTCATAGCGGTGAACGGTTGGACCGGAACAATGCAACATTGTTACATCTACTCCGTCGAATTCACCAAAAAATCTAACTGCATGGAAGTGGCGCCCAAGTGAGAGTGATCGCCTTCACCAGCCGGAAGGGCGGTAGTGGCAAGAGCACGCTTGCGGCTCACCTGTCCGTCTACGCAGATGCGCCTGATGCGCCCGCCGTCCTGATCGACTGCGACCCACAAGGAAGCCTCGCCCTCTGGCACGAGCTGCGCCAGGCCGAGACGCCCGTTCTCGTTAAGTGCGAAGCCCGCGAGCTGGCCGATACAGTCGAGGCCGCCCGCCGCGATGGCGTCGGCTGGGTCCTGATCGACACGCCGCCGCACAACACCGCCGACATCGCGGCAGCCATGCGGGTTGCCGACCTAGTCGTGATCCCCTTCCGTCCGGCCGTATTCGATATCGCGGCCGTGGCCGCCACCCTGGAAATGGCCCGGGCGATCAACAAGCCGGTTCTGCCCGTCATCAACTCGGCCCCTCCTCGGCGTGGCACCGCCTCGGCTCACGTCGTGAACGAGGCCCGCGAAGCCCTGTTCGGGATGAAGGCGACGCCGTGGGCTGGGCAGATCACCACCCGTGCCGCGTTCGCCCATGCGTTGGCCAGCGGTCAGGCGGTTGGGGAGTTCGAGCCGGGTAGCGCGGCGGCAACAGAGGTGGGCGAGCTTTGGCAGGAAACCCGCCGAGCCCTCGGCATCAAGGAAGGGAAGAAGCGGTGACCAAGAAGCCGAGTTTCGCGAACCTGGGGTCCCGCCTCTCCCAAAAGGCCCAGGATCCGGCCGCAGCTGCGCCGTTAGAGAAGATGGAAGACGCATCTGCCGCCGAGGCCGTGACGACGGACGCCATCAAGCGTAGCCGTCAGCCGGACGGCCGGCGCGGCATCCTCGTACGGGCGCGCCCTGAAGCATGGAAGGCGCTCAAGCACATCGCCTTGGATGGCGAGCGAACCCTTCAGGACGTGATGACCGAAGCCATCAACGACGTGCTCACGAAGAACGGGAAGCCGCCGGTCGCCTGAAGCAAGTTGTCCAAATCTGACGCTTGGTACCGTCTGTTCACGACCTTTCTCGGAAACTCGGAAGGTCTGCTTCGAGGTAGGTTGGCGCAGGCTGACCTACGCCTGGGCAGGGTGGATTGCGGAAACCCAATGCTCTCTCGCCAAATGTCCGGTTTAAGAAATCGATTGGCAATTCGTTCGCGCTAAGACGTACTGGCCCAATTATCATTTTGGCATGGCGAAGGAATTATATTCCAAACCGCAGCGCAATCTTCTAGATAATCGCAGCTAAGGTTTGCATACTGACGGTTGGGCATGGCCCGGGAGGGTACATGCTCAATCCATTTATCCAGAAACTTGGACGCCGTTTCGTACTTTCTGGATCCGAAGAAAAGGCCCTGATGGGAGCGAGTGAGCGCCTTCGCGATGTCCAAGCTCGGACTGCGCTTATCTTGGAGGGAGACGTGCCCGATCACGTCCACCTGATCCAGAAAGGCTTCGCCTGCCGCTACAAGGTGCTTCCAGACGGCGGGCGGTCGATCGTTGCCTTCCTGATCCCGGGAGATTTCTGCGACCTAAACGTGTCGATCCTTGGGACTATGGATCACTGCATCGGAGCGATCAGCTCCTGCGATGTGGTTCGTATTCCGCGCTCAGTTATGAATGAACTCAGTAGGAACTATCCGATCTTAGGCCGTGCCCTGCAGTGGGCTGGCTTGGTTGATGAGGCGATCCTCCGGGAATGGCTGGTGTGCATGGGCCGTCGTTCAGCCGACAAGCAGGTCGCACACCTGTTCTGCGAGTTCTTGATCCGCCTCCAGGAGGTTGGGCTTGCGACAGAGAACAGCTACCATTTCCCGCTAACCCAGGCAGACCTCGGCGACGCCACGGGGCTCTCGAACGTACACGTCAACCGGGTGCTGCAAGAGCTGCGAGGCCTAAAATTGGTTGTTCTCAAGGAGCGACGAGTTACCTTGCCCAATGTCGCGGCCATCCAGGCCTATGCAGGCTTCAATCCGAACTACCTTCATCTGCATCCGAAGGCTCCGCCGTACCCCGCCATGTAGGCGGTATCAGACGTTACCCCAGTGACAAGAGAAAAACCCATTTGTTAAGTTTTTCGTTGGGTACTGTGCTACGCTGAGGTATCGCGGCCATATCCCAGGCCTTCCGCGCTTGAGAGACAGATTGTGCTCCCGCCTTTGATGCGTGGAGAGCCCTGTGCCTCGCTATTTTTTCGACATCCATGACGGCAAAATTCTTCGCGACGAGGAAGGTACAGACCTGCCTGGTCCTGAAGAGGCGGCTTGTTACGCGAAGACAGTCCTGCCTGAAATCACAGCACATGAGGTGCCCAGGGACGGCGAACATCAAGCCTTCTCTGTGCTGGTGACGGACGAGGATGGGCATCCCATCTACTCGGCTGCCATGACCTACACGGGCACCTGGCTGATCCGGTGAACAGATTTCCATCTACCGAGCCGGATGGGACGCCACATCCTTTGGTCGGAAGCGAAACGTCCGCTTCGAGGTGACAGGCTAAGGTCCGCTCCCCACCCAATTCGGACCCTCGATGCAGGCACCAAGCGTCCGATTTGGGCTGCTTGTCAGGAGAAAGGGCGCCGTACTGCTACAGCGCCCTTCGTTAGTAGAACCCTATTCCGCTACGGTGCTAGCACACTAGAACCCTACGACGCTTTGTACGGCGAGGTTGACGTCGGGGGCGCATTTGAACCTGTGCCCGGTCGAGATCCGCGACGGCTCTGGTCGCCCGAGCAAGCCAGCGAGCCACCGCATCTTCGTCGCCGCGCGCTTCTGCCCGAGCAAGCCCGGTCGTGATCCGACGCATGCGCCAGAGTTCGAAGCTCATCTGGGCGAGGCCTACCAAGGACGGCACCGGTACTATCTGCGGGATGGCTGGGACGGTGCGCATCAGCTAGCGACCACGTACAGGGCAACGAGGATGGTAGCGGAGATGATGTTGCCCCGTCCGGCCTCGTGCCCGGCCTCATCGAGGAGCCGGCAGCGCAGGCGCTGAAGACGGCCCAGGCCGCGGGCGACAGCGGGTAGGCCGAGCGCCAGGGCGGCGCGCATGGTCAGTCGGGTTTTCATTGGTCGGGCTCCGGCATGCTTGAAAGGGGGCCGACATCCTCGCCGCCCGAAATGTACGCATGGAGGTCGACGGCGCGGATGTAGGTGATGCCGTCGCACTTCTTGGCGGGGATCTTCCCGGACATGATCAGCTCGTAGAGCTTGCTCCGGCCAATCCCGATTGCCTCGGCCGCGTCGTTGATCCGATAGGCGACGGGGGCTGGCTTCTCGCGAATGAGCGGTCGGCGCTTGCTCTCGGTCGGGAAGGTCTTCGGGTCTGTCATGGTGCTCTCCTGCCTTGTTGGCAGCCCATCAAACCCCGCTGCATGGACCGGCGTCCTGTTCTGTGTCGGAGGAGGAGCCTCGCAGCCAGACGACTTGCGAGGCGTGGTGGTTCTCAGGGGCGCCAAGGGACGGTTCCGCGTCGGCGCCGTCCTCCTGGTCGGTGTCGCCCTCGATCTGGTCGAGGAGGGCAATCAGCCGGTCGGCGGTGTCGAGGGCAGCTTGCGCTGCGTCCTCGATCTGGCACCGGACTTCGGCCGGGGAGGGCGCCGGCAGCACCACGGCGGCAACCGGGCGACGACGCGGGGCGAAGGTGTGAATGTTGCTCATCGGGTCAGCCCTTGGCCGTGACGGAGGCCCGCAGCGCCTTGAGCAGCGCCGGATAAACCTCAGCGAAGACGGTCTCGGAGCCGTCCTGAGGCGAGCCGTCTGCGTTCCCGTGGTCGCCAACCCACGTCTCCACAAAGGCCACGAGAGCGAGGCGGCCGGCTTCCGTGGTCGGCACGGTTTCGAGCACTTCCGTGGAGATGTCGGACCACGCGCGGCTAAGGCGGCCATCCTCCTCGCTCGCCGCATGGATGCCGCCCAAGGCGTCCCAGCCCTCATCCCTGATCCGGTCGGAATAGGCGTCCCAGGCGTCCCTGGCCGCCTGGTAGCGGGCGATCGCAGAGAACACTGGGTCGGTAGACGTGCGGGTCATCACCCGCGCAGCAGTGGCCTTGAGGCTAGCCGCACGTTGTTTCAGGGAAGGGCGATCTACCCCCCGGCGGAATGGATTGGACAGCTTGAGAGAGGGCACGCGTGGCGCTCCTTTGAGTGAAGGACAGGAAGGAGGGCGCGGGGGCAGGGTGCCACCGCGTCGAGGGCGGCAGCGTCAGATGCGCTTGGCGTCAGCTTCCGAGGCGAGGCGCGCGGCCTCCTCGTAATCCCCGCAGGCGACGGCCCGATGGATCAGGGCGTCGGCCCGACGGGCCGCTAAGCCGGAGTTGCCGGGCGTGCCACGCCGAGCCAGCTCGTCCGCGATGTCAGTCTGAAAGAACGACAGGCGGTCCATCTCGGCGTTGAGGATGCGGCTGCCTCCCGCCTCGTCGTACAAGGTCCAGGTGGTCAGCCCCGCGAAGTCGGAGGCGTGCTTAAACGCATCGTAGGTACGGATCAGCGCATCATCCGAGAGGCCCGAGAGATCCGGTGCAAAAGGGCGCCCCGCGTGCTCGCTGCCGAGCATCGGGCTACGGGCGATCAGGTCGAGGATGCGGGTGTGCTCGTTGCCCTCATGCTCATCCAGAACCCAACCCTCATCCGCCAAGAACTCGACAGCGAAGCGAGCCAGGGCCGCGCAACCGGCCGCCGTGGTCGGAACGGTCTTGAGCAGCACGCCATCGACGTGCGTCCAGAACGCGGTGGTTGCCGCTTCCTGTTCGGGGAGGGGATCGATCGACCCGGCCGGCTGAGGCAAGTCGGCCGCTCTATTGCGAGCCCAAGTCAGGCGCCGCGTCTCATCGATAGCTGCCAGGATGGGATCAGCGGCCGGCAAGGCGGAGGGAGTAACGTCGGGCATGGCTGGGCTAGCATCCACCGGCTTACGGCGGATCACGCGGGAGGCTGAAGCCTTGAGAGCCGCAGCGCGGTCGCGCAGCGAGGGGCGGGCGGTATCGCGGAGAGCGAGGCGGCTGAAGGGATTGCGCATGGATGTAGCTCCGTAGATTGCTAGCGCCGTAGCGCCGTAGGTCCATTGAGACGTAGGTGGATAGGGATCAGACCAGCGTGGCGACGCCGATGACGAGGAGGCCGCCGCAGATCAGGGACAGAGCGGCAACCGCCTCCCCGAGGCCGCACAGGAGGCGCAGGGCTGGCGCGAGACGCGCACGGGCAGGTTCGGCCGCCGGGAAGTCGAGGCGCAGGTACAGCGCCAGATCCGCGGCGCGGTCGAGCACCGCCGCATCCGTGATGCCGTCGTGCTGGATGTGCCAGCGCAGATGACGGAGGAGGGCGAGGGCGCCGAACTGCGTGGCGCAGGGCGTCGCCAGTAGGCGAGCCAAGGCGCCTTCCATTTCGACGTGACGCCGCGCCACCAAGGCGTCAGAGGCGGACTGCCAGACGGACCAAGCCTCGTCGTGGTGGTCGATCGCGGCCAGGATGGGGTCAGCGTGAAACGGGACGTGTTCGATGACGTGGGCGTGTGGGGTCGTTGCCATAACCGGAGCTCCGGGGCTTGGGGTGGTCAGGAAGGTTGAAAGGGGGTGGGTCCCGTTTGGGCGCCGATCAGTCCGCCGGGATGGGCAGCGAGGGCGACAGGGAAGCCCAGGCGGTGCGATCCAGCGGATAGGCACCGGGACGGGCGAAGACCTCGCGCAGGCGGCGCAGGGCGGCGCGTCTGGCCCCGTGGGCGCCCGTGGGGTGCGCGTGGCTCACGCGCTCGCTGTAGTACCGGACGAGGGCGGCAGCTGCGTCGCGAGTGGTCGGGGTCATGCCGTGAAGGGTGAGGCGGGCGACGAACCGGGCCTTAGCCGTGGAGATCCGCTCAGCCCGCCATTCCGGGGTCAGGACGCCGCCGGCCATGCGGGAGGCCGAAAGGAGCCCGGCCGCGCGGTGTGCCGTGTCGGCAGCTTCCGCGAGACGGATCGCAGCCAGCATCGGGTCGGGCGGCGTTGCCATGCCCGTGCGGAGGAGGGGACCGAGAAGGATGGCGCCGCCGAACAGGCCGCGGCGGGTCACAGCGTGGAAGGTCATTTGCGGGCCGCCTCGGCAGCGGGCGTCAGAGGTGCTTCATTGAGAAGGCGGACCAGCTCGATATGAGAGATCACCGTGGCCGACCCGATCTTGCGGGCCTCCAACTTCCCCTCTGCGATCATCTGGTAGATCGTGGACTTGCTGACACCCAGCGCGGCAGCAGCATCCTTGGGGCGGTACGCGATCGGCGGCATGTTTCCCTCCCTGCGGGTGAGTAGGTCGACGTTGCTTCTCGGTCTCATGGCTTGGCCTCAATGTGCAGCGGCGAGGCGGGCGGTCTTGGCAGCAGCCCAAGCCTGGGTCAGGGCCTTGCCGATCAGGCCGCGGTAGGAGCGGCCAAGGACGGCGGCCCGCTGCTCGCGAACGATGGCGTTCGCCAGGAGCATGATGGCGCTGCGATCGAAGCCGGCAGCTGTGAAGAGGGGGCGGGCCTTGGCAGTGGCGAGAGCAGCCTTCGCTTCGCTGTAGACGCGGATGCCGGCCTTGCGAGCTTCCTCGCGAGCGATACGCTCGGCCAGGTTGGCAGCCGGAGCAACGAACGTGCGGTCCTGCCGCATGGTGCGGGTGGCGGCGGTCCAGGAGATCGAGCGGTTGAGGGACATTGGAGAGATCCGTCGTTTTTCGATGGATCTATCTATAAGTGACAGATTTAGACGGATCAAGTCCTTTTAGACGGTCTTGTCGTTTTTCGATGGATCAATCATATCTGCCGTATGATTTCGCCATCACAATGCCGGGCCGCGCGAGGCCTCCTGAATTGGACCCAGGCAGACCTTGCTAAGGCTGCAGGCGTCGGGGTCGTCACGGTTCGTCAGTTCGAGGGCGAGAGCGGTACCCCACGAAGCGCAACACTCGTTGTTATCGCTCAAGCCTTGGAAGCCGCCGGCCTTGAGTTCATCCCCGAGAACGGGGGAGGGGCCGGCATCCGGTTTCGTGAGAGGAAGGTTGCGACCGAGTAGGCGAGGATAGGTCGTGAGCCACCAGCTGACCGGGAACGCCGGCCTCTACCACGTGGCTCGGGAACTCTCCCGGCGAGGCTGGCACGTGATGCCGACTGTGCGGAACGCGCGAGGTGCGGACCTCTACGCTGCCAGTTCGGACGAGAAGATCGTCCTCCCGATCCAGTCCAAGGCGTTGTCCAAGAAGGTCCCTGTGCCGCTCGGTGGGAGCCTGGAGACGCTGCGCTCACCCTGGTGGGTCGTCACGACCAACGCGAACACCGCCTTGCCGTCCTGCTACGTCCTGACCCTGGATGAGGTGAGAACTGGAGCGCATCGGGGTGTGAACGATGCCGGGAAGGTGTCCTACTGGCTTCAGCCGAAAGCCTACGCATTGTCGGCGTACCTTGAGGCGTGGAGCCGACTGGGTGATCCTACCGCTTCAAGCGCCATGGACCCGTCTACGGCCTGAACTGATCGGCGAGGATCAGATGGATCGGTTTTCTCAAGCCGTTACTGAAGCCGCAAACCGCGCCGAAGCTACCGCGCTCCTGATCCGTTGCGGGTACCGTGTGTACCGACCAGAAGCCGACATAGAGGGCGAGGATCTGGTGCTTCGGCTGCAAAGTGGAGCGTTGCTCGGCGTACAGCTCAAGTCTCGCCCGTTGGTGGATTGGAAGCGATACGCCCGGCGCGGCCTCTGGATGCTGTTCCCAGATCTCTCCTACACGCCCCACAAGCCGCGACTATGGTTTCTCGTCCCACACGACATGTTCTTCGACTGGGTGAAGGCTCGGCACGGGCACAGCTCCGGATGGGTAGATCAATGGAGCTACTCGCAGGTCGGGAAGGATCTACGAGCCTTTCTAGCAGGGTACGAAGTGCGTCCGCCTGCTGAGCCCGAGCCGCCTGCAGACGGAGAGAAAAACCCGATGGCGGATGGCATCTCTTAGCGAGATGCGCGCGAGCCGGATGGTGGAGGGGGAGCGGACGCAGGCGAGGCAGGTGTGGAGTGCACTAGGCCACCAAACGGCGTGTGTTTGAGCCGGCCAACCCAGCCCTCCAGTATCGAGCAATCCACAGATTTTTTAGGCTGCCTCCAAATGTCCGTAAGTCCTGAGGAAACGGGCAACTGTAAGAGCCGCTTCCTCTGAGCAGAATTTTGCAAGCACTGTTGCAGGGCTTTTAGGATTATTTTTGCTGACAGTCATCAGATACAGCCCGAAGCCATCAAACGACGGCTCGATTTCCATAGCCGTTTCAGCCTCCGCCTGTGTAATCTCTCCGATGCAAAGCGACTCGTCATTCGAAAGGGTGGCGACAACCTGAAGCGTTGACACAGCGCTTCTCCTATTTTGGAACATTAGAGATTTATGATGTTAGCACAGGCGAGCATTTCTGTAAACAAACTTGCTGAGTACATGGAAAGCAAAGCCGCTAGGCAACGTAAGATTTTAGCAGACAGGAAATATCCTGACCCAGAATTTAAACTTGGAGCATACCATCGAGAGGCTGAAGATGCGGTTGCAAAATACTTGTGTGGAGGCGCAATCGATCCGACTTGCCTGACCAACCAAAGAAACTCGCTATCTCAGGTAAACACAGAAAAAGTAGGTACGGCCCGTCGCATCAATTCGAACATTGACGCAATTGATAGATTTTCTGAGATGTTGGATGATATTGACTTACTTGGAGCAGACGTTGTTCCGGGACACCAAAATGCGCCACCTCTAACGTATTGGAACGTTATGATTAGCGTAAGACCGGAAATTATATTGCGTGGGCAAGGGCCAAAGGGCAAAACCTTCATTGGAGCTATTAAGCTTCATTTCTCCAAGACTCACCCTTTGACGGAAGATGCGGCCGGATATGTGTCTGCTGTTGTGCAGGAGTACTGCAAAAAATCGTTATGTAATGATGAAGAGTTGGTACATGCGCCGTATTGTCAGGTTATTGACGTCGGATGCTCAAAAGTATTCAAGGGAGTTAAATCTACTTCTCAGAGAATGAAAGATATCGCGGCTGAGTGCCAGAACATTGCCGGTCTTTGGCCATCAATATAGTCACCGTTGACTGGTAGGCTTAAAAACGCTTAGCGCTGCCAGTACCCCTTCCACGTCCGGCTGACAGGCGAAACCATCGTTAGGCCAATCGTCCGCGTGAACGCCTCGCCGTTCGGGAGGCGACGGTTGTCCTCCTTCCAAAACGGTGCGTGCTTCGCATGAGGCTGGCCACATTTGACCTGTCTATGAAAAAGGATGGGCCACCATGCCGAGGACGAAGCAGGGACGGGACGAAGCCGATACGCTGATCAGGCTGGAGGTCGTTCCTAGGCGTGGCCTACGACGCGAGGAGGCCGCGCGCTACGTCGGCATCAGCACCACGAAGTTCGACGCGTGCGTGAGGGACGGACGCATGCCGCAGCCGTTCAAGATCGATGCCTGCGTGATCTGGGACCTTCGTCGCCTCGATGCCGCGTTCGATGCCTTGAGTGAACCGGTAGAAGTGGACTCGTGGGCAGACTTCGTATGAGGCGCGTTTTGACGCTCCCCATGAAATCCAAGAACGTTACTTGAAGACCGGCGCTGAATGTACGATTGCCACCGCGTGGGGGCACCACAACCGAATAGCAGCATGTCAGAGAACACAGAAAATCAGACCACCAACTTCGTCGACCTCGCAGGCGAGATCGTCTCCGCGTATGTGTCGAACAACTCCACTCCAGTCTCCGAACTGCCGACCCTGATCCAAGGCATCCATGCCGCTCTCGTGGGGCTTGCCAACGGGACAGTCCAAGCCGCACCAGAGGCCGAGATCGAGAAGCCAACGCCGGCCCAGATCCGCAAGTCGGTGACGCCGAGCGGCATCGTCAGCTTCCTAGACGGCAAGACCTACAAGACCATGAAGCGCCACCTGACCGGCCATGGACTTGACCCGCAGAGCTACCGTCAGCGCTACGGCTTGCCGGCCGACTACCCGATGGTCGCCCCGGATTATGCCGCCCAGCGTTCGGCTCTGGCGAAGTCCATCGGTCTCGGTCGGGTAGCCGATCGCAGCGAAGACGAGCAGCCAAAGGCCAAGGGTCGTAAGAAGACCGCGTAAGCTCAATTATTCGCATCGCGGCTTACACGGGGTCGCGATGCCAGTTCGGCTTCCATCGAGGTGCTGCTGCGAACCTGCGGCGATGGCTTGAGGCGGCGTGATCACAGCCTTATCCGAGTGAGGAACATCCGACACAGTTCCGAACTTCAAAGGCGCGTATCACAAATTGCCTGTCCATAAGTCCGGAAGGAGGGCTACGATGCGCAGGGTGCGGAGTTGTAGCGTCTGCGCCCTCGCATTGTCACAGCCTAAGCCGGCTCGCGAGATGGGGCACAGGAAGCATTGAGGTAAGGCCATGACAGACGCACTGAAAAAGCTCGTTGAGGCTGCCCGCCACGTCCAGCCCTCCCCCGAGCATCGAGAGGAGCAGCGTCGGAGCTTCGCCTACGGCAATACGCATTTTGAGAACCGGCTTATCACCCGCGAGATGGTGGATCGGCAGGCGGACAAGCTCGCAAAGGAGCAGGATGAGCACCGGGGGGCCTGAGAAGCGCGATAGCCGCGCGCTCGAACCCGATCTCATCACCGATGCGCAAGAACGTGCGGAGGCCGAAGCGCGCAACGGCCTCCGCCAGTTCGACGCTGGCATTGCAGCCGTACGGACTGCCCTCGACCGGGGGGGCGAATTCCGACTGCGGCCGTCGCTCATTCTTTCACTTCACCGCGAGGCGCTAAAGGGCATCAGCCTATATGCGGGCAACTACAGGCCCGGCGGCGTTGAAATCGGCGGCAGCAAGCATGAACCGCCCGGAGCGCATCTTGTCCCCGAGTTAATCGAGGAGATGTGCGATTACGTGAACGCCCACTGGGATGCGACCGCACTCCATCTGGCAGCCTACGTGATGTGGCGGCTCAATTGGGTTCACCCGTTCGCGGATGGGAACGGCCGAACGTCCCGCATTACATCGTATGTTGTTCTGTCTACCCGCATGAAAGCAGAGTTGATTGGAACACCTACGATACCGGATCAGATCGTAGATAACCGGAAGCCCTACTTCGAGGCCCTTGATGCGGCCGATGCCGCATGGATAGACGGCCGTCTGGACCTATCGAAGATGGAGCAACTGCTAGGCGCCTTCCTAGCGAACCAACTCGCGCAGTTCTTTGAGCAGGCCGGCGGGCAGATGCCTGGATAGATGGTCCGCTTCCGTAGCTCGCACGGCGAAAACGGGACATGGGAGAAGGTATGCGGTTGACGCCCAGCTAACCGCCCCTTGTCATCTTGCCGCCGAGCCAAGTTGCGTACCCGGCTCAGCGTGAGATGGACGACCCAACCCCGCCAGCCCGTGAGCAGATCGGGCGGCGGGGGCTGCTTCGGGCAGGAGGATGCCGATGGATCGGCGCCGCGCTATCGCTGGCCAACGTGTCGGGCCTCATTGGCGCTGGAGCGAGGCGGAGATTGCTCTTCTCAAGGCTGGCCAACCCGTTCCAAGCCGAACTCCCAGCAGCTGCCAGAGCAAGCGCCATCGGCTGGGGATCTTCACGCAACCCCGGAACCGGAAGCTGCCTTACCGGCCTCCTACGCCCGTCCCGGGCGAAATCCCTTGGCCTGCATGGTGGACCAGAGCCCACAAGCTGCGCTCAGAGGGCTTCAAACTAGCCCGCATCGCAGAAATTCTGAACAAATACTCTCCGCAAGTACGGGTCGCTCTTTACCCGGATTACCGAGAGAAGTGCCTACTCGCTAAGAGGCAAGCCTACGAACGTATCAAAGGCACCCCGGCATACATCCAGGCCAGCCACGAAAGCAAAGCACGGCAGGATTGCCAGCGCATCTCTGCACGCCAACATGCCCGCGCGCAGTGGCGCGAGAGCGGCGGCAAGCCGAGCGATCTGGAGAGGCTGTATCGCAGGTACGAATGCCTCTGATAGGCCGGGAGCCATGATGTCAGGGCCGCTTGCCCCCCCTAGCTCGGGCAAGGCACCTCCCCTATTCCGTCCGGCCCTGCAACAGCCGCCGGCCCCCATGTCAGCCTCACCGAAACCGAAGCTCGTCCCTGCCGATCCCGCCCTTTGGCGCAAAGCCTTCCTAGACCTTCGCCCCAACGTGTCGCCTTGCCCTGGCCTTACGGGCGCGAATTGGGCCGCGACCCATGAGAACGCCGTCACCTTCCTAGATTGATGGGTCGACGAGGCGGTGCGGCTCGGCTGGACGACGTTGGGCCTGTTCGGGGTTCACCCCGAGGCCGGGACGATCCGTCCTGACTACTGCGGCGCCTTGATAATCGGGGCCGAGCCGGTGTCCGCGATCACTGAAACCCGGATGCGGTTCGCCAACACGACCTTTTATCGAAATACGCCCGGTAAGCCCACGGGCGGCGTTTCGCTCTGGCAGTTCGGGAAGGGCAGCAAGCCTTGACGATTATATGGGCGCGAACGTGGCCGGATCGCCGGGATGCGTGGCGCGATTACGTGGCGACCGACGACAGCGTTCAAGTCGGCCGGATCTACCGTAGCGCCCGAACTACCAAGAGAGCGGATCAGCCCATCGTTGTGCGACCGGCCGCAGCTTCGCGGAAGCACTCGGCCTCAAGAACCATCAAGGCCTTGCCCTTCTTGAACGCGACGTGCGTCTTCTTTTCGCTGAGGAGCTGCTGGATCTCCAGAATTTGGGGTGCCGCGCTCGGCATGGCCTGCAAGATCTGGACGGCCAACCGAGAAAGCTCGTTCAGCTCCTCGAAGGGGTTCTCTTTCAGCACGATCTGCTGAAGCGCAAAAACCATCTTAGAACAGGGCGACGTAGCCTCACTTTCGCGGATCATCTCGCTTTCGCGCAGGATGCGGCAGTGGTTCTTGATGACGAGGCTGACGCCAGAGCCGGCGTTACAGATCTCCGCGCCATTGATGTAGACCGTCTCACCAGGTCTGATCGTCAGCTTTAATGCCACTGCTTAAACTCCTTTTGAGTTAGCCGATCATGCCCTCTCGGCGCATTGTTTCTCGAATTCCCATATGTCGGGTGAGTTAATGATTGATTAACCATACAGCCAAAACGCCTTAGGTGATGGCAACTTGGCGGATTGATTTAATCAGCAATTAGGGAGTCGAGCCCCCAAGTGACGTGCCTTCGAAATTAGAGGGTTTTTCGATCCAAAGGATCAAACTCGATGTCTGGCATCACCCTTACCGCTGCTACCCGGCAGAACCTGCTCTCACTGCAGGGCACGGCGGACCTTTTGACCACCACTCAGAACCGCCTTTCTACGGGTAAGAAGGTCAACTCGGCCCTCGACGACCCGACGAGCTTCTTCACCTCGCAGGCGCTTTCGGGCCGCTCGGGCGATCTGGGCCAGCTCCTCAACGGCATCTCCAACGGCGTCCAGACCATCCAGGCTGCCAACCAGGGCATCACCTCGATCCAGAAGCTGGTCGACTCGGCCAAGTCCACCGCCAACCAGGCTCTTGCTGATAAGAGCACTTCCTCTGGCGGGTCTGCGGCAACGGTCGCGACGCTGACCGCAGGTACGAGCTACCAGGGGACGAGCACTGCTAACAAGGCTGGCGGCGTTGCCACTGGTACGCAGGATTTCTCGACTGGTGGTGATGCGTCTTTCGACCTTTCTCTTGATGGCGGCACCACCTCGGCTCACATTCAGCTCGATAAGTCGACGCTGGGTAACGTCTCGTCCGATCTGACGAATGTGAAAGCCCAAGACGTCGTCACCGTCATCAACAACCAAATCTCCAATAATACATCCTTGAAGGGTAAGTTGACCGCATCGGTCGGAGCAGACGGTCGTATTAATCTTGCGACTACTGCAAGTGGCGCGAACTCGAAGGTAGGTGTGAAGTACTCGGCCGGGTCGACGAACGATATTGGTTTCGGCAAAGATACTTCGGCAGTTGCAGCTCATGCGACCGCTGGCGCCGCGCTCGCAGCAACTCTTGACCTGACTGGGACCGCAAGAACGGTGACCGCAGGCGCTGCTCTTGGTGCAACTACTACCTTGGGAGCTGCCGGTACTCTCGATGCTAGTTTTAAGGTAACAGACGAGAACGGCAAAGAGACTACGGTTACTATCAATAAAGACACTATTTCTGCTGGTTCTACAGCTCTCGGCACGAGCGCTGCAAGAGCTGACGTTCTTCTTGCTATTCAGAAGCAGTTGTCCGAGGGCAATTCTGCTGTAACAGCGTCACTCGGCGGTGCTAATTCTGATACTCTAGTTTTCAGTTCGACTGCTAAGGGATCAGGCTCCGGGGCTATCAAGGTTGACAATATCGCGAGCAATGGCGCGCCCAACCTCGGCTTCGGTACGGCGGCTGCATTGGATACTGGAACGAAGGGCGGCGCATTGGATGCCGCAGCCAGCTTCACTATCAATGACGGTACTACTACGAAAACGATCAAGATTACCGCTGACACGCTCTATGACGGTACTAACAAGCTTGGACTTAGCGCCTCTAAAGATAACGTACTTGCCGCTATCAAGAAGCAAATCAGCGATCAGGGTATCGCGGCAACTGCGACACTGACTTCGGCTGGTAAGCTCGAAATTGGTTCCACGAACTTTGGTGCCGACTCGCCGGCTGGTTTCCTTGTGACGAACGTCGCGAGCGTCAATAGCGTAAATCTTGGTTTTGGTACCACTGCTGCGGCTCAGGCTACGACGGTAGGCAGTGGAACGGCCGCGACCTCTTACACTGCTTCTATCGGTTCTGATGCAGTCAATGGCGGTGCTGTCAATACGACCCGTCAGTCTCTGGCCAAGCAGTTCAATGATCTGCGTGAGCAGATCACGCAGCTTGCCAAGGATGCTAGCTACAATGGCATCAACCTGCTCTATCGCTCTGGTACTGATCCGGCCGAAAACTCTCTGAAGGTGACTTTTAACGAGACGGGCTCGTCGTCACTCAGCATCGCTGGCACGAAAATCGATGCTGACGGTCTTGGGCTTAATTCTGTGACGGGCGACTTCCAGTCCGACGACGAGATTAATAAGGCTCTCACCTCAATCACGTCGGCGACCAGCCAGCTTCGTGCTCAGGCTTCTACCTTCGGCTCCAACCTCTCGGTGGTGCAGAACCGGCAGGACTTCTCGAAGAACCTAATCAACATCCTCGACACCGGCTCGGCCAACTTGACGAACGCGGACCTCAATGAGGAAGCCGCCAACTCGCAGGCCCTGTCGACCCGTCAGTCGATCGGCATCTCGGCCCTCTCGCTCGCCAACACGGCGCAGCAGGGCATCCTGCAGCTCCTCCGCTAAGGGCGAGCCCTTGAATTCATCGACGGTGCCGGACGCGTTCGCCGACGCTTCNCGGTGACCGCGTGAGCCGCGCAGTCACGACCGCCACCAGCCAGCTTCGCGCCCAGTCCTCGACCTTCGGATCGAACCTGTCGATCGTGCAGAACCGTCAGGACTTCTCGAAGAACCTGATCAACATCCTCGACACCGGTGCGGCCAACCTGACGAACGCGGACCTCAATGAGGAAGCCGCCAACTCGCAGGCCCTGTCGACCCGTCAGTCGATCGGCATCTCGGCCCTCTCGCTCGCCAACACGGCGCAGCAGGGCATCCTGCAGCTCCTCCGCTAAGCGGACTAGCTTCAACGACTAAAGAGCGGCCGGGGGAAACCCCGGCCGTTTTCGCTTGGGTTGAGGCTTACAAGAAGCCGTGGGTCGAGCGATCCTTGATCCGCCATGTCGGAGGCTCCGGGAAGGCTTCCACGAAGCCCAGCCCGAGCAAGACACGATCCCGCTTGCAGACGCCCGAGCATGTGCACCTACGTGATAGCGGTACGGCGCGTAATCGGCGCTTCGGACTTCCCTACCGTTGACTTAACCATGCCTGCCAGCCGACATGGCATGTCTGGCTGCTCTCGCCCTTTGAGACGAGTCGTGAGCCAACAACCATCAGGGATTAGCGCCGCGAGAAAGACCTAAGCCCAAAACGCCAACGGCCCCACCCCGGCAAGGGTAGGGCCGTCGAAATCGTGGGGCTTTTGAGGGCCGCTGCTTCCCCTCATCAGCCACAACACCGCTCAGGTGTCAATCGGGATCGCTTCCCGAGACGATGGCGCTTTGCCTTTTGACGGGGACGGCACTTGCCGCTCCTCCTGCTTTGCCGCGGCCCGAGCAGGGACCGGGACCGATGTTTCACGCCGCCATGCAGGCCGCGATCGAAGGTGCGCGAACGCTCGCGCAGATGGACGAGCTATCCCGCCAGCTTTGGCAGGGGCATGGGGCCGGCGCCTTGGGCGACCACGAGGCCCAGATCCTCGCCGAACGGCTCCACGGTCGCCGTAGCGCGATCCGCGAGGGCATCCAACCGATCGGCATCCCGGTAGGACGTGCGAGCGTGTTCCCGCCGCGTAGAAGCGTCAGGAGCCCTGATCGGGCCGCCTCCCGGGAGCGGAGGCGCCTGTTGGCCTGTTCGGGTCCCTTACCACCTCAGATCGCTGCACGGTTCACGGAGGGCCAGAGGGCCGTCCTGCGCATTATCGGGGACGAGGTCGCGGCTAAGGGCGTCTGCGGCCTCTGCATCGACGCTATCGCGGCCCGAGCCGGTGTCTGCCGGCGCCTGGCCCAGGGGGCGATCCGCCTTGCCGAGGGCGACGGGCTGCTGACGATCCAGGAGCGCCGGCACGAGGGACGGAAAAACAGCCCGAACCTCGTCCGCATCATCAGCCGCGAGTGGCAAGCCTGGGTTCGACGTGGCGCCCGGCTTCAGCCCCCACGCCTAACGCTGGCCGAGCCCGCCGTGCAGCCAGAGGGCATAGGGTGCAAAACGAAGCACCCCACGGATAGGGTGGTAACTCTGGGGACAACGAGACCAGCAGAACCGGTCAAGAGGCTGCCGAAGCGGCAGAGTTTTGCCCATTGGTAGCGCGATCTCTGGTCCCTTTCAGAGCGGCAGGGCCGGCGCAGCTATGCACCGGAGGCATTCGGCTGGCCGATAGAACGAACAACAGATAGATCCCCTCGCGCGCATCATAGGCCGGACCCAACCAGGGGTAAGGGGGGCCGGCGAGTTGCCGGAACGTTGTCGCGACAGCATGGCGAGTTGCCGGGTTAACGGCCTCGAAGCAGGGGCCTAACAGAAGGGGGCCACGTCCTAACGAATGTAGGCTAACTCCTAACGCAAGTGTGCAGTCGCCCTATCGTTAGGGATTGCTCTACAGGCGTTAGGACTATGACCACTTGTGTTAGGCAAAACCCTTTCCAATCGCTCACTAGCGTTAGGGCTGTGTAGTACTAACGGGGGGCCGAAAATGAAAAGGCTGTCGCTGGTTCTGTGGCGAGCCCCTTGCCGTGCGCAGACACCCTTTCTGGGCTAGCAGAGGAAGCCCTTACCCCTCGGGACATGCCTCCTGACGAGCCCCGAAAGACCGCCCCGAAGCTACGTCGTCCGAGATAGAGCGAGCGAGGGAGCAAAAAACGCTTCTTCGTTCTGATAGAGCCGGGCGAAGTCTGGTCTCCTCCCCTGCATTGCACCGACTGCATCGCGGCGCCATCTTGACCGTGGCCTCGAGGAGAAGAGCGGTTGACCCTAACGACGCTCTACCCGCCGATTGCGGCCGCAACGATCCTCAACGTTTTCCTGTTCGCCCTCGCGTGGAAAGGGACGCAGATCGAGAAGCGCGAGGGCGAGCCGCCGTGGTCGTTAGTTCTCGGGATGCTCGCATACCTTGGGGCGCTTGCAGCCTTCATCTACTTTTCCCGGCATCGCCCGCTTGCGGGGGGCTTTGACCTGTTCATGGTCGCCCTAGGGGCGCAGGCTATGGGCGGGGCGATCGTCTACGCCCTGTTGCACGCCTTCATCTTCTCGCGCGGCCAGCCAAAGGCAAACCGCGCATTCGCTATGGTCGCCGCCGTGTTCCTCGCCGGCATCATGGTTGCGGGCGTGTTCGCCAGCTAGCGCGCGTCCCCAACTGCGAGACCAGCCCCCGAGGCGTAACGGCTGGTTTCGAGAGGCCGTGAAAGAGCCCGCAGGGCAGGCGCCCCGCCCTCAAAGGACTGCCGAGCCCGAGAGGCCCCGACACCGCTTGTTAGGACCCGCCGGCCGGCATCCCGTGCCCCGTAGGCCGCCCCTGCCGCCCCAAGTCCTCCAGCCTTGAAGGCCACCGCGCCCGCGATCAGATCGAACGCCTTAGCCACCGCCCCAAGCGCCCGGCCACTGTCCGGCCGAGGCTGCCCGTTCGGGAGGATCGTCGCGTTCAGAGCGTTAGCGAACCGCCGAAGGTTGGCGAGTTCGGTTTCGTTGAATAGCTCGCGCGCCACCCCGGAGCCGGGACCGTCCGTGAACCCCCGGATGCGCTCAACGGTCTTTTTCGCCGTCTGCGCCTCGTCCGTGAGCCGCTGGACCGCCGCTTGGCGCAGGCCCGCCCACTCAGGGCTTGCCTCGCCTAGAAAGCCCTTGGCCGCCCGCGCTTCGTTCACGGCACCGACGCGGGCGCCAGGAATGCCCGAGCCGAACAGGCTTGCTCCGATGGCGTTCGGATCGAACCCAGAGCGTTCGAGGTTTTCGACCCAAGCGGGCACCGCCTGGTGCGCTTGTTCGGTCTGCGTCAGCGAGGCCCGCAGCCGCGCGAGGCCGATACGCTGATCCGAGGAGAGGAAGCGGGTCGCCAGATCGCGCCCCTCGCCCCTCAGCAGGTAGTCGAGGCGCCGGCCCAGGTCGCGCCCCTCGCCGCCAACGTACCGGGTCACGATGGACTGTTGCACCGCCGACCATGCCGGGCTGTTGTCTCCCACCGCCGCCCGAAGCCGATCGAGGGTTTGCAACTGCCCGCCCGAGATCCGGCCCGTCGTCGTGCCGAAGAGGGCGGTTATGGCGTCATTGGGCGAGGCATCCCGTTCAACGATCTTCTGCAGCCGTTGCCCGGCTACGTCCCCGGGACCGCGAGGGGCGAAAGCCTGCTTGTAATCACGGAACAGCCCCCGAGCCCGCCGTATGGCCTCAGCCGGCGCCGTGTCCCCGATCGGCAGGGACGTGGAGCGCGGGTCTTGAGGGGTGAAGCCCTCCCCAAGTTCAGGGAACGGCACGTCGTCGCCTAGGGATCGAGGCGCCGCGGCAGGCTCGCCAGCATCAGCACCGCGACGGGACACCGCCCGGTCATAGGCAGTTGCTGCGTCGTCAGCCTCACCCCGCACCATCGCCTCGGCGGCCTCGCGCAGGGCGCCCCGGTCGAGATCCTGGGGCCGCAGGCCGTACCCTTCCATATCAATTTCGATGCGTCGGGCTTGGCGATCGACCTGCACAAGGTTGTCGCCGTTCTCGTCCGCGACCCGATCAGTGACGCGCCGCGTGCTACCGGCTCGCCCCTCGTCCTCGATGCGGTAGGTTTTCCGCCCGCCGATCCGCTCGGCCTGGATCAACTCTCGCACCTTGTCGGCCACGTCGCGCGATGACGCCGCGTCCATTTCGTCAGGATGGAAAAAGCCCTCATCCACCAAGCGGGTGCGAAGCTGATCCCAGGTCGGAGCGTTGCGGCGGGCCAGGATGCCCCGGCCGGGCGTGTAAAGCCGGTTCAGGTCTGCTGCCCGTGCCTCATCGTCCAACGGGATGCCCTCGCGCGTGAGGTAGCGCAGGAGGCTTTCCGGTTCGCCCTGCCGAGGCTGAGGGGCAAGGATGGCATTGGCCGGCATCGCCGCGTCAGGGGCACCCCCAGGCAGGCCCGGGAAGTCATCGGCCGCGGGGGCACGGGCCGGCTGGCGCTGCCCAAACTGGCCGATGCTCATCAGGTCTTCGATGCGCTGGTCGAAGGCTTCCCGCACGGCCCCGAGGGCGCGCCGGTCGGTCGGGTTCTGCGCCGTCCCGCCGTAGTAGGCGCCGAACCGCTTGCGGACCTGTTCGACCTGCTGGAGCGTCGGCGTTTCGCCTTCCCGCAGCCCGAGGATGCCAGGAAGGTTGTTGAGGTCCGAGAGGGCACGGGCCGCCGCCGGGGTCAGCACCGGATCAACCGGGACCGTTGGCCCGAGAGACTTCGTCACCTTGGCTCCGACATCATCAAGGGCGCCAGGCGCGAAGGTGCCCGGGATCTGCGCCACCTCGTCGTATGCACCGCGATAGGCCCCACGCGACTGTTCCGCAGCCTCCCTCACGCCCTGGACCGCAGCCCGAGCACCGTCGAGGGCATCCGGCGGGACATCGCCTCGCACGGCCCGCAAGGCGTCGTCCTGCGCCTGCTGAGCCGCAGAGGCCCGGCGGGTGAACTGGTCCGAGGCGCCGCGCGTCCGATCCGCGACCGCCTCAAAGGCCGCTTGTGGATTTTCCACCAGGGGGTTGCTGCCGGCCGCCATCGACTGAAGCCGGCCACGGGCTGCGCCGATCTCGGCCGTTTGTTGATCCGTGAAGCTCTGCCCGATCTCCTGCGCCCGGCCACCCTGCCGACCGGCAAGGGCGCCTTGCTCCATCGCGATAGCCTGGGGATCGCGCGTCGCCTGCGCCCGGGACAGCGTGATGCCCTGTTCGGCTGCCAGCGCCTCGCGCGCCGCGCCCTCTGACGGCCCCTTGGCGCTGAAACTCGCCATGATCCGCTGTTCAAGCTCGGGCGTGATTTCCGCCGGGTCGATGCCGGCGCCACGCAGGGCGCTATACGCCTGTTCGGTCAGCTGCCCGGTCTCATCACGGAAGGGCACCCGCGCCGACCGGAACGAGCCGATAACCTTCGCCACCCCTTCAAGAGCTAAGCCGCCGACACCGCCGGCAACGCCGCCGATCGCAGCCCCAGCCGCCGTGTCACCTAGCGTCTTCTTGTCGAAGGCTTCCGCGGCACCACCGTAGGCCGCCCCCGTAGCGGCGTTCCAACTCGTGCGAGCCGCGAGGCCAGCCCCCTCCGCGGCTCTGAAGCCCGGAAGAACGACCGCGCCACCGACGATACCACCCACCGTGCCAGCCAGGGCCGATTTCGGCGCCTGTCGGGCGAAAGCTTCCTCTTGCTCGCCGGCTCGCTCGTAGTTCTGAGAGAAGGACCGATCACCGTATCTAGGCACGCCGAGCGCCCCAAGGCCCGTCGCAATCCCGGCCGCGGCGTTCCGAGGGAGGTTCAGGCCCGCCGCGTTGCCGCCCCTGTAGAGCGCCGCAAGGAAGGGGGTCGAGGCGTCAGGCTTACCGACGAGGCGTTCATCGGCAACCCGCCGCATTCCCTCGCCCAGCCCCGACGACGTGTCAGCCGTCCGCGCCATCCGCCCCGATCCGAACCGCTCATCAAAGGACGCGGCGCCCCCTTCCTCGCGAAAGGGGTTCGGCTCTGAGGTTGCGCGAGAGCCCCCGCCAGCGCCCCGGCTGGCCTTGAAGCTCGCGAACTCCCCAGGATCGAAGCCCCCGCCCCCGGCGCCCGCCTGGGGCGCCTGAGAGGGCGCAGGAGCGCCGGACTTGAAGGCCGCGAACTCCGCAGGGTCGAACACACCGCCGGCCATTCAATAGCCCTCCTGCTGAAGCCGCTCGTAAGCCTGCTGTTTCGAGAGGCCGGAGCCCATAAGCTGCTGAAACCGATCCGGGGCTGCGACGGCGTTCGGTCGGTTGGCCTGGGAAGGTGCCGGCAAGGCCCGAGCCTGGCCCGCAGAGCCCGAGGGGGCTTCCCGTGAGGGAGGCGAAGCGCGCATGGCGTCCCCCTGCCCCCGAGGACCGGAGCCCGGCTTGTAGTAGGTCTGCCCACGTAGCTCGGCGGCCTTCTCCTGGTTCTGTTGCAGCCGAAGGTTCGCGAGGCCGATGGCCCGATCATAGATCCGCTGCCGAACCACATCGGGTTTGGAGCTTGAACCCTGGATATCGAGCAGGATCGCCCGCTCGCCTTCGGTCGGGTTGCCGCCGAAGATGCTCTTGAGGTTCTGCAGCGCCTGGGTCGTGACGAGGTTGTCGAGGTCCTGGGTCGCGACGCCGGCCTCGTTACCGAACAAGCTGGTCGCGGCCCCTCGGAACCCCGCCGTTGGTCCCTCGTAAGCCTGCTTCGACAGCTTCTTGGCCTGCCCCAGCATCTCGATGGTGGACTGCGCCCCAAGAACCGCCGTGTCGGCTTCCTGGATGGCTTTCTTGTCGCCGGCCGTGAGCGGCTGCGCATCCTCGCGGGGCATCTTCCCCGTGAGCACGTAGGATTGATAGGCAGGCGATCCGGAGACAAGGCCGTTCTCGGCCGCCGTGGCGCGACGTGCCTCGACATCCTCCGTGACGTTGCTGCGGCTCCGCTCGGGCACCGAGTAGCGGGCGCTGTTGCTGCGCTCGTCGTACACCGTGTCGCCTGGCTTCAAGACGGTTGGGCCGCCGGGGCGCTTCAGCTCGCGCTGGTAGTCGAGGTACGAGCCCGAGAAGCCTTGAGACCGAGCGAGCAGGTAGTCCTTCTGCGCGTCGGGCACCCTGCTTTCATCGAGGGCCTGTTTCAGCAGCGATTGAGCCAACTGCCGTTGATGGTCGGGCAGGTTGGCCGCCCCCGCCGCCTTGAGCAGGAAGGGGATGCGCTGTCCGAGAGGAGACTGCGCGATCTGGGCAGCCGGGATGTTGCCGACCGATCCGCCAGCGTCCGCGACCTGAACCGGTGCGCTTCCAGGAGCAGGCCCCTCGCCGGGCAGGGTCATTACCGGCGCGCCATCCGCTCCGCCGCCGAACGATGTCGGAGCCGGGACGCCAGCGCCTGTGTCAGGCGTCGTAGGCATCGCCCGAGCCCGTGCCGCGTTGCCGATGGAGCTGCGGTCGAGATCTGGAGCGCGCTGGTTGCCTCCGAAGGGCGACCGGGCCGGAACACCGGGTTCGGTGCCAGGGATGTAGAACGCTGCCTCCTGTGCGCCCGGCGCCGGCATGTCGGCCTGCGCGGTCTGCGTGCCCATACTGGGGGGCGTCATCCCCATCCGTTGCTCAAGTGCCTGCGTCTGGGCTTCATCGTCCGCATAGGCGACCTGGGTGCGAGCAGGAGCACCGCCCCCACCGCTGCGCCCGGCGAAACTGCGGCTGAAATCCCCGAGGACGTCGCGGGCCGTCTTGGGTGTGCCATTGCGGTTGAAGAACACCGTCCGGTTGGCCGCTACCGCAGAGGGGTCAGCGTAGGACGAGGCTGGCGTATCCGGGTTGCCCTCCGCCCCCTTGAGGAATTGGACGCCACCTCGCTTGCCAAGGAAGTGCATCGCGTAGCGCGTCACGTCCGTGACCGGCAGCCCGACCTTGGCCAGCAGTCCTTCGTTCTCCTGCGTGAACGCCGCAGTTGCGCGCCGCGCCTGGTCGGGGTCCGTCCGACCGCCTGGGGTCAAGCCGAGCTCCGGCCGGCGCCGTGCCAAGTCGGTCCACGTGCCTTCCGTGAACTGTCCGAGGCCGGTCGCCGTGCTGTTCGGATTACGAGCGGTCGGGTTGTTGTTGGCCTCACGGGTCATTAGGCTCGCAAGGTAGCCGCTCGATGGCCCGGCACTGTCCCCGAAGGAAACGGCCCCGCCTCGCGTTGGGGTGGGAGATCCGCCGCCAGACGGGTTCAAGGCTCCCATTGCCCCGCCGGCTGACTGGCCGAACATGCCGCCGAGCCCCTGCGCGAAATCCTCGCTCGCCTTTTGCTCAAGCTCCTGTTTCTTGAACGCCTGGCCGAGTTTCACCAAGCCCAGACCCGTGTCGGCGTCGCCGGCATCGAACGCCGCCTTGGCCGCCCCGGCATAGTCGCCGCTCTGGATCGCCGAGCCGACCTGACCTGAGAGTGCCCGCTTGCGCTCTTGTTCGGAGCTGAGGGCCAGCAGCCGGCCGATCCCCGCGAGACCGCCACCGAGATCCGTGGCGGGAAGGCCGAAGTTGATGCCGCTCGACATGCGCGCCCCCTACTTGAAGATGTTGGCGAGGCTGGTGATCAGCGACCCGCCGGCCGTGCCGGTCGCCCCGTTCTGGCCGACTGGGCTCGCCGCGAGCTGCCCGAGCCCAAGAAGGCCACCGAGGAAGTTGGAGGAGGCTTGGTTCTGACTGGCCGCGAGAGCCGAGTTGTTCTGAACCAAGGCGTTGCCGGCGTTCTGCTGGACGCCCGCCACCCCCTGCCCGAACTGTGCCTGTTGGCCGGAGGCCGTCCCGTAGAGCCCCGCTGAGTTCTGGCCGAAGCTCTGCGCCAAACTGGAGAGGCCCGACCCGAGAGACTGGGAGGCGGCACCCTGAAGCCCGAGCCCGGCCGCTGTCCCGGCAGCACCGGTCGCGTAGTTTGTGCCTGCCGTCGACAGGTTGTTGATGTAGTTGCCTGCCTGCTTGTTCTGATAGTCGGCCGCGTAGTTGAAGAGGTCCCGCGAGGTGTTTCCGCCCGAGAGGTTGCCCCGCGCCGAGGCCGTGCGCATCACCGCGTCTAGCCCTTCGTCGAGGCCGGCGCCGTACCCAAGAGACCCCTGGAAGGCTTGGGAAGCGCGGGCATTGCCCTCCGCGCCGTTCAGCCCGAGCGCATCGGACCGCGCATCCGTGGCCTGCTGCCCGCTCTTGGTCAGGCCGCCATACACGTCCCCGATCTGGCCGAGGAAGCTTTGCGTCTGCCCGTACTGGCCCGTGAGGTCGTTCCGGCTTTGGCCATACCCGGCGCCGAGAGCCTGGAGCGCGTTGCCGCCGGACCCATTGCCCGTGCCGAGCAGACTTTGCGCGTTGGCATACCCCTGCGTGAGAGCATCACCGCTAAGGTTCTGCGTTGCGCCGATGGCCTGCTTGTTCTTGTTATAGGCGCTAAGGGATGCATCCCCCGTGATCGCTGAAAAGAGCCCCATCAGTGCACCTGTGCGTTGGAGGGCGCAGGAGCGGCGGCAGGCTCCCGCTTGAGGAGGAGCCGCGCTTCGTCGTGGGTGATGCCCCAGAGGCTGCAATCCTCGGCGGGGCCGTAGAACTTGCGCTGTGTGCCCTCATGACGAAGGCCGAGGCGCCGGGCGAACTCTTGAAGGCGCTGATCGCGTCCGCGGATGCGAACCGTGATCCGCCGCAGGCCGATGACGTTGAAGGCCCACCAGCAGAGGAGCCCGCGGGCATCCCGGTTCAAGAGCCCCAGGTGTCCGAGGGGCATCAGCTCCGCGTCACCGTTGAGCGTGAAGTTGTTCAAGACGAAGATCAGGCCGCGGTCCCGATCCGCGCCGATCACAGAGACCCACCGCGCATCGTTCGCCGCGAAATGGCCTACGGCCTCCAGGCAGTAGCCTTGCACCGTCGCCAGATCCGGCGGCGCGAACTTCACGATCGCTTTGCCGTCCTCGGGAGCGGTCCAAATCTCGCCGATACGTGCGGCAAGCTCGGCCTGGGTCGGGGCGTACTCCATCACGCCGCCGCCTGCATCGAGGGAGCCGAAGGCGACGGGCCGCCGTCAGGATCAGAGGAAGAGCGGGGCCGCAACGCCGAGCGAAGGGCATGACGGGCGAAAGCTGAGACGTTCACCCCAGCCGCTTCGGCGCCCTCACGAAGGGCCAACCGCAAGTCTCGATCTACCCGGATATAAAGGTGCGCAGGAAGCTTGCAGCGCATGTGCAGAGTACCCCGAAGGTGATGCCTGAAATCATCTACCCACATCTCTGCCAATTTGTCTTGCGAACTGCGTGCATACCCAAGTCAATAGAGCGGTATCGTTCCGGTTTTGACTATGACAGATCATACCTTATGCTGATGTAATCTGACGGTTTATCTATGCGTTGACGGAATGGCTAGTCATCGTCACTTATGGAGCCAGGATTTTCTTTGCCGAGCGAGGGGGGCTGAGACTGCGGCTCTCGAAAAACGGCACCCAATTCCCACAAGCTGGAGAGTGCCTTCGGGGCGTCAGGGTCAAGGCGCTTGACCAGCATATCAATGAGAAACGGGATCTGCTTTGCGGCCTCTTCCTTCACATAGCGGAGTTTGTGTGAGTTCCTAAACCACTCATCTTCGCCCGCGAAAATGCCATCAGCCTCTTGCTGCGTATGCGCCAAGGTTCGCGCAAATTGGATGCCCGTGAAAAAGTTTTCGCCGCCCCCAGCATCGCGATAGAGGCTCTCGAAAACGCGATCGACAGAGGAAACTGCCAATTCCCGAGTGATGGTTTCCACAGTTTCGCGGGCGTCAAAGCTTTGCTCTAGCCGGCGTTCAATTTCTTCGCTCAGAGACCGCTCACTGTCCTTTGCCGATGCCTGGAGTTTGTCCTGAAGTGCGTTCCGGCAGCGGAACGTGACGGTCGGGCGCTTGCCTTCGCCAGGGTACTTCGCAGGTCTACCGCCTTTTTTTGGGCTTGGCGCTTCATCGGTCATCGGTCGTCCCTCAACGTACTAATTCGTACCTGATATCGAGAACGTATCCGCTTGACAAGAGGTGACTACCGCTGCCTTATGGGTTTCGTAAGTCCCGTCGTGGCATTAACCGTCTGCGAGGCGCGATGACCCTGCAATCTCCTTCGAACACAGATACGGCGCTGCGAGCGGGCGGATCTGGCATTGATATCCACGGCGCTCTCTCCCACCCCACCGTCGACGTAGTCACGGCCGGGCTCTTGCTCGGGATCGGGCGGAACGCCGCCTACAAAGCTAGAGAGGCGGGAGACATCCCGTCCTTCAAAGTCGGGGGCCAATGGCGCGTCCCGACTGCTCCTCTGAAACGGCTACTCGGCATCTGCTCTGAGCAGGCCGCCGCCTGACGCTCGCCGCTGGCGAGCCCCGGCCCGCCGGCTCTGCAAACAGCCCTGAAGCGAAAAAAATCGGCCCCGCAACGAGGGTCACTCGCGCAGGGCCGAATAGGTCAAAAGCTGTGCCTTCATATAAGCTTCCGAAGCCCCGCAATCAATCTCAATCCGCGGTTCCGATGCCGGCCCTTGAGGGCCCGCACCCCGACGAGCTTCGTGCCCGGCGGGTGCAGACCCGGTTCAGGGTTGGCCCTGAGGTCGCCGCCGTCATTGCGGCTAACGCCTACGGCTTCCGTGAGGAATGGGGAGGGCTCGCACGATGAACGCGAGATCCCTCATCCCCTCGCGCGTTCGGCTCCTCGTCCCCGTGCTCGGTAGTGACACGGACGGGGAAGCCCTCGGCGCCTGCCGTGCCATCGGCCGGACCCTCGCCGGCGCCGGCCTGGACTTTCACGCGCTGGCCGATGCGATCAGCACCCCGGCAAGCCCACTCGCCAATCTGAGCCCGTATCGTGCGGGCCAGCCCCCAGCCTACCGCCCGCAGCGGCGGCACGCCTGGGTCTTCACCGAGAAGCAGACCGCCGATCACCGGCAAATGGCTCGCTACTGCCGGGACAACGACCGAGGCCGCCTGAGCCGGCGCGAACGCAACTTCATCTGGACCATAGCCACGCATGGGCGCGAGCTGACGGTGCCGCAAGCCGATTGGCTGGCGGACATCACCGACCGCCTTGAGAAGGAGGACGGTCGCACATGCGCGTAAGCCTGACTGAAATCGCCCGCGTGTTGCGGGGGAAGGTCGTCGGCAACCAGGTGCTCGCGCCCGGCCCGAACCATTCCGCGAAGGACCGAAGCCTTTCGGTGCGCCTGTCCGCAGGCTCCCCCGATGGCTTCATTGTCCACTCCCATGCAGGCGATGATTTCCGCGCCTGCCGGGACTACGTGGCCGATGCGCTCGGCATGGCCCTGGATCGGTGGCGCCAGGACCGCCCCGTTGATCCGGCCGAGGAAGCTCGTCGTGCCAAGGCCCGGCAGCAGGCCGAGGCACGGGAGCGCGCCGACATCATTCGCCGCCAGAAGGCCGCTGGGCGGATCTGGGAGGAGGCGCGCACCCCGCTCGGCACCATCGTTGAGACCTATCTGCGCTCCCGCTGCCTGGACCTTCCCGAGGAGATCGCAGGCGATGTGCTGCGCTTCCACTCCCGGTGCCCATTTGGAGAGGGCATGACCGCGCCGGCCATGGTGGCAGCGCTCCGATGTGTCCGAACCGGCGACATCATCGGCATCCATCGCACCGCCCTGACCCCTGATGGGGTGAAGGTCGGCCGTAAGATGCTTGGCACCGCAACCGGTGCGGCGGTCATGCTGGATGCCGAGGATACGGTTTCTACCGGCTTGGCCATCGGCGAGGGCATCGAGACATGCCTTGCTGCCCGCCAGCTCGGCATCCGACCGACTTGGGCTCTCGGCTCCACCGCAAACGTCGCCGCCTTCCCGGTCCTCGACGGGATCGAGACCCTGACCCTCCTCGGCGAACTTGGGGACGGTGGCGCCAGTGACCGCGCCTGCAGCGAGGTAGGCACCCGCTGGCATCGCGCCAGCCGATCCGTGGACATCATCACCCCGAAGATCGGCAACGACCTCAACGACGTGGTGAAGGGAGGCGCGACCACATGGCGTTGAGCAATGGCTTTGATCCCGGCGACCACATGGACCGCCGCCCCTTCGCGCCCATCTACGACGACGAGGCGGCTGGGTTCGACCGGATCGACCAGGAGCGCCCCAAGCCGAAGCAGCGCGCTCGGTTTCCGATCCTACATTGGGATTGCCCCGTTTCTGTGGACGGTTAGGGGGCTTGGCTGAGCAGGGTCTCAGGTGACGGGTGCGGCCGGGTCTCCTGCTCGTAGACGACGGGC
>NZ_LMNU01000015.1 GCF_001423085.1 Methylobacterium sp. Leaf125 | reverse complement strand
CCGCCGACGAAGCCGTCGTTGCTCTGGCCGTTGCTGAAGGCGATGGCGGCCGTGGTGCCCGGCAGGACCAGGGTGCTGGCGCCGTTGACGCCGATGACGGTCGGCTGGCTGTTGCTGGAGGCGTCGAAGCCGTAACCGGCGTTGAAACCAGCGTAGAAGCCGGTCCAGGTGAACACCGGCACCGGCACGAACACCGGGGGAGCCGCGCGGCGCGGAAGGTCAGCAGCCGAAGCGACGGCAGTCAGGCCGGCGAGCACGGTGGAGGCGAGAATCAGTCTTTTCATTGGTTTACCTGGTCCTGGTTGGCGAGAGCCGGCGCGCTTGTAGTCCCTGGCCGACGCGAGGTCTGTCGCTTTCCTGCAACAAGGCCACCTCTTAGGCCCCCAGATGTCAAAGAAGGGTAAAGGTTAGCGATCGGTCATCCTGACCTTTGTGTGCGGGTGCCATCACGCACATCCACGAGAAACAAGTGATCCGCGTTTTGCGCGGGCCTTGTTGAAATCAAGGCCCCGCTCAACACTTTCTTGAGATACGTAAGGTCGGCAAAATCTTGCCGAGCTTTGGTTCGCGCCGGTGTTTTCTTGCCTGTCGGCCGAGGGGGTGCCTTGCCGGGCTGCCCAGGCAGGCTGCGCGGGCGCGACCTGCACGGTGGCACGCGGGCAAGCCTTGCCCCCACCCCGCGGCCCGAGGATCCCGAGGCCTGGTCGCCGCCGGGCCCGCCTTCGGCGCGACCCGCGAGTGCTCCTGCGCGGCGAACGGGATGGCGCGGGGGTCAGGCGGCGCGGGCGGGCGCGGCGAGGCCGCCGAAGTGGCGGTGTCGTCCGGCGAAGGCCGCCAGCGCGGCGGCGAGGTCGTCCGCATCGAAGTCCGGCCAGTGCGTCGACGTGAAGTACAATTCCGCGTAGGCGCTCTCCCACAGTAGGAAGTCCGACAAGCGCTGCTCGCCGCTGGTGCGGATCACGAGGTCGACATCCGGCACCGCCTCGCCGCTGACCGCACGTCCGAAGGCGGCGGCCGCGGGCGGTCCGGAGCCCGCCAGCGCCGCGTCTTCCGCCCAGGCTGCGGCGGCCGCCAGGATCGCCGCGCGGCCGGAATAGTCGATCGCCACGCGCAGGTGCAGGGCGGTGCCCGTCGCGATCAGGCGCTCCGCCCGCCCGATGGCTTCGGTGAGACCGTCCGGCAGGCGGTCGCGCCGGCCGATCACGCTGAGGCGGATCCCCGCGCGCGCGAGGCGCTCCGCTTCGGTCCGGAGGTAGCGCCGCAGCAGGCCCATCATGCCGGCCACCTCCTCCGGCGGTCGACGCCAGTTGTCGCTGGAGAAGGCGTAGAGCGTCAGCGTGCCGATGCCGGCACCGGTCGCCGCCGCCACGACCCGCCGGGTCGCCGCGACGCCGGCCCTGTGGCCCGCCAGGCGCGGATAACCGCGCTCGGTCGCCCAGCGGCCGTTGCCGTCCATGATGATGCCGACGTGAAGTTGGTTCTGCAGGGCTCTTTGCATTGTAAAGTTTCCGGGTAAATGGAGAACGGATCTCGGGCGTCGGGCGCGCGAGTGTGCGGCTCGGTCAGGCCGGCTGCGGCCGGCCTCCGGGTTGGGGCGCGCGCTCGGTCGCCTCGGCGGCGTCCCGGACCACGCGCTCCAGCACGGCGAGGTAGTCGAGGAAGCGGCCGCGCCCGGCGGCGGTCAGGCCGCAGGTGGTCTGGGGCCGGTTGCCGTCATAGCCCTTGCGGATCTCGACGAGCCCCGCCTCCTGCAGCACCTGGAGGTGCCGGCTGAGATTGCCGTCGGTGAGGCCGCAGAGCTGCTTCAGGTCGGAGAAGGCGAGCCCCTTCGGATGCGAGATCAGGGAGGTGAGGAGACCGAGGCGGGCCTTCTCGTGGATGACCCGGTCGAGCCCGTCATAGGCGAAGGGGGCGGCCTCACGCGTCGCCATCGGCCGCCTCCGAGGCCGGGTGACGGATCGGGGCTTGGTGCGTGATGGAGGGTTGGGGGGGAATGGACGCTTGCCGGATGACGAGCGCCATCAGCCCCTGCCCGATCCCGAAGGGCAGCCCCATCGCCCAGGGCAGGAGGGCATGGCTCTCGGCCGTCAGCACCAGGACCGCGAGGCCCGCCACGAGGTACCAGGCGCCCACCAAGGCGACCCCGCGCGGCATGACCCGGGCCCCGGCGAGGATCCCGAGGCTGACCAGCACCGGCCACAGGCCGGGCAGCAGCCACAGTGTCTCGGGCGAGACCCGCGCCAGCACCAGGGCGAGAAGCGCACCGGCGGCGCCGGCCGGCAGGAACTGCTCCACCGCGTCCCCGATCATCGCATCGGCGAAGCCGCCGCTGTGGCGGCGGGCCCGGGCCCGCATCTCCCAACCGACGAGGCCGAGGGCGCCGAAGGCGGTGGCGATCCAGCCGCCGAAGAAGAGCAGGGGCTGCGCCGTCGGATCCTCGAGGAAGAGGCTCTGCGCCGTGGCGGTGATCAGCGCCAGGCCGGCGGTGGCCGCGAAGGCGGCCGCGCCATAGCCCCGGAAGGCGCTGCCGCGCACCAGCTGGGCGCGGATCGCGACGATGTCGGCCAGGGCCTTGTCCAGATCCGTCATGTCCTGCGTCCTACTCTGCAATACAAAGTATATGGGCCGGCAAAGTCGATGCAAGCGATTTCTTTGCGCTGCAAAGTGATTGGGGCCCTGCGCGGAACGAAGCCGAGGGCGTCAGTCCCCCGCCAGCAGGGCGGCGAGGGCCGGCGACAGGCCGTGGTTCGCCAGCGGCGGCGCCTCGCAGGTCCGGCCCCCTCCCCCGGCGCCGGCGGCCAGGACGGCGCGGGTCCCGGCCTCCACCGAGCAGAGGACCGGCGCCGGGACGGCGGGCTGGATCCGTGCCGCGAGGCCGGCCAGGGCCGCGCCGCCGAGGATCACCGCCTCGGCGCCGTCCTCCCGGACGCAGGCGCTGCAGGCCGCCGCCAGGAGGCCGAGGGCCGCCTCCGGGTCCGCGGCGATCTCGCCCCCCGTGGGCGCGACGGTGCGCACGCCGGTGAGGTGGTCGCCGAGGCCGAGGCCGGCGACGAACTCCGTCAGCATCGGTCCCCAGAGGACGCCGCCCGTGACGATGGCGAAGCGCCGCCCGCCCGCATGGGCGGCCCGGCAGGCGGCGTCCGCCATCCCCACCACGGGCACCGGGGAGACCTCGCGCAGGGCGGCGAGGTCGGGATCGCCGAAACAGGCGAGGTAGACCGCATCGCAGCCGGCCCCGTGCTCGGCGAAGGCGTCGAGGGCGGCGTGCCCGGCGATCGCCGCCGCTGCGCGACTGGAAATGTAGCGGGCTCCGAATCGTCCCGTGGCGGGCACCAGGGTGACGCCCGGCCCGGCGATCGCCCGGACATGGCCGGCCACGAGGTCGGTGACCGATGCGGTGGTGTTCGGGTTGATGAGCAGGATGCGCAGGGCGGTCGGGCCTCGTCCAGGGAGGGGGTGATGGCCCGAGCAAGGGGCCTGCCAGGGCGGGCGGCGGATCACGGGCTTGCGGATAAGCCGTCCTGCTGGGGTTCCCCTCGATTGACAAGGCCGTGCAAGGGCCTAAGTGTCCCCGCAACGCGTGTGCGCGGCGGGTCGTGTGTCGAAGCCGCCCCTGATGCCAGCCGTCGCCGTGTCGATGTCCTCCGCGCCGGTTGGTCCATTCCCGCGCGCAACGGTTCTCATAGAATATGTCTTTTGCCGACCTCGGATTGAGCGACAAGGTCCTCCAGGCCGTCACGGCGGCCGGTTATTCCGAGCCCACGCCGATCCAGGCCCAGGCCATCCCCCACGTGCTCGCGCGCCGCGACGTCCTCGGCATCGCCCAGACCGGCACCGGCAAGACGGCGGCCTTCACGCTGCCGATGCTGACGCTGCTGGAGAACGGCCGCGCCCGGGCCCGCATGCCGCGCACGCTGATCCTGGAACCGACCCGCGAGCTCGCGGCCCAGGTGGTGGAGAATTTCGACCGCTACGGCATCAACCACAAGCTCAACGTCGCCCTCATCATCGGCGGCGTCTCCTTCGCGGAGCAGGACGCCAAGCTGATGCGCGGCACCGATGTGCTGATCGCGACGCCGGGCCGGCTCCTCGATCATTTCGAGCGCGGCAAGCTGCTGCTCACGGGCGTCGAGCTCCTCGTCATCGACGAGGCCGACCGCATGCTCGACATGGGCTTCATCCCCGACATCGAACGCATCGTGAAGATGGTGCCCTTCACGCGCCAGACCCTGTTCTTCTCCGCCACCATGCCGCCGGAGATCGAGCGGCTGGCCGACATGTTCCTGCACACGCCGCAGCGGATCGAGGTGGCCCGGCCCGCCTCCACCGCCTCGACCATCGTGCAGAAGCTCGTGGCGACGAGTTCCGAGGGGCACGAGAAGCGCGACCTCCTGCGCCGCCTGATCCGCGGCGAGGCCGAGCTGAACAACGGCATCATCTTCTGCAACCGCAAGCGCGACGTGGCGCTGCTGCAGAAGTCCCTGGCGAGCCACGGCTTCAACGTGGCTGCCCTGCACGGCGACATGGACCAGCGCGCCCGCACCATCGCCCTCGACGGGTTCCGCTCGGGCGAGGTTCCGCTCCTGGTGGCCAGCGACGTGGCGGCGCGTGGCCTCGACATCCCGGCGGTGAGCCACGTCTTCAACTTCGACGTACCGCATCATCCGGAAGACTACGTGCACCGCATCGGCCGCACCGGCCGCGCCGGTCGCGCCGGCAACGCCTTCACCCTGGTCAGCCGGGCCGACGAACGGTCGCTCCACGCCATCGAGGCGCTGATCGGCCAGCCGATTCCCTGGGCGGAGGGCGACCTTGCCTCGGTACCCGAATCCAGCCCCTCGGCGGACGGCGAGTCGACCCGCACGCGTTACCGCGGCAAGACCGGCCGGCAGGTTCGCGGCGGCGAGGCCCGCCGCTCCGAGGGTCGCAAGCCCGAGGGCCGGACTTCCGAGAACCGGACTTCCGAGGGCCGGACTTCCGAGGGCCGGACGTCCGAAGCCCGCACGTCCGAGAGCCGGAATCCCGAGGGACGGGCCGCATCGGCCGGCCGCTCGGAGCCGAAGGCCGAGAGCGCCCGCTCCGAGGGGAGGCCCGAGGCCGGCGACCGGCCGGAGGTGTCCGCCGAGGCGCGCGCGCCCAGGCGGGAGGGACGCCGGGACGGACGGAGCGGGCGGTCGTCCCGCCGGGGTTCGTCCGAGCGTGCGGCCCCGGAGGCGGAGGTCGCGCAGGACGTCGCCGCCGCACCCGCGGCCCAGGCTCCGCAGCGGGCCCCCCGGCCCGAGCGCACGGCCGAGCGGCCCCGCGACGAGCGTCGCGCGCCGCGGCGGCGCGGCGACGAGGACGAGGGCGACACGCCCGTCGGTCTCGGCTCGCACGTGCCGGCCTTTCTGCTGCGTCCGGCCGTGGTCAAACCCTCAAAGTAACGTGACCCCATAAGTCGTTCGTCCGGGCGAACCTTAACCGCATCTCCACGAACGTTTCCGCATGATGCGATCCTGCGGAAACGCTCCGCTCCGGGATTGGGCCGGATGGATGAGACGGTTGGACGAACGATGGGCGGCAGTCAGGGCGACCACGAACGGAGCTTTGCGCTGGCCGAGCGTGCCAACGCGCTGATCCGTGATTATGGACCGTCGGCAGAGCCGCGCGCCTACGCGGTCTGGTACGCCTACGTCTCCGGCACGCAGCCACACATGAACGACGCTCTGAAGCGCCTGACGGCGGTCTCCGGGCGCCTGACCGAGGCGGATATCGACGGCCTCTACGCGGCCTATCTCGATCCCTCCCGCCTGTCCTCCGCCACCGAGCGCGCGAGCAGCAGCGTGCTGTCGGAGATCGCGGGGGTGATGGAGGTGCTGGATCTCTCCCTCGGCTCGACCGCCCAGTACGATGCGTCGCTGCGCGATCTGGCCAAGGATCTCGACGGGACGGTCCCGACCGCGGCCAGCGTGCACGCCATCGTGGCCGCCCTGGTGGCGACCACCCGCGAGGTCACGGCCAACAACCGTACCCTCGAGGCGCGGATGCGCGAGAGCCGGCGCGAGATCGAGACCCTGCGCGAGACCCTGGAGGCGACCCGCCTCGAGAGTCTCACCGATCCGCTCACGGGATTGTCGAACCGCAAGCACTTCGAGGATAGCCTGTACCAGCTGGTGCAGGGGGCCTCCCCCGCGGCGCCGGCCTGCCTCATCGTCGTCGACGTCGACTCGTTCAAGCGCTTCAACGACGTCTACGGCCACATCACCGGCGATCAGGTGTTGCGCCTCGTGGCCATGGTCATGCGCGAGCACGTCAACACCCGCGCCGTCCTTGCCCGCTTCGGCGGCGAGGAATTCGCGATGCTGCTGCCCGCCACCAGCCGGACGGCGGCCTACGCGGTTGCCGAGACGGTGCGAACCAGTGTGATGGCCCGTGAACTCGTGAAGCGCTCCACCGGCGAATCGCTCGGCAAGATCACGATCTCCCTCGGGGTCGCGGTGCATCGCCCGGGCGACACCGCAGTGTCCCTGCTCGAGCGTGCCGACCAGTGCATGTTCAGGGCCAAGCGCGACGGCCGCAACCGCACGGTCGACGACGCCGACATGGACGCGTCGGGCGTCGCGGACCTGTCGAACGTCGCCTGACCCTGCGTCCGGCCGGGCGCCTCAGGCGCCGGCGTGGACCGCCTCGGGGTTCACCGGGGTGATCGCCACGGACTCGCCGCAGCCGCAGGCCGAGGTCTGGTTCGGGTTGTTGAACACGAACTGCGACGAGAGCTTGTTGGTCTGGAAGTCCATCTGCGTCCCCAGCAGGAACAGCAGCGCCTTCGGATCGACGAAGACGGTGACGCCGCGATCCTCGACCTTGTCCTCGCCGGGCTTCTGCCCGTCGGCATATTCCATGGTGTAGGACATGCCGGCGCAGCCGCCGTTCTTCACGCCGACCCGGACGCCCGCGATCGGCTGGTCCGCATCCGCGATGATCGCCTTGATCCGGTCGGCGGCCGCGTCGGTCAGCGACAGGACCTTGAACTTCGATGCCATGATGTCTCTCCGACGGCCGGGTTCAAGGCCCGGGCGGGTGAGGGTGATTGAACCCGGTTAAGATAAGGATTGCGGAGCCTGCGGTCCATGGCCGACCGCGCAGGAAGCGATGCCGTGTGGTAGAGTGGTATGAGGGAAGGCAGGGAACCGATCGTCATGGCCGACTCCGCACGCCTTACCATGACACCCGAGGATTTCTTCGTCTGGCAGCGCGATCAGGACGAGCTCTACGAACTCGTCGACGGCCAGCCGGTGCCGCGGCATCGGATGATGACCGGAGCCAGCATGCAGCACGATCGGGCGACGGTGAACGTCATCGTCAGTCTCGGGACGCAGTTGCGTGGGACGTCCTGCCGTCCGACGACCGCCGATATTGCGCTCCGGACCAGCATCCGGGGCCTGCGCAGGCCCGATGTGATGGTCGAATGCGCGCCTCTGGTGCCGGATACTTACGAGGCGCGAGAGCCGAAGCTGGTGGTCGAGGTGGCATCGCCATCGACCACGACGATCGACCAGACGCGGAAAGTCGAGGACTTCAAGCGCCACCCGACCCTGGCCTCCGTTCTCCTCGTCGAGACGCTGAAGCCGCAGGCCCTGCTCTACCGGCGCCTCGGCGAGGGATGGGACATCGAGACCTTCGAGGGGCTCGATGCCGTCATCGCCCTCCCGGAGATCGGCGCGACCCTGTCGCTGGCGGAGATCTATGACGGCTTGAGCTTCCCGCCGCGCCGGGATCTCGCCGGCGCGGGCTGATCCCCGCTACCACATGTCCAGGGCGACGCGGGCCTCGTCGGACATCCGGCTCTGGTCCCACGGCGGGTCGAACACCATGGTGACGGCGCAGGACTGCACGCCCGGCACGGCGGCCACGGCGGTCTCGACCCAGCCCGGCATCTCGCCGGCGACGGGGCAGCCCGGCGCGGTGAGGGTCATGTCGATGGCCACCTTGCGGTCGTCGGCGATGTCGACCTTGTAGATCAGGCCGAGCTCGTAGATGTCGGCCGGGATCTCGGGATCGTAGACGCTCTTCAGGGCGACCACGATGTCGTCGGTCAGGCGGTCGAGCTCCTCGGGCGGGATCGCCGAGTCGCTCGCGATGGTGGGGGTATTGGCCCCGCCGGTGATGGCCGAATCGCTCATGGGTGTGTCCTCGTCTCGGGGCGGCGCCCCGGATCGCGCTTCCGCGACCCGCGCGCCGCCGGAATGCGTCAGGCGAACATCATCTCGGCCTTGGCCAAGGCCTCGGCGAGGGCGTCCACTTCCTGCGTGGTATTATACAGGCCGAAGGAGGCGCGACAGGTGGAGGTCGCGCCGAAGCGGGTGAGAAGAGGCATGGCGCAGTGCGTCCCCGCCCGGATCGCGACGCCGTAGCGGTCGATCACGGTGGCGATGTCGTGGGCATGCGCCCCCTTCATCTCGAAGGCGATGACGCCGCCCTTGTCCCGGGCCGTCCCGATCATCCGCAGGGAATTCATCGCGCCGAGGCGATCCTGCGCGTAGGCCAGCAGGGACGCCTCGTGGGCGGCGATCCGGTCGCGCCCGACGCCCATCATGAATTCGAGCGCGGCGCCGAGGCCCACTGCCTCGACGATCGCGGGCGTGCCGGCCTCGAAGCGGTGCGGCGGATCGTTGTAGGTGACCGAGTCCTGGCTGACCGTGCGGATCATCTCGCCGCCGCCCTGGTAGGGGGGGAGCCGCTCCAGCCATTCCTTCTTGCCGTAGAGGACGCCGATGCCGGTGGGGCCGTAGACCTTGTGGCCGGTGAAGACGAAGAAGTCGCAGTCGAGCGCCTTCACGTCGATCGGCGTGTGGACGGCGCTCTGGGCCCCGTCCAGGAGCACCGGGACGCCGTGGGCATGGGCGATGCGCACGATCTCCCGGGCCGGCGTCACCGTGCCCAGCACGTTCGACATGTGGGTGATCGCCACCATCTTGGTGCGGGGCGTGAACAGCTTCTCGTACTCCTCGACGAGGAAGTTGCCCGCGTCGTCCACGGGCGCCCACTTGATCACCGCTCCCCGCCGCTCGCGCAGGAAGTGCCAGGGCACGATGTTGGAATGGTGCTCCATGATCGAGAGGATGATCTCGTCCCCCTCCCCGATCAGGCCGGCCCAGCCCATGGACGAGGCCACGAGGTTGTAGGCCTCGGTGGCGTTGCGGGTGAAGATGATCTCGTCGGTGGAGTCGGCGTTGAGGAACTGCCGCGTGGTCTCGCGCGCGCCCTCGAAGCCCTCCGTGGCGGCGTTCGCCATGAAGTGCAGGCCGCGATGGACGTTGGCGTAGCCCGTCTCCATGCAGGTCACCATGGCGTCGATGACGGCGCGCGGCTTCTGTGACGAGGCCGCGTTGTCGAGATAGACGAGCGGCCGGCCATAGACCTTCTCGGCGAGGATCGGGAACTGGGCCCGGATCGCCTCGACGTCGTAGGGGGTGTTCGGGACGGGTGCGTTCATGGGTGGACCTGTGTGGTGTCGGACGCGCGCGGCCCTCCCCCGCGGCGGGGAAGGGCCGTTGGCGGGGTGCGATCAGCCGCGCGCCGCGAGCCACGCCTCGATGGTGCCGACCAGCGCCTCGCGGGCGCCGTCGTGGCTGACCGAATCGATGGCCGCGCCGAGGAAGGCCTGGACCAGCAGGCTCTCGGCCTGGGCCTTCGGCAGCCCGCGCTGCATCAGGTAGAACAGCAGGTCCTCGTCGAGGGCGCCGCAGGTGGCACCGTGGCCGCAGGCGACGTCGTCGGCGAAGATCTCCAGTTCGGGCTTGTTCATCATCTGCCCGTCGTCGGACAGGATGAGGCAGGCCGACATCATCTTGCCGTCGGTCTTTTGGGCCGCCTGCTGGACGATGATCTTGCCCTGGAACACGCCCGTGGCCTCGCCGTCCACCACGGTCTTGAACAGCTCGCGGCTGACGCCGCCGGTCCCGGCATGGTCGGCCAGGAAGGTGGTGTCGGCGAGCTGCCGGCCGTTGAGCATGGCCGCCCCGTTCACCACCGCGCGGCCGTCGGCCCCGGCGAAGTTCAGGTAGACCTGGTGGCGCGAGAGAACGCCGCCGACGACCACGTTGACGGTCTCGACCGCCGAGGCCGCGCCGAGCTTCACCGAGAGCGTTGAGAGGGCCACGGTCTCGCGGCCCTCGGCGTTCAGGCGGGCATGCCGGAAGGTGGCGTTGTCGGCCACCGTCACGTCGAGGGCGTCGTTGGGCTGGTAGGCGACGCCGTCCGGCCCCTCGTGGCTCTCCAGCACCATGACCTCGGCGCCCTCCCCCAGCACCACCAGGGCGCGGGTGGCGGTGGAGAAGTCCTGGCTTCCGGCGGCGACGAAGCGCAGGTGCAGCGGGGTCTCGACCTTGGCGCCGGGCTCCACGGCGATCAGCACACCATCCGCCAGGAAGGCGGTGTTGAGCTGGTAGATCGGGTTCTCGGAGGCCTGGCGCACCGGCGTCAGCCGGTCGAGGAGCGCGTGGCCCTCGGTCAGCGCCCGGGTCAGCGGCGTGACGGTGACGCCAGCCGGAATGCGGCCGAGGTCGGATTCGGCCTCGATCAGGTGGCCGTTGACGAAGCTGAGGCGCACGGCCTCGATCCCGGCAAAGCCCTTGGCGCTGGCCACGGCCGCCTGGGCGACCTCGGCGGAGGGCATCTCGGCCGGATGGGCCGCGTCACGGAAGGCCGAGCGCAGGTCGGTGTACTTGAACGCCTCGACGCGGCGGGTCGGCAGGCCGACCGCCTCGAAGTAGCGGAACGCCTCCTCGCGGGCGATCGAGACGCCCGTGGGGTACTTCATCTTGGTGGCTTCGAAGAGCTTGGACAGCCCGGTCTCGGCCGCGGTGCGGAGAGAGGTGATGTCGGCCATGATCAGGCGGCCTCCCCGGTGCGGTACTCGGCGTAGCCGGAGGCCTCGAGCTCGAGGGCGAGCTCCTTGCCGCCCGACTTCACGATGCGGCCCTGGGACATCACGTGGACGACGTCCGGCACGATGTGGTTCAGCAGGCGCTGGTAGTGGGTGATGACCAGGAAGGAGCGGCCCTGGGCGCGCAGGGCGTTGACGCCCTCGGAGACGATGCGCAGGGCATCGATGTCGAGGCCGGAATCGGTCTCGTCGAGGACGCAGAACTTCGGCTCCAGCAGGGCCATCTGCAGGATCTCCATGCGCTTCTTCTCGCCGCCGGAGAATCCGACGTTGAGGGCGCGCTTGAGCATGTCCTTGTTGATCTCGAGCTTCTCCGCCGCGGCGTTCACCCGGCGGATGAAGTCGGGGGTCGTGAGCTCACCCTCGCCCCGCGCGCGGCGCTGGGCGTTCAGGGTCGCCTTGAGGAAGGTCATGGTGCCGACGCCCGGGATCTCCAGCGGGTACTGGAAGGCCAGGAACACGCCCGAGGCCGCGCGCTCGTCGGGGCTCATCTCGAGGATGTTCTCGCCGTCGAGCAGGATCTCGCCGTCGAGGACGTCGTAATCTTCCTTGCCCGCGATGACGTAAGACAATGTCGACTTGCCCGAGCCGTTCGGGCCCATGATGGCGGCGACTTCGCCGTCGTTCACGGTGAGGTTGAGGCCGTTGAGGATCTGCTTGTCCTCGATGGCGACCACGAGGTTCTTGATTTCGATCATTGCAGCATAGTCCGTTCTAAAACTTGATACGCGGAGCGACCCTTCCGCTCCGACGGCGAAGGGGGCCTGCGAGGCAGGGGGGCGGGCAAGGGTGCCTCCGAAGCAGGCGGGCCACCCCCTCCCGCAGTCGGGAGAGGGGAAGTCGCGCGCCGGACGCGGTCGAGGCGATCCTAGCCCACCGAGCCTTCGAGGCTGATCGAGATCAGCTTCTGGGCCTCGACGGCGAACTCCATCGGCAGCTGCTGCAGCACGTCGCGGACGAAGCCGTTGACGATGAGCGCGGTCGCCTCCTCGTTGGAGAGGCCGCGCTGCTGGCAGTAGAACATCTGGTCTTCCGAGATCTTCGAGGTGGTGGCCTCGTGCTCGAACTGGGCCGACGAGTTCTTGGACTCGATGTACGGCACGGTGTGCGCGCCGCACTGGTCGCCGATGAGGAGCGAGTCGCAGTTGGTGAAGTTGCGTGCGCCCGTCGCCTTCCGGTGCGCCGAGACGAGGCCCCGGTAGGTGTTCTGCGAGCGCCCGGCCGAGATGCCCTTCGAGATGATCCGGCTGGTGGTGTTCTTGCCGAGGTGGATCATCTTGGTGCCGGAATCGACCTGCTGCATGCCGTTCGACACCGCGATCGAGTAGAACTCGCCGCGGGAATTGTCGCCGCGCAGGATGCAGGACGGGTACTTCCAGGTGATCGCCGAACCGGTCTCGACCTGCGTCCAGGAGATCTTCGAGTTGGCGCCGCGGCAATCGCCGCGCTTCGTCACGAAGTTGTAGATCCCGCCCTTGCCCTCGTTGTCGCCTGGGTACCAGTTCTGGACGGTCGAGTACTTGATCTCGGCGTCGTCGAGGGCCACGAGCTCGACCACGGCGGCATGGAGCTGGTTGTCGTCGCGCTTCGGGGCGGTGCAGCCCTCGAGGTACGAGACGTACGAGCCCTTGTCGGCGATGATCAGCGTGCGCTCGAACTGGCCGGTGTCGCGCTCGTTGATGCGGAAGTAGGTCGACAACTCCATCGGGCAGCGCACACCCGGCGGGATGTAGATGAACGAGCCGTCGGAGAAGACCGCCGAGTTCAGGGTCGCGAAGAAGTTGTCGGTCACGGGCACGACCGAGCCGAGGTACTTGCGCACCAGGTCAGGGTACTCGCGGATGGCCTCGGAGATCGGCATGAAGATCACGCCGGCCTTCGACAGCTCGGCCTTGAAGGTGGTGGCCACCGAGACCGAATCGAACACGGCGTCGACCGCGACCCGGCGCTCGGGGGCGATACCCTCCAGCACCTCGACTTCGCGCAGCGGGATTCCGAGCTTCTCGTAGGTCTTCAGGATCTCGGGATCGATCTCGTCCAGGGACAGGGCCGCCGGACGCTTCGGAGCCGCGTAGTAGTAGATGTTCTTGTAGTCGACCTTGTCGTAGGAGACCCGCGCCCAGGCGGGCTCCTGCATGGTCTGCCAGCGCTTGTAGGCGTCCAGGCGCCAGGCCAGCATCCACTCGGGCTCGTCCTTCTTGGCCGAGATGTAGCGGATCACGTCCTCGGAGATGCCCTTCTCGGACTTCTCCATCTCGATGGTGGTCTCGAACCCGTACTTGTACTGGTCGAGGTCGATCGAGCGGACCCGGTCGATGGTTTCCTGCACTGCAGGCATTAAACGTCTCCTGACATGCCCGGCGTCAAGGGCCGGGTGTGGGTCGGATGGCTTGGGAAGGCGGCACTCACGCCGCGTGCCCCTGCCGTCGATATAGGGTCTCCACCAGGCGTTCGCAGGCGGCGCGACACCGCGCTGCGTCGCTTTCGGTGCTGTTCCACCCGAGGCTCACGCGCAGGGCCCCTGCGGCCAACGCAGGGGTGACGCCCATGGCTGCGAGGACGGGCGAGCGGGCGACCTTGCCGGAGGCGCAGGCCGAGCCGGACGAGATCGCGACGCCCGACAGGTCGAGCGTCATCAGCGCCGTCGGGGCATCGATCCCCGGAACGGCGAAGCACAGGGTGTTGGGCAGGCGCGGGGCGCCGGCGCCGAACACGACGAGGGCGGGTGCGCAGGCGCGCAGGCCCGCCTCGAGGCCGTCGCGCAGATCCGCGAGGCGGTCCGCGGATGCGGGATCGGCTAGGTCCGCCGCGACCCCGAGCCCGACGATGCCGGGCAGGTTCTCGGTGCCGCCGCGCAGGCGCGCCTCCTGGCCGCCCCCGCGCAGGAAGCCCGTGCTGAGGGTCACGCCCGCGGCGAGTACCAGGGCGCCGATGCCCTTCGGGGCGCCGAACTTGTGGCCCGACAGGCTGAGGGCGTCGAGGCCGAGGGCGGCCATGTCCAGGGGGATCTTGCCGATGGCCTGGACCGCGTCCGTGTGCACCAGGGCGCGGCCATGCGCCCGGGCCAGGGCCACGATCGCCGCCAGCGGCTGGATCACGCCGGTCTCGTTGTTGGCCGCATGGATCGAGATCAGCACGTCCGCGTCGGCATGCCGGCGCAGCAGCCTCTCCAGCGCGCCGAGATCGACCAGGCCCGCGGCGTCCACCGGCACGCGGTCGACCGCCTCCGCCGGGAAGCGGTGGCCGTCCGAGACGCAGGGGTGCTCGGTGGCGCCGAGGAGGAGGCGTGTTGGTGCGGAATAACCCGCCCGCGCCAGGGCGCCGGACAGGACCGCGTTGGCCGCCTCGGTGCCGCCGCTCGTGAACACCACGCGTCCCCCACCCGCACCGACCCGCCGGGCCACAGCGTCGCGGGCGCGCTCCAGGGCGGCGCGCGCCGCCCGGCCCTCCGCGTGCACCGACGAGGGGTTCCCCGGCAGGCTCAGCGCCTGCGCCACGGCGGCCGCCACCTCCGGCCGAACCGGTGAGGTCGCATTGTGGTCGAGATAGGCGCGGGGCGAAGTCATCCGGGAAAAACCACTGGCGGCGTCAAGTGCGAAAGCGACAAATCCTTGCTTTTGCCCCCCACGATCATGCTAAGGCGCGGACACGATACGTGTTCCGGTCACCCGTCGTGCGGGGAACGCGCCGATCCGAAGCTGGCTCGACCGACGCTTGTTTAGAATAATTCTAGTTCGCTAGAATTATTCTAAGAGCGCTTTTAGGTTCGTGGCCGGACGAGTCAAGGCACGCCTCACGGCTTTGCCCAGGCGTCGGACGCGCGCGTGTTGCCATCGCGTCGGCGATCCACCGCGCGATGCCCGCCCGGGACATCCGCTCAGGAGTGTTGGTTTCCATGCCCGAAGTCATCTTCACCGGTCCCGCCGGCCGTCTCGAGGGGCGCTACCAGGCCCCTAAGAAGAAGGGCGCTCCGATCGCGATCGTGCTGCATCCGCACCCGCAATTCGGGGGCACGATGAACAATCAAATCGTGTACAATCTCTTCTACACCTTCGCCAATCGCGGCTTCGCGGCCCTGCGCTTCAACTTCCGCGGCGTCGGCCGCAGCCAGGGCGCGTTCGACCACGGCACGGGCGAGCTGTCCGACGCGGCCTCGGCCCTCGACTGGGTGCAGTCGGTGAACCCGGAAGCCCGCGCCTGCTGGATCGCCGGCGTCTCGTTCGGCTCCTGGATCGGCATGCAGCTGCTGATGCGCCGCCCCGAGATCGAGGGCTTCATCTCGATCGCCGCGATGGCCAACCGTTACGACTTCACCTTCCTGGCGCCCTGCCCGTCCTCGGGCCTGTTCGTGCACGGTTCCGAGGACCGGGTCGCCCCGGCCCGCGAGGTCATGCCGGTGATCGAGAAGGTGAAGACCCAGAAGGGCGTCATCATCGAGCACCAGATGGTGGAGGGCGCGAACCACTTCTTCGACGGCAAGGTCGACGAGCTGACCCAGACCGTCGACACCTACCTCGACAAGCGCCTCGGCCCGAAGCCCGACGTGGCCTGAACGACAGGCCGCGTCGCGGCGCTCAACGAGCGAATTCCGGCGGAGCCTTCGGCTTCGCCGGTTTCTCCAGGGCCGGCCGGCTCCCCCGATGCCAGGCTCGCAGGATGTCGGTCGAGCCTACGCCTTGATGAAGGCGGTGAAATCCGACCATTGCTCGACGCGGAAGGCCCGCAGATCCCGGATCGAGCGCGGGAACCATGTGAGCTCCTTCAGGGCCGCGATGGCGGAGAACAGCTTCGCCAGGTCCTCGTCCTTGCTGGTATCGAGGCTCCCCTGCACCCAATCGAAGCCGTGGCCCGAGAGCGTCGTGCGGATATCGCTATAGGCCTGCGATACGCCCTTGGGATGGTGGGCTTGCGCCTCCGCGACCACGAGGTCGAACGCGATGGCGAACATCAACGCTCCCGGGGATCGTCCAGGATGTCCGCGAGCCGGTAATCGACCTCCTCACAGGTCTCCAGCACGCGAATCTGCATCATTCGATCGCCGCCTGCGAGTGCGTCACCCACGCTGACGATCTCGTAGACGGGGCCGACTTGCCCGAAGCGCCGCCAAGTCCCGACGAGGGCCTGGACGTTCGGGAATGAGGCGGGCGCCATGTCGTTCATGCGGGTATCCTACAGCGATTCCCATGGCCGCCCAGCGTCGAACGAACCCAATCCTACCCTTACGCCGCTGCGTGCACCACAGGCACCGCCGGGGCTCCCTCCCACTCCGAATGGGCCGGGATCGACTCGCCCTTCATCACGATGGTGAGGGGGCGCAGGCGGGCGTAGTCGCCGACCTTGGTGTCGTAGAGCACCGTCGAGAAGGCGCCGACCGACACGCCCCGGCCGACCTCGACCCGGCCGACCTTCATGATGCGGTCCTCGTAGAGGTGCGTCTGCAGGGCGGAGGTGCGGTTGATGGTGGCGTAGTCGCCGATGGTGACGCAGTCGAACTCGGTGATGTCGGTGGTCAGCATGCAGACGCCCTGCCCGATCTTCACCCCGAGGAGGCGCAGCATCCAGGGCAGGAACGGGGTGCCGACGAGGTGCTCCAGCAGCACCTTGCCGGCCAGACCCCAGTAGAGCACCGCGACGGCCTCGGTGCGCATGGCCCACCACGACCACATCGGCTGCATGCCGGGCTTGTAGACGCCCATCAGCAGCCACTTCACCGCGATCACCGTGAAAGACTGGATGAACGCGATGGCGACGGAAACCGCCACGAAGCTGACCGCGAGGCCGGTCCAGTCCTGGGCCAGGATCGCCGGGTAGAAGTAGAAATCGATCGCCGAGATCGCGAGGGTGATGAACAGCATCGGCGAGAACGAGGTCGAGAACGCCTCGAAGATGCCGCGCCGGAGCTTGGGCCCGATGCCGGGCTCGTAGGTCTGGGTGTTCGAGCCGAGGTCGACCCGCTGGCGCGAGGGCAGCTTGATCGGCGGCGAGCCGAACCAGGTGTCGCCCGGCGTCATCAATTCGTTCGCCGGCGGCTTCGACTTGATGCCGATGAGCACGTCCTCGGGGATCACCGCCCCCGGCGGGACCACCGCGTCGTTGCCGACGAAGACGCGCGCGCCGGTATGGACCTCGTGCATCGACATCCAGCCGCGCCGGATCTCCTCCTCGCCGAACACCACCTCGTCGGCGATGAAGTTGCGCGCGCCGATATCCGCGAGGTCGTAGCGCCCGGCGAGGTTGGTGGAGATCTCGGCCCCCTGCCCCATCCGGGCGCCCATCAGGCGGTACCAGGCCCGCATGTAGACGGTGGCGAACAGGGAGGAGAGCGTCTCCAGCGTCACCTCCGCGGCCAGGGCCACGGCCCATTTGCGCAGGTAGAAGCCGCTGTAGATCGAGTGGGTGCCCGAGGAGACGCGGGGCAGCGCCAGCCAGCGGATCGCCGCGATCAGCAGCACCGTGCCCGCCGTCATCAGCATGGCGGTCGGCCAGGTCAGCAGCGGCAGGTACCAGTGATAGTCGATGTCGGTGATATCCCCGAGGGAGTCGCTGAGCTGGTCGAAGATGTAGAAGGCCGGGAAGATCGGCAGCAGGCCGATGGCGGGGATCGCCGCCAGGAGGAAGGTGTAGAGGGCCGCGAAGGCGAAGCGCCGCCGGGGCGAGGCCGCAGCCGGCGCGGGCAGCGCCTCCGGGTCGGCCTCGCCGACCTTGCGCCCGGGCGAGCCGTCCCAGATCTCGGCCGCCCCCACCCGCGTGCCGGTCGGGATGGTGGTGAGGTCGCCGATCTCGGCATGGTCGCCGAGGACCGTGTCGGGCCCGATGACGCAGGAGGCGCCGATGGCGACGTCGGCGCCGATGCGCACGCGGCCGATGATCAGCGCGTCGCCCACCACCTCCGCGTTGGCGATGACGAGGCGGCCGCCCAGCGAGGCGCCGGGGCCGACGCTGAGGAGGTCCGGCGCACCGATCTCCGCGTCGGAGATCAGCGCATCCTTGCCGATGTCGGCGCCCAGCAGCCGCAGGTAGAACACGATGGCGGGCGAGCCCTGCAGCCACTTGATGTGGACGAGCGGCGTCAGCCGCTGCGCCAGCCACCAGCGGTAGTAGTAGACGCCCCAGAGGGGATAGCGCCCGGGCCGGGTTCGCCCGAGGATCAGCCACTTGGCCGCCACCGCGATGGCGGCCGTGACGGCGTTGATGCCGATATAGACGAGCAGCAGAACGCCGAGCTCGCCGAAGAACCCGAGCCCGCCGCCGGTGAGCAGCAAGTAGGTCACGAAGATGCCGAGCCACTGCGCCGTGGCCAGCGCGATGACGAAGGGCAGGGCCGCCGCCTGGGCGAGGCCGCAGAGGAAGCGGCGCCGGAGGGACGGCGCCGGGAAGCTGAGATCGCGGATCGCCATCTCGGTGCCGACGCCGCCCGTGCGGGCGATGAGGGTGTCCGCCATGGCCCGCAGGGTGCGCTGGCCGTAGACGTCCTGCAGGGTGATGGCGGCCAGCGCCGGCACCTCGCGGACCGCGCCGACGAAGCGGGCGGCCAGCAGCGAGTGGCCGCCGAGATCGGCGAAGAAGTCGCCCTCGAAGGGGATCGCCTGGTTGCCGAAGATGCGGTTGGCCGCGGCGAGCAGCGCGGCCTCGGTCTCGTTGCGCGGCGGCTCCTGCTCGCCCGCGGTGTCGGCCACCGTGAGGGTGGCGATGCGCAGGGCCTTGCGGTCGACCTTGCCCGAGGTCAGGCGCGGCAGCACCGCGACCTCCTCGAAATGCCCCGGCACCATGTAGGGCGGCATCTGCTCGGCCAGGGTCTGGCGCAGGGCGGCCCGGTCGATCTCGGTGCCGCGCTCGGGCACCAGGAAGGCGACGAGGCGGTCGACCCCGTCATCCTGGCGCAGCACCACCGCCGCCTGGTTGATGCCGGGCAGCACCTGGATGCGCGACTCGATCTCGCCGAGCTCCACCCGGAAGCCGCGGATCTTCACCTGGTCGTCGATGCGGCCGTGGAACAGGATGTTGCCGGCGGCATCGAGGGAGACCGCGTCGCCGGAGCGGTACAGGACCGGGTCGGTCCCATCCGAGGCATAGGGGTTGGCGATGAATTTTTCCGCGCTCAGCTCGGGGCGCTTCAGGTAGCCCTTGGCGACGCCGGGGCCGCCGATGAGGAGTTCGCCCTGCTGCCCCCGCGCGAGAAGCTCGAGTGCCTCGCCCGCGACATACACCGAATAATTCGGGATCGGCCCGCCGATGGTTACGGGCACGCCGGGTTGCATCTCCGCCGCGGTGGCCACCACCGTGGCCTCCGTCGGGCCGTAGGTGTTGAAGAGCTTTCGCGCGCCGCTCGCCCAGCGGGCAACCAGGGGCTCGGGCAGGGCCTCGCCGCCGAGCAGCACCAGGCGCACCGTGGGCAGGTCCCGGGAGATCATCGCCAGCAGCGTCGGCACGGTGTCGAGGACGGTGACGCCGGCCCGGGCGATGATGTCCGGCAGGCTCTCGACGTCGCCCATCATGGCCGGTGAGGCCACGAACAGCGTCGCGCCCACGAGGTAGGGCACCCAGATCTCCTCCATGGAGAGATCGAAGGCCACGGAGGCGCCCTGGAACACCACGTCGTCCGGTCGCATCCCGTAGAGGGCGTTCCCCGAGCGCAGGAAGTGGCAGATGTTGGCGTGGCTGATGACGATGCCCTTCGGCACGCCGGTCGAGCCCGAGGTGTAGATGAGGTAGGCCGGGTGTTCCGGCGTCAGGCCCGCCGCGCGCAGGTCCGGGAGCACGGCCTCCGCCGGCGTCGCGGACGCGAGTCCCGCGACCGTCAGGCTCGGCGTGCCGGCGGGGGCCTGCGGGTCCAGGGCGGGCGAGACGAGGAGCGCCTTGGCCTGGGCATCCTCCAGGCAGACCGCGACGCGGTCGGCCGGGGCCTCGGCATCGAAGGGCAGCCAGGCCGCCCCCGACAGGGTGATGCCGATCTGGGCGATCAGCAGGTCGGGGCCCCGTGCCATCCAGAGGCCGACCACGTCGCCGGGGCCGATGCCCCGGTGGGCGAGGCCGCGGGCGATCGCACCGGCCTGGGCCTCGACCTCCGCATAGGTGAAGGCCGGATGGGCGCCCTCGGGACCGGTCCGGGCGCCGTCGACCAGGGCCGGATGATCCGGGCGTGCCGCGGCGCTCGCGCGGAAGATCTCGGCCAGGGTCTCGTCGCGGATGAGGTCGGGGCGGACCGCGCCGCGCAGGACCGCCCGCGGGCCGGCCGCGTCCGTCGACGGACTCGTGTCCTGAGGCCCGCGCGCTGCCGCCCGGGGCCGGGTCGTCTCGGCGAGACTGGTCATCCGTTGCTCCGCTGCCGGCGCCCGATCGATCGGGAACCGTCCTTTTGGCCGGGTAGGCGCCCGGATCGCGCCGAAATCACGGCGCGTCTAGCACGTTTGGGCGGCCGGCTTGAACCGGGGTTGAACGCGCAGGCGAGGCCGGTCAGGCCCAGCGCCAGCCGGCCTGGTCGAGGATGAGGACGCTGCCCTGTCGGATTCCGATGCGGGGCGCGTCGCGGATGCCGAGGTGGCCCCGGATCACCAGGATCGCCCGGGCGACGCCGCCATGGGCGACGATCACGGTGGGCCGCGTCAGTCCGGTGATGGCGGGCGTGACCCGCTCCACCAGCATGGCATAGCTCTCGCCGGTGCCGCCGGGCGGACGATAGCCCCAGCGGTCGCGGTCGCGGGCCAGGGCGCCGGCCGGATCCCAGCGCCGGATCTCGGCCCAGGTCGAGCCCTCCCAGGCGCCGAAGCTGATCTCCGCCAGACGCGGATCGCGGCGATAGCCCTCCGGTTCGAGGGCCAGGGCCGCCCGCAGCGTCTCCATGGTCCGGCGGGTCCGCGTGAGGGGACTGGCGACGAAGTCCATGGCGGCGAGGTCGGCACCGCCGGCCGCCGCGGCGAGACGCTCAGCCACGGCCCCGGCCTGACGCAGGCCCTCGGCGTTCAGGTCGATGTCCCGCTGGCCCTGGAGGCGTCCCTCCGCGTTCCAATCGGTCTGGCCGTGGCGGATGAAGTAGATCGGATTCACGGCCTCACGCCCGCCGTTCGGCGGAACGGCCGAGCCGGGCTATCGTTTTCGCACTCACATCCTGGCCTTGCACATCCTGGCCCTGCATCTCGGCGGCCGCCCCCGTCCGCCGTCCACCGCGGAAGCGAGTCTCATCATGTCGAAGCATCACGGCAAGCATCGCCGGGGCCAGAGTCCGGGAGAAACCGGAGCTTCCGCGTCGCAGCGTGACGTTTCGCACCGCAAGGAGGCCGCCCGCGGTAAGGCGGACAAGAAGGCCGAGGCCCGCCGAGCCGGGCACCGGCCCCCCTCCGCGGCGCACTGGGCCCGCGAGGCCGAGAGCCGGACGACCGCGGCCGGCGAGACCATCGATTCCCGCCTCGCCCCCGCCGCCGCCGGCATCGTCACGGTGCAGCCGGGAAGCCGCTGCGACCTTGAGGCCGTCGACGCGAACGCCGATGGCGGCCTCGACAAGGAGGAGGCCAAGGCGGCGCTGGTGACCGAGCGGGCCCGCATCGCCACCCTGCAGGAGCGGCTCTACGCCGAGCACAAGCGCAGCCTGCTCGTGGTGTTCCAGGCCATCGACACGGGCGGCAAGGACGGCACGATCCGGGCGGTGTTCGAGGGGGTCAACCCGCAGGGCTGCCGGGTGTGGTCCTTCAAGGTGCCCAGCGCCGAGGAGAGCGACCACGACTTCCTCTGGCGCTACCACGCCAAGGCGCCGGCGCGCGGCATGATCAACGTGTTCAACCGAAGCCATTACGAGGATGTTCTCGTGGTGCGGGTGAAGGATCTCGTGCCAGAGCCGGTCTGGCGGGCCCGCTACGACCAGATCAATGATTTCGAGCGGATGCTCGCCGCCGCCGGCACCACCGTGCTCAAGTTCTTCCTCCACATCTCGAAGGACGAGCAGAAGGAGCGGCTCGAGGCGCGCATCGCGAACCCGGACAAGCACTGGAAGTTCGATCCGGCCGATCTCGTGGAACGCCGGTCCTGGGACGCCTACCAGGCGGCCTTCGCGGATGCGCTGACCGCGTGCTCGACGTCGCATGCCCCCTGGCACGTGGTCCCGGCCAACCGGAAGTGGTACCGCAACCTCCTCATCGCACGCACCATCGCCGACACCCTGGAGGCGATGGATCCGCGATTTCCCGAGGCGCAGACGGGCATCTCCGGAATGACCGTTCCGGATTGACCCGGCGCCCCACCGCAATCCATCGTTGCGTTCCGGATCTCGCGAGGCCCGAGCGGTCGATGGGAGCGCGCATGCTGGCTGTTCGCGACGTCGCCGTGTCGGGGTACCGCTCGCTGCACGCGATCCGCTTCCCGCTGGGGTCCCTCTCGGTTTTCATCGGCGCCAACGGCGTCGGCAAGACCAACCTCTACCGGGTCTTGGAATACCTGCAATCGGCTGCGACGGACACCCTGATCCGAAATCTCGTGGCCGAAGGCAGCCTGGACTCCGTGAGCTGGGCCGGGGCGCGCAAGGTCCACGAGTCCGCTCGGATTCGCTGGAGCGTCGAACTCGCCGACAATGTCAGCGGCCTGGCCTACGATTATGCCGTCGAGGTCGGCTGCAAGCCGCCCGTAGCCGCGGCCGGCTTTCCCCTCGAGCCCGAACTCAAGACCGAGCGGCTTCGCCTGATCTCGGCCCGGCGGCCCGCCACTCTGCTCCACCGCGACGGCCCGGGCGGCTTCCTGCGCGACGGGGAGGGGCGCAAGCGCAGCCTCGGGGGCGACCTGCTGCCGTCCGAGACCGTACTCGGCACCGTTCAGGATGGCGGCAGCTATCCCGACCTGCATCAGGTCCGCAGCGCCCTGGCGGCCTGGCGTTTCCACCACGATGTCCGCACCGACGCCGGTTCGGCACTGCGTCGCCCCTGTCTGGCGGTGACGACCCCGACCCTGTCGTCGGACGGCTCGGATCTGGCCGCCGTGTTCGCCACCCTCGCGCATATCCGCCAGGACACCGTCGACCTCGCGGCCGCCGTGGACGACGCCTTCCCCGGCGCCCGTCTCGACCTTCCGGTCCCGGGGCGCCAGGCGCAGTTCGGGATGGTGTTTCCCGATTATCCGAAGCGGGTCTTCGCGGCGGCCGAGCTGTCCGACGGGACGCTGCGCTTCCTGGCCCTGGCCGGCGCCCTGCTCGCCTATCGGTTGCCGCCCTTCATGGCCCTCAACGAGCCCGAGACCAGCCTGCATCCGGACCTGCTGGCGCCCCTCGCCCGCCTGATCGTGAAGGCCTCCGCGCGGACGCAGGTCTGGCTGGTGACCCATTCCGAACGGCTGGCCGACGCCATCCTGGCGGAGGGCGGGACGCGCCCCCACCGGGTGATCCAGCGCGAGGGCGCGACCTGGATCGAGGGCCTGAAGCTGTTCGGTGCCTTCGCCGAGGACGACTGAAGGCCGTCGGTCCCGTCAGTCCTTGTCGAGGCTGAGGTCCGGGGCTTCCGGGTTCTTCATGCCGACGACGTGGTAGCCGGCATCGACGTGGAGGATCTCGCCGGTCATGCCCTTGCTCATGTCCGAGACGAGGTAGGTGGCGGTCTCGCCGACCTCCTCGATGGTCACGGTGCGCCGCAGGGGGGCGTTGTACTCGTTCCACTTCAGGATGTAGCGGAAGTCACCGATGCCGGAGGCGGCCAGCGTCTTGATCGGGCCCGCCGAGATGGCGTTGACGCGGATCTTCGAGGGGCCGAGATCGGCCGCGAGGTAGCGCACGGAGGCCTCGAGAGCGGCCTTGGCCACGCCCATGACGTTGTAGTGCGGCATCCACTTCTCGGCGCCGTAATAGGTCAGCGTGAGCAGCGAGCCGCCGTTCGGCATCAGCTTCTCGGCGCGCTGGGCGATGGCCGTGAACGAGTAGCAGGAGATCAGGAGCGACTTGGTGAAGTTCGCCTCGGAGGTCTCGACGTAGCGGCCCGTCAGTTCGTCCTTGTCCGAGAAGGCGATGCAGTGGACGACGAAGTCGATGCCTTCGGGGAACACCTCGGCGGTGGCGGCGAAGACCGCGTCGATCGAGGCCGGATCGGTGACGTCGCAATGCCCGACCACGTGGGCATCGAGCTCCCGTGCCAGGGGCTCGACGCGCTTCTTGAGGGCGTCGCCCTGGTAGGTGAACGCGAGCTTGGCGCCGTGGGCGGCCGCGCTCTTGGCGATACCCCAGGCGATCGAGCGGTTGTTGGCGACACCGAGCACCAGGCCGCGCTTGCCGGCGAGAAGACCGCCGACGTGATCGTGAACCGGGTGCGTGTCCGCCATGTGTCACCTGAGCGAGAGCCGTGGCGCGTGCCGTCGGGCCCGTCGGGCGACGGATCGGCGTGTTCGCGCCGGGCATCCTTAGCGGAGGTGCGCCTGGGACGGAAGTCCGGGGCCTGACAGCGCCGGAGTGCCGTCGCGCATCCGGCCGGGGGCGTCGGGATCGGCCTGGTCCGCCGGGCGGTCGCGTCAGCCCGCCTTGGCCGCGCGCCGGGCGCGGGCGAACTCGGTGAGCGCCGGATCCTCGGCGGTGGGCAGCATCACGGCGGTGACCGCCAGGAGGTCGCCCCGGGTCCCGTCCTTCTTCGGCAGGCCCTTGCCCCGCAAACGGAAGGTGCGGCCTGAGCCGGTCATCGGCGGGATCTTCATCTCGACGGCGCCGGTGAGCGTCGGCACCCGGATCGGGCCGCCGAGGATCGCGTCCTCCAGGGACACGTCCACGGTGCCGCGCAGATCCGCGCCGTCCACGGTGAAGCGCGCATGGGGCAGGATGCGGATCGTCAGCAGCGCATCCCCCGGCGCGCCCCGCAGACCGCCCGGGTTGCCGAGGCCGCGCAGGCGGATGGTCTGGCCGTCGACCACGCCCTTGGGCACCACCACGTCCACGTCGCGCCCGCCCGGCAGGGACAGGCGCAGCTTCTCCTCGCTGGCGACCTGCTCCAAGGTCACGCTGAGCTCGGCCGCCACGTCCTCGCCCTTCACGGGGCCGCGCTGCGGGCCGCCGGGCCCGGCACCGGCCGCCCGGAAGGCGTCGCCGAACAGGTGGGAGAAGATGTCCTCGCCGATGCCGCCGCCCCCGCCGGGGGCGCGGCCGCGCGCGGCGCTCTCGAAGTCGAAGCCTCCACCGCCGCCGCCGCCGCGCCCGCCGCCGAATCCGCCGAAGCCCTCGAAACCCGTCGCGCGCGGCTTGCCGTCCGCGTCGATCTCGCCGCGGTCGAACTGCGCGCGCTTGCCCGCATCACCCAGGATCTCGTACGCGCTGCTGGCCTCCGCGAAGCGGTCCTTGGCCTTGGCGTCGTCCTGGTTGCGGTCGGGATGGTAGGCCTTCGCGAGCTTGCGGTAGGCCTTCTTGATATCGGCTTCGCTGGCGCCCTTGGAGACACCCAGCACATCGTAGGGATTTCGCATCGGTCTTCAGGATTCTCGGTGCCGCCTGGGACCGGGCACGGGCCCGGCTCCTTCGGATTCGTCTGTCATGTGGACGGCCTGTTGCTTCTCTGCAACGGTCTCGCGCGAGAATTCGCTGCGATTGGCGCGGCGTCAACGCTTCTGTTCGCCCTGCGATCCGGACGGACCCGCCGCGGCCTTCCGCGACGGCCCTCAGGACGCCGCCTTCGCCGTCCGCACTTTGGTCAGGGTCCAGTCGCCGCCGGAGGGCTTGCAGCCGGTGCCGCGCACGAAGCGGCTGCCCGCCGGCGAGATGACGGAGGCCAGGAAGTCGCGGCAGACGAGGTCGTTGGCGACGTAGGGCAGGCCGGTGGGGTTCACCGAGCCGCGCAGGGTGGTTTCCGGATTGTCCCACTTCACCGGGCGGCCGTTGCCCTGCGGATCGAGGGCGACGGCGAGCGCCGCGTTGGCGCGGCGCCAATCCTCGACGCCCAGATCGTTGCCGAAGCCCAGCGGACGCTTGTCGATGCTGCCCGTGACCGTCGGCTCGTCCGACAGGGCCGCACTCGCCTTGTCGCCGCGCTTGGCCGCCTCCGCCACGGCGCTGGCCGCCGTCTCCTCCGCCTGGAAGGTGATGATCGGCAGGCCGCAACCGCTCAAGCCGAGCAGCACGCTGAGGCCGATGGCCCGCGTGGCCCGTCGCGGCACGGTCCGCGACCGGCGGCGGACATGAATTTCCGGGACGGCCTGGGCTTTACAGTCGCGCCGACGCATTACACCTGATCTCAAACGACGTGTTGGGCCGAAACGTTCGTGTCCCACGTCGGTGCCCCCGACCCGGATCTCACCACAGGATTACGCCTTGGAACGGTTAAGGATCGATGATCCCGCTTCCCGCAGCGCGAACGGGGACGCCACGGGGGCCGGCGGCGACTTCACCCGCGCCACCGATCCGTGGGCCTTGTTCGCGACCTGGATGGCCGAGGCCGAGGCCTCGGAACCCAATGATCCCAACGCGATGGCGCTGGCCACGGCCGGCGCCGACGGTCTGCCCGACGTGCGCGTGGTGCTGCTGAAGGGCGTCGATGCGCGCGGATTCGTGTTCTACACCAACGTCGATTCCGCCAAGGGCGACGAGCTGCGCGAGAACCCGCAGGCGGCCCTGGTGCTGCATTGGAAGAGCCTGGGGCGTCAGGTCCGCGCTCGTGGCCCCGTGACCCGCGTCACGCCCGAGGAAGCGGATGCCTACTTCGCCAGCCGTGCCCGCAACAGCCGCCTCGGGGCCCATGCGAGCCGCCAGTCGCGTCCCCTGGGTGATCGGGCGACCCTCGAGCGCGAGGTCGAGGCCCTCGCCGAGCGCTACGGGGAGGGCCCGGTGCCGCGTCCGGAGAACTGGACGGGCTTTCGCATCGCACCGGTCTCGATCGAGTTCTGGCAGAACGGCGCGTTCCGCCTGCACGATCGCGTCCGCTTCACCCGCGACGGCGAGACCTCCGACGGCGAGACCTCCGACGGCGGGATTTGGCGCGGGGCGCGCCTCTATCCCTGAGGCGGATCGGCGGACCCTGGCCCTCCGCAGGCCGGCCACTTGGTGCGTCGCGGGATGACCCTGGATTTTAGCCCCCGCGCCCCTTAGACCTGAGCGTGGCGTGGGGGCTTCGCGGCGGCACGGCGGTTCCGCCGGCCGAACGCCTCCCGATCCTGAAGGAACGGTCTTGGCCTCATCCAACGAACGCCGGCGCATCATGCTGCTCACGGGGGCGAGCCGTGGGATCGGCCATGCCACCGTCAAACGGTTCTCGGCCGCCGGTTGGCGGGTGATCACCTGCTCGCGCCATCCCTTTCCGGAGAACTGTCCCTGGGAGATGGGCCCGGAGGATCACCTCCAGGTCGATCTGTCCGATCCCCAGGATACGGTGCGGGGCATCGAGGAGGTGGCCGGGCGCCTCGCTGCCGAGGGTGGCCTCCTGCACGCGCTGGTCAACAATGCCGGCATCTCGCCGAAGGGCCCGCAGGGCGAGCGCCTGGGCGCCATCGCCACCGAGTTCGGCGATTGGCAGCGGGTGTTCCAGGTCAACCTGTTCGCCCCCCTCCTCCTGGCCCGCGGCCTCTGCGAGGAGCTGACCCGGGCCAAGGGCTCCATAGTCAACGTCACGTCGATCGCGGGGTCCCGCGTGCACCCCTTCGCGGGCGCCGCCTACGGCACCTCCAAGGCGGCCCTGGCCGGCCTGACCCGGGAGATGGCGAGCGATTTCGGCCCCCTTGGCGTCCGCGTGAACGCGATCTCGCCGGGCGAGATCGACACCGCGATCCTGTCGCCCGGCACGGACAAGATCGTGGCCGGCATCCCGCAGCGCCGGCTCGGCACGCCCGACGAGGTCGCCAAGGCGATCTACTTCCTGTGCACCGAGGCCTCCTCCTACGTGAACGGCGCCGAGCTGCACATCAACGGCGGCCAGCATGTCTGAACGGGGGGCGCGCCGCGCGCTTCTCATCGGGCTGCTGATCGGCGTGTCCCCCGCCTGCGCGGAGCCGTCGGTGACGATCCTCGACCTGCCCTTCCGGGCCCGTGCCCTGCGGGGACCCGGCAGCGAGGTCGCGATCGCGGTGGCGACCTCCGGCCTGCTGCCCCTCGCCCGCTCCCGCAGCGCCGATCCGGCCACGCCCGAGCCCGAGGCGCCGATCGCCGTGGTCTGGGGCGACGCCGGCGGTGCAGCCCTCAGCCTCGTCGACGGACAGGTGACCACCACCCTGCTCGGCGCCGAGGCGGTGGACGGTCTGGCGACCGCCGAGACCCCGCGCGGCGCCCTGCCCGGCTCCCGGCGCGCGGTCTCGGGCCCCTTGAGCGTCCATCTGGCGGATCCCCGGCCGGCCCTGGCCGGCGGCCCCGAGCAGGCCGGCGCCCTCGTGATCCGCGAGCGTCAGCCGGTGGCGATGGGGGGCGACCCGAAGCCGGTGCCGATCGTCACCACCACCCTGTCCGCCGCGCCCGACGCGGCCTTCGCCCTGCGCCGACCGCGGATCGCCCGGCTGGACGGCAAGCCCGTCGTCCTCGCGGTCACGGTCGCGCCCGCGGGCGGGGCCGCCCTCGCCCTGTTCGCCAAGGCCGAGCCCGGTGCGGCGGCCTCCGGAGCGGCCTGGACCCTGATGGCCCGCGGTCCGGATCAGGCGGCCGGTCCGGGGGGCCAGCCCCTGAAGCCGGCCGCCATCGCGGATTTCTCCGGCAGCGGCCGACCGCAGATCGCGGCCGTGGCGGCCCCCGACGGCGCCGGCCAGCTGCAGCTCTGGGCCCTGGAGGCCGGCGCCCTGCGCCTGGCCCGGGCGGCACCGGGCTACACCAACGTCTCGCCGGGCGAGGGCGAGGTCGACCTCGCGGCCCTGGTCGAGCCGGAGCGCGAGGGCGCCCCCGAGCTGGCCCTGCCGATCGCCGACCGGAGCGCCGTGGCGATCCTCTCCCTGAAGGAGGGCATCCGCGAGCGATCGCGCGCAGCCCTGCCCGGGCTCGCCGCCTTCGGCCTCGCCAGCCTCGGCCGGGGCCCGGCCGCCCGGCTCCTCGTCGGCCTCGCCGACGGGCGCATCGCCGTGGTGACGCCATGAGCGCGACCGATCCGGAGGCGGCCGAGTCGCGCCTGTTCCCGACGCGGCCCTTCGTCGGCACCTCGATCGCGGTCCTGCGCGACGACCGGGTGCTCCTCGCCGCCCGGGCCAACGAGCCGATGCGCGGCGTCTGGACCCTTCCCGGCGGCCTCGTCGAGGCGGGCGAGGCTCTCGCCGAGGCGGCCCTGCGCGAATTACAGGAAGAGGTCGGGCTGTCGGCCGAGGTGGTGGGCGTGCTCAGCCCCACCGAGATCATCCTGCGCGACGCCGAGGGCCGCGTGCGCCACCACTACGTCGTCCATCCCCACGCGGCCCTCTGGACCGGCGGCGAGCCCGTGGCCGGCCCGGAAGCCCTAGGCGTGCGCTGGTCCACCCTTGCCGAGCTCGAGACCCTGGCGACGACCCCCGGTCTCGCCGGGACCGTTCGCGAGGCCTTCGCCCGGGCCGCCCGCCGCGCGGAGCCCGCGGCGTGAAGGGTCGTGGTGCGGGGATCGCGGTCCTGTGCGGCCTCGCCGTGCTGATGGCCGTGCCGGAGGCCGGGTTCGCCCAGCAATCCCGCGGCGGCTCGTCCCGGGCTGCACCGAAGCCGGCCGAGAAGGAGAAGGAGCCGCCGCCGCCCGAGCCGCCGCCGGCGCCCTACGACCGCGACCTGCTCCGTCTCTCGGAGGTCATCGGCTCCCTCGCGTTCCTGCGCGACCTCTGCGCCGCGCCCGATGCCGCCGAGTGGCCGGCCCGGATGAAGGCCCTGATGGAGGCCGAGGGCGTGACCCCCAGCCGGCGCGACCGTCTCGCCGGCGCCTACAATCGCGGCTATCGCGGCTACAGCCTGACCTACCGGGTCTGTACCCCCGCCGCGAACGAGGCGGCCGCCCGCTACGTGGCCGAGGGCGAGCGCCTGTCGCACGCCCTGGCGAGCCGGTTCGGCGGGTAGTGATGCCGGTTGGCCACAGCGTCCGGGCCGCAGGCGAAAACGGAGAATTTGAGCACCCGCGTTAACCGCTTCGCAATTCCTGGCTTTGCGAACTCCACCGATCGCCCTATCCTCGTGGTTACTCGCCGGGTCGTTCACCGGCGCAAACGATGATGTGGCCCATGCACATGGATACGGTCTCCGCGCCCTTCGAGGCGGATCTCGACGACAAGCGCGTCGCCCTGAGCTACGTCTCGGAAGCGTTCGCCGAAGGCTGTCTCGACGGGCTCGACGGCGACTGCATGGCCCAGGCCGCCCTGTTCGCGGCCTTCCAGGAACTCGTCACGACCTATGGCGAGGAAGCCACTGCCCGCTACGCCGAGGGCTTTCCGGACCGCATCCGCGGCGGCGCCTTCACCACCAGCCCGCAGCATTGACGAAGCCGAAGCCTTAGCGAGGCCCCAGCCTCGACGAAGCCCGAGCCTTGGCGAGGCCGAAGCCTTAACGAAGTCGATGTCGGGGCGCCGCGGCGCTCCACCGGCGCGAAGAACCGAAGGGCAGGCGCCGGGCGCCTGCCCTTTTTGCTGCGCCGGCCTCAGGCCGGACGCAGAGCCTCTTCGAACAGCACCGCCTCGCCGCGGGACGGCGCGGTCAGGGTTCCCTCCCACATCACGCCGTGGCCGCGCACCAGGGTGCCCACCGGCCAGCCCGTCACGGTGACGCCGTCATAGGGCGTCCAGCCGCATTTCGAGGCGATCCAGTCGTTGCGGATGGTCTCCCGACGCTTGAGGTCCACCACCGTCACGTCGGCGTCGTAGCCGACGGCGAGCCGCCCTTTCCGGGCGATGCCGAACAGCCGCTTCGGGCCGGCGCTGGTGAGGTCGACGAACCGGGCCAGGGACAGCCGTCCGGCGGCGACATGGTCGAGCATGATCGGCACCAGGGTCTGCACTCCGGTCATGCCCGAGGGCGAATCCGGATAGGGCTTGGCCTTCTCCTCCAGCAGGTGCGGTGCGTGGTCGGAGCCGAGGATGTCCGCGACGCCCTGGGACAGGCCGTGCCAGATGCCGTCGCGATGGTCGGCCCCGCGCACCGGCGGGTTCATCTGCACCAGGGTGCCGAGGCGGGCATAGGCCTCGTCGCCGTCGAGGGTGAGGTGATGGGGTGTCACCTCGCAGGTCGCCACGTCCTTCGCTCCGGCGAGATACGCCATCTCCTCCTTGGTCGAGATGTGCAGGATGTGGATGCGCGCGCCGGTGGCCCGGGCGATGCGCACGAGGCGCTGCGTCGCCGTCAGGGCTGCCTCGGGTGAGCGCCAGACCGGGTGCGAGGACGGATCGCCGGGGATGCGCCGGTCCTTCTGCGCCCGCAGCATCGGCTCGTCCTCGGCGTGAAAGGCGGCGCGCCGGCGGGTCCGCTTCAGGATCTCGGTGACGCCGGCATCGTCCTCGACCAGCAGGGAGCCGGTGGAGGAGCCGACGAACACCTTGATGCCGGCGGCCCCAGGCAGGCGCTCGAGCTCCGGAACGAGATGCGCGTTCTCGTGGGTGCCGCCGACCCAGAACGCGAAGTCGCAATGCATCCGATGATGGGCCCGGGCGACCTTGTCGGCCAGGGCCTCGGCGCTGGTGGTGAGCGGGTTGGTGTTCGGCATCTCGAACACCGTGGTCACGCCGCCCATGACGGCCGCGCGCGAGCCTGATTCGAGGTCTTCCTTGTGGTCGAGTCCCGGCTCGCGGAAATGCACCTGGCTGTCGATGACGCCGGGCAGCAGGTGCAGGCCGGTGCAGTCGCGCCGCTCGGCGGCCTCGGCCGCCGCGAGGTCGCCGATCGCCGCGATGCGGCCGGCGCGGATGCCGAGGTCGGCGCGGTGCGCGCCGTCCTGGTTCACCACGGTGCCGCCGGTGAGGAGGAGGTCGAAGGGCTGGTCCATTCCGAATCTCCTGGGGCCGTGCGCGGTCCGGACGCACATTGAGACGGGGTCGCGGGCGGCTTATGTCAGGCCCGGACGGGGCGCAATGCCGCCGCCGCCTGTGTTAAGGAGTCGCCATGCCGATCGCCCTGCTGCCGGACCGCGCCGTCGTCACCGTCTCGGGCGAGGATGCGACGAGCTTCCTGCAGGGCGTGCTGACCTGCAACGTCGAGACCCTGGAGCCCGGCGAGGCCCGCCTCGGTGCGCTCCTCACGCCGCAGGGCAAGATCCTGTTCGACTTTCTCGTCGGCCGCACCCCGGAGGGCTTCGAGCTCGACGCCGCCGCCGAGCGTGCGCCTGACCTCGCCAAGCGCCTCGGGCTCTACCGCCTGCGCGCCAAGGTGACGATCGCCCTCGCGCCGACCCTCGGCGTGGCCGCCGCCTGGGACGGGGCCGAGACCGCCGCCGCGGTGACCCGCCGGCGCGACGGCCGCCTCGGGGCGCTGGGCGAGCGCCTGACTTTCGCCCTCGGCGCCTTCTCGGCGGATGCGACCGAGGCCGATTACCACGCCCACCGCATCGCCCTCGGCATTCCGGAGGGCGGGCGCGACTTTCCCTGGTCGGACGCCTTCCCGCACGAGGCCCTGATGGACCAGATCGGCGGCGTCGACTTCCGCAAGGGCTGCTATGTCGGCCAGGAGGTGGTCTCGCGCATGCAGCATCGCGGGACGGCCCGGACCCGGATCGTCCCGCTGGTCGCGGTCTCGGACGAGGCACTCCAGACCGGGGCCGAGATCACCGCCGGACAGCGCGCGCTCGGCACCGTCGGCAGCGTCGCGGGCGGGCGGGCCCTCGGTCTCCTCCGCCTCGACCGCCTCGCCGACGCTCTGGCGGCCGGCGAGCCCCTGCGGGCGGGCACGGTTCCGGTCGGCGTCGAGAAGCCGGCCTTCGCCACGTTTCCGTTCCCCGAGACGGCGCCGGCCGGCTGAGCGCAGCCCGACATCGACGGCGCCGCCGCGCCCGGCTAAACCCTCAGCGATGCTGACCGACGCCTCCGGCCTGATCCCCCATCCCGACGGCTGCGCCCGCTGCTGGTGGGCCGGGCTGGACCCCGTCTACGTCGCCTATCACGACACCGAATGGGGCGTTCCGGAGCGGGACGGCCGTGCCCTCTACGAGAAGCTGATCCTCGACGGTTTCCAGGCCGGCCTGTCCTGGATCACCATCCTGCGCCGGCGCGAGGGCTTCCGTCGCGCCTTCGCGGGCTTCGACCCGGAGGCGATCGCACGCTTCACCGAGGCCGATGTGACGCGGCTGATGCAGGATACCGGCATCATTCGGAACCGGGCCAAGATCGTCGGCACGATCGCGGGCGCCCGGGCCTACCTCGCCATCGAGGCGCGCGGGACGGGCTTCGCGGCCTTCCTCTGGGACTTCGTCGACGGCGCGCCGATCCAGGGAACGGCGCGGGATCGGGCGGGCATTGCCACCGAAACCGACATCTCGCGAAAGCTGTCCAAGGCCCTGAAGGCGGAGGGCTTTGCGTTCTGCGGCCCGACCATCGTCCACGCGTTCATGCAGGCGGTCGGCCTCGTCAACGATCACCTCGTCGGCTGCCATCGGCACGGGCCCTGCGCCGCCCTCGGGGGGCGGATCCATGAAGATGAAGATAAGGTCGTCGGGGGCTCGGCATGAGCGGCGCGCCCGGCCGCGCCTGGCAGCGGATGCTGTCGGGCCGACGCCTCGACCTCCTCGACCCGGCCCCCCGCGACATCGAGATCGCCGACATCGCCCATGGGCTCGCCCGCGTCGCCCGCTGGAACGGGCAGACGGCCGGGCCGCACGTCTTCTCCGTGGCCCAGCACGCCCTGCTGGTGGAGGCCATCGGCCGCGGGGAGGCGCCGGGCCTCGGCGCCGGCGACGGCCTCGAGCTGCTGCTGCACGATGCCCCCGAATACGTCATCGGCGACATCATCTCGCCCTTCAAGGCGGCGATCGGCGATTCTTACAAGGCGGTGGAGCGCCGGCTCTTGGCGGCCATCCGCGAGCGCTTCGGGCTTCCCGAGCCGGGCGCGGCGCTGTCCGCCCTGGTCAAGCGGGCCGACGGCGTCGCCGCCTATCACGAGGCGACGCGTCTGGCCGGATTCTCCGGATCGGAGGCCGATGCGATCTTCGGCGCCTGCGCGCCCCTCGGTCCCGAGGCCGAGGCGCTGCTGGTCCCCTGGCCCACCGACGTGGCGCAGGCCCGCTTCCTCGCGCGTTTCCACGTCCTCGCCCCTGTCCCTGTCCGCGCGCCCCCGGAGCCCGCCTGATGCCGCATCTCGAGGTCTGCCCCCTGTCGCGGCTTCCCGACACGCTCGACGGGTCCGGCGCGACCCATCTGATGACCCTGATGAAGGTCGGCACCGCGATCGCTCGACCGGCGGGCATCCCGGAGGGACGCCACTGCGTCGTGGAGGTCAGCGACATCGTCGCGCCGATGGAGGGGCACGTCACGCCGGGCGAGGCCCACATCGCGCAGATCCTCGACTTCGCGAGAGCCTGGGACCGGACCCAGCCCCTGCTGATCCACTGCTATGCGGGGATCAGCCGCTCGACGGCGGCGGCCTACATCGTCGCCTGTGCCCTGGCCCCGGACCGCGACGAGGCCGAGATCGCCCGGGCGCTTCGTGCGGCCGCCCCGTCGGCGACGCCCAACGCCCTGTTCGTGGCCCTCGCCGACCGCATGCTGGACCGCGAAGGCCGCATGGTCGCGGCGATCGCGGAGATCGGTCGTGGCGCGGAGGCCTTCGAGGGGGCGCCGTTTCGGCTGGACTTCAGCGCCGGCCTCCAAGTCGTCGCGTAAGCTCTTCCAGGACAAACCGATCCGGCTTCGGGCCTGCTGCCCGTCATCGCCCTGAAACCGGGCTGTCGAGGTGTGGCGCAAACGCCGCCCCGGACGACGAAACGACGATCCACCGGCCGGATCGGGTTGTCGGCTTCCGGGCTCGCGGCTTAGACCGTCAGAATCACGGGGTAGTTTAGAATGAGTGTCACGCGACCCGCCGTTGCGTCGACGTCCGGTACGGACGAGCCGAGCCTCGACCTGCCCTTCGAGAAGGCGTTGGAGCAACTCGAGGACATCGTGCGCCGCCTGGAGAAGGGGGATGTCCCCCTCGACGAGTCGGTGGCGATCTACGAGCGCGGCGAGGCGCTGAAGCGCCACTGCGAAGGGCTGCTGCAGAAGGCCGAGGCACGCATCCAGAAGATCACCCTGGGTACCGACGGCAAGGCGGCGGGCGTCGCGCCCCTCGACGTCGACTAGGGAGCGGTTCCGCTTCCACTTGAAATTCTTCATTGGCGCCAAGTCATTGCGCGCATGTTTTCCCTCCGGGCGTGAGGTTGGTTCGGTGTCACGGCAAGAAACCTCGCAAGGCAAGACCTCGCACGACGAGCGCGCGCAAGCGGCATCGGAGACCTTCTCGGAGGCGACGGCGATCCTGGACGGCCTGGCGGAGCCTTCGGCGCTGCGTCTGTTGCCGGAGAGCGCGCTGCAGGCGGTGGCGGACGCGGTGCGCACCGAGATGATCGACGCGGTCTCGGTCA
>NZ_LMNU01000014.1 GCF_001423085.1 Methylobacterium sp. Leaf125 | reverse complement strand
CGCTTGCGCCATCACGCGCAGGCTGCCTAACCTCTCACCCCAGATGGACCAGAGCCTCCGCTCCTGAACACCGCTGAATGTCCCAAATCATCTGACGACGGACATTCGGCTTAGGATGAGAAACGGATTGCGGACTTCCGCCGCGCATGCGGCATCCGAGATCTAGAACATCCCGTTCGGATTGGCCGAGGCATCAGGCAGGATCTGCAGCACGTCCCAGTGCTCAACGATCCTACCCTCGCTGTCGAGACGGAAAATATCAATCGCCGCATAGTCATGGTTACCCGGCCAGTGCTGAAGGCAGTGCAACACAACCAGATCGCCCTCCGCAATTGCCCGCTTGACCTCTATTCGCTTGCCCGGCCACTCACGCGACATACGCTCGAAATAGGCAACGAATCCGTCCTTGCCCGTAGCTACGTGTGGGTTGTGCTGGATGTAAGTTTCGCCGGCATATTGCTCGATAGCCTCGCGTGGACGGCAATCGTTAAACATCAGCTCATAGAACGCGATCACGTTCGCCTTGTTCTGCGCAAGATTTGGCATGTCGTATGCGTTCAACGCTCTGAGAGCCATAGGCTAGCGAGGGAAGAAAGCATGTCGCGGGAGTGCGAACAAGCGCTTATCAGCGGATGTTCCGATGCCCTGCAATTGGTGAGAGCAATCCTCGCGTTGAGGTCGGCTTCGATGCATCGGTCCTCCAAAAGCGGAACGTCCAAAACCACCAGCCCCAGTCATCCAAGCTGCATCTCCACCGGCATACCTCGCGGAGGCTACGTCTACGCCGAGCGCATAGCTTGTTAGTGTCGAGTATCCAATTGGATTTTCACAGCCCGGATCTCGGCATCGAACGCAGATTGTGGGCAGCTTTAAGGTTAGGCTACGATATTATTTCTAGGTTGGCTGTTTCGGCGGCTGGCCCTTGAACTCCGCAACAGCTGCTCGGCATCCTGGCGAGCAGTTCGCCATGGATCATTCGTTACCAGTCGGCCGCTTTACTCATCATGCCAATTGGAAGGCTGGTGCCAAAAGTGATGGCCATTGGCCTTTCGGCCACGGCCAGCTCAGCTTCAATCCATACTCGGAGGTCTGATCGTAGCGTAGTAAGATCGATTTCAGGTTCAGGTACTATGTATGCCTTCAAGCGAGTGCCCTCATCGGAACGCATCAAGCGAACAGCTGCTTCACGGACACCGGGTTGCTTAGAAAGGCGATCCGCGACGCGGTTGGGAAACACGTTGATGCCCCCAACCTGCACAGCGCCGTCCAGGCGACCCGCCAGCTGAAAATGACCTCGATCCTGATGGCTGATGCGATCTGGGAGGGGAAAGCGTTGTCCGTTCTGATGGATGATCTCTGGAAGATCCTCGCAGACAGGTTCGACGAAGCACCAATGCGGCATGAGCTTGTACGTCGCCTCCGGCCAGCGTCGCACGGCCACGCCTGCCGTCTCGGAGGACCCATACACTTCCGTCATTGCCGCGAGGCCGCTCTCACAGAGCGATCCAATTAAATCTGGGGGGCACGGGGCTGTAGAGACGACGCCCTCGACGTCAGGCGGCCACGCTCTGATGGAGCGCTCCAGCCATCGCCAGCGATCGGGGAAGGTGACGAGGAGGTCGCCTGGTTCAAGCCGAAGGCTCAGTTCTGCCGCGTCGAAGCGTGTTGCATCGAGGTGGAGGACTCCGAGCCCGTCGGGCAGAAGCGCCGTGAAGAGGAAGCCATAGGCATGATGGCTCGGTATCAGGGAAACGATGCGGCGTCTGTCTCGAAACAGGTCTGCGAGGAACGAAGCTTCCACGTGCAAGGCCTCAGCCGCGTGTGGGCATCGCTTCGGCTGCCCCGTCGTTCCGGAGGTCGTGAAGGTGACCATCGCGACGCCAGATCGCCAAGCCGCCTCAATGCGATTGATCCAATCGCCGAACGTCGCATCGGAAAGCAGTTTCTCCTCGCCGCTCGCCTCGTGCAGGTGGAACATCTCATTGACGGCTGATGCGAGCCACAAAACCTCGAGCGAGTCGCAACCGAGGCTGGAAGTCGTATCGCTTCCGATGCGTGTGGCCTCGGGCCACTCCGGCGGTAGATGGGTCGGTAGTCGTGCACCTGGATTGCCGCGGCCACGCGCAGCGAGGAGCTCTACGTTGAGAAGGCTTTGCAGAACGGTCTTGAGCGAAGAACGGGAAAGCATCAACGGGTCCAGTCCGATCAGGCGGCGACCTGATCGGCTTTGAATGAGACGACCCGATTACGGCCGCTGCGTTTGGCTTGATACAAGGCCGCGTCGGCCGCAGCGAGGAGTTCAGCGAGGGTTGCGGCAGGGGCCGCGTCGAGGGTGCTGCAACCAAAGCTCGCGGTGATACTCAGTTGGGCCTCGCCGCAATCTATGGTTTTGCCGGCAAGTGACATGCGCAGACGATCGGCCGCCACAACCGCCATTTCAAGGGTGGCGCTTGGCAGGAGCGCTACAAATTCCTCGCCGCCGAGGCGTGCGAAGATGTCCTCCGGGCGCAGTTCGGCCTCGCAACGTCGCGCCACTTCACGAAGCACCGTGTCGCCGGCCGCGTGACCATACCCATCGTTCACGCGCTTGAAATGATCGACATCGAGGACGATGACGGCCATCGATTCCCCGCCCTGGAGCGATCTCACGCGTTGACGTTCCGCCGCTTCGAAGAAGTGCGCTCGATTGCTGGCACCTGTGAGGTGGTCACGGGTCAGCATCCTTCGCAGATCGGCGGCGTCCTTTCCCTGCCGCGTCACCGCCCGCATCACCAGGGTAAAGCCCGCCGAAGGCGCTTCTGCGTGATCACGCACGGCAACGAGGCGCTGGCACCAGTATCGTCCGCCATCCGCGCGGGCATGCCAGCCCTCGTGCAAGTGCCAACCGTCGCGGCGCGCGATCGCGATGGCCTCGCCGGGTAACGGCATCGCCGAGGCTCGGTCCGGGCGGTCGAAGGCCTCGAACCGTCGCCCCAGCAACTCGGTCTCAGCGAAGCCTGTCTGACGCAAAGCCGACCCTGTGACTGCGTCGATGCAGCCGTTCGCATCGAGCGAGAGCACGGCCACGTCATCGACGCCGTCAAGGAGGGATGCAAACCACGCTTCCGCTTGCTTCAAGCGCCGCTCTCTGGCGACTTGCTCGCTTACGTCTGTCAGGGTCGTGATGTAACGCTCTTGGGTCAGCTTCACGATGCTGCAGGCCAGAACGAGCGATCGGTCTCCGCGACCGGTAACGATGCGGTGACCGTCACAGATCGCACCATGAGCGGGCTCGAACCGCTGGATCATGTTGCGAAGTTCGGGGGCGCAGCCCTCCATGACCTCGAAGAGATTGGTGACAAAAGGACGTCCCGCAATCGGAAGCAGAAGGTTCATGGCGGCCGGATTGACCATGCCGATGCCGCCTGACGCTGAAAATTCGATCAGGCCAGCCGGACACGCATAGAGGAACTGCAGCAGAGCCGCGTTCTCGGCTTCGAGCTCGGAGGTCATGGCAGCCTCGGTCAGCGTTGAATGAGGATGAAGTGCCGTTCCTTTCCAGACGCCTTCAGGAGACGAAGACGTACAGGGGTCGGGCGCATACGTAAGGTCAAAACGTAATCGATGACTGCGTCGATCTCCGCTTCATCCTCGAAGCGCTGCGCCACCATAAAGTTGTTCATGCACTGAGCTGTCACGGAGAAGTAGTGCGTGCCGATCACGCCCTCGCGAGGCAGGCCTGCAAGTCGCTCCTCCGTCGCATTGTAGATCTCAACAAGACCCTCTGACGTCAGGCCAACAACCCCGAAAGGCAGGGTATCGAGCTGTTCGGTCCCCATGGTATCGAGTGCATCAAGGCTGATGGCTTCGAAGGAGTGCATGGCAGCGCCTTACCTGTTCTGTGCTGCTCAAGCTGCGTGTGCAGAGATCGCGGCGGTGGCAGCCAATGTAGGGCTTGAACCCACGTCGTCAGGCTGAGGGAACCACGCCACCGGTAGACTGGCCACGGCTGGTTTCGCGAAGAGAGAACCCTGAAATAGCTCGATCCCAGTTGCTCGAAGCGTCGCCAGCTCCGCTTCCGTCTCGGCGGCGCGCTGGAGCTCGGCCCGCCGCTTAACCAGGGAGGCGTAGTCGATCGCCACGGCGCTCAGGCCGGTCAGGATCGGAAACAGCAAGGCGACGAGAACCAGGATACCGCCACGCTCGTCGCGCCTCAATCGTACAAGGAGGTGTCGGACACTGCTGATTATCATGCCACCGTCAACTCTTGCGCAGGTTTCCAAGGACTGAAGACGATAGATGCGATCTTCGCGTATCGGGCTCGGGTCGCGGGACAACGGATCACGATGCGAGCCGGACCACGTCGCGGTCCTGGCTCTCATCCGCCGCCGAACGAGCCGTTAGGAGCGGCTGGCCGTGGGCCTTCAGGAAGGCGTCGACGCAGCGCGGGTCGAAATGGCTGCCCGCCTGTTCGCGCAGGTGGGCAAACGCGTCGCTGTGAGACCAAGCCTGCTTGTAGGGGCGCTCAGAGGTGAGGGCATCGAACACGTCGGCAACGGCGACGATGCGGCCCCCAAGGGGGATCGCCTCGCCCCGCAGGCCATAGGGGTAGCCAGTGCCGTCCCAGCGCTCGTGGTGGGTGGCAGCGATCTCCGCGGCCAGCCGCATGACGGCAGAAGCACTGCTTCCGAGAATGCGCTGGCCCCGTTCGGCGTGCAGCTCCATTTCCCGACGTTCCTCGGGTGTGAGCAGGCCTGGCTTGAGCAGGATGGCATCCGGCACGGCGATTTTGCCGACATCGTGCATAGTCGCCGCCAAGCTCATCAAACGGCATTCGTCGGGCGCAAGGCCGAGGGCCCGCGTGATCCGCCCCGCGGACGCCGAGACCCGGGCAATATGGTCGCCGGTGTCTGTGTCCCGACTCTCGGCCGCTCGCATCAGCGTGGAGATGATCTCCCGCTCACGATCCTCGACCAGGGCGACAGCGGCGGCGACCTCTCGGGTGAGCTGTGCGGCGTGGTCCTGAAGGGCTCGATGCGCCTTCGAGAGTGCAAGCAGGTTCGTGACGCGGGCACAAACCTCGACCGGGTCAACGGGCTTGGTCAGGAAGTCGGTGGCGCCGGCCTCAAGGGCCTCGCGCCGCAGTTTGCGCTGATCGAGACTGGTGACCATGACGGTCGGGACGTTGGCAAGCTCCGGAATGCTCCGGACCGCCCGGATGAACTCCATCCCGTTCATGCCGGGCATGTCGTAGTCGGTGATCACGACGCCGATCTCGGCCGCGTGTAACCGAGCGAAGTCGAGCGCATCCGCTGGCACGGTGAAGTCGTGCGCTATACATCCTGCGATGGGTCGCAGAGCGGCGACCACCAGCAGGTTGTTCATCTCGGCGTCGTCGAGGACGAGTGCCCGCATCAGTCGGTATTCCAGGCTTTGTAGCCCCCCTTATGCATCAGGGCATTCTGACGATACCCGTGATACGAACATCTCCTGAATGGGATGTGGATCGTTGCCGAAGCCTGAACACAGCGCGCTTATCCTCAACTTTCGGATTGTCGCGGTATCATTCTTCGAAGCGACAATCGTCCGTTTACTGAAAATGGCGTTGGGCAGCTCCTACGGCACCCTAAGGTCGGAGGCGGAACGTCCGCTTCGGAACGAAGCTTCAGGGTCCGTCTCCCACCCCAAGCTGAAGTTACCGGATGGCCGACAAACGTCCGCTTCGAAGAAGCGATGACGGCGGTCTAGGCGTCTGGGTTGGGTCGGGATCCGTCCGTCCACTCCACGTCTGGGTTGGGTGGAATGCGGTCTGTCCGCTTGACGAGATGAAATCGAAAAAGCGGCCGTTCGTCTACATCTTGAACGCGACTATGCGCTCGGCCGTCTCGCTTCCCGAATTCGGCAGGGCTTTCACCGGTCGCATAGTCTCGCTCGCCAGGACTCATGCCCTCATCAAGGAGGATCAGGCTCCGGTCGTCTCGTTCCAGGGCCTGCTCAGGGCCGAGCTCGATCCGTATTAAAGAGAATGGACGCATCACGCGTCGGGGACCGGCCGTGAGGCTCCCATCCGAACTCGCGGTGCCAGTCGGCATGGCCTTGCACGAGCTGACCACTAACGCCCTCCGGCACGGAGCCCTGGCGCATCCGGACGGTTGTGTCACGGTGAGCGGGACCGTCGATGATCCCGCGTGGAAGCCAGGCGGCTGGCCTGGGTCTGAAACGAGCACGACGGTCCGCCGCCGGCGCTGCCTACCCAGTGGGGTTCGGCATGCGGCTGATCAATAAAATCCTCGCCGCGCAAACGCGTGCGGACGTCGACGTCGCGGCGGACGCGGACGGGCTACGGATCAGCATTGGGATACCGCTCCGGAGCCCGTGAGGGTGTCCCCGGCGGGCGTAGGACAGGAAAGCTCGATTGTGGTTGCCTCAGACGCTGGAATCCTCATTGATCGGAACGATCCAGGCCGCTTGAGCCTAACCCTCCCATGGATCGCGCTAAAATGAGTGACGAGGAGGTCGAACGCCTTCGTGCACTCGACCGCTACCGATTGCTTGACACGCCGCGGGAACAGGACTTCGACGAGATCGCCGAGGCCGCAGCCGAACTGTGCGACGTACCCATCGGGGTGGTGAACCTGATCGGGGACGGGCGCCAGTTCTTCATGGCCGAGGTCGGCCTAGGCGTACGCGAAACCCAATTGGAGACATCGTTCTGCCGGCAGGCGATCCTGCAGGAAGACTTCCTGTACGTTCCCGATGCGACCCGCGATCCGCGCTTCGCGGGCAACCCGCTCGTCACCGGGGACCCTGGCCTGCGCTTCTACGCCGGTGCCCTTCTCAAAACCGCCGAAGGCCATCCCATCGGCACGGTCTGCGTCCTCGACACCAAGCCGCATGAACTGACGGAGCGCCAGCGCAAGGGCCTCGCCCGCCTCGCCCGCCAGACCATGGCACAGATGGAGCTGCGGCGGTCGTTGCATGCCCAGGAAGAAGAACGCCTCCTTCACGAGCGCATCCTCGACAGCGCGACGGACTATGCCATCGTGTCCACCGACATCGACGGCCGTGTGACCCGATGGAACACAGGTGCGGAGCGTACCCTCGGTTGGACGCAGGCAGAGATGCTGGGTGAGGCGGTAGACGCGTTCTTCACGCCCGAGGACCGCGCGAACGTACGGCCGGACGCAGAGATGGGGCTGGCCGCGAAGAATGGCAGCGCGCCCAACGAGCGCTGGCACATGCGCAAGGATGGCAGCCGGTTCTGGGCGTCGGGCGAGATGATGCCCCTGAGATCGGACGACGGGCGAACTGTCGGATTCCTCATGATCCTGCGGGACCGCACCGAGCAGCGTGAGACCGCCGCGGCGCTGCAGGCGAGCGAGCTTCGTTACCGCTCCCTCGTCGAGGTCAGCCCCCAGGTGGTCTGGTTCGGAGACGCCGACGGTAACGTCACCTACTGCAACGCTTATTGGTACAACTACACCGGCCTGCCCGCGGACGAGACAGGGGAGACGAGTTGGATGGGCGTGATCCATCCCGAACATCGTGAACCGACGCGCCGGGCTTGGCTGGCGGCGACGGGATCGGGGCAGCCTTACGAAGTGGAGTTCCTGCTGCGCGGCGCCGATGGACGGTATCGGTGGTTCCTGTCCCGGGCGCGGCCGGTCTGCGACGCCAACGGAGCCGTGCGCAGCTGGATCGGCACATCCCTCGATATCCACGAGCGCAAGGTGGCCGAAGAGCGGTTCCAGACCCTCACTGAGCTCGCGCCGACCGTCATCTGGTTTGGCGACCCCGACGGTAGCCTCAGCTATCTCAACGACCGCTGGTACGCCTACACGGGGCAGACGCCGGAGCAGGCGCTGCCATCCGGATGGGCCGACGTGATCCATCCTGACGACCTGCCCGGGCTGACGGAGGCCTGGGAGACAGCGCGCACGGGCGAGGTCGTCTATGACACCGAGGCACGCCTCCGTCGGGCGGACGGGACCTACCGCTGGTTCCTGATCCGGGCGGAGCCCATACGGGACGGCGCCGGAGTGATTGTGGGCTGGCTCGGGAATACCAGCGACATTCATGACCGCCGCCAAGTCGAGGAAGTCCTTCGCGAGACACGCGAGCAGTTGCGCCTCGCGGTCGAGGCGACGGGTACGGGTATCTTCGACTTCGACCTCGTGTCGAACGTGCTGAAGTGGGACGTGCGCACGCGCTCCTTCTTCGGCCTGGGGCCCGATGCCCACGTCGACCTCGACGTCTACCTCGCCCGCCTGCACCCGGACGACCGCGAGAGGGCGGACGCGGCGGTCACCGCCGCCATCGATCCGGAGGGCGACGGCGTCTACGACATCATCTACCGCACCATCGCTCCGGAGGACGGGATCGAGCGCTGGGTCTCCGCCAAGGGGCAGACCCTGTTCGAGGACGGGCGACCGCTTCGCCTCATCGGAACGGCGCGCGATATCACCGAGGCCCGGCAGGCCGAGCAGACCCTGCGCGAGACGGAGGAGCGCTACCGACTGGCCTCCCGCGCCACCAACGACGCGATCTGGGACTGGAACCTCGCCACCAACGAGGTCCTTTGGAACGACGCGCTCCAGGCGGCCTACGGCCATTCGCCGGAGGCCGTGGAACCGACCGGCGACTGGTGGATCGGGCACATCCATCCCGAGGACCGCGGACGCATCGACGCATCGATCCATACGATCATCGACAGCACCGGAACGGCCTGGACCGACGAGTACCGCTTCCTTCGCGCGGATGGCTCCTACGCCTACGTCCTCGACCGGGGCTACGTCATCCGTAACGGAGCCGGGCAAGCGGTTCGGATGATCGGCGCCATGCTCGACATCTCGGAGCGTAGGAAGGCCGAGGAGCACCAGCGCCTGCTCACGGGTGAGTTGCAGCACCGGGTGAAGAACACGCTTGCCCTGGTACAGGCCATCGCTAGCCAGACCCTGCGCGGATCGACCGACGTCAACGAGATGCGGGAAGCGTTCGCCGCCCGGCTGATCTCGCTCGGCCGTGCGCACGACATCCTAACCGCGGCCAGCTGGACGGCAGCCCCCATCGCGGAGGTGGTGGACGGGGCGCTCGGCGTGCATGTCGGGGCGGCGGGCGGACGCCTCCGTACGAGCGGACCCAACGTCCTCCTGGCAGCCAAGGCCGCCCTGTCGCTTGCCTTGTCCCTGCACGAGCTTGCGACGAACGCGGCCAAGTACGGGGCGCTTTCCAACGATACGGGCGTCATCGACCTGCGCTGGCACGTGGTGCACGAGAGCGACGCCCCGCGCTTCTGCCTGACCTGGTCCGAGCAAGGGGGCCCGCCCATCCTCACCCAGCCATCCCGGAAAGGTTTCGGCTCGCGTCTGATCGAGCGGAGCTTCGCGGCTGAGGTCGGCGGGGAGGTCAAGCTCACCTACGCGCCAACAGGCCTCGTCTGCCGATTGGAGGCCCCCCTGGCTTCGATGCAGGAGATCCTCGATGTCGCCGCAGCCTAACGTGCGGATCCCCATAGACATAGCATTCATGGCCCTCGCCGGAGGCGTAGGCCACCCCATGTCTCGGGGCGCTGAGCCTCGATGCACGTCCCGCGAAGCCAGGGCGCTGGGTTAATCCATCCATGTCGCTGACCAAACGCATCATAGGGCTTGTCGCGCTCGCGCTCATGCCCGCTCTCGCCATCCAGGGCTACAACGAGTACGCGCTTCGCTCCGCGCGGGGCGAGGCCGTGCGTGGCGAGGCGATGCGCGCCGCCCGCAGCGTCGCCGCCGACCTGGGGCAGTTCGGGCGCGGCACCCGGCAGGTCCTTGGCATCCTCGCCGAGGTGCCGGAGATCCAGGGTAAGGACCCGGAGAGCTGCACGGCCTACCTCAGAACCTTGCTCGGCAAGGTGCCGGGCGCATTCTTCTTCGGGGTGGCGGACACGGACGGCAGCATCGTCTGCAACACCCTCGGAACGGCGCGTGGCGCGTACAACCTGGCCGACCGCGGCTACTTCCAGGACGCGATGCGGACGGGTGGGTTCACCGTCGGAGGGTTCGTGACCGGGCGAATCACCAAGCGGCCAACCTGGCAGTTCGCCCAGGCCATACCAGGACCCGATGGTCGACCGGTCGGAGTCGTAGTAGCGAGCATTGATCTGGATCACCTCGCCGGACACCAAGCACGGGCCGGGCTCCCTCCGGACGCCACCCTGACCGTCGCCGACCGGAACGGCTCCATCCTGCTCCGGTTGCCCGATCACGCCGAGTGGGTCGGCAAACCGCTTCCGCCAGCGTTTTGGTCGGCGGTCTCCGGGAACCGGGGCAAAGTCATGGACCTACCTGGCCTGCGTGGGAACATGCGGATCACGGGCATCGCCGCCGAGACGCCGGACGACCTCGATGCCGTCACAGTCGCCGTCGGTCTCTCGCCCGCGGCGGCCTTCGCGGACATCGACGCGGCCACGCAGCGAGGCGTGATCCTTATCATCCTGAGTGCCCTCGGGGCCCTCGTCGCGGCGTTCCTTGCCGGGCGCGCCTTCATACGTCGTCCCGTGCAGCGCCTGCTGCGGGCTGCCTCCGCTTGGCGGCTCGGCGATCTCGGCGCGCGGTCCGGGCTCTCGGGACCCTCGGAGTTCGGCCGGCTCGGCGAGGCCTTCGACGCCATGGCGATCTCGCTGCAGAAGCATGAAGGCGAGCTACGTTCCGAGATCTCGCGGAGCCACATCCTGCAGGAGCGTCAGACTATGATGCTGCACGAGCTCAACCACCGGGTCCGCAACACGCTCACCACCGTGCAGTCTCTGGCACGCCAGTCGCGCCGGACCGACGAGACCGGCGAGCGGCTGGAGGGACGCATCATATCCCTCTCGAAGACCCACGACCTGCTCTCGCGCGATGACTGGGCCGGGGCGTCGCTGCGGACGGTACTGGAGAACGAGCTCGCCCTTTTTCGCGATGGCGGCGAGGACCGGTTCCGTATCGACGGTTCCGACATCGTCTTGCCGCCGCGCTACGTTCTGGCTCTCGGCATGACGCTGCACGAACTCACCACTAACGCCGCCAAGTACGGGGCCCTCTCCGATGAGGCGGGGCGCGTGGACATCACGTGGCGCGTGGCGACAACGGAGGGCGGCGCCCGCAGGCTCGCGATGGAATGGCGCGAGAGCGGCGGGCCGGCCGTCGCGGTGCCGCGCCGCAAGGGGTTCGGCACGCGCCTGATCAACGGTGGCATCAGCCACGAGCTCGGCGGAACGGTGCACCTCGACTTCGACGCCGCTGGGCTAAGCTGCGTCATGAACGTGCCGCTTGACGAGCAGGACCGCTTCACCTCGTTCCGGAAGGGTTCGGGTCAATCCCTCTCTGCAGCCTGATCGGCTACGTGCGCGTGACGCACCGTTCGTACGCAGCAAACCAATCAGGTTGCCGGTAAATAGGGCAAGACCGGCCTTTTTTCGGATTCAGGCCCACTCCGCATGTCTACCGGCTGTCCGGACAGGCCATTTCAGGAAGCGAGATAAGCCTTGTTCATCGTGAGGGTGGCGACGACGCCGGCCGTATTCCATTCCCGGTGGATCGAGCCATCTAGTTGCCGGGTCATGGCACGTTCCAGGAGCTTGCTTCCGTATCCCCCGGGCCCGGAAGGTTCGGCCACCGCGGGCCCACCCCTTTCCGTCCACGCGATAACGACCACGTACTCCTGCGAGGAGCAGGACACGTCGAGGGTGCCGGTCGGCACCGAGAGCGCACCGTACTTAAGGGAGTTGGTAGCTAGTTCGTGCACGACGAGCGCCAAAGTCGTCGCCGCTGCCTCGCCGACGCCCATCCGCGGCACGGACACCCGGATACGGCCGCTGAAGGCACCCATGTCGTCGTAGGGCGCCAGAAGGATCGCGATCAGGTCGCCGAGGAGTGCGGCCTTGCCCTCGCTTCCGGGCAGCGGCCGGACAAGGTCGTGGGCCCGGTCCAGGGCGGTCAGGCGTTGCGTGAGCTCGCGGGCCATGTCGACGGAGGTCGTCGTCGAACGCGAAGTGATGGCGGTCAGGCCGCTTGCGATGGCGAGCAGGTTCTTGACCCGGTGGCTCATCTCGCCGGCGAGAAGCTCATGGCCCTCCTCGGCCTGCTTGCGGCCGGTCACGTCGAGGAAGACGCCGAACATGGTCCGGCCGACGATATTGTGGTCGTTGCCCTGGCCCCGTGCCGAGACCCAGCGCACGTCCTTGCCTTGCATGATGCGGAAGTCGATCTCGTAGGTGCCCATTAGAGCCCGCGTCGCCGAGAAGGCCGCGCGCACCCGGTTGCGGTCCGCTGGGTGGATGAAACCGGACAAGTCTTCAAAGGTCACCGTCCGGTCGAGGGGTGCCCCCCAGAGGCCGTAGCCGCGCGCATCCATCGTGAAGGAGTCGTCGTCAACGTTCCAGGACCATAGCGCCACTCCCGCCGCGTCAACGGCGAGCCGCAAGTGATCCGCCGTCCACGCGGCCGGGCTCGGGGTTTCAGTTGTCACGGGATTCATCCTGCAGGCAGGTTCATAAGATCGCCGAGCCAAGCCGTGTCAATGAGCGCATCGCGGCTGTCCGAAGGCCATTACGCGAGGACCGATACCGCTTGGTCGGGACGCGCCGACGTGGGATGACATAACAATGCGCACTCCCTCGTTGCCCAACCACAGCGTGGCCGTCTCGGCCTGCCGGAGCGAGAAGGGCCGCTTCCGATGGTCGGTCACGACGGCGGGCTATCACCCGTACCAGTCCCAGGGTTCCTACCCCTCCGCCTCCGCCGCCCTCGCGGCCGGAATCGCTCAAGCTCACGCCCTGGCGGAGTGGCAGCCGATCAGGGCACGGATCAACGACGGGAGTTGGATGTGACCGTGTCCGTCGAGCCGGCGGCCGAGTCGGCGGGGCAATCCGCGATAAGCTTAGGCGAATATCCAATCGTGGCGCATACTCGAATCCTCACAGGATGCCCCATGCCCATCATCAAAATTCGACGTATGCCGCGTTCATCGGCTGCGCGAGCGGCCATCGTCGGAGCAACTCGCGCGTTGGAAACAGCCTTCCCAGTCATAATGGACGAGGCCGTGCTGAACAGGCTCGGCAAGGCCGTGACGGCCCTCTTCGAAGCCGAGGCGGTTCTTGCGTTACGAGGCGTGCCCGAGGCGGCCTGAAAGCCTGCCGGAACATTATGCCGAGGACGTAACGGCCACTTCCGACGTCAGGGCACGGGTGGTAGCGTCGTCGTCGGCTCCCTGCCGTCCATCCGGTCGGCGTAAGGGGGAACGTCCACGAGCGTTCCGATCAGGCGCAGAAGCGCCTGCTGCTCGGGCTTGCCCGTTCCGTCGCTGAGGAAGGCCCCAAGCTCGACGTGGCGGAGCCGTCCGCCGGATGGGCCGTTGGGTTGGTGGATGACGAACGCCCGACCATTTGTCGGCTCCCGCCCGAGGTGCCAGGAGTCTCCGTTGGGGCTTTGGTAGAGTTCCCGTCTATCCGACATCAGGCCCGCCCTTTCGATTGTGCTCGATCATACGTGAAACGGAGGGAGAGTGCGAGAACCGGTCCGAAGCGGACAAGAATCTAACAAGATGGGCGAATAATCCGCCCGACGGTTTTACACATGCGACGAACGCTTCGTGCTAGAAGAATTTGTCGACATTGGTCGGCGGGGGTCGATCAATGCCCATAAGAACACCGATTTCAGGTATTCGGCGGCCGGAATGCCTTGCGGAGTTGAACGCCTGCATCGTCGATGCGGAGACCTCAACGTCTGCGCAGGCCGTCACCACCATGATCCTCGCTGCGACAGGTTTCGACACTTCCGATGCCTTGCAAGGGCTGTGGGCCGACATGGACGCGCTGGCAATGTTGCGGGACGTCCGGCGCAGCTTCCTGGCGTAATCCACTGATACTCAAGGGCAGGTAACAAGCGACGCGACTTCGTCACCATCCCATCGGACATGAAAGCCGGCCTCACCGGTCGCTTCCGTCACGACGGCCTTCCAATCCGACCTGGGGCGGTCGGCGGCACGGGCATGGACGAGTTCGCAGATCCGCGAGACGCTGCCGACCGAGGTCGCACCGCGGGCAGTCCAATGGCGGTTCAGGCTGGCGAAGGCGACATCGTACAACGCCGCCTGTTCGGCGGCGGCAAGGTCCAGTCGCATGTCCTCGAATTCGGCGGGTCCCAGCATCACCTTGCGCTCCCATGTCGATGGTGGGCCGATCCGGGCCGATCCCGGACCGGCCCATTATGCGGTGCCTACGGCAGGGCGCCTATCATGCCCTTGGCCTCGCTCATGGTGTTCTCGCAGGCGCGCTTGTCGCCGCGCCGGTCCTCGTCCGCCGCGCGAATGATCAAAGTCCTGGCTGACGCCACGTGATCGGCCGTCGAAACCATGTCGAGGTCGCTCGGCGCGCCCGTGCGAACGCCTTCGACGCCACGGGGTGATCCCGTCCGGACGCTATGGCCGTCCTGCAGACCAGTGACCTGGACGGCTCCGGCGCTGTCGAGACGGCGCTCGATGGTCCCGATCTGCTCGGCGCAGGACGATGCTAGCGCCGGAAGCGGCGAGAGCACGAGGGTGAGGGTCGCGAGGATCGGGGCGAGACGCATCGTGGAGCCTTCCGAGGGTGGCAGCAACGAGGTTCCCCCCGGCGGACGGATCTCCTCGTGCCGTCCCTCACGCGGCGATGCGAGGGTAGCAGTGATACAACGACCGAGACCGCAAAATGCTGCATCGCAACATCGCGGGCGGAGCTGATCTGTTTTCGTATCGGCCAAGACCAAGTGTCAGGTTTTGACCAATGAGCCGACCGCCCTCTGCGGATGAGACTGACTAATTGCCCAGGCCACGAAGGGGGGCGAATGCCATGGGACTAAACCGCTAAGCCGGCGTTGTCGTCCGAATGCATTTTCCAAGATACCTTTGAGCCCACGACGCGGGCTTTGGTTGCCACCAACCGGATGCCGCCTGATGACAGAACTTGCCGCGACGCATGCCCCCAGGGGTCGCGACATCCTCTCGACGGGTATCGCCGGCCTTGACGAGATCCTCGACGGCGGCCTGACGCGCGGACGCCTCTACCTGCTCGAGGGGACGCCTGGGACCGGCAAGACGACGGTCGGCCTTCAGTTCCTTCTCGACGGCGTCGCGCGGGGGGAGAAGGGCCTTTACGTCACCCTGTCGGAGAGTGCCGACGAGCTTGCGTTCGCAGCTGGGACGCACGGGTGGTCCCTCGATGGGATCGAGGTCTATGAGCTCGTCAACGAGCTTGGTCTCGATCCCGACAGCGAGCAATCCGTGCTGCATCCTTCCGAGGTCGAGCTCGGTGAGACCGTACGGGAGGTGATCGACCGGGTCGACAGCCTCAAGCCGCAGCGGGTGGTATTCGACAGCCTGTCCGAGCTTCGGCTTCTCGCCCAGAATCCGCTTCGCTACCGCCGCCAGATCCTGGCACTGAAGCAGATGTTCGCCTCCAGGCAATGCACCGTCTTCCTGCTGGACGACGGCACCGCCGACGTCCAGCTCCACAGCATCGCCCATGGGGTGATCATGCTGGAACAGGTCCGGCGCGGCTTCGGGGCGTCCCGTAGGCGCCTCGACGTCCTCAAGATGCGCGGCGTCAAGTTCCACGGCGGACTTCACGACTTCGTCCTGGATACGGGCGGCGTCGAGGTATTCCCCAGCCTCGTCGCGGACGACCACGCCGCGGAGTTCGACATGACCCCGGCCTCGACCGGCTCGGAGGAACTCGACCTCCTACTAGGTGGAGGGCTGGCGCCTGCGACCAACACCCTGCTGCTCGGTCCCTCGGGTGTCGGCAAGACCACCACGGCGGTCCGCTGCATGCTTGAGGCTTTGGACCGGGGGCAGAAGGCTACCTACTTCCTGTTCGACGAGGGCCGCCAGACCATGCTGACGCGCGCCAGGGCGCTGGGCATGGATCTTGACGTTCATCTCTCCAGCGGCAGCCTCGTCATCGACGAGATCGAGCCGGCCGAGTTCTCGCCTGGCGAGTTCGCCTGTAGGGTGCGCAACACCGTGGCGACACGGGGCGCGAGCTTCATCGTGTTCGACAGCCTGAACGCGTACATCCACGCCATGCCAGGCGAGGAGTACCTCATCCTGCAGATGCACGAGCTCCTGAACTACCTGAACCAGAAGGGCGCCACGACCCTCCTTGTCCTCGGCCAGCACGGCGTGATCGGCGACGTTCGGTCCGACATCGACCTGAGCTACCTCAGCGACGGCATCCTGCTTTTCCGGTACTTCGAGGCCAACGGTGCGGTCCGGACCGCCCTGTCGGTGGTGAAGAGCCGGGTCAATTCCCACGAGCGCACCATCCGGGAACTCAAGCTCTCCCCCATCGGCCTCCAGGTCGGCACTGCCCTCTCGGACTTCCAAGGCATTCTATCCGGATTGCCGACCTACGACGGCAAGGTCGCTCTGATCCCGGGCGCCGCAGAGCCGACGTCGGCGGTATGACGTCTGCACCCGTTCCCGATGTGGAAGGCGTCCTGATCCTCGCCCCGCGAGGACGCGACGCAGTCGTCATGGCGCAACTTCTCGGCAAGTCCGGCGTCGCCGTCACCGTCTGCGCCGACAGCGCCGAGTGGCTTGATGGCCTCTGCTCGTCCGCCGCCACATCCATCGTGACCGAGGAGGCGCTCCTCGACGTCGATGCGGCATCCCTGGACGCCTGGGTAGCGTCCCAGCCGCCTTGGTCGGACTTCCCCTTCATCATGCTGGCGACGCGGCAGGCTGGGCGGCGCACGGCCAAGGCCGCCGCGGTGATCGAACGCCTCGGTAACGTCGTCCTACTGGAACGCCCGATCAACGCCGAGACGCTCCTCAGTGCGGTCTCCTCAGCTCTCCGTGTCCGAAGGCGCCAGTATCAGGCCCGGCAGCACCTTCGGGAACGCGAGGACGCCCAGGGCCGCCTACGCATCGCGAACGAGACCTTGGAGCGTCGTGTCGAGGAACGCACGCGCGAGGTCGAGGCGGCGCGCGAGACCCTGGCCTTCGCGCTCGATTCCGCCGGCATGGGGTCGTGGGATCTCGACCTCGTCAACGACATCACCCGCCGCTCCAGTCGGTACGACGCGATCTTCGGCTACGACACGCCTGTCTCGTCGTGGGGCAGGGCCACCTTCCTGGCCCACGCCGTGCAGGAGGATCGACCCATGGTCGAGGCCGCCTTCGCGAAGGCAGTCGAGACTGGGACTTTAGACCTGGAATGCCGGATGTCACGGACCGACGGCGCGATCCGCTGGATCGCGGCTAAGGGTAAAACCGAGTACGGCGGCGACGGAAGGCCCGTCCGCATGGCGGGCATCGTCGTCGACAGGACCGACCAGCGGAATACCGAGGAGGCGTTGCGGCAGGCCCAGAAGATGGAGGCCATCGGGCAGCTGACAGGCGGCGTGGCGCACGATTTCAACAACCTACTTACGGTCATTGTGGGCGGCCTCGACATGATGCTGCGCAAGCCGGAGAACACGGAGCGCGTCGTCCGTTTGGCGGAGGCGGCGATGAGCGCGGCGCGGCGCGGCGAACAACTCACCCAGCAGCTTCTGGCTTTTTCCCGCAGGCAGATGTTGCGGCCCCAGACCATCAACCCCAACCGCCTTCTCTCCGAGTTCAAGCCACTAGCCGAACGGGCGGCTGGCGGCGCCGTAGAGCTCCTGCTTGAACTCGACCCCACCATCGACCCGATCCGGATCGACCCGGCCCAGTTCGAGGCGGCGGTGCTCAACCTCGTCGTCAATGCCCGCGACGCGATGGAGGGGGGCGGCTCGCGGATCGTCGTGCGGAGCAGGAACGTGCATCTCGACACCGCGGCGGTGGCCGACAGGGGCGTCCCGCCGGGAGCCTATGTCGAGGTATCGGTGACAGACCAGGGCAGCGGGATCTCCCCGGAGACCATGGCTCGGGTGTTTGAGCCATTCTTCACCACCAAGGAAATCGGCAAGGGAACAGGCCTTGGCCTGTCGCAGGTGTACGGCTTCACCCGTAGTGCCGGCGGTTTCGTCGGCATCGACACGGAACTCGGTGCCGGCACCACCTTCCACCTCTTGTTCCCCCGCTCCGCGGAACCGGCTAGCGAGGAGGCAGGCTCCGGCAGTGGCAACCTTCCGCTACGACGGGCGACGGAAGGCGATACTGTGCTCCTGGTCGAGGACGACGAACAGGTACTGGGCATGGCCGTCGAGAGCCTGGAGGAGCTCCACTACCGCGTGGTCGTGGCTCGCAACGCCGCAGAGGCCCTCGTCCATCTCCAGGGCGTCGCCCGGATCGACATCCTGTTTTCTGACGTGATGATGCCGGGGGGCATGAACGGTTCGCAGCTTGCCGTAGAGGCCCAGCGCCTCCGACCCGGCCTCAGGGTCCTCCTAACCTCCGGGTACGTCGCCAACCTCGAAGAGGGCCAGGTGATCGGGCGTGGTGATCTCCCGGTTCTCAACAAGCCTTACCGGCGGGATGAGCTCGCTCATTCGCTCCGTGTCGTCCTCGGTGGAAAGCGAACCTAGGCGAAGGTGACGGAATCGCGGGTCTTCCTCACGCCCAGCCATGCCCATACCTCGGTCTGGCAAAGCCTCAAATGCCTCATGGCGCGATCCGGTTTGTATGGGTAAGCATATCGCGAACCTTTTACCGGACAACAGTGCGGGAACGAAGTTGGTGTGACGGCGCCCCGCTCGACAGCTTGCGGGGGAAGGGTCGCCGCGCGGGGGCAGGCTGGGAAAACGTGGCTGACGGAACGCGGGATACCGAGGACGCGGACCGCGCGTCGACGGGCTGCGCCGTCCTGTCCGGCAATACTGCGATGGGTGCGTTGTTCCGGGCCCACGAATAGTCCGCATCCCCGTTCGGGCCTTCTGAGACTTGCCCCCCCTGCCTGCGGGCCACCGGGAACCTGATGCTCAGCTCGCCTCTCACGATGCTCGTGGCCTCAGGCTCCAATCTGGGTTTTCGTCCAGGGTGCCGGGCCCGTTGGAAATGACCGCTTTTGGGTAACGCCCCAGACTTCTGGCTACGGCGTGGTTGGGGCGGGAACAGCTAGTCCGCTGTACAGCCAGTCCAGTGAATGATTCTCAGCCCGCTTCCGAGAGGCGGCCTCTCGATCCCTGTCGCAGTGATCAGCGCTCCGTCGGCTTTTGTACAGAGCGATAGGCGCTTCTTAACCCGCTCGATCCCATCAAAGGGCATGATGAGTGCGACGACTGATGAGGCCGAACGGCTCACGTGCTTAGCCGGGCTCGGAATCCTCTATACGCCTCCCGAGCAGGAGTTCGATACGCTGGTCAGCATGGCCCAGCGCCTGTTGGGTTGTCCGATAGCTCTTGTCACGATGGTCGACGAAACCCGGCAATGGTTCAAGGCATCCTGCGGACTGGACGTGAGCGAGACGCCGCGTGAGGACGCATTCTGCACGCATGCGCTGCGGGCGGACGACTTATTGATCGTTACGGACGCGACCCGAGATCCGCGCTTCGCAAGCAATCCCCTGGTCACGGGCTCGCCGCATATCCGGTTCTATGCCGGTATGCCGATCCGCATCGAACGCGCCCACGGTGCCGGTCCTATCGCTGTAGCCACGCTCTGCGTCATCGACCGAGAAGCGAGAGAGATCGACGAGGCTGGTATCGCGATACTGCGGGATCTCGCTCAACTCGCAGAGACCGTACTTGCCGCCCGTAGCAACACCATGAGCCTCGTCCGGCTCGCGGAGGAACGCCGCCGGGACCTGGAGGCGCTCGACCGCAGCAACCGCCTGCTTCACCAAGCCGAGCGCATGGCCCGGATCGGTTCATGGCGGCTCTGCTTGCGCACCCACCACACGGCTTGGTCCGACCAAACGTATGCCATCCACGGAGTTCCCGTGGGGGACGGCACGTCCCTGGAAACCGCCCTCGACTTCTACTCGCCCCAGGGACGCGCTCTGGTCGAGGCCGCGGTCGCACGCGCTCTATCGCACGGCGTGCCCTTCGACATCGAGACCGACTTCCGCAATGCGCAAGGCGAGGACTTGCGGGTCCGCTGCATGGGTGAGGTCGAGTTGCGCGCGGGTGAGCCGGTCGCCCTGATCGGGGTGTTCCAGGACATCACCGAGCGGCACGCCATGGAGCAGGCCCTGCGCCACATGGCCCAAACCGACGATCTGACGGGCTTAGCTAGTCGTAGCCGCCTTAATCTCTTCGTGGACGAGCGGATCCGCTTGGCGCGCGAGAGCGACGCTGGCTTCGTGTTGCTCCTCATAGACCTCGACCATTTCAAGGGCGTCAACGACAGCTGTGGGCATCCCGCTGGTGATGAGGTTCTACGCGTGATGGCCACAAAGCTGCAGGCGGCATGCGGCGAGAGTGGCCTTGCCGCTCGGATCGGCGGTGACGAGTTCGCACTCGTCGTAACCGATGAGACCGACTACGCCGCGCTGTCTTGGCTGCTACGAAATCTCCTCGAAAATCTGCGCCATGACGTGGAGACGGCAGGTAAGGTCATCACGGTCTCGGCTACGATTGGCGCCTGCCGCTTTGATAAGACAATCGCGAGCCGAAGCAGCATGATGAAAAAAGCCGATGAAGCCCTCTACCGGGCCAAGAACTGGCAACGCGGATCGGCTGCCATCGCTGGCGATGAGGCCGCAGTCTGGCCGGCACCCGAGTTCGTAAAGCGAGGCATGGCCGATCGCTTGTTGAAAAGCGCTTGAACGCAGCCTGACCAAGCTGGATCAATCCTCCTCCCAATCAGGGTCACAACAATGTCCTGACAGCCCCGAAATTTGTAGCCTGCGGCACCTGCCCGCGTCCGCTTCCGAGGACTGCGTGAGCTACCTGCTGCGGCGACATTGGGTCGGACGCAGCAGGGCTGCATTTCAAGTCTGGCAGCTGCGTGGCACACATCCCGAACGTCTAACCGGTAATATGCAGGCTAAGTCCGCAGCACCCCTTCTCTCTCTGCCGGCATGGGCCGGTTGGGAGATGAGAGATGGGACATTCAGAGCACGACCCAGCCTTCAAGAGCCGCCGACCGCCGCCGACCGTGGAACGCAGGACGGAAGCTCGGCGCCAAACGCGCGCTCAAACCACAACAGGTTTGGGCCATCCGTTTCTGGCTCGACGGAGAGCGGCGCGTACGCGACCGGGCCATGTTCGACCTCGCCATTGATAGCAAGTTGCGTGGTTGTGACATCGTCAAATTGAAGATCGGCGAGCTTGTCAGCGGCGGGCATGTACGGGCGCGCGTCATCGTCGTTCAGCGAAAGACTGGGTCGCCCGTGCAGTTCGAACTGCTTGAACCAGCACGTACCAGCATTTTGACTTGGTTGGGGTGCCGAGGGGGCGGGCTTGACGATTACGCCTTTCCAAGCCGGATCGACCACGAGGCGCACATAAGCACCCGGCAGTACGCCCGCCTGGTAGATGAATGGGTGACGGGCATAGGGCTACGGCGCGAGGACTACGGCACACATTCTTTACGCCGTACAAAGGCGGCATTGATCTACAAGCGAACCGGCAACTTACGCGCTGTGTAGATTCTGCTTGGGCATACGAAAATCGAGAGCACGGTACGCTACCTTGGCGTGGACGTTGAAGACGCGCTCGCTCTGGCGGAAGCGACCGAAATCTGAAGCCCGGCCTCCTCAACGGCAATGTGGCGTGGACGTTGAAGACGCGCTCGCTCTGGCGGAAGCGACCGAAATCTGAAGCCCGGCCTCCTCAACGGCAATGTTGAGGAGGCCATGCAGGCTCCAGGAATGCAGCGCACCTGAAGCAGTCGTTTACCCCGACATGATGCCGTCCCAGATATAGGCGTTCTCGAACCAACCCAGCCTTTCCGCCCCGGGAGGATTTCTGCCAGTCCGGTTTCGGGCTTTAATATTGGAACAGCGGACGTTGCCTCCGCGAGGGGCGCTTGGCATCCCTGCGCCTTCAACGGACTGGACCTGTGGAAGCGCGCCAAGAGCGAGGCCACCCAGAAGCTCGTGCACGAACGCGACGAGGCCATGGCCCTGCGCAGGGAGGAAGCTCAGGACCGTGAGCACCTGCTTGGCATCATCGAGACGCTTCAGGCCGAGAACGCCGTTCTCCAAGGCCAAAGGCGTCACCGCCGACCAAAACGGCGAACGCCTCCAGAACCGGCTGGTGAAGTCAGAGAACCAACCCGAACGCTTTCGGGCCGAGGAGTTCTGGGACCGTGTCATGCATGAGGTCCACGACATCATCCCGGACGGGAGCGCCATGACCCCGGCGGAGATCCTTCCCGAAATCCGGACTTGGACTGTACGTGGCGCCGCCCTGCACAGGGAGCCGCTAACCCTTGGCGTGCTCAAGAAGAAGATGGACCTGCGCGTCACGCACGGAAAATACTTCGCGCCACCACGGGAAGGCCGCTACATCCACAAGGCGGAATGACTCCTCGAACAACGTCCGTTACGGGGCCATCGCATCACCGGGTCGAAGCTCGGTCCGGCCTCGTCGATTTCCAGGCATCTCGTGATCGTACGCGCTCGCGAGCGAAAGGGGGGACACGGCTTCGGCGTGTGCCGTCCTGGGATGCGAGTGCGGACTGCTCGCCCTGGTTCGGCACCTGGCTCGCGAAGGCGCGGCACCCGGCCCTACACACATTGGTGACCAGCCACGCAAAAGACGATGAACCTTTCCAGCGATGACGCCGAGCGATAGCCGCCCTGTCAGGACCTGAAGCTATGTCGAACCTCCCCGCTTCGGCGCCGCTGTCCTGCGAACCGTCGGGGGCACGGAAATTGATCGCTTCGGCCAGCGGCGGCCGAAGCGATGTTGGAGGTGTCAGAGGACTCGGCGACGGCCGACTAGGGCATGGTAGAGCCAAAGCACGATGACGGCGCCGACGACAGCCACCAGCAGGCTGTAGAGGTTGACGCCGGATACGCCGGGCTGGCCGAACTGGTTGAACAGAAAGCCACCGACAACCGCGCCGACGATGCCGAGCAGGATGTCGACGATCAGACCCTGACCACTGTTGTTGACGATCTTGCTGCCGATGAAACCGGCGATCAGGCCGAGTACGATCCAGGCGAGTATGGACATGTGTGGTCTCCGGGCATGGGCGGCGGGTCGGTGCCGAAGCCGCTCGATAGGACTGGGATTCTGATTAGGTCGGGAACGGGCTCGGCGGCGACGATGGCGCGGCGCCGGTCTGTAGTGGCTGGATCGAGGGACGTTTCAGACACGCGACAAGTGTTTCGGGCTGGTGATGTTCCGCCGATGTCGATGTACCCGCATAGAAATTTCACGTCGTCGATTTCGTCCAGGGTTAGGGATCCTCACGATGTCGGGTCGATGATTGGCCATGGACGACGAAGCGTCCGGCGTTCCGTGGCAGACGACCGGCTGCCTGGGGACTGCGCCCCGTATTCCTGAGGGGGGGCCTTCCGCGGTAGCTCAAATCTGTGGGCGCCTTCCTCGGAAGCTCTTGGCCGTAGCCGAATGCGAGCACGGCCGGCAGGTCAGGAAATCGGCGCGGTAACGGCTTGGCCGGAAAAGGGCGCCCGGTACGAACCGAACGCCCTTGCTTAGGGGGCCGTCAGCTTACCAGCGGTGATGCCAGCCAACGTGGCGGTAGCCGCCGTGCCAACCCCACGGACGGTGATATCCGACATGGCGATAACCGCCCCAACGGTGCCAGCGGGGGCCGTACCAGCCGACCCGGCGATATCTATAGACGACCGGCCGCACCACGATGGGGCGATAGACGACGTTCGGACGGCAGTACCCATAATATCCTCGGTGGCTACCAGGTCCGCACCCGTCGCGGGCTTCGGCGGCACCGGCCGTGGCGGCAATCGTACCGAGGGCAAGGACGGCTGCGCCAGCTAGTTTCAATCGCATCTGCATCTCCTCTGTTGCGATAGGATGCGAACAAATAAGACCCGGAAAGCGTTGCTTCTATTATCACAGAATTTTGTATCGAATTGTATAATATGCGGCAGACAGGGCGGAGTTTAGTTCACATCCATCAGTCTTTCGCAGGATGGCGTCAGTGCGTTCTCTGTGATTACCCTGCCTTGCTCGCCGTCCAGCGGCCGCGGCAAGGGATTGGACCGGAGAGGTTCCAGCGGCCGGCTCCCGCGGCTGACCGGAGGCGGCCTTCGACGGCGATGTCGGCAAGCCCGCTTTTTATGGAGCCGATGAGGCGACCGTCCTTGCGCACGCGTCCCGATGCATCGGCCCCGCTGCCGCTCGCGTCATCGACGACGCCGTCACGAATGACGATGGGATACCGGTAGGGACCCGTGCAGCCGCCGTCCTCGACGGTGGCGGTGACGGACCATTGCCCGTCGAAGCCCGCCTGCGCTGCGGCCTGCAAAGGCACGGCGCACGCGATGCCCAGGCACAGCGCGGCGAACTTGGGATGGGATGACATCAATTCCTCTCCAGGGCCTGCCCGCTAAACGGGTGGCACGGTGTCGTCCTTATCCTGCGCGAGGTATCGGACCATGAGCTCGCCCGTTGCCCGGGCCGCATAATCCGCGACCGGTTCTCCGGCATGGGGCGGTATGAAGTCGCTGATCCGCAGGCCGCCCAAGGTCTCCAGGAGCTCGCGGCGGGCCATGCCGGACTCGATGGCTTCCTGGATCACCTGCGTCTCGTAGTCCTCCCGGAACGCGCTCAGCCCCGTCGTCCCGGGGCGGTCGGCTCCGCCGCCGGCCGTTCGAGACCGATACCGGGCCCTGGCGACTCGTTCGGAGGAGTTTCCTCGTAGGGCGCGGACGGCTCGTCCGACCCGAGCGGACGCTCGCCCGGGAAAGGCCGCGGCGGCGACTCGGTGAGGTCGTCCGCCCCGGGTGTGGGTTCAGGCGCGCCGGGATTGGCCAATCTGGGATCCTCCAACCTGTTCGTGACGGGTGGCCTACGGGCCGAACGTGCGCCCGGAGCGGCACAACGCCCGGCCCTGCGGCCATGCCGGACCTGATCGGGGGGACTTATGAAGCCCGGCATAACTCTTGTATTCGCTCGCCGTTCGCACCGACCCGTTCGGCATTGACCGGGAGATATGACCGTCTCGGAATCGCTCAATGATGCAGACGCATCATTTTGCCGGGGTAAGACCTGGTAAAATGCAGTCTCCGTGGCGCCCTCACCGAGCCGTGTTCGATGAATAGCCCCGCTCAGGACGAAGTCTTCGTCGTCGCCGGTAAAGCGTATCCGGCCAGGGTCTCGAAGTTACCACCGTATCCGAGCGCGACGGCCTTCCAGAACGCCAGCCGCTGGTCGGGCGCGCGTTCCCTGAGGTAGCTGTCGAGAGCGGCTTGCACCCGCGCTGCGACGGGTGCCGGATCGAAGGGCGGGACGGTTCCGTCGGCATCCGGTGCAGGCGTTTGCGCCGTCATGACAGGTCCAGGGCGATGGCGAGGCGTTCCCGCGCCCGGCTGACCCGGCTCTTCACGGTGCCGACCTGGCAGCCGAGGATGGCGGCCGCGTCCTCGTGCCGGAGCCCATCCACCGTCACCAGCAGCAGGGTCTCGCGCTGCTCCGCGGGAAGGTCATCCAGGGCGGCCTGCAACTCGAACAGGGCCATCCGATGCTCCTGGTCCGGCGCCGAGGAAAGCGCGCCTGCGAATACCCCGTCGACGTCCTCGACCTCGCGTCGCAAGCGCTTGCGCTGGTTAAGGTGCGTATTGCGCAGGATCGTGAACAGCCACGCGACGAGGTTGGTGCCGTCCTCGAACTGGGACCTGCGCTCCCAGGCCCGCATCAGGGTCGCCTGAACCATGTCGTCGGCCTCCGCGGCGTTTCCGGTGCGAACGAGGGCGAAGCGGCGCAGGCGCGGCACGAGGGCGATGATCTCTTCGCCGAACGCCTTCGTGACCTGTCGCTCCGCCTCGGCGTCGAGCAGGGCGGCCCTGAGCCGAAGCAGCACCCGGCCGAGCCGCGTGTCAGGGTCGACAGCGTCGGTTCTCGGGATGAGCTCGTCGAGTTTCCGTCCGATCAGATCCTGGACATGGCGGGGCAATCCCTCGCCAGGCGAAGGTTCGTTGGAGATCATGCTTAAGTACACGCGAGGAGATTCAACCTTCTCCCGGTCGTCGACCGGATCTGTCCGCCCCTCTACGGTAGAAAACACGTAGCGGTTTGTGGCTGATCGTTCACGTTCACGTCAATGATCCAGATATACCAGCCATTCGCTCGCTCGCATCGGAACCGTTTCCCCAACCGCCTGTTGCGGCCGTGCTTGATCCAAGCAGCAGGGAAGGTGGTCGAAGGTGACGGTTGGCGTCGACAGGCATGAGCTTCGGCAGATCATCGCCGGCCTGAGCGAGGGCGTAATCCTGGTCGAGCCCGACCAGACCATCGCCTATGCCAACGAGGCAGCGCTCGCGATGCATGGTGCGGAGACCGTCGACGAACTCGGCGAGACGGTGGACGCCTATCGCGAGCGCTTCGCCCTGCGCTACCGCAACAACCACACCCCGAACCAGTATCCGATGGAGCGGGTCGTCTCGGGCGAGCGCTTCCACGACGTCATCGTCGACGTGAAGCGGACCGACCGGCCCGATGTTGATTTCGTCCACTCCCTGCGCAGCCTCGTCGCCACCGACCGGGAGGGCAATCCGAGCTGCCTGGCGCTGATCCTCAAGGACGTATCCGAGCAGTTCGAGGCCGAGGAACGGTTCGAGGCCACCTTCAACGCCAATCCGGCCCCGGCGGTGATCTGCCGGCTCTCGGACCTGCGCCACGTCAAGGTCAACCTCGGCTTCCTGGAGATGACCGGCTACACCCGCGACGCCGTCATCGGCCGCAGCGTCTACGAGGTCGACGTGCTGGCCGGAGCCCGTAGCCGCGACCTGGCGATTTCCAGGCTCAACAGCGGCGGCACGATCCCCCAGATGGAGGCATGCCTCGACCTGCCCGACGGGGGCAGCCGCTACGTCATCGTCGCCGGCCAGCCCATCGAGTTGGGCGACGAGCCCTGCATGCTCTTCACCTTCGCCGACCTGGACCTTCGACGAAAGGCCGAGACGGCCCTGCGCCAGAGCGAGGAACGCTTCGCCAAGGCGTTCAACCTGACTCCGGTGCCGACCCTGCTGGCCCGCGCCGACGGCTTCACCATCACGGGTGCGAACGAAGCCTTCACCCGGGTGTTCGGCTATGGCGCGGATAAGGTGTCCGGACGCTCGCCCGCTGACCTCGGCCTCTGGGCCCACGAGGCTGCCCGCATCAAGTTCGAGTCGGCGGTGGCGCGAACCGGTTTTGTTCTGGGCCTGGAGGTCTGCCTCAAGCACGAGGACGGCGCCAACTTCGATTGCCTGGTCTCGGCCGAGCGGGTCGAAATCGGTTCCGAGACCTACGCCCTGTTGGTTCTGCAGGACATCACCGAGCGCAAGCGCACCGAGCGCGAGATGTTCGAGGCCGTCGAGGCCGTGATGGCCGACACCTCCTGGTTCAGTCGTGGCCTCATCGAGAAGCTCGCCAACCTGCGCCGGCCGGGCACAGACCACAAGGACGGCATCGTCCCGAACGTCTCGGTGCGCGAGCGCCAGATCCTCGACCTGATCTGCCAAGGGCTCGGGGACGACGCCATCGCCACGCGGCTCAACCTGTCCAAGAACACGGTGCGAAACCATTCGGCGTCACTCTACCGGAAGCTCGGCGTCCACAAGCGCTCCGAGGCCATTGTCTGGGGTCGGGAGAACGGGTTCCCGTTTACCGAACCAAGCAAATAAAATCACTCAACTGGTACATCTGCATCATTGCTTGCCGGGATGGGCGGGCCACTTGATGGGTGTGTCAAATGCCTAGGCTTTGGAGCATCCCGTGAGCGCGCAGAAGACGGCCGACACCTCCGACAAGATCAAAGGCTCGATCAAGGAAGCCATCGGAAAGTTGGTCGGCGACCCGAAGTTCGAAGCCGAGGGCAAGTCTCAGCTGAAATTACCTAAGTCCGATGTGAAACCAAAGACCCCTTCTCAATCGTAGCTTTGGTCATACGTCGTACCTAACGAACACAACTGAAATCTGAACAGGACAAACATCATGGTTGATACGGATCGCATCACGGGCGCCGCCAAGGAACTCGGCGGCAAGGTGCAGGGCACGGTGGGCGACCTCACCGGCTCGAAGCGGGACTCGGTCGAAGGCCGCGCCCGCGAGGCACAGGGCGCCGCGGAGAACCTCTACGGTCAAGCCAAGGACACCGTGCGCGACGCCGCCGAGCAGGTCGCCGACACGGCCCGAGACATCGGCGGTAAAGTTCGCGACACGCTCGGCAACCTGATCGGGTCCGACGACGTCGAGGACCGCGCGCGCCGCGCCCAGGGTGCCGCCAGCGACACCTACGACCGCGCCGAGCGTTCCGTTCGCGGCGCCGGCCGCGAGGCCTACGACCAGGCCGAGGACGCTTACGAGAACGGCGGCCGCTACCTGCGCGAGGGCGGTCGCGAAGCGACCAGCCAGATCGCCGCGCATCCCGTGGCCGCCCTGCTCGTCGCCGGCCTCCTCGGCTACGGCCTCGGCCTCCTCATCCACCGCCGCGACTGATCTCGCCGCGATTGATGGGTCCTACCGCGCCGGGACTGCGCGGTCGGACCTAAGAGTTCCCCCCCCCCCCGACTGACCTCTCGAACGACCGAACGACTCGGACGACCGACCACCCGGAGTACCTCTACGTGTCCACTTCCCCCCTTCTCGCGACCTCTTCCACGGCGGCTTCGGCCGACACCCGCACCGTCCTGCTGAACCAGGTTTCCTGGGGCGCGATCTTCGCCGGTGCCGTCACCGCGCTGGTGACCCAGGTCATCCTCAACATGGTCGGCGTCGGCGTCGGCCTGTCCAGCGTCGGAGCGAACGCCGCAGACAACCCGGCCGCCTCGACCCTGTCGCTCAGCGCCGGCATCTGGTTCGTTGGCTCGGGCATCGTCGCGGCCCTCGCGGGCGGCTTCATCGCCGGTCGCCTGTCTGGCAAGCCTGTCACCGGTGCGGCCGGACTGCACGGCCTGGTCTCCTGGGCGGTGACCACCCTGGTGGTGCTGTACCTGCTGACCTCGGCGGCCGGCGGCCTCATCGGCGGCGCCTTCTCGGGCGTGACCAGCACGCTGGGCGGGGCCGGCTCCCTCGTCGGTGGCACCGTCCAGACGGCGGCCCAGGCCGCGGCTCCCTCGCTGTCCAAGATCACCAACCCGCTCGACGGCATCGAGCAGTCGGTGCGCAACCAGGCCGCCGGCCAGGATCCGCAGGCCGCCAAGGACGCTGCCGTCGCCGCCATCCGCGCCCTGTTCACGGGTGATCCCGCTCAGAAGGCGCAGGCCGAGAACCGCGCCGCCGCCGCGCTCGCCAAGGCTCAGAACATCCCGGTCGATCAGGCCAAGGCCCAGATCCAGGACTACAAGAAGCAGTACGAAGAGACCGTCGCCACCGCCAAGGTGAAGGCTGAGCAGGCGGCCGTCGTCGCCAAGTCCGCCGCCACCCAGGGCGCCTTCTACGGCGCGCTCGCCCTGATCCTCGGCGCGCTCGCCGGCTTCTTCGGTGGCCGCCTCGGCGCCCCGAAGCTCCACACCCTCGCCGACGCCTACGACGCCCGTCGCGTCTGAACCGTTTCCCGGTCGGTCACCGAGACCGGCCGGCCTCCTCATCGAAGCCCACCTCAACCGAACCCAAGGAGACATCCCATGAGCAGCACCACCGACAAGCTGAAGGGCCTCGCCAACGAAGCGGCCGGCAACGTCAAGCAGGCCACCGGCAAGGTCACGGGCAACGACAAGCTCGTCGTCGAGGGCAAGGCCCAGGAACTCAAGGGCGAGGCTCAGCGCACCGTCGGCGAGGCCAAGGACGGCGTCGCCTCGGTCGTCGACAAGGTCACCGGCAAGCACTGAACCGAGACGGCGGTGGCCCGCTCGGGTCCCGTCGCCTCCATTGAATTCGTACGCAGGATAATCCCATGAACGGAGACCAGTTCCGCGGCGCGTCCCGCCACCTCAAGGGTCGTGCGCAGACCGCCGTCGGCGGCATCACCGGTGATCCGGCCCGTCAGGTGCGCGGCGCTGTGAACCAAGTCGCAGGCGGCGCGCAGTACGCCTACGGCCGCGCTCGCAACCGGGCCGAGGATCTCATCGACGACGGACGCGACATCGCCCACGAGGTTCGGGATCGTGCCGGCAACCTGGTCGAGGACGGCCGTCATCTCGTCGACGAGGCGCGCGACCGCGCGGGAAACCTGATTGCGGACGGACGCGACCTTGCCCGTCATGCTCGTAAGCGCGGCACCACATATGGCCGCCAGGCCGTCCGCTACGCCGACGACAACCGTACCTCCGCCCTGCTCGGCCTCGCCGCCGTCGCCTTCGCGGTGGGCTGGCTGTCCCGCTCCAAGCGCTGACCCACTGACCTCGGAGATCACTCCATGATCCGCAAGCTTCTCACCGCCTTCCTCCTCCCGAAGGTCATCGCCTACGTCAGCCGCCGTTTCGGCGGCCGTTCGGCCACCCCACCAAACCGTCGGGGCTACTGACTTTCCCCTTCCGCGTGAAACCGATTCAGGAAACCTATCCACGATGAAGCTGACCCTTGCCCTCGCCGCCACCGTAGCAGCCACCCTCGTCGGCCTGCCGGCCCATGCCGCACCGGCCTCCGCAGCGCCTATCGAAGCGCTCGTCCGCGGAGACCTGCCGACCGATTACGTGCAGTACCGGCGCTTCGGTCGCCGTCATGGCTGGCGCGGTGGACGTGGCTACGGGCGGGGCTATGGGCGGGGCTATGGCTCCGGTCGCGGTTACGGCTATCGCCGCGGACCTGGCGTCGGCGCAGCGGTGGGCGCGGGCGTTGCCGGCCTCGCGGCGGGTGCCATCATCGGCGGCGCCATCGCCAACTCTCAGGCTCAGGCTGCCCCGGTGGTCGTGCAGGGCGGTCCAGGTCCCGAGGCAGTTGCAGCATGCGCCCGCCGCTTCCGGTCCTACGACGCGTCGAGCGGGACCTACCTCGGCAACGACGGCGACCGTCACACCTGCCCGTAACCATCCAGACCACCGGGCCCGCCACGGTGGCGGGTCCGGTGCCACGACGGAATAGCTCCCGGACGACTCGCGGATCCGAGGATGTCTCGTATTACTGACACCCCGCAAACATCCGTGAACTCGATCCGAAAGCTGAACGTCCAACCCGGCCCGCAGCATCGGCCTGGCCCTGTTCGCCGGCTGGGCGGCCATCCAGCAACTCTGGCTGTTCGTCGTCGCCCTCCTGATCGGCGGTGCCGCCGCTGGTCTCTACGCCTCGATGCGTGCCCTCGACCCCGTGCTCCAAATGCCCGAGCGGCAGGGTCTGCAGGCGCTGGCGGGCGAGACCGAACAGCGGATGGAGAAGGCCGGCATCAAGCCGACCGAGTTCTAGCAGCCCGCTCCCCCACACCTGCCTGGCGTGATGCCAGACAGGATTACGGTCGCCGGCGCGGCGGCCGAGCCCCCGCGGGCGGACACCCGTCCGACCCTCACAACCGACAAGGACGACCGATGAGCAAGGGCTATCCCTCGATGACCGCGCTGCTCGGCCTGCTGGCCGTGGCCGGATACCAGAACCGCGATAAGCTCGCCGAGCTCCTGAAGGGCCACGATACACCGTCCAGCCCCTCCCTGAGCCCGAACCACGGCACCGTTCCGCCGATCCCGAACACCGCCTCCAACACCAGCTCCACGGGCGGCATCGGCAACCTCGGCAGCCTCCTCGGCGGCCTCGGCACCGCCGGCGTCGGCGGCCTGATCGCCAGCGGCCTCAGCGAACTCGTCGACCACTTCACCAAGGGTGGCCACGGCGAGACGGCCAACTCCTGGGTCAACCAGGGCACCAACCGCGACATTCCCGAGGCCGACCTCGAACGCGCCATCGGCTCGGACACCCTCGACCACCTGACCCAACAGACCGGCCTGAGCCGCAGCGCGCTCCTGTCCCGCCTCTCCCGCGAGCTGCCCTCGGCCATCGACCGCTACGCCGCCGACGGCCGCCGGCCAGCCTGACGCCACGACGCGGCCGGTGCCTTCGGGCGCCGGTCGTACACGACGCCGGGCGATGCCGCGCCGGGGTTCGATTCACCACCATCCCCGACATCGCGAGACCCCCATGGCCATCGACTACCGTTCCGAACTCCGACGCCCCTTGCCCTTCAGCCTCGCGGTCGTGGCCGTGGTGCTGCTGGTCTGGCTCATCGTCGCCTCCATCGCAGGTGCGCGTCAGCGCAGCGCCCGTGACCACCGCATCGAGGACCTGCAGGCCCAGCAGACGGCGCTCCGTACCGACCTGGACAGGCAGATCTCGACCGCTGGCACTCTGACTTCGCTCCAGGCCAAGATCGCCACCGCCCAGCAGCAGGACCAGCAGGCAAGCAAGGCAGCCGAGGAGGCAAAGTCCCGCGCCGCGACCCTGACCAAGGAGCAGCAGGCCTCCGAGGCCAAGGCGACCGAGGCGAAGAAGACGGCCGAGGCCGAGACGCAGAAGCTCATCGAGCTCCAGTCCCAGGTCACGCAGGCCGAGGGTAAGCTGGCCCCGTTGCGCGAGGCCATCACCACCGCGGAGAAGGCCGCCGTCGACAGGACGCAGGATCTTGCCGAGGTCGGACGCCGCCTTGAGGACGCCCGGGTGCAGGAGGCCAAGCTCCGCGCCGATCTCGCGACCATGACCCAGGAGGCGACGGCCAAGACCGCCGACCTCGCCAAGGCCGAGGAGCGCCAGCAGAACGCCCGCGAGGCCGCCGCCGCCGCTCAGAAGGAACTGGCCGACGCGCGAACCGCGACCGATCAGGCCGCGAAGCAGCGCACGGACACCAGTCAGGCCGTCGCTGGCCTGACCGCCGACAAGGACAAGCTCACCGCCGAGATCGAGCAGGCCAACCGCGACGCCCAGCAGGCCCGCGATGCCCTCGCGAACGTGCGCAAGGAGCTTGCCGAGACCCAGGCGCAGCGCGACCGCGTCGTGTCCGAGCGGGGTCAGGCCGAGCAGGCGCTGCAGAAGCTCTCTGCCGACCGCGATGCCGGCACGGCCGCCGTTGAGGCCCTGCGCAAGCGCCAGACCGACGCGCAGGGCGAGCTCGCCACGCTGACCGAGACCCTGGCCACCCGCAACAAGGAAGCGGCCGCCATCAACGAGCAGCTGGCCTCGGCCCGCCAGGATCTGAGCACCACCCAAGCAAAGCTCGCCGAGGTCCGTCAGCAGCTCGCCAACCCGCCCGCCGCCGCGCCTAGCCAGCCGGCCCGCTGAGACGACGGCGACCCACGCAGGCAACCACCCGCGTGGGTCGTCCATCCCGGCCCAACCGCACGAAAAGATTGCACGATGAACATCCGTATCCTCGCCCTGACATCGCTTGCCATCGCAGGCGCCCTGGTCGCGTCCCGGCCATCCACGGCGCAGGAGGGTCCCGAGATGGAGGCCATGCGGGCGAATTGCGGGGGTGATTACCTTCGCCTGTGCGCCGGCATGAAGCCGGGCGGGCCGGAGGTGAAGGCCTGCTTCAAGCGCAATCGCCAGAATCTTTCGCCGGGATGCTCCGGGGCCATCGCCGCCTACGAGCGGTCCCGTTCCGGATCGTCCAGCGAGGCCGACGACTAGCCGTACCGACAACGAGAAAGGGTGCCTCGGAAAGCCGGAGGGCGCGGCGCCTCTGCCCAGGGGCGTGTTCCAGGGCATCCGCTCCGACCGAACGAATGCCCGATGACCGGGAGCCCCGGACGGTGATCACGGCTGCATGGGAGACGACAACACCTTGCTGACCCGCCTGAGCCGCGCCTTCCTCCAGGTGTTCCCTGCCATCCTTCTTGTCGTCGTGGGATTACTCGCAGCCCTGTTCCGTAGACGTGGCGGTTCCCGAAAGGGGGCGACGACGCTCGTCCCGGTACCCGCCAGGCAAACTGCGCCTCCGGTGCGTCGCCGCGGGGCTGCCATCGCGCTCCTTGCCCTCCTCATGGGGATCGGGCTGATCCTGACCTTGGTCGGCGGTGATGGCGCCCTTTGGCGGCTCGGATCACCACTCCCGCCCTCGAACGGCGAAGGCGGGCGACCGGTGGCGGCCCTATCGCGGCCAGAGGTCGACGCCAGCAGAAGAAACACCTCGGAAGCGGTCGCTCCGGATGGACCGGCGATTGAACGGACGCCGGGCGAACCAGGCGTGGCGATGGCTCCCGGCGCCCCTGACCCAAGTTCCCCATCCTTCGATACCATCCGCGTCGAGCCGAACGGGGAACTCGTCGTCGCCGGGCGAGCGACGCCGAACGGTACCGTGGAGCTCTTAGTCGACGGCAAACCCACCGCCCGGGCGGTCGCCGATGGGAACGGCCAGTTCGCCATCGTCCCGCCGGCCCTCCCGGCCGGCAACAGCGAGGTCGGCCTTCGGGCCACCGATGCGAAGGGCATTGTTCGCCACTCGCGGGACAGCGTCGCGGTGGCGGTCGCGCCATCGCACGATGCCAAGCCGTTGGTTGCCCTGACCTCGCGCGACAAGGCGACCGTGGTGCTATCGCAACCGGGTTCGTCACGGACGGTGATCCGCTCGGTTCCCGATGCCGTGTCCACTCGACGGACGACGGCGGACGCCGCATCCAAAGGGATCGGGTCCCGCTCCTCGGAGGCGCCTGAGGCCCCACCACCGGAGCGGGCGGTCGTGACGGGATCGGCGGAGGCCCCCACCAAGGTCGTCAGCGTCGATGCGCAGGAGGGCGGCCGGCTGTACGTCAGCTGCCAGGCTCCCGCCGGTGCGACCGTACGGCTCTACCTCAACGATACCCTGATCACCCCCGCCACGGTCGGTCGGGACGGCATCGTCACCTTCACCATCGGTCGAGGCGTCAAGCCGGGGGATTACAAGATCTGGCTCGATCAGGTCGATGCCGCCTCGGGGAAGGTCCACAGCCGCGTGGAGGTACCCTTCTCGGTTCCTCATGACGCCCGGATCGCCGGGACGGGCCGTTCGGTCCCGGCACCACCCGAGGCATCACCCGGCGGACAGGTGGCGTCGAACGCGTCCCAACCAGCGGCGGTCGGGCGGCAAGGCGAGAACCAAGGCACGTCTGAGGGGTCTCGGGATTCCATATCTGGCACGTCGGCGCCCAAGCCATCATCGGATACTATGAGCGATCCGCTCAGACCCAACGCCATCCCCGGCGCCGTCTACGTGCCGGAGGTGAGGACCGCCCGGATCGAGCGCGGCGACAGCCTTTGGGCGATCAGCCGGCGGACCTACGGCGAGGGCGACCGGTACACGGCGATCTACGACGCCAACCAGGACCAGATCCGCGACCCGGACCTGATCTATCCCGGTCAGGTCTTCGTGCTGCCGGCCGAGGACGCCATCGATGCCGGTCTGGGCGAAAAACGCGGCTGAGGAGAATCAACCCATGACCAAATTCACCAAGGCCGTGACCTATGTCCTCGCCGCCGCGGCCGTCTTCATGCTCGTCATCGTCGTCCTGCAATCGACGAGCATGCTGGCGAGTTCATGAGGGCGTCGATGGCCTGGAGGTTCCTGCCACGATTGGGTTCGGTCGGTAGCATGCCGAGATAGGTCCTGTTCGAACCTGATGGTCTTTGGTCCTTACGCTGACGGCCTGGTGTAGGAACGGTATCGTCGCAAGGATGTTTCTGGTCCCTCAGAGTCCGTCCGATAAGTCATGAGGCGCGTCCTAGCCGTCGAACGAGGATCATGACGGCAGCGGCGTAGAGGAAGGCTTGGGCCGAGGCGAGGGTCGCCT
>NZ_LMNU01000013.1 GCF_001423085.1 Methylobacterium sp. Leaf125 | reverse complement strand
CTCTCGGTGCGGTGTGAAGACACCTTAGCGACAGGGCAGACTTGGCGACTAGTGCAGATGCGCAACACCCAGATCAGATTGGTGAAGCGCCAGATGGTCTAAGACTGCGTTAGGGTTTTACTTACCATGTTGTTGAGGGTTGCCTCAACTGGCGGTGGCTCGATTGGTTCCGTGAAAAGCCGGAAAGCCGCGAAGCCGTCAACGCCCCACCGGCCTCGAGGAGACGAGTGGGATGCCGGCCGGCGTATCCAGGGCCTGATCCAGAACCAAGCCAACGGGTCCCTCGGGGATGCTGCTCACGGCGCGGCCTGAACGGAACGCCGTGGCAGGCGTCAGCCATGGTTCAGCAGCCGAGGCGCAGCCTTTGCTCTTGCCGGTCGGTTGAGCAGAGACCGGACGCCAATGAGGTTCAGGTCATGGTACGCGTGAAGGCCTTCGGGATAGCTACGGTGATGCTTGCCGGACTCGGTCTGGCAACGTCCGTCCACGCGGCTTCCCTTTCGTTCGATCCCTTCGAAGAGGGCCGCGGTGAGCCCGTCATCGAATTCGTCGCCGGTGGCTGCGGACCCGGCTTCCATCCCAATCCCTGGGGCCGCTGCCGCCCGAACGACCGCGGCTACGGCTATGGCGGCTACGGTGGACCTCGCCGGTTCTACGAGGGACGGCCCTACGGCTACGGTGAAGGGTATGGCCGTCGGGAGAGCTACGGCTACGACCGTCCGCGTCGATACTACGACGGCTATTGAGATCATCAGGGCTGGCGGCCCTCGGGCCGCCAGCCGTTCAAGCCGGCCCAGGCCTTGTCGATGATGCGCGTGCGCCGCTCGGCACGGTCCTGGGCGGCATCGGCGACGATGCGCAGCGCAGCCTCCATGGCCTCGGGGCCGCCGGCTGCCGCGGCGTCCTCGCCCTTTCGCCGGATCGCCGCCTGGAAGGCTTTCACCGCGGGTCCAGCCGTGGGGCCACTCTCGACGGCGGCAACGAGGCTCAGCAGAGCTTCGGCGATCGGTCCGATGGCCTCCTGCCAGGGGGGCGCAGGAGGCCGAGCCGGACTGTGCGGCGCCGCGGCGGACAGCATGGTCGTTCGTGGACGGATCAAAACGTCGTACTCCTGAGGCCGAGATATCGATGTGATGCCTGAGTGCCAAACGGCACGGCATTCCCGCTGCGGTAAGCCTAGATCAAGGTCACTGAACAAGTCACGGCCCACCGCCATTTGACGGAGACCGCGCAAACCCAAGTGGATTGTGCCATGAACACGCGTTTTGCTTCTCCCGTTGCTGCCGTCGTCCTGAGCCTCGGCGCGATGGCCTCGCCCGCCCTGGCCCAGAGCTATACCGCTCCCGCCGGCATTTCGGCCGCCGCGGCGCCCGGCAGCCACGCGGCCCGCAGCTACGACGACATCACCACCGGCTCTATCGGCTACGGACGGGACTACACCTCCGCTCAGCAGGGCAACGCCGAGCAAAACAACTTTCCCGTCTGGCAGTTCGGCCGCACCTCGGGCGGCACGGCCCGCTAGGCCTTCGATGCCTTGAGACGACCAGCGGCGGGGCGAAAGCTCCGCCGTCCTCGTTTCAGGCGTTGGCCCTCGACGACCCCGTCAGGACATTGTCCGGGTCCGATAGCAACGCCTCCCAGCTCGGATCGCATCGGCGCAGCATGAGAAATGTCTAAGAAGGCTATAGGACATAGGATGTGTACGGGAGCGCGAAGCACGCTACGTTCCTCTTGAACATTAATCTTGTATCGATCATGCCTTTCTCTGAGATCTTCACAACCAGATGGCAGCATGACGAACAGCTTCGACAACCAGAACTCCAATCTTATCGACCTCACCGGCGATATCGTCTCCGCCTACGTCTCACACAATTCGACCCCGGTGTCCGAACTGCCGGGGCTGATCCAGAGTGTCCAGGCGGCGCTCACGCGCCTTGCCACCGGCATGGCAGAGCCTCCTCCGGAGGAGGTCCATGAGAAGGCTACGCCTGCGCAGATCCGCAAGTCGGTGACACCCGGCGGCATCGTCAGTTTCCTCGACGGCCGGACGTACAAGACGCTCAAGCGCCATCTGACCGGTCATGGCCTCGATCCGCACAGCTACCGTCAGCGCTACGGCCTTCCGGCGGACTACCCGATGGTCGCTCCGGATTATGCCGCCCAGCGCTCGGCCCTGGCCAAGTCGATCGGCCTCGGCCGGGTCGGCGATCGCAGCGAGGAGCCGCAGCCGAAGGCCAAGGATCGTGGCAAGGCCGCATAAGCTCTCCGGCGCGGAAGTTGGACCGCCATGCGGCGCGCCGACGCGACCCGGACGCTCAGGGGCGACATCGCGGTCCCACATCGACACGCGCGACGCAGACCGACCGGGTCACCGAAGGCCTGCATCCCGAGGCCGAGCCCCATTGCGGACCGGCTCGTCGGTGAGAGGGACGAACCGCCCCGCCGGCCAGGGCTCGGATCGGGCGGCGGGGCGGCTTCATTGAACGTTAACGATCCGATCCCCACCTTGGCCCCAGACCGATCAGGGCTCTACGGCCCGATCGGATGCGGCCACGATGCCGGGATAGGGTGACGCCGAATGTACGCGCACCGTGCCCCAGCGTCCGTGGCCGTTGTTTTGTTTGGCCTCGGTGCAACCTTAACGGTTTGTTCGCGATGCCCGTTCAGGATGCCTCAACCTTTGGAGGATCCTGGCCCATGCGCGTGCTGCTGATTGAGGACGATGCCTCTGTTGCGCAGAGCATCGAGCTGATGCTCAAGTCCGAGAGCTTCAACACCTACACCACCGATCTCGGTGAGGAGGGGATCGATCTCGGCAAACTCTACGACTANCAAGTCCGAGAGCTTCAACACCTACACCACCGATCTCGGTGAGGAGGGGATCGATCTCGGCAAACTCTACGACTACGACATCATCCTGCTCGACCTGACCCTGCCCGACATCTCCGGCTACGAGGTGCTGCGGTCCTTGCGTGCCTCGAAGATCAAGACGCCCATCCTGATCCTGTCCGGCATGGCCGGCATCGAGGACAAGGTGAAGGGCCTCGGCTTCGGCGCCGACGACTACCTCACCAAGCCCTTCCACAAGGACGAGCTCGTCGCCCGGCATGGCCGGCATCGAGGACAAGGTGAAGGGCCTCGGCTTCGGCGCCGACGACTACCTCACCAAGCCCTTCCACAAGGACGAGCTCGTCGCCCGCATCCAGGCCATCGTGCGGCGCTCGAAGGGTCATGCCCAGTCGGTGATCACCACCGGCGACCTGATCGTGAACCTCGACCAGAAGACCGTCGCGATCGCAGGCAGCTACGTGAAGCTCACGGGCAAGGAATACCAGATCCTGGAGCTTCTTGCCCTGCGCAAGGGCACGACGCTGACCAAGGAGATGTTCCTGAACCATCTCTACGGCGGCATGGACGAGCCCGAGCTGAAGATCATCGACGTCTTCATCTGCAAGCTGCGCAAGAAGCTCGCCAACGCCTCCTCGGGCAAGAACTACATCGAGACCGTCTGGGGCCGCGGCTACGTCCTGCACGATGGCGTAGCCGAGCTGCAGGCTCTGGCCGGCTGACCGGCACATCGTTCTGTGTGTGAGGTCGCATCACCGCCCAGCGCGCCTTCAGGGGCGGGATTGGGCGCCACCCGGCACGTCGCGTCGGCCGAGGCCGCGATCAGCCTCGGCTGTTGATGCGCTCAGCGATCTTCAGGCTGGCGCGCTGGGCAACGGCCACTGCACGGTCGCGGCATCTGGCAGGTCGACCCGCGACCGCTAGGCCCTGACCGCGAACGCGCCGCGTCGGTGCGGCCAGCCCAATCCTCAGCGACCCCATCGGTGGGCGCGGCTGCGTGGCGGCTGACCGACTGACCGGCAGCCTCGCCACCCAGGCCGAGGCGCATGGCGAGGCGGGCCTCGACCCCATCACGCAGGACAGCCTCACCGCCCCGGCCAACGACATTTTCGGCTTCGCGGGCGCGGATCTCGCCGTCCTGCCGGCGCCGACTCAGCCCCTGCCCGTCGCCACAGACGCCCGCGGTCTGACCAGGACAAGCCGAGCGCGCCCTTGGCCGCGACGGACGACCGGCCGCCAGAGTTGCCTCTCCTGCTCGGCGCCGGCCCGCGCGGCACCTTCGTCAGGGACGATCCCGGCAGCGACGTTATCCGCGTCTGCGTCGGCCAGTCGGGCGCGGCGACCTCGTCCCGCCCGTGATCGCCGCGGGCGAACCGCAGGCCGGCCTGTCGGCGCCGGGTCGGGTCGAGCGGGCTCGAGGAGGAAAGCCGGGTCAGCGCCGATGCGATGGCGCTCACGGATACGCCCGGTCGGATTGTTGCCGGGCTCGACGAGCCCGAACGGCAAGGCCGAGCCCGCGGCACCCTCTGGGCGCCACGGGCTTGTTCGCCGTCAGTCCGTCTTGCTTCAGGCGAACAGCATCATGTCGTTGTGACCCTGACCCGCGCCGAGGTCGAGGTCGGTCACGCCCGCGAGCTGGAACGTCTCGCTCGCGCCGCCATGGTCGGTATCCGCCGTGATCGTGTAGAGGTCCGTGCCCCCGGCTGCGTGGATCAGCTTGGCCCCTGAGCCGAAGCCGTAGAATGCCAGATGATCACCCGCCGCCCCCGCGGCGGTGAAATCCATGACCTTGTCGCCGTTGGTCTCGCCCGCGCGGAACACGAAGGTGTCCGCACCGCCCCCGCCGATGAGCATGTCCTTGCCGCCGCTGCCGTCGAGGACGTTGGCCGCATCGTTGCCGATCAGGATGTTGGACTGGAAGTTGCCCGTGCCGTTGATGGCCTCCCGACCCGTCAGGGTCAGGTTCTCCAGGTTGGCCTGCAGCTTGAACGTCACCGAGGCCAGGACGGTATCGGTGCCCTCATTGGCCAGCTCGATCACCCGCTCGGTCGGGCTGTCGACGATGTAGGTGTCGTCGCCCTTGCCGCCGTCGAGCGTGTCGTTGCCCGTGCCGCCGTCGAGCGTGTCGTTGCCCGCCCCGCCGGAGAGGGTGTCGTTGCCGGCGCCACCGAAGAGATGATTGTCGCCCGCNAGGAACCAACCCATGCGGGTCTATTACGATCGTGACGCCGACCTCAACCTGATCAAGGGTAGAGCGTGTCGTTGCCCGTGCCGCCGTCGAGCGTGTCGTTGCCCGCCCCGCCGGAGAGGGTGTCGTTGCCGGCGCCACCGAAGAGATGATTGTCGCCCGCGTTGCCGGTCAGCACGTTGGCCAGGGCGTTGCCGGTGCCGTCGATGTTGGACGTGCCGGTCAGCGTCAGGTTCTCGACGCCGCCGTCCAGGGTGTAGGAGATCGCGGCCTCGACCGTGTCGGTGCCGCCGCCCGCATACTCCACCACCACGTCGCCCCTGGTGTCCACGACATAGGTGTCGTTGCCGGTGCCGCCCGCCATGATGTCGGCGCCGAGGCCGCCGTCGAGGCGGTCGTTGCCGGCATTGCCATAGAGCTGGTTGTTGCCGGTGTTGCCGACGAGGACGTTGTCGAGGTCGTTGCCGCTGCCCTTGAGGTCGGCCGTGCCGGTCAGGGTCAGGTTCTCGAGGTTGGCCCCGAGATCGTAGCTGATCGCGGAGAGCACGGTGTCGATGCCYTCCYTGGCGGCCTCGACGACCACGTCGCCGCGCGCGTTGACGACGTAGGTGTCGTCGCCSGTGCCRCCGACCATGGTGTCGTTGCCGACGCCGCCGTCGAGCGTGTCGTTGCCGCCGAGACCGACCAGCCGGTCGTCGCCRGCGCCGCCCGACAGGGTGTTGGCGGCGTCATTGCCGGTGAGGATGTTGGCCAGGGTGTTGCGCGTAGGCGATCGAGGCGAGGACGGTGTCGCTGCCCTGGTTGGTGTACTCGATGACGGCGTCGCCGGCATTGTCGACCACGAAGGTGTCGTTGCCGAAGCCGCCATACATCCGGTCGGCTCCGGCGCCGCCATTCAGCGTGTCGTTGCCCGAACCGCCGGCCAAGGCATTGTCGACACGATTTCCGACGATCGTATCGTTGCCTGCGCCGCCGATGGCATTCTCGATGATCGACGCCAGATTGTCGTCATAGAGGAGCGCATTGGCAATATTGCCGACCGCGTAATGGCCGGCACCGAGCAGGGCCAACTGACCAGCGGAGGTCACCGTCCATCCCCCGGGGGACAGATCGATACTTAGGTCCGTACCATAATTTGAGAAGTCGTATGTATCATGTCCTCCGCCATCCCAAACCGTCATGAACAAGCGGTTTTGCGACGGCACGTAAAACCCGTTTCCGTCAATCGAGAGCTGGCCTGTATCGGGGCTCCACTGGTACACGTTATCGCCGGCGTTGACGCTATAATTCGCTCCGTACATGTATTGCAGCGCTGCAATATCGTACATCATCAGCGATTGAGGAAAGCCATTGGCCTCGTTGTAGGCGTACATTCCATCAGACCCGACATAGGAATTGTAGGTCATGAGCGAATATTCGCTGGAATCATGGTCGTAGGTCATGGCGCCGAAGCTATCGGTCTCGTGACCGTGCTTCAGGCCGAGCGCGTGCCCAATTTCGTGAACGATGGAGTAAAAAGCATAATTTCCGACGACTGGATGATCGTACCACCCATTCGTGTTTCCATACCAACTGTCGCCGGCCTGGGGGGTATTGCCCGGATAGTAGGCCCACGCGGTCGAGGGCGTATCCGACATCGCAAAGCGCAAATCGCCGGCCCCGCCAGCCACCTCGGTGAAACTGACATTCGCGACCGAAGCAATGTGGCTCAAGGTGCTCCGGACAGCCTCCTGCTGCCAAGCGCTGAACGCCTCGAAGTTGTTGTTCTTCTCGCCACTATATTGGTACTGAGCAGGGTCTGTCGGAAAACTGAACGTGATTTGGGGGTTCGCCCAGCGCACCCCCGATAGCAATCCGTCGACATCTTGATTGCCGCTTGCGAAGACAGACGCAGACGTATTCCCCAATTTCCCCTCCAACCAATATAATTTTGGCTTTTGAACGTTTCTTGTGGCTGCTCACGTCCGGCCGACACCCGAACGATGCCCGGACATGCGCGCGTGCTGACCGACGTGCTCAGCATGTTGGCATGGAAGTGCACCTCCCAAACCATGCTTTAATTATTCTTCGCAAGAGTGTGTCGGCCGCGCGTCACCCAATTTGGGTGCAGGTGTAGCCGCGTTGCTGTCTTGGTGGGCGTTGAGCATATCACAGCCGTGGCGGGCATTGCGTCGGAAGTCTTCATGAGAACCGATATGTGCTTAATGATTCCTTTCGCAGGTGGGTCGCGGTGTCCGCGGGCGATCTCGCCTCGGCAACTGAGTTCTCCCGCCGCTGAAGCCAGGATTCGTCGACCGGAAGTCGGATGACGAGGACATCTCGGCTCAGGTATCGCGCCGCGTCGCAGGTCGGCCTTGGTTTGGCTCAGATGCCGATCAATACGGCGGCGGTCCAGGATCTCTCGATTTGCTCCGTGTCGTTGTCTTACTGCTGATCATCCTCACCTGTGGCGCTGCCCCGGATGCTGCGGCTCGGCCATCGACCCGTCGCGTCCAACTGCCGCTTCAAAGCGCGACGGGGACACCGGGCGAGACCGATCCTGCCAGGGCCGACGGCTCGCTCGAGGAGGCGCATGCCAAGTCGGTGGCGGTGATGGACGCCTTCGATCGAAGGATCGCGACGCGGACGCGCCGCGCCGTCTCGTCGATCTGCGATGGCTGCGCGTCGCCGCGCCGGGGCATCGAACCCCGCCGCGAGCGCTGGGAAGCGAGCGCCTTGCCTGACGGTGAGATCGTCGGTGACCCAGCCCAGGCCCCGCTCGACTAGGGTCTGTCATCGCGTGGTCCCATCGCGGGCTGCGGCGCGGCAGAGGGCGCCCATGACGCTGGCGGCGGTCGTCTCGGATCGGGTGGTACGGGCGCGCCCCTCTTCGAGCCCGGCCCAGGGGCGCGCGGGCGCGCCACTCTTCGAGCCCGACCCAGGGGCGCGCGACCTGACAGCGGTTGTCGTCGATCCCGTCCGGGCAAGCGGCGGCCGCCGCGTGGGGCCGGGGTGGGATCGCGGGCCGCGCGCCCAGGTTCCGGATGTGCTCGCGAAAGGCGTGGCTGGTGTCGCAGCGGTCCGGCAGCCCCAGCCGCCGCATGGTGCGCGCAGGGCGGTGTCGTCGAGGACCACCCTCCCGCGTTGGACGCCCCGCGCCCGCAGGCTGCCGAACCTCTCGCCCCAAAGTGACCGGAGCCTCCGCTGCTGAACGCCGCAGACGGCCCCAGATCCGCTGACGACGAACAACGGCTCGGGTTTGCCGGCAAGACCGGGATGGTCGTCGCGGCGATCCTGACCGGGGCGGCGGCCGGCAGGACCGCTTCGGCGATCCAGTGCCGGCCCGGACCCTTCGCGACGCGCAAGGAGGCGGTTTCAGGCCGCCATCACCCGTTCCGACGCCCTGAACCCCGTCAGACGGCCCGTACCAGCAGATCGATGAAGCGGCGGACCTTCGGGGCGAGATGGCGGCGGCTGGGATAGATGAGGCTGATCGGCACCGGCGGCGCGGCATGGTCCGTGACCAGCGCCACCAGCCGGCCCTCGGCCAGGTCGCGTTCGACGACATAGCCGGGAAGGAACGCCAGTCCCGCCCCGGAGACCGCCGCGTCGCGGAGCGCCTCGCCGCTGTCGAGCGACAGGCGGGCGCGCGGTGTGACCGCGACGGTCCTGCCCTCGACCGTAAAGCGCCACGGGCGCCTCTGCCCGGCGCTGACGTAATTCAGGCAGTCATGCCCCGCCAGATCGTCGGGATGCTGCGGCGCCGGACGGGTCGCCAGGTAGGCGGGACTGGCGACGACCAGATCGTGCTGCTGGGTCAGCGTCCGGGTGATGAGGCGGCTGTTCGCGCGGGGCTCGCCGATCCGGATCGCCAGGTCGATCCCGTCCTCGATGAGGTCGCTGACCCGATCGGTGAAGCTCACATCCGCCTTCAGCCGGGGCCAGCAGGCGAGGAAGTCGTTGAGCAGCGGCAGGATCACGACGCGGCCGAACGTCATCGGCGCGGTCATGCGAAACAGGCCCTGCGGCTCCCCGCCGCCATCGGACATCGACGTTTCCGCCGCTTCGAGGTCGGCGAGGATCTGCGTGCAGCGATCGAGAAACGCGCGGCCGTCGTCGGTCAGCCCCAGGCTGCGCGTCGTCCGGTGGAACAGGCGGACACCCAGACGGTCCTCGAGACGGGCGACGCTCTTGGCGATCCCCGACCGCGTCATCGCGCGGGCCCGCGCCGCGCCGACGAAGCTGCCCGCCTCGGCGGCCGCGACGAAGGCGACGATGTCGTTGATGTTGCCCGGTGCCATGCGGCGTTGCCGCTCCCCCGCAGTGTCGACGCCCCGTCGCCAATCACCGGCGTATAACGGGGAGGTGAACGGATCAACGCCATCAGGAGCCCGCGACATGACCTTCAACGACACCGTGCGTCACCGTCTCGATCAATGGGCCGAAAGCCTGCGGGACCTCGCCCCCGTCATCCTGGGGCAGAACACGGCGGTGACGCTCGACGACATCCGCCGGTCGTACATCCGCACGATGGCCGAGCATCCGACCCCGGCCGAAATGCGGATCGAGCCGGTCGACATGGGGGGCGTGCCGGCGAGACTGATCACGCCGGCGCAGGTCGAGGGGGACCGCGTGCTGTTCTACATCCACGGCGGGGCCTACATCGTCGGCGGACCGGGCGGCTATCACGGGCTGGCCGCGGCGTTCGCCACGGCATTGAAGGCGCGCGTCTACCTGCCCGATTACCGGCTGGCGCCGGAACACCCGTTCCCCGTTCCGATCGCGGATACGTTCGCAGCGTACCGCTGGCTGATCGCGCAGGGGCAGGATCCGGCATCGGTGACCTTCGCCGGGGACTCGGCCGGCGGGGCGATGGTGGTCTCGGTGATGGTCATGGCCCGCAACGCCGGCGTGAAGCTGCCGGCCGGCGGGGCGGCCCTCTCGCCCTGGGCGAACCTCGAGCACACCGGCGCGTCGATGGTCAATCGCGAGGGCTTGGACCTGCTGAACACCAAGGCGGGCCTCGACCTGATGGCCCGGACCTTCCTGGGCGGCGCTCTGCCGAACAGCCCGGAGGCATCCCCGGTCTTCGCGGATGTCCGCGGCCTGCCGCCGATCCTGGTGCAGATCGGCGAAGGCGAACTGATGCTGAGCGACGCCATCCGGCTCGCCGCGCATCTCGGCGAGAACCGCGTGCGCGTCTCGCTGGAGGTCTGGCCGGGCATGTTCCACGTCTGGCACATGTTCCATGCCGAGCTGGCCGAAGGGCGCGAGGCCATCGCGAACGCGGCGGCGTTCCTGGAGCGGGCCATGACGACGGCCTCCGCCGCCTAAGGGGGATCGCGGCCCCTGCGATCGGGCGTGGCGACGCGGGGCGTCGGAGGAGCCCGTCCCCGCCGACGCATCCGCGGGACGATGACACGCGGATCCCGGCGCCGCGGGGGCGCTTTGAGGATTTGTTCACCACGCCCGCGGAAGGCGCTGCGGCGGCGCGTCGGGCCATCGCACTGCAACAAAGTCGAAAGGGATCGATCCTATCCACCCCCTCTTAACGATGAGGGCAAGGGCGATGGGCGCGAAGGTGCTCCTGGCACTGACGGTGGTGGTCTACCTGACGACCGGATCCGCTCCGCGGATGCGCGAGGTTCGCAACCCGGATGCCGAGGTGAGCGGCGGGCGGGTCGCGGCATCCCTGAAGCGGAACACCCTCTAGGGGCGCCGCTGCCGCGCGCGGGAAGCCCCGTCCGCGCCACGGCCCGAACGGCGGCCGGCCCGACCTGATCCGTTCGCCGGCCGCGGCCGAAACGAAAAAGGGCCAGCCCGAAGGCTGGCCCCTGATGGAAGGCGGTGCGGGCCGCTTACTCGGCGGCCGACATCTCGGGCGTGAAGTGGCCGCACCAGTCGCTGGTGGCGACCACCGGCCAGAGGCCCTTCGATTCCGGGGCCGGCTGGGTCACGGGCGGGTTGTAGCGGCACAGGCCCTCTTCGCCGGCCGCCTGGGCGCCGTTCACCTTGTGCTCGTCGAAGAACTTGCAGCTGTCGCAATGCGCGTGGCCGGCCATGGGAGCTCCTTGGGAAGTGCGCGGCGGCGAAGGCCGCGCTCAGTTGCGAATTAGATCAATTCCAATCTGACTGTCAACGGCTGGCCTGGACACCGGTTCCCGCATGTCGGGGGAAGACTGCCTCGGCAAGCGGGACGCCGCGGTGGGGGCGCCCCGCGCGCGCCGTCAGTGCTCGGTGCCCGGCATGTTCTCGCGCGGCGTGCCGCCGTGGTCCCGCACGAAGCTCGATCGCTTCGGGTCGTTCTTCAGGTCGGCGACCTGCTTACGGGCCGCGAGGGCGAGGAAGCCGATGCCGCCGAGGGTTCCCAGGGCCAGGATCAAAAGTGGATAGCCGGCACTCATCCGTCACACTCCGGTTGACCCCGCTCGGACGTTTGGGGCGATCATGCATAATGCTGCAGAATACACGGAGGTTGCGCAGGAAATTTCCGAATCGCGGCGCGGCCGGCTGGCGCTCGCGGGCAATGACGGTGTTTGGAAGAGCGATCCGACCTCCTTCGTATCTGGGGTGGACCTTTGCCGCTCTCGTAGCCCCGTTGTCCGCGGGCCGCCGGAAGGCTTGGCTCAGAAGGCCTTGGCTTGGCTCCAAAGGCCTCGGGGTTGCAGCCCCTCCCCCGCCTCAGACCTTCCCGTGCGGCAGCGGGCGGGCTGCCGCATCCCACAGCCAGGCGGCGGCGAGATAGGAGACTTCCACCGCCGCCAGCATCAGCACGGCATCGCCGAGCACGGAGGTCAGGTCCCTCTGGTTGAGGGCGCCTTCGAGGCCCATGGCGACCGCCAGCAGCGCGACGAGCGCCAGCAAGCCCGGGACTCGGAACGCGCGGCTGGCCGCGGCGCCCAGGAGAAGAAAGGACAGGGTCAACATGGCATCACCGAAGGTAGGCCCGTTCAGACTACCTACGGTCCATGAAGGAACAAGTTCCACAAATAGGCTAGTTTGTGCTCTGCGGTATTAGTCGTGCATTGCAAAAAGCAGCATGTCAAAAGTGTTGTCAGGTCGAGATCGATGCAGCTCAGAGGACAGGTCCGCGGATAGTCGGGTCGAGCTGATCATCGGGCCTTTCGCGACACCGCGGGCACGCGGCGTCCCTCCGGGCGAGGCACGCCGCGCCGTGCTTCGGCCCCCATGTCCGGGTCGGACGGGACGTGGTAGAGGCGAAGGACGCAAGGCCCCCTTAAGGCCCCCGCCCCGGAACACGCGATGCCCCGCCTCCCCCACGCCGCCCTCCGCCTGGCGCTCGTCGCGCTTCCCCTGGGGCTGGCCGGCCCGGCCGCGGCGCAGAGTCCCGCGAAGGACTACCTGTTTCAGGAACAGCGCTTCAGCCGGGCCTGCCGGCCTCCCCTCAAGTATGCCGCCGGCGCCTGCGTCCGGCGCTGTCCCGCCGGCTTCGAGGATATGGGCCGCACCTGTCGGCAGCGGAGCATGCGGGGCGGCGCCGGCGGGCGGTAGCCGCGTCGGACCCCACCGCGACCCGATCGTCCCGTGCGCCTGCGGCGCGCGTACGGGACCCTGTGCCTGGCCACCCCTTGCCATCCGGGCGCCCTTGCTCTCATATGAGAACAGAGAGTGAACTCGGCGGTGTCCGAGCAGGTGTCGACGAGGGGAGTCAGAGCAGCATGGCCCGCTACCGCTTCCACTGCACTAACGGCCGCGAATGCGTCTTCGACGCCGTCGGGAACGACATCCGGGCGCCGCATCGCCTGCTGCGCCGGGCTGAGGCGGTGGCGCGGGAGGTGATGCGCAGCCTCGGCGAGCAAGGGGACTGGGCGGAGTGGCACGTGACCGTCCACGACCTGCGCGGCCGGCGCGTCCTCGTCCGGCCCTTCCTGTCCGTCGAGCCCCCGGCGCAGGGCCGGGACCGGCCGGGACGGACGGCGCAGCGCGCCCGGTTCCGGGACGGAGACGGCCTCGGGCAGGCCGCCTGAGCGTCAGCGCGCCATTCCATGTCTCCTGCCTCGCCCGTGTCTCCTGCCTCGCCCATATCCCCTGCCCAGCCCATGTCTCCCGCCCCGCCCGGCCGCACGCTGTTCTTCTTCGAGAAGCCGTCGGCGATGCGTCAGCTCCAGCGCTACTTCCGCTCGCCCGGCACCGTCTGCGTCGCGGCCGAGGGGCACCTGCTCGCTGCCGAGGAGCCGGGCCGGATCCGGCCGGACTGGAAGGCCTGGCAGTTCGAGACCCTGCCGATCGTCCTCGACACCCTGCCGGTGATCTGCGGCACCAACCGGTCCGGCCAGTCGCATGCGGGCAAGCTCGCGGCGATCGGCCAGGCCCTGCGGGGCGTCGAGCGCGTCATCATCGCCACCGATCCGGGGCGGGAGGGCTCGATGATCGCCTGGGAGGTGCTGGAGCATCTCGGCTGGCGCGGCCGGGTCGACCGCCTCAAGCTCGGCGCCCTCGACGACGTCTCGGTCCGGCGGGCCTTCGCCACCCTGGCCCGGGAGCCGGAATCCGGCGAGCGGGACTACGCCGCCTACCTGGAGGCGCTGTGCCGGCAATACGAGGATTACCATCTCGGCCTCAATGGCACGCGGGCGATCTCCCTGCGCCTGCGCCCGCCCGCCTTCCGCGAACCCTGGCGCTTCGGCGGCGTGCAGACGCCGACGCTGGCCATCCTGGCGGACCTCGAGGCGCGCATCCGGGCCTTCGTCCCGCAGGACTTCTTCAAGGTGGCGCTGCACGCCGAGACCGGCACGGGGGCGGCCCTGACCCTGTGGCACCTGCCGAAGGAGCGGATCTTCGAACGCGCCGCGGCCGAGACCATCCGGGCGGCGGCGGCCGCGTGGTCCGGCCCCCTCGGCGTGACGCAGCGGGACGTGCGCCGGGCGCCGCCGCGCCTGTTCTCCAAGGACACCCTGGCCCGGCGCTGCGCCAAGCGCTTCGGCTGGGACCCGCAGCACACGGCGCGGCTCGCGCAGGATCTCTACGACCAGGGCTACCTGAGCTATCCGCGCACCGAGTCGGACAGCCTGCCGGACGGACAGGCGGGGGATGCCGGTGCGGTGATGGCCGCCATCGCCTCCGTGCTGCCGGACCTCCGGGCCCTGCTGACCGCGGAACCGCCCGTCATCCGGCGCGGGGCACGGGGGCACTACGTCAAGGATCCGGGCGAGCACCACGCCATCGTGCCCCTCCGCAAGGTGCCGGAGCGCGGGCGCCTCGAGGCGGACCTCGCCCGCCTCTGGGAGCTCGTGGCCAAGGCCTATGGCGCCGCCCACCTGCCCGACGGCATCGATGCGCGCACGGAGGTCGTGGCCGAGGTGCCGACGCCCCTCGGCGCCAAGCGCTTCGCGGTCAGCGGACGCGTCGTGCGCGTGCCGGGCTGGCGCGCCCTCTACGGGGCGGAGGCCGAGGGCGAGGCCGATCTCGTTCCGGGCAAGGCCCGGCCCGACGACGAGGCGCGCGCCACCCGCCTGCCCGCCTTGCGCGACGGGGAGGCGGCCAAGGCCGCGGGGGCCGAGATTGCCGAGGCCGTGACCGAGCCGCCCCGCCGGATCACCCGGGGCGAGCTTCCCGTGGTGATGGGCCGCCTGATCGACCAGGTGGACGATCCGGCGGCGAAGCGGGCCCTGGAGAATCCCGTCAACCCGAACGAGCCGAAGGGGCTCGGCACGGCCGCGACCCGGGACACCATCCTGCCCAAGCTCCTGAAGAGCCACTACCTCGCCCTCGGGGACGGCAAGGACCCGGCCCTCACGGTGACCGAGGTGGGGCTCGCCTTCATCGCGGCGGTGCGGCGGGTGTTCCCGGCCTATGGCGACCCGGTGGGCCGGGCCACGTTCGAGGCGGAGCTCGCCGAGATCGGCCGGGCTCCCACGCGGGTCGAGGCGCGGGCGCGGGCGGAGGCCTTCCGGCAGCGCACCCGCAGCCGCCTCGACGGCCTGATCGCCGCCATCGCGCAGGCGGAGGTGGTCAGCCTGGACCCGAGCCTGATCCCGCCGTCGGGGGGGCGCGGCCCGGCGGGGGGCGGGGATCGTCCGCCGACGCCCGCCATGGTCGCCTTCGCGGTGGCGCTGGCGGCCCGCAAGGGCATCGCGCTGCCCCGCGGCTGCAAGAGCAGCCTCGCCCGCTGCCGGGTCTTCCTGGATGCCGAGGCCGGTCCCGCCGCGTCACGCACGGCGGCGCCGGGCGCGGATCGCGGGTTGCGTCCCCCCAGCGCGGCGATGCTGCGCTATGCCCGCACCCTCGCGGCGGAGCGCGGCCTGGATTGCCCAGCCGAGATCGAGACGCAGTTCGAGGCCTGTCGCCGGTTCCTCGACGCCCACGCGGCGCCGACGGGGACGGGTTCGTCCGCGCGCCAGGCGAGGCCGGGGCCGGTCGAGACGACGCCCGGCGGTGCGGCCGGCAAGGGGGTCGGCAAGGGGGTCGGCAAGGGGGCCGGCAGGGGGATCGGAAAGGCTGCCGGCAAGGAGTCCGGCAAGGGTGCGGGTAACGGTGCCGGCAAGGCCGCGGGGCGGCCGCGCCGGAGGGCGGCCGGTCGCGGCACCGGCTGAGCGGGCGCCGGCGGGGGGCCGGATTCAGGTGGCGGCGGGACGGCCGCGCAGGAGGCCGCCGAAGCTGTGGAACGGCAGCCAGAGGAGCTTCAGGAACGCCCGGATCGTCAGGACGGCGGCGACGGTGAAGAGCGCCAGCAGCGTTTTGATCATAGGAGAAACTCCTTGTGCGGGGTCGTGGCCGCTGCGTGATCCAGGGCCTCGACCCGCCCCAGTGGGCTCGGAGAAACGGGCGGGATTATGGACGCGCCGCCGAAATTCGGGACTCATCGGCGAGGCTGTCATCCGTTCCGCCGACCGCGCCGGTGGCCGAGGAACGGCGGCACGCTGCGGCCGGACTGGTTAACAAAACATGGAGGCCGGGATTCCGAGCCCCGCACGGGGCGGCGGAGACCTGCGGCGTCCCGCCCGGAACAAGCGTCATGGGGATCGCCTATCCTTCGATGGCAGGCCTTCCGCCCGGCCGATTTTCAGCCCGGCCGATTTTCAGCACGGCATGCCGGATCGCCCCGGCCCCGGCACGGGCCTGGCAAGATCCCGTCGGCGACACGGCCCCGCGAGGGGGCCGTGCCACCGGCGCTGCGGAGCGAGGCCCGACCATGACGAACCGACGCTGCATCCTTCTCGGCGCCCGCGTGCAGGAGGGCGCCGGCCGCCTCGGCTGCGACATGGGGCCGAGCGCCTACCGGGCCGCGGGCCTCGCCGAGACCCTCGGGGGCCTCGGCCTGGCCATCGTCGATGCGGGCGACCTCGCGCCGGCCGTCGCCGTGGAGCGGGCCCATCCCAACGGGGCCCTGCGCCACCTCGGCGCCTTCGCGGCCTGGACCGAGGCCCTGGCCGAGGCCGCCTACCGGCACAGCGCCGAGGGCATCCCGATCTTCCTCGGCGGCGATCACAGCCTGTCGGCCGGCACCCTGTCGGGGCTCGGGCGCCGGGCGGCGCAGGAGGGCCGGCCCCTGTTCGTGCTCTGGCTGGATGCGCACGCGGATTTCCACACCCTCGACACCACCACGAGCGGCAATCTCCACGGCGTTCCCCTCGCCTACGCCACCGGCCGGCGCGGCTTTTCCGGCTACCTGCCGGCCCCCGCCGCCCCGATCGACCCGCGCAACGTCTGCCTGATGGGCACCCGCAGCCTCGACCCGGCGGAGCGCGGGGCGGTGCTCGAGGCCGGCGTGCTCATCCACGACATGCGCAGCATCGACGAGGCCGGCGTCGTCGCGCCCCTGCGGGCGTTCCTCGGGCAGGTCGCCGCGGCCGGCGGGCGGCTGCATGTCAGCCTCGACGTGGATTTCCTGGACCCCGGCATCGCGCCGGGCGTCGGCACCACGGTGCCGGGGGGCGCGACCTTCCGGGAGGCGCACCTGATCATGGAGATGCTGCACGATTCGCGCCTCGTCGGCAGCCTCGACCTCGTCGAGCTCAACCCGTTCCTCGACGAGCGCGGACGGACGGCCCTCCTCATGGTGGATCTCGCCGCCAGCCTGATGGGCCGGACCGTGCTCGACCGGCCGACGCAGAGCTACTGAGGCGTCCCGCCGGGGGGGCGAGGCGGGGACCGCCGCCGCTGTGCCGCCCACGTCCCAGCCTCGCCATCCGATCCGCCGATCGGGTCCGCCAGGGTGCCCCTTCGGCACCGTCTCATCGGGCATCGGACGCCTGGGATCGGTGCGTCCCGATCCAAAGATGCTTTCGGGTGCGGTTGTCAGGCCGCTTGCGGCCACGCGGCCGGCGCCTCAGTCGCCGGCACGGGGCGGACGCCGCTGCGCCCAGTCCCGGTCCCGGGCGGCTTGGGCCTCGCGGACCTCGCCGGACCAGTGCTCCCACTCGGGATCGGCGGCCTGCGGGCGCCGCTGCGCACGCGCCGCCGCCTTCTTGCGCCGCGCCGCGTCCGCCGCCTTCTGCCGCTGCACCTCCTCCACCGTCACCGGCTCCGGGGCGGGCCTGGGCGTCGCCCAGGCGTAGGTGCGCTCGGCGGGCCGGCGCGGCCGGTCGCGGTTCGGTGCGGGGCCCGGGCCGGCTTGCGGGCGACGGGCATCCGCCAGGGCGACCGCGTCGGCGAGGCTGAGGCTGGCGGCGGCGGCCACCCGGGTCGCGGCGGCGCGTCCGGCCGCGCGCTCGCCGGGCGTGGCCCCGCGCTCCATCAGCGCTCGACACTTCGCGAACCGGTCGCGATCCAGGATCCCTGCAGCCATGGCCCACCCTACGGCCAAAGGCGACGGCGCGCCCCGGTCGCGCGCGACCGTCCACAGCGCGGCCGGGTGCGCCTCAGCACCGCGAAACCTGCCGGATCGGTCCATGGAGGATCCGGGCTCAGGCCCGTAACCATCGCAGGTGACGCTCCGATCCCCACCCGCCGATCCCATCCCGGCCGAGGAGATTCCGATGATTGCCGCAGGTCCGTTTCGTTGGCTCCTGACCCTCGTCGCGATGATTTCGCCCTTCGCCGCTGCGACCTGCAGTGCCGCCGACCGGAGCGGCCTCCAGCCGGAAGCCGACACCCGCGTGGTGTATCGCCACTTCCTGTAGACCTAGACCGGTAGACGCCTGCCGCAGGTCCCCGTTGCCGGGGCTTGTCCCCCCTTGCAGGGGCTTGGGCCGGGGCCGGGACGGCGTTCAGGCCGCGCCGGGCTTCCCGACGACGATGGTGGACCCCTCGACCAGCGAGAACAGGATCCCGGCCGCGCGCAGCGCAGCGATGGCCCGGTGCCGGCTGGACGGGACGAGGGCTTCCCCGCCTCCCTCCAGGCGCCGGATGGTCGAGAACGACAGCCCGCTGGCCCGGGACAGGTCGGCCATGGACCAGTCCAGCAGGGCGCGCGCCGCGCGGATGTGATGCCCTTCGAGGCGCTGCTCCAGCCCCTCCAGCATCGGGCCGGCGGCACGCACCGGCAATCCGGCCGGGCCGATGTAATTGGTCCAGTGTTCGAGCGTGCCCTGCCCATCCAGGACCGGGATCATGACCATGCGGTACGGGACGGTCTCGCCGTTGGCCAGGGTCAGGGTCGGCAGCGTGTGCACGATCCGGTGCGTCTGGTAGCATTCGCGTCCGTAGTCGCGCCAGTGGCGCCGCTCGGTCGCGACGACGGGCCGTGTCGGTTCGTCGAGCAGCTCGGCCTCGGGAAGCCCCACCAGCTCCAGCCACTCCGGCGAGAAGGTCCGGAAGGGGTAGATCGCCGTGGTCGAGGTGAAGGCCCGCACCTTCTCGAAGATGGCGCGCTCGCGTCGCCGCTGCGCCGCATGGGCCCGGGCCAGGGCCTCCCGGTCGCTGACATCGATGAGTACCCCGTGGGCCCGCAGGGGCCGGCCCGTGGGCGAGACGATGATCTCGCCGCGGCTCATGACGGTGCGCAGGGTCGAGTCCGGCCGCAGGATCCGGAAGGTCTGCTCCGTCAGGAGTCCGGCGTGTTGAATGGAGGCGGGACTCATCGTCGACGGGCGATCCGCCGGGTGGATCAGGCTGTGGAGGAGGCGGTAGTCGGCCCGGACGGTGCCGCTCGGCACGCCCAGGATGCGGAAGAGCCCCGGCGACCAGGCATGCTCGTTCTCGGCGAATCCCCAGCTCCAGGATCCCGTCAGGCCGAATCCTTCGAGCAGGCGCAGGGTCTCGACGGAGGCGAAGGGGGGAACCATGCGGTCTCGGGAACGAACGTCCAGGCGGAGGCCGATCGCTCGGCTCCGCGAGAAACTTACGGCTCTTGCTTTGGAGTGTCCAGTTGACGCGATGGTTCTACTGGCCTGTTCGCGCCGTCTATGCTTGAATAAGTCTCGGGACGGGCCTCGGCGCGTCCCCCCGCGGGCGGCGCCTCGACGCGCGCGGCGTCGCGTCCCATCCTTCCCGGCCGAGGCGGCGTCTCCGCCCGAGACCGTGAGCCCGCGATGCGCCCTGCCGATCCGGCACCGTCGTCAGCCCGCCCCTTCGGTGCCTTCCTGGAGCCGCGCGCCGCGCCGACGCCCCTGCGTCGCCGCCTGACCGCGGAGACCTGCGCGCCGGAGCCCGAGCGCGTCGCCGCCTGCCTGGAGGCGGTGACGACGGATCCCGGGGCCGCGGCGGTCACCGCGCGCCTCGTGCACGACCTCGTCGGGCGCCTGCGCGCCCAGGGCCCGGTGGGCGGCGTCCAGGGCCTGCTGCGGGAATACAGCCTGTCGACGGAGGAGGGCGTGGCCCTGATGTGCCTCGCCGAGGCGCTGCTGCGCATTCCCGATCCGGAGACCCGCGACGCCCTGATCCGCGACACGATCGGACAGGGGGACTGGGCGGCCCATCTCGGGCACAGCCCCTCGCGCTTCGTCAACGCGGCCACCTGGGGGCTGGTGCTCGCCGGGCGCCTCGCCCCCGCCGCGGAGCGCCGCGCGGCCGGACTGTCCGGCACCCTCGCCCGGGTCGTCGCCCGGGGCGGCGAGCCCCTGGTCCGCGCGGGCGTCAACCAGGCCATGCGGCGCATGGGCGGCCAGTACGTCACCGGCGAGACCATCGCGCAGGCCCTGCGCCAGGCCCGCCCCCAGGAGGCGCGCGGCTTCACCCACTCCTTCGACATGCTCGGCGAGGCAGCGATGAATGCGGCCGATGCCGCGCGCTACACGGCCGACTACACGCACGCCATCCACGCCATCGGCGCGGCCTCGGCGGGGCGCGGCCCCTTCGCCGGCCCCGGCATCTCGATCAAGCTCTCGGCCCTGCACCCGCGCTACGTCCGCGCCCAGCGGGACCGGGTGATGGCCGAGCTCCTGCCCCGCGTCGCCGCCCTGGCACGCCTCGCCCGCCGCGACGACATCGGCCTCAACATCGACGCCGAGGAGGCCGATCGCCTCGACCTCTCCCTCGACATCCTGGAGGCCCTCTGCGCCGACCCGGACCTCGCCGGCTGGAACGGCCTCGGCTTCGTGGTGCAGGCCTACCAGAAGCGGGCGCTGACGCTGACCGCGGTCCTCGTCGATCTCGCGCGCCGCTCCGGGCGCCGCCTCATGGTCCGCCTCGTCAAGGGCGCCTACTGGGACACCGAGATCAAGCGGGCGCAGGTGGCGGGCCTGGAGGACTTCCCCGTCTTCACCCGCAAGGTCCACACCGACCTGTCGTACCGCGCCTGCGCGGAGCGGATGCTCGCCGCCCCCGAGGCGATCTTCCCGCAATTCGCCACCCACAACGCCCAGACCCTGGCCGCCCTCCACACCCTGGCGGGGCCCGACTTCCATCTCGGGCGCTACGAGTTCCAGTGCCTGCACGGCATGGGCGAGGCCCTTTACGACGCGGTGGTGGGACCGAACGGCCTCGACCGCCCCTGCCGGATCTACGCGCCGGTGGGGACCCACGAGACGCTGCTGGCCTACCTGGTGCGCCGCCTCCTCGAGAACGGCGCCAATTCCTCCTTCGTCAACCGCGTCTTGGATGCGCGCGTGGCCGCGGTCGAGCTCGCCGCCGACCCGGTCGCGGTGGTGCGGGCCACGCAGCCCGTCGGCGCCCCCCACCCGGCGATCCGGAAGCCCCGCGACCTCTTCCCCGACCGGGTCGCGGCGGCCGGCCTCGACCTGTCCGACGAGCAGGGGCTGGCCGACCTCGCCGACTGCCTGGCGGCGGAGGGCGGGCGTCTCTGGCGGGCGGTGCCGATGCTGGCCGAGGCCGAGCGCACCGGGCCGGCCCGGGACATCCGCAACCCGGCCGACCGGGCGGACCGCGTCGGCACCGTGGTGGAGGCCGGAGCGGATCTCGTGGGGGAAGCCCTGGCCCAGGCCGGAACCGGCGCCGCCGCCTGGGCCGCGCGGCCGGGCGCGGCGCGGGCGGCGATCCTGGAGGCGGCGGCCGCGGCGCTGAGCGCGCGTCAGCCCGCGCTGATCGGCCTCCTGATCCGCGAGGCCGGCAAGTCGGCCGCCAACGCCCTGGCGGAGGTGCGGGAGGCGGTGGACTTCCTGCGCTACTATGCCGGCGCGGTCCGGGACGTCACCGCCGCCACGCACCGGCCCCTCGGGGTCGTCGCCTGCATCAGCCCGTGGAACTTTCCCCTGGCGATCGTCACCGGACAGGTGGCCGCGGCGCTCGCCGCCGGCAACGGCGTCGTGGCCAAGCCCGCCGAGGAGACCCCGCTGGTCGCCGCCGAGGCGGTGCGGATCCTGCGCGCGGCCGGGGTGCCGGCCGGCGCCCTCCAGTTCCTGCCCGGCGGTGGCGAGACCGGGGCCGCCCTCGTCGCCGATCCGCGCGTGAACGGCGTCCTGTTCACCGGCTCCACGGCGGTCGCGGCGGGCATCCAGGCGATCCTCGCCCGGCGCCTGAACCCGGATGGCCACCCCGTGCCCCTGGTGGCCGAGACCGGGGGGCTGAACGCCCTGGTGGTCGATTCCTCGGCCCTGACCGAGCAGGTGGTGGCCGACACCCTGGTCTCGGCCTTCGATTCCGCCGGCCAGCGCTGCTCGGCCCTGCGCCTGCTGGCGCTGCAGGCGGAGATCGCCGACCGGACCCTGGCCATGCTGACGGGGGCGCTCGCCGAGTGGCGGGTCGGCAACCCGGACCGGCTGGTCACCGATATCGGCCCGGTGATCGGCGCCGAGGCGCGCGACGCCATCGAGGCCCACGTCGCCGCGATGCGCGCCGCCGGATATCCCGTGCATCGGGCGCCCCTGCCGGAATCCTGCGATCGGGGCACCTTCGTCGCCCCGACCGTGATCGAGATCCCGTCCGTCGCCGCCCTCACCCGCGAGGTCTTCGGCCCGGTGCTGCACGTGGTGCGCTTCGAGCGCGCCGCCTTCGCGGCGACGGTCGCGGCCATCGACGCCACCGGCTACGGCCTCACCTTCGGCATCCAAACCCGCCTCGACACCGCGATCACCCGGGCCTGCGCCCAGAGCGCGGCGGGCAACCTCTACGTCAACCGCACCCTCGTCGGGGCCGTGGTCGGGGTGCAGCCCTTCGGCGGGCACGGCCTGTCCGGCACCGGCCCCAAGGCCGGCGGCCCGCTCATGCTGCGGCGCCTCCTCGCCGCCGCCCCGGCCGGGACCGGCCTCCCGCCCGGGCCTCCCGCCCCGGCGGCCCTGGCCTGGGTCCGATGGCTGCGCGATCAGGGCCGGCCCGGGGAGGCCGCGGCCGCTGAGGCGCTGATCGCCGGCAGCCCCGTGGGCGGCGGGCTCCTGCTGCCGGGACCCGTGGGCGAGGAGAACCGCTACGGCCTGCATCCGCGCGGCACCATCCTGTGCCGGGCGACAACCGGGACCGGCCTCGCGGCCCAGATCGGCGCGGCGCTCGCCACCGGCAACCGCGTCGTTCTCGGTCCCACCGCGGCGGCCCGGACGCTCCTCGCCGCCCTCTCCCGACCCTCCCTCCAACCCTCCCTCCAGCCCTTGCCCCACCCCCTGCCCCGCCCCTTGCCGCCCGCCCTGGACGGGGTCATCCGGGCCGCCGATCCGGAGACCGCTGCCGACGCGGTCCTGTGGGAGGGCGAGGCCGAGGCCCTGACGGCCTTCGCCGCGGCCCTGGCCGCCCGTCCCGGGCCCCTGGTGGCCATCCTGCGGCCCCGCCCCGATCCGGCCGCCGGCACCGAGGCCTATCCGGTCGAGGGCCTCGTCCGCGAACGCGTGGTCAGCCTCAACACGGCGGCCGCCGGCGGCAATGCCAGCCTGATGACCCTCGACGGGTGAGGGCCGCCGGCGCGACCCGGACCGAAAGCCGTGGAATCGTAAGGGCTTGTGGGCGGATCCGAACGCCCACGTTGCAATCGGGCGCCAAACCCGCGACCCTGGTGCCCGCATCCTCCCGCCTCGGACGCCTCTCAGGGCCCCTCATCCGCACAGCATGTCCGCGTTCACCTTCATCCACGCCGCCGATCTGCATCTCGGCAGCCCGCTCAGCGGCCTCGCCCTCAAGGACCCCGACATCGCCCGGCGCTTCGCCTCGGCGGGGCGCCGGGCCTTCGAGGATCTCGTCACCCTGGCGATCGAGCGGGGCGTCGCCTTCCTGATCGTGGCCGGCGACGTCTATGACGGCGACTGGTCCGACAACACCATCGGGCTGTTCTTCGCCCGGCAGGTCGCCCGCCTCGACCGGGCCGGCATCCCCGTCATCCTGGTGCGCGGCAACCACGACGCCGAGAGCGTCATCACCCGATCGATCACCCTGCCGGACTCGGTGCGCAGCTTCCCGACGACCCGGGCGGAGACCCACCGCCTCGCGGACGTCCGGGTGGCGCTGCACGGCCGCAGCTTCCCCAACCGGGCGGTGGAGGAGAACTACGCCCTCACCTATCCGCCCGCCCTGCCGGGCTGGTTCAACATCGGCATCCTGCACACCTCCTGCACCGGCCACGCGGCCCACGCCACCTACGCCCCCTGCTCGGTGGCCGACCTGGCGGGGCGGGGCTACGCCTACTGGGCGCTCGGCCACGTGCACGAGTATGCCGAACTCGCCCGCGACCCCTGGATCGTGTTTCCCGGGAACCTCCAGGGGCGCAGCATCCGGGAGCCCGGCCAGAAGGGCGCCGTCGCGGTGTCCGTCGCCGACGGGCGGGTGCAGGGCGTCGAGCGCCTCATCGTCGACCAGGCCCGCTTCCAGCCGGTCGAGGTCGATCTCGCCGGCGTGCCGGACGAGCGCGCGGCGGTCGCCCTGGTCGAGGCGGCCCTGCGCCCCCTGGCGGAGGCCGCCGCGGCGCGCCTCATCGCCGTGCGGGTGCGCCTGCGGGGGGAGACCCCCGCCCATGACCGCCTGGCGGCCGACCGCGAGGGGCTCACTGCCGAGATCCAGGCCGCCGCCCACCGCATCCACGAGGATATCTGGCTGGAGCGCCTGAAGATCGAGACCGCCCGTCCGCGCCGGCCCGTCGCCGAGGCCCGCCCCGACGCCTTCGCGGCCATCGACCCCGCCACGCTGCTGGCGGCGGTGGACCACGAGCCGGAATTCCGCGCCCGCGCCCGGGCGGCCCTGGCCGAGATCGCCGCGAAGATGCCGGCCGGCCTCGCCGCCGAGGACGACCTCGCCGCCGACCTCGAGGCCCTCTGCGCGGAGGCGGAGGCGGTGATCCTCGGCCGCCTCTCCGGGCGGACCTGCTAGGGCCCGAACCCGCCGTCGTCCGCCCCGAGCGTCAGACCCGCCTTCCCCCCCAAGGTTCCAATGCGTCTCCTCTCCCTCGTCCTCGAACGCTACGGCCCTTTCACGGACCGCACCGTCACGTTCCGCGAGGATGCGCGCCTGCACGTGGTGCTGGGCGCCAACGAGGCCGGCAAGAGTTCGGCGCTCAGCGCCGTCACGGACCTGCTGTTCGGCATCGAGACCCGGACCCGCTACGACTTCCTGCACGACATGCCGCAGATGCGGATCGGCGCCGAGATCCGCGCCGCGGACGGGCGCCGCCTCGGCTTCCGGCGGCGCAAGGGCAACCGGAACACCCTCGTGGACGCCGCCGACGCGGCCCTGCCGGAGGATGCCCTGGCGCCCTTCCTCGGCGGATTGTCCCGCGAGGTGTTCTGCCGCGCCTTCGGCCTCGACGCCCGCGCCCTGCGGGCGGGGGCGGCCGAGATGATGGATGCCGAGGGCGAGGTCGGCGCCAGCCTGTTCGCGGCGGCCTCGGGCCTGCGCGGCTACAGCGGCCTCCAGGCCGAGCTCGAGACCGAGGCCGCCGGCATCTTCATGCCGCGTGCCGCCCAGAGCCGGACGTTCTACCAGGCGCTTCAGCGCTACGACGAGGCCCGCAAGGCGATCCGTGCCGGGGAGCTGCGGGCGGGCGATTGGCGCGACCTCAACGGCGAGATCGAGGGCGCCGGGGCGACCCTCGTCGCCCTCAAGGCGGAGCGCGCGCGCATCGCCGCCGAGCAGGCCCGGCTCACCCGCCTGCGCCGGGTCGGCCCGCTTCTCCAGGCCATCGATGCGGCCGCCGCCCGCGCCGAGGCCGAGCCCGACCTGATCGCGGTGCCGGAGGCCTGGATCGATCGCCTCGGCCAGGCCCTGACCGTCCGGCGCACCACGGCGGAGGCCGCGGCCCGCACCCGGGCCGCCGCCGCGGAGGCCACCCTGGCCCTGGAGCAGGTGCCGGTGGAGGAGGGCGTGCTCGCCCGGGCCGACGAGATCCTGGAGGCGTTCCGCGGCGCCGACCGCTTCGACAAGGGCGGCATCGACCTGCCCCGCATCCAGGGCGAGGCCGATGCCTTCGCGCGCGAACTCGCCCAGCTCGCGGCCCGGATCGGCCTTCCGGATGCCGAGGCCCTGCGCGCGCGCCAGCCCTCCGATGCGGCCCGCACCCGCATCGAGGGCCTGATCCGCGCCGGCCGCGAGGATGCCGCCACGATCGCCCGCCTGCGCCAGGACCTCGCCGCCCGGGAGGCCGAGCGGGACCGCCTCGCCGCCGCCACGGCGGGCGCGGGCGCCCTCGCCGATCCGACTCCGCTGCGGACCGACCTGAAGGCCTTCGCGGGCCTGCGCCGCGACCTCGACCGGCGCGACGACCTCGACGCCGCCCTCACCCGCGAGGCGGCCTCGATCCGGACCCAGGCCGGCCGTCTCAGTCCCCCGATCCCGGATCTCGACGCCTACGCCGCCGGGCGCCCGCCCTCGGCCGAGGCGGTGGCGCGCTACCGGCGCACCCTCGACGGGGCGCTGCGCGAGCGCGACCGGGCGGCCGACCGCCTGGCGGCGGCGCAGGGGGCGGTGGCGCAGCGCCGCGCCCGCCTGGAGGCCCGGGCCGCCGGCCGGCCGATCCCGAGCCTGGCGGACCTCCTGGCCCTGCGCATCCGTCGCGACGCCCTCCTGGCCGAACTGCCCGGGGGCGCCCCCGACGTCCTCGCCCGCTTCGGCGCGGCCCTCGCCGCCGCCGACCGGGCGGCCGACGACCTCGTGAGCGACGCCGCCCGGGTGGCCGAGCAGGGCGCCGACACCCGCAGCCTCGCGGCCGAGCAGGCCGAGGCCGCCGCGGCGGACGAGGCCCTCGCCGCCTGCGAAGCGCGGCTGGCCGAGGGCGCCGCGGCGTGGTGGGCCGCCTGGGCTCCGTGCGGGATCGAGCCCGCCGCCCCGGCCGAGATGGCCGCCTGGCTCACGGAGGTCGAGACCCTCCAGGATTCCGCGCAAGGGCTGGAGACCACCCGGCTGGAGCAGGCGCGCATGGCCGCCCGGGTCGAGGCCTGCCGGGCGCCCCTGGCCGATCTCAGCCGACGGGCCGGCCTGCCCGACCTCGACGGCCTCGATCTCGGCCGGATGCTCGTCCGCCTCGAGGACCGGGTCGGCGAACTCGCCCTGCGCTGGGAAGCGGTGCGCGAGGCCAGGACCCGGGCCGAGACCGCCGCCGAGCAGATCGCCCGCACGGCGGCGGCCCTCGCCGAGGCCCTGGCCCGCGAAGCCGCCTGGCGCACGGCCTGGGGGCCCGCTCTCGCCGATCTCGGCCTGGCCGCCGAGGCCACGCCGGACGAGGCCGAGGCGGCGCTGGCCGCCTGGCGGGCGGTGCCGGCGGCCCTGTCCGAGCGCGACAATCGCCTCGGCCGGGTCAACGGCATTGCGCGCGACATCGCGGTCTATCGCGAGGCTGTGGCGCGCCTGACTGCGGCGGTGGCGCCCGATCTCGCCGCCCTGCCCCCCACCGCCGCCATGAAGGCGCTGCACACCCGCCTGCAGGACGCCCTCCGGGGCGAGACCCGCCGGGCGGAGCTGGCGCGCCAGCGCGATGCCGCCGAGGCGGCGCGGATGCAGGCGGCCCGGGCGGCGCAGGCCGCGGCTGCCGACCTGACCGCGCTCATGGCCGAGGGGCCGGCGGCCGGGCTGCCCCCCGGCACCGACCCGGAGGCGCTCCACGGGCGCCTCACCGACCGGCGGGCCTGCGAGGCCGAACTGGCCGAGCGCCGCGCCGAATTGGCCCGAGCGGCCGACGGCCTCGCCGAGGCGGATCTCCGAGCGGACCTCGCCGCCCTCACCGGCGACGACATCGAGGGATCGCTCGCCAACCTGGCGGCGGAGGCGGAGGACCTGGATCAGCGCGGACAGCGCGCCTTCGCCGACCGCGATCGGCACGAGCGCCGTCGCATCGAGCTGGAGGGCGGCATCGGGGCCGAGCTGGCGCTCGCCCAGCGCAAGGCGGCGGAGGCCGAACTCCAGGCCAATGCCCGGCACTGGGCGGTGCTGAAGCTCGCGAGCCTGATGCTCGGCACCGCCATCGGCCGCCACCGGGCCGGCCAGCAGGACCCGCTGCTCACCCGGTCCGGCGCCCTGTTCGGGGGCCTGACCGGAGGCGCCTTCGCGGGCCTCGCCCAGGATTACGACGCCGCCGACACCCCCCGCCTCGCGGGACGCCGGGCCTCGGGCGAACTCGTGCCCGTGGAGGGGCTGAGCGAGGGCACCCGCGACCAGCTCTACCTCGCCCTGCGCCTGGCCTACCTGGAGGACTACGCCGCCCGCGCCGAGCCCGCCCCCTTCATCGGCGACGACCTGTTCCTCACCTTCGATGACGCCCGCACCGCCCACGGTCTCGAGGCCCTGGCGGCGGTGGGCGACACGATCCAGCCGATCCTGTTCACCCACCACCGCCACGTGGCGGACCTGGCCCGGGCGCGCCTGGGGGATGCGGTGGACGTGCTCGACCTGTAGGGGCGCCGCGCCGACGCGGGCGCCGCTCGCTCAGAACCGGTCGCCGAGGCCCGCATTCACGCGCAGGGCGGCGATGGCGGAGGATCGACGCGGCACGAAGAGGGACGTCCCCCGCGGCGTTCCCGCCCCCGTCGCGGCCGAGGTGACCCGTGAAGCCGGCCTGGAGCAGGGGCTGGGCAGCGATCCGCGCGTGGAACCCGACTTCCCCTGCGTCGGGGATCGCGAGGGGCATGGTCGCGGCGACCGCGAGCGCCGAGCCATGTCGCGCGCGGCGCAACCCGGCCGCGGGTCCGGCCCGGACAACGCGGGGGATCGCCTGAATACACCCTTAAGCATGCCGCATGCTGTGCCTTTGAACTTGCTCAAAGACAGCCTTATAAGCCTGGTTCGATAGGAATATATTTGTTTTCAAAGTATAGATCAATGATTGTAACAGACGGTTTTCGTCGAGAACTCAGTGCGCGTTCGGATCTGTTGAAATGACGCGTTCCAGGTGTGCGCCCGCCGACGCCGCGATTGCCTCGAAGATGATGCTGCTGTGCGTGGAGATGGAGCCCTGCGATGCTTGATCTCCATACGCTTCACTTCGCCAGTGCCGCCAGCCGGTGCGCCTACGTCGTCGTCTTTCTCGTCACGGCTCTCACGCAGCGTCAGCAGACCTTTCTCTGGCAATGGATGGGCGCCATGGGGACGTCGATGGCGGGATCGCTCATCATGATGCAGGTCCCTTCGGCCGCCCCGCCGGTCTGGATCGCGGTGATCGTCTATGGGCTCTATGCCGCGAGTCTGGTCCTGTGCTGGACCGGCCTGCGCAGCTTCTTCGGCCGCCCCGTGCGGATCGATCTCGGGATCTGTCTCACGGTCCTCCCGGGGCTCCTCTATCCCCTGCTGCTCGCGGCCGGTGTCGCCCACCGCCTGGCGCTCGCGGCCGTGTTCCTCTGCTGCCTCGGGGTCGCCCTCCTGGCCGCCTACGAGACCGTTCGCCTCTCGCCGGGCGTCGAACGCCTGTGGTCGCAATCCATCGTGACCGTGGCGTTCGGATCCTACGCGCTGGTCTTCGTCGCCTCGATCGGAATCCTCGTCGCCACCGACTGGCCGATGGCCTCAGCGGAGACCGCCCGCAGCTCCATGATCCTGGATCAGGTCATCGGGGTCTTCGCCTATTTCGGCTACATGGCGATGGCCGCCGAGCGCGCCAACCGGACGCTCCTGCACCTGGCCGAGACGGATTCGCTCACGGGGCTCTCCAACCGCCGCGGCCTGCAGAAGCTGCTGCGCCTCCGCCTTCCGGCCCCGGGCCGGCAGCCGCTGGGCGCGGTCCTGATCCTGGACCTCGACCACTTCAAGTCCATCAACGACCGCTACGGCCACGCGAGCGGGGACGCCGTCCTGGCGACGTTCGCGGCCCGCCTGACGGCAACGCTCCGGACCACGGACCTGGTCGCCCGCTGGGGCGGCGAGGAGTTCCTCGTCGTTCTTCCGGGCGCGGGTCCGCAGGAACTCCTGCCCGTGGCCGAACGCTTGCGGGCGGTCGTCGCGGAGGCGCCGTTTCCGCACCGGTCCGGGGCGCTGACGGTCACGGTGAGCATCGGAGCCGCCATGATGGGGCGGGACGCGGCGAGCTTCGAAGAGGCGACGCGGCAGGCCGACGCCGCCCTCTACCAGGCGAAGGCCCAGGGGCGGAACCGCGTCTGCTGCGAGCGGAAGCCTGCGCCGGCGCCCGGCCCGGTGGCGGGGGGCGCGGTGGGGCCGGCCCATGCCCCGGCGCAGGCCGATCTGCGTCTGGCCTAGGCGTCCCCCTGACTTAGGGTCTCCCTGGCCTTGGCGTCCCGGACCTGCTCCGGCCGGACCGGCCTCGCGCGCCTGAACACGTCGAAGGGTCGCGCCTCCGACCCGACGATTCCGTCACTTCCCGGCCGCGTTCCGCAGGCTCGGGGGCCTGGGCCGGCGCCAGATCGCGCGGCCGAGGAGCAGTCCGAGGCGTCGGCAGAAGAGGGCCAGACCCAGGCACCAGGCCAGCCCCGCCAGCAGGGCGCTGGCCAGGGCCGTGAGGCCGGCACCGAGGGCCAGGGCGCCGCGGCCGAGAAGCGCCAGGGTGGCGCGGGTGCGGGGGCCGAGGCGCTCGCTGAGGCGGACCGCGCGGGTGACGTCGCCCGGGTCGCGGGCGAGGCCGAGTACCTGCATCACCCCGCGCTGGCCGGTGCGGCGGCCGAGGACGAGGGACTCGCCGGCGAGGGTCGTCAGGCGCGCCACCGTGCCGGGACGGATGGCGAGGCTCGCGGCCGTCCGGGCGCCGGCGAGGTCGAGGCGGGCGGAGGCGCCGACCGCGCGGGCCAGGGCCTCTCCGTCGAGGCCCGCCCGCACGGTGCGCCCGAGGCTCGACGCCAGGGCGGGCGAGAGCCGGCCGCCGCGCCGGGCCGCCTTCAGCACGGTCATGCCCGCGCGCGGGGCCGCCCCCGACCCGGCCGCCCAGGTGGCGGCGGTGAGGGGCAGGCCGACCAGGGCCATGCCGAGGAGGAGCGGGTCGTAGGGCTCGGCGCGGGCGTAGCGCCCGCCCTCGCGCAGGAGGTCGCGCAGGTCGCCGAGCCCGGTCACGTCGGCCGCGAGGGTGCCGGCGAGGCCCGCCGCCCCCTCCGCGGTGCCCGAGACTGCCCCGGCCGCGAAGTCCCGGGCGGCACGGCCCATCCGGCCCTGCGCCAGGGCGTCCACGCGGGCCCGGCGGGTCGGATCGACGGGCAGGCCGCGCGTCTCGGCCAGCGCCAGGAAGCTCAGGGCCAGGTCCTCGTCCTCCGCCGCGACCGCGGCATCGAGCCCCGCCTCCAGGCGCTCCGGCGTGGCCGCGCGCTCCAGGCGGATCTCCGCCAGGGCGCCGGGATCCTCGGCCGCCGCGAGGAGGCGGCCCGCGAGGTAGGCGGGTGCGAGGACCGGTGCCGCCGCGATCGCCAGGGTCGCGCCGCCGGCCAGGAGGCCGATCCAGCCCGCGGCCGCGGAGAACCGGGCCGCACCGTCGCGCAGGCGCATCCGTGTCATGTCCGATCCCGTTCCGGTGGTCCGGACGAGATGGGGACGCGGCCGAGGACGCGCATCCCGGCCCCCGCCGTCAGCCTGCCTCGACGCCATAGCGCTGGTGCAGGCTGCTGGCGAAGCGGTCGGCGAACTTCGCCGTCGCCACCGGTAGGGTGCGACCGCGCAGCTGCGCCAGGATCAGCGCCATCGGGGCGAGGTCGCGCGTGTCGATGGGGCGCGAGCGCAGGCGCGGATCGTCGGGGATGCCGCTCGGGACCTGCAGGCTGACCGCGTCCTCGCGCAGGACGAGGTTGCGCAGGAATTCCAGCGAGCTCGATTCGATGACGGCGTTCACCGGTGCGCCCCGCCGGGCGAGGGCGTCGTCGAAATGGTGGCGAATGGCGAGGGAGCGGTCCGGCAGGGCCATCGGGTGGGCGAGGCAGTCGCGCAGGCGCACCGGGCCGGTCTCCGCGGCCAGCGGATGCTCGGCCCGCATCAGGGCGCACAGCGTCTGGCGGCAGGAGAACAGCACCTGCATGTCGGCGGACGGCGGCGGCTGCAGCACCAGGGCGAGGTCGGCCTCGAACTGGGCCAGCGCCGCCACCGCCTGGACATGGTCGCGGACCTGCACGGTGAAGGTCACCTGCGGGAATTGCGCCCGGTAGGCCTCGACCTCGTCCGGCACCACGTGGTTGACGAAGGCCTGGCTGCAGGCCAGCGCCACGTGGCCGCGCCGGACGCCGGACAGGTCGGCGATCTGCGAGCGTACCCGCTCCAGGTCGGCGCGCTGGTCGCGGATGTGGCGCACCAGCAATTCGCCGGCCGCGTTGAGGCGCATGCCCTGGGCCACCCGCTCGAAGATCGGCGTGCCGAGTTCGTATTCGAGGTCCTGGATCTGCCGGGTCAGGGCGGAGGGCGTGATGTTGAGCCGCTCCGCCGCCCGGCGGATCGCCCCGTGGCGCGCCACTTCCGCCACGTAGGTGAGGATGCGTAGGTGCTTCATCGTGCGGGTCCGCCGGTTCCGTCCCTGTTGCCCGAAGAGCAACGGGCCAGTCAAGAAACAGCACTCGCGTGCAACACGAGCCGGTTCTAGCTTCGAGCGAGAGAATCGCTGTCCGGAGCCCTGCTCATGATCCGCCGTCGCACCCTCCTGGCCGGCCTCGGCGCCGGCCTCCTGGCAGCGCCCCTCGGCCTTCCCCGCCCGGCCCGGGCCCAGGCCCCCACCGTGATCCGGATGGGCTCCCTGAAGCTGATCCACTCGATCGCGCCGCATTTCTACGAGCAGTTCACCCCGGCGGGCTTCAAGGTCGAGGTCGTGCCCTTCGAGAGCCCCACCGAGTGCAAGAACGCGGTGGTGACGAAGTCGGTGGATTTCGGGACCTTCGGCATCGCGGCCGGCACCCTCGGGGCGGCGGCCGGCGAGCCCCTGGTCATCATCGCCTCGACCTGCAACCGCGGCATGGCGATCATCGCCAAGAAGGATGCGGGCATCGCCACGCTCAAGGACCTCAAGGGCAAGCGCGTCGCCCTCTGGCCCGGCTCGACCCAGGAGGTCTTCGCCCTGGAGCGCCTGCGCCAGGAGGGGATGAGCGTGAAGGACATCACGCCGGTGCGGATCTCGTTCTCGGAGATGCACATCGCCCTCGCGCGGGGCGACGTGGACGCCTATGTGGGCGCCGAGCCGGCACCGGGCGTGAGCCTGGCCAGCGGCGTCGGCAGCCTCGTCGAATATCCCTACGGGACCGAGATGGGCGCCCTCAACATGGTGTTCGGCGCCCATGCCGACACCACGGCGCAGCGGCCCGAGATCGTCCGCACGATGCTGGAGATCCACCGCAAGGCCACGGATTACGCGCAGGGCAACCGCGCGGCGATGATCGCCATGGCGGTGGCCAAGCTCGGGCAGAAGCGGGAGGCGCTGGAGCTCTCCGCCCCGAATGTCGAGCTGAAATGGAAGCTCGGCGCGACCGAGATCGCCCAGGCCAAGGTCTATGCCGACCGCATGCTGGCGCTGAAGCAGATCAAGCGCCTGCCCGATTTCGCGACCTTCATCGACACCCGCTTCGTCGATGCCATGAGGGACGCGTGAGCGCCGCGCCGGCCGCCGTCGCGGCGTCCGTGCCGGCGGCCCCGCCCCGCCCGCGTTTCGCATGGCCCTGGGGGCGCCTGCGGGAAACGGCCCTGGCCCTGGCGATCCCCGCCGGGCTCGCCGTCGTCTGGCACCTCCTGACGACGGGGCGGCCCTACAGCCTGATCCCGCCGCCCGCGGAGGTCTGGACGGCGCTGGTCGATCTCGCCGTGGGGGGCATCAACGACGACGCCTTCAGCGCCACCCTGCTCATCCATCTGGGCGCCTCGCTGTCGCGGGTCTACGGCGGCTTCGGGCTGGCGGTGCTCTTCGCCCTGCCCCTCGGCCTCCTCATCGGCCGGGTGCCGCTGATGCGCCAGCTCCTCGACCCGACCTTCCAGATCCTGCGGCCCGTGCCCGTGACCGCCTGGCTGCCGCTGGCCATGATCCTGTTCGGCCTCGGGCCGCGCTCGGCCTACTTCCTCGTCTTCCTCGGGGCGTTCTACCCCATCCTGGTCAACACCATCTTCGGGGTGCGCTCGGTGGAGCCGCGCCTGTTCGAGGCGGCCAGCATGCTCGGCTGCCGGGGCTCGGCCCAGTTCGCCCGGGTGGTCCTGCCCGCCGCCCTGCCGTCGATCTTCACCGGCCTGCGCCTCGGCCTCGGCTTCGCCTGGGTCGTCATCGTGGTCGGCGAGATGACCGGCGTGCAGACGGGGCTCGGCGCCATCATCATGGAGGCGCGCCAGCTCTCGCGCACCGAGATCGTCATCTGCGGCATGATCGTCATCGGGGTCGCCGGCTTCCTGTCGGACCGGATCGTGATGGGGATCGGCCGCCGCCTCCTGGCCTGGAGCCCGTCCCATGGTTGAGGTGTTACGGGTTGAGGTGTCACGGGCTGAGGTGTTCCATGGCTGAACCCACCCTCCCGATCCTCGAGATCCGCGACGTCGGCAAGACCTTCGCGGTGCAGGGCCAGACGGTGACCGCCCTGAAGGGCGCCAACCTCACGGTGGCGCGCGGCGCGTTCGTGTGCCTGCTGGGCGCCTCGGGCTGCGGCAAGTCCACCCTGCTGCGCATCGCCGCCGGCTTCGAGGCGCCCTCCTCCGGCCAGGCCCTGATGTGGGGCCAGCCCATCGCGGGCCCCGATCCGTCGCGCGGCATGGTCTTCCAGGATTACGGCCTCTTTCCCTGGCTGAGCGTGCGCGACAACATCGGCTTCGGCCCCAAGTCCCGCGGGCGCCCCGCCGCCGAGATCCGCGACACGGTGGCCCGCTACATCGACCTCGTGGGCCTCGGCGCCTTCGCGGACGCGCATCCCCACCAGCTCTCGGGGGGTATGAAGCAGCGCGTCGCCATCGCCCGGGTGCTCGCCAACGAGGCCGAGGTGGTGCTGATGGACGAGCCCTTCGGGGCGCTGGACGCCATGACCCGCGAGCGCCTGCAGGACGAGCTCCTCGAGCTCTGGAGCCGCACCGGCCTCACCGTGCTGTTCGTCACCCACGCCATCGAGGAGGCGATCTTCCTCGCCGACCGCGTCGTGGTGATGTCGCCGAGCCCCGGCCGGATCGACGCCGTCCACGACATCGCCCTGCCCCGTCGCCGCGACGTCTCGAGCCCGGCCTTCAACGACATCCGCCGCATGCTCTCGGCCCAGCTCCACAGCCGCCACGGCCGCGTCGCCGCGTGAGGCCCTGAAGCCCGGCACGGGTCCCTCTTCCCCTCGTGGGAAGGGGAACGGGGAGCGCACGTCGCCCTCTGAATTTCCAACCTCTGGTGCCGCGTCGAGCCCCCCATGACCGAACCGGACTTTTCCGATCCCCGCCGTCCCGAGCGTCGCCTCGCCTACCGGGCCGCCATCGACCGGCCGCGCCTCGTCCTGCCGGAGGGCAAGCACGTGGCGATCTGGCCGGTGGTGAATGTCGAGCACTGGCTCATCGACAACCCGATGCCGCGCCAGATCCTGGTGGCGCCGACCGGCGCGCCCCTGCTGCCCGACCTCGCCAACTGGGGCTGGCACGAATACGGGATGCGCGTCGGGTTCTGGCGCTTCCTCGCGGCCTTCCAGGCGCGCGGGATCCGCCCGACCCTGTCGATCAACGGCTCGGTCTGCGAGGCCTATCCCCGCGTGGCCCACGAAGCCCACGCCGCCGGCTGGGAGTTCATGGGGCACGGCTTCCACCAGGTCCCGACCCACCGCATCGCGGACGTGCCCGCGATGATCGCCCGGACCCTGGCGACGATCCGCGCCGTGACGGGGGCGAACCCGCGCGGCTGGCTCGGACCCGGCCTGACCGAGACCCTCGATACCCCGGACCACCTCGCCGCCGCCGGCCTCGACTATGTGGGCGACTGGGTGGTGGACGACCGGCCCAGCCGCATCGCCACCGCGACGCGCCCGCTCATCGCCCTGCCCTACTCGGTGGAGCTGAACGACATTCCCCTGCTGGCGATCCAGCATCACCGTGCCGACGAGTTCGTGGACCGGGCGCTGGCCCAGGTCGAGCGCCTCGCCGCGGAGGCGGCCGGCCACGGGCCGCTGGGCGGCGCCAAGGTGATGGGATTCGCCATCCACCCCTACATCACCGGCGTACCCCACCGCATCGGGCTGCTGGAACGGCTCCTCGACGCGCTCCTCGCCCGCGACGACGTCTGGTTCGCCCAGGGCGGCGAACTCGTGGATTGGTACCGGGGAACCGGCGATGCGGCTTGAGACCGACGGGACGCCCCCGATCGACTGGCGGGACCTCGACCGCGCGGCCTTGAGCCGGGCCTACGACAATTCGGGGGCGGTCGCCGACAGCGCCGCCCGCCTCGCCGACTGGCGGCTGCGCAGCGCCGCGCTCCGGGCCCGCCCGGGTCACACCCTCGACCTGCCCTACGATCCGGGTCCGGCCCACGCTGCCGGTCCCCGGAATCGGATCGACCTGTTCGCCTGCGGCCGTGCCGGCGCCCCGCTCCTGGCCTTCATCCATGGCGGCTACTGGCAGCGCAACGCCAAGGAGGGCTTCGCCTGCCTGGCCGAGGGACCGCTCGCCCTCGGCCTCGACGTCGCCCTGATCGGCTACACCCTGGCGCCGGAGGCGTCGCTGACCCGGATCGCCGACGAGATCGGGGCGGCCCTGCGCGTCCTGCGGGCGCACGATGCGGCGGCAGGCCTGGGGCGCCGGCGCCTCGTGGTTTCCGGCTGGTCCGCGGGCGGGCACCTCGCCGCCCTGGCGCTGGACGGACCGGACGCCGATGCCGGCCTCGCGATCAGCGGGATCTACGATCTCGCGCCGATCCGCCGGACCTCCCTCGACGACGCGCTCCGGCTCACGCCCGGGGAGGTCGAGGCGCTGTCGCCGATCCGCCTCGCACCCCGCCGCGGCGTCCCCCTGGTGGTGGCTTACGGGGCCGACGAACTGCCTGAACTTCGGCGCCAGTCGCGGGCCTATGCCGCGGCACGCGCGGCTGAGCCGGAGACCCGCTGCGTCGCGCTCGACGGCGCGGATCATTTCTCGATCCTGGAGGCCCTGGCGCATCCGGACGGGCGCCTGGCCCGCATCGCCGCCGCGTTGGGCCATTCCTGAACTGTCCCGGACGTCGGCTCCCCACGCCCGTCACCCCGTTACGCCGCTGCCCTCGGGTGCAGCCGCCCGGTGCCGTGACGGCAGGCACATTCCGACGGTCTGCGGGCCGGCCAATCCGTCGGCTCGGTTCAGGGCAGGCCAGTTCGCGTGACGCTCATCGAAAGTTCATGGAAAGTTAATGCACGGCCCCGCCGATGCGGCATAGCTTCGGCTTCGGCTTCGGCTTCGGCTTCGGCTTCGGCTTCGGAGGTGCATGCCGGTGCACTCACGCCTTCGGGACGACGGGGATGCGATGCAGGTCCCGCCCGTCCGCATCCCGGATCACGAGATCCCAGACACCCTCGACATGGACCAGTTCGCCGCTCCTGCGCAGTTCCTCGATGACCAGCGCGGCCTGGGCGATGGCCTCGGCGAGGTCGGCCGCTTCGGCGCCCCTCGGGTCGGGCATCGTGGTCCGGCCATCGGTGAGATCGAAATGGAAGCGCATCGGGGAAATGGCCCTCGGGACGCAGGGACGGGCATGGGCCGGTCGCCCCCGCCGGCCTGCCGCCCGTCCGCTCCAGGCCGGACGGGATCCAGGCCTCGGGATGCGGGCGACGGGCCAGTCAAAGGAAGGCCGTAGCGTGCTTGGTCTCGGATGGTGTTGCTCAATCCCGGTTTACTTCAGGACGAATTAAGCGCCTCGTTCATCGAAGATGCAATTGGTGAGCGGGATCTGCAATTGCGCTACAAGCAGGTATTGACAACCGATCGGGAATAATACTTTTTGTCTTTTGTGCACTGCAAAAATGCGTCGTAGCATTGAGGGGCGCCGACCGATGACTGGGTTCGACGGATACCATGCAGGTCCGGGACGCGAGGGGGCAGGAACCGAGACCCTGCCCGATGAGCGGGTCCTGGCGCTCCGCGCCCATATCCGGGCCGTCCTCCGAAGCCTGATGCCCGCGACCCAACCAGCCTGCTGATCCCCCGTTCAGGCGGGGCGGCCCGCGCGCATGCCGGGCAATCCGGTTTGGCGCGAGACAGATGTCCCGCGCCAAACCTTGCTTCTGGCGCCAAGCCTTACTTCTCGCGCCAAGCCTTGGCGATCTGGTCGGTGAGCGGCTTGGTGAGGTAGCTGAGCACCGAGCGGTTGCCGAGCTGCATGAAGGTCTCGACCGGCATGCCCGGGACGAGGCGGGCGGTGCCGAGGCGCTCCTTCTGGTCCTCCGGCACCCGGATGCGGGCGGTGTAGTAGCTCATCCCGGTCTTCGGGTCGGAGGTGACGTCGGCCGAGACCCGGGACACCACCCCGTCGATCTCCGGCGTCGTGCGCTGGTTGAAGGCCGAGAAGCGCAGCACGGCGGCCTGGTCGAGGCGGACGTTGTCGATGTCCTGCGGCTGGATCTTCACCTCCACCGCGAGCTGGTCCGCCTCCGGCACGATCAGCATGGCGGGCTCGGAGGGCGTCACCAGGCCGCCGATCGTGTGCACCGTCATCTGGTGCACGGTGCCCGATTGCGGCGCGCGCATGTCGACGCGCTTGAGCTGGTCCTCGGCGGCGACGCGCTTCTCGACGTATTCCGACCACTTGCCCCGGATCTCGGCGAGATCCTTGCCGGTCTCGGTGCGCATGTCGCCGTCGATCTGAAGGATCTGCAGCTCGGTCTCGGCGATCTTGCCCCGGGCCGAGGCCGTCGAGGCGAGGAGCTGGCCGCGCTCGCCGTCGAGGCGCGCGGCGTCGCGCTCCAGGGCGTTGACCCGGGCGAGCGGCACCAGGTTCTTGGCGTAGAGCTCCCGCACGCCCTGCAACTCGCCGGTGATGAAGCCGACCTCGCGGGCTTTGGCCGCGACCTGCTCCGTCAGGCCCTTGATCTCCTCGCGCAGCTGCTGGACGCGCTCGCGCAGCTGCGCCTTCTGGCCCTCGCGGCCGGCCACGCGGGACTTGAACAGCCGGGTCTCGCCCTCGATCAGGTGAGCCACCGAGGGGTCGCTGTCCTTGCGGGCCAGCAACTCGGGCGGGAAGGTGATAGCGGCGGCGCCGTCGCGCTCGGCCTCGTCGCGGGCGCGACGGGCGGAGAGCTCGTCCAGGGCCTTCAGGATGATGTCGAGGTTGGCCCGGGTCTGGGTCTCGTCGAGACGGATCAGGATATCGCCGGCCTTGACGTGCATGCCGTCGCGCACCCGCAGCTCGCCGACGACACCGCCGGTGGGGTGCTGCACCTTCTTCACGTCGGATTCGACCACGAGCTGACCCGGCGCGATCACGGCGCCGGAGATCTGGGTGAAGGTCGCCCAGCCGCCCACGCCCACCACCAGCACCGCCCCCAGGGCGACGCCGAGGGCGAGGTGGCGGCGGATCGAGCCCTGCGCGGCGGGACGCGGGGCCGTGAGGGCGGGATGCATGTCGATGGGGCTGAGGGCGACGGACATCAGGCACTCTCCTGCAGGGCGCCGGGGGCGGCCTGCGTGTCCACGGGGCGGGCCTCCACGGGGACCGAGGCCGGGCGCAGCACGCGCTTGAGAACCTCGTCCTTCGGCCCGAAGGCCTGGGCCCGGCCCTCCGCCATCATCAGGATGAGGTCGACCGCGCCCAGCGCCGACGGCCGGTGGGCGATGACGATGCAGACGCCGCCGCGGCGGCGGACTCCGATGATCGCCTGGGTCAGGGCGTTCTCGCCCTCGGCGTCGAGATTGGCGTTGGGCTCGTCGAGGATGACCAGGAAGGGGTTGCCGTAGAGGGCCCGGGCTAGGCCGACGCGCTGGCGCTGGCCGGCGGACAGGCCGGCACCGCCCTCGCCGATGCGGGTGTCGTAGCCCTCCGACAGGCGCAGGATCAGCTCGTGCACGCCGGCCGCCCGGGCGGCGGCGATCACCGCCTCGGAGGGGGCCTGCGGATCGAAGCGGGCGATGTTCTCCGCCACCGTGCCGGCGAACAGCTCCACCTCCTGGGGCAAGAAGCCGATATGCGGACCGAGATCGTCGGCCGACCACTGGTCGAGGGCGGCGCCGTCGAGGCGCACCTTCCCGCGCACGGCCGGCCAGACCCCGACGAGGGCGCGCACCAGGCTCGACTTGCCCGAGGCCGAGGGGCCGATCACGCCGAGGCCCTGTCCGGCCTGGAGGGCGAAGCTCACGTCCTGGACCACGAGGCGGGGGGTTCCGGGCGGGGCGACGCTGATGCTCTCGACCTGAAGCGCACGAGAGGGGGCCGGCAGCGCGTGCGGCTGCGCGCCGGCGGGCATGCGGGCGAAGAGATCGGACAGGCGGGCCCAGGACTGGCGTGCCTGGACGAAGCCCTTCCAGTTGGCGATGGCGAGCTCCGCCGGGGCCAGGGCCCGGGCCACCAGGATCGAGGAGGCGATGATGATGCCGGCGGAGGCCAGGCCGTTGATCACGAGGTAGGCGCCCAGGGCCAGCACCCCGGACTGGAGAGCGGTGCGGAACACCTTGGACCCGGCGCCGTAGCCGCCGGCGATGTCGGAGGCGCGCTGCTGCGACTGCATGTAGTCGCGGTTGGCCAGGGCCCAGCGGGTGGCGAAGCGCCCCTGCATGCCCATGGCGGCCAGCACCTCGGCGTTGCGGCGGCCGGCCTCGGCCAGGCCGTTGCGGCGCAGGCCGTGGGCGGTGGCGGTCTGGGCCGGATGCCGGGTCGCCCGGTCGGTGAGGAGGCCGAGGGTGGCGAGGACGGCGGCGCCCGCGAGGGCCGCGACGCCGATCAGGGGATGGAACAGGAAGCAGATCAGGAGATAGATCGGCATCCAGGGAAGATCGAAGAAGGCGGAGGGGCCCGAGCCGCCGAGGAAGGCGCGCAGCTGGTCGAGGTCGCGCAGGGGCAGGAGGCCGTCGCCGGGAGCGGCCCCCTTCAGGGGGGCACGCACCACGATGTCGAAGACCCGCCCGCTCAAGGATTCGTCCAGGGCGGCACCGATCCGGGCCAGGATGCGCGAGCGCAGGGCTTCGAGCAGTCCCTGGAAGATGTAGAGCACCAGGGCCAGGATGCAGAGGCCGATCAGGGTCGGCACCGACCGGCTCGGAATCACCCGGTCGTAGACCTCCAGCATGAAGAACGAGCCGGTGAGATAGAGCACGTTGACGAGCCCGCTCATGGCCGCCACGCCGATGAACGCTGTCCGGCACTGCGCCAGTGCCGAGGCCAGCTCGGCGGAATCCCGGGCCTGCGTCACGATCTGCTTCCTTCCCGGCGGCACCGGTGCGGCCCGCCCATCCCCACAACTGTATTTTGAGCGAGCCATTCAGTCGAAGCAAGTGTCCGCTGAAGCAAGTGCCTGCGCGCGGATGCCCGCGCATGTCCGCGCCTGACCCGTCAGGATTACGTCCGATGCCGAAGCGGAACGCGCTGCGAAGCCGGGGCGGAGGCCCCCTCGATCAGGCTGCCGCGCATTCCATAGGCATGCGGCAATCGTGTGAAGATGCGGTGAATGCGCCCTCCGCCGGGATTCCGGCCGAGCGCGGCAGGGATGGCGCAATCGGCCGTGGACAGACGCGGGCGGCCCCTCCCCCGGCGGGCGGGGCCGTGACACTGTGCGGGGAGCGCGTGAGACCGTCGCGCTCCCGACCGCGGATCCTGCCCGACGGTCGCCGGCCCGCGGCCGTCGTAAAAATGTGATGTTGGGTGTTGACGGGCCCGAGCGGCGCCCGTATACCCCGGCTCATCGGCGCCGGCCAACGGGTTTGGCAGCGCACCGACGCTTCTACAGAAAGAATTTCGGATGGAGATCCGGCGAAGAGCTGGATGGCCAACTGTTTTTGTCTGTTGTGAGTGTCGGGCCGGACGGTTTCCGTCGGGTGCCATGTTCTTTGACAAGTGAATCTGAGAAAGAGAAGCGTGGGCGGCGATTTGGCTCTTGCGGATCCTCTGTGAAGGGGATTGTGAGACGATTGCTGACACGT
>NZ_LMNU01000012.1 GCF_001423085.1 Methylobacterium sp. Leaf125 | reverse complement strand
TGTGCGAGTTTGAGGAGGTTCTGTCCGTAGGCGGTTTTGGCGAAGAGCTTGCCGCGGGCGACGAGCTGGTCCTTGCCGATGAAGCCCTGCAGGTAGGCGATCTCYTCCAGGCAGGCCACCTGCAGGCCCTGGCGGTGCTGGAGCGTGCGCACGAACTCGGCCGCCTCCAGCAGGCTGTCATGGGTGCCCGTGTCGAGCCAGGCATAGCCGCGGCTCATGCGCTCCACGTGCARCTGCCCGCGCTCGAGATAGGCCTCGTTGACGCTGGTGATCTCGAGCTCGCCCCGGGCCGAGGGCGTCACCGCCGCGGCGATGTCGAGGACCTGGTTGTCGTAGAAGTACAGCCCCGTCACCGCCCAGGGGCTCTCGGGCTCCACCGGCTTCTCGACCAGGCGCAGGGGCCGCCCGTCCGGGCCGAGGGTCACCACGCCGTAGGCCGAGGGATCGTCGACGTGGTAGGCAAACACCGTGGCGCCGCTCTCGCGGGCGCGCGCGCGCGCCAGCATCTCGCGCATGCCCGAGCCGAAGAACAGGTTGTCGCCGAGCACCAGGGCCACGCTGTCCGCACCCACGAAGTCGCGTCCGATCAGGAAGGCCTGGGCCAGCCCTTCCGGCCGGGGCTGGAGCGCGTAGCTGAAGGACAGCCCGAACTGCTCGCCGGTGCCGAACAGGCGCTTGTAGTTGTCCAGGTGCTCGGGCGAGGAGATGATCAGGATCTCGCGGATGCCCGCCAGCATCAGCACCGAGACCGGGTAGTAGATCATCGGCTTGTCGTAGACCGGCAGCAGCTGCTTGTTGATCGACAGCGTGGCCGGGTGCAGGCGCGTGCCCGTGCCGCCGGCCAGAACGATCCCCTTCATGCCTGTGTCTCCGTCGTTGTCCGTTCGGGGCCGACCAGCCGGTCGAGGATGTCGTCGAGGGCCCGTTCCCAGGGCCGCGGCCTCAGGCCGTAGGCGGCCGTGAGGCTCGCGGTCGAGAGCACCGAGTACGCGGGCCGGCGGGCCGGGGTCGGGAAGGCGCTGGTGGGAATGGCGTCGACCGGTACCGCGCGGGCGCCGCGCCGGGCCGCGCCCGCCACGATGGCGCGGGCAAAGCCGCACCAGGTGGTGGCGCCCGCATTGACGAAGTGATGCGTGCCCGTGGGGGCGGTAGGATCGCGGGCCAGCGCCTGGGCGATCTGGGCCAGGCCGGCGGCGAGGTCGCCCGCGCTCGTCGGGCTGCCGTGCTGGTCGTCGACCACGCTGAGGCGCTCGCGCTCGGCGGCGAGCCGCAGCATCGTCTTGACGAAGTTGCTCCGGTGCGGGCTCACCACCCAGGCGGTGCGGAGGATGGCGTGGCGCGGGTTGGCGCTGCGCACCGCGATCTCGCCGGCCGCCTTGCTGGCGCCGTAGACGCTCTGCGGGTCGATCGGCGTATCGGGGGTGCAGGGGCCCTCGGCGCGGCCGTCGAAGACGTAGTCGGTGGAGACGTGCACGAGGGGGATGCCGGCCCGGGCGGTGGCGGCGGCCAGGAGTGCCGGCGCCACCGCGTTCAGGGCCCAGGCCGCGGCGATCTCGCTCTCGGCCCGGTCCACGGCGGTGTAGGCGGCCGCGTTGACCACCGCCGCGTAGGGGCGCGCGCTCAGGGCGGCGTCGATGGCGGCGGCGTCGGTGACGTCGAGCGCCGTGCGGCTCGGGGCGTGCAGGCGGGTGCCCGCCTCCCAGAGCGCGGGCGCCTGCAACTCGGTGCCGACCTGGCCGGCCCCGCCGAGGATGAGGATGTCGCGCGTCTCGGGCATCGGCTCAGGCGCGGCCGGTGGGGGCTGTGCCCAGGCCGAGGCGCTCGCCGGTGTAGCGGCCCTCGCGGATCGGGCGCCACCAGGCCTCGTTGGCGAGGTACCAGCGCACGGTCTCCTCCAGGGCCCGCTCGAAGTCCTTGGTCGGATGCCAGCCGAGCTCGGCCTCGGCCTTGGACGGGTCGATGGCGTAGCGCCGGTCGTGGCCGGGCCGGTCGGCGACGGAGGTGATCAGCCGGTCGTGGGGGGCGTGGTCCGGGCGCAGGCGGTCGAAGGCGGCGCAGAGCGCCTTGACGACGGCGAGGTTGTTGCGCACCGCGCGCCCGCCCAGCAGGTAGGTCTCGCCGATCCGCCCCTTCTCCAGCACCGCCACGAGGCCGCGGGCATGGTCCTCCACGTGGATCCAGTCGCGCTCGTTCAGGCCATCGCCGTAGACGGGCAGCGGCTTGCCCTCCAGGGCGTTGAGGATCATCAGCGGGATGAGCTTCTCGGGAAAGTGGCGCGGGCCGTAGTTGTTCGAGCAGTTCGTCACCAGGACCGGCAGGCCGTAGGTCTCGTGCCAGGCGCGGGCCAGGTGGTCGGAGGCGGCCTTGGAGGCCGAGTAGGGCGAGCGCGGGTCGTAGCGGCTGGCTTCGGTGAAGAAGCCGTCCGGCGGCAGCGAGCCGTAGACCTCGTCGGTGGAGACGTGCAGGAAGCGGAAGGCCGCCTTGGCCTCGCCGCTCAGCCCGTCCCAGTGGCTGCGGGCTCCGTCGAGCATGACCTGGGTGCCGACCACGTTGGTGCGGATGAAGGCGCCCGGATCGGTGATCGAGCGGTCGACATGGCTCTCGGCGGCCAGGTGCATCACGGCCTCGGGCCGGAACGCGGCGTAGAGGGCGTGCACGGCCCCCGGGTCGCAGATGTCGGCCTCCACCAGGCGGTGGCGCGGGTTGTCCGCCAGCGGCTGGAGCGAGATCGGGTTGGCCGCGTAGGTCAGCGCGTCGAGCGTCGCCACCTCGTGTCCGAGCTCCTGCACCAGGTGCAGCACCAGGGCCGATCCGATGAAGCCGCAGCCGCCCGTCACCAAGATGCGCATGGGATGAAAGGTCTTTCGTGAAGGCGATCGGAAAGCGATCGCGGGGAACAGCGGAACCGGATCCGGTCGTATCCTGCCGCAAGAGCTTCAGAAAAGCGGCGGAAGATCGGCCAGGCGCGGGGCGATCCGGTCCTTGGCCGAGAGCTGGGCCTGCGCCTCGCTCACCGGCCAGGCGATGCCGAGCGCCGGATCGTTCCAGAGCAGGCCGCCATCRTGCTCGGGGCTGTAGACCCCGCCGGCGACCTTGTAGGCCACCATGGTGTCGGGTTCCAGGGTGCAGAAGCCGTGCCCGAAGCCGACCGGGATGTAGACCTGCTCGCCGGCTTGCGCGTCGAGGCGCACGGCCACGTGCCGGCCGTAGGTGGGCGAGGCGCGCCGCAGGTCGACGGCGACATCCAGGATGGCCCCCGCGAGCACCCGGACCAGCTTGGCCTGGGCCATGGGAGGGCGCTGGAAGTGCAGGCCCCGCACCGTGCCGCGCGGGGCGGAAAAGGACTGGTTGTCCTGGATGAACACATCCGCGATGCCGGCCCGGGCCAGGATGTCCGCCCGGTACGTCTCGCAAAACCAGCCCCGCGCATCGCCAAAGCGCGGAGACACCACCCGCCGGACCGCCGGAATCTCCGTCTCAATCACCTGCATGCTATGGGATTTCGCCCCCGGCGCGNCCGCCCGGTACGTCTCGCAAAACCAGCCCCGCGCATCGCCAAAGCGCGGAGACACCACCCGCCGGACCGCCGGAATCTCCGTCTCAATCACCTGCATGCCAGAACGCCTTCGAAATCGTGGGAACCGGTCCGTTCTTCGAAAGTCCCGGCTCGCCAAGACCTGCTTCCAGTCTGGCGAGAGATGGAGGGGATTAGCAGGGGCCATTGACCCTTAGGTACATGTCACTTGTGGATAGCCCTCGGCCCAGTGGGGATCAGAGACGCCACGCGCCTGCAACTCGGCCCCCGGGGTCGTGGCCAGTCGAGGCTTCAAGCCCGCATGATCCCAGCAGTCTCGGTCCGTAGGCTTGCGGAGAAGGTAGGCCAAGGATCAAGTCGGCACGAATGCCGAGAGCATGTGTGCTGAGGGCAAATTGTTTTGCCGAGCCGGATGCGAAGGGGCCAAAGGTCTGCACCCCATGTGTTCGACAGTCATCGGAAAAGCGAACGGACCATCTGAAAGGTCTCCACGGTCGCGTGTCGAATGACCTCTGATGTTGTCTGGCCGATGCCGAGTGAGCATCTGTGACGATGCACCGGAGGAGGCGTCGCGGAAGCGCGGACGTCTACAGCTCGTATGGCGCGATTATCGGCGCGGGTCGTCTGGCATTACAACAATATCGTCCAGAAAAGGAGTTGCTGAGTGAGTTAGATTGTATGCAGATGAAGCGTGGCTTCGCGTCTGCCCTGCGTAGCGGACGGGTGCTGTGAAGCGTAAGTCGGCTCTTTGAGCGGTCTTTCGAGACCTTCCGGCCTGGAGCCGTGACGTCGAGGCTGCCGCAACCGTCACTGTGCGGCAGCCTCGACGGGCCCCATGGCGTCAACACCGGCCCCCGGGCTTAGGCCAAGGGCTCGCCGAGCCCCTTCGACCGGTGTCCGGGAATACTTTTAGTCGGCTTGGTCAGACGTGGTGGCGGACGGCGTCGGCTGGCTGCGGCCCGCGGCGGACCTGATCTTCTTCTGCCTGACGGAGTTCAGCGGTTCGTCGGTGATGATGATCTTGCTGGGTGCCTTGTAGGGTGCCAGTACCGCCTTGCAGGCAAGCCGGACCCGCAGCTTCAAGGATTCGACGGTTTCCGGCTCTCTGACTCGGATCTTGGCCGTGACCACCTGCCCGAGGATCTTGTGCGGCTCCGCCAGCACGACCACGTCTTCGACGTTGTCGATGCCGAGGATGACTTCTTCCACCTCGACCGGATAGACCTTCTGGCCACCGACATTGATGATGTCCGTCACCCGACCCAGAATGCGCAGCCATTCTCCATCGACCTCGACCCGGTCCTGCGTGTTGAACCAGCCCTCCTCGTCGAATCCGCTGGCAGCGTTCAGGTAGCCCTCCATCCGGTAGCTCGACTTGATCCAGAGCACTCCGTCGCGGACCTCCGTACGGAAGCCCTCGCCACCGACCCTGAGCCATAGAGAGCCATCCGGACGCGATTGGGATCGCAGGACGCCGACTTCAGAGAGACCATAGGTCTGCTGCAACTGCACGCCGGGGAACGCTGCCCGCAGACGGTCGAGGGTTACCTGCGGCATAACCTCGGTGCCGTACGTGATGCGCTTGATCGACGACAGGTCGAAGTCCTCGTGCGCTCGCACCATCAGCATGATGTTTAGGAACGACGGCGTCACGGGAAGCAACTCGACTTTGTAACGCTCGATGGCCGCCGCAACCTTCGCGATGGAGCGGTCGTCGACGGTGACCACCGTTCCGAGGCTCGACGTGATCGCGAGGATCGTGTTGATTCCCCCGAAATGGTCGATCATCAGGAATGGGATCGTGACCATCGGTGCGCGCTGAACCCGGAATTTCTCGGCGACCTGTTCGAAGTCGTGGAGAATCCCCTTCGGTGCGCCGGTCGATCCGGAACTGAACAGGATCAATCCAGCCTTATCCTTCGCAAGGAACTGGCTGAGCAGGGCATTTTCGACCGGGACCCGTTTTTCGGACAGGCTGAACTCGCGTCCGGCGGAATCGAACTCGGCGATCCAGTCCGCCCCCGAGACACCGAGGGCGACATCCTGCTCGATCACCGACTCGCGGGTGAGCGGAATGACGATGCAGCGATCGAGGCCGAGGGCCAGGATGAGACAGACCACTTCCGGCGAGAAATCGCCGACGACCACCACCTTGTGGCCTGGCCGGACACCGGCCTCCTGCGCGCGGCGGCTGAAGCCATCGACCAGCGCGACCACCTCCCCATAGCTGACCTTCCGGTCGTTATGGATGAAGGCGATGGTGTCCGGATGCTCTCCGAATCGCTCGAGAAGCCACTTCATCCCTTGTCCTTTACCAAGTCCGCGACAACGAGCTTGATCAGCGCATAGGAGGTGAGATCGGCGGCCTCCTCGTCCGGGACCGAGACACCGAACTCTTCCTCAATAGCGAGGATCAGGTCCATGTGCTTGATGGAATCCCAGCTCTCCACGTTGTCCATGCTCGTATTCTGATCGACCGAATTCTCATCGATCTCTAGAATCGCTGCAATTACCGACTTAAGCTTCGTTTCATCCAGCATAATGAATCTTAATCCATTGAGATTGTTGCTTTTCCAGCGTCGCGAGCGGGGTTACGTAGGTCCGCTCTCCTTCGCTGGTTTCCTCCGGTGCAAGCCCGAGTCGGTCGAAGAAATCCTCCACGAGGTTGTTCTTCGCGGACCGGACGAAGCGCCCCCGCAGGCGTGAGCAGCCCCTGCGCGCAGCATCCCGTGCAATGTAAGGCCAGATACTGAATTCGACCCCGCGGCCGATGACACGACAGCTCATGAGGAAGGCCTCAACCTCGACGACGTCATCCTCGTAGCGAACGACCCCGACCCCGGTGAGGCCGGCGCTGCCAAACTTATCCTTCACCGTCAGCGAGTATACCTCCCGGTCTTCACTCGCCATGGCAGCAAGAATCTCAGCCTGTGTGTACCGGCGTGTCGTCAGGTTGAACTGGTTCGATTTCTGCGTCAGCTCGCTGATCCGTGCCACGTTCGCCTCGGCATTACGCAAAAGCTCGACCTCGAGCTCCAGAGAGGCGATGTAGTCTTCCTGGGACGAGAACTGAGCCTTGAGGGCCTCGGCGGCAGCCTTCTGCTTATATTGCTGTGTTTTCGCACTGCTCTCGGCCGAGACGCCACCGGCAAGGAACAGCGCCTTGATGTCTCCGACAACCGCCGGGTATTCAGTGAGAGCACTGGGCACCTGAAACACCGTCACCGCGGGAACCTGTGACTGCACACCCTCGAGTTCGAAGGACGAATCGTCGAGGAAAACGATGCTGTCGAGGCCGACATTGAGCTCCGTCGCGATGGCCCGGAGGTTCGTCGATTTATCGTCCCAGTTGATCTTCCTGATCGTCAGGTTCTCCGAGCGGATCGGCATGTCAGGATGGCGAGACAGCACTTCCTCGACATCCGCGGGATTGTTTTTGGTACACAGGCAGAGAATGACACCGGCCCTTTCGAGCCCGAGGAACTCCTGCTGTGCCCGCCAGTACACGTTCCCGGGATACTCGAAAGGAGACAGCTTGATCCCCTCGACGAGGTCCTCCCCGACAACCCCACCCCAGAGGGTGTTGTCGCAGTCGAGAGCCAGCACCTTGTAGAAGTAGGTGCCGTAGGCCCGGGTGGCCTTTGCTGTCCGGCGTCCAATCTCGTTGAGCATCGGCAGCGCGTAGGGCGCCTTGGCCTGGGCGTAGAAGCGGCGGTCGATCGCTGCCGACAGCCCGACATCGGTCAGGATCCCGGGCATGTCGAAGAGGGCTGCGGGTGTGGCCTCCGCGACCACGTTGGCGAGCATCTCCTGGAAGGTTTGCAGGACGGTCGATACCCGGTCCGGCTGACGCGGCTGTGCCGACGGCCAGGTCCTGTGGAACTGGCCGACGAGTACCGTCGGGATCGGCTGCGCGGCAGCGAGAGCGAGGCGATAGCGCTCGGCCAGCTCTTCGCCCTTGGCCGCGATAACCGCGTCGTCGAGCCCGGCAGCGATTTGTGCCTCGAAGGCGGGCATCAGGTTGTCGAAGAAAGGAACGACCAGCAGCACGTCCACGCCAGCCTGCACGAAGGTCTCGACGTCCTGTGCGACGCTGTCGTACAGGCCGATTTGAACCCGTAGCCGCACCCCGGCTAGCAGCGCGTGGCGACGCAGGTAGAGGGCGAGGCGATCCACCTGCACGTTGGAGGAGAGACCGAGCGTGACGTCCTTGAGGCCGTCTTCGGTCTTTTCCAGAAAAGCAACGCTCTTCTGGACCTGGAGGAAACTGGCGGCGGGATCGGCCAGGAGCGCTCGGGCGCTCGCTCTGTCGTTGGTGCTCATGACATCGTCAGCCCACCGTTCACCGCCAGCGTGTGTCCCGTGACGAAGGCAGCGGAGTCCGAGGCGAGATAGGCCACGGCGGCGGCGACGTCCTCCGGCGTGGACAACCGACGCAGGGGAGTCTGCCTTGCCACCATCATCTGTACCTTCTCGGGGATGTCGCCGATCAACGTCGTCTCCGTCATTCCCGGGGCGACGCAGTTGACCGTCACGCCCGACGGACCGAGTTCCGCCGCGAGGTAACGGGACATCGTCGCGAGGGCGGACTTGCCGACCGCGTAGGAGGTCCAGGACACGGACGGGTTCCCCTGCACCACCTGGGAGGTGATGTTCACGATCCGCCCGGCACGGGCCTCGGTCATCTGAGGCAGGCAGGCCTTGATCATTTCAAAGGCGCCGCGGACCTGCACGTCGAGGTGCTTCTGCATGTCCGTCCAGGCCAACGCCTGTATGGGCTTCGCATCGATCGCCGGGGCCGCGTTGTTCACCAGCACCCCGACACCCCCGAAGGCCCGGATGGCAGCTTCCGCAATCGACGCTGCGGTGCCCGGTACGGTGAGATCGCCCTGCACGGCGATAGCCCCTGGACCGTTCGCCGACAATTCGTGCACCAGGGCCTCGGCCCGGTCCCGCCGGCCGCGATAATGCACCACCACTGCATGGCCGTCCGCGGCCAAGCGCCGGCAAATCGCGCCGCCGATCCCGCCCGAGCCGCCGGTCACGATGGCGACCCGGCGCCGATCCGCTTCTGGGGCCACCTCGGCCGCTTGCCGGGTCACAAGAACTTTGACCTTGGCGCGCCCCGAGAGGATCAAGTCACCGTTCTGGTTCGTGATCCGGGTTTCGAGGTCGAGCAGCCTGTCGCGCTCGTGCTTCTTGAGGACGGTGCAACCGATCTCCAGGGTGTCCCCGAGGCGCACCGGGCGATGGAACTCCATGTTCTGGGAGACCCAGAGGGCTCCCGGTCCCGGAAGCTTGGTTCCGATCACCGTGGAGAGGAAGCTCGCGCCGAGCATTCCATGGACCACGATGTCCTTGAATGGCGTCGTCTCCGCATAGATGGGATCGACGTGGAGGGGATTGTCGTCACCGGTCAACTCGACGAAACGGCGGACGTCGTCCGCCGTGATCGTCTTGCTGAGGGTCCGGACGTCGCCGACCTGGATCGCGTTGAAATCGTGGAACATGTCAGCCGACCGAATTGATCTCGTGGCTCACGGCCGTAACCGAAGACCAGCGCCAGACGCTCGCGCCAAAGCTGAAGCCGGCGCCGACCGCCGCGAAGATAACCGTGTCGCCGTCCTTCAAACGGTTGTGCGCCACAGCCTCGCTCAAGGCAATCGCTGTCGAGGCGGCCCCTGTATTTCCGATGCGGCCGACGTTCGTATAGGTCTTCCCCATATCCCCGCCCATCTTACGGACCAAGTATTCGATCAGACGAAGGTTGGCCTGATGGAACACGAAGAAATCTGCTTCGCGATAATTGATGCCGGACTTTTCGCTTGCGCGACGAATGACCGTCGGCAGATGCGTAATGGCCTGCTTCCAGGTCGCGATCCCGTTCAGCTCCATCGTGTCGACCGCTGGGTCGAAGGGGCGATCGGGACGTGTGAAGGTCGAGCCGCCGCCGCGCACCCGGACGGCCTCGTAGTTGGAACTATCCGTATGGAACGCGGAACTGAGAATTCCGGCACCGGGGACCCGCCCCAGCACCACCGCCCCAGCGCCGTCGCTGTGATAGATCGCGGCGTCGGCGTTGCTGCGCGAGATGAAGCGGCTGTTCATCTCGACACCGATGACCAGGGCGTTGCGGACCTCCGGATCGAGCCGCATCCTGTCGCTGGCAACGGTCAGCCCCGTGACGAAGCCGGCGCAGTTCGCCTGGACGTCCAGCATCTGGCCGCCCTTCACGCCGAGATCGGCATGGATCTTGGAGGCCAGGGCGGGGAAACGGTAATCGGCGGAGAAAGTGCAGCAGATGATCAAGTCGATCTGCGACGCATCGATCCCGGCACTCGCCATTGCATCCCTGGCCGCGAACAGGGACAGGCCCGAAGCCGTCTCGTCTGGGGCTGCCAAGTAGCGCCGCTCGATACCCGTTTTTTCGAGGATCCACTCGGGTGTGATTTCGAGGTTCCGGCAGAGGGTCTCGTTATCCTCGACGATGGAGCCGAGGCGATGGCCGACACCGGTGATCGCGATTCCGCTGGGTTCGGCCAGACTCATGCCGCCATCCCCTCGTTCCGTGCCGCCATGAATTCTACCAACTCGGTGTTGTGCGCGCGAATGTCCGCGAAGATCGCCGTACGACCATGTCCGGGGCAGACCAGGGTCGCCGGATCGATCGTATCCCAGACTTTCCGGAGGCTGCTGCGCAGAACGTCGGGATCCTCACCAGGTATCTTCGAGAGGCCAAGGCCGCCACTGTAAAGCGTATCGCCCGAGAAGCAGGTGCCGCCGATCTCGATGAGACAGCTTCCGGGTGAATGTCCGGGGACGAGGCGATGGCGAACCGATACCTCGCCGATTCGCGTCTCGCCGACCTCGTCCTGGAGCAGGGAGAAGCGCGGAAGCTTCAGCTTGGCGGGAATCTTGAAGGCCATCATGAGAAAATTGGCGACCTTGGCCGTCTTCGCGTCGGCGGCATGAAGATAAACGTCCGAACCGAACGCATTCTGAAGCACGGAGGCGGAGCCGATGTGGTCGAAATGACCGTGGGTGCAGAAGATCGCCGCCGGACGGACGTCGAGCACCTTCAACCCGGCCAGGATCGGTTCCGGGTCGAGGCCGGTATCGACCACGATGGCGCCGCCGGGAACGGGGCCCGTCCAGAGGTAGCTGTTTGCGGGGAACACGCCCGCACAAACCTGCCACACGTTTTCCGAGATCTGCTTCATCGGTCCTAGTTCACACCACCCAGGAACACGGTTTGCGCCGTTATGTACGAGCTCCGCTCCGATGCGAAGAAATCGATGACATTGAGAATGTCATCGATGTCGGCGAACCGGGCCACGGGAAGGCTCTTGATGATTTCTTCGATCTTGTCGCGCGGAAGCTGAGCCAGCATATCGCTATCGATCGCCGAGATCCCGAGGGTGTTGCAGGTCACGTTGAATGTGCCGAACTCCTTCGCCATCACGTTGGCAAGGGTACTCAGACCGGCCTTGGTGGCCGCGTAGACGCTGTCGCCGATCGGCTCCAGGCTCGCGGCCATGGATCCGATGTTGATGATCCGTCCCCACTTGCTCTTGCGCATGAACTTCGCCGCTTCGCGGGAGATCAGGAATGGCGCCAGAAGATTGACGTTGACCATGGCCTGAGCGGCGGCGGGCGGCATGATCATGGCGTACTGAGACGTCAGAACACCCGCGTTGTTGATGACGATGTCGATCCGTGAGGTCTTCTTGCGGACCTCGCCGAAGATGGCCGTTACAGCGGTCGCGTTCGCGAGATCGACCTGGAAGTGCGTGTAGTTGGGGTTATCGATGTCGGATTCATGTCGCGCGAAGCCGAGCACCCGACCGCCCCCCGCGAGCACATGGTCGGTGATCTGGCGACCGACGCCTCGGGTCGCCCCGGTCACGAGGACCGTCTTGTCTGCATAAGCCGTCATCACGCCTTCTCAGTCAGCAGCTCGACGACGAAATCCGTCAGGGTCCGCACGCTCGTAAACGGCGACGGTTCCCGGCTCATGGCCCGGTCATCCGTGAGCGCCACGGGACGATCGAACTGCGTGCTGATCGCGGTCTCGACATCCACGATGACCGACACGAGAGAGAGGGAATCGATCGTCGATTCTCCACCGAACAACAGCGTGTCTTCGGAAAGGGCGACTTGCTGATCTTCCGGCAGCTCCTCGTTGAGGCTCTTCAGGGCCTCGAAGATGATCTGCAGGACGTCGTGTCGAAGATCCATTACGTTCAGCCTCCAGAATCCATCCACTCCGCCAGTGATGTCCGGCGGTCGGTGGCGGATCGTGATTCCTGTGTTCAGCGCAGTGCGCTTTAGGTCGTGGGAACCGGAACTTTGCCCGCCGCCATCAGGACTTTCGCCCGCGCAAGGAACACCGTCCGGTATTCGTCCTCGAGGATGCCCATCGCGACGGCGTCCTGAAACTCGCCACCGATTCGGTAGTGGTTCCGCAGCACGCCCTCTTGCTTCATCCCAAGAAACTTCTGCCACTTGATCATCAGCGTATTGCTGGCCGCGATAGTCCCATACAACCGCAAGAGGCCAAGGTCGTTGAAGGCGAAATCGTAGAGAAGGGCCATCGCCTCGACAGCGACAGGCTGCCCCTTGACCACGTCTTCCTCGCCGATGAGAAACCGCCCGGTCTCGGCCCTCGAATTCCGGTTGTCGACATCCACCAGCGACAGCATCCCGACGGGCTGGCCGCTCCTGAGCTGAATAATGAAATTATGTTCGCTCTGTGGCCGCGATGCGATCCAGCGTGCCTGATCCTCGGGGGTCTGAGCGCCCTGATTCAGATGGCGGGCCCGCTCTGCGGCACGCCACTTGCAAGTAATGGCTGCATCGCCTTCAGCGAGAGGGCGCAGGTCGACGAAAATCCCCTGTAGAACTCTGGATTTAGCCGACATGACATATCCCATTTTACTGCGTCGGACTCCCGTGCTCCTGACCGTCTTGCCAGAAGCTCCCTGGAATTCCCCACGTCTCGGTGGTGGCGACCGAACTTGCCATGCGTATTGAGGTTTTGATCCTCAACCCGACTCGAAGCCGGCATCGTCTGCCATGGAAAGTCACCCTCGTCCAGAGCGCATCGATTGGACCCGCTGCTCCGCTTCGCCCCCAGGGTGATGCCCGGACGTCGTGACCAGAAGATGTCACCACGGCTGTATCGGCAGAGCCGCGGTTTCCAGCGGACGGCCACCCCTCCCGGCGCATATGGACTCCGCGCTGACGAGCGCGATCGAGCCGGGGGATGCGGGAGACCTTCGTTGATCCAGGCACGTTGCAGCCGCCCGGGCATTGCTCCGCGTCAGGTATTCTGAGACGCGCTCCTCGAAGCTGTACCCCCGAGAGACGAGGGCGTTGCATTCGGCAATGCGGGCAGTCCGCTCGGCTTCGTGCTCCAAGTAGAATTGACACTTGCTAACGAGCTCTTCGAGGTTGGAAAACGTCTCGATGGGATTTTCATTGCCGAACAGATAAGACAGGTCTGACCCGGCTACGGCTTTGGTGAGCAACAGACTTCGTGAGGCAAGGACATCCAATACGCGGTACTGGATCCCGGTGCCGGCCTGAGCCTGCGGCAAGTTAATTGAGATCAAAGAATTGTCGTAAATATCCATCAGATCTGCGTGTGAGGCCAAAGACTTTGCGCTATGGAAAGATGCCACAACAGCTGCGTTGTATGGCATTAGTTTTTTCCAGCGGTCGTTCCCGTACAATCGCAACCCCAGGGGGGCGAGCCTGTTGATGATTTCGACACGCCTGTGGTTGGTGACAATATTTTGTAGTTGCTGCTCGATCTGCTCGGCGCTCCAATGCGAAGCCGCAATCAAAATGTCGAGGGCCTCGCGGGTCGTTTGCTCTGCTCGGAGATAACCACGCCGTTCGATCTGCTCCAAACAGACGCGGAGCGCCTCCTTCCATTCCTGTGATCCGCCGTTCTTGTCGAGAAGATCATCGAGACGGTCGTCGCCCACGAGGCTCGCGATCCACGTAATCGCAGCGCGCTCCTTCATTGGCCGTGCATTCCGCCGTTTCCCGACATCCGTTGCAGCAGCAATAAAACTAAAGTTCTTTGCCTTGGCTGGATATGTTCTCCGCAATTCTTCTTCGAGGGATCTGTAGATTGGAGCGAAGATAGCATCAAGGGTGTAAGTCGCGCGGTTGTCATCATTCAGGTGATCGAAGATGTGACCCTTCGAGTCGACGATGACAGACACGATTCGACAGCGAAGTGCTTTGACCACGCGTGGTAGCAACAATGAATTGTTGAAGGAGATTGCAAAGTCGTAGGGCCTGTGACTCAGCCAGTCCGCAAGATGCTCTTCGTCGGCGGGATCTCTCAGCCCCTTGATGCCGTCGTGGTGGGCGAAGTCGCTCCCAAGGTAAACGTCGACATTCATTCCAAACGAAGCAATCGTCGACGCAATCCGTTTGATATAGGGGTCCAGATCCTTGCCCGGAGTCCATGAATACGCGAACAATGCCACCTGCGGCCGCTTCTCACGGAATCGACGGGCGATATAGTGGATGAGCCCATTCCCCTCCGAGTGAGCGATGCCTTGGTTGTGAGCCGCGTACCAGCGGGTGCCGAAGGCACGCGACGGATCCCTGTTCTCCCGGTGCCCGTGAGCAAGATAATGTGAGAGAGGGTCCGCGCGTGCTCGTTTGACGTCCGGATATTCCGCTTCGTACCATTTGGAATCGAAGACATTCAGCACATCTTTCGCCGTGATCGGAGAGGCATCCGATAGATAGATGTTTGAGAGTGCGGCGATGGCCTCGCGAGAACTGCGATGCCGTTTGTCGAAACCTGCCCACAAGGGGGGGGTGTCGATCAATCTCCGAAATGCGGTCAAAATTGCCCGGCGAATGGCAGTGAAGAGAGGCATAGTGACTCTTAGGACTCAGCAATCCGGTGTTGAGGGGGCGCAATCGGGGTTCGATCACACCGCGCGTTCATCTGCTCACCACCACGAGCGTTCGGCAATCGTGCCAGCGCAGCCTGGATCGGCGTCTTCTTGCAACCGGACATCCAAAACCAGACATCCGCAAGTGGTCTGACCAAGCAGCCCGACCGAGCCCTGGCACCCGACGAGTGAGGCGACAGGAGATGGAGCGGGCTGGCGTCATAGCTCTGCTGCGCACCCCTGAACGCTCACTGCGGGACTGGAGCTCCATTCTCTTCGCGCAGACGACGGAGGGGATCGGGGGGGGCAAACGACCTGCCCACCGGGTCCGTTTCACGCGACCGCGACGAGTCGCCTGCCTGTCGGCTCCGTCGGGGTACAGGCAGTCTTTGTCCGTGAGGGTGATCGGCACCCGCGGTGACGGATCGTCCGCCCAGGGACCGGTTTCAGCAAGCTGTCGTGAAGCCTGTCTGCCAATCAGGACCGGGCGCCCGGGATGCCTCTCAGCGGGCCCGCGCATGACTGGCCCAGATCGAGTCAGTTGGACCGTGATGTCGGAGAAACATCGCGGATGATCGGTCGTCCGCGCGGCGGTCATGGGCCTGTCAGCGGGGAAACTGCTGTTAGATGACGCGCGGGCTCGATCCGGTGTCCAGAAGCGAATGGGAGCAGCGGATCTGCGCACAGCAAACCGGATTCGACCTTGCCCGGAGGGGGCGGTCATTTCGACCGCCGCCGCTGGACCTGCGCCGGGGGATTGGCTAGACGTCCGCCGAACCTAGATGCGTGCGAGGGCGCTTATTCGGGAATACCCCCGGTCGAATCGCCGATTGTTTTCCCTCTCGCCGACGGAATTTTGACAACGTTTGAAGCGTAAAAAACCTTTTATTCGATAAGTATTGCGATGCAGGTTTTGACTGAAGGAATGTCGTCGATGAAGAGTGTGGAGGTAGGCGCCCTATGTGGAAGACTTTAAGCCTGCGAAAGATTGTCGATAGCCGCGGCAACCTGACGCCGATCGAGGGTGGAAACGACACGCCATTTCCGATTGCCCGCGTATATTACTTGTACGATGTTCCGAGCGGTTCGAGCCGGGCTGGGCATGCGCACACAAAGCTCCAGCAGATTTACATCGCCGTTGCGGGTAGTTTTGATGTTGGACTTACGGATGGATATGAAACTGAAGTCGTTCGATTGAATCGACCAGATCAGGGCCTGTTGATAGGCCCGGGTGTCTGGCGCGACATCAACAATTTCTCGGCCGGCTCCGTCTGCTTGGTTCTCGCTTCCGCGGTCTACGACGAAGAAGAGTACATCCGCGACAAGGCCGCGTTCGATCTCTTCGTCGAGAACCAAGCGAGAGAAAGTCTTTAACAATCATCCCGAGGGCAAGTGCCGTGAATCGCGTTCCATTCTTTTCCTTGCAAAAAGTCCACCACGACGCACAGCGGGAGCTGGAGAACGCGTTCAAGCGAGTGTTTGAGAGTTCTTATTACGTCCTCGGCCACGAGGTCTCTGCCTTTGAGGCCGAGTTCGCACAGTTTTGCAACGTCCGACATGCAATCGGTGTCGGCAATGGTCTGGATGCGCTGACTCTGATCCTGAAAGGCTTAGGCGTTGAACCGGGCGACGAAGTGATTGTGCCGGCTCACACCTTCATCGCGAGTTGGCTGGCGGTCGATCAAGCCGGAGCCAAGCTGGTCCCGGTCGAAGTCGATCCCTCGACCTTCAATATCGATCCCGAGGCGGTTCGTGCGCGCATCGGGACACGAACCAAAGCCATCCTGGCCGTGCATCTCTATGGACGTCCGGCGCCGATCGACGAACTCCTGGCGATCGCTGAGCCGCACGGCGTCGCCGTTATCGAGGATGCTGCCCAAGCTCACGGCGCGGTCAATCGCGGCCGGCGGACGGGCGGGCTTGGCTTGGCCGCAGCCTTCAGTTTCTACCCGACGAAGAACCTGGGCGCCCTGGGCGACGGCGGGGCGGTCACGACGAACGACGACGAGCTCGCTCGGCGCGTGCGGATGCTGAGGAACTACGGGTCGGAGCAGAAATACGTCCACGAGATCAGCGGAACCAATTCGCGCCTCGATGAGCTGCAAGCCGCCTTTCTCCGTGTCAAGCTCGCCGCGGTCGATGGCCAGAACGCGACCCGTCGCGACATTGCTACCCGCTACGCTCAGGGCCTGAGGGATTGCCCGAATCTGACGCTTCCGGCTCCCGTCGAAGATGGCGACGAGCACGTTTACCACCTCTACGTCGTTCGGTCGCCGGAACGCGAAGCCCTGCGCGCCAAGCTGGAGAGCCGCGGAATCTCGACCCTGGTCCACTACCCCATCCCCTGCTTCAGCCAGGACTGCTACAGGGGCGCCGCGTTCTCGGAGTCCTTCGACCTCTCGAAGCGGTTGGCAGACGAGGTCCTGAGCCTTCCGATGTGGCCGGGCATGTCCGACGATATGGTGGATCAGGTCATCTCCGCGGTTCGCGAAGCCTGCGCCTGACCCCCAAGACGACGCCGCGGCTGGAAGCCCCGATGGACCCTACGGGTCTGTTCATCGGGGTCATGGACAGGCGCAGCCAGTCTCGCCAAGCGCCAAACAATCCGTGGTGACAGCGCGCTTTCACCACGGTTACGAGGTTTGTGGTTTATGCAGAAAATGCCCGCCTCGGCACTCTCACTTGCCGCGGCTCGCAGCATCCGGGCGATACGCGGCTTTCTGCTGGGTGCTCAGAGTTTGGGAGCACGATCAGGCCGACCGAAGACGCCCATACGGCCCGAATGCCTCGCGTTGATTCGACCGCTCTTCGACGAGGCCTGGTACCTGGGGGGCCATCCCGAGGCAGCAAAGCGGGGGAACGATCCCCGCATCCACTACCTGAGCGACCCGGAAGCGCGGTACGACGCGCCGCATCCCCTCTTCGATGGTGCGTGGTACCTGGCTCAGCACCCGGACGTGGAGGCTGCGGGCACGCATCCCCTCCTGCACTATCTCGAGCGCGGCGCGGCTCTCGGCTACGCACCACACCCGCTGTTCGATGGAGCCTGGTATCTCGAGCAGCATCCCGAGGTGGAGAAGGCGGGCGTAAACCCGCTCGTTCATTTCCTGCGGGAGGGGGCGGGCCTGGGCTACGCGCCATCGCTCGCGTTCGACACCGCGTGGTATCTGCACAGCAATCCGGATGTCACCGCAGCGGGTCTCAATCCGCTGGTCCACTTCGTCGTACACGGCGTCCACGAGGGGCGCCGCCCCAACCCCCTGGCCGAAGCCGCTGCCTTCGAGACGCTCGCGCGGTCGGGCGATGCCGTTCGAGCGATTCGCCTCCTCGACTGGCGTCAGCACCTCCTCCCCCAGGACGGGACAGTGCCTTACGTCGCAACGTTTCGCGGGGGGCAGCTTTCGGATGTCTTCAATCCAAGTGAGCCGGCTGTGGGAATGCCCCCTGGATCCTCGGAAAGCCTCTACCAGCTCGTGCCCCTGACGGATGCGACGGTTATCGGCGGCACGACATCGCTGATCGTGTCGGACTGCTTCATCCCGACGAACATGCCCGGCGCGGGAAGCGGCGAGTCTGCGCCTCCCGATTATCCTGAAGCCTGGAAGGCTGGTGAGGCCGTCGTTGTCAGGTTCGGCCGGAGGAGCCGAACGTATATCCCGCAGGGTATCCATCTGACGGGTGGGGACCGGACTTTCGCCGACTTCCTCACCTCGCTCCTGCCGCGGCTGATCGCCGTGCAGTCCAGCGAACTCGGTCCGGAGATCCCGCTCCTTGTGAGCGCGTCGGTGGGTGAGCGAGAGCGCGCGGCCCTCCGCCTCCTGAGCCGGTCTGAGCGAACTCTCATCCCGCTGACGGACGGCGTGGCTTACCATACCGACCTGCTCCACTACCCGGTCAGGCGTGATCGTGAAGTGCGAGATCGACGATCCGACGCCGCCCCGCACCCCAGCGACGAGGTCGCGGCGTTGCGACAGGTGCGCGAACAGGTGCAGTCAGCCGTGACCGGGACCGCTCCGACGCGGAGGCGCCGGCTCTATGTCAGGCCGACGGCTCCGCTGCAACGTTCCCTCGACGACCAGGCGTTCTTCGGAGCCCTCGTCGACCGGGATTTCGAAATCGTCGACATCGGCGATCTGTCGTTCGAAATTCAGGTACGTCTCCTGGCTGCATGTTCGATCGTGATCGTGCATGCGGGCGACGACTTCACGAATACCATCTGGTGTCGCCCCGGAACTCATATCCTCGTCATCGAAAGCGTTGAGGGCGAGGATTGGCACAATACTCCTGTCGGACGCGTCGTTGCCGATTTGGCGACGATCCGCACCATTCCGTCAATGTTCAGCCGCCTCTCTGACGAAGCAGGGCCGCGCCAAGCCGTGAGGCTCGACGCGCTGACGCCAATCTTGGACGGAATGATTGCAGCACTCGGGCTCCCGCCGGCGCGCGTCGACGATCAGAATCGCAATCGTCTATCATGAGTAAGCCGGCGCCGATCGTCAGCTTCATCGTGACGTTCTATCAGCAGAAGGCCTTTATCGGTCAAACGATCCGAAGCGCGCTCGAGCAGAAGTTGGATGGCATTGAAGTCATTGCCGTCGATGACGGCTCGACGGATGGCGGTGCCGAACGCGTCAAGGAAATTCGCGATCCAAGGCTGACGCTGATCGTCCAGGACAATCGCGGTCCAAGCCTGGCCGCGAACAGCGGGATCAACGCGGCTCGGGGCGAGTACATCGCCCTCTTGGGCGGTGACGACATCGCCCTACCGCAGCGCGCTGTCCGTCAGTATGACCTCGTCTCGAAGGGATACGCCGATATCGTCTTCGACGTGCCGCAACTCATCAACGAGACTGATCTTCCTCTCGAAGATTCATTTTACCCTGCATTTTCGCAGTTCGATTTCAACCGTGGTAATCGCGTAAGCCTGGATCATCTGTTCTTCCGTGGTAATTTCCTTTGCGCGCCATCGGTCTTCATGCGCCGGTCGACGTTCTTGCAAGTGGGGCCGTTCAGCCCTGGCCTCATCCAGCTTCAAGACTTCGAGTATTGGATTCGTTGCCTGAAACACGGCTTCGTTCTCAGGGTTGTCCGCGACCGGCTCACAGCCTATCGCCGCCGGGGTGTCGGGCTCAATCTTTCAGCCTCCTCGAATATGGCCCGCCTGCTGATCGAGGACGGGTATATCATGCGTCACTTTTTCGACGGCATGGACCTGACCTCCCTGAGGCGGCATTTTGCCGAGCACGTTCCCTTCCATTTCACCGATACGCCCGCGGACATCGCCCTCGCGAAAGCCCTGATTTATCTCCACGACAGCCGTCGGACGGTGTCGAACATCGCTTTCGAAATCCTGATCGATGCCTTGCAGAGAGATCCCTCGGTGCAGGAAAGGGCCGCCTCCGTCGGATTGACGATGCCTGTCATCTTCAGTGAAATGCTTCGAAGGGGCGATCCTTCAGGTTGAGGCCGCTCTCGACCAGCATAGGCAGCCGATCCTGCTCCCTGATAAGCCTTTAATAATTTTGAATTGCATAATCTCTGAAATGAAAACAATTTTGACTCAGGCGTATTGGCTCGGATTACCGAGAGTCGCTTCTTGGCCAAGTTGTTGAATCATTTGGTTGCATTCCCTCGTAAAATTTTGGTCGTTCGGGCAACGCTTACGTCCCGGCAAGCTCTACGGTACGCAAACGATGGACGTTATTCTAATTCCTGGTTTCATGACGGATGCTTCGCTCTGGGACGATATGTTGCCAGCGCTCGAAACCCTCGGATCGATCACGCACGGCGACACGACTGCCAACGCGACGATCGCTGATATGGCGCGAGACATCCTGTCGGGAGCGCCGGAGCGGTTCGCCCTGATCGGCTTCTCGATGGGCGGCTATGTCGCCCGGGAAATCGCCCGCATGGCTCCGGGACGCGTCCTGGCCCTCGTGCTGGTTGCGACGTCGGCGCGCGCGGACACGCCAGAGCAGACGCGACGGAAAGCTGTAGCCGTGAAAATGGCGGACCTGAAGCGCTTCACCGGTTTTAGTCGCCCCGGTGTCCTGATCTCGCTGCACCCGGATCGCGCGACGGATGAAGCGCTCATCGAGCGCGTAAGGGCCATGAGTGAACGGGTCGGAGGCGACGTCTTCCGACGTCACACCCAGCAGTTTCGGGAGACCGATTTATCGCGCCTCGCCGCGATCCGATGTCCGACCCTGATCGTCGCGGGCGACCGGGATGCACTGCGCAGCTGGGAAGAGTCTGAAGAACTCTGTGCAGGGATCAGCGGCTCCGAACTCGTGCGTATCGAGAACGCAGGCCACATGATCCCAATGGAAGAGCCGAGCGCGCTCGCTCAAGCAATTGTCCCCTGGCTCCAGGAACAGGCCTCGCCGAAGTAGCTGTTCCGCTCCTCGTAGGGATGCTGCTGCAAGAGGCGCCGTCCTGGCAGTCCGACGTCCTGCTTATGAAGCTCTCAGCAAGGCAAGTCATTTCGGTATCGTGGTGCGGGCATCAGATCCGAGACGCGCCGGTGAAGCTGGGATAGGCCTAGGACGATACTGATGACGCCCCTCCCCTCGGTCGTGGGGGGCGGAGCGCGATGCCTGCTGTCCCATCGCGCGTCACGAAGGAAAGTGAGTCAGCCGCCGCTCCCGGTCGCCGTCCAAACCGTGAGGCGGGATACCTGCGGCTCGTCGGAAAGTGCGCGCTCGACCCAGTAGACGAGGCCCTTTTCTGTCAGGCGCACCGCCTCGTGTTCGTGCGGCGGGACGGAACCAGGGTGAAAGTGGCCGAAGCGAAGGGCGATCGCGCGCCGGCCTTCCTTGCCAGCCAGCCAATCACAACACATCGCCTCGCCGTCCTTCTTGGCTTGCACATAGGTCTTATCCGCTTCGTCAACCCCGCTATGCGGGTCGACCGTCACGGAACTGGCATAGACGAAGCGCGTCGTGTCGGCTGACTTCAGAGCGGTAGCAAGCATCGCGAGCGATGCTTGCGCATCCGCAAAGTCGACGGCTAAATGAATGGCCGCGTCAACGGAACCGCAATCGGACAGATCGCAGCCCTCGTCTTTGTCGAGCAGGATTATATCATGCTTGCGACTCAATGCTGCGACGAGCGTGCGGCCCATACGACCACCGGCTCCGGTCATGGCAATCTTCATTCGCCCGTCTCTTCAGCTTCGGCGCCACGGATCCAATCGTCGCCGATCTGAGGGCGGGTCCCGCTGCCGGGCGCGTCGTGATCGACGTCACTGGATCGCGGCGAGATCGGCACGCACCATTTCCTCGACGAGATCGGCAAATGGAACGGTGTGCGTCCATCCAAGCTTCTCGCGCGCCTTGGTCGGATCGCCGAGCAGCTGGTCGACCTCCGTCGGTCGAAAGTAGACCGGGTCGATCTTGACGAGCACTTGGCCGGTCTTGGCGTCGAGGCCCTGCTCCTCGACCCCCTCCCCCTGCCACGCAATCGTCCGGCCGACCACGGTGAAGGCGCGCTCGACGAACTCTCGCACGGAATGCATCTCGCCGGTGGCCAGCACGTAGTCGTCGGGCACCTCCTGCTGCAGGATGCGCCACATCCCCTCGACGTAGTCGCGGGCATGCCCCCAGTCGCGCATGGCGTCGAGGTTGCCGAGGTAGAGCGTAGGCTGCAGTCCAGCCTCGATCGCCGCCACCGCACGGGTGATCTTGCGGGTGACGAAGGTCTCGCCGCGCGTCGGGCTCTCGTGGTTGAACAGGATGCCGTTCGAGGCATGCATGCCGTAGGCCTCGCGGTAGTTCACCGTGATCCAGTAGGCGTAGAGCTTGGCCACCGCGTAGGGGCTGCGTGGATAGAACGGCGTGGTCTCGCGCTGGGGCACCTCCTGGACCTTGCCGTAGAGCTCGGAGGTCGAGGCCTGGTAGAAGCGCGTCTTCTGGCTCAGGCCGAGGATCCGGATCGCCTCCAGGAGGCGCAGGGTGCCGATGGCGTCGGAATTGGCGGTGTATTCGGGGGTCTCGAAGCTGACCTGGACGTGGCTCTGGGCGCCAAGGTTGTAGACCTCGTCCGGCAGGGTCTCCTGCATGATCCGGATCAGGTTGGTGGCATCGGTCAGCTCGCCGTAATGCATGTGGAAGTCGGTCGGCGCGAAGCGGGGATCCTCGTAGAGGTGATCCACCCGCCCGGTGTTGAAGGACGAGGACCGGCGCTTGATGCCGTGGACGATGTAACCCTTCTCGAGCAACAGGGCCGCCAGATAGCCGCCATCCTGTCCGGTGACGCCCGTGATCAGAGCCGTTTTCTGCGTCGTGGACATGCGTCGCTCCTAGGGGGTCGCAGGGAATGGAGGGGTTGCCGGCGCGCCGCAGCCTTGCGGTCGCGCGGTGGGGGCCCTGTCAGGCCTCGGGATGATGGTGGCGGAACCAGGCGTAGGCATCCGCGATCCCGGCGCGCAGGTCGATCCGCGGCTGCCAGCCGAGAGCCTCCAGGCGGGTGGTGTCGAGGCGCTTGCGCGGCGTGCCGTCCGGCTTCGTGGCGTCGAAGAGCAACTGCCCCTGCCAGCCCAAGACCTCGGCGATCGTCTCGGCCAGTTCGCGGATGGTGAGTTCCTGGCCGGAGCCGACATTGATCGGCCCTTCGCCGGAATACGCCTTCATCAGGTGAACGCAGGCGTCGGCGAGATCATCCACGTGCAGGAACTCGCGGTACGGCGTGCCCGTCCCCCAGAGCGTGATGGTCTGGAGGTGATGGCGCTTGGCCTCGTGCACCTTGCGCAGGAGCGCCGGCAACACATGGCTGCCCTGGAGATCGTAATTGTCCGCCGGCCCGTAGAGGTTGGTCGGCATCGCCGAGATGAAGTCGGCTCCGTGCTGGCGGCGATAGGCCTGGCACAGCTTCAGCCCGGCGATCTTGGCGATGGCATACCATTCGTTGGTCGGCTCAAGCGGTCCGGTGAGGAGTGCGTCCTCCGCCATCGGCTGGGGCGCCATCTTCGGGTAGATGCAGGAGGAGCCGAGGAACAGGAGCTTCTCGACACCCACAGCGTGGGCGCTCTGGATGAGGTTCGCCTCGATCATGAGGTTGTCGTAGAGGAAGTCGGCCGGGGCGCTGTCATTGGCGGCAATGCCGCCGACCTTGGCGGCGGCCAGGAAGAGAGCTTGTGGCCGTTCCGCCGCCATCCAGTCCTCGACCGCGGCCTGCCGGCGCAGATCCACCGTGTCCCGCCCAAGGGTGAGGACGGTGCAGTCCTCCGAGGCCAGCCGCCGCACGAGGGCCGATCCGACCATCCCTCGATGGCCCGCGACGAGGACGCGCTTGCCGGAAAGATCATAGGTCGGGTTCATCGGTCAGCCGGATCCTTCAGGATGTCTCGAAAAGTAGGCCTCGACCTCGGCCCCGGAAGTCCACTTGGCGCGGGCAGGTGGGCACCGTGCAGACCCTGCCGGAACACGCGCCCTTGTTATTCATCGCTGCGAGACACGAAACGCCAGCGCCGGCAGGTCAATCCCAGCGATGACGAGTCAAACCCGCTTCATGAAACGCCTAACCGGTGAGCCGTGTCATGACCAGCGCGACGTCCCTGCACGATCGCTTGATTGAGCCGGTATCTCTCTGAGAGAACACGGTCTGGAATGGCGTTCTGCAGTGCGAAGCTGCGATCGCGCGCGTTCATCGCGGCGATGGCCGCCTCCGGATCCGGGTGCAGATCGATCCCGAAGCGCTCCGCCCAGAATCGCCCCTCGATCGCCGAGACGGCATGCTGCTGCGTCACGTCGAAGGCGTGGGAGTGGTAGACCACCGCGTCGTCGACATAGGCCTTCTGGAAGCCGAGCCGCAGCGCTTCCGCCGCCCAGACTTGGTCTTCGCCCCATGCGATGTCGGGATAGGGCAGGATCTTCCAGGCTTCCCGGGACAGGGCCGAGTTGTTGTCCGAGTAGAACTGCATCGTCATCCCCCAGCTCTGACCGCCGGGGTACAGGAAGCTCGGCAGGCCGCCGTCGCGATCGATCACGTCGGGCAGGAGTGCGAGGCGGTCGAACATCTCCTGCAAGTCGCGCCGCGTGAAGGGATCGTGGTCAGGATAGGCCTCGTGCCGGCCGATCACGCCCGCGACGCGCGAGCCCCGCGCGAAGCCGCCGATCAGGGCCGACAGCCAGTGCGCGTCCTTCGGACAGGCATCCTGGGTCAGCAGCGCGACGTAATCGCCCTCCGATCGGGCGATCCCGAGATTGCGCGTCCGCCCGTGCTGGAACGCGGCCTTGTCGATCGTCTCGACCCGGAAGGGGCCGCCGCGCTCCCGCACGCGCTCCGCGGTGCCGTCCGTCGAGCCGCTGTCGATGACGAGCACGTCGTAGGGGAAATCGCAGGCCTGGCCCGCGAGGGCGTCGAGGACACGGGTGAAATCCGGGCCGGCATTGTAGGTCGGGATGAAGACCGTGGCCCGCGTGCCTGTCAGCACGGCGGGTGCCGGGAACGCTTTCAGGGTGACCGGGGTGAAGCCGGTCTCGCCGAGCCGCTCGAGCAGAGCGGCTTCCAGCGCGCGGGCGCTCCGCTCCCAGGACGTCGCCTGCGTGAAGGCGAGACCGCGGGCCCGTTGCAGGGCCTGGCGATCCGGATCAGAGGCGAGGCGCTCGATCGCGTCGGCGATCGCGTAGGGCATCGGGCCTGCGAAGGTGACCTCGTCGTTCCTGAAGATCGCCCGGGTGCTCTCGGTGTCGATCTCGATGACGGGCAGGCCGCAGGCCATCATCTCCAGCGGGATCAGCGAGTAGTTCGTCGTCGAGAAGACCACGCCGAGGTCGCAGGAGCGGTAGAGCGCAGCAAGTTCCTTCGGCGTCAGGATGCCGTGCTGGACGTGGGGAAACGCATACTGAAGCACGAGGTCCGCCTGGCCGAACAGCGCGACCTCGAACGGGAATCCGCGCTCGGACAACGCTTCGAACGCGGCGAAACCGAGGGCGACGGCCCGGCGCGGCGTATGCTCCCGCGCGTAGAAGGCGATCCGGATCGGCCGGGCGGCGACAGGCGGCCGCGGCGCCCCCTCGGAATAGACCGTGTGATCGGCACAGAGCTCCCAGGCCCGGGCCCAGACGCCGCGGGCCCGCATGCGGTCCAGCAGCCAGGCTCCGGCGCAGAGATGGGCGAACCCGAAACCGTAGGTGGCCTCGGCGATCAGGTTCAGGTCCCCGGCCGCGTGGAAGGAGGGCTCGAAGTCCTGGATCAGGTAGAAGCGGTCCTTGACGTTCTGCACCTGCGCGGCCGGATAAGCGCTCCAGCAATCCGTGGCGATGAGGACGTCGGCCGAGATCTGCCGCACGTCGTCCGGTAGGAAGCGGACATGAACGCGCGGTCCGATGGGCCGGTACCAGGTCTGGAGCAGGCGCTTCGCCAGCGCCTGGTCGTGAAAATGCGCGGCATTCTGAAACCACAGGGTCTGGTGGTGCCCGAAGCGTTCGAGCCACTCGACGAGACGGAAGATCGTCATGTGTCCCCCGGCCCCGCCCTGGGCGAAGGAGGGAACGATCCAGTGCACGTCGAGGGCGTCCGGGTTGAAGAGCCGGCTGACGGGCGCCACCGGGCGCGGCGGCCGCCGCGCGATCCGCGGCGTATCCCGGGACCAGAGCGTCGCGGGCGGGCACGTGCTGCTCTCCCGGTCGGGAAGTCCCGCGACGGGAATCAGGCGGGCCCGGCGTTCGGTGATGTAGTTGCGCACCGCGTAGCCGGAGGCGCGCACCACCAGCGGCATGATGCGTTCCAGGGCATGCGCGAAGGTCAGGTCGACCTGATCCGCTTCGGCTTCGAACCGGTCGAGCGTCGTCAGGGCGTCCGCGAGCGTCGCCAGGCCTGCGCTGCGGTACCAGGCCATCGATCCGGCCGGGTAGTCCGGCTGGACTCCGGCACCGGCCGGGAGTCCGAGCACGGCGAGGAAGGCGTCGATCGCCGCGCTGTTCTGCTCGACGTTCACGTATTCCCGGATGCGGTGGAAGTTGCGCGGGTACAGGCAGCCCAGCGTCGGGTCCGCCGCGAAGCGTTCCAGGACCCAGTCGACCAGCGCCTTCGATCCCAGGGTCTGGTCGAAGAGGTAGTGGCGCCACTCCTCGCCCCAGGAAACGTGGGTGCTGACCTTGGTGTGCAGATGCAGGACGACGTCGCAGGCCCGCCAGAGGTCCTGGCATCCCACCAGGAAGGGGCCGATGTCGCGGCCGCGATTCGGCACCACGCGGACCTCGGTCGTCTGCGTCACGGCATGCCGGGCCATCGCGCGGGCGATGAACTGCGCATCGGCCGCGGAAACGGCCGTGATGACGATCAAGGCGTCGGGCGGCAGGTTGTGGAAGCCCGGGATCAGTTCCTTGATCAACTCCGGGTAGAAGCAGTGCGCGTGAACGCAGAGGCGCAGCGCAGGCCCTGTCGTGTCGGTGGCGCGGTGCCGCAGGCCGACCGCGATCGACTCGGCGCTTGCCGTCTGCGGGACGATCCGCTGAACCTGCGCATGGTACGTGTCGATCAGGCTCCGTCCACGGCTTTCCAGCGCGGCGAACGTCCGATGATAGTAGAAGGACTCGAACGCGGACGACGGATCGCGAGACTCGAATTGCCCGAAATGGATGAAGTGCTGAAGCGGATCGATGTTCGCGTCGACGACATCGGGATTGTGGCTTCTGTAGAAATCGGCATCGAAAACCGACTTGAACGTCGCCTCCGCCGCCGCTGACGTCGCCGGCGGCGCCTCCCCTCGAAGACGCCAGCGGTAGCTCCCATAGAGCGCGACACAATGTTCAGCTGGAGTCTTGGCGCTGAGATCGAGGGTCGGGTGAGCGGCGTAGAACGCCTTCGGATCGAAATCGTCCGTCGGACGCCGCAGTTCAGGGCCACCATCCAGGAGGTAGTGGATTAGCGGATTGATCCCGATCTCTTGGACGTCGTGATAGGATTTCAGGTAGAACTGCGTATCGAAGAACGGTGAGGGCCTGAAGCCCTTCTTCCAGCCGATCGTGTGAAAGTGCTTCTCGGCGTTGATGTGACGCCCGATGCCGTAGCTCTTCCTGTAGAATGTCCGATTGAAGAGATTACTCTTGCGGATCATGCCGACATGTCGTCGGAAAGATTTTCTCCTCCGCAAGAAAATCATCGTATCCCAGACCTTGCCGTACAAAATGAGATGCGGGCGCAGCGCCCGTCGAAGACCGGAGGCTCTGACGCCTCGGACCGAACGAATCGAAAGGGGGCCGACCGCATCCGCGCCGAGGCCTTTGCGCAGACCGGTGGCCTGATAGCACCCCCCCTCGGCACCCGGCAACGCAGTCCCGGACCGGGCACCGCCCCCACGGATCTCACTCGGCAACTGAGGCCGTCGCGGTCGTGCAGAGCCCGGCAGCCGTGACGCCGCTGCGCGGACCCGGTCGATGTCGTGAGGCCGGCTCCCGGCGCGACGCGTCTCGATCCTTGGTTGTCGCCGATTCCGAGGTTATGGACGTCCGATGAAAGCAGTCTACACAGCGCGTGGCGACGGCCTCGGCACCCGCATGCTCTCGGCGCTCTACGCCCGCATCCTGGCGGAACATCTCGGCCTGCCGCTCAAGGTGATCTGGGCTCCGCTGGGCGGCGCGAGCATCTATGCCGATTACGGGCTGATGCACCCGGATTTCCTCCTGGACATCTTCGCCGATCGGACCCTGTTCCGCGAAACGAATCCAGGCCTCCGCGGCGTGATTCTGAGGAGCGACGCGATCGCGGATGTCAGGCTTCGAAGCCTGTACCATTCCATCGATCAGCTCGCCGGTTTGAGCGCGGACGAACTGCGGGATGCCTTGGGGGAATCGGAGGACCTGCTCTACGATTTTCCGGGCCCGCTCATCACCTTCATGTCCAGCGAGATCGATCTCGGAAGCGCCCTCGCGGCTGCGTGGGCGACGGTGAACTGGAGCGCGGCGGTCCTCGAGGCGGTCGGGCGCATCGGCAGACGTATCGACCTTCCCACCTGCACCGCTGTCCATGTCCGCCGTGGCGACATTCTCGACGTCGTCAATCGCGCCGACCTCGAGCATCTCGTCAACGACGGGATGGTCCAGGTCCTGCAGCGCTATACACCGCTCGCGGCCTTCTTCCGGCAGATCGACGCGTCGCGCCAGTTGGGCGACATCCTGGTCTGCACGGAGGACGCGGATGTGGTGCAGCGCTTCGCTAATCGCTACGGACGCGCCCGCGTCGCGTCGAGCATCGGCCTCGACCTCACCGAGAACCAGCGCGCGGCGACCGATCTGCTGCTGCTCTCGAAGGCTCGGCAGATCTTCGCGCCGTCGGTCAGCTTCTTCTCGCACTGCGCCGCCACGGTCAGCGGGGCCCGCCTCACGAACACGGGCTGGGACCTCGCGGCGAGCCTCGAGGAAATCCTAGGCTTCATCGATCGCAGCGACGCCACGCGGGTGCGGCAGGTCTCCGCCATCGCCTATGCCGCCGCGAGCCGCTTGGTCGCCGCGCAGGACCCGAGTCTCGCGGGGCAATTCCGGACCCAGGCCGCGCACTTCGATGCGGGTTTGTCCGGCCGCGTGCTGGGCGAGCACGCACCGGCGGCCTGAACCGGTCCGGCCTGCCCTCGGCCAGGCTCGGCGAACGGTCCTACGGGCTCGGCTCAGGACAAACCTGATCCCTCCAGCGCCCGAACCAGCGCCGTCAGCGCCTGATTGACCGGCGTGGCGATCCCGGCCGCCTGGCCTTTGCGCAGGATGAACCCGTTGAGGTGGGCGATCTCGCTCGCCCGGCCCCGTGCGAGATCCTGGGCGGTGGAGGAGACCTGGTCCGGCATGGTCGCCGCGAGGGCGAGGACCTGGCTCAGGATGTCGGACGCCACCGCGATGCCCGAGGCTTGCGCGACGGCGACGCATTCGGCCACGAGGTCCATCATCACCGCGTCGATGCCCGGCACGGCGAGAAGCCGGCCGTAGGGCAGCCGCGTGATCGCCGAGAGGGCGTTGTAGGCGCAGTTGACGATCAGCTTGCCCCAGAGGGCGTCGAGGGCCCGGTCGGAGACCTCCGTCGGGATACCGGCGGCCGCGAAGAGCGCAGCCACCTCGGCGCTGCGGGGGAACGGGCCCATCACCACATCGCCGCGGCCGTAATGCCGGACGTGACCGGGGCCCGGCATCCCGGTCGCGACGTAGACCGCCACCGGCACCACCGGCCGGCCGAGCACCGCCTGGAGCCGCTCGGGGTTGTCGACGCCGTTCTGGAAGCTCAGCACCGCCGCGTCGGGCGTCAGGAACGGGGCGATCGTCCGGCCGACCGTTTCGGTGTCACCGGACTTGACGCAGAACAGCACCACGTCGGCGCCGGCCACTCCCGCCGCCTCGGTCGTGGCCCGCAGGCGCACGGCGCCCTGCCCGGTGGCGGTCTCCAGGATCAGGCCGCGCGCCTGGATCGCGTCCACGTGGACCGCCCGTCCGACCAGGGTGACCATGGCCCCGGCCTGCGCCAGCAGGGCACCGTAATAGCACCCGACCGACCCCGCCCCCATCACGGCGACCTTCATCCCGTCGTCTCCCTGTGCGTGATCCAGGTCCGAGGCTTAAGGGAGGGCAACGCCCAGGGCCAGCCGATGTCCCAACCCGGTCTCAGGCCGCCAGCGCAAGCGCATCGCTGCCGGCGAGGCTCTCGGTCAGGAAGGTGATGAGGGGGCGCATGAGTTCGCCCGCGCGATCCTCGCCGATCACCGTGACCTCGGTCATCGGCAGGGCGGGCCAGAGCTCGGGGGCCTGCAGGATCCGAAGACCCTCCTGCACGAAGGAGCGGCCGAGCAGGGTGACCCCGAGGCCGCCGGCCACCGCCGCCTGGACACCCATCAGGCTGCTCGCCGTGCAGGCGGCGACCCAGTCCCGGCGGACCGAGTCGAGTGCCGTGATCATCAGGTCGCGGTAGCTGCAGGGGGCGGCCAGCATCACCAGGCGTGCGGGCTGGTTGAAATCCGGCTGGTGGTCGGCCGCCGCGAGCCAGACCAGGGGCTCGCGCCAGATCACCCGGCCGCGGGGGGCGGCGCCGCTGCGCTTGGCGATGACCGCATCGAGCCGGTCGGCGTCGTAGGCCTCCAGGAGGGTGCAGCTCAGGCCCGTCATCAGGTCGATATGCACGCCGGGATGCAGGCGGCCGAACCGGGCCAGCAGCTTCGGCAACTGCCCGGGGATGAAGTCTTCCGAGACGCCGAGGCGCAGGGTCCCGGAGGCCGGTGGGGCACGGAAGGCGCGCAGCATCGCGTCGTTGAGTTCCAGGATCTGCCGAGCGGACACCAGGAGGCGCTCGCCGTCGCGGGTGAGGCCGAGGCGGCGGCTGGTCCGGTCGAAGACGCGCTTGCCGAGGATCTCCTCCAGGCGCAGCACCTTCTGGCTGACCGCGGATTGCGAGCGATGCACCACGTCGGCCGCCGCGGTGAAGCTGCCGGTCTCGGCCACGGCCACGAAGGCCCGCAACAGGTCGATCTCAAGGTCCGGATGGCGCATGGTGCAGTGGCTCAACTGATGCAGAGGCGATGATCAATCAGTAAGTCGAATGCGCCGCACCGCGGCACCAGCGCCGGTGGTGCGGCGGGTCGGTCCGAGAGCGAACCGGAACACCGGCAGGTTCGGCCCTTGCCGTCGTGGGCGGGTGCATCCTCGTCGCGAGGCAACGCTGGGGCAGGGGTGCGGAGTGGCGTTCGGCATCGTGGTCACGCTGATCGGCGATCACGCGCTGAAGTCGCACCTATCTGTGAGGGTCGACCCATGCGAGCTTTCAGAGAATTGCATGATCGACCTTCGGTCGTCCAATTCCACTCTCACGCCGGCATCCAGGACGGTCCGCCCATACAAGGTGGCGTTGCGCCCAAGTTCCAGTCCTGTGCGCCTCGTTGTGAGCATGTCGACAGGGAGCCGCGACCCGACCTATCCGCCCGCGACCTGTGCGTGATGACTGCGTGAGGCGCGGAACGACTTCTCCAGGGGTACCAGTGTGATCGAGCGAAAGGTCGAGAACAGCTCGAGCAGGGTGGTATTCTGTCTTTCTTCGGTCGGAAATATTAGTTTTACGAACATCGCTTGGAGGGTCATTTAGGCGATTGACAGGATAGGGATAATTCTGGGAAATTTAATCAAATAGAGGGTTTGAATCATGTTGGGTTGGTTTCAACCGCAAGAAACTCGAGATGAAATACTCCGACGTGGGGTCATTCCAAATGTACATAGAGGTATCGAAATTGGGGCGCTCAACAATCCGATTGTGCGTCCTGAAGAAGGTCAAATCGAGTTTGTAGATTACGGCCCCACACATGTTCTCAAGGCGCAGCACGCTCACTTGCCTGAGAGGGTTGCGGGGATCGTCGACGTCACGCACGTATGGACTGGGAGTGGCTCGCTGGCTGACATCGTCGGAGGTGCAGAACGGTTCGACTACGCAATTGCCAGCCATGTCATAGAGCACGTTCCGAACGTTCTGGGATGGTTTCGCGGAATCTACGAGGTGCTCAAGCCGGGAGCTGTTTTCAATCTTGCTGTTCCGGACCGGCGCTACACCTTTGACGTCCTTCGGCATGAAAGCACTATTGGTGAGTTGGTCGAAGCTGATTTTCTGAACTACACGGCTCCAAGTGTTCGGCAGATGTTCGATAGCTGCGCGCTGATGGTTGCCATTGATCCAGGCGCGATTTGGACGAATCCGGTCGATCCAGAGACGCTCCCACCGTTCATGGGGGATATCGCCCTCCCCCTCGCATTGGCTCAAGCGAAAGCGATTAGGAATGAGAGCCGATATTGCGACTCTCACTGCTGGGTCTTTACGCCCAAGAGCCTAGCCGCTCTTCTGCACGGAGCAACAATGCTGGATCTGTTTCCCTTCGTGGTGGAAGACATCTTGCCGACCTATCCAGGGCAGTTTGAATTCTTCGTCAGGCTTCGAAAAGCAGCCAATGTCGAGGAACATCGCCCACAGGATCGGTTGACAGCCCTGACTGCGATAACGACAGCGCTGGAGCGGCATCAACGCAGTTCCAAATTGGCTGCGATGTAAAACGCCCTTGCATCCTTCACATCCCGCGGCGAGGGGTGCATTTCACCGAAAGGGAGACCGAACGAGGGTCGACGACATCACAAGGGCACGCGCCGGTTCGCATGCCAAGCGTACCGACCTTGCTTCCGTGGCGGCATCTGAAATTTGCGCCGATATCGGCCGTTGTTCTGGCACGCCGCATGACAGGGGCGTCCGGTCTTTCCACTCCGAAAAACTGACTTCCTTTCGGAACCGCACGCAAGCGACGACGTTACGCGCGTGCGGGGCTCGATGGCCCGCGATCAGGGCGTCGGCCTGCAGGTCCGGCGTCCCTCGTCATCACGTTGCTCAACGGAGGATGTGGTCATGAGGACTTACGATGTGTCACCCCTGTTCCGGTCCTCGGTCGGCTTCGACCGGCTGTTCGACCTGCTGACCCAGGCCGAGCGGGTCGAGGCCTCGACGGCCTGGCCGCCGTACAACATCGAGAAGGCGGCCGAGGACCGCTATCGCATCACCATGGCGGTCGCCGGCTTCACGCCGGACGAGATCGACCTCGTCCAGCACGACACCACCCTGCTGGTCTCCGGGCGGTCGACGGGTCCGGAGGGCGAGCGCCAGTATCTCCACCGCGGGATCGCGTCTCGGTCGTTCCGCCAGACCTTCAACCTCGCCGAGCACGTCACCGTCCTCGGCGCGTCGCTCGAGAACGGGCTGCTTACCGTCGACCTGAGGCGCGAGGTTCCCGAGGCCCTCAAGCCGCGCCGCATCGCCATCGGCGGGGCCCAGGGCACCGTCGGACAGGACAACGCGCCGGCCCGGATCGCGGAGGCCGAGCCGGGGGAAACGCAGGAGCCCGGCGCGCGGAGCGCCGAAGGCGCACGGACAGGCGACAGCGCTCGCGGCCGGGGACAGCCCGAGGCCGCCTGATGCCCTGCCCGGTCCCCGGGCAATCCGAACTCGGCCCCGTTCGGATATCGGATCCCCCGTGGACCCGGGGCGCCGTGACGACCTCCGGGCCGGCGAAAAAATTTTGGACGTCAACCATGCTGATGGAGCGAGCCATGAGTGTGAGAGATCTGCTTCCCTGGACGCGCAACGCGGGCGCCGCCGGGCCGGGCCCGATGCGGACCGAGCCGCTGAGCCCCGTCCTGACCCACCACCGCGAGATGAACCGCCTGTTCGACGACGTCTTCAGCGGCCTGAACGGCGCATCCACCCTCGGCCGAGGCGGCGTCGGCTGGCCCAGCGTCGACGACGTCGAGACGGACGAGGGCCTGCGGGTCTCGGCCGAGCTGCCGGGTCTGGACGCGAAGGATGTCGAGGTGCTGATCGAGGACGGTGTCCTCACCCTGCGCGGCGAGAAGCGCTCGGAGACGAGCGACGCGGCCCGCGGCTACACGGAGCGCACCGACGGCCGCTTCGAGCGGACGATCGCGCTGCCCTTCGCGGTCGCGGCGGACAAGGCGGAAGCCACCTTCCGGCACGGCATGCTCAGCGTGACGCTGCCCCGCTCGGCCCAGGTCCCGGCCTCGGCGCGCCGCATCGCGATCACCGGCGGCGCGCAGACCGGGACGGCCCATTGAGCGGCGCCCGAGCCCGGGGGGCCTGACGCGGCGGGCGCGCACGCTCGGGTCGCGCCCGCCGATCCGGCACTTCCGGAAAAATCCCGGTTCCCCGAAAGACCTCTGCTCACCGAAAAGCCCTTGCTCACCGAGAGACCCTTGCTCACCGAGAGGATGTCATGCAGCTGTCGGACACGACCATCGAGCGCCTGGGGCCGTTGGCTTCGGCGACCCTGCGGGCGGCGGCCGTCGATCCCTTCGAGGCCTTCGTCGCGCCGGGCGACGTCTTCCGGCACCCGCGCGAAGTGCTGACCTATCCGGGCCTGTCGCTCGCCGAGAAGCGCGCCATCCTGGCCTCCTGGGCCTCGGATTCACGTGCCGTCGAGTCCTGTCCGGCCCTGCGCTGCCTCGAAGGCTGCCGGGCCGAGCCGGTGCCCCTCGACGCGGTGCTGGCCGCGCTCCAGGCCCTGGACGCGGGGCCGGTGACGGGGGCTTGCGTCCGTGACGGCCTCGCGGGCGAGGTTGCACGGGCGGACGGCCTGAACTGAGGGCGGAGGTGCGAGATGCAGACCTTTCCGCGCAAGACCCGGCGCCATCGCCCGGATCGGTCGCGGCGGGCCGGCCCGCCCCGCTCGGGCGCCGAGGCGACGCGCCTCGTCGACGGGGCCGCGACCACGGGCCTCTGCGTCGGGCTCGCTGCGCTCCTGCAAGTGTGGCCGGCCGGGCCCATTCCGGCGGGAGCGATCCTGACCGGGCTCCTGGCGAGCGCCGGCTACCTTTGGCTCGCCGTGGCGATCACCGAGGACGATGCAGGCGGCGATCCCCGCCGCGCGACGGGCTGGGATGTGTCCGCTTGGAATGTGACCGCTTGGGATGTGGCGCTGGTGCTCCTCGCCGCCAGCGTCGCGGTGCGGGCCGCGGCCCCGCTCGGCGCGTGACGGGCGTGGAACCGCCACGTCGCCTGAACGCGGCGGGCCGGCCCGCCGACCCTCCCGGGCCTTGCCGCGGCCCTGGCCGCCCGGGGCCACGATGGGCGCCTGGACGGGCAGGACCCCAAGGACAGCCGGGAGACGCGACCGGGGCCGGGCCGCGTCGCGGGCTGCGCCGCCGGCCCGCGGGGCCGGCGGCGGGGCGCCTAGTCGTAGGGGTCGTAGGCCGGTCCGTAGCCGTAGCCCACCGGACGCGGGCCGAAGCGGCGCGGGCCGTAGAAGCCGTCCCGCTCCACCACCACGTCGCGGACCACGGGCCGCGGCCGATACACCACCGGCGGCTCCTCGATCACCTCGCGGACGATCCGGCGCGGCGGCACCACGGGGCGCTCGACCACGACCTCCCGGACGACCTCGCGGGGCGGGACGACGATGCGCCGCTCCACGATCGTGCGGCGGGTCACCACCGTCTCGGGCGCCTCGTAGGCGTCGTAACCGTAATCGGCGGCCCGGGCGGCCGAGGGGCCCAGGAGCGTCCTGGAGACGAGTCCGGCCGCGGCGAGGCCGGCCCATGTGATCTGTCTCATGCTCGCTCATCCTTTCGTCATCGAACAGGGCCGCAAGGAGGGCGGCCATGCCCGGTAACGCGAAGGGGCGGCATTTGGCCGACTCGCTCCGGCGCGATCAGTCGAAGACCCGCTTCAGTCGAAGACCTGCTTCAATCGAAGACCCGCTTCAATCGATCACCTCGACCACCCGCCGGGTGCCCGGCTCGACCAGCACCGGATGGTCGTTGACGATGGTGTAGTTGTAGCCCTTCAGTGCGAATTCGGAGGGAACGTCGTAGTAGACCACCCCATCCTCGGGCAGCACCGCGCCGACCCGGACGGCGCCCGGGTAGGCGTAGGACGGGCGACGCTCGGCGCTGGCGTAGATCCGGAAGCGCTCGCGCCGGTCGACCCCCAGGATGCCGTTGGCCGTGCCGACGGCGGCGCCGATCGCGCCGCCCACCACCGCGCCGAGGGGGCCGGCCGCCAACTCGCCCCGCGCGGCCCCTTCCTGCGCGCCCTGGACGAGGCCTTGCGCCTGGACCGGACTGAGGCTCGCCAGGACGAGGGCTGAGGCGGCGGCGAGGATCTTGAGGGTCATGGGGCGGGTCTCCGGTGCGGATGGATGCGGCTGCGAGCGGGCAACGCGGCCCGCCGCGTCCGGTGCCCACGACGCGACCGACAAGGCGGACCCGTGTCGCGCCGGACACAGGGGCGTCACGAGTCGGATCCATGAGGAAGCCGGCACGGCTCGGCGACGCCGCCGGCCTGCGACGAGGCTGGCGGCGCAGGTCTCCCGACGCGCGCGCCACCCGATCACCAGGCAGGGACACGAAGAGCGATGGCGGCCGTCGAGACGATCGAAGCGCTGGAGCGCATCTACGGAGACCTCGGCGCCGTCGGGGAGGCCTCGACGACCAAGGTCACCGACCACATCACCCCGGATTACGGGCGCTTCATCGCGGTCGCGCCCTTCGTCGCCCTGGCGACCGTCGGCCCGGAGGGGCTGGACTGCTCGCCGCGCGGCGATGTCCCGGGCTTCGTCCGCGTCGCCGATCCCCGCACCCTGATCCTGCCGGACCGGCGCGGCAACAACCGGATCGACAGCCTGCGCAACGTCGTGCGCGACCCGCGGGTCGGGCTGATGGTCCTCATCCCGGGCGTCGGCAACGCCTTGCGGGTCAACGGCCGGGCCGTGGTCGAGGACGATCCGGCTCTGCTCGCCAGCTTCGCGGTCGACGGCAAGGCGCCGCGCACCGCCCTCGTGATCACCGTGGGCGAGGTCTACTTCCAGTGCGCGCGCGCCCTCATTCGCTCGGGCCTGTGGCGCGCGGACAGCCACGTCGACCCGAAGACCCTGCCGACGCCCGGGCGGATCCTGGCCGGGCTCAGCGAGGGCCGGGTCGGCGGCGACGCCTACGATGCGGCCTGGGCCGAGCGGGCGCGGCAGACGATGTGGTGACCGCCGGGCAGGGGTCCGCCGGGCCCCGCGGATGTGAATCCGCACCGCGCCTGGCCGGCTTGGCGCTGATGATGCATCAGAGCCGCGCTCCGTCTCGAAGTCCCGTGTCCTGAAGTCCCTCGCCCCGAAGTCCCTCGCCCCGAAGTCCCTCGCCCTAAAGTCCCTCGCCCCGAAGTCCCTCGCCCTAAAGTCCCCCGGACCTGATGATCGCCCTCCCCCCGCCCCACCGCGCCGCCGAACCGTCCACCCGCCCTGCCCCGCCCCGGACCGGGATGGCGACGGCGCGCCGGTCGCCCGGCGCCGGGAGGCCGGCATGAGCGAGCTCGACGGCTGGGCGGAGCGCCGCCGCATCGCCGAGCAGGGGCGCGGCGAGCGGCCCTGGTCCCTCTGGGGGCCGTATCTCAGCGAGCGCCAGTGGGGCACGGTGCGGGAGGATTACAGCCGGGACGGCAATGCCTGGCGCTCGCTGCCGCACGACGAGGCGCGCTCGCGGGCCTATCGCTGGGGCGAGGACGGCCTCGCCGGGCTCTGCGACGAGCGCGGTCAGATGTGCCTCGCCCTCGCCCTCTGGAACGGGCGGGACCACATCCTCAAGGAGCGCCTGTTCGGCCTCGCCAACGAGGAGGGCAACCACGGCGAGGACGTCAAGGAGGTCTACCACTACCTCGATGCGGTCCCGAGCCACGCCTACCTGAAGTTCCTCTACCGCTACCCACAGGGGGCCTACCCCTACGACGACCTCGTGCGCGAGGGACTGCAGCGCGGCCGCGACCAGCCGGAATACGAGATCGAGGAGACCGGGCTGTTCGCCGAGAACCGCTTCTTCGACGTCACGGTGGAATACGCCAAGGAGGACGTCGAGGACATCCACGTGGTGATCACGGCGGTCAATCGCGGGCCCGAGACGGCGGACCTGCACCTGATCCCGCAGCTCTGGTTCCGCAACACCTGGTCCTGGAGCGAGACGGCGGCGCACCGGCGCCCGGCCCTCGCCCTACGCCCCGACGGCGGCATCGCTTGCGAGCATCCCCGCCTCGGGCTCTACCGCCTCAGCTTCGACGGCTATCCCGACCCGCTGTTCTGCGAGAACGACACCAACCTGCGCCTGCACGGCTGGGAGCCCGACGCTCCGGGCCCGTTCAAGGACGGCCTGCACGCGGCGATCGTCGACGGCGACGACGGGGCCGTGCGCCGCGACGCCGGCACCAAGCTCGGGCTGCACTACTTCCGCCAGCTCGAGCCGGGCGAGACCACCCGGGTCACCCTGCGCCTCTCGGCCGGCCCGCGCCTGCGCCCCGTCGACCGCGAGGGCACCATCGTCCATCGCCGGATCGCGGAGGCGGATGCCTTCTACGAGGCGCTGCAGGACGGCATCGGCGATGCCGATTCCCGCGCCATCTACCGGCAGGCCGCCGCCGGCCTGATCTGGTCGAAGCAGCTCTATGCCTACGACGTCCGGCTCTGGCTCAAGGGCGACCCGCTCCAGCCGGAACCGCCCAAGGAGCGCGACGGCGGCCGCAACGTGCACTGGCGCCACTTCGCCGGAGCGGACGTGCTCTCGATGCCGGACAAGTGGGAATATCCCTGGTTCGCCGCCTGGGACCTGGCCTTCCACTGCCTGCCCCTGGCGCTGCTCGATCCGGACTTCGCCAAGAAGCAGCTCCTGCTCCTGACGCGCGAATGGTACATGCACCCGAACGGGCAGCTGCCGGCCTACGAGTGGGAGTTCGGCGACGCCAACCCGCCGGTCCATGCCTGGGCCACCTACCGGGTGTTCGAGATCGACCGGGACCGGCGCGGCGGGCGCGGCGACCTCGCCTTCCTGGAGGGCGTGTTCCACAAGCTCCTCATCAACTTCACCTGGTGGGTGAACCGCAAGGACGCGGAGGGCCGCAACGTCTTCCAGGGCGGCTTCCTCGGCCTCGACAATGTCGGGGTGTTCGACCGCTCGCGCCCGCCGCCGGGCTTCGGCCGCATCCACCAGGCCGACGGCACCGCCTGGATGGCGATGTACGCCCTCAACATGATGCGCATCGCCCTGGAGCTGGCGCTCCACAACGACGTCTACGAGAGCACCGCCTCGAAGTTCTTCGAGCACTTCCTGCTCATCGCCGAGGCGATGACCGACATGGGCGGCGAGGGCTTCGGCCTCTGGGACGAGGAGGACGAGTTCTACTACGACGAGGTCGACATTCCGGGCGGCGGCATGCTGCCCTTGCGGGTCCGCTCGGTGGTCGGCCTGGTGCCGCTCTTCGCCGTCGAGGTGATCGAGCCCTGGGTGCTGCAGCGCCTGCCCGACTTCGCCCGGCGCCTGAACTGGCTCCTCGAGCACCGCCCGCACCTCGCCTGCCTCGTCTCCCGCTGGGACGAGGGCGGCGTGCAGGACCGCAAGCTGCTGTCGCTGCTGCGCGGCCACCGGATGAAGGCGCTCCTGCGCCGCATGCTCGACGAGGCCGAGTTCCTCTCGGCCCACGGCATCCGCTCCCTGTCGAAGGCGCACCGCGACCAGCCCTACGCGCTGAACGAGTTCGGCGCCTCCTTCACGGTGCGCTACGATCCGGCCGATTCCACCTCGAACATGTTCGGCGGCAACTCGAACTGGCGCGGGCCGGTCTGGATGCCGATGAACTACCTCATCATCGAGGCCCTGCGCCGCTTCCATACCTATTACGGCGACGACTTCCTGGTGGAGTACCCCACCGGTTCCGGCGACCACCGGACCCTGGCCGCCATCGCGGACGCCCTGGAGGACCGGCTGATCGCCCTGTTCACCAAGGATGCGGACGGCCGCCGCCCGGCCTTCGGCGACCGGCCCCCGATCCCGCCGGCCCCCGGCGCCGAGGAGGCCCTGCTGTTCCACGAGTTCTTCGACGGCGACACGGGCCGCGGCCTCGGCGCCTCGCACCAGACGGGCTGGACCGCGCTGATCCTCAACCTGCTGCACACCCGTGCCCGGAGGCCGGCGGAGTAGGATGCCGGCGCGCGGTCGGGAGGCGATCCGTCAGGCGATGGGTTGGCTCAGATAGGCCACCATCATCTCGGCGACGGCCCGGTCGGCATAGTCCGTGACGCTCTCGCGCCAGGTGACCGGGAAGGCCTCGACCACGCTGCGGCCGGCCAGGACCTCCGCGAGTTCGTGCGGCAGGAGCCCGTTCTCGATCGCCGCGGCGGCCGCCGCCCGGCCGTAGCTTCGCCGCAGGTCGCGCGGTCCGGCCAGGATCGCGGGGTTTGCCGGTCCGGTCGGCTCAAAGGCTGTGGTGTGAACGCTCATGGTCGTCATCTCCGCCGAAGTGTTGCCCTGTCTGCGTCGCGTCGCGTCCTACGCAGCGGCGACAGGGGGCGGGGTGGCGGGCGCCTTGGCGGGCAAGGCGGCGGTGAAGCTGCATCGGCTGGCTCATGGCGTCGGCTCCGGTCGTCGGCGTGCCCGTGCCGCCGATGCAGAGGACGATAGCTGCATCGCCCGGGAATGTGCTTCCAAAGATCCGGCGCGCCGGAGAGCGGCGTCGCACCGAAGGCTGGTTCGGCGGAAGGCTCAGGCGGCCCGGCGGTGGCCGAGCTCGTCGGCCACCGCGCGAGCGAGGTGACGGGCCGCGTCGCGGATATCCGGCACCGCGATGCATTCCCAGACCACGCCGCGCAGCATCGGCCCGAAGGCCCAGATCGGAGCGTGGTGCGGCGGACCCACGACCGTGCCGCCGGGGCTCGCTGCGATCCCGAGGCCGAACGGGCCGGGCCGGACGAGGCCGCGGGCCAGCAGGGTGCGGAGCAGCGGATCGTCGGTCTCGGCGAGCCGGCTGAAGCCGGTGGCGTCGAGGATGCCCTGCGCCTCGATCCGCTCGCGCCGGTCGGTGCCGCGCGGGCGCAGCGTCACCACCGCCCGGTCCGGCGCCGCGTCGATGGCCAGGATGCGCCCGGCCCGGACCACGAGGCCGCCGCGCCGGATCTCGGCCGCGATGGCCTCCGCCGCCGGGGGGGCCGTGCGGTGGCGGTGCACGTCCCAGTAGGGGCGGACATGGCGCAGCATCCTGGCCTGCTCGGCCCGCGGCAGCCCGGCCCAGAGCGCGTCGGTGATCGGCCGCAGGGCGTCGATGACTCCGCGCCAATCGTCGCCGTCCTCCCGGGCCGCCGCGATCCTGCGCCGGACGGCGGCGACGAGTTGGCGGGCGGAAGCGCGGATCTCGGGGGTGAACTCGGGGCGCCGGCCTGCCGGGACGGCCGCGTGGGGCTTCGGCAGCAGCCCCCGGCGGGACACGGCGACGATGCGGCCGGTGAACCCTTCCCGGCGCAGGGCCGCCACCGAATCCATCATGGTCAGGCCGGTGCCGATCACCAGGACGTCGCGCGCCGGATCGAGGGCGCCGAACGCTTCCGGACGCCACGGATCGAGCCGGTACCGGCTCGGCACGACCGTCGGACCCGGAAGGTTGCCCATCGCCAGGACCAGGCCCGCCACCGGTCGAGGCGGAACGCCCGCCCCGTGCAGGACGAAGCCCTCCGACACCGGCTCCACGTCGACGATCGCCGCCGAAAGCGGGACCAGCCGGTCGCCGGCGCTCGCCAACACGCGGGCCCAGCGCTCCGCCAGGTAGCGGCCGTAGAGCCCGCGCGCCGCGAAGGTGCCGGCCTCGGTCTCGCGGATCCCCCGCCGCTCCTCTGTGCCGAAGGGCGTGCGCGCCAGCCAATCCGCGAAGTCCTCGGGCCGCTCGGAATCGGCGCTCATCTGGCTCGCCCGGAGATTCAGCAGATGCTCCGGGTTGGTGGTGGCGTAGGCGAGCCCGAGGCCGAAGGGGCGGCTGCGCTCGCAGAGCAGCACCGCACGATCCGCCGGCAGGGCGCGCAGCAGCTGCTCCGCCGCCATCAGGCCGCTGAAACCGCCGCCGATGATCGCGATGGGACGTGGCCCGTGGGTCGAGGACATGGTGGGGGCTCCCGAAGCTGCTGGGCGCCAGGGTCTTACGAAGGTTCTTTAAAGAGAACAAGCCGCGGATCGAAGGCCCGTGAGACGGGGACCGGCACCGTGATCGCCCCCCGATTTGAGTGTATATCCCCTACTCACACGCAATATTCCAAGATCACGGGACGAAGGGGGACGCTTTCCTCCCGTACATCGTTCTTTAAAGAGAACGTTCTCGTTGACTCGCGCCGCGGTGATCGGGACGATGCAGGGGGGGCGCCACGACCGTGCCGGACCCCTTCGCCCGCCGCCGACACCCACCCCTGAGAGGGCCGTCATGAGCTTCCTCGATCCGGACGCCGTCGAGTTCATCGGCTTCGCCGCCCCCCGCGAACAGTCGGAGATCCATGCGCCCACCGGCCCGGCCATCGACCGCGACTACCTGCGCCTCCTGGCCCAGGCGCAGGAATGGGGCGGGTTCGACCGCATCCTGGTGGCCTTCTACGCCACCGCGCCGGACGCGCTCCTGCTCGCGGCGCAGATCGCGGCGGTGACCGAGCGCATCGGCGTGATGATCGCCCATCGCACCGGCTTCACCGCCCCCACCGTGGCGGCGCGCCAGTTCGCGACCCTCGACCAGCTCACCGGCGGCCGCGTCGCGCTCCATGCGATCAGCGGCGGCGACGACCGCGAGCTCGCCCGGGACGGCGACCACCTCACCAAGGACCAGCGCTACGCCCGCACCGACGAGTTCCTGACCATCGCCCGGCAGGCCTGGACCGCCGCGCGCCCCTTCGACTTCGCCGGGGCGCATTACCGGGTCGCGGGTGGATTCTCCGAGGTGAAGCCGGTCGATCCGCGCGGCATCCCGGTCTATTTCGGCGGGGCCTCGCCGGCGGCCATCGCGGTGGCGGGCCGCCACGCCGACACCTACGCCCTCTGGGGCGAGAGCCTGGACCAGGTCCGCGAGGCGATCGCCAAGGTTCGCGCCGCGGCGGCGCCCTACGGACGGCACCCGCGCTTCAGCCTGTCGTTCCGGCCGATCCTGGCCGAGACGGAGGACGCCGCCTGGGCGCGGGCGGAGGACATCCTGGCCCGGACCCGTGCCACCCGCGCCGCGCAGGGGCTCGGCCCCGCCGCGGCTCCGCAGAACGAGGGCTCGCGCCGGTTGCTGGCGGCGGCGGCCGAAGGGACGCGCCTCGACGCCCGGCTCTACACCGCCATCGCGCGGGAGACCGGGGCGTCCGGCAACTCCACCGCCCTGGTGGGCACGCCCGAGCAGGTCGCCGAGGCGCTGCTGGCCTATCACGCGCTCGGCGTGCGCACCTTCCTGATCCGCGGCTTCGACCCGCTGACGGACGCCCTCGCGTATGGCCGCGACCTGATCCCGGCCTTCCGCCGGCTGCTCGCCCGACGTGGCGCCCGGGCGGAGGCGGCGTGATGCGTATCCCCCTCGCAGTCCTCGCGTTTCTGGCCCTCGCGGGTCTCGCCCGCGCCGACGACGCCGTGCCGCGTGCCGACGGCACGGTGCTGCGTGTCGGCGACCAGCGCGGCAACGCCCGGGCGCTGATGGAGGCGGCCGGCGTGCTGGCCGACCTGCCCTACCGCCTCGACTGGAGCGAGTTTCCCGCCGCGGCCCCGCTGCTGGAGGCGCTCAATGCCGGGGCGATCGATGCCGGCGGGGTGGGCGACGCGCCCTTCACCTTCGCGGCCGCCGCCGGAGTGCCGGTGAAGGCGTACCTCGCCTTCCGCAACCGGCAGGACGGCCTCGCCATCCTGGTGGCGAAGGAGTCGCCGATCCGGTCCGTGGGCGACCTGAAGGGGAAAAGCATCGCCACCAACCGCGGCTCCATCGGCCATCAGGTCGTGCTCGCGGCCCTGGAGGAGGCAGGCCTGCCGACGAGTGCCATGACCCTGCGCTTCCTGCCGCCCGCGGATGCCAAGATCGCTCTGGCCAGCGGCAGCGTCGACGCCTGGGCGACCTGGGAGCCTTACACCTCTTCCGCCGAGCTCGCCGGCCTCGCCCGGGTGGTCCGGGACGGCAACGGCATCACCCCGGGCCTGAGCTTCGCGGTGGCGAGCGACGCGGCCCTGAAGACCAAGCGGGCGCAGCTCGCCGATTTCGGCCGGCGCCTCGTGGCGGCCCGGGACTGGGCCCTGAAGGACCCCGCGCCCTACGCCGCAATCTGGTCGAAGCTCATCGGCCTGCCCGAGGCGGTGCCCCTGCGCTGGTTCGCGCGGGCGCAGTACCGGGCCGTGCCGATCGACGCGGCCGTCATCGCCGACGAGCAGCGCACCATCGACCTCTACGTCCGGTCCGGGCTGATCCCGCAGGCCCGCGCCCCGAGCGCCGCGGCGATCCTCGATCGCAGCTTCGAACCGGCGCCCGCTGCGGTACGATGAGCCGCGACCCCCAGCACGCGAGGCGACCCATGCACGGCGATCACGACCACGACCAAGACCAAGACCAAGACCACGATCATGCCCACGATCACGGCCACCACGACCACGCTCACGACGACGCGGCGGCCGCGCGCTGGAAGCACGACGGCGTGCGGGTGATCCCGGGCGACAAGCTCGACGCCAACACGGCCCAGACCCCCGGCATGTTCCGGCAGGCGGCGATCAACCATGCCCGGGTCGGCGCCCAGAAGATCTGGGCCGGCACGGTGGCGATCGCCCCCGACGCCAAGACCGGCGTCCACCACCACGGCGCCCTGGAGAGCGTGATCTACGTGATCTCGGGCCGCGCCCGCATGCGCTGGGGCGACCGGCTCGAATACGTGGCCGAGGCCGGACCCGGCGACTTCATCTTCGTGCCGCCCTACGTGCCGCACCAGGAGATCAACGCCGACCCGGACCAGCCCCTGAACTGCGTCCTCGTGCGCTCCGACAACGAGGCCGTGGTGGTCAACATCACCGATGTCGAGCCCGTCGAGCGGCCCGAGACGGTCCACTGGGTCGACCCCATCCACAAGCATCCCTGACGAGACGAGACTCCATGATCCATCGCCGCCACGCGCTGCGCGCCGCCGCGCTCAGCCTGTTCGCCCTGACCCTGGTCCCCGGAAACGCCCGGGCCGCCGAGGCGGGCAAGCTCCGCATCGGCTTCCAGAAATCCTCGACGCTGATCGCCCTGCTGAAGGAGGATTCTGCGCTGGAGAAGGCCCTGGCGCCGCTGAACGTCACCGTCACGTGGCACGAGTTCACCAGCGGCCTGCCGATCATGGAAGCCCTGAATGCCGGGCAGATCGACGTCTCGGCGGATGTCGCCGACACCGTGCCGATCTTCGCCCAGGCCGCCCAGGCGCGGATCGCCTACATTGCGCAGGAGGCGGCCTCGCCGGCGGCGCAGGCGATCCTGGTCTCGGCCGATTCGCCCATCCGCTCGGTGGCCGATCTCAAGGGCCGCAAGGTCGCGGTGACGAAGGGGGCCGGCAGCCATTACCTGCTGCTGGCCGCCCTCGCGGCCGAGACACTGCCGTTCCGGGCGATCAGCCCGGCCTACCTCACGCCGTCGGACGGGCGTGCGGCCCTGGCCAGCGGCGGCGTCGAGGCCTGGGTCGCCTGGGATCCGTTCCTGTCCGCGGCGGAGCAGCAGACCGGGGCCCGGATCCTGCGCGACGGCACCGGCCTGTCCCCGTACAAGCGCTACTACCTCGCCGGGGCCGACTACGCGACGCAGCGCGCCGACGTGCTCGCGCTCCTGTTCGCCAAGCTGCGCGAGACGGGGGCCTGGGTGAAGGCCAACCCGGACGCCGCCGCCGCCCGGCTCGGGGCCCTGTGGAAGCTCGACCCCGCCATCGTCCGGCAGGCGAACGCCCGGCGCAGCTATCAGGTCGAGCCCGTGACCCGCGCCGCCCTGGCCGAGCAGCAGACCATCGCGGATGCCTTCCGCGCCGAGGGCCTGCTCCCCCGCGCCGTGGACGCCGCGGCCCTGCCGATCTGGGCGCCGCCGAGCCTCTGATCGGGCCGGCTCCGGCCTCGCCGCGCCCCGTCGGGGGCGCCCGAGGCCGAACCGGTCAGCGGATGCCGCCGCTGGCGGTGATGTTCTCGCCGGTGAGCCAGCGGGCCTCGTCCGAGGCGAGGAAGGCGACGACGTCGGCGATGTCGCCCGGGTGGCCGGCACGGCCCAGCGGCGTCTGCGCGACGAAACCCGCCTCCATCTCCGAGCCGGTGATGCCGGCGCTGTGCGTGCCCTCGGTGACCACGTAGCCCCGGCTGACCGTGTTGACCCGGATGCGGCGCGGGGCGAGCTCGTTGGCGAGCACGCCCGAGATCGCGTTCACGGCCCCCTTCGTGCCGCTGTAGACCGCGGCGGCGGGCGTGCTGACATGGGTGATGGCCGAGGAGATGGTGATGATGCTTCCGCCCTCGCCGAGGTGCTTGGCCGCCGCCCCGGAAGCGAGCAGGACGCCCAGCACGTTGATGTCGAAGAGCCGGCGGTAATGCGCCTCCGTGACCTCCTCGATGGCGGCGAATTCGTAGACGCCGGAATTGTTGACCAGCACGTCGAGCCGGCCGAACTGCGCCACCGCCGCCTCGATCAGGGCCTGCGCCTCCGCGGCCTTCGAGACGTCCGCCCGCACCGCCACGGCACGGCCCCCTGCGGCGGTGATCTCCGCGACCACCGCCTCCGCCCCCGCCTGGCTCGAGGCGTAATTGACCACCACCGCCGCGCCGTCCCGCGCCAGCGCCTTGGCGATTCCCGCACCGATGCCCTTCGACCCGCCGGTCACGACGGCAACCTTGCCCTGAAGCTTCGACATCTGAGGATCCTTCCACCCTGGGCCGGCGCCGCCCTGGCGCCCTGCATCCCATAGTTCGGAAGTTCGGAACTTCCGAAGCGCGGATCAAGTCCCTAGATGTCGAAAACATGAGACCGCTGTTCCACCCCGCGCCCGAGGACCTGCAGACGAGTGCGATCCTGCACGCGCTGGCCGACCCGAACCGGGCCGCGATCTTCGCCAACATCATGCGGGCGGGCTGCGTCGAGGCCTGCTCGGCGCTCTCGGCGGTGGGCGACCGGGTGATCCCGAAATCCTCGCTCTCCAACCACTTCAAGGTGCTGCGCGAGGCCGGGCTGATCCGCAGCGAGCGCCACGGCGTCGAGATGCGCAACCACGCCCGCTGGGCGGAGGTCGAGGCCCGCTTCCCGGGCCTGCTCGTGTCGATCCTGAACGCCTATGCGGGCGAGGGTCCGCGGATGGAGGATGGGGCGGCGGAGCGACCCCCAGCGCCCATTCCTCCCGACAACGGGTCGTCGGTCTGACTGCCGATCACTCCGCGCCGTCCTCCCGGGGCGCCTTAGGCGGGCCCGGAAGGACGCGGTGCCGGGGGCGGACCCGCCCGTCGCCCCTCCCCGCCTCGGAAGCCGAACCGCCTCACGCCGCGGCCGCCAGCGCCTTCTGGAATTCCGCCTCGGGCAGGAGCGCCCCGCCGGTGGTCCACACCACCTGGGTGGCGTCGCGCAGCTCGGGCAGGGCCGCCAGGGTCGGGCGGACGGCCGCGAAGGCGGCGGCGGCCGAGGGTTCGAGGCGCAGGGCCGCCCGCTGCCAGAGGTCGCGGACTCCGGCGAAGAGCGCCGCGTCCGCCACGGTGACGACGCCCGCGATGAGGGGCCCGACGGTGCCGGCGACGAGGAGCGAGGCGCTCGACACCGCGAGGCCGTCGGCGGCGGTGCGGTTGTCGAGGCCGATGTCGTAGACGCTGACCGGCCGGTCGAGCCCGGCGGCGAGCTGCACCAGCATGCAGGGGGCGGCGACGGGCTCGACGAAGACGCAGTGGACCGCGTCGCCGAACAGGAGCTTCAGCCCCAGGGTGACGCCCCCCGGCGCGCCGCCGACCCCGCACGGCAGGTAGACCACCAGGGGATGCGCGGCATCGACCGGGATGCCGGCCGCCCCCAGCTGGCGCTCCAGGTCGAAGGCCGCCGCGGCGTAACCGAGAAACAGGTCGACCGAGCTCTCGTCATCGACGAAATGCGCGTCCGCCCGGCCCGCGAAGGCGTCCCGCGCCGCCGAGACCGCGCTGCCGTAATCGCCCGCATGCTCCACCACCCGGGCGCCGATGTCGCGCAGGCGCTGCTTCTTCCAGGCCTTGGCATCGTGGGACATGTGGACCTCGACCTGGAAGCCGAGGGCACGGGCCATCACCCCGACGCTGAACCCGAGATTGCCGGTGCTGCCCACCGCCACGGTGACGGCGCCGAATGCGGCGTGGAGCTCGGGCTCGGCCAGGCGCGCGTAGGATTCGCCCGGGCGCAGCCAGCCCCGCGCCAGGGCCAGCCGCTCGGCCGTGACCAGCACCTCGTAGACGCCGCCGCGGGCCTTGATGCAGCCCGTCACCGGCAGGTCGTGGTCGGCCTTCACCCACACGGCCGCTGCGGCGCCGCCGCTGACATGGGCGGCGACGTCCGGTGCCAGCGCCAACAGGGGCGAATCGATTCGCCCGGTCTCCAAGTCGGGGAACAGGGCCGCCAGCAGCGGGTCGAACCGGCGCCAGCGCGCCTCCGCGTCGCGGACCGCCGCGAGGCCGTAGGCGAGGCCGGGCAGGATCTCGGCGGCCGGCCGGCCGTGCGGATTGCGCCAGACCGTCGGACGCCCCGCGCGCACGGCCTCCGGAATCCCCTGCGGCTGGTCGGACATGGGCAGCATCCCTTCTCGGGTGATGGGTGACGCGGGTACGCGGTCGACGGCCGTCTCAGATGTCCAGCGGCGCATTGTCGACCACCTCCTTCATCACGAAGAAGGTCCGGGTCTGGCGAACCCCCGGCAGGGCGATCAGGGTCGCGCTGTGGAGGCGGTTGAAATCCGCCATATCGGAGACGCGGATCTTGAGGAAGTAGTCGAAGTCCCCGGCCACGAGGTGGCAGTCGAGCACCATGGGCATGGCGCGCGCCGCGGCCTCGAAGGCGGCGAAGCTCTCCGGCGTCGAGCGGTCCAGCACCACCCCGACCATGACGAGGGAGCCGCGCCCGACCTTCTCGGGCGCGATCTGCGCCCGCACGCCCCGGACGTAGCCCTCGTCGAACAGGCGCTGGATGCGCCGATGGCAGGTGGCCGCGCTGGTGTTCACCCGCTTGGCGATCTCGGCATTGCCCATGCGCCCGTCGGCCTGGAGCAGGCGCAGGATCTTCAGGTCCATGCGGTCCAGCCCTGCATCCATGAAAGATCCTCTCGGCAAGGGCGCGACTGACGAAAGGGGAGTTCGTCCCAGGGCGCCCAACGCCCAACATTGCAAAATCCGCGCCACGATTTCGAGAGCACCTTTCGCAGGGTCTTTGCTAGCTTTTCCGGGCTGACCACGAAGGACCCCGTCCATGCTGTCGAAATTCGAGCGCTATCCCCTCACCTTCGGCCCGACCCCGATCGAGCACCTGCCCCGCCTCACCGCCCATCTCGGCGGCGACGTGCTGATCTACGCCAAGCGCGAGGACTGCAATTCCGGCCTGGCCTATGGCGGCAACAAGCTGCGCAAGCTCGAATACATCGTGCCCGACGCCATCGCGAGCGGGGCCGACACCCTGGTGACCATCGGCGGCGTCCAGTCCAACCACACCCGCATGGTGGCGGCGGTGGCCGCCAAGATCGGTATGAAGTGCCGGCTGATCCAGGAAGCCTGGGTTCCGCACGAGGACGCCGTCTACGACCGCGTCGGCAACATCATGCTGTCCCGCATCATGGGCGCGGAGACGCAGCTCGTGGATGACGGCTTCGACATCGGCATCCGCGAGAGCTGGACGAAGGCCCTCGAGGACGTGACGGCGAAGGGCGGCAAGCCCTACGCGATTCCGGCCGGGGCCTCGGTGCACAAGTTCGGCGGCCTCGGCTTCGTCGGCTTCGCCGAGGAGGTCCGCGCTCAGGAGGCCGAGATGGGCGTCCACTTCGACTACATCGTGGTCTGCACCGTGACGGGCTCGACCCATGCCGGCATGGTGGTGGGCTTCGCCGCCGACGGGCGCGCCCGCAACGTCATCGGCATCGACGCCTCCTGCACCCCGGCCCAGACCAAGGCGCAGGTGCTGGAGATCGCCCGCAACACCGCCGAGCTCATCGGCGCCCCGGCCATCACCGCCGACGACATCGTGCTGAACGAGGACTACGCCTACCCGGTCTACGGCGTGCCCTCGAAGGAGACCGTCGAGGCCATCCGCCTCTCGGCCCGCCTGGAAGGCATGATCACCGATCCCGTCTACGAGGGAAAGTCCATGCAGGGCATGATCGACCTCGTGCAGAAGGGCTTCTTCCCCAAGGGTTCGAAGGTGCTCTACGCCCATCTCGGCGGCGCCCCGGCCCTCAACGGCTACAGCTACACCTTCCGCAACGGCTGAGGTGCCGGACGGGCCGGCGTCGCTGCCGGCCCCGGACGGGCCCCGGCTCCGCCACAGGGTCGAGGGGGCCGCCCCATGGCGCTCTCGCCTTCCGGTTTCGCGCTTCCGAGGTTTTTCGGCGACGGGTCCGCCGAGAGCCTGCGAGCGCGGAGCCCCCCGCCTGGGCGTCGAATGCCGATCGACGATCCCCGTCGCGAACCGCGCAAGCGGGGGTTTGCCGGTCGGTCCGTCGACCGGCACAGGCTCGCCCGCGCCGACGCTCCGGAGAAGGCTGAGTTCGGCGAGACCTGGCTTGGATGCCGCGTTCCGGGCATCCAGAAAGGTCATGCCTCTCGGCCGAGAAGCAACTCTATCTTTTGATGGAGATCGCCGAGCGTAACGTTAAGAACGTCAGGGCCTGTAGACCATCGGTGTCGGCGGGATTCACCTTTGGACAACGATGACTCAAGGATTCGTTGCCCTCCCCGAAATCGCAACGATCTCGAAACGGCGTTCCTCCAGGCTTGCGGCGTAGACTTGAACGCTCGGGACGATAGGGACACTCGGAACCACGGGGACGCGAAGCAGTCGGACGACGCCGGATCGGACGGACCGCGTGAAACGGCGCGGTGTGTGGTTGGGACCTCCCGTCGTGGATGTGGGATCGGGCGATGCCCGCGCGGCGCGCGAGCGACGTCGAAGGCTGCATCTGAGGTGCGACTCAAGCGCTTAGGGCGTTAAGTGCAATAGAAGCTGCGTAACCCGTTAGTCCTATGTTCGTATTTTGCTGATAGTATCGTGTCGATGCTAACATGAGTTAGGCAATGGCGATCAGTATTACCGAGGACGAGCGGCTTCACGCGCTCAAGCAACTGAGGCTCCTCGATACGCCTCCCGCTGAAAGCTTTGACCGCATCACCCGAATGGCGAGTCAGCTGTTCGATCTACCGATCGCCGCGATTTCCCTGACCGACAGTGACCGGCAGTGGTTCAAGTCCCGGGTCGGCGTCGATCACTGGGAGATCCCCCGGGATCGAGCGCCCTGCGGTGAGGTGGCGGACACGACCCGTGCCGTGCTGATTCCCGACCTGAGGGACCATCCCTGTTACCGGGACAGCCTGCTGGCGCAATCCGGGATACGGTTCTACGCGGGCGCGCCGCTGATCACCCGCGAAGGGTTCTGCCTGGGCGCCATGTGCGTCCTCGGTACGGAGCCGCGCCAGGTGTCCGAGCAGGAACAGGCCGCCCTCAAAGATCTGGACGCCATGGTCATGGCGCAGGTCGAGCTTCAGCACGCGTTCGGGCGCGTCGACGCCGTGACGGGCCTCCCGAACCGGCATCAGCTTCTCGAGGACCTGCACGACCAGGCCGCCGGCGGGGACGGAGGGCCGCGTCACCTCGTGCTGGCCGAGGTCATCGATGCCCTCAAGATGTCGGATACGGTGCGGGTGCTCGGCGTCGGGGTCATCGAAGACCTGATGCGGGAGGCGACCCGTGCTATCTCGGCCAACCTCGGGCTCGACACCCAGATCTATCACGTCGGCGCGGCCCAATTCGCCTGGATCGTTCGATCGTCCCAGGCCGAGACCGGACTCGAGGACCGTCTGCGTGATCTGGGGGCCCATCTGCACAAGCACCTGAGTTCGGCGCCCGTCCGGATCTCCCTGAACCCGGTCATCGGCGTCGCGCCGATCGCGGTCGGACAGACCCTCGCCGAAGACGCGATCCGCATGGCCCACAACGCCGCGCAGGAGGCGCGCCTCACGGGCCAATCGGTGAGCACGTACTCGATGGTCGCCGACGATCACCATCGGAGGCGTTTCCGGCTCTTGAGCGACATGCGTACGGCACTGATCTCCGGCCGGGAGCTCTCGCTCGTCTACCAGCCGCGCATCGACCTGCGAACGGGAGCCTGCATCGGGGCCGAGGCGCTCCTCCGCTGGAAGCACCCCGAACTCGGCGGCGTCTCACCGGGAGAATTCATCCCGCTGGTCGAACAGACCGATCTCGCCGGTCCGCTCACGGCCTGGGTCATCGCCGAGGCCATCCGCCAGATCATGGCCTGGCGGGACATGGCCATCGAGCTGTCCGTCTCGGTCAATGTTTCCGTGGCGAACCTGGACCAGCCTGAATTCGCGACCGACCTCATCGAACACCTGCAAAGGGCCGGCATCCGTCCCTCGGCCTTCGAGGTCGAAGTTACCGAGAGCGCCCTCATCAAGAACCGAACGCATGTCGAGGAGCAGCTGCGGACGATCCGAAACGCCGGCATCCGCGTGGCGATCGACGATTTCGGGACCGGCTACAGCAGTCTTTCCTACCTGAGGCACCTGCCGGCGGACCTCGTGAAGATCGATCAGTCGTTCGTGCGCGATCTGGCGGGCGATCAGAAGGGGCAGATGCTCGTTCGGCATCTCATCGAGATGTCCCGCGGGCTGGGCTTCCGCGTGGTTGCCGAAGGGGTCGAGGACGCACAGGCTTACGAGATCCTGAGGTCCTGGCACTGTGAGGAAGCCCAGGGATACTGGATGTCTCCGCCCCTCGCCGCGATCGACCTGCAGGCTTGGCTCGGGGCGCAGGCGACCGTCCGGGACGAAGCGGCCTAGTCCGAGGCGGAGGCCGACCGGGGCCCCGGTTGATCGGACCGGGATCGGTATCCCGCGAGCCCGCGCGGCGTTGTCCGGTAAGCCCGCACGGCGCTCGGGCGAAGGCCGAATCCGTGCGCTCGTTCCGAAGGCGCGCGATGGCTTGATCGGGTGGTGGGTCAGTTTGAATTTTTTCGCGTGCCTTCAAAAAAGCATGAAGTGGGGTGACTCGCCGATTTCGATCATTGGCCCCGTGGTTAGATTGAAGGCGTCCTCTATCGCTTTTATTTTCTCTGGCGCCCACGTTGATACCAACTTCGGAGACAGAATGAAGTTCTCTGTGTTTGCAATAACAAGGCGAGACAATTCATAATTGCGATGCTCTCCGGCAGATTGCAGTATTCTTCCAAGGCTAGCCCTGCAGCGCGAAGCGTGCTCCTGAGAATAACAGAACGAAACAACGCTCCGATTGTCGTCCAAGGGGAACAGATTGAAGATAATTGGGGCATATTGTGACGATGTAAATGGTTCGATAAAATAGACAGATGATACGGCGATAGTTGCATGTGCGTGGTCTATAAGGAAACTGTCATACTCCAATTTTGTATATTCGCCCGAGCGATATATCTCATCGAATTGATTAAATTTATAAAGATAGAATTTATAAGCATAAATTGTCATGGATGTTGCGCGTTTTCTAATTGGGCCGTCACATTCTTCTGTCTCCACACCTCGATCTACGGCGGTTTTGAGCATATCTCGAGCCCGCGCCGCCCCTTCCATAACAACATGTAGCTCGCGCAGCACCGAACGGTACGCACATAAAAACATTTGTTGTGCATTCGACGTATCTATTGGATGATTGTCGATTGGATCAAATAGCATTGCATCATGTCCCGAGCACAATCCCGTGAAGGTACTAGCTCGATTTCTACCCTCTAACCTCAAACGAATAGCTGGACCATTCTTCTCAAGTCTGGAGGTCATCATGTAGACTTTTCCAGACGAATGCAGCAAGTCTATTACCTTACTATTTTGGATAGAGTGCGCCTTAATTGCTGTATTTGTGCATCTGACGATAGGGTTATGGCAACGATCTAATGTTATCCGGGCGTTCTTCATAAAATCTTCGCGGAATGACTGATCTTCTTCCACCGTCAGTCTCCATTGGGCGTTATTTGTACGGTCCCCGTTTGCCGGGCTTCGCATTGGCAGCTTCTACCAGCGCGACGATATCAGCAACCTCCCACAGCCGGTCGCTTACGCCTGCCGCCATCGCCGGGCTGACCCTAAGCTTCCCGTGTAACCGCGCGAAATTGTAGTACATGAAGTGCAGCGCCACCGCGTAAGCGTGGTTCTCGACCTTCTTCGAGAATGCGTTCGTGCGCCGGGTGAAGCGGCGCATGTGCATCCGCATCGTGAGGTTCTGACGCTCGACGTAGGACGTGGAAGCGTGCGCAGCGTCGGGCTTGCCCTCGACCGTGGTCTTGCGGGTGCCGGTGCATTCGCCAGGGCTATAGCGGCCCTTCTCCACGCCCGGCGGGGTGCCGTAGAGCTTCACAAGCTGCGCATAATCGACATCGGCACCGAAGGCGCTCTCGACGGCCTCTAGATACGCCTTATGCCCGTCAGACGTGAGCTGGACGCGCGTGGCGAGCCGAGCCTTGAGATCGTCGACGCTGCCACCAAGGGCGGGTCAATCAGGTGGGATTTCAAACTGCCCCACTACTCTCGCTCGCGATGTCTTACTCGCGATCTCTCGCCCGGTTTGCCCTGCCGATCGCGACGGCATCGGCCGGAATGTCCCAGGGCCGCGGCCGTCCCATCCCGCGGAGTCCCATCGGGAAAGGCGCTTCCCTTCGGAGCGGCTGCGCGACATGGTCGGTCCGCAACGGCCGAACCTGCACGACGCACGCCCCGAAGAGCCCTGCCCATGGTGGAATCCCTGTCGAACCGCGACGTCCCCGATCGCGACGCCCTCGCCCCCTTCGAGGCCCTGCTCGGTCCCGGCGGGGTCCTCACCGATCCGTCGATGACCGCCCGCTACACCCGTGACCAGCGCGACCTGATGCAGGGCGACACCCCCGCCGTGCTGCGCCCGCACAGCGTGGCCGAGGTCCAGGCCCTCGTCGGGCTCGCGCGGACCCACGGGTTCGGCCTCGTGCCCCAGGGCGGCAACACCGGCTACGTCGGCGGGGCGACCCCGGAACCCGGTCGGCGCCAGCTCGTGGTCAGCCTGGAGCGGATGACCCGCATCCGCGCCGTCGACCCCCTGAACTTCACCCTGTCGTGCGATGCCGGCACCATCCTGGCGGACGCCCAGAAGGCGGCCGATGCCGACGGGCTGTTCCTACCGCTGAGCCTCGGCTCCGAAGGCAGCTGCCGCCTCGGCGGCAACCTCGGCACCAATGCGGGCGGCCTCCAGGTCCTGCGCTACGGCATGGCCCGCGACCTCGTCCTCGGCCTCGAGGTGGTGCTGCCGGACGGGACGCTGTTCTCCGACATGCGGACCTTGCGCAAGAACAACATCGGCTACGACCTGAAGCAGCTCTTCATCGGCGCCGAGGGGACGCTCGGCATCATCACCGGGGTGGTGCTCAAGCTCTGGCCGGCCCAGGGCCAGCGGGCCACCGCCTGGCTCGAGCTCGCCGAGGGGGCGCCGATCCCCGAGATGGCCGCGCTGGTGCGCCGCGAAACCTCCGACCTCGCCTCGACCTTCGAGCTGATTTCCGCTTCCTCCCTCGGCCTCGTCACCGAGATGCGCGGCGCCGAGACCGGACTGAAGGCCGGACCCGGCGGCGCTGTGCTCCTCGAGCTCACCGCCTCCTCGGACCGCATCCCCCTCGACGACGTGCTGATGGGCTGCCTGGAGACCCTGATGGAACGGGGCTGGGTGGTCGACGCGGTGCTGGCCCAGTCCGAGACCCAGCGCCGGGCCTTCTGGGCGGTGCGCGAAACGATTCCCGAGGGGGAGAAGCATGCCGGCGGATCGGTCAAGCACGATATCGCCGTGCCGATCTCCCGCCTGACCGATTTCCTCGATCGCGCCGCCGCCCTGCTCGCCGAGCGCCTGCCGGGCGTCCGCCTCTCGGTCTACGGCCATGTCGGCGACGGCAACCTGCACTACAATCTCGTCGTGCCCGCGGGTCACGACCGGCTCGCGTTCACGCGCGAGATCGAGCAGGGCTTTGCCCACGACCTCTACGCGATCGCGCTGGAATACGGCGGCGGATACAGCGCGGAATACGGCATCGGCCGTTTCAAGCGCGACCTGCTGGAGCGCTACGCCGACCCCGCCCGCCTGCGCCTGATCGAGACCGTGAAGCGCGGCCTCGACCCCGACGGAATCATGAACGCGGGCGCGCTGGTCTGAGGTGTCCTCAGTCCTGGAACGACAGCGTCGCCCGGGTGCCGATCGGACCACCGCCATAGACCAGGGCCGAGCGCAGGTTCGCCGCCATCGCCCGGATGATCCGGGAGCCGAGGCCTGTGCCCCGCGGCTGGCCCTCGCCGGTCCAGCCGATGCCGTCATCCTCCACCGTGAGGGTCAGGCCATCGGTCCCCTGGCGCGCGACGGAGACGCGGATTTCCCCAGACGCATCAGGGGGATAGGCGTATTTGTAGGCGTTGGTCACCAGCTCGGTGACCACGACGCCGACCGAGACGGCCTTGTCGGTGGCGAGCCGCACCGGCGCCGCGTCGAGCCGGATGGCGTGATCGCGCCCGGCTGCCTTCATGGCCGCCTGGAGCTCCTCCACGAGGCTCGTCAGGTAGGCGTCGAGGTCCACGGCCTCCACGTCGTCGGAGGTGTAGAGCCGGCGGTGGATGCCGGCGATCGCCGAGATCCGGGCCTGCATCTCCCGGAGGGCGGCCTTCGCGGCCGGGTCCGTCACCGCGTTGGTCTGCATGTGCGCCAGCGCCGCCACCAGCGCCAGCGAATTGGCGACGCGGTGGTTGACCTCCCGCAGCATGATCTCCGCCCGGTCGCGCGCCTCCCGCACCGCCTGCTCGGCCCGCTCCTTGTCCCGCCGCAGCGCCTCCTGCCGCAGGGCGGTATCGATCGCCTCCCCGAGGAGCTCCCGGAACTGACCCTGCAGGTCCTTCCAGACGTAGTCGACGGCCCCCGCCTTCAGGGCTGCGACCGCGACGCGGCTGTCCTCCGAGCCGGTGACGTAGACCACCGGCGGCGCCTCCGGCAGGGCGCGGATCGCGGGCAGGATGTCGAGGCCGGTCTGACCGGGCATGTGATGGTCGAGGGCGACCACGTCGATGCCGCCCTCCCCGAGACGCGCCAGTCCGGCATCGCCGTCGAGGGCGAGCTCCACGGCGTAGCCCCGCGCCGCGAGGGCGCGCTGCACGAGCCGCCCCAGGCCGGGGTCGTCGTCGATGTAGAGGACGCGACCGCGGCCGAGGGGCGCGGGCTCTGTCATGAGCGGGCGGACTTCATGGGTTTTCCGGCACCTGCATGACCGAGAAGAACAGCCCAAGCTGTCGGATGGCGTTGGCGAAACCCTCGTAATTGACGGGCTTGGTGATGTAGACGTTGGCGCCGAGGTCGTAGCAGCGCTGGATCTCGCGCTGGTCGTCCGTCGTGGTGAGGACCACGACCGGCGAGCGCTTGGTGTGGGGGTTCGCCTTCACCTTCTCGAGAATGTCGATACCGGTCATGTCCGGCAGGTTCAGGTCGAGCAGGATCAGCAGATGGCGCTTGGCGCTCGCCTCACCGGTGCCGTCGGTCCCGAAGAGATATGCGAGCGCCGATGTCCCGTCCCGGAAGGGCAGGATCGTGTTGTTCACGCCGGCGCGGCGAATGTTGCGCTCGATCAGGCGCGCATGGCCTTCATCGTCCTCGATCATGACGATTTCGACGGCGTTCACGCTTCGCTCCGCACCTATTCGGCGGCGAGCCGCATCGGCGGCCCGTCCTGTCCCTGACCTGTAGCGGTCTCACGCGGCAGCGTCACGCTGAAGGTTGTGCCCACCCCCAGCTCCGATGCGACCGCGATCCGGCCGCCGAGGGACCGGACCAGCGCCTTGACGTGGGCGAGCCCGATGCCCTCTCCGGGCTTGTCCTGTGCACCGGAGCGCCGGAATAGCTCGAACACCCGTGCGTGATCCCGCTCGGCGATGCCGCGCCCGTTATCGGCGACGCTGTAGCGGATGCGACCGCCACCCAGCACCTGCGCCTTGATCTCGATCCGCCCCGGCCGCGCCGGGTCGAGATACTTGACCGCATTGTCGATGAGATTGCCGAAGATCTGCTCGATCGCCAGCCGGTCGGCGACGAGGCGGGGTAGGTCCGGCGCGACGACGACGCGAGCGCCGACCTGCTCGATCTGGTGGTGCTGCGCATCGGCGAGGCGGCGCAGCAGGCTCGTCATGTCGAGACGCTCCGGCGTGAAGCTGCGCCGCCCCTCCCGCGACAGCTTCAGGATGGCGGCGATCAGGCGTTCCATGCGGGTTACCGCGGCCTTGATGAAGTCGAGGGCTTCACCGAGGTCCGCATCGATCCGCTCCGCCTGCGGATGCCCCTGCAGGGCGGCGCGTACGTCCTCGCGGGTCGTTTCCAGCTCGCTCGTGAACCCCATGACATTCACGAGGGGCGCGCGCAGGTCGTGGCTCACGATGTAGGCGTAGCGCTGGATCTCCTCGTTGGATTCGCGCAGTTCGGCTTCGGCTTGACGCTGCTCGGTGATGTCGGTGTGGACGCCCACCCATTCCCGGATCGATCCGTCGGCATGCAGGACCGGGACGGCGCGGATGGCGTAGTGGCGCCAGGCGCCATCGGCAGAACGTACCCGGTGCTCGTGAACGAAGGTTCGCCGCGCCCGCACCGTCTCGTTCCACGCCGCGATGCTGGTCTGCCGATCGTCAGGGTGAACGGCGTTGGCCCAGCCGTAGCCTTCGTATTCGGCCCGGTTCTGCCCCGTGATGGCGCTCCAGCCCGGCTGCTCGCCGAGCATCCGGCCCTCCGCATCGTTGGTCCAGAGCACGCCACGCACGGCCTGCACGGCGGCGCGGAAACGCGCTTCACTGGCCTGGAGGTCGCCCTGGACCCGCTGCTGATCGAAGGAGGAGGCGAGCATCGCCAGGAACAAGATCAGGAACGTCGCGCCGGCCACCGCCAGGGCGAGGTTCTGCTGCGCCGCATTGAGACCGGTCGCATGTGCATCAGCACCGTCGGGCAAGAAGGTCGCCGCGGCCATGCCGGTGTAATGCATGCCCGCCACCGCGAGACCCATCACGGTGGCGGCGATGAGCGTCTGCCACACGCTGTTCTGGCGCAGGGTGAGCCAGAGGGCCGCTGTCGCCGCCGTGACCGCGATGACGACCGAGAGCGCAACCAGCGGCCAGGCATAGGTGAGATGGCCCGGCATCCGCATCGCGGCCATGCCGGTGTAGTGCATCGCGGCCACGCCCAGGCCCATGGCGGGGCCGGCAATGAACAGGTTGCGTCGGGTCGCGCTCGGCCGGCTGATCCAACCGAAGGCGGCACCGGTGCAGGCGATGGCCAGCCCCAGGGACAGCGCCGTGGTGCCGAGGTCATAGGCGACCGGCATTCCCATCTCGAAGGCCAGCATGCCGACGAAGTGCATCGACCAGATCCCGCCGCCCATCGCGCAGGCGGCGGCAGCGATCCAGGCCCAGCGGGGCCCGCCCGCCGAGACTCGGCCGCGGCCGCCGAGATCCAGCGCGGTGTAGGAGGCGAAGATCGCGATCGTGACGGACAAGGCGACGAGCGCCGGATTGTAGCCGGTGTGGACCATCGGGGGCGCGGAGAGACCATTCTGACCGTGAAAGCGCCAGCCTAGCGGGTCTTCGACACGAGGACCATCGGCGTCGAACCCCTAGAAGACACCGGCCGGGTGCCGGGTGCACTACCCCTCGGGGCCCGCATGCCGTAAGGCCCCAGCACCCGCCCGAACCTCCGTGACCCCGTGATCCGCACCCCATGATTCGCCTCGAAAAAATCGGCAAGCAGAACGGCCGCCAGATCGTCTTCATCGAGGCCTCCGCCGCCCTTCAGCGGGGCGAGAAGGTCGGTCTGGTCGGTCCCAACGGTGCCGGCAAGACCACGCTGTTCCGGATGATCACCGGCGAGGAGCAGCCCGACGAGGGACAGGTCGCCGCGGATCGCGGCATCACCATCGGGTATTTCAGCCAGGATGTCGGCGAGATGTCCGGCCGCACGGTGGTCTCCGAGGTCATGAACGGCGCGGGCCCGGTCAGCGAGATCGGGGCCGAGCTGAAGGAGGTCGAGCAGGCCCTGGCGGACCCGGGCCGGGCCGACGAGATGGAGGCGCTGATCGAGCGCTACGGCGAGGTCCAGGCTCGCTTCGAGGAACTCGATGGCTATGCGCTGGAGGGGCGTGCCTACGAGGTGCTGGCGGGCCTCAGCTTCTCCCAGGAGATGATGGACGGCGACGTCGGCAAGCTCTCGGGCGGCTGGAAGATGCGCGTGGCGCTCGCCCGCATTCTCCTGATGAATCCTGACGTCATGCTCCTGGACGAGCCGAGCAACCACCTGGACCTGGAGAGCCTGATCTGGCTCGAAGCCTTCCTCAAGGGCTACGAGGGCGCCCTGCTGATGACCTCGCATGATCGCGAGTTCATGAACCGCATCGTCACGAAGATCGTCGAGATCGACGGCGGACAGCTCACCACCTACTCAGGCGACTACGCGTTCTACGAGCAGCAGCGGGCGCTCAACGAGACGCAGCAGCAGGCCCAGTTCGAGCGTCAGCAGGCGATGCTCGCCAAGGAGATCAAGTTCATCGAGCGCTTCAAGGCGCGGGCCTCCCACGCCGCCCAGGTGCAGAGCCGGGTGAAGAAGCTCGACAAGATCGAGCGGGTGGAGCCGCCCAAGCGCCGCCAGAGTGTCGCCTTCGAATTCCTGCCCGCCCCCCGCTCGGGCGACGACGTCGTGATGCTCAAGAACGTGCACAAGCGTTACGGCAGCCGTACGATCTACGACGGCCTCGACTTCTCGATCCGGCGACGCGAACGCTGGTGCGTGATGGGCATCAACGGGGCCGGCAAGTCGACGCTTCTCAAGCTCGTGACCGGAACTGCCGAGCCCGATAACGGGAGCGTCGCAGTCGGTGGCAGCGTCAAGCTCGGCTACTTCGCGCAGCATGCCATGGACGTGCTGGACGGCGACCGCACGGTGTTCGGGTTCCTGGAGGATTCCTTCCCACAGGCGGGCCAGGGCTCCCTCCGGGCCCTTGCCGGCTGCTTCGGCTTCTCGGGAGACGACGTGGAGAAGCGCTGCCGCGTGCTTTCAGGTGGCGAGAAGGCCCGTCTGGTGATGGCGCGGATGCTCTACGATCCGCCGAACTTCCTCGTCCTCGACGAGCCGACGAACCACCTCGACATGGGTACCAAGGAGATGCTCATCGCCGCCCTGGCGACCTACGAGGGCACGATGCTGTTCGTGAGCCACGACCGGCACTTCCTCGCCGCGCTATCGAACCGCGTCCTCGAACTAACCCCGGACGGAATCCATCAGTACGGTGGCGGCTACACCGAGTACGTCGCACGCACCGGCCAGGAGGCGCCGGGACTGCGAAGCTGATGGTCGGAGCAAAGAGGTAGGCCGGCTCATCGGCTAAGCCAATGCGGGCTGAACCGCCCGCCAGTTGCATCGCCAACCCGTTGGCCTTGGATTGAGAGGAACGGCAGCCCGGCGAGCGATGCGCGGGTACCATCAGTCACAGGGCGAGCGATGGACGAGAGGCACGTTCCGAGCCTGAACTTGAAATGAACAAAAAGTCAGATTAACTGAATATGAACGATCAGCCTTCCACAGTCGGCTGCCACTCACCAACCAGGAGTACGGATATGTCCAGCGGACTGTTCCAGAACCTGCCGGGCGCTCACGAGATGGGAGGGCTTCAGGCTCTTCCCAGTGAGCCGTGGCTCCTCCCGATCTCGGACCGGATGGATTCCGCGAAGACGGATGCGGATCGACTGGAAGCAGCTGTGCGATTGTCGGTTCGTCCCTTGCAGCGGGCTGCGAACGCCCTGATGGCGGCGCTCCTGCTTCTTCTGTCGGTGCAGATCGGCGCGGACTGGATCAATACCCGGACCCCGCATCCGACCACGGGCCAGATCGCGGACGCGACTCCGCCGGACATGCCGGTGACGAAGGCCACACTCACGATCAATAACTGAGCGTTTCCAGCGCCGGTCATGACTGACCCGCTTTCGAGCGGGTCGTCGGGCTGCCCACCCAATCGTTGCGGCAGCGACATTACCCTCTGCGGCCGAGGCCACTCCGCTATCGTCTTGCGACGAGTCGGGTCGTCACCTGACGATCAAAATATGGCCGGCCCCCTTGCGGCCTCTCTTCCTGTGCGTCCCCCGATTGCTCGTGTCAGCCCTGCCTGAGCGGCGTGTCTGCTCACGGTTGGTCCGGGTTCAGGCGTGGACCGAAGCCGGTTGAGGAACTGCCGTCGATGAGTCCGCCGCTTCGTCGTCGACCAGTCCCGGCTTCCGCCGCGACAGCGTGAGGATGAGCACCGGCAGGATCAGCAGAATGAGGAGCGGTGCCAGGCTCATGCCGCCGACGACGACCAGAGCCAAGGGCTTCTGAACCTGCGAACCCACACCGTTTGAAAAGGCGGCCGGCAGGAGGCCGACGCCAGCGACCACACAGGTCATGACCACCGGCCTGAGCTGCGTGTGACAGGTTCGCAGCATGGCGCGCACCCGCTCCTCCCCCTCGCCGATCAGACCGTTGAAGTGCGAGAGCACGATGATACCGTCCATCACGGCAATGCCCAGGAGCGCGATAAATCCGATCGCCGCCGAAACGCTGAAGGGCGTGTCGGTGATCACGAGGGCAAAGACGCCACCGGCCGCCGCCATCGGGATGACGCTGAGCGCCAGCAGCATGTCGATCGCTGAGCCGAAATTCATGAACAGCAGGATCGCGATGAGGCCGATGGCGATCGGGACCGTCACCGACAGGCGCGCCAGGGCGCCCTGCATGTTATTGAACTCGCCCACGAGTTCGAGGCGGTAGCCCCGCGGCAGGGCTACGTCGGCATTCACGCGCTCGCGTGCCTCCAAGATCGCGCTACCGAGGTCACGGTCGCGGACGCTGAACTTCACCGGAAGGTAGCGCTCCTGTCCCTCCCGATAGATGTAGGCGGGCCCTGAGACGAGGGCGACCTGAGCGACCTCGCTCAACGGCACCTGCATCAGCGTGCCGTTCGGCCCCTGCCCCGAAATGCGTAGATTGCGGATGGAGGCCACGCTCTGGCGAAACTGCTCGGCGAGGCGGATGACGATAGGATAGTGCCGATCCGAACCGCTATCGTAGAGGTCGCCGGCGCTGTCGCCGCCGATGGCGGTGCGGACCGTAGCGTTGATGTCGCCGGGGGTGAGGCCGTAGCGCGCGGCACGGACCCGGTCGACGTCGATCTGCACCGTGGGCTGGCCGAGCGACGTGAACACCCCGAGATCGGTGACGCCGGGCACTTTGCGGAGCACGGCCTCCACACGGTTGGCGACCTCCGTCAAGGTCTCGAGGTCCGATCCGAATACCTTGAACGAGTTCTCGCCCTTGATGCCGGAGACCGCCTCGGCGACGTTGTCCTGCAGGTACTGCGAGACGTTGAACTCCACGCCGGGGAAATCGGTGCGTAGTCGGTCCAGGAGATCGCCGACCATTCGGTCCTTGGTCATGCCCGGACGCCACTTCTCGGCCGGCTTCAGCGGCGCGAAGAACTCGCCGTTGAAGAAGCCAGCGGCATCGGTGCCGTCATCCGGCCGGCCGTGCTGCGAGACCACGCTCTCGACCTCCGGCACCGCTGCGACGATGCGGCGGATCCGGTTGACGTAGAGGTTGCCCTCCTCCAGCGAGATCGTCGCCGGCATGGTGGCGCGCAGCCAGAGATTGCCTTCCTCGAGCTTGGGCAGGAACTCCAGGCCGAGCTGGCGCCCCGCCACGCCGACACCGGCGGTGAGCAACAGCGCGAGGCCGAGGGTGAGAATGCGGTTACCAAGGGCGGCGCGGATGGCGGGTCGGTAAAGACGGTCGAGGGTTCGCACGAGGATCGTCTCGACCTCCTCGACACGGGCCGGAAGCAGGTAGGCGGAGAGCACGGGCGTGACTGTGAAGGTGGCGATGAGGCCGCCGAGCAACGCGTAGGCGTAGGTTTGCGCCATTGGCCCGAAGATGTGGCCCTCCACCCCCGTCAAGGTGAAGAGCGGCAGGAAGCCCGTCACGATGATGATCGCCGCGAAGACGATCGAGCGACTGACGTCACCAGAGGCTTGACGGATCCGCAGGAGCTTGCCGGCAAGACCGGGCCGGACCACTTCCCCTGTCGGCGCGCCGTGACCGGAGAGCCGCCGGAAGATCGCCTCCACCATGATCACCGTGCCATCGACGATCAGGCCGAAATCCAGGGCGCCGACGGAGAGCAGATTCGCCGACTCGCCGCGCACCACCAGGATGATGACGGCGAAGAACAGCGCGAAGGGGATCGTCGCCACCACGATGAGGGCGCTGCGCAGGTTGCCGAGGAAGAGCCACTGCACGATCAGGATCAGCACGATGCCGACCAGCATGTTGTGCAGCACGGTGTGCGTGGTGACCGCGATGAGGTCGGCGCGGTCGTAGATCCGCTCGATGCGAACCCCGGGCGGTAGCAGGCCCATGGCCTCGATGCGCCCGACCTCCGCCTGCACGGCCTCGATCGTCGGCGTGCTCTCTTCGCCCCGCCGCATCAGAACGATACCCTGGACGATGTCGTCGTCGTCGTTCATGCCGGCGATGCCGAGGCGCGGCTGGTGCCCGATCGTAACCGTGGCGACGTCCTTGACCAGCACCGGTGCACCGCCCGACTGGGTGAGCACGGTCTCGCCGATGTCGTCCGTGGAGCGAATCAGGCCGACGCCGCGCACCACCGCCGACTGGGTGCCGAGATTGATGCGGTTGCCGCCGACGTTCAGGTTGCTGTCGTTCAGGGTCTTCACAACGCCGGACAGCGTCAGCCCGTAGGCGGTGAGCCGGTCGAGGTCGACAGCAATGTCGAAGGTCTTCGTCTTGCCGCCCCAGCCGATGACGTCGATGACGCCCGGCACGGCGCGGAAGCGCCGACGCAGCACCCAGTCCTGCAGGGATTTCAGGTCGAGGACGCTGTAGCCTGCCGGGGCCGTCAGCTTGTAGCGGAAGATCTCACCGATGGGGCTGACCGGGGAAATGGTCGGCTTGGCGCCATTGGGAAGGGCGTCGAGCTGCGCCAGCCGATTCAGTACCTGCTGCTCGGCCTCACGGTAACTGAACTCGAAGCCGAACTGCAGCTTCACGTCCGACAGACCGTAGAGGGAGACCGAGCGGACCTGCTTCAGGTTCGGCAAGCCGGAGGTGATCACTTCGATCGGCACTGTGACGTAGCGCTCGATCTCCTCGCCCGACAAACCAGGCGCCTGCGTGATCACGTCGATCATCGGCGGGGTCGGGTCGGGATAGGCTTCGATGTTGAGGGTTCGAAAGGCCACCAGCCCGCAGGTCAGCAGCAGCACGAACGCGAGAACCACCAGGGCACGCTGGCGCAGCGCGAGATGGACGAGGCCGGTCATGCGTTGGGTTCCTGCTGCCGGGAGCCGACGAATCAGCCCCGGGTCACCATCCGGTCGATGAACAGTGAGCCGCGCGAGATCACGCGCTCGCCAGTCGCCAGACCTTCGAGGATCTCGATCTTGCTTCCGTCGATGATGCCAGGCTTGACCCGGCGGCTCTCGACCGTGTTGTCGGCCTTCAACACCCAGACGCTCGCTTTACTGCCCTCCAGCACCACCGCCGCACGAGGTACCGATTGCGACAGGGTCTCACGCTCGTTGATGATGCGCACAATGGCGTACATCTCGGGCTTCAGCAGATTTTGAGTGTTGTCGATATCGGCCCGGACCGTGATGCGACGGGTGGTGGGATCGACGGACGAACCAATGAAATTGATCCGCCCCTCGAAGACCTTGTCCGGATAGGCAAGCACGCGGAACTTCAGGCGATCGCCGAGATCGACTTTCGCCGCGTCCGGCTCGCGCAGCTGCGCGATGAGCCAGACCTTGGACAGGTCGCCGATGATGTATGAGGGGTCACTCCCACTGGTGCCGATATACTGGCCCGGTCCGATCTTGCGCTGGATGATCGTTCCCTTGAGGGGTGCATTGATCGCCGTCTCGGGGTTGATTGAGCCCTTCTGCAAGTTGGCCACCTCGTCGTCGCGCAGGCCCAGGATGCGCAGCCGGTTGCGCACGGCTTCCAAACCGACCTCGGCCGTCCGGGCATCGTTGGTGGCCGTATTCAGGTCGTTCTGAGCGGATTGAAGCTCGCGCAGGGTGGTGACCCGCGAATCATACAGATCGTGCAGCCGCTTCTCAGCGGCTTGGGCGTAGCCGAGCTGCGAGCGTGATTTAGCGAGGACGTTCAGGGCTGCGAGATAGTCGTTCTGGGCCTGCACCATCTCGTTGGCCTGGATCGAGAACAGGCGCTCGCCCTTCTGCACCTGCTCGCCGGTGCGCGCGAAGATCGCAATGACCCGACCCGGGTAAGGCGAGAACACCGGGGTGGCCTGATACTCGTCGACGCCGATCTTACCCTCGGTGGTGATCTCTTCGTAGAAGAGCCGTTGCTCCACCGTCTCGGTATCGATGGCGGCCAGCTGGTCGGGGCTGAGGATGAAATCGCCGTTGCTCGGCGGCATCACGGTGACGGCGGCCGGCGTCGGTGACGTCGCAGCCCCAGCGAACGCGCCTGGAAACCATAAAAATCCAGCAACGCAAAGACTTGAAGCGACTAATAGAATAAAGATCTGGGTGCGATGCTTCAGCCCGGCGAGTGGAGCGAACGACCCCTGAGGCTCAACCATCGAATCAATCTCGCGCGTCTTGGCGTTTTTGCACTAAACCGATCCAGCCGGATGGCGCGTCGGTCTGTAGAGGGCCGTCGCTTGAGATACAAGCGTGGCCGATTCACGATTTGGTCGTGCCGTGTATCGCTTGCTCGGTGTGGCTTCCCTGCCCAATGAAAGCGGTCACTCCGACAGATTGAGAGGCTGCCGAATATTGGGCTCTCGCCCGCTGCTCGGCCTACGAGAGTGCCGAGCAGCCTGACGACAAAACCCCGCGGACCCTAAGGTCTGCGGGGTTAAAGTTGCGTCACATGAATCCCTGGGAGGGACCATTGGTATACTACATGCCAATTCAGGGACGGCAAGGCTCGTTGCGCTTTGTCGCGTCTTATTTTGCCGATTGGTCGTACCGTGTAGAGAAATTTTTCTGAACAGACTGCCTGCAGCTCATTCCCACTCGATCGTTCCCGGTGGCTTCGAGGTGATGTCGTAGGTCACGCGATTGATCCCCTTCACCTCGTTGATGATCCGCGTCGCCACGCGGCCGAGGAAGGCCATGTCGAAGGGATAGAAATCGGCGGTCATGCCGTCGACCGAGGTCACGGCTCGCAAGGCGCAGACGTGGTCGTAGGTACGCCCGTCGCCCATCACTCCGACGGTCTTTACAGGCAGGATCACCGCGAAGGCCTGCCAGATCGTGTCGTAGAGGCCGGCCTTGCGGATCTCGTCGAGGTAGATCGCATCGGCCTTGCGCAGGGCTTCGAGCTTCTCGGGCGTGATCGTACCGGGGCAGCGGATGGCGAGGCCCGGACCCGGGAACGGGTGTCGTCCGACGAAGGCCTCGGGCAGGCCCAGTTCCTTCCCGAGGACACGGACCTCATCCTTGAACAGCTCGCGCAGGGGCTCGACGAGTTGCATGTTCATGCGCTCGGGCAGGCCGCCGACATTGTGATGAGATTTGATCGTCACCGAGGGACCACCGGTGAACGAAACGCTCTCGATCACGTCCGGATACAAGGTGCCCTGGGCCAGGAAGGCGGCCCCGCCGATCTTCTTCGATTCGGCCTCGAAGACGTCGATGAACAGGCGCCCGATCGTCTTGCGCTTCTGCTCCGGGTCGCTGACGCCGGTGAGCTCCCCAAGAAACAGGTCCTGCGCTTCAACATGGACGAGGGGAATGTTGTAGTGGTCGCGGAACAGCCGGACGACTTCCTCGGCCTCGCCCATGCGCAGCAGGCCATGGTCGACGAAGACGCAGGTGAGTTGCTCGCCGATCGCCTCGTGGATCAGGACCGCCGCCACAGCGGAATCGACGCCGCCGGACAATCCGCAGATCACCCGCTCCTTGCCGACCTGCGCGCGGATCTTCTCGATCGCTTCCTCGCGGTAGGCGCCCATGGTCCAGTCGCCCGTACAGCCGGCGATGTCGCGCACGAAATTGCGGATCAGCAGTGCGCCATGCGGCGTGTGCGCCACCTCCGGGTGGAACTGCACCGCGTAGTACCGGCGAGCCTCGTCCGCGACCGCCGCGAAGGGGGCGTTCTTCGACATGGCGACGGTGGTGAACCCGTCTGGCAGCTTGGTGACGCGGTCCCCGTGGCTCATCCAGACGGGGTAGTGCTCGCCGACGTGCCACACGCCCTTGAACAGGGGGCATTCCGACAGGATCTCAATCTCGGCCCGACCGAACTCCGCATGATGGCCGCCCTCGACCTCGCCACCGAGCTGGGCGGCCATGGTCTGCTGGCCGTAGCAGATACCGAAGACCGGCACGCCAGAATCGAAGACGATCTGCGGCGTCCGGGGCGAGGCCTCGGTCGTCACCGATTCGGGCCCCCCCGAGAGGATCACGCCCTTCGGCTTCGTCTCGGCGAAGGCCTCGGCCGCCTTGGTAAAGGGGACGATTTCGCAGTAGACGCCCTCCTCGCGGACGCGGCGCGCGATGAGCTGCGTCACCTGGCTGCCGAAATCGACGATGAGGATCTTGTCGTGCTCTGTAGTCATGGCACCGGAGTTAGACGAGGCCTCGGTCTGGTGCAACGCATCGGTCCGCAGAGCCGCCCCGCGGCTGGCGTCGGCCTGGGGATCCGGGGTGCAGTCCCGTTAACCGGTCGTTCACCGCCGGGCGCCGACACCGAGTGCCCCCAGCAACGAACAGGAGCCTCAGCCATGAGAGCCACCATCTTCGGGATCGCCACACTCGCCCTCGCCGGACTCGGAGCCACCTCGGCCTCCGCCTTGCCCGTCTCGGCCGGCATCGCACCGGCCGGCGGAATCCAGCAGGTCCGCATCGTCGAGCGCACGGTGATCCGCGGCCCCCGTTGCAAAACCGTCGTTACCAAGCGCCGTGGGCCGATGGGTCGGATGGTCGTGGTGCGCAAGCGCCGCTGCTTCTGAAAGAGCGCCGCTGCTTCTGAAAGAGCGCCGCTGCTTCTGAAAGAGCGCCGCTGCTTCTGAAAGAGCGCCGCTGCTTCTGAAGCCGCTGCTTCTGAAAGAGCGCCGCTGCTTCTGAAAGAGCGCCGCTGCTTCTGAAAGAGCGCCGCTGCTTCTGAAAGAGCGCCGCTGCTTCTGACGAGTCGTATGGATTGGCCCCCTTGCGGGGCCAATCCTCGTTTCAGGCCCGCCGCTCAAGGGTGGCGACGTAGAAGCCGTCGGTGCCGGTCCGGGCGGGACTCATCTGGAGACCGTACCGGGTCAGGCGGACCGCCGAGCCGAGATCGGGCGCGTGCGTGGCGAGGATCTCGGAGGCTGAGAGCACCGCGAAGTCGTCCGGCCGGCGCGCGAGAAGACCGGCGACGGCCGCGTCGTTCTCCTCGGGCAGCAGCGAGCAGGTGATGTAGGTGATGCGACCGCCGGGGCGTACCAGCCGCGCGGCCCGGTCGAGCACTGTGGCCTGATCCGCCACACGTGTGCCCAGGGCATTCGGGCGCATTCGCCACTTGGCATCCGGATTGCGCCGCCAGGTTCCGGAGCCGGTACAGGGCGCATCGACGAGGACGCGGTCCGCGCACCCGTCGAGGTCGCCGAGAACGTCGGTGCGGGCCTTGCCGGCGCGGGGCGTACGGATCTCCGCGACGGCACCGGCGCGCCGCAGACGCTCGTGGATCGGGGCGAGCCGGCGGGGATCGTCGTCGCTGGCCACCAATCGCCCGGTATTCTCCATCATCGCGGCGAGGCTCAGGGTCTTTCCACCACCGCCGGCGCAGAGATCGACGACAGTCTCGCCGGGGCGTGAGCCGCTGAGAAGACTCGCAAGCTGCGAGCCTTCGTCCTGGATCTCGTACCAGCCGTCGATGAATTCCGGCTCGACATGGAGGGCGGGACCTCGCCCATCATCGCCGATGGGGATGCGCAGGCCGTTGGGCGCGTGCGGGGTCGGCTCCGGCGCGAGGTGGACGAGACCCGCCAGGGCCTCCGGACGGCTGCGCTTGAGCGTGTTGACGCGGATATCGAGCGGGGCCCGTCGGCCAAGAGCGCGCAGCTCGTCGAGGGTCTCGGAGCCGAAGGTCGCTTCGAAGGAGGGGAGCACCCATTCGGGGACATCGCCGGCGACGTGGAGCGGGGCATCAGCCAGGGTCCCTTCCACAAGGCGGGTCCTTTCTTCCGGGGTCAGGGGCTCGGGGGCGAAGCGCTCGCCGCTGAACATCTCCGCGATGGTCGGCGCTGCGAGACCATACTGGAGCCGCAGCATGCCGATCACGAGGCTGCGCGCGCCCTCGTCAGCCATGATCCAGGCGGCGGAGGCGCGCCGACGCAGGGCGTCGTAGACGAGGCTGGCGATGGCGGCGCGGTCGCCCGACCCGGCGAAGCGGTGGCTTAAACCCCAATCCTTCAGCGCATCGGCGGCGGGGCGGCGGCGCGCGGCGATATCGGCGAGGACCTCGATGGCGGCGGAGAGGCGGGCGGGGGGCGTCAGGGCAAGATCCTCGAGTTTTAGGGCCGTCGCCTTCCGTAGGCGCCGCGATACCGCCACGCTTCGGGCGAGGGCCGGACACAATACAGTCGAGCTTCCGGCACGTTTACGGCTTAGCTTGCGCCACGGTGCCGCGTGGAGCGGACGCCTGGAGCTTTAGAGAACCCCATGTCTCCCGTCATCCATCTCAGCCTCGCCGGCCTCGTCATGCTGGCAGTCGCCGCCTGTTCCACGGCGCCGGATGCTCCCGACCTGTCGGCGCCGCCCCCGCGCCGGCCGGATGCCAAGACCCAGCTGGAATACGGCGCGCCCCCGCCTCCGCCGCCCGGCCCGCGCTACTGAGGTTTCGCCGCCGCTGCCTCGCGGGCGCGGCGGTTCTCGTAGGCCTTCAGATGCGTGTAGACGCGGTCGAGGACCGGGTGTGCGGTCGCATCGGGGGCCCGCGCGATCAGGTCGCCGATGATGTGGTCGGCCTCGATCCGGGCACCGCCCTCGATGTCGCGCAGCATCGAGGCGGTGAAGGCCGATCCCTCGGTCGTGAGCGTCTTGCGCGTGTTTTCCATCACGCCGGGCCGCGGCGCGTAGCCGGCGGCCTCGGCGATCGCCCGGCACTCCTCCATCAGCGCCTCGATGACGGCGAGGCCGCCCGGAGCGGCGAGGATGTCGCCGATGGTGGCGCGCATCAGGCAGGTGGAGCCGGCCAGCGTCGCCAGGAAACTCCACTTCTCCCACATCTCCAACACCATGCTCTCGCTGAGGCGGGGCTGGAACGTCACGCCCTGCATCAGGGACTCGATGGCCTCGACCCGGGCCGAGCGGCCGCCGGACCGCTCGCCGTAGGTCAGGGTGTGCAGCGGATTCATCTGGCGGATCTCGCCCGCGGGGCCGAGGGTCGCCACGATGGCGCAGGATCCGCCGAGCACGCGGTCCGCACCGTATACCATGTCCAACGCGTCGAGGTGGCGCATCCCGTTGAGCACCGGGAGGATCGCGGTGTCGGGACCCACCGCCGGCGCGACGTCCGCGATGGCGCCGTCTAGGTCGTAGGCCTTGCACGAGAACAGCACGAGGTCGAAGGCTCCGCCCTTGCCGGCGGCGAGGTCGGCGGCGGTGACCGTCTGGGGTGCCGGGATGTGCAAGTTGCCGACGGGGCTCTCGACCGTCAGGCCGGCATCGGCGAGCTTGGCCGCGCGCGCCGGACGGACGAGGAAGGTGACGTCGCGGCCGGCCTCGGCGAGGCGTGCGCCGAAATATCCGCCGGTGGCGCCGGCGCCGACAACGAGAACGCGCATGGTCTCATCCCTTTCGTCGTTCGTGGATCGCGGCCCCTTGGCGGCCACCCATCCGTCAGGCCGCGCCATCGTACCGGGTCAGATGCCGATCGGCGCCAGGAAGATCCGGATCGCGAAGAGGATCCACATCGCGAGCAGCACCAGCGTGCCGACGGCGTAGGCCCGGAAGCGGTACGGGATGTGGTTCGTGGAGAGATACACGCCCGCATGGACGAAGCGCGTCGCGACGAAGACCCAGGCCATGACCACGAACAGGAGGTCGGCCTTGCGGGTGGCCAGGGCGAGGCCGACGAGCACGTAGAACAGCACCGGGATCTCGAACTGGTTCGAGAAGGTGTTGGCGGCCTGCTGGGCCGGGGCCGGCCAGTTGCGCTGGCCCAGCGTCAGCTCGCGGCCCTTCACGGCACCGCCGCGCACCGCGGAGAGGCGCATCCGCCCGGTCCAGAACAGCAGCGCGAAGGTGAGGAAGACCTGGGCGAAGACGGGGGCCAGGATGGCTTGGACGGACACGGCGATTCCTATCGGGCGGCGACCCGGCCGGACATCCGGCACGGGCGCACGCAGCGCCGGTCAGGCGCGGCCGGGGTAGTTCGGGCTCTCGCGGGTGATGGTCACGTCGTGGACGTGGCTCTCGCGCAGGCCCGCATTGGTGATGCGGATGAACTGCGCCTTCTCCTGGAACTCGGGGATCGTCGGTGCGCCGACATACCCCATGGCGGCCCGCAGGCCGCCGGCGAGCTGGTGCAGCACCGCCGCCACCGGGCCCTTGTAGGGCACCTGCCCCTCGATGCCCTCGGGAACGAGCTTGTGGGTGTCGCTGACCTCGGCCTGGAAGTAGCGGTCGGCGGAGCCGCGGGCCATGGCGCCCACCGAGCCCATGCCGCGGTAGCTCTTGTAGGAGCGACCCTGGTGCAGGAACACCTCCCCCGGGGCCTCGTCGGTGCCGGCCAGGAGCGAGCCCAGCATGGCCACGGAGGCGCCGGCCGCGATCGCCTTGGCGAGGTCGCCCGAGTACTTGATGCCGCCATCGGCGATGACCGGCACGTCCGCGCCATGGGCGGCCTCCACGGCCTCCATCAGGGCGGTGAGCTGCGGCACGCCCACGCCGGCGACGATGCGGGTGGTGCAGATCGAGCCCGGGCCGATGCCGACCTTGATGGCGTCCGCGCCGGCATCGATCAGGGCCTGGGCGCCGTCGCGGGTCGCGACGTTGCCCGCCACCACCTGCACGGCGTTGGAGAGCTGCTTCACCCGGCGCACCGCGTCGAGCACCTTGATCGAGTGGCCGTGGGCCGTGTCGACCACGATCACGTCGCAGCCGGCATCGATCAGGCGCTCGGCCCGCTCGAAGCCGCTGTCGCCGGTGGTGGTGGCGGCGGCGACCCGCAGGCGGCCCTGCTCGTCCTTGACCGCGCCCGGATAGGCGACCTGCTTCTCGATGTCCTTGACCGTGATGAGGCCGATGCAGCGGTAATGGTCGTCGACGACGAGCAGCTTCTCGATGCGGAACTGGTGCAGCAGGCGCTTGGCCTCGTCCTGGCTCACGCCCTCGCGCACGGTGATGAGCCGGTCGCGGGTCATCAGGTCGGCGACGGTCTCGGACGAGTTCGTGGCGAAGCGGACGTCGCGGTTGGTGAGGATGCCGACGAGCTTGCCGCGGGAGCCGTTGGGGCCGCGCTCCACCACCGGGATGCCGGAGATGCGGTTCTGCTTCATCAGCGAGAACGCGTCCGCCAGGGTCTCGTCCGGGTGGATGGTGATGGGGTTCAGCACCATGCCCGACTCGTACTTCTTGACGAGGCGGACCTGCTCGGCCTGCTCGGCCGGCTCGAGGTTGCGGTGAATGACGCCCATGCCGCCGTTCTGCGCCATGGCGATCGCCATCGGCGCCTCGGTGACGGTGTCCATGGCCGAGGCCAGGATCGGCAGGTTGAGGTGGATCGAGCGGGTGAGCCGGCTCGCGATCTTCACTTCGGTGGGCATCACCGAGGAGGCTGCGGGGCGCAGCAGGACATCGTCGAAGGTCAGGCCCTCGATGATCGAATCAGCGGTGATGCGGGCCATGAACCAACTCCGGAACGGGTGCTGCGTCGGGCCCTCACGGGCGTTCCGACGTCACTGGGTTGGCACGGGCCAGTATCATGCGCGAGGAACCGGCGCAAAGCCGCCGGTGTGCGCGTCCGACAGGAAAATGCGCTCGGGGCGCCGTTCTCCGGTGGGGGTTGCGCCTAGCGCACGCCTCGGGGGGCGCCCGGCAGGCCCTCGGCCGGTCCCTTGTCGGTCCATTCCGGCGGGGCGCCGACGTAGTCGCCGAGGATGCCGTCGATGCCGGGTGCGCGGCCGAACGCCTCGCAATCCGGGTCGAGGGGCGCCTCGCCGAGGGTCGTGATGCGGACGCGATCGTAGGTCGGCAGCGTGAGCGGCGCCTTGAACGGGTCCTGGCCGGTCGCGAGGTAGAAGCCGAAATCCTGGCCGAACTCGCCGGCGAGGTCGTAGGCGTCGCTGGCCGGGGAGAACCGGGCCTGGTTGGTGAAGGCGTTGCTCGCCCCGCCCCAGACCATGGCGGCCCGCTGCACGTTGCGGCTGTCGAGGGCCTCGGCCTCGACCGTCAGGCTGCCGAGACCGATGGGGATGCGGGGAATCGGGATGCGGCCGACGGCCGTCGCGAAACCGGCGCCGAGCTGGGACGCGATGGTGATGCCCGCCGAGGTCGCCACCGTGGCGCCGGCCGCCGGCACGTTGGTGAGGTCGATCCGGGTCACCGCCGAGCGGACGGTGAGGTCGGCCTTCCGGCCCGAGACCACGTCGTAGCGCAGGGAGAGTTCGTAGCAGAGGGCCCGGTCGGCCGCGTTGGCCACGAGCTTGCGCTCGGCCGGGGTCAGGCCCGGGGCTACGACCTCGGAGAAGGAGGTGGGTACGATCCGCACCGTCCGGGTGGCCGCGAGGGCCGCCGGATCGACGAAGATTCGGGAGGAGCTGGCCGTCTCGTCGCTGCTGGCGAGGCGGTCGTAGCGGGTCAGGGCGCCGGATTCCGTGAGCACCACGGTGCCGCAGCCCGCGACCGCGGCCGCCAGGGCGAGGCTGGAGACGAAGCCTGCCAGCCTGCGTCGATGTTCGAACCTCGGAAGCATCGGTAACTTTCTTGGGGACGCGCGGGTGGACGCTCGGCACGCCTCCCCGGGAAAGGCGTCTCCCGAAGAAGCCCTTTCCGAGGGGAGACCTGCGGCGTCCAGATCATGCCGGCGAGCTTAGCGGCTCCAGCAACATTGTGGAAAGGTGAGCAGGCCCGTCGCCGGTCCGATGCTGGACCGATGTGGCCGCAGGGCCACGCCGCCGGAGACCCCAGGCCCTGCACGTGCGACATGCCGCTTTCATCCCGTGCCATTCGTCACGGGACGCGCGCTTGCCGCGGCGCGGCTTTTCGTCGGTATGAGGCACCCGAACGGCCCGACCGGACCTATGTCTCGCCGATGCGCACCTCCCAGATCGTTCCCCTCGTCGTCGCCACCGCGCTGTTCATGGAGAACACCGATTCCACCGTGATCGCCACCGCGCTGCCGGCCATCGCCCGGAGCCTGAACGAGGACCCGATCGCCCTCAAGCTCGCGCTGACCGCCTACCTCGTCAGCCTGGCGATCTTCATCCCGATCAGCGGCTGGATGGCGGACCGGTTCGGGGCCCGCACGGTGTTCCGGGTCGCACTCGGGGTGTTCATGGCGGGTTCGCTGGCCTGCGCGGCCTCGAACTCCCTGGCGGGCTTCGTCGCCGCCCGGTTCTTCCAGGGGATCGGCGGGGCCATGATGGTGCCGGTCGGACGCCTCGTGATCCTGCGCAGCGTGCCCAAGAGCGAACTCGTCAGCGCCCTCGCCTACCTGACGATCCCCGCCCTGATCGGACCGATCTTCGGTCCGCCGCTGGGCGGCTTCATCACCACCTACTTCGACTGGCGGTGGATCTTCTTCATCAACATCCCGATCGGGATCGCCGGCATCGTTCTGTCGACGCTCTACTTCGAGAATATCCGCGAAGGCGATCGGCCGCCCCTCGACGTCCTCGGCTTCCTGCTCTCCGGGCTGGGGCTCGCCACGCTGATGCTCGGCCTGGCCTCCACCGGCCGCCACCTCCTGCCGGACGGGGTCTCCTGGGGCTGCCTCGTTACCGGGGGACTCCTCCTGGCGCTGTATTTCCGGCATTCGCGCGGCATCGCCCATCCGGTGATCCGCCTCGACCTGCTGCGCTATCCGACCTTCCGGGCGGCGGTGACCGGCGGCAGCCTGTTCCGGATCGGCACCGGGGCGATCCCGTTCCTGCTGCCGCTGATGCTGCAGATCGGCTTCGGGCTCGATCCCCTGCGCTCGGGCCTCATCACCTTCGCGGCGGCGGCCGGGGCGCTGCTCATCAAGATCATCGGCCCCCGCATCCTGCGCGCCTACGGCTTCCGGCGGGTGATGCTCGTCAACGCCCTCGTCGCCTCGGCCTTCCTCGCCGTGAACGGCCTGTTCACCGCCGAGACCCCGCACGCGATCATCATCTGCCTCCTGCTGATCGGCGGCTGCGTGCGCTCCCTGCAGTTCACCTGCGTCAACGCCATCGCGTATGCCGAGCTGGAGACCCGGGAGATGAGCGCGGCCACCAGCCTCGCCAGCGTGGCGCAGCAGCTCTCGCTCAGCCTGGGCGTGTCCCTCGGGGCCCTGGCCCTGGAGGGCGCCGCCGCGTTCCACGGCCGCAGCGAGATCGCGGCGCAGGACTTCGCCCCGGCCTTCCTGGCCGTGGCGCTGATCTCGGTGATGTCGTTCTTCCCCTTCCGCCGGCTCAGCCCGGAGGCCGGGGCCGAGGTCTCGGGGCACCGGCTGGTCGCCGCCGCCCCGCGCAATGCGATGCCGTAGGACGCCCGGGGGGCGCGGGCCTCAGGCCGCGGCGCGGGCGGGCGCCCGGCCGCCGGGCGCGCGCTTCGGCTTCGAGCCGCCCCGTGCGCCGGCCGTCGGCTTGGCCGCCGACCGGGCCGGGCTCGCCGCGGCGCGGGCGCCCTGGCGCCAGCCCTGCCAGCTCCAGCGGCCGGGTCCGGTCATCGCGTACATGAGGAAGCCGCCGGCGAGACCGAAATCGGCCAGGAGCAGGGTGCGCTCGGCCACCGCGCTCGGGCCGACGAACTGCCAGAACGGATGCAGCAGCACCGCCATCACGCCGACGAAGACGGCGAGCGCCAGGCCGCTGAGGCTCGGCAGCACGCCGAGGATCAGCGCCACCGGGCCGAACACCTGGACGATCACGGCCGCGGTGGCGACGGCGTTCGGCGACGGCAGGCCGGTGGCCGCGAGGGTGATGGCGAAGCCGGAGACGTTCAGGGCCCGGGCGACCCCGGTGGGCAGCAGCGCGGCGGCGAGCAGCAGCCGGGTGAGGAAGAGCAGTCCGTCTTGGGCACGGCCGGTCACGTCTGGGGCTCCGTCAGGTATCCTGGGACACCGAGCTTTGTCGTGACCGCCTGAAGACGGCGTTAAGGCTGCGGTCTCCTCAACCGGAGACGCCACCGCGGAAGAGGCGGCCCCGCTCGGTCCAGGCCACCACCGCGAGGGCGAGGCCGCCGAGGAGCGCGTAGCCGATGCCGATGGGCAGCACCGAGCCGTCGAAGGCATGCCCGATCAGGAAGCCGCAGAAGGCGCCCAGGATCGTGGTGTAGAAGCCGAGGAAAGACGAGGCCGTGCCGGCGATCTCGCCGAGGGGCTGCAGCGCCAGGGCGTTGAAGTTCGGCATGGCGAAGCTGATCAGGAACTGGTTGGCGGCCAGGATCGTCAGGAACAGGGCCAGGGGCGGGTGACCGTGATAGGCGAGCCCCGCCACCACCTGCCCCACCGCCACGACGACGAACAGGCTCAGGCCCGCATGGGACAGCGGCCGCATGCCGAGGCGCCGGACGAGGCGGGCATTCACCAGGGTGGCGGCCCCCATGGCGCCGGCGACGAGGCCGAAGGCCAGGGGGAACAGGCCCCCGAGATGGTAGAGCCCCGTGTCGAAAACCTGCTGGGCCGAGCCGACATAGCCCATGATGCAGCCGGTGAGCAGGCCCAGCGCCGTGGCGTAGCCCACCGCCACGCGGTTGCGGAAGGTGATGGCCACCGCCTGGGCCACCGCGCCGAGGGAGAAGGGCCGCCGGTACTCCGGATGCAGCGTCTCGGGCATCCGCCAGGCGAACCAGAGCACCAGGATGCCGGCGAGCGCCAGCATCGAGACGAAGACGTAGACCCACGAGCCGAACAGCAGCATGGCGCCGCCGATGGCCGGCGCGATCATCGGCACGATCAGGAACACCATCATGATGAGCGACATCACGCTCGCCATCTCGCGCCCCGCGAAGCGGTCGCGCACGATCGCCGTCGACAGCACGCGCCCGCTGGCGGCGCCGATGCCCTGGATGATCCGCGCCGCCAGGAGCCAGCCGAAGGACGGCGCCACCATGGCGAGGCCGGTGCCGACGACGTAGATCGCCAGGCCCGCCAGCAGCACCGAGCGCCGGCCGTAGGTGTCCGAGAGCGGCCCGTAGACGATCTGCGCCGTGCCGAAGCCGATCATGTAGACGTAGATGAGGAGCTGCAGGCTGTTCGGGTCGACCACGCCGAACCGCGCCTGGATCGCCGGGAACGCCGGCAGCAGGTTGTCGATCGAGATCGCCGTCACGGCCATCATCAGGGCGACGATCCCGACGAACTCGCCGAAGCCCGGGCCCGTCCAGGGCCGTGCGTCGGGTCCGGAGACGGCGTCGGGGATCGGGGGTGCCGGGGCGTGCGCGGTTTGGGCCGGGACGATTTTGGCCGGAGCGGTCTGGGCCGGGGTGGTGCTCACCTGGGACGGTCCTCGGGGGCTGGGGCGGCGCGGCGGATCACCGTCGAGCCAGAACGTTTCGTCCGGCTCTTGGTGCCTTCGGCACGGCGGGGCCATCCGGGGCGCTGCATGGCTGCCGCGCGGGCTCCTCGGCGCGCTCGCGCCACAATTTCGGAGAACCGTGCCCGGGTGCCGGAGATGCGGCGCGTCGGGGAGCGGAACAGCGGCAGCATGCAGGAGACGCGTCGCCGGATCGTCCAGTTTGGGCTCCTCGGTGCCCTCCTGTCGGGCCGGCCGGTCCGGGCCGAGGCCGTCGCGCCGGTCGCGGCGCATCAGTCGGACTTCGCCGCCCGGGCCGACGCCCTGGTGCGGCCCTACGCCCGGGCCGGGATCTTCTCCGGCGCCGTCATCGTGGCCCGGGACGGCGCGGTGCTATTCCGGCAGGCCTACGGGGCGGCGCAGCGCGAATGGTCCGTGCCCAACACCCCCGAGACCCGCTTCCGGATCGCCTCCCTGACGAAGCAGTTCACCGCCGCCGCGATCCTGACGCTGCAGGAGGCCGGGCAACTCCGGCTCGACGACCCGGCCGCGCAGCACATGCCCGGCCTGCCGGCGACCTGGGCGCCCATCACCCTGCGGATGCTCCTCGACCACACCGCGGGCCTGCCCAACGTGACCGCCCTGCCCGACTACCCGACCCTCCTCGCCCGGACCGCCCGCACGCCCATGGCGGTGGTGGGCCGGCTCTTCCGCGAGGCGCTGCTGTTCCCGGCGGGCTCGGCCCAGGAATACAGCAACACCGGCTACATCCTCCTGGCGGCGATCGTCGAGGGGATCACCGGCGCGCCCTTCGCCACCGCGCTGAACCGCCTCGTCCTCGCCCCGGCCGGCCTCGCCGAGACCGGCGACGCCGATCCCGAGGCGGTGATCCCGCAGCGGGCCGCCGGCTATCACCGGGTCGCCGGGCAGTGGCGCAACGCGCCCCCGGTGGTGTCGGCGGCCGTCCTCGGGGCCGGCGGCCTCGTCTCCACCCTGGACGACCTCGTGGCCTGGGACGCCGCCCTGTTCTCCGGCCGGATCCTGCGCCCGGCCGCGCTGGCCGAGATGGTCCGGGACAGCGGCCACGGCTACGGGCTCGGGCTCTATGTCGGCCGCGCCTATGGCCAGCGGCTCCTGTCCCACGGCGGCTTCCTCGACGGGTTCTCGGCGATCAAGGACAGCTACCCGGATCTCGGCCTGACGGTCGTCGTCCTGGGCAACACCGAGACGACGCCGGCCCAGACCCTGTCCCGCCGCCTCGGCGCCCTCGCCCTCGGGCAGCCGGAGGTCACCGAGATCGCGGTGCCGGCCGCCGTGCTCGACCGCTACGTCGGGGTCTACCGGATGGGACCCCGCGCCGTAGTCTCCCTCGCCCGGGAGGGCGACCGCCTCGTCGCCCGCGGGGCCGGGCCCGCCCGCCTCGGCCTGACCCCGGAGAGCGACCGCGTCTTCGTGGCCGAGGACGGCACCCGCCTCGCCCTCGACATCGAGCCGGACGGCCGGGCGACGGGCCTCCTCCTCGACCTGCCCGGCGGCGCGCGCGCGGGCCCCCGGATCGACGCGCAGACGGCCCGTCGCATCGGCAACCGCCGCCTGGCCCGCCTCGGGCCGCGCTGAGGGCCGTTCGGGTCGCCAACCCGCCCGAACGGGTCTAACATCCGCGCCGCGTCACGACGCCATCGGGCGCGCCGATCATCCGAGCCACGCCCCTGCGCGACGATCCGTTGGCCAAAAGTCCACCTTGATTTGACGCCGCGCCTGGCCTTGGCTGCCGCCCATAAGAACAATCAGGAGGAACTGCGATGAACAAGCCGGAATTTCTCAACCAGGGTACCAAGGCGCCGTTCTCGGCGCGCTACGACAACTTCATCGGCGGCCAGTGGGTCGCGCCCGTTGCCGGCCGCTACTTCGAGAACACCTCCCCGATCACCGGCCGGGTGATCTGCGAAGTCGCCCGCTCGGACGCCGCCGACGTCGACAAGGCCCTCGACGCCGCCCACGCCGCGAAGGAGGCCTGGGGCCGCACCGCGCCGGGCGAGCGCGCCCGCATCCTGAACAAGATCGCCGACCGGATGGAGGAGAACCTCGACCTGATCGCGCTGGCCGAGACCTGGGACAACGGCAAGCCGATCCGCGAGACGACCCACGCCGACATCCCCCTGGCAATCGACCATTTCCGCTACTTCGCCGGCTGCGTCCGTGCGCAGGAGGGCTCGATCTCCGAGATCGACCACGACACCGTCGCCTACCACTTCCACGAGCCGCTGGGCGTCGTCGGCCAGATCATCCCGTGGAACTTCCCCATCCTGATGGCGGTGTGGAAGCTCGCCCCGGCGCTCGCGGCCGGCAACTGCATCGTTCTGAAGCCGGCCGAGCAGACCCCGGCCTCGATCCTCGTGGTGGCCGAGCTCATCGCCGACCTGCTGCCGGCGGGCGTGCTCAACATCGTCAACGGCTTCGGCCTCGAGTGCGGCAAGCCGCTGGCCTCCTCGCCCCGCATCGCCAAGATCGCTTTCACGGGCGAGACGACGACGGGCCGGCTGATCATGCAGTACGCCTCGCAGAACCTGATCCCGGTGACGCTGGAGCTCGGCGGCAAGTCGCCGAACATCTTCTTCTCCGACGTTGCCAACGAGGATGACGACTTCTTCGACAAGGCGCTGGAGGGCTTCACCATGTTCGCCCTCAACCAGGGCGAGGTCTGCACCTGTCCGAGCCGCGCCCTGGTGCACGAGTCGATCTACGACCGCTTCATGGAGCGGGCGATCAAGCGCGTCGAGGCGATCACGCAAGGGTCGCCCCTGGATCCCGCCACGATGATCGGCGCCCAGGCCTCCTCGGAGCAGCTGGAGAAGATCCTCAGCTACGTCGACATCGGCAAGCAGGAAGGCGCCCAGTGCCTCACCGGCGGCGAGCGCAACGTCAAGGACGGCGAGTTCGCGGAAGGCTACTACATGAAGCCGACCGTGTTCCGCGGCCACAACAAGATGCGCATCTTCCAGGAAGAGATCTTCGGGCCCGTCCTCTCGGTCACGACCTTCAAGGACGATGCCGACGCTCTCAGCATTGCCAACGACACCCTCTACGGCCTCGGCGCCGGCGTCTGGACCCGCGACGGCACCCGCGCCTACCGCTTCGGCCGCGCCATCCAGGCCGGCCGCGTCTGGACGAACTGCTACCACGCCTACCCGGCCCACGCGGCCTTCGGCGGCTACAAGCAATCCGGCATCGGGCGCGAGAACCACAAGATGATGCTCGACCACTACCAGCAGACGAAGAACATGCTCGTCAGCTACTCCGCCAAGAAGCTCGGTTTCTTCTAGGAGCCGGTTTCGAGATTGACACCCGAGTGAAACTTGCCCCGGCCGGATGACGGCCGGGGCTTTTTCGTTGGCCGCCCTATCTCATCCTGGCGTCCTCTCCCCGGCGTCCTCTCCCGGGCGTCTCTGCCCGAACGTCCTCCCCCGGAGATTCTCCATGAGCGAGACCGCCCGCGATCCGACCACCGCCGACCAGGTCGGTGCCGACGGGACGCCCCTGCGCGTCACCGCGACCCCCGCCGCCATCGACCTCATCGAGGAATTGCGGGCCGAGCACGGACCGGTGATGTTCCACCAGTCCGGCGGCTGCTGCGACGGCTCGTCGCCGATGTGCTACCCCCTCGGCGACTTCCTCACCGGCGACAGCGACGTCCATCTCGGCACCGTGGCGGGGGCCGATTTCTGGATCAGCCGGCCGCAATTCGCGGTCTGGAAGCACACGCATCTCATTCTCGACGTGGTGCGCGGCCGCGGCGGCATGTTCTCGCTGGAGAACGGGCGCGACAAGCGCTTCCTGATCCGGTCGCGGGTCTTCACCGAGGCCGAGAACACGGCGCTGGAGGGCGCCTGCCGGATCTGAGGCGTCAGGAGCGCGGCTTCGGTCGCTCGCCGGCGTTGCAGCGCTTCATCGCCGCGACGGCCTCGGAGACGCCGCTCAGGTCGAAGCCCGCCTTCCTGCCCTTGCCCTTGAGGAGGATCTCCTCGGACTCGGCGGCCTTCTCGACGAGGTTGGCGGGCAAGGTCCCGACGAGCCGGGTGCCGTTGCCGGTCCAGGTCGCCTTGGCGTTGACGGTCTTGCCACCGAGTTCGGTGGCGGCCGTGATCTTCTCGTCCCGGTCGTGCTGCCACTTGCTGTAGGTCAGCACCACGACCAGGGCCTTGTTCTCCAGCGCCAAGGTGATCGAATTGTCGGCGTCGTCATCGTCCTCGTCGACGTAGGACCGCACGATCACGCAGGCGGGGCTGCCCGTGACGCTGGTGGCGCGCTCGACCTGCCAGCCGTTCAGGCTCTCGAACAGCGGTCGCTCCTGCTGAAGTGCCTCTTGCGAAAGTGCCTCTTGCGGAAGAGGCTGTTGGGCCCGTGCGGCCCCGGAGGCGACGAGACTCGCGAGCAGGCCGAACAGGCAGGACCGGGCCGGCGACGGGCGCTTCATGACGGGATTCTCCGATGGGAACGGGGGCGGTCGCGGCTCAGAGCTTGGCATCGGGCAACGGCGTCTCCGCCGGTTTGGCGGCCGACTTGGCGGCCGACTCGGCGGCCTCGCGGGCATCCATGAACCCGGCGAACGCTTCGGGCGTCTGGGTCGTGAAGGCGACGATAGGCTGCGGGTCGTCCGACAGGTCGCGGAACGCGGTGCAGAGCTCCGGCGCCGGCTTCGCGAAGGTCGGCTGCAGCTTCCCCTGGATCTCTTCCATGACCGGGGCCATCTCGGGGCCGAGGGCGGCGAGCTTGGCATCGAAGGCGGCCCGTTGCCGCGCCGTCGTCGGGATCTCGCAGCTTCCGAGGAGTTTCTGGAAGATCAGGCCCATGCCGTAGACCTTGATCCGGGTCTCCGAGGGCCGTGCGGCCGCCTTCCGCTCATCCTGGCGTCGCGCCTTCGCGGCCGCGAACGCGTCCGGCCCCAGGGCGAGGTACTGGTCGAGGGCGGTGCCGAAGCTCGCCGCGTCCTCCGCCTTCGGGCAGAAAGGGGCCTTCGGGTCGGTGAAGCGCTTGCCGAGTTCGCTGTCGATGGCCGCCTGGATCGGGCTCATCTCCGGGCGCATCGCCGCCAGCTTGGCCTCGAGATCGGCGCGCTGCTTGCCCGTGCTCGCGACCTCGCATTCCTTGAGGGCTTTCTCGAAAAAGAGCCCGCTCGCGTAGTTGGCGATGCGGCCCTCTGAGGGAAGCTCCGCCGCGACCTCTGCCGGCGTGCCGCTGCAGCGCTTCAACGCGGCGAAGGCTTCGGCGAAGGCCGGGATCTTGAAGTCGGCGTCGCCGTCCTTGAAGCGCAGCACGATGGCGTCGGCGCCCATGAGGTGCGGCAGGAGCGTGTCCGGGAACTCGCCGGTCAACTGGGTGTCGTCGGCCTTCCACTTGGAGCGCCGGTCGACCACCTTCCCGCCCGCCAGGAGAACGACGGTGCGGTCGCCCTTGTCGTGCGACCAGCCCTGGTAGCCGAGGGAGATGACCAGGAATCCCGGGTAGGTCCCGATCGCCACCGCGCTGGCATTCTCGTCGTCCGCATCCTGGTAGCCGCGCACCATCATGCACTTGGCCTTGGCCCCATCGCCGCTGCGGCTGATGTCCCAATCCGCCACCTTCGCGAAGGGAATGTCCTTGGCCGCCGCCGTCGTCGCGGCGAAGCCGATCCCGGCCGCGAACAGGGAGACCAGAAACCGGGATACCATCGACAACTCCACATCGCCTGCGCGTCCGGGGCAGGCGCCCGGATCAAGACCGGCAACCTGGACTGCGGATCATGGAAGATGTGTTGATGTCGGCGACGTCGTCGAAGGATCGTGGCGATCAGGGCTAATGAAAGCGTAATGATCCGGCCCTGAAGATCAGACGATTGCGGCGCTGGACAGATCCCGTGCGCGGCAGCTGCGCGGCGATCCTTCTCTGCGCTGGGTCTCGCCCCGTTCCGACTTGAAGGCCGAAGGTGTCCTGAGCCTTCGGCGCAATACCGGCGAGGGACAGGGATGGTCCAGGGGATGCGCAGTCTTCCCGAACCTGTCCTGCCGGTCTGCCGGCCGGGCCCTGAACCGCAGATCGCGCCCCGGGCGGTTCTGCCCGAGAAGCGATCCGGAGAGGACGGCGAATGGGCTTCGCCGCCCGGTGACGATCTCAGGCGCGGCTGACGCTGGCGGCGGTGATCTCGGAGAGCTTCGTCGCGCCGACCTGGCGCATGATCGTCTCGAACTCGCGCTGCATGATCGCCAGGACCGCCGTGACGCCGGGCTCGCCGAAGGCGGCCAGACCCCAGACGTAGGGGCGGCCGATGCAGACCGCGTTGGCGCCCAGCGCCAGGGCCTTGATCACGTCGGTGCCGCGGCGGAAGCCGCCGTCGATGAGGACGGGCACCTTGCCGTTGACCGCCTGGACCACCTCGGGAAGCGCATCGATCGTCGCCTCGAGGCTCTCCTCGGCGCGGCCGCCATGGTTCGACACGATCAGGGCGTCGACGCCGTAATCGAGGGCCTTCTTGGCGTCCTCGTGGGTGACGATACCCTTGAGGACGAGCTTGCCCTTCACGATGCCGCGCAGGCGCTTCACGTAGTCCCAGGTCATGCCCGTGCCGTAGAGGTTCGTCACCTTCGACACGTCGATGTCGTCGAACATCGGCTTGCGGCTGACCTCGTTCTTGAAGCCCGGCGTATGGCAATCCGAGCAGGTGCGGGTGTCGAGGCGACGCTCCCGGAACAGCGTCTCGGTGTTGCGGCCGCCCTGGCGATCGACCGTGAGCACGATGGCGGGGGCGCCGGCCTTCTCGGCCCGCTTCACCAGGGCCTCGGTCACGGTCCAGTCGTCGGTCGGGTAGAGCATGTACCAGACCGGCGCGCCGCGCTCCTTGATCACGTCCTCGATCGCGGTGCTGCCCACGGTCGACAGGATCATCTGGTGACCCTTGACCTTGGCGCCGCGGGCCACCGCCGACTCGGCCTCGGGATGGAAGGCGGCCTGGCTGCTCACCGGAGCCAGGACGATCGGGCTCGCCCAGGTCTCGCCGAAGATCTTCACGGTGGTGTCGATCTTGCGCACGTCGATCAGGCGGCGGGCGCGGATGCGGATCTTCTCGAAGCCCTCGCGGTTCGCCTTCAGGGTCTCGTCACCGTCGACGCCGCTTGCCAGGTAGCCGTAATGGGCTGGGGGCAAAGCCTTCTTCGCGGCGGGCTCGAAATCGAAGACGTTGAGGGCCTGGCTCGGCGAATCGATGATCTCGCCGACATTGCCGGGGGACTGGCGCAGGACGTCGTAGCTCTGCGCCATGGCGGCGTCGGTGCCGAGGGCCGACAGGCCCGCGAGGGCGGTGACCATCGACGGCGCCACCACCGGGCTGGCCGACAGGAATTCCAGGAACTTGCGACGGTGGAACAGTTTTTCAGTCTCAGAACCGGGCTGAGGTTGAAACATCTCGAACTTAAAAAGGCTCTCGGCGATCTCGCGAAGCCGCCGTCCTGCACCAGGGATGTTGCAGTGCGCAACAATGCGGCCTGGGCCTATAATTCTCTACAGGCTCCGGAAAGGCACCAATTATAATGCAAAAATCGAAATTTTAATGGTTACGCATCGCATAAGTTTTTGAGGCGGAAGTCGTCGGAAATGCAGAGCTCTGCGTGAGTCTGCATGCTGCATTGCACGCAGTGCATTATGGTCACGCTTCCATGGCCGGGATCGGTCCGGCTCAGTCGTCCTGCGATTCGACCACCGCGCCGGTCGGGCCGCGGTAGCCCGTCGCCAAGACGTAGAGTTCGCTCGAATCGGCCCGGCTCGCATTCGGCTTCACGTGGCGCACGCTGGCGAAGTCCCGCTTCAGGTCGGCGAGCAGCGTCCCTTCGGTGCCGCCCTGGAACACCTTGGCAAGGTAGGACCCGCCGGGCGCCAGGATCTCACGGGCGAATTCGGCCGCGGTCTCGGCGAGGCCGATGATCCGCAAGTGGTCGGTCTGCTTGTGGCCGGTGGTGTTGGCGGCCATGTCGGAGAGCACGAGGTCGGCCGGCCCCCCGAGGAGGTCGGTGAGCAGCGTCGGCGCCTCGGGAGCGAGGAAGTCGAGGGTGATGAAGTCGACCCCGACCATCGGCTCGATCTCGAGCAGGTCGATCCCGACGATCTTGCCGCTGGCCCCCACGATCTTGGCCGCCACCTGCGACCAGCCGCCGGGGGCCGCGCCGAGGTCGACGATGCGCTGACCGGGCTTCAGGAGCTTGAAGCGCTCGTCGATCTCGATGAGCTTGAAGGCTGCGCGCGAGCGATAGCCCTCGCGCTTGGCCCGGGCCACGTAGGGATCGTTGAGCTGGCGCTCCAGCCAGCGCTTCTGCGAGGCGGTCCGGCCCCGCCCCGTCTTCACCCGCTGCTTGAGTTCGCCGCGCAGACCCGCGCCGGCACCACGCCTGTCACTCACCGGTAGCTCCCACGGCGCCAGACGCCGTCCTCACGCATCATGTTCATCAAGAGGCCCTCGCGCAGGCCGCGATCGGCGATGCGCAGGCGGTCCGACGGAAACGCCCGGCGGATCGCCTCCAGGATGGCGCAGCCCGCCAGGACCAGGTCCGCCCGGTCCCGCCCGATGCAGGGATTGTCCGCGCGCTGTTCGAGCCGCGTGTCGAGGAGGTCGTCGATCGCCTCGCCCACATCGGCGTCGCTCATCCAGAGACCGTCGACCCGCCGGCGCTCGTAGCGGGCGAGACGCAGGTGCATCGCCGCCAGCGTCGTTACCGTACCGGAGGTGCCGAGCAGGTGGAAGTGCCGGGCATTCGCGGCGGGCGCGGCCCGAATGGCGAAGCGCGCCAGGAGATCGGCTACCTCCTCGACCATGCCCTCGAAGGTCAGGCGGGTGACGTCGGAGCCGCCGTGGCGCTCGGCCAGGGTCACGACGCCCACGGGCAGGGAATCCCAGGCGCGGATGCGCAGGGTCGGATCGGCCGAGGGGTTCGTCGCCGCGCCGTCGAGCCAGGCGATCTCGGTGGAGCCGCCGCCGATGTCGAAGATCACCACCGACTCGGAATAGGGGTCGGCCAGGGCGGCGCAGCCCGTCACCGCCAGGTAGGCCTCGGTCTGCCGGTCGACGATCTCGAGGTCGAGCCCGACCTCGTTGCGCACCCGCTCGACGAACGCGGCGCCGTTCACCGCGAGGCGGCAGGCCTCGGTGGCGATGATCTTCGCCCGCACCACGCCGCGGGCCTGCATCTTGGCCTTGCAGACCCGAAGGGCCTCGAGGGTCCGCTCGATCGCGGGCTCGCTGAGCCGGTCCGCGTTGCCGAGCCCCTCGCCGAGACGGACGATCCGCGAGAAGGCGTCGATCACCCGGAAGCCGTGCGAGGCCGGCTCGGCCACGAGGAGGCGGCAATTGTTGGTGCCGAGGTCGAGGGCCGCATAGGCGCTGCGCCGGCCCGGACGGCTGGCCGAAGCCGGCGTATCGGCGCGCGCCACCGGTGCCGCTAGCGGCGTCTTCCCGCCGCTCGGGCGGGCCGGCATGGTCGCGGCGCTCTCGTCCCTCATCGGCTGAGCCGAAATCCTCGATCATGGCCCTCGGCGGAGAGCCGGACCAACAGTCCCGTGAGACGCTACAGGTCTCCCCGGCAAACTGCAAAGCCTCGATCGCCCGGACGACCGCATCCGGGATGAATTCAGCCGCTCGAACGAAGCAGGCCGGGCCTCACCCGAGCGGGCTTTCCGCGCGGACGCTCACCCGAGCTTGCTGGCCGCCGCCATGCGCGGCACCGGCCGGAGGAGGCTCTTCACCTGCGAGAACGGGCGCGGCCGGTTGATCACCTCGTCGAGGCGCGACCACAAGGTCTTGGGCGAGAACGGCTTGGCGATGATCTCGTTGACCCCGAGCGAGATCGCCCGGTCGACCACGTTGCGCCGGGGCTGGGCCAGCATCAGGATGATCGGGACGGTGGGGGACGGCGAGGTGGTGGGCGTGCGCGCCAGGCGGATGAACTCCTCGCCCGAGAGGATCGCCAGATCCCAGTCGATGATGGTGAGGTCCGGCTTGCTCTCCGCCAGGACGCCGAGGGCCTCGGCCCCGTCCGGCGCCTCCAGCACCCGCTTGATCCCGACGCGCATCAGCATGTCGCGGACGATGCGGCGGATGTAGAGACTCTCGTCGACCACCAGTGCCGAGAGGTCCGGAAAACTCGGGGTCGCGATCATGGATGCGGCATCGGGCCCGGCGGCTCGGGGCGGACATGCCCCGCCGGTAGCCTACCGTTCGGGACTTTGCGCTTTGCTAACATCGGCCAGCAAATCGATTCGATCGGCGGTCGCGAGAATTGCCTCAGCGGCGGGCACGGGCCGGGAGCGGCGCGGGGGTGCGCTAAAAAGCTACGCATTTTGCCGCAGGAAAGTTACGGAACTCTCGCCAACCGGGGCAGAAGCATCTTGCGATCAAGGCGGCTTTCAGTCAGGACTAAGGCGTTATTCTTGGTCACCGCTGCTGGGAGTAATGATAGAGCGGAGCGTGGGCTGTCTGGGATGGCGCGCACGCGGTTATCGAAACTGATGGTCGGCGGACGGTTTTTGCGAGCTTTCTATGGGACGTGGTCGTGATTTTCGGGGGCCGCAGAAGCGCGGCTTCGATGAGGGTGGAGCCGAGCCGCGTTGGCCGGATCAGGCTCCTCCGAGCGGCGGTGGCTACGGTGGTGGTTTCGGCGGTGGCGGCGGTTTCGACCGTGGTCCGTCGCGCGCCGCTGCGGCGCCCTCTGGACCGGAGCGCGATGCGACGGTCAAGTGGTTCAACAAGGAGAAAGGCTTCGGTTTCGTCGAGCTGGCGGACGGTTCGGGCGATGCCTTCCTCCACATCCGCGCCGTTGAAGCTGCTGGCCATGCCGACCTCCTCCCCGGCACGCGCCTGACGGTTCACACCGCCCAGGGCCAGAAGGGTCCGCAGGTGACCGACGTCACCAGCGTGGACACCTCCACGGCCGAGGCCGCTCCCATGCGCGACGCGCGTCCGCCCCGCAGCGGCGGCTTCGGTGGCGGCGACCGCTTCGGCGGTGGCGGCGGCTACGGTGGTGGCGGTGGCGGCGGTAGCTACGGCGACCGCGGCGGTGATCGTGGCGGCGGCCGCTTCGCCAGCGGCCCGTCCACCGAGATGACCGGCACGGTGAAGTGGTACGACCCGGCCAAGGGCTTCGGCTTCGTCTCCGTCAACGACGGTGGCAAGGACGTGTTCGTGCACCGTTCGGCCCTCTCCCGCGCCGGTCTCGACTCCCTGGCCGAAGGCCAGCAGGTCGTCCTCGGCGTCGTCGAGGGTCAGAAGGGCCGCGAGGCCCAGAGCATCAACGTCGACGATTGATCGACACGGGCTGGCCGCGTTGCGGCCACCTTTCACGGCATGACTGAAACGGCGGCCCGCCCGGGCCGCCGTTTCGCGTTTCAGGCTGACGTCGCGAGAGGCGCCAGTGCCTCCGGAGATCGGGATGCGGACCACCCTCCTCGCGCTGATCGGCCTTGCCGGGCTGGCGGCGCATGTTCCGGCCGCGGCCGAGGACTTCACCGGCTTCTATGCCGGCGTGAATGCCGGCTACGGCTTCGAGACCGGCGGGCGGGACAGGCGCGGCGTCGTGCCGGGTGCGCCGGGTGATGAGCCGGGAGCCGCCGACGGCGGTCTTCCCCCGAGCGCCCGGGATGCGTCCCGCGCCCTGCGGTCGCTCAACCGCGCAGCCCCGGGCGCCGGCACCCTCCCCCGCTGAGCTCTCGCGACCTGTTTCGGCCGAGACCCTCGCCTCCGAAGCCGTTGTTCCCGAAACCGGCGCTTCAACGAGAAAGGGCCACCCTCGCGGGCGGCCCTCTCGTATCGTCGGCGATGATCCGCTGGGATCAGCGCGAATAGAACTCGATCACGAGGTTCGGTTCCATCTGGACCGGGTAGGGAACCTCGCCGAGGTTCGGCACGCGGGTGACGCGGGCCGTCATCTTGGAGTGATCCACCTCGATGTAGTCCGGCACGTCGCGCTCGGCGAGCTGCGCGGCCACGACGACGATCTCGAGCTGCTTCGAGGAATCCTTGACCTCGATCAGGTCGCCCGGCTTCACGAGATAGCTGGCGATGTTGACGCGCTGGCCGTTGACCTTGACGTGACCGTGGTTGACGAACTGACGCGCCGCGAACGGGGTCGGCACGAACTTCGCGCGGTACACGACGGCGTCGAGGCGGCGCTCGAGCAGACCGATCAGGTTCTCACCGGAATCGCCGCGCAGGCGGATCGCCTCGGCGTAGTAACGGCGGAACTGCTTCTCGGTGATGTTGGCGTAGTAGCCCTTGAGCTTCTGCTTGGCGCGCAGCTGCGTGCCGAAGTCGGACATCTTGCCCTTGCGGCGCTGGCCATGCTGGCCTGGGCCGTACTCGCGGCGATTGACGGGGCTCTTCGGGCGGCCCCAGATGTTCTGGCCCATGCGGCGATCGAGCTTGTGCTTCGCCTGAATGCGTTTTGACATCGCGGTTCCTCTCGCAATGGAGATCTATCGAGGAACGCGCCCTCCTCTCTCCGCCGGGCCCGGAAGCCTGGAGCGGAGCGACAGGACGGACATTGCCGCCCACGGGTGCGCTTGAAAAGCATCGGGGCCCCTCGTCGGAGCCCCGTTACCGGCGCCTCGTTAGAGCACGCGGCCGCCTCCGTCAATGCCGAGCCGGCTGCCCATCACCTATTGCAGGCCGAGCGGCATCGCCTCCACCGCGACGCGCCCGACCCCGCGGGCCTCCAGGGAGCGGCGCAGGGGCGCCGTGAGGCCGGCGCCGCTGGTGAAGGCGCCGAGCACCGGCGCATCGTCCCGGCCCAGGGCGCGGGGGCTCGGCCCGATCAGCTGCGTCACCCGCCGGGCGATGGCCGGGGCCGGGTCGATCCAGGTCACGGGCCAGGGGGCAAGGGCCCGGAACCGGGCTAGGAGTAGGGGGTAGTGGGTGCAGGCGAGGCAGACCACGTCGGTCCGCCGGCCATCCTCCAGGGTGACGAAGCAGGGGGCGATTTCGCGGGCCAGGGCCGCGTCGTCCACGGGCTGGCCGGCCAGCTCGGCTTCCGCGAAGCCGGCGAGGTTCGGGGCGCCCACCAGGGTGACGGCGCAGGCGCTCGCGTAGGTCTCGACGAGTTCGTGGGTGTAGGCGCGTGCCACGGTGCCGGGCGTCGCCAGGAGGCTGACCACCCGCGAGCGCGTCGCCTCCGCGGCCGGCTTGATCGGCGGCACGACGCCGACGAAGGGCGTGGCGAAGCGCTGGCGCAGGGCCGGCAGCACCAGGGTCGAGGCGGTGTTGCAGGCCACCACGACGAGGTCCGGCGCGTGCAGCCCGAGCAGGCGCTCCATGACGCCGAGCACCCGCTCCACCAGCACCGGCTCGGACAGGCGGCCATACGGGAAGGCGGCATCGTCCGCGGCGTAGACGTAGGCGGCATCCGGTCGGGCCCGCCGGACCTGCTCCAGCACCGTCAGCCCACCCAGCCCGGAATCGAACACCAGGATGGTGGGCGCGGGCGCTACGCTCCGTGCCACGGCCGCCGTGGTCGCTCCTGCCATGAGATCGATCCGCATCCGAGTCCGGCCCGACTGTCCCGCGTGAACGGCGAAGTGTCGGCCCCGAAGGGTTAAGGGGAGGTCACCGTGGCCGGAAAAAGGCGATCGACCCGGCGGTCCGAGCGTAGCCGCGACGAAGGACCCCGCACGGTCTCCGTTGCCGAATGGCCGCGGGGCCATATCTCCTCTCTCACGTTCAGGTTTGCGGGTTCAGGTATGGGAGTGGCCGCCATGGCAGCGTCGGCAGCGTTTCGCGAGACCCCTGTGGCCGAGCCCGGCCGGTCTGCGTTCCCACCCCCGCCCCTCTCGGCGATGCCGGTGGACCGCGCGGCCTGGATCGCGGCCTTCCACCACGTCCGCGACGAGACCGAGCGCCGCGCGGCGCCGCTATCCCCGGAGGACCAGCAGGTCCAGTCGATGGCGGATGCCAGCCCGACGAAATGGCATCGCGCGCACACCACGTGGTTCTTCGAGCAGTTCCTGCTGCGTGAGCACCTGCCGGGCTACGCCATCTACGACGAGCGGCTGCACTACCTCTTCAACTCGTACTACGTCGCCGCCGGCCCCCGTCAGCCCCGGATCATGCGCGGGCTCATCACCCGGCCGACGGCGGACGAGGTCGCTGCCTACCGCGCGCATGTCGACCGCTCGGTGGATGCCCTCCTGAGCCAGGCCTCCGCCAGTGCCCTCGAGGCGGTGCTCCCGGTCCTCGAGATCGGGCTCTATCACGAGCAGCAGCACCAGGAATTGCTGGTCACCGATATCCTGCACGCCTTCGCGCAGAACCCGCTCGGCCCGGCCTATGACGGGGATTGGCGTTTCCCGAGGCCCCAGAGCGCCGGCGGACGCACGGAGCTGCGCCGGGGCATCGAGTCCATCGGCCATGCGGGCGAGGGCTTCTCCTTCGACAACGAATCCCCGCGCCACGATGCCTTGATCCAGGGCGGCACCCTTGACAGGGCCCTAGTCACCAACGGGCAGTGGCGTGAATTCATGGCCGATGGCGGCTACACCCGGCCGGAGCTCTGGCTCTCGGACGGCTGGATCGCCGCCCAGACCGAAGGGTGGGAAGCGCCGGGCTACTGGCGCGAGGCCGAGGGCGGATGGGCGAGCATGACGCTTGCCGGCATCCAGCCGGTCGATCCCGACCTTCCCGTCACCCACATCAGCTACTACGAAGCCGATGCCTATGCCCGCTGGGCCGGGCGTGACCTGCCGACCGAGTTCGAGTGGGAAGTCGCGGCCCGCGCGGACAAGCTCCCCGACGCCTTCGGACTCGTCTGGCAGTGGACCCGCAGCGCCTACACGGCCTACCCCGGCTACCGCCCGGTGGACGGCGCGCTCGGCGAGTACAACGGCAAGTTCATGTCGAACCAATTCGTCCTGCGCGGCTCCTCGGTGGCGACGCCGCAGGGCCATGCGCGGGTCGGCTACCGCAACTTCTTCTATCCCCATCAACGCTGGCAGTTCACGGGCCTACGCCTGTCGGACGCCCGGTCCTGATCCTCGACCCGTCGCGTGCCCGGAGACGTCCCTTGACCATCAACCCCGTCTTCACGGACGCGACCCCGATCGCGGCCATCGATGCCGAGCGCCAGTTCCTGGACGATGTGCTAACCGGCCTCTCGGCGCCCCAAAAGTTCCTGTCGGCGAAGTATTTCTACGACGCCGCTGGCTCGGACCTGTTCGAGGCGATCACCCGGCAGCCCGAATACTACCCGACCCGCACGGAGCTCGGCATTCTCGACGCGCAAGGATCGGCCATCGCTGCGACCCTGCCGGCCCGGGCGACCCTCGTCGAGCTCGGCAGCGGCTCGACCGTGAAGGTCCGGCGCCTGATGGTGCACCGGCCGGACCTTGCAGCCTACGTCCCGGTCGATGTCTCGGAGAGCTTCCTCCTCAGCGAGGCCGAGGCCCTGGCCCGGGACTTCCCGAACCTGACGATCGCTCCCGTTGCGGCGGATTTCACCCGGGCCTTCACCCTCCCGGCCGGGTTGTCGGGCGGCCCGGTCGCCGGGTTCTTCCCCGGCTCCACCATCGGCAATTTCGAGCCGCCCGAGGCGACCCGGCTGCTCGCCCATTTCGGGCGGGTGCTCGGGGCGGGTGCCACCCTGATCATCGGTGTCGACCTCGTGAAGGAGAAGGCGGTGCTCGATGCCGCCTACGACGATGCCGCCGGCGTGACGGCGGCCTTCAACCGCAACCTGCTCGTGCGGATGCGCCACGAGCTCGGCGCGGAGGTCGATCTCGACGCGTTCGTCCACCGGGCCTTCTTCAACCCCGAGGCCTCCCGTATCGAGATGCACCTCGTCAGCCTGAAGGCCCAGACCATCCGCATCGCGGATCGCCGCATCGCCTTTGCCGAGGGTGAGACCATCCACACCGAGAACAGCTACAAGTACACGGTTGAGAGCTTCCGCACCCTGGCGGGCGAGGCCGGCTGGAGCGCTGAGGCGGTCTGGACCGATCCCGATCGGCTGTTCTCGATCCACGCCCTGCGGCGGGGCTGAGGGCGCGAATCGAAACCGGTCGATCCCTGCGGACGACCGGCCTCCGCGCGTCGCTAAAGTGCTGCGCTCGGCGTGACGTGGGACCGGCGCCGGTTGGTTCGACCGGCGTCCGGATCAGCTGCGCTTCTCCATCATCGCCTTGACCTGCATCAGCTGGTCCCAGAGCTGGCCCGGCGAGGTCCCGAGGAAATCGAGGCCGGCGGTCACGCCCCAGTAGAGTCCGAAGACGATCACCGGAACCAGGATCCAGCCCAGGATCTCCTCGCCGCGCCGGCGGCGCCGACGCCGCAGCCGGCGCTGCTCCCGCGCCGTGAGCTTCGGGGCGGCGGCCTGCTTGGTGGCGATGGGCGTGAGGGGACCCTCGTGCAAGTCGTTCATCGGGGACGCCCCTCCTCAACCGATCTCAGCGCTGGGGAGGCGTATCCGGCCAGTCTCTCGCAGTGTCCGCGCTCCATTCCCGCGCTTGCTAACCATCCGGCGACCCCGTGTCGACCGCCGGATGTGGTTTTCCGCCGCCCGTCGGACGTGAAAAACCGGCCCCTCCCGACGGGGAGAGGCCGGTTCGACCGGGTGGATCTCAGGCCCTGGCCTTTCAGGCCTTGACCAGCGGCACCTTCGGAACGGTGCGGACCCCGGCGCCGCCGCTGGGGCCGCCCTTGTCGTCGCGCTTGTCGTTCGTCTTGCGTGCCGAGGCCTTGGCCTTCGTGCGCTTGTGCTTCTTGGCCGCGTTGGCGACGTCCTTCTCGGGCTTCGGCGTGACCGGACCGGCCGGGAACTCGAAGCCGAGCGCGTCCTTCTCCGCGCCCTCGCCCTTGCGCAGGACGACCCGCACCGCGCCGCCGTCCTTGAGCCGCCCGAACAGCACCTCGTCGGCCAGCGGCGTCTTGATGGTCGACTGGATCAGGCGAGCCATCGGGCGGGCGCCCATCGCGTCGTCGTAGCCGTTCTCGGTCAGCCACTCGCGCGCCTCGTCCGAGAGCTCGATGGTGACGTTGCGGTCGGCGAGCTGCGCCTCGAGCTGGAGCACGAACTTGTCGACCACCTTCGCCACCACGTCCTTCGGCAGGTGCCCGAAGGAGATGATCGCGTCGAGACGGTTGCGGAATTCCGGCGCGAACAGCTTGTTGATCGCCTCGACGTCGTCACCCGTGCGCTTGGCCTGGGTGAAGCCGTAGGCCGAACGCGCGAGGTCGGAGGCGCCCGCATTCGTGGTCATGATGATGATCACGTTGCGGAAGTCGACCTGCTTGCCGTTGTGGTCGGTGAGCTTGCCGTGATCCATGACCTGCAACAGGATGTTGAAGAGGTCCGGATGCGCCTTCTCGATCTCGTCCAGCAGCAGCACGCAGTGCGGATGCTGGTCGATGCCGTCGGTGAGCAGGCCGCCCTGGTCGAATCCGACATAGCCGGGGGGCGCGCCGATGAGGCGGCTGACCGTGTGCCGCTCCATGTACTCCGACATGTCGAAGCGCAGCATCTCGACGCCGAGGGACGCGGCGAGCTGCTTGGCGGCCTCGGTCTTGCCGACGCCGGTCGGACCCGCGAACAGGTACGAACCGATCGGCTTGTCGGGATCGCGCAGGCCCGCGCGGGCCAGCTTGATCGCGGAGGTCAGCGCGTCGATGGCGTTGGGCTGGCCGTAGACCACACGCTTGAGGTTCTCGGTGAGGTTCTTGAGAACCACCGCGTCGTCCTTCGAGACGGTCTTCGGCGGGATGCGGGCCATCGTGGCGATGGTCGCCTCGATCTCCTTGACGCCGATGGTGCGCTTGCGGCGTGCCTCCGGCACCAGCATCTGCGAGGCACCGGTCTCGTCGATCACGTCGATCGCCTTGTCCGGCAGCTTGCGGTCGTTGATGTAGCGCGCCGAGAGCTCGACCGCGGCTTTCACGGCCTCGGTGGTGTACTTGAGCTTGTGGAACTCCTCGAAGTACGGCTTCAAGCCCTTCACGATCTCGATCGCGTCGGGGATCGACGGCTCGTTGACGTCGATCTTCTGGAAGCGACGCACTAGGGCGCGATCCTTCTCGAAGTACTGGCGGTATTCCTTGTAGGTGGTCGAGCCGATGCAGCGCAGCGAGCCGTTGGCCAGGGCGGGCTTGAGGAGGTTCGAGGCATCCATCGCCCCACCGGAGGTGGCGCCGGCGCCGATCACCGTGTGGATCTCGTCGATGAACAGCACCGCGTTCGGGTGCGCCTCGATCTCCTTCATCACCTGCTTGAGGCGCTCCTCGAAGTCACCCCGGTAGCGGGTGCCCGCCAGCAGGGTGCCCATGTCGAGGGAGAAGACCGTGGCCTCGATGAGGACCTCGGGCACCTCCTTGTTGATGATCTTGCGCGCCAGGCCCTCGGCGATGGCGGTCTTGCCGACGCCGGGCTCGCCCACGAGGAGCGGGTTGTTCTTCTGGCGGCGGCACAGGATCTGGATCGTGCGCTGCACCTCGGCCTCGCGGCCGATCAGCGGGTCGATCCGCCCGTCGCGGGCCTTCTTGTTGAGGTTGACGCAGTAGGCCTCGAGGGCATCGCCCTTCTTCTTCGTGCGGCCTTCGCCCTCGTCGCCGCTCGGACGCTCGGACGCGGATTCCTCGTCAGCACCGCGCACGGGCTTGGCCTCGGACGCGCCCGGGCGCTTGGCGATGCCGTGGCTGATGTAGTTGACCGCGTCGTAGCGCGTCATGTCCTGCTCCTGCAGGAAGTACGCGGCATGGCTCTCGCGCTCGGCGAAGATCGCCACCAGCACGTTCGCGCCGGTGACCTCCTCGCGCCCGGAGGACTGCACGTGGATCACGGCACGCTGGATCACGCGCTGGAAGCCGGCCGTCGGCTTGGCATCCTGACGGCCGTCCCCGATGAGGTTCGACAACTCGGTGTCGACGTACTCGACCAGACTGCGCTTGAGGGTGTCGACCTCGACGTTGCAGGCCCGCATGACGGCGGCCGCGTCCTGATCGTCCACGAGGGCGAGCAGGAGATGCTCCAGCGTCGCATATTCGTGCCGGCGCTCGCCGGCGAGCGCCAGGGCGCGGTGGAGAGCTTGTTCTAGGCTGCGAGAGAAGCTGGGCAAAGCGTGGCCTCTGTGTGGGGTGCCTATTTCTTTTCCATAACGCACTGGAGAGGATGTTGGTGTTTGCGGGCGAAGTCCATGACCTGCGTCACCTTGGTCTCCGCAACTTCGTACGTGAAGATCCCGCACTCGCCGACACCATTGTGGTGCACGTGCATCATGATCTGAAACGCGACTTCCTGGGACTTGTTGAAGAATTTCTCGACGACGTGAACCACGAACTCCTGAGGAGTGTAGTCGTCGTTCAGCAAGAGAACCCGGTAAAGGCTCGGTCGCTTGGTCTTGGGCTTGGTGCGGGTGATGATGGCGGTCCCGGACCGGCCGTCATCCGTACCACCCGGTTCGCGTGGCTCGTCCGTCGCCCGCACATTCGCGACGCGCCGGTGCGGTGAAAAGGTCTCGGGGCCGTCCGCGCGCGAGGATTCGCTGCCCCGTATCAGGACGTCGGTCATCTGAATCGCATCGACCCCTTGGTGCGGCATGCTGCTTGGTGGCTGCTCATCCGCGGGTCGCGCCGGCGAGGCGCGCTCGCATCGCTGTTAATCTATAGGGCGATCGGTCGCTTCGCCAGTCGGCTGCGCGCACTTGTCCGAGACGGCAGCGGACCGGCTTCCCCAATCACCCGGACGACGCTCCGGGAACGCCCGGTCCCGGAGACGAAAAAGGCCCCGTGCGAGCGATCGCACGGGGCCGGCCTGTCAGAACGTGAAGGACTGCGGCGGGCCGTGCGCCCGCTGCGCGGCGCCCGGGTGTCAGGCCGCCTTCTGGTCGGCCGCGGGGAAGCCGGGAAGTTTGGGGAAGCCCGCGAGGTCGAAGGCCTTCGGGTTGAAGAAGGCCTTCGGGTTGAAGAGATTCTTGGGATCGAAGAAGCCCTTGAGATCGAACGGCGCCTTGGCCTGATGCGGCGCTCCGACGTCCTGGGCGAGGCCCTGGTACAGGTCGGTCATCACCTTGGCCTGGTTCTGCAGGCGCTCGTAGGACGCCTTGAGGTACTCGGCCTGGATCTCCAGGGCGGACTGCAGTGTGCGCGCAGCGGCCAGCTTCTTCATCGCTTCGGCGCCGGCGCTGTAGGATTCCTTGGCGAAATCCGCCATCTCGATGCCGGCCGTCTGATTGGTCTTGGCGAGCGAGGAGACGCTCTTCATCACGCTGGCGAGGCCGGTCTTGTTCATCTCGGCGGCCTTCTCGTACATTTGGGTCATCTGACGATCCTTCCGCCCCCGCGGGGCTTACCCTGACGTGTCGGGCGACTGCCCGCGAGGCCGAAGCCGGCCGTGACGTTTTGTGTGCGACGCAACATAAAACGTCAAGCGATATATTGCATCGCAATATGGGCGGCGGATCCAACGAATTGGTCGCGCTGCATTAACCGGGCCGTAACTGCGTCCACCTAGCCTGATTGACAGATGTTGCGGGGTAACGGCGGCACGGCCGCACCCCCCGCCGAGATGTTGCGGTGCAAGCCGACCCGCGGGTCGTGCATGTCGAGGCAGTGAGTCGTGATGCGTAGCCATACTCCCCGCGTCGGCCGGGTGCCTGCTATCCCGGCCGCGATCGCAGCGGCCGCCGTCCTGGCCGCCCTCGCCTCCCCGGCCGAGGCGCGACGCGGCCATCATCACCGCGGTGGCGGCGGTGGCGGCTACAACCCGCCCTACGCCGCCATGGTGGTGGACGTGAAGACCGGCAAGACGCTGCACGCGATCAACGAGGATTCGCTGCGCCATCCGGCCTCGATCACCAAGGTGATGACGCTCTACATGCTCTTCGAGCAGCTGGAGCGCGGACGCTACACCCTTGAGTCGCCACTCACCATCTCGTCCTTCGCGGCCTCCCAGGCTCCCTCGAAGCTCGGCCTGCGTCCGGGCTCCACCATCGAGGTTGAGGACGCGATCAAGGCGATCGTGACGAAGTCGGCCAACGATGTGGCCTGCGCCATCGGCGAGAACATCGCCGGCTCCGAAGCCCGCTTCGCCGAGATGATGACGCAGAAGGCCAAGGCTCTCGGCATGAGCCGCACCCACTACGCCAATGCCTCTGGTCTCCCCGATGCCGACCAGATCACCACGGCGCGCGATCTCACCATCCTGGCCCGGGCGATCCAGGATCGCTTCCCGCGGTACTACCGGTACTTCCAGACCCGGTCCTTCGCCTTCCGCGGCCGGGTCATCGGCAACCACAATCGCCTCCTCGGCAATGTCCAGGGCGTGGACGGGATCAAGACCGGCTACACCCGCGATTCCGGCTTCAACCTGATGACGGCGGCCAAGCTCGACGACCGCCAGATCGTGGCGATCGTGCTGGGCGGTAAATCCGGCGCCAGCCGTGACCGGATCATGGCCGACCTCGTGCGCCAGTCCCTGCCCCGCGCCTATGCGGGTGCCCGCCAGGCCCCCTCGACCGTTGAGGTCGCGGAGCGCGCGCGCCCGGCCGTGGTCGCCGACGGCGCCTCGCGCACCCGGACCCAGGTGGCCTCCGCCGACGACGAGGATGTGGAAACCACGGCATCGACCCTGCACGCCGGTCAGCCCCTCGACATCAGCCCCGGCCGCTCCGCCACCACGACCCCCGGCAGTGCCGGCATGAAGTGGCGCTCCGGCGCCCTGCCGGCCTCGGCGCAGGCCTATGCGCCGTCCGGCGGCCAGCCGGCCTTCCCGTCCGGCGGCAAGAGCGACGCCCGTCTCGCCTCCGTCGACGGCCCCCGCAGCGAGGCGGCGAAGCCGGTCTCCAGCGCGCGGATCACCCCCACGGCCTGGGTCATCCAGCTCGGCGCCATGGACGACGAGGACAAGGCGAAATCCATGCTGTCCGACGCCCGCAGCCGGGCCGGCGGCGCGCTCTCGAAGGCCTCGCCCTACACGGTGAAGGTCGAGCATGGCGGCGCGACCCTGTTCCGAGCCCGGTTCTCGGGCTTCGCAGAGCAGGACAGCGCACAGGATGCCTGCAACGCGCTGAAGCGCAACGGCTTCAACTGCTTCGCCACCCGCAGCTGAGTTTGCACTGACGGGTCTGCAAGGGACCGGCGCCCCGTTCGGGTGTTCCGGCACAGGACACGGACGCCCGGTTCGTATCGCCGGACGGCCGCACTCTCGACATTCCCTGTCTGGCAACGCGCGTGGAGTATCAGCGATGTCGGTTGTTAAGCCTGTCACGGGCCGCGTTGACGCGGGCCGCCTGCTCGGCCGTGCCTCCCTGGTCGGGGTGCAGCCGCTTCATCAGCGTCCGGTGAGCCGTGCGGACCTGCTCCAGGGACGCCCCGCGCTCAAGCCCCAGGATCTCATAGGCCTCCTGCTCCGTCATCGCCCCTGGATACGCCGCGCGGCGCGGCCCCGGGTCGGGATCTCCCTGAGCGTCTACACGCCAGCCGGGATGCCGGCGGTCGAGATACGCCTCTAGACGACGGGCGGTCTTGGCATCGCGTCCGAACAGGGCGATGAGGGCGGGCAGGGGGATGACCGCCAGGGGCTGGCCGGCATAGGGACCCGCCAGGGCGATCCCCTCCCCGCCCGCATCGAAGCGGATGGTGGCGCCGGACAGCCGGCGTGGATCGTAGCGGGCGGCAAAACCCCGGACCCGGCGGTTCAGGCCGGCCGACCCCTCGAGCAGCCAGATGGCGCCGCCCCCGAGCAGGACGGCGAACTCGAGCCGGCCCCGCATCAGGAAGAGTGCTGCCAGCGCGAGGGCGATGTAGCCTCCCACCTGCCGCAGGACGCGTGCCGTCAGGGCCGGATGGCGAATTCGCAGGTTTCGCCCGAACCACCACACGAGAAGGAGCGCCACCGCTCCGGCGAGGAACGTCACCGGCCGAACCCGTACTCGGCACCGACCCGGCCGCCGACGCGCAGCTTCACTCCGCCCACATCACGGAACCCCTGGGTGTCCGCGACCGCCGGCTTCGGGCGCGCCGTGCCGCAGCCGGGCTGCGGCGGCAGACGGACGCCCTCGGGCGCATTGTCCGGGCAGAGATGCGGCGGTGTCCGCTCGGCGGCCCCGGCGGCGAGGGTACCGGCCAGCCAGAGCAGGACGGCGCAGGAGGGACGAAGGCTGACCATGGGTCACTTTCACTGACGATGGATCGCTTTAGCGAGCGCCGCGCGGCGTGACGAGGGCCCGGCCTCAGAGCCGGCTCTCCGCCACGTCGGTGGTGGTGACGCGGATACGGCGGGTGCGTCCGTCCCGTTCCACGGTCAGGTCGATCGAGGTGCCGAGACCGGCCGCCTCCATGGCGGCGGTGAGGTCGGCGAGGCGATGCACCGGCCGGTCGCCGGCCCCGACGATGATGTCGCCGATCTCGCCCGTCTGCGGGTCGACACCCTGAAGGCCGGCCGATGCGGCCGGAGAGCCGCGCAGCACGCGCAGGACCACCACCCCGTCGATTCCGAGGCGCGCCGCAGTCGCCTCTTGTCCCGCGATGATGCCGATGCCGGGATTGCGCGTCCGTCCGTTGCGGATGAGCTCGGGGACGACCCGGTTCACGACGTCGACCGGGATCGCGAAGCCGATGCCGGCGCTCGCCCCGGAGGGCGAGAAGATCGCGGTGTTGACGCCGATGAGGCGCCCGGCGGAGTCCAAGAGCGGACCTCCGGAATTGCCGGGATTGATCGCCGCATCGGTCTGGATGACTCCGGAGAGTTCCCGTCCCGCGCTGGTGGGCAGGCGACGCTGCAGGGCGCTGATCACGCCGGTCGTCAGCGTGTGGTCGAGGCCGAACGGATTGCCGATGGCGAAGACCGACTGGCCGACCTTGAGATCGGCCGAGGTGCCGATGGCCAGGGGCTGCAAGGCCGCGGTGGTACGCCCCAGGCGAATGACGGCGAGATCGTAGCTCGGGGTTGCGCCGACGAGGCTGGCCGACACGACCGCACCCGAGGAGAGGCGGACCGCGATGGTGCCCCCACCCTGTGCCGCCGCCGCGACCACGTGGTTGTTGGTGACGATGTGTCCGGCCGCATCCCAGATGAAGCCCGTTCCGGTCTGCGAGCCGCCGCCCGACTCACCGCCCTCGTTGTCGACCCCCATCAGGGCTCGCCCCTGGGCGGCGGCCTGCACGAAGACGTGGACCACGGACGGGCTGGCCCGGGCGAAGAGCTCCACCGTCGCCGTCTCGGCGGGCGCCAGGTCGCCGCGGGCGGTGATCGCCCGCGCGGTGTCCGCCGAGAACAGCAGGCCGGTCAGGTAGGGCTGGGCGACGAAGAGGGCGAGCAGGCCGAGGGCCGCCCCGGCGGCCCAGCGGAGGAAGCGATCCGCCGGCCGCGGCGGATACCGATCGGGCATGTGTCATCCTCTTCACCATGCTGCGAAAACCGCACCGCTTCGCGTCGCCATTAACTGGGCGGTGACGCAATGGCCTTCAACTGGCTCGGTACCGCGACGGATCAGGGTGCGACAGCACACCGAAACCCGCCGTGGCCAAAGATAAACTTCGGCTCGACATTGTCAGCCGAGGCGACAAAGAGAACGAGAGGGCGTCCAAAAGCAGCCATATTCTGCGCGCTGATCAACAACGGCACGCTTTGTATGAGGGAGGGAGCTTTTAGGTTCGAATGAGCATTTCATTCCTGCCTGAAATGACCTCAAAGCTGCCTTAGAGATGCTTCCATTCACCCGGATAGACGTCCCGCAGCAAATGTTCAGGTTCGAGGTCGTACAGACCTTGCGCCGGGCATCCGGCATCGCGGGGAACGACCCTCACGATCAAAGGAATACACACATGGAAACCCAAGCCCTGGAACGTCCCGCCGATCTGACGATCTGGCGTACCGCTCCGGTTCCGGCTCCCCTCGCTCAGCCCGCCCGCTACCGGACCCTGCGTGAGGCCATTGAGGCTGCCGCCGGCGCCCTGTCCGATCCGGCCAAGCAGCCCTGGATCATCACGGAGGATGGCGAGGTGCTGTCGCCGAACTGGATCCGGACCTACCTGAACTGAATCGATCCGCCGGCGCCCTCGCGCCTGTCGTCCTGCGAGCCGACCGCCGCCCCGTGCGCGGCCGGCCCGCGCGTCCTCCCAGGAAGCGTCCACCCATATCCTGCGGCCTGAGGCCGAGCCTTCGCTCCGAGACCCCACATGCCGGGTCCCGTGCAGATCCTTCGACCCACGTCCACCACCATGAGGATTGGCGTGATCGCGCGCAGGACCCTCGCGTCGCTCGCGCGGCCTGAGGCGTCGCGCCTGCGGGGTCCGTTCGCTTGGGCAAGATCGGGCACAAAAAAAGGCCGCTCCGAAGAGCGGCCCGAAGTCTAGGGAGGAAACGCCCAAGAAGGGCTGCCGAACCGCGACGCCATCGCGGTCCCGCAATGCACAATCTAAAGTGCGGCGCACAAAAATCAAGGGCTTTGCACGACGTTCAACCCGTTTTCTCGGGGTTGGGCTCGGCATTTTCTCCGGCGCCGGCCGGACCCTGCCGGGGCGTGGTCTCAGTGCTCGCTCAGAAGCTGCGCGATCTCGGCCTTAAGGGCCTCCGAGAGGTCCTTGCGCTCGAGGGCGTAGGCGATGTTGGCGGTGAGGAAGCCGAGCTTCGAGCCGGTATCGTAGGTCCGACCCTGGTAGTGCATGCCGAAGAAGGCCTGGTCCTTGGCGAGCTTGATCATGGCGTCGGTGAGCTGGATCTCGCCGCCGGCGCCCGTCTCCCCCGCCGAGAGAATGTCGAAGATCTCGGGTTGGAGGATGTAGCGGCCGGAAATGATGAAGTTCGAGGGCGCGGTGCCGGCCTTAGGCTTCTCCACCATTCCGTTGATCTCGAAGGTCTGGCCGAAGGTCTGTCCGACACCGACGATGCCGTACTGATGCGTCTCCTCGGGCTTGACCTCCTCGACCGCGATGACGTTGCCGCCGTGACGCTCGTAGGCGGAGAGCATCTGCTGCATGCAGCCGCGGCTCAGCATATCGGGCAGCAGCACCGCGAAGGGCTCGTCACCCACGATCTCGCGGGCGCACCAGACAGCGTGGCCGAGGCCGAGCGGCGATTGCTGGCGGGTGAAGCTGGTCTGGCCCGCGCCCGGGAGGTCGCGCTTCAGGGCCTCGTAGGCCTCGGTCTTGCCGCGCTCCTGCAGCATCCGTTCAAGTTCGAAGGCGACGTCGAAGTGGTCTTCGATGACCGCCTTGCCGCGCCCGGTGACGAAGATGAAGTGCTCGATTCCCGCTTCACGGGCCTCGTCGACGACGTGCTGAACGACCGGCCGGTCGACGACGGTGAGCATCTCCTTCGGCACCGCCTTGGTGGCGGGCAGGAAGCGGGTGCCCAAGCCGGCGACGGGCAGGACGGCTTTGCGAATCGGTTTCATCAGCGAGACCCGGTAACGAGGGGAGGTGAGGAAAACCCCGAGTGAGTGACGTTGCCTCGGTACAGCCTCCGCCCAGGGAGGCGATAGAGCCATCGACGTAACGGGCATAACCGACAAGCTCGATTTCCGATATATCGTCAGTGAAACGTTTGGGGAGAAGGTGTCATGGCGGTTCTTGTGACGGGCGGGGCGGGCTATATCGGCAGCCACATGGTGCTGGCACTGCTCGACGCCGGGCACGAGGAGGTTGTGGTCCTCGACGACCTCTCGACCGGGTTCGACTGGGCGCTCCCCCCGGAGGTGAAGCTCGTCATCGGCGACGTCGCGGACCAGTCGCTCGTCACGGAATTCATTCTCCAGCATCGTATCGACGCCATCGCACACTTCGCCGCGCGCATCGTGGTACCGGATTCGGTCGCAGATCCGCTGCACTATTACTTGGCCAATACCGTCAAGACGCGGGCGCTGATCGAAACGGCGGTTCGCTGCGGGGTCAAGCACGTGATCTTCTCGTCGACGGCGGCGGTCTACGGCGAGCCCGAGGTCGTGCCGGTGCCGGAGGACCTGCCGCCGTCGCCGATCAACCCGTACGGTCGCTCCAAGCTGATGAGCGAGTGGATGATCGCCGATGCTGCCAAGGCCCACGGCTTCTCCTACGTCATCCTGCGCTACTTCAACGTGGCCGGGGCCGACCCGCGGGGCCGAACGGGGCAATCGACCCCCAACGCCACCCATCTCATCAAGGTCGCGACCCAGGCTGCCCTCGGGCAGCGGACGCATCTCGAGGTCTTCGGCACCGATTACCCGACCCGGGACGGTTCGTGCCTACGGGACTACATCCAGGTCTCCGACCTCGCCGAGGCCCATCGGGTCGCCCTCAACCATCTGCGGTCCGGCGGCGAGAGCCTGACGATGAACTGTGGCTATGGCCGCGGCTACTCGGTCCTGGAGGTGATCGACGTGGTCAAGCGGGTCTCGGGGCGTGATTTCGAGGTGCGCCTCTCGCCGCGCCGTCCGGGAGATCCGGCCCAGATCGTCGCCGAGGCCCAGCGCATCCGTGATCTGGGCTGGACCCCGCAGAACGACGACCTCGACCGGATCGTCGCCCAGGCCTTCGCCTGGGAAGAGGCCCTGGCCCGGCGCAACCGCCTGTGAGGCGCTGGGCGCCGCTCCTCCTCTCGGGATGGCTCGGGGCCGGCCCGGTGCTCGCGGCGGGAGCCGCGCCCGCGCCGTCCGAAGCGACGGCGGAAACGCAGTCCCGCTTCGCCGCGTTCATCGCCGCGCTGCGACCGGAGGCAGAGGCGCGGGGCGTCTCATCCAACACCTTCGCGGCGGCCTTCGCGGGGATGTCCGGACCCGATCCCGACGTCCTGGCCCGCACGCGCAGGCAGGGCGAGTTCGGGCGTCCGGTCTGGGACTACCTCGTCGGTGCCGTCTCACCGGGCCGGATCGCCCGGGGGCAGGCCCAGGCCAAGCGGCTCGCGCCCATCCTCGCGCGCATCGAGGCACGCTACGGCGTGCCGCGCTGGATCGTGCTGGCATTCTGGGGTGTCGAGTCGGATTTCGGCGCGAGCGGCGGCAGCGTTCCGACGATCCGGGCCCTCGCGACCCTGGCGGAGGCGCGGTTCCGGGGGACGCTGTTCCGCGACGAACTCCTGGCCGCCCTCACCATCCTGGAGCGGGGCGACGTCACGCCGGAGCGCATGAAGGGCTCCTGGGCCGGGGCCATGGGCCAAGTGCAGTTCCTGCCGTCCAGCTTCCTCGCCCACGCGGTGGATTTCGACGGCGACGGGCACCGCGACATCTGGGGGTCGGAGGCGGACGCCCTGGCCTCCATTGCCGCTTACCTCAAGGCCCTCGGTTGGAACCCGGCCCTGTCCTGGGGCTACGCGGTCACCTTGCCGACGGGATTCGACCTCGCCCGTTATCGCGGCGACCTCGCCGAGTTCGCCCGACGCGGCGTCCGGCGTACCGACGGCCAGGCCCTGCCGGATGCGGGCGCTGGCAGCCTGTTCCTGCCGGGCGGCCTCGGCGGCCCGGTCTTCCTGATCACCGACAATTTCGAGGTGGTCCGCGCCTACAATACCTCGGATTCCTACGCGCTGGCGGTGGGGCATCTCGCCGACCGACTGGCCGGCGGGCCGGTCCTCGCCGCGCCCTGGCCGGTTCGCGACGCACGCCTCGACAAGGCGGGGCTGCAGGCCCTTCAAGTCGGTCTGACGGAGCGCGGCCTCTACGCGGGCGAGGCGGACGGGCGCGCCGGACCGAAGCTTCGCGAGGCGGTGCGGCAGTACCAGATCGCCGAGGGCCTGCCTGCGGACGGCTACGCCACCCCAAGGTTGCTGGAGCACCTGCGGGGGCGGCCTTAGACCTCGGCGCCATCCTCCTCTAAGGTGTCGGCCACCCGACCGGTCCCCGGTCCGTTTGATCGAGGCGTCCCATGACCTTGCCGGCATCGCGCGCGGCCTGGTGTTTCCTCTCCGGTCTCGGCCTGCTCTTCGCCGGTGCCGCACCGGCCTGCGCGCAGTGGGGCGATTCCTACGACGCACCCCGGGGCGGCGACTACCAATCCCCCCGCCGCCGGGCGCGGGACTATTACCGGGACGACGACGGCTACGCCGCCCGCCAGGCGAACCGACGCTACGCCCCCCCGCCTCAGGAGGCGCCGCGCCAGTTCTACTGGCCCTGGGAGGATCGTCCGGCGCCGGCTCAGGTCGCCCCGGTGCCGAGCGCCCGCCCGGCGCCGCCGCGCAACCGGGGCTATGCCGATGACGGGCGCTCCGGGCACGACGACGGGCGCGCCGTCCGGCGTCGGCCCCGCCCGGCCCCGGTCGTGGCCCAGCCGAAGCCGGCCGTACCCAAGGTCGAGCCGACGACGCGGATCGCGGTGTTCGGCGATACGCTGGCCGGCCACCTCGGCAGCGGCCTGTCGAACGTGTTCGAGGACAATCCGGAGATCGGTGTGCTCGATCGCTCGAAGGCCGATAGCGGCCTCGTGCGCAAGGACGTGGTCGACTGGCCGAAGGCCGCCGAGGAGTTCCTGAAGGCCAACCCGAAGACCAATTATGCCCTCGTCATGCTGGGATCCAACGATCGTCAGCCGATCCGGGAGGGTGACCAGACCCTCGATCCCCTGAGCGACCGCTGGCGCACCCTCTATGCCGAGCGCGTCGACGCCCTGATCAAGGTGTTCACGGACGCGAAGATCCCGCTGATTTGGGTCGGGGCTCCCCCCATGCGCAGCGAAGCCCTGACCAAGGACATCGCGGCGATCAATGACATCTTCCGCGAGCGCGTGGCCAAGGCCGGCCAGACCTACGTCGACATCTGGCCCGGCTTCGTCGACGACCGCAACCGGTACACCGCGACGGGACCGGACCTGGAAGGCCAGGAGGCCAAGCTGCGCACGGCGGACGGCGTCCACTTCACCAAGGCCGGGGCGCGCAAGATGGCGCATTTCGCCGACGTCGAGTTGAAGCGGATGATGGGAACGGGAATGCCGCCGGCCCAGCCGGCGCTCGCCGCCCCCGTGGCTGTGGCGCCGCAGCCGATCGTTGAAGGCGAAGCCACCAAGCTCGACGATGCCGCCGCCATCGATCGGCAGATCACCGCGATGCTTCCGAGCCTGCCGGAGCCGCCGGGCATCCCGGCGCTGCCGGTCAAGCCCCTCGCCGGCCCGGTGGTCCCTCTCGGCCGCGCCGAGGTGACCCCGGGCGGCACCCTGATCAGTGGCCGCCCCCGCGACGCTGATCCGACTGGTACCGTCGAGCGCGCCCTGGTGCGGGGCGCCGCCCCGCTGGCCCAGCCCGGCCGGGCCGACGACTTCAAGTGGCCGCCGGGCTGACCGGCGGTCCCTCCTCCATCTTTTCCCAATCGCGATTCTTTGCGCCGCGAAGGTGCCGTCACGCGCTGCGCCGGGCTCGGTCTGGACATCGCGCCAGATCACGTCCGGCGCTTCGGTCCGGGTCGGGTGCTCGGCATCGGAGCGGTCGGCGAGACGGATGCCGGGCGGCATGAGGCCGTGCATCTCCCGGGACGGACCGCTAGTCCGGGACAATCGCGCGGCCGTGGATCCGGTCGTTGTGCGTGGTCGTGCGATGACCCGCGACGGATCGGGCCCGGGGGCTCGGCCGATGAGACGCTAGCCGACACCCACCGGATGCTTGGTCACCACGGGGCTGCGCATCGTGACGAGTTCCTCGCCGGCCGTGGGATGCACCGCGATGGTGCGGTCGAAATCCGCCTTGGTGGCCCCCATGGTCACGGCGATGCCCACCGCCTGGATGATCTCGCCGGCATCGTGCCCCAAGACGTGCACGCCGACGACGCGATCGCTGGCGCAATCGACCACCACCTTCATCAGCACGCGCTCCTCACGGCCGGACAGGGTCGCCTTCATCGGCCGAAAACTCGAGCGGTATACGTCGATGGTGCCGTAGAGGTCACGGGCCACATCCTCGTTGTGGCCGACGACCCCGATCTCCGGCGTCGAGAAGACGGCGGTAGGGATGAGGCCGTGATCGACGCACCACGGCTTGTCGCCGAACACCGTGTCGGCGAAGGCGTGGCCCTCACGAATGGCGATCGGCGTCAGCGCGGCCCGATCGGTGACGTCGCCCACCGCGTAGATCGACGGCACGCAGGTCTGCGAGAAGGCGTCGACCGGGATCGCGCCGCGCGCATCCGGCGCGATCCCGACCTTGTCGAGACCGAGCCCGGCGATGTTCGGGCGCCGGCCCGTGGCGGTCAGGACCTGATCGACCTCCAGGGTGCTGTCGTCGTCGAGGGTGACGCGGATGCCGCCCTCGGCCCGGTCGAGGCGCTCCACCGTACGGTTGAGGCGCAGGTCCATGCGCTTGGCATAGGCCTCGCCGAGCGCGTCGCGGATCTCGTCGTCGAAGCCGCGCAGGAGGCGGTCGCCCCGGTGCAGCAGGGTGGTGCGGCTGCCCAGATGCGCGAAGACGCCGGCGAATTCCACCGCGATGTAGCCGCCGCCGACCACGAGGATGCGCTCGGGCAGGGTCTCGAGCGCGAAGACCTCGTTCGACGTGATGGCGAGCTCGGCGCCCGGGATCAGCGGTTCCTTGACCGGATGGGCGCCGACCGCGACCAGGATGATGCGGGCGGTGACGCGGCGGTCCGATCCGACGAGGCGCACGGTGTGCGCATCCTCGATCACCGCCCGCTCGGGACTGACGGTGACCCCCGCGCGGCCGAGATTGGCGTCGTAGATGCCTTCGAGGCGGCTGACCTCGGCGTCGCGCCGGGCCTTCAGGACGGACCAGTCGAAGCGCGGCTCGGGCACGGTCCAGCCGAAGCCGGCGGCATCCGCGAATTCGTCGGCGAAGCGCCCGGCATAGACCATGAGCTTCTTCGGCACGCAGCCGCGGATCACGCAGGTGCCGCCGACCCGGTACTCCTCGGCGAGCTGGACCCGGGCGCCGTAGCCGGCGGCGATGCGGGCCGCCCGGACGCCGCCGGAGCCGCCGCCGATGACGAACAGGTCGACGTCGAAGCTGCGGTCGAGATCGTCTGCCATGAACTCATCCTGCGGGTGTGGGCGCCGAGGGCTCTCCATCGCCCGAACGGGGCGGTACATCAACCGTCCCACCGCGCAAACGAAAAGGCCGCTTCCCCCTGCGGAGAAACGGCCTCGACGACACCGATGCGGCGCGGGAACGCGCCGTCGGGCTTACTTGATCTTGGTTTCCTTGAAGTCGACATGCTTGCGCACGACGGGGTCGTACTTCTTCATCGACAGCTTCTCGGTCTGCGTGCGGGAGTTCTTCTTCGTGACGTAGAAGTAACCCGTGTCAGCGGTGGAGATCAGCTTGACTTTAACGGTGACGGCCTTGGCCATGGACGCGGCGCTCCTGTGATCGCGGCATTCCGCATCAGCGAAACGCAAAAGGGCCGGCGTCGGCCGGCTGAATACCGGCGGGTGATTGCCTCATCGGCCGGGATTCGTCAAGGCTTGTCGTTCGCCGGCGCCTCGTCCGTCGGCCGCTGGACGAGGCGCAGGGCGACCACCGCCGCGTAGCCGAGGAACAGCAGGCACAGGCTGTAGGCGAAGCCCTGGGGCGGGGCCAGATCCATGCCGCCGCCGATGATGGGCGGACCGAGCATCAGACCGACATTGTAGAGCACCACGAAGGCGGCGTTGGCGCCGGCGAGTTCCCGCCCCCGCACCGTCGCCCCGAGATGGGCGAGACCCACCGTGTAGAGTGTCCCGGCAATGCCGCCCCACAGGAACAGCAGCACCAGCAGCGCGGGGAACGAGGCCGAGGCCATCGGAATCAGGCTCGAGCCGAGGGCGCCGCCGAGACCGGCCATCAGCAGCACGAGGCGGCGGTCCACGCGGTCGGCGAGCCAGCCGAACGGGATCTGGAACATCACGTTGCCCAGCGCCAGCGCGCTGACGAGCCCGGCCGCCGTCTCGGCGTCGTAGCCGAGGCGCAGGCCGTAGAGCGGCAGGATCGCGAAGCCGCCGGTCTCCACCGCCCCGTAGACCAGGGCCGCGGCGGTGGCCGCGGGCGCCAGGCGCAGATAGGCGTGGAAGGGCCGCGACGCGCCGTGCCCGATCACCGGCGACAGGCCCCGGGCCAGCAGGAGCGGGACCAGGGCGACGAGGAACAGGCCGGCCCCACCGAGATAGGGCGCGGGGCCCTGTGTTCCCAGGACGGCGAGCAGGGTCGGGCCGACCGCGAAGCCCAGCGCCAGCACCGTGGCGTAGATCCCCATCACCAGCCCGCGCCGCTCGGGCGGAGCCGCCGCGTTGATCCAGAACTCGGAGAGCACGAACAGCGCGCCGAGGCTCGTGGAGAACACGAAGCGCAGCACGAACCACCAGGCGATGCCCTGCAGGAGCTTGAAGGCGACGAGGCAGAGGGCGCCGAGGACGATGGCGCCCACGAGGAGCGGCAGCACGCCGAGCCGGGCCGCCAGGCGGGGCACGAAGGGGACCGTCAGGATGGCCGCGAGGCCAGCCACCGCGGTGTTCACCCCGATCAGGGTGCTCGACGCACCCATGCGCGCCATCTCGATGGAGAGCAGCGGGATCGTCAGGCTGAGCCCGATGCCGACCACCGCCACGCAGGTGATGGCTGCGGCGATCGAGGCGAAGCGGGAGCCGTCGCGCGACGCGGCGTCGGGGGGAGTCGGCATGACGGGGTCCGCTGCGGGTCGCTGGCGCGACGCCGGGACCGCCTTGTCTACGCCGGGGCGTGCCGGCGCAACCGAGGCGCCGCTCTCACCGTGCGGCCGACTTCAGCGGCTTGCTGTCGGCAGCCGGCGGCTTGCGCTCGATCTTCTGGCCGTCGCGCAGGTCGGCGGGGGGGCTGAGCACGATCTCCTCGCCGCCGTCCAGGCCCTGGCCGAGCTCCACCGTGGTGCCGAGGTCGCGCCGGATCGTCACCGTGCGCCACTGCGCCGTGCCGTCGTCGCGGGCCACCGCCACCTGGGTGCCGCGCTGGTTGAAGACGAGGCTCTCGGCCGGCACCCGCACGTTGGGCTCCGTGCGCGGCACCTTGAGGGTGACGTAGACATAGAGTCCGGCCCGCAGGGCGCCGTCGCCGTTCGGCACGTCGACCTGGGCCGTCAGGGTGCGGGACGAGGTCAGCAGCGCCACCGAACTGCGCTCGACCTTGCCGGAGAAGGTCCGGTCGGCGATCTGCGGGACCTTGATGGATGCGTCCACCCCCGGCTTCACGCCGACGGCGACGTTCTGGGGCACGTTGACCGAGACGCGCAGGATGTCGTCGCGGTCCATGGAGAGCAGCGCGGTCCCGCTGCCGTCGGCGTGCACGAGGTCGCCGACATCGACGCCGCGCTGGGTGATCACGCCGTCGAAGGGGGCGATGATGTCCTTGAAGCCGGTGAGCGCCCGCAGGCGCTCCACCGTGGCCGCCTGGGCCTTGATGTTGGCCTGGGCCACCTTCACGCCGGCTTCCGCCGAGGCGAGGGTCGCCGCCTGACTGAGCACGCTGGCCTGGGAATTGTCCGCGTTCTGCTTCGAGGCCCAGCCCTGGCCGGCGAGCGTCGTGGTGCGGGTGTTGGTGACGTTGGCGAGGTTCACGTTGGCCTTGGCCTGGTCGACCATGGACTTGGCCTGCAGCAGGGCCGCCTCGAGCTGTCCGGTCTGCGCCTCCGCCTGGGCCAGCTGCTGATCGAGGTCCGGGGCGGCGATGCGCATCAGGATGTCGCCCCGGCGGACGCGGCTGCCGATATCGACCCTGCGCTCGGCGATGTAGCCGGTGGCGCGGGCGTAGAGGGCCGCCTTGGCGAAGGCGTCGGTCTGGCCCGGCAGGGTGATGTCGATGGGCTTGTCGGCCCGCTCCGCGGTGGCGGTGCGCACCGCCGGCACGAAGCTGTTGATCTTCCGCTGGGTCTCGGAGGCGGCGGCGCGCCGCTGCATCTGGCCGTAGCCGCCCCAGGCGAGCAGGCAGATGGCGGCCACGGCGGCGATCAGGAAGGGCGCCTTGCCGGGCGGCGGCGGGATGTCGGACGGGTCGTGGGTCTGATGCATCACGCCTGTCCCATCGCCGAACCGGGCTTCACCCTGCGATTCATGACCAACCTTCGAACCAAGATCCGAAACCTGACGATCCGCCGACGGCTCACGCGTAATCCTCCAGGGGCTTGACCGCGCCCCGGCGCAGCAGCGCGTACAGGAACGGCACGAAGAGCAGCGTCGCCGGCGTGCCGATGGCGATGCCGCCCATCACGGCCCGGGCCAAAGCCGCGTTCTGCTCGCCGCCCTCGCCCGTGCCGAGCGCCATCGGAATGAGCCCGAGGAACATCGCGCTCGCGGTCATCAGCACCGGCCGCAGGCGTGTCTCGCCGGCGAGCAGGGCCGCCTCGACGGCACCGCATCCGGTGGCCTCGCGATGCTCCTTGGCGAAGGTCACCAGCAGGATCGAGTTCGCGGAGGCGATGCCCACCGACATGATCGCGCCGAAGAGTGAGGGAATCGAGAACGTCGTCCCGGTGACGAACAGGCTCGCGACGATGCCGCAGAAGGCGAGCGGCAGGGCGGCCAGCACCACGAAGGGATCACCCCAGCTCTGGAAGTTCACCGCCATCAGCAGGTAGACCGCCACCAGGGCGATCGCCAGGCCGACCTGGAGCCGGAAGAAGGCGGATTCCATGTTCTCGATCTGCCCGCGCACGATGATCTTGTCCGGCGCCGGCAGGGCCTTCTGCTCCTCGGCAACGATCTGGCGGATCTCCTTCGAGACCGAGCCGAGATCGCTGTCCTGCACCGCCGCGTAGACGTTGAAGGTCGGCTGCGTGTTGACGTGGTTGATCACCGTCTGCGACCCCTCCCGGCGCATGGTCGAGACACTGGAGAGGAGCGTCAGCACCCCGGGCGCATCGGCGCCGCCATTGACCAGGAGCGGCGTATTCTGGAGCGCGGTCAGCGAGTCGTTGCGGTATTCCGGCGTCTGGACCCAGAGCTGGTAGGGGATGCCGGTCTTCGGGTCGGTCCAGAAGTTCGGCGTGACCTGGAAGGAGCCCGACAGCGAGACGTTCAGCCCCTGCGCGATCTGCTGCTGGGTGAGCCCGAGCTCCGAGGCGAGCCGCCGGTCCACGTCGACGAAGAATTGCGGCGTGCCGACGATCTGGTGCAGGTGCACGTCGACGGCGCCGCGCACCGCCTTGAGGCGGCGGACGATGTTTTGCGCCACCTCGAGATCCTTGGCGGTGTTGCGCCCCGTGACCTGGATGTCGATCTGCGCGAGCGTGCCGAAGTTCAGGATCTGGGTGATGATGTCCGAGGGCTGGAAGTAGAACACCACGTCGGGGAAACGCTCGCGCAGCACCTCGCGCAGGTGCTTGGTGTAGTCCGCTACCGAGCCGTGCCCCTCCCTGAGGTTGATGAGCATCTGGCCGTCGTTGTAGGCGACGAACGAACCGTCCGAGAAGGCGAAGTTGTAGTTGTTCGCCGGGAGGCCGATGTTGTCGAGGATCTGGTCGATCTCGCCCTCGGGAATGACTTCGCGGACCACGTTCTCGACCTGGGCGAAGACCTGCTCGGCCGTCTCGATGCGCATCCCCGGGCGGGTCCGCAGGTGCAGGGTCATCTGGCTCGAGGCGACCTGCGGGAAGTAGTCCTGCCCGACGAAGACGAAGAGCCCGGCGGTGGCGGCGAAGACCACGGCCACCAGGGTCAGCGTCGCGGCGCGGCGGGCGATGACGACGTGGAGCAGGCCGAGATAGCCGCGGTGGAAGCGTGCGAACCGCAGCTCGAAGCCGTGCCGGAACCAACCGGCCAAGCGGAAGACCGGGCCGCCGACCCATCCGAGGGCACGGGCGATGCGTCCCCGCCGCGGCGCGGCGCCCTCCCCGTGCTTGTCTCCGTGCTTGGTGTCGTATTCCCGCGCCACCAGCACGTCGATCAGCACCGGGACCAGGGTGCGTGACAGGACGTAGGAGGTCAGCATGGCGAACACGACCGCCAGAGCCTGGGGCGTGAACAGGTATTTCGGCGTGTCCGTCAGGGCGAAGACCGAGACGAAGGCGGCGCAGATCGACAGGGTCGAGATCAGCGCCGGCTTGGCGATGCCGGCCGCGCCCTCCACCACCGACTTGCGGAAGGGCTCGCCCTCCTCGAACAGCCGGTAGGTGTTCTCGATCGCCACGGTGGCGTCGTCGACCAGGATGCCGACCGCCAGGGCGAGGCCGCCGAGGGTCATCACGTTGATGGTCTCCCCCAGCGCCGCCAGGATCGCCAGCGAGGTCAGGATCGAGAGCGGGATCGAGACCAGTACCACGATGGTCGAGCGCCACGACCCGAGGAACAGCAGGATGGTGAGGCCCGTCAGGCCCGCCGCGATGATCGCCTCGTGGATCACGCCCTCGATGGCGGCGGAGACGAAGACCGACTGATCGAACAGCGGCTTCAAGCTCATGCCCTCGGGGGCGGCGGCCTGGATGTCGGGCAGCGCCTTCTTGACGTTGTTGACGACGTCCAGCGTCGAGGCGGTGCCGTTCTTGAAGATGCGCATCAGCACCGAGTGCAGGCCGTCCGCGCGCACGATGTTGACCTGCGGCGGCCCGCCGTCGCGGACGTTGGCGACGTCGCGCACCAGGATCGGCTGGCCGCCCACCACCTTGATCGGGATCTGGTTCAGGGCTTCGATCGCCTCGGGCGAGGCGTTGAGCTGCACCGGATATTGCTGCTCGCCGATCTTCGCGAGGCCGGAGGGGATCGTCAGGTTCTGCGCCGTCACCGCGTTGGTGACGTCGAGGGCGGTCAGCCCGAGGGCCTGGAGGGCGTGCAGGTCGAGATCGACCATGATCTGGCGCGGCGTGCCGCCGAACGGCGACGGCAGGGTCGAGCCCGGGACCTGGGTCAGGCGCTGGCGGATGCGATACTGGGCGTAGTCGAAGACCTTCGTCAGGCTCTCCCGGTCGGAGGAGAGCGCGAGCTGGATCACCGGCACCGAGGAGGCCGAGAAGCGCAGGACGATGGGGGGCTGTACGCCGGGCGGCATCGTCGAGCGGATCGAGTTCATCGCCGAGACGACCTGCGCGATGGCGAGGTCGATGCTCACCGAACCATCGAAGTAGATCTTCTGGATCGCCGTGCCCTGGAGGGTCGTCGACTCCATTCGGGCGATGTTGTTGACGTTGTTCGAGAGCGAAAACTCCGCGTAGGTCGTGATGCGGCGCTCCATCTCGGAGGTCGACAGACCGTTATACGTCCACACCACCACGACCACCGGGATATCCACGGTGGGCAGGACGTCCTTCGGGGCGACCACGACCGCTGCCGCGCCGCCGAGCATCATCAGCACGGCGAGCACGTAGATCGTGATGCGGAACTTCAGAGCATACTGGACGAGGCCCATGCGGCTCCCACGCGATCGCGTTCAGGCTGGTGTACCACGGTGGTCGCATGCCACCGGTTCCTCTGTAGCCGTGACGCCGCGACGCAATCGAGGTCTCAACCCGAGATTTTTGTTTCCGGGTGTAAACCGGTCGCCTAAACTTCGGCGCTGCTGCCCGATTACTGTGCTGATTTCACCGGGACGTTGCGGCAGATGCCTTTCAGCAACGCCCAGTCCGCGCCCGTGAGGATCTGCCGCCCGGCGCTCCCGGGGCCCGCCAAGCTGCGGATCCGCTGGGCGCGTTCGCGTGTCATGGGATGGCTGCGGAGGAACGTCGCGACCGCGCCCCGGTCCCCGTCCCCGGCGATCCGCTCCAGGATCGTCGCCAGCGCCGCGGCATCGCCCCCGGCGCGGCGCATCAGGGTCACCGCGTAGGCATCCGCGGCGTTCTCAGCCTCGCGGGAATAGCCGGCCGAGATCGCGGCCTGCCCCGTGGCGATGAGGATCGTCGAGCCGGTGAGGTCGCCGAGAACGAGGCTGAGAAGGAACGAGCTTCCGCCCGCGGCCAGCAGGGCCCGCATGGGATCGTGCGCGGCGACGTGCCCGAGCTCATGGGCGAGGATTCCGGCGAACTCATCCGGGCTCTCCGCCTTGTCGATGAGGTCCGAGAGCACGAGCACCCGCGCGCCGGGCAGGGTCAGCGCATTCGCGAGGGGATGCCGGCGCACGCTGACGAGGGGTTCGCCCTGGGTGTCGCCGCCCCGGGTCATGCGCCTGACCAGCCGGTCGAGGACGGCCCGGGCCGCGGGCTCGTCGCAAACCGGTGGATCGCCGAGAAGGCGGCCGACCTGGCCCTCGACCGCACCGCCGAGCCGCGTCTCGATCGCATTCGGCACCAGGGGCGCCAAGCGGCCGGCGATGACCGGAACCCCGTAGATCGCCAGGACGAGCACCGACACGCCGGCGGCGACCGACCACAGGACCAGGCGCCAGGTCCCACCGGCGCCGGCCGCGTCGGACCTGTGGAGGTCGGGGCAGCGGCCGGCGAGGGCGTCGGCAAAGCCGGGGTCGGCGAACTCGACCCGGGCGGGGCTGCCCCGCGGGCCGATCCGTACCAGGGGCGGGACCGTGTCGCCGGCCGCGAGGCCGGCGAGGTCCCAGGCGAGGCGGGTGCCGGCTCCGTCGATCTCGAGGCGATCGGCGAGCCGCAGCGTCACCGGGTGCGCCCGGGCGCTGAGGCCGTCGAGATAGGTGCCGGTGGCGACCGGCGGCGACGCGACCGGACCTGTGTGCTGCATCGGCCTTATCCGGAGCGCTCCGCTGCTGTTCGGGCGGTCGGGCTAGAACCCGACCTCCAGGGCGCCACCAACATCGAGGGCATCGGCGAGGCCCTCGTTCAGCCCGCTGCCGACGCGGCGGCTGGAGGCAAGGATGGCGGCGAGCCCCTCCGCGTCCGCGACGGTGGTGGTCGTGGCGACGGCGGCCCAGAGGCGCGCGGTGATGACGCGGACGTAGAGCACGGCGAAGACGAGGGCTCCGCCGAGATAGCCGACGACCAGGCCGAGGCCGATCACCCAGGACGCCCCGCTCGCGGGGCCTTTCGCCTGGAGCAGGAACGCGCCGCCGCCGATGACGAGGCCGAGCACGACGACGAGGCCGATGATCGACAGCAGGTAGACGATGTAGGGCCAGTAGAACTGTCGCGCCTTCAGCGTCGACGACAGCCGCACCGGCCCGAGGCTCGCCGCGTTCATGAAGACGCGCGTCTCGCGTGCCCGGTAGAACGGAATCAGCAGGAAGCCGAGGGACGCGGTGAGGCCCAGCGTGCCGACGAGGATCGTCCCATAGGTGGCGACGGGTGTGCCGGCATAGGCGGGATTGAAGATGGTCTCGCTCGGCTTGCCGCCGGGCTTCGGCACGAACAGGTCGGCCGGGAGCGTGAAGTCCGTGGCGGTCAGGAAGGCGAACAGCGCGCCGAGGACCGGCAGGAGAACGACGGCGTAGAAGCTCAGCCAGGGCAGGAGCAGCGACCGCCCACGGGCCGACGAGTCCATGCGGCTCGACCCGATCAGGGTATGGGTGATCCGATAGCGCTCCAGGCTCGCCCGCATGAACGGAAACGCGAGGCCGAGGGTGACGACGGTCAGGAGCGCCCAGCCGGTCGCCATCAGCGCGTAGGTGATCGCGGATCCGTCCTGTCCCAGCCGGATCCCGCGCCAGAGGGTGCGCGAGGCCCGGTAGCGGCGACCGCGGTAGCCCGCGAACTGGCCGAGGACGAACAGGATGGCGAAGGACAGGATGCTGCCGAAGGGGGCGAGCGACGGGACCGAGAGGGTCGCCACGAAGATCGCCGCGTAGATCGGTATCAGCACCGCGAGGGCGACGAGGAAGCCGAGGAACAGTTCCTTGCCCCGGCCTACATATTCGCCCGGGCTGCCGTCGATGACGGTGCGGTTCCAGAAGTAGCGCCGCAGGTCGGTGATGTACCAGAACCGGTAGATCCCGAAGGTGACCAGCGACAGCAGGAAGCCGCGGATCGCGAGGCCGGTGAGGCCGATGAGCCGCTTATCGAAGGTGATCGCGCCGACGCGGCCCGAACTGGAGCGAGCGTCGAACGCCAGCGGCTGTGTCATGGTGCCCCCGGACATCGGAGGCGCAAGCTAAGCCGATTTCGGGCGGCACTGCCAGGGTCACACCCGTGAGTCCGCTCGTCTGGTTAACACCCGCGAGACGGGCAGGCGGCAGCGCTCAGCAGCAGCGGAAGCCGCTGCGATTGCCGACGCCGAAGCGGGCGTTCTCCCGGTTCCGGAAGAACTCCCGTTCGCTCATGGGCTCCTGGTCCGCATGCGTCTTCCGGATATGGGCGGCATAGGCCTCGTAATCGCCCTGCCCCACCATCAGGCGAGCGCCGTCGCAGACGCATTTCGAGAAGGTCCTGAGACGGTCCCGCAACTCGGTCGACGACAGCGCCATGGGACTTACTCCGCGGGAACGGCGGCCGGGCCGCCGCTCTCCAGGGCGGTCCAGCGATCGGCCCGATAGGCCTTCACGCAGGCCATGATGCCGAAGGCGGCGATGGCGAGCACGAGGCCGACGAACAGAACTGCGAGGGCCGCATCGATCCGGTCGTTGAAGACGATCTTGTGCATGTCGGCCATGGTCTTGGCCGGTGCCAGCACCTTGTTCTCCGCGATGGCGGCCGAGAAGCGATCGGCATGGGAGAGGAAGCCGATCTTGGGGTCGGCCGAGAAGATCTTCTGCCAGCCGGCCGTGAGGGTGCAGAGGCAGAGCCAAGCGGTGGGGATGATCGTGACGAAGGCGTAGCGCTCGCGCTTCATCTTGAAGATCACCACGGTGGCGAGCGTCAGGGCCACGGCGGCCAGCATCTGGTTGGAGATGCCGAACAGCGGCCACAGGGTGTAGATGCCGCCGAGCGGATCGGTGACGCCCTGGTAGAGGAAGTAGCCCCAGGCGCCGACGCAGAGGGCGGTGGCCAGGATGCTGGGTGCCCAGGCCGAGGTGTCCTTGAACCGCGGCGAGACGAGCCCGAGCAGGTCCTGGAGCATGAAGCGCCCGGCGCGCGTGCCGGCATCCACCGCCGTCAGGATGAACAGCGCCTCGAACAGGATGGCGAAGTGGTACCAGAACGCCATCATCGTCTTGCCACCGATGGCCGAGGAGATGATGTGCGCCATGCCCACCGCGAGGGTCGGCGCGCCGCCGGCCCGGGAGATGATCGAGTGCTCGCCGACGTCCTTGGCCGTCTGCGCGATCTGCTCGGACGTGATGGCGAAGGCGGGATCGAGCTTCGTCACCGCGGCCGCCGCGGTCTCCGGCGTCGTGCCGACGAGGCCGGCCGGGGCGTTCATGGTGAAGTAGATGCCAGGCTCGATCACGCTGGCGGAGACCAGCGCCATCACGGCCACGAAGCTCTCCATGAGCATGCCGCCGTAGCCGATGAAGCGGGCATCGGACTCACGGTCGATGAGCTTCGGGGTGGTGCCCGAGGAGATCAGGGCGTGGAAGCCCGAGACCGCGCCGCACGCGATGGTGATGAACAGGAACGGGAACAGCGATCCGGCCCAGACCGGTCCGGTGCCGTCGACGAACTTGGTCACGGCCGGCATCTGCATGTGCGGGGCGACGTAGGCGATGCCCAGGGCCAGGCCGATGATCGTGCCGATCTTGAGGAAGGTCGAGAGGTAGTCGCGCGGGGCGAGCAGGAGCCAGACCGGCAGGATCGAGGCGATGAAGCCGTAGCCGATCAGCAGCCAGCACAGCTGCGTGCCGGTATAGGTGAAGAAGGGCCCCCAGTACGGGTCCGCCGCGACGTTCCCGCCGTAGACGATGGCCAGCATCAGCAGCACGAAGCCGATGATCGAGACCTCGCCGACCTTTCCGGGGCGGATGTAGCGGGCGTAGAGGCCCATCAGCATCGCGATCGGGATCGTCGCCGCGACCGTGAAGGTGCCCCAGGGGCTCTCGGCCAGGGCCTTCACGACGATCATCGCCAGCACCGCCAGCAGGATGACCATGATCATGAAGGTGCCGAACAGGGCGATGACGCCTGGGATGGTGCCGAGCTCCGCGCGGATCAGTTCGCCCAGCGAGCGGCCGTCCCGGCGCATCGAGATGAAGAGGACCATGAAGTCCTGCACGGCGCCGGCGAGCACCACGCCGGCCAGGATCCAGAGCAGGCCCGGCAGGTAGCCCATCTGCGCCGCGAGCACCGGGCCCACCAGCGGTCCGGCACCGGCGATGGCGGCGAAGTGGTGGCCGAACAGCACGTTGCGGTTGGTGGGGACGTAGTCGAGCCCGTCGTTGTGGACGTGGGCCGGGGTTGGGCGGCTGTCGTCGAGCCGCATGACCTTGGAGGAGATGAAGAGCGAGTAGTAGCGATAGGCGATCAGGTAGATGCAGACGGCCGCCACGACGACCCAAAGGGCGTTGACCGTCTCTCCGCGCGTCGTCGCGACGATGGCGAGGGCCGCCGCCCCCAACGCTCCCACGAGGGCCCAGGGCCCGTGCTTCGTTACCGCACTCATGACGTCTCGCTCCAGCGACCTGTCCTTCGTAGCAGGTCGTCAAGGGCTCTTCTCGCGCAAATTCTTCCGCAGGACCAGGGGCCTGCGATTTCAATCATTCAGGATTGAATCACCCATCCGGCGTTTTCTCACCGTGGGTTGTGCAGCCTCCCGATCGTCAATCGAGTTCAATCACGCGGTTCGGCAGAGCGTCGACGGGCCTGGCTTCCGGCGGAAGCTGCCCGGCCAGGATGGAGCCGACCTGCACGACGGCATCGGTCAGGCCCGCCTCGGCCTCGCCACGCCGCAGGGCAGCCAGGAGCCCCTCGATCGCGCCGGACCAGGCGGAGGCCGGGACGCGCGCGGCGACGCCGTGATCGGCGACGATCTCGGCATGGCCTTCGGCCCGGGCGACGTAGATCAGAACGCCGGTCCGCCCTTCCGTCCGGCTGAGGCCGCGGGTGGTGAACTCGCGCAGGGCCTGTTCGTGGGCGCGGTCGCGACGGATCGCCCGTGGCACCAGGGCCATCCGTATCCGGGGATGGAGCCCCGCCAGGAGCGCCAGCAGGACCGCGGCGACCTGCGCCAGCGCGATCGAGGCCGCGCTCCACGGCGTCAGGGCGATCAGCGGCCAGGGCAGGACGAGGCCGACCGCCAGGGCCAGCAGCAGCGGCGCGGAGCGGTAGAGCCCGGCGCGGGCCGCCACCAGCACGACGATCTCGCCGGCCGTCGCGGTCTCGGCCCGGCGGATCGCCTCCGCGATCCGCGTCCGCGCCGGTTCCTCGAGGAAGGGACGCTGCTTACCAGTCACCGGAGGCCCCTCCCCCACCCGACGAGCCACCCCCGCCGGAGAAGCCGCCCCCGTCGAAGCCGCCGGAAACGCCGCCGCTCCAGCCACCCGAGGATGGCCCCGGCAGGATGATGAAGCCGCCTCCCCCGCCCCGGCGCCCACGGTTCATCCGGTAGACGACGAACAGGACGACGAGGAACAGCACGATGAAGATCACCACCTGTCCGGGATCGGCCTCGTCGCTGCGCACCTCCGCCTTGCGGTGCCACGCCTCGGCGTCGCCCGCGACGATCGACAGCATGGCGTCGACGCCCGCATTGATGCCGCCGGCGTAGTCGCCCGTCTTGAAGCGCGGCGTGATCGCGGTCGTGATGATCACCTTCGAGAGGGCATCGGTCAGGGCGCCCTCGAGGCCGTAGCCCACTTCGATCCGGACCTTGCGTTCATTGGGGGCGACGAGGAGCAGCGCCCCGTTGTTGGTCTTGGCCTGTCCGAGCTTCCAGGCGCGGAACAGGCGGTTGGCATAGTCCTCCACGGTCCGGCCCTGCAGGCTCGGGACCGTGGCGACCACCACCTGATCGGAGGTCTTGTCCTCGTACGCCTTGAGCTTGGTCTCGAGGGCCGTCCGGTCTTCGGGCTTGAGGATGCCGGCGCCGTCGACCACCCGTCCGGTCAGGGCGGGAAAGGTCGGTTCGGCGGCACCGGTCTGCGCGAGCGCGAGGCCGCTGGTGGCCGCGACGAGCCAGAGCCCGAGGATCAGCCGCGTGGCGATCGACCGGATGGCGGATGTCCCGGCGCCGCCCGAGCGCGGACGGCCCGAATGCGGACGGCCCAAGCGCGGGCGATCCATGGTGGGCTAGAACTTCACGTTCGGCGGGCGCTCGGAACTGGGCGTCGCCGTGAAGGTCTCCATCGGCTTTGCCTCGGGGTAGAACCAGGCGGCGATCCAGCGTCCCGGAATGGTCCGGACCTCGGTGTTGTAGTCCTGGACGGCGCCGATGTAGTCGCGGCGCGCGACGGCGATCCGGTTCTCGGTCCCCTCGAGCTGCGATTGCAGGGCGAGGAAGTTCTGGTTCGACTTCAGCTCGGGGTAACGCTCCACCGTCACGAGCAGGCGACCCAGGGCGCCGGAGAGCTGGTTCTGGGCGTCCTGGAATTCCTTGAATTTCTGCGGGTCGCTCACCGTGGAGGCGTCGACCTTGACGCTGGAGGCCTTGGCCCGCGCCTCGGTGACGCCGATCAGCACGTCCTTTTCCTGTTGGGCGTAGCCCTTCACCGTCTCCACGAGGTTCGGGATCAGGTCGGCCCGGCGCTGGTACTGGTTCTGCACCTCGCTCCAGGAGGATTTGGCCCGCTCCTCCAGGGTCGGAACCCGGTTGATCGCGCCGCAGCCGGTCAGGGTCGTGCCCAGGGCGAGAGCCGCGACGGCGATCCGAACCCTGCCGAGCCAGGCCCGGACGGGACCCGTCGTCGGGGTGACGACACCTGAACGCATGCTTGAACTCCCTGCAAACCGAGCGCCGCGCGAGGATGGGTCCCTCACCGGCACGTGATCACACATAGGCACGCTGGCGCTGCGATAAAGACGCACAGGGAAAAACTTGGCCGTTGACGAGAAATCTTGGTCGAATCCTGCTGAGACCGGCGCCTCGGGGTGCCCCGGCGTGCGTTTCGGTTGACAAGCCGGGGGCGATCGGTCGCTTTACCCGCCATGGACGAAACGCCCCGCCCATCGCCCGAGAAGCCGCGGGTTTCGATCACCTACTGCACGCAGTGCCAGTGGCTGCTGCGGGCGGGATGGATGGCGCAGGAGCTCCTCTCCACGTTTCGGGACGACCTCGGCGAGGTGGCGCTGGTTCCCGGAACCGGCGGCGTGTTCGTGATCCTGTGCGGACCGCACCTGATCTGGGATCGGACGCGCGACGGCGGCTTTCCCGACGTCAAAGTCCTGAAGCAGCGCGTTCGGGATCACCTCGCGCCGGATCGCGACCTCGGACATATCGATCGCGCGGGCGTCGCGCGCCCATGAGCAATCCGCCTCCGGGAGAGACCACGACGGGGCGCCGCTGGTGGGGGCCGAGGTCGCTCGTCTCCGCCTTCGCGCGGGTTCGACAGCGCGGGTTCTCGACCCAGGTCTATCTGGTCGCCCTGGTGATCGCGCTGATCGGACCGGGCCTGCTGTTCACGGCCATCCTCCTCGCGCGCTATGCCGGGACGGAGCGGGCCCGTTTCGAGCAGGACGCCCGCGAGAACGTGCGCAGCATCGCTCTCTCCGTCGACCGCGATACGGCGGGCCTCGTCTCGGTGCTGCAGACCCTCGCCACGTCGCCGCGGTTGAAGGACGGCGAATTCGACAATTTCGATGCTCAGGCGCGCCTCGTGCGGGACGCGGTCGGCCTCGACATCCTCCTGCGGCGGCCGGACGGACAGCAGGTCGTGAACACGGCGGTGCCGCGCCGGGCTCCGCTGCCGCGCAGCGCGTTGCCGTTCGATCGCGAGATCGCCTCGGGCAGTCAGCGCGCCGTGGTCTCCGGGTACGTCAAGGGCATGAAGCCGACGGACGCGACCTACGCGGTCGCCGTGCCGGTGTTCGGCGAGGGCGGCGTCACCCACATCCTCAGCTTCACGGTCCCGATCAGCCGCCTGGACAGCCTCGTCGCCCGGGAAGCCGTCGAGGGTTGGACCACCGGCCTCTCCGACCGGGACGGGGTCATCCTGGCGCGGCTGCCCGATCCGGACGCCATGATCGGCTCGCAGCGCCTCGCGACGCTGCGTCAGTACCAGACCGCGACGCCGAATGTCTGGGAAGGCAAGGATCGTCGCATGAAGCCCGTGACGGTCGTCGAGGCACGCTCCCGCCTCACCGGCTGGACGGCGGCCGCGATCATTCCACAGGCCCTGGTGGAAGCGCGCCTGCGCAACTGGATCTGGGCCTTCTGCGGCTTCGGCCTCCTCGTGCTGGCGACCTCGTCCATCCTGGCGGTGCACCTGTGGTCGCGGGTCTCGCAGCCCCTGCGCCGGCTCGCGGCAACGGGGCCGGCCCTCGCGCGCGGCGAGGTCATCCCGCGGATCACCTCGCCGATCCACGAGATCCGGCGCCTGGGGGACGTGCTCGCGGATGCCTCCCAGCGCCTGCGCCTGCGCAGCGACGAGCGCGACCGGGCACTGGCGGAGACCGAGCGGGGCCTGAGTGCCCTGCGCGAGAGCGAAGCGCGCTTCCGCCACATGGCCGATTCCGCGCCGGCCCTGATCTGGATGACCGACGAGAGCGCGCAGATCAGCTTCGCCAACATGCATTTCGACCACATGTTCGGCCTCCATACGGCCGCCGTGCTGGCCGGCGAGGACTGGCGCCGGATCATCTTCGCCGAGGATTACGAGGCCTTCGCGACCCGCTTTCGCGATGCCTTCGTGGCCCGGTTGCCCTTCCAGGCCGACGTCCGGGTGGTGGACCAGGACGGCGTCGTGCGCTGGCTGCGCTGCGAGGGGGTGCCGCGGACGGACGATACCGGCAATTTCCTCGGCTATACCGGGTGCAACGTCGACATCACCGACGCCAAGCGCGCCGCCGAGCACCAACAACTCCTGATCCACGAATTGAACCATCGGGTGAAGAACACCCTGGCCACCGTGCAATCGATCGCGGGGCAGTCCCTGCGCCGGCTCGAAGGGCCGGAGGCCACCGCGGCGCGAGCCGCGTTCGAGGCCCGCCTGCTGGCCCTGGCGCGGGTCCACAACGTCCTCACCCGGGAGAGCTGGGACGGCGCCGAACTCGGAAACGTCGTAGCCGACGCCATCGCCCCGCTGGATGCGACGGAGGGACAGCGCTCCCGGTTCGTCGTCTCCGGTCCCGCCCTGCGGCTGCCGCCGCGTCTGGCCCTCTCGATCGCCATGGCGCTGCACGAACTCGGCACCAATGCGGTGAAGTACGGTGCGCTCTCGCAGGAGGGGGGCACGGTGACGATCGCCTGGTCGGTGGAGCGCCAGGCGGAAATCCGCCTGATCCTGCGCTGGAGCGAGGATGGCGGCCCCCCCGTGGTTGCGCCGACCCGCACCGGGTTCGGCTCGCGCCTGATCGAGCGCAGCCTTGCCCGGGAACTCGATGGCGAGGTTCAACTGCTGTTCGCGGCCACGGGTGTCGTCTGCACCATCGAGGCTCCGGTCCCGCCGCCGACTTTATTGGAGCGCAAGGCGGATCTGATCGGTCCGCGCGAAGTGCCCCTGTCCCGTTCGGCCTGAGACACGGCTCGCTCCGACCGGTCTCCCAACGCGGGCGAGCGACCGGGATCCGACGCGCCGCGGGTCGCCCTGCGCCCCTGCCCCGGTGCCACCCTGCATTGTGGGGCTCTGCCCGGCGCCATGATCCTCGGGATGGTTCAACGACTGAACAGATTTGGTCCAGACTGGTGCCTGCCGCCCTCGCTGGAGGCTGCGCGAAGCTGCGTCCCCGACCGCCCAGGCGAGTCTCAGCATCGTTGGATTGTGTAAAAGTAGACACAGGTCTCAACCCTGTTCCATGCCGGCTTTTATACCGGCTGGACGCGCCTCTCGGCCTGCGCAACGGTCCCTCGGCGGTCACGGAAGGGTCCTGTCAAGACCGCCTTTAGGCTATAGGCTCAGGAAAGAGCGAAGTTTTCCGACCTCGGATCTACGGTAGACAACAAGCAGTGATTGCGCCGGGCCAGGTTTCGATCGGTTGCGCTGCACCAAGACTCGTCAAGGCAGGACACGGAACGCTTCTCGACCTGATGTGGATGTCTTGGGCAATAAGGATACATTAATGGAAGACCGGTAGATCACATCGCTACGCCTTACAGGACCAACCGCGATGCTCGGCCTTCCCTTCGCCCGTTCCACCACGAAGCCACCCGTCACCGAAGCGGCGCCGGAGGCCGCTCAGATCCGAGACGAAGCCCGTCTGGTGCAGGCCGTCGAATCGCTGATGGTGAGCCAAAATCTCGCATCGGTCGATCTGCCCGAGGGGCCGCTCCGCGCCGCGATCGAGCGGTTGCACGCCGATCGCGAAGCCGACCTCCTGCGCAGCCTGGGCACCACCGCCACCGTCGCTCGCGAAGCGTCGGAGGCGGCAACCAACACGGGCTGGATGACCTACGACGTCGGTGAGGTGGCGAGCGCCACCCAGACGATCGCGGGCGCCGCCGAGGAGATGGCGGCGTCCGTGGCGGAGGTGGCCCAGACGTCCGAGACGGTCGTAACCGTCGCGCGGGATGCCCTCGCGGAGACCCAGGCCTGCATCCAGGACGCGCAGAAGGCGCGCACGGCGATGCACGAGATCGATGCCCGGACGTCCCAGATCTCCGATCGCGTCATCGTCCTGGAGCGCGCCATCGCCCAGATCGAGGTGATGGCCACCACCATCGCGGCGATCTCGGCGCAGACCAATCTCCTGGCCCTCAACGCCACGATCGAGGCCGCCCGGGCGGGCGAGGCCGGTCGCGGGTTCTCCGTGGTCGCCGCCGAGGTCAAGTCGCTCTCCGCCCAGACCGCCAAGTCCACCGGGGAGATCCGCGGGCTGCTGAGCACCCTCACCGCCGAGATGGGGGCGATCTCGGAGGCGGTTCACGAGAGCCGCAGTGCCGTCACCACGGGCCGCACCATCGTCGATCACCTCGAACATCGGATCGTCGAGACGAATGCCCGCATCGCCCAGGCCAGCGACCTGAACCAGGCGATCTCGCAGATGCTGGGACAGCAGCGGGCGGCCACCTCGGAAATTTCGACCAGCGTGCAGAACATCGCCGCGAAGGCCGCGAAGACCCACGAGGAGATCGAGAAGATCACGAGCCGCCTCGTGCGCGCCGAGGCCACCGGCCAGACGGCGCTGAACACCAATGCCCGCGACGTACCGGTCTACGCCCTGGTGCGTCTGCCGGCCGATATCGGCGCCTGGAAGCGCAAGCTCGCGCGGGTTCTCGTCGGCATGGCGCAGCCGGACGCGACCCTGGCCACCCTGTCGGGACAGCCCGGCCGGAGCCTGAAGACCGACCTGGCCGGGACCGCTCCTGCCGCCCACCCCGCCTTCGCCCGGTTGGTGGCGGCAGAGAGCAAGGCCTTCGCAGAGGCCAGCAAGATGCTGGAAGCCCTGAAGGTCAGCAACTGGGATGTCGGCACCCCCGCCTACCAGGCTGCCGCGGAAGCCATGAAGGAGATGCTGGTCGCCGCCAAGGAGATCGCCGGCTGAGGCGTTCGCTGGCTAGGAGCGCGCCGCGCCGCGGGGCACCAAGCCGGGAACAGGGAAGCGGGTGCCCTTGTCGGGGCGCCCGCTTTCGGCTTCCTTGCGCGGGTCGCCACGGAGCCCGCGCTTGACCTCATCCTTCGCCGCCGCCGCCGAGGCCCCGCCGTTCAACGGCGCGCGCTTCTGCCTTGCCGAGAATGCCCGCCTGCGTGCCGACAAGACGGCGCTCATCATGGCGGGCGCCGGCGACGACGTTCGCAGCCTGACGTTCGGCGAGGTCGATCGGGCGGTCCGGGGCATCGGCGCCGGGCTCCGCGCCCTCGGCCTCGCGCCCGGCGCGCGCGTCATGATCCGCATGGGCAACGAGGCGGACTACGTGCTGGTCTACTTCGGCGCGCTGGCCGCCGGCCTCGTGGCCCTGCCCTCCTCACCTCAGCTGACCGAGCCCGAGGCCGCGTTCCTGATGGAGAATGCCGGCGCGTCCGTCGTGGTCGTGGGGGCGGGCCATTCCATCGATCCGGCCGGACTCGGGGACCGCATCCTGCTCCGGTCCGACGACATCGCCGCGATGAAGACCGGCCCGGCACTGCCCGACTACGCGGACACCCGGGCCGAGGATCCCGCGACCCTGGTCTACACCTCCGGGACGACGAGCCGGCCCAAGGGCGTTCTGCACGCCCATCGGGCCATCCGCGGGCGCCGGCCGATGCATGCGCACTGGCTCGGCCTGTCGGAGCACGACGTCATGCTCCATGCGGGTACGATGAACTGGACCTACACGCTGGGCGTCGGGATCACCGATCCCTGGGCCTGCGGCGCCACGGCGGTGCTCTACGACGGGCCGCGCGATCCGGCGATCTGGCCGACCCTGATCGCCCGTCATCGGGCAACGCTGTTCGCCGCCGTGCCGAGCCTCTACCGCCAGATCCTGAAATATGCCGATCTCGGCGCCGTCGATCTCGGCACCCTGCGCCACGGGGTGACGGCGGGGGAGGCCTTGTCGCCCGAGCTCCTCGCAGCCTGGACCGAGGCGACCGGAAAGCCCCTCTACGAAGCCCTCGGGATGAGCGAGTGCTCGACCTACGTCTCGAGTGGCCCGACGATTCCCGTGCGCCCCGGCTCGCCCGGCAAGCCGCAGCCCGGGCGCCGCGTCGCGATCCTGCCGGCCGAGGGGCCGGCGGATCCGCTGCCGCCGGGAGAGGTCGGGCTCCTCGCCATCCACCGCTCCGAGCCCGGCTTGATGCTGGGCTACTGGAACCGGCCCGAGGAGGAGGCCGCGGTGATGCGCGGCGCGTGGTTCGTGGGTGGCGACCTCGCGAGCCTCGATGCGGAGGGCTACCTGACCTTCCACGGCCGCAACGACGACCTCATGAACGCGTTCGGCTACCGCGTCTCGCCGAACGAGATCGAGGGGGTCCTGATCGAGCATCCCGGCGTCGCCGAGGTCGGTGTCGCGGAGATGGCGGTTCGGGCCGACCTCAGCGTCATCACCGCCTTCGTCGTCCCGAAGCCCGATGTCGTGATGGACGCCGACGATATCATGGCCTGGTGCCTCGATCGGCTCGCGACCTACAAGTGCCCCCGCGAAGTCCGCTTCCTCGACGCACTGCCGCGGACCGCCAACGGCAAGGTCCAGCGCAAGCGCCTCCCCAGCGCCCAAGACCGTGCCAGCTCCCAAGACCGTGCCAGCGCCTGAGACGGCGCGGCGGCTGGGAGAGGCCGCCCCGCCCTGCCCGGATCAGCCGTGCCGGGGCATCCACCGGGCCTGTGGCCCCGACGGCACGCCCGCCCGGAAGGCATCGATTTCCCGGCCGCCGCGCCAATCGCAGCTTGACCCGCCCCATCCGAAATTCTAGATCGACCGCCTGCGGAGACGTGGCCGAGCGGCTGAAGGCACTCGTTTGCTAAATGAGCATACCCCGAAAGGGGTATCGAGGGTTCGAATCCCTCCGTCTCCGCCATCCCCTTCGGTGCCCTGCAAATTCCTGACGACGCTGCTGACGCGTCTGCGACCGGCTCGTCGCCGCTTTGGTCATGGAACCCTGTCGGATCGGCCAGCGGCGTCATCGCTTCGGGCTCCCATCCTCAGCTGTTCCCACGCGCGTCCCGCCCCTGCCCTTCGCGAGGGATCGGATGCGCCGGGTCATGGACCTGTCACGGCCTCGAGGCTTCGGAGCCAGCGGCTCGGCCGCCGTCGCCCGGACAGGGTCCGTGCTTAGCGCGGTAAGGTCGCCGGAAGATCGGAAAACCTGCTTCCGAGAGGTGCCTCCACGCGGCCTTTGCCGGGGTCAGCCTGGGCGCGCCTTCGCCGATCCGACGAGAATCGGCATCTGCTCTCCAGGATCTCGATCGGTGCGAGGAACCGCGCGGCCGGATCGGCCTGCCTCGATCCGTCCGACGGTTCGCCAGGCAGCGTGTTGCGAGATCGGGCCTGCCGATGGCATAGAACCCGTGGGTGCATGGTCCGAAGATCGGATCCGCAGGCTTCTTCGCTGGTCGGGCCGCCAGCGACGGAGACGCACGACCATGCCACGTCACTTTCGCCCCGTCTCGGTCCTGCGCAGCTTCCTGACGAGTGAAGCCAGCGGCGGCATGATCCTGATGGCGAGCGCGGCCCTCGCCTTGGCGATCGCGAATTCCGCTTGGTCCGACGCGTACTTTTCCACCCTCAAGACCTACGTCGGCGGCCTCAGCATCCTGCACTGGATCAACGACGGCCTGATGGTGGTATTCTTCCTGCTGGTCGGCCTGGAGATCAAGCGCGAGGTCCTCGACGGACGCCTGCGGACCTGGCCGGACCGGCTCCTTCCCGGCATCGCCGCCCTCGGTGGCATGCTCGCCCCGGCGCTGGTCTACGTCGCGGTGAACCGGCACTCGCCCGAGACCCTGCGCGGCTGGGCGATCCCGACAGCCACCGACATCGCCTTCGCGCTGGGTGTACTCGCCCTTCTGGGATCGCGCGTCCCGGTCTCGCTCAAGATCTTCCTGACCGCGCTCGCCATCATCGACGATCTCGGCGCGGTCGTCATCATCGCGGCGTTCTACACCGCCGACCTGTCGCTGCCGATGCTCGGCGGAGCGGCCGCCGTCTTCGCGGTCCTGTTCGGCATGAACAGGGCCGGGGTCAAACGCCTGACGCCCTACCTGGTCCTGGGGGCGGTGCTGTGGTTCCTGGTGCTCAAGTCCGGCATTCACGCCACCATCGCGGGCGTCCTCCTCGCCCTGACGATCCCCCTGCGCCTCAGTCTCGGTGAGCCGGACGATCCGATCTCGCCCCTGCACACGCTTGAGCACGCCATCCACCCGTGGTCCGCCTATCTGGTGCTGCCGGTGTTCGGCTTTGCCAATGCCGGTGTCTCGTTCGCGGGCATGAGCACGCAGATGCTGCTCGACCCGGTCACGCTGGGCGTGGCGCTCGGATTGTTTCTGGGCAAGCAGGCCGGCGTGTTCGGAGCGGTCCTCGCAGCGGTCAAGCTCGGTCTGGCGCAGCGCCCCGCCCATGCGGGCTGGTGGCAGGTTTACGGCTTGTCGCTCCTGTGCGGCGTCGGTTTCACCATGAGCCTGTTCGTCGGCCTCCTGGCTTTTGCGAGCAGCCCCGAACTCGAGGCCGAGGTGAAGATCGGTGTCCTGCTCGGCTCGGGTACATGCATGGTCGCCGGTGCCCTCGTCCTCCTCCTCGCGTCCAAGGCCGATCGGATCGCGATTGCCGGGAAGCGGCACGAGACCCCTGCTTAGAGCCCCGCAACTGTAACAAAGACTGTAAAATCTCTCATCGTGTGCTGATCTCGGCCGAGCTTCGCGCTAGGAAGCATGGAAGGGCGTCGAATAACGACCCCGTGAGGAGGATGCGCATGCTCCGCTTGAGCCGCTGGATCGACGTGCTCAACGAGCGCATCGGTAAGATCGCCGCCTGGGCGATCGTGGCTGCGGTCATCGTCTCCACCTTGAATGCGATCGTGCGCAAGCTGTTCGGCACGTCCTCGAACGCGTGGCTCGAGCTGCAATGGTACCTGTTCGGTGCCGTCTTCATGCTGTGCGCGGCCTGGACCCTCAAGGACAACGAGCATATTCGCATCGACATCCTTTCGAGCCGGCTGTCGAAACGCGGACGTGACCTTGTCGACGTGTTTGGACACTTATTCTTCCTGCTGCCGTTCCTTGCGGTCATGATCTGGCTGGTGGTGCCGTTCTTCCTGAACTCTTATAATTCCGGCGAAGTCTCCACCAACGCGGGTGGATTGCTGATCTGGCCAGCCAAGGGGTTGATCCTCGTCGGCTTCGTCCTGCTCGGGCTGCAGTGGCTCTCCGAGCTGATCAAGCGCCTGCTCATCCTGTCCGGCCGGATCGAGGACACGACGAGCGCGGGCGGTCATCACGCTGCCGCCGAATCGGAGGCCGAGCGCCTCGTGGCGGAACTCGCGGGCGAGCCCGCGAAGACAGCCTTCGCGGCCGATCCCAAGGCGGGTCCGAAGCCGGCGCCCAAGGCCTGAGCCAGACATAAGCCCTTCACAGCCCTCGAACCCACCAAGGTCCGATGTTCGCCGAGTTGATCGCCCACAACCTCGCGCCGATCATGTTCGCGACACTCGTCGTGTTCCTGCTGCTCGGATACCCGGTGGCCTTCGCGCTGGCCGCCAACGGCCTGCTGTTCTTCGTGGTGGCGGTCGAACTCGCGCCCTACGCCCCGGACACGATCACCCTGTCCTGGCCGCTGCTGCAGGCGCTGCCGGAGCGGGTCTTCGGGGTGATGTCGAACGAGGTGCTGCTGGCCGTCCCGTTCTTCACCTTCATGGGACTGGTTCTCGAACGCTCCGGCATGGCCGAGGACTTGCTCGACACGATCGGCCAGCTCTTCGGGACCATCCGTGGCGGCCTCGCCTACGCCGTGATCTTCGTCGGCGCGCTGCTCGCCGCCACCACCGGCGTGGTTGCGGCCTCCGTGATCTCCATGGGCCTGATCTCGCTGCCGATCATGCTGCGCTACGGCTATGACCGGCGCCTCGCCACGGGCGTGATCGCGGCCTCCGGCACGCTCGCGCAGATCATCCCGCCCTCCCTGGTGCTGATCGTCATGGCCGACCAGCTCGGCCGCTCGGTGGGCGACATGTACGAGGGCGCGTTCGTGCCCGGGCTCGTGCTCTCGGCGATGTATGCCGGCTATGTGCTCCTCGTCACGCTGATCTGGCCCAAGGCAGCGCCCGGCCTGCCCAAGGACGCGATCGGCTACCGCGAAGAGAACGGCGCCCGGGGCGTCTGGCAGCTCGGCATCCTGGTGCTGTTCTCCGCCGTGATCGGCATCGCCGTGATGGCTCAGACCGGCATGAAGGCCGGTGCGGACTACGTCATCCTGACGATCTGCATCGCGACCGTGGTGGCGCTGGTCTGCGCGGTGATGAACCGCTTCCTCGGTGCGCAGCGCGTCATCGTCTCGGTGTTCCTCGCCGCAGGCCTCGTGAGCCTCAGCCTCTACCTGCGCGCGACGGCGGCGGGCACCTGGGGCCTGGTGGCCGAGCTCGGCGCGGCCGGCGCGCTCTACGCCCTGGTCGTCGGGATCGTCGAGCGCCTGACCGGGCTTCGCCTGATCTCGCGCATGGCGCAGCAGGTCACCTTCGTCATGGTGCCGCCCCTGCTGCTGATCTTCCTCGTGCTGGGCACGATCTTCATTGGCATCGCGACCCCGACCGAGGGGGGCGCCATGGGTGCCGTCGGATCGCTCATTCTCGCCGGGATCAAGCGGATCCTCGACCGCAACCCGGCACGTCTGAATTTCACGCTCGTGAAGCAGGCGACGGAGTCCACCGCTAAGCTCTCGACGTTCGTGCTGTTCATCCTGATCGGGGCGCGCGTGTTCTCGCTGACGTTCTACGGCGTCAACGGGCACGTCTGGGTCGAGCACCTGCTCACCAGCCTTCCGGGTGGCCAGATCGGCTTCCTGATCTTCGTGAACATCCTGATCTTCCTGCTGGCCTTCTTCCTCGACTTCTTCGAGTTGGCGTTCATCATCATTCCGCTGATCGGGCCTGCGGCAGACAAGCTCGGCATCGACCTGATCTGGCTCGGCGTGATGCTCGGGGTGAATATGCAGACGAGCTTCATGCACCCGCCCTTCGGCTTCGCCCTGTTCTACCTGCGCTCGGTCGCCGCCAAGGTTCCCTACCTCGACCGCGTCACCGGCAAGCGCATGGAGCCCATCACCACCGGGCAGATCTACTATGGGGCGATCCCCTTCGTGATCATCCAGTGCATCATGGTCGCCCTGGTGATCCTCTTCCCCGGCATGGTCACGCACTACAAGTCGAGCGGTACCAAGGTCGATCCGGCGGCTGTCCAGCAGCAACTCGACAATCTGCAGGGGCTGGGAGCCGGCTCCGGCGACGATGCGCCTCCGATCGATCTGGGCCCCCCGAAGATCGAGTGAGCGCGCGCGGGCCGACCCGTCCGGAGGACTGCGCCGTCCTCCGCAGAGTGCGAACCAGAAACGAACGGAGGAAACGATGAAGAGACGCGAATTCCTGAAGCGTGCCGGCCTCGGTGCGGTCGCGGCCGGCGGCGTCGCCGCTCCCGCCATCGCCCAATCGTCCCCCGAGGTGCGCTGGCGCCTGAGCTCCGGCTTCCCGAAATCCCTCGACACGATCTACGGCGCGGCCGACGTCCTCGCGAAGTTCGTCTCGGACGCCACGGACGGCAAGTTCGTGATCCAGCCCTTTGCCGCGGGCGAAATCGTCGGGACCTTCCAGGCGGCGGATGCGGTCAGCAACGGGACCGTCGAGATGGTCCACACGGCGGGCTACTACTACGTCGGCAAGGATCCGAGCTTCGCCCTCGGCGCTGCCGTTCCCTTCGGGCTGAACAGCCGTCAGCAGAACGCCTGGCTCTATCACGGCGGCGGCAATGAGATCGTCAACGAGTTCATGGCCAAGCAGAACATCTACGCGCTACCCGGCGGCAACACCGGCACGCAGATGGGCGGCTGGTTCCGCAAGGAGGTCAAGACCGTCGCCGACCTGCAAGGTCTGAAGATGCGCATCGCCGGCATCGCCGGACAGGTCATGGCCAAGCTCGGCGCGGTGCCGCAGCAGGTCGCGGGCGGCGACATCTACCCGGCGCTGGAGCGCGGAACCATCGATGCCGCCGAATGGATCGGCCCCTACGACGACGAGAAGCTCGGCTTCAACAAGGTTGCGCCGTTCTACTATTATCCCGGTTGGTGGGAGGGCGGGCTCACCCTGCACTTCTACATCAACAAGGCGAAGTGGGAGAGCCTGCCCAAGAACTATCAGTCCGTTCTTCAGGCGGCCGCCATGGCGGCCAATGTCGACATGCTGGCCAAGTACGATGCCAAGAATCCGGCCGCTCTGCGCCGCCTGATCGGCACCGGAGCACAGCTGCGGCCCTATTCCAACGAGATCATGGAAGCGGCCCTGAAGGCGACGAACGAGGTCTATGCCGAGATCTCCGCCAAGAACCCGGACTTCAAGAAAGGCATCGACAGCCTGCGGGCGTTCCGCGGTGAGGAGTATCTCTGGTTCCAGGTCGCGGAGTACACCTATGACGGCTTCATGATCCGGAACCGGACCAAGAACTGACCAGCGCGTCTGGCCGACGCGTCCACCGCGACGCGCCGGCCGGATGCTCGCGAGCCGTGGTCCTCAAGTCTGGAGGCGGGACGCTCGAGTGAACGAGCCGAGATCACGGCGGCCGATCGGGCGGTTCGAATTTGGAACGACGCTTCAGGTACCCGTCCGGCTCTTGCGGCGGTTGCGTCAGACGTCAGGACACCATTCCGTTTCAGCCTCGCCCGGCCTGCGAGCCCAAGCGCGGGGCCGGAACAGCAGCACCTCGGGCCGTCATCCCGGGAGGGCGACTGAGAGCGGATCGTTCGCCAGGAGAATCGGCTCGCCGTGCGGTGTCGCGACAGCGGCTCGGGCGAAGGCCGCTCGGCGCTCGGCGAGGAGCTCGGGCGGCGCGACCCCGCGTGCTGCGAGCAGGCTTTCGAGGGTCGAGAGCCAGGCGGCATAGTCCGCGGCCTGCCCGGTTCGCCGCGTCTGCGCCCCCAGCGCCTCTGCCCACTCGCTCCAGTCGAACAGCCCCTGATCGTGCAGCGCCACCACGAGGGCGAAGGCCTGTGCCTCCCAGGGCTCCGCAAAGACCGGGGCAGCGGCGTCGTCCAGGGGAATTCGATCGGTGCTCATGCGATCCGTTCCGGTTCGAGGGCTTCCAGGTAGCTCTCGAAGGCGTTCACCGAGACGCTATGGCCGGGTTCGGCCTGGTCCCCCCAGAGGTCACGCCCGCAAAATCGGACGGTGTAGAGCCATTGCGGCGCCTCGCCGGCAAGTTGCGCGTTCGTGTCGGGGAAGACGAAGCCGCCATGCACCGCCTCGACGGTACCGATATGACCTCGAACGTAGCGCGGCAGCCGCGTGTGTCCGACCGGATTGATGCGCCGGGCGCGGACGCGGTCACCCAGCGAGAAGCGCGCCGGGTCGGGAACGGGCCGGTCGCTCGGGAAGCCTCGCGCGAAGAGCAGCGCCACCTCCTCACCCCGAAGGACGCGCTTGACCGGGGCAGCCGGGGCTGACGCCGTGCAGGTGGACAGCTCCTCGGGCGTGACGAGGCCATGGTGCTGAACCTGGCGTTCCAGGGCCTTGAGCCAGATCGCGTAGTAGCTGGAGGTAAGGTACTCGCCCGGCGGCAGCGCTTCGCGGGCCGACCGGCTCGCATCGAGGTTCCAGGTGCCGGAGAGACCCATGGCCATCGCGAGGCCGAACACCCGCTTCTCCCATTCGGCATGGAAGCGCGGCTCGTCCTTTTCCGGCGCGACGGGACCGAAGCCGTGCATGCCGCCGAGATCCTGACCCCCGTTCATGCGATCCGTTCCGCGGTCAGCGGGAGGCCGGTGCCGATCATGGAATCCCGGGTGACGAGGGCGGCGAGGGCGGGCTCGTCCAGCTCCTCCGTCCCAGCGGGGCGCATCGGCAGAACCATGTAGCGAAGCTCGGCGGTGGAATCCCACACGCGGATGCGCTGGGCAGCCGGGAGCGTCAGGCCGAATTCGGCCAGGACGGCACGCGGCGCGATCACGGCGCGCGAGCGGTAGGGAGGCGACTTGTACCAGACCGGCGGCAGGCCGAGCACAGGCCAGGGATAGCAGGAGCAGAGGGTGCAGACGACGAGGTTGTGTTCCTCGGGCGTGTTGGCGACGACGACCATATGCTCACCGCCCCGCCCGCCGACCCCGAGTTCGTGCATGGCCGGGGTTGCATCCGCCAGCAGGCGGGCGCGAAAGCCGGGATCGACCCAGGCCCGTGCGACCACCCGGGCCCCGTTATGAGGTCCGACTCGGGTCTCGTAGGTCTCGATCAGCGCATCGAGGGCGGCCGGGTCGACGTAGCCCTTCTCCACGAGAATGGATTCGAGGGCACGAACCCGCAACTCCATCGGCGAGAGTTCACTCGCCGGGTGCGTTCCGTGCGGATGGTCATCGTGATCGTGATGGTGCGCCATGCTCAATCTCCAGGCCGCACCTTACGGGCTGAATCCGCGAGCGTCATGCGTGCCGCCAGCCCTGCGCGTATCCCGGGAAGATCTGTCACCATCGACGACGCAGACGGATCGGACGCCGGGCGGCAAGGGACGCGATGGCAACGTCCGGAATCCGGCTCCTCCGGCCGAATGCGTCCGAACGACGGCATTCTGCCAGCCATGATCACATCTCGTGCGGTCGCGGCGGAGCGGGACCCGTCCGCGCTCGCAGTGCGCGGAACGGACGATCGTGGGCCCTCCCCGCGCAGATGCCGCATCGACCCCGCGGCGTCCCGGTCCGGATTGCTCCGACCGGTTCGAACCGCTCAATCCTGGACGCTCGACCCCGAGACACCTGCACCAGTCCCGAAGATCCGGTGACAGTAAGCAGCCAGCCGGTCGTGCCGCTCGGCCGCGGCGCGGAAGGCGATATGCCCGTCCGGGCGGATCAGCACGACACCCGGCCGGCCCTCCAGGCCGTAAGCCCCGTGTGCCTTGCCGTCGAGGTCCGACAGCATGGGCACGTCCCCTATGGCGCGAGACGGGCCCGCCAGGACGAGGCGCGGGCGGAGGTGCCCCCAGGGCGACACGGCGTTGATGGCCTCCGCCAGCGAAGGGCCTGCGTCCGATGAGCGACCGTCGAAGCAGAGCAGCGCCCAACCCGTTGTCCAACCATCCGGATTGTAGAGAAACCGGAACAGCGAGGTCGTCGTCCCGGCATGCGTCACCTCGGCGTCGGGCGCGCGTTCGCCCGGTGCCGGCCCGCGTTGCAGCAGGTGGGTCGGCCCGGAGAGATGGTCCTCGTTCAGCGGACTGTCCGGATAGCGCACGCTCATCTGCTGCAGGTCGTCCGTTCCCTGGAGCAGGGCGCCGAGGCTCGGGATCGCCTTTGCCGCCAGTCCGAGTGCGGCATCCGTCAGGGAGCCGCGATAGACTGTGCGGCGGAAGCCCTTCGCCTGTTGCGCGCTGAGCCGGGCATGTTCGCCGCCGCGCTCGACGCCGTAGGAGTCCAGCACGACGGGCGCGGCCTCGCCTCGCAGCGTCATGGCGAGCCGCCAGGCGATCTCGACCCCGTCGTGCAGGCCGGCATTCATGCCCTGCCCGCCGATGGGCAGGGACAGGTGGCCGGCATCCCCGGCCAGGAACACCCGGCCGCGGCCGTAGCCCGGCGAAACGCCGTACTGGAAGCGGCTGTGAGTGAGCCATTGTGGGTCGGTCAGCGTGAGGGTCTCGTCTCCGGTGACCTCGCGTGCCAGGGCTTGCAACTCGTCGAGGGTCGGGTCCCGGTCGGGCACGCCTGCATCGTCCGCAAGGAAGAAGAGGCGATGGTAGCCGCCCCAGACCGGCAGCACGCCGCAGAAGCCGCGCTCGTAATAGAAGAACCAAAGCTGGTCGGGCTCCAGCGATCGACGCCAGGACAGCCGGGCATCGACCTGCCGGTTCATTCGCCCCTCGAATCGCTCAGGCTCGAAGTCGAGGTCGAGAAGGGGGCGCACCGTGCTCTTGGCGCCGTCGGCGGCCACGACGTAGTGGCAGCGCAGGTGCTGTTCCGGACCATCGTCCCCCCTCCCAAGTGTGAGGGTCACGCCGTCGCTGTCCTGGGCGATGCCGGTCACCCTGTGGCCCCGGGCCAGCCGCCCGCCGCGCCCCTCGAACGTCTCCGACAAGGTCTTCTCGATGACGTCCTGTCCGCTGTAGAGGACCTGCGGGTACGGACTGGCCACGTCATCGATCGCGATGGGCGTGGTCGGCGTTCCGTTGATGAAGAAGTTGACGAGGCGGATGGGGTAGGCTTGCGCCGCGAGCGCCTCGCGGAGGCCGATGCCGGCCAGGAGTTCCTGTGGCCGCGCCCATAGGTTGTTGGCGCGCGAGTAGGCCTGCAATTCGGTCCGCTCTTCCAGGATCAGGCAATCCACGCCGTGGTGGCGCAGGCCGCAGCCGGCAACCAGGCCAACGGGGCCGGCACCGACGACGATGACGTCGGCATCGTAGGGCTTGGCATTCGCGTCCTGGCGCATGGTGACCTCGTCGTTGGGAAGGATGGGGTTCACGCTGCGCAGATGCCGGGAACGGCGACCGTGCGGAACAGGTGTGGGCTGGCTGTCGCGCTCGCCGGATAGTCGGCGAGACGGGCCTGGAACTCGGGATTGGTGAAGGCTGCCCGGAATGCCGCGACGCTGTCCCAAACGGCGTAATTCAGGAAGGTGCCGCTACCCGCGATGCCGCGGTGCAGCTGGGTCGACACGAATCCGGGCTGCCGCTTCATAATCTCCGCGTCGGCCGTCCAGGCGGCGAGCAGGGCGTCGGCCTCCGCGGGTGGGACGACGAAGGTGTTGATCAGGACGACGGAGTGGCCCTCGTCCTTCAACTGGTCCGCCAGGGTCACGGTCCGGTCCATCTCGATGAATGTCGGCATGTCAGGCTCCTTCGGTTGCCGGATGCGCTGCTGGGGTCGGTGCGTGCGGCCCGTCGAGACGTCGCTGCATCTCGCGCAGGAGTTCACTCGCCGCTTCGAAGGATTCGGCCGGAAGGCCTGACGCGAGAGCGTCGGCCCAGCGCTCCTGTCGCGCGCTCGCCGCGCGATAGGCCGCCGCCCCGGCTTCCGTCATCACCACCAGCATGGCGCGGCGGTGATGCGGATTTGGCTCCAGGCGGACCAGGCCATCCGGCCGCATGTCGTCCACCAGGCGCTGCACGGCCTGCCGGGTCAGCCCCATGTTGCGGGCGATGTGGGCGACCGGCAGCGGCAGCGGCGAAAGGGCGATGGCCCCCAGCACCTGCCAGCGAGCGCTCGTCAGTCCGAGGTCGCCCACAAGGGTGTCTCCTGCGGCGAGGAGATCGCCGTTCAGGCGGAAGATGTCGAGGACGAGGCTGGTCCAGGCGCGCCGGAGGCGGGTGGGGTCTGACGGGGCGTTGGTTCGGGTGGGGCGCATGTCCAACGTTATGGCGTTTGGGCCGAATTCGTCAAGTGGACAATATGTTGTCAATTTGAGCGTGCGTCGGGGTGCCTACGGGGGCCCTCGCTGGCCGGAGCGATCCTCCGCGACGATGACGATGACGGTGTTCCGGTGAGGACAACGTTGGGCCCATGCCGCTCCGAGGCGTAGGTCGCTGCACGGGGACGGTGTTGCCTAAGCAACGGCGGACCTGCCTGGCACCGGGCGCGGTGGGTTCCTCATAGTCCGCGAAGAGGGCGGTGCCGGCATCCTCCTGGCTTCCGACAAATCATGCCCGTGTAGAAGCCTTAACGGAAGTCTGCGACTTATTGAGCCCGACGCATCGGATGTATACCACCGGTCGTCTCGGGGCCTGACGGCGCCACGCTTCCTCCTTGGACCCGTGATCGACAAACTCGACCTTCTCCTCGCCCTGTCGCGTGAGCACCATTTCGGGCGCGCCGCGGAGGCTTGCTGCGTTACGCAGCAGACCCTGTCGGCTGGTGTGAAGAGCCTGGAGAATCAACTCGGTACCCGCCTGGTGCAGCGCGGCTCCCGGTTCCAGGGATTCACGCCGGAGGGCGAACGTGTTCTGGCCTGGGCCCGGCGGATCGTCGCCGATGCGCGAGCGATGCGCGAGGATGTCGCGACCCTGCGCCGGGGACCGGCAGGACACCTGCGCATCGCCGCGATCCCGACCGTCCTCCCGATGATCGCGGCGCTGACGACGCCCTACCACCTGCGCTACCCGGACGTGCGCCTGAGCGTTCTGTCGGCGACGTCGGCGAACATCCTCGACCTGATCGAGAATCTCGAGGCGGATGCCGGTCTCACCTATCTCGATCATGAGCCGCTGAGCCGGGTCACGGCGATCCCGCTCTTCCAGGAACGCTACCAGCTTCTTACCGCGGCCGGCGGGACGCACGACGGTCGGACGAGCATCAGCTGGTCCGAGGTGAGCCGGATGCCGCTCTGCCTGCTGACGCCGGACATGCAGAACCGGCGCATTGTCGATCAGCAACTGCGCGCTTCGGGGAGTGCCCCTGCGCCGACCCTCGAGTCGAATTCGATGATCGTCCTGATGAGCCATGTGCGCACGTTGCACTGGTCGAGCATCATGCCGGCCGCGCTGACCGACGCCCTCGGGCCGATGCCGGGCCTGCGCACGATCCCGATCGTCGAGCCGGATATCGCGCACACGATCGGCCTCGTCGTGCCGCAGCGCGAACCGGCGACGCCGATGGTCGCCGCGCTGGTGGGCCTCGGTCGACAATTGGCGCGAACCCTGGATGGGCGGATCGGGAATGCGGATTCGTCCCGCGCCTGCGCCGTCGACGCGCGTCGGGACAGTCTTCGATGATACGGGCGCGTGCGGTGTCCGGATTGATCCGAGAAACGATGCCGCCGCTGCGATCCGGTTCTGCGACCGACGCAGAGAGACGCGAAACCGCGCCGTCATCTCGATATCCCGTAAGCGCTGAGTTTCCGCCATGATCAAGTCTGGTCTGATCGCCCGCGTCTCCGAGCAGTACCCACATCTCGGAAGCGCGGCGGTAGACGCCGTCGTGAACGCCATCCTGGCGCGGATCGCCGAAGCCCTCGCGGCCGATGACCGGGTCGAATTGCGGGGCCTCGGGGTCTTCTCAACGGTTGCCCGCGCGCCGCGCCCGGGGCGAAACCTGGCGTCGGGGGAGCCGGTCCTGGTGGGAGAGAGGCGCATCATCTCCTTCCGGGCGAGCCGGACGATCGCGGCGCAGCTGCGTCGGTCCGTGGCGCCGATCATCCTCCGGACGAGAGACCCGGTCGTCAGATCGTCACTCCAGCCCGCCTGCACCGCCGATCAAGCGCGTGCGGCTTAGCGTCCGTCGCCGTCGCGCGCGCGGCACTGTCGCTCCGTGACCTGCACGGGGCTCGGACATCCCGTCCGTAGGCGATGCCGGTCGGACCGACTACATTGACGCGGACACCCGCTCGGCTGGGAATTGCTCTCCTGTGAACACGGCCCCGTTTCCACGTCCGCATGGTGAGCGTCGTCGTTCGCTTCGCGCCTCCCTTCGCCTCGTTCCCTTGCTGGTCGGGTTCGGTCTCAGCGGGCCGGTCGAGGCGCGGCCTTTCACCGATGCCGCCGGCCGGACCGTCGAGGTTCCGGAGCGCCCCACCCGCATCCTGGCGGCCGGCCCGCCGGCCTCCGTCCTGCTCTACACCCTGGCGCCGGACCGGATGGTCGGCTGGATCCGCAGCCCAACCGCGGAGGAAAAGGCTTACCTCGCACCCGCGACCCGCGACCTGCCCGCAACGGGGCGCCTGACCGGGCGCGGCGGAACGGCGAACGTCGAGGCGGTGCTCGGCCTGAAGCCAGATCTCATCCTCGACGTCGGCAGCACGGCGCCGACCTACGTGTCCCTCGCGGATCGAGTCCAGGCCCAGACCGGAATTCCCTACGTGCTCCTGGACGGGCATTTCGAGAAGACCGCGGAGAGTTATCGGAATCTCGGCGCTCTCCTCGGGCTGGAGGCGCCGGCGACGGACCTCGCGGGCGCGTCCGAGGCCGCGGTGGCGGATGTGGCCCGGGTCATCGCGACGGTGCCGGAGGAGCGGCGCCCCCGTGTCTACTACGCTCGCGGGCCGAAGGGACTCGAGACCGGACTCGGTGGATCGATCAACGTCGAGCTGCTCGGTGTCGTCGGAGCCCGCAACGTCGCGGCTGCGGCGGGGCCCGGCGGGATCGCCACCGTCTCGCCGGAACAGGTGCTGGCTTGGGACCCGGACGTGATCCTCACCCAGGATGCCGGCTTTCGGCGTGGGATCGCGCAAGACGCGCTCTGGTCCGGGCTCCGGGCCGTGCGCACGGGCCGGGTCTACCAGGTGCCGGCGCTACCCTTCGGTTGGTTCGATGCGCCGCCCGGGGCCAATCGCCTGATCGGCATCCGTTGGCTGGCGCAGGTGCTCTATCCGGACCTGTTCCCGACCGGCCTGGAGGCGGCGACGCGGGACTTCTACCGGCGCTTCTATCATGTGGATCTCGATGACGGGCAGGTGGCGGCGCTGCTCTCTGGCGCCGTCGCCGGTCCGAAGCCGTGACGCATGAGACCGAGATCCTTGCGCCGCCCGGGCGGGCAAGGCGCCAGGCCTGGGTGCGGATCTGGCCCGTCCTGGTGTCGACGCTGGGTCTCCTCATCCTGGTGGTCCTCGCACTGGCCACGGGACGCTTCGCCGTTCCCCTGAGCGACGTGATCGAGATCCTCGGTGCCCGGCTCCTCGGCCTGCCCGCGCGGACAGACCCGGCGATGCAGACGGTCATCCTCCAGATCCGCCTGCCCCGTGTCCTCGCCGCCCTGGTGGTGGGTGCCAGCCTCGCCGCCGCCGGGGCGACCTACCAGGGTTTGTTCCGAAATCCCCTGGTCTCGCCGGACATTCTCGGGGTCTCGGCAGGGGCGAGCCTCGGGGCTGTGCTCGGCATCTTCCTGGCCCTGCCCGTGGGCGCGATCCAGGGGCTCGCCTTCGCGGGCGGCCTCACGGCGGTCGCTGCTGTCTACGCGGTGGGCGCGGCGGTGCGCGGGCAGGACCCGGTGCTGACACTGGTCCTGGCCGGCGTCGCCATCGGGGCCGTGCTGGGCTCGGCCATTGCGCTCCTGAAGGTCCTCGCGGACCCCTACAACCAGTTGCCGGCCATCACCTACTGGCTTCTCGGGAGCCTGGCTTCGGTGAATTTAGGGGATGTCGGCGCAATCCTGCCGGCCATCGGCCTCGGTCTGGTGCCCCTGGTGCTCCTGCGCTGGCGCATGAACCTGATGGGTCTCGGGGAAGAGGAAGCCCGCGCCCTCGGGGTCGAAACCCGGGTCCTGCGTCCGGTCCTGATCGCCGCCGCGACCTTGGTCACCGCCGCGTCGGTGTCGGTGACGGGTGTGATCGGATGGATCGGCCTCCTGGTGCCGCACGTGGCCCGACTGCTCGTGGGTCCGGATTTCCGCCGACTGCTACCGGCTTCCCTGGTCCTCGGCGCGGGCTACCTGCTCGCCGTCGACCTCGTGGCGCGCACCATCGCCCCGATCGAGGTGCCGCTCGGCATCCTGACCGCGCTCATCGGCGCGCCATTCTTCCTCTGGCTCCTTGCCAGCGGCCGGCGGGGCTGGGCCTGATGCTGAGCGTCGAGGATCTCGCCTTCGGCTACGGACGCCGTCGCATCGGCGCGGGCGTCGCCCTCACCGTCGAGCCCGGCGAAGTGCTGTGCCTGCTCGGTCCGAATGGCGGCGGCAAGACCACGTTGTTCAAGACCCTCCTGGGTCTTCTCCCGCCCCTCGGCGGCCGCATCTGCCTCGACGGGGAAGACATCGGCCGCTGGTCCCGGCGGCGACTGGCGGCGAGCCTCGGCTACGTCCCACAGGCACAGAGCGGATTCTTCCCGTTCCGGGTGCGTGACGTCGTCCTGATGGGGCGCGCCAGCCGGCTCGGCGTCTTCGCGAGTCCCGGCGCGGCCGATCATGTCGTGGCCGAAACGGTCCTCCAAACCCTGGAGATCGGGCACCTCGCGGACCGGGTCTATACCGAGATCAGCGGCGGAGAGCGCCAGATGGTGCTGATCGCGCGCGCGCTCGCCGGCGCGCCCCGGATCGTCGTGATGGATGAGCCCACCGCCAGCCTCGACTTCGGCAATCAGGCCCGGGTGCTCGGCCAGATCCGGCGCCTGTCGCGCGCCGGGATCACCGTCATCCTCTCGACCCACGACCCGGACCACGCCTTCCTGTGCGCCGACCGCGTGGCCCTGCTGCACGAGGGCCGCCTCCTCGCCCTCGGAACTCCGACCGCGACGATCACGCCCGAAACCCTGGCGCACATCTACGGCGTCGCCGTCGCGGTGGTACCACTGCCGGGTCATGGGCACGCCGTCTGCGCCCCGCTCCTACCGGATTAGGGGCGCGGATCTCCAGGGCCGGCAGTCCCTGTTCCTATGCCTCACAGGGTCTGGGCAGGCCGGTATCCGGATGTCCGGCACGCACGCTCGGTGAGAGCCTCGGCGAGGGAATCGAAGGTGGCGTCGACCAGGGAATGAGCGGTTGCGAGGTAGTAGCGCTCCCAGCCCACGGAGAGAAAATCGAGTCCGAACCGGTCGGCCGCCGCCCGTGCGCCGAGCCCGGCATCGGCGGCGCCGTAGGCAATCACGGCAGCGACCGCCTGATGGGTGAATTCCTCGGTGGCGTAACCCCGGATCCGGTCGGCTGAAATGTCGTGTTGGGCCAGCAGGCGATCGAACCAGACGCGCGTGCCCGAGCCCTTCTGGCGGTTGACGTACCGGGCTCTCCCCGCGGCGAGGTCGGCCACGCCCCGGATGCCGAGGGGATTGCCCGCTGCGAGCATCAATCCCTGCTCACGCTCGAACAGGATCCGGATCCGGAAACCGGGATTGGCCGCGAGCTCTGCGAAGGCGGGACCGGCCGAAGGCCAGTCTACGGCACCGCAGTGGAATCCGGCCGCATCGGCGCGGGCTTCGGTCAGGCGAGCTACGGCATCCTCGCTGCCGGCGATCGCCAGTGCGAGCCCCGGCCACGTCGCGGCAACGTCCATGAGGAGCAGGTCGTGGCTGGCGACCAGCGTGACCGGGCGCGGGGCTCCGGTCAGGACGGGCGCGAGGCGCGCGCCGATGACACGCGCTTCCCGGGCCATCGGCATGGCGAGACTGGCCGAGGCCATACCGAGGGACTCGCGCAGTAGCACACCCGTGAGCGTCAATGCGCTGCCGTGCCCGCGCGTCTTCTGGACGAGCTGGTGCCCGAGCGCGGCTTCGAGCGCTCGAAGGCGTTCCCAGCCCGCCCGGTAGGAGAGGCCGAGCGCGGTGGCGATGCCCTGAACGGAGCCCGTCTCTGCGATCGCGTCCAACACCGTAACCGTCTCGGCGACCGAGATGCGGTGAGACCCTACGGTGATCGTGCCGCCCACAGCGAGATCGATGTCGATTGGCATGTCATCGGATGTCTGCGTCATATTGCTGTCGGCATAACATCTTTCTACGCGTTTGTGACCAGCGAGCACGCTTGGGGTGGCCACAAATGACAGGATCCAATCGTATGAAGCGTGAGCCGGAGATCGGGACCGGTCCTGCTCCGGTGTTGGCTTGCGCCGCTCGCGATCCGGGGTCGGTGAGCCCCGTAGCTGCCTCCTGCAAATCGCAGATTTGAACTTGGCTCCCACCCTTCGAGCGACGCACGCCTTCGGACCGTCGCGCCTCGCGCGCGACGCGGCGTTTCCCCTCCAATTGCAATTCTCACCGTCGGAGATTCCAGGCCTCGCGGCCGGGTATCGGATCGACGTGAAGGAGCAAGCGGCCTTCGCCGCCGGCGCGCGCATCCGGAACGGCGGCTGCACGCGCGAGAATCTGGCGCCCATTCTGACCTGGAAGGTCAGCGACCGTGGCCGGTCGCGTCAGCAGAGGAACAGTGACGAGGAGGTCGCCGATGCTCTGCGAACGGCGTTGCTCGCCACGACTCCACGAGTGGCCGTGTCGGTCCTGACCGGTCTCTCCGGAGTTGCCGTCCCGGTCGCGTCCGCGATCCTGGCAGTCATCCGGCCGGATCAGTACGCCGTCATCGACCCTCGCGGCCTCAAGGCCCTCGGCTGGGGACCGCTCGAGATCGGCGCGAAGGCATCCCTGCCGCTCGACCTCTACCTCCACTACCTCGCGTTCTGCCGGGACCTTTCCCGAAGCTGCGGCATCACCCTCCAGGATTTGGACCGCGCCCTCTGGGAATGGACGAAGGTCGCTGACCTGCGACCCGGGCTCCTGCCAAGTCTCTTGCCTAGTCTCCTGCCAGGTCTCCTGCACGGCCGGGAGGAAAATCACGCACCGCGCTGAGCGAGAGACCTGGGCGGCGAGTCGGGCCGGTCTCTGGGGCAGCAGCGATGGCGGCGATCCGCGATCCCAATTAGCCGCTCCGTTCGGAAGCTCCGGTGCAGCGTCGAGCGGGGGGTCGGGTATTCGCCGCCAGTGTCCGGCGATCTGCGATGACGGCCATCGTCCGAGCTGAGTGAGGGATCGACGCTTGCAGCCCCCCGGGGGGCTCACGAACCGTTGACGGGGCACAACCCGGAACGGAGCTTGGATCGATCGGTTCACCTGAAACCCGATCCGGCCCGGAGTTCGTGACCTTGCAAGCCCCCGTTCGCTACAGTCCCGATGTCGAGGTGGTGACGTCCGATGAGGACGTGACCATCGCGCAGCTCAACCAGACCTTCGACAAGATCCACGGCATCCTGGAGGGCGAGCTCCGCATCGATGACGCCCTACCCGAAGAACTTGCGCAAGGCCTGTTCGCCCGGCCTGGGACGCACAAGGTTCTGATGCGCCTGTCTACCAAYGCGGGTGACATCCTTCCCGACGCCGTGTCCCTGCCGCGGGGGCTGGCGCTGAAGGTGCTGGACGTCGMGGGCGAGCGGCTGCCGGGTGCCGAAGGTGCCACGCAGAATTTCATCATGGTCAACGGCAAGGTCTTCCAGGCTCCGAGTGCCGACAAGTTCCTCGGCAGCCTGAAGCTGCTGGCCGGCACCACGGATCGGGCCGAAGGCCTGAAGGTCGCAGCCTCGACGGTGCTGCGGGGCGTCAACAAGGCGCTTCAGGCCGTGGGCGTGGAGAGCACGACGCTGGCGTCCCTCGGCGGTGCCCCCAACGTCGACCCGCTCGGCGAGACTTACTACAGCGTCACGCCGTTCCGGTACGGCANTGGGCGTGGAGAGCACGACGCTGGCGTCCCTCGGCGGTGCCCCCAACGTCGACCCGCTCGGCGAGACTTACTACAGCGTCACGCCGTTCCGGTACGGCGACTACGTCGCCAAGTTTTCGGTCGCCCCAGTTGCCCCGGCGCTCACCGCGCTGACCGGTCACCAGATCGATGCGTCCGGTCGCCCCAATGCGATCCGCGAGACGGTGCAGTCCGAGATGCGCGCCATTGAGGGTGTCTGGGAGTTCCGCGTCCAACTTTGCCGCGATCTCGAGCGCCAGCCTGTCGAGGACCCGACCGTGGAGTGGAACGAGGCGGAAGCCCCCTTCCAACGCGTGGGGCTGATCACGGTCCAGCCGCAGAACAGCTGGGATGCGACGCGCGTCCAGGCGGTCGACGAGGAGATGCGCTTCAGCATCTGGACGGGGCTCGCCGCCCATAAGCCCCTGGGCAACATCAACCGCGCTCGCAACGCGCCCTACAGGCACTCGNGTCGACGAGGAGATGCGCTTCAGCATCTGGACGGGGCTCGCCGCCCATAAGCCCCTGGGCAACATCAACCGCGCTCGCAACGCGCCCTACAGGCACTCGGCCGAGTTTCGCCAACGCTTCAATGGCTGCCCGATCCACGAGCCCGGCACGGTGCGTTGAGGCCCGGTGAACTCATGCCGACGGTCGGCAATCGCGCCCGATGCACGTGACTGAGGCGCGGCGAGACCGGGCGCTCATGACACCCGCTCGCTGCTCTGCTGGCGTTCGAGCCTCGCCTCGCTGACTCGATCCGTGGTGGTGTTCTCTCCGGGATCCCACCGCGATCCATCAGCGATGTTGGCTCGAAGACCTCCTCCTGGCGATTCGCTTGCCGCGGGAGGGGCGGTATCTCGGCTACCTTCGCAGTCATCGCCGTCGCGGCCGTCACCCTCCTGCTGCGGGTCTGTCGGGAAGCGCGGCGGCGGATCAGATCTCGATACAGATCTTTCCGAAGTGCCGGTTGCTCTCCTGGTGCCGGAACGCCGCGACAAGATCCGCCAGGGGATAGCGGCGATCGATGATCGGACGCAGCCCGCAGGCCTCGATGCCGCGGACCATCTCGATCTGCTGGCGTCGACTGCCGACCAGCACGCCTTGCAGGCGGATCTGCCGAAGCAGGGCGGGCACCAGGGGAAGTGGTCCGGCCACACCAGTCAGGATGCCGATCACCGAGATGTGGCCGCCCACCCGCACGGCCGCCATCGACTGCTCCAGGGTCGCGGGACCACCGACGTCGAGGACGTGGTCCACGCCGCGCCCGTCGGTCAGGCGCCGGGCCGTTTCACCCCAGGTGATGTCGGACTGGTAGTTCAGGACGTGATCCGCCCCCAGAGCACGCAGGCGCTCGAGCTTTTCCTCGCTCGACGAGGTGGCGACCACCGTGGCGCCGGCGGCTTTCGCAAACTGCAGGGCGAAGAGCGAGACGCCGCCGGTTCCCTGAACCAGGACGACGTCACCGCTCTTCAGCCCCGCATCCCCGTGCAGAGCCCGCCAGGCCGTGAGCGCCGCCGTCGTCAGCGTCGCCGCCTCGGCATGGTCCCACCCTCGCGGTGCGTGGGTGAAAGCCATCGCGGACGCAGTGACGCGCTCGCGGGCGTACCCGTCGATGCCGTCGCCCGGCACGGTCGCGAATCCCTCGACCTGGGGATTTCCCTCCGTCCAGGTTGGAAAGAAGGTGCTGACCACGCGGTCGCCCACGGCGAACGCGTCGACGTCCGGTCCCAGGGCCTCGACCTCACCGGCCCCATCCGACATCGGCACGCGCGGCTCGCTCGGGCCCCACATGCCGCTGACCACGGCGTAGTCGTGATAGTTGAGCGAATTGGCCCGCAGGCGGACGGTGATCTCGCCGGGGCCGGGCTCGGGAACCGGTCGCTCGCCGAAGCCGACGGTGTCGAACCCACCACCGGGTTGAACGATCACTGCGCGGGATGTCGATCCAGTCATTCTCAACCTGTCCGTTTCGCCGGCGCAACGTACCGGCCCTGCAGGGGGCGAAATCCGTGCCGGGAATGGGGGCGCCGGACTTCCATGGTGTCCGCAGGCTCGGCGCCTGTCGAGACAGTGTGGCCGGACTCCGCCGGGATGAAGCAGCCCAGTCCGGATCGCGCAGCAACCGTCGCATTGTGGACCATCGTCGTTCGCGCTTAAGAACGACTCCAAGTTCAGCCAGTCGACGCACCCAGCGTCGACGCTGCCCTGAGGATCGTCATGCGTTCATCCAGCACCAAGTACGCTCTTGCGGCCGGTATCGCTCTTGCTGTCGTGACTGCTGCGCCGGTCTGTGCCGAGGAGGCAACGACCGCCGAACAGACCATCAACGTCATGAACAAGCTGTTTGGGTCGCATCCGGGTAAGCGCGCCAACCATGCCAAGGGCGTGGTGGCGGAGGGCAGCTTCACGCCTTCGGCCGAGGCCGCGCGGATCAGCAGGGCGTCGCTGTTCCAGGGACCGCCCGTTCCGGTGACGATCCGGTTCTCGGATGCGACCGGCGTGCCGACGATCCCCGACGGCTCGAAGAACGCGAATCCGCACGGGATGTCGCTGAAGTTCAAGCTCGTGGATGGCTCGGAGATGGACGTCGTCCTGAATGCACTCAAGTACTTCCCGGTGGCGACCGGCGAGGCATTCCGCGACCTGCTCCAGGCGGTCGCCGAGAGTGGCCCGGACGCGGCGCATCCGACCGCTCTGGAGCGCTTCACCGCGGCGCATCCGGCAGCGGCCACGGCCGGCGGCACGGCCCAGACCCCGTCGAGCCTGGCTAGGCAGACCTATAACGGCGTGAACGCCTTCATCTTCGTCGACAAGGATGGCAAGCGCCAACCGTTCCGCTTCCGCGTCGTGCCTGTCCAGGGCGAAGACATTCTCTCGCCCGAGGAGGCGGCCAAGCGCGAGCCGGACTATCTGATGGCGGAAATCGGTCCCCGCGTCGCGAAAGAACCGGCTCGCTTCACCATCCAGGCGCAGCTCGCCGCGCCGGGCGACCCGACCAACGACGCCACCAAGCCCTGGCCCGATGATCGAAAGATCGTCGACCTGGGCGTCCTTACGGTCTCCAAGGTCGTGCCCGACAGTGCCGAGGCCGAGAAGGCGCTGCTGTTCATGCCGAACGCCCTCACGGATGGCGTCGAGGTCTCCGACGATCCCCTGATCGACGCCCGGGTCCAGGCTTACGCCGTCTCGTTCGGACGCCGGAGCCAATAGGCTCGGTCGCTCCCGGATCCGCTCTCACCGGGTGGTTCCGGCGGCCGGGGCACCCGAGGCTCCGGGCCGTGACGATGCTGAGCCTTTGTCGGAGGCCGCATCGGAACCGGTGCGGCGGCTGCCATCTTCGATCGCGCCGGAGCCGGTCAGTCCGCCGGCTCCCACGCTCGTCGTTCCGGAACCTGCGGGACCGCGCGATCCCGACTGGGACCCGTCACCCGCCTTGCCCGAACCGTCCACGGCAGATGCGGATCCCGCCAGGCCGATCAGGATCGCGCCTGCGATCAGAGGGGCGTGCATGGACATCGTGCGAAGTCTCCGTCGTCCGTCGGACCGTTCCGACTCGTCCGATCCAAGAAGCCTCGCGCCGCACCGGGTGTTCCCGGCACCTCCGGAGAGGCTTCGCTGGCCCGGCGCCGAGACCAACCGGGCCTTTGGCGGGCCCGGGCACCCTGCACACGGTGGCCCCTATGGCGGGTACCGCAGACATGGGGGCGCGGCTTCGCCACAGGAACAGCTCCCTGACCACGCCGGTTTACGCGTCAGGTCTATCCCACGGGGCTTTCCATGAAGATGTCCGCTCCCCTGTTGAGCGCCGGCGTGCTCACGATCCTGATGACATCGTCCGCTCTGGCGCAGGGGTTGCTGGCCCCGGACGGCCGCCGCGGCGTCATCATCCAGAACCAGCCCAACACGACCGGCAACAGCCGCGACCTGGTGATTTCGTACGGGGCCACGGGGGCGGATACTGTGACCACGAATTCGGCCGCCGGGGGCAATGCGAGCCGGCCGGAGCAAGCCTTTCCCAACGGCAGCGCCAACGGTGGACCGGGCGGCCGCTGACGGTCCTGGCGGGTATCGACTCCGCCCGGGGACAGCTCTGGCAAAGTTCCCCGTCACCGATGGGTGCGTGCCACGTGATCCCGTTCCTGGCCTGCTGCGCCGGCCGTTGTCGGAGCCGGAGCGTCCTGGCATGATGCGGCATGCCGCAAACGTCCTACCCCCGCTGGTCGCCCGCCGAACTCGTCGATGAACTGCGTGAAGCCGCCGAGGAGATCGCTCCCGAATTGAATGGGATCAGGGCCGAGGAAACCCTCGAGGGTGAATCGGCCCAGATGATCGAGGAGATGGCGGACGCCCTCAAGCGGATCGCGAGCGGGGCACCGCGTCCTCAAGACATCGCACGTGAGGCGCTGGCCGCGCAGACGCCCCGCAAGCCGATCGGGCGGCCGCAGCCGGTATCGCGCAAGCCGACGAAGCCGCGGCGCTGATCGAGGGGCTTCCAGGTACCTGTGCTGCGCTGGGCCGCGTCCGGGCCGCAGCCAAAAAGCTCGGTCTAACTTAAGGTTACCGCCGCTATGGCCATTGCTGCTGGCGCCTCCATACTGGCGGAGGATCGTGCGAACTGGTAGGTCACGATCAGGTTGGAATGCGGTCTATGGCGGGTCGGCCGGCGCGATACGCTGAGCTCCCCATGAGGCGAACCTGAGAATGTCCGTGTCTGCCGGCGCATCGATTCACCCGATCATTCTCTGTGGCGGTTCGGGCACGCGGCTCTGGCCGGCGTCGCGGGAGAGCATGCCCAAGCAGTTCACGCCGCTGGTGGACCCCAAGACCTCGACCTTCCAGGCCACCGCCCAGCGCCTGAGCGATACCGGCGTCTTCGCGCGCCCCACCGTGCTGACCAGCAGCGATGCGCGCTTCATCGTCGCCGAGCAGCTGCAGCAGGCCGGCATCGCGGCCGACATCATCCTCGAGCCCGAGCGGCGCGACTCCGCCGCAGCGGTGGCGGTCGCCACCCTGCACGCGGCCCGGCGCGACCCGGAGAGCGTCGTGCTGATCATGGCCGCCGACCACGTCATCGGTGACACCCCCGCCTTCGTGGCCGCTGCCAAGGCCGCCGCGGCCGGCGCCCGGGCCGGGGCCATCATGACCCTCGGGATCACCCCGACTTCGCCCGCCACCGGCTACGGCTATATCCGCGTCGGCGCGGCCCTTTCGAGCGGCGCGGGCAACCATGCGGTCGAGCGCTTCGTGGAGAAGCCCGACCACGACGGCGCCCTGCGGCTGATCGACGAGGGCGCCCTCTGGAACTCCGGCTACTTCCTGTTCCGCGCCGACGTGATGCTGGCCGAGCTCGAGGCCCATGCCCCGGAGATCCTGGCGGCCACGCGGGCGGCGCTCGATGCGGCCGTGACCGACCTGGACTTCGTGCGCCTTGACGCGGACGCCTTCGGGCGGGCCCCCAAGACCTCGATCGACTACGCCGTGATGGAGCGGACCCGGCATGCCGGCGTGCGTCCGGTCTCCTTTGCGTGGTCGGATGTCGGCACCTGGGACGCGGTCTGGGACGTGCTGGCGCACGATGCCGACGGCAACGCCGTCCGGGGCCGGGTCGAGACCATCGACACCCATGGCAGCCTGATCCACAGCGAGGGCGAGCACCTGACGACGGTGGTGGGCCTGGACGACGTCGTCGTGGTCACGACGCCCGACGCCGTCCTGGTGACCTCGAAGGCCCGCTCGGGCCAGGTGAAGGACCTTGTCACCCGCCTGCGCGAGAAGGCCCACCCGGAGGCGGACGCGCATCGGCGCATGTACCGGCCCTGGGGCTGGTACCAGCGGATCGACATCGGCGAGCGCTTCCAGGTCAAGCGGATCATGGTGACGCCGGGCGGGCGGCTGTCGCTGCAGAAGCACTTCCACCGGGCCGAGCACTGGGTGGTGGTCAAGGGCACGGCGGAGGTCACGCTCAACGAGTCGGTGGTGCTGGTGCACGAGAACGAAGCGATCTACCTGCCGATCGGCTCGATGCACCGCCTGACCAACCCGGGCAAGATCCCCCTGGAGCTCATCGAGGTGCAGGTCGGCTCCTACACCGGCGAGGACGACATCATCCGCGTCGAAGATATCTACGGACGGTGAGACACGGGCGTTTCCCTGCAAGGCTCCCGAAGAGGCTCTGGAACGCACACAAGGCAAGTGATCGCCTCCAACGGTGATGCGCCGCCGGCGTATCTTGACCGTCTGCAACGCCAAAGCCGCCGAGAAGACTGGTCCGGGGAGACGGACGCCAGGGCTCGATTATCCGGGGGCCTGTCGATCTTGCAGGGCCTGACGCACACGCGATCGCGCGAGCAGGACGCTGCAGGGGATGATGATACACGTTATGATCGTGAAAATGTCTTCAGGCGGCGAACCTCCGATGGGCGCTCCGCCGTCTCAGCAGGAAGGCCACTCGTCCCTCACCGGCTCGAGATGAGCGATTTCCGGCGTGTCGAACGTCTTTAGGTCTCGTCCGAGATGACCTCGACGGTACCCACGACCCGCTCGATATCGAGCGACAGATGCGCCCGGAAAAGGACCTGCGCTTCGTCGCCACGCACGATCGCAAGATAGTCCTGTCGCTCGGTCTCGATGCTGAATTCCTGTGCAATCTTGGCCATGATGCGCACGAGCTTCGTGCGCACCGCATCTTCGTCGGACAATTCGAATCCGACCTTGTCCTTGACGAAGTTGGCTCCGTCGTGGAGGTCGATGAAAAAGCGTGGCATTGACAATATTACCCGTGGGAATTTATCCCACTCCATGGAATTAAACTAGGCCGTTCGCGGGCCGAGTGCAATCGGTGGTCCCTGCTTAGGTCTGCTACGAGACAGATTTGTCAGCCTCGTGGCCTGCGCGACCGAATGACAGTGTCTTGACCAGCCTCTGTCCGCTGCGAAGGTTCGTGTCATTGAGCAACGCGCGGGACAAGGCGGCGACCGTTGCGGTATCACGCCTCACCTGCCCACCCGCTCAAGTTGCCCGCGCATGTTCTTCCCCCTGTCGAAGCTGCTCTATTTTCTCGTGACGCCTTCGAACGCCCTTGCCCTCCTGGTGCTTCTCGGGATCGGATTGGCGGCAGGAGGATGGCTTCGGAGCGGCCTCTGGATCGGCGGCCTGGCTGCCCTGTTCCTTCTCATTGCCGGTCTGTCACCCTTGCCCGTCCTCATCGCCCTTCCCCTCGAGGAGCGATTTCCCGCCTTCGTCGACGATGGTGCGCCGGTGACCGGGATCATCGTTCTCGGCGGTGCCATCGAGACCCGGCTCTCGGCGGATCGCGGTCAGCTCCTTCTCAATGACGCGGCCGAGCGACAGGTCGCGATGGCGGATCTGGCCCGCCGCTATCCGCAGAGCCGCCTCGTCTTCACCGGCGGCAGTGGCAGCCTCGCCGGAAGCAAAGCCTCGGAATCGGAGATTGTCGGTCGCTACGCCGACACGATGGGCCTGCCGCGCACGCGCCTGATCCTCGAGGATCGCTCGCGCAACACGCGCGAGAACGCCCGCTTTACCGCCGACATGGTCAAGCCGCAGCCGGGGGAGCGCTGGCTCCTCGTCACGTCAGCTTGGCACATGCCCCGGGCGATCGGCTGTTTCCGTGAGGCCGGCTTCGGCGTCACCGCCTATCCGGTGGATTATCGCACCGGCGGTTGGGGCGACCTCCTGCACGTCAACGCCTTCGCGTCCGAGGGGCTGGCACTCCTGGACATCGTCACGAAGGAGTGGTTCGGCCTCGTCGCCTACCGGCTCAGCGGCTACACCGATGCCCTGCTGCCGGCGCCTCAGGCCTCGTCCGGCGTCGAGGCTGCGGCGCCGAGCCGGTAGATACCGCGGAAGTCATCGGGGTCCTCGACCGGCTTTCCCTTGCGCAGGATCGCCACTTCGCCGGCTTTTGTCATCCGTACGGCAATCCGACGGATCGGCTGCATCAGAGGGCTCCAGTCGTCCGGCTGCGGTCCCCCGAGTTCCCGGGCCACCTCCGACGGGCAGATGGTCTTGCCGGGGTCGCGGGCCGCGAGAAGGCGCAGGATCGTCTCCGCGAATAGCGCTTCGGACGGCCCCTTGCGTTCGGGGCGACCCGTGGATTTCGGTTCCGGCTTCGCCGCGGCCTTCGGGGGAGGCGCCGGGGGCACCTTCGAAGCGGGGATCTTCGGGGAGGAGGTGCGCTGGCGCGTGGGCTTCTTGGGAATCGTCATGGCTGCCATCCCTGCCCTGTCCCGTCGTCTTCCGCCAGCAGGGCGGCGCGAATTCGCGAGGCGAATTGCCGTCGCCACATGACCAGCACCACCGCCGTGGTCGTCAGCATGAGGAGCCAGGGGCTGACGAACCAGCCGAGATAGGCCAGCGCGAAGAAGAAGGCGCGCTGGCCGCGTGCGAAGTGGCTCCCGGCGGCGATGTTCATCGCAGCCGCCTTGCGCGCCGCGCGCAGCATCTGCTCCGGCGTCGCATCCGAACCTTTCGGCGGCACTGCGCCGAGGAGGATCGCACCGTAATTGAACAGCCGGTAAGCCCAGGAGAACTTGAAGAAGGCGTAGACGAAGACGACGGCGAGGCCCGCCACCTTGATCTCCCAGGTCAGGCGCGTGGCGATGGCGCCGAAGGGAAGCGTGCCGAACAAGGTGAGGACGTCGTCGCCCGAGCGCGACAGGGTCAGCACGCCGCCGAGGGCGATGAGCGAAGTCGAGGCGAAGAAGGCGGTGCCGTTCTGGAGCGAGGCGTTGATCGTGGTGTCGACGACGCGGTTGTCGCGCCCGATGAGCTGGCGCGTCCACTCCGCCCGCTGCGCGTTCATGATCTGGCTGAGGCTGGTACGGCGCCCGCGCATGCGCGCCACTGCGATCCCGTAGCCGGCCCAGGCCGCTACGAAGTAGCTGAGGGCCGCGAGATCGAGGTAGGAGAAGTCGGCGGTCAGCATCGCGTCCGGTCTCTCGACGACCGATCGCCGGGCGTCCCGCCCGGGCGCTAGCGCGGATGCCGACGCGCTGTCCAGACGACGAGGCATCGGATGTGTCTCACCCGGGACGAAGCGTCAGCGGATCGCGAAACCGGCCTCCTGCGGTAGACCCGCATCCTCCGTCACGGCGATATCCGTGACGCGGGCGCCGGGCGGGCCCTGCCGGCAGGCTTCGAGCATGCGCGCCACGGCGTCGGGGGCTCCGGAGAACAGGGCCTCCACGGACCCGTCCGGCCGGTTGCGGACATGCCCGGCGAGGCCCAGGCGATCCGCCTCGCCGCGTGTCCAGAACCGGTAGCCGACGCCCTGGACCCGGCCCTGGATGATCACCGCGACGGTTCGGATCTCGGGCATCGCAGTCTTGTCCTCGGTGGCATCAGTGATGGCGGGGGGTGCGAAAGACGACATCGCACCCGCCGATGAAGAGGGACCTTCGCGCGCAGCATCCCGTGCGGATCCGGCCGGTGTTCGGAGCGCAAAGCCGAGCCCGGGCGATCGAAGACCATCCCGGGACCGGACCTCAACCGGCGCGCCCGCGCCGCCAGGTCTGCAACTCCGCACGATAGGCGGCCGGCAACTGTGCGGCGGAGGCGGCGGCCAGGACGGCTTCGAGGTAGCCCGGACGCGGCGCCCCCGTGGTGCTGGTGCCGCCGAGATAGATCAGCGCCCGCTTCGACCCGCCCGGCACCGAGACCGGCTGCATCGCCTTGACGTAGAGGCCGGAGGCGACGCCCTCGTAGCGGTCGAGGGCCGGGACGTCCCCGAGGGCCAAATCCCACAGTATACCATGCACGGTCGCGCGTGGGTCGCGCACCACCGAGGCGTAGCCCTCGCGCATGATGATGAAACGGTGCAGGTTGAGGCGGCCCTGCCCGATCAGGGTCGAGCGCGGGCAGCGCGCGGCCATGGCGACGGCATCCATGTTCGCGCCGTAGGCGAAGTACAGGGGCATCGGCCGGGTCCCGGGAGGCCGACCCGGAGCGCTCCGCGTCCCGGGACAGGACGCGGAGCGCTCCGGGGCCGGCGGCGCGTCAAGCGAATTCGAGGATGACCGCGTCGACCGCGAGGCTGTCGCCCTCCTTGGCGGCGATCTTGGCGACGGTGGCGTCGCGCTCGGCTCGGAGCACGTTCTCCATCTTCATCGCCTCGACGATGGCCAGGGGCTCGCCGTTCTTCACCTCCTGGCCTTCCTTGACCAGGATCGCCTTGACGAGGCCGGGCATCGGGCAGAGCACCTGCTTGCCGGAACCGACATCCTCCTTGACCGGCATCAGGGCGGCCAGGGCTGCCTCGCGCTGGGTGTAGACGCGGGCCTCGGCCGCGGCGCCGGCGTGCTGCAGGGCGACGCCGTTGAGGAGGCCGCGGACCTGCATCGCCACGCGGGTCCCGCCGATCTCGCCCTGCCAGACGGGCTCGCCCGGGCGCCAGTCGGAGGAGACCGGCCAGGTGGTGCCGTCCGCGCCCGTGACGATCAGGGTCCCGCCGACGGCGTCGACGGTGACCGGGTAGGACTCGCCCGCCAGGACCACGACGCGGTCGCGCTCGAAATGCAGCAGGGCCGGATCGCGCATCTGGCCCGAGATGCCGCGCTTGCGCTGGTTCATCTTGTGGTCGATGGCGGCGGCGGCGGCCGCCATGCGCTGGGCGATCGCGCCCTTCGGCTCGGGGGCGACGAAGCCCTCCGGGAACTCCTCGGCGATGAAGCCGGTGGAGAGGTTGCCCGAGCGCCAGCGCGGATGCGCCATCAGGGCGGCGAGGAACGGGATGTTGTGGCGGATGCCCTCGATGGCGAAGGCGTCCAGGGCCTCGCCCTGGGATTCGATGGCCTCGGCCCGGGTCGGGGCCCAGGTGACGAGCTTGGCGATCATCGGGTCGTAGTGGATCGCGATCTCGCCGCCCTCCTCCACGCCGGTGTCGTTGCGCACGGTGGCGCCGCCGAACTGGCCCTCGGCCGGCGGCCGGTAGGTGGTGAGGCGCCCGATCGAGGGCAGGAAGTTGCGGGTCGGGTCCTCGGCGTAGACGCGGCTCTCGACGGCCCAGCCGTTCAGCCTCACGTCCGCCTGGCCGAGCGGCAGGGCCTCGCCGGCCGCGACCCGGATCATCAGCTCGACGAGGTCGAGGCCGGTGATCATCTCGGTGACCGGATGCTCCACCTGCAGGCGGGTGTTCATCTCGAGGAAGTAGAACGACTTGTCCTGGCCGGCCACGAACTCGACGGTGCCAGCGGAGTCGTAGTTCACGGCCTTCGCCAGCGCGACGGCCTGCTCGCCCATCTTGCGGCGGGTGGCCTCGTCGAGGAGCGGCGACGGCGCCTCCTCGATGACCTTCTGGTTGCGGCGCTGGATCGAGCACTCGCGCTCGCCGAGATAGATCACGTTGCCGTGCTTGTCGCCGATCACCTGGATCTCGATGTGGCGCGGGTCGGTGATGAACTTCTCCACGAAGACGCGGTCGTCGCCGAAGGACGAGGCCGCCTCGGACTTGGCGCGGGCGAAGCCCTCGGCGACCTCGCCGGACGAGTGTGCGATGCGCATGCCCTTGCCGCCGCCGCCGGCGGAGGCCTTGATCATCACCGGGTAGCCGATCTCGTCCGCGATGGTGACGGCGTGCTCGGGGCTCTCGATGACGCCGAGGAAGCCCGGCACGGTGGAGACCTTCGCGGCCGAGGCGGCCTTCTTGGATTCGATCTTGTCGCCCATCGCCGCGATGGCGCCGGGGTTGGGACCGATGAAGACGATGCCGGCCGCTTCCAGGGCGCGGGGAAAGGATTCGCGCTCGGACAGGAAGCCGTAGCCCGGATGCACGGCCTGGGCGCCGGTCTGCTTGCAGGCGTCGATGATCTTGTCGATCAGCAGGTAGGACTGCGCCGCCGGGGCCGGACCGATATGCACGGCCTCGTCGGCCATGGCGACGTGCACGGCGTCGCGGTCGGCATCCGAGTAGACCGCCACGGTCTTGATGCCCATGCGCCGGGCGGTCTTGATGATGCGACAGGCGATTTCGCCACGGTTCGCGATCAGGATCTTGTCGAACATCTTTCCGCGCACTCTGGTCCGTCAGGGAACATGCGGCGTCTTACAAACGCCCAAGCTCGTTCCCGTTAAAGCAGTTATGCGGCTTCGGGAAGCTGATGGATCCAGGCCAGAGGCCTGTTTATGCACGGGCGCGGGGCACAATCTTACGGTGCGATGCACCATATGATTTTGAATGCGAAATATCAGGGACCGGCGGCTCTTAGGCCGCCAGCAACTCGCGGATCCGGTCGGTCTCGGCGGTGGCGCGGTTGGCCGCCAGCGCGAAGGCGATGAGGGCTTCGTCGCTGGCCTGGGCCTCGCGCACGACCTCGCGGGCGAGGCGGGCGGCGAGACGGGTCGGGCCGCTGCCGGCGCGCAGGGTGCTGACCAGCCAGGAGGCCACGCCCGCATCGATGTAGCCGGTGGGGCGCTCGCCCCAGACGGCGAAATCCACCACCGCCGCGACGAGGTAGTCGCCGAAGCTCGTATCCGCGAAGGTGACGATGCGGTCGAGGGCGATCAGCATGTCGGCCTCGTCGCGGCAAACGAAGCCGTCGGGGAGGACATCGCGCGCCAGGATCCGGACATCCTCGGCGGTGATGCAATCGGCGGCCACGATACGGTTACAGAAAACCTGAAGCGAAAGGTTGATCATCTCTTGATGCCTCCCCGGCTTTGTCTTGGCCGGTCTGTGTCTCTGTCGATGGTTCGACTATGCAGGACGGCATCGTTCAAGCGGTTAACGGGCAAATCTGAATCAATGTTCAGGTTAAAGCCTGCTCACGAATGAGCCTTTCGAAATCATGACGGTCCGGGGCCGGCAAACCCGTTCAGCGCCGCCCTCCCTGCCCCATCCGTCCTGCCCCGCCTCGCCTCCCCGCCCGACGGGCGAAGCGGGCGTCCGGTCAGCCCGCGAGTCCGGGCCCGAGGATCCGCATGTCGAGGCGTCCCTCGGCGTCGCGGAAGACGTCGTAGGTCACGCGATCGCTGATCGTGTTGTCGGCGCCGAAGATCAGCACCTTCGGCTTGCGCGCGATCACGTCGTCGATCGCGCCGTAGGTCGCGGAGGCGATGATGACCTCGTCGCCCACCTGGCAGGTGCGGGCGGCGGCTCCGTTCAGGATGCAGCAGCGCGATCCCGCCGCGCCGTAGAGCACGTAGGTGCTGATCCGGGCGCCCGACATCTTGTTCCAGATCTCGACGAATTCGAGGGGATCGAGTCCGACCTCCCGGCAGAACTCCGCGTCGAGGGTGATCGAGCCGTGATAGTTCAGGTCGGCACCCGTCACCCTGAGGCCGTGCAATTTGGCGCGGACGAAACTCTGCATCGGTCTGGCTCTCCCTCGTGCGGCCGCGTTGTTAGGCGGGGCCGTGCCGGGATGCCAGTTCAAACTGGGGACGTCCGGAAGGCGACGGGCGCGGGCTCGGAGCGCGGGCGCTCCGCTCCCCGGTGGGCCGACCCCGCCGAAGGGCGGACCGGTCCCGGGCCGCTCAGGAGAGCCGGGACGATTCGTTCAGGCCCCGGATCCAGCCCCGCAGGCGTTCGGCCTCGAGATCCGCCGGGGGACGACCCTCCGGGGCCCGGATCTCGGCGCGAAGCTGGCCCGGCGCGAGGCCGTAAGCGTCCTTGAAGGCCCGTGAGCCGTGGCTCGGCGTGGCGAACCCGAGGGTCCAGACCAGGGTCGAGATCCGCACGTCCCCGCGGCTCCGCAGGATGGCCGAGCGCAGGCGGGCCACCCGGCGGCGTACGATCTCGCGCCCGACCCCGCCGACCGGGGCGAAGGCCCGGTAGAGGGAGCTGCGGGACATGCCGGAGCCGGAGGCGACCGCGTGCACGTCGAGGTCGCGCCGCCCGAGATGCGCGTCGATGAAGAGCAGGGCACGCAGGCGCCGGGCCGCGTCTCCCGCGTCGTCGTCGCCAGCCAGCCAGGCCGGCAGGTCGCTGGCCGGGCGCAGCAGGCCGGCGATCAGACGGCTTCCGCCCCGAAGGGCCTCCGGGGTGCCGGATGCCCCCCGGGCCAGCGACAGCACCGCCTCGGCGAGGGCCGGGAAGGCATCCCGCGGGAGCACCCGCCCGTGCAGGTCGCGCAGGTTCGGCATCGCCGCTTCCACCACGTCGCGCGGCAGCGAGACCGTGACGTAATCCGCATCGTACAGGACCGTGCGCTGTGGACGCGTCGTGTCGAACAGGACGGCGTCGCCCGCGGCCAGGAGGCGCTCGGCACCGGGAGCGCCCGCCAGCATGCGGCCCGAGCGCAGCACCTGCAGGTTGACGTGCTCGAGCGCGTCGCGCCGGACGCGCGGCGCTTCGCGCTGGTGGATGGCACCGGCGACCTGGCGGTCGAACAGGAGCAACCCGGCGGCGCGACGGACCCTGACGGCGGCCTGGAAGTGGTCGCCGATCCGCGAGACCGTCGAGCCGATCGCGTAGAGGTCGTGGTAGGCCGCGAAGCGGTTCGGCGCATTCTGGGCCAGCGCCTCTTGGGGTAGCGCCTCTTGGAGGAAGACGGCCTCGCCGACGGCAGTCCGCTCCGCGTTCGAAGCATCGACCGGGGCCCTCCGGTGCTCCGGGGGAGGCGGCAGGCGCTCCGATGATCCTGCCCGCATCGCCCACTCCGGGCGCTCCGCGCCTACCTTGCAGGCCGGGAGTGGCACACGCGAGGGTCGCAGGCACGCCACGTGTTCGTGATCGTCCCAAGCGGCGTCGCGTCATGCCCTTTGCGCCGAGGCAGGGGGACCGGGCGCAGGCGCGGCGGCTTCGAGCGCGGCGGGGCCCGGAGGCCCCGGGGACGGCGTCAGAAGTCGCGCTGGACCCGGGCCCGGACCTGGACGGTGTCCTCGCTGGTCTTCGTCCGGATCGCGTTGACCGGATTGTTGACGAAGGCTGCGTTCTGCGCGGGGAACCGGCTCAGGTCGAGCACGCGCCCGGCGGTGACGCCGTACTGGGTGTAGATCGTCTCGACGCCGATATCGAGGTTGCGGACCGGCGACCAGATCAGGCTTCCGCCGACCACGAAGCGGTAGGTGTCCCGCAGGACCTGGCTGACCTCGAAGAACCGCGTGCCCGGGACGCCGGGTCCGGCCGCGGTGATGCCGTACGCGGCGCCCTGCCGCGCGCGGGCGCCGTCGGCGAAGTTGATTTCGCCGTAGGAGGTGAAGAGGGCGGAGCGGAGTTCGGGCGTCCAGTAATGGAGGAACGAGGCGACGGCCGTGAACGTCGTCGAGAGTTCGAGACGGTTCGAGAACGGGTTCAGGACGGCATCGTTGAAGGACTGGTTGAAGCCCGAGCCTTGGATCGACGACGTGTTGCCGATGTAGGAGCCGGTATACGACGAGAACCCGGTATACATCCCCGCACCGTTGCCGTAGGCGGCCTGGAGGTAGAGAGCGTCGCCCGGCGCGATGAACGGCGCGTTGACCTTCACGCCGCCCTGGACGGCCCAGCCATAGGCGGTGGCGAGGCCGGGGCCGGCGACGCTGTTGGCGGCCGTCACGGCGGTGCCGAGGTTGGAGCCGGCGAAGGCCCCGGCGATCGGGTTGCCGTAGTTCAGCTCGTGGACGGCGGACGAGAGCTGGGCCGAGCCCCAGCTCGAATCGTAGCGCAGGACGCCGACGAAGTCGGGCATGCGGTTGCGCTGGACGACGTCGATGAAACCGACCCCCGTGGGCGTCCCGTTGGCGGCGAAGCCGATGACGAGCGGGCTCGCGGCCAGGCTCGTGCCGGGCGCGTTCGCCGCCGTGAAGAGCGGGGTGCGCCGGAAGGTCGGGTCTTCCATCGACAGGGTCGCGGAGAAGCCGGTGCCGCCGAGCTTGGTGGTGTAGGCCGCGAGATTGGTCGCGTTCACGTCGGAACTCATCGAGGAGGCGATGATCTCGAAGTCGTGGGCGTAGAAATCGTAGAAGGACGAGGCCCGGCCGGCCGTGAAGCCGGCGAACTGGATGAAGGCCTTGTCGGTGTTGAAGAACTGCTGCGCGCGTCCGGCCTGGTCCTGCCCGGTGGCCGGGATGGCGTTGCCGATGCGCTCCGTGGTCCCCGACCGCATCGTCGGGATGCCGGTGCGGCTCGCGGCCTCGAGGCGCAGGAAGGCCCGCAGGGTGCCGTAGCTGGTCTGGGTGCGCGCATCGACGTTGATGCGGGCGAGACCGCGATAGCCCACCAGGTCGCCGGGGGTCGAGCTGCCGCTCGACGACCGGCTGTAGCTGGTCTGGTAACCGGTCTCGAAGCGGGCCCGCCCGGAGAGGCGGATGCAGGTGTCCGTGCCGGGGATGTAGAAGAAGCCGCTGCCGTAGGCGTTGCAGACGCGGACGAATTCGATCGGCGCGGACGCCTTGGCCGGAAGATCGGCCGCCCCGGCTGACGAGCAGGCGACAAGACCTGCCGCAGACGCCATCAGTGTTCGATTGAGATCTTTCATGGTGTCACCCCCCCCCCAAAAGACTCGAGATGCCGTTTCGGCATGCGCCCGCGTTGCGTGCTGAGCCGAGGCTCGGCACGGACGAGCGGTTTGATTGTTTGATCAAGTCAGGATCCGGCGCTTTATCCGAACTGCATTGTCGGTTTCCGGATAAATACAATTTTTATAAGTCTATACTAGGGAGAGTCCAGGCTATTGGACTGATCTTCTGCGCTCTCATCATAAATGCCACAGTGCAGGCGGGGATCGAATGCGGCATCGGCAGGACGCGCCGATCCGCGTCGGCGGTGCCGGCGGATCGGTCGGATGGCAGCGTGGGGGCGCGCCGGCGTTTCCGCCGCCGCATGCCGGTTCCGTTCAGGTCATCAGAACACCCAGAGGCGGTCCGGCGGACATTCGAGCCAGTGCGGGCCGGGCGCCACCCGCTGGTGGGAGAGCACCCGCAGGCTTTGGCCCTCGCAGCGGAACAGGTGCTCGAACTGGTTGCCGAGATAGATCGAGGTCTCGTACTCGACCGGGATCCGGTTCTCGCCGGCCCCGTCGACGAGGCGCACGGCCTCGATCCGGATCACGCCCTTCGCCGCGCCGGTGGGCGCTTTCGCCGGGGCGGCGCCCGCTATCCGGTCGGTGCCCCAGAGGGCGTGCGGGCCCAGGGTGACGCGGGTGCGTCCGCTCCGGCGCTCCGTCACCCCGAGGGTCAGGGTGTTGTTGGTGCCCATGAACTCGGAGGCGAACAGCGTGGCGGGCCGCTCGTAGAGCTCCTCCGGCGTGCCGGACTGGACCAGCCGCCCGCCGTCGAGGAGCACGACCTGGTCGGCGATGGCGAGGGCCTCGCTCTGGTCGTGGGTCACGAAGACCGCGGTGATGCCCAGCCGCTTGATCAGGGCGCGGATCCAGATCCGGGCCTCCTCGCGCAGCTTGGCGTCGAGGTTCGAGAGCGGCTCGTCGAGGAGGATCACCGGCGGCTCGTAGACGAGGGCCCGGGCGATGGCGACGCGCTGCTGCTGGCCGCCCGAGAGCTGGGACGGGTAGCGCTCCCCCAGGGCCCCGAGCCCGACGCCGTCGAGGGCCGCCCGCACCTTCGTGCCGATCCCCGCCTTGCTCTCTCCGCGCAGGCGCAGGCCGTAGGCGACGTTCTCGAACACCGTGCGATGCGGCCAGAGGGCGTAGGACTGGAACACGAAGCCGAGGTCGCGCCGCTCCGGCGGCAGGTTCACCCGCGCGGCCGCGTCGAAGACCGGGCGCCCATCGATGCGGATCGCCCCGCGGGACGGCTCCTCCAGGCCGGCGATGGAGCGCAGCAGGGTGGTCTTGCCGCTGCCCGAGCGCCCGAGGAGGCAGACCACGGAGCCTTCCTCGAAGCGGGCGTCGATGCCCTTCAGCACTTCGACGGAGCCGTAGCGGAGGTGGAGGTCTTCGATGACGAGCTTAGGCATGACGCTTGTTCCCGAGTGCGAACATCAGGCCGAGGCCGACGAGGATCAGGGCGAGGTTGACGGTGGAGAGGGCGGTGACGAGGTCGACGGCGCCGGTGCCCCAGAGGGAGACCAGGAGCGAGCCGATGACCTCCGTGCCGGGGCTGAGCAGGTAGACGCCGGTGGAGTACTCGCGCACGAAGGTCACGAAGATCAGCACCCAGGAGCCGATCAGGCCGGCCTTGATCAGCGGCAGGGTGATGTCGCGGCTGACCTGGGCGGGGCGCGCGCCCGAGACCCGGCCCGCCTCCTCCAGTTCGGGGCCGATCTGCAGCAGGGACGCGCTGACGAGGCGCATGCCGTAGGCGAGCCAGACCAGCGTGTAGGCGAGCCACAGGCTGAACAGGGTCTGGCGGAAGGGCTGCAGGACCGGCGTGAACAGGAACAGCCAGAACATCGCCAGGCCGGCGATGAGCCCCGGCATGGCCCGCGGCACCAGCACCAGGTAGTCGAGCACTGCCGTCCAGCGCGAGCGCCAGCGGTGCAGGGCGAGGTTGACGAGGGCGTAGAAGCTCACCGAGAGCGCGCCGCCGACCGTGGCGATGAGCAGGGTGTTGACGATGCCCCGGACGAGGTTGGGGTACGCCATCAGCTCTCGGAAATGCGCGGTGGTCAGGTTCTCCCAGATGCCGACGCCCTCGCCCCAGGAGGCCAGGAAGGAGCGCAGCACCAGCGCGGTCACGGGGATCACCACGGTGACGCCGAGCCAGGCCACGATCAGCCCCAGGGCCGGCCAGCGCCAGGCGCCGATGGCCAGGGGGCGCTGGGCGCTGGCCTTGCCCTTCACCGCCACGTAGCGGCTGGCGGCGGCCAGCAGCTTGCGCTGGGTGTAGACCAGGGGCAGCGTCACGAAGATGATCGAGACCACCACCACCGCCATCAGGTCGTAGGACGGCGTGCCGAGCTTGTTCGTCAGCTTGTAGAGGTAGGTCGCCAGCACGAGGATGCGCTCGGGATCGCCCAGCACCAGGGGCAGGCCGAACAGCTCGAAGCCGAGGAAGAACACCAGCACCGAGGCGTAGAGGATGCTCGGCATGATCATGGGCAGGCTCACCGTCAGGGCGACCCGCAGGGGGCCGGCCCCGGCGGAGCGGGCCGCCTCCTCCACGTCGGAGCCGAGCGCGCGCAGGGCGGAGGACGCGTAGAGGAAGACGTGCGGGACGTGGGTGAGGCCCGCGATCAGGATCAGCGAGGTCTTGGAGTAGAGGTACCAGGGGATGCTGCCCACGAGGCCCTTCACCCAGAGGCTGACGAGCCCGACGGGGCCGAGGGCCACCACGAAGCCGAAGGCCAGCACCACCGAGGAGACGAACATCGGCACCAGCACCAGGGGCTCGATGAAGCGCTTGCCCGGCAGGTCGGTCCGCACCAGCAGGAAGGCCATCAGGCAGCCGAGCGGCACCGCGATCGCGGTCATGCCCACGGCGATGATCGCCGAGTTCAGGAAGGCCTCGCGAAAATCCTCCTCCTCGAAGAGGACGAACTCGTAGGCCTGGGTCGTCAGCGTGCTGTTCGGCTGGAAGAACGGCCCGCTGAGGAAGCTCTGGTAGACCACCAGGCTTACGGGGCCGAGGATCAGGAGCGCGGTGATCAGGACCACCGCGATGCGGAAGGCGCGCGGCATCGCTCAGTTCGCCGCCAGGGCGCGCTGCCACTGCTTCAGGAAGCGCAGGCGGGTGATCTGGTCGAGATAGGTGAGGAGCTCGGGCCCGACCCGGATCGGCTTCAGGGTCACCTCGCCGGCGCCCGGGAGGCTTCTGATGCCGTGGCTCTCCTGCAGGTCGTCGCGAACAGAGGTCATGGCGTGGCGGGCGAGCTCGACCTGGCCGGCCCTCGACAGGATGAAGTCGAGGAACAGCTTGGCGCTCGCCGGGTGCCGGGCCTTGGCCGAGACGAAGGCGATGCGCGACATCACCAGGGTGTAGTCCTTCGGCAGGACGAAGCTGAGGTTCGGGTCCTTCCGGTTCCGCTGGAGGACGTAGGAGCCGATCATGTTGTAGGCGAGCGTGTGCTCGCCCGAGACCACGCGCTCGATCATCGCCCCGGTGGAAGTGTAGAACTTGGCGCTGGCCTTCCCCATCGCCTTGACCGTGTCCCAGGTCGTCGAGGGGCTGATCTGCACGTCCTGGGTGACGTAGAGGAAGCCGACGCCGGAGCGCTCCGGATCGTAGGAGGTCACCTTGCCCTTCAGGGCGTCCGGCTGCGCGGCGAGGAGCTTGGCGAAGTCCGCGTGGCTGCGCGGCACGTCCGCCTCGGGCACCAGGCGCTTGTTGTAGGCGAAGACGATCGGCTCGGCGGTGGTGCCGTAGGCCTGGTCCTTCCACTTCGCCCAGTCGGGCAGCGCGCCCTTCTCCGGCGAGGCGTAGGTCATCGCGTAGCCGTCGTTGACGAGCTTGATCTGCAGGTCCATCGCCGAAGACCAGATCAGGTCGGCAGTCGCGCCGGCGGCCGCCTCCGCCACGTATCGGCTATAGAGTTCGGTAGAATTCTGGTCGGCATACTCGACCTTCAGCTTCGGATAGAGCGCCCGGAACTGGGTGAGTAGCTCGGAAACCTCGGCTGCATCCGCCGTCGAATAGATCGACAGTGCGCCTTCCTTGTTGGCGGCCTCGATCAACTCGGCATAATCCGCCGGATAACCGGACGGGACTGTCGTCTGTGCCTGCGCCTCAGCGACGAGGCCAAGTATCGACAGCGCGAGCGACAATGCGAGCCGCTTGTTCATGGTGTGCTCCCTGGCGATGGTGCGTCTCGTTGCGCACCTGTCGACAGTTAAGGTAACCACGGGAGCTTGCATCATCCTGACACGGCCCGGCGCCGCGTCGCAAAACATAGTTCATGGCGGTCGTCGCGGCCGTCGGGGAGGTCGGGGCACTCCATGCGGATCCTCATCGTCGAGGATGACGCCGCGCTGGCCCGCGGGATCGTCTCGGCCCTGCGCCTCAGCGGCTTCGCCGTCGACCACGCGGCCCGCGGCGCGGAGGTGCTGCCCTGGCTGCGCCAGGAAGCCTACGCCCTGGTGGTGCTCGATCTCGGCCTGCCCGACCGCTCCGGCTTCGACGTCCTGCGCGAGATCCGCCGGGCCGGCCTCGCGGTCCCGGTCATGATCCTGACGGCTCGGGCGGCGGTGGCCGACCGGGTGGTGGGCCTCGATCTCGGCGCCGACGACTACCTCGCCAAGCCGTTCGATCCGGCCGAGCTCGAGGCGCGGGTCCGGGCCCTCGTCCGGCGCGGGATCGGCCAGCCCGATCCGATCCTCACCTGCGCCGACCTGGTTTACGACCGCTCGGGCCAGATCGCGACCCTCGCGGGCCGGGTCCTCCCCCTGCGCAAGCGCGAGATCGCGATCCTCGAATCGCTGATGACCCGGGTGGGCCGCGTCGTCTCCAAGGAACGCCTGACCGCGGAGGTGTTCGGCTTCGACGAGGAGATCACGCCCAACGCCGTGGAGGTCTACGTGGCGCGCCTGCGCCGGCATCTCGGCGAGACCGGTCCGCGCATCGTCACCCTGCGCGGCCTCGGCTACCTGATGGAGCCCGGGCCGCCCGGGGATGCGCGGTGAGCATCCGCTCGCTGCGCCTGCGGGTCGCCGCCTACCTCCTGATCCCGATGGCGGCCCTCGCGCTGACGCTCGCGGCCGGCTCCACCTGGTTCGTGGATGCCTTCGTCACCCGCGCCTACGACCGGGTGCTGGCCGGCTCGATCCTGTCGATCGCGGAGCGGCTCTCGGTGCAGGACGGGCACGTGACCGTCGACGTGCCGGCGGCGGCCTTCGGCATGCTCTCCAACTCCGAGCGCGACAGCATCTTCTACAGCGTCACCGCCGACGGGGACTTGGTGACGGGCTACAAGGACCTGGGCCTGCCCGCGACGCTCCCGCCCCCGGAGACGCTAGCCTATCGCGACGGCATCTTCCTCGGCCAGCGCGTGCGCATCGGCCTGATGGTCAAGCCGATCTACGTCACCCGGCACACGGCCCTGGTCCAGGTCGCCGAGACCACCCATGGTCGCGACCTCCTGGTGCGCCGGATGCTCACCGCCCTGACGATCCTGGGCTCGACCCTGGCCGCCATCGGCCTCCTGCTGGTCTGGTTCGCGGTGCAGATGGGGCTGACCCCCCTCGACCGCCTGCGCCGGGAAGTGGAGCAGCGCCGCTTCGACGGCCGTGGCGCGGTGCCGGCCTTCACCGTCGCGGGGGTCCCGCAGGAGGCGCTGCCCCTAGTCGGCGCCCTCAACGAGCTCCTGCGCCAGCTCAACCACGCGCTCGCGGTGATGCGCGAGTTCACCGCCGACGCCTCGCACCAGCTGCGCACGCCCCTGGCGATCCTGAAGACGCATCTGAGCCTCCTCGACCGGCAGCCTCCGGCGAGCGCGGCCTGGTCCGCGTCGCGGGCCGATATCGACGCCGCCGTGGACCGCCTCGACCACCTCATCGCGCAGCTGCTGACCCTGGCGGCCGTGGAGGAGGGAGCGGCCCGCCGCCCCAAGCCGGACACGGTCGACGTGGCGGCCCTGGCGCGCGACACCGCCGCCGACTTTGCCGGCCTGGCGCTCCGGCGGGGCATCGACCTGTCCTTCGAGGCGCAGGGCCGGACCCGCGTCACCCTCGAACCGCTCCTGCTCGCGGAGATCCTGCGCAACCTGATCGACAATGCCCTGCGCTACACCGAGCCCGGCGGGCAGGTCGCCGTGACCGTCTCCACGGTGGAGGCGCGGGACGGCACCGAGATCCGCATCGCCGTGACGGATGACGGTCCCGGTATCCCGGAGGCGGAGCGCGAACGGGTCTTCGAACGCTTCCACCGCCTCGACGAGGGACGCGACACGGAGGGCAGCGGCCTCGGCCTCGCCATCGTCCGCGCGTTCTCCCGGCAACTCGGCGCCACGGTCACGCTCGGCAACGGCCCGAACGGGCGCGGCCTGCGCGCCGACATCGTTCTGCGGTGCGCGCCCGAGCGGGACCCGCCCCTCGCGGCGACGGCCGCGGGCGGGGCGTGACGGGACCGGCGGGTCGGCGCTCAGGCTGGCCCATCCCGCCGTCGGTCTCGGACGCTTCCGGAGGCTGCCCGCGCAAGACCGATCGGTGTCCGGGGATGAAAGCCCGATGACCGGCCGGGATTACGGCCGGCCATGTTGTGGCGCGCGCCGGACAACCGACCCCACGATGGATCGCTGTGTTTCATCGCCCTGTCATGGGGCGGATCTATGGGCTGCCCGAGCCTGAACTGTCCCGATGCGGTCGAGCGGTTTGTCGTCCGATGCTGTCCAGCGGCAGGAGGGCGGAGCGTCGACCGTGTTGCCGACGGGTCATGCGGGCTCGCGAACAGGGCGTCGGTTCCCGGCGCTTCCCTCTCCGCAGAGCGCCAGCATGCATCCGACGCCGCCGGCCTTCGCGAACGGTTCCCCGGCCCCCGCGCCGGATTGTGACCCGCTCCGCGTCGGCCCACGCCCCGGCCGGACGGCATCCCCCAGGACCAGCTTGACTTCACGACGGAGACCCCGCCGGCCATGACCTACACGCTCCAGATCCTGCACGCCTCCGACTGGGAGGCCGGCCTCCTCGCCACGCAGCGCGCGGCGAACTTCGCCGCCATCGTGGACAAGCTCGAGGACGCGACGCCGAACTCGATCACCCTCTCCACCGGCGACGGCTGGATCCCGAGCCCGTTCTTCATCGCGGGCGCCGACCCGCAGCTCGCCGCCACCTACAACGGCGTCTACAACCAGGTCTACGGTCTCACCGGCGCGGCCGCCTACACCAAGCTCGCGGCCTCGGTCGGCCGGGCGGACATCACCATCCAGAACATCATCGGCGTCCAGGCGGCGGTGTTCGGCAACCACGAGTTCGATTCCGGCCCGACCGAGGTCGCCAACATCATCGGCGCCAATCTCGGCACGGCGGCGGGCAGCGCCGACGACAGCTGGGTCGGCGCCCAGTTCCCCTATCTCTCGACCAACTTGACCTTCTCGCGCGAGGCCGCGCTCGCGGGCCTCGTCAACCCGAACGTCTCGAACGCTACCTTCGCGCAGACGGGGCCGGCCTCGACCCAGACCGGCACCGGGGCGGACAAGATCGCCAAATCCACGATCCTGGTGGAGAACGGCGAGAAGATCGCCTTCGTGGGCGCCACCACCCAGCTCGAGCCGCTGCTGACGACCCTCGGCAACGTCACGCTGGACGGCTTCAACGGCCAGGACGACATCGCCCTGCTGGCAAGCCAGATCAACGCCGAGATCGACCGGGTGCTCGCCGCCAATCCGGACGTGAACAAGGTCATCGTCGGGACCCACCTGCAGCAACTCGCCAACGAGCAGGCCCTGGCGCCGCTCCTGCGCAACGTCGACGTGCTCATCGGCGGCGGCTCGCACACCCTGCTCGCCGATAGCGGCGACCGCCTGCTGCCCGGCGACACGGCCGGCGGCGGCTACCCGCAATTCTTCACCAATGCCAGCGGCCAGACCCTCGCCCTGGTGAACACCGCCTCCGAATATTCCTACGTGGGCCGTCTCACCGTCACCTTCGACGACCGGGGCAACATCATCCGTGACTCGGTGAACCCGGCCACCAGCGGCGCCGTCGCGGTGGACGACACGACCGTGGCGGGGCTCTACGGCTCGACGGCCGCCGCCTTTACGCCCGGCAGCAAGGGCTTCCTCGTCCGTGAGGTGATCGAGGGCCTCGACGCCGACAACGACGGCGTCCAGGAGACCGCCGGCATCGCCGACGTGATCCGCCAGCAGGACGGCAACATCCTCGGCCGCACCAGCGTGTACCTGGAGGGGCGGCGCGGCGAGGTCCGCACCGAGGAGACCAACCTCGGCGACCTCTCGTCGGATGCGAACCTCTGGTACGCCCAGCGGTTCGATGCCGGCGTCACCGTCTCGATCAAGAACGGGGGCGGCATCCGCGACTCGATCGGCTCCTTCTCGACCACGGGCGGCACCACCGCCGAGCTGCCCCCGGCGGCCAATCCCTCCGCGGGCAAGCAGGCCGGCGACATCTCGCAGCTCGACGTCACCAACTCCCTGCGCTTCAACAACAACCTGGCGATCACCACCGTGACGGCCGCCGAGCTGGAGCGCATCCTCGAGCACGGCGTCGCCGCGGTGGCGCCGGGAGCGACCCCGGGCCAGTTCGCCCAGGTCGGCGGCATCTCCTACAGCTTCGACGCCACGAAGCAGGCCCAGACCCTCGACGTGAACGGCGCGGTCACCCGCGAGGGGCAGCGCATCATCAATGCGGCGATCCTCGACGCCGACGGCCGCATCCTCGACACCCTGGTGCAGAACGGCCAGATCGTCGGCGATGCCGGCCGCGCCATCAAGGTCGTGACCCTCGACTTCCTCGCCACCGGCACCGCCTCGGCGCCGGGCCTCGGCGGCGACAACTACCCCTTCCCGGCCTACGGCGAGAACAAGGTTGCCCTGCGCGACGCCGCCGCGGTCTCCCTGCCCGACACCGAGACCTTCGCGGTCAAGGGCTCCGAGCAGGATGCCCTGGCCGAGTACCTGAAGGCCTTCCACGCCGTCACGCCCTACGGCACCGCCGATACCGGACCGGCCGGCGACCTGCGCATCCAGAACCTCTCCGCCCGGGCCGACATGGTGTTCCAGCGCGGAGTCGTGAAGATCGGCACGGACGGTGCCGACATCCTCCAGGGCACGCCCTTCGGCGACGTGCTGCAGGGCGGGGCCGGCGACGACACCGTGTTCAACAGCCTCGGCGACGACATCCTGATGGGCGGCGGCAAGGCCGGTGCAGTCGGCAACGACACCCTGATCTTCCAGTCGCGCCTCGCCGACGCGCAGGTGACGCAGGACGGGGCCGTCACCCTCGTCACCGGACCGGAGGGCCGCGACACGATCGGCGGCTTCGAGCGCATCCTGTTCTCGGACACGACCATTGTCCTCAACGACGGCAATCCCCTGGTGAACGACCTCTACTACCTCGCCCGGTACAAGGACGTGCTGGCGTCCGGCATGGACGCGGACGACCACTACGCCCAGTTCGGAGCCCAGGAGGGCCGCGACCCGAATGCCGTCTTCTCGACGAAGGGCTACCGCGCCGCCAACCCGGACGTGGCCGCCGCCGGCACCAACCCGCTGACGCAATACGCCGAGGCCGGCTGGAAGCAGGGCCGCGACCCGGGCGTGTCCTTCGACGACGAGGCCTATCTCGCCCGCAATCCCGACGTGAAGGCGGCCGGCGTCAACCCGCTGGCGCACTACCTCGAATTCGGTCAGGCGGAAGGCCGCGCCACCTTCGCGGCGGTGGGCCGGCCCACCGACATCCAGGGCGGCTTCGACCCGGAATACTACCTCCTGGCCAACGCGGACGTGGCCGCCGCGGCGTCGGCGGCGGGCGGGGACGCCTTCGCGTTCGCCCGCCAGCACTTCGCGGCGTCGGGCTGGACGGAGGGGCGCGACCCCAACGCGATCTTCGACACCAAGGGCTACCTGGCCGCCTACGGCGACGTGGCCCGCTCGGGCATGAACCCGCTCGTCCATTACGAGACCTTCGGGTGGAAGGAAGGCCGCGACCCGGCCGCCGACTTCGACACCAAGGCGTACCTCAAGGCCTACGCGGACGTCGCCCGGGAGGGCATCGACCCGATGCAGCACTTCCTCCAGTTCGGCTTGGTGGAGAACCGCGTGGTCGTGGACGACGGCCATTTCGGCTGACGCGCGGGTCCGCTGGGACGGGCCCATCGACAGGCGCTGCGGCCGGGCCTCGGCCGCGGCGTGGATCGCTTGGGGATAAGGCCCCTGGCGGGGAGGCCGGACGGGCCGGCATCCTCCCCGCCCCGGCTCGGTCGCGTACCCGGTCCGGGTTCGCATCGGTCTGTGGCCGGGGGCGCGGCAGGCGTCGTCGCCTGAGACCGGCGAGCGGCATGCCCCTGCGGGGTGTCAGCGCACCACCACCTTCGCGCCGATCGGCACCCGGTCGTAGAGGTCGACCACGTCGTCGTTGAGCATGCGGATGCAGCCCGAGGACACCGCCTGGCCGATCTTCTCCGGCTCGTTGGTGCCGTGGATGCGGAACAGCGTGTCCTTCTTGCCCTCCGCGAGATACAGCGCGCGGGCGCCGATCGGGCTGGTGGGGCCGCCCTCCAGGCGCTTCGGCAGGTCGGGCCGGCGGGCCAGCATCTCCGGCGGCGGGTTCCAGTCCGGCCATTCGCCCTTGCGATCGACCTCGGCCGTCCCGGCCCAGGCCATGCCGGCATGGCCGACGGCCACGGGATAGCGCACGGCCTTGCCGTCGGGCAGCACGTAGTAGAGCCGCCGCTCCTTGGTGACCACGATGACGGTTCCGGGCGCTTCCCGCGTCGGGTAGTCGACGGTGGCGCGGGCGATCTTCGGATCGACGGGGGCGGTCGGCGCGAGCTTCATCCAGGCCTTGTCGCGCTCCGGACCGGCCAGGGGAGCGGCGGCGAGCGGTCCGGTCGCCGGTCCCGTCGCCCCTGAATTGGTCTGGGTGTTGCAGGCGCCGAGCGGCAGCAACGCGCCGATCAGGAGCAGGAGGGCGGGCGCGCGCATGGGTCAGGGCCTGTCTCGACCCGCCCGTCATCGGGCGCGGTCTGATCGATTCGTGTTCAGACAGGTCTTGCACAACCCGAGCCGAGCGCGCATCCCGGCAACGTGATCACGCGCAAGATGTGATACATTGGCATCATCTGTTGTATCGAAGCGACAGGTCGGCGGCCGCAAGGGGATGATCGTGACGACGCTGTACGTGAGCCATCCGTCCGCCCTCGATCACGCGATGCCGGAGGGACATCCCGAACGCGCCGACCGGATCCGGGCGGTGGAGCGGGCCCTCGAGGACGAGCGCTTCGCCGGTCTTCTCCGGGGCCAGGCCCCGAAGGCCGAACCCTCGGTGCCGACCCTGGTCCATCCCGTACCCTACGTGCAGGCGCTCATCGAGGCGTCTCCAACGGACGGCTACGTCCAGATCGACGGCGACACCCTGCTCTCCCCCGGAACCATCGAGGCGGCCCTGCGCGGGGTCGGCGGCGCCGTGCACGCGGTCGATGCCGTAATGGCGGGCGAGTGCGCCAATGCCTTCGTGGCCATGCGGCCTCCGGGCCATCATGCCGAGCGCATGACCGCGATGGGGTTCTGCGTCTTCAACAACGCCGCCATCGCGGCGCGCCACGCCCGCGAAGCCCACGGGGCGAGCCGGGTGGCGATCGTCGATTGGGACGTCCACCACGGCAACGGCACGCAGGACATCTTCTGGGACGACCGCGCGGTGATGTACGCCTCCACTCACGAGATGCCGCTGTTTCCGGGCACCGGCACGACGTCGGAGCGGGGCAACCACGACACCATCGTCAACGTGCCCCTGCGGGCGGGCGACGACGGCCCCGTCTTTCGCGAGGCCTTCGAGGCCGGCATCCTGCGCCGTCTCGACGCCTTTGCCCCCGACCTCATCATCATCTCGGCCGGCTTCGATGCCCATCACCTCGATCCGCTCGGCCATGTCGAACTCACCGAAGCGGATTTCGGCTGGGCGACCCGCCGCCTGATGGAGCTGGCCCATCGCCACGCCGGCGGGCGCGTCGTCTCGGTGCTGGAGGGCGGCTACAGCCTCAAGGGGCTCGGCCTCTCCGTTGCCGCCCACGTGGATGCCCTGATGGGGCGCTGAGCTCCCGGCGCTCGTCCACCCGTTCGCTCTCAGGCGACCGGCTCCAGGGTGAGAGCCGGATTGTCGGACGGATCCGCCATGGCGACGGCGATCTCGAACAGCAGAAGGTCGATCAGCCGCCGCATCACCGGCGTCCCGGTCTCCTCGATGACGGCGCGTGCCGCGATGCAATGGGCGGCGAGCACGTCGAGGGCTTCGCCCTTCGGCGGCGGGATCAGGGTGAGCATGGCAGGTCCTTTGCGGCCGCGCGTCAGGCGGCGAGGTAGGGGTAGGTCGGGGCGAGCACGGAGTCCGTGCGCCCCGTGAGGGTGCGCAGGCGCGCGAGGGTCCGGTCGTCGAACTCCGCGGTGGCCGCGATGATGTCCTCGCCGCTGATCGATTGCGGCAGGCCCAGCGGTCGGGCCCGGAAGTGGAGCTGCACCACGTGCAGCAGGTAGAGGGTCGGCATCTGCAGCACGAGCTGGCGTACGCCGTTGGCGAGGCCCCACTCGACGATGCCCGAGAGCAGGGCGAGCGAGACCGGATTGACCGCCTTGCCGCGTCCGCGATGGGACCGGGCGACGGCCTGGCGCGTCCATTCCCAGGTGTCGTGGCCGCGGGGCAGCGCCCCCTCGCAGAGCTGCGGCAGCACGTCCGAGAGGAGGTGCGGTCGGGTCGTCGGCAAGAGCCGGCTGTAGCCGATGACCCGCCCCGCCTCGATGGCGAGGAAGTGCATCGCGTGGGCCGTGTCGAACTGGTCGATCTCGCGCCCATCGGGACGAGCGAGGTCGAGCCAGCGCTTTTCCTCCACGAAGATCTCGTGCCTCAGGCGCCAGACCTGTTCCATTTCTTCGCGGAAGCAGTATTCATTCGCGGGTGTCACGATCTGGATCATGTCGAAACCTCCGTTCCGAGGTCGCTTCTGACATGAGCGTGACAGTCACAAACCTACGGGAACCCGTAGGTGGATGCGGTGCGGCGTGCGGGATCGGCGCCGGCGGACCGTGCGTGTCTCGTCGCGATGGTGCCCCGAAGGGGCCGTGTCAGGTGATCAGCCCGCGCCGCAACGCCACCGCGACCGCCTGGGTCCGATTGGTCGTGCCGAGCTTCGTCCGGGCCGAGCGCAGGTGGAAGTCCACCCCGTGGGTCGAGATGCCCATGACCTCGCCGATCTCCCAGTCGGTCTTGCCCTCCGCCGCCCATTGCAGGGCCTCGCGCTCCCGCGGCGCGAGCTTGGCGGCCCGCGCCGCCCCGGCCGGGCCGCGCAGGCGCAGCAGGTGGCCGAAGGCGTAGGTGGCGATCAGGTGGAGCATCGGGCGATCGCCGGGATTCAGCCCGAGGCGCTCGCCCGAGAGGCTGAACCCGGCCATATCGCCGTCGAGGGTCATCAGCGGCACCGTGATCCCGTCGCGCAGGCGGAATTCGCCCGCCTCCGCCATCACGCGGCGGGCGCCGGCATCGTCGCGGAACCGCTCGCCCAGCTCGCTCCAGGCGAAGGGCGCCGTGCTGTCGACCAGGTGGCGGACCGTGGGGTCGTGGAAGGCGTAGCCGCGCGTCAGGTAGCGCCGGCCCCATTCCTCCGGGAAGGTGTTGACGAGGATGTGCCCGTGCTGCTGCCGCGCCGGCGTCCCCTTCCGGGGAATGGTCCCCGCCATGGCATGGGACACGCCGTGGGCCGCGAATTCCGTGACCAGCAGCCGACCCACATCGTCGGTGCTCGCGGTCCGGTCGAGCGCCCGGAGGAAGCCCAACGTCTGGTCCAGCGCCTTGCGCGTCATCGCAAATCCGACATCGTCACCCCACCGCAAGTGAAAACCGGATAACTCTAGATTGTCAACGCGCCGGTGTTGTGCGTGTGGCGGTAGCGATCGGCCTCAGCCGAACAGGTCCACGGTCGTGAAGCCCCGCGCCTGCATCCGCTCGGCGAGGACGCGGCGATGGCAGCGTGCCGGCTCACGCTCGAAGCAGAGCAGGCAGATCGGCGTGCGATCGGCCAGGGTACAGAGTTCGTCGAGGGCGAGTCCGCCATCGGCGGTGTCGAGCACCTCCTCGCAATAAATGCGCCGCATCAGGGCCGCGTCGTCGGCGCGCGCCGCCTGCCGCCCGGCCTTCGGCGTGCCGAGGCTGCGGGCATGGGCGTAGCCGATGCCGGCGTCCTCCAGGCTGGTGCGCAGGGCATTCTTGGAAAAGCCGCGCTTGCGGGAATTCGCCACGGCGCGGACATCCGCCAGGGTCCCCACCTGCGCATCCCGCAGGGCGGCGATCAGGCGCTCGGAATCGAGGCCTTCGTACCCGATGGTGAACAGAACCTTCACGGCACTCTCCTGTGTCCCAAACCCGCAGGCACGGCCTGCACTTAGGGGGTGGAGACCGTGGGGGCCAGGGTGGACGTCCACCGGCTATGTGGCGCGTCCGACACGGCTTCCGGAAATCCGCCGCATTGCCGTCAAAGGTCTGTTAACCGCGCCCGGGCCATCCCTTAGCCATTGGTAGCGCGTAGAAGCTGGTGGGTCGGGCAACGATGCGGCTGTGGAACGGGACTGCCCCGGCACGTCAGAACGAGCGTGCGCCGCTGACCGCTTGGCGCGCCGGATTGCGGCGCGGCGCGGCGGTCGCCGTGCTGTCCGCCCTGGCGGCCTGCTCGGGCACCACGGATTTCTATCCGACCAAGGGCGATGCCAAGCCCCATCCCGGCGTCGCGCGGGCCAAGCAGCACCCGGTCCAGGGCATCGACATCTCGAAGTGGCAGGGGCCCGTCGATTGGATGTCGGTGCGCGCGGCCGGCACCCAGTTCGCCTTCATCAAGGCGACCGAGGGGGGCGACCACGTCGATGAGCGGTTCCGCACGAACTGGGACGGGGCCGCGCAGGCCGGCGTGCCGCGGGGCGCCTATCACTTCGTGTTCTGGTGCCGCTCGCCGCAGGACCAGATGGCCTGGTTCAAGAAGAACGTCCCCAACGACCCGACCGCCCTCCCCCCCGTGCTCGACGTGGAGTGGAACGGCCATTCGCAGCTCTGCCCGAAGAAGCTGCCCAAGGCCCAGGCCCTGTCGATGATCCGCTACATGCTCGACGAGATGGAGCGCTACACCGGCAAGCGGCCGATCATCTACACCGACATCACCTTCCACAAGGACGTCCTCGAGGACGAACTGCCGGACTACCCGCACTGGGTCCGCTCCACGGCCGCCGAGCCGGAGCAGCGCTACGTCAAGCGCAAGTGGATGCTGTGGCAGTTTACCTCCACCGGGCGGGTGCCGGGTGTGCGCGGCGACGTCGACCGCAACGCCTTCTACGGCACCCCCGCCGAGTGGGCCTCGTTCCTGTCGACGGATTGCGATCCGCGCGAGCACCGCAACCTCGCCGACCGTGGCCTCTGCACGGACAAGTGAGGCCCAGAGGCAAGGGGCGCCGGTCGTGTCCCGTCGACGCGCGATGCCCCAGCCTCTGCCCCGGGACCGGGGCGCCCGTCAGGCACCCGCGTTCATCACGGTCGCCATCACCGTTCCATAGTGACAGGCCGTGGCGGCGAGCACGAACGCGTGCCAGATCGCATTCTGGTACGGCAGGCTGCGCCAGACGTGGAAGATCACTCCGAGGGAGTAGAGGATGCCGCCGAACGCGAGCATCCAGAGCGCATCGCTGCTGAGCCGGCCGATCACCGCGTCGTAGGCGACGACCCCGCTCCAGCCGAGGGTGAGGTAGAGCCCGATCGACGCCCGATCGTAGCGGCCGGGCAGAAGCAGCTTGAGGGCGATGCCGATCGCCGCCACCAGCCAGACCGTGCCGAGCAGGCTCCAGGCCGGGAGACCCTCACCGACCAGGGCCACCAGGGGCGTGTAGGTGCCGGCGATCATCAGGTAGATCAGGGCGTGGTCGGCCCGCCGCAGCAGCCACTTGCGCCGCGAGACCGGCCACATGTTGTAGGTGGCCGAGACGCCGAGCATCGAGACGAGGCCGGCCGCGTAGATCGTGACGCCGGCGCGCTCGAGAAGCGAGAGCGGCGAAAGCGCGGCGATCACCACGATGGCGATGGCACCCGCGACGCCGAGGGCGACACCCACGACGTGCACGGCGCCATCCGCCAGGATTTCTTTCCGGGTATAGTTCCAGGTCACTCCCGATGGGCGTCCGTCGTCCGCTAAAAGCATCGCCGACCTCCGGTATTTCCGTAGAGGCTACGCTTCAACCTGTTGCCGCGTTCCCCGCGACAACTACCGAGTTGGAGCCATCAACAGGAATCTCTTCGGGCGAGGACTAGCCCGGAAGGATGTGCGGATAGCGGTTGGCGATGGCGACGGCCCAGACGGCGCCGAGCAATCCCGTCAGGCCGAGGGCCAGCCAAGCATGCTTGCCGTGGCGGCGCGTCGCAGGGGTCGGGTTCGGACGGGCGGCGGGGGGTATCCGGGTCTCGGGGGTGGTCCGCTCGGATGCGGGCGTGCGCCGGGTCTCGGTATCCTGCATGCAGGGATCGTCCTCTCGCGGTTCAGGGGCGTCAGACACAGGGAGGCCGTGGGCCTCGGGTTGCGTCGTGACGGGGGTCGAACGTGCGGGGACCAGAGTGGTTCGTTGCGGTGCGGTCGCGATGTGGTGATCCGCACATGGCGGGCCGCGACAGCGGACGGGGCACCGGCGCGAGGCGCCGAGCCGGTCGCGTGCTCGCGCGCTCCGCCCGATCAGGCCGCCGTGTCGATCACGCCGTCCTTCCGGTCAGAGATTCATAGCCGAAGGGGGTCGACGGGCGCCCGAGGGGCGCCGCGACGTCGGAATGGGCCGCCCGTCGGGCATGAACCGTTGCCATCGTCAGCACCGCCATGGCGAAGACCTGATGGGCGAGCGCGGCCCAGAGGGGTACGGCCAGCAACAGGGTGGTGATGCCAAGGACGGCCTGGGTGAGGACGAGGGCGGCGATGCCGGTCGCCCGGCGCGCCATGCCGGAGCCCGGGCGCGCCCGGCGGGCATCGAACGCATGAACGAAGGCGACCGCCAGGAGCAGGTAGGCGGTGAGGCGGTGGTTCAGCTGCACCAGGGCGAGGTTGTCGACGAAATTCTCGATCCAGGGCGTTGCGGCGAAGAGGTCCGCGACCGGAGGGATGAGGTGCCCGTCCATGGTCGGCCAGGTGTTGTAGAGGAGGCCGGCCTTCGAGCCCGCCACGAGACCGCCGAGGAAGATCTGCACGACGACGAGGGCCATGATAGCCATCGCCGTCCGGCGCAGGCGGGATGGATCGGCTTCGACGGCGGTGTCCGGCGCCCGCAATCCGGCCGCGAGCCAGACTAGGCCAGCCAGGATCAGGCTCGCGGTGGTGAGATGCAGGGCGAGCTTGAGGGGCGCCACGGCCGTCATGCCGGGCTGCAGGCCGGAGGCGACCATGATCCAGCCGATCGCGCCCTGGAGTCCGCCCAGGACGCCGAGCCCGAGGAGGCCGAGGCCGAGGCGCCGGGTCAGGGCGCCGCGCCACCAGAACCAGAGCAGCGGCAGGAAGAAGACCAGGCCGACGACACGGCCCAGGAGGCGGTGGCCCCATTCCCAGGCGTACAGGACCTTGAAGTCCGACAGCCCCATGCCCTGGTTCAGGATACGGTACTGGGGCGTATCGCGGTATTTCTCGAACTCCGCCGCCCAGGCCTCGGGCGAGACGGGCGGGATCGCCCCGGTGACCGGCCGCCACTCGGTGATGGAGAGCCCGGAACCGGTGAGGCGCGTGGCGCCGCCGACGGCCACCATGCCGACGACGAGGGCGGCCAGGACGTAGAGCCAGATCCGCACGCCCCGTTGTTCGGGAAACACGCCGGTCGCCTGTTCGCCTGCTCGCACCACGTCGTTCCTCGCATCCCGCACGGGCGCCGGACGGCGCGCCTCGGATGGATGCGGGTTAAGCGAGGTAGGCGCTGTGGGCAACGCTCAGCGACGACGCACCGCCGGGGGCCAGGGTCTCGGCATCCAGGTCGCGCTGGCGGCTGAGCGACAGCATCTCGAGCACGGCGATGACGATCCAGGGCCCCGCGATCCCGATGAAGAACGACATGCCTGCGAATCCTCCTGCGCGCCGCGCGCCACACCGAGAATAGGTGACGCACGGGGTTCGGCAAGACGAAACGCTGCCGTCAGAGGACGGTGCGCGCCAGCTTCCAGACCAGGAAGGCCAGGACGCCCGCGCCCAGGCAGCGCCGCCAGGGATTCACGCCGCGCACGATCTCGTCGACGGCCCACCACGCCAGGGCTGCCGCACCGAGCACGCGAAGGTAGGGGCCGATCCGGCCGCCGGGGCCGTCGAGCCACCCGAGCACCGCGCAGCCGATGAAGATCAGCAGCGGGGCGTTCGGCCATTGCCCGATGGTGATCGCACCGGTTCGCCGGTTGCGAAAGAACCAGTCGATCGCGTTCAGGTCGGCACCCCGCTCTCGGCCTTGCGGGCCGGGGCGCAGATCTGCGGCGACACCTTGTCGAGATGCTCGCAGGCATTGCGCAGGTACCAGGCCCGCAGCTCGGGCTGGCCCGGGGCCACGTACATGCCGACGAGCACGAAGGCGACCGCGCCGACGATGATGAGGGTGAGAAGACTACGCATCGGGGCAACTCCCAGGAGCGGTCTGGCGCCCCTTCCGACCACCCTGCCGTCCGGGCGATCCCCGGATCGGGTGAGCCCTGGACAAAGAAACAGCCCGCGCGCCGATCACGGCATGCAGGCTGTGTAAGCTTGGGAGGATCGAGAGGCTGTTGAGACCTGCCTGACAACGGGCGGATCCCGCCGGGGTTCCCGCCCTCGCAATCGGAAAAAAGCGTCAGGCCGCCTCGAACAGCGGCACGATCCGCATCCCCGGCACCAGGACGAGCCCCTTGTCGGTGATGCGGATCTCCGGGATCACCGAGAGCGGGATCAGGTTGAAGCCCATATACGGGATGGTGCAGCCCGCCCGCATCCAGGCCTCCTTCAGCACCCGCACCTCCTCGGCCACGGCGGTGACGCGCTTGTCCGAGAGCAGCCCCGCCACCGGCAGCGGCACCAGGGCGACCACGGCTCCGTCCTCGACCACGCAGACACCGCCCTGGATCGCGCTGAGCGCAGCGAGGGCGACGCGCATGTCGGCCTCGTTCAGACCCGCGACGATGACATTGTGCGAATCGTGGCCGACGCTGCTCGCCACCGCGCCCCGCTTCAGCCCGAAGGCCCGCAGCAGCCCGTGGGCGACGTTGCCGGCGCGGCCGTGGCGCTCGATCACCGTCACGAAACAGAGGTCGTTGGCCGCCAGCGTCGCGGGCCAGTCGGGCCCGGGCACGAGGTCGACGACCTCGTGGGTGAGCTCGATGCCCGGCAGCGTGGTGCGGATCGCGTTGATCCGACAGGGGCCCGTCGGGAGGTCCGGGGTCAGGGCCGGCAGCGGATCGGGCAGGTGCATGGTGGCGTAGGCCGGTGCCGGATAGCGGTAGGGACGCGAGAGGGCGGCGTCGAGCAGGGGCGTGATCCGGCGGTTCTCCACCACCAGCGCGCCGCCGTACCAGGTGGACTGGGGGACGAGGTCGTCGTCGAGGAGGACGAGGTCGGCCCGGCGCCCGCCGCCGAAGCCGCCGATCTCGCCGTCGAGGCCGTAGCGGGTGGCGGGGTGCAGCGAGCCCATCGACCAGGCCTGGACCTTCGGAATGCCCATGCGCACCGCCTCGCGCACGACCCAGTCGAGGCCGAAGGCGAGGAGGTCCTGCGCGTCGCGATCGTCGGTGCAGACACAGATCCTCTTGGCCGCGGCGCCGTAGTCCAGGATGGTGCCGATGGCTTTCGGCAGGCTGTGCCAGGGCGTGGTCGGCGGGCCGCCGCGGAGGTAGATCCAGACGCCGGCCTCCAGCAGGTCGTCGGCGATGTCGCGATCGATCGCCTCATGGGTATCGGTGACACCGCTGGCGGCGTAGGCCGCCACGAAGTCGCGTCCGTAGATATGCCCCGAGACCGGGCGTCCGCGCTCCAGGGCGGCCCGGATGATGGCGTGGGCACGGGGATCGCCCTCGCAGACCGCGACGAAGTCCATCTTCTCGCCGAGGCCGATCGCCTCCGGCCAGGCATCGAACAGGCCGGCGATCTTGGCGGCATCGAGGTCGCCGCCCGCGGTCTCCAGCTCGGGCGAGGTCGCCGGCACCGTGCTGGGCACCGTGAGGTAGATGTTCAGGGGCGCCGCGCGGGCATCCTCCAGCATCCAGGCGATGCCGTCGGTGTCGAGGACGTTGCCGATCTCGTGGCTGTCGCAGACGATCGTGGTGGTGCCGTTGAGGAGCGCGGCCTCGGCATAGGCACAGGCCGTGACCATGCTGCTCTCGATGTGCAGGTGCGGGTCGACGAGGCCCGGGGCCAGGAGGCCCCCGCCGAGGTCGTGCCGCGGCGCGCCGCCCCGGTAGGTTCCGGCCGGCTTCACCGCCGCGATCCGCCCGCCGGCGATCCAGACTTCGCGATCCGGCAGGATGCGCTCCGAGTAGGTCGAGAGCAGGCGGGCGCCGGTGAGGACACGGTCGGGCTCCGCCCGGCCCGAGGCCACCGCGGAGAGGTGTCGCGTCATCCGGCTCAACGGTTCGACGGAGAAGCGCGTCAGCGGTCGCGTGTCGGTCATGCGATCTCCCGGGTCCTGGGACTTGGCGTGCACCGGCGCCGCTCTGCCGGCCCAGCCGCCTCGGCGGCGCACGCATCGTGCCAGACGGCGGGGGTGCCGGACAGGCGCCGCGGCTCGGCGAACAAGCGCCGCGGCTCGGCGAACAGGCGCCGCGGCCCGGCGAAACGGGTTGCCAAGCGGGAGCGGTGGCACCATCTAGGAGGCACACCGATCGCGACCCCGCGTCGCTCGATCGGAGACGGCCACGAGGCCGGGCCTGGGTGACGCCGGATGTACGCGCACCTGCCCCGCCCATTCGTGGCTGTCGGCGTCTCTTCCCCACCCCTGCAGTTCGAGCATCGTCCCGTCATGGCCAAGCGTACCAAGTCGAAACCGCAGGAGCGTGGCTCCGTCCTGTTCGACGTCGTCTATGACGACGAGTCCCGCGCCTCCAACCGGCGCGTCCCCATGGAGATCCTCGGCGGCCTCGACGGCGACGAGCCGGCCCGCCAGCTCATCGAGGATCAGGACCGTGCCATCTCGGAGAAGTCCGGCCGGCCCCTGCGGGCGATCCGCAGCCTGACCCGCTCGCCCGCCCGCGTCTCCACGGCCACGGACGAGTAGGCCCGCGCCGCGCCGGCCTGTGGCTCGGGGCCGGCGAGGCCCCGCCTCAGGCCGGCTTGAGCAACCCGCCTCAGGCCTTCTTGAGGAATTCGGCCCGCAGCACGAGGCCCTTCACCTTCTCGGCGTTGCACTCGATCTCGGACGGGTCGTCGGTCAAGCGGATGTTCTTGATCAGCGTGCCGCGTTTCAGGGTCGTCGAGGTGCCCTTCACCTTCAGGTCCTTGATCAGCGTCACCGCATCGCCCTCGGCGAGCTTGGTGCCGTTCGCGTCCCGGGTCTCGTCCATGGTCCGCGCCCTCAGTTCTCGGGACGCATGTAGGGCCGGCCGGCATCCACCAGGGCCCGGTCCACGGCCTCGATCGCGAGGAGGATCCGGGTGAGATCCTCGGCTGCCGAGGGGGCCGCGACCTCGCTGCTGCCGATCCGGCGGGCGAGCGCACCGCGCTGACGGGCCAGGCTGTCCCGCGCCCGGTTCATCTGGTCGATCTCTTCCGCCGTCATGCTGTGCTCCCCTGAACGGCCCGGCAGGGCCGCGGGAGCGATGCGACCTTTGGGAGCCGAACGCAAGACGCCGTCGTCCCGCGGGGTCCGTCCTCAGAACAGGGCGCCCTGCGCATCCTCGTCGCTGGAACGCGGCTGCTCGGCGGACGGCGCCGATCGCTCCGCCTCGCCCCCCTGCGGTCGGGCCAGGGGTTCGATCAGGTCCGGCGCGTCGATGCGGGCGTTGTTGACCCGCGCGCTGACGGGATCGAGGGTGAGCCAGTCGTCGGCACAGGGACGACACAGCCTCATCGCCTCGTCCGGCTCCGTGCCGCGTGTGTCGAGCCAGGGGCCGATCTGATCCGGCGCCAGGATCACGGGCATACGGTCGTGCACGGCGGCCATGGTGCCGTTGGCATCGGTGGTGACGATGGCGGCGGTGTCGACCTCCGAGCCGTCGGCGCCGAGCCAGTCCTCCCAGAGGCCCGCGAGTGCCATCGGCGCCCGGTCGGCACGGCGGATCATGAAGGGGGTCTTCGTTGCCGCCTTGCCCGTTCCTTCCCGGCGCCACTCGTAGAAGCCGTCGGCGAGGAAGACGCAGCGGCGGTGGCGCAGGGCGCCGCGGAAGGTCGGCTTCTCCCGCAGGGTTTCGGACCGGGCGTTGATGACGAGGGGGAAGTCCTTCGGGTCCTTGACCCAGCTCGGCCAGAAGCCCCAGCGCACCAGCCGGAACTGGCGTCGGCCGCCCGCGGACAAGACCACCGGTACCGGCTGCGTCGGTGCCACGTTGTACCGGGGCGGAAAGTTCGGCACCTCGGGATAGCCGTAGAAGGCCCGGAAGATCTCCGGGGCCTGGGCGATGAAGAAGCGTCCACACATCCGCGGACGATCCGCAAATTCGACCCGATGGGCAAGGGACTCGTGCGGCGCGAGGGGCCTGCCGGGGCCGATGGGTCGGCGGGCCGCGGGTCCTGGGGTCGAGGCGCCCGGGAGAGGGATCCCCCGGGGTGTGACGCCGGTCTCAGGCGGCGCGGACGCTCGCGAGGAAGCGGCCGACCTCCTGGCCGAGATGGTCGGACTGGCGCGAGAGGGCCGAGGCGGAGGCGAGGACCTGGCTCGCCGCGGCACCGGTCTCCTCGGCCGCCCCCGCCACACCGGCGATGTTGGCCGTGACCTCGCCCGTACCGGTAGAGGCCTGCGCGACGTTGCGGACGATCTCCTGGGTCGCCGCGCCCTGCTCCTCGACGGCCGCCGCGATGGTGGTCGCCACGGCGCTGATCTCGTCGATCCGTCCACGGATGGCGTCGATGGCATGCACGCTCTCGGCGGTGGCGCCCTGGATCCGGGCGATCTGCGTGCTGATCTCGTCGGTGGCCCGGGCCGTCTGCCCGGCGAGTTCCTTCACCTCCGTCGCCACCACGGCGAAGCCGCGCCCCGCTTCGCCGGCGCGGGCCGCCTCGATGGTGGCGTTGAGCGCCAGGAGGTTGGTCTGGCCTGCGATGTCGGAGATCAGCTTGACCACGTCGCCGATCCGCGCCGTCGCGCCGCTGAGTTCCTGCACCAGGGCGGCGGTTGTGCCGGCCTCGCGCACGGCGGCGCTGGCGAGCTCGGCCGAGCCCTGAACCTGGCGGCCGATCTCCTGCACGGAGGAGCCGAGCTCCTCGGCCGCCGCCGCCACCGTCTCGACGTTCGAGGCTGCCTCCTCGGCGGCGGCCGCCACCGATATGGAACGCCCGGCGGTCTCGCTCGCGGTGCCGCTCATGGCCTGGGCGGTGGCCTGCAACTCGCCCGCGGCCTTGCCCACGGAGGCGACGATGCCGCCCACGGCACGTTCGAAGCCATCGGCCATCTCCTGCATCGCCCGTCGGCGCTGGGCCTCGGCCCCGGCCCGGGCCAAGGCGGTGTCGTCCTCCAGGGCCTTCATGCGGACCAGGCTCTCCTTGAAGACCTGGACGGCGTCGGCGATGCGGCCGATCTCGGTGCCGGTGCCCTGGTGCGGGACCGTGACGGCGAGATCGCCGGCGGTGAGCGCCGTCATGGGACGCACGACCGAGTCGATGCCGCGGGTGACGCTGCGGATGATCAGGGTCGCCAGCAGGACCGCGAGCACGACAGCCAGGGCGAGGGCCGCCAGAGCGATCGCTTGCGTCCGGGCCGTGAGGGCGACGCCCTCCGCCTCGGCCTGCGCAGCACCCGCGTCGTTGATCTCGATGAGCTTCTCCAGGGCGGTGGAGGCCCGCCGCCGCGGCTCGACGCCGTCGGAGAGGTAGAGTTTGTAGGCCTCGCCCTTCGGGGCCGTGTGCGCGGTGGAGACGATCCGGTCCGCCATGCCGAAGAAGGTGGTGACCTCCCGCTGGAAGGCCTGGAAATGGCCACGCTCCGCGTCCGAACTGATCAGGCGCTCGTAGGATTTCGACAGGGCCCCGATCTGCTCGCGCCGCTTGGTCATGTCGGCTTCGATCTTGGCTTGGTCGGCGGCATCCGTGGTCTGCGTCACGCGCAGCAGGCTCGTGGTGTAACGGGCCAGGGCGACGTCGATGCGACCGCTCGCCTGCACGCTCGGGAGCCAATTGGTCTGGACGGCGGTCAGTAGATCATTGATCCGTCCGACACCGGACATTCCGAGCCAGCCGATTGCAACGATGAAAACTGTAATGATCGCGAAGCTGGCTACCAACCGAGTGCGGATGGTCATGGTCTTCAAGGTCATGGAACCGCTCCAAGAGCATGCATCCGCCTTCCGGATCATGCCAAGCGCGGTTACATTGCATGAGCATCCTTAACAGGTTGCATCGAATACTCGCTACAGCCAGCGTTTCCAGCGGAAGAAAACGTACGGTAGCACGGCCGCGACGACCATCATGACGACCGCCATCGGGTATCCGAACCCCCAATCCAGTTCGGGCATGGCCTTGAAGTTCATGCCGTAGATCGAGGCGATCAGGGTCGGCGGCATGAAGACCACCGCCATGACCGAGAACAGCTTGATGATGTTGTTCTGCTCCAGGTTCACCAGCCCGAGGGTGGCGTCGAGGAGGAACTGGATCTTCGAGGACAGGAAGGTGGCGTGCTCCTCCAGGGACTGCAGGTCGCGCAGGGTGGAGCGGACGTCCTCGCGCAGTTCGCGCGGTGCCTTGGCGGTGCGGTAGGTCGCCGAGAGGGAGAGCAGGATGCGCTCCATCGAGACCAGGCTCTCGCGCTGCTTCGAGATGAGGTCGCCGTGGCGCCCAAGGGCCCGGAGGGTGTCCTGCAGGGCGGTATTGCGGGCGCTCGGGTCCTCCTTCTCCTCGAAGATCTTGCCGGAGAGGCGATCGATGCGCTCGCCCTGGAGCTGGAGCACGTCGGCCGCGCGGTCGATCACCGTCTCGATCAACCCGGCCAGGATGGTCTCGCCCGAGGGCACCGCCGACGGGCCGTTGCCCGTGGAGCGGCCGGCCCGCTGGGTATACATCCGGAAGGCCTGCGGCTCCTCGTAGCGCACCGTCACGAGGCGGTTGCCGCGCAGGATGAAGGTGATGCCGGCGAGGCCCGGCTCCTCGGACTCGCTGACCTTGCTCAGCACCCGGCCGGTCATGTAGCGCGCCCCGTCCTCGACGTAGAGGAGTTCGGAGGGCTCGATGTCCTTCATCTCCTCGCGGGTCGGCACCGAGATGCCCATGAAGACCTCGACCTTCAGGTCCTCCTCCCGGCTCGGCCGCACCATGTCGAGCCAGACGGTGTCGTCGGGGATCGGCTCCTGCAATTCGAGGGAACGGCGCTCGAGCAGGGTCTGCCCGGCGCCGGCGACCGGCTGGTGGATGAAGATCACGCGGGATGTCTCAGGCGAAGGCCCCGGGAGGCGGTGTGCTCGCATCCGGCACGAAGAAGTCCGGCGCAAGAGGGATGCCGGGTGTGACGCGGTATTTTGAAAAGTCCGTGACACCCTGCTCCGCCAGGAAGCTGTCGTCGATGAGGAAGCGGCCGGACACCGCCCGGGCGGGCAGGCAGAACAGCGCGTGGGCGGCATCGGCCAGGATCTCGGGCGTACGGCTCGCCTGCATCAGCGCCTCGCCGCCCAGCAGGTTCTTCACCGCCGCCGTGGCGATGGTGGTGCGAGGCCAGAGGGCGTTCACCGCGATGCCCTGGCGCCGCAACTCGCCGGCGAGCCCGAGCACGCAGAGCGACATGCCGTACTTGGCGATGGAATAGGCCAGGTGCGGGGCGAACCACTGCTCGGTCATGTCGAGGGGCGGCGAGAGCATGACGATGTGCGGGTTCTCGGCCTTGGCGAGATGCGGGATCGCGTACTTGCTGACCATGTAGGTCCCGCGCGTGTTGATGCCGTGCATCAGGTCGAAGCGCTTCATCTCGGTCTCGGGCGTCCGGGTCAGCGAGATCGCGCTGGCGTTGTTCACCACGATGTCGATGCCGCCGAAGGTCTCGGCCGTGCGGGCGATCGCCGAGGCGACGCTGTCCTCGTCGCGGACATCCACCAGGAGCGGCAGGGCCCGGCCGCCCGCCGCCTCGACGGCGGCGGCGGCGGTGTGGATCGTGCCCTCCAGCTTCGGATGCGGCGTGTCCGTCTTGGCGGCGATGGCGATGTTCGCGCCGTCGCGGGCCGCCCGCAGGGCGATCGCGAGGCCGATTCCGCGGGAGGCCCCGGTGATGAACAGGGTCTTACCGTTCAGCGATCCGCTCATGTCTCAGGTCTCCTCGGCGTTGATCTGGAACCGGGGCGGCTGCGTGCCGTCCGCATCGGTGAAGCCGTACGCGGCGGCAAGATCGCCCGCATGGAGGATCTGCCCGGCCCGGGCCGCGACCGCGGGGTCGGCGGCCAGGGCGGCGAGGGCCCGGCCGGCATAGAGCGGGCTCTCCGTCGCCCGGTCGGCGTGGCCGATGTCGATGGCGCGCTCGGTGCGCACGAAGCCGGGCGAGAGGCCCAGCGCCGTGACGCCGTGCGGCGCCAGTTCCTGGGCGCAGGCGAAGGCGAGCCGGTTCGTGGCCGCCTTGGTCAGGTCGTAGAAGATGTCGCCGAGATAGCCCGGCGCGGTGTCGAAGGAGACGAAGGCGACGAGCCCGGATCTCGCCGAGACCATCGCGGGGGCGATGGCGCGGGCGAGCAGCAGGGCCGGATAGGGGCCGCTCCCGAAGAACTCCGAGAACGGCTCGGCCGAGCGGCGCCAGAACGGCGTGCCCCAGGCGGCACCGTCGGTGTAGCGCTCGCCGTCATAGCCCTCGTTGCCGCCCCACACGCTGGCGACGGCGACGTCGATGCGCCCGAACCGGCGCAGGATCCAATGGACCAACGCGTCCACCGCGCGCTCGCTGGTGTGGTCGCAGAGATAGTGGTGGCCCTCGCCCCCGGCGGCATCGACGGCGCGGGCCGTATCCTCCACGACCTCCGGCCGTCCCTCCGTGCGCGGCCCCGTCTCGCTGGACCGGGCCGTGACGATGACGGTGGCGCCCGCCTCGCCCAGGCCCCGGGCGATCCCCCGCCCCACCCCGCGTGAGGCTCCGGCCACGAGGCAGATCTTTCCGCGCAGATCGGGGTTCGGCGCGAGAACCGGGCCCGCACTCACGCCGGTTTGGCCCGGCCGAGAAAGCGCGCGAAGGCCGCCTGGGCTTCGGGCGCCCGCAGGCGCTCCTCGAAGGCGACGGCCTCGGCCTCGAGGGCGGCTTCCAGGGCGGCCTGGTCACCGCGGATCAGCGCCCGCGTCGCCTGCACGGCCCCCCGCGGAAGCCCGGCGAGGCGCGCACCCTGGGCCTGGGCATGCTCGAGGAGCAGGCCGGCCGGCATCACCGCGTTGACGAGGCCGAGGCCGAGCGCGTCGTCGGCGTCGAAGCCCTGGCTGAGGAGCAGCATCTCGGTGGCCTTCAGGAGCCCGACCCGGCGCGGGAGCAGGTAGCTCGACGCCGCCTCCGGTACGAGGCCGAGCTCTACGAAGGGCATGCGGAAGCGGGCGGCCGGGCTGGCATAGACGAGGTCGCAATGCAGGGTCAGCGTCGTGCCGATCCCCACCGCGATCCCGTCCACGGCCGCGATCATCGGCGTGCGGGTGCGGGCGAGCTGGCGGATGAACTGCAGGGCGGGCGCCTCGCGGAACGGCTTGCCGGCGCCCGCGACGAAGTCGGCGAGGTCGTTGCCGGCGCTGAAGGCGCCCGGCACCCCGGCGAACACCACGGCCCCGATCGCATCCTGCTCGTCAGCCTCCGCCAGGGCGGCGCGCATGGCATCGTACATGGCGCCCGTCAGCGCGTTCTTCTTCTCAGGCCGATCGATGCGGATGAGGCGGACGCCGTCGGCCGTATCCGCGATGGCGATGTGCTCGCTCATGGTGCCCTCCCCCCGATGATGGTCGATCGTTGCGCGGCGGCCTGTCCGCAGGCCGCCCTCCTCAGCTCGCCAGGGCGAGCGCGGCGTCCTCGGTGAAGTACCCGCCCGCTAGGATGCTCGCCTCCAGCCCCTCGGCCGCGGTGAGCAGGTTGTCGGCGAAGAAGCGCGCCAGGGCGATCCGGCCGGCATGGGCCGGGTCGGTCTCCCCCGCCTTCAGTGCGGCGTTGGCGGCGAGCGCCTGGCGGCCGAGGCAGGCGCCGCCCTGGACGAGGCCGAACAGGCGCAGGTAGGGCGTCGCCCCGGCCAGCGCCGCCTCGGGCCGGTTCGAAGCCAGCACCTTGAGCTGGAAGCTCGTCGCCCGGTCCAGGCTCGCGATCCCCGCCCGCAGCCGGGCGCCGATGTTGCCGAAGGCCGGGTCGGGATCCTTGAGGAAGCCCTCGGCGGTCCGGCGCAGGCTGGCGATCTGTGCCCGCACCGTGGCGCCCCCGTTCAGCGGGAGCTTGCGCGCAACGAGGTCGATGGCCTGGATGCCGTTGGTGCCCTCGTAGATGCCGAGGATGCGGGCGTCGCGCATGTGCTGCGCGGCGCCGGTCTCCTCCACGAAGCCCATGCCGCCATGCACCTGGACGCCCAGCGAGGTCACCTCGTTGGCGATGTCGGTGGAGAAGGCCTTGGCGACGGGGGTCAGCAGGGAGGCGCGGTCGTGAGCCGCCTGCCCCTCCGGGCCCTCCGCTGCGTCCAGGGCCGCGGCGGTGAGGTAGCAGATGCCGCGGGCGGCCTGGGTGAAGGCCTTCATGGTCAGCAGCATGCGCTGCACGTCCGCATGGGCGAGGATGGGGCTCGTCTCGGGGGCGCCCGGGGCCTTGCCCTGGCGCCGGTCGCGGGCATAGCCCAGCGCCTGCTGGTAGGCGCGCTCCGCGATGCCGACACCCTGCAGGCCGACATTGAGCCGGGCCGAGTTCATCATCGTGAACATGCAGGCGAGGCCACGATTCTCTTCACCGATGAGCCAGCCGATGGCGCCACCGTCGTCGCCGAAGGCCATGGAGCAGGTGGGGGAGCCGTGGATGCCGAGCTTGTGCTCGATGCCGGAGCAACGCAGGTCGTTGCGGCTGCCGTCCGGCAACACCTTCGGGACGAGGAACAGCGAGATGCCGCGGGTGCCGGCCGGCGCATCCTTGAGCCGGGCCAGCACGAGGTGGACGATGTTGTCGGTCAGGTCGTGCTCGCCGTAGGTGATGTAGATCTTGGCGCCGACGATGCCGTAGCGGCCGTCCCCGAGGGGCTCGGCGCGGCTGCGCAAGAGGGCCAGATCGGAGCCGGCCTGCGGCTCGGTCAGGTTCATGGTCGCGGTCCATTCCCCCGAGACCAGCTTGTCGAGGTAGCGCGTCTTGAGGTCGGCCGAGCCGTGCTGGGCCAGGGCCTCGATGCCGCCCGCCGTGAGGAGCGGACAGAGACCGAAGGCGATGCTGGCCGCATTCCACATCTCGTTGCAGGCGGCGTTGAGCACGAGGGGCAGGCCCTGCCCACCATGATCGGGGTCGGCGCTGAGGCCGTTCCAGCCGCCCGCGATCCAGGTCTGGTAGGCCTCGCGCCAGCCCGGCGGCGTCGTGATGGCACCGTCCCTGAGCGGCGTGCCGTGACGGTCGCCCACCCGGTTGAGGGGGGCGATGACGGATTCGGCGACCTTGCCGGCCTCGGCCAGGACCGCTTCCGCGTCGTCGACGGCGAGGTCGCCATGCAGGCCGGCCGCCAGGGCTGCGTCGAGCCCGGCCACGTGGCGCAGGGCGAACAGCATGTCAGCCACCGGAGCGCGATAGGTCATGATGCTTCCTCCCGCGCCTTGATTGTATCGACGCGTGTCGCCCCGTGTTTGACGCATGGCCCGGCCGGGCGCTAGGCCCAAGGCTCTCCCCGGCAAAGGGGTGCCAGCGCAGATAGTTTAGATATGAACGATCTCGGGTCAATCCCCGACGATGCGATCCCGGCCATAACGACCGCCTGGCTGTCCGAGGCGGCCGACGGGATCGCGGCGGCCGCTTCGCTGCTCCGAGCCGGGCAGGTCGTGGCCTTCCCCACCGAGACGGTCTACGGCCTCGGGGCCGATGCCACCGATCCGGGGGCGGTGGCACGAATCTTTGCCGCCAAGCAGCGGCCGCGCTTCAACCCGCTGATCGCGCATCTCGCCGACACGGCGTCGGCCTTCGCCGAGGGCGTCTTCGATGAGGCGGCGCGCAGCCTCGCCGAAGCGTTCTGGCCCGGTCCCCTGACCCTGGTGGTGCCGGCCGCTCCGGACTGCCGCGTCTGCGACCTCGCGCGGGCCGGCCTGCCGAGCGTCGCCCTGCGGGTGCCGGCGCCCGCCCTGACCCGGGCCCTGCTGGCGCGGGTCGGTCGGCCCGTCGCCGCGCCCTCCGCCAACCGTTCGGGACGCGTCAGCCCGACCAGCGCCGACCACGTCCTGGCGGATCTCGAGGGCCGGATCGCCGCCGTGCTGGATGGCGGCGAGACGCCGGTCGGGGTCGAATCCAGCGTGATTGCCTGCCTCGGCGGGCCGCCCCGGCTGCTGCGGCCGGGCGGTCTCACGCGGGAAGCGCTGGAGGCGCGCCTCGGCTACGCCCTGGCCGGTCCGGAGAGCGGGGACACCGCCCATCCGGTCGGTCCCGGACTGCTCGCGTCCCACTACGCCCCTCGGGCGCAAGTCCGCCTTGAGGCGACCTCCGCTTCATCGGACGAGGCGGTGTTGCTGTTCGGTCCGGAAACCCTTCCGGGAGCGGATGCCGCGCGGGCGCGCCTCAACCTCAGTCCCGCGGGCGATCTCGCCGAAGCCGCGGCTCACCTGTTTTCCGCCCTGCGCCAACTCGACGGCGTCGGAGCGCGGGTGATCGCGGTGGCATCCATTCCCGAGCGCGGTCTGGGCGAAGCCATCAACGACCGGCTTCGGAGAGCCGCGGCGCCGCGCTAAGTTTTTTCTGAGATTCGTTGGAACCAAGCTGCCGGGGGCGTGTTCACCCTGTACGAAGGCCAGTTCAGCCCCCAATGGCCTTTTCCCTTCTCGGGCTCGGAGCAATCCGAGCCTTTTTTCTTGTTCGATCATCCCGTGTGGCCGCTGATCGTGCCCGAGGCGTCCTGAAAGTCGCGGTCAGGGGATGCAGGAGCCCCGGTCAGGCGATCTCCAGAATCTCGCTCTCGTGTCCGTTCACCTCGACAACGTCGCCGACGACCTTGCCGGTCAGCGCGCGCGCCATCGGTGAGACGTAGGAGATCGTGCCCTTGGCCGGATCGGACTCGTCTTCGCCCACGATCCGGTAGGTTCGGCGGCTGTCGTCCTCGGCCAGGATCGTCACCGTCGAGCCGAAGCGGACCACGTCGCCCGGTTCCGCCTCCACCAGCTGCGCCGAGCTGCGTCGCGCGGTCCAGTAAGCCAGGTCGCGGTTCACCCGGGCGACGTCGGCCTGGGCCTCGGGCGTCAGGGCCGAGAACGCGGCCTGGAGGCGCGCGACCTCAGCCTCGATCTGGGCCAGGCCCTCCGGAGTGACGAAATTCGCGTGCGGCGAGAGCGTGCGTTCGGGAAGATCCTCGAACACCGCCTCACCCTCACGCTCGCGAACGAATGCTTGGCTCATGGAAGTCGAAACGCCCGGCTCCTGCCCGACGTTCCGTGAAGCTTAGGCGACCTCGACCACCGTCCGTCCGCGGACCCGACCTTCGAGGATCGCCTGCGCCACCGTATCGACGCCGGGTAGCGGCACCGTCTGGGTCATCGCCGCAAGCTTGTCGTGATCGAGGTCCCGGGCTAGCCGGTCCCAGGCCGCCCGGCGCTTTGGTTGCGGCGTCGTCACGCTGTTGATGCCGAGCAACGAGACTCCGCGCAGGATGAAGGGAGCGACCGAGGTCGGCAGGTCCATGCCCTGCGCCAGTCCGCAGGCCGCGACCGCGCCATCCGCCTTCGTTCCCGCCAGAACGTTGGCGAGGGTGACCGATCCGACGGCATCGATGGCCGCCACCCAGCGCTCCTTGGCCAGGGGTTTGCCGGGCTGGCTCAGTTCCGCGCGGTCGAGGATCTCGGAGGCGCCGAGGCCGCGCAGGTAGTCGGCTTCCGCATCGCGACCGGTGGAGGCGATGACGTGCCAGCCGGCCCGCGCCAGCAGGGCCACCGCCACGGATCCGACCCCGCCGGAGGCCCCGGTGACCAGAACCGGCCCCTGGGCGGGGGCCACGCCGTGATGGTCGAGCGCCATCAGGCAGAGCATCGCGGTATAGCCGGCGGTGCCGATCGCCATGGCCTGGGCGGCGCTCAGGCCCTTGGGGAGCGGTACGAGCCAGTCGCCCTTGACCCGTGCGCGCTGCGCGTAGGCGCCGAGATGGGTCTCGCCGACGCCCCAGCCGGTGAGAACCACCGCGTCGCCCGCCTTGTAGTCGGGATGGTCCGAACTCTCGACGATGCCGGCGAAATCGATGCCGGGGATCATGGGGAAGCGCCGCACCACCGGTGATTGGCCGGTCATCGCCAGCCCGTCCTTGTAGTTCACCGTGGAGTGGGTGATCCGGACCGTGACGTCGCCGGGCATCAGGTCGGCGTCGTCGAAATCCTTGAAGGTGAGCGATTGCCCCGTCTCGGTCTTCTCGACGACCCAAGCCTTGAACTGACCCATGGCATACCTCCGCTGACCGGTCTGAGGTGTGGCACGGACGGTCCGAATCAAGCGGCCCCGGACGCGGTGGGCCTCCGGGGCCGGAGATGGGGCCGTGCCGAAGGGCTCAGTAGCCGTCGTAGATGCTGCCCGAGGAGAAGCCGAGGCCGACGCCGATATCGGCCGAACTGGCCCCCGTGACGCCGAAGGCGTCCGGGATCGAGCCGACGGCGAGGCTGGGGCCGAAGGCACCCGGATAGCCGCCCTGGCCGTAATTGGCCGGCACCCAGCCCGACCGGGCGGGCTGCACCAGCACCCGGCGGCGGACGCTGGCGTATTGCGGCGGGATGGTCTCCGGAACTGTCTGCGCGGGCTGCACGAGGACGCGGCGGCGGCGGACGGCGTATTGCGGCGGCACGTCCACCCAGCACCCGATCAACGCGCCATAGGCATCCCGACGGGTCTGCCAAACCCGGCCGCCGGGCGCCACGAGAACGCGCTCCGAGACGGTCTCGTAGACGGGGGGAATGGTGCGGTAGACGGTCTCGGCCGGGCGGACGAGGACCTGCTCGGAGACCGCGCCGTAAACCGGAGGGGTGTTGACGTGGCGGTAGCACTCGGCGCCACCGCAGCCGCCGGCCTGGGCGGAAGACAGGGTGATGACGGCGCCGGCGATGGCGGCGAGACTGATACGGACTGCGACCGGCGTGGTCATGACGGGTTCCTCGGCTCGAGACGCTGTACAGGACGAAATGGCGCGCGAAGTCCGCGCGCATCTCGACGTTCCAGAGGCCGCCAAGTTGCCGCTCGATCAAGCTGTATCGAGACTCAAGGTAAAATTAACCCAAGCTTAGGACTACTTAGAAGTTTCACTGCTTAGGTAAAAACGCAGGGAACTGCTTAGAAAATCAGGTCTGACCGCGCTTGAGCTGGTAGAAGATGTGCCGTCCGATGACGTCCATCTTCTTCAAGCGTCGCGACCAGCTAGGTTTCACGTAATCCGCATGGTAATGGGTCGCCCCCCCGACTTCGCTGAGGTAGGTGCGCCCGTCGATGACCGCGCTGGCGATCCGGGTGGCGGTCTGCCAGGACGGCCCGTCTGCGATGCGCAGGGACTTGCCTTCGCAGGCGAAGGAAAACTGGCAGCCCATGTAGCGGTGACGGTTCTGATAGACGACGCCGCAGACGTTGCTGGGATAGAGGCCGCTCTTCACCCGATTGAGGACGACCTGGGCGACGGCCGCCTGGCCCTCCTCGGATTCGCTGCGCGCCTCGAAGTACACGGCCTCGGCCAGGCAGCGCTGCTCGCGGTCCATGGCGTCGGGCCCGATCAGGTCGGCGTAGCGGTGGCGTGCGACGTCCGGGGGCGCCGCCGCACCCGGCGTGGCGCCATCCACCTGGGATCCCCGCGGCGACAGGCCCGGGAAGACGAGGCTCGCCGCGGCGATCTCGATCGGGGTCGCGTCGGCCGGGGCCGGGGTGGTCGAAGAGAGCGCCTCCGCGCGGGGAATGGCGGGGGTCGCCCCGTCCTCCACGACGATCACCGATCCGTCCCCCTCTCCGCTCGGATCAAGGCCGAGATCCGGCGCGGGCACGAAGCCGGCATCGAGGTCGGGATTCCAGGCGGCCGAACCGGCCTGCAGCAATCCGCTCGCGGGCTCGGAGAGGCTGGTCCTGACGACCAGAGCATCGCCCCGGCCCTCGATCCCGGACAAGCCTTCGGGGGTGCCGCGGCTGTAGACCCGGTGCGGGGCGTGCGAGCGAGTCTCGGTTCCGGCGAGGCGGGCGCCCGGCGAGGCCGTCGCCAGGAGACGGTCCGTGCCCGTCGCCCGTCCGACGGCACCCGGCGCCATGTCCGTACCCGCCGTAGCGGTAAAGGAGACGAGCAGGCCGATACCGGCCGCCCAGGGAGTCATCGCAGCGCTGAGCCAGCGCAGATGCGACGCGCGCCGTACCTGTTTCCTACCCACGCAACCGACTCGCACCAGGATGCCAAACGCTCAGACCGCCGGTCCCGGGAGGACACCGAACGGCCGTTGCGTTCAACTATCGTGCGGTATGGTTGCGGAGCGGTTAAGCCCGGCGGTCAGAGGGCGCCAGGGCGCCCATGCATCGCCGCCAAGGTGCCGACCAGCGTCGAGAGGCTCGAGCGTCCGCTCTCCTGGGCACCCGCGATCCGCTCGGCATCGGCTCCGCTCTGCGTGGCGATGGCGAAGACGAACAGCGCAACGGTGGCAAGGCCGCCGAGGCCTGCCACGACCCAGAGATAGGCCTGCTGCATCACGCGGGGCAGCGGGACGGCGACGGGATTTTCATTGAGAAACAGGGGGGGTGGGCTGGTGTCGTTCATGCCGGCGATCCCACGCGTTGGCTGCCGCCCCTGTGAGCAGGGTTGCCTGCGCGCAACGGCTTGGCACTAGCACTGAACGTGCCCGCGCGGAATCGGTTCGCCGCGTTTTCGACAATTTGTTGAACGGTTCGTTTAACGGGTGGACCGGGACGGCGCGTGGCCGTCCCGGTCATGAGCGTCGGGGCGCGGCGACCCCGCTGGAGTCGCCGACGTCCTCGACGCGCTCCTACTTGGCGGTCTTGGCAGCGAGGGCCGCTTGGGCAGCCGCGAGACGGGCGATCGGCACCCGGTAGGGTGAGCACGACACGTAATCGAGGCCGACCTCCTGGCAGAATGCCACCGAAGCCGGGTCGCCGCCGTGCTCGCCGCAGATGCCGAGCTTGATGTCGGGACGCACCGCCCGGCCGCGCTCGACGCCGATGCGCACGAGCTCGCCGACGCCCTCCTGGTCGATGCTGATGAACGGATCGGCCGCCAGGATGCCCTTCTGGGTGTAGGCGCCCAGGAAGGTCGCGGCATCGTCGCGGGAGATGCCGAGGGCGGTCTGCGTCAGGTCGTTGGTGCCGAAGGAGAAGAACTCCGCCGTCTCGGCGATGTCGCCGGCCCGGAGCGCGGCCCGGGGCAGCTCGATCATCGTGCCCACCTGATAATCAACCGTGCTGCCCGTTTCGGCAGCGACGGCCTTCGCCATGGCATCGATGCGCGCCTTGACGATGTCGAACTCCATCTTCGTGAAGACGAGCGGCACCATCACCTCGGGGGTGACGGGCGATCCCGTCTCCTTGGCGGCCTGGACGGCCGCCTCGAAGATCGCCCGAGCCTGCATCTCGGCGATCTCCGGGAAGGCGATCGCGAGGCGGCAGCCGCGGAAGCCGAGCATCGGGTTGAACTCGTGCAGCTCCGTCATGCGGCGGCGCAGCTTGTCCTCGGAGACGCCCGTGCTGGTGGCGACGTCGCGGACCTCCTCGTCGGTGTGCGGCAGGAATTCGTGCAGCGGCGGATCGAGCAGGCGGATCGTGACGGGCAGGCCAGACATGATCGTGAACAGCTCGACGAAGTCCTGACGCTGGTAGGGCAGGATCTTGGCGAGCGCCGCGCGGCGGCCCTCGACGTCGTCGGCGAGGATCATCTCGCGCACGGCGACGATGCGGTCACCCTCGAAGAACATGTGCTCGGTGCGGCACAGGCCGATGCCCTCGGCGCCGAAGTTCCGGGCAGCGCGGGCGTCGGTCGGGGTGTCGGCATTGGTGCGGACCTTCATGGTGCGCACCTTGTCGGCCCAGCCCATCAGGGTGGCGAACTCGCCCGACAGGGACGGCTCCAGCATCGCCACCTCGCCCAGGAGCACCTGGCCCGTCGAGCCGTCGATGGTGATCTTGTCGCCGGCCTTCAGGGTGGTTCCGGCCACTGAGAGGGTGCCGGCCTTGTAGTCGACGCGGATCGAGCCGACGCCGGAGACGCAGGGCTTGCCCATGCCGCGGGCCACCACGGCCGCGTGACTGGTCATGCCGCCGCGTGTGGTGAGGATGCCCTCGGAGGCGTGCATGCCGTGGATGTCTTCCGGCGAGGTCTCCACGCGCACCAGGATACACTTGCGCTCGGCCTTGCGGGCGGCCTCGGCATCCTCGGAGTTGAAGACGATCTCGCCGGTGGCGGCGCCCGGCGAAGCGGGCAGGCCGGCGGCGATGACCTTGCGCTCGGCCTTCGGGTCGATGGTTGGATGCAAGAGCTGGTCGAGGGCGGCGGGCTCGACGCGGCCGATGGCCTCCTCCTCGGTGATCAGGCCTTCGGCGGCGAGATCGACGGCGATCCGCAGGGCCGCCTTGGCGGTGCGCTTGCCGTTGCGGGTCTGAAGCATCCAGAGCTTTCCGCTCTCGATGGTGAACTCCATGTCCTGCATGTCGCGGTAGTGGTTCTCGAGGAGGCCGTAGATCCGCACCAGCTCGGCGTAGGAGTCGGGCATGGCCAGCTCCATCGACGGACGGTCGGACTTGGCCTCGATGCGGGCCTTCTCGGTGATGTCCTGCGGGGTGCGGATGCCCGCCACCACGTCCTCGCCCTGGGCGTTGATCAGGAACTCGCCGTAGAGGGCGCGCTCACCGGTGGACGGGTTGCGGGTGAAGGCGACGCCGGTGGCCGAGGTATCGCCCATGTTGCCGAACACCATGGCCTGAACGTTGACGGCCGTGCCCCAGCTCTCCGGAATGCTGTTCAGCTCACGGTACTTCTTGGCCCGCGGGATCATCCAGGAATCGAACACCGCACCGATGGCGCCCCAGAGCTGATCTTCGGGAGCCTGCGGGAAGTCGGAGCCGTGCTCGGCCTTCACGATGGCCTTGTACTTCCCGACGAGGTGCTTCCAGTCCTCGGCCCCCAGTTCGGTGTCGAGGCTGACGCCCTTGCCTTCCTTGTAGTGCTCCAGCGCCTCCTCGAAGGCGTGATGCTCCACGCCGAGGACGACGTTCGAGTACATGGTGATGAAGCGGCGGTAGGAATCGTAGGCGAAGCGCGGATCGCCGGCGCCCTGCGCCAGGGCCTCGACGGTGCGGTCATTGAGGCCGAGGTTGAGCACCGTGTCCATCATGCCCGGCATCGAGGCGCGGGCGCCCGAGCGGACCGAAACGAGGAGCGGGTTCTCCGGATCGCCGAAGCCGCGTCCGGTGAGCGCACCGACGGCGTCGAGGGCGGCCTTGACCTGGCCCTTCAGCTCTTCCGGATACTGCTGTCCGTGATCGTAGTAGTAGGTACAGACTTCGGTCGTGATGGTGAAACCGGGTGGCACCGGAAGACCGAGATTCGACATCTCCGCGAGGTTCGCGCCCTTCCCGCCCAGCAGGTTGCGCATGGACGACTGGCCCTCGGCCTTGCCGTCACCGAAGGAGTAGACCCACTTGCCCATCTGTATCCGTCCGCTTGCAGGAGTGAAAACTGCCCCATGCCTAACACGGCGGGTTGGACCATCTTCTGCTGCAACGCAAGATGAACGGCTCGCCCAGGCGATGACAGCGTGACGCTTCGGGCCCGCTGTAACGGAGCCGTTGCCGGATCAGCCGAGCGACCGGAAGACACCGAGGCCGATCAAGCCGACCAGGATCAGGTAGATCGCCACGATGTAGTTCAGCAGCCGCGGGACGATCAGGATCAGCACGCCGGCGGCCAGGGCGATGACGGGCTGAAGGCTGGAAATCGTGATGGTCATGGGTCGCGCTCCGGCACGCCATTGGGACTTGTCTGCGCCGCCCGGGACCTCAGACGCGGTACTTTCCGTTGCGCTTGATCAGCACCTGCGTGCCCACCGGCACCCGCTCGTAGAGGTCGACGATGTCCTCGTTGAGCATGCGCACGCAGCCGGACGACATCTGTTCGCCGATGCTCCAGGGCTCGTTGGTGCCGTGGATGCGGAAGAGGATGTCGCGGTTTCCCTGGTAGAGATACAGGGCACGGGCGCCGAGGGGGTTGTCGACGCCACCCTTCCGGGTGCGCGGCAGGTCGGGGTTGAGGGAGACCATGGTGGTGGTGGGGCTCCAGTCCGGCCAGACGCCCTTGCGTCCGACCCGCGCCTGGCCCTTCCAGGAGAAGCCGAGCTTACCGACGCCGACGCCGTACTGAACCGCCGTCCCGTCCTCCTGCACCAGGGCGAGCTGCCGGTTGTCGATATCGACGACGATCGTGCCGGGTTTCTCGGGCCCGGTGTAGCGCACCACCTGCCGGCGATACTTCGGATCGAGCCGGGACTTGTCGACCAGGGGGACGTCGTAGGGCTTGTCCGGCATCGTACCGGTGTACCAGGCAGCCTCGTCGTCCTGCGCCAGGTTCACGGGGCCACGGGACTGGCACGCCGCGAGGGGCGCGATCAGGATCAGGCCGAGGATGAGACGGCGGGACGGCATGGACAGCTCCACGTTTCGACGCGTCGGAGGACGGCTCTGTCCCCTGACTACCGCTCCCGGACCTCCGACGTTGTGTCATTCCCGCCGCAGGTCGGATGTTGCGTGCGCGATTCATCGTGCGGCGGAGGGTTCCGAGGCCGGACGAGGCCGGACGAGGCCGGGACGCCCGGGCGGCCTTGCGCCCCGCGCATTGCATCGCGCGAACGAGACTTTCATGATGGCTCCGGGCCGCCCCCGGCCCCGGAGCACAGGTGACGATGGTCGAGACGCAGGTGCTTTCCGAGATCGATGCCGACGCTCCGCTGGCCGACCTCGCCCCCGCCGTTCATCTCGATCACTGCGTCATCCACGTCACGGACTGGGAGCGCTCGAACGCGTTCTATCGGGACGTGATGGGGGCCGAGATCATTCCGCGCGGATCGGCCTTCGCGTATCGCTTCGGCGGCGTTCAGCTGAACGTGCACGGGCCGGGCGTGGACGCGACGCCGTTGGCCAGGATTCCCGTGCAGCCGGGAAACAGCGACCTGTGCTTTCGCTGGTCGGGCTCGATCGAGCAGGCCGCCGCCCACCTCGCCTCGCTGGGCGTGACGGTCGAGCTCGGACCCGTGGAGCGCAACGGCGCCGCCGGCGCCGGGGTCAGCCTCTATTTTCGAGACCCTGACGGATCCCTGATGGAGTTCATCACCTATCCGCCCTCTCCGTAGGACGCGGTCCGGCTCGACCGTCGGCCTCAGCCTCGACTTTGGGCGAGCTGTTGGTTGGTCTGTTCGAGGCGGAGTGCCAATTCGCGCATCACCGCGATGGCGATGGGCGGGAACTGCGCCAGCAACTCCAGGAAGACGGTCCGGTCGATTCGCAGGACGGTGGCCGGATCGACGGCGGCGACGGTGGCCGAGCGTGGCTGGTCGGCGAGGATGCCCATCTCGCCCACGAGAGCGTTTGCCCCCAGCAACGCCAAGCGAAAGGGCCCCTGCGGTCCGTCGATCGAGACCTCCGCCGAGCCTTCCAGAAGGAGATACGCCGCGTCGGCCGCGTCGCCCTGGGCGAAGAGCTGCTGGCCCGCTTCGAAATGGACGCGCTCGCTGGTGAAGGCGAGGAGCTTCAAGCGCGACGGCTCGACACCACGGAACAAGGGCACCTGGCGAAGAGACGAAACCTCGGTCTCGAGGGTCATTGAGTCAGGCTCCCGTGACGCGACGTCCCTCTTGGGGCGGCACGATCCTGGCGCATCCAATGCGGCTCCGTGCCAATTTGTCCAGACCCCATCGCCCCACGGACCGCGACGCCCCCAGCGGACACGATTCGCGCTTCGCCACCGCCCACCAGTCCAACCGTTCGATCTAACGGTTAAGCTTAAATTAATCGCCAATCCTTGGCGCATGGACTGCTCACGCCGTGATCAGATGAGGAACCATCGATATTGGCAAAGGTTGTCCTGGCAGTGAACGCAAAGCTGAGGAGGCGCTGATGGCATCAGGAAATTCCACCTCGAAGCGAGGTTTCGCATCGATGGACCTCGAACGGCAGCGGGAAATCGCGAGCAAGGGTGGCCGCAGCGTGCCGGCCGAGAAGCGCTCGTTCTCGCAGGATCGCGAACTGGCCTCGAATGCCGGCCGCAAGGGCGGACAGTCGAGTGGCTCCGGCCGTCCCGGCGACGAGTAAGACGCATTATGGCGCGTGGCTCTTGGGGGTCACGCGCCTTTTCTTTGCTTCGCGTCTACCAACACAAACGCCCCGTCCAGATGGAACGGGGCGTTTGTGTTGGACCATGAATGTCCAGCGTCTCGTCAGGTCATGCAGCGGCCCGGAACCATGCGGCGCGCTTCCGGTCCGGCCAGTGAACTGATCGCCCGCTCGCAGCCTTCCTGAAGCGGCTTGCGCAGGCGAGGCATCTCCTTGTCGCTGGCGGTGCGACCCAGGGCGGGCGCAACCGGCTCCGAGCGCGGGGCGGTATTCGGAACGGAAGCAAGATGGATCTGTCCAGCTGTCGCCGGAACGACACCGATCTCGGAGATCTCCTGCTGAACCATCGACAGGACCGGTTTGGCGGATGGCGCCCACTGATCAGCGGCCTGGCGGACGGTCGGTTGGATCAGCAACGCCAGAACAGCGGCCGGTCCACTCACGCTGAGGAAGAAGCCAGACCGAGACATTGCCGTAATCTCCGCGCAGAGCTTGACAGGTTGTCAGTTCAACGCAGTTCGAAAACAACGGTTCCTTAACCCTTTTGATCTGGATATCCAGTCCTTAAGGCGATGCATCGCATTGTCTTGATTGCCACCGCCTCGGCTCCCAGCCTCCCGCCGCCCGTGGCGATTTTGCATCGCCGTCGAGAAAAATCACACGTCGGAGACCGGAATCGGAACCCTTGCAGTCGAACTTCGTTGTTCCAGCACCCGGCCGCCTGGTCCTCCCCCGCATTCCCCTTGTGCATTGGCCGGAACCTTTCGACGGGTCGGAGTTAATCCGACCCGTTTTTTTGTGTCCGTATGGCGAGCTGCAGAGGACCTTGGCGGACGGCATGAAAAAACCCCGGTCGTTCGACCGGGGCTCGTTCAGCTGCTCCTCCACGAATTCAGAGCGCAGCGGGCGCTCCCAGGCAGAGCGATCAGGCCGACTTCGCCTCACGGCGACGGGCGCTCTGCTGGAAGAACAAGGCCTGGCTGATCACCGCCGAGACGTTGGCGGGCTGGAAGGGCTTGGCGATCAGGAACGCCGGCTCGGGGCGCTCGCCGGTGAGGAAGCGCTCGGGGTAGGCCGTGATGAAGATCACCGGAACCTCGAAGGTCTTCAGGAGGTCGTTCACGGCGTCGAGGCCGGAACTGCCATCGGCGAGCTGGATGTCGGCCAGGATCAGGCCTGGGCGCGTGCCCCCGGAGGCGATCTTGATCGCCTCGGTGCGGGTACGCGCAACGCCGATCACGTTGTGGCCGAGGCCTTCCACGAGCGCCTCGAGATCCATCGCGATCAGCGGCTCGTCCTCGATGATGAGGATCTCGGTGGCCATGTCGGCTGCAAGCTCGCGTCCGGCTTCATCGACGAGGTCGCGGACCTGGCTGACGTCGACGTCGAGGATGATCGCGGCATCCTCCTCCGAGAAGCCCTCGAGGCACGAGAGCAGGAAGGCCTGGCGCGGCAGCGGCGTGATCTGGCCGAGGCGGACTTCCGCCGGCAGATCGTGCTGAACCTGCTCGCTCTGGCCATTCACCGACAGCGAATTCCAGATGCGGGTGAAGACGCGGAACAGATCGGCCTTCACGTTGGAGCTGCGACCGAGCGTCTCCGGCTCGTTCACGAGAGTTTCCAGGGTGGCGGCCACGTAGGCGTCGCCAGCAACCTGGCTGCCGGTCAGCGCCCGCGCGTAACGGCGCAGGTACGGCAGATGCTGAACGACGAGTTGAGCTGTCGACATTATATCCCCTTGGCTTTGCCGTTCTATCGGGCGCCTCCGCCACAACGCGGAATGCAGGGCTCCGTTCCGCCGGGCGGGAACCGATTGTTCACACCAGCGTTGCAGGTGCAGCCATGGCCTATGTGAAGCCGCAAAACAATCGCGGCGATGTCGCTTGTCGACATCCAAGGGGACCGACGTATGGACGATAACGGACCGGGTGCCGGCCCCTCACCCGAGGGAGTCGACCCGAAGACAAGCGACGCTGTGCCCGGACAGGGCCTGAGTGATCATACCCAGAAGCGGATCGGGCATCACCTCCGCGCCATGTATGACACCATCGTGCAGCAACCGGTCCCTGATCGATTCCGCGACCTCATCGCCAAGCTCGACGCGTCGACCCCCAATTCGGACACTCAGGGCTGAAGCCACCTGCGTCGCATTTGCGAGAGATCGTCGGAAGCGAAGGCCTGGGTCGTGAACTCTCACCCGTCGCGAAAAAGGGCCGCTCGTAGCGAGCGGCCCTTTTCATGTGTTCCAGTGCTCCGGCGCCACTGCGCCGAGAGGCATCAGAGCGTCGGCGAACGACCGCGCATCAGGCCGATCACGGCCGAGATGGCGAACAGAACGATGGCGACGAAGAACACGAGCTTCGCAGCTTCCATCGCCGTGCCGGCGATTCCACCGAAGCCGAGCAGCGCCGCGACGAGGGCGACGACCAGGAACGTAACGGCCCATCCGAGCATGTGACTCTACCCTTCATCAAGTACGGTGCAGCATCGGCTGCGACCTCATGACAGCATAACGCCAAGTTAGCGGGACGGTTCCTGAGTTCGCCACAGGTTCGCCACGTTTTCCACCGGTGGCGCGCAAAGCCTTTCACGCGGTTCTTCGCTGCTGCCGATGCACGGACACACCGAACGCCGTCACAGAGCGTTGCGGCGAACCGCACGGCGCCAAACGATGCCGGACACAACGAGCGCGAGGCCATATTGGCCGAAGCCGTTCTCCGCGAGATCGCCGACGGAGCCATGGATCTGAAGCAGAAGACGCGTCAGGCCGTTCAGCACGATGACTGTGGCACAAAACAACGCGGACGCGGCAAGGACAGCGATGAATTCGGGCATGGCGGTGCATCCGGTTGACCCGGATGTCCTCACGCAAAGCTTGCGCCAGCCCGTCGCGCCCGCACGACGGAGGGGGTGCGCCGTTCGCCGGACTAGCGGGACTGTCAGCGCGCGTCAGGGACGCCGCGATGCGGCCGGCTTGGGACGGGCGCCCGTCGACGCCGGGATCGGCGTGGCGACCGCCGGCTGGACCGCCGGCGGACGGGGTGTTTCCACCACGAGGCGCTTGACCGGCCAGCCGTCGGCCCACCGCTCCATGTCGCTGAAGCGCGGATTGGCCTTGAGGCCCGCGGCGTCCGTTCCGCCGAACGCCGCAGCGGCAGCGAGGTCGAAGGTCTTCCAGTAGGCCAGATAGTCGAGGCTGTCGGCGCGAGAATTGTTGATCTGAGAAACCAGCGTCGTCTGCTCGCCCGTGAGGGCCATATCGGGCGACCATTTGAAGGGCGGAGCCGGCTGCTTCGGGTCGCGGGGCGGCTCCGGCGGCAGCTTGATGGCCGATCCGTCATAGGCGGCATCCACGCCGGCCGGCGACGTGAGCGTGGCGGCCAGAGCGGGAAACCCATGGTCGTCCGAGAGCGCGCGCACGAACAGCTTGCGCTCGCTCGGCACGGCGCTGGCCTCCCGCAGGAGGCGTCGTCCGGCCAAATCGGCGGCCCGCGCGTCGCGGTCGCCGATCACCGTGATGACCAGGGTCTCAGGGGCGATCCGGGCGAGATCGTGCAGGACGATCCCTCGAGCGCGCGCGTCGCTGGCGATACCGCCCGGCATGATCGCGAACACGAGGCGCGGGATGGGCAGGCCCTGCTCGGCCGCGTCGGCGGCGATGTTGGCGGCGATCGGTGCGCCGGCGAGGTGCCCGATCACCGCGACCCGCTTCGGGTCGGGTTTTGCGTCGGCATCACTGGCGAGGTCGGACAGCGTCGACTTCAGGATGCGCTCGGCGATCGCGCTCGCCTCCGATGGACGCGTTCGATTGAGGTCCTGGAAGCGTGGAAAGACGACGAGGGAGCCGCTCCGGGCGAGGTGATCGATCCAACTGCCGTAGGCCTGCGGATTGGGGGCGCCCCAGGCATGCAGGAAGACGACGACGGGGCGACCCTCGGTGGGTGCCGCGCCTGCCTTGTAGAAGACGAAGCTGCCGGAGCCGGCCTTGCCGAGACCGCGCTTCACGATGGCCGCGGCGCGATCGCCGATCCCGCCGGGGCCCTCTGCGGGCTGGTTCGGCGGGGCGGCGGCGATGGCCGGAGCAGCCGCCGCCAGCAAGGCGGCGAGGCCCAGAGCGGCGACGCCGAGGCTTAGTGTGGAACGCATGGACAGTCCGATGACGCAGCCCGTGAGCCTCGAAGGCCAGTCCTCGCGAAGCACGGATCAAATGTGGGCCGAACCATACGGCAATCCGCACCGCCTGAGTGCGGTATTCCCGCCGCACTTGCCCAGCGGAATTTGGGGCTCAGCGCTTGGTCTGACCGCGTCGGTCGTCGATCATTGCGGCGAGCCGCATCAGATCGCTGGGCTGAACTGCGTCGGTGACGGCTTGATAGACATCGCGAAGATTGCTTCCGAGTGTCGCCATCAGGCGATCTTCGGGCAAGCCGGTCAGGGACGACCACGCTTCATCCGGACGCTGGGCGCTGACCGATTGGGCAAAGTTCATCGTCGGCTTCCGGGCCATCGCGCGGCCTCTCGATTGCGGGAACCCGTTCAACGGCTCCGCGACCCGATGTTTCCGTTGATCTATGATAAATTTAATTGCCGCGCAGGGGAGAGCCGATGACGTCCGGCCCGGAAGTGGAGCCGTCGGTGCGTCCGGCCGCCTCCTCGACCCAGGCCAGGATGTCGGCGGCGCGCCAAGGCTTCGGGATGAAGGTCGCCGAGACACGCAGGTCGCTGGGCTGGTCACCGGCATCGCCGGAGGTCAACAGCACCCGAACGCGCGGCCAGGTGACGCCGATAATGCGGGCCAGTTCGAAACCACCGATCGGCCCCGGGGTCCGAACGTCCGAGAAGACGACGCTGACTTCGTCGCCCCGATCGTTGAGAATCGCCAGGGCGCGTTCGGCCGTCTCGGCTTCGATGACCCGGAAGCCGGTCTCTTCGAGAAGCTCGGCCGCAAGGAACCGCTCATCTGGCTCGTCCTCGACGACGAGGATCACGGGACGTGCGTCAGATGGGGTCACAGCACTCATGGGTCCGGTACGCTCTTCGGGCCAGAACGGCGGGCCAAGTGCAATCTTGCGCCACGGAGGCGCGAAGCTGTCAATGTGGCGGAACCGACCAATAACCCTGAATGCGCGCCGCGTGGGCCCGTTGTGCTTTCAATGCCACGCTTTCGCGAGGTTTTTAGCCAACACCGTGAGATTTGAGAAAGGCTAGAGCGCGCGCCCAACCGTCTTTCGCATCCGCTTCATGATAGCTTGGCCGGTAATCCGCGTGGAATCCGTGCGGGGCATCCGGATACACGACGAGTTCTACCGACTTGCCGGCGGCCTTGGCCTTGTCCCGCGCCGCCTCCACGGCCGGGACGGGAATGCCGGTATCTGCGCCGCCGTAGAGGCACAGGAGCGGTGCATTGAGCTCGGCCGCCAGGTCGGTGGCCGTGCGTGGCTGGATCTCCGTACGCTCACCGCCGACGGGACCGTACCAGGCGACACCCGCCTTCAGATCCTTCCGGTGAGCGGCATAGAGCCAGACGCCGCGCCCACCGCGGCACCAGCCCATCGTTCCGATCCGTGACGGATCCCCATGCGAGGCCGAGACCGCCCAGCTTGCGGCTGCATCCAGATCGGCGATCCATTGGGCGTCGGGGGTCTTCGAGATGATGTCGCGGATGATCACCTTCGCATCCGTCATCGTCGAGAGATCGCCCTGGCGGGCATAGAGCTCGGGTGCCACCGCGCAGTATCCGACCTTGGCGAGCCGGCGGCAGATATCCTTGATGTAGTCGTGCACGCCGAAGATCTCCTCGATGACGAGGATGATCGGAAACGGCCCCTCCCCCTTCGGCATGGCCCGATATCCGGGCATCGGACCATCGGCGGCGGGGATCTTGACCTCACCCGCTTCGATGCCCTCGGCATCGGTCCTGATCACCTGGGCCTCGACGGAACTCGTCGCCAGGGTCAGTCCCGTCATCAGGCTCGTCATGACGAAGCCGCGTCGGGAAAAGGGCGGCGTCAGGAGGCCGTCGAGACCTTCGAGCGGCGTGGCGTCTGCGCGGTGATCCGACGTGTTCGACATGATGATCCCGGGGCGATCTGGGAGAAGCGATCTCGTCGGACGAAGACATCCTGGATCGCAGCCAGGAAATTAGGGCTCGACGCCGGGCCGAACAGTCTCAGAGAGCGACGCGCTGGCGTGCCGCCTCGCCCGTCCGCGAATCCACCGGCGCGCCAACGCGCCGCGTCGCCAGCCGAGTCTCGCCGGTCGGGTTGCGCTTCCGGGCCGCCCCGGAGCCCGCGGGCTTCGGCCGAACGAGATCGCCCAGCGCCACGAAGCCCGCCTCGCCCCGTCGCGTTCCGGTGCCGGCGACCAGCCCGAAGGCCATGGCGAAGGATTGCGAGAGGCCCGAGTCCATCTCGATCCCGAACGCCGTTACGGCGGCAAGGAACGCCTCGCGGAAGCTGCGCGGCGTGCACCAGCTCTTCTCGGCGAGATGCATCGGCCATTCCCAGAGATCGCCCCGCCGTTGGGCAAGGGTTTCCCGCGCGATGAAGTAGCCGGTCCCGCGATGCTCCAGGCCGTCGGCGGCGACACGCCAGTCGGCGTTCTCGAACAGGACCTCAACCGGCTCGCACCCAGCGCTGGGCGACAGGTCGTCCTGGGTGAAGTCGTCTAGAGGCAAGTCGTCCAAAGGCAGGTCGAACATGATGTCCCCTCGTCGCCAGGTTCGGAGCCGCCGCGTGGCCGTCCCGAAATGGATCAGAACATTGAGGGAACAGTGGGGATAAATCGACCGGGCGTCAAGCCTTTGTTCTCGGTGTGTTCGGGTGGGCGACGATACCCCTAGCGTGGCTTCCGCGCGAACAGGGCATGCTCCACGCGATCGCCGGCATGGATCCTGAGGCGCGCGGCCGTACCGGCATTCAGCTCCAGCACGGAGAGGACAGCCTCGTTCGAGGGGATCACCTTGGTGGAAAGCGGCTCTGTATCGGCCGCAATCTTCGCGATGGTGCCATCGGCACGAATGAACAGCATGTCGAGCGGCAGGTAGGTGTTCTTCATCCACATCGCCACGGGTGCAGAGGCTTCGAAATCGAACAGCATGCCGTGATCGGGCGCCATCGTGCGCCGGTACATCAACCCTCGCGAGCGCTCCGCGTCCGTTCGCATCACCTCGACCGTGAAGACGTGCCGTCCCTCGCGACCGACGATGCTGAGCGGTTCTGTCGGCCCGGAGGCCGCATCCTGCGCGGCTGCGTGACCGAGGATGAACCCGAACACGGCAAGGGCGAGGAGCGCGCGAAATCCATCGCGCCAATCGATCAAACGTCGCGTGACCACCGGACCATCCGTCAGTGTGAGGCGGGCAGCGCACCGTCGAGCAGCCGGACTTCGGCGGCCATCTTGCCCTTGGAACCATCGCCGTAGCGGACGAGAACGGTCTCGCCCGGCTTGAGTTCGGCGATTCCGTAACGGCGGAGCGTCTCCATGTGAACGAAGATGTCCGGCGTCCCGTCGCCGCGGCTGAGGAATCCGAAGCCGCGCAGGCGGTTGAACCACTTCACCACGGCGGTTTCGAGGCCGCTGGTCGGCGTGACCGTAACGTGGGTGCGCGGCAGAGGCAGTTCGGAGGGGTGAAGCGCGGTCGACTGATCGAGGGAGATGACCCGAAAGGCCTGCCAGCCGCGAGGCCGCTCCGTAGCCTCCACCACCACGCGAGCGCCCTCGCTGGCACTCTGATGCCCGTCCCGGCGCAGACAGGTGATGTGGAGGAGCACGTCGGCCGAGCCGTCGTCCGGCACGATGAAGCCGAAACCCTTTGCCACGTCGAACCACTTGATCCGGCCCGAGACCTCCGTGAGGTCGAGCGGTCGCTGCGCCTCAGCGCCCTGACCCTCGAGGGCGCGGGTGTCGTCCTGCTCGCCCGACGAACGCTGCCCGAAGGGGCCTGAACCGAAATCGTCAGACATGTAAGCAACCCACACCGAATCACGTCTCGCGACCCGCACCAGAGATTAACAAAGTCATGACTCGGCGGAAGCCCGTTTGGCGATCCGCGCTGGACTTCAATGCCGCATTGTTCGGCAGGGCGGTGCGAAGGCAACAGCCCACCCCCACCGACTGAACCCTAAGCCCTGGCCAAGCTTTAGTATTTTTAGGCTTTGCGTGTGGGTGATCAAAATTTGTTAAGCACCGGAGCGGAAGAGCATAGAGTCTGTGATCCAGGCCCGGCCGTCGCGACCGTGCGGGATCGATGCTAGGGCCTGCGCGATGATGCGCCCGCTTCCTTCTTCCGTTTCACCCCGGTTCCGGTACGCGGCCCTCGACGTCTCGCGTGGCATCGCCCTCGTGGCGATGGCGCTCTATCACGCCACCTGGGATCTCGGGGCTCTGCGGCTCACGCCCGAAAACTACGCGTTGACACCGTCGGGCAGGCTCGCCGCGCACGGGATCGCCGGAAGCTTCCTAATTCTGGTCGGGATCGGTCTCGTGCTGATGAACGACGAGCGCTTCGCGGCGCGGCCGTTCGTCCTGCGGCTGGCTCGGATCGCCGGTGCGGCGCTGCTCGTGACCGTCGCGACCCTCATCACCGATCCGTCGAACTACATCTTCTTCGGCATCCTGCACTGCATCGCCGTCTCGAGCGTGCTGGCGCTCCCCTTCGTCAGGAGACTGCCACGCTGGGCTTCGGTACTTGCCGCGGCGCTCGTCCTCGCGGGACCGCATCTGATCTCGGGGGAGATCCTCGACACGCCGTTGCTGTCCTTCCTTGGCCTCGGTCGCACCATGCCGCAGACCAACGATTACGTGCCGCTGTTTCCCTGGTTCGCGATGGTTCTCGCCGGTGTCGCGATGGCCCTGTACGGGCTGGCCACCGTCCGCCGCTCGTGGCTCGCGACCTGGACGGCCTCCGGCCGCCTCGCGCGGGGGCTGGCCTGGGCCGGGCGCCACAGCCTGGCGATCTACCTGATCCACCAGCCGATCCTGATGGGACTCTTCACGGGCATCGTCAGCCTGACGGGCCCGCACCCGCAGGCGGGGGTGGCGGAGTTCCGGGCACTCTACGTGCGCAACTGCCTCGCGACGGGGGGCGAGACCCAAGCCTGTACCCGGGCGGCGGCCTGCGTTTCGGACGCGTTTCGCCGGGAAAACCTCTGGGCGGACCGGCCGCGCAGCTTCACCGCCGAGGAGCGCCTGCGGGCCCAGGGGCTGTCACAGGGCTGCTACGAGGCGGCGGAAGGATCGGCGCCGGCTCCGTGAGGCCGGCGCGCGATCCCGGGGGCGCTCAGTCCTTGGCGCGCTCCACGTAGGAGCCGTCCTCGGTCATGATCACCACGCGGGTGCCGACGGCGATGTGCGGCGGCACGGCGGTGCGGACGCCGTTGGAGAGGATCGCGGGCTTGTAGGACGAGGAGGCCGTCTGACCCTTCATCGCCGGCTCGGTCTCGGTGACTTCGAGGACGACGCGCTGCGGCAGGTCGAGGGTCAGCGCCACGCCGTTGTGGGTGGAGACCATGACGGCCATGCCTTCCTGCAGGTACGGCGCGGCGCTGCCGACGACGTCCTTGGGGATCGCGACCTGGTCGTAATTCTCGGGGTTCATGAAGTGGAAGCCCTCGCCGTCCTCGTAGAGGAAGGTGTGCTCCCGGTCCTCGACGAAGGCGCGCTCGACCGATTCCGTGGTGCGGTAGCGCTCGGATACCTTCACGCCGTCGGTGATGCGGCGCATGTCGAGTTGGGTCACCGGGGTCCCCTTGCCGGGGTGGATGTTCTCGACCGTCAGGATGACGTAGAGCTTGCCATCCTTGTCGACGACGTTGCCCTTGCGGAGCGTAGAGGCGATCACCTTCACGGGGTCTGGTCCTGCTGTGTTCGTTGAGAGAAACGACTCGGCGCCCCGACGCGGATCTCTCCGCGGGAGCGACATCTTGGCTCCGCCACTAACCTATCCGCGCCACCGTTGCCAGTCGCTCCGCGAGACGCCACTCCCGGGATGTCGATTTCAGATCTGAAGCAGGTCGCAAAGCTCGCCGCATGAACACCCCCTCCCCCTGGTGGGCGCCCCATCGCCACGCCGACCGTCGGCCGGCCCTGATGGTGCGCAACCGTATCGTCGCGGCGTTCCGGGCGCATTTCGCGGCGGCCGACTTCGTCGAGGTCGAGGCCGCCGCGCTGCAGGTGTCGCCCGGCAACGAGGCCCACCTCTCGGCCTTCGCCACCGAGTCCCTGGGGCCGGACGGCGCGCGGCGGCCGCTCTACCTGCACACCTCGCCGGAATTCGCCTGCAAGAAGCTCTTGGCCGCTGGCGAGCCGCGCCTCGTCAGCTTCGCCCGCGTCTATCGCAATCGCGAGCGCGGGCCCTTGCATCACCCGGAATTCACGATGCTCGAATGGTACCGGGCCGGGGCAGACTATACCGCCCTGATGCGCGACGGGGCCAAGCTCCTGGCGCTCGCCGCCGAGACGGCGGGGGTCCCGACGCTGCGCCATCGCGGCCGCGCGGCCGATCCCTTCGCGGAGCCCGATCGCGTCACCCTGGCGGAGGCCTTCGCCGCGCGTGCCGGCATCGACCTCCTCGCCACCATCGCTACCGACGGGACCACCGACCGGGCGGCGCTCGCGGCGGCCGTGGCCGGGGCGGGGCTCCGGGTCGCCGAGGACGACACCTGGGCCGACCTGTTCAGCCGGGTCCTGGTGGCGCGGATCGAACCGCATCTCGGGCTCGGGCGCCCGACGATCCTGTGCGAGTACCCCGTGAGCGAGGCCGCCCTGGCCCGGCCGAGCCCGCGCGACCCGCGCGTGGCCGAGCGCTTCGAGCTCTATGCTTGCGGCGTCGAACTCGCCAACGCCTTCGGCGAACTCACCGATGCCGACGAGCAGCGCCGGCGTTTCACCCTGGAAATGGCCGAGAAGGCGCGCGTCTACGGCGAGACCTACCCGATCGACGAGGACTTCCTCGACGCCCTGGCGGTCATGCCGGAGGCGAGCGGCATCGCCCTCGGCCTCGACCGCCTCGTCATGCTGGCGACCGATGCCCGCCACATCGAGGACGTGCTCTGGACGCCGGTGGCGGGGCCGGCGCGATGAGGACGTCCCTGCGCCGGCCCGCCGATCTCGCCCGTGCGGGGCTCGTGGCCCCTGCCGACCTACCGGCCCTGGAGGCCGTGGCGGCCCGCTATGCCGTCTCCGTTACGGCCGACATGGCCGACTTGATCGACCCGCACGATCCGGCGGATCCGATCGCCCGCCAGTTCCTGCCCCGGGCCGAGGAGTTGGACACGCAGGCCGAGGAGCAGGCCGACCCCATCGGCGACGGGGCCCACAGCCCCTTGCCTGGCCTGGTCCATCGCTACCCGGACCGGGTGCTCCTGAAGCCGCTGCACGTGTGCCCGGTCTATTGTCGCTTCTGTTTCCGGCGCGAGATGGTCGGGCCGGAAGGGCTCGGCACCCTGAGCGAGGCCGATCTCGCCCGGGCCTTCGCCTATATCGCGGAACGGCCGGAGATCTGGGAGGTGGTGGTCACCGGCGGCGACCCCTTCGCCCTGGCGCCGCGCCGGCTCGCCCAGATCGCCGCGTCCCTCGCGGCAATCCCGCACGTGCGGGTGCTGCGCTTCCACACCCGGGTCCCGGTCGTGGAGCCGGGCACCGTCGGCCCCGACCTCATCGCGGCCCTGAAGCGCTTCAACGGCGCAGTCTTCGTCGCCCTGCACGCCAACCACCCCCGCGAGTTCACCCCGGCGGCCTGCGCGGCGGTGGCGCGCCTCGTCGATGCCGGCATCCCGATGGTGAGCCAGACCGTGCTGCTTGCCGGGATCAACGACGATCCGGAGACGCTCGCCCTCTTGATGCGCCGTTTCGTCGAGAATCGGATCAAGCCGTACTACCTGCATCACGGCGACCTCGCGCCCGGGACCGGGCACCTCCGGACCGACCTCGCCGCGGGCCGCGACCTCGTCCGGTCCTTGCGGGGACGCCTCTCGGGCCTCGCCCAGCCCCTCTACGTCCTCGATATCCCGGGCGGGCACGGCAAGGTCCCGGCCGGGCCCGATTATCTCGCCGCAAGCGGCACCGGGTGGCGGGTGACCGATCCGCAGGGGGACGTCCACGATTATCCGCCCAAGGCGCGCAAGCCGTGAGGCAGGGACTGCGTTGACACGCCTCCGGCGCCAAGCTCTTGATGCAAAAATCTTGTCATGGGATGGCCCGGCCGGATCCGGGTGGCGCCCAGTGTGAAAGTCTTCGGGGAAGCGGATGGGTGTGTTTCAGGACTTCGTCGGACGCTTTTCTCAGACCATGGGCGCCTATCTCGGCGACCGTGCGCTGATGGAGGCGGCGGTCTCGGCCTCGGCCAACGTCATCCTGGCGGATTACGAGATCGACGAGGAGGAGATCGAGGTCGCACTCGCCGGTATGCGGGCCAACCCGATCCTCGAGCGGGGCTACGACACCCTGAAGCTGGAGGCCGAGCTGTTCGAGGGGATCGCCCGCGCCCGCACTCGCGCCGGACGCGCCGAGAACCTGCACTTCGTCGCTGTCATCGCCGAGCGCGAGATTGCGCAGCGCACCAGCGTGTTCCTGATTGCCGCGGACGTCGCCGATCAGGCGGGGATCAGCGAGCCTGAGCACGCTGCCCTGGCCGAGATTGCGGCGGCGCTCGGCGTCGACAAGGACGCGTTGCTCGGCACCCTCCAGAAGGCCTGAGGCTTAGTCGGCGACGCGGCCGGTCACCAGGGCGGCGTCCTTCTCGACCTGGCGCTCGAAGCGGCGCGGCAGCAGGTTGGAACGGTCCATCCGTCGCAGGCCGAGCACCATCAGGATGAGGGCGATCCCGGCGAAGGGCGCCCCGACGATCAGCGCCGCCAGGATTTCGGATCCGATCAGGGCGGCGATACCTTTCACCAGCGCGACGAACAGCATCACCAAGGCGGCGACCACGAGGGTGAGCGCGGTGCCGAACCGGGCGACGAGGCCCAGGATCGCGCGGATGTTCCCATCCGTCTCGCGCCGCATCAGCTCGAGTTCCCGGCCGACGAGATCGCCGCCATGGCGCAGGCCCTCGCTGATCAGGCGGGCAAGGCTCGGCGTCGGTCGTGCCATCGGGGCGGTCCTCGTTTCGTCGTGTGGGGGTCGTCTGCGGAGACGGGACCCTGATGGCCACAACCGTGGCGGTTCGATCCCGTTCCAGCGAAAGGCGGTCGCGCTCAGGCGGCCGCGCCGTTCTGCACCTCGGCGATGGCCTGGGCGATCGCGTCGATGAGCGCGGTGTCCTCGCCGGCCATGGCGTCCATCGAGGCCATGCGCCCGACGACGGTCGCGGCGATGCTCTCCTCCACCGTGCCCTCGGCCAGGGCGTAGTAGATCGTCGCCTGCTGTCCGTCCCGGTGGCAGCGGCCCTCGATCTGCGTCAGCTGGATCGCGCTGTGACGCAGGTCGTGGACGATGAGTGCGCGGGGCTTCTCGCCCCCCGGCATCTCGTGGGCGTGCAGCGAGATCGATTCCGTCACCGTGAAGACGACGGCGTCGAGCGCGCCGGTCTGAAAGGCGAGCCGCACCCCCTCGTTCGCCTCGCCCGACTGCGTGCCGGTGATCGCGTCGGCTCGCCAGCCCGCCGCCCGGAGGGCCTCCACCAGCGCGGCGGCCGTCTCCAGGAAAGCCACCGAGATCGCAACCGCGTGGCCGTCCTCCATCAGGAGATCGGCGAAGGCGGTGGTACCCGAGGCCCGGAGCAGGCTCGCCTTCTGGCGGAAGCGCAGGTCCGCCGCCCATCCGGCCGGCTTGCGGGTGCTGCCGCCGAGAAGGCCCCACTCCCGGCGGAACTCGCGCCAGGTGGCGTCGTAGAGGCGGCGTTCGGACGGTGTGAGAGCGACCGCACTGAGGGCGCGTTGCACCTCAGGCCAGCCGGCGATGTCGCCGGGGCGCCGACGCAGGCCGATCGCCCGATCTCCCTTGAACAGCAGATCGGCCATCACCGTACAATCGCGCGGGTTCGCGTCCCAGGACCAGTTGGTCCAGCGGCCCTTGGCCCGGCCGATTCCGAGACGCTGCATGAGCCCCCGGAATTCTGCCAGGGTCGTGGTGGGCTGGCCCGCGGCCTCCCCCAGCAGGCGCCCGAGATAGGAGAGCTCGTGCGGGGCCTGGCCGGCCGTAGCACTGAGATAAATCGTGAAGGCGGCCGTCTCGGCGATCTGCCGGCAGACGAGGCTCTGCTGGGCGTACGGGTTTCGGATGCGGTGGCTTTCGTCGAAGATCACGAGGGGCCAGGTCCGCTTCGGTGTGCCGTGCCGGGCGAGCGCATTGTTCTTCGCGCGGGTCGAGCGTCGGTTGCTGGGGGGTGGCGGTGCCATCAGCGCCTTGGTGCGCTCGTAGTTGGTCAGCGTCACCGCCTTCTCGCCCAGACCCGACAAAGCGATCGTGCGCCGCCACTGGGGCATCGCGCCCTTGGGGCAGACGATGAGCACCTCGCGCTCGGGCATGGCCGCGACCGCACTCCAGACCGACAGGGTCTTGCCGAGGCCGGTCGTGTCGCCGAGCAGAAATCCCGTCCGGCCTGCCGCGCGGGCAGCCAGCATCGCATCGCGCGCCGATCGCTGATGCGGCCGTGGAATCAGATGTTCGCTGGCGACCATCAGGCGGTCGGTCCGAGGACGCGGTCCGCAGCGGACTTTATTCTCTTCGCGGCTCCGAAAGCATGCTCGCGAAGTCTTGGCGCAGCCCTCACCATCTTTTGAAAACCTTGGAACTGTTCAGGTTGTGCTTTTGTTAAGGGGTCATCTCGACGCGCAGTCGGGCGCCCCACTCGGAGACATCGATGCCGACGATTCCGCTCTCCGCAGCCTCGCGCGCTGTGGCCGCCCCCGTTTTCGGACTGATGATGCTCACGGTGCCGGCGAGCGCCCAGAGCGCCGATGGGAACCTGTTCGACCTGCTCTTTGCGCCCGCACGGCCGGCGCAGCAAGTGGCACCCACGCCGACGGCCGATCCCGGCTTCGACTACCAGCAGGCCCGGCGCTCGATCCGGAAGGCCACGCGTCAGCGTCCGAAGATTCGCTACGCTGCGCTTCCGAAGTCCGAGCCCCTGCAGATCAAGGTCACGGATCGCCAGACGCCCCTGGATATGAAGGCCGGCCCCGCGGCCGCCTTCATGAAGGACGAGACCCTGCGTCCGGGCGACATCGTGGTGATGAAGGACGGTCCGAAGGTGTTCACCGGACGGCGTGACGACCAGCACACCGCCCGCGATTTCGAGAGCATCGGCCGCTCCGACTTCGTCGATCGGCGAACCCGCAACCAGCTTACCGCGATGATGCTCCCCATCGGCGCCCTCCCGGCCGATCAGGCCCGCAAGATGATGGTGCAGGCGCGTAAGGTGATGCCCGCCAGCGTCGACTCGTCCGTGAAACCGGAGCAGGCGGCGATGCGCATCATCAATCCGTGGAAAACCACGCCGTAGGGCAGATCAGGCGGCCCGGACCGTCACCAGGAAGCCGTCGACTTCCCGGCGCAGGGCCGTCGCCTGACGGGCGAGATCACTCGCGGCATTGAGCACCTGGGCCGATCCGCTTCGGGCGGATTCCGCCGCGTCACGGACGCCAACGATGTGGCCGGACACGGCCCGGGTGCCCTCGGACGTCAGCACGGTATTCCGAGCGATCTCCTGCGTCGCGGCTTCCTGCTGGTCCACGGCCGCCGAGATGTCCCCCGAGATTCGGCTCAGGCGTTGGATGACATCGGTGATGCCGCCGATGGCCGTCACTGACGCGTCGGTCGATTGGGCGATCTCGCCGACCTTCGCGGCGATTTCCTCGGTTGCCCGAGCCGTCTGGGTCGCCAGGCTCTTCACCTCTGCGGCGACGACCGCGAAGCCGCGCCCCGCCTCGCCGGCCCGGGCCGCCTCGATGGTGGCGTTCAGGGCCAGGAGGTTGGTCTGTGCCGCGATGCTCGTGATCAGGCCGACGATCTCGCCGATGCTGTTCGCTGCCTGGGCGAGACGATGGACATCCCCCGCCATCCGCGCCGCGTCGCGCTCCGCTTCGCTGGCGACCGCGGTCGAGGCTTCGACGCGGTTGCCGATCTCCCGCACCGAGGCGCTCAGCTCCTCCGTCGCCGCCGCGACGGTGTCGGCCGTGGCCGCGGTTTCTGCCGAGGCGGCGGCGACGGACCCGCTCAGGGATGAGGTGTCGCTCGCGGCCTGGGTCAGGGCATAGGCCGCCGTCTTGAGCTGGCTCGCGGCGGCCGAGACCGCCTCGACGATCCCGCTGGCTTGCGCCTCGAAGCGATCGGCCAACGCCACCATCTCGGCACGGCGGGCAGCCGCGGCGTTGGCGGTGAGATGGTCGGCCTCCGCGGCGATGCGCCGGCGCTCGGCGACGCTGGCCTGGAAGTCGACGGCCGCCGCCGCGATGGCGCGGACCTCGCGGGCGCCGTGCTGCGGAATGGGCCCGGATTCTTCGCCCCGGCCGATGGCCGTGAGGGAGGCGGCGATGCGGGTGAGCGGACGGGCGATGGCGGTGCCGAAGGCGAAGGCCAGGCCGCAGGAGAGGCCCAAGGTGGCGATGCCGACGGCCATCCAGACCATGACGCTCTGTTCGGCGTCGGCCCGGGCAGCACCGGCCGCGGCGCCGAGATCCGCGGTGAGCCGGTCCTCGATCGTCTTCAGGGTATCGATGCGTTGGGTGGCGAGGCCGAACCAGGCGGGCGCATCGGTGAAGGCGAGCGGAGTGCCCGGGGGCGTGTCGAGGACGAGGCGGCGCAGACGATCGACCTCCCGGGCCGCGGGCGCCGCCTTGCCGGCATCGAGAAGGGCGGCTTGCTCCGGTACGGCCCCGAGCCGGAACAGGGATTCGTAGGTGCTCTGGCCCGCACTGAGACCGGCCAGACGCTCGTGGCCAGCGAGATCGATCTGACCGGCACCGAAGATCGCCGAGGCCGCCGCTCGCTCCTGGCCCGCCAACTCCTTGAGCGCGAGGAACGACGAGTAGGAATTGATGCGGGCGGCGAGATCCACGCTGGCCGCGACTTGGGAGACCTCGCGCACGAGGTCGAGCGCGTTCGCGATCAAGCCCGAATACAGCGCCATGTTCTGGGCCGGTGTACGACCGAGCCCGTCGACGGCCGTGCGGTGGGTGTCGATCGACGCCAATTGCTCGGTCAGGGTCGCATTCCGACGAGCGACGCCGGCCCCGAAGGCGGCGAGGTCGAGGCCGGTCCGGCCCGCGTCCAGGGCCGCCCGGGCCACATCGGTCCGCGCACGCTGCGCATCGAGCTCGGACCGGAACTTGGTCCCCTTGGCGGCCAGATACAGGCTCGATGCCCCGCGCTCGCGCTGGGCTTCGTGCACCAGGGCACTGACTTGGCCCGCCATGCCGACGAGCTCCTGCACATGGACCATCCGGGTCCGAGCGCCCATCCGCTCAGTAATGGCAAGTCCAACGACCATCGCAAATGCAAGGCACGGAGCGAGCGCAACTAAGAGAATCCGAAAGCGCAGCGATGAGAAGAGACCGGCGGACATCACATGAAACCTGCTTCGAAACGTTGCAGCACTGTGAGAACAGCCGGTAAAGGTTGTGTTTCAAAATTAGCCTATGATCAATTTTTAATCATTGTCTGTCATTTTTAAGCTGGATAGGCGAGGCGTTTTCCCGGAATGTCCAGTTGTTCCTCGATCCTGCTTCCGTCGCGGCTCCCCGTGCCTGGACGCATGATTGGTGCACGACAACGCTGTGCTCCGCATCGGAGGGAGCGGCAGGCACATGCCCAATCGCGAGGCAGGATCCGCGTAGCGCCATCGCTTCCACCCATCGGCTTCAGTTCCCGCCAGATCAATCGGCGAGGCCCCAGGTTCTGAAACCTCGGCCCAGCGCCCACGATATTGTCCGCGTACGCTTTTTGTTCTAGCTGAAGAGCGGATATGCGTGGCGCGTGCCTTGCCCGATGCGGTGGCGCGCCCGACATGCCGCGGGGGCTCTGGTCGAGTCCTGCCGCGTTCCGCGCTGAAGACGTTCCGAAGAGACTCCATGGCCAAAGCCAAAGCCGCTGCCAAGAAATCGCAAGCCGAGGCCGAGCGGGTCGAAGCCAAGATCGAGGCGTTGTTCGACGGCGCGCGCGATGCCCGGGTCATCTCGGTGCGCGGTGCGCGCGAGCACAACCTGAAGAACATCGATCTGACGATTCCCCGCGATCGCCTCGTGGTCTTCACGGGTCTGTCCGGCTCAGGCAAGTCGTCGCTCGCCTTCGACACCATCTACGCTGAGGGCCAACGCCGCTACGTCGAATCCCTTTCGGCCTACGCGCGCCAGTTCCTCGAGATGATGTCGAAGCCCGACGTCGACCAGATCGACGGGCTCTCGCCGGCGATCTCGATCGAGCAGAAGACCACCTCGAAGAACCCGCGCTCCACGGTGGGCACCGTCACCGAGATCTACGACTACATGCGCCTGCTCTGGGCGCGGGTGGGCATACCCTACTCGCCCGCGACCGGATTGCCGATCGAGAGCCAGACGGTCAGCCAGATGGTGGACCGTGTCCTCGCCCTGCCGGAGAAGAGTCGGCTCTACCTCCTGGCCCCTGTGATCCGCGGCCGGAAGGGCGAGTACCGCAAGGAGATCGCCGAGTTCCAGAAGAAGGGCTTCCAACGCCTGCGGATCGACGGCGAGTACTATGCCATCGACGACGTGCCGAAGCTCGACAAGAAGCTGAAGCACGACATCGACGTGGTGGTGGACCGGATCGTGGTGCGGGCGGACATCGCGGCGCGGCTGGCGGATTCCTTCGAGACCGCCCTGGAGCTCGCCGACGGCATCGCCCTGATCGAGTTCGCCGATACGCCCGAGGGCGAGGCGCCGCGCGAGGCCATCACCTTCTCGTCGCGCTTCGCCTGCCCCGTCTCCGGCTTCACCATCGCGGAGATCGAGCCGCGGCTCTTCTCGTTCAACAATCCCTTCGGCGCCTGTCCGACCTGCGGCGGCATTGGCCACGAGATGCGGATCGACCCCGAACTCGTGATCTCGGATGCCAAGCTCAGCCTGAAGCGCGGGGCCGTCGGTCCCTGGGCGAAGTCGACCTCCCCGTATTATGGACAGACTCTCGACGCCCTCGCCCGCCACTACGGCTTCAAGACGACCGCTGCGTGGTCCGACCTGCCCGCGAAGGCCCGGGACGTCGTCCTGTACGGAACCGGCCCGGAGGCGGTCCGCTTCGCCTACGACGATGGAATGCGCGCTTACGAGGTGAACAAGCCCTTCGAGGGCGTCATCCCGAACCTGGAGCGGCGCTACAAGGAGACGGAGAGCGACAGCTCCCGCGAGGAGATTGCCCGCTTCATGAGCGAGACGCCCTGCGCCAGCTGCGGCGGCAAGCGCCTGAAGCTCGAAGCGCTCTCGGTCAAGGTCGCGATGGAGGATGTGGGCGAGATCACCGCCCTCTCGGTCCGGGACGCCCATGCGTGGTTCTCGGCGCTTCCGGGCAAGCTCACCGACAAGCAGAACGAGATCGCCTACCGGATCCTCAAGGAGATCCGCGACCGGCTGACCTTCCTGATCGATGTGGGGCTCGAGTACCTGACGCTGGCGCGCGGCTCCGGCTCACTCTCGGGCGGCGAGAGCCAGCGCATCCGCCTCGCCTCGCAGATCGGTTCCGGGCTGACGGGTGTGCTCTACGTCCTCGACGAGCCGTCCATCGGCCTGCACCAGCGCGACAACGAGCGCCTGCTCGGCACGCTGAAGCGCCTGCGCGACCTCGGGAACTCGGTGATCGTGGTCGAGCACGACGAGGACGCGATCCTGCAGGCTGACTACGTCGTCGACGTCGGCCCCGGTGCGGGCATCCATGGCGGGCAGATCATCGCCCAGGGCACCCCGGAAGAGGTGCTGAAGAACCCGGCCTCGCTCACTGCCAAGTACCTCACCGGCGAGATGAGCGTTCGGGTCCCGACCGCCCGCCGCAAAGGCCGTAAGGGCAAGCTCAGCCTCGTCGGTGCCCGAGGCAACAACCTGAAGAACGTGTCGGTGGATATCCCGCTCGGGACTTTCACCTGCATCTCGGGCGTCTCCGGCGGTGGCAAGTCGACCCTGATCATCGACACGCTCTACAAGGCGGTGGCGAAATCCCTGAACGGTGCCCTGGAGCACCCGGCGCCCTTCGAGCGGCTCGACGGGCTGGAGCATCTCGACAAGGTCATCGACATCGACCAGTCGCCGATCGGACGAACCCCGCGCTCCAACCCCGCGACCTATACCGGCGCCTTCACGCCGATCCGCGACTGGTTCGCCGGACTGCCCGAGGCCAAGGCCCGTGGCTATCAGGCGGGCCGGTTCTCGTTCAACGTGAAGGGCGGTCGCTGCGAGGCCTGCTCGGGCGACGGCGTCATCAAGATCGAGATGCACTTCCTGCCGGACGTCTACGTCACTTGCGACGTTTGCAAGGGGCGTCGCTACGACCGCGAGACCCTGGAGGTGAAGTACCGCGAGCACTCCATCGCCGACGTCCTCGACATGACCGTCGAGGAGGCCGCCGACCTGTTCAAGGCGGTGCCCACCATTCGCGAGAAGATGGAGACCCTGGCCCGGGTCGGCCTCGGCTACGTCAAGGTCGGGCAGCAGGCGACCACCCTGTCGGGTGGCGAGGCGCAGCGGGTGAAGCTCTCGAAAGAACTTTCGAAGCGTGCCACCGGTCGCACGCTCTACATTCTCGACGAACCGACCACTGGCCTTCACTTCCACGACGTCGCCAAGCTCATGGAGGTGCTCCACGAGCTCGTCGACCAGGGCAACACCGTGGTGGTGATCGAGCACAACCTCGAAGTCATCAAGACCGCCGACTGGGTGATCGATATGGGTCCCGAAGGCGGCGACGGCGGTGGTGTCGTCGTGGCCGAAGGAACCCCGGAGCAGATCGCCAAGTCACGCGCGAGCCATACCGGCCGATTCCTGCGCGACGTCCTCGCGCGACGGCCAGCTTCGGCGCCTGCCAAGGGCCGCGCCGCAGCCGAATAGCGCCTCGCGGGGTTGCGATACCCGGCGATTCGCCGGGTCGAGCGCTCCGAGCGTTTGGCGCGGCGCATCAACATGCCGACCGGGAGCCCGATCCGGCCCGGTCGAGAGCGCCGGACTGCGCAATGGTCCAAGGGCGCTTGCCGGATCGTCCCAGAGCAGAACCGTAACCATAACAGCTTGAGTGTTCAGCGGTATTTTGCCGTTCTGCTGCGTGGTCGGGGCACAAGGACGCCCGCCAACCTGCTCAAAAGGTTAACAAATCCTTCCGCTGCACTGCACCGAAAATGCGACTTTTGCGCAACGGTCAGATCCGAACTGCCGCGTTTCCAAGCATTCCGCTGTCCTTCGGCGCCGTCCTGTAGAATAGTTCTCGACGTTGAGACTTGAGAACGGGCCGCAAGGGGGGCCGCCGAACCAACTGCAAACAAGCTGCGAACAAGCGGCGCATCGGCAGAATGGTTCGGACGGCTGCGTGGCGGACGCCTGAAATCCTTGGGAAGGAAGAGTAAAAATGTCGAAGAACTGGCTCGTTGCCGGAGCGCTCGCGCTCACGGTCGGCATGACCGCCACCGCATCCTACGCGCAGACCACGACGGTTCCGGGCGAGCAGGTCGGCCTGGCCACCGGCGCCCCGCTGCCCGAGGGCATCTACGCGCTGAACACGTTCGTCTATCAAAATCGCGACCGGCCGTCGGCTGTCGATGTGGGCATCAACGTTCCGGTGCTAGTCTGGTCGACCCCGTTCGTCCCCTTCGGCGGCCGCGTCGAGCTCCTCGTCGCTCCCCCGACCGTGTTCGTCTTCGGTAAGAGCGGCGGCCCCACCGGCGTGCGTGATCTGTCGATCAACGTCGGTACCTTCGTCGGCGGCATCTGGGCCTTCGATCTGGGCGGCGGCTTCGGCGTCAGCTTGCTCGGCGGTGTCTACCTGAACGAGCTGAACGGCGACCGCGGCGTTCTGGTGCAGAACAACGGTGTCCTCGGCGGCGGCGCCGTGCTGCCCCAGCTCTCCTCGAACACCTACCGCGCCGGCATCGCTGCTAGCTACACGGCCGACGGCTATAACATCACGGCTAATCTGACCGGCAACTTCTACGATTCGCCGTCGTCGTTCGGTGGTGGCCGGAACTTCGGTCAGGTCTACACCCTGTCGGACTCGCTCAACCTCGACCTGACCGCGACCAAGAAGTTCGGCAAGTTCGAGATCGGCGCCATTGCCTACGGCACGGTTAACCTCAACACCGGCCTGGGTCGTGCTGGTACTATCAACGCCGCCTTCAACGATCGTGGCCGGTTCCTGATGGGCGGCCTCGTCGGCTACGACTTCGGGCCCGTCACCGCGCAGGTCTACGTCGCCCGCACCGTCGCGACCACCAGCTTCGACAGCACCGAGATCTCGGGCCGCCTGATCGTGCCGCTGTACTCGCCGACCCCGGTCGCCGCTGCTCCCGCGCCGATCATCCGCAAGTACTGATCTGACATTCGGCGGCGGGGCCTTGTCCCGCCGCAGATGGGATCAAGCAAAGCCCGTCCGACACGTGTCGGGCGGGCTTTCGCATGTTTGGCCGCCCGCGCGTTCGGGGGTGGATCCGGTTCGGTGCCTCGCGGGCGAGAGCCGCCGCGTTCACCCACGCACGCAATCCGCCTGCCGCTGAAACTTTTCCCGAACATCCTCCGTAACGGACGATGACCCCCACGAAGGGGCAATCGTTCCTAAGGATGCGCTCCATGATCACTCGTCACGCCCGTCGCCCGGTGGCTTCCAAGATCGCCGCCGTGGTCCTCGCCTTCTCCGTCGGCGCCGCCTTCCCGGTCGCGGCCTTCGCCAAGAACCCGATGGTCGGCGGTGCGCCGATGTACGCCTCGAAGAACATCGTCGAGAACGCGGTGAACTCGAAGGATCACACCACCCTCGTCGCCGCCGTGAAGGCCGCCGGCCTCGTCGACACCCTCGCCAGCCCCGGCCCGTTCACGGTGTTCGCACCCACCAACGCCGCCTTCGCCAAGCTGCCGGCCGGTACGGTCGAGACCCTGGTGAAGCCCGAGAACAAGGCGACCCTCACCAAGATCCTGACCTACCACGTGGTCCCCGGCACCTACACGGCCAAGGACCTGATGAAGCTCGCCAAGGATGGCGGCGGCGAAGCGCAGCTGAAAACGGTCGAGGGCGAGCCGCTGACCGTTCAGACCAAGGGCAAGAAGGTCTACGTGACCGATGCCAAGGGCAGCACCGCCACGGTCACCACGGCCAACGTGATGCAGTCGAACGGCGTCATTCACGTCATCAACGGCGTGCTCCAGCCCTGATCGTATCGGGCCCTTCGCTCGGCTGACGGAAACGCCCGCGATCCAGCAGGATCGCGGGCGTCACGCGTTTCGGGCCAGGCGATCGTCGCGGCCGTCAGCTCACCCGGTTGAGGCGGCGCGCGCCCTCGAAGCGGTTCAGGAAGCGTGGCTCCTTCTCCGGAGCGATGCGAATGGCGAGGTGCATCGTGCCCCCCTCCTCCTCACGCCTGTCGAGCACCTCGGCGTTTTCATAGAGCCAGTGCAGCGCGGCGCCGTCCTCCGGCGGCAGGATCACCGCGAAGGTCGAGCGCTGACGCGCGATCCGCGCCTCGATCCGCGCCGTCAGGACTCCGAGTCCCTCACCCGTCACGGCCGAGACCAGCACCGGGGCATCGCTGTCCCGATCGCTGCGCCCCTGTCCGCTGAGGTTGAGGAGGCGCGTGCGCTCATCCGCATCGAGGAGATCGGCCTTGTTCCAGACCTCGATGATGCGCGAGGCCGAGGTCTCGATCCCGAGCTCACGCAGCACCGAACCCACATCCTCGGCCTGGGCGGCGCTGTCGACGTGAGACACGTCGCGGACATGGAGGAGGATGTCGGCGTGGATCACGTCCTCCAGGGTCGCCCGGAAGGCGGCGATCAGGGAGGTCGGCAGCTCCGAGATGAAGCCTACCGTGTCGGAGAGGATGACGGTCTCGCCGTGCGGCAGCTTCGTCGCCCGCGCCGTCGGATCCAGGGTGGCGAACAGCATGTCCTGCGCCATCACCTGGGCCTTGGTGAGGGTGTTGAACAGCGTCGACTTGCCGGCATTGGTGTAGCCTACGAGGGCGACGATCGGGTACGGCACCCGCGCCCGGCTCTGTCGGTGCAGGCCGCGGGTGCGGGTGACGCTGTCGAGCTCGCGCTCGATCTTCGTCATCCGCTCCTGGATCATGCGCCGGTCGGCCTCGATCTGCGTCTCGCCGGGACCGCCGAGGAAGCCGAAGCCGCCGCGCTGACGCTCCAGGTGGGTCCAGGACCGGACAAGACGGCTCTTCTGGTAGGCGAGATGCGCGTGCTCGACCTGCAGCGTGCCCTCGCGGGTCGAGGCGCGGCGTCCGAAGATCTCCAGGATGAGGCCGGTGCGGTCGATGACCTTGCAGCCGAAGGCCTTCTCGAGGTTGCGTTGCTGGACCGGAGACAGGGCACAGTCCATCACCACGAGACCGATCTCGCGGGCGCGAATCACACCGGCTAGCTCCTCGACGCGTCCCTTGCCGAGATAGGTGGACGGGCGGATCCGCTGCACCGGCGCGACGATGGCCTCGACCACGTCGAGCTCGATGGCGGCCGCGAGGCCAGCCGCCTCGTCGAGCCGCGCCTCGGTGGAGCGCAAGGCCTCGGGGCTGCCGTTGGTGTTGCCTCTGGCCGCAGCGGCAGCGCGGCCGAGATAGGGTCCGACGACGAGGGTGTGGGTTGCCGCCGCGATGTCACCCTCGGGGGCGGCCATCGCTTGGAGCCGGGCTTCGCCGGGCGTCATCGGTTCAGTCATGAAGTTCTTTGTTCAACCCTATCCTGCGTGTCTTCAGGACAATGGGCGCTTGCCGGCCCTAGACAAGGGCGCGGCAAACCTTTCCAGCCGGTCCGACGCAGTTTTCCGGGTGCTCAGGCCTTTTCCGGCGCAGTCTCGTCGGGTTCGAACAGCTGGACCGGGTGCCCTGGCATGATCGTCGAGATCGCATGCTTGTAGACGAGCTGCGAATGGCCATCCCGCCGCAGGAGCACGCAGAAATTGTCGAACCACGTCACGACGCCCTGAAGCTTGACGCCATTGACGAGGAAGATCGTGAGCGGAATCTTGTTCTTGCGAACATGGTTCAGGAACGTGTCCTGGAGGTTCTGAGCGCGCTCGCCCGCCATTTTTTCTTATCCTTGGTTCGCATCGCCGCCCGCCGTGATGACGGGTTCTCGTCCGTTGGTCTCGCATGCCCCGGTGCACTGCGCCGCAGGGCACCGGGACGGGAACATTACACGTGTATCGCGGCCGCGATGCAAGTGCATCGCCGCCGTGTTCTCAGGGACCGATGCCGAGCGACTTGAGTTTTCGGTGGAGCGCCGAGCGCTCCATGCCGATGAACTCCGCCGTGCGGGAGATGTTGCCGGAGAACCGGGCGATCTGCGCGATGAGGTACTCGCGCTCGAAGATCTCGCGGGCCTCGCGGAGCGCCAGGCTCATCAGCTTCTCGCCGCCCGAGCCGTTCGGCGTGGTCGGCACCAGGGCGCCGATCTCGGTCGGCAGCATCTCGGACGTCACGTCCTGATCCGGATCCGTGTGGGTCAGGATCATCAGGCGCTCGACGTTGTTGCGCAGCTGGCGGACGTTGCCGGGCCAGTCGTGGGACTGGAGGACCGCCATGGCGTCCTCGGCGATGCGCCGGCGCGGTAGTCCGGTGGCGCCCGAGATCTGCTCCATAAAGAAGGTGATCAGCTCGGGCACGTCCTCCCGCCGCTCGGACAGGGACGGCACCCGGATCGGAACCACCGACAGACGGTGGAACAGGTCCTCCCGGAAGCGGCCCGCGGCGATCTCCTCCGCGAGATCGCGCGACGAGGACGAGATGATGCGGACATCCACGTGCACCCGCGTGGTCCCGCCGACCCGCTGGAAGTTCTGATCGACGAGGACCCGCAGGATGCGGTTCTGCGTCTCGCGCGGCATGTCGGCGACTTCATCGATGTAGAGCGAGCCGCCATGAGCCTCCTCGAGGGCGCCGACCCGGCGTGCCCGGCCCTCCCCGGCCTCGACGCCGAACAGCTCGGCCTCCATCGTGTCCGGCGTGATGGTGGCGGCGTTGATGACCACGAAGGGCCCGTTCGCCCGGGCCGACATGGCGTGCAGGGTGCGCGCCGAGAGCTCCTTGCCCGAGCCCGGTGCCCCGAGGATCATGACGCGGGCATTGGTCGGCGCCACCCGCTCCACGGTCTGGCGCAGCTGGTTGACCACCACCGAGGCGCCGACGAGCCGGCTCGCCTGGCCCGACCGGGCCTTGAGATCGCGGACCTCGCGCTTGAGACGCGACGCTTCGAGGGCACGCTCGGCCACGAGGATCAGGCGGTCGGCCTTGAAGGGCTTCTCGATGAAGTCGTAGGCGCCGGCCTTGATCGCCGCGACGGCCGTCTCGATGTTGCCGTGTCCCGAGATCATCACCACCGGAAGGTCCGGGTGTCCGGCCTTGATCTGGTCGAGCACCTGCAGGCCGTCGAGGCGCGAGCCCTGCAGCCAGATGTCGAGGAAGACGAGGTGGGGCCGGCGCGACTCGATGGCCGCCAGGGCTTCGTCCGAGCCACCGGCCGTGCGGGTGCGATGGCCCTCGTCGTCGAGGATGCCGGCCACGAGGTCGCGGATGTCGGCTTCGTCGTCGACGATCAGGATGTCGGCGCTCATGAATGGATCTCCGCGATTGGGGGGGCCGTCCGCGCGGCACCCTTCTCGTCCTGCGCAGAGGGTTTGCCCTCCGGCGGCGTGTGGTTGGCTGAGTCTCGGACGGGGGCGACGCTGGTGTCGCGCGGGACGCGCAGACGCACGCGCCCTCCCCGACCTTCCGGATTGTCGTTCAATTCGATCCCGCCGCCATGCTCTTCGAGGACTTTGCTGACGATGGCCAGCCCCAGGCCGGTGCCACCCTCGCGCGTGGTCATATAGGGTTCCAGCAGCCGCTGGCGCCCCTCAGTGGGAAATCCCTTGCCGTTATCCGTGACTTCGATGATCACGAATCCCTCTTCGAGGACGAGGCGCACGTCGACCTTCCCCTTGCCGAGCTCGGCCTCCGGGACCGCCTGCACCGCCTCGACGGCGTTTTTCAGGATGTTGGTGATCGCCTGGGACAGGAGGCGGATGTCGAACGCTGCCAGGATCCGTTGATCGCCGTCCTCGCCGAACGAGAAGTCCATGTCGGGATGCGCCACCCGCATCATGAACAGGTTCTGGCGGGTGATCTCGCTGAGGTCGTTCTGCGCGATGGCGGGCTTGGGCATCCGCGCGAAGGATGAGAACTCGTCGACCATGCGCTTGATCTCGTCGACCTGACGCACGATCGTCGCCGTACACTGATCGAACACGTCCTTGTCGGTGGTGATGACCTTGCCGTACTTGCGCCGGATGCGCTCGGCCGAGAGCTGGATCGGCGTCAGCGGGTTCTTGATCTCGTGGGCGATGCGCCGGGCCACATCCGCCCAGGCCGAGGTGCGCTGGGCCGAGACGAGGTCGGTGATGTCGTCGAGGGTGACCACGAAGCCGCGGGCGCCGCCCTGGGCCTGCTCGCTCGTCACTCGAACGGTCACGGTGCGCTCGCGGCCATCCCGCGTGAGCTGGATCTGCTGCTGCATCGTGCGCAGGCGCGCCTCGCCGCCTTCCGGGAACAAGGCCTGTAACTCGGGCACCACCTGGGTCAGGGGTTTGCCGACGATCTCGTCGGCCGCGAGGCCCAGGGTCCGCTCCACCGACGGATTGGCGATGGTGACGTGTCCCGCCGCGTCGACGCCGAGGACGCCGGGCGAGACACCGGCCAGCACGGCCTCGGTGAACCGACGGCGCCGGTCGATGAGGTCGCTGGCCGCCGTCAGCCCGTCATGCTGGCGGCGCAACTCCTGCGTCATCTTGTTGAAGCTCTCCGACAGGTGCGCAAGGTCGCCGTCGCTCTTCCGGGCCGGGACCTGGGCGTAGAAGTTGCCCGAGGCAACCTGGTCGGCGGCATTGATCAGGCGCCGGATCGGCGCGACGAAGCGGTTGGCGAAGTTGAGCCCGAACCACACCGCAGAGAGCAGGGCGATCAGGGCGATCAGCACGAAGACCGAGGCGAAGCTGATCTGGATCGAGCGCTTCAGCGAGTCGTAGGTCAGGTACTCGGCGGCGGCCGCCCGCGACACGCCCGGGAACTCCACCGCCAACTGGCTGACCTCCCGCTGCACCAGCAGCACGGCGCCGTCATAGGCGGGCATGCGCAGGAGAGCGGCGAAGATGCGGCCCTCGCTCGGCACCAGGCAGATCGGATCAGTCGATTTCGCCGCGTCCTCGAAGGCGGCCGCCGAGGGCAGGCGGCGCTCCTTCAGGGCGTCGATCTTGGCCCGCGCCACCACCTCGTTGGGGCCGCGCATGATCTCCGCCACGGGCAGGCCGAGGGCGGTGGCGCGGGTGGTGAGGAAGCTCTCGAACCAGATCCGGTTGATGTCGAAGTTGGGCCGCGCCCGCGTGAGGTCGTCCGTGAGGATGCGGATCTCGCGGGCGAGGCTCTGGCACTGGTTCTCCTGGTAGGCGTCGGCGACCTCCACCGATTTGAGCACCACGTCTCGGACCCGGTCGGTGAAGCCGAGTGAGAGGGCCAGATTGATGGTCATCGCCGCCACCACCGCCAGCAGCAGCGTGGGCAGGATGGCGATGAGGCTGAACAGGCCGACGATACGGGTGTGCAGGCGCGCCACCGCCGCGTTGGTGCGGCGGGCGTGGAGGAAAACCCGCGCCTCCCAGACGATGATCACGACGAGGGCCAGCACCAGGAAGACATTGATGCCGAGCAGCGTCAGGCCGACCGTGGGCGTCTTCATCACCCGGATCACGCCGGCCAGGATCAGGAACGTGGTGATGGCCGAGACCAGCGCCGTGATGACCACCAGCGCACCGACGAGGCCCGGGCCTCGGGGCGGCGGACGCACCATCGGCACCCTCACGGGCGCTGGGCCGGCCCCAGCGGTCTCCGACTCATCGGCGGAGCGTGAACCCTCCTGGGAGGCCTTGGAGGTGTCGGACGAGCGGAGCCACGGCATCGCTGATGCGTCGCCACAACAGTGTGGCGAAATTAATACGAATCGGTCACGGGCCTGCGTAGGAACCACGTCGCATGCCGAGTGCGGTGGAGACCTGCCGACATCGTTTTGGCCGCTCGTTCCGGTGCCCCAGCGGTCCGGGATCGATCGACGCGACGAGAAAATACATTATCCTTCCGCCCATCCTCACGCAGAGATCAACATGTCCAACACCCCCGTCTTCGCCTCGGCCGCCGTCGCGGCGCCCCACCGCCTCGCCGCCCAGGCCGGGCAGCACGTCCTGGCGCAGGGGGGCAACGCGATCGAGGCAATGACGGCCATGGCGGCGGCCATCGCGGTGGTCTACCCGCACATGAACGGCATCGGCGGCGACGGCTTCTGGCTGGTGCGCGAGCGCGGCGGGCGGGTGCGCGGCATCGAGGCCTGCGGCCCGGCAGGACGGAACGCCACGATCCAGCGCTATCGGGAGAAGGGCTACGAGGTCCTCCCATCGCGGGGCCCGGATGCGGCGCTCACCGTCGCGGGCGCCATCGGCGGCTGGCGCCTCGCCCTCGAGCTGTCGAAGGCGCTGGGTGGCCGTCTGCCCCTCTCGACCCTGCTCGCCGATGCGATCCGCCATGCCCGCGACGGCGTCGCGGTCTCGCCCTCGGAGGCGCGCTACGTTCCGAAGGAGCTCGATACGCTCCATGACCAGCCGCACTTCGCAGAGACCTTCCTCGACGGCGGCAGGCCCTTCGCGGCCGGCGCCCTCCGCAAGCTGCCGGCGCTCGCCGGTACCCTGGAGCAACTGGCCCATGCGGGCCTCGACGACTTCTACACGGGCGATCTCGGGCGCGAGATCGCCGCCGACCTCGACCGGCTGGGAACGCCCGTCACTCGGGCCGACCTCGAAGCCTATGCGCCCCGCGAGCGCGCGCCGCTCTCGATCCGCCGGCGGGATGCCACGCTCTACAACTTCCCGCCGCCCACCCAGGGCATCGCGGCACTGCTGATCCTCGGCATCTTCGACCGCCTCAGAATCAACCGGCCCGAGACCACCGCGCACTACCATGGGTTGATCGAAGCGACGAAGCGCGCCTTCGCGATCCGCGACCGGATCGTGACCGACTACGATCGGCTGGCGGTCGACCCCGCTAGCTTCCTGACGCCGGAGCGCCTGGACCGCGAGGCGGCACAGATCGACATGCGTCGGGCCGCGAGCCTGCCCTTACGCAACCCCGGCGAGGGCGACACCGTCTGGATGGGTGCCATCGATCGCGACGGCCTCGCGGTGTCCTACATCCAGTCGATCTACTGGGAATACGGCTCCGGCATCGTGCTGCCGAAGACCGGTATTCACTGGCAGAACCGCGGGACTTCGTTCTCTCTCGACGCCAAGGCGGTGAACCCGCTGGAGCCCGGCCGCCGGCCGTTCCACACGCTGATTCCGGCGCTGGCCTGCTTCGACGACGGCCGTGTGATGTCCTACGGCAGCATGGGCGGTGACGGGCAGCCGCAGTTCCAGTCGCAGATCTTCGCGCGCTACGCCGATTACGGCATGGACCCGGCGGCGGCCGTCGATGCCCCGCGCCTGCTCTACGGCCGAACCTGGGGTGCCGAATCCCTCACCGTGAAGGTCGAGGACCGCTTCGATCCCGGCAGCATCGCCGAACTGCGCAAGCTCGGTCACGAGATCGAGGAACTCGGCGGCGCCTACATCGACTCCCTCGGTCATGCGGGCATGCTCATCCGCCACCCAAGCAACGGCGCCATCGCGGCGGTCCATGATCCGCGATCCGACGGTGGTTCGGAGGGGCTGTAACTTGGCCTGATCTTCGCGGCTGAGTTGCGCGATTAGGACAGGCGGAACAACGACTTGGCACCATCCTTGCGACGGCCGTTCCGCCGCAAGGAGCGAATAATGGATACGACCCTCTCCCGCCAACGTTGGCTGCAACTCGGCCTCGGGCTGATCGCCATGATGGCGATCTCCAGTCCGCAATACGTCTGGACGCTCTTCACCAAACCGCTGATCGCGACGACCGGCTCGACGCTGCCGCAGATCCAGTGGACCTTCACGATCCTGATCGTGTTGCAGACCTTCTTCTCGCCGGTCCAGGGCTACCTGATCGACCGGTTCAGCCCCAAGCTGATGATCGCGCTGGGCGCTGCCCTTTCCGGCCTCGGCTGGGTTCTGGCTGCCCGGGTGGACACCCTGCTGGGCGTCTATGCGACCTACGGGCTGTTCTGCGGCCTCGGTACCGGCATCGTCTATGTCGGCATCGTCGGCCTGATGGTGAAGTGGTTTCCCGACCGGCGCGGCTTCGCCGTCGGCGTGGTTGCCGCCGGCTACGGCATGGGCGCCATGCTGAGCACCTTCCCGATCAGCGACATGCTCGCGGCCGACGGCTACCGCCATACGCTCACGGTGTTCGGCATCGTGCTCGGGCTGATCGGCGCCCTGGCGGCCCTTGGCCTGCGCGCGCCCCGGGCCGGCGAGGTGCTGCCGGCACCGGCCGTCAACCTCTCGACCTGCGTGCACGACACGCCTCCGAAGGTGATGCTGCGGACGCCGCTGTTCTGGCTGATGTTCGTCATGATGACGATGATGTCGACGGGCGGCCTGATGGTGGTGGCCAACTTCGCGTCCTTCGCCCGTGACTTCGGTGTCGCCGACGCGATCATCTTCGGCTTCGTCGCCCTGCCCTTCGCCCTCACGTTCGATCGCATCACCAATGGCCTGACCCGTCCGTTCTTCGGCTGGGTCTCCGACAAGATCGGACGCGAGAACACGATGGGCATCGCCTTCGCGGCGGAGGCGGCGGCGATCGCGCTGCTTCTCGTCTTCCGCGAGAACGCCTACGCCTTCGCCCTCCTCTCCGGCGTGGTGTTCTTCGCCTGGGGCGAGATCTTCTCGCTGTTCCCCTCGATCCTCACGGACACGTTCGGGACCAAGCACGCGACGACGAACTACGGCTTCCTCTACATGGCCCAGGGGATCGGTTCGCTGTTCGGCGGTCCGATCGCGGCCTGGATCTACGCCGCGCAAGGCTCCTGGCTGCCGGTCTTCGCGATCATCATCACCCTCGACGTGCTGACCGCGATCCTCGCCTACTTCGTGCTGAAGCCGATGCGTCGGCGCTGGCTCGACGGAAGCACCGAACCGGTCCTCATGACCAAGCCCGCCATGGCCTGACGGGCGACGCAGCGCTCGTGCGCCGGCGACGCGGACGGGGCAACCCGTCCGCGTTTCGCTTTGAAGCGGCACCAATCCGGGGTTGGGGGCTCGGACCTCGGACAGCCTCGCGCCGGCGCGACCCGCCTGGACATGCTGGCAAACGGGCGATGCCTTGGTGCCGCCCGCGACCCCCCAGGATGGCCGTCCCGCGGGCCGCTCAGGCCGGACGGGACTCGTACCGCCACGGCGTGTCCGCGAAGGCGCGTTCCACGAAATCGACGAACGCCCGGATCCGCGGGCTGAGGTTCCGTCGCTCCTGGTAAAGGACGTAGATCGGCTCCTCGGTCTGATCCTGCTCGTCCGGGAAGAGCTGGACGAGGCGTCCGGACCGCAGGTCTTCGCTGATATGGAACTCGGCGAGGCGTACGATCCCGGCTCCCGCTCGCGCCAGGGCCAGCAGCATGTCGCCCTGATTGGCCACGATGCCGCCCTCGGCGTTGGGCGTGCCAACGACCGACGACCACGAATTCCATTTCGTCTGCATCGAAAAGTTGAGGCACTCGTGACGTTCGAGATCCGCCGGCGATGCCGGGGAACCCCGCTCGGCGAGATACGCGGGAGACGCGCAGATGACCCAGCGGCTGCTGGCGATGCGCCGGGCAATCAGGCTCGAATTCGGAAGGTCGCCACTCGCGATCGCCACATCCGCCTGATCGTCCAGGGATGCGGTTCGCTCGTTGCTGAGAACGAACGCGATGCGCAGGCGCGGGTAGAGGCGACGGAACGCCGGGATGATCGGGGCGAGTTGGTAGCGCGCGAAGGTAGGCACGCACCGAATCCGCAGCGTGCCGGCCGGGATCGCGGAGCCGATGGCTTTTGCCTCCTCCATCGCGCCGAGAACCCGGCGAGCCGCCTCCAGGAAGTTCTCGCCCTCCGGCGTCAAGCGCATCGCGCGCGAGGAGCGCTGCAGCAGGCGCCGGCCAAGGCCGTCTTCGAGGCGCGCGATCGTCTTGCTGACCCCCGAGGGCGTCAGGCCCAGGCTACGTGCCGCCGCCGAAAAATCGCCCTCCTCCGCGACTCTCACGAAGGTCGCCAGATCCTTGAACTCCACGTCGCGGTCCGCCTCATCTGTGAACCGTGGTCATAGGAACTCTGAAACCAGCTGCATAGATCCGAGGCCAGTATTCGGCACATTACTTCCGGACCGAAGCCAAGCAATCCGGAGTTCAGGATGACCGTTCTCGATCAGGTCCGGCCGCAGGTCGCCATGATGGAAAAGCCCCGGCTGGATACCAGCAAGATCGCTTTCCAGCTGCCCCAACCCACCGGCATGATGGACGACATCTTCATCGGAGGGGCCCTCGATCTCGACACCGACGAGCGTCACTGGATCCCGCAGTCCGACGATGTCGCGTTCAAGCCGCTCGTCCTCAGCGTCAGCCAGGGCTACTACGTCAATATCCTGCGCGTCCGCGCATCCGGCATCCTGTCCCGCCACCGCCACAACGGGCCGGTGCATGCCCTGACGCTGCGTGGGAAGTGGCACTACCTCGAGCATGATTGGGTGGCGACCGCCGGGGACTACGCCTTCGAGCCGCCGGGGGAGACCCACACGCTGGTGGTCCCCGAGGACGTGACCGAGATGGCGACGCTCTTCCATGTCACCGGCGGCTACGTCTACGTGGATCCCTACGGAAAACCCCTGGGCTACGAGGACGTCTTCACCAAGCTCGAGAACGTTCGTCAGCACTACGAGCGGATCGGCCTCGGCGCGAGTTACGCCGATCGCTTCCTGCGCTGACGGTTCGGCCGCGCCGCCGCCATCGATCCCACGGACCACTTGGATCCTTCGCAATGGTCGGCGCACGGGCGCCGAAGGGCTCTCTCACGCCTTCGAGGCCTCGCGGGTCGCCGGGACATTCAGCTGGGACTGGCCGCCTGCGAAGGCGGTGACGGCCCGATGCGAGCGGATCGCCGATGGGGCGGCCTGCACAGACCGGGCGTGACGGCTGCGCGGCCGTCCGCCCCGCGATCCGCCTTGCGTCATGGGACAGCATGCCTGCGCCCAGGGGCACGCCAGCCAGAGTCGATCAGTGTATCGGCCGCGGGAAAGCTTCGGGTCAGACCGCAAAAATCAGCATTCATACAAGAATCAAAAATGAAAAAGCGTTGGAGGAAAAGCCATGCATGCAACAGCTCTCGATACCGATCATGAGGTGAGTGACCGGATCTCATCGAAACCGGCGGCCGTCTATGCCAAGATTACCTGGCGACTGGTTCCCATCCTATTCGTCTGCTACGTCCTGGCATATCTGGACCGGATCAACGTCGGCTTCGCCCAGCTCCAGATGAAAACCGATCTCGGGTTCAGCGACGCGGTTTACGGGCTCGGAGCCGGGATCTTCTTCCTCGGCTACTTCGCGTTCGAAGTGCCGAGCAACCTGCTCCTCGAAAAGATCGGAGCCCGGAGGACGATCACCCGGATCATGGTCATCTGGGGCATGGTCTCCGCCCTCATGGCCTTCGTCCATGCGCCCTGGGCCTTCTATGGCCTGCGCTTTCTCCTCGGCGTCTTCGAGGCCGGCTTCTTCCCGGGGATCATCCTGTATTTCACCTACTGGTATCCCGGCGCGTACCGGGCGCGCATCATTGCCATCTTCATGAGCGGTATCGCCGTCGCCGGCGCCCTCGGCGGCCCGATCTCCGGTTGGATTATGAACGACATGGCGGGGATCTGGGGTCTGAAGGGCTGGCAGTGGATGTTCGTCCTCGAGGGCCTGCCCACCACCCTCCTCGGGCTGGTGATCTTCCTTTACCTCGACGACAAACCCGACACGGCGAAGTGGCTCTCCTCCGATGAGAAGGCCCTGATCCGCCAGAACCTCGCCCTGGAGCGGAACGGCTCCGATGCGGAGCCGCACGGTCTGCACGCCTTCTTCGCCGCCTTCCGGGATCCCCGGATCTTCGTCCTGTCCTTCGCCTATTTCTGCTTCATCGCCGGCACCTACCTGATCACCTTCTGGCTGCCGACGATGATCAAGGAGATGGGCTACGCGAACCCGCTCCAGATCGGCCTCCTGGCCGCGATCCCTTACGGGATAACCGCTGTCGGCATGGTCGTCATCGGGGCCCACTCGGACCGGACCCTGGAGCGGCGCTGGCACCTGGCGCTGACGGCTTTCGGTTCGGCCCTGGCGCTGATCGGCTTTCGGTTCGGCCCTGGCGCTGATCGGCTTGATCTATTCGAGCGGAAGCGTGGTGCTGTCTTTCGTCTTCATCACCCTGGCGGCGCTCGGCATCATCACCACGATGCCGTTGTTCTGGTCGATCCCCACCGGTTACATCAAAGGGTCGGCCGCCGCCGGGGGGATCGCCTTGATCAACAGCCTGGGCCTGACCGGCGGCTTCGTCAGCCCCTTCGTCCTCGGCTGGATCAAGACCAGCACGGGCAGCCTGACCCTCGGTTTCTGGCTGATCGCCGCGGCGATGGCGGCCGGCGGGCTGGTCATCCTCCTGACGGTACGGCCGGAGATGCTGCGCGAGACGCAGGTCTGAGCCCGTCAGAGCCGGCGCTGCCGTTGCGGCGCCGGTTCGGTATCCGAGACCGCGTACGGCCTCGGTGGGCCGCCGGCCGGCGTCACCCAGTCCTGCGCATTGCGCAGGCGCAGACCGCTGGCCTGGAGCGTTGATCGCCAGACCGGTGCGAGGGGGGTGAGGCGCGGCAGGGCGCGCAGTTCCAGACCCTCCGCGGCCATCGCGCCGGGCAGATCCTTGAGCGTGTCGCAGCCTGAGGGTACGACCGGACGGCGCGACACCCAGGCTCCCGGCTCGCCGATGGCCTCGAAGGTCACCGGCGGCATGCCATAGCGGTGGAGCGTTCCCGATCGGATCCGGTCCATCCAGGCCTCCTCCACATAGGCGACGGCCCGGCCCGTGACATCACCGAACCAGGTCCGCCGGTCCTCCGGCGAGGTCTCACCGGTCGGCCAGATCACGATCCGGGGGCAGTCGCGCGGGAAGAGGTAGAGCCGACTGTGGACGGCATCGATCGCCCAGACCAGGGGGTCGTTCAGCCAGGCGCGGTCCGGGCCACGATCGATGGCGACCCGGACGGGACGCGGCACGAAGACCCGGATCGCCGGATCTTCGCTGAAGTGGAACAGCGGTGATACGCACGCCTCGGCGTCGCCCGCGACGGTCACCGCGCGTTGCGGAAGACCTGCAGGTCGAGGTCGCGGACCTTCTTGCGCAGGGTGTTGCGGTTCACGCCCAGCAGCTCCGCCGCCCGGATCTGGTTGCCGCGCGTGGCGGCGAGGGCCGCGCCGATCAGTGGCCCTTCGATCTCGCGCAGGATCCGGTGATACAGGCCCGGCGGAGGCAGCGTATCGCGATACCCACCGAAATACTCGGCGAGGTGGCGCTCCACCGCCCCCGACAGGGTCTCGGCCTCGCCGCCCGCCTTGCGGGTGCCGGTAGCACCGGACGGCTGGTTCTGCGCCAACGGCAGGGTGTCGAGTTCGGCCTCGATGACCGGTCCGGTGATCGTCTCCTGCGGGTAGAGCGCGGCAAGCCGCCGGACGAGGTTCTCCAACTCGCGGACATTGCCGGGCCAGCGATAGCGCTTCAATCGCTCCATCGCCTCGCCGTCGAGCTGCTTGCGGCTCAGGCCCTCGCGCTCCACCAGGATGAAGAAGTGGCGGATGAGGTCGGGCACGTCCTCGGAGCGCTCGCGCAGGGCGGGCAGGCGCAGGGGTACCACGTTCAGGCGGAAGAAGAGGTCCTCGCGGAAGATACCCTGCTGGATCGAGACCCGCAGGTCCTTGTTCGTCGCCGCGATGATGCGGACATTGGTCTTGATCGGGACCCGGCCGCCGACGGTGGTGTACTCGCCCTGCTGCAGCACGCGCAGGAGGCGGGTCTGCGCCTCCATCGGCATGTCGCCGATCTCGTCGAGGAACAGCGTGCCGCCCTCGGCCTGCTCGAACCGGCCAGCCGAGCGCGACAGTGCCCCTGTAAACGCCCCCTTCTCGTGGCCGAACAACTCGGATTCGATGAGGTCGCGCGGGATGGCGGCCATGTTCACGGGCACGAACGGGCCGGTCCGGCGCCGGCCGTAATCGTGCAGGGCCCGGGCGACCAGCTCCTTGCCGGTGCCGGACTCGCCGGTGATCATCACGGTGAGATCGGTCGGCATCAGCCGGGCCAGGGCCCGGTAGATCTCCTGCATGGCCGGCGAGCGTCCGACCAGGGGGATGTCCTCGTTGCCCGGGTCCGTCCCGGTTGGCGCGGTGCCGCGCGGGCGGGACAGGGCGCGCCCGACGATGGCGATTAGCTCCTTCAGGTCGAAGGGCTTGGGCAGGTACTCGTAAGCCCCGCGCTCGGAAGCGCGGATCGCCGTCATGAAGGTGTTCTGCGCACTCATGACGATGATCGGCAGCTCCGGCCGCACGCGCTTGATGCGCGGCAGCAGGTCGAAGACGTTCTCGTCGGGCATCACCACGTCGGTGATGACGAGGTCCCCCGCGCCCTCGGCGACCCAGCGCCAGAGGGTGGCGCAGTTGCCGGTCGAGCGGACCTCGTACCCAGCCCGCGACAGCGCCTGGTTGAGGACGGTGCGGATGGCGGCGTCGTCATCCGCGACGATGATGTGTCCGTTGGGCATGACGCGACTCTACAGTTCCGCGGACGATTCGCGCCCGTCGCGGGCGCTCGACATGGGGAGAAGAAGGCGGAAGGTGGTTCGGCGGGGGACCGGATCGCACTCGACGATTCCGCCATGGTCGCCGATGATCTTGGCGACCAATGCAAGTCCGAGGCCGGAGCCCTGCGCCTTCGTGGTGACGAAGGGATCGAACAGGTCGGGCAGCAGGTCTGCCGAGACGCCGGGGCCGTTGTCCCGTACCGCCACCTCGATCGGCAGGCTGACGCGCTCACGCGAGCCGGGGACCTGCAGGCGCAGGCCGGTGCGGAAGGCCGTCGACAGCGTGATTTCCCCGTCGACCGCGTCGGCACCGATGGCCTCGGAGGCGTTCTTCACGAGGTTCAGGATCACCTGCACGAGCTGATCGCGGTTGCCCAGCACGGGTGGCAGGGATGGATCGTAGGTCTCGACGAAGCGGATGTGGCGGGCGAACCCCGACTGCGCCGAGCGCTTCACCTGGTCGAGCACACCGTGCACGTTGACCGAGCCGCGCTCCACCGGGCGCTCGTCGCCGAACAGCTCCATGCGCTCGACGATTCGCACGATCCGGTCGGATTCATCGCAGATCAGCCGGGTCAGGAGACGGTCGTCCTCATTGCCCGACTGCTCGAGAAGCTGGGCCGCGCCGCGGATGCCCGCGAGGGGGTTCTTGATCTCGTGGGCCAGCATGGCGCCCAGCGCCACCATGGAGCGGGCGGCGCCCCGGTGCGTCAGCTGGCGGTTCATCTTGTCGGCGATGGTGCGTTCCTGGAGCATCAGGACCACGGCCTCCTCGTCGTCGCCCAGCGGCGTCGCGAAGACGTCGACGCTGCGCTCCAGGCCCGAGCGCGGCTGCACCAGCTCCACTCCGTACTCGCTGACGCTCGCGCGGCGGCGCCGCACCTCCGCCACCAGGGCGATGATCGGCGAGGCGAAGGGGATGATGTCCGAGAGACGCCGCCGCTGCATCAGTCGGGCGGAATGGTCGAAGAAGGTCTCGCCAGCATGGTTGACGTGGAGGATGTGGTCGTCCGCTCCAACCGTCAGGACCGGCAGCGGCAGGGCGTTGATCACTGCCTCGTTGGTCGGAATGGCGTCGGGTCGCGCTGCGCTGCTGCGGCCTGATATCGGCTTGTCCGAGCTCATGCGGCCTCCCCGATGGCGTGCGGCAGCGTCTCGCCGATGTCCTTGCCCATGTCCTCGCCAATGTTTTCGCCGAATGCCCGGGCCAGGAGCGCGGTGGCGATCGCCGGGTCCGTGGTGGTGAGGAGACGCATCCGGTCCTCGGCCGAGAGGCCGCCGCCGGCCTCCGCATAGGCTGCCAGGTGCTTGCGGGCGTGGCGCACGCCCATGCGCAGGCCGTAGAGGGCGAGGAGCCCCTGGTAATGTTCCACCGCCAGGGCGGCCTTCTCGGCTCCCGACAGGACGGAGACGGCTCGGCCCGCGAGACCGGCCGCGAGGGCGCCGACGAGCCAGGGCCGACCCACCGCCGCCCGCCCGACCATCAGGCCGGCGGCGCCGGAGCGCGCGAGGCAGGTTTGCGCCTGGGCCAGGGTGGCGATGTCGCCGTTCGCGATGACGGGGATCGCCACCGCCTCGACGACGGCGCGGATCGCGCCCCAATCGGCTTGGTCCTTGTAAAATTGCTGCCGGGTCCGGCCATGCACCGTCACGGCGTTCAGCCCGAGCCCTTCGGCCCGGCGCGCCAGGTCCGGGGCGTTGAGATTGGCGTGGTCCCAGCCGAGGCGCATCTTCACAGTGACGGGGATCTGCACGGCTCCTCGCACCGCGGCGAGGATGCGGGTCGCCCCCTCGATGTCGCGCATCAGCGCCGAGCCCGAGGCGACGCCGGTCACGACCTTGGCCGGGCAGCCCATGTTGATGTCGATCACGTCCGCCCCGTTCGCCTCGGCGATGCGCGCGGCTTCCGCCATCGGCTCCGGCGCACAGCCGGCGAGCTGAACGACGTGCGGATCGACGCCGCTGCCCTCGGCGCGCAGCTGAGCTTCCTGGTCGCCGCGGGCCAGTTCGGCGGCGGCCACCATCTCGGAGACGACCGCGCTCGCCCCCAGGCGTCGCGCGATGCGTCGGACATGCAGATCGGTAACGCCGGATAGCGGCGCCAGAAGAACCGGGACAGGCCTCGTGCCACCCCGAGCCGCGGGGCCGCCATCGGTCTCCGTCCGACGAAGAAAGCTCAAATAATCATCAGCGCACATTGTGCTCAACAAATAGACAAAACCGCCCGAGGCGCAAGCGATTCGACGGATTTGATTTCAGCTTCTCCCGCGCTTAAACGACAAACCGCCCATCGGTGGGTCGCCAAGGCCTTCGCATCGCGGACGCGCGGTGACCGGCGGATGCGCGGAATCTCACACCCCCGAAGCGCGGGAGCATACGCATGTCCGGCACCGCGTGGAATGCGGCAGCGGTGGTCGTCGCCGCCGGTCGCGGCATCCGCATCGGGGGCGACACCCCGAAGCAGTACCGCCGCGTCGGCGGTCAGGCCGTGTTGACCCGGACATTGGCGGCCCTTGCGGCCCATCCGGGCATCGCCCGCATCCAGCCCGTGATCGCGCCGGACGCCGCCGACTTCTACCGGGCCTGCCTCGACGACCTCGACGCCGCCACCCGGGGCAAGCTTGCGGAGCCCGTGCCCGGCGGCGCGACCCGCCAGCAATCGGTCCGTGCCGGACTCGAGGCCCTGGACGGCGCCGACGCACCGGACCTCGTTCTCGTCCACGACGCCGCCCGTCCGCACGTGGATGTGGCCCTGATCGAGCGCGCCCTCAAGGCGGGGCGTGACCACCGCGCCGCCGTTCCGGGCATTGCGGTGACCGACACGATCAAGGTGGTGGAGGACCTCGGCGACGGCACGGGTCGGGTCCGCGAGACGCCGCAGCGCGAGGGTCTGCGCGCCGTGCAGACGCCCCAATCCTTCGCCTACGGGCCCCTGCGCGACGCCCATCGCCGCGCGGCCGAGGCCGACCTGCACGCCTTCACCGACGACGGAGCCCTCGCCGAGTGGGCCGGCCTGGCCGTCGTCGTCTTCGAGGGCGACCCGCGCAATCGCAAGATCACCCAGCCGGCCGACCTGATCGAGGCCGATCGCGGCTTCTCCGGCCAATACCCAACCGCCCAGAGCGAGGCTCATCCCATGACTACCTACGTCACCCGCCTCGGCACCGGCTTCGATGTCCACGCCTTCACGGACGGCGACCATGTCTGGCTCGGCGGCGTGAAGATCCCCGCCGACCGTGGCGTCCTCGCGCACTCGGACGGCGACGTCGCCCTCCACGCCCTCACCGATGCGCTCCTGGGCGCGATTGCCGACGGCGACATCGGCACCCACTTCCCGCCGAGCGACGAGCAGTGGCGCGGCGCCGCGTCCGACCGCTTCCTCGCCCATGCGGTGGACCTGGTGCGGGCGCGCGGCGGAAAGATCGACCACCTGGATATCACCGTCCTGGCCGAGGCCCCCCGCATCGGCGCCCATCGCGAGGCCATCCGCGCCCGCATCGCCGAGATCGCGGGCGTGCCGCTGAGTTCCGTCTCGATCAAGGCGACCACCACCGAGAAGCTCGGCTTCGTCGGGCGCGCCGAGGGCCTCGCCGCGCAGGCCGCCGCCACCGTGCGGCTGCCCGAGGTGACGGCCGAACTCGACGCCGCCGACGAGACGGCCGAGCGCCGCTCGTGATCGACGATCCCGCCCTGCTGGCCCGGGCGGAGGCGCTCGTCGCCGCCTACGCAGCGGCGGGGCTGACGGTCGCCACGGCCGAATCCTGCACCGGCGGCCTCGTCGCCGGGCTGCTGACCGCGATCCCGGGCTCCTCGGCCGTGCTGGAGCGCGGCTTCGTCACCTACTCGAACGCGGCGAAGTCCGAGAGCATCGGCGTACCGGCCGACCTCATCGCCGCCCACGGCGCAGTGAGCGCGCCGGTGGCCCGGGCCATGGCCGAGGGCGCCCTCGCGCAGGCCCGCACCAGCGTCGCCGTCGCGATCACCGGCATCGCCGGACCCGGTGGCGGCAGCGCCGACAAACCGGTCGGCCTCGTGCATTTCGGCCTCGCGGCCGCGGGCGGCGCCGTGCGCCACCTGGAGCGGCGCTACGGCGATCTCGGCCGCATCGAGATCCGCCGTCAGGCGGTGGGTGATGCGATGGGCCTCCTCGAATTGGCCCTCGCACCGACGTCTTGAAACCGACACGCTCGCCTGAGAGGGTACGGCTCGCGGGGCATTCGCGCCGCGTTCGACCGTGAACCCATGGGGAGGCTGCATGATCTCGGTATCGTTCGCCGCCCCGGCCCGCCCGCGCCGCGTGCGCCTGCCGGTCTGACGTCGCCGCGCGCCTGAGCGCGCCATCGCGTCCCCGTCTCGTCCTCTTCCTTCTCCGGCCGGTCGCTGTCGCGCCCGTGCCGTCCACGGAGTCGGCGCACGTTCCGCGCCGTGATCGCGTCCATGATCCTCGACCGCCTGAAAGGCGCGGAGGCCTATCGGGCCGTCCTCGCGTTCCTCGTCCGCCAATGGCGCAGCCGACTCCCCCTCCTCGGCGGCGTCCACGCGGCGATCGTCGGCTCGACTCTGGCCGACGTGTTCCTGCCCCTGTTCGCCGGCCGGCTGGTCGATGCGCTCTCGGCCGTCGACCGCGCGGCGGCCCGCTGGGAAGCCTTCGTCGCTTTCGCGGCGATGGGTGGCCTGGGGCTCGTCACCCTGGGGCTACGCCACGTGGCCTGGTCACTGGTGGTGCCGCTGACCCTCTCGACCATGCAGGCCGTGGCGCAGGCCGGTTTCCACCGGGTCCAGCGCCTCTCCACCGACTGGCACGCCAACAGCTTCTCGGGCTCCACCGTGCGCAAAGTCTCTCGGGGGATGTGGGCCCTCGAGGGGCTGAACGACACGCTGTTGCTGGAACTGCTGCCGGCTTTCGTGGTGCTCGTCGGCACCATGCTGCTCCTCGGCTTGCAATGGCCCGTGATGGGGCTGGTGATCGGCCTCGGCTCGCTGGTCTATCTCGGTATCGTCGTGACCCTGGCCACGCGGATCATCGCGCCGGCGGCCCAGCTCTCGAACGTGTGGGATTCCCGGCTCGGCGGCGCCCTGAGCGATGCCGTCGGGGCCAACGCGGTGGTGAAAGCCTTCGGTGCCGAGGCCCGCGAGGATGCACGTCTCGCGCGGCTCCTCGGCAAGTGGAACCGACGGACGCACCGCACCTGGATGCGGATCACCTGGAGCATCACGGCGCAGTTCGCGCTGCTGCTCCTGCTGCGCACGGCGATCGTCGGCACGGCCCTGTGGCTGTGGTGGACGGGGGCGGCGACCCCCGGCGACGTGGCCTACGTGCTGACCACCTACTTCGTGGTGCACGGCTACCTGCGGGACATCGGCGGTCACATCAACCGGGTGCAGCGGGGCGTGAACGAGATGGAGGAACTCGTCGCCCTCGAGGTCGAACCCTACGGCGTGGCGGACCGGCCAGATGCCGCGGCGCTGGTCGCACAGAGCGGCGACCTGCGCTTCGACCGCGTCACCTTCCACTATGCGGGGCACGCGGCGCCGCTGTACCGCGACCTCTCCGTGCAGATCCCCGCCGGGCAGCTGGTCGGCCTCGTCGGCCGCTCGGGCTCCGGGAAGACGACCTTCGTCAAGCTGGTGCAGCGCCTCTACGATGTCACCGGCGGCCGCGTCTGCATCGACGGGCAGGACGTTGCCGGTGTGACGCAGGCGTCCCTGCGTGCGCACATCGCCATCGTGCCGCAGGAGCCGGTCCTGTTCCACCGGTCCCAGGCGGAGAACATCGCCTATGCGCGACCCGGGGCCTCCGCGGATGAGATCGCCCGCGCGGCGCGCCTCGCCAATGCGCACGACTTCATCGCCCGCTTGCCCCAGGGCTACGCTACCCTGGTGGGCGAGCGCGGCGTCAAGCTCTCGGGCGGCGAACGCCAGCGCGTGGCGCTGGCCCGCGCCTTCCTGGCCGACGCGCCGATCCTCATCCTCGACGAGGCCACGTCCAGCCTCGACTCGGAATCGGAGGCGCTGATCCAAGAGGCGATGGAGCGGCTGATGCGCGGGCGCACGGCCATCGTGATCGCGCACCGGCTCTCCACCGTGCGGTCTCTCGACCGCATCCTCGTCTTCGACGGCGGCCGCATCGTCGAGGACGGCACCCACGACGATCTGCGGGTTCGCCCGGAGGGACGCTATCGTGCCTTGTTCGAGCGTCAGGCCGGTGGTGTGGTGGCGGCGTGATCGTGGATCTCGGCGCGGATCAGGCCGCGCCGTAGACCCGGTTCGCCCGTGCCTCGAAGGCGTCGGTGAACTTGCGGAAGGCGCGGTCGAACATCGTGCCCATGAGCATCCCGAGCGTCCGGCTCTTGAACTCGTAGGTGATGAAGAAGTCGACCGTGCAGCCACCGCCCTCGGCCTCCTTAAAGACCCAGCGATTCTCGAGGTGGCGGAACGGGCCGTCGATGTATTCGGCGACGATGCGCCGGTTCTCGGGATCCAGGGTGACGCGCGTGGTGAAGCGCTCACGGATTGCCTTGTAGCCGACCCCCATCTCGGCCACGAGCACCTCCGTGCCGTCCGCTCCCGGCTGACGCCGGAGGACGCGCAGGGATTCGCAGAGGGGCAGGAAGTCCGGATAGCGCTCCACGTCGGCCACGAGGTCGTACATCTGACGCGGTGAGTGCCGCACCGCGCGGTTGATCCGGAATGAGGGCATCGAGACTCTAGGCGTTGGCGATGCGGGCGAGACGGGCCGCCTTCAGCTTTGCGAAATCCTCTCCGGCGTGATGGGAGGAGCGGGTCAGGGGCGTCGCCGAGACGAGGAGGAAGCCCTTGGTGTAGGCGGTAGTCTCCAGGCCCTTGAATTCGTCCGGCGGCACGAAGCGCACCACCTCGTGGTGCTTCTTGGTGGGCTGGAGGTACTGGCCGATGGTGAGGAAGTCGACATCGGCCGAGCGCAGGTCGTCCATGAGCTGGACCACTTCGTTCCGCTCCTCGCCGAGGCCGACCATGATGCCGGATTTGGTGAAGATGGTCGGGTCGAGCTCCTTCACCCGCTGCAGCAGGCGCACCGAGTGGAAGTAGCGTGCGCCGGGGCGGACCGTGAGGTAGTTGCCCGGCACGGTTTCCATGTTGTGGTTGAACACGTCGGGCCGGGCCGCGACCACGACCTCGAGGGCCCCGGCTTTCCGCAGGAAGTCCGGGGTCAGCACCTCGATGGTGGTGGCGGGGCTGCGCGCGCGGATCGCCCGGATGGTGCGAGCGAAGTGCTCGGCGCCGCCGTCTGCGAGATCGTCGCGGTCGACCGAGGTGATGACGACGTGGTGGAGGCCGAGCTTGGCGACGGAATCCGCGACCTTGTCGGGTTCGCCCGCGTCGAGGCCCTCCGGCAGGCCGGTGCGCACGTTACAGAAGGCACAGGCCCGCGTGCAGGTGTCGCCCATGATCATGAAGGTGGCGTGCTTCTTCTCCCAGCACTCACCGATGTTCGGGCAGCCGGCTTCCTCGCAGACCGTGACGAGGCCGTGCTCGTGGACGATCTTGCGGGTGTCCTCCCAGCCCTTGGAACCGGGTGCCTTCACGCGGATCCAGTCCGGCTTGCGCTGGATCGGCTTGTCGGGCCGGTGCGCCTTCTCGGGATGGCGCGGGCGCTGATCGTTGCGAAGGAGGTCGAGGACGACGGCCATGACAATCCACGGGATTCGCCCGCGAGACGCCGGCGCGTGCCCTGGACTTAAGGTGTGACGCCTCCGACCGCAAACCCGCCGCGGCGGAACGGCGCGACAGGGGCCGTCGTTCGTCAGCAGCGCCGCCGGCTCAATACCGGCGTCGGGCCACCGCCCGGTAGATCGTGATGATGAGGATGGCGCCGAGCGTCGCCGAGATCAGGTTGCGCCAGAACCCGAAGATCGGAATGTGGAACTTGTGGGCGAGGTAGTTGCCCAGCAGGCCCCCGAGAATGCCCATCACGATATTGGCGATGAGACCCATATTCGCCGCGGTGAACCGCTCGGCGAGCCATCCCGCCAGCGCCCCGATGACGATCGCCATGAAGAACCCGACGCCGGGCTGACCCAGGGCGCCGTACACGTGTCCGTCCATCGTAGGTCCTCCTCCCCGCGCCACGCCAACCGTTCCCGTCGACGGGCGCTCAGGTGCCAGTCCGGCAAGCGGCTTTCAAGCCGGGCGTTCGGCTGTGAGCGACATCGCCGCCTTGCCGCTGGGGCTGCGGCGCCGGATCAGGTGTGGATCACCTTCCCATACGCATCCAGCACGCTCTCGTGCATCATCTCGCTGAGTGTCGGGTGCGGGAAGACCGTTTACTGAAGGTATCTCGCGACGGGTGATTCTATCATCAGTTCAGAGGGTTAGCATTCTAGGAACGCTTCGATCTTACCCTCAGGAAACCATCGCTGATCGGGCCGGTCACAATCTGGTCACAGCGAGACTCGGAATGGCATCGTTTAGAAAGCGAGACGGTAAGTGGCAGGTCCAAGTCAGACTGCGTGGTTCGGCTCCGGTCTCTCGAACTTTCCTGACAAAGGCCGATGGGCAAATATGGGCGCGGACGATTGAAGCGGAAGCGAACCGTCGAGGGCTTCCAGTCGCATTGAAAGTTCTCGACACCACTACTGTTGGCGACCTTCTGACCCGCTATCGTGATGAGGTCACACCAAAGAAGCGCGGAGCCGTCAGGGAAGGCATGGCGATTCGAGTGCTCTTAAGGCACGCGATAGCCAAGGTGCCACTCAGTGCACTCACAGTGGCAAAGGTGGCCCATCACAGAGACCTACGCTTGTCGTTCGTGAAGCCCTCGACTGTGTGCCGTGAGCTTCGCCTCTATCAGCACGCCTTCAAGGTAGCCAGGAACGTTTGGGGCTTGCCGATCACCGAGAATCCCTTTGCGCTGGTGGAGAAGCCGAGGGTCTCTGACGGTCGCACAAGGCGCTTGGAGTCCGGGGAGTGGGAGACGCTTAGGGAAGCCTGTAGGCGGTCCCGAAACCCCTGCATCCTTTCAATGATCGAGTTCGCTATCGAGACGGCAATGAGGCGCGGAGAGGTCTTGAGACTCCGATGGTGCGATGTGGACACACTGAAGCGGACCCTACACATTCCCAGAGCCAAAAACGGGCACGCACGGACAATTCCCTTAACGAAACGTGCTGCCGAGCTTCTCGACGGACAGCGGCTAGATGATGCCCCAGGTGACGCCTCCGTGTTCCCAACCACTGAAGATGCCGTGAAGATGGCTTGGCGCCGGGTGATGATGAGGGCACCTCTGCCGGACTTTAGGTATCATGATCTGAGACATGAAGCGATAAGTAGATTCTTCGAGATGGGTCTAACGATACCGGAAGTTGCTGTAATCAGTGGGCATCGGGACACTAAGATGCTTATGAGATACACGCACATCCGGCCCGAGGACATTGGCAGGAAGCTCGCTCGGATTGCCGAAGAAGCCGCAAAACCGTTATCGTGTTGAGGATCGGGCACAACCGCGTAACGGTTCTCTGACGGCGTCCACGGTGACGCCGTAAGGGATGCCAGCCGCTATCCGACTTGTCTTGTAAAAGGTTTCCTACGCATCGGGGAATGGCAGTGTTAAGTCCCGCGGTCACATCAGATTGCTGATGAAGGACGGAACCGGCATTATCACCCAGCGGTAGAGCAAATCGTCAGGGCGCCGCGAGCTTGTGCAAGGGCTACATGATTGGCTTTGTCTGTCATACGGAAGCATGTCCGGTGACGAAAGTGGTAACGTTACCCACGTCGTCGTTGGACATGCGCAATTATCTTGACATCTTACCGCTAAGACTGTAGAAGGCTTGGAATGGCGGTCATCAAGTGTGACGTGCGCCGGGGCATTGGGTGTCTATCCCTGCCTATTCGTTGATGCCTCCACATAATCAGACATTCTGACGCGACTACATTAGTAGTTTGTGGGAGCATCGCTATGACCAAATGCGATGCCAAAACTCCTAGAACGAGGAAGCACGCCAAGATTTAGAGTCAACTAATAGATGATCTGCAAATACGTTAAGGGACCTACCGCTAGTGGAAAGACGGAGGTCATGATCGAAGAAGCGGCGCGAAGACTTGCCGAAGGGAGAAAGACCCTCCTTGTCGGCCCTTCGATTGCGGCATTAGAGGAATACAAAGCAAGGGCCGCACCTATTCATCCATGCGTTACTTTTGAGCTTTATCACTCACAGTTTTCGGCAAATGATAGTTCTGGGCCAGTTCGCGTTGACGTGGAACAGGTTCTTGATAACCGTTGTGCGATTGGTGGCCGGATAGCTTGTATCACGCACGCCACGTTTCAGAACCTTGACCCTTCGAAACAATGGCCGGAATGGGATGTGTTCATCGATGAAGCCCTAGATGTTTATCAACCTGTAGAGAAGAACCTTCATGAAAGCCATCGCGTGGTTACGAATGGTTTGAAGGCTATTTCCTCAGGAGCATTCTATTCGACGTTGGAAATTACAGATAGGTCTCTTCTGCGTGGTATTGCGGAAGATCGTAATAAAGACCTTCTTATCGCGGAACTGAAAAGCATAGCTGGTAGGCTCCTAAACGATAATTACACCACTTACACTATCACCTCGGCATACCGGAAGCTGTTGAGTAAGGGTGGAAGGCGCAAGAAGCTTTATGCTTACTCTGTGTTTACCTCTCGGGCCGTCCAGCGTTTCGGAAGTGTAACGGTTTTATCGGCGAGGTTCGATGAGAGCTTGCACTTTCACGTTTGGAAGCGGGAAGGTGTGGAGTGGGTTGAAGATAGGGAATTGATGGGAAGGCTGAACTTCCAGTCTCACCGGGGATACAGCAAGCTCACGATTCATTACGGATACGAACGTAACTTCTCGAAATCTCTGAGAGACAGAAATCCCGATAGTTACGCTTCTCTTGTTCATCGCGCTATCGGAGCTGTGAGCGGTAAGGATTTCATTCGCCTTGAGAACAATGACGTCAAGTTCACAAGTGTTCTGTCTCAGACGCCCGGAGGCAAAACCATTGAAGGCCGCTCAAACGGGCTTAACTGTTATAGGCAGTTTGATAACGCGATCATCATACCGGCATTGAACTACACGTCTCAGGCATCGGATTTTCTTAGTCGGCAATACGGCATCGATAAAGAGATGCAGTCTATTGGGTTTGCCTGCCACTCGATCTATCAGGCAGCGTCCCGCACTTCGATGCGGGATGGTGATCTGTCGATTGAACGAAATTGGGTGGTTCCGACTAAGCGTCAGGCACAATGGTTATCTGATGTAATGGGTGGATCGTCTATCGTTTCGCTCGGGCTCAACGACCAGCCTGAGGCTGGTAAGTCAGGTCGTCCGAAGAGATACGCAGACGGAAATGCGCGGAAGGCGAAGGGTAACAGGGACAAGCGGAACAGAGATCGACAGGCGAATGAGTTCGAAGATCAGATCGCCGATAACGTATTTCAAGACGTGCCTTTCCTTGATGCGAATAGCGACGTCGTTAATTCCATAATAGATAAAAGAGAAATCGTCGCCTTGTTTCGAAGTTCTCTATTCGCGAATCTGTGGGACATGAAACCCCATGGATTAGTGATGAAACCAAATGAGTTCGTCCGATTTCTCAAGCGACAAGCTAAGGCCGAATACGAGAAGAAGCACGACATTCCGCTCATCTCACCCGCGTTCTTTAATCCAACCATCGTTCCTGAGACAAGCAAAGGTAAGAGAAACACGATGTTCGCCTCGGGAATAATGCTCGACCTCGACGGCACCGACATCAAGCCGCTTCAGTTCGCAGACATCTTCCCTGAACTGAAGATCGTTCTCTACAACACTTATAGCAACAGGCCGGGTGACCTTCGTTACCGTGCATACTTCGACACCACAAGACCCACGACGATCAGCGAATACAAGGCGATTATCGATGCGTTGATTGCTCGGATCGAAGATGAGGGATACGTTCAGAGACCAAGGGGAACGGCGAAGCCGCGCGAAAGCGTCATGTTTCACGGCATCGATATGAGCAAGCGCGGTCCCTATTCCCACTTCCACCTTCCATGCCAAGCGAAGGATGACTCAAGGGGTAGTAGCTTCATCAAGGAATTCACCGGCCCTGATCGTTCTCCGCTCGATGTGAATGGATGGATACGAGCACTACCGTTTGTTGAAGAAGAAAATGATCGTGCCCCGCCATCCTATTCGACTTTGTTGCATGACTCATCGACCCTGACTTCCGTTCAAGACGCCGGTATCAGTGACGCGTTGAGCGATTGGTATCGCTACGGTGTCATGCCGGGCAATGGTTGTGATGGGATGCTGGAACTCTACTCCAAGCTCTGTCGGCTACGCATTCCTGATAACGTTTGGACCGATCTTTTGTATCAAGCGGCACGTTCTGCCAGCTCACCGGAAGATCGAAGAAGACAAGTCGCTGACCTTATCGCAACTCGGAAGCGTTACCTTGGTATCGCAGCTTGATGATCCAGTGATATGGCTACTTAAACGCTAATAGTTCTTGACATAGAGATCACTTTCATCTAAGTTGGTCTTAAGATTGTCGTTCGACACGCCACGCGATCTTTTCCCCGTCGATCATCAAGCGCTCCCTCTTCTGAAGTCTAGTAAATGCGCTTCAAGGCGGGTCTCTGAAAAATATCCTTCAAATCCTTCATCTGCCTCACCAGCTCAGGATTTTCTTTGCCTGTGCTGGAAAGCCTTGGCGCGTTTTGGAGGATTCTTTAACAATCAACCATCAATCCAAAGGCAAACATGTTCCAGATTAATCAGGCCGCCGGAAATCTCGATCGTAAACAAGACTTCTCCAAAAGCGATTCTACAGTCGATAAGCTTCACCTTCTCTTCTTGGCGTCGGAGGTATGTTATCGCCGTGTGATCTCATTAGATTGTTCGGCATTACGGCAGATAGACCAGAGGCGCATTCGGATGTTCGAAGACGCCATCGAAACACTATCGTCGAGTGGATCGTGCAACCATTTCCACAATGCTGATGTAGTGAATCAAGCACTGAAGGTGGCGTATGACGTGTTTAGCGCCGACGCGGAAAGGCAAGATGTTAGGTTCTACGATGTGTCATACGGCGTGAATAATGCGGACGGTGATTTTTACCGCCCACAGCATCACTGAGCATGGGTCTGTCGCTGTCAGCTTCAGGCTTCGAAGATGCTCCAATACTCGCCGACGCGGCTCTTTTTCCCGTTCGAGTCGCACCGGCTCACCATTAACGCAGATTGAATAGCGTGTCCGTTCGTCAATGCTATGTGGTTTGGCGTTGTGGGCACACTGTCCTTGCGTGCCCAAGCTGGCCAATCTGAGCAACCTAAACGCGCGGTCTTTGCTGGGGACGTGAGCAATAGGTGCATTTGGACGTGGTCCACAGGAAGGTTTCTGAACCTTTCCGCCTTGCGGCTCATTTGCTTGTTGCTCCACGATGTGTCTAGCTTTGCCTCTACAAGAATTACCGTTTGATCGAAGGCAATCAACAGATCGATATCCTCCTGCGTGCCCTTGATGTAACGAGGATTATTAGGGCGCGGCGATTGATGTTGCGATAAATCGAATGTTGGAGCAGATGAAAGCACCGCGTGAAGCCAATCAAGGTGGTAGTCAAACGCCCACCAAGGCTCCTTCGGAATCTCGATTCCTAGTTCATCCGAAACCCTTCTAAGGAAATCGGGGTCTAGATTGAGGAACGGAGAGCCTAAGGCATCAGAGAGCAACCAGAACCGCTCTTTGCGATTGAACCGCATCAGAGCCTCTACCAACTTGGAAGGCATGTTTCTCACCATGTTGGAGTAGGTTTGCGACCGTTAAGCTGCACGCTTGGCAATCTTGGCAATGGTCGCACGACTGCACCCAACCGCGTCTTCAATCTGAGACCAAGAGAGACCCTTGGCGAGCATGGTGGCGATGCTAGCATTCCGTGCAACGTTCTCGGCCCGCCCCTTATAGCGTCCTTCGGCCTTTGCCTTCGCTTGGCCCTGTGCCTGCCGCCGACGTCTGTCTTCGTAATCTTTTCGAGCTACCGCGGCGAGCATATCAAGCATCATCGAATTGATGGCCTGGAACATCCGTGCCGTGAAATCATCCGCGTGCGTCGTCGCCATGATCCACGAGGTAGGAAGGTCAAGCGCAACGACCCTTATTTGACGGGCAGCAATCTGGGCCTTCAAGCGTTCCCAATCGGACGTGGAGAGGCGAGATAGACGATCCACTTGTTCGCATAGGAGCACGTCCCCTGGCTGTGCGTCTCTAAGAAGGCGGAACAGTTCGGGACGGGCCAGGGATGCTCCGCTTTCGTTCTCAACATACCAAGCGGCGACCTGCAGGCCGTGGTCGTTCGCGAACGCTTCAAGCGACTCTCGCGCACGATGGGCGTCTTGCTCGCTTGTGCTAGCCCTTAGATATCCGCGAACGAACATGCGAACCATCCAGTTCAGTTAGGATGGTTCACATATCGCTGGTTCATTAAGGTTCGTCAAGGTCGCTTAACTGAACCAGCGGGAGCCGGTATGGTATGGGCCTGCTCTCCAAAACCATGACAAGTTTCCTATCAGGATGGCTCCGTTCGCTGCAATGGTTACACACAATCTAACCGTGCCGAATCCCATTGATTGATTGCAATACCCTATCAATTGCTTAAACTCAGACGAAATGCGTGGAATGCGGCAATACCACAGGTTTAGTCGTCTTTCGGCCGAACCTTCCGACGTTTCGCGATAGTATCAGGGTGATTACGTTTCAGTGTAGGTGCTATGCTTACAATAGACATCAATGTCCCTACCATTTCCGAAGATCGAAGGGTCTGGAGAATGTTTCCGGGACAAAGTTATAGGTTCTTGGAAGACTATAGAGATCAAGGTCTCGTTTTCCTTGACCTCCCAGGCTTCCCTTACCCAAGAGGTCCAATATCTGAAGTTGAGGACGTTGCGGCCAGAATTTCCTTGTCTCAACAGGTGAGGCAATACATTCAAGAGAACGGCTCTGAGGATATACCTCAATTGAGACTTGAGCAGTTCGCAAACGCAATCAATTCGCAATCGCGGGGCAGAACTCGTCAGGCGCTAATTAATTTACATGAAGAAGCTACGGAAGGGGATTTGGTTATACTTCCAGAGCCGATCTATATGAGTCAGGTTTTCATCGGTAGATTAGGTAACAGACGCGTAATCAATGCTCGATCTCCGGAAAGGTATGGAGAGGCTATACTGCCTGGACGTCGAATTGAATGGCTGGGAACATATCCCGAGAATACCATATCAACTAAGCTTTCCACATCACTGAGGAACCAGCACGCTTTTACATTAATTGAGCAAAGTCTCTTCACCGAGGTATTCTCCCTCGCGTATGGTTCATTCATATACAGGGATCGGCATGTTTCCACCGTCTACAATGAAGACGAGTTCCTCGACTCAGACTCGGCATTTCTGAGCAACCTCTCGCGTCTTGCTGCCGCTGCTTGCGCATCAATGGATCGTGGCGAAGACGGACTCTCCGTTGACAATCTAGCCAACATCCTACTTTCCGATACTCCCATCGAGTATAGTTGTAACCAAGAGTCAGATATTCATTCTAAGGGTTTCACACGATATATAAGCGGAACAATGGTCTCCATTGTTATATCCGTGCTTGCGAGTAGCTATATTGAATTGTCTAAGCATGATAATTCGAAAGCTATCGCTCAGGAAATAGAGAATTTGGTTCTAATCAACACTTCTCCAAACGCTGATCCTAACTGCACGGCTTGGGTGACTGAAGCGACTAAACGAGTGTTCGACATGCTACCACTGGACAAGTCACTGGCTATCTGCGACGCTGCCCGGTCTTCTCGACGCCGAGGACTTAAGCCGAGTGCGCGGCCCCGGCCACGGGATTTGGACTAAGCTGATGCTGAACTTTCTCGGTAGACACATACAAAGTGCCTTGGCGGTCGCGTTGGTAGGTAGTCTCATTGCTACCGGAACGAGCCTCTACACAGCCTATGTCACTTTCCAGTATCAGTCCGCATCTCAAGATCGTCAGATAATGGTTGATCGTGTCAACAAGTTTGATTCGAGTGGAAGCGAGATAGTCGAAGCTATCAGCACGTTCCTGAAGGCACTCAATGCCCGTCAGGAATTATCGGATTCGAAAGAGAAGTTTAGATCGGTTTTATCGCAGCAAGTTCAAGAAGCCGAGAGTTTGAATACATTCCTCGGCGGCGTTCAAAGAAAGCGAATTACTGATTATCAAAGTGCTGTGATCAACTTCAATAAGCAAGTTCAGAGCTTCTCTAATCAAGACGATATAGGAAATTGGGTAGAGAATGTTGGACGCTTGCTAGATACCCGTCGAAATCTTGTGCGATACATTCAGACCGACCTCAAAAGAAGCGTCTGAAACGTTGTGGAACCATGCGTATCCGGCCGACGCCCAGCCTCGGTTTTCATAGAAGTGGGCTTTTCTCTCTCTCAGCGGAACATAACCGCCATCTAGGAAGCGGGTTATTGAGACGGCCGGTATAAGGCTGGCTTCGGCCGTCTCGGAAGCTTGTCACGCGTCAGTCACAGTGACGGCCGGAAACGACCAACAAACAGCCATTTCAATCATTGCCCGAAGCACCGACTTACGCTAGCGTCGGCACCCCTAAGGCCATGATATGTCGATGTTTTTCTGATCAGGTGTGGATCACCTTCCCGTACGCATCCAGCACGCTCTCGTGCATCATCTCGCTGAGCGTCGGGTGCGGGAAGACCGTGTGCATCAGGTCTTCCTCGGTGGTCTCCAGGTTCATGGCGACGACGTAGCCCTGGATCAGCTCGGTGACTTCGGCGCCGACCATGTGGGCGCCAAGGAGCTGGCCGGTCTTGGCGTCGAACACGGTCTTCACGAGGCCGTCCGGCTCGCCTAGGGCGATGGCCTTGCCGTTGCCCGCGAAGGGGAAGCGGCCGACCTTCACGGCAAAGCCCAGTTCCTTGGCCTTGGCCTCGGTGAGGCCCACGGAGGCGATCTGCGGCTGGCAGTAGGTGCAGCCGGGGATCTTGGCCTTGTCCATGGCGTGGGTGTGCAGGCCCTTGATCGTCTCCACGCAGAGCACGCCCTCGTGCTCGGCCTTGTGGGCGAGCATGGGCGGGCCGGCGACGTCCCCGATGGCGTAGACGCCCGGCACGTTGGTGCGGCCGAGGCCGTCGGTGACCACGATGCCGCGTTCGATGGTGACGCCGAGCTTGTCGAGGCCGATGCCCTCGATGTTGCCGACGACGCCCACCGCGGAGATCAGCTTCTCCGCCGTCAGCTGCTGGGTCTTGCCGTCCCCCGTCTCGATCGTCGCCGTGACGGCGTCGGTCGATTTCTCCACCTTCGTCACCTTGGCGCCGGTGAGGATCTTGATGCCCTGCTTCTCGAAGCGCTTGCGGGCGAGGCCGGCGATCTCAGCATCCTCCACGGGCAGGATCTGCGGCAGGAGCTCGATCACCGTGACCTCGGCGCCCATGGTGCGGTAGAACGAGGCGAACTCGATGCCGATGGCGCCCGAGCCCATGACGAGGAGGCTCTTGGGCATCGTCTCCGGCACCATGGCCTCGTAGTAGGTCCAGATCTGCTTCTTGTCGGGCTCGATGCCCGGGATCGCGCGGGGCCGCGCGCCCGTGGCGACGATGATGTGCTTGGCGGAGTAGGATCCCGCCGCCAGGGCGCCCTTCGGGGCTGGCGCGCGGGCGGTTTCCGTCACGGTCACCTCGCCCGGCCGGTTGCCCTTGGCGGCCGCCGTGATGGTCGCCTCGCCCCAGATCACGTCGACCTTGTTCTTCTTCAGCAGCATGCCGACGCCGCCGTTCAGCCGGGTCGAGACCCCGCGCGAGCGCTTGACGATGGCGGCCGTGTCGAAGCCGACCTTCTCGGCCGACAGGCCGTAATCGGAGGCGTGCTGCATGTAGTGGTAGATCTCGGCCGAGCGCAGCAGCGCCTTGGTGGGGATGCAGCCCCAGTTCAGGCAGATGCCACCGAGATGTTCGCGGTCCACCACGGCGGTCTTGAAGCCGAGCTGCGCCGCCCGGATCGCCGCCACATAGCCCCCGGGGCCGGCGCCGATGATGAGGATGTCATAGGTGTCGGCCATGTGAGGGCTCCTGCTGCCCTCCCGGATCTGGGGAGGGGCCGGGTGTGGGGACTTGCCGGGCTCGGGAACGGGTCAACGCGCTCCGGTCAGACCAGCATCCCCATGGGGTTCTCGATCAGCGCCTTGAAGGCCGAGATCAGCTCGGCGCCCAGCGCCCCGTCGAGGACGCGGTGGTCGCAGGACAGGGTGGTGGTCATCACCTGAGCGACGGCCGGAGCGCCGTCGCGCACCACGATGCGCTTCTCGCCGGCGCCCACGGCGAGGATCGAGGATTGGGGCGGGTTGATCACCGCCGTGAAGTGCTTGATGCCGAACATGCCGAGGTTCGAGACCGACGTGACGCCCCCCTGGTATTCCTCGGGCTTCAACTTCTTGGCCCGCGCCCGCGCGGCGAAGTCCTTCATCTCGTTGGAGATGGTGGAGAGCGTCTTCTGGTCGGCCCGGCGGATCACGGGCGTGTACAGGCCACCGTCGATGGCCACCGCCACGCCGACCTCGGCGTTGTCGAAGCGCAGGATCCGATCCTCGGCCCAGACGGCATTGGCCGTCGGCACCCGCATCAGGGCGAGGCCCATCGCCTTGATGACGAAGTCGTTCACGGAGAGCTTGAACAGCGGCTTGCCGTCCTTGGTCGTGCCCGCGCTCTTGTTGAGCTGCTCACGCAGGGCCATCAGCGCGTCGAGTTCGCAATCCACCGTGAGGTAGAAGTGCGGTGCCACCTGCATCGCCTCGGTCAGGCGCTTGGCGATGGTCTTGCGCATGCCGTCGAGGGGCACCTCCTCGAAGGTCCCCTTCGGATAGAAGCCGCGCACCTGGTCCGCGGTGAGGCCGGCGGGTGCCGCCGCCTTGGCCGGAGTCGGTGCGGCCTGGGCGGGCGCCGCCTGCGGGGCCTCGGCGGGCTTCGCCGCAGGGGCTGAGGCAGCCTTGCCGGTGCCGTCTGCCAGCGCCGCGCGGACATCGCGCTCGATCACCCGGCCGCGGGGACCGGAGCCCGTCACCGCCGCGAGATCGACTCCCTCCTGCTTGGCGATGCGGCGGGCCAGCGGCGAGGCGAAGACGCGTCCGCCCTCGGCCGAGGGCGCGGCGCCGGTGCTCGCGCTCGCACGCGTGCCTTCCGCGGGCGTCGCACCGTCGGGCGCCTCGTTGACGCGGGCGTAGGACATCGTTCCGCCGCCGGGCGTGGCATTCTCGGCGGCTGCCGCGGGCTTGGCCTCGGCCTGAGGCGCTTCCGCCTTCGGCGCCGCACCGCCGCCGGGGGCCTGGACGCTGGCCGGGTCCTCGCCGTCCGCCGCGATGATGGCGATGAGGTCGTTCACCGGCACGTCGGCGGTGCCCTCGGCCACCAGGATCTTGGCGAGCACGCCCTCGTCGATGGCCTCGACCTCCATGGTCGCCTTGTCGGTCTCGATTTCGGCGAGCACGTCGCCGGATTTCACCGCGTCCCCCTCCTTCTTCAGCCACTTGGCGAGGTTGCCCTTCTCCATCGTGGGCGACAGGGCGGGCATCAGGACGTTGATCGGCATGGGGAAAAATCCTGATCGTCAGCGGGCGGTATCGGGGGAGCGGCGGTCAGTTCAGAATCGGCGCGTCGGGGTCGAGGCTCTCGGCTTCGAAGCCGGCGCGGATGCGCGCGAAGGCGTCTTCCTCCGACATCTCGGTCTCCAGCGCGTAGACCCGCGCCGCCTGGCGGGCGAGGTCGGCGAGGAGGCGGCCCCAGGTGGCCGCGTCGTCGAAGGAGCGCCGCAGGGCGATGCTCACGGCCCCGTCGACGACGCTGGCGCGAAGGACCTCGATGCCACCGTTCTCGATGGCATCCGGTGGGGCGGACAGTTCTTCGAATTTGTCGGTCATCATCTCGTCTCCGATCTCTCCCCGGGCCGGGAAGAGTGGGAGGTGAACGCGCGCGGCCCTCAGCGGTAGCAGACCGCCTTCACGGCCTCGATCACCTCGGCGACGTTGGGAAGCGCCAGCTTCTCGAGATTGGCGGCGTAGGGCATCGGCACGTCCTTCCCGGTGACGCGCAGGACGGGGGCGTCGAGGTAGTCGAAGGCATCGACCATCAGGCGGGCCGAGATCTCGGCGCCGATGCCCGATTGCGGGAAGCCTTCCTCCACGGTGACGCAACGGCCGGTCTTCTTCACCGATTCCACCACCGTGTCGGTGTCCATCGGGCGCAAAGTCCGGAGATCGATCACCTCGGCCTCGATGCCCTCCTCGGCCAGCGCCTGCGCTGCCTTCAGGGCGTAGGTCATGCCGATGGAGAACGACACGATGGTCACGTCGGTGCCGGGGCGGTGGATCCGTGCCTTGCCGATGGGCAGCACGAAGTCGTCGAGCTTCGGCACCGGGAAGGTCTGGCCGTAGAGGATCTCGTTCTCGAGGAAGATGATCGGGTTGGGGTCGCGGATGGCCGCCTTGAGCAGGCCCTTGGCATCCGATGCGGTGTAGGGCGCGATGACCTTCAGGCCGGGCACGTTGGAGTACCAGGCCGAGTAGTCGTGGCTGTGCTGGGCACCGACGCGGGCGGCCGCGCCGTTGGGACCGCGGAACACGATCGGGCAGCCGAGCTGGCCGCCGGACATGTAGAGGGTCTTGGCCGCCGAGTTGATGATGTGGTCGATCGCCTGCATGGCGAAGTTGAAGGTCATGAACTCGACGATGGGGCGCAGGCCCGTGAAGGCGGCGCCGACGCCGATGCCGGCGAAGCCGTGCTCGGTGATCGGGGTGTCGACCACCCGGCGGGCGCCGAACTCCTGCAGCAGCCCTTGCGTGATCTTGTAGGCCCCCTGGTATTCGGCGACCTCCTCACCCATCACGAAGACGGCGTCGTCCTTGCGCATCTCCTCGGCCATGGCATCGCGCAGGGCTTCCCGGACGGTCGTGGAGACCATCTCGGTGCCCTCGGGGAATTCCGCCATCACGGGCGCGGGCGCCTTGTTGGTGATGGTCGCGGGGGCGGCCGGGGCCTTCGGGGCGTCGTCGCCGGTCTTGGCGCTGGGGGCCGGCGTGTCGGCCTGGCCTTCGGCTTGCATGTCGGGCGCCGGAGCGGGCTGAGCGGAAGCCTCGGGCTTCGGAGCGCCGCCACCTGCGGAGGCGGCCGAAACGTCCTCGCCCTCGGCGGCGATGATGGCGATCGGCGTGTTGACCTTCACGCCCTCGGTGCCCTCCTCGACGAGGATCTTCGCGAGCACGCCCTCGTCGATGGCCTCGACCTCCATGGTCGCCTTGTCGGTCTCGATCTCGGCCAGCAAGTCGCCGGATTTGACCGGATCACCCGCCTTCTTCAGCCACTTCGAGAGCTTGCCCTCTTCCATGGTCGGGGAGAGGGCGGGCATCAGGATGTCGGTCGCCATGAAATACTCGTCGATCGAGGATGAGGCGGTCAGCCCTTCGAAGGCAGGGACGCGGCCGCGGGCGCGGCGTGCGGCCCCCGTCTCCGGCACAGGAGAGGGGTCAGGCGCGGGCTTCCAGCAGGATATCGGTCCACAGCTCGGCGGGATCCGGCTCCGGATCGTGCGTCGCGAACTCGGCGGATTCGTTCACGGTCTCGCGCACCTTGGCGTCTGTGGCCTTGAGCTCGGCCTCGGGCACCCCGTGCATCTCGATCAGGCGCTTGCGCACCATCTCGATCGGATCGTGCTCCTCGCGCATCTTCGAGACCTCGTCCTTCGTCCGGTACTTGGCCGGATCGGACATCGAGTGGCCGCGGTAGCGGTAGGTCTGCATCTCGAGGATGTAGGGGCCCTCGCCCGAGCGGGCGTGCTCGATCGCCCGGGTCGCGGCCTCCCGCACGGTGCGGACGTCCATGCCGTCCACCTGCTCGCCGGGAATGCCGAAGGAGATGCCCCGTTTGGAGAAGTCGGTCTGCGCGGAGGCGCGGGCTACCGAGGTGCCCATGGCGTAGCGATTGTTCTCGATCACGTAGACCACGGGCAGCTTCCACAGCTGCGCCATGTTGAAGCTCTCGTAGACCTGGCCCTGGTTGGCCGCGCCGTCACCCATGTAAGTCAGGCTGACATTGCCGTTCTTCTTGTAGGCGTCGGCGAAGGCCAGGCCGGTGCCGAGGCTGACCTGGGCGCCGACGATGCCGTGCCCGCCGAAGAACTGCTTCTCGCGGGAGAACATGTGCATTGAGCCGCCCTTGCCGCGGCTGTAGCCGCCGCGGCGACCGGTGAGCTCGGCCATCACGCCCTTCGGATCCATGCCGCAGGCGAGCATGTGGCCGTGGTCGCGGTAACCGGTGATCACCTGGTCGCCGTCGACCGAGGCCATCTGCATGCCGATGACGACGGCTTCCTGGCCGATATAGAGGTGGCAGAAGCCGCCGATCAGGCCCATGCCGTAGAGCTGGCCGGCCTTCTCCTCGAAGCGCCGGATCAGCAGCATCTCGTGATAGGCGTGGAGGTCTTCCTCACGGGTGAACTGCGGCGCGTTCGGGGCCGGCGCGTGGGTCGCGGCCGCGCCCGTGGGCATCGCCCCCCCGGATCGCTGAGCCTCCGCCCGGCTTGTGTCGGAGGCGGCTTGGCCTGCATCCTTCGCGGCATCCATCGGCAACTCCCCGGGACCATCTGTTCACCCGGGGTTCTAGGGCACGCCCTGAGTGAAAGCGAGGCCGCCGACCCGACAGAAGCGGGAAGTTGTCAGCGACGAAGCGCCTGCGCAGGCGAAAGGTTTCGCGGTTCCGCGACCGCTCAGGGATCGATGATCACCACGTCGTTGGCGTGGACACGGCCGAGCATGACGCGGGCGCGCTCCTCCAGCAGATCGCGATCGATCTGGTCGCTGCGCAGGAGGGCCACCCGGTGTTCCCAGATCGCCCGGTCCGCCTTGGCGGCGTTGAGCTCCTGGTTGAGCGCCCGGGCCTGGACCTTCAGGGCGCGCTTGGCCTCGAGGCCGCGGTTGCCGCTCTCGGCCTGATGCACGAAGAAGCCCACGACGAGGCCCGACACGGCGTAGAGGCCGAGGGGCATCAGAACAGCACGGACGCGACGACGGACCACCATGCGGGCACGATGCGCGCACAGGGTTAAGGAAGTCCTGACGCTCCGACGAGGATCACCATGCGGAGGGAGCCGCACAGCCGATGATGCGCTTCGATCTGGTCGATCTCTCGCTGTTCCGGCACGTGGTGGAGGCGGGCTCGATCACCCACGGCGCGGCGCGCGCCAACCTCGCCCTCGCCGCCGCCTCCGTGCGCATCCGCGCCATGGAGGAAACCCTCGGGGCCGCCCTGCTGACGCGGGGGCGCCAGGGCGTCGTGCCGACGCCCGCGGGGCGGTCGCTCCTCGCCCATGCCCGTGGGCTCCTCGACCGGATCGAGCGGATGCAGGAGGACCTCGCCGCCTTCTCGGGCGGTACGGTCGGGCAGATCCGCCTCGTCTCGAACACCAATGCCCTCACCGAATTCCTGCCCGAGGTCCTGAGTGCCTTCCTGGCCCGCCAGACCGGCGTCAGCGTCGACATCGAGGAGCGGACCTCGGACGAGATCGTCGGGCTGGTGGCCGAAGGCTCGGCCGATCTCGGCATCGTCGCCGGCACCGTCGATACCGGCGCCCTGGAGACCTATCCGTTCCGGCAGGACCGCTTCGTCATGGTGGCGGCCACCGGGCACCCCCTGGCGGCGCGGGCCTCCGTCGCCTTCGCGGAGGTGATCGAGCATCCCCTGGTCGGCCTGGACCGGACCAGCGCCCTCACCCGCTTCCTCGCCGACAAGGCCGCGCGCACAGGCCGGCCGCCGATGCGCCTCCGCGTGCAATTGCGCAGCTTCGACGCGATCTGCCGGCTGGTCGCCTGCAATGTCGGGCTCGGCATCGTGCCCGAGACCACCGCGGCCCGGGCCGCCCGCACCATGGCCCTCGCGATCGTGCCCCTGGAGGATGCCTGGGCCCTCCGCGACCTCACGATCTGCCTGCGCTCGCTGGCCGATCTGCCCCGGTTCACGCGGGATTTTGTGGCCCACCTGCGCGGTTGAGGCGGCTTTCGGACCCCGGGGGCTCCCATCCGGGGCGCGGCTTCGGTACAAACCGGCTTGGGCCCCCATTCGGGGGCACCATCGTTCGGGGGAGTTCGCCGGCCACATGCAGGATTCGACGTCCTCCGCGCCCGACACCTCCCTGGTCGATCCCGACGTCCACGTGGAGAGCTTCCGGCAGGCCCGCGAGGCCCGCCGGCTGGAACTCGTGGAGGATTACGTGGAGCTCATCGCCGACCTGATCGGCGATGGCGGCGAGGCGCGGCAAGTGGATATCGCCGCGCGCCTCGGCGTGGCCCAGCCGACGGTCGCTAAAATGCTCAAGCGCCTCGCCGAGGACGGCCTCGTGCAGCAGCGTCCCTATCGGGGCGTTTTCCTCACGGAAGCCGGGCAGGCCCTGGCCGTGCAGAGCCGCGAGCGCCACCGGATCGTCGAGCAGTTCCTCTGCGCGCTCGGGGTGAGCCCCGAGATCGCCCGCCGCGACGCCGAGGGCATCGAGCATCACGTCAGCGCCGAGACCCTGGAAGCCTTCCGCCTGTTCACGGCCCGATCCGCCTAGGACCGCGTTCGAAATCCGGTGCGACCGGTCAGGCCGGGGTGGCCTGGAGCGGGGCCGCAGGCTCGGGCATCGGCTCGCCGTCCGGCACCACGTCCACCTCGACCTTGAGCTTCTGCGGGCCCGAGGAAGACACGATGCCGTCGATGGGGGAGACGTCGGTGTAGTCGCGGCCGCGGGCCACGACGATGTGATCGTCGCACATGCCGATGCCGTTGGTGGGATCCAGGCCGATCCAGCCGTCCCCGCACCAGACCGAGACCCAGGCATGGCTCGCATCGGCGCCGCGCAGGCGCGGGCGCCCGACGGGCGGGATCGTCCGGAGGTAGCCGCTGACATAGGCGGCCGGCAGGCCGAGGCCGCGCAGGGCCGCGATCATGATGTGGGTGAAGTCCTGGCAGACGCCGGCCCGGAGCGCGAAGGCCTCGGCGAGGGGCGTGTGCACGGTGGTGGCCTTGGCGTCGAAGGTGAAGTCCGCCCGGATGCGCTGCATCAGGTCGAAGGCACCGCCAAAGGCGCTCCGGCCCGGGGGAAAGCTCGCCCGGGCATAATCCGTCACCTCCGGCACCAGCGGCACCCGCAGGCTCGGAAACTGGAAGTGAACCGGCCGCTCCGGACTGAGGCCGCGCCCGTTCACCGCCTCGTCGCGCACCTGCTCCCAAGGGGGGCCGGATTCCGGCGCCGGTAGCGGATCGCGCTCGACCCGGACCCGCGACAGGGCCTCGACCCGCAACTCGGTGTGGGGCGCGTCGATCGTGACCGCAGTGGCGTCGAGGCCGAAATAGTCGCGCCGGACGATGCGGGTCCGCGGATCGGGCGTGATCGTGAGGCTGCTCTCCAACACCGTCTGACCCTCCCCGTCGCGCGGGCGCAGGCGCAGGGTGCAGCGGGCGAAGCGCACGGGGCGGGCATAGCGGTAGGTGGTGAGGTGGCGCAGCGTATAGATCACGCGAGCCCCACGAGCTTTTCCGGCCGCAGGGCATGCGGCCCGTTGGGGAAGTAGCGGGTGGCCACGGCGTCGGCCAGGCCCTCGACCTCGTTCTCCAGGCGCATCAGCGCGGCGCCGTCGAACTCCGCCGCCTCGCCGGTGGCGAACTCGGCCGCGAGCCTGGCGGCGATGCGCTGGTGCGGCTCGGGCAATCCGTCTGCACGCAGAACGGGAAGCTGGCCGAGATGCCGGGTGATCGCCTCCAGCTGGAAGGCGACCGAGCGTGGATTGAACGGATCGAGCAGCACCATGTCGCGCACGGGGTCGAGGGCCACCCCCTGAAGATAGCGCGCGCCGAACGAGACGTGCGAATCGCACAGGGACAGCATCACGCCGAGGTCCTCGGCGGTGGCACCGTCCCCGGCGAAGCGGGTGGCGAAGGTCAGGGTGTTGATGGCGCGCTCGATCCGGCGACCGAGATCGACGAAGTGCCAGCCGGTGGTGCGGTTCATGTTCTCCTGGGCGAGACCCGAAAGCGCCGCGATGTGGCTGAGGGCGCGCTCGGCGAGGCCAAGGAGGTGCGCCTCCGGCAGGGCCCGCCCGGCCTCGATCTCCAGGACCTCCTTCAGGTCCGCGAGCGCCCGCCAGGCCTCGCCGGAGAGACGCTCGCGCAGGGTCGCGGCATTGATCCGCGCGGACAGGCTGTGGCGCAGGGCCGAGCCGTAAGTCTCTTGGCCGCCGAGGGCCTGCTGGGCCAGGGCGGCGGTGGGCAGGTCGGGCGCCGCGATCGCCCCCCACTCGTCGAGGAGCGCCCGGATCCGCAGCGCGGTGGGCGCCTTCGCGTCGCCCGCCCGGTCGGCGATCACCCCGGACCCGACATTGCCGAGATGCGCCAGGACGAGACGGATCACCGCCTCGGCCCGCTCGACGTAGCGCCCGAACCAGAACAGGTTGTCGGCGGCCCGCGACGGCAGGTGACCGGCGATCCGGCGCACCCGCGCCGGCCCGGTCTGGATCAGGGAGACCGCCTCCACCGGATCGCGCGACAGGATCCAGACATCGGCCGACTTGATGCCGGCGCGCATCTCCAGAGGCTCGACGTCGGGCCGCTCCGAGATGCGGCAGAAGCCGCCCGGCATCACGCGCCAGCCCTCCGGCGTCGCTGCCGCGAAGACCCGCAGCACGAAGGGACGCGGCACCAGGCGCAGGGAGCCGCCGGTGGATTCCCAGCCCGGCATGGTGGCGAGGGGCATCGTCTCCTGGGCGACGTAGTCGAAGGGCCGGTCGCGCAGGGCCGCACCGAGGCGATCACGCGCGGCATCGAGAGCGTGCGGGGCCAGGATCGCGTCGCGCACAGCCCCTTTCGGCGGCGTCGCCACCGGGCGCAGGCTCAGGCCGTCGAGGCTGTCGCGGATCCCGGCCAGGGCCTGCGGATCGCCGCACCACCAGGTCTTCGGCCCGTCGAGTTTGAGGCTACGCCCGAGGAAGTGCCGCGCGATGCCGGGCAGGTAGGCCGCTAGCGCGCCGGATTCGAGGATGCCGGAGCCCGGCATGTTGCCGACCACGAGGTTGCCGTTGCGCAGGGCTTCCACCAGACCCGGGACGCCGAGGCGCGAGGCCGGGTTGAGCTCCAGGGGGTCGAGGTAATCGGAGTCGATGCGCCGCCAGAGCACGTCCGCCCGCTTGAGGCCGGAGACCGTGCGGATGTGCAGGGCCCCGTCCTGCATCACGAGGTCGTCGCCCTCCACCAGGAGCAGCCCGAGGTAGCGGGCGAGCGCGGCCTGCTCGACGTAGGTCGAGCTGAAGACGCCCGAGGTCAGCAGGCAGATGCGCGGATCGCTGCGCTGCGCACCCACCGCGAGACCATCGCGAAAAGCCTGGAAGAACGAGGCCAGCCGCTCGACCTGCAGGTCGGCGTGAAGGTCCGGGAAGGCGCGGGTGAGGACGAGCCGGTTTTCCAGGGCGTAGCCGGGCCCGGAGGGCGATTGCGTCCGGTCGGCCAGCACCCGCCAGCGCCCGTCGGGTCCGCGGGTCACGTCGGCGGCATAGAGCTTGAGGAAGCGGCCGCCGGGCGGCGTGACGCCGACCAGGGGACGCATGAATTCCGGGCTGCCCGCCACCACCGCGGCCGGCAGCAGGCCTTCGGCCACGAGGCGCTCCGGCCCGTAGAGGTCGGCGAGGATCGTCTCCATGAGTTCGGCACGCTCGACGATGCCGGCGCTCAGTGTCTCCCAGTCCGCCTGCTCCAAGACGAGCGGGAGCGAGCCCAGCGGCCAGGCATGCTCGCGCTTGTCGCCGTAGATCCGGTAGGAGATTCCGGTGTCGCGGATGCGCCGGACCGCCGAGATGAAGCGGGCGCCGATCTCGACCTCGTCCATGCCGCCGAGCTGGTCGAGGAACCGCGGCCAGGCTCCCTTCGGGCGTCCGTCCGCGTCCATCAGCTCGTCGGGAACGCCCTGGTGCGGCCGGTATGCGGAGGTCCAGCGCGCGAGGCGCTCGGCCCGTCCCTGACTCTCCGCTGCGGCCGCTGCGCTCATGGGGACGTGAAGCCCGGGGGTGCGGGAGTCCGGAGATCGAGCGTCATCGGGAACTCGCGGTTGGTTTCCTCGGGTGGCATCGCGATCTTGCCCGGCGTGTGGCCGTGGGCCTGGAAGCGCGCGAGGCGACGCCCCTCCGCCTCGTAGGTGTTCACCGGGAAGGTCTCGTAGTTGCGTCCGCCCGGGTGGCTGACATGGTAGCGGCAGCCGCCCAGCGACCGGCCGCTCCAGGCGTCGAGGATATCGAGGGTGAGCGGCGAGTTCGCCGGAATCGTCGGGTGCATCGACGAGGCCGGCTGCCAGGCCTTGAAGCGCAGGCCCGCCACCGCCTCGCCGGCGGTCCCGGTGCCGGTCATGGGCAGGCGCCGGCCGTTGCAGGCGATGATGTGCCGGCCGGGCACGTAGCCCTCGACCTTCACCTGCAGCCGCTCCACCGACGAGTCCACGTACCGCACCGTTCCCCCGATCGCGCCCTCCTCGCCCAGCACGTGCCAGGGTTCGAGGGCCTGGCGGAGCTCCAGCTTCACGCCGCCCTGCTCCACCGTCCCGAAGACCGGGAAGCGGAACTCGCGCTGCGCCACGAAGGCCGCCGGGTCGAAGTCGTAGCCGGCTGCCCGAAGGTCTTCCAGCACGCCGAGGAAGTCGGCCCACAGGAAGTGGGGCAGCATGAATCGATCGTGCAGGCCCGTGCCCCAGCGGACACAGCCGCCCTCCTGCGGTTCGCGCCAGAGCCAGGCGACGATCGCCCGCAGCAGCAGTTGCTGCGCCAGGCTCATGCGCGGATCCGGCGGCATCTCGAACGAACGAAACTCGAGGAGCCCGAGGCGGCCGGTCGGTCCGTCCGGCGAATAGAGCTTGTCGATGCAGATCTCGGAGCGATGGGTGTTGCCCGTGACGTCCACGAGGATGTTGCGGAAGATGCGGTCCACGAGCCAGCGCGGGATGTTGGGCTCCTCAGGCCTGGGCACCTGCGCCATCGCGATCTCGAGCTCGTAGAGTCCGTCGTGGCGCGCCTCGTCCATGCGCGGCGCCTGGCTCGTCGGGCCGATATAGAGGCCGGAGAACAGGTAGGACATCGCCGGGTGGCGCTGCCAGTACAGCACCAGGCTTTTCAGGAGGTCGGGCCGCCGCAGGAACGGCGAGTCGTCGGGGGTCGCACCGCCCAGCACCACGTGGTTGCCGCCGCCGGTACCGGTGTGGCGACCGTCGGTCATGAACTTCTGCGCGCCGAGGCGGATCTGCCGGGCATCCTCGTAGAGGTCCGTCGTGATCCGCACGGCGTCGCGCCAGCCCGCGGCGGGATGCACGTTGACCTCGATCACGCCGGGATCGGGCGTGACCTTGATGACGTTGAGGCGCGGATCGAAGGGCGGCTCGTAGCCTTCGATGTGGAGCGGCTGCTTCAGCTCGGCGGCCGTCGCCTCGAGATGACCCAGGAGCTCCAGGTACTCGTCCACCCGCTGCAGCGGCGGCATGAAGACGTGCAGGATGCCGTCGCGCGGCTCCACCGCGAAGGCGGTGCGCACGGCGACGCCCATCACGCCGGAGCCGTTGACGGTCTTGGTGCCGGGATGACCCTCGGGGAGCGGATCGCGGGCCTCCAGCGTGTCCTGCGGCTGGTAGTAGGGGTAGTGCTCCGGCGGCACGAACGGCAGCGAGGACAGGGGCAGGCGGTAGCCCACGGGCGAGTCGCCCGGCGTCAGGAAGGCGTGGCCGCGGCGGAACTCCCAGGGCTCCGAGATCCAGAGCCGGTCGGAATCGCTCTCCTTGCCGGTGGGCAGGCTCGCCAGCGGCAAGGCGTAGCCCGCGGCCTCGCCGAGACCACGCGCGAAGACCCGCGCCATGCGGGCATTGGTTTCCGGGTTCGGATAGTGCGGCTCCGCCGTCGTGACGTTGGGGGGCAGCTCGTCGCGCTTGTCGGACCAATAGACCGGGTCTTCGAAGGCCGGGAAGACGTAGGCCCCGAGGCCCAGGCGCTTGGCGACGCCGTCGATGAGGGCCTTGGCCCTGTGGATGTTGGCGTCGCGCGGGCCGTCCTCGGGGGCGATCAGGCCGGCATCCTTCCAGACCGGAACGCCGTCCCGGCGCCAGTACAGGGCGAAGGCCCAGCGCGGCAGGCTCTCGCCGGGATACCACTTGCCCTGGCCGTAATGCAGCATGCCGCCGGCGGCGAAGCGATCCCGCAGGCGGCGGATCAGCTTGTCGGCGAGGCCGCGCTTGGTCGGGCCGACGGCAGCGGCATTCCACTCGGGCGATTCGAAGTCGTCGATGGAGACGAAGGTCGGCTCTCCGCCCATGGTCAAGCGCACATCCTGCTCGGCGAGGTCGGCGTCGATGCGGTCGCCGAGGGCGTCCATCGCCGACCAGACCTCTTCGGAGAACGGCTTGGTGATGCGGGGCGCCTCGGCCACGCGGGTCACCGTCATCTCGAAGCCGAACTCGACGCCCGCCGGCTCGGCCAGGCCGGAGATCGGCGCCGCGGAGCCGTAGTGCGGGGTTGCTGCCAGCGGGATGTGGCCCTCGCCGCAGAGGAGGCCGGAGGTGGCGTCGAGGCCGATCCAGCCGGCGCCGGGCAGATAGACCTCGGCCCAGGCGTGGAGGTCGGTGAAATCCGTGGTGGTGCCGGCCGGCCCGTCAACCGCGGTGGTGTCGGGGATGAGCTGGATCAGGTAGCCGGAGACGAAGCGGGCCGCCATGCCGAGGCGGCGCAGGATCTGCACCATCAGCCAGGCCGAGTCGCGGCAGGAGCCGCTCTTCAGGGTCAGGGTCTCGGCGGCGGTCTGGACGCCGGGCTCCATGCGGACGCCGTAGGTGATCGCCTGCGCCACCTGGGCGTTCAGGGCGACGAGGAACAGAACCGTGTTCTGCTCGGCCGGCAGGTGCTCCAGGAAGGCGTCCACCTCCGGCGCCATGGCGTCGTCGAGGACGAGGTAGGGCTTGAGCTCGGCCGTGAGGTCGTCCGCGTAGGTGAAGCCGCGGGTCTGGGCATAATCCTCGACGAAGAAGTCGAACGGATTGATCACCGACATGTCGGCGGTGAGGTCGACCTCGATCTTCAGCTCGGTGGTCTTCTCCGGAAAGACCAGCCGGGCGAGCCAGTTGCCGTTCGGATCCTGCTGCCAGTTGATGAAGTGGTTCTCGGGCAGAACCTTCAGCGAATAGGCCGGGACGGCGGTCCGCGTATGCGGTGCCGGGCGCAGGCGGATGACCTGAGGCCCCAGCGTGATCGGCCGATCGTAGGTGTAGTGGGTGACGTGGTGCAGGGCGGCTTTGATCGACACGGGGGCTCCCGCTGTGACTGGACAGGGCGCCGGGCGGGCAAATCGGCACGCGCCGGCGGCGGAGGGACGGGGCACCACCCTGCGGTGCTCCGGAGAAAGCTTCACCAGAGACATACGCCAACGGAGACCCGCAAGCGATGCCCTTGCGCGCGGGGACCCGGAAGGTCACCCGGCGACGGCCCCGTCCGCGCGCCGGCGGACGGCCAGGACGGGGATGTCTCGTGGTGGCCTGCAAGTTTCGTGCTCCGGCGGTTCCGCGATCCCGGCCGGGCCTGGGAGCCGGAACTTCGGTCTTCCCCCACGCTTTGCCACCCTATTGCGTGCGGATAGGCTAAGAAGGTTCCTTCACGGGCGGTATGTGACGCTCCGTGGGCGGACAGGAAAGGCGTCTCCCGACGGCCCCATGAAAATCTTCCAGTGCCAGGCTTGCGACCAGCCGATCAGCTTCGAGAGCACCCATTGCGAGAGCTGCGAGCGCCGGCTGGGCTATGTCTGCGACCTCCACGAAATGTCGGCGGTGGAACCGGTCGGCGGCCTCTGGCACGCTTACGCCAATCCGGGCCGCAAGTACCGCTTCTGCGCCAACGCCGATCACGACGCCTGCAATTGGCTGATTCCTGAGGATTCCCCGAACCGCTACTGCATCACCTGCCGGCACAACCACGTGGTGCCGGACCTCTCCATCGCCTGGAACCTGACCCGCTGGCGCCAGATCGAGGCCGCCAAGCACCGGCTGTTCTACTCGCTCCTGCGCCTCGACCTTCCGCTGATGACCCGGGACGAGAACCCCACCACGGGTCTGGCCTTCGATTTCCTGGTCGACCCCTCCGAGAGCTATCAGATCGGGCCGCCGGTCCTCACGGGCCATCGCAGCGGCCTCATCACCCTCAACATCGCTGAGGCCGACGACGTCGAGCGCGAACGCCGGCGGATGCTGTTCGGCGAGTATTACCGCACGCTGCTCGGGCACTTCCGTCATGAGATCGGACATTACTTCTGGAACGTCCTGGTGCGCTTCGACCAGAGCCTGTGGACATTCCGATCCCTATTCGGGGACGAGCGGCTGAATTATTCCGGCGCCCTGCAGCGCCACTACGCGCACGGGGCTCCCCCCGATTGGGAGGAGAGCTACGTCAGCGCCTACGCCACCGCGCATCCCTGGGAGGATTTCGCCGAGACGTGGGCACAGTATCTCCACATCGTCGACACGCTGGAGACCGCCAGCACCTTCGAGATGCACGTGCGCCCGCGCCTGCGCCACGGCTCGTCCGAGCCGGTGGTGATCGACTTCGATCCCTACCGGACGACGGATTTCAGCCGGATCGTGGAGGCGTGGCTGCCCCTGACCTATGCGGTGAATTCGCTGAGCCGCAGCATGGGCCAGCCGGCCCTGTTCCCGTTCAAGCTGACCCCAGCGGTGATCGCCAAGCTGTCCTTCGTGCACGAACGGATCGAATCGGTCCGCTGCATGGGCAGCCCCGATGCCGATACGGCCGTCCTGAAGGCCGTCATCACCGGCCTGCGCCAGAAGGTGGCGGCCCCCAACGCCTGAGGGACCAGCACCGATCGGATCCGAGCGATCAGTCCGGCTCGATGGTGCGGGGCCGACCCTCGTCGTCGATGGCCACGAAGGTGAAGGTCGCCTCCGTCACCTGCTCGCGGAACTGGGTGCGGAAGCGTCGCGCCCAGGCCTCGACCTCGATCTTCATGGAGCTTCGCCCCACCCGGTCGATCCGGGTGTAGACGCAGAGGACGTCGCCGACCCGTACGGGGCGGATGAAGGTCATCGCATTCACCGCGACCGTGACCGCCCGGCCCTGCGATCGCTCGACGGCGGCGATGCCGCCGGCCTGATCCATCTGCGACATGACCCAGCCGCCGAAGATGTCGCCGTTGGCGTTCGTGTCGGCCGGCATCGCGATGGTGCGCACCGTCAGGTCACCACTCGGGCGCCGCGCCTCGTCCGTCTCCGCCATGATCCCGCTCATCTCCCACCCTCGACCGCCGGCACTGTAGGCCGATGCCGGGCCCGTTGCCGAGGCATCGCGACCGCCTTCAGGGCATCACCTCGGCATATTTCAGGGCACCGGCCAGGATGATCGCGCCGGCAGACAGAAAGACCTCGAGAGGGATCGACTCCCAGAGCGCGCGCGCCTCGGCGCGGCGGGCTGCAAGGACGTTCATGGCGTAACCTCCAATGCGCGCCGATCCGACGCCGGCCGTCATCTGTTGCGGCAACTTATCGCCTGTCGACGGTCGTTCACAGCCATCGAGGTGAATTTTACTGCTGAAAATGCGAACGGCCCGTCCCCCGCCGAAACGGGAGCCGGGCCGTCCTATGCGGCGCGTCCGTCACCGGACGCGACCGAATTCTTAGTAGTAGAACCGGCGCGGGCCGTAGAAGCGACGCGGACCGTAGAAACGACGCGGGCCATAGAAGCGGCGCGGGCCGTAGTAACGCCGGCCGTAGAACGGACGCGGGCCATAGAAGCGACGCGGGCCATAGAAGCGGCGACCATAGCCATAATACTGGACCGTCTGCACCGCGGCCGGGGCAGCCTCGCTCTGCAGGGCAAGGGCAGGACCGACGGGGGCGGCCGAAGCGCCCTGTGGCGCGGTGGCGGCAAAGCCTAGGGCCAGCAGCGCGGCCAGCACGAGTTTCCTCAGCACGTTCTCAACTCCCTGAATTCTGTCGAGTCTCGACTCCCCGGCATCCCTCGTCACGAGGCCCGGATGCAGCAAACGCACGAGGGGCGAAAGCGTTTCCCTCTGCCCTCCAAGCGTTGCCGTGATGGTCAACGAAGCCCTGCGTGGCGTTCGTCAGGCGATCTTCAGGGTCATGTCGACAGTTGGGGCAGCAGCACTGCCCTTCACCAGGGCGATACCGTGCTCGCAATCCTCACGACGCACATAGGCCTCGGCCGAATCTGCGACGACGTTTCCGTTCTGCGACCGCAGGCGCCAGCGCCAACCGCCAGCGGAATCCCGGTAGAGTTCAAACCGCATCGCCGAAGCCTCCGAAGTCACCGGGCCTGCCGCCCGGCTCCTGTGATGTGGCCCCGCGCCGCGCCTAGGCAATGCCCTGGGGACCGGACGCGAAGACGCCGCCCCGGAAGCCGGGACGGCGCTCTCAAACGTCAGGCGGAGGGATCAGGAGCGCGGGCCGCGATCCAGCCAGCCGATGGCGCGACCCTCGCCGCTGCCCTGCGGGCGGGGAGCCCGGGGGCGCTCGCCGCGCGGCTCGGTCCGGGCTTCGCCCTGGGCAGCCGGTCGACGATCGCCACGGCCGTCCTGCGGACGGGCGGCGCCGTCGGAACGGCTCGGGCGTCCGGACCCGCCACGGTTCTCACCGCCGCGACCCTCGAAGCCACGCCCCTGGCCGGGACGGCCACCCGGGCGGCTGCTCGGGCGCTGGCCCTGGCGCTGACCGGGACGCTGGCCGTTCGGCGCCGGACGGCGTTCCTCGGCCTGGGCAGTGTCGGCCGCTTCCTGTCGCGACGGCGGGCTGAAGCCCTCGGGGAAGCCCGCCACGGGGATCTTCTGGCGCGTGGTGCGCTCGATGTCCCGCAGGTAGGCCTTCTCCTCGTCGTTGCAGAACGAGATCGCGAGCCCGTTCGCCCCGGCGCGCGCGGTGCGGCCGATGCGGTGGACGTAGCTCTCCGGCACGTTCGGCAGGTCGTAGTTGATGACGTGGCTCACCGCCTCGACGTCGATGCCGCGGGCGGCGATGTCGGTGGCGACGAGCACCCGGCACGAACCGTCCTTGAAGGCGGCCAGCGCCCGCTCGCGCTGCGGCTGGGACTTGTTGCCGTGGATCGCCGATGCGTTGATCCCGACTTTTTCCAGGCCGCGGACGACGCGGTCGGCGCCGTGCTTGGTCCGGGTGAAGACGAGGACGCGCTCGATCGCCGGATCGCGCAGGATGTGGTTCAGGAGGGCCTGCTTCGCGCCGGTATGGGCGAAGATGACCTCCTGGGTCACCCGCTCGGCCGTGGTGGCCACCGGGGTCACGGCGACCTGGACGGGATCGCGCAGGTACTGGTCGGCGAGGCTGGCGATGTTCTTCGGCATGGTGGCCGAGAAAAACAGGCTCTGGCGCTCGCGCGGCAGCATCTTCACGATGCGCTTGAGGGCATGGATGAAGCCGAGGTCGAGCATCTGGTCGGCCTCGTCGAGGACGAGGATCTCGACGGCCTCGAGGGTCAGGGCGCGACGCTCGATCAGATCCATCAGGCGGCCGGGGGTCGCCACCAGGATGTCGACGCCGTTGGCCAGCGCCTTCTCCTGGCGGGAGATGGTGACGCCGCCGAACACCACGGTGTTGGTGAACGAGAGGTATTTTCCGTAATCGGAGAAGTTCTCGGCGATCTGGTTGGCGAGCTCGCGGGTCGGCGACAGCACGAGCACGCGGCAGCCGCGGCGGATCGGCCGGCGCGGCGTCTCGGCGAGGCGGTGCAGGATCGGGAGCGCGAAGGCCGCGGTCTTTCCGGTGCCCGTCTGGGCGATGCCACAGAGGTCGCGGCCCTGCATGGCGGGGGCGATGGCCTGGGCCTGGATCGGGGTCGGGCTCTTATAGCCCGCCTCTTCCAGGGCGCGCAGCACGGGCTGGGCGAGGCCGAAATCGGTAAATTGGGTCAAGGAGTAACTTTCAGGCAGCGGGACCGTGCCGGACGCCCTCGTAGGGAGGGGAATCGTCGAAAGAGGTGGTCGGTCCGTTGAGCTGGAGCCGCCCGCGTGCTGGGGCAGTCCGGGTGCATGCACGTTGAAGAGAGGGGCTCAGGTCGCGCGGGGCCCGCAGAAGCGATCCGGCAATCCGTCACGCAGCCCTCTCAAGCGGAACCATGAAGGCCGCTGACGCTGCACCTGCGATATGATCCTTCGCGGTTGCGAAGTCAATGGCCACGCCGCCGACGATGGAACCGGTCCGCGTCCACCGCCGGCCAAAGGGCGGAATGGCCAGAGAACGGATTGACGCGGCGGCAACACTGGCGTGTTACCTCATCCCACGCGCCGGACCGCCCGGCGCTTCAGGGGCCGGATGATCGCGCGTCACACCCTCACCTATGTCGGCTCGCGGGGTGTCGCCGCGGCCCTGAACATGGGCGCCCTCGCGGTGTTCACCCGGCTCGCATCCACGGACGTGTTCGGGCTCTACCTGCTCATCCTGTCCTGGGCGCTAGTGCTCTATAGCGCCACCTGCCAATGGCCGAAATTCTCGTTCTTCGCGCTCTATGCCGAGGATCGCGCGATCCTGCAGGTCGGCACCGTAGTGCGGCTCCTCGGCGCGATGGTGGGGCTCGCCGCCCTGATCGCGGCGTGCGCGGCCGGGCTCGGGCTGTTCGAGCCGCATGCCGCCCTCGCGATCTTCGCCGCCGTCTTCGGCATGATGGCCTTCGAGGGCGCCGCCGAGATCGCGCGGACGCGGCTGGAGGTCGGCGCGGTCGCCCTGTCGGTGGTGCTGCGCGCCGTGCTGGTCCTGGCCCTCGGCAGCAGCGCCCTCCTCCTCGGCGGCGGCGCGATCCCCCTGCTCCTCGCCACCGCGGGCGCCAACATCATCGCGGCCCTGCCCACGCTCTACGTCATCCGCAGCCTTCTGCGGGGCGGCGGCAGCTGGACGGAGGCGCGGCGCCTCCTCGCCTATGGCTGGCCCCTGGTGCTTTCCTTCGGAGCCGCCGCCCTGGCGCAGACCGCCGACCGGCTCGTCATCGGCGCCAGCATCGGCGTCTCGGAACTCGGGGCCTACGGCGCCTTCGCCGATTTCCTGCGCCAGAGCTTCGTCGTGTTCGGCGACAGCGTCGCCCTGGCGCTGATCTCGATCGCCAAGCGCGACGCCCGCGACGGCGGCATCGCCGCCGCCCGACCGGTGCTGGAGGACGCCATCCGCCTCCTCACCTTGATCGCGGCCTTCGGCGCGGTGTTCTTCCTCGCCTTCGACGGCCTGCTCGTGACCCTGCTGCTCGGGCCGGATTACCGCGAGACGGCCCTGCGGGTAGCGCCGCTTCTGGTGGCGGCCAGCATCCTGCAGATGTTCCGGTCGTATTATTTCGGGCAGGTCATCTACTTCACCCAGAAGAGCCAGCTCGATGCGGTCGCATCGCTGACGCTGCTCGTGGCGATTGGCGGGCTCTCGGCCCTGCTCATCCCGCGCTACGGCGTCGAGGGGGCGGCCATCGCCATGGCGACCGGCCAGGCCCTGGCCTGCCTCGTCTTCATCCTCGGTTCCCGCGAGCGCTTCCGCATGCCGGTGCCCCTGCGCGACCTCGCGGTGATCGGCGGCCTCGCCCTCGCCTGCGCTGTCGCGATCGCCGGGCTCGACCGACTTCCCCTGGATCCGGGCCTCGCCCTCGGCCTGCGGCTCACCTGCCTCGCCGCCGTCTCCGCCGGGACCGCCTGGGCGTTCAATATCCTGGGCATCGCCGATTTCGCGACCCGCCGGTTCGGACGCGCCGCCTCATGAGCCGCTCCGCCCGGCGACAGGTCGCGACCCCCGACGGCCTCGTGGTCGCCCTGCGCCCCCTGGCGGCCGACGCGCCCTGGATCGCGGCCTGGCACGATCTCAGCCGCCGGCCCCTCGTCGACAACCTGTTCTACGATCCCGATTACGCCCTGCCTGCCGCCGACGCCTTCGGCCGCGGCGTACAGGTCGCCCTGGTCGGTGACCGCGCTCCCGAGGAGCCCGGCCTCCGCCTCGTTGCAGCCTGGCCCCTGCGGGTGAAACGCTGGCGCTGGGGTCTGCCGCTCCTGCTGGCCATGGGCTGGATGCATGATTTCGGGATCTTCGGCGCCCCGCTCCTCGACAGCGCCGAGCCGGGGCGCGCCCTCGACGCGCTGGTCTTCGGCCTGCGCCGCCTGATCGGCCCGCGCCTGATGCTGACCCACGTCCCGACCTCTGGCCCCTTCGCGGACCTGCTCTCGGACTGGCTCAGCCGCAACCGCCTGCGCCACGCCCGCTTCTGGGCGCACGAGCGCGCCTTCCTCGACCTGACCGGCCAGGACGCGGCGACGCGCGCCGCCTATCTCGGGCATCTCTCGTCCCGCAAACAGCGCAAGCTGCGCCAAGCCTGGGACCGCCTGAGCGCGGACGGCCCGGTCACCTTCGAGACGATCCGCGAGCCGGCCGCTCTGTCGGCGGCCATCGACGACTACATCGCCCTGGAGGGCGCCGGCTGGAAGGGGACGCGCGGCACCGCCATCGCGGGCGACGCGGTCCAGACCCGGATGATGCGCGCCTTCGTCGCCCGCCTCGGCGCGCGCGGGTCAGTCCGCATCGACCGCCTGCGCCGGGACGGGCGCACTCTGGCCGCCGTGGTCAGCTTCACGACGCGCGGACAGCTCTGGAGCCTCAAGATCTCCTACGATTCCGCCGTCGCCCGGCACTCGCCCGGGGCCCTGGCCTTCCACCGCCTGACCCAGGCCATCCTCACCGAACCGGCCCTGATCACGGCGGATTCCTGCGCCCCGCCGGACTATCCCCTCCCCGAGACCTTCTGGACCGAGCGGCGGGCCCTCGCCCATATCCTGGTCGAGGCGCAGGGCGGTGACCGGCTGTTTCCCCTCGCCGTCCGCCTGGAGGACTGGCGGGCCGGGGCCAATCTGCGCCTGAAGGCGTGGCGCGATCGCCTGCGGGCCCGCCTGTCCGGCGCTGTTGCGGCGCGGGCGCCCGATCCCGAGGCCTGACGGCGCCCCACACGCGTCAGGCCGCCCGGACCGCCGGCTCCGGCGCCTCCGACAGGTCGTGGGCGAGTTCGACCGCCTCGGCGACGAAGCGGCGGCGGACCGCGCCGGCATAGGGGTTGGCCCGCTCGATGGCGTCGAAGACCTCCGGCGCGTCGTGGCGCACCATCTCCACCGCCTGCATCAGCAGGTCGAAGCTCCGGGTGGTTAGGCGGGTCGGAAGCGGCGCCATGCGCACCATCACCTTGGCGATGAGGTGGGTCAGGCCCTGGACGGTCGCCGCGTCCCGATCGTGCGCTTCCGGGGTCGTCAGAATGACGTCGAGTCCGAGCCGTCGGCGCAGGAACGCGGCGACCTGCCGGGTCCGGCCGCCCCGCACTTCGCAGAGCGCGATCTTCAGTCCCCGGAGACCGGCGCGGGCACTCTGCGGCCCGAACAGCGGATGGGTGGCGACGATGGCGACGTGCGCCGGCAGCCCGTCGCGCATCGCCGCCGCGGAAACGGCTTTCACCGAGCCGACATCGAGGACGAGGGCGCCCGGGCGGAGATGCGGACCGATGGCCGCCACGATGCCGGGGATCGCCGACACCGGCGCCGCCAGGATCACGATTGGGCAATCCGCCGCGGCGCGCAAGGAGCCAGGCACCACGTCGGGCCCGGGCTCGGCCGGCATTGCCGGATCGTAGGCGTGGATGAGGACGTAGGGTGCGAGGTGGCGCGCCACCAGGCGGCCGAAAGCGCCGAAGCCGATCAGGCCCAGGCGGGGACGGGAATTCTCAGGGGATTCGAACGGCACGGACGTGACCTCGGTGAAGGCCGGGCCGTCGACATGTGGTCCTGGAAAGAGATCAACCGCCGACGACGCAGCGGTTGAGACATGACGAGCCCCGCGCCGCTAAGGATGCGGCGCCGGATACGACAGGGAGCGAACGGTGGTCGTCATGGTGGCGCGTGTCTAACGGCGCACCGGCTGTCGCGTCAATGCCGGCGCCACGGGCCCGCGCGTGGACCGTCAGGCCGGCGCGTACTGCATCTCGCCGTTGCCGAAGGACCAGTTCTCCTTCACCACCTCGACGAGGTTGATGACGACGTCCTCGCGGCGGATGCCGGCCCGTGCGGCGATGCCGTCGGCGATCTGCCGGTACAGGGCGCGCTTGATTTCGACGGAGCGCCCGGCGTTCCAGGTGATCTGGATCATGACGAGGTCGTCCGTGTAGGTCACGCCGAGGTAGCCGGCCTCGGGCGCTACGATCTCCCCGGCCTCATGGCGGGTGATGATCTGAAATTTGTCGTTCTCGGGGACGTTCGCCGCCGCACGCAGCGCGGCATAGACCACGTCGCCGATGATGTGCGCGCGGTCCGGCGGTGCGGCGCGGTTCAGGTCGATGCGGACGAGGGGCATGGCGATCTCCCGGCTGCCTTGCGTCTCCGGAGGCGGTCTCACCAGCCGAAGCGGGCGATCTCGCCGAGGCGCGCCTGTACGGCGGCCTCGTCGCGCCCGAGGGCGGCGGCGCGCTGGGAGAGAGTGTAGCACGTCGTGCAGAAGCCGACTTGCATCAGCGGGATGCCGTCCGCCCGTGCCCGCGACACCGACCCGATCAGACAGGCGATGACCGAGTCGCCTGCGGGGAGGCCGAGACAGTCGGCCCGCGGGCTACCGAAGAATGGCCGGTTCGGCCAGGCCAGCGACACGGTTGTGCCGCCGCGCCGGTCCGGCGCCGGAGGCACCGTGTAGCTGCGTACGAACAACGCGGCGAACAGCAGCACCAGGCCGGGCAGGATGAGGGCGCGCATGGCGAGGCCGCTCCCTCAGGCCGGCTCGTCGAAGCGGCTCCAGCGGAACACCTCCGTGCCGGCGCCGTCGATGACCCGCACGGCCTCGGCGGGCGCGCCGCTGCGCTGGGGCGCCCGAGCCCGGGCGAACAGGGTCAGGGCCCGTTCCTTGGCCGCCTCGACGGTGTAGGTGCGCACGGAGATGCGCTGGCTGACGGGATCTTCGCCGCGCGCACCGGCCTCGTCCTCCGAGGCGAGGACTTCGATGTGGTAGGTCTCGCGCGGATTCACGGCGGCTCCATCACGCTGGCACGACCCGCCATCCATAACCAAAGCGGCCGGGCGTTGGCACCACGGTTGAGTCGGCTGCGACGAAAAAGGCCGGGCGTCGCGGCCCGGCCCCGGGTCTGGATCGTGACGGGGGCCTCAGCGCGCGGCAGCGCCGGAGGGTGGGGCGCTCGGTCCACCCGTACCCGGCGCGATGGCACCGCCGGCGCTCGGAAGCGGGGCGGCATTCGGGTTGCGGACGGCGCCAGCGCCCGGAGCGGTCCCGGTGGTCGCGGGTGAGCGAGCGGTGCCGCCGCCGACGCTCGTCCCGGAGTTGTTGATCGTACTCTGACCGGAACCGGTCACCGAAGATTGCGCCTGGGCTGCACCCGAGAGGACGAGGCCGAGAGTGGTGGCGAGAGCGAGGGCCGGGATGCGCATGTCGGTGGTTCCTGGGCAGAGGCGGGATCGATCAGGGTCGACGTCACTGTGCAACGCGGCCCGGGAACCGCGGGTTCAGATCGCAAAGCCGCCCGGGACGGGTGCAACCGGCTGCTGGATGTGGTTTGGTGGCCGCTCCCGATCACCCTCCTGGCGAGGCCGGCCGGACGCGTTCCGGCCCATAGAACAGAGAAAACCATGCCGACGACGCCCTTTGTCACGGCCGACTGGCTCCATGCCCGTCTCGGCGCGCCCGACATCGTGATCCTCGACGGGTCCTGGTACCTCCCCGCGCAGGGACGCGATGCCCGGGCCGAGTATCTGGCCGGGCACATCCCCGGTGCGATCCGGTTCGACATCGACACGATGAGCGACGAGACCGCGGCCCTGCCCCACATGCTGCCGCGCCCCGAGGTCTTCGCCTCCCGCATGCGGGCGCTGGGGATCGGCGATGGCGCCCACATCGTGGTCTATGACGGGATGGGCCTGTTCTCGGCGCCGCGGGTGCGCTGGATGCTGCAGACCTACGGACTCCGCGACGTGGAGATTTTGGAGGGCGGTCTCCCGGCCTGGGTGGCGGCGGGCTACCCCCTGGAGGACGGCGAGGGCCGCCCGCACGCCCGGCGCCACTTCACCGCGCGCCTCGACCACGGCGCCGTGGCGGATGCCTCCGACATCGCCCGTGCCCTCGAAACGGGCAGCGCCCAGGTGGTCGATGCCCGCTCGGGGGCGCGCTTCCGCGGTGAGGAGGCGGAGCCCCGTCCCGGTGTCCGGCCCGGGCACATGCCCGGCGCCCGCAACGTCCACTACGCCGCGCTCCAGAGCGGGGGGCGCCTGAAGGACGAGGCAGCTCTGCGCGCAGTCTTCGCGGAGAACGGCGTCGATGTGGGCAAGCCCGTGGTCACCACCTGCGGGTCGGGCGTCACGGCCGCCATCGTCGGACTCGCGCTGGAGACCCTGGGGCGGCCGCCCCGCGCCCTCTACGACGGCTCCTGGTCGGAATGGGGCTCGGATCCCGCGCGTCCCGTCGCCACCGGCCCGGCCTGACGGGCCACCTTGCTGAACCCCGACCCTCCGGCGGTCCGTGACGCTGCGCCGGAGCGCCAACGCTCGCAGGGCCGCATCCACCTGCACGTCGCCTGCGCGGACGGACACGACACCCGCATCCTCGACATCGCCGAGGGCGGACCGTTGCGCCTGCGCCTGCCGCGACGTCCGAAGGGCCCATGCGAGGCGGTGCTGCTCAACACGGCCGGCGGCATCGCCTGCGGTGATGCCTTTCGGGTCACCGCCGAGGTCGGAGCGGGGGCCGATCTCACCCTGACCACCACGGCGGCGGAGAAGGTCTATCGCTCGGACGGGCCGGTGAGCCGGATCGCCACCGCGGTGATTGTGGGGCCCGCGGGTCGCCTCGCGCACCTGCCGCAGGAGACGATCCTGTTCGACCGCGCCGTCCTGGCGCGGCGCTTCGACGCGGATCTGGCGGCGGGCGCCCACCTCCTCGCGTTCGAGGCCATCACCTTCGGGCGCACGGCCCGCAACGAGGCGATGACGCGGGGCTCCCTCTCCGACACCTGGCGCATCCGCCGCGACGGACGCCTCGTCTATGCCGACACCCTGCGCCTCGACGGTGCGCTCTCGGACCTGCTCGCCCGCACGGCGATCGGCAACGGCGCTCGGGCGATGGCGACGCTGCTCGACGTCTCGCCCGAGGCGGAGGGCCGGCTGGACGAGACGCGTACCCTCCTCGACGCGAATGCTGCGGACGGCGTCGCCGCGGCGGCCAGCGCCTGGAACGGGCATCTCGTGGTACGCCTCCTCGGCCGCGATCCGGACGCCCTGCGGGCCATGGCCCAGCGCCTCCTCACCGCCTATCGCGGGCGGCCCCTGCCCCGCGTCTGGCAGAGCTGAGCGTTCGGCTCCGGCGACCGCCATCGCGGCGGGCCGATGCCGGAGGCGATCTCGAGCATCGCGCCGAGAAGGCTGTCTCGGACGGCACGAAGGATGCAGTGTCGGCGCGGATGCCGGGCCATGTCCGCGGGTTTCGGGGTGCCCCGGCGGCGGACCTCGTGCGGGACATCCCTGCTGCGCCGCGCCCGATTTCACGCGGTGGCGACCTTGTCGGACCGATGTTGTTGCGTTGATCTTGGAGACCCGAACCCATGCTGCCCACGATCCTGGATCTCGCGACCCTGCGCGCGGCCTTCGCCTCCGGCAGCCTCGACCCGGTCGGCCTTGCCGAGATCGTTGCCGACCGGATGGCGGCCTCGTCGGACCCGGCGGTCTTCATCACGCCGGTGCCGCGCGCTGACCTCGTCGCGGCCGCCCGCGCCCTGCTGACGGCGCATCCGGAGCCGAACTCCCTGCCGCTCTGGGGCGTGCCCTTCGCCGTGAAGGACAACATCGACGTGGCCGGCCTGCCCACCACCGCCGCCTGCCCGGCCTTCGCTTATACGCCGGGGCGGGACGCAGAGGTGGTGGCCCGCCTGAAAGCGGCCGGCGCCCTGGTGATCGGCAAGACGAACCTCGACCAGTTCGCCACCGGCCTCAACGGCACGCGCTCGCCCTACGGCGCCCCGCGCAGTGTCTTCGACGCCGACTACGTCTCGGGCGGATCGAGCTCCGGCTCGGCCGTGGCCGTCGCCGCCGGGCTCGCCTGCTTCAGCCTCGGCACCGACACCGCCGGCTCCGGCCGCGTGCCGGCGGCCTTCAACAACCTCGTGGGGATCAAGCCGACGCCGGGGGCGCTGAGCACCACCGGTCTCGTTCCGGCCTGCCGGAGTCTCGACTGCATCACGGTCTTTGCGAGCACCGTCGGCGACGGCATCGCCGTACGCCGGATCGCCGAGGGCTTCGATCCCGCCGACCCGTATTCGCGCCCGGCGATCCCGCATCCGCTTCCGGCGGCGGGCCTGCGCTTCGGCGTTCTGGCCCCGGCCGAGCGCGAGTTCTACGGCGACACCGAGACGGCGGCCCTCTACGACGCCGCCATCGCGCGGCTGGAGCGCCTCGGCGGCGTCGCCGTGCCGTTCGATTACGCGCCGTTCCGGGAGATCGCCGCGCTCCTGTATGACGGTCCGTGGGTGGCCGAGCGGCTGGCGGCCGTCGAGGCCTTCCACGCCGACCACGCCGCCGAGATGGACCCGAGCGTGCGTGCCATCCTCGATTCGGCCCGTGCCTACAGCGCCGTCGACGCCTTCCGGGGCCGCTACGCCTTCGAGGCCCTGAAGCGCCGTACCGACGCGATCCTCGCCGGTCTCGACGTGCTCCTGCTGCCGACCGCACCGACGATCTATACGGTCGCCGAGATGGCGGCGGAGCCCATCGTTCGGAACAGCCATTTCGGGCGCTATACCAATTTCGCCAACCTGCTCGGAATGGCCGCCATCGCGGTGCCGGCCGGGTTCCGCCGGGATGGCCTGCCGGCGGGCGTGATGCTGGTGGGACCCGGCTTCAGCGACGAGGCCCTGGCACCCTGGGCCGATGCCCTGCATCGCGACCTCGAGGGCGGCATGGGCGTCGACCGTGCCCGCGCGCTCCCCGACGAGAGCCGTGTGCCTCCCCTGCCCGCCGGGCAGATCCCCCTGGTGGTGGTGGGGGCCCATCTCACCGGGCTCGCCCTCAATCACCAGCTCCAGGAACTCGGGGCGACGTTCCTGCGCGCGACCCGGACGGCGCCCGACTACCGGCTCTACGCCCTGCCCGGCACGGTTCCGCCGAAGCCCGGCCTCGTGCGCGCGCCCGGGTTCGAGGGCCCCGGGCTGGAAGTCGAGGTCTGGGCGCTCGATCCGGCGGCCTTCGGGCGCTTTGCCGCCGCGATCCCCGCGCCGCTGGGCATCGGCAAGATCGCGCTGGCCGATGGCGAGTCCGCCTCGGGATTCCTCTGCGAGGCCCACGCCGTCGCGGATGCGCCGGAGATCACCCGGCACGGGGGCTGGCGCGCCTACCTCGCCGCGGGGCGCGCCTGAGGCGAGGGGGCCTGCCCTTGCGAGGGCCGGCGGCCTTGCCCTAAACCCCGGGGCACGGCAGGCCCTGCGCCCGCTTCGAAGAGGATCCGGGTTTGCCGCGCACCCTACGCTGTCGCCTCGACGCCGTCAGCCAGATCGTGGCCGAGGGAACGCCCGACACGTGGCGCGCGACCGGGTCCGACCCACATTTCCGCCTCTGGCCTCCGGAGGGCCGCCGGCGCCATCGCGGCGGCTGGGTCCGCCTCCGCGCCGACCTCACCGCCCTCGACCGCACGAAGCTCGTCCCGATCCTCTACGTCGACGACGGCAAGGGGTTTCGCGAGACGCTGACCATTCCGCTGGAGGCCGATTCCAGCGGCGTCGACAATCTCGTGCGCCTGCCGCGCCGGGTCCGCGGCCTGCGCCTCGACCCGATGAGCGGCACCGGACGCTTCCGCCTCGCCGACGTCTCCCTGACCTATCTCGGCCCTGTGGGTGCGATCGCCGAGACCGCTCGCCGCCGCGTGCAGGCGCTGCCCGAAGCGGAGCGCGCGCCGACCCGCCTCCTCGCCCGCATCCACGCCGCCTGGCGCGAGAAGGGGGCCGCCGAACTCTGGCGCGATTTCCGGGCGAGCGCCCGGCCGCGCCCGGTGGCGGCCTCCTACACGGCCTGGATCGACAAAGTGGAGACGCCGGGTCGCCTCAGCGTGGCGGCGATGCGCGCCGAGATCGAAGGCTTTCGCCTGCGCCCGCGCATCTCCATCGTCATGCCGGTCTACAACACCCCCCGGCGCTGGCTGGAAGCCGCCATCGCCTCGGTGCAGGCCCAGGCCTATCCGGACTGGGAACTCTGCCTCTGCGACGACAACTCGCCGGACCCGCAGATCTGGCCGCTGCTCCAGGCCTTCGCGGCCGCCGACCCGCGCATCAAGTTGCATCGCCGGACCACGAACGGACGCATCTCGGCCGCCTCGAACGACGCCATGGCGCTGGCGACCGGCGCCTACCTGACCCTGATGGACCACGACGACGCGATCCCCGACAACGCCCTGTACGAGTTCGTCCGCATCCTGAACGCCGACGACAGCGTCGACTTCATCTACTCGGACGAGGACAAGATCTCGATCGACGGGGTGCGCTACGAGCCGTTCTTCAAGCCGGACTGGTCGCCCGAAGCCCTCGAATCCTGCATGTATACGGCGCATCTGGCGCTCTACCGGATGGATATCGTCCGGCGGATCGGCGGCTTTCGCGACGAATGCAACGGCGCGCAGGATTACGACTTCGCCCTCCGCTACACCGAGCATGTCCGCAACGTCGTCCACGTGCCGAAGGTGCTCTACCATTGGCGGGCGATTCCGGGCTCCACGGCCCAGACCATGGACAACAAGGACTACGTCATCGCCGCGGCGATCCGTGGCCTGGAGGACCGGGCCCGGCGCACCGGTGAACTCGACTTCGCCCGCGCGAGCGCGTTCAAGGGCTGCTTCGAGATGCGGCGCAAGCTGACGGCGCGCCCCCGCGTCTCCATCGTGATCCCCACCGCCGGCCGCGACAGCCTCGTGGGCGGCCGCACCGTGGACCTCCTGGCTGCCTGCCTCGACAGCGTCGCCGCGAAGAGCACCTATCCCGACATCGAGTTCGTGGTGGTCGATAACGGCGATCTGCGCCCAAGCACCGAGGCAGCCTTGGCCCGCCACGGCGCCCGACGCGTGACCTGGTCGGAGCCGATCTTCAACGTGGCCGCCAAGATGAATCTCGGCGCCGCCGCGGCGAGCGGCGAGGTTCTGGTCTTCCTCAACGACGACATCGCGGTCATCACGCCCGACTGGATCGAGGCGTTGTTGGCGCAGCTGCAGATTCCCGGCGTCGGCGCCGTCGGCCCCAAGCTCCTGTTCGAGACCGGCGAGATCCAGCATGCCGGCGTGTCGATCATCGATGCCACCCCCGACCATGTCCGGCGCGGCTATCCCGGCGACGATCCCGGGCACTACTTCTCCACCGTCGGCAGCCGGAACTACCTCGCGGTCACCGGGGCCTGCGTGATGGTGCGGCGGTCGGACTTCGACGCCATCGGCGGCTTCGATGCGGGTTTCGCCGTCAATTACAACGACGTCGATCTGTGTCTGCGGCTGCGAGAGCGCGGCCTGCGCAGCGTCTACTGCGCCCAGGCCAGCCTCTACCACTACGAGAGCCGGAACCGAGCCCGCACCGTCGATCCGGACGAGCACCGGCGGTTTCGTGATCGCTGGGCGGCGAAACTTCCCCACGATCCCTATTACGGCGCCTGGTTCGAGGCGCTGCCCCCGACCTTCGAACTCGATCCGGCCCGTTTCTGAGGCTTCGCGGCCGGCGAAGGCTGGATCGGAAAACCCCGAATTGCGAACGGCTCCAAGGTAGGATCATTGTCCCGCCGGACACGACGGGGTGGACCGAGGCATGCCGGCAGGGGCGTTCATGGGCGGGGAGGCGACGGTCGCGGTGACCGCGCTCCTGCTCGTGCTCTGCATGGGCCTCTGGGCGAGTGGCCTGATCGCCGAGATCATCACCGCGATGCTGTTCTTCGCAGGGGCGATGCTGTTCCACCTCGCGCCCCCCGCGACGGTGTTCTCGGGCTTCGCCTCCTCGGCGTTCTGGCTCGTCCTGAGCGGCATGGTGGTCGGTCTGGCCATGACGCGCTCGGGGCTCGGCGACCGCCTGGCGCGAAGCCTGTCGGGGCATCTCTCCACCTCCTACCCGGCCTTCATCGCTGGGATCGTCGCCCTGTCCTTCGCCGTCGCCTTCGTGATGCCGTCGAATCTGGGGCGGATCGCCCTGCTGGTTCCGGTGGTGCTGGCGCTGTGCGACGCCTTCGGCCTTGCGGGCGGGCGCCCCGGCCGCCACGGTGCGGTCCTGGCGGTGGGGCTCGCCACGCCGATCCTCTCCGCCGCGATCCTGCCCGCGAACGTGCCGAATCTCGTGATGGCGGGCACGGCGGAGACGCAGTACGGCCTCCACATCGCTTACCTGCCCTACCTCCTGCTGCACGCGCCGGTCCTGGCCCTGGCGAAGGGCGTCCTGCTGGTCCTGGCGATTCTCTGGATCTTTCCCGACCGGCTCGACCACGGCGAGAACGGGGCCGCCCTGGTGAAGCAGCCCCTGCGCCCCGAGGCGCGCCGCCTCGCGGTGATCCTCGCCGGAACCCTTGCGCTCTGGGTCACGGACAGCCTGCACCACATCGCCCCCGCCTGGGTCGGCCTCGTCGCCGCGATCCTCTGCCTGATGCCCCGCATCGGCGTCCTGCCCGCCGAGGCTTTCGGCGCGGTAAACCTGCGCACCTGCTTCTACGTGGCCGCGCTCCTCGGCCTCGTGGCCACCGTGAACGAGACCGGTCTCGGCGCCCGCCTGGGCCATGCCCTCCTCCACGTCGCGCCCCTCACCCCCGATGCGCCCGGCTACAATTTCGGGATTTTGACAGGACTGGCGGCGATCCTGACCCTGGCGGTGACGGCCAACGGCGCCCCGGCGCTCTACACGGCGCTCGCGGGCGAGATGGCCCGGGCCAGCGGCCTCGACCTGGCGGCCGTGGTGATGATCCAGGTGGTCGGCTACTCGACCCTGTTCCTGCCCTACCAAGCGCCGCCGATCGTGCTCGCCGTCGATCTCGGCAAGGTGCCGCTGCGGGCGGCGACGAAGCTCACGCTGACGACGGGGCTCGTGTCCCTCCTTGTGATCGCGCCCCTGGATTATCTGTGGTGGCGCGCGCTCGGATGGCTGCCGTGAGGCGATTCGGACAGAATGACGATTTGGCGGTTGTGTCGCATGTGCACTGCGGCAAACTCGGGTTGCGCATTGGCGCCTGCCCGCTAGCACTTTAGAGACGATCCAAATTTTTCTTGGCGCGCCTTCAAATCCGGGTGCGCCGCCCAGTCGAGGACCTTCCGCACGATGGCTCCCACCGTCCGTCCCACGGTCGCCCAGCCGCTCTCGCCCCACCTCCAGATCTATCGCTGGACCTGGACCATGGCGATGTCGGTGTTCCACCGCATCACCGGCACCGCACTCTACGGCGGCTCGGCCCTGGTGGCGATCTGGCTGGTGGCCCTCGCCTCGGGCCCGGGCGCCTACGGCACCGTATCGTGGTTCTTCGGCTCGATCGTCGGGCGCCTGGTGCTGTTCGTCTACACCTGGATCCTGATGCACCACATGCTGGGCGGGCTGCGCCACTTCATCTGGGATCTCGGCTACGGCTTCGACCGCGCCCAGCGCATGGGCCTCGCCCGCGCCACCCTGATCGGCTCCGTCATCCTGACCGTCCTGATCTGGGCGCTCGCCCTGACCCTGCGCTGAGGAGGCGGACCGATGGTCGACAATCGCCAGAACACCAACGTCACCATGCGCACGCCCCGCGCCCGGGTGAAGGGCCTCGGGGCCTCCGGCCACGGCGCGGGCCATTTCTGGATCCAGCGCCTGACCGCCGCCGCCAACGCGCCGCTCATGCTGGCCTTCGTGGTGATCGTCGCCCTGATGGCGAACCGGCCCTACCCGGAGGCCATCGCGCTGATGTCGCACCCGGTGGTGGCGCTCATCCTGATCCTCGCCGTGATCTCGGTCACGGCCCATATGAGGATCGGCATGCAAGTCGTGATCGAAGACTACGTCCACGACAGGACGCTCAAGCTCTTGAGCCTGCTTGCGAACAATTTCTACGCGGTCATCGTCGCCGTGGCCTGCCTGTACGCGATCCTGCGCGTCAGCCTCGGCAAGCTCGTCTGACCCGCACCCCGAACCCGAAGGATCAGCCCATGGCCACCAACGGAACCAACGGCAACGGCACCCCCGCCTACACGATCAACGACCACACCTTCGACGTGGTGGTGGTGGGTGCCGGCGGCGCCGGCCTGCGCGCCACCGTAGGCTGCTCCCAGGCCGGCCTGCGCACCGCCTGCATTTCGAAGGTGTTCCCCACCCGCTCGCACACGGTGGCGGCGCAGGGCGGCATCTCGGCCTCCCTCGGCAACATGGGTCCCGACGATTGGCGCTGGCACATGTACGACACCGTGAAGGGGTCGGACTGGCTCGGCGACCAGGACGCGATCGAGTACCTCGTGCGCAACGCGCCGGCGGCCGTCTACGAGCTCGAGCATTGGGGCGTGCCCTTCTCGCGCACCGAAGAGGGCAAGATCTACCAGCGGCCGTTCGGCGGCATGACCACCGATTACGGCAAGGGCACCGCCCAGCGCACCTGCGCGGCGGCCGACCGCACCGGCCACGCCATGCTGCACACCCTCTACGGGCAGGCGGTGAAGAACCACACCAACTTCTTCATCGAGTACTTCGCCCTCGACCTCATCATGGATGAGGAGGGCCGCTGCCTCGGCGTCATCGCCATCGACCAGGCGTCCGGCGAGATCCACCGCTTCCGCGCCCAGATGACGATCCTGGCCACCGGCGGCTACGGGCGCTCGTACTTCTCGGCCACCTCGGCCCATACCTGCACCGGTGACGGCAACGCCATGGTGCTGCGCGCCGGCCTGCCCCTGCAGGACATGGAGTTCGTGCAGTTCCACCCGACCGGCATCTACGGCGCCGGCTGCCTGATCACCGAGGGCGCGCGCGGCGAGGGTGGCTATCTTACCAATTCCGAGGGCGAGCGCTTCATGGAGCGCTACGCTCCGTCGGCCAAGGACCTCGCCTCGCGCGACGTCGTCTCCCGCTCGATGACCATGGAGATCCGGGCCGGTCGGGGCGTCGGCAAGTCCAACGACCACATCTACCTGCACCTCGACCACCTCGATCCGGCCATCCTGCACCAGCGCCTTCCCGGCATCTCGGAATCGGCCAAGATCTTTGCCGGCGTCGACGTCACCAAGGAGCCGATTCCGGTGCTGCCGACCGTGCACTACAACATGGGCGGCATCCCCACGAACTATCACGGCGAGGTCCTGACCCTGCGCAACGGCAACCCCGACACCGTGGTGCCAGGCCTGATGGCGCTGGGCGAGGCGGCCTGCGTCTCGGTGCACGGGGCCAACCGCCTCGGCTCGAACTCGTTGATCGACCTCGTGGTCTTCGGCCGGGCCGCGGGCCTGCGCTGCGCCGAGATCGTCGAGCCGGGCGCCCGCCAGATGGAGCTGCCGAAGGACTCCGCCGACAAGGCCCTCGGGCGTCTCGACCGCTTCCGCTACGCCAGCGGCGGCACGCCGACGGCGCAGCTGCGCGCCGAGATGCAGAAGACCATGCAGAACAACTGCGCCGTCTTCCGCACCGGCGAGGTCCTGGAAGAGGGCAAGACCCTGATCCACAAGGTCGCCGCCGGCATCCCGGACATCCACGTCAACGACCGCTCGCTGATCTGGAACACCGATCTCCTCGAGACCCTGGAATTCGACAACCTCATCGGCCAGGCCGTCGTCACCATGGAATCCGCCGCCAACCGCAAGGAAAGCCGCGGCGCCCACGCCCGCGAGGACTTCCCGGACCGCGACGACAAGGAGTGGATGAAGCACACCCTGGCCTGGATGGACGACACCTCCAAGCAGGTCAGTATCGATTACCGTCCGGTCCACACCTACACGATGTCGAACGAGATCCAGTACATCGAGCCGAAGGCGCGCGTGTACTGAGGCAACGACGTTCGTCGTTGCTCAGACTGGTTCTCACGAGACGGATTTAGGCACGCCACACCATGGCTCAGTTCAATCTCCCCAAGAACTCCCAGATCACCGAGGGCAAGACCTGGCCTCGGCCCCAGGGGGCCAACAACCTGCAGGAATTCCGGATCTACCGCTGGAATCCCGATGACGGCAAAAATCCGCGCGTCGACGTCTACCAGGTCGACCGGGACGATTGCGGCCCGATGGTCCTCGACGCCCTGCTGTGGATCAAGAGCAAGGTCGACTCGACCCTGGTCTTCCGCCGCTCCTGCCGCGAGGGCATCTGCGGCTCCTGCGCCATGAACATCGAGGGCCAGAACGCACTGGCCTGCACCATGGGCATCGACGAGTGCCAGGAGCACGCCAAGGGCAAGAAGACCGGCGCGGTGCGGATCTACCCGCTGCCGCACATGCCGGTGCTGAAGGACCTCGTCCCCGATCTGACGAACTTCTTCGCCCAGCACGCCTCGATCGAGCCCTGGCTCCAGACCGAGACGCCCGCCCCCGAAGGCGAGTGGAAGCAGACGCCGGAGGACCGGGCCCAGCTCGACGGTCTCTACGAGTGCATCCTCTGCGCTTGCTGCACCACCTCGTGCCCGAGCTACTGGTGGAACGGCGACCGCTTCCTCGGCCCGGCGGCCCTGCTCCAGGCCTATCGCTGGCTGATCGACAGCCGCGACGAGAACACCGGCGAGCGCCTCGACGCTCTGCATGATCCCTTCCGGCTGTATCGCTGCCACACGATCATGAACTGCGCCAACACCTGCCCGAAGAGCCTGAACCCGGCGAAAGCCATCGCCGAGATCAAGAAGATGATGATCGCCCGCGAGGTCTGAGGCTCGGCCCCGGTCACGACCGGACGACGTACGAAAGAGGGGCGCGCGGTCGACCGGACCGCGCGCCCCTTTTCATGGGCCGGTCCCGCCGGCGCCGGCCCTCGAAAGGACACGGGGCTCCCCCGGGGGGAGAGCCCCGCCGCGCCGGCCTACTCGGCCGGGGCGTGATGGGGCACGTGCACGGCGCCCGGCTCCGCCTCGGGCTGGATGCCCTCGGTGGCGTCCTTGCGGCGGAAGAGCCGCATCACCACCACGAAGAACACTGGCACGAAGAGGACCGCCAGGACGGTGGCCGAGATCATGCCGCCGAGCACCCCGGTGCCGATCGCCTGCTGACTCCGCGAGGCGGCGCCCGTGGCGATGGCCAGCGGCACGACGCCGAAAATGAAGGCCAGCGAGGTCATGACGATCGGGCGGAAGCGGAGCGTCGCCGCCTCGATGGTCGCGTCCACCAGCGATGTCCCGGGCTTCCAGAGGTCCTTGGCGAATTCCACGATCAGGATCGCGTTCTTGGCCGAGAGACCGATGATCGTGATGATGCCGATCTTGAAGTAGACGTCGTTGGGCATCCCGCGCAGGTACACCGCCGCCACTGAGCCGATCACCCCGAGCGGGATCACGAGCAGCACCGAGAACGGGATCGACCAGCTCTCGTAGAGGGCGGCCAGGCACAGGAACACGATCAGGATCGACAGGCCGAGCAGCAGCGAGGCCTGTGAACCCGCCTGCTTCTCCTGCAGCGACTGACCGGTCCAGGCATAGCCGAACCCCTTCGGGAGCTGCTCCATCAGCCGCTCCATCTCGTTGAGCGCATCGCCCGAGGTGTAGCCGGCGGCCGGCTCGCCGGTGATGCGGACCGACTGGTAACCGTTGAAGCCGATGATCTGGGCCGGGCCGACGCCCCATTTCAGGTCGGCGAAGGACGACATCGGCACCATCGTCCCCGAAGCGTTCTTCACCCCGTAGTTCAGGATGTCGGCCGCCTTCAGGCGCTGCGCGTCCTCGGCCTGGACGATCACGCGCTGCATCTTGCCCCGGTTCGGGAAGTCGTTGGTGTAGACCGAGCCGAGATTGACCTGGATGGTGTTGTTGATCTCCTCGAAGTCGACGCCGAGGGCGGCCGCCTTCTCACGGTCGATGACGAGTTCCGCCTGGGGCGCCGGGGGCAGGCCCTCGACATAGACCTTCTGCAGGACGGGGCTCTTGCGGGCGAGCGACAGCAACTGCTCCTGGGCCGCCATCAGGGCGGAGTAGCCCTTCTGCGCACGGTCCTGGAGGCGGAAGCTGAAGCCCGAGGCGTTGCCGAGATTGTCGATCGGCGGCGGCTCGAGGGCCTGGATCACCGCGTCCTTGTAGGACGCCAACGCCTTGTTGGTGCCCTCGATCAGCTTGGCCGCCGAGTTGTCGGCGTCGCGCTCGCCCCAGGGCTTCAGGGTCACGAAGGCCTGCGAGGTCACCTGTCCCTGGCCCGAGAACGAGAAGCCGTTGACGACGGTCACGGTCGCCACGCCGGGCTGGGCGAGAAGGTGTTCCTCGACCTTCTTCACGGCCGCCTCGGTGCGGTTGAAGGAGGAGCCGGGCGGGGTCTGGATGTCGACGGTGAAGAAGCCCTGGTCCTCCACCGGCAGGAAGCCCTCCGGCAGGCGGAGGAAGGCGTAGCCGAGGCCGATGACCAGGGCGAGGTAGACCAGCATGACCCGGCCGGAGCGCTTGATCAGCCCGGCGACGCCGCGCCCGTAGCGGGCGGTCTCGCGGTCCACCACCCGGTTGAACCAGCCGAAGATGCCGCCCTTCGAATGGCCGTGGCCCTTCTCGATGGGCTTCAGCAGGGTCGCGCACAGGGCCGGGGTCAGCGACAGGGCCAGCAGCGCCGAGAAGGCGATCGAGGTCACCATGGCGATGGAGAACTGGCGGTAGATGATGCCGACCGAGCCGGGGAAGAACGCCATCGGGATGAACACCGCGATCAGCACCAGCGTGATGCCGATGATGGCGCCGGTGATCTGGCTCATCGCCTTGCGGGTGGCCTCCTTCGGGGAAAGGCCCTCCTCGTTCATGATGCGCTCGACGTTCTCGACCACCACGATGGCGTCGTCGACGAGGATGCCGATGGCCAGCACCATGCCGAACATGGTGAGCACGTTCACCGAGAAGCCGGCGAGCAGCATCACCGTGCAGGTGCCCATCAGGGCGATCGGGACCACGATGGTGGGGATCAGCGTGTAGCGGATGTTCTGCAGGAAGACGAACATCACGATGAACACCAGCACCACCGCCTCGACGAGGGTGTGGAGCACCTTCTCGATGGAGGCCTCGACCGCTGGGGTGATGTCGTACGGGATGTCCCACTTCACGTTCGACGGGAAGAACTGCGAGAGCTCCTCCATCTTGGCGCGGATGGCGGAGGCGGTCTGGAGGGCGTTGCCGTCCGGCGCCAGCGTCACCGAGATGCCCGCCGCCTCGCCGCCGTCGAGGCGGGTGGTGAACTTGTAGTCCTCGCCCCCGAGCTCGATCCGGGCGACGTCGCGCAGGCGCACGTTGGAGCCGTCGGAATTGGCGCGCAGCACGATGGCGCCGAACTCCTCCGGCGCGGTCATCTGGCCCTTCACGATGATGGGGAAGTTGACCGGGTTGCTCTGCGGACTCGGCATGGCGCCGACGGCGCCGGAGGCGATCTGGACGTTCTGGTTCGAGATCGCCTTCGACACGTCGGAGGCGTTGAGCGACAGGCCGCGCAGCTTGTCGGAATCGATCCAGATGCGCAGGCTGCGCTCGGTGGAGTACAGCGTCGCGCGCCCGACGCCGGGGATGCGGCGGATCTCGTTGATGACGTTGCGGATGAGGAAGTCGCCGAGCGCGATCTCGTCCATCGACTTGTCGGGCGAGACCAGGGTGATGATCTGCAGGGTCGCGGCGGAGGCTTCCTCCACCAGGGTGCCCTGCTGACGCACCTCGGCCGGCAGGCGCGCCTCGACGCGCTTGAGGCGGTTCTGCACCTCGACGCCCGCGAGGCTCGAATCGGTGCCGGGCTGGAACTGCGCGGTGATCTCGACCACGCCGAAAGCGTCGCTGGCCGATTCGAAGCTGAGGATGTTCGCCGCGCCGTTCAGCTCATCCTCGATGAGCCGGGTGGTGCCGGTGTAGAGGTTCTCCACCGAGGCGCCCGGATAGGCGGTCGAGAGCGCGATGGATGGGGGCGCGATCACGGGATACTGCGCCACCGGCAATTGCGGGATCGTGAGCAGGCCGCCCAGGATGATGAAGAGGGCGACGACCCAGGCGAAGACTGGCCGGTCGATGAAGAAGCGAGCCATGGTTCAGCGCACCTGCGACACGGGCTTGGGTGAGGCCGCATCGGGCGAGGCCGCGTTGGGCGCCCCGGGCTTCGGCGCACCCGTCGATTTGGTGGTCTCGGGCTCCGGAACGTCGGTGTCGCGGGGCTTCGGCCCGGAATCGGCGGTGGCGACCTTCAGCTCGACGGTCTTCACCTGCTGGCCGGCGGTGATCTTCTGCACGCCCTCGACGACCACGCGGTCGCCGGCCTTGAGGCCCGAGCGGATGACCCACTGGTTGTCGACCACCGGGCCGACCTCCACGGGCTGAAGCATCACTTTGCTGTCGTCGCGCACTACCCAGACCTCGGCCTTGCCGTCGTTGGTCCGCTGGATCGCCTGCTGCGGCACCGCGAGCGCATCGGTGTCGATGCCCTGCTTGATGCGGGCGCGCACGTACATGCCGGGGAAGAGCTCGTCATGCGGGTTGGGAAACAGAACGCGCAGGGTCACCTGTCCGGTGCTCGGATCGGCCGTCACGTCGGAGAACAGCAGCTTGCCGGCCGAGCCGTAGAGCGTGCCGTCATCCATGATGAGGTGGACGTTGGCCGTGTCGGCCGAGAGACGCGAGAGCTCGCCGCTGGCGAGGTCGCGGCGCAGCTTGTTCAGCTCGCCCACCGACTGGGTGATGTCGACGTAGATCGGGTCGAGCTGCTGGATGGTGGCGAGGTTGGCGGTGCCGCCCTGCTCCACCAAAGTGCCCTCGGTGAGCAGCGCCCGGCCGATGCGGCCCGAGATCGGGGCGCGGACATCGGTGTAGCCGAGGTTGAGCTTGGCGCGGTCGCGCGTCGCCTTGGCGCCGGCGACCTCGGCCTGCGCCTGCTTCAGGCCGGCATAGGCGGCGTCGTACTGGGCCTGACTCGCGGTCTGGCGCGAGAGCAGCTGTTCCAGGCGGTCGGCCTGCTGTCCGGCGAGGACCTGCGCGGCCTCGGTCCGGGCCAAGGCGGCTTCCGCGCTCTGGAGCTCGACCTCGAACGGCGCCGGGTCGATCTTGTAGAGGACGTCGCCCTCCTTCACGAGGCTGCCCTGCTCGAAGGTGCGCTTCACCACGAGGCCGGAGACGCGCGAGCGCACCTCGGCGATGCGCAGCGGCGCAACGCGGCCCGGCAGATCGCGCACGTAGGGAATCGGCTGCTCGTGGACGGTCACGATGTTGACCTCGGGAATGGGTCCCGGAACCGGCGCCGCCGCCTGCTGCTTCTGATTGCAGGCCGAGAGAGCGACCAGGACGACGCCCGCGGCGAGCGCGGTCGGCCGGGCCCCGAACAGGCGGTGGTTGAAAGACGTCACGATCGCGTCGCTCCTGCGAGATTTTGGCGGATGGCCCGCGTGGCGCGGGCCGGCGTCGCCGGGTTCAGGGGCCAGGGCCCGCCGCGGGCGGTTCGGGCCATGGCAAGCGCCGGACCATGTCGCATGGCCGGGCGCGGTGAGGGCGGTGACAGGTGTGAAGGCGTCGCCTGCGCTGCCGCAGCGCGGGTCGCATCGCTCCGACCCGGTCCGAATCGTCCGATGACGATCCCGGGGATGCCCGACAATCTGGGCGTTCCGACGACACAGGTTGTATTCAACGCGAAAAGGTGACGTCGAATGCCGTGCGCGCCGGACGGCGGCAGACCGTTCAGGCCGGGAAGATGAGTCTGGGAGGGCGCTCGAGGGGGGCGACCGCGCGCGTCGCCGGGGCCGGCAGGAGGCGCGGCATCGCGAGGCGATCCGCCCTGTGCTTCGTCACGAGCGGGATCCGCAGGGTCGCGACGCTGCCGTAGCTGTCGTCGAGGTCGGCCATCGCGGCCGAGATGCGCAGGTTGCTGTCCCGGTTCTCCGGGAGCGCGGCCTGGGACATCACGGTCTGGCGGGCGAAGCCGTGTGGCACGTCCCCCGCCGTCCGCAGAAGCGGCAGGACGGCGCAGACGAGGAGCAGCAGCGCGAGCAGACCGGACGCCACCACCTCGACCGCACGCACGACCGGGCGCGCCGCCGCGGCCGAGGCCGATCCAGGCAGGTACGCGGTCGCCTCGGCGGCGCCTGCGATAGGGACAGGGTTGGGTCTCACCACACCGAGTCTGGGGGTAAGCCGGCGTCGCCGCAAGTTCCTGCGGCATTGTGTCAGGTGCTGAGACGCACGCCCGGCGCCCCCCGGCCCGAGGGCGTTGCCGGGATCACACAGGGGCGGCGCGTTCGGTCCTGACGCGGTTGACCCCCCTCCCCCATCACGCCAAGGCTCGCGCCCCCGACCATAAGCCTCCGGGAAAGCCGGGCCCACGCGCCCGCCCTTTGCCGGTTCTCGGCTGGAGGAGACGACCATGCAGACGCGCCGCGTTCTCGCCGCATCCGCCCTGGCGGCGGCCCTGACCGTATCGACCGGACCGGCCTTCGCCGGAAACCCGTTCGACAGCGGGCCGATCGCCGACTTCATGAACATCTTCAAGGAGCAGGCGATTCCGCGCGAGACCGTCGCCTGGAAGGGCACGGAGAAGCCCGGCACCATCGTGGTCTCGACCAGCCAGCGCCGGCTGTTCTACGTGCTCGGCGGCGGCCAGGCCGTGCGCTACGGCGTCGGCGTCGGGCGCCAGGGCTTCTCGTGGTCCGGCGAGAAGACCGTGACGATGAAGAAGGAATGGCCGGATTGGCGTCCGCCGTCGCAGATGCTGGCGCGCCGTCCCGACCTGCCGCGCTTCATGGCCGGCGGCCAGGACAACCCCCTCGGCGCCCGCGCGCTCTACCTCGGCTCCTCGCTCTACCGCATCCACGGCTCGAACGAGCCGGAGACCATGGGCGCCGCGGTGTCCTCGGGCTGCATCCGCATGACCAACAAGGACGTGGTCGATCTCTACGACCGCGCCAAGGTCGGGACCAAGGTCGTCGTCCGCAACTGAGGCGTCCGTCCGGCGCTTCCCCCTCGATCTCCATCCCGCCTCCAGTCGGCCCTCACTGGACCATGACGTGAGGACGGGATGATCTTCGGGGTGGATATCGGCCTGATCGCGGGTCTGTTCGCGGTCGCGGTGGCGGCCGGCTGCGTCGACGCGATCGCGGGCGGCGGGGGTCTGCTGACCCTGCCGGCCCTGCTGCTCTCAGGCCTCGATCCCGTCTCGGCGATCGCCACGAACAAGCTCCAGGGCAGTGCCGGCGCGGTCTCCTCGACCCTGGCCTTCGCGCACCGCCGCCTGATCCACTGGCCCGACGCCTGGAAGATCGCGCTCAGCGCCGGTTGCGCCTCGGTGGCGGGCGCCCTCTGCGTCAGCCTGCTGCCGCGCGCCCTGCTGGACGCCGCCGTGCCGATCCTGCTGGTGGCCATCGCGATCTACTTCGCGACCGCCAAGCGCATGAGCAACGAGGACGCCACCGCGCGGATCACCCCGAACTGGTTCGCCCTGACCTGGGCGCCGGCCGTAGGCTTCTACGACGGGGTCTTCGGTCCCGGTGCCGGCGCCTTCTACATGATCGGGTTCGTGACCCTGCTGGGGCTCGGCGTGGTGAAGGGCACCGCCCACACCAAGCTCGCCAATGCCGCGAGCAACCTCGGCAGCCTGGCGCTGTTCGCGCTGGGCGGCCACGTGGTCTGGGCGATCGGCCTGATGATGGCGGTGGGCGCCTTCATCGGCGCGCAGATCGGCTCCCGCCTGGCGATCCGCATGGGCGCCCGGCTGATCCGCCCCCTCCTCGTCACCATCGCCTGCCTGATGGCCCTGCGCCTCCTCTCCGACCCGGCCAACCCGCTGCGCCGGACGGTGATGGGGCTGTTCGGGGGCTGACGCCCGGCGCGGGAGTCGGCGCGGCCGCGGGATCGACGCGGCCCCGTCCGCCCTGATCGGCGAACGGTTTGAAGCGGGATCGCCTCACGGAGCCTGTGTTGCCAGGACGTGCGCCACGATCGCGTTGGCGTGCCCGTGGCCCATCCCGTGCTCGGCCTTCAGCATCGCGACGAGGTCCATGTGCCTGGCCGGAAGTCTGTTTCGGACGAGTTGCTGCCAGACCGCGATGGGTCGGCCGTACCGCTTCTCGATCGACGGGAAATACGACGCCGGTCCCTTGATCGGTTCAGCAGGCATGGCGACGCATCCTCCGGAGGCAGCGCCCGACGATTGCAGACGGGACGCGGGGCGCGCAAGATGTCCTTGCCGCTGCTCGCGGGCCGAGCGCGGGGGCGCGATGCGCGTCCCCGGGTCATTCGATCCCGTCAGAACGTGTAGGAGGCGGATACGACGAAGGTCCGCGGTGAAGCGACCGTGACGAAGGTGCCCGTCGTCAGCCAGTATCGGTTGTCGGCGACGTTCTCGACGTTGAAGCGGAAGACGAACGGCCTGTCGCCGAGGATCGTCGCGTAGCGGAAGCCGAGGTCGAACCGCGTCCAGTCCGGAAAGCGGACGGTGTTGGCGCCGGTGAGATACGAGCCGGAGGTGTAGAGCACCCGGCCGTTGAGGGAGAGGCCCCGCACCCAGGGCGTATCCCATTCGAGACCGGCGGAGACGGTGAGATCCGGGACGCCCGCGGCGTCGTTCCCACGCTGGAGCGGGTCGATCGGCTTGGTCAGTTCGGGCCGCAGGAAGGTTGCGCTCGCGAACCCGCGCAGGGTCGGTGCGATCGCCCCGAAAGCCGACAATTCCAGGCCCTGATTGCGCTGTTCGCCGTTATACGCCAGGGCATTGGTCGCCGTCTGGACCTGGTCCGGACGGCTGATCTGGAACAGCGCCGCCGTCGTCGTGATGGTGCCCCAGTCGACCTTGATGCCGACTTCCTGCTGGTCCGACTTGTAGGGACTCAGGATCGCGCCCGCGTTGCTGTAGCCCGGCCCCACGATGGTGCCGGCCGTCAGGCCCTCGGCATAGTTCGCGTACAGGGAGACGTTCTTCCAGGGCTTGAACACGATGCCGGCGAGCGGCGACGTGGCGTTCGCGTCGTACTCGCTCGTCCGCGCCTGGGTCACGGTGTCGTAGCTCTTCTGGTTCACCATCTGGTAGCGGACGCCCGCGGTCAGCAGGATGGTGTCGTCGAAGGCCGACATCGTGTCGGCGACCGCGACGCTGGTCAGCGTGGTCCCGGCATAGCGTTGCGGTGCGACCCGCTCACCCGTCACGACCGGCAGCGGGGACGGGCTGTAGATGTTGGACGGAACCGACTCGTCCGCCGAGTTCGCCACGTAGGCGAAGCCGTCCTCCCGCGTGAACCCGGTATAGACCAGGTTCACCGAATGGTTGATGAAGCCGGTATCGAAGCGCGCCTTCAGCCCGGCATTGCCGCTGACGGTGCTGCTGTAGGAATCGTAGAACGCGTTGACGAGTCGGAAATTGCCGAGGACGTCGGCGCCGCTGGGAAAGCCGAAGACCCGGTAGTCCGGGAAGGTCTGTCGATTGGACCCTGCGCGATACCCGATCCCGCCATAGGCCGTCAGCCAGTCCGTCAGGTCGTATTCGAGGAAGGACGCGACCGTGTTGTCCCGCTGCTGGAGCTGCGTTCCCGGGAACCAGTTGCTGCGGCCGCTCGGCGGGCGCGGGATGAAGGCGATATCCGATTGCAGGCCGATCTGCGGACGGAAGTTCTTGGTGTCGTCGTTCTGGGAGATCACGTCGAGGGCCCAGCGCAGGCGCTCGCCCTGATAGTCGAGGGACAGGGCTCCGAGGCCCGTCCGCAGGTTGCCGTCCCGGATCGTGGCCTCGCCGTCCCGGCCCAGGCCGTTGAAGCGGATGCCCCATTCCTTGTTCTCGCCGCCGCGGGCGCTGGCATCGACATGTACGCCGAAGTTACCGGGGCTGATATATTGCGGCGTCACCTGGACGAACGGCACGTCGAGGGCGCGTTTCGTGACGATGTTGATGCTGCCGCCGACGCTGCCGCCCGGCGGAATGCCGTACATGAACGCGCCCGGACCCTTCAGCAACTCGATGCGCTCGATGTACTGCGCCGCCACGCGATTGGACGAGACCAGGCCGTAGAGGCCGTTCAACCCGACATCCTGCGCCTGAACCTCGAAGCCGCGGATCTGGAAGGTGTCGCTGAAGCCGTTGCTGGCCGTCGTCAGGCGGACCGACGCGTCGTTGACCAGGGTGTCGGCCACGGTCCGCGCCTGCTGGTCCTGGATGACCTGCTGCGTGAAGTTGACGGTGCTGAACGGCGTGTTCAGCGCATCCCGCGTCCCGAGCACACCCAGGGAGCCGCCCCGTGCGAACTGGCCCCCGGCATAGGGTGCCGGCAGGTCCTTCAGGAGCCCGACTCCCTGCCCGCCACGCCCCGTGCCAGCCGAGGCCCCCGCCACGGAAAGCTCGTCGAGCTGCACGGATTCTTGCGCTTTGACGGGCGACGTCAGACCTGCCGAGCTGAAGACCAGCGAGGTTGCGCCGATCAAAGCATACGTCGAGGTTGCGGAAAGCGCTGAGGTGATCTTGCGCACCGGTAAATCCTTGTGCTGTCGCCCGGGTCGCGTATCGAACTCTTGAGGATTACATTAGAGCGATCCTAAACCTTGGATCGATACGTCGGCACATCTGGCGGTTAGTCGATCACGCCGGGGTGATCAAGCCTTGGCACAAATTGGTTCAGCGCCCGTGCCTTTGCGGCAACAATTCCTAATTGTTCTAATGCGGAACTGCTGATGGGTCGTCGGGGCCGGTGCGGTCCCCGTCCGCCGGGGCTGAACGTTTCCGTCGTGGCTCCGCGGACGGAGCATCGGCACAGAGCGAGGACGCAGGTCATCGGGGCGACAGTCCGGTGCAGGCCGACTGCCGACCCGTCATGAAGACGTCTCGGGTCAGGCAAACGGACTGTATTCGACAGTCGACCACGCCAACGCGGAAGTCCTTCGCGCGAGTCCCATAGACTTTCAGACGCTTGATGCGGCATCCTGCGCGGGGGACCCGACTGAGTCGGAGGCACCATGAGCGACGCGATCCAACCGCACAACGCGAAGCCGGCCCGGATCTGGAATGCCGGGGGCGCCCGCTACAACGAGATCAGCCGTGGCATCGCCGACAGCATTGCGCATTGCGTGCTGCGCCTGGATCCGAAGCCGGGGGAGCGGGTGCTCGACCTGGCGACGGGCACGGGCTGGACCTCCCGCGTCGTGGCACGGTGCGGGGCGCAGGTGACCGGCGTCGATCTGGGTGCCGACCTGATCGCCTTCGCGGCGGAGCAGGCGCGGGCGGAGAGCCTGGACATCGCCTACCGGCTCGGGGACGCCGAGGCGCTGCCGTTCGCGGACGGGGCGTTCGACGCGGTCGTCTCGACCTTCGGGGTGATGTTCGCGAGCCGTCCCGAGGCCGCCGCGGCGGAACTGGCGCGGGTCTGTCGCCGAGGGGGACGCATCGCCCTGACCACGTGGACGCCGGACGGTGCCGTGTTCCGGATGTTCTCGGTGATGAAGCCCTATCTGCCGCCGCCATCGGATCCGGCCCCGCCCTCCCCCTTCGACTGGGGCGATCCGGAGCGGATCACGGGCCTGCTGGGCCGGGACTTCGAGCTCGCCTTCGAGAGCGGCACCTCGTTCTTCCGCGAGCCGAGCGCCGAGGCCGCCTGGGAGCGTTTCGTCACCGGCTATGGCCCCACCAAGGTCCTGGCCGACAGTCTCGACGAAGCGCGACGGGCCGACCTGCGCCGGGACTTCATCGCCCTCCATGCCCAATACGCGACCCCGCTCGGGATCTGCGTGCCGCGCGCCTACTGGGTCACGCGCGGCATCCGCCGCTAACCCTCGGCCTTGTTGGCCCGCCCGACCCGTCACGCGGCGGGCCGGGACCGAAGGGTCGTCCGGGGTCGAAGGGTCAGCCGGAGGGGAAGGGCCGACCGGGAGTGAAGGATCAGCGCGGCATGAAGGCCCAGTAGTCGAGATCGAGGATCACCGACGGGTCATAGGCGTCCCCGACCTTGTCGGGGTGGTTGCCGCAAGGCTGGTTCTTGGTGGCGACGGTGCGCAGCCGAAGGGCCCCGATGTCACTGCGGCCCGGGAGTTCGGCGGTCTCCAGCACCTCGCTCCAGGCATAGACCGTATCCCCGGCAAACAGCGGGGCGACGTGGCGGCCGGCATTGATGCCCGCCAGCGCGAAGGCGTTGCCGAGGCCGTTGAAGCTCAGGGCCCGGGCCAGCGAGATCACGACGCCCCCGTAGATCAGCCGGCGGCCGAAGCGGGTGTCCTTGGCAGCGTAGCCGTCGAAATGCACCTTGGCGGTGTTCTGGTACAGGCGGGTGGCGATCTGGTGCTCGGCCTCCTCGACGGTCATCCCGTCGACGTGGTCGATGCGCTCGCCCACCACGTAGTCGCCGAACCGGTGCGGCGAGCCGGCGAGCTCGCAATCGTAGGCGCCCGGGTTCAGGGGCGGCAGGGCCGCGGCGAGGTCGGCCGGGTCCACCACCTTGGCGAAGGTCGGCACGTGCTCCTGGGTGATCGTCGCGTCCGGGTCGCGCTTCTTCACGAGCACCCAGCGGCAGTAGCTCAGCACGGTCTCGCCGTTGGCATCCGAGCCGGTGGAGCGCACGTAGACCACCCCGGTCTGGCGGTTCGAGCTTTCCTTGAGGCCGATCACCTCCGACACGGTCGAGAGGGTCTCGCCCGGATAGACGGGCCGGCGGAAGCCACCCTCGGCGTAGCCGAGATTGGCCAGCGCGTTGAGGGAGATGTCCGGCACGGTCTTGCCGAAGACCACATGGAAGGTGAGGAGGTCGTCGAGCGGGCTCTGCGGGTAGCCCACGGCGCGCGCGAAGGCGTCGGAGGATTGCACGGCGAAGCGCGGGCCGTAGAGGGCGGTGTAGAGCGCGACGTCGCCGAGGGTGACCGTGCGGGGCGTGGCGTGTCGGATGGTCTCCCCGAGGCGATAATCCTCGAAGAAGCGGCCGGGATTGGTCTTCATGACGGTCTCGTCCCCAGGGCGGCGCGGTGGCGCGTCGGTTTTTTATGTCGGGCGGGCCGTCGTTGCGTCCCGCCCCTCGAAAGCCCGTCCGGTCAGCGGGTGTAGACGTAGGTCTGCGCCGGCACGAACTCGTGGAGCAGGCGGCTCGCGAACAGCAGCAGCAGCACGAGCACGATCGGCGAGAGGTCGACGCCGCCGAGGTTGGGCAGGATGTTGCGGATCGGGCGCAGCACCGGCTCGGTGAGGCGGTAGAGTACCTCGCCGATCTGCGACACGATCGGGTTGCGGACATTCACCACGTTGAACGCCACGAGCCAGCTTAGGACGGCGCTGGCGATGAGGACGTAGATGTAGAGCTGCACGACGGTGTCGAAGAGCCAGATGAAGGCGTTCATGCGCGGAAACGATGTCCTCGTGGCCCGCGCCCGCGGGACGCATCACGCGCACGCAAAGCTGCAGGATTTCTGGAATTGACAGGTCGGCGTGAGCGAGCCTAAAAGGCCGCCACCCCGGAACGGGGCTGTAGCTCAGATGGGAGAGCGCCGCAATCGCACTGCGGAGGTCAGCGGTTCGATCCCGCTCAGCTCCACCAGGTTTCCCCAGCGCGGGACGGCCGGTGGTTCGATCACCCGCGATCCGACCTGATCCGAAGCCCGCTCCGGGCCGGACTCAGTCGTCCTTCAGCGGATCGTGTCCCCAATTCATCAGCGACAGGCGCCAGGGGGACTCCTTCACCTTGTCGGTCTCCTTCGGGCCGCCCTGCTTGAGGTGACGGTGCACGTAGCCGACGACCTTGGCCATGTGCGCGTAGTCGTCGTCCGTGAGGTCGGTTTTCTTGGTGCGCAGGAGCTCGACGATGCGCCGCCCCTCGCGATGGCCGGTCGCCTCGCCGCCATCCTTCTTCTGGCCGACCGACTGGCTCTCGTCGGTCTTCAGGAACGCGTCGAGCTTGGCCGCCGTCATGTTTACGGCCTCGTGGAACGCCTTGTAGGTCTCGGCGTGGTCGTCGCCCTTGTCTGCCATGCGGTTCTCTCCCGAAACGATCGGGCGGAAAACCGGGGCGAAACCCGCGCGGTTCCGACCCCGCGACGGCGCGTCCGCTCGGGCGACCCGTTGGGCCGCGCCTACGCGATCAACCGGGCCGCGCCTACGCGATCAACCGGGCCGTGCCTATGCGATCAACCGGGCCGCGCCTACGCGATCAACCGGGCCGCGCCTACGCGATCAACCAAGCCACGCCCATCACGCCGGCCAGGAATATCCCGTACGTCACCAGGACGGCGACGATCTCACGGTGCTGGATGACGATGTTTTCTGAGGCGGACAGCATGGCGGTATGGCCGGGAGTGGAACGAGAGCCTTCATCTCACGCCCAGCCTTAGAATTCGATGATCAGAACTACGGCTCCGACGAGGAAATTGCCGATGTCTCCCGGCGGCCACAGAGGATCGTGGGGCCCCCTCAGGCCGGGCGGTCGGCGGGCTGGTCGAACAGGAAGTCGTCGACGGCCGGGATGGTCACCGCGAGGCCGGCAGCCGCGCCGTAGCTCGCCTTCGAGAGGCGCCAGGGCGACTCGGTGCGGGCGCGGATGGCCTCGGAGGGGCGCAGGCGCCGGGGCCGGCCGTCGGCGCCGATCTCCTCGATCAGCACGAAGCCGTAGACCTGGAGCCGGGCCGCGATCAGCTTGGTCTCGCGGTCGCCCGCCGCCACGGAGAGGCTGCCCGTGGCGTAGACCGAATCCATCAGGGCGCGCTGCTCGCTGCGCCGGGCCGCGAGGCCGCCGCGGGGCGCCGCGGACGCCGCCGCCGACGGCTGGGGGCGGAGGGTGCGTCGGAAGGGGACCACATTGTCCATCGTCGCCGGAACGCTGCCCATACGCCACTGTCCTCACGCTGCACTCGAAGGGCCGGGCGAACACCCCGGCATATCCCCTGATTTCGACGGTTCCGCTTAACGGGCAGCTAACGTTACCGGTCCGCATCGTCCCGTTTCCGGGCCGAATGCCCGACGCGCGTCCGTGCTTGTGGATTGCCGGGCGGAATGGTCTACCGGGCCGGCAGGTCCGGCCTGAGAGGAGCGCGCGGCATGGCATCCATCTTCGAGGCCCACAGCTTCGCGATGATCGCGCATGCGGGGCAGATCGATAAGGGCGGGCAACCCTACATCCGCCACCTGGAGCGCGTCGCCAACGCTTCGGTCGGCCGGGCGGGGCACGCGAAGTCGGTGGACCGCCTCGCCATCGATCCGATGGAGGTGATGCAGGCCGCGATCCTGCACGACGTCCTCGAGGACACCCCGACCACGCCGATCGCCCTGCGGGCCGAGGGCTTCTCCGAGGCGGTGATCGCCATGGTGGCGATGCTGACGAAGCCGGCCGCGCCGGTGCCGTACGACGCGCGCATCTCCGCCCTGATCGCCCAGCATCATCTCGGGGCGCTGCTGATCAAGATGTCCGACACGGAGGACAATCTGAGCCCCGACCGGACGTTGCCCGACGGCGAGGCCCGGCGGGCGCGCTATGCCGAGGCGTTCGACCGCCTCAAGGCCGCGGCCGCGGGGCTCGGCTACACGGGTTCGTAGCCGGGCACGAGAAAAAGCCCCGCAGTAAGGCTGCGGGGCTTTCACCTGTCAGGGCCGCGCGGCGACCCCGACGAAGTTTACCTGAAGCTGGCTTACTTGCCGCTGGGGGCTGCGCCGCTGCCGGTCACGCCGTTGCCGCCGGTGCTGCCGCCGGGCGCGCCGACCGTCGCGGTGCTCGGACCGCCGGAGGTGCCGGCCGGGGCCATGGTCGAGCCCGTGGTACCGGGGGCGCCCATGCGCTCCATCGACTTCTCGCTGTTGCTCTTCACGCTGCCCGGATTGTTCATGTTCTGCTCGGTGCCGGTCGCGGTCTGCGCGAAGGCGGTGCCGGTGAGGGCCAGGGCGATCGAGCCGGCGAAGGCGAGGGTCTTGATAGACATGCTGCGGTGTCCTCCAGTTTTCATTCTCTGGTCGACCAACGCGGACCTGCGCTCAATTGTTCAAATTCTTTATCAATGCGGGGCTCGTGCGAAGCCTATCCTGTGGCTCGCCCGGTCCGGGTGCCGTCTCGACTTTCGCGCAGGGTCGTGGCCGCAGGCAGCGACGCTCCGACGATCCGACGGCCCGCGCCCGAAGGCAGGAGCCGGCGCCGCCGGCTCCCGCGCGGCGCTCAGGTGTCGCTCTCGGCGCGGTCGGTGTTCTGCTCGGCCTCGTCGTAGGTGTAGCCCTCGAGCCAGTCCGCGCTGTTCTGCGAGCCGGCCGGATAGGGATTGGCGGAATCCGGTTGCCCGGCCTGCTTGGCCGCCTTGCCCTCGCTCATCACCGTCTTGGATACCACTGCCATGTCGTGCACTCCCCTGTGGGCCTGTGCCTTACGGTAGGGCGTCGCCGGCCCACGGGGACCCTTGGGCCGGCAAAAACCCGCCGCGGCCGGAGCCGGGCGGGGTTCGGTGGCTCGCGCGGAGGGGCTCCGCCCCGTCGCGCGGTTCAGGCGAGCCGGGTGGTGAAGCGGGCCGTGGTCTTGGCGCGGATCTCGTCCTCGGTGACCCCCTCGGCCAGCTCGACCAGGGTCATGCCCCCGTCGCCCTTCTTGTCGATGGTGAAGACGCCGAGATCGGTGATGACCATGTCGACCACGTGGGTGCCGGTGAGCGGCAGGTCGCAGGCCTGGAGCAGCTTCGGGCTCTCCGAGCCGTCCTTGCCCTTGGCGGTGTGCTCCATCACCACCACCACCTTCTTGACGCCGGCCACCAGGTCCATGGCGCCGCCCATGCCCTTCACCATCTTGCCCGGGATCATCCAGTTGGCGAGGTCGCCGTTCTCGGCCACCTGCATGGCGCCCAGGATCGACAGGTTGATGTGCCCGCCCCGGATCATCCCGAAGGATTCGGCCGAGGAGAAGTAGCTGGTGGTGGGCAAAGCGGTGATCGTCTGCTTGCCGGCATTGATCAGGTCGGCATCCTCCTCTCCCTCGTAGGGGAAGGGGCCCATGCCGAGCATGCCGTTCTCGGATTGCAGCTGCACCGACATCCCGTCCGGGATGTAGTTCGACACGAGGGTCGGGATGCCGATGCCGAGGTTCACGTAGAAGCCGTCCTGCAGCTCTCGTGCGGCGCGCTCGGCCATCTGTTCGCGGGTCCAGGCCATGATGGTTCTCCTTAGCTCGGCTCTCAGACGGCGGCGGGCGGCACGGCGGGCTCGCCGCGCTTGCGGGTGGTGCGCTGCTCGATGCGCTTCTCGCGCTCCGGCACGTGGACCATGCGCTTCACGAAGATGCCGGGGGTGATGATGGTGTCGGGGTCGATCTCGCCGGGCTGCACGAGATGCTCCACCTGCGCCACGGTGATCGTGGCGGCGGTGGCCATCATCGGATTGAAGTTCCGCGCCGTCTTCCGGTAGATCAGGTTGCCCTCGGTGTCGCCCTTCCAGGCATGGACGATGGCCAGGTCCGCGAACAGACCGCGCTCCAGCACGTAGTCCTCGCCGTCGAAGTCGCGCACGTCCTTGCCTTCGGCGATCAGGGTGCCGACGCCGGTCTTGGTGTAGAAGGCCGGGATGCCGGCGCCGCCGGCGCGGATGCGCTCGGCCAGGGTGCCCTGCGGGTTGAACTCGATGGCGAGCTCGCCGCCGAGGTACTGGCGGGCGAATTCCTTGTTCTCACCCACATAGGACGAGATCATCTTGGCGACCTGGCGGGTTTCCAAGAGCTTGCCGAGGCCGACGCCGTCGATGCCGGCATTGTTGGAGACCACGGTGAGGTTCTTCACCCCGGACGCGCGGATCGCCTCGATCAGGGCATCGGGAATTCCGCAGAGACCGAAGCCGCCGCACATGATCATCATGCCGTCCTTCAGCACGCCGGCCAGTGCCGCCGTGGCGTCGGGATAAACCTTCTTCATGGATGCCCTCCTGTGTGGTTCTGTTCTTGGTCGGCGCGACCGTCACGCACAAGCGGCGTCCTGCCAACCCCTCGTCGCGGTGCGGCCGTTACATTTTGCAATGCGCGGAACAGCCCGGGCCGGGTCTGAGCGCGGGGCCGGCCGGAGGGCGTCGCCCGGGCCCTCCGGAGGCGCGCGGACCCGAGGCTGTCTCGTGGGCGGAAGCGTTCCGCCGCTCTGCACGGTGGATGGCGCGGGAGCGTCGCCCTCGCCCGGGGAGACAAGCGGGACGTCGAGGACTATCAGGAGGGCGTCGCCGGTTCTTCCGCGCGTCGCGGCTGCCGGGGCCGGACGCGCCCATCCCATCGTCGATCGTGCGGCCCGCCGTGCGTCCCACCCACCGGATGGAGTGGAATGCCTCTGCGCCGCCTCCTGTCCCTGATGAGCCTCGCGGCATTCGTCGTCGCCCTCTCGGCCGCCTGCCTGCCCTGGTCGGTCGCGACGCCGCGCCTGCGGGCCTTCGTGGCGCGGGACTTCGCGCGCACCTACGGGCTCGCCATGACCGCGGCGGGGCCGACCGAGGTCACCCTGCTGCCGCTGCCGCGCCTGGGCTTTCGCGATGTCCGCCTCGCCGCGGCCGACGGGGATGGTCCCGTCCTGGCGGAGGGCGGCGCCCTCTCCCTCCAGCTGAGCCTGCTGGCCCTGCTGACGGGGCGCCTCGAGGTGAACACCCTCGGGCTCGACGGCGCGACAGTCTACCTGCCGGCGAATGCCCACGACGGCCGCTGGTCCGAGCCCCTCCGCCGCCTCGGCGCCCGGCTCGGGGCGGACGGCGCCTCCCATCCCCGCCGGATCAGCCTCTCGCGCGCCACCGCCAAGGGGCTCGATCCCCGGGACGGATCCCCCCAGACCGCGCGCGACCTCGACCTGACCCTGTCCTGGCCGCTCTGGAGCGCCCAGGCCGAGATCTTCGGCAGCTTCCAGTGGAGCGCCATGCCGACGCGGTTCGCCGTCTCGGGCCTGCGGGTGATCGATCTCCTCGACGGCGGCTCCACGCCCTTCGCTCTCACGGCGAGCTGGGCCGCCGGGAGTCTGACGGCCGAGGGCAACGGCCTCGTCGCGGCCGAGGGCCTGACCCTGACCGGGCTCGGCCAGTTCGAGACGCGGTCCCTGCCGGAGACCCTCGCCTGGGCCGGGGGCAACGTCGCCCTGTCGCCGTTCGTGGCGGCGTTCGGGCTGACCGGCAATTTTGAGATGAACGGGCGTCAGCTGCTGCTGCCCAACGTGCGGGTCTCCTTCGGCGACAATCGCCTGGAGGGGGCCGGTGCCGTCTCCTTCGGACGCGACCGGCCGGCCGTGCAGGCGACCCTGGCGGCCGAGACGCTGAACCTCGCTCCGCTGCTGGCGGATCTGCTCCGCGCCGTCGGGGTCACCGCCGCCCCCGCCGGTACCCCCGACTGGCGCCTGCGCGCCCTCGCCCTCGCGCCCTATACCGGCGGCGACCTCGACTTGCGGATCTCGGCGGGCGCGGCCCGGTTCGGCCCGCTCCTCGCCGAGGACCTGGCCGCCAGCGTCCTGGTCCGGGACGGGAACATCGAGGCCTCCCTCAGCCGCGCCTCCGTAGCGGGCGGAACCCTCAAGGGCCGTCTCGCCCTCGCCACCGCGCCGAAGGACGCGGCCGTGACCGAGGCCAAGGTCCAGGGCACCTTCGACCGGCTCGACCTCGCGGCCTTCCCGGGCGACCTGCGCCCGGAGAACTGGATCCTCGGCACGGCCCAGGGCCAGTTCCAGGCCGAGGGCTCGGGCGCCGACCTATACGCGCTCCTGCAGCATCTCGACGGCCATGCCGGCCTCTCGGTCGACGGCGGCACCCTGATCGGGTTCGACCTGAACGAGGCGGCCCAACGCAACCGGATGCCGGCCCGGCGCGTCGGCCGCACGGCGTTCGAGCGCGCGACCCTGAGCCTGCGCTTCCGCGACGGCATCGGCGAGATCACCGAGGGCACGATGGAGGCGAACGTCCTGGCTGCCTCCCTGCGCGGCACCGTCTCGCTGCCGGACCGCCGCTGCGACACCCTCGCGGAGATCTCCGCACGGGGGACGGCATCGGAGAAGCGGCCGCCGATGCGCTTCCGGATCGCCGGCCCCTTCGGCGAACTCGACGTGCGCAGCCTCGGCCGGGACGCCGTGCCGGACCTGCGCGGCGGCGCGGTGGCTCCGGCAAACCCCCTGCGCATGCCCGCCGCCGGGTTGGCGCTGCCGGCCGGTGCCCGGGCCTACGCGCCCTAGAGCACACCCGACGCGCCAGCCAAGCCCCTCTCGGACCCAATCTCCGAAGGCCAAGCCCGTCCCGGTTCAAGCCCGTCCCAGTTCAAGCGCGCAGCAGGCCAAGCCGATCGGAGGCCCGGCCCCTCTCAGGCCGAACCTTTGCGCCCGGTCAGCCAAGAGGCCGTGAGCACGATGGCGGTGACGGTGCCGACGAGAAGCGTCGAGGCCGCGTTGATCTCCGGGTTCACCCCGAGCCGGACCTGACTGTAGAGCCGCATCGGCAGGGTCGTCGCCCCCGGGCCCGAGACGAAGCTCGCGATGACGAGATCGTCGAGGGACAGGGTGAAGGCGAGGAGGAAGGCCGCCGCCAGGGACGGCGCGATCAGCGGCAGGGTGACGGTGGCGAAGACGCGCGCCGGAGCGGCGCCGAGATCGGCCGCTGCCTCCTCGAGCGACCGGTCGAGACCGCGCAGGCGCGCCCCGACGATCACCGCCACGAAGCCCAGACCGAGGGTCGCGTGCGCGACGACCAGGGTGAGGAGGCCGCGATCGAGGCCGAAGCCGACGAAGAGCAGCAGCAGCGACAGCCCCGTGATCACCTCCGGCATGACCAGCGGCGCATAGATCAGGCCGAGGAAGACCCGGCGGCCTGCAAAGCGCCCGCCTCGATCGAGGGCCAGGGCCGCCAGGGTCCCGAACACCGTGGCGAGGGCGGCCGAGGCCAGTGCCACCACCAGGGAGATGCCGGCCGCCTCACGCAGGGGAACGTCGGCGACGAGCACGCCGTACCAGCGGGTCGAGAACCCGCCCCAGACCGTGACCAGGGCCGAGGCGTTGAAGGAGTAGATCACCAGGATCAGGATCGGCGCGTAGAGGAAGCCGAGCCCGCACGTCAGGGCGATGCGGTCGAGGGCCCTCACCGGCCGGCCTCCCGCTCGGTCGCCTCGTCCTCGCGGAACAGGATCAACGGCCCGACCACCAGGACGAGGACGAGGATCGCCACCGCCGAGGCGAGTGGCCAATCGCGGTTGGAGAAGAACTCGCTCCACAGGACGCGCCCGAGCATCAGTGTGTCCGAGCCGCCGAGCAGGTCCGGGATGATGAATTCGCCCACCATCGGCACGAAGCAGAGCAGCGCTCCGGCGGTCAGTCCGGGGCGGGCGAGCGGCAGCGTCACCGTCCAGAACACCCGCGTCGGTCCGGCACCGAGATCGGCCGCCGCCTCGGGCAGGCGCGGATCGAGCTTGGTCAGCACCGCGTAGAGCGGCAGCACCATGAAGGGCAGGTAGGCGTAGGTGAGCCCGATCAGCACGGCCCCCTGGCTGTTCAGGATCTCGAGGGGCCGCGCGATCAGCCCGAGCTTCATCAGCCCGGCGCTGAGCAGGCCCTCGGGCTTCAGGATCGCGATCCAGGCATAGATGCGGATGAGGAAGCTCGTCCAGAACGGCACGATCAGGAGCGCCACGAGGCGCGGCTGCCAGCGCTCCGGGGCCCGGGCCATCGCCAGGGCGATCGGGGTGCCGATCAGGGCCAGGATCGCGGTGGCGATGGCCGCGAGTGTCACGGAAGACAGGGCGGCGTCGCGGTAGAGGGCGTCGCTCGCCAGCGTCTCGAAATTGGTGAAGTCGAGGGCTTCGAGGAAGCTGCCCCAGCCCTCGATCCCGGCGCTCCAGTCGAGCACCGGCAGGTAGGGCGGCTGGGCCGTGGCCGGCGTCGACAGGCTGATCTTCAGGGTCAGGATCACCGGCAGCAGCACGAAGGCGGCGAGCCAGAGGGCGGGCAGGACCGGCAGCAGGCGCTTCATGCTCACCCCGCCGCCGGCATGAGCCAGGCCCGCTCCGGTGGATAGGACAGGTGGACGGTTTCCCCGACCGCGGGCGCCTCCGCATCGGTCGGCGCGCTCACCCGCCAGGCCGTCCCGTCGGCGAGGCGGACCCGGAGCCGGACGCGATCGCCGAGATAGGTCGTCTCGACCACCTGCCCGGGAAGGTCGGGGCCGTCCCCGGACGGGGCGCGCGACAGCGCGATGCGCTCGGGCCGCAGGGCGATCACCCCCTCCCCCGCGGCCGCGCCGCGGGCGCGCAGGGGCCCGAGCGCCGTGTCGAGGCGGGTGAGGCCGCCGGGATCGCGGTCCCGCACCCGGCCGGGGATCAGGTTCACGTCGCCCAGAAGCCCGGCGACGAAGCGGTTGGCCGGGCGCTCGTACAGGCTCGCCCCGTCGCCGATCTGCACGAGGCGACCGCCCTCCATCACGCCGATGCGGTCGGCCAGCGCCAGGGCCTCGGCCGGGTCGTGCGTGACCACGATGAAGCTCGTGCCGAGACGGCGCTGCAGGGCGCGCAGCTCCCCTTGCGTCTCCTCGCGCAGGGCGCGGTCGAGGGCGCCCAGCGGCTCGTCCAGCAGCAGCACCTGCGGCGCGCGCGCCAGGGCGCGGGCCAGGGCGACCCGCTGGCGCTGCCCGCCCGACAGGGTGTCGGGCCGGCGCGGGCCGAACCCGTCGAGGCGCACCAGGCGCAGGAGGTCGTCCACCCGCGCCTGGCGCGCCGCGCGCCCGAGGCCGCTGAGGCCGTAGGCGAGGTTGGCGGCCACGCTCAGGTGCGGGAACAGGGCGTAGGACTGGAACATCATGTTGACCGGCCGGCGATGCGGCGGGTCTGCGGTGATGTCGGCGCCGCCGAGGCGGATCGTGCCGGTGCTCGGGGTCTCGAACCCGGCGATCAGGCGCAGCAGCGTGCTCTTGCCGCAGCCCGAGGGCCCGAGCAGGCAGACGAATTCGCCGGGCTGCAGGGTGAGGTCGAGGTCGGTCACCGCCGCGTGGGCGCCGAAGCGCTTGCCGAGGCCGGCACAGGTCAGCAGGCCGGCCGGACCGGGCGCATGCGTCGACGCCATCGTGGGGGCCGAACGCTCAGCTGTCCTCGCGCAGCGCTTCGGCGACGCGGGCTTCGAGGAGGTCGGGCCGGCGGATCACCAGGGCGCCGCGGGTGCGGTCGATCAGCCCGTCGGCGGCCATGACGGTGAATTCCCGCGTCACCTGCTCGCGGCGGCAGCCGATGCGGGCGGCGAGCACGTGGTGGTAGGGCGGCGGCGTCACCACCCGCTCGCCGTCGCCGCCGGCGCGGGGCACGGAGAGGCGCAGCAGCTCGGCGTAGAGCCGGTGGCGCAGGTCGAGGAGCGCGTGCTCCATCAGGCGGGTGTTCAGCTCGCGCACGCGCTTGGCCAGCAGGCGGAACAGCCGGTCGGCGATCGCCTCCGAGGCGAAGATGATCTGCCGGAACACGGGCGCGGGCACGACGCAGACCTCGCCGCGGGTCAGCGCCGTGACGTTGGCCGAGCGGCCGATGCCGTCGAGGGCCGCGAGCTCGCCGAAGAAGGCGCCGCCGCGCATCTCGCCGAGAATCACTTCCTTGCCCGATTGCGAGCGGTTGAGGATGCGCACCTCGCCGGAGGCCAGGAAATAGACGTCGGTGGAGACGTCGTCGTAATCGACCAGGACTTCGTTCTCGTCGAAGCGACGCCAGTGGCAGCGCGTCTCGTAGACGGACAGCTCGATCCCCGGCTCCTTGAAGAACGGGATGGTCGTCAGCCGTCCTGTGGTCACGCGTCCTGCCCCCTCGTTTTTCGCACCTGATCGATACGCCGTGCAATTCCTGGGTCAAGCTGTCCCGATGTTCCCGCCTGCCGATAGGCGTGGATGCGAGGTCTGCGCCAACCCTGCGCAGCGGCGCGGCGCGGCGCGCACCGGCCGCTTGCCAGTCAGGCCCCGACCCCGCAAAAGCGCGCCATGCTCCGCGTCAACGACCTCACCTACCGCATCGGCGAGCGCCTGATCCTCGACGGCGCCACCTTCGTCATCCCGGACCGCGCCCGCGTGGGGCTCGTCGGGCGCAACGGCGCCGGCAAGACCACCCTGTTCAAGGCAATCCTCGGCGAGCTGCCCACCGAGGGCGGCACGGTGTCGATGCCCAAGGGCATGCGCATCGGCGCGGTGGCGCAGGAGGCGCCCGCCGGCCCCGAGACCCTGCATGCCGTGGTGCTGGCCGCCGACACCGAGCGCGCCCGGCTGATGGCGGAGGCCGAGCACGCCGACGGCCTGCGCCGGGCCGAGATCGAGACCCGTCTGGTGGACATCGAGGCGCACTCGGCACCGGCCCGCGCGGCCGCCATCCTGCACGGCCTCGGCTTCGACGCGGAGGCGCAAGGCCGCCCCTGCTCCGATTTCTCCGGCGGCTGGCGCATGCGCGTGGCGCTCGCCGCCGTGCTGTTCTCCGAGCCCGACCTGCTGCTCCTCGACGAGCCGACCAACTACCTCGACATCGAGGGCACGATCTGGCTCTACGACTACCTGGAGCGCTACCCGCGCACGGCCGTGATCATCAGCCACGACCGCGACCTCCTCGACGAGTGCGTCGACCACATCCTGCACCTCGACCGGGGCAAGCTCAGCATCTACCGGGGCGGCTACACCAGCTTCGCCCGGCAGGTGGCCGAGAAGCGCGTGCTCCAGGCCAAGGCCAAGGCCAAGCAGGATGTCGAGCGGGCCCATCTCCAGAGCTTCGTCGACCGCTTCAAGGCCAAGGCCACCAAGGCCCGCCAGGCCCAGTCCCGGGTCAAGCGCCTCGCCAAGATGGAGATCATCGCCTCGGTGATCGAGGACGACGTGCCGGCCTTCCGCCTGCCGAGCCCGGAGCGGCCGCTGTCGCCGCCCATCGTCGCCATGGAGCGGGTGCAGGCCGGCTACCCGGACCGGATCGTGCTCTCGGGCCTGAACCTGAGTCTCGCTCCCGACGACCGGGTCGCCCTGCTCGGCGCCAACGGTAACGGCAAGTCCACCTTCTGCAAGCTCATCGGCGGGCGCCTGCCTCCCCTGAGCGGCGAGCTGCGCCGCTCCTCCAAGATGGAGGTCGCCTACTTCGCCCAGCACCAGCTCGACGAGCTGCGCCCGGCCGAGAGCGCCTACGCCCATGTCCGCGACCTGATGCCGGACGTGCCCGAATCGAAGGCCCGCGCCGCGGCCGCCCGCCTCGGCTTCTCGGGCACGAAGTCGGAGACGCCGGTCTCCCAGCTCTCCGGCGGCGAGAAGGCGCGCCTGCTCATGGGGCTCGCGGCCTTCCGCGGCCCGCACCTGCTCATCCTCGACGAGCCGACGAACCACCTCGACATCGAGAGCCGCCAGGCCCTGGTGGAGGCGATCAACGACTACGAGGGCGCCGTCATCCTGGTGAGCCACGACCGCTTCCTGGTGGAGGCCTGCGCCGACCGGCTCTGGCTCGTCTCGAACGGCAGCGTGAAGGCCTTCGACGGCGACATGGACGATTATCGCCGCTACGTGCTCGCCGGGCCCGAGCGCGAGGCCGAGAAGGGCACGCCGGAATCGACCGGCGGGGCCAAGGCCGTGGAGCGCCGCTCCAACGCCGACCGCCGCGTCGCCCTCGCCCCCCTGCGCAAGAAGCTCGAGGGCGTCGAGGCGCGCATGAAGAAGCTCACCGACGCCATGGGCAAGATCGACGCGGCGCTCGCCGACGGCACGGCCTTCCAGGCCAATCCGGCCAAGGCCGGCGAACTCGCCAAAATGCGCTCGGACGCCGCCGCCGCCCTGGAGGCGGCCGAGGAGGAGTGGCTGGAACTCAGCGGCGAGATCGAGGGCGCGACGGCCTGAAGCCCGAAGCGATCGTCGCCGGCGCGGAGAGCGACGATGCCGCCATCCTCCCCACACGGGGAAAGGGCGCGGCGTGATCGCGACGGGGCAGGCGCCGAGCGAGACGCCATCCGCGCCGACCCGGTCCCGCGCCGACCGCAGCCCGGAAACATCCGCACCGCCGGGGCGTTTCCGACCGCGCGCCACCTGAGGGACCACGACGATGCCTGATGCCCCCCGTCGCCGGCTCGGGCCCCTGCTGGCGCTGCTGGCGCTGGGGGCCGCCGGGGCCTGGATCGCCTATAGCCGCCTCGGCATCGACCACCGTCGCCGGATGCCGCCGGCCCTCCCCGGCCGGCAGGCCTGCCTCGGCAGCGACGCGGGGGGGCTGTCGTTCTACGCCAGCGGGCCGGACGCGGGCGTACCCCTGCTGCTGATCCACTCCGTCAACGCGGCCGCCAATGCCTACGAGGTCCGGCCGCTCTATCGCCACTACGCACGGACGCGCCCGGTCTACGCCCTCGACCTGCCGGGCTTCGGCTTCTCCGAGCGCAGCGACCGGGTCTACACGCCGGAGCTGATGACGGCGGCGATCCACGCCATGGTGGCGGAGATCCGGCAGCGGCACGGAGGCGCCGCCATCGACGCGATGGCGCTTTCCCTCTCGGCCGAGTTCCTGGCCCGGGCGGCCCTGGCGCGGCCCGACGACTACCGCAGCCTCGGCCTGATCAGCCCGACCGGGTTCGACAAGCGCTACGAGCGCCGCAACCCGTCCGGCAGCGACACGGCCCGGGCGGTGGCCGCCTGTCCGCTCTGGAGCCGGGCGCTGTTCGACCTCCTCGTCAGCCGCCCGAGCATGCGGTTCTTTCTCGAGAAGACCTGGGGTTCGCCCCGGATCGACGAGGGCCTGCTCGCATACGACCAGGTCTCGGCCCACCAGCCCGGCGCCGAGTTCGCGCCCTTCTCGTTCCTGGCCGGACACCTCTTCGCCACCGAGACGGGCCAGGTCTATCCCCGCCTCGACCGGCCGGTCTGGATGGTCCACGGCACCCGGGGCGACTTCGTCGACTACCGCCACGCCGACCGCTTCCGCGGCGATCCGCGCTGGACGGTGGACGTGCTGGAGACGGGCGCCTTCCCGCATTTCGAGCGCCTGCCCGAGGTCACCGCCCGCTACGACGCGTTCTTGGCGCGCTGCGCGCGCTGAGAGTTTGGCCTGGCGCGCTACGCGCGCTGCGAGCCTGGCCTGACGCGGCATGCGCGCAGAGAGCGCTGCCCGGCCCGGCCGGCGCGCGGAGCCCCTGGTCGCTCGCGCCGCGCCGGGTTAGTCGAGGGGCACGCCCGCTCGATCGAAACCCGGAGCCCCGATGTCCGACCTCACCCTCGCCGCCGCGCAGACCATCGTCGCCACCGCCCTCGAGACCGCTCGCGCCCACAAGCTGAAGCCCCTGGCCGTGGTGGTCTACGACGCCCGCGGGGCGCTCAAGGCGATGGGCGCCGAGGACGGGACTTCCCTGCGCCGGGCCGAGGTGGCGATGGGCAAGGCCAATGGCTGCCTCGCCCTCGGCCTCGGCGGCCGGGCGATCCACAAGCGCGCCGAGGAGCAGGCCTACTTCGTCGCCGCCGTCAGCCACCTCGTCGGCCCCGCCGCCCTGGTGCCCGTGCCGGGCGGCGTGCTCATCCGCCGGGGCGAGGCCGTGATCGGCGCGGTCGGCATCTCGGGCGACACCTCCGACAACGACGAGCTCTGCGCGCTGGCCGGCATCGAGGCGGCGGGGCTCACCGCGCAGACCGGCGCCTGAGGCGATGCTGCGCCCGCATCGGCGGTACTGGCTCGTCGGCGGTGCGGCGCTCCTGGCCGCCGGTGGCGTCGGCCGGGCCGCGGCCGCACCGGGCGACCTCTACCGGCGCGGCAACGATGCGGACCCCGAGACCCTCGACCCGCACAAATCCTCGACGGTGGCCGAGGCGCATATCCTGCGCGACCTCTACGAGGGCCTGCTCACCTACGACAATCACGGCGCCCTCATCCCGGGGGCAGCGACCGCCTGGACCCTGTCCGAGGACGGGCTGACCTACGATTTCAGCCTGCGCCCGGATGGGCGCTGGTCGAACGGAGACCCGGTCCGGGCCGGGGACTTCGTCTTCGCCCTCCGGCGCATCCTCGCACCCGCCACGGCGGCCAAGTATGCAGAGGTCCTGTTCCCCCTGAAGAATGCCCGGGCGGTGAACCAGGGGGCGGCGCCCGCCGAGGCCCTCGGGGTCGCGGCACCCGAGGACCGGCGCCTCGTGCTGACCCTCGAGCAGCCGACGCCGTACCTGCTCGAACTCCTGACGCACCAGACCTCCCTGCCCGTGCATCCGCCCTCGGTCGCCCGGCACGGCGACGCCTTCGCCCGGGCCGGCAACAGCGTGACCAACGGTCCCTACCGCCTGCGGGAGGTGGTGCCGAACGACCGCATCACCCTGGAGCGCAACCCGCATTTCCACGCCGCGGCGACGGTGACGATCCCGCAGGTGGCCTTCCTGCCGACGCCGGACCTGTCGAGCGCGGTCCGGCGCTACGCCGCCGGCGAGATCGACTCGCTCGCCGACCTGCCCGGCGACCAGATCGCCTCGCTCAAGGCGCGCTTCGGGGCCCAGGTCGTGCTCGGCCCCTCGCTCGGCCTCTACGCCCTGGCGCTGAACACCCGGAAGGCGCCCTTCGACGACGTTCGGGTCCGGCGCGCCCTCTCCCTGGTCATCGACCGCGAGTTCCTGGCGAGCAAGCTCTGGGGCGAGACCATGGATCCGGCCTACTCCCTCTGCCCGCCCGGCCTCGATCATTACGGCCGCCCGCCCGAGACCGCCGGGCGCGAGGCCCTGCCGATCGACCGCGAGGACGAGGCCCGGGCGCTGCTGGCGGCGGCCGGCTTCGGCGAGGGACGGCCGCTCAGGCTCGAGTATCGCTTCAACACCAGCGACAACAACCGCAACACCGCGCTGGCCATCGCCGACATGTGGCGCGGCCTCGGGATCGAGACCCGCTTCGTCTACACCGACGCCAAGACCCACTTCGCCTACCTGCGCGACGGCGGCGACTTCGACGTGGCCCGCATGTCCTGGATCGCCGATTACTCCGACCCGCAGAACTTCCTGTTCCTGCTGGAGACCGGCAATGACGGCCTCAACCCCGGCCACTACAGCAACCCGGCCTACGACGCCCTGATGCGGCGGGCGGCGGCGGAGCGCGACGTCGCCCGGCGGGCCGAGCTCCTCTCCGCGGCCGAAACCATCGTGGTCAGCGATCTGCCCTGGATCCCGGTGATGCACACCCGCTCGAAGGCCCTGATCGCCCCGCGCCTCACCGGCTACCACCCGAACCTGCGCAACGCCGCCCCGACGCGCTTCCTGAGGCTGACCGCGTGATCGGCTTCGTCCTGCGCCGCCTGCTCCAGGCGATCCCGACGCTGTTCGCCGTGGTCACCGTGAGCTTCTTCCTGATCCGGCTCGCCCCCGGCGGGCCCTTCGACCTGGAACGGCCCCTGCCGCCGGCCGCGATGGCCAACCTCGCCCGGGTCTACGGCCTCGACCAACCCCTCGGCGTCCAGTACCTGCGCTACCTGGGCGCCCTGCTCACCGGCGATTTCGGGCCTTCCTTCTCCTTTCGCGACCTCACGGTCGGCGACCTGTTCGCCCGGGGCCTGCCGGTCTCGATGACCCTCGGTGCCCTCGCCCTGGCGCTCGCCCTGGTGCTCGGCATCGGCCTCGGCGCGCTCGCGGCCTTCCGCCGGGGCAGCGCCCTCGACCGCCTCGTCGGCCTCAGCGCCGGCCTGACGCTCGCGATGCCGACCTTCGTGGTGGCGCCCCTGCTGCAGATCGTCTTCGGCCTGAGCCTGCGCTGGCTGCCCGTGGGCGCTTGGGAGAACGGCGCGCCGGCCAACCTCGTGCTTCCGGTGATCACCCTGGCCCTGCCGCAGGTCGGCGCCCTGGCCCGTCTCACCCGTGCCGCCCTGGCGGAGGTGCTGGCCGCGCAACCGGTCCGCACCCAGCGCGCCATGGGCCTGCCGCCGCACCGCATCGCCCGCCACGCCCTGCGGGGCGCCCTGCTGCCCGTGGTGGCGATTCTCGGGCCGACGGCGGCCTCCCTGCTCACCGGCTCGGTGGTGGTCGAGACCATTTTCGGCCTGCCCGGCATCGGCCGCTACTTCGTCGATGGGGCGCTGAACCGCGACTACACCCTGGTGATGGGCACCGTCGTGCTGGTGGCGCTGTTCGTCATCGTTCTCAACCTCGCGGCCGACCTCCTCTCCGGCTTCCTCGACCCGCGCCTGCGGGCGGCCCGGTGAGGCGCGCCCTCGGGCGCCTCGCCCGCAACCGGGCCGCCCTGGCGGCCCTCGTCGTCCTGGCCCTGGTCACCCTCGCCTGCCTCGTCGGGCCCCTGCTCACCGGCCACGATCCGGGGCGGATCTACCCCGACCTCGTGCGCACCGCCCCCTCGCTGCAGGCCCATCCGCGCCCGGAGGCGATCGCCCCGGCGCTGGAGCGCCTCGCCTTCCGCATGCGGGTGACGGCCGAGGACATCCGGGTCGCGGACGGGCAGCTGCACCTGACGCTGTCGGCCCCGAACCCGATCAACGAGCGGGTGCTGAGCTACCTGCCCCGCTCCGACCTGTTCGGTCCCGTCACCATCCTGTCGCGGGAGGCGGGGGGACGCCGCCTCCTGGTCGCGGCGCCGGTGCGGCGACTGGTGTTTCCCCTCGGCACCGACGGGCTCGGGCGCGACCTCCTCAGCCGCAGCCTCGTCGCCGGCCGGGTGTCGCTCCTCATCGGCCTCGTCGCCACCGGCGTCGCGCTCCTCATCGGCGTCACCTACGGGGCGGTGGCGGGCTATGCCGGCGGCCGGGTCGACGCGGTGATGATGCGCTTCGTCGACGTGCTCTACGCCCTCCCCTTCGTGTTCTTCGTCATCATGCTGCTGGTGTTCTTCCGGGCAGGGCTCGGGCTGATCCTGATCGCCATCGGCGCGGTGGAATGGCTCGACATGGCCCGGATCACCCGGGCGCAGACCCTGGCCCTGCGCCACCGCGACTTCGTCCGCGCCGCCGAGGCGCTGGGCCTCTCCGCCGCCGCGATCCTGCGGCGCCACATCGTGCCGAACACCCTCGGGCCGGTCACGGTGGCGGCGACCCTGCTGGTGCCGCGGGTGATCCTGTTGGAGAGCTTCCTGTCCTTCCTGGGCCTCGGCGTGCAGGAGCCGGCCACGAGCTGGGGCGCGCTCATCGCCGAGGGCGCGCGCGCCATCGAATCCGCGCCCTGGATGCTCGCGGCCCCGGCCGGATTCCTCGTCGCCACCCTGGTCGCGCTGAACCTGCTCGGCGACGGCCTCGCCGAGGCCCTCGATCCGCGCCTCAGCGCGGACCGGTGAGCCCGGGATAGACCACCCGAACCACGCGCCGCTCCTCGGGGATCTCCGAGACCGGCCGGCCCTTGGCGTCCCGCGCCGGGCCCGCATCCGCCGGCACGACGTCGCTCGGCCGCAGCCGCCAGGGATCGAGGCCGTGCGCGCCGGCGCCCCGTCCCGCCTCGGAGGCGGCGGCGGGCATGGTCGCCGGGGGTGTGAGGGCGAGAAGCAGTGCGCAAGACACGCGGAACAATGCGCAAGACACGCGGAACGGGGAGGCAGGCATCGGCGAGGCGTCCGGGAGAACCTGCCGAGTTCAGCCGAGATGACTTAACCTTTGCGCGAAGCTTGGCGGAACCGCCGGGCCCCGGGCCGGATTGCCAACAACTGTCGTGCAGCACGGTTAATGAGGATTCGATGGCAACCAAGGCCGTGGCGGACCGGGGCAGCGCGAGCGCGGGACCGGCGCCGGAGCGGGTCCCGATGGGGACCGTGATCGACACCGACATCTCCGCTCGGCTCGACCGCCTGCCCTGGGGGCGCTTCCACGTCCTCGTCATCGTGGCCCTCGGCATCACCTGGGTGCTCGACGGCCTCGAGGTCACCCTCGCGGGCTCCCTGGTGGGGGCGCTGCGCGCCGAGCCCATGAGCTTCACCGAGTTCGACATCGGCCTCGCGGCAAGCTCCTACCTCGTCGGCGCCGTCACGGGGGCACTCGGCTTCGGCTGGCTCACCGACCGCATCGGCCGCAAGAAGCTGTTCTTCATCACCCTGGCGCTCTACCTCGCCGCCACCGCCGCCACGGGCCTGTCGTGGAATATCTACAGCTTCTGCCTGTTCCGCTTCCTCACGGGGGCGGGGATCGGCGGCGAATACACCGCCATCAACTCGACGATCCAGGAACTCGTGCCGGCCCGCGTGCGGGGCTGGACCGACCTCGTCATCAACGGCTCGTTCTGGATCGGGGCCGCGTTGGGCTCGTTCCTCTCTATCGTGGTGCTGCGCCCCGGCATGATCGACCCGGCCTGGGGCTGGCGCATCGCCTTCTTCGTCGGCGGCGGCATCGGCCTCGTCATCCTGCTCCTGCGGACCTGGATTCCCGAGAGCCCGCGCTGGCTCGCCACCCACGGCTACGTCGCCGAGGCCGACCGGGTCGTCAGCGGCATCGAGAAGCGCTTCACCGACGAGGGCCACACCCTGCCGCCCATCGACGCGCAGAAGCGCATGAAGCTCAGGACCCGCAGCCACACCCCCCTCAAGGAGGTGTTCGGCACCATGCTGGTCGGCCACCGCAAGCAGACCCTGGTGGGCCTCGCCCTGATGGTGGCGCAGGCGTTCTTCTACAACGCGCTGTTCTTCACCTACGCCCTGGTGCTGCAGCGGTTCTACAACGTGCCCGGCGACCACGTCGGCTGGTACCTGCTGCCGTTCGCGCTCGGTTCCTTCCTCGGGCCGCTGCTCCTCGGGCGCCTGTTCGACACCGTGGGCCGCCGGCCGATGATCGCCTTCACCTACGGCATCTCGGCGATCCTGCTGGCGATCACCGGCTACCTGTTCAAGATCGACGTCTTCGGTCCCGTGGGCCAGACGGCGGCCTGGATGGTGGTGTTCTTCTTCGCCTCCGCCGCCGCGAGCGCCGCCTACCTCACCGTGGCGGAGACCTTCCCCCTGGAGATCCGGGCCCTGGCCATCGCGGTGTTCTACGCGCTCGGCACCGGCATCGGCGGCGTCTCCGGTCCGCTGCTGTTCGGCGCCCTGGTGGAGACGGGCTCGCGGGACAACGTGCTGATCGGCTACCTCGTCGGCGCCGTCCTGATGGCGGTGGCGGCGGTGGTCGGCGGGCTCTTCGGCACCGCGGCCGAGGGCAAGTCCCTGGAAGACGTCTCGAAACCTTTGGCGGCAGCCTGATCGTCTGCGATTGCCTGCCGGCAACGCCTCAAACCGCCGGGGATGGTCCGTGTGGGTCTGGCACTGACCCTGTCACGCCCATCCCCGGAAGGACCGCATGCGGAGCATCCCCACCACGCGCACGCGGGTCTGTGCCAGCAGCCTCCGCGTCGCGGGTGTCCTGGCCGGCGCCCCGGCGCTCGCCCAGGGCAACGCCCCCGCCGAGATCAAGCAGCCCGGCCTGCCACGCATGACGGCGCCCGGGTTGGCGGGCGCAGCGGTGGTCAAGCTCGGCGGCCTCGACAAGGGCGGTCCGGGCGCGATCGGCACCGTCGCACCCGGGGCCACGGGTGCCTCCTGCGCCGCGAACACTTCCAGGGCCTCCGGCAGTGCCGGGCAGAACTAGAAGCCGATCGCCGATACGGGCGGCGGCGGCGGCGGGAGCTGAGCCCTCAGGGCACGCGACGCTCGGCGAAGAAGGCCCGCAACAGGTCGGCGGCCTCCCCTTCCCGCAGGCCGCCATAGACCTCCGGGCTGTGGTGGCAGGTCGGCTGATTGAAGAAGCGCGGACCGTTCTCCACGGCGCCGCCCTTCGGGTCCGCGGCCGAGAAGTACAGGCGCCGGATCCGCGCGAAGGCAATCGCGGCCGCACACATCGCGCAGGGTTCCAGGGTGACGTAGAGGTCGCAGCCGCTGAGGCGCTCGTCGTCCAGCGCCTGGCAGGCGGCCCGGATCGCCAGGATCTCCGCATGGGCGGTCGGATCCCGAAGGGCCCGCGGGCGATTGTGGGCGACCGACACGACCACCCCATCCTTCACCACCGCCGCGCCCACCGGGACCTCCCCCTCGGACGCCGCCCGACGCGCCGCCGCAAAGGCGAGGCTCAAGGGGTCGGTGGCGGGCGGGTCGGTCTCGGGCATCGGGTGGAATCCTGACGATCGGTGCCCGTTCCTTGGCCGTCGCGCCGCCGATCCGCAATGGCCTGCCCCCGGCGAGAGGCCCGCGCGGGCGCGCGCTCTCCGGCAGCGCGCGCCGCATGCTCCGCCACGACGGGGTCCGACGGCGCCGGCGTACGGAAGACACCCTCATTTCCCGTGCCCTGGCCGACTGGCCCAGCCCCCAGGGCACCGCCGTGCTGGCGGCGGCCTCCGCTTCCATGGGGGCCTTCGCCCGGGGATTCGCGCTGGAACTGGCGCCCCTGCGCCTCAACACGCTCGCGCCCGGGCCGATCAATGCGCCGCTCCTGGCGCGGATTCGCGGGGCCCATCGCGACGCCTACGGCGCGGCCCTGTCCGAGCGCCTGCCGCAGGGACGCCTCGGCACGGCGGACGAGGCGGGGGCGGCGGTCGTCTTCCAGATGCGCAACAGCTTCATGAATGGCGAGACGCTGCACGTCGACGGCGGTGCCCGCCTCGTCTGACGGCCCGACGCCAGCACGGCCGGGTCTTGCGGAAGGCCACGTTCGCGCGAGACCATGCGCGCGGGGGGCACCGCCGTGCAGGTCGGCGACGCGCGTGTGCCGATCACCCTCGCTGTCTCGATCCCGTGAGAGGACCAGCCCTGATGCCCGAAAGTCCCGAGACCCCGCCGCAGGGGGAAGCGCCGGATGTCGACGCCCTGCTGCGCGCCAACCTGGAGCGCGTGTTCAACGACCGCGCGCCGCATGCGCGTCGCGCGGCGGTGGACGCGCTCTACCGGGAGGATGCCGTCCTGTACGACCCCGCTGGTTCCGTACAGGGACGCGTCGCGATCGCGGACCTCGCCGGCCGGCTCCTGGAGCAATTCGGACCGGGCTTCCGGTTCACGCCGGTCGGAACGGCGACGGGGCATCACGGGCTGGCGGCCCTGCGCTGGCAGGCTGGGCGGGAGGAGGGTCCCGTGACCCTGACAGGGACCGACGTCGCCGCGATCTCCGATGGGAAGATCCAGACGTTGTGGGTGCTCATCGACCCGCCGCAGACCCCTGGGTGAGGGGGATCCGGTTCACGAGGATGTTAAATGGCGGAACATCGCCCCGGCGTGGCCGTTGGACACGGCAATACGGCTTGGTTGAAGCAGAACCGAGCTGTCAACCCGAAGACGAGGAGCGCACGATGAGCAGCACCACCGACAAGATCAAGGGTCTCGCGAACGAGGCCGTCGGCAACGTCAAGCAGGGCATCGGCAATGCGACCGATAACGACAAGCTGAAGGCCGAGGGCAAGGCCCAGGAACTGAAGGGCGAGACCCAAAAGACGGTTGGCGACGCCAAGGATGGCGTCAAGAACGCCGCCGACGCGGTCAAGAGCAAGCTCTAAGCCTCTCGACCCCGGAGCGTCGATCCGGGCGCGACAATCTCGGAAAGGCGGCGCAAGCCGCCTTTTCGCGTGTTCGGGGCCTGCATCCACCGAACCCGCGGCCCTTGCGCGCGGGATCACTCGCAACACGGCGTCCGCTCTGTTATGGGGCAGGCATGACCGACAAGACTGACGACACCATGGGCAAGTCTGAGGACGCGCCTGCCAAGACCTCCCGTTCGAAGCCCAAGGCCTCGACAAAGCCAGCGACCAACACCGTGGCCGCGTCGCGCAAGACCGCGGCACCCGAGACTGGCGAACCCAAGATTGCGGGATCCAAGACTGCGGGCCCCAAGTCTGCGGGAACCAAGACTGGGGCACCGAAGACCCGCGCGCCCGCCGCAGACGCGGTCGCGGCGACCGCGAGCCGGCCCACGAAGGCGGGCAAGGCCGGTTCTGCCGACGCTGACCCTATGAAGTCGGGCGGTGCCAAGTCCGGTGGTGCCGAGTCTGGCCCTGCCGAGGCGAAGACGTCGCGCGCGACGGCGTCGGACGTTCAGCCCACTGACGCGAAGGCACCGAAGGGGAAGTCTGCGAAGCCGGCCTCGTCCGAGAAGACGCCCGCGGCCGCGGAGCCCGTGAAGGCCACGGCCGCGAAGGCGGCTTCCGCCAAGGCAAAGTCGGAGACGGCCAAGGTCGAGCCGGTCTCGTCAGAGGCTGCCAAATCTATGCCGGCCAAGTCCCCGCCGGCCAAATCTACGCCTGCCAAGTCCCCGCCGGCCAAATCCTCGCCGAAAGCCGAGTCCGTCGAAGCTGTGAAGCCGGCATCCGCGAAGGCCACGGCGGCTCCGGCCCGGACCCCCCAGGACAGCTCCGAGGAAGCCTCTAAGGAAGCGTCGAAGGCGGCCCCCGCGGCCGCGCGCGCGGTGACGGAGTCGGTGGGAGCGAAGCCCAATCCGGCGAGGGCGTCCAAGGCCAAGGCGGCCGACGCCGCGCCGGCCGAGGCTGTCGCCGCCGAGACCAAGGCGCCCGCGTCCGAGCCGGACCTGTCCACCGCCAAACCGGCGTCCGAGCCCGCGGCCAAGCGCGCCAAGCCGAAGCCGGCCGAGGCGGTGCAGGCTGCCGACCCCAACGTCTCCGAGCCGAAGGCTCCGGCCGAGCCCTGGGCTCCGGCCACCGATGCCGGTATTCCGGGGCCTTCGGCCGAGGAGAAGCCGAAGGTCCGGCACGCCGCCATGCCCCGCGGCGGCGACGCGCCCCTGCGCCGCAAGACCGCCGTGGCGAAGCCCTCCCAGCCGAGGCCCGAGGCCGCGGCGTCCGCCGGTCCGGCCCGCGACGAGGGCACGCCCGAGGGCGACCGCATCGCCAAGGCCATCGCCCGCGCGGGCATCGCCTCGCGCCGGGACGCGGAGGCCATGATCGAACAGGGCCGCGTCACCCTCAACGGCAAGGTGCTGACCTCGCCCGCCATGAACGTGACGCCCGACGACCGCATCACCGTCGACGGCGAGCCGCTGCCGGCCCGCGAGCGCACGCGCCTGTGGATCTACCACAAGCCCCGCGGCCTCGTGACCACGGCGCGCGACCCCGAGGGGCGCCAGACCGTCTTCGAGAACCTGCCCGAGGACCTGCCCCGGGTCGTCGCCATCGGCCGCCTCGATATCAACACCGAGGGGCTGCTGCTTCTCACCAACGACGGCGGCCTCGCCAAGGTCATCGCCCATCCGGATACCGGCTGGCTGCGCCGCTACCGCGTACGCGCCCACGGCGACACCACCCAGGCCGAGCTCGACAAGCTGCGCCGCGGCGTCACCATCGACGGCATGGATTACGGCCCGGTGGAAGCGAGCCTCGACCGGGCCTCCGGCGACAACCTCTGGCTGACGCTCGGCCTGCGCGAGGGCAAGAATCGCGAGGTCAAGCGCATCCTCGAGCATCTCGGGCTGGCGGTGAACCGGCTGATTCGGCTCTCCTTCGGACCGTTCCAGCTCGGTGACCTCGAGGCGGGCCTGACCGAGGAGATCCGCACGAAGGTGCTCAAGGAGCAGCTCGGCCCGGCCCTCTCGGAGCAGGCCGCCGTCGATTTCGAGAGCCCGGTGCGCGAGCCGATTGCGCCCTTCGGCTCGCCGAAGCAGCAGGCCAAGCAGCCCGCCCGCAGCGCCTCGGCGGCCCAGCGCCGCGAGCCGCGGGGCTACGACGACGAGGCGCCGCGCGGCGGTGGCCGTCCGATGGCACCGGTTAAGCCCGTCCGGGTCCCCACCGGCGGCAACAGCGCCGGTCCGCGCCGCTCCGTCTGGCGCGCCGAGGACGAGGCCCGTGCCGAGGACGCGCCGCGCCGGGTCAAGATCCCGCGCCGGGGAGCCGATCCGAAGGCCGAGCGTGAAGCCGCCGCCTCCCGGGGCCGCGAGCGCGTCGGCGCCATCAGCACCGGCGAGCGCCGCGTCCTGGTGGAGCGCCTGAAGTCGAGCCCGCAGGAGCCCGCCGCCGAGCCGCATCGCCGCGACAGCGCCGTGCGTCGTCGCGGGGACGAGGACGCCCCCCGCGAAGGCCGCTTCCCCCGCGCCGAGTCCCAGGCTCGCCCTTTCCGGCAACCCGACGATCGTGCCTCCGGTGCGCGTGCTTCCGGCGAGCGTGCCTTCGGAGCCCGCCCCGCCGGAGATCGGCCTGCCCGCGGCTTCGGCGGCGAAGGCCGGCCGCCGCGCCGGGACGACGACCGCCCGCGCGGAAACCTCCGTTCGCAGGACGGGGCCGAGCGCCGCGGTCCGCCGCGCGGCAGCGAGGACCGTCCGCGGGGTCCCTTCCGCAGCAACGCGCATCGCAACGAGGGCGGTGACGACCGCGGTGCCCGTCCGGCCTCCCGCGGCGCACCCGCCCGCGACGACCGCCGGGACGGCTTCCGGGGCGACAAGCCGAGCGGCTTCCGGGGTGACAAGCCGAGCGGATTCCAGGGTGACAAGCCCAGTGGCTTCCGGGGCAACGACCGCCCCGGCGCTGACCGCGGCGATCGTGGGGATCGCGGTGATCGTGGCGGCTTCAAGGGCGGTGCGGCCCGTCAGGACGGCGAGCGCAGCGGCTTCAAGGGCGCCGGCAAGCCCGGCGGCGGCTTCAAGGCCGGCGGCAAGCCGGGTGGTTTCGGCAAGCCGGGCGGCTTCAGCAAGCCCGGCGGGTCCGGTAAGCCCGGTGGCAAGCCGGGTGGCTTCAGCCGCGGCGGCTCCGGTGGCGGCAAGCCCGGCGGTGGCAAGCCCGGCGGTGGCAAGCCCGGCGGTGGCAAGCCCGGCGGTGGCGCCCGTCCGCCCCGCGGTGGCGGACGGTGAGGATCGTCGGCGGCGATCACCGCGGTCGCCGCCTGGCCACGCCGAAGACCGACGCGATCCGGCCCACCTCGGACCGGCTCCGCGAGGCGATCTTCAACGTCCTCGCGCACGCCTATGACGACGCGGTCGTCGGGGCCCGGGTCCTCGACCTGTTCGCCGGCACCGGCGCCCTCAGCTTCGAGGCCCTGTCCCGCGGTGCGGCCTATGCCCTCCTGGTCGATGAGGGCGCCGAGGCCCGGGCACTGATTCGCGAGAACATCGAATCTTTCGGCGCCGAAGGGGCGACCCGCCTGTTCCGGCGCGACGCCACCCGGCTCGGCCCGGCCGGCACCAGCGGCACCTTCACCCTCGTGTTCTGCGACCCGCCCTACAACCGCGATCTCGCCCCGGCGGCCCTGGCCAGCGCGGCGACCGGCGGCTGGCTCGCCCCCGGTGCCCTCGCGGTCATCGAGGAATCCGCGGACGTCCATGTCGCCCTGCCGCCGGGATTCACCGAGCTCGAGCGCCGGGTCTACGGCGATACTGCCCTCGCCTACGCGCGCTACGCCGCCTGACGCGCGACCTCGTCACGACCCTCCTGGTGTACGGGCGCGACCCAGGCGCGCGCGGCGGACCTCCACGACGCCCGGGCGCGTTCCAATGTCATGGTCCTCGCCGAACCCCGAACCGACACCCCGCACATCGATCCGGTCGCGTCCGCGCCCTCCCCCGGCCCGCGTCCGTCCCGCCTCTGGCGCCCGCGTCGCGTCCTGGTCACCCCGGCGGCCCTGGAGCATGCGCATGGCCGCGCGATGGCAGCCCGCGCCGAAGCCCTCGGCCTGCCGGTCGAGTACCTGGCGGCCAACCGTCTGACAGGGTTGCGAAATCCAGATTCACGCATCGCCTATCGCGAGGCCAAGGCGACCCTCGCCATCGTCGTCGCACCGCCGACCAAGCTCAGGCTTCAGCCGATTCCCCCGAGCGCCGACTGGCGCTTCGACCTCGCCGAGGGCTGTCCGGCCCATTGCCAGTACTGCTATCTCGCGGGCTCGCTGTCCGGCCCCCCCGTAACGCGGGCCTACGCGAATCTCGACGCGATTCTCGACAACCTGCCCGCCTATCTCGGCCAGGGCGCCATCACCTCGACCCAGGCCGATCGTGCTCATGAAGGCACCACCTTCGAGGCCTCCTGCTATACCGATCCCCTCGGTATCGAACATCTGACCGGCTCGCTCTCGGCGGCCATCACCCGTTTCGGCGCGTGGGACGCGCCGGTCCAACTCCGTTTCACCACCAAGTTCGCGGCGGTGAAGCCCCTGCTCGGCCTCGCGCATAACGGACGGACCCGCATCCGGTTCTCGGTCAATGTGCGCTCGGCTTCGCGCTACGAGGGCGGAACGGCGAGCTTGGACGCGCGTCTGGCGGCTCTCAGGGCCGTCGCGGAGGCCGGTTATCCGGTCGGCCTCACCATCGCGCCGATCCTACCCGTGCCGGATTGGCAGGACGCTTATGCCGGCTTGATACGAGACGTCTCCGGAGCGCTTGCCGGCGTGACGGACATCGATCTCACCTTTGAACTCATCACCCACCGCTTCACGCCTGGTTCGAAGAACGTGCTGCAGGGCTGGTATCCCGGTTCGGATCTGCCGATGACAGAAACGGAGCGAAGCCGAAAGCTGACGAAATTCGGATCCGTCAAGTACGTGTTTCCACAAGACCTGATGCAAAGCATGCGTACTGACTTAACTGAAGAGATCCGGAGAAGCTTGCCGCAGGCGCGCATTCTTTACTGGACTTGAGCTCTCATCCCGATTTCACGTCGGCGAGGCTTCATCGAAGCGACTGCGCGCTTCCTGGATCGCTGGAAGATTCGAGAATGCCCAAGCTCCCAGGGCCTGGACGGGATCCTGCAGGGATCGTCCGAGATCCGTGAGTGCATATTCCACTCGCGGCGGAACGGTGGGATACACGGTCCGGGAGACGAGGCCGTCGCGCTCGAGACCCCGCAGCGTGAACGTCAGCATCCGCTGGGATACGCCGCCGACCAGTCGCTTCAACTCGTTGAAGCGCCGCGGTCCATCCGTCAGCATCATCACCACGAGGATGGTCCATTTGTCGCCGATCCGCGACAGGACCGTGCCGACGACGCGGCAATCGCCCAGGTTGTGCGGTGTACGCGTCTCGGTTCCCTCGTTGTGCCCCGGTTCCACGAATGTGCCTCCTTGCGCGTAAGCGCGTCTGGTCCTCTATACCGCCTCGGTACACTTCTGATACCGGGAATCGAAGATGAAACTCCTGCACGTCGACGGAAGCATTCTGGGTGAGCATTCGGTCAGCCGCGCGGTTTCGGCCGCGATCGTCACGCATTTGAAGGCGGGGGCACCGGATCTCGATGTCACCCATCGCGATCTCGCCGCCACCCCGATTCCGCACCTTTCGGGCGCCTACCTGGCAGGCCACCAGCCGAACGCGACGAACACGCCCGACATCCAGAACGATGTCGAGCTCGGCCGGACCGTCCTCGCCGAGTTCCTCGCCGCCGACATCGTGGTGATCGGCGCGCCGTTGTATAACTTCACGATTTCGTCGCAGCTCAAGGCCTGGATCGATCGCATCCTCGTGGCTGGCCAGACCTTCAAGTACACCGAGAGCGGCGCTGTGGGCCTTGTTCCGCAGAAGCGTGTCATCGTCGCCGTTGCCCGCGGTGGTCTCTATGGAGCCGGAACACCGAACGCGGCGGCGGAGCATGCTGAGACCTACCTGCGCGTGGTCCTGGGCTTCATCGGCATCACGAATCCGGAGATCATCGTCGCCGAGGGCATCGCGCTCGGTCCGGACGCCCGCCAACAGGCTCTCGACGCTGCTCTGAAGGCCGCCTCGAACCTGCCTGCGGCCTAACGCCGTCCGAAGAGCCGCTCGATGTCGTGGAGTTTCAGCTCCACGAAGGTCGGGCGGCCATGGTTGCAGGTGCCGGCAAGCGGCGTCGCTTCCATCTCGCGCAGGAGTGCGTTCATTTCCTCCGGGCGCAGGCGCCGGCCCGCGCGGATCGAGCCGTGACAACTCATCCGCGACAGGATCGCGTCCAGGCGGCGTCCGAGGGGGCCTGCACCTTCGTCGGTGCCGTCGGGGCTCTCATCTTCGAGACCGCTCTGGCTGAGCGCATCGAGGATATCGGTGACGAGGTTTCGGATCGAGGCGTTGGCTAGAGCGGCCGGCACCTCCCGTACCAGGACCGCGCCCGGGCCGAACGGCTCGAGCGTCAGGCCCAGCCGGTCGAGATCGGGGGCCGCGGCCACGAGGCGCTCCGCCTCGCCGGGTGCCAGCTCTACCACGTCCGGAATCAGCAAGCCTTGGCGGGCGATGCCGCCCCGGGCGCGTTCGCGTTTGAGGCGCTCGTAGACCAGGCGCTCGTGCGCGGCATGCTGATCAACGAGGACGAGACCGTCGGCTGTCTGGGCGACGATGTAGGTTTCGTGCAGCTGCGCCCGCGCGGCTCCGAGGGGGTGATCCTGCTCCTCCACTGGCTCCGGAGCCGGGCGCAGATCTGCTGCCGGGGGCGCAAAATCGTGTTCAAAGCGGGCCTGATGAGCCTCGGCCAGACCTGTGAACGCTGGCGACCGTGGAACCGCCTGGCGATAGGCATAGGGCGCGGCGACGGACGGCAGCGCGCGCGGTAGGTTCGGCGATGGGATCGGGTAGGCACTGGTGCCGGAATGAACGGCAAGACCCGTTGGTCGCAACGCGTCCAGCGTACGGGTGGTGCCCGTAGTGGAGCCACGCAGGCCGGCTTGGCGCAGCGTCTCGTGGATCGCGCTGACGATCAGGCTCCGGACCAGACCAGGATCGCGAAAGCGAACTTCGGTCTTGGCTGGGTGTACGTTGACGTCCACCAGCGCCGGGTCGCACAGGATCGCCAGCGCCAGGACCGGATGGCGGTCGGAACTCATCGTATCGGCATAGGCGCCCCTGACTGCGCCGAGCAGCAGACGGTCACGAACTGGGCGGCCATTGACTGTGAAGTGGATCTGGGTGGCAGCGCCTCGATGGAAGCTCGGCAGGCCGATATGACCCGCAAGCCCGAAGCCCTCGCGGGCCATCTCGAGGGCCAGCGAATTCGATCCGAATTCGGCGCCGAAGACGCCGGTCAGCCGGCGGAGCGTCGCGGAAGAACCTATCTCTGTCTCGGCCGGGAAAACCAGCGGAGTTCCGCTTTCGGATCGCAGCACGAGCCGGATTTGGGGCTGCGCGACTGCGAGCCGGCGCAGGATATCGCCGATTGCTGCGGCTTCGGCCCGGTCGGACTTGAGAAATTTCATCCGTGCAGGAGTGGCAGCGAAGAGATCGGAAACCTCGATCCGCGTGCCGCGCGCGCTGGGTGCTGGGCGGACCTCGCCCTTGATGCCTGCATCTACCGTGAGGGTTACGCCAGTCTCGGCCTCGGCCGTACGGCTGGTAAGGGTCAGGCGGGCGACCGCGCCGATCGAGGGCAAGGCCTCGCCGCGAAAGCCCAACGTTTCGATGCAGGTAAGATCCCCGCTCGGGAGCTTTGAGGTGGCATGCCGCTCAACTGCAAGCGCTAGATCATCCGCATCCATGCCGGCCCCATCATCGACCACACGGATCAAGCGTCGTCCGCCTCCTTCGATCGTGACTTCGATGCTGCGTGCGCCGGCATCGATGGCGTTCTCAACGAGTTCCTTGACCGCCGAGGCGGGCCGCTCGACGACTTCGCCGGCGGCGATACGGTCGACGAGGATCGGATCGAGGCGACGGACGGGGCGAGGTGGCGTGGACATGCGGAGGAAACTATAGGTGCCCTTGGACCCAGCCGAAAGGCCACGCTGGAAATGTTGGTTCCTGCCACAGCCGCTGCCACTTTCACTCACGCACACACCACCGAAAACAAAATTAACGGAATGAAGATCTTGCGATTCCATCTCGAAGGGCTTGTCCACGCGTGAGGGCCAAGCTGCAGCGCTGTCGCACCGTATGGGGCCGCACCGAACAGCGCGATTCACTTCCAGGGCTGCGTACGGTCACCAACGCCGTATACCAGCCGGCGACTCCGGACGGGAGCTGGGCACTGTGCGATGCTGATGGGACCATCATCGAATTCGGCGCCAATCCGATGCTCACGGACGTCGTCGATGAGGCGGACGATCGCCCGATGCTCTTCATCGGTCCGCTGATTACCCATTACGGCCATTTCCTTCTCGGCACTTTCGCGCGCCTCTGGCCTCTCCTCTCCTGGATGGGGCCGAAGCCGCGTCTCGTCTGCTACGCGGAAGGGCCGCTGGATGCGCTGCACGCGGAATGGGCGACGCTACCGTTCCTCGCCGATATTCTCGCCCGCTTCGATCTGACTGTCGAAGACCTCGTCACCTTCCAGAACGTGACCCGCATTCCGAAGCTGCTGGTTCCGGAGCCGAGCGTGAAGGAGCAGGACTTCACCCATGCGATCTACGGCTCGCTGACGCACTATACCGGCGAAGCATTCTACGAACCGGCCGCCGTCGATCGGGAAACGCGACCGATCTACCTGTCGAAAGTGAGATTGGGATCGGGGATCTCACGTCTGCGCAACGAGGATGCGCTGTGCGCGGCTCTGGCGCGGCAGGGAGTAGACATCGTCTTCCCGGAGACCCTGCGGTTTCCCGAACTGGTTCGACTGCTTTCGGAGCGGACAATGGTTCTTGGAACGGCGGGTTCGGCGTTTCACACGGCCGTCTTCGCAGCCCCGAACCGTCGGATCCTGGCCTTGAATTGGACACCCCCGGTTCACGCCAACTTTCCGCTGCTGGATGCGCTCAATGGCACGCAGGCGCGGTACTACTTCGTTCCTGGGAGTACGATCGGAGAGGAGCCGGGATTCCATTTCGGCTGGTCGATCCCAGACCCCCAGGCGGTCGCCACCGAGATGCTGGAGCGCGCCGGGGCCTTCGATAGCCTCGACGCTCGCGATGCTGCCGAGGACGCGGCGCGGTGGCGAGCCAAGTGGATCCCCGGCTGGAAACCGGTTCAGCGCTGGCTCGATCGCCGCCTCTGAGGGTTTAGGCGACGCCCGAGCGGAGCAGATCGTGATAGTGCACCAGCCCGACGGGGCGATCGTCCTCGACGACGATCAGGGCCGTGATCTTCATCGATTCCTGGATTTCCAGAGCCTTTGCCAGCAAGGTTTCGGGGGCTACCGTCCTTGGCTTGCCGCTCATCAACGCCTCGACCGCGAGACTATCGAGATCCGTGCGGAAGACGTTGCGGCGCAGATCGCCGTCCGTGAGAATACCCGCGAGGCATCCATCAGCGTCTACGACGACCACCGAGCCAAACCCTTTCGCATCGATCTCGGCGATGGCCGCGCGCATCGGAGTTCCGCATGGGACCACCGGCAGCTGAGACCCGGTATGCATCACTTCGCGGACCTGACGCAGCGAGGCGCCGAGGCGCCCGCCTGGGTGGTAGATGCTGAATTCCCGGGCGGAGAACCCGCGCGCTTCGAGGAGCGCAATGGAAAGCGCGTCGCCGAGGGCGAGCTGCATTGCCGTGGACGTCGTGGGCGCCAAACCGTTCGGGCAGGCCTCGCGTGCCTTGGGAAGGGTCAGGCAGATGTCGGCTTCGCGGCCGAGCGTCGATGTGCTGTTGGACGTGATGGCGATCAGGCCGACGCGGTAGCGACGGGCGTAGCCGATGATATCGGCAAGCTCCGTCGTTTCACCTGACCAGGACAGTGCCACCACGACGTCCTCGGGCTGGATCATGCCCAGATCGCCGTGGCTCGCCTCGGCGGGATGAACGTACAGCGCGGGCGTCCCCGTCGAGGCCAGTGTCGCAGCAATCTTGCGCCCGATATGGCCCGATTTGCCCATGCCCGTGAGGATGGCGCGACCTTTGGCGCGGGCGATGCGCGACACCGCATCGGTGAACGCCGCGCCGAGCCCGTTGCCGATGGATTCCATCAAGCAGGCAAGTCCGTCACGTTCCGTCTCGATCGTCCGCAGGGCAGACGCGACGGCCGGCGAGAGCGTCGAATCCGAGGGGATGAGGGCGGGGCGCAAGGCCTGGGCGCTGTCTGCTGGAGCCATACCGGCCCGTATCCTTCTGGTAAGATCGCGTGCGCATGAGCCGCCACGGTCGTCTGCCTATGAAGACCGATTGTGGTCGGATGGCGACTCCCCCGCCCATCCAGATATCATCCGGCACCGTTGACGCCCCATTAACCGTGCCGGTTGTAGGCCTGTTAACCATGAGGTCGGGGCGTCTTCCGTTGGGAGGTGATCCTGGCGTCGTCCGCCTCGCGCATCCGCAGGCGGTCCATGTCTCGAAGCGCCGATATCGGCGTTCAGGTCAGCGGAAAGACGTCGATCCGTGACACGCGCAGGGCCGATTGCAGGATGGCGCAGCCAAGGCCTTCGCGGCTTTGCTCTGATCGCGGCTCTCACGCTCCCGTCCTACGCCGAGGCTCAGGCCCTCCCATCCGGTGCCCCGGATAATGCCCTCGGAACGCCGGCCGTGGGCGATGTCCAGCCGCTGAGCGCGGGCCTGCGAGGCAGCGCCGTCTCGGGCAGCGGCGTCCTGAACAGCAACGGCACTGCGACCGGCGGAGAGACGGCCGGCAACGGAGGGCTGGCCACGCGTGCCCTGGCCGGCAGCCGATCCGGCAGCGCCCTCGCCTCCGGCGGAACGAATGGACCCAACAACCGCGGGCTCACGAATCTTCTGCGGCTGCGGGCGATCCCGCCCCGGCGCTTCGGGAACGCCACGGTCCGGCCGGTCCGCTCGATCACGCAAGTTCCCTCGTACGATCTGCGTCTGACGCCGGTGGTGCGCAGTGCCGTGAGCGGCGTCCCGCTGCCGACGGTGCTGCCGCTTGCCGGCGTCCAGACGCCGGGCTTCTTTCTCTCGACGGCGCTGCGGCGTCCGATCACGATCGACGAGGCCTACGCCCCGCTCGGGATCAAGGTCGGGACCTTCACGATCCTGCCTGCGATCCAGCAGAGCATTGGCTACGACACCAACCCCGACCAGATCACCAATCGGCTGGCCAAGCCGTCGCTGGCGCTGCGGACGGACGGCGAATTGAGCTTTCGAAGCGACTGGTCGTCGAGCGAGCTCACCGGTGATTTGCGGGGCGGCTACGTCGATTATCTGGACAATCAGGGGGCCAGTCGTCCCAACGGAGCGGGCGTGACCCGGCTGCGGATCGACGCGAACCGCGATACCCGGATCGATGTCGAAGGCCGATTTCTCCTGGAAACACAACGCACTGGCACGCCGGACCTGGCGGCCGCCACGGCAACCCGGCCGCTGATCGCGAGCTATGGCACGACGATCGGCGTCACAGAGCGCTTCAACCGGGTCCAGGTGTCGCTGCGGGGATTGCTCGACCGCTCCGAGTTCGAGGATGCGCAACTCTCCGATGGCACCATCCTGCGCCAGAGCGATCGCAACCTGAACCAGTATGGCCTGCAACTTCGGGCCGGATACGAGATCTCGCCCGTCATCACGCCCTTCGTCGATGTCCTAGCCGACACGCGCGTCTACGATCTGCGCGTCGACTCATCGGGAATACGACGCGATTCCGATGGCATCACGCTCTCGGGTGGCGCGACCTTTGCGCTGACGCGCTTCGTCACCGGCGAAATCTCGGCGGGTCTTCAGCACCGCAGCTACGTCGACCCGGCTCTGCGCGATCTGACGGCGCCCGTCATCACGGCGGCGTTGATCTGGAGCGCGAGCCCGCTCACCACGGTCCGGCTGAATGGTGCGACGGGGGTGATCGAGACGTCGGTGCCCGGATCGAGCGGTGTCCTGACACAGACCGCGACGCTGGAAGTTCAGCACGACCTGCTGCGCAATCTCTCGCTGACCGGCGGCATCAGCTACCTGTCGAACGACTATGACCGGGTGAACATCACCGAGCGCGGATTCTCGGCGACGGCGCGGATCGACTATCGCTTCAACCGCTGGCTGGCGATGCGGGGAAGCTACATCTACCAGCGCCTCGACAGCACCTCGGCCGGTTCGAGCTTCCACGCCAACACGTTCCTGCTCGGGCTGCGCGTCAATCCGTGAGGCGCAGACCCGATGTCCGCTCGCGGTATACCAAGAGGGTCGTGTCGAGGTCGCGCCGTTCTCAGCGCACCATCGCGAGCGACGCGCCGGATTTCGACAGCGCACCATCGAGAGCCCCGCCGCCCTGGCGCAGCCGGGCCGCGACGGTCCCGCCGGGCTGGTAGAGGTAGACCTCGCCGTCGCGGTAGTCCCAGGCCGTGACCTTGGAGAGGTCCTTGTTCGGGCAGCCGGAGGCGCTGGCCTTGTAGAGGTCCAGGGCCGGGGCGCTCGACAGGGAGACCTTGCAGCTCGCGCCGGTGGCGTCCTTGGCATTCCAGGACCCAACGACGGACGAGCGGCCGCTCGCCACCACCGGCGGCGGGGCCGGGGCGACGGGGGGCGCCTCCGGGGCGATGACCGGGGTCGACGGGGCGACGGCGACGTTGACGCCCACCGGAGGCGGCAGGTCGGCCGGGGCCGCGGTGGCGCCCGGCGGCGGGGCCAGCGGCTCCGAGGTGACCGGGCCGGACGGCATGGCGGGGACGACCGGCTCCAGGGCCGCCTGGGGGCCGGGGGCGATCCGGCTGCGGCTGGGCCCCTCGAGGCGCTGCGAGGCGCAGGCGCCGAGGCTGGCGGCGAGCGCGAGGACGGCGACTGTCGACAGGAGCGAACGCGGCATCGATGTCAGGTTCCGAATGGGAGCGGGCGCGGAGCCCGGGGGCTCCGCGTTTCGGCCTGCGTCACCGGCAATTGCGCTGGCGGCAAGGCACCGGCGTCCGGCGGTGCGGGATTTGCCGGGACCACGCGATGTTTGGCGGCGGGTGTGGCGTTCGTGCCTCAGGGCCCGGGTCAGAGCCCGCGGCCCGTCTCACCAGCCGTCCGCGCGGCCACCCGCCGGGCCGATTCGGATCCCGGCGCGACACGCGACGAACCGCGCAGACAATCGCGGTCCAGACGGAAATGTGGCGACACGGGTTCGATAGTCTCGCGCCTGCCGTCGAGCAGATCCCATCAGTAGAGCGTTCCAGTCCACAAGACGTTGTCCAGTTTCGGCACAATCCTGCCTCAGAAACGCCGAGCCGAACGGGTCGGATAGCCCCGTGACGGACAGCGCGGTCTCGCGCCCGTCACCCGCGCCCGGACGGACGCGGAACGAAGGCCCGGCACGCGCGCCGGCCCATGCAGGGGATGGATCGACCATGGCTGAAGCTGCCGAGCGTTCCCTGTCGGTCGGACCGGGGCGTGCCGCCCGCGGCCTCGGGATCGCGGCCCTCCTCCTCGGTGGCGGTGCGGCGGGGTTCGTCGCCTGGTCCCATGCGCCGGCCGAGAGCCCCACCCGTGTGACGCCGATGGTCCATACGGTGCCGGCACCCGACGGTCCCGACGCGTCCCCCGCCTCCGCGGTCGCCGGCCTGCGATCCGACGACCCGGTACCCGCGGCGTCGAGCGACCCCTCCCCCGGGAGCGTCGCCGAGGCCGCGGCGCCCGCCGCCAAGACCACTCCTGAGATCACGCCAGAGACCACGCTCGAGACCGCAGCCACGACCGCGGCGGAGATGCCGGCCGCACCGCCTACCCTGGTGGCACGCTGGGTGCCGCTGCCGGTGCCGCGGCCCCCGGAATTCCGCGCCGGGCGCCTCGCCGCACGGGCGGCGCGCACGGCGCCCGCCCGGACCGCCGGTGCGGTGGCACCGCCGCCGGAGGACAACCGCTCCTTCATCGAGAAGCTGTTCGGGGTCGAGAGCCCCGAGCCGCCGCGGCTCGCCTACGCGGCCCTGGAGACGAAACCGGTCGACAACGTCTTCCGGCGCGCCCTCAGCGCCGTGCCGACCAGCCCGACCGGCGGCGTCGCGGTCTACGACATCCGCGCCAGGGTCGTGACCCTGCCGAACGGGGAGAAGCTCGAGGCGCATTCGGGGCTGGGGGAGAGCATGGACAATCCCGGCCACGTGCACGTGCGGATGAAGGGGCCGACGCCCCTCGGCACCTACGACATCCGCGAGCGCGAGCAGCCGTTCCACGGCGTGCGCGCCCTGCGTCTCACCCCCGTCGGCGGCCCCGAGACCATCCACGGCCGGGTCGGTCTCCTCGCCCACACCTACATGCTGGGCGCGAGCGGCGCCTCGAACGGCTGCGTCTCCTTCCGGGACTACGACAGGTTCCTGCAGGCCTACCTGCGCGGCGAGGTCCAGCGCCTCGTCGTCGTCGCGGGCGGCTAGGGCCGCGCGGCCTCTCGACGCCGGGTCGCGAGGTCCGGGATCGCGCCGGGTTCATCCGCGCTGCTGAGACCCGCTCGCAGGGGCCGCGCGCCGCGCGTCCTCTATCGTGACGGCGAGAAGATCCGTTTCCGAAATCGACGGCATCCGTCGCGTCCTGCGTCGCGGTCGCAGGTCCTCGCGCCGTGAAAGGCGCGTTCGCCCCCGCATGAGTCCGGTGACGCATGGTGTCCGGGGCGGCACGACCCATCGACGACGCGCCGACGACTTGTGGCGATCCGTCTGCGTGGCACCGACGCGCCTCAGTTGCCGTCCGACGTCATCGAGCGCTCCAAACTATTGCGACGAAGACTGGCGCATGTCGATCGTGTCTCTATTGCTCGAGTTCCTGTCTCGGCAGATTTCACGATGGCGCTACTGGGAGATATTCTGATAAAGACCGCTCGGAGGTCGGCTCGACGACCGCGCGAAAGGTTCAGGATGCGGCGGCGGACATTCGTAGCGAGTCTCGCGGGGCTGATCGGCTCCCGATCGGCTTCGGCGCAGATGATGCACGACATGGGCACGATGGCGGGCGAAGGCGCCCCTCCAGTCCCGAAGCCGGCGGTGCCCGTCCTGCCGCAGGGGCAACCCTTGCGCGACCTGCCGCGCCTTCCGAACGAGTCGACCGTGCCCGGTCGCTTCAGCGCGACGATCACGGCGGGCCCGGGCGTGGTGCGCTACGCCGAGGGGCTCGCGACCCCCGTCCTGCTCTATGACGGCGTCCAGCCCGTGATCGAGGCGACGGAAGGCGACCGCATCGCGATCCGGTTCCGGAACGGCATTCCCGGGCAGCCCTCCACGATCCACTGGCACGGGATGCCGGTCCCGTCCGATCAGGACGGCAACCCCATGAACCCGGTCGCCTCGGGCGACGAGCGCCTCTACGCCTTCGATCTCCCCGAAGGCAGCGCGGCGACCTACTGGTTTCATCCGCATCCGCACAACTTCACGGCCGAGCAGGTCTATCGCGGCCTCGCGGGCGTGTTCCTGGTCAAGCCGAAGGTCGATCCCATTCCGGCCGCCTACGGCGACACCCTCCTGATGTTCACCGATCTGCGCATCGCCGCCGATGGAACGATGCCCCCGAGCACCATGGCCGACGCCATGAACGGCCGCGTCGGCGACCATGTCCTGGTCAACGGACAGAAGAACCCGGTCCTGTCCGTGGCGCCGGGCGAGAAGCGCCGCATCCGCCTCGTCAACGCGACGAATGCCCGGTACCTGCGCCTCGGCTTCGCGGGCGCGCGCATGCTCCTCGTCGGCACCGATGGCGGCCTCGTCGAGACCCCGGTTGCGGTGGACGAGGTGATGATCGTGCCGGGCGAGCGCGTGGAACTCATCGTCGCCTTCGACCGGCCCGGGGAGGCCCGGCTGACGACGCGCGCCTATGCGCGGGGCTGGATGGGGCCGGACGAACCGAAGGAGGCCGGACTGGTCCTGCTCACGGCCCGGGTCTCGGGACGAGCGGCCGCCGCCGCCCCGCCCCTGCCGCCGGTCCTGAGGCGGGTCGTAGCGCTCGGCGAGCCGGTCGTCTCCCGGCGCCTCGTCTTCACGGAAGCCATGTCGCGCGGGGGTGGCATGGAAGGCTCCCACGGCCTGCAGCACCCGGAGGGCATGCAAGACTTGAAGGGCATGCAAGACTCGAAGGGCCTGCAGGCCCCGGAGGGCATGCGAGACACAGGAGGCATGGCCAGCATGGGACGTCCGGACGGCATGGGAAGTCCGGACGGCATGGAAGGCATGGCAGGTATGGACATGGGCGCGACGGCACGGTCCGCGCCCAGCCCGTCCACACCGCCCGGCGGCATGGGCATGCGCTTCCTGATCAATGGCCGGAGCTTCGCGATGGGGCGCATCGACGAGGTCTCGAAGGTCGGCCAGCTCGAGTCGTGGTCCATCGTCAACGGGTCGGACATGGACCATCCGTTCCACATCCACGGAACCCAGTTCCAGGTCGTGGACATCGCCGAGGCCGGTGCGATCCGGACGCCGGCGATCCGGTGCTGGAAGGACACCGTCAACGTCGCGGTCGGCGAAACGGTCCGCATCCGCCTGCGCCAGGATCTCCCGGGGCCGCGGATGTACCATTGCCACATCCTCGAACACGAGGAACTCGGCATGATGGGCACGCTCGACGTCCGGGCCTGAGCCGAGACGCCCCGGACGCGGCGCGGCCTTCGGGATTCGCGGGCGGACGCGCAAGGGCGCGGCCGCGGGACGAACCACCGCGCCGCCGCGCCCGGCTGCAATCAGGCGGCCCGGATGGCGTCGAGGAAGACCTCGACCTCGCGCTGCACGGCCACGGCCTGGGTCGAGAGCTCGCCGGCCGCCATCATCACCTGCTGGGCGGCGCTGCCGGTCTCGCCGGCCGAGGCCAGGACCTCGGCCACGTTCACCGAGACGTCCTGGGTGCCGCGCGCGGCCGCGATGGCGTTGCGGGAGATTTCCCCGGTCGCCGCCGTCTGCTCGATCACGGTCGCCGTGATGGTCTCCGTGATGGTGTTGACCGACCCGATCGTCTGGCTGATCTGCCGGATCGCCGTGACGGCCTGGGCGGTCGCCTGCTGGATCGCCGCGATGTGTCCACCGATCTCGCCCGTGGCCCGCGCCGTCTGGCTAGCCAGTTCCTTGACCTCCGTGGCCACCACCGCGAAGCCCCGGCCGGCCTCGCCGGCCCGCGCCGCCTCGATGGTGGCGTTGAGGGCGAGCAGGTTGGTCTGGCCCGCGATGCTGGAGATCATCGTCACGGCGTCGCCGATCTGCTCGGCCGCCGCCGACAGGGAGGCCATCGCCACGTCGGTGGCCTGGGCTTCCCGGGTCGCCGTGGCCGCGACCGTGTTCGACTGCTGCACCTGGCGCTCGATCTCGCGCAGGGAGGCGACCATTTCCTCGGCCGCCGAGGCGACCGTCTGGACGTTGGCGGAGGTCTCTTCGGCCGCCGTCCGGGAGGCCTGGGCCTGGTGGCTGGTCGCGTCGGCCACGCCCGTCATGGAGCGGGCGGTGGCGTCGAGTTCGGTGGCGGCCGAGGTGACGATGCCGATGGCGCCGCCGATCGTGCGCTCGAACCCTTTGACCAGGTCGTCGACGCGGTCGGCGCGGCGCTGGCGGGCGGAGCGCTCCGCGACTTGCTGCGCCTCCAGTTCGATGCGGGCGATGGCATTCTGGCGGAAGACCTCGACGGCCTGGGCCATCGCACCGATCTCGTCGGTCGCATCCTGTGACGGCACCGTGATCGCGGTTTCGCCCGCGGCCAGGCGGGTCATGGCCTCCGTCATTCCGGCGATGGGCCGGATCAGGCTGCGGGCGATCAGGAAGGCCAGCGTGCCGCTCAGGACCAGCGCCAGGGCGATGAGGCCCTGCTGCAGGCGCTCGCCGCTCTGCACGCTGGCCTGGGTCGCCGCCGAAATCTCGGCCATCCGCGCCTCGGCCATGGTCTGTGCCTTGGCGGCGATGGACTGGATGGTCGCCAGCTTCGACTTGATGTCATCCTCGAACACCACGCGGCTCTCCTCCAACGCCTTCGCGGCGTCCTGGAAGGCCGTGCCGTAGACCTGGAGGGCATCGTCGGCCAGCTTCAGCGCGACGCCGAATTGCCGGGCGGGATCGAGCTCCCGCAGGGCCTTGGCGGCGGCGGCCGCCTTGCGGTTGTTCTCCGCGAAGGTGGCCGGCCCATTGGGGTCCATCGTGGCCAGGAAGCGCCAACCGGCCACCCGCACCAGAAGCATCGCACTCTCGACCGCCTGGGCCTGGCTGAGCTGCGCCTCGTTCCCCTTCGACCGGATCTCCGCGATCAGGGCGCCGGTCAGGCGGGTCAGTTCGTTTCCGCCTCCGAACAGGCGCGTGCGGGCCGTGGCCACGGTGGCGCTGCTGGTGCCGAAGCGGACGACGTCCTCCCGCAGATCCTCGCCGCGGTCGCGCAGTTCGGCGTAGAGCTTCCGGCGCTCCTCGGAAATCGTGTTGTTGGTGACGCTCGTGCTGATGCCGACGATCCGGCGGCGGGTCTCTTCGAGTGTCGTCAAGGTCTCGGGCTTCGCCGAGCTCTTGTACTCGAGCGCCTGGGCCGCGAAGCGATCGGTCAAACCCACGACGGTGATGATGTTCCGCGTGTTGAGTTCGATCCGATTGCGTTGCTCGAACCGGCCGAGAAGATCCTCGAACTGGTACTGGGCCGCTCCACCGATCCCGGCCGTGAGGAGCATCAACGTGCCGAAACCGGCATACAGGCGCGTGCGGATACCGAACTTCATGATGGCGTCTCGAACAGATGTGTTGCGACGCCGACTCTTCAAGACAACCTATAAATCCCGGTTAAGAACACAGTATTTGTTTCGAAAAGTCTGCAACATTCTGGCTCATGGCTCCCAATCGACTGGACTAAATTGGTTCTTAGCCTGCGGACGGTGCCCGGGGCGCGATCCCGTCGATGACGAGGCGCAGGTGCTTGGGGCCGCGCAGGGCGGAGCCGGGCCGGTAGGGCGGCGGGTCGATCGAGAGGCGGGGGTTCTTCAGGCGCTGGGCCAGCGCCACCAGGGCGGCCTCGACCTCGAAGCGGGCCAGGGGCGCGCCGACGCAGTAATGCAGGCTGCCGCCGAAGCCGAGATGGCGGTTGTCGGCCCGGTCGGGATCGAAGCGGTCGGGCTCCGCATAGACCGCGGGATCGCGGTTGCCGGAGGCCAGCAGCAGCACCAGGGGGGCGCCTTCCGGGATGGTGACGCCGTTCTGGGTGATCGGGCACAGGGTCTTGCGGGTGCGGAACTGGACCGGGGGCTCGTAGCGCAGCAGCTCCTCGACGACCCGGGGCGCACGGGCCGGGTCCTCGCGCAGGCGCCGCAGCTCGTCCGGGTGGCGGAGCAGGGTCAGCATGCCGTTGGTGATGAGGTTCACCGTGGTCTCGTGGCCGGCCACCAGCATCAGGATCGCGGTGGCGATGAGGTCGAAGTCGCCCATGCGTCCGCGGCCGTCGACGCCCTCGGTGGCGAGACCCGACAGCATGTCGTCCTGCGGGTCCTTGCGCTTCTGCGCGATCAGGCCTTGCATGTACTCCGAGATCGCATCGAAGGTGCGGCTGTTCTCGGCGCGCAGGTCGTCGTCCTGCAGGGTGTCGGGTTCGAGGGCCGTGGCGAGTTGCGTCGCCCAGCCGTGGAACTGCGCCTCGTCCGCCGGCGGAATGCCGAGGAGTTCGCAGATCACCGTGACGGGGAGCGGATAGGCGAGGTCGTCGACGATATCGATGGCCGTCGCATCGCCGAGCTTGTCGAGGATCTCGTCCACGAGGATGTGCGAGCGGGCCCGCAGGGCCTGGACCCGCTGCGGCGTGAACTGCTGCATCACGGCGGCGCGTAGGTCGTCGTGGTCCGGTGGATCGCGGAAGATGAAGGGCCGGTGGGTGTCGGTGATGTGGTCGCGCACCGGCTTCACCAACCAGTCCTTCAGCAAATTGCCGGTCTTCGGCCGGTCGGCCGGCGGCAGGGTCTCGGAGCTGACCCGCGGGTCGTGCAGCAGGCTCGCGATCGCCGCGTGGGAGGCGGCCACGTAGGTGCCGTCCTCCTGGCGCGAGACGGGGCATTCCCGCAGGCGGGCGAAGAGCGGGTAGGGATCCGGCCGGGCGGCCTCGTCCTTGATCTGCGCGAACAGGGTGTGGTCGCTCATGCCTCGTCCTTGTGGGCAGGGTCTGGGAAGGCCGGCGGCAGCACCGTGAAGGGGCCGGCATCGACGCCGCCGGTCTCCGGCGGGAACGGCGCCCCCGCGGCGATGTGCTCGGCATAGGTCGGGAGCCAGCGGCCGCAATCGAAGGCCACGGCGGCGATGCAGCGGCCCGCCTGGCCGTAGACCGCCACGAAGCGTCCCGCCTTCAGGCTGCCCCGGGCCACGACGAAGCCGTCGGCGCCCGTGGTCAGGCCCACCGACTTGATGGTGATGCCGCCCTGGCTCGACCAGAAGGCCGGCACCGCGCGGTAGGGCTCCGGCGCACGGCCGGCGAGGAGCCGGCCGGCATGCTGGCCCTGCGCCACGGCGTGGCCCCAATGTTCCAGGGCGATGCGGTGGCCGGGATAGAGCGGGTGCGGAAACCGCGCGACATCGCCGGCGGCCGCGATTCGCGTGTCGGGCCGCTCGGATTCGTCGAGGACGTAGCCCTGCGTGTCGCAGTCGATCCCGCCTTCGTCGAACGCGAGGCCCGAGCCGGCGAGCCAGCCGGTGTTGCGCACGGCGCCGAGGGCCACCACCACGACGTCGGCCGGCAGAACCGTGCCGTCGGCGAGGCGGACCCGCGCCACGCGGCCGGCGCCGTCATCCTCCAGGGCCGCCACCTTCACGCCGCTGCGGATGGTGGTGCCGAGGCTGGCATGCAGGGCCTCCACCACGGCGCCGAGATGCTGTCCGAGCACCTTGGCGAGCAGGGTCGGGCCGGTCTCCACCAGGGTGACGCTGAGGTCGAGGGCGCGGGCCGAGGCGGCGACCTCGCAGCCGATGAAGCCGCCGCCGATGATGACCACGTGGGCCGGGCCGGCGGCGAGGTCGCGCCGCAGGGCCTCGGCCTCGTCGCGGCCGCGCAGGGTATGCACCCTGGCGAGCCCCGCCTCGGCGAAGTTCGGCCAGGCCCGCGCCGAGGCCCCGGTGGCGATGAGCAGACGGTCGTAGGGCACCGCCTCGCCGCTCGCGAGACTCACGGTCCGCCGGGTGCGGTCGAGGCCCGTGGCCGGGTCGCCGAAGCGCCAGTCGGCCTCCAGGTCGACGCGGTTCGGCAGCGTCGTGGCGTCGGCCGCGACCTCGCCCGTCAACACCGCCTTCGAGAGGGGCGGCCGGTCGTAGGGGCGATGGGGCTCGGCCCCGATGATCGTCAGGGGCCCGCGGAAGCCCGCCTGCCGCAGGCTCTCGGCGCCGCGCAGGCCGGCCAGCGAGGCCCCCACCACCACGACCCGCGTCTCGGCGTCGCTCATCGCGGGTCGGCCCCGGCATCCTCGACGCGGATGGCCTGGACCGGACAGGCGATCCGGGCGCGCTCGATGTCGTCGCGGGCGGCGGCCGAGGGGGCCGGGTCGTAATGCAGGGCCTCGCGGCCCTTCAGGACGAAGTGGTCGGGCGCCGCGTAGCAGCACTGGGCGTAGGCCTGGCAGAGGTTCAGGTCGACGGTGACCCGCAGGCCCCCGGCGGCGCGCCGCCCGTCGGCGCTCGGCCGGTCGTGATGGTTCAAGTCGGACATGCTTGCGCAATGTGCCCGGCCCGCACAGGGTTCCGCGTCGCCCGCGCGGTACGGAGACGCGGCGGCGCGCAATCTTCCGAGACGCCGGCGAACAGCGGTGATGCGCCCGGGCCACAGGCGGGCGCGAAGCGGGTCCGGGCCGCGAACGACGCTTGTCATACAATAACATCCGCCTCATGAAACATTATAACATTGAGTGATGGGGTGAGCGGGTGCGGCGATCGCGGATGGTGTGGGCCGGCGCGGCCCTGGCGGGGGCCGGTCTCGGGGCGAATGCCGGCGCGGCGCAGCAGGCCCAGGCGACCCTGGACGAGCTCAGCGTCACCTCGCCGAGCCCGATCCAGCCCGTTCGCGGGGCGGGCGGCGGCGCGGGCGAGCCCGGCGCGTCGTTCCCGGTGGGCGTGCTCCCGGTGGTGACCAGCACCTACTCGCCCGTCACCGTGGTGACGCAGCAGCAGATCGCCCGTGAACAGCCGCGGACTCTCGGGGACGCCCTGTTCGACCGTCCGGGCATCTCCTCCTCGACCTACGCGCCCGGGGCCGCCAGCCGGCCCATCATCCGCGGCCTCGACAATGCCCGCGTGCGCATCCAGGAGAACGGCGTCATCAACAACGGCGTGTCGGATCTCGGCGAGGACCACACCGTCCCGGTGAACCCCCTGGTCAGCGACCGGATCGAGGTGATCCGCGGACCCGCCACCCTGCGCTACGGCTCCGGGGCGATCGGCGGCGTCGTCTCGGCCGAGAACAACCGCGTCCCGACCTTCATCCCGGCGAACGGGGTCTCGGGGCAGGTCACCACCGGTTTTTCCAGCGTCGACAACGGGCGCCTCGGCGCCGCGACCGTGGATGCCGGCAAGGACGGCATCGCGGTCCATGCCGACGGCTTCCGCAGCGCCACGGACAGCTACGCCGTCCCGGGCGGGATCCAGCGCAACTCGGCCACCGAATCCCAGGGCGGCTCCGTCGGCATCTCGGCCATCGGCGACCGCGGCTTCGTCGGCATCTCCTTCAGCCACTACGATGCGCTCTACCAGATCCCCGGCGGGGAAGCGGCCGAGAGCCGGACCCGCCTCGACCCGCGCCAGGACCGGGTGGTCGCCCGCGGCGAGTACCGTCCGCTCGACGGCCCCCTCGAGGTGATCCGGTTCTGGGCCGGCGGCTCGGTCTACCGGCACGATGAGCGCGGCATCGGCGAGTCCGGGATCGACGGCATCCAGGCCACCTTCAAGAGCCGGGAGGCCGAGGGCCGCATCGAGGCCCAGCACGTGCCGGTCTTCTCCGCACTCGGCACGCTCACCGGCGCCCTCGGCGTGCAGACCGGACGGCGCGTGCTCAACACGCAGGGCGAGAGCTTCCTGCCGCCGACGGAATCGCGCTCGAACGCGGTCTACCTCTTCGAGCAGCTCGATGTCGGCCACGGCCTGCGCTTCCAGGCGGCGGGCCGCATCGAGGGCACCCGCTCCTCCAGCACCGCGGTGGAGTTTCCGAGCGACTACCTGCCGGTCGAGGGGCAGGACCCGGCCTCCTTCGCCCTGAAGCGGCGGTTCGCCCCCAAGAGCGCCAGCTTCGGCGCCCTGCAGGACCTGCCCTACGGCTTCGTGGCGAGCGTGAACGGCTCCTACGTGGAGCGGGCGCCCACGGCCTACGAGCTGTTCTCGCAGGGACCGCACGACGCGACCGCGACCTTCGAGATCGGCGATCCGCGGCTGAAGCTCGAGCGCGCCCGCACGGTGGAGATGAGCATCCGCCGGGCGCAGGGCCCGCTGCGCCTCGACGCGACCGGCTACTACACCCGCTATACCGGCTTCATCTACAAGCGCGACACCGGCAACCGCTGCGACGACGACTTCGCCTCCTGCGGCGGCGGGGATGAGCTTCGGCAGATCGTCTACTCGCAGCAGAACGCCACCTTCTACGGCGCCGAGATCGCCGCGCAGCTCGACGTGATCCCGGTGGGCAACGGCTGGGCCGGCCTCGAGGCGCAGTACGATTTCGTCCGGGCGCAGTTCGACAACGGCGCCTACGTGCCGCGCATTCCCCCCCATCGCCTGGGCGGCGGCGTGTTCCTGGCGACCGATGGCTGGTTCGCCCGGGTGAACCTGCTGCACGCCTTCGACCACGTGGAGATCGCCCCGTTCGAGACGGTCACGCCCGGCTGGAACGACCTGCGCGCCGAGGTGAGCTACACCAAGGCCGTCGATCCGGCCCTCTACGGCGCGAGCGAAGTCACCCTCGGGCTGCAGGGCCGCAACCTCCTCGACGACGACATCCGTAACTCGGCCTCGTTCAAGAAGGACGAGGTCCTGCTGCCGGGCCGCAACGTCCGACTTTTCCTGACGGCGCGCTTCTGAGCCGCGGCGCGTCCTCTCAGCGCCGTGAAGATAAAAGCCGACGCGGGGCCCCAACCGTGCTACACGGAGCCAACCCCGCACGACTCCGTGCCCTGGGCAACCCCATGAGGCCCAAGTGGCAAATGCGTTCAAGAGCGGTGCGTCGCAGTCGCGATCGACCAATGATTTCAACGAGCGCGCGAAGCTCCTGTCCGAGCGCCTGGGTGCAATCGAGAAGCCGGTCCAGATGAAGCGTGGAAACGCGCCGCGTCGCACCTTCAAGGCAGGCCCGCGTCCCGAAGAGGAGACGGCAGAGCCGGCCGAGGCTCACAACGAGGCTCAAGACTCCGCCGAGGGTCAAGAGTCCCCCGAGGGCCACGAGGGCGAGGACGGCGAGTCCGAGACCCGCTCCGAGGCCTGAGGACGGGTCGGGTTCGCCCGATCGTCCCATACGCCTGATCGTCCAACGAAAAAGGGCCGACGCACCGCGTCGGCCCTTTTTCATGTTCGGTGCTGTTCCGTCCGGGTCCGGGCTCTGCCGAAGCGGCCCGTCCAGACAGTCAGCGACGTGCCTTGGCCTTGCGGGCCGCGTAGCGGGCATCGCGGGCCGCCTTCTTGGCGGCGAGCTCGGCCGCCTTCGCCTCGGACGCAGCCAGGGCCTCGGCCTCTTCGCGTGCGATCTGCGCGGCGAGCTCGGCTTCCTCGCGGGCACGCTTGGCTTCCGCTGCGGCCTTCTCGGCGGCGATCCGGGCAGCCTCGCGCTCGCGGGCGCGCTCGTCTCGGGCGCGGGCAACCTCGGCGCGAGCCTGCGCCTTGGCGATCATCTCCGGGTCGTCGGCCGGAGGACGGGCCTTGAATTTTTCCAGCAGCATCTGCTTGGCGCTGAGGGAGTTCTTACGGCGGTCGTCGAAATTCCGATAGTCGAAGGCGCCCATCTGACCTTTCTCATGTGGTGAGTCGCCCGCATCCGGCGTGGAGCACGCGCGGCATGGGGCCGTGAAAAAAACGGTTTTCAGCTAGTCTTGCACTGCAACAGCCCCATGCCCGACTGCCTGCCGGGAATCAACAGAAGCCGCTCGTCGGAAAGCGGCTTCTGACAGGTTGTTGAAACGAGGCCTCAGCATTCGGGCCTCGTCGGGCCGGTCAGGGGGCGCCCGAACGGGGCGACCCGGACCGGCGGACCGCGATCAAGCGGCCTGAAGGTTGCCGGCCGACTGCTTGCCGGTGCGGCGGTCGTTCTCGATCTCGTAGGAGACCTTCTGACCTTCGATCAGGTTGCGCATCCCGGCGCGCTCCACGGCGGAGATGTGAACGAACACGTCCTTGCCGCCGTCATCCGGCTGGATGAAGCCGTAACCCTTCGTCTCATTGAACCATTTCACGGTGCCCGTGCTCATGGTGCTGTTCTCCTGAAGCGTTGTTTTGCCTGCCATCGGCTGCCCGGTACCCGCGTAAGTGCGCGCGGGCACCCGAGGCGCAGGGTCGTCGGATGGGATGTGAGATCGAAGCGGCACCCGCGGACAGGGCTGGCGAGCAGTCCTGAGAAAATGGGCGGGTGCGCTACCCGGAATGAGCCGGCCATGGAGCGATGGTTACAAAGTTAGGAAGCCTGCGACGCAAGGACAAGGCGCCAGCCAAAGCCGGGTTCCCTGCCCGATTGCGGAAAGCCCTGGCGGGGCCGCCCCTGCGGCGAACCGCGCAACCGCCACTGTGCCTGGGGGCGGCGGGGCCCGCCACGGTTGCTGCACTGCCCCCGGACCGGTACTCTGGCGATCAAGGGATGGGGCCCCGAAAGGCCCCGGGACGAGACGGCGTGCGGGACCAGCGGCAGGGCCGCGGGCCGGAAGGGGATGGAATGGCAGGGCCTGCGACGCAGCGACGAGAGCCGGGAGCGCCTGCGCCCCGGGCTCGCCGGAACGGCCATTCGTGACGCGAATTCGGGGGCGGATTCGTCGTATGTCGGTCTGGCGGCTCGCCTGTGCCGCCTGGCCGCTGGTCCTCGGTACCACCGGGGCCGGGCTCGCCGTAGGGCCGGCCCGGGCCTTCGACCTGTTCGGCCTGTTCGGCTCCGAGGAGGAGCCGCCGGCCCCGAGCGCCGGCGCCCTGCCCTACACGGTGAAGTTCTCCGGCATCGATGACGACGACGTCCTGCGCGCGCTGCAGGACACCTCGTCCCTGTATCGCCTGCGCCAGGAGGCACCGCCGGACGGCGAGGGCCTGGTGCGCCGGGCGGAGGCCGACCAGCGCCGTCTCGCCGACGTGCTCTCGGGCTACGGCTACTACCAGGGCTCCGTCGCGATCCGCATCGACGGCGTCGCCCTGGCCGGCGAGTCCACCGTGGTGTCGGCGGCCCGTGCCGCCGAGGCGTCGCGCTCCCGTGCCCTGGTGCCGGTCAAGGTCGTGGTCGATCCCGGTCCGCTCTACACCCTGCGCTCGATCCGCGCCCGTGACACCCGGGGCAATCCGTTTCCCGAGGAAGTCCTGCCGGAGCGCTTCAGCCGCGTCGGGGACGACGTGCCGGCTCGCTCGGCGACGGTGCTGGCCCGCGAGGCCAAGATCGTCGATCGCTTCCGCGCCCTGGGCCATCCCTTCGCCAAGGCGATCGCCCGCGATCCCGTGGTGGACGATGCCGCCCACGTCATGGACGTGACCTACACGATCGATCCGGGCCCGATCGCCGGGCTCGGCGAGGTCGCGGTGCGGGGCACCAAGGACCTCGATCCGGCGGTGGTCCGCTCGTTCATCTACGCCGAGCCGGGCGACCCCTATTCGCCGAAGGCCGTGTCGGACATCCGGCGCTCGGTGGCCAAGGTCGAGGGGCTGGGCTCGATCCGGGTGCGCGAGGGCGAGACCCTCGATCCGTCCGGCAACCTGCCGATCTTCGTCGACGTCACCGAGCGCGAGAAGAACCTGATCGGCATCGCGGCCCGCTACTCCACCGTCGACGGACCGGGCATCCGGGCCTACTACGCCAACCGCAACCTGTTCGGCGGCGGCGAGACCTTCCGGGTCGACGCCGACATCTACTATCTGGGCAACGATCTCTACGCCAAGCAGCGCAAGGCCGCCGGCATCGACTCGAACGGCCTGGGCGGCCGGCTCTCCGCCACCTTCGTCAAGCCGGCCCTCTGGGGCACCCGCAACGACTTCATCGCCAACGTCTTCGCGGGCCGCGAGGCGCAGCAATCCTACGTCAGCGACGCGGCCGGCGGCACCGTCGCCCTGCGCCACCGCTTCTCCGACACCTTCTTCGCCCAGGTCGGCCTCGACGGGCAGGCGGGGCGCTCGCAGGACGCGCTCGGGAAGGTCGATTACCGCCTCGTCGGCGTGCCGCTCTCGGTGAGCTACGATTCCACCGACAACCTGCTGGACCCGACCGAGGGCGTGCGCCTCACCGCCTCGGCTACGCCCTATGCGGGCTTCCTCGGCTCCGACCCGTCGATCTTCGTCGCCAAGGCGCAGGGCTCGACCTATTACGCCTTCGACGACGAGGCCCGCTACATCCTGGCCGGCCGCATCGGCTTCGGCTCGATCTCGGGGGCGAACCTCGAGGACATCCCGGCCAACATCCGGTTCTTCGCCGGTGGCGGCGGCTCGGTGCGCGGCTTCCCCTACCGGACGCTGGGACCGCGCGGGCCCTTCAACCTGCCCATCGGCGGGCGCAGCCTGCTCGAGGCCTCGGTGGAGGCGCGCATCAAGGTCACCGACACGATCGGTGTGGTGCCCTTCATCGACGCCGGCACCGCCTTCGCCGGCAGCCTGCCCGATTTTGACGAGCGCATCCGCTACGCGGTCGGCCTCGGCCTGCGCTACTACACCGGCATCGGCCCGATCCGGGTCGACGTCGCCTTCCCGATGGACCGCATCAAGGGCAACCACGAGCGCCCGGTGGCCCTGTATATCAGCCTGGGGCAGTCCTTCTGATGGCCTTCTGGACCGCACGGACCGCTCGGAGAGCGACCCTCCCGCCCGCGCCGCAGCCACGCTCCCCCGCGAAGGGGAGAACAACCGTCCGCCTCGCGGCCGCGGCCCTGTGCGTCGCGGTGTTCGCCACCAGCCCGGCCACCCGCACCCGGGCCGACGAGGGCGAGAAGACCGTCCTGGGCGGGCTGCTGTCGAAGGCCCTGTCGACGCCGGGATCGCGGGTCGCCATCGGGGCCGTCGACGGCGCTCTGTCCTCCGACGCCACCATCCGCGACGTGGCGATCAGCGACGCCAACGGCGTCTGGCTGAAGCTCGACCGGGCCCGGCTGGTCTGGCGCCGTCTCGCCCTGCTCTCCGGCCGCCTGGAGGTGGAAACCCTGGAGATCGGGCGCCTCGAGGTCCTGCGCCGTCCCCTGCCCGCCCCGGTCTCGGCAACGCCGGAGCCCGACGGATCGCTGCTGCCCGACCTGCCGGTGAAGGTGGAGGTCAAGGCCTTCACGCTGGCCGAACTCGTCCTCGGCGAGGCCCTGGCCGGACAGCCGGCCCGCCTGACCGCGCAGGGCCGGGCCAAGCTCGGCGCCCCGTCCGAGGGCCTCGACCTCGATGTCGCGGTGCGCCGCCTCGATGCCGAGGGGCGCTTCGGCGCGCGGCTGCTGTTCGTGCCGAAGGGCGAGACCCTCGAGCTCAAGACCACCCTGGTGGAGCCGGCCGGCGGCCTCCTCTCCAAGGCCGCCAACCTGCCCGGCACCCCGCCGATCAACCTCGACCTCGACGGGCGGGGCACCCTGGATGCCTGGAACGCGCGCCTCGACTTCGATGCCGGGCCGGACCTCGGCGCCCGCGGCACCGCACGCATCTCCCGCATCGGCGCCGAGCGGCGTCTCGCCCTCGACCTGGCCTCGCGGATCGAGGGCCTGCTGCCCGGCCCGGCCGCGGCGATCTTCTCGGGCACCACCAAGCTCGACGGCGGCCTGCGCTTCGCCGATAGCGGCGCCTTCGGCATCGACCGCCTGGAACTGACCTCGCGCACCGCCCGGCTCGAGGCCCGCGGGACCCTCACCGCCGACCGGGTGGCCGACTTCCTCGTCTCCGCCCGCGCCGTGCCCACCGAGGGCGGCGTCACCAAGGCGGCGGAGGCCGAGCTCGACACCCTGGTCTTCGACGGCAGCCTGAAGGGCGCCATCGCGCGGCCCACCGTGAACGGCACGCTGAAGGCCGCGGGCCTGCGCGCCGGCGGCTCGGCCCTGGAGCGGGTCGACGCCACCCTGTCGATGCTGCCGGCCGGACCCGACCCGTCCGCGGCCCGCTTCGCTCTCGCGGCCGACGCCCGGGTCGACGGCCTGCGCCTCGCCGATCCGGCCCTGCGCCGGGCGATCGGAGCGCGGGCCGCGCTGACCTTCCGCGGCACCCTGCAGCCCGACGGCATCCTCGATGTCGCCCAGCTGACCCTCGACGGGCCGACCGCGAAGGCCGCCTATGCGGGCCGGGTCGGCCAGAACATCCTCACGGGCACCGTCGACGCGGCCCTGTCCGACCTCGCGGCCTTCTCGGAGGTCGCCGGACGGCCCCTCGCCGGGACCCTGACGGCCCGCGCGGCTCTGACCGGCGACCCCGCCCGCAAGGCGGTCAGCGCCGATGTCGACCTGCGCACCAGCGGCCTCGTCCTCTCGCTCCCGGCCCTCGACCGCACGCTCGGCGCCGCGCCGCGCTTCAGCGGCCGGCTCTCGCAGGTCTATGACGGCTACGCCTTCGAGGGCGCCCGCTTCGAGGGGGCCGAGATCGTCGGACGCCTCGACGGCCGGGCCACCGCGCGCCTCGCCGACGCCAAGCTGGTGGTGGACCTGAAGGACCTGTCCACCCTCGACCCGAAGCTCGCCGGGCGCGCCCTTCTCGACGGGCGGCTCAGCGGCACGCTGGAGACCCCCGACCTCACCGCCACCCTGACGGCGGGCGAGGCCCGCGCCCTCGGCCGGCCGCTCCGCGACCTGCGGGTCGAGACCGCCCTGAAGGACCTCACCGGCGCCCTGGACGGCACCCTGCGCCTGTCCGGCGACGTCGCCGGCAAGGCCCTGCGCGGCGACGCGCACCTGGCCCGGCCCACCCCCGACGCCTGGACCCTCGACCGCCTCGCCTTCCGGCTGGGTTCCGTCGCCCTCGACGGCCGCGCCGCCATCGACGCCCGTAGCCTGCTCACCGAGGGGGCGCTCACCCTCGCGGCCGGCAACCTCGACGACCTCGCGCCCCTCGCGCTGACGCCGATGGCGGGCAACCTCGACGCCGGCGTCACCCTGTCCCGGGCGGGGGGGCGCCAGGATGCCGCCGTGAAGGCGACCGGAGCCGCGCTGCGCTTCGGCGCGATCGGCCTGTCGCGCCTGGACGCCGACCTCACCGGGCGCGACCTGCTGGCCCGGCCCGTGGTCGACGGGCGGGTGAACGCCGACCGCATCGTCGCCGCCGGCCAGAGCCTGGACACCGTCCGCCTCGTGGCGGTCGGTGCGCCGAATGCCAGCGACATCACCCTGAGCGCGAAGGCGCGCGGCTTCGATCTCGACGGTGCCGCCCGGCTCGTGCCGGGGGAGCGGACCCGCATCGACCTGTCGCGCTTCTCCGCGGTGCGCGGCGGCGACCGCCTGGCCTTGGCCGGGCCGGCGAGCGTCACCCTCGACGGCGGCTCGGCCGTGATCGACACGCTCGTGGTGGCGGCCGGCAGCGGGCGGCTCAGCCTCTCCGGCCGGGTCGGCCAGAGCCTCGACCTCAAGCTCGGCCTCCGCAGCCTGCCCCTGGCCCTGGCCCGGATCGCTTCGCCCAGCCTCACCCTGTCCGGCACCCTGGACGGCGAGGCCGACCTGCGCGGCTCGGCCAGCCGGCCCGAGGGGCGCTACGCCCTCACGGTCGCCCGCCTCGTCACGCCCGAGACCCGCAAGGCCGGCCTCCCGCCCATCGACGCCCGGGCGAGCGGAACGCTCAGCGACGGACGCGCCGGCATCGACGGACGGGTCTCCGCCGGGCGCGGGGCTGAGATGACGGTGACCGGGTCCCTGCCGGTGGCCCCCGGCGAGGCCCTCGCGGTGAAGCTGCGCGGCACCCTCGACGCGGCGCTCGCCAACAGCCTCCTCAGCGTCGGCGGCCAGCGCGTCGCGGGACGGATCGCCCTCGATGCCGGGGTGACCGGCACCCTGGCGGCGCCCCGGGCCGAGGGCGCCGCCACCCTCACGGGCGGGTCCTTCAATGATCCGCTCCAGGGCATCCGCCTCACCAACATCGAGGGCCGCGTCAGCGGCCGCGGCGACACCCTGGTGGTGGAACGCCTCACGGCCCAGACCCGCAATGGCGGAACCCTGCGCGGCGACGGCCGGGTGGCCCTGGAGCCCGCCGCCGGCTTTCCGGGCTCGCTCCGGGTCTCGGCCGAGCGGGCGGAGCTCGTCTCCAGCCCGCTCATGACCGCGGTGGCGAGCCTCAACCTCGCCCTCACCGGGCCCCTCGCCCGGACCCCGAAGATCGCCGGCCGGATCGACCTCGTCTCGGTCGACGTTTCGGTGCCGGACCGCCTGCCCGCCACGGTGCAGCCCCTGCCGGAGATCCGCCGGGTGAACACGCCGCCGGAGGTGCGCGCGCGCCTCGCCGCGCGGGCCGACCGCCGGGCCAAGGTCGCGGCCCTCGGCAAGCGCGGCAAGGTCGCCCCACCCTTCGACGCCACCCTCGACGTCGCCGTGAACGCCCCGAACCGCATCTTCGTGCGCGGCCGCGGCATCGACGCCGAGCTCGGCGGCGCGCTCCGGATCACCGGCTCGTCGCGGGACCCCGTGGCCACCGGCGATTTCGAGATGCGCCGTGGCCGCCTCAGCGTCGTCGGCCAGCGCCTCGACTTCACCCGCGGGCGCCTCACCTTCGGCGGCGAGATCGCCACGCCCGACCTCGACTTCGTGGCCGAGACCAAGGCGGCCGAGGTGACGGCGCGGATCGCCGTGACGGGCCCGGCCAACCAGCCGAGCTTCCTCCTCACCTCCGACCCGAGCCTGCCCCAGGACGAGGTGCTGTCGCGCCTGCTGTTCAAGAAGGCGTCGGGGGGGCTGTCGCCGTTCCAGGCCCTGCAGCTGGCGCAGGCCGTGGCGCAGTTCTCCGGCGGGGCCGGCGGCGTCGACGTGTTCGAGCAGGCGCGCAAGGGCCTGGGGCTCGACAGCCTCGACGTCTCCACCGGCGCCAGCGGCGGACCGGCGCTCGGGGCCTCCCGCTATCTCAGCGACCGCCTCAGCGTCGGCGTGAAGGCGGGCGCCAAGCCCGCCGACACGGCGGCGACGGTGGATTACGACGTGACCCGGCGGGTCAAGATCCAGGGCGAGGCCGGCAGCGACGGCCGCACCGCGGTGGGCGTCGGGGCCGAGTGGGAATATTGAGCCTCAGCGCGTCAGCCAGAAGGACTGGCCGATGCCGCTGAGCGACGCGTGGAAATGCGTCACCAGGACGATCGCCCAGAGCATGCCGAGGATCGTGGTCAGGGCGACGAGGATGACCTCGCCGGAATCGCGCAGCCTCAGGAAGCGGTGGGCTGCTCGGGGGGATTGGGTCTCGCCGCGTTGTCGTGCCATTCCGTCTCCGGGTCGGGCCTGTAGTCCGGCCTGAACGCCGCAAGGCACGGGCCAGCAACCCGCTTCCCGACCGCCCTCGCGCAACCGTGACGTCCCACCCCGCATTGGAACCGCCCTCGTGTCCGCCTCGTCCCTGCTGATCTATCCCGATCCCCGCCTGCGGCTCGTGGCGGCTCCGGTCACCGCATTCGACGAGGCCCTGCGCGACTCGGCCCGCGTCCTCGAGGCGGTGATGCTGGCGGTCTCCGCCCTCGGGCTCACCCTGCCGCATATCGGCCGAGCGCAGCGCCTGGTGCTGCTGCGGATGGAGCCCGGCGAGCCGGTGACCGCCTACGTGAACCCGGAGATCGTCTGGGCTTCGCCCGAGCGCGGACCGCAGCAGGAGGGCAGCGTCTCCATGCTGGGGGTGATGGACGTGGTCGACCGGGCCGTGCGGGTCCGGGTGCGCTACCGCGACCTCGACGGCGCCGAGCACGCGGAGGAGGCCGAGGGCTTCCGGGCGGCCTGCCTGCAGCACGAGATCGACCAGCTCGACGGGATCTTCTGGATCGAGCGGCTCTCCCGCCTGCGCCGGGACCGGGCGATCAAGCGCTTCGGCAAGCTGCGCCGGCCCGGTGCCTGAGCGGGTGTGGGACCTGCGACGGATTTGCCGCCATGCGGCGGAATGGCCGCGAGCGCGTTATAGCGTGGCGGTCCGACCCGCTTCCGAGAGCCGACTCCCGGAGGGCCGCCCGCCGCTTGCGCTCGTTCCTGCCGAGATCCTCCCGATGCGTTCGATCCGCCCCCTCCTGCTCGTCCTGGCGATCGCCGGCGCGCTGCAGGCGACCGCGCATGCGGCCACCGTTGCGCCGGCCTCCGCCGCGCCGGCGCCCGCGCCGGTTCCGGCGATCGGATGCGCCTCCCTGGCGAACCTGCGGCTGCTCCTGCGTGAGAGCAAGGACGTGGTGGCCACCGTCGTGGTGCGCCTCAACGACGACAAGGCCGACCATCTCGGCTGTCAGATCATCCCGCGCGACGCGGTGGCGGGCATCGCCGAGCACCTCACCCTCAACGGCAGCGCCTATGATTGCCTGACCCTGCGCAGCACGAGCGTTTGCCAATGGGTCGTCGCCGGCACCGTCAAGCCCGCCGGGGCGACGGCGAAGCCGCGGACGGGCGAGAAAACCAAGGCGTCCGACAAGGCCTCGAGCTCCGACAAGACATCGAGCTCCGAGAAATCAGCCCCGTCCGACAGATCCCCCGCACCGGAGAAGAGCCGCCGATGACCCGACCGTTGCGCGCCGGCCTCCTGGCCCTCCTGCTCGGGCTCGCCGCCGGCACGCGTGCCCACGCACAGCCGGCCGAATCTACCGACGTCGTCGCCTGCAAGACCCTTGTGGCGCTGCGGGTCCTGATGGCCGCGGGTGATCGGGCTGCCACGGAGGCGGCCCTGCCGCAGCATCCGGAATGCCGCCGGATCGCACGCGCACGCATCGGCGCCGCGGAGCACCGCGCCATGATCGGCGGCGCTCCGTTCGAGTGCCTCAGCGTGGCGAACGAGACGGCGTGTGCCTGGGTGATGCCCTGAGCGGCACGCCGAGCGATTTCACCACCACGACAACGGGGGCAACAGGATGCGGAAGACAGGGATGTGGCGTGGGCCGGCGCTGGGATTGACGCTCTCGGCCATCGCCTCGGCGGCGCTGGCGCAGGGGGAATCCACACCGATCCAGAGTCCGCAGGACGCGGCCTGCCGCACGGAGGCGCGCAACCGGGTGTTCTCGACACCCGATCCGAAGGGGCTCGGCCTCTACGCGATCGGCCGCCAGCTCTACTTCGCGTGCATGAAACGGGCGCAGCCGGGCACGCGCGGGCGGGAGCGGGCGCGCGCCTCGTAGGCGGCGCGATCAGACGCTGAGGGGGGCGCCGATCCGGGCACGGAGGACGTGCCGAAGGTTCTCGTTGTCGTTGGTGTCCGCGTCGAGGGCGGCCATCAGGCGGAGCAGTCGGCTGATCGGCGTGGTGCGGTCCTGGACCGCCGCGTCGATGAGCGCCCGAAGGGGAGCCGGCTCGCTGGCCGGGATCGTTTTCAGGTTCGTCTGGGCCGGCTGGGGCATGGTCCGCGGATCCGTGGCGTGATCAGGCGCGATCACGGGCGGCTCGCTACGCCATCGACGCACCCGGCGCCAGGGTTTTTTGCCATCTATCCATAGCCGGCACGCAATCCTGACCTGCAGGACGGAACAAACCGGGATTACGCGGGAAATGTGTGGATCGATGCAGATCCCACGCGTTACGTGGCGGGGTTGCCACCGGGCCTGTCCGAATCAACAGGTCCGGGGCCGGGATCGGGGGCGAACCGCAGCGGGCCTCGATCCCCGGCTCGATTCGGAGCGCCCCGATCGCCCCCTTCCCGTCACCGGGCCAGCGGCGAGGCAGCGTAGCCGTCGAGGAGATCCTGCGGGTCCTTGTAGAGGGCGATGCAGCCGGCTCCCTTCAGATCCGCCTCCGGGAAACCGCCGCAGAGCACCCCGATGGTCGGCAGGCCGGCCTTCTGCGCGGCGTCCGCGTCGTAAGGCGTGTCGCCGATCACCACGGCCTCGGCCGCCGTGATGGGGGCGAGCTTCTCGAGGGCGGCCTGGAAGATGTCGGGGAAGGGTTTCGAGCGCTCGACGTCGTCGGAGCTCACGACCACGTCGGTGAGGTCCTCGACCTTCATCAAGCTCTGGTAATGCTCCACCTCCTTGGCCTTGCCGGAGGAGGCCAGGGCGATCGTCAGGCCCTGGTCCTTCAGGTGCTCGAACAGGGCCCGGACGCCGGGAAAGGGCTTCACCTTCGCGAGATAGTCGCGCTTGAACAGATCCGAGCGGTAGGCCTCGATCGTCTCGCCTTCGCGCTCGATCCGCTCCGCGTCCAGGAAGACGGGCAGCAGCTGGTCGCCACCCTTGCCGATCTGGCTGCGGGCCTGGTCGTGGCTGACGGTCACGCCGAAATGCGCGAAGGCGTCGACCCAGGCCTGGGCATGGAGGTCGACGCTGTCGAGCAGGGTCCCGTCGATATCGAAGATCACCGCCCGTACGGTCTTGGTCATCGCGTCATCCCGCCTGCACAGCGCGCCGGCGAACAGGCCGGCGCTCCGTGGGCGAACGGATGGCTCCCCGGGCTGTTCCGCGGGACGGCGCGATTCGGCGCCGGATCAGCGCGGGAAGATCTGCAGGCCGTCGTCGGGCAGGAGGTTGCGGGCCGGGCCGCCGGTCTGCTGGCCGCGGCCCTGCTGGTAATAGGGCAGCTCGGGACGGCGGTCGTTGTCGCCGCCGGAATCATACTCGTAGGGCCGGCTCCAGGGGGCGCGTCCGCCGACGCCGCCGGTGCTGTCGACGTCGATCACGGCCGGGCCCCCGCGCAGGATGACGGGACCCGCCAGGGCGGCGAGCGGCAGGCCGGCCACGCCGAGGGCCAGAAGGGTCGCGATCGTCGTCTTCATGGAAGCCTCGCCTGGGGATGCGCGCAGTTCCGGGGCCGCGGCCACGGGACCGGATCTGGCCAGACAACGGTCAAGGTTGTGCTTCGTTCCGGCTTCGCCCTGGCGGGGGTCGCCGCGGCAACCAGCAGAAAGCCCGCCCCACCGGTCCGGTGAAGCGGGCTCTGAGTCGTCCGGTGGCGGGGTCGGAAAGCTCCGGCCCGCGTGCCTCAGTGAACGGTGGCGACGCTCTCGACGGCGCGGCCGCGAGCCGGTGCCCGCGGAGCCTTCGCGACGGCGGACTTGGCCACGGTGGCCTTCTCGGCGGCAGGCACCTTGGCAGCCGTGGTCTTGGCAGCGGCAGTCTTGGTCGCGGCGGTCTTGGCAGTTGCGGTCTTGGACGTGGTCGTCTTGGCAGCGGCAGCCTTCACGGTGGCCGGCTTGGCGGCCTTCGTGTCGGCAGCGGCCTTCGCCTTGGTCTCGACCTTGGCGCCCGCGCTGCGGCTGCGGCTCGGCTTGGCCTTCAGGGTCTCGGCGAGCACGGCGGCCGGGCTGGCCGAGAGGGTCACGTCCGCGGTGGCGGCCTGGATCACCTCGACGCCCATCCGCGACGGGGTCAGGAGCTCGATCTCGGCGCGCAGCCAGTGCGCCTCCGCCTGGCCGAACACGCGGCCCTCGTCTTCCCAGATGTAATAGGCGCGCTCGCGCACCTGCTGCTCGAAGGGGTTCATGGTCTCTCCTCGTCCGATCGGTCCGACGTCCCGGGCGAGGATGAAACCGGATGGTTAAGCGGGCGTTAATCGCCCCGGCTCGGCGCCGCTGCGTGATCCCGGGGCCTCAGCCCTTGGCGATCCTGGGGCCTCAGCTCATTGGTGATCCTGGGGGCTCAGCCCTTGGACAGCCGCCGGGCATTGGCCCGGACCTTCCGCCGGTAGCCGGCCACGACCCCGGCCGTGGAGCCGCCGGTGGCGATCAGCAGGGCGGCCTCGTTGGCGGCCATGATCTTCTCGGTGACCATGCGTTGGGCCTCGGCCTGCGCCGCGGCGCCGCCCAGGGACAGCTTGGCGAGACGCAGACCGATGACCTGCTGCGACTCCATGGCGAGCAGGGTCGCGTCCATGCCGAGCTTCCACCAGGAACCGAACATCTGCATCCACTCTCGAAACCGGTCGCGCCGAGCCACCGGAGCGGCTCGGCCTCAAGGAAAGGGTCCTACCCCCCGGATGGGGGATGCGGGCACCCTCAGGCTCAGTCGAAGAGGCGGTTCTTCGCGCCGGAGCCGCCGAGGCTGATCTTCTTGGTGCCCGATCCGCCGAGGCTGATCTTCTTCGGTGGGGCCGCGGCCGGGCTCGGCGTCGCCGGGCGGGCCGGCTTCAGGCGCGACTGGCCGTAGACCACGGACCCGATCTCGTCGGCGACGCGCACGAGATCCTCGCGCTCGCAGGCCCGGGCGACCCGCAGGCCGAGCTGGTGCATGTGGCTCTTGCCGTAGAGGTAGACCGCGAGGCGCGCGCGCGTCGTCGTGGACATCGCCTCCAGGATTTCCGGCAGGTCGTCCTCGTCCGCCCGATAGACTTGGCCGAGGAGTTCGAGGGACACCGGGCAATCCGGATCGGGGACGGCGCCGCTGGTCGGGTGAGCCTGCGTCATGGGGCATCTGCCTGTGCTAGGGGCGGAGGGGGAACGGCCGGTGAATCGGCCGCGAGGGGCGTGAGGCCGCCCGCGTCGGGGCGGACGGGCGGTGCCGCGATCGGCACCGTGGACGGTGGCACGGCCGCGAGGCAGCCGCTGCAGACGGAGGCGATGGCGATGCGGGACCGTGCCTCGGCCCGCTGCCAGACCGCTTCGCTGCGGGCCCGCGCCGCCTGGGCCGCGGTGTCGTCGAACGCGTCGGCCCCGCCGGAGCCGAGGCGTGCCTCGCCGCCGGGGCGGATACGGATGAACAGCGGTTCCTGAGTCCGAAATTCCTGAGACCGAACCGGCCCCGCCGTCGAAACCCCGATAGCAGGCGCGAGGGCTGTCAGGCTACCCGCGATCGCCAAGGTTGCGGGAAGGGATCGGTGCATCGGCTCCTCGGTGGGACATTCCAGGGTGGGACATGCCAGGGTGGGACATGCCAGCGCTGTAATCCGCCATGCCGGCTGCCATCGTTCGACCGAACACGGTTAACGTTGTCTGAAGCGAACCGGATGCCGCAGCGGCAGCGCGTCCGCTCGACCGTCGGCGCCCGGGCGGCCTAACAGGACGCCATGGAACCGAACGTCTACCTCCTGATGGCCGCTGCCCTCCTGTATTCCGGCTACATGGTCATCGCCATGCGCTCATAGGCGCGCGTCGGCCCTGCGCTCCTGAGCGCGCTCCGGCCATGCGCTCATAGGCGCGCCTCGCGGGCGCATCCTAGCGGCGCTCGTCGCGCTCGATCACCGCGCAGGCGGTGACGGGCGCTTCGCGCGTTCCCGAGAGCGAGCAGGTGACGAGGACCTTTCCGGCATCGACGTTGCTGTGCCGGGTCGTGGCGGCGGCGGTACGGGCCGTGCGGGCCGCCTGCGCCAGGTCGTCCGCCGCCAAGCCCGTGACGGCGTGTCCGGCGCGTCCGAACAGTTCGAAATAGCCTGCGGGCAGCGGCGTGCCCCGGAACTGGACGCCCGTGGCCGAGAGCTCGCCGCAGGCCAGCGTCATGCCGATCCCGTCGGGGGCGCTGAACTCCGCGAAATCCGCCGTCCGCTTGACCAGGGTGGCCTGGGTCTCGGCCACCACCCGGTCGATGAGGTCTCCGCAGGAATCCGCCGCGGCGGGTCCGGCGAGGGCGAGGAGGCCGAGGGTCGCAGTCAGGGTGGGGAAGCGTGCGCGCATGCCCCTCACCTAAGGGCGGCCCGGCGGTTGTCGAGCGCTGCGGCTACAGCCGCTTGCGGGGCGGGCGCGGACGGCGGAACACCCCGACCATCTCGAGATGTCCCGAATAGGCGAACTGGTCGACCGGGATCACCTGCTCCAGGGTGTAGCCGCCCGCTACCAGGGTCGCGGCATCCCGCGCGAAGGTGCCGGTGTCGCAGGCGACGCCGATCACCAGCGGGACCTTCGATTCGGCGATCCGGGCCGCCTGCGCCCCGGCGCCCGCCCGCGGCGGATCGAAGACCACGGCGTCGTAGGTGTCGAGTTCGAGGGGCAGCAGCGGCCGGCGGAACAGGTCGCGGCGCTCGGTGGTGACCCGGCGCAGGCCCGGCACCGCCCGCACCGCCCGGTCGAGGCTGGCCAGGGCCGCCGCCTCGCCCTCGACGGCGTGGACGTCCCGGGTGCGCGCCATCGCGAGGCTGAACGGCCCGCTGCCGGAGAACAGGTCGACCACCCGCTTCGTCTTCTTGTCGAGGGCCGCGACCACGGCCGCGGTCAGCACGGCCTCGCCGGCCTCCGTGGCCTGGAGGAAGCCGCCGGCGGGCGGCACCAGCCGGAGGCCCGAGGTGGTGACCGCCGGGGCCCGGCGCTCCACCAGCACCTCCCCGTGCAGCGAGAGGCGGGCCAGATCGAGTTCGCCCGCGAGGCGCACCAGCGCGGCCCGAACCCCCTCGGCGGCGGGGCCGTACCCGCGGATATCGACGTCGAGGCCGGCCTCGGTAGCGGCGAAGGCGACGTCGAGGGGCTTGCGGCCGTGCCCGAGCGGCGCACTCAGGGCCGTCGCCACCTGGGGCGCCCGGTGCAGCGCCGGCACGGTGATCGGGCAATGGTCGATGGCGACGAGGTCGTGGCTCCGCGCGGCCATCAGCCCGGCTTGCGCCTGGCCCTCGATGGCCCGAACATGCAGGGTGAGCCGCCGCCGCCCGGCCCCGCGGGCATCGATCAGGGGTTCCGGCGTACCATCGAGCCCGGCATGGGACAGCGCCTGGACCAGATGATCGCGCTTCCAGGCGGCGTAGGGCTCGGGGGCGAGGTGCTGCACGGTGCAGCCGCCGCAGGTGCCGAAATACGGGCAGAACGGCGCGATCCGATCCGGGGAGGCGTGCAGGAGGTCGACGAGTGTCCCGCGCGTTCCCGCGCGCAGCACCGTGACGCGCTCCCCCGGCAGGGCCAGGGCGACGGCGGTGCCGTCCTCCGCCAGCCCGTCGCCGCGCGCGCCGAGGCGGCGGATCTCCAGGGTCTCGGTGTTCGGCTCGGTCATGGTCGTGGGTCCAGGCGCGCCCCGATCAGGAACTCGCGGTTGCCGTCGCCGCCGGCGACGGGTGACGGGATGAGGCCGAGGATCCCCAGGCCCGCGGCCTCGAGGGTGGCGCGGATCTCGGCGCAGACGGCGTCGTGGATCGCGGGGTCGCGGACGATGCCGCCGCGCCCGACCCGGTCGCGCCCGGCCTCGAATTGCGGCTTGATCAGCGCGGCGAGGGCGGCACCGGGGGCCAGCAGCGGCAGGAGCGCCGGCAGGATCAGCCGGAGGGAGATGAAGCTGACGTCGATGGCGCAGAGGTCCGGGGCCTGCGGGATCGCGGTGCGGTCGAGGCTGCGGGCATCGGTGCCCTCCAGGCTGGTGACGCGGGTGTCGGCCCGGAGGGAGGCGTGGAGCTGGTCGCGCCCCACGTCGACGGCGTAGACATGCGCGGCGCCCCGGGCCAGCAGCGCGTCGGTGAAGCCGCCGGTCGAGGCCCCGACATCGAGGCAGACGCGCCCCGCCGGGTCGAAGCCGAAGGCGTCGAGGGCGGCGTCGAGCTTCAGCCCGCCGCGGGACACGAAGGGATGGGGCGCGGACGCCTCGAGGCGCGCGTCGCGGTCGAGGAGGTCGGAGGCCCGCGTTACCGGCTGGTCGTCCGCCCGCACGAGGCCCGCCGCGATGGCGGCCTGTGCCCGGGCCCGGCTCTCGAAGTGGCCTCGCTCCACCAGCAGGCGGTCGGCTCTCAGCCGCTCCCGAATCATCACCACGCCCAACGAGTCTCGTTCCCGCCGGCCCCGGCCGGTTCCTCCCGCTACACCACTCGGCGTCGGGGGCGAATGAAAATCGTCACGATTTCAGTCGCGCGTCCGGGTCGCCCTGCGCCATAACCGACGCCGGTGGCTGCTGATTCCGCACGGAACGGTTGCTGCGGGCCGGGCTTGTCCCGATCGGTAGGGCCCCGCCGCCCCGTCGCGGACGACGGGTCGGGGCCGAAACTTGGGACACATCATGGTCGCGCCGCGTGAGATCGAGTTGAAGCTGGAATGCGAGGGCAGCGACCTCGCGGAGTTGAGCCGCCACCCGTTCCTGCAGGCGGAAGCCTCGGAGGAGTCCCGCTTCCTCACCTCGACCTACTTCGACACGGAAGCCGGCGACCTGCGCGCGGCCGGGCTGACCCTGCGGGTCCGCCGTGACGGCGAGGCGTTCGTCCAGACCGTGAAGGCCGCCGCCGCCACCGCCGGCCTGTTCGACCGCGCGGAATGGGAGGCGCCTGTCGCCGGGAACGTGCCCGACCTCGCGCAGGTCTCCGAAACGCCGGTGCCGGACGTGCTGGCAGCCGCCGAGGCGCCCGAGCTGTCCCCCGCCTTCGCCACCCTGGTGGAGCGGCGCAGCCGGATGGTGCGCTACGGGGCCTCCCGCATCGAAGTCGCCTTCGACGAGGGTCGGATCGAGACTCCGAACGGCGACGCGCCCCTGTGGGAGCTCGAACTGGAGCTGAAGGAGGGCCGGCCCGAGGACCTGTTCACCCTGGCCCAGGCCCTGGCCGAGACCGTGCCGCTCCGCCTCGGGGCGCTGAGCAAGTCGGCCCGGGGCTTCAGCCTGCGCGACGGAACCCTGCGGCGCCCGAGCAAGGCGCGTCCGGTCACGCTGGCGCCGGACGGCACGGCGGGCGAGGCCTTCCGCGCCATCGCCTTCGCCTGCCTGTCCCACCTGCGCCGCAACGAGGACGTCTTCCTGCACAACCGGGATGTGGAGGCCCTGCACCAGCTGCGGGTCGCCCTGCGCCGCCTGCGCTCGGCCTTCACCCTGTTCAAGCCGGTCCTGGCACAGGACACGATGGCCGCGACCCTGCGCGACGAGATCAAGCGCATCACCGAGCCCTTCGGCCACGCCCGGAACCTCGACGTCTTCCTGGCCGAGACCCTGCCGGCCGAGATGGCCCGGCGCCCGGACGAGGCCGGCCTCGACGACCTGCGCCGGCGCCTCGAAGCGGAGCGGGACCGCGCCTATGACGGTGTCCTCGCCACCCTCGAATCGCAGGAATGGCGCGGCCTCGTCCTCGACGTCGCGGCCTGGCTCGAGACCGGCGGGTGGCGCTCCGGACCGGCCGCCGCGGACCGCGACGGGCCGGCCGGCGCCTTCGCCGCCCAGGTGCTCGACAAGGCCATGCGCCGCATCCGCAAGCGCGGACGCCACCTCGACCGCCTGGAGCCCGAGGAGCGCCACCGGGTCCGGATCGAGGCGAAGAAGCTGCGCTACGGCGCGGAGTTCTTCGCGAGCCTCTTCCCCGAGAAGAAGCGGCGCAAGCGCCACAAGGCCTTCGTCTCGGCCTTGTCCGACCTGCAGGACCATCTCGGCAGCCTGAACGATCAGGCCACCGCCCACACGGTCCTGGCCAGCCTCGTGGCGGTGCCCGATCCGCAGGAGCTTCCCGGCGAGACGGCCTTCGCGGCCGGCCTCGCCGCGGGCGACAACGAGGCCGACGGCAAGACGCTGCTGAAGGCAGCCGCCGAGGCCCACGCGGATCTCGTGGCGGTCAAGCCGTTCTGGCGCTGAGGCGCGCGCCTCATATGCTCGCCGGTTGGTTCCTCCGCCGCCTTTCGCGCCCGAGTCCCCTCGCCTAGCCGGCCTCCACTTCCGGCGCCCCCCCTCCCCCTGTGGGCAGAGGGGGGCGTTCCGACCGGACCCATCGAAGCGCTTCACCGGTCGCCGGATCGGCCGCCGCCGTGAGGGCGCGCTTCAGCCGCGGGGACTGAGGGCGTAGAGCGTGATGGCCGCGGCGTTCGAGACGTTGATGCTGCGGATCTCGCCGCTGAACGGGATGCGGGCCAGCACGTCGCAATTCTCGCGGGTGCGCTGGCGCAGGCCCTTGCCCTCGGCCCCGAGCACGATCACGGCCGGGCGCTTCGGGCCGATGCTGTCCAGGGCGGTCTCGGCGTCGGAATCGAGGCCGATCCGGGTGAAGCCGCGCTTGCCGAGGTCGACCAGGGCGTCCGACAGGTTGCGGACCACGATCAGGGGCACGTGTTCCAGCCCGCCGGAGGCGGATTTCGCCAGCACGCCGGTGGCGTTGGGCGAGTGCCGCGCGGTGGTGATGATGCCCGCCACCCCGAAGGCGGCGGCGGTGCGCACGATGGCGCCGACATTGTGCGGATCGGTGATCTGGTCGAGGGCGAGGAGCAGCACGTCGTCGCCGAGCTCGTCGAGGTCCGGCCCCGGCAGCGGGTCGGCCTCGAGGTAGAGGCCCTGGTGCACGGCATCGGGGCCGAGCAGCGCGTTGATGGCGCTGGGGCGCACCAGCTCGGGATCGATCCGCAGGGTCCCGATCTCCTCGGTGAGCCGGATCATCGCGTTCTCGGTGGCGAGCAGCCGGTGCAGCTTGCGGCCCGCGTTGGCCAGGGCCTGGGCCACCGGGTGCCAGCCGTAGAGGACGACGTGGTCGCCGGAGGCCGCCGCGACGCTCGCCGCGCCCCGCTGGTTCTGCGGCGGTCCCCGCCGGAAGGGACCCCGCGAGAAGCCGGGCTTGGTCGTCCTCGGCCCCGGCGGGCCGTCGCGTCGCGTGGTCATGCAGTCAGGTCCGCTCTCCGGCCGCCTCAGGGGGCGGTCCGCGTGTCTCCCCGACAAACCGGCCGGGGCCGCATTCGTCAAGCCGCAAACCCGCGGCGATTCCCCCGTTGCCCCCGCGCCCGAAGCCGCATATAGAACCGCTCACCGCAGCGGCGCCCTTCGTCTAGCGGTCTAGGACGTCTTTATACCCCTACCATCCTACCAGGTGTGTAGGTGCAAGAGGTTAGGGCTGGTAGGCCTACCAAGGCCTCTCATCGAAAGATGTTTCCGGGTTCAAACGGGCAGTTGACCACTGGGCTATGCGAACGTAAAAACTCGCTACGGCAACTAACGCGCCTATCGTCTATCGGTTAGGACAGGTCCCTTTCAAGGATCAGAGCGGGGTTCGACTCCCCGTAGGCGCGCCAATACTGTGTAATAACAGAGCGCCTCTCTTGCATTGTGAGATCTATTCGGCTCCTGTCGCCGCAAGGTCGCTAGGTCCTTGATTGCAGGGTTGAACCTGACTTCGCAGGCCGAGCCACTACTCATCGCGATTACCAAAAATGTAGTTGGGCTATCCTCGGGTGACACCCTGACGTCAGCGGTCGTAGCTGCGAACGATCTTGTCGAGAGCCTCCAAGAAGCCCGGGTCTGAAAGCCGTCGACCGTCCATAGTCCACACGGACCCATCCTCCTCATCTCGAAGGCCTCTGGCCCTCATGCGCCGCTCGTCGATGAAGTCCTTCAATGCCTCGACCTCGGTCTCCGTGAGCGTCAGGTGGCTGGCCAACGGCAAGGACTGACGGAGCGCTACCCCGCCCTCCGTTGTCCCCTCGATCCGTAGGAACGGGGCATTTCGGACGTCCTTGAGGATGTCGAGCTGCGCCTTGAAGCTGCGGTTCTGCGCCAGCATTAGGCCGACCTGGTGACGGAGCGGCACGTCGTCGATGCCAGCGACGTCGTCGGTCGAAAGCATCTCGCCGGGTACGTGCAGCTGGCTTCGCCTCCGACTGGGCGCGAGGACGAACTCGGCCGCTCCCACCCACGCCTCGTACAGCATCGCGTATGGGTTGGCGCCGCCGCGCTTGTTCCTCAGCGATTGCTCCGCCAGGCTTTGCTCCCGGGCGACGAAACGGGCGGCGTAGCGACGGACCACCTCCGGCACCGTCGGCCGCTGCGCTGCATCGACGACCAGCACACGGCAGACCTCGTGCAAGTTCCCGAGCTTGACGCGGACCTGGTCGTTCGTCGCAGCCGCCTTCAACTCTACCAAGCGCGCGTCTACGACGGCGAGCGCGTCCTTCACCTCGGGTGTCATGCCGCCTCCCCGGACCACCGAAGGCCCACCCGTCGCAGGTCCGCCGCGAACTGCTTCTCCAATGCGTCCGAGAAATGCTCCGGGTCGCCCACGATGACCACCTGTCGCTCGCCGCGGGTCAGGGCCGTGTATAGCCAAGACGGGTCGACGACGCGGCTGGGATACACCGGGACCACGACCCGTGGCGCCGAGCTGCCCTGGCACTTGTGGCAGGTCACCGCGTACGCGAGGTCCAGGTCGACGATGTGCTCGGCTGCCAGCAGGCGAGGCTCCGCTTCGTCCTCAAAATGGACAGACACCGCCATCTCGTCGGGGAACGTTCGTACCACCCTCCCGAGCAAGCCGTTGAAAAGCCCGAGCCTGTAGTCGTTACGACCGAAGATCACGGGCGATCCGGCGGAGAAGAACCTGCCCAGCAAGCCGCGCATCGGGAAGGCCCCCGTCGACGCGACGTGTCGCTCGTGAAGGGATTCGTTCAACGCGTGCACCCCCGCGTTCCCGCCGTTCGTTGCGGTGACGACGATGGCGCCGCCCTCCAAAATACCGAGCTCGGCCGCCACGCGTCGCACCTCGCCGGCCAGCGCGTCCTCGTCGGCCTCGATGAACGAAACGCCATCCCCGACACCGGCATATTCAACGAACTCCGGCATTCGCCTGCCGCGGACGGCGGCGACGGCGGCTGGAATGCCCGTCGCCGCCGCTTGGCGATGGACATGCATGAGGCGGGAGGTGAGGGCATCGTCTGTCACGAGACGATGGAATACGAGACCGAACCCGACTGGCGGCAGTTGGGCCGGGTCACCCACCAGCAGGAGCCGCGCTCCGTCCGGCATGCGGCGCACGATCCCGTACATCGTCGCCACGTCAACCATGGATGCCTCATCGACCAGGATCAGCGTCCTGGGCGTGAGGCACGCCAGGTCGATACGCTTCCTCAGCGCCGCTGCCCGCACTTCCTCGTCGGTGCCGGGGTCGTCGAGGACGGCATCAAGCCTTTCGCCCTCGTCCAGCTCGCCCAGCGTGCGTGCGAGCGTCCTGGCAAGGCGGCGGGTCGATCGGGACAGTCGCAGGGCCGCCTTGCCGGCCAACGCGCAAGCCAGCACCTCGCCGCCCATTCGTTCCCACGCGTCGCACACCACCTTGCAGGTGTAGGTCTTGCCGGTCCCACCGCCGCCGGTCAGGCAGGCCACCGGCCGCGACAGGACCTGCATGACTGCGTCAGCCTGCTGCGGGTGCAGCGGATAACTCTCCGACGTTACGTCTGCCACAAGCTCGGCCAGCCGGCTCGGGGACGGCGGACGGACCGGCCCGACTGGGCCAAGGCGCATCAGCTCGCGCAGTCGCTCGACGATACCGTCCTCCATGAGAGCCGCTCCCGGCGCCCGGAACCCCTCGACCGCCGGGACTACGGCACCGTTCCTCAGGGCAGCCGTCACGGCCGCGTCGACCGAAGCGGGCGAGCCGGCCTTGAGCAAGGTACGGACGACCTTCCGAAAATCGGCTTCCGGCAACATCGTGTCCCCATTGCCTAGAGCGCGCTTCACGGCCTCGTCGGCGGCGCCCACCTGTCGCCGGACCTCCTCGGTCGGCGACAGGCTCCCCGCAGCTACCCGCAGGCCGATACCGTCGACGACGGGCCACGGTAGCAGCGGTACGAGCACGTACGGGTTCGCCGTCAGCCTTTCGACGGTGTCATCCCCCAGGATGCGAATGGCGCGGCGGGCCGCCGCGAGGTTCGTGACGCCGTGTCCGTCGAACCGCGCCAGAGCCGCCGCCTCGGACCGCGCATCCATCCAGGACGATATCGCGGCGGCGGCCAGCCTGAGGGCGAGCATGGGACGGTCCGGCGCAACGACTTCCGCGATTTGATGAACGGCGCCCTCGTCGGCCAGCACGTCGGTCAGCTTTTCCCCAAACGCCGACCAGAGACGCGCGGCGCGTTCCTGGCCGATGCCGGGTGCGTGCGACGCGAGGAAGTCCCGTACAAGCCGTCCGGTCGGCAGGAGGTGACGTGCGGACGTCGCCTCGACCTGCGGGCCATGTCTCGTGCCTACGACCTCGCCGTCAACGAGCCATCGCTCGCCGGGGATGGGCACGCGGTCGATGCCGCCCTTAGAGATACGCACCCGGACACGCCGACCGTGGTCGGCATGCGTTTCCGAAAGGATCGTCGCCGAGAAGATCACTCCGAAATGGCGGTCTGAGACGATCGACTCGACGACGATTTCCATCATTTCAAGGGCTCGGTCCGGAGCAACTGACCGGTTGCTTCGAGCAGGCCCAACTGAGCGCGGTATCCCCGGATCTCGCGTCGCTGCCGCTCGATGGTGGCGGCCTGCTCGGCGACGACCTTGGACAATTCGTTGCCGCGGGCCTGGACCTGCCTCAGACGTCCGGCGACGGCCTTGTCCATCTCGTCTGCTTCCGGCCGCGTGCCGACAGGCTTGATGCCTTGTTCGATGGCCACCGCGTCCAGCGCCGCCCGGAGCTCGGCGTGGCGGAACAGGTGTTGCTCCTGGCTCGGCTTCAGGCCGAGGGCCCGGGCGACACCGCGCACGTTCACCTTGCCGTCCCGGGTCGCCGGCAAGGTTGGCTCACGTCCCTCGACGGGCTGTGCCTGCCATGACTCGATGCAGCCCGCCAGCCATGGCTCTATCTTGGCGAGGATCTCCGGGACGACAGAATGGCTCACCGTCTCATTCCGCCGCCACCGCGGTGATGGACAATTCCGATGCGGCCAGCGTCGGATGCGAGCCCATCCGGTCCAGCGGCCTGCCGACGGCCTCTCGGCATGCCGCTTCCAGCCGCCCTTGCAGTCCCAGGTCGGCTAGGGTCTTCCCGCCCGAGGCGAGGAGGTCGGTTTCCCTCGCCCCCAGCTCCATCAACAGCAAGGCGGCCATCGCGTCCGCCGCACTCCGCCGCTCCGTCGGGGACAGCGGCGCCATTTGTCCGTCGTCAGATGATTTGGGACATTCAGCGGTGTTCAGGAGCGGAGGCTCTGGTCCATCTGGGGTGAGAGGTTAGGCAGCCTGCGCGTGATGGCGCAAGCGNTGTCCGTCGTCAGATGATTTGGGACATTCAGCGGTGTTCAGGAGCGGAGGCTCTGGTCCATCTGGGGTGAGAGGTTAGGCAGCCTGCGCGTGATGGCGCAAGCGGCGATCCATCAGGGTCTGGCGCTTGATGCGTTCCCGCTCGGCCAGGATTCCTTCGCCGCGTCCGAAGTAGACGTCAGCGGGCGTGAGGTTGCTCAGGCTCTCATGGGCTCGGGCATGGTTGTAGTGGTCGACGAAGTCGGCAACCTGCATCTCCAGCTCGCCGGGCACGTAGGCGTGTTCGAGCAGGATGCGGTTCTTGAGCGTCTGATGCCAACGCTCGATCTTGCCCTGCGTTTGAGGATGGCATGGCGCACCGCGGATGTGGGTCATGCCTCGGCTGGCGAGCCAGTCGGCCAGGTCGCTGGCGACGTAGCTCGGCCCGTTGTCGGAGAGCAGGCGTGGCCGCTGCATCACCCGCGCCTGATCGAGCCCAGCTGCACCCAGCGCCAGGTCGAGCGTGGCGGTGACGTCGCTGGCCTGCATCGTCGTGCACAGCTTCCAGGCGACGATGTAGCGTGAGAAGTCGTCCAGGACCGTCGACAGGTAGTACCAGCCCCAGCCGACGACCTTCAGGTAGGTGAAGTCCGTCTGCCAAAGCTGGTTGGGCGCGGTGGTCTTATCGCGGAACTCGTCGGCGGCCTTGATGACGATATAGGCCGGGCTTGTGATCAGGTCCTGAGATTTGAGTAACCGGTAGACGGTCGCTTCCGAGACGAAGTAGCGCCGTTCGTCGGTGAAGCGCACCGCCAGCTCACGCGGACTGAGTTCAGGCTGCTCCAAGGCCAGGGCAACGATCTGCTCGCGGATCTCCGCAGGCAGGCGGTTCCAGACCCGGCTCGGCTGCGAAGGATGGTCCTTCAATGCCTCTGGGCCGCCGCGCTGGTAGGCGTCGTACCAGCGGTAAAACGTCGAGCGCGTGATGCCGAGCTTGTCCAGGGTGGCACGCACCGGCAGGTGGGATTGCTCGACGAGCCGGATGATCTCCAGCTTCTCGGGGGCCGGGTACCTCATGCCTCGTCGCCCCCAGCCCCGCTCATACTTTTTTTGAGCAGGCGATTCTCCAGCACGAGATCAGCCACGACCTCTTTGAGCGCCCCCGTCTCGCGGCGCAGATCCCGCACCTCGTCCGTCGTTGCCGCACGCGCCGTGTCGCCGGACAGGCGCTTCTTGCCAGCCTCCAGGAATTCCTTCGACCAGCCGTAGTACATCGAGGCGGCGATCCCCTCGCGCCGGCACAGCTCGGCGATGCTGTCCTCGCCACGCAAGCCTTCCAGCACCACGCGGATCTTCTCCTCGGACGAGAACTGCCGACGTGTGGCCCGGCGGATGTCCTTGATCACAGCTTCTGCCGGCTTCTTGGCCGGTCCGGATGTCTGCTTCATCTTCGCTCCTCAGGGGCTACGATGAACCAGCCATCCTCCGTTCGGGAAGACCCTCATTCTGTCCCACAGGTGCTGACGTCGGACAGGTGTGGCCCGGCGGATGTCCTTGATCACAGCTTCCGCCGGCTTCTTGGCCGGTCCGGATGTCTGCTTCATCTTCGCTCCTCAGGGGCTACGATGAACCAGCCATCCTCCGTTCGGGAAGACCCTCATTCTGTCCCACAGGTGCTGACGTCGGACAGCGCAGTCCTCGGCGAGGGTCTGGGCGAAGACGGCGGCGAGGCGGGCCCGCTCGGCCTCGACGAGGGGACCATCGAGCGCCACGGGTCGGCAGCGGGCCGCCAGCCCCGGCGGCACGAAGTCGGGATTGTGCAGGCTGTGATCCGAGGCCTCCTCGAAGAAGGGGCGGCAGCCGAAGTCCAGGAAGCTCTCGGCGGGCAGGCCCTCGGCGAGGAGGATGTCGTGGGCGTCGAGCTCGACATGCCAGTAGGTGACGCTCTCCAGTCTGGTGCGGGCGATGGTAGTTCCGTTGACCAGGTTCATGACCGGCACGAGTGCGCCGCCCTGGGCCTCGGCATCGGCGCCGACGAGAACGGGATGCCCGGGGGAGAGGAGGAGGTCGCGCTTGGGCAGGCCGTGGCCGAAGGCGCCGGCCCGGACGCGGACGGGCGCCTGATCGGCGGGCAGCGGCCGCTCCGCTCCGAGGTGGCGATGGCCGGTCCAGGTAATGGTGCGGTGCTGGCCGGAGGCGGTGATGGCGCGGTCGCCGACCCGCAGGTCCTCGACGGTGACTTCGCCCCGCGTCGTCAGGATGTGCGTGCCCGAACCGAAGCAGAGGACGAGGGCCGTCTGACTCACAGACGCGTTCGGGACGACATCGTTGTACTGGTAGTCTTGGTCGGTGAAGAGGATGTAGACGTAGCTGCCGGCTTTGTCGCCCGTCGTGGGAAAGCGCACGACGCTGCCATTGGAGTCGGTCTTGCCATAGTAGGCGAGGCCTGAGCCGAAGGGTGACCCGTCGGGCGACGTCACGGAGATGGGTTCATTCGGCGTATCGCCGAACACCCCGAGATTGTCGCCTGCTCCTGTGCTGGCGGTTTCCTTCAGCGTGTAGCCCGGCGCATCGGACATGACGTTGCCGACCAAGAATCCGTCCGGAGAAGGCCGCAGCTCGACGAAGCTTTTGTAGGTGATCGACGGAGTGGGACCAGAGGACATTTTCAGGCTCCATGTAGGACTTGGACTGTGGCGGCGTCTGTAGATCTTGCGGCGTTTGACTTAACGTTGCGACATCACAAATTCGATATTCATTTTAATATAATATTATAAGTCTGAAGAAAAATATCTGTTCTGACTATCGTGAAATCTAGAAACTCGCAGAACGAGCAATGCTGAGGCCGGAGGCGGTAACCGGCGGAAAGTTTGTTTTCTTGAAGTCCGCTGCTTTCGACGAGTCTGTGGGACGGCATGCGAAACTTCACACGCGGTCGCGGAACTTTTTTGCGCGGACGGGTTCGCGGCCTCGGAATGGTTCGGTCTCGGCTGCACCAAGGGCAGGAACGCGGCTGCGGATGGCAGAGCCAAGGCACCGGCGCTCGTCCGTGGCCAGACCCGAGACGGAGAGTTGGATGGAGAATCTGCGCGCCCGGATGTCACCCGGTGGCTGGACCGACCGGAGCCGCCGGTCGCCGCGTGGCGTGTCGGCGCAGTTCGATGACAGCGAGGGCGCGATGGCGGTCCCGGGAAAGTGGGCCCGGTACGGCATGCCGCTCACCCGAAGGCCGTGCAGCGCGGGGAGCGTTCGCTCTCCTGACCTTCGGAGCGCTCGCGCCCGCGATCTTCACAGCCGTGGGGTTTCAGTCCTGCATCCCACTTTGGGTCCGCGATCGGGGTCGCTCGGCGCGCGAAGCACTTGGCCGTCCGACTTACGAGGGAGTAAGTCGAATCCGCTGGATGGTTCACCAGATGCGTGGTCTGCTCGCAGATCCGATCTCAGGATGACCGGGTCAGGGCGGCACCGATGTAGTTGTACATGGCATTCGTCTGATCGGCGAAGAACCGCATCGCGGTCACGATCGCCAGGAAGACCAGGGCCATGATCAAGCCGTATTCGAGGGCCGTCGAGCCGGACGTATCCTTGCAGAAGCGGCGGGTCAGGATCTGAAGATCGTGCCGCGTCGGAGATTTCCGCCGAACCCCGGCATGTTCGAGATCCAGTTCGGTCATGGCCCCAGGATATCTTTCGCGGACGTCGATCGTCGGGAACGCTAGCCGAGTTTCCTTGCGGAGGACTTAAACGGATCGTCGAAGTCCAAGGCACGCCGAAACCGTCAGGCTGGGCGTGGCAGACCCCGGCCCGACGGTTCCCTTCGTTCCAATTCTTGGAAGCCGCCAGACTACCTTGGCGGCTTCCGACGCGGCGGTCAGGCCTTGCCTGATTCCTTGCGCAGGGCGTCGATCCGCTGAGATGCCTCGGCCTTATCGAGCTCGGGATCGAACGCCTCGGGATCCTTCGCCTCTTCGGACAAGGTTTTGAGGTAGGAAGCCTGCGCGCCGGTCATCGGCTCGCCGCCGGTGGTCCATTCGCTCGGATCCTTGATCTGGTTCGACACGTCTTTCGGATCGGTCTTGGGGTTCTCGTCCGCCTTGGAGGTTTGGGACTTGGAAGTTTCCGACTTGGAGGTCTGGGACTTGCTCGCCTGGGTACCGGCCATGTTGGGATCCTTCGGTTCACGAAATGTTCTAGTGAACGCGGGGCCTGGGAGCCGGTTCCTGTGCGTGCGCCGGCAAAAGCCGGTCATCCCGTGGTCAAATGTCTCAAGGGTCGGCGCGGCCTGAAGACGAAGGCGAAGGCGATCCCGGTGATCACCCGAGTCGGGCGGGAAACAGGGCTAGCGCTGCCGTCACCCGTTAGCGAAGTCGCAGGCTTGACGGGTCGCGTCGGGGCTGGAACATGTCAACATCGCTGACGTAAATCGAGGTCTCCCGAGACGTGACTGCCCACGCGATGCGAGATGCCGACGCCGAGGCGCCGCGGTCGTCCTCCGGCTCCGGCGACGACCTCATCGAGCTCCTGTTCTTCGCCTACCGGGATTTCGTCGGGGACCCCGACCGTATCCTGGCCCAGTACGGGTTCGGCCGGGCCCACCACCGGGTGCTGCACTTCGTCGACCGCTATCCAGGTCTCACGATCGCCGAACTCCTGGATATCCTGCGCATCACCAAGCAGAGCCTCAACCGGGTGCTGAAAGATTTGATCGAGCAGGGCTACATCGCGCAGAAGACCGGCACCAGCGACCGGCGCCAGCGGCTGTTGTTCTGCACCGCGGCCGGGGCGGACCTCGCCGGCGACCTCATGCGGGTCCAGAGCCGGCGGGTGGCCCGCGCTCTCGCGGCGTCGGAGCGCGGCGGCGAGGCTCCCCTCTCCGCCGAGAGCTTTCTCTTCGGCATGATCGAGCCGGATGCGCGCGCGGCCGTGCAGCGCCTGATGTCCCGGCGCGCCCGGAAGGCCGCCTGATGGCCACGCCCGGGACGCGCCCGACCGCCGAGCTTCCCGATCACGCGCCGCACATCCTGGTGGTCGATGACGATCGGCGGGTGCGGGAGCTGTTGTCCCGCTTCCTCTACGAGCAGGGCTTTCGCGTCACCGCCGCCGGAAACGTGCCGGAGGCCCGCACCAAGGCGCAGTGCTTCGTCTTCGATGCCCTCGTGCTCGACGTGATGATGCCGGGCGAGAGCGGCTTCGATTATGCCCGCGAGGTCCGCCAGAGCTCGCGCGTGCCGATCCTGATGCTGACTGCCCGCTCGAACCCCAACGACCGGGTCATGGGCCTGGAGATCGGCGCCGACGACTACCTGCCGAAGCCCTTCGAGCCGCGCGAGCTGATCCTGCGCCTGTCGAACATCATCAAGCGGCGCGACGAGGCCGGCGGGCGCGCCCAGAGCCACGACACCGTGACCTTCGGCCCCTTCGCCTACCGGATCGACCGGGGTGAATTGCGCCGCGAGGACGAGCTGATCCGGATCACCGAGCGCGAGCGCGAGATCCTCACCATCCTGGCCCAGGCCGCCGGCGGCAACGTGGAGCGCGAGGCCCTGGCCGGGAGCGGCGGCCTCGCCGCCGAGCGCAGCATCGACGTGCAGATCAACCGCCTGCGCCGCAAGACCGAGGTCGATCCGGCCAATCCGCTGTTCCTGCAGACGGTGCGGGGCGTCGGTTACCGCCTCGCGGTCGATTGAGCCCATGGCCGCCACCGGCCTCCTCCAGCGCACGGCGACCCGCCTCGCCGCCCTGCCCCGGCCCGGGCGGATGTGGCGGATCGTCAGCCGCGCCATCGGCGACGTCCTGCCCAAGGGCCTCTATGCGCGATCGCTGATCATCATCATCGCGCCGGTGGTGCTGCTCCAGTCGGTGATCGCCTACACCTTCATGGAGCGCCACTGGCAGCTCGTGACGCGCCGCCTGTCCTCCGCCGTCACCGCCGACGTCGCCGCGCTGATCGACATCTACGAGAGCTACCCGCAGGACAAGGATTCCGAGACCCTGACCCGGATCGCCAACGACCGGCTCAACCTCGACGTCGACATCCTGAAGGGGGCCAAGCTCCCCCCGGCCGGTCCGCGGCCGTTCTTCTCGATCCTGGACGAGGCCCTGTCCGAGGAGATCCGACGCCAGATCCGCCGGCCCTACTGGATCGACACCGTCGGCCGCTCCAGCCTGATCGAGATCCGGGTCGCGATTCCCGATGGCGTCATGCGCGTCACCGCGCGGCGCAGCATGGCCTACGCCTCGAACTCGCACATCTTCCTGCTCTGGATGAGCGGCTCGTCCCTGGTGCTGCTCGGCGTCGCGATCCTGTTCCTGCGCAACCAGATCAAGCCGATCCTGCGGCTGGCCGCCGTGGCCGAGAGCTTCGGCAAGGGCCGGGAGATCGAGTTCCGGCCCCGCGGGGCTCGCGAGGTGCGCCAGGCCGGCCATGCCTTCATCGAGATGAAGCGGCGCATCGAGCGGGCGATGGAGCAGCGCACGACGATGCTCAACGGGGTCAGCCACGACCTGCGCACCATCATCACGCGATTCAAGCTCTCCCTCGCCCTGGTCGAGCAGACGCCCGAGGTCGAGGACCTGCAGCGCGACGTCGACGAGATGAGCCGGATGCTGGAGGCCTACCTCGCCTTCGCCCGCGGTGATTCGGGCGAGGTGGCGGTGCCCACCGACATGCGCGCGCTCCTGGAGGACCTGCGCACCGACGTCGAGCGCCTCGGGGCCCACGTGGAGGCGGTGGAGCTCGAGGACCGTCCGCAGCTGACCCTGCGGCCCGACGCCATGCGGCGCTGCCTCTTCAACCTCGCGGCGAATGCGGCCCGCTACGGCGAGACCGTCGCGATCACGGGCCGGCGCGAGGCCAGGGCCTTCCTGGTCTCCATCGACGACGACGGCCCGGGCATCCCGCTCGACCAGCGCGAGGAGGTGTTCAAGCCCTTCGTACGCCTCGACGATGCGCGCCAGGATGCGGGCGGCTCCGGCCTCGGGCTCTCCATCGCCCGCGACATCGCCCGCGCCCATGGTGGCGATGTCAGCCTGCACGACAGCCCGCTCGGGGGTCTGCGCGCCACGGTGCGGATCCCCGCCTGATCCGGGCTCATCGACCGCAGGAAAGCGTAGCCGATCCAGCTTGGCGCCGGGTGCGGGGCGATGCTATGAGAGGCGCAGCAAACGCCACAGGGACCGGTGAGCCGGGTCCGACAGAGGTTGAGAGACCCGCCGATGAACAGCCCGCTGACCCCCCTCCTGCTCCTGCTGCTCCTGCCGATCACCGCCATCTGCGCCGTGCTCTACACGGATGCGGGCATCGAGCCGACGCTGTTCTACGCCACCGTCAAGACCTTCGCGGTGCTCTTCATCGTCGCCGGCGGCCTCTGCTTCGCCGCGAGCCGCCTGGCCGCCCGCAGCGAGGGCTGAGCTTCCCCGCGAGTGCGGGAGCGCTGACGAAAAGGCCCGGACCAGAAGGTCCGGGCCTTTTCGTTTCGCACCCCTGCCGCCGGACTACTCGGCGGCGATGCGCGGGGGCAGGATCGGCTTCGCGTCGTTGGCCGAATGGGTCGGCGGGAGCGCGAACGCCCCCTCCGTCGGCTCGTCCACGCGCCCGACGAAGCGGCCGAAGACCCGCACGAAGAGGCGCGACAGGTCGTCGACCAGGACGAAGATCGCCGGCACGAAGACCAGCGACAGGCCGGTGGAGACGATCAGGCCTCCGATCACCGCGATGGCCATGGGCGCGCGGAACTCGCCGCCGATGCCGAGCGCCATGGCGGAGGGCACCATGCCGGCCGCCATGGCGATGGTGGTCATCACGATGGGGCGGGCGCGCTTGCGACCGGCATCGATGATCGCGGTGGCGCGGTCGACGCCGCGGGCCATCTCCTCCACGGCGAAGTCCACCAGCATGATGGCGTTCTTGGTCACCACGCCCATCAGCATCAGGATGCCGATCACCACCGGCATCGAGATCGGCTTGTTGAAGATCAGGAGGCCGAGGATCGCGCCGCCGATGGAGAGCGGCAGCGAGAACAGGATGGTCAGCGGCTGCAGGAAATTCCCGAACAGCAGCACCAGCACGCCGAACACCATCATCAGGCCGGCACCCATGGCGAGGGCGAAGCCCTCGAAGACCTCCCCCATCACCTCGGCGTCGCCCGTCTGGCGGATGGTGACCCCGGGCAGAAGGTCCTTGGCGGTGGGCAGGGCGAGGACGGCGCTGATCAGGGCACCCAGCGCGTCCGAGCCCTCCATGTCGGCCTCCAGGGCGACGCGGATGGCCCGGTCGTAGCGGTCGATGGCGGTCGGGCCGCGGCCGAGGGTGAGATCGGCCACCGTGGAGAGCGGCACCGCCGCGCCGCCCTTGACCGGAACCTTGAGGGTCTCGATCTGCGAGAGGTCGCCGCGCAGGCGCTCGGGCAGCTGCACCCGGATCGGCACCTGTCGATCGATGGTGTTGAACTTGGCCAGATTCGCCCCGATGTCGCCGATCGTGCCGACCCGGACGGTCTCGGCGATGAGGTCGGTCGTGACGCCGAGATCGGCCGCGACCCCGGCCTTCGGGCGGATGCGGATCTCGGTGCGGTCCAGGGGGGCCGTCGAGAGCACGTTGACGAGGTGCGGCACGCCCGCGGCTTCGCGCTGGAGCTTGGCCGCGGTCTCCGCCACCACGGTCTTGTCGGGGCCGGACACGATCAGCGTCACGTCGCGCTGGCCGCCTTCGCGCAGGGCCCAGAAGCGGATGTCGGGCACGTCGTGCAGGAGTGCCCGGATGGCGATGTCCACCTGCTTCTGGGTGCGATGGCGGGTGTTCTTCGGCGCCAGATTGATGGTGAAGGTCGCGAGCCGGACCTCCTTCTTCGCGGGCAGCTGGCGGCCGCCGTCGACGAAGACGCTGCGCACCTCCGGGAGGGCGCGGATGCGCTCCACCAGAGCGTCCGTGACCTGCGTGGTGTCGGCGAGGCGGGCCCCCGGCGGCAATTCGACCACGAAGATCGTGCGGGCGGCGTCCTCCGCGGGAAGAAAGCCCGCCGGCAGCAGGCCCGTGGACAGGATCGACCCGGCGAAGCAGACGAGCCCGAGCACCAGGGTGATGAACTTGTGGCGCACCGACCAGGCGACCACGCGGGTGTAGCCCCGCATCACCGGGCCCTCGCGGGTATGATCGGGGCCGTGATCGCGCAGGAAGTAGGCGGCGAGCAGGGGCGTGATCAGGCGCGCCACCAGGAGCGACATGAACACCGCCGCCGCGATGGTGAGACCGAACTGCTTGAAGTACTGCCCGGCAATGCCGCTCATGAAGGAGACGGGGGCGAAGATCGCCATGATCGTCGCCGTGATGGCGATGACGGCGAGCCCGATCTCGTCGGCGGCCTCCAGGGCGGCGCGGTAGGGGGATTTCCCCAAGCGCATGTGCCGGACGATGTTCTCGATCTCCACGATGGCATCGTCGACGAGGATGCCGGTGACCAGCGTGATCGCCAGCAGGCTGACGGCGTTCAGGGAGAAGCCGAGGCTGCTCATCACCCAGAAGGTCGGCAGCACCGAGAGCGGCAGGGCGATCGAGGCGATCAGGGTCGCACGCCAGTCGCGCAGGAACAGGAAGACCACGATTACCGCCAGGGTCGCGCCCTCGACTAAGCTCAGCATCGCCGAGTGGTAGTTGCCCACCGTGTTGGTGACCGAGGTGTCGATGAGGTCGAAGCGGACGCCGGGATGGCGGGCGCCGAGTTCCGCGATGCGCTTGGCGACGCCGACGGCGACCTCCGCGTCGCTGGCACCCGTGGAGCGCGAGATCGCGAAGGCCACCACGGGCTCGCCGTTGAAGCGTGCGAAGGTGCGCGGCTCCTCCGAGCCGTCCACCAGCGTGGCGAGCTCGTCGAGGCGGACCTTGCGCCCGCCCGGCACGACGATCGAGGTCTCCGCCAGGGTGTCGAGGCTCGCCGCCCCGGCCAGGGTTCGGATGGATTGCTCCTGTCCGCCGAGCTCGCCGCGCCCGCCCGCCATGTCGGCGGCGGTCAGGCGCAGCTGCCGGTTCACGTCGGCGGCCGTGATCCCGAGTGCCAGCAGGCGGTCGGGCTTCAGGGTCACGCGAACCTCGCGGGCGACGCCGCCGAGGCGCTCGACCCCCCCGACGCCCTTCACGCTCTGCACCTGCCGGGCGATGACGTCGTCGATGAGCCAGGACAGGTCTTCCGGCGTCATCGCGGGCGCCGAGGCGCCGTAGATCATGATCGGCAGGCCCGCGATCTCGACGCGGTTGATGATCGGTTCCTCGATGGTGCGGGGCAGGTTCACCCGGACCTTCGAGATGGCATCCTTGACGTCGTTCACCGCCCGGTCGCTGTTCACCTCCAGGCGGAACTCGATTGTGGTGCTGGAGACGCCTTCGGAGATCGTCGAGATGACGTGCTTGACGCCCTTCACCCCCGCCACCGCATCCTCGACGACCTTGGTCACCTGGGTCTGCAGCTCCGAGGGCGCGGCCCCGGATTGCAGGACCTGGACGGAGACGATGGGGATGTCGATGTTCGGAAAGCGCGTGATCGGCAGCGCGCGGAAGCTGACCAGTCCGAGGACCACCAGCACCAGGAAGAGGACGAGGGAGGGGATCGGCTTCCGGATCGCCCAGGCCGAGATGTTCAGGCGCATGGGACCGTCCGATCAGCGGGGGGCGGCATCGGCCGCCGAAGGCGTCGCGGCATCGGCCGCCTTGATGGGCGGAACCACGGGCCGCACCCGATCGCCGTCGCGCAGGAAGCTGCTGGCACGGGCCACCACCACCTCGTCCGCCTTGACGCCGGCACGCACCTCCAGGACGCCGTCGGCGGCGAGGCCGGGCACGATCCGGCGAGCCTCGACGCGGTCGCCGGCGACGATGAAGACGCTCGCGCCGCCATCGGCGCCGTAGAGCACCGCCGACAGGGGCACGGCGACGCCGGTGCGGCGTGCGACTTCGACCTTGCCGCGGGCGAAGGCGCCGATGCGCAGGCCCGGATCGGGGTCGAGGCCGATGCGGATGCGCCCGAGGCGCGTCGTGCGGTCGATCTCCGGATCGATGCGCCGCACCCGTCCCTTCAGGGTCCGTCCTTCGTCCCAGTCCAGGCGGGCCGGATCGCCGACGTGCAGTCGCGGCATCCAGACTTCCGGCACCTCACCCTCGAGTTCGATCTCGCCGCGGGCGATCATGCGGAACATCGGCTCGCCGATTGCGGTCGCGGTGGCGCCCACGCGGGCGGTCCGCCGGCTGACGATCCCGGCTTCGGGAGCACGGATCTCGGTTCGGGCGCGCCGCAACGCGATTTCCGCGCCCTGAGCCCGCGCGGTGGCGAGATCGGCCTCGGCGAGCTGCAATCCGCCGCGGGCGGCCGCGAGCCGGCCCTCGTTGCCCTGAGCGGCGGAGACGCGCTGCTCCAGGATCACGGCCGTGGCGTTGCCCGTGCGGATCAGGCTACGGGTGCGTTCCAGGGCAAGGTTCGCCTCGACCTGGGCCGCCTCGGCCTGCACGATCTGGCTTCGGGCCTGGATGATGGCCGCCTGCGCCTTGGCGATGGTGGCGGCGTTGGCCGCTTCCTGGGTCAGGATCATCTCGAGGGAGAGCCGCGCCAGGGGCTGGCCGCGCGTGACCTGGGCGCCCTCCTCCACGAGGAGCTCGGTGATGCGCAGTCCCTCGATCTCGGGCGCGACCAGGATCTCGTCGCGGGGGACGAGTGTGCCGGTCACCACGGCAAATTCCACGACTTCGCGAGCGACCGCCGAGGCCACCGTCACGGCCGGTGCCAGGGCGGCTGGATCCGGAACCGCCGCCGGCTCCGCCGCGCGCGCGACCGGGCCGAGCGCGGCGGCGCCGGCCAGCACCGCGAGGGCGAAACGGAACCGTTGTCCGGACGGCGCTGGCCGAGGGGGTCGCATGACAGGGCGCTCGACGAGGACGGAAAGCATGCCCATGCGGAGCGAGACCGGCGATTTCATGGCGCACCTCCGCGGCGACGTGGCAGTCGCGGTCAAATCGCCCCCATTGGGTCCGAGCCGTTGCAACTTTTTGCCGGTCGTCACGTTAGAGCAACTATAGACCTTTCCCGGTTGAGGGTTAACGAACCATGAGCATCTTCGAGGTCCGTCAGCAGTCGAACGGCGCCGTTCTCTGGACCGGCAGCGCGCTCGACGAAGTCTCCGCCCTCGATGCGATGGCGCGCGAGGCCGGCTACATCGACTTCCAGGCTCTCCCCGAAGAGATCCGCGCGGCCCACCCGGTGGCCCGTCCGATCGTCTAGAGCTTGCCTATGCCCCTCCGCTGAGGGGTCGGAAAAAGCAAAGAACCCACCCGTCCCGCCGGACAGGTGGGTTTTTTTGTTGGCGCGTTTTCCGGACTGCGCGGTGAAGCGTCGTCACCCATGGGAGGTCGGCTCGGATCGGACACCGACCGGCTGCACCGGTCGCAGTCCCGGGCTCACGGCGATCGGCTCGGCCTGGAAATCCTGGGGGCGCAGGCCCCGGGTGAACCGTTCGGAGGGCGCGTCGCGCGGCGGCAGGGTCGAGGTGACACCCCCTGGCGCTGCAGCTGGGAGGGGTGTCGCCGCGATCCGTGGCTGGATCGCACCCTAGCGGAGCATCGTGGAACTCAGCGACAGGTAGCGGGGATCGAAGCCGGCGAGGCTCGTCAGACGCTGGACGTTCCGGATCATCAGAATGCGCGAGCGCAGCTCGATCAGGCCCTGCCGCTTCAGCTCCTGAAGCGTGCGGTTGACGTGTACGGTCGAGAGGCCGGTCGTATCGGCCAGGTCGAGCTGGGACACCGGAAGGTCGTAGCCGTCGCCCCGGGCCAGTCCGACGGCGCGCAGGCGCATCAGCAACTCCAGGAACAGGTGGGCGATCCGCTCGATCGCGGAGCGGGAGCCGAGATTTACGAGCCACTCGCGCAGAGTCGCATCGTCCACTAGGTTCGCCCGCCGCAGGGTCGTGACCAGACGGGGCTGCTGGCTGACGAGGTCCCCGAGGGACGCAGGATCCATGCGCGCGATGCGACAGGCCGAGAGGCTGGCGATCGCATGGTCCCGGCGGTCGAGCAGGCCGATATCGAGGTCGCAGAAATCGCCCGGTACGAGATAGGCGAGGATCTGTCGGGTTCCGTCGGCGCGCAGCTTGTAGCGGCAGGCCATGCCTTCGACGAGGACGAAGACGCCGTCGGGAGGCTCACCCTCGCGCGCGATCTCCGTGCGCGGTCCGACGGGATCGCCGGGGACGCAGAGGCGCGTCAGGATTCCCCGATCCTCGGCCGACACGGCCCCGAAGCGCTCCAGCTTCCGGATCAGAGGGGCCGTCACAGCGTCGTCATCGCGCAAGGCTAAGCGGCGGGGCAGCCCCGGACCCGCGCCCGACGCACTCATTGCCGATGCTCCGGCGCTCGTCGACGCGCCCGATCCCGAGGCCCAGCGTTCACCCAACCCGTCACGGCGTCCTGCCCCTCCTCCAACCGATTCCGGGCTGCTCCGCCTGCGCGTGGTCCTGCCGAGATGCGACCGCAGGGGCATCGATGGCGCGCCGTCGACCCGCGTACCGCCACCGCAAGACACGCGGCCGGTCGCGATATTCCCCGATCCGCAGCGTTAATAAATCCTAAAAAGCCAGCTCGGACAGGGCTCTGCGCTCTTGGTGTGGTGGCCGACATTCGGGGAATGTCGACTACCCGACAGATCTCCTCTCGGGCTTGCCTTTGTCTCGCATCGTACAGATAGTCGAGAAATCGCTTGTATATATTCCTGAGTATGGGTCCGTGAGAGACTATTTGTGCTCTTGCCCCAAGGGACAGGGCCGTGTCGCTGCTAGAGCAATCTGCCGTTCGTAACCGCTTGCTCAGACGGCTCTCGCCAAGCGATTACCTTTTGCTTCAACCGCATCTGCGCTCGATGCCGACGGAGTTGCGTCAGGGTCTGATCTATCCACATCGCCCGATCCAGGATCTCTACTTCCCGGAGGCCGGCTACGCGTCGATCACGACGTCCGGAACGAGCAAGGTCGAGGTCGGTATCATTGGGCCCGAAGGGGTCGTGGGGGCCGCACCGGTGCTCCTGGGGAGTGACCGCACGCCCTACGACCACTTCGTCCAGAACGCGGGCGAGATGCTGGCCATCGACGCCGCTGCGCTGCTGGCTGCCACCGAGGAGAGCCTCGCGCTGCGCAACCTGCTGCTGCGGTTCGTCCAGACCCTACTGGTTCAGACGGCGCAGACCGCCTTCGCCAATGCGAGCTACAACATCGAGGTCCGGCTCGCACGCTGGCTGCTCATGTGCCACGACCGGGTCATCGGCGACGAACTGACGGTCACGCATGACTTCCTGTCATTCATGCTGGGCGTTCAGCGCACCACCGTGACACTCGCCCTGCAGCTCCTGGAGGGCAACCGCCTGATCAAGGCGCGTCGCGGGCGGATCGGAGTTCTCGACCGCACCGGACTTCTGGGCGTCGCGGGGGACAGCTACGGCGTGCCCGAGGCCGAGTATCTCCGCCTGATCGAAGGCGCCTGACCCCAGGGGTCGATCCCAGCCGACCCTCGCTGCGACGACATCACCCGGACGGCCGTGTCGCGTCAGGCCACGGTCGATGGTGCTGTGACGTCGCCATCTCGCGCTCACGCGTCAGTGAACACTCGCTCTCCTGCCGGGTTGAAGGTGTACGCATCATGCGTTCCTCCCTGGACTCGGCCCGCCCGGCAATAGCCGTGGCGGGCTCTTTGCGTATTTCTATAATGTATCTCGACAGAAAAACTTTGCGGTTTTCAGGCTGAATCTAAGCTTGAGCGTACGATTTCGTGCAGAAACCTTTGAATGTCTTCCCATTAACCTGTGTTGATGCGAGTGAGTTCCTCGTTTTGCACACTCTCTCGGACCCACGGGGATGGGGCCTATGCCCCTCCCGGCCGAATGAGAAGATACTGGATGACATCGCAATCTGGATCCGATGCACCGACCCGCCTCGTTCCCGAGAACGCCCCGCCCCTGACGGCGTCGATCCGTCGGACCCTCGGGCAGCACCTGCGCGAGACCTACGCCTCCCTCGATGATGACCAGCCCGACCGCTTCGCCGTCCTGCTCGCACGCCTCGAGGCGGTGCTGGCCGCCCGGGGCGAGACCCTCACGGCGGAGGTCCGGCAAGGGCTCCAGGACCATGCGGCGGGCCTGCGCAAGTACGCGCTCTCCCTGACCCGCGACGCCGCCCGGGCCGACGATCTGGTTCAGGACACGATGCTGCGGGCCTGGATGTACCGCGAGAGCTTCACGCCCGGCACCAACGTGTGCGGCTGGCTGACCATCATCATGCGCAACACGTTCTATTCCGGCCAGCGCAAGCGCGTGCACGAGGTCGAGGACAGCGACGGCAGCTATGCGGCCCAGCTGGTGACCCTGCCGGCCCAGGGCGCCGTCCTCGATCTGGAGGACGTCAACGCCGCCATCGGGCGGCTCTCCACGACCCTGCGCCAGGCCCTGACCCTGGTGGCCATCGACAACATGACCTACGACGAGGCCGCCACGGTGATGGGCTGCAAGATCGGCACGGTGAAGAGCCGGGTCTGGCGGGCCCGCGAAAGTCTCGCCGCCCTCGTCGGCTACTCCGCCAACGAGATCGGGCCGGACCGCCTTGCCACCTCCGTGCTCAGCGACCTCAGCCTCCGGCCCCGGGCCTGAGGCCGCCTACAGCAGCGTCCCGCGCAGGATCAGCATCGCCACCGAGAAGTAGATCACGAGGCCCGTGACGTCGACGAGGGTGGCGACGAACGGGGCCGAGGCCGTGGCGGGGTCGAAGCCGAGGCGCTGCAGCAGAAAGGGCAGCATCGATCCCGTGAGCGAGCCGAAGGTGACGATACCGACGAGGGCCGCTCCCACGGTGGCCGCCACCAGCATCCAGTGCTCGCCGTAATCGTACAGGCCGGTCTTCTGCCAGACCACGATGCGGACGATGCCGATCACCCCGAGAATCATGCCGAGGACGAGGCCGGTGGGCAACTCGCGCAGGGCCACCCGCCACCAGTCGCGCAGGCGCACCTCGTGCAGGGCCAGGGCGCGGATGAGCAGCGAGGTGGCCTGGCTGCCGGAATTGCCGCCCGAGCTCATGATCAGCGGGATGAACAGGGTCAGCACGATGGCCTTCTCGAGCTCGCCCTCGAAGCCCTGCATGGCGGTGGCCGTCATCATCTCGCCGAGGAACAGGGCGCAGAGCCAGCCGGCCCGCTTCCGGATCATGGTGCCGAAGCCGATGTCCATGTAGGGCTCGGGCAGGGCCTCCATGCCGCCGAAGCGCTGCACGTCTTGGGTCTGCTTCTCGACCATCGCGTCGATCATGTCGTCGACCGTGACGATGCCGATCACGTGGCCGACCGCGTCGATGACGGGGAGTGCCAGGAGGTCGTAGCGCGAGATCAGGCGGGCGGCTTCCTCGCGGCTGGCCGTGGGCGAGACCGCCAGCGGCCGGCGGTTCGGCGCCACCGAGAGCACGTTGTCGCCCGGATTGCCCGAGATCAGCCGGCGCAGGGGCACCGCCTTGGTCAGGGCCCGGGTGCGCGGGTCGAGGACGAAGATCGCATAGATGGTCTCGCGGGTCTTCTCGACCTGGCGGACGTGATCGAGGGTCTGCTGCACCGTCCAGTTGCCCGGCACGGCGACGAACTCCGTCGTCATCAGCGAGCCGACGGTCTCCTCGCCGTAGGTGCTGAGCCGGTCGACGGCGCCCCGGGTCTCCGCGTCGAGACGGGCGCGCAGATCCGAGCGGCCCGGCTCCTCGATCTCCCGGAAGAGGTCGGTGATGCGGTCGGCGGACATGCCGGACAGGTAGGAGGCGACCCGATCGCGCGGCAGCATCTCGATGATGTCGGCGGCGCAGTCGAGTTCGGGCTGGTCGAGCACCTCGATCGCCCGCTCCACGGGCAGGCCGAGCAGGATGGCGGCGGCGACCTCCGGGGCCTCGTCGTTGAGCGCCTCGACGATGTCGGGCGCGCGCTCGTCCGACAGGCGGGCGGCGAGCACCGCCGGATCGATGCCGGTCGGGAAGGAAGCGATCTCGTTCATGGGCTCACCTCGCAGGGCGCGCGATCCGGCCGTGACGGGCCGTCCCGCGCCGAGCCGCCCGAGCCCGGTCAGCGGGGCGTCAGGCGAGGGAAGCGGAGGCGGCCGCGCACGGCGCGGGCGATCGGTCTGGATTGTCGCTGGGCATCGGTATCGTCGAGAGGGAGCCGAAGCGCGCACCACGTGGTGAGTCGGGACTACCGCGCAGGCCCGTTCGGCGGCGCGTCAGTGCGCCTCCCCTCCCCGGGGCGTCAAGCCGAAACCGGCATCGGCCGGATCTTTCCCCCGCGGCCGTGGCGCCGCTGCCGCCCCGCCCGGTCGCGAGCCCTCGCGGTCCGCCGCGCACGCGAGAGGCAACGGCATCATATCTCTGCTTTCCGCGGCCCGGCCCGGCATCCCCGGGGCCCTCCGGCGCGGGACCGGAAATTTCTCCCAGATCCTATGAGAAATATAAGTGTAGCGCCCGCTTGTATTGTGCCCAACACAACGGCATATCGAGGGTGTCGAACACGAAGGAGTTTCCCATGAAGTGGTCCGCCCCCGTCGTCCAGGAAATCTGCGTCGGCATGGAAGTCACCAGCTACGAGTCCGCCGAGATCGATCCCTTCAACTAAGCCGCTGCCCTTCGAGGCACGCGTTTAGTCGGAAGGCGGATCGAACCCGTTCGGGTTCGGCTTTCACAATCCCAAACCAACCAGGAGAGACGTCATGAAGTGGTCTGCCCCCATCGTCCAGGAAATCTGCGTCGGCATGGAAGTGACGAGCTACGAGTCCGCCGAGATCGATCCCTTCAACTAAGGGAGATCGCGGGTCCCGCCCGCGGGACCGGCTGATCCGAGGGGGGCGCTATCCGAAAGGGTGGCGCCCCTTTCGTTTGGGCTGAGAGTGTCGGGCGGCGGTGATTCCCTCGGCGAGCGCAGCGCTTCCGCCAGGAAGTCGATCAGCACCCGGACGCGCGTCGGCATCGACGGGCCGCCGATGAAGACCGCATGGATGGCCTCGCGGTCCTGCGGATTGTAGCGCTCCAGCAGCGGCACGAGGCGCCCGCTCGCCAGTTCATCGGCGATGTGGAAGCGCCCGACACGGGTGATGCCCATGCCGCCGAGGGCGAGTTGGACCAGCGTCTCGCCGTTGTTGGCGGACATGGAGCCGGAGACCGCCAGGAGGTAATCGCGTCCCTCCTCCCGGAACGGCCACCCGGGCTCGGCGCGGCGGAAGTTGAAGTCGAGGCAGTTGTGTCGGGCGAGGTCGGCGGGGATGTCCGGTGTTCCGACCCGCGCCAGATAGGCGGGCGAGGCCACGACCGTCCGGCCCGTGTCGCCGAGGCGGCGCGCGGTGAGCGGGCTGTCCGGTAAAGTTCCGAAGCGGATCGCCACATCAGCGCGTCCGCCGAGGATGTCGGCGACCTGGTCGCTGAGGTCGATGTCGACGCTGATGCCGGGATGGCGCGTCACGAATTCCGCCAGCAACGGCACGATCACCAGACGCCCATGGGCGGAGGCGGTGCTGATCCGGACCCGACCGCGGGGGGAGGCCTGATCGGCGATTGCGCTCTCGCTCTCGGTGATATCGGCGAGGATGCGGCGCGCGGCACGGGCATAGCTCTCGCCCTCGGCGGTAAGGCGCAGCGTCCGGGTGGTTCGCACGATCAGCTGCACGCCGAGGCGTGCCTCCAGGCGAGCGACGATGCGGCTGACGGCGGAGGCGGTCAGCCCCAGCCCGCGGGCCGCCGCGGACAGGCTGCCGTCTCGCGCAATGGCGAGGAAGGCCGCCATCTCCCCCGTCCGGTCGATTCGGTCCCGCGGCATTCGTGCTCCTGACGCACAGATGTCGGTCCGGAGATGGGGCTACCGCCCGGTGTCGCGCTGCATCATGTGCCTGTCGGGAACAATGACCGAGAGGCAACCCCCATGACAATCCATCCTGCGCTGCTGGCGCTGAGCATCGGCGCCTTCGGGATCGGCGTCACCGAATTCTCGCCGATGGGCATGCTGCCGCTGATCGCGAACGATCTCGGCGTCTCGATCCCGGCCGCCGGCCTACTGGTCAGCGCCTATGCGCTCGGCGTCCTGATCGGCGCCCCGCTGATGACCCTCGCCTTCGCGCGGGTGCCGCGCCGGGCGCTTCTCGTGGGCCTGATGGGCATCTTCACGGTGGGCAGCGTGATTTCGGCCCTCTCCGACGGGTACGCGATGCTGCTCGCGGCACGGATCGTCACGGCCTTCAACCACGGCGCCTTCTTCGGGATTGGATCGGTGGTGGCCGCCAGCCTCGTACGGCCTGAGCGGCGTGCGGCCGCCGTGGCCGCGATGTTCTCCGGCCTAACCATCGCGACGATCGGCGGCGTGCCCCTCGCCGCCTGGGTCGGGGAGGCGCTGGGCTGGCGCGCGGCCTTCTGGGGCATCGCCGGCATCGGCGCCGTCGCGATGCTCTCGCTGCGGCTGGCCCTGCCGCCCCTGCCCGTGGAGAACGCCCCCGACATCCGCGCGGAGCTGCGCGTCGTGGCGCGGCCGGCCGTTCTCGGCGCCCTCGCGCTCACGGTCCTCGGGTCGAGCGCCATGTTCACAGTCTTCACCTACATCGTCCCGATCCTGCGCATCGAGACGGGGGCGGACGCCTCCTTCGTCACGGCCATGCTGGTGGTCTACGGCGTCGGCCTGACCCTCGGGAACTGGGCCGGCGGACGCCTGGCCGACCGCACGGTGGACGGAACCATCATCGCCTCCCTGGTAGCCCTGGTCCTGCTGCTCGGGGTGTTCGCCGTCGGGATGGACTCGCGCTGGGTCGCCGCCCCGCTCATCCTGCTCTGGGGCGTCGCGAGCTTCGCCCTGGTGCCGCCCCTACAGATGCGGGTGATGGCGGAGGCCAGCGAGGCGCCCAACCTCGCCTCGGCCCTGAATATCGGTGCGTTCAACCTCGGCAACGCCATCGGTGCGGCCCTCGGCGGCCTCGTGATCGACCTCGGCGGAGGCTATCCGGCGGTCTCGGTGGCGGGGTCAGCAATGGCGGCGGTCGGCCTCGCTTTCCTCCTCGTTCTGCGGCGCGGCCGGCGCGTCGCGGGCGCGGCGGCGTGTCCCTGACGCCGGGGAACCGGGCGCGCCTCTACAATCCGAGGCCGAGCTGGCGCGGTTCCGGGGCGGGGCCGTGTTCCAGGGCGGAGAGGGAGACCCCGAGGAGGCGCACGCTGCGCCGGAGCGGGAACAGGTCGCGCAGGAGGAACAGAACGGTCTCTTCCAGGGCGGCGCGATCCGGGACGAAGCCGGGCACCGAGCGGGCCCGGGTGATCTGCTCGAAATCCGCGAACTTCACCTTCAGCGTCACCGTGCGGGCCCGGACCTCCTTGGCGGTGGCGGCACCCCAGACCTTGTCGAGGATCGGCGCCAGCCGTTCCGCGAGCACCGCGAACTCCGACGAATCGTCCGAGAAGGTGTTCTCGGCGCCGATGGATTTCCGGATCCGGTTGACCCGGACCGGACGCGGGTCGATGCCTCGCGACACCCCGTAATAGTAGGGCGCCGAGGCACCGAACCGCTTCGTCAGGGCCTCGAGGCTGAGGGCGCGCAGATCGCGCCCGGTCAGGATGCCGAGGGCCTTCATCCGCCCCTCGGTGACCGGGCCGATGCCGTGGAAACGCCCGATCGGCAATGCCTCGACGAAGGCCGGCCCCATGGCGGGGGTGATCACGAAGAGGGCGTCGGGCTTGCGGAAGTCGGAGGCGACCTTGGCCAGGAACTTGTTGTACGAGACGCCGGCCGAGGCCACGAGACCGGTCTGCGCGCGGATCGTGGCCCGGATCGCGCGGGCCACCGCCGTGGCGGTCGGCAGTCCCTGACGGTTCTCCGTCACGTCGAGATAGGCCTCGTCGAGGGCCACGGGCTCGATCAGGTCGGTGTGCTCGGCAAAGACCGCCCGGATCTGCTCGGAGATCGAGCGGTAGACCTCGAAGCGCGGCTTGACGAAGACGAGGTCGGGGCAGAGCCGGCGCGCGGTGACGGAGGGCATGGCCGAGCGTACACCGAAGGCCCGCGCCTCGTAGCTCGCCGCCGCCACCACGCCGCGCTCGCGCGATCCGCCCACCGCCACCGGCCGGCCCCGCAACGCCGGGTCGTCGCGCTGCTCCACCGAGGCGTAGAACGCGTCCATGTCGATATGGATGATCTTGCGGATCGCGCCCGCGCCGTCCGGGTCCATCGCGGACGCTCCTCCGATCGTTCTATCGCTGGTGTTCGTGGTCTGTTCGCAGCATCCCGGTCCCGGCCCGGGAATCAACCCCTGCCGGCTCCCGATCCCCCGCGAAACCGACGCAGCCGAGCAGGGACGAACCAGGGGGCTCACCGCGCGGGGGGCTCGCCGCGAACCGGGGCGTGCCGCATAAGGGCGCCCAGGACACACGAAGCCCGTGCTTCGCGATTCGCCCGAGGACAGGTTCTTGAACATCACCCAGATCACCCACCACGACCTCGACGGCTACGGCGCCTCCACGGTGGTCGGCCAGTTCGCCGAGGTCGCCCGCATCGTGCACGTGCCGCGCTATTCCGATGTCGGGCCGGTGGTCGAGACCGAACTGAAGCGCCTCGGCAAGGCGTCCGCCCCGGAAATGATCGTGATGACCGATCTCGGCCTGGAGGCGGTGGCCGTCACCTTCCTGCGCAACTTCGCCGCCCTGAACCGCCGCCGCGAGCCCGAGGCACGCCACCGGCTCGTCGTCCTCGACCACCACGCCTCCTCGGTCGACCAGCTGCGCGAGCAGGGCCTCGCACCGCTGGCCGATCCCGCAACGCCGAGCCTGCAGCGCTTCGACCTGGAAGATCCGAACCTCGTCGTGCTCATCGACGAGGCCTGCTGCGCCACCCGGATGGCCTACGAGCACCGGGCCCTCTACGCGACCCGCGAGAGCGGCGAGGATCCGATCCTCGGCGCCCTGGTGACGGCGGTCGATGCCGTGGATCTGTGGCGCAAGGACCGGCCGGCCTTCCGCAGCGGCCTGAGCCTCGACGAGATGTTCTGGGACAACGTCTCGAACCTCGTGCCGATCGGCCATCCCTGGCACGACCGGTTCGTCGGCGACCTCCTCCTCGGCGCGGCCCGCCTCCTCGGCGACGGCGCCTCCCCGGCCGTGATCGAGGGCCAGGTGCCGGCCCTGCGCAAGGCGATCCTCGACGGCTACCTCGCCGAGGATGCCGAGGACGACCGCACCCTCACCACCCGCATGCGCATCGCCCGGGTGCTCGCCCGCTCGGACCTGTTCCATCCCCTCTCGGACGGCACGCTGATGTCCTTCGGGCTCGATTCCGGCACCTTCCAGCGGGTCTCGGACCTCATCATGGAGAGCGGCCGGGCCAAGCGCGTCCTCAACGTGCAGCGGGCCGGCACGATGTCCTTCCGCTCCAACAACGAGACCGCCCTCGACGGCGCGCGGCGCTTTCGCGGCGGCGGGCACAAGGATGCCGCCGGTGGCAAGCTGACCAGCGGCTCGGCCTTCTCCCTGGCGGACGCCATCGCGCAGGTCGAGCCCGTGCTGAACCCGCCGGCGGCCGATCCGGCGCTGACCCCGTTCGGGGCCCTGAAGAACTGGAAGGGCTGAGGCGCGCGATCGCGCCGACCCGGCCGCGCCCGATTGCCGAGCGGGCCCAATTGCCGGCCGGGCCAGAGCGCGGCAGACTCGTCGACGCACGCAGCCCGCGGCATCCGCGCCACGGGGCGTCCCGCTGCCTGGCACCGCGGCGTCGCGCGCGGTGCCGGACACCCGCCGGCGCTTCGGAACCGGTTCCGTGCCGGGGCGGGCCCACCTTCTCAGTGACGTTTCCGGGGACACCATGCCGCCGATCGACTTCCTCAGCCGTGGGCCATGTCCGTTCCTGCCGGGCTTCGACCTCGCCGACGCGACGCTGCCCGACCTGCGCCTTCGGGTCGCCCTGTCGCCGGGCGGGCACCGTCTCCCGGTCCTGCTGCTGCACGGTCATCCCCAGACTCACGCCACCTGGCACGCTGTCGCGCCCCGGCTGCGTGACTTGGGCCATCCCGTCGTGGCCCCCGACCTGCGGGGCTACGGCGATTCCGAGCGCCCGGACTCGGCGGCCGATCATGCCCCCTACGCCAAGCGGGCCATGGCGGCCGATGCGATCGCGCTGATGCGGGCCTTCGGCTACGCGCGCTTCGCGGTCGTCGGACATGACCGCGGCGGCCGGGTCGCGCATCGCCTGGCCCTCGACCACCCCGCCGCGGTGGACCGCCTCGCCGTCCTCGACATCGCACCGACGCAGACGATGTACGCCCGGACCGACCGCGCCTTCGCGACCCGCTACTTCTGGTGGTTCTTCCTGATCCAGCCCGCCCCCCTGCCGGAGCGGATGATCGGCGCCGATCCGGAGGCCTATCTGCGTCACCACCTCGCCGGCCAGAGCCGGACGCCCGGGATTCCGAGCGAGGCGATGATCCGGGAATACCTGCGCTGCTACCAGGCGCCCGGCAGCATCCATGCGATCTGCGAGGATTACCGCGCCGCGGCCGGCATCGACCTCGACCACGATGCCGCGGACGACGCGGCCGGACGCCGGGTCACGGCGCCGCTCCTCGCCCTCTGGGGTGCGCGAGGCACGGTCGGCGAACTCTACGACGTCGCCGCCACCTGGCGCGGGAAGGCCGACCGGGTGGAGGGGCACGCCCTCCCCTGCGGGCATCTGCTGCAGGAGGAAGCCCCCGAGCTGGTGCTGAACCACCTGCGTCCCTTCCTGGCCTGAGGGCCGGCCGTCGCACCGCACCGCGGGCGCTTGAGCGACTCGCGGTCGCGGCCGGATCGCCCGGCCCGGCCCTGCGGTTACTCCTGCCGTGAGGCGAGGAGAGCCCGATGGCGAGACCGACCGACCTGCCCGATCGCCCGATCTGGCTGGGGCATCCGCATCCGCGTGTCGAGGGGGGCGCCAAGGTCACGGGCACGGCCGTCTATGCTTCGGACACCCGCCTGCCGGGCCTCGCCCACGCCGCTCTGGTCACCAGCCCCATTCCGCGCGGACGGATCACCGGCTTCGACCTCGCGGCGGCGCAGGCGGTCCCGGGCTGCCTGCGCATCTTCACCCATCGGGATTTCGCCGGCGCGATCCGGCCGGTGAAGCACCTCATGGCCGGGGGCTACGCCAATAGCAGTCACCTGCCCCTGGGCTCGGACATGGTGGCGTATGCCGGTCAGATCGTCGCCCTGGTGGTGGCGGAGACCGTCGAGGCAGCCCGCGCCGCGGCGGCCTGCACCCGGGTTCACTACGCGGCCGAGGCCTTCGCCGACGGATTCGATGCGCCGCGGGCGGAGGTCGTGCGCCTGGCCGACCTGAAGCCGGAGCACCACGACCCTCGGATCGGCGACGCCGACGCGGCCCTGGCGCGGGCGGACGTCACCGTGGCCGCGCACTACGCCACGCCGATCCAGCACCACAACCCGATCGAACTGTTCACGACCACCTGCGCCTGGGACGGCCCGCGCCTCACCGTCCACGAGCCGTCGCGCTACATCGGCGCGGTCCGGCACGGCCTCGCCGCGCAGCTCGGCCTCGACCCGGCCGACATCCGGGTGGTCTCGGGCCTGATCGGCGGCCATTTCGGCGCGAAGCTCGCCCTGGCGCAGTACACGGCGCCGGTCGCCCTGGCGGCCCGCGCCCTCGGTCGGCCGGTCTCCCTGGTCGCGAGCCGGCGGGACGGTTTCACCATCGCCAATTATCGGCCCGAGACCCGGCACGACATCCGCCTCGGCGCGCGCGCGGACGGGCGCTTCACCGCCCTCGTGCACGAGGCCGCGGTCATCGCCTCGCGCTTCGATCCCTTCGCCATGGAGGGCACCGACGTCACCGCGAGCCTCTATGCCTGCCCGGCCGTCCGCACCGACGAGCGTGCCGTGCGGGTCGACCGCAACACCCCGGGGCCGATGCGGGCGCCGCCCGAGGTGCCCTACCTCTTCGCCCTGGAGAGCGCCGTCGACGAGATGGCGGTCGCCCTCGGGATCGACCCCATCGCCCTGCGCCGGCGCAACGACACGGCCACCGATCCGATCTCCGGCAAGCCGTTCTCCTCGCGCCCGCTGATGGCCTGCTTCGATGCCGGGGCGGAAGCCTTCGGCTGGGCGACCCGCGATCCGGAACCGGGGCGGATGCGCGACGGCCCGTGGCGGATCGGATTCGGCTGCGCCGCCTCGGCCCGGCCGGTGAAGATCTCCCCCGCCACCCTGCGGATCCACCTCACGGCCGATGGCCGCGTCACCGTCGCCACCGCCCACCACGAGATCGGCAACGGGATCACGACGCTGCTCGCCCTCGGGGCCGCCGAGTGGCTCGGCACCGCGCCCGAGGCCGTCACGGTCCGCCTGGGCGATACGGCGCTGCCGGCGGCGGGGCTCTCGGGCGGCTCCTCCACCACGACCAGCCTGCTCCACACCCTGGCCCAGGCTTGCGAGACCCTTCGGGCGCGCCTGGCCTCCGCCGCCATCGCATCCGGTGCCCTGGCCGGGGCGGATCCCGCGACGCTGCGCCTGCAGGCGGGCGGTCTCGTCGCGCCGGACGGGCGGGCCTGTCCGCTGCGGGCGCTCGTTGCCAGCCTCGATTCGAACGGGATCGAGACCGTGGCGGCCTTCACCCCCGAGGGGTCGGGGCCGGAAGCCCTGGAGGCGATCGAGGCGGGCAAGATGGCCCTCGGCACGGGGGCCGGCAGCAAGGCCCTGTCCTGGGCCTTCGGGGCGCAGTTCGCGCGGGTGCGGGTTCACGACGAAACCGGCGAGATCCGGGTGCCGCGGCTCCTCGGCGCCTTCGCGGCCGGCCGGGTCCTCAATCCGCTGACCGCCCGGAGCCAGCTCACCGGCGGGATGATCTGGGGCCTCGGCTCGGCGCTTCTCGAGGAGACGATCCTCGACCGCGGCCACTACCGGAACGCGGACCTGGCCGAGTACCTCGTCGCCACCGCGGCCGATGCGCCGGAGGTCGAGGCGCTTCTCGTGCCGGACCCGGACCACGCCGTGAATCCCCTCGGCCTGAAGGGTCTCGGCGAGCTCGGAATCATCGGCGTCAACGCCGCCATCGCCAATGCGGTGTTCCACGCCACGGGCCGCCGGATCCGGTCGCTGCCGATCCGGGTCGAGGACATGCTGTGAGCCGGCCTGCGCCGCTGCGACCGTCGATGCTGCGGCGCTGACGCGGTCGTGAACGCCCCGGCCGTCGCGGGCGCTCCGCCCGGGCCGGTCCCGGAGCGTGGCCGCGCTGGACGCCCGCCCGTCGATCCTGTCTGATCGACCCGACAGAGGGGGGAGCGCGTCATGTCCGACGACCGGGACGATCAGGGCCGGCTCACGCGTGCGGCGAGCTTCGTCTTCCTGCACACCGAGCACGCGATCTACGCGGCCCTCGGCGTGCTCCTCGCCCTCACGGCCCTCGTCGCCCTGGTCGACGCCACCGCGCTGACCTGGGAAGCCCTGCGCCACCTGGGCGGGGCCGACCAGATCCTCGAGGTGGTGGACCGGCTGCTGTTCCTGCTGATGCTGATCGAGATCCTGCACACGGTGCGGGTGTCGATGCGCTCGGGCAAGCTCACCTGCGAGCCGTTCCTCATCGTCGGCCTGATCGCCTCGATCCGACGGGTTCTGGTCATCACCCTGCAATCGTCGGAGATCACCCACGCCAAGGACTGGTCGCCGGAGAAGCAGGCGTTGTTCCAGGCCTCGATGATCGAGCTCGGCGTCCTCGCCGGCCTGATCCTCACGATGGTGTTCGCGATCTTCATGCTCCACCGTGCCCGGGACGACGGCAAGCCGGCGGGCGAGGAATCGGCCGAGCACGCGGGCTCCTGACGGAGCGGGACGCCCTCACGGGGACCCCGGAACGCGAACAAGCCCGGCGAGCCGGGCTTGTGCGATGCTGCGATCGCGCGATCCGGTCCTAGAGGCGGTAGCGGATCTGGTCGGTCCAGAAGCGCTCCAGGCGGCTGAGCGCGGTGTTGAGGCGACCGAAATCGTCGTCCGAGATCCCGCCGATCGGCTGGATGGTGCGGGCGTGCTTGTCGTACAGGCTCTGGATGATGTCGTGGACCTGACGGCCCTTGTCGGTGAGGCTGATGCGGACCGAGCGGCGGTCGGTCTTCGACCGGGCGTGGTGGAGGTAGCCTGCCTCGACGAGCTTCTTGACGTTGTAGGACACGTTCGAGCCGAGATAGTAGCCCTTGGTGCGCAGCTCGCTCGCGGTGAGCTCCTTGTCGCCGATGTTGTAGAGCAACAGGGCCTGGACGCTGTTGACGTCCTCGCGGTCGCGGCGCTCGAATTCGTCCTTGATCACGTCGAGGAGGCGGCGGTGCAGGCGCTCGACGAGGTGCAGGGCCTCAAGATACGAGCCATGTGCCGGAGCGGCCTCGGGAGCGGTTTCGGTCTTGCTAACCTTTGCAGCCTGGGACTTCATCATGGGCCTCTTCAGGTTTCTGTGTTTCAGGGCCGGTGTTCTTCGCCACCGCTTATGAAGCCAACCTAGAAGTCCCAGATGAAAGACGGTTTAAGCGATAGGATGAATTTGCGATTTACCTCTCTCGGTAAATGCAAGATGAAGCGAACGTCGTAACCCGGCGTTTACCGGATTTCCCGCGCGGCCAGGAAAGACAAGATAAAATACAACGCAATAATTCCCGCCTGTATTGCCAGGTATACGGGGGCTATTGGCAGCAGCTGCGGGGTCAGGACCGCGAGCGTGAGCGCGCTGGTGGCGGCCAGCAGCCAGACCACGCCGCCCCAGGCGCTGGTGAGCCAGAGACCGACCGCCGCCATCGGGTCGATCACCGCGAAGTAGACGATCACGCTCTGGCGCCCGAGCGTCTCCGATTCGAAGGGGCGCCCGCCGGGCAGGATGTCGAGGATGCCGGCCCAGGTGGCGACGGCCTTCGCCAGCCAGAACAGGGCGGTGAGGCGCATGAACCAGACCAGCACCACGTCCCAGCCGGTCTGTGGCACCTGGGGCGCACGCTCGATCCGGTCGGCACCGGCGTCCTGATTGCGTCCGCGGATCTCGCGGGAGCCAGGGACCTTCGTCAATCCGCGCACGCCGGACCTCTTCTCATGACTGGGATCACGACATGGATCCTGACTTGGGCGATCCGCCGAAGGTCGGTTCCGGCCCGCCCGTGGGCGCGAAGGCCCCGGCGATCGACGACGGGTCGACGGCGTCCAGGCTGGCGGGCTTCCAGGCCGGCGCGCCGTCCTTGTCGATCACGGCCGCGCGCACGCCCTCGAAGAAGTCGTGGCCGCGCATCAGGGCGCTGACCATCCGGTATTCCGTCAGCATCGCCTCGGGGAAGCTCGAAGCGGCGCCGCGGCGCATCTGTTCGCGCACCAGAACCAGGCTGGTGGGCGAGCGCGTGCGCATCAGGGCGGCCGTCCCGGTGGCGAAGGCAGAGCCGTCCGCCTCGAGGCGCGCCAGGATCTCCACGACCGTAGCAGCCGAGAAGCAGGCATCGATCACGGCCCGGGCTGCGACCAGAGTCTCCGGATCCGGCACCGGTCGGCCTCGGTCGGCGAGCAGCGCCTCGATCGGCCCGCCGGAGGCGAGGCCGTCGACGATTTCGTCGAAATCCGCCGCCGCGGCGTGGTGGGTGGCCAGACCCACCGCGTGGGCATCGCCCGGTCCGATGCGGGCGCCGGTCAGGGCGAGGTAGGTTCCCGTGCATCCGGGCAGGCGCGGCAGCACGTAGGTCATGCCGACATCGGGAAACAGGCCGATCCCGACCTCCGGCATGGCGAAGCTGTAGTGCTCCGACGAGACCCGGTGGCTGCCATGGACCGAGATGCCGTTGCCGCCACCCATGACCAGGCCCTCGATCAGGCTGACCACGGGCTTCGGGTACCGCTGCACCGTGGCGTCGAGGCCGTACTCGGCGCGCCAGAAGGCATCGACGGCGGCATGCGCGCCGGCCTTGGCGAGGGCGTAGAGCTGGCGGATGTCGCCGCCGGCGCAGAAGGCTCGTCCGCCCCGGCCGCGCAGCACCACCCGCGTCACCGCGGCGTCACCGGCCCAGGCGTCGAGCTGGGCCTGCATCGCCCCGAGCATCGCCAGGGACAGGGCGTTCAGGGCGCGCGGCCGGTTCAACGTCACGAGGCCCACCGCCCCGCGCCGCTCGAACAGGATCTCCGCTTCGCCCGAATCTGCCATGGGTTCTCCCGCCTCCGGCAGGGGTCTCCAGCCTGGACCGCCTGCTTAGACGAGGTTTTGGCGCTGGGCGTCAATCGGAGGGGCGTCGCCGGAGGCGCTTCGTCTGTGCGCACGGCACGGGTCGACGGTGCAGGTCGATGGCGCAGGTCGACCCGCCATCCCTGCGTCGGCATCACGGGTTTCGGAGGCTTTTCCGGATGTGTTAGGCCCGTGCTCGCCCGCCCCGGCCAGGGCCCCTCCCGGCCAGGGGCTCTCCCCGCTAGGGTCTCTCCCGGCCACGGCCCGGGCCGAAAACGATCGAGTGCGCCCACGATGACCAACGAACTCGCGACCCCGCGTCCCCTGGCGGTCGAGACGGCCCAGGAAGCCGCTCGCCCCGTGGCCCTCGGCATCACGCAGCGCCCGCGCCGCAACCGCAAGGCCGAGTGGTCGCGCCGCCTCGTGCGCGAGAATACCCTCACGGTCGACGACCTGATCTGGCCGCTCTTCGTGATCGAGGGGTCGGGCCGGCGCGAGCCCATCGCCTCGATGCCCGGTGTCGAGCGCCTCAGCGTCGACGAGATCGTCCGGGACGCCGAGAAGGCTGCCCGCGCGGGCATCCCGGCGATCTCGTTCTTCCCCTACACCGAGCCGAGCCTGCGCGATCCCACCGGCTCGGAATCGCTCAATCCGGACAACCTCGTCTGCCGGGCGGTCCGGGCGGTGAAGACGGCGGTGCCCGAGCTCGGCATCATGACCGACGTCGCCCTCGATCCCTATACCAGCCACGGCCATGACGGCCTGCTGGAGGACGGCGCGATCCTCAACGACGAGACCGTGGCCCTCCTGGTCGAGCAGAGCCTGATCCAGGCGGAGGCCGGCACCGACATCATCGCGCCCTCCGACATGATGGACGGGCGCGTCGGCGCGATCCGGGCCGGCCTCGACCGGGCGGGCTTCCGCGACGTGCAGATCATGGCCTACGCGGCCAAGTACGCGAGCGCCTTCTACGGCCCGTTCCGGGATGCCATCGGGACCCAGGCGGCCCTGGTCGGCGACAAGCGCACCTACCAGATGGACCCGGGCAATTCCGACGAGGCCATCCGGGAGGTCGCCCTCGACCTCGCGGAGGGGGCGGATTCGGTCATGGTGAAGCCCGGCCTGCCCTACCTCGACATCATCCGCCGGGTGAAGGACGAGTTCGCGGTGCCGACCTTCGCCTACCAGGTCTCGGGCGAGTACGCGATGATCGAGGCCGCTGCCCGCAACGGCTGGCTCGACGGCGAGCGGGCCATGGTCGAGAGCCTGCTGGCCTTCAAGCGCGCGGGCGCCGACGGCGTGCTCACCTACTACGCGCTGCGGGTCGCCGAGCGGCTGCGCGCCGGCGCGTGAGCCTCGGGTCCACCGCGCGCGGCCTCCGCGCGGCGCTTGCCGGCGGGGTCGCCCTCCTCGGCCTCTTCGCCCTCGGCGGCTGCGAGAGCTCGGTCGATCGGCAGCGCGCCCTGATCTGCCGACGGGTCGTACCCGCGCTCGCACCGCCCGAGACCGCGGTGAAGCTCCTGCGCATCGGCGCGGGCGCGACGCCGGACGAACTCCGCGTCGACTACGCGGTGGCGGGGCGGCCCGGCCAGGCCGCGCGCCAGCGCTGGGTCACCTGCAGCTTCGGTCCCGGCGCGGAACTCCTCGGCCTCGCCACCGAGGGCGGGCCGGTCAACGGGGCGCGCCTGTTCCTGCTGCGCCACTACTACCTCGAGACCCCGGAGGCCGCCGCCGCGGACCCGGGCGTCCAGCCGGTGCCGGCCGACCGCCTGACGCACTGAGTTGGGCGGACGCGTCGATCTCGCGGTGCCGGCTTGAGTCTCGTCGGGCGCACGCCCATCTCTCCGCTCAGAACGTCGCCGCTCCGTCCGCGAGCGCGATCCAGGAGCGCCCCATGCGCGAGACGCAAAGCCCCTACGCCGATCGCTTCCAGACCGGCTACGCCCCCCAGTTCCCGGTGCCCCATGTCCGGGGCAGCCTGGGCGCGCGCTTCATGGCCTACCTCCTCGACATCCTGTTCATCTTCGGGTTCACCGCCCTGCTCACCCTGGTGATCACGGTGATCGGCGCCCTCACCTTCGGGCTGGGCTGGACCCTGTTCGCGATCCTGCCGGCCAGCGGCATCCTCTACAGCGCGATCACGGTCGGCGGCCGGGGCCAGAGCACCTGGGGCATGCGGATGATGGGCCTGCGCGTGGTCGCGCCGGAGAGCGGCGCCCGCGTCGACTACCTCACCGCCGCGATCCACGCGCTGCTGTTCTACGTGGCCGTGGCCTCGGCCTTCCTGCTCTGGATGCTCGATGTCGGCATCGGCCTGGTGCGGGCCGACCGTCGCCTCGGCCACGACCTGCTCCTCGGCCTCGCGGTGGTGCGGGCCGGCTGACGCGGTCGCCTTCGCCGTCACCGAAAGTCACCGTCGACGCGGCCGTTCGCGGCTGAACAAGACGAGGGAAGTTTCCGGCGCCACGTTCGAGGCGCCAAGATTCAGACGCACGGTTTCGCACGAAATTGTCGCGGAACCCCGGGAGGGTGTTGAGCCGGCCCGCGTTGCGGATACACTCAAGTCTCGGGGTGCGCTGTGCGCACCCGGCGCGCGGCGAGCGACAGACAAGCGTGACGAGCCATTCCCGGGACACCCCGCAATTCTACCTCACGGCGCCCTCCCCGTGCCCCTACCTGCCTGGGCAGGAGGAGCGGAAGGTCTTTACACACCTGGTCGGGCGCCGCGCCCGCGACCTCAACGAGATCCTGACGCAGGGCGGCTTTCGCCGCTCGCAGACCATCGCCTACCGGCCGGCCTGCGAATCCTGCCGGGCCTGCATCTCGGTGCGGGTGGTGGTGTCCGATTTCCGGCCCTCGGCCAGCCAGCGCCGCATCCTCCAGCGCAACGCCGACCTCGTGGGCGCTCCGGAGCCCAACCGCCCGGCCTCCGAGCAGTACGCCCTGTTCCGGCGCTACCTCGACGCCCGCCACGGCGACGGCGGCATGGTCGACATGACCGTGCTCGACTACGCCATGATGATCGAGGACAGCCACGTCGACACCCACTTGGTGAGCTATCGACGGCGCGGACCCGACACCGCGATCAACGGGCGCGGCACCGGGCCGACCGTCGCCCTCTGCCTGACCGACGTCCTCGCGGACGGCCTGTCGATGGTCTACTCGTTCTACGATCCGGCCGAGGCGCACCGCTCGCTCGGCACCTACATGATCCTCGACCACATCCGCCGCGCCGCCGATCTCGGCCTGCCCTATCTCTATCTCGGCTACTGGGTCGAGGGCTCGCGGAAGATGGATTACAAGGCCCGCTTCACCCCGCAGGAACGCCTGATGGGCCCCGGCTGGCAGCGGGTGGAGTAACCCACCCGCCCGCACCGCCGCGGTCCGCTTCTCCGATCTGAACCGGCGTCGAAACTTGGCCGGGATCAGAGTTTGGTGTGGATCAGAACTTCGCGATGATCTGCGCCCGGATCGTGCGCGGCGCGCCCGGCGTGATGTTCTGGTTGTTGTCGGCGGTGTAGATGTAGCGCCGGTCGAACAGGTTCTCGATGTTCACCTGCGCCCGGACCGACTCGCTGACCTGATAGAACAGCCCCAGGTCGAAGCGCGTGTAGCTGGGCAGCCGCACGGTGTCGTCGGAGGTGGCGAAGGTGTGGGTCTGGTGGATCACCCCGATGCCAAGGCCGAATTCGGGCGTGATGTCGAACTTGTTCCAGAGCGAGACGCTGTTGAACGGCACCAGCCCGACGGTGTTGCCCTTCACGATGGTCGTCGACACGGCGCTGTCGATCCGCGCATCGGTGAAGGCGTAGCCGCCGGCGATCTGCCACCAGTCGGTGAGATAGCCGTTGGCACCGATCTCGGCGCCCTGCGTGTTGGTCCGGCCCGACAGGATGAAGAAGCCGGCATTGTTCGGGTCGGCCAGGCGCTGGTTGGTGCGGTCGAGATTGTACAGGGCGCCGGTGACCTGGAAGGTCGGGGTGACGTCGACCTTCACGCCCACTTCGAGGTTCTGGAAGCCCTCCGGCTTGGCGATGGCGAGGCCCGGCGTGAAGCTGCCGATCTGGTCGCCCGAGGACGGCAGGTAGGAGACGCTGTAGCTGCCGTAGAAGGCGAGGTTCGCCAGCGGCTTGATCACGATGCCGGCGCGCGGCGAGACGAGGTTGTCGACCCGTTCGTTGGTCAGGCCGGTGACGCGGCCCTGCGAGGAGAAGTCGAAGTAGTCGTAGCGCAGGCCGCCGACGATCTGCACGTACTCGTTCAGGTCGATCTGGTCCTGGGCATAGGCCGCGGCCAGGCCGAGGTCGTAGCGGAAGTTGGCGTCCGTGGTGCCGTTGTTGCGGAAGGTCACCGGCGCGCGGGTGATCGGCGCCATCGGATTCACCACCACGCTGGTGACGAGGCTGCTGCCGGTGTTGAAGAACGCGGTCTGGCGGAAGGCGAGGCCTTCCTGGTAGCCGAGCTCGAAGCCGGCCAGCAGGGTGTGCTTCACGTCACCGGTGAGGAACTTGTAGGTGAAGTCGTTCTGGCTGAAGTAGTTGGTCCGGTCGGTCTCGTTGCGGTAGCCGGTGATCGGCACCTGGGTCCCGGCGGCGTTGACCGGCGCGCCCGGCAGGGTGTTGGCGTAGAAGCGATTGTAGTCGGCGAAGCGCAGCTGGTTGCGCATCTGGACGCCGGACTCGAACGTGTGGTCGAGGGTCGCCGTGGCGATGTTGGCATCGACCCGGGTGGTGTTCACGTCCGGGTTGCCGAAGAAGGTGCGGATGTTGTTGCGGTAGTTGTACGGCCGGCCGTTCTGCGAGGGGATGCCGCGATCGGGGAAGCGGTCGTCGTGGAAGAACTCGTAGGAGAGCTTCAGCGTGGTCGCCGGGCCGAGCAGGAAGGTCATCGTCGGGTTGATGCCGTAGCGCTGCAACGCGCCGAACTGGCGGTAGGTCTGGCTGTCCTCGAACACGCCGTTGAGGCGGAAGAACACGCTGTCGCTGATCCGGTCGCCCACATCGAGGGCCACGCGCTTCTGGTTGAACTGGCCGACGCCCGCCACGACCTGGCGCACGCGCAGGCCGTCGGCCTCCTTGAGCACGCGGTTGATCACGCCGCCGCCGCCGCCGCGGCCGAAAATCAGCGAATCCGGGCCCTTGAGCACCTCGATCCGCTCGATGTTGTACAGGTCGCGGAAGTACTGCACGTCGTCGCGCACGCCGTTGACGAAGAAGTCCGCGTTGGTCTTCTGCCCGCGGATGACGACCTCGTCGCGGTTGCTCTCGCCCTGGGCCGGGATCACGCCGGGCACGTAGCGCAGCTGGTCGGTGAGGTTCTGGAAGTTCTGGTCCCGGATCTGCTCCTGGCTGACGATGGTCACCGATTGCGGGGTGTCGAGGAGCGGGGTGTCGGTCTTCGTCGCGCTGCGCGTGGCGCGGGTCAGGTACCCCACCGTGTTCCCGCGAACGCCCTCGACGCTGAGTTGGTCGAGGGTGACGGCCGTGCCCTCGGGCAGGAGCGCCGGCTGCGCCCGGGCCGTCGTCGCCAGCGCCGTCCCGCACAGGAGGGTGGCGAGGAAACGCGATGCTGCTCCAATGTTCATGATCGTACCGTCCGCTCGACTGACCGTGTCTTGTTGATTTTGCGTCCCCGAATTCAGTCACGGGGCGTGGTACCCCCCTTGAAGGTCGGCTAAGACAGGATCAAGCGAGCGCGGCGGCGTTTCCTGACCTTTGTTTTAAAGGGCTTCTAAGAAGCGCTCGAAACAGTGAGCCAACATCCTCGCAACATTCGGCAAAACTGTATCGGCTTTTAATCCTGGAAATATTCCAGGGTGGGATGATCCGGCAAGGCATGTTGCGGCGATGCCACACCTCGCAGGCCGTCCCGGAAGCCGCGACCGCGCGCCGGGGTGGCGACCGCCTCAGAAGCGGGCCACCACCTGCGCGCGGATCAGGCGCGGGGCGCCGGGGCTGATGTTGTTGTTGCCGTCGGCGGTGGCGATGTAGCCGCGGTCGAACAGGTTCTCGACATTGAGCTGGGCCCGGACGCCATCGGTGACCTGATAGAACAAGCCGAGGTCGACGCGGCTGTAACCCGGCAGCCGCACGGTGTTGTCGGAGGCCGCGAAGCTGTGCGTCTGGTGAACGAAGCCGATGCCGAGCGCGAACGCCTCGGTCACGTCGAACTTGTTCCACAGGGTCACGGCGTTGAAGGGGACGAGGCCGACCTGGTTGCCGGGTCGGACGGAGGTACCGCCGATGTTGAAGCCCTTGACGATGCGGGCATCGGTGAAGGCGTAGCCACCGGCGATCTGCCACCCGCCGGTGACGTAGCCGTTGGCACCGATCTCGGCGCCCCGCGTGTTGGTCTGTCCGCTGGTGATGAAGAAGCCGGCATTGTTCGGGTCGGTGAGGCGCTGGTTGCTGCGGTCGAGGTTGTACAGGGCGCCGGTGAGCTGCAGCGTCGGGGCGACGTCGACCTTCACGCCGATCTCGGTGTTCTCGAACCGCTCCGGCTTGGCGATGGCGAGGCCCGGGGTCAGGGCATTGAACTGGTCGCCGGAGGACGGCAGGTAGGACACGCTGTAGCTGGCGTAGACGGCCAGCGCCTCGACCGGCTTCAGCACCAGGCCGAGGCGGGGCGAGAGCAGGTCGTCGGCGCGGGCCTGGGTGATGGTGCTGCGCCGGTCCGTGGCGGCGAAATCGAAGCGGTCGTAGCGCAGGCCGCCGATGAGCTGAAGGTGCGGCCCGATCTCGACCTGGTCCTGCGCGTAGACGGCCGCGAGGCCGAGGTCGTAGCGGGTGTTGGCGCCGCTCGCGACGTTGCGGAAGCTGACGGGGACGCGGCTCACCGGCGAGAGCGGGTTGACCACCAGGGCCCGGGTGCCGGTGGTGGCGAAGACGCCGTCCTGGCGAAGGGTCAGGCCCTCCTGGTGGCCGAGCTCGAACCCGCCGAGCAGCGTGTGCTTCAGGAGGCCGGTCTCGAACCGGTAGGTGACATCGTTCTGGCTGAAGATGTTCGTCCGCAGCGACTCGGTGTTGTAGGCCGCCAGGGCCAGGGCGGTGCCGGCGGCGTTCACCGAGCCGGCCGCGCCGATGTTCGGATAGACGTTCTGATAGAATTTCGCGTAGTCGGCGAAGCGCAGCTGGCTGCGCAGCGCGATCCCGGATTCGAAGGCATGGTCCAGGGTCGCCGTGGCGATCTGGGCATCGACCCCGGCGTGGCTGAGGTCCGGATTGCCGAAGAAGGTCGCGATGTTCTGCCGGTAGCGATAGGGCCGTCCGAACTGCGAGGGAATGCCCCGGTCCGCCGTGCGGTCGTCGTGGAAAGACTCGTAGGAAAGCTTCAACGTCGTGACCGGGCCGAGCAGGAAGGTCAGGGTCGGATTGACGCCGTAGCGGCGCAGATCGACGAAGTTCCGGAAGCTACCGCTGTCCTCGAACATCCCGTTGAGGCGGAAGAACACGCTGTCGCCGATCCGGTCGCCGACATCGACGGCCACGCGCTTCACGCCATAGGCGCCGCCGAGCCCCACCACCTCGCGGACCGGCACGCCGTCCGCCTCCTTCAGCACCCGGTTGATCACGCCGCCACCGCCGCCGCGCCCGAAGATCATCGCGTTGGGACCTTTCAGCACCTCGATGCGCTGGACGTTGTAGAGGTCGCGGAAGTACTGAACGTCGTCGCGGATGCCGTTGACGAAGAAGTCGGCGTTCGAGCGCTGGCCCCGGATCACCACGTCGTCCCGGTTGCCCTCGCCCTGGTGGGCCACCACGCCCGGCACGTAGCGGACCGCGTCCGCGATGCTCCGGATGCCCTGGTCGCGGATCTGCTGCTGGGTCACGACCGTGACCGATTGCGGCGTGTCGATCAGGGCTGTGTCGGTCCTGGTGGCGCTGCGCGTCCGGGTGGTCAGGTAGCCGACGCTTTCGCCCGGGCTTCCGACGACGTGGAGCTGGTCGAGGGTGATGGCGGCGTCCTCGGCCGAGGCCGCATCCGCGAGGCCGAGGCTCCCCGTCCCCAGGAAGGTCGCGCCCAGGAGGATGGCGCGGTGGAATCCGGCGGGGGCAGGCAGCATGGACGGTCTCGTCGGCAGGAGAATGCGTAACTCAGATGCAGCACATTCCCGGGGGGGGATCCGGACTGTTCTGATGCGATCTGCGCCGTTATTGGAGGAGTTCCGTATAATCCAGTGGATCGAGGCTGTTTTTCTCTGGACCTATTCCAGCTTAGTCAAGGAGCGTGTGACCAACCAGCTGCAACACAAGAGAAATCGCCCTAGGAATGGTTTCCTGGAATGTTTCCAGTCGTGGCTCAATGGCCGGCACTGAGGCGAAAATGCCGCGCTGCAGCGTCCGGGCGCCCGGCTGCGCTGCGCCGTCCGCGTTGAGCGCCAACGCCACCCATGCTAGGCGCGCCTGATCCCGTTGCCCCCTTTCCCGACGCGTTGACCGAGGCGCCCGCATGATCCCCCGCTACAGCCGCCCCGAGATGACCGCGATCTGGTCCCCCGAATCGCGTTTCCGGATCTGGTTCGAGATCGAGGCCCACGCCACCACGGCCCTGGCCGAGATCGGCGTCGTCCCGAAGCAGGCGGCCGACGCGATCTGGGAGAAGGGCCGCGACGCGGTCTTCGACGTGGCCCGCATCGACGCCATCGAGGCGGTGACCAAGCACGACGTCATCGCGTTCCTGACGCATCTGGCCGAGATCGTCGGACCCGAGGCCCGCTTCGTCCACCAGGGCATGACATCGTCGGACGTGCTCGACACCTGCCTCAACGTCCAGCTGGTCCGCGCCGCCGACCTGCTGATCAAGGACGTCGATGCCCTTCTCGCCGCCCTCAAGCGCCGCGCCTTCGAGCACAAGATGACGCCGACCATCGGCCGCTCGCACGGCATCCATGCCGAGCCGGTCACCTTCGGCCTCAAGCTCGCCGGGGCCTATGCGGAATTCGAGCGGGCGCGCGCCCGCCTCGTGGCGGCCCGCGCGGAGATCGCCACCTGCGCGATCTCGGGCGCCGTCGGCACCTTCGCCAACATCGACCCGCGGGTGGAAGAGTACGTCGCCGAAGCCATGGGCCTGACGCCCGAGCCGGTCTCGACCCAGGTCATCCCGCGCGACCGCCATGCCATGTTCTTCGCGGTCCTGGGCGTGGTCGCCTCCTCGGTGGAGCGCCTCTCCATCGAGGTCCGCCACCTCCAGCGCACGGAAGTGCTGGAAGCGGAAGAATTCTTCTCCGAGGGCCAGAAGGGCTCCTCGGCCATGCCGCACAAGCGCAACCCGGTGCTCACCGAGAACCTGACGGGCCTCGCCCGCATGGTGCGCGCCTACGCGCTGCCCGCCATGGAGAACGTCGCCCTCTGGCACGAACGCGACATCTCGCACTCCTCGGTGGAGCGCATGATCGGGCCGGACGCCACCGTCACCCTCGACTTCGCCCTGGGCCGCCTCACCGGCGTCATCGATAAGCTGCTGATCTATCCGGAGAACATGCAGCGCAACCTCGACAAGCTCGGCGGCCTCGTCCACTCGCAGCGGGTGCTGCTGGCCCTGACCCAGGCCGGCGTGTCCCGCGAGGATGCCTACCGTCTGGTCCAGCGCAACGCGATGCCGGTCTGGCGCGGCGAGGGCGACTTCCTGGCCCTGCTGAAGGCCGATGCCGACGTCACCGCGGCGCTGACACCGGAGCAGATCGAGGAGTGCTTCGATCTCGGCTACCACTTCAAGCACGTGGACACGATCTTCGCCCGGGTGTTCGGCGCAAGCTGAACATCGCACGAATCCTGCCTGTCCCGACCAGCCCCACCCGGACCGAAGAGGTAACCCCGTGTCCCAGGCCCGCATCGTCTACCTGAACGGCGACTTCCTGCCCTTCGCCGAGGCGCGCGTGCCGATCATGGATCGGGGCTTCCTCTTCGCCGACGGGATCTACGAGGTCTCGGCGGTGCTCGACGGGCGCCTCGTGGACAACGAGGCCCACCTCGCCCGCCTCGACCGCTCGCTGGGCGAGATCGACATCGCCAACCCGCACAGCCTGGCCGAGTGGGTCGGCCTGCAGACCGACCTCATCGCCCGCAACGGGCTGACCGAGGGGCTGGTCTACATGCAGGTGACGCGCGGCGTGTACGAGCGCGACTTCGCCTATCCGCCCGCCGGCACCAGGCCCACGGTGATGATGTTCACCCAGGCCAAGACCGTGGCGGCCAACCCGCTCGCGGAGACCGGGGCCAAGATCATCACGGTGCCGGACCTGCGCTGGAAGCGCCGGGACATCAAGTCGGTGGCCCTCCTCGCCCAGGTGCTGGCCAAGCAGCAGGCCGCCGCCGCCGGCGTCGCCGAGGCCTGGATGGTCGAGGACGACGCGGTCACCGAGGGCTCGTCCTCGACGGCCTTCATCGTCACGACGGGCGGCGCCCTGGTGACGCGGCCCCTGTCCACGGCGCTCCTGCCGGGCATCACCCGCAAGGCGGTGCTGCGCCTCGCCGAGGAAGCGGGCCTCGCCCTGGAGGAGCGCCTGTTCAGCGTCGCCGAGGCCCTGGCGGCGGCCGAGGCCTTCTACACCAGCGCCTCGGCCTTCGTGATGCCGGTGGTCTCCATCGACGGCCACGCCGTCGGCGAGGGCCGCCCCGGCCCCCACACCCGGCGCCTGCGCGAGCTCTACCTCGCCATGGCGCGCGAGAGCGCGTGAACCTTCGGACGATGGCGCGCGAGAGCGCGTGAACCTTCGGACGATGGCGCGCGTGAGCGCGTGAACCTTCGCACGATGGCGCGCGGGAGCAGGTAGGTCGAGGACGGCCCTCCGCGCGGCTTCCGCTCCCCCGCGCAAGGGGGGATAAATCTGCGGGACCCGTTCCTCTCCAGAGCCCCGCCCCAGGACCATCGTCCCATCACAGGACCGATGGGACAGGAACGCTTCGGCCCCCGGCCTGTTCTCCCTGAAACCTCGCAACCGAGATAGGGAGACCCTATGCGCTCGATCCTCACACTCGCGGTCGGCCTCGGCCTGATCGCCGGCACGGCCTTCGCGCAGTCCCCCGATGCGCCCCTGAAGGGCCGGGACACCGATCCGGCCCTGCCGCCGCCGAACCAGACCATCCCCGATAAGATCCGTCCCTCCGACGGGACCGCCGACAAGGGCACCTCCGCCGACAAGGGCACGCTCAGCGACAAGCTCGAGAAGAGCGACGGCGTCATCAAGCCGCCCGGCAACGCGGCCCCCGGCATGGTGGTGACCCCGCCCGATCCGAATCCCGGCGCGATGCCGGTCATCAAGCCCGGCGACCTGCCCGGCCGCCAGCCCGGAACCGAGGCCCGCTAGGCGCCAGGGCCGGTGGCGGGACCGCGGTATCGGACACGACCCCTCGGCATACCCGCTCATCCGGGCGCGGACGGGCCCCTTGCTTGATTTCCGCGCACGGATCGCGGAAAGACCCGAGGACAGCGAAAGCGGTCCGCCCGTCAGGTCGGGCCGCTTTCGCGCGGGTTACGGCACAGGTCTTGAGTGAATGGCAAACGTCGTCGTCGTAGGCGCCCAGTGGGGTGACGAAGGCAAGGGCAAGATCGTCGACTGGCTCTCGGAGCAGGCCGACGTCGTCGTCCGCTTCCAGGGCGGCCACAATGCCGGCCACACCCTCGTGGTCGACGGGGTGACGTACAAGCTCGCGCTGCTGCCGTCGGGCGTGGTGCGGGGCGGCAAGCTGTCGGTGATCGGCAACGGCGTCGTGGTCGATCCATGGCACCTCGTCGACGAGATCGCCCGGCTCCAGGCCCAGGGCGTCGAGATCTCGCCCCAGACCCTGCGCATCGCCGACAACGCCACTCTGATCCTGCCGCTGCACCGCGAGCTCGACCATTTCCGCGAGACCTCGAACGCCGGGCTGAAGATCGGCACCACGAAGCGCGGCATCGGCCCGGCCTACGAGGACAAGGTCGGCCGCCGGGCCATCCGGGTCGTCGACCTCGCCGACGCGTCGACCCTCGAATCGAAGATCGAGCGGGTGCTCACCCATCACAACGCCCTGCGCCGGGGCCTCGGCATCGCCGAGGTGGATGCGGGCGCCCTGCTCGCCGAGCTGAAGGCGATCGCGCCGACGATCCTGCCCTACGCCGACACGGTCTGGAAGCTCCTCGACGACGAGCGCCGCGCCGGCAAGCGCATCCTGTTCGAGGGCGCGCAGGGCGCCCTGCTCGACGTCGACCACGGCACCTATCCGTTCGTGACCTCCTCGAACATCGTGGCCGCGCAGGCCGCCACCGGCTCCGGCATGGGCCCCTCGGCCATCGGCTACGTGCTGGGTATCGCCAAGGCCTACACCACCCGGGTCGGCGAGGGTCCGTTCCCCACCGAGCTGTTCGACGAGATCGGCGAGACCATCGGCGCGCGCGGCCGCGAGTTCGGCGTCAACACCGGGCGCAAGCGTCGCTGCGGCTGGTTCGACGCGGTGCTGGTGCGCCAGACCGTCCGGACCTCGGGCATCGACGGCATCGCCCTGACCAAGCTCGACATCCTCGACGGTTTCGAGTCGATCAAGGTCTGCACCGGCTACCGCCTCGACGGACAAGTGGTGGACCACCTCCCCGCCAACCAGGCGGCGCAGGCCAAGGTGGAGCCGATCTACGAGACCATCGAGGGCTGGTCGGGCACGACGGCCGGCGCCCGCTCCTGGGCCGACCTGCCGGCCCAGGCGATCAAGTACGTGCGCCGGATCGAGGAGCTGATCGGCGCGCCGGTGGCGCTGCTCTCGACCTCCCCGGAGCGCAACGACACCATCCTCATGCACAACCCCTTTGAGGACTAGGGCGGTTTCCGCTTGATGGGCGCGCGGCCGCGTGGGGAAGATACGCCCATGACGGCCCCGCGGCGGTCGGCCGGCTCCGCCCGTCCGCGGGACTGCGGGACGAGGCGGCCGGCCAGTCGCCGGTGAGAAGGCGGATCTGAGGCACGATGGCCGACTATTATCCCCTGCTGGCACGGGCGCTCGACGCGATGCCCGACCGCTCCCCGGCCCTGCGCCAGGCCGTCTACGAGCGCGCGCGCGGCGCGCTGATCGGTCAGCTCCGCTCCCTCGATCCGCCCCTGTCCGAGGACGACATCGACCTCGAGCGCAACGCCCTCGAGGCCGCGATCCTGCGCCTGGAGCGCGACCACGGCGGTGTCGCGGCGGCGGCACCCGAGCCGGCCCCGATGCCGGTGCCGCCCGCGCCCGAGCCGGAACCCCTGCGGCCGCCACCCCCGGCCAACGATCCCATCGACCTGCCCGAGCCGGCGCCGCCCGAGGCGCTCTCGGCCGCGTCGCTTCCCCCAGAGCCGTCCCCGCCGGAGCCGACGCCGCCGGGGGCGACCCTGCCGCCCGCGCCGCCGCCGAATCTCGGTGTGCCCGCCGCACGGCCGCCCGAAGTGGCACGGCTCGAAAGCGTCTCGCCCGAGCCCGCCCGTGACGAGCCGGTTCCGCCGGCACCCGAGCCGACGCCCGCGATCACCGTCGCGCCGCCGGGGCCACGCGACAGCGCCGGCCCGTCGCCCGAGAACGGCGCCGACACCATCCCGCCGCCGGTCCGCATCCAGGCCCGCAAGGCGAAGAACCCGCCCTTCATGGCCGCCGACGGGGCGGACGAAGCGGCCGTGCCGACCCCGTCGGTCGCGGATGACGGCAGCGAAGTGCCGCCCCCGGATGGCGGCCAGCGCCAGCGACCGCGCATCGAGGTGGTCGGGCCGCGGGACGGACGCTCGCGCCTCCTGCGCAACGTGCTCGTGGGCAGCATCCTGATCGCGGTGATCGGCCTGATCGCCGTGGCCGCCTTCCTTCTGCGCGACAAGCCGGCCGATCTTCAGCCGATCGCTACCGAGCAGCAGGACGCGGCTCCGGACGGCGCCGATTCGAAGTTCGCCGATCGGGTCGGCGGCGACGCCGCACCGGCCGAGCGCGCCGCGCCGGCCCGGCGTCCCGCCCCGGCGCCGGCGGCGTCCCCGACGCCGGCCGCGCCGACCCAGGCGCAGCCGGACCTCGCGGTCACCCAGCGCGCGATGCTCTACGAAGAGAACATGGGCGGCGGCGCGAACGCCACGCCCACCACCACCCAGGGCCGGGTGGTCTGGCGCCTCGACACCGTTCCGGGTGAGCAGGGCCAGCAGCTGGAGACCGTCGTGCGGGCCACGGCCGAGTTCCCGGATGCCGGGCTGTCTCTCGTAATGACCGTGCGCCGCAACCTCGACGCGACCCTGCCGGCCTCGCATACCATCGAGCTCGCCTTCACGCCGAGCGGTCCCACGGCCGCCCGCCACAACGTCCAGGATATCGGCCTGCTCCAGGGCAAGGACGAGGAGGGTGCCCGCGGCTCCCCCGTGTCCGGCCTGCCGGTGCGGGTGCGCGAGAACCTGTTCCTCATCGGGCTGTCCTCGCTGCCGAACGACATCGAGCGCAACACCGACATCCTGCTGCATAAGAACTGGTTCGACATCACGCTGAAGTTCGCCGCCGGCCCCCGTGGGATCATCGCTTTCGAGAAGGGCACCGCCGGGACCCAGGTCCTGCAGAGCGCCTTCGACCAGTGGCGCTGAGGCGTCGCGCGCCGCGGCCTTGGTCAAGGAGCGGTGAGGCCGCTCCCTAAATCGCGGGCGCGCGCACGTTCGGCGAGCGAGGTTCGACCGGACACGCGGCCCCATACGACAACAGCCCCCCGGTACGATGGCCGGGGGGCTGTTGTCGTTTCACTGATGACCGCTTCGACCGAAGACCCGCTTTGACTGAAGACCCGCTCGGACGATCAGGCGTGGGCCTCGGCGCGCGGGGCTTCGCGGGTGGCCAGGTTGCGCTTGACCGCCTCCTGGATCTTCTCGAAGGCGCGGACCTCGATCTGGCGGACGCGCTCGCGCGAGACGCCGAATTCGCCCGAGAGGTCCTCCAGGGTTATCGGGTCGTCGGCGAGGCGACGGGCCTCGAAGATGCGCCGCTCGCGCGGGTTGAGCACGGAGAGAGCGTCACGCAGGGCCGAGAGGCGGTTCTGCCCCTCCTCCTCGCGGGCGAGCACGGTCTCCTGGCTCGGGCTGTTGTCCACGAGCCAATCCTGCCACTCGCCCTCGCCTTCCTCGCGCAGGGGCGCGTTGAGGGAGGTGTCGCCCGAGAGGCGGCGGTTCATGTCGATCACCTCCTGCTCGGGCACGCCGAGCTTGGTGGCGATCTGCGCGACCTGATCCGGCTTGAGGTCGCCCTCGTCGAGGGCCGAGATCCGCCCCTTGGCCTTGCGCAGGTTGAAGAAGAGCTTCTTCTGGTTGGCGGTGGTGCCCATCTTCACGAGGGACCACGAGCGCAGGATGTACTCCTGGATCGCCGCCTTGATCCACCACATGGCATAGGTGGCCAGGCGGAAGCCCTTGTCCGGCTCGAAGCGCTTGACCGCCTGCATCAGGCCGACATTGCCCTCGGACACGACCTCGCCGATCGGCAGGCCGTAGCCGCGATAGCCCATGGCGATCTTGGCGACGAGGCGCAGGTGGGACGTGACGAGCCGATGAGCGGCGTTGCGATCGCCCTTCTCGCGCCAGTCCTTCGCGAGCGTGAACTCCTCGTTCGGCTCCAGCATCGGGAACTTGCGGATCTCGTCGAGGTAGCGTGAGAGGCCACCTTCGGTGGCGAGCACTGGCAATGCGCCGGCCATGATCTTACCTCCTTGAAAGGACCCCCTGAGGGCGGTCCGGAGCGAACCGCCGCTCCCTTGAGCCGACCGTTCGATTCCCTCACTCTAGCGGGAAACCGGCGGGAACGGAAAGGCGACGCGTGGGCCGCGTCTGGCATCAACGCGCGGGATCTCGCTTGGGTCGGTCATGTCACGAATGGCCGCAGCCCGCCGTGTCCTGGCGCACGCCCACGCGGTCTTGACTGTGTCAGCGGCGCTACGCCCCGGCCCGGAGCGCGCCGACCAGGGCCTGGAGGTCCGGCGGCAGCGGACTCTCGAAATGCAGGGTGTCGCCCGTGCGCGGATGGGCGAAGCCCAGCACGCTGGCGTGGAGGGCCTGTCGCCCCAGGGTGTCGAGGGCGGCGCGCGCCTCCGGGCCGAGGCGGCCCGCCTTGGTCTTGAAGGCGCCGCCATAGACCGTGTCCCCCAGCAGCGGATGGCCCCGATGGCTGAGATGCACGCGGATCTGATGCGTGCGTCCCGTCTCCAGCGTGCAGCGCACCAGCGCCACCGGCGCCTCGGTCCCGAGCACCGCCTCGACGCGGTAATGGGTGATCGCGTGGCGGCCGCCCTCCCCGCGTACCACCGCGATCTTCTCCCGGTTGCGCACGCTGCGGGCGAGGTTCGCCTCGATGGTGCCGGCGCGGGGCTCGGGGACGCCCCAGGCCAGGGCGAGATAGGCCCGCTCCAGGGGCCCGGTGCGGCCATGGTCGGCGAACTGCGCCGTGAGCCCCGCATGGGCCAGATCGTTCTTGCCCACCACCAGCAGGCCGCTGGTGTCCTTGTCGATGCGGTGGACGATCCCCGGCCGGCGCACGCCGCCGATCCCCGACAGGCTCTCGCCGCAATGGGCGATGAGGCCGTTCACCAGGGTGCCCGATTCGTGGCCGGGCGCCGGGTGGACGACGAGGCCGGCGGGCTTGTCGATGACGATGAGGTCGTCGTCCTCGTACACGATGGCGAGGTCGAGGGCCTGGGCCACGGGTTCGGCCGCCACGGCCTCCGGCATCACCACGGCGAGTTCGGCCCCGGGGCCGACCTTCGCGGAGGGGTCGAGGCTGACGGTGCCGTCCCGGCACACCTGTCCGGCTCGGATGAGATCCTGCAGCCGCGAGCGCGAGACGTCGGGAAAGGCCCGGGCCAGGGCCCGGTCCAGGCGCTCCGTCACGGCGTCCTCAGGGAGCGTCGCGCGGCGGTCCGTTGACCCCTGCCCATGGTCGCGTCCCGGCAGATGTTCGAGTCCCGGCAGATCTTGGAGTCCCGGCAAGGGGCGATCCTTCGCTCTAAAAATGTCGCGTCTGCGCCGACCGGACCATTTCAGCCCTTGTCGTGCCGCGCGACCCTCGCTATACGATCGCCCATCGGCCGGGAAGCACGGATCGCCAGAGCGATTACCAACGGCTTCCCGCCGGTCCGCGCCCATCGTCTAGCGGTTAGGACAGGTCCCTCTCACGGATCAGACCGGGGTTCGATTCCCCGTGGGCGCGCCAAGCACTTCCCTCTTCCCACTCGACAGATCCGCTGGTGCCCGAGCGTTCGGGCGCGGCCGAGATCCTGCGCGGTCCGTTGTCCGTCAATTCGGGCGTAGGACCTGGGCGCCGAGGCAATGGGCGGCCATGGCGTTCAGCCGATGGGCCGGAATCCGCTGGAGCGGGCGCTGGTCCGTGTCCGACTCGACGCGAAGGTAGCCCGGGTCAAATTCGGCGAAGGCGGACAGGGCCGCCAGATTGGGAATGGTGAGGCGCCGGTCCCGGAGCTCGATGAGCCCATCGCCGCGCAGCTCCTGCAGAACCCGGTTGACGTGGACGTTCGAGAGGCCGGTGGCGTCGGCGAGATCGCCTTGGGTCAGCGGCAGCGCGCAGCTGTTGCCGGTCGTCCGCCCCACCCGCGCCTGACGAACGAAGAGTTCGCAGAACAGGTGGGCGATCCGCTTCACGCCGGGCTGGCATCCGAGATTCACCACCCACTCGCGCAGGGTCGCCTCGTCGACCAGCGTGCTGAGCCGCAGGGCACAGGCCACCGCGGGGGCGGTGTCCAGGATTTCGGCGATGGTCTCGGACGCGAGGTGAACCGCCTTGCAGGGCGACAGGGTGACGATGCTGTGGTCCATCCGCTCCAGGAGGGAGGCATCCAGGTCGCAGAGGTCGCCGGGCAGCAGGAACGCCAGGATCTGACGCCGGCCGCTCACCCGCGCCTTCTGGCGGCACGCCACCCCGTCCACGATCAGCCAGAGACCGTCCGGCTTGTCGCCCTCGCGCACCAGCGGGGTGTGCGGGTCGAGGCTGCGCCGCTCCGCGCTGATCCGTTCCAGCCTCGCCCGGTCCGCCTCCGACAACTCGACAAAGCTCTCGAGCTTTCGCGTGACGGGATTCGGTAAGCGTGCAGCCGCGTTGTCTGTCCGGTTCATGCAGTCTTCACTCGTGAAACGCGGTGGATGACTGAACTTAAGTAGTTCTTATGTCTATGAATGTTAGCGAGCGAATTGGGCGTATTCAATCATCGATACACGAATTGTCGACAATCGGACAAATTATGCTGCGTTGAGAATGCGAGTGAGTGCAGCGAAGACGCCTTAGAACTGCAAGGTCCCGAGGCGGTGCCGCGACGTCGCGATCGAACGTCGTTCCGGGCGCGGCGCGATAGGACAAGCTGTCCGGCTGACGGCTGCGCCCTCGCCATGCGATGAGCGGGCATGATCCGGGTCATCAAGCACATTCTCGTCGAGCCCACGGCGGACCAGCTCCCGCGCCTGCGCCGGATTCAGGCGGCGGTCCTCGCCCGGTTTCCGGACGCCACCACGGAGATCGTCCCCGGCCTGCTGGACGATGACCTCATCGTCGAGGTGCGGCTCCCGCTCCTCCACCTCCTGGCCTGGCGTGGGGCGCGGGAGGCCTGGGGCGACTTCCGCCCCGCCGCCGACGGGACGCCGCCCGAGCATCCCGAGGGGCCGCGCGACGCCGGACCGGCGTGAATCGGCGCGGGCGGCAGGCGCCATCCCCAGCGGAGTGTTCACGCTTACGCGAGGAATTGCGGACACGCTTGTGCGCCGCATTCCAGCAATCGTCCGTCCCGCCCCCAAGTGGACCCTAACGATTGTTAGACCGAGCCCAGCAACGCGCCGGATCTCGCGGCCCTGCGCCACAAAAGCCATACGTTAACATTTTGCTAAGAGGACCCGTTTGGCGTGATTGACAGGGGAGGGAAATTGCAACTTTGATAAATCCGTGTCGTGGGTTGTCCGCCACGAGGATGGATCGCAGAAATGAGCTGGCTTTCGCTCCGCAAATTGACCGCAAGTGAAAGCAAGGCGCCGTCTTCCCAACAGACCGATGCGTTGTTGCGCGCTCCAATACAGGACGTGCCTTTTATCCGAATTGCTGATGAGGCCGAGACGACGGAGCCTTCACTGGACAGTGAAGACCTTTCGCTGGATTCTCTTGGGCAGCACAACGAGAGCCTGCGGTTCCGCGTGGCCGAAATGTCCGAGCGGCTCGACGACCTGAAGTCGCTCCAGGCGGATTTCTCCGCCCTGCTCGTGCCGATCGTGGCGATCACCGAGGAGCTTCCGCGGGCCAAGGTCCGGACGGCGGAGCTCGAGACCCTGCTGGCGATGGAGCAGAGCACCGCCGCCACCCTCCGGCGCGATCTCGCCGACGCCACCGGGCGCCTCGCCGCGGCGACCAACGACGTCGCCGCCGCCAAGATCCAGCTGCACCACCTCGAGACCAGCCTCCAGGCCCGCGACGCGGCGGCCGAGGAGGTCCGGATCGCCCTGCGCGACAAGACCCTACAGGCCGAGAACCTGGAGCGGCGTCTGTTCGCCGAGACCGAGCAGAGCCGTGCCCTGCAGGGCGAGAGCAAGGCGCTGCGGGTTGAGGCCAAGGCCCTGGACCAGGCCCTGGCCCGCTCCGACAGCGAGCTGCAGGACCTGCGCGAGAGCCGGCACGCCCTGGACCGGGACAACCTCCGGCTCCAGAACCTGAGCGAGGCCCAGGCGGCCCAGCTCGCCGAGCTGACCGCCCGGGCCGAGGAGTTCGAGGGTCAGGCCGAGTCCAACCGCGTCGCCCTGCACAACGTCGAGCAGCAGCTGGCCGCCGAGGTCGCCGCCGCCCAGAAGGCGGAGGCCCAGTACGAGGCCGAGGTCGCCAACCATCGCACCGAGCGCGCGAGCCTCGCCATGCGGGTCGAGGCCGCCACGAGCCGCCTCGCCAACACCGAGCAGATGCTGTCCCAGTTGCGCACCCAGCTGCGCGAACGCGACGAGGCCGGCCGCTCGGCCGAGCGCGGTCTCAAGGAAGCCTCCATCGAGCGCGTCACCCTGGAGCGTCGGCTGGAGAGCGCCCAGGTCGATCTCGCCCGGCAGAACGAGCGCTTTCTCGAAATGCAGCGCGCGCGCTCGGAATTCGAGCACCGCTGCGAGATGCTGACCAAGGCGATGGCGGCCAAGGATGCGGCCCTGGAACAGGCCCTCGGCCGGGTCTCCAGCCTGTCCGACCGCATCGACCACCTCGTCCACCGCCAGGAGGTGGAGCGCGCGGATTTCGAGACCGTGAACCACCGCCTGATCGAGGAGCTTCAGCACGAGCGCTCCGAGCGCAAGCTGGCCCAGGGCGCCCTCGACATCGCCCGCGAGAGCCGCGTCGCCCTGCAGAAGCAGCACGAGGCCCTGCGCCGCTCGGCCCGCAGCTTCGCCGGGGACGAGGTGGCGCGGAACGAGCCGGCCGCGCCCGCGCCGGAGCCGAGCAACGTCCGTCCCTTCACGCCCCCGCCCGAGAAGTAGCGCCCGACCCGACCGATCCAGCCTCGCCGACCCGACCCCTCCACCCCTTCAAGAGACGGCGCGGCGGAGACCCCGCGCAGGGATGCCCAGATGTCCGAGACCGCGCTTCGCGACCGAGAAACCTCTTCTGCCGGAGCCTGGCTGATGCGCAGCTTGCCCAGCCCCCATCGCGGGTCGGCCGCGCCCGAGCAGGGCCCGTCGGACGAGGCGCTGCCGGCCCCGGCCAATGCCGGTCCGAAGCGGGACTGGTCCGCCTCCCTCGACCTCATCCACGAGGCGACGGCCGCGATCCGCATCAGCGAGGAGCGGGCCGCCGAGCTGGAGCAGGAGCTGGAGCGCACGGTGGCACGGGCCCTGGAGCGGGCCACCGCCCTGGAGGCGCAGGTCGCCGCCGCCCAGTCCCGCGCCGACCTCGCCGAGCGCCGGGCGGACGAGGCCGAGGAGTGGCTGGCCCGCCTGCACGACGCCGTGGTCGAGGGCTTCACCCGCCGCGCGCCGGCGGAGGAGGCGAATCCGGCCAAGGTCGCGACGCCGTGAGGGGCCGGGGCGTCGGCGGCGGACCCACCCTGCGGGGTCCCGCCGCCCGCCCGGGACCCTGCGCGACGACCGCCACCGAGATAGTTACCGAGACCGTCACCAAGACCGTTTTCCCGTCCGGGTCCCCGCCCCCAGGTCTGCTGCACAGATGTCCGCTGCCGCCTCCTCCATCCTGTCGCCCGTGATCGATCTCGCGCTCGCCCGGCTGCCCGTCCGTCACGGGGTCGAGGTCTCCGACCTGCGCGAGACGGAGAGCCCCGAGCGGAGCGGCAGCCAGGCGCTCGCCCTGGTGCCCGTGGCGTCGACCACGCCCACCTCGGAGCTCGGCGCCACGACCCTGCGCTTGGTCGAGCACAGCATGGAGACGATCCAGGCGCTGCACGAGCGGGTGGATACGATCTCGGCCCAGGCCCGGGACCTGATCCGCCTCACCCACCGGGAGCGGGTCGAGCAGCAGGCCGAGCTGGATCGCGCCCGGGCGGAGGCGTCCGCCTGGCGGCGTCAGGCCATGGAGCTGGAGATCCGGATGCGCGAAGCCCAGCTGCGCGTCCGCGAGGCCGAGATGGCACGGCGCGAAGCGGATCAGGCCGCCCTCGATGCGCGGCAGCGGGCGCGCTCCGCCGAGGGCGAGGTCCAGGACCTGGAAGCCTACCTGCGCAAGATCAGCGACTACCTGCAGGCCAATCTCGGCGGCGCTCCGGGCCGGCCGGCGCGCGACGCCTGACGGACGGGCGCCCCCGGGGCGCGGATCCGGAGAATCAGCCGCGGCGGCGAGGTGGCCTCCGCGGGGTCCGGACGGGGGCGACGGACCGGCCCGCCGAGCGAACAGGCTTTGCCGGCCCCGCCCTCCCCCGGCGATCATGGTGCAGCGCAAGCGTAGCCATTCGTTGAGAAGGTTCAGGGTTTTCGCGGGCCGGACTGAAATACCAAGATGTTCGCTGCGTTGCGGGATCGATTTATCAGTTCCCGGGCAGGCGAGGACTTGCGTAGTCTGAACCGACCGTTAATGTTTCCTCTCCGCCAAAATAATATCGCGTCTAACCTTTTTTGACGGGGTGACAGCCATGTCCAACGTGATTCGCGTGAAGCCGACGCATGACGGCACCTATACGGTGTACCGCGGCGAGTCCGTGCTCGTCAGCGGCCTGACCCGCCTGCAGGCGGAGCGCTACCAGGCCAGCATCGCCGCCCAGGCGAAGGTGCTCGAGGACGCCTGACCCCGACACCCCGGGGCGGCGCCCGTGCGGCGTCGCCTCAGGACCGGGCCAGGGCCAGGGCGCCGAGATCCTCGATGATCCCGGTCTCCGTCAGGCCCCGCTCGATGCCCGCGACGGCATAGCCCGTCGCCTGGCGCGTGATCGTATAGAGGTGGTAGCTGGCGCGGTGATGCCGGGCATCGCCCCGGGCCGATGCCGAGGCGGCCCCCACCACTGGAATCGACCTCCCCCCGGGCCCGGGCACGAACGCGACGCTGCGGACGTGATTGTGCCCGTGCAGGATCAACTCCGCCCCCGCATGGGCCACCATGGCGGTGAACGCCCCCGCATCCTTCAGTTCACGCCCGGACGACGTGCCGCCGGGATGCGACGGGTGGTGGATCATCACCACGCGGAAGGGCGGCTCGGGTTCGGCCCCCAGCGTCCGCAGCAGGGTTTCCGTGGCGGCGATCTGCTGCGGCCCGAGGCGGCCGCTGGCCATCAGCGGCTTCGTGGGCACCGCCGAGGACAGGCCGATCAGGGCCACCGGCCCGCGCCGGCGCAGGTACGGGAAATGCCCGTGCGTGCCGTCGTCCCCGGCGGTCCAGGCGCCGCAGGCCAGGAGCAGGCCCTCGAGGGAGCCGCGCACGTAGGCGTCGTGGTTGCCCGGCACGAAGCTGACGGCCTCGGGTGTTCCGAGGGCTTCCAGGAACACCTTCGCGGTCGACCACTCGCTCGGCAGGCCGATGTTGCAGAGGTCGCCGGTGCAGGCGATGTGGTCGTGCCCCTGCGCCTGAAGGTCGGCCACCAGGGCGGCCAGCACCTCCATGTCGTGAGCGTCCTTGCGGCCGCGCTGCCAGTTCACGTAGCCGGTGGCGCGCTTGCTCAGGAGCTGGCGCAGGCGCGGGCGTGTCAGCGGCCCCACATGGGGGTCGGTCAGGTGGGCGAGGCGGAACATCATCCCCCAATGCGCGGTCGATGATCGGGATTTCGCGCCCCGCATCGCCCCAACCGGGGCCGGGGGTCAAGCCTCGGGCCGCGAATCCGCCTGTCGCCCCTCACGCGCTCCCGATGGCGATTCCGGCGAGCAGCACCAGGGCGCCGCCGAGCACGACCTGCATCGCCGCGCGCCAGAACGGCGTCGCCATGTAGCGGGTGCGGATCGCCGCGATCGCCAGCAATTCCACCACCACGACCAGGATCGCCAGAGCGGTCGCGACGCCGAAGGCGTTCGGCCAGGTGGCGGGGATCGCGTAGGGCAGCGTATGGCCGAGGCCGCCCACCGTGGTCATGACCCCGCAGACGAGGCCGCGCATCCAGGGCGTCCCGCGCCCGGTGATCTGTCCGTCATCCGAGAGCGCCTCGGTGAAACCCATGCTGATCCCGGCGCCGAAGGAGGCGGCGAGCCCCACCAGGAAGGTGGCGCCGTTGCTGTGGGTGGCGAAGGCAGCGGCGAAGATCGGCGCCAGGGTGGAGACCGAGCCGTCGATCAGCCCGGCGAGGCCCGGTTGGACGTAGCGCAGGACGAAGGCGCGGTGAGCCTCGGCCGCGTCGCGTGCGGCCGTCACGTCCAAGGCGTCCTGGGCGGGGGAGATCATCATCGTGCGCGTCCTGTCCTGACCGGCTCGTCTCGGGCTACATCCTTGTTTGGATCCATTCCAATCTAGAACTTGGAATCGATCCAAACAAGGCGATTGCGCGCGTTTCCGGGCCCGAAACGGGGGATTCGGCCGCCACTGCGCCGTTGCGCCGGCCGCGCGATCGGAGCTAGACAGCCGGCTGCCCGTCCGGCGCGCGTCCCGGCGCGCCGGACGGGACGGCTCCGTGGACATCCCCTCCTCGAAGGCATCGCCGGCCCATCGGCGCCGCGACGCGAAAGCGAAGTGATGAGCCTCGTCAAACGCATCGGCCGCGCGCCCGCGGTCCAGCAGGCCCTCGGCATCCTCGCGGGCGGCTACCTCCGCCTCGTGCGGCGCACCAACCGCTTCACGGTGGAGCCGGCCGCGCCGGATGCCTGGCTCGACGGGCTCAGCCCCTTCATCGCCGGCATGTGGCACGGGCAGCACACGATGATCTCGTTCATGCGCCGGCCGCACGACCGGATCGCCACGATCATCTCGCGCTCGCCCGACGGCAACATCAACACCATCGCGCTCACCCGCATGGGCGTGCGGGTGATCCGGGCCTCCGGCGCCCGGGGCCGCGCCCTGCGGGATGCCAAGGCGAAGGGCGGGGCCGAGGGCCTGCGCGCCATGCTGCGGGCCCTGAAGGATGGCGAGTCCGTGGCCTTCAGCGCCGACGTGCCGAAGGTCTCGCGCCGGGCCGATGCCGGCATCCTCACCCTGGCGCGCTTCTCCGGCCGGCCGATCATCCCCGTGGCGGTGGTGACGAGCCGGCACTGGCGCTTCAACAGCTGGGACCGGGCCTGCCTCGGCATGCCCTTCGGCCGGGGCGCGATGGTGTTCGGCGAGCCCATCTTCGTGCCGCGGGACATCGAGCCGGACGCCCTCGAGGCCCTGCGCCGCCAGCTCGAGGCCGAGATGAACCGCGTGCACGACCGCGCCTACACCCTGGTGGGACGGCCCGACCGGGTCGGGCCCCACGACCGCGTCCGCCATCCCGACCGCGTCGGGGCGAGCGGCCGGGTCGGGGAACCGGCATGAAGGCGATGGCGAAGGCCCCGCCCCTCACGGCGATCCTGCGGGCCTATCGCACCGGGCTCTATCTCGGCGAGCCGGCCCTGGCCGGCCTGCTGGCCTGGCGCTCCCGCCGGGGCAAGGAGGATCCCGGACGCCTGGCCGAGCGGCGCGGGCTGCCGGGCCGGGCCCGGCCGACGGGCCGCCTGGTCTGGATGCACGGGGCCAGCGTCGGCGAAGCGCTGTCTCTCGTCGGCCTCGTCGACGGCATGATCGCCCGGGGCTTCTCGGTGCTGGTGACGACGGGCACCCGCAGCGCCGCCGACCTGATCGGGCGGCGGCTGCCGGCCGGAGCCGTGCACCAGTACATGCCCCTCGACGCCCCGCGCTGGGTCGACCGCTTCCTCGCCCATTGGCGCCCCGACCTGGCCCTGGTCGCCGAATCCGAGATCTGGCCGAACACGGTCGTCGGCCTGCACCGGCACGGCATCCCCCTCCTCGTCGTCAACGGACGGATGTCCGAGCGCTCGTTCCGGGGCTGGGCCCGCACCCCCCGCTCCGCCGAGGCGCTCCTCGCCCGCATCGCGATCTGCCTCGCCCAGACCGACGAGGATGCCGACCGCTTCCGCCGCCTCGGCGCCCCCCGGGTCAGCGTTTCCGGTAACCTGAAATACGATTCCGAGGTGCCGCCCGCGGATGACCAGCAGCTCGCCCATCTGCGCGACCTCGTCGGCGACCGGCCGGTCTGGGTAGCGGCCAGCACCCATCCGGGCGAGGATGCCATGACGGCCCGGGCTCATGCCCGCCTCAAGGCGCGCTGGCCGCGCCTGCTCACCATCATCGTGCCGCGTCATCCCCATCGCGGCGGCGACGTCGCCGCCTGCGCCGGGGCCGAGGGCCTGACCAGCGCCCGGCGCTCGCAGGGCGGGCGGCCCCATGGCGGCGTCGACCTCTACGTCGCCGACACCCTCGGCGAGCTCGGCCTGTTCTACCGCCTCGGCCGCATCGTCTATCTCGGCGGCTCCCTGGTGCCCCATGGCGGCCAGAACCCGATCGAGCCGACGCGCCTGCGGTCCGCCGTGCTGCACGGGCCGCACGTCCACAACTTCACCCAGGTCTATCGCGCCCTGGACGCCGCCGGCGGAGCCTTGCCGGTGACCGATGCCGACGCCCTTGCGGCGGCCCTGGACGCCCTCCTGGCCGACCGCCCCCGCATCGACGCGATGAGCCGGGCCGGGGCCGCCGCCCTCCAGCCCTTCGAGGGCGCCGTCGCCCGCACCCTGTCGGTGCTCGATCCCTTCATCGCCCAGATGACGCTCAAGGCGATGGCGGCCTCGTGAGGGCCGGCTGATGCGCGCCCCGGCCTTCTGGGATGCGGATCCCGGCCATCCCGCCGCCCGGCTGCTCGCTCCCGTCGGCACCCTCTACGGCCGGCACACCGCCGCGCGCATGGACCGGCCCGGCGCCCCGGCCCCCTGCCCCGTGCTCTGCGTCGGCAACTTCACCCTGGGGGGCGCCGGCAAGACCCCCACCGCCCTGGCCCTCGCCGCCCGCCTGCGCACCCTCGGGGCCAACCCGGCCTTCCTCACCCGGGGCTATGGCGGGCGCCTCACCGGACCGGTGCGGGTCGATCCATCCCGCCAGTCGGCCGCCGAGACCGGCGACGAGCCCCGTCTGCTGGCGCGCGTCGCGCCGACGATCCTCGCGCGCGACCGCCCGGCCGGCGCCGCTGTCTGCGTCCGCGAGGGCGCCGACGTCATCGTCATGGACGACGGCCTGTCCCGGCCGGTCCCCTGCGGGTGCCCCTCGCCCGGCAATGGCCGCACGTCCACGGCCTCGTGCTGATCGGGACCGGGCCCCGGGGCGAGGCCGTGGCCGCGGCGGCGCGGGCGCGCGGTCTCCCGGTCCACCGCGCCCACCTGGTGCCGGGCGCCGACCTGACGGGCCGCCGCGTCCTCGCCTTCGCGGGCATCGGCCGCCCCCGAAAATTCTTCGCGAGCCTCGAAGAGGCCGGGGCCACGATCGTCGCGCGCCGCGCCTTTCCGGACCACCACCCCTACGGCGCCGCCGACGAGGCCACTCTCGCGGCCGAGGCCACCCGCCTCGGCGCCGAGCTCGTCACCACCGAGAAGGACCACGTCCGCCTCTCACCCCCCTTCGCCGCCCGCGTCGCGGTCCTGCCCGTCACCCTGGCATTCGCCGATGAAGCTCCGCTCCTGGCGCAGCTGCGGAGGCTGGTCGCCGCGACCGCGATCCGGGGCCCGGACCGTCCGTCCTGATTCGGCGACCGTTGCGCCCGGGGCATGTCCCCCGACGAAACCACCGATCACGCTGGCCGCAAGAGGTTCGCTCGTGACGTGACGGTCCGCCTTCGGTAATTGTCGAAGGCATTCGTCGCCATCTGCTCGGGAGTCGCCCGCGGAAAGGACCGTTCGTGGCCTCTGTACCGGTCGACAAGACCCAGCCTGCTTTCCTCGCCCACGGCGGCGAGACCGGTCTGCTGATCGGCGCGCGGGATTGGTCCGGGACCGCGCTCGGTCCGATCGCGGGGTGGCCGACGCCCCTGAAGACCGCGATCGGCATCATGCTCACCGCGCCGAGCCCGGTGTCGATCCTCTGGGGGGGCGACCGCATACAACTCTACAACGACGCGTATATTCCGATCGCGGCGGGTCGGCACCCGGCCGCGCTGGGCCGACCGGCGGCGCGGAACTGGAGCGAGGTCTACGACGCTTTCCTGGGTCCTCTCCTCGACCGGGTCTTCGCCGGCGAGACGGTGCGGATCGACGAGCACGCGGTGCTGCTGCGGACGCCCTCGGGCCTCACCGAGCAGCGTCTCTTCACCGGCAGCTTCCAGCCCCTGCGCGACGAGGCCGGTGCGGTGGCGGGCGTGTTCCATTCGCTCTCCGAGGTGACGGGGAACAAGGCGGCGGCGGCGGACCAGCGCCGGGCCGAGCAGGCGCTGCGGGACAGCGAGATCCGCTACCGGCAGATCGTCGAGGGCGCCGAGGACTACGCGATCGTGCGCCTCGACGATCGCGGGATCATCACGACGTGGAACACCGGCGCGGAGCGTCTCACGGGGTTCACCGAGCGCGATGCGGTCGGGCAGCCGGGCGACATCCTGTTCACGCCCGAGGACCGGGCCGCGGGCCGGGCCGACGACGAGTTGAGCCGGGCCGCGCGCGACGGGCGCGCGCTCAACGAACGCTGGCACATGCGCCGGGACGGCAGCCGGTTCTGGGCCTCGGGGCTCATGATGCGCCTCGACGCCGACGGCGGCAGCTATCTCAACATGTTTCGCGACCGGACGTCGGAGCACGAGGCCGAGGCGGCCCTGGCCGCGGAGGTGGCGGCGCTCGGGCGGTTGCAGGAGGTCAGCACGCGGCTGGTCAGCGACGAGGCGCCCCAGGCGGTCTACGACGCGATCCTGACCGCCGCCGCCGACCTGATGGGCTCCGAATGCGCGAGCATCCAGATGCTGGACGCGGCGGGCGACCTCAAGCTCCTGGCGCATCACGGATACGATCCGCGCTCGGCCGCGTACTGGCAGACGGTCGACGCCGCGTCCGAGAGCACCTGCGGCATCGCCATGACCACGGGCGAACGCGTGATCGTGCCCGACGTGGAGCTCAGCGGCCTGGCGCACGAGAGCGGCGACCTCCGGTCGTACCGCTGGTCGGGGATGCGGGCGATCCAGACGACGCCCCTGCTGTCCCGCGCGGGCAAGCCCATCGGCATGATCTCGACGCACTGGAAGCGGCCTCACGTGCAGCCGGAGCGCGACCTGAAGCTGTTCGACGTGCTCGCCCGCCAGGCGGCCGACGCGATCGAGCGGACGACGGCGCAGGCCAAGCTGCGCGAGAGCGAGGCCCGGCAGGCCTTCCTGCTCTCGCTCTCGGACGCGATCCGCCTGCTCCGCACACCGGCGGAGATCGCCTCCACGGCGGCCGAGCGTCTCGGCGAACGCTTCGGCCTGAGCCGGGTGTTCTACGCCGAGTTCTTCGGCAGCCTGATGCGGGTCGAGCGCGACTACACGCGGGGGGTCGCGTCCCTGGTGGGCGAGCACGACCTGGGGGCGTTCGGCCCCGACCTGCTGCGCGCCTACCACGATCGCCCCATCGTCAAGGTCGACGACGTCCGCACGGACCTGCGCTTCAGTGACGGCGCGCGCGCGGGGCTGCTGGCCCGGCAGGTCGGCGCCTACCTCGACGTCGTGCTGTACGAGAACGAGCGCTGGGTCAGCCTGCTGGCCCTGCAGAGCGCCCGGCCTCGGCGCTGGAGCGCGTCCGAGGAAGGCCTGTTCCGGGAGGTCGGCGAGCGCGTGAAGGCCGCCATCGAGCGGGCCCGGGCCGAGGACCGTTTGCGCGAGCTGAACGACACCCTCGAGCGGCGGGTCGACGAGGCCCTGGCCGAGCGCAACATGCTCGCCAAGCTCGTCGAGATGACCGACATCATGATCATGGCGGTGGATCTCGACTACACCATCCTGGCCGTGAATGCCGCCAATGCCGACGAGTTCACGCGCCTCTACGGGGTGCGTCCGAAGGCCGGCGACAACATGCTCCGGCTGCTCGACGGCCAGCCCGAGCACCAGGAGCAGGTGCGCACCGGGTGGGCGCTGGGCATGCGCGGCGAGCCCGTGACCTTCGTCGAGGGCTACGGCGAGCCGAGCCGGGCGCGGCCCTATTACGAGGTGAATTTCCGCCCGCTCCGCGACGAGAGCGGTCGGCAGGTCGGCGTCTACCAGTTCGTCACCGACGTGACGGACCGCCTGCGTCGCGAGGCGCAGCTCGCCGAGGCCCAGGACGCCCTGCGCCAGTCGCAGAAGATGGAGGCGATGGGCCAGCTGACCGGCGGGGTCGCGCACGACTTCAACAATCTGCTGACGCCGATCGTCGGTTCGCTCGACCTGCTGCAGCGCCGGCAGCTCGGCGGTCCGCGCGAGCAGCGCCTGATCGCCGGGGCGATGCAGTCGGCCGAGCGGGCGAAGACCCTCGTCCAGCGCCTGCTGGCCTTCGCGCGGCGCCAGCCGTTGCAGCCGGTGCCCGTCGACCTCGCGAAGCTGGTGGCCGGCATGGGCGAGCTGGTCGCGAGCACCACGGGGCCGCAGATCAAGGTCGTGGTCGAGTCCCCGGAGGGTCTGCCGCTGGCGAATGCCGACCCGAACCAGCTCGAGATGGCGCTGCTGAACCTCGCGGTGAATGCGCGGGACGCGATGGAGGACGGGGGCGGCACGCTGCGCATCTCGACCCGGCGGGAAGACGTCGCGGCGGGGCATCGGACCCAGCTGCGACCCGGCCGCTATCTCTGCCTGTCGGTGGCCGACACGGGCTCCGGCATGGACGAGGCGACGATCGCCCGCGCCGTCGAGCCGTTCTTCTCGACCAAGGGCGTCGGCAAGGGCACGGGTCTGGGCCTGTCGATGGTGCACGGCCTCGCGTCTCAGCTGGGCGGCGCCCTCGCGATCCAGAGCCGGCCCGGGCTCGGCACCCAGGTCGAGCTCTGGCTGCCCCAGAGCACGGAGGAGCCGCAGCCCGCCCGGCCGGTAGACGGGACGTCCGCCATGCCGGCGACGCGCGGCACGGCGCTCCTGGTCGATGACGAGGAGCTCGTGCGGATGAGCACGGGGGATATGCTGAGCGATCTCGGCTACGCGGTGGTGGAAGCCAACTCCGCCGAAGCGGCGCTGCGCCTGCTCCACGCGGGCGGCCCTTTCGATCTCCTCGTGACCGACCACATGATGCCGGGCCTCACCGGAACCGACCTTGCCCGCCAAGTCCGGACCCTCAAGCCCGGCATGCCCGTGCTGCTGGTCTCCGGCTACGCCGAGCGCGGAGGCGTGGACCCGGACCTGGCCCGCCTGACCAAGCCGTTCCGCAAGGACGAGCTGGCCGCGAGCCTCGCCCAGCTCATGACGGCGCACTGACGGGTCGGGGGTTGCGCGCGGCGTCCCCGAGGGCGCCGACCTCATCGTCAGAAATGGCGGACTGCGGAACCCGGGTTTGGTCGAGGTCCCGGCCGGTCCCCTGCGGGTGCCCCTCGCCCGGCAATGGCCGCACGTCCACGGCCTCGTGCTGATCGGGACCGGGCCCCGGGGCGAGGCCGTGGCCACGGCGGTGCGGGCGCGCGGTCTCCCGGTCCACCGCGCCCGCCTGATGCCGGGCGCCGACCTGACGGGCCGCCGCGTCCTCGCCTTCGCAAGCCTCGGCCGCCCCAAAAAATTCCTCGCGAGCCTCGAAGAGGCCGGGGTCACCCTCGTGGCGACCCGCCCCTGCCCGGACCACCACCCCTAAGGCCCCGCCGACGAGGTCACCCTCGCGGCTGAGGCCTCCCGCCGCGGCGCCCACCTCGTCACCACCGAGAAGGACCACGTCCGCGTCTCACCCCCCTTCGCCGCCCGCGTCGGGGTGCTGCCTATGACGCTTGCGTTTGCGGATAAGGGAGCTTTGCGGGGGGTTGGTTGTGAATGTGGTTGCGTAGCGAAGATTGGTAGAGTGCTATGGTAGAATTGTTTGCCTGACGCTCATTTCGATCTTCGATTCAAAGCGGACATTCCGCTTACGGCCCAACCCAGCCGCTCGGACCGTCGTCGGCGCTTCCCCAAAGCGGTCGTTCGTCAGCCGTCCGGCAACTTCGGCTCGGGGTGGGAAGCGGAAATCAGCCACTCGCCTCGAAGCGAACGTTTAGCATCCGACCCAACCCGGCCGCCTCGATCACCATGGACGTTTCCCATAAGTGGTCATCGTTGGCCTTCTGGTAGCTTCGGCTTGGGGTGTGAAGCGGGCGTTGGCGCTGCGGCAGAGACCGGACATCCAGGCCAGGCGAAGCTAGTTCGGTTTGAGTGCAGGCATGGCTGACCGCCCATCAGACGGCGATGCTCGGCTTCGATGAACGGGGCCTCGCGCTCTTGCTAACAACCGAAACGGTTCGCAAGTAAAGTCAACTGCGTGATTTTGCACGATCAAATGAAAAGGCTATCTGATGAGGCGTGATCGCGAGAGCGTATCCGGGCTATGCCTGATCGGGCTCTACGCTTCACCCGGAGCCACTACGCGTCTCTGCCCCTCCGGTAACGATCACTCGCGTAGATCAAGGCGGCCCTTCTTCTGGCAGAGCGATCGAAACCGCTATGGAGGCACCAATAGGACCGGTGCGACGGACCAGTAATTCCGTTATTTTTTCAGCATCAGTTTCATCGAAAATTTGACCTACCTGGCATTTCAATAGCAAGTCAGCTGCCCATGTTTCCAAACGCTAGTTGCTTACCGTTCCAGCTGCGGAGATTTGACTAAAAGTCGGTGAACGGCCCTTCTCAACACCAGACATTGAGGCGTTGACTTCGCTTTCTGTGTATACGCGGCATCCAATATCATTCGTTGTGACCTGTTGGCGTTCGACACCAGCATTTTTAATAACGTACGGCATAGAAGGCGGATTATAAAATAAGTAGTAAACTGCCTGTCCTAGGCTCTTATTCATGGCGGCGATTGATTTGATTTGCCTGTCTTCTGCTTTGATCGCTCCATAAACGCACGTATCGTCAAACTCAAATTGCCGGTTTAGCAGCGCGAGTGGCGAGTTAGGTTGCCGTTTCAGAAAAGCATTCATCCCATACAAAAAGCCGATTGGATCGTCGTCGGCGACATCATTATTTTTTGGATAAAGGCGCTTTGACTGGAGCATTCCAATTTTCTGAGCAATAAGCTGAGTATGCCTGTACACGAAGACAATGACGGAAATGTCGGCGGTTTCCCAACCGCCGAGCCGCCTAAGTCCTCCGATATTATGAATGTCCATGGCGACAACTGCGCCCGAGGGTAAGCGCCGTGCTGGAGAGAACGGAACCAGTGAGTCGATAAGCGCATCATCGAGAGATGTTTCTCGAATGTTGGGAACGTTGAGCAAGCGCTCGGTGACATGGCGATTAGCATCTCGGAATGCAGAGCGGAAGAAATCGATTACGTCATCCGGCAACGTAGGCCATTGTGTAAGCGTCGGCATCGTTCCCCCGTCGAAAGCTTATCGTGGCATCTGATCGGCCAAGCCCTCTATCACATCGACTTGCAAGCTGTTGCGCAAGGGGATGAGCTGGCTCGGCAGAGTGCCGCCTAGCGCAAGGCATTCCGTAATTTTTCGACCATCGTGTTCATAGGCGGCTTTTGCCGCCAAGACAGCGCGATACTTCACGCACTGAAATAGGCCACGTAAAATGTCGCCCACTGGCGCGGTTGCCGGTTTTACTTCGACCGCGTGAAAGCGTTTTTTGTAATCAAAAACAACATCAATACGATCGGCTGAAGGTAGTAAATGCTCTGTTTCTCCGATCGCGTCGCCTAATTTTAAGCCAACCATTTGGGGATTATTTTTTACAAATTCTTTTAGCGCTCTATGTTCAGGCCCCTCACTTTTTCCACCACAAATCCCAGCTTTTTCGATTAGTTCCGTCAAGCTGGCGCTAGTTTTTTGTAGCCCCAAGTTGTGCAATACGTCATGCCAATATGGATAGGCAAAAATTTTTGCCCAGTATTGCCTTACAATAGCGCTTCGTTCTTTGAGATTGTCCCACGTGTATCCGTGCTCCGCCAGAAAACCGTCAAAGCCGGGGCCGGGCATGTTCATCTGCTGATTTTTCACGAGAGCTTGGATGTGTGGGATTTCTGCACCCCAATTCTCAGCAAGCTCATTCAAAGCATCGCCAATGCACCCCAAGGGATAGTTTAGGGTTCGCGGATTTGTCATTCCGACTTCCTGCGCGAGATTTTCGTAGAAGATTGGGCTATGCGCTTCGGCTTGCCTGACAAGAATTGGCAAAATCAGGCGAGCCCGTTGCTGGTAAAGCTTCGAGCCATGGAAGCCGGTAGCGATTTCGGCTGTTTTGGCCATCTTCGTCCCTAGTGTTTGATCCACCTCATTCTACACATTCAAATCTGTCAAAGCGATCAGTCTGCTGAGGGCTGTACCGCTGGCCCACCATGCACCGCGGTCTGTTTTGGATATTAAGACGGACCATCCAAAACGGCCTTTTTTTATGCGACCCATTTATAGAGAACCGGCGCAGTGGGATGCGCGGAAACGGACATCCCGCGAGACCGCAAAATGTCGTAAGCAGGCGCGGCGAAGATGTCAGCTTCCAAGCATTGCCGCTTAGTAGCGGACAGACCGCAGATCACCCAAGCCGGTCGTACAAAGTAATCACATTATAGTACTATACAAACATTAGTATTCATCGGATGGATACTTCCAAAGTGTCTTCGGCCGACTTTGCAATCCGGTAAAATCCCCTACTCCGGTCGTCCGGTCTCGGCGAGGCGCTTCATCGCCGCCTCGGGGCTGGCATAGGCCTCCTGCCGGGTCGCGCTCCAGTAGCGCAGGGCGTCGAGGGGGATCGCCTCGCCGGTCACGGCGCAGCGCACGAAGCTGCCGGGCTTGATCACCCGCATGGTGCCGTCGCCGTACTCCACCACCGCCTCGCCGGAGGCTCCGCGCTCGAAACGTCCCAACATGGTCCCTCGCCTCCCGGCTCTGCCCCCGCTCGCCCCGTCTTAGGAGGCCCGGGGCGCGCTGTCGATGCGGTCGCGGCGCCGGCGCCGGGCCTCGACAGCCCCGCCACTTGGTGCCTAAGTCGCGCGATGCCGCGCCGTGTCCCGCCCCGATGACCCTGGCTCCCCCGACTCCGGACATCCTGACTCCGGACCTGTCCCGCCTGTTCGACGCCGCCCTGGCGGCGCAGGGGCGCGCCTACGCCCCCTACTCGCGCTTTCCCGTCGGCGCGGCCCTCCGCGACGAGGCGGGCGCCGTCCATGCCGGCTGCAACGTCGAGAACGCTGCCTACCCGGTGGGGACCTGCGCCGAGGCCGGCGCCATCGCCGCCATGGTCGCCTCCGGTGGCCGGCGCATCGCCGCGCTGCTGGTCCTCGGCCCGGGGCCCGGCCTCGTCACCCCCTGCGGCGCCTGCCGGCAGCGCATCCGCGAATTCGCCGGTCCGGCGGTCCGGGTCCACGTCGCCGACGCCACCGCCCTCCGCGCCTCCTTCACCGTCGGGGCCCTGCTGCCCGACTCCTTCGGCCCGGACAACCTGGGCGCCGATCCCCGGGGGCCCCATGCGTGATTTGGAGCCGGGGATCCAGGCCGCCGCCGGTCTGCTGCGCGCGCAGGGGTTCGGCGGACCGTTCGCCTGCGCGATCGTCACCGGCACCGGACTCGGCGGACTGGTGCGTGACCTCGACACGACCCTCTCGGTATCCTACGGGCAAATTCCGGGGTTTCCGGCCCCCGGCGTGAGCGGCCACGGCGGCCGCCTCCATGCCGGGCGCCTCGCCGGGCGCCGGGTCCTGGTCTTCGAGGGCCGTGCCCACGCCTACGAGACCGGCGACGCCGCCGTGATGCGGGTGCCGCTCGGCGTCGCGCAAGTCCTTGGGGCGCAAGCGCTTCTCCTCACCAACGCCTCCGGCTCCCTGCGGCCGGAGGTCGGCCCGGGCAGCCTGGTGGCGCTCACCGACCACATCAACCTCTCGGGCCTTAACCCGCTCTTCGGCGAGGCCAGCGACGCCCGCTTCGTGCCCATGGTGGGGGCCTACGACGCCGAGTTGCGCGCCCATCTCCTTGATGCCGCACGGGAATCCGGCGTCGCCCTGCACCAGGGCGTCTACGCCTGGTTCTCCGGACCGAGCTTCGAGACCCCGGCGGAAGTCCGCATGGCCGGCCGCCTCGGGGCCGACCTCGTCGGCATGTCGACGGTCCCCGAGGTCATCCTCGCCCGCTTCTACGGCCTGCCCGTCGCCGCCCTGTCCGTGGTCACCAACCTCGGTGCCGGCCTCGACGGCGGCGATCCCCATCACGCGGAGACCAAGGCCACCGCCGCCCGGGCCGGGGACGCCCTCGCCCGCCTGGTCGCCGCCTTCGTCGCCCGCCTGCCCGCGAGTGCCCCCCGATGACCGACGACGCCTCCCTCGCCCGGCGGGCCCTGCCCCTGCTCGACCTCACCGATCTCGGCGAATCCTGCTCGGAGGCCGCCATCGACACGCTCTGCCGCGACGCCCGGGCGAGCGCGGTCGCCGCCGTCTGCGTCTGGCCGCATTACGTCGGCCGCGCCGCCCGGCTGCTCGCCGGATCGCCGGTGCGCGTCGCCACCGTCATCAACTTCCCCGCCGGTGGCGACGACATCGAGCGGGCGGTGGAGGATACGACCGAAGCCCTCGCCGACGGCGCCCACGAGATCGATCTCGTCCTGCCCTATCGCAGCGTCCTTGCCGGCGAGACCGGCACCGCCCGCGCCATGCTCGCCGCGATCCGCGACGTCTGCGACGGTGGCCGCCTGCTGAAGGTCATCCTGGAGACCGGTGTCCTGGCGACCCCGGACGCCATCAGGGCCGCGAGCCGCCTCGCCATCGAGGCCAGGGCGGATTTCCTCAAGACCTCCACGGGCAAAAGCGCGGTTTCGGCGACCCCGGAGGCCGCCGAGGCGATGCTCTGCGCCATCCGCGACCACGCCGCGGGGCATCCCGTCGGTCTCAAGGTCTCGGGCGGCTTGAAAACCGTCGCGGATGCCGGCACTTACCTCGCCCTCGCGGATCGGATCATGGGGCCGACCTGGGTCGGGCCGCGCACCTTCCGCCTCGGCGCCAGCAGCCTGCGCACGGCGCTGGTCGCGGCGGTCGCGGAGGCCGGGCGATGAGGCTGCCCCAGGAACTCATCCGCACCAAGCGGGACGGCGGCGCGATCCCGCCCGAGGAGATCGCGGACTTCATCGCGGGCCTGACGGACGGGCGGGTGACCGAGGGGCAGGCCGCAGCCTTCGCGATGGCGGTGTTTTTTCGTGGTCTTTCGCGGTCGGAGCGCGTGGCGCTGACGCGGGCGATGACCGAGTCCGGCACGGTCCTGCGATGGGACCTGCCCGGGCCGGTCCTGGACAAGCACTCGTCCGGCGGAGTCGGGGACGCGGTCAGCCTCGCACTCGCGCCGATGGTCGCGGCCTGCGGGGGCTACGTACCGATGATCTCGGGGCGCGGGCTCGGGCATACCGGCGGCACCCTCGACAAGCTCGCGAGCATTCCCGGCTACGATGCGATGCCTGGGCTCGCGCGCTTCCGCACCGTAACGGCCGACGTGGGCTGCGCCATCATCGGACAGACCGACGACCTCGCGCCTGCGGATCGGCGCCTCTACGCCATCCGCGACGTGACGGGCACCGTCGAGTCCCTCGACCTGATCACCGCGTCCATCCTGTCAAAGAAACTCGCTGCAGGCCTCGACGGCTTGGTAATGGATGTGAAGGTCGGCTCGGGCGCCTTCATGGCCGAGCGCCGTGAGGCCCAGACCCTCGCTCGGAGCATCGTCGATGTCGCGGGTGGGGCGGGCCTGCGTACGGTGGCGCTGATCACCGACATGGACTCGCCCCTCGCCTCGGCCGCGGGGAACGCCCTGGAGGTCGCTTACACCCTCGACTATCTCAGTGGGCGCTCGCGCGAGCCGGCCTTCCATGCCGTCACGCTCAGGCTCGCAGCCGAGATGCTGGTGGTCGGCGGCCTCAGTCCCGACATCGGCGACGCCTCCGCACGCCTGGAAACGGCGCTTGCCTCGGGACGCGCCCTCGAAGTCTTCGCCCGGATGGTCACTGCGCTCGGCGGCCCCGTCGATCTGGTCGAGCGGTCTGCGCACTACCTCCCGACGGCGCCCATCACGCGCGTGGTCGTCGCGAAGACGGACGGCTACGTCACCTCGATCGCGACGCGAAACTTGGGACTTGCAGTGATCGGCCTCGGTGGTGGGCGGACCCGTCCGCAGGACAACGTCGACCCCCGTGTCGGCCTCACCGGACTGCCTCGTATCGGAGCCAAGATCGAGCAAGGCCAGCCTCTTGCGATCGTTCATGCCGCTGATGCAGCATCTGCCGACAGGGCCGAAGCTACTCTGCTGACGGCCTACCGCATTGACACGGTGCCCCTGAAGCCAACGCCCGCGATCTTGGAACGAATTGCCGATTAGTTAGTCCCCTCTACAGGGAGAACCGAGGGATGTAAGAAGGCGCTCAGAAGTCGTGATGTCCGCCACCGTGATTTCGGTGTTGACTCCACTCCTAACCGCGGTGGTGCCCCCAGCCATAATGCCGGCGGTGATGGCCAAAGCCCCGGTCTTCGTAATGCTGTCGATGATGGCTTCAGTCGCCGTGCCCGCCCCAGTACTACAAAGGGCTGATTGCCCTGTGCTACTCAGTTTGGGCAGCCGCCACGAGAGACGACGCGTGCGCCCCGGTCACGAAGGCAAGACCCCGGCGTAGCCCAACGCCGCGAACAAGGTTCTCAATCCCCGCAATGTGACTGTGCATGAGGTGGTCATCGTGGAGTTTTTGGCCTGACTGCCAAGGGGGATCTCGCCCTCGGCAATCGGGATAGGGCTAGCGCACTGAACGCTCTCTGCCACCGAACTTCGCTTGGTTTCGGTGAGCAGCCGATTCCGCCTAAGGTCGGCGATAGACCCAGACGCGTGCGGGCGGAAGATTGAGCCAGACCCGGTTCGACCGACTGGCCGTGTAGGTGCCGGCATCACACCGAGCCGGAATAGGCGGAACCACCGCGTAGGTGAACTGTACGAAGGGTGCGCTCAGATGCATCATTTCATGGGCGGCGTTCAAGAGATCGAGCCGCTGCTCCAAGGGCTTCGTGAACAGCGGGAGGCTTGAAACCATCGCAGCCGCTTTTTCGGTGAGCATCGTGCCGAACGTCTCGCGAATGTTGTACGCATCTCCGCGAATGATCGTTGCACGCGGAAAGCGCTTCTGCAGCAGCTTGCAGAAATCGGGATTGTACTCGACCAAGATCAGCCGCTCTTGCTCAATGCCACGCCGGATGAGGGCCTCCGTGACGGGTCCGGTCCCAGGTCCAAGCTCGATCACAGGTCCGCTGACGCGCGGATCGACGTAGGAAGCCATCGTGCGGGCGAGCATCTTGCCCGACGGCGTTACAGCACCCGTAACGAGGGGGCGCTCGAACCAGGAGCGTAGAAAGCGCGCCTCGTCCTCCAGCGGATCCCGCCGTGTACGGTTGGCACCGGGAGCGAGGTCGGCTTTTGCGCTGGAGCGGCGTAGCGGCGGCAAGACCCTATGTCCTCAGATCACGGGTTGGGAGGGAAAGGCTAGACGACGAAGCTCTCCGGCAGTCAAGCTTGCAATCACCGAACACGCTGGAGCGCACACAAGGATCGCGCGGGCGGTGCCCGACCGCCACATGCGATAACCGTGGCCGAACCGTTTTGATCCGCACGATATTGCAAGTCTAGGTCCTCGCCGCCCCTCCGAGCCCGTCGAAGAAGTCCTTGACCTTCGAAAAGAACCCCGCGCTCTCCGGATGGTTCTCGTCGGAGGCCGACTGGTCGAATTCCTGCAGCAACTCGCGCTGACGCTTCGAGAGGTTCTGCGGCGTCTCTACGAAGACCTGGATGTAAAGGTCACCGACGTCTCTCGAACGCAGCACCGGCATCCCCTTGCCCTTGATACGGAATTGCTTCGCTGTCTGAGTGCCCGCAGGGATACGCACTTGCGTCTGGGAGCCATCGATCACCGGGACAGTGATCTCGCCTGAGAGCGCTGCGGTTACCATGGAGATTGGTACCCGGCAGAACAGGTCTGCGCCGTCACGCTGGAAAAACTCGTGTGGCTTGATCGAGAGGAAGACGTAGAGATCCCCCGCTGGTCCGCCGCGAAGGCCCGTCTCACCCTCGCCGGCCAAACGGATCCGGAGGCCGTCATCGACGCCAGCCGGCACGTTGATGGAGAGGGTCCGCTCTCGCGTCACGCGGCCAGCACCGCTGCAGGCACCACATGGATCGTCGATCACCTCGCCGCGGCCGTGACAGTTCGGGCAGGTGCGCTCGATGGCGAAGAAACCCTGTGCCGCACGGACCCGCCCATAGCCACCACAGGTCTGGCAGGGACGCGGCTTCGAACCAGCCTTGGCACCGGAGCCGGAGCAGACCTCGCAGGTGACCGAAGTCGCCATCTTGATGGTCTCGGCCTTCCCGCTGAACGCTTCCTCCAGTGAAATATCAAGATTGTAGCGGAGGTCGGCACCCCGTTCGCGGGTCGGACCACCGCGTGCGCCACCCCGCCCGCCACCGGCGCCAGCACCGGCTCGGCCGTCACCGAAGAAGTTGTCGAAGATGTCCGACATGAAGTCGCCGAACTCGTTTCCGAACCCGGGACCACCCGCTCCACCCTGTTGGAACGCGGCATGGCCGAAGCGGTCATAGGCAGCACGCTTCTGACCATCAGAAAGGCATTGATAAGCTTCGTTAATTTCCTTGAACTTGACTTCGGCCTCGGCATTTCCCGGATTGCGGTCCGGATGGTAGCTCATGGCGAGCTTGCGAAAGGCGACTTTCATCTCGCCGTCGGTCGCGGTCTTGGAGACGCCTAGAATCTCGTAATAGTCCCGCTTCGACATTCCCGTCCTCAAAGTCCCCGGCGCGCCGGTCCGACCGGACCACGCCGTCCAACTCGAGCGCTGATGCGCTTGAAACTCAGCTGGCTCCGCTCAACGGGACAAGCCGAACATGGTTCGGGGCCGGATCGCTCCGGCCCCGAACTCAGATGCAGGCGTTATGCCCGCTTCTTCTGGTCCTTGTCATCGACTTCCTGGAAGTCGGCGTCGATGACATCGTCCTTCTTCGCCTCGCCGGCGCCGGCTTCGGCTCCCGCCTCGCCGGATTGGTTGGCCGCGTACATCGCCTCGCCGAGCTTCATCGACGCCTGCATCACGTCAGTGGTGCGAGCCTTGATGACTTCTACATCGTCGCCGTCGAGAGCGGTACGAAGTGCGGTGATCGCCGTCTCGATGGCTCCCTTGTCGTCCGCGGAGACCTTGTCACCGTATTCCTTCACCGACTTCTCGGTGGCGTGGATCAGGCTCTCACCCTGATTCTTCACCTCGACGAGCTCACGGCGCTTCTTATCCGCCTCGGCATTCGCCTCGGCGTCCTTAACCATGCGCTCGATGTCGGAATCCGACAGACCACCGGAGGCCTGGATCCGGATCTGGTGCTCCTTGTTCGTCGCCTTGTCCTTGGCAGTGACGTTCACGATGCCATTGGCATCGATATCGAAGGTCACCTCGATCTGCGGCATGCCGCGCGGCGCCGGCGGAATGCCCATCAGGTCGAACTGGCCGAGCAACTTATTGTCGGCCGCCATCTCGCGCTCACCCTGGAAGACCCGGATGGTCACCGCGTTCTGGTTGTCCTCCGCTGTTGAGAAGGTCTGGGACTTCTTCGTTGGGATCGTGGTGTTGCGGTCGATTAGACGGGTGAACACGCCACCCAGTGTCTCGATGCCCAGTGACAGCGGGGTGACGTCGAGGAGTAGCACGTCCTTGACGTCGCCCTGAAGCACACCAGCCTGAACGGCCGCGCCGATGGCCACGACCTCATCCGGGTTGACGCCCTTGTGGGGCTCCTTGCCGAAGAAGGATTTCACGACTTCCTGGATCTTGGGCATGCGGATCATGCCGCCCACAAGCACGACCTCGTCGATCTCGGAGGCCGACACGCCAGCATCCTTCAGCGCTTTGCGGCAGGGCTCGATCGTGCGTTGGACGAGGTCGTCCACGAGGGACTCGAATTTCGCACGACTGAGCTTGAGCGCAAGGTGCTTCGGACCCGTGGCATCGGCTGTGATGTAGGGCAGGTTGATCTCGGTCTGCGTCGCAGACGACAGCTCGATTTTGGCCTTCTCAGCCGCCTCCTTGAGGCGCTGAAGCGCAAGCTTGTCCTTCGTGAGATCGATGCCCTGCTCGCGCTTGAACTCGCTCGTCAGGTACTCGACCACGCGGTTGTCGAAGTCCTCGCCACCCAGGAAGGTGTCGCCGTTGGTGGACTTCACCTCGAACACGCCATCCCCGATCTCGAGGATCGAGACGTCGAAGGTGCCGCCGCCGAGGTCATAGACCGCGATGGTGCCAGCCTTCTTCTTGTCGAGGCCGTAGGCAAGTGCCGCTGCCGTGGGCTCGTTGATGATACGAAGAACCTCAAGGCCAGCGATCTTGCCGGCATCCTTGGTGGCTTGGCGCTGCGCGTCATTAAAGTAGGCCGGCACCGTGATGACAGCCTGCGTCACCGGCTGACCGAGATGCGCCTCAGCAGTCTCTTTCATCTTCTGCAGCGTGAAGGCGGAGATCTGCGAAGGCGAATACTTCTTGCCGTCCGCCTCGACCCAGGCGTCGCCGTTGTCGCCGCGAACGATCTTGTAGGGGACGAGACCCTTGTCCTTCTGTGTCATCGGATCGTCGTAGGTCCGACCCACGAGGCGCTTGATGGCGAAGAACGTACGCTCAGGATTCGTAACTGCCTGACGCTTGGCCGGCTGGCCGACCAGCCGCTCACCCTCGTCAGTGAAAGCGACGATGGACGGTGTGGTGCGCGCACCTTCCGAATTCTCGACGACCTTAGGCTGCGTGCCTTCCATGACGGCCACACAGGAGTTCGTGGTGCCGAGGTCGATACCAATTACCTTACCCATGGTGGGATCCCTCTGTTGTCGTTTGGTCAAGCAGACCGCCAAGCCCCGAAGCAGCTCGGCCCATGGCTGTGCAAAACTGAGTGTGTGAGAACGGGTTTGGACACCGGTTCGCGCCCCGGAACGGTGCAGAGCCGGGTCTTAATCCCGCGTCTCGGCCGATATAAGAAGGGTGTCGTGAGGCCGCAAGGCAGAGCCCGCCGACGAGGCGCATCGGATTGCGTGGAGCCGCGTTATCCTCTTCATCGCCTTTGACTTGGAACAGCCATACGAGCCGCCTGCTGGGATTTTGCAACGATGGCGTCGGCGGTCTCCCCAATGTTTCATCGTCAAGAAGCGGCATCGCTGCCGTGTCACAACGCTCGTTGCATGGTAAGTGGGAGGTGAACGTGCTCACCTGCGCACCACGCTGCCTCCACGGATATAGGCCCGAAAGTTTCGATGCGTCTGACCCGCGTGCTTCTTCTTCTACCGGTGCTGGCATCGGTTCCTCACCCAGCCTGCGCGCAGTCGTTTTTCGAGGAATTGTTCGGGATCGGGCGGGCGGCTAAGCCGCCGGTGCCGCCAAGGGGAGTTCCTCCCGCTCCACAAACTCCTGTGCCGGGCGCACCCGGCGAGGGCGGGGCGCCGGCTGCGTCGGACGCACCGAAAGCACCTCCGGTACCGCGTCAGCCTATCGTCCTCAAAGCGCCCTCCGAGGACAACGTGATGGGACAGGAGCTGATGCTAAACGGGCTCACCGGTAGCCTTAAGCTTGAGCGGGCCGGGGGGGGGACCACAGCTCGCGTCGTTTTGCCGGGCAATAAAATCTCGCAGCCCGTCGAAGCCTGCAAGGTGCCGCTGAACGGAGGGGCGCCGGTGGCGGTCTCGTCCGAGGGCCGTGCGGAGGGTGTCGGCCGCTTCGAGGTCACCGGGGGCGAATGTCCCCTCCGGTTCGACGTACTCGATGGCGCCGTTCTGGTGCAATCGGTGTCCGGTCCCGTCTGTACCTTCGCGGCGGCCGATTGCGCCACGACGCCCACGGGTTTGTGGGGACCGGCCGCGGCCACGCTCATTTCGCGGGCGAGCGAGTTTGAGGCGGCGCGCGGTGGAGCCGACCGGGCCGTCCGGGAGAATTACAAGTTGATTAGTCAGCGCCTGCGTGGCCCTGAGCTTCGCCCCGTGGTCACCGAACAGGCGGCCTTCTCCTCCGATCGCGAGCAGATGTGCCGAACCTATGCTCGTGAAGGAGCGCACGGATTCTGCAACCTGCGCTTCACTGAAGCACGAGCTTTGGCACTCGCCACCCGCCTCGGGGTCAATACGAACACCGCGGCGCCAAGCGTTTCGGCGTCCTCGCCCCGTTCGCGCCGCAAGCCCCCGGTGGAAGGTATGAATCCGGATACGGGTGGCGCTCCGTTCTCCGACCAGTAGCGCGAACGCTCAGCTATGGCCGGCGCTGACCGATAGCATCGCGAGGTCGATGCCATTGTTGCGTAACGTGCGCTCGTACTTGGCTTCGAGAGCCGTATGGAAAATCATGTCGGGATCGGCTGGGCAGACCAGCCATCCATTGGCTAGGATTTCGCTCTCGAGCTGTCCTGCCTGCCATCCTGCATAGCCAAGGGCGAGGACGGCGTTGGCCGGACCGTCGCCGGCGGCGATCGCCTTCAAAATGTCCACCGTTGCTGTGAGGCAGATTCCATCGTCGATGATCAGCGTGGATTGATCGATATGGAAGTCGTCAGTGTGGAGCACGAAGCCGCGCTTGGCATCAACAGGTCCGCCCATCAGCACGGGCATGTGGCCGACACGCTGGCGGAGCCGGATCGCATCAGTTTCGCTCGCGATATCAAGCTGAATCAGCAGGTCGGGCATATTGAGGTCAGAGACGGCCTTGTTGAGGATGATCCCCATGGCCCCGTCAGCCGAATGCGCACAGAGATAGATGACCGACCGGGCGAAGCGCGAATCCGTCAGTCCCGGCATGGCGACAAGAAACTGACCGTCAAGGTAGGCGGGATCGCCCGTGTGGGCCTGTGAACGCTGCATTGCCGTATGCTACGCGGGTAGGCGCCTTTGTCCAGGGCACGGCACGTTCCGCCAAGGGATATCCGCCACATTGGCGACGGCGGAAACTCGACAGGCTAACCCCTGCGAGCTAGACGATTTTTCGCGAGCCGGCCCGGTGCGTGAACTGGGTACGACTCTGTGACAGTAGCTAGGGATCTGACGGTTCGGATGCCCCGGCGATCTTCAGGAGACGACGGATGACCATTCAGGTTGGCGACCACCTCCCCCAGGTCACGTTTCGCGTGAGTGGGGCGGACGGCCCGGAAGCCAAGACCACCGACGACTTCTTCAAGGGCCGCCGCGTCGTCCTCGTCGGGGTGCCCGGCGCCTTCACACCGAGCTGTCACCGCAACCATCTGCCCGGCTTCGTGGAGAAGCAGGCCGAGATCAAGGCTCGCGGCATCGACACCATCGCGATCACGTCGGTCAACGACGTGTTTGTGCTTGATGCGTGGCAGAAGGCGAGTGGCGCCGAGGGCCTCGAGTTTCTCGCTGACGGCAACGCTGATTTCGCGAAGGCGATTGGCCTCGACATGGACGGGGCCGGCTTCGGACTTGGTACCCGTTCGAAGCGTTACGCGATGCTCGTAGAGGACGGTGTCGTGCGCGTACTTAATGTCGAGGACTCCCCGGCCAAGACTGAGTTGTCGGGCGCCGAAGCCCTTCTCAAGGTGATCTGACCGATCCACCGGCGGATGTGATGCATCCGCCGGTAACTTGGGACGCTTTCGCCTGACGCTCAAACGCTCCGCGCCATGAGCATGGTTTGCCTCTGCAGGGAGCTAGGCCGACTGTCCCGGACCGGCCCAACCGTAATCCCGCGCGTCCGTCGTGGTGCGATGGAAGTTCAGCCTACGGTCGTATTCCAGAGGATCCTTCGGCCGGACCAGGGCTCCGGCCGGCACATTGAGCCAGTCGACGAGGCGGGTCAGCATGAAGCGCAGGGCGGCGCCCCGGCAAAGGATCGGCAAAGCCGTGACCTCGGCGGAGACCAGGGGACGCACCGCTTCGTACCCGGCGATCAGGGCCGCACCCATGTCGCGGTGAAATCTGCCGTCCGCCTCGAAGCACCAGGCATTGAGGCAGATGGCCAGATCGTAAGCGAAGGCGTCGGTGCAGGCGAAATAGAAGTCGATCAGCCCCGACAGTTCGTCTCCGATGAAGAAGACGTTGTCGGTGAACAGGTCGGCATGGATCACGCCACAGGGTAGGCCCGAGGGCCAGGAGCGCTGTAGTACCGCGAGGTCACCCAGAACGCGTTCGGTCAAACCGGGTGAAACGGTGTCCGCCTGAGGCTCAGCGAGGCGAAAGAGCGGTTCCCACGCATCTACGGAAAGATTGTTGACGCGCCGCATCCCAAAATCGGCTCCCGCCGCGTGCAACCCTGCGAGCGCGCGGCCGAGGGCGTGGCAGTGATCGATACCGGGTTGCTTCACCGAAACGCCATCGAGGAAAGTCACGATCACCGCGGGGCGACCGCAGAGCTCACCCAGTGCGAATCCGGTGCGATCGCGGATCGGCTGTGGGCAAGCGAGGCCTCGGGCGGCGAGGTGTTCCATCAAGTTGAGAAAGAACGGCAAGTCGTCCGCCCTGACGCGCTTCTCGTACAGGGTTAGGATGAAGGAGCCGCCGGTGGTGTGGAGATAGAAATTCGTGTTCTCCACGCCTTCGGCGATGCCCTTGTATGAGAGCAGCGTTCCAATGTCGTAGGCCGCAAGAAAGGCGGTCAGCGCCGCGTCGGAGACCTCGGTGTAGACTGCCACGGCTTGTTCGCTTGAAATTTCGGGACAAAATACAAGGGCGCCGAATGGCGCCCCTGCTGAAGACGGATCGATCGGGAGCGCTGTCCGCCTATTCCGCGGCTTCGCTACGCAGTTCGCGCGGCAACGGGAAGGACATATCTTCGACCACCGTCGAGACCGTATCCACCGTCACGGTGTAGCGTGCTGCAAAGGCGTCGATAATTTCCTCCACCAGCACTTCCGGCGCGGAAGCTCCGGCCGTGAGTCCGAGTTTGCGAATGCCCTCGAAGGCTGGCCAATCGATTTCCTCGGCGCGCAGCACCAGCCGGGTGATCGGGCAGCCGACGCGCTCAGCGACTTCACGCAGGCGCTGCGAGTTCGACGAGTTCGACGAGCCGACCACGATGACCGCATCGACCAACGGCGCCACCTGCTTCACCGCCTCCTGACGATTGGTGGTGGCGTAGCAGATATCGTCCTTGTGCGGGCCGGTGATCGTCGGGAACTTCTTCTTCAGCGCCTCGACGATATGGTGGGTGTCGTCCACCGACAGAGTTGTCTGCGTCACCCACGCGAGGTTGTCGCGGTTCTCTGGTTCAAGAGCGGCGATCTGGTCGAGATCCTCGACCAGCGTGATCGAGCCCTTTGGCAGCTGACCCATGGTGCCGACCACCTCCGGATGACCGGAATGGCCAACGAGCAGAACGTGACGACCGCGCTTGTGGTGGATCTCCGCCTCGCGATGAACTTTCGTCACCAGCGGGCAGGTGGCGTCGATGGTGGTGAGGCCGCGGGAATCCGCGTTGTGCGGCACCGTCTTGGCGACGCCGTGAGCCGAGAAGATCACCGGAGCGGAGCCGTCGGGGACCTCGTCGAGTTCGCGGACGAACACGGCGCCCTTCCGTTTGAGACTCTCAACCACGTACTTGTTGTGGACGATCTCATGGCGGACATAGACCGGAGGTCCGTAGATGGCGAGCGCCCGCTCGACTACGTCGATCGCCCGCACGACTCCGGCGCAGAAACCGCGCGGCGCACAGAGCAGGATCTCCAGAGGCGGCTTAACCGTGTCACCGGAGGCAGAGGAAGTCGTCAGATTCGCGTCGCTCATGATAGCCGGGATGTGGCGAGGCGGGGGCGCCCCTGTCAACCTGTCATAACGGAAAAGTCCCCCGCGGGCACCTGTGGTCCAGCGAGAGCGAGTGCACGTGACTCACAGGACCCGGGGAACTCTCCGTAATACGCGCGCTAGGCCACTCGCTTGGGCCGCGCCATCGCGCCCTCGGCAAGGGAAGTCTGGAGCATAGGAATCATACGTGGGTCGGTGCACTGGGCTACGTTGAAGCGTAGGAAACTGTTGCCGAGCGACGAGGGGCTGAAAGCGCCTCCGGGAGCGAGCACGAGTCCGCGTGCGAGAGCGCACCGAGCGACGTCCGCCGAATCGACCCCATCCGGCAGCTGCATCCACAGGAAGAAGCCTCCGGACGGCTCCAGCCACGCCTTCAGTCCGCATCCTTCGAGGTGCCTAAGGGCCGGCGCCGTCGCCCGTCCCAACTTCTCGCGAACCTCGGCGAGGTGCCGGCGGTATGTGCCGTCTGTCAGGAGCCCGTGCATCAGGCTCGCCGACAGATGACTGTTCCCCAGGCTCATCGCGAGCTTGAGATCGACCAGTGGCTCGACCCAGTCCTCGCGCAGCGCGACGAAACCGCAACGGATGGCGGCCGACAGCGTCTTCGAGAAACTACCGATCTGGATGACCCGCTCTAACCCGTCGAAACCGGCCAGACGTGGAGACGGCTCACCCTCGAAATCTCCGAAGATGTCATCCTCGATGATAAGGGTATCGTGCGCCTCAGCGAGCTTCAGGATGCGATGGGCGACCGCGGGCGCGAGGATGGATCCGGTCGGGTTCTGAAGCGCGGAATTGGTAATGTAGAAGCGCGGGCGATGCACAGCGAGGTGCATGGCGAGGGTCGCCAGATCAGGACCGTTCGGGGTCATCGGCACACCAACGACCCGGGCGCGCTGCGCCCTCAGGAGTCCGTGATAGTTGAAGTAGCACGGATCGTCGACCAGTACCGTATCGCCCGCTTCAAGCAGGAATCGGCAGAGCAGGTCGAGAGCCTGCGTCGCGGAATCGACCAGCACGACCTGATCGGCGCCGGCCTCAACTCCTTTCTCCGCCAAGCGCCGTGCGATCTGTGCGCGTAGAGGTGGAAAGCCGAGGGGCTGATCGTGTGAGACCAGGTTGGTCTCCGGACCGCGTGCGAGCTGTCGAAGGCCGCGCCGGATCGCCTGGCTTGGCATCCAGGCTGACGGCAGCCAGCCGGAGCCCGGCATTACGAGGTCCGGGCCGGCCTGCATGGATTGTCGGGTGATCCAAAGCGGATCCACCGCCCGGTCGAACTGAGGCCCTACGGCTTTGAGACAGAGCGGCCGGGTCTTACCCGCCACGTAGAAGCCCGAGCCGCGCCGGGCCACGATCGTGCCTTCGGCCCCGAGCCGGTCATAGGCCTCGACGACGGTGGACTTCGAGACCCCCATGGCTTCGGCGAAGGCGCGGACCGAGGGCAGGCGGGCGCCGGGCATGAGCTGGCGGCTGTTGATCCGATCCGTGATCGCCGCCGCCACGGTCTCGACCAAGCTGAGCTTGGACACGGGGGACACCTTCATCTGTCCTGATCCTCGCGCCGGACAATTCAATCCAACCGTACTGGACTGTCCCTATCACGACTATCCCCCGCCACGCATGGTCGCGGCATCGGCCCGTACATCACGAGAGGACGCACCCCATGCACGGTTTTACTCAGCTCAAGGCTGGACCTGTCACTGCGGGCAGGACACTGACCGTCGTAGCGGCACTTAGGGCTTGGTTAAGCGCCGGGTTGGCGGCTGCGGCTTCAGGAATTTCCCGCGCTGCCATTAATCGCAGGGTCGTCCGTCAGCTATCGGCGATGTCGGATCGCGAACTCCGGGACATCGGTCTCAGCCGCCAGGACGTGCTCGATGCAGGGATCCTGCTGGTCGAAGGTGACGCGTCGGATTTTCTGGTCGACCGCCGAGATGAGCGCCGGGCGAGCCGGAGCGTTCCGCGCGGAGGTTGGCCGCCGCGGCGTCACTGACGCCGAATCCGCGAAGGTGCCGATTCGCACTGTGGGACGTTCAAGCGAGTGTTTGCGGTAAGCTTCCCCTCCCTGTGGACGTGACGGCTGGGCCCCTGCTGGTTAAGACGGAGCCGCCTGGCGAGCCCGGATCGCTCTGAATGGGGTGGACCATCACCGTCTGGGATTCTCATCCAACCTCGGATTTTCATGGCAAGCGCCGCGACCCACGTCAGCTTCCTGCCTCCCGTGCTGACGTTCCTGTCGGCGGCGGTGATCGGCGTGCCGATCTTTCGCCTCATCGGCCAAAGCGCCGTGCTCGGCTACCTCGTTGCCGGTGTCGTGATTGGGCCGTTTGGTTTCTCGCTGATCGCGGAGCCCGAGACGGCTGCGAGCGTCGCTGAACTCGGCGTAGTGCTGTTGCTCTTCATCGTCGGGCTCGAATTACAAATCTCACGACTCGTTTCGATGCGGCGGGACATCTTCGGACTCGGCACTGCCCAGCTCATTGTCTGCTCGGCAGCTCTGGCAGGCGTCGGGATCCTGATGGGGGCCAAGCCTTCGGCCAGCCTCGTCATCGGCATCGCTCTCGCCCTCTCGGCCACAGCCGTCGCGCTGCAATTGCTGGAAGAGCGCGGCGACATGGGGACGCCCTATGGCGGCCGAGCCTTTGCGGTGCTGCTGTTTCAAGACATTTCCGTGGTTGCCATCCTGGCGCTGATGCCTCTGGTCGCTTCATCCGGCACGAGCGGCGGCGATGGCTGGCTCCTCTCGGCTCTGCAATCCACCGGCACGGTGGGCGCGGCGATCCTCGCCGTCGTGCTGGTCGGGCGCTATGGCCTCAATCCATTCTTCGGCCTGCTCGCAGCCAGTGGGGCCCGCGAAGTCATGACGGCGGCTGCCCTCCTCGTCGTGCTTGGAACCGCGATGCTGATGGAGCATGTCGGTCTATCGATGGCCATGGGCGCGTTCCTGGCCGGGGTGCTTCTGGCCGAATCCAACTTCCGCCATCAGCTCGAGGCCGACATCGAGCCGTTCCGCGGCATGCTGCTTGGCCTCTTCTTCATGAGCGTGGGCATGTCCATTGACGGTGGCCTCCTCGAGGCCGAATGGCCGACCCTGCTGGGGGCAACAGCCGGTGCGATCCTGCTTAAGGTCGCGTTGGTGGCCGGCCTGTTCCGCTTGTTCGGCTCGCCTTGGCTTGATGCGGTGCGCGGGGGTGCCATCCTGGCACCGGCCGGAGAATTTGCGTTCGTGCTTTTGCCGGCTGGCGGTGAGCTCGGCCTCGTGGATCCTGCGAGCACACGCTTTGCCGTGGCGCTCGCGGCTCTGACCATGCTGGTCGGTCCAGTGGCGGCGAAGGCTCTGGACGCTGGGCTTGCCCGACGTCCCGAAGGGCCCGAGGCGGTGCCGGAGGCCATCGAGAGCACCGAGGCCCGCGTGCTCGTCATCGGCTTTGGCCGTTTCGGCCAAATCCTGACGCAGGTGCTGCTGGCTGAAGGCGTTAGCGTCACGGTGATCGACAAGGACGTGGATCAGATCCGCAGTGCCGCACGCTTTGGGTTCCGCATCTACTATGGGGACGGGACTCGCCTCGATGTCCTGCGCGCCGCCGGCATCGGACGGGCCGAGCTCCTCTGCATCTGCGTCGATGACAGCGAGGCCGCGCTGAAAATCGTCGATATCGTGCACGAGGAATTCTCCAGCGTGCGCACTTACGTGCGGGCCTTCGACCGCACGCATGCCGTCGAGCTGATGAACCGGGACGTCGACTTTCAGCTCCGCGAAACCGTCGAATCCGCTCTCGCCTTCGGTCGCGCGACCCTTGAGGGTCTCGGTCTCAGCCCGGAGGCGGCCGCCGCTACCGCGGAGGACGTTCGTAAGCGCGACGTTGCTCGCCTCGTGCTGCAGCAGGCAGGCGCTCTGACGGATACGATGAGTTGGGCCCGTGGCCTTAACGAGATCAAGCCCGAGCCCCTGACGGAGCCGAAGCGGCCTTCCCGCGCGCTGAATGCGGAGACGCGCGACATCATTGGATCCCAGAGGCGAGAGGCCGCGACCCGCACCCTTGAGACTGATGATGACTACCAAAGTCAGCAGCAGGAGGCCCGAACGGATGCCTGAGGCGACAGCCGGATCGGCGCGGTTCGTCGAGGGCTCGATTCTCCGTCACGTGGTGACGATGAGCGCAACTGGCTCGGTCGGGCTCATGGCGATCTTCGTCGTTGACTTCCTTTCCTTGCTCTACGTCTCCAAGCTTGGAGATCCGACGCTGACGGCAGCGGTGGGCTTTGCCACCATCGTCCAGTTCTTTGCCATTGCTATCAATATCGGCCTGATGATCGCAGCCGGTGCTCTCGTTTCCCGAGCCATCGGGGCCGGTGATGAAGCGGGTGCGCGGCGCCTCGCCACCTCCGGGACCATCCAGGGAATCGTGGTCTCCGGCCTCCTTGTCGTGGCGATGCTGCCCTGCCTGCCTACCGTCCTGAGCTGGATTGGAGCCGATGCTGAGACTCTTCCGATAGCGACACGCTTTCTCTGGATCACGCTGCCCTCCAACCTGCTGATGGGGCCCGGCATGATGTTCTCCGGCCTGCTGCGAGCGGTCGGCGCGGCTCGTCAGGCCATGTACGTCACCCTCGGCGGCGCCATCGTCACAGCCGGGCTCGACCCGCTATTGATTTTTGGTGCTGGTCTCGGCGTCGATGGGGCAGCCATCACCACGTGTTTTGCCCGCGCCACATTTGCGGTGATCGGTCTCTGGGGTGTCCGCCAGCACCGGATGCTCACGCAACCGAAGCTCGCTGACATCATCGCGGATGCTCCCGTCGTGATGCGGATCGCCCTGCCGGCGGTGCTGACGAACCTCGCACCTTCCGTGGCAAGCGCCTTCATCGCCCACGCGCTCGCGAAGTTCGGCGCTGTCGCGGTTGCCGGAAACGTGGTGGTCGACCGCTTGACCCCGGTGGCGTTCGGCGGCCTCTTCGCCATGTCTGGTTCGATCGGACCGATCTTGGGCCAGAACTGGGGTGCGGCCCGTTACGATCGAATGCGCGGCGTTCTGCGTGACGGTACGCTGGTCACCGCCGCCTACGTGCTGGTGGTCTGGATGGCGCTGATCCTGGGAGCCGGCCCTCTGATACACCTCTTTGCGCTCGAGGGTGTCGCAGCTGACCTGTTTGGATTCTTCTGTCTCGTCAGCGGGGGCGTCTGGTTCTTCACCGGGCTGCTGTTCCTGGCCAATGCCTCGTTCAACAATCTCGGCTTCCCATTCTATTCGACGGCCCTGAATTGGGGACGGGCCACCCTAGGCACCGTGCCGCCAGCCCTGATCGGCGCGCATTTGTTCGGTCCCAAGGGCGTCATCGCCGGGGTTGGCCTTGGCTCGATCCTGTTCGGTCTCGTGGGCATCGCCCTCGCCTTCCGCACCGTCGTCACTTTGGAGCGCCGGGCCGGGGTCGTGCTCTCCCCGACCAACGCTGTCGAGGCGCCGAATGCCGGCACGGATGCCACCCGCGCCGCTGCACCCGCGCAGTCCGGCGCCCTGATCTGAATCGTGCCGGCGGCGGGGATTTTCAACGAGCCGTAGTACCCCTGGATCGAGCTAAATCCGTCCCCTCGATGGTGTCGAGGACGACGTTCGGCGATACATCCTGAGTGAGTTCGTCGACCTCGGCATCTGCCTCGGTGGCGATGCCAAGGTGATTGGTGATCGCTGAGACCATCGTCACCAGCTTGGTGACCTCGTGCTCGGCCAGGAGCCCGATGTGCAGATCGAGGTCCGCGCGCTTTGCGGCGGCGACCGCCATGCGGTTCTGGCTGATGAGAACGAAGGTCGAGAGAAAGATCGCCTCCACCGAGGCAGTGGTGCCAAGGATGACGAAGCTCGCGTCCCAGCGTGGCAGCACAGGCAGTAGACCGGCGTTGACCAGGGTCCACAGGCCGAACACCAGAACGTGCAGGACGACGAAAGCCATGCTCCCGGTGAACCGGGTGATCATCTCGGCAATTCGGTCTGCTCGGCTCGCACGCTGCTCGTCCTGCGCACGTCGCTCGTGCAGCGCACGGATGTTGCGCGCCAGGGCCGGAGACAGGCCGTCCGGCTGCGGCGGCCGGTAGGTCGGCCGGGTCGGATCCGCGTCCTGTGATCGGTGCAGTGTTCCAGGGGCCATCGGGACTTCACAGACGAAGTGCTGGATGAGGGTGTCGGCTGGGATTCAACCGCTTCTAAACCGTCCCTGATCCCACTCTTTGCCAATGCTTCGCGGCGTACGGGCCATTTCCGATCGAGATGGATGTCCCTCAGCGGGGGGCGAACGGACATGGAGGCTCAGGACACGAACGACCCAGATCATAGGGATCCGGGAGACCGTCCACTTCGTCAGGGACCTGGATGCGGTAGGCGTCTCTTATGGCGGCCCGCTCAGCATGCCATGCATGCCCCAGGACTTCCGCATCTCCGCCGATGACGTCGCCGGGTGCAGCATCGTCAAGTCCGTCCAGGAAATCGATTCCCTGGCCCGAACGAGCCTCCCGATAGAGTCATTCCGCCGCCTGACGGATCGGACCGGTTCACGCGGCCTTCTCCCTTTCGACCGAGGCCCGGACAATCCAAGACGGTCGCTTGGCTGTGGCCAGGATCAAGATCGAGCGCTGAACCGGTTGGCCGCACGGCGGCGTCAGTCCGGAAGTCCAGAATCCCACGCCTCAAGCTCACGATATCCAGGTTGTGGAAGGCCTCCTGGCGAGGCTACGCGATGAACGAGCGCTGTGCCTGTTGAGGTTGACCTCCACGCGATTTCGGATGACCCGGTGGCAGCCGCGTCCGAACGATGTCGCGGACGGAGTTCAGCGTCGATGTCCTCACTCCCCTGGGTCCTTTGTGACACCAGCGTCATACCCGGTAGTTCTGCTCCGCTGAACCTGCTGCGGCAGGGAGACGCCTACTCGATCCAGGTCGGGAATGCGGAACTCATGACGAACCTCGATCGCGGCTCGGAGCAGGCCCTTGGGACCATCGCGTGTGAACGCCTTGCTGGTCGCGCGGCGCCGCGCATCCTGATCGGGGGATTGGGCATGGGTTTCACCTTGCGCGCAGCCATGGGCGCCCTCGGACCGGACGCAAAAATCGTTGTCGCCGAATTGATCCCCGCCGTTGTTGCCTGGGCCCGGGGCCCCCTCGCCCATCTGTTCGGTGACAGTCTCGACGACCCACGCGTTGAAATCGTCGAGTCGGACGTCAATCGCCTGATCCAATCAGGGCCCGAGCGCTTCGATGCGATCCTGCTGGATGTCGACAACGGTCCGTCCGGCATGACCCGACGGGAAAATGATCGCCTCTACGACGCCTGGGGTTTGAAGCGGGCACATTATGCCCTGCGGAGCGGCGGCGTTCTTGCCGTCTGGTCGGGCAAACCCGACCGGCGCTTCAAGGCGCGCCTGCGCCTGCATGGCTTTGCCGTCGACGAATTTCGAATCCATGCCAACAGCGGGGTGAGCGGACCGCGCCACGTTCTCTGGATGGCGACGCGTCCCGCTGCTCCGCTGCGGTTCGCGTCGCTGGGAACAAAGGCCTGAGCTTGATCGCGCAGGACTGGTGCCCGGTTTCAGTAGCTGTAGTTGCGGCGCGCCGGCCCCTGGTACTGCCCATACCCCGTGCCGCGTGACTCCACGCGCGAGCCGTAATCGATGTCGCGTTGCCGCTTCGCCTGACGATTGGCCAGATAGCGTCCGCCGAGGCAGCCCGCGACTGCCCCGACGACGCCACGCTCGGCCAGGTAGTGCCCGGCGAGTCCGCCGATGATCGCGCCCTTGATGCACCCCTTTGCCTCGGCCGCTCCGACGCTCCCGAAGGTGAGGAGGGCGAGGGCCGACGCTGTCGCAATGATCCGCATGTTCAATCTCCCGGCTGATGCGTCGAGGAAACCCTCGCGCATCGCACCCGTTCCGAGCGGACCAAGCGGACACGGTAAATTGCCGATGCGATCTCTTCCGCGCCTCCCGCGCCCAGGAAGCTGTGTTCTTAATCCACCGGCATCGTCATTTTCTCGATCTGTGTCACATCCGCAGCAGGCAGGAACAGCGTGGGCGTGTCTAAGGTCGTCACGAGGGTCCACCAGTCATCAAGTTGGGGGCCGAAGCAGGATTTCGCCTGATGACTGCGGGTTGTGTGCGTTCGATCCTATCTATCATTGGTGTGGTCATAGCGCTGTCGTCGACAGTCGTAGGCGCCGCTGAGAACGACGAGCCTGCAACGGGTAAACGATCGAGCAAGGCGCCGAAGGACGGCCCGACAGGCTCTGCCCGAAAGAATGTCCCCGCGCGGAGGGGCCAAGCGGACCGTCAGGAATCGAAGGCGAGCAAGGACACGCAGGGCGGCAAGGACGGCGGCAACGACGGCAAGTCCCAGGATGTCGATACCGAGCATCTCTTCGGCTTCACCGAAGGCTCCGATGCTGGTGAGAAGGGCGAGCAGGAGGTCGTCGTGGATACGATTTCCCGCCTGGGCAAGCGGCTATCCGGTCCCGGCGGTGGCCACTACCGGGTGCTCGACACCAAGTTCGGCTACCAGTTCGACCCCATCGACCGCTTGAGCATCGAATTCGGCGCGTTCGGCACATTCCGTCAGGTGCGCAACATCATCGACCTCGACGACAAGTCCTATGGGACGTTCGATGGGGTTTCCGTGGAGGTGAAGTACCAGTTCCTCAAGGGCGACAAGGATCAGCCGCTCGGGCTTGCCCTCGAACTCAGGCCGCGCTTCGCCCGCGTCTTGCCGATCGAGGGAAATGGTGCCGACATCTTCGACATGGAGACCGTGCTCCAACTCGATCTCCAGCTTGTGCCGAACAAGCTCTGGTATGGCAGCAACATCAGCTTCGAACCGGCTGCCGGTCGCCAGCGCGGTCCCGACGCACCGGGTTACCGGTCATCGACCTTCCTCTGGTCGAACGCCCTGATCGCCCGCGTCGGGGAGAGCACCTATCTGGGGCCGGAAATCCGCTACCTGCGGGGCTATAACGGCACATTTCTCAATGACTTGGAAAGCGAGGCGCTGTTTGTCGGCCCTGCCCTGCACCACCGCTTCACCGAGAAGATCTGGCTCACGGTGGCGTATGCAGGGCAGGTCTGGGGCCGCGATACCGACCCGACCCTGGCTGGCCGCGCGCTCGGCCTGAACCAGTTCGAGCGGCACAACGTGCGGGTCAAGTTCGGTATGGAGTTCTGAGAGCCGGTCGCGGAGAGCCCTTTCCTCAGTTCGGCAGGTGCATCTGCTTGCGGAGGCTCTTGTCGAAGAGATGGGCGGGGGCGAAGCGCCGAAGCAGGCTGATCTGGCGTGCGACCTTGCCGGCGGTGTAACGGCGTTGCGGCACCGAGGCCTCGGCCGCGGCGAGCACGGTGTCGGCCACGGTCTCGGGCGCATCGGCGGTCGCCATGGCTTCACGCATCGTCCGGTCGGCACCGGCGCGAGCCTCGGCATACAACTCGAGTTGAGCATCGGGGACGAGCAGGTTCTGGTCGAAGGCCGTGCGGGTATAGGCCGGCTCGACCAAGACGATGCGGATGCCCTGACTGCGCACCTCGTGGTCGAGGGATTCCGAATAGCCTTCCACTGCGTGCTTGCTGGCGGCGTAGAGCGCCATGTAGGGGGCCGGGATCAGGCCGAGCACGGAACTGATGTTGATGATGCGTCCGCTCCTCTGGGTGCGCATCGTCGGAAGCACCGCGCGGATGGCCCGGATCACGCCGAACAGGTTCACGTCGAAGAGATCCTGTGCCTGGGCGATCGAGGATTCCTCGGCGCCGCCGCTGATGCCGAAGCCGGCATTGTTGACGAGAAGATCGATCCGGCCGGTCTCGTCGAGCACGGTCTTCACCATGGCGGCGACCGACGCCTCGTCGGTGATATCGCAGGTCAGGAGGGTGCCGGCATCGCCCAGGACGGTGCTGCTGCGCCGGCTCGTCCCGAACACCCGATAGCCGGCCTTGTGGAGGGCCCGCACGCTGGCGAGTCCGATGCCGGACGAGGCTCCGGTGACGATGGCCGTCCTGCGGACGGGCTGCTTGCGAATGGCTTGGCTCATGACGCTCTCCCAGCGGGTCCGATCCGCCGGCCCCTCCCCTTTTAAATGACGTACGTAATCTAAAACGGCAAGCCGACGCGCGTGTCGTGGCACACGCGCATCGTTGGTATTACAGCGGCAAAAACGGCTTTCCGTTTCGCAACGCGGGCGAAGGACGTGTCGAGGTCACAAGGGCGTCGTCCAGAACACGGGCGACGTGACGTGCGGTCAGGCCAAGGCCGTCGTGGATCTGATGGCGGCAACTCGTACCGTCGGCGACCACGAGATCGTCGGGGCCGGCCTGGCGCAGGGCCGGGAACAGCGACAGCTCGGCCATGGCCAGGGATACGTCGATGGTCTCGGCGCCGTAGCCGAAGGCGCCGGCCATGCCGCAGCAGCTCGACTCGATCGTACGGACATCGAGACCGGGGACTGCACGCAGGACCGTCTCCACCGCACCCATGGCGGCGAAGGCTTTCTGGTGGCAATGGCCGTGGAGATGGGCGACCCGGCCTCCCTGGTCGGCGAGCGGCAGGTCGATGCGTCCGGCCTTGAGGTCGGCGGCGAGCAACTCCTCGAACAGGAAGCTCGCGCGCCCGAGCTCGGCGGCCTCGGGGCCCGGAAGCAGCGCGGTGAACTCGTCCCGGAAGGTGAGGAGGCAGGACGGCTCGAGGCCGACGACCCGGGCGCCGGCGCGGATGAAGGGCAGCAGCGCGGTCAGCGTACGCCGGGCCTCGGCGCGGGCCCGGTCGGTCTGGCCCGATGCGAGGTAGGTCCGCCCGCAGCAGAGCGGGCGGCGGCCGCGATGGGGGAAGACCCGGTGCAGGCGGTAGCCGGCCGCGAGCAGCACCCGCTCGGCCGCCTCCAGGTTCTCGCGCTCGAAGGCCCGGTTGAAGGTGTCGCCGAACAGGACGACGTCGCGGAAGTCGCCGCTGACGTCGCCGGGATGCGCGGGCTCGCCGGATTCGCGCCAGGGCCGACGCCATTGCGGCAGGGTCCGGCGGGCCGAGAGGCCGACCCAGCGCTCGGACAGCCGGGCCAGGGCCGGCAGGCGGTCGCGCAGGTTGAGGAGGGGTGCCAGCCGCGCGGCCGTGCTGGCGTAGAGCGGGAGCGCCGCCACGAGGCGTTCCTTCAGGGGCAGGCCGTGCCGGGCGTGGTAATGGTGCAGGAACTCGATCTTCATCTTGGCCATGTCGACGCCGGTGGGGCATTCGCGGCGGCAGGCCTTGCACGAGACGCAGAGATCCAGGGTCCGCTTCATCTCGGGGCTGGTGAAGGCGTCCGCCCCGAGCTGGCCCGAGATCGCCAGCCGCAGGGAATTGGCCCGGCCCCGGGTGAGGTGCTGCTCGTCCTTGGTGACCCGGTAGGAGGGGCACATGGCGCCGCCGGCGAGCTTCCGGCAGGTGCCGTTGCTGTTGCACATCTCGACCGCCGGGCCGAACCCGCCCCAGTCCGACCAGTCGAGGGCCGTGGCGGCGGGCTGGGTCACCGCGTAGCCGGGTTGGAAGCGCATCAGCGCGCGGTCGTCCATCCGCAGGGGCCGGACGATCTTGCCGGGGTTCAGGCGGTTGTCCGGGTCGAAGCCGTCCTTGACCGCCTCGAAGGCGCGGGTGAGCCGGGCTCCGAACATCGGCTCGATGTATTCCGAGCGCGAGATGCCGTCGCCGTGCTCGCCGGAATAGGAGCCCTTGAAGCGGCGGACGGCGGCGCTGGCCTCCTCGGCGATGGCCCGCATCTTGGCGACGTCGCCGCCCTGCTTCATGTCGAGGATCGGGCGCACGTGCAGGCAGCCCACCGAGGCATGGGCATACCAGGTGCCGCGGGTGCCGTGGCGGGTGAAGACCTCGGTGACGGTGTCGGTGTAGTCGGCCAAGTGCTCCAGGGGCACCGCGCAATCCTCGATGAAGGAGACCGGCTTGGCGTCGCCCTTCATCGACATCATGATGTTGAGGCAGGCCTCGCGCACCTCCCAGACCGATTTCTGCCGGACCGGCTCGGGCACCTCCACCACGGCGTTCCGGAAGCCGTGGTCGCTCATGCAGGCGTCGAGGCGCCGGAGGTCGGCCAGCAGCGCGTCGCGGTCGTCGCCGGCGAATTCCACCAGCAGCAGGCAGTTCGGCGTGCCGCGGGTGATGTCGGCGAGCGTCGTGCGGAACAGCGGGATGTCGGCCCCGAGGACCAGCACGTTGTTGTCGACGAGTTCCACCGCCACCGGGCCGAGGTCGACCAGCGCCTTGGTGGTCTCCATGGCGGAGCGGAAGGACGGGAAGTGGCAGACGCCCATGACCCGGTGGGCCGGCAGGCGGGACAGCTTCAGGGTGACGCCGGTGGTGGCCGCCAGGGTGCCCTCGGAGCCGACCAGGAGGTGGGCGAGGTTCGGCCGGGCCTCGATCAGGGCATCGAGGTTGTAGCCGCCGACCCGGCGCTGCACCCGCGGATACCGGGCCAGGATCTCGTCGCGCTCCGCCTCGGCGAGGGCCCGCATCGCGGCGGCGAGGTGCTCGGCCCGGTCGGGGCCGGTCACGCCGGTGCTGTCGTTGCCCGTGAGACCGAAGCCGAAGGGCGTGCCGTCGGGGAACAAGGCCTCGATGGCCAGGACGTTGTCGCTCATCTTGCCGAAGCGGAGGGAGCGCGCGCCGCAGGAATTGTTGCCGGCCATGCCGCCGATGGTGCAGCGGGTGGCGGTGGAGGGCTCCACCGGGAAGAACCAGCCATCCGCCTTCACCCGGGTGTTCAGGCGTTCCAGCACCATGCCGGGCTCGACCGTGATGGTGCCCCCCGCGGGGTCGTAGGCGGTGATGCCGTTGAAGTGGCGCGAGCAATCGACCACGAGGCCGTGCCCGATCGGCTGCCCGTTCTGGGAGGTGCCGCCGCCGCGCATGATGACGGGCACGTCGTGCTCGGCCGCGATCTTCAGCGTCGCGGCGATGTCGGCGGCGGACCGGGGCAGGACCACGCCGGCCGGGATGATCTGGTAGATCGAGGCGTCGGTGGCGTAGCGTCCACGGGTGAAGGTATCGAAGCGGGCCTCGCCCTGCAGGGCCTCGGCCAGCCGCCGGGCGAGTCCGGCATTCTGTCGCGTGGCCGCGCGGGGCGTGCTGGTCGCCGCCCGCGGCGGGGTCGATGGCTCAGCCGTGGCGGTCATGCTTCATCGTCCTCGCGTTGCGGGTGCGCAGCCGGATCGGAATGCCGGGCTGCGGCCGCCGGATGGGGTGGCGGTCTGAGCCGCCGGAGCTAAGATACGGTGATATTTTGAATGCAAATGGGCTTGCAAGATGATCGACCTGTTCAGCGACACCCAGACGCGGCCCACGGCGGGGATGCGGGACGCCATGGCGCGGGCCGAGGTGGGGGATGAGCAGTCCGATTCCGACCCGACCACCCTGGCGCTCTGCGAACGGGTGGCCGACCTGCTCGGGCAGGAGGCGGGCGTCTTCATGCCGTCCGGCACGATGTGCAACCTGGTGTCGATCCTGGTGCAGACCCGGCCCGGCGACGAGATCATCGTCGACGACCAGTCCCACATCTACAACACGGAGGCCGCCGGCTCGGCGGCCATCGGGGGCGTCTCGGTGATGGCCCTCAGAACCCCGGCAGGCGTCTACACGCCCGAGGCCTTCGCGGCGGCCATCCGCCCGCCCGCCCGCACGGCGCCGCGTTCCGCCCTGGTCTCGATCGAGCAGACCACGAGCTTCTCCGGCGGTTCGGTCTGGGCGCTCCCGGACATGCGGCGCATCCGCGACATCGCCCACGAGAAGGGCCTGCGGGCGCATATCGACGGGGCCCGGCTGCTCAACGCGGTGGCGGCCACCGGCATCGCCGCGAAGGACTACGCGCAGGGCTTCGACAGCGCCTGGATCGATCTCAGCAAGGGGCTCGGCTGCCCGGTCGGCGCGGTCCTGTGCGGGACGCAGGCGTTCGTCACCGAGGCTTGGCGCTGGAAGTACCGCCTCGGCGGGGCCATGCGCCAGTCCGGCATCCTGGCGGCGGCCGGCCTCTACGCGCTCGATCACCACAGCGAACAGCTCGTCCGCGACAACGCCCACGCGGCCCTGCTCCGCGACCGGATCGCGGGGGCGCCCGGCCTCGCCATCGACGCCGGTGCGGCGCAGTCCAACATCCTGTGCTTCTCGGTCGAGCCCCTCGGCGTCACGGCCGCGGCCTTCGCCAAGGCCTGCCTCGCCCAGGACGTCCGGGTGCGGGCGATCGGGGCCCATCAGATCCGCGCCACGACCCATCTCGAGGTGGACGAAGCCGGCATCCTGCGGGCGGCCGAGGTGATCCGCGCCGAGGCCGAGCGCCTGTCGGCACGCCTCGGCTGAGCCGCTTCGCTCGGGTTCGCTTGGCCCAATTTCGCTTCGGGACGATTCGCTTCGGGACGATTCGGAGCGGACCCCATCGCGGCCATCAGGCGCCGGCCGCCGCGGTCTCCCGCACGGCGGCCGCCCGGCGCTTGTTGCGCAGGTGACGGAACAGGATGTCGCTGAGTTCCGAGCCGGCCCGGCGCCGCAGGGCGTCGAGGATCTCCTCGTGCTCCCGCATGGCCTCGCCCCAGCGGTCGCGGTCCTTGTCGAGATTGGCGGCGTACCGCACCCGGCGCAGGCGCCCGGCGAAATTGGCGTAGGTCGTCCGCAGGGGCTCGTTGTCGGCGGCCTCGACGATGCGGTCATGGATCGCCTGATTGCCGGTGAAGTAGCCGTGCAGGTCGCGGCGGAGGTAGGCCGCGTACATCGCGTGGTGCAGGCGCTCGATCTCGGAGAAGCCCGCCTCGGTGATCTTCTCGCAGGCGAGGCGCCCGGCCAGGGCTTCGAGACCGCCCATGACGTCGAACAGCGCCACCATCTCGTCGGGCCCGAGCTGGCGGACCCAGGCGCCCCGGTTCGGCAGCAGGTCGATCAGCCCCTCGGAGGCCAGCACCTTGAGGGCTTCCCGCAGGGGGGTGCGCGAGATGCCGAAGCGTTCGCAGAGGAGGCGTTCCGGCACCCGGGCACCGGGGGCGAGGTTGCCTTCCACGACGTAGTCGCGCAGCTGCGCCAGCAGGGTCCCGTGGAGCGAGGCGGCCCCCGTGCCGGCGATCCGGGGCAGGGACGCGGCCTCCGGTTCGACCGCGGAATCCGGGACGGAATCGAGCATCATCATTCCAGAATTATCAGTCGCCGCGGCCGCGGTCGAGGGTGATCGAGCGCAAAATAATGCTTGTGTCTTCCAAAAATGAATGCAAATTTTTGGTCGACTGAACCGGATGCGGATCGTATCGACGACAATCCAGCGCCGTTCGCCACCGTAGGCCGTGGCGCTGCCCTTGTCCCGCGACCTGCCAGCGTCGCCTGGCGCACCCGCCCGCCAGCTTCGCCTGGCACACCTGAAACGCCTGCGAGGCCACCGATGACGACACGGACCGGACGCCACTTCCTGCACATCCCGGGCCCGAGCCCGGTGCCCGAGCGCGTGCTGCGCGCCATGGACATGCCGGTGATCGACCATCGCGGTCCGAATTTCGCCAAGCTCGGACGGGCGGTGCTGGAAGGCGCGCAGGCCGTGTTCCAGACCCGCGCGCCGGTGATCCTGTATCCCGGCTCGGGCACCGGGGCCTGGGAAGCCGCCATCGTCAACACGCTCTCGGCCGGCGACCGGGTCCTGATGTTCGAGACCGGCCACTTCGCCACCCTGTGGCGCCAGATGGCGGCCCGCTGGGGGATCGAGGTCGAGTTCGTCCCCGGCGATTGGCGCCGGGGTGTCGATCCGGCCAAGGTCGAGGCCATCCTGGCCGAGGACCGCGCGAAGTCGATCAAGGCCGTGATGGTGGTCCATAACGAGACCTCCACCGGCGTCACGAGCCGCATCGCCGAGATCCGCAAGGCCATCGACCGGGCCAACCACCCGGCCCTGTTCCTGGTCGACACCATCTCGGGCCTCGGCTCGGCCGAGTATGCCCACGACGCCTGGGGCGTCGACGTCTCGGTGAGCTGCTCGCAGAAGGGCCTGATGCTGCCGCCGGGCCTCGGCCTCGTCGCCCTCTCGGACAAGGCGCTCGCCGCCACCAAGACCGCGACCCTGCCGCGTTCCTACTGGGACTGGCAGGAGATGCTGAAGCCGAACGCGGCGGGCTACTTCCCCTACACGCCGGCGACCAACCTGCTCTACGGCCTACGCGAGGCCATCGCCATCCTGATGGAGGAGGGCCTGCCCCAGGTCTTCGCCCGTCACCACCGCCTCGCCGCGGCCACCCGCGCCGCCGTGGAGGCCTGGGGCCTGGAGGTGCTGTGCCAGGAGCCGTCCGAGTACTCGCCCGTGCTCACCGCCGTGGTGATGCCGGAGGGCCATGACGCCGACGCCCTGCGCACCCTCATCCTCGAGAAGTACGACCTCTCCCTCGGCACCGGCCTCGCGAAGGTCGCCGGCAAGGTCTTCCGCATCGGCCATCTCGGCGAGACCAACGACCTCATGCTGATGGCCGCGCTCTCCGGCGTCGAGATGGGCCTCAAGGCGGGCCGCGTGCCGCACAAGGCCGGCGGCGTCCTGGCGGCCATGGAGACCCTGCGCTCCGGCCTCGACGACTGAGCGACCCCTCCGGCGGACCCGACGAATCGGGTCCGCCACGCCGTCGTTCCGGGGCACCGCCGGCGCGCCCCGGATCCCGATCCGCCGCCGGTGCCGGACGCGATGAGACCGATGGTCCTGAATTCCGGGCTCCGCTGCGCGGCCCCGGGAGGACGGAGGGCCTAGGACGACGAAGACCTCGAAGAAACCAAAGCCCGTCACGTCAGCCGATCACACCGATCCTGCGTGCCCCCGCAAAGAAGCCCGGCGATCAGACCGGGCGGGGTGTCGCGTTCAACTGGAGGAAACCCCGATGACGCCAGCAAGTGGACGCGTCTCCGCGTCAGGCCCTGCCAAACGACGCGTCTCCGCGTCGAACATGGTCCTGTTCCTGCTCTGCCTGATGTACTTCGTCACCTATCTCGACCGGGTGAACATCGCCACGGCGGGCGGCGAGATCATGAAGGATCTCGGCATGTCGAACACCCAGTTCGGCCTGATCCTGTCCGCCTTCGCCTACCCCTACGCCATCTTCCAGGTCATCGGCGGCTCGGTGGGCGACAAGTTCGGCGCCCGGCGCACGCTCCTGGTCTGCGGCCTGATCTGGGCCTCGGCCACGATCCTGACCGGTCTCGTCGGCGGCTTGGTCAGCCTGTTCCTCGCCCGCGTCCTGCTCGGCTTCGGCGAGGGCGCAACCTTCCCCACCGCCACCCGCGCCATGCAGAACTGGACGGCGCCGGGCAAGCGCGGCTTCGCGCAGGGCATCACGCACGCCTTCGCGCGGCTCGGCAACGCGGTGGCGCCGCCCATCGTCGCCGTCCTGATCTACCACGTCGGCTGGCGCATCGGCTTCGTCGTCCTGGGCGTCGCGAGCTTCGCCTGGGTCGTGGTCTGGTACCTGTACTTCCGCGATGACCCCAAGGACCACCCGTCCATCACGCCGGAGGAACTCGCGGTGCTGCCCGAGCCGCGCAAGGTCGGCGCCAAGCAGAACATCCCCTGGAGCCGCCTGACGATGCGGATCCTGCCCGTGACCCTGACGTACTTCTGCTACGGCTGGACGCTGTGGCTGTTCCTCGGCTGGCTGCCGAGCTTCTTCAAGCTCAATTACGGCCTCGACCTGAAGAACTCGGCACTGTTCGCCTCCGGCGTGTTCTTCGCCGGCGTCGTCGGCGACACCCTGGGCGGCGTCTTCAGCGACCGCATCCTCAAGAAGACCGGCAACCTCAAGCTCGCCCGGCTCAGCGTCATCGTGGTCGGCTTCCTCGGGGCGGCCGCGAGCCTGACGGGCGTGTTCTTCACCAAGGACCTGACCCTGGTGGCGCTGCTGCTGAGCTCGGGCTTCTTCTTCGCGGAGCTCGTCATCGGGCCGATCTGGTCGGTGCCGATGGACATCGCGCCGACCTACTCGGGCACGGCGGCCGGGCTGATGAACACCGGCTCGGCGGTGGCGGCGATCATCTCGCCGATCGTCTTCGGGATGATCGTCGACATGACGGGGAGCTGGACCCTGCCCTTCGTCGGCTCGATCGGCCTCTGCCTGCTGGGCGCCGGCCTCGCCTTCACCATGCACCCCGAGCGCCCCTTCGTGGAGGAGCCCGCGGTGCCGCTGGGGCGGGCCGTTCCGGCCGAGTGAGGCGTTTCCCCCCTCCCCCGTGCGGGGAGGGATCCGGGGGGGGTGAGTCTCCCTCGCGGTGCCGAGGCCGGCGGAGCCGCCCCCACCTTTCCTTCCTCCCCGCGAGGGGGAGGAGAGCTGCGTAGCGCAAGACACAGGGAACCGCGCACGATGGACGAAGCCGTGCAGGACACGACCGACCCCCGGTCCCGCCCCCCGACCGGCCCCCTGCCCCTCGCGGGCCTGCGCGTCCTCGACGTGACGCAGGTGATGGCGGGGCCGGTCTGCAGCATGCTGCTCGCCGATCTCGGGGCGGACGTGATCAAGATCGAGCCGCCCGGCACCGGCGACCAGACCCGGGGCGCCATGGGGTTCAAGATGAAGGGGCCCGACAGCATGGGCTTCCTCAACATGAACCGGAACAAGCGCAGCCTTGCCCTCAACCTGAAGAGCCCGGCCGGGCGCGATCTCCTCCTCGACATGGCGGAGACCGCCGACATCGTGGTCGAAAATTACCGCCCCGGCGTGATGGCCCGGCTCGGCCTCGGCTACGAGGCGATGCGGGCGCGCAACCGCGGCCTGATCTACGCCAGCATCTCGGGCTTCGGGCAGACCGGCCCCTGGGCCAAGCGCCCGGGCTACGACCTCATGGCCCAGGCCATGTCGGGCGTCATGAGCGTCACCGGCCATCCGGGCGGTCCGCCCGTGAAGGCCGGCGTTCCGGTGGCCGACATCGGCTGCGCGCTGTTCGCGGTCTACGGAATCCTCAGCGCCTATATCGGCCGGCAGGCCAGCGGCGAAGGCCAGTACATCGACGCCTCGCTGTTCGATTCGGCGCTGGCCTTCTCGATCTGGGATACGAGCGAGTACTGGGGTACCGGCCGGATCCCCGAGCCGCTCGGGACGGCCAACCGCATGAGCGCGCCCTATCAGGCGGTTCAGGCGGCGGACGGCTACTTCGTCATGGGCGCGACGAACCAGAAGCTCTGGCGCCTGCTCTGCGACGTACTCGGGCGGGAGGACCTGCTGGCGGACGCGCGCTTCCAGGACATCGCCGGGCGCCTCGCCCACCGCGAGGCCCTGATCGCCGAGCTGGAGACGAGCTTCGCCGCCAAGAACGCGGAGGACTGGGTGACCGATCTGCTGGCCGCCGGCATTCCGGCCGGGCGCATGAACACCTATCCGGAAGCCTTCGAGAGCGAGCACGGCCGGCACCGGGCGATGCGCATCGAGGTGCCCCATCCCATCGAGGGCAGCGTCCCCAACATCGGTTTCCCGGTGAAGCTCTCGGGCACGCCAGCCCAGGTCCGCCGCCACGCGCCGCTGCTCGGTGAGCACGCCGACGAGATCCTGGCGGAGCTCGGCCTGTCCGAGGCGGCGATCGAGCGCCTGCGCGCGGAGGGGGCCTTCGCCGCATGAGCGAGACCCAGGATACGGGCGCCGTCCGCTACCGGGTCGAGGGCGGTGTCGCGCACCTGACCTTCGACCGGCCGGCCGCCCGCAACGCCCTCACCTTCGCGATGTACGAGGCGCTGGCGGAGAGCCTGGCGCGGATCGAGGCCGACCCCTCCGTGCGCGTCGCCGTCCTGCGGGGCGCCGGCGGCAAGGCCTTCGTGGCCGGAACGGATATCGAGCAATTCGTCGGCTTCACGGGCGCGGACGGCGTCGCCTACGAGGCCCGCATCGAGGGCTACGTCGCCGGGCTGGAGCGCTGCCGCGTGCCGACCGTGGCGGTGATCGAGGGCTGGGCGGTGGGCGGCGGCCTCGCCATCGCCAATGCCTGCGACATCCGGGTGGCGCAGGCCGGGGCCCGCTTCGGGGTGCCGATCGCCCGGACCCTGGGCAATTGCCTCTCGCCGGCCAACCTGCGCCGCCTCACCGCGACGCTGGGCCAGGGCCTCGTCACCCGCATGATGCTGCTCGCCGAGATGCCGACCGCCGAGACCCTGGCGCCGCTCGGCTACCTCGCCGCCGTGGCCGAGGCCGATCGGCTCGACGCCGAGGTGGCGGCAATCTGCGAGCGCCTCCTCGGCCATGCCCCCGTGACCATGCGGGTCACCCGCGCGATGCTGCGCCGGCTCGAGCTGGACCCGCAGGCCGAGGCGACGGACCTCATCGCGGAATGCTATGGCAGCCGGGACTTCGCGGAAGGCGTCGAGGCCTTCCTGGCCAAGCGCCCCGCGGCCTGGACCGGCACCTGAGCGAGGACGCCGCATGACCCTCTACGCCCTCGGCCCGCACCACCCGCAGCTCGCGGACCCGGACAGCACCTGGATCGCCCCGGGTGCCCACGTGGTCGGGCGCGTCCATCTCGGCCGGGATGTCTCGATCTGGTTCGGCGCCGTCCTGCGCGGCGACAACGACGAGATCCGGATCGGGGACCGGACCAACATCCAGGACGGGGCCGTGCTGCATGCCGATCCCGGCTTCCCCCTGCACCTGGGAGACGATGTCACCGTCGGGCATCGGGCCATCGTGCATGGCTGCACCATCGGGGCCGGCAGCCTCGTCGGCATGGGCGCCACCATCCTCAACGGCGCCCGCATCGGCCGCAACTGCCTGATCGGGGCCAATGCGCTCGTCACCGAGGGCAAGGCGTTTCCCGACAACAGCCTCATCCTCGGTGCGCCCGCCCGGGCCGTCCGTACCCTCGACCCGGAGAGTGCGGAGCGCCTGACGCAGACCGCCGGGAACTACGTCGTCAACGGCCGCCGCTTCCGCCAGGATCTGCACGCGCTTCCCGAAGACGCCTGACCGAGACCGGCGCCGGCACAGAGGGGCCCTGGTCGTCGTCACCCAGGTTCGCGGGTCGCAGGCCCTCGCGAAACCCACGAGGGCCCCGCCCGGCCCGGATGACGCTCGAAATCGTCCCCTCGCAGCCCTGGGCGCTTGCTCAGACCGGCATCGACGCTTCTCGGGAGCGCTCCGTCATCGACCGTCTGCGTTCCGATACGCCCGCGGCGCCAAGCATCACCCCCCGGTCGCGCGCCGTCACAGGTCCGGAAACTCTCTCGCCAGGTGGTCGATCAGCGCGCGGACGGCGGGTGGCAGTCCGCGGCGGGTCGTGAATACGATATGGACGATGCCGTCCTTGCTCCGCCAGTCCTGGAACACGCGGACGAGCTTGCCCGCGTTCATGTACGCCGCGCATGCGTGATCAGGCAGGAAGGCGACGCCCAGTCCGTTTGCCGCGGCATCGCAGAGAACGGTGTAGTCCGCGCAGGTCAGCCGCGGCTCATGGCGCAGCACCTGCGCCGTCCCGTCCTCGCGTTCGAGCCTCCAGGTGGTTTCGCCCGCCTCGTCGCTCGTACTCATGGTCGGAACGGAGGCGAGGTCGGCGAGATCGGCACCGAGGCCGCTCGCAACCTGCGGGCTGGCGACGAGGATCCAACGGGAACGTCCGAGCGACCGCATCGTGAGGGACGCATCGCTCGTCAACTCGTGGCGAACGCGGAGCGCGACGTCGATCCGCTCCCCGATCAGGTCGACGGCGCGGTTCGAGACGACGAGTTGGAGCTGGACCTTCGGGAAGCGGTCGAGAAAGCCGCGCACGATGGCCGACACCACCTTCACCAGATTTGGCGGACAACTCATCCGGATTCGCCCGTGCGGCTCGGCCTGCGCTTCCGCAACGAGCGCTTCCGCCCGCTCCGCTTCCAGCATCATGGCCCGGCAGCGCTCGTAAAAGGTCTGCCCGATTTCGGTCACGCGGAAACGTCGGCTTGAGCGCTCGATCAGCCGCACCCCGAGCCGCGCCTCCAGCGCCGAGACGCGGCGGCTCAGCTTCGATTTCGGCTCGCGAAGCACCCGGCCTGCGGCCGTGAAGCCGCCATGGGCGACGACCTCGGCGAAGGTGACGTAGTCGTTGAGGTCTGAGCGCATCATCGTTCCTCGATTGGAACGCTACGTGCCAGATTTGCGACCTATCCGCATCATCGTTCTGCGGCCATCTCTCTTGGCAACGGCTCACACGCCGCTGGACTCGGAAGAACGACGATGACCGGTAGGTTTCAAGACAAAGTGGTGGTGGTGACAGGCGGCACCAGCGGCATCGGCCTCGCCGCCGCCAAGGCGTTCGCGCGGGAGGGCGCCTCGGTGTTCGTCACCGGGCGGCGCCAGGATGTGCTCGACGCCGCAGTGACGGAGATCGGCGGCCAGGTCACGGGTCTGCGCGCCGACATGTCCGACCTCGCCGACATCGACCGGGTTTACGAAGCCGTCCGGCAGCGGCACGCTCAGATCGACGTCCTGTTCGCGAATGCCGGTGGCGGCGACATGCTTCCGCTCGGGGCCATCACCGAGGCGCATTACCAGCGGACGTTCGACACCAACGTGAAGGGCACGATCTTCACCGTGCAGAAGGCGCTGCCGCTGCTGAAGGACGGCGCGTCGATCGTTCTCAACGGTTCCAACGCCGGCTCGTCGGGAACGCCCGCGTTCAGCGTCTATAGCGCGAGCAAGGCCGCAGTGCGCAACCTGGCGCGTAGCTGGATCCTCGACCTCAAGGATCGTCGCATCAGGGTGAACGTCGTCAGCCCGGGGCCGACCGAGACGAACGGGCTGAACGATGTGTTCGGCGGCGGCGATCAGGCGCGGGGCATCAAGGATTTCCTCGCCACGCAGATCCCGGCCGGCCGGATCGGCCGGCCCGAGGAGATCGCCAAGGCCGCGCTGTTCCTGGCCTCGGACGATGCCAGCTTCATCAACGGAGCGGAATTGTTCGTCGACGGCGGACTGACCCAGATCTGATCACACCGGCCGACAACCCGAGCCCCTTGAGCCGTCGGCTTCGGGCGACACGGGCGGCCCCCTCGCCTGAGAGGGCTTGATCCGAGCTCCAACCGCATCGGCGGTTTTCTGGAACGGTCGCGCTTGGATTGCGGGACCGCACGCCCAGTCTTGCTCAGCTTTCGTGCTGAGCGAAGCTCCGGAAGCTCAAGCGTTACACATGAAACCGAAACGCGCGACTTCATAATCGATACGCAAGACAGCATGCATAGCGTCATGCTCTAAGCAAAAGGCGGAGATCACGATGTCGGAACTCAGCATCAATGGCATGAAGATGGTCTATGACGAAGTCGGAAGTGGATCGAACCCGCCGGTTCTGCTGGTACACGGATGGGGATGCAACCGCTCATTCATGAAACGCCAACAGGAATTCTTCGGACGGACCCGGAGGGCCATCGCGGTTGATCTTCGTGGTCATGGAGAAAGCGATGCTCCAACCGAAGACTACACCGTCAGTAACTTCGCCAACGACCTCGCGTGGGTTTGTCTCAAGCTCGACATTGAAAAGCCGATTGTCGTTGGACATAGCATGGGTGGGACAATCGCGCTCGAATTTGGAGCAAGTCACCCGGACATCGCGGCGGCCGTTGTCATGGTCGACAGCTATGTCTGCCTGCCAACGCCATTCCGAGATGCGATGGAGATATTCAGCGAACAGCTGAAGGGGGAGGACTACCTCAAGGCCATCGAAGTGAGCCTTGCAGGTTTGTACATACCGGGAGAAGATCCAAGTATCCGAGATGCGTTTTTTCGCTCGCTTCGCAGGACACACCAGCGTGTTCTCACACAAGCTTTTGACGAACACATTCTGAACTACGATGCGGAGCCGGTTGCCGCGCGCTGCACAGTGCCGATCGCCTATATTGGAGCGGACACGTCGAGCGCGAACGTCGGCCGTTTGCGCGAAGTCCAGCCTCAGATCAAGGTCGGGCAGACGATCGGGTCAGGTCACTTCTCAACACTTCTCGTTCCCGATCAGATCAACGCCATGATCCGTGACTTTGCCCAGGCCTATGTGAGGGGCTGGTGACATGAGGCGCCGCTGAGCAAGGCATCGTCGCCGAGATTGCTGAAGGCGGAGAGCAGCTCAGCCTGGCGCTGAGCGGACTGCATCGTTCTGCCCTTGGCAAGCTCGCTGTCTCGCTTGCAGCCGAAGCTCCGCTCCTGTTCATCGAACCATTGTCCCTCGGCCACCTCGCGTCGAGTCGCCGGATGGTCGACGTCTTTTGGGCTGGGGCAATGGCCGTCCGAGCGGCCGGGTCGGGTCGAAGGCACGCGTCAGGCCTGCGATGCTCGGAAGCGGACCGGCAGCCATCCACCCGCAGCGGACCCACACCAATCGGAACCAAGCGCCGGATTCCGGCCACGCGGGGCAATGGACCGGCCGAGACACCCCGCAAGCCGCGTTGGCCGGTCCGTGATCCGTCGTCCAACCGGCGCTCGGGCTTCGCCAGGTACCGCTCCGGACCGTTCCGGCGGTTGCCCCAGCCGGTAGGTCCTGTACGCGAGCGTGCAGGTGTCCTGGTGCAGCTGTCCGGCCCCTCGCGAAAACGTCTGCAGATCGCAGGGTTCTGGTCATCTTCGATCCTGCGATCCAGTAGGACTGTCAGGATAGATCAGTATCCGTGGATCGGCGGACGTATTGACCACACGCGAATATTGCCTAACGTAACCCGACACGGTCGCTGCGCCGGGCTGGCATCGGGAGAGGTATGTCGCGACCATGCTTGTCGGGATGCCATTCTTGCGGGTCTTCGACCGAATGGGTTACGGCGGGCTCGTGCTCTCGACGCATGGGCATGTGCTGGCCCTCAACGACAGCGCGCGCCGCATCTTCCAGGCCATGTTCTGTCTCAGCCGGTCCGAGGTTGAGGTCGATGTGCTGGACGGCCTCGGGCGCGGGATCGTCAAGCGATTGCTCAATCAGGGCCGGGCCCGGTTTCAGCTGGACAGTGAGAACTGGATCCTGGTGGAGCGCCCCGACCAGCGCCCCCTGATCATGAATGCGGTGCCGCTCCCGATCGATGAGGTCGACGGGTCGCACTCCGTCCTCCTGCTGATCGACCTCGACGCAACGCCGATCCTCAACCACGGCGCCCTGGAACAGGTCTTCGGATTGACCCGCACCGAGGCGAAACTCGCCACCCTGATGGCGCAGGGCGCGACCCTCGCGGAAGCGGCGGCCCTCCAGGGTGTCCGCGTCGCCACCGTCCGGGCCCAGCTTCGGGCGATCTTCGCCAAGACGCACACCCATCGGCAGGCCGAACTGGTGATGCTGGTGTCCCGGCTCTCCAGCCTGCCCTGATCGGCGATCCGGCTCACGCGCGCGCGGCGCGGCCGAATGCAATTCATGGTCATGGCCTGCTGGCCGATGAGCATCCTAAGTGTCCATCAAAATTCTCACTGTGAGATATTGTATACCAGCATGATGCGAACAATCATAGCAAGAATATATCGTCGCGGATTGGCGCGAATATTGATAGATCGTAGTCAATTTAGGGGATGACGGCGTCTCGGTTTGGACGATCCTCGTGGCGTCGTAGAATCGACGGGAGGAAACAATGAAACATTTCATTCCTGTGCTCGTCTTGGCCGGCCTGTCCCTGACGGTGATGGCTGCCGCACCGGCCACGGCTGCCGCGAAACAGCAGCGTCTCTCCGCGAAGTACACATCCCTGAACGCAGCGAAGCCGATCCCGACCGTGCCGGTCCAGCCCACTGCCGCGCGTCAGGATTTCGACGGAGACGGAACCGACATCGCCATCCGCCTCCAGGACGGTCATCACGGCGACGGCAGCCTCTGAGTCCGACGCGACCGGGACCGGGCGCGGGACGCTGCCTGTTCCCAGGGGATCGGGGGTCGGCCTTCGGATCCGGTCCTGTCTCCGCCGCGCCTCGGACGACCCGATCGACCCATGCGTTCACGGCCGGCGCCCCATCGGTGCGCGCCGGTCCCCGATGGGACCGCGTCCGCGGGATGCGACCGTTTCGTGAGCGTATGTTGCCGTGGGATCGTCCTGCCGCGGGATCGTCCCGGACCGGGGTTCCCGCCGGCCCGGACCGGTGCGGGAACCGTCGCCCTCAGCGACGCCCGACGGCGATGACGCCGCCGTCCAGGACGGAAAACTGAATTCCGACGGTCCGCAGCGTCTCCACGGCCTTGTGCCGCGATCGCTGGGCCGTGCCGTCCGGGTGTTCCTCCATGCGCTTCACGGTCGACAGGGACAGGCCGGCGGCCCTGGCGAGATCGGACATCGACCAGTCCAGCAGGGCGCGGGCGGCGCGCAGGTGATGTCCGCCGATCGCCTGCTCGAGACCCTTCAGCAGCATGCCGAGGGGCGGGCTTCCCCGTGTTCCGAGGGGCCGCGCGAGGTTGCCCCAATCCACGACCTGACCGCTCGCATCGGTGATCGGCACCGTGAAGATCTCGAAGCGCTCCCGCTTCCGGCCGGCGATGTAGAGGACGGGCTTCATCGTATAGACGCGCCCGACCTGATGCGCCGCGAGGCTCACGGCGCGCCAGTGCTCCCGCTCCTCGGTCACCACCGCCAGGAACGCGTCATCGGCCGTCTCGTCCGGCGAGAGGCCGGTCAACTCGTAGGCCTCCTCCGAGAAGGTGTAGGCGTAGTCCGGATCGTTGGAGAAGGTCAGGGTCCGGGTGCGGTCGAACAGCGCCCGCCGGCGGCGTTGCTCCGCCGCCACGGCCCGTCTCAGGCTTTCCCGTTCGGTCACGTCGAGGACGCTTCCGGCGATCCCCAGGGGACGTCCGTCGGGGGCAAGGTTGAGCTCGCTGCGCACCGACAGGGCGCGGTGCGACCCGTCCGGCCGGATCACGCGAATCGTCTGCTTCCCCTGCGACACGTCCCGGATCAGGCCGGCTCCGCTCGCCATCCGGCCGCGATCCTCCGGATGCACCAGCCCGACCAACAGGTCGTAGCTCGGCCGGGTCGTCTGGGGATCGAGCCCGAGGATGCGGAACAAGCCGGGCGACCAGACATGCTGATCGGCGGCGAAGCGCCATCCCCACGTGCCGCTGATGCCCCGGCTCTCGAGAAGATGGAGGAAATGCCGCGACGAGAATTGCAGGCTGTCGACATCCATCGCCGGGTCGGATCTCCTGGTCAAGAAAATATCATAAGTTATTTTTCTCCTACAGCACTTGAGGAGGGCCACGGAAACCCTGCGCGAAATCAAATAAAAGTGAGTACATACCAACCTGGAATTGTAGTTGTACTGCGAGAAAAAATTCTTCGTGTACGCCCCGGCCTGCCGGATGCCGGTCGCGTTGCTGCCGCGGACGCGATCGGAGGCGCGGCTGGGTGGCGTGACGGTCGCGCCGTCCTCGGCGCCTGGCACCGGTGCCCGAACGCGCTGTCCGGGCGCGCCCGTCGTCTGACCCGGCCCGAGGGAGCTTCGTCCGGCGTTTACCGGTCCGTTAACCTGCGATAGAGTTTCGGTGTATTCCGAGGGTCGCCGAATCGTCCGGTCGGCCGCAATCGTCGCCGCTTGCTTCACCCGTCGGGATGACCGCGCGGACGGTGCACCCCGTCGTGATCCTCTGCCTTCACGCCAGGGAGGCGGCCGTGCGCGGCCGTGGGAACTCATGCGCCGCAACCGCCACGCCAAGATCGTCGCCACCGTCGGGCCCGCCTCGTCGTCGCCCGACATGCTGCACCGGCTCTTCGTGACCGGGGTCGACACCTTCCGCCTGAATTTCAGTCACGGCACGCAGGACGACCATGCCCGGGTCTACGCGGCGATCCGCACCCTGGAGCGGGAGACCGGGCGGCCCATCGGCATCCTGCAGGACCTGCAGGGACCCAAGATCCGCCTCGGCACCCTGGCGGGCGGGCGCCTCGACGTCGCGCCCGGCGAGACGCTGCGCTTCGTGCTCGAGGGCGCCGAGGGCGACCGGCATGCCATCCCCCTGCCCCATCGGGAGATCTTCCTGGCGGTGGCCCCGGGCCAGGACCTGCTCATCGACGACGGACGGGTGCGCGTCCGGGTCACCGGCCTGACCGGCGACAGCCTCACCGCCGAGGTGATCACCGGCGGGACGCTCTCGAACCGCAAGGGCGTGAACCTGCCCGGCACCCTGCTCGACCTCTCCCCGCTCACCGCCAAGGACCGGGCCGACCTCGCCTTCGGGCTGGAGCTCGGGGTGGACTGGGTCGCGCTCTCCTTCGTCCAGAAGCCCGCCGACCTCATCGAGGCCCGCGCCCTGATCGGCGACCGGGCCGGGCTGATGACCAAGGTCGAGAAGCCCCAGGCCCTGGAGCGGATCGACGACATCATCCGGCTGTCCGACGCCGTCATGGTGGCGCGGGGCGATCTCGGGGTCGAGATCCCGCACGAGGACGTCCCCGGACGGCAGAAGGAGCTGATCCGGGCCTGCCGGCTGGCGGTCAAGCCGGTGATCGTCGCCACCCAGATGCTCGATTCCATGGTCTCGGCCCCGACGCCGACCCGGGCCGAGGCCTCGGACGTGGCCACCGCGATCTATGACGGGGCGGACGCGGTGATGCTCTCGGCCGAATCCGCCACGGGGCAGTTCCCGGTGGAGACCGTGGCGATGATGGCGCGCATCATCCACCGGACCGAGACGCACAAGCTCTATCGCTCGCTGATCACCGCCACCGATCCGGGCGAGGAGGAGACGCCGCCCCACGCCGTCGCCAGCGCCACCGCGACCCTCGCCGATGCGGTGGGGGCGGCCGCCATCGTCGCCTACACCTTGAGCGGCACCACCGCGGCCCGGATCGCCCGGCGCCGGCCGCAGGTGCCGATCCTGGCCCTGACGCCGGATCTCGCGACCTCGCGCCGGCTGTGCCTGCTCTGGGGGGCGCACAGCCTGCGGGCCGACGAGGTCGATTCCTACGAGGCGATGGTGGCCAACGCCCTGGCTCACGCGGTGGAGGAGGGTTTCGCGCTGCCCCACGCCCGCGTGGTCATCACCGCCGGCATCCCCTTCGCGGTGGCCGGCACCACCAACAACATTCGCGTCGCGCAGGTGCCGCCCGCCTGAACCGGTCCGGCCTCGGCGCCGTGATGGGCGGGGGTGGGCGACAAACCGATTCCTGTGCACAACGTCGCCTAGAAACGCAGCAACCGGGCCGTGTCTCGTGGGTCGTCGACGGTTTAGGCGAGTTCCGGCAAGAAGAGGCGCCGGCCCGGCCCGGCGATCCAGGCTATTTAGCGATGCCTTAAGACCGCAGGCGTAGAACCCGGGCACGTGTACCGGTGCCTTGCCGTCGTTCAACCTGAGCGGACGTTCGCGTCCCCGTCCACGTGCCTGCTCTCCCGCCCTGCCACGTGGACGATGACCGTGACCCTGAAAACCGTCGGCGCCTTCGCTACCCTCTTCCTCGTCGGCGTCGCGCCGGCCGTCGCCGCGCCCCAGCAGGTCGGCGTGGTCGTCAAGGTCGACCGCCAGGCCGTCGCCTCCCAGTCCGGCCAGGCCCGCGACATGGCTCCGCAGGGGCCGGTGTTCTTCAAGGACATGATCCGCACCGGCGTCGAGTCGCGCCTGGAGGCCAAGCTTGCCGACGACACCGTCCTGACCCTCGGCGAGAGCGGCAAGATCACCGTGGACGAGTTCGTCTACAAACCCGGCGCCCAGGGCGGGAAGCTCGCCCTCTCGGTGGCGCGCGGCGCCTTCCTCTTCGTCGGCGGCAAGATCGAGGGTCCGACCGGCGGCAACGTCGCGATCAAGACCGCGGTGGGCACCCTCGGGGTGCGCGGGACGACGGTCTGGGGCGGCGCCATCGACGGGGGCTTCGGCGTGCTCGTGCTCGACGGCGAGGTGATGCTGCGGACGAAGCGCGGCAGCGTCCTCATGCGCAAGGGCCAGGGCACGATGGTCTACAAGGGCCGGGCCCCCGAGGCGGCGGCACCCTGGCCGGAGGACCGCACCAAGCGGGCCGTGGCGACGGTCACGATCAGCGACCAGGCGCGCTTCGTCCCCACGCTCGGCCGCTGACAGACTCGCGAGCGGAGGTCGGACCGGTGGGCTTCCGCGCGCTGTTCCGATAGCGTCCGCCGCCACCGCACCCGGGTGACCCCGCAACGCCCGGGTGGGACCGCGGTCCCGCGCCGCCCGACCTTCTGGAGACCGCCCTGGTGCAGGCCCTCGACACGCCCGTCCCCCTGTCGACCCTGGCGGCTCTCATGGTTGCGATGGCGGCCAAGCACTACGTCATCGACTTCGTGGTCCAGACCGACTGGATGGCCCGCGGCAAGGAGCGGGTCGCGGGCTGGGCGGCGCCGCTCGCCGTCCATGCCGGGACGCATTCCCTCGGCACCCTGGCGATCGCCCTGCTCTACAAGCCCGGCCTGTGGTGGCTCGCGCTCGTCGACTTCGTGGTCCACGGGCTCGTCGACCGGGCCAAGACCCTGGTCGCCCACCGCACCCGCTGGCCCATGACCGACCCGCGTTTCTGGTGGCTGATGGGCTTCGACCAGTTCCTGCACCAGCTCACGAACATCGCCCTGGTGGTGCTCCTCGTCCTCGCCTGAGATCGTCCCGGCGACGCCACCTCAGGCCGCCATGCTGACGGAACGCTCGCCCGCCCGGATGCGGCGGGCATGGAGTGCCAGGATCGGGTCGTCCGGGTTCGCCGCGTGCAGGCGCAGCAGCGCCTCGGCCGCGCCGGCCTCCCCCGAGACCAGCCGTCCGAAGGCCTCGCGATAGGCGTCCAGCGCGTCGCTGGCCTGTCCCGTCGGCTCGAACACCTCGACGCCCACGGATTTGCCCTTCAGCATCAGCGTGCCGATCGGCCGGAAGCTGACGCCGGACACCTGGTCGCAGGTGGTGCGGGCGATGCAGATGCGGGTGCCGAGGGCCTTGTTGGCGGATTCGAGTCGCGCCGCCGTGTTGATCGCGTCGCCGTGCGCCGTGTAGTCGAAGCGGCGCGTCCCGCCGAAATTGCCGACCACGGCGCGTCCGGTGTTGATGCCGATGCGGGTGGCGCCGAACGGCACGCCCTTGGCCCGCTGCCGCTGCCGAAAGGCTTCCGCGAAGCCGTCGAGGGCGAGGGCGCAGGCCACCGCCCGCTCGGCGTGGTCGGGCTGGTCGAGGGGCGCGTTGAACATGACGTGCACGGCGTCGCCGACGATCTTGTCGACGGTGCCGCCATGGGCCATCGCGATGGAGCACATGCCGTCCAGATAGGCGTTCAGCAGGATGACCAGGGCCTCGGCACCCGAGGCCTCGGTCATTGCGGTGAAGCCCTCGAGGTCGGTGAAGAGGAACGTCATCTCGCGGCTCTCGCCGCCGAGCTTCAGCCGGCCGGGATCGCTGGCCAGCACCGCCACCAGATCCGGCGACAGGTAGTGCGTGAACGCGGCGCGCAGGCGCTGGGCCGAGCGCTCCGAGCCGGCGTAGCGGGCGAGGCTCCCGCCCGCATGGGCGACGAAGAGGCCGAAGGTCGGCAGGGTCGGGTCGAGGAGCAGGCCGCCCCGGGCGAACAGCGCCAGGGTGGCGAAGGTCGGCACGGGCGCCAGGAAGGCCATGGCGAGCCCGGCGCTGCGCAGCCGCACGAAGCCGCAGGCCAGGGCGGCGGCGACGCCGAGCAGCAGTGCCGCCACGATCTCCGCACCGAGGGCCCAGGCCGGACGACTGAGCGCCTGTCCGTTGACCGCCTGATCGAGGGCCATGGCGTGCAGGTTCACGCCGGGCTCGAACGGGGTCATCGGCGTCGGACGCAGATCCGACAACCCGACCGCGCTGGTCCCGAGGAAGATCGCACGGCCCTGGATCTCCGCGCGCAGGCCGGGACGCTGTTCGGGATCCAGCAGCCGCCAGGCCGGGATCGTCGGCGTCGAGCGGGCCGTCGGGTAGTGCAGGGCCAGAGCGCCGGAGCGATCGACCGAGAGGTCGACCGCTCCGACGCGGATCGTGTAGCCGGTCAGCGTCCCGCCGTCGCGCTCCGCCCGTACCGTGTAGCTCTCCTCGTCCTGCAGCACCCGCAGGGCGTCGAGGGCGAGCGAGGGCACCAGGCGGTCCCCGATCGTTGCGAGGAGCGGCAGGCGCCGGATGATCTCGTCGCTGCCGGCCGCGATGGCGAAGTTGCCGTGACCGGCGGCGGCCGCGTCGAGCACGGGCAGGTTCAGGACCGTGCCCGCGAAGCTCGGGACCGTCCGGGCGGGATCGCCGTCGATCGTCGCGAAGCCGGCACTGCGCGTCACGGGGGCGCCTTGCGCGTTCCGCGTCAGCGCGAAGCCCGCGACGACGCGGCCCCGCGCGAACACCGCCGCCAGGGCGGCATCGTGGTCCGGCAGGGGCGTCGCGGATTCCACCGCGCGGAAGCCGAAGCGTCGCGTCCAGTCCGGAACGAGGAGCGCGGGCGAGGTGCGGTCGGGCTCGGCGAAGACCATGTCGAGGGCGACGACGCCGGCGTCGAGGTCCTGCAAGGCCGCGACGAGGTCCGCCACCACGTGACGGGGCCACGGCCACTGGCCGTGCCGCTTCAGGCTCTCCTCGTCGATATCGACGACCCGGACCGCGGCGCCCTCGGTCTGGCGGGGGTTGATCCGCTGGAAGCTGTCGAAGGCCGCCTGCCGCAGGCGCTCGAACGGCTCCGGAACGGCGGTTCGCACGGCCAGCAGGCTGAGCACCAGGCCAAGGCCCACGCCCACCGGGACCAGGCGTCGTAACAGGAACATCGGGACTGGGCTCCGCGCGGGGCGTCTTCGCGAACAGTCTCGCGCCGGCGTGCTGAGATCTCGTTAAGGATAGGACTCGGCCCGCGAAAGAAAGCGGTTGTCGTTCGCCAGCCCTTAACCGGGCCCCGCCACGCTTCGGCCCGGGCCGTCACTGTGCCCAGCCTGGAACGTTCCGTGCCGAGTTCCCAAGCGACGACCCTGGACCATCATCACCTGCCGGCGGGTGCGCGCCTGTTCTCGGCCGGCGACGTGGGCGATGCCGCCTACCTCATCGTCAGCGGCCGGCTGGAGATCGTGCTCGAGCGTCCGGAGGGGGACCTCATCCTGGCGCATCGCGGGCCCGGCGAGATCGTCGGGGAGATGGCGATCCTCGATCACCAGCCGCGCTCCGCCGCGGTGCGGGCCCTGGAGGACAGCGAACTCGTCGTCATCACGGAGGAGCAACTCTCCCACCGCATCGCTCAGACCGATCCGATCCTGCGGATGTGCCTCGGCGTGGTGCTGGCGCGGTACCGGCAGACGGTGGCCATCCTCGAGCAGATGAAGGGCACCGCGCCGCCGCCGGTCCTCGGCACCGATACACCCCCGTCCGAGACCTTCGCGGCCGCCCTCGGCGCCCTGTCGCTGGAGCGCGAGATCCGCGCCGGCCTGCGCAACGGCGAGTTCGAACTGTTCTTCCAGCCCATCGTGCGGCTGTCGTCGCGGCGGCTGGCCGGGTTCGAGGCCCTGATGCGCTGGCGCCACCCGACCCGGGGCCTGGTGCCGCCCATCGAATTCATCCCCGCCGCCGAGGCGTCCGGTCTCATCATCGACCTGACCGCGCATGCCTTCGCGGAAGTCGGGCGGGTCTTCCCCGAACTCATCCTCGCCGCCCAGGCCAATCCCGACGCGCTGGATGGTCCCCTCTTCATGACCGTCAACGTCTCGGGCCGCGACCTCGCCGGCGCCTCGTTCCCCGAGATGATCGCCGACTTCCTGGCCCGGACCCAGATCGCGCCCTCCAGCCTCAAGATCGAGGTCACGGAGAGCATGCTGATGGACAATCCCGAGCGCGCCGCCGCCACCCTCATGCAGTGCCGCAACGCCGGCCTCGGGATCGCGATCGACGACTTCGGAACGGGGTATTCCTCGCTGAGCTATCTCAGCACCCTGCCGGTGACGACCCTGAAGATCGACCGTGCCTTCGTGCGCACCCTGCTGGCCGATCAGACCAGCCGGGGCATCGTCCAGACGATCCTCCGGCTGGCCGACGATCTGGCCGTGTCCGTGGTGGCCGAGGGCATCGAGCAGGCCGCCGAGGCCGATCTTCTTGCCGGCATGGGCTGCGCCTTCGGGCAGGGATATCATTTCGGGCGCCCCGCGCCCCTGGCCGGCGCGGTACAGGCGATCCGGACCTGGCCGGCGCCGGAGCCGGAGCGTCCCGGGCTTCGCCTGATCGCCTGAAAGCCCGACCGGTCGACCCGGCCGGGCTCGTCGGCGTTTCGTCCGGGAGGGCCGCGGCGGCCCTCAGCCGAACAGGATCATCGCCTTCGAGACGGTGCTCCAGATCCCCCAGGCGATCGGAAGGCCGACGGCGACCCAGGCGAGGATCGCGAGGGGCGTGACGCCACCCCGGCCGATGCCGGCATCGCCGGTGCGGCCCAGCGCCGTGGCGTTTCCGCCCTTCGCGCTGGCGGCGAGTTCGGCGTCGCTCATGAACCATCGCGCCGCGAGCGGCCGGACCAGGAGGTTGGCGACGAAGCCGGCCGCGAGGAAGGCCGCCAGGATATACATCGTGCGGGTGTAGAGCGCCGCACCCTGGATGCCGGCATCGACCTGCGCCTGCCGGATCGCCGTCACCACGAAGGGGCCGACGACGCCGGCGGTCGACCAGGCGGTCAGGATCCGCCCATGGATGGCGCCGACGAACTGCGTGCCGAAGATGTCGGCGAGGTAGGCCGGGATCGTGGCGAAGCCGCCGCCGTACATCGACAGGATCACGCAGAAGAAGGTCACGAACAGCGCCTTCGAGCCGATCGACGCCGCCCAGGGCGCGCCGGCATAGAGCAGGCACCCGAGGGCGAAGAAGGTGGCGTAGGTCACCTTACGGCCGATCTTGTCGGACATGGAGGCCCAGAAGAAGCGTCCGAGGATGTTGAACAGCGACAGGAGGCCGACGAACCCGGCCGCCACCGCCGCGATCTGGGTCTTCTGGCCGGCATCGAGCTGTCCGAAGCCGACACCCGGCTGACCGATCAGGGCGCCGCCGAAGATCTCCTGCAGCATCGGCGATGCGAGGGCGAGCACGCCGATTCCGGCCGAGACGTTGAGGCAGAGAACCGCCCAGAGCAGCCAGAACTGCGGGGTCTTGTGGGCCTGGTCGAGGTGGACATGGCCCGAGGTGATCATCGCGCTCTTGGCCGCCGGCGCGGTCCAGCCGTCCGGCTGCCAGCCGGCCGGGGGCACGCGGTAGCCGAAGGCGCCGCAGAGCATCGCCACGCTGTAGAGCCCGCCCATTACCGCGAGGGTCTGCCAGACGCCGGCGGAATCGGGGGTCTTGAAGGTGTTGATCAACAGGGTGGCGAGCGGCGAGCCGATCATGGCGCCGCCGCCGAAGCCCATGATGGCCATGCCGGTGGCCATGCCGCGGCGGTCGGGGAACCACTTCACCAGGGTCGAGACCGGGGAGATGTAGCCGAGCCCGAGGCCGATGCCGCCGATCAGCCCCATGCCGAGCCAGATCAGCCAGAGCTGGTGCCCGTAGACGCCGAGTGCGCCGATCAGGAACCCGCCGCCCCAGCAGAGCGCCGCCACGAGGCCGGCCTTGCGCGGGCCGGCCCGCTCCAGCCAGCCGCCGAACACGGCCGCCGAGAGGCCGAGCATGACGATGCCGATGGAGAAGACGATGACGAGGTCGCTGACGCGCCAGTCGCAGGTGGTGGTGAACAGGGCCGTGGCGAGGCTCATGTCCGGGCAGGCCGCCGGCGCGGGCTGGCCGACGCTCAGCGCCCTGGACAAGGGCAGCCAGAACACGGACAGACCGTAGGACATTCCGATGCAGAGATGGATGGCGAGGGCTGCCGGCGGCACCAGCCACCGGTTGAAGCCGGGCTTCGCGACGATCGCTTCGCGGGACAGCCACCCGGGCGTGTGTGCGTCCGACAGGGACGCGTCAGAAACGCGAAGATCCATTCCAGGCATTGCTCCCCCGATACGCCGCGGTGCAGCGATTTTTCGGGATTAAAGCATGGCGAGAAACGTCGTGCGACGGCGCTGGAGGCAAGCGTCGAACGTTTTGCTTGCCCTGTCAGGCGCTCCACCGTGTTTTCCGGCGCCTGATCGCAGGTCTCACTTGAATCCGGCGCGCCTGGCGCTCGCATCGTCTGGTCCGACCGGTCCTGCCGGCGGTCTCACCCTCGGCATCCCGCGCGCCGACGTCGGCGACTGGTGGGTCGCCGGTCCGGATGGCCGGGTGAACGGCGGTCAGGGCAAGGACGCAGCGTGGTGGGACGGGCGCCCGAGCCGCGGGATCAACCGCACGTAAACTAGCTCGCTCATCAGTTCGACCAGCGTCTGCGTGACGATGACGGCCGGCAGCAGGGGCACTCCGCCCGGAACCGCGAAGGCGAGGGGCAGGACCACGAGCGAGTTTCGCGTCGCGGCGCTGAAGGCCAGGGTCCGCCCGGTGGGCGCGTCGAGCCGGAACACCCGCCCGGCGCCCCAGCCGATCAGTGGAGCGATCGCGGCGAAGGCCAGGTAGAAGGGGACCGCCTGTGCGGCCGCCGCCCAGCTCGGTCCGAGCTGCGGCAGGACCGCGGCGATCACCACGAAGAGGACCAGGGCGGTCGCCGGGACCGGCAGCAGCCCGAGCCCGGCCGCGGCCCGTTCTCCGCGGTGGCTCTGCCCGCTCCAGACCTGCACGGCCCCGGCGGCGGCCAAAGGCAGGGCGATCAGCCAGCCGAAGGCGTGAAGGAAGGGGCCGACCTGCACGAACCGCCCCGCATCCGCGCCGAGAAGAAGACGCAGGTAGAGCGGCAACAGCGCCATCTGGGCGAGGAGAAGCGCCGGGGTCGCGGCCAGCAGGATCCTGGCATCCGCCCGTCCGAGATGGGCGAAGGTCACCACGTAGTCGATGCACGGCGTCAGCAGCACCAGCAGCACGCCCAGGCGCAGCATCGGGTCGGCGGGAAGCAGGAGCGTGAGCCCGGCGACCAGCAGCGGGATCGCGAGGAAATTCACGGCCATCAGCGCCGCCAGGAAGCGGGCGCGGGTGAAGGCGTGGCCCAGCTCCCGCAGGGGCACCTGCAGGAACGTCACGAACAGCATCAGCGCCAGGGCCGGATTGATCCCCCGTTCCAGGGCCGCGGTTCCCGGCACCGTCAGAGCCGTCGCGGTCGCGGCGGCGACGGCCGCGAGGTAGAGCGCGATCTGACGGGCTTCGAGGCTGTCGCGCAGGGTTGCGACTCGGTTGCCCGCGCGATGGTCCTGGGCATCGGCGGCCATCAGGCCGGGGCCGCCGATGCCGGGCGGCGGAAGACCAAGCCGAGGTTGTTCGCCGGCAGGCCGATGCGGGTCTCGTGCCGCAGGCCGCGCCGCGCGGCCGCCTCCGCCACCGTCTCGAGATCGCGCACGCCCCAGCGCGGGTCCCGGGCACGCAGGTCCGCGTCGAAGGCCGCGTTGCTCTCGGAGGTGTGGCGGCCGCCCTCGCGAAAGGCGCCGTAGAGGAACAGGATGCCGCCCGGCGCGAGCGTGCGGGCGGCGCCGTCCATCAGCCCTTCCGTGGCCGACCACGGCGCGATGTGGACCATGTTGATGCAGAGGATGGCGTCGGCCCGCGCGATCGGCCAGGCGGCGTCGGCGGCGTCGAGCGCCAGGGGCGCCCGAAGGTTGGTGAGACCCGCGGCCTCCGCATGCGCCGCGATGCTGCGGCGATAGGCCGGCTCCGGGTCGCTCGGCTGCCAGGTCAGCGCCGGAAGGGCGGCCGCGAAATGCACCACGTGCTCGCCCGATCCGCTGGCGATCTCCAGGATCGTGCCGGTCTCGGGCAGGACGTCCCTCAGGACGCCGAGGATCGCCGCGCGATTGCGCGCCACCGCCGGCGCGACCAGCGCCTCACGCCCAACATCCCAGTCCTTCATCGTCCATCCGATCCTGTCGCGTCGCGGCGACCGTCATTCCAAATTCGCAACCCTGGCGCAAACGACGGAGCACGGCTGTTGCATCTCGACGCCGGAGGCATCAAACACCAGGCAGATTTTCGGGCCGTTCGGCTTGCCACCCCCCGGGTGCAGCGAGGCGAAGCGCCGGCATCCATCGCCGCCGTCCGTGATCATCACAGCTTTAAGGACAACGCTATGAAGACGCGCGCTGCGGTCGCGTGGGAGGCCAAGAAGCCTCTCACGATCGAGACCATCGACATCGAGGGACCCAAGGCCGGCGAAGTTCTCGTCGAGCTGATGGCCACCGGCATCTGCCACACCGACGCCTACACCCTCTCGGGCCTGGATTCCGAGGGCAAGTTCCCGGCGATCCTCGGCCACGAGGGCGCAGGCATCGTGCGCGAGGTCGGCGCCGGCGTCACCGCGCTGAAGCCCGGCGACCACGTCATCCCGCTCTACACCCCGGAATGCCGCAACTGTAAGTCCTGCCTGTCGCAGCGCACGAACCTCTGCACCGCCATCCGGGCGACGCAGGGCCAGGGCGTGATGCCGGACGGCACCAGCCGCTTCTCCTGCGTCTCCACGGGCGGAAGCCCGGGCGGGTCCAACACCCTGTTCCACTACATGGGCTGCTCGACCTTCTCGAACTTCACGGTCCTGCCCGCGATCGCGCTGGCCAAGATCCGCGAAGACGCGCCCTTCGACAAGATCTGCTACATCGGCTGCGGCGTCACCACCGGTATCGGTGCGGTGATCTACACCGCCAAGGTCTGGCCCGGCGCCAACGTCGTGGTGTTCGGCCTCGGCGGCATCGGCCTCAACGTGCTTCAGGCCGCCCGCATGGTCGGCGCCGACAAGATCATCGGTGTCGACATCAATCCGGACAAGCAGGAGATGGCCCGCAAGTTCGGCATGACCCACTTCATCAACCCGAAGGAGGTCGGCAACGATCACGTGGTCCAGGCGATCCTCGACGTGACCGGCGGCGGCGCGGACTTCTCGTTCGACTGCACCGGCAACGTCAACGTGATGCGTCAGGCCCTCGAGTGCTGCCACCGCGGCTGGGGCGAGTCCATCGTCATCGGCGTGGCCGAGGCCGGCAAGGAAATCGCGACCCGTCCGTTCCAGCTCGTCACCGGCCGCGTCTGGAAGGGCTCGGCCTTCGGCGGCGCCCGCGGCCGCACCGACGTGCCGAAGATCGTCGACTGGTACATGGAGGGGAAGATCAACATCGACGACCTGATCACCCACACGATGCCGCTCGAGCAGATCAACCACGGCTTCGACCTCATGCACGAGGGCAAGTCGATCCGCTCAGTGGTGGTTTACTAAGGATCGGGCGCGATCCGCCCCCGCTCCCCGCTGCGGGAGAGGGGGCGACCGCTCCGACGGTCGCGCTCCCGCGCCCGACCCGCCGACGCGGGGGAGCGGGACGCGCATCGGCACAATCCCTCGGTGACCCTACCTATGCCCCGAAGCGGGGCCAGCCCCCGGACAGGAGATCACGGCCCATGGAAACCATCTCGAAGGCCCGCGCCCATGGCGGCACGCAGGGCGTCTACAAGCACGATGCGCAGACCACGGGCTGCCCGATGACCTTCGCGGTGTTCGTACCGCCCCAGGCCGAGGCCGGTCCGGTGCCCGTGCTGTGGTACCTGTCGGGCCTGACCTGCACGCACGCCAACGTCATGGACAAGGGCGAGTACCGGAAGGCCGCGGCCGAGCACGGCGTCATCATCGTGGCGCCCGACACCAGCCCGCGCGGTGCCGGCATCCCCGACGAGGAGGGCAACTGGCAGTTCGGCTCCGGCGCCGGCTTCTACCTCGACGCCACCCAGGCGCCCTACGCCGCGAACTACCGGATGTGGAGCTACGTGACGGAGGAGCTGCCGGCGCTGATCGCCCAGGAGTTTCCGGCCGACATGTCCCGCCAGGGCATCTTCGGCCATTCCATGGGGGGCCACGGCGCGCTGACCATCGCCCTGACCTACCCCGACCGCTTCAAGTCCTGCTCGGCCTTCGCGCCGATCGCTCAGCCCTCCACCGCGGGTTGGTCGAAGCCGGCCTTCGAGAAGTATCTCGGACCGGATGCGAGCACCTGGCGCGCCCACGACGCCACCGCGCTGATCGCCGACGGCCACCGCTTCTCCGAGTTCCTGGTCGATCAGGGCACCGCCGACAGCTTCCTCGACGACGGCCTGCGTCCCTGGCTCCTGGAAGAGGCCTGCAAAACCGCCGGCATTCCCCTGACCCTGAACATGCGCGAGGGGTACGACCACTCGTACTACTTCATCTCGACCTTCATGGCCGACCACATCGCCTGGGCGGCGGCGCGCCTGAAGTAGGTCTTCTCACCCGGATGCGGCGACGAGGCGATCGAGCCGCATCCGGGTGATCAGCGCGATCTCGTCGAGGGCGGCCTGTTCCTCCTCGGCGGGCGCGCCCCGCAGGCGTGCCGCGAAGATCGCCAGGATCTCGGACCGCGCCCGGCCGCGCACCGCGATGATGAAGGGAAAGCCGAAGCGCCGGCGATAGGCGGCGTTGAGGCGGTCGAAGGCCTCCGCGTCCGCGGGCGGCATGTGGTCGAGCCCGGCGCTGCCCTGTTCGCTCGCCGAATCTGCCGTCATGCTGCGGGCCCGCGCCTCGGGGCCGGCGAGCTCCGGGTGGCCGTTGAGGAAGGCGATGCGGGTCTCGGCCGGCGCGGCGCGCACGGTCCGCATCATGGCGCCGTGCAACGCGTCGACGCTGGCGAAGGGCCCATGCGCATGGGCGCGCTCGGCGACCCAGGCCGCATGTTCGAACACGCCGCCGAACCGGACGACGAAGCCGGCGGCATCGAGCCGGTTGATCGCGGTGAGGTCGAGCTTCCCGGGATCGGCCATGGCGGTCAGCTGCCTCGGTAGGTGGCGCAGGTGCCCGGCGCGCACAGCATCGGCACATGGTAGTGCTGCCCCGCATCGAAGACCGCGAAGCGCACCACCGGATTGTCGACGAAGATGTCGGCCTCGGTCACGCCGGGCTTGGCCTGCAGGTAGGCGTCGATGTGGAATTCGAGCTGGTACTGGCCGATCCGGGCCTCCGCGGCGGGCAGGATCGGCGCGTCGGTGCGCCCGTCCGCATTGGTGACGACGCTCTTCACGAGGCGCCAGGCTCCGCCCTCCATCACGGAAAAGTCGATGCGCACCCCGGGCGCCGGGCGGCCGCGATCCGCGTCGAGGACGTGTGTGGTGATGCCGGCCATGTGCAATCGGGCTCCGGACTGTGTCTCGCTTGAGGGTGGCCGAGGGGGCGTCAGCTGCCGCGATAGTAGGAGTAGCCCCACGGGGTGAACAGCACCGGCAGGTGGTAGCGCTGCCCGGCATCGCGGATCACGAAGCGGACCGGCACGAGGCTGAGGAAATTCGGTTGCGGCAGCGCCACGCCGAACGTCGCGAAGTAGGCCTCGAAATGCAGCAGCAGCTCGTACTGGCCGACCTTCAGGGCCTCGTCGACCAGGAGCGGCTCGGCCGGGCGGCCGTTGGCGGCGGTCGTCACGGTCTTGAGGGTGCGATAGGTGTCGCCGTCCCGGATCGCGAGGTCGCAGACCATGCCGGCACCGGGCGTGCCGTGGAAGTTGTCGATGGCGTGCAGGGTCAGGCGTGGGCCGAGGCCGGCCTGGGATTTCGGCGCCGTGGCTAGGGCGCTCGGCGGGGCCGGAGGGGCTTGCGCCAGGGCTCCGGTGGCGGCGACGGCACCGAGGCCGGCGCCGACGAGGCTGCGGCGCGTGAGGGCCGGACGCGGGAGAACCGATGGATCCATGGCGTGAGCTGCTCCAGGTCAGGCGGGTTCGTGCGCGGCGCGCGCCGCGGCCCGGCGGACCAGGGCGGCCGGCGCAGGCGGGATGAAGAGGAGGATGAGGAGGAGTGTGGCCACCTCGAAACCCGCGACGATCCAGAGCCCGGTGGCGGCCGAGCCGGTCTGCTCCCGCAGGGCTCCCATCACCGCCGGCGCGCCGAACCCGGCGAGGTTCGCCACCGCGTTGATCAGCGCGATGCCGGCCGCCGCGGCCGAACCGGCGAGGAACCGCCCCGGGATCTGCCAGAAGACCGGAATGGCGCTCATGGTGCCGGCGATCGCCACCGTGAGGGCGACGATGGACAGCGCCGGACTGATCGGGACGAGCACGCCGAGCAGCGCGATCGCCATGGCGCCGATCAGGGCCGGGATGCCGCAATGGAAGCGGGCCTCGCCCGAGCGGTCGGAATGGCGGCCGTTGAGGATCATCCCGGCTGCGCCGCAGAGATAGGCGCCGGACATGATCCAGCCGATGGTGAGCGGGTCGGTGTAACCCGCCTCGCGGACCACGCTCGGCCCGAAGAACGTCAGGGCCGAGTTGGCGGTGATGATGCAGAAGAAGATCGCGATGCACTGCCAGACCCGGACATCCCGCAACGACGCCAGGATGCGGTGCTCGCGCGGTCCCAAAGCCGCCGCGTCGCGCGCGAGGTCCGCAGCGACCAGGGCGCGCTGCTCGGGCGTCAGCCAGCCGGCCTTTTCCGGCCGGTCGGTCAGGTAGAACAGCGTGACGATGCCGGCGAGGATCGACGGGATGCCTTCGAGGAGGAAGACCCACTGCCAGCCGGACCAGCCGTTCACCCCGTCGAGCCCGGTCATGATCGTGCCGGCGAGCGGTCCGCCGATCACCCCGGCGATGGCGGAGGCCGACATGAACAGTCCGAAGACCTTCGCGCGTCGCTCGGTGGGGTACCAGTAGGTCAGGAACAGGATCACGCCCGGATAGAAGCCCGCCTCGAACACCCCCAGGAGGAAACGCAGCAGGTAGAACAGGCCTGCGGTGGTGACGAACATCATCGCCACGCAGCAGAGCCCCCACAGCAGGGTGATGCGCGCGATGGTCTTGCGGGCGCCGATATGCTCGAGGAGGAGGTTGCTCGGCACCTCGCAGAGGAAGTAGCCGATGAAGAAGATCCCGGCGCCGATGCCGTAGACGGTCTCGCTGAACTTCAGGTCGGCGAGCATCTGGAGTTTGGCGAAGCCGATGTTGACCCGGTCGATCCAGGAGAGGACCCAGAGGAACATCAGGAACGGCAGCAGCCGCCAGGTGATCCGGCGATAGGTCTCGTCGAGGCCGGCCGGCGAGGGCTGTTCGGGCGCCATCAGTCAATCCGCAGCCCCGGCGATTCGAACCGGGATGATGCATCAAAATGATGCAAATCGGAGGCCAAGGCGACGCGTCCGACCGGGTGCTCGGCCACGAACCTGGGGATGGACGCGCCCTGCCGCGCGGGGAACGCCTCGGCTCGGTACACGTCTCCGATCGACCTCGCGTACAGACGGCCCTCGTCCCACGCGAGTCGCGAACCATGCCCCTGTCGAACGCTGCCGGTCCCGGCGTCTCCCGGCCCGCCGCGTGACCGCGACGGTCATCCTCGCCCTGGTGCCGATCGCGCTGCTGATCGGCCTCGGCATGCTGCTGCGCCGCCATGGCTTCCTGGCCGAGTCCTTCTGGGGCCAGGCGGAGCGCCTCGGCTACTATGTGCTTCTCCCGGCGCTGTTCATCCACGGGCTGGCGACGGCACGCCTCGACGGCGTGCCCGTCCTCACCCTGGTGGGTGTCCTCGTGGCATCGACCCTCGCGGTGGCGCTCGTGCTGCTCGCGATCCGGCCGCGTCTCGGCCTCGACGGCGCGGCCTTCACCTCGGTGTTCCAGGGCGGCGTGCGCTTCAACAACTACGTCGGGGTCTCGGCGGCGGCGGGGCTGTTCGGCCTGCAGGGCATCGCCCTCGCGGCGGTCGCCAACGCGGCCATCGTGCCCACGGTGAACATCCTCTGCGTCCTCGTCTTCGCGCGCTTCGGATCGGGCGGCCGGCGCGCGCCGCGGGCGATCGTCCGCCAGCTCCTGCTGAATCCCCTGGTGGTCGCCTGCGGCCTCGGCATCGCCCTGCAGGCGACGGGCCTCGGGCTGCCGCCGGGCCTGGAGCCCACGCTGAGGGCCCTGGGGCAGGCCTCCCTTCCCCTCGGTCTTCTCTGCGTCGGCGCCGCCCTCGATCCCCGTACGATCCGGACCTGGCTGCGTCCGGTGGTCATCGCGTCGGTTGCCAAGTTCGTGCTGATGCCGGCGGTGACGATCCTGGCCTGCCGCGCCGCCGGCCTGCACGGGCCGGCCGCCGCCACCGCCCTGCTGTTCCAAGCGCTGCCGACGGCGTCGTCGTCCTACATCATGGCCCGGCAGCTCGGGGGCGACGCGCCGCTGATGGCCGGGATCCTCGCCCTGCAGACCCTGCTCGCCGGGCTCGCCATCCCCCTGGTCATGCTCCTCCTGGAGGGGTTCACCGCCTGACGGCCTCAGGCGGCGTAGCGGGCGAGCGCCAGGTCGGCATGGTCGATGTCGGGCGTGCGGCCGGACATCAGGTCGGCCAGCATCCGCCCGGAGCCGCAGGCCATCGTCCAGCCCAGGGTGCCGTGCCCGGTGTTGGTGTAGAGGTTGCCATAGCGCGTGGCGCCGACGATGGGCGTGCCGTCCGGCGTCATCGGCCGCAGACCGGTCCAGAACCTGGCCGCCGCGAGGTCGCCGCCGTTCGGGAACAGATCCCGGACGCAGCGCTCCAGGGTCGCCCGGCGCGGGGCGCGGAGGACATCGCTGAAGCCCGCGAGCTCGGCCGTGCCGCCCACCCGGATCCGGTCCCCGAGGCGCGTGAGCGCGACCTTGAAGGTCTCGTCCATGACGGTGGAGACCGGCGCCTGGTCCGGGTCGGTGACCGGCAGGGTGAGCGAGTAGCCCTTCACGGGGTAGATCGGCAGCCGAAGCCCGAGGGGCTGGAGAAGACGGGGCGTGAAGGAGCCCATGGCGGCGACGTAGGCATCGGCGCGCAGCGTCTCGGAGCCGCAGACTACCCCTGTCACCGTGTCGCCCGCGTTCTCGAGGCGATCGATGCGCGTCCCGTAGCGGAAACGGACGCCCATCCGTTCGCACAGGTCCGCGAGGCTCTGCGTAAACAGGTGGGCGTCGCCGGTCTCGTCACCGGTCAGGCGAAGGCCTCCGACGATCGTGTCGCGGACGCCGGCCAGCGCCGGCTCGGCCGCGATGCATCCGGCCGGGTCCAGCACCGCGTAGGCGACGCCGTAGGTATCGAGGACGCGGGTGTCGTCGCCGACATGGTCGAGCTGTTTCTGCGTGCGGAAGAGCTGGAGGGTGCCGCGGGTGCGGTGGTCGTAGGCGATCGCGGTCTCGGTCCGCAGGTCGCGCAGGACGTCCCGGCTGTACTCGGCGAGCCGGACCATGCGGCCCTTGTTGCGGATATACGCCTCCTCGGTGCAGTTCGCGAGCATGCGCGCCAGCCAGCCATAGAAGCGCGGCTCGACGGTGGGCCACAGCACCAGCGGCCGGTGGCGCATCATCAGCCACTTCATCGCCTTGATCGGAATGCCGGGGGCTGCCCAGGGGGCCGAGTAGCCCGGCGAGACCTGGCCCGCATTGGCGAAGCTGGTCTCCATGCCGGCGGCGGGCTGCCGGTCGATCACCGTGACGGCATGGCCGGCCTTGGCGAGGTAATAGGCCGTGCTGACGCCGACCACGCCGCTTCCGAGAACCAGGACCCGCATCGCACGTCTCCACGTAGGCCGGGAACGCCAAGCAGAAGCGGGGCCATGCCGCTCGCCGCCCCGATCGCTCCGGTCCCGCCGCCACAGAAACACCCGATCGTGCGAGCGGTGCAGCGAAGATCGTGCAGGTTCTGCTACCGAAGCGTGGATCGACGCACGATCCTGCGATACGATGCACGATCATGGGACACGCCGCCCGAGGATGACGATGCCGCCCGACGCGATCGATCACGCCATCATCCGGGTTCTTCGGGAGGATGCGCGGATCCCGAACGCCGCGCTGGCGCAGCGCGTCGGTCTGTCGGCCTCCGCCTGCCTGCGGCGCCTGCGGATGCTGGAGCGCGACGGCACGATCCGCGGCTACACCGTGCTTCTCGACGGGCCCGGCTCCGCCGGCCTGGTCGTGATGACCCGGATCGCCCTGGAGCGGCAGACCGAGGACTGCCTCAACCGGTTCGAGGCGGCCGTGCGGCGCTGCCCGGACATCCAGGATTGCTACCTGATGACCGGCAATTCCGATTATCTCCTGAAGATCCGCGTCGCCGACATGGCGGAATACGAGCGGCTGCACCGGTCGGTGCTCTCGAAGTTGCCCGGCGTCGCCCGCATCCAGTCCAGCTTCACCATCCGCACCGTCATCGGCGGGTGATCGCCCCGGCGTCGAGCCGAGGCAAAGCCCGCAAGGGCTCTGGTCACGCGCGCACAAGAACTCTAGTTGGCTAATGAAGCAGGGTGGGGTCGGAGTCGGGGATGCTGGGTTGGTTCAAGGCGTTGATGCCGCGCGAGGACCGGTTCTTCGACCTGTTCGAGCGGCATTCGCGCACCCTCGTGGCCGGCGCCGAGGCGCTGCAGGGTGTGCTCCAGGGCGGCGACGCCGTTCCGCGCTACTGCCAGCAGGTGGTCGAGCATGAGCATGAGGCCGACACCATCACCGCCGAGGTCCTACTCGCGGTGCGCCGGAGCTTCATCACGCCGTTCGACCGGGGCGACATCAAGGACCTGATCCAATCGATGGACGACGCCATCGACCAGATGAACAAGACGGTGAAGACGATCGCCCTCTACGAGGTCCGCAGCTTCGAACCCCTGATGCAGGAGATGGGCGGCACCGTGATCGAGGCGGCCCGGCTCACCGCCGAGGCCATCCCCCTGCTCACGGCCGTCGGAACCCATGCCGGGCGCATCAACACCCTGACCGAGCAGATCACCCGGGTGGAGGGACGCTCGGACGAGATGCAGGAGCGCGGTCTCAGGGCGCTCTATCAGGCCCACCGCAAGGATGGCGGGGACGGCGACACGATGGCCTACCTGATCGGCGCGGAGATCTACGGTCACCTCGAGGACGTGGTGGATCGCTTCGAGGACGTCGCCAACGAGATCAGCGGCATCGTGATCGAGAACGTGTAGGCGACCCGATGACCGACGCCGCCGCGCTCGCCCTGCCCGCCCTCGTCGGCCTGATCGCCGTCGCGTTGTTCTTCGACTTCCTCAACGGGCTGCACGATGCGGCCAACTCCATCGCCACCATCGTGTCGACGCGGGTGCTGAGGCCGCAATTCGCGGTGCTGTGGGCGGCGTTCTTCAACTTCATCGCGTTCCTGTTCTTCGGCCTGCACGTGGCCCAGACCCTCGGCACCGGGATCGTCGATGCGGGGATCATCGATCCCCGGGTGATCTTCAGCGCGCTGATGGGCGCCATCACCTGGAACATCGTCACCTGGGTCTTCGGGATCCCGTCGAGCAGCTCGCACGCCCTGGTGGGCGGCCTCATCGGCGCGGGCGTCGCCAAGGCCGGGTTCAGTGCGGTGGTCTGGAGCGGGCTGACGAAGACGGCCGCCGCCATCGTCCTCTCCCCCCTCCTCGGCTTCCTGCTCGCGCTCCTCCTGGTGCTCGTGGTCTCCTGGCTCTGCGTGCGTGCCACGCCGTTCGCGGTCGACCGGCGCTTCCGCGCCCTGCAGTTCGTCTCGGCCTCGCTCTACTCCCTGGGCCACGGCGGCAACGATGCGCAGAAGACCATGGGGATCATCGCGGTGCTGCTCTACTCGCAGGGCCACCTCGGCGCATCCTTTCACATCCCCCTGTGGGTGGTGATCGCCTGCCAGTCCGCGATGGCGCTCGGCACGCTGCTCGGCGGCTGGCGCATCGTGCACACCATGGGCTCGAAGATCACGCGCCTGAACCCGATGCAGGGCTTCTGTGCCGAGACCGGGGGGGCGATCACCCTGTTTGCCGCCACCTGGCTCGGGGTACCGGTCTCCACGACCCACACCATCACGGGTGCGATCATCGGCGTCGGCGCGGCGCGGCGGACCTCGGCGGTTCGCTGGGGCGTCGCCAGCAACATCGTGGTGGCCTGGGTTCTGACGCTGCCGGCCGCCGCCCTGATCGCCGCGGCCTGCTACGCCGTGACCGCCCTGGTCGGCTGAAGCCCGGTCCGGCCGGCGCGTGACATCGGGATGGGAGGTGACCCGGGGATGCTGGGTAACGTCGAGATCGTCTGGCGCTTGCTCCTGGCCGCGATCCTGAGCGGGCTGATCGGCATCGAACGCGAGCGCCTGCTCTGGGCCGCGGGCATGCGCACGCACATGCTGGTCGGCGTCGGCGCCTGCCTGATCATGATCGTCTCGGCCTTCGGATTCGCCGACGTGCTGGGAACGCAGAACGTCAGCCTCGATCCCTCGCGCATGGCCGCGCAGGTCGTCTCCGGCATCGGCTTTCTCGGGGCGGGAACGATTCTCCTCCGCGGCGAAGTGGTGAAGGGGCTCACCACCGCCGCGAGCCTCTGGGCCGTGGCGGCCGTCGGCCTGGCGGTCGGCGGCGGCCTCTACGTGGCGGGCATCGCCACCACGGTGATCCTGCTGGTGATCCTGGTCGGGATGAAGCCCCTGCAGGCGCGCTACCACGACCGGATGCACGTCCGGCCGCTCCGCGTGGTGGCCAAGCCCGGCTGCATCTCCATGGAGGCGGTCCAGGCCGTGTCCGGCGTGCGCCCCTCCCGAATCCGTCAATTCGTGACGCGGCGCGGGTCCGACGCTGAATTCGATGAGACGCTGATCACCTTCGTCCGGCTGTCGCGCGGCTCCGTGGAAGACATCGCACAGAAACTTCGGAGTCATCCCGGGGTGATCACGGTCGATGATCTTCCCGAATCCGGCTAGGCATGCATGATGACCCGCAACCTTCGCGGCATGACCGCGCCGGGATGTTGGGTTGGGAAACGATTGCGGTTCAAGGTCCGTCACACGCGCTCTTCGACGGCGGATCTCGCGGCGCCATTCGGGCGTTTGGGACCACGAACGCGCGTCGCCCTCCCCCCGGTCCGGGACGTCGTCGGGACCGTGAAACGACGGAGGGAGGACGAGATCGTGATCAGCGCAAGCGAGGCCACCTGCGCCGTTCCGGCCGCTTGTCTCCAGCGGATGCCGGTCCGTCCTTGAGCCGGCGTCGTTCATCCGCCGAGGCCGTTTCCGACGACAAGGGCAAGCGGGCCAAGAGCCACGTCTTTCTGGTCGCCGTGAAGCAGCGCCGCGAGGCCTTGCGCGTCTACGCGGTGCTGACCTCCGCGCAGGACGCGGCCCTGGCGATCGTCGCGGCCGAGAATGCGGAGGGTGCGGCGGTCGAAGCGGCCGGGCGCCTCTCCAAGAAACTGGCGCGGCCCCTGAAGCTGAAGCCCGAGGTGCCGCACCCCATCTGACCGAAGCCGCCCCTAGCGGGATCGGCAGATCGCCCGATCCGTATAGAGCACGACGTCACCCTGCTTCGGATTGTTGACGGTGAACGGCTCGATGCTGTCCCGGGGGAGGAACCCGCGCCCGAGCTCGCGGTCGAAGAAATCGTGGCCGATCTCCATGTAGCAGCGATCGAGAACGGCGGTGTATCGCAGCGACGTCTGCACCGCGGCACCGCCGGCCCCGTCACCACCGCGGGCTCCATAGGCATCGCAGTAGCCCGACAGCTCGAGGCTGCCGGGGCCCGAGAGCCGGATCGCGCGCGACGTGCCGGGTCTCACCAGGAAGGACGGGCCGCCCTGCTGCGCGCCCACCAGCGTCAGGGGCGAACGGTTGTAGACGTGCCGGATGCAGTCGGCGCTCGCGGCACCCGCGCTCGCGGCCAGCGCGAGGACGGGCAACGCCGCCCGGCCGAACCACCGAAATCCCTTTTGCATCACGCACCTTTGCCAAGAAGACTGGATTGCCAAGAAAGCTGAATTGCCAAGACGTCTGGTTTGCCGAGACGACCGGGTCGGAAGAGAGACGACCGGATGAGACGGCCTGCGCCAACAGCTAGGGCATCGGGTCGCCCGCGGCGAGGCCGCCTCAAGCCGTCAGCAGGGGCGACAGCGTGCGGATGTCGGCGACGGTTTCCAGGGCGTTCAGGCGGCCGATGAGATCGTCGGCTTTGCCGGCGCCGATGACCGGGACGATGAGATCCCGGACCTTCGCGCTGACCCGCTCGGTGCTCAGGGGATTCTCCTTCGTACCGGGCGGATACTTGGTCATGTGTTCGACGGTGCGGCCGTCGGACAGGGTGAGCGCCACCCGTGCGCTGCGCGGGGCCTCGGGCATCATCAGGGCGGGATCGCCGACGAGTTCGATCCGGTCGCGGACCGCCCGGATCGCCGGATCCTGCATCAGGGTGGCGTCGTGGCTGTCGGCGAAGGAAACGCCGCCGCGCACCAGCGCGAGGGCGACGAGGTGCTGGCAGCTCACGTCCGGCATGGCGCTGTGCCCGACGATGCCGATGGCGTCCGTGGGCAGGCTGACGCGGACGTGCCGGACGTCCTCGGCGCTCAGGCCATGCTCCGTTCGCAGGGTCAGCACCGCATCGAGGGGCGACTGGATCGGGTAGCCGACGGAGTACGTCTTGATGGCCGTCTCGGCGACGTAGAAGCGCCTCCCAAGATCCGCCACCATCGCTTCGGGCTTCGGGGCGCTCGACGGGGCGATGAACAGGTTGTGGGTCCCGTCGAGGACGTCGGCGACGCCGGTGAGACCCGCCTCGACCATGCTGACGGCGGTCACGCCGTTGCGGGCGCCCATGCCGGCGAAGTCGAACGCCTTCTCGATGTGGTCCTCGTCCTTGACCCAGCTCCAGAGTCCCGAGACCTGCTGGGCCGCGTAGGAGAGGGCGAACCGCGTGCGTTGCTCGTCGAGGCGGGCCAGGGACGAAGCCGCCCCGAGGGCGCCGAAGGTGGAACTCGTGCCCTCGGCACTGCGATGGCTGCCGCGCACGAGGTCGGGGCCGAGCGCCATCAGCAGGCGGCAGCAGAGGTCGTAGCCCAGCGCCGCCGGGACCGTCGCCGAACCCGGATGTGCCTTGGTCACGGGCTCGAAATCGTCGGTCTCGTCCGCATGGGCGCACATGGCATTGGCCAGGGCGGCGTTGATCGCGCTGGTCCGCAGATCGGTGCCGACGACGCTGCACTGCGCGACGCCGCCCTGCCCGCGGACGTAGCCGGCGGCCATCGTGCCGGGTCGCATCCGGGCACCCGAGAGCATCGCTCCGAAGGTGTCGAGGATGCGATGCTTGCAGGCGGTCATCACCTCCGGTGGCAGCGGAGCCTCGCGGGCCGCCACCATGTAGCGGGCGAGGCGTCCGGTGATGTCGGTGCCCGGCACCGTCTCGGCCGCGCGAACCGGCCAGGTCATCGATGCCAGCGCGGCGCCGCTGCCCGACAGCAGCCGACGACGGTGCATCGTCATCCCGAGCGTGTTGCGGTCCATGGCGCCGGCCCCCTGCGTGTCGCGTTGGCCGCACACTGCGCCTGCCGGACACCGCTGCAAAGTCTCCTCCCGCAAGACCTCACCCGGCGCTCATCGTCGAGGCGAGGGCCAAGTGCTTCTTAAGTCCTCTCTGTGTCGCCGGGTCCTCTCATCGACGGCCGACGAAATCTTGCAGCCTGCCGCCGGTGACTGCGCAAGCAGCGGACGTCGGGCCTTGCGACCTCTCGAGGTGTTCGGGCGCACACGAAGGTTCACGTCTTCCCACTCTGGAGAAATTCCAGGGACCGACGGCCCGAGTTCTGCGTTCTCGCTGAGCACTCCTCGCAGAAGGCAGGCGCACGTCTGGACGGATCCCGCGCGGTTCCGTGTCACGCCCCGGACCAAGATCGCCCCACCGAGCGTTCTCCTGGCCTGCGACGTAACCGGGCGCCCGTCCGCTGGCAGCCTCCTCCCGCTTCAGGTTCAGAGAACGCCATGCCAAGTTTCGGAGAGAATGAATTGAGTCGACGTGACGTCATGGCCGGAGCAACGGCCTGTGCGGCTCTGGCCGCGGTCCCCGCGCGGGCCGAGGGTCGGCCCGAGACTGCCGGTCCGGAACAGCCCGTGCTGGCGAAGGTGTCGCTGACGGTGAACGGTCAGCGCCGCGAGCTTGAACTCGACACCCGCACCAGCCTGCTCGACGCCGCGCGCGAGCACCTGCACCTGACCGGCTCCAAGAAGGGCTGCGACCACGGCCAGTGTGGCGCCTGCACGATGATCGTCGACGGCCGGCGCATCAATTCCTGCCTCACCCTCGCGGTGATGCACCAGGGGTCGGAGATCACCACCATCGAGGGGCTCGGCCAGCCCGACGCCCTGCACCCAATGCAGGCCGCCTTCATCAAGCATGACGGCTACCAGTGCGGCTACTGCACCCCGGGCCAGATCTGCTCCGGCGTCGCCGTGCTCGCCGAGATCAAGGCCGGGATTCCCAGCCACGTCACGGTCGATCTCAACGCCCCGATGCAGGTCACGGACGCCGAGATCCGCGAGCGCATGAGCGGCAACATCTGCCGCTGCGGCGCCTATTCCAACATCGTCGAGGCGATGACCGAGGTCGCCGGGAGGCCCGCATGAAGTCTTTCACCTACGAGCGCCCGAACTCGCCCGCGGACGCCGCCGCCGCCGTGTCCCGCAACCCGAACGCCAAGTTCATCGCGGGAGGCACGAACCTCCTCGACCTGATGAAGCTGCAGATCGAGACGCCGACTCACTTGGTCGACGTCAACGGCCTCGGGCTCGACACGATCGAGGCCACGCCGGAGGGCGGCCTGCGCGTCGGCGCCCTCGTCCGCAACACCGACCTTGCGTCCGATGCCCGCGTGCGCAAGGACTACGCGGTCCTCTCGCGCGCCCTGCTCGCGGGGGCCTCGGGCCAGCTGCGCAACAAGGCAACCACCGCCGGCAACCTCCTGCAGCGCACCCGGTGCCCGTATTTCTACGACACCGCCCAGGCCTGCAACAAGCGCCAGCCGGGATCCGGCTGCTCGGCCCTCGACGGCGTCTCGCGCCAACTCGCCGTCATCGGTGCCAGCGAGGCCTGCATCGCCACGCATCCGGGCGACATGGCCGTCGCCATGCGCGTGCTCGACGCCACCGTCGAGACCGTCGATGCCAAGGGGGCTTCGCGAAAAATCCCGATCGCCGACTTCCACCGCCTGCCGGGCGACCGGCCGGAGGTCGACACCTCGCTGGCGCCGGGCGAGCTGATCACGGCGGTGACGCTGCCGAAGCCCCTGGGCGGCGCGCACATCTACCGCAAGGTCCGGGATCGCGCGTCCTACGCCTACGCCCTGGTTTCCGTGGCGGCGGTGGTCCAGCCGGACGGCAGCGGCCGGGCGGCCTTCGGCGGCGTGGCACACAAGCCCTGGCGGGTGGAGGCGGCGGAGGGCGAGATGGCCCGGGGCGCCAAGGCGGTGACCGCACAGGTCTTCGCCGGTGCCAAGCCGACCCACGACAACGCCTACAAGCTGACGCTGGCCGAGCGCACGCTCGGCGCCGCGCTGAACGAAGCGAGGGCCTGATCCATGAAGTTCGATACCCCCGCGGGCCAGAACCCGATCGACCAGCTCAAGGTCGTCGGCAAGGCCACCGACCGCATCGACGGCAAGTTCAAGACAACCGGGACGGCGCCCTACGCCTATGAGCGCCACGACGTGGTGGCGAACCAGGCCTACGGCTACGTGCTCGGCGCCGGCATCGCCAAGGGCCGTATCCGCGCCATCGACACGGCGGCCGCCAAGGCGTCGCCCGGCGTCGTCGCCATCGTCACCACCCTGGACATGCCGGCCCTCGGTCTCGGCCGGATGAACGCCGCGAACCTCTTCGGCGGAGCGCAGATCCAGCATTACCATCAGGCCATCGCGGTCGTGGTGGCCGAGACGTTCGAGCAGGCGCGGGCCGCGGCGTTCCTCGTCAAGGTCGATTATGCCCGCGAGGCCGGTCAGTTCGACCTCGAGGCCGTGGCGTCGTCCGCCAAGCCGGTTCCCGGCGACAGCGGCGAGGGCAGCGGCGGCGGTAGCGAAGACCGCGCCGGCGACTTCGAGGGGGCCTTCGCGTCGGCGCCCGTTACGTTCGACGAGACTTACACGACCCCTGACGAGAGCCACGCGATGATGGAGCCGCACGCGACCATCGCCGCCTGGGAAGGCGACAAGCTCACCCTCTGGACCTCCAACCAGATGATCGCCTGGACCAAGGGCAGCATCGCCAAGATCCTCAGCATTCCGGAGGCCTCGATCCGCGTCGACTCGCCCTATATCGGCGGCGGCTTCGGGGGTAAGCTGTTCGTGCGCTCCGACGCCGTGGTGGCGGCCCTCGCCGCCAAGGCCGCCGGCCGGCCGGTCAAGGTCGCCCTCACCCGGCCGCTGGTGGCCAACAACACCACGCACCGGCCGGCCACGATCCAGCGCATCCGCATCGGTGCGACCCCGGACGGGACGATCACCGCCATCGCGCACGAGAGCACCTCGGGCAACCTGCCGAAGGGCAAGCCGGAGACGGCGGTGGACCAGACCAAGCTCCTCTACGCCGGCGCCAATCGCCTGACGGCGATGAAGCTCGCCCATCTCGACCTGCCCGAGGGCAATTCGATGCGGGCCCCGGGCGAGGCGCCCGGCCTGATGGCCCTCGAGATCGCCATGGACGAGATGGCCGAGAAGCTGGGTATGGACCCGGTCGCCTTCCGTGTCCGCAACGACACCCAGGTCGATCCGGGTCATCCGGAGCGCCCGTTCTCCCACCGCAACCTCGTCGGCTGCCTCAAGCTCGGCGCCGAGACGTTCAACTGGTCGGCCCGCAACCCGAAGCCCGGCCAGGTTCGCGACGGGCGCTGGCTCGTCGGCATCGGCATGGCGGCGGGCTTCCGCAACAACCTGCTGATGAAGTCGGGCGCCCGCGTCCGCCTCGGGCGCGACGGCATCGTCACGGTCGAGACGGACATGACCGACATCGGCACTGGCTCCTACACGATCATCGCCCAGACCGCCGCCGAGATGATGGGCGTGGGCCTGGACAAGGTGGTGGTCCGCCTCGGCGATTCGTCCTTCCCGGTCTCGGCCGGTTCGGGCGGACAGTTCGGCGCGAACAACTCCACCGCCGGCGTCTATGCGGCCTGCGTCCAGCTTCGCGAGGCGGTGGCGCAGCGCCTCGGCTTCAACTCGGCCGACGTGGCGTTCGCGGACGGACAGGTCCGCTCCGGCAACCGCACCGAGACCCTGGCCAAGGCGGCCAGCGACGGCGAACTGGTGGCCGAGGATTCGATCGAGTACGGCGACCTCGCCAAGAAGCAGCAGCAATCAACCTTCGCGGGTCACTTCGTCGAGGTCGGCGTCGATATCGACACGGCGGAGATCCGGGTGCGTCGCATGCTGGCGGTCTGCGCGGCCGGGCGCATCCTCAACCCGAAATCGGCACGCAGCCAGGTCATCGGCGGCATGACGATGGGCGTCGGCGGCGCGCTGATGGAGGAACTCGCGGTTGACACCAAGCGCGGCTTCTTCGTGAACCACGACCTGGCCGGCTACGAGGTGCCGGTGCATGCCGACATCCCGCATCAGGAGGTGATCTTCCTCGACGAGGTCGATCCGCAATCCTCCCCGATGAAGGCGAAGGGGGTGGGCGAGCTCGGTATCTGCGGTGTCGGCGCGGCGGTGGCCAACGCGGTCTATAACGCCACCGGCGTGCGGGTGCGAAGCTACCCGATCACCCTCGACAAGCTCCTCGGCCAGATGCCGGACGCCGCCTGAGACCGGACGAAGGCCGCGGCACTGATCCTGCCGCGGCCCGCGAGACGCGTTGCGACCCGCGGTGGCCCGAGGCCGCCGGGGGTCGTTCGCGTTCAGCTGTGCGCCAGCACGGCCAGCAGCAGCAGGGCGATGATGTTGGTGATCTTGATCGCCGGGTTCACGGCGGGGCCGGCCGTGTCCTTGTAGGGGTCGCCGACGGTGTCGCCGGTCACCGCCGCCTTGTGGGCCTCCGAGCCCTTGCCGCCGTGATGCCCGTCCTCGATGTACTTCTTGGCGTTGTCCCAGGCGCCGCCGCCCGAGGTCATCGAGACCGCGACGTACAGGCCGGTGAGGATGACGCCGAGGAGCATCGCCCCCACCGTGGCGAAGGCCTGGCTCTTGCCGGCGATCGCCTGGATCACGAAGAACAGCACGATCGGCGACAGCACCGGCAGCAGCGACGGCACGATCATCTCCTTGATCGCGGCCCGGGTGAGCATGTCGACGGCGCGGCCGTAATCCGGCCGGTCGGTCCCCTGCATGATGCCGGGCTTCTCCCGGAACTGTCGGCGGACCTCCTCCACCACGGCGCCGGCCGCGCGGCCGACCGCGGTCATCGCCATGCCGCCGAACAGGAACGGGATCAGGCCGCCCAGCAGCAGGCCGACGACGACGTAGGGGTTGGAGAGCGAGAAATCGACCGTCACGCCCTGGAAGAAGCGGTACTGGGTCGGGCTCGCATTGGCGATGAAGTAGTTCAGGTCGGAGGTGTAGGCGGCGAAGAGCACCAGGGCACCGAGGCCGGCCGAGCCGATGGCGTAGCCCTTGGTCACGGCCTTGGTGGTATTGCCGACCGCGTCGAGAGCATCGGTGGACTTGCGCACGTCCGGCGGCAGGCCCGCCATCTCGGCGATGCCGCCGGCATTGTCGGTCACCGGCCCGAAGGCATCGAGGGCCACGATGAAGCCGGCGAGCGCCAGCATGGCGGTGACCGCGATGGCGATGCCGAAGAGCCCGGCCAGCGAGTAGGTGCTGATGATGCCCGCGACGATGACGAGCGCGGGCAGCGCGGTGGATTCGAGCGAGATGGCCAAGCCCTGGATCACGTTGGTGCCGTGGCCGGTGACGGAGGCGTCCGCGATGGACTTCACCGGCCGGAAGTTGGTGCCGGTGTAGTACTCGGTGATGACCACGATCAGCGCCGTGATGACGAGGCCGATCACGGCGCAGCCGAGGAGGCCGCCGGAGGTGAAGGTGACGCCCGCATTGGTGGTGAAAGCGGTGCCGAAGCCACCGAACAGGGCGTAGTTCACGCCCGCGATGGCCACGATCGATAGGGCGCCGGCGGTGACCAGGCCCTTGTAGAGCGCGACCATGATCGACTGGTTGGCGCCGAGCCGCACCGCGTAGGTGCCGGCGATCGAGGTGAGGATGCACGAGGAGCCGATGGCCAGCGGATAGAGCAGCATCGCCTCGAGGACGTTGCGTCCGGCGACGTCGGTCTGGCCAGAGAAGAAGATCGCCGCGAGCACCATGGTGGCGACCACGGTCACCGCGTAAGTCTCGAACAGGTCCGCCGCCATGCCGGCGCAGTCACCGACGTTGTCGCCGACATTGTCCGCGATGGTGGCGGGGTTGCGCGGATCGTCCTCCGGGATCCCGGCCTCGACCTTGCCGACGAGATCGCCGCCGACATCGGCACCCTTGGTGAAGATGCCGCCGCCGAGCCGGGCGAAGATCGAGATCAGCGAGGCACCGAAGCCCAAAGCCACCAGGGCGTCGATGACGTCGCGGCTGGCGGGCGACAGGCCGGCGACTCGGGTGAGATAGCCGTAGTAGAGCGCCACCCCGAGGAGCGCGAGGCCGGCCACGAACATGCCGGTGACGGCGCCCGACTTGAAGGCGACGTCGAGGCCGCCGCCGAGGGACGTCGAGGCCGCCTGCGCGGTGCGGACATTGGCGCGCACGGATACGTTCATGCCGATGAAGCCGGCCGCCCCCGACAGGACCGCGCCGATGAGGAAGCCGATCCCCACTTTCAGCCCGAGGAAGTAGGCGAGGGCCACGAACAGCACGAGCCCGACAATCGCGATGGTGGCGTATTGGCGCCGGAGATAGGCCTGCGCACCCTCGGCGATCGCCCCTGCGATCTCCTGCATGCGCTGGGTGCCGGCGTCCCGCTTCATCACGTCGTTGATCGTGAGGATGCCATAGGCGACGGCGCACAGCCCGCCCAGGATGATAAGCAACAAAGCTGTCATTCGACCGTCCTTGATTGGCGATGCCCGTGCGGGTCTGTCGTGGCGTTGTTGGACTTCGTGGCCGTGGTTTCCGTGCGTGCGCAGCGCTTCGTGCGTGCGAAGGTCATCGTTCGCGCGCGCGTCTCCGCTGCGCGTCATGTTGCTGTTGTTGTGCATCTCCTCCCAAGGAATGCCTGCTCTGAGTGCCAAACTTCACCGGCGCTGGCAAATGCTGCTTAGCTTTTTCAGGCGCGAATAGTTGTGCGTCGCAGCATTCGCGGCGATCGGCATCAGTTCTCGCGGGAGTGGCAGTCCGCTCGCGACCGTCGGGACCGGCGCCGTGCGGAGGGGCCGGCGTCTCAGAAGTGGCTGAAGGAGCCGGTTCCGAGCGCGCGCGGCGTGCCGTCGGCGTGGTGGAAGACCGGCGCCGCGGAACCGGCCGTGACCGTGCCGATGCAGGTCAGGGGTGTTCCGGCGGCGGCCGCCGCCGCCAGGCAGGCGTCCAGGTTCCCGGGTGCGACGGCGCAGAGGATCTCGTAATCGTCGCCGCCCGTCACGATCGGGGTCAGGAGGGCCGGCTCCCGTGCCAGGGCTCTCGCGGCGGCCGGCGAGAGCGGGACGCGGGCGAGCTCGATCCGTGCGGAGCGCCCCTCCCCCTTCAGCATCTTGGTCAGATCCCCGGCGAGACCGTCCGAAACGTCCATCGCGGCCCGGACGTAGCGGCGCAGGACCGTCGCGAGGCCGATGCGCGGGCGGGGATGCCAGTAGCGATCGATGAGCGCGTCGCGATCCGCTGCGCCGAGTGCGCCCGCCCAGGCCGGCGCATCGGGTCGGCGCAGGATCAGGCCCAGGGCCGCATCCCCGATGGTGCCGCTGACGCAGACCCGGTCACCGACCTGCGCCGTCCCGCGCCGGACGATCCCGCCCGCCGGGACTTCGCCGATCGCCGTCACACCGATGAGCGCCGGGCCGGCGGCCCGCACGGTATCGCCGCCGAGGAGGTCGAGGCCGAACGCCGCGAGGCCATCGGCGAGGCCGGCCGCGAAGGCGGCCAGCCAGGCCTCGGTCCAATCATCGGGCAGGGCCAGGGTCAGCAGGATGCCGCGCGGACGTGCGCCCTTGGCGGCGAGGTCCGAGACGTTGACGCCGAGGGCCTTGCGCGCGATCGAACCCGGTGGATCGTCGGGAAAGTAGTGCACCCCAGCCACGATGGCGTCGGCCGTCAGCACGAGGTCGCAGCCGGGACTGGGCGACAGGGTGGCGGCGTCGTCGCGCAGGCCGTCCGCACCGGGGCCGGCCAGGGGCGCGAAGTAGCGTGCGATCAGCCCGTCCTCGTCGGGCCGAGCCACGGGGCTCAGGCCCGGCCGGAGGCCGGCAGGCCGGCGAATTCGTTGCCGCGCACGTCCCGGGCCACCTTGTCGAGGACGCCGTTGACCATGCCCGGCTCGTCGCCGCCGTAGAAGCTGTGGGCGACGTCGACATATTCGGAGATGACGACCCGGGCCGGCACGTCGCGGCGCGACATGAGCTCGTAGGCACCCGCCCGCAGGATGGCACGCAGCACCGCCTCGATGCGCTTGAGCGGCCAGCCCGCGGCCAGTGCCCCGTCCAGGATCGGATCGATGGCGCGCTGCTCATCGACGACACCGCGCAGGAGGTCGCGGAAGAAAGCGATCTCGGCGGCGGGATGCTCGATGCCGTCGACCTCGCGGCCGATCCAGAAGGTCTCGAACTCAGCGAGCGCCTCGATCACGCCCTTGCCCGAGATCTCCATGTCGTAGAGCGCCTGCACGACGGAGAGGCGCGCGCCGCTGCGTTCGGCGGTCTTCATCCCGGGGTCGTTGGCCATGATGCTCAATCCTCTCCGACCGACGCCGCCGACGCGTCGCGCTTCAGCGACAGCACCGCGAGCGCGGCCTCGGCGGCACCGCCGCCCTTGTTCAGTTCGGCGACCCGGGCGCGGGCCTGGGCCTGCGCTTCCGTCTCCACCGTCAGGATGCCGTTGCCCAGCGGCAGGCGCAGGGTAACGGACAGGTCCATCAGGGCCCGCGCGCTCTCGCCCGCGACGATGTCGTAATGCCCCGTCTCGCCGCGGATGACGCAGCCGAGCGCCACGACGGCGTCGTAGGGCTGGCCGGCGCGGGCCGCGGCCTCGACCAGGATCGCGATGGCGGCGGGAATCTCCAGGGCGCCCGGCACGGTCACCACCGTGGCCACGGCTTCGACTGCCGCCAGGGCGCCCTCCGCACCGGCCAGGAGCTCGTCCGCGAGATCTTCGTAGTAGCGGGCCTCGACCACGAGGACGCGCGCGCCCTTGACGTTGGCGGGAGCGGTGCGGGAAGCGTAGGCGAGCGATACCATCGAGGGGCCTTCACGGGATACGGTCGGCGGACGGCACAGCGGCCGGGACCGGGCGCCCGCCGGGACCCCGGGGGATCCGTCGGCGCGCTAGGCTCGACCGGCCGGACGTGTCCTGCGCCCGCAGGCGCGAGCGATAGACCCTGGGCGGCTTGGCGACAAGCACGGCCCCCGCGAATCGGGGGCCTTGGCCGCGGCTGCGTTCAGGCCTCGACCGCGGCCCGGCTCTCGGACAGGCGCGCGGCGTAGCGGGCGATGAGGTCGACCTCGAGGTTGAGCCCGTCCCCGGCCCGCCGCTCGCCCCAGGTGGTCACCGCCAGGGTGTGCGGGATGAGGAGCACCGAGAACAGGGCGCCATCCACCGTGTTCACCGTCAGCGAGGTGCCATCGAGGCAGACGGAGCCCTTCTCCGCGATGAAGCGTGCGAGCGGGGCCGGGGCCCGCAGCGTGAACCGGTCCGAGGGGGCCCATTGCGGATCCCCCGCGCCGCCCGTGACGGGATCGCGGGACACGAGTTCGGCGAGGCCATCGACGTGGCCGGTGACGAGGTGCCCGCCGAGCTCGTCGCCGATCTTCAGGGAGCGCTCGAGATTCACGCGACGTCCTTCGCGCCAGGTCCCCACATGGGTGCGGGCCAGCGTCTCGGCCGCGGCATCGACGGCGAAGATGCAGCCCTCCGCCGTCGGCTCGACCGCGACCGCCGTGAGGCAGGGACCCGAGCAGGCGATGGAGGCGCCCAGCGCGATCGTGGCCGGATCGTAGTGTGAGCGGATGCGGATGCGGCGCAGGCGATCGTCGCCGGCGACCGACACGACCTCTCCGACATCCGTGACGAGACCGGTGAACATCTCAGGCGCTCCGCTCGTAGGTGACGGCCCGGTCGGGACCGAACAACCGGGATTCGACAATCCCGAGATGGTGTTCGTCGAGCCGTTTCTGAAGCACCGGGCCGATGGCCGGCAGGCCGCCGGTGTCACCGAGCCGCCCCGGTCCGGTGATGAGGGTGAAGACGTCGACGAGGTCGGCGCCCGCCAGAGCATCGGCGAGGTGCGGGCCGCCTTCGCAGCAGAGCCGCGTCACGCCCCGCTCCGCCAGCGCCCGCAGGGCGGCGTGCAGGTCGACCTGTCCCGCGCCGTCGGCATCGACGCCGACCACCTCGACGCCGAAGGACGCCAGCATGCGCTTGGCGTGGACCGGCGCGCGACGCGTGGTGAGGATCAGGGTCTCCACGTCGCGGGCGCTGCGCACGAGCGTGGTGGAGGGCAGCAGGCGCAGGCTCGAATCCAGAACGACGCGCAGGGGCGAGCGATCCGACAGGCCGGGCAGCCGGACCGTCAGGGAGGGATCATCGGCTCGCGCAGTGCCGATGCCGACCAGGATCGCATCCGCGTGCGCCCGCCAGAGATGCACGGCGCCGTCGGCGATGGGCCCGGTGATCCGCAGGCGCTCGGCGGGCGCGCCTGCAAAACCATCCTGGGTCTGGGCGAGCTTGAGGTGCAGGCTCGGCCGACCCCGCGTCACGCGGGTGACGTGCCCGCGATGATCGCGGGCGGCCTCTTCCGCCAGGACGCCCGTGTTCACTGCGATGCCGGCGGCGGCCAGGAGGCTGTGGCCGCGTCCGGCGACCCGCGGATCGGGATCTTCCAGGGCCGTGACGACGCGGGCGATGCCGGCCGCCACGATGGCGTCGGTGCAGGGCGGGGTACGGCCGTGGTGGGAGCACGGCTCGAGGCTGACGTAGAGCGTTGCGCCGCGGGCCGCCTCCCCCGCCATGGCGAGGGCGGTCGGCTCCGCGTGCGGGCGGCCGCCGGGTGCCGTCGTGCCCTGCCCGACGATCCGCTCCGCGCCGGGCGGACCCGCCACCACCACGGCGCCGACGGAGGGATTCGGCCAGGTGCGTCCGAGATTGCGGTGCCCGAGGGCGAGCGCCAGGCGCATGTAGCGGCGGTCGGTCTCGCCCCGGCCCAGGGTCTCCACCCCGGCGGTCTCCATCCCGACGGTCTTCATGCCGACGGTCTCCATGCCTTCGTCCCTCACGCCCGCGACTTCGGCTGGCGCTTCGGCCGAAGCGGCGTCACCGTGGCGGAGAGATCCTCGGCTGGCTCCTCGGTCGCGGTTCCGCCCTCCCCGCGCGGTGCCCCCGTGCCCGTCGCGGCCGGGGCGGCGGTCGGATCGGACAGGGTCCCGAGCAACGCCTTGAAGTCGCTGGCCTCGCGGAAATTCTTGTAGACCGAAGCGAAGCGCACGTAGGCGACGTCGTCGAGCCCCTTCAGGCCCTCCATCACGAGTTCGCCGATGGCCTCGCTGCCGATCTCGGCCTCGCCGCTGCTCTCCAGCTGCCGGGTGATGCCGCTGACGAGGCGCTCGATCCGCTCGGGGTCCACCGGGCGCTTGCGCAGGGCGACCCCGATCGAGCGCTGGAGCTTGTCGCGGTCGAAGGGCACGCGCTTGCCCGAGCGCTTCAGCACGGTGAGTTCCCGCAGCTGCACGCGCTCGAAGGTGGTGAAGCGCCCGCCGCAATCCGGGCAGACCCGGCGCCGGCGGATCGCCGCCGCGTCGTCGCTCGGCCGCGAATCCTTCACCTGGGTGTCGGGACCGCCGCAATAGGGACACCGCATCGGACGGACACCTGGGAAGAGGGAGCGTTGGAAAAGGCAACGGCCGCGGACCCGATGGTCCGCGGCCGTTGCATGGCATGGTGCGGGGCGCCGGTTCAAGCGTCCCCGAGCGCCCGTGGGCGGGGCGTTGCGCCTCAGCCGTAGATCGGGAACCGGTCGGTCAGGGCGTGCACCCGCTGCTTCACGCTCGCCTCGACCGCGGCATCGCCCTCATCGCCCTTGGCCACAAGGCCATCGAGAACCTCGACGATGAGGCTGCCGATCTGCTTGAACTCGGCGACGCCGAAGCCGCGCGAGGTGCCGGCCGGGGTGCCGAGGCGGATGCCCGAGGTGATGGTGGGCTTCTGCGTGTCGAACGGCACGCCGTTCTTGTTGCAGGTGATGTCGGCGCGGCTGAGGGCCGCTTCCGCCGCCTTGCCGGTCAAGCCCTTGCTGGTGAGGTCGACCAGCATGAGGTGGTTGTCGGTGCCGCCCGAGGTGATGTTGTAGCCGCTCGTCATCAGGGTGTCGGCCAGCGCCTTGGCGTTCTCGATCACCTGCTTGGCGTAGATCTTGAACTCGGGCTTGAGCGCTTCGCCGAAGGCCACGGCCTTGCCGGCGATGACGTGCATGAGCGGGCCGCCCTGGATGCCGGGGAAGATCGCCGAGTTGAACTTCTTGGCCAGCGCCTCGTCGTTCGTCAGGATCATGCCGCCGCGCGGGCCGCGCAGGGTCTTGTGGGTCGTCGTGGTGACGACGTGGGCGTGCGGGAACGGCGACGGATGCACGCCGGCCGCGATCAGGCCCGCGAAGTGGGCCGCGTCGACGAAGAAGTAGGCGCCGACGGCGTCGGCGATCTCACGGAACTTGGCGAAGTCCCAGTGGCGCGGGTAGCCGGAGCCGCCGGCGATGATCACCTTGGGCTTGTGCTCGTGGGCGAGGGCCTCGACCTGCTCCATGTCGATGCGCTGGTCGTCCCGGCGCACGGTGTAGGAAACCGGCTTGAACCACTTGCCGGAGACGTTCGGGGGGGCGCCGTGGGTGAGGTGGCCGCCGGCTGCGAGGTCGAGGCCGAGGAAGGTGTCGCCCGGCTGCATCAGGGCCAGGAACACGCCCTGGTTCGCCTGGCTGCCGGAGTTCGGCTGCACGTTGGCGAAGCCGCAGTTGAACAGGCGCTTGGCGCGATCGATGGCCAGGTTCTCGGCGATGTCGACGAACTGGCAGCCGCCATAGTAGCGACGGCCCGGATAGCCCTCGGCGTACTTGTTCGTCAGCACCGAGCCCTGCGCCTCGAGAACTGCGCGCGAGACGATGTTCTCGGAGGCGATCAGCTCGATCTCGTGCTGCTGGCGGCCGAGTTCCTGGGCCACCGCCTGGGCGATCTCCGGATCCGCGTCCGCGAGGGGAGCAGCGAAGAAGGTGTTGGAGAAGTGCTTGTCGGCAGCAGTACCGGCGCTCATGGAAAGCCTCGATTGTTGAACGGGCGGACGCACCCGTAATCCGCTGGCGTTGGCGGGCGGGCGTTCGAAGGCTGGATTACTACACGTGACGAGTTCCGAGGCCAAGCACAGGCATTTTTTTGCGTGTGCTCAAAAAAATTCAGCACAGAGCGCGGCACGCTGAGTCGACGCGACAACAACCCGTGTCGTGGCGTCGCATACACGAGGCGAAAAGGCCCGCACGACGCAACACAGCCCGCAGAATGCAAGGAGGCCTGCAGAATGCAAGGAGGCCCGCACCTGGGGGTGCGGGCCTCGAGCGTCAGCAGGTGCGAAACCGGTGAGGAAACTCAGTTCTCCTCGTCGCCCGGCTCGAAGCTCTGGACCTGCTCGGCGCTGGCGACCGGGGTCGGGGCCGAGAGGGTCGAGGGCACGTTCACGCCGTCACGCTTGTAGATGTCGTCGCGGAACTGGACGAGGCCGTCCGGGGTCGACCAGGCCGTGATGTAGGTCCAGTAGACCGGCACCGGGGTCGACAGGGTGGCGTCGACGCGCTTGCCACTCTCGATGGCCTGCTCGACCTGCTCGCGGCCCCAGCCGGGCGTGTCCTTGAGAAGCCAGGTGATGTACTCGCGCACGTTCTGCACGCGGACGCAGCCCGAGGAGATGAAGCGGAAGTCGTCGCCGAACACGCCCTTGGTGTTGGTGTCGTGCATGAACACGCCGTAGGGATTCGGAATGTTGATGCGCACGATGCCCATCGAGTTGAAGTCGGCGCCCGAATCCTGGCGGTAGCGGTAGCGCGTGCCCTCGTCCGAGTTCCAGTTCACCGAAGCCGGCGAGATCTCGGTCTCACCCGAGAAGATGCGGATCTTGTTCTCGGTGAGGTAGGTCGGGTCCTTCTGCATCTTGGGGATGAGGTCCTTCTTCACGATGGAAGCCGGGACCGTCCAGAAGGGATTGAAATTGATCTGCGTCGCCTTGGTGTTCATGATCGGCGACTGGCGGTCGATCTTGCCGACGCCGGCGGCGTGCAGGGTCACGACCTGGCCGTTCTCTACCGTCTGAACCAGGGCGGCGGGGATGTTGGTGATGACGAAGCGGTTGCCGAGGTTGCCGGCATAGGAGCGCAGGCGAACCACGTTGATCTCGAGCTGGTGGAGGCGCACGTCCGCCGGCACGTTCATGGCCTGCTGCGTGGTGAGGCTCATGGCGCCGGTCTGGCTCAGCCCGTGCCGGGCCTGGAAGCGCTTCACGCCAGCCGCCACGTAGGAATCATAGACGCCCGAACCGCCGGAGGCCGGGTCGAGATCGCCCGTGACGATCAGGCGCTGGCGCAGGGCGGCCACGGCCGGTCCCTTGGCGCCGACGCGCAGGCGATCCGCGCCCGAGACGGGCTTCCAGCCGCCGCGATTGACGATGTCCCGGTAGCGCTCGATCATCTGCTCCGTCGCCGCCACGGTCTGGGGCGACAGGATCGGGGTCGAGGAGCGCTGCACCTGCATGGCGGCGGGCGAGGCGTAGTCCTGCGCCCACTCGGCCTGGGCGAAGCCGCCGGCCTCGCGCGCCGTCGCCGACTGGCCGATGACGGCCGCCGATGCGAGCAGCGCGAAGCCGAGCGCGCGAGTGTGGAAAGCCTGATTCAGCATCGGACGTGAACTCTGATCTGATTTACGAAGTGACGTGCGGTGTCGTCGGTCCCGGCGATGCGCGCCGAGGTCTTGGAACACCCCCTGTCACGACCGTGTCGGGGTACGGTTAAGAACTCATGGGGACCCGGCCACATTGTGGCACGGCGCGGCTTATCCCCGTGATCCCCCGACACATCCTCTCGACTGCGGCTCGTGTGCCACAGCACTGTGTCGCACCGTGTAATCGGCGTGGCGAAACGATGGCCGATGGCGTAAGCCGAACGACGATGACGCTTCCGGCGAAACAAGCTGGCCACGGAGGGTGGGCCCCGCTGCGCGCGATCACTGCGGTGGTCGCGCTCTATGCGTTCGTTCTCCACGCCGTCCTCAGTGGACTCGTTCCCCTGCCCGTCTCCACCGCGCACGGCATCCTCTGCCTTGGGCAGATCGACGAGTCCGGTCCCGGCGCGCCCGATTCGACCCACGCCCATCACCAGCCCTGCTGCACCGTGGCCGGGTCGATGCTGCACGCGGCATTGCCGGAGGTGTCGGCCCGCACCATCGTCTGGCCGGTCCGCGCGACGCGCCGGGTCGCCTGGCAGCGCGAGGCGTCCGTGTCCGCACGCGGACCGCCGGGCACGATTCCCCATCCTCGAGGTCCGCCCGCCGTCTGATTCGATCGCCGATTCCCGATCCCATCAGACCTGGACCTTTCGATGAACCGCATCCCCCGGGCCGAGCTCTTCGCAGGCCTTCTCCTCACGCTGTCCGCCACCGCCTCCCTCGCGCACGCCACCCTGGAGCGCAAGGAAGCGAGTCCGAACGCCGGTTACCGCGGCGTCGTGCAGATCACCCATGGCTGCGACGGCCAGCCGACAAACCGCGTCAGCGTCACCATTCCGGAGGGCGTGATCGGTGCCAAGCCGATGCCGAAGCCCGGCTGGACCGTGACGACCGAGAAGGGCGCCTACGCCCGGGCCTATCCGTATTACCACGGGGATATCCGTGAGGGTGTGAAGACCATCACCTGGACCGGCGGCAGCCTGCCCGACGATCAGGTCGACGAGTTCACCTTCCTGGCGCGGGTCAGCGACGCCTTCACACCCGGCAGCACGGTCTACTTCCCCGTCGAGCAGGATTGCACCGCGGGACAGCACCGCTGGCGCGAGATCCCGGCCGCGGGGCAGGATGCCCATGCGCTGAAGTCCCCCGCCCCCGGCGTCCGCATCGTGGCCGCAGCTTCCAGCCCGGCCCGGGCGGAGGCATCGAGCGTGAAGGCCGGCGATCTCAACATCGAGACGCCGTGGATGCGCGCGACGCCCGGCGGCGCCAAGGTGGCGGGCGGCTATGTCCGCGTCACCAACACCGGCAGCCAGGCCGACCGTCTCGTCGGCGCCTCGATCCCCCTGGCGGGACGCGCCTCGATCCACTCCATGACCATGGAGGGCGGCGTGATGAAGATGGCTCCCGTCGAGGGTGGCCTCGTGATCAGGCCGGGCGAGACGGTGGAGCTGAAGCCCGGCGGCCTGCACCTCATGTTCGAGGATCTCGCGAGTGGCCCCAAGGCCGGCGAGACGGTCCCGGGTACGTTGCGCTTCGAGCGGGCCGGCACCGTGCCCGTCAGCTTCAGCGTGGCGCCGATCGGCGCGATGAAGCCGGGTACACCTGCGGCCGCCGCAACGGTACCGGGTCCTCACGAGCACTGACGTCGCGGATTCCCGGATCCCGGGACATCCAGGGCCGGTCTGATCCCGCTGACGGCGGCCGGACCGACGCCGAGCCGCGTCCGTCGTCGGACCGTCCCAACCCGCACGATTCGCCGCGCACGCTTCCGCGCGGCGTCCCCCACCCCACCCTTCTCCCATCGGGATCATGCCCGGCCCCTTCGCGCAAAGGCGAAGCGCGGGCCCATGGTCCGGAGCCTGTCCCATGCCCGCTCCCCAAAGTGTGTCTGCCTCCGCCGATCTGTCCGCACGCCCTTCGCCTCGGCGCGAGGGCTGCGCCCTCGCCCTCCTGGCGGGCGCCTCGCTCCTGACCCTCGCCGTCTGCGCGACGCCGTCCGGCGCCGAGGAGACGGCCGCCGCGACCTTGTCCGAACTCAGTATCGAGGGGGCCTCGGCCGGCTCCCTCACGGTGACGAGCGTTGCGGCGCAGCGCGCCGCGGTGAACGCCACCGTCGGCTCCGTCGCGTTCGTCGATGCCAAGGACTTCCAGGACCGCTACGCCAATACGCTGCGCGACACCCTCAAGGACGTGCCCGGCGTCTACGTGCAGGAGCGCTACGGCCAGGAGCTCCGCCTGTCGGTGCGCGGCTCGGGCATCGCGCGCGGCTTCCACCTGCGCGGCCTCGAGTTGCTTCAGGACGGCATCCCCCTGAACCTCGCGGACGGCAGCGGCGACTTCTACCAGGTCGATCCCCTGGGACTGCGCTCGATCGAGGTCTACAAGGGCGGCAACGCCCTGACGTTCGGGGCGACGACCCTGGGCGGGGCGATCAACGTCGTCACGCCCACGGCCCAGACCGCCTTCGCGCCGAATATCCTGCGCATCGACGGCGGCGCCTTCAACACGATCCGCGAGAACTTCCAGGCCTCGCGGATCTCCGGCCCAATCGACCTCCTGGTCAGCGGTACGATCACCAATTCCGACGGCTATCGGGACCACGAGACCCAGCGGACGCAGAACTTCAACGCCAATCTCGGCTACCAGCTCGCGCCGGGCGTCGAGACCCGCTTCTATGCCGGCATCTACCTGACCGACCAGAAGCTCCCCGGTACGCTCAGCCTCTTCAATGCCCTGAACAATCCGACGCTCGCCAACCCGTCGGCGATTTCCGGCAACCAGTCCCGGAAAGTCGAGACCGAGCGGATCGCCAACCGCACCTCGTTCCTGCTCGATGTGGGCAAGCTCGACATCGACACCTGGGCGATCCACAAGTCGCTCTACCATCCGATCTTCCAGGTGATCGACCAGGACGGCTGGACCTACGGGATCGCCCCGCACTGGGCCGGGACCTTCGACATCGCCGGCTATCGCAACGACCTGATCCTCGGCCTGCGCGCCTTCGCGGGCCAGAATTCGGCGCTCCAGTTCGTCAACGTCGCCGGCCAGCGCGGCGCCCAGACGCTGCGCGCGGTGCAGAGTGCCTCGAACTACGAAGCCTATGGCGAGAACCGGTTCTGGTTCCTGCCGGACGTCGCGCTGATGGCGGGCGCCAAGGCATTCTCCGCGAACCGGACCTACAGCAACAAGGGCGGCTTCTCGGGCACCAATGCGTTCCCGTCCTCGGCCAACGAGACCTATGCGGGCATCAACCCCAAGGTCGGCCTGCTCTGGCAACCCCTGCCGGACCTGCAGGTTTTCGGCGACATCACCGGCTCGCGCGACGTGCCGGATTTCTCCGACCTCGTACAGCAGAACACCCTGAACACCACCTTCGTGCCGCTGCGGGCCCAGCGCGCCGTGACTTACGAGGCGGGAACCCGCGGCCGGATCGACCGGCTTTCCTGGGATGTGACCCTCTATCGCTCGGAGATCCGCGACGAACTCATCAACTTCTCGATCAATCCTGGCCTCAACATCCCGGCCGCGACCTTCAACGCACCCCGAACCCGCCACCAGGGTGTCGAAGCTGCCGTCTCCCTCGACCTTGCCCGCGACCTGATCGGATCCGGCGACAACGTCGTGGTCTCGCAGATCTGGACCCACAACGACTTCCGCTTCATCGCCGACCCGATCTTCGGCGACAATCAGATCGCCGGCATCCCCCGCGACGTGCTGCGCACCGTCCTGACCTATCGCAACCGCGAGGGCTTCCATGTCAGCCCTTCGGTGGATTGGGTGCCCCAGGGTGCCTTTGCCGACCATGCCAACAGCCTGAAGGTGCCGGGCTATGCCCTGCTCAACATCCAGGCTGGGTACGACTTCCAGAACGGCGTCTCGGTCTTCGTCGATGCCCGAAACCTGACCGACGCCCGCTACGTCTCGGACATCTCCGTCGTCACCGACGCCCGGACCGTCGCGGGCGGCCCGGCGGCGTTCTATCCGGGCGTCGGCCGCAGCATCTTCGGCGGCCTCCGCGCCGGGTTCTGATCGGGGAAGCGGGTCGCCGGATGAGGGTGCGCCTTTCCTGCGCGCCCGCTAGAAGCGCGCGATGACTGAGGGTTTCCCCAATGCACGCCCCTCCGGCGTGCCGGCACCGGAGCAGCACCCGGATGTGCATGTCGGCCGAGACGGCACGCTCTTCCTGACCGGCGGCACCAATTCCGTGCTGCGCCAGTATCGCGATCCGGGGCTGCCCCGTGCCACCCTCTGGCGCTGGCGCCGCATCCTGGAGGCGCGGGTGCGGCGCTGTGCCGGTCTCGGCACCCGCTACGCCCACGTGGTGGCGCCGGAGAAGCTCACGATCGACCCGCAGGCCTGCGAGGCGCTCGCCCTCGATCCCGCGCGTGCGCCGGTCCTGCGCCTGGAGCGCTGGCTCCGTTTCTCGCCGGCCCGGCGCCACTGGATCGACCTGGTACGGCCGTTCCGGGCCCGCGTCGCCGAGGTGCCGCTCTATTGCAGGACCGACAGCCACTGGACCTTCGCCGGGTATCTCCTTGCCTACGGTGAGATCTGCCGGCATCTCGGCCTCGCCCCGCGCCAGGATATCCTCCAGCGCCGGATCGGCTCACCTGCGGCCTATGCCGGCGATCTCGGCCTGAAGTTCGATCCGATCCGCAGCGAGACGGTGGACTCGTGCCTGTTCGAGACCGCGGCGCGGCGCATCCATGCCAACAACCTCGTGACGGCGTTCGAGGCCGAGGGCCGGGGCCAGGCGGCCCATATCGGCGCCCACGTGATCTACCGAAACGACTCGTCCGAGGCCGACCCGCGCCGGCTGGTGTTGTTCGCCGATTCCTACGGCCACCACACGTCGACCCCGCATACGGGCAGCCTGACGCCGCTCCTCGCCGACACCTTTCGCGAAGTTCACGTCCTGTGGTCGACGAGCATCGACTGGGGCTACCTCGCGCGGGTGAAGCCGGATTTCGTGGTCTCGGAGATCGCCGAGCGCTTCATGATCGAGCTGCCCCAGACCGGCTTCAACATCGAGAAGCTCGCGGATCTCGCCCTGGCGCGTAAAGCGGGCTGAAACGACGAACGCCCCGGAGATGTCTCCGGGGCGCGATGTCGATCGATGGCGGTTCGCCAAGGGTGTGCAGGCCTAGTAGAGCCCGCCGGCCTGGGCGGCGCGATCTGCGTCCGGCGGAACCGCGGCCGGGGCGCCGGAGGACTGTGCCGGGGCGGCGACATAGGCGTCGGGCGGGGCGGTGCCGGGCTTGAAGGCTTCGAGGATGGTACCACCACCCTCGCCCGAGCCGGCGCGCATGCCCGAGGCGGCCGAGACGCGGATCAGCTTGATGCCCGGGGGCACGCGGAACGGCGTCGGCGGCTTGTCCTTGAGGGCCTGCTTCAGGAAGTCGAGGGCGATGGGGGCTGCGAGACCGCCGCCGGTGGCCCGATCGCCCAGGGAGCGCGGCTTGTCGAAGCCGAGATAGACGCCCACCGCAAGGTCCGGCGAGAAGCCGACGAACCAGGCATCCTTCGCGTCGTTCGTCGTCCCGGTCTTGCCGGCGAGCGGCTTGCCGACCTGCTTGAGGATGGTGGCGGTGCCGCGCTGGACCACGCCTTCCATGATCGAGACCATCTGGTAGGCGGTCAGCGGGTCGAGGACCTGCTCGGAATCGTCCACCAGCTTGGGCTCGTCCTGGCCCGACCACTTGTCCGCGTCGCAGCCGAGGCATTTGCGGGTGTCATGCTTGTAGATGGTCTCGCCGACGCGATCCTGGATGCGGTCGATGAGGGTCGGGCGGATGCGCCGACCACCATTGGCGAGCATCGAGTAGGCGGTGACCATGCGCATGACGGTGGTCTCACCGGCACCGAGCGACATCGGCAGCACGGGGAGCATATCGTCGTAGACACCGAAGCGGCGGGCATATTCGGCGATCAGCGGCATGCCGACATCCTTGGCCAGCCGAACCGTCATCAGGTTCTTCGAGTGCTCGATGCCGTAGCGCAGCGTGTGCGGGCCGCCCGACTTGCCGTCGTAGTTCGAGGGCGTCCAGGCCTCCTGTCCGGGGCCCGCCTCAATGGTGATCGGCGAATCCTGCACGATGGAGGACGGGGTGTAGCCGTTGTCCAGGGCCGCCGAGTAGACGATCGGCTTGAAGGACGAGCCGGGCTGGCGCATCGCCTGGGTGGCCCGGTTGAACTGGCTCTCGTCATAGGAGAAGCCGCCCACCATCGCGTGTACGCGACCGGTATAGGGGTCCATCGCCACGATGGCCCCGGAGACCTCGGGCCGCTGGCGCAGGCGGTACTGGTTACGGCTCGTATCCGTCGCCTCGACGTAGACGACGTCGCCGGCATTGAGCGCCGCGGCGGGCGAGCGCCCGGTCCAGCGGGTGCCCTCGGCCGTGATCGTCCCGGTCTCGCGGTCCTTCGAGACCTGCCCCGAGGCTTCGCGGCGCGGCTGCAACCCGATCTGGGCGGAGCCGCCATTGGTGTTCAGCACCACGGCGAGCCGCCACGGCGCGACGTCGCCGAGACCGGGCACTTCGGCCACGGCGAGGCCCCAGTCGCGACCGACGAGATCGACCTTGGCCTGCGCGCCGCGCCAGCCGTGCGACTGGTCGTAGCGAACCAGGCCGTCCACCAGGGCCTTGCGGGCCCAGGACTGCATCTTCGGATCCAGGGTGGCGCGGACCGAGAGGCCGCCCTCGTAGAGCTTCTTCTCGCCGTAGCGCTCGGCGATCTCGCGCCGGACCTCTTCCGTGAAGTAGTTCGCGTTGGCCGCGTTCGCGAACGCGACGCGCGGATTGACGCCGAGGGGCATCTTGCGGGCCGCCTCGGCCTCTTCCTTGGTGATGTACCCGTTCTGGGCCATCAGGCCGATGATCTCGTTGCGCCGATCGAGCGCCTTCTGGGTCTGACGATAGGGGTGGTAGTTGTTCGGCCCCTTCGGCAGGGCGGCAAGGTAGGCCGCCTCGTTGATCGTCAGCTCGTGAACCGACTTGCCGAAATAATCGAGCGCCGCCGCCGCGACGCCGTGCAGGTTGCGCCCAGGCACGATCGTCCCGAGGAAGATCTCGTTCAGGTAGAGTTCGAGGATCTTGTCCTTCGAGTAGGCGGCCTCGATCCGGAAGGCGATCAGCGCCTCCTTGGCCTTGCGCTCGAAGGTCTGCTCCGGGGACAGGAGGAAGTTCTTGGCGACCTGCTGGGTGATGGTCGAGGCGCCCTGCTTCTTGCCGCTCTTGAAGTTCGTCAGCGCGGCGCGCACCAGCCCCTCGGGATCGACGCCGCCGTGCTTGTAGAAGTTCTTGTCCTCGGCCGAGAGGAAGGCCGCGACGACGATCTTCGGCATGGCCTGGATCGGCAGGTAGAGCCGCCGCTCGCTGGCGTACTCGGCCAGCAGCGAGCCGTCCGCCGCATGGACGCGGCTCATCACGGGCGGCTCGTAATTGGCGAGCGCAGCGTGATCCGGCAGGTCCTGGCTGAATTTCCAGTAGAAGAACGCGGCCGCCGCGGCGGCGATCACGAAGACCATCGCGCCGACGCTGAACAGGAAGCCGAAGAAACGAAGGATGAAGCGCATCCGGGTCCCGTCCGTCGATGATCCACCGCCGCCGGCCGGCCGCGACAGCACCCGCCATGATGGCGCGTGCCTCTTCGGACCGTGTCCCATTCCGAAATGCAAGAGTCCCGCCGCGTGAAATGCGGTCGAGCCCACGATGTCGGCGGCGTTCGCTCAAGCGCGCCGCGATCAATCCTGCCGAGACCATCGGCATCGGTGTGACCGGAGCGCTGTGAGCCCCGGTTTCACACGCATTCTATGGTGAAACTGGGGCGATTGCGGCCGAGCGACGGGGCGGCTGCGGACGAGTCAGCGACGTCCGGCTGCCGAAGAACGCATCGATCGCCTTGGCCATGCCCCCGGTCACCTCGGCGCGCCAACCCTCCGATTGCAGCAGGTCGAGATCGTGCTTGCTGGACAGGTAGCCGAGTTCCACCAGCACCGAGGGAACGTCGGGCGAGCGAAGAACCTGGAAGCCGGCCTCGCGGTGGGGCTTGGCGCTCATCTCCATGACCGGACCGAGATGGGTCATCAGCCGCTTGGCGAACCCCGACGAGAACGTCCGGGTCTCGCGCAAGGTGAGTTCCTGGAGGATGTCGGCGACATGGCCGGGGCCCTCGTTCGATTCAGTGCCGGCCGCCGCGTCGGCGCGGTTCTCGCGCTCGGCGAGCTTGGCCGATTCGGCGTCGGTGGCCTTCTCGGAGCCCGTGTAGATGGTGGCACCGCGCACCTGCGGGGCCGACGAGATCGAGTCCGCATGGATCGAGACGAAGAGGTCGGCCTTCGCCTCGCGGGCCAGGCGGACGCGCTCCGAGAGCGGCACGAAGACGTCACGATCCCGGGTCATCCGCACCCGATAGCGGCCACTGGATTCGAGGCGGGTCACCAGGGCCTGGGCGAAGCCGAACACGATGTCCTTCTCGAAGACGCCGGTGGCCGCGATGGCGCCGGGATCGGTGCCGCCGTGGCCGGCATCGACCATGATCAGGGGGCGGGCGTCCGTCGGTTCCGGGAGGGTCGCGACCTTGCGCTGGGCCGGTGCCGGATCGCTCGCCACCGAGGCGCGGCGGAAGCCTTCACGATCGCTGCGCTGGAACTCGATGCTGAGCAGCACGGCGCCGTCGCGCGGTCGCGTCACGGTCTCGATCCGGCCGACCGTCGCCGGCTGGGCGAGGTCGACGACGATGCGCGACCGTCCCGGGGCGAAGAGCCCGTAGCGGAAGGAGGCGACCACGCCGTCGCGCTTCCGGCCGGTTTCCGGTCCGAGCTGGAAATTCACTTCGGCCAGATCGATGACCGCTCGATCGGGACGCTCCATCACGAAAGCCTTCGCGTCGATGACCTTCGAGAGGGTCAGGGTCAGCTTCGTGGTGCCGCTGCTCGTCGCGAGGTCCGCCGCGATGGCGACGGCGGCCTGGGAGGCGGTGCCATGAGCCTTGTCGGTGTCCTGTGCCCGTGCGCCGGTCCCGACGAACGGGATCGCTCCGGCGCAGGCCAGCGCGAGAAGGACGGAGCGGAGAAGGCGGGCGCGTCTCGGCATCGTTCCGGCAATCATCCCCGTGAGCACGGTCACGCCCCGGGGGAGCGTGTCCGCGAGCGGGCTATGGCGTCCGCCAGCCTCTACGGGATACCGACGGGATGGTTAACCGTTCCTCAAAGGCTGCGCTCCACTTCGCCGCCGCTTGTGTCCCGCGGGCGACAGGGCCCGTCGCAGCCGTCGCCGGGGCGATCCCTGGGCCGAGGTCCAGTGTGGGCATGTCAGGTCGCGGCGGCCGATCAACGATTAAGGACCTTGCCAAAACGTCGCGACGCTCTGTAATGATACGGTCCCCTTCCCGGTGCCGTGCGGTTTGCTCCGCGGCCCGCGGGCGCGGTTCGGCATTGCGTCGAGTCGCCTTCGCAGTCGGTTCCCCGCGTCAGACATGGCGGCATAGCAAGGCCGGGTGGGAGTCGGTTCATTCGGTGGCCTTTTCGGCCGCCGCATCGTTCTGCACATGCCGGCCTGTCCTCGGATGGGCCCATACAGTCTTCGCGAGGTCAGGGAGAGAATGAGCGGACACACAGCATCGGTTGCCGTTGCTCGTGTTCAACGCCTGCGCGTTTCGCGTGGCGGCGCCTTCTCGTCGACCCTGGCCAGGATCAACCCCACGCGCGCCGAGATCCGGCGCCCAACGGCGGTTGGCGGCAATCCCTTCCCCACAGCTTCCGCGACCCCCTTCCCCGGGTCGTCACGGGCACCGATCCGCTGGGCCATAGCGCCCGGACCGGTTGGTGCCCCATCGGGACCGCGCGGTTCGAGGAGAACGACGTCGACCGCCATGTCGAAAGTTCGTCATGGCCAACAACAACAAGATGCTCATCGACGCGATGCACCCGGAGGAGACCCGGGTCGTCACGGTTCACGGGTCTAGAGTCGAGGAATTCGACTTCGAGGCCGCCAACAGGCGCCAGCTTCGCGGCAATATCTATCTCGCCAAGGTGACCCGCGTGGAGCCCTCGCTCCAGGCCGCCTTCATCGAGTACGGCGGCAACCGCCACGGCTTCCTCGCCTTCAGCGAGATCCACCCGGACTACTACCAGATCCCCCTCGCGGACCGTCAGGCCCTGCTCGAGGACGAGGCCCGCGAGGCCGAGGAGCACCGGGAGCGCGAGGAGCGCAAGCCCCGCCGCCGCTCGCGTGGCCGTCGCGATGGGACCTCCGCCAAGAAGGCCCGGACGTCCGAGACCGTGACGTCCGAGGACGTCGGCGCACCGACGCCCGGCGAGGCGCACGACGCCGCGTTCTCCACCGGTGAGACCTCCTTCGACGCGACCTCGTTCGACGCCACCCCGTCCAACGATCCGGCGATCGGCATCTCCGACGCGCTGCTCGAGGGTGGCCTCGGAAACGCGTCGCCGGCGATCCTGCCCGGCAGCGACGAATCCGCCGATCTGCCGCAGGCCGCCCTGGCGAGCGGCGAGACCTCCGAGGGCGCCGAGCCGTCCGCGCCGGAAGGCCAGTCCCGCGACGAGGCGGGTCCTGTCGGCGCGACCGCCGAGGCACCGGTCGAGCCGGCTGCCGAGCTGGCGCTGGAAGCCGCGCCCATGGGCGAAGCTGTCGCTTCCGAGGATGACGCACCCGTCACCGAGACCACGTCCGAGGACGAGTCCGAGGAGGACGATGCGGACGAGAGCGACGAGGATTCGGAGGACGACGATTCGGACGACGAGTCCGAGGAGGACGACGACGATTCCGACGAGGATGACGAGGAAGACGACGAGGAGAGCGAGGGCGAGGACGGCGAACGGCCGCAGAAGATCGCTCAGGTCGGCGGCGATGCCCTGGCCGAGATCCCGGAGCGCCCGCGCACCTATCGTCGCCATTACAAGATCCAGGAAGTCATCAAGCGCCGCCAGATCATCCTGGTGCAGGTCGTCAAGGAAGAGCGCGGCACCAAGGGCGCGGCGCTGACCACCTACCTGTCCCTGGCGGGCCGCTACTCGGTGCTGATGCCGAACACCGGCCGTGGCGGCGGCATCTCCCGCAAGATCACCTCGGCTGCCGACCGCAAGCGCCTGAAGGAAGTCGCCCAGGACCTGGAGGTGCCGGAAGGCATGGGCGTCATCCTGCGCACGGCCGGTGCCTCGCGCACCAAGCCCGAGATCAAGCGCGACTTCGAGTACCTGATGCGCCTGTGGGAGAGCGTGCGCGAGCTGACGCTGTCTTCCTCCGCGCCGGCCCTGGTCTACGAGGAAGGCTCGCTCATCAAGCGCGCCATCCGCGACCTCTACAACAAGGACATCGACGACATTCTGGTGGCGGGCGACGAGGCCTATCGCGAGGCCCGCGACTTCATGCGCATGCTGATGCCGGGCCAGTCGAAGGTGGTGCAGCCCTATCGGGACTCGACGCCGATCTTCGCGCGCTACGGGGTCGAGCAGCAACTCGACGCGATGTTCTCCACCCACGTCACCCTGAAATCGGGCGGCTACCTCGTCATCAACCCGACGGAAGCCCTCGTCTCCATCGACGTCAACTCGGGGCGCTCCACCCGCGAGCATGACATCGAGGACACCGCCCTGCGCACCAACCTGGAGGCGGCCGAGGAGGTCGCCCGCCAGCTGCGCCTGCGCGATCTTGCCGGCCTCGTCGTGATCGACTTCATCGACATGGAGGAGAAGCGCAACAATCGCGCCGTCGAGAAGAAGCTCAACGAGTGCCTGAAGAACGACCGCGCCCGCATCCAGGTCGGCCGGATCTCGCCCTTCGGCCTCCTGGAGATGAGCCGCCAGCGCATCCGCACCGGCATGCTGGAGAGCTCGTCCCTGCCCTGCACCCATTGCGGCGGCTCGGGCTACGTGCGCGCGACCTCTTCGGTGGCGCTGCAGATTCTGCGGGCGATCGAGGAGTCGCTTCTCAAGAGCACGACCCACAACCTCATCCTGCGCACCCGCACGGAGGTGGCGCTCTACATTCTGAACCAGAAGCGGGCGCACCTGCGCGAGCTCGAAGTCCGCTTCGGCGTCTCCCTGACCATCGCCGCCGACGAGCGCCTCGCCGCCACCTCCGCCTTCCAGCTGGACCGCGGCGAGCCCGCGGTCCGTGCCGAGGGGCCGGTGACGGGCGTGCGCGCCGTGGCGATCAACTCGGCCCTGGAGCCCGAGGAGGATTTCGATCCTGAGATCGAGGAGGAGACCGTCGAGGCTGAGGCCGAGACCGAGGAGTCCGAGGCCGGAGCTTCTGCCGAGGAGACGCGTGAGAAGGCCGCCGATGGCGGCGAGGGCCGCGGTGGACGTCGCCGTCGTCGCCGTCGTCGGGGTGGTCGCCAGGACGCAGGCGAGCAGACCGGGGGCGAGTCGGCCTCGGAGGGCGACGAGGACGGCGAGGGCGACGGCGAGGAGTCGGAGGACATCGCCGTGCAGGCCGAGGGCGACGAGACGGTGGCATCCGCTGAGAACCCCGCGTCCGGCGACGAGGATGGCAGCGGCCGCCGCCGCCGTCGGGGTCGCCGCGGCGGCCGGGGTCGTGACCGCGACGGTCGTGGACGCGACGGCGAGGGGGCTGGCCAGGAGGCCGGCGGCCATGGGTCGGAGCATCAGGACCCTGCCCACCAGAGCGGTGATGAGCCGTCCATGGACGATCGGCCGGTCGCTTCGGTCGAGCGCGACGAAGGGGCCGCCGACGCCCCATCCGCGTTCCTCGGCGGCGAGGAGCCGGTGAGTGCCGCGGCTGTGTCCGAAGCGGTGTCGCCCGCGGCAACCGAGACTGCGGCGCCGGTCGCCCTGGAAGCGCCGGTGGCGATGGAGCCGCAGGCCGAAGCCCCTCGGACGATGGAGCCGGCGCCTGCGCCGAAGCCGGTGCCCGAGCCGGTGGCGGTGGTGCTCACGCCCCCGTCCGATCCGGATCGTCCCAAGCGGGCCGGCTGGTGGTCCCGGACCAAGGCGGCCCTGACGGGCGAGTGATCGTCCGCAACGGATGAATGCGAGCGGGGTGGGTGTCGAGCCCACCCCGTTTCGCGTTTCAGCGCAGCCAAGCCTTGAGGCGCCGCACCGCATCGACGCAATCGGCGTTCGAGCCGGCGAACGAGAAGCGGACGTGGTGGCCGCCGTCCTGCCCGTCGAAATCCAGACCCGGCGTCGCGGCGACCCCCGCCTCGTCGAGCATGCGGCGGCAGAATGCGACCGAGTCATGGGTGAGGTTCGCAACGTCGGCGTAGAGATAGAAGGCCCCGTCGGCCGGATGCGTCCGGCCGAGGCCTAGCCCCGGGAAGGCGTCGAGGAGCAGCGCTCGGTTGGCGGCGTAGCCCGCGCGCACCGCCTCGACCTCCTCCACGGCGTCGAAGGCCGCCAGTGCTGCGACTTGCGAGAGATAGGGCGCCGAGATGTAGAGGTTCTGTGCCAGTCGCTCGACGGGTCGCGCGAGCCAGTCCGGCACCACCATCCAGCCGATGCGCCAGCCGGTCATGCACCAGGTCTTCGAGAACGAGTTGATGACGATCGCCTCGTCGTCGTAGCGCAGGGCCGTCTCGGTCGGCACGCCGTAGGCGAGCCCGTGATAGATCTCGTCGGAGATGAAGCGCAGGTTGAGCTCGCGGGCCGCGGCACAGAGGTCGGCGAGGCGCGCCGGCTCGATCACGGTGCCGGAAGGGTTGGCCGGGCTCATCACCAGGATGCCGGATAAGCCCTCCCGCTTGTGCAGCGCCCGCAGGGCGGCGCTGGTGGGGGCGAAGCGGTCCGCGTCCTGCAGCACCAGGGGCGCCGGGACGAGGTCGAGGGCGTTGAGCAGGCTGCGATAGGCCGGGTAGCCCGGTTGCGGAACCGCGACGCGGGCGCCGGCATCGAACAGGCCGAGGAAGGCGAGCACGAAACCGGCCGAAGAGCCGGTCGTCACGAGTATCCGGCTCGGCGAGACCGTGACCCCGTAGGTCTCGGCATAGTGGCGCGCGATGCGCTCGCGCAGGGCCGGCAGTCCGAGCGCCTGGGTGTAGGGCAACGCGCCGGTCGCCAGGGCGGCCTGCGCGGCCGCGATCACCGCGCGCGGGGCCGGCGCCGAGGGCTGGCCGACCTCCATGTGTACGACGCCCTCCCCGCGCGCCTCGCGGGCGGCGGCGGCCGACATCACGTCCATGGCGAGGAACGGGGCGACGCGCGCGGCGCGTTCGGAGGGCTGGTTCGGGGAGAGGATCAGGGGCTGGCTCATCGACCTCGTCATAGCGGCTGCGCCCCGCCAGGACCAAACCTGCCATTCGGTGATTGACCGCCCGCCGCGAAAACGCCTAACCCGACCGCTAACCGCATGTCGCATCGACGACATGACCCCCGATGGCCGGCCTACGTCTGACCGGTCCCGCCCCGCGAGGACGTATGCCCCCCTTCCGTTCCCTGCTCTCCGCCACGATCTTGGCCGGCTCGATCCTGGCCGGTACCCCCGGCGCGGCGGTGGCGCAGACCACCCCGAGCCAGCCCGTCCCGGCCGCCGCCTTCACCGATGCGCAGCGTCAGGCGATCGAGGGGATCATCAAGGACTACCTCGTGAAGAACCCCGAGGTTCTGCAGGAGGCGATCGCCGAGGGCGAGCGCCGCCAGCAGGAGACGCAGAAGCTGGCCCAGTCGGCGGCCCTGAAGGAATCCCGCGAGGCTCTGGTCAACTCGCCCCACGGCGTCGTCGCGGGCAATCCCACGGGCGACGTCACCCTGGTCGAGTTCTTCGACTACAATTGCGGGTATTGCCGCAAGGCGCTCTCCGACATCCAGGCCCTGATCAAGGGAGATCCGAAGCTGCGGGTCGTCCTCAAGGACTTCCCCGTGCTGGGCGCCGAGTCCCTGGAGGCCAGCAAGATCGCGCTCGCGGCCAAGCAGCAGCTCAAGAGCGACAAGATCTTCGAATTCCACACCAAGCTCTTGGAATCCAAAGGCCGGGTGAACGGCGAACGCGCCGTGGCCGTGGCGAAGGAGATGGGCCTCGACGTCACCCGGCTGATGAAGGACGCGCAGGGCCCCGAGGTGAAGGCCGCCCTGTCGGAGAATGTCGGCCTCGGCGACAAGCTCGGCCTGTCGGGCACGCCCGCCTTCATCATCGGCGACGAGATCATTCCCGGCGCGGTCGGCCTCGAGCCGATCCGCAAGACCATCAGCGACGTGCGCCAGTGCGGCCACGCCAGCTGCTGAGCCGTCGACGTCCCGAACCGAGTCGTCGATGCCGGGCGCGCTTCGCCCGGCCTTGGCATCCGCCAGCGACCCGAACCGCACTCACCGCCTGACCTGAAGACGACCGAGCCGATGCCCAAGGAGCCGATGTCCAAGAACGACCCCTTCGATCCGGAGCTCGTCCGCGAGCTCGCCAAGCTCATCAACGAGACCGATCTCAGCGAGATCGAGGTCGAGAAGGGGGATCTGCGCATCCGCGTCGCCCGCCGCATCGAGGCGGTTCAGGTGCAGGTCGCGGCTCCCGCGCTGGCTCCGGCGCCCGCGATGGCTGCCGTCGCCGCTCCGATGCCGCTGGCGGGTCCCGGGGGCGGCCTCGACCGCAAGGCCGGAGCGGGCCATCCCGGATCGGTCCCCTCCCCCATGGTGGGCACCGCGTATCGCCGGCCCTCGCCCGAGGCGAAGCTGTTCGTCGATATCGGCTCGAAGGTCGAGGCGGGTGACAAGCTCCTGCTCATCGAGGCGATGAAGACGTTCAACGAGATCGTCGCGCCCCGCGCCGGTACCGTCACCGCCGTCTTCGTCGAGGACGGCCAGCCGGTCGAGTTCGGCGAACCCCTCCTCGTCATCGAGTGAGCAGCGCCGCACCCATGTTCGACAAGATCCTGATTGCCAACCGGGGCGAAATCGCCCTGCGCATCCTGCGTGCGGCCAAGGAGCTCGGGATCGCCACCGTGGCGGTCCACTCCACCGCCGATGCCGATGCCATGCACGTGCGCCTCGCCGACGAGAGCGTCTGCATCGGCCCGCCGGCGGCGCGCGACAGCTACCTGAACATTCCGTCGATCATCGCCGCCTGCGAGATCACCGGGGCCGACGCCGTCCATCCGGGCTACGGCTTCCTCTCCGAGAATGCGCGCTTCGCCGAGGTGCTGGCTCACCACAATATCGGTTTCATCGGCCCCAAGGCGGAGCACATTCGCATCATGGGCGACAAGATCGAGGCCAAGCGGACCGCCAAGCGGCTGGGAATTCCCTGCGTGCCCGGGTCCGAGGGCGGTGTCGAGGATCCGGAAGAGGCCAAGCGGATCGCCGCCGAGATTGGCTACCCGGTCCTGGTCAAGGCGGCCTCCGGCGGAGGCGGCCGCGGCATGAAGGTCGCCCGGTCCGAGGCCGACCTGGAGCAGGCACTCGGCATGGCTCGCACCGAGGCCAAGGCGGCCTTCGGCGACGACGCGGTCTACCTGGAAAAGTATTTGGAGAAGCCGCGCCACATCGAGGTTCAGGTGCTCGGAGACGGGCGCGGCAAGGCTGTCCACCTCGCCGAGCGCGACTGCTCGCTGCAGCGTCGGCACCAGAAGGTCTGGGAGGAAGGCGGCTCGCCGGCCCTCAACGCCGACATGCGGGCCGAGATCGGCGGCATCTGCGCCCGCGCGATGCAGGAACTGCAATACCTCGGCGCCGGAACCGTGGAGTTCCTCTACGAGGACGGGAAGTTCTACTTCATCGAGATGAACACGCGCATCCAGGTCGAGCATCCCGTCACTGAGATGATCACCGGCATCGACCTCGTGAACGAGCAGATCCGCGTCGCCGCCGGTCTGCCCTTGTCGATGACGCAGGACGAGATCAAGGTGGAGGGGCACGCCATCGAGTGCCGCATCAATGCCGAGCATCCGGCGACCTTCCGTCCCTCGCCGGGTCTCATCACCTACTTCCATCCGCCCGGCGGCCTCGGCGTGCGCGTGGATTCGGCCGTGTTCCAGGGCTATCGCATTCCGCCGAACTACGACTCTCTGATCGGCAAGCTGATCGTGCACGGACGCACGCGCAACGAATGCCTCATGCGCCTGCGTCGCGCCCTCGACGAGTTCGTGGTCGACGGTGTCGACACCACGCTGCCGCTCTTCCGGACCCTGGTGCGCAATCCGGATGTTCAGAACGGCGAGTACGACATCCACTGGCTCGAGAAGTTCCTGGCCGATGGCGGCCTCGACGAACCGTCGACGCCGTAGGCCCGGGGGAACAGGGACGGCGCAGACTCGTTCTTCAGCGTCTGCCCAGGCTTGGCGGCAGGTGTTGTCGTCGAGCCGCTCTGCAAGGAATACCCCTCCCGTGCGCCTGACCATCCCGCTTCTCGCCGGCCTTCTCCTCGCCGGTCCTGCCCTCGCCCAATCGCCTTCGGGCAACGTCGGACAGCCCGAGCGAGCCGTCCCGCAGGCAGGCGGAACCACCCGCGGGCCCATCGACAACCCCTCGACCCGCGACATGGCGCCGGTCCCGGGCGCAACGACCGCTCCGGTCGGTGAGCGCGGCATGAGCCCCGGCGCCGGCGCGATCGATTCGGCCAAGGGCGGCAATGCGAACGACACCAACCGCGGCGTCCCGAACACCGGAAGCACTTCGGGCGGCCCTGCCCGCTGATTGCGCAACCCTCGACGCCGGGTTTCCCCGGACCGTTCGACCTCGAGCCGGCCCCGAAACGGGCCGGCTTTTTCATGCCTCTGCAAGCCTCATCAGATCATCGTCTCCACATGTGCGTTCACGCACAATCGAATTGCGCGCTAGTGACCTCTGGCGTGAGCTGGATCATCTCTTTCGGCCGGCGCTGGCTGTACGGACTGTCCTGAACTGAGCCGTTCAAACCCCTTTTGCTGATCCATGGGAATGAACGCGTTCCCTTCCAGAGCCGCCGGCTGCGACAGATTGCCAGCAAAGGAATGGCCGGAACGCTTTGATCCGTCACGACTTCTTCCCCCACACCAGCCGGACGGAGACGGAGCGGGCCTTTCGCGCCCCGAAGCCATCTGCCCTGCTGGAGACCAATTTCCTATCGACCGACCGTTCGAAAGACCGCCATGCGCACCTTCAGCCTTACCTTCGTCGCCGCCTCCCTGATCGCCTCTGCCGCCCTGGCCCAGTCGCCGTCCGGCAATGTCGGCCAGCCCGAGCGGGCGGTCCCGCAGGCCGGCAGCACCACCCGCGGCCCGATCGACAATCCGTCGGCCTACGGCGCCTACCGGAATGCCGACGGCCGCACCGACATGGACGTCACCGGTTCGGTCGTCGAGGCGCCCTACACCACCAACCGCGAGGCGATCTTCGAGGATTCCGCGAAGGGTGGTAACGCCGAGCAGCCGAACCGCACCGTTCCGAATCTTGGCACCACCTCGGGTGGCCCGAACTTCTAAGCAGCAGCGCCGTCCGGCATAAGAGGGTGGAACCGAGAGGTTCCGCCCTTTTTCATGGGTTCGAGCCCCCGTGCGGCGAGCCTTCCTCTGGCCTTCCGTGCGGCACCGCTTCAAAATCATCCCATGTACGATGGCGACCGCGTCGAGATCACGCCCGAGATCCTGCTGAAGGCGTATGCGGCGGGCATCTTCCCCATGGCGGAAGATGCCGACGATCCGGCCATCTACTGGGTCGAGCCCCGGGCTCGCGGCGTCCTGCCCCTCGATGCCTTCCACGTCGCCAAGCGCCTCGCTCGCACCGTGCGCTCGGACGTCTTCGAGGTTCGAACCGATCAGGATTTTGGGGCGGTCATCGCCGGCTGTGCCGCGCCGCGGGGTGACGCGGAGCGGACCTGGATCAATGGCCGGATTCGCGAGCTCTACGGCGCCCTGTTCGACGCCGGGCACGCTCACACCGTTGAGGTCTTCCTCGACGGTCAGCGGGTCGGCGGTCTCTATGGGGTTTCCCTCGGAGCGGCGTTCTTCGGCGAGAGCATGTTCCACACCGTCCGCGACGCCTCGAAGGTCGCCCTGGTGCATCTGGTGGCCCGTCTGCGCGCGGGCGGCTACCGCCTGGCCGACACGCAATTCGTGACCGACCACCTCACGCAGTTCGGCGCCGAGGAACTTCCGCGCCACATCTACAAGCGACGCTTGGCCGAGGCGATCAACTGTCCGGCAGACTGGACCGTCTGGCCCGGGGACGGTTCGGTACGCGGGCACCAGATCCTGGACGCCTTGGCCCGGGGCTGAAACGCGTCAACCGCATCCTACCGGAAGAGGGCGTCGAAGAGCGTTTGGGGCTGCTGCTGCGGCGGCGCCGGGGCAGGCCCCTCGTTCGACGGGAAGAACTTACGCGACGGTTTCTGCCTGGGCTGGACCGGCACCCCGCGCGGCGCTTCCACATCCACCTGCCCGTTCGGATTCACCTGCTGGGCGGTCCGGGTGGCGTCCTGGCCACTCTTCGGACGCCGGGTCTTTTCCGGCTTCGACGCCATGGCAGGAACGTCCTCCTGCTCGCGCGCCTCGGCGATCACGTCCGCGCCGCCCTTACAATCCACGAGCCAGACATCGTAGATCGGATGCTCGATGGCGTGCAGGCCGGGGCTCGATGCGAACATCCAGCCGGTGAAGATGCGGCGGTACTTGTTGTCGAGCGTGACCTCGTCGACCTCGAGGAAGCCCGTGGTCTTCGGGCTCTCGGTCGGCGGCCGGCTGTAGCAGACCCGCGGTGTCAGCTGCAGGGCGCCGAACTGAACCGTCTCGTCAACCGCCACCTCGAAGGAGACGATGCGCCCGGTGATCTTGTCGAGGCCCGAGAACACCGCGGTGGGGTTCTTGATCTTGTCGGCGGCGGCCGGAAGGCTGCAGAGGCCGATCGCGACCGACGCGAGGAGGAGACGCTTGACCACGGAGCGAGACGATCCTGCTGTGCTGCGGCTCACGGGCGACCCTCCTCGCAGGCGCCCCGGGCGGGCGCGACGACGCGAGGTCCTCTTAAGCGCGCGAAGATTGGTGGAAAAAGGGCCGGCGCCCGATCGGGCGCCCTGCCCTCAACTGCCCGGGCTCCAGGGCACGTAGTCGCCGGTGGCGGCGGGGCGCTGGCCGACATTCAGCTGCGAGCCGCGCGGGCGGTAGGCGCCGCTGGTGCCGGTTAGGTTCTCCACATAGGGCTTCTGCCAGGCGCGCGGCGTGTAGTCCTGTTCGCTCGGGGGCACGTCGCCGTTGTGGCAGAGCCAGGCACGCCAGCCCGGGGGCACCTTCGAGGCGTCGGCATACCCGTTGTAGACCACCCAGCGCCGCTCCGTGCCGACGGAACGGTCGATCAGCGCGCCCTGCGCCCGGTAGTAGACGTTGCCGAGATCGTCGGTGCCGACGCGTTGCCCCTTGCGCGCCGTGTAGAGCGCGAGCGACATCGTCTGCCCGTTCCACCAGGTGAAGATCCGCAGGAGCGTGTCCTTGAGAGCCATCGCGTTCGCCTGAATGGGGCGCCCGTGCCCCGCCATCGTGTTCCGGCGCGGACTATGGTGAGGCGCATGCGCGAAGTCCAGTCGCGAGGCGGCACCTGCGACGCGCGGGGTCGGTGTCCCATGCGGCGCAAATCCCACACCCGGCGCCGTTAACCATCCGGGCACCCCATCCGAGCACGGAACCGCCTGTGGGCGGAAAATTTTTCGCGGCTGAATCCGCCAAGCCGAAAGGGCACTTACGGATCCGCTCGGGATATCCACAGGTTTAAGACGCGACCCACTACATCTAGCCAGGAACAGGCAGCCGGCACACTAGTTATTGACGTGAGGCCCCCGGCCGGCATACCTTCGGATCATCGCCGAGGCTGTCGCGTCACCGGCGGATCACCGAATTTTCGATATCGATTCTAGCGCTCCGCGGCGTCCGCGGTCGCTCGCCTTCATCATTCTTCGACACGGCGCCGCACTTCTTCAGGCGGCTCGGGAGACAGGTTCCATGCGGTTCGAGCGGCGCCATACCACGGCCGGACAATCCCCCTACGCGACGATCCCCTTTCGCAAGACCCTGAGCGAGATCCGCAACCCGGATGGCTCGACGGTCTTCCGCCTCGATGGGATCGAGGTGCCGGAAAGCTGGTCCCAGGTGGCCAGCGACGTCCTCGCACAGAAGTACTTCCGCAAGGCCGGGGTGCCGGCGGCCCTGAAGAAGGTCGAGGAGAACGACGTGCCGTCGTTCCTGTGGCGCTCCGAGGCGGATCTCGCGACCCTGGCCGAGCTGCCGGAAGCGGAGCGCTACGTCTCGGAGATCTCCTCGACGCAGGTCTTCGACCGTCTCGCAGGCTGCTGGACCTACTGGGGCTGGAAGGGCGGCTACTTCACCTCCGAGGAGGATGCTTCGGCGTTCCTCGACGAGCTGCGCTTCATGCTTGCGCGCCAGATGGTGGCGCCGAACTCGCCGCAATGGTTCAACACCGGCCTGCACTGGGCCTACGGCATCGATGGCCCGGCGCAGGGCCACTACTACGTGGATTATCGCACCGGTGAGCTGACGAAGTCCGCCTCGTCCTACGAGCACCCCCAGCCGCATGCCTGCTTCATCCAGGGCGTGCAGGACGACCTCGTCAACGAGGGCGGCATCATGGACCTCTGGGTCCGCGAGGCGCGCCTGTTCAAGTACGGCTCGGGCACCGGCTCGAACTTCTCCATGCTGCGCGGCGAGAACGAGAAGCTCGGTGGCGGCGGCAAATCCTCCGGCCTGATGTCCTTCCTCAAGATCGGAGACCGGGCCGCCGGCGCGATCAAGTCGGGCGGCACCACCCGGCGCGCGGCCAAGATGGTCATCGTCGACATCGACCATCCGGATATCGAGCAATACATCGATTGGAAGGTGAAGGAGGAGCAGAAGGTCGCCGCCCTCGTCACCGGTTCTAAGATCGTCTCCAAGCACCTCACCGCCGTGATGAAGGCCTGCACCCAGTGCGAGGCCGAGGGCGATGCCTGCTTCGACCCCGAGCGCAATCCCGTCCTCAAGAAGGCCGTGAAGGCGGCGCGCAAGGATGCGGTGCCGGATTCCTACACCAAGCGGGTGATCCAGTTCGCCCGCCAGGGCTTCACCAAGATCGACTTCCCCGTCTACGACACCGACTGGGATTCCGAGGCCTACCTCACCGTCGCCGGCCAGAACTCCAACAACTCGGTCTCCCTGACCGACGACTTCCTGCGCGCGGTCGAGTCGGATGCCGACTGGAACCTGACGGCCCGCACCACCGGCAAGACCACGAAGACGCTGAAGGCGCGCGACCTGTGGGAAAAGATCGGTGAGGCCGCCTGGGCCTCGGCCGATCCGGGCCTGCACTTCAACACGACGATGAACGACTGGCACACCTGCCCGGCCGGTGGCCGGATCCGGGCGTCGAACCCGTGTTCCGAGTACATGTTCCTCGACGATACCGCCTGCAACCTGGCCTCGGCCAACCTGCTGACGATGTATGACCGCGCCACGAACCACTTCGATGTCGCCGCCTTCGAGCACCTGAACCGCCTCTGGACGGTGGTGCTCGAGATCTCGGTGATGATGGCGCAGTTCCCCTCGAAGGAAATCGCCGAGCTCTCCTACCGCTACCGCACCCTCGGCCTCGGCTATGCCAATATCGGCGGCCTCCTGATGAGCATGGGCCTGCCCTACGACTCCGAGAAGGGTCGTGCGCTGGCCGGCGCCCTGACGGCGATCATGACCGGCGTGGCCTACGCCACCTCCGCCGAGATGGCCGGTGAACTCGGGGCCTTCCCGGCCTACGAGGAGAACGCGGATGCCATGCTCAAGGTGATCCGGAACCACCGCCGGGCCGCCTACGGCGAGGCGGAGGGCTACGAGTTCCTCTCGATCGCCCCAGTGCCCCTCGACCTCGCCAACGTGCCCCAGGCCGACATCGTCGAGCGGGCGAAGCATGCCTGGGATCGCGCCCTGGCGCTGGGTGAGGAGCACGGCTACCGCAACGCCCAGGCCACCGTCATCGCGCCCACCGGCACGATCGGCCTGGTGATGGATTGCGACACCACCGGCATCGAGCCCGACTTCGCCCTGGTGAAGTTCAAGAAGCTCGCCGGCGGCGGCTACTTCAAGATCATCAACCGCGCGGTGCCGGACGCCCTGCGCACCCTCGGCTACCGCGAATCCGAGATCGCCGAGATCGAGGCCTATGCGGTCGGCCATGGCTCGATGGGACAGGCTCCGGCGATCAATCCCGGGTCGCTCCGCGCCAAGGGCTTCACCGACGACAAGCTCGCAGCCGTCGAGGCGGGCCTGAAATCGGCCTTCGACATCAAGTTCGTCTTCAACCGCTGGACCCTGGGCGACGACTTCCTGGAGGATGTGCTCAAGGTCCCGGCCGACAAGCTCGCGGATCCGACCTTCGAGATCCTGCCCTTCCTCGGTTACTCGAAGAAGGACATCGAGGCGGCCAACACCCACATCTGCGGTGCGATGACCCTTGAGGGAGCTCCCTTCCTCAAGCCGGAGCACTACGCGGTGTTCGACTGCGCCAACCCGTGCGGACGCATCGGCAAGCGCTACCTCTCGGTGGAGAGCCACATCCGGATGATGGCGGCGGCGCAGCCCTTCATCTCGGGCGCCATCTCCAAGACGATCAACATGCCCAACGACGCGACGGTCGAGGACTGCAAGAAGGCCTACAAGCTGTCCTGGACCCTGGCCCTCAAGGCCAATGCGCTCTACCGCGATGGCTCGAAGCTCTCGCAGCCCCTGAACTCGGCCCTGATCGCCGACGAGGACGACGATGCCGAGGATCTGGTCGAGGCGCTGATCGCGGCTCCGGCCGCCGCCAAGGCCGCGCAGGTCGCGGAGAAGATCGTCGAGCGCGTGATCGAGCGCGTCGAGCGCATCCGCTCCCGCGAGAAGATGCCCCACCGCCGCAAGGGCTACACCCAGAAGGCGGTCGTCGGCGGGCACAAGGTCTATCTGCGGACTGGTGAGTACGACGACGGTCGCCTCGGCGAGATCTTCATCGACATGCACAAGGAGGGGGCCACCTTCCGCAGCCTGATGAACAACTTCGCCATCGCGATCTCGCTCGGGCTCCAGTATGGCGTGCCGCTGGAAGAGTACGTCGAGGCCTTCACCTTCACCCGCTTCGAACCCGCCGGCTTCGTGCAGGGCAACGACGCGATCAAGAACGCGACCTCGCTCCTCGACTACGTGTTCCGCGAGCTGGCCGTGTCCTATCTCGGCCGCGCCGACCTCGCCCATGTCAGCCCGTCCGAGATCGGCGGCACGGTGATCGGCGGCGGTGAGACGGAGACCACCCGCGAGCCCGGAAAGACCGAGACCACGGCGGCCAGTGTCGTCTCCCGCGGCCTCCTGCGCGGCTCGGCCGACCGCCTCACCCTGATCCAGGGCGGACCGGCCGGTGGTACCGTCGGAGTCGGCGCGGCCAGCTCCGGCCAGACCGCCCCGGCAGGCGGCGTGGTCCATACCCTGCGCGGTGCCACGGCGCTGAAGGCCGAGCCGGTCCAGGCCGGCCAAGCCGAAGCCCTGGTCGATGCCCTCCCCTTCGCCAAGCCCGATCCGATCAAGCCGGAGCGTACGGTCTCCGATCGCCGCGCCGAAGCGAAGATGAAGGGCTACGTCGGTGAGGCCTGTCCGGAATGCGCGAACTTTACGCTGGTCCGCAATGGCACCTGCCTGAAGTGCGACACCTGCGGAAGCACAACGGGGTGCTCATAGTTATTCGGTAGTGCGTTAGGCCGAGATCCAAAGTTTCGCCTTCAGACGCCAAAGTTTGGCATCGAACCAACCTAGCGTGACTAGGAAATTTGGGCAGCCGTGTACCGGCTGCCCAAATCACCAAGGGAACAAAACAGGCACGGGTTTTTCATCCCGTCGGGGACGGCTCCGTAACCCTTGCGGACTTCACGGCGATCAGCAAATTCAGACGTAACACGCCCCAAGAGGCGATGGGATCGAGTTGGCCCTGCCCATTCATGTCCTGAGACCTATCAGTCTTTCGGCCAAACTCGCCGATGCGAAGTCGCCGCGATTGAGGATCTGGCTCGCGCCGCGAAGCTTGCTCCGATCCTCTGCCGAGAATTCTCGGCCCGTCAGGACAATCACCGGGATGTCCGAGCAGCCGGGCACGGCCCGAACGCCCTCCAAGAAGCCGAAGCCATCCATGATCGGCATGTTCAGATCCACGATCACGACATCCGGCTTGGTCTCGCTTGCCTGCCGCAGGCCTTCCCTGCCGTTCATGGCTTCCACGACCGTCCAGCCGTCCTCCTCCAGGGTAGAACGCATTGCCATGCGGGTAACGGCCTCGTCCTCGACCAGAAGCACGGTGCCGCGCCGGTCCGGCTCCGCCAGCCTGAACTGGTTCACGATCTTGCCGAACCGAGTCCAGTCGACGGGCTTCAGCATGTAATCCGAAGCACCAAGCGAGGCCGCGAGGTTTCGCTGATCGATGGAGGTCACCATCACGACCGGGATGGGCGCCAACAGCTCATCCGCCTTGATCTGGCTCAGCACCGACCAGCCGTCCACGCCCGGCATCATCACGTCCAACAGAATGGCCCGTGGCCGCAGCTTCCGGGCGAGATCGAGCCCGCTCCTGCCGTTCGTGGCGGTCTGGACTCGGAAGCCCTCACGATGAAGAAACCTCGTGGTGAGCGCAAGTTGGTCCGTATCGTCGTCGATCACGAGGATGACGTCGCCTCCCACCGCATCGTCGGCGATCACATCCGGATCAGGAGAGACTTGCTCGTTGCTCGGAGGAAGGAAGGTTGCCGGGACGGTGAACGTAAAGGTGCTGCCCTGGCCAGGAATGCTGGACACCGTAATGGTCCCCGCGAGCATGTCGGCAAAGGCACGCGTGAGCGAGAGGCCAAGCCCGGTGCCCCCGAAGTTACGGGTCGTGGAGGCATCGGCCTGCTCGAAACGCCGGAACAGGCGCGACACCTGCTCGGCCGTCATGCCTATGCCCGTGTCGGAGACGGCGAACGAAAGCCGATCGGTACCCGAGCCGTCCGTGATGCGCGAAGCGGAAAGCGTGATCACCCCAGTTTCGGTGAACTTCGCTGCGTTGCTCAGGAAGTTGAAGAGCACTTGCCGCGTCTTGGTGAGGTCGGAATGCATCCGGCCCAGCTCAGGTGGGAGCCGCATTTCCAGGGTATTGCCCTTCTTGCCGACCAGGGTCGCAACCGAACTCGCGACATCGCGCAGCATGTCCTCCACTGCGAAGTCCTCGACGTAGACCTCCATCTTGCCGCTCTCGACCTTGGAAAGGTCCAGCACGTCGTTGATGAGCCCGAGCAGGTGACGGGCATTGCGCTCGACCTTGCCGATGTCGGCGACCAAGTCCGACGCCGCACAACCGTCCGAAATCTCCTCCCCCATCATCTCGCTATAGCCAATGATGGCGGAGAGCGGCGTGCGGAGTTCATGGCTCATGTTGGCCAGGAAATCGCTCTTCGCCGCGTTGGCTAGCTCCGCCGCTTCCTTGGCGGCCTCCGCGACGGCGTTCGCGCTGGTCAACGCCGTCTCTCTGTCGACGAGGATGTGGTTCGCGGCGTTAAGCCGTTCCAGCGTGGCTTCGTTCTGCGCCACGGATCGACGTAAGGCGTGGCAGATCCACACCATGGTCGCGCCGACCAGAACGTACTGACACAGCAGGGCAGCATCGACGCCATCGAGGGACCCGTCCCGCGTGTAGAACCACGCGGCAATCAGGGTGGACAACGACAGTGCCAGCGTTCCTGCACCCGAGCCAAAGGCTAGGCTTACAACGAGCAGGACTGGGATGTACAAGAGGAACGGTGCGACATAGGCCGGAGCTAGGAACCGAACGAACGTCATGATGCCGATCAGCAGCAGCGTGACGCCGTAGTCGATGACGGGCGAAGGACGTCGGAGGGCGACCGTCCCGATCAGTTTGTGCAATCTACTCATAGGATGTGAGTGTCACGACCGAGATGCTTTGGGAAGCGAAGGGTTACCCCACTGCCCGGTTAAAATACGACATTGATCTTTTCGGTAGTTGTGTCTGGTGTTCGATTGTTTCCCTGACGCTCGTGACTGCAGAAGCCAAGGCCCGACAAGGCGGATTTCTGCCAGTACGGTTTTGAGTTCAAGACTCGAAGTCGTGGTATTCGCTGCACAAGCGGCGCTCGGCCGCCTCTCGCCTTCAACGAACCTTCAGGTTCGATTTCCCAAAGGTCTCCTGTCGATCAGATCAGACCAGAACTGGGAAGGGTCCAACGGTCACCGCAGTTACGGGCCATGCTCTGCAATTGCCGAGCCCGGCTCCACCAAATTACTCGGCAAGGCATGCAAGGGAGACGGCTTTCACGCGCCGAGGTCCGGTTGAGGAACTGGTCGATGCCGAATTCCGCGTGAAGGCACCGGCACCGGTTGCGCTCAGGCCGGGCGCAACGGCCAGACCAGCGCAATCATAGGGATCCCGACCGCCACGACAATGAGCGAAAGCGGCAGTCCAAGCCGGGCATAATCGCCGAAGCGATACCCTCCCGGACCCATGACCAAGGTGTTGCACTGGTGGCCGATGGGCGTGAGGAAGTCGCATGCGGCCCCCAGTGCCACGGCCATAAGGAACGGGTCCGGCGCCAAGCCGAGCTTCGTCGCGAGCTTGGCGGCGATGGGACCCATGACCAGCACCGTCGCAGCGTTGTTGAGGAACGGCGTCACAGCCATGGCCAGCACGAGGATGGTGCCCATCGCCGCGATGGGCGGCAGGTCCTGCACCAACGTCGTCAGATGCGCCGCAATAAGGTCCGCGCCACCTGTGCTGGTTACGGTCTCCGAGATGGGGATGAGGGCACCGAGCAGCACGAGCACGGGCCACTCGACGGCTTGGTAGGCCTCGTGCGGTGTCATGCTGCGAAGGAGAAGCACAGCGACGACGGCCCCGAAGAAGGCCACAGCCACGGGCACCACGTGCAGGGCCACCAGGCCCATGGCAACGGCCAGGATCGCGGCCGGGATCCAGCTCCGGTCGTTCCGGCCGAGCGCGATCTCACGGGCGGCAAGGGGGAGAACGCCGAGCGCGCCCAGACTTGGACCGAGAGCAGCCGTGCGCCCGCGCATCACTACGACATCCCCTGCGCGGAACCGCACGGCCGAGAGGCGTTGTTCGATGCGGCGACCACGTCGACTGACGGCGAGGATGAGGACGCCCTGGCGTTGCTCCAGATCGAGCTGAGCTGCGGTGTGCCCGACGAGCCCGGACTCGGCTGTAACCACCCCCTCCATGACTACGGCCTCGGCCTCCGGCAGCGCCCCGGCCAGCACAAGGTCCGCGCGCGCCACGAAGCGCTCAAGGGCGTCCGGCTCTCCGCTCAGGAGCAGCACGTCATCGGCTTGAAGCCGGAAGTCCGGGCTGGCGGGATACCGACGGAAGCGCTCGCGCAGGACGGTCGCGATCCGGACATCGCCATCGGCCAGGGCCTCGAGCTGCCCTAGGGTGCCGCCTATCCCCGGATGACCGGCCGGCAGGCTTGCCTCGGTGGTGTAGCGTTCGAGGTTGAACGCCGCGTCCATGGCGCGTGCCCCGCTGTCGCGGCGTGGCAGCAGCCGCCAACCCAGGCACAGGAAGAGGAAGCCGACACCCGCCACGCACAGCCCGACCGGCGCGTAGTCGAACATGCCGAAAGGCTGCCCGGTCAGATCGGCCCGGACCTTGGAGACGATGACGTTGGGCGATGTTCCCACCAGGGTGACGATGCCGCCGATCAGGGACGCGAATGCCATCGGCATCAGGAGGGTGGAAGGCGATGTGCCGGTGCGGCGGGCGAGTTGCAGGGCGATGGGCATGAAGATCGCCAGTGCGCCGACGTTCTTCGTGACCATGGAGAGGAGCAGGACCCCGCCCGCGAGGGCGGTGACCTGCCGTTGTGCGCTCGTCAGATGCGGCAGGATGGGACGCATCAACGTCTCGACCGCACCGGAGCGCGCAATCGCCGTCGACAGGACGAGCGCGCCCCCGACGATGATGACGATGTCGTCGGAGAAGCCCGAGAACGCCTTCTCGGCCGGCACCAGGCCGAGCGCGATCCCAGCGGCCAGGGCAGTGAGCGCAATGAGATCGTAGGGCAATCGGTCCCAGATGAAGGCGGCCACGGTGATGCCGATCAGGCCGAAGGCGAGCACTTGATCGAGGGTCATCGCGTGAGCACCTGGGAAGACCGCAGTGGCGGGAGGCGTGGAATGGAGACGGGCATGCGGCGATCCGATGGGTGGTACGGCCCCCAACCCGCCGGAGGCTCGGGCGTTCACTCGGCGAGGCATCCGCGATGAACCCTCGCTTCAACACGCCTCACGCTTCTCCCGATGCACAGGAGGAACTCGAGCCCCAGTCGCCTGACAGGGGCGTGGACCGCCGCCAGCGCGAGGTCGCGCCGGCGCAACGGCAGATCGCCGAGGTGATCGGTCAGAAGGTGCTGCACGGCTGGCTTCAGAACCGGCACCAGACCGCCATTCCCCTGAACATCAACGTGGGCCGCCTTCAGCAATCGGAGGCGGAGGCCATCGTCCGCTTCGCCGCCGTTGCTGCCCTCGCCGGCGGCGAGGCATCGGCGCACGGCGTGGTCAGGTCCTGGCTTGCCGGGGCCGGGACCGCACCCGACCTGCTCGCCACCTACGACGCGGCGCTGCAATCACCGCCCGCCCTGGACAAGGCACTGGCCGCTATCGCGAATGCGGACCTCGCGCTCGTCGCCTTCGTGCTGGCGCTGGTCGCCGCTCGTGACGCCGGTCCAGCGGCGCGGGCCTTCGCCGATTACGTTGCAGCACACCGGTCCATCCCGACGGCGACCGTGCGCGCAGCCTTGCGCCGCCACCGTTCCTGATCAGGGTCCCTCGGACCCCTCGGTCAGCGCCTGAAGCACCGATTGAAGCGCGGCGTCCTCCACGAGGAGGTGGCGGGAGATGTCGGCCAGCGTCAGCCATCCGACCACCGCGCCCGCGCCGTCCACGACCGGAAGGCGCCGGACGTAGTTGGCGATCATCAGATCCATGGCCACGCGAAGCGTGTCTTCGGGGCCGCAGGTCAGGACGGGCCGAGACGCAACCTCCTTCACGGAAACCGTCGACGGGTCCCGGCCCCGTGCCACCACGCGGTAGAGCAGGTCGCGGTCGGTCACGATGCCATCGAGCCGCTCGGCGGTGCCCACCGGCAGGGCCCCCACCTCGATCTCACCCATCAGAATGGCCGCGTCCTGCGCGCTTGCATGCGCTTCGATGAACTCCACGTCCCGTGACATCACGTCGACGACGCGCAGGTGTTCGGCGGACAGCTTCGTCATCGGACCTCGGATCGTACACGGGAAGACGGGGCGGCCTCGTGGGACCAAACGCCGTGCCCCGCCAGCTGGGGCACGTCCGCGATGCCCCCAAGGCCATCTCGAGGGGACCGACCTGTCGTCAGTCGGCCGGGGGCATCGGCGTACGATGTCCATACGAGTGCCCGTCCTGGCCGTCCATGCGGATGACCAAGCTGCCATTGATCTCGTCCGTCTTCGTCGCGATCCGTATGCCTCACCGCCGCCACCAGCGAGATCTTCTCAGCGACCTCCAGATCCGAGCCATACCGGATCGAAACCGACCGCTCCTCTCCGCGGTAGGCGACACCGTTTGCGACCAACAGCTTCGCGAGCCCCTACCTCGTCTTGCAGGCTGGCCTGGTGTCGGTCGCGTCGATGTCAGCGCCCACCGGTGATGGCGCGCATCGGCGCGCTAGCGAGATCGGCGCCGGAGCCGGCGGTGTCACGCAAACCCGAACCGACGTTCGACAGGTGCTCACCGTAAGTCTCGCGCGTCTGCGGGTCGATGAGCGCCACCGGTGCGGCCACGGCCAAAGCTGCTCCCGTCGCCACCGTCGAGGCCGCGCCAGCAGCGGTGCGCACGAGATGGTCGCCGATGCCCACTTGTCCGTCGGAGATCGGCTGGCCGTCGGCGAGGCGCTTGCCGAGAAGGGCGACCACGTCACCGCTGGCAAACTTGCCGTGGTTCAGGGCGTCCACGGACTTCACGGTGGTCAGGTTCAGGACGCCAATATTCTCCCGCTCCAACTCTGAGCGGTAGGGCTCGACGTTCGGGTCGATGGCCCCCAGCCGCACGCTGTCGCCCCAGACGAGACGGGAGACGGCCAGTGCTTGGTCGTCGTTCGAGACCATCAGGGTCAGCCGCGGACGGTCCTTGCCCATGTCGTGGAAGGCCGCCCGGGCGAGATCCATGTCGACGTCGGGCGCGGCCAGGATGACGTTGCGGATCTTCGGGGCGACGCGCCGGTCGCGGATGGCCATCTGGCGCAGGCTCTCCAGCGTGAGCCAGTTGCCCATCGAGTGTGCCAGGACGGTGACCTCGCCGACGTTCGGATCCTGAGCGAGGTCCCGCAGCAGTGTTTCCAGGCCATTGCGCGAGAAGTTGGTGCTCTCCCGGTCGTAGCCGTAGGCGAGTACAGAGCCGCGGGACGGCCACGTGAACAGCACCGGGGCGACCTCGGCGCCGGAATCGTGCACGATTTGCGCGAAGCGGAAGACGGCGTCCTCGAACTTGTTGTTGAACCCGTGCACGAACACGAGGACATGGCGTTTGGCCCCGCGTCGGACGGCGCGGCCCGTCCAGGCGGCGACCTTCGAACGGTCGACGGGCTCGGCCCGAAGCGCGACGAAATCCGTGGCCGGGTTACCCGGCAGGGATTTGGGCCACTGCACCGAACCCGGCTGGCGGGTAGCGTCCGGGGGTATCGAGATGGCGAGGTCGGTGTAGGTCACGGCGTCGCCGCGCTCGCCCGAGAACAGGACGCCTCGGTCGGTCGCCGACTTGCGGGTCGTGGCGACGAGCATGTCCACCCGGGACGTACCCGGAATCTGCTCGATCTGGGCGATGGGCAACAGCACCCCGCTCGGGCGCCCCGAACAGGCGGGAAGCGCCAGGATCAGCAAGGCGGCCAGCATGCCGCGAGAGCTTCGCATCTTCTGCACCGACACCCGCACCAATCGTCCGATATCCCCGTAATGGCCGTGACGGGCAACGGTTTACGAACCGTCAAGGCTGAGACGGACTACGAGGCGATTGCGGCGCGCGGCAGGCTCATGCGAGCACCCGGCGAGAGCTAACAATACCCGTTACCTCGCCGTGGGGGATGCGAGAGACGCGCGGACGTCCTCGGTCGGCGACGCTTTTGATAGCGGAGACAACCGCGGACGGAACAAGACAGGACGACCGGCCTTCAATCTGCGATGCCGAGCCCGGTCGGCTCCGACGACTGACCGAGGTATGGGAGCGAGACCGCATTGGAAGTCATCCACGACGACCCGCCCATGCCGCAGGAAATCGCCCGCGGGTTCTACCCGGCGTTCGAGGACGGGTGGCGCAAGGCCGAGGTCGCGGGGCGCCTGGCCATGCTCGCCTTCGTGCTGGTCTGCGCCTTCGGCCTGCTTGGGCACGGGCCGTTCAGCGAGCGAAGCATCACCAACGCCGATGGATCGATCAGCATCCGATACGAGCCGGTGGTGCGCTTCGGCGCCCCCACCATCGTTCGCTTCGACACCCGCGTGCCCCCGGGCGGGGACAAGGTGGCAGTGAACATTGCCAAGGATCTGGTCGACCAGTTCGGCCTCGAGAGCATCACGCCCAGGCCCGCGACTTGGGAAGTCGTCGGCGGCGGCATCCGCCTCGTGTTCCCGGTGCAGGCGGGAGAGAGCCACGCCCTGATCCGCTTCACGGGTTCGCCGGCCTTCCGCGGCAGCGTCGATCTCACCGCCCGCCTCGATGCGGGCGAAACCTTGTCTTGGTCACAGTACGCGGTGCCTTAGCCATGAACACCGTCCTCAAGGCTGCGGCAGCCTACGTCATCGTTCTGTTCGTGATCCGGCTGATTGGGCGGCGCACCGCCAGCCAGCAAGCCCCCATCGACATGGTGGTGCTGTTTCTCTTCGGCGGCATGAGCGTGAGCGCCATCCTGGGCGACGACCACTCCTTTACAGGTGCGATGAGCGCCCTGTTCACCGTCGGACTGATGCACGTCGCCGTGTCGTGGCTGAAGCTGCGCTACGTCTGGTTCGAGCGCATCTGCGACGGCACACCCATCGTCGTCTACCGCGACGGCGACTGGGACGAGATCCACATGCGGCGCTTGCGCATGCAGCAGGCCGACGTGCGCACCGCCGCGCGCCAGCAGGGCCTCGACGACATGGACAAGGTCGCCGTCGCCATCGTTGAGCGCGACGGCAAAGTCTCGCTGATTGAAAAGGCGTGACCCCGGTGGAATCGGTCCCGGTTCACCGATTCGCGAGGCACGTCCCTGCGCCCTAGGGGGGCGGCAACCACTTGGCGTGGGCCGTGTTGTCGACGGCACCCAGCAGTCCGCAGCGCGTCACCCCGTGGCCTTGCGTCGGCGAGCGCATCCGCACCCGACCGCGAGCCGAAGATGACTGATCCGACGACGTTTCCGCTTAAGGTCCACGATAGACGCCGCCTCGACGCACTCCTGGACCACGACATCCTCGACACGCCACCCGAGAAGGGCTTTGACGACATCGTCACGCTGGCCCGGATGACCTGTGACGCCCCGGTCGCCCTAGTCAGTCTCGTTGCCGGAGACCGGCAATGGTTCAAGGCACGCTCCGGTTTCGCCCCCTGCGAGACGACGCTGGACAAGTCCATCTGCGCGCACGTCCTGGGCGCCCCGGACCTGCTGGTGATCCCGGACCTAACGCAGGATCCCCGTACCAGCAGCAACCCCCTCGTCACCGGCGAGCCATACCTGCGTTTCTACGCGGGGGCTCCGCTCGCGGCGACAGGTGGCGAACACCTCGGTAGCTTGTGCGTGATCGACCTCGTCCCCCGACCGATGGGGCTCGACGACCGGCAGGCGGAGGCGCTGCGTGCGCTCGCCGGGCAGGTTATGTCTCAGTTAGAGCTCCGTCGCTCGGGGTTCGAGCGCGAACGCATCCTCGTGGGCCAGGCTGCGCTGATCGCGCAGCAGGACGCGTTGATCGCCGCCCAGGCCGCAGTGACGCGCGCGGCCGGTGACAGGGACGCCATCCTCGACGCCCTCGTCGCGGGAGTCATGGAAACCGTCCCCCAGGCGGAGGGCGGCGTCATCGAACTGCGCGAGGGGGACGAACTGGTCTATCGCTCGGGCCGCGGGGCGCTCGCCGCCCATGTCGGTCGCCGCTTACCCCTCGACGGCAGCCTCTCCGGCCACTGCCTGACCACCGGCAAGCCGGTACTCTGCCCGGACGTACTCACCGACCCGCGGGTCGACCGGGACGCCATTGCCGCCCTGGGGATGCGATCGGCCATCTACGTGCCGATCGCCAGGGGCAGCGCGCACATCGGCGTGCTCAAGCTGCAGTCGAGCCAACCAGACGCGTTCTCGGGTCGGGACCTGCGCAACGCGACGCTGTTCGCCGGGATCATCCCGGCCGGGCTCGCCGAGGCCGGCGAGGCAGAAGCACGGCGCGGCATGCGCCTTGGCGAGGCAACGCTCCGGACCGTCATGGAGACGCTGCCCGTCGGCGTCATCATCGCCGAGGCACCGTCCGGTCGCATTGTCGGCCATAACGTCCGGACCACGGCCATCCTGGGCCATGAGGTGATGCCCGACGCGGTCCAAGGCGACCCCGAGCGCTGGGTCGGCTTCCACGCGGACGGACACCCGGTCAAGGCGGACGAATGGCCCGTCCCCAAGGTCGCGCGCGACGGCGGGCAGCAGGACGCGTTGGAGGTCGAATACCAACGGGGTGACGGCACGCGCGCCTGGGTCGAGTTCCTGGCCGCCCCGTTGCTCGACGTCGACGATCGACGGATCGGAGCCGTAATCGTTGTCACGGACATCGACGGGCGCAAGCGGGGGGAGCTCCAGTTGGCCGCTGCCAAGGATGCAGCGGAGGAAGCCAATCGGGCCAAGAGCGAGTTCCTCGCGAACATGAGCCACGAACTCCGCACCCCGCTCTCGGCGGTCATCGGCTATTCCGAGATGCTGCAGGAAGACATGGAGGATGTCGGCCAAGCCGACCTCCTGCCCGACGTGAGGAAGATCGAGGCGAACGCGCGCCACCTGCTCGGACTGATCAACGACGTCCTGGACCTCTCGAAGATCGAGGCCGAGCGGATGGAAACCTACGTCGAGGCGTTCACCGTCGATGCCGTCGTCCGCGACGTAGCCTCGACGGTTGAATCCCTCGTCGCCGCCAAGGACAATGTCCTGGCCCTGAATCTCGGCCCGGACCTCGGCGAGGCGCGCACAGACGTGACCAAGCTGCGCCAGTGTCTCATCAATCTGCTCAGCAACGCTGCCAAGTTCACGGAAGGCGGGCGGATCACCCTCGAGGCCGAACGGGGCGCCCGTGACGGCGTCGACTGCCTGACCTTCCAGGTGAGCGACACCGGCATCGGCATGAACTCGGAGCAGCAGGCGCGGCTGTTCGAGCGCTTCACCCAGGCCGATGCCTCGACGACCCGGAAGTTCGGCGGCACGGGGCTCGGCCTGTCCATTACCAAGGCGTTCGCTGCCATGCTCGGCGGCGATATCGCGGTGGCGAGCGAGGAGGGCCGCGGCACCACCTTCACCATGTCGGTCCCAGCGTGCATCGCCGGGACCAACGACGAAGCGAAGCCGAACGGGAGCGCGGGCTTTGCGACTTCGGATGAGGCGTCTCGGCAAGGCGTCGTCCTTGTCGTGGACGACGATCCGGCGACGCGCGAACTCCTCACCCGCTTCCTGGAGCGCGACGGGTTCGAGGTCGTGGCCGCCCTTGACGGGCGCGAGGGCCTCGACATGGCGCGGGCGATCCGCCCCCGCGTGATGCTTCTCGATGTCACGATGCCCCAGATGGACGGCTGGTCGGTTCTGCGTGCCCTCAGGGGTGACCCGGATCTCGGCGACACCCCCGTGATCATGGTCACCGTGCTGGACGAGCAGAACTTGGCCTTTTCCCTGGGTGCCACCGACTATCTGCAGAAGCCCATCGACTGGGACGAGCTTCACGCAGTGATGGAGCGCTTCCGCCCCCGGGAAAACGAGGGACCGTTGCTCGTGATTGACGACGATGCCGACACGCGTGTGCGGATGTCCGCGCGGCTCACCCGGGAAGGTTGGCGGGTCGCGACAGCCGAGAACGGCAAGGCCGGGCTCGCGGCGGTGGCGGCCGAGCGCCCCGGTTTGATCTTGCTGGACGTGATGATGCCGGAGATGGACGGGTTCGCGTTCCTCAGGACGCTCCGTGCCAAGCCAGAATGGGGTTCGATCCCCGTCGTCGTGTTGACGGCGAAAGACGTCGACGGCGAGGACCGACGACGGCTCGCGGGACGAGCCGACTGCCTCCTTCGAAAGGGCCAAGTCGGCATCGACGACCTACCCGACTTGCTGCGCCCGTTCGTCTCGCCGAATCGGTAAGCTGCCGATCCCGAGGCACGTGTCCTGTGAAGCCGCTAGCCCTGGGCGTCCTAGTCTGATGGAAGAAAGTCTACCGGCGCGCTCACGCTGCGGGACGGGAAAGGGTCAGGTCGAGATGCGCGCGCTCCGTGTCCCGTCCCACCCGCCGATCCAGACAGGCAGGCGAAAACTCGCCGGTCCAGTCCAGCATGGCACTGACGCCTCGACGAGGCGCAGAACCCCGTCACGCATCCCCGATGGCGCTGTCAGCCACGCGTTACGCCCCGAGTCGATCAGCGCAAAACGGGTGGCCCAAGCCCTGCCGCTGGGTTGCAGCCTCGCATGGCTCAGGACTGCACGTTGGTACCCGTACCGACCCCTAAGGTCTTGAAGACGGTGGATCGTGGCCCGTTCCAGCGATTGATCGATCAGCCGTCGTCGCTCTGCCGTGGCTTCCCTTCGTCATCCACGGCCACGTAGGTGAACAGGCCCTCGGTCACCTTCTTTGCGTCCCCTCCGGTACGATCGCGGACCCAGACTTCGACCTTCACGCCGAACGACGTCCCACTTTCGTCCTGAAGGGTACAGTAGCAACTCACCTCGTCGCCCACCGCGATGGGACGGAGGAAGCGCATCGCGTCGATACTGACGGTTGCAACGCGTCCCTTCGCTCGCTGGGCGGCGAGGGTGCCGCCGGCCAGATCCATCTGGGATACCGTCCAGCCACCGAAGATCGCACCCGCCGCGTTCGTGTCGCGCGGCATGGCGATCGTGCGCAGATGCGGACCGTCCGAGAGCCTTGATGCCATGTCGCTCATGATGAATTTCGTGCTCCGCTTCCCTGGTCGCACCGACCGACCAAACGTATTTCGCTAGTCCGGTTTACCCGGGGTCATTCCGCGGCTTCCCTGCGTCCCTCGTCCACGTCGGCCTCCTCATCGGCGTCGACACCGTCCTCCAACTGCTCCTCATCGTCCGTCGCTTCCTGTGGGGTAATCCCGAACCCGGCGGCGACGTCGGGTGCGAAGCGAAGCAGATCGGGGTTCGGGGCGTTCAGCAGCACGTACTGCGAGGGATGGAACGAGAGCCGGATGTCGTAGGCCCGAGCCTTGGCGCCGAACGCCCGCAACTCGGCATCGCTCTCCGCTACCATGTTGTGGAACTGAGGTATGTCCGGGTGGGTCGCGTAGGGCGCGATGTCCGACGACATGCGGTACATGTCGAGGTTGTTGGATTTGAGGTAGTCCAGGACATGATCGAGCAGTTCGAGCGAGCACTTGAGGTGCGGGTCCTTCTGCCAGCGCCGGGTGTCCTGTGACTTCAGGTCGGGCCGCCCCATCACCTTGACGGGAAAACCCAGCCGAAGGGGACGATCATCGGCGGTCATGCCTGCACCTGTGCCTGGGGAAACCCGAGTTTCCGTATGAAGTCGTTCCAGTCGGCGTTGCGTAGTGCGCCGCTGGTCGCCTGGGCGTGACCGTTGCCGTAGCGCCCGTCGGCGTTCTCCGGGCGATGCTCCGCGAGAAAGGCGATGAGGTCGCGCCCGCTGGCCGACCTAGCGGCGAAATGCACCCAGCCGGGGCGATAGCCCGCGTTGGCGGCGATGACGATCTTGTCCTTGAGGCGCCCACGCCATTGCTGGGCGATCAGGGGGTGGATCTGGCATGGGGAGTCGAGCGCGATCAGCGCAACATCGCCACCGATGGCGGGCGGGACGCGCTTCGCGACGTCCATGGCGGCGCGGACCTCCGCCTTGGCCGCGTGCAAGGCGAGAGCATCGGCATCGTCGCCCTTGGTGATGCGTTTGGGGCCGTCCGATGCCAGCAGAAGGCGTAACGCCGGCCCTGCATCGGCCGTTGCGGTCCGGCGGGGGGCGTTGACGAGCGACGTGGCATCGCGAAGGGCCGTCTTGCCCCAGCGAACCTGGGCCTCGGCGATCTCGGGGAAATCGAGGCCCTCGGCCATGTCGCCGATCAGACCCACCGCCGCCAGCCACAGGAGGTCGGCCTGATCCCCCAGGGCACCGGCGGCCCACCAGGCCAGCAAGGCGGTGGTCGGCTCGGGGTCGAGGCCGTTGCCGCTGATCGTGACGGCGTCCCTCGGTTCGCCGGTTGGCACGTGGTGGTCGATGACGAGCGTCGGGCAACCCGGCAGCACGGGATCGGCTCGGGTGCCGAGATCGGCGACGATCAGGCCGCCGGGCTCGTGCGCGCCGAGCCGGTGGATCACCTCCGGGTCCCACGGCGACTCCCCCTTGCCCACAACCACGGACACCGCTTCCCTTCCCGCCTGCCGAAGGGCGCGGATCAGGATGGCGGCCGCGGTCAGACCGTCCGCATCGAAGTGACTGACGACCAGGATGGGTCGACCTCGCTTGAACATAGCGAGCGCAGCCGTCATTGCGTCTCGCGCGGCCGCCCGTACATCGCCGTCAGGTGACAGGCTTCCGACGATCTGCGCCTCGGCGATCTTGCCCATTCGACACCTTGGTTTGTGTTGGTCGACGGCCCGACTGCAAAGCTCATCGCCGATGCAGGCCGAGCGAACGCCTCCTCGAACTCGGGCAACGCTCGAACCCTCTCATCCGCCGACGAACCGAGGCGGAAAACCTGTGGGCTTCCTCCAGAACAGGGCGGATGCGCGGGAATCGATCCCCAAGACCGAACTCTCATGGGCTGCATTGCGGACCTTGTGCGGCCCGAGCCAGGAAGGGGATCGAGACCACCTGTCCGGCCATCGGCAAACCGTTCAGCGCGGAGATCGTCCGGCACCAGATTCGCAAGACGCTGCCCGACAAGAGGCAGCCAGAGCTATTGGGGTGATAACCGCCGGGAGTGGGCGGACATGACCCCGATGGCTTCATTCGGCCTAGAGAAGCGGCGCTTTTTGGAAGCCGAGGGTCCGATCTTGCAAGGGGGCATCGAAGCGGTCCGATACCCCCTTGATAACCTCCAAGCCTAGGCGGCCCTGGCTGTGACCTTCTGGAACGTGCCGGTCGCGATCTGCTCTTCGAGCTGCGCCTTGAAGTCCGCGATACCGAGCACCTGGACGGGATTGCCCGCGTCGTCGAGGAACTCGTAGAGCGCATCCTCGATGTTGCGGTTACTGAAGAACACGATGGCGTCCTCGTCGCCACCCCCCTCCATGTGCGGGTCACCGTTCGCCACACCCGAGACGTAGCTGCCCGTCGGGCGCGTCTCCTTGTGGGTGCCGTCCTCGCGGTAGAACCTGAGCTCGCCCTGCATCACGAGCGTCACGTAGGGGCTCTTGTGCCGGTGCAGCATCACCTTCTGGTTCGCAGCGAATTTGAACACGACGTCGACAATGCGGTTCTGCTCGTCGACTTTGTAGACGAAGAAGGCGATGTGCGGCAGCCAGTCCAGGGTCCGCCAAGTGATGTTCGTCTGGTCGAACGTATGTTCGGACATCTCGTTTCCTTCCGTTCCCCCATCCCGCTACATCTGGCGGAAGCGCTGTTCTCAGCTGCTTTGGACGGTTCGACGTCAAGGCAACGTCCTTCACGTTGAATCGATACGGGGCTTTTTCGCCGATCCGCGATGTGGCTGTCGTCACCGTGCGATGACGACCGCCCGGCGCATCGGCGACTGGTCAGCCTCTTCCGCTGCGCCGTGGGACTGCCATGACCTCGATGAAGTTGCGGATCTCCGTCTGCCGCTTGTCGTCGTCCGTGACCTGGTCGTCGAGACCGAGGCGCCACGCAAGGTCCCGTCGGGTCGGCTCGCGGTGCAAGGCCTCGACGAGGTCGGCCTGATCCTCGACCTCGCGACGGGACAACGCCAAGCCAGCCTCCACCAGGTCGTCCGCCTGCCGACGCAGCGCCCCGGTCACCTCGTCGAGGCCGATCTCCGGATGGTATTGCACGCCCCAGAACGTTCCGCTTTCGTGCCGTATCTCCGCAGCTTGGACGACAGTGGATCGGTTCACCGCGATCAGGGTCGCCCCGTCCGGCAGGGTCTCCACCTCGTCGGTGTGGATGCTCGGGGCGTCGAACGCAGCGGGCCGCCCCCTCAAGAGCGGATGGGATCGACCCCTTTCGGTCGCGACGATGCGCCTGGCGAAGCCGGCCTCGGGACCGTTGCGGTTCTGTCGGACCGTGCCTCCCGCCGCGACCGTCGCGAGTTGCAGGCCGGCGCACGAACCGAATGACGGCGTGCCAGAGGCGAACAGGGCGCCCATGAAGGCAAGCGAGCGGCGGACCTCTGGGGTCTCCTCGTACAAGGACAGCGGCGATCCACTCAGGAACACAGCGTCGTAGTCGGCCAGAGACGTGCGCGACGGCAGCGCGCCGTCCGCATCGGCAGGCTTGACCCTATCGCAGGTCGACCCCGGCGCCAGACGTTCGAGGATTTCCAGGTAGGTCTCGCCAGACGACCGCCCGACACTCTCACGGCGCTTCTCACGGGCATCCGGGGGCTCGCTCTCCGCGACCAAGAAGCGAAGACCGGATGACGATGGCTGCAAGGTTTCGATGTCCTTTGGGATGATCCACGAGGAGCGAACCGGAGCAGTCGGGCGGAGTTCCCGAGCGGGCGGTCCTGACGCAGGTCCGGGTAGCCACCGCATTGTTCGCCATCCCGTCCCGGTTCGGGGCGGGACCACCTGCGACGAAGCTTGTTCGTGCTGCCCTCGATCATCGGGCGGATGCGCGCCGCAAGGTTGTCCGTCGCCAACGGCTTGGTCAGCATCGCTATCCCGGGCGGAAGCGGGCCGTTACCTAGGTGTTTGGTCCCGGGATTTGGTGGAGCGGGTTTGCCCTGAAGCGACTGGGCTCGACGGACCATGCTTTGCAGATGGCCTCGTAGGGCGTGAGACCCCGCAGGGTCTTCAGGCGCCGGCCAAAGTTGTAGGCGCTGACGAAGTCGGCCAGATGGGCACGGAGTTGCTCGTGGCTATCATAGTGGTAGCGCTTGACCGTCGCGTCCTTGATTGTGCGGTTCATTCGCTCAACCTGCCCATTCGTCCGGGGGTGGCGCGGCTTGGTCAGGCGATGGTCGATATCGTTTCGAGCGCAGGCGGACTCGAAGCTGTGGGCTCGGAAGGTCTCGCCGGCGGCAATCGCCTCCTTGATGATGGAGGCGGCCGAGGCAACGTTGCCGGGTGTCGTGAAGTGGGTGCCGTTGTCGGTGAGCACCGTGTGCACCTTGTAGGGCACCGCCTCGATGAGATGCCGGAGGAAGTCGCCTGCGACCCGGCGGGTCGCCTTCTCGTGCAACTCAACGAAGGCGAACTTGGTCGTACGGTCGATGGCGACGAGTAGGTAGAGCCGCCCTTCGGCCGTGTGGACCTCAGCCAGATCGATGTGGAAGTAGCCGAGCGGGTAGGCCTTGAAGCGCGACCGCTTGGGCTTGTCGCCGTCGACCTCGGGCAATCGGCTGATCCCGTGGCGCTGCAAGCAACGATGCAGCGACGAGCGGGTCAGGTGTGGGATCGTGGCCTGGAGCGCGTAGAGGCAGTCGTCGAGGGGCAGGAGCGTGTGACGACGAAAGGCGACCACCACCGCCTCGTCCTCGGGTGACAGCACCGTCGAGCGAGGATCTTTCGGCCCCGTGCGCTGGTCGGCGACCAAGGTCCGCTTCTTCCACTTGGCAACCGTCTTGGGGTTGATCCCGTAGCGCTTCGAGAGCGCCCTCAGGCTCGCTTGACTATGCTGGATCGCTCGACGGATCGCCTCCGTCGTTGTGGCGCTGCCATGAAGAACCTGGCCCATAGCGCATCCCTCCACTCCGGCGTGAAGAGTGCCCCATCAAACCCTGGGATCAAACACCTAGGATCGCATTCTCCGCGTCGCCGGTGATCGACAACACCTTGCGACCGGTCGCGCGCTTGCCGACCGCAATGCCCGTGTGCCGAAATTTTCCAAAATGTCGGTGATGAGCATGCGGACGGTCGGCTCATCGTCCACCACCGGCACGGTCTTGCCTGACTTGGTGCCGTGCCGTTTGCCGAGCGCCCGATGCCGACGACCGCAGAAGCAGAGAGCCTTGGGACGTCATACGCTCTCGACGACCATCTCGAAGCGCAGACCGTCGGCATCGATGGTGCGTTCGAAGCGGCCTCCGAGACTGCGCTCGATGGTCTGCTTGAGGAGACGCGAGCCGAACCCCGTCCCCTCGGCCTTCGTAGCGCTGGACGGAGCGGCCCCTTCCTCCCATGTCAGCCTGGCCGCGCCGTCCTCCATTCGTCCCCGCAGCGTGAGCTTGCCCCCACCTGACAGGGCGCCGTACTTCGCCGAGTTGGTCGCGAGCTCGTGGAAGATCATCGCGTAGTCGTTGACCTTGCCTGGAGGGGCAACCACCGCGTCCGCGATGTCGACGTCAATGTTGGCGCCGTTGCGGTAGGGCGCCAGGATGCGCTCGGCGAGCGTGCCCATCGGGACGTTCCCGTGATCGCCGTGCTGCGAGCGCGTCGCGAGCGCAGTCGCCTCGTGCAGCACCCCGAAGCGTCGCGACAGATCCTCGGCGAAGAGCGGCATGGACTTGGCGTCCCGGGCGACGATGGAGGTCAGGGCCCGGGCTACCGCGAACATGTTCGACACCCGGTGGGCGAGCTCGGCTGTGAGGAGCCGCTCGGCCTCCTCGGCCCGCTTGGTGTACGTGACGTCGAGGAAGATGGCCTGGATCCACGCGCCGACGCGGCTGGCCTCCCCGCCGACGCCGCGCGCCGAGATCCAGCGGGCCCCTGCACCGTCGCCGATGCGGAAGTCGAAGCTGTAGGCCTGCGGCTCCCGCTCGCTGGCCCACCAGTTCTCCACCATCTCTGCCCGATCCTCTGCGTTCACCCGGGCGAACAACTCGTCGATCGAAACCACGGACTCGGACACGCCCCAGAACTCGCGGCAAAGACCGTCGAGCCGGGCCACGCGCTGGGTCGGCGACCAGGCCCACATGGCGACGCCGCCACGGTGGATCGCGGCAGTGAAGTTGGCGAGGGTCCACCCGTCGCCAGTTGGTTCGAAGCCCTCGGCCATGCTCATCCCGGATTGCGTGCCATTGGGGACGCGCTCGCTCCACGGTCCCGGGACATAACCCGCCAAGGTCGACTCGGCTCCGGTCGCGCTTCAATCGCTGTCTTCAGGTCGGCGTCGCGCGACGCTTCGGCCTGAGGATGCCTCATCGCAACACAAGAGCGTTAACTCTGATTTGGGATATTGACATAGGATTAGAACATCCAACCGCTGGACCAGTTTTCGCACGCAAGCGGCCACAGTTTCTCGATCAGTTCCAGGTTAAGCGATCGGGCTGAATGCTATATGCCAGTGCATTCATGTTCGTGCGTTCCACTTCACGATCCTGCGATCGTGAAACTGTGGTGCCGTCGGTATCCAGGGCCCGACACAGATCGAGACCCCGCAGGCCCAACTATAGTACGCTCGATATCGCATAAAAACTTACCAAGTACCGAAGCATCAAACGACAGTCGCCCGGCCCTTTACTTTGGAAACCCGTTCCCGTGAAAGCCCGGCGGGATGCGGTGCCCAAGGTGGACCGCGGCGACACGCTCGGACGAGATTTCTGTTTTGGCGGACTCTCTATCAGAGACGGCTATTCACCAACTCAGGTAGACATTCCCGCGATCGGCGGTCCACCTTGCCAAGGCGCGCCCGGAATCAATGGTCTTCTTGGTATCTCCGACCGGATTCTGCGACGTGCCGCCCGTCGTGTCGTACCCGGCGCCGTTGTTCTTGTTCGGTGTGAAGGTCTGCGAGGATTTGAAGTTCAACCCTTCGACATCGGAAGCCTTCTGGATCTTGATGGTCCCCGTGCAGATAGCGTTATCGAGAGCTTGGCCAACCTCGGGTGGCCATCCCGCAGCATCCATCGAGAGACTCGATAGGCCGAGATCCCGAATGAACGAAGCGTCGGACTTCGTCGCGTCGCCCTAGGGAGCTCCGGCCTGCCACTTCCCATTGGGTTTCATATCCTTGCCGCCAGGCGGCATCAGGCTGGCGAAGAAGCCTATTGGTGTGAGGGCCGAGTCATTTCTCTGTGTCAAATTCGAATACTGATCGGTATTGTTCTTGTTGGTCGCCGAGATGGCTGTTTTAAGATTTTCGGCAGCGTTAGATGCGGGTGTGCTTTGACTTAACAGGGTTTTGGCAAGTTCGGATATCTCCACGAACGCGGCTGGAGCAAGTCCCTTCTTAGAGTCGGTCATCTTGAAGGCGGTGTTCGGCGACGTCGCATTATTCGACGCTGCCTTCGATATCAGCGTCTCGGCCGTCTGACTTTGCAGTAAATATCGTAAGGTTGTAATCATGGTCTCCTCGTTTATTTCATAGGAGAAAAATATCCATTTTTTAAGTATAGATCACCCGCGACCGATGATGGTCTGCGGCAGGAGCTGGCCTGCCACCAGTATTAAGGCGTTGGCGAACAGATCGAGTCGCATCGCTGCTCCAGCAATCCGAGGGCTCCGGTCGTTATTGTCGCGAGGGCAGGCCAATCATCGCTGCGCACTCCTAAAAGCAGCCGGTCGAGGTCGGCTACTGATAGAGCGAGCGCGGCTCGAGGAGTTTGAAACAGCTTCCGGGGGAGCGCCCCGAGGCCTCTGCATTCTACCATTTCAGGTAGACATCGCCCTGATCCGCGGTCCATATCGCCATGGCGCGATCGGAGTCGACCGCCTTCTTCATGTCGCCGATAGAGTTCTGCGATGTGTCGCCAGCACTATTGCTTCTTCCACGATATAACAGTGCCGTCAGCCATCGGGAAATATCCTTTCTCAGGGTCCTTAAAGATCGCCGAGTGCGTGTTATAGCTTCTCGTAAGACCAGGAGCGCTGCCGCCTTCGCCGCCTTGGAAAGTAGCCTTGTTGTGGTAATTCAGGTCTGGTATTTCCTTGGCGTCGATGAATTCGATCTCCCTGTCTTTTATTGCCTGGGTCATCTCTCGGTATTCAGCGCTGCTGCCTTCAAAGTCGCCCGCGATAAAATCTGCGCCCTCATTTTTGTACCAATAGTCAATCTCTTTCTGTGTTCTTGGAAGCAAAGAAATGTCTTTGACTGTGACGTTATAGCTGGAGATTGACCCGTCCTTACTGGTATTTTGCTTCATAATATATTTATCAACTTGTTCAAGCATCTTCATGCCAAGCGGATATGTCGCGCTGGATGATTGATCTTTGTCGGCGTCTGGAGATATTTTGTGGTCTGCGCTGTTGACCTGATCCTTCAGCACGCCAATGACAGATCGCAATTTCTCGAGAGCTGTCATGCTGCTCTGGTTTTGCTCCAAAATAGTTTTGGCTCGATCTGAAATATCTACCTGTGTGGCGGGTCCGATCGCGGAGGAGGTTGGCTTTTGAAGTGCGCCGCCAGTGTTTTTCGGCGCGGTTGCGGCTGCACCCTGTGCTTGGCTCGCTGCGGAAGACGTGTTCGTTCCCAGAAGATTGTTCAAAGTGCTGATCACGGACTTCCCCCTCGTCTGACCATTGGCCCGCCGGCATCTTGCGCGTATGTCACATCGTCGCGCCGGCTCTGCCGGCATGATGAGCTTGCCGGAATGCCTTTTTTGGACGCGCAAAGATCGGCGGCGTGAAAGCGGCGCCGATCCTCAATACTGATCTGATATGAATACTCAAAGAGTGAACCGGAATGTTCCCGAGCCAGCACCTGTCGTTGAATTGTCGGTGTAAGGACACTGCGGGCTGCCGTTGGATCCCTTGTAGGCGTTTGCCGATGCGTACGCGCCGACCGAACTGACCTGTACTTGGAACTGGCAGCCGTAGATGCCGTTCAGATAGCGGAGATTGCAGTAATCCGTCGTTCCCGATGTGGTCGCGCTCACCGTGACCGTACTGCCGTTCGAGATCGAGAAGGGCGCCGACACGTAGGTGCCCGACGTGCAGGACGACGTGTCGAGGGTGATCGTCGACCCGAAGTTGTCGGTGATCCTCCATTGGAGCGTGGCTGCCTATGCCGCGCTCGCCCCAGCGAGCCTGGACGGCAGGGCCCCGGCGGTAACGGTCGCGCGAGCGAGCTGTGAGATCCGCATTGTTCAGTCCTCTCGCTTTTGTGGTCGCTTCCTCTGAGCGCAATATCAAATGCCGAGAACGATCAGCCGCCTGCAACTGATAAGATGAGAGATTGACGGACATAACCTTTTGTGTCTGCGCGCAATTTCAAATCAGATGAGTGGCGAAGAAAATTAATTTAAATTTATAGGAGACGTAATCACGGAACGCGTATGAGAGGTCTGCAAGCTACTTATGCGACACTCGTTTCAGGTGAGGACTAGGCCAAATATTGTTTGTCAATCTGATGAAATAATAGATTGAGAGTTTGCGGCTGAAGGATAAGGCACGCGCGCTCCGACTCCTGCCTACATGGACAGGTCCGGATGCGCTGCGGCCCATGCTGAGCATCGAGAACGTCACGAAGACCTATCGCGGTCGTGCGTGCTCGCTGCCCGTGCTCACCCGGGTGAACCAGGAAGTTCGGCGCGGGGAGCTCTGCGCCCTCACGGGCGCTTCGGGCTCCCGCAAGACGACGCTGATGAACCTGATCGGCCTGCTCGACCAGCCCGATGAAGGCACCATCCGCCTCGACGGGACCGATACGGCGGCGTTGCGGGACGACGCGACCGCAGCGCTTCGCAACCGCCTGTTCGGCTTCGTCTTCCAGGCCTTCCACCTGCTGCCGCGCCTCTCCGCCCGCGACAACGTCGCCTTGCCCCTCCTCTACCGCGGGATGGGCAAGGTGGAGCGGCGCGCCTTGGCCGCCACGGCCCTGGAGCGGGTCGGCCTCGCCGCGCGTGCCGGCCATCATCCCGAGGAGATGTCGGGCGGGCAGCGCCAGCGGGTCGCCGTCGCCCGGGCCATCGTCGGGAACCCACCGCTCCTGCTCGCGGACGAGCCGACCGGCAACCTCGACAGCCAGGCGGCCGACGACATCATGGCCCTGTTCCTCACCCTGAACGGCGAACACGGCGTGACCGTCGTAATCGTCACCCACGATCCTACGATCGCCGCGCGCTGCCCGCGCCGCATCGTCATGCGCGCCGGCCGCGTCCGCGACGACAACAGGGGCGCGCTGCGCGACGCCGTGTGCCTGCTGTGAGCGGGTCGCGGGGCCTCGCTCCGTTCCGCGAGGTCGTCCTCGACGGTGTGAGCAACCTCCAGGCCCTGAAGGGCCGCACCCTGCTCGCCCTCACCGGCATCGCGATTGGCACCGCCGCGGTGATCGCCATGCTCCTCGTCGGTCACAACGCTCCCGCCGAGGCCCTGCGCCAGTTCGAGGTGATGGGCGTCGACCTCGTCGCGATCACGCCCCGCGGCGAGGGGACCACCCCCACGATCCTGCCGCTGGAGACGGTCCGGGCCCTGCCGTCGCAGGGCCTCGGCATCGCGCAAGCGGTGCCCTTCATCGCCACCGGCACGATGATCCGGGCGGGCGGCGCCACGATCCAGGCGAACCTCGTCGCGGTTACAGATGGCCTTTACGCCCTCGCCAAGGTGGCCGTCGCCCAAGGGCGCCGCACCTCCGAACTCGACGGCTTCGCCCCTTTCGTCGTCCTCGGCGCCGATCTCACCCGGGATATGGCCGCCGCGGCCGGCCGTCCGGTCCGGATCGGCGATCCCGTCCGGATGGACGACCAGGTGCTGACGGTCGTCGGCGTGCTCGGCCCCGCCTTTCCCGTCCCCCTGCTCAGCCTCGATCTCAACCGCTCCGCCGTGATCCCGTTCGGGACCGCGCGGCGCCTGGTGCCCGACCCGCAGATCACCACCGTGGCCGCACGTCTCGCGCCCGGAGCCGATGACCGGGCGATCGCCGCGCGGGTCGCCGACTACTTCCACGCCCGGCTGCGTCCCGGCGATGTTCAGGTCCAGACCGCCCGCCAGCTCATCGACGGGCTCGAGCAGCAGATGCGCGTCTACGGCCTGCTGCTGCTCGCCATCGGGGCCGTCTCGCTCGTCGTCGGGGGCGTCGGCGTCATGAACGTCATGCTGATGAGCGTCATGGAGCGGCGCCGCGAGATCGGTCTGCGGCTCGCCATCGGCGCCCGGCGGCGGGACATCCGCACCATGTTCCTAACTGAGGCCCTGATCCTGGCCGCCCTCGGCTCACTCCTCGGCACCGGCCTCGGCACGCTGGCCGGCTGGCTCTTCGCCGAGGCCTCGGGCTGGTCCTTCCTGGCTGCGCCCCTCGCTCTGCCGCTCGGGGGCGGCATGGCGCTTGCCGTCGGGCTGTTCTTCGGCAGCTATCCGGCCGCCCGAGCCGCCCGGCTCGATCCCATCGCCGCCCTGCGCGCGGAGTAGGTCGCATGTGCCGCCCTGCCCGGATCACGGGTCTGATCCTAGTCGCGGCCCTCGCCGTCGTGCCGCGCGGCGCTCATGCCGATCCCGTCCGTCCGGCCGCGACGCCGAAGCACGTGACCAAGCCCGTGCCGCCGGTTCCGTCCTCCCGGCGCTCGGAGCCCGAGAAGGCCGCCAAGACTGGGGGGCCGACCCGTGATGGCGAGATCCCCTTCGGCGTGGCCGACACCGTGTTCCTGGCCCTGCGCAACAACCGCACCATCCGCAGCGCACAGATCGACCGGATCGCGCAGAAGTTCGACCTGCATGTCGTCGAGGACCGCTTCACCCCGCAGTTCGGCGTCTCCGGCGGTGCCGTGCGCCAGCGGATCGCCGGCATCACCACCACGAGCGTGAACGTGACGCCGGGGGTGACGACCCTGCTGCCCACCGGAGCCACCGTGGGCTTCTCCTGGGCCGACCAGACCACCGACACCCTCGGCATTCTGGCCCGCCGCTCCGCCGGCCTGCTCTTGGTTTCCCAGCCCCTCCTGCGCGGCGCCGGCACAGAGGTCACCCTGGCCCCCGTGCGCTCGGCCCGGCTCGGCGAGCGGATCAACCGGCTCCGGCTCATCGCCACGGTATCCGAGACGATCGGGGGCGTGATCTTGGCCGATCGCGATCTGCTGCGCGCCCAGGAAGAGGTCAGGATCGCCAAGGCCTCGGTCGACCGTGCCGAGAACCTGATCGAGATCAACCGCGCCCTGATCAGGGCCGGCCGCATGGCCGCGGTCGACATCGTCCAGATTGAGGCCGACCTCGCCAACCGCGCGAGAGCACCACGCCGTCGCGGGTGATGACGGCCCTGCCCGACCTGATGCGGATCGCCCTCGCCCAGCGCCCGGATTACCTCAGCTAGCTCGACGTCATCGAGCAGAACAAGCTCGGGATCGTCGTCGCACAGAACGAGCGCCTCTGGGACCTCTCGGTGTTCGGCACCGGCTCGCTCGGGCGCAGCAGCATCAGCGGCGTACTCGGCAGTTCCGCCGGAATCTCCGATTTCACGGTCGGGCTCGCCTTCAATGCGCCGCTCAACGACCTGCGCCGCGAGCAGCCCTACGTCCAGGCCACCACCAATCTCCAGAACGCAGAGCTGCAGCGCGAAACCATCCGTCAGGGCGTCGAGCTCCAGATCCGCAACTCCGCGACCGACATCGACATTCGCTGGCGTCAGCTCGAAGACGCTCGACGGGCGCGCAAGTTGGCCATCAAGGCGGTCGAGATCGAGAAGTAGAAGCTCAAGGTCGGGCGCTCCGCCAACTTCCAGGTCCGCGCCCTGGTGAACGATCTGCGCGCGTCCGAGAGCCAGCAACTCGGGGCGCTGATCGGCTACCTCAACGCCCTGACGCTGCTGGACGTGCGACTGGCAGCGACGCTCGACACATCGCACCTCGCCCTGCAAGACTCGTGGACGCGGCGAATCCGGTGTCCGACATTGCTTTCCATGTGACACCCCCGGCCGACGCCGCACCGCGCGCCGGCAAATCGCCGCGCAAACCCCGCGGGCTACTGTTGCTGGCGTGGGGGCCATGATCGCACTCGCCGGCTTCGGCTGGTTCTGGACCCCGCCAGCTCCACCGCCCCTAGACCGGACCGGTCTGGCAGCCGCTGCGCCGCAACGGCTGAATTCCAGTGCCCTTGCACCGGCCGGGCAGCAGGCCATCGCGGTCGCGCCGGTCGCGATGGCCACCACGTTGACGCTGATCGGCACCGTCGGGCCGGGCGAGATCGTCGCGGCCCTCGCCCCCTTCGGTGGTGTGACTCGGGAACGGCGGGTCCAGCGCGGCGCACGCGTCGGTGCCGGCGAGGTTCTCGTGATCGATGGACACGGGCGACATCGAGAGCCGCCTGCGCGAGGCTCAGGCCGCATTCCTGAAGCGTTCGATGGCGATCAACCTTCTCGACCGCTGTAGCACGAGTCCCGACGTCACGCGGGCGCGCCGAACTCAGGAGACGGCCGAAGCAAGCCTCGCCGTCATCGTGCGTCAGGTCACGGAGACGAAGAATCTGCTCGACCGCGGGATCGTCTCCCGCAACGAGTACGATGGCCTCGTGCAGCAGCGGGACTCGCAGCGCAATACCGCGACCGGCGCCGGCTCGACCTTCAGACCACGCTGGAACGCGGCAGCGCCGGCAACCGCCGCCTCGCCGACCTCGAACTGCAGAACGCCACGTCCCGCCTCGCCGACCTCCAGGCTCAGGCCGATGGCGCCATCGTGCGCGCACCCGTCGAGGGGATCGTCACCCGCCCTTCCCTTCCGGCGCAAGGGACCCAATCGCCTCCTGCGATCGATGCCGGTCCGCGATTGACCCGGGGCCAGGCGATCTACTCCGTCGCCGACACCGCCACCTTGGTCGTGACCGGCAAGGCCGATGAGATCGGCATCAATCGTCTCCGGATCGGGCAGCCCGTTCCGATCGGCGGTGATGCCTTTCCCGGTGACCCCATTCCTGGGCAGATCGTCGCCATCAGCGTTGAAGCTGACACAGGCCAGAGTTCCGAGCGCGCCGGCCTTCGAGATCCGGGCGGCTTTCCCGGGAAATACCGGGGCTGCACGGGATCGCATTCGCATCGGCATGTCCGCCCGGATGCAGATCGGGCTCGCGAGCAATCCGGAGGCGATCGTGGTTCCGATCGACGCCGTGCGCGATCCCATGACGAACCCGACCGCGCAAGTCCGCGATGGCCGCAGCGGCGCCGTGCGGTCGCGCAGCGTCACGCTCGGTGCCACGCACGCGCAGGGGGTCGAGATCCTCTCGGGCTTGGCCACGGGCGATCTCGTCGTTCTACCTTAGCCTCGAGGCGGCCCGGACGCTGTCCCTCATCCGAGACATTTTCCTACACACCCTGCAGTCTGAATGGTACATACTCCTATCGAAAGAGTTGTATTTGCAAGTATCAGGTCTACGCCAGGGGGTGGGCGTGCCGCTGAACGGAAAATTTGAAGAGTTTTTAAGGCAAATACAAACTGCCAAATCCGTGATTGATCTAAAAGCAATCATGAGAAAGATGACGGCTGAATCGGGATTGGCGAATATCGCCTATCATGCCTTGAAGATACCCATCCGGCATGACCCTGAGCCTATTTTAATCCTGACTTACGAAGACGACTGGGTGCGCCGGTACGTCGAGAGAGACTACTTCGCTTTAGATCCGACCGTCAGAGCGGGCAGCAAGGAATTCCTGCCTTTGGACTGGTTGGATGTGGATCGATCCTCCGTCGAGGTCCAACGGTTCTTTCGGGAGGCGGATGCGTATGGGGTCGGCCGTCAGGGCGTAACCCTGCCGGTGCGGGGCCCGGCCGGAGAGCGTGCCCTGTTCACGGTGACGTCGAACCTCGCCGATGCGGACTGGAAATCGCGACGCCTCCTGTACATGCGGGATTTTCAGTTGCTCGGGCACTTCATTCACGATCGCGCCGTGGACCTGTCGGGATACCGGATCGAGGGTCCGGCCCTCTCGGGGCGCGAGGCGCAATGCCTCGAACGCACCGCCTCAGGTCGGCACGTCAAGCAGATCGCCTCGGAACTCGCTCTGTCGATCAGCGCCGTGCAACTCTACCTACGCAGTGCGCGACACAAGCTCGGCTGTGCCAGCGTCGCGGAAGCCGTCGTCAAGGCGACACGCAGGGAGCTGCTTTGAGGGTTCGGGCAAGCGATCATCGGGCACATGGTCGAGGTCGCCGCAACCGTCCGTATCCGGTCTGACATTCAGATCCGTCAATTTAATTAAATCGTAAATTGATCGAGTGCGAGTGTTTTCTGATACATCGCATTGCCAACAGATCTGCGGTATTCATGATCGATGGTTTGACTTTTTCGACCGTGGTTGTCGAATGGAGGATCTCGATGCGATGTTCCTTGCGCGCGCTCCAGTCTTCTACGACCGGCTTTGGGCTGACCCTATAAAGTGGTCCTCCCTCAGGCATGGCTTCGCGCCATGTGGAGGAAGTTGTGATGCATCGGAAGACGCATCCCGCTGAAGGGATTGTTGACAAGCTGCGCTCGGTTGATGGTTTGGTCTCTCTGGATGCGAGGTTCGCTGAAGCAATCCGCTCCATCGCGGTGACGGAGATCACGTCTTGTTGTTGGCGTTGCGAGTATGGCGGCCTGAAGAGTGATCAGATCAAGCAGCTGAGGCCTCTGGAGACCGAGAACGAGCGCCTCCGCCGGACGATCTCCGACCTGACACTGGAGAAACTAATCTTGAAGGAGGCGGCCTCGGGAAACTTCTGAGCCCGACTCGCTGCCGCGCGTGTGTCGATGACGTCGTGGCCGAGCATGGCATATCGGAGCGGTTCGCTGGCGCGTCCTGGGCCAGAACCCCTCGACCCAGCGCGCCTGCGCCGTGCTGGTCGAGGTCGAGGCCGCCCTGACCGCGGCCGTCATCGCCCTGGCTCTGCAGTAGGGGCACGACGGCGCGTGCGTGCGCCCGCGACCGGAGTGGCCCGACCACGTCGGGTCCGACGATGTCGTCGAGGATCGCACGCACAACGGGCGCAAGCCTCAAGGGCGAGGTGTTCGACACCCTTAAGGAGGCCAGCGTCGTGATCGAGCAAGGGCGAAGGCACTTGAACACCGTCCGCCCGCACACAGCGGTCGGCGCCCAGCCGCCTGCACTGGGGACGTGATCTGGCCAACCGAACCGAGCCGCGCAACGCCGCTCGTACGCCCGGCCATCGTCACGCGACAGACGATGCACTAACGTCGAACCCGGGCCGCCAAATGGGGGCAGGCCGTACGAGGATCATCCATGTTTTCTTCGCCGCCCAGCGCCGTGGTGATCGGCGCCTCCGGTGGCATCGGTCGAGCCCTCGTTGCCGATCTCGTGGCGCGGGGGACCTACGGATCGGTCTTCGCCCTCTCGCGATCGGGGGGTGTCGCGGCCGCGCCCGCGCAGTCGGGACGGATTGAGCTGACCGATGAGGATTCCATCCGCGCGGCCGCGGAGCACGTCGGGCGTCACGGTCCGGTGGGCCTCGTCCTGGTCGCCACGGGGATTCTTCATGGGCCGGGCGTCTCCCCCGAGAAGGCGATCCGGACCCTCGATCCGGCGGCGATGGGCGCGGTGTTCGCGGTGAACACGATCGGTCCCGCGCTGGCGGCCAAGCACTTCCTGCCGCTGATGCCGCGCGCCGGGCGCAGCGTCTTCGCCGCCCTGTCGGCGCGGGTCGGCTCGATCGAGGACAACCGGCTGGGCGGCTGGTACGCCTACCGCGCGTCGAAGGCGGCCCTGAACCAGATCCTGCGTACCCTCGCGATCGAGGCGCGACGCACCCACCCGGGCGTGATCATCGTGGGGCTCCACCCCGGCACGGTGACGACGGCCCTGTCTGAACCCTTTCGCCCCGACCCGAACGCCCTCGGTCTGTTCACGCCTGAGACGAGCGCTGCGCACCTGCTGCGGGTGCTCGACGGCCTCGGTCCCGAGGATACGGGCCGTGTCTTCGCCTGGGATGGAACGCGGATTCCGGCCTGACCTGCGCGCGACCACGCAATCTCGGCGCGCTCGTTCGACTTCGCAGACACAGGTCCGCGCCATCTCGAAGAACCGGGATGTTCGAAGTCGGACGAACCGTGTCGCCCCGCACAGGATGGTGTTAGACGGGACGGCGGTCCTGTCGGCCGGGCGATCCGCCCTCGGCGCGCGGCCGGGAGCCACATCGTGCCGGAACTCGCTGGCCCTTCAGGCCTCTCGACCCTGGCGGATGCCGGGACGACTCCCTCGCAGAGGCGCTTCGCGGTTGCGGTCGCCACGGCGTTCGGCCTCCTGACGCTCGCCCTCCTGCCCATCGTGGCGGACCCGGTGCGTGCGATGCCGGGATTCGTCCCGAGCTACCAAGCCGCGCTCACCACGGTCTACGCGGTCACCACCTACCTGTTCTTCGCGCAGTATCGGCGCACCCGTTCGGTTCCGCTGCTGGTCCTGGCCGCCGGCAGCCTGTTCACGACGCTCGTCGTGGCAGTGCAGCTCCTCAGCTTCCCGGGCCTGTTCGGACCGGGACGGATCGTCGGCTCCGCGCCCGGCACCACCACCTGGCTCTGGACCCTGTGGCATGTCGGGCCGCCGCTCTTCGCCCTGCCCTATGCGATCATGGAGGGCGATCAGCGCCCGCGCCTCGTGCGGCGCGCCCGCGTGGGAGTCGTCGGTTGGCTGACGGCCCTCGCCGTCGCTGCCGGCGTCGGCGCCTTGAGCTGGATCGTCATCGCCTATGTCGAGTACCTGCCCCGCAGCGTCGAGGGCGACAATTACTGGCTGCTGACCACGTCGGGAGTGGGTCCGGCCGTCGTGCTGCTCACGGTGGCGGCCCTCGCGACGCTGTGCTGGCGCACGCGCCTGCGCACCGTGCTGCAGCTCTGGCTCGCGGTCTCGCTGCTGCTCCTCGTTTTCGACAACCTCATCACCCTGCCGGGCGCAGCCCGGGGCACGGTGGGCTGGTTCGCCGGGCGGCTGGAGGCTCTGGCGGCCGGCATCGTCGTCCTGGCCGTCTACCTGCGTGAGGTCGACGTCCTGTACGGCGCCGCGGAGGCGGCCGCCATCCAGAGCGAGCGCCAGCGGACGGAGTTGGAGATCGCGCGCGACAACGTCACGATCGCCCTCGAGGCGGCCGATATGGGCAATTGGACCCTCGACCTTCAGACCGGAACCTCCGTTCGCACGCTGCGGCACGACCGCATCTTCGGCTACGACAGCCTGCTTCCGCGCTGGGGCCTCGCCGACTTCCTGGAGCATGTGGTCGTCGACGACCGGGCTGTCGCGGAAGCCGCCATGGCCCGGGCGCAGGACGAGAACACCCTCTGTTTCCAGTGCCGGATCACCCGGGCCGGGGACGGGGCCGAGCGTTGGATCGACGTGCGCGGCAGACTCTATCGGGACCCGGATGGGAGCCCCACCAGCATGGCCGGCGTGGTGATCGATACCACCGATCGGCGCGAGGCCGAGCAGCGGCTCAGCCAAGCGCAGAAGATGGAAGCGATCGGCCAGCTCACGGGTGGCGTCGCCCACGACTTCAACAATCTTCTCACGGTCATCGTCGGAAACCTCGACATGATCGTACGCCGGCCTGACAATGCGCAGCGGGTCGAGCGCCTGGCCACCTCGGCGATGACGGCGGCCCGGCGCGGTGCTGAGGTCACGGAAAAGCTCCTGTCCTTCTCGCGCCGGCAGGTCCTGCGGCCCGAGACCGTCAATCCCAATCACCTCCTCAAGGACTTCCAGGGCCTGCTGCAGCGCGCGGTGGGCGAGACCGTCGGCATCGTCCTCGACCTCGACGCGGCCCTGGATCCCGTTCGCCTCGATCCCGGTCAATTCGAGAGCGCCATCCTGAACCTTGCGGTCAATGCCCGCGATGCGATGCCGAATGGCGGAACCCTGACGATCCGGACCGAAAACCTGTCCCTCACGCCGGAGCGCCGGGCGGCCTGGCCCGATCTGACACCCGGCGATTACGTCCGCGTCTCGGTCAGCGACACCGGCCTCGGCATGGATGCGGCGACGGTCGCCCGAGCATTCGAGCCGTTCTTCACCACCAAGGATGTCGGCAAGGGCACCGGTCTCGGCCTGAGTCAAGTCTACGGCTTCGCGCGCCAGGGCGGCGGTCAGGTCCGGGTCGCGAGCGCGCCGGGCCAGGGCACCACCATCACCATCGATCTTCCGCGCTCGGCCGAGCCCATGGTCCAGGCCGCCCGGGCGGACGTGCTCCTGCCCCTGCGTCGGGCCGCGGAGGGTGAGGTCGTCCTCGTGGTGGAGGACGAGGCCGCGGTGCTGGAAATGGCCGTCGAGAGCCTGTCGGAGCTCGGCTATCGGACCCTCACCGCCACCCATGCGGCCGAGGCGCTGCAACGCCTGAAGGGGCCGGAGCGCATCGACATCCTGTTCTCCGACGTGGTGATGCCAGGGGGGATGAACGGCGTCGAACTCGCGACCCATGCCCGGGCTCTGCGCACCGGTCTGCGGGTGCTGCTTGCCTCGGGCTATACCGGCTCCGCGCTGGGCGAACAGGGCGTCCCCGTCGACCTGCCGCTCCTGAGCAAGCCTTACCGCCGTGAGGATCTCGCCGACAAGCTTCGGGTGGTCATGGGCGGGCGTTGAGGACCACCGGCACCCCTCAGGGTTTCGGCAACATCCGGTCGCTGATGATCCGACGCTGGATCTCGCTCGTTCCCTCGAAGATCGTGGTCAGGCGTGCGTCGCGCCAGTAGCGCTCCACCCGCCGCTCGGTGGTGTAGCCGTTGCCGCCGTGCAACTGCATCGCCTGGTTCGTCACCCGCACCGCCATCTCGGTGGCGACGAGTTTAACCATGGCCGACTCGCTCTCCGCGGGTTCGCCCGCGTCGAGGAGATGGGCCACCTGGTTCCAGAAGGCGCGGGCCTGGGCGACATCGGCCGCCATGTCGGCCAAGGCGAAGCGCAGGGCCTGAAAGTCGCCGATCGGGTGGCCGAATTGCTCACGTTCCTGCAGGTAGGCCTGGCAATCCTCGAGGGCGGCCCGGGCGACCCCGACCGCGCGTGCAGCCGTATGCACCCGTGCGATGTTGAGGCCCCGTTGGACCGAGGCGAAGCCGCCGGAATCCGCATCCGCGCCCTGGTCGCCGTAGAGCCCGGTCAGGCGATCGCTCTCCGGCACCCGTACGCCGTCGAGCGCGAGCTCGAAGGTCAGGAATCCGTGATAGCCGATCTTGTCGATGACCCGGCCTGTCATGCCCGGCGGGAAGGTTCCTGGATCCTTGACCACGAGGAAGGGTTCGAGCCCGGCCGAGCGCGGTTCACCCGGCTCCGGATCGCGGGTCCGGGCCAAGACCTCGACGAAATCCGCGGCCTTGGCGAAGCCCGCCCAGCGCTTGGTTCCCGTCAGCACCCAGGTGTCGCCCTCGCGCACCGCCCGGGTCTGCACGCCGGCGAGGTCGGAGCCGGCAGTGGGCTCCGAGAGCGCGATTCCGCCGATCCATTGTCCCTTCGCCGACTTTTCGAGAAGAGCCTTCCGCCGCTCCGGATCGAGGGTCTGGGTGCCGAGACCCTGACCCCGCGCCAGGATGCTGCCCACCGAGAGCCAGGCCCGGGCGAGTTCCTCCGAGACGAGGCAGTACTCGAACACGCCGAGGCCGAGGCCGCCCTGCTCGGCCGGGATGGTGATGCCGAACCAGCCCTTGGCAGCCATCCGATCGATGAGGCTGCGGGGCATCTCCGCCTTCTGCGGATCGAGTTCGTCCGCCAGCGGCATCACAACGTCCCGGGCGAAGGCGCGCGCTTCGGCCTGAAGCGTCGCCCGGGCTTCGCTGCGCCATGGGGTCAGTAGCTCTGGCGGAACGGCCTCCTTCAATGCGCGCTTCGCCATGCCGCCCTCCCTCGCGATTGCGCCCGATTCTTCCGACCTGGTGTCCGGGTCGGCCGTGGCAGCTTGCGTGTCGCACGGTGAAGCTAGAGCGATCGTCGGTGATGTCGACCATTCCGCTCGGGACGGTCCCGAACCGTCCCGCGGGGTGCCGCGCCGGACCGCTGGAGGGAGCGGCGAAATGTTTCGTATCGAACATAAGGCAGCGCGTTGCGCGGCCCGCGCGATCCGCGTAGGCACCGCACTGGAGATCGCGGCGGGGGCTGTCAGCGAGGAGCGAACGACTTGAGCTTAACCTCAGGGTCGCCACCGGCCGAGGCTCTGACTGCCTGCGACCGAGAGCCGATTCACCGCCTCGGCGCGCTGCAGCCCCATGGGTTCCTTGTGGCCCTCCGGGGCGCGGAACGGCGGATCGTGCAGGCGAGCGCCAACGTTCCGGGCGGGACGGACGGGGTTCTCGGCCGACCCTTCGCCGATCTCTTTCCGGACCTCGACGGGCTTCTCCCGCCGGACCTGGGCGAGGCGGAGCGCGACGGCGCGCAGTACCTGCGCACGGTCACGCTGGCGACGGCGGATGGGCCTCGGGCTTACGATCTGGCGGTCCATCGCTCGGACCCGATCACCATCCTGGAATTCGAGGCGGTGGAGAGTGCCCTCGCCTCCGACCACAGTCTCGACGCGCTCTATCCGCGTCTGAGCCGCTTCGTCGAGGGCCTGCACGACGCCGCCTCCGTCGCCGACCTGTGCCATCTCGTGGCCGTCGACATCCGCCACATCACCGGCTTCGACCGCACCCTCGTCTATCGGTTCGACCGGGACTGGCACGGCACCGTCATCGCCGAGGATGGGAACGGGGTCCTGCCCTCCTACCTCGACCTCCGTTTTCCGGCGAGCGACATCCCGGCCCAGGCCCGCGAACTCTACCGCCGCAACCGCCTGCGGATCATTCCCGATGCCGCGTACGATCCGGTCCCGATCCTGCGCGCGGCCGGTGAGAGCGCGGAGCCCCTCGACCTCAGCCAGTCGATCCTGCGCAGCGTTTCGCCGGTGCATGTCGAGTACATGCGCAACATGGGCACGATGGCCTCGATGTCGGTGTCGATCCTCGTCGACGGCGCCCTGTGGGGCCTGATCTCCTGCCACAACGCGGAGGCCCGCCGGGTGCCGCTGCAGGCGCGGAACGCCTGCGACTTCCTCACGCGCATCTTCGCCCTGCAACTCGCCGCCAAGGAGCGCGGCGCCGAAGCCGAACAACGCCTGCGCCTCGGGGCGATCCAGTCGCGGCTGCTCGGCTTCATGGCCGAGGAGGAGAACTTCCTCGACGGCTTGCTCAAGCATCCCGACGATGTCCTGGCCCTCGCCGGAGCGTCGGGCGCGGCGGTGATCACCTCGGACAGCTGCCGGCTCCTCGGGGCGACGCCCCGGGAATCCGAGGTGCGGGCAATCTACCACTGGCTCTCCAGTGGCCCGGGTGGTGCCGACCTCGTGGTCACGGATGCCCTGAGCGAGGCCTATCCGCCGGCACGCGCCTTCGCCGAACGGGCCAGCGGCCTCCTGGCGATCTCGATCTCGCAGAAATATGCCAGCTACGTGCTCTGGTTCCGACCTGAGGTGGTGCGTACGGTGAAGTGGGGTGGCGACCCGACCAAGGCCGCCGTGCCCGATCCGGGCGGCGGCCCCGAGCGATTGCACCCTCGGCAATCCTTCGCCACCTGGAAAGAGACGCTGCAGAACCGCTCCCTCCCCTGGACGCGGGCCGAAACCGAATCGGTGAAGGACCTGAGGGCGTCCGTGCTCGGGATCGTTCTGCGGCGGGCGGAGGAGCTCGCCTCCCTCAGTGAGGAATTGCAGCGCTCCAACAAGGAGCTGGAAGCCTTCTCCTACTCGGTCAGCCACGACCTCCGCGCGCCCTTTCGGCATATCGTCGGGTATTCGGAGCTGTTGCGCTCGCGCGAGGGCAGCCGCCTGTCGGAGAAGGGGCGGCACTACATCAACACGATCATCGAGGCGGCCTTCTCGGCGGGCACCCTGGTCGACAACCTGCTGCGCTTCTCACAGATGGGCCGCAACGCCCTGAACCCGGTCGCCGGTGATCTCAATGCCCTGGTCGAGGAGGTCCGCCGCGGCGTCCTGCGCGATGTCCCGGCCGAGCGGACGATCCATTGGACCATCGGACAGCTCGGACGGGTCAACGCCGATCCGGTGATGTTGCGGCTCGTCATCGAGAATCTGCTCTCGAACGCAATCAAGTACACCCGGGATCGGGCGGAGACCACGATCGAGATCGGTCGTCTGGATGGTTGGAGCGCTGATAGCGGACAGGAGGACGATGCGGCGGAGCAGGCCGTCTTCTTCGTGCGCGACAACGGCGTCGGGTTTGACATGGCCTATGTCGACAAGCTGTTCGGCGTGTTCCAGCGCCTGCACCGGGTAGAGGAATTCGAGGGGACCGGCATCGGCCTTGCGAACGTCCGGCGCATCGTCGAGCGCCACGGTGGACGCACCTGGGCCGAGGGCGCCGTGGGACGGGGCGCAACCTTCTATTTCACGCTGCCGACGCCGAGGGCGGTGCCCAATCCGAATCCCGCGAATCGAGCTCGATCGTCGCGGAACCCCAGGGAAGCGCGCTGATCCATGCCCGATCTGAAGCCGATCCTCCTCGTCGAGGATAATCCAAACGACATCGAGCTCACCCTCGCCGCCCTGGACAAGAGCCAGCTCGCGAATGAAATCGTGATCTGCCGCGACGGTGCCGAGGCCCTCGACTTCCTTTATCGCCGCGGCGATTTCGCCGATCGGGATGCGCGCGACCCGGCCGTCGTCCTGCTCGACCTCAAGCTGCCCAAAGTCGACGGACTGGAGGTCCTTGCGCAGGTCAAGGGCGATGTCCGGACCCGTGCGATCCCGGTTGTGATGCTGACGTCGTCGCGAGAGGAAACCGACCTCGTTCGGTCCTACGACCTCGGCGTGAACGCTTTTGTGGTCAAGCCCGTTGGGTTCACGGAATTCTTCGAGGCGATCCAGGATCTCGGCGTCTTCTGGGCGGTGCTGAACGAGCCGCCGCCGCATCGGGGAGGAGGTTGGCCATCAAACACGTGACACAGCCCGAGCCCGATCAGGCGATGCTGGACACCTCCGGGCCCGCCCTCCTGAAAATCCTGCTCCTCGAAGACAGCGACCTCGATACGGAGCTCCTCGGTGCGGTCCTCGATGATCTCGGGCATCCCTATCGGATCGACCGCGTGATGACAGCGCCGGACTTCACCGCCGCGGCGGCGTCCTGCAGACATAATCTCATCCTCGCCGACTACGTTTTGCCGACCTTCGACGGCCTCAGCGCGCTGGCGATCGCGCGTGCCCAATGTCCAGGAACGCCGTTCGTCTTCGTTTCGGGTACCCTCGGCGAGGATGTCGCAGTGGAGGCCCTGAAGCGGGGTGCGACGGATTACGTGACGAAGCAGCGCCTCGACCGCCTACCTCGGACCATCATGCGTGCCCTCGCCGAGGCGCGCGCCCATGCCGAGCGCGAGCGCGCACTCCAGGAGTTGCGGGACCTCAATGCGACCCTGGAAGCGCGTGTCCGGATCCGCACGGGCGATCTCGCCGCCGCCAACGCAGAACTGCACCGCCAGATTGCCGAGCGCGAGCGCGTTGAGGAGGCTCTGCGTCAGGCTCAGCGCCTTGAAGCCGTGGGACAGCTGACCAGCGGCGTCGCTCACGACTTCAACAATCTGCTGACGGTGATCTCCGGCAACATCGAATTCCTCGAACGGGCCGTCCCCGACGAGCGTTCTCAGCGTCGGCTTCAGATGATGCGCGGCGCGGCCGACCGCGGTGCGCGCCTGACGGCGCAACTCCTCGCCTTCTCGCGACGGCAGCGCCTGGAGCCGACGCCGGTGGAACTGAACCAGACCGTCGCCTCCATGCGCGATCTTCTGCAGAGTTCGATCGGCGGCGCAGTGCGCATCGAGATGATGCTCCAAGCCGATCTTTGGTCGGCCCTCGTCGATGCCACACAGATCGAACTGGTGATCCTGAACCTCGCGATCAACGCGCGCGATGCCATGGCGGTCGGCGGCTGCCTCACCATCGAGACCGCGAACGTCACCCTCACGCAGCCCCCTGCCCGTCCGGAGGAGCCGGCCCCGGGCGAGTACGTGATGCTCGCGGTGAGTGACACCGGCACCGGTATCGCGCCGGAAGTCCTGGCGCGCGTATTCGAGCCGTTCTTCACAACGAAGGCGGTCGACAAGGGGTCGGGCCTCGGCCTCGCTCAGGTCTATGGTTTCGTGAAGCAGTCCGGCGGTGGCGTTCGCATCGACACCCGGATCGGCGAAGGCACCTCCGTGCGGATCTACCTGCCGCGGGCGGAAGGCGCCGCCTCGGTTCGCGAGGCACCCCAACCGGTCATCGACTGCGCCGAACAGCGTCGGACGGGAGATCGACCCGTGGTCCTCGTCGTGGACGACGATAGCGCCGTTCGCGAGATCACCACCTCGATCCTGTCCGAGAATGGCTATCGCATCCGCGAGGCCGGATCTGGACTTGCCGCGCTCACGGCTCTCGATTCCGACGCCTGTGTCGATTTGATCGTTCTGGATTTCGCCATGCCGGGCATGAACGGGGCTGAGGCCGCGTGCGAGATCCGCAGTCGCTGGCCGCATCTTCCCGTGATGTTCGTGACGGGATACGCCGACACCGCCGCGCTGATGGTGGCAGGCGAGGTCGGAGCCGAGCGCATCGTCCAGAAACCGTTTCAGCGCGGCGAACTCGAGCGCAAGGCCGCCGCCATCCTCGCCGAGGCGTCCCTCGGCCAAGCCGGCTTGCGCCTCGTGGTCAGCCAGCGCCACTCCGCCTGAGGCTGTCGAGGATCCGGCTGGGTCTCACGCGACTGCCGCGAGGGTCGTTCGGGCACCGATCCACGGCATCTGGCCGTAGCGATCATTGTCGAGCGGCAACAATCGACCCCGTCCGCTGGCCATGTCGCGCAGGTATTGCATGCCCTGCCAAGCCGGGAAGACGGCGTCGCTCGCCGGCGTCACGGCGCGAGCGATCCGGATCAACAGGCTGAGGCGCTTCAGGCCGCCCGCCCGCCACAGGCCGAAGGGACGACCCGTCAGGTCGGTCATGAGGGTCGCCAGGACGCGCGGCGTCACGGTATCGCCGGCGATGCGCAGGATGCGCGGCGCTTCGGAGTCGAGGGCGGCCGCCGCGGTGTAGCGCGCGACGTCGTCCTTGGCGGTGAAATCGAGGGGCTGGTCGGCATCGCCCCAGTAAAGGATGCGCCGCGGCCTCTGCAGGACGATCGGCGCCTCACCTGTGAGCAGATCGGCGAAGGCCCCGTTGAGGATCGAGGTTGCACGGATCGGTGTCCGGTCGACCCGGTCCATGAAGTGCCGGCGCAAGTCGAGATTGCGGTTGTCCCCTGGCCGGGTACGCGTGAAGTCGAGGGAGAAGTCCGAAGGGATGAAGCGCGGCACACCGGCGGCGACCGTTGCATCGAGCAACCGACCCTGCGCTTCGAGGATGACGGGCTCCAATCCGTTCAGGGCCGAGACGACGCAGGCAGCACCATGACAGGCGTTCGCAAGCGAACGTGGATCGCCATAGTCGACGGTGACCGGTGTCACGCCAGGCGGAAAATTCCCCGGCTTGACGCCGGCACGCACGAGAGCCCTGACGTCTGCGCCCCGCGCCACGAGTGCTCTCGCAATGCGGCCCCCGAGATCGCCTCCGACGCCCGCAAGCAGGACGGTTTGCGCGGACGGGCGGGTCGAATCCATGGGCAATCACGGTCCTGATTGTTCCGGCTTCTGATCGGGAACACCCCGGAGGCCGCTTCGCCCTTAAGGTAGGTCGGACGACCGAAAGTCCAGGCCTGCGCCCATGAGCGAGGCACGGTTCTCAGAAGCCGATCGCCAGGATGAGGCGTGCGGCAAGGGCAGCGCCGACGGCCGGGTCAGCCACCAGGGTCAGGGCATAGCCCCAATCCGAGTCGCCCTTACCGGAGATGGGCAGGACCGCATGGGCGCGTCGAGGCCCGAGGTCTCGGGCTCGGTTGATTGCGTCGCCCGTGGCGCCGCCCAACGACAGTCCGATACCTCAGACGACCATGCCGACGCGGTCGGGTACGAGACCAGTGGGGATGGTGCCCGCTACGCCTACGGTCTGCGACAGCAATGCGCTGATGATGAGGATCAGCAGGACCGTGCCGATGATTTCGCGCATCCAGTTCGCAAAGGTGTTTTGGATTGCCGGATCGATGCGGAAGCAGGCCCGTTTCGCCTCCGGGCCCTCGGTGATGGCCCAAGGCGGCAGGTCGTCTGGCCAAACGACAGTCGCTGCCAGCACGGCGAAGGCCCAGCCGGCGGTGATCGCGATCCAGCCCGCGCCTTCCGCCTTCGAGCCGCGCAGGAGGGCGCCGGCGACCACACCACGGCCCAGGATGATCACCACCCTCGTGCCGAGACGTACGCCCAGGAATGGCGACGTCATGACATGCCCTCCGATGTTTCCTTGCGGTTCCGGGGTCATCGATGTCGTTGAGGGTTTCAGTCGTCCTGCATGTCCCAGTCGAAGGAGCGCTTCACCGCCCGGCCCCAGGCCGCGGTGATGCGCTGGCGCTGCGCCGCGTCCATATTGGGCTCCCAACGCCGGTCGACGCCCCAGTTGCGCACGAGGTCGTCCGTGCTCTTCCAGTAGCCGGTCGCGAGACCGGCGGCGTAGGCGGCTCCCAGAGCAGTGGTCTCCGTCACCTTCGGCCGCACGACGGGCACGTCGAGGATATCGGCCTGGAATTGCATGAGGGTGAGGTTGGCGACCATGCCGCCATCCGCGCGTAGCTCGCGCACCGGAATGCCGGAATCCTTCTCCATTGCCTCCAGCACCTCGTGGGTCTGAAACGCTGTGGCTTCCAGGCAGGCGCGGGCGACGTGACCGCGATTGGCATAGCGGGTGAGGCCGATGATCAGGCCGCGGGCGCCCTCGTTCCAGTGCGGCGCGTAGAGCCCCGAAAAGGCGGGTACGATGTAGACGCCGCCATTGTCCTCCACCGTGGTGGCGAGGCGCTCGACCTCGGCGCTGTCCTGGATCATGTGCAGGTTGTCGCGCAGCCACTGTACCAGCGCGCCCGTGATCGCGATGGACCCTTCCAACGCGTAGACCGCCGGCTTGCCATCGACCTTGTAGCCCAGGGTCGTCACGAGGCCGCAGGTTGAGGGCACCGGCGCCTCGCCGGTGTTCATCAACGCGAAGCAACCCGTGCCGTAGGTGTTCTTCGCCTCGCCGGGCTGAAAGCAGGTCTGGCCGAACAGGGCGGCTTGCTGATCTCCGAGAATTCCGGCGATCGCCACCCCGGCGAAGGGTACGCGGGTCTCGCCGTAGACCTGGGACGACGAAACGATCTCCGGCAGCATTGCGCGGGGGATCCCGAACGTGGCGAGCATGCCGTTGTCCCAGGCCAGGGTCTCCAGGGACATGAGCTGGGTGCGACTGGCATTGGTCACATCGGTGACGTGGAGGCCGCCATCCGGGCCGCCGGTGAGATTCCAGACGAGCCAGGTATCGATGTTGCCGAACAGAACGTCGCCGGCTTCCGCCTTCTCCCGCGCACCGTCGACGTGGTCGAGGAGCCAGCGCAGCTTCAAGCCCGAGAAGTAGCTCGCCAATGGAAGGCCGGTGAGTGCCCGGAACCGATCGCGGCCACCGTCGCGCGCGAACTCGGTCACCAGGCGGTCGTTCCGCGTGTCCTGCCAGACCAGCGCATTGTGAAGCGGGACACCCGTGCGGCGATCCCAGATCAGCGTGGTCTCACGCTGGTTCGTGATGCCGATCGAGACCAGATCCTTCGGGGTCAAGCCGGCGCTTTGAAGGGCATCCTGCATGACGGCCTGCGTGTTGCGCCAGATCTCCATCGGATCGTGCTCGACGTGACCGGGCCGCGGATAGACCTGCGCATGTTCCCGCTGCTTGCAGGAAACGATCTGTCCTGCGCGATCGAAGACGATGAAGCGGCTGCTGGTGGTACCTTGGTCGATGGCGCCAACATACTGAGACATGGCTGTCGTCCTCCCTTGGAAGGTTCGTCGAAGATGCCTGGGCCGGTCTTCACGCCAGGTTCGGTGCAGAGGAATTCCCTGGCGTCACGCGGCTTCGGCCTTCGGCGCGACGGAGGGGGCGCGGCGGACAGCGCCTTCCGGGGTCGTGCGCAGGACGAGCTTCGAGCGCCGCCAGAGGACGTCCTCAGCGGTCCGCGCCCATTCGGCGCGATCGAGACAGTCGACCTCGGCCGCCGTCAAGCCGCCGTTGAAGGCTTCGCCGAGACCCGCGAGAGCGCTGGAGCCACCAACGAGGGCGCGTGCTTCGGTCTCATAGGCCTGCGCCGGGCGCCGCGCGGTCTCGGCCGGGAGGAACGGAGCCTCACGGAGGAACTGCCCTGGGAAGGCCCCGAGCTCTGCCTCTGGGACCGCGTCGCCGGGTCGGACCGCATGGCCGGTCCAGGCCTTCCTGAGACCCGGGAAGTGATGCATGATGTTCTCGATCGCGTGCTCGGCAAGGCGACTGTAGGTCCTGATTTTGCCGCCGAAAACCGAGAACGCCGGGGCCTGACCGCCGGCATTATGAAAGTCGGGCACATAGTCTCGGGTGACGGCCGAGGCGTGAGCTGCCGCGTCGCCGTAGAGCGGGTGCACGCCGGAGGAGCTCCAGACCATGTCCCGCAACCTGCTCGACCGCGTCATCGTCGGCACCTGCGTGCCCCAGGCGGGTTTCGTCGGCTGCAACGACGGCGAGGGTCGGCGCGCATCACCGGCACCGTGAGCTACCGCTGGTAGGCCGTTCCCGGGCGTAGGCCGTGCGGGCCCGATCGGAGACGCGTACGGCCGAACGGTGCGTCGGAGCGTGTTGGGACAATGCGATGTGGCGACCCCGGTTGGGCTCGAACCAACGACCTGCCGCTTAGAAGGCGGCTGCTCTATCCAGCTGAGCTACGGAGTCGGGGGTGCCAGGGCCCGTAAAAGGCATGGGTCCTGCTCGGGGTCAAGCCTTTCGGTCCCGGTGGCGAGGCCCCGGTATTCGGCGCCCGAGGCGGGTCGCCGCGCGGCGTGCGACGACGGGCCGGGGCCGGCCGTTCCGACGCTTTGCGCGCAGGGCCGCTTCGAAAAAGTCCCTCCGGCCCTGTGGGATGCCGAACCATCGTCGTCGGTAGCCGCGCCGGGAGCGGATGGGCGCCGGCGGCCTGAGCGGAGAGCCTCGCCATGAGCGGTACGAATCAGCGCGGAGGCGTGATCCCGGCCCCGGTAAAGGGAGGCCTCGTCGCCGACCTGACGCAGGCGGCGGCGTTCTACGTCGAGGTGTTCGGGGCGGGGATCGCCACCGCGATGTCCGTCGACGACCAGGGCCGGACGATGCACGTGCATCTCCGCCTCAACGGGGCGTCTCTGATGATTAAGCGACGCGTTTCCCGAGCACGGCCATGTGCTGCAGCGGCCGCAGGCCTTTGCCCTGCTACGCCCAGGCCGTCGCGGCCGGCGCAACCGCCGTAATGTCACCGGCCGACATGTTCTGGGGCGATCGCTACGACCAGCTGCAAGACCCCTTCGGCGTGCTCTGAACGATGAACCAGCAGAGGCGCTGACCGACCCTCCCCCGCAAACTCTGGCGCGGATGGCTGCCATGACCGACACGACCGGACGCGACCTTGTCCTCAGCCGCCCCATTCCCGCTTCGCCTGCCCTCATGCGGGCGGTGTCAGAGAGGGATTAAAACCGGGGTCGCCGCAAAAACGACGGATTTCTCGCAGGCCGTGGAACCACTGTCCCATGCTTACGCTTGTATAGCAAAGGTTACGGCATAGGTAAGGGATCCAACATGAAGACCTTGGCGACCGCCCTCACAGGCATACTCGGTGTCTGCGTTCTCTCCGCGAGCCCTGTTCTGGCGGCTCCCTATGATCCGTTCGGCACGAATTCCGGCGAGGATTACTACTCGTCCGATCCGGCCTACGGCTACGGCCGCACGACCGATGATCCGTACGGCTACCCGGCCACCGCCGGACAGGGCTACCAGGCCGCGCCCCAGGCGCAGGTTGCCCCGATCCCGCGCGAAATCGTGGCCTTCGACGGAAACTATAAGCCGGGTACGATCGTGGTCTCCACGGCCGAGCGGCGCCTCTACTTCGTGATGCCGAATGGCGAGGCCCTTCGCTACGGCGTCGGCGTCGGTCGCCCGGGCTTCACCTGGTCGGGCGTGAAGACGGTGACCGCGAAGAAGGAGTGGCCGTCTTGGACGCCCCCCGCCGCGATGATCGCCCGTCGTCCCGACCTGCCGCGCTACATGGCCGGCGGCGTGGAGAACCCGCTTGGTGCCCGCGCCATGTACATCGGCAGCACCGAGTACCGCATCCACGGCTCCAACGAGCCTGATACGATCGGTCAGGCCGTCTCGTCAGGCTGCATCCGGATGACCAACGAGGACGTCACCGATCTCTATGAGCGGGTGAAGGTCGGCGCCAAGGTCGTCGTCCTGAACTGAAATCGCCCGACGGGATCATCAATTGGAATGCCGCGCCATCCACGAGGATGACGCGGCTTTCTGCGTTCGGCGCGTCGACTCTTCGAACGCTCAGGGGACCACGCGCCCGACCGCGGTCTGCGGCGGGCTGAAGGGCGCGATCGGCATGTTGCAGAAGCAGCGCGCACCGAGCGGCCGCGGACCCGGGAGCGGGCAGGAATAGGGCTGGAAGCCGGTCAGGCCCGACTGGACCGCGTCGCAGTTCAAGCCGACCTCGCGACGGGGCGGCAGGCGGCGCTCCTCATAGGCCCGGCGCGGCGGCGGCCGATCGTAGCCGTCATCGTAATACTGCGCGCTGGCACTCTGTGCCGCGAACAGCCCGACGAGAACCGTGAGGATCAGACTGCCTCGGGAGATACGTCGCATGGTCTTACGCCCTCGTTGACCGCGCCGCTCCGGGACACCCGGGCACGGCGCGGCGTCAGGGTTAGGAGACACGCCCGTGGTGGGCAAGTCTCGTTCTCGACACGGGGCATTTCGGCCGGTTTCGGCCGGCACGCGCGGCCCTGAACGCAAACAGCCCGCTCGGCCGGGGGCGAAGCGGGCTGCGAGGCGTGGAGCCGCGAGGGCTCCGCGGACAGGCGATCAGGAGTTGGTCGCGTTCCGCATGGCCTGCTCGGCATCGCTGCCGGCCTTGCGAGCGGCCTCGGAGCCCTGCTCCATGGCCTTGCGGGCATGCTCGGCGCCTTCCTGCATGGCGCCCTTGGCCTTTTCGGCGCTCTGCTGGATCGCCGACTGGGCGAGACCACCGAACTCCTTGGCCTGGGCCTGAATCGCGGCGAACTGGCTGCGCACGAACTCGGCCTGATGCTGCATGGCTTCCTGCAGGTCGCGCGAGCGGACAAGCTTCTGGGCGAGGTCGAAGGCCGCTGTCACGTTCTGCTCGGCGAACTCGAAGCCGCGGGCGGACACATCGTGCGCATTGGTGCGTGCCATCTCGGCGGAACCCTGCACGGTGTCTGCGGTGCGGCGGGCGGCGCTGATGAAGGTGTCGAAGGCCTTGCGGGCCTGATCGACGCTCTTCTCGGCGAAATCGCGCATCTCGGCGGGAACCTCGTAATTCGGGGTGCTGCTCATTATCCTCTCCTCGTTCTGAATTGTTGATGGCTTGTTGTGCGCTGCACAATAGCACAGCCCCAGCCCTATGCCACCCTGCTCGGGAGCATTAAGGTTGACAACAGGTAAACGTGCGGCGGCTCCTCTCGTGGCTTATGGAGAGGCGGTGACGCGGTAAAAAGGACGTCACGTTCCAAGATTCGTCACGCGAAACAGGTGCGGATGTTCGAGAGTGGAGCCTCAGGGCCGGGTTGGAAGGACGACGGGGCGATTCAGGCGGCTCTGCGTCGATGCGCGGATGATTCGCGCCTCGGCGCCCGCATGAGCGATCCCGGAACGGCGATTCTGCTCCTCAATGCGGACGGGACGCGGATCCTGCACGCCTCGCCTCGGGCCGAGAGCCTTCGAGACGGCATTGGCGGATCGGACGGCCGCGTCGACGCGGAGCTGCGGCTCGGCGAGCAGATCGGGCGCGCCCCCCTGCGGACCAATGAGCCGCTGCTGATGCGGTTGCATCTCGACCCCCGGCGCCTCGCACCGCCGGTGTTGTTCAGCGTGATGCGCGTCGCCCTCACCGCGTCGCGCGACGCCGTCGTGCTCGTCGCGAACACGCCGCTGCCGATTCGGCTGCCGCCTCGTCGTCCGCGCAGCGAACACGGCGCATCGGCGGTCGATAGCGATCCGAGCGTTGCGCCGGACGACGTGAACGCGCCAATCTCGCAAGACGCGGTCGCGCAAGAACCGGTCTCGCACGAGCCGGTCGTCGAGATGGAAGCGCCGATCGTCGCCCGGCAGCGCTTCACCTGGGAGAGCGACGCGACGGGGACGATCCTCCAGGTCTCGCCGGCAGCCGGACCGGCCCTGCGCCGACGCCTCGAGGGGCGGAGCTGGCAGGCCTTGGCTGACGCGGACGTCCTGTGCGATGCCGGTGGCCTGCTCGCCGCCCTCGACCTGGGGCGGACCTTCCGGGCGATCCCGCTGACGCTGATCGCGGCGGATGGCGGCCTCTGTGACCTCGACGTGTCCGGCGCGCCGAAGAATCGGGCCGGTTCGGGCTTTCGCGGCTTCGGGCAGATCCGGTCGATCATGGCTCCGGTGGCGACCTCCTCGGAACTCGAGATCGAACCGGCGCCCGCATCACCGACACCCGCGGAGGTGGCCGCTTCCCATCCGCACGCGGCCTCGCACGCTGAGGCCGAGGCAGCGGCCGATGCGCCGGTCGAGGCCGTGGCGGATGCGCCGGCCGGTTCCGCTGTCGAGGCCGCTGTCGAGTCCTCCGATCCGCATCTCTCGAGCCACGAGCACGCCGCGTTCCGCGAGATCGCGCGCGCCCTGGGTGCCCGGTTCGCGGGCGACGAGCGTTCGGACAAGGAAGCCGAGCCCAGCTTACCCTGCGCGGTGATGCCGTTTCCGGTCCCGTTCGTGCGGTCGTCCGAGGAGCCGTTGCCCGATGGCGCCATGGTGGCGACCCTGGAGCGCATTCCCGCCGGCGTGCTGGTCTACCGCGACGACACCGTGCTGTTCGCCAACCAGCCCCTCCTGCGCCTCGTAGGGTACGCGACGCGGGAGGAGCTGACGGCGGCTGGTGGGATCGTCCACCTGTTCGGTGGCCTCGATCCGCAGGACCGTCCGGCGGGTGAGGCACCCCTGGTTCTCGCGACCCGCGGCGGCGGGCGGGTCAGCGTCCTGATCGAGCAATCCGCCCTGGAATGGGCCGGTCGACCCGCACAGCTTCTGCTCGCCCGCGACGCCGAGCCGAGCGAGGATGCCCGCGCCGCAAAGGCGACCGCGATCGCCCAGGATTTCGCCGCCCGCCACAGCCTCGATGCCCGCGCGGTGCTCGATGCGCTGGAGGACGGCATCGTGCTGCTCGATCATCAGGCTCGCATCCTCTCCCTGAACCGACGCACCGCCGAGACCTTCGGGCTCGAGCCGCGCGAGGTGGTGGGCGCGAGTTTCCTCGGCCTGTTCGCCTCCGAGCATGCCGTCGACCTGCTGGCACGCCTGCACGCCGAGCCGGGCGCTCCGGTGCGGGACGAGATGCCGGTGGCGGCACGCGGCACGGGTCGTCGTCTTTGGGTGAAGCTGCTGCCGCTCTCCGGCGACGCGGAGGAGCGCGTCTGCGCGGTGATCCGCGACGCGCCCGCAATGCCTGACCGGGTCGGGGCCGACCTGCGTCATGCGGCCGACCTCGGAACTGCGCCGGCGGAGCGGGACGCGATTTCGCAGCAGGCCGAGCTCCTGACCCAGGTCGGTCAGACGATCCAGGCGCCGCTGAAGGCGATGCTCGATTCGCTCGACGGTCTCATCGACCGGACCGGTCATTCGACGGGGTCGCAGCACGACCGGGCGTCCCTCCAGGGCGTTCACGATTCGGGCACGCGCCTGCTCGATCTCGTCACGGATCTGCTGGACCTGGCGCGAATCGAATCCGGGAAGGTCGACCGGGTCATCGCGGACATGTCCCTGAACGACGTGGTCTCGCGCTGCGTCGCCCTCCTCCACCCCGAGGCCGTCCGGCGGCGCATCGTCCTGCGCACGAGTTTCTTCACCGACCTGCCGGTTCTCTCGGCCGACGAGCGCTTCGTGCAGCAGGCGACCCTGAACGTCATCGCGAACGCCATCGCGCTGACGGAGGCCGGCGGGCAGGTCATCGTCTCGACCTCGCTCGCCGACCGCGGGGAGATCGCCCTGCGCATCCGCGACACCGGGGTCGGGATGTCGGCGGCCGAGATGGAGGGGGCCCTGCATCCCTTCCGGTCGGGCCTCCCGGTCGAACCCGCCCGCGGAACCGGCCTGGGGCTGCCGCTGACCAAGGCCCTCACCGAGGCCAATCACGGTCGCTTCCACATCTCGAGCCGGAAGGACGAGGGCACCCTGGTGGAGATGCTGTTCCCCGTGCCCGGGGCGACGAAGCGGGCCTGAGAGCGGGCCGGCGTCGCTGCAACCGGCCTACGCAGCGTGCGTTGGATCCAGAGCGGAGGGGAGCCCTCCCCTGCCATGGAGACAATGATGCGTGCGTTGACGTTGATCGCCGTCCTGGGGATCGGTTTGCCGGGGGTTGCCCTGGCTCAGCAGAGTGGCACCGAGCCGAATATGGGATCGGCCGGTCAGTTCCGGAACATCACTTCGACCGGCGTGACCAAGCCGCCGGGCCGCGGGGCCGCACCGGACGAGGACCGCACGTCCGACGCCACCCGCAAGCAGCGCGCCATCGATAAAAAGGTCGAGACCGGCATCTGCATTGGCTGCAACTGACATTCGTTCAAACAAAACCACGGTCCTGTCCCGCCCTTAGCCATAAGGGTGCTTGCGGGGAATATGTCGTTGAGCCTATGACGGTATTTGGAAGACCCGGCTGCGTGAACAGTCGCGATACGATCGGGCACCGATAGGGACAACGCGATGGACGAGAAGGTGGTCGAAGTGCGTTCGACGTGGAGCGAAGGCGCCCACGTCGACAACGCTCAGTACCTGGCCATGTATCAGGTCTCCGTCGCCGATCCAGAGACGTTCTGGAGCGAGCACGGCAAGCGCATCGACTGGATGACGCCTTTCACACGGGTGAAGAACACCAGCTTCCAGCCTGGGCAGATCTCGATCAAGTGGTTCGAGGACGGGCAGACGAACGTCGCCTACAACTGTATCGACCGCCATCTCGCGTCGCGGGGCGATCAGGTCGCGATTATCTGGGAAGGCGACGACCCAAGCGAATCCAAGCACATCACCTACCGTGAGCTTCATTCCGAAGTCGGGAAGATGGCCAACGTGCTGCGCAACCGCGGCGTGTCGAAGGGGGACCGGGTCACCATCTACCTGCCGATGATCCCCGAGGCCGCCTACGCGATGCTCGCCTGCGCCCGCCTCGGCGCGATCCACTCCATCGTCTTCGGCGGGTTCTCGCCGGATTCCCTGGCCGGCCGCATCGAGGGCTGCGCCTCCAAGATGGTCATCACGGCCGACGAGGGACTGCGCGGCGGCCGCAAGGTGCCGCTGAAGGCCAATGTCGACGCGGCGATCGCGCGCCTGCCCAAGGACAGCGTCGACCACGTCGTCGTGGTGCGCCGCACCGGGTCGTCGATCGCGATGGAAGCCGGCCGCGACGTCTATTACGACGAGGCCGCCGCCCAGGTGACCGATGAGTGCCCGGCCGAGCCGGTGGAGGCCGAGCACCCGCTCTTCATCCTCTACACCTCCGGCTCGACGGGCCAGCCGAAGGGCGTGGTCCACACCACCGGCGGCTATCTCGTCTACGCGTCGATGACGCATCAGTACGTCTTCGATTACCGCGAGGGCGAGGTCTACTGGTGCACCGCCGATGTCGGCTGGGTCACGGGTCACTCCTACATCGTCTACGGGCCCCTCGCGAACGGCGCGACGACCCTGATGTTCGAGGGCATTCCGACCTACCCGTCGAATTCCCGCTTCTGGGACGTGGTCGACAAGCACAAGGTCAACATCTTCTACACCGCGCCCACCGCGATCCGCTCGCTGATGGGTGGCGGCGAGGGCCCGGTGAAGAAGACCTCCCGCGCCTCCCTGCGCGTCCTCGGTTCGGTCGGCGAGCCGATCAACCCGGAGGCTTGGGACTGGTACTACAAGGTGGTGGGCGATTCCCGCTGCCCCATCGTCGACACTTGGTGGCAGACCGAGACCGGCGGTATCCTGATCACCCCGCTCCCGGGGGCGACCAAGCTGAAGCCCGGCTCTGCGACGCGGCCGTTCTTCGGCGTCCAGCCCATCGTGGTCGATGCCGAGGGGAAGACCCTGGACGGTCCCTGCGAAGGCAACCTCTGCATCAAGGATTCCTGGCCGGGCCAGATGCGCACCGTCTACGGTGATCACGAGCGCTTCGAGCAGACGTACTTCTCGACCTACCCGGGCAACTACTTCACCGGTGACGGCTGCCGCCGCGACGCGGATGGCTATTACTGGATCACCGGCCGGGTCGACGACGTCATCAACGTCTCGGGTCACCGGATGGGCACGGCTGAGGTCGAATCCTCCCTCGTCGCACACCCGAAGGTCTCGGAGGCCGCGGTCGTCGGGTATCCCCACAACGTCAAGGGCCAGGGCATCTACGCTTACGTCACCCTGATGGAGGGCGAGGAGGGCTCGGACGAACTGCGCAAGGAGCTCGTGACCTGGGTCCGCAAGGATATCGGGCCGATCGCCTCGCCGGATCTGATCCAGTTCGCACCGGGCCTGCCCAAGACCCGCTCGGGCAAGATCATGCGCCGCATCCTGCGCAAGATCGCCGAGGATGAATTCTCGTCGCTGGGTGACACCTCGACGCTCGCCGAGCCGGCGGTGGTCGACGACCTGATCGAGAATCGCCAGAACCGGACGCACTGAGCGAGTCCGGCGCTCCGATCGCGCGGAGCGGGTGACCCTCACTCCGCGCGGACCTCTGCCCCCCACAATTTAAACGCCTTCAATCCGGAAGCCGCCCTGGCAAGAGGCGGATCCCTGGGAGAAAACCGTCATGGCCGATCTGGAGACTGCGCGCATTGCGCAGAGCCCGCATTTCAAGGAACTCGTCCACGAGCGCACGCGCTTCGGCTGGACGCTCACCATCATCATGCTGCTGATTTATTTCGGCTTCATCGGGCTGATCGCGTTCGACAAGGCGCTGCTGGCCGTGAAGATCGGCGGGGGCACCGCCTCCCTCGGTCTCGTCCTCGGCGTCACCGTGATCGTGCTCGCCTTCATCCTCACCGGCATCTACGTCCAGCGCGCCAACGGCCGCTTCGACGAGCTGACCGCCGCCCTCAAGCGAGACGTTGGCCGATGATCCGCCTCAAGCATCCCCTCGTCCTCGGCACAGCCCTGGCGGCTCTCGCCGTAACGGCCGCCTACGCCGCCGGTCCTGACCTCGGCGCGGTCAAGCAATCGGCGACGAACTGGCCGGCCATCGGCATGTTCGCGTTCTTCGTGCTGTTCACCCTCGGCATCACCTACAAGGCCGCCAAGGGCACCAAGTCGGCCGCGGACTTCTACGCGGCCGGCGGCGGGATCTCGGCGGGCACCAACTCGCTGGCCATCGCGGGCGACTACATGTCCGCCGCCTCGTTCCTCGGCATCTCGGGCCTCGTCTACACCTCCGGCTTCGACGGCCTGATCTACTCCACCGGCTTCCTCGTCGGCTGGCCGATCGTGCTGTTCCTCATCGCGGAGCGCCTGCGCAACCTCGGCAAGTTCACCTTCGCCGATGTCGCCTCGTTCCGCCTCGACCAGACCTCGATCCGCATCATCTCGGCCACCGGCACGCTGGTGGTGGTGGCGTTCTACCTGATCGCCCAGATGGTCGGCGCCGGAAAGCTGATCCAGCTCCTGTTCGGCCTGCCCTATCTCTACGCCGTCATCATCGTCGGCGTGCTGATGATCGTCTACGTGGCCTTCGGCGGCATGAAGGCGACCACCTGGGTGCAGGTGATCAAGGCCTGCCTGCTGCTCGGCGGTGCGACCTTCATGGCCGGCGCCGTCCTATACAAGTACGGCTTCAACCCCGAGGCCCTCTTCGCCGCCGCCGTCGCCACTCACCCCAAGGGTGACGCGATCATGGCGCCGGGCGGCCTCGTCAACAATCCGGTCGAGGCGATCTCGCTCGGCGTCGGCCTGATGTTCGGAACGGCCGGCCTGCCGCACATCCTGATGCGCTTCTTCACGGTGTCGGACGCCCAGGCAGCCCGCAAGTCGGTGTTCTACGCCACCGGCCTGATCGGCTACTTCTACATCCTGACCTTCATCATCGGCTTCGGCGGCATCGCCCTGCTGATGTCCGACCCGGCCTACTTCTCCCTCGACGCGGCCGGCGCCTTCGACAAGCTCAAGGGCATGATCGGCGGCACCAACATGGTGGCGGTGAACCTCGCCAACGCGGTGGGCGGCCCGTACTTCCTGGGCTTCATCTCGGCCGTGGCCTTCGCGACCATCCTGGCGGTGGTGGCGGGCCTGACCCTCGCGGGCGCCTCCGCGGTGAGCCACGACCTCTACGCCCAGGTGATCGCCCGCGGGCGCACCAACGAGGCCGCGGAGGTCCGACTCTCCAAGATCGCCGCCGTCGTCATCGGCATCGTGGCGATCTATCTCGGCTACGTCTTCGAGAATCAGAACGTCGCGTTCATGGTCGGTCTCGCCTTCTCGGTCGCGGCGAGCTGCAACTTCCCGGTCCTGACCATGTCGATCCTGTGGAAGGGCACCACCACCTGGGGCGCCCTCATCGGCGGCCTCGTCGGCCTCGTCGCGGCGGTCGGCATGGTGGTTCTGTCGAAGGCCGTCTGGGTCACCACCTTCGGGAACCCGGTGGCGATCTTCCCCTACGACAATCCGGCCCTGTTCTCGATGCCGCTGGCCTTCCTGACGATCATCGTCGTCTCGAAGCTCGACAACACCAAGCGGGCCCAGCGTGAGCGCGCACTCTTCGATGCGCAATTCGTTCGCTCGGAGACCGGGATCGGCGCCGATGGAGCCCACGCACACTGAGCCACTGACCCCATCAGTGTCGGCGAGATGAGAGGGCGCGACGCAAGTCGCGCCCTCTTTCGTTGCGACCCTGAATTCTAATCCCTCCCAAATGCAAAAAAAATTTCGGGAAGACTTGAAAAATATCCGAATTCAGGACAGTGCGGCGGTGTTTGGGACTTGGGCGAAAACGTGGCGTGGCCTAGCATCCGGCCACGGGTCCCAGGCATAGGCTCGCGCAATCGGTGCGCCTGAACAGTCCGGGCAGGCTGAGCGACAAGGCTTCGGGACCTGCAGGGTCAAACACGTCACGGGTGGACTACGCCCGGGCAGAACGAGACTTGGAGAAACGTCCCATGGTTGCGTCCAGCGCAATTCCCATCAGCGATCCGGCCACACGGCCGATGAGCGCCGGCGAGAAGAAAGTCATTCTCGCCTCGTCCCTCGGCACCGTCTTCGAGTGGTACGATTTCTACCTCTATGGATCGCTCGCGACGATCATCGGGGCGCAGTTCTTCTCGGCGTATCCGGAAGCCACGCGCAACATCTTCGCCCTGCTCGCCTTCGCGGCCGGGTTCCTCGTCCGCCCCTTCGGCGCCCTGGTGTTCGGCCGGCTTGGCGACATGGTGGGGCGCAAGCACACCTTCCTCATCACCATCCTGATCATGGGCATCTCGACCTTCTGCGTCGGCCTGCTGCCCTCCTACGATACCCTGAACGGCTACGGCATCGGCTGGGTCGCCCCGGTGACGCTGCTGGCGCTGCGCATGCTCCAGGGCCTGGCTCTGGGGGGCGAGTACGGCGGCGCGGCCGTCTACGTGGCCGAGCATGCCCCACGAGGCCGCCGCGGCTTCTACACCGCCTTCATTCAGACGACCGCGACCCTCGGACTGCTGCTCTCGCTGATCATCATCCTGTCGACGCAGGGCTACGTGAACGGTGCCTACGCGCCGACGGTCACGACGGCAGCTGACGGCACCCAGACCACCCTTACGGCCTTCCAGGCCTGGGGCTGGCGCATCCCGTTCCTCGTCTCCTGCGTGCTGCTGCTCATCTCCGTCTGGATTCGCCTGCAGATGAACGAGAGCCCGGCCTTCAAGAAGATGAAGGAGGAAGGCACCCACTCCAAGGCGCCGCTCTCGGAGGCATTCGGCCAGTGGCGCAATGCCAAGTGGGCGCTCCTCGCCCTGCTCGGCCTTACCGCCGGCCAGGCGGTGGTCTGGTACGCCGGGCAGTTCTACGCCCTGTTCTTCCTCCAGAGCATCCTCAAGGTCGACCAGTTCACCGCCAACGTGCTGATCGCCTGGTCGCTGCTGCTCGCCACCGGCGGCTTCCTGTTCTTCGGCGCGCTCTCCGACAAGATCGGGCGCAAGCCGGTGATCCTCGGCGGCTGCCTGATCGCGGCGCTGACCTACTTCCCGCTGTTCGAGCAACTCACCGCCAACGCGAACCCGGCGCTCTACCAGGCGCAGTCGACGGTGCCGGTGGTGGTCAAGACCAACCCGGACGATTGCTCGTTCCAGTTCAATCCGGTCGGTACGGCCAAGTTCACCAAGGCGTGCGACGTCGCCAAGGCGCTGCTCGCCCGCTCCGCCGTGAACTACACCACCGAGCCGGTCGCCGCCGGCGCACCGACCATCGTGACCATCGCCGGCAAGGACTTCCCCGTCGCCGACCCGGCCTTCGCCAAGGCGGTGCCGGCGGCGCTCACCGCGGCGGGCTACCCGGCGCCGGCCGGCAATGCCAGCATCGTCAAGGCCGCCAATCCGATCGACATCTTCACGGGCCAGAAGCTCGTGGTCATCGGTATCCTGACGATCCTCGTCCTCTACGTGACGATGGTCTACGGCCCGATCGCGGCGGCCCTGGTGGAGCTGTTCCCGACCCGTATCCGCTACACTTCGATGTCGCTGCCCTATCACATCGGCAACGGCTGGTTCGGCGGCCTGCTGCCGGCGACCTCCTTCGCCATCGTCGCCCAGACCGGCAACATCTACAACGGCCTGTGGTACCCGATCGCGATCGCCGCGATGACCTTCGTCATCGGTCTCCTCTTCATCCCGGAGACCAAGGATCGCGATATCTTCACCTACGACGAGAACCCGGTCCGCTAAGGCCTGGCTCTCCCCCGAGGGGCCCCGCCGCGAGGCGGGGCCCTTTCTCGTTTCAGCGGGCCTGGGGCTCCGGCGTGGTCAGGAAATCGGTGACCAGCAGGGCGTGGTCCGCGATGCTCTGACGGGCATACGCCATGGCGAAGTCGGCGACCGCCTCGTCGAAGGCGGAACCCTTGCCGAGATAGCCGGCGATCATCGCCGCGTCACCCGAGCGGGCATGGGCACGGGCGAGGGTCGTGCCGCAGAGCTTGGCGTAGGGCTTGGCGCCGCTCTCGGCGAGGATCTCCGACACCGCCGACAGCTTCCGGTTCTTGAGCTGGCGCACGTAGTAGCAGCGGCCGCTCGCGTCGGAGAACGCGGTGCCAAGGAACAGGTCGCTGGCCGCCTGCATGATCCGCTGGCCGTCGATGACCCGCTGGCCTTCGGAGGCGATGCTGAACGGCTTAAGCGCGAGCTGGCCGATCACCGACGGACGGGCTTCCTTGATCTGCAGGAACAGCGGGGCGCCGTCCGCATCGGCGTAGATCCCGACGGCGCAGACCAGTCCCACCGAGCCGATGCCGACGACCTTGAAAGAGACGTCGCGTTGGGCGTAGCGCGAGAGCAGGGTCCAGCGGTCGGCGCTGAGGCTGTGCGGATAGGCGAGCAGCGCCGCCGCCGCGTCGCGCACCGCCTCGGTGAGGCCGCCCGGCCCCTGGTGGAAGATGGTCGGCGCCTTGTCGGCGATGCGCCAGTCCGCGGGGTCGGTCTCGTGCGGGACCACCGCGAGGGTCGGCACGTCGCCGCGGCTGAGGCCGTCGGCATGCTCGGTCCCGGCCTCGGACAGGAGACGCCGGCAGAGGTCCCCGTCACCGAGGCGCCCGACCTCGTGATCGAGGTCGATCCGGCTGTGCCAGATCGCCAGGGGCGAGAGAGCGGCGAGCTCCCGCATGTGCTCGCGATAGGCCCGGACGCCGGCCCGCGCCGCGCGGCGCGCCTTGTCCGCGCCCCGCGGCAGGGCGGCCAGGGCGATGCTGGCGGCGAGTCGCTTCACGTCGACGGTGAAGTCGACGTTCCACAGGGTCTCGTCGAAGTCGTTGATGTCGAACAGCGTCTGCCCCTCGGGACTGCGGTAGACGCCGAAATTGCCGATGTGGCAGTCGCCGCAGGCCTGAACCGGGATACCCGGCACCGGTACGCCTTCCAGGTCGGCCGCCATCACGGCGGCGGCCCCACGCAGGAAGGCGAACGGGTCAACCCGCATCCGCTCCCGGCGCAGGGGCACCAGTTCGGCGAGTCGGCCGGCATCCCCCGCCTGCAGGACCGCGAGGGGATCGCGCTGCGGCGTCGGCCGCCACTCGGCGTGGGATTCCCGCGAGACCTGTTCGCGCAGGCGCTTACCCGCCGCGCGGCGCTCCTCGCGGCGACTGGAATGTTGGGTGTGGGTCATGGGGTCGGGCCTCGTGGACTCGGAAAGCGCGGCCGTTCCCAGCCGCCCGGAAGAGGCGTCAGTGCCGGAAATGGCGGTGGCCGGTGAACACCATGGCGAGACCGGCCTCGTCGGCCGCCTTGATCACGTCGGCATCGCGCATGGAGCCGCCGGGCTGGATCACCGCCGTGGCGCCGGCCTCCGCCGCCGCGATCAGTCCGTCGGCGAAGGGGAAGAAGGCGTCGGAGGCGACCACCGAGCCCTTGGCGAGGCTCTCGGCTGCACCGAGGCGCTTGGCGCCCTCGGCCGCCTTCCAGGCGGCGATGCGCGAGGAATCCACCCGCGACATCTGACCGGCCCCGATGCCGACCGTCGCGCCGTCGCGCACATACACGATGGCGTTCGACTTGACGTGCTTGGCGACCCGGTAGGCGAAGCGCAGATCGGCGTATTCTCGCTCCGACGGTGCGCGCTGGGTGACCACCGTCAGCGGCATGTCGTCGACCACCGCCGCGTCCCGGGCCTGGACCAGGAGGCCGCCCGCGAGGGTCTTCACGGTCTCGCCGGCCCCGCGCGGGTCGGGCAGGCCGTCGGCGAGGAGGAGACGCAGGTTCTTCTTGCTCGCGACGATCGCGATCGCCTCCGCGGTGGCGTCCGGCGCGATGATGACCTCGGTGAAGATCTCGACGATCCGGCGCGCGGCCTCGGCATCCAGGGGACGGTTCAGGGCGACGATGCCGCCGAAGGCCGAGGTCGGATCGCAGCTCAGGGCGCGCTCGTAGGCTTCGCGGAGACTCGCGCCCTCGGCCACGCCGCAGGGATTGGCGTGCTTGATGATCGCCACCGCCGCCGAGCGCGCCGGGTCGAACTCGGCCACGCACTCGTAGGCCGCGTCGGTGTCGTTGAGGTTGTTGTAGGACAGCTCCTTGCCCTGGAGCTGGCGCACGGTGGCGACGCCCGGGCGCGGCAGGCCGGGAGACCGGTAGAACGCCGCGCTCTGGTGGGGATTCTCGCCGTAGCGCAGGGGCTGGGCGAGGCTGCCGCCGAAGGCCCGGTAGGCCGGCGTCGCCGGGCTCTCGATCTGGCCGGCGAGCCAGTTGGCGATGGCGGCGTCGTAGGTCGCCGTGCGCGCATAGGCTTTCTGGGCAAGGCGGCGCCGGGTGCGCTCATGCAGGCTGCCGGCATTCGCCTCCAGTTCGGCGAGGAGATCGGCGTAGTCCGCGACATCCACTACGACCGCGACGTCGGCGTGGTTCTTCGAGGCGGCGCGGATCATCGCCGGGCCGCCGATGTCGATGTTCTCGACGCAATCGTCGTAGGAGGCGCCCTTCGCCACCGTCGCCTCGAACGGGTAGAGGTTGACCACCAGCAGATCGATGGCGCGGATCCCGTGCGCCGCCAGGGCCGCCTGATGCTCGGGGTTGTCGCGCACCGCGAGCAGGCCCCCGTGAACGCCGGGATGCAGGGTCTTCACCCGACCGTCCATCATCTCGGGAAAGCCCGTCAGCTCGGCGACCTCGGTCACCGGGAGGCCGGCCGCGCTCAGGGTTTTGTGGGTGCCGCCCGTGGAGACGAGCTCGATGCCGAGGCGATCGAGGGCGGTGGCGAACGCGACGAGGCCTTCCTTATCCGAGACGGAGAGGAGTGCGCGGGTGACCCGCACTTGGTCATGCGACATGGCGTTGCGTCCGGAGGCAAGCGACAAGAAACTGCGCGGCGCGTACCACGAAATTGTGCGCTGCGGCCAGTCGTCCCCTCAGCCTTGCCGCGCCGGAGCCCGGGCGAAGCCCCAGCGGATGCGGGTGTCCTCGGCGACCGACAGGTAGAGCACGATCTGGTCGGTGCGGCGGGCGCCGGTGATTCCGGCGAAGTAGACGCTCTCCTCCAGGGCGACGGGTACGCCCTCGGCCCCGAAATGCCAGATCTCGCCGATCGGCGACGTCAGTTCGAGACGGCCGTCGTCGAGGCCGCGCGCCGCGATCGCCGGATGGAGGTGGAAGCGCACCGCCACTTCCTGCGGCCGGTGCCGTGCCTTGCCGCGCTTGGCGTCCGGCGGGCGGACGAAGGCATCCTCGCCCTCGAGGAGGTTGCCGTTGCGCGCCAGGCGCCAGCGCCGTTCATGGACGAGGCCGAGATCACCCAGATAGCCGTCGTGACGCGCCGCCAGGATGGTGGCGCCCTCCTCGGTGGTCCGCTCCGCCTTCACGTCGCGAGGGCCGCGCAGGATCACGGGTCCGATCCGGTGCGAGAGCCAGGTCACGGCCCAGCGCTCGTACCAGGCCCCCCCGCCGACGAGGAAGCGGCAGGACGAGGTGTCGCCGACCGTCGCGGTGGAATGGGCGGCGGTGCTGCGGGCCAGGCGGCGCAGCTCGGGGCCACTCGCCGGCAGGCCACAATTGACGACGATGCGCTGCGGGCCGCTCGACATCTCGAAGGACAGGCACCCGGCCCCCGCGTTGATGGAATCGGGCAGGGGCGGCGGCGCGCCGACATCGGCGACGACGAGGACCCGTCCGCCCTCCAGGCGCTCGTAGCCGGAATTCGGTGCATGCATCATCGGCTGCGCCAGGGCGCCGTCGTAGACCAGCAGGGTGGCGAGGTGGTCCGCCGCCGTAGCGCCCATGCCGTTGAAATGGCTCAGCGACGCGTCGGGATGCCGGAGCAGGCGCAGGAGCGGCAGCATGCGGTCGATCGCGTGCAGGAGCGCTTCCGGCGGGTCGATGCTGCGCGACAGGAAGCTCTGGCGCAGGGGCAGCAGGTCGAGGAGGAGTTCCATGGCGAAGCGCGGATCGCGGCTGCGATGGCCGCCGTCGCGCAAGATCTGTCGTTCGAGCTCCCGCACCAGGATGCGGGTCGAGCGACGCAGGATCGGCTGGATGCCGTCACAGCACAGGCCGGCGTAGCAGAGCGCCACCGCCGCCAACAGGCGGCTCTGCGGGGAGATGCTCCGGCGCAGGTCGCTCTCGAGGTCGCGGGCCGTCTTGCCAAGAGCCTTCAGGAAGACCTGGTAGAAGGCGTGGTCGGCGCCCTCCAGGACGAGCGGCGACTGGCACAGGAAGGAGATCAGCCGGCGAGCGGCGACCGGCGTCGGTCGGGCGAGGGCCGCGTCGCCCCGGCCGGCGATGAAATCGGCCACGAAAGCGCGGGCGTTGGCGCGAGCGAGGGCCGTATCGGCCGCGCGCAGGTGGCGAAGCCAGCCGAAGCCATAGAGGATGTCGGCCCATTCCGGAGAGGGCGGGGCGTAGTCGAAGGGCGAGCGGCCACTGACCGACAGGGATCGCCCCGCGAAGACGAAGAGGCCGGCGTAGATGTCGTCGGCGAAGGTCGCGTCGCTGGTCCGCAGGTCATGCGGCGCGATGACCAGGGCCGTGACGCGGGCGCGGGCAAGAATATCCGGTCGGCCGCTCACCCGGGCATAGGTGTCGCGCACCGAGCGCGCGACTTCGCGTCCGATCAACCGATAGAAGCGCCAGCGATCAGTCCCCCAACGCACGCACTCTCCTCTTCCGGGGGCACGGCCGCAGGCCGGCGTCGCACCGCGACCTGTCCATAACGTAACTAGGCCGTGGCCCTTAACCTGCGGTTAACCTCAAGTCACCCGCCCCATCGGTGGCAGAGAGCCTCACTCCACCGGGCCGGAGGCGACTTGCCGAACCGGCCGGGCGCTGCGCGCATCGGCGGCCTTCAAAGCCTTCCAGCTGTTCGGCTGCGCCACGAAGGCCCGCAGAGCCGCCGTGTTGGCCGCCGCTTCCTCGGGCGAGAGATCCTGGCGGGAGACGGCTTCCGCTTCGGCGAACTTGCCCTGCAGGCCGAGCACGAGGGCGAGGTTCTGGCGCACCCGCGCATCGGCGCGGGGCTGCTCCGAGGCCCGCCGCAGGGTCGCCTCGGCCTGCGCCAGCTGGCGGCCGAGGGCGTAGGAGAGCCCGAGGTTCGACAGGATGACGGGATCATCCGGCTGGATCTTCAGCGCCGCCTCGTAGAAGCCCTGCGCCCGGGTGTGGTCGTTGAGCTGGTCCGCCACCGCGCCCTGGGCCGACAGGACACGCCAGTCGGGACGCGCCGGGGTGTGGGCGTTCTGGAGAACGTCGGCCGCCTCCTGGAACCGGCCGACCTCGGACAGGCTCTTGCCGTAGGCGGCCAGGACGGTGTTGTTCTTCGGGTTGCGCAGGGCCGCCTGCTGCAGGACCGCGACGGCCTGGCTCTTCTGGTCCGTGGCCCGCAGGGCCTGGGCGTAGCGAAGGGCCAGGGACAGGTCGTTCGAGTCGGCGGCGTACCTCTCGCCGAGGGCCTCGACCTCCCGCCGGGTGATGATCGCCGGGTTCTGGGAGCGGCCGAAGCCCGGAAGGGAGATCCCCCCGATGGAGCCGGTCGTTTCCGGGGATCGGGACTGGCAGCCGGCGGCAAGCGCCGCCACCAGCGCCGCCGACAGGACGGGCATCGGGCGCACCCGAGAGAACTTGACCAGCGGCCCGACCATGACGCGCTCCACGACGGCCCGCAGGGGCCCAGAATTTGCTCAGGCGAACGCTTCGCGCTCCCGATGCCCAGGTGATAGAGCGTTAACCCTAACCCGCCGTTAATCTCCCGGCCCTGCCCTTGCGAGTTCCATGACCCAGACCCTGTCCCGCCTCGTCGCCGATCCCGGCGACGCGATCCCGATCCTCAGCGTCACCCCGGAAACCTGGCCCCGGGTCGAGGCGTCGCTGCCGGGCCCGCAGGCGGCCTATGCCCGGGCGACGGAGTTCGCGCCGAAGGCCGGGCGGATCGCCCTCCTCCCGGCGGCCGACGGTCGTCTGGGCCGGATCCTGTTCGGCCTGGGCGATGGCAGTGATCCGCTGATCGCCGGCAAGCTTCCCGGCGCCCTTCCGCCCGGCACCTATCGCTTCGTTGCCGCCGACGGGTTCGATGACGGCGCCGCCGCCCTCGCGTGGCTCCTCGGAAGCTATCGTTTCGCGCGGTATCGCGAGGCCGGCGCCGAGCGCCCGGCCCTGGTCGTGCCGGAGGGGGCCGACGGGCCAGCCATCACCCGCATCGCCGAGGCCGTGGCGCGGGGCCGCGACCTCGTGAACACCCCGGCCAACGATCTCGGTCCTGCGGAGATCGAGGCCGCGGTGCGCGCGGTCGCCGAGCGCCACGGCGCCACCGTCTCGGTCGTGACGGGGGACGATCTCGCCGCGGGGTTTCCCCTCGTCCACACGGTCGGTGCGGCCTCGCCGCGGGCCGCGCGCCTCATCGACCTGTCCTGGGGACCGACGGACGCACCGCGGGTGACCCTTGTCGGCAAGGGCGTCGCCTTCGACACGGGTGGGCTCGACATCAAGCCGTCCAGCGGCATGCTTCTGATGAAGAAGGACATGGGCGGTGCCGCCGCTGCCCTGGCGGTCGCCGACATGGTGATGGGCTCGGGCCTGAACCTGCGGCTGCGCCTGATCGTGCCGGCGGTGGAGAATGCCATCTCGGGCAGCGCCTTCCGGCCGGGCGACGTGATCCGCAGCCGGGCCGGGCTGACCGTCGAGATCGGCAACACCGATGCGGAGGGGCGGCTGATCCTCGCCGATGCCCTCGCGCTGGCGGAGGCCGACCGGCCGGATCTGCTCCTCGACTTCGCCACCCTGACGGGGGCAGCCCGCGTCGCGCTGGGTCCCGATCTTCCGGCCTTCTTCACCGAGGACGAGGCGCTGGCCGCGGCGGTGTCCGAGGCGGGGATCGCCGTCGCCGACCCCGTCTGGCGCCTGCCCCTGCACAAGCCCTACGCGAGCCTGCTCGAGTCGAAGGTCGCCGACCTGAACAACGTCTCGGGCGGTCCCTTCGCCGGGGCGATCACGGCGGCCCTCTTCCTGCGGCGGTTCGCGCCCGGCACGCGGGCGCACGTCCATTTCGACCTCTACGGATGGAACCCGTCGACCAAGCCCGGCCGGCCGGAGGGGGGCGAGGTGCAGACCACCCGCCTCGTCCATGCCCTCCTCGCACAGCGCTATCCGAAAGCCTGATGGCGGCCGCGTCCGCTGCCCGTCACGTCGCGCATCGGCGTGCGAGTTCGCTCAGGCGCCGAGCTTCAAGCGCCGAGTTTCAAGCGCCGAGCATCGCCTTCTCGGATTCGTAGGCGGCCCGTACGGGCGCTTCGCCGTAGATCCGCTCCAGCCGCCGCACGGTGAAGTGCGCCCGGGCGGTGGACTGGAAGTGGTCCATGAAGGCGGCGTTGACCGCGGCGCCACCGACGGCGCCGAGAATCGGCACGGCCTGCGCCGCCACCTTCTGGGAGACCACGAGGCCGAAGCGGGCCGCGATCTGCGTCGAGAAGCGGATCAAAGCCGGTGCAGCCTCGTCGAGGAGCGCTCGATTGCCGGCGTAGCGCGCCGCCTCGACCATCGTCTTGGCGAGGGCCGCGCGTACGGCGAAGTAGCCGCTCTCGGTCAGGGCGCTGCCGGCCGCTTCGCGCCCACCCAGGGCAAAGACCTGGACGCAGGCCAGGGCATTCTCCGGATCGCTCAGATCCTCGCCCTCCTCCCGGGCGATCTGCGCGATCGAGCGCAGCATCAGGGTGGTGGAGACCGGCAGTTCGATCGCCAGGGTCGCCAAGCCGAAGGCGCCCCCGAGGGCACCGGAGACGGCTGCCATCGCTTTGTGACCGAAGGCGCTGGAGGGCAGGTACTTCGCCAGGCGCGTCGCCGTGCGCACCGTCGCGGACTCCGTCTCGGCCGGACCGGCGAGCAGCGGGTCGGTCGGAACCGGGATCGCGCGTCCCTCCGGCAGCGTCGCCAGGGCCACCTTGAGCGAGGCGCGCATGGCGCTCTCCGTCGCCTGAGACACCGCGTCGGTGACCGGCGCGGGCAAGGCGCGACCGATCATATCCAGGGGTGCGCCGGCCACGGCCGAGAGCCGCGCCGCGAGCCCTGGCTTCTCCAGGGCTTCGACGGCGCGCCGCAGCGCTGCGCGATCGGTCTCGCTGAGGCCGGGAAGGCCCGGGCTCACGGCCGGGGTGTTGCTGGTGTCGTCGACGAGTTTGATGTTGCTCACGTCTGCAATCTCATCCGTGTGCCGGGTGGGGTTTCGCGGGCCGGCCTGCGCCAGGGTGGTCCTGGCCGGTGGAAGCAAGGCCGGGGCCCCGCGGATGGTTCCCGCCGATCTCGTCGCCCGCGGCGGCTTCAGGGCGGACCGGGTCCGTCGCGGTCGCTTCGGCGGCGGACGCCGTTCGGTCACCCGCCCGGCCGACCAGCAGGCAGAGGACCACCACCGGGATGCCGACCGCCGCCGTGAAGGCGAAGAAGATCGGATATCCGTAGGCCGACACGACGAAGCCGGAGGTTCCGGCCACGAGCTTGCCCGGGAGCGCGTAGAGCGAGGAGAAGAGCGCGTACTGCGTCGCCGCGAAGCCCGGCGCGGTCAGGCTCGACATGTAGGCGATCAGCGCCATCCCGGCGAAGGAGCCGCAGAAATTGTCGATCGAGATCGCCGCCGTGAGACGCCAGACCTCCGGTCCGCCGAAGGAGAGCCAAGAGAAGGCAAGGTTCGAGGCCGCGCCCAGGAAGGCGCCCACCACCAGGGTGGGGAACAGGCCGAACCGCGTCATGGCCCAGCCGCCCACGAAGGCGCCCGCGATGCCCACCCAGATGCCGTAGAGCTTCGAGACGGCGCCGATCTCCACGAGGGTGAACCCCACCTCCCGGTAGAGCGGGCTCGCCATCACGCCGGAGATGAAGTCCGGCAGGCGATAGAGGGCGACGAGGAGCAGGATCGCCCAGAGGCCGGCACCCAGCCGGGTGTGCAGTTCGGTCAGGGGCTCGAGCACTGCGCCCCGGAAGGTCCAGGTCCGCGCCGGGGCAGCCGGCGTCGCTTCGGTGATCGCGCGGTCATAGGCCGGGGCGAGCAGCGCCGCCACCATGCCGACGCCCAGCAGGGCCGCCATCGAGAGGTAGGCGACGCTCCAGCCATAGGCGCTGGCGACGAAGAGGGCTCCGGCACCGGCCGACATCAGGGCGAGGCGGTAGCCGAGGTTCGAGGTGGCGGCCATCACCCCCTGCAGGTCCGTGCCGGCTGCGTCGATCCGCCAGCCGTCGATCACCACGTCCTGCGTCGCGGCGCAGAAGGCCACGAGGAAGGCGCCGAGGCCGAGGAGCGCCAGGCTGGTGCCGGGATCGGCGAAGGCCATGAGGGTCAGTGACAGGGCGACCGCGCACTGGGTCGCGATCATCCAGGCCCGGCGGCGGCCCAGCGCCCGGCTGAGCACCGGCACATCGAACCGGTCGATGATCGGGGCCCAGAAGAACTTCAGGCTGTAGGGGAGCGCCAGGTAGCTGAAGAGCCCGATCGATTTGACGTCGACGTCCGAGTAGGCGAGGCGCGTCGAGAAGGTGCCGAGCACGAGCAGCAGCGGCAAACCCGACGAGAATCCCAGGGCAAGCATCAGCAGGATGCGGGGATCCTCGACGATGTCCCGCAGTCGGAGGCGGCGGCTCGGGATCTCCAGGGCGTCGCTTTGGGCCATGGCATGGAACTCCTGGGGGCCGAAAGGCTTGATGCCCGCGAACCATAGCAGGCCTCGTCGCCGGCCCGACACGGGGCTGTCGCCGGGCCCGCGTGCCGTGGTGCATCGCTTACCATCGGCAGCATGCCTTCCGAAATCTTAACGCGAGGTCTCGCATCTTCCTGTTAGCGGCCCGACCGCCCTCAAGTGGTTCCACGATCCAGGAGTTGACGGCGGGGTATCCCGGCAGTTCAAGTCTGTGTTCGCGCCCGAGTGGACAGGCGACGGGCCAACGTCCAGACCAACAGTTCGGGTGTCTCGTCTTGGCTGAAGCCGATCATGACGCATAGGGAAACGCCGGCCACCAGGGCACGCGGCCTCGGGATCAACGCAGGCGCATTCGTGGCGGCGTTCACCGCGAGTCCGACGCCCATGGTCCTGACCGACCCGCGCCAGCGCGACAACCCGATCGTCTGGGCGAACGATGCCTTCCTGAGCCTCACCGGCTACGCCTGGGAGGAGGTCTCCGGTCGGAACTGCCGCATGCTTCAGGGGCCCGAGACCGATGCGCGCGCCGTGCGCCGGCTGCGCGACGCGGTGAGCGCCGGGCGCCCGATCGAGATCGAGTTGGTCAATTACCGGAAGGACGGAACCTCGTTCTGGAACGGCATGACCGTGGCCCCGGTGCACGACGAGACGGGGCAGATCGTGCACTTCTATTCGGCCCAGGCCGACATGACCGGCAAGTACCGGAACGAAGTCGCGATGAAGGATGCGCACGACGAGCTCGAGAGACGGGTCGGAGAGCAGACCGCCGACCTTCGCGCCGCCCTCGAGCAGAAGACCGCGCTCCTCCACGAGGTCGACCATCGGGTCAAGAACAACCTCCAGGTCATCTCTTCGCTGATGCTGCTGAAGGCCCGGCGCACCCCGCGCGGCGAGGCCCGGGATGCCCTGCAGGGGATGGCGGAGCGCATCGGCGCCCTCTCGACCGTGCACCGGATGCTCTACTCCACCGGCGACGTCACACGATTCGACCTGCGCGAGTTCGCCGAGGACTTTGTCTCGGAGCTGGTGGCGGGGCTCGACACGGACCGAACGGCCGTCAGTGCGGAGATCGACTCGATCGCCGTCTCGGCCGCGATGGCCGCGCCCCTGGCGCTGATGATGCACGAACTGGCGACCAACGCCGTCCGGCACGCGTTCCCGGACAGCCGGCCGGGGCGCATCACGATCACCGCGCAGCGCAGCGAGGACGGCCTGCGCATGCTGATCGAGGATGACGGCGTCGGCTTGGCCGGTGGCACGCCGAACCCTGCGGGATTCGGTCGCTCCCTGGTGGAGATGGTGGTGCGCCAGCTACGCGGCGTGATCGCCTGGAGCGACGTCGCACCGGGCACCCGCGTCGAGATCGTCGTTCCCCTGGACGCGATCTCGCTTCAGAGTGCCATTACGGATCGGGCGCCGGGCCCGGAATGGGCATCCCCATGACCGAGACGCCCCTGCGGATTCTCGTGGTCGAGGATGAGGTCCTCATCGCCCTCGAACTGGAATGCCTGCTGGATGACCTCGGCCACATCACGGTGGGCGTTGCCGGCAGCTCGGCGGAAGCGATCGCCCTGGGGCGGGCGACCTCCCCCGACGTGGCCTTCGTGGACATCCACCTGATCGACGGCCCCACCGGGGTCGAGGTCGCCCGCGCCCTCAGCGCGGATCCTCACACCACCGTCGTGTTCATGACGGCGAACGCCAAGCGCATTCCCGACGATTTCGCCGGTGCGGTCGGAGTCATCGCGAAACCCTACTCCGAGCGCGTGGTCGCCGGCGCGCTGCGCTACGTCGCGGACCGGCGTGCGGGCCTTGCGGCCACGGTCGAGGGGCTGGACGGGTTCCGCCTGGCATCCGCGACCGAGAGCGCCGAGCGGCATCTTCCCGTGCGGTGAGATCTTCCCGTGCGTTGAGATCGACGGCGCAGTCTTCGCCGCGCTAGCGGTTCGCAGGTCCGGCGCCGGCGGTGGCCAGGGCGCGGCGGTTCTCGGCCTGACTGCTGACTTCGCCGTAGAATTTCGTCGCATCGCCGAGCTGGATCGAGGGCTGGCAATTCGGCGTGCAGGAGTAGGATTCGCGTTCGAGGCCGCGCTGGACCGTGATCACGGCCGCCTGCGGCGCCTGCACGCTGATCGTGGATTCCGCCAGCATCTGCCCGGCGGCATCGAGGGCGATCAGGTTGGTGCTGCCGAAGCTCTTCCCGGTCAGGATCAGGACGCCGTTTCGCTGAAGGGCGACGTCGGCGATCATCGGATTGCCGACGATGACGGTCGAGGTCTTCTCCGGCAGGCGCATGACCTTGGCGTTGTCGACGGTGACCGCCACGATGGTGGGCGGCGCGTCCGGGGCCTGAGCACGCACCGGCCCGCAACCGAAGATGGCATACCCTGACAGGACAAGCGCCGCCAGGATCCTAAGAGGGATGTGGGGCGGAAGGGTTGGGGAGTGCATCGGACGCTCACTGGACCGCACGGCGCGACGCAGATCGTGATTGATCTCGGTGCATCGGGACGCACCCATCGGCCGAAGCTCGGCATCCAAGAGACACCAGTACGGTAAACAAACCGACAACCTCGTTGTCCCACCGAGGATACAACGCTGCCATGTAGTCGGGCAGTGAAGGCAGTTTGACTGAAGTAGGCCTAGCTGTTCGCGGGAAGTTATCAAGCGGGGCGGTGAACACGGTTGTCGATGGCGGAATGTTGCGTTTACCAAAAGCTCACCAAACCCCGACGCGATTTCCTCCGGCTGGGTTTCGGCGAACGATTTAACCCAATGGCAAGGGCACCTGGGCACACTGAACCTGTCGCCGATTGAGACGCCTACAGCGTGAACGGCACATTCACTTCCAGGGGAATTTTGCCATGACCACCATGTTCAAGCGTTTCGTGGCCGACGAGTCCGGTGCAACCGCGATCGAGTACGGCCTGATCGCTTCGCTCATCGCCGTCGCCGTCGTCACCGTCCTGGGCACGGTCGGAACGAACCTGAGAGCGACCCTGACCACCGTGGCGAACAACCTGAAGAGCTCGTAATCACGGTCCGCGCAGCCGGAAAGGTCTCGCGGCTCCGGCCCCGGTGGCCGCGCGGCGCGCTGTCGATCTTCCGATTTTGCCGGTTTCGAGGAGTATTGCGGATTGTCCGCGATGCTCCTCGCTCCGTTCTGGATCCAGGGTAGCGTTCGCGCTCGAGGTATCGAACCCTGTCTCGGGTCTCGCGGCACGGACTTTTAATCCGGGTCCGGGATGGTGTGGAGAGACCGGGCCGCCCAAGGGCCTCGCACTTCCAAGAGACACAGGCCCGCACGGGGCAGGACCGAAAGCGACATGGCCAGCGTCAGTCTCCTCGTCGTGTTCCCATTCCTGATGGCCTACGCCGCCGTCAGGGACCTTCTGACGATGCTCATTCCCAACACCGTCTCGGTCGCCCTGGTCGTCGGCTTCGCGGTCTTCTCCGTCGCCACCGGGCTCGGCTGGGACGACCTCGCCGGCCATCTCGGCGCTGGCGCGGCGACCCTGGTCGTCACCTTCACGCTCTTTGCCTTCGGCGTCATCGGCGGCGGCGATGCGAAGCTCGCGGCCGCGACGGCGCTGTGGATCGGCTTCGACCAACTGGCTGGCTACCTCGTCGTCGCCTCTCTTGCCGGCGGCGTGCTGACCCTGCTGCTCCTCGCCCTGCGCCAGCAGCCGCTCCCGTCTTCCGTCGCCCGCCTCCCCTTCGTGCTTCATCTGCACGACGCGAAGACCGGCGTCCCCTACGGCATCGCCCTGGCGCTCTCGGCGCTCCTGGTGCTGCCCGACACGGCGATCTGGCTCCGATTGGTCGCAGTCTAATCGGCGTTGCTTATCGGTTCGGCACTGCTTCAGACCGATTACACCTTGTTAACCGTAATTTGAGGAATGCCAGGCCACTCTGGACCGACACGGCGATGTGCCGTCGCAAGTTCGAGTTCGGCGATGAAACCAGCCAGACTGGCCGTCCTTGCCATAGCCCTCGTGGCAGGTGGTGGCGCGGCGTTGTTGATCAGTGGGGAGGACAAGCCGGTCGTGCAGCCGGCTGCCATTGTCCCGCCCCCCGTCGTGCCGATGACGGACGTGCTCGTCGCCGCCGCCGAATTGCCGATGGGCCAGAACATCCAGGCCCCGGATCTGCGCTGGCAGCCCTGGCCGAACGATGCCGTCACCACCGGCTACATCACCCGCACCAATTCGCCCCGCGGCATGGAGGAGATCGTCGGGTCGATCGCCCGGTCGAGCTTCCTCGCGGGTGAACCGATCCGGCCGCAGAAGCTCGCCCGCTCCGACGGCGGCTTCATGGCCGCGATCCTGCCCGCAGGCATGCGGGCCATCGCCGTCACGATCGATGCGATCGGTAGCAACACCGCGGGCGGCTTCATCCTCCCCAACGACCACGTGGACGTGATCCGGACCTATCGCGACGAGGAATCCTCGCGCGGGAGCGCGGAGGTGCAGGTCTCCGAAACGTTGCTCCAGGACGTGCGCGTCCTGGCGATCGGACAGATCCTCCAGGAGAAGAACGGCAACAGCGTCGCCACAGGCCAGACGGCGACGTTGGCCCTGACGCCGGCGCAGGCCGAAACCGTCACGCTGGCCCAGAAAGTCGGCCAGCTCTCGCTCTCGCTGAGGAGCCTGATGGATAGCGGGCGCGCGGCCGAGCCCCTTCTCGAGAATCGTCCGGAGACGGCCCTGACCGTGGTGCGGTTCGGCGTCGCGAAGCAGCAATCGCGACGCTGAGGGACGCACACGCACCATGACTGAGGACATGTCGATGACCCCCTCCCCCCGGCTGGCGGCGCGCCGCACCCCGCTGCTGGCCTGCCTTCTCGCGGGCCTCCTGCCCGGTGCGATGGTCGGTCCGAGCTACGGTCAGCCCTCGGGCGGACTGACGGCGGCCCCGATCCTCGCGGTCGGGACCAACGAAACAGCGACCTCGCGCCGGGTCGATCTCACCATGGGACGCTCCCTGGTGATCGATCTGCCGCGCGATGCCAAGGAGGTCTTCGTCGCCAATCCGAAGGTCGCCAACGCGGTCGTCCGCTCGACCCGAAAGGTGTTCATCATCGGCATGGAGAACGGGGCCACCTCGATCTTCATCATGGATGCCGAGGGCCGGCAGATCACCGCCCTCGACGTCACGGTGGCGCGTGACCTTAATGTGCTGCGCCAGACCCTCAACCAGAGCATCACGGGGGGGCGCTTCGACGTGCGCGCCGCCGGGGACTCGGTCGTGCTGACCGGGACCGTCAACTCGGCGTCCGAGGCGGCCCAGGCCCTCGACATCGCCAATGCCTTCGTGGGGATCTCGGGTTCCGGCCCGGCGGCGCGCGGCGCCGTCATCAACAACCTGACGATCCGCGGCAAGGATCAGGTCATGCTGCGCGTCACCGTGGTGGAGGTGTCGCGCACGGTCCTGAAGCAGTTCGGCGTCAATCTCAGCGGCGGCTGGTCCGGGCTGAACCTCGTGAACACGGCGCCGCTCGCCCTGAACGGCGGCTCGTTCCCGACCGGCAACCTCCTGTCCGGAACGATCAACGGACCCGGCGGAGCGAACCTCACGGCGACGCTGCGGGCCTTCGAGCAGGCGGGCGTCTCCCGCGTCCTGGCCGAGCCGACCCTGACGGCGATCTCAGGCGAGTCCGCCACCTTCACGGCCGGCGGGCAGATCCCGGTTCCGTCGAACCTGAGCTGTACCTCGGTCGGCACCAGCACGATCCAGACCTGCGTTCCGAGCGTGAGCTACAAGGATTACGGCGTCAGCCTCAACTTCACGCCCGTGGTTCTGGCGGAGAACAAGATCTCGGTGCGCGTGGGCACGCAGGTCACCGAGATCGACCAGCAGAACGCCCTGAACCTGAACTTCACCGGCACCACCACGGCCGTGCCGGGATTCACCGTCCGCAAGTCGGAGACCACGATCGAGCTCGCCTCGGGCGCGACGATGATGACCGCCGGCCTGATCCAGCAGCGCAACAAGGCGGCGATCACCGGGCTGCCGGGGCTGATCAACCTGCCGATCATCGGCGCGCTCTTCCGGTCGCGCGATTACCAGCGGCAGGAAACCGAGCTGATGATCATGGTCACGCCCTACATCGCCAAGCCGATGGAGCCGCGCCAGGTCTCCCGCCCGGACGACGGTTTCGTGGATGCGCAGGATGCGCAGGCCATCCTGCTCGGCCGCTTCAACCGCCTCTACGGCGTCGCCGGCGCCAGTCCCCTCGGCACCGCCTATCGCGGCCGCGTCGGCTTCATCACCGATTAGTTCGGCGCACTCCCCACCGATCCAGACGCTCCGGCCCCGGCATCAGCAGGACCCGCCCCCGATGTCCACCTCTTCCCTCCGCAGCCCGCTGGCCCTCGTGGCCGTGGCCGGCGTCGCCGCCCTGCTCGGGGCTTGTCGCGCCGATCCCGTCCTGACCACCGGCTCGCTCTATCCGGCCGATTACCGCGCGCGGCATCCCCTGGCTCTCGCCGAGGGCGTGCGCACCCTCGACGTGTTCGTCACCGGCACGGGTCATATCGATCCGCGCCAGGCCGCCGACGTCGACGCGTTCCTCTTGGAATACCGGCGCTATGGACGCGGGACTCTGGCCCTCGACGTTCCTGCCGGCGGCACGCCCGTCACGGCCGCCGCGGTGGAGCGCACGGCCGCGGCCCTGCGTCGGATGAGCCTGGACGGCGGCGTCTCCGATCATCAGGTCGTGGTCGCCCGCTATGCGGTGGCCAATCCCAACCTCGCGGCACCCCTCCGCCTCAGCTTCCAGCGCATGGAAGCCAAGGTCGGGAGCCAGTGCGGAACCTGGCCGCAGGATCTCGGCGTGGGTGATCCCGGCTTCAGCGGTCGCAACGAGGCGTACTGGAACTTCGGCTGCGCGACGCAGTCGAACGTCGCCGCCCAGATCGCGGATCCCGTCGATCTCGTCCGAGCCCGCCCGGAGGGTCGGATCGACACGATCCGGCGCACGAACGACATCGGCAAGATCCGCGACGGCAAGGATCCGTCAATCGAATGGCGTCAGGATGGGAAGACCTCGATCAAGGCGCAGGTCTCTCAATAACCGCGCTCAGCGGGCGCTCCGACTCGCCCGCGACCTGACCCGTCTTCGCTCCCGCATCGGCGGCAACCTGAACCGGAATTCCCTTCATGACGGATCTGAACGAGACGTCCGAGCGCATCATCGCTCCCGTGCCGCGGATCACGATTCAGGCGTTCTGCGAGACGCAGGAAAGTGCGGCGCTGATCGAATCGGCCGGCTCGGACCGACGCCTGCAGAAGGCGCACATCAAGGTTCAGATGGGCGGCGGCGCCGCGGCGGTCGAAGCGTATCGGCATGCCCCGACGCCGAACGTCATCGTCATCGAGACCCAGGGCGCGAAGTCGCGCCCGCTGGAATGCCTCGATTCGCTGGCCGAGGTCTGCGACGAGGGAACGAAGGTCGTGGTCATCGGGCACGTCAACGACGTCGCGCTCTACCGGCAGTTCATCCAGCGCGGCGTCAGCGAGTACCTGATGGCGCCGGTGCGTCCCATCGATCTCATCCAGGCGATCTCGGACCTGTTCACGGCACCGGGTGCCAAGCCGGTCGGGCGCACCGTCGCCGTCGTGGGCGCGAAGGGCGGTGTCGGCGTCTCAACCCTCGCGCACAACCTGGCCTGGACGATCGGTCGCGAGCAGGACACCGCGACGGTCATCGCCGACCTCGATATCGCCTTCGGGACCGCGAGCCTGAACTTCAACCAAGATCCGCCCCAGGGCATCGCGGAAGCCGTGTTTGCGCCGGATCGCCTGGATTCAAACCTTCTCGACCGGCTCCTGTCGAAGTGCAGCGACAACCTTTCGCTGCTTGCTGCCCCCGCCACCCTGGACCGCACCACCGATCTTGCCGAGCCGGCCTTCGACCACCTGCTCGACCTGTTGCGGGCCGCGGTGCCGTGCGTCGTCCTCGACGTGCCGCATCAGTGGACCGCCTGGTCGCGCCGGCTGATGATCAGCGCCGACGAGATCCTGATCGTCGCAAGCCCCGAGCTTGCCGCCCTGCGCAACACCAAGAACCTGCTGACGCTCCTGCAGCAGCACCGCCCGAATGACCGCAAACCCCGGATCATCCTCAACGGTGTCGGTGTGCCCAAGCGTCCCGAGATCGCCGCGGCCGAGTTCGCGAAATCGCTCGACACCACGATCACCGCCTCGATTCCCTTCGACGCCGCGCTGTTCGGGACCGCCGCCAATAACGGGCAGATGATCGGCGAGGTGCAGGCCAACGCGAAGGCGGCTGAGATCTACTCGTCGCTCGCCGCCTCGATCACCGGCCGCGCCGAACTGCGCCGTGCGCGCCCGAACCTGTTCGAGCCCCTGCTCTCCAAGCTCGCCCGTCGCAAGGCGTCGTGATGCCCCGGCCTGCTCATCGTGACCTGACCGCCAGGAGGCTGCACCATGTTCGGTAGACGATCCGGCAGCGCGGCGGTGCTGGCGCCGCGTCCGGCGGCCGTGGTCGACAAACCGCAAGTCTCGCTCCCGGTCCACGACGATTCCGCCCTGCGTCCCCGCGCGGAGGCACCCCGCCGGCCCGAACCCGTGCCCATCATGGAATCGGTGAAGTCGGAGGATTATTTCCGCACCAAGAGCATGATCTTCGGGGCGTTGATCGAGGCGATCGATCTGTCCCAGCTCTCCCGTCTTGATGCGGAGTCGGCGCGCGAGGAAATCCGCGACATCGTCTCGGAGATCATCGGGCTCAAGAACATCGTCCTGTCGATCGCCGAGCAGGAAGAGCTGCTCGACGACATCTGCAACGACGTGCTCGGCTACGGCCCGCTCGAACCGCTGCTGGCCCGCGACGACATCGCCGACATCATGGTCAATGGCGCCAGCCGGGCCTTCATCGAGGTCGGTGGCAAGATCCAGCTGACCAACGTCCGCTTCCGCGACAACCAACAATTGATGAACATCTGCCAGCGGATCGTGAGTCAGGTCGGCCGGCGCGTCGACGAAGCCTCGCCGATCTGTGACGCCCGTCTGCCGGACGGATCGCGCGTCAACATCATCGCGCCCCCGCTGGCCATCGATGGGCCGGTACTGACGATTCGTAAGTTCAAGAAGGACAAGCTGACCCTCGACCAGCTCGTGAGCTTCGGCGCAATCTCGCCGGAAGGTGCCCGCATCCTCCAGATCATCGGCCGCGTCCGCTGCAACGTCGTCATCTCGGGCGGCACCGGATCTGGCAAGACCACGCTGCTGAACTGCTTGACCCGCTACATCGACGCCGACGAGCGCATCATCACCTGTGAGGATGCGGCGGAGTTGCAGCTGCAGCAGGCGCACGTGGTACGCCTCGAAACCCGGCCTCCCAACATGGAGGGCTCCGGGCAGGTCACCATGCGCGACCTCGTCAAGAACTGCCTGCGCATGCGGCCCGAGCGGATCATCGTCGGCGAGGTCCGCGGCCCGGAAGCGTTCGATCTTCTGCAGGCCATGAACACCGGTCATGACGGCTCGATGGGTACGCTGCACGCGAACTCCCCGCGCGAAGCCCTGGCGCGTATCGAATCGATGATCACCATGGGCGGCTTCAGCCTGCCGTCGCGGACGCTGCGCGAGATGATCTGCGGCTCCATCGACATCATCGTGCAGGCCACCCGCCTGCGCGACGGTTCGCGCCGGATCACTCACATCACCGAAGTGATGGGCCTTGAGGGTGACGTCATCATCACCCAGGATCTCTTCCTGTACGACGTGCTCGGCGAGGACGCGAACGGCAAGCTCATCGGGCGCCATCGCTCCACGGGGATCGGCCGTCCCCGATTCTGGGAGCGCGCCCGCTACTACGGCGAGGACGAAGCGCTGGCCGCTGCTCTCGATGCGGCCAGCGCAGGCGGGAGCGGGCTGTGAACGCCGGCGGTCTAGCCCTCGCCTCCGGTCTCCTCGCGCTCACGGCCGGGGGGCTCGCCTACGTCTTCGTCTTTCCCTACCTCTCCGGCGAGAAGCGCTCCGCCGAGCGGCGCAGGACTGTCAGCGTCGTGGCAACGCCCGGAAACCGGGTCGCGACGGTCAATCGCCGCGAGCAGGTCGCGAAGAGCCTCAAGGAAGTCGAAGCCAAGCGCGAAGGCACCAAGGTCACGCTGGAGCTGAAGCTGGCCCGCGCCGGCCTGTCCTGGTCGCGCAATCAATATTTCACTGTCTCCGCGGTGATGGCGGTGGTGTTCGGTCTGGTGATCCTGATCGCGACCGGAAATCCCCTCGCGGGCCTCGGCGCCGTCTTCGCCGGCGGCTTCGGCATGCCCCTCTGGCTCATTACCTATCTGCGTAAGCGGCGGATCAAGGCCTTCATCAACGAACTGCCGACGGCGATCGACATCATCACCCGCGGCGTGCGCGCGGGTATCCCGGTGGGCGACTGCTTCCGGATCATCTCGCGGGAAGCCGAGGAGCCGATCCGCAGCGAATTCCGTCAGGTGGTCGAATCGCAGACCCTTGGCCTGTCCCTCGGCGACGCCCTGATGAAGATGCACGAGCGCGTTCCCGTATCGGACGTCAACTTCTTCGCCATCGTCATCAGCATCCAGGCAAAGTCCGGCGGCAATCTGTCGGAGGCTCTGGCGAACCTGTCTCGGGTCCTGCGGGAGCGCAAGAAGATGGCCGGGAAGATCCAGGCGATGAGCATGGAGGCGAAGGCCTCCGGCGGCATCATTGCGGCGCTTCCCTTCATCGTCGCCCTCCTGACCTACCTGTCGAGCCCGGACTACATCTCTCTGCTCTGGCGGACCGATATTGGTAAGCTCGCCCTGGTCGGCTCGGCGATCTGGATGTCGCTCGGAGTCTTCACGATGAAGAAGATGATCAGCTTCGACGTCTGACGCTTCGATGCCCACCAACTCCTGAGTTCGAATCCTCGTCCGGTCGGATCGCACGGAGACACCGCATGCTGGATCTCATCGCCGCCAAAGTCACTGAGCCGCGCTTCCTGGGCACCGCCCTGGCCGCCATCGCGGCGGCGGCGACCGCCTTTGCGCTGCTCCAGCCGATGCTGGAGCCCGACCGCCTCGGCAAGCGGATCAAGCTGATCGGTGAGGAGCGGGAGGAGATCCGCCGCCGGGAGCGTGAGCGCATGAGCTCCAAGGCGACTCTTCGGGTCGCTCCCAAGGCCTACATGAGACGGGTGGTGGAGCAGTTCAATCTCAGCCGTTGGCTCGGGACGGAGACCGCCCGCAAGCAGTTGATGATGGCGGGCTATCGGTCGCCTGGGGCCGAGACGGGCTTCCTGTTCTTCCGCATGGTGACGCCCATCGTGCTCGCTTTGGTGGCGATCTTCTACCTCTTCGTCCTCGGTGTCCTCGACCAGCCGTTTGCCATCCGCACGATGATCGTGATCGGGGTGCTGCTGTTCGGCATCAAAGCTCCGGAATTGTACCTGCACAATCGCGCCAACAAGCGGCAGACCGAGATCCGGGCCGCTTGGCCGGACGCCCTCGACCTGACGCTGATCTGCGTCGAATCCGGCATGTCGGTCGAGCACGCGTTCCGGCGCGTCAGCACCGAGGTGGTCGGACAGTCCATCGTGCTTGCCGAGGAACTCGCGGTCCTGACCGCCGAGCTCTCCTATCTGCCGGATCGGCGACTCGCCTTCGAGAATCTCGCCAACCGTATCGGACTCGATCAGATCAAGGCGGTGACGACGGCGCTGATCCAGGCCGAGCGCTATGGAACGCCCGTGGGCCAAGCCCTGCGCGTGCTGTCGCAGGAGAGCAGGGACATGCGGATGAACGAGGCCGAGAAGAAGGCTGCCGCCCTCCCGCCGAAGCTGACGGTGCCGATGATCCTCTTCTTCCTGCCGGTGCTGTTCGTCGTCATCCTGACCCCGGCGATGATCCAAATATTCCGCTAGGACCGGGCCATCAAATTCGCGTGGCCGGTGACCCGCGCGCGAAGCGACGACCCCGGCACCGATCCGACGCGGGGATGTTCAGCGCATCCGTTTCCTGCCATGCGACGGGCATGCCCCTGACCCTGTCACCGGACTTCGCATGAACGTCCTCACCTACGCGATCGGCGACATTCATGGGTGCGCCGATGCGTTGCTCCGGCTGCTGGAGCAGATCAACCTGCACCGAGCCGGGAGACCGGCTCGCATCGTCTGTCTGGGCGACTACGTGGATCGTGGTCCCGAGAGCGCCCGGGTGATCGAGATCCTTAGGCATCTTCAGCGCGATGCGCCCAGTGCCCTCACCTGCCTCATGGGGAACCACGAGCAGATGATGCTGGAGGCCTATCGCGACGCGCACGGGGCCTCCACGTGGCTGAGCAACGGCGGCCGCCAGACCCTCCGCGCCTTCGGAATCACCGCCCCGGAGGCGTTTCCGCGGGACGTGCTGACCTGGCTCTCGTCCTTGCCCACCGTCCACGAGGACGCCTTGCGCTACTTCGTTCATGCCGGCTTTTGCCCCGGGCGCACCGGGGTCGATCCTGACATGTGGAACCACCTCTGGATCCGAGAGCCGTTTCTCGGCACGGCCTTCGACTTCGGGAAGCACGTGGTGCACGGACATACGCCGCAGCTGGAGGGGGTACCCGACAGGCAGCCCTACCGCACCAATCTCGACACGGGATGCGTCTACGGCAGAAGCCTCACCGCCGGCGTCTTCGATGAGACGCGCGGGCCGCCGATCGACTTTCTGCAGGTCGATCGCGACAGGTAGGTCAACGCCTGTTCAATGCTGATCAAGCTGGCATGGGGATCTGCCGAAGTTCTCGTGCGCCGGCGCGAGCCTGAGCGACGTTTCATCTGGATCCCATTTCTCCCGGACGCGTGGAGGTCGTCCGCTGGACGAGCCTCGCTCACCGGTTCCTTTGCGCCAACGCGTGTTCGTCTGCGAAAGATATTGCCGATCACGGCTGTCAGCCTCTAGCATCCTGAAGATCGGAGCCGATCAACGAGCGCCGAAGTCAGGGAGTCGAAGCGATGTCGTGGTGCCAAGCCCCGTTCGCCCCGCGTGATCGCCATTGGCTGTCCCGTCCTGCCCTCGCCCGGCCCTGCAACCTTATCCGCGGAATGACGACGTGGACGCGGTAACCCGTCGCGCCTGGCTCGCTGGTGCGGCCGCGACGAGTCTCGCCGCCACGACCGGGGCCTGGGCGGAGCCGGACCCGAGCGGCCCCTTCGACCTCCTCATACGGGGCGGTGAGGTGATCGATCCGAGCCAGTCCCTGCGCGGGAAGCGCGACGTCGGCATCCGTCATGGACGGATCGCTGCCCTCGCGGCGGGTCTGCCGATGGATCGGGCCAAGCAGACGATCGACGCATCCGGCAAACTCGTGCTGCCAGGCCTCGTCGACCTGCACGCCCATACCTTTCCCTACGGCTCGGCGATCGGCATCCCGGCCGATGAAACGGTGCCATTCTCAGGGGTGACGACGGTGGTCTCCGCTGGCGATGCCGGCGCGAACACCATCGCGGCGCTGCGCCGGCACATTGCCGCGCAGACCCGAACGCGGATGTTCGCCTTCGTGCACATCGCCAATCACGGATTGTCCGCTTTCCCGGTCGCGGAACTCTACAACATCGACCATGCCCAGGTGGAAGCCTGCGCGCTCGCCATCGCGGAGAATCCGGACTTCGTCCTCGGGGCGAAGGTCCGGATGTCCGAGAACGTCATCTTCAAGCATGGCGCCGAGCCCCTGCGTCGGGCGATCCAGGCCTGCGAATTGTCCGGACGCCCCGCCAAGGTGATGGTGCATATCGGTGGCGTCGAGACCGCCGACCTGATGAGCCGCATTCTCGACCTGCTTCGGCCGGGCGACATCCTCACGCACTGCTACTCGGGCGCGCCGAACATGGCCGGGCAGTTCACCAATATCGTTCAGGACGGCAGGCTTCTGCCGGCGGCCCTTGCCGCCAAGCAGCGTGGCGTCGTCTTCGACATCGGCCATGGCGGCGGCTCCTTCGATTTCACCGTGGCGGAAGCGGCCATCGCTCAAGGAGCCCCGCCCGATACGATTTCGTCGGATTTGCACGTCGTCTCCGGCAACACGCCGGGCATGCCGTTCCTGCCCCTGGTGATGAGCAAGTTCCTGCCCCTGGGCTTCAGCCTGGAGCAGGTCATCGCGATGGCGACCGCGGCCCCCGCCCGCATCATCGACCGGGACGCCAAGCTCGGAACCCTGCAGGTGGGTGCGCCCGGCGACGTCTCGGTGATGGAATGGGTCGAGCGGCCACTCTCCCTGGTCGACACCCGCAACAACCGCCGCGACGGGACGGGCTTCCTCTCGCCCGTCCAGACGGTGAACAATGGCGTCCCGTTCGGCCGCCCGTATCAGCTCCCCTTCTCCGTCCGGTGAGGTCGTGATGATCGCAGCCTCCGACGCCGCGCTCCCTGCGGCCTGTGCCTGCTGCCTACCGCGGCGCGGCTTCATGCGGGCGGTGGCGGCCCTCGGGGCTGCAGCGGCGACGGGAACGCCGCCGGCCTCGGCGCAGACCGCGGGGCGTATGCCCTATCGCGGCCCGGTGATCGATTGCCACGGCCACTACACCACCGAGCCGCCGGCCATGCTGGCATGGCGCAAGCGCCAGATCGATGCCATCAACGATCCTGCGCAGTCACCCTCGGTTTCCGCGCTGACGGTCAGCGACGACGAGGTCCGCGCGAGCGTTGCCGAGCGCCAGATCAAGCTCCAGACGGAGCGCGGCATTTCCCTCGCGTTATTCTCGCCGCGTGCCGGAGGCATGGGGCACCACATCGGCAATGTCCGGACCAGTCTCGACTGGTCGATCGTCTCCAACGACATGATCCACCGCGTTGTCACCCTGATGCCGCGCAACTTCGTCGGTGTCTGTCAGCTGCCGCAGACACCGGGCGTCTCGCCGCAGAACTGCACGGCGGAACTCGAGCGCTGCGTGACCCAGCTGGGATTCGTCGGTTGCAACGTGAACCCCGATCCGTCCGGTGGCCACTGGAGCGATCCGCCCCTCTCGGATCGCTTCTGGTATCCACTCTGGGAAAGGATGGTCGAGCTCGACGTTCCCGGCATGGTGCACGTGAGCGCGTCGGCCAACCGCAACTTCCATGCGACCGGCGCGCATTACATGAACGGCGATACCACGGCCTTCATGCAGTTCGTCACCTCGGACCTGTTCAAGGATTTCCCAACCCTGCGCCTCATCATTCCGCACGGGGGTGGTGCGGTTCCTTATCACTGGGGGCGCTATCGTGGGCTGGCGCAGGACCTCAAGCGTCCGCCACTCACGGAACTGCTGCGCAACGTCTATTTCGACACCTGCGTCTATCATCAACCCGGAATCGACCTTCTGCTCAAGGTCGTGCCCCGGGACAACATTCTCTTCGCGTCGGAGATGGTCGGCGCGGTGAACGGGATCGATCCCGAGACCGGCCACGCCTTCGACGACACCAAGCGCTACGTCGAGGCGGCCGCGCTCTCCGACACGGACCGCGCGAAGGTCTATGCCGGTAACGCCCTGCGGGTCTATCCGCGCCTCGCGGCCAAGCTCGACTTGGCGCCTTCGTCGCCCTGAAGGCTCCGATCCTCATACGATCCTTATAAGATCGCGCCGAGCGCTCCCTCGAACCCTAACGCGGTTCCCGTCCATGATCCGGGCGAGCGTGATCGGTCTCAACGACCCCAGCCGATCCGCCGCACAGGATCGGACGCAGAATGCTGGACATCGCCTTCCTCGCCGCAGGGCTCGCCTTTTTCGGCCTGGCAGCCGGATACGCGCTGCTGTGCGAACGCCTCTGAGCGCGCCGCCAGGAGCATCCCCCGCCATGACCCTCGACCTCACCTTCGGCGCCCTCGTGACCCTCGGGCTGCTCGGCTACCTCACCTTCGCCCTCGTGCGCCCTGAACGGTTCTGACGCGCCCTCCGGACGGATTTCCAAGGACCCCCCTCGATGACCATCAACGGATGGATTCAGGTCGCGCTGTTCTGCGCGACCGTGCTGGCGCTCGTCAGGCCGCTCGGCGGGTACATGACCCGCGTCTTCAAGGGCGAGCGCACGCTGCTCTCGCCCACGCTCGGGCCCGTCGAGACCGGGCTCTATCGCCTCGCCGGCATCGATGCCCGGAGCGAGCAGAGCTGGCTCGGCTACGGGCTCGCCATGCTGACGTTCCACGCCCTCGGCTTCGTGGCGCTCTACGGCCTCCTACGTCTGCAGGATGTCCTGCCTCTGAACCCGGCCGGGCAAGCCGCAGTGGCGCCGGATCTCGCCTTCAACACCGCGGCGAGCTTCGTGACGAATACCAATTGGCAGAACTACGGCGGCGAGAGCACCCTCTCCTACCTGTCGCAGATGCTGGGCCTCACGCACCAGAATTTCCTCTCGGCGGCCACCGGCATCGCCCTCGCCCTCGCCCTCGTTCGGGGCTTCTCGCGGGCCTCGGCCCGGACGGTGGGCTCGTTCTGGGTCGATCTGACCCGCTGCACGCTCTACGTGCTGCTGCCGATCTGCGTGCTCTACACCCTGGTTCTGGTCTCGCAGGGCATCCCGCAGACCCTGGGCGCCTCCATCCAGGCCACGACCCTCGAAGGCACCACCCAGACGATCGCGGTCGGACCCGTGGCGAGCCAAGTCGCGATCAAGATGCTCGGTACCAACGGCGGCGGGTTCTTCAACGCCAACGCGGCCCATCCCTTCGAGAATCCGACCGCTCTGTCCAACTTCTTCCAGATGGTTTCGATCTTCGTCCTCGGCGCGGCGATGACCAACGTCTTCGGCCGAATGGTCGGCGACGAGCGGCAGGGCTGGGCCATCCTCGGCGCCATGGGCGTGCTGTTTCTCGCCGGCGTCCTCGTCACCTATGCCAGCGAGGCCGCGGGCAGCTCCGTTCTGAATGGGATGGGGTTCACGGGCGGAAACATGGAGGGCAAGGAGCTTCGCTTCGGCATCGTCGCCTCGGCGTTGTTCGCGGTGGTGACCACTGCCGCCTCCTGCGGCGCGGTGAACGCGATGCACGACAGCTTTACCGCTCTCGGCGGCCTGATCCCGATGATCAACATGCAACTCGGCGAGATCATCGTCGGCGGCGTCGGGGCGGGTCTCTACGGCATGCTGGTCTTCGTCATCGTGGCGATCTTCGTCGCCGGACTCATGGTCGGCCGGACGCCTGAGTATCTTGGCAAGAAGATCGAGTCGCGGGAGGTGAAGATGGCCATGCTTGCCATCCTGTGCCTGCCGCTGATGATGCTGGGCTTCACCGCCCTCGCCACCGTGGTGGCCGCCGGTCTCGCCGGTCCCGCCAATGCCGGGCCGCACGGATTCTCGGAGATCCTTTACGCCTTCACCTCAGCCGCAGCCAACAACGGCTCGGCCTTCGGTGGCCTCAGCGGCAACACGCCCTTCTACAACACGACGCTGGCGATCGGCATGCTGGTGGGACGGTTCTTCGTCATCATCCCCGCCCTGGCGATCGCGGGCGCCCTCGCGGCCAAGAAGACCGTGCCGGCGTCCGCCGGGACGCTGCCGACCCATGGCGGGCTGTTCATCGGCATGTTGGTTGGCGTGATCCTGATCGTTGGCGGCCTGACCTTCTTCCCGTCCCTCGCCCTCGGCCCGATCGTCGAGCACCTCGCGGGCACGGCAGGCCAGACCTTCGCCACGGGCGGCTGAGCGATGCGACCCGCCTTTCCACCGCGCCGTGGCCGGCGACACCACCTGCACGGACTCCGAGCGGGCGCCCGCCCGCCTCGCCCGCTGTCCGGGACCCCGCCGGCCCGACTCTCGGACCTGATCCTGGCGGTGCTGGGAGTCACCCTCCTGGGTGCCCTCGCCCTGGTGCTCGCTGCCAACTTCGCGAGCCGCGCTCTCGCGCCCTGACCAACCTCATGGACTCGGGCCACCGCGCCCGGCCTTCCCGCGACCTTCCGTGGAACTTCGCATCATGTCTCGCCCCACCACGTCCCTCTTCAGCGCCGCCCTCGTCGGCCCGGCCCTCATCGGTTCGATCCGCAAGCTCGATCCTCGGTTCATGATCCGCAATCCCGTCATGTTCGTGGTGGAGGTCGTCGCCGTCCTCACCACCGTGCTGTTCGCCCGTGATCTCGCGACCGGCGCGTCGGGACTCGGCTTCTCCGGTCAGATCATCCTGTGGCTGTGGTTCACGCTGATCTTCGCCAACTTCGCAGAGGCCCTCGCCGAGGGCCGCGGCAAGGCGCAGGCCGACAGCCTGCGCCGAACCCGTACCGAGATGACCGCCAAGCGGCTGACCGGTTCGAGTGACACCTGGGACTCGGTTCCCGGTACCTCCCTGAAGGTCGGCGACGTCGTCCTGGTGGAGGCCGGCGACCTGATTCCCTCCGACGGCGAGGTCATTGCGGGCGTCGCCTCCGTCAACGAGGCGGCCATCACCGGAGAGTCCGCGCCGGTGATCCGAGAGTCGGGCGGGGACCGGTCGGCGGTGACGGGTGGAACCCAGGTCCTGTCCGATGTGATCCGCGTGCGCATCACGGCGGCGGCCGGCTCGACCTTCGTCGACCGAATGATCGCCCTGGTCGAGGGGGCCTCCCGGCAGAAGACTCCGAACGAGATCGCCCTCAACATACTGCTCGCCGGCCTGACCCTCGTCTTCGTCTTCGCGGTCGCGAGTATCCCGAGCTTTGCGAGCTACGCCGGCGGCGCGATCCCCCTCGTCGTACTTGTCGCTCTGTTCGTCACCCTCATCCCGACCACCATCGGCGCGCTCCTTTCTGCAATCGGCATCGCCGGCATGGATCGTCTCGTGCGTTTCAACGTGCTCGCGATGTCGGGGCGCGCGGTCGAGGCGGCGGGCGACGTCGACACCCTCCTCCTCGACAAGACCGGAACCATCACCCTCGGCAACCGTCAGGCGACCGAATTCCGGCCGGTCGGCAGGGTCGATGAGCAGGATCTCGCGGATGCGGCGCAACTCGCCTCCCTCGCCGACGAGACGCCCGAGGGCCGCTCGATCGTGGTGTTGGCCAAGGATCGCTACGGTATCCGGGCCCGCGACATGGCCAGCCTCAACGCCACCTTCGTGCCCTTCACGGCGCAGTCGCGAATGTCGGGGGTCGACCTCGATGGGCGGTCCATCCGCAAGGGCGCGGTCGAGGCGGTGATCGCTTCCCTTGGTGGCCAGCCGATCGCGTCCCGCGCCACGAACGCGGCGCTCGCTTATCGACCGGCCGAGGACTTACAGGCGGTGACGGAGATCAGGGCCATCGCCGAGACGATCGCGAAGGCCGGCGGCACGCCCTTGGCGGTGGCCCGCGATGGGCAACTCCTCGGCGTCGTGTCCCTCAAAGACGTCGTCAAGGGCGGCATCCGCGAGCGCTTCGTCGAACTCCGCCGTATGGGCATCCGCACAGTGATGATTACCGGCGACAACCCCATGACGGCGGCCGCCATCGCGGCTGAGGCTGGCGTCGACGATTTCCTGGCGCAGGCCACGCCCGAGGACAAGCTCGCCCTGATCCGCCGGGAGCAGGCGGAGGGCAAGCTCGTGGCCATGTGCGGTGACGGCACCAACGACGCGCCCGCCCTTGCGCAGGCCGACGTCGGCGTCGCCATGAACACCGGAACCGTGGCGGCCCGCGAGGCCGGCAACATGGTCGACCTCGACTCCGATCCGACCAAGCTCATCGAGATCGTCGGCATCGGCAAGCAGTTGCTCATGACCCGCGGGGCCCTGACCACGTTCTCCATTGCCAATGATGTGGCCAAGTACTTCGCCATCATCCCGGCGATGTTCCTGACGCTCTACCCGCAGCTTCAGGCCCTGAACGTCATGAATCTCGCCTCGCCCCAGAGCGCGATCCTGTCGGCAATCATCTTCAATGCCCTGATCATCGTGGCGCTGATCCCGCTCGCCCTGCGGGGCGTCTCCTACCGGGCGGTGGGGGCCGCGGCACTCCTGCGGCGCAACCTGCTGATCTACGGCCTCGGCGGCATCTTGGTGCCCTTTGTCGGCATCAAGGCGATCGACCTCGCCGTGAACGCCCTGCACCTCGCCTGAACCCCCTCCCCGGTCCAAACAAGAGTTGCCCCCAATGCTCGCGTCCCTGCGTCCCGCCCTCGTCCTCTTCGTCGCGCTGACGGCCATCACCGGCCTCGCCTATCCGCTGGCCATGACCGGCCTCGCCGCCGCGATCTTTCCCGCCAAGGCTGCCGGCAGTCTGATCCGCCGCGACGGCACGATCGTCGGCTCCAGCCTGGTCGGCCAGTCCTTCGCCAGCCCGGGCTACTTCCACGGGCGCCCCTCTGCAACGGTGGCTGCCGATCCCGCCGATGCCTCAAAAACCGTGCCGGCGCCCTACAACGCCTCCAACTCGGCCGGTTCCAACCTCGGACCAACCAGCGCCGCCCTCGCCGAGCGGGTGAAGGGCGATCTCGACGTCCTGAGAGCCGAGAACCCAGGCGCGATGGTGCCGGTCGACCTCGTCACCGCCAGCGGATCCGGGCTTGACCCCGATTTGTCGCCCGAGGCCGCCCTGTTCCAGGTACCGCGCGTAGCCCGTGCGCGGGGCGTCAGCGCGGACCGGGTACGCGATCTCGTCGCCGAACAGGTCGAAGGTCGGACCTTTGGGCTTCTCGGTGAGCCGCGCGTGAATGTTCTGGCGCTGAACCTCGCTTTGGACGCGCGCCTCCGGCAATAATCTGCTGCGAAGGACACCGGTCATGAAGGACTATCGATGAGCGAGGACGGCCGCGAGCGTCAGCGCCCCTCGCCAGACGCGTTGCTCGACCGCGTGCGCCGGGACGAGGCGGGACGAGGCCGGCTCAAGGTCTTCCTCGGTGCCGCGCCCGGTGTCGGCAAGACCTACGAGATGCTTACGATCGGTCGGGCTCGGCTCAAGGCCGGCACCGACGTGGTGATCGGCGTCGTGGAAAGCCACGGCCGCAGCGAGACCGAGGCCCTGGTCGAGGGCTTCGAGGTCGTTCCGCGCCGCCGGGTTCCCTACCATGACAGCGTCATCGAAGAGATGGACTTGGACGCCCTGCTGGCACGGCGCCCGGCCCTGGCGCTGGTCGACGAACTCGCTCACACCAATGCGCCGGGCTCGCGCCATCCCAAGCGCTACCAGGATGTCGAGGAGCTGCTCGCTGCCGGCATCGACGTGCTCGCTACCCTCAACATCCAGCACGTCGAGAGCCTGAACGATGTGGTCGCGCAGATCACCCGCATCCGGGTGCGCGAGACGGTACCGGACGGCATCCTCGATCGGGCCGACGATATCGAGGTCGTGGACCTCAGCCCCGACGACCTGATCGAGCGCCTGAAGGCCGGCAAGGTCTATGTGCCCGCCAATGCGGAGCGCGCGCTGCGCCACTACTTCTCCCGCGGCAACCTGACGGCCCTGCGCGAACTCGCCCTGCGGCGCACGGCCGATCGGGTCGACGACGAACTCCTCAGTCACATGCAGGCCCATGCCATCGCGGGGCCCTGGAGCGCCGGCGAGCGGGTGATGGTCTGCGTCAGTGAGGATCCGCGCTCGGCCGGCCTCGTGCGCTCGGCCAAGCGCCTGGCCGACCGCCTGCATGCGCCGTGGACCGCCGTGACGGTGGAGGGCACGCGCAGCCTCGGCCTCAGCGAAGCGGACCGCGATCGCATTGCCGACGCGCTGCGCCTCGCCGACCGGCTCGGTGGCGACGCCGTGACCCTGCCGGGCAGCCGGCGCGTGGCGGACGACCTCCTGGCGTATGCCCGCGGCGCCAACGTCAACCACATCGTCGTCGGCAAGGCGACGCGGTCCTGGCTGTTCGAGCTGTTCAACGGTTCGGTGGTCCACGACCTCGTGCGCCGGAGTGGCGCCATCACCATCCACGTCGTGCCCGGTGAAACGCTGCCGTTGCCGGCCTCTTCCAAGACCGTCGCGACGGCCCCGGGCCGCCCCGCGGTCGATGGTGCCGGCTACGGCTTCGCCGCCCTCGCCATCCTCGCGGGCCTCGGCTTGGCCCTCGGACTCCAGCCCTATCTCGGGGTCGAGAACGCGGATCTGTTCCTGTTGACCGCGGTGGTGGCGGTTGCGGCACGCTTCGGCCTGGGGCCGGCACTGTCCGCCGTGGTCGCCGCCTCGCTGGCCTACAACTTCTTCTTCCTGCCGCCGGTCTACACGCTGACCATCGCCGACCCGACCAACGTCGCCGCGTTCCTGCTGTTCACCCTGGTTGCCGTGCTGGTCTCGAACCTCGCCGCCCGGGCTCGGGCCGTGGCCGTCGTCAGCCAGCGCCGGGCGAGGGCGACGGAGCGTCTCTACGGCTTCAGCCGCAAGCTCTCCGCCTGCGGTACCCTCGACGACGTCCTGTGGGCGACCTCGGCGCAGATCGCCGCGATGCTGCGCGTACGGGTCGTCCTGCTGCTGCCCGAGGGCGACGTGGTGGCGGTCCGGGCCGGATATCCTCCGGAAGACCGCCTGGACGCGGCGGATCTGGCCGCGGCCCAGTGGGCCTTCGCGAACGATCGGCCGGCGGGACGCGGCGCCGACACGCTTCCCGGCGCGCGTCGTATTTTCATACCGACGCGAACAGGTCGCGGCCCCATCGGGGTGATCGGCCTCGACGCGGACGGCACCGGACCGATCCTCACCCCCGAGGATCGACGGCTGTTCGATGCCCTCGCCGACATGGGGGCCCTCGCCATCGAACGGGTCCGGCTCGTGGAGGATCTGGCGCGCGCGGAACGCGATGCCGAGACCGACCGGTTGCGCCAGGCCCTGCTGACATCGATCTCCCATGATCTGCGGACACCCCTGTCCGCGGTCCTCGGAGCCGCCACGACCCTGCGCGACCTCGAGGTCGACCTGGGCCGGGAGGCGAAGGGTGACCTCCTGGCGACGATCATCGCCGAATCCGAGCGGCTGAACCGCTTCATCGTCAACCTCCTCGACATGACCCGGCTCGAGGCGGGCGCGGTCGCGGCGAACCTGACGGCGCAGGACGTGGCGGAGATCGTCGACACCGCCCTGCGGCGCCTGGGCGCGATCCTGGCCGAGCACCGGGTCGTGCTGGCGCTCGCGCCGGACCTTCCGGCCCTGCGCCTCGACCCGGTCCTGTTCGAGCAGGTCCTCGTCAACCTCCTCGACAACGCCGCCAAGTACGCCCCGGCCGGCTCGACCGTCACGGTGACCGCGCAGGTCGTCTCGGGTCAGGCCGGCGGACCGTCCCAGGTCCGCCTCCAGGTGATCGACGCGGGTGACGGCCTGCCGGAGGCGGAGCGCGAGCGGGTGTTCGACAAGTTCTATCGCGTCCGGAAGGGCGACTCCGTACGAGCCGGGACCGGGCTGGGCCTCGCCATCGCCCGCGGCTTCGTCGAGGCGATGGGCGGGACGCTCACCGCGGGCAACCGGCAGGACCGCAGCGGCGCCGTCTTCACCCTCCTGTTGCCGGTGCCCGCCGCGAGCGGCACCGCTTCGGACCTCGCTGCATGAGCTTCACCGCATGAGCTTCACCGCATGAGCTTCACCGCATGAGCTTCACCGCATGAGCTTCACCGCATGAGCTTCACCGCATGAGCTTCCCCGCATGAGCCTCGCCATCCTCGTGGTCGATGACGAGCCCCCCATCCGCAAGCTCCTGCGCATGGGGTTGGCGACCCAGGGCTACACGATCTTCGAGGCGCCGAACGCGCGCGCCGCCCTCGAGATCCTGAGCCGCGAGACGATCGACCTGATCATCCTCGACCTCGGCCTGCCGGACATGCGCGGGCACGACCTCCTGCGTCGCATCCGGGACGATCATCGCGACCTGCCGGTGGTGGTCCTGTCGAGTCGCGACGACGAGCCAGGCAAGGTCGAGGCCCTCGACCTCGGCGCGGACGACTACGTCACCAAGCCGTTCGGCATGGGCGAGCTCCTGGCGCGGCTGCGTACGGCCCTGCGTCACCAGTTGGCGGTTCAAGGCGAGCGCCCCCTGTTCGAGGTCGACGGTCTCAGCGTGGATCTCGTGCGCCGCATCGTCCGCGTCCGCGGCGCGGAGGTGAAGCTCACGCCGCGGGAATACGACTTCCTCCGGGTCCTGGTGCAGCATGCCGGCAAGGCCTTGACCCACGCCCAGCTCATGAACGCCGTCTCGACCTCCTCCGACCCGCAATATCTCCGGGTCTACATGCGCCAGCTCCGTCAGAAGCTCGAGGCCGATCCCGAGCGCCCCCGCATCCTCCTCACCGAGACCGGGGTGGGCTACCGCCTGCGCGCGCCGGACGACGGGGGCGGCCCGATCCGATGACGTTCGACGATCTGACCACCCTCAGCGCTCTCCTGCCGGCGGAGCGGGCCGTCTGCGGCCTGCGCGTGGCCGGTAAGGCGGCGCTTCTCGAAGACCTGGCGCGCCGGGCGGCTCGCGGGCTCGGGCGGGAGACGGCGCCGATCCGCGCAGCCCTGGCAGCGCGCGAGAGCCTCGGATCCACCGGGATCGGGTACGGCATCGCCCTGCCCCATGCCCGTCTCAACGGCCTGGAACGACCCTACGGGCTGCTGGCCCGCCTGCGCGATCCCCTCGACTTCGACGCCATTGATGAGCGTCCCGTGGATCTCGTCGCGCTCCTGCTCCTACCGGTGGACCCGCGTGACGCCTCGGTGACGGCGCTGGCCTGCATCGCCCGGCGGCTGCGCGATCCGGGCGTGGCGTCGGCCCTGCGCGCCGCCCGCGATGCACCGAGCCTGCACGCTGCCCTGTGCGGGAACGGGTTCGGGGCCGGCGGCTGAGGCCCGGCTCCGAACGCCGTTCGCCCCCTCAGATCCGAAGTTCGATGCGATCCGCCGCGATCCTCACGCTGTCCGGCCGATGCGCCGTCGCCTCGACGGCGTAGTTCAGGGCCGCCTGGCAGGTGCGGAAGAGGCCGCCGGCGCGGCCATGGACCTCGAGGGCCACCCAGCAGCCCCGCCCGTCCCGGCCGATGACGAAGCGTGATGCGTCCGGGCTGGAAATCGGGCTGTCGGGCGTGACCGGTAGGGGACGGGACATGGAGGGCTCGGGGGTTCGCGCGATCCAGGTGTCGGACCGCCCGATGAATCTGCGCCGCGGCACGTGAGGGTTCGAGCGGCAAGGCGGCGCCGTTTCATGAGGGTCGCATCAGGATCGCGTGCGCGCGCTTCGCCGCCTCGCAAGGATCGCGTGCGATCCCCTGGCCACCTCGCAAGGATCGCGTGCGATTCCTTGGCCACCTTCGAAACATTGCGCGCTATCCTCTTTGCCACCTCGCAAGGATCGCATGCGATCCCCTGAGCAGCCGGCAGGGACCCCAGGCCCCGATAACCTATGTGGTTTGCAGGCCGCGCTGGCTTTCGCACCATGCGGGGGCGGGACAGGACTTCGGATGTGCCGCCGGCCCCGCGGCGACAGGATTCCCGACCCATGCATCGACTTTGCCGCGCGAACCGTCCTCCCGCTCTGGTGGGCGGCGCGCCGAACGCGGCTTCGTGAAGGGCGCCTCGCAGCACGCATCCGAACTGACCTGGCGCGGGCTGCTGCTCGGCGCGCTGATCACCGTCGTGTTCATGACGGCGAACCTCTACATGGGCCTGAAGACCGGGGTGACGTTCTCCACCTCGATCCCGGCGGCGATGCTGTCGATGGGCGTTCTGCGGTTGGTCGGCGGTAGCAACATCTACGAGAACAACATCGTCCAGACCCAGGCCTCGGCGGCCGGAACGCTCTGCAACGTCATCCTGGTCCTGCCGGGCCTCGTGCTCATCGGTCACTGGGCGGATTTTCCGTACTGGCAGACCACCGGCCTGTGCCTGATCGGCGGGCTCCTCGGCATCGCCTATTCGATTCCGCTGCGTCGCGCCCTGGTGATGGGGGCGGGCCTGCCCTACCCGGAAGGCACGGCAGCGGCCGAGGTGCTCCGGGCGGGCGACACCTCCGGCGATGAGAGCCATCGCGGTGGCCTGTGCCCGCTCATCGGTGCGGCCGCCCTGGCCGGCCTCGTCGGGCTCTCCACCACCGGCTTCCGGGTGTTGGCGGATGGCATGCACACGACCCTGGCGGCGGGCTCGGCCCTGTTTCGCCTCGGCACCGGCTTTTCCCTCGCCCTCGTCGGCGTCGGCTACCTGGTCGGGATCGGTGCCTGCCTCGCCCTCCTCACCGGCGTCGCCATCGCCTGGGGCATCGCCGTGCCGGTGCTCACCGCGATGGGTTCGGCGGCCGCCCAGGCCGGGGACGGTGCCGCGCAGGCCGTCTGGTCGGAGAAGGTCCGGCTGGTCGGCGCCGGCATCATCGCGGTGGGTGCACTCTGGACCGTGGCCCAGCTGAGCCGCCAGATCGCCGGCAGCCTGCGCTCCGCCCTCGCCAGCGCGCGCGAGGGCGGCACCGGGGCGGACATTCCGCGCCAGGAACGGGATCTTCCCATCACCTGGGTCGCCGCCGGAACGCTGCTCCTCGCCCTGCTCCTCGCCGGCCTGTTCTGGATCTTCGCCGCGGGCGCCGAGCTCGGGCGCCTGCACGGGGTCGTGGTGGTGGTTGCCACGCTGTTCGCGGTGCTGTTCGGCTTCCTGATGGCAGCCGCCTGCGGCTACCTCGCGGGTCTCCTCGGTTCGTCGAGCAGCCCGATCTCCGGCATCGGGATCCTCACCACCCTCGTGACCGCGGTGATGATCCCGCTGCTGATCGGCCGCGAGGCGGGCCCGGAGGGCGACCGCTTCGTCATCGGACTGGCGCTGCTCCTCGCCGCCGTCGTGGTCACGACCGCCTCGATCGCCAACGACAACCTGCAGGACCTCAAGACCGGTCAGCTCGTCGATGCCACGCCCTGGCGGCAGCAGGTGGCGCTGATCGCCGGCGTCACCGTGGGCGCCCTCGTGATCGCGCCGCTGCTGTCCCTGCTCTACCAGGCCTACGGATTCGCCGGTGCCCTGCCCCGGCCCGACATGGAGGCGGGCAACGCCCTCCCGGCGCCGCAGGCCGCGCTGATGACCCAGATCGCCAGCGGCATCATCCACGGCGCGTTGCCCTGGACGATGGTGGCGATCGGCGCCGGACTCGGCGTCGCGTTCGTGGCCCTGGAGGCGATCCTGCGGCGGCGGGACCTGTCCTTCCCGGCCCTGACCGTGGGCATCGGCATCTACCTGCCCCTCGAGGTCGTCGTGACGATCGCCACCGGCGGCGTCATCGGTTGGCTCGCCCGGCGCCGCCTGCGCGCACGGCCCGCCAAGGATGGCGAGACCCTGGCGCGGCGACGGGGGGTTCTGATCGCCTCCGGCTTTCTCGTGGGCGAGAGCATCGTCGGCGTGCTCCTGGCGGCGGCCGATACGCTCGCCGGGCGCGGCTCGTCGCTCGTTCTGGTCGGGCCGGGTTTCGCGCCTGTGGCGACGGGCCTCGGGGCGGTCGTCTTCACCGCGATCGCGCTCGGCTTCCTCCGCCTCGTGTCCCGTGCACCGCCGGCCTGACACTGTCACGCCCGCTCCGTCTCATCGTCTGTCCGCGCCCGAGCGGTGTCCGATGCCCTCCTGCAACTGGTGGGCTCCGTCTCCCCGCCCCCCCTCCCACTTCCCCCCCTCCTTCGACGGCGTGTTTGGGCTGTGCCTCTGTTGGCGCGGGGCCGATCGGCGGCATCGACTCGGGTCGCAGCGATTGGTGGCCGGAGCACGCCCGGCGCGCGGTGGCCTGGCCCAGTACGCGAACGACTGATCACCCGGACGCCCTGGGAGTTCACCCCGTCGACGAACAGGTAGTGCCGGGTTCGTGGATCGCTCTGGGTCCCGCTTTGCTGTCCTGCAGGGTGCCGTGCCGAAACTCGGCCTCGCGCCGCTGGAGCGGGGTCGGGCATCGTCAGACCCTGTGTTTGGCCGACGCCGGTGCCTTGGCGGCTCCTGGCCAACCTGCTGATCCGCGCGGTTGCCTCAGCCTTTTACCGCGATGAACGTCTCAGGTTGGCGTGGCCGTCCCGTGGACCTTGACCCGGCGTCGCCGGCGCGGGAAGGCAGCCCGACGGACCCGGATGAAGGATTGCCGCGATAGCCACGCCCCGCGACCTGAAGGTGCAGATGGCGGGTGAGACCCGTGCCCGCGAACGGGCTCAGGCCCTGGCTGCGACCCAAGCGGCGCGCGCGCAGCGTGCCGAGACCGCGGCGCGGGCCGCCGAGGCCGACCGCGACGCGTGGAAGGCTCGGGCGCTGGCCGCCGAGGCGGAACTGGAACAGTTGAAGCGAAGCTGAGCCCGGCCGTTCTCGGCTTCCCCTGAGGTCAGCAACTCGCAGAAGCGGCGTGCCTCGGTGCTGCTATGTCGCGGCCGTAGCACCCATAGATGTCGCAGGCTGCACCGGAACATGACCCGGCACAGAGACCTTCTCGTGACGACAGCGAACCCCTTCGCTACCGATCAGGAGAGAAGAAACGTGGCTATTGAGACTCGTGAAATCTATGTGACGGCTCTGAAGAACACGCATGCACTCGAGATGCAGGCGCTCCAGATCATGGAGCGGCAGGTCGAGCGCCTGCAGCGCTACCCCGAGATGGAAGCGGCCCTGCGCCGTCACATCGAGGAGACGCACGGGCAGAGGACCCGCCTGGAGGAAGCCCTTCACAGCCTCTCGGAGAGCCCCTCGACCCTCAAGGAAGGTGTGCTCGGCTTCGTCGGAAACATGATGGCGCTCGGGCATACGCCCGCCCAGGACGAGATTCTGAAGAACGCTTACGCCAACCACGCCTTCGAGAACTTCGAGATCGCGGCCTACGAGTCGCTTCTCGCCATCGCGGAGGCGGCCGGTCAGCAGACGGCGCTCACGGGCTTCCAGCAATCCCTGCGCGAGGAAGAGGCGATGGCGCGCAAGGTGCGCGAACTCGTGCGTCCGACCACCCTGCGCTACGTCGAACTGACCACCGCCGGCGACAAGGCCGATCGCTGATCCGGATCTGCCGGGTCGCTCGTCTGAGCGTACCGATCGCCCGGCACGGTCGCTGATCTGGCCGCGCGGGGCGCGTCCGGACGAGGACATCCGCGTCATCCCATCGACGATTCGGTCGATTGTCGGCTTTCGCGATACGGGAAACGCCGCGATCCCACACCCTCGAAAGTGCCTACGGTATCTGGATACCGTAGGCACGAAAGGGTTCAACGGATTGCGTTTTCTGGCGTCCGCGCAGCGCCGAACTGTGCCTTTCCGGCTTGACGAAACACACCCGTCGGCCTAATGGAGCCGGCAACGCCGTCGCGTCCTGCACGCGGCGGCGCATCGTTTTGTCCAGACACCATACGGAACGCCACGGGATGAAGACCTTTTCTCTGAAGCCCGCCGACGTCGACAAGAAGTGGATCATCGTCGATGCGGAGGGCCTGGTCGTCGGCCGGCTCGCCTCCATCGTCGCCATGCGCCTGCGCGGCAAGCACAAGGCCGCGTACACGCCCCACGTCGATTGCGGCGACAACGTCATCGTCATCAACGCCGAGAAGGTGAAGTTCACCGGCCGCAAGCGCGAGCAGAAGGTGTACTACCACCACACCGGCTACCCGGGCGGCATCAAGGAGCGCACGGCCAAGTTCATCCTCGACGGTCGCTTCCCCGAGCGCGTCGTGGAGAAGGCCGTGGAGCGCATGCTCCCGCGCGGTCCGCTCTTCCGCCAGATCATGGGCAATCTCCGGGTCTACAAGGGCTCCGAGCATCCCCACACCGCCCAGCAGCCGCAGGCGCTCGACGTCGGCAGCCTCAACCGCAAGAACGTGAGCGCTTGATCATGGCGACCCTTCAGTCCCTCTCCGACCTGAACCGCGCGAACGTCGAGTCGCCGGAGAACGCCGCCCCGGTCCACGTGCAGAAGCTCGACGCCCAGGGTCGCGCCTATGCCACCGGCAAGCGCAAGGACGCGGTGGCCCGCGTCTGGATCAAGCCGGGCACCGGCAAGGTCGTCGTCAACGGTCGCGCCGTCGAGACGTACTTCGCCCGCCCGGTCCTGCGCATGATCCTGCGCCAGCCCCTGCAGATCGCGAACCGCGTCGATCAGTACGACATCACCGTCACGGTGCATGGCGGTGGTCTCTCGGGTCAGGCGGGCGCCGTGCGCCACGGCCTGTCGAAGGCGCTGACCTACTACGAGCCAGAGCTGCGTTCGCCGCTGAAGCGTGAGGGCTTCCTCACCCGCGACAGCCGCGTCGTCGAGCGCAAGAAGTACGGCCGCAAGAAGGCCCGCCGCAGCTTCCAGTTCTCGAAGCGCTAAGCGCCTCCTTCGATCTATGTCTGGACAGGGCGGCTTCGGCCGCCCTTTCCTTTTTCGGCTGCAGAGAGACGAGTTCCCATGGCGAAGCCCTTCCGACGCGTCACCGAACCCGACGCTTCCGCAGTGACCCTCTGTCTCGCGCAGGCGGACGGCGCGACGACGGGGGAAGTGAAGCTCGCCGATGGTCGCCTCTTCAGCACCACCGGCGCGCTTCCCATCGCCCAGGCCTTCGGCATCGCGGTCCATCTCGCCAACGAGAGCGACCGCGAGATCGTGGTGATCGACCCGCAGGACCTGTGGAAGCCCTCCTGGGGTACGCTGACCGCCTGACCGGTCAGGCGTGAAGGGCGCGCTCGAGTTCGCCCTTCGACATCTTGGAGCGTCCCGGGATGTCTTTCGCGCGCGCCGCCTTCAGCAGGTCGGCCTTCGTCGTCCCGGAGCCGGATTTGCGCGCGGCGGCGGTCTTCTTGGCGACGTCGGCGGGCTGCTTCGAGAACTGCTTGCCCTTGGCCGAATCGGCACGCTTCTTCTTCGTCGAACGATCGTATTCGGATTTTGACACCGACTCGCGGGCCTTCTTCGGCAGGTAACGCTCACCGGTCTCGCCGCTCTTCTTGCCGGACTTGGTGTCCCACTCTTCCTCGGTCCACTGCTTCAGGTGGTTGTCGTCCGTCTTCTTGCCCTCGTAGCCGCCGCCGGCATCCTTGTAGGCCTTGGTCGCCGCCTGGGCCTTGCGTGCCGACCACTGCCCCGGCTTGCCGCCCTTGTCGGAGGCCGTGACCTCCTTCTTCACCTTCTCCCAGAGCTTGGGATCAGTCTTCTCCGCGCTGGCTGACATCCGCTGTTCCTCATTTGCGGATCTGTGCTGCAGGTCTGTGTTGCAGCCCTCTTCGGGCCATAACCGGCCAGTCAACGGCGCCGTTCCAGGCGAGCGGAAACGATACACAGGCTTGATCGAGCGTCATCAGGCCTTATTCGTGCGTCGCGAAGACATTGACTTGAGGAAGCGTCCCGGCCACGTGGCGCGCACGGGTCGATGCGGGATGCGTCTTCGTCGATCCGACGAAAAGGATGTCAGGTGTCCATGAGCGAGAACGGTGCCGGGCGGAAGCCCACGGTCTTCATCGACGGCGAGGCAGGGACCACCGGTCTCGGGATCCGCGAGCGCCTCGAGCGCGACGGTCGCGTCGCCCTGAAGAGCATTCCGCATGAGAGCCGCAAGGACATCGCAGTCAAGCGCGAGCTCCTGCAGGCGGTCGACCTCGTCGTGCTGTGCCTTCCCGATGCCGCCGCCAAGGAGACCGTGGCCCTCGCCGACACCTTGCCGGACGGCGGCCCCCGCATCCTCGACGCCAGCACGGCCCACCGGGTCGATCCGTCCTGGGTCTACGGCTTTGCTGAACTCGAACCCGCGCAGGCGCAGGCGATCCGGGAGGCCCGGCGCGTGGCCAATCCCGGCTGCTACCCGACCGGCGCTATCGCCCTGCTTCGCCCCCTGGTGGAGGCCGGTCTGATTCCGTCGGACTACCCGATCAGCATCAACGCTGTCAGCGGCTACAGTGGTGGCGGCAAGTCCATGATCGAGACTTACGAGGCAGGCCAGGGGGAGCCCTTCCTGCTGTACGGTCTCGGTCTCGGCCACAAGCACCTGCCCGAGACCCAGACTTATTCCGCCCTGACGCGTCGCCCGATCTTCATCCCGTCGGTCGGAAACTTCCGGCAGGGCATGCTGGTGAGCGTGCCGCTCCACCTCGATACCTTGCCGGGCTCACCGACCGTCGCGGATCTCGAGAACGTCCTGCGTGCCTATTACGAGGGACAGGATCTCGTCCGGGTGATCCCCGCCGCTGAAGAGGAGCGGATCGAGCCGGAAGCCCTCAACGACACCGACCGGCTCGAATTACGGGTCTTTGGCAAAGACGCGTATCGTCAAGCGGTCCTCGTCGCGCGCCTCGACAATCTCGGGAAGGGCGCATCGGGGGCTGCCGTACAAAATATCACCCTGATGCTTGGGCTCGACTGATCACCCGCGCCTGCGCCCCCGCCCTGTTCGGTGGGGGTGCTCTCCGATATGGGACGGTCCGTCGAGAAGGCCCTGCCCGACACGTGATGCGTGCGCGTGTCGACACCGCGATCGATCACCGACAGACGTCCCTGCACTGAGCGGCGCGACGCTGTACCGAAGCCTTGATCGACGAAACGTCCCACAAATCATAGCTCGGTTCTCCTTCCATCGCGATCGCAGAGGCGTTCGCGAAGATGAGCTATTGGCAAACCAGAAAATGGCGACCCAGCTTCCTCGCCAATGACCTCCGGTCAGAGCGCTCGCACCGCCTTCCCCAAGCATTTCTCACTGATGCTGTACGAACTCTCGTCCATTCATTGCGAACACCATAAAATTGTTCTATCGAACGCAATGTTATGTCCGATGATCGGCCCGAATCTAGTCGGAGGCGATCGAGGCAGCATTTGATGCTCATGAAGAGGCGCGAGTTTCCTTCGGTCCGTTTGGGTGAAGCCTCCGATGGCGGTCGCGCCAGGAATGACGGTCGATTGGAGGAGCGGATTTGGTTCAGGGCTGATCTTGCCGCGCTAACGAGGTGGTTTTTCCAGCATCGTTCTCTGAATCACCCATAAATTTCCACGCCTGCACGATCGGTGACGGTCTTGTTGGGCAACCGGAACGCGACTGTTGCAAGCTCTGCAGGCGATACGCGAAAAATTGATAAATGATCCACACAGACAGGATGAAAAATCGCTGATCCTGTGATGTATCATCTTGCTTGCAAAAAGATCTCAGCCTACGCTTCAAGACAACATCGGCACTTATGCAGATTGGCTACGAAACATGACCGAAACAGACAACGACGCAGCTCGACTCATCACCCTGGCCGCCGACATCGTCTCGGCCTACGTTAGCAACAATCATGTACAGAGCGCGGAGCTTCCTAAGCTGCTCAGTGATGTGCATGAGGCGATCCGTGGCGTCACTGCCAGCGGCACGCCGGCGGCCGAGGCCGGGCCGCCCAAGGCGACGCCCCAGGAGATCCGCCGCTCGATCACGCCGGACTATCTGATCAGCTTCGAGGACGGAAAGCAGTACAAGACGCTGCGCCGCCACCTGACCCTGCGTGGCCTGACGCCGGAGCAGTATCGCGCCAAGTGGGGCCTGGCGCCCGACTATCCGATGACCTCGGCAAGCTACTCGGAGCAGCGTTCCGAGTTGGCGCGCGCCCTGGGCCTTGGTCAGCAGCGCCGGAAGGGCGTGGCCAAGACCGCGCCGGAGGAGACCGTGTCCGCTGCGCCGCCCGAGGAGGCGGCGACCGAGGCTCCGCAGGCGGAGAAGAAGCGTCGCGGCCCGCGCAAGAAGGCTGACGCCTGAGTTTCTACCAGGTCTGCACGCATCCAGGTGCGTGCAGACCATTTTCAAGATTGCTTTCGATGCAGAGTGTGCGTCGTTCGGGGTCATACCTGCTCGGCGACACTTGCGTCGACGCTTAAGTTGTCAGCCGTTCCAACGCGGGTGTGTCTTGAGCGAGTGATCGCTCGACAACCTGTCTCAGGCGTGGTGCTGCAGCCGCATTGCCGCGGCACGGGTCTGTCTGGTTTCCGGAAGCTGATCATTGGCACTTGGTCGGTTGGCGTGCGCTATGCCGTCATCGGACCGCTGCAGCTCTGCTGTGGCGTCATGCAGGAAGCACTCCGCTCCGCCCCGACAAAACCGCCGACAATCCTGCTGTCACGCCGCTTGTGTGCGCTCACGCGCGTGCGCCTTCGTGTATCGTCCGCAGGGCTCATCCGCATGGGTCGCGGAGCGCTGAGGGCGCCGTAGGCTCGCGATGGCGAGGTACGCGTTCTATCCTTCAGCCATCGCGTCCGCCTGGAGTCGCGTTCTGAGCGGACGCTCTCCCCGTTTCGTTTCGCGGGCCCGGCGGAAAGTCCACCGGTGTCCTTCTCGCGCCGGTGTGGGGCTCAGCGTGGCGGTTTAGCTCCCCCAACGCTGCTCGGGTCTTGTCGTAGTCGATCGGCCTTCGCTCCGAGCGCTGCCCGCGCACCGAGCCTGGATCTTCACGACCTGAGCGGGAGACCGCGCAAGATCCGCGTTTCGTTCGGACGCCTCGGGCGGGCGCCTGCCGGTCGTCCACGCAAGCGGCAAATCCACCGGGTCTTTGTGGTAAAGGCGGCACTCGGACGTCACTGCGGCCTGCTGGGCGTCCGGCGGTCCGCTCCCGGATCCACGGATATCTGTCGACCGTGCGCGGCGGCCGCGTGAGCCGCCCGAGCCTTAGGACAGAGGAGTCGCCAGAACCTTATCGATACGGCGCCCGTCCATATCGACCACCTCGAAACGCCAGCCGTGAGACTCGAAGTGGTCGCCCGTCCCGGGGATTCGCCCGAGGCGGAAGATCACGAAGCCGGCCAGCGTCGTGAAATCATCTGAATCGGGGTGTTCGGCGAAGGCGAGTCGATCGAAGGCCTGGGAGGCCGGCATCATGCCATCGATGAGGAGCGATCCATCCTCTCGCTCAATGACGCTCGGTTCGTCGCCGACCTCGGGGATGTTTCCGGCGATCGCTTCCAGGAGATCGGTCTGGGTCACGATTCCCTCGAGGCTGCCGTACTCGTCGACCACCACCGCCATCCGCACGGGCTTGGCCTGGAAGGTCTCCAACACGGCGAGGATCGACATGCTCTCGTGCACGACGATCGGCGGCTGGGTCACGGCCAGGACGTTGACCGGCTTGCCGTCGAGCAACTGGTTGAGCAGGTCCTGCTTGCGGACGACGCCGACGATCTCGTCGACTTCGCTGCGGCTCACCACCAGCTGAGCGTGATCGCATTCTCGCACGGATTTTAGGATCGCCTCCGGCTCCTCGTCAGCATCGACCCATTCGACTTCGTGCCGCGGGGTCATGATGTCCCGCACGCGACGCTCGCCGATGGAGAAGATGCGTTGCACCGCCTCCTGCTGCGCCTCCCGGATCAGGCCCGCTTCCTGGCTCGCCTGGACGAGGAGATTTAGCTCGGCGGTGGAGTGCAACGAGCCCTCGCCGTGGCCCGTCTGCAGGCCGAACATTCGGACGACGCCGTTTCCGAGGCCGTTGAGGAAAAGGATCGCCGGGCGGAACACGAAGAGGAAGACGCCCAGGGGCCGGACCACCGCGAGGGAGGTTCGTTCACTGCGCTGAAGCGCGAGGCTCTTCGGGGCGAGCTCGCCCAGGACGATGTGCATCGCCGTGATGATGACGAACGAGATGACGACCGCGATGGTGTGGGCTGCCGTGGTGCCCACGGGATCCGGCAGGAAGCTGAGCGCCGGCACGATGATGTGCGCGAGGGCCGGTTCACCGACCCAACCGAGGGCCAGGGATGAGATCGTGATGCCGAGCTGCGTCGCGGCCAGATAGGCGTCGAGCTGATCCGTGGCGCGCTGGAGAGATCGGGCATTGGTCCGTCGCTCGGAAACCAGTTCGGCGACCCGGCTCTTGCGCACGGAGACGAGGGCAAATTCGGCCGCCACGAAGAACCCATTGGCGAGCACGAGGGCAAAAACGGCGAGGAGGCCCAAGCCGGTCACCCATACATCGTCGGAAATCGTCGTCTCCTCTGGTCAGCGCCGGATCTCTACCAGCAACGCGCGTACCGGGCCACACCGAACCCGTCTCGGAAACCGTGCGGCGAGCCGACGGATGTGAGCCGACAGCCGTGCCTGCCGGTCACGTCGGGAGACCTTCGTTTTTCGAGGAACAAAGCTGAGAACTTACGGTTCTCGGGTCGAATAGGCTTTCGATCTGAACACCGGGACATAATCTTAGCCGTCGACACCAACAACCTATGTTATTCAGCCTAATTAACGCAAGTTAATGCTTGAATTCCTAGATTGGAGCCAGGTAGCTTAGTGACGGAAACCATTCTGATTACCGGCGGAGCCGGATTTATCGGTCGCCATCTTGCGCAAGCACTCCTGCACAGGGGTTACCGTGTACGGGTGCTCGACAGTCTGATCGAGCAGGTACACGGAGCCGGTGCGAAGCCGGACCAGCTACCCCGCGACGTCGAGGTGATCATCGGCGATGTCCGCGATGCCAAGGCGGTTGCGATGGCCGTGAAGGGCGTCGATCGCGTCGTCCACCTCGCTGCCGAGGTGGGGGTCGGCCAGAGCATGTATGCGGTCGAGCGCTACGTCTCGGTCAATGATTGCGGGACGGCCGTGCTCTTCGAGGCGCTGATCGCCCACCCGGTGAAACGGGTTGTCGTCGCGTCCTCCATGAGCGTCTACGGCGAAGGCTTCTATCGAACCGCCGACGGCGACCTCGTCGAGAACGCCGAGCGGCGTCCTCGCCGCGCCGACGAGCCCTGGGATCCCGTCGATACCACAGGGCGAGCCCTGGAGCCGGTTCCCACGCCGGAAACCAAACTTCCGTCGCTCGCCTCGGTCTACGCGCTGACGAAGTACATGCAGGAGCGACTGACCCTCACGCTCGCGCCCGCCTACGGGATGGAGGGTGTGGCTCTGCGGCTGTGGAACGTCTACGGGCCCGGACAGGCGCTCTCGAATCCCTATACGGGCGTCTTGGCGATCTTCGCGGCACGAATCCACAACGGGCAGCCGCCGATGATCTTCGAGGACGGCGAGCAGCGTCGCGACTTCGTGCACGTGGAGGACGTTGCCCGCGCCTTCGTGCTGGCCCTCGAACATCCCGCCGCGGCCGGCCGGGTCTACAATGTCGGCAGTGGAGCCGATCGCTCGGTGCGTGAGGTCGCCCGGCTCCTCGCCGAGGCCATGGGCCGTTCGGATATCGCGCCGGAGGTTTCCGGCAGAGCGCGCGCAGGCGATATCCGGCACTGCATCGCTGACATCACGCGCATCGAACGCGAACTCGGCTACCGGCCTCAGCGCGACTTCTCCGAAGGATTGGCGGAACTCGCCGGCTGGGTCGCCCAGCAGCAAGCGGTCGATCGCGTGGCGGAGGCGCGGCGTGAACTCGAAGCGCGAGGTCTCGTGGCGTGACGAACCGTCCCGTACTCATCACCGGCGGTGCCGGGTTCGTTGGTGCCAACCTCGCTGATGCTCTGGCTCGGGACGGGCAACACGTCATCGTCTACGACGCCCTGGTCCGGCCCGGCGTCGCCCGGAACCTCGCTTGGCTGGAAGGCCGCCATCCCGATCGGATCACCACGGTTGTGGCCGACATCCGCGATACCGGGAGCCTCGACCTGGCGGTCGCGGAGGCGGGCGCGGTGTTCCATTTCGCCGCGCAAGTGGCTGTCACCACCAGCCTCGAGGCGCCCCGGACGGATTCCGAGATCAACCTCGTCGGAACGATCAACCTTCTCGAGGCGGTGCGGGCGCAGGGCCGGCCCATCCCTCTTCTCTTCGCCTCGACCAACAAGGTCTACGGCGACTTGCCCGACATCGCCCTGGACCGTGCAGGGGACGCCTACCGCCCCGCCGACGCGACCCTTCGCGAACGGGGCATCGGTGAGGACCGGCCGCTCGACTTTCACACGCCCTATGGCTGCTCCAAGGGAGCGGCGGACCAGTACGTCCTCGACTACGCCCGAAGCTTCGGCATGCCGACGGCGGTGTTCCGCATGAGCTGCATCTACGGGCCGCGGCAGATGGGGACCGAGGATCAGGGCTGGGTCGCCCATTTCCTTATCCGGGCGCTCGAGGGCCAACCGATCACGCTCTACGGCGACGGAGCTCAGGTTCGCGACATCCTCCACGTGCGCGACGCGGTGGCAGCCTATCGCGCCGCGCTGGCCCGCATGGATACGATCCGCGGGCGCGCCTTCAATCTCGGGGGCGGACCGACCAATGCCGTCAGCCTGCTTCAGGTCCTCGACCACATTGCCACGCTGACCGGCCGCCCCGTCGAACGCGTCTTTCGCGCATGGCGACCGGGTGATCAGCGCTACTATGTCTCCGACACACAGGCGGCGGGCGCCGCCCTCGGCCTCAGCCCCGCCACGGACTGGCGCCAGGGCGTGGCAGACCTCGCCACCTGGCTCGCCAGTGAGCGAGGGCTGACGTTGGGAGCCGCCCCTTGGGCCGGCGCTGCGGAATGAGAGTCGCCCTCGTCAACCCGCCCTGGGACTACCGCAACAGCATCTATTTCGGGTGCCGCTCCCCGCACCTTCCACTGGAACTCGCCTACAGCGCGGTACTGCTTGAAGCGGCCGGCCACGCGACGCTGATCGTCGACGCGCATCTCGACGCCTTGAGTATCGCTCAGGCGGCCGAGACGGTCGCCGCCTTCGCACCCAGTATGACGGTTGTGGCGACGGCGCCGACCTACCTGTTCTGGCGCTGCGCCCCGCCGGAGCTGCGCATCCCGCGCGGGTTTCTCGACGCCCTCGCGGGGCGTGGCGGCCGCACCGTCGCGGTCGGCCCGCACGGCTCGACGACACCCGGCCCGACCCTCGACAAGCTCGCCTGCGACGTGGTCGTGCGCGGCGAGTGCGAGGAGATCGTCGCGCGCCTCGCCGAGAGCGACGACCTGAACGCCGTGCCGGCCCTCGCCTTCCGGCAGGACGGGGCTCTCGTCGTCACCGGCCCACCCCATGCCAGCCGGTTCACCGATCTGCCTGCCCTGCGCTGGCCGGAGCGGTGGATCGCGCGACACTCACACCACCATCATCGCTTCGATGCCGCCCCCGACGGACCCGGAGCCGAGGTCGAAGCCTCGCGCGGCTGTCCGTACCATTGCAGCTTCTGCGCGAAGATCGACTTCCGCGATGCCTACCGCCGCCGCGACCTCGGAATCGTCCTCGACGAGATCGACGGGCTGATCGCCCAGGGGGCCACCTACCTGTACTTCATCGACGAGATCTTCCTGCCGCAGAAGCCTCTCCTCGAAGCGCTGGTGACCCGGGACGTCCGTTTCGGAGTGCAGACCCGCATCGACCTGTGGAGGCCCGAGATGCTCGATCTCCTCGGCGCCGCGGGCTGCGTCTCCATCGAAGCCGGGATCGAGAGCTTGACGGAAGCCGGGCGGGCTGCCCTCGACAAGAAATGCCGTGCGTCCACCGACGATCTCGCCGAACGTCTCGTCTATGCGCGGCGGAGCGTGCCCTTCGTCCAAGCCAACCTTATCGCCATGGCGGGTGATGACCCCGCACTGGTCGCCGAGTGGCGCGACCGCCTGCGTCGGGAAGGGGTCTGGGCCAACGATCCGGTCCCACTCTACCCCTACCCCAGCTCACCGGATTATCGCCGCCTTTGGGGTGAGCCGGACGATCAGGCCTGGGAACGCGCCCACGCCCATTACCTCGGACAATTCGAGCGCTTCAGCGACATCCAGGAAGAGCGTCCGCTACCACTCCGGGAACTGGAGGCCGCATGCGGCTGCCGGTGAAGACCCATCCGCATGTCCTGATGACGGCCGATGCGCTCGGTGGGGTGTGGCAGTACAGCCTCGATCTCGCGCAGGGCCTGGTGCGACGCGGGCTGACCGTGACCATCGCCGTGCTCGGGCCGGCGCCGAGCCCCGCGCAGATCGCCGCCGCCGAGAGCGCCAGCGGCGCCCGCATCCAAGCTACCGACCTGGCCCTCGAATGGCTGGCGAAGGACCCGGCAGAGGTGCTGGCCGCCGCGGAGGCCCTGGTACGCCTCGCCGCGAGCCTGAAGGCCGACATCGTCCATCTCCACTCCCCGGCCTTCGCATCCGCGCATTTTCCGGTGCCCGTCGTGGCCGTCTGCCATTCCTGCGTCGGCACCTGGTGGGACGCGGTCGAGACCGGTCCGTTGCCGCGAGACCTTGCCTGGCGTCGCGATTGCGTGGCCGAGGGCTGCACCCACGTCGATACTCTGCTGGCGCCGACGGAGGCGTTCGCCGTTGCGACACAGCGGGTCTACGGCTTGGCCGAGCCGCCCCGGGTGGTGCGCAACGGGCGTCGGACCCCGGCGGCGCCGACACAGACGACGTCGCCAGCATCCTACGTCTTCACCGCCGGGCGCCTCTGGGACCGGGCCAAGAACGCGGCGACCCTCGATCAGGTCGGTGCACGCATCGACTGGCCCTTGCGGGCGGCGGGTCCGCTGGAGGGCCCGGCGGGAGAGCGGGTGCAGGCCCCGCATCTCGACTGCCTCGGGCGCCTCGACGATGCGGGGGTCGCCGCCCAACTCGGCGCACGCCCGGTCTTTCTCTCGCTGGCCCGCTACGAGCCCTTTGGCCTCGCCGTGCTCGAAGCAGCCAGCGCCGGCTGCGCCCTCGTTCTCTCCGACCTCGCGAGCTTTCGCGAACTCTGGGAGGGCGTGGCGCTCTTCGTCGATCCCTCCGATGCTGCGGGCGCCGCGGCGGCGATCCGTCAATTGGCCGACGATCCCGCCGAGCGGGTCCGCCGAGGCCGGGCGGCGCGGACCCGTGCCGAGCTCTACGGCGTCGACGCGATGACCGACGGCGTTCTCGCGGTCTTTCGCGCATGTTGGACCGACACGCCTGTCCGCGCCCTGGCCGGGGCGGCTGCATGAGGATCGCCTATTTTACCCACTCCCTGGCCTCGTGCTGGAACCACGGCAACGCGCATTTCCTGCGTGGCGTCCTCCGCGAGCTGATCGCCCTCGGCCACACCGTCGAGGCCTACGAGCCGCAGGGGGCCTGGAGCCTGGAGAATCTGCTTCGTGACCATGGATCTGCGGGCCTGGATCGCTTTCGCCAGGCCTATCCGGACCTGACGTCGGAGTCCTACGGCGCGATCGATGCCGTGGTCGAGCGAACCGCAGACGCGGACGTCGTCATCGTGCACGAATGGAACGACCCCGCCCTCGCCGCGGCCCTCGGTGCGAGACAAAAGGCCGGCGCGCGCTACACGTTGCTATTTCATGACACGCATCACCGGGCCGTCAGCGCGCCGGACGAAATGCGTCGCTTCGATCTCTCCGGCTTCGACGGCATCCTGGCGTTCGGCGAGACCCTGGCGGCGGTTTACCGCGATTGGGGCTGGGGTCGGCGCGCTTTCGTCTGGCACGAAGCCGCCGACACCCGCCTGTTCCGTCCGCCTGCCACCGAAGGCGTTCGCACGGGACTGATCTGGATCGGCAATTGGGGCGACGACGAGCGCAGCGAGGAGCTGGAGACATACCTCTTCGCGCCCGCGCGCGCCGCAGGGCTCGATCTCGACATCTTCGGCGTACGCTATCCCGAGACGGCGATCCGAACCCTGGCGCGCTACGGCGCGCATTATCGAGGCTGGGCGCCGAACGCCGCTGCACCCACCCTGTTCGCGCAGCATCTCGCCACCGTCCACGTGCCGCGCCGGTTCTACGTCCGCCACCTGCCCGGCATCCCGACGATCCGGGTGTTCGAGGCGCTGGCCTGCGGAATCCCTTTGGCTTCTGCGCCGTGGGAGGATGCGGAGGGACTCTTCCGGCCAGGGATCGACTACCTCATCGCTCGCGACGGAGCCGAGATGGAGCGTCACCTGCGGGCGCTGCGGGAGGACGACGCCCTGCGCACAAACCTGCGTGCGCAGGGGCTTGCGACCATCGCGGCCCGTCACACCTGCGCGCACCGGGCGAACGAACTGCTCGGCATCGTCGCAGCCCTGCGGACCCCCGAACGCCGCACCGAATCCCGGGAGAGATCCGCATGAAGATCGCCTTCTACGGCTCCAGCCTGCTGTCCTCCTATTGGAACGGGGCGGCGACCTACTATCGCGGCCTCCTCAGCGATCTGGCCGCCCGCGGGCACCAGGTGACCTTCTACGAGCCGGACGCCTTCGACCGGCAGCAGCATCGTGACATCGACCCGCCCGCCTATGCCGAGGTGAAGGTCTATCCGGCCACCGTGGAGGCCATGCGCGCCGTCGTGGCGGAGGCCGCCGGAGCCGACGTCGTCGTCAAGGCGAGCGGCGTCGGCGTATTCGACGACGAACTCCTCGACGGCGTCCTGGCCGCGGCGCGCCCGGAGGCGATCCGCATCTTCTGGGACGTCGATGCGCCCGCGACCCTGGCGGAGATGCGCGCGGATCCGCAGCACGTCCTGCACCGGGCGATGCCGGCTCTCGACCTCGTTCTCACCTACGGTGGCGGCCCCCCGGTGATCACCGCCTACGAGGGGTTCGGCGCCCGCCGCTGCATCCCGATCTACAATGCCCTCGATCCGGCGACGCATCACCCGGTGCCGCCGGAACCGCGCTTCGCCGCCGACCTCGCCTTCCTGGGCAACCGCCTGCCGGACCGTGAGGCACGCGTCGAGGCGTTCTTCCTCGATGCCGCGGCGCGCCTGCCGGAGCGTCGGTTCCTCATCGGCGGCAGCGGCTGGGAGAGCCGGAGGCTGCCAGGCAACGTGCACCATCTCGGGCACGTCTATACGCGCGAGCACAACGCCTTCAACACCTCGCCGCTGGCGGTGCTGAACATCGCGCGCGACAGCATGGCGGCCGTTGGGTTCTCGCCGGCGACGCGCGTGTTCGAGGCGGCGGGGGCCGGAGCCTGCCTCATCACGGATGCCTGGGAGGGGATCGAACTGTTCCTTGAGCCCAATGCGGAGGTGCTGGTCGCCCGGGACGGCCGCGAGGTCGCCGAGCACCTCGCGTGTTTGACGCCGGAGCGGGCCCGGCGGATCGGCGAGGCGGCGCGCGCGCGCATCACCTCCGACCACACCTATGCCCGCCGAGGGGCCGAGGTCGATTTGATCCTGAAGGAGGAGGCCGCTCGCAAGGGGACCCTTGCCCCGGTCCGGAGCGTCGCATGAACCGCCCCCTACGCCTCGTCGTACTCGGCCTCAGCTTGTCCTCGTCCTGGGGCAATGGGCACGCCACCACCTATCGGGCCTTGCTCAAGGCCTTCGCTGCCCGTGGCCACGACGTCCTGTTCCTCGAGCGCGATGTGCCCTGGTACGCGGAGCATCGGGATCTGCCGGAGCCCGGCTTCTGCCGCTTCGCGCTCTATCCCGATCTCGCGGCCCTCGACGCTTGGCGCGACGAGATCGCAGGAGCCGACGCCGTCATCGTCGGGTCCTACGTGCCCGACGGCATCGCGGTCGGAGATCGCGTGCTGGCCTGGGCCGAGGGCCGCGCCGTCTTCTACGACATCGATACGCCCGTCACCCTGGCGCGCCTCGAAGCGGAGGATTGCGCCTACCTGGCACGGCGGCAGATCGCGGATTACGACCTCTACCTGTCCTTCACGGGTGGTCCGACCCTGCGCCTACTGGAGGAGGCCTACGGCTCGCCGGCGGCCCGCGCCCTCTACTGCTCCGTCGACCCGCAGGCCTACCCGCCGCTGGAGCGCGCCCCGGCCTACGACCTCTCGTATCTCGGCACCTACAGTCCCGACCGACAGCCGACCTTGGAGCGCCTGCTGCTGGAACCGGCGCAGCGCGCGCCCGAGCTGCGCTTCTGCGTCGCCGGCCCGCAATACCCCGACACCATCGCTTGGCCGGCCAACGTCACCCGGATCGCGCATTGTCCACCGGACCAGCATCCGGAGTTCTACGCGGCGAGCCGCTACACCCTGAACGTCACGCGCGCCGACATGATCCGCGCCGGCTACAGTCCGAGCGTGCGCCTGTTCGAGGCCGCCTGCGTCGGCACGCCGATCATCAGCGACAGCTGGGATGGCCTCGCCACGATCCTGACTCCGGGCTCCGAGATCATCACCGTCGAGGCGCCCGACGAGGTTCTGTCGATCCTGCGACGGCAGCCGGAGGCGTCGCGCCGGCGCATCGGCGCGGCTGCGCGCGCGCGCGTGCTGGACCGGCACAGCGCCGCGCACCGTGCGCTGGAGTTGGAGGAGATCCTGCGCGCCGCCATCGCCATGCAGGGCGCGGCGGCCGAGGTGCATCCCTTGGCGGAGGCTCGCGCATGAGCACAGGCCCGATCCGCGTCGGCCTCGTCGGGGTCGGCAACTGCGCCTCCTCCCTCGTGCAAGGTCTGCATTACTACCGCGACGCCGACCCCTCGGAGACGGTGCCGGGGCTGATGAACGTGTCGCTGGGCGGCTACCACGTCCGTGACATCGCGGTGGTCTCGGCCTTCGACGTGAACGGCGAGAAAGTCGGGCGCGACCTCGCCGACGCGATTGCGGCCCCGCCCAACAACACCATCCGCTTCGCTGAGGTGCCCCGCACCGGCATCACCGTGCAGCGGGGGCCGACCCTCGACGGTCTCGGGCGCTACCTGAGCGCCGAGATCCGCGAGGCGGACGGCCTGGCGGTCGACGTGGCGGCGGAACTGGAGCGTACGCAGACGCAGGTGCTGGTCTCGTACCTTCCGGTGGGATCCCAGGCGGCCACCGAGCACTATGCCCGCTGCGCCCTCGACGCCGGCTGTGCCTTCGTCAATTGCATCCCGGTCTTCATCGCCTCCGATCCCGCCTGGCGGGCACGGTTCGAGCAGCGCGGCCTTCCGCTCCTCGGCGACGACATCAAGAGCCAAGTCGGTGCCACCATCGTGCACCGGATGCTGGCCAACCTCATGCGGGAGCGCGGGGTGCGCCTCGATCGAACCTACCAGCTGAATTTCGGCGGCAACGCCGATTTCAAGAACATGCTCGAGCGTGAGCGCCTGGAATCGAAGAAGATTTCCAAGACCCGGGCGGTGACGAGCCAGCTCGACGTACCCCTCGATCCCGATGACATCCATGTGGGCCCGAGCGACCACGTTCCCTGGCTGACCGACCGGAAATGGGCGCAGATCCGCCTGGAGGGCACGGCCTTCGGCGGGGTTCCCCTGTCGATGGAGCTCAAGCTGGAGGTGTGGGATTCGCCGAATTCCGCCGGCATCGTCATCGACGCGGTACGCTGCGCCCGCCTCGCCCTCGACCGTGGGATCGGCGGCGCGCTGGTCGGGCCTTCGAGCTACTTCATGAAGGCGCCGCCCCAGCAGTTCACCGATGCGGAGGCGCGGGCGCGCACGCGGGCCTTCATCACCGGCGAGCCCGAAGCCTCGGCCGTGGGCGCCCCGTGACCCGGGTCATCCTGGTCCGCCACGGCAGCCACGACCGGCTGAACCGCATCCTGTGCGGGCGCATGCCCGGCGTGAGCCTCGGTGCGCAGGGTCGTGACGAGGCGGATCGGCTCGCCGAGGCCCTGCGAGGCCGTGGCGCCGGAGCGCTACTGTCGAGCCCCCGGGCACGAACGCGGGAGACCGCCGCGCCGATCGCCGCGGCGCTCGAGCTGGCGGTGAGCGAGGAACCGGGCCTCGACGAGATCGACTTCGGCGACTGGACCGGTCGGGCCCTGTCCGATTTTGCCAGCGACCCGGCCTGGCAGGCCTGGAATACGCACCGGGCGGACCATCGGCCCCCCGGGGGCGAGAGCATGGGCGAGGTGCAGGCCCGCGCCCTGGCGGCCCTCCTGGCGCGACCGGAGGAGTGCCTGATCGCGGTGAGCCACGGCGATGTCATCCGGGCCGTCCTCCTCGGTATCCTGGGCCTCTCCGTCTCCGCCTACGATCGCCTCGTGGTCGAGCCGGCCTCGATCAGCGTCGTCGAGTTCTGGCCGGGAGGCGGCCGGGTCTGCAGCGTCAACGGCACGGCCCACCTGCGATGAAGGGTTCGCCATGATGAGACCCGAGGAACACCCGCGCGGCGGGACGGAAGCCCTGCGCCGCGAGATCGAGGCGCTCGGTCCCTGGTTCCACAACATGAACCTCGACGGCGTCTGGACCGCCCCGGAGCACTTCCTCGGCGATTACCCGGCCGTGAAGTGGCGGGGTTTCGCCGACGCGATCCCGGCCGACCTGACGGGCCGGAGCGTCCTCGACATCGGCTGCAACGGCGGGTTCTACGCCATCGAGATGAAGCGCCGGGGCGCCGCACGGGTGCTCGGCCTCGATTCCGATGATCGCTATCTCGCCCAGGCGCGCTTCGCCGCGCAGATGACGGGGCAGGACATCGCGTTCGTGCAGGGCTCCGTCTACGACGTCGGGTCGCTCGGCGAGCGCTTCGACATCGTGCTGTTCATGGGCGTGCTCTACCACCTGCGCCATCCGCTGCTGGCGCTGGACCTCATTCGCGAGACGGTGGCGGGGGACCTGCTGGTCTTCCAGTCGATGCAGCGCGGCGCGTCCACGGTCGCCCCGGTGGCGGAGGACTACGATTTCTTCGCCACGGCGCCCTTCGCCGAGCCGGGCTACCCGAAGCTGCACTTCATCGAGCACCGGTATTCCGGCGACCCGACCAACTGGTGGGTGCCCAACCGCGCCTGCACCGAGGCGATGCTGCGGGCCAGCGGCTTCGCCATCGTCGGCCACCCCGAGGAGGAGGTCTATCTCTGCCGCTGTGCCGAGAAGCCCGAGCCCGGGGCCGTCTATCCGGCGCCGCCGCGCGCCCAGGAGATGCCCGCGTGATCGAAGCCGTGATGCTCTGGAACGAGCCCAACAACAAATCCCACTGGGACCCGGAGCTCGACCCCGACTGGCACCGCTTCGCCGCGATGGTGACGGCCGCGGGCCGCGCCATCCGGGCGGAGAACCCGACTCTGCCGCGGGTGCTCGGCGGCATCTCGCCGATCGACCCCGGTTTCATCCAGCGCATGGAGCGGGCGGGCGCCCTCGACGCCGTCGATGCGGTGGCTGTGCACGGCTTTCCCCTCGACTGGAATCTCTGGCAGATCCACGAATGGCCCGCCAAGATCGCGGAGATCCGCGCGGTCACGAACCTGCCGGTCTGGGTCTCGGAGGTCGGCATCTCGACCTTCGGCGCCGAGGAGGTGCAACTCTGGGGCGTCGACCGGACGGCGGAGCTGCTGATCGGGCAGGCGCCGCGCATCCACTGGTACAGCCTCTACGACCTGCCCCGGGAATGGGAGGCGACCACCCGGCACCGGGAGGCGGAGGGCTCCTCCTACTACCGCCACTTCCACATGGGGCTGCTGAACCAGGACGGCACGCCCAAGCGCGCCCTGGAGGCGTTCGCGCGGCATACGCCGGCCCTGGGCCTGTGCCAGTGGTTCCACTACGAGGACCATCGGCTGGAGGAGGCGGTGGCCTGGATGAAGCGCCTGGGCGTCACCTACCTGCGCACCGGCCTGTCCTGGGCCGACAGCTTCCGGCCCAACGCGCTGGACTGGTTCGACCGGCAGATGCGGGCGCTGGAGGCGTTCGACGTCACCGTGACGTTCTGCTTCACGCCGGAGCATCGCGGGCTGTCCCCGCACCACACCAGCCCGCCGATCGACCCCGCGGAATACGCAGCCTTCTGCGCCGCCATGGTGCGCCGCTACGCCCCCGGCGGGAGCCTCCCCGGCGCGTGATCGTCTTCGGCAAGCGTGACCGCGCGACGGACCCGCGCGATCTCCTGGGCGACGTGGCCGCCCGGCTGCGGGCGGCCGCGGCGGGCCGGGACCGGACCCGGCACGAGGCCCTGGCGGCGGCCCTGATCGCCGCGGGCATGCTGCTGCAAGGCCTTGCGGATGCTGCATTTTCCGAAGCCGGCGCCGATGCCCCGGCGCCGGACCAGGACGCCGCGACGGCGCTGATGCTCGCCCTGGCGGAGGCGGTCGATGCCTCCTGGGCGAGCGGGTTTCGCGGGCCGGTGCCGGATGGCGAGCCGGCAATGTCCACCCTCGCCGCCCTGGCGCTGCCGGCGCGGATCACCGCGCGCTGGTGCGAGGGCTTCGCGTTTTACGCAACCTACCCGGAGACTTACGCGATGGCGGCCCGGCGCTCCGACCTCGGGCCCGAGACCCTGGTGATCGGCATCCGCAGCATCGGCGCGCCCCTGGCCGCGATGGTGGCGGCGGGGTTGGGGAGCCGGCGCATCATCACCGTCCGGCCGGTGGGGCACCCGTTCGGACGGGAACTCGCCCTGTCGGAGGCCCTGGCGGCCGAGATCAGGGCGTGGACGGGGCCGGTGGCGGTGGTCGACGAGGGGCCGGGCCTGTCGGGCAGTTCGTTCGGGGCGGTGCTGGACGCGCTGGATCGGCTCGGGGTGGCGGAGGAGCGCATCACCCTGTTCCCGAGCCATGACGGGGCGCCGGGGGCGCAGGCGGGAGCGGCGCAGAGGCGGCGCTGGGACCGGATGCGGCAGCACATCGTGAGCGCCGACGCGGTGATCGGCGCGCCGGAGCAGGGGCTCGCGGCCTGGGTCTCGGAGGGGGCCGGGGCGGCGCTGGAGGAGGTCTCCGGCGGCGCGTGGCGCCGGCACCTCTATGCCGACACGGCGGACTGGCCGCCAGTGAACGCCTGGCAGGAGCGGCGCAAGTTCCTGTGGCGGCAGGACAATCGCACCTGGTATCTGAAATTCGCCGGGCTCGGGGCCCCCGCCGAGGCCAAGCTGGCGCGGGCCCGGACGCTGTCGGCGGCAGGGTTCATCCCCGCGGTGGTGGGCCTGCGGCACGGCTTCCTGGTGGAGCGCTGGCACGGGACGGCGATGCCCCTGCAGGCGGCGGACGGGTCGGCCTGGCTCGAGCGGATCGGGGACTATCTCGGGTACCGGGCCCGCACCTTCCCGGCAGGGGCTAAGGATGGGGCGGAGAACGGGGCAAATTTGCAGGCCCTGATGGCGATGGCCCGGCACAACGTGCTGACCGCATTGGGAAAACCCGCGGCGGCCACCCTCGACCGCTGGACCCCCGGTCGGCTCACGGCCCTGGAGCGGAGCGTCCGCCGGGTCGAGACCGACAACCGGATGCAGCCCTGGAAATGGCTGGCTTTGCCCGACGGGCGGCTCCTCAAGGCCGATGCCCTCGACCATGCGGCGGGGCACGACCTCGTGGGCTGCCAGGACATCGCCTGGGATGTGGTCGGCGCCGCGGAGGAGTTCGGACTGTCCGAGAACGCCCGTGTATACCTCGCGGGTCGTGTCGAGGTCGCGGGGGATCGGGCCATCGACCCCGAGCTGATCGCCTGCCTCACCCCGTGCTACCTCGCGTTCCAGGTCGGGTCCCTGACCCTGGCCCTCGGAGCCACCGGGGACCCCGCCGAGACGGCCCGTTTGCGGCGCCGGCTCGACACCATGACCGAGCGCCTGTGCCGGGTCCTGGCGCAGCCGTGAGTCGGCGCGATTCGCCGGATCGGGGCTCCGGCGAACTCGGGCCCGACGCGACGGGCGCCCGCTCCGGCCGGGACGGGGGAGCCGCACCACCCGCGAAGGTCCGAGAGCCGAGCCGGCAACGGAGTCAGGCGCCGGGTGGAATCGCGTAGGTGCCGGTGGCGTGGCAGACCAGGGGGCCGCCGTCCGGGCCGGTGATGTGGACTTCGCCGACGGCGAGGCGCCGGCCGAGCTTGAGCAGGCGGGCGCTGCCGAGGAGCCCCGTGGGTCCGGGCTTGCGCAGGAAGTTGAAATTGAGGCTGGTGGTGACGGCGAGCGCCACCGGGCCGAGGCTGGCGAGGATCGCCGCGTAGAGGGCGTAGTCGGCCAAAGCCATCATGGAAGGGCCGGAGACCGTGCCGCCGGGGCGCAGGTGGCGCTCGTGGTGGTCCATCCGCATCCGGGCGAGGCCGGGGCCGACCTCGACGAGGTGGTAGGTCCGGCCCCCGGCGTCCATCTGCGGGAAGGCCGATTCGAGGAAGGCCACGGTCTCTTCCAGGGAGAGCGTCTGCGGCAGGGTCTCGGACATGGACGGACACTCCGGTTCACCGGGCCGCCACCGCCCCGATGCGGCGGGACGACCGCGCGACGACTTGCGGACACTCGGCGCATCTTGGCCACGAGTCTTGGCCGGGAATCTTATCGACGACCCGCGAAGCCTTGCAGCACGCCGCCGCTTGCCCGACAAGATCCAGGATGCGCCAGTCCCACGATGCCTACGACCCCGCCCTGATCCGCCGGGTCCTCACCGAGACCCGGACCATCGCGCTGGTGGGCGCCTCGCCCAACCCGGACCGGGCGAGCCACCACGTCATGGCCTTCCTGCTGGCGCGCGGCTACCGCGTGATCCCGGTCAATCCCGGGCTCGCCGGACAGACGCTCCAGGGGCAGCCCGTCTATGCCCGCCTCGCCGACCTGCCCGAGCCCGTCGACATGGTCGAGATCTTTCGCAGTTCCGACGCAGCGGGTGGGGTGGTGGACGAGGCCCTCGCCCTCCCCCAGCCGCCGCGCTTCATCTGGATGCAGATCGGGGTGCGCGATGATGCGGCGGCGGAGCGGGCTGAGGATCAGGGATGTGTGGTGGTGATGGATCGGTGTCCGGTAATCGAAATATCCTTGAAACTGTCGATCCGCCACGTTTCATAAATGTATCAACTAAATTAGTTTTGTGCTTTCTATTTTGGTTGATATAATAGAAAAAAGAGCTTCTCCCATTTGGTTGTATTGACTAGACTTGTAGGAGTTAAAGTCAAACTTTTCTAACTCAGACAAAATTTGAATATAATATTCAAAACTTCCAATTTTTCCAAGCTTAACTAGTCGACGAAAAAGCGAAATCACCCCGTTTGTGAATGTAGTGTTGAGAATGCCACCGGCCTTTTTATCGACTGTCCACTTTTCTTTCGATACAACAGCCCTGATTGCGGCGAAAAATAGATCTAAATTCTTAGAGCAATATTTAATGTAGTTTTCGAGACCCTCGGAGTCATCACCTTTGGCGACATTCACTTTCTGATCGTAAGTCCAGTGCTGGAACAAGGTATCATGTTCCTGAATGCGAACTAATGGTACGATCCCATATGAGACAATAGTGGTTGTTTTGAGCTTAGACTTATCAAAGAAATATTTGACAAAAAGTCCATTGAGTGGCCCTTTGCCATCGTTAATACTATTCATTACTTTTCTTGCTATTGAATCGGGAGAGTAGGGTTTCAGGAGGAGGCCAATTTCCTGTTTGAGATCAGACTTGGGCGTCGTCTGGTTCGCGTTTATCTCTAGAAACAGCTTAGCTTCGAATCTTATACGGTCAGCTTCTGCCATTTTAGCTGGAAACATTATACCTGTAACAAGTAGATTTTGTTGATTGCGAAGGTTGACCATCTTATCTTCTTGCGTGCCACCTTCGTGATAAGAATAAACTCGATGTTAGCCATCAATCAGCCCAATAGAATTATATTCTACAGGAAGGTTTACCTTACCCGGAGTAGTTTTTTTAATATCGGCTACGTCTATAGTTGTGTTTGATTCGGTCACAAGCTGTGAATTTGACGGCAAAGTAACAATAATATTATTAACGAAAACATTATTACCATCGAGCAAATGTTTGCGGATGCCTTCTACTTTTGATCTTAAAATCATTCGCTGATAGATATCTGACTCGTCTCTCCACCCATCGCGCCGTAACACGTATGCCCGCGACAGAAGCGCCGACGCATCTACGTAAAAGGATACAACTTTAAAGCCTTTAGGGAAATGAGAGTGAGTCCCCGGCAAAACTGACCCAGAGTAATAATCACCAGATCCCGCCGTAGTAGCAATAACCGACGACCCAAAATTTTTTGCCTCTACTGACAAAAATGCAAGAAACTCATATTTGGCAGAGTATTTAATCGTACCCGAAACATTTTCAAAATATCGAAGGACATTATAATCAAGGAATGAGATATCAATCACTTGAGACTTAGTTTCGCTTTTAATGGTATTCAAAGAACAATATACAGCGCGAACTTGGAAGTGATGGTTTGCGTACTTGCTAAGAAACAAAGAGCTTATCGAAGGATATTTCTCCTTTAGGAATTCAACGAATACCTCAGGGTCTTTGTAAATAGCTTGATATATATAATTTTTTTTCTTCAAATGATCCGAAACGTTGCTTTCTGAACTCGTTGTGTATTCTGCTACAACGACAACGTTTTCATGAATAAAAATGTCATCAAAATCAGATTTTATACCTTTAAATTCAAATTCTTTATCTGATAATTGCGCTATCCGAGTAAAACCTATGTTTCGGAACAGATTCCTAGCAAGCTTGATGTGCTGATTCTTAGTGCGCAATTCAGCCTTAAGCTGCGGAGAAACAGTTTTTTTTGCCTTTTTAACCTTTTTGCTAGACTTGGGGGGCGGCATCGACACTATCTCCTAAGGAAAAACTTTGCCACTCATCTGGTATCCGAGACACTTTTTCGGTTTGACTGGGCCGCCGCACCGGAGTGCCAAGGCGGCGTATCGGTAAATTGCCTTCCAGCAGCAATCGTATCCGTTCCTCGGCGATGCTGAGATAAAGATTATCTTTATCGAAACCTAAAGCCTTCCGTCCATGCTTCACTGCCGCAATAACACTTGCACCTGTTCCTACAAATGGATCAAGGATATTGTCGCCTTCGCCAGTAAAAGCGAGTACACAACGCTCCGCGAGCTCGATCGGAAATTGGCATGGGTGAGATGTTTTTTCCGGATGATTTGCTTTAACATTTGGAATGTCCCAAACCGGATTATCTATGAAATCTTTTTGGGCCGAGAATTCCCATACATCAGACGGATTCTTTCCGAGTGGATTACCACTTGGTTTTCCCGCTTTGTCTGCTCCCTTGCGGGGAGCGTGCCTTTTGCCGGGATAGAGTTGAGGAACTCGAACGTCATTCAAATTGAAAATGTAATTTTCGCTCTTCGTAAACCAAAGAAGTGTCTCGTAGCGACCTGAAAACCGTCGATCTGCATTGAGTCCGAAATTGAATTTCCAAATAATTCGATTACGTAGTTTCAGGCCGCGCGCGCGAAATATGTCAAGGAAGATACTGTCTAATGGAATTAGTTCGCCTGAGCGAACATAGTTGCCAACCTGCCAACATAAGCTTCCATTGTCTTCAATCATATCAACAATTAGGTCGGCTATATCCTTCTGCCATACGATGTAATATTCAAGAGATCTTTTTACGTCGTTTTCATAAGACTTCCCTATATTATAGGGAGGCGACGAAATTACGAGGCGATATTTTTCGCCCTTGCTCTTACGAAGCAAGTCGATCACGTCGCCGTTTGCGAGTTTCCAGTTCAATCGCGGATACCTAGTGCGGTGAGGCGCTCATTTTGCGGTTGAGTGCAAACCTACATATTTCAGGCGAGATCGCACAAGAGCATTTCTGCTTCACAGCACCCCTGCCAAAGAAATTAACATCTAAATTTCAGCCTCACGCGTCTCCGCCATCAACGCCACAGCCACAAAGCTAATCCCCGCCGCCACGGCCAGGTACAGCCCCACCCAACCTACACCACCCCATTCCGACAGCCGCTGCGCCAGGTACGGCGCGGCGGAGGCGCCCAGGATGCCGGCGAGGTTGTAGGTCACGCTGGCGCCGGTGTAGCGCACGCGGGTCGGGAAGAGTTCGGGCAGCAGCGCGCCCATGGGGCCGAACAGCCAGCCCATGGCGAACAGGCCGAGGCAGAGGAAGCCGAGGACGAGGCCGCCCTGGCCGCTGCCGAGCATCGGGCCCATCAGCAGGCCGAGGCTGGCGGTGAAGACGAGGCCGGAGAGCAGGACAGGGCGGCGTCCGAAGCGGTCGGCGGCCCAGCCCGAGAGCGGGATGCCGAGGCCCATGAACAGCACGGCCACGCACTCGAAGAGCAGGAAGGTCGGCCGGGTGAAGCCGAGCGTCGAGACGCCGTAGCTCAGGGCGAAGACGGTGGAGAGGTAGAACACCGCGTAGCAGGCCACCATCGCGAAGGTGCCGAGCAGGGTCGCGTGGAGGTACTTGGTGAAGATCACCGCCAGCGGCACCTTCTCGGGGGCGGCCTTCGCCAGGGCGGCCTTGAAGACCGGGGTCTCGGTGAGCTTGAGGCGGACATAGAGCCCGACGCCCACGAGCACGGCCGAGGCCAGGAACGGGATGCGCCAGCCCCAGGCCTGGAAGTCGGCGGGGCTCAGGGCCAGGGCGAGGCCGAGGAAGCCCAGATTGGCGGTGATGAAGCCCACGGGGGCGCCGAGCTGCGGGAAGATCCCGTAGAGGGCGCGCCGGCCCGGCGGCGCGTTCTCCACCGCCAGCAGGGCCGCCCCGCCCCACTCGCCGCCGAAGCCCACGCCCTGGCCGAAGCGCAGGACGCACAAGGCCAGCGGCGCCCACCAGCCCGCGGTGGCGTAGGAGGGCAGGCAGCCGATCAGCACCGTCGACAGGCCCATGATCATCAGGGAGGCCACGAGGGTCGCCTTGCGCCCGACCCGGTCGCCGAAATGGCCGAAGAAGGCCGCGCCCAGGGGCCGGGCGATGAAGGCGATGGAGAAGGTGGCGAAGGCGGCCAGCGTCTGCACCGCCGGATCGCCGGGCGGGAAGAAGATCGGCCCGATCACCAGGGCGGCCGCGGTGGCGTAGACGTAGAAGTCGTAGAACTCGATCGCGGTGCCGACGAAGCTGGCGATGAGAATCCGCGCCGCCGGCACGGTTTCGGGCGCCGCGGTCGGGCTGGCGAGGGTCGGGCGGGTCGCGGTCTGGCTCATGGCGTGGGGCCATAGCTCAGCTTCGACCGGCAGGATAGCGCCGAATGCTGGGGATTGGGCGCGGAACACTTGCCTTCCGGGGGCGGGCGGGCCCGGACGGGTCCGCCCGCCGGATCGGCCCTCAGGCGTGCAGCTCGCTCAGGGGCGCGTGGACCGTGAAGGCCTGACCCTCGTCGACCCAGTTCGCCCCGGCCTGGCCGCCGCGGATCGCGGCGATCTCGCCCGGGTCCGCCGTGAAGGTGTGGGCGCCCGAGCCGGTGTTGTAGAAGCGCTCCACGGTCTCGGCCCCGGTCCCGGCCACCGCCGGGTCGGCATAGGCCTGGAAGGCGACGCCCTCCAGGTGGAAGCTCGGCGCGCTGGCGAGGAGCTGGTCCCGCTCCGTGGTGCTCGCCGTGTAGAAGTGCGTGCCGTTCTGCGTGTCGTAGAAGCGGAACACGTCCACCGTGCCGAGGCCGTCGGCGGGCGTCTCCCAGGCGACCCCCTCGTAGCGGTAACCCGACGCGCCGAGGAGAAGCTGGTCGCGCTCGGCGGCGCTGTTGGTGAAGAAGTGGTCCTGGCTGGTGGCGTTGTAGAACCGGTAGGTCTCGCTGAGGTCGGCGACGGATTGCTCCACCGCCGCCAGCGGCAGGAAGATGCCGTTGGCCACCGGCAGGGCGATCTTGTAGCCGGCGCTGCCGTCGACCTCGTTGCCGGTGCCGGCGCCCTCCCCGGCCGCCACGGCGAGGCCGTGGATCTGGAACTCGCGCCCGGCGAGGCGCTGCTCCAGGTTCTCGAAGATCGCCGCCTGGTTCGGGTCGGCGAGGTTGAACTGGTAGTCCTGGTGGAAGCGCAGGTTGCCGTTGGCGTCGGCGGTGGGGAAGTCGGGCGAGATCTCCACGTCGGTCACCGCCCCGGAGGCGGTGCCGCTGAGGAGCGCGGGCGCCACCACCGGCGCGCCCTCCGGGTCCTCCACGAAGCCGTCGCGGTCGGCATCGAGGGTGATGTTGGGCAGGAGCGACGGCGCGTCGTTGTCGAAGCCGTGGATGTGCTGCGGGTGGATCTGGCCCGGGGTCAGGCCGCTGGCGATGACGTCGAGGCTGACGCGGCCGGCCGCCCTGTCGAGGTGGAGGATCGCCTCGCCGCTGACCCCCGAATTGTTCGACGGCACCAGCTGGGCGACCACCGTCCCGGTGGCCTCCGCCAGGGCGTTGATGGCCGGGTTCTCCGGGGCGAGCGGCCCGGTGCCGGTGGGCGCAAGGGTGTAGGGGGCGAGCAGGGAGAGCAGGTTCTGCTCGTCGATCAGGGCGGCGTTTATGGCAGAGCTTGTGTTGTTCTGAGTATTCGTTGCCATGGGCTTTCCTCCATGCGAGAGGAGGCACTAGATTTGCCCACCCCGTGGCCCGCATTAACCTATGGCTGGTTTCGCGTGGTTTCTATTCCGCTGCGATGTTTTGTACCTCTGGTCGCGATAGATATTAAAGCAGATCAATGCAGAACTGTATTGGTTCTGCGGCAAAGCTTTTGCGTTGCAGCACGAAGACGGTGTGAAAGCGGACGCTTCCGTGCCCGGGACGCGGCGTCGCGCCGGCCCGTCGCGCCTTGACCCTCCGGCACGTCCGGCATAAAGAACCATCGTTCGTTTCAGCGGATGCTGTCCTCTTCCGCCGCCGTCGGGCGGGGCGTAGAGGACGGGCACGAGACCACAGGCGTGTGCGGGCCGGCGGGCCCGGGAGGTTTTTTTCGATGACCGATCGTCTGCCCGGCTTCAACACGCGGGCCATCCATGCCGGCGCGGTGCCCGACCCGACCACGGGCGCCCGTGCCACGCCGATCTACCAGACCGCCTCGTTCGTGTTCGACGATGCCGAGCACGCCGCCTCGCTGTTCGGGCTCGAGGCCTTCGGCAACATCTACTCGCGCATCACCAACCCCACCAACGCGGTGCTGGAGGAGCGGGTCGCGGCCCTGGAGGGCGGCACCGCCGCCGTGGCGGTGGCCTCGGGCCACGCCGCCGAGTTCCTGGTGATGCACGCCCTGATGCAGCCGGGCGACGAGTTCATCGCGGCCGACCGGCTCTACGGCGGCTCGATCAACCAGTTCAACCACTCCTACAAGAACTTCGGCTGGAACGTGGTCTGGGCCCAGACCGACGACCCGTCCTCGTTCGAGCGGGCGATCACGCCGCGCACCAAGGCGATCTTCTGCGAGTCGATCGCCAATCCGGGCGGGGTCATCACCGACATCGCGGCGCTCGCCGAGATCGCCAAGCGCCACAACCTGCCGCTCATCGTCGACAACACGATGGCCAGCCCCTACCTGATCCGGCCCTTCGAGCACGGGGCCGACATCGTCGTGCACTCGGCGACGAAGTTCCTCGGCGGCCACGGCAACTCCATCGGCGGCCTCGTGGTCGACGGCGGCACCTTCCCGTGGGCCGGCGACGCGCGCTTCCCGATGCTGTCGGCGCCACGGCCCGAATATGCCGGCAAGGTCCTGGCCGAGACATTCGGCAACTTCGCCTTCGCCATCGCGGTGCGGGTGCTGGGCCTGCGCGACCTCGGGCCGGCGCTGGCGCCCTTCAACGCCTTCCTGCTCCTGTCGGGCATCGAGACCCTGCCGCTGCGGATGCAGCGCCACTGCGACAACGCCCTGGCGGTGGCGAGCTTCCTGCAGAGCCACCCGGCGGTGGCCTGGGTCAGCTATCCGGGGCTGGAGACCGACAGGTATCATCAGCTCGCCCGGCGCTACACGCCGCACGGCGCCGGCGCGGTGTTCACCCTCGGGCTGAAGGGCGGCTACGCGGCGGGCGTCAAGCTGGTCTCGAACCTGACCCTGTTCTCGCACCTGGCGAATATCGGCGACACCCGCTCGCTCATCATCCACCCGGCCTCGACCACCCACCGCCAGCTCACCGATCCGCAGCGGATCGCCGCCGGCGCCGGGCCCGAGGTGGTGCGCCTCTCGGTCGGCCTGGAGGATCCACAGGATCTGATCGCCGACCTCGACGCCGCGCTCAACGCCTGAGCGGGGCCGTGTTAACCTTCCCTTTACCACGTTGGGCCGAGGCTCGGGTCGCGTTCACCGGAGGTGGCGATGTCGGCCTTGGCTTCGATGGACTGGGCGTGCGTGGAACAGATCAACGACGGACTGGCGTTCCTGGCCATCCTGGCGGCCCTGGTCGGGCTCGCGGTGGCCTTCGCCCCCGGGATGCCGGAGCGGCGCCTGGCCGCCCCGGTGAAACGGACGCGCGACACCGGCCGTTATTGACGACACCGTCGGCGGGGCATAGGCCGCCGTCTCACCCCTGTCGCGAGATCGTCCGGCCGCCGATGACGCAGAACCCGCCAGAGAGGCAAGATTCCCCGGAGCCGCAGGCGTCGACAGACCTGCCCGTCGTGCTCCTCGTCGAAGATGACGGCCTGCTTCTGATGGAAGCCGCCGACACCCTCGTGGATGCCGGGTTCGAGGTGCTGGAGGCGAGCCACGCCGACAACGCCCTCTCGGTGCTGGAGAGCCGCGGCGACGTCGACGTGCTGATGACCGACGTGGACATGCCGCGCGGCTCCATGGACGGCTTCGCCCTCGCCCGCCTCGTGGCGCATCGCTGGCCCGGCATCCCGGTCCTCGTCGTCTCCGGCATGGGCACGCCCGGCCCGCACGACATGCCCGACGGGGCGCGCTTCATCCCGAAGCCCTACGAGCCCTCGACCCTGGTCCGGACCCTGCGCGCCTTCGCCCGCCGCGCCGCCTGACCACTCCCCCGACCTTCACAGACGGGAGGCCCCGATGGCCACCGAGACCCAGACCCATCGCTTCGCGACCCAGGCGATCCATGCCGGCGCCGCCCCCGACCCCGCCACCGGCGCCCGGGCCCAGCCGATCTACTTCACCAACGGCTTCGTCTTCGAGGACACCCAGCAGGCGGCGGACATCTTCGCCATGCGCCGCACCGGGTTCTCCTACTCGCGCGGCTCCAACCCGACCGTGGCCGCCCTGGAGCGCCGCGTCGCCGCCCTGGAAGGCGCCAAGGCCGCCGTGGCGGTGGCCTCGGGCCAGTCGGCCGTGCTCATGGTGCTGATGACCCTGATGAAGAGCGGCGAGGCCTACGTCGCCTCCTCGCGGCTCTTCGGCGGCTCGCTCGGCCTGATGAACCGCCTCGACGGGCGCTACGACCTCAAGCCGCAATTTACCAAGGGCCTGACCCCGGCCGATTTCGAGGCCGAGATCACCCCGGAGACCCGGGCGATCATCTGCGAATCCATCGTCAATCCCTGCGCCACCGTGATGGACCTGGCCGGGATCGCCGAGGTTGCGCGCCGCCACGGGCTGCCGCTGGTCGTCGACAACACCCTCGCCTCCCCGGCCCTGATCCGGCCGATCGAGCACGGGGCCGACATCGTCATCCACTCGACCTCGAAGTTCCTCGGCGGCTCCGGCCAGACCATCGGCGGCGTGATCTGCGATGCGGGCCGCTTCGACTGGGCCGCGATCCCCGGCCGCTACAACCTGATGAGCGAGCCCTGGGCCGACTATGACGGCCTCGTGCTCACCGAGCGCTTCCCGGACTTCGCCTTCGCCTCGGCCTGCCGCGTCTTCGGCATGCGCGAGCTTGGCCCCGGCCTGTCGCCGATGAACGCCTTCCTGACGCTCACCGGCATCGAGACCCTGCCGCTGCGCATGGAGCGGCATTGTTCGAACGCGCGCGCCGTCGCGGCCTTCCTGAAGGACCACCCGGCGGTGGCCTGGGTCAGCTACCCCGCCCTTCCGGGCCAGGAGGGCGAAGCCATGGCCGCCCGCTACGTGCCGCAGGGTCCGGGCTCGATCTTCACGGTTGCGCTCAAGGGCGGCGAGGCGGCGGCGGTCCAGTTCATCATGGGGCTGAAGCTGATCTCGCACCTGGTGAACATCGGCGAGATCAAGTCCCTGGCGATCCACCCGGCCACCACGACCCACCGCCAGCTCGCCCCCGCCGACAAGGCGGCGGCCAAGGTCGGCCCCGAGACGGTGCGCCTCTCGATCGGCCTGGAGAGCGTCGAGGATCTCATCGCCGACGTCGAGCAGGCGCTGGCGCCGCTGGGCTGAGGCCGGCCCCTCTTCTCCGGAAGGGTTTGCGCCTCAGGCCACGCCGACGCCGATGATGCCGCCCTCCATCGGGCAGACGCGGATGCCGCGCCGGCGCAGGGCGTCCACCAGGGCGAAGTCGGTCATCGACGAGGCCAGCGCGCGCGGCGCGCAGGGGGCGGTCGTCGATCGCCTGCTCGCGGCCCTGGCGAAACCGGTCGCTGACCGGCGCCGCGGCTCGGCCAGGCGTGCCTGCTGCGGCTGCGCGCGGTCCCGGTCCCGGTCCCGGGACAGGAATCGGCCGCCGGCCGAGGCCGGGCGGTGTCAGGGACGACGGACGAGGGCGGTTTTGGCGCTGGAGCCGGGTCTCAGGCCGCGGCGGAGAGCGCCTGCGGGGCCGCCGCCTCGATCCGGTTGCGGCCGAGACCCTTGGCCCGGTACAGGGCCGCATCGGCGCTGGCCAGCATCGCGCTCAGGTCGCTGCGGTCCGGCGCCGCGAGGCCGATGCTGACCGTCGCCGGGATGCCGGGGCCCTCGGCCCGCCCGGCCGCCGCGGTGAAGCGGCTGGCGATCAGGGCACCGCGGCTCAGCGCCTGGTGACGGTCGCAGTCGGGCAGCAGCGCGGCGAATTCCTCGCCGCCCAGGCGGACCAGCAGCGCGTCGGGGCCCGCGCCGGCACGGGCGGTCTCGGCGAACAGCTTCAGGATCTCGTCGCCTGCCGGATGGCCGTAGCGGTCGTTGATCGCCTTGAAGTGGTCGAGGTCGAAGGCGAGGAGCGCGACGGGGCGGCCCTGCCGCTCCCGCAGGATCCGACTCCCCTGGTCGAAGAAGGCGTGGCGGTTCGCCAGGCCCGTGAGCTGGTCCGTGTGCGACAGGCGCAGGAGGTGCTGCTTCTCCTCCTCGCGCACGAGGGCGAGGAACGACATCGGCATCGCCACCGAATACAGCACTGCCTCGAACATCGTCGCCTTGGCCACGATGGCGAGCATCTCCGGCCCGGACCACTGGACCACGAGCGGGACGACGAAGGCGCGGCCGAGATAGAACGCGGCGTGGAAGGCCAGGATCGAGACCGCCACCGGCCGGGATCGCAAGCCCCGGGCCGTGCGGCTACGCAGGAGAAGCCACGCGGTCAGGCCGGAGGCCAGCGCGATGGGCAGGGCCGAGACGTGGTTCCAGAAGGCGGTGGGAAAGTGCGCTCCGGCCACCGCCCACAGGACCGCGAGGGCAACTAGGGCGACGAGGGAGGCGCGGAGGTATCGGCGACCGTCGAGGCTCGCCGCCGCGTTGAGGACCAGGAGGTAGCCCGACATCATCAGGAGGTTGGTCGCTCCCATGCCGACGGCGACGGGCACGTGCCGGCGGTTCATGGCGACGACGCAGCCCAGGACGAAGGCCACGAGCCCCGCGGCCAGGATCGCGAGGCCGCGCGCGCGCGCCGGGTGGGCCTGCCGTTCCCAGAGCAGGAGGGACGTCGACACCAGCAGCGTCCCGACCGTCAGGTACCAGAGGGTTTGGAGATCGATCTGCATCGCTTCGCCTGTCTGGGGCCAAGCTTAACGGCTGCGATCTGTCAGGTCCCTTATGGTTCCATGCCGATTGTCGACATGGTTCGCGCAAGGTTAAGCGCCGCCCGGCGCGCCGGGGTCCCTTGGCCGTGTCGGCGGCGCCCGGGCACCGTCAGGAGGGCGTGGATTCCCGCAGCCCGATGCCGATGACGCCGCCATCCAGGCGGGAGAACCGGATCCCGGCCTTGCGCAGGGTCTCGACCGCCTTGTGCCGGGACTGCTGGGCCGTCGCGTCGAGCTGTTCCTCCATGCGCTTCACCGTCGACAGGGACAGGCCGGACGCCTGGGCGAGATCGGACATGGACCAGTCCAGCAGGGCGCGGGCGGCGCGCAGGTGGCGCCCGTCGATCGGCGGGTCGAGGCCTTCGTCGAACGGCATGCCGGGCGCCGGCGTGGTCGCCTCCGGCGGCGGGGTGAATCTGGCCCAATCCGGCTCTGCGAGGCTCGAGTCCAACGACGCGGTAAACGGACGTGCGGTCTCGCCGAACTGGTTCTGCGCGCCCCCCTCCCCGAACAGGACCCGGCTGCGGCGCTGGTCGGCCAGGCGCGCCTGCCGCAGGCTCTCGTGGTCCGTCACGTCCCGGACGACGCCGGCGGCCCCGCGCGGGTGCCCGTCCGGGTCGAAGTAGATCTCGTTTCGCACCGACAGCACCCGCATCGCGCCGTCGGGCCGGCGAAACCGCACCGTCTGGCTGCCAAGGGAGGTGCCCTGCATCAGGTCGCTGCCGCTCTCCAGCTTCCCCCGATCCTCCGGCAGGACGAGCCCGACCAGCAGGTCGTAGCTCGGCCGCGTGGTCCGGGGATCGACGCCGAGGAGATGGTACAGGCCGGACGACCAGACGTGCTGGTTCTCGGCAAAATGCCACCCCCAGGTCCCCGTCAGACCATGGCTCTCGACGAGGTTTAAAAACTGGGCTGGAGAGAACTTGAGATTGTCGACGTGCATATCCTCATGGCCCGCTAAAACTTTCAAATGATAATGTCATCAATCGAGCGGGTCCGCAAATCAGATGAGGCACGAATACATGCAACCACAAGTGAACGAATTTGGCTCTTCCTGATCTCAAACAGCCTTTCTGATTCTGAAATCTCCGTTGTCGCCCCACAAGCACCCTTATCGCGGGACGATTTTTAGTCACCGCGACTGGCATCGACACGGAAGACCGCGGGCTCGCGTGCATTCAGGCGCGAACGCGCCACGCGTTTCGAGTGTCCGTGGCCTCGAGGCGGGCGGAGAGGCCCGTGAAGTCTCGCCCCCCGGCCGCGACGTCTGGACGATGCATCACCAAGTCCGCCCGCTCCAGGGCAATGGGCGTCGCAGTCGTGTCCGAGTGTGCAGGAACCTGCCGCCGCGCAGGCGCTGCCCGCGGCGGGCGCGCGCGCGCAAACCGTCCGTGGGGCGACGGCCCGACTCAGGCCGTCTGCAGGGCGGGCTCCGCATCCGCATCCCCGAGCAGATCCGGACGGTTGCGCAGGAACCAGGGGACGCGGCTCGCCGGCATCGGCTTACCGTAGAGATAGCCCTGGGCGTTGGTGCAGCCCCCGTCCCGGAGGAAGGCGGCCTGCTCGGCCGTCTCGACGCCCTCCGCGGTCACGTCGAGGGCGAGGCTGCGGCCGAGCTGCAGCACGGCGGTGACGATGGCGGCGTCGTTGGCGTCGCGCTCCAGGTCGCGGATGAAGCTGCGGTCGATCTTGATCTCGTCCACCGGGAACTGCTTCAGGTGGGTGAGCGAGGCGTAGCCGGTGCCGAAATCGTCCAGGGCGACCCGGATGCCGGAGCCGTGCAGCGCGGCCAGCACGTCGCTGACCCGGTCGCCGTGGCTGCCGAGGAGGACGGTCTCCGTCACCTCGACGCCGATCCGGCTGCGCGCCAGGCCGGCCTCGTCGACGTCGTCCAGGAAGGTCCCGGCCAGGTCGCCCTGGGCGAACTGCGCCGAGGAGAGGTTGAGGAAGACGCGGCCGGGATCGAGCCCGAGGCTGGTCCAGTGCAGGAGGTCGGCGATGATCCGCCGCCGCAGGACGTCGCCCACCGCGACGCCGATCTCGGGATCGTCGAAGATGGCCGAGAAGGCACCGGGCGCGAGCAGGCCGCGGGTGGGGTGCTGCCAGCGCGCCAGGGCCTCGAACCCGATCACCGCCCCCGAGACCAGGTTGATCTTCGGCTGGTAGTGCGGCTCGAGCCCGCCGCCGCCGTCGAGGGCCGCGCGCATCTCGCGGGTCATCGCCACCCGCTCCTCGATGTCCGCCCGCAGGGCCGGCACGAACAGGGTCGCGCGGTTCCGCCCGGAGGCCTTGGCGGCGTAGAGGGCGAGGTCCGCGTTGGTGAACAGGTCGGCCGAGTTCCCGGCATGGTCGGGATAGAGGGCGAGGCCGAGGCTCGCCCGCGGCGCCACGATCCGCCCGCTGATCGGCATCGGCGGGTGCAGCACGTCGAGGATGCGCCGGGCGAGGTCGTGGATGCGGGAGTGCCCCACCGCATCGCGGCCGGGACAGATCACCACGAACTCGTCGCCGCCGAGGCGGGCCACCAGGTCGGTCGGCTCGATCACGCCGCAGAGGCGCAGGGCGACCTCCTTCAGCAGGGCGTCCCCGGAATCGTGCCCGAGGGTGTCGTTGATCTCCTTGAAGGCATCGAGGTCGAGCAGGATCAGGCCGACCGGCGTGGCCTGGCTCTCCGCCTTCGCCAAGGCGGTTTCCAGGGTGGCCTGGAACAGCGCGCGGTTGGGCAGGCCCGTGAGCACGTCGTGATGGGCGGCCGAGCGGATCTGGGCCTCGGCGGCCTTGCGGCTGGTGATGTCCACCAAGCTGGAGACGTGACAGGCGGTGCCGTCGATCTGAACGCTCTCGATCGAGAGGAGCACGTCCCGGCGCTCGCCGGACAGGACGACGATGCTCGTCTCCCAGTCGCGGATCGCCTGGCGCCGCTCCAGCACCGCCTGCATCCGGCGGCGGTCGGCGGCGCCGATGAAGTTCCGGTTCTGGTAGTTCGCCAGGGTATCGCCGGGGGCGAGGCCGAAGAACCGGACGCCGGCATCGTTGGTGCTGACGATCTGCCCGTTGGCGGCCAGGGAGACGACGATCGGCACCGGCACGGCCCGGAACATCGTCTCGAACAGCTCCCGACTCTCGGCGAGCTCCAGGCTCGCCCGGCGCTCCACGTCGGCCGCCGACCATTCGAGGCGGCGCAGGCGGTTCGTCCGGGCGATGTAGAGCAGGACCGTCAGGTGGCCGAGGGCGAGTTCGCTCGCGAGGCCGAGGCTGACCTCTCCGGGGGACCGCAGGGCGAGGATGCCCGCCACGAGGATCAGGGCCGAACCGGTTCCGGTGAGCGCCGTCCGGACGAAGCTGAGGGGCACGACGAGCATGAACACGGTCGGCACCAGCAGCGCCGCCAGGACCGGGATTTCGGGGCGCGCGGCGCAGAGGGCGCCGAAACCCACGCCGACGACGACCTGCCACGGCAGGAGCCATCGCTGCAGCGACGCGAAGGCCTTGACCGACCGCAGGGCCACGAGACCGCCGAGCGTCGCCGCGAGGATGGCGAGGTGCGCGACCAGCAGCGCCCGGATCGCGCCGAGGGTCTCGATCAGGCTGAGGTCGTTGACGAGAAGCAGGAGGTCGATCGCGAGGCAGGCGCAGAGGACGGCCCGGGTGTGGCGCAGCGTTCGCGGCAGCCGCTCCGTCCGGAATGCCGCCTCGTGGGCACGGGTGGCGAATTCGCCTGCAGGCGTGATGAGCCGATCGGTCGTCATGGCGAACGACCGTGACACGCAATTCTCGCGCAGGGGTTAAGACCGCCTGTGCTTGGCTCTATTTCAGCGGGCGTGGCCGACGGGCCGTCAGGGCTCGCAGCGCGCCGCGCATCGTGCGCACGTCCTGCTCGGTCATGGCCATGCGATGGAGCATGTCGCGCATGTTGCGGGCGATGATGTCCCGCTTCTCCGGCGGATAGAAGTTGGCGGCGGCGAGATTGTCCTCCAGCGTCGCGAACAGCGAGGCCATCGCCTCCCGGGTCGCCGGCGGCGACAGCATCTCGCCGGTGAAGGGCAGCACCGAGAGCCCGGCCGCCCGGCGCCACTCGTAGCTCATCAGCAGCACCCCCTGGGCGAGGTTCAGGGAGGAGAAGCGGGCATCCACCGGGAAGGTCACGATGGCGTCCGCACGGGAGACCTCGTCGTTGTCGAGGCCGGAGCGCTCCCGCCCGAACAGGATGCCGACCCGCTGGCCGGCCCGGCCCACGACGTCGCGCATGGCTTCGTCCGGCGCGAAGACCCGCTTCATCTGCCCGCGCTCGCGCGCCGTCGTCGCCAGCACGTAGTGCAGGTCGGCGATCGCCTCGCCGAGGGTAGCGTAGACCACCGCGCCGTCGAGGATATGGGTGGCGCCCGAGGCCGCCTCGCGCACGCCCTTCTTCGGCCAGCCGTTCTTCGGCGCCACCAGGCGGAGCTCCGACAGCCCGAAATTCGCCATGGCGCGGGCGGTCATGCCGATGTTCTCGGCCAGCTGCGGCTGGACCAGGATGATCACGGGCCCGGCCGGGGATTGGGTCGGGTCCATCGGGTCTGCCGGGGTGGGATCGGACGAAAGCGGGCTCATCGGCGCCCTCTTGCATGACCGGGGCGCCTCCGCAAAGGGGGCGTCCCGTGAGGCCGATGCCCCGCCCCCCGGAGCGGCCTGCATGCGCCGCCTGTGCACGCGCGACGTCCTCGGCTCCCCCCGCCCGATCAGGCGGGGCGCCCCCGCGAGAGATCCGGTCGCGACAGCCGCCCCGACGGCCCGATCGGGGGCCGGAGCGCTGTCGTCGATGTCTCCCGCAGTGACGGGAGCCCCCGGACTGATCGGCTCGAATGGCATCGCGCCGAACTTCGAGGCTGTGCGGTCGTGCCGATCCGCCGGAGCCGCGGTTCGGACCGATCAGATCTTTCCGTCGAGACCCATCTGGTAGTATTTGTGGATGATCTTGTCCTGGTTCTCCAGGAGCCAGTCGATCGAGGGCTCGTTGGTCATGGCCTTGCGGATCGCCTCGGTCATGCCCCGGCGCTGGATGTCGAACAGCGCCTTGTGGTCGACGGTCTCGGCCTCGATCACGCCGGGGCTGAGCCAGACCGAGCAGATGATGCCGAGGTCGTTGGCCTTCTCCTTCGGGATGTAGCCGGCACGCACCGCGTCGAGCACGCCGTTGGCGATGGCGAACTGCACCGTGCCCATCAGGATCGAGGTGTACTTGCTCTCGGTGACGCTCACCTTCGAGACGCAGAGCGTCACCGGGCGCACCATGATGTCGGTGTTGAGCAGCGCGAAGACGCGGCTGTGGCCGACGACCTGGTCACCCGTGAGGGTGGCGAGGGCCGTACCGACCGGACCGTCGAGTTCGCCGATGATGACCTCGGGCTCGGAGGCCGTATTCGGCGGTCCGCCGGCGACCAGGGCCTCGCCGGCGCGAAGGATGATGCGTTCACTCATGGGACTCTCGGGACTCTCTCACGACGGCGAAGGACGGGACGGCGATGGCATGGGCCGCGTGGCGGGCAGATTCCGTGTGTCGGCGCCAATGTCCAGCCCCGTGGCCGCATGAGGCCCCGCCCTGCCCCCTGGACCGGAATCCGCCCGCCCCGGTCGGTCGAGGCCGTCGGCCGCTACACAGGGCCGCGGGGATGCGGGCGCGCTTCGTGGAATGCAGTAATCCGGCTTTAAGGCTTGGCGTGCATCGCTGGGTGATACGGGATCTCGGCACCGACTGTTCGAAACGACATCAGAGGAACCTTCCCGTCGGACCGTGATGGCAAGGCCAAGCGACCCGCGTCATCAGAACTCGATCGGTTTCGGCACGCCCATGTCCTGCCCCACGTCCTGCGGCGCCCAGAAAACCGGCTGTCTCAGCCGCTTTCGCCGATCTTCGGGCGGGGCGACGGCAGTCGAGTTCGCCCTCGTCATGCCGCTCTTCATCCTGGTGTTCATCGAAATTCTTCAGGGCGGCCTGTACGTCTTCTGCTACGCGGCCCTGGAGAAGGCGACCGCCGATTCCAGCCGGACGATCATGATCGGCGCGCTGACCGATACGGCCTCCACCGCCAACGGATTCCGCAGCGCCGTGGTCTGCCGGAACCTGATCGCAGGCCTGTCCTGCGGCAACATCGTCACCAGCCTGCAGACCACCACCCTGGCCGGGTCGGGCGGCGGCTACTCGGTCTTCGTCAGCCCGGACGAGAAGAGCCTCGTGCCGGTGCCGATGGACAACGCGCAGACGGCGTACTGCACCGGCGCCCCCGGCACCTACGGCTACATCCAGGTCTTCTACGCCGTGCCGGTGTTCAGCCCGGTCTGGATCGCCCTGAAGCTGAACACGACCTGGAACGGGACCTCGGTCGTGTTCGCCCGGGCCGCGGTGGCGTTCCGGAACGAGCCGTTCACCACCGCCAGCGTCTCGACCGGGTGCTGACGCCGCCATGACCTGCCGGACCCTCACGCGCTTCGGACGGGATCGACGCGGCATCGCCATCGTCGAGTTCGCGCTGATCCTGCCGCTGCTGATCACGCTCTCGGCGGTGACCTTCGATCTCGTTCGTTACGTCATCTACATGCGCAAGATCGAGCTTGCGGCCAGCACCCTGGCGGATCTCGTGGCGCGCAACGACACGGGTAAGATCACCCAGACCGACATCCTCGCGATCTCCCGCTCCCAGCTGGTCATGTTCCCGGAGGCCATGCAGGCCGCCAGGGACGCCAACGTCTCGGTCTGGAGCCTGCTGAAATGGTCGCTGTCGGGGATCCAGTTCACCCCCACCGTCGCCAGCTGCACCGCCAACTGCACCTATGCGCCGAAGGTGACCTGGACCTCGGGCCAGAAGCGATCCTGCTCGACGCCGCCGGTCGCCGCGCCCAACACGGCGGGACCGAGCCCCACGACCTTGCCCAGCGACACCTTCGGCCCGGGCTTCCTCGTCGTGGCCGACGTGGTCTTCAGCTACAAGCCCCTCATCCTGCAATCCGTCGTCGGCACGATCGACATCGCGAAGTCCTTCTACTTCGCGCCGCGCTACGTCACGACCATCACCTTCGATTCGAGCGGCGGGATCACCTCCGCCAATGCCTGCCCCTGATCCCCGAGGCATGTCCCATGCGCGCCGATCCCACGCACCGTATCTCTCCGGCCGGGCGCCTGCTGCGGCGCCTGCGCGATGAGCGCGGCGGCAACGTGCTCATGGTCTTCGCCCTGGCGCTGATCCCGCTGATCGGCCTGACCGGGCTCGGCGTCGATTACGTCCGCGGCATCAACTATCGCACCCATTTCGACCGCGCATCCGACGCGGCCACGATCACCGCGATCGCGACCGCCCGCGACTACATCTCCACCAATCCCAAGAACGAGGCGGACCCCACCGCCTCCGCCCTGGCGCTGGCCAAGACCCGCGGGTTGGCCGCCTTCCGGGTCAATGCCGGGCCGATGCTGAACAGCCTGCCCCTAACACCGAACCTGACGGTGACCCGGACCGGCAACGTGGTGTCGGCGTCCGCCAGCTATGCCTCGAGCTATGAGTCGCCCTTCAGCCGGGCCATGGGCAACCTGACTTCGATCGCGGTGTCGGGCGTCTCGACCTCGAGCCTGACCCTCGGCAATTACACGGATTTCTACCTCCTCCTCGATACCTCGGGCTCGATGGGCTTCCCGACCTCGAGCACGGCGCAGGTGCAGTTCGCCAAGCTGAACCCCGACATGGCCGACGCGAAGGGCAACAACTGCGCCTTCGCCTGCCACTTCACCGGCTCGAAGGGCTTCAACATCGCGAAGAACAACAACATCGAGCTGCGCATCGCCACGGTGAGCAACGCGGTCCAGCAGCTGATCGCCAAGGCCCAGACCAACCAGACCCTGGTCAACCAGTACCGGATCGGCCTGTACCCGTTCGTGAGCTACCTCGAGACGGCAGCCGACATCACCACGAACCTGGGTTCACTCTCCTCGGTGAACCTGGAGAACTACATGGATATCGGCGACTCGACGGTTCCGCGCGGCAGCGGCGGGACCCACTACGAGAACGTCTTCGCGACCATCAACACCAAGATCAAGGTCGTCGGCGACGGCTCCAGCGCCGCCAAGGCGGTGCCGTTCGTGTTCTTCATCACCGATGGGGTCGGCAACAACCAGTACTGGGACAACAAGAGTGGCTGGACCGGATCGCAGGCCAAGCTGCTCGATCCCGCCCTGTGCAAGACCCTCAAGGACAAGGGCGTCACCGTCTCGGTGCTCTACATCCCCTACGTGCCCCTCGCGACCCCGTTCAACAGCAATGTCGGCTACGAGAACGTCGTGGTGAACGGGCTCATTCCCAGCGTGCCCGGGACGCTGCAGAACTGCGCCTCGTCGGGCTACTTCCGGACCGCGAGTTCGGCCAGCGAGATCCAGGAGGCGCTGAACGCCATGTTCGATCAGGCGACCCGGAAGGCGCGCCTCGTGGCCGGTCCCTGACAGGCCAAACCATTTGTCATGGCCCCGGGGGGAGCCGCCAGCTTCCGCCCCGGGACCACCCGGGCTAAGGACGGCGCCAGACCGGCATCCGGCTTGCGTTCCGCAGGCGTGCGACGTCGGTGAACGCCCCGGTCCAGGAAGGTGTGCTGCAGATGGATAAGATCAAGGTTGCGAACCCGGTCGTCGAACTCGACGGCGACGAGATGACCCGGATCATCTGGAGCGAGATCAAGAACAAGCTGATCCACCCCTACCTCGATCTGAACCTGGAATATTACGACCTCGGCGTCGAGCACCGCGACGCCACCAACGATCAGGTCACCGTCCAGGCCGCCGAGGCGATCAAGCGCCACGGCGTCGGCGTGAAATGCGCCACCATCACCCCGGATGAGGCCCGGGTGAAGGAGTTCAACCTCAAGGACATGTGGAAGTCGCCCAACGGCACCATCCGCAACATCCTCGGCGGCGTCATCTTCCGCGAGCCGATCATCTGCCAGAACGTGCCCCGCCTCGTGCCGGGCTGGACCCAGCCGATCGTCGTCGGCCGCCACGCCTACGGCGACCAGTACAAGGCCACCGACTTCAAGGTGCCGGGCAAGGGCCGCCTGACGATCAAGTTCGAGGGCGAGGACGGCACCGTCATCGAGCGGGAAGTCTTCAAGTTCCCGAGCGCCGGCGTCGCCCAGGCGATGTACAACCTCGATGACTCGATCCGCGACTTCGCCCGCGCCTCGATGAACTACGGCCTGAACCGCAAGTACCCGGTCTATCTCTCGACCAAGAACACCATCCTCAAGGCCTATGACGGCCGCTTCAAGGATCTGTTCGAGGAGGTCTTCCAGAACGAGTTCAAGGCGAAGTTCGACGCGGCCGGCATCACCTACGAGCACCGCCTGATCGACGACATGGTGGCCTCGGCCCTCAAGTGGTCGGGCGGCTACGTCTGGGCTTGCAAGAACTACGACGGCGACGTGCAGTCCGACACCGTGGCGCAGGGCTTCGGCTCGCTCGGCCTGATGACCTCCGTGCTGCTCACCCCCGACGGCCGGACCGTCGAGGCCGAGGCGGCCCACGGCACGGTGACCCGTCACTACCGCGAGCACCAGAAGGGCAAGGAGACCTCCACCAACTCCATCGCGTCGATCTTCGCCTGGAGCCGTGGCCTCGCCCACCGCGCCAAGCTCGACGACAACGCGGCGCTTGCCAAGTTCGCCACGACGCTGGAGACCGTCTGCGTCGACACCGTCGAGGCCGGCTTCATGACCAAGGACCTCGCCCTGCTCGTCGGCCCCAACCAGCGCTGGCTGTCGACCACGGGCTTCCTCGACAAGGTCGACCAGCATCTCAAGACGGCGATGGCCTGACGGGGCTCACCGAAGCCGTTGGATTCGACGGAGCCCGGGCGTGCACGGTCTCCGAAGGGCGCGGGATCGAGCGTTCCGGGGTCCTTCGGCGGCTGCGCCCGCCCATCCTTCGATCGGGTCGGCACCGGTGGCCCGCTCTCGCTCGTCGGAGCGGCTGCCGGGACGCGTCATCCGGTGAAGACCGACGCAGAGCACCGCGTCATCCCGGGGCCGCAGCGCGGAGCCCGGGATGACCGAGCGGTGGCATCGGTGATCGACCCGGCGGACTGACACCCGAGATCGCTCGGATCGGGCGGTCGTCGGCATCTCGTCCGCCGCGACCTGGCGAACCGTCACGATGCGGGCCGCGCCGCCTCGGCGTTGCGCTTGCGGGTGGCGGCGGCCTTCTTGGCGGAGGCCGAGCGCTCTTCCGGCGTCCGGGCGGCGGAGGCCTTGCCCCCGACTTGTCCGCCGCGATGCGCCGCCGGATGGCTGCTGGCCTTGCCGCGCCCGGAGCCGCCGGGCTTCTTGCCACCGCCATCGTCCTTGTTGACGGTCGCCCAAGCCCGCGCCTCGGCCTCCTTCTCGGGCACACCACGCCCCTCGTAGGATTCGGCGATGTGCTCCGCCTTGCGGATCTGCTTGTCGGTGTATTTCGACTTGTCGCCCTGGCTCATCGCGAACCCTCTCCGCTGGACGGCCCGGGCGAGGCATCAGCCGAGCGCGGCGGGCCCGTCGAGAATCGCCCGAACCCGGCGGACCAGATCCGTCCGGCGGTAGGGCTTGTTCAGCAGATCGAACTCCGAACCCCCGGCATCGGTTCGCTCCAGGCTGGCCTCGGCGTAGCCCGTGGTGAGCAGGACCTTGAGCTCCGGCCGCCGGCGCGTGGCTTCGCGCCCCAACGCGATGCCGTTCATCCCGCCGGGCATGATCAGGTCGGTGAACAGCAGGTCGATGGGGTTCCCGCTCTCCAGCACCTCGAGGGCCTCGCGGCCGTTCTGCGCCATCAGGGTGCTGTAGCCGAAATCCCGCAGGATGGTGCGGGCGAGCTCGGCCACGTCCTCCCGGTCATCGACGATGAGGATCGTCTCGGTGCCGGACCCCTCCTGGGGGCCGACCGTGGACGGCGCCGCTTCGAGCACCGCGGTCTCAGTGGCCGGGAAGGACAGGCGCACCACGGTCCCCTCCCCCAGCATCGATTCGATGCGGGCGGCGCCGCCAGACTGCTTGGCGAAGCCGTAGACCATCGACAGGCCGAGACCGGTGCCCTTGCCCTCCTCCTTGGTGGTGAAGAACGGGTCCATGACCCGGGCGAGGACGTGGGCCGGGATGCCGCTGCCGGTATCGGTCACGCTGATGGTGACGTAGCGGCCGGGTGCCAGGGGACCGGCCACCTCGCCGGTGATGACGTGGTTCTCGGTCTTGACCGTGAGGCGGCCGCCCTCCGGCATCGCGTCGCGGGCGTTGATGAAGACGTTGAGCAGGGCGACCTCGGCCTGGTTCGGGTCGACCCGGCAGTTCCACAGGTCGGGGCTGAGGTCGAACCCGAGGCTCACCGTCTCGCCCAGCGTCCGGCCGGCCATGTCGGCCATGCCCTGGACCAGGGCATTCAGGTTCACGGAGCGGCCCTCGAGGCGCTGCTTGCGGGCGAAGGCGAGGAGCTGCTGCGTCAGGGTGGTGGCGCGCTCGGCGGCGGTGCGGATGTTGTCGGTGGCCCGGCGCAGGCGGTTGCGGTCGGCCGACGGATCGTCGAGGCCGGCGCCCAGGATGTCGACGTAGCCGACGATGACCTGGAGCAGGTTGTTGAAGTCGTGGGCGATGCCGCCGGTGAGCTGGCCCAGCGCCTCCATCTTCTGGGCCTGGCCCAGGGCCTCCTCGGCGTCCCGCCGGCGGGAGACGTCGAGCTGCGAGGCAAAAAAGTACACCAGCGTTCCGCCCGCGTCGTAGATCGGCGAGACGAACAGCGCGTTCCAGAACGGGGTGCCGTCCTTGCGGTAGTTGACGATCTCGGTGGCGACGTTCTCGCGGGCCGCGATCGCCCGGGCGAGCTCACGCACCGCGCCGCGATCGGTGTCCGGCCCCTGCAGGAAGCGGCAGTTGCGGTCCAGCACCTCGTCGCGGCCGTAGCCGGTCATCTCCAGGAAGGCGTCGTTGGTGAAGATGATCGGATTGTCGGGCAGGCGCGGGTCGCTCACCACCATCGGCATGCGCGAGGCCGCCACCGCGTCGAAGAAGAAGGCCGCTTCCGGGGCGATCGGGGTCTCGGCCGAGGATCGGATCGGGTCCTGCGCGAGCGCCCCGTTCGGCGGCATCTTGGGCGTGTCGATCATCGTCGCGCAATCACATCGGCGGGGCTTCGCAGGCGAAACCTGACAGGCCGCCCCTAACACGGGTCAAACACCCGGCGCCATCATCGTTCCCTGTCCCCATCCCCGCATCCCCGGCGAACCATGACGATTCGGCGAGGTGCGCCGCGCGCTGGGATGCGCGCGGCGACTCGGGGGGTCAGCGCTGCTCGGTCTCGAAGCGGACGCTGTTGACGTTGGCCCGCTCGAAGGCCTGCATCACGTGCTGGTAGGAGCGCTCCATCTCGGTGGCCTCGACGCCGTCGATCTCCTCGGGCTTCAGCACGAACATCAGCATCGAGCGTCCGGTGACCTCGTAGGTCGCGCCGATCGGCTTGCTCACCACGTCCTGGCTGTCGGGCAGGTTCGTGTCGAGGAGCCGGGTCCAGCCGACGCCGCCCACCGATTCCGGCAGGGTGAACGACACGAGGTCGTGATAGGCGTTGTAGAGCAGCAGCAGGGTGGCGTCGCCGCCGCGCTGGTGGATGCCCGAGGCCTGGGCCCGTCCGTCGAGAAGCACCGCGAGGGAGCGGGCATCGCCCTGCGTCCAGTTCTCGGGCGACATCTCGGTGCCGTCCGGCTTCAGCCACGTCACGTCCTTGACGCCGAACTCCTCGTCGTAGGCGCCCGTCAGGAAGCGGCCGCGGGTGAGGATCGGCAGCGCCTCGCGCAGCAGGGTCAGGCGCTGCGTGAACTCGGCGAGATCCCGCTCCTCCGGACCGACGGCCTCCCAGTCGAGCCAGGAGATCTCGTTGTCCTGGCAATAGGCGTTGTTGTTGCCGTTCTGGGTCCGGGCGAACTCGTCGCCCGCCAGCAGCATCGGGGTGCCGCGGGAGAGGAACAGCGTCGCCAGCATGTTGCGCATCTGGCGCAGCCGCACCGCGCGGATCTCCGGATCGTCCGTCGGCCCCTCGGCGCCGTAGTTGTTCGAGAGGTTGTGCGAGTGGCCGTCGCGATTGTCCTCGCCGTTCGCCATGTTGTGCTTCTCGTTGTACGACACGGTGTCGTTCAGCGTGAAGCCGTCATGGGCGGTGAGGAAGTTCACCGAAGCCCAGGGCTTGCGCCCGCGCTTGTTGAACTTGTCGGCCGAGCCGGTGAGCCGGGCCGCGAGATCCGGCAGCATGCCCTCGTCGCCGCGCCAGTAGCCGCGCACGTCGTCACGGAAGCGGTCGTTCCACTCGGCCCAGCCGGGCGGGAAGCCGCCGACCTGGTAGCCGCCCGGACCGCAATCCCACGGCTCGGCGATCAGCTTGACGCTGTTCAGCACCGGATCCTGCCGGCAGGTGTCGAGGAAGCCGCCGCCCTCGTCGAAGCCGTGCGGCTCGCGGCCCAGGATGGTGGCGAGGTCGAAGCGGAAGCCGTCGACCCGCATCTCGGTGGCCCAGTAGCGCAGGGAGTCGGTCACCAGCTGCAGCACGCGCGGGTGCGACAGGTTGAAGGTGTTCCCCGTGCCGGTGTCGTTGATGTAGTAGCGCGGCTCCTTGGGCATCAGCCGGTAGTACGAGGCGTTGTCGACGCCCTTGAACGAGAGGGTCGGGCCCTTCTCGTTGCCCTCGGCGGTGTGGTTGTAGACCACGTCGAGGATGACCTCGAGGCCGGCGCCGTGCATGCGCGCCACCATCTCCTTGAACTCGGAGAAGGCGAAGTCCGGCACGGCCGAGTAGCGCCGCGCGGGGGTGAAGAACGAGATGGTGTTGTAGCCCCAGTAGTTCACCAGCCCCTTCTCCTGCAGGTAGTCGTCCTGCACGAAGGCGTGGACCGGCAGGAGCTCCACCGAGGTGACGCCGAGGCTCTTGATGTAGTCGAGCACCGCCGGGGTGCCGAGGCCCGCATAGGTGCCGCGCAGCTTCTCCGGCACGGCCGGATGCAGCTTGGTGAAGCCCTTCACATGGGTCTCGTAGAAGATGGTCTTCTCCCACGGCACGTGCGGCTTGCGGTCCCGACCCCAGGTGAAGGCCGGGTCGATGACGCGGGAGCGGCGGGTGAAGGGCGCGGAATCGCGCTCGTCGTAGGTCAGGTCGTCGCCGCTCTCCATCTGGTAGCCGAACAGGGCCGGGTTCCAGGTGATGGAGCCGACGAGGCCCTTGGCGTAGGGGTCGATCAGCAGCTTGTTGGGGTTGAAGCGGTGGCCCGCCTTCGGCTCGTAGGGGCCGTGGACGCGGTAGCCGTAGATGGTGCCGGGGCGCGCGTCGGGCAGGTAGCCGTGCCAGATCTCGTCGGTGTACTCGGGCAGCTCGATCCGCTCGATCTCGTTCACGCCGTCATCGTCGAACAGGCAGAGCTCGACCTTGGTGGCGTGGGCCGAGAACAGGGCGAAGTTCACGCCCAGGCCGTCCCAGTTCGCGCCGAGGGGATAGGGCGAGCCTTCCTTGATGCGCGAACGTTTGGCGCGGCCCTGCGGGGTCGAGCGGTCCGCGGGATTCGTCGTGTCGGCCATGTTCGCTCCGGGCGGTATCGATGGGTGCGTCGAGACAGGGCGATGCGCGTCGCCCCGTCTTGGAAACCTGGACAGGAACGCTCACGCTTCGCCGGAAGGTCCGCCACGGGGCAAATCTTTTTGCATCGCACGGCGCAACGCCGCGCAACCGCTTCCACGCCGCGTGCGCTTGCGGCAGAACGGGTGTGGCAAGCGTGCGAATGACGGGCGGCGGGGGCCGCCCGGGGCGAGGAGAGCAGCGCATGACGGATCAGCCCAACGGCCTGCAGGGAATCGCCGATCGCTACCGCGTCAGCCTCGATGCCGTGCGCCATCTCGCCCAGGCGCTCGAGTCCGGCCATGGCCGGATGGCGCAGTTCAACCATCCCGAGCTCGGCGGCTTCGGCCAATGGTCGGGCGCCGGCATGACGATGATCGGCGACATGTTCAACGCCGACCTGAAGGCCCGGGTGGACGCCCTCTGCACCACCCTGGCCGCGGCGCTGCCGGCCGGGGCCTGGTCGGAGGTGCCGCGCGGCGCCGGGGCGCCTTGGCCCCTGGAATGGGGTGCGCCGGCCACCGCCGGATCGCAGAACGGGATGCGCTACGCCTACTTCCCGGGCCAGAGGCGCCTCGTGGTCGAATCCGAGGGGCGGGCCGCGATCTACGATACCGGCGACCACGCGATCAGCGGCGTCTCCCAGCAGCAGGGCAGCGCGACCGGCCTGCGCTTCTCGGGCCCCGGCGGGCCCGTCGACCTCGCCAGCCTGAAGCGCCTCGACGAGGTCGAGCGCGGCGAGGCCCGCCCCTTCGCGCCCGAACCGTTCGAGGCCGGTCCTCCGCAGGGCGAGGCGTCGCCGCAGGGCAGCGCCGCGCCGGTGGCCGGCAGCGACGTCCTGTCGACGATCGAGCGCCTGTCGGAGATGCGCCGCAAGGGCATCCTCACCGAGGGCGAGTTCACCGCCAAGAAGGCCGAGCTGCTCGCACGCCTCTGATCGCCCGATTCGGATTCACCCCGGTTCCGAAGCACCCCGGTTCCGAACGACGCGGGGTGGATCGCCCGGGGGACGCGCGCGTTGGCCCCGGGCCGACGCCGCGCACGGGACGCGGATCGCGGCAGAGCTCCCGCAAGGCTGATGGCCCGACCCCGCGACCTCCTCGACGTCTCGACGATCTACCACGAGCCCGCCGTGCCGGATTACCCGCGCGGTCAGGCGATCTTCGACCGCTTCCCGCAGGCCGAGCGCATCGTCGTGCCCTCGCACTGGAACATCCCCAGCCTGCACGGCAATGCCGGCTCGGTGGAGGATTGGGTCCGGATCAAGCGCTCGACCCTGGTGCTCGGGGTGAAGAAGGGTCTTGCCATGCGGCCCAACGGGCGCAGCGCCCACTTCATCGCGCCCTCGACCTCGAACGGCTGCGCCATGGCCTGCGCCTACTGCTACGTGCCCCGGCGCAAGGGCTTCGCCAACCCGATCTCGCTCTTCGTCAACGTCGAGGCCGTGGCCGCCGCCATCGCCCGCCACGCCGCCCGCCAGGGGCCGCTGCCCGAGCCCGATACGATCGATCCCGCCCTCTGGGTCTACGACCTCGGCGAGAACGGCGACCTCTCGGTGGACGCCATGGTGAGCGACACGGTGCGGGACCTCGTGGCGCTGTTCCGGGACATCCCCAACGCCAAGGCGTCCTTCGCCACCAAGGCGGTGAACCGCGATCTCCTCGCCTACGATCCCCAGGGCAAGACCCGGATCCGCTTCTCGCTCATGCCCGAGCGCATCGCCCGCATCGTCGACGTCCGGACGGCCCCGATTCCCGAGCGCATCGCCGCCATCGACGACTTCGTCGCCGCCGGCTACGAGGTCCACGTCAACTTCTCACCGGTGATCCTCTACGAGGGCTGGGAGGCCGACTGGACGGCCCTGTTCGCCGCCATCGACGATGCGATCGGCCCGGCGGCCCGGGCGCAGCTCAAGGCGGAGATCATCCTGCTGACCCACAACGCCGACCTGCACGCGGTCAATCTCGGCTGGCACCCCAAGGCCGAGGACCTGCTCTGGCGGCCGGACATTCAGGAGGCGAAGGTCTCCGAGGGCGGGGGCGCCAACCTGCGCTACCGCACCGGCTGGAAGGGGAAGTGGCTCGCCCGCTTCAAGGCGCTGCTCGCCGAGCGCATGCCGTACTGCACGGTGCGGTACGCGTTCTGAACCGGCCCGCGCCCGGCCTTCGTCGGGCGCCGGTCCGACCGGTCAGGCTGCCCCCGTCTCAGCCCCAGACCATCTCGCCCGTGGCGACCTTGGCGCCGATGTCGAGGGCGATGTCCATGCCGAGGCCCGGGAAGCTCGCCTGCATCGTCGCCTTCAGCGCGGCGGCATCCCCGCCCGCCGCGAGGGCCTCCTGGAAGGCAAACAGGTAATCGCGGGTGAAAGCGAGGGCCGAGCCGTCGGTGGCGGCCTCCACGGCGAGATGGCCCGGCACGACGACGGAGGGCCTGCGCATGGCGAGCCGGCCGAGCTCGGCGATCCAGGCCGCGCGGGCGTCCGGGCTCGGCGTATCGGCGGTCCAGACGTGAACGCCGGAGAAGACGAGCACCCCGCCGAACATCGCGTCCAGCGCCGGGACGTAGAGCGTGCGGCGGTTGGGCAGGCCCGCCGCGGTCAGGATCTCGACCGTCTCGCCGTCGACCGCCAGCGCGGCGCCGTCGAAGGCCGTGGGCATGACCACGTCGGCCCGCGTCCGGGGACCCTCGCCTCCCAGCCGCGGAGCCCAGGCGGCGATCTTGGCGTCGACCGAGCGGGCGATGGCCGACACGGTCTCGGACGCGGCGAGCACCCGGGCCTCCGGGAAGGCCTCGCAGAGGGGCTTCAGGCTGAAATAATAATCGGGATCCGACTGGCTGACATAGATCGTCGTCAGTCGCTTGCCCGTCGCGGCAATCGCCGCCGCGACGTCCCGGCCGTCGGCGAAGGTGAAGCCGCCGTCGATCAGGATCGCTTCGGTCGGCCCTTCGAGCAGCACCGGAGCGCGGAAGAAGCCGTTCGGGCCGGCCGGAAAATGCGTCCAGGCCAGCCCGGGCGCGGGCATCCCGACCGGCGGCAGCGCGCTGGTCGCGTCGAGGCTGATCTGCGTCATGGTGTTTCCCCCGATCCGGCCCGAAGCTCGGCCGCAAGTCTGTCCCGGTCGCCGAAGAGGATGCCGCCCGGCAGGCGTCGGGCGCCCCGGTCATCCGCGAGGACGAGGGTGGGGACGCCCCGGGCACCGAACCGGGCCATCATCCGGGTCGCGTCCTCGATCCGAGCGCGGTTCGCTGCCCGCAGCGCCGCGTCGGGCTCCGCCAGCCGGGCGGCGGCCTCCGCGAAGCCCGCCCGGGCGAGCACATCCGCCACGACGGCGCGATCCGCGGTGTCCCGGCCCTCGACGTAGCGGGCGTGCTGAAGCGCGCTCAGCCCTTCGACCTCCCGGCCGGCCTGGGTCGATCCGATGGCGACGAGGCCGAGGGTGGCCGCGGCCGAATCGAAGGCGACGCCGGGCGTCCCGAAGATCAGGGCGTGATAGGCGTCGCTGAACGGTTGCCCGGTCTGCAGCCTGATGCGCTGGTCGTTCTGCCAGACGTATTCCGCGAAGGCGGCGTCCATCGGCTGCCCGCCATCGCCCGCGAACAGGCCCGTGGGCGCGAGCTGCAGGCTGACCGTCTCCGTTCGGGCGATCCAGGCTAGCGCCGGGGCGGCGCCGTAGCACCAGCCGCACAGGGGATCGAACAGATAGGTCAGCTGCATGGGCCTGGACCTGACGTGTGGCTGCGTAAGCGCCGGAAGGACTGAATTAGCGGCGCTAATTCAGACGAGCGCAGCTTTAGCGACCGACTTTGCGCAAGACGAGTCCAATTTTGGAATGGGAGCCCCGCTCCGAGTGCGGCAGCCCGCATCGGCCGCGCGCTGCGGGCTCACGTGGCCCGGGGCGCCAACGCGCCCGCCTCCGACGAGGATGAGCAGGCCCCCCAAGGCGCGCATGGCGAGGATGCGCGGCGCTGACGCGCTGGCCTGACAGATGGCAGGGCGCCCGACGGATCGCGGAAGCGTGGGCCCGGCCCTCGACGGACCGGGTGCAGATCAATCAAAGGTGCCGCGCGGCGCCCTCGCACAATCCGAGATGTCGAATGTCAGGATCTGGCGGAGGGAGCGGGATTCGAACCCGCGATACCGTTTCCGGTATACACACTTTCCAGGCGTGCGCCTTCAACCACTCGGCCACCCCTCCGGTCCCGTCGCCGCGTCTAGCAGCCGCCGGGGCGGCCGGGCTTCGCGATTGCGCCGGGAGGCGTCGTGTACAAGCGGCCTGGGCCGGGTGCAAGCCTCAGAACGGCAAAGCTGGCGATTCGCGCGAGATTTCGGCGCGGGGCCCACCCGCGCCGCCGCGGACGCGGGCCGTCGTTCTCAGATTCGCCGCTTTTGCAGCCGATGCGCGAGGGGTTCGCCTTCGGGCCCCGGGACCTGTTCTCCGCCGTGATCCGCTTCGACAACGTGACCAAGGTCTACCGGACGGACGGGCATCGCCGGACGATCCTCGAGCGCGTCTCCTTCACGCTGAAGCCGGGCACCAGCTACGGCATCCTGGGGATCAACGGCGCCGGCAAGTCGACCTCCCTGCGCCTCCTGGCCGGCACCGAGATGCCCACGAAGGGCCGCGTGGTCCGCACCACGCGCGTGTCCTGGCCCCTGGGCTTCGCCGGAGGCTTCCACCCGGCCATGACGGGGCGCGACAACATCATCTTCGTGGCGCGCATCTACGGCGAGGATCCGCGCAAGGTGCTGGAATTCGTGGAGGATTTCTCCGAGCTCGGCAGCTACCTCGACGTCCCGATCCGGACCTACTCGTCCGGCATGGGCTCGCGCCTGGCCTTCGGCATGAGCATGGCCATCCCGTTCGACTGCTACCTCATCGACGAGGTCACGGCGGTGGGCGATGCCCGCTTTCAGAAGCGCTGCGAGGAGGCCTTCGCGGCGCGCCGGGAGAATGCCGACGTAATCATGGTCTCCCACGGCATGGACACCCTGCGGACCTGGTGCCAGCAGGGCATCGTCATCATCAACGGGCGGGCGATCGTCTACGAGAGCATCGACGACGCCATCGAGGTCTATCGCCGCCTGAACGCGTGAGATGCGCCGGCCTGGCGGCGGCCACGGTTTTGCCGCGGCGGCGGTGCAAAGGGTCTGATGGGGCGGCCTGGTGGCCGGACGACATGGAATACCGGGGCGCATGAGCATCGAAATCCGCAACCCGCAGGGACAGCCGCTGACCACGGCCGATCGCTCGAATGCGGTCGCCGAATCCCTCAAGCAGATCGCCCGCGTCTCGCGCTTCGCCGACCGCAAGAAGGGCATCCAATCCTACCAGAGCCACGTGAAGACGGATCCGCTGATCCCGGTCCTGTTCGTAGTCTGCTTCCTGCTCCCGACCCTGGCGGCCGTCGTCTATTACGGCCTAATCGCGTCGGACCGCTTCGTGATCGAGTCGCGCTTCGCCTTGCGGCCGGCCCTCGGCAACGTCGACAAGGCCTCGCCCGATCAGGTCGGCACCAATTCGGGCTCGCCGTTGAAGCAGATGGTGGCGCAGGACAGTCTGATCGCGACCAACTACATCCTCAGCCGGCCGATGATCGAGGCCATCGAGAAGACCTATCCCCTGCGGGAGATGTTCTCCCGGCCCGGGATCGATTTTTTCTCGCGCTTCAATCCCGAGAAGCCGATCGAGAAGCTGGTCAAGTACTGGCATGACCGGGTCCATACCAAGATCGAGTCCGGATCGGGCATCATCCTCCTGACGGTGAACGCCTTCGACCCGCAGGATGCCCTCAACCTCTCGAACGCGATCCTGGCCGAGAGCGAGCGCATGGTGAACGCCCTGAGCGGCCGGGCCCGTGAGGATGCCGTGCTGGAGAGCCAGCGCGAGCTCAAGCGGGCCGAGGAGCGGATGCTGAAGATCCGCACCGAAGTGGCGGCCCTGCGCAACCGCGACGGCGTCCTCGATGCGCAGAAGACCAACGAGAGCAACCTGAAGGTGCTCTCGGAGCTGAGGACGGCCCGCATCAACCTGGCGGTCCAGCTCATCCAGGGCCAGCGCGATCTCTCGCCGGAGACCCGCCGGATCCAGGACATGAAGGCCCAGATCAAGGACCTCGACGACAACATCGCGCGGATCGAGCGGCAATCCGCCAGCGAGGACCCGGAGCAGCGCCGCATCCTGGCGAATGCGCTCACCCGGTTCGAGGCCTACGACGCCGACCGGGCGGACGCGGAGAAGTACTTCACCAAGGTGCTGGCCGCGAACGAGCGCGCGCGCATCATCGCGGAGCGCCAGATCGAGTTCTTCAGCATGATCGTGGAGCCGGTGAAGCCCGAATCCTCCCAGGAGCCCCGACGCCTCCTGATGATCAGCCTCATCGCCGGCGGCGCCGGACTGGCGTTCGCGCTCGCGGTGGTCACCCGCAAATACTTCGCCTGAGGCGGTTTGGCCGCCCGCGCGGGCGGCGGGCGGCCCGGTGTTAACCCTTCGCTAACCCTGCACTCGGCAAAACTTGCCGGGCCCCCGCACCTCGGGGGCATTGAGGGTGACGATGAGCGAGACGGCTGCCGCCGCGCCGGCTCCGGCGGGGGGTTCCGGGGGGAGCCTCGCACAGTTCGCGAGCTTCGCGATCCCGAACCGGGCGAACCTGAACGCGCTCTCCAAGCGCACGGACCTGTTCTTCGCCACCGCCGTGATGGGCATCCTCACGGTGCTCATCTTCCCGCTGCCGGCCTTCTTGCTCGACCTGCTGCTCGCGGTCTCGATCATCATCTCGGTGCTGATCATGATGACCGGGCTGTTCATCGACAATCCGCTCGAGTTCACGGTCTTCCCGACCCTGCTCCTGGTGGCGACGCTGCTGCGCCTCGCCCTGAACCTCGCCTCTACGCGCCTGATCCTCGGCCACGGCCATGAGGGCACGGCGGCCGCCGGCCACGTCATCGAGGCCTTCGGCAACTTCGTGATGGGCGGCAACTTCGTCATCGGGATCATCGTGTTCGCGATCCTGATCATCGTGAACTTCGTCGTCATCACCAAGGGTTCGGGCCGCATCGCCGAGGTCGCCGCCCGCTTCACCCTCGACGCGATGCCGGGCAAGCAGATGGCCATCGACGCCGACCTCTCGGCGGGGCTCATCGACGAGAAGGTGGCGAAGTCCCGCCGCGCTGCCCTGGAGGAAGAATCCTCGTTCTTCGGCGCCATGGACGGTGCCTCCAAGTTCGTCCGCGGCGACGCGATCGCCGCGCTGCTGATCACCTTCATCAACGTGATCGGCGGCATCATCATCGGCGTTGCGCAGCAGGGCATGCCGTTCCTGGGGGCGGCGAAGTCCTACACCCTGCTGACCATCGGCGACGGCCTCGCCTCGCAGGTCCCCGCCCTCATCGTCTCGACGGCGGCCGGCATCCTGGTCTCGAAGGCGGGCGTGAAGGGCTCGGCCGACAAGGCGTTGGGCAAGCAGCTCGCGAACTACCCCAAGGCGCTCGGCATGTCCTCGGGCGTCATGGTGCTGATCGCCCTCCTGCCCGGCATGCCGATGCTGCCGTTCCTCGCCCTGGCCGGGGCCTCCGGCTACGCCGCCTGGCACTTCGCCAAGGTCGCCCGCGAGGCGCCGCCGCTGGATGCCGACGGTGCGCCGATGGATGCCTCCGCGGTGGCCGCCGCCGCGGCCGCCAAGGAGGAGACGGTCACCGACCTGCTGAAGCTCGACGACCTCAAGCTCGAGATGGGCTACGCCCTGCTCGCCCTGGTCAACGGCCCCGAGGGACAGGACCGTCTCACGGACCAGATCAAGGCCCTGCGCCGCCAGCTCGCCGCAGAACTCGGCTTCGTCATGCCGTCGGTCCGGATCCTCGACAACGTCCAGCTCGACGCGAACGCCTACGTGGTCCGCGTCAAGGAGATCGAGGCCGGTACGGGCCAGATCTTCCCCGGCCAGTTCATGGCCATGGACCCGATGGGCGGACAGGTGCAGCTGCCCGGCCAGCACATGCTCGAGCCGACCTTCGGCCTGCCCGCCACCTGGATCGACGCCTCCCTGCGCGACCAGGCCCAGCTCAAGGGCTACACCGTGGTGGACGCCGCCACGGTGGTCTCCACCCACCTCACCGAGATCATCAAGGCGCACGTCTCTGAGCTCCTGAACCATGTCGAGGTCCAGAAGCTCCTGCGCGAGGTCTCGAAGGACCATGCCGACCTCCTCAAGGAGGTGATGCCGAGCCAGATCGGCACCACGGGCATCCAGCGCGTGCTGCAGTTCCTGCTGGCCGAGCGGGTCTCGATCCGCGACCTCGGGGCGATCATCGAGGGCATCGCCGAGGTCGCCGGCCACGTGAAGAACCCGCGGGATATCGTCGAGCACGTCCGCGCCCGCCTCGGCCGCCAGATCTGCGCCCAGTACCAGGGGCCGGACGGCATGCTGCCGATCATCACCCTGTCGCCGGCCTGGGAGCAGGCCTTCCTCGAGTCGATCGCCGGCGAGCGCGACGAGCGCTACCTGGCAATGCAGCCCTCGAAGCTCTCTGAATTCGTCAACACGGTGCGGGACCGCTTCGAGACGGCCGCCCGGATGGGCGAGATGCCCGTGCTGGTGACCTCGGTCCAGGCCCGGCCGTTCGTGCGCTCGATCATCGAGCGCTTCCGGCGCGAGACGCCGGTGATGAGCCAGGCGGAGATCCATCCCCGCGCCCGGCTTCGCACCGTCGGTTCGGTCTGAGAGGCGATCCGGCGCTCGAGAGAAAGGCCGGTCCCGCGAACGAACCGCAGGGCCGCGGGCCGGCCCGGCAAGCTCGCGGGCACGCGCGGCCGCGCTCTTGCCCATGGCCAAGCTCATAACCAAGCCGTGGACACGGCGCTCGTCGACCCTGTCGGCCGAATAAATCGGGGAAGCGATCGGGATCGCGCTGCGCGCGGGCCGTTCTCAACCGCGCGGGGCCCGACGCGCGATCTGCACGGAAGCCGAGGATTTCGCCTCGGGTCCCCTGAACGGACGTCGGCCGCTCCGAACCGGTCGTGCGTCTCCGATCTTCCCCGGAGAACGGCTCAGACCGGCTTCTTCTCCATGCGGCGCTCGAGGGCATGGGCGTCGAGGCCGGGCGCGGTCAACGGCGCCTCCGGGGAGGCCGGGTCATGGGGCTTGTCCCGCAGGGCCGAGGCGAGACGGTTGCGCTCGTAGAGGAGCACGACCACCACCGAGATCAGGAACGGGAGCCAGAAATAGAACAGCCGGAAGACCAGCAGCGCGGCGATCACCGACGGCCGGGCGATGTCGGGCATCGCCACCACGAAGACCAGCTCGAACACCCCGAGGCCGCCGGGGGCATTCGACACCAGGGCCGCCGAGAACGAGGCGAGGAAGACCGCGAGCACGACGAGGAAGCCGGGGTTCCCGGCCTCCGGCAGGGCGAAGTAGATGATGCCGGCGGCGCCGAGCAGTTCGAGCGGAGCCGCGATGAGCTGGCGGCCCATGATGCGCGGGCGGGGATATTCGAGCTTGAACTTGCGGATCGTCAGCGGCTTCAGGTGCAGCAGCGAGCCGGCCACGTAGAGGGCGACGAAGGCCAGGAGACCGGCGCCGAGGATGCGGGCGGTGGCGGGGTCCGTCAGGACCGCCGGAAGGTAGCCGTTGAGGCGCGTCAGGGTGTCGGGCAGGACGGTGAGCACGAAGCCGCCGAGCAGGATCGTGCCGAGGCCGAAGGTGAAGGAGCAGAGGGCGACCAGCACCGCGACCTGGGCCGCGGAGAGGCCCTTGGCGGTGTAGGCCCGGTAGCGCACCACGGCCCCGGAGAACACCGAGGCACCGATGTTGTGGGAGAGCGCGTAGGTGGTGAATGAGCAGACCGAGACGAAGAACAGGGAGATGTGGTTCACGCCGAGGTGCAGCAGGGCGATCCGGTCGTACCAGGCCAGGGCCGCGTAGGCGACGAGGGTCGAGAGGCCGGCGAGCAGGAAACGGTGCACCGGGATCGCGGCGAAGCTGCCCTTGATCTCCGCCATGGAGATGCCGGCCAGCTCCTTGTAGAGCAGGTAACCCGAACCGATCACGGCGGCGAGGCCGATGATCGGCCAGATAAAATCGCTGATCTTCTTCATGGTGGTTCGGCGCGCCCCTGTTCGGGCCCTCCCTGCACGACGATGCGCTGCATCGCAAGCAAGGTTCCGCGCGGCCCCGGCAGGGACGGCTCTTCCCACGGGATCATGACGGTTTCGTGCCGGTCGCCGCGGGGGCGCCGGCACGTTCCCCGGGTCAGGCGCGGATGCGCGATAGGCCGATTCCGTCCATGGCGGCCTGGTCGCGGGCCGCTTCGGCGACGCGCTCGGCGCTGCGCTCGCGGTCGTCGAGGATCTCGATCTTCTTCAGGTCCTCGAAGGCTTCGCCGAGCTCGGCCTTGGCCTCGGCGAGCTGCCCCTCGAGGGCGGCGGCCGACTGGCGCATGTTGTCCCGGCGGGTGGCGGCGGCCCGGGCATAGGTCGGGTAGGCGAAGTGGGCCGGATCGGTGATGCCGGCGCGGCTCTCCTCATGGGCGACCTCGCGGTCGAGCTCCAACGCCATGCGGGTGAAGTCCGCCTTCATCATCTCGATCTGCGTCACGCGGCGACGCTTCTCGTCGACCTGGAAGCGTCGCAGCCGGATCAACGTGTCACGGGATTTCATGGGCGGGTTCACTCCACGCAACGCACGGCTCGCCGGTGCGCGACTGGCCGCGCCCCGGGCCCGGCATCGGGAGAGGAAGCCGGGGCGTCCCCTCAGGGCGCGCCGACGATCTCTGCCAGGCGACGGTAACCCTCGCCGATCGAAGTTGCTTCTTCCTTACCCTGACCCAGAAAAGCCTCCATTCCGGGCATCAGCGCGATCGCCTCGTCCACTTCCGGCGAGGCGCCGGCCCGGTAGGCGCCCAGACGGATGAGCTCCTCCATGTCGGCGTAGGTGGAGAGCAGGCGCCGGGCCCGGCGCACCGTCGGCAGGTGCGCGGGGTCGCAGGCGCGGGGCATGGTGCGGGAGACCGAGCGCAGGACGTTGATCGCCGGATAGCGCCCGCGCTCGGCGATGCCGCGCTCCATCACGATGTGCCCGTCGAGGATGCCCCGGACCGCGTCGGCCACGGGCTCGTTGTGGTCGTCGCCCTCGACGAGGACGGTGAACAGGCCGGAGATCGCCCCCTGCCCCGTCCCGGGCCCGGCCCGCTCGAGGAGCCGCGGCAATTCGCTGAAGACGGTGGGGGTGTAGCCCTTGGCGGTGGGCGGCTCGCCGGCCGCGAGGCCGATGTCGCGCTGGGCCATGGCGAAGCGGGTGATCGAATCGATCATGCATAGGACCTGCGCGCCCTGATCGCGAAAGTACTCCGCCATCGCCAGGGTGACGTAGGCGGCGTTGCGGCGCATCAGGGCGGGCTCGTCGGAGGTGGCCACCACCACCACGGACCGGGCGAGGCCCGCGGCGCCGAGGTCGTCCTGGAGGAACTCCTGCACCTCGCGTCCGCGCTCGCCCACGAGGCCGATCACCGCCACGTCGGCGGCGGTGTAGCGGGCGAGCATCGACAGCAGCACCGACTTGCCGACGCCGGAGCCGGCGAAGATGCCCATGCGTTGGCCGGCGCACATCGTCAGGAAGGTGTTGATGCAGCGGATGCCGAGGTCGAGGGGGGGACCGACCCGCTGCCGGGCATGGGCCGGGGGCGGATCGGCCCGCAGGGGATAGATCGCCGGCCCGGGGGGCAGCGGCCCCAGGCCGTCGATGGGCCGGCCCAGGGCATCGATCGTCCGGCCGAGCCAGGCCGCGGAGGGACGCACCGCGCCCGCGGCCTCGTCCCGCACCAGGGCCGGACAGCCGCGCCGCACCCCCTCGAGGGAGCCGAAGGGCATGGCCAGGGCCCGGTCGCCCTGGAAGCCGATGATCTCGCAGGGCACGGCGCCGAGGCCGTTCTCGACCGCGATGTCGAGCCGTCCGCCGAGGCGCATGGCCGCCACCGGACCCGCCACCTCGATCAGCAGGCCGCGAATCGCCACGACCCGTCCGTAGGTCTCCAGAACCTGGATTCCCGCGAGGGCACTGCGCGCGTCAGCCAGGCGCAAGCGTCCGACGCTAGGACTGCGATCGGTCATCGATGCGTCTCTCAACCATTCGTTTACCTCCCTCCTTAACACTGTGTGCATCGGGGTTGTAGCGCGCCGCCGGTTCGGTCCGGGTCGTAAAAAATTTCCGTCCGGTCGATGACATTCCGGTGTCGTTGTTCGGAAGAGACAGCGCGCAACAAGTCCAAGCGGGCAAGGCACTTAGGGAACCCTGCGAAGGTTTCGCATCGCGCCTGGAGGCGGTCGAACGAGAACAGACCGTCAACGGTTCGAAGCGTGGCCGGACCGGAGATCCAATTGGGTGCTTGCGTCCGTGAAACAGGGTTTGTTAACGATTAACGAATAGCGTTTCACGTCATTGACGAATGAGCGTTCGCCACGGGCCGGTGGCGAGCGGACGGCGGGGGCTTGCCCATACGCTGCACACGGCCGGCTGGGCTGGGGACCGACGATGCGGGTACTTCTGATCGAGGACGACAGCGCGACCGCGCAGAGCATCGAGCTGATGCTCAAGTCCGAGAGCTTCAACACCTACACCACCGATCTCGGTGAGGAGGGGATCGATCTCGGCAAACTCTACGACTACGACATCATCCTGCTCGACCTGACNCAAGTCCGAGAGCTTCAACACCTACACCACCGATCTCGGTGAGGAGGGGATCGATCTCGGCAAACTCTACGACTACGACATCATCCTGCTCGACCTGAACCTGCCCGACATGTCGGGCTACGAGGTGCTGCGGAATCTCCGCGTCGCCAAGGTGAAGACCCCGATCCTGATCCTCTCCGGCATGGCCGGCATCGAGGACAAGGTGAAGGGCCTCGGCTTCGGCGCCGACGACTACCTCACCAAGCCCTTCCACAAGGACGAGCTCGTCGCCCGNCTCCGGCATGGCCGGCATCGAGGACAAGGTGAAGGGCCTCGGCTTCGGCGCCGACGACTACCTCACCAAGCCCTTCCACAAGGACGAGCTCGTCGCCCGCATCCACGCGATCGTCCGCCGCTCGAAGGGTCACGCCCAGTCGGTGATCACCACCGGCGACCTGATCGTGAACCTCGACCAGAAGACCGTCGAGGTCTCCGGCAGCCGCGTGCACCTGACCGGCAAGGAGTACCAGATGCTGGAACTCCTCTCGCTGCGGAAGGGCACGACGCTGACCAAGGAGATGTTCCTGAACCATCTCTACGGCGGCATGGACGAGCCCGAGCTGAAGATCATCGACGTCTTCATCTGCAAGCTGNAAGGGCACGACGCTGACCAAGGAGATGTTCCTGAACCATCTCTACGGCGGCATGGACGAGCCCGAGCTGAAGATCATCGACGTCTTCATCTGCAAGCTGCGCAAGAAGCTCGCCAACGCCTCCTCGGGCAAGAACTACATCGAGACCGTCTGGGGCCGCGGCTACGTGCTGCGCGAGCCCAACGAGGGCGAAGAGCGGATCGCCGTCTGACCCCCCGGTCGGACGACGAAACGGCCCCGCGCGAGCGGGGCCTTTTTTGTTTGTGCGGGATCCCGCGGGCCTGTGATCCTGGCGCCCCCTCCCCCGCGCGGCATCGACCGCCCAAAGACAATGGCGCGGACTTTCGCCCGCGCCACGCGCCGTCATCGAGATCCGCAAAGGCCGGTCAGAGGCCGACCACCCGGCGCATCGCCGGGGCGACCGCCGCTGCCGGCGCGATCGCCACGGCGGCCGGGTTGAGCACCGGCAGCGGCCGGGCTTGCGGCGCGAGGGCTGCGCCGGCCTGGTTGTACAGGCCCCGGTGCTTGGTGTTCGGCACGAGTTTCTCGGTCAGGCCGATCACCGTCTCGGCGGCCCCCAGGAGCAGCGCGCCGTCGGCCGCCAGGCTGTTGCTGAGGCGGGCCAGCACGTCGCCCTTGGTCGGCGCATCGAAATAGATCAGCACGTTGCGGCAGTAGATGATGTCGAACGTGCCCAGTGAATCGAACGGCTGCAGCAGGTTGAGCGGCCGGTAATCCACCATCTGCCGCAGGCTGGCGGAGATGCGCCACTGCTCGCCGACCTGCTCGAAGTGCTTGATCAGCGACTGCACGGGCAAGCCGCGCTGGACCTCGAAATGGCTGTAGAGCCCCGCCTTGGCCTTCTCCAGCACCTCGGTCGACAGGTCGGTGCCGATGATGTCGACGGTCCAGCCGGAGAGCCGCGGGGCGGCGTCCTGCAGCATCATCGCCAGGGAATAGGGTTCCTGGCCGGTGGAGGCGGCGGCGCACCAGATCCGCAGGCGGCGCTGCGCCGCCCGGCGGGCCATGGCTTCCGGGAGCAGCACGTCGCGGAACAGGTCGAACGGCGTGCGGTCGCGGAAGAAAAAGGTCTCGTTGGTGGTCATCGCCTCGACCACCGCCCGCTCCATGGCGAGGTCGCGGCCGCCCTTCAGGGCCGTCACCAGCGCCCCGAGATCGGCCAGGTTGAAGCGCCGGCAGATCGGTCCGAGGCGGCTCTCCACCAGGTACCGCTTCTCGCCGCTGAGCGCGAGACCGGAGCGGGTCTTGAGGTAGGCGCGCAGGAAATCGAATTCGACGTCGGTCATGCGCCCTGCCCCGTCAGAAGATTGCGCAACGCCGGTCCGATCTCGCCGAGGGGCAGGATCGCCTGGGCGAGTCCCGCCTTAGCGATGCTGCCGGGCATGCCCCAGACGGTGCTGGTGGCCTCGTCCTGGGCGAGTACCGCCGCCCCGGCTTCCGTGAGCGCCCGGGCCCCGCCGGTTCCATCCGAGCCCATGCCGGTGAGGACGACGGCCAGGGCTGCGGCACCGAAGATCGCGGCGGCATCCTGGAACAGCACGTCGACGGCGGGCCGGCAGAAATTCACCACCGGTCCGTCATGCAGCCGGATGGTGACGTCCTGGCGGCTTCCGCCGAGGCCCATGTGGCGCCCACCCGGCGCCACGTAGATCCGGCCGGGCTGCAGGCGCTCGTCGGCCTTGCCCTCTGCGGCCGGCAGGCCGGTGCGGACGCCGAGATGCTCGGCGAAGACCGCGGTGAAGACCGGCGGCATGTGCTGCACGATGAGGACCGGAAACTGGCGCAGCGTGGCGCTGCCGATCTTCTCCAGGACCTCACCCACGGCGCGGGGGCCGCCGGTGGAGGCGCCGATGAGCAGGACGCGGGGCGCGACGCCGGTGCGGGCCTTCGGCCGCAGCACCAGGGGCGCAGTCGGGCGCAGGGCCGAGACCGGCGCGGGCGCCGGCATTCCGGGCGAGACGGGGATCGGGGCGCCGGAAGCGCCGCGCTTGCGGGCCCGGGCGGAGCCGAAGATGCGCACCCGCTCGATCAGGTCGGTCCGGAAGGCGTCCGAGGTGGTCACGCCCCGGTTGCTCTCGGGCTTGGGGATGTAGTCGACGGCCCCGAGGGCCAGGCAGCGCAGGGAGATGTCGGCGTTGCGGGTGGTCAGGGTCGACATCATGATGACCTGGACGCCGGGGCTCTTGGCGAGCAGCAGCGGCAGGGCCTGGGTGCCGTCGAGTTCCGGCATGTCGATGTCGAGGAGGATGACATCGGGGTCGTGGCGCGACATCGCTTCGAGGGCGATCCGGCCGTTGGCCGCCGTGGCGACGACCTCGTAGCCGGCCTCGCCGATCCAGCGGGCGACCAGCCCGCGCACCACCGCCGAATCGTCTGCGATCAGGACCCGGACCCGCTGCCCCGCGAGCGGCGGCGGCGCGGCATGGGTCGACGCGAAGGTCGGTGCGGTGGCGGCCATCATGGATTTCACGCTGTGAGCGACGCGGAGGAACGGTCGGGGGAGGAACTGGCCCCGGACGGGGCGGTGATGCCCGGTCCAGGTCCGCGTCAGGCCGCGTCGGCTTCGGTGGCGAAGCCGACTTGCGCGAGCTTCGCCGTGACGATGTCGCGGTCGAAGGGTTTCATGATGTACTCGTCGGCGCCGGCATGGAGGGCGCGGGCGATGGCGCCGACGTCGTTCTCCGTGGTGCAGAACAGGACCTTGGGCTTCTCGCCGCCCGGGGATTTCCGCAGGGCGCGCAGGAAGTCGTAGCCGTCCATGGTCGGCATGTTCCAGTCCAGCAGGATCGCGTCCGGCATGGTCTTGCCGCAGGCGCTGAGGGCCTTCTCGCCGTCCTCGGCCTCGCCGACCTCGAAGTTCATGGTCTCGAAGATGCGGCGCGCCACCTTCCGGATGACGGCGGAGTCGTCGACGATGAGGCAGGTTTTCATCGGACCCTTCTCCTTGCGATGGGGCTCAGGCCGCGCCGGCGGTGCGGGCGTTCGTCCCGAAGGCGAGGAGCGCATCGACGTCGAGGATGACGAGGAGGCGGCCGTCGAGGCGATGGACGCCGAGGGTGAGGTCGCGCCAGCGGGCATCGAGGTTGATCGGCACCGGCTCGTGGGTTTCGGCCCCGAGCTTGAGCACCTCGCCGACGCCGTCGACGATGAGGGCGAAGGTCTCGCCACCCTGTTCCAGGCCGATCGCCATCTGGGCGCTGTCCCCGGTGCGGGGCGCCATGCTGAGGCGGCGGCGCAGGCACAGGGCGGTGACGACGCGACCGCGCAGGTTGAGCAGCCCGACGATCTCCGGCGGGGCGAGCGGCACCGGCGTCACGCCGGCGGGGATGAAGACGTCGTGGACCCGGTCGATGGCGAGACCGAACATGGTCTCGCCGACGAACACGGTGACGAAGTCGTGGGTGCCGACGGTTTCCGCGGCGTTGGTGTTGGCGGCCTGCATCATGGGCGTGGACTCCGAAGGGGGCGGGCCGGTCAGGCGGCGACGGCGAGGCTGGCGACGTCGAGCTCGGCCAGGGCCGAGATCAGGCCGCTGCGGTCGAACTTCGCCACGAGGTCGGCGATCCCGAGCGTCCGCGCCCGCTCGATGGCCTCGGCCCCGATGGTGCCGGAGAGGCCGATGACGGGAAGCCCGGCGACGCGGCCTTCCACCTTGCGCATGGCGCCCACGAGGTCGAAGCCGTTGCGGCCCGGCATCTCGAGGTCGCACACCACCACGTCGATCCGGCCGTTGGAGAGCAGGGTCGCCACCGCCTCATCGGCGCTGGCCGCGGTGATCACGCTGTAGCCGGCGGCCTTCAGGACCGGGCTCAGCATCTCGCGGAAGAAGGCCGAGTCGTCGACCAGGAGGAGCGTCGAGCTGCGCTTGACCGTCTTCTTGGGGCCCCGCGCCCAGTCGTCGTAGGCGAGCGGCAGGAAGTGGGCGATGTTGATGATCTCGGTGGCGCGGCCGCGCAGGACGGCGGAGCCGATGAGGTCCGAGCGGTCGGCGGAGATCTCGACGTCGAGGCGTTCCTCGACGATGTCGACGATCTCGTCGACCACGAGGCCCATGGCGCGCTCGCCGTCGGAGAACACCACCAGGGCCTGGGTGCCGGAGGTGCGGATCTCGATCGACGGATCGGCGGGGACCAGCGGCATCAGGCGGCCGCGGTACTGGATCAGCGGACGGCCGCCGACCCACTCGACCTTGGCCGATTCAATTTCTTCCAGGCGGGTGACCAGGGAGAGTGGCACCGCCTTGTAGCTGCCGGCACCGCCCTTGAAGACGAGGAGCGTCGCCTTGGCGTCAGCCGCCTCGACCTCCTCGACCTCGGCCTCGACCGGGATGGCGCCGGACTGCGAGCCCTGGCTGACCTGCTGGGCGATGCCGTTCGGATCGACGATCAGCACCACGGCGCCGTCGCCCAGGATGGTGTTGCCGGCGAAAAGCGGCAGGTGGCGCAGCTTGGAGGACATCGGCTTCACGACGATCTCCTCCGTGTGGAAGACCTCGTCGACGAGGATGCCGAAGCGCTGGCGGCCGACCTGGGCGACCACCACGAAGCCGGAATCGACGGCATCGGCGGCCTGGTCCTGGCCGAGCACGCCCGTGAGGGTGACGATCGGCAGGAGGCGCTCGCGCAGGCGCAGCACCGGGGAGCCGTTGATGCGCTCCACCTTCTGCGCCGTCGCCTTGTCGACCCGCACCAGTTCGAGCACCGCCACCTGCGGCACCGCGAAGCGCTGCTCGCCGGCCTTGACGATGAGGGCGGCGATGATCGCCAGGGTGAGCGGGATCTTGATGGTGAAGGTGGTGCCGCGGCCGAGCTGCGTGTTGATGTCGATGACACCGCCGATGAGCTCGATGTTGGTCTTGACCACGTCCATGCCGACGCCGCGGCCGGAGACCGAGGTGATGGCGGCGGCGGTCGAGAAGCCCGGATGGAAGATGAACTTCGCCACCTGGGCGTCGGTCATCCGCTCGACCTCGGCCTGGCTCGCGATCTTGCGCTCGACGGCCTTGCGGCGGATGGCGGCCAGATCGAGGCCCTTGCCGTCATCGGCGATCTCGATCGTGATCGTGCCGCCCTCATGGTAGGCGGAGAGGCGGATCGTGCCGCGCAGCGGCTTGCCGGAGGCCTTGCGGTCGGCGGCCGACTCGATGCCGTGATCGGCCGAGTTGCGCACCATGTGGGTGAGCGGGTCCTTGATGACCTCGAGGACCTGGCGGTCGAGTTCGGTCTCGGCGCCGCTCATCACGAGCTCGATCTGCTTGCCGAGTTCCGACGACAGGTCGCGCACCACGCGCGGCAGCTTCTGCCATGCGTTGCCGATGGGCTGCATGCGCGTCTTCATGACGCCCTCCTGCAGCTCGGCCGTCACGTGGCTGAGGCGCTGGAGCGGAACCTTGTAGGTCGAGTCGTCGTGCCGGCGGGCGATCTCGAGGAGCTGGTTGCGGGTCAGCACCAGCTCGGACACCATCGTCATCAGGTGTTCGAGGGTGTCGACGTTGACGCGAATGGTCTGGACCTTCGCGATGCCGCCCTCGCCCTCGGGGGCGGCAGGCGCATCGGCGGATTTCGCGGGTGCCTCGTGGGCCTTCACGGGCATCGGGGCGGGCGCCTCGCGCACCGGCTCGGGTGCCACGGCGGCGACCGGCTCCGGTGCGGGAGCGGGAGCGACGTCGAACGGATCGGGACCCTCGGCCTCCATGAAGGCGCGCTCGAGATCCTCGAGGGTGACTTCGCCGGGCTTCAGTTCGCGCACGACCGGATCGGGCAGCTTAATGTCCGCGACGGGCGCGGGGGCGGGCGCGGCGGGAGCGATCGGGGCGGAGGCCATCTCCTCCAGGGCGCCGATGAGATCATCGTCGCTGCCGGCCGGCTCGGAGCCGGTGGCCTCGAGGTCGCCCAGGATCGCCTTGAGGCGGTCGAGGGTGACGAGGATGAGGCTGACCGCGGGGCCGGTGACCGGCATGCCGTCGCGGAACTGACCCATCAGGGTCTCGGCGGCGTGCGCCAGGGCTTCCAGGCGCGGAAGGCCGAGGAACCCGCAGGTGCCCTTGATGGTATGGACGAGGCGGAAGATGTTCCGCAGGATCGTCTGATTGTTCGGATCCTGTTCGAACCGGACGAGCTCGGCATCGACCGTGTCGAGGTGCTCGGCACTCTCGGTCAGGAACTCACGCAACAAGTCGTCCATGACGGGTACTCAGTCCATACGCGCACTACAGTCTGTGCAGGACCGACTTTGCCCCCTAACCGGTTAGGGAAGGGTTTCACCGCGGACGATAAAGCGGGAGATCGCGACAATATTCGTCGATCTCCCGTCGATGAGCCGAAACGTTCCTCGGGTCAGGCCAGCGCCGTCTCCGGCGGCTCCGAATCCGACGGACGATCGGCCTCCGGCTCCGCGGGCGCCTGGGCCGGCGCCTCCGGGATCGCGGCGGCCGTCGGGGTCGCCGTGATGGTCACGGTGTCGCCCTCGATCGCGAAGCGCACGTCCATCGCCGCCGCGCGGGCGACGAGGCCGGCATAGAACGGCAGGATGCCGTGCGCGTCCACGGTGCCGTTCTCGGGCGTCCCGGCGATCATATCTTCCACGTGGGCCGGGATGCGGGCGTGCGAGCCCTTGCTCTTGAGCACGAGGCTCGGCGCCTCGCCGTCGCCCTGCACCACCACGTCGATGAGACCGCCGCGCGGGATCGCGCTCTGGGCGATCATCACGAGGTTGAGCAGGAGCTTGACCTTGTTCTTCGGGTAGAGCGCCTGCGGTGCGCTCCAGGCGAGCTGCGTCTTGTCGTCGACGAACATCCCGCGCGACACCTTCTCGGCGTCGGCGAGGTCGATGGACGCACCCGCCGAGCCGGCGGCGCCGAAGGCGATGCGGGCGAATTGCAGGCGGGCCGAGGCCTGGCGCGCGCTCTTGGCGATCAGCTCCAGGGCGAATTCGCGCATGGAGGTGTCGCTCTCGTCCTCCAGGACCTCCAGTCCGTTCACGATCGCGCCGACGGGGCTGATCACGTCGTGGCAGACCCGTGAGCACAGGAGGGCGGACAGATCGAGGGCGTCGAGATTGAGGGGGGTCATGGTGCGCTCCGCGCAGGCGTTTCGGGGCCGCGTCCGGTCGTGAACGGCACCGATAGACGGCGCCGGAAGCTTTGAAAAGCACCCGGGCCGTTCGCGATCCGGGTCGACAAGGGCCGGTGGCGCGGGCATCATAGTGCCCATCATGTCGATCGATGCGCCGACGCGCGACCGTATTGCGGCTACCTTGATGGAAATTGCCTGCCGGGCGGGCGAGATCCTGAAGCGGCATCACGGGGGCGACTGTCCGCACGTGCTCAAGCCCGACGGCTCGCCGGCAAGTCAGGCGGATGCCGAATCCGAGGACTTCATCCTGGCGGAACTGGCCCGATACTGGCCGGGCATTCCCGTGATCGCCGAGGAATCGTCCTACGACCAGCCGCCGGCGCAGCTCTTCTTCCTGGTCGATCCCCTCGACGGCACCCGGGACTTCCTCGCCGGCAACGCGGAATACAGCGTCAATATCGGCCTGATTGCGGGCGACCGCCCGATCGCGGCGGCCCTGGCCGCCCCCGGCCTCAACCGGGTCTGGGGTGCGGGCGGGCAGGCTTACGAGGCGGAGATCCGGGACGGACATCTCGGTGAGCGCCTGCCGATCGCGGTGCGCCCGAGGCCGGACCAGGGACTGGTGGCCCTGCGCAGCAACCGGCACGGCGACACCGAGACCGAGGCCTGTCTCGGTGCGCTCCGGGTCGAGGCGACCCGCTCGGCGGCCTCGGCCCTGAAGTTCTGCCTCATCGCCGCCGGCGAGGCCGACATCTACGTGCGCTGCGGCCCGACCATGGAATGGGATACGGCGGCCGGCGACCACATCCTCACCGTGGCGGGTGGCTGCGTCGTGGCGCCCGCCGGCCGGCCGATGACCTACGGCCATTACACCCGGAACTACCGCAACGGCCCCTTCGCCGCCCTGGGCGACGCGAGCTACGCGGCCAACCTCGTCCTGCCCGAGCGCAGTCCCTCCACGCGTCCCGCCGAGCGGCACGCGCCGCAGGACGAGCGCCGGATCTGACCGCCGGGCGCGGTCAGTCGGGGATATTCCGCTCGATCTGATCCTTCAGCGTCGGCCAAAGCAGTTCCGCCTCCGCGGCGAGGTGCGGCTCGGCGACGAGGCGCAACCGGTGCGCGTCGCTGCGGCAGAGGTAGAGCCGGTCCGTCCCGTCCGGCCCCGGCAGGCGGGCATAGACCAGGGGGTCGGTGTCCACGAGGCGGCCGGCGAGGACGCCGACCGGATCGAAGCCGCCGAGGCGGGGCGCGTAGGCGGCCGGGTCTTCGCGAAAGGCTTCCCGGTTTGCGGCGCGCGCGAAGCGCCACGTTCGCCTGTCCCAGAGGAACTCGTAGGCCGGTCGGCCCGCCTCGGGACCGTCGAGGAAGTAGCTGACGGCGTCGAACCCCGCGAGGGCGATCCGGCCCCCGGGCAGCCGCGGCAGGGTCGCGGCGCGCGCGCCGGTGGCGCGCAGCCCGCCGGCCGCGGCGACGCGAAGCAGGTGACGGCGCGTTAACCACATGTTGCTTTGTTTCGCATCATGATCGCCGCGTATCGAGACGCACCGGCCCCGGCCGGAACGGTCTCTAGGATGACAGCCCGGTCCATAGCGCGGTCTCGGTTAGCAAGACGATAGCGCGCTCGGGTGGGTGTCGGCAGACAGGAGGGACGAGGCATGACGTCGAACCATCGGGCCCTCCGCGCCCGTCCATCGCAGGAGCCCGCGACCCGGCGCAGCGTCGTCGGCGCGTTGGCAGGCGCCCTCCTCCTCGGCGTCTCGTCCCGCGCCCTCGCGGTGAGCGACGGGGCGCCCGGCAAGTTCCGACCCGAGGAGCTGGTCGACAACGGCCACCGCTTCTTCGGCTCGATGTCCCGCGGCCTCGCCCAGTTGGTGGAGGAAGCGACCCGGCGCTGGGGTGAGCCCAACGGCTACATTCTCGGCCAGGAAGCGTCCGGCGCCATCGTGGGCGGCGTTCGCTACGGCGAGGGGACGCTCTACACCCGCAATGCCGGGCAGCGCCGCGTCTATTGGCAGGGCCCCTCCATCGGCTTCGACGTCGGCGGCGACGGCGACCGCACGATGATGCTGGTCTACAACCTGCCCGCCGTGTCGGGCCTCTATCGCCGCTTCGGCGGCGTCGACGGTTCCGCCTACTTGGTCGGCGGCTTCGGGATGACGGCGGTGACCGCCGACGACATCGTCGTGGTACCGATCCGTACCGGGGTCGGCGCCCGCCTCGGCATCAATATCGGCTATCTCAAGTTCACGGCGAAGCCGACCTGGAATCCCTTCTGATTCGCGAGGCGGCCGGGGTGTGTCCCCGCGCGTCTTGCCCATCCCGGGGGGACATGGGCTAAAACAAGCCGACGAGGGTCGACGGCCAGGTCCGTCGTCATTGTCGTCCACGGCGTGTTGAGCGAGCGTTTCCGCGTGATCGAAACCGTGATGATCTTCGCGCTCGGCTTCCTGGCCGCGAGCCTGTGCGCCCTGTTGCTTCTGCCGGCCGTGAACGCCCGGGCCGCCCGCTTGTCGGAGCGCCGCATCGCGGCGCGCCTGCCCCTCTCGATCTCGGAAGTCGCCGCCGAGAAGGATTACCTGCGCGCGCAGTTCGCCGTGGCCCAGCGGCGCCTGGAGCGGAAGGTCGAGGCGGTTCAGGCCCATCGCCACGCCGATCTCGCCGCCATCGGCACCCGGACCATGGAGGCCGCCGCCCTCACGCGCACGATCGAGGCGCGCGACGCCACGCTGAGCGAGCGCGAAGCGGTCCTGGCCGCGACCCGCGCCACCCTCGGCGACGTGGAGCGCGACCTGGAAGCGGCCCGACAGGACACCGCGCTGGGCCTCGCCACACTGCAGGTGCTCGAGCAGGCGCATCAGGAGGTGCTCGACGACCTGATCGCGGCCCGGTCCGCCCCTGCCCCGGCGGATGCCGCCAGCCTTCCCGCCGCGACCCGTTCCGAGGTCCCCGACCTGACCGCGACCCTGGTCGCCGAGCGCGAGACCCTGCGGGCCAGCCTCACGGCGGCGGAGGACGCCCTGGCCGAGGTGATGGCGCGCCGCGAGGGCGAGGCCGCCGATCTGCGCCGCCGGATCTCCGATGTGGCCGACAGCCTGATGCAGCGCGACCGGCTTCCGCCCGCCGCGGCGTTCACGATTCCGGCCCGCTCCAATTGAACGCGATGCGGGGGTCGAACCCGGCGCGTCATGTGCGCCGGAAAACGCCGCGGACGTTGCACGGACGGGAAAACGCGGCGTAGAAAGCGGCCTGACCACGCGGCGACCATCCGCGCGCCATGTTTCGACCATCTCGGCGCTTCATCGGATCGCCCATTCCCCTGTTTCTTGAGACGGACCGCGCCCCCTATGGCCCTTAAGCTCACGTCGCTTGCCTTCCTCCTCGCTGCCACGGCCTCGATCGCCCCGGCGATCGCCCAGCCCGCGGCCCAGCCGCAAGGGGCCGCGACCGCCCCTCAGACGAAGCGCGGGAACGAGACCCTGAAGAAGTACTGCACCGGCGACTACCTGACCTATTGCGGCAATCTCGCCACCGATGATCCGGCCCTCGACAAGTGCTTCCAGACCAACTGGACCAAGCTCTCGGAGAACTGCCGTCGCGCCATCGACGTCTACCAGAAGACGGACGGCAAGAAGAAGGGCTGAGGCCTAACCCGACGCCGCGCGGGACAGCGTAGCCGTTTCGCTCGCATCGCCGAGCCGCAACGGCTATGCTGCCCGCCATCGCGTTACGGATCGCAAGCGTTGATGTTCTTCCCTGCCCGCCCCCTGTCGACGATCGCCGCGATCGGCCTGATCGCGCTGTCCGCTTCGGCCTGTGGCCGGCGTGGCGCCCTCGAGCCGCCGCCCGGCACGGCCGCGGCGCGCTCGGTGGCGCGCCCCGGTCTGCCCGGCGTCGCGAGTCCGCGGGCGCTGCCCCAGAGCGTCGGCCTCGGCGGCGGCGCGGCGACCCCTGAGCCGGACGCGGTCCGGGCCGGGGATGAACTCGACACCCTGGCGGTGCCGGGCTCGGGTGCCGAGGCGCCGGTGAAGACCACCCGCGGCGCCAAGCGCGGCTACGTCGTGCCCAAGGAGCCTTTCCTGCTCGATCCGCTGCTGTAGAAGCGGGTCACCACAGCCCTCTCCCCGGCCTCGTGCGGGAAGGCGCGCCCGCCCGGACGCGCCGCGCGCGGGCCCGAAATCCCCGGGCGGGATGCCCGCAGGCAGGCCGATGCACCACTTCCACTATCGCGACGGTCGTCTCCAGGCCGAGGATGTCGACCTGACTGCGCTCGCCGAGACGGTGGGAACGCCGTTCTACTGCTACGCGACGGCCACGCTGGAGCGCCACTACGAGGTCTTCGCCAAGGCTTTCGGCGAGGACGACGCCCTCGTGTGCTTTGCCATGAAGGCGAACTCGAACCAGGCGGTGCTGGCCACGCTGGCCCGCCTCGGCGCCGGCATGGATATCGTCTCCGAGGGTGAGTTGCGCCGGGCGCTGGCGGCGGGCGTCGATCCGCAGCGCATCGTCTTCTCGGGCGTCGGCAAGACGCAGGCGGAGATGGCGGCGGCGCTGAAGGCCGGCATCTTCTGCTTCAACGTCGAGAGCGAGCCGGAGCTGGCACAACTGTCCGCCGTAGCGACCAGCCTCGGGCTGACGGCGCCGATCTCCATCCGGGTCAATCCGGACGTCGATGCCGGCACGCATGCGAAGATCTCGACCGGCAAGTCCGAGAACAAGTTCGGGATCCCGATCGGCCGGGCCCGGGCCGTCTACGCCCAGGCGGCAACGCTGCCGGGCCTCGCGATCTCCGGCGTCGACATGCATATCGGCAGCCAGATCACCGATCTGGCCCCCTTCGACCACGCCGCCGGCCTCCTGGCCGGCTTGGCCCGCGACCTCATGGCGGAGGGGCATCCGCTCCACCACATCGATTTCGGCGGCGGCCTCGGCATCCCCTACCGCGACGACAACGCGCCGCCGCCGGAGCCGGCGGCCCTGTCGGCGATCCTGCGCCCGCACTTCGCGCCGCTCGGCCTGCGTCCGGTCTTCGAGATCGGCCGGATGATCGCTGGCAACGCCGGCATCCTGGTGACCCGCGTGATCTACGTGAAGCGCACCGAGGGCCGGACCTTCGTCATCGTCGATGCGGCGATGAACGACCTGATCCGCCCGACCCTGTACGACGCCTACCATGGCCTGCGGCCCGTGAAGGAACCCACGACCGAGACGCCGCGCCTCGTCGCCGACGTGGTCGGGCCGGTCTGCGAGAGCGGCGACTACATCGCGCTCGCCCGGGAGATGCCGGAGGTCGCCCCGGGCGACCTCATCGCGGTGATGAGCGCCGGCGCCTACGGCGCTGTCCAGGCGGGGACCTACAATTCCCGCCTCCTCGTGCCGGAGGTGCTGGTGCGCGGCGGCGAGGCCGCCATCGTGCGTCCGCGCCAGAGCTACGAGGACCTGATCGCCCTCGACCGGATGCCCGACTGGCTCAGCCCGCAGGGCTGACCCTCAAGCGGCGAGTTCGCCCTCGATGCGCGCGACCGCCTCGCCCGGAACGTCCAGGGCCTCGGCGAGACGCTTGAGGAACTCGCGCTCCTGCAGCGTGTCCGCCAGGACGGAGAGCCGCACCGCGGAGTAGATCCGCGTCGCCTGCTCGGGCGTGTTCACCGCATCCGTGATGGTGTCGAGATCGACCGGATCGCCGATCTCCGCCTCCAGCCAGGCCGCGCCGTCCTTGGCGAGGCCGGAGGCCTGAACCGCAGCGTCGAGGCGTTGGCGCTCGTCCTTGTCGATCATCCCATCGGCCAGGGTCGCGGCCACCATGGCGCGCAGCATGAGCCGGGCTTCGTCCTCGTTCACGACGGGCGCGGCGGGCGCCGGGGCGCTCTCGGGCGTGATGGGCCCGCGCAGGGCCCGGGCGGCGAGGCCCGCCACCAGGGCGAGGCCGCCGAGGGCTGCACCGGCGGCGAGCGGGCCGCGGCGCGTGCGCACGAGGGCATCGACGAGGGGCTTCACATCGACCATGGCGGACTTCCTTCCAACGCGCTGAACGTGAGGCTGCAACACGCGAGGGACGCGGCGGGTTCAGATCATGGACCGGACGTCGCCGGACCGGAGAGGGATTCGGGCCTGGGATGATTTGACCCCGTCGCCTGGCGCCCGCACCATGCTAGCCTTGCGGGGAAGCGCGACGCCGATGCGACGCGCGAGGAGCCAGACACGATGGGCGAGGCCGACCCGGCGACCTCCACGAGCAACGGGCCAGAGCGGGGCACCGGCGGTGCTGTGCTGAGCCGGCGGCTCGACCGACTGGTCGCCCGCTCGCAGGCGGCCGGCCTCTGGGAGCGCGCCTGGCCGATCCTGTGGCGCGGCCTCGGGCTGATCCTGGCGTTCCTCGCCCTGTCCTGGCTCGGGCTCTGGCTCGACCTGCCGCCGCTCGGCCGCGTCGCCGGCCTCCTGCTCTTCGCCCTGGCGCTGGTCGCGGCGCTCCTGCCGCTGGCCCGCCTGCGGCGCGACACCCGGCGCGAGGCCCTGGCGCGGATCGATCGCGCGGCCGCCGCCAAGGGCGGGACGCTGTCCCACAATCCCGCCTCCTCCATCGAGGATACCCTCGCGGTCGGCACCGCCGACCCGGCGACGCGGGCGCTCTGGGCGCTGCATCAGGCCCGCGCGGCCGAAGCCGTGGCCGGGCTGAAGCCCCCGCCGCCCCGGCCCGCCATGGCGCGGCGCGATCCCTTCGCGCTGCGGGCCGGGCTGATCGTCGCGGCCGTGGCCAGCCTGTTCGTGGCCGGCGCGGAATGGCGTTCCCGCATCCTCGGCGCCTTCGACTGGCAGGCGCCGCCCCCGCCCGGTCCGACCTTCCGGGTCGACGGCTGGATCGATCCGCCCCTCTACACCCGGCTGCCGCCCCTGGTCGTCACGATGAACGGCGAGCAGCAGCGCCTGCGCGCGCCCGTCAACGCGACCCTGATCGTTCGGATCGCCGGCCAGGGCGACGCCGTCCTGACGCCGAATGCCGGCCTGAAAGCCCTGCCCGGCAAGCCGCCCCATGCGGACCTGCGCGAGGACCGGTTCCAGCTGACCGGCGGCGTCGCCGACCTGACCGTGACGGCGGGCGGCACGACGCAGCATCTCCTGGTCGAGACCATCCCCGACACCGCGCCCGAGGTGGAGCGCATCGGCGCCCTCGAGGTGAATGCCCGCGGGACCTTCAACCTGACCTACCGCGCCAAGGACGATTACGGCATCGCGTCGGCCGAGGGTGTGGTGGAGCCCCTGGCCCATTCCCGCGCGCTGGTGCCGCCCCCGCGGGTCTCCCTGGCCCTGCCGGCGGATGCCACCGGCGAGCACGACACCAAGACCCTGGTCGACCTCACCGACAATCCGTGGTCCGGAGCCCGGGTGCGCTTGACCCTGGTGGTGAAGGACGAAGCTGGGCAGGAGGGACGTACCGCCACCGCCGAGGTGACGCTGCCGGCGCGGGTCTTCACCCAGCCGCTGGCGCGCGCCCTGGCCGAGGAACGCCGGCGCCTGATCACCGCGCCCGACGACAGCCGCGGCCGGGTGCAGACCGCCCTCGACGCGCTCCTCATCGCGCCCGACACCTTCACGCCGCAGGCCAGCATCTTCCTCGGGCTCAAGGCCGCCTCGCGGCGCCTGAAGGCCGCGCGGAGCGACGGGGCGCTGATGGAGGTCGCCGACCTCCTCTGGGAGATGGCGCTGAAGATCGAGGACGGCGATCTCTCGGATGCCGAGAAGAGCCTTCGCTCCGCCCAGGACAACCTCAAGCAGGCGATCGAGCGCAATGCGCCGGACGAGGAGATCAAGAAGCTGACGGAGGACCTGAAACAGGCCCTCGACAAGTTCATGAAGGGCATGGCCGAGCGCCAGCGCAAGGACGGGAAGCCCCAGGCCGAGAAGAGCCCGCCGAACGCGAACGCCAAGACGGTGACGCCGGACGACCTCAACAAGATGCTGAACGACATGGCCGAGGCCATGAAGCGCGGTGACACGGCCGAGGCCCAGCGCCTCCTCGACCAGCTCCGCGAGATCCTCGAGAATCTCCAGACCGCAGAGCCCGGCGGCAAGTCCGATCCCAACAGTCGCGAGATGAGCAAGCAGGCCGATGAGCTCGACAAGCTCTCCCGCGAGCAGCAGGACCTGCGCGACGAGACCTTCAAGGACGGGCAGGACAAGCGCGGCCAGCAGGGCCAGGGTCCGCGCGGCCAGCGCCCGCAGCGCAGTCAGCCCGGCCAGCAGGGCGACGGCCAGAAAGGCCAACCGGGACAACAGGGCCAGGGCCAGCAAGGACAAGGGCAGCAGGGCAAGGGTGAGCAGGGTCAGAAGGGCGAGGGCCAGAAGGGCGGCGCCGGCCAGCGCCAGCAGGCCCTCCGCGAGCGCTTGGAGAACCTGCAGCGCGGCATGAAGGACCTCGGCATGCAGGGCGAGGAAGGCCTGTCGGACGCCGAGGAGGCGATGCGCGAGGCCGAGGGAGCTCTCGGCCAGGGCAAGGACGGCGAGGCGGTCGACGCCCAGGGCCGGGCCCTGGACGGCCTCAAGCGGGGCGCCGAAGGCATGCAGAAGCAGATGCAGGAAATGGCCGAGGGCGAGGGTGAGGGCGAAGGAAAAGGCGAGGGCGAGGGCGGCGAGAAGCCGAGCCAGCAGGGCCAAGCCGGCAACCGAGACGACGATCCCCTGGGCCGCCCGACCAAGGGCCGCGACATGACCAACGGCAATGCCCGGGTGCCGACGGCCGACGAATCCGCCGTGCAGCGCACCCGACGCATCATGGAGGAGCTGCGGCGCAAGCTCGGCGACCCGAGCCGCCCGCGCGAGGAGCTCGACTACTTCGAGCGCCTCCTGCGCCGCAACTGACGCACCGACCTGCCCCCCTGGGCTCCTCCACCGGAGGAGCCCATATGAGGGGTGACGATTTCCGACCCGACAGCCACGAGACCTGACGCCGTGATCTCCTCCAACTCTCTCGTGCTCCTCGCCTGCGTCGCGGTGGCGGTGGTCCTGTTCCTGGGCCTGTTCAACATGATGCGCGGGGGCAGCGCCAACCTCTCGCAGAAGCTCATGCGCCTGCGCGTGCTGCTGCAGTTCGTGGCGATCATCTTCATCATGGGCGTGGTCTGGTGGCGCTCGGCCTGATCCCGGGCCGATGGGCGCCGCTGCGTTCCTGAAGTCGGTCCTCGACCGGCGCATCGCCGCGATGCTGGGGCTCGGCTTCAGCTCCGGGATTCCCTTCCTCCTCGTCTACGTCACGCAATCGGCGTGGCTGTCCGAGGCCAAGGTGCCCATCGGCATCCTTGGACTGATGAGCGAGCTGACCCTCGCGTATAAATTCAAGTTTCTCTGGGCGCCCTTCCTCGACCGCTACGACGCGCCCCTGATCAGCCGCCTGGTCGGCCGGCGCCGAGGCTGGATCATCGTTTCGCAGCTTGGCGTGATGCTGGCGCTCGCCGGCGTCGCCTTCGGCGATCCCGGGCACTGGCTCGCCTGGACCATCGCGTTCTCCCTCGCGCTCGGCTTCGCCGGGGCGACCCAGGACGTGGTCATCGACGGCTGGCGCATCACCGTGGCGCCGGCGGAGCGCCAGGCGCTGATGTCGTCATGGGCCGAGATCGGCTGGCGCATCGGGACGCTCGTGGCCGGAGCCGGCGCGCTCTACCTCGCCGATGCCTACGGCTGGCGGGCGGCCTACCTCTGCATGGTGGTCGCGATGGCACCGGGGGTGATCGCCGCCCTCCTCGCGCCGGAGCCGGATTCAGACCGGACCGCGTCCCACGACCATCCCGGCTTCGTCGAGACCATCGTGGCACCGATCCGGGACCTGGTCCGCCGCCTCGGGCCCCTGGCGATCCCGATCCTGCTCCTGGTGGCCGGCTTCCGCATGCCCGGCTACGTCGCCAGCGCCATGGCGATGCCGCTGTTCAAGAGCCTACATTACTCGAACACCGACATCGCCACGGTGACGAAGCTGTTCGGCTTCGGCGTCGCCCTCGCGGGTACCGTCCTGGCCGGTTACGTGGTCCCGCGGATCGGCATGATGGCGAGCCTGCTCGCCGGCACGGTGTTCGGTTCGGCCTCGCATCTCAGCCTCGCCTACCTGGCACTGCACGGCGGAGACGGCGGAAACGCCTTCTGGACCTTCGCCATCGCGGTGAGCATCGACAGCTTCGCCTACGCGATCGCCTCGATCGTGCTGATCACCTTCATGTCGACCCTCGTGGCCACCGAGCACGCGGCGAGCCAGTACGCCCTCCTGACCTCCCTCTGCGCCCTCCCCGGCAGCCTGCTGGCGGGGGCGTCCGGATTCGTGATCGAGTCGACCGGCTTCGCCTGGTTCTTCGTGGCGACCGCGCTCATCGGCGTGCCGGTCGCGTTCCTGGCCTGGTATGTCTGGCATCGGCAGGGCGACACCGGTGCGATGACGCCCGCGCCGGCAGCCTGAGCGGCTTCAAGGGGGCGGGTGCGGCCGGCAAGTGTGGCCAGGAGGTCTCACCGCACAGCTATCGCTGTCGCGAGGCCTCCGACGCCTGCCGATGCCGCGAGCGGCCTGCTAGACATGCCCGGTCAAACCGGAACCATCTCGATGCAGTCCACCTCGCTTCGCCTTGCTGCCGCCGCCGTCGTGCTCGCCACGGCCATGCCGGTCCAGGCCGCCGACTTCCCGTCCGCGCCGCCGGCCGCCTATGTCAGCCCGGTGAAGCCCCTGAGCATCGTCTCCGAGGTCCGCATCGGCGGCGCCGTGCAGGATCCCGGCAGCGCCGAGCACAACACCAGCAACATCAACGGCGAAATTCTCTTCTCCAAGCCGTTGGTGAGCGTCGATCCCTTCTGGCAGGCCTTCGTGCCCCGGGCCACCGTCGGCGGCAGCTACAACTTCGGCGGCCGCACCAGCTACGCCTATATCGGCGCGACCTGGACCGTGGACCTCTTCCCGCAGACCCTGAACAACATCGTCTTCCTCGAGGGCTTCTTCGGCGCCGGCGCCCATAACGGCTACACCGGGCCGAAGCCGACGGCGCCGGCCGGGTTCAACACGCTGGGCTGCAATCCGCTGTTCCGCGAGGCGGCCGCCCTCGGCTTCCGGCTCACCGAGCACTGGAGCGTCATGGCCACCGTCGAGCACATGTCGAATGCGGGCCTCTGCGCGAACAACCGCGGCCTGACCAATTTCGGCGGCAAGCTCGGCTACACCTTCTGAGTTCGCTGCGCTCGCCTTTCGTGTGAGCTTCGAGGGCCGGTTCCGCCGATGCGGGGCCGGCCCTTCGCGTTCCGATTCCGCGACTCCCAGCGGCGGCAAACTGCGCTAGGTTCCCGCTCCTGCCGGCGCGTCTTGCCGGCCCCGCTCAGGATCGGACGCCATCGTGGTCACCCTCAACCGCATCTACACCCGCACCGGCGACAAGGGATCGACCGCCCTGGCGAGCGGCGAACGGCGCTCCAAGGCGGATCTGCGGATCGAGACCTACGGCACCGTCGACGAGACCAACGCGTGCATCGGACTCGTGCGGCTGCATGCGGATTCGCGCCTCGACGCGATGCTGGGCGCGATTCAGAACGACCTGTTCGACCTCGGCGCCGACCTCGCGACCCCGGAAAGCGCCGAACCGCCGAAATACGAGCCGCTGCGGATCGTCGCCGCGCAGGTGCAGCGGGTCGAGCGCGACATCGACGCGCTGAACGCCGACCTTTCGCCCTTGAAGTCCTTCGTGCTGCCCGGGGGCTCGCCGGCCTCGGCCGCCCTCCACCTCGCCCGCACGATCTGTCGGCGGGCCGAGCGGCTGGCCGTGGCCCTGGCTGCCACCGAGGGCGAGATCGTCTCGCCCGAGGCACTCCAGTACCTCAACCGGCTGTCCGATTTCCTGTTCGTGGCGAGCCGGACCGCCAATGCGAACGGCGCCGACGACGTGCTCTGGGTACCGGGTCAAAACCGCTGAGGCACAGGCATTCGGAATACCAGCGGGCGGCGAACCCGAGCCCACGCGGCCGGCCATCGGTCCGCGAAGACCCCCGCCCGGACAGGCGGCTGCAGGGCGCGTTGACAAGGCGGAAATGAGGCCGTTACGGTCCGCCGCCTCAATGACCAGGGTTCTGGAGTTCCGGGTGTCCCGGAGTTCCTTTGCGCGCCGCGCCGGCCTGGTCGAAAAATATTATCCGCGCGGAGGATTGTGAACGCCATGAAGGTTCTGGTGCCCGTCAAGCGGGTCGTCGACTACAACGTCAAGATCCGGGTCAAGGCCGACGGTTCGGGCGTGGACCTCGCCAACGTCAAGATGTCGATGAATCCCTTCGACGAGATTGCCGTCGAGGAAGCGATTCGCCTGAAGGAGAAGGGCAAGGTCAGCGAGATCGTCGCCGTCTCCATCGGTCCGCAGCAGGCGCAGGAGACCCTTCGCACCGCCCTCGCCATGGGCGCCGACCGGGCGATCCTGGTGAAGACCGACGGCGTGGTCGAGCCGCTGGCGGTGGCCAAGATCCTGAAGGCCCTGGTCGAGAAGGAGGCCCCCGGCCTCGTCATCCTCGGCAAGCAGGCCATCGACGACGATTCGAATCAGACCGGCCAGATGCTGGCGGCCCTCCTCGACTGGCCCCAGGGCACCTTCGCCTTCAAGCTGGAGTTCGGCGAAGGCTCGATCGACGTCACGCGCGAGATCGACGGCGGCCTCCAGACCGTGACCCTGACCCTGCCGGCCATCGTCACCACGGACCTGCGTCTCAACGAGCCGCGCTACGCCTCGCTGCCCAACATCATGAAGGCCAAGAAGAAGCCCCTCGAGGAGCTGGCCCCCGATGCGCTCGGCGTCGACGTGACCCCGCGGGTCACCGTGCTCAAGACCGTCGAGCCCGCCGGGCGCAAGGCCGGCATCAAGGTCGGATCCCCGGCCGAGCTCGTGCAGAAGCTGAAGGGCGAGGCCGGGGTCCTCTGAGACGCCGCCCAGCCGATGGCTTCAAGAGCCCGCCGCGTCGACGCGGCGGGTGAGACGGGGTCCGGGACCCTCCTGCTGATCGATTTCGAGGTTCGCACACCATGGCCACCCTACTCCTCATCGAGCACGACAACGGCGCGGTCCGCGACGCGAGCCTGAAGGCGCTGACGGCCGCCGTCGCCCTGGGCGGATCCGTGCACGCCCTCGTGGCGGGTGCCGGCAGCCGCCCCGCCGCCGAGGCCGCGGCCAAGCTCGACGGCGTCGAGAAGGTGCTGCTGGCCGAGGACGCGGCCTACGATCACCTCCTCGCCGAGCCGACTGCCGCGCTCGTCGTCTCCCTGGCAGAGCCCTACGACAACCTCGTCGCAGCGGCCTCCACCACCGGCAAGAACGTGCTGCCGCGGGTGGCCGCCCTCCTCGACGTCGCCCAGATCTCGGACATCATCAGCGTGGTCTCGCCCGACACCTTCGAGCGCCCGATCTACGCCGGCAACGCGATCCAAACCGTGCAGGCCGGTGCGGGCAAGAAGGTGATCACCGTCCGCATGGCGGCCTTCAAGCCGGCCGGCGAGGGTGGCGCCGCCGCGGCGATCGAGCCGGTGCAGACGGCCGCCTCTTCCGGCAAATCGAGCTTCAAGGGCGAGGAGATCGCCAAGTCCGACCGTCCCGAGCTGGCCGCCGCCAAGATCATCGTCTCCGGCGGCCGGTCGCTCGGCTCCTCGGACAAGTTCAAGGAGCTGATCGAGCCCCTGGCGGACATGCTCGGCGCTGCCGTGGGCGCCTCACGCGCCGCCGTCGATGCGGGCTATGCCCCCAATGACTGGCAGGTCGGCCAGACCGGCAAGGTCGTGGCGCCGGACCTCTACGTCGCCGTCGGCATCTCGGGCGCGATCCAGCACCTCGCCGGCATGAAGGACTCGAAGGTCATCGTCGCCATCAATAAGGACGAGGACGCGCCGATCTTCCAGGTGGCGGATTACGGCCTCGTGGGCGACCTGTTCCAGATCGTCCCCGAGCTGCAGTCCGAGATTGCCAAGGCGAAGAGCTGAGACCGAGCGGTCACGGCCGGCCGGTGCGCGTCGCGCGGATCGGCCGACCGGTACGGATGGCCTCCCGGCGTGGAAATGCTCTAGGACGCTGCGACCGCGAAACGTTATAAGCGAGGCGGGCGCCCCCGGCGGCCGGGCGGGGCCCGGATCGCAACGGCGGGACGCTCCAGGGGTGCGAGTGCAGACGATGGGCATCGATATCAGGACGGTCGGCATCATCGGCGCCGGACAGATGGGCAGCGGCATCGCACATGTCTGTGCGATGGCGGGGCTCGACGTCCGCCTGAACGACCGCGACCCGGCCCGCATTCACAACGGCCTCGCGACCGTCGACGGCAATCTCGCGCGGCAGGTGGCCAAGGGCACCATCGCGGACGATCAGCGCCGCAGCGCGGTGTCCCGGATCGTGGCGGCGGAGAGCTTCGACGACCTCGCGCCCTGCGACCTCGTCATCGAGGCGGCCACCGAAGACGAATCGACCAAGCGCCAGATCTTCAGCACGCTGTGCGCCTCGCTGAAGCCCGACGCGCTGATCGCCACCAACACCTCGTCAATCTCGATCACGCGCCTCGCCGCCTCGACGGACCGACCGGAGCGCTTCATCGGCATCCACTTCATGAATCCCGTGCCGGTGATGCAGCTCGTCGAGCTCATCCGCGGCATCGCCACGGAAGATCCGACCTACGAATCGGCCAAGGCCTTCATCGCCAAGCTCGGCAAGACCTCGACGATGTCGGAGGATTTTCCGGCCTTCATCGTCAACCGCATCCTGCTGCCGATGATCAACGAGGCGATCTACACGCTCTACGAGGGTGTCGGTTCGGTGGAGTCGATCGATACGGCGATGCGCCTCGGCGCGAACCACCCCATGGGTCCGCTGCAGCTCGCCGACTTCATCGGCCTCGATACCTGCCTGTCGGTGATGCAGGTGCTCTACGAGGGGCTGGCCGATTCCAAGTACCGGCCCTGTCCGCTGCTCGTAAAATACGTCGAGGCCGGCTGGCTCGGACGCAAGTCCAAGCGCGGGTTCTACGATTATCGCGGCGAGACGCCCGTGCCGACCCGCTGAGGCGGACCGGCACGGGCGATCCGCTGTTACTGCTTGTTGCCGTTCGCGGCCGGCTGGGCCGGGCTCGGATAGGCCGGGTTCGCGGCCGGCACCGAACCGGTGTTCGACGACGAGGTGGCGTTGGACGACCCCTTCACGGAGCCCGTCACCTCCTGGCGGGAGGCGTCCTGGCTCTGGCTGGCATAGTCCTTCGGCGAATTCGCGCCCTGCCAAGTCATCAGGCCGGTGATGGCGATCGCGAGCAGCACGAGGCTGGCCACGAGAACGTAGAGCACCGGCTTGCCGCGATTGCCCTGCCGGGCTTCCTGACCGTGTAGTTTCTCTGCCATGCGATCCTCGCTTGAACGGTCCTGAAGACCGATGTTTCGACCCGAGCACCGATCCCCATGGATTCGGCTCGTGATTCCTGCTCGGGTCTGAAACGCGAGGGTCGAGAGCGGAGTTCCCGCCGAGGTTCGGCCTAGCGGCCGGTGACCAGCATGATCTTGCCGAGATGGGCGCTCGACTCCATCAATTCGTGCGCCTGACGGGCCTCTTCCAACGGGAAGGTGGCATGGATGATCGGGCGGATCGTCCCGGCCTCCAGCAGCGGCCAGACATCCCGGGCCAGGCCTTCGGCGATCGCCGCCTTCTCGGCCTTCGGACGCGCCCGAAGCGTCGCGCCGGTGAAGGTCAGGCGCTTCATCATGATCGGGGTCATGCTGAAGGCATCGACCTTGTAGCCCTGCATGAAGGCGATCTGCACGAGGCGCCCCTCGATCGCCAGGGCCGAAAGGTTCTTGGCGAGGTAAGGCGCCCCGACCATGTCGAGGATGACGTCGACGCCGTTTCCGTCGGTAAGCCGCTTCACCTCCTCGGCGAAGTCGGCTTCGCGGTAGTTGATCGCCGCCTCGGCGCCCAGGTCGCGGCAGAAGGCGCACTTCTCGGCCGAACCGGCGGTGGCGAAGACCCGCGCGCCGTGATGCTTAGCGATCTGGATCGCGGTCGAGCCGATGCCGCTCGATCCGCCATGGACGAGGAAGGACTCGCCGGGCTTGAGGCGCCCACGCTCGATCACGGTGCTGTAGACGGTGAAGTAGTTCTCCGGCAGGCCGCCGGCCTCGATCAGAGAAAGCGACGACGGCTTCGGCAGGCACTGGCCGATCTCGGCCACGGCGAACTCGGCATAGCCGCCGCTGATCACCAGGGCACAGACCGCGTCGCCGATCGCGACGCCGGAGACGCCCTCACCCAGGGCGACGATCCGGCCGGCGACCTCGAGGCCGGGGATCTCGGTGGCCCCCTTCGGCGGCGGGTACTTGCCCTCGCGCTGCTGGATGTCCGGCCGGTTGATCCCGGCGGCGACCACTTCGATGAGCACCTGACCGGGTCCGGGCTGCGGCAGCGGCACCGTCTCCAGGGCCAGCACGTCCGGCCCGCCGGCGCCCTTGAAGCGGATCTGTCGCATGGTCTCGGGCAGGCTGGCTGTCATCGGGGTCTCCTCCTGGAAGCCCCGTCATGTGCCGCCCGGACGGTGCTTGGCAAGGTCGCGCCGCCTGGGCGCTGCCTCAGCGGGTGCCGTACATCCGGTCGCCGGCATCGCCGAGGCCCGGGACGATATAGCCGTGGTCGTTGAGATGGCTGTCGATGGCCGCGGTCCAGACCGGCACGTCCGGGTGGGCGGCCTGGAGCCGGGCGATGCCCTCCGGGGCGGCGAGCAGGCAGACGAAGCGCAGGTCCTGCGCGCCGCGCTGCTTCAGCAGGTTGATCGCCGCCACCGCCGAGTTCGCGGTCGCCAGCATCGGGTCGAGCACCAGGACCGTGCGATCGACCAGGTCCGAGGGCGCCTTGAAGTAGTATTCCACCGCTTCCAGGGTCTCGGGATCACGGTAGAGCCCGACATGCGCCACGCGGGCGGACGGCACCAGGGACAGCATGCCGTCGAGGAAGCCGACACCGGCGCGCAGGATCGGCGCCAGGACCAGCTTCTTGCCGGCGATCTGCGGCGCCTCCATCGACTGGATCGGCGTCTCGATCGTCACGGTTTCCAGCGGCAGGTCGCGGGTGACCTCGTAGGCCAGCAGCATGCCGATCTCGTTGAGGATCTGGCGGAAGCCCTTGGTCGAGCGTTCGCGCTGGCGCAGCAGGGTCAGCTTGTGCTGGACGAGGGGGTGGTCGACCACCCGGACGGTCGCGGCGGCTGCCTGCATCGCTGGAACTCCATGGGGCCGGGGTCTGCTGCCAAATTCCTGGGCCGAGGTCTGATCGACGGCGCGGGGGAGACCCAGGCAAGACCGAGACCGGTTTTCTAGAGCATCGCAGCAGTCCGAGCGAGGGCCATGGCGGGGGCCGCTTCCACGAAAAAGGGGCTCCCGGCCTGCGCCGGAAGCCCCGATGGTCAGGTGAAGACCGCCGCTCAGACCGAGCGGGTCGTGTCCGCGCTGCGGCGCTTCTGCATGAAAGCGTCGAACTGCTCGCGGTCCTTGGCCCGCTTCAGCTCCTCGACGAACTCGGCGAAGGCGCGGCTCTCCTCCTGGAGGGCACGGCGCTGGGCGTCGAGCCGCTCGATCTCGCTGCGACGGTAGGCGTCGAAGGCGAGGTTGCCGGTGTTGCCGCCATTGGCCGCCTCGAACGCCGCGGCGAAGCGCGAGCGGGTGGCTCCCGCGTTCCACGAGAGGCCGCGGCCGGCGAGGCCCCGCAACTCGCTGAGCGCAGGATAGCCCGCGACCTTCCAGGCGATGTAAGCGGCGGCCAGGGGCCACCAATAGACGAAGGCGACGACGATGGCGCCGATTTCCAGGGATCGCTTGGGGAAGGGGCCGCTACGGCAGACCTTCCCGGTGGTGAAGGGAGAGGAAGAGAAGCTCACGGCTCACGGCTCCAATGTAAATGTGAACGACATTCACTTGCGGATGGACGTGCACGCTTTCAAGGGGCGCCCATCCGGTCAGGGCTGTTCGCGCGTCCGCCCGCCCGACGCGGCGCCGTGGACGAGAGCCAGCACGCCGGCGCGCAGCAGCTCGTACTTGTCCGGCATGCCGGCGGATTTCGGCAGGTGCCCGGACGCGGACAGGGTCGCGAGGCCGTGCGCCAGCGCCCAGACCTCGAGCGCGATAAACCGGGGCGCGACACCGCCGAACCCCTCCGGGAAGGTCGCCTGGAGGGCTTCCACGAGCAGGTCGAACGGGCTCGGGCGCGCGCTCGGCACCGCGTTCGGCACGGCGGCGGCGAGGCCGCGGGTCTCGAAGATCGCCGCGTAGTAGCCGGGCTCCTCCTCGGCGAAGGCCAGGTAGGCCTCGCCCATCCGGGTGAACCGCTCCAGCGGCGTGCCCTTCGCGGTCAGGGCGCGGGCGAGCCGCTCGGCCAAGTCGGCAAACCCTCGTCCCGCCACCTCTTCGAGCAGCGCCTCCCGCCCGCGGAAATGGCGGTAGAGCGCCGCCGGCGTGACGCCGACGAGGCGGGCCGCATCCACCAGCGTGAAGCCGCCGATGCCGCGCTCGGCGATGAAGCGGCGCGCAGCCTCGATCAGCGCCTCCTTGAGGTTGCCGTGGTGGTAGCTTCGCCGGTCACCCGGTCCTTCGCGCCAATGCCGCACGCCACACTCCCCGCCCCCGCTCCGACTCGACATGACCGGTCGTGTCGGCTGAAGGTTCCCCGTCTCCCTTTCCCCTAACACGAAGGGATCGGCTGACGAGACCTCCCCGACGCCACACCGACGAAATCACGTCGGGTGCCCCGTATCCAGCGGGCAGATCACGGGAATTTGCCACAAATACCCTTGGCGAGCGGGAAACTTTGGCTGTATGGTCTTTACGAAATAGACACCCTGGGATGTGGGTCATTGGCCGTGCGGGAGTCCTCGGGACAGGGTGAATTCGAAACCCTGACGGACCTCATCTACGAGGCTGCGATCCTCCCCGAACTCTGGCCTGCGGTCCTGGATCAGCTCGCCGACATCGCCGGGGCCCAGGGAACGGTCCTGATCGCGGCCGACCTCGAATCCCATCGCTGGATCAACAGCGAGTCCCTCGATCAGGTCATGGCCGATTTCGCCGCCGGGGGCTGGAGCAGCGCCGGCCAGCGCACGGCGAAGCTCCTCGGCGCCCGGCATGCGGGCTTCGTCCGCGAGAAGGACGTCTACACCCAGGCCGAACTGGAGCAGGACGTCCTGATCCAGCAATTCCTGCGTCCGCGCGGTCTGGGCTGGGGTGCGGCCACGGCCTGCCCGCTCACCACCGGCGATACGCTGATCTTCAGCATCGAGCGTCGCTACAAGGATGGCCCGGTCCCGCAGTCCGCGACGGCGATCCTCGACTCCCTGCGGCCGCATCTCGGTCGCGCGGCCCTGGTCTCGGCCCGCTTGAAGCTGGAGCGGGCGCGCGCTGCGGTGGGGGCCCTGGAGGTCATGGGCCTCCCGGCGGCCGTGGTTTCGCCCGATGGGCGCCTGCAGGAACGCAATGCGGGCTTCGCCGGCCTGGTGCCGCGCGTGGTGCGCGATCAGCGTGAGCGGGCCACCCTTGCCCATCCGGGCGCGGATGCCCTGATGGCGGACGTGCTCGCCGGACAGCGGGCCCAGGCGGCGCGCTCGATCCCGATCCCGGCCGACGACGACCATCCCGCCATGGTGCTCCACCTGCTGCCCATGCGCGGTCAGGCCCAGGACGTCTTCGGTGGCGGTACCATGCTGATGGTGGCGGCCCCCGTCCTGCCGCGTCCCGTGCCGGGCACCGAACTGCTGTCGGGACTGTTCGACCTCACGGCCGCCGAGGCACGGATCGCGCGGGGCATCGCGGACGGCGCGACCATCTCGATCCTCGCCGTTCAGCAGAGCGTGCGGCCGGAAACTATTCGCAGTCAGGTCAAGGCGATCTTCGCCAAGACAGGCGTCACCCGTCAGGTCGATCTGGCCCGGCTGATCTCGGGCTTCAGCCTGATCCGCTGACCGCGGCGTCAGCGGGCGTCCCGGCCCGCGCCCGCCCGGTTCGCCGCGAGCGCGCGGAACAGGATGACGTTCGAAAGATCGTACTCGACGGTGATTTCAGCTCTCTGCGCGGGCGGCGCGACACTCTCGGACACGGAGCCGGGCGCCGGATTAATGAGGCACGCGATCATGCGATCACTCGTACCCCGACGCACGTGCCGGGCAAGTCGCCGGCGCATCCATGGCGCCATCGTCCATCTATCAAGCATGACCGCCCTCGCTTTTTTGTGTTGCGACATTCAAGCGCGGGGTTGGAAGACCTTCATCCCCCATTTGGGGGAGAGCGGAAATTCCTTCGTTGAAAATGTAACTTCGGAGCAATTCCTTCGCGCGCGGCCTAAGTGTTTCTGAGGCTCATCTTGCGCCAGAGAGCGCCTTGATTCCGCTCACCACAATTGGCTTTTTGGGATGACCGGTTCCCACCGAGGCCGTGTGAGAACGCTAGATCCCTCAGGTTAAAGGCGAATGTCCTGAGAGCGTCGCAGAGCGGAGCGGTGGCCTTCAGGCCCGGATGGCCGCCATCAGCGGAGCGACCCCGAAGATCTGGATCATCCGCTTCATGTTGTAGGCCCGAACCTGCAGGCTCATCTCGGTTCTGACCTTCGCCAAGGTCCGGGTCAGGAAGTGGGTCGCTCCCATCCAGGCCTTTAGCGTGCCGAACGGGTTCTCGACGGTCTGGCGACGGATCTTCATCGCGTCGGGCATCCGGTCGAGCCGCGCCTGCATCGCGTCGAGGACGTCCTCGTGCACCCAGCGTTTGACACGCCGCGTCTGCGCCGGCGTGCAGCGGGGCTTGAGCGCGCAATCGCGACAGGCCATCAGGTTGCGGTGGTGGTCCATCTCCTCGCCATCGGCCTGGCGATCGGACCGGGCGAGCCCCTTGGTCAGGTGCTGGCCGGCGGGACAGGTGTAGTGATCCTGTTCGGCGTCGTAGACGAAGTCCTGTCCCGTGAAGAGGCCGCGCTTGGCATGGCCCGAGGTCAGGATCTTTGGCACGCAGGGCAGCACCCCGGTGCCTTCGCAGGCCAGCACCTGTTCCCCGTTGAGGTAGCCCCGGTCGGCCAGCACCGTGAGCGTGGCGCTTCCCGTCGCCGCCTGCGCCAGAAGACCCATCGGCGCGAGTTGCACCCGGTCGCTCCCGACGTTGGTCACGGCGTGGGCCACGATCAGGTGGTGCTCGGCATCGACTGCGGCCTGGACGTTGTAGCCGACCATGCCGGTGCCCTTGCCGCTGGTCGCCATGGAGCGCGCGTCGGGATCGGTCAGTGAGACCTGGCGATCGGGCGCAGCCTCGACCTGCCGGCCTCTCGCTTCGAGAACCTGCATCTGCTCGCGCAGGTCCGCGATCTTCTCCCTGAGCCGCGTCGTGCGCGCCTCGGCGATGTCGCTCGGCGCGCGGTCGGCCCGGTCCAGCGCCGCGAGGTAACAGCCGATGCTCGTCTCGACCTGCGCCAGCCGAGCTTCGACCTTGGCGGCGGTGAAGTTCTTGTCGCGGTTGTTGACGGCCTTGAACTTGCTGCCGTCGATCGCGACGACGGCCTTGCTGAACAGGTCCAGCCGGCGGCACAGCACCACGCATTACGCGCAGGCGGCCTGGATCGCCGGGCCATTGTCTCTACGGAAGTCGGCCAGCGTCTTGAAGTCGGGCATCAGCCGACCGGTCAGCCAGATCAACTCGATGTTGCGCTGGCTCTCGCGTTCGAGCCGCCGGCTCGACGGAACGCGGTTGAGGTAGCCGTAGAGATAGATCTTGAGCAACGTCGCCGGATGGTAGGCGGGACGGCCCGTGGCCTCCGGCACGGCGCCTGCAAAGCCGAGCGTTGTCAGGTCGAACTCATCGACGAACAACTCGACGAGGCGAACCGGATTGTCGGCGGTGATATAGTCGTCCAGGCAATCGGGAAGCAGCGTGATCTGCTAACGGTTCTCACTTGCGATGAAGCGCTTCATCCCGACCTCCAAGATCGGGATTTACCCTATCAGATCAGCACGTTTTCACACAGCCTTCACCTCTAACGGACCTTGTCCGGTCGCTGGTCGCGTGGCAGAACGCAAGCATGTCGGAAGTTATTCGCCAACGTCGCTCTGCCCGTGCAATCCTTCTGGATAGTACTGATAACGTTCTTCTAATCCGATTTGAAGTTCAGCGAACCTCGGGACCATTTACCTTCTGGGCTACCCCTGGAGGTAGCGTTGAGGACGGCGAGACGGACGCTGAAGCTGCACAGCGAGAGCTGATTGAAGAGCTTCATCTTGAAGTTGCGTTGGAAGGACCCATTCATGTCGTGGCGTCTCAGTTTGAGCATGAGAGTGCTTTTGTCGATAACACGGATATTTTTTTCCTGGGAAAATGCGAACGATCTGCGCCAAGACTTGATGCCTTGACTGATTCTGAGCGAACAGCAATGCGAGAAATTAGGTGGTGGTCTGTAGCAGATATCGAGAACGCGGCTGAACTAATCTTTCCGGAAGACCTCGCCAGCTTAATTAAGGCGGCAACTTCCCAATCATCATAGCAGTAGGGACACCCGGTAACTTTCCACTCCAAGTGACCTGCCCCGGTCACTTGCGTCCGTTCGGTTAGGCTGACTGGAAGCAGACGCTCCGAAGGTCCGACAAGGGTCCAGGCTGTGTGAAAATGCAGCCTCGGGCAGAGAGGCTAGAATAGGCTTCTACGCAACGCCTACTCAGACTCATGGAAGGCGGTCCACGAGCCGGAGACGGTGGGTCTGTGGTGCTGCCGGAGCCGCTCGGAAGAAGATATTTCCACAGTCGGCAATGACCTCAGCCTTTCTACACAGCCTCCACCCATCCCCGACAAACTCTAGAGCCGGAAGAGGGAATCCGCCCGCTCCAGCGCCGCCTTCTTGGCATGGCGCGCGGCTTCCAGGCGCTCCATCTCGGACCGCAGCAGCTGGATCCGCTCATCGAGATCCTCGACCGACAGCGTGTCCAACGGCTCCCCGACCCGGTGCGCGATGGCCTGTCGGATGGCTCGGTCGTCCTCGTCCCGCATGATGATCCCCCTTGTCCGTCAGTTCCAGCTCGTTCCCGCATCGAGGCGTGCGACTCCGAGATGCCGTGCGAGGGTCGCGCCCAGATCGGCGAAGGTTTCGCGTCGACCGATCGATCCCGGCGTGATGCCGGGGCCGAAGGCCAGCACGGGAACCTGTTCCCGGGTGTGCTCGGTTCCGCCCCAGGTCGGATCGTTGCCGTGGTCCGCGGTGATGATGCAGAGGTCGCCGGGACGCAGGACGGCGTGGATTTCGGGCAGCCGGGCGTCGAAGCGCTCGAGTTCGGCGGCGTAACCGGGCACGTCCCGGCGGTGGCCGTACTCGGTGTCGAAATCGACGAGGTTGAGGAAGACGAGGCCGCCCTCCGGCAACGCCGAGAAGGCTGTCAGCGCGGCGTCAAGGCAGGCGGCGTTGCTGCCGGGCTTGATCTCCTGCCCGGTCGCCCGATGGGCGAAGATGTCGCCGATCTTGCCGACGCTGACGACGCTCCGTCCCGAGGCCTGGAGCACGTCCAGGAGCGTCCGGCCGGGCGGTTCGACCGCGTAGTCCTTGCGGTTGGCGGTGCGCCGGAATCCCCCCTGCGCGCCGCCGACGAAGGGGCGGGCGATGACGCGGCCGACCCGATAGGCGTCGCAGAGGTCGCGGGCGATCCGGCAGGTGGCGTAGAGCCGCTCCAACCCGAAACTTTCCTCGTGTGCCGCGATCTGGAACACGCTGTCGGCGGAGGTGTAGCAGATGGGCATGCCGGTCCGGACGTGCTCGGCGCCGAGGCCGTCGATGATCGCCACCCCGGCGGCATGGCAGTTGCCGAGGATGCCGGGCAGGCCGGCTTGCGCGATCAGCGCCTCCGTCAACGCGGCCGGGAAGGTCGGGACCGCGACGGGGAAGTAGCCCCAGGGCTCGCGGACCGGCACGCCGGTAATCTCCCAATGACCCGAGGGCGTGTCCTTGCCGGCGGCCACCTCCACCGCGTGGCCGTAGGCGCCCGTCGGGTCGCTCACCGCCTCGAGGCCCGGCGGCACCGCGCCGGTGGCGCCCTGCGCTGCCAGGCCGAGGCCGAGGCGGGTCAGGTTCGGGAGCGCCAGGGGGCCGTGCCGCAGGCCCGCCCGGTCGCCGCGCCCCTCGGCGCAGGCGCGGGCGATGTGACCGAGGGTGTCGGACCCGGCATCGCCGTAGCGATCGGCATCCGGCGCGCCGCCGATGCCGACGGAATCCAGGACGATGAGGAAGGCGCGCGGCATGCCCGTCCCCTTCAGGCCGGAATCGGATCGGCGACGGTGTCGCTCTGGAGATCGAAGGCGGCGGCGAACAGCGCCTGGGTGTAGGCGGTCTTCGGCGCGGCGAAGATGTCCTCGGCCGGCCCCTCCTCGACGACCTGGCCGTTCTGCATCACCAGCACGTAGTTCGCCAGAGCTCGCACCACCTTCAGGTCGTGGCTGATGAACAGGTAGGCGAGCCCACGCTCGCGCTGGAGGTCGCGCAGGAGGGTGACGATCTGGGCCTGGACAGAGCGGTCGAGGGCCGAGGTCGGCTCGTCCAGCACGACGAATTTCGGCTTGAGCACGATGGCGCGCGCGATCGCGATGCGCTGCCGCTGCCCGCCGGAGAATTCGTGCGGGTACCGGTTCATGGTCGCCGGATCGAGCCCGACATCGCCGAGCGCCTTGGCGACCACCGCCTGCCGCTCGGCCCGCGTCCTCACCGCCCCCTGGACCACCAAACCCTCGGCGACGATGTCCGCCACCGTCATTCGCGGCGAGAGCGAGCCGTAGGGGTCCTGGAAGACCACCTGCATGTCACGCCGGATCGGACGCATGGCGGCGGGCGGCAGGCCGGCGATGGAGCGACCGAGGAACACGATCGGGCCCTCGCAGCCGGTGAGGCGCAGGAGCGCCAGGCCGAGCGTGGTCTTGCCCGAACCGGATTCGCCGACGACCCCGACGGTTTCCCCGGCCCGGACCCGAAGCGACACCCCGTCCACCGCCTTCACGTGGCTGGTGGTCCGGCGCAGCAGGCCTTCGCGGATCGGAAACCAGACCTTGAGCGGGCCGGCCTCCAGCAGGGGGGCGGCGTCGGCCGGCACCGGGTTGGCCCGGCCCTTCGGCTCCGAGGCGAGGAGACGGCGGGTGTAGTCGTGCTGCGGCCGGGCGAAGATCTCGGCGACCGGGCCGGCCTCGACCACGCGACCGGCAAGCATCACGCAGACGTTGTCGGCGATGCGCTGCACGATGCCGAGGTCGTGGGTGATGAACAGCATCGCCATGCCGAGGCGCTTCTGCAGGTCGGCCAGCAAGGTGAGGATCTGGGCCTGCACCGTGACGTCGAGGGCGGTGGTCGGCTCGTCGGCCACCAGCAGGTCCGGCTCGCAGGCGAGCGCCATGGCGATCATCACGCGCTGGCGCTGTCCGCCCGAGAGCTCGTGCGGATAGGCGTTGAGGCGCCGTTCGGCGTCGCGCAGCCCGACGAGTTCGAGCAGTTCGAGGATGCGGGCGCGCGCCTTGCGGCCGGAGAGGCCGCGATGCACCTCCAGCACCTCGCCGATCTGCCGCTGGATCGCGTGGAGCGGGTTCAGGGAGGTCATCGGCTCCTGAAATACCATGGTGATGTCGGCGCCACGGATGCCACGGAGCCGCTTCTCTGGCAGGGTCAGCAGGTCCTCGCCCTTGAACAGGATGCGGCCACCCGGATGGGTGGCACTGCCGTCGAGGAGTCGCAGGATCGAGAGAGCGGTCACCGACTTGCCCGAGCCGGATTCCCCGACGAGGGCCAGCGTCTCGCCGGCCGTGATGGTGAAGCTCACGCGGTCCACGGCGCGGGTCTCGCGCTCCCGCAAGCGGAAGGCGACCGACAGGTCCTGAACGTCGAGGAGCGTTTCGGGCATCGAGGCCTGTTCTGCAGCGGGGCGGAGGTCGCAACCCTGAGCGTTATAGCGTGGGCCTGCTGGATCGGCGAACGCGGATGCGACGCGGTCGGGGGCGTTTGTAATTGATCGTCGGCGCACACGCTCTACAACCCGACCGTGATCTCGCTCTTTCGCCGTTTCTCCGCCGCCCTGCTCGCGCTCCTCCTAGTCGGCGCCTTCACCTCAGGATCGGCCCGCGCGGCCGCCGAGGGCGCGACCGAGACGGTCGAGCAGGCCCTCTGCCGTCTGATCGAGGGCTCGGCGAAGGCCCGCGGCCTGCCGGTGCCGTTCCTGACGCGCCTGATCTGGCGGGAGAGCGCCTTTCGCGTCACCGCCGTGAGCCCCGTGGGCGCACAGGGCGTCGCGCAGTTCATGCCGGGTACGGCGCGGGAGCGCGGCCTGACCGATCCGTTCGACCCCGAGCAGGCGATCCCGCACGCGGCCCACCTGCTCGCCGACCTCAACCGGCAATTCGGCAATCTCGGGCTGGCAGCGGCGGCCTACAATGGCGGGCCGGGCCGGGTCTCCGCCTGGCTCGCCGGCACCGGGGGTCTGCCGACCGAGACCCGGAACTACGTCCTGGCGATCACCGGCTCGCCCGCGGAGGCCTGGCGCCCCGGCGCGGCGATCGAGATGCCGGAGGGCGACGCGCCGTCGGCCAAGGCGGGTTCGACCAAGAACCCGGAGTCCAAGGACGCCGAAGCGAAGACTTCCGAGGGCCAGGCCGTGGAGCCAAAGGTGGAATCCGAGTCCAGCTGCCTCAAGGTGACGGCGGCCCTGCGCATTCCGTCGCGCGGCGACCGGTTCGCCCTCGGCGGAAACGAGGGACCGGCAGCGCCCTGGGGTATCCAGCTCGCCGGAAACTTCTCGAAATCCTTGGCACTGCAGAGCTTCGCGCGGACACGGAAGCTCTACACAAGCGTAATCGGCGATGTTCGTCCGATGATCATCGGCACCCGCCTGCGCAGCCGCGGCACCCGCGCCTTCTACCGCATCCGCATCCCGGCCCAGAGCCGCGAGGCCGCCGATGGCCTGTGCGGGCGTATCCGCCAGGTCGGCGGCGCCTGCCTCGTCCTCAGAACCTGATCGGAACGCGGTCGGACTTGCGACTCCGCATCGCGCCGAGAATCGAATGCGCGCCATGAATCCGCCGCGCCAGCCCTGTCACAGGGGGTTCGCCCCCCAACAGAGAGATGCATGACCCGGGTTCTCGCCGTCCTTGCCAGCCTCGCCGGACTCGCGCTCGTTGCGCTCGGCATCACGGCCTGCTCCCCCCTCGCCTTCTTCGACGCGATCGGTCCCCGCGACCAGGGCGGGCGACTCAGCCTCAAGGACGCCGCGTTCGGCAGCCATCCGCGCCAGCGCCTCGACGTCTTCACGCCCGTGGCCGGCTCGGCCGGCGCCCCCGTGCTGGTGTTCTTCTATGGCGGTTCCTGGAAGAACGGCGCGAAGGAGGATTACGCCTTCGTCGGACAGGCCCTCGCGGCGCAGGGATTCGTGACGGTGCTGCCGGATTACCGGCTCTACCCGGAGGTCCGCTTCCCGGACTTGCTCGACGACGGAGCGCAGGCCCTGGCCTGGGTCGAGCAGAACATCGCAGCCTATGGCGGCGACCCGAGCCGAATCGTCCTCGCCGGGCACTCGGCCGGCGCCTACAATGCCGTGATGCTCGGGCTCAACCCGACCTATCTGCGTCGGGCCGGCGTCGATCCGCGGGTGATCCGGGCGGTGGCCGGCCTGTCCGGCCCCTACGACTTCCTGCCCCTCGATGCCGGCACCGCCACGGAACTGTTCGGGGAGGCCCCCGACAAGGCGGCGACCCAGCCCATCACCTTCGCGGGCACGCACTCACCGCCGGCCTTCCTCGCCTCGGGCGACGGCGACACCACCGTGCGCCCCTCCAACACCCGCAGCCTCGCCGCGCGCCTGCGCACCGCCCGCGTGCCGGTGCAGGAGCGGATCTATGCCGGCCTCGACCATGCCGACACCCTGCTGGCGCTCTCCGTGACCTTCCGCTCCAAGGCTCCCGTGCTTGCCGAGATGGCGGCCTTCCTGCGCCAGCAGGCCGGCGAGCGGCCGCAGCAGGCGCGGATGGTTCCCCGCTAGGGGCTCACGCGCCGCGCAGGGCGTCCCGCGCCTTGCGATGGTCCGGTGCATCGACGAAGGCCCGGTGCATCGCCGACCACAGTGGTGTGCGCGCCAAGTGCTCGTCCAGCGGCAGGGCGCGCTGAACCAAACCGTCGGCGCGCCGGCGCTCGGGATTGGTGTTGAGCCAGGTGTTCCGGTTGGTGATGTCCCAGCTGAGCACGTTGAGCACGGCCGGCTCGTCCAGCACCACGTCGAGGAAGCAGCGCGCGAGGTCGGACACCGCCCGGTCGCGGGCGCCGAGGTCGGCGGGATAGGTCCGGTCGTTGACGTCGAATTCCGTGACCTCGATGGCGAGCCCGAGGGCGGCGACCTCCTTCAGGAAGCGGCGGAGCTTGTCCTGGTTCAGCGGGTGCTTGGCGTAGAGGTGCCCCTGCAGGCCGAGCCGGCGGATCGGCACGCCCCGGCGGCGCATTCCCTCCAGGGTCCGCAGCACCATCGTACGGCGCTGGTCGATCCAGTCCGCGTCGAGCTCGAGGTCGTTCTCGTTCCAGACCCCGGCCGCGTCCGGCGCGACCGCGTGCTGGATGCGGAAGGCGAGATCGACGTAGCCGGGGCCCAGGCCCGCGAGCCACGGGGTGCGCCGCAGCCCGTCCGCACGACCGTCCTGCGGTCCGCAGATCTCGTTGACGACGTCCCAGGCCTCGATTCGGCTCCGGTACCGCCCCGCCATGGCGCCGATCCAGCGGCGCAGGAAGGCTTCGCCTTCCCCGGCGGCGAGCCGGGCCTCGATCCAGGCCGGCAGGCCCTCGTGCCAGACCAGGGTGTGGCCGCGCAGGCGCTGGCGGTTTCCCTCCGCGAAGGCCACGACCTCGTCCGCGTAGGTGAAATCGAGGGCTTCCGGTGCACGCCAGGCATAGGTCAGCTTCATCGCGTTCTCGGACACGAGGAGGCCGGCCTCCCGCGCCAGGGCCCGCCCGTAGGCGGGGTCCTGGCGCAGGGTCACGCCGTTCACCGCCGAGCCATAGGCGACCCCCTTGCGCGCGGCCGCGGCCTGGAGGCTGTCGGCCGACCAGGACGGCGCTGCCGCGAAGCCCGGCGCTGCACCGAGGCCGTGATCCCCGGCGAGGCAGAGAGCGCCGCCGAGCATGGCCCGGCGTGAGGGACCCGGACGGATCACGCCCCGGCGGTCTCGATCTCCGCCGGGATCACCCGGGGCCGGCGGTCCGGTCCGATCGCCACGAAGGTGAAGAGCCCCTCGGTGACCTTCATGGTCTCCTCGCCCTCGCGCTCCCGGCGCCAGACCTCGACCTGGATGCCCATGGAGGTGCGCCCGACGCGCACGATCCAGGCGTAGATGCTCACCTCGTCTCCGACGATGACGGGCCGGTGGAAGGTCATGGCCTCCACCGAGATCGTGGCGCAGCGCCCCCGGGAGCGCCGGGCGGCGATGTTGCCGGCCGCGAGGTCCATCTGGCCCATCAGCCATCCGCCGAAGATGTCGCCGGCCGGGTTGGTGTCGGCGGGCATCGCGATGGTGCGGACCACGGGTGGGCCGCGGTCATCGGGCTGGCGCGGTGCCGGGGTGTCGGTCGTCATGAGGAGCACGGTCTCTGGTTGCACGGGGCGAACACACGCAAGCCGTGCGCCGACCGCGCCCTCATGTCACATCGGCCATGGGGCGGCCAGATCCTCAATCGGGTAGCGTGAAGACCACAAGGGCGTCGCCGGTGCCGAAGCCGGAACCCTTCGTGAAGGAGGCGCCGCCAGCCGCCACCGCGACGTATTGCTTGCCGTCGAGGGCGTAGGTGATCGGCGGCCCGCCGATGCCGGCGCCGCACTGGAAGCGCCACAGGATCGCGCCCGTCTCGGCATCGTGGGCATCGAGATGGCCATCCTCCTCCCCGGAGAACACGAGGTTCGAGGCGGTGGCCAGCGTCCCACCGGAGAGCCGGCTGCCGCCCTTCATCGTCCACTTGATCGCGCCGCCCTTGGCAAGGTCCACCGCCGTCAAGGTGCTGAAGCTCGGCTCGCCCTTGGCCTCCGTGGTTTCGGTGTAGCGGATCGCCGGGCGGTCGCCGGAGGCGGGCACCGTTCGAACCACGTAGGTCGTCGCCCCGTGCCGGACTTGGGCGAAGGCGGTTCCCCGGTGCGCATCATAAGCCACCGGATGCCAGGAGATCGCCCCGAGCGGACCGGGGCTGACGACCGTGCCGGCCTCGGTCGGCGGCGCGTAGAGGTTCTTCTGCGTGATCAGCGGCTCGGACTTCGCCAGGAGCTTCCCCGTGGTGCGATCGTGGACGTAGAGCCAGCCGGTCTTCGAGCCCTGCGCCACGGCCTTGACCGGGCCCTGCGGCGTCGGCTGGTCGAGAAGGAAGGGCGGGCTCGCCACGTCGTAGCCCCACTCGTCGTGCGGGACCTGCTGATAGTACCAGCGCAGCTGTCCGGTGCGGACATCGAGGGCGACGAGACTCATGGTGTAGAGGTTGTCGCCCGGGCGCGAGAGGCCGAAATTCTGTGGCGCCGGATTGCCGGTGCCGACGTAGATCAGCCCGAGATCCCGGTCGTAGGCCGGTGTCATCCAGAGCGAGCCTCCCCCGACCCGCCAAGCCTCGGGATGCGCCGGGGCCGCGGCCTTCTCGGCGGCAATGTCCCGGTGCAGCGGCACGCCGTCCGACGTGGTCGCCGCGAAGTCCCCCTCCCAGCCGTCGGCCTTGGTCACGTACCAGCGCCAGCGCTCGGCTCCCGTGGCGGCGTCGTAGGCCGCGAGCCAGCCGCGGCGGCCATAGCCGCCCTCGATCCCCACCACCGCGCCACCGTCGAGGCCGCCCTTGGCGTCCTCCACGTGCAGGCCGTAGCCGGCGCCGGCGACGCCCACGATGACGAGGCCGTCGGCGACCAGGGGCGGCATCTTGAAACCGAGACGGCTCGACCCCTGGACCGTGCCGGCCCCGAGCGTGTCCGCCAGGGCCGAGGCGGTCTCGGATTCCCCCTCCTCGGGGCGCACCGCCTCATGGTCCCACAAGACCTTTCCGGTAGCGGCGTCGAGGGCGATGATCCGACCGTCCATGGTCGCCTCGAAGACCTTACCGCCGGAGACGGCCACGCCCCGGTTCGAGGGCGGCCCGAAGATCTTCTCCGTCCGCGCCTTGTGGGTGTAGGTCCACAGGACCCGTCCGCTGCGGGCATCGAGGGCGGCGACGTGATTCTGGGTGGTCGAGACGTAGAGCGTCCCGTCCACCATCACGGGCTCCGCCTGGAAATAGCCGGTGATGCCGGTCTGGAAGATCCAGGCCGGACGCAGCGCCTTCACGTTGGCCCGGTCGATCGTCGTGAGCGGCGAGAAGTGCTGGTTGGTGTGGTCACGCCCGAACATCGGCCAGTCGTCGGCCGCCAAGGCCGCACCGGGCAGGCTGGCGAGGAGGAGCGCGGCGAGGCCGCGGCGACGTGTGTTCGGCATGAGCTTTCCTCGTCGCGGTCGCCCCGTGGCCGGGCGATCCGCAGCAGATCGTGGGACGGGAACGTTCCGGCTCAGCCGGTGGTGCCCGGGCGCTTCGCCCCGGCGAGCTGCGCGGGCGTGTCGGCCGCCCCCATGGAGTCCGCCAGGGCGGCGGCGGTCTGGCCGGCGCCATCCCGCCTGTCCGGGTCGGCCCCGTGGGCGAGCAACAGCGCGACCATCTCGGTGCGGTTGAACATCGCCGCGGTCATCAGGGCCGTGCGGCTGCCCGTTCCCGTACCGTCGACCGCTGCGCCGTGGGCGAGGAGCAGGTTGGCAATGTCCCTGTCGCCCTTGAACGCGGCGCCGGCCAGCGGTGTCTGGCCCCGGTCGTTGGCGAGTTCGGGGTCGCCGCCGGCCTCGAGGATCACCCGCGTCGCCTCGGCCTGTCCGTTATAGGCGGCGAGCATCAGCAGGCTGTCGCCCTTGTCGTTGCGCAGGTTCGCCGGCAGGCCCTGCCCGAACAGCTCCGCGAGCTCCTCCGCGTGGCCCATGCGGGCGTACTGGAAGACCCGGGCGGCGAAGGCCAAGGTGTCGGCGTCGAGCTCGGGTTTCGGCGCGGTCTCAGGTTTCGGTGACGTGTCGGGGTCCATCGATCTGTCCCGTCTGGAATACGTTACGGCGTCGGTCCTGCGCGAAACCTAGCTTTACGGGCGCCAGTGTCGAGGAAGCCGTGCGTTGAATCTTGCAGCAGGGGGAAGCCGGCCTCTGAGGCCGTCGACGATTTCGGGAAGGCGTGCGATCCGAAGCGGGCCGCCACGTCGCGGACCGAACGCGACTCCCGACCTGGCGCGCGAGGCGCGATAAATCGCCCCGTGCGGCGTTTCCCGCCTCGGCGGATCAACCGGCGCGTAACATCCGGTTGCGGCGTACCCTTTTCCAAGCGGCCGCTAGAAACCATACTTGCAGCATGCCGACTCCGAAGAAGCCACGCGCCGTGTCCGACCCCGCTGCCGAGACGGAGGTTCTGACGACGAATGTCGGGAGTTCTCAAGGTTCTGACGGCGCGGGCTCGGACAGCAAGCGTGCAGCCGGCAAAGTTGTCGGAGCAAAGGCGCCCGGACCGAAGGCCTCGGCGCCGAGGACGCCGAACTCCAAGGCGTCGAAGCCGGAGCTTCAGCCTCTCGACGAGCACTTGGCGGCCCTCCTCAGCCCCGCGCTGAACCGGAATCGCCTTCCACCGATCGCGCCGCCCGCCCCCGCCCGTCCGGGGCAGCCGAAACCGGCGCGCGGGCGTACCAAGGCGCCTGCGGCTTCCAGCAAGCCTTCGGCGACCGTCCCCGACAAGGCGTCCGGCATGGGCTTCGGCGAGGCCGCACAGGCGACCTTCGCCCATGGCGAGGCGGCCGACGTCGATCCGCGCCTCGCGCAAGCCCTGGGGCTGCGTGCACCGGAAGACGGACCGGTCCCGGAAGGTCTGGGGGCGGTCGAACCGGCGGACGACGACGAGACCTCGCTGGCGACGGACGGCGTCTCGGCCACCGTCGATGCGCTCTCGCGCCTGCTCACCGAGGGCAATCCGCTCTTCCGGGACGGCCATACCTGGGTGCCGCACCGGCCCGATCGGCCGAAGAAGTCCGAGGGCGGCCTCGCCTTCACGCTGAAATCCGAGTTCGAGCCGGCCGGTGACCAGCCGCGCGCCATTGCCGAGCTGGTCGACGGCGTGCGCAAGGCCGAGCGCGACCAGGTGCTCCTGGGCGTCACCGGTTCCGGCAAGACCTTCACCATGGCCAAGATCATCGCCGAGACCCAGCGTCCGGCCCTGATCCTGGCGCCGAACAAGACCCTGGCGGCACAGCTCTACGGGGAGTTCAAGAGTTTCTTCCCCGACAACGCGGTCGAGTATTTCGTCTCGTACTACGATTACTACCAGCCCGAGGCCTACGTGCCGCGCTCGGATACCTTCATCGAGAAGGAATCGTCGATCAACGAGCAGATCGACCGCATGCGCCACGCCGCCACCCGCGCCCTGCTCGAGCGCGACGACGTCATCATCGTCGCCTCGGTCTCGTGCATCTACGGCATCGGCTCGGTGGAGACCTACACCGCGATGTCGTTCACGGTGTCTCTCGAAGAGAAGATCGAGCAGCGGCAGCTCATCGCCGACCTCGTGGCGCTTCAGTACAAGCGCATCCAGTCGGACTTCGCCCGCGGCACCTTCCGGGTGCGCGGCGACGTGATCGAACTCTGGCCTGCCCACTTGGAGGATCGCGGCTGGCGGATCGGCCTGTTCGGCGACGAGATCGAATCGATCACCGAGTTCGATCCCCTCACGGGCAAGAAGATCAACGACCTCAAGTTCGTAAAGGTCTACGCCAACTCGCACTACGTGACGCCGCGCCCGACCCTCCAGCAGGCGATCAAGGGGATCAAGACCGAGCTGAAACAGCGGGTCGACGAGCTGACGAAGATGGGCCGCCTGATCGAGGCACAGCGCATCGAGCAGCGCTGCACCTTCGACATCGAGATGATCGAGGCCACCGGGGCCTGCAACGGCATCGAGAACTATTCGCGGTACCTGACGGGGCGTAAGCCCGGCGAGCCGCCGCCGACCCTGTTCGAGTACCTGCCCGACAACGCGCTGGTCTTCACCGACGAGAGCCACGTCACGGTTCCGCAGATCGGCGGCATGTACAAGGGCGATTTTCGCCGCAAGGCGACGCTGGCAGAATACGGCTTCCGCCTGCCTTCCTGCCTCGACAACCGCCCCTTGCGCTTCGAGGAATGGGACGCGATGCGCCCGCAATCGATCCACGTCTCGGCCACGCCGGCCAAGTGGGAGATGGAGCAGACCGGCGGCGTCTTCGCCGAGCAGGTCATCCGCCCCACCGGCCTCGTCGACCCGGTGATCGAGATCCGGCCGGCGCGCTCGCAGGTCGACGACCTGCTCGGCGAGGTGCGGGAGGTGGCCCAGGCCGGTTACCGCACCCTGGTCACGACCCTGACCAAGCGCATGGCCGAGGACCTGACCGAATACCTGCACGAGAACAGCGTGCGGGTGCGCTACATGCACTCCGACATCGACACCCTGGAGCGCATCGAGATCATCCGCGACCTGCGTCTCGGCGCGTTCGACGTGCTGATCGGCATCAACCTCCTGCGCGAGGGACTCGACATTCCGGAATGCGCGCTCGTGGCCATCCTGGATGCCGACAAGGAGGGCTTTCTCCGCTCGGAAACCTCGCTGGTGCAGACCATCGGCCGCGCGGCCCGAAACGCGGATGCCCGCTGCATCCTCTACGCCGACCAGGTGACCGGCTCGATGGAGCGGGCGATGGCCGAGACCGAGCGCCGCCGCCTCAAGCAGCTGGCCTACAACGAAGAGCACGGCATCACGCCGCAGAGCGTGAAGCGCGGCATCGCCGACATCCTCGACAGCGTCTACGAGCGCGACCACGTCCAGGTGGATACGGGGCTGGCGAAGAACGCCGTCACCATCGGGCACAACCTGAAGGCGGTCATGGCGGACCTCGAGAAGCGGATGCGCACCGCCGCCGCCGATCTCGACTTCGAGGAGGCCGCGCGCCTGCGCGACGAGCTCAAGCGCCTGCAAGCCACCGAGCTGCTGGTCTCCGACGACCCGATGGCCCGCCAGGGCGACGTGGAGCGGGAGGCGGGGCGCTTCGGGGCCAAGCAGAGCCGCATCTCGAAGCCGACCCTGGACAATATGGGGCCGGGCACCGACCGCGAGCTGCCGCTCGGCGCGCCGGTCTGGCAGGAACGCCCGAAGGCCCGCTCGACGCAGGGGCTCGGGGGACAGAAGCCGAAATACAAGGGCGGGGGCGGACGCAAGCGCGGCTGATCGCGACGGACCCCTCCCGTTTGCGCGTCCGCGGGCCGGAACCCATCGGCGGCGGCGGGGCTTGGTTCGGGAACAGACGTCCCCTCGCATCCGGAGCCTGTCCCGTGATCCAGACCTCCTCGCCCCACGCCGGCGCCTGCCGCCCGGCCTTCCGGCCCCGCGCCGGCGGTGCGGTCACCGCCTTGTTCCTGTCGGGCCTCGCCCTCTCCGGCGCCGCCGGCCTGCTCGTCGGGCCCGTGAGCCTGCGTCCGGCCTCGGCGCAGACGGCCGCAAATCCCAACGACCAGCCGACGCCCGGCACCCTGCCCGGCCGTGACGCCGCCACCGGCGCCGCCGAGCGGCCCACCGGTCAGGTCGCGCCGCCGAAGGCGATCTCCGCCACCACCGCCGTCACCGCGTCGGACGCGAAGTCCGGTGCCCGCACGAACCCGCTGGATCACCTTCCGGCGAAGGATCGCGCGGGCACGGGCGGAACGCGCCGCGACTAGGGTTTCGGCGCGCCGTCGCAACCGTTCATCGACACAGGGGAGAAGCGCATATGGGTCTGCTCGATCAAGTCATCGGCGGCGTTCTCGGACAGGTGCTCGGGGGCGGCCGCGAGCCCGAGCGGGGCGGCCCAAGTGGTGGCCAGGGTGGCGGGCAAGGCGGAGGTATGCTCGGCGGCGCGATGTCGCCGATCGTCCAGGCTCTCCTGATGCTGCTGATGTCGAAGGGCGCCGGCGGTCTCGGCGACCTGCTGGGCGGCGGCCACCATGGTGGAACCCGTGCACCCCGCGGCGATGACGACGGCGATCTCGGCGGCTTCGGCCAGGACCGTGGTCCGGAGCCGGGCTACGGTCGCGATCGGGGTGAGGACGCCCCGCCACTGCCCGGACGCGAGGGCGACTTCAGTGATCTCTCCGGGATGCTCGACGGCCCGGGCGATCGCGCCTCGGCGCCGGGAGATCGGAGTGCCGGTGCGGGTCCCTACGCGCATCTCGATCACGAGGCGCAGGACGGCCGCGGCGGGCTCGATGGGCTGATCGACCGCTTCCAGCGCGGCGGCCTCGGCGACGTCATGGAATCCTGGATCGGGCATGGCGAGAACCGCCCGGTGGCGCCCGCCCGTCTGGCCGATGCCCTCGGCTCCGACACGGTGAACGCCCTTCAGCAGCGCACCGGCCTGAACCGCGACGACCTGCTGTCGCAGCTGGCCCAGGCCCTGCCACAGGTCGTCAACGGGCTGACCCCGCAGGGCCGTCGGCCGACCGGGGACGACCTCCGCGGCTGGTGAACCGGGGTCAGGCCGCGCCGAAGCACATCCCGGGTTCGTAGAGCCGGAAGGTGTTGCGTCCGGCATCCTTGGCGCGGAACAGGGCGAGGTCGGCGTTCCGGCACAGCAGGTCGGGCTCGGTCCCGTCCTGGGGCGCCATGGCGACGCCGACGCTCACGCCGACGGTGACGCTGCTGCCGTCGAGGTCGATCGGCTGGGACACGACCTCGATCAGGCGCTGGGCCAGGGTCCGGATGCTGCTGCCCACCACGGGCCCGGTCTGGATGATCATGAACTCGTCCCCGCCGATCCGCGCGACGGTGTCCTCGGACCGGACCAGGGCGCGAAGTCGGGCGGCGACCGTTCGGAGCAGGATGTCGCCGGCATGATGGCCGAGGGTGTCGTTCACGAACTTGAAGCGATCGAGATCGAGACACAGGACGGCGAAACTGGCGCCGCGCCGTTGGCTCATGGCGAGTTCCTGGACGAGGCGCTCGCGAAACAGCGTCCGGTTCGCCAGGTCCGTCAGGGCGTCGTGCCGGGCCATGTGGGCGATCTGGAACTCGGCCTCCTTGCGCGCGCTGATATCGCGCGCCGCGGCCACGTAGCCCGTCGCACGCTCACTGTCGGCATCGTAGGTCAGGTTGAAGTTGACCTCGACCCAGATCCAGTTGCCGTCCTTGCGGCGGTAGCGCTGGGTCGACACCGCCCGGGTGATGCGCTCCGCGCAGAGATCGGCCAGGAGGCGTCCGAACGCCTCGGCATCGCCGGGATGGACCTGGTCCATGGGCCGGGTGCCGATCAGTTCCTCGGCCTCGTAGCCCAGGAGGGTGCCCGAGGCGGGCGAGACGTAGCGGCGCACGGTGTCGAGGGTCGCCCAGATCACCATGTCGGAGCTGTTCTCGGCTAGGAGCCGATAATGCGCCTCCCGCTCCCGCAGCTTGGCCTTCGCCCGGTGCAGGCTGAGCTGCGCCGCCACGACCGAGGCGAGATCCTGCAGCCGAGCGCGATCCTCCGCTGCGAACTGGCGCGGCACCTGGTCGAGGACGCAGAGGATGCCGACCCGCAGCCCCGCTTCGGCGAGGAGGGGGGCGCCGGCATAGAAGCGGACATGCGGCGGATTGATCACCAGGGGGCTCTCGCGGAAGCGCGGATCCGCCCAGGCATCCTCCACCACGAACACGTCGTCCGACAGGATGGCGTAGTTGCAGAACGCGCCCTCGCGGCCGGTCTCGTCGAGATCGAGGCCACACTTGGCCATGAACTGCTGGTGGTTCGCCGCGATCAGCGAGACGTAGGAGATCGGCATGCCGAACAGGGCCGCCGCCGTGCGACAGATGGCGTCGAAGTGCGGTTCGGGCTCGGCCTGCAGGATATCGAGATCCTGCAGCGCCCTCAGGCGCTCGGCTTCGTTGCTCGCTTTGGGGTACATGCGTGCCCTGGATTCCAGCGGACCGGCGAACCCGAACGGTCAGGCTCGGCACCTCCGAGGGGGGCCGTGCCCAGCCGATTGTATCGGGCTGAAAGCGCTCATCGTGTAGTTGGACGGATAGTCTTTCGAAGAACCGAAGACCCATTCGCCGAACATCATCTTCGCAGCGATTTATCAAATGAGCTTTAACGAGCCAGAGCCGGGATTTCCCGAATGACGCGGTGGCACGATCTCATCCCCCGTTATTTTGTCGGACGGATCTGGCAAGTCGCGCAAAAGAATGTCGATCGTCCGGATTGGACGATCCGCTCGATCGTGCCAGTACATCCCCGTGTTCCACAGCGATGGCCGACCCGGTCATAGACCCGGAATGCGTGTTGAAACGCGCCGCTGCCACCATCGGTATGGGCGTAATCGCGTAGGGTCGATCCTCCGGCCGCCACGGCCTCGGTCAGAACTTCAGCGATGACCTTGGCCAGCCGCCGGGCCTTCGGCGTCGGCGTCCCATCCGGTTTCGCGAGTTGTCCCGCCCGCATCTCGGGGTGGAGCCCCGCGCGGTGCAGCGCCTCGCAGACGTAGATGTTGCCCAGACCGGCGATCAGGCGCTGGTCCAGGAGAGCGGCCTTCAGCGGCGTGATCTTGTTGCGGAACAGCCGAGCGACGGCGTCGGCGGTCAGAGCCTCGCTCAGGGGCTCGATCCCCATGCCGGCGAAATGCCGGCTCTCGGCCAGGGCGGGCGTCGGAACGAGGTCCATGAAGCCGAAGCGCCGGACGTCGTTGTAGGTCACGGTGCACCCGTTCGACATCGCCATCACGACGTGATCGTGCTTGGCGTTTCCGAGGGCCCCCTCGAGGTAGAAGTCCCCCGGCGACAGGTTACTTCCGTCGGGCAGGGCCACGTCGAAGCGCCCGCTCATGCCGAGATGCATGATGAGGGTCTCGCCGGAATCGAGACCGGCGGTGAGGTACTTCGCCCGCCGCGCCAGATCCGTCACGGTGCGGCCCTCCAGGCGCTCCGCGAAGCGGTCCGGAAACGGGAAGCGCAGGTTCGCGCGCCGGAGAATGACCCGGCTGAAGCGCGCGCCGACCACGGCGGGCAGCAAGCCCTGACGGACAGTCTCGACTTCGGGAAGCTCCGGCATGACGCCCTTTCTCGCTCTCGGCGACGCTGTCCCTCCAGATGGGCATGTCCGCGGCTGCCAGCCATGGGGACGTGCAGCGATCGACGAAGGCGCCGCACCCGTGCAGGCGTAAAGATGCAACCCAGAGTTTAACGGAATATCAGTGGGTTCGTGCTCTCTGTGCTCACCGATCGCCGAACCCGATTTCGGCGACGGTCCTGATGTCGGGAGCAGCGAAGTGATCTTATCCACGCGTCCTGGGGTGACGGCTCTGACCCTGCTGCGGCAATCGTCCGCACCGACGTCGGCCGGAACGCCGGACCTCATTCGAACCCGCCTGCCGTCGCCCTCCGAGGAACCCGGAACGCGGCGCACCGAGGCGGAGGCCAGCGCCGCCCTCTTCGGCGTGAATCAACCGAACCCCCTGAAGGAGATGGTCGCGTTCCTGAACCGCGTCGGGCAGGTGTTCGGCATCGAACGCGGTGCCTACGCCACGCAATCGAGCTTCATGGCAGCGGTCGAGGATGCCTTCACCGCGCTGAAGGCCGATCCGGACGATCCGAACAGGGTCGACGATTTCGCCCGGCGCCTGCATCTCGACGCCGACACCGTCGCGGTGCTGAAGCAGGAGAAGACCGCGGACATGCTGGTCGGCCTCATCGAGAAGGCGCTCGGCCTCGATCGGCTCGGGCTGTCGCTGGCCACGGTGATCAAGGCGGGCAACAATCTCGACTCGGCCGAGGCGGATGCGATGCGCACGGTGCTGTTCCGCCAGGCGCAGGAGGCGCAGGGCCGGAACACCTGGGACGATCTGGGTCTGTATCAGCCGGCCGATCCCGTCCGCCGAGCGGCCGCGTAGTTCGGGAGAACGCGACCTGCGCGATCGAGCCAGATGGCACTCTCGGCACGGCTTCGCTATGGAGACGGCCATGGAGACGCCCATGGCCACCGACGAGACCACTGATTTCGGCTTCGAGAGCGTCGCGCTCGACGAGAAGCAGGGCCGCGTCGACGACGTGTTCCGTTCGGTCGCCAAGCGCTACGACCTCATGAACGACCTGATGTCGGGCGGGCTGCACCGGGCCTGGAAGTCGCACCTGATCTCGATGCTGCGGCCCCCGCGCAACCGGCCCTTCCGGCACCTCGACGTGGCCGGCGGCACCGCCGACATCGCGTTCCGCGCCCTGGAGGCCGGCGGCCCCGCGACGCACACCACCGTGCTCGACATCAACGAGGCGATGCTCCGGGTGGGTGCCGAGCGGGCGGGCGACCGCTTCACCGGGCGCATCGACTTCGTCACGGCCAATGCCGAGGCCCTGCCGCTCCCGGCGGAGCAGTTCGACGCCTACACCATCGCCTTCGGCATCCGGAACGTGCCCCGGATCGACAAGGCGCTCGCGGAGGCGCACCGGGTGCTGAAGCCCGGCGGACGGTTCCTGTGCCTCGAATTCTCGAAGGTCGATCTCCCGGTGCTCGACCGGATCTACGACGCCTACTCGTTCCACGTGATCCCGCGCCTCGGCGCACGCGTGGCCGGCGACGCCGATTCCTACCGCTACCTCGTGGAATCGATCCGCAAGTTCCCCTCCCCCGGGCGCTTTGCCGGGATGATCGAGGCGGCGGGCTTCCGCCACGTCAGCCACCGCGCCCTCACGGGCGGCATCGTCGCGATCCATTCGGGCTGGAAGGTCTCGTGACCGTGGGTCTCGTCACGACGCGGGCCGCCTGATGCTCGGCGCCGTCGTTCACCTGATCCGGGGCGCGCATGTCGGCTTCGTGCTCGCCCGCGAGGGCGCGCTCGCGCTGGTGAATTCCGCCGATCTGCCACCGCACCTCCGATTCGTGCTGCGGATCGGCCGGATGCTGGAGCGTCCCGGCCTGGGAGTCGGCGCCGGCCCGCTCCAGCGCGCGCTGACGCGCCTCGGGCCGAGCTACGTCAAGTTCGGCCAGTTCCTCGCCACCCGGCCCGATATCGTCGGCATGGCGGCGGCGCGCGACCTCGAGACCCTGCAGGACCGTGTCCCGCCCTTCCCGCAGGAGACCGCGATCCGCCTCGTCGAGGCGGCGCTGGGCAAGCCGGTGGCGCATCTCTTCGTCTCGTTCAGCCCGCCGATCGCGGCGGCCTCGATCGCGCAGGTGCACAAGGCCCATCTATTCGACCTCGACGGCACCGAACGCGTCCTGGCGATCAAGATCATGCGCCCGGGCGTGCGCGAGCGCTTCCAGCGCGACCTCCAGGTCATGCGCTTCATGGCCCGCGTGGTCCACGCGCTCTCGCCCCAGGCGGAGCGCCTGCGCCCCCGCGAGGTGGTGGAGATCCTCGCCCGCTCGGTGATGATGGAGATGGATTTCCGGCTCGAAGCGGCCGCGATGTCCGAGCTCGCCCAGAACACGAAGAACGACGCGGATTTCCGCGTGCCGAAGCCCGACTGGGAGCTGACCGCCCGCGACGTGCTCGCCAGCGAATGGATCGAGGGCATCCGCCTGAACGACCGCGCCGCCATCGTGGCGGCCGGGCACGACCCCAAGGCCCTCGGCCGGGCGGTGATCCAGTCCTTCCTGCGCCACGCCATCCGGGACGGCTTCTTCCACGCCGACATGCATCCCGGGAACCTGTTCGTCGATCCGACCGGGACCCTGGTGGCGGTCGATTTCGGCATCATGGGCCGCCTCGGGCACATGGAGCGGCGCTTCCTCGCCGAGATCCTGCTGGGCTTCATCCTGCGCGACTACAAGCGCGTGGCCCAGGTGCATTTCGAGGCCGGCTACGTGCCGGCGCACCATTCGGTCGAGGATTTCGCCCAGGCGATCCGGGCGATCGGCGAGCCGATCCACCAGCGCAAGGCCGACGAGATCTCGATGGCCAGGGTGCTCACCCTGCTGTTCGACATCACCGCCCTGTTCGACATGAGCACCCGCACCGAACTGGTGATGCTGCAGAAGACCATGGTGGTGGTCGAGGGCGTCGCCCGCTCCCTCGATCCGCAGCTCGACATGTGGACCGGCGCCGAGCCCGTGGTGCGCTCGTGGATCGCCCGAAACCTCGGGCCGGTGGGCCGGGTCGAGAGCCTCGGCCGCGCGGCCCTCACCATCACGGACGTCGTCTCGGACCTTCCCGACCTCGCCCAGCGCCTGCGCCGCATCCTGGTGCGCCTCGACGAGACGGGCTCCAGCGAGGCCGGCCGTCTCGACGTCTTCGCCCGGGCGGAGCGCAAGCGCGCGATCTGGTCGACGGTCGCCCTCTGGGGCATCGCCATCGGTGCGCTGGTGATGGCGTTCCGTTAGCCTGCCCCGCAACGATCCGTCAGGCTCGCCTCCCGAGGGGTTCGACCATGACCCGCCCGCTTCAGAACCGCCGTATCCTCCTCGTCATCGGGGGCGGCATCGCCGCCTACAAGGCGCTCGACCTGATCCGGCGCCTGCGGGAGCGGGGGGCGCAGGTGCGCCCGCTCCTGACCAAGGGCGCCCAGGAATTCGTGACGCCCCTGGCGGCGGCGGCGCTCGCCGGCGAACGCGCCCATACGGACTTGTTCGACCGGGCCGAGGAGGCCGATATCGGTCACATCAAGCTGGCGCGCGATGCCGACGCCATCGTGGTCGCACCCGCGACGGCGAGCCTGATGGCCCGCATGGCCACGGGCGATTCGTCCGACCTCGCCGCCACGGTGCTGCTGGCCACGACCCTGCCGATCCTGATCGCGCCCGCCATGAACGTGCGGATGTGGCAGCACCCTGCGACGCAGCGCAATCTCGCCACCCTGCGCGGCGACGGCGTCCACGTCGTCGGTCCCAATGACGGCGCCATGGCCGAGGCCGAGTTCGGGCCCGGCCGCCTGGCCGAGCCCACCGAGATTGCCGACGCGGTGGAGGCGATGCTGGAACAGGCCCGTCCGGCCTCCGGCTTCGGCTTCCTGGCGGGACGCGACCAGACCGCCGAGGCGGCGTCCGGCCCCTTGGCCGGCCCTCTGGCCAGTCCCTTGGCCGGCTTCTTGGCCGGTCCCTTGGCCGGTCGGCGCGTGCTCGTGACCTCCGGACCGACCCACGAGCCGATCGACCCGGTGCGCTACCTCGCCAACCGCTCGTCCGGGCGCCAGGGCCACGCCATCGCGGCCGCGGCCGCCGCTGCCGGCGCGACGGTCACCCTGGTGTCCGGGCCGGTGGCGATCCCTGATCCGCCCGGCGTTCAGGTGGTGGCGGTGGAGACGGCGCGCGCGATGCTGGCGGCGGTCGAAGCCGCCCTCCCCGCCGACCTCGCCATCTTCGCCGCCGCCGTCGGCGACTGGCGACCGGCCGAGACGCGCGGATCCAAGATCAAGAAGGACGGTACCGCGCCGGCGCCCCTGGCCCTGGTCGAGAACCCCGACATCCTTGCCACCATCGCCGGACGTCCGGTTGGGCGGCCCCGCCTCGTCGTCGGCTTCGCGGCGGAGACCGACAGGGTCCTCGACAACGCCCGCGCCAAGATCGCCCGGAAGGGTTGCGACCTCATCGTCGCCAACGACGTGTCGCCGGCCGGTGGCGTGATGGGCGGCACCGCCAATACCGTCCATCTGGTCCGGCGCGACGGCACCGTCGAGACCTGGCCGACCCTCGACAAGGACGAGGTCGGACGGCGGCTGATCCGGCATTTCGCGGACCTGCTCGACGCCTGATCCACAGGCCCTGAAAAAGCGCGCGGAGCCGATCGCGGCCTGGCGCGTTAAGGCTTGACTAATGTCTCCCGCCGCATCATTTCGGCGTCGTTCGCACGTGCAGCAGATCCGCTGGCCCGCGCGGCCCCACAGGAACTCCCGACCCTAATGCCCAGCGACAGTAGTCGATGGACCGCGCCGCCGATGGCCCTCCGCGAGACCCGCGCCTGATCGCTTGATCGGGCTCGCCCGCGACCGGCCCCGATGGCCCGGTCGAACGAGGTGAGCCGATGACCTTCTCGAATGCCCTTCCACGCCTGCGCGTCGCCGTGGCGCCCGTGCGAACCCTCAGCTTCCGCCGCGCGGACGGCTCCAAGCTCGTGCGCGTCAAGGCACGCCGCCCCAGAGCGCGAAAGGCGGCGACCGGCGATGCCAACGTCGCGCTGATCATGGCCGTGATGATGACCCTGGTCTTCGGACCGGTGATCGGCGTCCACCTGATCGCGGCCTATGCCCCCACCGCGTCCGCCTCCGACGTGGCGGTCCAGAGCATCGGAACGCCGTTGCCGCCGGGCTGAGCGCCCGGCGGCTTCGCTTCTCAGGAAGGCGGTCGGCCGCAAGCGGCCGGCGCCGCGCTCAGGCCCGCGCCGCCGCGAGTTCGGCCGAGAGGGTGGCCTCCTCCGCCATGATCTTGCGGACCGCCGGACGGGCATTGACGCGGGCGAGGTAGGCCATGATCGCCGGCTCTTCCGGGACGAGCTTGAACCCCGTGGTCCAGCCGAGCGCGGCGCCCCAGAGCACATCGGCGGCGGAGTGCCGTTCCCCGAGAAGGTAGGGGCCCGGCGTGAGAGCCTCGACCACCGTCCTCAGCACCGCGTCGAAATCGCCGTAGGGCGACATCGCCTTGGGGCCGGGCTCGCGCTGAAGCGCCCGATCCACCACCGCCGGCTCGAAGCTCGACCCGTAGAAGACCATCCAGCGCAGGTACGGCCCACGCAGGGGATCGCCGATGGGCGGGGCGAGGCCGCGCTCCGGAAACTGGTCGGCGAGGTAGAGGTAGATCGCCGCCTGCTCGGTGATCAGCGCTTCGCCGTGGCGCAGGGCCGGGACCTTCCCCAGGGGATTGATCCGGAGGTACGCGGGCTCCCGGCCCCGTCCCGACTGCAGATCGAGGACGTCCAGCGTATGCGGCGCGCCGAGCTCCTCGAGCAGGATGCGCACGCCGGAGGAGCGCGTCTGAGGGGCGTGGTAGAGCGTGAGAGCGGGTTCCAAGCGGCAGACCTTTCGGGTGAATCGGCCGGCGCAGGCTCTGCGCCGGCGCCGCTCGGGTCAACCGATCGATCCGAGGTCCGGCCGAACGCCAGGTACCCGCCAAGGCCGGCCCAGGCTCACCATTGATAGCGCAGGCCTGCGGTCAGGCCATGACCCAGGCCTGCCCGGGTCCCGATCGCGGCCTGATAGTCGAGCCGCCAGCCGAGCTGCTCGGTGAGGTTGCCCTGGAGGCCGGCCCCCGCCGTGACGAAGTCGCTGCGCAGGAACGGGACCGCCACAGACGCGCTCGCCATGGCATTCTCGACGCTGGCGAGCCGGACCGCGGCGCTGCTGCCTGCCGGACCTGTGGCGAGATTATAGGCGACGCGGAGCGCGGGAATGAGGTCGCCCCAACCCGAGAAGGCGAGTTCGAGACCGAAGCGCGCGGTGTCCTGCGCGACGGCGAGCCCGCGATAGGCCAGGTTGTTGCCGGTCGCGCCGCTCTCGGTGAAGCCCTCGACCTGACCCGACAGATGCGTGAAGCCCGCGAAGGGCGTCAGGCGGACATCGGCGATGGCGAACGGCGCGCCGAGCTCGACATCCAGGGCGAGGGCGCGACCGGAGGTCCTGCCGGTGCCCGTCAGTCCGTAGGCGGCAGGGCGGCGGATCCGATCGAAGTTCACCACCGGCGCGCCGCCGACGATGCCCTGGGCGTAGAAGCCCGGACCGTAGTAGCCCGCATAGGCCGCGGCGGTGAACGCGCTCTGATCCTGGCGGACACCGCCGGCGCGGCGCAGCGACCCGCCCCCACCGCCGATCGCGATCCCGGCGCGCCAGGGGCCATCGATGGGCAGGTCGATGCCGGCGCTGCCCTGCGCCACCGTTCGGTCGAGCTCCGCACCGCCGCTGCGGGGCTGATCAGCAAAGACCACATCACCGCCGATCCAGGCGCCCCCGGCCCGTCCCCACGGGCCGGCCGAGCCGGTGCCGCGGCGCAGGGCCGAGAGGTGGTCCTGCACGCTGCGGGTCGCGGAGGCCGCGACGCCCAGCAGACCGCCGCCGAGGCTCTGCAGGACGACCGGCGCGGTCTGCTTCATCACGGCGAGCGCGTAGGGATCGACGTAGGTCGGAAGCGTCAGCCGGTAGGCGAGCAGCAGGTTGTCGTTGTTGAGGCCCGCATCGTAGCTCCGGCCGTTGATCACCCCCTTGCGGCTGAGGAAGTCGTTGTCGTTGCCCACCAGCAGGAAGTAGTCGTTCGGAGCCTTCTCGCTGAGCGCCGGGACGAGGCCCATCGCCTCCAGCTTCTCCGGCATCGTCGTCTGCGTGGCCGGATCGGTGTTCAGGTTCATCCCGAATCGGCCGAGCTGCACCGGATTGAGCAGGTTGACGGCCTCCGTGGTCTGGACCGGCGTGATGCCCGCGCGCAGGACGCCGCCCGGCGCGATCGGCGTGACCCCGTCATAGGCCGTACCGGCGATGTTGGTGGCCCCGGCCGTATCGACGAGCAGCACGCTCTTGTAGACGATCGGGGTCGTCGAGCCGGTCCCGAGGCCGTTGGAATCCCGCGCCAGGACGAGGAACTGGGTGTCGTTCAGGGCCAGCATCTCGCTCTGGGCCGCCGTGCGGTTGGGGGCGCCCCCGTTGCCGTTCTGCTTGTAGGTGGGCAGTTGCAGCACGTACTCGCGCGTCGGTGCACCGGGCGTCGGCGTACGCGAGACGTCGTAGTAGAGGATGCGCGTATTGGCGCGCTGCTCCTGGCCGGCGCCCGAATCCTGCACCGTCGCACTCTGCAGGATGGTGACGAGGCCGCGCCCGTCCGGCGTCAGTGCGATCCCCTCGAGCCCCTGATTGTTGCGGCGACCGGACTCGGTGGGCGGCGTGGTCGAGTTGAAGTTCAGGCGTCCGTCGGTGCGGGGTTGGAGGGCGGCCGGGATGCCGATGACCCCCTGCAATTGCCCCGCCGCGGAGAAGTAATAGACGTTGGGGCCGTACTCGTCGCTGACGTAGAAGGATCCGTCGAGCTTGCGGACGAGACCCTCGGCATCGAGGCTGATGCGGCCGGCGCTCGGCCCCGTGGTGGCCGACGGCAGCACGGCGCCCAGCTGCGTCGTGGAGCCGGCGCCCGGGTCGAGGCCGCTGAAGCGCTGGCCCCGCGCGTCGGTCAGGACGATCCCGCCGGTTTGGGTCAGGGTGATCTGACGCTGCGATGCCGTGGATTGGGGCAGGTTCGCACCCGGGTCCGGCGTGAAGGACAGGGTGAAGCGGTTGAGGCGCCCGACGTAGTCGGAGAACAGTCCGCCGTCCGGATTGTTGTAGCCGCGATCCGGCAGCGTGTAGAGCGTACCCTGATAGCTGCCGCCCGTGCGGCGCCAGGTGCTCAGGTCCATCGCCAGGGACGAGAACGAGCCCAGCGAATCACCCAGGAAGTCGCGGGTGTCGGCCGAGAGGCGGCCCACACCCTGCAGCCCCTGGTTGACAGTGGTGCTCCCATTGAAGGGGACCGACACGGCCCCGGCCACCCGGCTGATGTTCGGGGTTCGGATCTCCTGCGCCGAAGCGGCGCCGACCACCGCGAACGCGGCGATCATGGATCCGGCGGCGCCTGCCGCCCGGCTTCGATGGTGCAACACGGCCGTTCCCTACGGTTAAGCTTCCGTGGGCTCTTGGCCTGTCTGCATGACGCGCGTGTGTCAGCTGCGCTCGATACACGCTCTGCGTGCGCCGCACGCCTCGGCCAGGAGGCAGAGAAGCTCGAAGGCGAGCGTGGCGCCCGCGAGGGCCGTCACCCCGGAGGGATCGAGGGGCGGCGCGACCTCGACCACGTCGGCGCCGATCAGGTCGAGGCCGCGGAGCCGGCGGACGATCTGCAGCGCCTCGCGGGCGGTGAAGCCGCCCATCTCGGGCGTGCCGGTGCCGGGAGCGTAGGCGGGGTCGAGGGCGTCGATGTCGAAGCTCAGGTAGGTCGGCGCGGTGCCGACCACGGCGCGGGCCTCGGCCAGCACCGCCGGCAGGCCGCGCTCGATCACCGCCTCCATCGGCACGATGTGGACGCCCTGGGCCAGGGCCCAATCGAGCTCGTCCGCCGAATCGACGCTGCCGCGCAAGCCGATCTGCACCATGCGGCGGGGATCGAGGACGCCGTCCTCGATGGCGCGGCGGAACGGGGTGCCGTGGGTGAGGCGCGTACCGTCGTACTGCCCGTCATCGGTGTCGCTATGGGCGTCGATGTGGATCAGGCCGACGGGGCGCGCCGCGCCGAGGGCCCGCAGCACCGGGTAGGTGACGAAGTGGTCGCCTCCGACCGAGAGCGGCACGATCCCGGCGTCCGCCAGGGGCCGATAGAAGGCCTCGATGGCCCGGGCCGTCGCGGCCACGTCGACGGGATTGACGGGGACGTCGCCGAGATCGGCGCAGGCCGCGAGGTCGTAGGGCGCGACGCCGGTGGCGGCGTTTCGGGCCCGGGTGCCCGTGGAGGCCTCGCGCACCCCGCGCGGCCCCAGTCGTGCGCCGGGCCGGTTGGTGGTCGCGCCATCTAAGGGAATGCCGACGAGGCCGAGATCGATTTGCCCGGGCGCCTCGGATGGGTCGATCACGGGCAGGCGCATGAAGCTGGCGACCCCGGAGAATCGCGGTGTCGCCATGCCGGATGCGGGTCGATGCCGCGCGATCCGCACCCGTTCCGCCTCGCTCAGCATCCGCGCCCCTCTCCCCTTCGCGCGTGGCCCGTCGTCTGTCGGGTCCACGGCGGCGAACCGACGACGGCACGATGACGTTCCGTTGACGGATCGGCAACGCGTGGCTATAGAGCCCCCATCGCCGACGGACGCGCACCCCGCGATCGTCGGCTTCGCCATTGCCCGAACAACCTGCACGCGATCCACCGACACTCAAGCCCGCGGGCTCGTCGCGATCGCCTCAAACGTGACGAGGATGCCCCATGGCCAACACCGTGTCGGCCAAGAAAATGACCCGCAAGATTGCGAAGCGCACCGCGGTCAACCGCTCGCGTCGCAGCCGTATGCGCACCTTCGTCCGCAAGGTCGAGGAGGCCATCGCCGCCGGTGATCAGTCCAACGCACTGACCGCCCTCCGCGCCGCCGAGCCCGAGATCATGCGGGCCGCTCAGCACGGCATCGTGCACAAGAACAACGCCTCCCGGAAGGTCTCGCGCCTTGCCGCGCGGGTGAAGGCGCTCGCCGCCTAAATCCCTCTTCCCGAAGAGACCCGAAAGAGCCCGGCAGCGATGCCGGGCTTTTTTCGTTTCGGCCCGTCGATCCGCGAAGCCAGGTCGTGCTCGACCACGGTCACCTGCAGCCGATGCGCGGATGTTGAGCTGAGCGCGACAGAGACTTCGCCAATGGCGCGCGTCGAACTCCCGAATCAGGACAGTTCTGGTGACGAGGCGTTAACGCTAATCGAAATCTGTTTGGTTGCGACCCGTCGAGGGCGAGTGTAGCTTAACGATGTGTCACGATGAACCAACAAATACCCCAGACTGCCGAGTCCAGGGCGAATCATCCACAAGGTGGGAGCGTCGCCTGGACTCAGGACTGGAAGCCAGCGTCGGAATTGCTGCAATTTTTGCTATCCCCATAAGTCCCGTTGTTAGGAGAACCGTAGCTTATTGTTGATAGGCTTGCTTCATCGACAAAAGCCACCCCAGAGGCAGTTGACTCTGGCCCGGCATTATGCGTCCCGCGAATGCCTCGCGGGGCGCAACGTCAGTCAAGTGTGCGTACGTACCGGTGGCGGCCCTCCGCTCTCGGCACGAGGAGAGCGATGATGCATGTCGACGGAAGCGTGTCCGGCAATGCCGAGATGGGCATGAGCGGCGTGAGCGGTCCCGATACGGTGGCCGCCTGGGCCCGGGTGAAGCGCCGCCTGCGGGCGGAGCTGGGCGAGGACGTGTTCGCGAGCTGGTTCGCCCGCCTCGAACTGGTGGAGGTCCTGGACGGAACCGCCCGCCTCACGGTGCCCACCCGATTCCTGAAGAGCTGGATCGAGTCCCACTACCTCGACCGGGTGCTGACCACGTTCCGCAGCGAGGTCGAGACGGTGTCGCGCCTCGACGTCTCGGTGCGCGGTCCCTCCGCCGCGGCCCGCCCCGTCCCCAGCGCTCCGAAGACGGCGAGCAGCGCCGCGAGCCCCCTCGCCCGCCTCCAGGCCGCCGGCTCGGCAATGCCGTCGCACGGGGACGCCATGAGCCTCACCGACGGCGAGTCGGCTCAGGCCCCGCGCGGCGAGGCCGGCGGTGACCTGAACGGCGCCCCCCTCGACAACCGCCTGACCTTCGCGAGCTTCGTCGTCGGTCGCTCCAACGCCCTCGCCCACGCCGCGGCCGAGCGCGTCGCACGCCACGACGGCCAGGGCGCTCTCTACAACCCGCTCTACTTCCATGCCGGCGTCGGCTTGGGGAAAACCCACCTCCTCCACGGCATCGGTCACGCCGCCCGGGAATCTGGCCGCCGGGTGATCTATCTCACTGCCGACCGCTTCATGTACGGCTTCGTCAACGCCCTGAAGACCCAGAACGCGCTCGCCTTCAAAGAGCGTCTGCGCGCGATCGACCTCCTCATCCTCGACGACGTCCAGTTCATCCAGGGCAAGTCGATCCAGGCGGAATTCGGCCACACCATCAACGCGCTGATCGATGCCGGCCGCCAGGTGGTGGTCGCCTCGGACCGTCCGCCCACCGAGCTCGAAGCCCTGGAGGAGCGCGTGCGCTCGCGCCTGGCCGGCGGCCTCGTGGTGGAGATCGGCAGCCTCGACGAGCAGCTGCGCGCCTCGATCCTGTCGGCGCGCCTGGCGGCCGTCCAGGTCTCGCATCCGAACTTCGAGGTCTCGCCCACGGTGGCCACCTACGTCGCCCGGGCGATCACGGCCAATGGCCGCGACCTCGAGGGCGCCGTGAACCGGCTCCTGGCCCACGCCACCCTCACGGGCACGGCGGTGACCATGGAGACCGCCGAGACCGCGATCCGCGATCTCGTCAAGAACCGCGAGCCCAAGCGCATCAAGATCGAGGACATCCAGAAGCTGGTGGCCTCGCGCTACAACGTCTCGCGCTCCGACATCCTGTCCGAGCGGCGCACGGCCGCGGTGGTCAAGCCGCGCCAGATCGCGATGTACCTCTCGAAGGTGCTCACCCTTCGCTCCTTGCCCGAGATCGGCCGCCGCTTCGGCGGGCGCGATCACACCACGGTGCTGCACGCCGTGCGCAAGATCGACAAGCTGATCGGCGAGGACAACGTACTGAACGACGAGGTCGAGCTCCTGAAGCGCATGCTCCAGGATTGATGGTCCCCGGGGCGTCGCGGTGTGCCGCGACGCCCCGAATCCTCTACGGGATAGCCGGCCTCTCGCACTTGCGTTCCCCGGGAGGCTTCGCCAAGTTCAGCGGCCACGGTGCCAGGGTGCCCGCAGGGCCGGAGCGCGTCGAACGCGCACCTCCCGGCGGCGCCCGATGAGAGACCACGAGTTCAGACCATGAGAGTCACTGTCGAGCGTGCGGCCCTTCTTCGGTCGCTCGGCCACGTGCACCGCGTGGTGGAGCGGCGGAATACGATCCCGATCCTCTCCAACGTGCTCCTGCGCTGCCATGCCGACGGCCTTGAGCTGAAGGCGACCGACCTCGACATCGAGGTGACGGAGACGATCCCGGCCGAGGTGGTCGATGCCGGCGCCACCACGGTGCCCGCGCACGTCATCTACGACATCGTCCGCAAGCTGCCGGACGGCGCCCAGGTCTCCCTGGAGACCAGCGGCGAGACCGGGCAGATGACGATCCGCTCCGGCCGCTCGCGCTTCTCCCTCGGTGCCTTGCCCGAGGGCGATTTCCCCGACCTCGCGGCCGGCGAGCTGCCGACCCACTTCGTGATCGCGGCCTCCGACCTCAAGCGCCTGATCGAGAAGACGCAGTTCGCGATCTCGACCGAAGAGACGCGCTACTACCTCAACGGCATCTACCTCCACACCATCGAGGTGGAGGGCGCGCTGCGCATGCGCGGCGTCGCCACCGATGGCCACCGCCTGGCGCGGGTCGAGATCGAGGCGCCCGAGGGCAGCCGCGACATGCCGGGCATCATCGTACCCCGCAAGGCGGTCTCCGAGATCATCAAGCTCGTGGAGGATGGCGGCGAGAGCGTCGAGATCGACCTGTCGCCGGCCAAGATCCGCTTCAAGTTCGCCAGCGGCGTGGTGCTGATCTCGAAGCTGATCGACGGCACCTTCCCGGATTACCAGCGCGTCATCCCCTCCGGGAACGACAAGTTCCTCACGGTCGAGCGCGACGTCTTCGCCAAGGCCGTCGACCGCGTCTCGACGATCTCCTCGGAGCGCGGACGGGCCGTGAAGCTGGCCGTCCAGGAAGGCCGCCTCGCCCTCTCGGTCAACAACCCGGATTCCGGCAGCGCGACCGAGGAGCTCGACGTCGATTACGACGCGCCGGCCCTCGATATCGGCTTCAACGCCCGCTACCTCCTCGACATCACGAGCCAGCTCGAGGGCGACACCGCCCTGTTCAAGCTCGCCGATCCGGGTTCGCCGACCCTGATCCAGGATCGCGAGGGCGCGGCCGCCCTCTACGTCCTGATGCCGATGCGGGTCTGATCGGTGCATCGCGCCCTCGCGGCGCGAGACAGGCCCGGGCCGATCGGCTAAGGCCTGACGGGTGCGCCTCACCCGTCTGATCTGTCGCGACTTCCGCAACCACGCCGACCTCGACCTCGCGGTCGACCGCCGCTTCGTCGCCTTGGTCGGCGAGAACGGGGCCGGCAAGACCAACCTCCTCGAAGCGATCTCGCTGTTCTCGCCGGGCCGCGGCCTGCGTCGGGCCGACCTCGCCGCGATGCCGCGCAGCGGCGGCCCCGGCGGCTTTGCCGTCTCGATGACCCTGGCGGGGGAGGAGACCGAGCACCGGATCGGCACCGGCTACGAGCCGCCCGGCTTCGACGGACGCGCCGCCCGCCTCTGCCGGATCGACGGCGCCCCCGCGCCCTCCCCCGTGGCCTTCTCGGAATTCCTGCGGGTGGTCTGGCTGACCCCGGACCTGGACGGCCTGTTCCGCGGTCCCGCCGGCGAGCGACGCCGCTTCCTCGACCGCCTCGTTCTCGCGGTGGATGCGAGCCACGGCGCCCGCGTCAACGCGATGGAGCGCGCCCTGCGCTCGCGCAACCGGCTGCTCGACGAGCGGCCCAACGATGGCCAGTGGCTCGACGCGATCGAGCGCGAGGTGGCCGAACTCGGCGTCGCCGTCGCGCTGGCCCGGCGCGAGACCGCGGAGCGCCTGGATCGGCTGATCGCCGAGACCCGCGACGATACCCAGCCCTTTCCCTGGGCCGGACTGCGCCTGGAGGGCGACCTCGACGACCTCGTGGCGGTCTGGCCCGCGATCGAGGCCGAGGACCGCTTCCGCATGGCCCTGCGCCAGGGCCGCAGCCGCGACCGCGCCGCCGGGCGCACCCTCAGCGGGCCGCAGACCAGCGACCTCGTGGTCCGCCACGGCCCGAAGGACGTCCCCGCCGCCACCGCCTCCACCGGCGAGCAGAAGGCGCTTCTCATCGGCCTCGTGCTCGCCCATGCCCGCCTGGTTCAAGCCATGAGCGGCCTGGCGCCCGTGATCCTGCTCGATGAGGTAGCGGCCCATCTCGATCCGCGCCGGCGCGCCGGCCTCTTCGATGCCCTCGAAGCCCTTCAGGGACAGGTCTGGATGACGGGGGCCGACCCGGCCCTGTTCGGCGAGCTGGACGGGCGGGCGGATATGGTCAAGGTCGCGGACGGGCGGATCGCCCGGGATTGATTCGCGGCGCTGCGATGCCTCTTTCGAGCCTCCTCCTCTTCGCGCTGATCTATGCTGGCGCCGTAGCCTCGCCCGGGCCAGGAATCGCTGCCCTCGTAGCCCGGGTGATGACCTCGGGCACCCGCGGCATCCTCGGCTTCGTCCTCGGGATGGTCGTCGGCGACCTGACCTGGTTCACGATCGCGGGCGGCGGCTTCGCGCTCCTGGCCCAAACTTTCGCACCCGTCTTCGTGGCCCTGAAGGTCGGCGGCGTCCTCTACCTAATTTTCCGGGCCTGTAGGACCTGGAACGCCCCTGTGGACGCGGCCCTGCCGGTCGCCTCCCCGCGCCAGGATGCCCTGCGCGCGTTCCTCGGCGGGCTGGCGATGACCCTGGGAAACCCAAAGGTGATCTTGTTTTTCCTTGCGCTTCTCCCGAGCGTCGTCGATCTGCCGCATCTCTCGGTGCTCGGCCTTGCGACGATGGCGGTCATCCTGATCTCGGTGCTTGCGACGGTACTGACCCTCTACGTTCTCGCGGCCGACCGCGCCCGCCGGACCTTCACTTCGTGCCAAGCCCGCCGCCGGATGAACCGCGGCTCCGCGACCGTCATGGCGGGTGCCGCGGTCGCGATCGCCCTTCGATAAGGATCAAGCCAGGGCCGACGAGATATCGGCCGATGTCTCCTTCCTGAATCCGCCATCACCCGGAGCGGTGCTTGGTGCCGGGCCGATTACGGCTTGGATTGGTCCTGCTCGGACAAGGCGAATTTCAGCGACGGCCGGTGCCCGCGCGATCCCGTGCGCCAGCGCCCGCCGCACCGTCTCGGATTTGCCGACCTTGGCCCGCGCCGCCAGCTTGATCGCCAAGTGATTGACCTCCTCGCTTCGGATGGCCAGAGGCATTAAGCCGATCCCCGGAAAGGCCCGCCGCCCGGTTCGACGCGGCGAGCGTATTGCCGACACATCGGGGCCATAAGCCGCCCGCCCGTCCTTTCACCGCCAGGCCAGGATGCCCATGACAAGCCGCCTCGACGAGGCTCGCGCCGCGTTGAAGACAACCTTCGGCTACGACGATTTCCGGCCCGGCCAGGATGAGGTGATCGGCGCCGTCCTCGACGGGACCGACGTCTTCGCCGTGATGCCCACCGGCTCCGGCAAGTCGATGACCTATCAGCTGCCGGCCCTGGTGGAATCCTCGCTGACGGTGGTGGTCTCACCGCTCATCGCGCTGATGCACGATCAGGTGCAGCAGATGCTCGGCTTCGGCGTCGCCGCCGCGACCCTGAACTCCTCGGTGGCGGAAGCGACCTCCCGCGAGACCTGGCGGCAGATCCGGTCCGGCGACCTGCGCCTGCTCTTCGTCTCGCCCGAGCGCCTGATGATGGAGGGCCTGATGGATGCCCTGCGGGGCGCCGGCGTGCGGCGGCTTGCCGTGGACGAGGCCCACTGCGTCTCGCAGTGGGGTCACGACTTCCGGCCGGAATACCGGGATCTCGCCCGGGCCCGCGAAGCCCTCGGCAACGTCCAGACCGTGGCGCTCACCGCCACCGCCGACAAGGCGACCCGGGCCGACATCACCGAGCGGCTGTTCCCGGCAGGCCGCGAGCTCAAGGCCTTCGTCCATTCCTTCGACAGGCCGAACATCCGCCTGACCTTCACGCCGAAGGACAACCCGACCCGCCAGATCGAGCGGTTCCTGCGCCACCGCCGCGCCGAGAGCGGGATCATCTACTGCTCGTCGCGCAAGCGCACCGAGCAACTGGCCGAGACCCTGGCCAAGGACGGCTTCAACGCCCTGCCCTACCATGCCGGTCTCGACCAGGGCACGCGGATGCGGAACCAGGACACCTTCCTGCAGGAGGACGGTGTCGTGATGACCGCCACCGTCGCCTTCGGCATGGGCATCAACAAGCCCGACGTGCGCTTCGTCTGCCACGCCGACATGCCCTCCAACGTCGAGGGCTACTACCAGGAGATCGGCCGCGCCGGCCGCGACGGCCTGCCCGCCGACACCCTGACCATCTACGGTCTCGACGACATGGCCCTGCGCCGTCGCCAGATCGACGAGAAGGAGGTGCCGGACGAGCGCCGGCGCGTGGAACGGCGCAAGCTGGAAGCCATGATCGCCCTCTGCGAGGGCGCGACCTGCCGGCGCCAGTCCCTGCTCGGATATTTCGGCGAGGCGAGCGAGCCCTGCGGCCGCTGCGATCTCTGCCGCAGCGGCGTCTCGCTCATCGACGCGACGGTGCCGGCCCAGAAGCTGCTCTCGGCCATCGTGCGCACCGGCCAGCGCTTCGGCGCGGCCTATGTCTGCGACGTGGTGCACGGGAAGGAATCCGACCCGATCCGGCGCAACGGACACACGGCGCTGAAGACCTTCGGGGTCGGCGCCGACAAGCCCATCGCCGCCTGGCGCGCGATGCTGCGTCAGCTCTTCGCCGCCGGGGCCGTGACCGAGAATGGCGACGGGTTCGGGGGGCTCTCGCTCACGGACAAGGGTGAGGCGATCCTGTTCGGCCGCGAGGCCATCCAGATGCGCCCCGACCCCGAGCCGAAGGTGGCCGAGTCGCGCGATCGGAAGCGCGGAGCCGCCCGCGAGGACGCGAGCCTCGACCTCGATCCCGCCACCGAGGCCCTGTTCCAGCACCTGCGCGGCCTGCGGGCCACCATCGCCCGGGCCGAGGGCATCGCCGCCTTCATGGTGTTCCCCGACCGGACCCTGATCGAGATGGCCCGCACCAAGCCCGTCGACCTCTACGCCCTGCGCACCGTCCACGGCGTCGGCGAGCGCAAGCGCGAGGCCTACGGCGAACGCTTCGTCGCGGCGGTGGCCGATTTCCTGTCCCACGCGCCGGCCGTCCGGTAGGGCGTACCGTGACGGCCGCGCCGTCGCCGCCCTGATGCGCTTTCGCACTCGTCTATCCGGATCGCCATCGTGTAGGGACGGGCGCGGCCAGCGGCCGCCAGCTTCGAATTGGACGGGTCCCCATCATCACGCCCTCAGATCCGCCCGCTCCGGCCGCCCGTCAGGTCTTCTACATGCCGGGCTTCGATCCCCGCGAACCCGAGACCTATTGGGGTCTGTTCCGGCGGGAAGCCCGGCTGACGGCCGTCCGGCGCGGAATGGCGATCACGGTCGGCGATCCGAAGCGGAGCGCGGACGGGCTCGCCGTCGACTGGCGCGTCGACCTCGACGGACACACGACGCACTACACGCTGCTGCGCTGGGACGATATCGTCGCGGCCCGGTTCCCCCGCGCCAACGGCCGCCGCCTGCTCGAGGTGCCGGCCCTGTGGTGGCGCCTGATCCGCTCCGGCTACCTCCGGCCCTTCCGACGTGAGGCCCGGCGCTTCGCCCGGGTCATCCTCGGGGTCCACCTGATCTACCTGTTCCTGGTCGTGCTGAGCCTCGGCGTCGCGGCGGCGGCCATCGACCTGGTGCCCGGCCTGTCCGGGTTCTGGAAGATCCTGACGGTGCCCGTGCTGGCCTACGGAATCCTGGCGCTGCTCATGCGGGCGACCCGCGGCAAGCCGTTCTACGTGGCGCATCTCGTCGACGACACCGCCTTCACCCACGATCACGCCAGCGGCGCCGACACCCGGATGCGCGCCCGACTCGACGCCTTCGCGTCGATCATCCGGGGCGCCGAGGGCCGGGCGTCCGAGATCGTGGTGATCGGCCATTCCTCGTCGAGCTTCCTCGGGCTCGAGGCCCTCGATCGGGTGCTCGTGGCCGATCCCGAATTCGGCCGGCGCGGCACGCCGGTCTCCTTCGTGAGCATCGGCAGCGTCATCCCGTGGATCACCCTCGATCCCCGCGCCACGGAGACCCGCGGCGCCCTGGCCCGCGTGGCGGCGAGCGACGCGATCCGCTGGCTCGACGTCCGGGCCAAGTGGGACTGGCTCTCGGTGCACCAGCGCAATCCGCTCAGCGCCTCGAAGCTGCCGGCGCCCCTCGTCCATCGCCCCGTCGCGATTCACGTCCGGATCGAGGACCTGATCGAGAAGCGCATCATCGCCCGGCGCAAATGGAACCTGTTCCGGATGCACTTCCAGCTGCTGATGTCGAGCCGCGACCCGGAGGCCTTCGACTACGTCGCCTTCGTGGCCGGTGCCGAGCCCGTCCACGCGCTGATCCGGCGCTGGCGGGACGTGACGGAGCAGCCCAAAGGGCGTTTCATCGCCGAAAGCCCGGAGGATTAGGGCCTCGGATCGGGCTCGATCCACGATCGCGTGTTGCCAGGGCGCGGCGTTCCGCTCTAGAGCCGTCACGCACGGCCGGACCCGGACGGGGGCCGTGCCGAGAGGGTCGCATGTTCCGCAACGATGTTCCGATCACCCCCGAACTGGTCCGCCAGCACGGCCTGACGCCGGACGAGTTCGAGCGCTTCCGTGGCTTGATCGGGCGCGACCCGACCCTGACCGAGCTCGGCATCGTCTCGGCGATGTGGAACGAGCACTGCTCCTACAAATCCTCCCGCAAGCACCTGCGCGGCCTGCCGACCTCGGCACCCTGGGTGATCCAGGGACCCGGCGAGAATGCCGGCGTCATCGATATCGGTGACGGGCTCGCCTGCGTCTTCAAGATGGAAAGCCACAACCACCCGAGCTTCATCGAGCCCTACCAGGGCGCGACGACCGGCGTCGGCGGCATCCTGCGCGACGTCTTCACGATGGGCGCGCGCCCGATCGCGGCCCTGAACGCGCTTCGCTTCGGCTCACCGGACCATCCGCGCACCCGCCACCTCGTCTCCGGGGTGGTCGCGGGCATCGGCGGTTACGGCAATTCCTTCGGCGTGCCGACGGTGGGCGGCGCCATGGGCTTCCACCCGCGCTACGACGGCAACATCCTCGTCAACGCCATGGCGGTGGGCCTCGCCCGCACCGACGGGATCTTCTACGCGGCCGCCACGGGCGTGGGCAATCCGATCGTCTATCTCGGCTCCAAGACCGGCCGCGACGGCATCCACGGTGCCACCATGGCGTCGGCCGAGTTCGACGACGCTTCCGAGTCGAAGCGCCCCACCGTGCAGGTCGGCGACCCCTTCGCCGAGAAGCTGCTGCTGGAGGCCTGCCTCGAGCTGATGGCCTCGGGCGCCGTGATCGCGATCCAGGACATGGGCGCCGCCGGCCTCACCTGCTCGGCCGTCGAGATGGGCGCCAAGGGCGACCTCGGCGTCGAGCTCCACATCGAGAAGGTGCCCGCCCGCGAAGCCGGCATGACCGCCTACGAGATGATGCTCTCCGAGAGCCAGGAGCGCATGCTCATGGTGCTCAAGCCCGGCATGGAGGCCGAGGCCGAGGCGATCTTCGTGAAGTGGGGCCTCGACTTCGCGATTATCGGGCACACCACCGACACGCTCCGCTTCGTCGTGAAGCATGACGGCGTCGTCATGGCCGACCTGCCGATCAAGGAGCTCGGCGACGAGGCGCCCCTCTACGACCGGCCTCACATCGCCAACACGCACCAGCCGGTGCTCGCCGCCGCCGACGTGCCCGAGACCGTGGGCAGCGCCGAGGCGCTGAAGCGCCTCGTGGGCTCGCCCGACCTCTCGTCGAAGCGCTGGGTCTACGAGCAGTACGACCACTTCATCGGCGGCAACACCGTGCAGAAGCCGGGCGGCGACGCCGCCATCGTGCGGGTCGAGGACGGCCCGCGCGGGCTCGCCATGACGGCCGACGTCACCCCGCGCTACTGCGAGGCCGATCCGGTGGAGGGCGGCAAGCAGGCCGTGGCCGAGGCCTGGCGCAACATCACCGCGGTCGGTGGACGGCCCCTCGCCATCACCGACAACCTCAACTTCGGCAACCCGGAGAAGCCCGAGGTGATGGGCCAGCTCGTTGGCTGCCTCAAGGGCATCGGCGAGGCCTGCAAGGCCCTCGACTTTCCCGTCGTCTCGGGGAACGTCTCGCTCTACAACGAGACCAACGGCGTCGGCATCCTGCCCACCCCCACCATCGGCGGCGTCGGCGTGCTCGACGACGTGACGCGCCACGCCACGCTGAACTTCAAGCGCGCCGGCGACGTCCTCGTCCTGATCGGAGAGACCGCCGGCTGGCTCGGGCAGTCGGTCTACCTGTCGGTGATCGCCGGGCGCGAGGACGGGGCTCCACCCCCGGTGGATCTGGCCGTCGAGCGGCGCAACGGCGACTTCGTGCGCGGGCTCATCACCTCCGGCCTCGTCGACACCGTCCACGACCTGTCCGACGGCGGCCTCGCCGTGGCGCTGGCCGAGATGGCGATGGCGGGTGGGATCGGCGCGGCCCTTCCCGAGGTGCCCCAGGGGGTGCCGACCCACGCCTACCTCTTCGGCGAGGATCAGGCCCGCTACCTGCTGGCGGTCGACCCCGAGACCGCGCCGGACCTGCTCTACAGCGCCTCCGCCCAGGGCATCCCGGCAGCGGTGATCGGCGTGACGGGCAACGACCATTTGACCCTGCCGCAGGGCGAGACCATATCGGTGGCCGAATTGCGCGAGACCCATGAGGGCTGGCTGCCGGCCTACATGGCGAGCCAGCCGGCCGGCGTCCCGGCCTGAAGCCCCCCTTCCCGTTCGTCAGGAGCCAACCCGATGCCGATGGATGCGCGCGAGATCGAGGCGATGATCCGAGAGGCGCTGCCCGACGCCCGGATCGAGATCAAGGATCTGGCCGGGGACGGCGATCATTACGCCGCCACGGTGCTGTCCTCGGCGTTCAAGGGAAAGACCCGGGTCGCCCAGCACCAGATGGTCTACGGCGCGCTTCAGGGTCGGATGGGGGGCGTGCTGCACGCGCTTGCGCTCACCACCGGCGTCCCGCAGGATTGAGGCTTCCGCGGAGGCGGATCGCATGGACCAGCCGAGCCTCTACGACGACGACATCGTGACCTGGGCCGAGCAGCAGGCCTCGACCCTGCGCGCCCTCGCCCGCCGGCCGGACCTCTCGAACATCCTCGATTGGGAGAACGTGGCCGAGGAGATCGAGAGCGTGGGCCGGTCCCAGATCAGCGCGGTGGAGCAGCAGCTCCTTCAAACCCTCATCCATGTCCTGAAATACATGTCCGCGCCGCGTGCGCAGTCGACCCGATCGTGGCGGGTCGAGGTGATCGCATTCCATGCCGCCGCACGCCGGGCCTACGCGCCGGGCATGCGGCGACGGATCGACTGGGATTGGATCTGGAAGACCGCCCGCCTCCAGGCGGAGGCGTCGCTCCAGATGTACGACGATCATCTCGTTGCGGGCTTGCCCGACAGGATGCCGTTCACCCCGGACGAACTCGTCGCCGAGAGCTTGACGATGGATTGGGCGCTCGAACGCTTGGCCGCGACCTTGAACAGGCCGACCGACCATCATTAGATCAGCATCACATCTCAGAGGACCGACACCATGAGCGACGTCAACACCGCGATCGAGAACGAGATCAAGTCCCAGGACGTGGTCGTCTTCATGAAGGGCACGCCGCAATTCCCGATGTGCGGCTTCTCGGGCCAGGTCGTGCAGATCCTCAACTACCTGGAAGTGCCGTTCAAGGGCGTGAACGTCCTCGACGACATGGCGATCCGCGACGGCATCAAGGCCTTCTCCAACTGGCCGACGATTCCGCAGATCTACGTGAAGGGTGAGTTCGTCGGCGGCTGCGACATCACCCGCGAGATGTTCCAGTCGGGCGAGCTGCACCAGTTCCTGTCCGAGAAGGGCATTCCCGTGAAGGCGCCGACCGCCGCCTGAGGCGCGTCACGCCTGCGGGACGGAATCAGGGCGCGCGAGCGCCCTTTTTCCTGTCCGAAGGGGCGAAGAACCGAACATCCCCCCGGGTCCGGCCGTTGAGTTTCGGACAGGTCAGACCGGGGAGCGGCACGACATGCGCGACGTCATCATCGTCGGCGGCGGCCCGGCAGGCCTCAACGCGGCACTCATCCTCGGCCGCTGCCGCCGCGACGTTCTCCTCTGCGATGCCGGCCACCCGCGCAACGCGGTCACGCCGCGGAGCTGGGGCGTCTTCACCCGGGACGGCACGCCGCCCCTGGAGCTGCGCGCGCAGGCCGAGGCCGATTTGGCGCGCTACCCGACGGTGGAGCGCCGGACAATCAAGGTCACCGAGGCCCGGGGCCAGGACGACGGCTTCTCCGTCATCCTCGCCGACGGCACCCACGAGACGACGCGCAAGCTGGTCCTGGCGACGGGCCTGCACCAGGCCCTGCCCTCGGTGGAGGGCTTCGACCACTACTGGGGCCACGGCGTCCATTCCTGCCCCTATTGCGACGGCTACGAGAATCGGGACCGGCCCCTCGTCGTCTACGCTCACGGCGACGCGGCCAAGGGCATGGCCCTCGAGGTGACCGTCTGGAGCGACGACGTCACCCTCTGTACCGATGCTCAGCCGACCACGCTCTCCGACCGCGATCGCGCGCGCCTGGCCCGCCACGGTGTCCGCATCGTCGAGACACCGATCCGGCGCCTGGAGGGGGATGGGCGCCAGCCGCAGCACCTCACCTTCGCGGACGGGACGAGCTTGCCCTGCCACGCCGTGTTCCTGATGCCGATGCCCTGCGAGCCGTCCGAGCTCATCACGCAGCTCGGCTGCGACCTCACCCGAAAGGGCGTGGTGCCGACCGGCGAGTACGAGACCACCAACGTTCCCGGCCTGTTCGTCGCCGGGGACGCCTCCCGCCGGGTGCAATTCGCCGTCGTGGCCGCCGCCGAGGGCGCCATGGCAGCCTTCGCGGTGAACACCGAACTCCTGCGCGAGGACGTCGCCTGACCGACGGCGCCGGCGTGACGTACCGCCCCCGACCTCTACAAGTCCCCCCTGCCGAGCCCGGAGCCCGACACGATGACCCTGCGCGTCCACCCGCATACGCCCCGCGTCGCCGTTCCCTGCCGCTGCGAACTCGGCGAGGAGGCGACCTGGGATGCGCGCTCGGACACGCTCACCTGGGTGGATGTCGAGACCCCGACGATCTGGCGCCACCATCCCGCGAGCGGGACGACCCAGCATTACCCGCAGGACGAGAAGCTGGGCTTCGCTCTCCTCACCGAAGATCCCGACACCGTGCTCGCCGGTTTCGAATCCGGGGTCGTGCTGCTCCATCTGGAGAGCGGCCGGCGGACGCCGCTGGTGACGCCCGACGATCATCACGCGGGCAACCGGCTCAACAGCGGCCATGTCGGGCCGGACGGCGCCCTCTACTTCAGCACCATGGACGATGCGGAGGCGGAGCCCACCGGGACCTTCCACCGCTGGCACGGCGGGCGCCTCGATGCCTTCGGCGGCCGCGTCGCGGTGTCGAATGGTCCGGTGGTCACGGCCGACGGCAGCCGGATCTACACCGCGGACACCGCCGAGGGGGTCATCCGGGTCCATTCCATCGCGGAAGACCGCATCGGACCGGCACAGCCCTTCGCGGTCTTCGAATCCGATTGGGGCAAGCCGGACGGTCTGACAGTGGATGCCGCCGGGTATCTCTGGGTCTGCCACTACGGCGGTTCGCGCATCACCCGCTTCGACCCGGCGGGGGCGATCGAGCGCGTCGTGCCGGTGCCCACCGAACTGGTCACCAAGTGCGCCTTCGGCGGACCGGACCTGACCACCCTGTTCGTGACGACCGCCCTGCGCGGGCGTGACCCCGCCGCCGACCCGATGGCCGGGCATCTTCTGGCCGTCGAGACCGACATCGCGGGCCTGCCGGCGGCGATCTATCGGGATGCGCGAACACTGTAATCAGGTGCGCTTCCGCACCGAGTTAACCTTCGACGGGGGGCAGAGGTGAATTAACGGTAAATAATCGCGTCCTTTTGGAACTTATTGCCGTTGTCCACATTATCTGCCAATGACGGGTCCTGCGGCCCCCTCCGGGGGCCATTCAGGACCTTGGGTCCGGTGACCGCCATGCCAGTGTTCGAAGCCAAGAACCTTGATTCCGACTTCGAAGGCTTCGCCTTCCTGACGTCGATCCTGCACCCGTCGGCGGAGGCTCAGACGCGCGCCCTGACGCACGGCCGCAATCGCGCCGCGCGGGGTTCGATGATGGCGGACCCGCTGACGGTCGAGCCGCGCTTCCCGGTTCGGCACCCCGAGACCGAGATCGAAGCCCAGGCGTCCTGAACCGGACGCCTTGGAGGCTTATGAGGCGTTCGGGCATCACCACGTCTGCGGCGTGATGGTTCCCTGCTTGGTGACGACGACCCAGGTCTTGCCGCGCCGCTCGATACTCTCGATGCGTCCGACACCCGGAACGGTGTCACCGGGACCGACCTCGACGAGCCGTCGCTTGCGATCCTCCAGAACCGCCACGCCATCATAGACCTCGCGCACGGCCCAGCCTTCGGCCGGTGACGGCTTCGGCTTGTCCGGAATCGCACCCGTCTCGGTGGGCTCGAGGGCGGCCGGCTTGGCGGCCTGGGGCGCGACGACGGGGGACGGAGCCGGGGCCGCGGCGCGCTTCTCGATCTGCGCGGTCAGTGCCGCGAGGCGGGCGCTCTGGTCCTTCTCAGCCTGCTCGAGACGGTCGCCGGTGGCAGCGAGCTTCGTGGCGAGGGTCTGCTCGGTGCGTCCGAGACGCTCCGCGAGAGTCGTGTGACGCGCCTTGGCCTCCGTACGGGCGGCCTCGGCTGTGTCTTGGAGTTGCGCGAGGCCCTTGGCCAGGCGCTCGACCTGACGGTCGGATTCGGTGCGGCCGATTTCGATCTGATGACGGATCTGCGCCAGGGTCTCGCGACCGTCCGTCGCGCGCGGGGCCGCTAGGCTCATCGCGCCGGCGCCCACGAGTGCACCGAGGCCCAAACTTGCAGCGGCAATTGCCAGGATGCGTGGCTCGGCACGGAGCCTCGCGGTCCAGGACGCGCTTTCGGCGACCGACGGCGCGGCGGCCTTCCCGGCCGAGGCGCGGGCCCCGAGAATCGCCTGCTTGAGCAGGGTTTCGGGCGAGGCATCCGCCGACGCCGCGAGGACCTTATCCGTCATGACCAATGCTTCCTGATGGGGCAGGAAGCATTGGTTAAGGCTGTTTCTTTACGAAAGCGTTACCCTGTTTTCAGTCAGTCCCGTGCTCAGGCCGCCAGCCCCCGCTGGCGCAGAAGCGGATCGATGCTGGGCAGCCGTCCGCGGAAGGCGGTGTAGGCCTCGCTCGGGTCGCGCAGGTTGCCGGCGCCGTAGACGAACTGGCGCAGGCGGGCCGCCGTCTCGGGGTGGAAGATGTCTCCGGCCTCGCGGAAGGCGTCGAACGCGTCCGCATCGAGCACTTCCGACCAGAGATAGCTGTAGTAGCCGGCCGCATAGCCGTCGCCCGAGAAGATATGCGCAAAATGCGGCGTCCGGTGCCGCATCGCGATCTCGACCGGCATGGCGATGCGCTTGAGGGCGTCCGCCTCGAAGGCCGCGACGTCGAGGCCCTCCTCACCGCCGCTCGACAGGTGCAGCGTCATGTCGACGATGGCCGACGCGGTGTACTCGATGGTGGCGAAGCCCTGGTTGAAGGTCCGGGCGGCCAGCAGGCGCTTCAGCAGGTCCTCGGGCATCGGCTCGCCGGTGCGGTAATGGCGCGCATGCTTGCGCAGCACTTCCGGCTGTTCGAGCCAGTGCTCGTAAAGCTGAGACGGCAACTCGACGAAGTCGCCCGGGACCGCGGTGCCGGCCAGCAGCGGATAGGTCACGTCGGAGAGCAGACCGTGCAGGGCATGGCCGAACTCGTGGAACAGCGTCCGGGCATCGTCGAAGGAGAGCAGGGTCGCCTCGCCCGCCGGTGCCTTGGCGAAGTTCATCACGTTGACGATGATCGGCTTGATGTCGCCGTTGAGCCGCTCCTGCGTGCGGAAGGCGCTCATCCAGGCGCCGCTGCGCTTCGAGGCCCGGGCGAAGTAATCGCCGAGGAACAGTCCGACCTCGGACCCATCCGCGTTGCGCACGGCCCAGGCGCGCACGTCCGGATGGTAGCGCGGCACGTCGGCCAGTTCCTCGAAGCGCAGGCCGAAGAGCCGCTCCGCCGTATCGAAGGCCGCCGCGATGACGCCGTCGAGGGGCAGGTACGGCTTGATCTCGCTCTCGTCGAGGTCGTGCTCGGCCCGGCGGAGCTTCTCGGCGTAGTGGCGCCAGTCGTGTTTGGCGAGATCGAAGTTGTGGCCCTCTGCCTGGACCAGCGCCTGCAGCCGGTCCCGCTCGGTGGCGGCCTGATGGTGCGCCGGGGTCCAGACGTTGCGCAGGAGATCCATCGCCCGGTCGGGCGAGCCCGCCATCGTGTCCGAGAGCTTGAAATGGGCGAAGCTGTCGTAGCCCAGCAGGCGGGCGCGCTCCGCCCGCAGCGCGACGATCTCCGCGATGATGCCGCGGTTGTCGGTGGCGCCGCCGCTCTCGCCGCGACGGGTCCAGGCCTCGTAGGCCTTCTCACGCAGGTCCCGGCGGGTGGAGAAGACGAGGAACGGCTCGATCAGCGAGCGGGACAGGGTGATGACGTGGCCGTGTGCGCTGCCCCGCTCCCGGGCCGCCGCGGCCGCGGCCGCGCGGAGGAAGGGCGGCAGCCCGGCAAGGTCGTCCTCGGTCTCCAGGGGCAGGGCGAAACTGCTCTCGTCGGCGAGCAGGTTCTGGCTGAACGTGGTGCCGAGCTCGGCCATCCGGGCCGCGATCTCCGCCATCCGATCCTTGGCCTCGGGTGCAAGGTCGGCGCCCGAGCGGCGGAAGCGGGTCCGGTAGCGGTCGAGGACGCGGCGTTCCTCCGGCCCGAGCTGCTCAGCCTCGGGATCCACCGCGGAGATGCGGGCCCAGAGGGCGGCATTGAGGTAGATCGCGCTGCCGTGGCGGGCGAGTCGGGGGGTGATGGCCCGCTCGACGGCCTGAAGCTCGGGATTGGTGTGGCTTCCGCTGAGGTTGAAGAACACCGAGGCGACGCGGTCGAGATCGTGTCCGGCCCGCTCGAGGGCGCCGACCGTGTTGGCGAAGGTCGGCGGCGCAGGGTCCGCCGCGATCGCGTCAATCTCGGCACGATGATGCGCCAGCGCCGCTTCGAAGGCCGGGAGGTAATGGGCGGGCGCGATCTGCTCGAACGGCGGCAGGCCGTGGGGCGTCGACCAGGCCGGGTCGGCGAAGGGGCCGATCTCCACGGGAGCGGCAGCGGTCTCGGGAGCCATCGCCGGGGAAGCGTCGGGCGTGCCAGTGGTCATTCGCGTTCCTTCGTGCGGTTCATCCCGCGTCGCGCCGCAACGTAAGCACGCTGGCGCGAAGCGCAAAGGCGCGCCTGCGCTGGCGGGCGACACGGTGCGGGTTTCGTCTCCGGGTGACCCGGCGGTTGCTCCTCGCGAACCCGCAGAGCCTCCCGACCGTTACAGGCCGTCCGAACGCTCGGATCAGATGGGATTCGGACCAGATGGAAAACGCGATGCGCCACCGCCCCACCTCTCGTCTCGTCGGGGCCGCGACCCTGGTGCTCGCCGGCGCGCTTGGCCCGACGGGTGCCTGCTGGGCGCAGGAGAAGGGCGTGCCTTCGGATGCGACGGCGATCCCGATGCCGCCGCCGGCGCCCCCGCCCCGCCCGGCGGAACTCGCCACGCCGGCCCAGGCCGAAGCGCCGCGCCCGCCCGAACGACCGGCCGAGCTGTCTCCCCCCAGCGAGACGGCCAGGACGCGCGAAGCCGAGCCGCTGAAGCCGGCGGACGGCGCGGAGATCCCGGCGCCGCCCCCACGGCCCGCCGAACTCTCGACCCCTGCCCTGGCCATCACCGTGGCACCCGTGGACGACAGCGCCTGCCGGCGCCGCCTGGAGCGCCTCGGCGCCCGCTTCGAGCCGCTGCCGGCCCTGGCGAACGGCCAATGCGGGGCGGCCAAGCCCCTCAAGGTCACGGCGCTGGCCGACGACCTCGCCCTGGTGCCGCCGGTGACCCTCGTCTGCGAGGCCGCCGAATCCCTCGCCCGCTGGGCGACGGAGGCGCAGGTGGCCGCCGAGCGCGACCTCGGCCAGCCGCTGAAGGGGCTGACGATCGGGACCTCCTACGAATGCCGGGGCCAGAACCACGATCCCGATGCCAAGCTCAGCGAGCACAGTTTCGCCAACGGCGTCGACGTGATGGGCTTCACCTTCGCCAGCCGCCCGGCGGTTTCGGTGCTGGCCGCGCCGGAGGGAACGCCAGAAGCCACCTTCCTCACCGCGGTGCGTGGCCGGGCCTGTGCCTTCTTCCGGACGGTCCTCGGCCCGGGCTCGGATGCGGCGCACGCCAACCACCTCCACCTCGACGAGCGGCAGCGGAATGCCGGGCACCGCCTGTGTCAGTGAGGGGCGGAACGCCATCCGGTCCAGCGCGCTTACTTGTGCGACATCAGGCAGATAGCCCGGGAGATCTTCGGTGATCAGGTATCCTTCGACACGGATTGGCGGCGGTCTGGCTGCCCTCGCCCTGGTCGCCCTGTCGGGCGGCGCCCAGGCCGAGACGAAGGACAAGGCGGAATCCCCCGCCCTGACGCGCGAGGCCGTCGAATCGGCAGCCTTGGCGCCGACGGGGGATGCCGCCAAGACGGACGCCAGGGGCGGTGAGAAGACCGACGCCAAGGGCGGAGCCGCGAAGAAGGGGGCCGCGAAGACGTCGGACGAGGCCGAGTCGAAGGGCGACGCCGCCAAGCGCAGCGGCACCAAGCGGCCGGAGGCGGCGCTCGTGAAGGCGCAGGTCCTCCTGGACCGGGCTCATTTCTCGCCCGGCGCCATCGACGGTCGGGACGGCGACAACCTGCGCGGCGCCCTGGCGGCCTTCGCCACCGCCAACGGCCTGAAGGCCGAGACGGCGATCGAGCCGGACCTCGCCGACAAGCTCCAGGCGACGAGCCACGATCCGGTGCTGACCGAGTACACCGTGACGGAGGCCGACGCGGCCGGCCCCTTCGTGGAGAAGATGCCGGCGAAGATGGAGGACCAGGCCGACCTCGACGCCCTCGGCTATACCAGCCCGCGCGAGATGCTGGCCGAGCGCTTCCACATGGCCCCGGATCTCCTGAGCGCGCTCAATCCCGATGCGGATTTCGGCAAGGCCGGTACGACGATCCTGGTCGCGGCGGTGAAGCCGCTGGAGACCGGCAAGCCGACGGCGGAGGAGAAGGCCGCGAAGAAGCAGGCCCAGAACGACACCAAGCAGGACTCCACCAAGCGGGAAGCCGGCAAGCCGGAGAGCGGCAAGGACGCGGGCAGCAAAGCGGCCGGAAAGGAGGCCCGGCGCGACGAAGGCAAGCCCACGGAGGCGAAGGATTCCGGCGGCGAGTCCAGCGATCCGACGGAGCGCGACACGAAGACCGTGACCCGCATCGAGGTCGACAAGGAGAGCCGCCACGTGCGGGCCTTCGACACGGACGGCAAGCTCGTCGCGTTCTATCCCGCCTCGATCGGCAGCGAGGAGAAGCCGGCGCCGTCCGGCGAGGCGAAGGTCGAGGGCGTCGCCTACGCGCCGACCTACACCTACAATCCGAAGTATCAATTCGCCGGCGTGAAGGCGAAGACCAAGTTCACCATTCCTCCCGGCCCCAACAACCCGGTCGGCGTGGTCTGGATCGATCTCTCGATCCCTTCCTACGGCATCCATGGGACGCCGGAGCCGGAGAAGGTCGGCAAGACCGAATCCCACGGCTGCATCCGCCTGACGAACTGGGATGCGCGCGATCTCGCCAATCGTGTCAGCCGCGGCGCTCAGGTGGTGTTCAAGGACGAATAACGCGCCACCCGGCGACGGCCGCCAGCAGCGCGGCGTCGGCCAGGAAGGCCAGGGCGGCGGTGGCGGCGGTGCCCTGGAGCATCGCCACGGTATTCTGGTTCTGCAGGCCGGCCACGATGGGCGTGCCGAGGGTCGAGGCGCCCGCCAGGGCGCCGACCGCGGCGGTGGCGATGGCGAGCACCAGGGCGGTGCGCAGGGTCTCGACGATAGCGGGGGCGGCCAGGGGCAGTTCGATCCGGGCCAGGATCTGGAGCCTGGTCAGGCCGATCGCCCGTCCGGCCTCGCGGACCTCCGGCGGCACCCCCGTGATGGCGCCCGCCGTCCCCCTCAGGACCGGCATGATCCCGTAGGCGACGAGGGCGAGCAGCGTCGGGGGACCGCCGAAACCGAGGACCGGCAGGGCGAGCGCGACCACGACCACGGGCGGTACCGCCTGGGCGGCGGCCGCAAGTCCGTCGATCGCCGGCCGCCAGGGTTCGGCGAAGCGGCGCGTGACCAGGATGCCGAGGCCGATTCCGAGGACGGCCACGAGGGCGAGTCCGATCCCGGCCAGGGCGAGGTGGGCCCGCGTCAGGTCGAGGAGACGCTCCACCGACACGGGACGCCGTGCGGGCTCTCCCAGGGCCTCGGTGATCCAGCGGGCGACCGTGGGATGGCTCGCTCCGGCGAGGGCGAGGCCTGTGAGCGCGAAGCCGAGGGGCGCGGACATCCGAGATCGTCTCATGCGTGCCACCGCCGCCGCGCGGCAGCCTCCAACCGGCTCAGTCCGCGCTCGGTCAGCAGCGAGAGTACCACGACGGGAATCGCCCCGAGGAGGATCAGGTCGGGCGCGAACTGAGCCATCCCGTCGAAGACGATGCGGCCGAGGCCGCCGGCCCCCACCAACGCGCCGAGGGTGGCGAGGCCGAGGCCCTGGACGGCCGCGACCCGCACGGCCCCGACGAGGATCGGCGCTCCGATCGGCAGGCGGACCCGCACCAGGACCTGTCCGGGCGAGAGGCCAAGGGCCTCGGCGGCCTGGAGGGTGTCGTCGTCGGGCGCCCGCAGGGCCAAGCTCAGCCCGCGCCAGAGCGGCAGGGCCAGGTAGGCGGCGATGGCGATGATGGCCGGTACGGGGCCCAGCGCCGAGAGACCGAGTTCCCGCAGGGTCGGGACGGCGCGGAGGAGGCCCGACATCACGGCGACCATCGCACCGAGCAGCGCGACGGCGGGCACGACCTGGAGCCCGCCGAGGATCAGGGCCACCAGTCCCTGCCCCCGCCGGAACAGCGCGAGCCCGACCGCGAGGAGCCCGGCGAGGACCAGGGCCGTACCCGCGAGGGCGATGTGCTCTCCGATCGCTGCGTTCACCGTCGCGCGCCGCGCCGCGTACTCGACCGCGAGCGACAGGGCATCGAGGGCGCCGGACCACCCGAGGCCGACGAGTGCGAGGATCAGGCCGAGCCCCGTGGCGAGGCCGAGCCCTGGTCGCCGAGAGTGCCGAACGGCAAGGCCCAGGGCGCCGGTGAGGAGGGTCAGGGTGAGCCAGGATCCCGAACCGAGACCGGCCCGCGCGGCCGGTGAGAGTTCGGCGAGCGACCGGGCGGCGCCCGTACCGAGGCCGTGGAGGAAGGCCAGGATCGCCGGGAGCAGCAGGAATAGGGCGATCACCGAAGCCGTGCTCCTGCGCGAGACCAGGAGGCCGATCGCGAGAGCGCTCATCCCGAGCACGAGGACGGCGGTTCCGCCGAGTGCCGCTGACCCGGTCAGGGAATCCCCGAGCGCCAGCCGGTTCCGGGCGATGGTGAGCACCGGCAGCCGGGTCAGCGCGAGGGCCAGCGCACCGAGCCATGCGGTGGCCACGAGTGCCGGCAGGACACGCCCGATCGAGAGCCCTTGCGGCGTGATGTCCGTCGTCCCCACAATCATGGCAGCAGCCCGTTCTCGGACAGGTATCGGGCCGCCACGGCTTCGGCGACCGCGCCGTCCACGGTGATGCGCGCGTTCAGCCGCCTCAGGGTCTCGGCGTCGAGGTGGGTGAACACCCGCGCCAGGGCGGGTGCGATCTCGGGGTGGCGGGCGAGATCGGCCTCGCGGATCACGGGGGCCACCTCGTAGACGATCTGCGCAGCCAGGGGATCGCTCATCACGCTGAGGTCGAGGGCCGAGAGCGCGCCGTCGGTGCCGTAGACCATGCCGGCATTCACGCCGCTGATCCCCTGCGCGGCCGCCCGCGCCGTGACGGAGGTGTCGCCGCCGGGCAGGCTGATGATGCGAACGAGGGGCAGGGAGAAGCCGTAGGCCGCCTCGAAGGCCGGCAGGGCCGCGGCACTCTCCACGAACTCGGTGGAGGCGGCGAGCCGGATGAGGCCGCGGCGCACGGCTCCGGCGAAGTCAGTCATCGTGGTCAGGTGCTCGCGCCGGGCGAGCGCCCCGTTGACGGCGATCAGCCACGTGTTGTTGGCCGGCGCCCGCGTCAGCCAGGTCAGGCCGCGGGCGGCGTCGAGCCGCCGAATGGTGTCGTAGGCGCCCTGCGGCGACTTCCAAATCGGATCGTTCTCCGTGCCGGAGAAGAAGGCGCCGTTGCCGGTGTATTCGGGATAGATCGAGATCTCGCCGGACAGGAGGCTGTTGCGAACGATCAGGGTCGGCCCGAGCCCGAGCCGGCGCAGGACGGGAAGGTTCAGCCTTTCCAGGACCAGGGCGATCATGGCGCCCGTCAGGGCGCCCTCGGTGTCGCTCTTGGAGGCCACCACGAGCGAGGTCGCGGCTGCGGCCGCGCCACCGGCCCGCACGCTGAAGAGGGCGAGCCCAGTGATGGCCGACCGTCGTGTCCAGTCTCGCGGCCCGTCCCGTTTCGTTAACATAGGTTGTTGGCGTTCCAGGGGCGTCTGCCTACCGGTGGAGCTCGGTGGCACAGAAATGTTTCAGACCGTAACATTGCTGGCCTGCCGACGGCCTTTGACGACGGCCAGGTGCTTGACACGCCCCGCGGAACGGGCGACGGCTCGCTCTATGCCGGGCCGTTCAGCGGGCCTTGCGGTCTCGCTCAGGCCCTGCATCATTCGCATCACGCGAGGCCGGTTGCACACGGTGGGAGCGAACCCCTCAACACCTTCCGCGGAAGGCGTTTTGGAATTCCAAGTCGATCGAAGGGAAGAAGCCCCGGCGTGAGTGCTCAAGTGGACGAAGACCTTCTCAACGGGGCTCGCGTGCTTGTCGTCGAGGACGAGGCTGCGATCTCGATGCTGCTCGAAGACATGCTGCTCGATTTCGGTTGCACCGTCGTCGGACCCGCCGCGCGTCTGTCGACCGCCCTCGAGATGGCGCAGAACGAGAGTTTCGAGGTCGCCATCCTCGACGTCAACGTCGCGGGCGAACCGATCTATCCGGTGGCCGAGGCCATCGTGAAGCGCAACCTGCCCATCGTGTTCTCGACGGGCTATGGCGGGGCCGGGATTCGCGAGCCCTTCCGCGAGCGTCCGGTCGTGCAGAAGCCGTTCAGCCAGGCCGATCTCAAACGCACGCTGATCGCCGCGGTGGCCGCCGCGCGCGCCTGATCTCACCGGATCGGAAAGGCGTCGGCCACGTGCCGGGGCCAAGTCCAGGGTGCGACGAACACCGCGTCCGCCCGGAAGGTCGCCGCGTCCGTGTTCGGGTGCCGGCTGATCCAGGCCCGGGCCGCCCGCGAGAAGCGCGCGACCTTGTGCCCGTCGATGGCGCCCTGAGCGGCCGCCAGCGTGCTCCGCGCCTTCACCTCCACGAACGCGATCGTCGCCCCGCGCCGGACGATCAGGTCGATCTCGCCCCCCGCCGCGCGGAAGCGCGCTCCGAGGGGACGGTAGCCCTTGAGCAGCAAGGCGAGGAGCGCGAGGCTCTCGGCGCTGCGGCCCCGGAGCTCGGTGGCGCGCCGGCGCGCGACCGCACGGACCTCAGGCTTCATCGTCGCGCCGCGCCAGGGCCAACGCGCGGGCATAGACGACCCGCCGGGGCTGGCCGGTCTCCTCCGCCACCAGGGTCGCGGCGTCCTTGATCGAGTGCCGGGCGAGCGCCGCCGTCAGGGCCGCGTCGAGACCCGCATCGGTCTCAGCCGCATCGGGGGCCTCCTCCTGCGTGCCGATGATCACCACCACCTCGCCCTTGGGCGCGCCCTCCTCCGCGTAGAGCGCGGCGAGATCCCCGAGGCTGCCGCGCCGGATGGTCTCGTAGAGCTTGGTCAGCTCGCGGGCGACGGCGGCCGGGCGCGTCGGCCCGAGAACCTCCACGGCGTCGACCAGCATCTCGGGCAGACGATGGGGGGACTCAAACAGCACCACGGTACCGGGGATCCGCCCGAGCGCCTCCAGGCGGTTGCGGCGGGCGCCGGACTTGGCCGGCAGGAAGCCCTCGAAGAAGAACCGGTCGGTGGGCAGGCCCGCGGCCACGATGGCGGTCATCACCGCCGACGGCCCCGGAATCGGCGTGACGCTGAGGCCGGCCTCGATCGCGGCCTGCACCAGCTTGAAGCCCGGATCCGAGACGAGGGGCGTGCCCGCGTCCGAGACCAGGGCCAGGGCCTCGCCGGCCTGCATCCGGGCGATCATCCGCTCGCGCACCGCCGCGTTGGAGTGCTCGTGATAGGCCACCAAGGGCGTGGTGATCCCGTAATGCATCAGCAGCGTGCGGGTGACGCGGGTGTCCTCCGCCAGCACCGCATCGGCGGCGGCGAGCGTCGCCAGGGCGCGGAACGAGACGTCCTTGAGGTTTCCGATCGGAGTCGCCACCACGTGGAGGCCGGGGTCGATCGCCTCGGCTTCGGCGGCGAGCCCGAAGGCCGTGAAGGTGGCGGGCGGGCGGGCGCCGGGCCCCGTCGAGGCCGGGTCGCGCCGCCGCCGGGTCCGCGTGTCGATCTTCTGGGTCATGGCCGGGACCTTGCCACGATCGGGGCCTCGGGCGGAATGCTTGGGGGCGTCGGCTCACATTTACTTTTCGCCCTTAGACTGCAAGCGTGGGTCGTCAGCCGGCGACAGGGGGGCCACCGATGACGCGCGCGAACGGGCTGAAATCCGGGCTGGTCGGAATGGCGACCCTGCTCCTGCTCGCAGCCTGCGTCGGGGGACCCGATGGCGGCGGACGCGTCTCGAACCGGGCCCCCGCGCCCCAGGCCGAAGGGCCGGCAACCGACGCGCCGGTTCCCGCGGCGGGCGGTCGGATCGGCACCGGGTCGGTGAAGGTCGCCCTGGTGGTGCCGCTCTCCGGACCCGGGTCGGCGGTGGGCGCGGCGATGCGCAACGCGGCCGAACTCGCCATCGAGGACTTTCAGAAGCCCGACCTGCAGATCCTGGTCAAGGACGACCGCGGCGCGCCGGACGGCGCGCGCGAGGCGGCCCAGGCCGCCGTGGCGGACGGGGCCGAACTCGTCCTCGGCCCGCTCTTCGCCGCCAACGTCCAGGCCGCGGCCGGGGTGGTGCGCGCGGCGGGCAAGCCCCTCATCGCGTTCTCGACCGATGCCGGCGTCGCGGCCCGCGGCACCTACCTCCTGAGCTTCCTGCCCCAGGCCGAGGTCGATCGGGTCGTCGACGAATCCGTCGCGTCCGGCCGCAAGTCCTTCGCGGCGATGATCCCGGATTCGAGCTACGGCAATGCCGTCGAGGCCCAGTTCCGTGAGGCGGTGGCCCGCAAGGGCGCGCGCCTCGTGGCGATCGAGCGCTATCCCGTCGGCAATCCGGCCCCCGCCATCGGGCGCCTCGGCGGCCTGATCACCGGTCCGGCCGCCCAGGCCGACGCGCTGTTCCTGCCGGACACGCCGGATGGCCTCGCCACCGTCGCGCCGGCCCTGACCAAGGCGGGGTTCGCCCCCGGCCGGGTCCGGCCGATCGGCACCGCCGTCTGGAACGATCCCCGCATCTTCGCCCTGCCCGCCCTCCAGGGCGGCTGGTTCGCGGCGCCGGACGCCGCCGGCTTCAACGGCTTCTCGCAGCGCTACCAGGCGCGCTTCGGCGCGGTGCCGCCGCGGGTCGCGACCCTCGCCTACGACGCGGTCTCGCTGATGGCGGCCCTGTCGCGCCAGTTCGGCTCGCAGCGCTTCGCCGACACGACGCTCACCAACCAGTCCGGCTTCTCCGGGGTCGACGGGACCTTCCGGTTCCGGCCGGACGGGCCGAGCGACCGGGCCCTGGCGGTCTACGAGATCCGCTCGGGCGCGCCCACCATCGTCAGCTCGGCGCCGCGGACCCTCGGTCCCTCCGGGACCTGATCGTCCGAAACCCGATCAGGCGGCGAGCGCCGCCACGACCGCGTTGAGCACCGGCGCGCCGGCGGGCGTCGCGGCGATGCGGCCGTCCGAACGGCGGGCGATCAGCCCGGCGGCGACGAGGTCGTCGATCCGGACCGCCTCGAGGCTGCGGCCCTTCAGGGCGGCGTAGCGTTGGGGGTCGATGCCCTCGCGCAGGCGCAGGCCCATCATCAGGAACTCGTCGCCCTGGTCGGCGGCGGCCAGCGCCTCGGTCTCGACGATGCCGTGGCCCTGTGCCTCGACCCGGGCGAGCCAGGATTCGGGCGTTCGCTCGGTGACGGTACCGATCCGACCGGATTCGCCGACGAGGCGACCGTGGGCGCCCGGGCCGATGCCGGCATATTCGCCGTAGCGCCAGTAGAGCAGGTTATGCCGGGATTCCGCGCCCGGGCGGGCGTGGTTGGAGATCTCGTAGGCCGGGAGGCCGGCCCGGTCGCAGACCTCCTGTGTCACGTCGTAGAGGGCGCGCGCGGAATCGTCGTCGGGGGGGACCAGCTTGCCGGCGGCGGCCAGGCCGTAGAACGGCGTGCCCGGCTCGATGGTGAGCTGATAGAGCGACAGGTGCTCGGCCGCGCGGGCGATGGCGCCCTCCAGCTCGGCCCGCCAGGCGGCGGGGCTCTGGTCCGGGCGCGCGTAGATGAGGTCGAAGGAGTAGCGCTCGAAATGCGCTGCCGCGACCCGCACGGCCGCCATGGCCTCGGCCGCGCTGTGCAGGCGCCCGAGCTGCTTCAGGGCGGCGTCGTCCATGGCCTGGACGCCGAGGGAGACGCGGTTGACGCCCGCGGCCCGGTAGCCGCGGAAGCGCTCGGCCTCCACGCTCGTCGGGTTGGCCTCCAGGGTGATCTCGACGCCGGGCGCCATGCTCCAGGCCTGCCCGATCGCGTCCAGCAGGCCCGCCACGGTGGCGGGCTGCATCAGGGAGGGCGTACCGCCGCCGAGGAAGACGCTCGACACGATGCGGCCGGGCGTACGCGCGGCCACGTGGGCGATCTCGGTGCGGAAGGCCTGCAGGAAGCGGCCCTCGTCCACGGGCGCGTGGCGCACGTGGCTGTTGAAGTCGCAATAGGGGCACTTCGAGGCACAGAAGGGCCAGTGCACGTAGACCCCGAACCCCGCGTCGCGGGTCGGGTGGTCCGGGCCTGTCGGTTCGGTCATGACGCGGATGTGCGCGCGGGACCGCCATTTGGCAATCCCGCGGCCGGTCTCAGGGACGCCGCAGGCAGGTCTGGGCCAGGAGCACGAAGGCCCGCGCGCGATGCGACAGGGCGTTGCCCGTCTGCCAGTCGACCCCGTGCTTCTCCTCCGATGAGATCTCGCCGAAGGTGCGGTCGTAGCCGTCGGGCTGGAACATCGGATCGTAGCCGAACCCGCTCGCGCCCCGCGGCGGGACGAGTTCGCCGAAGACCCGGCCCTCGAAGGTTTCGGTGTGGCCGTCCGGCCAGGCGATTACCAGGGCGGAGACGAAGTGCGCCCGCCGGGTGGTCGCCCCGCGCTTGTCGAGTTCGGCGGCGATGCGCGCCATGGCGCCGGTGAAATCCTTGGACGGCCCGGCCCAGCGGGCCGAGAACAGCCCCGGCGCCCCGTCCAGCGCATTGACGCAGAGCCCGGAATCGTCGGCGAAGGCGGGCAGGCCGGACGCGGTTGCGGCGGCCAGCGCCTTGATGGCCGCGTTCTCGGCAAACATCGTCCCGGTCTCGTCGGGCTCGGGCAGGCCGAGCTCCCCGGCCGAGACGGCATCGACGCCGAAGGGCGCCAGGAGCTCGCGCATCTCCACGAGCTTGCCCGCATTGTGGGTCGCGATGACGACGCGACCGGTGAGGATGCGGTGCGCGCTCATGCGGAGGCGCCCTGTGCCACGGCCTGCTTCTGGAGGGCGACGAGGGATTGGATGCCGCCCTTGGCGAGGCGCATCAGCGCGAACAGCTCCTCCTCCGAGAACGGCTTGCCCTCCGCGGTCCCCTGGACCTCGACGAGCCCCCCGGTGCCCGTGATGACGAAGTTCGCGTCGGTCTCGGCCCCGGAATCCTCGGCATAGTCGAGGTCGAGGACGGGCTTACCCTTGTAGATGCCGCAGGAGACCGCCGCCACGTGCTCGCGCAAGGGGTCGACCGAGATAATCGAGCGGCCGCGCATCCAGGTGAAGCAGTCGTGCAGCGCGACCCAGGCTCCGGTGATCGCCGCGGTGCGGGTGCCGCCGTCGGCCTGGATCACGTCGCAATCGACGGTGATCTGGCGCTCGCCCATGGCCGGCAGGTTGGTCACGGCGCGCAGGGAGCGCCCGATCAGGCGCTGGATCTCCTGGGTCCGGCCCGACGGCTTGCCGGAATTCACCTCGCGGCGGGTGCGCTCGTGCGTGGCGCGCGGCAGCATGGCGTATTCCGCGGTGACCCAGCCCTTGCCGGAGCCGCGCAGCCAGCCGGGACCGCGCTCTTCCAGGGTGGCCGTGCACAGCACCTTGGTGTCGCCGAAGCTGACGAGGCAGGAGCCCTCGGCATGGCGGGAGACGGCGCGCTCCAGGGTGACCATGCGCAGTTCGTCGTTCGCGCGCTTCGAGGGCCGCATGCCGCTTTCCTTTCGGTGGTAATGGGAGTGGGGCTTTACGGTTCCGGCCCTCGCCCGGCAAGCGCGGCCGGGCGGATTGTCGGCCTCGCCGGTGCCCCGGAGCGGGCGAAATCCGCCGCGGGTCGCGCGAGCGGAACGCCTTCCGCGGCCAAGCTGTTTCTCGTATTCCCTTGCGTTGCCCGCCGGGAGCGACGGTGGGGAGCATTGTGTAAAACTCGGGAGACCGTCACACTCTCCGCCTCAGGAATGGACCGTGACAGAGCCCGCTCGCCCCTTTTCGACATCGCAGCAGATGCAGGTGCTCAGCGCGTTGAACGAACGCTCGCGTGAGATCTTTCGGCAGATCGTCGAGAGCTATCTCACGACCGGCGAGCCGGTCGGCTCGCGCAACCTCGCGCGCATCCTGCCCATGGCCCTGTCGCCGGCCTCGATCCGGAACGTCATGGCGGATCTCGAGCATTCCGGGCTGATCTTTGCGCCCCACGCCTCGGCCGGTCGTCTACCCACGGAGCAGGGCCTGCGCTTCTTCGTCGATGCGATGCTGGAGCTCGGCGATGTCGGGCGCGAGGAGCAGGAGCGGATCGAGGCGCAGATGCGCGCGGCCGCCTCGGGCCACACCTTCGATTCCGCCCTGGCCGAGGCCTCGATGCTGCTCTCGGGAATCTCCCGCGGCGCCGGCGTGGTCCTGACCACCAAGACCAACGTCCACCTGAAGCACATCGAATTCGTCCGCCTCGACCCGACCCGGGCGCTGGTCGTGCTCGTCTCCGACGACGGCTCCGTCGAGAATCGCCTCCTCGACCTGCCGCCGGGCCTGCCGGCGAGCGCCCTGCAGGAAGCCTCGAACTACCTGAATGCCCGGCTCCAGGGCCGGACCCTCGGGACGCTTCGCGCCGAGATCGAGTCGGGCCGGCAGGCGATGAAGCGCGAACTCGACGCCATCACCGAGCGCCTCGTGGATGCCGGCCTCGCCGTCAGCGTCGGCCCCTCCGATGCCCGACAGCTCATCGTGCGCGGTCAGGCCAATCTGCTCGACGACCTGCGGGCGGCCGAGGATCTCGACCGCATCCGCCTGCTGTTCAACGATCTCGAGACCCAGAAGGACGTGATCGAGCTCCTGTCCCGGGCCGAGGGCGGCGAGGGCGTGCGGATCTTCATCGGCTCCGAGAACAAGCTCTTCTCGCTCTCGGGCTCCTCGATGATCGCGGCCCCGTTCCGCGACGGCTCCCAGAAGATCGTCGGCGTGGTCGGCGTCATCGGGCCGACGCGCCTGAACTATGCCCGCATCGTGCCGATGGTCGACTACACCGCACGGGTGGTCTCCGGCCTCCTCGACCGGAAGCGCTGAGCGCAAACGCGAAGGGGCGGAGCCTGAAGCCCCGCCCCCAACCGTGATTCCGACCGCTCGGATCAGCCGCGGATCACGTCGACGATCTCGTAGGTGTCGGGATCGACGATGACGATGTCGTCGTCCACCAGCACGTAGCGGTAATCCTCGTATTCCGGCGCGATCCGGACGATGTCCGGCGGCAGGTCGTAGAGGGTGTAGCTGCGGGCGATCGCCGTGCCGACGGTGAGCGCGAAGGCGCCGGCGGCCAGGCGCGGAATGCCGCGGCGGAAGACGCTCTGGCGGAACTCGGTGCGCTGCGGCGCGCCGAGGCGGCCATAGGCACCCCGGACGGCGCCACGATCGCCGCGGCCACCCCGGCCCTCGCGCTCGACGCCGCCGTCACGACCTCCGCGCCCATCGCGCTCGGCCCGTCCGCCGCGCTCGTCGCGATCGGCCTTACCGCCGCGATCGGCCTTGCCGTCCCGATCGGTCTTGCCGTCCCGATCGGCCTTGCCGTCTCGGTCACCCCGGCCGTCGCGGGCCGCGGCTCCGCCGTCCTCGCGACCACCGCGCTCCCCGGCGGCCTGACCCGGACGCCCGTCCTGTCGCGACGCGCCGCCCTCGGCCCCACGGCCGCCGGCCTCGCCGCGCTGGGCTCCCCCAGCCGGACCGGCCCCGGTCTCCGCGCCCCCGGCACCGCCGCGCATTCCTGCCCCGCCGGCGCCGCCCGCTTCACCACCACGCATGCCGGCGCCACCGCCCGCACCGCCGCCAGCGCCGCCGCCGCGCATTCCGCCGCCGCCGGCGCCGCCACCGCCGCCAGCCCCGGCGCCGCCGCCCGCACCCATGCCGGCGCCTCCGCCCCCGGCACCCCCTGCCCCGCCACCAGCGCCGCCGCCAGCACCGCCACCCGGCCCGCCCTGCGCGAACGCGCTCGTTGCGCCGATCACCAGGGCCGCCGCCGTCACCGTGCTCCGAAAGAGCTTGTTCATGGGTTCGATTCCACTTTCATTGCTGCCTGACGCCGCAGGACGTCGATGTCGTCCGCAACGAGGATCTTCGAGAAACCGTTCCCGTTTTTCTTGCGCTGATCTTCCCGCTGGTTGCGCCAATCGTATTGTAACGTTGCAGCTAAGCTCAGACTCGCGTCTTCCACAGCGTGGTTTCAGAAACATCTTGGCTGTTTCCGACAACCCGCTGATCGCCCTTTGGAAATCTCGTTCGAGGCGGTAACGTCGCCGTAAAGCAAGCCGCGGAACGGCATTGCCCAGAGCACAGGGACGAGACGTATGACAGGTGGGGCCGGGGCCATCCCAACCAAGGCGGAAGACGCCGCCGACAGCCGACGCCGGATCAAGGCGATCGTCGCCTCCTCGTCGGGTAATCTCGTCGAATGGTTCGATTTCTACTGCTACGCGTTCTTCGCGCTCTATTTCGCGCCGGTCTTCTTTCCCGCCGGCGACAGCACCAGTCAGCTCCTGCAATCGGCCGCGGTGTTCGCGGTGGGCTTCTTCATGCGCCCGATCGGTGGCTGGCTGTTCGGCCGCATCGCCGACCGCCTGGGCCGCAAGACCTCGATGCTGATCTCGGTGCTGATGATGTGCGCCGGGTCGCTGATGATCGCGGTGCTGCCGACCTACGCCACGGTCGGGCAGCTCGCGCCGGCCCTGCTGTTGCTGGCCCGGATGATCCAGGGCCTGTCGGTGGGCGGCGAGTACGGCACCAGCGCCACCTACATGAGCGAGATCGCCGTGAAGGGCCGTCGCGGCTTCTTCGCCTCGTTCCAGTACGTCACCCTGATCGGCGGCCAGCTCCTCGCCTCGCTGGTGCTGATCATCCTGCAGAGCTTCCTCACCGCCCAGGAACTGACCGCCTGGGGCTGGCGCATCCCGTTCGTCATCGGCGCGGTCGCGGCGGTGGTGGCGCTCTACCTGCGCTCGTCCCTCGATGAGACGGCGACCAAGGAAGACATGGCCAAGAAGGATTCCGGCACCTTCGCGGCCCTGTTCAAGCATTGGCGCGCCTTCTGCGTGGTGCTGGCCTACACCGCCGGCGGCTCGCTGAGTTTCTACACCTTCACCACCTACATGCCGAAATACCTCTTCAACACGGCGCATATCGACAAGGTCACGGCCTCGCAGATCTCCACCGCGGCCCTGTTCGTCTACATGATCATCCAGCCCTTCTTCGGCTGGCTGTCGGACCGGATCGGGCGCAAGGCCAACATGCTGCTCTATAGCGGCCTCGGCACCCTGATGGTGGTGCCGCTGATGACCGCCATCGGATCCACGCAGAACCCGATCCTGTCCTTCGCGCTGATCATGGTCGGCCTGATCGTGATCAGCTTCTACACCGGCATCAGCGGCATCGTGAAAGCCGAGCTGTTCCCGACGCAGGTGCGCGCCCTCGGCGTCGGCCTGTCCTACGCGATCGCCAACTCGCTGTTCGGCGGCACCGCCGAGGCGGTGGCGCTGTACCTGAAGCAGGTCGGCTCCGAGAGCACGTTCTTCTGGTACGTGACGATCATGCTCGGCATCGCCTTCATCGGCTCGCTGATCATGCCGAACCCGAAGCGTCACGGCTACCTCGACGGCGACGGCACCGTCGAGGAAGCCTTGACCCGCAAGACACGCCTCTCGGCCGCCTGAACCGCTCGACCCTCGGAGGCAGGACCGGCACGCGGTGAGCGATCACCGCGTGCTTTTTTGTGCCGCCACGGTCCGACTCGGAGAAGACTTGCTCCGCCCCTTCGACGAGGCTATATCAACGAATATTTGATGAACCGAACCATACCAATCTTTAAGATGACATCGCGATGGCTCGGGACCACATTCGCTTCAGAAGAGATCGCCAGCGCAGGTAGATCAACAAGATCAGTGATCCGGGCGCGGCTCTTCTTCGGAGGTAGTGTGATGAAGAAGACAAGAACAGTTGCCGCTTTCCTTGCCGCAACCTCGCTCCTCAGCGGTGTGGCATTGGCCAACGATGCAGTGAAGCCCACGACGGCTCCGCCGGTGACGGCCGCGCAACAGGCGGCGGACAAGGATGTGGGCAAGCTGTCGAAGGACGGCGCCCAGGCGTTCCGCGATCTGCACCTGGCCCGCATCGCCATCTTCGACGCCGATCCCACCCTCGCCAAATCCCTGATCGGCAAGGCGCAGGCGGCGCTCGCCAAGGCCAAGACGGACGAGGCCGTCTACACCAAGGCAGAAGCGGACCTTCGGAGCCCCGACAAGCACGCCGCGATGGCGAAGGCGGCCGACGCGAAGGCGGCCGACGCAAAAACCGCGAATGCGAAGACGGCCGACACGAAAACCGCGGATGCGAAGGCATCCACGCAGCCCACGGCCTGGCTGCCCGTCGACGGCCAGCTGACGCTCGGCGAAGACTTCGTCGCGACGCCCACCAAGGCGGCTGCCGTGGCGACCGCGAACAAGAGCCTGGAGAAGGGCGACCGCAAGTCGGCCATCGACCAGCTCAAGCTCGCCGGGGTGGACATGAACTTCGTCCTGGCCGTCGTCCCGCTGAACCAGACGACCACCGATGTCGATCAGGCGGCGAGCCTCATCGGACAGGGCAAGTACTACGAGGGCAACGCCCTCCTCAAGAAGGTGGAGGACGGGGTGCGCTTCGATATGGTGAACGTGCTCGGAACACCGCAGAAGGCCGCGGCACCCGCAGCGACGACCGGTTCGACCGCCGCGCCCAAGTGATCCTCTGAGCCGAGGTGATCCTCTGAGCCGACCCTGCCGGCGCCGCGTTCCTCCGGGGACCCGGCGTCGGCCCTTGCGCGCCCGCTCCGCGGCGCCCGGACGTCATTCGTGAAAGGGGTTCATCCATGAGTATCGGGATCAACCTCGGGCTACTGCTCTCCGCCATCGTCTTCGGTTTCGGCATCGTGCTGGCCGCGGGCCTCGCCGGTCATCCGGTCGATGGGCAGCTGCCGAGTGACTGGGGCTGGAGTCTCCTCATGATGGGCGGGGCAAGCCTCTTCGCCTTCGGCTATGTCGGCTGGCGCCGCGCCACCGGTCGTCCGTGATCGAACGGAGCGACCCGACCCGGCCCTCAACTCGTCTCCCCCAGCACCGCCCGGCGCTGCCGGTCCAGTTCCTCGCTGTAGCGCTTGAGCGTGTGGCTCTCGGTGAGGAGGCCGATCACCTTGCGGCTCTTCAGGTCCTCCACCACCGCCAGGGCCTCGCTCTCCGTGCGGTCGAAGATCGCCGTGGCGATCTTGGCGTTCATGTCGGCGGTGAGGACGTCGTCGGTGTGGCGCAGGAGCCCGGGGAGACCGGGCGCCTCGACCTCCGCTTCCTGCAGGGCCGCGTGGGCCTCCGGTACCAGGACGATGCCGGCGTAGCGTCCCTGCCCGTCCACCACCACCACGCGGGAGGGCGAGCCCAGCGGGTGCTTGCGCAGGAAGTTGGCGAGGCTCTGGTCGAGGGCGGCCGTCGGCACCTCGCGGCGCATCAGCTTGCCGACCGTGAGGGTGCGAATCCAACCGACATCGTGCGCGCTGCGGATGCTCTCGCCGCGCAGGTGGAAGCGCCAGGTCGCGAACGAGTACCCGAAGGTTTTCCGCACGGTCAGCGACGAGGCGATCACCGCCACCAGCACCAGGCCGGTGATCGGGAAGCTGCCGGTGAGCTCGAGGGCGAGGAACGTCATGGTCAACGGTCCGCCGATCACCGCCACCGCGAGCGCGCTCATGCCGATCACCGCGTAGGCGAGCGGGGTCAACCCGAAGGCGGCGAGGCCGGGCAGGATCATCGGCATGCCGGCGGCGAAGATTTCGCCCGCGATCGCGCCGAGGAAGAGCGAGGCGAAGAACAGGCCGCCGCGGAACCCCGAGCCGATGGAGATCGCCGAGGCCGTGGCCTTGGCGACGAAGAGGATGACCAAGGCCGAGAGGCCGAGGGTCGTCCCGTGGGCGTCGAGGTGCAGGTGCAGCGCCCCGTGCCCGCCGGACAGGACCTGGGTTGAGGCGAGGAGCGCCAGCCCTCCGACGCACAGGCCGCCGAGGATCGGCACGCAGAGGGTCGGAAGCCGGGTGGCGCGAAAGCCGGCCTCCACCAGGGTGACGCCGCGCATGATCAGGATGCCGAGTCCGGCGCAGATCAGGCCGAGGGCGAGACTCGGCACCGTGTCGAGGGTGGTCAGCACCGTCGTGGTGACCGCATCCGCCCGCTCGACCGTGACGAGGGAGGTCTGCGCCACCAGGGCGCGGGCGACGACGCTGCCGCAGAGGGCAGCGACCACGACCGGGGTCAGCGTGGCGATGGAATAGGTGCCGATGATGAGTTCGAAGGCGTAGAACGCCCCCGTCAGCGGCGCGCCGAAGGCCGCCGCGATGGCCGCCGCGGCGCCGCAGCCGACGAGGGTCCGCTGATCGGCCCGACGCAGCTCGAAGGACAGCCCGAGGCGCGAGGCCAGTCCGGCGCAGAACTGCGTGTAGGCCGCCTCCATCCCCACGGAGATGCCGCTGCCGTTGGAGATCGTGTTCTGGATCACCACGATGGTGGAATCGCGGACCGACATCCGGCCGCCATGCAGCGCGTTCGCCTCGATCGGATCGATCACCGGGCGCCGCGGCCGCCGTTGCCAGCGCAGGGCCAGGGTGAAGAGCGCCAGGAGAACGCCGCCGAAGGCCGGTGCCAGGAGAACCACGAGGGGTGGGAGATCGGTGGCCGCGCTGAGGCGCAGGCCGGGCGGGAGACCGTAGAGCAGTTCCCGCATGGCCTGCGTCGCGCGGTTCATCCCGGCCACCGCGACGCCGCCGCAGCACCCGATCAGCGCGGCCAGCACGATCAGGCCGATCTCGCTGCCGCGCACGAGGGCGCGCAGTTGCCCGGGGGCTTGCACGAGCACCTGCCGGGCGCGCGGCGGACGGGAGGGACTGGATGGCGGTGGCATCGACCGATGGACGCGAGCGTGCGCCGGGGAGAACGCGCGCAGGGAGACGGACCCGCGTCCTGCTTAGCCTGTCGGTGGCCCCGGCGTCGACCGCACAGCGTGCGCGCGCGCGGCGCCGAGGGATCGCCCGTAGAATGGTCCACACTTTTGCCGGCGATCGGCCGAAGGCGGCTTGAAATGCGGCGCGGCTCGGGATAGATCGCCCGCAGTGCCGCTGTAGCTCAGTTGGTTAGAGCGCTTGATTGTGGATCAAGAGGTCCCCCGTTCGAGCCGGGGCAGTGGTACCATTCCTTCTCGATGATCGATCTTTGGCGGTCGTGCTCCGGCATGGCCGCGTTCGGCGTTTCGCAGGCCGCGCACTTGGGCGGCGATGTGCCAAAACGCTCTGGACACCGTGCCAAACTTGCCACGGGATTGCCCCAAACCGGGCCGTGTTGTCGCCACATCTGTCAAGCTAATCTCAACCCGTCGCCAGGGAACGGGGTTGGGTCGCGCAGATGCAGGGTCGAAACGTCGGATCGTCACGGACCGTCTTCGCCAAGGGCCCCATCGCTAAGGGCTCGCTTGCGAAAGGCGCGCTCGCAGCGCGCTCCGGCCTCGGCGCCGCTCCGTCCTCCTCGGATGCCCTGACCCTCGGAGGCCGCGTCGGCCGCGATCACGGCAGCCGCCCCGCCCTCACCCGGTCCGTGCTCTCCATGCTGCTCCTGGCGGGCGGACTGGGCGGAGCCCTGGTCTACGGCGTCGGTCCGGACGCCGGCGTGGTGCAGTCGGCCCAGGCGATGACCGAGATCACCATGCCGCGGCCGCGCATCCAGCCGGCCCCGGTCATCCTTCAGACCTCCGCCCAGGCGACCGCGTCCGCGCCCCGCGCGGTGATCACTGCCGCTTCCGCCTTCGCTCCGGTCCACGACCTCGATACCGAGCTCGGGTCCAACGCGGTGGATCGCGTCTCCTACGACTACCTCCTGACGGAGAGCTCGGTCGGCGACCCGAACGAGGTCATCGAGTTCGGGCCGATGAAGATCCGGCGCCACCTCGTGCAGAAGATCGTGCGCGCGGCCCAGGCGGTGCAAACCGACCCGGTCCTGCTGATGGCGGTGGCCGACAAGGAGTCGAGCTTCAAGACCGAGGTCCAGGCCCAGACGTCCTCCGCGACCGGCCTGTTCCAGTTCATCGAGCGGACCTGGTTCGGTGTGGTGCGCGACTTCGGGCCGAAATACGGCCTCGCGGCGGACGCCGCCCTCGTGGTCGCGGGCGACAACGGTCGTCCCACCGTCCTCGATCCCGCCGAGCGGACCCGCATTCTCGAGATGCGCCGCGACCCCTACCTCTCCGCGCTCCTGGCCGGCGAGATGCTGAAGCGCGACGCCGCCCGCATCGCCCTCCGCATCGGCCGCGAACTCACCCTCGGCGAGGTCTACCTCGCGCACTTCCTCGGCCCGGACGACGCCGAGGACTTCCTCGCCAGCGTGGTCGACAAGCCGAAGGCCGCCGCGGCCCAGATGCTGCCCGGCCCGGCCCGCGCCAACAAGACGATCTTCTTCGCTGCCCAGCGCGGGCGCCGGAAGGCGGTCAGCCTGTCGGTGGCGCAGGTCCACGAGAAGTTCGAGGCGATGATGAGCACCCGCGGCGAGCGCTACCGCGACGTGCGTTCCATGGCCGGCATCCTCGCCTATGCCGACGCGACGGTCGACTGACGAAACGCACAGCTCGGACAGCCCGAGGGATGATTTCCCGCAACTGACCGTGACCTCCCGGCTTTAATGTCCGCGAGCCTCTTCCCGGTTCGCCCCGAGACACACACCGCGGAGGCCCTGCTTGCCGGACCCGAAAGGCACGAACGCGGATCTGCCGACCGCCGTCAGCCGGCCCTTGCTCGCGGACACGCTGAGTCCGGGCATGTCGCTGGACCGGATCGGCCAGGCCCTCGCCGCCTTCTACGACGACCTGATCGCCGAGGGCGTGCCGGAACATCTCGCGATCCTCGTCCGCAAGGTCGAGTCCGAACCGGTGCCCAAGCCCCGCCCGGGCAAGCTCGCCCTCGTGGTCGAGGACGACGCCGCCACCCGCGCCCTGGCCGAGGCCCTGCTCAGCGACACGGAACTCACGGCGATCGGCTGCGACAGCGCGGAAGCCGCCCTCAACATCATGCGCGAGCGCGGCGGCGACGTCGCCCTGGTCTTCGCCGATGTCAGCCTGGCCGGCGCGATGGACGGGGTCCAGCTCGCCTCGGCGATCGCCCTGCTCTGGCCGGCGGCCCGCATGGTGGTCACCTCGGGCAGGCGGGCCGAGCGACCCGGGACCCTTCCGGAGCAGGCGGTCTTCATCCCGAAGCCGTGGCGGCCGTTCGATCTCCTGAGCGAGGCCGAGATCGCCACCACCGCGCCCCAGCCGATCGTGCCCTGACGCGGCCGGATCGACCCATCGGGCGGTTTCCCGCCGATCCCGTAAGGGGTTACCCCCGGCGCGTGACTTGCATTCCCAAACATCGCGTCCGCGCCGACCAGACCACGCCGATCCGGCGTGGTGGAGCCCCCCGCCGTGCCGATCCTGTCCGTCCGCCACCTCACCACCTACCGTTACCGGCAGCCGGTGGGCTTCGGTGAGCACCGCATCCTGTTCCGGCCGCGCGACAGCTACGACCAGCGCCTGATTTCGGCGACCCTCAAGATCACGCCGGAGCCGAGCGGCCTGCGCTGGCTCCACGACGTCTTCGGCAACTGCGTGGCCGTGGCGACCTTCACGGGACGGGCCGCGCAGCTCACCTTCGAATGCGCGATCACCCTCGACCACACGCCGGAATCGGCCCCGGTCTTCCCGATCGCCGCCCACGCGGCGTTCTACCCGTTCGGCTACGGGGCCGACGACATCCCGGATCTCAGCCGCTCGATGGAGCGGCAATACGCCGATCCGCGCAACGAGGTCGATGCCTGGGCCCGCAGCTTCGTGCCCCCCGCCGGACGGATCGGGACCCAGGATCTCCTCGCCGAGATGACCCGCAGCGTCCGGCGCAACTTCGCCTACCTCGCCCGCTCGGAGAAGGGCGTGCAGGATCCGGTGACGACGCTGCGCCTCAAGCGCGGAAGCTGCCGCGATTTCGCGGTGTTGATGATCGAGGCCGTCCGTGCCCTCGGCATGGCGGCCCGCTTCGTCTCGGGCTACCTCTACAACCCACGCGGGGATCGCGACCGGCACGTGGGCGGTGGCTCGACTCATGCTTGGGTGCAGGTCTACCTGCCCGGCGCGGGCTGGATCGAGTTCGATCCGACGAACGGCATCGTCGGCAATCGGGACCTCATCCGGGTCGCGGTGGCGCGCGACCCGCGCCAGGCAGTCCCGCTGCACGGCTCGTTCTTCGGATTTCCGGCGGACGATCTGGGCATGACGGTGAGCGTCGATGTCGAGGAAGTCGAGCCGGGGGCCGGGGGGCCTCGGGTGACCGATCCGGATCTGGCGCGTTGACGCACCGGTGCGGCGTCCGCTGCCCGGCCGCAAGCAACGAGCGTGTGTTTCTCGACAGGATCAGGTGGTGGACATGAAGATCAGGACTGGGTTCGACATCGCCTTCGAATCGGTTCAGCCAACGCCGATGATCCTCGCGTTGAGCGTGCATCCCTCGCGCATGCCGGACGTTCTGACCCCCCACGTCATCAGTTTCGATCCGCCGATCCCGTCGCAGGACTATCGCGACGTGTTCGACAACATCTGCACACGCATCGTCACGCCCCCCGGCCGCCTGACGATCTCGGCCGATTTCGTGGTCCAGGATTCCGGTTTTCCCGACGTCTACGCGCCCAACGCGCAGCAGATCGAGGTCCAGAACCTGCCCAACGACGTGCTGGTCTATCTCCTGGGCAGCCGCTACTGCGACACCGACAAGCTGTCCGAGACGGCCTGGTCCCTGTTCGGCGGCACGCCCACGGGCTGGGGCCGCGTGCAGGCGATCTGCGATTACGTCCACGACCGCATCCGCTTCGACTACATGTGCGCCGATGCCACCCGGACGGCCTGGGACGGCTTCATGCAGCGACAGGGCGTCTGCCGCGATTTCGCGCATCTCGCCGTCGCGTTCTGCCGCTGCATGAATATCCCGGCGCGCTACTGCACCGGCTACCTGGGCGATATCGGCATTCCGCCGGTGCCCGACCCGATGGATTTCTCGGCCTGGTTCGAGGCCTATCTCGACGGGACCTGGTACACCTTCGATGCGCGCCACAACACGCCGCGCATCGGCCGGATCGTCATGGCCCGTGGGCGCGACGCGACCGACGTGGCGATCACCACCAACTTCGGCTACGCGCACCTTGCCCGCTTCGACGTCCACACGGACGAGGTCTTCTGAGCCCGCGGCAGGTCGGGGCGGGTTCTCAACGACGCCGCCCCTCCGGACTACCGGACCTACTTGTCGAGATCCTGCGCCATCTTGAGGTGGTGCTCGAGGGCCGGCTGGGTCTTGGCGGCCCAGGCCTTCAGCTCCGGGTTGTCGCCGCCCTTGGCGTAGCGCTGGAACAGGTCGACGGCGTCCTTGTGCGCCTTCACCTGATCGCTGTGGTACTGTTTCGTGAAGGCGTCGCCCTGCAGACCCTTCAGGGTGTCGAGCTTGCCCTGATGCGTGCTGTCGAGGGCCGTCGGCAGGGTGGCCTGCAGCTTTCCACCCTGGACCATCGACTTCATCTCGCCGGTGGTCTTCTCGTGATCGGCGATCATCTGCTGGGCGTAGGTCTTGGTCGGAGCGTCGCTGCGCTCGGCCGCGAGCCGGCTGGTCTGGATCTCGAAGAGGTCGCTGATGCCGGCCTGGGTGACGAAGTCGGCGGTGGAGGGGCTCACGCCGATCAGCGCGTTCACCCCCGTCTTCTCGCCCACCGATTGCGCGGCGGCCGGTCCCGCCAGCAGCACCGCGACGGCGATCATGGCCCTACGTGTCATCGAACCCTCCTCAGGCGATTGCATTCGCGTGAACCTCGGCGCCGCCCCCGTGTTCCGGATGCAGGCCGGCGCGGACCGCCCTCCCCTCCGGTGAGCCGGCACAGGGCGCTTCACCACGAATCCCGATTGCAGGGACGAAAAGGGCCGCGCTGCGCGTTGCACCTCTGGAAGCAGGAGAGACCATGATGGATGCACGCCTCATCGCGATGAACAACGAGGCCAACCGGATTGCCTCCGAGCGCCTGCTGGAGCAGCTCCGGGACGAGGGCCTGCGCTACCGCCTGTGGGTCACCGGCACGCCGCAGGGCGACACCCTGCACCTGCGCGTGAACCACCTCTGCCCGGAAATGCATCAGCGCCTCGACAAGGTGCTGCGCGGACGCGGCCTCACCCTGGAGATCGCCGAGGCCTGAGTCGCCGGCTCACGCCGGGACTGCGGCGTGCCCCACTGTGCCATGCCCCTCGGCCCAGGGCGCGGCCGAGAGGGTGCGGGCCAGATACGCGATCAGGGCGGTCACCCGGGCGGGGCGCGGATCGCCAGGTGGGGTGACGAGGTGGAGATCGATCCGCGGCGGCGTCCAGCCCGGCAGGGCCCGGACCAGGCGCCCGTCGCGCAGGTCCTCCCACACCATGAAGTCCGGCTGAACCGCGAGGCCGAGGCCGGCACGCAGGGCCGGCGCCAGGGCATCGGCGTTGTTCGCCCTCAGGGGGCCATCCGGCACCATCGTGGCCTCCTCGCCGTTGGCGCCGAGGAACCGCCAGCGATCCGGGCTCGGCAGGTAGGCGTAGCCGAGGCAGGCATGGCGCGCGAGGTCGTGCGGATGGTCCGGCCAGCCGTGCCGGGCGAGATAATCGGGCGTGGCGACGAGCGAGCGGTGAACCGCGCAGAGGCGCCGGGCCCGGAGCGAGGAATCCGTCAGCGCGGCGATGCGCAGGCCGAGGTCGAAGCCCCCGCCCACGAGGTCGATCAGGTCGTCGCCGAGATGCAGGTCGATGCTCAGGCCCGGATGGGCCGCGAGGAAATCCGGCAGAAGGGGCGCCACGTGCAGCACCCCGAACGACATGGGCGCGGCGAGCCGGACCTTGCCGCGCGGCTGCGCCGCCGCGTCCCGTGCCAGGGCCTCGGCCGCTTCGCCCTCGGCCAGGATGCGCGCGGCGGCTTCCCGGGCCGAGGCGCCGGCCTCCGTCAGGGCGAGCTTGCGTGAGGTGCGGTGGAACAGGCGGGCGCCGATGCGGGCTTCGAGGCGGGTCACGGCCTTGGAGACCGTGCCCTTGGTGATGCCCAGCTCCGTCGCCGTGCGGCCGAAGGATCCGGTCTCGACCACCTTGGCGAAGATGGCCCAGGCCTCGAAATCGGGGAGCTTCATTGGTGACCTTTGAGAAACGATGCGTTTCCATCGTTTCCATTTTCGAACGCAGAGGCAAGGCGCATCTTCCGGTCATCGCAGCACGGCCGGTCCCCGGCGCGGTGCGGCCCCGAAGGAGTTCGTCCCATGGCCCAGAACGGCATTCACCACGTCACCGCGTTTTCCGGCGCCGCCGAGCGCAACGTCGAGTTCTACACCCGGGTCCTCGGCCTTCGGCTGGTGAAGAAGACCGTCAACTTCGACGATCCGGGCACCTACCACCTGTATTACGGCGACGAGACGGGCCGCCCCGGCACGATCCTGACCTTCTTCCCGATCGCGCACGCGGCCCCCGGCCGGGTCGGGATCGGCGAGACCCAGGAGACCGCGTTCCGGGTCCCGCGCGCCGCGATCGGCTGGTGGACCCACCGCTTCATCGAGAAGGGCGTCACGCACGAGGCCCTGGTGCAGGTTTTGGGCGAACCGACCCTGCGCTTCCGCGACCCCGATGGTCTGATGCTGGCCCTGGTCGGCACCGACACGACGGAAACGGATGTGGCTTGGACCGGCGCCGAGATTCCGGCGGAGCACGCGATCCGCGGGTTCCACGGCGTCACCCTGCTGCTCAAGGAGGCCGAGGCCACCGCGGCGATCCTGACCGAAGTGTTCGGCTTCCAGGAGGCTGGACGCGAGGGCGCAGCGATCCGCTACGCCAGCGGCGCGCCAGAGGGGGGCTTCGTCACCCTGCGGGCGGTGGGCGAGTTCCTCCGCGGCCGCCAGGGCGCGGGCTCCGTCCACCACATCGCCTTCCGGGCAGCGGATGACGGGGAACAGGCGCGGATGGTGGAGACGCTGACCCGCACCTACGGGCTCGGCGTCACCGAGCAGCGGGACCGGCAGTACTTCCGGTCCGTCTACTTCCGCGAGCCGGGCGGGGTGCTGTTCGAGATCGCCACCGACGTCCCGGGCTTCGCCGTCGACGAGCCGGTCGAGACCCTGGGCCGCGACCTCAAGCTGCCGGCCTTCCTCGAGCCCCACCGGGCCCAGATCGAGGGGCACCTGCCCGCCATCGCCTGAACGCGAGTCGCCCGAAGACGAAAGCCCGCTCCGGACGGAGCGGGCGCCCTCACCCTCACCGCCACGAGGTTGCCATGACCGAACTCTCCCTGGGGCTCACCCATCGCTTCGTGCCCGCCACCGCGCCGGGCCTGACGCCGCTCCTCCTCCTGCACGGCACCGGCGGCGACGAGACCGACCTCCTGCCGCTCGGCCGGACCCTGCTGCCCGGCGCCGCGCTGCTCTCCCCCCGCGGCGCAGTGCTGGAGAACGGCATGCCCCGCTTCTTCCGCCGTCTCGCGGAGGGCGTGTTCGACGAGGCCGATCTCCGCCGCCGCGCCGCGGACCTCGCCGGCTTCATCGCCGAGGCGCGGACGGCCTACGGGCTCGCCGCACCGGTGGCGGTCGGGTTCTCGAACGGAGCCAACATCGCGGCGGCGCTGCTCCTGCTGCACCCCGGGGTCCTGGCCGGCGCGGTCCTGCTGCGCCCGATGGTGCCGCTGCGCGAGACGCCGCCGGTGGATCTCGCCGGCCGACCGGTGTTGATGCTCTCGGGCGCGGCCGACCCGATCGTGCCTGCGGCCAATGTGGGGTCGCTCGCCGAGCGCCTGCGGGCTGCCGGCGCCACCGTCAGCCACGAGACCCTGCCGGTCGGGCACGGGCTCTCGCAGGCCGACGTCGCGCAGGCCGGCGCCTGGCTGACGCGTCTCGCCGCGGCCTGACCTCAGGCCGATGTCCGCCGCGGGCCGCGGCGGGCATCGACCAGGGTGTAGCCGACCGCCCCCAGGACCATCAGGGCGAGGACGTACCAGGTGATGGCGTAGACCAGGTGGTTGTCCGGGAAATGCACGATGGTCAGCCCGCCCACCGGCCAGCCGCCGGGATTCGGTGTGGCGTCGGCGTCGATGAAGTACGGGGCGACGGGGCCGAGCCCCCGCGCCGCCGCGATTCCGGCGACGTCGCGCGAGTACCAGCGCCCGGCCTCGGGCGCGTTGCTGCGCAGGAAGGCGCCGCCCGGTTCGGTCAGGCGCAGGAGACCGGTGACGCCGGCTTCCCCATCGACCTGCCCGTCCGCCCGCGTGGACGGGTCGCGCCGGTCCCCGGGGACGAAGCCGCGATTGACCAGGATCGTGGTGCCGTCGGCGCGCTCCAGGGGCGTCAGCACCCAGAACCCGGCGCCGAGGTCGGTGACGGCCTGGACGAGGGTCTCGCGATCGTTGCGGAAATGCCCGCGCGTCCGCACCCGGCGATAGGCGTCTGCGTCCGCCGTCAGCCCATCCCAGGCGCCGGGGCCGGGCGGCTCGACCGGCGCGGCCTGGACACGGGCCTCGACCCTGGCGATCAGATCGTGCTTCCAGGTCCGGCGATGGACTTGCCAGGTCCCCAGGGTCGCGAGGACCGCCACGAGGATCAGCCCCGTGACGGTGATGGCAGCGAGGGCGAATCGGGAGCGCCGCGCCGCCGGCCGAGGGCTGACCATCAGCCCATATGCATGTGCTGCGGCATCATGTTGGTGTTGAGGTGGTACATCACCCAGAGGGAGCCCGCGAGCGTGATGATCACCAGCGTCAGGGTGAAGATCAGCGCCAGGATGGTCCAACCGCCCTCGGACTTCGTGTTCATGTGCAGGAAGTAGATCATGTGCACCACGATCTGCGCCACCGCGAAGCCCATGATGACGATGCCGGTGATGCGGTCGTTGCCGAGGATGTTGCCCATCACCAGGATGAACGGAATCGCCGTCAGGATGACCGACAGCACGAAGCCGGTCATGTAGTCCTTGAAGCTCCCGTGGCTGCCGGCGTCGGCATGCCCGTGCCCGTGTCCATGCCCGTGATCGACGTGCCCGCGCTCGACGTGTCCTGCCTTCGACGCGGCGCTCATTGCAGGACTCCCATCAGGTACACGAAGGTGAAGACGCCGATCCAGATCACGTCGAGGAAGTGCCAGAACATGCTGAGGCAGAGCAGCCGGCGCTTGTTCTCGGGCACCAGCCCGCGCTTGTGCACCTGCGCCATCAGGGTCACCAGCCAGACGATGCCGAGGCTGACATGCAGGCCGTGGGTGCCGACCAGGGTGAAGAAGGCCGACAGGAAGGCGCTGCGCTGGGGCGTCGCGCCCTCGTGGATCAGGTGGTGGAACTCGTAGAGTTCGAGACCCACGAAGGCGAGACCGAACAGGCCGGTCACCGCCAGCCAGATCTGCACCCGGCTGAGGTCGCCCTTCTCCATCTCCAGCATGGCGAAGCCGTAGGTGATGGAGGAGAACAGCAGCATCGAGGTGTTCAACGCCACCAGCGGCAGGTCGAACAGATCCTTCGGCGACGGGCCCGCGGCGTAGTTCCGGCCCACCACCGCGTAGGTCGCGAACAGCGCCGCGAAGATGAGGCAGTCGCTCATCAGGTAGAGCCAGAAGCCGAGCATCGTGCTCCCTTCCGGGTGATGCTCGCCCTTGGCGTCGTAAAAGGTCGTCGGATCGACCTGGGGAATGGTGACCCCGGGGTTCCGCCCGGGTTCGAAGTTCATGGCCGGGGTCGCGTGGGTTGCCATGATCTCAGACGCGCTCCGCCAGAAGGGCCGTCCGCTGGCCTTCCGTCCGGACGACCTCGTCGGCCGGGATGTAGAAGTCGCGGTTGTAGTTGAAGGTGTGGCCGATCGCGACGACCGCGATCGCGGCGAAGCTGAAAGCCGCGAGCCACCAGATGTACCAGATCATCGCGAAGGCGAAGACGATGCTGAGGACGCCGAGGATGATGCCGGCCGCGGTGCTCTTCGGCATGTGGATCGCCTGGAACCCCTGCATCGGGCGGGCGTAGCCGCGCTTCTTCATGTCCCACCACGCGTCGTGATCGTGGATCACGGGCGTGAAGGCGAAGTTGTAGTCCGGCGGCGGCGACGAGGTCGCCCATTCCAGGGTCCGGCCGCCCCACGGGTCGCCGGTCGTGTCGCGCAGCTGCTCGCGGCGCAGGACGCTGACGACCAGGGTGATCGCGAAGGAGGCGATGCCGCAGAGGATCAGCACGGCGCCGAAGGCGGCGATGATGAACCAGATCTGCAGGGACGGATCGTCGAAGTGCTGCACGCGGCGGGTGACGCCCATCAGGCCGAGGACGTAGAGCGGCATGAAGGCGACCCAGAACCCGGTCAGCCAGAACCAGAACGACACCTTGCCCCAGAAGTCGTCGAGCTTGAAGCCGAAGGCCTTCGGGAACCAGTAGGTGATGCCGGCCAGCATGCCGAACAGCACGCCGCCGATGATGACGTTGTGGAAGTGGGCGATCAGGAACAGCGAGTTGTGCAGCACGAAGTCGGCCGGGGGCACGGCGAGCAGCACGCCGGTCATGCCGCCGATGACGAAGGTCACCATGAAGCCGACCGTCCAGAGCATCGGCACCTCGAACCGGATGCGGCCCTTGTACATGGTGAACAGCCAGTTGAAGATCTTCGCACCCGTCGGGATCGAGATGATCATCGTCGTGATGCCGAAGAACGAGTTCACGCTGGAGCCGGAGCCCATCGTGAAGAAGTGGTGCAGCCACACCAGATAGGACAGGATCGTGATCACGACGGTGGCGTAGACCATCGAGGCGTAGCCGAAGAGGCGCTTGCTCGAGAAGGTCGAGACGATCTCGGAGAACACGCCGAAGGCCGGCAGGATGAGGATGTACACCTCCGGGTGACCCCAGATCCAAACCAGGTTCACGTACATCATCGGGTTGCCGCCGAGGTCGTTCGAGAAGAAGTGCGTGCCGACGTAGCGGTCGAGCGACAGCAGCGCGAGAACGGCCGTGAGGATGGGGAAGGCGGCGACGATGAGGATGTTGGTGCAGAGCGCGGTCCAGGTGAAGACCGGCATCTTCATCATGGTCATGCCGGGGGCGCGCATCTTCACGATGGTGGCGATCAGGTTGATGCCCGAGAGCAGCGTCCCGATGCCGGCGATCTGCAGCGCCCAGATGTAGTAGTCGACGCCGACCCCCGGGCTCATGGCGGGCCCCGAGAGCGGCGGATAGGCGAGCCAGCCGGTGCGGGCGAACTCGCCGACGAACAGCGAGGCCATCACGGTCACGGCGCCGCTCACCGTCATCCAGAAGCTGAAGTTGTTGAGGAACGGAAAGGCCACGTCGCGGGCGCCGATCTGCAGCGGCACGACGAAGTTCATCAGGCCCGTGACCAGCGGCATCGCCACGAAGAAGATCATGATCACGCCGTGGGCGGTGAAGATCTGGTCGTAGTGGTGCGGCGGCAGGTAGCCCTCGTTCGGCCCGAAGGCCATCGCCTGCTGAGCGCGCATCATCAGCGCATCGGCGAAGCCGCGCAGCAGCATGACCAGCGCGAGCACGATGTACATGATGCCGATCTTCTTGTGATCGACGGAGGTGAACCAGTCGCGCCAGAGGGGACCCCAGAGGCGGAAATAGGTGAGTGCGCCGAGGACCGCGACACCGCCGAGGCCGACCATCGCGAAGGTGATGAGGAGGATCGGCTCATGAAGCGGCACGGCATCGAGCGTCAGGCGCCCGAACAGGAGCTTCTGGAGATCCGGATTGGAGAACATGGAACCTGCTCGTGAGAGAAGCGTGCCGAATGGGGGTCGCGGGCGTCCGAGGCGTCCGCGCTATCGATTGAGTTGGCCGGGTGCAATCGGGTCGGACCCCTTCGAGTCCTTGCCGTCGCCGGCCGGGCCGCCATGGCCCGCATGGTCGTGGCCCGCATGGTCGTGGCCCGAATGTTCGGGCGCCGAGTCGGGCTTGACGTCGGGGGCGATCGACTTCGGCTTCATGCCCTCGGGCTGCTCGCGGCTGTGGGATTCGCGGCCCGAACCCCCGACCGTGGCGGCCGGGGCCTCGACGCCCTGCTCGGCGTAGCGGTTGTCGTATTCCAGCCGCTCGCGGTTGCCGTGGCTCTCCTTGCCCGCCCCGCCCATGGCGTCGATGTGCATCATCTCGTTCATGCACATCTTGCCGGGCACGGCGCACATGTTGAGCACTGCGCTGTAGAGGCCGTTCTCCACGGTGGAGAAGTAGCGCACCGGCTCGCGCTCGCTCGGCTTCTCCAGGGCGAGGTAGCTCTGGCGGTCGAGGGGCTTGCCCTCGGCCTTCACCTTGGCGACCCACTGGTCGAACCCGGCCTGGTCGAGCCCGTGGAACTTGAAGTTCATCCGCGAGAAGCCGGAGCCGCTGTAATTGGCCGACAGGCCCTCATAGGTGCCGGCCTTGTTGATCACCGCGTGGAGCTTCGTCTCCATGCCGGCCATGGCGTAGATCTGCCCGGCGAGCGCGGGGATGAAGAATGAGTTCATGACGGTGGCGGAGGTGATCTTGAAGGAGATCGGCACATCGACCGGCGCCACCAGTTCGTTGACGGTGGCGATACCCTGATCTGGGTAGAAGAACAGCCATTTCCAATCGAGTGCGACGACCTCGACCGACAGCGGCTTCACCCCCGCCGGCAGCGGCCGGTCCGCGTCGAGACGGCTCAGGGGCCGGTAGGGATCGAGGGTGTGGGTGCTGATCCAGGTCAGCGCCCCGAGGGCGATCACGATGACCAGCGGCGCCGACCAGATCAGCACCTCGAGCTGCGTCGAGTGGTGCCAGTCGGGATCGTACTCGGCCTTGGTGTTCGAAACCCGGTAGCGCCACGCGAACAGGAGGGTGAAGGCGATCACCGGGATGATGATGAGGAGCATCAGGCCGGTGGAGGCCAGGATCAGGTCGCGCTGGCGGGCCGCGATGTCGCCGGAGGGCTGCATCAGGACCATGTTGCAGCCCGAGAGCAGGCCGAACAGCGGGAGGAGCGCGAGCGTACGGAGCGTTTTGACCGGCATGGACTCGTTTGGCACCATCTCGGAAGAGCGACGTCCGTCGGCCGCGATTGGCCCACGGAGGAATCGTCGGACGTCACTTCGCTGCATTGCATCAATCTAGCAAGTCGCAGCCAGCGCGTCTGATCAGCGCTAGGCTCATAGCGCTGATCAGACAAACCGCGCTATGGACCTTCTCCACACCGAGATGCATTGCGCCAAGATACCGCGCTGTTTGCCGGAGGCCGCGTCACGCTGCGCTTTGACGCAGACAAAGGGCGAGGCGTACAGGTGTCCCATCCTCCGGGCGTCGCGCACCGCGCTGCACCCGATTCGGCCACGAACGCATGAAGCGAGCACGGTTTCCTCGATGAGCGCAGACTATGCAGTGCCCTCCACCACGTCGCTGGAGCGCGACGCGCACGAGGCGTCGAGCGATCACACGGTCGCGCCGGGCGAAATCGCCATCGGCGTGGTGATCGGGCGCGCCGCGGAGTATTTCGACTTCTTCGTCTACGGCATCGCCTCGGTGCTGATCTTCCCCGGCGTGTTCTTCCCCTTCGCCGACCCGCTGACCGGCACGCTCTACGCCTTCGCGCTGTTCGCCCTGGCGTTCATCGCCCGCCCGATCGGCTCGGTGATCTTCATGGAGATCGATCGCCGGCACGGCCGGGCCGCGAAGCTGACCATCGCGCTGTTCCTGCTCGGCGGCTCGACCATGGCGATCGGCTTCCTGCCGAACTATCACCAGATCGGCGCGCTCTCGATCTGGATCCTGGCGGCCCTGCGCTTCGGCCAGGGTCTGGCCCTGGGGGGCGCCTGGGACGGACTCGCCTCGCTGCTGGCGCTCAACGCCCCCGAGAAGCAGCGCGGCTGGTACGCGATGATCCCGCAGCTCGGCGCCCCGGTGGGCTTCATGCTGGCGAGCGCCCTGTTCGCGTTCTTCCTCGGCAACGTCTCCAATGCCGACTTCCTCGATTGGGGCTGGCGCTACCCGTTCTTCGTGGCCTTCGCGATCAACGTCGTGGCGCTGTTCGCCCGCCTGCGGTTGGTGGCCACCGAGGAATTCTCGCGGATGCTGCAGATGCAGGAGCTGGAGCCGACCCCGGTGCTGGAGCTCCTGCGCACGCATGGCCGCTTCGTCCTCATCGGCGCCGTGGTGCCGCTGGCGAGCTTCGCCCTGTTCCACCTCGTGACCGTCTTCCCGATCAGCTGGATCCACCTGTTCACCGGGCGCTCGGCGGGCGAGTTCCTGCTGGTCCAGTGCTCGGGCGCCTTCCTGGCCGCCGGCACCATCGTGCTGTCCGGCGTGCTCGCCGACCGCATCGGCCGACGCACCCTGGTGGGCGTGGCGGCCGGCCTGATCGGTCTGTTCGCCCTGGCCAGCATCGCCGCACCGATCGTCTTCGGCGACAGCGAGCTCGGCCAGACCATCTACGTCCTGATCGGGTTCGGCCTGCTGGGGCTCTCCTACGGCCAGACCTCGGGCTCGGTGACCGCCAATCTGGGCACGCGCTTCCGCTATACCGGTGCCGCCCTCACCTCCGATCTCGCTTGGCTGATCGGCGCGGGCTTCGCGCCCCTGGTGGCGCTCAGCGTTTCCAGCCGCTTCGGCCTCTCCTGGGTCGGCGTCTACCTCCTCTCCGGCGCGGTCGCGACGCTCTGCGCCCTCGCCTTCAACCGCCGCGAGACCGCCCGCCTCTGAAGGCCACGCTCACGGCGCGATGATCGAGCCCCGGACGGCCCCGTGCCGCCGGGGCTTTTTCGTTGCGGCCCGGCCGCGACGTCCCCGCATCGCCCATTCGGACGCAGGATCGCCGGGTTCGCGCGGGCGATCCCTAGGGTAGGATGCCGGGGCGGACCGGACGCGGTACGTCGGCTCAGAGGGACAGGGGCACAGGGCATCGTGGCGAAGCTGATCTACACCCGCCTCGAGGACCACCCGCGCGAGACCTACGTCATCACGAGCGGCGCGCTGATCGTCGGGCGGGTGGATTGCATTCGCGACGATCCCGCGCCCGACGCGCAATGGACCTGGGGCTTGCACCTCGACATCGGGGCGGCCCCGTTCCGGCGGGGAGCGACCGTATCCACCCGGGACGAGGCCGTGGCGGCCCTGGAGCAGGCCTGGACCGAGTGGAAGCTCTGGGCCGGCCTGTGCGATGCGGACGGACCCGACGCATCGGGCGGAGCGCCGCCCCGGGTGCTGCGCTGAGGCGGACAGGGCGCGTCCTACCCTTCCCTACGGCCCGGAAGAGCCGTCAACGCCGACCTGGAAATCCTGGCATGGGTCCGCTCAGCGGGCCGGGTCCCGCGACACCTCCATCACCAGGCGGGCCGCGAGGTCGAGCCGCGGCGTGATGCTGGCGAGCCCCGCACACTCGTCGGCGCTGCGATCATGGCCGCCGACGATGCCCAGGGACCCGAGACGAGCGGGCTCGACGGGGCTGTCGGGCTGGAAGGCGTAGCCCGCATCGGTACCGCCGCCGATCTACGCATGGGCGAGGTCGGCGCCGAGTTTCGAAGTCGGTGAGGCGGGCTGACGCCGATGGCGCCCGGTCCCAGCGCCGAAACCGCGCCCCGGGGCGTCCGACCTGCGGGCGGCCCCGGGGACGAGGGCGGGCGCTCAGACCATCCCGAGGGCCTGCATGTAGAGCTCGAGGATGGCTTCCTCCTCCTGGCGCTCGGCATGGTCCTTCTTGCGCAGGGAGATGATCCTGCGCAGGGCCTTGGTGTCGAAGCCGGTGCCCTTGGCCTCGGCGTAGACATCCTTGATGTCGGAGGCGAGGCCGGCCTTCTCCTCCTCGAGGCGCTCGATGCGCTCGATGAAGCTCTTCAGCTGGTCGGCGGCGACGGAGGAAGCGTCGACGGCGGGTGCGGCGGATGCGGCCATGGTCGTCTCAAGTCCCTGATCTGCGAGGCGCGGGAGGCTGCGCCGGAACCGCCTCACTAAGCCGTCAAGCTTACCGGGACCTTAGTACGGCCCGGCCATTCCCCCGGCCCCGGCCTCAGTGTGGCTCCGCGGCCGCCTTGGCGAACGCCGCCTGCTGCTCGGGGGTCGCCTCGGACTGGTGCAGGCGCTTCCACTCGGCGAAGGGCATGCCGTAGACGCGCTCGCGGCTCTCGTCCTTGTCCATGGGCAGGCCGCGCTCATCGGCGGCGTCCTTGAGCCAGTTCGACAGGCAGTTGCGGCAGAAGCCGGCCATGTTCATCAGGTCGATGTTCTGCACGTCCGTGCGGGTCTGCAGGTGAGCGACGAGGCGCCGGAACACGGCGGCCTCGAGCTCGGTGCGGGTGGCGTCGTCGATCTCGGTCATGATGCGTCTCTCCCAATCTCCGCCTGAGGTCGGCGCGCCGGGGCGTCCCGTCAAGCGCGGATCGGCAGCATCGGCCGCAGGAGGCGCGCGAATCGCTCCGCCCAGGCGAGCTGTCCCGCCTCCGCGGCGATCAGGTCCTGGCGGATCTCCACCAGCGCGTTCGGCAGGCCCCGCGCCATGGCGTGGCGGTCGATCGTGTCGCCGGGCAGCCCACCGCCATAGGGCTCGTTGTCACCGACCGTCAGTCCGGCCGGGTCGGCCCGCAGCCCCGCGATCAGCGGCGCGCTCATCCGGTCGTCCCGGTCCCACAGGATGCCGACCTCCCAGGGGCGCGGCACGCCGCGCCAATACGGCGTGAAGCTGTGGATGGTGACGATGGCCGGGCGGGTGCCGCTGGCCTCGGCCCGCGCGATCCCGGCCTCGATCGCTTCGTCGAAGGGTTCGTAGAAGCGCCGGATGCGCTCGGCCTTGCCCGCCGCGTCGATGCGGGCATTGCCCGGGACCACCGCCCCGTCGGAGAGGCGCATCACCAGGGTCGGGTCGGCGCGGCCCCGGTTCGGGTCGATGATCAGGCGCGAGAACCGGGTCAGGATCGCGGGGGCGTTCAGGGCCTCGGCGAGCCGGCGCGTCACCGCGGCGGCGCCGATGTCATAGGCGATGTGGCGGGCGAATTCATGCTCCGGCACCCCGAGCTGGGCGAGGTCCTCCGGAACATGGTTCGAGGCGTGGTCGCAGATCAGGAGCAGGCCCCCGGCGGGATCGCCCGGGATGGTCTCGACGGGATGCGGTGGCTGCATGGGGAGACACGGTCCGGTTTGGCGCGGGCGCTGATCCCGCGAACGCGCGGCTTGCCGAGGCGGCGAGCGTCGGGCACAGCACGTATCGCGGATCGCGCCGCGACGGCAACAATCCGGCACCATGCCGGGGGCACAACAATCCGGAGGAGAACCGCCGGGCCGCCTTTGCGATCGACCACCGGAATACGGAAACGCCATGACCGCACCCGCCATGACCGCACCCGCCTCGACCGATAACCGCCGCGCCCTCCTGCTCCACTGCCTCGACGAGGCCATCGCCGCCGCCCACCCGGCGCGCTGCCTCGTGCCGCACCTGCCCGCCCCGGGCCGGGGCCGCCTCATCATCCTGGGGGCCGGCAAGGCCGGCGGCAGCATGGCGGCGGTGGCCAGCCGGTTCTACCGGGAGGAGCATGGCGTCGATCCGAGCCGCATCGTCGGCCTGGCGGTCGCCCGTCACGGCTACGGCGAGGAAGCGCCGATGATCCGCATGGTCGAGGCCGGGCATCCGGTGCCGGACCAGGCCGGCATCGACGCCACCATCGACGCCCTGAAGATCGCCGCCGATGCCGGGCCGGAGGACGACGTGCTGGTGCTGCTCTCCGGCGGCGGCTCGGCCAACTGGATCGCCCCGGCCGGGGAGCTCACCCTCACGGAGAAGCAGGCCATCACCAAGGCCCTGCTGCGCTCCGGCGCGCCGATCAACGAGATCAACGCCGTGCGCAAGCACCTGTCGCGGATCAAGGGCGGCCGCCTCGCCATGATGGCGCGCAACGCCCGCTCGATCCTGACACTGGCCGTCTCCGACGTGCCCCACGACGACCCGGCCGTGATCGCCTCCGGACCCACCGTGCCGGATCCGACGACCCTGGCCGACGCCCGCGCGATCTGCGAGCGCCGCGGCATCCCCCTACCCGAGACCGCCAAGGCCCTCCTCAACGATCCCGCCAACGAGACCCCCAAGGCCGGCGACCCCGCCTTCGCCCGGGCCGAGTACCGCATCATCGCCCGGCCCATCGACGCCCTGGAAGCGGCGGCCGCCGCCGCGTCCGCGGCCGGCTACGAGCCGGTAATGCTCGGCCCCGACGTCGAGGGCGAGGCCCGCGAGGTCGCCGCCGAGCATGCCCGCATGGCTCGGGAGATGGCCGCGGCCGGCCGCAAGGTCGCGATCATCTCGGGCGGCGAGCTGACCGTGACGATCCGCGGCGAGGGCCATGGCGGCCCGAACCAGGAATACGCCCTGGCGCTCGCCATCGCGCTCGACGGCGCCGACGACATCCTCGGCATCGCGGCCGACACCGACGGCACCGATGGCGGCCGGGGCGAGGCCACCGACCCGGCCGGCGGCCTCGTCGACCCGACGACGCTGGCCCGCGCCCGCGAAGCCGGGCTCGATCCCGCCGCGATGCTGGCCGACAACGATTCGACGAAGTTCTTCGCCACCATCGGCGATCTCGTTCAGCCGGGCCCGACACGCACCAATGTCAACGATTGCCGCATCATCCTCGTCGGCTAGGGACGCCGCCGGGCGGGTCCAGGTCTTCGGGGGTTCCATGGTCGCCGCGGGTCTCTCCTCCCGGGAGGAGAGAGACGGAGGCGCATGTCCGGATTCCCCGGACGCGGCCCTGACCGCGCTCCGGAGAGCGCCGCTCGGCCGTGAGAACGGGACCGCGGAACCGTCAGCCTCGCGCGGCCCCCTTGTCCCGCCGTCGTCCCGGGGCCGCGCAGCGGAGCCCGGGATGCGGACAAGCGGGTGGCGTTCGAGGTCGATGTCTCGGCGGCTCTGGCGTGTACGCCTCCGGCGCGCCCCTTCGGGTCCGGGCGCACCTGCGGCGCCCCGGAACGACGGGGTGGCGCCCTGGGGGACGCTGGTGCGGGTCGGTCGTGGCAGGTCCCTGGTCCTCGCGGGCGCGGCTCTCCTGGCCGTCATGCTCCTCCCGGCACCCGCCCGCGCCGACCTGCGCATGTGCAACCAGACCGCCAGCAAGGTCGGCATCGCCCTGGGCTACCGCGACCCGCAGGGCTGGGTCACGGAGGGCTGGTGGGACGTGGCCCCGAAGGTCTGCGAGACGCTCCTGAAGGGCTCCCTCGCGGCGCGATTCTACTACGTCTACGCGGTGGACTACACGCGCGGCGGCGAGTGGAGCGGCCGCTCGCTGATGTGCACCAAGGACCGCGAATTCACGATCCGCGGCGTCGAAGATTGCCTCGCCCGCGGGCTCGACCGCAACGGCTTCTACGAGGTCGATACCGGCGAGCAGAAGAGCTGGACGATCCAGCTCAACGACCCGAACCAGCCGGTGGCGCCGACGCCCTGAGCCGGCGCGCCTCCGAGACCGCGCCACGGTCGAGCCACGCCGCCGGATCGTCCGCAGTCCACGCACGCCCCGGGCAACGGCGCCGTCGCCTCGAATCCGTCAGGCCGGCGGCCCCAGCTCGGCCGCGGCCCGGACCTGGCTCCCGCCGAAGATCACCTGCGTGCGCAGGGGCGGCCGGGCGAGGTCGTAGAGGAGGCGCGGCGTGTCGGGCGCGCTCGCCGCGTCGAGGGCGGCGCGGTGCTCCGGCGCGAGGGCGAGGTCGAGGGCGGCCACGTTGTCGCCGACCTGCCCCGCCCGACTGACGCCTATCAGGGTGGCGGCGACGCCCGGCCGGCCGATCACCCACGCCAGGGCGACGCGCGCCGCCGGTTGCCCGATCGCGTCCGCCACCCGTCGTACCGCGTCGACGATCCCCCAGTTGCGCGGTGTGAACAGGCTGTCGCCGAACGGGTTCGCCCCGTCGAGGCGCCGGTCCGCAGCGGCGGGCTCGGCCTCCCCGTTCCGCGCCTCGCTCGGCAGGCCGGACCCGCGGGCGGGGGCCGCCTCGACGGTGGCGCGGTCATATTTGCCCGTGAGCAGGCCGTAGGCGAGCGGCGACCAGGGCACCAGGCCGAGGCCGAACTCCGCCGCCAGCGGGACGTGCTCGTCCTCCACCTCCCGGCTCACGAGGGAGTAGAAGTATTGCAGCCCGATCGGGCCCGGCAGCCCGCGCACGGAGGCCAGAGTCGCGAGCTTGGCCGCATACCAGGCGGGCACGTTCGACAGGCCCCAATAGCGGGCCTTTCCCGCCCGGACGAGACCCGCCATGGTGTCGAGCAACTCCTCCGCTGGCGTGACGCCGTCCCAGACGTGCAGCCAGTACAGGTCGACGTAGTCCGTCCCGAGGCGGCGCAGCGAGCCCTCGATCGCCGCGTGGATATGCTTGGCCCCGCATCCCCCCGCATGCGGCCCGGCTCCGGCGGCAAAACCCGCCTTGGTGGCCAGGACGAGGCGGTCGCGCAGGCCACGCTCGGTCACGAAGCGGCCGACCATGGCCTCGCTGGCGCCCCCCGCATACACGTCCGCCGTGTCGATGAAGTTGCCGCCGCGCTCGACATAGGCGTCGAACACCGCGCGGCTGCCCGCCGCGTCGAGCCCCCAGCGCGCGGTTCCGAAGGTCATGGTGCCCAGGGCGAGCGGGCTCACCGCCAGACCCGAACGGCCAAGGGTCCGATACTGCGTCAGATCCATTGTTGTGCCTCGCTAATCACTGATCGCAGCGTAGCCCGGAAGCCAAGGGTGCATTAGCGTCCCGGCGCGGGATGGGTTTGTGAGCGAGGCACAGCAATGAGGCGTGGAGACCTCGATGATCTCGCGGCGTTCGCGGCCGTGGCGCGGAGCCTGAGCTTCACCCGCGCGGCCGCAGAACTCGGCCTGTCGCCCTCGGCCCTGAGCCACGCGATGCGCGGGCTGGAGACCCGTCTCGGCGTGCGCCTCCTCGCTCGCACGACCCGGAGCGTCGCCCCGACCCCGGCCGGTGAACGCCTGCTCCGGTCGCTGAATCCGGCCCTGGACGAGGTGAACCGCGGGCTGGCGGCTTTGGCCGACTGGCGGAGCGAGCCGTCCGGGACCATCCGGCTGACCACCTTCGCCTACGCCGCGCGTACGATCCTCGAGCCGTCGCTGCCGCGCTTCCTGCTCGATCATCCCGCCGTCTCGGTCGAAGTCGTGATCGACGACCGCCTGACCGATCTGGTCGCGGCCGGCTTCGATGCGGGCATCCGCTTCGGCGAAACGATCGAGGGGGACATGGTGGCGCTGCGGGTCGGTCCCGACCTGCGCACGGTGGTGGTCGGCACGCCGGAGTATTTCGCCCGCCATCCCATCCCCACCACCCCGGGTGAGCTGGAGGCCCATAACTGCGTCTCGTACCGGCTCAGCGGCGGCGGTCTCTTACCGTGGGAGTTCATGCAGGCCGACCGTGAGATCCGTCTGCGGACGGGCGGACAGTTCGTGGTCAACGATGGCGCGCTCGCGGCGGCCGCGATCCGCGCCGGGGCGGGCCTCGGCTACATGCTGGAATCGGACGTCGCGGCCGATCTCGCGAGCGGACGATTGGTCCAGGTGCTGGACGCGTGGTGCCCGCCCTTCCCGGGCTGCCACCTGTACTATCCGAGCCGGCAGGTTCCCCCTGCCCTGCGCGCCCTGACCGACGCGCTTCGCTGGCGGGACCGCGAGCGACGCAACGCCTGACCGGCGCTCCGGGACGTCCGCGGCGCGACGCGGGAGCACGGCCCGGGCCAATCCATGCGTCGGTGCGGCGCCGGCGCGTCGCTGCATCGGGGCCTACACCGTCCCGACCCGCTGCCCAGCCCGCGGCGAGGCCCGAAAAACCTTGACAATATTCCTATCATGTGCTCTTGTCCCGTCACTCGCCTCCCCCGATGGGAGGCCCGCCGGCGGACCGGGTCGGTGGGTTTGGGAGGAGGAGACGGCGCCCGCGTTGATGGCCCGGTTTCGCCATCGCCCCGGGCGGCACCGCGCGACGCAAGGTGTTCCGGAGCGGGCCGATCCGTCGGCCCGGCATCTGGGGCACCCCCAGACAACGGACGGCCCGCCCACTACGAGGCGGGTCCGGGGCCGTGGGCCATGATAAGCCGGCCGCCGGGGCCGCCGATCCCGCGAGGGATCGGGGCACCGGAGGGGGGCTGCCACAAGCCGAGTCGCCGGCGCCGTAGACAGACGCCGTGACGTGAGGGGTTCGGGCCTCCGGGGCCGGATCCAGGGACGCCGGGGAACCGGCTTTCATTCTCCCCACGTGGTTTCGCGGCGTCCCGCGTCTCCCGCCGTCGATCCCCCGCGCCGGAAACGGCGGCGGGCCGCGCCCGCATGTCCGCGGGGCATGGCTGCGCCGGCCCATGTGTCGGCTGCATCGCGGCGATCCCCGCCGGCCCTGGCCGGCGCGGCGTTCTTGACCTCCCGGCCGCTTCGGTGCTTGTGGCCCTTCGCTCAAGATCCGGTCGTTTCGAAGCCGGCGGAGCCCACTCTGGGGATGGAGACTGCCTTGAAACGTTCACGCCGTACGAAGATCATCGCGACCCTGGGCCCGGCCTCAGACACGCCGGAGATGATCGAGAAGCTGTTTCGCGCCGGCGCGGACGTCTTCCGTCTCAACATGAGCCACCTGCCGCGCGAGAAGCTGCCGGAGAAGATCGAGGTCATCCGCACGATCGAGCGCGAGCTGAAGCACCCGATCGCGATCCTCGTCGACCTCCAGGGCCCGAAGCTGCGCGTGGCCGCCTTCGCCGAGGGCGCCGCGATCCTGCAGAACGGCGCCACCTTCGTGCTCGACAGCGACCCGACCCCCGGCGACGTCTCGCGGGTCTACCTGCCCCATCCGGAGATCCTCTCGGCCCTGGAGCCCGGCCACGTCGTCATCATCGACGACGGCAAGCTGCGGCTGACCGTGACCGAGGTGTCCGAGGGCCGCGCCGTGACCCGCGTCGAGATCGGCGGGCGCATCTCGAATCGCAAGGGCGTCTCCCTGCCCGACACGGTGATCCCGGTCGCCGCCATGACCGAGAAGGACCGGGGCGACCTCGAGGCCGGTCTGGCGGCCGGCGCCGACTGGATCGCCGTCTCCTTCGTGCAGCGTCCCGAGGACGTGGCCGAGGTGAAGAAGGTCGCGGCGGGCCGCGCCCTGGTGATGGCCAAGATCGAGAAGCCGCAGGCCCTGACCCGCCTGGAGGAGATCATCGAGATCTCCGACGGCCTGATGGTGGCCCGCGGCGATCTCGGCGTCGAGATGCCCCTGGAGCAGGTGCCCGGCGTGCAGAAGCGCATCACCCGCGCCTCCCGCCGCATGGGCAAGCCGGTGGTCGTCGCGACCCAGATGCTCGAATCGATGATCACCGCCCCGGTGCCGACCCGGGCCGAGGTTTCCGACGTCGCCACCGCCGTCTACGAGGGTGCGGATGCGGTGATGCTCTCGGCCGAGAGCGCCTCCGGCACCTTCCCGATCGAGGCCATCTCGATGATGAGCCGGATCGCCGAGCAGGTGGAGCGCGACGCCCTCTACTGGACCATCCTGACGGCCCAGCGCTCCGAGCCCGACGCCACCGCCTCCGACGCCATCGCGGCGGCGGCGCACCAGATGGTCGACGCCCTGAACCTCACGGCCATCATGGCCTGGACGCATTCCGGTTCGACCGCCCTGCGCCTCGCCCGCTCGCGGCCCAACGCGACGATCATCGCGCTGACGCCGAAGCGCGAGACCGCCCGGCGGCTCGCCATGTGCTGGGGCACGCACCCGATCGTCACCAAGGACGCCAGCGACGTGGACGACATGGCGTTCCGGGCCGCGAAGTTCGCCGTGCGCGAAAACTTCGCCGAGATCGGCGGGCGCATCATCGTGGTGGCCGGCGTGCCGTTCGGGACGCCCGGCGCGACCAACCTCGTGCGCATCGCCTTCGTCACCCGCGAGCACGCGGCGAAGGCCTGAACCGGCCGGGGCGCGTCCGGGCTGCGGGCCCGACGCGCCTCAGCGCACGGGCAGCGAATCGGCGAGACGCACGACCTCGTCGACCACGGCCTGGGTGGCGACGGTGTGGACCATGTGGCCGATCCCGGGCAGGACCACGAGCCGGGCCCCCGGGATCAGGCGTGCCAGGGGCCTGGCGTGGCGCTCCGCCGGGACGATCCCGTCGCGGTCCCCGGTGATGATGACCGTGGGCGCGGTGATGCGGTCGTAGGCGGCGCTCTGACGCTTCAGGGCGTCCGGCAGCGCCATCAGGTCCTGGACATTGGCGAGCATCGTCGCCGGACGCAGGACCAGGGCGGCCCGGCTCGCCTCCAGGTAGCCGGCCGGGGCCTCCTGGGGTCGGAACACCGACTGGCCCGCCGGCTTCAGGTAGTAGAGTCCCACCGGCGTCGCCACCGTCCGGCTGAGGAGCCAGGTCACCGGCGGCATCAGGGCCACCCGGTAGTACCAGGGGATCGGTCCGAGATCGGGCAGCGGCATCACCGCCGGCGCCAGCAGGACGAGGCCCGCGACCCGGTCGGGATGATCGAGGGCGAGCGCGGTCGCCAGCGCTCCGGCCCAGGAATGACCGACGATCAGGGCGGGCCCGAGCCCGAGATCCTTCAGGGCCTCGGCCACCGCCCCGGCCTGGGCCTTCGGCGTCGCCATGGCGGCGCCGGTCAGGCGGTCGCTCCAGCCGAAGCCCGGCCGGTCGAGGGCCACGACACGGAACCCCTCGCCGGCGAGCCGGCGGCCGAGATCCGTCATCGGGTCGGCGGCATTGGCCGAAGCGCCGTGCAGGAGCACGACGGTGCCGCGCGGGGAGGGATTCGGACCGGCCTGGACCGTGGCGATGCGCCCGCCGGTCACCGACGCGAACGGCCCGGCCGGCGGATAGCGCGCCTCGATCCGCGCCGAGATCAGCAGGGTGACGCCGGCGGCGACGAGGCCGAGGACGATCCCGCCGGCCAGGAGGCCGGCGATCAGCTTGAGCAGGAGCATGATCGGCTACAGGTCGCGGCCGTCGACGTCCGGCGCCAGCCGGTCGATGGCCTGTTGCAGCCGATCCATCCGGGGATACAGCGCCGCCGCCCGGCGGAACGCCTCCAGGGCGCGACGCTTGTCGTCGAGGGTCTGGTAGATCCGTCCCAGGGCCGCCCAGGCCTCGTAGTGGCGCGGCTCGAGCACGAGGGTGCGCTGCAGGTCGGCGATGGCCGCGGAGGGGTCCGACAGCATCCAGAACACCGTCGCGCGCCGGTTCCAGCCCTCCGACCAGCCGGGCTCCAGGGTGGTGGCCCGGTCCATCAGCTCGATCGCCAGGGGGAGATCCTGCCCGGACATCGCCTGCCGGGCCCGCTCGGTGAGCAGGTCGGCCGTGGCGCTGCCGGAACGGCCGAGACGCTGCTCGATCAGCCGCGAGACGCCCTTCGCCTCGGCATCGTCGCCCGCCGCCTTCAGGCGCGCGTAGAGGTCGTCGAGCGTCAGCGGCTGCGTCTTCTTCGGCGGCTGCGCTTCCGGCGCCGGCCGAGCACCGACGGGGGGTGCGAGGAAAACGCAGAAAGCCGCGGCGAGCGCGGCTTTCAGGCAGAATCGATGCAGGCAGGATCGATGGTGTGCGGGTCGCGACATGCCGGGAGCTTCCTCGCCCCGGATCGCGACGTCAACGTGCGCGCTTGCCGCGTCTCGCGGCAGAGCACCCCGTCGGCCTCAGCCCTGGCGGGCCTTGAAGCGCTTCTGGGTCTTGTTGATGATGTAGACGCGGCCCTTACGACGCACGATCTGGTTGTCGCGGTGACGGCCACGCAGGGACTTGAGGGAGTTGCGAATCTTCATCGGTCTCACGTCGGTCGGGAACGAGCCCGCCGCCTGTCCATAGGGTCTCGGGAACGAGGCACCTGACGGCGACCTCGGCGATGTGTCGATGCATCGCGGAAAGGCGGTTGCCTTATCAGGATTCGCGCCGGCAAGGCAAGGCGTCACGCTCTATTCCGAAGCGAAGCTTTGCCGGAACGGTCTTTCGCATCACGGAGGGGCCGAACCGGGATCGAGCGTCGGTAAGAGTCCGGGCGCCGCTATGGCCAGCCCTGAGCGATTTTGGTGCATCTGCAGCCGGCCGAGCGCGGATTGGATGGAGACGATATCCGTCTGTAAAGATTTGCATCGCTATGTCGTCGAGTACGCGCGTGGGGCGCGGAGATAGAACCCGTGGCGACCGGCATGGAGCAACCCGAAACACCGGCGCCGATCCAGCGTCGTGAGGAGCGCAGTCCGACAAATTGGATCGCGACCATCCGTTTCCGGGACGGTACCGAAATCCCCTGCAGCGTGAAGGATGTCTCGAAATCCGGCGCGCGCATCTGTGTCGGCGCGAACCAAGCGCTCCCACCCGTCTTCATGCTCCGAATCATCGGACGCGATTTCCTCTGCCTCGTCCGGATCGCCTGGCGACGCGGCGACTATGTCGGTGTGCGGATCGAGCGCGTCGGCAAGCTGCCGACGCCCGCCGCCGTCACGACCGCGGGCGCTGCCGCGCCGGCGCCGTCGGCGGACGTCTCGACTCCGGAGGAGATCGCGGGGGGCGGGATTGGTGTCCCCTCGCGGAAGCGCGGCATCTCGGCCTTCTAAGACACCTGCCGCAGCATTTCTCCGAGCAGCCGGCACGCAGGCGCCAACGAAAAACCCCGCCCTGCCGGAGCAGGGCGGGGTTTTCGCTGTTCGTGGGTGGCCGCGCCGGCCTGAAATCAGGCGGCGCTGCGGTTGCGAGCTTCGCGCTTGGTGTCGACGCCCGAAGCTTTGATCTCGGACAGCTTCTGCGCGACGTTGCGCGAGAACACGAACTCGGCCGGACGCTGGTTCTCCAAGCTGACCTCGGGAGCCATCTCACCCTCGGTCTTGATGCCGCGGAGCGCGTGAACCAGGGGCTTCCAGGGCTTCTTGACCGAATCGACGACCGAAGAGGCCTCATAGCCCGAGTGGACCATGCAGTCGGCGCACTTCTCGTAGTTGCCGGTGCCGTAAGAGTCCCAATCGGTCTCCTCCATCAGCTCCTTGAAGGTCGCCGCGTAGCCCTCACCCAGGAGGTAGCAGGGCTTCTGCCAGCCGAACACGGTGCGGGTCGGGTTGCCCCAGGGGGTGCAATGGTAGGTCTGGTTGCCCGCCAGGAAGTCGAGGAACAGGCCCGACTGCTGGAAGGTCCACTTCTCGCGGCCCTTCTCCTTGCCGTGCCGGAACACGCCGCGGAAGAGCTCCTTCGTCGCCTTCCGGTTCAGGAAGTGCTTCTGATCCGGCGCCCGCTCGTAAGCATAGCCGGGCGACACGGTGATGCCGTCGATGCCCATCTTCGTCACGCTATCGAAGAAGTCGGCGATCTTGTCGGCGGACGAGTTATTGAAGAAGGTGCAGTTGATGGTGACGCGGAAGCCCATCTCCTTGGCCTTCGCGATCGCCGCCACCGCCTTGTCGTAGACGCCGCGCTGACACACCGACTGGTCGTGCATCTCCTTGTCGCCATCGAGATGGATCGACCAGGTGAAGTACGGGCTCGGCTTGTACTCCTTGATCTTCTTCTCGAGCAGGAGCGCGTTCGTGCAGACGATCGCGAACTTCTTCTGCGCGATGATGCCCTCGACGATCTGAGGCAGATCCTTGTGCAGGAGCGGCTCGCCGCCGGCGATCACCACAACGGGTGCACCGCACTCGCGCACGGATTCCAGCGCATCGGCGACGGGCAGTCGCTTGTTCAGGATCTCGTCCGGGTAGTCGATCTTCCCGCAACCGGCGCAGGCAAGATTGCAGCGGAACAGCGGCTCCATCATCATCACGAGCGGGTAGCGCTTGCGACCGGTGAGGTGCTGCTTCAGGATGTAGCCGCCAATCTTCGCGACGTACCGGATAGGGATGCCCAAGACGCGGCTCCTTGTTGTTGGCCCCGATGTATCGGGCTGCTTAGCGTGAAAAAAGGCCAAATTCCAGCGAGGTAGACTGGAACGAATCCGAAAGGCCCCGAATGGATGCCGTTCGTGCAAATTCTCGCGGCGCTGAAACAATCCGGCCACAGACGGTGACCTGGACCCTTCGGTCAGCCGGAGCGCTCCGGCGGCATATAACCCCGTCGGATGCGCTTATTCCTAATCGTTGACTGCATGCCAGAGCCGCAGCTTAGCAGTTGACAATCCGTACTTGCGTTCACCAAAGCTTGGGTCGCGGAGAAGTGCAGTGCGAAATCGCACGCTGGCTTGAACCGACGATCGATCAATCCGTTTGCGTTGCATTACAGGCATTTGGTCGCTACGTGAGCGCCTGAGTGAAGCAAATTCGTGTGAGCAATGCGATTCGTTTGATGAACCGCACTACCGTCGCTCTCCGGCCGCGCGAGACACCGTTCGTGGACCGGATTCGAATTTTGCACCAACAGGTGATAACCGGCGTCACAAGACAGATCGATTCCCGTCCCGTGGCTCCACTGGCCTCGGCGCCGAAGTTTGGCGCGGCCGGGCGGCAATCGGATCGCTCAGGCAGGTAGGATACTCGTGATCGAACGGCTCGTCGCGTTTTCCGTCCAGCGTCGCTGGTTGGTCATAGCCCTCGTCGCACTCGTCACCGTGGCCAGTGCCGGTGTGGCGGCTCACCTCTTCAAGATCAACACCGACGTCGAGCGGTTGATCGACAAGGATGTGCCCTGGCGCCAGGACGAGATCAACTACGAGAAGGCTTTCCCGCAACGCACCGGCACCCTCGTCGCCGTCATTGACGGCAAGACGCCCGAGGAAGCGGAGGAAGCGGCGGCCGAGTTCTCGGCAGCCCTCGTCAGCCACAAGGACATGATCGAGTCGGTGTACCGTCCGGACGGCGGTGCCTTCTACGAGAAGAACGGCTTCCTGCTGATGTCGCAGGAGGAGCTGACAAAGACCACCGAGCAGCTGGTGCAGCAGCAGGGCCTCCTCGGTCCGCTGGCAGCCGATCCGTCCCTGCGCGGTATCATGCGGGTCCTCGGTCTCGGCGCACGGGGCATCAAGAGCGGCGATGCCAAGCTCGAGGATCTCGAGCGGCCGATGACGCAGATCGACACGACCGTGCGCAAGGTGCTGGCCGGAGAGCCCGCACGCATGTCGTGGCAGATGCTCCTGGCGAACGGGCAGACGCAGAGCACAGACCTGCGCAAGTTCGTGATGATCCAGCCCGTACTGGATTACAACGCCCTGCAGCCGGGCGCGAACGCCACCGAGGTGGTGCGCAAGGTCGCCTCCGATCTCAAGATCAACACCCTCGGTGGACCTGAATTCGCCGGCGCTCCGCGCATGCGGCTGACCGGACCCGTCGCCGTGGCGGACGACGAATTCGCCACCCTCTCCGAGGACGCGCTGCTCAACTACAGCGTCACGGTCGGCGCGATCGTCCTATTCCTCTGGCTCGCCCTCCGCTCCGCGCCCCTGATCGGCGCCGTGCTGATCACGACCTTCGCGGGGCTCATCGTCACCGCGGGCCTCGGCCTGCTGATGGTGGGCGAACTCAACCCGATCTCGGTGGCGTTCGCCGCACTCTTCGTCGGCCTTGGCATCGATTTCGGCATCCAGTTCGCGGTGCGCTATCGTGCCGACCGCTTCGAGCAGCCCGACCTGCTGTCGGCGATGCGAGCCGCAGCCCACGGGGTCGGCTGGTCCCTGACCCTCGCGGCGATCTCCTTGATCGCAGGCTTCTTCGCGTTCCTGCCCACCGCGTTCCGCGGCGTCTCCGAACTCGGCCTCATCGCCGGCGTCGGAATGATCGTGGCCTACCTGTTCTCCCTCACGTTGCTGCCCGCGCTCATCGCGGTGTTCAAGCCGAAAGGCGAGCGGGAGGCCGTCGAGACGACCTGGCTTGCCGGGGTCGATCCTTGGATCATCCGTAACCGCAAGCCGATCCTGATCGGCGTCGGGGTGATTACGCTGGGGGGCGTCCCGCTCCTGTTCAAGCTGCCCTTCGACTCGAATCCGATGCACCTGCGCAGCCCGAAGGTGGAGTCGATCTCGACCTACCTCGATCTGATCAAGGATCCGGCGACGAGCCCGAACATCATCGACGTGATGGCGCCCTCCGTAGATGCGGTGCCGGCCCTGGCCGATAAGCTCCTGAAGCTGAAGTCGGTGGCCAAGGTGATCGACATCAACACCTTCGTGCCGCCGGATCAGGATCAGAAGCTCGCGACCATCGCCGAGACGGCACAGCTCCTCGGCCCGGTGCTGAACCCGGGCCGCAAGCCGCCGCCGCCCACGGACGCGGACAACATCAAGGCGATCAAGGAGGCCGTCACGGCGCTGCGCGGCATCGCATCCAGTTCCAATGCCCCCGGCGCGAAGGCGGCAGGCGACCTTGCAAACGACCTCGACAAGCTCGCTTCGGCCCCGGTCGGCACCCGCGAAACCGCCAGCGTTGCACTGACCACCGACCTGAAGACGCTGCTGACCCGACTGTCCGGGCTTCTGAACCCCGAAAAGGTCACCCTGGACAACCTGCCGCCGAAGCTGAAGGCCGAGTGGGTGGCTGCCGATGGACGCTCTCGGATCGAGGTTCATCCGAGCGGTGACGCCAACGACAACCGTGTTCTCCGGAACTTCGCCAAGGAGGTGCAGAGCGTTGCACCGCATGCGACGGGTGCGCCCGTCGCCACGACCTCTTCGAGCTACACCATCCTCGGCGCGTTCCTGCAGGCCGCGATCACCGCCCTGGTGCTGATCTTCATCATCCTGTCCGTGGCGCTGCGGAAGCCTTGGGACGTCGCGATGACGCTCGGCCCCCTGGTGCTGGCGACCCTTTGGACGTTGATGGCGCTGCACATCGTCGGGATGCCGCTGAACTTCGCCAACATCATCGCCATGCCGCTGATGCTCGCTGTCGGCGTGGCCTTCCACATCTACTACGTCATCGCCTGGCGGGCGGGCGTCACCGACATGCTGGCATCCAGCCTGACCCGGGCGATCTTCTTCTCGGCCCTGACCACCGGCACCGCGTTCGGATCGCTGGTGCTCTCCAGCCATCCGGGTACAGCCAGCATGGGCAAGCTCCTCGCCCTGTCGCTGTTCTTCACCCTGGTCGCCGCGTTCTTCGTGGTTCCGGCCTTCCTCGGGCCGCCGCCCAAGCACCCGGATCCGAAGCGTCCCGAAGGTGACGCGGCCGTGCCGCAGGCCGCCCGCGCTCACGCCGCGGAAGCCGTTCCCGCGAAGTAGGACGCGGTTTTCAGAGCAAGACGGAAAACGGGCGCGGACCAAATCTGCGCCCGTTTTCCGATCCAGTGGTCCGATCGGCGCAGCGTCGTCCAAGCGCTCAGACCAGAAAGTCCGAGAACCCGCCACGCGGGATCCCGGCAACGGCCGCCACGCTCTCCGATGCGATGAGCGCATCGCGTTCCGCCGCGTAGGCATAACCCGGGGCCTCACCCGCGAACCCGCCCCCGGTGGCCGGATGCGTATAGAGTTCGGTGAGACCGTCCGGCAGGTGCCTCAGAAGGCCCGCCACGCGGGCCGGCGTCATCGCTCCAGACCAGGCAAGGCCCAGGGTCCGATCAGGGATCAGGAGGCCGGCCTGACGTGCGCGGACTGCGAGGAGCGCTGCCCAGGGCGCCGTATCGAGGGCCGCCTTCGCGACCGTACCCGGCTCGACGGCCCGCAGCACCGCACGGGTCTCACGAGGGACGCGAATCGCCCGCATGCCGTGCCGGGCGCCGACGGCGAGGACGAGCCCCGCGATCAGCGGGTGCACGTGGAAGTGCTTGTGGGCGTTGACATGATCGAGGGGCAGACCCGTTTCTTTGTAAGCCTGAAACTGGGCTTCGATCTCGGCGGCCAGCTGACGCCGCGCGGATGCCTTCAAGGCGAGATCGAGGCCGAGCCGACCCATGTCGCTGCGGATGAGCCCATCCGGTCCGACAAGATCCGGCAGTTCGGCCGGCGGCAAGGTCGGCCATGCCTCCACCATCACGAGATGCAGACCGACCCTGAGGGACGGCAGGCGCTTGGCCCGTGCCACCGCGTCGGCAGCGGCCGGCGCCGAGACCATCAGGCTCGCGGCCGTCAGGATACCGTCACGGTGGGCCTGCTCCACCGCCTCGTTGACCTCGAGGCTGAGGCCGAAATCATCAGCCGTGACAACCAATCGCTTCACTGAGCGGCTCCGGTTTGCGGACGGTGTCTCCGTCCGCGGTTGAGGATCTGGACCCCGAAACGCGAAACGGCCGGGCTTTCCAGCCCGGCCGTCTCCTATCGAACCGGCGTCGCGCTCAGGCGGCAGCGCTGGTCTGACGCTCCTTGAGGAAGCGGTAAAACTCCACGCCCTCGCGCAGGCGGCGCTTCATCATGTCGGGCGATCGCACCATCTCGGAGACGATCGAAGCGATCTTCGGTGCGCGAAAGTAGAACTTTTTGTAGAACTCCTCGACGGCCGCGAAGATCTCCGTGTGCGACAGGTGCGGGTAGTGCAGCGGCGCGATCTGGACCCCGTTCTCATCCACCAGTTCGGCATTCTCGACGTCGAGCCAGCCGTTCTCGACGGCCTGCTTGTAAAGGAACGTGCCGGGATAGGGCGCAGCCAGCGAGACCTGGATCGTGTGCGGGTTGATGCGCTTGGCGAAGGCGATCGTCTCCTGGATCGTCTCCTTCGTCTCGCCGGGGAGACCGACGATGAAGGTGCCGTGGATGGCGATACCGAGTTCGTGGCAGTCCTTCGTGAACTTCTCGGCGACCTCGACGCGCATGCCCTTCTTGATGTTGTTCAGGATCTTCTGGTTGCCGGACTCGTAGCCCACCAGGAGTAGGCGCAGGCCGTTATCCTTCAGGACCTTCAGGGTCTCGCGGGGCACGTTCGCCTTGGCGTTGCACGACCAAGTCACGCCGAGCTTACCGAGCTCGCGGGCGATCTCCTCGGCGCGCGGCAGGTTGTCGGTGAAGGTGTCGTCGTCGAAGAAGAACTCCTTCGTCTGCGGGAACTCCTTCAGGCAGTACTTGATCTCCTCGATCACGTGCGCGACCGAGCGCGTGCGGTAGGTGTGACCGCCGACCGTCTGCGGCCAGAGGCAGAAGGTGCAGCGCGACTTGCAGCCCCGGCCCGAGTAGAACGAGATGTAGGGGTGCTTCAGGTAGCCGATGAAGTACTTCTCCATCTCGAGATCGCGCTTGTAGACCGACGTCACGAACGGGAGCTGGTCCATGTCCGTCATGATCTCGCGGTCCTCGTTGTGGACCACGACGCCGTTGGCATCACGATAGGACAGGCCCTTGATCTCGGACATCGGAGTGCCGTCGGCGACTTCCTTGACGGTGAAGTCGAACTCGTTGCGGGCGCAGAAATCGATGCACGGAGCCTGCGCCATGGAGCCGGCGGCATCCACCGCCACCTTCGCGCCGATCAGGCCAGCGATGAGCTTCGGATTGGCAGCCTTCAGCGCCTCGACGGTCTTCACATCCGATTTGAACGATGGAACCGAAGTATGAAGCACCACGAGGTCGAAGTCGTGTGCCTGGGCGACGATCTCGTCTAGCTTGATGTTGTGCGGGGGAGCATCGATCAGCTTCGAGTTCGGCACCAGGGCAGCCGGTTGTGCGAGCCAGGTCGGATACCAGAACGACTTGATCTCGCGCTTGGCCTGGTAGCGGGAGCCGGCGCCGCCGTCGAAGCCGTCGAAAGTGGGGGCCTGCAGGAAGAGGGTGCGCATGGGGTTCAAGGCCTCAGCGAGATCAAGGGAAAGATGAGACGAGGGTCGAGACGAAGGTCAGAGTGACGATGCACCAGCATCGCGGCCGAGCGTCGTCTCGGGGATCAAGGTACCGTCTGCAACCACGCGATAATCATGGCCCTTCCATGTCACCGCACCTGAGACGAAGCTCCAGGTGAAGTTCATGAAGGAGAGGATGTCACGTATCGGCAACAGCCAGTAAGGGTGCGGGGCGAGGCCGAAGGCGCGTTCCAGCCGGATGCAGAGGACGATGCGACAGGCGAGCGCGAAGGCTGCGACCGCGAGCGCGGTGGTGCCCGCCCCCGGAATCAGCGCGCCGATCAGGGCCAGCGGGAAGGCGTGCGTGACGAACGAGCCAGCGTAACCGGCGGGATCGACGTTCCGGATGGTCCGGTTCCAGCGCAGCTCGTGGCTCCACAGACTCGCCAGGTCGGTGTCGACGCAGGTGTGGCCGATGGTGAAGCTTGGGATCGCCACGAGGCCGCCCTGCGCACGCAGGGCCTCGCCGATGGCATAGTCGTCGGCGAGATCGTCCCGGAACGCCTCGAAACCGCCGATCTCGGCCAGTGCCTTCGCGCTGAAGGCGATGGTCGAGCCAAAGCACGGATTGGCGAGGCCGAGGGACGTCCCCATCACCACGTTGGGAAGGAACTGGACGTCGATGGCGAGGGCGGAGAGGTGGGCCCAGATGCCCCGATGGGCGGGCACACCGTGATAGAGGCAGGTCACGCCGTTGACGCCCGGCTGGCTCAGCGCAGCGACGACGCGAGCGAGGTAATCCGGCTTCACCACCATGTCGCTGTCAGCGAGTACGACGACGTCATGGGCGATGCGGGCCGACATGTTGATGAGGTTCGAGACCTTGCGGTTCGAACCGTGTTGGCGTGCGTCGATCACGAGGTCGAGGTGCGCGGCCGGATAGGCTGCCTGGAGACGGCGGACAACCGCGATGGCAGGATCCGTCGCATTCTGGACGCCGAAGACGATCTGGACCGGTGCTGGATAAGCTTGTTGGCAGAACGTCTCGAGATTCTCGTAGAGGTTGGGCTCGATCCCACAGAGAGGCTTGAGGATGGTGACCGTCGGGACTTCGGTCCCGAGCTGCGGCTCCGGCTTCCGCGCGAACCGGCTGGCCAAGGCAGCCGCCGTCAGGCCGTAGAAGCAGCCGACCAGGGCGATCAGCGGCAGAAAGTGCGAGAGCCAGGTCAGGTCCATGAGGGGCATCGCTCGGTCACGGGTCTCGTGAGAGTGCCGCGGTAGCGAGCGGCGCGAATCGTCGAAGGCGGGGAGAGGAACAAAGTCCGGGGTGTTTCGCCCGACTCTAAGGCGCTGGTTTGACGGCGAGCATCCCCGTGGTGCGTTCGCGCATGAATGTGAGGAGGCCATCCGCACCGCCGGTCTTCAGCGGCTCGGCAAAGCTACCGCGCAGGCTCGCCACTTCGCTGACGTTGCCGTTGAGATAGACGTCCTGCACCCGGTTGCCCGGGCCGACCAGGAAGTCGACCTGGGAGGTGTCGCCGTCCTTGTTGGCGACCTCGGTCTGAACGACGCGGTTCGGGCCGCGCGCCTCACTCTGCGGCTTGACCGTGAACTTGCCGCCGGCCGCCTGCGCGAGCCGGGTCGCGTAGGTTGCCGTGAAGTATCGGCCGAAGGCCTCGGTGAGGGCGCCCTGCTGCTCCGGCGCGAAGGATTTCCACTTGGGTCCGGCGGCCAGACGGATCATAGCCGGAAAATCGAAGGTCTCGCCGAGCGTGGGACCGATACTGGCCGCACGGGCGCCGACGTCCTTCGGAGCAGCCTTCAGGGCCGCCTCGAAGGTCGCGTAGACCTTGCTGACCGACTCCACCGCGGCATCGTCCGCCGCGTGGGCGCTCGGGCTCAGCTGCAGGAGGCCGAAGACGAGGCCCGCGAGAACGAGGCGATTCAGGCGCACTTCTTGAGATCTCCCAGATCGGCCTCGGCGCGGGCGCGGTTTCCAAAGTCATTGGCGAGCACCGGGACGAGGAGGTCGTGCCGGAGGGCCGGCTCAGTCCGCACCTCGGTCGCCACAGGCTCCACGGCTTGGGTTCCCTCCAGCGCATGCCAGGCGAAGAGGCCGGGAACACCCACCAGGAGATCGGCGAGACGCTTGACCAGAGAGAGCGCCAGAGCCGCCTCGGCGGGGATGCCGAAGATGGCGCAGAGCGCGATGAGGCCGCCCTCCTGGGCACCGAGGGCGCCGGGAACCGCGAAGGCCGCACCGCGAACCGCCTGGGCGAGGCTCTCGATCACCACAGCCTCGACGATGCTGATGGGATAGCCCATGAAATGCAGGGCGACGTAAACCTCGACCGTGCCGATGAACCAGCCGATCAGATGGATGCCGAGGCCACCAGCGACGCGGCCGCGATTGCCGTAGAGACGCTTCAGGCTGTCGTAGAGCACGTCGATGGCGCCGAGCGCACGCCAGTCGCGCGCGCCGGCGAAGCGGCTGACCAGGGCCTGGATGACCTTGTGGCCGCTCCGCCGCTGGATCAGGTAGAAGGCACCGAGGGCGGGCGCTGCGAGGGCGAGGCCGCCCGCCACCGTCCGGACGATCGGTCCATCGCCGGCGACCCAAACCAGGAGCAGGACGCCCGCCACGGTGAACAGAAACTGTGTGACCGCCTGGGTCATCAGGTCGACGAACATGCTGGCGCCCGCGATGCCGCCGGACACGCCGCGCTTCGTCAGGAGCCGGGCCCCCACGAAGTCGCCGCCCACCTGGGCTACGGGGAGGAGCGTGTTGATGCCTTCGCGCACGAACCGCAGGGTCATGCAGTCCCACAGGGTCGGGCGCGCTGCGGTCGGAAAGATCACGAACCAGCCGAGGCCGGCCCAGGCCACCGCGACAGCGCGCGCGACGACCACGACCAAGGCACCCCAGCCGGCGCTGACCACAGCAGCCGCGACGTCTTCCAGTCCCGAGGACAGGAACAGGCCGACGACCGTGCAGAGTCCGGCGATCAGGGCCAATGTCGTGAGACGTTTCATGGGCCCCTTTCGGCCAGCAGCACAGCGAATCGCAGCTTAGATCCGCCGTGTTTCCGACCGGAAAAAACCGTCGGAAACAGTGAACGTCTCCGGAAGTTGCAGCTTTGGGAACCGTTGTCTATCACCCCGGAGACACAGTCAGAACCAAAGCGGCACAGGGCGGAAGGCCCGAGAATCAGCCGTCGGGGCGGATAGGGGAACGGATTTAGATGGACCGCGAATCACACATCACGGCCGGCGAGGTCGTGCACGACGACGCGCAGGTGGAGCGTTACGCCGGAAGCGCCTACGGGGCGACCCGCGATCCCGCTCCGAGCTCCCCGGTGATGGCCTGGAACGAGTGGGACCCGCTGGAGGAGGTCATCGTCGGAAGTCTCGATGGTGCGACCATTCCGACACACCACCTGACGGTCATCTTCAACCTGCCGCGCGCCGCCCAGCCGTTCTACCGCTTCGCATCCGGCTTCCGGTACCCGAAGTTCATGAAGAAGCTCGCCCAGAAGGAGCTCGACAACTTCATCTCGATCCTCGCCGGCGAGGGTGTGAAGATCCGCCGTCCCGACTCGCTCGACTTCTCCCGGAAGTACAAGGCTCCGCGCTGGTCCTCTCGCGGCTTCTGCGTCGCCTGCCCGCGCGATCCGTATCTTGTGATCGGCGACGAGATCATCGAGAGCCCGATGTGCTGGCGCTCGCGCTACTTCGAGGGCGACGCCTACCGCTCGCTGTTCAAGGAATACTTCCGCAACGGTGCGCGCTGGACGTCGGCACCGCGGCCGCAGCTCACGGACGAACTCTACAACTACGACTACCGGGTGCCGAACCTGAAAGCCGGCGAGCCGATGCAGTTCACGGTCAATGAGTTCGAGCCGGTCTTCGACGCCGCCGATTTCGTGCGCTGTGGCCGCGACATCTTCGTGACCCGCTCCAACGTCACCAACCTGATGGGCATCGAGTGGCTGCGCCGCCATCTCGGCTCCGGCTTCCGGGTCCATGAGATCGAGAGCCGCTGCCCGCAGCCGATGCACATCGACTCATCGTTCATGCCGCTGGCGCCCGGGAAGGTACTGGTGAACCCGGACTACATCGACGTCGAGAAGCTGCCTGCCGTCTTGAAGAAGTGGGACGTGCTGATCGCGCCCCGCCCCGACCCCGTCGAGGGCTTCATGAGCAAGATCTCGATGTGCTCGCCCTGGACCTCGATCAACGTGCTGGCGCTCGACGAGAAGAAGATCGTCGTCGATGCGAGCCAGCCGACCCTGATCAAGGCCCTCAAGGATTGGGGCTTCGATCCGATCCCGGCGCCGTTCCTGTCCTACGGCCCGTTCGGCGGCTCGTTCCACTGCGCCACGCTCGATGTCCGGCGTCGGGGCACCCTGAAGTCCTACTTCTAGGATCCAGCACGTCGGCGAGCGAACCAGGGGGGCGCAGCGGGCGCCCCCTTTTTTCGTATCAGCGCGAAACGCCGTAGACCGACGCGGCCGCCGAGACCGGCGCGGTGACGGTCGAGAAGACGGAGAGGACCTTCTGGACCTCGGTGAAGGGGGCGTTGGAGACGTAGACGAGGTCGCGGTTGCGCATGCGGAAGGCCTGGGTCAGGAGATCGCTGTAGATGTCCTCCCGGTCGCCGCGCCAGTNCGGCGCGGTGACGGTCGAGAAGACGGAGAGGACCTTCTGGACCTCGGTGAAGGGGGCGTTGGAGACGTAGACGAGGTCGCGGTTGCGCATGCGGAAGGCCTGGGTCAGGAACAGGCTGTTGGGGTCGCGCATGTTGATCCGGTAGACCACCGGCACCAGGGGCGTGCCGAGCAGCGGGCTGCCCGGCTTCAGGCGCCGCACCACCGCCGCCGGCTCGAAGCGGAAGATGAAGGTGCCCGAGGGGTCGGCCTGGAAGTCGGACAGGCCACGCGCCTTGGCCAGGGCCTGGGCCAGGGTGATGCCCTCGGCCTGGAACGGGATCTCGGTGGAGTAGCCCAGGGCGCCCACCGCCAGGAAGGTCTGGGGATCGCGCACCAGGGTCAGGGTGTCGCCCGGACGCAGGAAGATGTTCTCGGCCGGGTTCGACACCACCGTGGTCAGCGGCACCGTGGCGGTCTGCGGGCCGCGCGAGAGCCGCACGAAGGTCTCGTTGACCGGTGCGCGCACGCCCCCGGCGGTGGCGACCACGTCGAGCAGGCGGTCGCCCTTGCCCGAGAGCGGCACCCGGGCCCCGGCCACCACCTCGCCGGTGACGGTGACGGTCTGGGAAATGGCCTTGGTGACCGAGACCAGCACCTGGGGCTGGATCGCCTTGCCGGCGAGCTCGGTCTCGATGAGGGCCTGCACGTCCTGGGGCCGGCGTCCGGCCACCTGGATGCGCCCGGCATAGGGCACGCTGATCGCCCCGTCGCGGGGCACCACCTGCTCGGGGATCAGGGCGGACTTGGAGCCGGCGGAGAAGCGGTCGGCCACCAGGGGCCCGGAGAACAGCCCGCCCGAGCCGGCCTCCCAGACCGAGACGGCCACGTAGTCGCCGACCCCGATCACGGCCTCGAGGGACGGGCGCCGGTCCCCGAACGAGGCCAGCAGGCTGTCCAGCGCACGCCCGCGCAGGGCCTCGATCGTGGCCGCCGACAGGTCCACGATCTCGTAGCGGGCGAACGTCCCCTCGCTCGTCGCGATGTCGGCCCCCTCCACCACCGCACCCGTCGTCGGTCCGGCCGCAGGGAGGAGCGACGAGCAGCCCGA
>NZ_LMNU01000011.1 GCF_001423085.1 Methylobacterium sp. Leaf125 | reverse complement strand
TCGACCTCTGGTACATCGAGAACCAGAGCCTGCGCCTCGACCTCCAGATCCTCCTGCGCACCGTCCTGGCCGAAATCACCCGCCGCACCAACGCCTTCTGAGCACAGCCGTACGCCCTGCCTCGGGAATGACCTGACGCGGCCGCGACCGCGCCGAACGAGCGCCGATGGGACGGGACAGCCGAAGCGCCTGCTCGGGGCTGCCCTTCACCCAGCCGATGCGCTTGCGATAGGCTGGTGCGTGGCCGATTCACCACCCGCCTTCACGCAGAGCGACGCCCGATGCCCGCCTCCAACACTTTCGGCGCAAGGCTCGAATCCCTCCGGGGTTCGATCCAGCGGAACATCCACGTGGCCCGCCTGGCCGCCACCGTGGAGATGAGCAAGCCGCGCACCCGCGGCACCGGCTACGCGCTCTTCGCCCTCGGCATCGCGCTCGGCGTCCTGATCTCGTTCCTGCTCCAGTTCCTGGCCGTCCTGGTCATGATCGCGCTCGGATTCGCCCTCGGCTACGCTGCCCGGTCCTACGTCTCGAAGCGTCGCAAGGACCGCTTCCTGCAGGAGCGCTTGTTGCGCTGAGCCGATTCTGAAGGGGCCGTCCCCCTGCGGCCCGTTCGGACGAAGCTCCGCCCGGCACAGGACCCTTCTTGCTCGGGACGTAACGTGGGTGAATGCCGCCGCCCGACGTGCCTGTCACAGTCGAAGGGCTGGCCGCGTCCCCCCGATGGCCAGTGTGGCCCTGCTTCGCGTTCCCCCCAATCGACCGCGGGCGGGGCCACCCCTTCGGAGAGGCCCGCCGGAGCATCTCTGCGGAGGAGATCCTCCTTCGCCGCGGGTCTGGGATCGTCTCCTCAGAGAGGGCGCGAGGCGCGCATGCGGGCGAGCTCCATCGCGGCCAGCGCCATGGGGATGCCGATGAGGAGGAGGGCGAAGAGGAGGGCCATGCGTCACCGTCCGGAGGCGTCGGGTTGAGGCAGGCTGTCCGAGCACGCGGGGGCCCGAGGCGAGACCCTGCCCGAGGTATCAGCATCAACGCCGCATCCGGGCAGAGGGTTTCGCGATTCTGCGAATCCGACGGGCATGCCCGCCAGGATCCGGTGCGCGTACATCCGGCGTCACCCGATCCGGCGGCATGGCCGTCGCCGGTCTGGCACCCCGAAGGCGCCACCGGCTTGAGCACACCCTGACGCATCATGGTTAAGGATTGATGAAGGGCCGGGCCTGCGGCGAACAGGATCGGGAACCTGGAGCCCTGCCCCCGACGCAGAGCCTGCCCCGCGCTCGGCGCCGGGCCCCATCTGGGGGCATGCCCGACCGGTCCGCCGAAACGCGCGCCTTCCTGATGACCCTCGCCCGAAACCTGCGCGCCGCCCGGTTGCGCCTCGGCCTTCCCGTGGAGGACCGGGCCTTCCTGGCCGAGGTCGATGTTTTGGTGATCCAGGCCGTGGAGCGGGGAGAGGGCGACGCGATTGATCTCGCCACCCTCGGCCACCTGGCCTGGGCCCTCGGCGTGACCCCGGACGCCTGCTCGCGCAGCCGGGCAGATAGACCCTGCGCCGGGACGCCCTAGCGCAGGGAAGCGCCACTTCAAGAATGTCGCGTACAGGCAAGCTTTGCTATTCGCCTGTCCACAGGAACGGGACGGGGACGTATGACGGCAGAGATCGACACGCGGGTGCGCGGCGCCCGAACGGAGGAAACCCGGGCCGACAAGGCGCGGGCCCAGCGGCTCCGGCGGCTCTGGCGCAGCCACGACACCACCCTGCAATCCAGCGGCCTCGCCCTCGGCCGACCGGTCCTGACCACCAAAGCCGCCACCGCGCGGCCGGATACACCCCAAACTTCGGCAGGCGGCCTCACCGCCCGCGAACTCATCAACATGGCGCGCGCCGCGCGGCGCGACCGGGCCGGCACCCCATCCGGCCCCTTCTCCTGACGACCGGAACACCGCCTCGCGGCTCCCGTTGACGTGGGAACAGGGAGTGAAACCGATGGTCGACGTCTCGCAGATCAAGGAACATGCCGACGTGGTCGGCTCGGACGGCGCCCATGTCGGCACCGTCGATCACGTCGACAAGGGCGAGATCAAGCTGACGAAGAAGGACGCGGCGGCGGGCGGCCTTCACCATTTCATCCCGGTCGACTTCGTCCAGTCCGTCGAGGGCAACACCGTGCGCCTCGACCGGCCGGCCGAGGAGGTCAAGCGGGAATGGTCGACCTCCTGATCGCCCCGCGCCCCTTCGCCGGGTCCGTCGGCGACCGGGTCCGCGCATCCGCCTCGCCGACCCGAAGGAAGAGAACCCATGGCTGATGTCATCACGGGCGATTTCGGCACGAGCCGGGAGGCCCTGGCAGGCCTGGAGCGCGTCTTCGGGGAAGCGGCCGGCCTGCGGGTCGGCCTTCGCCGCATCGAAGCGCCCCACGGCGACGAGCTTCAGGTCACCGTCGGAGCACAGGCGCTGTCGGTTCCCCGGCCCGTGGCCGTCGTCCTGGCCAATGCCGCCGGTGAGGACGAGGCGGACCGCATCGGCAAGGCCGTCCTCGAGGCACTCCAATTGGCGGAGAGCCTGGGCCCAGGGCCATTCTGAGAAGCGGCCATTCTGAAAAAGCGGCCGTTCCGAACAGGTGCACCGATCAATTGACGCTTTTCATCTTGCCAGCCGGCGTCCGAACCGCTTTCCTTCCCGGGCTGCCCGTGCTGGTCCTCGGGTGATTGGCAACAACCTTCAGCGCCCGCGGCCCACCGGCCTGCGGGCGTTCTTCTGTCGGGTCGCCAGATGTCGGTGCGCCAGATATCGGTGCGCCAGGACTGCGCTCAATCCACGGCCGCCCCGTGCAGCTCCGCGCTGGTAAAGCGCTGCTGCTCGGCCATCACGAGGCCGGCGAGTTCGCGCTTGAGGGCGTTGAACTCGCCCGAGGCGGTGTCGCGCGGGCGCGGAATCTCCACCGTCATGTCGCGCTTGATGCGCCCCGGCCGGTAGGTCATCACCAGGATGCGGTCCGCGAGGTAGATCGCCTCCTCGATGGAATGGGTGACGAAGATCACCGTCTTGCGGTACTCGGCCCAGATCCGCAGCAACTCGTCCTGCAGGGTCCGCCGGGTCAGGGCGTCGAGGGCCCCGAAGGGCTCGTCCATCAGCATCACCGGCGGGTCGAGGGCCAGGATGCGGGCGATGGCCACGCGCTGGCGCATGCCGCCCGAGAGGTCCTTCGGGTAGCGCTTGCGGAAATCCGACAGGCCGAGGGTGGCGACGATGCGGTCCACCGTCACCGTGGCGTCGGTCCGCGGCACGCCCCGGATGTCGAGACCGAAGCGGACGTTGTCCTCCACGTTCATCCAGGGGAACAGCGCGTATTCCTGGAAAACCATGCCGCGGTCGGGTCCGGGCTCGGTGACGGGGCGGCCGCCCATGATGATCTGCCCGGCGCTGAGCGGGGTGAAGCCCGCGATGGCGTTGAGCAGGGTGGACTTGCCGCAGCCGGACGGCCCGAGCAGGCAGAGGAACTGCCCCTCCGGCACCGTGGCGGTGATGTCGTCCAGGGCCGGCACGGCGCCGTCGCCCGTCCCGAACACCTTGCTGGCGTGGGCGATCTCGATTTGCGCCGACATGATCAGGCGTCCCGGTTCAGCGTTCAAGGCCGCGATGCCAGCGCAGGAGGTGGTCGTTGAGGCGCGACATCGCCCCGTCGATGATGAGCCCGAGGACGCCGATGGTCAGCATGCCGCCGATGATCTTGTCGGACCACATGTACTCGCGGGCCTCCAGGATGCGGTAGCCGAGCCCGTCCGAGACCGCGATCATCTCGGCGACGATGACCACGATGAAGGCGGTGCCGATGCCGATGCGCATGCCTGCGAGTACGAAGGGACTCGCCGCCGGCAGGATCACCCGGCGAAACATCGTCCAGGAACCGGCCCCGAGGTTGCGGGCGGCGCGGATGTAGATCGAATCCACTTGGCGCACCCCCGCGATGGTGTTGACCAGCACGGGGAAGAAGGTGCCCAGCGCGATCAGGAACAGCGCCGGCGGATTGCCGAGGCCGAACCAGACGATGGCGAGGGGAATGTACGCGATCGGCGGGATCGGCCGCAGGATCTCGAGGAGCGGGCTGAACAGCCCGTAGAGCCGGTCGCTGGTCCCGAGGAGGAGCCCGACCGGCACCGCGAGGCCGGCGCCGAGGCAGAACCCGGTGAGGACCCGGGCGAGACTGGCGATGGCGTCGTGGGGCATCTCGCCGGAGAACACCCAGTGCCAGTAGCCTTCGGTCGCCGGGTCGTAGGGCAGCCCGGGCAGGATGCCCTGGTACCACTTCACCGCCACCGCGCTCGGCGGCGGCAGCACGATGGGGGAGAACACGCCGGCCCGGCTCAGCACCTCCCACAGGATCAGGAGAACGAGGGGGACGATCGCGCCGCGGAGCCGATGCATGGGTCCGCTCAGTTCGTCTTGAGTTCGGCTTTGGCCTTGTCGAGGAGGTCGGTCTTCACCCACTCGGCATCGGATTTCGGCGGGTTCACCATCTTACCGAGGCCGTACTTGACCATGTAGTCGGTCGTGGTCTGCATGTGCCCGGCCGGCACGTCGTAGGTGTACTTGGCGTTGGCCATGCCGTCGCGGAAATCCTGGCTCGAGAGCTGGCCCTTGAACACGGTCTCGCGGACGTATTTCTCGGCCAGCGCCGGGTCGTCGATGAAGGCCTTCGTGGCGGCGACGAACAGCTTGAGCACCTTGGCGGCGACCTCGGGACGCTCGTTGTACATCTTCTCGGTCATCACCAGCGGACGCACCGGCACGCCGATGGGCGTGTCGTAGGGCTTGACCACCTCGGTGGCGTAGCCGGCGCTGATGGCCTGGGTCGATTGCGGCTCGCTCTGGCAGATCACGTCGACGTATTTCTGCGCCAGGGCCTGGTTCAGGTCGGCGTAGTTGTTGAAGTAGATCAGCTGCACGTCCTTGCCGGCCCGCTCGGACCAGGTCATCCCGTGCTTGTCGAGTTCGGCCAGGAGCATCAGGTCCTGGGTGCCGCCGCGGACGGTGGCGACCTTCAGGCCCTTCACGTCCTTGAGGGTCTTGACGGTGTCGAGGTCGGGCCGGCGCAGGATGCGCACGCCGCCATTGGCGAAGCCCGCCACCACGTAGAGCTTCACGCCGTTGCCGCGCGCGGCCACGGCGCCGTCGGCGCCTGAGGCCGAGATGTCGATCTGGTCCACCGCCATGGCGGGGTAGATGTCGGCCCCCTTGGCGAAGACCTTCTCGTCGATCTTCAGGCCGAATTTCGGAGCGATCTCCTTCATGTAGGAGATGGCGCCGTAATGGGCGAATTTCAGGTTGCCGAGGCGCACCACATCCTCGGCCCGGGCGCTGCCGAGCCCCCCCAAGGTCGCGAGAACGAGCAGGGCTGCGCGCGCGGTCGCGTGGCGCTTGAACATCGGCTTCCTCCGGTCGCGGGTCGTGTCGCCCACTTCGTCCGCCGCGAAAACGGTCGGTACAGGGTTGAATAAGCGTATTCTGGATTCGAAAGTAAACCCGCCCGGGAGAGAGTTTTGACAGCCATTGAAATGGATGAAATCGAACGGGTCACCGTGTTGGGCTGCGGAACCCTGGGCGCCAGCTGGGCGGCCCTGTTCCTCGCCCACGGCCTCGACGTGGCGGCCTACGACCCGGCGCCCGGCTTCGCGGCGGCGGCCGTCCGCGCGGTCGAGGCGGCGCGGACGCAGCTGGCCGAGCTCGGCCTGACCGGGCAGGGCACGCTGCGCTTCCACGACCGTCTGGAGGACGCGCTCGCGGGCACGGGCTTCGTGCAGGAGAACGCGCCGGAGAACGAGGCGGTCAAGCGCGCCCTGCTGGCGGAGGTCGATCGCCGGCTGCCCCCGTCGATCCTCGTCGCCTCGAGCACCTCGGCGATGCTGCGCAGCGCCCTCGTGGCCGACTGCGCCCGGCCCGAGCGGATCGTGGTGGCGCACCCGTTCCACCCGCCCCACCTCGTGCCCCTGGTGGAGATCGTGGCCGGCGACCCCGCCACGGCGGCCCGGGCCGCCGCCTTCTACGCCCGGCTCGGGCGCCGGCCGGTGGTGCTCGCCCGCGAGATGCCGGGCCATATCGCCAACCGCCTCGCCTCGGCCCTCTACCGAGAAGCCGTCAACCTCGTGGCCGAAGGGGTGGCGAGCGTCGCCGACATCGACGCCGCCCTGTGCAACGGCCCGGGCCTGCGCTGGGCCGCGATGGGGCCGCACATGACCTATCATCTCGGGGGCGGGGCGGGCGGCATCCGGCACTATCTCGACCACCTCGGTCCGAGCCAGGTCCGGCGCTGGGCCAGCCTCGGGACCCCGGAGCTGACCGAGGACGTCAAGGACCGGATCGTCGCCGGGATCGAGGCGGAGGCTGCCGGCCGCTCGCTCGCGATCCTGACGGAGCGCCGCGACCGCGCGCTCATCGAGATCCTCAAGGCCCGCACCGAGGTGGCGGGGCAGGACCCCTGAGCCACCGCACGCCGCCCGATCCCGGATCGGCCCCGCCCGCATTCCCGAAGGCAGACACAGCGTGAGCGTATCCCGGCAAGAAAGATCGCCAGACCTCCGCCCCCTGGTGGTCCTGACCAATCCCATCCATCCGGAGGCCATCGCCCGGCTCTCGGGCGAGGCCCGGGTGCTCACCGCCGCGGACACCCGGCCCGAGACCCTGCGGGCCCTGGCGGCCGAGGCGGCAGGCCTGATCGTGCGGGCGCAATTGCCCGACGACATCCTCGACCACGCGCCGCTCCTGCGCGGCATCGTGCGCCACGGGGTCGGGCTCGACTTCGTGCCCCTGGAGGCGGCGACGGCCCGCGGCATCCCGGTGGCCAACCTGCCCGGCAGCAACACCCAGGCGGTGGCCGAGTACGTTTTCGCGGCCCTGCTCCACCTGCGCCGCCAGCTCGCGCCCCTGGACCGCACCCTGCGCGAAGCCGGCTGGCTCCCGGCGAAATCCCGGGCGAGCGACCTCGGCGAGATCGGCGGGACGACCCTCGGCGTCCTCGGCACCGGGGAGATCGGCCGCCGGGTCGCCGCCATCGCCCGCCACGGCTTCGGCCTGCGGGTGCTCGGCCATTCCCGAAGCCCGAACACCGCCGGCGGACTGATCGAGCCGGTGGACCGGGAGACCCTGTTCGCGGAAAGCGACGCCGTGGTCGTCGCCTGCCCGCTGACGCCCGAGACCCGCGGCCTCGTCGATGCGGGGCTGATCGGCCGGATGCGGCCCGACGCCGTGCTGATCAACGTGGCGCGCGGTCCCATCGTGCGCGACGACGCCCTCGCGGCAGCCCTGCGGGCGGGGGCGATCGGGGGTGCGGCCCTCGACGTGTTCGGGACCCAGCCGTTACCCGCGGACCATCCCTACTTCGCCTGCCCGAACCTGCTCCTGACCCCGCACGTCGCCGGTACCAGTGCCGCGAGCCTGCGGGTGATGGGCCTCGGCGCCGCCGAGGCGATGCTGTGCATCCTGCGCGGCGTCGCGCCTCCGAACCTCGTCAACCCGGAGGCCCTGCAGAGGGCGGAGTGATCGCGGCCGGCGGCTCGGCCGCGCCACGCAGAGGAGGGTTAAGGAATTCCTGCCGCGCCATGCATGGAGCGCATCATCGTCCCGTCGTCAGAGCGATTGCTGCAGCGCACCATCGGGCCCAGATCACGCTCATCGCGAGCGTCCTGCTCGCCCCCGTCCCGACTGCGCGAGATCGCCATGTCCGCTTCCCCCACCGTCTCCCCGTCCGTCCTGCCGCGCAGCCCGGCCGCCGACGGCCTGTTCGTCCGCATGATCCAGGCCTGGCTCGGCCACTACCAACGGCTGATCGACGCCGGCGCCCATCCGGTCTGAGCGGCCGGCCTAGTCACCGGATCCCGGCCCCGGCCCGGCGAGTTTTCCCTCCCGGACCGGCGGAACGTCGTCGCCTCCCGCTTATCGCCGCCGCCGCAAGCCTGTAGAACAGCCTTCGCCGGAGGGTGGAGCACACCGCCCCCGGGACACGCCTCGACCGCCCGTCGAGAGTGTTCAGCGCGGAGGAGCGGCCGATGGATCTCGGATTGCGCGGCAGGACGGCCCTCGTCCTCGGAGCCGGCGGAGGCCTCGGGCGCGCCATCGCCACGGCGCTGGCGGCCGAGGGCGCCCGGGTCGCGGCGGCCGACATCGATGCCGGTGCCCTCGCGCCCACCCTCGCGGCCATCGCGTCGACCGGGTCGGAGGGGATGGCCCTGACCTGGGACCTCGCCGACCTGTCGCAGATCGAGGGGCACGTCGCCGCCATCGAGGCGCGGCTCGGCCCCGTGGACATCCTCGTCAACAACACCGGCGGCCCGCCGCCGACGCCGGCCTCGGGCCAGGCGCCCGAGCTCTGGACCCGGCACTTCCAGGCCATGGTGGTCTCGGTCATCGCGATCACCGACCGGGTCCTGCCGGGCATGCGCGCCCGGAAATGGGGCCGGGTCATCACCAGCACCTCCTCCGGCATCGTCGCGCCGATCCCGAACCTCGCGATCTCGAACGCGCTGCGGCTCTCCCTGGTCGGCTGGTCCAAGACCCTGGCGCGGGAGGTCGGGGCCGACGGCGTCACGGTCAACGTCGTACTCCCCGGCCGCATCGCGACGCAGCGCATCCTGTTCCTCGACAACGCCAAGGCCGCGCGCGAGGGCCGCGCCGTGGAGGCCGTGACGGCCGAGAGCACGGCCGCGATCCCCCTCGGGCGCTACGGCGATCCGCGCGAGTACGGCGACGTCGTCGCCTTCCTGGCGAGCGCCCGGGCCGCCTACGTCACCGGGTCGGTGACCCGGGTCGATGGCGGGCTGATCCCCAGCGTCTGACGCCCCGAGGTTCCGGGCGGCACGGCCGCGCGGGCGATTCTGCTACTCCGGAGGACACCATGGCTCTCACCAGCGCGATCAAGGGCGTGATCCCGATCGCCCCGACGCCCTTCCATCCCGACGGTCGGGTCGACGAGACCTCCCTCGACCGGATGTCGGATTTCTTCCTCGGCGCGGGCATCGACGGCCTCACCATCCTGGGCCAGCTCGGCGAGGCGCCGAAGCTCGACCATGCCGAGGCGGTGGCCATCGCCCGGCGGGTCATCGGGCGCATGGACGTGCCGGTCCTCGTGGGCGTCTCGGCCCCGGGCTTCGCGGCCATGCGCTCGCTCGCCCGGGAGGTGATGGAGCTGGGTGCGGCCGGCGTCATGATCGGGCCGCCCAACACCCTGCGCACCGACGACCAGGTGGTGGCCTATTACCGCAACGCTGCCGAGGCGATCGGCCCCGACGTGCCCTTCGTGATCCAGGATTACCCGCTCACCTTCTCGGTGGTGATGACGCCCGCCGTCATCCGCCGGATCGTCACCGAGACCCCGTCCTGCGTCATGCTCAAGCACGAGGACTGGCCGGGCCTCGACAAGATCACCGCCCTGCGCGGCTTCGAGCAGGATGGCTCGATGCGCCACATCGCGATCCTCACCGGCAACGGCGGCCTGTTCCTCGACTTCGAGATGGAGCGCGGCGCGGACGGGGCCAATACCGGCTACGCCTTCCCGGAGATGCTCGTCGACGTCGTGCGCCTGTCGCGGGCCGGCGAGCGCGATGCGGCCCACGACCTCTTCGACGCGCACCTGCCGTATTTGCGATACGAACAGCAGCAGGGCCCCCTGGGCCTGGCGGTGCGCAAGTACGTCTTCCGGAAGCGCGGGATCTTCGCCTCGGACGCCCAGCGCAAACCGGCCGCGAGCCTGTCGGCGCAGGGCCGGGCGGAGGTCGACTACCTCCTGTCGCGCATCGCCCGCGTCGACCCGCGGGCCGGCGTGGCCCCCTGATCCCCGGAACCGGACGAGCATCATGAGCAAGGGTCTGCGCAAGGGCCTCACCAGCTACGGCGACGCGGGCTTCTCCCTGTTCCTGCGCAAGGCCTTTATCAAGGCGGCGGGCTACTCGGACGACGCCCTCGACCGGCCCATCGTGGGCATCACCAACACGGCGAGCGACTACAATCCGTGCCACGGCAATGCCCCGGCCCTGATCGAGGCGGCCAAGCGCGGGGTGATGCTGGCCGGCGGCCTGCCCATGGTGTTCCCGACGATCTCGATCCACGAGAGCTTCGCGCACCCGACCTCGATGTTCCTGCGCAACCTCATGGCGATGGACACCGAGGAGATGCTGCGGGCCCAGCCGATGGACGCCGTCATCGTCATCGGCGGCTGCGACAAGACCCTGCCGGCGCAGATCATGGCGGCGGCCAGCGTCGACCTGCCGACCGTGGTCATCCCCGTGGGTCCCATGGTGGTCGGCCATCACAAGGGCGAGGTGCTGGGCGCCTGCACCGATTGCCGCCGGCTCTGGAGCGCGCACCGCGCCGGCGAGATCGACGAAGACGAGATCGAGCGCGTCAACGGCCGCCTCGCCCCCTCGGTGGGCACCTGCATGGTGATGGGCACCGCCAGCACCATGGCCTGCGTGACGGAGGCGCTCGGCCTGTCCCTGCCGATGAGCGCCACGGTGCCGGCGCCCCATGCCGAGCGGATCCGCATCGCCGAATCGAGCGGGCGCCGCGCCACCGAGATGGCCCTGTCTGGCGGCCCGCGCCCGAGCGCGCTCCTCACCCCAGCCGCCTTCCGCAACGCCGAGGTTGTGCTGCAGGCGATCGGTGGCTCCACCAACGGCCTGATCCACCTGACCGCCATCGCCAACCGGACGCCGCACGGCATCGACCTCGACGCCTTCGACACCCTCGGGCGCGCGGTGCCGGTGCTCGTGGACCTGAAGCCCTCCGGCCAGCACTACATGGAGCACTTCCACCATGCCGGCGGCGTGCCGGCCCTGCTCCGGAACCTCGGATCGCTGATCGACCTGGAGGCCGCCACGGTCGCGGGCGGGACCCTGCGCGACGTGGTGGCGGCGGCCGAGGCGGTGCCGGGGCAGACCGTGATCCGCTCCGCCGACGATCCGATAAAGCCCGTGGGCGCCATGGCGGTGCTGCGCGGCAACCTCGCTCCGCGCGGCGCCCTGATCAAGCACAGCGCCGCGAGCCCGGCCCTGCTCCAGCATACCGGCCGGGCGGTGGTGTTCGGCTCCATCGCCGACATGACCACCCGAATCGACGACCCCGACCTCGATGTCCGGCCGGACGACGTCCTCGTGCTCCAGAACGGCGGCCCCAAGGGCGCGCCGGGCATGCCGGAGGCGGGCTACCTGCCGATCCCGAAGAAGCTCCTGGCGCGCGGGATCAAGGACATGGTGCGCATCTCCGACGCCCGGATGAGCGGCACGGCCTTCGGCACCGTCGTGCTCCACATCACGCCGGAATCGGCCGTCGGCGGTCCCATCGGGCTCGTCCGGACCGGAGACCGCATCCGCCTCGACACCGCCGGCCGACGCATCGACGTCCTCGTGGACGACGCGGAACTGGAGGCCCGCCGCGCCGCCCTCGGCCCGGTGCAACGACCGGACTGGGCACGGCGCGGCTACGCGCACCTGTTCTACGGGTCGGTTCTGCAGGCGGACGAGGGCTGCGACTTCGACTTCCTGCGCGCCGAGCCGATACCGGACAGCGAGGGCTAGAGCCGCCCTTGTCACGCCGCGGGGGCGACCGCGCGGGATGCCGGCTGCCGCGTGAGGACGAAGAAGCCGAGGGCGGCGGCGAAGATGACGGCACCGAATGCCGCCGCGATCCCCAGCACGAGGCCGAATCCGCCCCGGTCGTGCAGCAGGGCGATCATTGGCACCACGAACCCGCTGATGGTGAAGCCGAGGAAGTAGCGCACGCTGTAGGCCCTGGCGCGGTAGAGCGGGGGCACGTAGCGGGCCACCATTGCGTCGTTGATCACGACCTGCCCGTAGAGGGCCGCCATCGTCAGCACGAGGCCGGCCAGGAGCGGGACGCCCGTGCTCACCGCCGCGAGGCCGAGGCCGAGGGGCTGCAGGACGGACAGGCCGAGGAAGAGGACCGGCAGGCTGTAGCGGTCGATCAGGCGGCCCATCAGCAGTTGGGTCAGGGCACCGAAAACGAAGACGAGCGTGGCCACCGATCCGATCAGCAGCAGGGGCAGCCCGTCGCCGACGCGCTCGTCGACCACCTTCGGCAGGGCGATCGTGGTGATGTTGAAGGTCATCCCGCCCGCCACGATCGCGAAGGCGAACACCAGCAGAAGCGGGATCGGGCGCGCGACCGGGATGACGGGCCTTGCCCCGGCTTGGCCCTGCGATCCGGTGCCGTCGCCGGGCACGAGGGCCAGGAACGCCGCCCCACAGGCGAGGCAGAACAGGCCCGGCACGACGAAGGCCGCCTGCCAACCGAACGCCGTGGCGAGGAGCGCCGTCACGCCGGAGGCTGTGGCGGCCCCGAGATTACCCCAGACGCCGTTCACGCCGAGGTCGCGCCCCAGGCGACGGGCATGGCTCACCAGCATGGTGGAGCCGACGGGGTGATAGATGGCCGAGGCGAGCCCGAGCACGCAGAGCCACACCATGAACGCCGTCGGGTTGCCGGCGCTCGCCACGCCGAAGCAGGAGAGGCCGTAGCCGAAGAAGAAGATCGCCAGCAGGGTGCGGCGCCCGAACCGGTCGGCGAGCCAGCCCATCGGCAGGGCGCAGAGCCCGAAGGCCACGAAGGCGCCGGTGGCGAGCTGGATCAGTTCGCCGTAGCTCAGGCCCGTCTGCGTCGCGATCGCGATCACCGCGGTGGGGTAGATCAGCAGGACGAAGTGGTCGAGGGCATGCGCCACGTTGACGAAGCGCAGAGTCCGACGGGACAGGGTTTCGGCGTCCATCGGTCGGGCCTCTCCTCCGGCAGGAATCCTCTCGGGCTGCGGCTGGTGCCGACGCACCGGCCGCCTTCCGCAGGGACTTGCCTCCCGTTTATCTGACCCGTTGAATGGCGTCGGGCCGAATGTGTACGCGATCGGGCCAGGGAGACGCCGATGCGCTCAATCCGGGCGGAAGATTACCAGGTTGTCCCGCGTGCGGTCGCGGTGATGCCCAAGACCTTCGCGGCCGGCAGCAGCACGGACTGGCACCACCATCCGCGGGCCCAGTTCCTCTACGCCACCGCCGGCCTGATGATGGCCACGGCGGAGGCTGGGACCTGGGTCGTGCCGGAAGGCCATGCCCTGTGGATTCCGCCGGGCCTGCCGCACGCCGTCGTCATGCACGGAGATGTGGCGATGTGCTCGGCCTATCTTGCACGGGAGGCGATCGCCGGCTTTCCGGGTCGGGCCCGGGTGATCGAAGTCTCGGCCCTCCTCGCTGCGGCGCTGGTCGCCCTCACGAACGAGCCTGTGCTCTACGACGAGACCGGCCGGGGCGGGCACTTGGAGGCCATCATTCTCGACGAGATCGGACGCGCCCCCGAGACGCGCCTGACCCTGCCCCTGCCACGCGATGCCCGGCTCCGCCGGGTCTGCCTCGGGTTGATCGACGACCCGGCGGGAGCACGCGATCTCGATGCCTGGGCCGAGCGGGCGGGCCTGAGCCGCCGGACGCTGACGCGAGGATTCCGCCGGGAGACGGGTCTGACCTTCGGGCAATGGCGGGCGAGGGCCCGGGTCGTTCGGGCCCTCGCCCTCGCGGTCGATGGACAGGCGCCGCGCGAGGTGGCGGCCTCGGTCGGCTACCGCAGCCTCCAGGCCTTGCGGAGCCGGACACAGGCCCTGGTCGGCGGTGCGTGGGATGCCTGACGGGATCTCCCGTCCCGGAGGCGGCGTCCGGTGCCGCCGGCGAAGCGCATGAAAAAGCCCGCCCGGGCGAGACCGGGCGGGCGTCCTGATGGTGCCGTCGGCGTCAGGCGATCAGCAATCGTCGCCCTTCTTGCCGATCTCCTGGTTCGCGCCGGCATTGTTCATGGCACCCACCGTCCCGGGCGAGGCCGGCTGCTGGCCGCCCGCGAGGTTCTTGCTGGATGTGCCGACGCCGCCGCCCTGGTCGTTCTTGGCCTCCGAACCAGGCTTATCACCGACCATCTGGTTGGCGCCGACGTTGTTCATCGCGCCGACCGTTCCGGGGGAGGCGGGCTGCTGGCCGCCCGCGAGGTTCTTGCTGCCCTGATCGGCCGTCGAGCTCTTGTCGTTCATCGTCTGCTGGCCCGGGCTGGTGCCCTTCGTCGAACCGGTGTTGCAGGGCGCGGCGAGCGCGGTCCCGGCCGTGATCGCGAAAATGGCAGCGGCTCCGGCAATCGTCGAGATTTTCACGTGGCGTTCCTCCGAGGGTGATGTCGGGAAGTATAATTCCGCGCCCGCGGATCGGTTCCCCGCCAGGATGGATCGTCCGGCAATAGAAATTGCCAACATGTCTCGGCATATCTCTGCCGCGCGTGCGCGATCGCCTGCACGCCGACGCCGGTCGCCCAAGATCATGGCGCCGCCGCAGTCTCTTTTTCGCAGCCAGCATTATTCGGTTGCCGGCAAGATCGTTCAGCCCCGGGCTCGGCCAATGCGCCGGTTGATGAAGACCCACGGGGCCGGCTCCTTGTTCTGTCACGCCCCCTCGAGGCTGTTTTCGGGTCCGGATCGGTGCCGACGGCGCAGCTTCGTCCGCCCGATCTCCCTCGCACCGGCGCCCCGCGCTGAGGCGGAAAGCCGGGTGAGCCCACTCGGCCGGAATCGCTCTTCAGCCGACGCAAATATCCGCTAGAGGCTGGGTATCCGGCCCGACGCCGCGAAGAGGTTCGCCATGTCAGTTATCATGCCCTCAGATATCTTGCCCGAAGCCGTACCCGAAGCCTTCGATCCCCAGCCTGCCGCGGACCTGCTGCTGGCGGCCTATCGCGCGGGGCGGCAGCTCGTTGAACTGCCCGAGGCCGTACGTCCGCGCACGATGTCCGAGGGCTACGACGTCCAGGACCGGCTCGTGGCTGCGCTCGGTGCGGAGTCTGCTGGCTGGAAGCTCGCCATCGGCAGCCACAAGGGCAAGCGCGGCTCGGGAGTCGGCCGCTCCATCGCCGGGCGGGTGCTGCGGGACCGGCTCCATGGGAACGGGGCCCGACTGCAGATGCCGCATGCCGGGGCGGTGACGATCGAGTTCGAGATCGCCTACGGAATCGCCCGTGACATCGCCCCCGACGCTCCCGTGGTTCCGGCGGCCGAGGTCGTCGGCGAGACCCGGGCGGCGTTCGAGCTCGTGCTGTCCCGCTACGTCGACCGCCGTGCCGTTGGCTGGCCGAGCTTCGCGGCCGACAATTCGGCTTTCCAGGCCCTGGTGCTCGGCCCCGTGCTGGCCACGGGAGACCTCGCCGAAGTGGCACGCAGCCTCGTGGTCGAAGTCGACGGCGTGGAGCGGGTCCGGGCCGTCACCGGGGAGGACGCGACGGATCCCCTGGCCGCACTCACCGACCTGATGGCCGTGGCGCGCGAGCGTGGCATGACGATCCCGGCCGGCAGCCTCGTCTCCACGGGTACGCTCTCGGTGCCCTTCGACCTGACCGGCCCGGGTCGGATCACGGCCCGGTTCCTCGGCCAAAGCCTCGGGTTCACGCTCCTGCCGGTTTGACCGGATCGCTCGCGGAGCGCTCGGCCTCCGCCGCCCGCCGTGCCGCGCAGTCCGCCCGGATCTCGGCGCTCGATGCCCCCAGGGCCGGCGGCATGTGGCGGACGGGCAGGCGCTCTCCGTCGAGGCGGTAGGGTGGGGCCAGGACGTAGGCAGCAGGGACAGGGGTGGCAGGGACATGGGCGGCAGGAACATGGGCGGCGGGATCGGCGTCGCCGCCCTGCGGCAGCACGAGATTGCCGGCGCGGGCGCGGTCGGAGGTCAGGGCCTCGTGCAGGCCCAGGACCTCGCCGCAGGGGATACCGGCTGCGTCCAGCCGGGCGATTAGGTCGGCTCGGGTCCAGCGGGCCAGTTCGGCCTCGATCGCCGGCAGGAACTGCGCGCGGTTGCGTGAGCGCTCCAGGTTCGTGGCGAAGCGCGGGTCCGCGGCGAGGTCCGGTCGCGCCAGGACCGCCTCGCAAAGGCGGCGGTACTGCCCGTTGTTGCCTACCGCCAGCACGATGGGCCCGTCGCCGGCCTGGAACACGCCGTAGGGGGCGATGGACGGATGGGCGTTGCCGGCGCGCACAGGATCGTGCCCGCGCACCATCGCCTCCAGCCCGCAATAGGCGGTGAGCGCCAATCCGCAATCGAACAGGGCGAGCTCGATGTGACGCCCGCGCCCGGTGCGCTCGCGCTCGAACAGGGCGGCGAGCACCCCTTGGGCCGCGTATTGCCCCGTGAAGAGGTCGACCGCCGCGAGGCCGAACTTGAGGGGCGGCCGCTCGGCCTCGCCGTTGAGCGCCATCAGGCCGGCCTCGCCCTGCACCACGATGTCGTAGCCCGGGCGGGTCGCCTCCGGCCCGTCCGAGGCGTAGCCGGAGATCGAGCAGTAGATCAGGCGCGGATTCTCGGCGCTCAAGGTCGCGTAGCCGAGGCCGAGGCGATCGGCGCCCCCGGTCTTGAAGTTCTGCACCACCACGTCGCAGGTGCGGGCGAGGTCGCGCGCCACGGCAAGGCCCTCCGGGGTGGCAAGGTCGAGGGTGATCGAGCGCTTGTTGCGGTTGGCGGCGTCGAAGTACGAGGTGTTGCTGGGGCCCGTACGCAGGCCCCAGTCGCGGGTGTCGTCGCCGCGTTCCGGATGCTCGACCTTGATCACCTCGGCGCCGAGGTCGCCGAGGCACATGGCGCTCCAGGGCCCGGCGAGCACGCGCGAGAGGTCGAGGACGCGGATGCCGTCGAGCGGCAGAGGCCGCGCAGGAGAGCGGGGGCCGTCATCGCGCGCCGTCGTCTCGACCATGGTCCGTTCCCCTCTCGTGCGGGCGGCATCCGTTCCGGCATCCGGGGCGCCGCTTCAAGCCGCGCCTGTCTATCAGGTTCGGTCCCGACCCCGGAACCGATTCCGGGCCGGACAGGTGGCCTCTCGGACGGGGCCTGATAGGGTCGCCGAAACACAGAAACCCGAGGAACCGCCCATGAACGCCCCGACGCGCCCGCCCGGCTCCGCTGCGCCCACCGCCCCCGCCTCGGCGAGCTTCGCCTGGGACGACCCCTTCCTCCTCGACGACCAGCTCACCGAGGACGAGCGCGCGATCCACGAGGCCGCCCGGGCCTTCGCGCAGGAGGAGCTGCTGCCCGGTATCGTCGAGGCCTACGCGCACGAGACCAGCAACCCGGAGCTGTTCCGGAAGATGGGCGAACGCGGGCTCCTCGGCGTCACCCTGCCGGAGGCCTACGGCGGCGCCGGCGCCTCCTACGTCGCCTACGGCCTCGTGGCCCGCGCCGTCGAGGCGGTGGATTCCGGCTACCGCTCGATGATGAGCGTGCAATCCTCCCTCGTGATGTATCCGATCCACGCCTACGGCTCGGAGGCGCAGCGCCAGAAATTCCTGCCCAAGCTCGCCGCGGGGGCGTGGATCGGCTGCTTCGGCCTGACCGAGCCCGATGCCGGCTCGGATCCCGCCGGCATGAAGACGCGGGCGGTGAAGGTCGACGGCGGCTACCGCCTGTCGGGAGCCAAGATGTGGATCTCGAACGCGCCCTTCGCCGACGTCTTCGTGGTCTGGGCGAAGTCCGACGCCCACGACGACGCGATCCGGGGCTTCATCCTGGAGAAGGGCATGAAGGGCCTCTCCGCGCCGACCCTGAAGGGCAAGCTCTCCCTGCGCGCCTCCACCACGGGCGAGATCGTGATGGAGGATGTCGAGGTTGGCGAGGACGCGCTCCTGCCCAACGTCTCGGGCCTGAAGGGACCGTTCGGCTGCCTGAACCGAGCCCGCTACGGCATCGCCTGGGGCGCCATGGGGGCGGCGGAGGATTGCTGGCACCGGGCCCGGTCCTACACCCTGGAGCGCAAGCAGTTCGGCCGGCCGCTGGCCCAGACCCAGCTCGTGCAGAAAAAACTCGCCGACATGCAGACCGAGATCGCCCTCGGGTTCCAGGCCGCCCTGCGTGTCGGGCGCCTGTTCGACGAAGGCCGGATGGCGCCCGAGATGATCTCGCTGATCAAGCGCAACAATTGCGGCAAGGCGCTCGACATCGCCCGGGTCGCCCGCGACATGCACGGCGGCAACGGCATCATGGGCGAGTACCACGTGATGCGTCATGCCCAGAACCTCGAGACGGTGAACACCTACGAAGGCACGCACGACGTGCACGCGCTGATCCTCGGCCGGGCGCAGACGGGCCTGCAGGCCTTCTTCTGACGGAGCCGTCGGGACGCGGCGGGTCCACATCCGCATCATGCCGCGTCCCTGGTCTTCCTCGGAAAGGACTGGCATCGTTTCCCGGGGAGAGGATACCGCGCCGTGGCTCAGAGGGACGTGATGCCGTCGCCATCCCGGCGCCTCGGTCGCCCGCCGCGCGGGACCGAGGGCGACGTGCTGCTGCGCGTCCTCGACGCCGCCCGGGTCGTATTCCTCACCGAGGGCTTCGAGGCGGCGAGCATCGACGCCATCGCGGGCTCGGCCGGCCTCTCGAAGAAGACGATCTACGCGCGCTTCGCCTCGAAGGTCGATCTCTTCGAAGCCGTGTGCGTGCGCTTCATCGAGGAGAACGTGCCCTCCATCGAGAAGGTGGCGGCGGAAGCCGGATCGGTGGAGGAGCGCCTCCACCGCATCGCCCTGGCGATCCTCGAGACCGTGGTCACGCCGGACTGCATCGCGTTCCGGCGGGTGATGGTGGCCGAGGCCGGACGCTTCCCGGAATTCGCCCGGGCCCTGCACGATTTCGGACTGGCGCGGGTGGTGCCCCTGGTGGAGCGCTGCCTGGAGGACGGCGTGCGCTCCGGTGCGATCGCGGTGGACGATGTCCGGCACGCGGCCGATGCCTTCCTGGGCCTGACCATCCGGGGATTCGTCGACCGGACGGAGCTGGGCCTGGAGCGGCCTGGTATGACCCACGTCAAGCGCGCGACGCTGAAGCGCTCGCTCGATTTCTTCCTGCGGGCGTGCCGGCCCTGATCCGCGGTCAGGCGGCCGGCGGGGCAGGGCGCCGGAGGCTGGCCGCCAGGGGCAGCGCCCCGGCACAGAGCGCCGCCATGCTCCAGAACGCATCCGCCCCGAACCGCCCGTAGAGCCACCCGGACAGGCCGGTCAGGACGGTGTTGGCGAGCCCGAGGCCGAGAGTCGCGTAGAGGGTCTGCGCAGTGGCGCCGCCGCGGGCGGGCACGAGGTCGGCCAGGAGGCGCATATTGGCCAGATGCAGCAGCGCGAAGGTGAAGCCGTGCAGCGCCTGGCCGATCGCCAGCATCGGCACCGCCACCGTCGTCGCCATGATCGCCCAGCGTAGGATCCCGGCACCGGCCGCCAGCATCGCAGCCCCGGCGGTGCCCAGGCGCTCCAGCAGCCAGGAGCCGCACAGGACGAACACCACGACCTCCGAGAGCACGGCCAGGGACCAGAGCAGGCTGACGGTGCCGGGGCCGAGGCCCTCCGCGCGCCAGCGGATCACCGCGAAGGCCTCGTGCAGGGCGTGGCTGCCGATGACGAGGGCCGCCACCAGGAGCACCCGCCGGAAGAGTGGAACCGCGAGCAGGTCACGCAGGGTGTTGCGGGTGGGCGCCTCCGGAAGCGGCGAACTCGGGTGCCCGATCCGTGGGGTCGCGGGCACCCGGCGGACGGCGAGGGCGGTGAGCAGGAACAGCAGGCCGCTCGACACCAGGATGCTGGGCAATCCGGCCCAGGCGACCGCCTGACCGGATACCAGGGTCGCCAGGATGAAGGCGGCCGAACCAGCGCCCCGGACCCAGCCATACGCGAAGGTCTTCTCCCGCTCCATCGCCGCGAGGGTGAGGGCGTCGGCCAGGGGCGCGAGGGCTGCGAGGGCGACGGCCTGCGCCAGGCCCAGGACGAGGAGCGCGGGAAAACCGTGCCCCAGGAGGGTGGCGAAGGCGAGGAGCCCGGCAGCGGCGGCTCCGGCGGCCAGGACAGCCCGGGTGGCGTCGAGGCGATCCGCGATCCGCCCCGCCACCGGTCCGGCCACGAGCCGCATCAGCGTTCCGGCGGCGAGAACGATCCCGATCTCGGAGGCGTCGAGCCCGCGCGCGTCGAGGAAGCTCGGGAGGAAGGGCGAGACCATCCCGTAGGCGGCGTAGAGGCAGCCCTGCAGGAAGACGAAGGCCGCAAAGGAGCCGCGCCCGGACCAGGCAGGGGGACCGCGCATCCGTCCAGCCTCCGTTCGTGCGCTCTGGGCCTCGGACTCCGCGTCCGGTTCCTCAGGGTGGCTCGACCCTCAGGGGGCCTTGGCAGGCGGGAAGGCGGTGCCGGGGCAGTTGGCGGCCAGCCCGGTCTCGCCAACGCGGTCGGGCGCGCAGGCGGGAATGGCCGGACGTCCGCCATTCTCGATGCGCGCCTCCTGCAGGCGGTCGTACTTCCAGAACCCGAGGCCGATCACCACCAGGATGGCCAGGAGGGCGGCACTCGCCAGGGGCAACCAGCGCGGCATCAGCGTGCGCTCGCGCCGGCTTCCGGCACAGGCTGGGTGTGGGCGGTGTCGCCGTGCTTGACGAAGGTGAACAGGATCACCCCCGCCAGGAGAGCGACGGCGGCGATGAAGACGGGGAACAGGCGACGCATCGGGAGGAAACCACGCTGATAGGACGAACCGCCGAAATCGCGCCGGCGGGTGCGGGTAACGCGCGGGCCGGGTCCGCGGTCGCAGGGCGGGCCTCACAAATTCGGCGAAGCGCCCGTCAGGCCAGGGTCGTCACCCGCTGGCCGGCCTCGCCGTAGCCGAGGCGCGCCCCCTCGCGGTTGACGATTCCGAAGCGCAGGGTTGCCTCCTGGAGATAGTCGATGGCCGCGATGAGGGCGCGTCGCGCCGGCTCCACGGCCTCGGGCTCGTCGTCGGCCGGCGTCTCGGCGAAGTTGACGGCGGCGATGAGCACCCGGTCGCGCTCGTCCTCAATCCGGCGGTCGCGCTCGACGCGGCCCCGGATCTCCGTGTCGAAGGCCGCCACCACGGCGAAGGGGAAGTCGTCGCGGCGCGATCCCCGGGGATAGGCCAGGGTCAGGCGACGGGCGACGTCGGCCGCGCGCCGGACCTGATCCGCGAGCTTGGCCTCTGTCAGCTTGGCCTCTGCGAGCTTGGCGTCCATGGAACACTCCGGCGCTGACGGGGGCCGTCGGCGCGGGGGCAACGCACCGCATCCGGTCCCTGGTTCCGGCCGTGCACCAATGCCGCTCCACCGCGTTATCGCCCCATGACGCATCCCACTTCGACCGATCCAGCCCCGACCGATTCCGCACCCCGCCTCGGCTTCTGCTGCAAGTTCATCCTCGAACCGCCCTCCGAGCCCTTCAAGACCCTGAAGGCCGCCCGCGAGGCGACCCTGCAGATGAACCTCACCCACGCCACCATGGCGCACCTGAAGAGCCTCGCGCCCGCCGCGCGTCGGGACAAGCTCGAAGGCCTCGTGCGCCACAACCTCGGCGCCCTGGAGCGCCAGGTGACCTGGGTCGCCGCCCGCCCCGTGATCGAGCGCCTGCTGCGGATCGCCAGCAACGTCCTGCCCGGCTACACCCATGCGGTGGCGCAGGACATCTACGCCGAGCCCGAGATGCGCCGCCTCGTCGAGGACGGCCTCGCCCGGATCGGCGGGATCGCCCGGGCCGGGGCGGTGCGCCTGAGCTTCCATCCCGGCCCGTTCTGCGTCATCGCCTCGCAGAACCCGGCAGCCCAGCGCAACGGCATCGAGGAGCTGGAGCACCACGCCGAGCTCATGGCGATGCTCGGCTATGGCCAGGGTTGGCACCCGCACGGGGCTCACATCAACATCCATGTCGGTGCCCGCGACCCCGGCATCGAAGGGTTTCGCGCGAGCCTGCCGAAGCTCTCCCAGACCGCCCGCGATCTCTTGACCGTGGAGAACGATGAGAACTTCTTCGGCCTCGACACGGTGCTCGGCCTCGCCGACGTCGTGCCGGTGGTGCTCGACCTGCACCACCACTGGGTCGAGAGCCGGGGCGCGTATATCGAGCCCGACGATCCCCGTGTCGCGCGGGTGCGCGAGTCCTGGCGGGGCGTGCGCCCCGTGGCCCATATCAGCGTCTCACGCGAGGGCCTGCTGGAAGGGCACGCCGCCGACGCCCTGCCGGACTTCGCCGCCCTGACCGAGGCGGGTCACAACTGGCGCGATCTCGCGGCCCATTCGGACATGATGTGGAACCGGGCCGTGAACGCCCTGGTGGCCCGTCACATGACCTGGGCGGATTTCGAGATCGAGGCCAAATCCAAGAACATCGCCTCGGCCGGCATCGCCGCCGAGATCGCCGCAACCCTGCCAACGGCGCAGATCGAGGTGGCGGCCTGACAAGAAGGCCCTCGCGTGGTCACCGCAACTCTGCCCACGGCGCCGATCGCGGTGGCGGCGCGAAAAGGGTCTCAGCCGCGCAGGAGTTTTTCTGCGCGCCGTTCAATGCCCGTGGTCGTGATCGTGGCCGTCAGGCTCCGGCAAGCTCAGGCCGAAATGGCTGACGAGATCCTGCACCTGCCCCGGGCTGAGATGGCGCGGGTTGAGGTTGCGCAGGAGGAGGTAGAGCTTGGCCGTCTCTTCCAGCTCCTCGGTGGCGAAGACGGCATTTTCCAGGGTGGTGCCGGCCACCACCGGGCCGTGATTGGCCAGCAGAACCGAGGCGTAGCGACCGGCCAGACCCCGGATCGCATCCGCCACTGCCGGATCACCGGGGCGATAGTACGGCACCAGGGCCGTGGCCCCGGCCCGCATCAGGTAATAGGGCGTCAGCGGCGGCAGCACCGCCTTCGGGTCGATCTCGGGCAGCATCGACACCGCCACCGCGTGGGTCGAGTGCAGGTGGACGATGGCGCGGGCCTCCGTTCGGCTGTCGTAGAGCGCCGCGTGCAGTGGGATCTCCTTCGTCGGTGCATGGCCCGAGACCAGGGTGCCGGCGGCGTCGAGGCGCGTGATCGTCGCCGGGTCGAGGAAGCCCAGCGAGGCGTTGGTCGGCGTCACCAGCCAGCCGCCGTCGTCGAGACGCAGGGAGATGTTGCCCGACGAGCCCGGCGTCAGGCCGCGCTCGAACAGCGAGCGGCCGAACCGGCAGATCTGCTCGCGAAGCTTCGATTCGCTCATGGGATACCTTCAGGTCACCGGAGGGCGGGGCGATCTCAGGCGGTGGCGCCCGCGATCAGTTCGTAGCCGAGGTCGACGGTCTCGGCCGGGCCGTCGGCGGCGAGGCGCTCGGCGGCGGCGGCGCCGATCTCCAGGCGCGGCGTGCGGATGGTGGTCAGTGGCTGCGGCAGGGCGGCGGCGATGTCGAGGGCGTTGAAGCCGAACAGGGCGAGGCGTCCCGGCACCGCGATCCCGTCCGTCAGGCAGTGGAAGTAGCCGCCCAGCGCCATGTCGTCGTTGGAGAAGTAGACCGCGTCGAGGTCGGGCCGGCGGGCGACCAGCCGCGCCAGGGCTTCCCGCCCGGCCGCGGCCGAAGACGGTCCGGACGCGATCTCGCGCTCCGCCAGGGGACAGCCCGCCTCCTGAAGGGTTTCGCAGAACCCCGCGAGCCGCTTGGCGGCGCGGAGATCCTGCGTGATGTCGTGGCCAACATAGCCGATGCGTCGGTAGCCCCGCTCCAGGAGGTGCCGGGCGCTGTCGCAGCCCACCGCCCGGTTGGAGAATCCCACCACGATGTCGAGTCCGGCCCCGTCGGTGTCGATCATCTCGACGATGCGGATGCCGCTCGCCCGCAGGCGGGCGAGCGCGCCGGGCGTGTGCTCCAGACCGGTGACGATGAGGCCGGCGGGCCGCCAGGAGAGGAGGGCGCCGATCAACGCCTCCTCGCGCTCGGGGTCGTAATCGGAGACCCCGATCACGCTCTGGAAGCCGCCGCGGTCGAGGACCGCCGTGGCGCCCCGCAGGAGGTCCGGAAACACGATGTTGGTGAGCGACGGGATCACGATGCCCACGAGCTTGGCCCCCGCCGTGGAGCCGGAGCCTGCCAGCATGCCGGCGAGGCGGTTCGGGACGTAGCCCAGGCGGGCCACCGCCTCCGCGACCCGATCCTGCGTCGCCTTCGAGAACGAACCCTGATTGCGCAGGACGCGCGAGACCGTGCTCTCGCCGACACCGGCTTCGCGGGCCACATCGGACAGGGTCACGAGTCGGCGCTCGGGCTCCTGCAGGGACCTCTGGACGTTCATCGTCGACCTTCATCTCTGGTCCCGGGCTGCACAGCCCATAGCAAGCTTAGTCGAGCACAACAATCAGATTGGCAGCGCTGCCAACATCTGTTACGCAAGATGCAAGCGCTGCCAAGACGAGTAGTGCCGCGATAAGATGGTGCAACGCCAGAACGGCGACGCGCAAAGCGCGCCGGCAGGAGGAAACATGAGCGTGCAGGCCGCAACCGCGCGGGGCGTCGATGCGCCCGCAGCGGATTTCGTCGAACAGACCTATCGCAAAGTGTTCTGGCGGCTCGTGCCGTTCCTGATGCTCTGCTACGTGGTCGCCTATCTCGACCGCGTCAACGTGGGCTTTGCCAAGCTGCAGATGTCCCAGGAGCTCGGCTTCAGCGAGACCGTCTACGGCCTCGGCGCCGGCTTGTTCTTCATCGGCTACTTCCTGTTCGAGGTCCCCTCGAACGTGATCCTGCACCGGGTCGGTGCCCGGGTCTGGATCGCCCGCATCATGATCACCTGGGGCATCATCTCCGCCGGGTTCATGTTCGTGAACTCGGCCACCTCGTTCTACATCATGCGCTTCCTGCTCGGCTTGGCCGAGGCCGGCTTCTACCCGGGCGTGATCCTCTACACCACGACCTGGTTCCCGGCCCATCGCCGCGCCCGCGTGATCGCGGTGTTCATGTCGGCGATTCCCGTTTCCGGCATCTTCGGCAACCCGCTCTCCGGCTGGATCATGGACGCCTTCAACGGCGCCTACGGCCTGTCCGGCTGGCAGTGGATGTTCGTGGTCGAGGCGGTGCCGGCGGTGCTGGTGGGCCTCGCGGTGTTCTTCTACCTCGACAACCGTCCCTCCGAGGCCAAATGGCTCAATCCGGCGGAGCAGCAGGTCATCGAGCGCGACATCGCCGCCGACGGCGCCGGCAAGGAGCAGAGCCCGCATTCCATCGCCACTGTGTTCCGCAACGGCCGGATCTGGTTCATGAGCCTGATCTACTTCGCCTTCGTCACCGGCCAGTACGGCCTGACCTTCTGGATGCCGACCATCGTCAAGGCCTCGGGCATCCAGGGCAACCTGAACATCGGCCTCGTCAGCGCGATCCCGTTTCTGTTCGCGGTCTTCGTGATGATCCTGCTCGGCCGCAGTTCCGACCGGATGCGCGAGCGGCGCTGGCACCTCATCGTCCCCGCCCTCTGCGGCGCGGTGGGCTTCGTGGTCGCCGCGAGTGCGGGCAGCACCGTCGTGGCCATCGCGGCGCTCGCCGTGGCCGCCGGCGGCGTGCTCACCTGCGCGCCTCTGTTCTGGTCCCTGCCCACCGCTTTCCTCAGCGGCGCCGGGGCGGCCGCCGGCATCGCGCTGATCAACTCGGTGGGCAACCTCGCGGGCTTTGCCAGCCCCTACGTCATCGGCGCCCTGCGGGATTCCACCGGCAGCACCGCCGCCGGCATGTATGCCCTCGCCGGCATGCTGGTGATCGGCGCGGTCTGCGTGTTCGTTACTCCAAAGCACGTGGTCAATCGCTGAACCGCCGACGTCGGCGGCTCAGCCCCGCCGGCTTCTTTCCCGACAGGATACCCGACAGGTCCCCATGAGCAGCAACACCCAGACCCTGCGCGCCGCCGTCATCGGCCTCGGCTCCATGGGCGCCGGCATGGCCGGCGCGCTCCTGAAGGCCGGCTTCGAGGTTTCGGCCTGCGACGTGAACGCGGACGCCGTCGCGCGCTTTGCCGCGACCGGCGGGCGGGCGGCGGCGAACCCCGCGGCGGCGGCCGAGGGCGCCGACGTGGTGGTCTGCGTCGTGGTCAACGCCGCCCAGACCGAGGCCGTGCTGTTCGGGCCCGGCGGCGCCGCCGAAACCATGCGGGCGGGCGCGGTGTTCGTCTCTTCCGCCACCATGGACCCGGCCGTCGCCCGGCGCCTCGCGGCGCGTCTGGAGGAGACCGGCCGACACTACCTCGACGCACCGATGAGCGGGGGCGCCGTGCGCGCAGCCGAAGGCGAACTCACCTTCCTGGCCTCCGGCACCAAGGCGGCCTTCGACGCGGCGCGCCCGGCCCTCGAGGCCATGGCCGGCAAGCTCTACGAGCTCGGCGACGCGGCCGGGCAGGGCGCCGCCTTCAAGATGATCAACCAGTTGCTGGCGGGCGTGCACATCGCCGCCGCCAGCGAGGCCATGAGCTTTGCCGCGAAGCAGGGCCTGGACCTCCGCAAGGTCTACGAGGTGATCACGGCCTCGGCCGGCAATTCCTGGATGTTCGAGAACCGCATGCCGCATGTCCTCGACGGTGATTACAGCCCGAAAAGCGCGGTCGACATCTTCGTCAAGGATCTCGGCATCGTGCAGGACATGGCGCGGGCGGAAAAGTACCCCGTACCGGTCGCAGCCGCCGCGCTGCAGATGTTCCTGATGGCATCCGGCTCCGGCATGGGCCGGGACGACGACGCCTCGGTGGCTCGCCTCTACGCGCAGGTGGCCGGGGTCACCCTGCCGTCGTCCAAGGCCTGAAGGGAAACCGAGCCCATGCCGCGCTTTGCCGCCAATCTCACCCTGATGTTCACCGAACACGCCTTTCTCGACCGCTTCGCGGCGGCGGCGCAGGCGGGCTTCACCGCCGTGGAGTTCCTGTTCCCCTACGACCATCCGCCCGAGGCCATCGCCGAGCGTCTGGCGCGGTTCGGGCTGACCCAGGCCTTGTTCAACCTGCCGCCGGGCGACTGGGCGGCGGGCGAGCGTGGCCTCGCCGCCCTGCCGGATCGGTTCGCCGAGCTGCAGGCGGGCGTCGAGACCGGGCTGACCTACGCGCAGGCCACGGGCGTCGCCCGGGTTCATCTCATGGCCGGCATGGCCGATGCCGCCGATCCGCAGGCGCAAGCGGCCTATCGCCGGGCCGTGGCCTGGACGGCCGAGCGCGTGGCGCGCGAAGGGCTCGACCTTGTGCTGGAGCCGATCAACGCCCGCAACATGCCGGGCTATTTCCTCAACGACTTCGGCGACGCCGCCCGCCTGATCACGGACCTCGCCCTGCCGAACCTGAAGCTTCAGTTCGACCTCTACCACTGCCAGATTCTGCACGGGGACGTGACCACCCGCCTGCGCGCCCTGATGCCGATGGTCGGGCACGTACAGACCGCCAGCGTCCCGGCCCGGCACGAGCCCGGCACCGGCGAGATGAACGACGCCTTCCTCTTCGCCGAGCTCGACCGGCTCGGCTACGCGGGCTTCGTCGGCTGCGAGTACAACCCGGCCGCCGGCACGGAGGCGGGCCTGCGCTGGTTCGAGCCCTATCGCGCCTCGCAGGTCCGGGAGGCCGGCCGATGAGCCTCGCCCTCGGATCGGTGGCCGACGATTATACCGGCGCCTCGGACCTCGCCAACACGCTCACCAAGGGGGGGCTGCGCACGGTGCAGACCATCGGCATCCCCACCGACGACCTGGATCTGGCCGGCGTCGACGCCGTGGTGGTGGCCCTGAAGAGCCGCTCCATCCCGGCCGCGGAGGCCGTGGTGCGCTCCCGTGCGGCCGAGGCCTGGTTGCGCGGACAGGGCGCCGCCCACGTCTTGTTCAAGATCTGCTCGACCTTCGATTCCACTGATGCAGGGAATATCGGCCCCGTCCTGGACGCCCTGCGCGGCGATGCCGGCGAAACCATCGCCCTGGTCACCCCCGCCTTCCCGGAAACCGGACGTACGGTCTACCAGGGCAACCTCTTCGTCGGCGCGGTGCCGCTGAACGAAAGCCCGCTGAAGGATCATCCCCTCAATCCAATGCGGGACGCCAATCTCGTGCGGGTGCTGGGCCGCCAGAGCGCATCGCCCGTGGGTCTGGTGGATTTCGCCACCGTGGCGCGGGGCGCCGAGGCGGTGGCCGCGCGCCTCGAGGCGCTCGCCGCCGAGGGCGCTGGCGCGGCGATCGCCGACGCCGTGCGGGAGGCCGACCTCGAGACCCTGGGCACGGCGGCGCTCGGCCATCGGGTCTCGGTGGGCGCCTCAGGCCTCGGCCTCGGCCTTGCCCGCGCCCTGGTCGCGGCCGGGCGTGCCTCGGCGCCGGACAGCGCGGCGGATCTCGGCGCGCCGGTGGGGGGGCTTTCCGCCTGCCTCGCCGGCAGCTGCTCGCAGGCGACCCTCGGCCAGATCGCGGCGGCCGAGGCTCTGATGCCGGTGCGCCGCCTCGATCCCGAGCGGGTGCTCGCGGGCGAGGCCGAGATCGAGGCCGCCCTGGCCTGGGCCGGCACGCACATCGGGGGCGGCCCCGTCCTCATCGCCAGCAGTGCCGAACCCGAGACCGTGCGGGCGCTCCAGGCCCGTCATGGCGGCGACCGGGTCGGCCACGCCCTGGAGGACGCGCTGGCCCGAATCGCGGAAGGCCTGGTGGCCCGCGGCGTGCGCCGCCTCGTCGTGGCGGGCGGCGAGACCTCGGGGGCGGTCGTGGACCGGCTCGGCCTGAAGGCCTTCCGGCTCGGTCCCGAGATCGCCGCCGGGGTGCCGGTGCTGCGCACTCTCGGGCAGGGGGCTTCGGGCCCTGGCGATCCCATGCTGCTCGCTCTCAAATCGGGCAATTTCGGCGGGCGCGACTTCTTCCCCCGCGCCCTCGACCTGATGCGCTGACCCCCCATCCGGAGACAGACGACCCATGCACGCACTGATCCTCGGCGCCGCCGGCATGATCGGCCGGCGCCTCACCGACGCCCTTGCCACGCAGGGCGATGCCCGGGCCTTCACCCTGGTGGACGTGGTGGAGCCGACGGCGCCCGCAGGCTTCACCGGCTCCGTCGTCACGGCCGCCGCCGACCTCTCGACCCCAGGAGCGGCGGAGGCTGCGCTGATCGGCCGGCCGGACGTGATCTTCCACCTCGCGGCGATCGTCTCGGGCGAGGCCGAGGCCGACCTGGAAAAAGGCTATCGGGTCAACCTCGACGCGACGCGCCTGCTTCTCGACGCGATCCGGAACGCCCACGTCGCCGAGGGCTATCGCCCGCGCGTGGTCTTCACCTCGTCGCTGGCGGTGTTCGGGCCGCCGCTTCCGGGCGTCATCCCGGACGACATGATCCTGACGCCGGCCACCTCCTACGGCACCCAGAAGGCCATGGGCGAACTGCTGCTGGCCGACTACAGCCGGCGCGGTTTCCTCGACGGCATCGGCCTGCGCCTGCCCACGATCTGCGTGCGCCCGGGCAAGCCGAACAAAGCGGCGTCCGGGTTCTTCTCCGGCATCATCCGCGAGCCGCTGGCCGGCCAGGAGGCGATCCTGCCGGTGCCCGACACCGTGCGCCACTGGTTCGCCAGCCCGCGCTCGGCCACCGAGTACCTTCTGCACGCCGCCCGCATCGACCTTGCCCCCCTGGGCCTGCGCCGTAGCCTCACCATGCCGGGCCTCTCGGCGACGGTGGCCGACGAGATCGAGGCCCTGCGCCGGGTCGGCGGCGACGCGGCGGTGGCGCTGATCCGGCGCGAGCCGAACCCGGCGATCCAGGCCATCGTCGAGACCTGGCCGGAGGCCTTCGACACGCGCCGCGCCCTCGCACTGGGCTTCACGGGCGACGCGAGCTTCGATGCGCTGGTGGAACTGCATCTGGCCGAGACGCAGGGCTGAGAAACCGACGCTCGTCGGCGACGGCGCGCCTCTCTCCCGTGTGGAAGGGAGACGCGCCGCCTCAGGACGGGTCCCTGCGGGAAGCCCTCACCCCCGCGGGCGGCCCTCGATCGGGTAGGCCGGGTCGTTGTAGCCCGGCGTCGAGGGGTGGCCGGTGACGACGTGGGCGTCGACGAGGGCCTCGTCCTCGTCCGTGAAGGCGTAGCCCAGCGCACCCAGATACTCGTCCCACTGCGCCTCGGTGCGCGGTCCGGCGATGACCGAGGTGACGGTACGGTTGGCCAGCACCCAGTTCACCGCGAACTGCCCCGCCGTCAGGCCCCGTGCGGTCGCATGGGCCTGGAAGGTCCGGGCGATCAGCAGGGATTCCGGGCGCCACTCCGTCTGCATCATGCGAGTGTCCTGGCGGCCCGCGCGGGTGCCCTCGGGGGGCGGGGCGTCGGGGTCGTACTTGGCCGTGAGCACGCCGCGCGCGAGGGGCGAGTACGGCACGACGCCGAGGCCGTAATGGGCGCAGGCCGGGAGATGCTCGGTCTCGGGCATCCGGTTCAGGGCGTTGTAGTAGGGCTGGCTGACCACGGGCCGGTCGATGCCGAGGTCGTCGCACAGGCGGCAGATCTCGGCGACCCGCCAGGCGCGGTAGTTCGAGACACCGAAGTAGCGGATCTTGCCCTGGCGCACGAGCAGCGCGATGGCGCCGATGGTCTCGGCCAGCGGCGTGGAGTGGTCCTCCTTGTGGAGGTAGTAGATGTCGATCACGTCGGTGCCGAGCCGCCGGAGGCTGGCCTCGGCGGCGCGCAGCACATACGCGCGGGACAGGCCCCGGTCGTTGACGCCCGGCCCCATCGGGTTGGCGACCTTGGTGGCGAGCACCCAGGCCTCGCGGTCCCGGGCGATCGCCCGGCCCACCACCTCCTCGGACCGACCCTCGTTATAGACGTCGGCAGTGTCGAGGAAGTTGATGCCGGCGCCCCGGGCGCTCTCGATGATGCGGCCGGCGGTGGCCTCGTCGGTAGGGCCGCCGAACATCATGGTGCCGAGGCAGAGCGGCGAGACCTTGAGGCCCGAGCGGCCGAGATTGCGGTACTGCATCGTGTGCGTTTCACTCCGTTAGGGCTCAAGCCCCGTCCCTGATCCATTGGACCACACCGTCGGACCGACGAAAATCCTCCAACGCATGAACCTGCGCCGCGGGCAGGGCTGTGCGGGCCATGGTGGCGAGAGCGTGGCCGGGGCCGAGCTCGAGCACCCGGGTCGCACCGAATTCGCCGACGCCCTCGAGGCAGGCGGCCCAGTCCAGGGTCCGTGCCACCTGTGCGGCGAGCTTGGGCAGGCCCGCCTCCGGCCGGAACACCGCCGCTCCATCGAGGCCGCTGAGGAGGCGCGGGGCCGGACGCGACGGGGTCGCCAGGGGGGCGGCCTGAAGGCGTTCGCGGAAGGCCTCGGCGGCTGGCGCGAGCAGCGGCGTGTGCGAGGGGATGTGAACGGGCAGGCGAACGGCCCGGGCCGCGCCCGCCGCAAGCGCCTCGGTGCAGAGGGCGTCCAGGGCCGCGACGGCACCGCCCACCACCACGCTGTCGGCGGCGTTGCGGATCGCCGGATGGCACCCATGCGCCTCGGCCATGGCGAAGGCCCGCGCGGCGGGCAGGCCGCGCAAGCCGGCGAGGCCGTAGCCCGGACCGGCCGCCGCATCCATCGCCTCGGCACGGGCGGCGGCGAGCTGCAGCACCGTCTCGGGCGCGAACAGGCCGGCACAGCCGAAGGCCGCAAGATCGCCGATGCTGTAGCCCACCACCACGGAGCGCGCGGGTTGCGCCCTCCGCACCAGGGTCCAGGCGGCCAGGCCCGCGACGCAGCACAGGATCTGCCCGGTGCGGTTGGTATGCAGGTCCTCCCCGGAGCGCACGAAATCGCGCGGGTCCTGTCCGAGGAGGGAAGTGGCGGCCGCAAAGAGGCCCTGCGCCTCCGGAAGGTCGGCGGTGAGGTCGAACATCCCGGGATGCTGGCCGCCCTGGCCGGAAAGCAGGGCCGCGAGCGTCATGAGCGGTCGACGATCATGGTCGCTCCCAGGCGTCGACGAACAGCGTCATGGCCAGCAGGTCGGCCGCCCCGCCGGGGCTGAGGCGGCGGGCGACGAACGCTTGGTGCAGGGTTTGCGCGTGCGAGAACCAGTCATCCCGCGCGATGCCCCCCGCGGCGAGGAAGCGGGCGGCTTCCGCCCGTGCGAAGCCGAACCCCTCCGGGCCGCCGCGATGCAGGAGGTTGGTGTCCTCGAGGGTCGCGATCAAGGCGAGGCAGGCCTCCACCCGCGCCGCCTCGGGCGATTCGGGGCGCCGGGTTCGGGCCCGGCGCAGGGCTGGCAGACCAGTGCCGTAGAGGGTCGGGAAACCGGCTGCGGCCTCGGCCGGCGCGCCCCCGACCCCGTGCCGCCGCCGCGCCCGCGCGCCCGGCGCGTGCAGCAACTCGGGCCCGTCCAGGATGGCGTCGGCGTAGCGTGCGCGAACATGGGCGCCGAGACTGCCGGCCGGGGCGCGAGGCCCCACGGCACCGGCCGCGGCGCTGAGGAGGCCGAGGCCGAAGATGGCACCCCGATGAGTGTTCACGCCGCCCGTGGCGGCTCGCATCGCCGCCTCCGCCGCCAGCCCGATGCGGCGAAGATGCGCCATCGCTGCGCCCGCAGCGCCGGCCGCGGCGAGTTCCACGAAGTAGGGCTCCAGGGCGGAGGCGCTCGCCCGGAAGGTGCCCGCATCCATGTCGGAATGGCTGCCGCTGTCCACGTGGCTGACGAGGCCGGGCTTGGGATAGGTGGCGAGTTCCAGACGCAGACATTGGGTGGCGAGGCGGGCAATACCGTCCGGGCGGCCGACGCTCGAAGCGAAGAACCGCATCTCCGACAGAGCCGCCGGCCTCAACGAGAGGGCGCGCATCGGCATGGCTTAGGCCGCCGGCGTCAGGACGGCGCCGCGAAGGGCCGAAACGGGCCGGAGCTCCAGCCGGCCCAGGCCCTTGGCGAGGATGGTGTCGCCGGGGCCGGCCGCCTGCAGCTCGCGCCAGTTCACCGCGAAGCCGTCGGCGAGGCCGATCTCGCCGTCGAGGCCCATCGGCGCTTGCGCCGCGAGGTCGGCGAGGCCGGCGAGGAAGGCCGGGCCGACGGGCCCGGGCCAGAGCAGGTCGAGGTCGGAGGAGGCGGAGAGGTAGGGCAAACCCGTCAGGGCCTGCCAAAGCAGGCTGCCGAACACCCGGGGCACGCGACCGTGGACGGCCCCGTGCGCCAGGAGCGCGTCGAGGGTGGGTTGCCAGGTGGCGGGCGCGGCCGCGCGTGCCTCGGCCAGGGTCAGGCCGGAGCGCGGGCGCACCGCCGCGGGCGGGAGCGCGAAGCCGATGCGTCGCTTGCCGAGGGAGGGCGGCAGCGGCAGCCCGGCCGGAACCAGGGCGCCATCCTCGCCGGGCACGCGGCGACGCACGATCACCGGCCAGCCGCGCGCGGCCCAATCGGCGAGATGGGGAATCCCGTCGAGGTCCGGCCGCTGCGCCAGCAGCGGGCCCCAGGCGGCGGGCACCACCGTGAGGAGGTCGTGGCGCGCCAGATCACGCACCCGGCGCCTCGCGCATCACCCTGTCCTGCGCCCCGCGCACCACCTGAGCCTCGCGCACCACCTGGGCGGCGATGTCGTGGGCGAGCGGGCGCCCGCCCCGTTCACGACCCAGCGCATCGCGGGTATCGACCGCCGGGCTGTCCGCGATCAGCGCGGCAATCTGGGGACCGAGGGGCTTGCCGGGGTCGAGGGTCGCCTGCACGGCGCCCGTCTGGACCATGTTGTCCAGTCCGGGCGCGAAGACCGAGGTCGAGCGGGCCATGTCCTGCAGCGTCTCCAGGGGCAGCTTGGTGACGCGGGCCACGGAGGGGAGGTCCATCACGCTCGGATGGGCGCCGGGCAGGGCCGCGAGTACGCGGGTGGCCAGGGCCGTGGCGATGAAGGCGCCGGCCGCGCTGTGACCGTAGAGCAGGCCGATGGTCGGGTGGCCCTGCGCGTCGGCCAGCAGCAGCGCCTTGGCGAGATGCGCGAGGTACTCGTTGAGGCCGAGGAGTTCGTCGCGCCGGCTCATGCGCTGACTGTCGGAATCGATGAGGACGAGGATGGGCCTGCCGCCGCCCGCCCGCACCACGTCGAGAACGCACCCTGCCAGGAAGCAGGCGCCCTCGAGTCCGAGCGCGGTGTCGCCGTCGATGCCGATCACCGCGAGGCGGCCGTCGGTCAGCGGGCCCTCGCCGGAAATCAGGCCGTCCGCCACCGTGACGGCGTGCCCCGCCGGGAAGAGCGAGGCGAGAAGGGTGTCGAGGGGCATCTTATCGCGCATGGTGCGAGCCCTCCGGCAGGCTGTCGAGCAGGGCGTCGAAACCCTCGGTGGTCAGGCTCGGGACGGCGGCGGGGTCGTTGATGCCGAGGCGACCCCAGATCTCGGTGGCGTCCCGGGTGTCGCCGAAGCGTTCGAGGCGAGCTTCCAAGCGGGCCTGCTCGGCCTCCAGGGTGGCGAGGTCGAAGGATGGGGCTTCCGGAATCGCCGCCAGGGCGGCCTCGCGGAAGGCCCCGATCGTGTCGGCCACGAAGGCATCCGCCGCGCCGAGGAGGCGCCGGTGCTTGCCGCCCATGGTGCGCCAGACGAGGGCCCGGTCACGGGAATCGAACTCCTCGGCGCCCTTGTTGGTCTCGATCACCTCGGGACCGGAGACGCTGAGGCGTCCCCCCTCGGAGATGACGAGGTGCGCGCAGGTGCCGGCGATGAGGCCGCCGCCGCCGTAGCAGCCGGCCCGGCCCCCGATGAGACCGACGACCGGGATGCCGGCGGCGCGGACTTGGGTGATCGCCCGCATGATCTCCGCAATGGCGGTCTCGCCCGCATTGGCCTCCTGCAGGCGCACGCCTCCGGTGTCGAACAGGATCAGCACGGCGGCGGGCTTCACGGCGAGGGCGGCCCGCAGCAGGCCGACGAGCTTGGCGCCGTGGATCTCACCGAAGGCCCCGCCCATGAAGCGGCCTTCCTGGGCGGCGACCAGCACGTCCCGGCCGTCGAGGCGCCCGCGTCCGACGATCATGCCGTCGTCGAACGCGCGGGGCAGGGCGAAGAGCGGCAGGTGCGGGCTCATCTGCCGCTGCTCGGGGCCGATGAATTCCTGGAAGGTGTCCACGTCGAGGAGGCCGGCGAGGCGGGCGCGGGCGCTCGCCTCGTACCAGCTCTGGTCGCGGGGCTCGGCGGAGAGGGCGACCGGCTTCCAGTCCATCACGGCAGCTCCATCAGGCGGGCGCCCTGGGCGAGGCGCAGGGACACGGTGTCGGGGCGGGCGCCCCCGTCGTTGATGGTGATGGTCAGCCCGCCGGGCTGCCGCCGGGCCACGAAGTCCGCCACCACCGCGGCCCAGACCTCGGCGTAGCCCTTGATGGCGGTGTCGATCTCCACGTGGCAGGCGTCGGGCGCCAGGTTGCGCTCCAGCAGCACTTCGAGGTTGCCGGAGGCGACGACCCCGGTGATCGCGCTGGCCCGCGTGCCGGGGAGCGCCGTCCGGGTGGTGTGGCGGAAGCTCAGCTTCTCCATGACGCGAAATTCCTCACCAGTTCCGGAACTTGGCCGGCGGCTCGTAGAGGCCGCCCGACCAGTGCACGAGGTCCTTGATCGAACGCGCGGCCAGCAGCGACCGGTCGGCGTCGAGGGGCTCGATGCCGAGATCCTCCGGCCTTCGGATGATGCCGCGGGCACGTAGGCGCTCCACTTCGGCATGGTCGCGCCCCCGGCCCACATCGGTGTAGCCGGCCACCCCGCGGATCGCCTGCTCCCGCTCGTCCAAGGTCCGGCACAGCAGCAGGTTGGCGATGCCCTCCTCGGTGACGATGTGGGTGACGTCGTCGGCGTAGACCATCACGGGGGCGAGTTCGAGGTTGAGCTTGCGCGCGAGCTCGAGGGCGTCGAGCCGCTCCACGAAGGCCGGCACCAGCTTGTCGCCGAAGGTCTCGACGAGTTGCACCACGAGCTTGCGCCCGCGCCGCAGGGCCGGGTCGCCCGTGCCGCCGGCCTCCTGCCCCGCCTTCATCCAGGTATCGGAGGGGTGGCGCCGCCCGTGCGGGTCCGAGCCCATGTTCGGCGCGCCGCCGAAGCCTGCGACGCGGTTCGTCGTCACGGTGGAGGAATGCCCCTGCAGGTCGATCTGCAGGGTCGAGCCGATGAACAGGTCGCAGGCATAGAGGCCCGCCGTCTGGCAGAAGGCGCGGTTCGAGCGCAGGGACCCGTCGGAACCCGTGAAGAACACGTCCGGCCGGGCGCGGATGTACTTGTCCATGCCGACCTCGGAGCCGAAGCAGTGGATCTGCTTCACCCACCCGGATTCGATGGCCGGGATCAGGCTCGGATGCGGGTTGAGCGCCCAATGGGTCGCAATCTGGCCCTTCAAGCCGAGGCGCTCGGCATAGGTCGGGAGCAGCAGTTCGATCGCCGCCGTGCCGAAGCCGATGCCGTGGTTGAGGCGGCGGATGCCATATTCGGCGTAGATGCCCTTGATCGCCATCATGGCCATCAGGATCTGCGTCTCGGTCACGGCGCCGGGGTCGCGGGTGAAGAGCGGCTCGACGTAGAACGGGGTGTCGGCCTCGACCACGAAGTCGACCCGGTCGCCGGGAATGTCGACGCGGGGCACCCGGTCGACGATCTCGTTCACCTGCGCCACCACCACGCCGTTCTTGAAGGCGGTCGCCTCCACCACGGTGGGCGTGTCCTCGGTGTTGGGCCCCGTATAGAGGTTACCGTCCCGGTCGGCCGAGACGCCGGCGATCAGGGCCACGTTCGGCGTCAGGTCGATGAAGTAGCGGGCGAAGAGCTCGAGGTAGGTGTGCACCGCCCCGAGCTCGATCTGGCCACCATAGAGCATCTTGGCGATGCGGCCGCCCTGGGGACCCGAATACGAGTAGTCGAGCCGCCGGGCGATGCCCTGCTCGAAGATGTCGAGGTGCTCAGGCAAGACGATCCCCGACTGCACCATGTGCAGGTCGTGGACCCGGGCCGGGTCGCAGCCGCTGAGACCCCGGGCGAGGCAGTCGGCCTGCTTCTGGTTGTCGCCTTCAAGGCAGACGCGGTCGCCGGGCTGGAGGATCGCCTCCAGGAGATCGACGACCCGGGCCGCCGGCACGACCTTCCCGTCGGCGTGCGGCCGCGCTCGTGCGAGGCGCGCGTCGCGGGCGGTGCGTTCCTGACGCCAATCCATCATCCGATCCGCTCCCTCGTCACGGCCGTGTATACCGCCCAGCTCGATCGGCACCCAATGGAATGCCAATTACCGTTTTCATGGGTAATCAGTATTCCAAATTGCGTTCATGTCAATCGCTTGTATACTGAGGACAATCAAAAACGAATCACGGAATACACAGGAGTGACGTCCCATGCGCCAGGCCGCCCGAATCTCATATCCGACAACGCGCGAGGCCGCCCGATGACCATCTTCGGCGTCGCACTGCTCGCGCTCTGCACCCTGATCGGGGTCTTCCTCGGGGACCTGCTGGGCGTCGCCCTCGGGGTGAAGGCCAATGTCGGCGGGGTCGGCCTCGCCATGATCCTGCTCATCGCCGCGCGGTCCTGGCTCCTCGCGCGCGGCAAGCTCGGACACGGGGTGAAGCTCGGGGTCGCGTTCTGGTCGACCATGTACATCCCCATCGTGGTGGCGATGGCCGCGCAGCAGAACGTGGTGGCGGCCGTGCGCGGCGGCCCCATCGTGCTCATCGCCGCCACGGTCTCGCTGCTGCTCTGCTTCGCCTGCGTCGCCCTGCTCGGCCGCTTCGGTCGGCCGGAGCCGGCGGAGGACGCCCAGATCCGCCACGGCGGCGCGGTGATCGGCGGCGACCTCGACGACGACGACGCGGCGCCCGTCGCGCCGCCCCACTCCGTCGGGAAGGCGTGATCCCATGCTGCACATGATCGAACACGTCTTCGTCGAGCAGAGCCTGGTGGCCGCCTTCGCGGTGGTCGGTGCCCTGATGCTGGTCTCGAATTTCGCCAGCCGCCGCCTCACCGCCGGCCGGGTTCACGGCTCGGCCATCGCCATCGTCCTCGGGCTGGGGCTCGCCTACGTCGCCGGCCTCTACACCGGCGGCAAGAAGGGCGTCGCCGACCTGCCGGTCTTCGCCGGGATCGGCCTGATGGGCGGGGCGATGCTGCGGGACTTCGCCATCGTGGCCACCGCCTTCGAGGTCGACGTGGTGGAAGCCCGCCGCGCCGGGCTCCTCGGCGTCCTGGCCCTGGCCCTCGGCACCGTGATCCCCTTCATCGTCGGCGCCCTGACGGCGGTGGCCTTCGGCTACACCGACGCCGTCAGCATCACGACGATCGGCGCGGGGGCCGTGACCTACATCGTCGGGCCGGTGACGGGGGCGGCGCTCGGCGCGGACTCGGCCGTGATGGCGCTCTCCATCGCCACCGGCGTCACCAAGGCCGTGATGGTCATGGTCGGCACGCCCCTGGTGGCCAAGCTCATCGGCCTCGACAATCCGCGCTCGGCCATGGCGTTCGGCGGCCTGATGGGCACGGTGAGCGGCGTCGCCGGGGGCCTGGCCGCCACCGACCCGAAGCTCGTGCCCTACGGCGCCCTGACGGCGACCTTCCACACCGGAATCGGCTGTCTCGTCGGTCCCTCGCTGTTCTACCTCACGGTTCGGGCCATCGTGGGATGACGGATGGGGTCTCGCACGTCCTGGGCAGGGAGCGAGCCGGGGGAGAGCGGATGATGGACGAGGGTGCGATGGACGAACCGGTGGCGGAGCGCGGGCTCCTGTCGGACCAGATCCGCAACGCGCTCACCGACGAGATCGCGGCCGGCCGCCTCGCCGCCGGCACCGCCCTCGACGAGCAGGACCTCGCCGACCGCTTCGGCGCCTCCCGCACGCCCGTCCGCGAGGCCCTGCGCCAGCTCGCCTTCAACGGATTGGTGGAGCTGCGCCCGCGCCGGGGGGTCGTGGTCACACGCATGACGCCCGAGCGGATCATGGACATGTTCGAGACCACCGCCGAGTTCGAGGCGATGTGCGTCCGGCTCGCCACCTACCGGATGACGCCCCTGGAGCGCAGCCACCTGATGGACCTGCATGCGCGCTCCGGCGACATGGTCGCGGCCGGGGACGTCGACGCCTACGACACCCTGAACCGCAGCTTCCACGAGGCCCTCTACGGCGCCACGCATAACGGCTTCCTCAAGGAGCAGGCGCTGGCCCTGCGCACCCGCCTCTCGGGCTTCCGCCGGACGCAGCTGCGCCACGGGGACCGCATCCAGGGCTCGCGCGCGGAGCACGGGGCCATCCTGGCGGCGATCGCCGAGGGCGACGGCGAGGCCGCCGCCCGGCGCATGCGCGCCCACATGCTCAATGCGGCCAGCGCCCTGCGCCATTACATCGACGCCCACTCCGATGTGTGATGCAACACACGCATAGGGGAGAGGGTATTTCCCGGAAGAAATGCGCCGAGCGCATGCATCGCGTGTTGCAGCGCACACCGTCCCGAACGCGGGCGTCGTATATCGAGATCGTACCAAGAAGAACGGCCCCCGGACATCCTGGACGTATTCCTCGAATGTTTGACGGAGACCGGACCTGTACATCTGGATACCACGACCATGAAGACTCGTCTTGCTTCCGCCGCCGCTGCCCTGGTCCTGACCCTCAGCGCTCCCGTCTCGTCCGCCCTCGCGCAGAGCTACAACGCCCCGGCCGGCATCCCCGTCACCGCCGCGCCCGGCAGCCGCGTCGTCGGTGCCTTCGATGACGTGACCACCGGTTCGATCACCCGCCGCGCGGACGATTCGGCCAAGGCCGGCAACGCCGAGCAGAACAACAAGCCCACCGCCAATTACGGCACCACCTCGGGCGGCCCGGCCTACTGAGACGGCCCTGGGGCCACGGCCGAGGGCCGGCGCGCAGAGCGCACCGGTCCGGGGCCGAGACCCACCCGAGCGGACAACGGCGGGGCGCGAGCCCCGCCGTTGTCCTGCGTCGCGAGCTTCGGCGCACGCGGTTCAGCGCGCGAGGTAATCGGTCAGGGTCATCCCGAACAGGATCGCGACCCAGAAGAACCCGACCCCCGCGAACAGGCGCACCAGGGGCGGCTCGTGGCGGACCTCCATCGAGACCAGGATGATGATCGCCGCCATGACGGCGACCACCGCGAGTTCGACGAGCCAGACCTGCTCGAACGGTCGCGTCGCCCCGAGCGCCACGTTCATGGCGAGCAGCGCCAGCAGCGCCAGGAAGGTGCGCACCGGCGTGCGCAGGCGGCGCCGAAGGAGCGCGCGGTCGGCGGGGCCGAGGCCATGGAGCAAGAGGGGATGTAGGGGATTGCGCAGCGCCGCCTCCTACCGGTTGACCACGTAGAGGACCGGAAAGGCGATGATCCAGATCAGGTCGATGAAGTGCCAGTACAGGCCGTAGACCTCGATCCAGTTCTGGTGCCGCTGCAGGAAGCCCGGACGCGACGCCTTCCAGGTGATGCCGAGCAGGATGGCGATGCCGGTGAACAGGTGCAGGGCGTGGAGTGCGGTCGCCACGTAGTAGAGGTTGACGAAGAGCCGCGTCGCCGGCTGCTCGGCCAGGGCGTAGGGCCGGCGGGCCAGGAAGGGCATCATGTGCTCCTCGTAGTCGGCGTAGTACTCGTAGCCCTTCAGCATCAGGAACAGCGCCCCGAGGCTCGCCGTGGCGAGCAGGCAGCCGACCATCATCCGCTGCCAGCCCAGCCGCGAGAGCTCGATGGCCGCCGACATGGTCAGGCTGGAGCAGAGCAGCACCACGGTGTTGGTGGCCCCGATCCAGAACTTGAGATGGCCGGCCGCCGCCTGCACCGCCTCCGGGTGGAGCAGGCGCAGGATCAGCGCGGTGAGGAACAGCCCGGCGAAGAGCAGCAGTTCCGTCAGCAGCCACGCCCACATGCCCAGCGTCGCGGCGTGGCGCTGCTGACCGACCGTGGCGAAGTGCTCGGCGCGCGTGACGCCGACGGGGTCGGCGGCGGGGTTCGCACCGGTGACATCGGCGCTCACGTGTGGTGGCTCCCGGTCTCGGGGGCCTGGATCGGGTAGTCGTACGGGACCTTCGGCACCTGCGGCACGCCCGCGAAGTTGTGGGGCGGGGGCGGGGAGGCGGTCTCCCATTCCAACCCCTTGGCGTCCCAGGGGTTCGCGCTCGCCCGGCGTCCGAACCAGAGGGAATAGACGAGATAGACCATCGGGAAGAGGTAGCCGGCCGCCAGGATCGTCGAGCCCGCGGAGGACAGCACGTTGAGGAGCTGGAATTCCGGCGGGTAGGTCGCGTAGCGCCGCGGCATCCCGAGGTAGCCGAGGATGAATTGCGGGAAGAAGGTGACGTTGAACCCGATGAAGATGAACAGCGCGGAGATCCGGCCCCAGGGCTCGCTGTACATCCGCCCGGTGATCTTCGGCCACCAGAAGTGCAGCCCGCCGAGGAAGGCCAGCACCGTGCCGCCGACCATGATGTAGTGGAAATGCGCCACCACGAAGTAGGTGGCGTGGATGTGCTGGTTGATGGCCAGCGTCGCGAGGTAGAGCCCCGTCAGCCCGCCGAGCACGAACAGGCCGATATACCCCATGGCGTACAGCATCGGGGTGTCGAGGCGTAGGCTGCCCTTATGGATCGTGGCGGTCCAGTTGTAGACCTTCACCGCCGAGGGCACCGCCACCGCGAAGGAGAGGGCCGAGAAGGCGAGGGAGGCCAGGTCGCTCTGCCCGTTGACGAACATGTGGTGGCCCCAGACGAAGAACGTCACGGAGGCCAGGCCGATGGCCGCGTAGGCGACGAAGCGGTAGCCGAAGAGCTTCTTCTGGGCGAAGGCCGGCACGATCTCGGAGATCACGCCCATGCCCGGCAGCACCATGATGTAGACGGCCGGGTGCGAGTAGAACCAGAACAGGTGCTGGAACAGCACCGGGTCGCCGCCATAGGCCGGGTCGAACACGCCCACGTGGAAGGCGCGCTCGGCGATGAGCAGGATCAGCGCCAGGGTGATGACGGGGGTCGCGAGCAGGAAGATCAGGCTCGTGGCGTAGTGCGTCCAGACGAAGATCGGCAGCCGGAACCAGGTCATGCCGGGCGCCCGCATCGTGTGGATGGTGACGACGAAGTTGAGCCCCGTCAGGATCGAGGAGAAGCCCACGATGGTGACGCCGATCAGGGCCGGCAGCACCCAGGTGTTCGAGAAGGCCGTGGAGAGCGGCGCGTAGAAGGTCCAGCCGGTATCGACGCCGCCCAGCACCACCGCCACCAGGGTGAACAGCGCCCCCGTCATGAAGATGTACCAGCTCGTCAGGTTGAGCTTCGGGAAGGCGAGATCCTTGGCCCCGATCATCAGCGGGATCAGGAAGTTGCCGAAGGTCGCCGGGATCGACGGGATGAGGAAGAACCACACCATCACCACCCCGTGGATGGTGAAGGCCTTGTTGTAGGTGTCGTTGGTCATGATCGCGCCGTCGGGGACGACCAGGGCGAGGCGCACGAAGCCGGCCGCCACCGCGCCGATGACGAAGAAGGCGGTGATGCTGGCGAGGTACAGGAGCGCGATGCGCTTGTGGTCGGTGGTGAGGAACCACGAGCGCAGGGTGGACTGGGCATGGAGGTAGTCGTCCGGCCGGTCGAGGGTCGGCAACGGCGTATGGGGATCGCGCGCGGCGGCGTCGCCGTGCAGGGTGCCGGCGCTGCTCATCGGGGGGCTCCTTCCGCGACGCGGTCGTAGGCTTTCAGGTATCCGACGAGGCGGTCGAGATCGTCGGCCGGGATCACCCCGCGAAAGCTCGGCATCACCTGCTTGTAGCCGCCCTTGCCGCTGCCCTTGCCGCCACCCTGGCCGCCACCCTCGCCTTCGCCGTCGCCGGCGAGCCGGTTCTCGTTGGGGTTGAGGATCTTGGCGCGGATGTAGTCCGCGTCCGCCGTGAGCGTGCGGCCGTCGGCGAGGTGGACCGGGCGGCCGTAGAGGCCGACGAGGCTGGGCGCCTTCACGCCCGCGACGGCGCCGTCGTGGCAGCCGGCGCAGCCGTAGGCTTCGTAGATCACCCGGCCCGCCGCCAGGTTCGATTGCTGCGCGCCCCCATGGGTCAGCCACTCCTGGTACTCGGCCTGGGTCATCAGCGTGAGGTTGCCGTCCATGACCGAGTGGTCGGTGCCGCAATATTCCGAGCAGTAGAGCCGGTAGGTTCCGGTGCGGTCGGCCTTGAACCAGATCTCCGTCGTCCGGTCGGGGAGGGCGGCGATCTGCAGGCGCAGGGCCGGCAGGTAGAGCGCGTGGATCACGTCCTGGCTGGTGATGCGGATCCGGACCGGCTGGTCGACGGGCAGGTGCAGGTCGTTGATCTCGGACTGGCCGGTGGGGTGCTGGAACTTCCACATCCACTGCCGGCCCACGGCCTCCACCACCATGGCGTCCGGCGGCGGATGCCGGGAGGCGATGAAGAGCTTCGCCCCCCAGCCGAAGAAGAACAGCGTCAGCACGTAGGGGATCAGCATCCAGCTGATCTCGATGAGGAAGCTGCGGCGCTCGTCGGTGCTGCGGTCGGCCTGCTCGCCCTGGCGGTAGCGCAGGGCGAAGTAGGTGATCGCGAGGAAGACCGGCACCGTGAGGAGCAGGGTCAGCACCGTGAAGCCGAGGATGATGTGGTCGGTCTCCACCGCCGTGGCGGAGGCCGCCGGCGGCCAGAGCGCGAGGGCGGACTGGGCCTTCATGGTGCCGTTCCCGTCCGGGGTTGAGGAGACTCCGCCGAGTCCCGGGCCGGTGCGGCGGGCTCCGGGTCGAACGGCCGGCCGGCCATGAGCGCCATGGCCCGGTCGACGGGAATGCGGGCCCGGGTGCGGTCCGCATCGAGATAGGCGTAGCCGGCGAGGCGGCCGGCCTCGTCGGCCTCCTTGGCGTCGATATCCCCGTAAGGGTCCGCCTGCAGGTTCGGCGGCGGCGGCCGGATCGCGGCGGTCTGCTGGGCCGTGAGGGGCGGCAGGGCGGCACGCTGGCGGCCGAGCACCAGGTGGTTGAGGGCGAGCACCGCCCCGATGGTGACGATCACCGCGCCGGCGAGCCCGAGCATCACCCAGGCGGTCTTGCCGGCCTCTGCGTCGCTGCGCTCGTAGTCCCAGTCGTCCCCGTGCGGATCCTGCGGCGCGGCCGCGGCGGACGGCGGCACCGCGCCCGTTCGGCGCAGGATCAGGCCGGCGAGGATCGCCGGGACGAGGGCGAGACTGGAGCGGCGCGGGGCCTCGGGCGGGCTCATGCGGCGACCTTTGCGTCCATCGGGGCGCGGCGCGCCCGGAGCGGCGCCAGCATCGGGGCGAGGCCGGCGGCGACGGCGGCGACGCCGAGCCCGGCCAGGACGTCCGGCCCCGTGACCACGAAGGCGCCGCGCGCGGCCGGCGTGACGAGCCAGGCCATCTCGCCGGCGTGGACCGCCAGGGTCAACGCCGCCACCGCCCGCGTCGTCCACGGGCCCGGACGCAGGGTGAGGGCGGCGGCGAGCAGGGCGGCGGTCCCGCCCGCGAGGCTCAAGCCCCGCCCGAGCAGGCCGCCGCGGGCGAGGTACCACGACACTTCGGCGGGCAGGTTGGCCGACCAGACCACGAGGAACTGCACGAAGTGCAGGAAGGCCCATGTCGCCGTCAGCAGGGCCAGAGGCAGCAGCCCGGCCTCGGGCCGGCGCGTGACCAGGAGGGCGGCGGCCAGGGCCGCGCCGCTCCAGGCCACCAGCATCAGGAGCCCGATCAGGCTGGAGCCGAGGCGCGGGTCGAGGGCGGTGATCAGGTCGAAGCTCACCAGCGTCGCCAGCACGGCGTGGAGTCCGAGCACGAGGGCGGCCGGCCCCCGTCCCGCCGCGGCCCGGCGGCCGAGCCAGAGCCAGAGAGCGAGGGCCGCCACGAGGCGGGCGGCGAGGAACGGCAACGTCGTCCAGATCGCCGCCAGCGGGGTCGCGGCGGGGGTTCCCGTCGCGAAGGGATAGAGGACCGGCACCACCGCGATCAGGGGCAGGGCCAGCAGGGCCGCCACGGGCATCAGGCGCAGGCCGCCGACCAGGGCGGGGCGCAGGATCGCGAACCGCTCCGGCGCCAGGGCGTCGAGCCCGGCGACCAGGGGGAGGGCGCCGAGGGGCAGGGCCAGGAGCGTGAGCCAGGCCGCCAGGTAGCCGGCCTGCCAGTCGCCGAGGAGGACCGCGAGGGCGAGGGCGGCCAGACCGGCAGCGAGGCGGAGCAGGGGGCGGGCGGCGGTCATCGGGCCGCCCGCATCGCGCTGTCCCGCAGCCTGGCCTGGTCCTCCGCCGGCAGGCTCGCCACGTCGGCGCCCTGGCTCAGCTGCAGGACGCGGAGATAGGCGACGATGGCCCAGCGGTCGGCCGGTGCCACCTGCGCCCCCATGGGAAACATCGCCCCGTGGCCTTCCGTGATCGCGGCGTAGAGCCGGTCGGACCGCGCCGACCTCAGGCGCTCGTCCGCGAAGGACGGCGCCGCCGGAAAGCCGCGCGCCACGATCATGCCCCGGCCGTCGCCGCTGCGGCCGTGGCAGGGCGTGCAGGCGATGCCGTAGCGCTCCCGGCCCCGGTCCAGCAGGGCCGCGTCGATGACGGCGGGGCGCGGCACGAAGCGCGCCGGGTCGGTGCGGGGTACGGTGCCGGCCACGGGCGCGCGCATGGTCATGCCCTGGGGGAAGAAGCGGTTGGCGTCCCAGCTCTTGGCCTTGGCCTGGTCGTGCATGTTCGCCTCGCCGCAGCCGGCGAGCGCCAGGAGCAGCCCCAGGCCGGGCAGCAGGCCGGGGAGGCGGTGGAACCGGCGCCTCATCGCGGCACCCGCGCGATCGCGAGCGGCCGCCCGGCGCCCTCGGGCAGGGCGGCGAGCTGGCGCACGATGCGGTCGGCATCGAAATCCGGGCCGCGCGCTTCGGCGGCCAGGAAGTAGCGGTCCTGGGTGACCCGCCCGAAGCCCGGGATGTTGAAGGCCGGATGGTTGAGGCGCGGCAGGCGGTTCACGAACAGGAGCACCGCGTGCACGGCGAGCGTCCCGCTCATCATCGCGAAGGAGATGCTCGGCACCACGAAGGAGGGCCAGGAGAAGCGCGGGCGTCCGCCCACGTCGAAGACGTAGCCGTACGCGGTGGCGTAGACGCACATCCCGTAGAAGGCGGCCCCGCCGGCGAGGGCCGCGCCGAGGGCGTAGGGCAGGACCGAGCGGTTGTGGCGGCCGAGGGCCTTCAGGGCATCGGCCATCGGCACCGGGCCGAAGGCGTCGAGGCGGACGTTCCCGCCGCGGCTGGGATGGCGCCGGGCGAGCGCCCGCATCGCGGCGGCGAGCTGGTCCTGCGTCGCGAATTCCGCGCTGACCGCCCAGATCGGCGTGCCGGCATCGGGCGCGGGGGCGTCCGACCTGGCCTGTGCCTGAGCCGGGCCGTCGCCCGGGTCCGCCTGACGGCGCAGGTCGCTGAGCGAGGCCACCGGCAGGGCGCGCAGGAACAGGAGCAGCAGGACGAGGAACATCCCCACGGACCCGGCGAAGGTGGCGAGGCCCCAGAGCCCGACCCGGTAGTCGAGGGCGGAGGAGGGCAGGAAGTCGTGCGACAGCGTCACCACCAGCACCATGACGTGGTCGGCATAGGCGCCCACCGCCACGAGGCCGCCGACGAGGGCCAGGGCCAGGGGCGAGCGCCGGAACCGCGCCCACCAGAACAGCTGGACCGGCAGCAGGGCGCAGGTCAGCACCGTCCAGGCCGCCCAGGCGTGGGGGCCGGTGAACCGGCGCACCAGGGTGGCGCGCGCGTAGGCGTCGCCGTGCAGGAAGCCCGAGAGGAGCTCGGCCGCGTAGCCGTAGAGGCTGGCGAGCCCGAGGCCGAGCAGGAGCCGGGCCAGGATCTCGGCATGGCGCAGGGTGACGACGGCCTCGAGGCGGTAGACCGTGCGGACCAGCATCGCCAGGGCGGCGATGACGGCGACCCCGGAGAAGACGGCGTTCACCAGGAAGGTGACGGGCAGGATGGTGTCGTGCCAGCCCGGCAGCACGGAGCCCGCCAGCATCACCGAGGCTCCGGTCTGGAGCGAGACCACGAGCAGGATGCCGAGCAGGGCGATGATGCGATAGGCCTGCGCCCAGAGCTGCCAGTGGGAGGCGGAGCCGCGCCAGCCGGCGGCGGCGATCCCGTAGGCCTGCACCCGCAGCATCGGCCAGCGCCGCGGCCGTCCGGCGCGCTCGGACGTCGCCTGCGCCTCCGCGAAGGCCCGGTCGCGCAGGGTCGCGAGGTCCGGCAGGAGCCCGACGTACCAGAGGCTCACCGTGACCACGAGGAAGCTGACGATGTCGATGGCGTCCCAGACCAGGGGCGAGCGGAATTGCGGCCACAGGCCGAGGGTGTTGGGGTAGGGCAGGTTCCAGTAGAAGAACCACGGCCGCCCGAGATGGATGATCGGGTAGAGCCCGGCCGCGATCGTGCACAGCAGGGCATTGGCCTCGGCCAGGCGGCTGATCGCCCCGCGCCCGAACGCGGCCTCCCGTGACGTTCCCGTCAGGCGCAGGGTACCGGCCAGGGCGAGGCTGCCGCAGGCGATGCCGATCCACCAGTCGTAGGAGGCGATGTCGAGGGCCCAGACGACGGCGTTGTTGTTGTTCCAGATGCCGACGCCGGTGAAGAGCAGGTAGAGGATCACCCCGAAGAACAGGGCCAAGAGCCCGGAGGCCGCCGCGAAGGCGATCCACCAGCGCCGGCCGAGGGGGTCGTGCAGGGCCGCATCGGAGACGGCGCGTCCGATCCCGCCGGGGCGGGTCGGGGTGTCGGGGGTGAGCACGGCTCCGGCCATGACGCCTCAGCCCTCCCGGCCCGGCTCGGCGCCGGGCGCCAGGCTCGCGAGGTAGGTGGTGCGCGGCCGGGTGTTGAGCTCGCCGAGCAGCGCGTAGTTGCGCGGGTCCCGGCGCGCCGCCGCGACTTTGCTGCTGGAATCCGAGAGGTCGCCGAACACGATGGCGCGGGTCGGGCAGGCTCCCTGGCAGGCGGTCTCCACCGTCCCGTCCGGGATCGGCGCATGGGCGTCCTTGGCCGCGTCGATGCGCGCCCCGGCGATGCGCTGGAGGCAGTAGGTGCACTTCTCCATCACGCCGCGCGCCCGCACGGTGACGTCGGGGTTGCGCTGCTGCTGCGCCACGGGCGCCATGCCGCCGGTGTAGTCGAGGTAGTTGAAGCGCCGGACCTTGTAGGGGCAGTAGCTCTGGCAGGTGCGGGTGCCGATGCAGCGGTTGTAGACCTGCAGGTTCAGGCCCTCGCTGTCGTGCACCGTCGCCTCCACCGGGCATCCGAGCTCGCAGGGCGCCGCCTCGCAATGCATGCAGGGCACCGGCTGGAAATGCGTGTCGGGCGCGTCGAGGTCGCCGGCATAGTAGCGGTCCACCCGCAGCCAGTTCATCCAGCGCCCGCGCGCGACCTCCTCGCGTCCCACCACCGGGATGTTGTTCTCGGACTGGCAGGCCGTGAGGCAGGCATTGCAGCCGATGCAGGCATCGAGGTCGATGACCATGCCCCAGGCCCGGCCGGCGCGTGCGCCCGCGTCCGCGGACGCCGCGCCGCGCCCCGCCGAGGGCGGCGCGGCATAGAACGACGGCACCACCGCGCCCGGCGGGTCGCCGACGCTCGGAGCCCCCAGGGCCTGGACGCGCACGAAGTCGTGTCCCTGCATGGTGCCGAGATCCTGCGTCGTCACGGGCCTGGCGCGGCGGCCGGTCTTCGTCAGGGTGACGTCGGGCAGGCGATAGGGCGTGGCGGCGGGGCGCAGGGCCTGGGCGTCGTAGCCGAGCCCCTGCGCGAGGTGGTCCGGCACCCGGCGGCCGTAGCCGAGGGTGAGGGTCACGGTGTGCGCGGCCTGGCCCGGCAGGATCCAGGCCGCGCCCTCGAGGCGTCGGCCGTTCGCCTCCACCGCCACGACGTCGCCGGTGACGAGGTGCAGGCGCTCGGCGAGGCGCGGGCTCACCGCGACGACGTTCTCCCAGACCACCTTGGTCAGGGGCTTGGGCAGTTCCTGCAGCCAGCCGAGATCGGCCGAGGCCCCGTCCCAGACGCAGGGGTCGGGCCGGAAGACCGCCTCGATGCGGTCCGCGGCGGCCCGATCCTCCGCGGCGGAGGCCGGCACGGGGTCCGCGACCCGCCCGGTCAGCGCCACGCTCTCCATGGGCAGGGCGGTGTCCGGCAGGAAGCCGAGGCGCAGGGCTTCGGCGAACCGGGCCTCGAAGGCGGCGGCGTCCTCGCCGGGACGGCGCCACTGGCGCTTCAGCAATCCGAGCCCCCGCTCGGGTCCTTCCCGTGCGGGGGTCTCCGGCTCGGGACTTTCGGAGCCGAACAGGGTCAGGATCTCGTGGGCCGAGCGTCCGCCATAGAGCGGGGCGACGGTCGGCTGGATCAGCCCCACGGTGCCGTCGAGGGAGCGGGCATCGCCCCAGCTCTCCAGCGGGTGCGCGAGCGGCAGGTGCCAGTCGGCATGGGCGGCGGTCTCGTCGAAATACGTCCCCGCATGGATCTTGAACGGTACCCGGGCCAGGTGCTCGGCGAAGGCGAGCTCGCCCGAGCCCTCGTAAACCGGGTTGACCCCGAGCATCAGCAGGGTGCCGACGCGCCCTCCGGCCATCGCCTCGATCAGGGCGGACACGTCCTCGGCCCCGCTCACCGGAACGGGCGCGGTGTGCACCACCGTGGTGCCGGTGTTGCCCAGGGCGCCGTTGATGCGGTGAACCAGGGCGTGCACCGCAGCCGGCTGGCCGATGCCGGCGGTGACGAGACCCCGGCCCCGCGCGGCCAGCAGCGCCGCGCCGGCCCGCCGGAGCCACGCCGCCCTCGGCCCGTCCGCGGTCTCGGCCACCGGCTGCGGGGGTGCGCCCTCGGCGATCCGCAGGAGATCCGCGGCCAGGCGCGCCAGGTCGTCCGAGCCGGCCGCCAGGGTGTGGTCGGCCTTGACGCTGGTCAGCCCCGGGGTCGGCGCCGCCGCGTGCAGGGTGAGGAGGCGGCCCTCGGCCTGCGCGGCCCGGCGCGCGTCGATCCAGCGGCGGGACAGCCCGACCTGGCCCGGCCCGACGTCGAGGAAGTCGCCGTCGAGGCTGACCAGGGTGCGGGCGGCCTCGAACCGGAACTGGGTTTCCAGGGGCCGGCCATAGGCCTGCCGCGCGCCGTCATAGAGCCCGTCCCGCGGCACCGTCTGCGAGACGTGCCAGCGCAGGCCCGGATAGGCCGACCGCAGCCGATCGATCTCGGCGGCCAGCGCGGGCGACGTGACCGGCCCGGTGAGGAGATGGAAGCCCGCACCGCCCGTCTCGCGCAGGACCGCGAGGCGCGCCAGCAGGGCGCCGCGGAAGGCCGACCAGGCGGCGGGCCGCCCGAGATGCTGCACCGCCTGGCTGCGGAAGGGGTCGTAGAGCCCAAGCACCGAGGCCTGGCCCAGGACGTCGGTACCGCCCCGGCTCCAGGGATGGTCCGGGTTGCCCTCGACCTTCAGGGGACGGCCGTTGCGCGTGGTGACCTGGATGCCGTTCGCGAAGCCGTCGAACAGGGCCGAGGTGGCGTAGGCCAGGGGAGCACCGGCGACGATCCGCTCGGGCTGCACCACGTAGGGCACCTCGCGCCCTCGCCCGTCGAAGGCATCGCAGGCCGAGAGCCCGGCAAGGGCGAAGGAGGCCGCCATCAGCTTGAGGAAGCCGCGCCGCTCCGGCCCCTGCGCCAGGGGCACGGCCCCGGGGAATTCGGTTCGCAGATAGGCCTGGAACGCCTCCGTCCCGGCCAGCGCATCGAGGCTGCGCCAGAAGGCGGGGCCGTCGCCGGAGGCGAGGCGCTGGCGCAGCTGCGGGAGATCGAGGTCCTGAGCCATCAGCGGTGACAGATCCCGCATTCGAGGAGCCGGTCGCCCCCGTGGATGTGGTTCTTCGCCACGAGCTGCGGCCCGAGGGTCGCCTGGTTGGCCGGCGGGCTCCAGTTCATGTTCCAGACCTGGTCCGGCGTGCGCACCCAGCGTTCGGGCGCCTGGTGGCAGTCGAGGCAGAACTGCATCTCGAAGGCGTTGGCCCGGTAGGTCATCTGCATGGTGGTGACGTCCCCGTGGCAGGTGGAGCAGCCGATCCCCTTCGTCACGTGAACGGAGTGATTGTAGTAGACGTATTGCGGCAGCTTGTTCAGGCGAACCCAGCGCAGGGGCTCGCCGCTGGCGTAGCTGTCGCGCACGGGCTTCAACATGTCGGAGCCGGTCCAGATCTGCGAATGGCAGGTCATGCAGGTCTGGGTCGGCGGCAGCCCGGCCGTCGCCTGCGTCTCCACCGTGGTGTGGCAGTAGCGGCAATCGATGCCGAGTTCGCCCGAATGGTGCTTGTGGCTGAAGGGGACCGGCTGGGCCGGGGCGATCCCCACGCCGGTGACGTAGTCCGAGCGCGCGATCCCGGCCACCAGCACGGCCCCGCCGGCGATCAGGGCGGCCCCGGAGAGGAGGGCCAGGCGCAGGAGCGCGTCGGCGCCGGGCGCGAAGAGTTGCGCCATCAGGCGCGGCGCCCGCCGGTACGCAGCATCAGGCCCGGGATGTCACGGGGTCGTCTCATCCGCACTCGCTTCTCCCGGTCCGTCTCGATAACCGCGATCTGACGGCTACGGTTCAGTCCGGCCTTTCATCCCGCGGGATGCGAATCCAGCCCGGGCCGGCGCCGCACCGGCCGAACGGAACACCCGCCGCGCCGGACAGCGTTGCCCCAGGAGCCGGATCGGCGCGACCCAAAACTTCGCGATCCAAGAGTTCGCGAGCCGGAATGTGCGCGAGCCGGGATGTTCGCGAGCCGCGTGATCCCGGCCCCGTGCGGCGCCATTGCGGGCTGCGCCCCGGCCCGGAATCGGGCATGAGAGGACCCATGCGACAGGGCAGCCGCAGGCGCGCGATCCGGATGAGGCAAAGCTGGCCGGCGGCCCTCCTGCTCGGCCTCGCGGGACTCGCAACGCTGCCCGGAGCCGGGTTGGCGCGTCTGGCCCAGAACGACCTCGCGCGCGTCGGCGTCACGCCGGCCTCCGACGCCCGGGTGCCGCTCGGGCTTGCCTTCACCGATGCGGAGAGCGGACCGACCACCCTGGGTACGGCCCTGGGGGAACGGGCGGCCCTGCTCCTGCCGGTCGACTACACCTGCGCCAATGTCTGCGACCCGATGCTGGCGATGACCGGTGCCGCCCTCGCGGCGACCGGCCTCGCCCCCGGCCGCGACGTCAGTTTCGTCCTGGTGGGTCTCGACCCACGGGACGACGTCGCGGCAGCCCGGCGGATGCTGCACGACGACGGAGGCGGACGTTCAAAGGCAGGCGTCTCGGAAGCCAGCATCTCGGAAGCCAGCGTCTCGGCGGTCCGGGCCCTCGTCGGCACGGCACCGGCCGTCGCCGCCCTCACGGCGGCGCTCGGCTACCGCTTCGTGGTCGACCGGGATACCGACAGCATCGCCCATCCGGCCGCCGCGATCCTGCTGACGCCCGAGGGGCGCGTCGCCCGCATCCTGTCGCCCCTGGCGCTGAACGGCCGCGACCTGCGCCTCGCGCTGATCGAGGCGGGGGAGGGGCGGGGCAGCACGCTGGCCGATCGGCTCACCCTGCTCTGCTACGGGTACGACGCCGTCCGGGGGATCTACACGCCCTTGATCGAACGAATCCTCAGCCTCGCCGCAGCCGCAACGGTGCTGGCGATCGCCTTGGGCGTGTTCCTGCTGCATCGACGCGGCCCGGGCGCGGCCGGATCCTAGAACGCCGAGAGGCCCGTCGCGTGTGTTGTGCGACGGGCCTCTTGGCGTTTGGGTTTGGTTGCGGGGACAGGATTTGAACCTGTGACCTTCAGG
>NZ_LMNU01000010.1 GCF_001423085.1 Methylobacterium sp. Leaf125 | reverse complement strand
CAACCTTGGTGGTCAGCTGACCGTCTTCTCGCTGCCGAACTAATCGGTCGCACGTTACGGTAAGGCCAGGGGTGCCGGCGCGGGTTTCCGCGCCGGCACCTTTGTGATTAGAGTTGGAAGAACAAGATGTGAAACACGCGGCTCGTCAGCCGACGTGGAGTTCCTGGGAGAAACGTCGTTGCATATCATCAGCAAAGCCGCCATCCGTCCTCTCGTGGCGGCCATCGCCCTTGCGTCCGTCTCGACCCTCGCCGTCCAGGCCCAGGATGCGAAGAAGGCTGATCCGGCCCTGGCCAATCAGCTCGATCCGAATGCGCCCGAGAAAGATTCCAAGCTGATCGACAAGTTCGCAGCCGTGAAGGTTGAGGACGGAAAGTATCAGGACGCCGAAGGTCACCCGACCTTCCACATCACCAACGATGGCAAGAAGTTCGACTGGTACGCCTACTCCGGTTACCGTCGCTATCACGCCGAGTGCCATGTCTGTCACGGCCCCGACGCCATGGGTTCGACCTACGCCCCTGCGCTGAAGGACTCGCTGAAGACGATCGGCTACGAGGAGTTCATCGGTATCCTCGCCGGCGGAAAGCGCGACACGCAGGCGGGCCAGGAAAAGGTCATGCCGGCCTTCGGCGACAACAAGAACGTCATGTGCTACGCCGACGACCTGTACGTCTACCTGAAGGCCCGGGCCTCCGGCGCCATGCCGCGCGTCCGTCCGAGCGACAAGGAAGACAAGCCCGAGGCCGCCAAGACGGCCGAGAAGGAGTGCCTGGGCGGCTGATGGCGCGCTCACGCACCCGGACACGTCTCGCCCTCGCGCTCCTGCTGATCTCGGCAGGGGCGCGAGAGGCCGCGGCGCAGTCGCTGCCCGACCTCGTGACCACGGACACCCTGCGGGTCTGCGGAGATCCCGGCAACATGCCGTTCTCCGAGCGCAAGGAAGACGGGTTCGAGAACAAGATCGCGGCGATCATCGCCGACGAGCTCAAGGTCAAGATCCGGTACTACTGGCTGACGCAGGGTCCGGGCTTCGTCCGCAACACCCTCGGAACGGGCCTCTGCGACATCATCATCGGCTCGGCTGCCGGTGGGGAACTCGTCCAGCACTCGAACCCCTATTACCGCTCCGCCTACACGCTGGTCACCCGCACGGGTGAGTTCGACGGGGTGACGCGCCTCGACGATCCCAAGCTGAAGGGCACGGCCATCGGCGTCATCGGCGGCACGCCCCCGGTCAACCGCATGGGCGAAGTCGGTCTCGTCAGCGCGATGAAGGCCTACGCACCCTACCAGCTCGATCCGGCGCGCAAGCACCAGACCGTCTCGGCCGAAGTCATCGCCGACCTCGCCGAGAAGCGCATCGATGCCGCCATCCTCTGGGGACCGGCCGCCGGCTGGCTCGCCAAGCAGAGCGGCGTGCCGATGACGGTGGTGCCGCTGCTGCAGGAGCCCGACCGGCCGCCGCTCACCTTCCGGATCGCCCTCGGGGTCCGCCTGGAAGAGAACGACTGGAAGCGCACCCTCAACACGATCCTGCGCAAGCGCCGCGCCGACATCGAAAAGGTGCTGCGCGACTTCGACGTGCCGTTGCTGGAGGAAGAGGGCAACAAGCTCCTCGACGCACCCAGCCCCTGATCTTGCCCGCGACGCTCGCGGGCAAGATCAGGGCTGAGGAAACCACGATGGCGGCGGCGGATCGGATCCACCGCCGCCATCGTCGTTTCGTGCGTGCTCATGCTCGGCGGCATCCACCAGCACCGAAAGCCCGTGCGCATCACCGATGACGAGATGGCAGCGCGTTAGGCACCCGGTCGACATCCACACGCGAAGGGAGATCCGGCCCTGATCAGACCCGCTCGATGCCGCTGGCGTCGAGCTTGGCCAGCGCTTCGGTGACCGTCTCCGGCCCGATGCGCAGGGCGGGGGCGATCTCGGCCAGGGGCACCAGCACGAAGGCACGCTCGCGCACGAAGCGGTGCGGCAGCACGAGACGCGCATCCGAGATCGCCGCGCCCTCGTAGGACAGCACGTCGATGTCGATCACCCGCGGGCCCCAGCGGCGCTCGCGCACGCGGCCCATGGCCGCCTCGATGGCGAGGCCCGCCTCCAGGAGTTCGTGCGGGGTCAGGCTGGTCTCGATCCCGATCGCGGCGTTGAGGAACCAGTCCTGATCGGTGTCGCCCCAGGGCGGGGTGCGGTAGTCCGACGAGCGCGCGTTGACGCGGATGCCCGGCGTGGCGGCCAGCCGCGCCACCGCATCGGCCAGGGTCGCCGCCTTGTCGCCGATATTGCTGCCGAGGCCGAGATAGGCGGCGTGCCAGGCCGATGCGCCGCTCATCGGACGGCCTCGCGGCGGCGCACGATCTCGATGGCCACGCCGTCGATCACCGCCGGAACCGGCGCGCTCGGCTTGTCCACGCGCACCCGGATCTCGGTGATGGGCGGGTGCCGGTCGAGAATCTCGCCGGCGATGGCCTCGGCCAGGGCCTCGATCAGAGCGAAGCGCCGCTGCGTGGCGATCCGGGTCACGATCTCGGTCAGGTCGGCGTAGCTCACGGTGTGCGCGACGTCGTCGGAGCGCCCGGCCGCCCCGAGGTCGAGGCGCACATCGAGGGAGACGTAGAAGCGCTGACCGAGGCGGGCCTCCTCCGGCAGGAGCCCGTGGAAGGCGAAGACCGCGATCCGGTCGACCAGGATACGGTCGCTCATGCGGATCGTCCCATCACGGCGTCGACCACCCGCAGGGCATCGACATGCGGCCGGACATCATGGACGCGCACGATCTGCGCCCCGAGGGTGGCGGCGAGAACGTGGCTGCCGATCGAGCCGAAGAGCCGGTCCACCGGTTTGGTCTCGGCGTCGTGCAGGCGCCCGAGCAGGGATTTGCGGGAGACGCCGACGAGGACCGGAAAGCCGAGGGCCACGATCTCGGGCAGGCGCCGCAGGGCCTCGAGGTGCTGCGCCCAGCTCTTGCCGAAGCCGATGCCGGGATCGAGCACGATGTCGCCGTCGCGCAGGCCGGCGGTCCGCGCGATGGCCAGCGAGCGCTCGAAGAAGCGCAGCATGTCGGCAACGATGTCGATGGCGGGATCGACGGTCTCGCGGTTGTGCATGATCATCACGGGCGCGCCGTGGTCGGCGGCCACCCGGGCGATATCGGGTTCCCGCTGCAGGCCCCAGACGTCGTTGACGATGCGGGCGCCGGCCGCCAGCGCCACCCGGGCGGTGGAGGCCTTGTAGGTGTCCACCGAGATCGGGACGGGCAGGCGGGGCGCGAGGTCGCGGATCACCGGCAGGATCCGGGCCTGCTCCTCCTCGGCCGAGACCGGCACGTGGCCGGGGCGGGTGGATTCACCGCCGATATCGACCAGGGCCGCGCCTTCCGCCACCAGGGCCTCGGCCTGCGTACGGGCGGCGGCGACATCGTCGAAACGGCCGCCATCGGAGAAGGAATCGGGTGTGACGTTGAGAATGCCCATCACGAGCACGCGCCGACCGAGATCGGGCAGGAGCGTCGTCAGCGGAGCCGGCAGGTCTGGGGGCACGGGATGCTCGGGTTCGAAGGCGGGCGCGTCCGGGGCGCGTCCGCGGCCGGGATGCCGCTGTCTTTGAACGCATTGCCGGATCGGAGCAACGCCCATGCCGGGGCCGGCGACGAACGGAGACCGGTCCTGCGCCGCCGCCTCGGGGCGGCGACGCTGCGACCTCCGGGAAGCCCGCTCAGGTCCCGCCGCGGTAGCAGCGGATCTCGGCCTCGGCCTGAGCCCGGCGGAGTTCGGCCACTTGGTCGTCGAAGACCTTGGTCGACTTGAACGCGGTGGTGCGCTGGCCGATGCCCTGGCGCAGCGAGAGCACGGTGCTGGCCTGGACGTACTTGTCGTAGGGCAGGAGCGAGGCGAGCGCGTCCAGGGAGCAGGAGCAGCGCGACAGGGATTCGCGCGACTGGCCGTTCGCCGCCATGCAGCCGAAGATGTAATCGGCCCGGGCCTCGGTGGGATAGTCGTTCTCGGGCTCGGCCGCACCCGCCGCACCCGCCAGGAGAGCCGCGGCGCAGGCGCCGACGGCGAGGCGCGGGAGACGCTTAACCAGCGTTCGGATCATAGGTCAGGTTCTCCTGCAGGAGTTCGCCACCGTCGGTGTTCTTGGACTGGGCCTCGATCGAGACGAGCTCGCCGGGTACCGCCGCGGACGTGACGAAGGTGTATTTCAGGTTCTCGAAGCCGCGCATGCGCTCCTTCATCTTGTCGTCGACGAAGGGCTGAGTCTCGATGCGCCAGGCGTCGACCTTCCGGCCCTTGTAGTCGATCTGCGTCGCCGTCACGGTGGCGTTGTCGCGCAGGCCCTTGCGGATGGCGTTCTTGATGTAGCGCGGGTTCGCCATCAGGACGCGGGCGAGGTCCATGAGGTGATGCTCGAGAAAGAGCGTCATCACCGGGTTGCCGGGCATGTCCTCGAACGGGCCGGCCGGGAAGCGGTTGGCGCCGGAGAACATCTCCACCCGGATGTTGCGGTTGTCCGCGGCGTTGCCGGGCTCGACCCCGAGCTTGATCGTGTCGTTCAGGGGCGGCCCGAACGGACCCTTCGAGATGCCGCTGCGGCGCAGGTAATCGTAGGTCAGCTTCGAGCCCGGCGGGACGTTCTTCATCTGCGGCTGCTCGAAGAGCAGGTCCGCGGCATTGGGCGCGGTCGCGGTGTTGGCCTTGGTGACGGCGGGCGTCTCGGGCGCCGGGGGCGCGGTCTGGGCGAGCGCGGGAGCACCCGCGAGCATCACGAACGCGGCAAGTGTGACGGGCTTCAAAGCGGCGCTTCCTCATTCAGCGGCGTACGCACATTGGGCTGCACGTTACTGCCGATGGTCCGATAGACGTAGTCGGGCGGCGTCTCCGCCGCCTCCTCGGTGGCGAGATCGCGCACCTTGGCGTGAAGCGGCGAGAGGGAGCAGGCCGGGTCGGTGGCCGCCGCATCCCCGGCGAGCGCCAGGGCCTGACAGCGGCAGCCGCCCCAATCCTTCTCCCGCCGATCGCAGGAGCGGCAGGGCTCCTTCATCCAGTCCGTGCCGCGATAGGCCGTGAAGGCCGGCGAATTTGCCCAGATGTCGCCGAGCGAATGGTCGGACACGTACCAGAATTCGAGGTTCGGAATCGTCTCGGCCGCGTGGCAGGGCAGCACCTTGCCCTGGGGCGTGACGTTCATCAGCTTGCGGCCCCAGCCCCCGGCGCAAGCTTTCGGGTACTTGGCGTAGTAGTCGGGCACCACGAGATCGATGACGAGCTGGCCCTTCAGGCGTTCACGGGCGGCCTCGACGATGCGGATCGAGCGATCGACCTCGGCCTTGTTTGGCATCAGGGCGGCGCGGTTGACGTAGGCCCAGCCGTAATACTGGGTGTGGGCGACTTCCAGGCGCTTGGCCCCGAGCTTCACCGCGAGGTCGATGAAGCCCTCGACCTCGTGGATGTTGCCCCGGTGGATCACCGAATTCAGCGTCAGCGGCAGGCCGAGCTGGGTCACCCGCTCGGCGAAGGCGAATTTCTGCGGCTGCGCGTTCTTGAGGCCGCCGATCTTCTCGGCATTGGCCGCATCGACGCCCTGCACCGAGAGCTGCACGTGGTCGAGGCCGGCGTCGTAGAGCGCGTCGAGCTTCTGCAGGGCGCCCCCGACCCCGGAGGTGATGAGGTTGGAATACAGTCCCAGTTTCGCGCAGGTCGCGGTGATCTCGACGATGTCGTTGCGCGCCGTCGGCTCGCCGCCCGAGAGGTGGACGTGCAGCACGCCGAGACCCGCCGCCTCCGTCAGCACCCGCTGCCAGGTCGCGGTGTCGAGCTCGCCCGAGCGCCGGTCGAGTTCGAGCGGGTTCGAGCAGTAGGGACAGCGCAGGGGACAGCGGTGGGTGAGCTCCGCGAGGAGCCCGACCGGGGCCGGCAGGGTGGGGGCGTTCGGCGTGATCGCGTTCATCGCTCTAGGACCCGTTTCGTGGCCAGATCGTTCAGCATCACGAGGATGTCGGCCTCGATCACGGCGGGGTCCGCCGTGAATGTCTCGCCCAGCAGGACGGCGATGTCCCGCACGCTGCGCTGCCCGTCGACCCGTTCGAGCACCGCCACCGCGTTGGCGTCGAGATCGAAGGTGCGCTCCGGCGCCAGGAGGACGTGCTGGTTGCGCACGGCGTCGTGGCGCAGGCGCACGCCGCGGGGCAGGCGCGGCACGTCCTGCGCCGTGAGGGTGCCGGTCCCGGCCGCCTGCGACACCGCCGGCTCGGGCACCAGCCCGGTGCCGGGGGTCCAGGCGTCGGGCGGGATCAGGCCGGGGGCGACGTAGGCGAAGTAGAGGGCGTCGAGCTGGGTCCAGAGCACGTTGCACTTGAACGTCAGCGCGTCCATCGCCTGGCGCTGCAGGGCCGGCGTGGTGGCGTGCTCCTTGACGTAGGCGATGGCGAAGTCCGCGTCGCGCGGGGCCTGGGTCAGGCGCTTGTCGAAGTAGGCCAGCGTGTCCTTGGTGATGAAGTCGTAGTTCTTCAGCATCCCGGCCACCCGTTCCGAGATGATGGTCGGCGAGAACATCTCGGTCAGCGAGGAGGCGATCGCCTCGAGGAGCGAGCGCTCCTTGACGAAGTGCACGTAGGCATCGACCGAGAACCGGGTGGCCGACAGGATGCCGTGGGTCGATTCCACGTAGTCGCGGGCAAAGCCCACGCCCTCGGCGAGCTTGAGCCAGCGCTCGATGCCGCCGTCGCCGGGCGCGTCGCCGTCATGGTCGACGATGCGCTGGCGCCAGACCCGGCGCAGGGACGCGTCGGTCATGCGGGCGAGCACGGCGGCGTCCTTCACCGGGATCATCGCCTGGTAGTAGTAGCGGTTCAGCGCCCAGGCCCGGACCTGATCCTTGTTGAGCTTGCCGTCGTGCAGCAGGCGGTGGAACGGGTGCAGGTTGTGGTAGCGGCGCGCACCGATGTCGCGCAGGGCCGCCTCCAGCTCCTCGGGCGAGAGCAGGCGCTGGGCCTCGTCGGTCTTCGGGGTGGGGAAGGGCGCGGTCATGGCGTGGCTCGCGGATCAGCGTGGAGCGGTTTTAGGAACTTTTCTTATCAATCGCGCCGCGCCCCGTGAAGGCCGCGGGCGCACCGACGCAATTCAATCGGACACAATGTATGTCGTCGGCACTAAACTGCCAGATGGACGCCTCACGAAAGGGTCAGCGTCAAACCGTCATGGGCCACGGTCCAGCCCGCGGCCTCGACCTCGCGCCGCGCGTCGGACCCTTCGACCAGCACCGGGTTGGTGTTGTTGATGTGGACGAAGACGCGGTGGCCGATCGCGACGTCGGACAGGGCCGCGATGGAGCCGCCCGCGCCGGTCATCGGCACGTGGCCCATGCGCCAGCCGGTCTTGGTTCCGACACCGGCGCGGATCATGTCGTCGTCGAGGAGAACGGTCCCGTCGAACAGCAGGGCGTCGACCCCGGCGATGCGGGCCTTCAGATCCGCGGTGACGCGGGCGCAGCCCGGAATGTAGGCGAGCCGGCGCCCGCCGGCCTCGATCATCGCACCGACCGTGGTCTCGGTCTCGGCGCCGATCTCCAGGGTCTCGTCCTCGAGCCACAGGGGCACCTTGCCGGGGACCGCGAACAGGGTGACGTGCAGGCCCGGCACCGGCTCGAAGCGCCGGTCGAGGGCGATCGGCTCGCGGGCGACGACGCCCGCCGCCATCACGTCGAACACCCGGTTGGCGTTGACCGAATCGAGGATCCCGGCGGTGCCGTAGAGGGTGAAGGGCTGGCCCTCGCGCAGGGTCAGCAGGCCGGCGACGTGGTCGACGTCGCCGTTGGTCAGCAGCACGGCGTGGATCGGCGAGTGCCGCAATCCGGTGCGCGGGTGCATCGCAGGATTGTCGAACAGCTGCTGGCGGATATCGGGGGAGGCGTTCACCAGGAGCCAGCGCTCTCCATCGGGGGAGACGGCGATGCTCGACTGAGTCCGCGGCCTGACGCGGGTCTCGTCCTCGCGGGCGAGGGCGCAGATCGGGCAGCGGCAATTCCACTGGGGAAGGCCGCCGCCCGCGGCTGAACCGAGGATCAGGACATGCATGGTGGAACCGACGCTGCCTTGGGACCCTCGGGTTCGGCGAAACTTAGTTGAAGGTGTCGATCTCAGCCGACTCGTAGCTGGTGACTTCCATGCCGACGCAGATCTCGGAAACGATGGGGGCAGCCCAGGTCATGGTGTTTCTCCTGAAAGTTTCTTCTGAACGTCAGCAGCATCCCGATCGCCTCTAAGAAGATCGTAAGACACTGACGGCGCAGTGATTTCTGTCGCCGCGCTGGTATCGACAATTTAGCCCGGCAGTTCAAGCGCTAAATTGCCGGTTTCTCCCGTCCACCCCCGCGAATCCGCGACCGGCGTTAACGCGGCGTGCCCGTTTCAGTGCCGGAAATCCTGTCCCTTCAGGTCCAGCATGAAGCCCCGGCCCCGCACCGTGACGATGACCGGGCCGCCGAGGCGGACGAAGTCGGACAGCTTGGTCCGCAGGTAACCCACGTAGACATCGACGACATTCAGCGAGAGGCCGCCCTGGCCGGCCCAGAGCTTGTCGAAGATGTCGCCCCGCGAGACCGGGTGGTTGGCGTTGTCCATCAGCAGGGCGAGGAGCTCGGCCTCCCGCGGGGTGAGGCGCGCCGTCGCATCCGCAAAGCCCACCTGCCGGACGGTCAGGTCGAGCATCAGCTTGCCGGCCGTGACCAGGGTGCGGGGCTCCTCCGAGGCTTTGCGGCGGAGCAGGTGAGTCTGGAGGCGGGCCAGGAGCTCGTCGAAGACGAAGGGCTTCACGATGTAGTCATCGGCCCCGAGGGCCAGGCCCTCGGCGCGGTCGCGGACCTCGTCCCGGGCGGAGAGGAAGAGAATAGGCCCCGGATAGCCGCCCTCGCGCAGGGACCGGCAGACGTCGTGGCCGGAGCCGTCCGGCAGGGTGATGTCGAGAACCACCGCCTCGGGCGCCTCGGCGCGGGCGGCCGCGAGGGCGTCGTCGACCCGTCCGGCGACGCCGACGGAGAAGCCCTCCGCCTCGAGGCCGCGGGCGAGCATGGCGCGGATGTCGCTGTCATCCTCGACGATCAGTACGCGCGTCATGCCACGGTCTCCTGGGCGCCCGTCGGGTGAGGCGAGGGGGGATGCTCGGCGTCGCTGGCAGGCAGCGCGGGCAGGTCGAGGGCGACCTGCGCACCGCGCCCGCCCGGACCCGCCCCGAGGCGGATGGTGCCATCATGACGCTCCACGACCCAGCGCGCCAGGGCCAGTCCGATGCCGAAGCCGGCCTCGCCCGTGGGGCTGTCGCGGCGGAAGCGCTCGAACAGGCCGTCGCCGAGGTCGGGGAAGCCCGGCCCGTCGTCGGTGATCGTCACGACGGCGTGCCCCCCGTCCGCCCGCGCCAGGGCGACCACCACCCGGGTGAGCCCGGTGGCGTGGCGCAGGGCGTTGTCGATCAGGCTCTCGACCACCTGGCGCAGCCATTCCCGGTCGGCGAGCAGCCTCGGGTCGGTCTCGGCCGGATCGAGGCTCAGCGCCACGCGGCGGCGGGCGGCCTCCGAGGCCATGCCGTCGACGGCCTCCGCCAGGATCTCCCCCGCGCCCACCGGGCGTCGGTCGAGCTCGATCTGCCCGGATTCGGAGCGGGCCACGCGCAGCAGGTCCTCGACCCGGCGCTTCAGGCGCAGGGCGCGCTTGCGGATGGTGGCGAAGACGGGGGTGACGTCAACCTGCCGCCCGGCCGAGCGGGCCGCGATGTCGCACTCGCCGAGGATGACCGTCAGGGGCGTGCGCAGCTCGTGGCTGACATCGGCGAAGAAGCGCCGGCGGGAGCGATCCACCGCCTCCAGCCGGGCATTGGCGGCGCGCAGGTCGAGGGTGCGGGCCGCCACCGTGTCCTCCAGGGCCGCGCGGTCGGCGGCGAGCCGGCCCTCGCGCCGGGCGAGGCGGGCGGCCATGCGGTTGAAGTTCGCCACCAGCAGGCCGAGCTCGTCCCGGGTGGCCACCGAGAGGCGGGTGTCGAGCTCGCCCCGGCCGACGGCGCTGGCGGCCCGGCGCACCGCCTCGATCCGGGCCAGCACCGGACGGGTCACCGCCCGGTAGAGCAGGAGCACGATGGCGAGCGCCCCCGCCACCGCGGCCAGCGAGGCGACCCGCAGGGTGCTGGAGAGCGCGCGCGCCGCGTCCGAGCCGGCGATCATCGAGCGCCGCTCCACCTCGATCAGGAAGGACAGGGGCTGCCCCGTCATGGCGCCGAAACCGTTCAGGGCCCCCCGGATCGCCGCCTTGCGCGACTCGTCCTCGGACTGCCGCAGCACCTGCGTCACCTGCCGGTCGAGGACCGCGCGGGCGGCGCGCAGCTGTGCCAGGGGCCGGGTACGGGCGGCGTACTGGGTGCGGTCGAGGGGGTCGTCGCTGGACGCAATGGAACGCCCCAGGGCCTCGTCCACCGCCACCAGGGCGCGGTCGACGTTGGTGCGCGCCACCGCCAGGCCCTCCGGCTGCGCGTCCGGGTTGCTCACCGCCTCCAGGGCGGCGAGGCCGTACTGGGTCATGCGCCCCGACAGTTCGACGAGGAGTTCGAGCCGGCCCTGGGCGGCGAGCGTCCGGTCGATGGTGCGCTCGGCCGCGCTGATCGAGGCGAGGACCCCGAGGGCGGCCAGCACGACGAGGAGCGCGGTGGCGCCGAGGAGCAGCGCGAACCGGACCTTCAGCGAGCGCATGGATTTGCCGCCGTGGTGACTGCCACTACGATGCCTGCCGGCCGCCCGAAACCGCCATGCGGCGTGATCAGGCGATCCGAGGCGCGCCGTCGCATCCGGTTTGACGTGGCCAGCATGGTCTTGCCAGTTCTTCCCGATCCCGCCGCCAGACATCCCCGCGGACCACCGGCCCTGCGTGCGCGTCTGATCTGTCTGACGGCTCGGGCGATCTTGGCGTCACCGGGGAGCCGTCAGGATCTCTAGGCTTTGGGCCGCCCCGGCCGCAAGCACAGCGTCGTTCCGCGCCCGGCGCCGACCCTCAGAGATCGCGCGGCTGGCTGCCCCGGACGGCGCAGCGCCACCGGGTGACGTGCCATTCCGGGTGCTCCTCCTGCCACTTGGCGATGGCACTCTGGGAATTGCGCAGGCAGATGAAGGGGCTGCGCGCCTCGTAGGAGAGGTCGATCTTGTCCTCGCGGCATTGCGAGGGCTGCGACAGGAGGCAGATCGAGAGCAGGATGAGCATGGGGACGCCGGGTTCGCGCGGGACTGGCGCGGGGCATCCGGCACTATGGTGCCACCCCGCGGCCGACGATGGTCGTCCGATCGGGAGGATTGTGCAAGCCCGGGGGACGGATCCTCCGGGCCCGCGCGGGCGGGGCCGGCCTCAGGCCGCCGCCACCCACACTTCGCCCTTGCCCAGGGTCGCGAGGTCGCCCGAGTAGCGCGTGAGCGCCCCGGCCGCGAGGTCGGCATGGGCCGGGCTCAGGGGCCGGAGCGAGCGGGCCAGGAGGCGCAGGAACACGAGATCGTGCGTGCCCGTCTCGACGAAGCTCGGGCTCAACGCGCCGACGCCGCCGGCCAGGATGGTGCCCCGGCGCATGCCGAAGCCCGGATGGTCGCCGAGGTGCATGGCCGCGATGGTGCCGGCGATCATCCGCGCGCCCGCATAGGCGCCGGCCCGGCCCACCAGGATCAGGCCGCGGCGCATGCGGTCGCCGAGATAGTCCCCGGCGGCGCCGTGGATCACCAGGGTGGCGCCGTCGAGGCCCGCCTTGGCGGCGTAGACCGCGCCGCCCGCGTGATCGCCGGCATCGCCCTCGATCGTGATCGTGCCGCCGGTGGCGCCCGAGCCCGCGAAGGGACCGGCCGACCCCGTGACGGTGACGGAGCCCGACTGCATGCCCGCGCCGAGGCGCTGGCCGACATCGCCGACCACCCGGATGCGGCCGCCGCTGAGCGCGGCGCCGACCCGGTCGAGGCGCGACGAGCCCCCCTCGATGACGAGGTCGTCCGAGCCGTCGAGGGCGAGGGTGAAGCAGTCGCCCAGCGTCAGGCCGCGCCGGCCGGTGCCGACGGGGAGCCTGGCCGCCTCGGCCTCGCTGAGGCCGCGCAGGGACAGCGGGGTGACGTGCAGGAGATCGAGCCGCTCCGGCGGCTCCTGGCGCAGGGTGAGGGTGCTCATGCCGCTCCAGCCTCGCTGCCCGGCTCCTTCGAGAGCAGGTTCTTCAGGTGATAATGGTGGCGGCCGAGATTGCCGCCGTAATTGCCGGCCGTGACGGCCACGAGGCCGTGGGCGGCCCCGGCCTCGGTGGCCGCGTGCAGGGCGGCGCGCATGGACTCCGCGACGCCGTCGGAGGTCAGCGCGTCGATCACGATCTCCAGCACGACGCCGACCTCGGCCGAGAGCTCGGTCCCGGCCCGGCCCTTCAGGGTCGGGCAATAGGCGTCGTTGGTCGACGCCATCATGCCCTTGGTGCGGGCGCCCACCTTCGAGCCGGAGCGGACGATGCCGCCCGGGAAGGGCAGGATCGCGCCCGGCACCGCCCGGGCGGCCTCGACCGCGATCTCGGCGACCTTGAGAGTGTCGGCGTGCTTGCGCCCGAGGAACAGCAGGTTGCCGCCGCCGACGGCCCCGTCCACCGCGCGGACGAAGTCCTCGCACAGGAACTCACCGTCCATGACGGGGATGCGCCAGTAGCGCCGGGCCTTGCCGGTCACCGGGTCGGTCAGGCGCTTGGCCACGGCGAAGCCGTCGCCGAAGTAGCGGATCGCGCCGCCGAGCTTGATCTTCGTCGGCCCGTCGACGCCCGCGTAGCAGGCGGTGCCCGGGCAGGTCAGGATGCACTGGCCGACCCGCTTGAGGAGTTGGTCCTTGAGGCCGTTCGGCTCGAAGCCGAACAGCAGCACGCGCACGCCGGGGCGCCCGTCCGGGGTCTCCTCCGGGGAGAGCTCGCAGTCGATCCCGGCCTCGGCGCCGCAGCCGATCACCGAGGTGGCGAAGCCGGTCATCACGGTGGCGGCGATCATCGCCCATTTGGGGGTGTCGTTGGTGATGATGATCGCCGTTCCGGCGACGTCGAACGCCTCCGCGAAGGTGTCGATCACCGGAATGCCGTTGAGGGTGAGGTCCGTCATCTCAGTCACCCATCCCTACGCGACGCCCGTCCACAGCCGGCATGTTTCCCGGGCCCGACATGTTTCTCGGGCCCGACATGTTCTTCAGGCCCGACATCTTCTTCAGGTCCGACATGCGACCTCCGCGAACACATCCGGCTTCGGGAAGGCCTCGTCGGGCACCGCGAAGCTCTTGAGGCCGGTGCCGAAGCGGTCCTGCAGGTAGGTCTCGGAGCGGGCCACCATCGCCTTGTCGGACTCGACGGCGAGCTCCAGGGTGCGGCCCGAGCGCCAGGCCACGACCTCGCCGTCCTCCACGATGGTCTCGCCGTCCTTGAGCACCAGCTTGGCGCGGGCGAACATGGCGGTGCGATCCGGGTCGTCGCGATAGACCGCGACGTCGGCCCGGGCGCCCTCGCGCAGGTGGCCGCGATCGGCGAGGCCGAGGAGCTTGGCGGGCCCCGAGCGGGTCAGCTGGGCGATCTCCGAGAAGCTGTACTCGCGCTCGATGGCGCAGAGGCCGGAGCGCTCGGCGATGACCTTGTGCAGGCCGGCGATCTCGCGGTCGCGCTCCTCCTTGTCCATCAGGAAGTGGATGATCCGCGGATAGTCGGTGAAGGGACCGCCGTTCGGGTGGTCGGTGGTCAGGATGGTGCGCTCCGGCTCCTTGGACAGGAGCATCAGCTCGAGGCCGATCGCCCATTGCAGGGAGCTCACCGGTCCGCGCGGCTTGTAGAGGAACGGCACCACGCCGCCGCCCTCCGCGTCGCCCGCGGTGAGGATCCACTTCTTCGGGTTGGCGCCCTTGCGGCCCGCGAACTGGCGCAGGATGTCGAGCGAGATCGTCACGGTCTGGCCGAAGGCGACCTGGCCGACGTCGTAGGTCGCGTTCGGGTGCGCCTCCATGGCCTCCGTGATGCGCTCCGCCGCCGAGCGGAAGCCGCCGGTCAGGGGGTTCTCGGGATCGGCGACGCCGTAGCCGTAGAACTGGGCGTGGGCGAAGTGGATGCGCCGCCCTTCCGCCGCCTCCAGGGTGTCCACGAAGGACTCGTCGGCGCCCGGGATGCCGAGGTTGTTGCAGTGGACGTGCAGCGGGTGCGGCACGCCGATCTCCTCGACCGCGTCGAGGAGCGCCCCCATGATCTTGCGGGTGGAGAGGCCGTAGACCGGGATCTCGTCGTCGAGGCTGAGCTTCAGCATCCCGTCCTTGAAGGCCGAGGCGCCGCCCGCGTTGATGCACTTGACGCCGAGGCCCCGCGAGGTCGCCACCGAGAGGGCGACGAGGTCGCGCACCGCCGCCTTGCCCTCGCGCGCCCGCAGGAGCTGGAGCAGGTGGTCGTCGTTGCCCATCACCGTCAGGGCGCCGCGGTCCAGGAGCGGGATGTCGGCGAGCTCGAGCTGGGTGGCCAGCGCGTTGGCGGGCGGCATCGCGGGCTCGACCGCCAGGGTGTAGCCCATCCGCGCGTAGTTCGCGCCGATCCAGGCGGCCGAGCCGCCCGCATGGGCGAAGGGATGGCCCTCGGGGGCGGCCTCGCTGGCGTAGAGCTCGGGCAGGAGCAGCCGGCTCATCACCACGTTGCCGCCGGCGATGTGCGAGTGCACCTCGACGCCGCCGGCCATCACCACGCAGCCGGTGGCGTCGATGGTCCGGTCGGGCGCGCGCTCGGAGGCGGCCACCACGCGGCCGTTCTCGATCCAGACCTCGCCGACCGCGTCGCGGCCGGCCGTCGGGTCGACGACCCGGCCTCCGTGAATCCGGATCAGCATGCGGCGCCCTTCTTCTGCCCGAGGCGTTGTTGGATACGATCTTGGATGGCGGTCAGGATGCCGGCCGCGCTCAGCTCGGCCGTCGGGCCGGAAGCCGGCGCGTAGGTGATCGCGGCCCGGCGCTCGTCCCACAGGCTGCCGCCGGCGGTCTCGCCCGGTACGCCCACGGCGAAGACCACGTCGGCGACGTCGCCGCCGGCCTCGGGGCTGCCGACGCCCACGATGGCGACGCTCGGCAGGGTGCCGAGCCAGTCGGGACGGGGGGCGGGGAGGGAGGCGAGCCAGAGGGCGGCGTCGGCCTCGCCGGCAGCGATCTGGCGGGCGCTGTCGAAGCGCCAGGGATCGTGCTCGGGCACGTGCCGGCCGAAGCCGACCCGGGGCGCCTGGCCGGTGGTCCAGGCGGCGAGTTGCAGGAGGGCGCGGCCCTGGAAGGGGTCGGACAGGGGCAGCCCGAAGAAGCGCGTGACCTCGTTGAGATCCTTGATCATGCCCTGGAGCATCTCGACGCCGAGCTCGCCGGTCTCGGCCGGGTCGTAGAGAACGACGCCGTACTGGGCGGTGCTGAGCCGCCGGGCGAGATCGGCATAGGCCGCTTCGCCGCCGAGATTGCCCTTCAGGAAAGCGCGCAGGTGCGCGATCGAGACCGCGAGGCCGCCGGCCTCGGCCGGGTAGGCCACGTGCCGGGTGGCGCCGTTGCGCGGGCCGCCCAGCGACAGGATCACTCGCTCGGAGCCGGCGGCGCGGCCCCGGGTCGCCTGCGCCCCGGCGATGTCCTGGACGATCGGACGATCCCACGGGACGTTGCCGACGATGAGGACCGCGTCGGCCCGGCCGACGGCCTCGGCGGGCGTCGTCGTCATGGCGCCGGTGCGGCTCAAGGGACCGAGCTCGGCGTAGAGGCTCGGACCGGCCACGGGGTCGACGGAGGCCCCGATGGCGTCGGCGAGATGATAGGCCGCGCGCACCGCGCTCAACTCGGCGCAGAGGCCCGCCAGGACAGCATTCTGCGCTGAAGCGAGGAGCGTGGCGGCGGCCTCCACCGCCGCGTCCGCATCCGTCGCACCACCCTTCACCCAGGCCGCCATGCGTTGCACCTTGGAAAATCGAGGGCCCGGCGCGCACCGTGTTCGGCGTCGCGCGCGGCGGGACTGAGCCAGTCCATGTCGTTGGGGCGGCACGTTTGCATCGGCGCCGCTCCCCAGGCAACCCCCCTCGCAGGCCACCCCCCTGAACCGCGCGATGCGAATCGGGACCCCGACACGGCAGCGCCCGACACGGCGGCGGGAGATTTGCCCGACGCGCTTGCGACGGGTCGGCGCTCCGTGGGAGAAGCCGGCGGCGCGGCATCGGCGGCCCGCCGGGGCACGGGGCTGTTTGGAGCGGGGAGGACGGGGCGCGATGGAGGGGATCGACCTGATGCGGATCCCGAGCGGTCCGGGCGGACCCGGCACCGGCCTTCGCGTGCACGCGCCCGCCCGCCTGCATTTCGGCTTCCTCGACCTGCATGGCGGCCTCGGGCGGCGCTTCGGCAGCATCGGCCTCGCCCTCGACGCCCCCGCCGTGACCCTGACCGCCCGGCCGGCCGAGCGCCTCGACGTGACCGGGCCGGAGGCACGCCGGGCCGCCGCCTACGCGCTGGCGGCCGCGGGCCATCTCGGCATCGCCGGACACGCCGCGCTCACGATCGAATCGGCGATTCCCGCCCATGCGGGCTTCGGCTCCGGCACCCAGCTGGCGCTCAGCGTGGCGGCCGCCCTGGCGGGCCTCGCCGGGCGGCCCTTCGCGCCGGAGGACTTCGCCAACGCCCTCGACCGGGGAAACCGCTCGGGCGTCGGCCTCGCGGCCTTCACGCACGGGGGCCTCATCGTCGATGGCGGCCGCGATCCCGACGGAAACCCGCCGCCGGTGATCGCCCGGCTGGCCTATCCGGAGGCCTGGCGCGTGGTGCTGATCCTCGACACCGGGATGACCGGCGTCCACGGCACCCGCGAAGTCGCGGCCTTCCGCGAACTGCCGCGCTTCCCGGAGGCGCAGGCAGCCGAGATCTGCCGCATCGTGCTGATGCAGGTGCTGCCCGCGGCGGTCACGGCCGAGCCGGACGGGTTCGGCGCCGGCATCACCCGGATCCAGCAGCTCATCGGCGACCACTTCGCGCCCCACCAGGGCGGGCGCTTTGCCAGCCCCGCCGTGGCCGAGGCGCTCGCCGCCGTCGCCGACTTCGGACTCGCCGGCTACGGCCAGAGCTCCTGGGGGCCCACCGGCTTCGCCCTGGTGCCCTCGGAGGCCGAGGCCCGCGCCCTCGTGGGCATGCTGGAGCGGCCGGGCCCCCTGAAGTTCCTGATCGCCCGGGGACGCAACACCGGCGCGTCGGTCACCGCGCTTTAAGACGAATCCCTGTAGAGCCCAGCTTCGGCCCACCCGACCGCGGCGGGCTTTGACAATTCGACGCCTCCGCGCACGATCGGGCCGCGTCACAGCACGAAGAGAGTCCGACGATGGCCCGCTCGATCCTGCACATGATCACGCCCCTGAAGCATATGAGCCCGTTCGACGTGAACATGGCCGTGGATGCGGGCTTCGAAACCGTCGCCACCTACACGAATGCGACGCTCGCCGACGTGACGACGCTGGTCCAGGATTCGATCTTCTCGCGCGCGCCCCAGGACGGCGTGCGCACCGGGATCTTCATCGGCGGCAAGAACGCCGAGGACGCCCTCGACATGGTGGACCGGGCCAGGAAGGCCCTGGTGCCTCCCTTCGCCAACCACATCTTCGCCGATCCGGCCGGCTCCTTCACCACCGGCGCCGCCATGGTGGCCGAGGTGACCCGCGCCCTGAAGGCGAAGTTCGACACCGGCCTCGAGGGCAAGCGCATCGTCATCTTCGGCGGTGCCGGCGTCGTCGCCTACGTCGCCGCGGTGATCGGCGCGCTCCACGGCGCCAAGGCCGTCCTCGTCGGTCATGACGGCGAGGAGCGCGTCAGCAAGATCTCGAACACCATGCGCTGGCGCTTCGACGTCGAGGTCGAGGCGGTGGACGGCTCCACCGTGGCCGCCCGGCGCGCCGCCATCGTCAACGCCGACGTCATCCTCTCGGCCGGCCCGGCCGGCATCCCGATCCTCACCGCCGAGGACCTCGAATCCGCCCCGAAGCTCCTCGTGGCCTCGGACGTCAACGCCGTGCCGCCCGCCGGCATCGCCGGCATCGACGTCAACGCCATCGACGTGCCCCTGCCGACGGGCCGGGGCGTCGGCATCGGCGCGCTCGCGGTGGGCAACGTGAAGTACCAGACCGAATCCCGCCTGTTCCGGCGGATGCTGGAATCCGACGCGCCGCTCTGCCTCGACTTCCGCGACGCCTACACCCTGGCGGTCGAGGTGGCGGGCTGACGGCCGGCCCCTCGGGGGCGGCACCGGCCCCCGCCGGCCGGCCCCTCCTCATCGCCGCCCAGTCCGGCCGCGCCCTGGCCCAGGCGGCGCGGCGCGCCGGCCTGGCGCCCCTCGTCCTCGACCTGTTCGGCGATGCCGACACCCGGGCCCTGGCCGCGGGCTATCGCCAAGCCGACGGGCGGTTCGGGGCCGGACGCCTCGGCGGCGACGCCGTCCTCGCTGCGCTCGATTCCCTCGCGGCCGAGGCAGCGGGCACGCCCCTCGGCCTCGTCCTCGGCAGCGGCTTCGAGGCCGCCCCCGACCTGATGCGGGCCATCGCGCAGCGCCACCGCCTCCTCGGCGCCGGCCCGGATTGCGTGGCCACCCTGAAGGACCCCTTCGCCTTCGCGGCGCTCTGCCGCGCGCAGGGTGTCCCGCACCCGGCCGTCACCCGCGATCCGGTGCCCGATCGGGCCGCCTGGCTCCTCAAGCGGGCAGGGGGATCGGGCGGCACGCATATCCGCGGCGCGCCGGGCGGGCCCGCGCCGGCGGGAGCCTATTTCCAGGCCCGGGTGCCGGGACGCGCCGTTTCCCTGGCGATCCTGGCCGACGGTGCCGCGATCCGCCTGGTGGGCGTGACCGAGCAGTGGAGCGCCCCGTCCCCCCTCCGGCCCTTCCGGTATGCCGGCGCCCTGGAGCGGGCGCGCCGGGAGCCGCCGGTGCTCGCACCCGACTACGCGGCAGCGATCGCGGCCGGGATCGGGCGCCTCGCCCGGGCGACCGGGCTCACGGGGCTCGCCAGCGCCGACTGCCTCGTGGACGGGCCGGATTGGTGGCTCAGCGAGATCAACCCGCGCCCGGGCGCCACCCTCGACGTGCTCGACCGGCGCCCGACGCCCCTCCTCGCCCAGCACATCGCGGCGAGCCTCGGCCGACTGCCCGAGGCCGAACCCGCACCAATGGATGCGGCGGCGACGGAAATCTGCTACGCGGCCAGCGGCTACGCGCCGATGCCGCCGATCTCCTGGCCGGATTTCGTGCGCGACCGCCCAAGACCCGGCACCATGGTGGCGCGCCACGCTCCGCTGTGCACCCTGTTCGCCACAGGGCCGGACTCGGCCGCCACGAGAGCGATGTTGCGAGGCCGGGCCGCCGAAGTGCGGACCTTGCTCGCCCTGACGGAGGGACACCCATGACCACCAGCCCGAGCGGCGCGAAATTCCCGTTTCCGAGCGTCAACGCCCTGACCGCCCCCCTGGTGGAGCGGCTGGTCGCCGATGCCGAGGCCCTGCGCCTCTCCGTGACCACCGAGCACGGCGCCCGCATGGTCGATGCCGGCGCCAGCGTGCGCGGCTCCATCGAGGCCGGGCGCCGCATCGCCGAGATCTGCCTCGGCGGCCTCGGCACCGTCTCGATCGCGCCGTCGGGCCCGATCACGTCCTGGCCCTACTCGGTGATCGTGCACGCCGCCGATCCGGTTATCGCCTGCCTCGGCAGCCAGTATGCCGGCTGGTCGCTGGCCGACGAGACCGGGGATTCCGGCTTCTTCGCCCTCGGCTCCGGCCCCGGCCGCGCCGTCGCGGTGGTGGAGGACCTCTACGGCGAGCTCGGCTACAAGGACAGCGCGACCCAGACCGCCCTGGTGCTCGAGGCGGCCGGCGGCCCGCCGGCCTCCGTCATCGCCAAGGTGTCCGAGGCCACCGGCCTGGCGCCCGAGCAGCTGACCTTCATCTACGCCCCGACCCAGAGCCTGGCCGGCTCGACCCAGGTCGTCGCCCGCGTCCTCGAGGTCGCCCTGCACAAGGCCCACACCGTCGGCTTCGACCTGCACAAGATCGTCGACGGCATCGGCTCCGCCCCGCTCTCGCCCCAGCACCCGGACTTCATCCAGGCCATGGGCCGCACCAACGACGCCATCATCTACGGCGGCCGCGTGCAGCTCTTCGTGGAGGCCGACGACGCCGACGCCCAGCAGCTCGCCGAGCAGGTCCCGTCGTCGAACTCGGCCGATCACGGCGCGCCCTTCGCCGACATCTTCGCCCGGGTGAACGGCGACTTCTACAAGATCGACGGCGCGCTCTTCAGCCCCGCCGAGGTCATCGTCACCTCCGTCACCACCGGCAAGAGCTTCCGCGGCGGCAAGCTGATGCCGGAGCTGGTCGAGGCGTCGTTCCGGTAAGGCGCCGGTCGTAACCCCTCCCCCCGGCGCGGGGGAGGGGGCCTGCGGAGCAGGTGGGGGAGGCGGAACCTCCCCGACACGGGCGCTCCCCCATCCGACCCGCTTGGCGGGCCATCTTCTCCCGCGGAAGGCCACCTTCTCCCGCGGAAGGAAGAAGCGATCGACGTCGAGGTTGGCAGAGAACAATGCGGATCGGGCTCGCGGCCGACAACGGCAACTGGCACAAGGCGCGCCTGCGGGCCGCCCTCGAACAGCTCGGCGCCGCGCCGGTGCTGTTCTCGATGGCCGACGTCGCGGTGGTGACGGGGGGCCCCGAGCCCCTGCGGGTGCCGGGCTTCGAGACCCTGCCGGACGGCGTCCTGCTGCGCACCATCGCGGGCGGCACCTTCGAGGCCACCACCATGCGCCTGGGCGTGCTGCACGCCCTGGTGGCCAGCGGCACGACCGTGTGGAATTCCCCGAGCGCGATCGAGCGCTCCGTCGACAAGGCGATGACGAGCCTGCTCATCGACCGGGCCGGCCTGCCCACCCCGGAGACCTTCGTGCTCTCGAAGCGGGACGCCGCCGCCGAGGTCGTGGCCCGGGAGGCCCGTCCCGGGCGTCCCCTGGTGCTCAAGCCGCTCTTCGGCTCGCAGGGCGAGGGCCTCCAGCTGATCGAGCGCCCGGAGGACCTGCCGGACGAGGAGGCGGTGTCGCGGGTCTACTATCTCCAGCGCTACATCGCCCGCAGCGACGGTCTCTGGCGCGACTACCGGGTCTTCGTCTGCGAGGGCCGCGCCATCGCGGGCATGATCCGCGAGGGCGACGGCTGGATCACCAACGTCCATCGCGGGGGCCGACCCCTGGCCTGGGCGATGCCGCCCGCCGCGGCCGAGCTCGCCGAGCGGGCCGCCGCGGCGGTGGGCGTCGACTATTCCGGCATCGACCTCGTCGAGGACGGGCAGGGAGGCTACCTCGTGCTGGAGGTGAACTCGATGCCGGCCTGGTCCGGGCTGCAGCAGGTAACCGAGGTCGACATCGCCCTCGCGGTCGCCCGCGGCTTCCTCAACGCCGTGCGGGCCGCCCGTCCGCCCCGCCTCGTCGCGGCCCTCGGATGATCGCGCCCGGGGCCGTCGCCGCCGCCTACCGGGCGAGCTGCCTCGACGAGCTCGACGCCCTGAAGCCCGGCAACGTCCACGCCTTCGCCGACGGCCACCGCATGGCGGTGGCGGATTTCGTGACGAGCGCCGAGGTCTCGGCCCCGGCCCTGGCCGAGGCGGGTGCGCCGGTGGGCCGGCGCGTGCTCCGGGCCGTCGCGGCGACGATGGACCGCGTCGGCCAGAACACCAACCTGGGCATCGTGCTCCTGTGCGCGCCCCTCGCCCGGGCGGCGGAGACGGCCGGTCCGCTGCGCGCCGCCCTCGCCACCGTTCTCGACGGCTTCGACGCAGCCGATGCCCGCGACGTCTTCGCGGCGATCCGGCGGGCCAATCCGGGCGGCCTCGGCCGGGCCGAGCGTCACGACGTCACCGATTCGCAGGGTCCCGATCCACAAGGCCCCGCCTCGCTGCGGGCTGCCATGGCGGAGGCCGCCCCGCGCGACGCCATCGCGCGGGCCTACGGGACGGGATTCGCCGACCTGTTCGCGATCGGCCTGCCGGCCCTGGCGGCGGCCCGGGCGCGGGATCTCAGCCCCCCCTGGTGCACCACCGCCGTGTATCTCGCCTATCTCGCCCGGGTGCCCGACAGCCACGTGGCGCGCAAGCACGGCCCCGACCGCGCGGAGGCCCTGCGCGCCGAGGCCGAGGCGCTGCTGGCCCTCGACCTCGGCACGGCCCCGGTGGACGCCCTGCTGGACCGGGACCGCGCCTGGAAGGCGGAGCGGCTCAACCCGGGCACCAGCGCGGACTTCACGGTGGCGACGCTGTTCCTCGACCGTCTTCTCCGGGCCGAGGCCTGATCCCGGCCCCTTGGACAGGTTTTCGGGGCTTCAAACGAAGGTTCCATCCACCGATGAATAAATTGCCAGGCCGACCGGCCTGCGCAGGGTTGTTCCCGGCAAGGCCCCAGAGTAGGGTCCGCGCCGCGATCCGGGCTAACCGGTCCGGTCCCTCGATGGACTGGACGCCGTGAACAAGGATAGCTGCCGGCCGCCCCCTGAGCTCGGGAGCGGCCACGTCTTTTCAAGACTTTGGGAGAAACCCCACATGGCGAAGATCAACAAGGTTATGGTCGGCGAGGCCCTCGTCGGTGATGGCAACGAGGTCGCCCACATCGATCTCATCATCGGACCGCGCGGTTCGCCGGCCGAAGCCGCGTTCTGCAACGGCCTCGTGAACAACAAGCACGGCTTCACCAGCCTGCTCGCGGTCATCGCGCCGAACCTGCCCTGCAAGCCGAACACCCTGATGTTCAACAAGGTCACCATCAACGACGCCCGTCAGGCCGTCCAGATGTTCGGCCCCGCCCAGCACGGCGTCGCCAAGGCCGTTCAGGATTGCGTGGCTGAGGGCATCATCCCCGCCGACGAGGCCGACGACCTGTTCATCCTGGTCGGCGTGTTCATCCACTGGGAAGCGGCCGACGACGCCAAGATCCAGAAGTACAACTACGACGCCGTGAAGCTCTCCATCGAGCGCGCCGTCAAGGGCGAGCCCACCGCCGCCGTCGTCACCGAGCAGCGCAACTCCGCTTCGCACCCCTTCGCGTCGAACGCTTAGATCGGGGGCAGTCCTGGGCAGAGCGCGCCTCCGCCCGCACCGCGGGGCCTGCTCCAGCGACTGGCTTCCATCTTCCTCGGACGATGAACACGACACGGGGCGGCCTTCGGGCCGCCCCTCTTCGTTTGGATACCCGGCGGCCTTCGGGCCGCCCCTCTTCGTTTGGATACCCGGCGGCCTTCGGGCCGCCCCTCTTCGTTTGGATACCCGGCGGCCNCCCGGCGGCCTTCGGGCCGCCCCTCTTCGTTTGGATACCCGGCGGCCTTCGGGCCGCCCCTCTTCGTTTGGATACCCGGCGGCCCGAAGGCCGCCCCTCTCTTTTGAGCAACCCCTCAGCCGCGCAGCGCCCCGTCATGGATGGCCGAGGCCACCAGGGCGCCGGCGACACCGCGGCGGCGCAGGACCTCCACATCCTCCGGGCCCCGCACCCCGCCCGCCGCGTAGAGGCGGGTCGCCGGGCTCGCCGCCGCCACCGCCGCCAGACGGTCGAGATCCGGACCCGCCCCGACGCCGATCCGCCCGAGGGTCATCACGATGACGTCGCGCGGCCAGTGCGCCGGCGTGTCGTGCAGGCTGGAAGGCCCGAGGCGCTCGCCCTCCCGCGTGTCGAGGGAGAACACCGCCCGCGCGCCCAGGGCGCGCACGAGTCCGGCATCCGCCTGGCTCTCGCTGCCGATCACCGGCCGGCCGAGCCCGGTCTCGAGGAAGGCCTCGACCCCGGCCGCATCGGCGAATCCCGCATCGACCCACAGGGTGGTGCCGGGACAGGCCTCCGCGATGGCGGCGAGGCTCGCCCGATCGGGGGCCGCCCCGTCGACGATCGCGTCGAGGTCCGCCACGTAGAGGATCCGCGCCGCCACCGCCGCCAGGAGCCCGCGGGCCACGTCCGCCGGCGCCGACCCCTTTGCCAAGGGCGTGACGATCGGGGCATAGGAGGCGCGGTCGCCGGCCCGCGCCCGCACCACGGCTCCGTGGCGCAGGTCGAGCACCGGAATGATCTCGAATTCGTCCGCCATTCGGCTTCCTCCCGCGTTCAGGCCCGCCCGTGACACCACCATCCGGATCTCCCGCCGCATTTCCTGACATGCCGGTGATCGGCTGGGATCTCGGCGGGGTCCATGTCAAGGCGGCCCTGGTCCGCGATCGCCGCGTGGTCGCCGTGGTCCAGGCGCCCTGCCGCCTCTGGCGCGGGCTGCCCGCCCTCGACGAAACCCTGGCGCAGCTGCCCGACTGGGCGCGGGACACGGCCGACCACGTCGTCACCATGACGGGGGAACTCACCGACTGCTTCGCCGGCCGCACCGACGGTGTGCGGCAGATCTCCGCCTGGGCCGAGGCTCATCTCAGCGGCCGGGTGCGGATCTACGGCGGCCGTTCCGGCCTGCTCGCCCCCGAAGCCGCCGCCGCGCAGGCCGGCGACATCGCCTCGGCGAACTGGCACGCCACCGCGGCCCTGATCGGCCGCCACGTCGCCGACGGGCTCCTCGTCGATATCGGCTCCACCACGGCCGACCTGATCCCGATCGCGGCCGGGGCGCCGGTGGCGGCCGGCTACAGCGACGCCGAGCGCCTGGAGACGGGGGAACTCGTCTATACCGGCGTGGTGCGCTCGCATCTCGTGGCGCTGGCCGACCACGCCCCGTTCCGGGGCCGGCGCACCGGGCTGATGGCCGAGACCTTCGCCACGGCCGCCGACATCCACCGCATCCTCGGCGACCTGCCGGAGGGCGCCGACCAGCAGCACAGCGTCGACCTCAAGGGCAAGTCGATCCCCGAGAGCGAGACCCGCCTCGCCCGCATCGTCGGGCGCGACCGCGACGAGGGCAGCGCCGCCGAGTGGCGCGCCCTGGCGGCCCATTTCGCCGAACGGCAGCTCCGGCTACTGCACGATGCGGCCGCCCTGGTGCTGTCCCGCCAGGCCTTGCCCGACGGAGCGCCCGTGGTGGTGTGCGGCGCCGGCCGGTTCCTGGCCGAGCGCCTGGCCGCGCGCCTCGGCCGGCCGGCCCACGCCTTCACCGACCTCATCGCCGGCCACCTCGCCGAGGCCGGGGCCGACTGGGCCTCCACCTGCGGCCCCGCCGTCGCCGTGGCGCTGCTGGCGGCCGATCCCCCCTGAAATCCTGGCCCACCCGAGTTCCTGGCCGACCCAAGTTCCTGGCCCACCCGAGTTCCTGGAGAGAGACCCCGCGCATGAGCACGCCGCAGAAACTCGCCCGCATCCTCGCCAGCCGTTCCGGCGGCGGCATCGAGCTGGCCCTCGCCACCGAATCCGGCCAGACCCTGCGGGTGCTGGCGACGTCGGACCAGATCGACATGCTGGTGGACGAACTGGAGGACATCCTGAACTCGCCGGAGGAGCCCGAATCTCCAGAGCCGCCCGCGGCGGCGTGAGGGCAGGGGGCACAGGCTCGCGTGGCCGGAGCCCGACAGCGCGGTCCCGTCCGCTTGCGCCCCTTCCAAGCCCCTCGGAAGGTCCGCTTCGCGGCAGCTTGGTCGAGGATGCGCTCCGTCCGGGTGGCGTGGCGTCCAGACTGGCGGCTTCTGGAAAGGCGATCCGCACGAGCCGCCACCCCGTGCTTCACGCGACCGCAGGTCCCTGAAACGCGATGCCGTGCGCGGCACAGGCCGCGACCAGCGCCGCGACCTCCGCGTCGGTCGGCTCGGCTTGGGGCGGCAGGCCTTCTGTTTCCGCCGGCCGGGCCAGGCTGCGGATCATCGCCTCGAACCCACCCGTCGTCATCGACAGGAAGCGCGCTTCGGGGGAGACGACCCGGAACGAGTGCGGCGTTCCACCCGGGACCGTGATCGCGTCGCCCGGTGTCAGCCGACGAACCTCGTCGGCGATCTGCATGCGGACCTCGCCCTGCAGGATGTAGAAGCTTTCATCCTCGTCCTGATGGACATGCAGCGGCACGGCAAAGCCCTGCGCCATGTGGTGCTCGATCAGCGTGAGCCCATCGGCATTGTCGTTCTGCGACAGATGGATGGTCAGGCGGGCGGTGGTAAACCAGAGGGCAGCGGCCATGCGAACGTCCTGTCGGTCGGGTTGGGGTTCCCCAGAGCTACCGATTGCGATCCGCCGCGATAAGATCGATGATCGTACATCGGTTGGCGCATGGGCGGACATATGAAGACCACCGATCCGCTGGCCGGGATCATGGCGTTCCTTGCCGTCGCCGAGCGCGCAAGCTTCACGGCGGCAGCCGACGACCTCGAGATGGGGCGTTCCGCGGTCGGTGCGCAGATCCGCGCCTTGGAGACGCGGTTGGGCGTCCAGCTGCTGCAACGCTCCACGCGCGCCGTGCGGCTCACGGAAGCCGGGACGGTCTACCGGGAGGCGCTCGCCGACATCCAGGATCGTGTGCGGGCTGCCGGGCAAGCGGCGACAGCCTTCCAGACCGAGGCGGTCGGCCGCCTGCGGATCGCAGCCCCTCCGGACCTCGGCCCCGATCATGTCGCCCCGGTGGTCGCGCGCTTCCTCACCGAGAACCCGGCGGTGTCGATCGACCTTCAGCTGTCCACCGATGCCGTGGACCTGATTGGGGAGGGTTTCGACCTGGCGATCCGCGGTGCACTTGCGGTCGAGCCGACGCTGGTCACGCGGCGGATCGGTACGTCCCCGTTGATCGCCTGCGCATCTCCGGCCTACCTCGCCCGCCGTGGCCCGCCGGCGACCCCGCAGGACCTCGCGACCCATGCCTGCCTTCATTTCTCCGCGCTGCGCTGGGGTCGCAAGTGGCGGTTCGAGCGGGACGGTGCGGTGGCCGACTTCCCGATCCGACCCCTTCTGGAGTGCAACAACGGCCCGACGCTGCTGGCCGCCGCCCTGGCCGGGGCGGGCATCGCGCTGGAGCCCGCCTTCGTGGTCGGTCCGGCAATCCGCGCGGGCGCGCTCGTCCCGGTTCTGACAGACTGGAATCTGCCGGTCATCCCGGTGCACGCCGCCTATCCGGCCAACCGCAACATCGCCAGCAAGGTGCGCAGCTTCGTGACCCTGTTGGCGGCCGCCTTCGCCGGTCATCCCGATTTCGGCGGCACACCGGGGTGACGGGCACGGACATCGTCGGCGCCGGGGGTTTCTCGCAGCCCTGATCCGCGGGATGCCTGGACGATGCCTGCGTCCGGCGGTCGGCCGCTGCCGGGGCAATTCACTCGTGCGGAACACGGAGCACTGCGGTGGACCATATCCAGACCGAACTCCTCGACATCGCTTTCGAGAGCGGAGGCCCTCGGGACGGTCGACCGGTTCTGCTCCTGCATGGATGGCCGGATGATGCCACTGGCTGGCGCGGCGTCGCTCCGCTCTTGGAGCAGAAAGGCTATCGCTGGGTCGCCCCCTGGCTTCGCGGCTTCGGGCCGACACGCTTTCTTGCTGACCAATCCCCCCGCGACGGGACCGGCGTGGCGATCGCCCGGGACGCTCTCGATCTGATGGACGCGCTCGGCTGGAACCGCTGCGCGGTTGTCGGCCATGACTGGGGCGGCCGGGCGGACTACATCCTGGCGGCGCTCGCGCCGGAGCGGGTGTCCTCGATCACGTCGCTTGCGATCGGCTATGCGCCGCGCGGGCGCTTCGCCACGCCGTCGTTCGAGCAGAGCCGACGCTGGTGGTACCAGTGGTTCATGACGACCGACGCGGGCGCGGCGGCGGTACGGGACGATCCGGAACGCTTCGCGCGCATCCAGTGGGACACGTGGGGACCGACGGATTGGTTCGACGACGCGGTGTTCGCGGCCGTGGCGGGCAGCTTCCGCAATCCGGACTGGGTCGCCATCACGCTCCATGGCTATCGGAGCCGCTGGAAGCCGGAGAAACTCGACCCGCGCTACACGTCCCTGCGCGACGTGGTCGACGCGACGGACCTCCTCCAGGTGCCCACGCTCATGATCCAGGGCGGTGCGGATCGATGCGACCCGCCGGGGGAGTCGGAAGGCCAAGCGCGCTCTTTCGCGAACGGCTACCAGCGGGTCGTTCTGGACGGTGTCGGCCATTTCCCCGCCCGCGAGGCCCCTCAGGCGGTCGCTGACAGCATCATCGCCTTCCTCGATAGCCCTGGCGTCGAAACGCAGAGGAACGCCCGAACCCGTTGAGGGCGGAGTCACGGTCCGTGCGATCGGCACCGACCTCACGTGGACCAGGCCATACGCGGAGGACCCGGGCAGAAGCATCGACGGCCGCGCTCGGACCGGTGGCGTCGGGGCCGAACGGCGCGGTCGGGTCGCGGGCGGGACGTCCGCTCCGGGGCGAAAGGCCCGGGTCCGCGCGCGACACGCGCCGGCCCTTCACGCGCGGCGTACCCAGCCTCCGACCCTCACCGCAGGAAATCCCCGAAGGACCGCGGCCCGTCCGGGACCTTGATCTCGCCCGTCACTTTCAGGGTGGTCGCGTCGATCAGGCTCAGGGTGTTCGAGCCCCAGTTCGCCACCGTCAGGGTGCGGCCGTCGCGAGAGGCGGCGATGCCCTCCGGGTGATCGCCGACCTCGATCGCCGCGACGTTGGTGAGGGTCTTCAGGTTGAACACCGTGACGGTGCCCGAATACTGGTCGGTGACGAAGCCGCGCGGACCCGCGAGGGCGATGACGTAGGGCCGCTCGCCCGTGGTCACCCGGCCGATCTCGTGCCGGCCGGGCACGTCGATCACCGAGACGTCGTTCGAGGTCACGTTGGCCGTGTAGGCGCGGGCCCCCTCGGCATCGAGGGTGATGCCGAACGGATGCTGGCCGACCGGGATCTTCTGGAGTTCCCGGGCCGCGGCGACGTCCACCACCGAGACCGAATCCCCCTCGCGGTTCGCCACCAGCAGGGTGGCGCCGTCGGGGGTCACGGCGATGCCGGAGGGCGAGGCGCCGACCTGGATCTCGGTGTCGAGGCGCGCACCGTCCGGCGAGACGACGAAGATGCGGCTGCCGTACCAGTCGGCGACGTAGACCGCCCCGGATTTCGGATTGACCGCGATGCCGAGGGGGCCGCCGGGCAGGGCGAGGGTGCCCGTCACGGTACGGGTGTCGAGATCGACCACGGCGAGGCCCGGCCCCTCGGGGCGGGTGACGAAGGCCGTGCGGCGGTCGGGAGAGAGGGCGATGCCGGCGGGCGCGCCGTCGATCGGGATCTGGGCGGCGACGCTGCCGGCCTCGAGATCGACGATCGCCAGGGTGTTGGCGCCCTGCGCGGTGACGAGGGCCTCATCGGCCCGGGCCGGCGCGCCGAGCAGCAGCAGGCCGAGCAGGGGGAGGCCAAACCCCGGGACGCCGGAGCGGAAGGGGCCGGCGAAGCGCCGGCCCGTCCCCGTTCGCGATGCGATCAAGAACCGCTCTTCTCGAGCTTGGCCTTCAGGGCGTCGAGGCCGGTGCGGTAGAGGCCGCGCACGGCCTTCTGCGAGGCCTCGTCGTTCAGCTCGGGCGGCGGATCGTTGTTCATGTAGCCGCGGTAGAACGCGCCGTCCCAGGCCACCTTGGACTTGCCGCCGCCGGCATCCTCGACCTTGATGGTGGAGGAGTAGTCGTTCACCGGCAGGGTCTTCACGTCGACCTTGGTGATCCGGTACGAGTAGCTCATCTTCTCGGCGGAGTACTTGTACAGTTCCTCGTCCACCGTGGCGCCGCCCTTGAGCGTCAGCGTGCGGGTGGCCTTGATCTCGTTGCCGCCCTTGCCCTCGGTCTTCTCGACCGGCGGCAGCCAGCTCATGTCCTGGAAATTGCCGATCACGGCCCAGACCTTGTCCGGGGCCGCGTTGATCTCGACGGTCTCCTCGACCTTCTTGCGGGTCGGGCCGTGCGCCTGGGCGCCGAACGACACCAGGGCGAAGGCCGCCACGGTCGTCAGAGTGAGAAACTTCATCGGGTCTTCGTCTCCTCGGGAAAGCACGTTCTAGGGTGCTGGGGGGGAACGCTCGAGGATGCGGTCGTCGCGGCCGAGGGCCGCGGCCACCTTGTCCTCGATCCAGTCCCAGGCCTCGCGCTCGGCGGGCCCGGCGGTCTTGGCGATCGCGATGGCGTGGTAGCGCATCTCGGTCAGGATCTTGTCAGGCTCCAGCATGTGCAGCCGGGTGGAGAGGATCGCCGCCTCCAGCACCGCCGCCTGCGCCCGGTTGTAGCCGAAGAACGGCACGTGTGCCGCCGCGTGGACCATCCGTCCCCGGTAGCGAGGTCGCACGGGATCGTCCTCGACGGCGGCGACCTCGAACTCGGCATGGCCGAAGCTCTCGGCGAGGCGCCGGCCGGGGATCCGCGCGCAGGGCACGGTCGCCCAGTCGCGCCGCCCGGTGACGGCCCCGGCGATCACCCGCACGTCGCTGGGGCTGGAGGCGGCGAAGACCGGATTGTCGGCGAGGTTGCGGATGGTGGGGGAGGGCCGGAACGGCGCCAGGATCCAGTCCGCGCCGTCCTGGATCAGCCCGAACGGCACCAGGTGCAGCGCGCCGGCGCGGTCGGTGGTGGTGACGACGGTCTCGAGGATCAGGGGCATGGGGTCACGCCTTTCCCGTCGCGGCGCGCGGCGCGTCGGGCACGAACTTGCCGCAGACGATGCGGCCGCCGCCCTCCGGGGGGGTCTCCGACACCGCGTCGCCGGCCCCGGTCTCGCCGGGTCCCGTCGTCTCGGGCGCGACCGCCCCGGCCTCGGGCGGCGTGGCGTCGCGGGCCGCGATCTCGGCGGCGGCCGAGCCGGAATGCTTCGTGTGCCCGGCCTTCTTGAAGGCCGTGGTGTCCTCCACCGCGGCGTCGGCGGCCGCCCCCCAGGCCAGGGCTTCGTCCTGGACGTAGCGCTTGCCCAGCCGCCAGGCGGTCTCGGCCTTGGTCAGCTCGCCGCCGAGATAGAAGGCGTGGGCGCCGTCGCTGCCCACGGTGCCGGTCCTCTGGAGGTCGGGAAAGAACGCCATCGCGTCGGTGCCGATCGCGTGGATGTCGCGGTTGAAGACGTGGATGCCGTCCTCCGCCACGGCGATGCGGTAGTTCGGGTCCTTCACCTCGGCCGCCTGCACCGCGACCTCGTCCGGGGTCTGCACGTAGGGCCGCTTGTCGTGGAGCGCCAGCAGGGCGCGGCCGTAGCCCTTGGGCAGGGCCGAATCGGCGCGGGCCGCGAACATCACCCGGCGGGCGGCGTCGTGCTCCTCCACCGTCCGGCGGGTGTGGTTCGAGACCTGGACGATGAGCACGTTGCGGATGGCGAGCTCCGAGCACATCCCGACCAGGAGGGCGGTGACGCCGAGGCTGTCGGCCTCGGTGAGCTCGGTGAGGTTGCCGGTGCCCATCATCATCTCGATGCCGGGCCAGCGCCGCCGGGTCTCGTGGTAGCGGGTGATCGACTCGACGAAGCCGAAATGGATCGGCTCCAGGATCGGGTCGGCCATATAGGGCCGCCCCGCCTTCTCCATGCGCTCGATGGCGCGATCGAGGGAGGCCAGGTCGTCGGGACGCACCGGCACCAGGACCGGCACGGCGTCGGTCTCGAAGGCGAGGTCGAGGGTCTGCTCGTTGAGACTGAGCAGGTAGTCGGCCCCCGCCCGGGCGCCCCGGGTCAGCTCGTCGAGGGAGAACGAATCGACGCTGACCTTGAGCCCGGCGCCCTTGAGCAGCCGCACGCACGCCTCGAGATGCGGGAAGTCGGTGTCCGGCAGGCCGCCGAGATCGATCACGTCGGCCCCGCGCCGGGCGAGGTCGAGGCCCTTCGCCAGGATCTGCTCGGGCGTCATCTTCGAGGCGTCGACGATCTCGGAGAAGATGCGCAGGTCGTGGCGGGAGAGATCGACCGTGCGCCCGGCGAGCCCGAGATAGGCCGGCAGGTCGACGATCTCGTCGGGGCCGCGCTCCACCGGCAGGCCGAAATGCGCCGCCAGCGCCTCCGGGTTGGCCCGGCAGCGCCCGGGCAGGATGATGCGGCTGGCGCCGTCCGGGATCGTCACCCGGCGGCGGATGATTTCCTCCGTCATCAGCGCAGCGACCTTCACGCCGGCATCGGCGATGCTCCAGGCGTAGCGCTCCGGCGGCAGGGTGGCGGCGACCTTCTCCAGGCGCGCCTTGGCCATGCGGCCGGTGATGAAGACGAGGTGCTCGGGCGCGCTCATGCGGCGGCCCTTTCGGAGGCGGCCGCGGGCGGACAGGCCGCGCCGGGACCCAGGATGGCGATGGGCCCGGCATAGCGGGCCGCGAAAACCGGGAAGGCCGCGTCGACGAGGCCGCTCGCGGCGAGATCCGCCCAGTCCGTCGTCCCTGCCGGCCGCTCGGCGGACTTCACCAGGCAGCAGCGCGACGCGCCGATCGCGGCGGCGAGCCAGAGGGCGAGGCTGTCGGAGGTGACGTCCCAGGTCTCGGGGATGTCGGGGTGGCCGGCCTTCAGGTCGGCCGGGTCCCAGACCGGGACCAGCCCGGACGCCAGGAGGGCCGCGAGGGCCTCCGGCGCGCGGGCGGCTACGAGGCGCGGCTCGAGCGCCGAAAAGATCTCGGCCATGCGGCCCATGGCGTCGAGGGCGAGGCGGTGGGCGAGGGCGTCGGAGAAGCCGAGGGCCGCCTGGGATGTGCGCACCGCCTCGGCGAGGGGTCCGCCCCCGGGGACGACGACGCAGGGCCCCGCGGCACCGTCGGCGAGGTGCGCGAGCCAGGCCCGCAGGCGGGGCGCGTCGGCGACGAGGCTGCCGCCGAGCTTCACCACGATCGGGGCGGCCGGTGCCCGCATCACGCGGCGTCCCGCCGGGCCGAGGCGCGGATCAGGCGCACGGCCTCCGCCACCCGGACGGGATCGAGGGCCTGACGCCGGTCGCCGGCGCCGCAGAGGCCGCCGCGGAAGCCGAGGTAATGCGGCCCGAGGGGGGCCAGGATGGCGATGTCGGAGAGGGCCAGGGAGCCGGCGAGGCCCGAGACCAGGCCGTGATCGCGGCAGGCGCGGGTGAACGCCGCCAGCGCCGGCAGGGACAGGTGGTCGGTGAGCCGGCGCCCGTCCTTGCCCGCGGTGTCGATCATCGCGCCGAGGAAGCCGGCCCGGCGCAGGCGCGGCACGAGGGCGGCGGCATCGCCGGCCTCCGCGAACAGCACGGCGATCAGGCGCCCGGAGGCCGCCTCGGCGGCCCGGGCGAGGTCGTCCGCCGACACGGCGTCCCCCACGGCCACCTTCACCACGTCGATGCCGGTGGCCGCCATGGCGGCGATGGCGGGAACCAGGGCCGCGCGGTCCGGCTCGCCCGCCACGGCGCTGGCGAGGGTGCGGCCGCCCACCTGCGCCACGATGGCGCGGACGGTCGCGGCGGGGAGGGCCCCCAGCGCCCCGCGCTCGGGGTCCTTGGCATCGACGAGGTCGGCGCCCGCGCCGGTCGCGAGGTCCGCCTCGTCCGCGTTGCGCACGCTCACGAGGAGCCGCGGCGCCGGCGCGTCGGCGTCGAAGGACCGGAGATCGAAGGATCGGGACACGCGGGGCACGGACATCAGCGCGGGTTTCGGTTGCTCGGGGCCTCGGGAGGAGGCCATCGACGACGCCCGGGTCGGGAAGCGCCGCGCCCAGGGTGGCGCGGCCGGGGCAAGTTCGGCCTCAAGCTGGCGCTTCCGGCCTGAACGCGGACCTAGCGCATGGGCGGGGATAAGGGAAATCCCCGTCTCTTGAAACGCCGCCCGGTCAGGAACGGTTCGGCAAGGGCTCGGTGAGGAGGCGGTTCTTCACCACCCAGCGCATGGCATGGGCCCAGGTGTCGTCGGTGTCGGCGCGGATCACCACCCGGCCGCCCCGGATGACCTTGCCGGTGGCGGCCTCCGCGATGGTGACGGTGAGGTTGAAGATCTGGTTGGAGCCCTTCTCGACGTAGCCGCTGACCGCGAGGTCGGCCCCGAGGGTCTTGGCGATGGTCGCGGCGCAGCCGTCGCACTTGTAGAGGGGTGCCTGCTTGGCGATCTCGGCCGCCTGGGGGGCGACATCCACGGGCTCGACGCTGTCGGCCAGGGCCTTGCGCAGCTCGTCGGTGACGAGGCCGAGGCGACGCACCTCGTCCGGCCGGGCCTTGCGACCGCCGACCACGCCGGGATCGAACAGCTCGACCCCGAAGATCGCGGCCTTCTCCGGCGCGGCCCGGGCGGGGCCCGCGAGAACGCCAGTGGCGAGGAGGGCGGCGAGGGCGAGCCCGCGCGCGGCGCGGATCGGGGACGGGGCCATGGGCGAAGCTCTCCGCTGGGGGCGGGGACGGGAGGACCGCGGGAACGGATCACGGGAACGCGCCGGGCGCCCGTGTGATCCCGCCGGCGCCTCAGTTCCGCGAGATCTGCCCGGAAACGGCCCGGCGCGCAAATGCCGCCGCGCCGTCGCGAGGTCGGCGCAAGGTTTCGGCGGGGCGCCCTTAAGAACCGCTTAGCAATCCGCGATTGAGCGCGGCGGCGCAATGTTGTTAGCCTCCCGGCCACATGCTCAGCTCCGCACGCCTCCTCTTCGCCCCGCTCGCCCTCAGCCTCGGGCTGTGCGGCCTCGCCCCGGCCTCGGCACAGGAGCCGGCCACGCCTCCCGCCGCGCCGGGGATCGCTCCGAGCGAGACGCATATCGGCCTGATCTACCGGCCCGAGCCCGCGCCCTCCTCCTACGACGCCGAGGCGGTGCCGGAGGACGAGGGCGTCGCCGGCGCCCGGATGGCGGTCAAGGACAACAACAACACCGGTCGCTTCACCAAGCAGACTTACGTCCTCGACGAGGTCGCCCTCGCGGGGGACAAGGCGGGGGACAAGGATGGGGTGGCGGCGGCCCGGGACCTCGCGGGGCGGGGCATCCGCTACCTCGTGGTGGCGCTGCCGGCGGCCGAACTCCTCGCCATCGCGGATGCGCTGAAGGGGCAGGGCGTCACGATCTTCAACATCGCCGCCCCCGACGACCGCCTGCGCGGGGCCGATTGCCGCCGCAACGTCTTCCACGTCCTGCCGAGCCGGGCGATGCAGACGGATGCCCTGGCGCAGTTCTTCACGCTGATGCGCTGGCGCAAGATGTTCCTCATCGTCGGACCGGGGGAGAACGACCGCCTCTACGCCGACGCGTTCAAGAACGCCGCCCGGAAATTCGCCCTGAAGATCAACGCCGAGAAGCCCTGGACCTTCGGCCCCCTGGCCAAGGCGCGGGGCGACACCCCGACCCGGTCCGAGGCGATGGTGTTCACCCGGGGGCTCGACTACGACATCGCGGTGGTGGCCGACGAGGCCGGCGACTGGGGCGACTACGTTCCGTTCCGCACCGTCGACCCGCGCCCCGTGGCCGGCACGCAGGGGCTGATCGCCACCACCTGGCACCCGATGCTGGAGACCTGGGGCGCGGCCCAGGCGCAGAACCGCTTCCGGCGGCAGGCGGGGCGGCTGATGCGGCCCCTCGACTACCAGGCCTGGGCGGCGGTGCGCTCGGTGGGCGAGGCGGCGACCCAGAAGAAGACCGCCGACCCGGCGGTGCTCGCGCCCTACTTCGCCGACCCGGGTTTCAGCCTGCCGGCCTACAAGGGCGTCTCCCTCAGCTACCGCCCCTGGGACCACCAGCTGCGCCAGCCCATCATCGTGGTGCAGCCCAAGGCCATGGTCTCGGTGGCGCCCGAGCAGGGCTTCACGCACCAGCGCACGCCCCTCGACACCCTCGGCATCGACCTGCCGGAGACGACCTGCAAGTTCCCCGACTGATCCCGTCACGTTCGCGCGAGGCCCGGATCCGCCGGGCCGCCTGCGGCAACACGGTCTCCCGCCCGCTTGCGGTCCCGCGCTCCCCGTGAGACGGGGCTGCACTATAGTAACGCCCAATCAATCGCGCACGAGACAGCGATGGCCCCGAGGAGGAACCCCATGAGCCGCGGCGACAGGGCACACGTGTCCGGATCGGTACTGGGCCTGGCGCTGCTGGCCGGCACCGTCCTGGCCGGCTTCTCGCTGGCCTGCCCGGCGCAGGCCTACACGGTCTACGTCACCAACGAGAAGGGCAACTCGGTCAGCGTCATCGACACCGAGACGATGGCGGTGACCGGGACCTGGAAGGTCGGCCGCCGCCCGCGCGGCGTCACCACCAGCCGGGACGGCAAGGAGCTGTTCGTCTGCGCCAGCGACGACGACCGCATCGACGTGCTCGACACCAGCACCGGCAAGGTCGTGCGCTCCCTGCGCTCGGGGCCAGACCCGGAGCAGTTCATCCTCGGCCCCCAGGGCAACCTGCTCTACGTCGCCAACGAGGACGACAGCCAGGTCACCGTCATCGACATCGAGAAGAACAAGGTCATGGCCGAGGTGCCGGTGGGCGTCGAGCCCGAGGGCATGGGCCTGTCCCCGGATGGCAAGATCCTGGTGAACACCTCCGAGACCACCAACATGGCCCACTTCATCGACACCACGACCTTCGCGGTGATCGACAACGTGCTGGTCGATGCCCGCCCGCGCTTCGCCGAGTTCACGGCGGACGGGAAATATCTCTGGGTCTCGGCCGAAGTCGGCGGCACCATCAGCGTCATCGACGTCGCCGCGCGCCGGGTCATCAAGAAGATCACCTTCAAGATCCCCAGCGTGAACGACGAGGCGATCCAGCCCGTGGGCATCCGCATCACCAAGGACGGCAGCAAAGCCTTCGTGGCGCTCGGCCCGGCCAACCGCATCGCGGTGATCGACGCCAAGTCCTACGCCGTGGAGAAGTACCTCCCCGTGGGCCAGCGCGTCTGGCAGCTCGCCTTCACCCCGGACCAGAAGCTGCTGTTCTCCACCAACGGCTCCTCGAACGACATCTCGGTCGTGGACGTGGCGGCCGAGAAGGTGGTGAAGAGCATCCCCGTGGGGCTTCTGCCCTGGGGGGTCACGGTCTCGCCGAACTAAAGCACGGGCCCCGCCCTCCGCGGGGAGGGGCCAGCGCCAGAGCACTAGCAACGACCGCCTCAAGGCGGCACCGCCCCGGGGCGGCAAACGGGAGGACAACACATGAAGCGGACGATGCGGCGCACCGCCCTCGCCCTGGCGGCGATCCTCGCCGGCGGCCCTGCCTGGATCGCGCCGGCCCAGGCCCTCGACCTGACGAAGAAGCGTCAGAACCTGCCCGACCTCGTCCTCGGCAACGAGGAGGGCAACGACTTCGTCGTGGAGAACAAGGAGATCGAGCTCGAATCCGGCAAGGCCTACCGCCTGCGGATCGTCGCCAAGGGCCGGCAGGAGTACAAGTTCTACGCCACCGAGTTCTTCCGCAACATCTGGTTCAACCAGATCGTGATTCAGCACCTGGAGATCCACGGCAGCGGCCCGCCGGACCATTTCGAATTCGACGATCCGGGCGAGATCGCGATCGAGTTCGTGGCCATCCGGCCCGGCGAGTATCCCTGGTCGGTCCATGGCCTCGAATCCAAGGGCATGACCGGCAAGTTCACCGTGAAGTAGGACCCCCGTGATGCGCGCGCCCCCGGTACTCGCCCTCCCCGTCCTCCTCGCCCTCGGGAGCGTCGCCGCCCTGGCGGACGACAAGGCCGCCTGCGTGGAGGGCATCGCGATGCTCAAGGCCGAACTCGCCAAGCCCGCCCCGGAGGCGGTCCAGCCCAAGCTCAAGAAGGCCCTGCGGGTGGCCGAGCGCGAGATGGGGGAGGGCGAGTTCGACGAGTGCCTGGACGCGGTCGGCGACGCCGCGCGGGCCTTGAAGCCATGAGTTCCGGAGAGCGCGCGAGCCCCGCCCTCGATGTGGCCCATGTGAGCCACCGCTTCGGCGCGCGGGCGGCCCTGTCCGACGTTTCCCTGAGCGTCGCGCGCGGACACTTCACCGCCCTGCTCGGGCCGAACGGGGCCGGCAAGACGACCCTGTTCTCGGTGATCACCCGGCTGTATTCGAACCAGGACGGCCAGGTCTCGATCCTCGGCCATGCCCTGGACCGGGAGCCGAGCCGGGCCCTCGCCCGCCTCGGCGTGGTGTTCCAGGCCCGCACCCTCGACACCGACCTCACCGTCGCGCAGAACCTGCTCTACCACGCCAGCCTGCACGGCATCGCCCGCAAGGCCGCCAAGGCGCGGATCACCGCGCTGCTCGACCGCGTGGGCTTGAGCGACCGGCGCGACGACAAGGTGCGGACCCTCTCGGGCGGCCAGTCCCGGCGCATCGAGATCGCCCGCTCCCTGGTGCACGAGCCCCGGCTCCTCCTCCTCGACGAGCCCACCGTCGGCCTCGACCTCGAATCGCGCGCCGACATCGTCGCCATCGTCCGCGCCCTGGTGCGGGAGGAGGGATTGTCGGTGCTCTGGGCCACCCACATCTTCGAGGAGATCGACGCCGGCGACGACGCGGTCGTGCTGCACCGGGGCCGCATCGTCGCCCGCGGCACCGCCGGCTCCATCGCGCAGGGCGACGAGACCCTGGAGGCGGCCTTCCGCCGCCTCGTCGCCGAACCCGCGCGGCAGGCCGCATGAGCACGCCCACGGATCCCATCGCCATGACCCCGAGCCCCGCTGCCCGCGCCACCGCGACGACCCCGCCCCCGGCCGTCGCGCCGGCGGAGGCGCCGGTGCCGCATCTCGGGCGCCTCGACGCCGTCGGCTACCTCATCTGCCTCGGCGGCATCGTGCGCCGGGAGCTGCTGCGCTTCTTCAACCAGAAGGAGCGCTTCTTCTCGGCCCTGGTCCGGCCGCTGGTCTGGCTGTTCATCTTCGCGGCGGGCTTCCGCAACACGCTCGGCGTCTCGATCGAGCCGCCCTACCAGACCTACGTGCTCTACGAGGTCTACGTGGTGCCGGGCCTCGCGGTGATGATCCAGCTCTTCAACGGCATGCAATCCTCGCTCTCGATGGTCTACGACCGCGAGGTCGGCTCGATGAAGGTGCTGCTGACGAGCCCCTATCCGCGCTGGCTCCTGCTGCTCGCCAAGCTGATCGCCGGCGTCACCGTCTCGGTGGTGCAGGCCTACGCCTTCCTGGCCATCGCGTGGTTCTGGGAACTCGACATCCCGGCCATCGGCTACGTGGCGGCGCTGCCGGCCTTCATCGCCTCGGGGCTGATGCTCGGCGCGATCGGCCTGCTGCTCTCCTCCATGGTCAAGCAGCTGGAGAACTTCGCCAGCGTGATGAACTTCGTGATCTTCCCGATGTTCTTCGCCTCCTCGGCGCTCTACCCGCTCTGGCGCATCCGCGAATCCTCCGAGACCCTGTACTGGATCTGCCAGCTCAATCCCTTCTCCCACGCCGTGCAGCTCGTGCGCTTCGCCCTCTACGGGCAGTTCGAGCCGATCGCCTGCGCGGTGGTCGTGGGGACCACGCTCGCCTTCTTCACCCTCGCCGTCGTCGCCTACGATCCGGGCCGTGGCATCATGGCCCGGCGCGGCGGCCCGGCCGGAGACAATTCCTGATGATTTCTCGCACGCTCCCCCTCCGCACCCTGGCGGGCCTCGCCCTCCTGGGCCTCGGTGCCGGCCCGGCCCTCGCCCAGCCGAAATCCGACCCGGACTGGCCCTGCGTCCAGCGCAAGGTCTCGACCCTGAGCCCGGGCACGGTCTGGACCGGGCCGGACCTCGAGGCGGCCGGCCCCTGGGGCGACGACTTCGAGGCCGCGGCCCTGGCCCAGAAGATCGCCTCGCGGCGCACGCCCCTGTCCGAGGTCGATCCGCTGCTCGAGGACTTCGCCGCCAAGGCCGGTGCCGACAAGGAGAAGCGCCTCACCCGGGTCTTCGCCGGCGTCTTCGAGGTGATCAACGGCGAGCGCAACAAGGTCATCGCCGGCATCGGCCGCTACGCCCAGGGCCAGCGCCGCATGGCCGAGCGTATCCGCGACGAAGCCGACCAGATCAGCGCCACCAAGGATTCCCCGAGCGTCCAGGACGCCCGCGACATCCCCAAGGACGCCTCGGAGCTGGAGACCAAGTTCACCTGGGACCGGCGCATCTTCCAGGAACGCAGCCAGTCGTTGACCTATGTCTGCGAGGTCCCGACCCTGCTGGAGCAGCGTCTCGGCGAGATCGCCCGCAAGATCCAGGCCCGCCTCTGACGCGGCGGACGGTCCGGGGCCCCGGCAGCCCCGGACTGCTTGCCACTTCCTCCCGGGCGACTTGCTGAACTCTCCCCAAACCTTTGAAATCGTAAGAAAAATCGTGTCCGTTGCGCCACGCCATGTGACCAACGAAGCCGGGACCGCGCAAAAGCGCTGAATCCGCGCGGCGCGCGATTGTTCTCAGCACCCGATCCTCGCAAGACTGTCTTCGAAGCCCCGACTAAGGGGCAGGCACACGAAGACGATCTTGGGGGACTGGGGATGACGAAGCGGACACTGCGGAGCAGCTTGCTGCTGTCGGTGGCCTTGCTGCCGAGCGCCGTGCTGGCGCAGGGCGCCGGCGGCCAGCAATCGGTGACGCTGAGCGAGCTCGACGTGGTCGCGACCACCCCGGTCGGCGCCACGGGCGGCGGCGGCGGACAATCGCTCTACAAGATCCCCAACACCGTCGAGACCGTGACGGCGGCCGACTTCGCGCAGGACCGCGCCACCCTCGACCCGACCTTCACCCTGGCGCGCAAGACGCCGGGCGTGAACCTGTCGGACGGGCAGGGCAACAGCTTCCGCCAGACCCTGACCTATCGCGGCTTCGACGCCTCGCCGCTCCAGGGCGCGCCGCAGGGCCTCGCGGTCTACCAGAACGGCGTGCGCATCAACGAAGCCTTCGGCGACGTGGTGAACTGGGACCTGATCCCCTCGGTGGCGATCAACCGGATCGACATCGTCACCGGCAACCCGGTCTTCGGCCTCAACGCCCTCGGCGGCGCGGTCAACATCGAGATGAAGAACGGCTTCACCTGGCAGGGCAAGGAGATCACCGTCAGCGGCGGCTCCAACGGGCGCATCCTGGGCTCGCTGCAATACGGCGAGGTCATCGGCCCCTGGAGCTTCTACTTCGCCGGCGAGGGCCTGCGCGACGAGGGCTGGCGCATCAAGTCGCCCTCCGAGATCGGCCGCGTCTATGCGGATCTCGGCCACAAGACCCTCGATTCCGAGTTCCACATCATCGCGTCGGGCGCCAAGACCTTCTTCGGTGCCGCCGCCGCCACGCCGGTGGACTTCACCCGCGCCGACGAGCGGGCGATCTTCACCTCGCCCCAGACGATCTCCACCGAGCAGGGCCAGATCCAGGTCACCGGCAAGGTCGCGATCTCGCCGACCTGGGACCTGCAGGGCAACGCCTATGTCCGCCGCCTCAGCCAGTTCGTGATCGACGGCAACGACGGCAATTTCGAGCAGTGCAGCACGCGCTCTAGCAACCGCGGCTTCCTCTGCTTCGAGGATGACGGTTTCGAGCGGGGCGGCCTCAGCGACCGCGCCTTCCGCGACCAGTTCACCATCCTGGGCCGCCAGGGCCAGCGCATCCCCTTCACGGCGGGCGTGCCCTACGGCACCCTCGACACGATCCGCACCGAGGCCACCGGCTACGGCGGCACCCTGCAGGCGGCCAACCGCGACCAGGTCTTCGGCCACAACAACACCTTCGTGGTCGGCGGCAGCATCGATGCGGCCAACTACACCTACAAGTCGTCGAGCTCCCTCGGGGTGATCAATCCGGACCTCAGCGTCACCACGAACCCGCTGAACCCGAACTACGGTACGATCCCGGGCCTCGGCACCGAGGCGCTCCGCACGGCCGCGGCCCTCGGTATCGCGCCGAGCAACGTCACCGGCTCGAACCTCTACATGGGCCTCTACGCCCTCGACACCTTCGACGTCACCGACGCCCTGTCGCTCACCGCCGGTGCGCGCCTGAACTTCGCCCGCATCGCGACCCAGGACCAGACCGGCTTCTCGCCGGACGTGACGGGGACGCACTACTTCACCAAGGTGAACCCGGTGGTGGGCGCGACCTACCGCTTCTTCCCCTGGCTGAACCTCTACGGCGGCTACTCCGAGTCGAACCGCGCCCCGACGCCCCTCGAGCTCGCCTGCGCCAATCCCGACCGGCCCTGCCTGCTGCCGAACTCGCTGGTGGCCGATCCGCCGCTCAAGCAGGTCACCGGCCAGACCTACGAGGTCGGCTTCCGCGGCACGGTGCCGAACTTCTACGAGAACGGCCTGTTCAACTACAAGATCGGCGCCTTCCGCACCGACCTGCGCAACGACATCCTGCAGGTCGCGGTGCCGGGCAACGCCGCCCGCGGCTACTTCGTCAACGTGCCGGCGACCCAGCGCCAGGGCATCGAGGTCTCGGGCGAGTATGTCGGCGAGCGCCTGAGCCTCTACGGCAACTACGCCCTCATCGACGCCACCTTCCAGTTCGAGGGCGAGCTGTCCTCCCCGAACAACCCGCTCGCCGATGACGGCCTGATCAACGTCCGGCGCGGCAACAACGTCCCGCTGATCCCGAACCACCAGTTCAAGGCCGGGTTCAACTACCTGATCACGCCGATCTGGACCTTCGGCATGAACTTCCAGGCGTTCTCGTCGTCCTACTTCCGCGGCGACGAGTCGAACATCAACCGCAAGCTGCCGGCCTACTTCACCGCCAACCTGAACACGAGCATCCAGATCAGCCCGAACGTGCAGGTCTTCGCCCTGGTCACGAACCTGTTCAACAACCGCTATGCCAACTTCGGCACCTTCGCCGAGACCGGACAGGTGGCGGGCAACTTCGTGATCAACGATCCGCGCACCACGACCCTGGTGCAGCCGCTCTCGGCCTATGGCGGCGTCCGCGTGACCTGGTAGCCCGACAGACCGGGTCGGACGGACGAGCGGGGGCGCGGATCGGCAACGATCCGCGCCCCTTCGCATTGCCGGGTCCGCGACGCAGCCCCCAGCCTTCCGGTGTCGTCTCGAGCCTGCGACGCAGCCCACACCCTGCGACGCTTGGGCCTCCAGGCGAGGGCGATCCGGAAAGGAACTCTGTCCGCCGGCCGGCGCTTCTCTCGCGACACCCCGACCCGGGCCGCGGACCTGCGTGCCCACCCTACCCCGGAGAGCCCATCCATGCGGATCACCACCGTCCTGCCCGCCGCCCTCATCCTGCTTGGTGCGGCCGGACCCGCCTTCGCCTCGTCCTGCTCGGAGCAGATCGCCACGATCGAGCGCCGCCTCGACAGCGCCGGTGCCGAGCAGGTCACGGGCAAGGAGCCGCCCGGCGGCCCGACCTCGTCCCACTCGGACAAGGCCCTCGACAAGGCGCCGAACGTGAAGCCGACGGATCCGTCTGCCAAGGCCAGCGCCGGCGGCGTCGCCGAGGCCCGCGACCTGATCACGAAGGCCCGCGCCCAGGACAAGGCCGGTGACATGAAGGGCTGCGAGGACACGATGACCGAGGCCAAGAAGAAGGCCGGCGCCCTGCCGTAGGCCCCCTCTGCCCCGTTCTCCTGAACGGCACAAGGGCCGCTCCCCTCCCGGGGGGCGGCCCTTGTTGCGTTTCGGGGGCGGTGGACCCACCGCGTCGGCGGGCGTTCCTCAATAGGCGTTCTTGGTCCGGAACAGCGAGACCGGGGTCGCCAGCATGATCTTCACGTCGAACAGGATCGACCAGTTCTCGATGTAGTGCAGGTCGTGCTCGACGCGCTTCTGGATCTTGTCGCTGGTGTCGGTCTCGCCGCGCCAGCCGTTGACCTGGGCCCAGCCGGTGATGCCGGGCTTGACCTTGTGGCGGGCGAAGTAGCCGTCCACCACCTGGTCGTAGAGGGTGTTGGCGGCCTTGGCCTGGAGGGCGTGCGGCCGCGGGCCCACCAGGGAGAGCTCGCCCTTGATGACGTTGAAGAGCTGCGGCAGCTCGTCCAGCGAGGTCTTCCGAATGAAGCGGCCCACGGGCGTGACGCGCGGATCGTCCCGGGTCACCAGCCGGGCGGCGCCGGCATCGCTCTGGTTCACGTACATCGAGCGGAACTTGTAGACCTCGATCAGCTCGTTGTTGAAGCCGTAGCGCTTCTGCCGGAAAAGCACCGGCCCGGTGGAGGTCAGGCGCACCGCCAGGGCGACCGCCAGCATCATGGGCGCCAGGGCCACCAGCATCGCGCAGCCGACTACCCGGTCGAAGATGCTCTTGGCGACGATGTCCCAGTCGGCCATCGGCTTGTCGAAGATGTCGAGCACCGGCACCGCGCCGAGATAGGAATAGGCCCGCGGGCGCAGGCGCAGCTTCGAGGCCTGGGCCGAGAGCCGGATGTCGATCGGCAGGACCCAGAGCTTGGCCAGCATCTGCAGGATGCGGTCCTCGGCGGCGATCGGGATCGTGAAGATGATGAGGTCGAGGCGGGTGGTGCGGGCATAGGCGACGAGGTCGCTTACGGTCCCGAGCTTCGGGTATCCCGCCACCACCGTGTCGGAGCGCATGTCGCCGCGGTCGTCGAACACGCCGACGATGCGCACGCCGGACTCCGATTCCGCGTCGAGGGCGCGGATCAGGTCCTCGGCGACCGGGCCGCCGCCGACGATGGCGGTGCGGCGGTCGAAATGGCCGCGCTGCTTCTGGGCGGTGATGAACCGCGCCAGGGCGAAGCGCCCGGTCAGGAGGGCGGCGAGGCCGGCGACGAACACGCTGGCCATCCAGACCCGGGAATAGTGGTCGGCGATCTTGGCGAACACCATGGCGGTGGCCACCAGGAGGAAGGCCAGCGACCAGGCGCCCACCAGCCGCAGCGCGGAGCCGCGCAGGGTGCGAAAGGCCGCCATGCGGTAGGCCCCCGCGGCCTGGAGCAGGCAGACGGCCAGGGCGGCCAGGCCGAGGGCGGCGGCGAGGTAGCGCGGCGGCAGCGGCACGATCCCGGCGAGCTGCAGGCGCTGAATGGCGATCCCGATCCCGGCGATCAGGGCGAACTCCCCGATCCGGACGCAGCCGGCCAGCACCACGGGCGAGAGCAGCTTCGGGGCGGCCGGATGCAGCCGCGCCTCGGCGGGCGGCAGCGCCGCGGCCGGACCACCCTCGGACTGGGGTCCGAAGCGGCCCGCGGCCTCCAGCAGGTCACGGACATCGAAGGCGCTCATGGCTGATTTCCGGGCTCGGGTACGCGTCTTGGAAACGGGGAGCGGGGCTGGGGGTCGGATCGGGACGGAGAAACGGACGTCACGGGGCCGGAGGTCCGCGACGGGGAATCACGGAGCCGTGGGTGCGACGGCATGGCCGGCGCCGGGAACCCGGGCGCGCAGGGCCGCGGCGTATCCGGAGAGCACGTCGGAGCCCATGCGGGTCATGGAGAAGCGGGCCCGGACCGAGGCCGCCAGGGTCTCGAAGCGCTGGCGGGACGCCTCGGGATCCTCGTCGAGGACCCGTGCGATGGCCTCGGCCAGGGCTTGCCCGTCGCGGGGCGGCACCAGGTCGGAGGCCGCGGCCCCGAAGATTTCCGGGATGCCTCCGACATTGGTGGCGACGAGGGGCTGGCACGCGGCGGCCGCCTCCAGCACCACGTAGGGCAGGGACTCGGCCAGCGAGGGCACCACCATGACCCGGCCCCGGGCCAGCACCGGGCGGATCGCCTGCGGCGGCTCGAAGGACACCGCCTCGCCGAGGCCCATCGCCACCACGCGATCGGCCAGGACGGCGGAATCGGGGCCGGAGCCCACCATGAGCAGCCGCAGGGGGCGGCCCGCGGCGCGCAGGCGCAGGAGCGCGTCGAGGAGGAAGGGCACGCCCTTGGCGTCGCGCAACTCGCCGATATAGACGAGGTCGACCCGCTCCGCGGCCGGCACGATGGGGGCGAATTCCGCCTCGCTGATCCCGTTATGGACGATGCGGGTGATGCGGCGCGGGTCCCCCGCATAGGCCCGGTGGCGCCCGGCGACGTACTCGCTCTCGAAGAGGAAGACGTCGGTGCGCAGGCCCATCAGGCGCTCGAGGCCCATGTAGAACCGGTGGCGCAGGGTGCCGGGCTTGTAGTTGTAGCTGCCCCCATGGGGCGTATAGGCGCGGATCGGCGCGGGGCCGGGCACCACGGCCATGCGGGCGTAGACGCCGCCCTTGGCCCCGTGCCCGTGCAGGACGGTGGCCCCCACCGCCGCGGCGCGCCGGGCGATGGTGCGAAGCGCCGCCAGGTCGGAGGGATGCGGGTTGCGCCGCATCGGCAGGCGGGTGATGCCGAGGGCGAGGCAGGGCGCGAGCTCGGCCAGGGCCTGCGCGGCGCGCTCGCCGCCGGTGGAGGCGTCGCAGACGAGGCCGACCTGGTGGCCCGCCGAGGCCTGCAGGCGGGCGAGATCGACCACGTGCCGGAACAGTCCGCCCACGGGCGCGCGGAACACGTGCAGGATGCGCTGGGCCGGGAGGCCGCCCGAGGCGGCGCTGAGGGCCGCGCCCGGGCCGCTGGCACCGGACTGACCGAGAGGGAACGCGTTCACGACAGCTGCTCCACGCACCGTAGCGCGAGCGGCCCGGCCGCTCGTCCGTCGGGAGACCTTGGGGCGCCACCGGTGCGTGGACCGTTAAGGCCGGGCTCGCGCCGCGGCGTGCGAAGGCCCGGATCAGCGGAATAGTTCTCGATTCGGTTAGGCGAGTCCTAACCGCCCCGGCAGCATCGTTCGCATCCGGCCGCGGCCGGGAGGCGGGCTCTCAGAAGAAGCGTTCCTTGATCACGATGGTGTCACCGGGGCGCACCGGGTAGGTCATCGGCACGATGCCGGAGACCAGGCCGTCCCGGCCCTCGCGGGTGAGCACGGCGTAGTCGCGGGCGGCGCGGGGACCGAAGCCGGCGGCGATGGCCACCGCGGTCTCCACCGCCATGCCGTTGACGTAGGGGTATTGGCCCGAGGTGGTGACCTCGCCGAGGATGTAGAACGGCCGGTAGGCGTCCACCTCCACGGTGACGTGGGGCTCGCGCACGAAGCCGGCCGAGAGCTTGGCCTCGATCGTCCGCGCGGCCTGGCTGGTGGGCTGGCCGCCGACCTTCACGAGACCGATGAGCGGCATGGCGATGTTGCCGGCCCCGTCGACCGCGTAGATGTTGGAGAGGTTGTCCTGGCCGAAGACGATGACCCGGAGGCGGTCGCCGGCGGAGAGGGTGTAGCGTGCACCGATGGAGCCGGTGCCCGTCGTGTCGAGCTGATCGGTCCGGAAATCCGGGCGCAGGCAGCCGCCGAGCGCGAGGCTCGACGTAAGAGCTAAGAGGAGTGATCGCCGGTTCATCACTACTGCCGTCGTGAGGAGAATTCGACTCCAGCCCTAAGCCGATATGGTTAACGAAGACTGACGTCCCGCACCGGCCCGCACGAAACGCGCGGTTCTTAACGTCCGGTCAACCTTAAGCCGGTCTAGTCGTGGAAAGCCGGCCTCTTCGCGGTCGACATCCTTGCCTTGCGTAAAGATCGAGCCATGCCCCGCTCTTCGCTGTTCGAGCCCACGCGCGATGCGTCCCCTGCCGGTAGCGAGGGCTTGGGGCTGTCTCAGCTCGCAGGCGTGCTACGCCGGTCCTGGCGCTGGATCGTCGTTCCGACCGCCCTGGTCACCATCGGCGCCATCGCCTTCGTGCAGGTGGTCTCGCCGCGCTACACCGGCGAGGCGAAGATCCTGCTGGAGAGCCGCGACACGCCCTACACCCGCACCGCCCAGGAACGTGGCGAGCAGCCCCAGCCCATCGACGAGCAGGCGGTGGCGAGCCAGGTGCAGGTGGTGATGTCGCGGGATCTCGCCCGCGAGGCGATCCGCCGGCTGTCCCTGGCGGGCAATGCGGAGTTCGATCCCGGCGTCGCCGGCTTCGGCCCGCTCCAGCGCGCCCTGATGATGATCGGGCTGGCCAAGAACCCGATGGAGCGTCCGCCCGAGGAGCGGATGCTGGAGACCTACTTCGACCGCCTGACCGTCTACCCGGCCGGCAAGTCGCGCATCCTCACGGTGGAGTTCCGCTCGAAGGACGCGCACCTCGCGGCCCAGGCGGCCAACACCATCGCCGAGCTCTACATCGCCTCCCTCGACGCGGCCAAGACCGACACCGCCCGCTACGCCTCGACCTGGCTCGGCGGCAACATCGAGACGTTGCGCACCCGGGTCGCCGAGGCCGAGGCCAAGGTCGAGACCTATCGCGCCAGCCATGGGCTGATCGCCACCGGCGGCGCCAGCGGCCAGCCCCTCGGCGCCCAGCAGCTCGGCGAGCTCTCGACCCAGCTCTCCCAGGCCCGCACCGCCAAGGCCGACCTCGCCGGACGCGCCAAGCTGATCAAGGAGATGATCAAGGACGGCCGCGCCTTCGAGATCCCGGACGTCGCCAACAACGAGATCATCCGGCGCACCGTCGAGCAGCGCATCACCCTGCGCAACCAGCTCGCCCTGGAATCCCGGACCCTCCTGTCCGCCCATCCGCGCATCAAGGAACTGACCGCGCAGATCTCCGACCTCGACGCCCAGATCAAGGCCACCGCCGAGCGCGTGGTCCGCACCCTGGAGAACGATGCCCGCATCGCCGAGGCCCGGGTCGAGAGCCTGGGTGCGGCGGTGGACGCGCAGCGCGAGGTGGTCTCGAAGGGCAATTCCAGCGAGGTCCAGCTGCGCGCCCTGGAGCGCGAGGCGAAGGCCCAGCGCGAGCAGCTCGAATCCTACCTCGCCCGCTACCGCGAGGCCTCGGCCCGCGACGCCGAGAGCGCCGCCCCGGCCGATGCCCGCGTGGTCTCGCGCGCCATCACTCCCGAGACGCCGTCCTTCCCGAAGAAGCTGCCGATCGTCCTCCTGGCGGCGGTGCTCGGCCTGCTGTTCTCCATGGGCGGCGTCATCGCCCACCACCTCCTCGGCGATCCCGACGGCCCGGGCCGCCGCCGCCGGCGCGAGGAGGAGTCCGAGGCGGAGGCGGAGCGCCCCGCCTATGGCCGCCAGCCCTTCGCCTTCCCCGAAGCCTCCCTCGCCCTGGCGCGGCAGGGCGCCAGCGCCACGGCGCAGGCCGGCAGCTCCGACGCCGCCCCGCTGATGGCCGCCGGCGCGGCCCCGACGGCCGAGGCGGCGCCCACCCGGCCGACCCTCGCCCCGGCACGGACCGAGGCCGTCCAGACCCCCGCCGACACTTCAGTCGCGACCTCTGCCGAGATTTCCGCCGAAACCGCCACCGATGCGGGTGCCTACGCCCTCGACCCGCTCATCGCCCGCCTGCGCACCGGCGCGGGTCCGGCCCGGTCCGGCGCCGGCCGCGCCGTCCTGGTGATCGAGGCCGTGCCGGCCAGGCACCGGGAGGCGGGCCTCGCCGTCAGCCTCGGCAGCAGCCTCGCGACCGGCGCGAGCGTCGTGGTGCTCGATCTCAACGGCCCCGCCTGCGGTGCGGACGATGTCGGCCTCACCGACCTGGTGGCCGGCGAGGCCGCCTTCCTCGACGTGATCCAGTCGATCCCCGGCTCGCGCCTGCATGCGATTCCGCGGGGCTTCGTCGACGCGGCGGTCCTGGCCGAGGAGCCGCAGGCCCTGGCGATCACCCTCGACGCCCTGGCCCAGGCCTATGACTGGGTGGTGTGCCGCCTCGGCACGCCGCAGGCCCGCACCGCCCGCGACATCCTGGCGGTGGCGGGCAGCCAGATGGATACGGCGATCATCGCCTCGGACCGCGACCCCGAGGATGCCGACCTCCTCGGCCTCTACGCCCTGGCCGAGGCGTCCGGCGCCGGCCAGATCCTGGTGGCCCAGGATCAGGCCGCCGCGGCCCTGGCCCCCGAGGCGCCCGTCTTCGCCGAGGACGCGATGCCCCTGCGCCTCTCGGCCGCCTGAACCCGGCCACGCCCGATCGTCGCACCCCCCGGCACCGCCCCCGCATCCGCGGAAGGGCGGTGCCGCGCGTTCGGCGGGACCGCTACTCCGCCACCGCCCGGCGCCGGCGCAGGCGCGTCACCAAGGCCATCAGGCGCGGGTCGCGCTTGATGCGGCGCTTGAGGCGGGCGACCGCGCGGGTCCGGAGGGCGAAGGCCTGGCCGCGCAGGGTCACCGGCAGGACGACCTCGCCGAGCGCGATGGTCTCGTCGCAGATGCTGCTCTTGTAGCGGGCCTCGCCGACGCCGAGGTCGAAGGTCCGCCGGCCCCGGGCCGTCTGGTCGCCGATCAGGTGGTGCAGCAGGATGTCGCCGGGGCTCGAGCGGCTCACCGCCGGGTCGGCGTCGAAGGCGGTGAACATGCCGCTGTAGCGCTGGGCGTCGACCGCCCCGGCGAAGACCGCGAAGATGCGCCCGGTCTCGGTGGCGACGAGGGACGTCACCTCGATCGCCGACCCGCCCGCCGGGGAGGCCGCCCGGGCGAGGAAATCCCGCACCGCCGGATCGGCATAGGGGTCGGCGAGACCCATGGCGGCGAAGCGCGCGGCCTTCTGGACGTAGAAGGCGGCGAGGACGCGCTCCGCGTCCTCGGGGGTCTCGGCGCGCCGGCAGGCTACGGGACCGAAAGCCTCCACCAGCTTGCGCTCCTTGGCGCGCAGCTTCTTGCGGGCATCGCTGCTGAAGACGCGCTTCAGGGTCGACTCCGGATCGGGGCCGAGGATCAGCCCGTAGGCGTCGCTCGGGGCGGGCTCGGCCCGGTGATGCAGGGGATTGGCCGCGCCGTCCCAGAAGCGGGGCTGGTGCGAGAGGGCGAAGACGTCGATCCCGGCGTCCCGGCCGAACCGGTGCAGGGCCTCGGCGAGGTCCTCCGGCGGCATCGCCGCCGCCTCGCGCGAGGCGAAGAGCGGCATGTGGTAGTTGGCGTGCTTCTCGCCCACGACCCGGGCCACGGTCGCCCCGCCCTCGCGGGCGACCACGAGGGGGAGGAGCACGCGGGGACGCCCGGCGGCGTCGCGCAGGACCACGATCCGCAGGTCCGCGCCCGGCGCGGTCCGGGCGAAGGCCGCGACCCAGTCGAAGCGCTGGTAGGGCGTGGCCAGGACGGCCGGATCGGCCTCCAGGGACCGCCACAGGGCCTCGGCGGCGGCCAGATCGGGGAAGACCTCCGCGGCGAGGCCGTGCCGCACCCGCGCGCGCATCGCTCCGGCTCCGGTCAGTTCATGGGCGAGAACGGCCATCCCATCATCCTTGCCATCAATCTCGGGGACCGGCGGATCGGGATCCGCCAGACTGCTGGGCCGACCCTGACCCCGCAGCCCTTAACCCGGCGGTGACGACGGAGCGACACGCTGCCCCTGTCTGCGCGCGTGGGTAACGAAACCTTGCCAGTTGGCGTGGTCCCCTGCGGCGACGCCGAAACGGATTCACCATGTCCGCTCCTGAGACCGCCGCGCCCCAGCCTGCTGCCCCGCGACCCGCCCCTCCGCCCCCCTTGAGCCGACGTCACCGCCTGTTCGCGGCCGGCTTCCGGGCCATCGCGGCGAGCCGGGCGGACCTCTGGCTCGGGCCGGTGGCGCGCGGGCGCGGACTGATCCTGACCTTCCACCACGTCCGCCCCGACCGGCCGGACTCCTACGACCCCAACGGGCTCCTGGCGATCACCCCGGATTTCCTCGACCGGACCCTGGCGCTGGTGCGCCGGCGCGGCTTCGAGATCATCGGCCTCGACGCCCTGCCGGCACGCCTCGCCGCGGGTGGGCGTCCCTTCGTGGTGTTCACCTTCGACGACGGCTACCGCGACAATGCCGAGCACGCCGCCCCGATCCTGCGGCGGCACGGAGCGCCCTGGACGCTGTTCGTCACCAGCGACTTCGCGAGCGGGCAGGGGCGCCTGTGGTGGCTCGAGCTGGAGGAGGCGATCCGCCGCCTCGACCGGGTCCGGGTGCCCGAGGCGGGGCTCGACCTGCCGGCACGCCAGGCACGCGAGAAATCGGCGGCCTTCGACCGGGTCTACCGCCAGCTGCGGTCAGGCCCGGAAGCGCGGCTCCTCGCGGTCATCGCCGATCTCTGTGCCGAGGCCGGCCTGGCCCCGGGGTGCATGGCCGGCGGGCTCTGCCTGTCCTGGTCCGAGTTGCGGAGCCTCGGCCGCGATCCGCTCGTCACCTTCGGCGCCCACACGATCAGCCACCCGATGCTGGCCAAGCACGACGCGGCGGTGGCGCGCCGGGAGATCGCGGAGGGGCGGGCGCGGATCGCGGCCGAGCTCGGCCGTCCGGTCCCGCACCTGTCCTACCCGGTGGGCGATCCGACCTCGGCCGGCCCGCGCGACTTCGCCCTCGCCCGCGAACTCGGCTTCGCCACGGCGGTGACGACCCGGCCGGGCCATCTCTTCGCGGCCCATGCGGACCACCTGCACGCGCTGCCGCGGGTCTCGGTGAACGGCCACCACCAGACGGAGGCCGCGCTCTCGGCCCTGCTCTCGGGGGTGCCGTTCCTGGCCTGGAACCGGGGCCGCCGGCTCAACGTCGCCTGACGCGCTCGGCGCCGGCGCAGAGGGCGGCGCACCGTTGTCGCCGGCGGCGCGCTCAGCGCCGGCGGCGGTGGCGGCGATAGGAACGGCTCTCGCCGCCCGCGATGGCGAAGCTGGCGCTCTGACGGCCGTGGCGGGCATGGCGCCCGCGCCGCGTGCGATGACCGATGGAGGCGATTGCCGCCCCCGTCGCCGCGGCGCTCGCGGCGAGGCTCTGGGGGATCGCCGCCAGCGCGTTGGCGACCTCGGCCGAGGCCGTGGCGGCACCGGCGGACACGCCGCCGGCGACGTTCTTGGCGGCCGGGCCGAACATGGCGAGGCACTGGTTGTAGGCGAGGTCGTTCTTCAGGCGCTCACAGTCGGAGACCGAGCGGGGCGCCCCTTGCGCCTGCGCCGGACGCACCGCCAGGAGGGGGAGGGCCGACAGGATCGCGAGGCCGAGCAGAAGCGAGGGCGTGCACAGGCGTGGCATTGAGCGGGACGACGGCCTTTTAACGAATGACACGGCGCGTGTCTGGCGCGCGAGTGCGGCGAAAACCCGACGCCGGACGACGTTTTCTGGCCGGTCCGGGGGTTCTCCCCGGGTCCCGCGCCGTCAGCCCCGATCCTCGGCGTCGTTCCTGCCCATCCAGCTGATCAGCGGCATCAGCGGGAAGATCCAGGCGATGCCGAGCAGGGCATAGAGCACCGCCTGCACGGGCGCCGGGGTCTCGGAGATCCGGCTGTCGGCCAGCGCCATAGCCAGCGGCGCGTAGATGATGATGAAGGCCAGCATCACGATCGTGCCGATCAGCGAGCGGGTGCGGCGGCGCATCGGCCTGATCCTCGAAGCGAACGGGTGTCTCCCAGCGGGGTAGAGCGCCGGGCGACCGATGGCAACGGCCGCGCCCGCGACCCTTTTCGCACCCGGCGTTCGCCCCGTCGCCTCAGAGCTCCGCCGAGCGGTTCGACAGTTCCATCCGCAATTGCCGGGCCGCCTCCTGCAGGGCGGCGTCGCGGCGGCGGCGGGGCCGGGGCACCGTCACGGGCATCTCGGCCGCCAGCCGGCCGGGGCTGCCGGCGAGCACGACGACCCGGTCGGCGAGAGTCACGGCCTCGTCGATGTCGTGGGTGACGAACAGGATGGTCTTGCCCGTCGCCGCCTGGATGCGCTGCAATTCGTCCTGCAGCCCCTCGCGGGTGAAGCTGTCGAGCGCCGAGAACGGCTCGTCCATGAGGAGCACGTCCGGGTCGACGGCGAGCGCCCGGGCGATGGCGACGCGTTGGCGCTGGCCGCCGGAGAGCTGGTGCGGCCAGCGCTGGCCGAGATCGCCGAGTCCCACGAGGTCGAGCATCGCCTGCGCCTTGGCCAGGCGCTCGGCCTTGGACAGGCCGCTGCCCTCGAGCCCGAAGGCCACGTTGGCGATGACCCGGCGCCAGGGCAGCAGCCGCGCATCCTGGAAGACCAGGGCCATGGGCGTGCGGCAGTCGGGGCGGGCCTGGAGGCGCACGGTGCCGGCGCTCGGCTCGGCCAGCCCGATCAGCACCCGCAGGACCGTGGACTTGCCGACGCCGGATTCGCCGACGATGACGAGGAACTCGCCGCGGACCACGTCGAGGTCGAGGTCCTGCAGGATGACGGTCCGGGTGCCGGCGCGCTCGTAGGCGAGGCTCAGGCCCGCGATGGAAATGATCGGGTCGGACATCTCAGGCGCGCCACCGTAGGAGCCACCCCTGGAGGGCGACGAAGGCCGTGTCGAACAGGCCGTAGAGGGCGGCCATGGTGAGCATGTAGACGACGACGATGTCGGTGGAGAGCAGGCTCGAGGCCTGCATCATCCGGGCGCCGACGCCGGGCACGCCGAAGATCTCGGCGGCCACCACCGCCATCCAGGCCTGGCCCAGGGCCGTGCGCAGGCCCACGAGGATGCCCGGGGTCGCGGCCGGGAGCAGGATCTTGGTGAGCCGGGACCAGGGCGAGCCGAAGCCGAAGGCCTGGGCCACCTCGATCAGGTCGCGGTCGACCCCGCGCACCGCCCCCTGCGTCGCGAAGAACACGATCCAGAACACGCCGATGGCGATGATGAAGACGGCGGCCTCCGGCTGGACGCCGAACCAGATGATGGCGAACGGCACCCAGGCCAGACCGGGAATCGGCCGCAGCAGGCGCACGATCCAGGCGGTCGCCGCTTCGAATCCGCGGAACATGCCGCTGAGGAGACCGAGCGCGATGCCCGCCCCCGCGCCGACGCAGAGGCCGGTCACGTAGTGGCTGAGGCTCGACAGAACCGCCTCGCCCCAGACGCCGAGGCGCACCTCGTTGAGGAAGGCGGCCGGGATCGTGCTCGGCGGCGGCAGGAAGGCCGGGTTGATCAGGCCGAGGCGCGGCATCGCCTCCCAGAACAGCAGGAAGGCGAGGAGCCCGGCCGCCGCCAGGGCGGTGGAGCGCAGGGCCATCATGGCCGGTGCCCCGGACGGCGGCGGATCGGACCGGAGCGGGGGCGGCGCCGCGGCGGAAGGGGTCTGGAGGTCATCGGGCTCGTGGCTTGTGGCGGCATCGCGGCGCCGGGCGGAGCGGACGCGCGGGGAACGCAGGCGGGGGGGAACGCAGGCGGGACGGGTGAGGGCATTCAGGCCCCGCGAGGGGCGGCGTCGCGGGTCGGCGGCCTCGCGAGGAGGGGGTCGAACGCGCGGGAACGGCCGGGCAGGGTGCCGCCGGGGGCCGAGCCGGCGCAGGCGACCAGGCGGTGACACCCCGCAGGCGTTCCCACGCTATCGGACGTGCAGACGCGGCCGGCGCGGCGCGCGCGCATGCGGGTGACGCCGCCATCGTCGCTGACGCCGTCAGGGCCCGTGACCGGGTGGTCCGCCGCGAGGAGGGGCCGTGCGAGAGGGTCGCCGATCAGGCCGGCGGTGTCGGTGACGAAGACGCGCATGGAGTCCCTGGCGGCCGTCCGAACCGGATCGAGCCTGTCCCCGACCTACACGCAGCGCCGCGCGACCTCAAGAAAGCGGGGCCCTGCCGGCTCCGGCCACGCGGGAGGCGGCGCCGGAGGGGGGACGAGCCCTCCGCCCGCTTCCATCCCCCGACGGGCATCCGCCCCTCCCATCCATCCGCCCGCCGCGCGACCGGGAGGGCGGGACGCACCTGTCCTCAGAACAGGTGCCGCAGGATGAAGAACAATCCGCCCGCCAGGGTGATGGCCGCCGGCAGGGTCAGCACCCAGGCGAGCGCCATGTTGCGCACGGTGGCGACCTGCAGGCCCGAGCCGTTGGCCGCCATGGTGCCGGCGACGCCGCTCGACAGGATATGGGTGGTGGAGACGGGCAGGCCGTAGAGCTCGGCCAGCCCGATGGTGCCGGCGGCCACCATCTCGGCCGAGGCGCCCTGGGCGTAGGTGAGGTGGGTCTTGCCGATCCGCTCGCCCACCGTGACGACGATCCGCTTCCAGCCCACCATGGTGCCGAGGCCGAGGGCGAGGGCGACGCAGACCTTCACCCAGGTGGGGATGTAGCGGGTGCCGTCGTTGAGCAGGCCCTCGTAGGCCTTGAGGGTCTTGGCCTCGGCCTCCGGGAAGCCGGCGCCGGCGGCCGGCAGCAGCCGCACCGCGTCGGCGGCGAGGTACATGTCGTTGCGCAGGTTGGGGGTCGCGGCGGCCGGCACCTGGCGGATCGTACCGTGGCGCTGCACCGAGGCGGCGATGTCGTCCGAGAGGGCAGCCAGCGCCGCGTAGACGGCGGGGGTGTTCAGCGCCTTGGTGCGCAGGGCCTCGCTGACCTGCCCGCGGGCAGCCGCGGCATCGGGACGGGCCGCGCCCGCGGCCCGGGCGGCGAACACCGCGCTGGCGTCCCGCGACTGCTGCACGAAGACCGGCGTCATGTCGTCCGACATGGTGCGGTTCAGGGCATAGGCGGTGGGGGCGGCGCCGATCAGGATCAGCATGATCAGGCCCATGCCCTTCTGGCCGTCGTTGCCGCCGTGGAAGAACGACACCAGGGTGCAGGTGAGGATGAGGAGGCCGCGGATCCAGAGCGGGGGCGGGGCCTCGCCCGCGGGGGCCTCGTAGAGGTCCCGGCGCCGGACCACCGCCTTCATGAGCAGCAGCAGCAGGGCGGCCAGGACGAAGCCGAGGACGGGGGAGAACAGCAGCCCCTCCAGCACCTTCACGGCCTGTCCCCACTCGACGCCGGAGGTGCCCTGGCCCTCGGGCGCCATCAGCTGGTTGGCGAGGCCGACGCCGATGACCGAGCCGATCAGGGCGTGGGAGGAGGAGTTCGGCAGGCCCAGCGCCCAGGTGCCGAGGTTCCACAGGATCGCGGCGATCAGCAGCGCGAAGATCATCGCGTAGCCGGCGGAGGAGCCGACCTGCAGGATCAGCTCCACCGGCAGCAGGGTGACGATGGCGTAGGCCACCGCGCCGGAGGACAGCATGACGCCGAGGAAGTTGAAGGCGCCGGACCAGATCACCGCCACCACCGGCGGCAGCGCGTGGGTGTAGATCACCGTCGCCACCGCGTTGGCGGTGTCGTGGAAGCCGTTCACGAACTCGAAGGCCAGGGCGATCAGGAGGGCCAGGGCCAGGAGGGCGAAGGCCCCGATCGCGAGCGGCGTCTCGCCGACCGCGTTCATGTCGTGGACCAGGCTGTAGCCCGCATAGGCGAGGCCGCCCAGGAGGACGAGGGCGAAGGCCACGAGTCCCGAGACGTGGATGCTGCCGTCGAGGTTCGGGCCGGGGCGGCGGCCCGGCTCCGCCTGCGGCGCTGGGCGAAGTCCGGGGGCGATCGCATCAGCCATGATTTCGGCCATGATTGGGGTCTCCCGACAGGGCGATCGCCGCGGCGGGTCGATCCCGGCACGATCCCCGCACATCCCGGCTGTATGACGGTCCTGTCTCAGGACGATGACAGCCACGAGCCTCCTGGCATTGGCCGGGATGAAACCCATCTGTGATTCGTAATGGCCGCCGAAGCAGCCTGGAGCCCCTTAAGCAAGCGGCCCGAAACCTGTGCGCTGCAACACACGCATGCGTCAGCACTTGTTTGCCGAGGGGCAAACCCCAGATATAACAGCATCATGACGCTGTCGCGTCCGGTTTGGCCGCGCTTCCGACCTGCTCAAGGTCCGCGATTCTTCCCATTCATGTCCGCGGGTCGCCCGCTGTGTCCATGCAGGGGAGAGGCCCTCCCGAAGGCGACACGCTCCCGATCCGTCACACTCCGCTGGGCCCCGCCCGCGAAAGCCAGTCCGCGAGTCATCCGATCCATGAACCAGCTTGTCCGCATGTCACAGGTCGGCGAGGCCGATGCCATCGCCGAGCCCTCCGCCGAGCTGCGGGTGCCGTTCGCGCAGTCCGGTGCCTTCGTGTGCAAATTCATCATCGGCGAGCCCAACGACCGCGCCGTCTGCTGCGGCGCCCCGGCGCCCGACGGCAAGAGCTGGTGCGCCTTCCACCGCCGCATCGTGTTCGAGCCGGCCCGGCCCGGCCGCCTGCGCTGATCCGCAGACCCTCGATCGCACGACGACCCCAACCCCGCCGGTCCCCCCGGCGGGGTTTTCGTTTGCGGCGCCGAGCGAGTCCTAGTCCTCGCTCTCCTCCTCGTAGGGGCGATAGGTGCGCAGGCGCCGGCCATCGGGGAACTCGACGCTGCGGGACCGCACCACGAGGTAGCCGGCCTCCTGGGCCTGGCGGATCCGGCGGGCCCGGTCGTCCTCGTACACGAACGGACCGGTCGATTCCGGGACGACGCCGTAGCTGTAGCGAATCACCGGCGGCCGCGTCATCACGCGCCGGACGACGGGGTCCCGGTGCTCCTGGACCCGCGCCACCGTCCGGACGGCAGGACGACGCGACGGGGACGCCGCCGGGCGCGCGACCCGAACGCGTGCTTCGGTATTCCCACGCGCACGCGTCTCGCGCGCGCTCTTCGGCGTCCGGACCGCCGCATGCGTCGAGCGCCGGGTTTCGGCAGGCGCCGCCGACGGCTTGGGCGCCTCCGGGGTCGCCGCGGGCGTGGTGACCGGGGATGTGGACTCGGCGGTCCCCCGGGGTGGTGGGTCGGTCCAGGTCCGGCCGGATGCGGATGACGGCGGCGTCTGCGCGTGGGCCAGGGCGGGCAGGAGACCCAGCACCAGAGCGAGGAACCCGAGGCGGCGAGGGGCGGCGAACGTCATGGGAACCTCCCAACGAGTCTTACGCTGCAGTCAATGTTAATGCCGCGCCAAGATCTGCGGCCCATCCACCAGCGGAGACTTGGTGAATCGGGCGCCGAGATTGGCCCCGTGACGGGAAACTTAGCGAAACCTTAAGAGTTCGTCCACGGACCGCAACCATCCGGGTGCCGCAGGACACAGCTGTTCGCGCCGGCCCGGGGGTCCGGCATCTGGCCTCACCGGTCCAGGCATGGGAAAGGTCGGGCCGCCCGGCATTGCCGTGGAGCGCCCCGCGACCATCTTCGTTGACGCTCCACCGGCGTATCCGGCGTGGAGAGGAGAGCCATTTCATGAGACGACTTCCGTCGGTCCTTGCCCTTGCGGCCAGCACGGCCTTCGCCGCCCAGGCGGCCCTCGCGCAGACCGCCCCGGCGGCGCCCGCGGAGGCAGCGCCCCCCGCGGCCCCGCAGACCTTCGAGAGCCCGATTCAGAACGGGAAGGGCGAGCCCATCGGCAAGATCATGATCCGTGACGGCGCGAGTTCCCTGGTCATGCGCGTGACGATCCAGCCCGGCGGCCTGCCCCCCGGCTGGCACGGCATCCACTTCCACGCCGTGGGCGATTGCTCGGACACCGCGAAGTTCGAGAAGTCGAAGGCCCACGTGAACCACGACCAGAGCAAGCACGGCCTGCTCAATCCGGAGGGTCCGGACGAGGGCGACCTGCCGAACGTCTTCGCCAATGCCGACGGATCGGTGAACGCGGAGGTGTCGAGCGAGACGCCGCTGACCGGCGAGGGCGCTCTCAAGGACGGTGACGGCTCGGCCCTGATCATCCACGCCAACGAGGACGATCACACCACGCAGCCCATCGGCGGTGCCGGCGCCCGCATCGCCTGCGCGGTGATCAAGTAAGCCTCGGTTCGACCCCGCGGAGCCCTGGGCTCCGCGGGGTGCGGGACGACGCTACTTCTGGACGACGCTGACGAGCTTGGCGCCGCGCGCCTTCCGTTCGGGCAGGGCGGCCCTGACGGTCTGGAGGATGCCGGCGGCGTCGAGGCCGGCCTCGGCGTACATGGCGTCGGGGGTGTTGTGGTCCTGG
>NZ_LMNU01000009.1 GCF_001423085.1 Methylobacterium sp. Leaf125 | reverse complement strand
GACAACCAGGTCCTCGACATCGCCGCGGCGGTGACGCCCTCGGCCCGGGGCGAGCTCGAGATCACCAGCGTCAACGAGGCCTATCTCGAGCGCGGGCAGYTGCACGTGGAGCGCATGAGCCGCGGCTATGCCTGGCTCGACACGGGCACCCATGACAGCCTGCTGGAGGCGGCCGAGTTCGTGCGCACGCTCCAGCACCGCCAGGGCCTGCAGGTGGCCTGCCTGGAGGAGATCGCCTACCTGCAGGGCTTCATCGGCAAGGACCAGCTCGTCGCCCGCGGCAAGCTCTTCGCCAAAACCGCCTACGGACAGAACCTCCTCAAACTCGCACAGGAAGACCCGAAAGGACTCCTGACTCGTTGACGGCGTGCGCGAAGGCTGCCGCACGATCGCGCTTCGCCCCATGGCGAGGAGGGCGTTCCGGCACAGCCTCGTGAGCTGCTCATTGAGGATGGCAGGGCGGGGACGTCATAGAGAGGTCGGTGGCGCTCGCCTCCAGTTGGGCGACGAGTGGCGCGCGAACCGCCATGTCCGCCCTCAGGCGCAGCTGCGGCCGCATCGCGCCAGTTGCCGAGGCGTGTTCGCCAGCAGAATCGCTGCTCGTCGACGGCGCCTCGGTAGCGGAAAGCTGCGCGAAAGAACCAAGCGGCCCTCCTTCCGTACCCCACCCCTGTGACACTCCTCCGTGAGCCAGTCGCGCCACGGAGATCTGTTCGGCCCCCACGCGGTGTGACCCTGACCCAGCAAACTGGTCCGCGCTGAGCGCAAGTCTTTCGGGCATCCTGAACCCTGAAGGAGGGAGGATGCCATGCCTCGCAAACGCTTCACGAATGAACAGAGCGGAATGTCGCCGGCACGCGTCTTCGCCAGTAGTAGACGGCGCTCCGGCGGTTAAGGTTCGTTGCGAGCGCCACTCGGCGCGCCTTCTGTGTCCCACGCGTGTGTCCCACCTCCATGACCCAATTGGACCACACAGAATACCCAGCTACGGGAGACACGAGCGAGATCAGGGACTGAGGAGGCTTGGCTGGGGCGCCAGGATTCGAACCTGGGAATGGCGGTACCAAAAACCGCTGCCTTACCACTTGGCGACGCCCCATCGCGCTCGGCGGAGGTGTGTCTAGACGCAGCGTCGGGTGCTGGCAACAGGGGAAGGGGGCGCTTATGGCTCTTGGCGGCGCGATAGGGGAGCAGGACATGGGCAGGCGGATCGCGGTGGTGACGGGGGCAGGGTCGGGGATCGGGCGGAGCGTGGCCCTGGCGCTGGCCGGAGCGGGCTATGATCTTGCCCTGGCCGGGCGGCGCGTGGCCCCTCTGGAGGCAGTGGCCGGACTGGCGCGGGCGGCCGGTGCCGCCGCCGAGGCCGTGGAGACGGACGTGGCGGACGCAGATTCCGTGGCGCGATTGTTCGCCCGGGTCGCCGAGCGGTTCGGGCGGCTAGACCTCCTGTTCAACAATGCCGGGGTGTTCACGCCAGGGGCGGCGATCGATGCGGTCACCCTCGACGATTGGCGGCGTTCGGTCGACGTGAACCTCACCGGTGCGTTCCTGTGCACGCAAGGTGCCTTCCGGATGATGAAGGCGCAGGATCCGCGGGGCGGGCGCATCATCAACAACGGCTCCATCGCCGCGCAGGCGCCACGGCCGCACTCGGCGCCCTATGCCGCCACCAAGCACGCGATCACCGGCCTGACCAAGGCGACGTCCCTGGACGGGCGCCCCTTCGACATCGCCTGCGGGCAGATCGACGTCGGCAATGCCGAGACCGAGATGACGGCGGGCATCGCCAAGGGGGCCCGACAGGCGGACGGCACTATCCGCCCGGAGCCGGTCATGGATGCCCGGCACGTGGCCGACACGGTCGTCTACATGGCGGGCCTGCCACTCTCGGCCAACGTCCCGTTCCTCACCGTGATGGCCACTGCCATGCCCTATCTCGGACGCGGCTGAGTTTTGCGCATTGCGCCCGAAACGCCTACAGAACAGCCCTTCGTCACTTCTCGTCACGAACGTCGTGCCGCCGTGCGCGGACCCGGAAATTTTTGCCCGCCATGCTGATGCAGTCTGAGATCAAGCCGCCGGAGGCGAAGGCCGACCCCGTCGCCCGCCGCCGCACCTTCGCGATCATCTCGCACCCGGATGCCGGCAAGACGACGCTCACCGAGAAGCTGCTGCTGTTCGGCGGCGCGATCCAGCTCGCCGGCGAGGTCAAGGCCAAGCGCAACCGGGTCTCGACCCGCTCGGACTGGATGGGCATCGAGAAGGAGCGCGGCATCTCCGTCGTCACCTCGGTGATGACCTTCGAGTACGGCGACTGCGTCTTCAACCTCCTCGACACCCCGGGGCACGAGGACTTCTCCGAGGACACCTACCGCACCCTGACGGCGGTCGATTCGGCCGTGATGGTGATCGATGCCGCCAAGGGCATCGAGGCGCGCACCCGCAAGCTGTTCGAGGTCTGCCGCCTGCGCGACATCCCCATCGTCACCTTCATCAACAAGCTCGACCGCGAGGCGCGCGATCCCTTCGAGCTCCTCGACGAGATCGAGAAGGTACTGGCCCTCGACGTGGCACCGGTGACCTGGCCGATCGGCCGCGGCCGGAGCTTTGCCGGCACCTACGACCTCGGGAACGGCCGGGTGCGCCGCCTCGACGCGGCCGACGATGCCGGCACCGTGGCGGTGTCGGGCGTCGCGGATCCGCTCTTCGACCAGTTGCTGACCGAGGACGGCGAGGCCGCGACCTGGCGCGAGGAGGCGGAGCTCGCCGAGACCGGGCTGAAGCGCTTCGACCTCGCGGCGTTCCGCGAGGGTCACCTGACGCCGGTGTTCTTCGGTTCGGCCCTGCGCAATTTCGGCGTGCGCGACCTGATCGACGGGCTTGCCCGCTTCGCGCCGCCACCGCGCGGCCAGGATGCCGACAAGCGCCTCGTGGAACCCACCGAGCCGAAGATGACCGGCTTCGTCTTCAAGATTCAGGCGAACATGGATCCGAACCACCGCGACCGCATCGCCTTCATGCGGGTCTGCTCGGGGCGCCTGAATCGGGGCATGAAGGCCAAGCTGGTCCGCACCGGCAAACCGATGTCGCTCTCCGCGCCGCAGTTCTTCTTCGCTCAGGACCGGGCGATCGCGGACGAAGCCTTCGCGGGTGACGTGGTCGGCATTCCGAACCACGGCACCCTGCGCATCGGCGACACCCTGACCGAGGGCGAGGAGATCGTGTTCCGCGGCGTGCCGAGCTTCGCGCCCGAGATCCTGCGCCGGATCAAGCTCACCGACGCCATGAAGGCCAAGAAGCTGAAGGAGGCCCTGCAGCAGATGGGCGAGGAGGGCGTGGTGCAGGTTTTCCGCCCGCATGACGGCTCCCAGGCCATCGTCGGCGTCGTGGGCGCCCTGCAGCTCGACGTGCTGAAGGAACGTCTCCAGGCGGAGTACGGCCTGCCGATCGACTACGAGCCGACCCGGTTCTCGATCTGCCGTTGGATCACCGCCGAGAAGGAGCCCGAGCTCGACAAATTCATCGGCAGCCACGGCTCCGCCATGGCGAGCGACCTCGACGGGGCGCCGGTCTTCATGGCCACCACGGCCTTTTCCTTGCGCTATGAAGAGGAGCGCGCTCCGGACGTGCGCTTCAGCGATATCAAGGACTATCAGAAGCGCGCGGTGTAACGCAGGCCATCCAGCGCCAAGCTATCGCGCCGCAGCAGACAGTATCCCAAAATCTTCGCCTGCATATCCACGCGGCTGAAGACAAGATCGGCAAAAGGGATTAGCGTCGAAGGCATTCGCTCTCGGCGCAACGACGCACGGGCATGCGCGGCAGGATTGTGTTCGCAAGGACTTTCGTCTTGCCAAGACGGGCTCGGGCGACGCAGTCGTGAGCATCCCCCCTGCGCGAGGGCTTGAGCCATGACGACCCTTCCGGTTCACGATTTCGGCCACAGCATGGACCGTCCGGTGGTGAACGCCATCGACGGGCATGACCTCACGATGGCGCTGCGGCGCGGCGTCGATGATTTCCTGGCGATGCCGACCCACGCCCTGTTCATCGGGCTCATCTACCCCATTGTCGGCATCGTCCTGGCCACCGCCGCCTTCGGCACCGAGATCCTCCCACTGGTCTTTCCCCTGGCGGCGGGATTCGCACTGATCGGCCCCTTCGCGGCGATCGGTCTCTACGAACTGAGCCGTCGCCGCGAGCAAGGGCTTTCCACCGATTGGGCCTACGCCTTCGCCAACCTGACGCGACCGGCAGCGAGCGCCCTTGCCGGGCTCGGACTGCTGCTGCTGGCGGTTTTCGCCTGCTGGCTGGTGGCGGCGCAGGGGATCTATTGGGCGCTCTACGGAACGAGCGTGCCGGAGTCCATCTTCGCCTTCGCAGAAGACGTACTGACGACGCCACGGGGCTGGGCCCTGATCGTCATCGGCAATCTCGTGGGCTTTGCTTTCTCCCTCTTGGTCCTCGCGCTCAGCGTGGTCTCGGTGCCGATGCTCGTGGACCGGGACGTCGATATGCTGACCGCGATCGAAACCTCGCTCGCCGCCTTTCGGCGCAATCCGCGGACCCTCACAGCCTGGGGCTTCACCGTCGCCGGCCTGCTCATCCTCGGATCGTTGCCGCTCTTCGTTGGCCTCGCGGTGGTGATGCCGATTCTCGGCCACGCGACCTGGCACCTCTACAGGCGGGTCATCCCCGCCTGATGCGTCGGGTAAGCCGGATGAACGGCCCCCGGACCCGTCGTCATTGCCCGGCCTTGCGATCAGGCAGCGGTCAACCGCTCGTGTGACGCCCCGACACTGTCGGCCCATCCGTCGACGATCGGGAGCGAGGAGGTCCGCACCGATCGTGCCATCCGACCAGGCGCAAACCGACGCGGGGTCGGCGTCAGAACTTTCCCAACATCGGGAAGTCGATACTCAGGGCCGATTCGGTGGCCAGCGGCGCCTCGCGTCGGCGTGGCTTGCGGTTGATGACCTGCTTCAGCTTGGCCTTCAGCACCGACATGTCGAAGGGCTTGAGGATGAAGGCGTCGGCGCCGGCCTGGTGGGCGAGGTTGATGTCCTCGAAGTCGAACGAAGCCTCGGTCAGCAAGAACGGCGTGTTCATCAGGGCGTCGTCCGCCCGGATCTCCCGCAGGAACGAGAGGCCGTCCATCGGCTCCATGTCGAGATCGGAGATGACGAGCGCGTAGCGCCGCTCCCGCATGCGTTCGAGGGCCGTGACCGCGTCGGTCACACCCTCGACATCGGGAAAGCCGAGCCGGTTCATCAGCAGGATGACCAGCTTGAGCAACTTCTCCTGGTCATCGACGATGAGGATCGAGGGCGTATCGCTCATGACATTTCACGGGTTTGAGGACGGGGCGACGATGGCGCGCCACGCAACCGCAGCATCAAACGAAAAGGTGGTCGATGCCCTGCTTCGTCATCGACTCCGCCTGGAGAGTCGCCGCGAGGGCATGGATCGCGATGCCCTTCGGCGTTCCGCGCTGGAACATCGGGAGCAGGTTGGCCTTCTGGAAGATCGCGTCGTTGACTGGCCCCCGGATCCCCGTGGTGAAGGAATTCACGAACTCGCGCTTCAGGATCTCGCGCCATTCCACGATCTGGACGTCACGATGCCGCGAATCGTTGCTGATCCGGGCAAAGGTCTCGCTGACCGAGGTCCGCTCGCCCTCGATCACCTGAGCAGCGAAGTTCTGCTCGATCAGCAGGAAGCTGGTGATCACCGAAAATTCGTTCTTCTTCTGCGCCTGCCGCGTGATCTCGCCGATCTGCCGGGTGCGCGTCGCCGCATCCGCCGCGAGGTTGAGTCGCGAGAAGTAGATCAGATGGACGAGGGTCGACCGTTTGGCTCTCATGATTTCGATCCACCACCTTGTTCCGGCGACCTTAGACGAGACGACGATAACGGCGCGTAAACGACCGCGCCTGCGACTGTTGACCCGGCAAAAGCTGCCGATCGGACGGGGCAGAGTACGATTTCTGCCGGGTGCCGATCCCAGATAGCGTCGAAGAATCAACCACTTGCCCATGGCATGCCGATTGCTCGATGAGCCTGAAGCCGTGCGGGAACGCGCCGGCACTGCCACCGTGACGCAAGGTTTTCGGCCATGGATGTCTTCACCGCGATGCAGACGGCCGTCTCCGGCCTCAAGGCGCAGGCGTTCTCGCTCGACAACATCTCGGGCAACATCGCCAATTCGCAGACGACCGGATTCAAGCGGGTCGATACGAGCTTCGTCGACCTGATCGCCGAGCAGCAGACGCCGAGCCGGCAGGTCGCCGGATCGGTCGCGGCGAATTCCCGCCAGACCACGACGGTGCAGGGCAACCTGAACGCCACCGACATCGGCACGAACATGGCGTTGAACGGGGAGGGCTTCTTCGCCGTGGCCACCAAGTCCGGCGACGCCAACGGCCAGTCGAACTTCGCGACCGGCGATTCCTATACGCGACGCGGCGACTTCGCTCTGGACAAGGACGGGTACCTCGTCAACGGCGGGGGCGCCTATCTCAAGGGCAGCAGCCTCGACCCGCTGACCGGGCAAGCGACCGGAGAAGGACCGATCAAGGTCTCGAATTCGATCATACCGGCGCACGCCACCACAACGATCACCTACTCGGCCAATTTGCCCAAGACGCCAGCGACATCCGCGGCGGACGCCAACAAGCCGAACTCGGAACTCATCGGCGATTCCGCGTGGAGAGCGAGTTCGACGGGCGCGCAGGTCAAAATTTCCAATCCGGCAGACATACAGAAATTCGTTGCAACCAGCATCGCTGGGCCGGCACTCACCGCCTACACGCCGAGCGGTGGACCAGTCGGCATCCAGATGCGGTGGGCGAAAGTTCAGAACGGCGCAGCGGCCAACGGGGCGACCCCGGCGACCAACGATGTCTGGAATCTGTACTATGCCGACAAGAGCACCGTGTCGGATTCCGGAACGTCCTGGGTCAATGCCGGTACGGATTTCCAGTTCAACAGCAGCGGTCAGCTGATTTCGCCAGGCTCCAACGCGGTGACCATTCCCGCTCTCACGGTCGGCGACGTGAATCTGGGCAACATTCAGCTCAATTACGGCAGCGGCGGACTGACGGCCTACACCTCTGCCGGCGGCACCGTGATGACAAACACCCAGACTCAGGACGGCTACACCTCGGGGACACTCACCGGCCTCAGCATCACCACCGACGGCAAGGTTTCCGGCACCTACAGCAATGGCAACACCATCGCCCTGGCGAACATCAAGGTGGTGCAGTTCACCAACTCGGACGGCCTGAAGGCGAATTCGAACGGCACCTATCAGCAAACCCTCGAGTCCGGCACGGCCCTCGTCGGACTGAACGGAACCACCGTCGTCGGCAGCAATGTGGAGCAGTCGAATACCGACATTGCAGGCGAGTTTTCTAAGATGATCGTAACCCAACAGGCATATTCCGCCAATACGAAGGTCATCTCGACCGCCCAGGACATGATGTCCGCGTTGATCAACATCATCCGCTGAGGACGCCTGACACCGAACGCGATCCGACACCGAGGGGAGGGGCTTCGTGAGCTTCAACGCCATCAACACCGCCTCCGCCGGGCTGAAGGCGACCCAGGCCGCGATCGGGGTCGTCTCGCAGAACATCGCGAATGTCGGCACGGTCGGGTACACGAAGCGCACGCTCGACACCGTCTCGACGGGCGTCGGCAATTCGGGGGTGGCGGTCGGCACGATCGGGCGCGCCCTCGACGCGGCCTCCCTCCGGCAACTGCGCATGGAGACGTCGGGCGCCGCCTATACCGGCTCCCTCTCGGCAGTCCGGACGCAGCTCGATCAGCTCTACGGGACCCCGGGCACGTCCACGGCCCTCGATGGGGTGATGAACGACTTCGCCCAGTCGCTGCAGGCCCTCGCCAGCGACCCGACCTCGGCACCGGCCCGTGCCACGGTGGTGACGAAGGCCTCGAATCTCGCCTCCAGCATCGGCACCATCGCGCAAGGCGTCCAGGACCTCCGCTCGGCGACCGAGAGCCAACTCGGCAGCGATACGGCGAGGGCGAGCGCGTACCTCGCCTCGATCGCCAAACTCAACTCGCAGATCACCGGCGCGACCGACGAGGGGGCCCGCGCCAGCCTGCTCGACCAGCGCGACCAGGCCGTGACCGGCCTATCCGCCTACATGGACATCCAGACCGTCGACCAGCGGGACGGCACCGTCTCGGTCATCACCACGTCGGGCATGACCCTCGTCGATCGCGGTGCCGCGGCGATCCTGAGCTTCGACGGCCGCGGCACGCTCTCGCCCGACTCGGACTACACCGATAACCCGGCGACCCGGGGGGTCGGAACGATCACCGCGACGACCCCCGGCGGATCCAAGATCGACCTGATCGCCACCCAGGCGATCCGGTCCGGCTCGCTCGCCGCCGGGATCGAGCTGCGCGACTCGATCCTGCCGCAGGCGCAGCGCCAGCTCGATGAACTGGCGGCTGGGCTCTCGCGCTCCCTGTCGGATCGCAGCGCGGTGGGCACCCCGCCCACCGACGGGACGACGGGGGCCTTGGATATCGACCTCGCCGGACTGAAGGCCGGTAATGCCGTGACGGTGAGCGTGCGCGATGCCGCTGGCACGCAGCGCAACCTCGTCCTCCTCCCCTACACCTCGGCTTCCGAGCCGAAAATCGAGCGCGCGGATATCAACGACCCGACGGCATCGATCATTCCGATCAAGCTGACGGGCACCGATACCGGGCTGCGCGATGCCATCCAGACAGCCCTCGGGGCGAGCTTCACCGTCACCAGCCAGCCGAGCGCCGGCACCGGCGGCCTGCGCATCCGCTCGGATCCGTCGAGTGGGGCGCCGACGCTCCTCGGCGTCAGCGCCAGCGTCACGCAGCTGAAGGACCCGGACGACTTCCAGAGCGGCGCCGCGCAGATCCCGCTCTTCGTCGATGGAAACAAGAAGGGCACGCTCTACACCGGCTCCTTCGACGGTGGCTCGCAGCTCACGGGTTTCGCGCAGCGGATCAGCGTGAATCAGGCTGTGGTCAGCAACACCGCCAACCTCGTAACCCTCTCGCCCAAGACCCTGGCGTCGGATGCGTCGCGGCCGCAGTACCTGTACCAGGCCCTGACCGGGGCGAGCCGGACCTTCGCAGCGGCCAGTGGAATCGGCGGCGTCGCCGCGCCCTACACTGCGAGCGTCCAGGATTTCGCCCAGCGGATCATCGACGCTCAGGGGGCGGGGGCCGCCTCCGCGCAGAATCTCGACGAAGGGCAGAGCATTGCGCTGGCGACCGCCCAGTCCCGCGTCGCCTCCGTCTCCGGCGTGAGCATCGACGAGGAGATGTCGAAGCTCGTGCAGCTCCAGACCGCCTACAGCGCCAACGCGCGGGTGCTCACCGCCGCCCGCGATCTCCTCGACACCCTCCTGCGGATCTGAGGCCGGGCTCCCATGCGCCAAGCCCCACCGAAATCCCGACTGCTTCCGAGGCCCCGATGAGCATCGCTCCGTTCAATGCCAGCACCTATCTGGGCGACCGCAACACGGCCAATCTTGTCGGCCTGAAGAGCCGCCTCGATACGCTGACGAACCAACTCTCCAGCGGCAAGGTCGGCACGACCTATGGCAGCCTCGGCACGGGGCGGACGACCAGCCTGAGCGCGCACGCGGCCCTCAGCGCCCTTGATGGCTACGATGCGGTGATCACGAACGCGACGACCCGCGTCACCCTCGCCAACGCGAGCGTGACGCAGATCAACACCCTCGGCGACGGGATGCGGCGTTCGCTCACCGCCAGCAACAGCTCGACGATCGCCAACACACCGCAGGTCGCGCGCAACAGTCTCGACGCGGCGGTGGATGCCCTGAACGTCGATCTCGCGGGACAGTACATCTTCGGTGGCCGCGCCACCGATTCGCCACCGGTCGCCTCCACCGACACGATCCTGAACGGCGACGTCTCGAAGGACCTTGCTGGCCTCAAGACCTTGATCGCGGAGCAGAAGAAGGCTGATCTCGGAGCGGGCACAGGACGGGTCAGCGCCACTTCGACCGGGAAGACCGTAACGATCAGCGAGGATGACGTCGGCGCCAGCGCGATGGAGATGCGCGCTAATTTCGGATTTCGGCTCCTGAGTGCGACGAGCTCCAACCGCGATGCGATAGATCCCAACGGTATGACGCTTGGAACACCGGCCGATGTCAGCTTCAAGCTTTCCCAGCCCCCGAAAGAGGGCGACCGGATCCGCGTCACCCTCAATCAAGCCGACGGCACCCAGACCTTCGTGGATTACACGATCAAAGCGACGGCCGCCGATGACGATCCGACAGCCCTCCGACCGGACGTTGCCGAGGCGGAACTGAACAAGCGCTTCGGTGCCGATTTGGAGAAGAATTTCGGGACCGCCACGGTTGCCGGCATTCAAGGACCGGCAAGCCTTGGAATCACCTCTGCCTACGCCAACGGTAAACCGACCGCGCTGAGCTTTGGCATCAAGGGAACACCGGTCGCGGGCGATACCGTCACGGTCAGCGTTGGCATGCGCGACGGCACGATCCAGACACTGACCCTGACGGCTCGGGCCAGCGTTGACTCGACATCCACCACCGAGTTCTCGCTGACTGGGGACATCGCGGCAAACCTTTCCGGTGCCATCAACAATGCCCTGACCAGCGCGGCCTCCACCAGCCTCGCGGCGAGCTCGGCCTCGCTGGCATCGCAAGACTTCTTCGCAGGGTCGCAATCTGCGGGCCTCGCGCCGCGACGTATCACGTTCGACAATGACGAAGCGACGGGCTATGCCGAGGCTGCTAGCACCAAGACCGTGATCTGGTACACGGGCGACGACACCGCGTCGGATCCGCGGGCCACAGCCACGGCACAGATCGGGGCGAACCGGGTCTTGAACATCGGCGTGCAGGCGAACGAGGCTCCGATCCGGAAGGTGCTCGCCGGTCTCGCCATGATCGCGGCCGATGCGGGAACGACGGCCGTCAGCGGGACGCCGGAGGCCCGGCGCTTCAGCGCGCTCGCCGACCACGCCAACACCCTGCTCGTCTCGAACAACACCACGGGGGGTGTTCCGGGCATCGCCAGCGATCTCGGCCTGGCCGCCAGTACCCTCTCCGACACCAAGACGGAAAACCGGACCAACCGCAATGCCCTGCAGGGCTCGCTCGACGGCGTTGAGAACATCTCGGCAGAGGACGTGACCGCACAGCTGCTGCAGCTGCAGACGCAGCTCCAGGCGAGCTACCAGGTCACCTCGATGCTCTCGAAGCTGAACTTGGTGAACTATCTGAGCTGAGGTGGGGATCGGCGAGTTGGTCCGGCGACCGGGATGGCTTAACGCCGGGGCCGGAGCGAATGTGGGAGCCCGGTCATGACCCCCAGGATGCAGACCGTGCTGGCCATGGCGGTGCTGATTTTGCCCGGCCTCCGGGCGGAAGCCGGCGCGGCGGAGCGCCTGCGGCCGCAGGTTCAGGGGGAGAAACTTCTGCCCTGCCCGAAGCAGGGTGCCGGCTTCGTGCGCGTGCCCGGCTCACCAACCTGCATCCGCCTCAGCGGCCGTGCCGTGGGGGGCATCGATGTCGGCAGCAACGGCGCCGCGCCGGTCACGGCGGGGCAGCTCTCGATCGACACGCGCAGCGAATCCGAGTTCGGGCCGGTGCGTGCCTTCGTCCGCATGGGTCACGGACGTCCCTGACGCGCCGCGCGGCGAGGCTTCCCGTCTCGCGATAAGCTTTCGCGGCCCCGGTGTTCAGAGGCTGCGCGAAAGAACCAGCGGCTGGCTTCGGGCGACCCCGCTGCGGCCGTAGGGGGAGGGGCCCTGGGACGGGCGGCCATAGACCGTCGGCGTACGGCTGCGCCCGATCTCGTCCGCCAGGGTCTTCACGAGGCTTTCCGACACGGATCGGGCTGTCGCCAGCACGGCCTGATTGGTTTCGAGGGCCTGGGTAAAGCGCGCATGGGCGGCCTTGAGGGTGGCGATCCCCTCCGGCGCGAAGCGCGCGAGGGCAATGGCGTTGGCCTTCGTGGCCTCGAGCCCCTGGAAATAGGACGCAGCCAAGGCCGACTTGTGCTCGTTTTCGGCGAGGCCTTCCCGCAGGCGGCCGACCCGGATGTGGTCGCTCTCGCGGGCGAGCACGCTTTCGAGCGCTTCGAGGCTCGCGATCACCCCCGCGACCAGGGCCGTCGCCCCGGCCCGGTCGGACACGCGGGGTGCCGGGACGTCAGCTGACCTTTGCACCGGCACCCTCCTGCATCTTCATCATCTCACGGAACACCTGGTCGGCGATGCCGACGCCGCCGCTCTTCACGATCTGGCCGGCATATTCCTTGGTCAGCATCGACCGGTAGACCCCGCCGCCGGTACCGTTCTCGCCAAGGGGGCCGTCGGTGCCCTCGGATTGCGACAGGCGGTCGAGGGACTGCTCCAGGAACATCGATTCGAAGTCGGTCGAAGCCTTCTTGGCCTTGGCTTCGGCCGCCGTCTTCGCGGCGCTGCCGGCGCTCGAACCGACCGCGCTCTGCACGGTCTTGGCGATGTCGCCGACGATGGCCTTGCCGACCCCGAGGGCGGCGCTGGCGGCGAGGGGCGCGAACAGCATGGGATCAGGTCTCCGGCTGAATGTGGGAGAGGGCGGTGAGAGGCATCACATCACCTCGATATCGGCCTGGAGGGCGCCCGCGGCCTTGATCGCCTGCAGGATCGAGATGAGGTCGCGAGGGCCGATGCCGAGGGCGTTGAGGCCGTCGACGAGTTCGCGCAGCGTCACGCCCTCCTTGACCAGGGCGAGCTTGTTGCCGTCTCCGGTATCGACCTTGACGCCGGTGCGCGGAACGACCGTGGTGGTGCCATTGGAGAGGGGGGCCGGCTGGCTCACCTGTGGCTGCTCGGTGATGGTCACGGTCAGGTTGCCCTGCGCGATCGCCACCGTGGAGACCCGTACGTCGCGGCCCATCACGATGATGCCCGAACGCTCGTCGACGACGACCCGCGCGGTCTGGTCGGGCTCGACCTTCAGTTGCTCGATCTCGGTGACGAGCCGGATCATGTTGCCGGTGTAGCGGGCGGGGATCTGCAGGGTCACCGTGGCCGGGTCGGTCGGCTCGGCGGTATCGGCACCCATGAAGTCGTTGATCGCGGCGGCGATGCGCTTCGAGGTGGTGAAGTCGGGATTGCGCAGGGACAGGCGCAGCGAGCGCATGTCGTTCATCTTGAACGCCATCTCGCGCTCGATCATCGCGCCGTTCGGCACGCGCCCGTTCGTGGGAACGCCGCGGGTGATCTTGGCGGCGTCGCCCTCGGCCGAGAAGCCCGCAATGGCCACCGACCCCTGCGCCAGGGCGTAGACCTCGCCGTCGGCACCCAGCAGCGGCGTGACCAGAAGCGTACCGCCCTGGAGGGACTTGGCGTCGCCCAGGGAGGAGACGGTGATGTCGATGCGATTCCCCTGGGTGGCGAAGGGCGGCAGGCTCGCGGTGACCATCACGGCCGCGAGATTCTGCGTGCGCATGGTAGCCCCACGGGTGTTGACGCCGAGACGTTCCAGCATCGCCTGGAGGGACTGCTTCGTGAACGGGATGTTGTTCAGCGTGTCACCGGTGCCGTTGAGCCCGACCACGATGCCGTAGCCGACGAGCTGGTTCTGGCGCACGCCCTCCACGCTGGCGAGGTCCTTGACCCGCGACAGGGCGAGGGCGGGGACCGCTTGGCCGACCAGCATTGCCCACCCTGCCAGGATGCAGAGGGCGAGGTGCCGGATTCGGGTGGGGCCGTTCGGAGTGTCGGTCATGGCGCACTTTGCGACGGGAAGGTCCTGTCCAGTCTGCCAGGACCATGCCAACCGAACGTTTTCACTAATGCCTTGTTTTTGAACGATTTCTTCGAAGATATCCGCAGCTTTCGATGGGATTTCCCGGACGCTTCATGCCGACCCGGCACGTTCTGCCGGGTCATTAACGACCGGTTAACCAAGGCTGCCGGATTCTGTCGACGCTGGGCGGACCACCGCCCCGATCGGTTTCACCTCATGCGCGTCGATACCCGTTTCGTCACTGCCAGCACCGGACCGAGCGCGGCACCGCGCCGGGGCGAGAGCGCGCCCGCCTTCTCTGTCGCCGGGCCCGCGACGAGCACCGGTGGGCCGGGCACCACCGCGGCGACATCGCTCGCCGGCCTCGACGCAATCCTCACCCTGCAGAGCAACACCGACACACCCGAGGAGCGCCGGCGCCGGTCGGCCCAGCGCGGCAACGACCTGCTCGATGGGCTTGACCGGCTGAAGGCCTCCCTGATCATGGGCCGCGTCTCAACGCACGACTTGCAGGCTATCGCGGCTCGGCTATCGGAGCGCAGCGGCACCAGCGGCGACCCCCGTCTCGACGGATTGATCGCCGAGATCGAGCTGCGGGCCGCGGTGGAACTCGCCAAGCTGTCCGCCGCCCGCGCCGCTTGAGGCGCGGGGGCGGGGGCCGATGTCAGGCCTTCGTCTTCTTGGTCCGCGGCGCCTGGTCCGATTCGGCGGCGCCCTCGCTGCCCTCGGTATTGATCTGCTCGGCGATCTGGCTCAGCAGGGCGTCGGTCTTCTTCTCCTCCTCAAGGGTCTGTTCGAGAAGCTTGGCAGCGTCCTCGTAGCCGAGCTGCCGCGCCCAGGTCTTCAGGGTGCCGTAGCGGGCGATCTCGTAATGCTCGACGGCCTGGGCACACGCGGCCAGCACCGCATCGGCCGCCGGACTATCGCCGAAATCCTCGAGATCCTCCTCCATCTCGGAGGTGATGCCCTGCATCGCCTCGCAGGTCTTGGCGCGGGCCGGCTTGCCGATGATCTCGAAAACCTGCTGGAGGCGCTCCACCTGCTCGGCACTTTCCTCCGCGTGGGTCTCGAACGCGCTGCGAAGCTCCGCGTGCTCAGCCGCCTTCGCCGACTTCTTCAGGGCTCGCACGGATTGCTTCTCGGCGTAGTAGACGTCCTTGAGAGTCTCGTAGAACGCGTCGTGCAGGGTCTTGGCCTTGGCTGCCATGGGGCGATCTCCGAACTTCCGATGGTGGAAAGAGGCGCGATCACCAGCGGAGTCAGGGCCGAAAACCCTGAAGCGTCCCGCCAGCATCGCACCGGGAGAACCGCATGCATCGAAACCAGTTCCCCTCAAATTGTCCTTTAATCTCCCTCCTTATTCGCAATCTCTGAGGCTAAAAATAGCGTCATCAGACGGAAAGTTATCGATTTCTTGAAGATATCGTCTTGCGCTTCAGAACAATAGGAGTCTGCAAAGCCTTTGCGCGGACGCCGTGCGACCCCGGCAGGACAGGATTTTGCGTGTCCTCCCTCTGACCACTCCAACCTGCTCCTGGTCGGAGATCCTTTCCTGACCCTTCGCGACACCGACCTGCATTTTAACGCAGGACAGCTTCTGGGTGACAAAGCCAGACCTCTGTTGCAGCGCACATCCCCTGGTGGCGCCGTTGCAGCCGTTGCGTGTTTGCCGCAGCGCGCAAAACATCCGAGAGGATTGCGGTGCGTGGGATCACGATGCGTTGTCGTGGCCTGCACCCTGCATTATAGCCACGCAAAATGATCGCCGCGGACCGGCTGCAAGAGGCGCGAATGGCGAAGGTCACGATTGAGGACGGGTACGTACCGAGTGAGAGCGAGCCGTTCATGAATGATCGGCAACGGGAATATTTCCGTCGCAAACTCCTCGGCTGGAAGTCCGATATTCTGCGTGAGGCCCAGGATACGCTGGTCGCACTCCAGACCGAGAACGAAAATCATCCCGACTTGGCGGATCGTGCCTCCTCCGAGACGGACCGGGCCATCGAGCTGCGGGCGCGGGATCGGCAGCGCAAGCTCACCGGCAAGATCGACGCCGCCCTGGCGCGGCTCGAGGACGGCTCCTACGGCTATTGCGAGGAGACCGGCGAGCCGATCTCGCTGAAGCGCCTGGATGCCCGCCCCATTGCGACGTTGTCGCTCGAAGCGCAGGAACGCCACGAGCGCCGCGAGCGCGTCTACCGGGACGACTGAGAGGCCCGGTCCCGGGTGGATCGCGATTCAACGACCTGCGCGCCCAGAGGGACGAATGGCCCCGACGCGCCTCAGAAGGGCAGCAGCACGTCGACCAGTTGCTGGCCGTAGCGCGGCTGCTGCACATCGGTGATTTGGCCGCGTCCGCCATAGGCGATCCGGGCCTGGGCGATCTTGCTCGAATCGATGGTGTTGTCCGATTCGATGTCTTCGGGCCGGACCACGCCCGCGACGATGAGTTCACGGACCTCGAAGTTGATGCGGATCTCCTGCTTGCCCTCCACCACGAGGTTTCCGTTGGGCAGGACCTGCGTGACAATGGCCGCGACGCTGGTGGTCACGGTCTCGTTGCGCTGAACCGAACCGGCACCGTCGCTCGAGGTCGTCGAAGTGGCGTTGATGAGCTTGTCGGGGCTGATCCCGGCCGCCGCCACCCCCTTGCTGGTCTCGAGACCGAAGGCGTTGGGCAGGCCGAAACCTTCGGCGTTCGAGCGCGACCGCTTGGTCTCGTTGTTCAGGTTCGCCTTGTCGGTGACGTTGACCTTCACGGTGACGAGATCGCCGATCCGGGCGGCCCGCTGGTCCTTGAAGAAGGCGCGCGAGCCCGTCCGCCACAGGGAGTTCGGAGCGTAGGAGACGGGCTGGACCTCCGGCATCGGCAGGCGCACCGGCCTGTAGCCGGCCTGGGCGGTCGGGTCCTCGATGGCCGAGAGGGCCGGCGTCGCACCGATCTGGGACAGACGGTCCGCGGTGTTGCAGGCGCCGAGGGTCGTGCAGAGCAGTGCGACGGCGAGGGCGGGGGAGACGCGGTAGGTCATCGGGACCGAACCTTTGGCAAACCGAGAGGGGGCGCGGACGGAGGGGCTCAGCGCTGAAGCGCGGAACCGTCGAGGGCGGCGCTGGCTTGGCGCACCAGGGGCGCGGGACCGACGGAGACGCGGCCGGGTCCGGTCACGGTGGCGGACAGGATCTTCTTCGAGACCGGGTTGGTGACCGTGATGATGGCACCGAGGCGGCCGGCCTCGTTGGCCAGTCCCCGGAGGGAGAGATTGAGCCCGGGAGAGTCGAACAGGATGGTCACGGCCTCGCCCCGGGCAACGAGGTCGGGCGGCGCAAGGTCGCCCGAGCGCAGGATCGCACCGGCGCTGAGGCTGCGCTGCGCCACCTGTCCGGCGAGATCCCCGAGAGATCCCTGCGCGTCCGACGGCGTTGCCTCGCGAGGACGGCGCTCGAGGGTGAGATCGGCCGCGTTGATCGTCTCGCCGCGATTGAGGCTGCGTCCCAGGACGGCAACCTCCCGGATCTCCATGACCTGACCCGACACCCGGAGGGAGGCCTGGCGCTCACCCAGGGTGATCAGGCCGGCGATCCGGCGCGAGCGCGGATCGTAGCTGAGGTCGAGGGCGACCGCCTGTCCGTTCAGGTCCAGGGGCGCCAGAAGGGTCGGGGCCTCACCGTCGAGGCGGATGGCGAGATTGCGCGGGTCGACGCCGTAGCCGGATTCCAGGGCACGCTTCAGGGCGGCCTCGATCTCCGGCTGGGTCACCCGGCGGGCGGCGCGCTGGACCGAGACCTGAACCCGGCCGCCGGTCTCCACCGGGCCGAGCCCGAGACCGGCCACCGCGTCGGCGATGCGGCGCGCCTGGATCGTGCCGGTGGCGCCGAGAGCCGGCGCGCGGAACAGCGGACGCTGCGCCGTCTCCGGCGCGGCTCCCTCGATGAGGTCGCCGAGAGTGAGCACGTCGCCGCGGGCGGTGACGTCGCCGCGCAGGCGCAGGGTCGCGCCGGCGGGGCGGGCCTCCTGGGCGGGGACGCGGGCCTCCTGGGCCAGGACCTGAAAGGTGAGGACGGAGAAGGCCAGGACGGCCAGGAGGGTGCGCCCGACGATGGCGACGCTCAGGGTCGAGACCCGGGTCGCACGGCGCGGGGCGATCTGTCTGAGGGCATGCATGGTCAGGACCTCGATCAGCTGCGGAACATCTGGGAGGTGGTCGAGAGCATCTGGTCGGCGGCGGTCACCACCTTCGAGTTCATCTCGTAGGCACGCTGCGCCGCAATCAGCGACGAGATCTCGGTGACGGCGTTGACGTTCGCCTCCTCGAGATAGCTCTGCTGCAGGTTGCCGAACCCTTCCGAACCCGGCAGGCCGTTGATCGCCGGGCCGGACCCGGCGGTCTCGATGAACAGGTTGTCGCCGATCGATTCGAGGCCGACCTTGTTGACGAAGCGGGCGAGCTGGAACTGGCCCAGGGCCTGCGGCGCGGTCTGTCCCGGGACGGTCGCTTGGACCGCTCCCTGGGCGCTGATCGTCACCGACGTCGCGTTGTTCGGTACCGTCACGCCGGGATCGACGAGGTAGCCGTCGCGGGTGACGAGCTGCCCCTGAGCGGAGAGGTCGAACGAGCCGTCGCGGGTGTAGGCCGTGCGCCCGTCCGGCAGCGTCACCCGGAACAGGCCCTCGCCACGGATGGCGACGTCGTATTCCTTCTCGGTGCTCGTCAGCGTCCCCTGCGACATCACCCGGGCGGTCGACGTTGTCTTCACACCCGAGCCGATGGCGAGGCCCGCGGGCAGCTGGGTGTTCTGGTCGGAGGTCGAGGAGCCCGCCCGGCGCAGGTTTTGATAGAGCAGATCCTGGAAATGCGGCTGCTGGCGCTTGTAGCCGGTGGTGCGCAGGTTCGCGATGTTGTTCGAGATGACCTGGACGTTGAGTTCCTGGGCCGCCATGCCGGTGGCGGCTGCGTAGAGGGCGCGCATCTGCCGAGATCCTTACGCGACGTCGGCGAGACGGCGGATCGCCGTGCCGCGCAGATCGTCGAGGCGCGAGATCACGCCCGAGACCATGGTGTAGGTGCGGTTCACGTCCATGAGCCGCGTCATCTCGATCACGGGCTTCACGTTGGAGCGCTCCAGGGCGCCGGCCTCCACCCGGCCGGCGAGGCCGGCCGCCTGGGGCTGCGCGGCGGAGGCGTAGAGATTCGCCCCCTCGTTGGTCAGGGCCTGGGGATTGGCGAAGGTGACGAGGCGGACGCGACCGCGGATGCCGAGGTTGGTCGAGACCGTACCGTCCGGGCCGATCGATACGCCGGTCTCCTGCTGGCCGATCTGGATCGGACCCGCTTCGCCCTGCACCGGGTAACCGTCGCTGGTCACCAGGGTGCCCTGCGCATCGGTCTCGAAGGCGCCGTTGCGGGTGTAGCGGTCGCCGTTCGGGGTGCGCACCACCAGGAAGGCCTCGCCGCGCACCGCGACGTGAAGGGGATTGCCGGTCTGCTCGATCGGCCCCTGGGCAAGGTCCAGGGCAGTGCCCTGGTCGATCACGTAGGAGACGCGGCGGTCCGGCTTCTGAAACGAATCCGCGCTCGCCACCGGCATCAGGTATTCCTGGAAGCGGCTGTTGCGCCCCTTGAAGCCGTTGGTGGAGATGTTGGCCATGTTGTTGGCGATGACGTCCAGCTCGCGCTGAAGCGCGACCTGGCTCGAAACCCCCACGAACAATGCGTTCTGCATGACACTCTCAGCCCCGACGAGCGACGATGGACCACCATCCGCATGGGCCGTGCCAGTTCTGATGATCGCGATTTCCTTCTTTTGTTCAGTGATTTGATCGAACCGAGAGGGGAAGGCAGCGATTGCCGCGTCCGTCCGCGCGGCAAGTCCGACCCGGCAGCTTTTGCCGCCTTAACGACGCGTTAACCTTGTTCGCCCGATACCTTTGCGAGGGTCGACGTCCGGGGGTGTCGATGCCGTGGAGCGCGTGCCGCTCACCCCACCGCGCAGTCCCGAGGTCCACCGATGGCCAAGAAGCCGAAGAAGGCCAACGCCGAGGGTGAGGAGGGGGCCGAGGGCGAAGCCCCGAAAGGCGGCAAGAAGAAGCTCATCATCATCGGCGCCGTGGTGTTGGCGCTGGCGGGTGGTGGCGGTTTCGTGTTCCTGAAGAAGAAGTCGGGCGACGGCCACGGCGAAGCGGTCGCCGAGGTGAAGAAGCCGGTCGTCTTCCTCGACGTCCGCGAGATGATGGTCAATCTGGCCAGCGAGCCGGGCCAGGACCGGACGCGTTTCGCCAAGATCAAGGTCGCGATCGAGCTCAAGGACGCCAAGGTCGAGGGCGAGGTGAAGCCGCTGATGCCGCGCATCGAGGACACCTTCCAAGTTTACCTGCGCGAACTGCGCGCGAGCGACCTCTCCGGATCGGCCGGCATCTACCGCCTGCGCGAGGAACTGCTGCGTCGGGTCAACGTCGCCATCCACCCGGCCCGGGCCGAGGCGGTCCTCTTCAAGGACGTGGTGATCCAATAGGCTGCCGCCCCATCTCGGAATGTTTTGAGAATTCACAGGTGACGAGAGTCTGATGGCCGGACCGGAAGACGAGATCGACGAGGACGACTGGGCCGCCGCACTCATCGCCCAGAACGGCGAGGGGGGCGAAGCCTCGCTCGCCGACGAGTGGGGCGCGGCCCTCGCCGAGCAGGGCACCACCACCCATGCCAGCGACGTCGCCGCCGAATGGGCGACGATGATCGAGGACGGGGAGACCGACAATCTCCCCGAGCTCGCCGGCAACGACCGCATCCTGAACCAGGACGAGATCGACGGCGTCCTCGGCTTCTCTCTGCGCGAGCTCTCGGCCTCCGGGGCCGGCGGCGTCCGCGCCATCGTCGATTCGGGCGTCGTTCAGTACGAACGCCTGCCGATGCTGGAAATCGTCTTCGACCGGATGATCCGGTTGTTGTCGACCAGCCTGCGCAACTTCTTCCAGGACAACGTCGAGGTGACCCTCGACAACATCACCTCGGTGCGCTTCGGCGACTACCTGAACGCGATCCCGCTGCCGACCCTGCTCGGTGTCTTCCGGGCCGATGCCTGGGAGAATTCCGGCCTCGTCACGGTGGAATCCAATCTCGCCTACTCGACTCTCGACCTGCTTCTCGGCGGCAAGCGCGGTGGCTCCTCGACCCGCCTCGACGGCCGTCCCTTCACGACGATCGAGATGCAGCTCGTGCGGCGCCTGGTGGAGATCATCCTCACGGACCTCGAACTCTCGTTCCAGCCGCTCTCGCCGGTGCGCTTCGCCATCGACCGGATCGAGACCAACCCGCGCTTCGCCACCATCACCCGACCTGCCAACGCCGCCATCCTGATCAGCCTCAAGCTCGACATGGACGGGCGCGGCGGCCTGCTACAGATCCTGTTCCCCTACGCCACGATCGAGCCGATCCGTGAACTGCTCATGCAGAGCTTCATGGGCGAGAAGCTCGGCCGTGACCACGTCTGGGAAAGTCACCTCGCCACGGAGATCTGGCAGGCCGACGCGACCATGGAGGCGGTGCTGCACGAGATGATGCTGCCCCTGAAGAAGGTGCTGTCGCTCAAGGTCGGCGATACGCTGATGTTCGACACCAAACCCTCGGACCTGATCGCGGTCCGCTGCGGCGACTGGGCCCTCACCCAGGGCCGGATCGGCCGGATCGACGACAACATCGCGGTGCAGCTCACCCGGCCCCTGCGCCGCTCGCGCACCACGCTCCAGGCCTTCGAGGCCTCCATGAACAACCGCAACGACGGGTGACGCGACCAGCCATGAGCCTCCTCGTCACCCTCCTGGCCGATGGCCTCGTCGCCGTCCTGCTGGTCGCCAGCATCGTCTCCTCGATGCGCCTTAGCGGCCGCATCACCAAGCTCAAGGCCGACGAGGCCGCCCTGCGCCAGACCATCGGCGATCTCGTGATGGCGAGCTCCACCGCCGAGCGGGCGATCGTCGGCCTGCGCGCCACCCTCGATGAATGCGACCGCACCCTGGCAGACCGCCTGGGCACCGCCGAGCGCTACGCCACCGACCTCGCAGCCCACGTGGAGGCGGGCGAGACGGTGATCGCCCGCATTGCCTCCATCGTGGCCCAGGCCGCCCCGACCCGCGAGATCGCGCGCACGTCCGCTCCGGCTCCCCTGGCCGAGCCGCGCAACCTCGAGCGCGTGGTGCCGCCCGTCCGCGTCGCACCGGCCGCACCGTCGAGTCCCAACGGTGAGCGCCTCGGAGTCGCCGCAGCCGCCGCCCTCGCCATGTCCGAGCGCGCCCTCGGCCGCCTGCGGAGCAAGGCCGCGTGACGAAGCCGCCTCACGGGAAGCGGTCCGGCAGCCTCATCCGGTTCCGTGAGACGCGGCCGCTGAAACTGCGCCTGATCGATGCCGTGACCCTGGCGGCGGCCGGGCTCCTGGTGCTGAAGGTCGCGGCCATCGCGGTGGAGGAATCGAAGCCGCAGCCGGGGGCAACGATGCCGGAGTTCGCGCGCGTCCTCGCCAGGGCCCGCACCAATTACGAACCCTCCGACCCGTCCACCACCGGTTCGGTGACGCCGAAGGAACCCGAGAAGCCGGCTCCGGAACCCGAGAAGCCGGTGCCGCGTCCACCGCCGCCGCCGGAGCCGATGCCGGCGTCCGAGCGCGCCATCCTCGAGCGCCTCTCCGCCCGCCGCGATACCCTCAAGCAGCGCAGCGAGGCCCTCGATCTCCGCGAGCAGCTGATCGGTACCGCCGAGCGCAAGCTGGAGGAGGGCGTCGATACGCTGAAGCAGGGTGAGGACAAGGCCGAGGGGGGCAGCGCGCAGCGGGCCGAAACCGAGCGGGCCGCGCTGAAGAACATCGTCACGATGTACGAGACGATGAAGCCGAAGGACGCCGCGCGGGTGTTCGATCGGCTGAACCTCGACGTCCTCGTGCCCATCGTCCTGGCGATGAATCCGCGCAAGATGGCCGAGGTGCTGGCGCTGATGCAGTCGGAGCCCGCGGAGAAGCTCACCGTGGCCCTGGCCAACCGGGCGCGCGGGCAGGGCGGTGGCCCGGCGGCCACGGTCGCGGCCGGTCTCGGTCCGAACGAACTCCCGGCGATCGACGCACCGACGCCCCCGCCCAGGCGCTGACCTCCCTGACGTTTGCGGACGGTCATCCACTGGGTTGTCCGGGCCTCCATTGCGCGTTCGTCCGCGCCCGACTAGGGGCAGGCATCCCGAGCGGATGAAATCCCCACCGCGCGGGTTCGGGGAGCCAAGCACGTGCCGTCCATCAGCCTGATCCGAATCCTCGCCGCCCTGAGCTTGGCCCTCACCATCGCGGCCCCCGCCGCCGCGCAGGACGCCGACGCTCCGGCCGCCACCGAGGCGCCGGCGAAGCCGAAACCGCGCAAGGCCGCCCCGCCGAAGCCGGCTCCGGCAAAGCCCGCGGCGACCCAGGCCGCCGCATTGAGCTGGCCGACCGGGGCAAGCTCCCTCAGCGAGGTCTATGGCGACTGGACCGTGACCTGCGCGAAGGCCGAGGCCAACGCCAAGGCCGAATGCGCGATCATGCAGGCCCAGGGGGCCAAGGGTCGGCGCGAATTCGCCTTGGAGATCCGGCCGCCGAACGATGGGCGCGCGCAGGGCTTCATCCTGATGCCGCTCGGCCTCGCCATCGAGCCCGGCATCTCGTTCAAGCTCGACGAGGCCGTGCTCGGCAAGGGCGCGCCCTATCTGTCCTGCAGCCAGGAGGGATGCCTCGTGCCCATCAGCCTTCCCACCCTGGCGACCGACACGATGAAGACCGCCAAGAACCTGCTGGTCTCCGCGACGAAGCCGGAGGCCAAGGAGCCCGTGACCATCACGGTGCCCCTCGAGGGGTTTGCCAACGCTCTGGCCCGCGCCATCGCGCTGACGAGCTGAGGCGGACCACGGCGGAGCCGAACCCGAGGAGCTTGCCCATGAAGAGATCGGCCCTGCTGACCCGAAGCCTGATGACCCTGATGGTGGCCGGAGCCCTGGTGGCCCCGGCTCTGGCCCAGGAGGAACGACCGCCCGAGAAGCCGCCCGGCCCCCCGCCGACGGCCGCCGAGGCCAAGGCGGAGCGCCAGAAGAACAGCGCGGCCAAGCTTTCCGGCCTGCTGGCCTTCGTGGAGACCTATTGCCGCGACCTCAAGCCGAACACCGAGCGCCTGAATGCCGTCGTCGCCGGGCTCGGTGTCGCGCCCGACGATCTTGCCCAGGGTGACCTGAACCTGCGCAGCCGGGCCTATACGGAGATCTACACCAAGGACATTTCCGCCAATTGCACCCGTGCCGCCGAGAATTTCGGCGAGACAGGCCGGACGATCCCGGGTCTGATCGTCAAACGTTAGCGGTCCGGACAAAGCGGCACTGCGTCTTAAGCGCCCGTTAGCCTCGACGGGCGAGAGTGACCGGATAGTGCGGCGTAAGGCGGATCGGCTCGGCTGCGAGCCGCTTCGCCCCATGGGTTTGGCGTATCCTGCGATGGCTCTCGATGCCGGTATCGCGACACGACGGCGCCGGCTTCGGGCCGGCCTCGCCGCGATCTCGATGGTGGTCGCGACCCTCTGCGGAGGGACGGACGCGACCGCCGCACGCCTCACGGCGATCAAGGGCGCGCAGATCGAACGCTACGGTCGGCTCGTGCTGACTTTCGATGGCCCGGTTTCGGTCAGAGCGCGGACATCCGGGTCCGTGCTCGTCCTCGGTTTCTCGGAGAAAGCGAGCGCCGGCCCTGAGCGGGTCGCCGCCGAGATGCCGGACTTCGTCTCAGCCGTGCGGCGCGATCCCGACGGCCTGGGCCTACGGCTTGCGCTGCAACGCCCCTATCGCGTGAACGTCCAGGAGGCAGGAGAGAAGGTCTTCATCGATCTTCTGCCGCAGGACTGGAGCGGTCTGCCGCCGGCCCTGCCGCCGGAGGTCGTGGCTGACCTGTTCCGGCGGACCCAGGCCGCCGAGGCGGCCCTGCGGGCGGCACGCCCCCCTGCCGAGCCAAGGACCCTGCGCCTCGAACTGGCTCACCTTCCGACGCTCACCCGCCTGAGCCTGCGCGCACCGGCGTCTGCCGCACCGCGCTTCGAGGCGGTCGGCCCGGCCACACGCCTGATGATTCCGGGGGCTTGGCGGATCGACGAACTCGCCACCCGGGGGCGCTTGAAACCGTCCATCGAGAGCTTGGCGGTCGAGGGGGACGAGACCGGCGCCCGCCTGCTCGTCACCCCCGCAGACGGCTACGAGATCCGTAGCTTCAGCGACGAGGACGGCGCAACGATCGACGTGGTCCGTAAGGCCGCCGAAAAGACGAAGCCCACCGCGCAGGCTGCAAAGGCGGGGGAGGGCGCTGAGCCCGTCGGTGAGGCCAAAACGGCCGAGACGAACACAACGGGGGGCAGGGCAGCGGAGGCCAAACCCGAGAAGGCACCGCAGCGGTCGCCGGGGCAGACCGCGGAGACGTCCGGATCTACGCCAGCAACGCCCCCCCCCGCAGTGGTTCAGCGCCCGAGTGGACCAGGCCTCGCGTTCCCATTCCAGACCCTGCCGCCCGCCGCCTTGTTCGAGCGCGCGGGCATCGCCAATCTGATCTTTGAGACCACGGAGCCGGTCGTCGTCCCGACCGGCGATCCCATGCTCGCCCCACTCGGTTCGCCGACGCGAACCGGTCGGATCGTGACCCTTCGCTTTCCCGTTCCGCGCGACCGGCTGCTGGACCTCGTGCCCATTGGCCCTGCCGGGGCTCCGACCGGGTGGGAATTGGTGGCCGGCGAGAACCTGTCGGCGAGCGACGCTCTCTCGGCGATTCGTGTCACGGATGCGGCCGGGCGGATCAGTGTCGGCGTGCGCCTTCCGAACCCGGGGGTCTCCTCCTGGCTCAGCCTCGACGGGGAGCGCATCGCCGTGGTTACGGGCCGGGGTCCGAAACCAGCAGGGATTCCGAAGCGTCAGGTCTTCGTCGACTTCGAGTTGCTACCGAGCCGGCAGGGGGTCGCAGTCCTGGCGCAGGCGGACGACCTCCTCGTGCGGCCGGACCTCGACGGGGTCGCGATCAGTCGAGAAAGCGGCATGGCCGTCTCTGGCGTCGCGCGGCCCGCCGATGCGCCCCTGGCGACCCTCAGCGACCTCGCCGTGGACCGGGGCCCCTGGGAGGCCTCGCAGCGCGGCGACACCCGCGAGTTGATCCGCGACCAGCTTCAGGCGGCCGCGGAGGCCCCGCGCGCCGCGCGTGGACCGCTCCGGATGGTCCTGGCGCGCACGATGCTCGCCAATCGGCTCTCCCTGGAAGGCCTCGGTGTGCTCAAGACCGCCTTCGGCGACGATCCCGTCCTGGCCGGCCAGCGCGACATCCCCATGCTCACCGTGATTGGAAACGCCCTGATCGGGCGCACGTTCGACATGCGCTCGGGTCTGGCCGTCGAGATCCTGAGGAACGATCCCGAGGCGCGGCTGTGGCAGGGCTATCTCGAAGCCCTCGAAGGCCGCTGGGGCGCCGCGGATACCTCGTTCCGGGCCACCGCGAGCGTGCTCGACCGGTACCCCGACGATCTCCAGGCCCTCCTGCGGACCGCGGCCGCCGAGGCTGCGGTCGAGACCGGAGACTGGGATGGGGCCAACCGCCAGATCGTTGCGGCCGCGCGCGCGGCGGACCGCCCGACCCAGGAACGTCTTGCGTTGCTGCGCGCCCGGATCGACGAGGTCACTGGCCAGACCGTGGCCGCCCTCGATGCCTATCAGCGTCTCAGCGAGAGCGGAGAGGCGGGGGTGGCCGCCTCGGCTCGCCTGAGGGCCACCGTGCTGGGACACGCGGCCGGCAAGATCACGGTGGCGGATTCCATCGAGCGCCTGGAGTTGCTGGCGCTGTCCTGGCACGGCGGCGACCTCGAGCCTCGGACCTTCTCGGCCCTGGCCAAGCTCTACGTCGAAGCAGGACGCTGGCGCCAAGCGATGATGACGGCCCGCCGCGCCGATTCCATCGGCACGGATTCGCCGTTGGTGCGCGAGGTGCACGACATGGCCCAGGCCCTCTTCGAGGATCTCTACCTCGGCGAGCGCAGCTCAAAGCTGTCCGGGGTCGAGGCGCTGGCGCTGTATTTCGATTTCAAGGAGTTCGCTCCGCTGGGCCGCCGCGGCGATGAGATCGTCCGCCGGCTGTCGGATCGCCTCGTGGAGTTGGACCTCCTCGATTCTGCGGGCGAGCTTCTGCAGCATCAGGTCGACCATCGCCTCACCGGGCCCAGCCGCGCAGGCACGGCGGCGCGGCTCGCCGCCATCCGGCTTATGGACGAGAAGCCGCTGCAGGCTCTGCAGACCTTGGACGCCACCTATCTCCCGGAACTCCCCGAGGATCTGCGCCGGGCGCGGGCGCTGCTACGGGCGCGGGCCCTGTCTGATCTGTCCCGCACCGACCTCGCTCTTGAGACCATTGCGGGCGAGACGGGGCCGGATGCCGACCGTCTCAGGGCGGACATCCTCTGGACCGGCCGGCGCTGGCGCGAAGCCGGGGAGGCGCACGAGGCGCTGGTCGGCGATGCCTGGCGCCGCCGCGTGGCCCTGGACGACGCCGCCCGCACGGATATCCTGCGCGCGGCGATCGCCTACGGACTCGCCGGCGAGACCCTCGGTCTCGAGCGCCTGCGCGCGAAATTCGCGGGTCCCATGGCCGAGAGCGTGGATGCCCGCACCTTCGCCCTCCTCGCCCAGGCCAACGCCGTCCGCACCGCTGGCTTCCGCGAGATCGCACAGAAGGCCACGAGTGCCGAGACGCTTCAGGCGTTCCTCTCGGAATACCGCAAGCGCTATCCCGAGAGTGCCGTGCCCGCACCCGGCAAGCGCGAGACGGATGCGCGGGCCGACGCCTCGGCGAGTGCGACTCCGCCCGGTTGAGCGCCGACCAGCGACCCACCGGCCATGCGGCGTAAAAGCCTGAAGCGATTCGCCGAATTCTGCTGGTTTGGGCGCAACAAACGCGCCTGGGCGACGTTCTGCCTCCAATCCCAATCACCCGTGCGGCTTACGTTCCAGCCCGGCACAGCAGAGGCCTTCCCATGCTCACGGAACCGCTCGATACCAACACCGGAAAGACCCACCTCGACATCTTCGACACGCAGCAGCGCAGCGCGATGGCCACGCGTCTCGGTGTGTCGGAAGATCGCCTGAAGCGTGCCGTGCGCCTCGTTGGCAATCGCATCTCGACACTGAAGAGCTACCTGGAGCGCTAATCGCTCGAACCGGCATCTGACGACACGGAAGGGCGCTCTCGGGCGCCCTTTTTCATGGGCGTTCACGAGCACAGGCGGTGTGTCAGGTCCCGTAGCTCTGCACCAACGAGCCCGCCACCAGGGTCCAACCGTCGACGAGGACGAAGAAGATCAGCTTGAACGGCAACGCCACGGTTGCTGGCGGCACCATCATCATGCCGACGGCCATGAGGATCGAGGCGACGACGAGGTCGATGATCAAGAAGGGGATGAACAGCAGGAAACCGATCTCGAAGGCACGGCGCAATTCAGAGATCATGAAGGCCGGCGTCACCACTTCGAGGCCCACGGCTTCGGGACCGGCCGGAACGGGTGCCTTCGCCATATCCAGGAAGAGCTTCAGATCTTTCTCGCGGACGTTCTTCAGCATGAAGGTCTTGAAGGGCGCCGAGGCGCGCTCGAAGGCGACACTTTGCGTGATCTGCCCGGCGATCAGCGGCTCGATGCCAGTCCGATAGGCCTCGCGCCCGACGGGTGCCATCACGAAGGCGGTCAGAAACAGTGCGAGGCTGGTGACGACCGCGTTCGGCGGGGCGCTCTGGGTCCCGAGCGCCGAGCGCAGAATCGACAAAACCACGACGATCCGGGTGAAGGACGTGGCCATCACCAGCACCGAGGGCGCCAGTGCGAGAACGGTGAGGAGCGCAACGAGCTGGAGAGCCCGTTCGGTCACCCCGCCGGTGCCGAGATCGACCGACAGGCTCTGGGCCTGCACCGCCGTCGCGGCACCGGCCAGCCCCAAACCGATCAGGATCGGCAGGCGCAAGCGTCTCGAAGGGAAGGAGCGGGGTTCGGTCATACCGGTTCCGGACGACGCGGCGCAACGCGGCCGCGCGCCCCTCATAGCATTGGCGCCCCAGCCCGCATCCCCGATCGGACCCACGCGATCTCCACCGCTACGGACGAGCGCGGGTCCGAGATGGCTCCCGGGACCTGGCTACTGCTTGCGATCGAGGGGCCGCCCAAGCAGCCGCGCGAACTCCGCTTCGATTTCTTCGACGGAAAAGGGATTGGGACTGGCCGGCGCCTTTGCGGGGGCAGGCACAGGCGCAGGAGGGGGCGGCGGTGTGATCGGCGCTGGCGAGGGTGGCGCTACGATCACCGCCGGGGAAGCGGTGTCTTCGGCCTTCGGCGAATCGGCGACCGCCGCGTGCATCACCGGGTCGGGCTCGATCGGCGCAGGCGCAGGCGAAGACGGCGATTCCAACGGCGCAGCCTCGGGCTCCGGCTCCTCGATACGATCGGCAAAGAGCGCGTCGTCGACCGCAGGCTGCGGTTCAACGGTTGTCCGCTCGTTCGATATCGGTGTCTCGGCGGTGGCTGCCATCGCGGCGGCGATCGGATCGATGGCGGGCGCCCCCGGGAGCGGGACCCGGCTCACCTCCGGCTGGGGTGCGGGGCGCGCCTCTGATGCGTCAGGCCCGCCTTCGCGCATTGCAGGCATACCAGTCTCGGCCACAGGAGGCTGAATCGGCATGGCGGGACGGACTGCGGCCGCCGGCCTGCGCAGAGCCTCCTCCAACTGCCGTGCCATGTCCGAGAGGATCGCGGCATCGACGCCGCGGGCTGCAGGTGCCGAGACGGGAGGTGCCGAGACGGGAGGTGCCGAGACGGGAGGTGCCGAGACGGGAGGTGCCGGCGCGGCGACCGGCTCCGCGGGCACCTCACGACCTGCTTCGGATTCGGATCCACGATCCGGCAGGCCGACGCGGTCCGCGATCGCCGCCGGGACAAAATTCGCCAGGGAGGGCGGCGTCCGGCGCATGACGCGGGCAAGCTGGGAGTCGCGCTGTCGCGGCGCGGCCGGCTCCGGTACCGAGACGTCCGGCATGGCCTCCGGGGCCGACGCACGCGAGCGATCACCCAGCGGCGGGGCCGCCTCGTAATCCGCGCGGTGCGGTGGCACCGCCATCTCGAAGGCTGGCTCACGATAGGGGGCAACGGGTGGGGCGGCCGGCGCCAGGCTGGGGACCGGACCCTGCTGGGGCACCGGCGGCTCCGGCATCGTATTCAGCACCGGCTCGGGCGCCTCGTCGAACGCGGCCTCGTCGGACGCCATCCGGGCGCTCATACCGCGCAGGATGTTGCGCTCGATCACGACGTCGTTGGGGCCGCCCACGAGAAGCAGGTGCTCGACGTTGTCGCGCCGCAGCAGGATCAGCTGCCGCTGACGGTCGAGTTCGTAGATGTCGACGATGCCGAGGCGCGGCTGGCGGCCGCGGGGAGAATTCTTGCTGGAGAGGGGCGATCCCTTTCCGCCGAGCCGCCGGACCAGGAAGACGCCGGCCGCGAGAATGAGGAAGATGACGACGAAGATGATGGCGAACTGGAGGGGAAACGAGCCATCCGAGCTGAAGAACGATGACAAGACCGGGGTCTCTCGCTTTTGGGGCTCGTGGCCCGACGCAACACTGGAAAAACCAGTATCATGTCCGGCGCCAGCACGGGCAATAACGTTAAAACTTCGTTAACAGCTCCTTTGGCCAAGCGAATTTCGCCAGCTCCAGGCAGGACTTGCGGCTCGTGAGGACGCCCCGCCGCCCGATCCGATCACGGAGCGGCGGGGCGTGCCGTGTCTCCACGGCGAAGCCGATACGCAACGCGGCCTGGAGTGACAGTGCCCCTCTGCCGTTAGCGGTCCATCAAGCGCACCTCTGAGGCTCGTCTCGAAACGGGACCTACCACCGCTCCTGGCGCGTTGGATGAGCGGCACAGCCGGAGGTGTTTCGAGGTGGCATCCGTGGAAGACCAGCATCAAGCGCATTTGCGCGACGCGGTCGCGTTGGCGCGTGACAACGTTCTCCGGGGCGGGCGCCCCTACGGCGCCGTGATCGTACGCGATGGCGAAGTGCTGTCGCGGGCGGTCAACACCATCGCGATCACCCAGGATCCCACCGACCACGCGGAGATGGTGGCGATCCGGGAGGTGAGCCGTCTCCTCGGGCGCTCGAAGCTCGACGGCTGCATCGTCTACGCCAGCGGTCGTCCCTGCCCGATGTGCCATGCGGCCATGCGCTTGGCCGGCATCAAGCAGGCCTATTTCGCCTACAGCGCGGAGGAGGGCGAGCGGCACGGACTCCTCGGCGCCGGCATCTACGCCGAACTCTGCCAGCCCCTGGGCGACCAACCGATGCGCGTGGAGCACCACCCCGTGGAGGTGGAGGACCATCCCTATGTGCTCTGGCGCGACCGGCAAGGTGCGTCCGAGAAGGGATGAGGCGATGACCGTTCCGCGTTGGATCCCCTTCCTCGCCGCCGGCCTGTTCCTGGCCGCCGCCATCACCCTCGGCGTTCTCTGGAGCCAAGGCGCCCTTCGCCATCCCAGCGAGGATGCCAGTTCTGCCGCCGCGCTCGCCGCGTGCGCTCCCCTCAACCCGAGTGGGCCACCGCCTCCTGAGTGCCCACAGGCGAAGCCACCGACGCAGAGGACTCCCTGAGGGACGTCCCTATTTGAATGGGAACACCCGGGATTTAACCGGGTGTTAACCATGGGGGCGGCAGATTTTGCCGGTCCCACCGGGCAGATTCTTCCGGGTGAGGGGAGGGTCCAGCCCATGTCCGTCACCGACCTGCCCATTCTCGGCATGCTGCGCACGCGGATGCAGTGGCACCAGACGCGCCAGAAGCTGCTGGCCGAGAACGTGGCGAATGCCGACCTGCCCGGCTTCAAGCCGCGGGACCTCGCCAGCCCCGACCTCGGACGGTCCGGTCCCGTCCTGTCGCAGCCGCAGGGTGCCACGACGAGCAGCAGCCTCGCGGTGACCAACGTGTCCCACATCGCCTTCGGTGGAGGCCCGGACGGCCCCGGAGCCGATCCGCGTCGCGTGAAGGGGTTCGAGATCCGTCCCAGCGGAAACGGCGTCAATCTCGAGGAGGAGATGATGAAGGCCGGCGACAACCAGGCGGATTATCAGATGGCCGCGTCGCTCTACCAGAAGAGCCTCGACACCATCAAAATCGCCATCGGCAAGCGCTGAGCGGCCCTTCAACGACTCACGGAGCGCGCCATGGACTTCCTCAAATCCCTCACCACCGCCGCCTCGGGCCTGAAGGCACAGTCGAGCCGGATGCGGATCATCGCCGAGAACATCGCCAACGCGGATTCCGCGCCGACCACCGTGGGCGGCCAGCCCTACCGCCGCAAGATCCCAACCTTCACCCAGCAGGTCGACCGCGAGACCGGCGCGTCGCTGATCGAAGCAGGGCGGGTGCGCCGCGATACCTCGCCTTTCCGGACCAAGTACGACCCGGGCAATCCGAGCGCCAACGCCAGGGGGGAGGTGGCGATGCCCAACGTCAACGGCCTGATCGAGAACATGGACATGCGCGAGGCCCAGCGCTCCTACGAGGCCAACCTCAACATGGTCACCGCCACCCGCCGCATGGTCGCCAAGACCCTCGAGATCCTCAAGGCCTGACCGCCGTTCCGCCGCCTGAAAGTCCGCCGTTATGACCAGCAACGCCTTCGCCGCCGGCGCCTACGCGGCGATCCAGAACATCGGCGCCAAGGGTCCTCCGAAGATCGCACCGGCTACCGGCGCGTCGGGGTCGAACTTCACATCGCTCCTGACTTCCACCCTGGACAACGTCGGCGAGGCGGGACGCAAGGCCGACAGCCAGGCGCTCGCCGTCGCGGGCGGCAAGGCGAACGTCGTCGACGTGGTGACGGCGGTGGCCGAGAGCGAGACCGCCCTCCAGACCCTCGTCGCCGTCCGCGACCGGGTGATCTCGGCCTACGAGGAAATCATGCGGATGCAGATCTGAGCGGTTGCGGATCACTGATCCCGGAACCGCTGTCCGAGACCTTCCTTCCGCGCTCCGACGCCTTCCCCGTCCGCAAGAATTCCGCTTTCCCGAAAATTGTCTGCGCCCACCCAAGCCTTCCGCCCAGACGCGAGATGACACCCCATCCATGACCGGTCTCGCCATCATCGACGTCGCCCGCGACGGCATCTTCGTCTTCCTCAAGGTGGCGGGGCCGATCATGCTGGTCGCCCTCGTGGTGGGCCTCGTGGTCTCTCTGTTCCAGGCCCTGACACAGATCCAGGAGCAGACCCTGATCTACGTGCCCAAGATCGTGGCGGTGTTCGCGACGCTCCTCTTGATGCTGCCCTTCATGGGCGATGCCCTCGGCAGCTACATGGCTCGGATCGCGGCCCGCATCGTGTCCGGCGGCTGAAGCCTGCTATGACAGGGCATGAACCTCCTCCTGCCGGGCATCGCGGCGGCCTTTCTTCTCACCTTCGCGCGCATCGGCACCCTGGTGATGCTGATGCCGGGCGTGGGCGAACAATTGGTCTCGCCGCGGCTGCGCCTCGCCTTCGCGCTGCTGCTCTCCCTGATCTTGTTTCCCACGGTGCGGCCACTCCTGCCGATGCAGGGCGGGGCCATCGCGGGGCCGGGCCTGATCGCGCTGCTCATCGGCGAGCTGCTGGTCGGTCTGGTGCTCGGCCTGACGGTGCGGATGGTTCTCGCCGCGCTTCAGACCGCCGGCATGATCATCTCGCAGCAGCTCGGGCTGTCCTACGCCATGACCGTGGATCCGACGCAGGGCGGGCAGCAGACGGCGATCGGCAACTTCCTGGCGCTTCTCGGCGTCACCCTGATCGTGGCGACCGACCTGCACCACGTCGCCCTCGACGCGATCGGGCGCAGCTATGTCCTGCTCCCGCCGGATGGCGTCCCGGGCATGGGCGAGGCGGCGAGCCTCGCGTTGAAGGCGATCGCGCGCGGCTTCTCCCTCGGCGTCCAGATCTCGGCCCCGTTCATCGCCTTCGGGATCCTGTTCAACGTGGGGCTCGGCGTGCTGGCGCGCCTGATGCCGCAGATGCAGGTGTTCTTCGTGGCCGTGCCGGCCTCGGTGGTGATCGGCATGCTGCTGCTCCTGGGGAGCCTCGGCGTGATGATGGGCGTCTTCCTCGACGATATCGGGCGCTACCTGGCGGACCTCGCCGGGCGCTGAGCCCCCGCGCGGAGTTCTGAGCCGTGGCGGACGATTCCGATCCCGAAGACAAGACAGAAGACCCGACTCCGCGGCGGATCGAGAAGGCGATCGAGCAGGGCAACGTCCCGAACAGCCCCGAGATCAACACCTTCTTCATCCTGGCCGCCTTCACCATGGCGCTGCTGATGGCCTCGGGCATGATCGCCAAGGACCTGGTGGCGAGCCTGCGCGGCTTCCTGATGAATGCCTCTGCGGTCCCTGCCGACCCGGCGGCCTATTCCGAGATGGGGGTGCGCACGCTGATCATCTGCGCCCAGGCCCTCTGTATACCAGTAGGTCTCGTCCTGGTCGCGGGCTTGGCCGCCGGTCTCATCCAGCATCCGTTCGTCTTCAGCACGGAAGCGCTCGGCCCGAAATGGGACCGGGTCTCGCCGATGGCCGGCGTCAAGCGCGTCTTCGGGATGGAGGCCCTGTTCCAGTTCGTGAAGGGACTGGCCAAGCTCGGCATGGTCGGGGTCGTGGCCGGCACCATCCTGTGGGGCGAGCGCGACCGGATGGAGGTGTTCGCCCGCCTCGACCCGAGTGCCGTCCTGGCCGCGATCCTGACGCTCGCCCTGAAGATGATGGCGGGCATGCTCGCGGTGTTCATCGCCATCGCGCTGGGCGACGCCGTCTACCAGCGCTTCCGCTGGCGCCAGCGCCTGCGCATGTCGAAGGAAGAGATGAAGCAGGAGCACAAGGAGAGCGAGGGCAGTCCCGAGGTGAAGGGCCGCATGAAGCAGATCCGCGCCCAGCGCGTGAAGAAGCGCATGATGGCCGCCGTACCCACCGCCACCGTGATCGTCACCAACCCGACGCACTACGCGGTCGCCCTGCGCTACGAGGCCGGCATGACGGCCCCCGTCTGCGTGGCCAAGGGCGTCGACTCGCTCGCGCTCAAGATCCGTGCGGTGGCCAAGGACCACGACGTCCCGATCCTCGAGAACCCGCCCCTGGCGCGGGCCCTCCACGCCACCGTGGAGATCGACGCGGAAATCCCGGCGGAGCATTACCGCGCCGTGGCCGAAGTCATCGGCTACGTGATGCGCCTGCGCCGGCGGGCCGCCTGAGGAGGCGCGCGTGACGATTGGCGCTTGCGCTCGCCACGCTTTATGCACCCTCTTTCGTGAGAATTCTCGGCAACATACGCCGGTTTGCCCTTGCTGCGAGCGAAAGCGAGGCGCTAACCGGATGGGCTTCAGGGGTGGGTCGGCGGCGGATGGTTGAGTTCAGCGGACACGGGAAGCCCGCGTCGAACGCGATCGATCGCTCCGAGCGGCCCGGGCGCGTCGGGCTGCTTCTCGTGCTGGCAGGCCTGCTCGTCGGCGCCGCCGTGGGCCTGTCGTTCGTCGCGAGCGAGCAGGCGCAGCCGCTGATCCTCGGGCTGCTGGCGCTCCTCGCCATGGCGGGCGTGTTCTGCCTCTTCGCCCTCGCCATCGGGGCGATCCAGTTCGCCGGACAGACCACGCGGGACGACATCACCAAGGCCATCGTAGACGCCGCGCCCGAGGGCGCGATCGTGGTCGAGGAGGGCGGGCGCCTGATCTACGCCAACGAATCGTACCTGCGCATCGCCGGCGGCGAGACCTTCGCCAGCCTGCGCCCGGTGGAGCGGGTCTTCGTCGGCTCGCCGGAGGTGTCGGAGGCGGTCTATCGCCTCGCCCAAGCCTCCCGCGACGGCCTCGGGCATGCCGAGGAGATCCGGATGGCGCCGCCTCCGGGCAGCGCGGCCGAGCGCGCCTTCGCCTGGTTCCGCATCAGCGTGCGCCCAATCGAGCGGCCGCGCCGCCCCGCAACCCTCTGGACGGTGAGCGACATCACCCACGAGCGCGAGCGCCAGGAGAACGTCTTCCAGGAACTCCAGCACGCGATCGACTATCTCGACCACGCTCCCGCCGGCTTCCTCTCGATCGATCCGACCGGCGCGATCGTCTACATGAACGCGACCCTGGCGGCCTGGCTCGGCTACGACCTGGCGACGGTCGGCTCCGGCGGATTGCGCCTGCCCGAGATCGCCCCCGGTGCCGACGTCCTGACCGCCTCGGAGGGCCTGCCGGGCGAGGTCCGGACCGATCGCTTCGACCTCGACCTGCGCCGCCGCAACGGCCATCCGCTGCCGGCGCGCCTGTACCACCGGGTCGCCTTCGGCCAGGACGGACGGCCCGGCCCGTCGCGCACCTTCGTGCTCAACCGCTCGGCCGGGGCCGAGAGCGACGAGCCGCAGCGCGTCGCCGAGGTGCGGCTCGCGCGCTTCCTGAACAACAGCCCCATCGCCATCGCGACCCTCGACCAGAGCGGCCACATCGCCCGGGCCAACGCCTCGTTCGCCCGGCTGTTCGGCGGGCTGCCGCGGCAGGCCCTGCCCGACGGGCGCAACGACCTCCAGGGCGAGCCCACCATGTGGGATGCGATCGCCGAGCGCGATCGCGCCGGCCTCGAGGCGGCCCTGGGCAAGGCCGCCGCCGGCCTCGTCGAAGTGCAGCCCATCGAGATCGCGCTCTCGGGTCCCGGCAACCGGTCGGCCCGCGTCTGGCTGAGCCCGGCGGGCGGCGAGCCCACCGGCGGCCGGGGGGACGAGGCCGAGCAGAGCGATCGCGAGCGGGTCATCCTCTACGCCCTCGACACCACCGCCCAGCGACAGCTCGAGCAGCAGGTGGCGCAGGCGCAGAAGATGGACACGGTGGGCCAGCTCGCCGGCGGCATCGCCCACGATTTCAACAACGTGCTCCAGGCGATCATCGGCTACTCGGACCTGCTCCTGGCCAGCCATCGGCCGACCGATCCGGCCTTCCAGGACATCATGCAGATCAAGCAGAACGCGAACCGGGCCGCGAGCCTGGTGCGCCAGCTGCTCGCCTTCTCGCGGCGCCAGACCCTGCGCCCGGAGGTGATGAGCGTCGGCGAGGCCCTGTCGGACCTGACGCTCCTGCTCAAGCGCCTGCTCGGCGAGCGGGTGGACCTCGACCTGAAGCACGGGCGCGACATCTGGCCGATCAAGGCCGACGTGAACCAGTTCGAGCAGGTGATCGTGAACCTCGCGGTGAACGCGCGCGACGCGATGCCGGAGGGCGGCCGCCTGCTGATCCGCACCGCCAACGTCGTCGACGAGGCGGTTCCGAGCGAGAACCGCCTCGGGATGCCGGTCGGCGACCACGTGCTGATCGAGGTCCTGGACACCGGACAGGGCATCCCGCCCGACGTCATGGAAAAGATCTTCGAGCCGTTCTTCACCACCAAGGAGATCGGCAAGGGCACGGGCCTCGGCCTCTCGACGGTGTTCGGCATCGTCAAGCAGAGCGGCGGCACCATCGACGTGCGCTCCACGGTCGGGGAGGGCACCGCCTTCCGGATCTACTTCCCGCGCCACGTGCCGACGGCCGAGCCTGCGCCCGAGCCGGAGCTCGCATTGCCGCCCGCGACGGCGCAGTCGACCGCCGCCATCGCCGCCACGCGGCTCAAGGGGGCCCCGGACCGGTCGCGAGCGGAGGGCGAGAAGCCCGCCCCCCGCAAGCCGGCACCGGACCATACCGGCCAGGGCGTGATCCTGCTGGTGGAAGACGAGGACCCGGTGCGCGCCGTCAACAGCCGCGCCCTGTCGGCCCGCGGCTACACCGTGCTCGAAGCGGCCTCGGGCCTCGATGCCCTGCGGATCATCGCCGAGACCACCGAGACCATCGACCTCGTCGTCTCCGACGTGGTGATGCCCGAGATGGACGGGCCGACCCTGCTGCGCGAGCTGCGCAAGCAATCCCCCGACCTCAAGGTCATCTTCGTCTCGGGCTACGCCGAGGACGCCTTCCGCAAGAACCTGCCCGACGGCGAGGATTTCAACTTCCTGCCCAAGCCCTTCAGCCTGAAGCAGCTCGTCGAGACGGTGAAGGAGACCATCGCCCGCTAGGGTTTGTCATCGCTTGAGCCCGTCGAGGGCGGCTGCGAGGCAGAGGACGCCCATGACGCTGACGGCGGTCTTCCCGTAGCGCGAGGCGATGGCACGCCATTCTTTCAGACGGGCCCAGAGCCGTTCGACGTGGTGGCGGTTGTTGTCGATCCAATCCGGGCAAGCCACGGGTGCCTCATGGCGCTGAGGCGAAATCTCGGGTCGCACGCCGATGTCCCAGATGTCCTTGCGGACGGCCTGGCTGGTGAAGCCGAGGTCGCCCACCACCCAACGGGGCACGCCCGGCGGTTGGTCGAGCAAGGGACGGCGTGGGGTCGTTCATGGTCCTGACCGGGGGCCGACCGGAAGGCGATGGAACGCCCTCGGCCATCGGCGATCACGCAGGCCTTGGTGCCATAGCCCCCCATGAGCGGCCCAGCGCTTCCTGAGCGTCTCGTTCGGCCGCAGCCGGAGGATCGCCGAGAGGGTGCGGCGTCGATCCTGCGGTGGTGTCTTGGCGCTCGGCCGGCAGGCCTCAACCAAGGGCTCCCGTTCGGCCCCTCGCGTGTCACTCGACATCGACGCGCCCAACACAGAGAGGGAGAAAACGCACGCGCAAGCCATCCGCTCAGGTGACGACAGGCCCTCGCCATGCTCGTCGCTCCGCGGATAGGCTATGCTGGCACAAAACAGAGGACAGACGCAATCGATCTTTCGAAAGCAGCTCACTGCTTTCTTTTCAATCGTTATCGGCGATCAGATGAATTGCCTCTGATGCGGTTTTTGAATGGTCTTACTTCTGGCCTGCGAGGTGAGCGGAGAACAGCGTGGAGGCCGTCTTCGAGGCGGCCTGCATCATGGCATCCTGCGTGTATTTGATTTCACCGCCATACATGTCCAACATCTGCTTCAGCCGAGCGTCGGCTAACGACGTTCCGTGTCCGTCGTTGGCAAGGTCACTCGGAAGCTGGACCTCATTTGGCGTCGAAATAAGACCGCTTTTATACACAGTCGCAACGACACGGCCGTTTTTTTCCAGAGTCGCATATTGGTTCGACGGATCATTGTCCGCCACGACGCTCCCAGGAGCCGGGGGCGGTGGCGGGTTCAACTCCGCATCGCGTGCCTTGCGTTGATTTTCCGACATCTTGGTGATTGTCGGAGCCATCTCTGCGAGGTTGTAGATCTGTCCAAGGCTTGGATTGACGCTGGAAATCATGACCTTACTCCTGAGAGGATGGATCAGGGCAGGCAATATGCCAAACTATTCAATCTTCGGCGAAGAGCTCGTCCAAGCTCAGCCGATCTGAGGCAAACCTGAAAGACAAAGGCAAAATCTGTTACCGAACTGATTTAGACTCTGTTCCCGACGGAAGCGAGCGGCGGCTCCGCTAAACAATGAAAGACAGGTCTACTGTATACCCATCGGCGGTCTCAAGGTACTCGACGCGATTGTTTCCGCCTAAATAAAAATCCTGCACGATGACGCCGTCGTTCAAAGTGCCGTCCGCAAGGTCGGCGGTGGTTCCGAATGCAAGGTTATTGGTGCCGGCTGGACGATAATATTGAATCTCGTTGAGATTGAATCCCAGGTAAACCGTATCTGCTCCGCCACCAAATCCGTTTGAGGCCGCTTCATTCTTATCGTCATTGACGATGTCGATACCGGTATTGGCGAAGTGGAGATAGGCGTCGTCTCCCGTGCCGCCGTACATGACATCATTACCGGCGCCGCCATTGAGGTAGTCGTTGCCAGCACCACCAGTGAGGTTGTCGGTGCCGTTGCCGTCGTAGAGCCGATCGGTGCCGTCATCCCCGATCAGGATATCGTTTCCGTTGAGTCCATAAAGAAGGTCGTCGCCAGTTCCGCCAGAGACGATGTCGGTATATGAACTTCCATAGAAGGTGTCGTTTCCGCCATAAAGATTGACAGAATTTCCAGTCTGGCCGGGACCAAGAGGTACTCCTCTCAGATCAAACGTGTTATCGTTGTCATCACCTTTATAAACGCCCATTTTGTTTCACCTTTTATTCGAATTGACGCCTGATACTCAGCGCCTCGGGTGAGTTATTTTTCGTGCATAGATCGTAACTTGAAGAGATCGTAACCAGCGCGGCGCAAGCACCAAACGCGTCGAATCTCTCTCAGGCTCGACTTGTCTACAATAGGTTGTATTATTTGATAATGCAACATTATGGTGTGTTAAACACCTTGTCACGAGGTGCGCGCGCGCATCGGGATGAAGGGTCCAGGAGGCGACGATTCCCGAGCCGCGCCCGCAAATCTTCGCCCTGGCACCTTGCCCGATGAGAACAAAACAGGTACACAATCGGCAACCGAGGCGCATTGAGCCTTGCACCGCCCCCATGCATAAGGATGCCGACGAATGGCCCAGCCCGCGCTGAAAGTTGTGGAATCCCCGATGGTGGACAAGGACAAGGCGAAGGCGATCGACGCCGCGCTGTCGCAGATCGAGCGGGCCTTCGGCAAAGGCTCGATCATGCGCCTGGGCAAGAACGACAAGGTCCAGGAGGTGGAGGTCGTCTCCACCGGGTCGCTCGGCCTCGACATCGCCCTCGGCGTCGGCGGCCTGCCCCGCGGCCGCGTGATCGAGATCTACGGTCCGGAATCCTCGGGCAAGACCACGCTCGCCCTGCACACCATCGCCGAGGCCCAGAAGAAGGGCGGCGTCTGCGCCTTCGTCGACGCCGAGCATGCCCTCGACCCGGTCTACGCGCGCAAGCTCGGCGTGCAGCTCGACGATCTCCTGATCTCGCAGCCCGACACGGGCGAGCAGGCCCTGGAGATCACCGACACCCTGGTGCGCTCGGGTGCCATCGACGTGCTGGTGGTCGATTCGGTGGCGGCCCTGACGCCGCGCGCCGAGATCGAGGGCGAGATGGGCGATTCGCAGCCCGGCCTTCAGGCCCGCCTGATGAGCCAGGCCCTGCGTAAGCTGACCGGCTCGATCTCGCGCTCGAAGTGCATGGTCATCTTCATCAACCAGATCCGCATGAAGATCGGCGTGATGTACGGCAGCCCGGAGACCACCACCGGCGGCAACGCGCTGAAGTTCTACGCCTCCGTGCGCCTCGACATCCGCCGCGTCTCGACCCTGAAGGATCGCGACGAGGCCATCGGCAACCAGGTCCGCGTCAAGGTCGTGAAGAACAAGGTCGCGCCGCCGTTCAAGCAGGTCGAGTTCGACATCATGTTCGGCGAGGGCGTCTCCAAGGTCGGCGAGCTCATCGACCTCGGCGTCAAGGCCGGCATCGTCGAGAAGTCCGGCGCTTGGTTCTCCTATGCCAGCCAGCGCCTGGGCCAGGGCCGCGAGAATTCGAAGGGCTTCCTGCGCGACAACCCGGAGATCGCGAACAAGATCGAGGCCTCGATCCGCCAGAATTCCGGCCTCGTGGCCGAGAAGATCCTCGAGAACGCCAAGCCGACCGAGGATGAGCTCGACGAGGGTGAGGCCTGAGGGGTTCGCTCGCGCGCCCGGGACCGGGTCGCGCGGCGCTCCGAACCAGGGAAAGGCCGCCGGGCACGTCGCCCGGCGGCCTTTTTCGTTCAGGACATCTCGATTCAGCCCGGAGGCAGAACGTCGACCTGGATGGCCGCGTAGTAGGCTGCCAGATCCGCGATTTCGCTGTCGCTGAGGGGCTTGGCCACGACGTTCATGATCTCGTTGCGCCGCGTGCCGTCCCGGTATTCCGTCAGAGCCTTCACGAGGTAGGGCTCGACCTGTCCCGACAGGTTCGGAGCCTCCGGAAGCTTCGAGACTCCGTCGAGGCCGTGGCAGGTCTGGCAGGCGACCGCCGCCTTGCGGCCGGCCTTGGCGTCCCCCGCCCACGCCCCCGTGGGCAGGAGAAGGATCGGGAGGACGCCGAGGAGAACCGCCCGGGCAGGCCGGGCCGTTCGGGAGACCGGCTGCACGCTCCTCGACCACAGGCTGCTGGGCCGCGCGCTACTGGGCTTCATGGCTACTTGGCCTCGTAGGAGATGCGGTAGATCGCGCCCGCCGTGTCGTCGGCGACGAGGAGCGAGCCATCCAGGAGGACCGCGACATCGGTCGGGCGGCCGAGATACTCGCCGTCCTGCGTCAGCCAACCCTCCGCGAAGGGCTTCGGGGCGCCGGCCTTTCCATCCTTGTCGACGGGCACGAACATGATCCGGGCCCCGAGCGGCTGGGTCCGGTTCCAGGAGCCGTGCTCGGCGGTGAAGATGCCGCCCTTGTAGGTGTCGGGGAACATGCGCCCGTTGTAGAAGGTCATGCCGAGATCGGCCGCGTGGGGCGGCAGTTCGGCCTGCGGGAACACCACGTCCTTCGGCGGCGTCTCGTCCTTGTACTCGACGGTGCGGACATGGCCGCCGCCGAACCACGGGAAGCCGAAGTTCTCGCCGGCCTTGGCGATGCGATTCAGCTCGCCGGGCGGGATGTCGTCGCCCATGCCGTCGACCTGATTGTCGGTGAACCACAGCGCCTTGTCGGCGGGGTTGAAGTCCATGCCCACCGAGTTGCGGATCCCGGTGGCGTAGACCTCGCGGTTCTTGCCGTCGGCATCCATGCGGATGATGCCGCCGATGCCGGCCTTGGCGTAGAGGTCGCGCTTGGCCGCCGGGGGCACGTTATAGGGCTGGCCGAGGGAGATGTAGGTCTTGCCGTCGGGCCCGACCCGGCACATCCGGGCGGTGTGATTGTAGCTCTCCTCGGCGGCCGGGATCAGGTCGCCCTGCTTCACCAGCACGCCGGCCGCGACGTCGGGGCTCTCGTAGAAGAATTCCGCCGCCGGGAAGGACAGGACCCGGTTCTGCTCGACGATGGTCAGGACGCCGTCCTTCGAGAAGCAGACGCCGTTGGGAATCTTGAAATCGATGCCGGCCGCGAAGGCGCGAACCTCGTCGGCCACGCGATCCTTGTCGCGGTCCGTGACCGTGTAGACCTTGCTCTTGCGCGTCCCGACGAAGAGCACGCCGGCATTGGGCCCGACCGCGATCGAGCGGGCATCCGGCACCACGGCGTAGAGGTCGATCTTGAAGCCCTCGGGCAGCTTGATCTTGGACAGGGTCTTGCGGAGGGCATCGGCGCGCCGGCCGGTCTGCGGGATCTCCGGCGCTTCCGCGGTGCCGGTGCTCTGCATCCCCGTGAGCTTCTCGAGGGCGTCGGCCTTGGCCTTGGTCTCGGCGGGGGCTGCCCCCTGCGCGAGGGCGCCGGCGGTGAACGCCAGCGCGGCGCAGCCGGCGAGCAGCGTTGCGGTGAGGACCGATCGCATGGATGTCTCCCGAAGTCCGCCCGCATGATCGGGGCGGTTGAGCCCCGACGATATGCGCCTGCCGGGCGCGCCGGCAAGGGGAGGGCGAAGGCCGGGGTTCGCGGCGCGCCGGCGCGAAGATCCTCAGGGCGTGTAGGGCAGGAGCTTGATGAACAGGCCCCAGAGCACGAACAGGATGCCGACGATCGAGACCAGCCAGACCAGGGAGCGGACCTTCGGGATGCCGAAGCCGTAGACGGGCAGGTAGACCAGCCGGGCGAAGAAGTAGAGGTAGGCGCCGAGGACCACCGCGGTGTTGTGCCGGCCCGTCGCCACGCAGGCGAGAACGAGGGCGGCGAAGATCGGAAAGGTCTCGAGGAAATTCTTCGACGCCTTCTCGAGCCGGCTCGCGGCGCCCGTCACCGTGGGCGTCGGCCCCTCGCGGTTGCCGGAGGCCCAGCCGAAGCCGCCCCGCTGCTGCACGCCGCTGGCGGAGGCGGCGATGATGTGGACCAGACCGAGCAGGCAGGACCAGGCAAGAAGGCGTATTTCGACCGGCATCGCGGGTGTCCGTGTTGGGAAGGGGCGGGATGCGTTCCTAGCTCGACCGTGCGCAAAAGCGAAACGACCGTGACTTGCGCCGGAACGCTCCTTATGAGTGCGCCAGCGCGGGACGCTCCGAACTGGCGGGGCGCTCCGCGCGCGGCATGCGTGCGCGACCGACAGCCCGGCGCGTCCGCCTCCGGCGGCACCCTACGACAGAGTTGTGATGCGATGAGCGGCGTCAACGAGATCCGGTCGACCTTCCTCGACTACTTCGCGGCAGCGGGCCATGAAGTGGTGCCGTCCTCGTCGCTCGTCCCGCGCAACGACCCGACGCTGATGTTCACCAATGCCGGCATGGTGCAGTTCAAGAACGTCTTCACGGGCGTCGAGAAGCGGCCCTACGACCGGGCCACCACGGCGCAGAAATGCGTCCGCGCCGGCGGCAAGCACAACGATCTCGACAATGTCGGCTACACCGCCCGGCACCACACCTTCTTCGAGATGCTGGGCAACTTCTCCTTCGGCGACTACTTCAAGCCGCGGGCGATCGAGCTGGCCTGGAACCTGATCACCAAGGAGTTCGGCCTGTCGAAGGACCGGCTGCTGGTGACGGTCTATGCCGACGACGATGAGGCCGCCGATCTCTGGCGCAAGATCGCGGGCTTCTCGGACGACCGCATCATCCGCATCGGCACCTCCGACAATTTCTGGCAGATGGGCGATACCGGCCCCTGCGGCCCGTGCTCCGAGATCTTCATCGACCAGGGCCCGACGCTCCAGGGCGGCCCGCCCGGTTCGCCCGACGAGGACGGCGACCGCTTCCTCGAGTTCTGGAACCTCGTGTTCATGCAATACGAGCAGGTCGAGCCGGGCAACCGCCTCGCCCTGCCGCGCCCCTCCATCGACACCGGCATGGGGTTGGAGCGCATGGCGGCGATCCTCCAGGGGGTGAAGAGCAACTACGACACCGACCTGTTCCGCGCCCTCATCGACGCCGTCAGCCACGCGGTCGGTCGCCCGCCCGAGCCCGGCAACGTCGCCTCCTACCGGGTCATCGCCGACCACCTGCGCGCCGCCGCGTTCCTCGTGGCCGACGGCGTGCTGCCCGGCAACGAGGGCCGCGGCTACGTCCTGCGCCGCATCATGCGCCGCGCCATGCGCCACGCCGAGCTCCTCGGCTCGCGCGAGCCGATGATGTACCGCCTCGTGCCGACGCTCCTGCGCGAGATGGGCCAGGCCTATCCGGAATTGACCCGCGCCGAGGGCCTCATCGGCGAGACCCTGCGCCTGGAAGAGACCCGCTTCCGCCGCACCCTGGAGCGCGGCCTCGCGATCCTCGACGCCGAGAGCCGTGACCTGAGCAGCGGCCAGAACCTCTCGGGCGAGACGGCCTTCACCCTCTACGACACCTACGGCTTCCCCCTCGACCTGACCCAGGACGCCCTGAAGGCGCGCGGCATCGGCGTCGACACGGACGCCTTCGGCCAGGCCATGGAGCGCCAGCGCAAGGCCGCCCGCGCCGCCTGGACGGGCTCGGGCGAGGCCGCCACCGAGACGGTCTGGTACGGCCTGAAGGAGCGCGTCGGCGCCACGGAGTTCCTCGGCTACGAGACCGAGAGCGCCGAGGGCATCGTCACCGCCCTGCTGCGCGACGGCGCCGAGACCGAGAGCCTGAAGGCGGGGGAAACCGGCCTCGTCCTCGTCAACCAGACCCCGTTCTACGGCGAGTCCGGCGGACAGGTGGGCGACAGCGGCACCCTGTCGGCGGCCGGCCTGACGGCGCGGGTCACCGCCACCGAGAAGAAGCTCGGTGAGCTCTTCGTCCACCACGTCACGGTGGACGAGGGCACGCTGTCGCTCAATCAGGCCGTGGAGCTCGCCGTCGACCATGGCCGCCGCGCCGCGATCCGGGCCAACCACTCGGCGACGCACCTGCTGCACGAGGCCCTGCGCCAGGTGCTCGGCGACCACGTCGCCCAGAAGGGCTCGCTCGTCTCCCCCGATCGCCTGCGCTTCGACTTCAGCCACCCGAAGCCCATGGACGAGGCCGAGATCCGCGCCGTCGAGGACATCGCCAACGCCGTGTTGCTGCAGAACACGCCGGTGGTCACCAAGCTGATGGCCGTGGACGAGGCGATCGAATCCGGCGCTCGCGCGCTGTTCGGCGAGAAGTACGGCGACGAGGTCCGCGTGGTCTCCATGGGCGCGCCGGTCGCGGGCGCGGGCGGGCGCTCCAAGGCCTTCTCGGTGGAGCTCTGCGGCGGCACCCACGCCGGACGCACGGGCGAGATCGGCCAGGTCTCGGTGGTGGCCGAGAGCGCGGTCGGTGCCGGCGTGCGGCGCATCGAAGCCCTGACCGCCGACGCCGCGCGGCGCCACCGCGCCGACGAGAGCCGCACGCTTGCCCAGATCGCCGGGCTGCTGAAAGCCGCCACCGCGGACGTGCCGGACCGCCTCGCGGCCCTGATCGAGGATCGCCGCCGGCTGGAGCGCGACCTGACCGACGCGCGCAAGAAGATCGCCATGGGCGGCGCGGGCGCGGGCAGCGACGACGGCATCGCCGAGATCGCCGGCGTGAAGGTCATGGCCCGGGTGGTCGAGGGCGTCGAGATGCGCGATCTCAAGAGCCTCGCCGACGAGGGCAAGACCCGCCTGGGCTCCGGCATCGTCGCGATCGTGGGCGTCGCCCCCGACGGCAAGGCCGGCCTCGTGGTCGGCGTCACCCCGGACCTGACGGAGCGCTACGACGCCGTGGCCCTGGTCCGGGCCGGTGCGGGGCATCTCGGCGGGAAGGGCGGCGGCGGGCGCCGCGACATGGCCCAGGCCGGCGGCCCCGAGGGCGCGGGGGCCCAGGCGGCCATCGACGCGATTCGCGCCGCGCTCACAGCCTGATTCTCACGAGCCCGCCCCTCCACCCCGTCCGGAGGGGCGGCAAGCGCTCAGTTCACGCGCTTCCAGGTCTGGCTCTTACAGAACACGCTCATCACGCAGCCCGAGACCTCGACGATGTCCGGCCCCTTGATCGTCAGGGTGCCGGCGTAGGTTTTGCCGTCGTTGGGATTGTAGAGCGTGCCCTCGTAGCCGCTCGCGCCGGCGGTGCGGGTGTTCATGATCTGCACGCCGACGAGGCTGCGGGAGCGCAGGGACGGGTCAGGGTTCTTCGCGTCGAGCCCCGGGCCCGCGACGCTCGCCAGCGTCCCGCAATAGCCGTTGCCGCAGCGGCTGATCCGCACCTTCGAAACCCCGGTCTCCGTCAGCCAAAGCCCGGTGGCGTCCCGCCCCTGCTGGGCCGAGGCCGCGCCGCCCAGCACAAGCGCGATCGCCCATCCGCAGCCTGCGCTCCGCAACACCCGTCCGGTGATCGCCATGTGGGAAGTCCTTGCCCTTCGCGTTGATCGGGCGAGGGGCATAGCCTGCGCCTTCCGCACTGGCCAGACCTTCGGTCGGCCGTGGCGGCAGCGCCGCCTCAGGGACGGGCCAGGGACGGCGGCGGCGCCGCCTCGGGGACGGGCCAGGACGGCGGCGGCGCCGCCTCGGGGACGGGCCAGGACGGCGCCGGCGCCGCCTTAGGGACGGACCAGGACGGCGGCGCTGCCGCCTCAGGGACGGGCCAGGACGGCGCCGGTATAGATCTCGCCGACCTCACAGAGAGGCTGTCCATCCGCCCGCAGCAGGAGCGCCTCGATCGCGAAGAGCGGCTCGGCAAGCCCGGCGGTGTCCGGACGGTCCCCCGCAGGCAGGAGGCGCAGGGACAGGTTGCGGCGCGTGGGCGACAGGTCGTGCACGACGCGGCCGAAGGGCACCTCGCTGGTCTGCAGCAACCGGTTCATCGCGGGCGTCAGGCGCGATGGGACGTACCAGTTCTCCGCCTCCGACAGCACGAGAGCGCCGCAGGTCAGGCGGACCCGGCGGTAGCGCACCAGCGCGTCGCGCGGCACGGCGAGGCGCTCCCGCTGCGCCGGGCTCGCCGGACGCTCCGGTGCCGCGACGGGGTGCGCGATGAGGCCTGGTGCCTGGGCGAGCCCTCGGGCGCGGCACCAAGCCTCCAGAACCGCCGTGGCACTCGGCCCGGCCCGGAGGCGGTCACACAGGTCTCCGAGGAGGGTCGCCGCAGCAGGGGTCGGGCCCGGGTCGCCGGGGAGGGACGTCGCCATGAACACCGAACCACGTCCAATTCACCCGCACCGCGCACCGTCGTGGCCGCTGCACGGGCGCGCACCGCACCGCCATACGCAGCACGTGCGGAAAGGTCTACGTCGATGTCGGGGCACGTCGCGGGGAAGACGTCGCGGGGAAGTTTGGTGGAGCCTAACGGGATCGAACCGATGACCTCTTCCATGCCATGGAAGCGCTCTCCCAGCTGAGCTAAGGCCCCACTCTCAACACCCGGGTTTCTGGATCCCCCGAGGTGGTCGTCCGCACCGGAGAGGCCTGAGCCGCACCGGCGATGGCGGTGGCATACTGGGATCGGGCCGCCGCCTCAACCCCTATTTCGCGGCCCCGGCGATTTCCTCACCGATCGTGAGGCATTCGCCGTGCAGGGACCAAACGCACGAAACCGCGCGACGCGGATGCATCGAGCGGTGGCGGCAATGCGCGGGATCGTCGTCTGAGAGAGAGTTGGTGGAGCCTAACGGGATCGAACCGATGACCTCTTCCATGCCATGGAAGCGCTCTCCCAGCTGAGCTAAGGCCCCACTCTCAACACACCGGACATCTGGAAATCCCGGTGTGGTCTTCGTCGGCGGGCGCGTCGCCCGCCGCCGATAGCGGTCATGTACTGGGGCTTGTCCGCGGCCTCAACCCCCTTTGTGCCCCGCCGGCAAACTTTTTTGCCGGCGGGCGGAGGCGGCGTGCGCGCGTCAGCTTTCCTCGTCGTTCTCGATATCGCCGTCGATCAGGTCGGCCACGTCGTCGTCACCGGTGTCCTCTTCCTCGAGGAAGGTGTCATCCGTATCGTCGTTGCTGTCGCCGTCGACGTCCTCGGTCGTCGTGTCCGCGTCATCCTCGGCGGCTTCGACCTCGTCGAGGGACACGATCTCCGGACCGCCCTTCTCGGCGTCCGTATCCTCGTCGTCATCCGCCGGAACGGCGCTGGCACGGGCCGCGAGGGCCGGGGCGGCGCGGCTCGACGCTGCCGCGACCTGATAGATCGTTCCGCATTTCGGGCAGGTCGGCGGATCGTTGTCGAGGTCGTAGAACTTGGCGCCGCAGCTCATGCATTGACGCTTCAAGCCGAGTTCCGGTCTGGCCACGGGCGAACCTCTAGTACGTGCGATCTTTTGGGAGAGGCGCCCCGTTAGTCGCGTGGGACGCTCCTGTCAAATTCTCTTGCGGATTGCGTAGGTTCTGCGCCCGTATTCGGCCGTCCACGGGCGTTTTCGAGGCCGGACCGCCCGGGATGCACGCCCATCGGATGACGGCAGCGGCGACGCATGTTAACCGGCGCCCTGATCGGTGCGCCTGCCCAGCCCGCAGGCGCTCCTGCGCCCAGCCGAAAAGTCGACGCCCGTGTCCCATGATTCCCCGCCACACCCCCTGACCGCTCATGCGGGCCTGCCCCTCCAGGGCAGCCTGCGGCCTCCGGGGGACAAGTCCATCTCGCACCGCGCGATGATTCTCGGATTGCTCAGCATCGGCGAGACCAACGTCGAGGGCCTACTCGAGGGCGATGACGTCCTGCGCACCGCGGCCGCCGCCAAGGCCCTCGGGGCCGACGTGGAGCGGGTGGGCGAGGGGCGCTGGCGCCTGCGCGGCGTCGGGATCGGCGGTCTCAGCGATCCCGAGGATGTGCTCGATTTCGGCAATGCCGGAACCGGCTCGCGCCTGATGATGGGCGTCGTCGGCGGCCAGCCCGTCACCGCGACCTTCGATGGCGATGCCTCCCTGCGCAAGCGGCCGATGCGCCGCATCCTGGATCCGCTGGTGCGGATGGGGACCGAGGTGGTGAGCGAGGAGGCGGGGGGCCGCGTGCCCCTGACCCTGCGCGGCCCCCGCGAGGCGATCCCCATCACCTACGAGACGCCCGTGGCCTCGGCGCAGATCAAGTCGGCGGTGCTGCTGGCCGCCCTGAACGCCCCGGGGACCACGACGGTGATCGAGGCGGCGGCCACCCGCGACCACACCGAGCGGATGCTGCGCCTGTTCGGCGCCGAGGTCACGGTGACGCCGCACGGCCCCGACGGACACGGGCGGACGATCACGCTCACGGGACAGCCCACGCTGCGGGGCACCAAGGTGGTCGTGCCGGCCGATCCCTCGTCAGCGGCCTTCCCCCTGGTCGCGGCGCTGATCGTCCCGGGCTCCGAGGTGACGCTGGAAGGCGTCATGATGAACCCCCTGCGGATCGGTCTCATCACCACCCTGATCGAGATGGGCGCCGAGATCGAGCGCCTGCGCGAGCGGGAGGAGGGCGGTGAGACCGTCGCCGACCTGCGCGTGCGGGCAAGCCGCCTCAAGGGCGTCGACGTCCCCCCGGAACGCGCGCCGGCGATGATCGACGAGTACCCGGTGCTCGCCGTGGCGGCCGCCTTCGCGGAGGGCACCACGCGGATGCGCGGCCTGCACGAGCTACGGGTGAAGGAATCCGACCGTCTCGCGGCGGTGGCGGACGGCCTCAGCGCCAACGGCGTCGCCTACGTCGTCGAGGGCGACGATCTCGTGGTCCACGGCACCGGCGAACCGGCGCGGGGCGGCGGCACGGTGGCAACCCATCTCGATCACCGGATCGCCATGGCGTTCCTGGTCATGGGCCTCGCCACCCGGGAGCCGGTCACGGTCGATGACGGCGCGATGATCGCCACGAGCTTCCCGAGCTTCCTGCCGACAATGCAGGACCTCGGCGGCCGGATTGAGGGCTGAGCGCGATGCCGATGGTGATCGCGATCGACGGACCCGCCGCCTCGGGCAAGGGCACACTCGCCAAGCGCCTGGCCGCCCATTACGGCCTGCCGCACCTCGATACCGGCCTGCTCTACCGGGCGGTCGCCCTGACGGTGATCGATGCGGGGCGCAGCCTCGACGATCATCAGGCCGCCGCGCGGGCCGCCTCCAGCCTGATCGCGGACCGACTCGCCGATCCGCGCCTGCGCGAGCGCGCCATGGGCGAGGCAGCCTCGCGCATCTCGGCGGTTCCCGCGGTGCGGGCCGCGCTCCTGGCGTGGCAGCAGCGCTTTGCCGGCGACGCCAGCGGCGCGGTGCTGGATGGACGCGATATCGGGACCGTGGTCTGCCCCAACGCCCAGGTGAAGCTCTTCATCACGGCTGCTCCCGAGGAACGCGCCCGGCGCCGGCACCTCGAATTGCTGCGCCGCGGGGAAGCCGCGAGTCTGGGAGCCATTCTCGACGATATCGTCGCGCGCGACGCACGGGATGCGCAGCGTTCCACGGCGCCCCTGAAGGCGGCGACCGATGCCGTCATTCTCGACACCACGGACCTCGATGCCGACGCGGCCTTCGCGGCCGCCCGCGCCATCGTCGATCGTGCCCGCCCGCACTAGGACGGTCCGGGCCGCGGTTCGCCCCGGCCTCGCCGGTCGAGGACAACCAACGCCTCGCCGGAGCCTGTCCGGCGAGGCGTGACGTCGATCAGGCGCGCTGGTCGATCGGGGTGTATTCGCGCTTGTCGGGGCCGATGTAGAGCTGACGCGGCCGGCCGATCTTCTGCGACGGGTCCTCGATCATCTCGGCCCACTGGGCGATCCAGCCGGTGGTGCGGGCCAGGGCGAACAGCACCGTGAACATCGATGTCGGGAAGCCCATCGCCTTCAGGGTGATGCCGGAGTAGAAATCGATGTTCGGATACAGCTTCTTCTCGATGAAGTAGTCGTCCTTGAGGGCGATCTGCTCCAGCTGCACCGCGACCTCGAGCAGCGGGTCGTCCTTGATCCCGAGCTGGCCCAGCACCTCGTGGGTGGTCTTCTGCATGATGCGCGCGCGCGGATCGTAGTTCTTGTAGACGCGGTGGCCGAAACCCATCAGGCGGAAGGGATCGTTCTTGTCCTTCGCCTTGGCCACGTACTTGGCCACGTTCTCCGGGTGCCCGATCTCCTCGAGCATCTTCAGGGCCGCTTCGTTGGCCCCACCATGGGCGGGTCCCCAGAGGCAGGCGATACCGGCCGCGATGCAGGCGAAGGGATTGGCACCCGAGGAGCCCGCGAGACGCACGGTCGAGGTCGAGGCGTTCTGCTCGTGATCGGCGTGTAGGATGAAGATCCGATCCAACGCGCGGGCGAAGATCGGATTGACCTTGAACTCCTCGCACGGAACCGCGAAGCACATCCGCAGGAAATTGGAGGTGTAGTCGAGGTCGTTCTTCGGATACACGAAGGGCTGACCGATCGAATACTTGTAGGCCATCGCCGCCAGGGTGGGCATCTTGGCGATCATCCGCATCGACGCGACCATGCGCTGCTGGTCGTCCGAGATGTCGGTGGAGTCGTGATAGAAGGCCGAGAGGGCACCGACGCAGGCGACCATGATCGCCATCGGGTGCGCGTCGCGGCGAAACCCCTGGAAGAACCGGTTCATCTGATCATGCACCATCGTGTGGCGCGTGATCCGGTAGTCGAAATCCGCCTTCTGGGACGGGGTCGGCAGCTCGCCGAACAGCATCAGGTAGCAGGTTTCGAGGAAGTCACCGTGCTCGGCGATCTGTTCGATGGGGTAGCCCCGATAGAGGAGAATGCCCGCATCGCCGTCGATGTAGGTGATCTTCGACTCGCAGGAGGCGGTAGAGGTGAAGCCGGGATCGAAGGTGAACTTGCCCGTCTTCGCGTAGAGCTTGCCGATATCGATCACGTCCGGCCCGATGGTGCCGGTCTTGATCGGAAGTTCGACGTGGTTGTCGCCCACGGTGATCGTGCTGGAGGCGCTCATGGAGACCTGGACCCTTTCGTGGCAGCGGGGCGGCGTCGGCCCGCGTGGCGATGCAATCGACCACCCGGGTCCGGGGTGCAAAGGCAGCGCATGCTGCACTTGCTCACACGAGCATGGGGGTAGCGGATCGGCGGACCGTCATCAACCGACGGCCCGGCTCACCTCGACGTCGAAGCGAGATCCGGGCCGATTTGTCATTCTTCCCCTCCAAACGCGAAAACGAACCGCCCCATGGGTGCCGTGCGCGTGTCAGTCGATCCGGTCGCGCAGCCGGCCGAGACATTCCTCCCGGCCGAGCACGGCCATCACGTCGAAGACCGGCGGCGAGGTGGCCCGGCCGGTGAGCGCCGCCCGGAGAGGCTGCGCGATCTGGCCAAGCTTAAGGCCATTCGCCTCGGCAAACTGCCGGACCGCGCCCTCGGTGGCGGCGGCGGTCCAGTCGGGCAACGCCGCGAGGGCCGGCAAGAGGGCGGCCAGGCGCGTCCGGGCCTCGTCGCCGAGCAAGCCCTTCGCTTTCTCGTCGGGCACCAGGGGTCGGGCCGCGGTGAGATAGTACGCGCTGTCCAGCAGCTCGACGAGGGTCTTGGCCCGCTCCTTCAGGCCCGGCATCGCGGCGGTGAGGGTCTCGCGCAGGGCCGGGCTCATGGGCACCGCGATTCCCCGGGCCGGACCGAGCGCCGGCAACACGTCGTCGATGGCCGCGACGAGGTCTGCATCGGCCGCGCCGCGGATGTAGAGGCCGTTGAGGTTCTCCAGCTTGGCGAAGTCGAAGCGCGCCGGCGATCGCCCGATGGCCTTCAGGTCGAAGGCGGCGATCATCTCCTCGGTGGAGAACACCTCCTGGTCCCCGTGGCTCCAGCCCAGGCGTACGAGGTAGTTGCGCAGGGCGCTCGGCAGGTAGCCGAGGTCGCGGTAGGCGTCGACGCCGAGGGCGCCGTGGCGCTTCGACAGCTTGGCGCCGTCCGCACCGTGGATCAGCGGGATATGCGCCATGGCGGGCGCCTCCCAGCCGAGGGCATCGTAGATCTGGCGCTGGCGCGCCGCGTTAGTGAGGTGGTCGTCGCCGCGGATCACCTGGGTGACGCCCATGTCGTGGTCGTCCACCACGACGGCGAGCATGTAGGTCGGGTTGCCGTCCGAACGCAGCAGGACGAGGTCGTCGAGATCCTTGTTCTGCCAGACGACCCGTCCCTGGACGCCGTCCTCCACCACGGTCTCGCCGCTGGTCGGCGCGCGCAGGCGAATCACGGGCTTCACGCCGGCGGGCGCCTCGGACGGGTCGCGGTCGCGCCAGCGGCCGTCGTAGCGCAGGGGACGCCCCTCCGCCCGTGCGGCCTCGCGCATCGCCGTCAGTTCCTCGGGCGTCGCGTAGCAGCGATAGGCGTTCCCGGAGGCCAGCAGGCCCTCGGCGGCTTCGCGGTGACGGGCGGCCCGGGCGTATTGGTAGATGACATCGCCGTCCCAATCGAGCCCGAGCCAGCGCATACCGTCCAGGATCGCGTCGATGGCGCCCTGCGTCGAGCGCTCACGATCGGTGTCCTCGATGCGCAGCAGCATGCGGCCGCCGAAACGGCGGGCATAGAGCCAGTTGAACAGGGCCGTGCGAGCCCCGCCGATGTGGAGGTAGCCCGTTGGCGAGGGCGCGAAACGCGTGACGACGGCTGACGACATCAATCTGGACTTGAATGGCTCGTGATACGGGCGAGAAGCGGATCGACCGGCCCGGAACCGCGCGTGTAGCATGCGCGCGGGCACGCGTTAAGAAATCGTCCTGTTCCTAAGATCGCAGGGCGCCTCGCCCGCTTTCGGTCCGGGACGCACGCCCGGAGGTTTTCGCGATGGCGCAGGCGCGTGCGGCGGCGGCGATGGGGCGCATCACGCGCCACCTCGCGGCGCGTCGACCGGGCGCCGGGCTGATCCTGGACTGGTTCCGCGCGGGCTGGCGCCGGGAGATCGAGCAGCGTCGGTTGTTCCCCTGGCTCGCCGTCGCGTTCGGAGACGGCATCCTCGTGTACTTTCTCGGGACACAGGGGACACCGTCGCTCCTGGCGCCCCTCGCAGCCGCAGCGCTGCTCGCCGCGACGACGCCGTTCCTCGTCGCGCGCCCGTTCGGTCTGGCCCTGGTGCTCGCCGCGATGGCCGCGCTCCTCGGCTTCGCCGCCGCCGCGGCACGGGTCCGCTGGGTCGACGGGCCGATCCTCGCCCGCACCACGATCGGTCCGCTGGTGGGCACCATCGAAGGCTTGGACGAGCGGGAGCAGGGGGCACGCCTGATCATCCGCGTCGAGAGTTTCGGCACCCTCGGCGCCCAGGTCCGCCCGGTCCGGGTGCGCGTGTCCTATCGCAAGGCGAACACCCTGAAGCCGGGCGACCGCATCGCCGCGACCGCACGCCTGCTTCCGCCGCCGGAGGCCGCCCGTCCCGGAGGCTACGACTTCGCCCGGGATGCCTTCTTCCGTGAGATCGGCGCGGTGGGCTCCCTCGTCGGCAAGGTCGCGTTGCGGCCGTCAGCCGAGCCGGCGGACTGGCAGGTTCGCCTCGCTGCGGCCGTGGATGCGGCCCGAAACGCCCTGACGCGCCGTATCACCGACGCCAACGGAGGCCAGGCCGGGGCGGTGGCCGCGGCCCTGGTGACGGGCAAGCGCGGCCTGATCAGCCCGGAGACCAACGACATCCTCCGCGCCGCCGGCATCTACCACGTCGTGTCGATCTCGGGCCTCCACATGGTCCTGGCGGCCGGCGTGGTGTTCTGGCTGGTGCGGGCACTCCTGGCCGTCGTTCCGTTCGCGGCTTTGCACTGGCCGATCAAGAAGATCGCCGCCGCCGTCGCCATGGTGGGCGTCACGGCCTACTGCGTCTTCTCCGGCTGGGACATCGCCGCCGAGCGTTCGCTGATCATGACCCTCGTGATGCTCGGCGCGATCCTGGTCGACCGCCCGGCGCTCAGCATGCGCAACCTGGCCATCGCCGCCCTGATCGCCCTGGCCCGCGAGCCGGACGGCCTCCTCGGCCCGAGCTTCCAGATGTCGTTCGGGGCGGTCGCCGGCCTGATCGCCTGCGCGCCGCTGATCGCGGGACGCGCGCTGCAGCGCGATGGGGCCGGCCCGCTCCCCCGGATCTTCGCCCTGGTGACCACCGCGGTCATCGGCACCCTGGCGACGACCCTCGTGGCCCAGATCGCCACCGCGCCCTTCGCCACCTATCACTTTCAGACGGTGCAGCCCTTCGGGCTGGTGGGCAATGCGCTCACCCTGCCGCTGGTCTCCCTGGCGGTGATGCCGTCGGCGGTTCTCGGGATCCTGGCCTATCCGTTCGCACTGGATCAGCCGGTCTGGTGGGCGATGGGCCTCGCGGTGCGGGGGATGCTCGCCATCTCCACCTGGATTGCGGGCTTCGGACACGCCGTCGTGGTGGTCCCGGCCTTCGGCACGGGCGCCCTCGGCCTTCTGGCAGTGGCCCTGATCGTCCTGACACTTCCGGCCTCTTCGCTGCGCTGGCTCGGCCTCATCCCCGCAGCGATCGGCCTGGCCTGTGCCGCCGCCCCGGACCGCTACGACATCTACATCGATCGTGAGGGGACAGGCGCAGCCGTCCGCGAGCGCAACGGGCGCCTCGCCACCCTTGGACGGCCGCCCCCCTTCGTGCTGGCGCAATGGCTCAAGGCCGATGGCGACGATCGAAGGGTGCAGGAGATCACGGGGTATCAGGGCTCACGCTGCGATGGCCTGGGTTGTACCCTCACGACGCCGGACGGCCGCGTGCTCGCCTTGATCACCGACAAGCGCGCCCTCGGGGAGGACTGCGCCCGGGCCACGATCTTGATCACCCGGCAATCCGCACCCGCAGGCTGTGCCGCGCCGATCGTCGTCGACCGGGATTTCCTGGGATCGCACGGCGCAACCGCCATCCGCCTCACCCGCGATGGGCCGACCCTCGTCACCGCGAAGCATCCCGGCGACGTCGTGCCATGGCGTGCAACCCCGTCACCGCCGTCGTCGGAACAGACGGGACCACGCCCGCAACCGTCGCCACCGTCGGCGACGGCTCTACCGGAAATCCCCGAGCGTACCGACGATCCGTTGGATCCTGCCGGTGAACAACCGAACGGAGAAATCCCTCAGTAGCGGCGCACGAGGCTGACGAGCCGTCCCTGGATCTGCACCCGATCCGGGCCGAGGACCCGCGTCTCATAGGCCGGGTTCGCCGCTTCCAGGGCGATGGACGAGCCGCGCCGGCGCAGGCGCTTCAGCGTGGCTTCCTCGTCGTCGATGAGCGCCACGATGATGTCGCCCGTATTGGCCGTATCCTGCTTGCGGATCACGACCAGGTCGCCGTCGAGGATGCCGGCATCGACCATCGAATCACCGCGCACCTCCAGGGCGTAATGCTCGCCACCGGCCAGGAAATCGGGTGACATCGTCACCGAATGGCTCTGTTCCTGGATGGCCGAGATGGGCGTACCCGCCGCGATCCGACCCATCACCGGGATGGTCACCGCCCGACCGCTCTCGTCGGTGGCTTGCGTGGTCGGCAGGCGGGACACCGATGCGCCGGCCGGCAGGCCCTTGCCTTTCCCGCCTTCGACCACGCTCGGCGTGAAGCGTCGAACCTCGGGGGCCGGTGCGGTGCGCGGGGCGCCCGCGTTCCCGCCGAGGCTCTCCGGCATCCGGATCACCTCGATCGCCCGCGCCCGGTTGGGCAGCCGGCGCAGAAAGCCGCGCTCCTCGAGGGCCGTGATCAGGCGGTGAATGCCCGACTTCGACTTCAGGTCGAGAGCGTCCTTCATCTCGTCGAACGACGGGGGAACGCCGCTCTCGCGCATCCGGAGCTGGATGAACTGGAGCAGGTCCAGCTGCTTACGCGTCAACATGCGGGGCACTCTTCGTTAGGGCCACGGATCGCGGCGGGTGGCACCAGAAACAAACCACGAACACGTTAAACGTTCCGTAAGTGTTCTGCAAGGGTTCCTGTCTAGAGGCCCCTTGCCCAACCCAATGGCGCGATGGGGCTTGTGGAACGCGGTGTTGAGTTCGACAGCAACGCCTCGGGTCAGTTGAGCGCCTGTGTCTCCGCAGATGCCGGCTTCGGCTAGCGCTGCCCGGTGCCTCCCGTCTTGGGCCGATCGCCGGGCCCGTGACCGCCCGTCTCGGTCGGGTCGCGGGGATCGTGCCAGAAGGTATCGAACAGGCGCTGCATCGCGCGGGCGTTCTCCTGTTGTACCTCCAGGCCCGTCTGAAACATCTGCTGCATCATGTCGAAGGGCGCTTCCGCGGAGGACGTGTCCGGCGCGGCCGGTTCGGGCCGGGGCGAGGCCGCGAGCCGCGCCGGACGCGGCCGGACCTGAGGCGCGGGCGCCGCGGGCTCCGGGGCACTGCCGCCGGATTTCAGGAACGCCTGCATCATCTCCGACCAGGCATTGGGCGGGAAGCCGAAAGGGTTCGCCTCGGCGCGCGGCGCCGGCGCTGCGGCGGGCGCCTGGTTGATCATGACGTGGACGATCCCCGCCACCACCATGCCCGCCATGATCGGCAGCATCTGCTTCAGGGCCGGCATCGCGACGCCGCTGACGGTGGCGGCCTGTTGCAGAACCGCCTGGCTCAGGTGGGGCGAGCCGAAGAGTTGCTGGACCAGCATGTCCATCTGGGGCGTGGCGCTCGACGCCTTCGACGCGGCAGGCCCAACGAGGTTGAAGAGGTGCGCGAAGCCGGTCGGATCCTGGGCGACGTTCCGCTGCAGCCCCATCGTCAGGGCCGGGAGCAGGGCTTGCATCGCGCGCAGGCTCTGCTCCGGCGACAAGCCGAACTGCCGTCCGAAACCCTGCGCGCTGGCGCCCCCCTGCGCCTGAAGGAGATCGAACACATTAAACATGGCGGCCTCGCGGACGGACAACGGCTTTCCCGGTCATCGACCCGGGCGCGCCCCGCGAAGTCTGTCGCATCCGGTCAGCACTGACCAGCCCGGGCGCCTCACCACGGCCTGATTCCCCGCCGACGGGAACCTGCATCAACCTGTTTCTCACCCCGGACCTGCGATGCGCTTCCCTTCGCCCCTGATCGAGGCGCGCCTGGTGCGGCGCTACAAGCGCTTTCTCGCCGATCTGCAGCTTGTCGATGGATCCCTGATCACGGCCCATTGTCCCAATCCGGGGGCGATGCTGGGACTTGCCGTGCCGGGCGCGCGCGCCCTGCTGTCCGACGTCCGCAGCCCGACGCGCAAGCTGCCCTTCTCATGGGAATTGGTGGACGCGGACCTGCCCGGCGGCCGGCAATGGGTCGGGATCAACACGATGCGGCCGAACGCCCTGGTGGCGGAGGCCTTCGCCGCCGGCGGCCTGCCGTCCCTCGCCGGCTACACGAACCTGCGCCCCGAAGTCCGCTACGCCCAAGCCAGCCGCGTCGATTTCCTCGCCACGGGGGAGGGGGTGCCCCCCTGCCATGTCGAGGTGAAGAACTGCCACCTGATGCGCCGGCCCGGCCTCGCGGAATTCCCGGATTGCGTTGCCGCCCGCAGCGCCCGTCACATGATGGACCTCGCGGCCGTCGTCGAGGCCGGGGGACGGGCCATGGTCATCATCGTGGTGCAGATGTGGGCGGATCGCTTCGACGCCGCCCGGGACCTCGATCCCGCCTTCGACCGGGCGCTTCGGACGGCTCGGGCCGCCGGCGTCGTGGTGCACGCCCATCGCTGCCGCATCGACCCTGCCGGGATCACCGTGGCGGATGCCATTCCGGTGCTCTAGGGCGCGCCTCCTGGGAGGACCGATCGGCCCCCTCAGTCGGCCCGCTCGAAGATCAGGTTGAGGCGGGTCCGGGCGATCCGGCGATAGCCGTGCTGCTCGAGCAAGGCGGGCAGGTCGATCTGCCACTGGTCGGTGCCGTTCTCGACGATCAGCAGTCGCGGGTGGAGGCTTGCGGGCGCGGCGCGCAGGAAGGGTTCGAGGATCAGGTCCTCCGCGCCCTCGACATCGAGCTTCATCGCGTCGATGCGGGTGATGCCCTCTCCGCGAGCGAGATCGAGCAGGGGCACGGCGGGCACGCGGATCTGCGCGCCCTCGTTCGTCCCGACGATCTTCAAGCTGGATTCGCCTCGGTTGCGCGGGTCGACGAACAGGGTGAGTTCGCCGGCCTTGTCGGCGACCGCGCAGGCCACCGCCTTGACCGTCCCGAACGGGTTCTGACCGATGTTGTAGGTCAGGCGGTCGAACACGTCCGGCTGCGGCTCGACGGCGAGGATGCGGGCGCGCGGCCCCGCGAAGGCCGCCACGAACAGCGCGTAGGCGCCGATATTCGCGCCGATATCCAGGAAGGTGCAGCCGGGCTGCAGCTTCGCCCGGAGGAGTTCGCGCTCCTCCGGATCGAAGAACTGCGGCGTGAAGAGCACCTTCTTCTCGCAGTTGTTGTTGTAGGGATAGAGCCGCATGCGGGCGCCGTAGCGCTCGACGTCGAGGGGCGCACCGCGCAGCAGCCCGATCGCCACCCGGCGCAGGAACAGGGCGACGCGTCGGCCTGCCCAGCTCGCGTACGAGATCCGGCCCGTCTGCCGAGCGATCCGCGCGACGAGGCCAGTGGGAGCGTAGGTGCCGTAGGGCTGCGTGTCTTTCATCGTGCGTGCTGATGCCAGCGCGCGGGCGCGGCGGCAAGCGACGGTCTCGCGGGCGGACGGCGAAGGGTCACGGGATCCCGAGCCGATCCGCGCGGCAGACGCCTCGGGACCATCGCCGTGGATCGCAGATGCGATCGATCCGTCATGGCACCTGGGAAGCTGGCGCAAATCTTCGCCGCCGCGTTTGGTGGTCAGACCTGTTCCATTGTGGCAACACCGCGACTGAAACCCAGTCCGCTCGGCCTAGTTTGCCCGAAAAATAGGCGTCTGCACAAAGGATAGCTTTGCCGTAACAGGGAACCTTTGAGAACGTCGCTTTAACGCAGATTCTCTCGCAGAGTTCCCATCGCCATGCACCGCTCGCTCCTCGCCCTTTCGGCCGTCCTGATGTCATCGGTCTGCGCCTTTGCGGCCGACATGCCGGCGAAGGTGCTCGCGGTGCCCGCCCCGCCCGCGCCGTGCAAGGCCGAGATCACCTTCCCGGCCTATGGCGGCGTCATCAAGCAGAACCCGAACCCGTCCTGCCTGACGCTCGGCGCCTTCGGCGACATCTATGTCGGCGGTGCGGTGACGGGCTACTTCTACACCCAGCCCAACCAGTACACGTTCTCCCCCGCTCCGCTGCCGAGTGATCGGGCGGGACGCGTGGACGTCTCGAACCTGATGGGCTTCATCCAGAAGGCCGACGGTCCGTTCCAGTTCTACGCCGCCTTCGGCGCCTACTCGATCCCCGGCCTCGGCCTGCCGATCTACGGTACGTTCGACCAGACGGATCTGCTGTATTCCCCCGCGCCGATCGTGTTCGGCAAGTACGTGATCAACGACAACTGGTCGATCCAGGGCGGCCGCATGCCGACCCTCATCGGCTCCGAACTGCCCTTCACCTTCCAGAACCTGAACATCTCGCGCGGCCTTCTCTTCGGCCAGGAGAACGTGATCAACCAGGGCGTGCAGGTGAACTACTCGGATGGTCCGTGGGCCGCCTCGTTCGCCGCGACCGATGGCTTCTATTCCGGCGAGATCAACTGGGTCACGGGTGCGATCACCTACAAGATCGACGCCGCCAACACGGTGGGCATCAACGGCGGCACGCACTTCTCCAGCTACACCAACTTCGACTTCGCAGACCCGTTCGGTCGTCGCGGCCTTCGCTTCCAGTACGCCACGCCGGTCTCGCTGCAGAACAGCAGCATCATCAGCGCCAACTACACCTACGCGGACGGTCCCTGGATCGTGACGCCGTACGTCCAGTACACCAACGTGGAGCAGAACGCCGTCCTCGGTCTCGCCGGGGCCGAAACCATCGGCGGCGCCCTCCTCGCCAGCTACGCCTTCACGGACAATTTCGCTCTCGCGGGCCGCGTCGAGTACATCAGCCAGAGCGGCAATCGCAACAATCCGTTCGGCCAGACCTCGGTGCTCTACGGCGCCGGCAGCTCGGCCTTCTCCTTCACGGTGACCCCGACCTTCACCTTCGATCGCTACTTCGTCCGCGGCGAGTTCTCGACCGTGCAGCTCTACGACGTCACGCCCGGCCTCGGCTTCGGCCGCAGCGGCCTGAAGACTTCGCAGGAGCGCTACATGCTGGAGACCGGCATCACCTTCTGATCCGATCGAAACGATCCGGTTCGACGAAACGCGGCGGCAGGGCACCCTGCCGCCGCTTTCATTTGCGGCCTGCCGTCACCGGGGGGCTTCCGTCCGCGCACGCAGCGGTTCAAGGAGGCGGAACCATGCCCCGACCGATAAGGCCCGAGACCATGCAGCGCTTCGATTCCGACGGTGTTTCCCTCGCCTATATCGACGTCCCGGCCGTCGGCGGGTCGGGCGACCCGGTTCTGCTGATCCACGGCTTCGCCTCGAATCATGCGGTGAACTGGGTCAACACGCTCTGGGTCCGGACCCTGACCCAGGCCGGCTACCGCACGATCGCGCTCGACAACCGGGGCCATGGCGAGAGCCAGAAGCTCTACGACCCGGAGCTCTATGGCGCGGATCTGATGGCCCAGGATGCGCGGCGCCTGCTCGACCATCTCGAAATCCGCAAGGCCGACATCATGGGCTACTCGATGGGCGCGCGCATCGCCGCCTTCCTCGCCCTCGATGCGCCGGAGCGCGTCCGCTCGCTGCTGCTCGGCGGCCTCGGCCTGCACCTCGTGGAGGGCAAGGGCCTGCCGGACGGGATCGCCGAGGCCCTGGAAGCGGAGCCCGGCGCACCGGCCCCGAACCCGACGGCCGCCGCGTTCCGGACCTTTGCCGAGCAGACGAGGAGCGACCTGCGAGCCTTGGCCGCCTGTATGCGCGGTTCGCGCCAGGCCCTGTCGCGCGCCGAAGTCGCCGAGATCAGAGCACCGACCCTGGTGACGACCGGCACCCTCGACACCGTCTCGGGCTCAGGTCCGGCGCTGGCGAGCCTGCTCCCGAACGGCACGGCCCTCGAGCTGCAGAACCGCGACCACAGCACCGCGGTGGGCGACCGCACGCATCGGACCGGCGTCCTCGACTTCCTGGCCAAGCGCCCCTGAGGGCGCAACCCTGCGCCTCAGCTCTTCAGGCGGTAGCCGGTCCGGAAGATCCAGGTCACGCCGGCGAGACACAGGACCAGGAACACCAACGCCATGGTGAGGCTGATTCCGACGCCGACATCCGAGGTGCCGAAGAAGGCCCAGCGGAAGCCACTGATCAGGTAGACCACCGGGTTGGCGAGGCTCACCGCACGCCAGAACGGCGGCAGCATCTCGATGGCGTAGAAGCTGCCCCCGAGGAAGGTCAGCGGCGTCACGATGAGAAGGGGCACGAGCTGCAGCTTCTCGAAACCGTCGGCCCAAAGGCCGATCAGGAAGCCGAACAGGCTGAAGGTGACCGCCGTCAGCAGCAGGAACAGCACCATCACGAAGGGATGCTCGATCCGCAGGGGCACGAACAGGGCGGCGGTGGCCAGGATGATCAGACCGATGAGGATCGACTTCGAAGCGGCCGCGCCGACATAGCCGAGCACGATCTCGAGGGGTGAGACCGGGGCGGACAGAATCTCGTAGATCGTGCCGGCGAAGCGCGGAAAGTAGATGCCGAACGAGGCATTGGCGATGCTCTGCGTCAGGAGCGAGAGCATCATCAGCCCGGGCACGATGAAGGCGCCGTAGGCGACCCCGTCCACCGAGGCGACCCGGGAGCCGATGGCCGCCCCGAAGACCACGAAGTAGAGGGAGGTGGCGATGACCGGCGCCACGATGCTCTGGAGCGCCGTGCGCCAAAAGCGTGCCATCTCGAAGCCGTAGATGGCGCGGACCGCGTACCAGTTCATGCGCGTTCCTTCACGAGGTCGACGAAGATTTCCTCCAGCGAGGACTGGCTGGTCTGGAGGTCGCGGAAGCGGATGCCGGCAGCGGCGAGGTCGGCCAGCAGCGCCGTGATCCCGGTGCGCTCGCCCTTGGTGTCGTAGGTGTAGACCAGATCCTGTCCGCCGGGCTTGAGGTTGAGATCGTGCCGTGCCAGCGCCGGGGGCAGGGCGGCGAGCGGCTCCTGCAGGTTCAGCGTCATCTGCTTCTTCCCGAGCTTGCGCATCAGCTCGGCCTTTTCCTCGACCAGGATGATCTCACCCTTGCGGATGACACCGATGCGATCGGCCATCTCCTCGGCCTCGTCGATGTAGTGCGTGGTCAGGATGATGGTGACGCCCGTGTCGCGCAGCGAGCGCACGAGGCGCCACATGTCGCGGCGCAGTTCCACGTCGACGCCGGCGGTGGGCTCGTCGAGGAAGAGGATGCGGGGCTCATGGCTCAGGGCCTTGGCGATGAGCACCCGCCGCTTCATCCCACCCGACAGGGTCATGATCCGCGCGTCACGCTTCTCCCACAGGGAGAGGTCGCGCAGCACACGCTCGATATGTGCCGGATCCGGCTTGAGGCCGTAGAGACCGCGGCTGAAGCTCGTCGTCGCCCACACCGTCTCGAAGGCGTCGGTGGTGAGCTCCTGCGGGACGAGGCCGATCATGCGACGGGCCTGGCGGTAGTTCTGGGCGATGTCGTGCCCGCCCGCGAGGATACGGCCGGCGCTTGCCGTGACGATGCCGCACACGATGCTGATCAGCGTCGTCTTGCCGGCCCCGTTCGGACCGAGAAGCGCGAAGATCTCGCCCTCGGCGATGTCGAGGTTGATGCCGTCGAGGGCCTTGAGGCCCGACGCATAGACCTTGGACAGGTTCTGGATCGAGATGATCGGCTGCATCGAAACTCCGCTGCGGCATGGCGCCGGCGCGATCGGGGCGGCCTTCTAGCACGCCACCGGCGCGCGACGGCTCCGAAAACGAAAAAGCCGCCTTGCGGCGGCTCTCCCTGGTGTCGCAGTGCGAGGAATCAGGCCTGCAGGCGGGTCCGAACCTCGCCGAGGCTCTGGCGCACGAGACCTTCGGCCGTCTCGCCCTGCATGCGCTCGCGCAGGATGACCTCGGAGACCTTCACCGCCGCGTCGGCGGCGGCGGCCCGAACCTGGGCGGTCGCCTGGACCTCGGCCTGCGCGATCTTGGTCTCCGCCGACTTGGTGCGGCGGGCGATGAAATCGTTCAGGCGGGCATGCCCCTCGTCGGCCATGCGCTGGGCTTCGTTGCGGGCGGAGGCCACGATGGCCTCGGCCTCGCGCTCGGCCTCGACGCGGCGCTTCTTGTAATCGGCGAGGACGCCGGCGGCCTCCTCACGGAGCCGACGGGCCTCGTCGAGCTCGTGGCGGACGCGCTTGGCGCGACCATCGAGTCCCTTGGTGATCTGGTCGAAGCCACCGACCTTCCAGACCACGGCCATGAACAGGACGAAGGCGACTGCGACCCAGAATTCGGCTTCCAACAACATGCTCGTCGTCCCAACTCGATGGTGTCCGGCGATCCCGGCGGGGTCTTCGCCCCTCGGGTCCTACCGGTCAGGTGTGGTTTGGCGTCCGCCTCAGTGCGGGAAGGAGACGCTGTCGAGGGCCTTGGACAAGGCGGCCTCGTCGGGGCTACGGCCCGTCAGGCGCTCGACGATGGCCGAAGCCGTCTCGCCGGCGATGCCGCGGACGTTGCCCATGGCCTCGACGGTGCGGGTGCGAAGGGTCGCCTCGGACGCGGCGATGCGGGCGTTCAGCTCGGCCTCGAGCGCCTTGCGCTTGGTCTCGGCCTCCTGCGTGAGGGCCGTGCGGGTCTCGAGGGCGATGGCCTGCGCCTTGGCCTGCGCATCGCTCAGCGACTTCTCGTAGGCGGCTCCGGCGGCATCCGCCTCGGCCTTGAGGCGCTGTGCCTCGTCGAGATCGCCGGACAGGTGCACGGCGCGGTCGTGCAGGATGGCCTGGATGCGCGGCAGCGCGATCTTGTCCATCAGGTAGTAGAGCAGCCCGAAGGCGAGGGCGAGCCAGATGAGCTGGGACGCGAAGGTGTGGCTCTCGAAGGGCGGGAAGCCGCCGCCGTGCTCGGCGGCCGGCGTCGCGGCGAAGCCTTCATGCGTTGCGGTCGAATGGGCCGGCTGAGCCATGACGTCCTTCGCGTAAATTCAAGGAATGGGGACCGGACGCGCGTGCCATCCCGTCGGGAGGCGGCGTCCGGTCCGGTATCGGTTCGAGATCCGAGACGACGAGCGTGTCTTAGACGGCGAACAGGAGCAGCAGCGCGACGAGCAGCGAGAAGATGCCGAGCGCTTCCGTGAGGGCGAAGCCGAGGAGCAGGTTGCCGCGCTGGCCGTCGGCGGCCGACGGGTTGCGGAGCGCGCCGGCGTAGAACTGGCCGAAGAGGTTGCCGAGGCCGATGGCGGCGCCCGCCATACCGAGACAGGCGAGGCCGGCACCGATGTACTTGGCAGCTAAGGGATCCATCAAATTGCTCCTGGTGTCCGTGTCGTCGTTGCGTGGAGAGAAATCCGGCCGCGATCGCGAACCGGGGACGGAAGGGGGTGTCCCGGCCGTCGGCCGGGATGACCCGGCTCAGTGGCCGGGATGCAGGGCGTCGCTGAGATAGATCGAGGCGAGCGTCGCGAAGACGTAGGCCTGCAGACCGGCGACGAGGAACTCGAGGGCCGTGACGGCGACGCTGAGGGCCAGGGGCAGCGGCGAGATGGCGCCCCAAGCTCCGGCGGCGAGCAGCGCCGGGACGAAGCCCGCGAAGATCTTGAGCGCGATGTGACCGGCCAGCACGTTGGCGAAGAGACGAACCGCGAGGCTGATTGGACGCGAGATGAAGGACACGATCTCGATGGCGACGATCATCGGCATGAGCCAGCCGGGGACGCCCGACGGAACGAACACCTTCAGGAACTTCGTGCCGTGGGCCATGAAGCCGTACACGATGACGGTGCCGATCACGAGGAAGGCCAGCGCGAAGGTGACGATGATGTGGCTGGTCACCGCGAAGGCGTAGGGGATCATCCCGAGCATGTTCAGCACGAGGACGAACATGAAGAGCGAGAAGATCAGCGGCATGAAGCGCTCGGAGCCGTGGCCGGCGGACTGGCGCAGCGTCGAGCCGATGAACTCGTAGAAGATCTCGGCCATGGACTGCATGCGGCCCGGCACCACCGAGCGACGGGCGGTGGCCACGACGGTGATCAGCGCGATGATCCCGACGGCGGCGAACATGTAGAGCGCGGACTGGGTGAACGCGATCTCCTGGTTGCCGATATGACCGAAAGAGACCAGCGGCTTGAGCTCGAACTGGTGGATCGGATCCATCTTTACGGCCATTGCCGCTCCCGCCCTTCTGACTCTCGGCCGGCCAGACGGCCCGCCACCACCGGTGCCGCGCGAGCGGCATGATTCGAATTCGGTTCGCCGCGTACGCGGCGCTTCCCAGAGGACCGCTAGCGGTCCTCTTCCTTCGTCGGCGCCTTGGGAAGAGACCCCGAGACACGCATGACGTTGTAGACGCCGGTGACGAACCCCAACATCAGCAGGACGATCAGGCCCCAGGGTTTCGTCCCGAGGTAATGATCGAACATCCAACCGAGGATACCCCCGGCGAGGACGCCCGCGATGAACTCGGTCGAGAGCCGCATCGCTTGGCCGAGAGGAGAAGGCCCGGCCGCAGGACCGGGACGCGTCGAATGACCGGGAGGGGCACTGGGCCGCTTCCGCTCAATCTGCGTCTCAAGACGTTTGAGCCTCTGAGAGAGGTCCGCGTCCAGTGCTTTCTTCCGCCCGTCCCCGCCTTCGTCCGCAGTTTCGTTGCCGCTCACGGCGAGAACTCACATTGGCGAGAGCGGAGGGAACCGGCGGAACGCCTCCTTCAAGCGGGGCGCACCATAGTTTCGCCTACCTTGGGTGTCAAGGCGCCCCCGACCTCACGTAAGATCTTGTCACGTCACAGGAAATCGGTCTTTTGCCGACGTGCCCCCAGGTGTTCTCGCACCGGGCCTGCGGCGGCGGGAGAGGGCGTCGTCGTGGTGACCCGGCTTCGGGTGCCTCAGGCACCGAGGAGGGGCTTGATCACCTTCTCCATGCCCTCGATGGTCATCTCGCCCTTGAAGCGCTCACCGTTGATGAAGAACGTCGGGGTCGAATCGACCTTGAAGGTGTCCATGCCCTTCTGCTTCACGGCGTTGACGGCGCTGTAGAGCTTCTGGTCCTTCAGGCAGGCCTCGAACTTCTCCTTGGAGAAGCCGGCCTGGCGCAGCATCTGCTCCATGGCATCCACCGGCGATTGCGGCTTCTGGACGTAGGCCCAGGCCTGCTGCTGGTCGAAGAGCAGGTCGGTGATGGGGTAGTACTTCGCATCGCCGTCGCAGCGCGCCAGCATGAAGGCGGCCGTGGCCAGCGGATCGAGGGGGAACTCGCGCAGGGTGAAGCGCACCTTGTTGGTGTCGATGTAGCGCTCCTTCAGGGCCGGCCAGGTGAACTTGTGAAAGGCGGCGCAGTGGGAGCAGGTCATCGAGGCGTACTCGATGATGGTGACCTTGGCGTCCTTCGGACCGAGCCAGACGTCGCCGAGCGGCCCGGGCTCCATCAGGGTCGAGAGGTTCGCATCCTGCGCCAGGGCCGGAAGGCTGAACCGGGGTAGGAGAACCGCGGCGCCGACGGCAAGGCCGGTGGCTTTCAGGGCATCGCGTCGGGTGATCATGATCGGGAGGGCTCCGGTCGCGGACCAAATCTTCTCGTGAGCGATGCGGTAGAATCCTGCAGCCGTCCTGACAAGGCGGCGCAGCGCGCCCTAGCGCTTGTGTGTTGTCGCGACGATCGCCGTTCCGAGGCGGTCGAGGGCGTCGCGCAGGGCGTCGTGCTCGATCGCCTGGACCGCAAGCGCCACTTCGCCGCGGCGGACGGGATCCACCACCGGCGGCGCGGGGCGGCGCCCGATCCGGTCGACCCGTCCCTGGCGCATCACGATCTTGCCGACGCAGGCCCAGCCGTAATGCGCGTTGATGCGCTGGATCACCACCGGCGCGAGGTGCTGCAGCTCGAGGGCGAACACGCCCTCGACCCGGACCACGAGGGTTCCGGGATCGGGGCGCCCCTCCTCCTCGCGCCGACGCCGGCGCGGCCATTCGAGCTTCGAGGGCTGGCAGTAGCGCGCGAGCCGCTCCCCGACGATCTCGGGCCAGGCGGCCAGAATGTCGGTGGAGGCGAACCCTTGCGCCGCGAAGGCGGGGCCGATGCAGCCCTCCAGCAGCTCGGCGAGGGGTTTGACACGCGCCATGCGCAAGGTTTCCGTGCGTCCGACCGGGACGAGATCGAGGCTCCGATATCGCCCGCATTGGTTAGCATGCCGTTCCGTCCGGCCGAAGCCGCGTGCCGGGATCGCGCCTGAGGACAGGCTCGGACAGGTCGGCCTTGGACGCATCGGGTCGGCGGTCTATGGACGGGCATCCCATCACGCGCCGGTGCCCGTGCCCCACACCACAGTTCCCGCCCCCGAGGCCGCGGACCTCCTGACCTGGTACGACCGGCATCGCCGCGTCCTGCCCTGGCGCGCCCTGCCGGGCGAGACGCCAGACCCTTACCGGGTCTGGCTCTCGGAGGTGATGCTGCAGCAGACCACGATCGCCGCGGTCAAACCCTATTTCGCGAAGTTCCTGGCCCGCTTCCCCACCGTCGACGACCTTGCGGCGGCGCCCGAGGAGGCGGTGATGTCGACCTGGGCCGGGCTCGGCTACTACTCCCGGGCCCGCAACCTGCACGCCTGCGCCAAGGCGGTGGCGGCGGCCGGACAGTTTCCCGACACCGCCGCGGCCCTTCGCAAGCTGCCGGGCATCGGCGCCTACACGGCGGGGGCCGTCGCGGCGATCGCGTTCGACCAACAGGAAGCGGCCGTGGACGGCAATGTCGAGCGGGTGATGACGCGGCTCTTCGCCATCGAGACCCTCCTGCCGGCAGCCCGCCCCGAGATCCGGGTGGTGACCCAGTCCCTCGTGCCCGCGGACCGGCCCGGCGATTTCGCCCAGGCGGTGATGGATCTCGGCGCCACGCTGTGCACGCCCAAGCGCCCGGCCTGCGCGCTCTGCCCCTGGATGGCGCCCTGCCGCGCCCGGGCCCTCGGTCTCCAGGAGACGTTTCCGAGGAAGCTGAAAGCCGTGAAGGGCACGCTGCGCCGCGGCGCGGCCTTCGTGGCGATCCGCAGCGGCGATGAGGCGATTCTGCTGCGCACCCGCCCACCCGAGGGCTTGCTGGGATCCATGGCCGAACCGCCGATGAGTCCCTGGGAGCCCGACTACGATCCGGCCCAGGCGCTCCTCGACGCACCGCTCGACGCGCGCTGGAAGCGGCTGCCGGGCCTCGTCCGGCACGGTTTCACGCATTTTCCCCTGGAGCTGACGGTGTTCGTCGCCAAGGTGGCGCTCAGCACGGCGCCGCCGCCGGGCCTGCGCTTCACGCCGCGCCGGGACCTCGACGGGGAACCGCTGCCGGGCGTGATGAAGAAGGTCCTGGCCCACGCTTTCGACCCGAAGCCCGAGGCCGTGGAACCGGTCGCGGAGAAAACTGCGAAGCGCGGCAGGCCGAAAGCGATGCGGAGCGTCGCGGACACGCCCTTGTTTGCCCAGCCCGAGCCGGACGCGCCTGCTCCGTCCCCGCGCTTCCGCCCGGTGCCCAAGCCCACCCCGCGCCCGCCACCGGCTCGGATTCCCGACGAAGCCCTCGACGCGTTCGAGGGTCCGGCCGAGGTGGCGCCTCCGGCCGTCCCCCGCAGGCGGGGACGGCCGCGGTCACGCTGACCGAAGGCCTCTAGGCGGCGGAGCCCATGGCGGCGCGCATCTTGGCCCGGAAGACGTCGATGAGCACCGGCTTGCCGTTCCGGGTGGCATGCCAGAAATCCCAGCCGTTGCAGGCGGGAAAGCCCTGCACGAGGGCTCCGATCTTGTGGATCGAGCCCGTGGCGGGTCCGGCCATCAGGGTGCCGTCGGGGCGCACGATCGCGCTGTGCCGGCCACGGGCGTCGGTCAGGGTTTCGCCGGCGCGGATATGGCCGGCCTCGATGACGCTGAGGAAGGCGACGCGGGGCTCGGCGCGCTTGCTCGGGGCGACCAGCAGGGCGGCCTGCGACAGGGGTTCGACGGCATCGATCCGGGTGCGGGCCGCCTCGGCATACACCGTCTCGCGTTCGATCCCGATGAAGTGCCGTCCGAGGCGCTTGGCGACCGCACCGGTGGTGCCGGTCCCGAAGAACGGATCGAGCACGACGTCGCCGGGATTCGTCGCCGACAGGAGTGTGCGCGCGAGCAGCGCCTCCGGCTTCTGCGTCGGATGGACCTTCTGCCCGTCGGTGCCCTTCAGGCGCTCGTCGCCGGTGCAGAGGGGGATGAACCAGTCGGACCGCATCTGGACGTCGTCATTGCCGCCCTTCAGCGCCTCGTAGTGGAAGGTGTAGCCCTTCGACTCCGCGGAGCGTGAGGCCCAGATCAGGGTCTCGTGCGCATTGGTGAAGCGCTTGCCGCGGAAGTTCGGCATCGGGTTGGCCTTGCGCCAGACGATGTCGTTGAGGATCCAGAACCCGAGGTCCTGCAGCGTGGCGCCGACCCGGAAGATGTTGTGGTAGGAGCCGATGACCCACAGGGTGGCATTCGGCTTCATCACACGGCGCGCGGCGGCGAGCCATTCGCGGGTGAAGGCGTCGTAGGCGGCGAAGGTCGAGAACTTGTCCCAGTCGTCGTCGACCGCGTCGACCCGGCTCTGGTCGGGACGCAGGAGCGAGCCTTCCCCGAGCTGGAGGTTGTAGGGCGGATCGGCGAAGACGCAGTCGACGCTGGACGCCGGAAGGGCGTTCATCGCAGCGATGCAGTCTCCGACGAGAATCTCGTCGAGAGGAAGACGATCCTCGAGAGGAAAACGCTTGGCGGCGGGTACGAGACCCATCCGCGGCGCCGACACGGGCCGCCCGGTACGCGAGACACTTTTCCGGGCGACGGTGTCGGCAACCGCGGTACGCAGGGAAGCCATGGCAAACACCGGTTACGCGACTGACCGGCAGACCTTGGCCCCGTTAACGTAAAGGGCGGGTTGCCAGGATGAAGACAAGGCGTCTCGATTTGGGGCTGCAGTTTTTGCCGGGTGGATCATCCGAAAAGCGCCCAGGCTATTGCGCGTGCATCGCCACGGGAACGCGCAAGTCCTGCAAGTTGTCGAGCACGAGCCTCACCTGAGTTCGAGGATGCTCCAGGGGCCCACTCGAACTGACGCGCGGCGCCTGGGCGGATCGGTCCGCGCCTTGCACTCTTTCGGAAGGAGAAGATTCGTCTCTTTCGACGGATCTTGCCTCGTCGCAGACCAGGGTTTCGCTCAGCGCAACGCTGATTTCGTTTTCCCGCATCCCGACGTTGCGTCGAGGCTGCGGCTGCAACGCATTTTCCGCGCTCGCAATGAAGTTCCAGAATTGCCGTTTCGTCACCGGAAAGATCATCACGGTCCGACAATATGGCCACATACAACCGGTGATGAATAATCCGTTATAGCCTCACATTTGGCGAAAGCTGCCACATTTGACCGGTCTCATTTTGGCCCTGTTCCGCTTCATTTTGCCGGCCATCCGAAATAACAAAGGGAATGCGGATGACCATCAAGCCTGTTCGTGGGGCCGCTGCTATCATCGGGACCGTCGTGACACTTGCCGCCGTTCAGCCGGCCAGCGCCCAGAGCGGCGCCGCCTCCTGGTACGGGAGCGGCCATCGGACGGCGAATGGCGAGCGCTTCAATCCGAACGGGATGACCGCCGCGCATCGCACGTTGCCGTTCGGCACCCGGGTCCGGGTCGAGAACAAGCGCAACGGCCGTTCGGTGGTGGTGCGCATCAACGATCGTGGCCCCTTCGTCCGCGGCCGGATCATCGATCTCGCCAAGGGCTCGGCCCGTGCCCTCGGCATGGGTGGCACGACCTACGTCGCCCTGAGCGTCGTGAACTGAGCTTATCGGGCCGGTCGGCGTTGTGAGAGGAACCGGCCGGCCCCACCTGGGCGGCGGAACCGAGAGCTCAGATACCCATGGCAAAGCCGCTGATCGTCGAAATCCCTCATGAACTCGGCCTGGCCGAGGCCCGTCGGCGCATCGCGGACGGGATCACCCAGGCCGACGGGCTGTTCGCCAAGGCGGGCGTCGCCGTCGAGAAGATGGCCTGGACCAATGACCGCCTCGACTTCGCCATGGCGGCTCTCGGCCAGAAGGTCGACGGTCAGGTGGATGTTCGCCCCGAGACCGTACGGGTCGAGGTCCGGCTGCCGCTTCTCCTGGCGCTGTTCGCGCAGCAGATCCAGAAGAAGCTCGGGAGCGAGGGCAACCTGCTCCTGACCAAGAAGTGACGAGAGCCGGCGGCATCGCGCCCGGAACCTCCCTCGGCGGCGGACTGTTCCACCGGTCCGTTCCCCGAGGCTCCTGAGAGGCGCAAGCGATGTCGAACCCCGGCCCGATCCCGGAAGCCCCGGTGCCCGAGACGCCGTACGAGGCGCCTCAGACCCCGGCCCCCGGCCCGGACACCCCCGGCACGGATGTGCCGGGCACGACCCCCACCGAGGCACCCGACGTCACGCCCACCGAGATTCCGGTCAGCGATCCGGATATCGGCCCGGCCATCGCGCCGGATCCGATGCCAACGGGCCCCGCCAACCCGACGATGTGAGCGCGGAACGCGTACGGGTTTGTCCGGGCACCCCGATTCCGGGTTTGTTCGGAGGCGCGGTCGCTGCCATAAGCCGGCCCCATGGCCGCTCCCCCGCTCCTCACCCTCCAAGACGTCGCGCTCACCTTCGGCGGCACGCCGCTGATCGAGCGCGCCGAACTCGCGATCTCCCCCGGCGAACGCACCTGCCTCGTGGGCCGCAACGGCTCGGGTAAGTCCACCTTGATGAAGATCGCCGCGGGGCTGGTGGAACCCGACCGGGGCGTACGCTTCATCCAGCCCGGCACCACGATCCGCTACCTGGCGCAGGAGCCCGACTTCTCCGGGTTCGAGACGACCCTCGATTTCGTCGAATCCGGTCTGACCCAAGGGGACGACGCCTACCGGGCCCGCTACCTCCTTGAGAGCCTGGGTATGACCGGTGCCGAGAACCCGAAGAGCCTTTCCGGCGGGGAGGGGCGGCGGGTCGCCCTGGCCCAGGCCCTGGCCCCCGAACCCGATATCCTGCTCCTCGACGAGCCCACCAACCACCTCGACCTCCCGGCCATCGAGTGGCTCGAATCGGAGCTGAAGAGCGTGCGCGGCGCGCTCGTGCTGATCAGCCACGACCGGCGCTTCCTCTCTGCCCTGTCGAAGACCACGATCTGGCTCGACCGCGGCGTCACCCGCCGGATCGAGCAGGGCTTCTCCACCTTCGAGGCTTGGCGCGACGCCTTCTTCGAGGAGGAAGAGCGCGACCGGCACAAGCTCGAGCGCAAGATCGCCGACGAGGAGCACTGGCTGCGCTACGGCGTCACCGCCCGGCGAAAGCGCAACGTGCGCCGGCTCGGCAACCTCCATGCCCTGCGCAAGGAGCGACGCGAGGATCGCCGGCCCGTCGGCACCGCCACCATGACCTCGACGGAGGCCGAGAGCTCCGGCGCCCTGGTGATCGAGGCCAAGCACGCGGCCAAGGCCTACGGCGTCCGCAAGATCGTCGACGATCTCTCGCTTCGGGTGATGCGCGGAGACCGCCTCGGCATCGTCGGGGCCAACGGTGCCGGCAAGACCACGCTGATCAACCTGCTCACGGGTCAGCTCCCGCCCGATTCCGGCACGGTGGCGCTCGGCACCAACCTCAAGATGATGCTCCTCGACCAAGCCCGTGCGGTGCTGGAGCCGACCATGACGGTGACCGAGGTGCTCACCGGCGGCAGCGGCGATTCGGTGATCGTCGGCGGTGTCAGCCGCCACGTCATCGGCTACCTCAAGGACTTCCTGTTCGCCCCCGAGCAGGCCCGCACCCCGGTGAGCGTCCTCTCGGGCGGCGAGCGCAACCGCCTTCTCATCGCCCGCGCCCTGGCCCAACCCGCCAACCTCCTCGTCCTCGACGAACCGACCAACGATCTCGACCTCGAAACCCTCGATCTCCTGCAGGAGATGCTGGCGGATTATTCCGGCACCCTGATCCTGGTGAGCCATGATCGCGACTTCCTCGACCGGGTCGTCGGAAGCGTGCTGGTCAGCGAAGGGGAGGGCCGCTGGGTCGAGTATGCCGGCGGCTACACCGACATGATCGCCCAGCGTGGCGAGGGCGTACAGGCCCGGGCGGCCGCCGGGCGAACCGAGAAGGCGGAGGCCCGTGCGGACGCGAAGGATCGCGCCAAGGGCGGCGAAGCGGCAGCCCCGGCCGGCAAGCCCAAGCTCGGCTTCAAGGACCAGCACGAGTTGAAGACCCTGCCGGACCGGATGAAGAAGCTCGAATCCGACATCGCCAAGCTGCGCGAGGTTTTGGCCGATCCGGGACTCTACACCCGGGACCCGGCCCGCTTCGCGAAGGCCTCGGATCTGCTCGGCGTCGCCGAGACCGAATTGGCCAGGGCCGAGGACCGCTGGCTCGAATTGGAGATGCTGCGCGACGCTTGAGCCACGCTCGAGCCACGCTCGAGCCACCTGCCGGCGGCGCCGCGGCCTTCATGATGCCGTGAACGACGTGTGAAATGCCGTCCTGGCGTTCGCTCCTGCGCGCCGCCTGCCACCGGGATCCGACGTGTCCGCCGCTTCCGCACTCCGCGACCGATGCCGCCATCTCGGCTGGGCTGTTGGCCTGCCCGGGCTCGCCCTGATCCTCGGCCTGTCCGCCGCCTGGTTCACGCCGCGCCTCGAGGCGCAACTCGGCGCGGAGGTCGAGGCGGTGGCCCGGGCGACCGCGACGCCCGGTGCCGAGCCTTGGCTGCGGGTGTCGGTCGAGGGACGAGACCTCCGGGTCACGGGCGAGGCGCCGGATGCCCCCGCCCGCGATGCGGCGTATCGGCGGCTCGCGGCCATCGACGGGGTTCGGCACATTGTCGGTCCCGTCGGCGTGGTCGAGCTGGCTTCGCCCTTCGTCTGGATCGCGACCAGGGGCCGGGATGGGGTCGAAGTGACCGGCGTGCGGCCAGCCGAGATCGGCGCCAGCGCCCTGGCCGAGCAACTCACGCCCGCCGTCGGCCCCGGAACGGCCGTGCACGACCGCGCCCGCGCGGCCCTCGGCGCGCCACCGGATTTCGCCGAGGCGGCCATCTATGCGCTGGCGCGGCTGCGCGCCCTCGCGCCGGGCGGCCGGGTGATGCTGGAGGACATGCGCCTCTCGATCGTGGGTGAGGCCGTCTCCCTCGCCGACGACGAGGCCCTGCGAATGGCCCTGGCCGATCTGCCGACCGGCTATGGGCTCGGGCGCGTCGAGATCCTGCCGGCCGTCGTCCCGGATTTCCGCTTCGTCGTCTCCCGGGAGCCGGGGGGCGGGCTCACGCTTTCCGGCCACGTGGTCTCCGACGCAGCGCGCGTCGAGATCCGAACCCAGGCGGCACAGGTCTCGGAGACCGGGCAGGTCGAGGACCGGATGCGCAGAGCGCGCGGCCTTCCGCCCGGGGTCGATGCGGCCGCGATGGCGCGTTTCGCCCTGAAACTCGCCGCGTTGATGCAGGAGGGCAGCGTCAGCGTCATCGATGCGCAGATCTCGCTCAACGGCGTCGCCCTCGACGCCCAGGCGATCCCGGAGATCGAGGCACTGCTGCGCGAGGGGGTGCCTGCCGGCCTGAGCCGAGGCGGCGTCGCTTTGAGCACCCGGCCGCTCTCGCCGTATCGGATCCTGCTTCGGCGCGACGGGGACGCCGTGACGCTGTCCGGCCACCTGCCGGATGCTGACGTGCGCGAGGCCCTGCTCGGCACGCTCCGCCCGCGGCTGTTCCGCGAGCGCCTGATCGACCGCACCCGCCTCGGCGAAGGGGCCCCGCCGGACCTCGCCCGCGTCTTGCGCACGACGGCCACTGCCCTCACCCTGCTGGCGCGGGGCGAGGCCCGGTTCGCCGATCGCGCGATCACCCTGAAGGGGGAGAGCCTCTATCCGCAGGCTGGCCGGCGCGTCTCCGATGACCTGTCGGCTGCGATGCCGCCGGGCTGGACTGCGGAGGTCTCGGTGTCGTCTCCGGACGCAGTGTCGGCCTGGACGCCGGAGCGCTGCGCCGCTGCGCTCGAGACCAGGGTCACCGGCCAGGGGCTCATATTCCCGCCCGGGAGCACGACTTTGATGCCGGCCTTCTACCCCCTCCTCGACGGGATTGCCGCCCTGGGCAAGACCTGCCCGACCCTGCGCCTCGCGGTCACGGGTCATCTCGATCCGAGTGGCGCCAGCGCGGCACCGAAGCCCGTCGTCGAGACTGCGGTGGAGAGCACGGCGTCGCTGGACCCAGCCAAGGAGGCTGGCAAGGCTTCGGGCAGGGCACCGGCCAGATCCGCCGTCCCGCCTGCCGCGGAGAAGGCGTCCGGCAGGTCCAGCCCGAAGGACAAGGCCGTCAAAGTCGAGGCGAAGCCGGCTGCCCCACCGGAACCCGCCCCCGATCTCGCGCAGAGCCGCGCCCTCGCGATCGTGGAGTATCTGCTCCAGGCGGGCCTTCGTCCCGAACAGGTCGCTGCCGTCCCGGCGGGTACGCCGCGTCCCGCCAGCCAGGGCGTCGGGATCGCGCCGCGGGCATGACCATCCGATGGAGGCGAACAGCGTGACGCTCCTGGCAACCCTGCTCTGGCCCCTCATGGCCAGCAGCGCCCTCCTCGGCGGCGTCATCGGCGGACTGACGGGCCTGCCCCGAACACCGGCGGCACGCCGGGGCGCTCTCCTTCTCGTCGTAGCTACGGGTCTGGCCGGTGGATTGGCGACCTGGGGCCTCCTCCCGGGCCGGGCAGGCTTCTGGCTGGAGGGCGCAGCGCTCGGACTCGGGTCCTACCTGATCGGAGCGATCCTCACGGCCGGAGCCGTCGACCGGATCGGCGCTCGGCCCTGAGGTGACGAGACAGGCCGGCTTCGCGTCGGCCTGTGGCATCCACGACACGATCGACCGGAAACTGTGTGCGTTGCCCGACCATCGAGGAGACTTTCGCGATGGTCTGTCGTTGTTCCCGACGCGCTTCCCCGAACGGACAAGAAATGGTCGAAGGCGTGGGACGGGCGAATCAGAGACCTGATGAGTGAACCTTCAGCACGTACCCGGCCCCTGGACCTCACGTCCTGCGATCGGGAACCGATCCACATCCTGGGTGCGGTTCAGCCCTTCGGTTTCCTCATCGCGGTCTCCCCGGACTGGATCGTGGTCCGGGCCTCCGAGAACGCCGCCCGATGGTTGGGGCAGGGGGACGCCGACCTGCTCGGCCTTCCCCTCGCCGACCTGATCGACGGGGAGGCGATCCACCTGATCCGTGGTCACCTTCAGGCCCTGCGCGGGCCCGATGCCATCGACCGGATCTTCGGTACCGTCCTGCAGGCCGGGGGGTCTCCCTTCGACATCGCGCTGCACATCTCGGACGGCATCATCGTCCTGGAGGCCGAGCCGAGCGTCAGCGAACACCTGAATGCCGGAAATCTCGTGCGCAGCATGGTCGGACGCCTGCAGCAGACGGTGGGTTTCGAGCCGTTCTGCCGCGAGGCCGTACGCCAGATGCGGGCGCTGACCGGCTTCGATCGCGTCATGGTCTACCGCTTCGACCCGGACGGCTCGGGGGTGGTGATCGCCGAATCGGCCCGGTCCAGCCTGCCGCCCTATCTTGGGCTGCACTACCCGGCCTCCGACATTCCGAAGCAGGCGCGGACCCTCTACGAGCGCAACTGGCTGCGAATCATCGCCGATGTCGATGCCGAGGCCGTCGCCGTGCTGCCGCAGCGCGATCCCCACGGACGTCCCCTCGACCTGTCGATGAGCACCCTGCGGACGGTCTCGCCGATCCACCTCGAATACCTGCGCAATATGGGCGTGGCCGCCTCGCTCTCGGTCTCGATCCTGCGGGGCGGCAAGCTCTGGGGCCTGTTCGCCTGCCACCATACGGAACCACGCCACATCTCGCTGGAGCGCCGAACCGGCGCCGAACTCTTCGGGCAGATGTTCTCGCTGATCCTGGAGAGCCGGGAGCGCGAGGCGGAGGCAGCCTACGAAGGCAGTTCCCGCGCGCTGCACGACCGACTGATGGGCGCCCTCGCCTCGGGCGGAACGAGCCTGGAGAACATCACCGATTTCCTCGACGATATCGCCGGGATCGTCACGTGCGACGGCATCGGCGTCTGGGTCAACGGCGAGATCACCCTGCGGGGCGCGACGCCGACGGCGGAGGAATTCACCGGTCTCGTGCGCTTTCTCAACCGGACGGCCACCAGCCGGGCCTTCGCCACCCACGAGATCGGCGCAGTCCATCCGCCGGCCGCCGATTACACCGAGCGGGCGGCGGGCCTCCTGGCGATCCCGATCTCGCGAGCCCCGCGCGATTTCCTGGTGTTCTTCCGTCGCGAGATCGCCCGCACGGTCACGTGGGCCGGCAATCCGGAGAAGCCGGCGAGCCTCGGCCCGAACGGACTGCGCCTCACACCGCGCAAGAGCTTCGAGGCCTGGACGGAGGTGGTCCGGGGGCAGGCCGCCCCCTGGAGCGCGGTGGACTTGCGCATCGCCGAGGCCCTGCGCATCACCTTGCTCGAAGTCATCCTGCGACTCACCGATTCCGCCGAGAAGGAGCGCAAGACGGCGCAGGAGCGCCAGGAACTCCTGATCGCCGAGCTGAACCATCGGGTGCGCAACATCCTCAACCTGATTCGGGGCATCGTCGCGCAAAGTCGCTCGGGGGCCGACAGCGTCGAGGCGTTTGCGGGCGTCGTCGGTGCGCGCATCCAGGCCCTGGCCAGGGCACACGACCAGATCACCACCACGAACTGGGGACCAGGCTCCCTGCGCGATCTCATCACCTTGGAGGCAGAGGCCTATCTCGACCAGCAGGCGGGCCGGGTCCGTCTCGACGGAACCGACGTCCTGCTGGATCCCCAGGCGTTCTCGACCCTCGCGCTGGTCATCCACGAGCTGATGACGAACTCGGCGAAGTACGGCGCCCTCTCGGAGGCGGTGGGACAGGTGGACGTGGCCTGGGAGCGCGACGCCTCGGAGTGCCTCGTGATCCACTGGCGCGAGAGCGGCGGGCCGCCGGTGAAGCCGCCGCGCCGGCGTGGTTTCGGCACCACGCTGATCGAGCGCTCGATCCCCTACGAGCTGAAAGGCGAGGCGGAGATCACCTACGAGCTCACCGGCCTGCGGGGTCGCTTCGCCGTGCCGTCGCGCTACGTGCGCGCCGCCCCGACCGTCGCCGCCCCCCTGTCACGGGAGCGCGACCGGACGCCCGAGCTCGATGCGGCGGCGTTGTCCGGGACCGTCCTGGTGGTCGAGGACAACATGATCATCGCTCTCGAAGCCGAGGAGATCCTGGCCACCCTCGGGGCGAGCGCGGTCGACATGGCGGGATCCGTGCACGAGGCCCTGCGGCAGATCGAGGCGGGGCGGCCGAGCTTTGCCCTGCTCGACGTCAATCTCGGTGCCGAGACGAGCCTGCCGGTCGCCCGACGCCTGATCGCGGCCGGCGTGCCGTTCGTCTTCGCGACGGGCTATGGCGAAAGCTTCCGAATTCCATCGGAGCTCGGCGCCGTCCCGATGATCAAGAAGCCCTATACCGCGGATACCCTGCGCCGGGCCCTGGCGAGCGTGCCCGCTGGGGACTAGCGTTCGTCAGGGATCGGTGGGAACCGGTTATCCCGAAACGACAAACCTGAGGACAGACCCTAGCCTCGCGCCTGGGCCGCTTCGAACAGTGCGAAGGCGCGCTGCGCGCCGCGGATCGCAGCAGCGTGGTCAGCAGCCGGACGCGTCCCGAGCCAAGTCGCGAAACTCGGCCAGAGGCGGAGCCCCTCGCCGTGCCGGAGGAAACGGGCGTTCCCCCGCACCAGCGGGTCCGGGCTCGCCAGGACCTGACGCAGCAGAACCTGGCCGCCGAGGCGCGAACCCTCCAGTACGTAGAGGAGCCCCGGCGCCTCGGCGCCCGACAGGGTGCGGGGCAGGGGAGCGGGAGCAACCTCCGGAGCGGAGATCGCCAGCCCGGACAGGTCGGCCTGCAGGAGCAGGGACCGGCGGCGGGCCGTCCAGTCGGGTGGCAGGTCGGCGGCATCGGACTCGTCGAGCCAGGTCTCGATCTGCGCGAAGGGGTCCCGCATCGCCGACAGGAAGCGCACGTAATCGGCTCGCCGGCTCAGGTCATGGGCGGCAAAACCCGCATCGAGGCGTCGATGGGCTGCATCGGTGGCGGCCCGCAGGGCGAAACGAAGATCGCGCGGTTCGACCGCACCAACACCTCTCGGCTCCGGTTCTCCTGCATCGACGGACACGCTGGCCGTCCCTTCCATACCGCGTTTCCCTGCTGTTCGGCGCCAGCGCCGTTCTTAGACGATCCCGACCCCTCGCCAAGGGCTTATCACAGGCGACCTCCCAGACCCTGGACCCGCTGTCGCGGCCCAGCTCGCAACGCTGAAGACCCAGGATCGCCCATGTGGTTCCTCTATGGTTTCGCCCTCGTGGCCGGCATCGCGAACGCGGTGCAGTCGGGCGTGAACGCGACGCTCTCCAAGAACTTGGCGCAGCCCTTCGCCGCAGGCATCGTCGTCTCGCTGGGGGGCGGTGCAACCATCCTCGTCGTTGGACTGATCCTCGGTCGTCTCTCCCTACCGAGCCTGGGGGACATGCGGGCCGTGCCGCTCTGGGCCTGGTTCGGCGGCGCGGCGGGCGCGCTCCTCATCCTCTCCCAGCTGTTCGTGGCGCAGCAGATCGGGGCGGCCCCCTACCTCGGACTTCTGATCACCGCCGGCGTCATCACGTCCATCCTGCTCGACCATTTCGGCTGGATCGGGTTCGAGCAGCATCCGCTCACCCTCTGGCGGGCCCTCGGAGGCGTGCTGATGGTCGGCGGGATCGCCCTGGTGGCGCTGTTCTGACGCGACGCCCGCTTGTCATCGGCGCGCGAAACCGCAATGCCTGCCGCGGCGTCGATGTCGCGCCCCTCAACGTTCCGTCCGTGTCCAGAGCCCCCATGAACATCTTCCAGGACATCGTCAGCCGTTTCAGCCAGACCGTGACGGCCTATGCCGGCGACAAGGTCCTCATGCAGGCGATGGTCTCCGCCACCGCCAACGTGATGGTCGCCGACGGAGAGATCGCCAGCGCGGAATTTGATACGGCGCTGGCCGGTCTGCAGGCCAATCCGATCCTGGAGAAGGGCTACGACCGGCTGATGCTGGAGAGCGAACTCTACGACGGGATCGCCCGCGCCCGGACCCGGGCGGGACGGGCCGAGAACCTGCGCCGCATCGCCGCCATCGAGGGCCGAGGCCAGGAGGAGCGCGAAGCGACGTTCCTGGTCGCGGCGGACGTGGCCGACCTCGACGGCATCGCCGATGTGGAGGCGCAGGCCCTCGAGGAAATCGCGACCGCCCTTGGTCTGGACAGGGCGGCGCTGCTCGCGGCCTCCCCTGTCCGACGCCCGGTTCCGTAGGGCGCCGGAACGCCTTATCCCGCAAGGCCCTTGATCAAAGGACGGCAAGCCTCTAAGCGGGCCCCCGTCTTTCGCCCGGCTCGACACCTCGTCGAGCGACAGCCCGGGCGACCGCTCGTGTGAGCTTGCCGCAGGAAAGAGACGATGGCCAAAGAGAAATTCGCGCGTACGAAGCCGCACTGCAACATTGGCACGATTGGTCACGTGGATCACGGCAAGACGTCGTTGACGGCGGCGATCAC
>NZ_LMNU01000008.1 GCF_001423085.1 Methylobacterium sp. Leaf125 | reverse complement strand
CACGAGGAGCTTGAGCGAGTAAGCGCAAGACGGTCACGAGAACGGTCACAGGAGCGCCTGATTGAGCCACCGGAGGCGTCGGAAACGCTTCTCCCTACCGTGAGATAGAGGCTGGGAAACCCCTAATCCACACAGGACCTTAGTAGCCTGACACGTCTCCGGAAAGTAATGGCGCGCCCGAAAGGATTCGAACCTCTGACCCCCAGATTCGTAGTTTAGCCTCCATTCAGGCGCATCACAAAAAATGCATTCAAATCAATATGTTAGCTTCATGTTTCTCAAAAGCATCGTGTTCAACCGGCCCGTCCAAGTGGTCACAGCTTACATTCTGTTTGCAGGTCAATCTCCCGCCGATCGCCGTGTTGGCCAAGTCCAGGGACAAGGCCAGGGACAGGGGCTTCACCCTGTTCACCGGGCCGGTCTCAGCCCGGATCGGCTTCGACGAAGCCCATGCCACCACCCTCGTGTTCAACCGGCCCGTCCAAGTGGTCACAGCTTACATTCTGTTTGCAGGTCAATCTCCCGCCGATCGTTCTTCAGCGTTTGAACGACTATTTTTCCAAAGGCGGTGACGAGCGTTTCGACATGGGGAGGTTCTTCGTATTGTTGATCCGTTCAGGCTTTTACGCGTGCTTGGGAGAGGTGTCTCTAGCGCGCCAGCGCATCGAATTTACGCGTKCRTAYGAGCCGGGTTTTTAGCGCGCCAGCGCATCGAATTTACGCGTTCGTACGAGCCGGGTTTTTAGCGCTCCAGCGCATCGAATTTACGCGTGCATATGAGCCGGGTTTTTAGCACGCCAGCGCATCGAATTTACGCGTGCGCCACGCACGCGTAAATTCGTGTGTCGGAAGGCGCTGGCATCGGACGAAGCGCCGAATTCYGCATCGAATTTACGCGTGCGTACGAGCCGGGTTTTTAGCGCGCCAGCGCATCGAATTTACGCGTGCATATGAGCCGGGTTTTTAGCAYGCCAGCGCATCGAATTTACGTGTGCGTACGAGCCGGGTTTTTAGCGCGCCAGCGCATCGAATTTACGCGTGCATATGAGCCGGGTTTTTAGCACGCCAGCGCATYGAATTTACGCGTGCGCCACGCACGCGTAAATTCGTGTGTCGGAAAGCGCTGGCATCGGACGAAGCGCCGAATTCYGCATCGAATTTACGTGTGCGTACGAGCCGGGTTTTTAGCGCGCCAGCGCATCAAATTTACGCGTTCGTACGAGCCGGGTTTTAGCGCGCCAGCGCATCGAATTTACGCGTGCATGTGAGCCGGGTTTTTAGCGCGCCAGCGCATCGAATTTACGCGTGCATATGAGCCGGGTTTTTAGCGCGCCAGCGCATCGAATTTACGCGTGCATATGAGCCGGGTTTTTAGCGCGCCAGCGCATCGAATTTACGCGTGCGCCACGCACGCGTAAATTCGTGTGCCGGAAGGCGCTGGCATCGGACGAAGCGCCGAATTCCGCATCGAATTTACGTGTGCGTACGAGCCGGGTTTTTAGCGCGCCAGCGCATCAAATTTACGCGTGCACCACGCACGCATAAATCCGCGTGCCGGAAGGCGTTGGAATCGCAATACCGCTTTTTCATACAGCTTTTTTAAGCGCCTAAGCACCTGCCTGGATTCACAGTCCATGCACAACCAGGACTAGATACATTTGCACCAAGCATATTAATAGCTGCGATCAAATTTTCCCGTGCAGCATTTTATATAACAATATATACCCATCACAACACCTGAGCGCTGCCACCGCCAAAAGCTCGATGTAACGGGCCTAGGTAGACCCACCGACAAGGCTACGATAGGAATACAGATGGGACTATATATAGTAGGACAGAATATAGATAGCTATAATGCTCATCATAGGACAATGAAAGGGCAGCTTCAGCAGGTAATGAGAGGAATATATCTTGATAAAGACGATAGCAACTCAGTTCTTAAGAAACATGCTGTACGGATCGCAAAATATCTATACCCAAACTCATACCTAAGTGGACCGAGCGCTGTCTTGCTTGGCCCGACAGTAGACGGCCGATTATTCCTTGCATCAAAGCGGCGCGCTAGAAATAGAATCAGATCTCTTGAGATTGTTCAATCGATAGCTCCGAAGAACTCATCGGTCATGCCGGTCACTGTAACCGACAGCATGGGACAGATCGTAATAGATATTTCGTCGGTCAGACAAAGAATACTTGAGGCATTCCAGCCAAGAAGTGAAATAGCGTCAGCAATGACTGATGAAATGAGAGAGGATTTAGTTGCAAGGCTCATACATGAGTATGGGGATGGGCCGCAGGCTGTCGAAGCCGTGTGGGCCTTGGCTAGAGAAACCGATATGTATCGCGAGGCGAAGCAAGCTGAACAAGCCTTGCTCCGTGAAAAACCGCTACAAGCAGCCGCCGCAGAGCAAGGTATTGACTTGTTTGTTGCGTGGCACAAAGTGCCAATCGGAAGACTTCATCACAATGGCTACGAGTGGCGCTGGACCTCGGAAAAGGTTGAATTACCTTCTCCGGTCCGGGATACAGTGCCTGGAAAGCTTCCCCCGTTTATCTCTGCGCTGCTTCCAGAGGGATGGTTAGAGCAAGTTCTTAATGAGCGCGATGAGAGAGGCCTGCTTCTTTCCGGCAAGAGGTATATGTCCAACATAAGCATTGTAAATGATCTTTCTAAATTAGGATCTATTCCCGAAGATGTAAAAGCAGGCAAGTTAATTGATTTTACGAAAGGAGGAGTGTTTACAGGTACATACAAAGGTCCAAAAAAAGATAGCATTGACGAAGGCTTTGAGCGCGGCATAGCGAACATGTACGCCAACAGCGATACGCCTAGGCTGTCCGGTGTGCAGATTAAGGCGCCTATGTATCTACACAGCGACGGCAGCCTTTTGAGTGCTACAGGTCGTCCTTTCACGCATATCATGAAGCCCTCAGGCGCTGCCGGTTTTGAAGCTTTGCCTCTAGTGGAGTGGCTGACACTTACTTTGGCGTCCAGAGTTGGTTTTGTTGTTCCCGATATTGCTTTGATACAGATGCCGGAAAAACTCCCTCCCGCTCTGATCGTAGAAAGATTCGATATCAGGGAGGATATTGACGATAAGAACTTCTATTGTCTGGAAGATTTTTGCTCCCTGAGTGGTGTTTCGTCGGAGGCTAAATATCATTCAACGATCGAGCGCGTAGCTAGAGACCTATCTCCTGTCTCCTCCGATCCTCAAGACACAGCAACCTTGCTGAAAAGAGCTTTTTTTGCTTGGTTAGTTGCCGATGGGGATATGCACTTAAAGAACTTGGCACTGCTAAAGACAGCAGAGGCATCTCATGATAGTTTTACGAGCGTGCATTTCGCGCCGACCTATGATGCAGTATGCACCAGAGTTTTCCCAACACTCGTCAACGACAGAATGGCTCTGAAGTTAAACGGCAAAGACGATCGCCTGAAGATGACCGACTTCATGACTGCTGCTAGAACAATGACGTTGCAAGCAGGAGAGTCAGAGAGCGCGCTCCGAAAATTAGCGGAAGATCTCAAATCGGAGCTAGATCGAGTTGTTATTCCTCAATTTGATCAGCCACTCTCCGAGGAAATCGTTCAAGCGTTCAATGGGGTAATTGATATTTCACGGAACAGAATAAATAATATCCTGTAGAGAAAAATAAGTCGCTAGCTCATCAAGGTGTCTATCATTTAACAATACGAAGAACCTCCCCATGTCGAAACGCTCTTCACCGCTTTTGGAAAAATAGTCGTTCAAACGCTGAAGAACGATCGGCGGGAGATTGACCTGCAAACAGAATGTAAGCTGTGACCACTTGGACGGGCCGGTTGAACACGATGCTTTTGAGAAACATGAAGCTAACATATTGATTTGNCGATCGGCGGGAGATTGACCTGCAAACAGAATGTAAGCTGTGACCACTTGGACGGGCCGGTTGAACACGATGCTTTTGAGAAACATGAAGCTAACATATTGATTTTAATGCATTTTTTGTGATGCGCCTGAATGGAGGCTAAACTACGAATCTGGGGGTCAGAGGTTCGAATCCTTTCGGGCGCGCCATTACTTTCCAAAGCCTTTGCTGGGAAAGACAGGTCCTTCACATCAGGGCCGGATATGGATGCCAACTTGGCATCCTGCGTGGCGGCCACCCGCGGGCTGTGCGTGGGCGGGCCGGCCCTTGGAGGGCCTTCCGCCTGCCCTATCTCCTGCTCATGACAGAGCCGCCGGACGACAACCTCGATCACTACGCGCTGGGGTTCTATGCCCCCGGCAAGGGCCTGCGCCGGGAAGACTGCCCCTATGCCGAGGGCACGGAGGCGCATTCCCGGTGGACCGCGGGGTACGATGCCGCGCTGAAGGAGGACGAGGGCGCGTGATGGTCTTCCTCCGCCTGCTCCACGTCCTTCGCCTCTGGACCCTCGTGTCCGTCCCGGCCGGCATCGTGATCGGCAAGCTTCTCAAGGCGAACCGCCGGGCGACCACCCGGCCCGTGGACCGCCCCTAAGGGCGGAGCGGCACCAAAGCTTTCTCGGGCCGGACGGCTCCGAGCAAGACGGCCTTCGGGCCGGACGGCTTTCGGGCAAGACGGCTTCGGGCAAGACAATTTCGGGCAAGACGCCTTCGCCGTTTCATCGCCGGCCCAGGGCAGGGCCCCGTCACGGCGGGGCGGCATCGCCAGCCCTGCGGACGGCCCCGGGGGCATGGACAGGATCAGGAGCCGTCAGGAGTGGTCATGTCGCGACGTCGCGCCGCCCTTTCCAGGTTCGTCCGCGTGGCGGCCTGGCTGAGCGTGGGGGCCCTGGTCTGGCTCTCCTGGATCCCCCGTGACTGGGAAGCGCGCACACCCCTCCCGGGCCAAGCCGAGCACGCGATCGCGTATGCGGGGACCGCCGGCCTGTTCGTGCTCGGCTACGGGGCCGCGCTGCGCTGGTGGCGAATCGGCCTGCCGCTCATCGCCCTGGGTGCCGTCCTGGAAATCGGCCAGCTCTGGGTTCCGGGTCGAACCGCGCAGGTCGTCGACTTCGTGGCCAGCGGATCGGGCGCGCTCCTCGGCGCCCTGGGCGGTACGATCGTCGCCCGGCGCCTGTCCAAGGCCGCACCCCCGGCCCGCTAAGCGCGGACCGCCTCAGCCGAAGACGACCCGGGACACTCCCAAGTCGCCTGTCACGCCTGTGCCGCCTGTCACGCCTTGCGGGGCGCGGCGGGCGAGGCCTCGGAATTCCAGAGGAGCGACGTCGCGACATAGGTCGCCTCCACCGCCACGAGCATCCAGACCGCGTCGGTGAGGACGATCCCGAGGGAGCGCTGCTCCACGGCCCCCTCGACGCCGATCGCGACCGCCAGCAGCGATACGATCACGAGAAGACCCGGCAGGCGAACGGCCTGGCTTGCGGCGGCTCCCAGTGAGGCGAAACAGATCAGAAGCATTTGCACACCAACGATACGGGCAATCAGAGTACCTACGTATTGAAAGGATACAAGCGGAAATAGAGAGCAGTTTTGTGCTTTGCACAATTTAAGCTGCATTGCGGTCGTTATTCAATCATCAACCTTAGCACGGCGTAAGCGAGCCAGCAGAGGAAGACGATCCAGGCGAGAGTCAGGCCGAACCCGAGCCCCAGGACCGCGAGGGTCGAGATCCGGTGCACGACACGGCCGAGCGCCGCCCGCCACGGCGGCATCGCGCGTCCGTCGACCAGCGGTTCGGGATCGTCGGCTTTCTCCGGCAACGGATTCATCGACATCGACCCAAGGAGATGAAAACAGTTGTCCGGCGCGGAGATCGCAGCCCTCAACGCAGGCGGATTGCAGATCGTTGCAGGGCAGACCCGGCGATCAAGACCATCCCGCAAGCGTCGGAAGCATGTCCGTCTTCGCGCACGACTTTCGTCGATCACGATCACGCGCATGTGCGCTGCCGGAAGACCACGGTCGGCTCGCGCATCTTCGTGGAAAGACAAAGCACCGAGTCTTTACGAATCCTCAAAGCTTTCGATCAATTTCGCACCGGACTGATCTCGCGCGCCGCATGACCGGTCGGCATCGGAGACCGACGATCGGGATTCGCCGGGCGGCCTGCACCGGCGGTCGAAGCCGACGGGGATGCCGGGCTCCGCGTGTCCGGACACCGTCCCGGACCGAACCCATCCCGCCCTTGATCGTTATACAGCGACTGCCTATTACATATTTGCTGTACGGACGGATCGGCACGATGGAGACCGCGTCGAGAATGGTGTTCCTTCTGGAGCTTTCGCCTGAGCTGACCGCCCCCGAGGTCGAGGGGGCCCCACCCGGGGCCGACGGCGCCGAGGCCGATCCGGCGGAGGCCAGTCTGGCCAAGGGCGATCGGGCCGAGGGCGATCGGGACGAGCGTATCCCGACCAGAACCGAGGGCCGCCCGATCATCGCGGCGGGCGAGCGCTTCGGATTGGGCGCGCGCTTGCGCAACCTCTACGCGGCGAGCTTCGGGGCCCGGACCCCGGAACACCTCCTGATCCTGGTGTCCCGCCTCGAGGCGGCCCTCCAGGCCGGCGAGGGCGCCGGCGCCGGGGCCGACACCTTCCGCGAGGACCTCCTCGGGCTGCTGCCCGACCTGAGGCGCTTCGCGCAGTCGCTGGCGCACGGTGCGGACCAGGCCGAGGATCTCGTTCAGGAAACGCTGCTGAAGGCGTGGCAGAACCAGAAGCGCTACCGGCCCGGCACCAACCTGAAGGCCTGGACCTTCACGATCATGCGCAACCAGTTCTACACCGAGAAGCGGAAGTCGCGCCGCGAGGTAGAGGACGTCGATGGCGCCGCCGCCGGGCAGCTGATCGAGCTGGCCGACCAGCTGCACCGGGTTGCCCTGCGGGAGGTCTGGTCCCGCATCCGCACCTTGCCCGAGGCACAGCAGGAGGCGCTGCTGCTCGTGGCCGCCCAGGGCATGACCTACGAGGAGGCCTCGGAGGTCCTGGGCTGCCAGGTCGGCACCGTGAAGAGCCGGGTCAGCCGGGCGCGCAAGAGCTTCCCCGACGCCCTCGGACTGCCCTGAGCGTCCCGGGATCCTGCGGAGTGAGGCGGGCTCCCGGTCGGGTCAGGCGTTGGGTCAGGCGTGGAACCCGGGATGGTGCAGGCAGCCGCCGCCGTGATCCGACAGGCCCACCAAGCCCACCTCTGAATGGGGGCCGGCCTCCGCGGGCGTGCCCGCCGGTTCGGGCGCGGTCGACGCGAATCCCGGCGACGCATGTCCCGCCGACGACGCTCCCCCGGCTGCCGATCCCGCGCCGGCCGATCCCGCGCCGGTCGATCCTGGGTGCGACGCGGGGGCGTGCTGCGCGTCCGAGGCGAAGACCAGGTTGCCGCTGGAATCGACGCTCGCCGCGAGGGGGACACTCGCCGAGAGGGGGACACCGGCGTGCTTGACCGGGTCCGGCCCGGCGGCGTGCACGGCCGGCTCTCCGGGTGAAAGGTCCGGGGCTCCTGTGTCGGGGGTTCCTGGGGCCGGGGCTCCCGCGTGCTGGCCCGTGGCGGGATCGGCGATCGCCGATGCCGCGTGCGCCGGGCCCGGGCCGGCCGCCGGAGCCTCCCCCGCCGGGTGGGCCGCATCGACCGGGGCCGATTCCGACGCCGCGTGCCGCGCCGTCGACGCCTCTGCGGCCTGCGGGGTCGAGGCCCGGTCCGCGGCGGCCGCGTGGCCGTCGCCGGTCGGACCGTGATCGGCCTCCGCGGCCGGATTGGCGTGGTCGGCCGCCCCGGCCTTCACCCCGGCATCCGCGACGTACGCCTGCGCGCCCTTCGCGCCCGCGTCACCGTTCCCCTGGGCCGGCGCCGATTCCCTCGCGCCCCCGTCCGGTGCGACCGCCGCGTGCCCGGCGGTCTCGGGACGGGCGCCGACGCCCGGCCGGTCGGGCCCAGCGTCCTCGGTCGAGCCGGATTGCTGCGGCCCGGCGGCTCCGGACGTCACGGGGATCGCCTCGGCAGGGGTCGCGGCGGCATGGGTCGCGGCGGCATGACCCGAGCCAGCATGACCCGAGGCGGCATGATCCGAGGCAGCATGATCCGACGCGGCCTGGTTCGGCTCGGACGGCCCGCTCTCGGCGCGGGAGGACGCGGTGGGCTCCGGTTCGGCGGCTGCCGACGCGGCCCGCGCCGCGCCGCCCTCCTGGCCACCATGTGCCTCCCGGCCGCCATGTGCCTCCTGGCCGCCATGTGCCTCCTGGCCGCCATGTGCCTCCTGGCCGCCATGTGCCTCCTGGCCGCCATGTGCCTCCTGGCTGCCATGAGCGGCCTGGCCACCATGTGCCTCCTGGCTGCCCTGTGCCTCCTGGCTGCCATGAGCGGCCTGGCCGCCCTTTCCGGTCCGGTCATCGCCCCCGGTCTGGCCGGCGGTGTCGGTCTGGGCAGCGGTCCTGGTCGTGGAACCGCCGCGGTCGAGGCCGCGATCAGAGCCGCCGCTGTCCTCGCTGTGGCCGAGGCCGGCGTCGGCCCGACCGTCCTCGCCTCGGCCGGCCTCGCCTTGTCTTCCCTCGCCTTGTCTTCCCTCGCCTTGTCTTCCCTCGCCTTGGCGACCCTGGCCTTGGCTGACCTGCGGAGGCGACGCGCCGTCCTCGCCGGAGCCAGACGGGCCCGAGCCGGATCGCTCCGCGCGCGCGGCCGGTCCGGCGCCCGCCTCGCCCGGACCGTGATGGGCGGAACCGGACTCGCGGCCCGGAGCGTCCTCGCCCCGGGCGGCTTCCGACTCGCCGGCGGTCGGGGTCGGGCGCCCCCAGGCGCCCTGGGCGGTCGCGGCCTCGTGCGCGGGCGCGTCCAGCGCCCGCGTCGCGGTCGTCACGGACTCGGGCGAACGCGGCGCAGCCGCCCCCGGGCCGCCGTCGCCGGCCCGCGCCGGGCCGGTCTCCGCGACGGCCTCGGCCGGCTTCGGCGCTCCGGCGGTGCGGGACAGCTCCGCGTCCGCGGCCCGCCCGTGCGGCTGGCCGTCCGCGTCCAGGGCGGCCTGGCCGGGATCGCGCGCCGGGGACGAAAATCCGGGGCCCGGGCCGGCGGCGTCCGGCCGGGCGGCGGGTGCGGCCGGGGCGACCGGTTCGTGGGAAATCGACGCGGACGCGCCGCTGCCCATCGGCCCGGCTGCACCGACGCCGCCCGGGGCGCCGGCGGTCGCGGCCGCCTCGGCGCGCTCCCACACCGAGCCGCCGGCGGCATCCCCGGGCCCGGGGTTCACCGCCCCGGAGGCCGCCGCATCGGACGCGGCCTCCTCGGCGGGGCGCGCGGCGGCCGGATCGGGGGCGAAGGCGGTCGCGGCGAAGATCATCGCGGAGAACACGATCGCGTCCATCTGCTTGCGCTGGCCATCCCGCTCGGCGGCGGCGCCGTCCGGCAGGGCCTCGGCGGCCGGCTGCGGGCGGGTCGCCGCGCCCGGCACGGGGCCGGTTTCCGCCAGCGCCTCCGCCCGGGCCTCGTCCGGGGCCAGGGCGAGGGCCGCCGCGGCCACGAGGGCGGCCAGGAGGGCCGCGGGATGGACGGTGAGCCGGGTGCCCTCGCCGCCCCGCGGGATCGGCAGGAGATCGGCGTGGCTCTGCGCGATCTGGTTGATCAGCGCGCGGAAGTCGCTGCCCCACATCGGTGCGTCGAAGGCCGGCGAGGCAACGACGTAGCGGCCGTCGATCCGGGCGACGTGCAGGATCTCGTCGCCGTCCGGGCGGCAGAAGACGAACCAGGGCTCGGCCTCGTCGCTCAGGCCCTGCTCGCTGGCCACCGGCAGGCCCGCCCGGATCAGCGCCGCCTCGACGCGGTAGAACTCCGCGAGCTCCTGCTGCGACCAGCCGCCCCGGCTCGTCTGCGCCGGCCGGAAGAACGAGAGCACCGCACTCATTGGAATCCCTCTCCCGCGTTCGTCACGATCCGCCGGTCCTATCGCTCGTGGAAGGCGCGCCCGAGCGCGTCGAAGAACGGACCCAGGAGATATTCCAGGGCCGTGCGCTCGCCGGCCGAGACCGTGATCTCGGCCGGCAGGCCCGCGACGAGGCGCGGGCGCACCGTCTCGGGCAGCTGGCGCTCGTCGATCTCGACGGTGCCGGCGAAGTAGGGCTGCCTCGTCCGCTCATCGAGCAGGCGATCGCGCGAGACCAGGGTCACGGTGCCGAGGAGGGTCGGCATCCGCCGGCTCTGGAAGGCCGGGAACTTGATCTCGGCCCGCATGCCGGCCTGGACGGCCTCCAGGTCGTTGGGCGCGAACTGGACGCTGACCACCAGCCGGTCGCTGGTGGGCACGATCTCCATCAGGGGCTCGCCGGAGCGGATGACCTGGCCGATGGTGTAGACCTTGAGGTCCTGGATCACGCCCGGGTGGGAGGCCCGGACCTCGTGCCGGCGCAGGACGTCCTGCGCCACGACGAGCTTCTCGCGCAGCTCGACGATGCGCTGGCGGGTCTCCAGCAGCTGGGCCGTCAGGGCCTCCTGCCGCTTCTGGCGGAGCTGGGCGGCCTGCATCCCGGCTTCGTTGATGCCGTTCTGCGCCTTGGCCGTCTCCGCGACCGAGCGTCCGATCACGCCGGAGAGCCGCGTGCGCTCGCGCTCCATCATCAGCACCCGGGACAGGGGAATCAGATCCTTCTCGCGCAGGGCGCGCAGACCCTCCAGCTCCTGCTGGATCAGGCCGACCTGCTGCTCGACGGCCGTCTTCTCCACCGCCAGCCCGGACATCTCGGTCCGCAGCTGCGTGATCTTGGCCTCGGTGAGCGAGAGCTGCAGCTGGAACGAGGCCTGGCGCTCGGCGAGCTGGCTCGCCTGGTCGTCGATCATCCGGGCGATGGCGGCCTCGCTCCGCCGCTCCGCGATCTCGGGCGGCAGGTCGAGGCGGGCGCTGGCGGCCTGCTCGGCCCTGAGCCGGGCCTCGAGGATCAGGGCGGCGTCGAGCTGGCCGCGGAACAGGTCCGCGCTGGCCCGCGACTGCAGGGGATCGACCCGCAGCAGGACCTCGCCCGCCCGGACGCTCTGCCCCTCCTTGACCAGCACCTCCTGGACGATGCCCCCCTCCAGGTGCTGCACGCTCTTGCGGCTGCCCTCGGCGACGATCACCCCGGGGCTGATGACGGCGCGGTCGAGGCGCGCGAAGGCCGCCCAGCCGCCGGCGACCCCGAAGGTCGCCAGGATGAGGAGGTAGCCCGCCGCCGCGTACCAGCGCCAATCCACCAGGCGGGAGAGGTCGCCCGCCGCCGGAGGCAGTCCCGGCGGCGCGACCGGGGAGACGGTCGGTGCCTGTGTCAGGGCGGGAGCGTGCGGCAACGCCATGGCTCACCCCGCGCTCCGCTGGGCGTCGAAGCTCCGGCGCGGCTCGGGCAGCGCCGTGACCCCGGACGCCGGAACGACGTGGGGCACGGAGCGCGGTCCGACCAGGGCCCCCAGGATCGACTCGGCCGGGCCGAAGCTCTGCACGGTGCCGGCATTCAGCACCAGCACGGCGTCGGCATCGGCCAGGAGGGCGACCTTGTGGGTCACGATCACCACCGTGGTCCCGTCCGCCCGCAGGGCCGCCAGGGCCCGCATCAGGGCCGCCTCGCCGGGCTGGTCGAGGCTGGCGTTCGGCTCGTCGAGGAGGATCAGGCTCGGATCGCCGTAGAGCGCGCGGGCGAGGGCGATGCGCTGGCGCTGGCCGCCGGACAGGCCGTGGCCGCCTGGGCCGATCACGGTGTTGTAGCCGTCGGGCAGGGCCTGGATCAGGTCGTGGCAGCCGGCGCGCCGGGCCACGGCGAGGATCGCCGCATCCGCCGCGGGCCCGAAGCGCGCGATGTTCTGCGCCACCGTCCCGTCGAACAGCTCCACGTCCTGCGGCAGGTAGCCGACGTGCCGGCCGAGGTCCTGCGGATCCCAGTGGCCCAGCTCCGCGCCGTCGATGCGCAGGCTGCCGCCGGTCAGCGGCCAGATCCCGGTCATCGCCCGGACCAGGGTCGACTTGCCGGCGGCACTCGGCCCGATGATGCCCACGAGCTGCCCGGGCTCGATCCGGAAGCCGACGCCCTGCAGGATCGTCCGGGACGCGCCGGGGGCCGCCACCGACAGGGCCTCGGCCTCGATCAGCCCGCGCGGGCGGGGCAGGGACACCCGCGCCGGCTCCGGCCCCGCCACGGCGAGGAGTTCGGCGAGGCGGCGATGGCTCGCGCGGGCCGCCGTGAAGCCCTTCCAGTTGCCCACCACCGCCTCGATCGGCCCCAGCGCCCGGCCGATGATGATCGAGGCCGCGATCATCGAGCCGCCGGTGATCTCCCGGTGGATGGCGAGGTAGGCGCCGACGCCGAGGACGAGGAGCTGGAGGAGCAGGCGCACGAACTTCGTGCCCGCGACGATGAGGCCGGCCCGGTCGCTCGCCCGCGCCTGGAGCAGCAGCACCTCGTCGTGGCGCCCGCGCCAGAGGGCCCGCATGGCCCCCAGCATGCCCATCGCCCGCAGCACCTCCCCGTTGCGGAAGCTCGCCCCGGCCTGCTGCCCGGCGAGCCGGGAGACGCGGCTGGCCGATTCGAGGGCGTGCCGCGTCGCCACCTCGTTGAGCAGCGTCAGCCCCAGGATGAGCCCGCCGCCGACCAGCGCCATCGCGCCGAACCAGGGATGCAGGAGGAAGCAGGCCACCAGGAAGATCGGAGCCCAGGGCAGGTCGCAGAAGGCCAGGATGCCGCTGCCGGTCAGGAACTCGCGCAGGATGTCCACGTCCCGCAGCACGGTGTCGTGCTGGGCGCCGGGCCGCAGCAGCGCCCCGCGATGCGCGGCATCGAAGATCGGGTCGGCCACGCGCCGGTCGAAGATCAGGCCGCCGCGCACGAGAAGCCGCGACCGCAGCATCTCCAGCGCGGCGTAGACGCCGAGGCCGAAGACCGCGATCAGGGTGATGCCCACGAGCGTGGTCTCGTTCCGGCTCGGCAGGACGCGATCATAGATCTGCAGCATGTAGAGCGGGCTGACGAAGAGCAGCAGGTTGATGAAGAACCCGAAGGCGACCGCCGTCGCCAGTACGGGCCGCATCGCACGCAAGCCGTCGCTCAACACCGACCGCGTCGCCTGCGTGCTCATGCTGGACTCTGCATCCCTGTGCGGGCGCCGGCGACGCCAGATCCGAACGTCCCAGGCAATCCCATGCCTGAATTCTTCATCCACGGATGATAGCGCAGTCTGGACTGTTTCCAACAAACTTGCCACCGGCCCCGCCGGATCACGGGCGTCGAACGGCGCGACCCGAGCGCGGCGGCGTCACCGCACCGTCTGAGCCTCGGCGTAATCGCCTCGACGTCATGAGCGAGGCGCCCTGCGGAAACCGGCCGGGCTCGCGCCGTCTGGACAGTCTCCCGGGTCCTGCTCTATATGGTATTTACTGTACAAATTGATCGTGCCCCAACCATCACGGCCCGAGGAGGGATGTCCCGCGTGTACGCTCACCACCAACGGCTGGATTCGGAGGGGGTGCTGGAACTGCGCCGGGAGGGCGGCCGCTTCCTGAAGAACCTGCGCGAGGCACGCGGCCTGTCCCAGCGCCAGCTCGCTGCCCTGGTCGGGGCCGAGTACTACACCTTCATCTCGCAGCTCGAGACCGGACGCGGACGCATCCCGCCGGATCGCTACCGCGCCTGGGCCGCCGCCCTCGAGGTCCCCGCCAGGGACCTCGTCCGGGACCTGATGCGCTTCTACGATCCGCTCACCCACGAGATCCTGTTCGCGGACGCGGAACCGGCGCCGCCCGCCGACGGCTGAGGCGACCCGCCCCCGCGCCTGCGCCCGGCGCCCAGGTGTCAGGAACGCGCGGCGTCCTCCTGCGCCGGCGCGGCCGGCTTCGGGGCGTTGCGGGCACGCTCGGCCCGCAGCTCCCGCTCGGCCATCAGCCAGAACTCGACCTCGAACCCCTCGGGACGATGATTGCGCTCCCAGATCTCATGGGCGCGCTCGCGAATCCGCTCGAACGTGATCCCATCCTCGGACATCGTGCGCTCTACTCCTTCAGTCTCGCTCACAGCGTCACAGCTCGGTTCTCCCTGCTGGGCCAACGCTCCACCGCGGGATTTGTCCCCCGATCGGGGCGCGGCCGCTCCTCCGGAGGGCTCCTGGCGGATCCCGGAGGGTTTGACGGCGGCCCCGGAAACGGCCTAGCTTATCCGCGACGGTTCCTCTTTATCGAGGATCAAAAGGGAACGCGGTGAGGGCGAGCGCCCGAGGCCGCGGCTGCCCCCGCAACTGTAAGCGGCGAGCTCCTCATCNCGACGGTTCCTCTTTATCGAGGATCAAAAGGGAACGCGGTGAGGGCGAGCGCCCGAGGCCGCGGCTGCCCCCGCAACTGTAAGCGGCGAGCTCCTCATCAGCACGTCACTGGGTTCTCGGACCTGGGAAGACGATGGGAGGGCGGTGACCCGCGAGCCAGGAGACCTGCCGTCAGTCGTGGTCACACGCGAAACGCATCGGGCGGGGTGTCCTGGTGGGTGTCGGGGGTGGATGCCGCANGGCGGTGACCCGCGAGCCAGGAGACCTGCCGTCAGTCGTGGTCACACGCGAAACGCATCGGGCGGGGTGTCCTGGTGGGTGTCGGGGGTGGATGCCGCGTGGCATCCGCGCCGGCCTCGTTCGCGGTGACGTGCCACTTCGCGCGACCCGTCGCGTCAGCCGTCCCGTCGATGCCCGTCCTCGCCCGCGCGCCCCGCTCCCGCATGCTCCCTCCGGCCGCCCCGCGCGGTCCGGATCCGGCTGCGCCGCGGACAAGCCCCCTTGGGGTCCCTGCGCACGATTGTAATGTTATAACATTCAATCTAGCGAAGACGGCAGGTCGGCCCCGACCGATGCCCGCGCCCATCCCCGGTTGTCCCATGCCCGTCGCCCCCATCCCGTCCCGAACCGCGCACCCGCGCGGGTCGCGGCCAAGCCAGAGCTTGCCCCCGCGACACGTCCTGCCCCTGGCGGCCCTGCTCGGCGGCCTGATGCCGATCGCCGCCGAGGCCGAGACCCGGGAAATCCTGACTCGGGAAGTCCAGACCCGGGAGGTCCAGACTCGGGAAGTCCAGACCCGGGAGGCTCCGCCGGCCGTGACCCTGGAGACCCTGGAGGTCTCGGGCTCCGGCCGGGGCGGCCCGCCGCCCGCCGAGGGCCTCAACCTGCGCAGCGTCGGCCGCAGCGCCAGCCGCCTCGGGCTGACGCCCCTGGAGACCCCCGCCAGCGTCGACGTTATCGCGGGCGAGACCACCCGCCTGCGCGGCCAGAACACCGTGGCGGAGGCCGTCACCCAGAACGCCACCGGCATCACCACGGTGGCGGCGCCGGGCAACGGCAACGGCGCCTTCACGGCCCGGGGCTTCGCCGGCCCGAACTCGATCCAGCAGCTCTACGACGGCACACGCCTGTTCGTGGGCGCCGGCACCGTGACCTTCCCGTTCGACACCTGGAACGTCGAGCGCATCGAGGTGCTGCGCGGCCCGGCCTCGGTGCTCTACGGCGACGGCGCCATCGGCGGCGTGGTCAACGTGGTGACGAAGAAGCCGGTCTTCACGCCCCTGAACGAGGCCCGCGCGGCGTTGGGCTCGGACGGCCTCGCGCGGCTCGCCCTCGATTCCGGCGGCCCCATCGACGAGGCCCTGGCCTATCGCCTCAACATCAGCGGCAACCGCGCCGAGGGCTGGATCGCGCCGGACGGCCGCTTCCGCAACCTCGCGGTCTCGGGCGCCCTGACCCTGCAGGCGACGCCGGACCTCGCCGTCACCCTGAGCCATGATTTCGGCTACCAGGAGCCGACCCGCTACTGGGGCACGCCCCTCGTCAACGGGCGCATCCTCGAATCCATCCGGTTCAACAACTACAACGTCCGCGACGCCCAGGTCCTCTGGACCGACAACTGGACGCAGCTGCGCACCGAGTGGACGCCCAGCGCCGACGTCACCGTGCGCAACACCGCCTACCGGCTCCAGAGCCGGCGCCAGTGGCGGGACGTGGAGCAGTACGCCTTCAACCGCGACACCGGGCGGATCGACCGCTCCGACTACCTCGAGATCGACCACAGCCAGGAGCAGATCGGGAACCGCCTCGACGCCACGGTCCGCGGCAGCCTGTTCGGCTTCCGCAACGAGGTCCTGGCCGGGTTCGACGTCAATCACATCGCCTTCCGGCACACCAACAACTTCTTCTTCGACACCCGCACCAGCGTCGATCCCTTCGCCTACGACCCCGGCCTGTTCCCCGCCGAGGGCCGGGCCCGGCCGGCCTACGCCACCCGCACCTCGCAGGCCTCGGTCTTCGCCGAGAACCGCCTGATCCTCTCCGACCAGGTCTCCCTGCTGGCGGGCGTGCGCTACGACGCGCCCGTCCTGCACCGGACCGACCTCGTCACCGGCGCCAGCTTCGACCGCGACTTCCGGGCCCTGAGCTACCGCTTCGGCGCCGTCTACAACCCGACGCCGCTGCTGGCGCTCTATGCCCAGTACGCCACCGCCACCGACCCGGTGGGCAGCCTGATCTCGCTGTCGCAGAGTCTCGCCACCTTCCGGCTCTCCACCGGCGAGCAGGTGGAGGTCGGCGCCAAGGGCGTCGCCTTCGGCGGCCGGGCCGAGTGGACCCTGGCCGGCTACCGCATCGTCAAGGACAACCTGATCTCGACGGTGCCGGGCGAGCCGACGCGCGCGACCCAGGTCGGGCAGCAATCCTCCGTCGGCGTCGAGGCGGCGGTGAGCCTGCACCTCGCCGAGGCCTGGCGCATCGACGCCAACCTGGCGCTGCTGCACGCCCAGTACGACCGCTTCGACCAGGCGGTCGGCGGCACCGTGGTGTCCTTTGCCGGGCGCCAGCCCATCGACGTGCCGGAGCGGGTCGGCAACCTCTGGGTCAATTGGGCCTTCGCCCCGGCCTGGGAGGCGCGGGTCGGCCTGCAGCACGTGGGCGAGACCTTCAGCGATTTCGGCAACCAGGCCCCGCGCCCGGCCTACACCCTGGTCAATGCCGGGCTCGACCACCAGGTCACGCCGGATTCGCGCCTGTCGCTGCGCGCCTACAACCTGTTCGACACGATCTACGCGATCAGCGGCAACGCGGTGAACGGGGTCGGCACCAACTGGCTGCTGGGCCGGCCGCGCTCCGTCGAGGTCGCCTACAGCGTCCGGTTCTGATGCGGCTCAAATCCCTGAAGCGCTGGCTGATCCTCGGCCACCGCTGGCTCGGCATCGCCACGGGCCTGTTCCTCGCCGCCTGGGTGCTGTCGGGGCTGGTGATGCTCTACGTGGCCTTCCCAGCCCTGACCGAGGCCGAACGCCTGTCCCGCCTCGCGCCGATCGCCTGGGACCGGGTCCTCCTCGGCCCGGACGAGGCCCTGGCCCGGGCCGGCCTCGCGGCGCCCCCCGGCGGCCTCAGCCTGTCGATGCGGGCCGGGGCGCCGGTCTACCAGGTCACCACCCGCGCGGGCGCCCGGCACCCGGTCTCGGCCGAGACCGGGCAGGCCCTCGGCCCCCTCGACGCCGCCGCGGCCCGGGCCCCGTTCGGGCCGGACGCCACCGTGCGGGCGGTGCGCCGGGACCCATGGACCGTGCGCGACCGCTACGACCCGGTGCGTCCCTTCCACGTGGTGGCGCTCGGGGACGCCGCCGGCACCGAGCTCTACGTCTCGGCCCGCACCGGCGCGGTCGTCCTCGACACCACCCGCCGGGAGCGCCTGTGGAACTGGCTCGGGGCGATCCCGCACTGGTTCTACCCGACCCCCCTGCGGGCGCGGGCCGAGCTCTGGCGCGGCACCGTGCTGTGGGTCTCCGGCCTCGCCACCGCCGGGGTGCTCGGCGGCCTCGTCCTGGGGATCTGGCGCCTGCGCCTGCGCCGGCCCTACGCCTCCGGGGCGGTGACGCCCTATCGCGGGCTCGCCCGCTGGCACCATCTCCTCGGCACCCTCGGGGGCCTGAGCCTCCTGAGCTTCGTCGCCAGCGGCTGGCTCTCCATGAACCCGAACCGCTGGTTCTCGCCCCGCACGCCCCCGGCGGCGATGGCGGAGGCCTATGCGGGCCCCCCGGCGCCGATCGGCCGCGAGGCCCTGGACGGCCTGGCGCGGCCGGGGATCGTCGAGGTCCGGTTCACGCAGGTCGACGGCCGGCCGGTGCGGATCGCCGCCGATGCGCAGGGCCGCCGGCTGGTGGCGCCGGCGCCCCCGGAGGCGGCCCTGCGCGCGGCCGCCGCCCGCGCCCTGCCGGAGGCCCGCATCGCCGGGGTCGAGACCCTGACGGCCCCCGATGCCTACTGGTATTCCCACCACGACACCCGGACGCTGCCGGTCCTGCGGGTGCGCTTCGACGACCCGGCCGCGACCTGGCTGCACATCGACCCCGAGACCGGCGCGCTCCTCGACCGCCTGGATGCCAGCGGCCGGCTCCAGCGCTGGCTGTTCGAGGCGCCCCACCGCCTGGACTTCGCCTTCCTGTTCCAGGCCCGGCCGGCCTGGGACGCGGTGATGTGGCTCCTCAACGGCCTCGGCGCGGGCATCGCCCTCTCGGGCGTGGTGCTGGGCTGGCGCCGCCTGCGCCGCACGGCGCGGATCGGATAGGGGCCCCGCGGCAGGCCGGGCCCGCGATGTCGCACGCTGCAACCGGACCGGGTCCGGCGACTTGACCGGCCGGGCGCGACGGCGCGTGCCAGGAGCGATGCCAGCCATGTCCGCAACCGAGATCCGCCTCGCCCTCGACGCGATCCCGATGGGGGGCATGGCCGAGGGGGCGGCCGGCGACGAGACAGCGCTGTTCGTGCGCGACGCCGCCGGCGTGCGGGCGTTCCAGGCCAAGTGCCCGCATCTCGGCGCGCCGCTGGCCAAGGGCGAGATCTGCGGCGGACGCCTCTACTGCCCCTGGCACAAGGCCGCCTTCGCCCTGGCCGACGGCAGCCTGGAGGAGCCGCCGGCCCTCGACGCCCTGACGCGCTACCCGGTCCGGATCGAGGGGGCGGACGCCGTCGCGACCCTGACGCCGGAGCCGGCCGAGATCGCCAAGACCTCCAAGACCGACAAGACCTTCAAGACCTCCAAGACCGAGAAAACCGCGGGTGCGCCCGTGGCGCAGGTGCTCGTCGTCGGTTCGGGGGCGGCCGCCGTCGCCTGCGTCAAGACCCTGCGCCGCGAGGGCTATGACGGCCGGATCACCCTGGTGGGCCGGGAGGCGCACCCGCCCTACGACCGGACCAAGCTCTCGAAGCAGTTCCTGGCCAAGCCGACCCCGCCGGACAAGGTGCGGATCGAGCCCGACTTCGACCGGACCAACCGGGTCGAGCGCGTCACCGCGGCGGTCAGCCGCGTCGATCCCGCCCAGCGCAGCGTCACCCTGGCGGACGGCCGGACCCTGACGGCCGACGCGATCCTGGTCGCCACCGGAAGCCGGGCGGTGGTGCCGGACTTTCCCGGCCAGGATCTCGACGGGGTCTTCACCCTGCGCAGCCTCGACGACGCGGTCCGCGTGAGCGCGGCGGCGGGCGCGGCCCAATCGGTCGTCGTCGTCGGGGCCGGATTCATCGGCCTGGAGGCCGCCGCGTTCCTGAGGAAGCGCGGGCTCGCCGTCACCGTGCTGGCGCGCGAGGACATCCCCTTCGCCAAGCGCTTCGGCGAGCGGGTGGGCGCGGCGCTGAAGCGGTACCATGCGGGCAACGGCGTCGGCTTCGAGACCGGCTCCGTCGCCGCGATCACCGGCAGCGGTCGGGTCGAGGCGGTCGAGACGGAGGACGGACGGCGCCTCCCGGCCGACATCGTGCTCATCGGCGCCGGCGCCAAGCCGGAGACAGGCCTGGTCGCGGGCGTCACGCCCGAGGCGGATGGCGGCCTCACGGTCGGCGGCGACCTCGCCCTCGCGCAGGGCGTCTGGATCGCGGGCGACATCGCCGCCTTCCCGGAGGTGGCGAGCGGCGAGACCGCGCGGATCGAGCATTGGCGACTCGCGCAGCAGCACGGCACCCATGTGGCCCGGGCCATCCTCGGCCGGGGCGGCGCCTTCGCGGGCGTGCCGTTCTTCTGGAGCAACCAGGGCGACAAGCGGCTCGATTACGGCGGCTACGCCAAGGGGTTCGACCGGATCATCCTGCAGGGCGACCCCGACGCCCTCGACTTCATCGCCTATTACGCCACGGGCGACCGGGTGACCGCCGCCTGCAGCATCGGCCGCAACCCGGCCTTCACCGCCTTCCTGCACCTCCTCGGCCTCGGCCGCCTGCCCCCGGCGGCGGTGATCGAGGCCGGCGCGGACCTGCCCGCCCTGGCGCGCGCCTGAGGGGGACACCGGCCGTTCGGGGCTCGCTCCCGAAGGCCGGGACGGGGGGAGGTCCGACGGCCTGCGCCCGGGGGGAGTGGGGAGCGGGGAGCGTTCCGGGAACCTGGCTTCGCCGCCCCGCCGAACGATCCGATGCCAGCAGGGGGATGGTGTGACTTTCGACGACGCTTCCGCGATGGGAATGCTGCAGGCCAAGCTGGACAGGACGTCGGCTCTCGATGCGGACGACCGGGCGGCGCTCCGCGGCCTGCCCTTCACCATCCGTCGCTTCGGCGCCCGGGAAGACATCTTCCGGTCCGGCGAGAAGCCGACCTATTGCTGCCTCGTCCTGGACGGCTGGGTTCACCGCTACGGGACGCTCGGCGACGGCGCGCGACAGATCCTGCTCCTGTATATCCCGGGGGATCTCCCGGACCTGCAGCACCTGTTCCTCCCCCAGCTCGATCACACGCTGGCGAGCATCACGGCGAGTACGCTCGCCTTCGTTCCGCACACCGCGCTCTTCGGGCTGATCGCGCGGCACCCCCGCGTCATGGCCGCCCTCTGGCGCGACACGCTCATCGATACGTCGCTGTATCGCGAGCGGGTGATGTGCCTCGGGCGCCGGTCGGCGATCGGTCGGACGGCCCACTTCGTCTGCGAGATGTATCTGCGCCAGGAGGTGGCCGGGTTGGCCGGCGATCTCTGTTGCCCGATCTCCATCACCCAGGGCCAGATCGCGGATTTCCTCGGGATCACGCCCGTCCATTTCAACCGCTCGCTCGCGGTCCTGCGGTCACGCGGCCTGATCGAGCTGAATGGCCGGACCCTCAGCATCCTCGATCCGCGCCGCTTGATGGACGTGGCCGAGTTCGACGCGACGTTTCTTCACCTGGGCGACGATCTCACGTCGCTGCTGTTCTCGAACTGCCGCGTGCCGGCCGAGTGACGGCCGAGTGACGGCGGCCGGGCGTCCCGTCTTTCGCCGACGACGGGCGGCCCCCTTCGCTCGACGATCACGGGTCGTTCCGCCTCGGGCGGCGGCTGTGCCGGCCGGCGTCGCGGCGGCGACGGATGTCCCCGAAACGAAGGACGGTCGCTGATCGATCCCGTCCTTCGCGTCCCCGGATAACGCTTTCGTGACCGTAAACAAGTTCGGGCCTGTTCTTGATATTTATCAACGCATCGGGACAGACGAAAAACCGAAGTCGTATCGCAGTCGACATTGGCAGGTTAGGCACCGGACGCTGTATTTCATGCGGCGCGAAGAGGCTTCACCATGAGTTCCAACACGATACTGTGGATCACGACCTTCATCATGCTTGGCGGTGGTCTTCTGATCCTCGTCACGGGCAAGCGCCGCACACCAACGGAGAGCCTTCACACCCTGCTGCACGGGATCGTGCCCATCATCGCGGCGTGCTCCTACCTGGCGATGGCCACCGGCCAGGGCCTCGTGCTCCTGCCGACCACCGACGCCGTGGCGGCCGGGGCCGTGACGCCGACCCGGATGTTCTACTTCGCGCGCTACATCGACTGGACCTTCACCACGCCGCTGCTCCTGGTCTCGCTCGGGCTGACCGCCATGCGCCACGTGCGCAAGGATTACGGGGCCATCACGGGGGCGGTGCTGGCCGACGTGATGATGATCGTCACGGCGTTCGCCTTCGGCGCCTCGCTGCAGGGCTGGACCAAGTGGACCTGGTTCCTCGTCTCCTGCGTGGCCTTCCTCGGCGTCTACTACGTCATCTGGAAGTCGCAGATGGACGCCAACGCCGCTGAGCGCGACGACGTCCGGGCGACCTACCGGCGCAATGCCGCGATCCTGTCGGTGGTCTGGCTGGTCTACCCGGTGATCCTGGCGGTGGCCCCCGACGGCCTCGGCCTCGTCGGCGACGCCGCCAGCGTGCTGGTGATCGCGACCCTCGATACCGTCGCCAAGGTCGTCTACGGCTACATGGCCGTGGTCTCGGACACGAAGGCGACGGACCGGGACCTGGCCGAGACTCCGGCGGGCACCACGCCCCTCCGGCGGGCCGCCTGATGCGCGGGCCGGGCGGGCGGGCGCCGCTCCTCCCGCCCGGCGCCGCCCTTCCCTGCGGGATCGCCCTGCCGATCCTGCTGGCCTGCCCGCTCGGGCCATGGTCCGTCCAATGGGTCTGTGCCGTCGGCATCATCGTCGTGCTCGGCGTGCCGCACGGGGCCCTCGACGTTGAGATCGGGCGCACGCTGCTGCGCCGCCGCTTGGGCCGGGCGTGGTTCCCGGCCTTCGCGACCCCCTACCTCGCCCTGATGGCCGGCGTCCTGGTCGCGTGGCAACGGGTGCCCGAAGCGACGCTGGCGGGCTTCCTGGCGCTCTCCGTCTGGCACTTCGGCACGGAGGAGAGCGAAGGCGGCGGCCTGCCAGCCCTCGTCCGGGGCGGTCTGCCCATCGCGCTCCCCGTCCTGCTCCATCCCGACGCGACGGCGCGGGTCCTGTCCGCGGCCACGGGCCTGGCCTGGACCGTCCCGCCCCCGTGGCTGGTCTGGGCGAGCCTGCTGTGGCTGCCGCTGGCGAGCGCATGGGTCGCGCTGGCCATCCGCGAGGGCGACGTCGGTCGGCTGGCCTTGCCGCTGGCCCTGAGCCTCTGTTTCTGGGTTCTGCCGCCCCTCGTCGCCTTCGCCCTCTACTTCGTCGTCGTCCATGCCCCGGCCCATACGGCCGCCCTCATCCGGCATCCCACCCGCGTCCCCCGGGTGCGCGACGGGGCGAGCGCCTGGTGGCGGGCCTTGCCGACGACGCTCCTGACCGTGCTGATCGGTGCGGCCCTGTGGCCGGTCCATCGGGGCGATCCGGCGGTCCGGCTCGTGGGCCTCACGCTGCAACTGCTCGCAGCGTTGACGCTGCCGCACATGCTCCTCGAAGCAGGGCTGGCGCGCATGGACCGCTTCGCCGCAGGGAAGCCCAACGCAGCAGGCTAGAACGATGGCCGCATCACCCTCGGGGCAAATGGAACATCGCAGCGACCCCAGATGTTGGGTGGAACTGTTGTTGAAATGATCGGATCTATAGCCATACGATCAGATCAAGAACATTTGATGTCGAAGACAATCACTATTCGATCCGGATTTTCGACCTAGCCCCAAGCAAGAAAGTGAAGCCTCATGGTCGGTATCGTCGTCGTCACGGGGGCAGGCGCGGGGGTCGGCCGCGCCACGGTGGACGCGTTCGCGCGTCGGGGTTACGACGTCGCCCTCCTGTCCCGGGATCCCGGCCGGCTGGAGCGCGCGGCGGCGGCGGTCCGGGGGTACGGCGTGCGGGCCTTGGCCGTGCCCACCGATGTCGCCGATGCCGAGGCCGTCGAACGCGCCGCCGATCGCGTCGAGGCGGAACTCGGCCCGATCGACATCTGGGTCAACGTGGCCATGGCGACCGTCTTCGCGCCCGTCCACGAACTGACGCCGGCCGAAGCCGAGCGCGCCACCCAGGTGACCTATCTCGGCCAGGTCTACGGAATGATGAGTGCGCTGAAGCGGATGCGCCCCCGCAATCGCGGCACCATCATCAACGTGGGCTCGGCGCTGGCCTACCGCTCCGTGCCGCTGCAGGCGCTCTATTGCGGGGCGAAATCGGCGATCCGGGGCTTCACGGATTCCCTCCGCTCCGAGTTGATCCACGACAAGCTCGCGATCCAACTCACCACGGTCGACCTGCCGGCGGTGAATACGCCGCAATTCGATTGGGCGATGAACAAGATGGGCCGCCGTGCCCAGCCCGTCCCGCCGATCTACCAGCCCGAGGTCCCGGCGCGCGCCATCGTCTTCGCGGCGGAGCACCGCCGCCGGGAGGTCTGGGTCGGCTACCCCACCGTCCAGGCGATCCTCGCCAACCGCATCGCGCCCGGGCTGCTGGACCGCTACCTCGCCAGGACGGGCTACAGCAGCCAGCTGACGGACAGGCACCTGCCGGGCAATGCCCCGGCCAATCTGTTCGCGCCGGTGCCCGGCGATTACGGCGCCCATGGCCGCTTCGACGCGCGTGCCCGCTCCGGAAGCTGGGAGATGTTCACCGACCGTCATCGCACGGGCTTCTTCGCGGCCGCCGCCCTCGGCGCGGTCGTCGGGCTGCATCTCCTCGCCAAGAAATATCGGGTCTGACCCGTCGCCAAGAGATATCGGGTCTGACTCGTCGCCGAGAAATATCGGGTCTGACCCGTCCGCGGGCATCCAGGCCGGCGCCGGCTCCCACCACCGGTGGGGTCTCCGACGCCGCCAAGTCCTCCGGCCGGCTCAGTCCGGCGCACGGATCTCGGTGTCGCGGCACAGGTCGGCCGCCTCCGCCATCGCCGCGCGGCCCTGGCGCAGGGCGGCCTCCGCGTCGGGCAGCGAGTAGGGGGCGCTTCGCACCGCCTGGTCCGCCTCCCGGACGGTCCAGCGGTAGCGGGTGGCGTCCTCGGGGCAGGGCTCAACGTCCAGGGTGAGGGGACCCATCGCTTCGCGCGCCATCGTGACCTCCTGCGGTGCCGGGTTCGCGGTCCTCGGCGGACGGGGGACAGTCGGGAAAGTCCATCCAGTCCGTGAAGGCGTCGGCGGGGTAGCTGTGCTGGCAGGAGGCGACGTGCCAGGGCCGCGGATCGCTGAGGCCCGCCGGATCCCAGCGGATCACCGCGCGCCGGTCCGGGTCGGACCGGTGGATCGCGATGATCCAGCGTCCGTCATGCGGGGCCCGATCCATCGCCCTCCAGGTGCGCATCCTGCTTCTCCCCCCTCCGAGGCCACAGGAACGCACGAACCGACAGAACCGTTCGGACCGCCTGCCTTTCGGACCGACCCCGGCGCCGGGGCCGGGGCCGGGGTCGGCTGAAAGGTGTCGACGGAAGGGCCTCAGAGGACCGGCATCGCCCCGGCCACGGTGACGAGGGCGCCGGAGGTGTAGCTGCTCTCGGCCGAGGCCAGCATCACGTAGGCGGAGGCGAGCTCCGCCGGCTGGCCCGGGCGCCCGAACGGGACCTGGCTGCCGAAGGACGTCACCGAATCCTCGCTCATCCCCGCCGGGATGAACGGCGTCCAGATCGGCCCCGGCAGGACGCCGTTCACCCGGATGCCCTTCTCGGCCAGGAGCTGCGCCAGGCTCAGGACCATGTTGCTGAGCGCTCCCTTGGTGGCGCTGTAGGCCATCAGCGAGGGCATCGGGTGCTTGGAGTTCACCGAGGAGGTGAAGATCACCGAGGCCCCGGGCTTCAGGTGGGGCAGGGCGGCCTTGGTCACGTAGAACGGCCCGAACACGTTGGTGCGGAAATGGTCCTCGAAGACCGCGTCCTCAATGGCGTCGAGCCCCTGGTTCGGCTGCTGGAAGGCGCCGTTGTTCACCAGCACGTCGAGGCGGCCGAACGCGGCGACCGTGCGCGCCACGAGGTCGGGGCCGTGGGCCCGGTCCTTCAGGTCGCCCGGCAGCAGCAGGGCGCGCCGGCCCGCCTTCTCGATCCAGCCGGCCACCGCCTCGGCATCCGCCTGCTCCTCGGGCAGGTAGGCGATCGCCACGTCGGCGCCCTCGCGGGCGAAGGCGATGGCCACCGCCCGGCCGATGCCGGAATCGCCGCCGGTGATCAGCGCGGCCTGGCCCGTCAGCTTGCCCGAGCCGCGGTAGCTCTCCTCGCCGTGATCGGGCTCAGGCACCATCTTGCCGGTCTTGCCGGGGAAGCTCTGCGGCTGGGCCTCGAAGGGCGGGCCGGGATAGGTCGTCAGGGGGTTGTCGGTCACGCGGCATCTCCGATGGAATGCCGCGTCAACCGGAGGGCGCGTCGCGGCGTTCCCGGCACGCGATGCCGCGCGACCTCGCCGCGATCATCCTGGTATACCGCGCGCCGCCAGACCGGCGACACCGTGCCGCCCGAGGGCGATCCGGTGGTCGACCGCCTCGGCCGAGAGCCCGATCAGCGCCCCGGCGGCGACGTCCACCGGAAAGTGCGCGCCGCGCAGGACCTGGACCGCCACGACCCCGAGGGCCGCCGCCGTCGCCACGCCCCGGATCTCGGGATAGGCCCGGCCCGCCGCCGTCGCCACCGCGACGCTCAGGGCCGAGTGACCCGAGGGAAACGACTGCCAGGGCCCGACATTCGGCCCGAACCAGCCCTTCTCGTAGAGGCCCTCATCCATCAGCACGTTGGGCCGGGTCCGGTGCACGACGCGCTTCACCGTGGTCTTGGTGACCGCCGCCAGCATGCCGGAGACGAGCATGTGCCGGCCGGCCTCGGCCAGACGGGGGTCCCGCCTCAGCACGCCGAGGGCGAGGGTCCCGCCGGAGAGCGCGAGCAGCCACTTCCAGCCGCCCGCCTCGCTGGCCGCCGCCAGGGCCCGCACCCGGCGGGTGTCCTTGGCGCGCGCGAGCGAAACGCCGAGACGGATGTCCGCCGCTTCGAGGCGCCGACCCATCCCGACCGATCCATTCGTCATCCGTTCGTCCGCCATCCCCGAGAAGCACGGCCGTAAACGCGGTCCCCGGCGGATCGTTCGCGGCACTGCCGACGATCGCGGCCGCCGGCGGTCCGTGTCCGTGCAGGAGCCGATGGGCCGGTTCGCCCTGGCAGGCCTGGACGATCCATCAAACATCAAGACTTCGGCCTGAGCCGGCTTCGGTCTCGAAGATAACGCCACGTCGTCACGACGAATCTGCAGGATTCGATGGCTGCCGGCCATGATCCCGTCACCTTCGCGTCGGATGGCGAGGCATCACGTGACAAGCGCTTGCCGTCCTGCGGACGAGGGCGGATCGCCACGGGGCGAGCGCATGAGGGTTGTTGGAAGCATGACGAATCGATCCACCATCGCGGGCGCCGCGCGCCGGCTGGCGCCCCTGGCTGGGCTCGTTGCCGCCGTTCTGCCGGGCCTCGCCCTGGCTGCCGCCCCCAACGACGCCAGCGGCACCTGGCTCACCGAGGACGGGCGCGCCCGTATCCGCACCGAGCGGTGCGGACCGCAGAACTCCAACCTGTGCGGCTACGTCGTCTGGCTGAAGGTGCCCCTGAACGACCAGGGCCAGCCCCGCATCGACTTCAAGAATCCCGATCCGAAGAAGCAGGCCCGTCCCTCCCTGGGGCTCCAGCTGATCATGGGCCTGAAGCCGCAGCCGGACGGCCATTACGGCGGCAAGATCTACAACGCCGACGAAGGCAAGTTCTACGACGTGACGATGTGGTCCGACCAGCCGACGGAACTGTCGGTGCGCGGCTGCCTCCTCGGCTTCCTCTGCGGCTCGCAGACCTGGAACCGGGTCAACGACGTGGTGCCGGGCCAGCTCACCGGCCCGACCAACGGCCCGGGCGGCCCTCGCGCCGATGCGGAATGGGCTCCCAAGGCAGCGCCGACCGCCGGAGCGGGTGCGTCCGCCGCGACGGGTACGGCCAAGACGTCCGCGCCCAAGCCGGCGCCCAAGCCGGGTGCCGCTCCGGCGGCGGCACCTGCCGAGTAGTCCAGCGCCGCATCGCGCCAGGAGTCATCGAACGCCGCCGTCCCGCCTCGGGCCGGCGGCGTTTCGCGTATCCGGGGGCCTCAATCCACCAGGGCGGCGTAGGTCAGCACGCGCAACTCGCGCCGCAGCGGCAGGGCCGAGGAAGGGATCAGCTGCGTCAGCAGCACCACCGCGAGATCCTCGGCCGGGTCGACCCAGAAGGCGGTGCTGGCAAGCCCGCCCCATGCCACCTCGCCCGGGGTACCGACGATCTGGGCGCGCGCCGGATCGAGCATCACCGAGAAGCCGAGACCGAAGCCGATCCCCGTGTAGGCGGTCTCGGAGAAGCGCGGCTGGCCCATCGACGCCAGGTCCCCGTCGAGGTGATTCATCAGCATGAGGTCGACGGTCTTGCGCCCCAGAAGCCGCGTGCCCTCGAGTTCGCCGCGCCCGAGGAGGAAGCGGCAGAAGCGCATGTAGTCGGACGCGGTCGAGACGAGCCCGCCGCCGCCCGAGGCCACCGCCGGCGGGCGGGCGAAGCGACTGCCGACCGCATCGTCGTAGAGCTTCAGCGTCCGGTCCCGGAACAGGCTGTAATTGGCGGCCAGACGCGGCAGCTTGTCGGCCGGCACGGAGAAGTCCGTGTCGATCATGCCGAGGGGGCCGAGCACCCGCTGCCGCAGAAAATCGGCGAAGTCCTGGCCGGAGACGACGGCCACGAGGTGTCCGAGGACATCCGTGGCCACCGAATAGTTCCACTCGGCGCCCGGCTGGGCGAGGAGCGGCTGCCGGGCCAGCCGGCCCACCACCTCGGCGAGGCTCGCCTCCTGGGTCTCGCCGAAATCGACGCCGTTCTGGCGATACAGGGCATCCACGAGGGTCGCCTCCATGAAGCCGTAGGTCAGGCCGGAGGTGTGGGTCAGGAGGTCGCGGATCGTGATGAGGCGACGGGCCGGCTCGCTGTCGAATTTCGCCCGATTGCCGCCGGTCAGAACCCGCAGATCGGAAAATTCCGGCAGGAACCGGGTGATCGGGTCGTCGAGTTGGAAGCGGCCCTCCTCATAGAGCATCATCACCGCCACCGAGGTCAGCGGCTTCGTCATCGAGTAGATGCGCGCGATGGTGTCGGGGGCGAAGGGCACGTCACGCGCGATGTCGGCGCGGCCATGGGCCCGGAAGAAGGCCGTCCGGCCACCGCGGGCAAGCATCACCGACAGGCCCGCGACCTTGCCGTCATCGACGAGACGGCGCATCCAGCCGTCGATCCGCTCGAGGCGGTCCGGGCAGAGCCCCAGGGCCCGCGGCTCGCTTGCGATCTCACCGTGCATCACACCTGCTCCGTCCCTGGCTGCGTCCCCTGCCGACCGGACTTGGCATACCGGCGTGGCCGAGCGGCGCAAACCCCGGCGTGCGCCAGCACGCAGACGCGATCCACCGCATAACCCCATCCCGCTTTACAGGCTTCCTGGCGCCCCCAGGCCGGCGGGTCGCGGCTCCCGAGGCCGCCCACGCGCCTGAACGGTAAGCTTTGCGCACGGACCATGCTCCGGTCCATGGAACAGCCATGATCCACCTGATCTTCAGTCTGCCCTGCCTCTATGTCGTTGCCCGGGGCGTCTGGCCGCTCCCCTGGCCACTCCCACTCAAGCTCGGTCTCGCCGCGATCCTGCTGGTCGCCTCACAGTACCACCTGTGGAGCCGTCTCTCCTCGGGATCGGTGTTCTCCCCCGAATTCCCGCGGCCGGTCGTCATGCTGTTCAGCGGGGCATTCGGCGCGATCATCCTGCTGGCCCTGCTGCTGTTCGCGTTCGATACCGCGGCCCTGGTCTCCCTGGCCCTGCCCGGCGGTGGTTGGGAAGTTCCCACCGCGTGGCGCATCGGAGCCGCCCTGGCGGTCGCGCTGCTGGCGGCGGTCGCGGTGCAGCAGGCCGTGCGCGTGCCGCCCCTGAAGGACGTTGACGTCGCGGTCAGGGACCTGCCGCCGGGCTTCGAGGGATACACCATCCTCCATCTCACCGACCTGCACATCAGCCGCCTGTTTCCCGCGAGCTGGGCACAGGCGGTCGTCACGCGCGCCAACGAACTCGATACGGACGTGATCCTGGTCACGGGGGATTTCATCGACGGTTCGTTCGCGGCCCGGCAAGCCGACGTGGAGCCGCTGCGCCACCTGACGGCGCGAGACGGCGTCTGGGCCATCCCCGGCAACCACGAGTACTTCTTCGACGTCGAGACCTGGATGCGCCACTTTGCCGGCATGGGAATGCACATCCTCGCCAATGCCCATGCGGTGGTGACCCGCGGCGGTGACGCGCTGGTGCTGGCGGGGGTCACCGACCGCTCGGCGCCCGCCATCGGCCATCCAGGGCCCGACTTGGATGCCGCCCTGGCCGGTGCGCCCGCGAATACGCCGATCGTGCTCCTCGATCACCAGCCGGCGAATGCCCCTCGGGCCGCCGCACGCGGCGTGGCGCTGCAGCTCTCCGGCCACACCCACGGTGGCATGATCGTCGGGCTGGACCGGCTCGTGGCGCGCGGCAACAACGGATTCGTCTCCGGTGCCTACCGGGTGGGTGGCATGACCCTCTACGTCAACAACGGAACGGGCCTGTGGGCCGGCTTCGCGCTCCGCCTCGGCCGCCCCTCCGAGCTGACTCGCATCACCCTGCGTCGTACCTCCTGAGGGAAAGGGCGCTCATGCCAGGCGTCCCCGACGCAGTCCGGCGAGGCCTGGATGGGCGGCGCTCCCTTTCAGCCCAACCCGCGCTTCACCACCCCATGGTGCCGGGGCCGCCCTTGAACGGGCCGACGATGCCGGGTGTGATCCAGCCGCCGTAGAAGCCGCCGGGCTGCGGCGTCACAAGCGCGTCGCCGACGAAGCAGGCCTCCATTGGACCGGCATAGAAGGCGATGTAGCCCGTGATCGCGGTGAAGTCCGGCGTGGGGTCGGGGTACGCCCAGGCCGCGCCCTCGGCGCGGAACCCGCCCGCCGCGACGTCGTACAGGACGGCGCGCCCCTTCCACTCGCAGATGCCGGCCCGGCGGGCGGGCCCGAGCACCCCGGCCACCACATCGCCGGGCGGAAAATAGTAAGTCGGAGGATGGCTGGTCTCCAGCACCCGGTATCCGGCACCGGTCTCGGCGATGGCCCGGCCGGCGAGTACAACCCGCAGCCGCTCGGGGACCCTCTCCAGGCGGGGCGGGCGTGGGTAGTCCCAGACGCTCTGCTCGTTCGGGCCGGGCGGGATCGGGGTGGGCCACATGCGAGCGGGACCTTGCCTCACAGGGATCGGACGGTCGAACAGATAGGGCAGGGTGTTGCGCCCGACCTGATTTCCGACCTCCCGATTTCCCGATCCCGCGTTTTCCCCTGGCGCAGGGCATGCTAGCGCAGGCCCGGATCAGACGAAGGGACAACCTGCGTGACCGACCCAACCGCCTTCGCCCTCTATCTCGACTTCGACGGCACCCTGGTGGAGATCGCGCCGAAGCCTGACCAGGTCCGGGTCGATCCCGCCCTTGCTCCGGCCCTGGAGAAGCTGCGCACTCGGCTCGGAGGCGCCCTCGCCATCGTCACGGGCCGGCCCATCCGGGTGATCGACGATTTCCTGGTCCCCGCCCGCTTCGATGTCGCTGGCCTGCACGGAGTCGAGCGGCGCGTCGACGGCGTCGTCTCGGGCGGCTCCGCCGAGGATCACCCTGCGCTGCGCGCCCAGGTGCCGGCCCTGCATGCGGCCGTAACCGACCTCGAACACGTGCTCATCGAGGACAAGGGCGCCTCCGTGGCGGTGCATTGGCGCCTCGCCACCCCGAGCGATGCCGCCGCGGCGGAAGAGGCCGTGAAGGCGGCCGCCGTCTCCCTCGGATCCGCCTATCGGCTCCAGCTCGGCAAGGCGGTGGGCGAGATCGTGCCCGCCTCCGCCACCAAGGGCCACGCCATCCGGGCGCTTGCCGAGAACCCGCCCTATGCCGGCCGCCGGGCAATCTTTCTCGGAGACGACCTCACCGATGAGAAGGCCTTCGCGGTGATCAACGAGACCGGCGGCGTCAGCGTCCGGATCGGCGGGGCCGAGACGATCGCCTCCCGCCGCCTCATCGATCCCGAGGATGTGCGCCGCCTGCTCTATGCCTGGGCCGAGGGAGCACCGATCGACCCCGACGCCCTGCCGGCCGCCTGAGCGGCGTTTCACGACCGATCCCTCAATCCCCGTTCCCCGGGGGACAGACGGAAGCGACGCACATGTTCGAATTTCCCGTCCTCGTCGGCGACATCGGTGGCACCAACGCCCGCTTCGCCCTGGTCCCCGAGGTGGGGGCAAAGCCGGTCCTCCTCTCCCACGAGGAGACGGCGGGACACCCCGATCCCAGTGCCGCCATCCGCGCCTCCCTGGCCAAGGGAAGCGGCGCCGCGCCGCGCTCGGCCATCCTGGCTGTGGCGGCCCGGGTCGACGGGCCGGCAGTGCAACTCACCAATGCCCATTGGGTGATCGAGGGCGCCCGGATCGGGCAGGATTTCGGCCTGTCGCGCTCGGTGGTGGTCAACGACTACGTGCCCGTGGCGGCCGGTGCTGCCGGGATCAGCCCCTCCGAGCTGACGCCCATCGGCCCGGACCGCGAGGAGGGCCGGGCCGGCGATCAGGGTGCGCGCCTCGTCCTCGGGCCCGGCACCGGGTTCGGTGCGGCAGCCCTCTTGCCGGTGGGTCGGCGTCTGGTCATCGTCTCGACCGAGAGCGGCCACGTGGATTTCGGGCCGAGTTCGCCGGCCGAGCTCGCCCTGTGGCCGCATCTCGAACGGGTCGAGGGCCGCATCACCGTCGAGGCCCTTCTGTCCGGCCCCGGCCTGACCCGGCTCCATGCGGGCCTGCACCGGCTGCGCACCGGTGCGGACGGCCCGCGCCTCGACCCGGCTGCAGTCACGGAGGCTGGGCTTACCGGCGCCGACCCGGACGCGGCGGCGGCCCTCAACCTGTTCGCCAAGTTCCTGGGCCGCGTCTGTGGTGATCTCGCGCTCACCTTCCTGGCCACCGGAGGCGTCTATATCGGCGGTGGCATCGCGCCCCGCATCATCGACGTGCTCCGGCGCGGCGCCTTCCGTGCCGCCTTCGAGTACAAGCCCCCCTTCGTGGCGCAGATGGAGGCGATTCCGACGAGCGTCATCGCCGTGCACGATCCCGCGCTGACGGGCCTCGCCGCCCTCGCGAGCCAGCCAGACCGGTTCGACTATCACGGCCAGGTGTGGCAGGCGCCCTGACCGATAGCGCAGCCATGCGCACGGGCCGGTGGCGGCTCGCTCGAATGGCCGCGGGCCTTGGCGCCGTGATCGTCACCCTGTTCGGACTCATCGTCCTCGCCGCACTGCTGACGGCGCAGCGGGGCAACCCGGACCTTTATCCGCCAGCGGACACGGACAGCATCGAGATCGCGCTGGTGTCGCACGGCTGGCATTCCGGCCTCGTGCTACCGCGGGCCGCCCTGACGGGAGGGGGGAGCGGGCCGGCCCTCGCCAGCATCGCCACGCGGTTCCGCGCCTATCCGCAGATCGAGTTCGGTTGGGGGGAGGCTCGCTTCTACCGGGCGACGCCCACGCTGGCCCAGTTCGACCTCGGCCTCGCCTTCGCGGCCCTGTTCACGCCGGGCGGACGGGAGGGGGTGGTCCAGGTGGTCGGACTCGAGCGGCCGGTGCGTGACAGCTTTCCCTATTCGGACCTCGTGCGGCTGCGGGTCTCGAAACCCGGCCTGTCGCGCCTTCTCGCCCGTCTGGAAGGGAGTTTCCGCGTCATCGACGGACAGCCGGTGGCAGGTGGTCCGGGGCTCTACGGGCCGAGCCTGTTCTACGACGGGACGGGGCGCTTCTCCTACGCCAACGTCTGCAACCATTGGGCGGCACGCCTGTTGCACGCCGCCGGCCTCCCCATCACCCCCGTCCTCGATACCCACCCGTTGGGGCTTCTCCTCGATCTACGCTGGCGGTCCGGACTTACCCCCCAGCCGATCGCTGCGAACCTGTCCAAACCGTAATCTTCACGCCACGCCCGGGTCAGGCAGCGCTCTTTACAAACCGGATCACGGCCTGCCGATGGCGGCCACCCGATCCGGAGACCCCTATGACCGCTCAGCCCAACCGTCTGCGCCGTAACGCTCTCGCCTCCGTCGCCGTGGCTGCCCTCGTGGCGACCGGCGCGGCTGGCGTTGGGCTGACCCAGCCGGCCTCCCCGGCCTACGCCCAGTCCCTTTCCAAGAACCCGATCGAGACCCCCGACCATCCGCCGGGCTCCTTCGCCAGCGTCGTCGACAAGGTGAAGCCGGGCGTCGTCGCCGTGAAGGTGAAGCTCGACGACAGTGCAGATGCCGACGACGAGGACGGCCCTGGCCAGGGCCAGGGACAGCAGGTCCCACCGCAGCTGCGTGAGTTCTTCAAGCGCTTCGGCCAGGGCGGACCGGGTCAGGGGGGTCCGGGCCAGGGCTTCGGCATGCCCAAGCGTCAGGGACAACGCGGCGCCATGGGTTCGGGCTTCATCATCTCGGCGGATGGCTACGTTGTCACCAACAACCATGTGGTCGACAAGGCCAAGTCGGTGCAGGTAACCCTGGACGACAACCGCACCCTTGATGCGAAGGTGATCGGCAAGGATCCTAAGACCGACCTTGCCCTCCTCAAGATCACTGAGGGTGGCACCTTCCCCTACGTCTCTCTCAGCAAGTCGGCGCCCCGTGTCGGTGACTGGGTGGTGGCCATCGGCAACCCGTTCGGCCTCGGCGGCACGGTGACGGCGGGCATCGTCTCGGCCCGCGGCCGCGACATCGGTGCCGGCCCCTACGATGACTTCCTGCAGATCGATGCGCCGATCAACAAGGGTAACTCCGGCGGCCCGACCTTCAACGTCGGCGGTGAGGTGGTCGGCGTGAACACCGCCATCGCATCGCCCTCCGGTGGCAGCGTCGGCTTGGCCTTCGCCATCCCGGCCGAGACCGTCCAGGCGGTGGTCGACCAGCTCCGAGCCGACGGCAAGGTGGCACGCGGCTACCTCGGCGTGCAGGTCCAACCGGTGACGAAGGACATCGCCGACGGACTCGGCCTCGACAAGGCCAAGGGCGCCCTGGTGGATCATGCCGAGGCGGGGACCCCGGCCGCGAAAGCCGGCCTGAAGTCCGGCGATGTGATTGAATCCGTCAACGGGACCCCGATCAACGATGCCAAGGAGCTGTCCCGGAAGATCGCCGGCATCAAGCCGGGGGCCAAGGTCGAGCTGACCTACCTGCGCGGCGGCAAGTCCGACACCGCGACGGTGGAACTCGGCGTCCTGCCCAACGACACCAAGGTGGCAGGCAACGATCGCGGCTCCTCGACCAACGGCCAGCCCCGCCTGGGCTTGAGCTTGGCTCCCGCATCCGAGGTCGGTGCCGGCTCCGAGGGCGTCGCCGTGATGGAGGTCGATCCCGATGGTCCGGCCGCGGCCAAGGGCATCGAGCAGGGCGACATCATCTTGGATGTGGCAGGCTCCAGCGTCTCGCAGCCTTCGGAGGTGGCCGAGCGCGTCCGCTCCGCCGAGACGAGCGGTCGCAAGGCGGTGCTGATGCGGGTCAAGAACGCCAAGGGTATCACGCGCTTCGTCGCGGTGGCCCTGAACAAGGCGGGCTGATCCGAAACGGGCGGCTCGCCGCTCGGAGCGCTCCAGCAAGGCGCCGAAGCGCCGGTCCTGCACGAGGGCCGGCGCTCTCGTGTTTCCGACGTACGCCCCCCAATTCCGCGGGCTGCGTCCATTTCCAGGCCCGGCAGAAGAGGCAGACGCACATGGCCGCGTCGCCTGGCATGCCACGCAACCCTGGGACCGCGAGCCCCGCGCGCGCGCGGGGTGACGCAGGCGGCGCCAAGCGTCATGGTGCGCGCGCTTCTTGAACGCCCGCGCGGCCATACCCGGACTTGAGCCTATCATGACGACGATCGCCGACCGCAGCACGGCTGACCTCGCGGACCTGCACGTGCAGGCTCGCAGCGCCTATGACGCCTTCAAGGCCCGCGGCCTCAAGCTCGACATGACGCGCGGCAAGCCGGCCCCCGAGCAGCTCGATCTCTCCAATGGCATGCTCGCGCTGCCGGGCAACGGCGACTACACGACCGCGGCGAAAGAGGATGCGCGCAATTACGGTGGTCAGCAGGGCCTGCCCGAGCTGCGGGCCTTGTTCTCTCACCTCATCGATGCGCCGGCCGATCAGATCGTGGTCGGCGGCAATTCCAGCTTGGCCCTGATGCACGACACCATCGTTTGGGCTCTCCTGAAGGGCGTGCCCGGCTCCGAGCGGCCATGGTCGCAGGGCGAGACCCCGATCTTCCTTTGCCCGGTGCCGGGCTACGACCGCCACTTTGCTCTCTGCGAGGAGTTCGGGATCCGCATGATCCCGGTGCCGATGACGGGGCAGGGGCCCGACGTGGATGTGGTCGAGACGCTGGTCGCCGACCCGGCCGTGAAAGGGATGTGGTGCGTACCGAAATACGCCAACCCGTCCGGCGAGATCTTCTCCGACGAGACCGTTCGGCGCCTCGCCACGATGAAGACCGGCGCTCCCGATTTTCGCCTGTTCTGGGACAACGCCTACGCGGTGCACCACCTCACCACCGATCGCCACCCGGTGCGCGATATTCTCGCCGCCTGTGCCGAGGCTGGCCATCCGGACCGGCCCTTCCTCTATGCCTCGACCTCGAAGATCACCCTGGCGGGTGCCGGTCTCGCAGTCTTTGCCGGCTCGCCCGAGAACACGCGTTGGTTCCTGGCTCGCGCCGCCAAGCAAACCATTGGTCCCGACAAGCTGAACCAGCTCCGTCACGTACGCTTCCTGCGCGACGCCGCCGGGCTCCAGGCTCATATGGACGCCCACCGCGCCCTCATCGCGCCGAAATTCGCGGCCGTGCAGGAGGCTTTGGACCGGCATTTGGCCGGCACCGGGGCCGCTCGTTGGACCCGGCCCGAGGGTGGCTACTTCATCACCGTCGAAGCCCGCGAAGGCACCGCGACCGAGGTGGTTCGGCTCGCTAAGGAGGCCGGCATTGCCCTGACCCCAGCCGGAGCGACGTCGCCCTATGGCCGCGACCCGAAGGACAGCGTCCTTCGCCTTGCGCCAACCTTTCCCAGCCTCGGCGACGTGACGATGGCGGCGGAGGGCATCGCCCTCTGCATCCTTCTTGCATCGCTGGAGGCCGAGCACAGGGCCCGCGCGCGCTCAGCGGCCTGAATCCTCTGTCGCAATCCAGAAACGTGTGCGCCGGATGATGCGGCGCATATCCGGGAGGCAACGCGATGGCAGCCCTGAGGACGGCGACTTCGAGAATGCTGCAGCGCGCCGGCGCATATGTTTGGTCCGGCCTGACTCTCTGTATGCTCATGACCGAGGTAACTCCGGCCCAGGCGCGCACCGCCTGGGCATCCGGCACCTTCGTCTATGCCGATCTCTGTACCCTGCCGGAGACCGGAGCGCGTAGCGGCCAGCGCATCACCCTGCGACGCTCACCGAACGGGGACGGGCTGACCTACGAGGGGGCCGAGCAGCGCGGCCCCCGCACCGCCGCCGACATCACCCTCGACAACGCCACTCATACGATCCACTTCGCGGTGGAGACCGAGGCCGGGCCGCTTCACTTCGAGGGCGTCGCTGGCGCAGATGCCCTCACCGGCACCTTCGAGGACGAGGCCGGCGCACATCCGGTGTCCTTGCCGCGGGTCTTGCGCTCGCATGCTCATGAGGCTTGCCACGGCGACACCACGGGTTCGCTGACTCCGCGGCGGTAAGTGGTGGGCGTCGTCCGTCCCCCGCGCTAGATCAGACCGATGATGCTCTTCCCTCGGCTCGCCGCGATTCTGCTCTTCCCGACGCTGTACGCTGCGACTCCTGCAGCAGCGGCGGATGGCTGCGACGCCCTCTCCGCACGGATGATCCGCGCCACCGGGGCATCCCTGGCCGGTCGCGACGGGACACGCGCCGTCTTCCGCTCGTCCGATGCGGAGCGGATGAGCCTCGATTGCCGGGCGCGCCGGATGATCTTCTCTGCCTTGGAGCGGGAGCCGGCTCGGCGGTACTACGCGCTGATCGGCCTCGCCGCCGGTGCGCTCACCGGTGCGAAGCCCGAGACTATCGAGACCCTCGCCCTTCGCCTGCACCAAAGCGCCCTGGGCACGGGACGCCCGCAGGAGGGCATTGCCGGACGCGCAGCGCTCCGTTGCGAGACGGCACCCGATACCGACCCGTTCGCATCTCCCCGGACCCGCTGCGTGCTGATCCCCAGCATCCGGGCCGCGCTTCGCCGACGTGCCGGTCTTCCCGTGGGAGCGCGGGCGGGCTAGACCGGCGGCATGCCTGAGATCGCTTCGTCCGAGTCCGTGACCTCCACTGCTCCCATCGTGACGGCCGGTTCGGTCGCCTTCGCGAACCACCTGCCCTTCGCGCTGATCGCCGGCCCGTGCCAGCTCGAGAGTCGCGACCATGCCATCGAGATCGCCGATGCCCTGAAGGCGATGACCGACCGCCTCGGGATCGGTCTCGTGTTCAAGGCCTCGTTCGACAAGGCCAACCGGACCTCCGGCACCACCCCGCGCGGCCTCGGTCTCGCCGAGGCCCTGCCGATCTTCGCTGAGATCAAGGAGCGCTTCGGCCTGCCTGTCCTGACCGACGTGCACGAGTCGGCGCAATGCGCGGCTGCGGCCGAGGTCATCGACGTGCTCCAGATCCCGGCCTTCCTCTGCCGGCAGACCGACCTCCTCCTCGCGGCGGCCGCCACTGGTCGGGTGGTGAATGTGAAGAAGGGTCAATTCCTTGCACCCTGGGACATGGCTCACGTTGCTGCGAAGGTGACCAGGGCAGGTAACCCCAACGTGCTCGTGACCGAGCGCGGCGCCTCGTTCGGCTACAACACCCTCGTTTCCGACATGCGCAGCCTGCCGATCATGGCGCAGGTCACGCACGGCGCTCCGGTGGTGTTCGATGCAACCCACTCCGTACAGCAACCGGGCGGGCAGGGCGCCACCTCCGGCGGCCAGCGAGAATTCGTTGCCGTGCTTGCCCGCGCGGCCGTAGCGGTTGGCGTCGCCGGCCTGTTCATCGAGACGCATCCGGATCCGGACCAGGCCCCCTCCGATGGACCGAACATGGTGCCCCTGAGGGCGATGCCGGCCCTGCTCGCCGAGTTACAGGCCTTCGATCGCCTCGCCAAAGCGCGGACAGCTGGGCAGAAAGCCTGAGACCGGTCAAAGCATCGATTCAAACCGAGCAAGTTTGAGCAAGGGCTCTTCAGCGCCGGACGGCTGGAGCGATTCACCAAGTTTGATGAACTGAGCCGCGCGTCCCCCCGTCCGAGAATGTTGATGGGAACGATCAGAACATCCTGACGTTGGATTATCCAATTCGTTCTCGAACGCTGAAGGATACCATGCGCAAGCTTGCTCTGATCTCCGCCTTGACCCTTTCCCTTGGCGGTCTTGCCGCTGCAACCTCCGCCGAGGCTGGCCCGCGTGGCTATGGTTACGGTCATGGGGGCTACGGCCATGGCCATGCCTACGGCCATCGCGGATACGGCCGCGGCTACGCGTATGGTGGCCGTCGTCGTGGGATCGGGACCGGTGCTGCTGTCGGCCTCGGCATTGCGGGTCTTGCTGCTGGCGCGATCGCTGCGGGGGCTGCCCGTGACGCCTATTCTCGTGACGGTTATGGCCGTCCCGCCTATGGCTACGGCGCCCCCGCTTACGGTTATGGCTACTGAGCCGGTTCTCATCTAGCGCACTCATCTAGCGCATAAGACACTGTGCGAAGGCGATCCGGGGCATCCAACGAAAGTTGGCTGCCCCGTTTGCGTTTGGACCCCGCGCCTGTCCCTCGAACCGCTCTGCGTTACCCGCTCGCGGCCGTATCGATTGTTGCGCCTCGTCCCACAAGCTTCGCAGAGGGGTTCACATCGATCCCCACACCTGCGGGGAATACGGAATGGCCAACCTGACAGACCTCAGTGCGGGACAGCGCGACGAAGTCACGTACCTGTCCGGCCTGGATGAGGATGGCCGGATCGCTCAGGATTCTTGGTTCACTTGGAACTACGGGGATTTCAGCAAGACACAAACTTGGATGAACAAGTTCTATAACGACGGCGAGGGCGTTCCTCGCGCATCCACAAGCGAAGCTGGTACACCTGGCGGAACAGTCACCTACTCTTTCAGTGCGGGCCTGTCGGCCGAGGGCCAAGCTGCTTATACTTCTGCTCTGACGCTGTGGTCCGATATCGCAGACATCACATTTCAGTACATTCCAACGCCCGAGTCAGCAAATGCTGTGCTGGGCAATCAGACCGAGGGGGCTGGCGTCACCTTCTTCCCGAACAACGGCCGCCAGCCGATCGGGGGTGCAGACATCCCTTCGCAGACCTCGCCCAATGCCGCGGGGGGTCAAGCCCAAATCAACATTTCCGGGCTTGCGGACTTACCACCCGGAGACAACTTTCGCCTCGAGAACTCTAACGTCATGGGAACGGCAGCCCATGAGACGGGCCATCTTATAGGCCTTGGACACTCCGGACCGTACAACGGCGATACGGTGGAGGGGGTGCGAGGCCCGTATGATCAGAACCTCTGGACCTTGATGTCCTATTACGGAAACAGCGACCCGGCCTCGCCCTTCACCTCGGAGGGCCCCGTCGTGGCGGATTGGCAGGGAGGATGGGCTCAGACACCCATGCCCATCGACATCCTGGCCATCCAGCGCTTCTACGGCGAATCGAAGACCACCACCTTCGCTGGCGGCCAGACCTACGGCTTCAATACGAACATCACGGGCGCATCGCGAGATTACTTCGATTTTACCAAAAATAGCACGCCCTTCGTTACCCTTTACAATCGCGGAGTCGGCAACACGCTCGATGTCTCCGGCTTCAGCACGGGCGCCCGAATCAACCTGAACCCAGGCACCTTCAGTACCGCCAGCGCTAACAACGCCGTCACGAACAACATCGGCATCTCTTTCGGCACGCAGATCGACAAGGCCATTACTGGCGCCGGCAACGATGTGATCATCGGCAACGGCAACAGCAACGTGGTCGACGGCGGCGGTGGCTATAACACCTTCATCGTCACGGGCTCGAGCACGAACTTCACGATCGACAAGACGAGCACGGTCACCACCGTGACCGACAAGACCACGGGCGCCGCCGATACCCTGACAAACATCGATAGGATCCAGTTCGCCGCGCCGGTCTGCTTCACCACGGGAACACGCATTGTGGCGGTTCGAGATGGCATCGCCGGCGACGTCGCTATCCAGAATCTGCGCGTGGGGGATGTGGCTGTGACCGCGACGGGCGAACACCGCACGATCCGCTGGATCGGCCGGCGCGAGGTCCGGCCCGACGCCTATCCCGTGCCTGCGACGCAGTGGCCTGTGCGTATCCTGGCGGGCGCCTTCGGCACGGATGCCCGCGGCCAGGCCGTCCCGGCACGGAACCTCCGCCTGTCGCCCGGACACCCGGTCCTGGTTGGCGCCGATGCGCAGAACGCGGGCGGGGTGCTGGTGCCCATCATGAACCTCATCGACGGCATCGCCATCTGTCGAGAAGCCGTGGACCAGGTGACTTACTGGCACGTGGAACTCGACCAGCATGACATCCTCCTGGCGGAAGGCCTGCCGGCCGAATCGTACTTCGAAAGCGGCGCGCGCGCCTGGTTCGGCGGCGACGCCATGCAGGGCTGGGGGAGGGACGTCGATGGGATCGCCAGTCCACGGCCCGGCCGCTGCCGCCCGGTGGCGTTCGACGGTCCGATTGTCGAGGCCGCGCGCGGCCGGATCGAGAGCGGCTTACGCCTGCGTCTGGCCACACAGGCAGCTTGGCCCAGCATCGAGACGCAGATGATGGTGGCGGCCTGAGCCGAGGCCGCCCTCAAGGGCAGCGGATCTCAGCGAGCCCGGTAGGGTGGCACGCCGGGATCCGGAAGCCACACGGATTTCGGCGGCTCGCCCGTCTGCCAGAACACGTCGATGGGAATGCCTCCGCGTGGGTACCAGAAGCCGCCGATGCGCAGGTAACGGGGCCCCAGCAGCTCGGTGAGGCGCAGGCCGATCCCCACCGTGCAATCCTCATGGAAAGCTCCATGATTGCGGAAGGCCGTGAGATAGAGCTTGAGCGACTTCGATTCGACGAGCCACTGATCCGGCACGTAGTCGATCACCAGGATCGCGAAATCCGGCTGGCCGGTGACTGGGCAGAGTGAGGTGAATTCCGGCACGGTGAAGCGGGCAAGATAGTCGGTGCCCGGATGGGGGTTCGGCACCCGGTCGAGGCGGGCCTCGTCCGGGCTGCCCGGCAGGGGGGTCATCTGGCCAAGTTGCAGGCTCTCGGCGCCTGAAGGCGGTAGCGTCATGGGCAAAATCTTCCGAAGACGGGGAGCGAACCGCGTCGCAGGCATCAGGCTTTATGACGAAATCCAACCATTTCGCCAGCCATGTGCCCCCGGCGAGTGGCAGGCGCGGGGTCCGCGTGCCATATGGGGGATATGAGCGACGATAACACGGCTACCTACCCCTACACCCTGGAGATCCAGCCGCCCAAGGCGCCGGGCAGTCCATACCAGTGGGCGATTCGCCGGAAGGGAAAGCTGATTCAGCGTTCCGACCGCAATCATCCCACTGAGGCCAAGGCGCGCGAGAACGGGATGGCCCAGATTGAACTGCTGCTGTCGGGCGCTGGAGACCGCTGACGCGATCCGGCCTGGACTAGGTTCAGAGAATCTGTCGGCCTGAAGGCGACCGGTTACTGAGGGCGCTTGCCGGACGCGAGGCGTTGGCGGATAAGCCTCGGCGGGATCACCCCATCCCCGAGGTGGCTTCATGGCTGCCTCCAGGAGGGACCCGGCCTCACACGATTGAGGCCTCGACAAGCCGAAACGTCCGGAAGGCGCCTGCATGACCGCGATCACCAACATCGCCGCCCGTGAGATCCTCGACAGCCGAGGCAACCCGACCATTGAGGTCGACGTGCTGCTCGAGGACGGCTCCTTCGGCCGCGCAGCCGTGCCCTCGGGGGCGTCCACCGGTGCGCACGAGGCGATGGAGCTTCGCGACGGCGACAAGGGTCGCTACGGCGGCAAGGGCGTGCGCAAGGCGGTCAATGCCGTGCAATCCGACATCCTCGACGCGATCGGCGGCATGGATGCCGAGGACCAGATCGCCATCGACGAGGCGATGATCGAGCTCGACGGTACCCCGAACAAGAGCCGCCTCGGCGCCAACGCGATTCTTGGCGTCTCGCTCGCGGTCGCCAAGGCCGCTGCCGAGACCGCCGGCCTGCCGCTCTATCGCTACATCGGCGGAACGCAGGGCCGGGTACTCCCCGTGCCGATGATGAACATCATCAACGGCGGGGCGCATGCCGACAACCCGATCGATTTCCAGGAATTCATGATCATGCCGGTGGGCGCGTCCTCGCTCGCCGAGGCCGTGCGCATGGGCGCCGAGGTGTTCCACACCCTGAAGGGCGCCCTGAAGAAGGCGGGCCACAACACCAACGTCGGCGACGAGGGTGGCTTTGCCCCGAACCTGCCCTCAGCCGAGGCCGCCCTCGACTTCGTGATGCAATCGATCCAGGCCGCTGGCTTCAAGCCCGGCACCGACATGGTCCTGGCCCTGGACTGCGCCGCCACGGAGTTCTTCAAGGACGGCGCCTACCATTATGAGGGTGAGGGTCAGACGCGCGATATCGAGGCGCAGGTCGCCTACCTCGCTGGCCTCGTCGATGCCTACCCGATCCTGTCGATCGAGGACGGCATGTCCGAGGACGACTGGGAGGGCTGGAAGCTGCTCACCGACCGGGTCGGCGATCGCTGCCAGCTGGTGGGTGACGACCTGTTCGTGACCAACGTGACGCGCCTGTCGCGGGGCATCGCCGAGCAGACCGGGAATTCGATCCTCGTAAAGGTCAATCAGATCGGGTCGCTGACTGAGACGCTGGCGGCCGTCGATATGGCCCAGCGCGCCGGCTACACCGCCGTGATGTCGCACCGTTCCGGCGAGACCGAGGACTCGACCATCGCCGACCTCGCGGTCGCGACAAACTGCGGACAGATCAAGACCGGCTCGCTCGCCCGCTCGGATCGGTTGGCCAAGTACAACCAGCTGATCCGCATCGAGGAGGGCCTTGGCTCGCAGGCGCTCTATGCTGGCCGCAACGCCCTGAAGGCGCTCGCACGCCGCTGAAGCCTGGCGAGCGCGCCTTTAACGCCTCTGAGTGACTCCGACACGGCCGCGAAGCGATTCGCGGCCGTGTTTCGTTACGGGTGCGCCCTATGTCTTGTCTATGTCGACTTTCCAGACCGCGCGCGCCGCGCTGACCGTCTATTACGACGGCGCCTGTCCTCTCTGTGCCGCGGAGATCCGGCTGTACCGGCGCTCCGAGGAGGCCGAGCGCATCGCTTGGGTCGATGTGGGGCCCGAAGGCCCTGCGGAGCTCGGACCGGGCCTCACGCGGGGTGCGGCCCGGGCGCGCTTCCACGTCCGGCGCCCCGATGGCACCCTGGTCTCAGGGGCCGCCGGATTTGCTGCGCTCTGGGCCGTCCTGCCGCGCTGGCGTCTCCTCGCGCGGCTCGCTCGCCTGCCGGGCGTGCTCGGCCTCGGCGAAGTCGCCTACCGCCTCTTCCTGCCATTGCGGCCCTGGATCGCCCGGCGCGTTCGGAGCGGTGGACCACGCTGCGACAAGGCTTGCGGATAGGGCACGCGCGGGCGCAGGAGCAGGGACGGAGCTCACTCCTTCGAGGCGGCGCATGCTCAATCCCATCCAGGCTTTCTGGCTTCGGCCGCGCCTCCTCGTCAGCGTCGGGCTTACCCTGGTGCTCGCCCTCATCCTGCCCTTCGCCGACCTGTCGGTCCGGCTTCTCATCGGTTGGTGCCTCGGGGTTCTCGTCTATTGCGGGCTCATCGTCGGCAAGGCCGTGCGTCAGTCGCAGGATTCCCTTCGCGCCGAGGCCTCGCGCCTCGATGACAGTGCCTTCACCGTCACGCTCTTCGCGATCCTGGCGGCGGCGGCAAGCTTCGGCGCCGTAGCCATGCTGGTTCTCGGAGGAAACGGCAGCGAAGCCTATCGCCTGACCCACCTTGCCCTCGCGGCCGCCACGATGATCTGTGCCTGGCTCTTCGTGCAGGTCGTGTTCACGGTGCATTACGCGCACCTCTACTACGGCGCCGATAGAGACACCTCCCGCGGTGGACTCGACTTCAACGGCGACGAGAACCCGGATTTCTGGGACTTCTTCTACTTCTCCGCCACCATCGGGGCGACGTCCCAGACCTCGGACACCGACATCACCAGCAAGGCGATGCGCCGCATCGCGACGGTGCAGACAATCTACGCCTACTTCTTCAACACCAGCGTCCTGGCACTTGCGATCAACATGGCGGCAGGCGTCGCCCAGCATTGAGCGCGCCGGCGGCGACGAAACATCAGGGCGCGGCCTCCAGGGCTTCCCGGGCGTCCGCGTGATCGTCCACCGTAGCCTCCGGTGCCTCCTGCAGGTGCGGAGCCCGATCGCTGCGGCACAGGCTGATGAGGATCGGGAAATGGTCGGATTGAATATGGCTCAGGCGCTCGATCCGGCCGAGCAGGAAGTCGTCGCTGAAGAAGATATGATCCAGAGGCCAGCGCAGCAGTGGCCATTTCGCGTTGAAGGTCGGATAGAGACCGCGTCCGATACGCGGATCGAGGAGTCCGCTGATCCGCTGGAAGAGGTCGTTGGTCTTGGACCAGGCGACGTCGTTGAGATCGCCCGCCACCACCGCGGGACGCCCCTCCGCCTTCACCTCGCGGGCCACCAGGACGAGCTCGGCATCGCGCGCGGCGCTGCTCTGGCCGGGATGGGGCGGGCGCGGATGCACGCCGAAGAACGTGAAGGTCTCGCCGGTGCGCAGGGTCACGCCCGTGCGGACGGAGGGGACGTCGTCCTGCAGGAGGAAGCGGACCTGCGGCTCGGTCAGGGGGAGCTTCGAATAGAACATCAGCCCGTAGGTGTTGCCCTGAGGCTGGGCCAGCACATGGGGATAACGGGCCCTGAGGGGCTCGAGCGCCTGCGCCCAGGCCAGATCTGTCTCGACCAGCAGCAGCAGGTCGGGATCCTGCGCGGCGATGAGATCGAGGATCGGCGCGTAGGCACGATTGGACTCGAGCACGTTGGCGATCATGATCGATACGCCGGACGTGGAGCGGCAGGCGCCGTTCTCCGCGGCCACGGCCTGCGGCGAGACCAGACGCGTGAACGGGTAGATGCAGAACAGCTGGTAGGCTAGGGCTGCCACGAGGCCCGCGGCGAGCGTCAGCCCCGCGGCATCGCGGGCGACGAGCAGCAGGCTCAGGATCACCGGCACGATCAGGGCCGCTATCTGCAGTCGCGGGAAATCGAAGGTGCGGATGAAGCCGGAATTGCTGGGAACGAACGGCAGCAGCGTCGCCGCCACCAGAAGCACGCCGAAGGCCTTCAGGCCGAGTGCCATCCATGTCCCCGCCACACTTCACCTCTCGCGCCGACGCCGGCACGTCGTGGCCAAGCGTTGCGGAACGTCCCAGGTTCGGAATGGTGCCAGCATGACCTGCCGGGAGGCTGGACATGGAGCCTGACGCAGAGGCGACCGCCGCAGCGCGCGCGCGGGTCGACGTACTCCTCGCCCGCCTCGGCTCCGCAGCCTTCACGGGCTTTTTCGATGGTGAAGCCCGCGACCTGGGCGGCCTGCCCCTGGGGCGGGAAGCCCTGGCGGCCCGGCTCGGCGAGGCCCTGGACCCACCGGCTTGGTGGGACCCGAAGCAGGCGGGTTTTGCCCTCGCGGGAGCGGATCTCACCGATGCGCACCTGGAGGACACGGATCTCAGCGGCGCCAATCTTGCGGGAGCCAATCTCGCGGGAGCCCTCGGACGCTCCGCGCGCTTCGCCGGTGCCACGGTGGAGGAAGCGAACTTCGCCGGCGCCGATCTCAGCGGCGCCCGCTTCACGGGCATTGCCGGCGGCGAGGCCAACTTCGACGACGCCATGTTGGAGGATGCCCATTTCGGGGGGGCTGCGATGCGCTTCGCCAAGCTCCGCCGGGCACTTCTCGACGGCGCCAATTTCGATGGTGCAGACCTCTGGGGCGCCGACTTCACCGATGCGGATGCCGACTACACGCATTTCCGCGGCGCTCGCCTGGACGAGGTCAAGCTCGTGGGCGTCAACCTCACCTACGCGGATTTCGAGGGCGCCAGCCTGAAGAAGACCCAGCTGAGCGGGTCACGCCTGCGAGGCGCCAATCTCACCGGGGTGAAGCTCGATGGGGCTGATCTGTCCGGGGCTGACCTGTCCGAGACCAGCCTGGTGCGGCTCAATCTTTCCACCTGCGACTTGCGCCATGCTCGCTTCGCCGGAGCTTGGCTCAACGGCACCCGGATGCGGGTGGACCAACTCGGCGGCGCGGTGGGCGAGGAGATCGCCCGGGACTACGTCGCCGCGCAGGCGAGCTACCTCGCCCTGGAACAGAACTTCAAGAGCATCGGCAGCCAGGATGCGGCGAGTTGGGCCTATAAGCGCGGCCGCCGGATGGGCCGGTTCCACGCGGGGGCCCAGGCCCGGACGGCCTGGGAGAAACGCGTGGGCCCGGACCTTGCCCGCCACGGCTATCAATGGGTTGCGGATCGCTTCGTGGAGTGGCTCTGCGACTATGGCGAGAGCCTGTCGCGCATCGCCCGCGCCTTCGTCATTCTGATCTTCGTCTTCGCGGTTCTCTATGGCTTGACCGGCGGCCTGATCCCGGAAGGGGGCGACGGACGGGCGACCTACAACCCCCTCGATCTGGTGAGCTACAGCGCCCTCAACATGATGACCGCCAATCCTCCCGAGATCGGCGTGAAGCCGGTCGGCCGCGTCACCAATCTCTTGGTGGGCATCGAAGGCGCGGCCGGCATCATCCTGATGGGCCTGTTCGGCTTCGTTCTCGGCAATCGGCTGCGGCGCTGATCGACCAACCCCGATCGACCGTTCTCCCGCCATGACCTCGCTCGCCGCACGCCTCGCCGGACTCTACGAAGGAGATACCGACGGGGCGCATCGCTTCCGCTACGGCCTCCTCGTCTTCGACGTGGCCACCGTCGCCTACGTCGTGGTGACCTCATTCCTGCCGCGGTACCCCTGGATCGAGGGAATCGACGTCGTCCTCGGCCTCGTCGTCCTCCTCGACTTCCTGGCGCGCCTCGCGATCAGCCGGAACCGGGCGCAGGAATTCCTGCACCTCTCCACCTGGGCCGACATCGCCGCGGTGGTGTCGTTCCTCGCGCCGGTCGTGGGGGAGGGGGTCGGCTTTCTGCGCATTCTCCGGACCCTCCGCCTCCTGCGCACCTATCAGCTCCTCGATCGCCTCCGCGCCGACAGCACGGTCTTTCGCGCCAACGAGGATGCGATCCTGGCCGCCACCAACCTCGCGGTCTTCGTCTTCGTGATGACCGGGATCGTCTACGCCACGCAGCACGGCAGCAATCCGGCGATCGGCAACGCCGTCGATGCGCTTTATTTCACGGTGACGTCGCTCACGACCACCGGTTACGGCGACATCACCCTCCCGGGGCCGACCGGGCGCCTGATCTCGGTCGCCGTCATGATCTTCGGCGTGACGCTGTTTCTGCGTCTCGCACAGGTGCTCTTCCGCCCCCCCAAGGTGCGATTTCCCTGCCCGGCCTGCGGCCTGCAGCGGCACGACAGCGACGCGGTCCACTGCAAGGCCTGCGGCACGCGTCTCGCCATTCCGGACGAAGGTGCCGATTGAGCGCACATCGCACGCGGCGCGGCGAGCTCCAGTATGAACGGAAATGGTGCCGGCGCGTTTGCGAGCGTCGGAGCCGTGATCATGCTCCTCCGATCCCGTCGTACTGGAGCCGGTGCGGAACCCCTTCACCGCCGTGCCCACGTCGGCCCCTCCTCCCGCCCGCCCGGGCGTCAACCCCGTGAACCGCATCGCATGACCAGCGACTACCCGAAGCGTCCCGATCGGGGTTGGCGCAAGCCCCGCGTCCTCGCGGGCCTGCCAAGTTCTCCTCTCGCTCTGGTGCTCATCGGCATCGCGATAGCGGCCGGCATCGGAAACTACCTGGCCGGCGAGGCCAGCCGCAGCGAAGCGGCGCGCCAGCACGCGATCCTCAGCGAGAGCGAACGCCTGCTGTCGAACATGGTCGAGCTCGAGACCGGCATGCGCGGCTTCGTGCTGTTCGGTGAGGACCCCTACCTCGAGCCTTATCAGGCTGCCCAGAACACCATCGACGGGCAGCTCGACACCATCGAGGCCCTGACGAAGCAGACCGATGCCCAGGCGCCCGAGCACATGCGCAACCTGCGCCGATTCGTGGAGGCGAAGCGGAGCTACGCCGCCCACGTCATCGACCTGCGCCGGAACCAGGGCTACGACGCGGCCGTCTCGCTTGCGCGCATGGGCGAGGGCAAGCGCACCATGGACGGGGTGCGGGCGGCCGCCAAAGGTGTCCAAAACCACGCCAACGCCGTCCTTGCCACCAGCGAGGAGCGGGACCGGGTGCTTTCGCTCGTGCTGCTGCTGGTGTCGATCGCCGCGGCCCTGGGTGCGGTTGGCTTGCTCGGGCGCCTCGCCCTGGTGCGCCGTCGCGACGAGCAGCGCACGGCCGCTCTCCTCGACGGCGTCTTCGCCAACGCACCCGTCGGCCTCGGCTTCCTCGACCGTGACCTGACGATCCAGCACATGAACCGGGCGCTCGCCACCATGAATGAGCGCGGCTTCGGCGCCGATCTCGGTGCGCCGATCTGGGCGAACGTGCCGACGCTGCAGGAGCAGCTCATTCCGAAGCTCAAGGCCGCCCGCGACGAGGGCCTGGTGACCACCAACGTCGACGTGGCGGTGCCGACCCCGAGCGCACCACGCGGGGTGCGCCACTTCCAGATGAGCTTCTATCCCCTGCGCGGACGGACCGGCTCGGCGCGCGCCGGCGGCGTCCAAGCCGACGGCGTCGGCCTCGTGGTCTCGGACGAGACCCTTCGCAAGCTCTCCGAGGAGCGCATGCGCCACAGCGAGGAACGCTTCCGCTCCCTCACCGAAGCCACCACCGCCATTGTCTGGACGACCAACCCCGAGGGCGGCTTCGAGGTTACCCCCTCCGAATGGACCCGCTTCACGGGTCAGACGCCGCAGGAGGCCGCTGGAGCCGGCTGGTTGGGCTCGATTCATCCCGACGACCGCGAACGCACCAACGCGGCCTGGCTCCAGGCCCTGGAAACCCTCTCGCCCTACGAGATCGAGCACCGCGTCCGCCGCCAGGACGGGGTGTGGCGGATCATGTCGGCCCGCGCCGTCCCGATCCTGGAAGAGAACGGCAGCATCCGCGAATGGGTCGGCACCCATTCCGACGTCACCGCGCGCAAGGAAGCGGAACTCGCTCTGGAGGCCGCCAAGGAGGCGGCGGAGGAAGCCAACCGCGCCAAGAGCCAGTTCCTGGCCAACATGAGCCACGAGTTGCGGACCCCGCTCTCGGCGGTGATCGGCTATTCCGAGATGCTGCAGGAGGAGATCGAGGATCTCGGCGAGGAGGGGCTCCTCGCCGACATGCGCAAGATCGAGGCGAACGCCCGCCACCTGCTGGGCCTCATCAACGATGTCCTCGACCTCTCGAAGATCGAGGCCGAGCGCATGGAGATCTATGCCGAGGCCTTCCCGGTGGCCGAGACCGTGCGCGACGTCGCCGCCACCGTGGAATCGCTGGTCGACAAGAAGGGCAACAGCCTCGCCCTCGAGATCGCGGACCACCTCGGCGAGGCGCAGACCGACCAGACCAAACTGCGCCAGTGCCTCATCAATCTCCTGAGCAATGCGGCGAAGTTCACGGAAGCCGGGCGCATCACCCTGGCGGTCAACCGCACGGCACGCGAGGGGGCCGACTGGCTCGTCTTCCGCGTGACGGACACCGGTATCGGCATGAATCCGGAGCAGCAGGCCAAGCTGTTCCAGCGCTTCACCCAAGCCGACGCCTCGACCACCCGCCGGTTCGGCGGCACCGGCCTCGGCCTCGCCATCACCCGCGCCTTCGCCGAGATGCTGGGTGGCCGCATCGAGGTGGAGAGCGAGGAGGGCGCTGGAACGACCTTCACCCTGGCGGTGCCCGCGACCTACGTGCCCCCGAACCCGGTCGAGGCGGCTCATCACGACCATGATGCCCTGCACCGGACCGGGGAGGCACGACCGATCGCAGGCGGCCATGTCCTGATCATCGACGACGACTCGGCAACGCGCGACCTCCTCGCGCGCTTCCTGGAACGCGACGGCTTCGCCGTGGCCACGGCGCGTGACGGGCGCGAGGGTCTCGAGCGGGCGCGCGAGCTCAAGCCCCGGGTCATCCTCCTCGACGTCACCATGCCGCGTATGGATGGCTGGTCGGTGCTGCGCACCTTGCGGGCCGACCCGGATCTTGGAGCGACGCCGATCATCATGGTGACGGTGCTCGACGAGCAGAACCTCGCCTTCTCGCTGGGCGCCACCGACTACCTGCAGAAGCCGATCGAGTGGGGCCAGCTCAAGTCGGCCATGGAGCGGTTCAAGCCCTCAGAACACAAGGGCCCGGTGCTGATCATCGACGACGATCCGGATGCCCGCGAGCGACTGTCCGCGATGCTGACGCGCGAGGGTTGGCGTGTCGCCTCCGCCGAGAACGGCGTGGCCGGCCTGGAGGCGACGGCCGCCAAGAAGCCCTGCCTCATCCTCCTCGACCTGATGATGCCGGAGATGGACGGCTTCGGCTTCCTGAGAGCCCTGCGCGAGCGAGCCGAGTGGCGTGATATCCCTGTCGTCGTGCTCACCGCCAAGGACATCACGGCCGATGACCGCAGGCGGCTCGCGGGGCGTGCCGATCGGGTCCTGCAGAAGGGCGGACTGAGCCTCACGGATCTGGCAGAATCCCTGCGGCCGCTGGTGGCCCCCGGGGCCTGACCGCGCCGGGCCGGCCGGCGCGGCGCGCGCGCTTGCCGGCCCCTGCAGGGCAGCCTATAGCCCTGGACCCAGCATGACAGCCGCGCCTCCCAGTTTCCCCCACCGGCACCTGCTCGGGATCGAGGGGCTCTCCCGACCCGACATCGAAATCCTGCTTGACCGAGCGGAGGATGCCGTCGCGCTCTCGCGTCAGGTCGAGAAGAAGCGCACAACCCTGCGCGGTCGCACCCAGATCAACCTGTTCTTCGAGCCCTCGACGCGGACGCAGAGCTCCTTCGAGCTCGCCGGTAAGCGCCTCGGAGCCGATGTGATGAACATGTCGGTCGCCTCGTCCTCGGTGAAGAAGGGCGAGACCCTCATCGACACCGCTGCAACCCTCAACGCCATGCGCCCCGACATCATCGTGGTGCGCCACCACGCGGCAGGCGCCGTGCACCTCCTGGCCCGCAAGGTCGACTGCGCCGTGGTCAATGCCGGCGATGGCGCCCACGAGCACCCCACGCAGGCGCTCCTCGACGCGCTGACCATCCGGCGCAACAAGGGCCGGATCGAAGGCCTGCGGGTCGCGATCTGCGGCGACGTCCTGCACAGCCGCGTGGCCCGTTCGAACCTCATCCTGCTCCAGGCTCTCGGTGCCCGGGTCCGGGTGATCGGCCCCTCGACCCTGCTGCCCACCGGCATCGAGCGCTTCGGAGTCGAGGTCTTCACCGACATGCGCAAGGGTCTGGAGGGCTGCGACATCGTCATGATGCTGCGCCTGCAGCGTGAGCGCATGAACGGCTCCTTCGTGCCCTCCGTGAAGGAGTACTTCCGCTATTTCGGGCTCGATGCCGACAAGCTGCGGCTGGCGGCCTCCGATGCCCTGGTGATGCATCCGGGCCCGATGAACCGCGGCGTCGAGATCTCCTCGGAGATCGCCGACGGAGCGCAGTCGCTCATCCGCGAGCAGGTCGAGATGGGCGTGGCCGTGCGCATGGCGGTGCTGGAAGCCCTGGCGACGCATCTGCCGAACGCGTGAGACGACTGTAGCGTCTGGCCGCCTAGAGGCTGAGCAGCGCCCCCTCCGCTCCCAGCACTTCTTCAGAGAAGACCACCCGCGCGCCATCGAGGCGGGCTTGGCCGCCCGCGACGAGGGCCAAGGCCTGCGGATAAAGCCGGTGCTCCTGCACCAGGATGCGGGCGGCGAGGGCGTCGGCATCGTCGCCAGGCCGGACGGGCACGGCACCCTGCGCGATGATCGGGCCGGCATCGAGTTCGGGCACGACGTAGTGCACGGTGCAGCCATGCAGCCGCACCCCGGCGGCGAGCGCCTGTTCGTGGGTGTGCACACCCTTGAACAGCGGCAGCAGGGAGGGATGGATGTTGATCATCCGCCCGGCCCAGGTCTCGACGAACCCGGCGGTGAAGATCCGCATGAAGCCGGCGAGACACACAAGGTCGATGCCGGCCGCCTCCAATTCGGCGTGCAGCGCGGCATCGAAGGCCTCTCGGCTCGGGTAGGCCTTGTGATCGACGGCACGAGTCGGAATTCCACGCTCGGACGCGTAGGTCAGGCCAGGCGCTTCGGGGCGATTGGATGCCACCAGCACGATCTCGGCGGGGTAATCCGGCGCCTCGGCCGCAGCGATCAGCGACGCCATGTTCGAGCCGCGCCCCGAGATGAGAATCGCGACGCGGGCCTTGCGGCCAACCGAAGCTGACGATGTCGGTAGGGCCGCCATCAGAAGGCGAGCCGGCCTTCGAAGGTCACGGGCTCGGTCCCGCGCGGGGTGATGCGGCCGAGGCGGACCGGGGATGCGCCCCCGAGGTCGAGGGCCTTGGACACCGCGCTCACGCTCTCGGGCGCCACCACCACGACCATGCCGATGCCGCAGTTGAAGGTGCGCAGCATCTCGGATTCGGCGACCGCGCCGACGTCCGACAGCCAGCCGAAGACCGGTGGCGGGATGATCGCGTCGAGGTCGATGCGGATGCCGACGCCGTCGGGCAGCACCCGAGGCAGGTTGTCAGGGAAACCGCCGCCGGTGATGTGGGCGAGCGCCTTGATCCCATCGGTGGTACGCAGGGCTGCCAGCAACGGCTTGACGTAGATCTGGGTCGGCTCCAGCAGGGCTTCGCCGAGGGTCCGGGCAGGCTCGAAGGGCGCAGGATCGTCGTAGGACAGGCCGCTCTTCTCGACGATGCGGCGCACCAGCGAGAAGCCGTTGGAGTGGACCCCCGAGGACGGCAGGCCAAGGACGACGTCGCCGGGCACGATGTTGCCGCGTGGCAGCAGGGTCCCACGCTCGGCCGCCCCGACGCTGAAACCGGCCAGATCGTAGTCGGATCCGTCGTAGAGGCCCGGCATCTCGGCAGTCTCGCCACCGATGAGCGCACAGCCGGCGAGCCGACACCCGGCCGCGATGCCTCGCACGATGTCAGCGCCCACGCCTGGCACCAGCTTGGCGGTGGCGAAATAGTCGAGGAAGAACAACGGCTCGGCGCCCTGCACGATGATGTCGTTGACGCACATGGCCACGAGATCGATGCCGATGGTGTCGTGCCGGTTCGTCTCAATGGCGATCTTGACCTTGGTGCCGACGCCGTCATTGGCCGCCACCAGGATCGGATCCTTGAAACCCGCGGCCTTCAGATCGAACAGGCCGCCGAACCCGCCGATCTCGGCATCGGCCCCCGGCCGGCGGGTGGCACGCACCAGCGGCTTGATCGTCTCGACCATGGCGTTGCCGGCATCGATGTCGACGCCCGCTTCCGCGTAGGTCATTCCGTGTCTGGGCTCGCCGGTCATCCGCGCCGCTCTCCGAAGGTCCGTGTTCCGCGACCTCTAACCGCTCCCGCGCGCCTTCGCGAGTCCGTCCTTGCAGGTCGCACCTAGTGGGTTAGCGGGTATTCGCAGCGAGGTCCCCGGCCTGGGCTCCGCCAGCGGGGCGCGCGAAACGTCGGCATGCGCCCCGCAGCCTTGACCGCGGTCCCTCGCGTTCCCACTGTTGATCCGTGAACGGCGACGTCGCGCACACGACGATTGGGGCAGGGAACGGCCGATGCGCGGCAGGGCGATGATCGGGCTGATGGCCCTCGTGGGCTTCGCCCTCCTGCTCTATCTGCTCGCCGACGTCATGCTGCCCTTCGTGGCGGGCCTCGCGCTGGCCTATCTCCTCGACCCGATCGCGGACCGGCTCGAGCGCCTCGGGCTCGGGCGGCTCTCGGCCTCGCTCCTGATTCTCGCGGTCTTCGTGGTTGGGCTCGTGGTGGTCCTGCTGCTCGTGGTGCCGCTCGCCGCCAACCAGGTCTCCGCCCTCGTGGCGACCCTGCCCGGCATGGTTTCGCGACTGCAGGGGATCCTCGCCGAGCGGGCGGGCCCGCTGCTGCAGCGGGTGGGTGGCGCCGACGTGCTCACCGACCTGCAGTCGCAGGTCGGCACCCTGGTGGGGCAGGGCGGCACCTGGTTCCTGACTTTCCTGAAGTCCTTGTGGTCGGGCAGCCAGGCGCTGATCTCCATTGCGTCGCTCCTCGTCGTCACGCCCGTGGTGGCATTCTACCTTCTCGTCGATTGGGACCGGATGATCGGGACCCTCGATGGCTGGGTACCGCCCCGGCATCGGCCGGTCGTACGGCGCCTCGGGCGTGAGATCGACGGGGCAGTGACGGGGTTCGTCCGCGGGCAGACCCTGGTCTGCCTCATTCTCGGCACCTTCTACGCCGTCGGATTGTTCCTCGTCGGATTGAATTTCGGTGTCCTCATCGGCCTCATCGCGGGCTTCCTCACCTTCATCCCCTATGTTGGGACGCTGACCGGCTTCCTGCTCTCGGTCGGCGTTGCCCTTGCCCAGTTCTGGCCGGGTTCCGACTGGCTGCATATCGGCCTCACCATCGGGGTGTTCGTGGTCGGACAATTCCTCGAAGGCAACATCATCTCACCCAAGCTCGTGGGCGAATCGGTCGGCCTTCATCCGGTCTGGCTCATGTTTGCGCTCCTCGCCTTCGGCTCGCTGTTCGGCTTCCTCGGGCTGTTGCTGGCCGTTCCGGTGGCGGCGTCCATCGGCGTGCTGGTCCGCTTCGTCCTGGAGCGCTACCTCCGAAGTCCGCTCTACTACGCGGACGCACCCGCGCTCCTGTCAAAGCCCGAACCCTGAATGGCAATCCGCGACACCGTTCCGCCGAAGCAGCTGGCCTTCGACCTGCCGGCCGACCCGCGCTATGGCCGCGAGGACTTCCTCGTGGGACCGGCCAACGAGGCCGCTTACACGCTGATCGAGGCGTGGCCGAATTGGCCCGACACGGTGTGCCTGCTCACCGGACCACCGGGCAGCGGCAAGAGTCACCTCGCCTCGATTTGGGCGACTCGCTCCCATGCCTGGACGGCCCAGGCTTCCGAGATTACCGCAGCAACGGTGCCGCACTTCCTCTCCAACGGCGCCCTGGTGATCGAGGACATCGACCGGATCGGCGCAGACGGGGGCGTCCCCCGCGACGAGGCGGCCCTGTTCCACCTCCTCAACCTCGCACGCGAGCGCGCCTGCCCAGTCCTCGTCACCTCCGCCACCTCAGTGGATGGGCTTGGCCTGACGACGGCGGACCTGCGTTCCCGCCTGCGCCTCGCCCCCGGCGCCACCATCCTGCCCCCGGACGACGCCCTGTTGCGCGCGGTCCTCGTCAAGCTGTTCGTCGACCGACAACTCGTGGTGGATCTCGCGATCGTTGAGGCTCTGGCGCTTCGAATCGACCGCTCCCTCGGGCGCGCCCGAGAGGTGGTCACCGCCCTGGACCGGGATGCCTTGAGCCGGGGCCGACGTATCACCAAACCGCTGGCACTGGCGGTGCTGGAACGCCTCGGTTTCGGAGCCGGGGAACCGGAAGACGAGGACGAGGCGGATCCCGAGGATCATGCCCCGCGCTGAGGACGGCATGCCGACACGACGGACGACCGATGATCGTGCCAAAGATCGTCATGCAACCGTCACAAACGCCGGCCCGACCCGTGCTACGACGCCGACCCTCGAAGACCTGTAGGAGACGAACTCTTGGCGGACATGGACTCGGACGCGTCGGCAGCGGATGTCGGAACCCCGCGTGCCACCGAGGGCCGTACGCGGGCCGCCCGGCCCGCCGCCCGGCGAGTCGGGCAGCCCGCAGCGGTGGCCTCGAAACCCCAGCCGGGGAAGACGGTGCGGGATGTGCTTCCGGATGCCAGGGAACCCGTCTCCGATGCCCTGCCTGATGCCGATCTCGACCTGCCGCCCCCGGGAGAGCTGCCGCCGCCTCCCGCCGAGGCCCCCCTCGGCGCGGAGGCGCGTGATTCCGTGCGGGAGGCGGGGCTCGCCCTGCGCCACTCCCCCGAGCGCTTCGTCAACCGCGAGCTGTCCTGGCTTCAGTTCAACCGTCGGGTGCTGGAGGAGGCTTCGAACGCCAACCACCCTCTCCTGGAGCAGGTCCGTTTCCTGTCGATCTCGGCGAACAACCTCGACGAATTCTTCATGGTGCGCGTCGCTGGCCTGCACGATCAGGTCCGTGCCGGTCTCGTTCTACCCTCGCAGGACGGCCTGACCCCGGCCGAACAGCTGACACGCGTAGGCACCGAGGTCTCGCGGCTCGCCCTCGATCAGCAGGCGCGCTGGCGCGAATTGCGCGGTGAACTCCTCGGCGTCGGCATCGAACTCATGGAGCCCGCCGGCCTGACCCAGGATCACAAGGCGTGGCTGGAAGACTACTTCCTCAACCATGTCTTCCCGGTCCTGACGCCGCTCGCCATCGATCCGGCGCACCCGTTCCCGTTCATTCCGAATCTCGGCTCGACCATCGCGCTGATGCTGGTGCGCCCCCGAGACGGCCGCACCCTGCGCGCGCTGATCCGCCTGCCGGCGGTGCTCGACCGCTTCGTGCGCCTGCCGGATGCCGAGAACGATTCGACCGCCCGCTTCATCGCCATCGAGCAGGTCATCGTGCTGTTCACCGGGCGGCTCTTCCCGGGATACGCCTTGCGCGGACAGGGCGCGTTTCGCGTCATCCGCGACTCGGATCTCGAAATCGAGGAGGAGGCCGAGGACCTCGTCCTGCATTTCGAGACGGCCCTGAAGCAGCGCCGCCGCGGCGTCGTCATCCGGCTGGAGGTCGAGGCCGGAATGCCCGAGGACCTGCGTGCCTTCGTGGCCGACGAACTCGAGATCGGCAGCGACGCGGTGATCTTCGTGGAGGGGATGCTGGCCCTCAACGAGCTGTCGCAAATCGTGGGCATCGACCGGCCGGACCTGAAATTCAAGTCCTACAACCCCCGCTTCCCCGAGCGCATCCGCGAGAGCGGCGGCGATGTCTTTGCGGCGATCCGACAAAAGGACTTCATCGTCCACCACCCCTACGAATCCTTCGACGCGGTGGTACAGTTCCTCGCTCAGGCTGCCCGCGACCCCAACGTGGTGGCGATCAAGCAAACGCTTTATCGCACCTCCTCGAACTCCCCGATTGTCGCGGCGCTGGCGGAAGCCGCCGAGCTCGGCAAGTCAGTGACGGCGCTGGTCGAGCTGAAGGCCCGCTTCGACGAGGAAGCCAACATCCGCTGGGCGCGCAACCTGGAGAAGGCCGGCGCGCAGGTGGTGTTCGGCTTCATCGAGCTGAAGACCCATGCCAAGCTGTCCATGGTGGTCCGGCGCGAGGGCGACCGCCTCGTCACCTACTGCCACGTGGGAACCGGCAACTATCACCCGATCACCGCGCGCATTTACACCGACCTCTCCTTCTTCACGGCCGATCCCGCCGTGGCGCGGGATGTCAGCCGGATCTTCAACTTCATCACCGGCTACGCGGAGCCCGCCGAGCTGGAGCGGATGTCGGTCTCGCCGCTGACTCTGAAACCGCGCCTCTTGGAGAACATCGAGGCGGAGGTGGCCCACGCCAAGGCCGGACGGCCGGCCGCGATCTGGATCAAGTGCAACTCGCTGGTCGACCAGCAGATCATCGATGCGCTCTACGACGCCTCCCAGGCCGGCGTGCAGATCGACTGCGTGGTCCGCGGCATCTGCTGCCTCCGACCGGGAATCCCGGGGCTGTCGGAGACGATCCGCGTCAAGTCGATCGTCGGGCGCTTCCTTGAGCACGGGCGCATCTACTGCTTCGGCAACGGCGTTGGGCTGCCCCACCCCAAGGCTGTCGTCTACATCTCGTCAGCCGACCTGATGAGCCGGAATCTCGATCGCCGGGTCGAGGCGCTGCTGCCGATCACCAATCCAACGGTGCATCAGCAGGTGCTGGATCAGATCATGCTGGCCAATCTCCTCGACAACCGCCAAAGCTGGCGTGTACTGGCGTCGGGTGCCAGCGAACGGATCCAACCTGCCGAAGGGGAGGAGCCCTTCAATGCGCACAAGTATTTCATGACGAATCCAAGCCTGTCCGGGCGCGGCAAGTCGTCGAAGAAGTCGAGCCCGCGCGCCCTGAGCCGACGCGCGCAGCGTGGCTGACGGACCGTCCAGAGGAGCCCGCATGGGCCTCGACCCAGCCCGCCCCGCGCCCATCCAGGGCCCCCCCTTGTCTGGGGCCGGGGACCACATCGAGCCGGTGGCGATCATCGACATCGGTTCGAACTCGGTGCGGCTCGTCGCCTATGACGGCCTGACCCGGGCGCCCACCCCGCTCTATAACGAGAAGGTGCTGTGCGGCCTCGGTCGCAACGTGCTCTCCACGGGCCGCCTCAACGAGGAGGCGGTGCGCCGGGCGCTCGTAGCGCTCGCGCGTTTCCGCGTGCTTTGCGAGACCATGCGCGTGTCGCGCACCTTCGTGCTGGCCACCGCTGCCGCACGCGACGCCGAGAACGGCCAGGAATTTCTGGCTGCGGCGGAAGCCGCCTGCGGCCAGCGCATCGAACTGCTCTCCGGCCGGCGCGAGGCCGAACTCTCGGCGCTGGGCGTCATCTCGGGCTTCCACGCACCCGACGGCGTCGTGGGCGACCTCGGCGGGGGGTCCCTGGAACTGGTGGATGTACGCGGGGCCACGGTCGGGATGGGCGTGACGATGCCGCTCGGCGGCCTCGCCCTCCAGGATCTCTCGGGCGGCTCGGTCAAGAAGGCCCTCAAGATCGTCCGCGAGAACCTGAAGAAGGCCGCGCCGCAGTTGGAGACCCTGCGCGGGCGCAGCTTTTACGCGGTGGGCGGCACCTGGCGAGCCCTGGCGCGGCTGCATCAGTCGGCCCGGGGCTATCCGCTTCACGTCATGCACGGTTACAGCGTCGAGCCCTCGGACGAGCTGAACTTCCTCGAGGTGGTGGAGCGCACCGACGCGGCCCTGCTGCAGGATGTCGAGAGCGTGTCCGAGGCGCGCCGTCCGCTCCTCGCCTACGGCGCGGTGGTGCTGGAGGAAATCATCCGGATCGGACGCCCGCGCGAGCTTGCGATCTCGGCCAGCGGCGTGCGCGAGGGCCTGCTCTACGAGCAACTCGACCGTCATGCTCGCCTTGCCGACCCGCTGCTGGCGGCGGCGGCCGAATTGAACACTCTGCGTGCTCGCTCGCCGGGCCATGCAGAGGATCTCATCACCTGGAGCGACCGCTTCATCGCCAGCCTCGATCAGCCCGAGACCGCCGACGAACGTCGCCTGCGCCACGCAGCCTGCCTCCTGTCCGATATCGGCTGGCGGGCGCACCCGGATTACCGCGGCGAGCAGAGCGTCAACGTCATCACGCATGCAGCCTTCGTCGGGATCGACCATCCGGGCCGGGCCTATCTGGCGCTGGCCATCTACTTCCGCCACGAGGGAATCGCCCCCGAAAAGGCGAGCCCGATGCTGCGCAACCTCGCGGGCCCCCGCCTGTTCGAGCGCGCCCGTCTCCTCGGCGCCCTGCTGCGCCTCGCCTTTCCGCTCTCGGCCGGCATGGCGGGCGCCCTCGGACGGATTCCCGTCACCATCGAGGGGGGTCGAGTGACACTGAGCCTTCCGGCGGACCAGGGCTCACTCCCCGGCGATCGGATCCTCAACCGGGTGCGCGGGCTCGGTCGCCTGTTCGGACTCGAAGGCCGGATCGTCGAGGCGGATTGAACCAAAACGCAAGCGGAACCGTTTTCCGCGTCCGGCAAGGAGATTTACGGACATGAAGTCACTCTGTGCAGCAGCGGTTCTGGGGCTGACGGTCCTCGGCTCGATAAGCCCTGTTCTGGCCCAGCCCTACCGTGGATACGAGGACGGCTATCGCGGCCGCGACGAGGGATATCGGGGCCGGGACGACGGCTATCGCGACCGCGACGGCGATTTCCGGGATCGCGGCCGCGGTTATGGCCGGCGGGACTACGGCTTCGATGAGGGCGAGTACCTGCGCTGCAATCCCGATGTCAGGCGAGCCGTCAATCGCGGCCAGATGGAATCCGGCGCCGCGCATTATCGCGTGTTCGGTCGCCGCGAAGGTCGTCGTCTGAGCTGCTGACGTGCGCGACCGAGGCCGGCAACTCGGGGCGACCTCTCCGAGACGCCGGTCCCGGTATCGAGTCCAGGCTTGGGATTGGGTCGCCGGAAGAGCCTCAATGCGGGGCCGCAGCGATAGCCGTGGTGCCGCTTCGCATGATGGGTCTCCGTGTCCGGCTGGGTCTTCCCTGACGAAGGCGAGCAGCCGCGGGCGTTCACGGGTCGCAGGTTGAGGATTCTCGGCTTCGAAACGCGGCGCTCGCGACTCGGACCTGCGCCCCGGCGGATCGGGGCGGCCCCTCAAGCAGGAACGGCCTGGCAGCGCCGATGCGTTTCAAGGATCATTTTTCGACCCAGGCGGCCGGGTATGCGGCGCACCGGCCGACCTACCCGGGGGCCCTGGTCGATGCGCTCGCGGATGCCGCGCCGGCGCGCGCTTTGGCCCTTGATTGCGCCTGCGGCACCGGACAACTCTCGGTCCTGCTCGCCGATCGGTTCGAGCACGTCGTCGCCACCGACGCGAGTGCCGCGCAGATTGCCCATGTGAGGCCTCATGCCCGCGTCGTATACAGCGTAGCGCCTGCCGAGCAGAGCAATCTGCCGGCGGCGAGCGTCGACCTCGTCACGGTTGCCCAGGCAGCCCACTGGCTCGAACTCCCTGCCCTCTACGCTGACGTCCGGCGGGTCGCGCGTCCCGGGGCAATCCTGGCCCTCATCACCTACGGGGTGCTGCACATCGATGATGCGGCCCTCGATGCCGTGATGCAGCGCTTCTACGGAGAAACCCTCGGCCCCTACTGGCCGCCCGAGCGCCGCCATGTGGAGGATGGGTATCGCACGCTCCTGTTCCCCTTCCCGGCCGTCGCGATGCCGGAACTCGCCATCACGCAGTCCTGGGGACTTTCCGACCTGATTGGCTACACGGAGACCTGGTCGGCGGCCCGGGCGCTGGAGACCGCGCTGGGCCGGGGGCCGATCCTGGCCTTCCAGGAGACCCTGGCCGCGACCTGGGGCGCCCCCGACGCGCGGAGGACCATCCGCTGGCCCTTATCGCTGCGCGCCGGCCGCGTCTGACCCGGGTGCCAACCGCGGATCAGGTCGCGCGCACTGGGAAGATCGATTTCTTCACGATGGCGTGGACGCCCCAATTCCCATCCACCACCTGGGTGATGCCGAAATCCACCGCGACGGACATGAGGGAGATCGCTTCGTCCTCGGTCAGTCCGTGTCCGTGCATCAGGAACTGACGCATCTTGCGGAATGCATCCCGCATGGCGAGGTCGATGGAAGATCTGGCGAAAATCGCGTTCTGTGCGTCGGGCCCGAGATCGGCCAGATAGTTCGGGTAGCTGAAGCCTGAGAGCACCCAATCGTCGGCCGTCTCGATCATCGGAAAATCGAGGGTCTCGAGAGCCGTACCGGGAAGATCCGCCTTCTTGTGCAGGATGAACTGGAAGGTGCCGGTGAGCGAGCACTCGATGGCAGTGCCGCAGAGTTCGGAATCGCCCTGGCTCGCATGGGGGTCGCCCACCGAGAAAAGGGCACCCGGCACTGCGACAGGATAGTAGAGGGTCGCGCCCTTGCCGATGCGCCAGTTGTCGATGTTGCCACCGGTGTAGCTCGGCGGAATCGAGTTCACCATCTCGGCTTCCTTGGGTGCCAAGCCCATCGTGCCGAAATGCGGTCGGATCGGCACGCGGAAGCCCTTGAGCACATCGAAGTTGCGCTTCGTGCGGGTGTGATCCACCGGCAGGCCTGGATAATCGATGGTAGGGTGGTCGACACCGGACGGGTCCGTCACGCCCGGCCAGCGAAAGCTGTAGACCGCCTGTGCCCAGTCGCGCGCGCCGGTGGCATCGACCTCGTAGATCGTCACGACCTCGCGGGGTCGATCTCCGGTGATCATGTCCTTGTAGTGGTAACCCCAGTTCGCGGCGGCATTGCTGCCGAAGGTGCGGCCCTTGAAGGTGGGGTTGGCCGAGGGGCGGGGCATCACGTCCAGGATGCGGACCTCGAGGACATCGCCGGGCTCGGCTCCGCGGATCGCCACCGGGCCGGTACAGATATGCACGCCGAGGCCGCCCCCGGGTCCGAATTTGGTGTCCTCCGGCCCGGCCCCGCGCCGAGCGACGCCCTTCTTCTCCTTGGTCCACAGAAAGACGCTCTCCGCGCCGGGATCGCCGGTCACCATGCGCTCGGCATCGTCGTTGGCGTGGTGCGTCAGGGTCTCGATGGTGACGTAGTCGCCGGAGTCAATCTCGACCTGCGGTTTCAGGCTGCGGCTGAAATAGCCCCAATGCACAGTCTCGGCCGTGGCCGGCAGGTGGTAATGCGCCGTCCGCTTCGGACCATGCTGTGCGCTCGTCTGGGCAAGGGCCGCACCAGGCAACGTGAGGCCACCGGCCATCAGAGCCGCAGCACCACCCGAGGCAACGAACCCGCTCTTCAGGAAGGCGCGCCGCTCCGGTTCGAGGTCGCCGAGCAGGCGCCGCCGATGCTCCGTAAAGTGGCTACAACCCGGATCGTCACCTTGGCACATCGCGATCTCCCGCCTAACCCATTCAGCAGGAATATTGCATGCAAAGCAGCGGCCACGCTTCCGGGGCCGGGACATTTCGGCAACGAGTCGGACGCTCCTGCGTTTGTTCCTCGAGCGAACGGCTTCGTTTGCGTGAGGAGCGCCGACGCACCCGGGCGTTCTCTCCAGTGCCGGCGCTGCTTCTGTACACAGGATGCCAAAACCCTTGACGACGGGCGTCGACCGTTCCCAGCTGCACCAAATCATCGCCGGGCTTTCCGAGGGCGTAATTCTCATCGAGCCCGATCAGCATATCACCTGGGCCAACGCGGCGGCCCTCGCGATGCACGGAGCGGCCGATCTCGCCGAACTGGGCGGAACGGTCTCGGCCTTTCGCGAGACCTTCGTCCTGCGCTACCGCAACAACCACGTCATCACGCGCACCCCGATCGAGCGCGTTCTGGCCGGCGAGACCTTCGATGAGGTCATCGTCAATGTCCGACGAACGGACAGGCCGGATTTCGATGTGATGCAGCGCATCCGCAGCCTCATCATCCGGGATGCGGCGGGCCAGCCCGATTGCCTCGTGCTGATCCTTGCGGACGTCACGTCGCAATTCCAGGCCGAGGAACGCTTCGAAAAGACGTTCAGCGCCAACCCGGCACCGGCCGTGATCTGCCGGCTATCGGACCTGCGCCACGTGAAGGTCAATCTCGGCTTCCTGGAAATGACGGGCTATCGCAGCGCGGACATCATCGGGCGCAGCGTCTACGAGGTCGACGTGCTCAACGACGCCCGCAGCCGGGACTTGGCCATCGCACGCCTCAACGCGGGCGAGACGATTCCGCAGATGGAGGCCTGCCTGCGTCTGCCCAACGGTGGGACCCGCTTCGTCATCGTGGCAGGCCAACCCATCGACATGGGCGACGAGCCCTGCATGCTCTTCACCTTCGCCGATCTCGAATTGCGCAAGAAGGCGGAGACGGCCCTGCGCCACAGCGAGGAGCGCTTCGCCACCGCATTCCGCCTCACGCCCGTGCCGACTCTGCTGTGTCGGGCCGATGGCCTCGCCCTGATCGGGATCAACCATGCCTTTACACGGACCTTCGGTCATGCGGAGGACGCCGTGCTGGGACACGAACTCGACGCGATCGGCCTTTGGGCCAACGCCGCTCAGCGCGAGCGCTTCGGACATGACCTTGCCGCGCAAGGCAGTGTTCTCGGCTTCGAGGCCTGCCTGCGGAGCCGGGAGGGGGTCGATCTCGACTGCCTGGTCTCGGCCGAGAGCGTCACCATCGGCGACGAACCCTGTCTGCTCGCGGTGCTGCAGGACATCAGCGATCGCAAGCGCTCCGAGCGCGACTTGTTCGACGCGATCGAGACCGTGATGGCCGACACCTCATGGTTCAGCCGCGGCCTGATCGACAAGCTCGGCAGCCTGCGTCATCCGAGTTCGTCGGAGCCCGCACCGATCAGGCCCGATCTCACCCGCCGCGAGGGCGAGGTGCTCCGCCTGATCTGTCAGGGCCTCGGCGACGGCGCCATCGCCACGCGCTTAGGGTTGACCCCCAACACGGTGCGCAACCACGCGGCCGCGCTCTATCGCAAGCTCGGCATTCATCGCCGCGGCGAGGCGATCATCTGGGGACGGGACAACGGCTTCGCGTCGTAGCTCGGTGCTGCGGCCGCTCCGGATCAGGTCTCTTGGCAAAGAGCCGCCCGCTCCCAGTCGGAAGCGGACGGTTCGTTAGGTTTCCCGCCGGGGTCCCCGGGAGCCGAGGCTAGAGCGCAGCGCGTATCGCCGCGGCGATACGCTTCAGGCCGGCCTCGACCTGACCGCCCTTGATATGGACGCGCAGGGCCCGGCGCCGGCGCTCGGCCAGGACCGCGAAATCCCCCCGGGCCTGGGCCGCCACCACCGTGCCGAACCCGAGGCTGCGCCCGGGAATGGCGAGATCCGCCGAAGGATCGGCAGTGATCTGCAGGAACACGCCGGTATCGGGCCCGCCCTTGTAGGCCTGGCCAGTGGAGTGCAGGAAGCGCGGCCCGAATTCGAGACAGGTTGCGAGGCGGCGCTTATCGCGCAGCGCCACCCGGGCCTCCTGCAGGATCGCATGATGACCGGGATTGCGCGCCACATAGGCGAGGAGCGCGACGTAGTCGCCGTCCTTCGCCCGCGCAAGATGGGCGGCGATGGCGCCCTCGAGCCCTCGCGTGGCCTGGGGTAGGGCGCCGGCATTGGCCGCATCTGCGTAGAGGGCGATCGTCTCGTCGGCGAATAGGGGCGTCTCGCCCGGCAGGGCGCCACTCTTCTCGGCCGCGTCGAACAGCTTCTTCGTCTCGATCTTGCTCGCCTCGACATCGGGCTGGTCGAAGGGATTGATACCGAGCATGGCGCCCGCCACTGCCGTGGCGATCTCGAAGCGGAAGAATTCCTGCGGCAGCTGTTCCGCGTTGGCCAGGGTGATATGCGCCACCGGGTGGCCCTCACGCTCGAGATTGCGCATCGCCTCATCCTGGTGGGGATCGGCACGGCCATCAAGGCGCAGATAGACGAAGAAACGATCACGGCCGTAGACCGCGGGCACGTCGACGGGCTCGCCGTCGATGGGGATGAGGCCCTTGCCCTCCTTCCCGGTGGATTCGGCGATGAGCTGCTCGGCCCAGGCGCCGAAGGTGTCGATGCCCGGGGAGGCGATGATCGTGACCTTGTCGCGACCAGCGTTCAGCGCCGCCGCTCCCATGGCGGTGCCGAGGAGCACGCCCGGGTTCTGGGCAGGCGGCACGGCAGGGCCGCAGGAGCGGACCATGATCCGGGCAGTGTCGAGGAAGGCCTTCACGTCGATGCCCGAGGCCGCCGCCGGCACGAGGCCGAAGGCCGAGAGTACGGAGTAGCGCCCGCCGATCTGCGGCACACCGTAGAAAATCTTCCGGAAATTATCGGCCTGGGCGGCTTTTTCCATGGCCGAGCCCGGGTCGGTGACGGCGACGAAGTGGGCTCCAGCCTTGTCGGCACCCACCGTCTCCTTCATCCGGCCGAGGAAATAGTCGCGGAAGACGTTGGGCTCGAGGGTCGAGCCCGACTTGCTCGCGACGATGAACAGCGTGGTCGGCAGGCTGATCGCGGCCTCCGTCTCGCGGACCTGATCCGGATCGGTGGAGTCGAGGATCCTCAGCTGGGGGAAGCCCTCGTGGCTGCCGTAGGTCTCGGCGAGCACTTCCGGGCCAAGGCTCGAGCCGCCCATTCCGAGTACGACAACGTCACTGAAGCCACCCGCCCGCACGTCCTCGGCGAAGGCCTCGTAGTCGGCGACATGCTCGAGCTCGTCCTCGACGATGCGCAGCCAGCCGAGCCAGCGGTCCTCGTCGGACCCGCTCCACACCGTCTTGTCGTGCGCCCAGAGTCGACGGATCTTGCCGGACGCGCGCCATTCCTCGACCGCCTTCTTGGCAACGGCACCCAGAGAGTCGCCGAGCACCAGGGTCTGAGCGTCGAGCTTCGGCCCCAGGAAGTCGATGCGCTTGGTGGCCACCGCGCCGAGGAGCTTGTCGGCGGCATCGATGAAGAGCTGCACGCCCTCGTCGACCAGGGTGTCGGAGACCGTCTCGATGTTGATCCCGGCCTCGGCGAGGCGCGCCATCACGGCTTGCGCGCCCGCAACGTCGCTCTCGATGCCAGCCTTGACGGTGCCGTGGTCGCGGAACGCGTCCATGGTGGCCGGCGGCATGGTGTTGACGGTGTCGGGACCGATCAGTTCCTCGACGTAGAGCACGTCGGAATAGGCCTTGTTCTTCACGCCCGTGGAGGCCCAGAGCAGGCGCTGCGCCTTGGCACCCTTTCGCGCGAGGGCCTGCCATTGCGGCTCGGCGTGGATGGCCCTGTAGCGCTGATAGGCGAGCTTGGCATTGGCGATGGCGACCTTGCCCTTGAGGTCGTCGAAGCCACCGGCCTCGTCCAGGGCTTTGTCCACCGCGACATCGATCCGGCTGATGAAGAAGCTCGCGACGCTGGCGACCTTCGACACATCACCGCCTTTGGCCGCGAAGGCCTCCAAGCCCGCGATGAAGGCGCGGGCCACCGCCTCGTAGGTGCCGACCGAGAACAGCAGCGTGACGTTGATGCTGATGCCGTCCGCGGTCAGGGCCTGGATCGCCGGGATACCCTCGCGCGTCGCCGGCACCTTCACCATCAGGTTGTCTCGGGCCACCATCTTGTGGAGGCGGCGGGCCTCAGCGAGGGTCTCCTCGGTATCGAGGGCGAGGTAGGGCGAGACCTCCAGGCTGACGTAACCGTCGGCTCCGTCGGATCCGTCGTAGACCGGACGCAGCACGTCGGCAGCAGCCTGGATGTCGGCCACTGCGCAACCTTCGTAGAGGTCGATGACGCGGGCATCGCCTTGGTCCATCACGGATTTTAGGGCGTCATCGTATTCCGACGAGCCGCCGATGGCCTTTTCGAAGATCGAGGGGTTCGAGGTGACGCCGCGCAGGCCGTCCTCGTCCACCAACGCCTTCAGCTTGCCCTGCGCAACGAAGCCGCGGGCAACGAAATCGAGCCACACGGCCTGACCCTGTTCGGGGAAGAGAGCCTTGAGCGGGTTCATGGGAAACTCCTCGTCGTCCGGGCGCCGGGCGGGGAGCCACGTCGCCGACATCCATCACCGGTTATGCACATCTCCCCCCGACGAAAGGGAGGAGAGGAGGGTAGGGTGGCCGGGCACGCTCCGGCTGCTGCGGCTGGCGGCACCGGCCCAGCCGGTGGCCCTCCCCCGGAGGAGGGAGAGCGGTCGCGCAGCCTATTCCCTGTGCCGGGCGATCTGATCGCGCGCTGCTTGGAGCACCTTCTCGGGGGTGAAGCCGAACTTCGTCTGCAGGTCCTTGAGCGGCGCCGAGGAGCCGAAGGTGTGCATGCCGATGATCGTGCCCGCCGAACCCGCGTAGCGGTCCCAGCCGATCACCGAGCCCTGCTCGACGGCGACGCGGGCCAGCACCTCGGGGATGAGTACACTGTTGCGATAGCCTTCATCCTGCCGCTCGAAGAGGTCCCAGGACGGCATCGAGACGACGCGGGCCTTGACGCCCTCGGCCGTCAGGGCCTCGTAGGCCGAGACGCAGAGCTGCACCTCCGAGCCCGTACCGATGAAGATGACCTCCGGGGTTCCCGCGCAATCGGCGAGCACGTAGGCACCCTTGGCGGTGCCGGAGGCGGCAGCATACTTCGACCGATCCAGGGTCGGGAGCGGCTGGCGGCTGAGCGCCAGCACCGCCGGCTGGTCCTTCAGACTCATGATGACCCGATAGGCCTCCGCAACCTCGTTGGCATCCGCCGGGCGCAGGGTCACGAGGCCCGGGATCGCCCGCAGCGTCAGCAGCTGCTCGACCGGCTGGTGGGTGGGACCATCCTCGCCGACACCGATCGAATCGTGCGTAAAGACGTGGAAGACCGGCACCTCCATCAATGCTGCAAGGCGGATCGGCGGACGCATGTAGTCGGCGAAGACCAGGAAGGTGGCGCCGTAAGCGCGCAGGCCCACGAGGCCGAGGCCGTTCACGATCGAGCCCATCGCGTGCTCGCGCACGCCGAAGTGGATGTTGCGACCACCGGGCTCGAAGGGTGTCAGAGAGCCGGCCCCCTCGAAGGTGAGATTGGTCTTGTTGGACGGCGCGAGGTCGGCCGAGCCGCCGAGCATGAACGGCACGTGCTGCGCGATGGCATTCAGCACTTTCCCGGAGGACTCGCGGGTGGCGAGACCCTTGGCGTCCGCGTCGAAGACCGGGATGTCCTTGTCCCAGCCGGCCGGCAACCGGCCCTCGAGATAGGCATCGAGTTCCTCGGCGTGCACCGGGTCCGCGGCCTTGGCCTCGTGGAAGAAGCCCTCCCAGGTGGCGTAGAGCTCGGCACCCCGCTTGCCGATGCCGTTGCGGAAGGTGTCGTAGACCCCGTCGGGCACCAGGAACTGCGCGTCCTCCGGCCAGCCATAGGCGCGCTTGGCGCCCTTGACCTCGTCCTCGCCGAGCGGGTCCGAGTGGGCCTTGGCGGTGTTCTGCTTCTTGGGCGCGCCGTAACCGATGATCGAGTTGACGACGATCAGCGTCGGTCGGTCGCTGGATTGGAGGAAGGTCTCCAGGGCGGACGAGACCGCATGGACGTCGTTGGCGTCGGCCACGCGCAGGACCTGCCAGCCATAGGCGAGGAAGCGGGCCGCAACCTCCTCGGAGAAGGCGAGTTCGGTGTGGCCCTCGATCGTGATGGTGTTGTTGTCGTAGATCCAGCACAGGTTCGACAGGCGCAGGTGCCCGGCGATGGAAGCGGCTTCTGCGGCGACCCCCTCCATCAGGTCTCCGTCCGAGCAGATGGCGTAGACGTTGTAGTCGAACAGCGGCAGATCGGGCCGATTCAGGCGCTCGCCGAGGAACCGCCCCCCCATCGCCATGCCGACGGAGTTCGCCACACCCTGGCCAAGGGGGCCGGTGGTGGTCTCGACGCCGGTGGTGAAGTGATATTCGGGGTGGCCGGGGGTCCGGCTGTCGAGCTGGCGGAAGTTCTTGAGGTCGTCGATGGTGAGGGCCGGGGCGTTCCCGCCGTCCTTCTCGGTCACGCCCGCGAGATGGATCAGGCCGTAGAGCAGCATCGAGGCGTGGCCGGCCGAGAGGACGAAGCGGTCGCGGTTGGGCCAGTGCGGGTGCGCCGGGTCATAGCGCAGGTAGTGGTTCCAGAGGGTGTAGGCCACCGGTGCCAGGGCCATCGGGGCGCCGGCATGACCGGAATTGGCCTTCTGCACCGCGTCGATCGCGAGCGTCCGAAGCGTGTCGATGCTGAGCTTGTCGAGCTCGCTCGGGGCCGCGTTCGGCTTGGTCTCTGCTCCGCTCATCTCTCGTCGTCCTTCATCTGTGGGCTTGTTCGCCTTGAGCGTCCGAAACGCTCAGGCGTCGCACCGTTGGGGTGCGGGCGGGGTCGCACCCGGGGATTTGGCTTGCGCGGAACCGCTGCTCCGCTCCCTGGCCGGCCCCTTGGCCCGGCTGTAGTTGAGAATGGTATTCACCAGCGTGACGTGGCTGAAAGCCTGCGGGAAGTTCCCTACGAGGCGCCGGGCCTTCACATCATACTCCTCCGCCACCAATCCGACATCGTTGCAGACGCCGATCAGCCTCTCGATCAGCGCACGCGCCTCTCCGCAGCGCCCGAGGCCGATGAGGTTGTCGGCGTACCAGAACGAGCAGGGCAAGAACGCGCCCTCGTCGCCGGGCAGCCCGTCGGTCGTCTGGTTCTCGGTGTCGTAGCGCAGCACGAAGCCGTCACGCATCAAAGTACGCCCGACGGCCTCCACGGTGCCGACCACCCGCGGGTCGTCCTGGGGCAGGAATCCCATATGGGCGATGAGAAGAAGGCTCGCGTCGAGGCGCTTCGAGCCGTAGGACTGCACGAAGCTGTTCAGCTCCGGATCGAAACCCTTGGCACAGACCTCGGCGTGGATCTGGTCGCGGATCTCGCGCCAGCGCGCCACCGGGACCTCGCGGGCCTGCTTGGGCCGATGACTGATGCCGGTGGTGCGGATCTCGTCCTGTTCGCGGGTCTCGGCCTCCTCGAAGGAACGGATAGCCCGGTCGAAGGCGACCCAGGCCATTACCTTCGAATGCACGAAATGGCGACGCCCGCCGCGCACCTCCCAGATGCCTTCGTCGGGTGTGCACCAGACCTTCTCCAGGTGGCGCAGCAGCGCTTCGCCGACCCGCCAGCCATCCGCGTCGCCCTGAAGGCCGCGCTGGCGCGCCTGGTAGAGCGCGTCGAAGATCTCGCCGTAGACGTCGAGCTGGAACTGCTCCACCGCCGCGTTGCCGATGCGCACAGGCTTCGAGTTCTCGTAGCCCGGGAGCCAGTCGAGTTCGATCTCGGGCAGCATACGCTCCCCGGCGATGCCGTAGAGGATGTGGGCCTGCTCCGGATTGCCGGCCACGGCGCGCACCAGCCAATCGCGCCAGGCGCGCGCCTCGTCGAGATAGCCGCCATCCATCAGGGCGATCAGGGTGAAGGTGGAGTCGCGCAGCCAGCAGAACCGGTAATCCCAGTTGCGTACGCCGCCGAGATCCTCCGGCAGGGATGTCGTGGGCGCAGCCACGATGCCGCCGGTGGGCTGGTAGATCAGCGCCTTCAGGGTCAGCAGCGACCGCTTCAGGATTGCGTCCCAGGGGGTACCGGCGGCCGCGCGGCTGGACCAGTCGCGCCAGTAGCGATCGGTCTCGAACAGCACCTTGCGCGGCTGAATCGGCGCCGGGTCGTCCTCGTGGGATGCCCCGTAGCTCAGGGTGAAGGCCACGCTCTGCCCGGCTTCCACCGTGAATTCCGAGACGGTGGTCTGGTCCTGGCCGAACGTCGGCACGAGGGTGCGCAGCACCACCTTGTGCGGGCCCGAGATCGCGCGGAGATCGCCGAGCTCGTTGTGCGAGACCCAGGGCACCGCCAATCCGTAATCGAAGCGGACGCGAAGGCACATCCGCATGGGCACCGCCCCCTCAAGCCCCTCGACGATCCTGACGAGGTGCGCGCCATCGTTGGCGGGCATGTAGTCGGTCACCCGCACGACACCGGCGCCGGTCTCGTGCCGGGTCTCCAGGACAAGGCTGCCCTCGCGATACTGGCGCGTCGTGGTGGCCGCATCCGCAGGACCGAGCTTCCAGTAGCCGTGATCCTCGGTACCAAGCAGCGCGGCGAAGCAGGCGGCAGAATCGAAGCGGGGCCAGCAGAGCCAGTCGACGCTGCCGTCGCGGGCGATCAGCGCGGCGGTGCGGCCATCGCCGACGAGCGCGTAATCCTCGATCCGTCCGGCCATCAGGTCCTCGTCCTCGCGACGTCGACCGTCACGGGGCCGCGCAGCATCGCTGAGCGACCACGTAGTCTTCGAACGCGGCAGGGTCCAGGGTCAGGGGTGCTTTTGGTGGTCGGCCAACGCTGCGAATGCGTTTAGCGCAGGCGCCCGACCCAGCCGGAGACGGCGGCACCGAGGGTTGCGGTCCCCGCGCCGAGGGCCGCCCCCTGGGCGCTCACGAAGGTACCGGCGGCGGCGGTCTTGGCGCCCATGAAGGCGCCGGCAGCGGCGCCCGCCTGGGTCACCGCGCGGATCGTCGGCGCGAAGGGCAGGGCGATGTCGGGCAAAGTCACGTCGGGCAGGCCGATCCCGGGCAGCACGCCCTCGTCCCCCTCGGCCGCTGCATGCGAGACCTCGGCCTCGGCCACGAAGGGGAGTGCCTTCTCTCGTCCCTGCGGCGGCCTCGCAAAGGCCTGCGGCACCTTCTCGGAGCCTTGCGACGCCTTGTCGGCGGTCGGCGCAACCTTGGCGACTGCAAGGCGCGGATTCTCGAACCGGCGGGGAGCGGCGAGGCGGGCGGGCCGAGGCCCAGTCCTATGAACCTGGGCGGTGGCCTCGGCTTGAGCGACGATGACCAGGGGGAACTGGGCCTGGAAGGCAAGCGGTGCCGGGATAAAGGGCGTCTCTGCCGTAGCCTCCGGTGCGGCCGCCACGGCGGTCGCCGGAACCGAGGCCGGTGCCACGATGGCTGGCTCCTGGCAGAGATAGGAGGCCCCCCCGAGGATTGCCGCCATCGCCAGCGTCGGCAGGAGGGGCGGCGTCACGCCACGCGCGGAACCCGATTCGAACGCCGCTTGATCGGGGGGCGTGCAGCCTGACATCCGGAGCACCTCGCTGTGCAATTCAGCAACCGGTCCGATCGCCGGCGCCATTAGCCGGGCCGTTTGCGGCGGAACCTGGGCTGTTTCCTCTCCAAACGGTAATGTTTCGTCGGGCATGCGGCTTGCCTTCCCGGTGACACCCTCCTGTTTGGCGACGTCCGCGCGCCCACGCCCACCGCATCATGTGCCTTGTCATTCCCTCGACCGGCATGCGACCTGCCGAGATCGCCCCAACCCCGATTCGCGTCCCCGGACACCGATGACCGAGCCGACCCTGACCGTCGCCGTGATCGACCCGAGCCGTGCCCGCGCCGCGATCCTCGAGGAGGGACTCATGGCATCGGGCTTCACCCGCGTCGTGGTTCTGCCGGACACCGCCGACCTGCCGGCCCGGGTGGCGGCCCTGAATCCGGACGTGGTCGTGATCCACTTGGAGAGTCCGAGCCGGGACATCCTCGAGCAGATGTCGGGCCTGTCCCGGCACGTGGAGCGACCGGTGGCGATGTTCGTCGACCGCTCCGACGTCCCGATGATGCAGGCGGCGATGGATGCGGGCATCTCCGCCTACGTGGTGGACGGCCTGCAGCCCCAGCGCATCCGCTCGATCCTCGACGTGGCGATCCTGCGCTTCAACGCCTTCGCGCGACTGCAGCGCGAGCTGACGGAGGCGCGGGGCGAGCTCGCCGACCGCAAGCTGATCGAGCGGGCCAAGGGCATCCTGATGACGGCCAAGGGCCTCTCGGAGGAGGAGGCCTACCGGACGATGCGACGCAAGGCCATGAACGAGAAGCGGAAAATCGCCGACATCGCCCGCGCCATCGTGACCGCGGCGGATCTCCTGGGATGAGGGGCCTGCCCGGATGAGACTCGCCCTCGGATACGTGCCGCTCATCGACGCGGCGCCCCTGATCGCTGCCGTGGAAGGGGGCTTCACCGCCGCCGAGGGCTTGGCGGTGGATCTCGTCAGCGAACCCTCCTGGGCGACGCTCCGGGACAAGCTGGCGCTCGGACACCTCGACGGTGCCCACATGCTGGCGCCCCTGGCCGTCGCCAGCGCCCTCGGCATCAGCGGGCCCGAGACCGATTTGGTGGTGCCCCTCGGGCTCAGCCTCAACGGCAATGCGGTGACGGTCTCACGCCCGCTCTGGGCCGAGATGGCGCCGGAGGGCCCGGATCTCGACACGATTGCACGCGCGTTTTCCCGTGTCGCACGCGTGCGGGTCACACAGGGTCGGCCCCTGACGCTGGGTACCGTGCACCCCTTCTCGTGCCACACCTATCAACTCCGGATGTTCGCCGCCCGCGGAGGGCTCGACCTCGACGCCGCCACCCGGCTGGTGGTGATCCCGCCGCCCTGGATCGCCCAGGCCCTGCGTTCCGGGCAGATCGACGGGTTCTGCGCCGGCAGTCCCTGGAACAGCGTCGCGGTGGCCGAGGGCTACGGCCGCATCGTCGCCCTCGGCTGCGACCTGGCGCCGGACTGCCCGGAAAAGGTGCTGGCCCTGCCGGCCTATGCGGCGGAGACGAGCGCCGCCCTGGTCCGGGCGGTGCGGCGGGCCGGGCGCTGGTGCGCGGCCCCCGAGAACCGGGGCGAGTTGGCGAGCCTGCTCGCCCATCCGAGCCATCTCGGGATCGATCCGGGCCTCATCCGCCGGGCCCTGGCCGGCACCGTGGTGCGCGATGCGGACGGGACCGAGTCGCGCGCGGCGCGCTTCGTCGTGTTCGGCGCCGAGGCCGAGCCGCCGCGGCCCGACCAGGCCGACTGGATCCTCGAGCAGATGGGGGCCGCCGGGCAGATCGTGCCCAACCCGGCCCTGGCCGAGCGCGCGCGGGCGATCCTCCGGCCCGACCTCTACGCGGCAGCGCTGGCGGACTGAGCGACGGGGCTGCTGTCCGCACCGGCAGACTGCCCGCGGATTGTGCAGTGCGGTCGGCGGCGCGCGATGCGGCAGGCATACCCCCGGACTGGCCGGTCCCGGGCGGTCTGGGACGCACCCACGGGCCTGGCGCGCGCCGCCGCGCGGTGAGGCATCCACGCGAAAAGCCTGCCCGACGAACAGCTTGGAACGATTCCGAAGGGAACCGCAGCGCGTTGATCCGGCCGGCCGGCCGGACTTGGCACGCCCCGTGCAGGGCATCGCGGGCTCGCCAACGATGACGAGCCTTATCCGTCGGCAGAGCCGCTGACCCGAGTCCCCCACGGAACGCAGATCTTGCGTTCGATGGATGTGCTTGGTCGGCGGTTTTTTCTTTGGCGGATGCTCATTGCTTTCGAGGATGTCGGGTTCGATGACTGACGGTTTCCGCAACAACCGCCGTGATCTGCTGAAGGGCGCTGCCGCGAGCCTGTCCCTGGCAGCGCTCGCCCGCACAGCCCTGCCGGGCGGCGCCTTCGCGCAGGGCGCCGGCCCCGAGGTGAAGGGGGCCAAGCTCGGCTTCATCGCCCTCACCGATGCGAGCCCGCTCTTCGTGGCCAAGGAGAAGGGCTTCTTCGCCAAGCACGGCATGCCCGACGTCGAGGTGCTCAAGCAGGCCTCCTGGGGCACCACCCGCGACAACCTCGTGCTCGGTTCGGAGGGCAACGGCATCGACGGCGCCCACATCCTGACGCCGATGCCCTACCTGATCTCGGCCGGACGAGTGACGCAGAACAACGTCCCGGTGCCGATGCACATCCTGGCTCGGCTCAACAGCAACGGCCAGTGCATCTCGGTGGCCAAGGAGTACCTCGACCAGAAGGTCGCCCTGGACGCGAAGGTGTTCAAGGCGGCGGTCGAGAAGAAGAAGGCCGCCGGCAAATCGGTGAAGGCGGCCATGACCTTCCCGGGCGGCACCCACGACCTCTGGCTCCGCTACTGGATGGCCGCCGGCGGCATCGACCCGGACAAGGATATCGAGACCATCGTCGTGCCGCCCCCGCAGATGGTGGCGAACATGAAGGTCGGCACGATGGACTGCTTCTGCGTCGGCGAGCCGTGGAACGCCCAGCTGGTGCAGCAGGGCCTCGGCTACACCGCGCTCACCACGGGCGAGCTCTGGAAGGACCACCCGGAGAAGGCCTTCGCCATGCGGGCCTCCTTCACGGAGAAGTACCCCAACGCCACCCGGGCGCTGCTGATGGCCGTGCTCGAAGCGCAGCAATGGTGCGACAAGCCGGAGAACAAGGACGAGGTCGCCGCCATCGCGGCCAAGCGCCAGTGGATGAACGTCCCGGTGGCGGACGTCGCCGGGCGCATCAAGGGCACGATCGATTACGGCGACGGCCGCGTGGTCGAGAACAGCCCCTTCGTGATGAAGTTCTGGAACGACAACGCCTCGTATCCCTACCAGTCGCACGACCTCTGGTTCCTCACCGAGGACATCCGCTGGGGCAAGTTCGACGCGCAGACCGACACCAAGGCGCTGATCGCCAAGGTGAACCGCGAGGACCTCTGGCGCGAGGCCGCCAAGGCCCTCGGCGTCACCGCGATCCCGGCCTCCACCTCCCGCGGCAAGGAGACCTTCTTCGACGGCAAGGTCTTCGATCCGGCCGATCCCGCCGCCTACCTGTCCAGCCTCGGCATCAAGAGGATCGCGTGATGGCCAACACCCCCACCATCGCCGCCGGCCCGGGCGTCGCCGCGTCAGCCAAGCCGAAGCGGGCGCCCCTGGTCACGATGGCCACCCTGAACTGCGTGGGGAAGAACCTGGCCAAAAACCTGATCCCGCCCGTCGTGGTGCTGATCGCGTTCCTGGTGATCTGGGAGATGCTGTGCTCGCGTCCCGGCGCCGGCCTGCCGCCGCCCTCGCGCGTCGTCACCGAGGCCTGGGACATCATCGCCCACCCGTTCTACGACAACGGCGGCACCGACAAGGGCCTGTTCTGGCACATCGCCGCCAGCATCCAGCGCGTGGCCCTCGGCTTCGCCCTGGCCACCGTCGCGGGCATCCTCACCGGCACCCTGATCGGGCAGTCGGAATGGGCCATGCGCGGCCTCGACCCGATCTTCCAGGTGCTGCGCACGATCCCGCCGCTGGCCTGGCTGCCGCTCTCGCTGGCCGCCTTCCGGGACGGCCAGCCGAGCGCGATCTTCGTGATCTTCATCACCTCGATCTGGCCGATCATCATCAACACGGCGGTGGGCATCCGGAACATCCCGCAGGACTACCGCAACGTGGCGGCGGTGCTGCGCCTGAACCCGCTGGAGTTCTTCGCCAAGATCATGCTGCCCTCGGCGGCCCCCTACATCTTCACCGGCCTGCGCATCGGCGTTGGCCTGTCCTGGCTCGCCATCGTGGCGGCCGAGATGCTCATCGGCGGCGTCGGCATCGGCTTCTTCATCTGGGACGCGTGGAACTCCTCCCACATCTCCGAGATCATCGTCGCCCTCGTCTATGTCGGGGTCATCGGCTTCATCCTCGACCGCTTCGTCGCCTTCGTCGGCACCCTGGTCACCCGCGGCACCGCGACCGCCTGAGGAGGGATTCCCATGAGCTATCTCAGCATCGAGAACGTCGGCATCAGCTTCACCCGCGCGGGCCGCACCAACGAGGTCCTGCGCGACGTTAGCGTGAAGATCGACAAGGGCGAGTTCGTCTCGCTGATCGGGCATTCGGGCTGCGGCAAGTCGACGGTGCTCAACATCGTGGCCGGCCTGCTCAAGGCCTCCACCGGCGGCGTCCTCCTCGAAGGCAAGGAGGTGAACAGCCCCGGCCCCGACCGGGCCGTGGTGTTCCAGAACCACTCGCTGCTGCCCTGGCTCACCGTGCGCGAGAACGTGGCGCTCGCCGTCGACAAGGTCTTCAAGGGCAAGAAGTCGAAGGCCGAGCGCAACGCCTGGATCGACCACAACCTGTCGCTCGTGAACATGACCCACGCCGCCGACCGGCGCCCGAGCGAGATCTCGGGCGGCATGAAGCAGCGCGTCGGCATCGCGCGCGCCCTGGCGATGGAGCCGAAGGTGCTGCTCCTCGACGAGCCCTTCGGGGCCCTGGACGCGCTCACCCGCGCCCATCTCCAGGACTCGCTGATGGACATCCATGCCCGGCTGAAGAACGCCGTGATCATGATCACCCACGACGTCGACGAGGCGGTGCTCCTCTCCGACCGCATCGTGATGATGACCAACGGCCCCTCGGCCACCGTGGGCGAGATCCTGAGGGTCGACCTGGAGCGGCCGCGCCGCCGCCTCGATCTGGTGGAGGACGCGACCTACACGCATGCCCGCGCCGAGGTGCTCGAATTCCTCTACGCGCGCCACGCCAAGCCCGCCATCGCGGCCTGAGGAACGGGCTCTGGCGATGAAGGAGCGTTTGGTGGTCATCGGCAACGGCATGGCGTCGTTGCGCTTCCTGGAGCGCCTGACCGAGCGGGCGCCGGGCCTGTACGACGTTAGCGTCGTCGGGGCGGAGCCGCGGGCGGCCTACAACCGCGTGCTGCTGTCCTCCCTGCTGGGAGGCGAGGTCGACGAGGCGGGCTGCGCCTTCCGCGGCCTCGACTGGTACGAGGCCCACGGCATCCGCCTCATCACCGGCGCGCCGGTCACCGAGATCGACCGTGAGAACGGCCTCGTGATGGTGGGCGAGACCCACGTCCTGCCCTTCGACAAGCTCGTCCTCGCGGTGGGCTCCCTGCCGATCCGGCTGCCGAAGCCCGGCATGGAGCTGCCCGGCGTCCTCACCTTCCGCGACCTCGCGGACGTCGCCGCCATCCGCCAGGCGGCGGTGGAGCACGCGCGCGCCATCGTGATCGGCGGCGGGCTCCTCGGCCTGGAGGCCGCCGTCGGTCTCGCGCGGCTCGGCGTCGACACCACGCTCCTGCACGTCATGGACCGCCTGATGGAGCGCCAGCTCGACCACGCCGCCGCCGGCCTGGTGAAGCGGGCCATGGAGGCGCGCGGGGTCAAGGTGCTGCTCAAGGCCGACACCGCGTCGGTCGAGGGGGAGGGCCGGGTCGAGCGCCTGATCCTGTCCGACGGCACCGTGCTGCCGGCCGACCTCGTGGTGCTGTCGGTGGGCGTGCGGCCCAACGTGGCGCTGGCCCAGAATGCCGGGATCGAGACCGCGCGCGGCATCCTGGTCGACGACCGGATGCAGGCGTCGGATGCCCGCATCTACGCGCTGGGCGAATGCGCCGAGCACCGGGGCCAGGTCTACGGCCTCGTCGAGCCCGCCTACGAGCAGGCCGAGGCCCTGAGCCGCCACCTCGTCGGCGAGGCGGCGAGCTACCTCGGCACGGCCCTCTCCACCAGCCTCAAGGTCTCGGGCCTGCCGGTGTTCTCCGCCGGCCAGATCGAGGCGCCCGAGGGAGCCGAGACCGTGCTGATGTCGGATCCCGGCCTCGGCCTCTACCGCAAGCTCGTCGTCGCCGAGGACCGGCTCCTCGGGGCAGTCTTCGTCGGCGACATCGCCGAGCAGGGCTGGTGCAAGGAGCTGATCCGCACCGGCGCCTCGATCGCCGAGCACCGCGACGACCTCCTGTTCGGGCGCCCCGCGCCCGCATCCCAACCCCTCGCAGCGTGAGGAGGCTACCCATGGCTGACGCATTCAACGCCGAGCAGAAGCGCTACCTCGAAGGCTTCGCCTCCGGGATCAGTGCCGCCCGCATGACCGGCGGCCTCGCCGCCGCACCGGGCGCCGCCCCGCCGGCCGAGCCCATCGGCCCGGACGCGATCCACGTCAAGGCGCAGGACGCCACCATCAAGGCCGGGGGCAAGCTCTGCGAGCAGGAGAAGTGGAAGCGCGCGGAGAACCCCTTCGACGGCCACAACCGCCTCATCGCGGAGGCCGCCACCGGCAAGGCGCCGAAGCCGGAAGACAATTTCCGCTGGCGCTACCACGGCCTGTTCTGGGTGGCGCCGGCCCAGAATTCCTACATGTGCCGCCTGCGCATCCCCAACGGCATCCTGCACTACTGGCAGTTCGCCGGCATCGCGGACCTGGCCGACGCCCACGGGGGCGGCTACGCCCACGTGACCACGCGCGCCAACCTGCAGGTCCGCGAAATCACGCCCGAGCACGGCCAGCCCTTCCTCGACGGGCTCATCGACCTCGGCCTCACGGCGCGGGGCGCGGGGGCGGACAACATCCGCAACGTCACGGGCTCGCCGGTGGCCGGCATCGACGCGCAGGAGCTGCTCGACACCCGCCCGCTGGCCAAGTCGTGGCACAACCACATCCTCAACGATCGCTCGCTGTTCGGCCTGCCGCGCAAGTTCAACGTCGCCTTCGACGGCGGCGGCGTGATGCCGGTGCTGGAGGAGACCAACGACATCGGCTTCCAGGCCGTGCGGGTGCTGGAGGGGGCGAGCGTCGCCCCGGGCGTGTGGATGCGTCTCGTGCTGGGCGGCATCTCGGGCCACCGGGATCTGGCCCGCGACACCGGCGTGGTCCTCAGGCCGGAGGATTGCAACCGGGTCGCCGACGCCATCCTGCGGGTCTTCATCAAGAACGGTGACCGGACCAACCGCAACAAGAGCCGGATGAAGTACGTCCTCGACGCCTGGGGCTTCGACAAGTACCTCGCCGCCGTCGAGGAGGTGCTCGGCCGCACCCTCGACCGGGTCGATCCCGCCCACGTCGCCCCGCGCGGGGCGATGGACCGCTTCGCCCATGTGGGCGTGCACGCACAGGTGCAGCCCGGTCTCAACTGGATCGGCGTGGTCCTGCCCGTGGGCAAGCTCACCACCGACCAGATGCGGGATCTGGCCAAGATCGCGGTGGAATGCGGCGACGGCGCCATCCGCATGACCGTGTGGCAGAACTTCCTGTTCTCCGGTGTCCCGGATGCCAAGGTCGCCGAGGTCCGGGCACGGGTCGCCGCCCTCGGGCTCACCACGGAGGCCTCCAGCATCCGCGCCGGCCTCGTCGCCTGCACGGGCAGCCGCGGCTGCAAGTTCGCCGCCTCCGACACCAAGGGCCACGCCCTGATCATCGCCGACACCATCGAGGCGAACCTTACGGAGCTCGACGTGCCGGTGAACGTCCACCTCACCGGCTGCCATCACTCCTGTGCCCAGCACTACATCGGCGACATCGGGCTCATCGGCGCCAAGGTCGTGGTCTCCGAGGAGGGCGACACCGTCGAGGGCTACGACATCGTCGTCGGTGGCGGCTTCGGCGACGCGCCGAAGATCGGCACCGAGATCTGGAAGGCCGTGAAGGCCGAGGATTGCCCGGCCCGCATCGAGGCGCTGCTGCGCAGCTACCTCGCCCGGCGGACGAGCCCCGCCGAGAGCTTCCAGGCCTTCACCAGCCGCACCGGCCCCGAGTCGCTGCGCAACATCGCCGAAGAGCAACCCGTCCTGAAGGCCGCCGCATGAGCGAGCACGTCACGCCCCCCCTGGTCCTCATCCCCGAGACCGCCCCCTTCGACCCGGACCAGCGTGCCTGGCTCTCGGGCTACTTCGCCGCGCTCCTCGGCCCCGCGGTCGAGGGCGCCACGGCCCTGGCGCCGGGCGACGCGCCGGCCGGCGGGCCGGCGCTCGCCGACAACGACGATGCCCCCTGGCACGACCCCTCCCTGCCGCTGCCCGAGCGGATGGAGATGGCCAAGGAACGGCCGGAGGCGCAGAAGCTGATGGCCGCCATGGCGCAGCAGGATTGCGGCCAGTGCGGCTACAACTGCGCCGACTACGCCAACGCGATCTTCCTCAGGAACGAGGAGCGCCTGAACCTCTGCCAGCCCGGCGGCAAGGACACGCTCCGGATGCTGAAGAAGCTCGAGGAGGAGTTCGGTGCCGCCGGCGGCGCCGCGCCGAAGAAGGCCGAGGACGCCGCGCCCAAGGCGGCCCCCGCGCTCGGCCCCCTCGGCTTCTGCCGGGAGAACCCCGTGGAGGCGACCTTCGTCTCGCGCACGCGCCTCAACGCGCCGGGCGGCGAGAAGGAGACCTGGCACGTCGAGATCGATCTCACCGGGACGCCGATCGACTACGCGGTCGGCGATTCCCTCGGGCTGTTCCCCGCCAACGCCCCGGCCCTGGTGGACGCGGTGATCGCCGAGCTCGGCGCCCGGCCCGAGCGCAGGATCGGCGGCAGGACCCTGCGCGACCGGCTGCTGACCGACTACGCCCTGGGCGGCGCGCCGGATGGGCTCTACCAGCTCCTCTCGCTGCTCACCTCGGGCGAGGCCCGCCGGAAGGCGCAGGCGCTCGCCGCCGGCGAGGACCCGGACGGCGACGCCGCCCATCTCGACGTGCTGGGCGCGCTCCACAAGTTCCCCGGGGCGCGCCCCGACGCGGAGGTGTTCCTGGAGGCGCTCGACGAGCTGCAGCCGCGGCTCTACTCGATCTCGTCCTCGCCGAAGGCCGATCCGGGCCGGGTCTCGCTCACCGTCGACGCGGTGCGCTACAGCCACCGCTCGCGCCTGCGCCTCGGCGTCGCCTCGACCCATCTCGGCGAGCGCATCCCCGAGGGCAGGACGGTGAAGGTCTACCTGCAGAAGGCGCACGGCTTCGCCCTGCCGGAGGACCTGTCGAAGGACGTCGTCATGGTCGGGCCCGGCACCGGCATCGCACCGTTCCGCGCCTTCCTGCGCGAGCGCGACGCCACGCAGGCGCCCGGTCGCAACTGGCTGTTCTACGGCCACCAGAAGCAGGCCTCCGACTTCTTCTACAAGGACGAGCTCAACGCCCTGAAGGACCGCAAGGTGCTCACCCGCCTGTCGCTGGCCTGGTCCCGCGACGGCACCGAGAAGACCTACGTCCAGGACCGCATGCGCGAGAACGGCGCGGAACTCTGGAAGTGGCTCGAGGGCGGCGCGCATTTCTACGTCTGCGGCGACGCCAAGCGCATGGCCAAGGACGTGGAGCGGGCGATCATCGACGTCGCCGGCCAGTTCGGGGGCAAGAACCCCGACGAGGCCGTGGCCTACCTCGCCCACCTCAAGAAGACCGGCCGCTACCAGGCCGACGTGTACTGAGGCGCGTGTCCTGAGGCGCGTGCCCTGAGGCGCGCGTCCTCCGCACGGGAGACGGGTCACGGAGCGGGTGGACCAGGTCCCGCCCCAGGTCCCGCCCCGCGCCCCGGGCCCGACTCTTGCTCCGACCCACGACCCCGCACTTCGCCGAGGATTCCGCCATGACCGCGCACGTCCAGGCACCGGCCGCCCCCGTCAAGACCACCTGCCCGTATTGCGGCGTCGGCTGCGGGGTGCTCGCCACGCCGGACGGGCAGGGGGGCGCGGCCATCGCGGGCGACACCGCCCACCCGGCCAATTTCGGCCGGCTCTGCTCCAAGGGCTCGGCGCTGGGCGAAACGCTCTCCCTCGACAACCGCCTGCTCCACCCGCAGGTGGACGGCCTCCGCGCGAGCTGGGAATCGGCCCTCGGCACCGTGGCGGGGTCCCTGCGCCGGATCGCCGAGCAGCACGGGCCGGACGCGATCGCGTTCTACCTCTCGGGCCAGCTGCTGACCGAGGACTACTACGTCGCCAACAAGCTCGCGAAGGGCTTCCTCGGCACGCCGCACGTCGACACCAACTCACGCCTGTGCATGTCGAGCGCGGTCGCCGCCCACCGGCGCGCCTTCGGCTCGGACACCGTGCCGGGCTGCTACGAGGACCTGGAGGAGGCCGACCTCATCGTCCTGGTGGGCTCGAACACCGCCTGGTGCCACCCGATCCTGTTCCGCCGCATGATCGACGCGCGGGCGAAACGCGGCACCAAGCTGGTGGTGATCGACCCCCGGCGCACCCAGACCGGCGCGGAGGCCGACCTCTTCCTCGGCCTGAAGGCCGGCACCGACACGGCCCTGTTCGCGGGCCTGCTGGTGCACCTCGCCAGCACCGGCTCCCTCGATTACCGCTTCGTCCTCGACCACACGAGCGGCTTCGACGGCGCCCTGGAGCGGGCGCGGGCCCTCGCGCCGACGATTCCCGCCACCGCCGCCGCCACGGGCCTGTCGGAAGCCGACGTGGCCCGGTTCTTCGAGCTCTTCGCCCGGACGAAGCGCGTCGTCACCGCCTTCTCGCAGGGGGTGAACCAGTCGGCGCAGGGCACCGACAAGGGCAACGCGATCATCAACTGCCACCTCGCCACCGGCCGCATCGGCCTGCCCGGTGCGGGGCCGTTCTCCCTCACCGGCCAGCCCAACGCCATGGGCGGGCGCGAGGTCGGCGGACTGGCCAACATGCTGGCCGCCCACATGCACTTCACTCCCGAGGAGGTGGACCGGGTCCGCCGCTTCTGGTCGGCCCCCAACATCATCACGGGCGAGGGCATGAAGGCGGTCGCCCTGTTCGAGGCCATCGAGCGCGGCAAGATCAAGGCCCTGTGGGTGATGGGCACCAACCCCATCGTGTCGATGCCCCGCGCCGACCGCATCCGCGAGAGCCTGAAGGCCCTCGACCTCTACGTCGTCTCGGAGGCGGTGGCCGACAGCGACAGCGCCCGGGCGACGGGACGCAGGACCGTGCTGCTCCCGGCCCTGGCCTGGGGCGAGAAAGACGGCACGGTGACGAATTCCGAGCGCCGGATCTCGCGCCAGCGCAGCTTCCTGAAAGCCCCCGGCGAGGCTCGGGCCGACTGGCAGATCATCTGCGACGTCGCCAAGCGCCTCGGCCACGGCGAGGCCTTCGCCTATTCGGGCACCGCCGCGATCTTCCGCGAGCATGCCGGTCTCTCGGCCTTCGAGAACAACGGCACCCGCGACTTCGACCTCGGAGCTGTCAGCGACATGGCCGATGCGGCCTATGCGACGACCGCCCCCCTGCAATGGCCGCTGCCGAAGCGCGGCAAGGCACGCGCCCGGCTCTTCGCCGACGGGCAGTTCTACACCTTCGATAAGCGCGCCCGCTTCGTGGCCGTGCAGGCCCCCGCCCTCGCCGAGGGCGTGAGCGAGGCCTTCCCCCACGTCCTCAACACCGGCCGGGTCCGCGACCACTGGCACACGATGACGCGGACGGGAAAGAGCCCGCGCCTCTCGGCCCACCGTGCGCTGCCCTTCGTGGAGATCCACCCGGACGACGCCGCTGCGCTGGGGCTGAAGGAGGGGGATCTCGCCCGCCTCAGCACGCCGCACGGCACGGCGACCCTGGAGGCGATGGTCACCGACGCGGTCCGACCGGGCAACCTGTTCGCCGCCTTCCATTGGAGCGCCGCCACCGCCTCGGATGCCCGCGTCGGCGCCCTGGTGCGCGGCGTACCCGATCCGGTCTCGGGCCAGCCCGAGCTGAAGGCGACCCCGGTCGGCATCGCGCCGGTGCCCTATCGCAACCGCGGTTTCCTACTGACCCGCGGCGCGCAGGGATTGCCCGAGGGCTGGTGGTGGGCCCGCGCCACGATCGCGGGCGGCTCGGGCCTGCAATTCGCCACGCAGGAGAGCTCCCGCGCCGTGGCGCTGATGATGCGCGGCCTGTTCCAGGGCCACGAGCTCGCCGAATACGCCGACCACGCCCGCGGACGCTACCGCTGCGCCGTCTACGAGGCCGGCCGCCTCGTCGCATGCCTGGCCCTCGGCCCCGCCGAGGCCCGCCCGGGCTGGGACGAGGCCAAGGCCCTGTTCGCGGAGCTGGAGCCCACGGCCTCGGCGCGACGCGCCCTCCTGACGGGCCGGGCCGAGACCGCCTCGGCCGGGCCCACCGTCTGTGCCTGCCACGGCGTCGGCCTCGACGTCATCACGGGAGCCATCGCCGCGGGGGCCGGCACCGTCGAGGCGGTGGGCGCGGCCTGCAAGGCCGGCACGAATTGCGGCTCGTGCATCCCAGAGATCCGCAAGCTGCTGCCCGAGACGCTTGCGCGCAACGCCGCATAGGCTCACTTTCGGCCAAATCGACCCCCATCTCCGAGCCTCATGAGCACGCCCCGCATCCCCCGCGAAACCCGGCCCGCCGGCTCTGAAACACCGCGTGGCGGCGCCCAGGCCGGCCTCGAGCCCCTGGCCGTCCTGCCCGTCTTCGTACCGCTGCACGGCAAGCGGGCGGTGCTGGCCGGCTCGAACGGGGGTGCCCCCTGGAAGGTGAAGCTGCTCGCCGCCGCCGGGGCCCACGTGGACGTCTACGCGCCCGAGCCCAGCGAGGAGCTTCGCGCCGTGCCGGCCGAGATCGTCGCGGGCTCCGTCGCCCTGCACCTGCGCCAGTGGCAGCCCGAGGACCTCGCGGGCGCCGCCTTCTGCATCGGCGCCATGGTGGACGAGGACGACTGCGTCGCCTTCGTGGCCGCCGCCCGCTCGACCGGCGCCATCGTCAATGCGGTCGACCGGCCGCATCTCTGCGACGTGAAGTTCGGCGCCATCGTCAACCGCTCGCCCATGGTGGTGGGCATCTCCACCGAGGGCGCCGCCCCGGTCTTCGGGCAGACCGTGCGCGCGCGGATCGAGGGCATGCTGCCGCGCGGGTTCAAGGCCTGGATCGGCGCGGCCCGCGACTGGCGCGAGGAGGTCACGAGCCGCTTCCACGGCTTCTCGGACCGTCGCGCCTTCTGGGAGCGTTTCACGGATCGCGCCTTCGCCGAGCCCGACCGGGTGCCGACGGACCGGGACCTCGCCGAACTTCTGGGACAGACCGAATCCGCCCCGAAGGGCGGGGCCGTGACCCTCGTGGGTGCCGGACCGGGCGACGCCGAACTCCTCACCCTCAAGGCCCTGCGGGCCCTGCGCAATGCCGACGTCATCCTGTACGACGACCTCGTGGCGCCCGAGATCCTCGACTACGCCCGCCGCGAGGCCCGGACCATGCTGGTGGGCAAGACCGGGCACGGTCCGTCCTGCCGGCAGGACGACATCAACGCGCTGATGGTGCAGCTCGCCAAGTCCGGCAAGCAGGTGGTGCGCCTGAAATCAGGAGACCCCCTGGTGTTCGGCCGGGCCGGCGAGGAGATCGATGCCTGCCAGGCGGCCGGCATTCCCGTCAGCGTGGTGCCGGGCGTCTCCGCAGCCCAGGGAGCGGCGGCCTCGCTCTGCGTCTCGCTCACCCACCGCGACGCGGCGCGGCGGCTGCAATACGTCACCGGCCACGACCGGCGCGGGGCCCTGCCCGAGGACCTGAACTGGGGCGCGCTGGCCGATCCGAGCGTCACCACCGTAGTCTACATGCCCAAGAAGACCCTCGGCGTTCTGCTGGAGCGGGCGATCGCCGAGGGGCTCGCGCCGACGACCCCGGCCCTCCTCGTCTTCAACGCCACCCGGCCGAACCAGCACGTGGTGGAAGCCAGCGCCGCCGACCTTGCCGACCGCGTCGAGGCCTCGGGCCACGAGGGACCGGCGCTCCTTATGGTGGGCGAGGCGCTGCGCCGCCTGGGCGCCACGGCGGCCCTCGCGGTGATCGAGCCCGACAAGCTGGCGATCTGAAGGCACGGGGCTCGTCTTAGCGGGTTGCGCCCGCCGGCGCGACCCGCCGCAGGCCGGTGCGCGGCTCCAGGTCGGCCGGCTGCTTGAGGTCCCAGACCAGCCCCAGCCGCCGCAGAGTCAGGAGGAGCCACCAGCCCGGATCGTGCTGGCCGGGCTCCAACCCGAGCCGGGCCGAGTCCGGCCAGGCGTGGTGGTTGCCGTGCCAAGCCTCGCCGAAGGTGACGAGCGAGGCCGCCGGCAGGTCATGGCCCTGGACCGCCGCGCCGTCGACGACCCAGCCCTGTGGCCCCCGTCGGTGGGTGAGATGGCCGACGAGCCAATGTCCGGTCAGACTCACGCCGATTCGCACCGGCACGCCCCAGACCAGCCACGGCATGCCACCGATCCAGAAGAACAGGAGCGCCCAGGGTAGCTGCTGAGCCATCCATGTCGCTTCCAGAAAGGCCAGAACGCGGTCCCGGGACAGCCGGTCTTCCGGCGCGAAGCGCGGAGGATGCGTCAGCACGAGGCGGCAATGCATCTGCCACCAGGCATCGCGCAGCAGCGTGGTTCGGTGCGCATGGAGCGGATGGCAGGCGGCCTGGCGTTGGGCCCAGTCGCGGGTGTCGTGGAGTTGCACCATGCCGAGCGGGCCGGCCATGCCCACCAGCGTGCCGAGATAGACGAGCGCGCGCTCGACCCAGAGAGGTGCCGAGAAGCTGCGATGGATCAGCAGACGGTGCAGCCCGATGGAATGTCCGGCGCAGAGCGTGACCGCGCTGGTGACGAGAAACAGCGCCACCGCGCTTGGCGTGACGTAGAGCGGGGCGAGGACGAGCGTCGCCAGAGTCATGCCGCCGACCCAGAGGGAGCGAGCAGGAGCCCAGGCCACGTGCCCTTCGGTGGCGGAGGTCGCGGAATCGATGCGGAGCCGTGGGGTGGAGAGACATGCCATGACGCTTCCCTGCTTTATTTAGTGAATTACCTAATTATCAAATCGCAGAGTTTGTCAACGGTTAGCTTATCGCCTAAATGGAGGGGCCCCGTGACCCGGTGCGCCTTCAGCTGTCCGAGAAACCATGCAGCGCGTCTTCGAAGCCCTGTCGTCCTCCGTGCGCCGGAAAATCCTGGCCTACCTCGCCCATACCGAGCTCAGCGCGGGGGAGATCGCAGGACGCTTCTCCATGTCGAAACCCTCGATTTCGCAGCACCTTTCGGTGCTCGAATCGGCCGGGCTGATCGCGGGTGAGAAGCGCGGGCAGTTCGTGTTCTACCGGCAGGTTGAGGACAACCTCCTCAACACGCTCAACGGCTTCGTGCAGGAGGCCTGCCCGATCGCCCGCCCGATCCGGCGCGAGAGCGCGGCCCTGGCCGGGAGTCGGGCCGCAGGGAGCCGGACCAAGACGAAGCCCGGCGCGGACAAGCCGCAGCCGGGCTGAGGTGGCGGCCGGAGGTTCCGCCGCCGTATCGGCGCTGTCCCGGCCCGGACCGGCGACGGTTTGGTGGATTGCCGGGCGGCGGCGCCTATGGTCTGAAGCCGCCAGATCCCTGGACCGCAAGGCCGTTTCCCATGCGTCGCACGCTCCTGCCCCTCCTCGCCTTCGCGGTCGGCCTCGTGGGGCTCTGCGTCGCCGCCTTCGTGGTGCTGGCGCCCAAGACCCAGGAGGCCGGGACGAGCAGCGTCGGCGGCCCCTTCACCCTGACCAACCAGGACGGGCAGCGCGTCACCGAGCGCGACTATGCGGGCCGGACGCATCTCGTGTTCTTCGGCTTCACCCACTGCCCCGACGTGTGCCCGACCACGCTGCAGCAGATCGGCGACGTGCTCCAGGCCCTCGGGCCGAAGGGGCGGGACGTGCGGGCGCTGTTCATCGCCGTCGATCCCGAGCGCGACACCCCCGCGGCCCTGAAGACCTACCTGGCGAGCTTCGACCCGCGCATCGTCGGCCTGACCGGCTCGCCGGAGGAGGTGAACGCGGCGGTGAAGGCCTATCGCGCCTATGTCCGCAAGGTGCCGACCAAGGACGGCGACTACACGATGGAGCACACCGCCCTGGTCTACGTGATGAATGGCCAGAACCGCTTCCTCAACGCGCTCAATCTCGCCCGCCCGCCCGAGGAGGCGGCGGCCGAGCTCGCCAAGATGCTCTAGGCAAGGAGATGCTCTAGGCAGAAAGATGCTCTAGGCAAGGAGATGCTCCGGGCAGGGAGATGCGGTCGGACAGACGATGCTTTAGGCAGGATGCCGTAAGGGTCGGGTCGCTCCGGGCGCCACGCGGCCCCGGGCCGTCGGCCCTGACGAGGACGGGGTCCGATGCCTCCCCGAACCGTCCGCCCCGGAGCGACCATGCCCATCCTGTCGGCCTTCCCGATCACGCCCTCGAACGCCGACGGTCAGGTGGACCTCGGCGCCCTGCAGGCCCTCCTGCAGCCCCTGGCCGCCGCCGGGGTCGGCTCGATCGGCCTGCTGGGCAGTACCGGCACCTATGCGTTCCTGGCGCGCCACCAGCGCCGCCGGGCCGTGGAGGCCGCCGTCGCGGCGGTGGCGGGCCGCGTGCCGATCCTCGTCGGGGTCGGTGCCCTGCGCACCGACGAGGCGGTGCGGATGGCCCAGGACGCCAAGGGCGCCGGGGCCGAGGCCGGGCTCCTGGCGGCGATGTCCTACACGCCGCTCACCGAGGACGAGGTCTTCGTGCATTGCGAAACGGTGGCGCGGGAATCCGGCCTGCCGCTCTGCCTCTACGACAATCCCGGCACCACCCATTTCCGTTTCACCCCGGCCCTCGTCGGTCGCCTCGCCCAGGTTCCGGGCATCGTCGCGATCAAGAGCCCGTCCCCCGAGCCCGCCGGGGCGGCGGAGCATCTCGACACGCTGCGCGCCGTGGTGCCGGCCGGGTTCTCCCTCGGCTATAGCGGCGACTGGAACGCGCTCGCGGCCCTGCTGGCGGGCGGCGAGGCCTGGTACAGTGTCTTCGCCGGGCTGTTCCCGCAGCCCGCCCTGGCGATCGTCCGGGCGGTCGAGGCCGGGGACGCCGCCGAGGCGCAGCGCCTGAACGCCCGGCTCGAGCCGCTCTGGGGCCTGTTCCGGACCTATTCGAGCCTGCGGGTGATCTATGCCTGCGCCGATCTCCTCGGCCTCTGCCGGACGGTGCCGCCGCGGCCGATCCTGCCGCTGGCGGGGGAGGCACGCCGGCAGGTGGCCGACACGCTCGCGGCGCTGGAGCTCGGCTGAGCCGGATCGCCCTCACTGCGGACGCAGCGCGCCGGTCCGGGAGGTGCGGGCGAGGCCGTGCTCGGTCTTGTTCCAGCGGTTCGGCGCGCGGACGAGTTCGTACAGCCCCGACCAGGCCGCGAGGCTGATCAGCAGGAAATAGACCGGCATCCCCGGCACGGCGGTCAGGAGGTCGAACCAGCCGCGCCGGACGCAGCCGAGGGCCGCCGGCAGCAGCATGGCGAGCAACCCGGCCACGAACAGGGTGACGGAGGTGCCGGCGGGAAGATTCGCCCAGAACCCGCCGGGCGCCGGGGAGCCGCTCCACGCGAAGTGTAGCGCGCAAAATCGAATGGCACTGCGCGCAGGTTCAAATGTCATCACTGCACGGCGCGTGAAGAGCCCTTGAATTGGCTTTCAGGTCGTAGCCGCATACGGCTCGACTGCAGGGTTGCAGCGGATCGCGATGTCAATGGCTAGGCCATAGACCTGACCTAACTTCCTAATGGCTCATCGACCCAAAGACCGGAAAAGGTCAGCGTTGCCGCGTAGACGGTTCGCTGATCCTGATTTCGGACAAGGATGGTCAGCGCTTGGACATCGGCTTTCCTGGCCAAGATCGTGTGCCGAGCAATCTCTGGAAGCGTGCGCATCGCCTCGGTTCGAATGCTGCCAGCATCGCTGCATTCGATGCCTTCTGGGTCTCGGAAAAATTCGTCGCCGTTGTGGATGTCAAAGAAGTATCGAGCCACTTGGCCACTCCACTGCGCCTGATCTGCCCCTCCGTCCTAAAACACGGTCGCAGAAACGAGAGTTCAGTGGGCTATCCGACCCAGCGAAGCCGCAGGCGCTCAGGTGCCGTCTTCGCCACAACGATATTATCACCGAGAATGCGGCCTGCGTGCCTGATTGATCCCCTGCAGGGACACCCCTCGCTCTAGCTGACAGCGCCCTCGGTGACGTGCTCGAAATTCGCAGTCAGCCCCTCACAGCCGGGACACCAGCAGGAGCGGTAGAGCCCGTAGGCGAAGAAACACCCCGCATAGTTGGCGTAGCCAGTCGGGCCGACGTAATCGACGATGGGTGAGCCATCGACGCTGACCTTTAGCAGGCCGTCGCCGCCAGCCCCGTCCATGAACTCGATCTCGAAGGCGTAGGGGCGATCTCGCTTGAACGGAACGATGGCCTTCGGCCCGAGGTCGACGTGGCGCCCTTGCTCCTGTGAGCCGGCGGTCGGGAAAGTCGCCAGGTCGACGTAGAACACTTCCTCCCGAGAGTTCCGGCCCCTCGGCTTCATGCCGATCGCGAAGGGTGGGTTCCGCCAACGCTCTGCAGGGTTGGGACGCGCGTTGTACTGGCAGATCCCGCACCAATCGTGCGTCATGAGTAGGCCGGGCCGCACGTTCACCGTAAAGCTGGCCCGCAACTTTTGGCCAGGCCCGCGCACGTCGGCCTTGCTCGTGTCGAACACCGCCATCGCCCGAGCCGGCGCGTCCTCTAGGCGGCCGGCATAGTTTCGCGCCTCCTCCGAGGACACATCACCGGCTTGGATGCTGAAGGTCCGCACCTTCCGACCGTTGAACAGCCGGTCAGTGCAGACGCCTCGTGTCACCGGGCGATCGTGCCGACGTGCCGGCAGGATGAACCGTACACCGTGGCCATCCTCCGTGACGCGCTGGCCGTCGGTGTGTTCGGTGATGATGGTCATAGTCACCTCGGGACGGCTTGCCGCCGGTTTAGGTCAAGATCGAAGGCATTTTGAGAGAGACCAAAGTCCGGGACTTCGGCCGTCAGTACCCCCAGGCCGGACGCGGATCCGAGATTTTGCGGAGGATGGGGCGCTCGAAGGTCACTGTGTAGCCCCGCGCCTCTCCTTCGGGCGCCCGCATGTAGTTGAGGAACACCACCTCGATCAGGTCCGGATTGACGCCCGCCGGGATCTGCAAAGGCGGCGTCGAGAACCAGTGCTTACGCGCCGTGCCGCCCAGCTCGGCCGTCGAGGGGGCGTTCATGCTCTTCGGATCGGCGCTGTCCCCGTTCGACTGCCAGAACGCCCGGTTCTGGCTGAGGATCGTCTTCGACCCTGCTGAGGTGTCGTAGACGATGAGATCCAGCTCATTGAGCGTCGAGAGTTCGGGGGCGTCGCCCGCGAACTCAGCCAGGATGTGCGCTCGAAGCCAGTCACCCGCGACCGGCATAACACCGCCGTTGGGCGCGACAGGATTGGTCCACCGGGTGTCGATAGGCGTGAGTTCCGACGCCGGCCGTAGGGTGATGCGCGGGAACTCATACTGGATAAGCTGGAGCGACGTGTTGCCGGCCCCTGTCGGGACCACCGTAAGCAGTTGCTTTGTGATCCCGGCCGTCCCGATCTTGCTAGGCGTGACGGTGTGAACCGAGGTGCTCTTACGGACGATGAAGTCCGTGGCTACGGCTCCCGTCTGTGCGCCAGACCGTCCACCACCCGAGCCGAGCATCTGACCATCCGACACAGGCAGAAGCGACGACACGGTAGGGTCCTGGTTGAAGGCGCTACCGGCCGAGACGCAGGCGGCGATGGCGGGTGCATACTTCTTGATACCGACGAGCAGCGCACCCTTGGTGTTCAGGTGGATTTTCGACCCAACGTCGGTCCAAAACATCGATTGGTCGATGATGCCGCCGGGGGCGAGGAGGTCATCACAGTCGATGATCGCCGCAACGCCGTCGCGGCCGGCCTGCGCCTTGATCCACGTGTTGATCCGGGTCAGGGCCGCATAGCGGTAGTCCGTGGTGGCCCAGTTGAACCCGAGCGTTGGATAGAGGGTGGATAGGATCGCCCAGACACCAGCGGCGCGGATCTTCTTCAGCTCGGTGTCGATCTGCGCGATGATGTAATCTCCGATCGCCGGCTCGGAGTTGGAGACGTTCGGGTCGCCCGTGTTCAGGGTGTTGAAGCCGGGAGACGAGAGCAAAACGATCTGAGGCTTATTTGTGAGGAGATACTCCAGACGCTTGGTCATGCCTGTCCGTCGTCAGATGATTTGGGACATTCAGCGGTGTTCAGGAGCGGAGGCTCTGGTCCATCTGGGGTGAGAGGTTAGGCAGCCTGCGCGTGATGGCGCAAGCG
>NZ_LMNU01000007.1 GCF_001423085.1 Methylobacterium sp. Leaf125 | reverse complement strand
CGGGTGGTCGGGGTCCACATGGCAGATCCAGGTCAGGTTTCAGCCCCCTCTTGGAATCACTGCCATCCCGGCCACTCAACCCTGCCTCAGCCCCTTATCGGACGGGCTCTAAGGCGCAATATCAAAGACTGCGGCAGCATTTTAGATCAAACGTTGGATCGTCCCTCTGTTTATCGCTAAGCAGCCGAACATCCGGCACAAGGGTAACGAATGATGCGATGAGACGGAGCGTCAAAGGTTTCGATCATCCACGTAGCATCTACCCTATGCGATGGGTTAGAAAATGACTTACCCCTTTCAAGCTTTTGAATGGGGGGCTGCAATGGCTTCGAAACTAAAAAATCTCGACTATTTCAATGGTGTCGTGCAGCTTACGGGTACCGCCCTTAATCTGATCGGCCTGATTCCTGGCGTCGATATTCCGGATGAATTAACTGCCGTCTTCGGCGGATCCGAAAAGGACCCAAGCCTAGACTTGTTGAATGAAATGAATGGAAAGCTGGATCAGCTTATTGATCAGGGCAATAGGGTCCTTAAAAATATTGATAAGCTAGACGACACCTTCCATAATAGGATTCTGCTCGACATTCAGTCGGACGCCTTTTTTGGCAAGGACCAGCTTGATCTGTACATGCGAACGGGCAGCATTACGCAGTTGGCCAATGCTGAGACGTTTTCGGGCAAAGCACTGATCACGGCGGCCGCCTATGCCAGAGCCCCGGACTCCGATCCTGGTATTGCCACATCAGCCCTTCTGATTGCCCTCACCAATCGGATCAATGTTATTCACGAAATTGGCGACGGGGCAACGTCAGGTGAATATAAAGCCCAACTGGATCAAGCACTCAACGCTCTCCAGCGGGCATCTAGCGCCTATACTACGCAAAGTTTTGAAAATGTGCAGTTGTCGGTAGATATAGTTAATGCCGGTAGAACTGGAACGAAATTTATCATCAAATACCATGTGGGAGACGAAACGCCTTACCAGGCAAGTTCTCTTGAATTTGGCGGGGATAATAATTCTGCTGCATACAAAACTTTGCTGACCGCCCTGTCCCCGAACCCTACCGGAACCGATATTCAACACTATGATAAAGTTTTGGATATTGGAATTATTGAAAAGCTTATAGCAAATACACCAGCTGAAAAAATTTATAACGCTGATAAAGATAAATATTACGATATTTACCTAGAAATGACGACAGGGTACCAAAAAATTGAAAAAGCGGCCAGCTTGCTGAAGCAGGTCACAAGCGGTCAGTATGTGAGGGATGTCGATGGAACGGTCGACAGCAGCATCTCAGCCGATCACTTTATCCCCGATACGTTCGAGCAGTGGCCGGGCTTCACCGCACCTCACACGCTGGAAGGTCTGAAAGGCAACGATGTTATCGTCGGCGGTGAGGGGAACGACACGCTCAGAGGCGGCGGAGGCAATCCGTTGATCTATGGGACCGTCGGCGACGGCAACGATCGCCTGTACGGTGGCGGCGGCGACGACATCATGATCGGCGGCACCGGCAACGATTTGCTCGACGGCGGGGCCGGCAACGACCGCCTGGATGGTGGCGACGGCGTCGACACGGCGAGCTATCAGTCGGCGAACGTCAGCGTGCACGTCTCCCTCGATCTGAACGATTGGCAGGAGACTGGCGTCGGCAAGGATCGCCTCCTGAACATCGAGAACCTCGAAGGCAGCTACAATAACGACGACATACTCACGGGAAACGCCCTGAACAACACGATCCGCGGCTTCAACGGCAACGACATCATCGACGGCCATCAGGGCGCGGACATGATGTACGGTGGTGGTGGCGACGACACCTATGTCGTCGATCAATCCGACGATCTCGTCTTTGAGCTAGAAAGCAGTGGAACCGACGTCGTTGCGTCGTCCGTAAGCTATGCGCTCGCCGCTGGCCAGGAAGTCGAAGTCCTTCGTCTCGACGCCGCCACCGACAGGCAAAGCCTCAACCTGACAGGTAACGAATTCGCCAACACGCTGATCGGTAACGACGGCGCTAACATCCTCGACGGCGGCGCCGGAGCCGACACGATGATCGGTGGGGGACGCGACGACACGTACTATGTCGACAACGTCGACGACAAAGTGGTGGAGGAGGCTAACTACGTCTCCGAAGACGGAGAAAGCTACTATATCTCCGGCACCGATCTCGTCTACGCCTCAGTATCATATGCCCTCAGCGCGAACGTAGAGAACCTCACGCTCACCGGCACGGGGGATTTGAAGGCTACAGGCAATGATCTTGCCAATGTGCTGGCCGGCAACAGCGGTAACAACGTCCTCGACGGTGGCGCCGGCGACGACCGAATGTACGGCGGGTCAGGCAACGACACCTTCGTGGTCGACAGCGCCGGCGACCTCGTCATCGAGTACACCAACCAGGGCAGCGACACCGTCCTGTCTTCGATCTCCTACGCGCTCACCACCAATGTCGAGCACCTGACGCTCACTGGCACGGACGCCATCGACGGCACCGGCAACAACGTCGCCAACATCCTCACCGGCAACGCGTCTGCCAACACCCTGTCGGGCGGCTACGGCGACGATCAACTGTTCGGTTTCGGCGGCAACGACATCCTCGACGGTGGGGTCGGCAACGACACCATGACGGGTGGCACCGGCGACGACACCTACGTGGTTGCCACGCGCGGCGATGTCGTGGTCGAGGCTGCCAACGAGGGTAGCGACACCGTGCTGTCCGCCATCGCCTACGAGCTCGGGGCCAACCTCGAGAACCTGACCCTGACCGGCGGCGCCGATCTGAAAGGCGTTGGCAACGACCTCGACAACCGCCTCACCGGCAACGCAGGCGCCAACCGGCTCTACGGCGGGGCCGGCAACGACCACCTCGACGGCGGCTTGGGCGCCGACACGCTGGTCGGCGGCTCCGGCGACGACACCTACGTCGTCGACAATGCCAGGGACCTGGTGGTGGAGTACACAAACCAAGGCACCGACACAGTCGAGGCTGCGGTCTCGTACACGCTGAGCAGCGGCGTCGAGAACCTGACCCTGACCGGCAGCGCCGGCATCGATGGTACCGGCAACTCCCTCGCCAACGTGCTGACCGGCAACGGGGCTGACAACCACCTCTCCGGTGGCGTCGGCAACGACACCCTCTCCGGCGGGGCCGGCAACGACACGCTCAACGGCGATGCCGGCAACGACGTACTCGTCGGCGGGGCGGGCAACGACCGCCTGGATGGCGGAACCGGAAACGACACCTTCTCCGGTGGCACCGGCAACGACACCTACATCGTCGATCTCTCTACCGAGCGGGTGACCGAGCTGGCTGGCGAGGGCACGGACACGGTGCTGGCCTCCGCGACGTTCAAGCTGCAAGGCAACTTGGAGAACCTGACGCTGACGGGCACGAGCGCCATCGACGGGACGGGCAACTTCCAGTCGAACATCCTGATCGGCAACAGCAGTGCCAACATGCTCGACGGCAGCGGCGGCCGGGATGTGCTCACGGGCGGGGGCGGTAACGACACTTTCGTGTTCCGCAAAGGCGAGACCAGCGGCGACAAGGTCATGGACTTCACCGGCGCGGGTGCCACGTCAGGCGATCACCTGGAGTTCTACGGCTTCGGCACGGGCGCCACGCTGAGCCATACAGCGGGCACGGACCTCTACACGATCAAGGCCGATGCCGATCACGGCGGACAGAGCGAGACGTTCCAGCTCGTCGGCGTGACCAACCTCGACCTCGGCATGGGTGCCGGCCACAACGACGCCCTGCTGTTCGCCTGAGAAAGAATTGGACTGAAGGCCAACAAGCCCGCGGCGTCACAAGGCGCTGCGGGCTTCTTCTTTTCTGTAGAACAGCAGTCCAGCCAGCCAGCTTTCCTAATTTCTAGCTATCAGGAATCTAACCGTTTTACGATCCGCTCTGAGGTATGTATCGCGCTTGCCCAAACTGTCGATCAAGGCTGGAGATATCTTCTACACCGGCACACCGCAGGGCGTAATCTTCGGCGAGAAGATCCCACGTGCCGACCGCAAATGGCTTAAGCCGGGCGATCAGATCGCCTGTAGCGTCGAAGGCTTGGGCGAGCTGCGCTTCAGCCTGACCTGAAGACGCTTCAAGCTGCCTTGGCACTGGATCACTTCCTGGAGGCGCCGATTTAATGCCCACTCCATAATGCTCAACCACCGCTGGAAGGGCAGGAATCCGAAAGTACAAAGATAAGCCCCGGCGCTGGGCCGGGGCCATGCTGAGACCTGAACCTTGCAGTGGCAGGAGAGCCACTTAGCGAGACGAGTTCGCATCAGCGTCAGCGACGACGCGCCGGACCTGGAGGGTACGTGCAGTTAGGGACGGCGTGGTGTTCAACTCAGAAGCCGGACGCACAGCTGCCGTGGATCGGGCCTGCTCACGGTAGAGGGGCGGAGTGAGGTTGATGCGATCGTCCGCCATCACAGTGCCGGTCAGAGTGGCAAGTGCCAGAACAGCGAGAGCAAGAGAGCGGGTGGTCATGATGTTGATCCCTTTAGCGTTTCAGGGCCTCCGCCCTGGTTCGTGAGAGGGATATGTTCGACGACGCATCATCATTCAAACAAATGGCGTCGATAATTCATATCGATGATGTCAATGACGCAGAGCGCTATGCCGCCTTACGGGATTGGTGGTGCGAATAGGCAGAGTTCAACACAAAGCCCACTCCATAAACGCACCTACGCGAGCGGATCCGCATTGGCTCGACGGTCGCGCGTTCAAGATTCCGATGTTTGAATTACAGGCAGTCTTTGCCGACGAGTTTCACCGTCAGGTAAACGACCGTTTTCTCGATCCACTAAATCTTGATCAGTAGGCCTTGCCGCCGGCGGCCATACGCGCGCCGGGCTTGTGGTCTGGGCGGAATCCGGAAGCGTTAGGCCTCTCAGAAGGAGAGCGAGCCTTCCCAAGCCGTGGATTACGACGCGGAGGTATGAAGGACCTCCCGCAAGCTCTTCAGATCTGATGGGTCATTCATGCGGTGGATCATGCGGTGGCAGTTCGGGCAGAGCACCGCGAAGTCAATGGCGACGTCGTACTTCACCGCCTCGCCCTCGCGTAGGCTGGCGAGAGGCCGGAGGTGGTGAGCCTCAATGAAATCCTCCCCCGCTGTTCCGTAGCGCTCCGCCATGACGAGGTCGCATGCTTGGCAGCGAACGCCATGATGCTTCTTAGCGAGCTTCGCAGCGTGGGGATTGCGCTCGATCCGCCGGTGCATGCGGTATCGCCGTTCTTCAAGAAGGTCTGTTGTGCCTTCGTCAGCGGTCGTGCTCGTGGACGTATTCAGACCTCCTCGGAAGGTCAGAGCCCGGTAGGCCGCCACGATCGTCTGCAGGTCACGGTGGAGAGTGCCCTCGTTCGGCATGGCACCGAAGTGGTAGGTCACGCCCATGGCGTGTCCCGCCGCATAACCGCTCGGTAGGGGTCTGTCTGAACCAAGATCAATGGCTTGAACAGGAAGGCGCGGGGCATAATCAGCCAGGCGCCGCCGGACGAAAACGGCTCGTTCAGCAAGGATCTGATTCGTGTCTCTCTTGAATTCCCGTTGCACTTCCGTGGTGGCTTGGTTGAGGGACAGGTGCACGATCGGCTGCTGCGCATGGAAGAGGTAGACGACTTAGTAGCCCTGCATGGCGGTGCGGGTGATGAGTGGGTCGAAGACTGCGATCCACGGGACCTCAGCCCACCCGGATTGGCCGGCACTGCCTTTCACAAGCAGGTCATTGTTCTCCGAGCCGAGAGCGTCGGTTACCTCGCTGCGCGCTGCGTTCCGGATGACCGCTGCCAGCGCGTGGCCGGAGAAGGCTTCTCCCTTCGCCAGAGGATATTCATCGATGATGCGGGTCAGGGCGTGAGCGAGCGTCAAAGGACACCTTCGGGCAAGTGAAAAGGGGCCTTTTGGGCCTCGCGGAAATCGGAGCGGGTCCCCGGAACACACCCCGGGGTCGCTGGAAAAAAACCGTGCCCATCAAGGGGACCCTCTCATGGCGTGTCCCCTTGGAGGCTGCGCAGTGCCAGAACCTTGTCCGCCAACGCTGCCCGCGCTGCGAGGAGCTTCTCCGGATTGACCTTGCTCGACAACTCCTCGCGGCGCTTACGTCCGAGAAAGAAGGCAACGCGCTCGGCATTGGCACCGCTTGGGTGAGGAAGGCCGGCCAGGACCTGCCGACGATCGAGCCTACCCTGTGCGGCCACTATCTCGACCGCCTCACTGGCGACAGGCCCGAGAGGGACGAACACGGCGTTCGGCAGCGCCCTCATCTCCTCAGCGAACCACTTCATCAGATGGGTGCGCAGCAGCGGCGTCGCGGTTGGCGAAGGTGCACCGGTGTAGTTGGCGCCGTTCATGAAGACGGGATAGCGCAGGATCGAAGTGAAGTGGACGCGATGCGCATCGCTCGCCCAGAGCGATCCTGCCGTTGCAATCCCGAGGGATCGGCTCAGGCCGATGCTGTCCAGCATGGCCACCAAGTTCGAGCGCATTGGACCGGAGAAGCTTGCAAAGACCTTAGCGTCCTCCGCGGCTTCGGCCTCGGTACGGCCGTTCAGAAGGCTCCGTCGGGCGGGGATGAGCGCGTTCCCCATCTGCTGCCGGCCGGGCGTGAGCCCAACGATGACGACAGTCCACGAACGACCGGACACCTTGCCGAGCCAGCTCAACCGCAGGCAGCTTCGGTAGACCCCACCGCGCAGGAAACAGCCGACGTCATCGGCCGGTCGCTCCTTGCCCTCGTCATCGTCGTTGAGGGCCAGCCACCCGCTGGACCGGCCGTAAAGGCCTACCAGGCAGCCATTCGCCGCAACGGCGAAGAGGCTGGTGGAGCCGGCGGAAGGGAAGCGATGGAGGCTGCCCTGCAATTTGTCAGGAATGCCGCTCCTGACCGCGCTGAGCGCAGGGAAAGCATCATCGACAAGGCATGGGCTGGCCTGCCGGGATGGCGCCAATGACTTTGGGCCGTCAGGCATATCTCAGCAGCGGGATCGATGCCGGTGCGTCGGGAAGACACGCGCGCTGAAGGCGAAGCTCAAACAGCCTCGCGCTTAGCTCAAGAAACCTTCGCTCTTCCCGCATCACATCGCAGGAAACCTCAATTGCATCCATTATAGTATTGATAAGTTGTGAAACTTCTCCTTCGCTCTTTTCAATCTGGCGATCTAATTCCCATGCCCGATCTGCGCTGTTCATGCTGATCCTCCATGTTTCGCCGATTAATAAATGTGTTCCAAATCACGAGGTTCTCGCGGAGAGCGTTTCACAGTTTTCGATGAGAAGGAACCACCTATCTACCCAGATATGGGATTGAATGAACGCAGTCGGAGATTACAACATAAAGCAGATTCCGTAGGTAGGAACTTTCAGCTGCGGATGACGCCTTTGGATGCTACTGATAAGCCCTTGCTCACCTGCGCGATGCATTTCCCGAGGGGGGCCACACCAGACACGAAAACGGCGAGGCTTTCGCCCCGCCGCTCACACATCAGATCGGTGAAACCCTCAGTAGGCCAACGGCTCACCGCGCGGGCCGTAATGCCGAGCTGCACCCGGCGTGTAGCCATCATCCGTGCGCAGCTCGGGCAACCGAACCGAGAGCTGACCGCCATCAGCCTTTCAGATCGAGCCGGTGGTGATGTCGTCATAGGAGCGAGTGTTCTGGAAGCCACCCGGCACAGCGGCGGCGGAGATACCAGCCGGCGCCGTATAGCTCTGAGCCGAAGCGGGCGAAGCAATCGCGCCAAGGCTCAAAGCGAAAGCAGCGGTGACGAAAGAAATACGGATGCTCATGGCATGATCCAGTCAGGTCTGCTCGGTCTCCGTCGAAAGGCGGCTGGCCGTAAAATCTTGTCTGATCCTGATGTGGGTACGTCACGGCCCGGGCGCCGTGCCGTTCGGCACCCCACTAATCACCGCCTGACCATCGAGACCGGGAAGGATGCTGGCACTTTCCGCAAGAAGGTCGCGGCAGAGGCCCTAGCTGCCTTCGCGGAGAGTGCCAGGGGCTTAATGCTCGCAGACCAGACTGAAGCCAGCGCTTCCACGAAATAAAACAATAACGGTTTATTGTCTTGAAGATAGCGTATGAGATATCCCAAGGCGCATATCGGCTGTATCTCGCGGCAGTTATATTCTCTCCTGAATTGAAACGGGTGACCAACCTAGGAAAGCTCATCCTGAACGCCATCGTTTTGGTCGCTGCAGCGGCTTCGATATCTGCTGCCATTGCAACCACGATCAGAGCGTTTTCTCCCTCGGGAGTGTACGCATGCGACTTCCGTCTGATCAGCGCCGCCACATGCGACCTGCCTATGGCTGCCCACACGACCCGCGTCACGCCTACTCCTGCCGACGGCGATCGGGCAAAGCGTATGGCTCGTAATGGCCGCATCGTAGCGTGTGAGCGTGAGAAGACGGCAAAGAGGCTAGGCGGTGTACCCGTGCCCACGCGGAAATGCTGGGATGAGAGCCCGACCGCTCTTGCGAGGGTCTCAAGTCGTTGATGGCTTGAAGCTTCTTCGCTCTTGGCGCATTGTTTAGACACTGTTCAAAACAATGAACCATGCGATGCGGGCGAGGCATAGGGCCGGACGATGACGGACAAGAAACCCGGCTTTCAGCCTGGACAGAGCGGCAACCCCGCCGGCAGGCCGAAAGGCGCCCGCAGCAAGGCGATGCAGGCTCTCGACGCCATCCTCGACGGCGAGGCCGAGGCGATCACGCGCAAGGTCATCGAACTCGCGAAGGAAGGCGACACGCAGGCCTTGCGCATGTGCCTGGACCGCCTTGTCCCCCCGCTAAAAGACCGGCCTGTTACGTTCGAGCTCCCCCCAATCGAGACGACGGCCGACCTCACGCGAGAGACCAATGCCATGCTGCAGGCCGTGGCGGCTGGAGAGCTGACCCCGTCCGAAGCCGCCGACATCGGCAAGACGGTCGACGCCCACGTACGCGCGATCGAGGCCGTCGACCTCCACCAGCGCCTGTTACGGATCGAGGAGCAAACCGCCCGATGACGAACCCTGCATCCCTCAACGCCCGCCTGCGCAAGATCGAGAGCTTGGCCACCACCAGCTTACCCGCCGAGCCGTGGGTCTGGGTCATCACCGACAGCGACGACGAATTGCCCGGCAAGCTCGCGGAGATGGAAGCCGCCGGCACCTACAGGCCTGGCCAGAACATCGTGCATTGGCGGATCGTAGGCCCCGCACCTCAGCCGCAGCCCCGGACCGCACAATGAGCACTCTTGAGACGCGCCTGCGCCGCCTGGAGGCCTGGTACCGCCCCGCCCTGCCCCAGGTCGCGACCTGCATAATGGCATCGAGCCATGAGAGCGCCGCGGATCAAATCGCCCAACAGATTGCGACGGGCGCTCACCGGGAGGGCTGGCCCCTCCTCGTCATCACGTCCCCCGGATTTCAGGATCGCCGCCTATGACGAACATCGCCGGTCTGCTTAAGCGCGTCGAGCGCATCGAGGCCAAGCAGCATGTCGGTGCCCCGGTTAGGATCATCGCAAACTACCCCGTGGGGAACGCTGCCGCCCGGGACGCCCTGACCAATTGGCGCCAGTGGGTCGCGGGTGGCCGGGCAACCGTGAAAGGCGAGGTCCTATGGCTGATGCAGCCGCCCCTATCCGTCGAGGAATGGATCGCCCGCTACACTCCAGAAGGGGAAGCGGCACACTGAAAACCCGGAGACGGGAGCGGCCCCTCGCACACATGCGCGCGTAGTGCTCCCGCTTGCCTATCTGTTCGGAACGAAAGGCGAACATTTTCGCTTGATCTGCGGGCTGCGCAGGGGCGTGAGAGAGGGCGATGCGATGGGGCCGGCGCAACCCGCGCCGCTACTACGACCGCGAGGGCCGTGAGCAGCCGCCGGCCACGGTAGGCAGCGTCTTGGACTGCTACAAGGTGCAGGCGTGTTGCGAGACGTGCGTGCACTGTTCGGACATCGATCATACCCGCTGGCCTGCGGCCTACCCCCTACCCGACATCGCCTTACATCTGCTCTGCACCGGATGCGGTGCGAAGGGCGATCGGATCAGCGTTCAGGTCAGCCGCCGAGACGGCGCGTTTAGGCCATAGCGCCCCAACCCTGGGGGCCGATAAGAGGAGTTATAGGCCCCCGCCCCTCCACCGCGTCGAGACGACCGCGCGCAGAGGCGTCGGACCCGTACCAACATTGAAGCGCATACCCTTGCAGCCGCTCAAGAACTTTGCTCACGCCGTCATCGCTCAGCAGGCGAGCCTTCCCCGGGGATAGATGGAAGCGGCCCCTCGCGTGCGTACAGCTCCCATCAGATGGCGTCCGTTTTCGCACGCCCTAAAGGAACCGCGACCTGGCCCCTCAGATCAGGTCTGCGAACGCATAATCCGACCAATTTTTAAGGTTGGCCTGTCCCAGCGGCGCAGGAAGTAGCTCGCCGCGCGGCGGCTTCGTACCTCTTGGTCCCGGTGTGGTCTTCGTCAGACGAGTTGGTTTTTTGGGACCGCCAACGGCATCGCGCTCGAATAAGAGACACTTCCCACTTTCATCAGAGATCCAGCCCCTATCCGCCCAGCCGATGAAACGACCGCTGTAGGCGTAAACCTTATCGTCGTGGATGAAGGCTGCAGGTTTGCCGTTCCAGAGGTAGAGGGAGTGCCCATCGTGACAGAAGGCGGCCTCTCGCCCGGCTTGGTCGAAGAACTCGATCATGGTCGGTGCGGTCCCTTGGTCTTTGCGTTAGGTGCCGGGCGGATGGCCAAGATGTACAACCCTAATCCCAATCCCGACTATCAAGCGTGCAGGCCCCATTCGTGACGCTTGCGATGGCGGACATGGCCTCATCAAGGGACGGGTGTCGTCGTTTCACTCTTCTGAGTAGGCCGAACGCATCGGGCTGGATCTCGAATTCGTCGGCATTTTGGGGCTTGGTGATGTTGCCAAGGCTCCGCCCAAGGCGGTCTTTCAGGGTCCACGCTCTGCCCGTAGATCCATCAGGAGTGAGAACGACATCCATGGTGGGCAGACCTTCAACGTAGAATGAGCAGCCTCATACCACGTATCCTAATTTCGGCTCGATAATCTTGTACTTATCTCGCGGGTTCAGAGCGTGGGCTGCGACGAAGCCTAAGCCCAAGACAGTTTCCGGCAAACCAGGAGCTTAGAAAAAACTGCTCCCGGAGTGATCCTTGAAGGCGTTCACCGGAGATCTAAGACGTAGATGGGTCGGTAGAATTTGCTTCATTCATCCAAAGGCCAGCGAACGTCAGCGTTGCCGTGTAGATCATGGTGCCCGTTTCATCACGCACGAGCACTGTGAAGGCCTGTGCGTCGGCTGATCGGCTTGGAATGAACTGTCGCGCAATTTCAGGCAGTGACCTCATAGCTTCAATGCGGACGTCTTCCTTGCCCGAGCACTCAGTGCCCTCCGGGTCTCGGAAGAACGCATTGCCGTCGTGGATATCGAAGAAGTACCGCGCCAACTCAATCTCCCAGCCTCCTCCCCTGAAAGACAACCGGGCGTAGAGCTGGGACGTTTCGGTCCGCAACCGGACATTCGGCGAGCTATCTGCAGACAGCAGCCTTCCTACAAGAAGCCACTTCCCGAATGGTCTTTGAACGCGTTGGCGCGCCGGATGTACCCGACCACCGTCTTCGGATCGCGATGCCCTGACTGATCCATGATGCGCGCGAGATCCGCGCCACGCTCGGCCGCGGTCGTGATGTACCCAGCCCAGAGGGAGTGAGTGCCGAAGGTTGAGACACCAAGGGCTAGTTGCTCAGTCCGCAACAGGAAGAAGACCAAAACGCCCTTAGAAAGCTGCGACAGTCGTTGGTCGCCTAGCCATCGGGCGCAGCATGCTCTTGACGGTCTCATAGGGCCTGGGCCGATTGATCACCTCGTCGAGCCGTGACCACAGCGTCTTGGGCGAGAAGGGCTTGGCGATGACCTCGTTGACGCCCAAACGGACAGCGCGCTCAACTCTGCCCTTCTGTGGCTGAGCCATCATGAGGATTAGGGGCACGGTCGGAGCTGGAGAGGTCTCTGGGTTTCGTACCAAGCGAATGACCTCTTCGCCTGACAGGATGGCGAGATCCCAATCTAGGATCACCAAATCTGGCCGAGCCTCAGCGATACAGCCAAGCGCTTCTGCCCCGTCAGTCGCCTCCTGTATCCGTCGAATACCGGAGCGCTGCAGCATGTCGCGAACGATCCGGCGGATGTAGAGGCTCTCATCAACGACGAGGGCTGAGAGATCCGGAAAGCTTGGGGCGCCAATCATTAGGGAGGACCTCGTCGACGCACATTTTCGCTGCTTGCGACGAGAAGCTGTACCGCCAGGAGCTTTAACATCCGTTCGCCTATCATGAGGCTCCTTGGATGGCTCAACCTTCGTAGGTTATTCACCATCGGCTTGGCATACTGTGCCCCAGCAGGATCATTATGCCAGTCACCAGCCCAGCCCGGCCTAGAAGATCAGCCGCAGTGCGCGCTGCCCTCGTGGGCGCGACCCGAGCGCTTGATGCCGCTTACCCGGTCCCGTTCAGTGAGGTTCTGCCAGACTTACTCTCGGACGCGGTGGCGGCCCTTATGGCTGCTGGCTCCTCTACGGCGACACGCAGTTCTATAGCTTCCGTTTACGGGGCCAAGCCGGTCATCTACGAAGGCTAGAAGGAGGACATGCGGCTGCGGCGTACCCCTATCGCCTTGTAAGACCCGTCTGGAATTTGAGCCTTCGCTTCGTCAGTATTCCCAATTTTAGGCGTGATCTTACCGAACTGGTTGATATGAACGCCGACAAAGTTGCCTTTGCGCCATGCAAGAGAAACGCGGCAGATAATATCCTTCCCTACAATTTTTAGCATGAAAGTGTCTGGCAGGGGGCAAGAGGCAGGCACGCCGATCCTAGCACCGGTTTTTGAAACGTCTTTCACAGTGCAGGGTATTTCAACCCCGTCCAGCGTCCGAATAATCGCGATCCAATTGGTGTCGGCACGCGGTGCTCGTAAAACGATATCTGTGTCATCAGCAAGCATGTGGGGCCACCGCCGCAGGTCTATCGCTGCGGGTATAGCACCTCATTGTTAACGACCTGCGCGAAAGATAAAATAACAATCTTATCTTTACTCACGATACCGCGAATGAAACGCATTTATTTTAAATAATTGATTTACTTACATGGTCTGCACTGAATAGCGACAATATGACAGAGGCGGTATTTGGCACCTATCCGTATAGTCTGGAAGTCACCCAGCATTCCAGGGTCCAGGGTACCTAGCAATGGAAAATCCGTAAGAACGGTAAGTTAATTGAGCGATCTGACCGTGCTTTGGCGAATGAAACCAAAGCCTACCGGCAGGGAATAGAGACGATTGAGAAGATGCGGCACCGCGGCGGCGAGACACGTTACTAATCGCTTCTCATGAAGGCGCGCCGGACGCATATCTGCAAAGTGCCGGGAATACGGTCGTTTTCCTGACATTCAATCTTCGCAAAATTTTCGCGAACCTTTCTGTTGGTGGCGGTGTCGGAAAAGCCTGACCGGAAATCTCCCGGCGTAAAAACCCTCACCTCATACCTGACAACAGGCTTGCTTTGATCATCATAGGATTTTGACCTGATCGATTGGCTTACGACAGGTCTGCCCCTTTTAATCAACCAGTCTAAAGCCAAGCGATCGGGTCAAGCAGAAGCTGTGATGACGTCGGCCAGTAGCCGGCGCGGCGCGCGAAATCCCGGATGATCCCGGATAATCCCGCCAATTATCTCTGACCGCTGCCAATTAGCGATGACATGGCCATCCGGGACGGCCATCCGGCCGCCGTCCGGGCCGGGATCCGGCCCCCCTGGTCGACGCCACCGCGCCGTCCGGGTCGCGCGGGGCGAGGGCGTTTCAGGCGACCGGTTCGAGCGCCCTGCCCTGCGGCGTGCCGAAGCGCGCGAAGCGCAGGGCCAGGGTCGGCAGGATCAGGAGGTTGAGCACCGTCGAGGTGGCGAGGCCGCCGAGGATCACGATGGCCATCGGACCCTCGATCTCGCGGCCGGGCTCGCCGGCCCCGAGGGCGAGGGGCAGGAGGCCGAGGCCGGTGACCAGGGAGGTCATCAGGATCGGCACCATGCGGTCGGCGGCCCCGAGCACCGCGGTGTCCCGGTTCCAGGCCTGCCCCTCCTCCCCCACGAGGTGCTCGTAATGGGCGATCATCATGATGGTGTTGCGCAGGGAGATCCCGAACAGGGTCACGAAGCCGACGATCGAGCCCAGCGACAGCACGGCGCCGGTGGCGAAGACCGCCAGCACGCCGCCCACGAAGGCGAAGGGCAGGTTGACCAGGACCAGCATGAGGTTGCGCAGGCTCCCCGTCACGATGGCCAGCAGCAGCACGATGCCGAGGCCGGCCAGCCCCGAATAGACCAGGAGGTCGCGCCGGGCCCGGGCCTGCGCCTCGGCCGAGCCGGCGAAGCCCACATAGGTGCCGGGGGGCAGGGCGACCTCGCGGGCGATCTTGCGCTTGGCATCGGCCACGAAGCCGGCGATGTCGCGGCCGGTCACGTTGGCGGTGACCGCCTGCACCCGCTGCGCGCCCTCGTGCTGGACCTGGTAGCGGCCGGAGGTCTCGTAGATGTCCGCGACTTGCGCGAGGCGCACCACCCGGCCGCCGGAGCCGCGCAGGGGCAGGTCGCTCAGGGCGGAGAGCCGGCCCCGCGTGGCGGAATCGAGGATGACCAGGACGTTGAACACCGCGTTGCCCGCATAGGTCTGGCCGACGATGTCGCCCTGGTAGGCGGTGCGCACCACCTCCATCACCTCGATGGCCGAGAGGCCCCAGTGGCGCAGGTCGTTGGGCCGCAGGCCCACATTGACCTGGGGCAAGCCCGCGGGGGAGCTCTGCTGGATGTCCGCCGCGCCCCGCACCTCGGCGAGCTCGCGGGCGATGTCCCGGGCGGCCGTCTCGATGGCGCCGAGGTCGGTGCCGAAGACGTTGACCACCACCGGCGCGGTGAAGCCCGACACGGTCTCCTCGATGCGCTCGGTGAGGAAGGTCTTGAGGGAGAAGGCGGCCCCGGGGAAGCCCGCCATCACCGCCCGGATCCGGGCCTCCGCCGCCCCCTGCCCCGCCCCGTCGAGGCCGGGCTCCAGGTCGATGTGGATCTCGCTGTAATGGGTGCCGGCGGTGTCCTGGCCGGCCTCGGCCCGGCCGATCTGCGAGGCGACCGCCCGGATGCCGGGAATCTCCTTGAGGGCGGCGGTGATGCGGGTGCCCAGGCGCATGGATTCCTGCAGCGCAGTGCCGGGCGCGGCCGCCATGTGCAGGATCAGGTGGCCCTCCTTGAGGTCGGGCAGGAAGGTCGAGCCGAAGAACGGCACCACGGCGGCCCCCAGGAGGGTGACGAGGAGGCCGCAGGCCATGACCAGGCGCGGGGCACGGTCGATCCGGGTCAGCAGGCTCGCGTAGTGGCGGCGCGCGGCGCGCATCACCGGCGGGTCCAGGGTCGAGGCCTCGCGCCGGTTCGTCAGCAGCCACATCGCCAGGGCAGGGGTCACCGTGAGGGCGACGGCGAGCGAGGCCACCACGGCGAGGATGTAGGCCAGGCTCAGGGGGCCGAACAGCCGGCCGGCGATGCCCGACAGGGCGAGGACGGGGAGGAACACCAGCAGCACCGCGATGGTGGCGTAGGCGACCGCCGTGCGCACCTCCAGGATGGCGTCGAGGACCACCCTCCCCTCGGGCCGAGGGCCGCCGAGGCGGCGGTTCTCGCGCAGGCGCCGGACCACGTTCTCGACGCCGATCACCGCGTCGTCCACCACCTCGCCGATGGCGATGGCGAGCCCCCCCAGCGTCATGGTGTTGAGGCTCTCGCCCAGCGCCTGGAGCGCCACCACGGCGGCGATGAGCGAGAGCGGGATGGCGAGCGCCGAGATCACGGCGGTGCGCCAGTCGTACAGGAAGACGAACAGCACCACGACCACCAGGATGCCGCCGAGCCCGAGGGCCTGCAGCACGTTGCCGTTGGCGATGGCGATGAAGTTGGCCGGGCGGAACAGGTCGGCGTGCAGGGTCACGCCCTCGCGCTCCAGGGCCGGGCGCAGGTCCTCCAGGGCCGCCTCGACCCGGGCGGTGACCGCGCGGGTGTTGGCGCCGTACTGGGCGCCGACCATGAGGAGGACGCCGGGCCGGCCGTCCACCAGGGCGGCGCCGATCGCCGGCTCGCCGGTGGCGACCACGGTGGCAACGTCCGCCAGGGTCACGCTGGCCCCGCCCTCGTTGATCAGCACCGTGCGCGAGACCGCCTCGGGGCTGAGCGACTGGCCGTCGGTCTGGAGGGCGATGCGCTGGTTGGCGGTGTCGACGAAGCCGGCGCCGCGCACGCCGGTGGCCTTGCGCGCGGCGGCCAGCACGTCGTTGACGCCGATGTTGAAGCGCACGAGGTCGTTGGGGCGGATCTGCACCTGCAGCGAGCGCACCGCGCCGCCATAGACCGAGACCTGGGCGATCCCCGGCACGGCCAGGAGGCGCAGGCGCACGGTCCAGTCCGCCAGGGTGCGCAGGTCCATGTCCGAGCGGGTCTGCGTGGTCAGGCCCACGAGCAGCACCGTGCTGGTGGCGGAGGTCAGGGCCGTCATCGCCGGCGGAAGGACGCCCTGGGGCAGGCGGCCGGCCAGGGCCGTCAGCCGCTCGGTGACGAGCTGGCGCACCCGGTAGATGTCACTGCCCGCCCCGAAGGTGACGGTGATCACCGACAGGCCCTGGATCGAGCTCGAGCGCAGGGAGACCACCCCCGGCAGGCCGTTGACCGCGACCTCCACGGGCTGCGTCACCAGCACCTCGACCTGCTCCGGGTTGAGGCCGGGGGCCTCGGTCTGGATCACCACGGCGGGGGGCGCGAATTCCGGGAAGACGTCGTACTGGGCGTCCGCCAGCACGACGAAGCCGTAGGCGGCGAGCGCCAGGCTGAGCGCCAGGACGATGCCGCGGAAGCGGACCGCGAAGGCGACCAGGGCCGCCTGCGGGCCGCGACCGCCCGGCCCTTCGGGCCCCCTCGCCTCAATCGTCATCGACGCCGCCCGAGACCTGGAGCTGGCTCTTCATCTCCTCGGAGAGGAGCGCCTGCGCCCCCGAGAGCACGATCTCGGTGCCGCCCGGCAGGTCCTCCACCACGAAGGCGTCGGCCGACATCGGCGGGTCGGCCTTCAGCCGGTGGCGAGCGAAGGCGTCGGCCCCCACCGCCCGGTAGATCCAGGCCGCCCCCTGCCAGTGCACCACCGCGTCCTCGGGCACGCTGAGGCCGGTGACGCTGCGGTCGGCCGCCAGGAAGGCCAGCATGCTCATGCCGGGCAGGAAGCCGCTGTCGCCCGGCACGGTGTAGAAGAAGCTCAGGCCCTGGATCCGCGGATCCGTGCGGGTGGCGGGCGAGACGTAGGCCAGGGCGACCCGGGCGCTCTGGGGCGGCACCTCGGCGAAGGCCGCCGCCGGCGGGCCCTTCAGGCCCTCCCCCGGCGGCAGGGTGACCTGCACCAGGAAGTTCGTGCGCTCGATCAGCCGGGTGACGACGGCCGAGCGCTCGACGATGGCCCGGCCGATCACCGGTCCCCATTCCTGCTGGGCCGTGGCCGAGAGGGTGCGCACCTGGGATTCCGCCGCCGCCAGGGCGGCCTGGTCGGTCTGGGCGGTGCCCTCGGCGGTCTCGACCTGCACCGTGGTGGCGTATGGCCCGAGCGACTTCGCCCGCTGCAGGGCGCTGCGCGAGACCTCGGCGCGGGCCTGGGCGGTCTGGAGGGCGGCCCGGGCACTGGCATAGGCGTTGGTCAGGTCGGTGACCCGGGCGAGGTCCAGGACGCTGCCATAGGCCTGCAACTCCTCCCGGTGGTCGGCCAGGGGCCGGGCCTCGGTCGTGATGCCGATGCGGGCGCGCTCGGCGGCCGAGAGGCGCACCACGGTGCGGCCCTCCTCGACGGCGGTGCGCTGCGCCGGCAGGTGCGCGGGCTTCGCCGGCCCGGGGCGGGCCTGGAGGGCCTCGACGTGCGCGCGCAGCTCGCCCAGGAGGCGGGCGCCCGGGGGCGAGACGGCGAGGCCGCCGAGGCCGGCCGCCAGCACGCCGGCCAGGAGGAGGGATCGCCACGTCACCGGATGTCTCGCCCTCCCCTGGTCCGCGGTCGTGTCGCCGCCGTGTTCCGCCCGGCATAACGGTGTTCACCCGCAGAGGGAATCGGCCGGCCTCGCCATCCTGCTGGTGGGCGAGCCCTTCCGCTGGCACGACGCCCTGGCCCTCGCCCTCGTCATCGGGGGCATCGCCATCGCGGAGCGCCCGGGGCGGCGGCGCCGGGGCGCCCAGGGTCTGTCAGGCTCATCTTGAGCCAGACAGACCCTCGATTCCTGTCACGACGGTCGTCGTTTCGGGACAACCGGTTCCCCCTTGTCCCTGACGAACGCTAGCCGCCCCCGCCCGCCGGGCGGCGCAGCTCGAACCGGGTGTCGGATTCGGCGGTGAAGTAGTCGAAGTAGCCGCCGCGCAGGATCGGCCGCATGGCGCCGGTATCGACGAGGCCGTCGCGGATGAAGCGGTCGTCGATGTAGATCGAGACCACCTGCCCGATCACCAGGAAGTGCGAGGCGTCGCTGCCGTCCAGCGGGGTGAGCGGCACGGTCTGCAGCCACTTGCACTCGAGCGCGGCCGGCGATTCGGCCACCCGGGGCGGCCGCACTTTTCGCGATGGCGCCGGGGTCAGGCCCGCATAGGCGAACTCGCTCTCCCCGCGGGGCAGGGGCGCCGAGGTCGCGTTCACCGCCTCGCGCAGGTCGTAGGTGGCGATGTTGCAGACGAACTCGCCCCCCTCCTCCGCGAAGGTCATCGCGTCCTTGCGCCCGGACGAGGAGAACATGACCATGTCGGGGCCCGCCGCCACGGCGTTGAAGTAGGAATAGGGCGCGAGGTTCACCGCGCCGTCGCGGCCCATCGCGCTGATCCAGCCGATCGGGCGCGGGGCCACCAGGGCTTTCAGCGGGTTGTGGGGCAGGCCCTTGGTCTCGGCGTCGTAATGCATGGGGTGCCCCTCAGAGCCGGGTGACGATGTCGGCGAGCGCCGGGCGGGGCCGGTCGGGCGGCACCTCCTGGGCGCGCCCGATATGGATGAAGCCCGCGAGGCGCTCGCCGGGCTCGAGGCCGAGGACGTCGAGGATGCGCGAATCGTAGGCAAACCACTCGGTGAGCCAGGCGGTGGCGTAGCCCGCGGCGTTGGCTGCCACCACGAGGTTCATCGCCACCGCGCCGGCCGAGAGCACCTGCTCCCATTCGGGGATCTTGATGTGCGGGCCCGCCCGCGACACCACCGCCACCACCAGGGGCGCCAGGGCGAGGCGGTTGCGCTCCAGGTCGCGGCGGGCGGCGTCGGCCTCCGGGTGATCGGCGGCATAGGCCGCCGCGATGGCGTCGCCGATGCGGGTGCGGGCGTCCCCCGCGATCACCAGGAAGCGCCAGGGCGCCAGCTTGCCGTGGTCCGGCACGCGCGCGGCGATGGTCAGGAGCGCGTCGAGTTCGGCCGCGTCCGGGCCCGGCCCGTCCAGGCGGAGGGGCGGGACCGAGCGGCGGGTGCGCAGGAGATCGAGGGTGGCGTTCATGGCATCCCTGGAGCAGGATCGGGCGAGAGAGGCGGGGCCGACCGGTCCTCGGGGACGGCACGGCCTTGCCGCCGCCATGGTCCGGTTCCAGAGGGCGGGCACCGGGCGCGGCGGCCGCCCGTGACATGGCGCGCCGGCGGCGGATTGGCAACGCCGGCGGGACGCCCCGGTCAGGATGGGGAGGTGCGGGATGGCGCGGGCAGGGTACGGATCGGTCTGGCTGGGCTGCGCCCTTCTCCTCGGCGGTCACCCCGGAACCGCCGCGGCGCAGGACGGCAACGCCTTCCACAACCGGATCGGGCCCAACCTCCCCTCGCCCTCCCTGTCCGCGCCGTCGATGTCGGACCCCTCGGTGCCGCCGCTGCCCAGCGTGGCGAGCGCGGCCCTGACCCTGTCGGCGGTGTTCGCGGGCGGCGACAAGCCCCTGCGCTCCGGCCTCGCCTGGCGCATCTACGAGGATCGCACCGACGGCACGAAGCCCGCCATCGTGGCCCGCTCCGAGGCGGCCGACCCGAGCTTCACCCTGGCGCCGGGCGCTTACGTGGCGACCGTGACCTACGGCTTCGCCAGCGCCTCGCGCCGCGTCGTCATGGCGGGCCAGCCGGCCGCCGAGCAGCTCAAGGTGAGCGCCGGGGCGCTCAAGCTCTCGGGCGCCATCGGCGACGTGAAGCTCAGTCCCGACCAGCTCGCCTTCTCGGTCTTCGTGCCGATCGGGACGAACTCCGAGGGGCGCCTCGTGCGCAGCGGCGTCAAGGCGGGCGAGCTCCTGCGCCTGCCCGAGGGCACCTACCACGTGGTCTCGACCTATGGCGGCTCGAACGCGATCCAGCGCGCGGACCTCAAGGTGGAGAACGGCAAGGTCACGGACGCCACCCTGAACCACCGCGCCGCCACCCTGACCCTGAAGCTGGTCGCCGCGGAAGGCGCGGAGGCCTTCGCCGGCACCGCCTTCAGCGTGCTGACGCCGGGCGGCGACACCATCCGCGAGGCCATCGGGGCCTTCCCGCAGGTGACCCTGGCGGAGGGCGACTACGTCCTGATCGCCCGGCACGACGGGCAGGTCTACACCCGCGAGTTCAAGGTCGAGAGCGGCCTCAACCGCGACGTCGAGGTCATCGCCAAGGCCGGGTGAGCGGAGACCGGGTGATCCGAGGCCGGATCAGCCAGGGCCGGGTCAGCCATAGCCGAGACAGCGAAGGCACAGTGAGCCCCGCCCCGTCTCCGGGGCGGGACGCGGCGCCTCACGGCGTCGGCGCTTCGCCGTGCCGGCCGTCGAGGACGACGTCGGCGCTCGGCACGGTCTCGACCACCGAATCCGCCCGGATGCGGTCCGGCGCGGTCGCCTCCGCCACCAGGGCCGCCAGGGTCTCGTCGAGGCCGCCGGTGCGGGTCTGCTGGCTGCCGAGCCGCCGGATCGAGACCGTGCGCTCCTCGCCCTCCTTGCGGCCGACCACGAGGATCACCGGCACCTTGGCGAGGGAGTGCTCCCGGACCTTGTAGTTGATCTTCTCGTTGCGCAGGTCGGACTCCACCCGCAGGCCGAGGCGGGTCGCGGCGGCGACCACCGCGCGGGCATAGGGGTCGGCATCGCCCGTGATGGTGGCGACCACCACCTGCACGGGCGCGAGCCAGAGCGGGAAATGCCCGGCGAAGTGCTCGATCAGGATGCCGGTGAAGCGCTCCAGGGAGCCGCAGATGGCGCGGTGGATCATCACCGGGGGCTTCTTGCCGCTCTCGGCATCGACGTAGAACGCGCCGAAGCGCTCCGGCAGGTTGAAGTCGACCTGGGTCGTGCCGCACTGCCAGTCGCGCCCGATGGCGTCGCGCAGCACGTACTCGAACTTCGGCCCGTAGAAGGCGCCCTCCCCCGGGTTGATCGCGGTCTTGATCCGGCCGCCGGACTGCTCCTCGATCTGGGCGAGCACCCGGGTCATGACGTCCTCGGCGTGGTCCCAGAGCGCGTCGGAGCCGACCCGCTTCTCGGGGCGGGTCGAGAGCTTCACCACGATCTCGCCGAAGCCGAAATCGGCGTAGGTGGAGAGGATCAGGTCGTTGATCTTCAGGCACTCGTCGGCGAGCTGGTCCTCGGTGCAGAAGATGTGGGCGTCGTCCTGGGTGAAGCCGCGCACCCGCATCAGGCCGTGCATGGCGCCCGAGGGCTCGTAGCGGTGGACCACGCCGAACTCGGCCATGCGCAGGGGCAGGTCGCGGTAGGATTTCAGGCCGTGCTTGAAGATCATCACGTGGCCGGGGCAGTTCATGGGCTTCAGCGCGAACCAGCGCTTGTCCTCGGCCTCGTCGCCGGCGCTCTGGGCCGCGAACATGTTCTCGCGGTACCAGCCCCAGTGGCCGGAGGTCTCCCACAGGGCCTTGTCGAGGATCTGGGGGGCGTTGACCTCCTGGTAGTCGCCGCGCAGGCGCCGGCGCATGTAGGCGATCAGCTCTTGGAACACGGTCCAGCCCTTGGCGTGCCAGAACACGACGCCCGGTCCCTCCTCCTGGAAGTGGAACAGGTCCATCTCCCGGCCGAGGCGCCGGTGGTCGCGGCGCTCGGCCTCCTCCAGGCGGTGCAGGTAGGCGTCGATGTCCTCCTTGGAGGCCCAGGCGGTGCCGTAGATGCGGGTCAGCATCGGGTTGTTGGAATCGCCGCGCCAGTAGGCGCCCGCCACCTTCATCAGCTTGAAGGCGGTGCCGACCTTGCCGGTGGAGGTCATGTGCGGACCGCGGCAGAGGTCGAACCAGTCGCCCTGGCGGTAGACCTTGAGGTCCTCGCCGGGCGGGATCGCGTCCACGAGCTCGACCTTGTAGGCTTCGCCCTTCTCGGCGAAGAGTGCCCGGATGTCGTCCCGCTTCCAGACCTCCTTGGTGAAGGGGGCGTCGCGGGCGATGAGCTCGCGCATCTTCGCCTCGATCTTCGGGAAGTCCTCCGGGGTGAAGGGCTCGTCCCGGGCGAAGTCGTAGTAGAACCCGTTCTCGATCACCGGGCCGATGGTGACCTGCGTCCCCGGCCACAGGGCCTGCACCGCCTCCGCCAGCACGTGGGCGCAGTCGTGCCGGATCAACTCGAGGCTGCGCGGATCGGTGCGGTCGAGGAACTCGATGCGGGCATCCCGCTCGACGAGGTCGTCGAGGTCGCGCACGGTGCCGTCGAGGGCCATGGCGACGGTGCGCTTGGCCAGGGACTTGGCGATGCCCTCGACGACCGCACGGCCGGTGATCGCGGCGTCGTAGCTGCGGGTGTTGCCGTCGGGGAAGGTCAGGATCGGCATGGCCGGGGCTCCTTGGAGGCTCACTCCTGCGTACGCGGCAGGTAAGCGGGGGCGGGTCGGGCGGGTCGTTGATCGGAGCGGCCGCGATGCGGCGCCGCGCCGGGCCGTTTAGACCCATTCGCAGCGCGAAGGAACGCGGATTCCGCGCATCCGCTCCCGGCCCCGGGGCCGCCGGTCCCGTCCCGGGTCACTGACAATCGCCAGTGATCCTCAATCACCATTGCGGCCGCGTACGGGCCGATCAATTGACAAAGACGGCCTGCCCCGACTTCTGCTGACGGATGGCCTTCCGTTCCACACGGTCGAGACCAGCAACGAGATCCAGAAAATCAGACGAGAGCCGGCCCCCCGGGGCAGACAGGGCTTTCGCCGGGAGACACGTTCATGCCGAGCCGCGTACCGACGGCGCACCCCGAGGGCGTCGCGATCACCACGACGGCCCACCTGCCGGGGGTCCAGACCGGAACACGATTCTGGCCGCAGGGCTGGTGGCGTCTCGTCGACATCCAGATCGGCATCATCCCGCTGCCGGTCTACCTGATCCTGGCGGCGCTGCTCTGGGTGCTGACCGCGGAGGGCGAGATCAAGGCCGACGCGCCGACGATGATCGCCGTCCTGGTGCTGGGCGGCTTCACCTGCGCGGAGATCGGCAAGCGCCTGCCCGTCCTGCGCCAGATCGGGGCGGGGGCGATCTTCGCCACCTTCATCCCCTCGGCGCTGGTCTACTACGCGCTGATCCCGGGGCCGATCGTCAAGGCGATCACGGATTTCACCAAGTTCACCAACTTCCTCTACCTCTACATCGCGGCGATCATTGTCGGCAGCATCCTGGGCATGGACCGGGCGGTGCTGATCAAGGGCTTCCTCAAGATCTTCGTCCCCCTCGGCCTCGGCTCCCTGGCGGCGGGCTGCGTCGGCACCCTGGTGGGTACCCTGCTGGGGCTCGGGGCGCACCACACCTTCTTCTTCATCGTGGTGCCGATCATGGCCGGCGGCGTCGGCGAGGGCGCGATCCCGCTCTCCATCGGCTACGGCAACATCCTGGGGATCCCGCAGGGCGACGTCTTCGCCCAGGTGCTGCCGCCCGTGATGCTCGGCAGCCTCACGGCGATCATCCTGGCCGGCACCCTCAACGCGGTGGGCAAGCGCAAACCGCACCTCACCGGCGAGGGCCGCCTGCAGCCCGACACCGAGAACGACATGGAGGCGACCGCGCCCGTGGAGACCGGACCGATCGACGCCGCCACGGTGGCGGCGGCCGGCCTCACGGCGGTGACGCTCTACCTGCTGGGCGTGATGTGCCACCACCTCACCGGCCTGCCCGCCCCCGTGGCGATGCTGTTCCTGGCGGTGCTGGCCAAGCTCGCCAGCGCGGTCTCGCCCCGGCTCCAGGCCGGCGGCTTCATCGTCTACAAGTTCGTGCAGGTGGGCATGACCTACCCGCTGCTCTTCGCCATCGGCGTCTCGCTCACGCCCTGGGACAAGCTGGTGGCGGCCTTCACGCTGCCGAACCTGATCACCATCGTGGCCACCGTCGTCACCCTGATGGCGACGGGCTACGGCGTCGGGCGCCGGCTCGGCATGTACCCGATCGAGACCGCCATCGTGAACGCCTGCCACAGCGGCCAGGGCGGCACCGGCGACGTGGCGATCCTCACCGCCGCCAACCGGATGGCGCTGATGCCCTTCGCCCAGATCGCCACCCGGATCGGCGGCGCCCTCACGGTGACGGGGACGCTGGTGTTCCTGAAGTGGATCACGGCGGCGCCGGTCTAGGCGCCGCCCCCTCCCCTCGGGCGTCGCAGGTGCAGGGCACAGTGGAGAAGGGCTCCCCGGAGAAGGGCTCCCCGGAGAAGGATTCCTCGGAGAAGGGCGAGGGCGGCGCGTTCACGCCCCGCCAGCGGCCGTAGCGCCAGGGGGTGAACCAGGCGGCCCGCGCCGGCAGGGCGTCCGGCACCAGGTCGATGCCGTGGGTGCCGAAGGGGCCGCAGCGGCAGATGCGGGCGACGCCGATCCAGCCGCCCGCCCAGAGCCCGTATCGCTGGATCGCCGCGTCCGTGTAGTGCGAGCACGAGGGCCAGTGCCGGCACTGGCGGCCGACCAGGCTCGACAGGGTGAGCTGATAGGTGCGGATCGCCCCGTGGGCGACGCGGCGGAGCAGCACGCTACGCGGCCGCCACCGCCCCGGCCTCGATCCGGTCGAGGGCGTCCACCACCGCGTCGAAGGTCAGGAGCGTCGAGGCGTGCCGGGCCTTGAAGTCGCGCACCGGCTCCAGGACCGCGAGGTCCGCCCAGGCGCCCGTGGGCGCCGGGCCGCCCTCCTTGAGCATCCGCCGCATGGCGGCGCGGACCTCGCGCAGCTCCCCGGCGCTGGTGCCGACCACGTGGCGGGCCATCAGCGAGGACGAGGCCTGGCCGAGGGCGCAGGCCTTCACCTCGTGGGCGAAATCCGTGACCGTGCCGTCCCGCACCGCGAGGTCCACCGTGACGGTGGAGCCGCAGAGCTTCGAATGCGCGGTGGCACTGGCATCTGGGGTCGCCAGGCGTCCCAGGCGTGGGATGTCGGCGGCCAGTTCGAGGATGCGACGGTTGTAGATGTCGTCGAGCATGGAATTCCGATCCCCTTGCCGTTCCGTCCACTTGCGGTTCCGTCGGCGCCACTTGCCGTTCCGCCGGGACCATTTGCCGTTCCACCGGGAGGGCCGGGCACGAAGCCGGCTTTCGATCCCGGAGATCTGATCCGCGCGGCCTGCATTGCGCGACGGCGCGATAACGACGATATAGGCCCCCACGCACCGTTTCGCGAGGAGGCGGCTCGTCGACCCGGGTCGCGCCCACGGCCAGGGTTGCGCCACGGCAGACGGCACCGTCCGGGCATCGGCCGTCCTCACCCGACGGCCCCATGGTTCGACGATGTACGCAAAGCCTGACAGCCACCCGATGACGACCCGGATCGCCCGGGCGGAAGATGCCATGGATGCCGCGCTCAAGTCCCTCTCCTACCGCCTGACCGAGACGGAGGAATCCGGGATGGAACCGACACGCCAGAACGGCGCCCTCAGCGCCATGCGCAACGACAACGCGCGCGCCCCCGACGGGGCGACCTCCGTGCCTGCGCCCACGCCCGAGAGCGCCCCCGAGATCGCGCCCCTGCCCGCGTCCGCCCAGCGGGTGCCGGACGCCATCGCCACCGGCCGCCCGAGCCGCGAGGAGGCCGAGGCCGCCGTGCGCACGCTCCTGCGCTGGGCCGGCGACGACCCGAACCGCGAAGGCCTGCGCGACACCCCGGCCCGGGTGGTCAAGGCCTACGGCCAGATCTTCGGCGGCTACGGCCAGGATGCCGACGCGCTCCTCGAGCGGGTCTTCGAGGAGGTCGAGGGCTACTCGGACATCGTGCTGGTGCGCGACATCCCGTTCTACTCCCATTGCGAGCACCACATGGTGCCCTTCATGGGGCTGGCCCACATCGCCTACTACCCGACCAAGGGCGTGGTCGGCCTGTCGAAGCTCGCCCGCGTGGTCGACACCTTCGCCCGCCGCCTCCAGACCCAGGAGACCATGACGGCGCAGATCGCCGACGTGATCGAGAGCATCCTCAAGCCCCGCGGCATCGCCGTGATGGTCGAGGCCGAGCACCTCTGCATGGCCATGCGCGGGGTTCAGAAGGCCGGCGTCTCCACCATCACCACCCAGTTCCGCGGCGCCTTCCGCAACGACGCCAACGAGCAGGTCCGCTTCCTCACCCTCGTGCGCAACAAGTCCTGAGCCGGGCCGCGATGACGTCTCTCTCCCCATGACCGGCGCCTTCCCGGAGCCGGGCAGCCGGGCCGAGGTCGAGGAGGGGGCCGTCTTCACGCCTCGCTTCGACGCGAACGGCCTCGTCTCCTGCATCGCCGTCGACGCCGCCGACGGGCAGGTGCTCATGCTCGCCCACATGAACGCCGAATCCCTGGCCCGCACCCTGGAGACCGGCGAGGCCTGGTACTGGTCCCGCTCCCGCGGCGAGCTCTGGCACAAGGGCGCCACCAGCGGGCAGATCCAGCGCGTGGTCGAGATGCGGGTCGATTGCGACCAGGACGCGGTGCTGATCCGCGTCGCGGTCGGTGGCGACGGCGGCTGCTGCCACACCGGCCGGCGCGCCTGCTTCTATCGCCGCGTCGATCACGATCCGGCGACCGGCCACGCGACCCTGCGGCCCGCCGATGCCTGATCCCGGCGCGCGGTCCGTCCGTCCGGGGCGGGGCCAACCCTGCCGCGAGCCCCGCGTTCCGTGTTCCTGCATTCCGTGGTCTTGCGCCCGGTCTCTGTCGGCCCCCTCTCCCTCAACCCGGTGCCGCTGATGTGGGACGGCCTGTCCCCGGTGCGTCCCGCCCAGGCGGACATCCGCCAGGCCGCCCCCACGCGCGCGCGCTTCCCCGCCGGGGCCGTCGAGCCCGTGGCGGCGCCCCCCGTCCCCGGCCCGCGCATCGGCCTCGCCCTCGGCGGCGGCTCGGCCCGGGGCTGGTCGCAGATCGGGGTGATCGAGGTGCTCGAGGAGGCCGGCCTCCACCCGGCCGTGGTGGCGGGCTGCTCCATCGGCGCGGTGGTGGGCGGCTGCTACGCGGCGGGCCAGCTCGGCCTGCTCAAGGCCTTCGCCCTGTCGCTGACCCGGCGCAGCGTGATGGGGCTCCTCGACCTGCGGCTCCGCTCCGGCCTGATCGCGGGCGACCGCCTGAAGCGGCGCCTGGAGCGCGACCTCGCCGACCGCCGGATCGAGGGCCTGCCGATCCGCTTCGCCAGCGTCGCCACCGACCTCGACAGCGGCGAGGAGGTCTGGCTCACCCGGGGCAGCCTCGTGGAGGCCCTGCGCGCCTCCTATGCCCTGCCGGGCATCTTCCCGCCGGTGCGCTGCGGCGGCCGGCTCCTCCTGGACGGGACCCTGGTCAACCCGGTGCCGGTGACGATCGCCCGGGCCCTGGGGGCCGACCTTGTGATCTGCGTCAATCTCAACGGCGACCCGCGCCCCGGCGTGCGGGAGGCGGCGCCCGCGCGGGTCACGGCCGAGGCGGTGCTGCCCGCCCCCCGCCGGCCCCGGCGCTGGATCCTGCGCCGGCCGGGCCCGCGCCACGCCGAGTCCGATCGCATGTCTGATCGCGAGCCCGCGCCGGCCAACGGCCTCGCCACCCCCGGCATGGCGCGGGTGATGCTCGACGCCTTCAACATCACGCAGGACCGGATCTCGCGGGCGCGCCTGGCCGGCGACCCGCCCGACATCGCCGTCGTGCCGCGCCTGGCCGGGATGGGCCTGTTCGAGTTTCACCGGGCGGCCGAGGGGATCGCCCTCGGCCGCGAGGCGGCGCGCGCCGCCCTGCCGCAGATCCGCGGCCTCGTGGCGGCGGCCGCCGCCCGGACCTGATCCGGGCCCGATCCCCGCCTCACGCCATGGTGATGTAGTCGCGCATGGCCCGATGCTCGGCCTCGACGGCCTCGATCCGGCGCTTGACCACGTCGCCGATGGAGATGAGGCCGGCCAGCCGGCCATCCTCGAGCACGGGCACGTGGCGGAAGCGGCCCTCGGTCATGAGGTGCATGACCTCCTCGATGCTGCAGGCGCGGGTGCAGGTGGTGACCTCGGCGGTCATGTGCTCGGAGACCAGGGCGTCGAGGGCGTTGGCGCCCTTGGCGGCGAGCGCCCGCATGATGTCGCGCTCGGAGAGGATGCCGCGCACCGCCCCGTCCGCATCGCTGACGACGACGGCGCCGATGCGCTTCTCGGCCAGGAGGTGGATGGCCTCGTCGAGGGTGCGCTGGGGCTCCACCGTGACGACGGAGCGGCCCTTCTCGGCGAGGATGCGAGCAACGGTCATAGACGTGTCCTTTCCCTCAACTCACCCCGGGGACGGGGCGGCCGGGCTTGGCCAGAACGGCAGGGTGCCCGGCTCGGTCTATGGCGATTGTGTGGCGTGCGGCTGCATATGGCAAGATCCCGCAGGATCCGTCCGCGAATATCGCAGGATAATGCATTATCCGGGGTGGCCGACCGAGCCCGCCGTCAGCGTCGGGCCCGGTCGAGCAGCGGCAGCAGGAAGAAGCCCGCGATGAAGCCGCCCAGATGGGCGTCCCAGGCCACCGAGGTCGCCTCGGCCCCCAGCGGCAGGGCGATGACGCCGAACAGGAAGTTCGTCACCAGCCAGATCGCCAGGAACACCACCGCGGTGCGGTTGCGCATCAGCTCCGGGATGGTCTGGAGCGGGGGCGAGGCCGGGCGCTGCCAGGGGGGCGCGCCGGCATAGACGGGGGGCGGCTGGAACACGAAGCGGGCCGCCGCCGCCATCAGGGCCGAGACGCCGGCCGAGGCCCCGATCAGGGGGGCGGTGCTCAGGGGATCGAGGAGGACGTGGAGGATGCCGCCCGCCACGGTGCCCACGAGGGCGATCAGGCCGTAGCGCCAGGCGCCGTAGCGGCGGGCCACCGGCGAGCCGAAGGCGGCGAGCCAGACGGTGTTGAAGATCACGTGCATCCACGAGCCGTGCAGCAGCGCGTAGGTGGCGAAGGTCCAGGGCATCGCGGCGGGGTCGGCCACCACGTACCGGGCGAAGGCCTGCCGGGCCTCGACGACGTCGGGGTCGCCCGCCAGGACCGTGGCGCTCCGCAGCAACGCCTCCGCCCGGGCCGGATCGATGGCCACGCTCCAGCGCCCCGGAATCAGGGCGAGGTCGATCAGGGCCGCGATGTCCCAGGTGTCCGGCAGGACGAATTCGCGCAGGGCGTGGATGCCCACGAGCACGCCGATCGACGCGGTGACCACGCCCGGCATGTTGAAGATCGGAACGCGGTTCTGCGGCGGCAGGTCGGGGCTGGCATCCATGCGGCCACCATGTCGGGGCCGCAGGCGGGGCCGCAAGCCCTGCCGCATGGGAAACAAGCCCTGCCGCACGCGAAAGAAGCCTGCGGCGCGCGAAACAAGGCCGCGGCACGCGAAACAAGCCCCGCGGCGCGGGAACGGGCCGCGCCGTCTGGGACAATCCGCCGGCACGGCGCGCGCGCAAACTTGCCGGTTGACCGAACTTGCCGGTGGACAACCCGTGCGGCGCATTAACCTTGATGAAGGGTTAAGGGGGCGCCGCGAGGGTGGTCGGCATAAGCTCTGCGCCGAGCCTGGCACAGACTTCGGGAGCGGCCCAGAACCGTCCCGAAAGCGCCCGATTCGAGAAGGTCCGTCGCCGGACCGTGCCATTGTGGGACTCCCATGAAGCATCCGACCAGCCGCCTGCTCCACGCCTACTGGGATCGGTTGCGGAATTCCCGCGCCGCGCCGGAACGCAGCGAGATCGAGCCCGGCGAGATCCGGAACCTGCTGGCCGACAGCCTGATCCTCGAGGTCGACATGGCGCGCGGGGCGGCCACGGTCCGCCTGGCCGGGACCCATGTCTGCGCCCTGTTCGGGCGCGAGCTGAAGGGACGGGACTTCGCCGGCCTCTGGGGACGGCCCGACGCCGATCCGTGGCTCCTGATCGAGGCCGTGGCCGTCGACACCGTCGGGGCCGTGGCGGGCCTGCAGGGCCTGACGGAGCGCGACGAGACCATCGACCTCGAACTCCTGCTGCTGCCCCTGCGCCACCACGGCGAGACGCAGACCCGCATCCTCGGCGCCCTGAGCCCGACCTGCGTGCCGCACTGGCTCGGCCTGCGTCCCCTGACCCAGATGCGGACCACCTCCCTGCGCATCCTCGGCCACGAGACCGCCCCGGCCTACCGGGATGCCCGGGCGACCCTGCAGAACCTGCCCGAGCCCGCCAACGACAGTGCGCCGCTCCGCCGCGGCCACCTCCTGGTCCATCCCGGCGGCCGCGCCTGACGGGAAAAGCTTTCGTAACCAGCGGCTGTTAGCCTGACCGGCAGTGAAGCCTCGAAACGAGTCGCCCTGCCCCCATGATCGAGGTCGCCGCCCGTCCGCCCGCGAGGCTGCCCCGTGACGTCCGGATCTCGGACCTGCGCCGGCATCACCGCGTCAAGGTCTCGATGCTGGGGCGCTACATGCTCGCGGACCGGCGGGAATATCCGTGCCAGACCGTCGACATGTCGCCGGGGGGCGTCCGCCTGAACTGCGCCGTCCCGGGCGAGATCGGCGAGCGGGTGGTGCTCTATCTCGAACATGTCGGCCGGATCGAGGGCACCATCGCGCGCCTGAGCCCCGGCGGCTTCGCCGTCCGCCTCAGCGCGACGCCGCGCAAGCGCGACAAGATCGCCTCGCAGCTGACCTGGCTCGCCAACCGCGAGAGCCTGGGCCTGCCCGAGGGCCGCACGCACGAGCGCCTCACACCCCTGGTCCCGGGCGTCGTCCTGCGCCTGGAGAGCGGGCGCGAGGTGCCGGCGCGCATCATCGACATCTCCATGTCGGGCGTGGCGCTGAGCACGACCAGCACTCCGGCCATCGGCATGAGCCTGATGGTCGGGCGCACCCCCGGCCGGGTGGTGCGCCACTTCGAGGGCGGCATCGGCGTGCACTTCATGCTGCCGATCTCTCCGGACCTGTTCCACGAGGGGCTGACGCTCTGAGGTCGCCCGCCCGGGCCCCTACGGATCGGTGAGGGGCAGGCTGCGGTCGCCCGGGCTCCAGTGCAGGTCCGGCGTGGTCGCGAACAGGCGCCGGTGGGCCAGGGCCGCGTAGGTGTCGGTCATGCCCGCGATGTAGTCGGCGACCCGGCGGGCGACGCGTCCCGGCTCCGCCCCGTCCAGCCCCGACGACCATTCCTCCGGCATCGCCGCGGGCTCCGCCGTGAACCGGGCGAACAGGTCGGACACGATGGTGTTGGCCTTGGCCCGCACCGCGAGCACGCCGGGATGGCGGTACATCCGGGCGAACAGGAAGGTCTTGATCGCCGCGTCCGCCTCCGCGATCGCCGCCGAGAAGGCAATGACCGGCTCCCGCGCCGCCCGGATGTCGGCCACCGAGCGCGGGTTCAGCGCCGCGAGGCGCCGGGTGCTCTCGGCGATCACGTCCTCCACGAAGCGGGTGATGACGCGCCGCGCCAGCTCGTGGATCTTCCGCGAGGGCTCCAGGTCCGGGTACAGGCGCTCGATCTCGTCGAGCAGGCTGCGCAGGAACGGCACCGCGGCGAGGTCGGCGAGGTCGAACAGGCCGGCGCGCAGGCCGTCGTCGAGGTCGTGGCTGTCGTAGGCGATGTCGTCGGCCAGGGCCGCGGCCTGCGCCTCGGGCCCGGCGAAGCGGGCCAGTTCCAGGTCGTTGAGGGCGTTGTATTCGAGGATCGCGGCCGGGATGCCCCGGCCGGCCCAGCGCCGGGTCGGGTGTCCGTCCGGCTCCAGCAGCGGGCCGTTGTGCTTGACGAGGCCCTCCAGGGTCTCCCAGGCGAGGTTGAGCCCGTCGAAGCCGGCATAGCGCCGCTCCAGCCGGGTGACGATGCGCAGGGCCTGGGCGTTGTGGTCGAAGCCGCCATGGTCCGCCATGCAGGCATCCAGGGTGTCCTCCCCGGTATGCCCGAAGCAGGTGTGGCCGAGGTCGTGGCTGAGGGCCAGGGCCTCGGCGAGGTCCTCGTCGAGCCCCAGCGCCCGGGCGAGCGCCCGGGCGATCTGGCTCACCTCCAGGGTGTGGGTCAGCCGCGTCCGGTAATGGTCGCCCTCGTGATGCACGAAGACCTGGGTCTTGTGCTTGAGGCGCCGGAAGGCCGAGGAATGGATGATGCGGTCGCGGTCCCGCTGGAAGTCGCTGCGCGTGGGCGAGATCGCCTCCGGGATCAGGCGTCCGCGGGTGGCCGCCGGATCGGTGGCATAGGGCGCCCGCCAGCGCTCGCCGCGCCGCCGGGCCGCGCCGGGACCTGTCTCGTCCGCCTGCATCACGTCTCGCCGCCCCACATTCGATCGACCGGGAACGGTCCGCCCGCCCCGGCCCGGTCCTCCGACGCGTTGCAGCATCGGGCCCCCAGGCATATCTTGTGTTCCCTAGCAGTTGTTCCAACGCCGCCACGCGCCACGATCGGCCGGGACGGCCGGCGGATCTCGAGAGCACCCCGCGAGAATACCCCGATGGCCGACATCACCCTGACGCCCCGCGCCGCCAAGCGCATCAACGAGATCATGGGCGCCGAGCCGCCCGGCGCCTCCCTGCGGATCAGCGTGAACGGCGGCGGCTGCTCGGGCTTCTCCTACGCCTTCGACATCGCGCGGGCCCGGGCCGCCGACGACGTCGCGATCGAGCGCGACGGCGCCACCGTCCTGGTCGACCCGATGTCGCTGGAATACATGAGCGGCTCGACCATCGACTTCGTGAACGACCTGATCGGGCAATCCTTCAAGATCGAGAACCCCCAGGCCACCGCCTCCTGTGGCTGCGGAACCTCGTTCTCGCTGTGAATGCGGCGCGGCCCCCGCGGGGGCCCGCCCCCGCGATTGCCTCCCGCGTGAAACTGCGGCACGGATGGGCCCTCTCCCCGACGCCTCCGGGCCTTTCCCCTGAAAGCGCCTCTTCGCCAGCGATCCGGATAAGCCCATGACCTGCTCGAAAGGCCGCCCCCTCCTCGCGTGGGCGACCGGTGCCTCGGCCTGTGTCCTCGTCCTCCTCGGTGCGGGGGGCGCCGTGCAGCCCGGTGCGGCGCAGGCCCAGGAGGCCGCCTCGGCGGTCCAGGACGTCACCCTGCAGGACGTGACCCTGACCTTCGGCGACACGGTGCTGAAGGCCCCGCGCCTCACCGCCAGCGGCACCCGTCTCTCGAAGGACGAACTCACCGCCCTGCTCAAGCCCGGCCCGGGCGAATCCTGGGCCTCCCGCCTCGTGCGCCTCGACGCCGCGAGCCTGGCGATGCCCGAATTGCGGGTGGAGCGCACCGGCGCCGCCGGAGCGACGCCGGTAGTCACCTACCGCGACGTGGTGGCCCGCGACGTTCGGGCCGGGCGCGCCGCCGAGGTGACCGCCGCCGGGGCCTCGATCCTCCTGGAGAGCGGCCCCCAGAAGGGCACCGGCACCTATGGCCGGATGCAGGCGACCGATCTCGACATGACCGTGCTCGCCCGCCTCTACGGCGAGCCGGGCGACGGCAAGAGCGCCCTGCAGCGGATCTACGCCACCTTCGCGGTCGACGACGTCGCCTACGTGGATGCCCGCGGCACCGCCGTGAAGATCGCCCGGATCGAGGGGCGCGACCTCAGCGGCCGCCAGATCCCGGCGACCTGGACGGGGGCGCTCCAGGCCTTCACGGCCGTCGACTACGAGCGGCTGGCCCCGCCCGAGCGCACGCGCCTGATGAGCCTCGGGGCCGACCTCGCCGAGGCCGTTTCCGTCGGCTCCCTGGAGGCCACCGGCCTCAGCGTCCAGGAGGCCAAGCCCCGGGACGCCTTCAGCCTCGGCATCGCCCGCCTCGGGCTGACCGGCGCCGGCCTCCTCCTGGAAGACATCAGATTCGCAGGCGTCGACGGCGCCAAGGCGCGCCTCGCCCGGCTCTCCCTCGACGGCTTCTCCCTCGGCCCGACGGTCGCGGCCCTGCGCAAGCTCGCTGCCCTGACCACGCCGCCCTCGGATGCCGAGCTGCGCCTGCTGACCCCGGCCCTCGGCACCCTGGCCCTGAAGGATCTCAGCCTCGACCTGCCGCCCGAGGCGAAGGCGTCCCGCGACCCGGCCGAGAAGATGCTGACCGACAAGGCGTTGGCCGACAGGACGGCGCCCGCCCCGACCCAGGTCGGCCTTCATGTCGGCCTGCGCGACGGCTCGATGAACTTCGCGCCCCCGCGCGACGGGGTGCCGACGGCCGGGCGCCTCAGCCTGTCGGGCCTCACCCTGCCGGCCTCGGCGGTGGCGGGGGTGCCGGGCCTCGGCTCCCTCGGCCTCTACGGCTACAACGACCTCGACCTCGCCCTGGTGGCCGACACCTCCTGGGACGAGACCGCCCGCGAGCTCAAGCTCGGCGAGGTCTCGGTCTCCGGCAAGGACATGGGCAGCCTGCGCATCAAGGGCATGATCGGCGGCATCGGCCCGGAGGTCTTCAACCCGGACGTGGCGGTGTCGAGCTTCGCCATGCTGTCGGCCACCGCCAAGGCCCTCGACCTCACGGTCGAGAATACCGGCCTGTTCGACCGCTTCATCGCCGCGCAGTCGAAGGTGCTCAGCCTCAAGCCCGAGGAGCTGAAGCAGGAATACGTCACCGCGAGCGTGTTCGGCGTGCCCGCGATCCTCGGCAACTCGGTGGGCGCCAAGGCGATCGGCGCCGCGATGGGCCAGTTCGTGACCAAGCCCGGCAGCCTCTCGGTGAGCCTGCGGCCGAAGAACGCCGCCGGCATCGGCATGCTGGAATTCAGCGCCGCCCCGACCCCGGCCGCGCTGTTCGATCGCCTCGAGGTGAACGCCAAGGCGAACTGAGGCCGCGGCATCGCGGCAGGCGCGCCGGGCAGCAGGATCACGCCGCTTGGCGGGCCGGCGCGGCGGCCGCCACGCAGGCCCGCGCCAGGGCGTCGGTCGCGTCGAGCAGGACCGCGCTCGGCGGCCCGGCCGGATCGGTCAGGGCGAGGGGGATCTCGGTGCAGGCCATCACCACCTGCCGGCACCCCTGCGCCACCAGCGCCGCGGCCGCGGCCTCCAGCAGGGGCCGCGCCTGCGCCCCCTGCCCCGCCTTGACCAGGCGGACCGCCCGCATCACCGCCGCCTGGTCCGCGGGCACGCGGCAGGTGAAGCCGTGGCGGCCGAGATGCCGGGGATAGAGCCCGGACCGGAGGGTGCCGTCGGTGGCGAGCAGCCCCACCGGTCCGCCCGCGAGGCCCCGGCGGGCGAGCGCCGCCGCCACCGCGTCGACGATATGCAGGATCGGGACCGGCGTCAGCGCCTGGAGCGCGCCGTGCCAATGGTGGGCGGTGTTGCAGGGGATCGCGAGGCGGGTGGCGCCGGCCGCCTCGAGGCGGCGCAGGGCCAGGGTCATCGCCGGGAGCGGGTCGGGCCCCTGCCCCAGGATCGCCCGGGTCCGGTCGGGAATGTCGGCGGCCTGGGCCACCATCACGGCGAGATGGTCCTGGTCGCGGGCGGCCGGCGTCGCCTCCACGAGCTTCCGCAGGAAATCCACCGTCGCCATCGGCCCCATGCCGCCAAGGACACCCAACACGGGCGCGCCCAGCACCTCGTTCCCCGCCATCATCCTGATCCCCGTCGCGCGTTCCGCTGACGGGATGCGCGAGGACCGGCGCGGGGGCCAATGCCGTGTCGGAACGGCCCATGCGGGTTCGGACTAACCCGCCCCTTGGGTCGTGCGGGTTCGGACGAACCCGCCTCTGGCGTCATGCGGGTCCGGACGGCCCCGCCTCGGCCGCGGCCCAGATCGCCGCCACGGCGGCTCGCGCCCGGGGGCCGTGGGTCGGGGCGCCGTTGCGATAGAGGCGGATCTCCAGGGGCATCGCGGGCCCGCTGGCGACGAGGCGGCCCTCGGCGAGTTCCCGGGTGACGAGGCTGCGCGGCACGAAGGCGAGGCCGTGTCCCTCGAGGGCCATGCATTTCAGGGCCTCGGCCATCGGGTTGGCGTGGACCACCGGCCCCGGCGGCAGGCCGAGCTCGGCCTGCGCGAGCGCGCTGACGCGGCCGAGGAAGGAATCCCGTCCGTAGTCGAGGCGCGGCAGCGGCCGGCCCTCCGCCCCGGCGGCGAGGTCCGGGCTCCGCACCGGAACCAGCGCGTCGGCCCCGACCACCCGGTGGGGATAGAGCGCCGGGTCGAGGGGGATCGGCACGCCCGGATGATGGAAGGTCAGGAGGAAGTCCGCGCCGCCCTCCACCAGGGCCTGCAGGCAGTCGTGGAAGTCGTCCGGCAGGAGCCGCGTCGCCACCGGTCCGGTGCGCGCGGCGAGGGTCCGGAACCAAGCCGGGAAGAACGTCAGGGCCAGGGTGTGCAGGCCGGCGATCCGCACCAGGGGCTCGGCGGCGTCGAGGCCGGCGCGCAGGTCGGCCCGGGCGCCGAGGAGCACCCGCACGCTCTCCTCGGCGGTGTCGCGGAAGCGGCGACCCTCAGGGGTCAGGGTGGTGGGGTAGGTGCTGCGGTCGACGAGGGCCACGCCGAGCCAGAGCTCCAGGGCCCGGATGCGCCGGCTGAAGGCCGATTGGGTGACGTGGCGGGCTTCCGCCGAGCGGGAGAAGCTGCGGGTCTGGGCGAGGCTGAGGAAATCCTCCAGCCACTTCAGCTCCACGGCGGCCGCCCGACCGGGCCTCCGCCGCGGGGCGTCGCGCCGGAGGGTCTCATGCCGGACTGACTCACGCCGGACTGACTCACGCCAGGTCGCGCACCACCACCCGGCCGCGCTCGGCCGAGAGGGCGAGGCGGCCGCTCTTGAGGGCCAGGGCCTTCTCGCCGAACAGCGCTCGGCGCCAGCCGTGCAGCACGGGCACGTCGGCCGCGTCGTCCTCCGCGATGGCCTCGAGGTCGTCCACGGTGGCGATGATCTTCGGGGCGACGCCCTCGGTCTCGCACACGGCCTTCAGCAGGACCTTGAGCAGCTCGACCAGCGCCCCGTTGCCGCCCCGGCTGCGGGTGCGCTCGGGCAGCGCGATGTCCGAGAGGTCGCGGGTGAAGCCCCGCTCCACCGCCGCCAGGATGTCGGTGCCCGTGCGCGAGCGCTCGAAGCCGGCGGGGATCGAGCGCAGGCGACCCAGCGCCTCGACGCTGCGCGGGGCGGAGGTCGCCACGTCGATCACCGCCTCGTCCTTGAGGATGCGCCCGCGCGGCACGTTGCGGTTCTGGGCCTCGCGCTCGCGCCAGGCGGCGACCTCCATCAGCACCGCGATTTCGCGGGGCTTGCGCATCCGCCCCGCCAGGCGGCGCCAGGCGGAGGCCGGATCGGCCCGGTAGGTTTCCGGCGAGGTGAGCACGCTCATCTCCTCGTCGAGCCACTCGCCGCGATCGGTGGAGAGGAGCTTGCCGGCCAGCACCTCGTAGACCTTCACCAGGTGGGTGACGTCCGAGAGGGCGTAGCTGAGCTGGGCGTCCGAGAGCGGCCGGCGCGACCAGTCGGTGAAGCGCGAGGACTTGTCGATCTTGGCCTTGGCCACGTCGTTGACGAGCTGCTCGTAGGAGACCGAGTCGCCGTAGCCGCAGACCATGGCGGCGACCTGGGTGTCGAAGAACGGCTGCGGCAGCAGGCCCCCGAGGAGCCAGATGATCTCCAGGTCCTGGCGGGCGGAATGAAACACCTTCACCACGCCCTCGTCGGCCATCAGGGCGAAGAACGGCGCCAGGTCGAGGTCGGGGGAGAGGGGATCGACGAGCACGCCCGTCCCGTCGGGCGCCGCCATCTGGATGAGGCAGAGCTTGGGATAGTAGGTCGTCTCGCGCATGAACTCCGTGTCGACGGTCACGAAGGGATGGGCGGACAGGCGGGTGCAGGCCTCGGCCAGGGCCGCAGTGGTGGCGATCAGATCCATAGAATCGGCTATACCGAAGGTTCTCGCCTCAGGCGAGGGACGCCGGACCCGGTCACCAGAATTCGCGCGCCCGAGGAGTGTCAGGCGGCGGCGTCGCGCGGCGTATCCGGCCTGCTCGCCCCGCGCCGGCGCGACGCCAGGGCCCGGATCTGGGCCGCGCGCTCCCGGCGCTGCGCCTCGGCCCGGGCGAGGAGCCAGTCGAGGATGCCGGCCTCGATCCGCGTGGCGCTGGCCGGGTCGGTGAGCCGACGGATGCGGTCGGCGCGAAAGCCGCGGTAGCCGCCACGTCCCCGGTCGATGCCGCCCAGCAGCGTCCGGCCCGGCCCGAGCTTCAGCTCGCGCGCCTCGACCCGCCGGGTGCTCCAGGCCCCGCGCGAATCCTCGTAGACGATCTCGAAGGTGCCCTCGAGGGGCAGGACGCGCCATCGGCCCTCCTGCCCCTCGCGCGCCGCGGGGGCGGGGGCGCGGGCCGGCTCGGACGCCTCCGCCGCGGCCTGCCGCAGAATATCGAAAAAAGCGTTGGAATTCATGAGACTAATATGGGAATCGCCGGGCGATTCCGGAAGAGTTTCGGGGCCATTTCCGTCGCGTTCCGGCGGACCTCGGACAGACTTCGGGCGGGCGTCCGGCCTCGCCCCCGCACCCCCGTCGCCTTGACTTCACCTCCCCCGCGTGAATGGTGCGCCGCTCAATCCCCAAAGCCCGTGATCCGTCAGCCCGTTATGCAGCAGCCCGTCATGCACCGTTACCGGACCCATACCTGCGGGGCGCTCCGGCCGTCCGACGTCGGCGAGAGCGTCCGCCTCTCCGGCTGGTGCCACCGCATCCGCGACCATGGCGGCGTGCTGTTCATCGACCTGCGCGACCATTACGGCCTGACCCAGTGCGTGGTGGATTCGGATTCGAAGGCCTTCCAGGCCGCCAACGCGGCGCGCTCGGAATGGGTCATCCGCATCGACGGCCGGGTCCGCACCCGCCCCGCCGGCACCGAGAACCCGGACCTGCCCACCGGCGCGCTGGAGGTCTACATCGATGACCTCGAGGTGCTCGGCCCGGCGGGCGAGCTGCCGATGCCGGTCTTCGGCGACCTCGACTACCCGGAGGAGACGCGCCTCAAGTACCGCTTCCTCGACCTGCGGCGCGAGAAGCTGCACGCCAACATCATGAAGCGCGGCGCGATCATCGACAGCCTGCGCCGGCGCATGCGGGACGGCGGCTTCTTCGAGTTCCAGACCCCGATCCTCACCGCCTCCTCGCCGGAAGGCGCGCGCGACTACCTCGTTCCGTCCCGCGTCCACCCGGGCAAGTTCTACGCGCTGCCGCAGGCCCCGCAGCAGTTCAAGCAGCTGACGATGATCGCGGGCTTCGACCGCTACTTCCAGATCGCGCCCTGCTTCCGCGACGAGGATGCCCGCGCCGACCGCTCGCCGGGCGAGTTCTACCAGCTCGACATCGAGATGAGCTTCGTCACGCAGGAGGACGTGTTCCAGGCGGTGGAGCCGGTCCTGCGCTCGGTCTTCGAGGAATTCGCCGAGGGCAAGCGCGTCACCGGCACCTTCCCGCGCATCCCCTATGCCGAGGCGATGCTGAAGTACGGCGTCGACAAGCCGGACCTGCGCAACCCGCTGATCATCGCCGATGTGACGGCGGAGTTCGCCCGCGAGGACGTCGCCTTCAAGGCCTTCAAGGGCGTGATCGCGTCCGGCGGCGTGGTCCGGGCCATCCCCGCCACGGGGGCGGCGACCCAGTCCCGCTCGTTCTTCGACAAGCTCAACGACTTCGCCCGCGCCGAGGGCGCGCCGGGGCTCGGCTACATCATCTTCGAGGACGATGGCGGCACGCTCACCGGCAAGGGTCCGATCGCCAAGTTCATCCCGGCGGAGGTCCAGGCCCTGATCGCGCAGAAGACCGGCACGAAGGCCGGCGACGCGGTGTTCTTCTCCGCCGGGACCGAGGCCAAGGCGGCGGCGCTCGCCGGCAAGGCCCGCATCCGCATCGGCGACGAGCTCGGCCTGTCCGACAAGGACCAATACGCGTTCTGCTGGATCACCGACTTCCCGATGTACGAGTGGAACGAGGACGAGAAGCGGATCGACTTCTCGCACAACCCGTTCTCGATGCCGAACTTCGACCGCGAGGCGTTCCTCGCCCTCGACCCGGCGGATGCCGAGACGATCCTGAACATCAAGGCGTTCCAGTACGACATCGTCTGCAACGGCACCGAGCTGTCCTCGGGCGCGATCCGCAACCATCGCCCCGACGTGATGGAGAAGGCCTTCGGCATCGCCGGCTACGGCGTCGAGGTGCTGGAGGAGAAGTTCGGCGGCATGCTCAACGCCCTGAAGCTCGGCGCCCCGCCGCACGGCGGCATCGCGCCGGGCATCGACCGCATCGTCATGCTGCTCTGCGGCGAGCAGAACCTGCGCGAGGTCGTGCTGTTCCCCATGAACCAGCGCGCCGAGGACCTGATGATGGGCGCCCCCGCCGAGGCCACGCCGAAGCAGCTGCGCGAGCTCCACATCCGCCTCAACCTGCCCGAGAAGGGCGCCTGAGGCGGCCGCGCCCGGGCCCTCCCCGCACGGGGGCGGCCGCGTGGCTTCGGGCCGACGGGACTCCGCGCGCATGACCGTCGTCCTCCGGCCCGCCGAGGCCCTGGCCCGCGCCGTCGAACGCCTCGCGGCGCAGGGCTTCGCGGTGGTGGCCCGCAACACCCGGGGCGACAGCGTCTACCTCAAGCCCGAGGCCTGCGCCTTCGCCCTGCGGGTCTCGAATCACGCCCGCACGGCAAAGCAGCGCAAGAACCACCCCGACGCCATCACCAGCCTCGTCCTGCGCGACCCGACCTCCGAGACGGCGCTGGCGGAGGCGGTGGCCGTGGCGGTGCGGAATTTCGCCGGCGAGCGAGCGAAGCGGGAGCGCGAAACGGGTGCCAACGGACCATCCCAGGCCTGAATATAGAGCTAGAACAGGCTTTTATTGATAGATATTTGGGGTTCCGTGAGAGAAATGGGCCGGTCGCTCGATCTCTCCGGAGCTCCGCCCACGTCCCACGCCCACCTCCCACGCCTGTATCCCTGTCAGGTCGTCAGAGCGCGGAACGCGCGACACGCCCCTGTGACCTCGCGGCCCTGAGAGTCGAACGCGGACGGCTCCGCGTCGGGCCTCTCCTCTCCCGGGCGTACGATCCCGATCTGCCCCGGACGCGGGCCGGCGAGAGCGGCTTCGCAGCGCTGCGTGCGACCCGAATCGCACGGATGGTGGCCCTCCATTTCCCGGGCACGCGACGCATCATCGGGAATGAAAGAAGGCCGACCCGATGACGAACGCCAGGCAGATCAAGCAGGTTTTCGGGGCCCTGGCAGCGCCGTATGACGACCTGAAGCAGATCGGGTCCCCCTATTTCGGGCTTCGTCCGGGCCGCCACGTGGCCCTGCGCGTCCCGACCGCAGTTCGCACGAGGACGTCTGTACGCCGCAAAGGACGATGTTGCAGAGCTTCCTGCCCGGTCCCGATCTGCTGACAAGCATCGGCTGTTCCGGCTACCTGCATCGTCCCGCGTGGCGGCATGGGACTGGTCGGACCCGGCGATGATCGAGAACCCGCTCTCAGTCATCGCAATGGGTGCACTTCCCCGGCTTCGAGCGATCGATGCTCCGTCGGCATTCTGGGCGGTCTACACCGACGGCACCGATCGCAAGGTGCCGCAAGGGCCGGAAGCCCGCCTGATCTTCCGCATCGCTCGCGGCGACCTGGATGCGGCACGGGCGCGAAACGCCGCCGGATGGTCCGGCGCGTGTCCGCGCCGCTTCTGGCCGGCGACCGGGCCGCGCTCGCGACACTCCTGCACGGCCGGGAGGCGGACAGCATCCGCGGCACCGAGATCCAGCCCTACCGGGGGCCGACGCCGGTCCCGCCGGAGGACGCGTCGGCCTGAGGCTCAGCCCTCGGCTGGCGCGTCATCGCGAAAATACGGCTCCACGGGGCCCTTCAGCTTCACCGTCATCGGATTGCCGGCGCGGTCCAGGGTCTTGCCGGCCGAGAGGCGGACCCAGCCCTCGCTGACGCAGTATTCCTCGACATTGGTCTTCTCGACGCCCTTGAAGCGGATGCCGATGCCGCGCTCGAGGATCTTCTCGTCGTAGTACGGGCTGTTGGGATTCACAGCGAGGCGGTCGGGGGGCGTGTCGGACATCGTCGCGGGCCTTGGATCGGTTCAGGTCATGCGGAGCAGGAGCGCATGCGGGTACGGGATTCGGCGCGGGGCCGCAACGCCGGGCCGCCCGCCACCCCCGCCGCGGGGGCGGCCAGGAACGCAATCCCCGGCACGATGGAACAAAATGCGCCAATCGTCAGCGTCGGCCCCCGGTCCGGACGCGACAGGAATGCCCCGCCGTAGGAGTTTGTGCCGAAGGGAAAACCGGCCCGGAGGGCGGGCGGGCACGGTCGATCCGGGTCTCCGCGCGCGGGTTGCGCCCATCCGGCAGCCGGTGCAACAGGAGCCCCCAGCGAAGATCCCGCCGATGATGGGAGACGCGCTCCGACGCCGGGGCAGCGCGCAATCCTCAGGAGGACGACCATGGGCGACAATATGTCCGACGATCTCAAGTCGGGAGCGCTCGTCTATCACCGACTGCCACGGCCCGGGAAACTGGAGATCCAGGCGACCAAGCCCCTCGGCAACCAGCGCGACCTGGCGCTCGCCTACTCGCCCGGCGTCGCCGCCGCCTGCATGGCGATCCACGAGGATCCGCAGGAGGCCGCCACCCTCACCATCCGCCAGAACCTCGTCGCGGTGCTCACCAACGGTACGGCCGTGCTCGGCCTCGGCGATATCGGGCCGCTCGCCTCCAAGCCGGTGATGGAGGGCAAGGCCGTCCTGTTCAAGAAGTTCGCCGGCATCGACGTGTTCGACATCGAGGTGGCCCAGAACGACGTCGGCAAGCTCGTCGACGTGGTCTGCGCCCTGGAGCCGACCTTCGGCGGCATCAACCTCGAGGACATCAAGGCGCCGGAGTGCTTCGAGGTCGAGGAGCAGTGCCGGGCCCGGATGAACATCCCGGTCTTCCACGACGACCAGCACGGCACCGCGATCATCGTGGCGGCCGCCGTCCTCAACGGCCTGGAACTCGCCGGCAAGCAGCTCGGCGACGTCCGCATCGTCACCTCGGGCGCCGGTGCGGCCGCTCTGGCCTGCCTCAACCTCCTGGTGTCGCTGGGCGCCCGGGTCGAGAACATCACCGTCACCGACATCAAGGGCGTGGTCTACAAGGGCCGGCCCGAGCTGATGGACCGCTGGAAGGACGTCTACGCCCAGGAGACGCAGGCCCGGACCCTCGCCGAGGTGATCCCCGGCGCCGACGTCTTCATCGGCCTCTCGGCCGGCGGCGTGCTGAAGCCCGAATACCTGGAGAAGATGGCCGACAAGCCGCTGATCATGGCGCTGGCCAACCCCTACCCCGAGATCATGCCGGACCTCGCGCAGGAGAAGCGCCCGGACGCGATGATCTGCACCGGGCGCTCGGACTTCCCGAACCAGGTCAACAACGTCCTGTGCTTCCCCTACATCTTCCGGGGCGCCCTCGACGTCGGCGCCACCTCGATCAACGAGGAGATGAAGCAGGCCGCCGTGAAGGCGATCGCGGCTTTGGCCCGCGAGACGCCCTCCGACGTGGTCGCCCGCGCCTATGGCGGCGAGGCCCGGCCCTTCGGCCCGCGCTCGCTGATCCCGAGCCCGTTCGACCCGCGCCTGATCCTGCGCATCGCCCCCGCCGTGGCCCAGGCCGCGATGGATTCGGGCGTCGCCGGGCGGCCCCTGGAGAACGTCCAGGCCTATACCGACAGCCTCGACCGCTTCGTCCACCGCTCGGGCTTCATCATGAAGCCGATCTTCTCCAAGGCGAAGGAGAACCCCAAGCGGGTCATCTACACCGAGGGCGAGGACGAGCGCGTGCTGCGCGCCGCCCAGGCGATCTGCGAGGACAAGGTCGCGCGGCCGATCCTCGTCGGCCGGCCCCGGGTGATCGAGACCCGGATCAAGCGCTTCGGCCTTTCCCTCAAGCAGGGCGTCGACTTCGACCTCATCGATCCCGAGGACGATCCGCGCTACCGCGACTACGTCGCCACCTACCTGGAGGCCGCCGGGCGGCGCGGCATCACGCCGGACGCCGCCCGCACCCTGGTGCGCACCAACAACACGGTGATCGGCGCCATCGCGGTGCGCCGCGGCGAGGCGGACGCGCTGATCTGCGGCCTCGAGGGCCGCTTCGAGACCCGCCTGCGGGTGATCCGCGACGTGATCGGCCTCGCGCCGGGCGTGCTCGACTTCGCCGCCATGAGCCTGATCGTCACCAAGGAGGGCGCCTACTTCCTCGCCGACACCCACGTGCGGCCGGATCCCAGCGCGGAGGAGATCGCGGACGTGGCCGTGGCCTGCGCCGAGCACGTCAGCCGCTTCGGCCTGACCCCGAAGATCGCGCTCCTCAGCCACTCGGATTTCGGCCAGTCGGATTCGCGCTCGGCGGTGAAGATGCGCACCGCCCTGGGCCTGATCCGCGAGCGCCGGTCCGACCTCGAGGTCGACGGCGAGATGCAGGCCGATTCCGCCCTGTCGGAGCTGATCCGCGACCGGGTGATGCCGGCCTCGCGCCTGAAGGGGGCGGCCAACGTGCTGATCCTGCCGAACCTGGATGCGGCCAACATCGCCTTCCAGTTCGCCAAGGTGCTGGCCGACGCCCTGCCCGTCGGGCCCCTGCTCATCGGCCCGGCCAAGCCCGCCCACATCCTGTCGCCCTCGGTGACCGCCCGCGGCATCGTCAACGTCACGGCCGCCGCCGTGGTCGAGGCGCAGGCGGCCGAGATCGGCACCAGCCCGGTCCTGGCCGAGCCCGGCGTCGGGCCGACCTCCGCCTGAGGGCGGCGACGGCGTCCGGCAAGGGGGTGACCCGCGCGCCGGACGCAGGGGCGGCGGCCGGACCGCCGCCTCGCCCTGGCAGGCCAAATGCGATAGCCCTTCGCGCGAGGGAGCGTGCGACGGCCGGACGCGAGTCCGGCGGCTCTTCGCGGGCACGGGAGACACGGATGCAACTCGGCATGATCGGCCTCGGCCGGATGGGCGGCAACATCGTCCGCCGGCTCCTGCGGGACGGGCACCAGGCGGTGGTCTTCGACCAGAACCCGGAGGCGGTCGCCGCCCTGGTGGCGGAGGGCGCCACGGGGGCCGACAGCCTGAAGGACTTCGTTGCCAAGCTGAGCGCGCCCCGCGCCGCCTGGGTGATGCTCCCGGCGGGCGCCATCACCGAGGCCACGGTGACGACCCTCGGGGGCCTGATGGCCCGGGACGACGTCATCATCGACGGCGGCAACTCCTTCTACAAGGACGACATCCGCCGCGCCGCCGCGCTGAAGGGCGCCGGCATCCACTACGTCGACGTCGGCACCTCCGGGGGCGTCTGGGGCCTGGAGCGCGGCTACTGCATGATGATCGGCGGCGACAGCGCCGCCCTGGAGCGCCTCGACCCGATCTTCCGGACCCTGGCGCCCGGCCTCGGCACCATCCCGAAGACCCCGGGCCGGGAGGGCCGCGACCCGCGGGCGGAGGCCGGCTACATCCATGCCGGCCCGAGCGGGGCCGGCCACTTCGTCAAGATGGTCCATAACGGCATCGAGTACGGCCTGATGCAGGCCTATGCCGAGGGCTTCGACATCCTCCGGCACGCCGATTCCGAGGACCTGCCCGAGGCCCAGCGCTTCCAGCTGAACATCGGCGACATCGCCGAGGTCTGGCGCCGCGGCAGCGTGGTCTCGTCCTGGCTCCTCGACCTCACCGCCGGGGCCCTGGCCCAGGACGAGCACCTGGAGGACTTCTCCGGCTTCGTCGCCGATTCCGGCGAGGGACGCTGGACCCTGAACGCCGCCATCGAGGAATCCGTGCCGGCCAACGTGCTCTCGGCCGCCCTCTACGCGCGCTTCCGCTCCCGCGAGGAGGCGAGCTACGCCGACAAGCTGCTCTCGGCCATGCGCAAGGGCTTCGGCGGCCACCAGGAACCGAAATAACCCCGCGGCGGTCGCCCCCGCGTCCGGCGGCCCGTCCCCGGTCGCGTCCCGCCCCCACCGAGGTCCCGCGCCGATGATCCCCCTGCCCGAGGCCGCTGAGATCCTGCCCGATGCCGACGCGGTGGCGGGGGCCGCCGCCGAACGCCTCGTGGCCCTCTGCGATTCGGCGCCGCGGCCGGCCATCGCGGTCTGCCTCTCCGGCGGCGCGACGCCCAAGCGCCTCTACGCCCGGCTGAGCGGCCCGGATTACCGGGCGCGGCTGCCCTGGGAGCGCCTGCACTGGTTCTTCGGCGACGACCGGATGGTGCCGTGGACGGATGCGGCGAGCAATGTCCGCATGGCCCGCGAGGCCTTCGGCGATGCGCCGATCCCGGAGGGCCACCTGCACGGGATGGACACGGGCGGAACCCCGGAGGAGGGCGCGCGCGCCTATGCCGAGACCCTGCGGGCGTTCTACGGCGCTGCCGTCCTCGATCCCGCCCGGCCCCTGTTCGACCTCGTCCTCCTGGGCCTCGGCGAGGACGGGCACACGGCCTCCCTGTTCCCCGGCAAGCCAGCCCTGGCGGAGCGGCACGCCTGGACGGCGCCGGTGCCGGAGGCGGGGCTCGCCCCCTTCGTGCCGCGCATCACCCTCACCTTTCCGGCCCTCGCCTCGGCCCGCGAGACCCTGGTCCTCGTGACGGGCGCCGGGAAGCAGGAACCCTTACGCCGACTCGCGCGCGGCGAGGACCTGCCCGCCCGCCATCTGCGCAGTGTTGGCCGCCTGGTCTGGCTGGTCGACCAGGCGGCGGCAGGGGCCTGATCTGCACGATGGCAAAGTTTCGTCGGTCCCGGCCGACGCTTCACTGATAAAAGATGTTGATTTGTCGGTATCGGTAGGCGAACATTTTTGGATTGCCGGAATGTCCCGGTCTCGCAACGCTGTGTCATGGGCGTGGACTCTTCCGTAGGCCTGTCCCGCCGCCCTGCCCCTCACCGGCGGTGGCGCCGCACGCCCCGGCACCGGATCGGACCGCTGCGCTCGGTGTCCGAGGCCGCGCCGCATCCGATCCTGCGCGGCATGCGCTCGGGGGCGATCGCGGGCCTCGCCCTGGTGGCCGGCCTCGGCCTGCCCATCCTGCTGGTTTTCACGGTGAAGGCTCCCTCCCCGGTCATGGACGAAGCGCCCGCCGTCGCCCGGGTCTGGGCCGCCGAGCCGGTCGCGCGGGCCGCGGCCGAGCCCCCGGTGCCCCCCCGTGCGCCTGCCAGGGGGCCGGTCGCGGCGGCGGGAGCCGGGGCCGAGCCCGTTCCGAGCCGCGACGCGCGCGGCTCGGGCCCCGCCGCCCCGGCACCGACCTCGGGGCGCGGGGACGGGAGCGGCGCGCGCTCGGCCCTCAGCCTCGACCTGATCCCGGTGCTCGACGACGCGAGCGGCGCCCTCGCGATCGAGGATCCGGCGGCGGCCGCCAAGCCGGTCCGGCCGGCCCGCGCCGCCGCGGCCAAGCCCCCCAGAACCCCCTGACGCCGTCCGCTCACGGCGCGGCATGAAAACACCCGCCGCGTCGGACGCCGGGCGGGTCGAAACGTCGGGTGGACGCGCCGCGATCAGGCGGCGCGACGGGTCGTCTGCAGGGCGTTGTCGTTGAGCGTCACGAACATGCCGGCGGAGCCCGTGTCGGCGACCGACGATCCCGTGGCCTCCTCGTCGATCAGCAGGGCCAGCATCGGGCCGATGGCGACGGCCGCCAGGCCGAGAACGAACAGGGAGAGCATCGTGGGATCCCGGGTGCGGTGCGACGGAACGTTATCGCACTGCACAACGGGCCTTGGTATGCCACGGGCCGCAAGGCGGTCATGCGGCTGGGGCCGGGCTCGCCGGCCGGGATGACGGACAGGCGCTGCCCGTCGATCCTGCGACGCCGAAGCCGCGGCTAGCGATGCACCGGCTCGGGGACGATCGGCGGCAGGGGCAGCAGGTAATAGCCGCCGACTAGCAGGATGGCCGAGAGGACCAGGCCGAGAGAGGACACGTACAGCACGGTGAAGACGTCGCGATTGAAGTCGGCGGTCTGCAGCACGACGAACGCGAAGGGGATGCTCACCAGTGCGAGGAGGACGGAGAGGACCATCTCGTCACCTTCTTCGAAGCCTTGGCCGGTTGGAAGGCTGATTGATACCGCCGGGGATCGCAGGGAGCGCGGATGGCTTCGAGCCGGGCTCTGGGCCCGGCTCGCGAGAGTGGCCCCGGCCCGAGGGCCGGGGTGCGGGCCGGGTCAGGCGTGGGCCAGAACCCCGGCCGGCTGGGCGACGCCCTGCGCGGCGTGGTGACGCTTCAGCATCGGCCGCAGCACGGCGATGGCGAGGAAGGCCGCGATGAGGTCCATCACCGCCACGGTGTAGAGCACCGTCGCCCAGGTCCCGGTCGCCTGCATCAGCAGGTTGCCCACCGGCACGAACAAAGCGGCGAAGCCCTTGGCGCAGTAGAGCACGCCGTAGATCTTGCCGATGTGCTTGGAGCCGAAGGTATCGGCGGCGGTGGCGCTGAACAGCGAGTAGACCTCGCCCCAGGCCAAGAACACGATGCCCGAGAGGATGACGAAGGCCCACGGGTTGGTGCCGAAATAGCCCAGCGCGACGATGCCGAGGCCTTCCATGGTGAAGGCGATGAACATCGTCTTCTCGCGGCCGATGCGGTCGGAGACGTAGCCGAAGAGCGGGCGCGAGATGCCGTTCATGATCCGGTCGAGCATCAGCGCGAAGGGCAGCGCGGCCATGGCGAAGAAGTACAGGTTGACCTGGAATTCCTTCACGCCGAGGTCCTGCGCGATGACGCCGAGCTGGGCCACCGCCATCAGGCCGCCCGTCACCGTGCAGGTGAACATCAGCAGCATCACCCAGAAGACCGGCGTGCGCAGGGCCTCCCGCAGGGTGTAGTCGCGCCGGGTCTGCAGCACCTTGGTGGAGAAGATGACCTCGTCCTTGGCCGGCGCGCGCAGGCCGAGGGCCGCCAGCATGATGATGCCGCCCTGGATCAGCCCGAAGATGAAGAACGCCTGGGCGTAGCTGCCCTGCGAGATCATGTTGGCGATCGGGATGATCGTCAGGGCCGAGCCCGCGCCGTAGCCGCCCGCCGTGAGGCCGACCGCGAGGCCGCGCTTGTCCGGGAACCACTTGAGGGCGTTGTTGATGCAGGTGGCGTAGACGCAGCCGACGCCGATGCCGCCCGCCACCGATCCGGCATAGAAGCCGGTAAGCGAGGTGGCGTAGGAGTTGATCACCCAGGCGAGGCCGGTCATCAGGCCGCCGAACAGCACCACGCGGCTCGGGCCGTACTTGTCGATGAAGTAGCCCTCGATCGGGGTCAGCCAGGTCTGGACCACGACGAAGATCGTGAAGGCGACCTGGATCGCCGCGCGATCCCAGCCGAAGGTCTTCTGGATCTCCGGAACGAAGAGTGTCCAGGCATATTGTATATTCGCGGCCGCGACCATGCAGGCCACGCCGAGGATCAGTTGCAACCATCGATTGACGGAAGGTTTCGTCATAGGGGGCGCGGCAGCCGTCATCGCCATGAGCTGAGTTCCTCGTTTTGCTTAAGGCCGGGCAGTCAGTGCTGAATATCCCGGTCGGAATGCTGGAATGCGGCCCGCACGCCTGAGGCGAATCCTGTGGTTCACTTGCCGGGCAGCGCACTTGCATTATTTGGTATGCCACGAACCCGTGCAAGCAGAATAATTCTACAACGGGTCGCGATTTTTCGGGATTAAACCCATTGCCGGGCGCGTTTACGGGCTTGGACCCAGTCCTGACCTGGTCGATGTCGGATCACAACGCGGCTCGCCGGCCGATGATCGCTGGTGCCGGATCGCAATGCTGTCCTGTGACTGGCGTGACCGCGGCTTTTACCAGGACAGGCTCCGGGAAAGCCTTCGCGGGACATTCGGCGGGACACTCGGCGGGCACTTGGCGCGAAACTCGGAGGAGCACTTGGAAGCCGCGCGGTCCGACGCGCTTGCCAGCGGGGCGCCAGGATCGGGTCGTGGCCCGGCCGCGATCCCCTAGCGGGGCAGGCGCAGGAGACGCGGCCGCCAGATGCCGAGGACGACGTTCGCGGTGGCCACCGCCAGCAACACCCAGAGCGTGTTGCGCTCCGGCCCGAGGGTGGCCGCCAGGGTGGCGGGATCGACCCGTCCCGCCAGCGCCAGGGCGCTCTGCTCCGCCTCCTGGCGCATCGGTCCCTGCACGTAGACGAGCACGCCCTCGAACATCAGCACGCCGGTGGCGAGCTTCAGCCAGGCCCAGCCCGCGTTGAGGAAGCCGCGGTTCAGGGTCATGGCCAGCAGGCCGGAGACTAGGGTCAGCGCCAGGCTCGGCAGGACGATCCAGGTGGCAACCGCCCCCATGGCGGCCCGCGCCGCGGCGTAGCCGTCGAGGGCGCTCGGCGGCGGCGCCACGCCGAGCATGACGACGAGGGCCGCCATCGCGCCCAGCAGGCCGGTCGAGCCCATCGTGTGGAGGAACTTCATCAGGCGTCGCCGCACGGGTCCGGCCTCCGGCTCAGGAGCGGGCGATCCTAGCCCGGGCGGATGGTCCGGCGGTAGCCGGTGCGCGCCTCAAGCGTCCCGGTCGGTCGCCACGTGGATCCGGGCGCCGGCCTCGGCCAGGCGCCGCAGCTGCTCGCGTGGCTCGGCCGAATCCGTCACCAGGGTCCAGTCGCGCGGAAGGGGGGCCCAGGCGGTCTGCTCGGCGCGGCCGAGCTTGCCCGCATTGGCCAGCACGATCACCTCGCGCGCCTGGCGCATCATCAGGGACTTGAGGGCGACCTGATCGAGGCTCGCCTCGCACAGGCCGCGCCCGGCCACGACGCCGTCGGCGCTGACGATCGCCCGGTCCGCCGTCATCAGGCGCAGGGCCTCGATGGCGAGGGGGCCGACGGTGCTCATGCTGGTGGCCCGCAGGGCCCCCCCGAGCACGACGAGGTCGAGCTCCGGGGCCTCGGCCAGGAAGGGCAGCAGCGCGAGGTTGTTGGTGATGATCCGCAGCCGCCGCTTGGCGAGGAGCTGGCCGAAGGCCGCCACCGTCGAGCCGGCATCGAGGATCAGCGTGTCCCCGTCCGCCACGAGGTCGAGGGCGGCGCGGGCGATCGCCCGCTTCTCGGCGCCGTTCACCGCGAGCCGCTCGGTCAGGGTGGTCTCGGGCGGGTGGCGCGTCAGGATCGCCCCGCCATAGGTCCGACGTACCGCCCGGGTGGCGGAGAGGTGCTGGAGGTCGCGCCGGACCGTCGAGGCGGAGACCTTCAGGCGGGCCGCGACATCGTCGACGTCGATCTCGCCGACGCTCAGCGCCTCCAGCAGCAACGCCCGACGCTCCTGGCTGCGCATCGACATGGGTTCGTGGCTCTCCCGGCTTCGGTCCCTCGTCATGGCCGAGGTCGCGGCCGCTGGCCAGGGCGTTTCACCCGGGTCGGCGGCCGCGGCGCGGGCGGGACGCGGTGTCAGGCGGCGATCGATTTCGGCGCCAGGTCGACCGCCTGGCGCAGGGCCTCGATCAGGCTGCGCTCGTCCGCGATCCCCTTGCCGGCGATGTCGAAGGCCGTGCCGTGGTCGACGGAGGTGCGAATCACCGGCAGGCCCACGGTGATGTTCACCCCCGCCTCGAGCCCCAGGACCTTGATCGGGCCGTGTCCCTGATCGTGGTACATGGCCACCACCATGTCGTAGTCGCCGCGCCCGGCCAGGAAGAACAGCGTGTCGGCGGGCAGCGGCCCGCGCACGTCCCAGCCCTTCGCTTGGCAGGCCGCGATGGCCGGGGTGATCTTCTCCGCCTCCTCGCCGCGCCCGAACAGGCCGTTCTCGCCCGCATGGGGATTGATGGCGCAGACGCCGATCTTCGGATCGGCGATGCCCGCCTTCACCAGGACGGCGTGGCCGCGGGCGATGACGCGCTCGACGAGGCCGGGCTCGATCTTCGCGATGGCGTCGATGAGGCCGATATGGGTTGTGACGTGGATCACCCGCAGCTTGGGCGAGACCAGCATCATCGAGACCTCCGGTGTGCCCGTGAGATGGGCGAGAAGCTCGGTGTGGCCGGGGAACTTGTGACCGGCGGCGTGGAGCGCCTCCTTCGACAGGGGGGCCGTGCAGATGCCCTGGGCCTGCCCGGCCTGCACCACCGCCACGGCCTTCTCGATGTAGCGATAGGCCGCCTCCCCGGCGACCGGCGAGACTTGCCCGAACGGCAGGTCGGCCGGCACGACCTTGAGGTCGAGGCACTGCACCGCGCCGCCGTCGAAGTCCGCCTCCCCGGCCGCGGACAGGGAATCGACCGTCAGGCCGGAACCGACGATCCGCCCGGCCTGCCGCAGGCGCTCGGCGTCGCCGATGACCAGGGGCCGGCACGTCGCCTGGACGTCGGCATGGGCCAGGGCCTTCATGATGATCTCCGGCCCGATGCCGGCGGGATCGCCCATGGTGATCGCCAGGGTCGGGCGGGTGGAGCTGGGGCCGGTCATGAGAAGCGTCCTTCGGTTCGGGCGACGCGCAGGCGCGCGCGAATGCGGATGAGGGAGTCGGCGTCGCCGAAGGCGCCGGCCTTGGTGGCGACCGGCACGGTGAGCCGTCCCAGGGTCAGGCCGAGGGAGACCCCCGGCTCGATCTCGTCGACGAGGCGGATGCCGTCGACGCCGAGGCGCGCCAGCAGCGCCGCGGCGGTCTCGCCCCCGGTGGCCGCCACGGCCCCGATCCGGCCCGCCACCGGGTCGAGGGCCTCGGCGAGGCTCCGGGCCAGGCGCGGGCCGAGGGCCATGTCGGGCTCGCCCGCGGTGGTGATCTCCACCAGGGCGTCGCCGCCGGCCTCGAGGATGGCGGCGACGCGGCCGGCGAAGGCGGCCCGGTTCGGGCCGTCGTCGAGCAGCGTCTCGGGGTCCACCGGCAGGTGGGTGACGCCGTCGCATCCGGCAAGCCTGCGGGCGGCCGCGCGGCTGGCGGCCGCCAGCGAGCCGACCACGATCAGGCTGCCGAAGCGGCTCGGCGGGTGCGACCGGGGCGGGATCGCCGGCGCCGTCGGGAGGCCGGCGAGCGCATGTGCGAGGCCCGCGCTGCCGATGAAGAACGGGGCCGGCGCCACGGACAAGCCCGCCGCCGCGATCCGGCCGAGGTCGGCCTCGGTCTCGGCATCGCAGACCGCGACGGCCGGCCCTGCGGCGGCGATCCGGGCGAGGTCGGCGGCGAGGCCGGGTCCGCGGACGGCCGCCAGCGGCACCGTCTCGCTGCGGATCCCGGCGCTGGCGAGGACGGCCCCGAGGTCGGCACTCGCGTAGGTGTGGTCGCGGCGCCAGACCTCCGCCGCCTCGAGGGGGCGGCCGTCCACCCGGACCCGGCCCTCCAGGGTGGTCCGGCCGGTGGCCGGGAAGGCCGGGGCGCAGATCCCGAAGGCGGAGCCGGTCCGGGCTGCCAGGACCGCCATGGTGGCGGCGGTCTCGGCGGCGGGCTGGCCCCGGAGGGTCGAATCGATCTTCTTGAACAGGACCCGGTCCGGTTCGAGCCAGCGTCCCAGCAGGTCGGCGTGCCGCGCCGCCGCCGCTTCCCCGGACAGGCCGCGGCTGTCGGCATCGTAGGCCAGCACCGCGAGGTCCCGGTCGGCGACGCCCGCGGCGTCCCCCCAGGTCACCGCCGCGTCGAGGCCGTGTCGCCCGAAGGCGATGGCGCAATCGGCCGCCCCCGTCAGGTCGTCGGCCAGGATGAGCCAGCGGTGGGCTGAATCGGCGGCGGTCATGTCAGCGGCCGGCGACGGGCGGCGCGGGCGCCGCGACCTCCGGGCTCCCGGCCTCGCTTTCGGTCTCGACGTCGGCCGCGCCGCCGAAGCGCCGGGAGGCCCAGGCGGTGGCGATCGGCACGAGGATCGCCGTGACCACGACGCAGGCCGCCACCAGGATCGTCGCCGGCCCGGCGGCGTCGGCATAGGCCGGGTTGGCCGAGGCGACGATCGCCGGCACGGCGGCGGCGTTGCCCGCCGTCGAGGCCGCCGCGATCCCGGCGACGCCGGTCCCGCCCGTGAGCCGGTCGGCGAAGAACAGCGGGATGCCGGTGACGATCACCACGGCGACGCCCATGGCGAGACCGAGCAGGCCCGCCTGCCAGACCTTGCTCAGGTCGAGGCCGGCCCCGAGGGCGAAGGCGAAGAACGGGATCATCACGGGAATCGCCCGGCTGAGGAAGGCGCGCATCTCCCGGTCGAGGTTGCCGATGATCATGCCGACGAGGAGCGGCAGGATCGCGCCCACCAGGGTCTGCCAGGGAAAGGCCGAGAGTCCGGCGACCCCGAGGGTCACCATGGTGAGGAACGGCCCGCTCTCCAGGGACATCACGGTGTAGGCCCCGACGTCGCGAGGGCGGCCGTACTGGCCCATCAGCGCCATGTAGAGGCCCCCGTTGGTGTCGTTCATGGCGGCGACCACCGCCAGGGTGGAGAGGCCCGCGAACATGCCGGCCGCCACGGGCGCCTCGCCGAGGACCTGACCGAAGATCAGCCCGAGCAGGATGGCGATGCCGACCTTCACGATCAGCAGGGTGCCGCCCTTCTTCATGATGTAGGGCGTCGCGCGGAAGTCGATGCTGGCACCCATGCAGACGTAGAAGACCGCCAGGATCGTCAGGGCGCCGGAGAAGAGCGCGCCGGTGAACGAGCCGAACAGCTTCGGGGTGCCGGGAAAGAAGGTGGCGATCAGGGCGCCGGCCAGGAGCGGCACCACCATCATGCCGCCGGGCACCGCCTCGATGGCCCGCTTGATCGGAATCTGCATGCGCGTTTCCTCCGTGCGCGTTTCGCGCAATTTTTTCGCTTTTGAAGATGGTGCATCGATCTGGATCAGGAGCCGATCGTATCGAATCGCATCATTCTGCGCATAACGCGCATGGCGTCAACAATTTTGCGTGATGCGCGCAGCCTTGGGCGGATGGACCGTCGCCGAAGCCCTGGCGTGCGGACCGTGCATCCGGCGGAGGCTGGATCGTTTCGCGGCGACCGCCCGGGGATCGCGAACGCTTCAGGAAGAAACGCCTCGCGACGAGCTGAAGAAACGCCGCGCGAAATCAAGCGTCCCGACAACCTGGTGTTCGGTCTTCTCCCCCCTCTCCGGGGCCAGGCCCGGCGGCGCCTCAGGGCAGCAGGCCTGGGAGCGCCAGGGCGGTGGTGGTGATGCCGATGGCCGCGAGCAGCGCCAGGACGAGGGCGCGGAACCGGCGCTGGTCGATCTGCGCGAACAGCGACAGCCCGGCCAGCACGCTGACGAGGACGATGGGGAGGCCGAGGGCGAGGTCGCCCAGCAACTCGGGCGGGAACGGGTTGAGCACGGCCAGGATCGCCAGGGACCAGACCTGCAGGACCAGGGTGAAGCTCTGGTAGACCGCCCGCTGCATGCGCGGTTCCCAGCCACGCACCAGGCTCCAGGCGGTGGGAAGCGCGCCCGACAGCCCGGCGATGCCACCGAGGATACCGCCGAGGAAGCCCACAGCGCCGTCGCTCCAGGCATTGCCGAACGGCACCCGGAAGTCGCTGCGCAGCAGCGCCACCCCGGCGCTGTAGAGGATCAGGAAGACCCCGATCAGCACCTTGATCAGGGCGGGATTGAGATCGTTGAGGAGGTAGATGCCGATCGGCGCCCCGAGGAGTCCGGGGCCGATCATCGCCAGGGCCGTCGCCCGCGGCGGCAGGGTCCGCAGCCGCATCACCGACAGGGCCTGCGAGAGGATGCTGCAGGTCAGCACCAGGGCGGTCGCCTCGACCGGCGCCCGGATCGACAGCAGGGTGCCGGAGGCCACCAGGGCGAAGGCGAAGCCCGTCAGGCCGGAGATGAGGCCGGCGCAGGCGAGGCACAGGACGATCTGGAGGGTCTCGCTCACGCGGAGTCTCGGTCTGCGGGGATCGTCGGGAGGCGGACCGGCCGGAGCGCGGAACGTGAATATTTATGTCTTATATAAGATTCCGCGGGGATCAAGCCGGTGCCCGTTCGGGCGGCGGGCCGCTCGGGGGAAGCGGAGGGCCGGCGGCGCGTTTCCCCGGGCGGGATCGCTCCGGATGCATCCGCTGGCACGTCAGGGGCGCCTTCCGGATTGACGCCGGAAAATCTCATGTCTTATACAAGACTCAGTCGCCGCAAAGAGCCGACGGCTTCACCAAGGAGGATCTCGGAATGAACAGCCACGCCGGATCGGGCGAAGGGCGGACGAAGCCGCACCTTCTCGCCCACAGCCCGCTGGACAACGTCGCCGTCGCGGTCATCGAGGGCCTCGGTGCCGACACCGATGCGTTCGGCGTCATCACCGAAAACGATTCGACCTTCGCGGTGCATGTCCGCCACGACATCCCGATCGGCCACAAGGTGGCGCTTACCGACCTGAAGGCCGGCGACACGGCCATCAAGTACGGCCAGGACATCGGCAAGATCATCAAGGACGTCGCCAAGGGCGAACACGTCCATGTCCAGAACCTCAAGACGAAGCGCTGGTGAGGTCGCGATGCCCGGAGAGACGATCATGAACGCCCCCGAGACCACCTCCCCCTTCGTCGGCGGAGCCCCCGACCAGTTCGCCACCGGCGCCCTCGGCGCCGCCCGCCCCTCGGCGGACGTCAAGGCCGCCACCTTCATGGGCTGGCGCCGCGAGAACGGCCGCGTCGGCGTGCGCAACCACGTCGTCCTCCTGCCCCTGGACGATCTCTCGAACGCCTCCTGCGAGGCGGTCGCCAACACCGTCAAGGGCACGATGGCCCTGCCCCACGCCTACGGCCGCCTGCAGTTCGGCGAGGATCTCGAGCTCCACTTCCGCACCCTGATCGGCATCGGCTCCAACCCGAACGTCGCCGCCGTGGTGGTGATCGGCATCGAGGACCAGTGGACCAACCGGATCGTCGAGGGCATCGCCAAGACCGGCAAGCCCGTGGTCGGCTTCGGCATCGAGGGGCACGGCGACATCGCCACCATCGCCAAGGCGAGCTACCAGGCCAAGCGCTTCGTGCAGTGGGCGACCGAGCTGCCGCGCGAGGAATGCCCGATCTCGGACCTCTGGATCTCGACCAAGTGCGGCGAGTCCGACACCACCACCGGCCTGTCCTCCTGCCCCACCGTGGGCAACCTCTACGACAAGCTGATCCCGCAGGGGATCTACGGCGTGTTCGGCGAGACCTCGGAGATCACCGGAGCCGAGCACCTCTGCCGCGAGCGCGCCGCCACGCCGGAGATCGGCGACAAGTGGTTCGCCATGTGGAAGTCCTACCAGGACGACGTCATCGAGGCCCACAAGACCGACGATCTCTCGGATTCCCAGCCGACCAAGGGCAACATCCTCGGCGGCCTGAGCACCATCGAGGAGAAGGCGCTCGGCAACCTCGAGAAGATCGGCCACGACTGCCGCTACATCGACGCGCTGCAGCCGGCCGAGTCCCCCGCCAGGGGGCCGGGCCTCTACTACATGGACACCTCCTCGGCGGCGGCCGAGTGCGTGACCCTGATGGCGGCGGCGGGCTACGTGGTCCACACCTTCCCCACCGGCCAGGGCAACGTCATCGGCAACCCGATCGTCCCGGTGATCAAGATCACCGGCAACCCGCGCACGGTGCGCACCATGGGCGAGCACATCGACGTCGACGTCTCGGGCGTGCTCACCCGGGAGATGACCATCCCGCAGGCCGGCGACGCCCTGATCGACATGGTGGTGCGGACCGCGAACGGACGGCTCACGGCCGCCGAATCCCTCGGCCACCGCGAGTTCGTGATGACGAAGCTGTACCGGAGCGCCTGACCGGCGGCCTCTCCCGCCGCGTTCCGGCCTGGAACGCGGCGCCCCGCCCCGACGCCATCGGGGTTTCTGCGAAAGCGGAATTTTTCGCGAAGGCGGAATTTTCGCGAAGGGATGAAGACCGCAGAGCGGCGCATCCCGTTCGAAGCGCGCGTGGGAGGAACGCCAATGCAATCAGCGCCGATACGATCCGCGCCCATACGTTTCTTGCGATCGATCTACGGTCAGGTCCTGATCGGCATCGCCCTCGGCATCGTCGTGGGCGTGCTGGCCCCCGGCTTCGCCGTCGGCCTGAAGATCCTCGGCGACATGTTCATCAACCTGATCAAGATGGTCGTCGGGCCGGTGATCTTCTGCACGGTGGTGGTCGGCATCGCCCATGTGGGCGACATGAAGAGCGTCGGCCGGATGGGCCTGAAGACCCTCGTGTATTTCGAGGTCTCGACCACCGTGGCCCTCGGCGCCGGCCTCCTCTTCGTCAACCTGCTGCGGCCGGGCGACGGCATCAACGCCACGGTGGAGAGCCTGGACGCCAAGAGCGTCGCCACGATCGCCGGCAAGGCCCACGCCCAGAGCGTGATGGAGATCATCGCCAACATCATCCCGCACAGCGCCGTGGACGCCTTCGCCAAGGGCGACCTGCTGCAGGTGATGTTCTTCTCCGTGCTGGTGGGGATGGGCCTCGCCGCCATGGGGCCGAAGGGGCAGTTCCCGCTCAAGGTCATCCACGCCTTCGGCGACATCCTGATGAAGGTCGTGGGTATCATCATGCGCTTCGCCCCCATCGGGGCGTTCGGGGCCATGGCCTTCACCATCGGCAAGTTCGGCCTCGGCATCCTGGCCCAGTACGGCATGCTGATCCTGTCCCTCTACCTGACCTTCTTCGTGTTCATCGTGCTGTTCCTCGGCGGCGTGATGCGGTTCTACGTGGGCTTGAGCCTGTGGAAGCTGTTCCTCTACGTCCGCGAGGAGATGTTCATCCTGCTCGGCACGACCAGCACGGAATCGGTCCTGCCGCGCCTGATGGCCAAGCTCGGCGGTCTCTCCGTCGAGAAGGGCGTCACCGGCCTGGTGATGCCGGCCGGCCTGTCCTTCAACATGGACGGCTCGTGCATCTATCTCACCATGGCGATCGGCTTCATCGCCCAGGCGCTCAACATCCCGCTCACCTGGGAGCAGGAACTCGGGATCCTCGCCATCGCGCTGGTGACCTCGAAGGGGGTCGCGGGCGTCGCCGGGGCCATCCTGTTCGTGCTCGCCGCCACCCTGCAGGCGTCCCAGCTCCTGCCCGTCGCCGGCATCGCGCTGATCATCGGCGTCGACCGCATCCTCAACGAGCTGCGCTGCATCACCAACGCCATCGGCAACATGGTGGCGACCCTGGTGATCGCCCGCTGGGAGGGCAAGATCGACCTCGCCCATGCCCGCGCGGTCCTCGACGGGCGCATCCAGCCCGACCTCGACAGCCTCGACGAGCCGGACGAGGCGTTGGAGGAGGCGCCCGCCCCCAGCGCCCCGAGCCCGGCCCGCCACCGGGCGATGGCCGCCGCGCTCCCCGCCACCTGACGCGCCGCGTCCCCGCAAACCGGAGGCCCAGTGCCATGACGCCCCCAGACATGACGCCCCCAGACCTGACCCCATCCCCGACCCGGACCGGCCGCGTGCCGAAGGTCGTGATCGCCGAGTTCATGGACGAGGCCGCCATCGCGGCCGAGCTCGGCGGGTTCGCCACGCACTACGACCCGGCCCTGGTGGACCGGCCCGAGGATCTGCGGGCGGCCCTGGCCGATGCGGACGCCCTCGTGGTCCGCAACCGCACCCAGGTGAACGCGGCGCTGCTGGCCGCCGCCCCCGACCTGAAGGTGGTCGGGCGTCTCGGCGTCGGCCTCGACAACATCGACCTTGACGCGTGCCGGGCCCGCGGCGTCGCCGTCTATCCCGCCACCGGCGCCAACGACGTCGCGGTGGCCGAGTACGTCATCGGCACCGCCATGCTGCTCCTGCGCGGCGCCTACGGGGCCAGCGCCGCGGTGGCGGCCGGGACCTGGCCGCGCAACGCCCTGATGGGCCGGGAGATCTCGGGCAAGCGCCTCGGCCTCGTCGGCTTCGGTGCCATCGCCCGCGAGACCGCCCGGCGCGCCCTCGCCCTCGGGATGCGGGTCTCGGCCTACGACCCCTTCCTGCCGGCCGACGACCCGGCCTGGCGGCCGGACGGCGGTCCGGTGGTGCGCGCCGATCGCGACGGGCTCATCGCCGACAGCGACGTCCTCTCCCTGCACGTGCCGCTCACGCCCGAGACCCGGGGGATGATCGATGCGGGCGTCCTCGCCCGGATGCCCGCCGGGGCGGTGCTGATCAACGCCGCTCGGGGCGAGGTGGTCGACGGCGCCGCGGTTGCGGCGGCGCTCAGGGCCGGGCATCTCGGCGGGGCCGCCCTCGACGTCTTCCCGCACGAACCCCTCGATGCCGCCGCGGGCGCCCTCTTCCGCGACCTGCCCAATCTCATCCTGACGCCGCACATCGCCGGAGTGACCCGGGAATCGAACGTGCGCGTGTCCCGCGTCACGGCCCAGGCCGTGCGCCGCCACCTCGCCGAGGACTGAAGCGCCATGACCACCCTGAGCCTCGCCGCCGCCCACGCCCTCGTCAGCGAGGCCCTGGTCCGCTGCGGCACCCGCCCGCCCGCCGCCGACAGCGTCGCCCGCGCCCTGGTCGGGGCCGAGGCCGATGGCCTGAAGGGCCACGGGCTCTCGCGGGTGGCCTCCTATGCGGCCCAGGTCCGGGCCGGCAAGGTGGTGGGCGACGCCGCGGTCGCGGTGACGCGGCCCCGACCCGGCCTCCTCGCCGTCGACGCCGCCCACGGCTTCGCCTACCCGGCCCTCGACGCCGTGGTGGAGCAACTGCCGGCGATGGTCCGGGAGCAGGGCGTCGCGGCGGCCGGCCTCCGGCGCTCGCACCATTGCGGCGCGGCCGGCCGCCCCGTCGAGGCCCTGGCCGAGGCCGGGCTCGTGGCGATCCTGCTGGCCAACACCCCCGCCGCCATGGCGCCCTGGGGCGGATCCCGGGCGGTGTTCGGGACGAACCCCCTCGCCTTCGCCTGCCCCCTGCCCGGCCGCCCGCCGATCGTGGTCGACCTGTCCCTCTCGAAGGTCGCCCGCGGCGCGATCATGGCCGCCCGCCAGCGCGGCGAGGCCATCCCCGAGGGCTGGGCCCTCGATGCCGCGGGCGCGCCGACCACCGATCCGGCCGCGGCCCTGAAGGGCACCATGGTGCCCCTCGGCGACGCCAAGGGCACGGCGCTGGCCCTGATGGTGGAACTCCTCGCCGCCGGCCTGACCGGCGGGCGCTTCGCCGGCGAGGCGAGTTCGTTCCTCGACGCCGAGGGCGATCCGCCGGGCACCGGGCAGCTCGTCATCGCCCTCGCGGCGGATGCCTTCGGCCCCGGGGCGCTGGCCCGGTTCGCGGAACTCGCCGGCTCCATCGAGGTGCAGGACGGGGCCCGCCTGCCCGGGGCCCGTCGCCTCGCCCTCCGGGCCCGGGCCGAGGCCGAGGGGCTCAGCGTCCCGGACGCCCTCGTGGCCGAGATCGCGGCGCTCTGACGATGAAGGCCGCGTTCCCGAGCGGGACCCGCGTCCGGCCGCCGGCCCTGCGGATCGACCGATTGCCCGGAGCCGGGCTCGGCCTTAACGAGGGACGGGACACCGTGCTGGGAAACCTCTCCTTTCCTCCGCCCACGCCCGGGGAGCAGCGGCGCACCGACATGGAACGCACAGGTGGGAATGCGGTGGGGTTCCGGCCGCTCTATCGGCAGGTCTACGACACGCTCCTGCGCCGCCTCGCCGACGCCGTCTGGCAGCCGGGCCAGATCCTGCCCAGCGAGGGGGTGCTGGCGGCCGAGCTCGGCGTCAGCCAGGGCACGGTCCGCAAGGCCCTCGACGCGCTCACCGCCGACAGCCTGCTGGTGCGCCGCCAGGGCCGCGGCACCTTCGTGGCCGAGCACGACGACAAGCAGAGCGTCTTCCGCTTCTTCAAGCTGCGCCCCGACGGAGCGGTCGCCGGCACCCCGACCAGCCGCGTCGTCGCGATCGCCGAGGCCGCGGCCACCATCGACGAGCGCGACCGGCTCGCCCTCCTGCGCAACGCGCGCGTGGTGCGGCTGGAGCGGGTGCGCGCCCTCGACGGACGGATCTGCCTCGTCGAGACGATCGCCGTCCCGTCGAGCCTGTTCCCCGGCCTGGCCGCGATGGAGCTCCCGAACACGCTCTACAGCCTCTACGCGACCCGGTTCGGCATCACGATCGCCACCGCGCACGAGCGCCTGAAGGCGATCGCCCTGGGCCCCGACAAGGCGCCCCTGCTGGGGGTGCCGGCGGGGATGCCGGTGCTTGAGGTCGACCGCGTCGCCGTCGATCTCGAGGACCGGCCGGTGGAGTGGCGCCTGTCGACCTGCCTCACCGAGGACATCCACTACGCCTCCGTCCTGCGCTGACCGCGCGGACGCCTTCAGCCGGACGGGAGATGACCGGGATGACCGAGACCGATCGCAGAACGCTCCTCCGGCAGGCCGGGGCCGGCCTGCTCGCGGCGTCCGGGGCCGCCCTCGCGCCCTGGGCGGCCCGGGCCGGCGAGTCCGTCACCCTGCCCTTCGGCAACGGCGAGCGCCCCCTCGTGGCCTATCCGGGCAAGCGCCCGCTGCTGCAGATGACGGCGCGGCCGCCGCAGCTCGAGACGCCCTTCGGGGTGTTCGACGAGGGGGTGATCACGCCGAACGATGCCTTCTTCGTCCGCTACCACCTGGCCGACATCCCGACCACCATCGATCCCGAGGCCTTCCGCCTGACGGTGTCGGGCCATGTCGACGGGCCGGTCGCGCTGTCGCTGGCCGAGCTGAAGGCGATGCCGGGGGCCGAGATCGTCGCGGTCAACCAGTGCTCGGGCAATTCGCGCGGCTTCGTCGCGCCGCGGGTCGCGGGCGGGCAACTCGCCAACGGCGCCATGGGCAACGCCCGCTGGACCGGCGTCCCCCTGAAGGCCGTGCTCGACCGGGCGGGCGTGAAGGCCGGGGCGGTGCAGGTCGTCTTCGAGGGGCTCGACGGCCCGGTCCTGCCCGAGACCCCCGACTTCGCCAAGGCGCTGGGCGTCGATCATGCCCGCGACGGCGAGGTGATGCTGGCCTGGGCCATGAACGGCGAGGACCTGCCCTGGCTCAACGGCTATCCGTTACGCCTCGTGGTGCCGGGCTTCTACGGCACCTACTGGGTCAAGCACCTCAACGCCATCACGGTGACGGACAAGCCCTACGAGGGCTTCTGGATGCGCGCGGCCTACCGCATTCCGGACAATCCCTGCGCCTGCGTCGAGCCCGGCCAGACCCCCAAGGCCACCGTGCCGATCAACCGCTTCGCCATCCGCTCCTTCGTCACCAACCTCGCCGACGGGGCCGCGATCCCGGCCGGGCGCACGGCGTTGCGCGGCATCGCCTTCGACGGCGGCTCGGGCATCCGGGCGGTGGCGGTCTCGACGGATGACGGGCAAAGCTGGACCGAGGCGAGCCTCGGCCCGGATCTCGGGCGCTATTCGTTCCGGCCCTGGACCCTGTCGGTCGATCTCCCCGCGGGGATGCACGCCCTCCGGGTCCGGGCGACGGGGCAGGACGGCGCCACCCAGCCGATGGAGTCGCGCTGGAATCCGCCGGGCTACATGCGCAACGGGGTCGAGACCGTCCGGGTGCGGGCGGCATGAGGAGAATCAGGATGACCGTGCGTTCTCCCGCGGCGACACGGGCCGCCACCGGCCTCCTGAGGGGATATGTCCGGGTGGGATGTGTTTTGGCCGGATACGTTTTCGCGAGCCTCCCGGCCGCCGCCGCACCCCGGACCTACGACCTGCCGGAGCCGACCGCGCAGCTGCGCCCGGCGCCCGGACACGAGGCCGGCCTCGCGGCGGCCGAGGCCCATTGTCAGAGCTGCCACGCGGTCGACTACATCGCGATGCAGCCGCCGGGCCAGGGGGCGGCCTTCTGGACCAGCGAGGTGACGAAGATGCGCAAGGTCTATCACGCGCCGGTCGACGAGGCGGATGGCAAGGCCATCGCGGAATACCTCGCGGCGGCGTACTAGGCCTCGGACAGGATGACGGGCGCCGCTCCGAGCGGCGCCGGACCCTTACAGGATGGCGGTGATGAAGGCGGCAACCTGCGCATGAGCGTTCGCGACCATCTGCGCCACCGGCTCGTCGGCCAGGTAGACGCGGCTCGCCGTCAGGGTCGCGGCGATCAGCCAGAAGCCGATCACGGCGACGCTGCGCGCCCGACGGTCGCCCGCGTTGGGGGCGCCCTGGCACGCGATCTCGACGGGCTCGCCGAAGGGATCGTAGGCCATCGCCGGGCTGTCGGAACGGTTGCTCATAGGGGTGAATGTCGCGCTTCGACCCTGCCCAATCAATGGATGGGTTTTGCGAAGATTTTCGCCACGGGAGAGCATTGTTCTCGCCGCCGAGCCCGGGGCAGAATTTCCTTCCGATTGCCTCGCGGAAAGGCAGCATGAGCACCAAGAGCATCACGACGGCCCCCGCCGGCGCGGGCAAGCCGGAGGCCGCCGGCGGCCGGATCGCCTCGCTGGTGCCCGGCCTCCTCGTCTGTCTCGCCGTCACGGCGGCGGCCCTGGCCGTGCAGGCCCTGGAGGAGCGCGCCACCGGCCACCCCTACGTCGAGGCCCTGGTCATCGCGATCCTGCTGGGGATCGCCCTTCGCACCCTGTGGAGCCCGGGCGAGCGCTTCCGGGCCGGAATCGCCTTCTCGGCCAAGCAGGTGCTGGAGCTCGCCGTCACCCTGCTCGGCGCCTCGATCAGCCTCGGGGCGATCGTCGCCTCCGGCACGAGCCTCCTCGTCGGCATCGTCGCCACGGTGGTGCTGGCGATCGTGGCCAGCTACGCCATCTGCCGGGTGCTCGGCCTGCCGCCCCGCATGGCGATCCTGGTGGCCTGCGGCAACGCCATCTGCGGCAACTCCGCCATCGCCGCGGTGGCGCCGGTGATCGGGGCCGACAGCAAGGACGTGGTGGCCGCCATCGCCTTCACGGCGGTGCTCGGCGTGCTGATGGTGCTGGGCCTGCCCCTGTTCATCCCCCTCGCCGGCCTGTCCGAGCACCAGTACGGCACCCTGGCGGGCCTCACGGTCTACGCGGTGCCGCAGGTGCTCGCCGCCACGGTGCCGGTGGGCATCCTGGCGACCCAGGTCGGCACCCTGGTCAAGCTCGTGCGCGTCCTGATGCTCGGGCCCGTGGTGGTGGCGTTTTCCTTCATCGCGCCACACCTGCCGGCGGAGGGCTCTTCGGCCAAGGGCCGGCCCGGGCGCCTCGGCTTCTTCAAGATCGTGCCCTGGTTCATCCTGGGCTTCCTGGCCCTCGCGACCCTGCGCTCGGTCGGGCTCGTCCCCGACGCGGCCTCCCAGCCGGTGACGCGCCTCGCCGGCCTGCTCACCGTGGTGTCGATGGCGGCCCTGGGCCTCGGCGTCGACGTGCGGGTCCTGGCCCGGGTCGGCGGCCGGGTCACCCTGGCGGTGACCGGCTCGCTCGTCGTCCTCCTGCTCGTCAGCCTGTCCCTGATCTGGGCCCTCAGGATCGCCTGAACGGCCCCGGACCGGCCTCAGAAGCCGGCCAGCACCGTCTTGCCGATGCTGCGCCCGCTCTCCTGGGCGGCGTGCGCCCGGCGCAGGGCCTCGGCGGTGATCGCGCCCATCTCCTCCCGCAGGGTGCTGCGCAGGAGACCGGCATCCACGAGGCGCGACACCTCGGTGAGGATGCGATGCTGCTGGTCCATGTCCGGCGTGCCGAAGAGGCTGCGGGTGAACATCAGCTCCCAGTGCACCGACAGGCTCTTGCGCTTGAACGGCACGATGTCGAACGTCTCCGGATCGTCGATCAGCGCCAGGGCGCCCTGCGGGGCCAGGGCCGCCACGATGGCGTCGCGGTGCTGGTCGCTGCCGCTCAGGCTGGCCACGTAGCGCACCTGGGGCAGGCCGATGCGCGCCAGCTCCCGATCGATCGGCTTGCGGTGGTCGACGACGTGGTGCGCGCCCATGGCCCGGCACCAGGCCTCCGTCTCGGGGCGCGAGGCCGTGGCGATGACGGTGAGACCGGTGAGCCGGGCGGCGATCTGGGTGAGGATCGAGCCGACGCCGCCGGCGCCGTTGATGATGAGGAGCGCGTCGCCGCCCGCCATCGCGCCGTAGGGGACGCGCAGGCGGTCGAACAGCAGCTCCCAGGCGGTGAGCGCGGTCAGCGGCAGGGCGGCGGCCTGCGACGGCGTCAGCGTCCGCGGCGCCGGCCCGACGAGGCGCTCGTCCACCGCGTGGAACTCCGCGTTGGTGCCTGGCCGGTCGAGGGCACCGGCATAGAACACCGCGTCCCCTGGCTTGAACAGACGGACCTCCGGGCCGACCGCCTCGACGAGGCCGGCCGCGTCGTAGCCGAGGATGTGCGGCGCCCCCGGCGCCGGCGTCACCCGGCCGCGGACCTTCACGTCGACCGGGTTGACCGAGACCGCCTGCACGCGGACGAGCAGGTCGCGGGGGCGCGGCACCGGCCGGGGCTGCGCGAGATCGACCAGCGCCTGGGGATCGCCGATGGGCAGGGAGGTGTGAAAACCGACGGCCTTCATGGGGGTCTCCGTGTCGATGGGGGACGCGTCGAAGGAGATGCGGACCGGCGTCGGGCGCGCGACCCCCCTTGCCCGCGGCCCGAGCGACGGCGCGGCGGACGGGGGCTTCTCGAACGACGCAAGGGGATCGCGGCGAGCCCCCGATCCGGGATCGGCGCGCGCTCCATCGGCGATGGAGCCCCGGGACCGTGCCACGCGTCCCGGCATCGGGGAAACGCATAGTTCCGATCGGTGCCATTCGAATTGCAGCTGGATTGGTCGCCGAGAGGCCCGCCCTGACCGGCGAAGGGCCGGCCGTCGGCGCATGGGCCGCGCGTCAGACGAAGTGCTTCGAGAGCTTCAGCCCCTGGGCCTGGTAGTTCGAGCCGGCGCCCGCCCCGTACAGGGTGGCGGGACGCTCGGCCATGCGCTCGTAGACGAGGCGGCCGACGATCTGGCCGTCCTCGAGCAGGAACGGCACGTCGCGCGAGCGCACCTCGAGGACGGCGCGGGCCCCCGCCCCGCCGGCGGCGGCGAAGCCGAAGCCCGGATCGAAGAAGCCGGCATAATGGACCCGGAACTCGCCCACCAGGGGATCGAACGGCACCATCTCGGCGGCGAAGTCGGGCGGTACCTGCACGGCCTCCTTCGAGGCCAGGATGTAGAACTGGCCCGGGTCGAGGATCAGGGCCCTGGACGGGTCGGCGTGCAGGGGCTCCCAGAAATCCGCCGCCCGGTGCGTGCCCGGGGCGTCGACGTCAACGAGGCCGGTGTGACGCCGGGCGCGGTAGCCGATCAGGCCGGAGAAGCCCGAGAGGTCGATGGAGACGCCGATGCCGCCCTGGAAGCTCGGGTTCGGGGCGTCGACCAGGGGCGAGGCCGCGTGCAGGGCTGCGAGCGCGGTGTCCGTGAGGCGGGGCTCGCCGCGCCGGAATCGGATCTGCGACAGGCGCGAGCCGGTGCGGACCTTCACCGGGAAGGTGCGGGGCGAGATCTCGGCATAGAGCGGCCCGTGATAGCCGGGCTCGACCTGGTCGAAGGCGGCGCCCCGGTCGGTGATGACCCGGGTGAAGACGTCGATGCGGCCGGTGGAGCTCTTCGGGTTGGCGCTGGCCGCGAGGTCGCCCGGCAGGGCCAGGTGCTCCTGCAGCTCGGCGATGTAGACGCAGCCGGTTTCCAGCACGGCCCCGTGGCGCAGGTCCATCTCGTGCAGCGCGAAGGCGGCGATGCAGGCGGAGACCGTGCGGGTGCCGGGCAGGAAGCTGGTGCGCACGCGGAACACCCGGGCGCCCAGGCGCAGGTCGAGGCTCGCGGGCTGGATCTGGTCGGGGGCGTAGGGCGTGTCGGGCCGGATCGCGCCCGCGCGCGTCAGGGCCTGGATCCCGCTCGCGGCCAGAATCCCGTGCTGGTGGCGTCCCGCCCCGTCCTCAATCCCGTCCGGCATCCGCTCGCACCACCCGCTGGTCCATCGGGCACCGCCCCGGCGGCCGGGGCGGGAACGCCGCATCCTGCACGAAATGCGGCCGGATCGCCTAAGGTCCGGTTAAACCTCCGGGTCCCGGTCGATCCGCAGCACGATCCAGGCGAGGGCGAGGCGGGCGATGGCCCCCATGGCGACCAGCCCCGCCAGGGCGCTGGCGAGGATCGGAAAGCCCGCCGGCCAGACCGCCAGGGCAACGCCGAACAGGACCGCGCCGAGGCCGGCGGCCGGTCCGAAGGCCAGCACCACGGAGGGCAGGCCGGCGATCCGCGGCGCCCCGCCCCCGCGGCGGGCCAGCCAGGCCCCCGCCGCCTGCGCCAGCCCGTCGAGGGCCAGCGCCACGGCCAGGGCCAGGGCGGCCCAGCCGTTGCGCTCGGGCGCGGCCCAGGCGAAGGCGACGGTCAGGCCCGCGAGGGCGAGGCTGGCGAGGAGGGCCCGGCCGGCGGACCGGACGGACAGGCGCGAAACGGTCTCCTCGACCACGGGACACGGACCTCGATCTTGCGCGGGCAGCCCCGCATTCGCCACGATTGACGCGGTTTTGCGAGGGCCGTACCACGACGCCCTGTGCTTGTCGCGGACGCAGCGCGCTCAGGGTTCAGGTCCGGCCAGGGAGGCATGACGGGGATGTACAAGGCTCAGACGCGCGGAATCAGCGTGACCGTGATGCCACGCTTCGTCGAGGAAGAATCGTCGCCGGCCGAGAGCCGCTACTTCTTCGCCTACACGGTCGAGATCGTGAACAACGGCCCCGAGCAGGTGCAGCTGCGCTCCCGCCACTGGCGCATCGTCGACGGGCGCGGCGAGACCCAGGAGGTCCGCGGCGCCGGCGTGGTCGGCAAGCAGCCGGTGCTCGAGCCGGGCGAATCGTTCAGCTACACCAGCGGCTGCCCGCTCACCACGCCCGACGGCCTGATGGCCGGCAGCTACACCATGGCGACCCATGGCGGCGAGAGCTTCGAGGCGGAGATCCCGGCCTTCTCGCTCGATTCGCCCCACGTCCGCCGCAGCGTGCACTAAAGCCATGTCCACCGAAGGCCCGCGTCCGGAGACCCTCGACTGGCTGGCGCGGCTCGTGGCCTTCGACACCGAGAGTTCGAAATCGAACCTCGCGCTGATCGACAGCGTGGCGGCCGCCCTCGACGCGCTCGGGGTGCCCTTCGTCCGCGTGCCCAACGCCAGCGGCGACAAGGCGGCCCTGTTCGCCACCATCGGCCCGATGGTCGACGGCGGCATCGTGCTCTCCGGCCATACCGACGTGGTGCCGGTGACGGGGCAGGCCTGGAGTGCCGACCCCTTCACCCTGCGGGTGGCGGACGGGCGCGCCTACGGGCGCGGCGCCGTCGACATGAAGGGCTTCTGCGCCCTCGCCCTGGCGGCGATCCCGCGCTTCCAGGCCGCCGACCTCAAGCGCCCGATCCACATCCTCCTGTCCTACGACGAGGAGACCACCTGCCTGGGTGTGACCGACACCATCGCGCGCTTCGGGGCCGACCTGCCGCGCCCGGCCGCGGTGATCGTCGGCGAGCCCACCGACCTCGAGGTGGCCGACGCGCACAAGAGCATCGTCACCTACCTCACCACCGTGCACGGGCACGAGGCGCACTCGGCCAAGCCGATGCTCGGGGCCAATGCCGTGATGGCGGCGGCCGACCTGGTCTCCGAGCTGAACCGGATCGCCGACGCGATGATCGCCCGGGGCGACGCCTCGGGCCGCTTCGACCCGCCCGCCACCACCGTGCATGTCGGCACCATCGCGGGCGGCACGGCCCGCAACATCCTGCCCAAGGTCTGCACCTTCCACTGGGAGTTCCGCGGCCTGCCCGACCTCGACATGGGCGAGATCCCGGCCCTGTTCGAGGCCAAGGTGCGCAGCGTGCTGCGCGACCGGCTCAACCGCTACGGCGATTACGGGCGGATCGAGACGCTGGAGGAGGTCGCGGTGCCGGGCCTCGCGCCGGAGCCCGGCTCGGCCGCCGAGCGCCTGGCGCTCCGGGTGGCGGAGCGCAACCACACGATCTCGGTGCCCTACGCCACGGAGGCCGGGCGCTTCCAGGTCGCCGGCATCCCCACCGTGGTCTGCGGCCCCGGCTCCATCGACCAGGCCCACCAGCCGGACGAGTACATCACGCTCGCGGCGCTCAAGGCCGGCGAGGCCTTCATGGACCGCCTCGCGGCGGCGTGCGTGACCCTGTGACGGCCTTCACGTCCCGCACCATCGCGGCGGACGGGCCGGTGAAGCTGCGCCCGCTGGAGCGCGAGGACCTGATGTTCGTGCATCAGCTCAACAACAACGACAGCATCATGCGCTACTGGTTCGAGGAGGCCTACGAGTCCTTCGCCGAACTGGCGCAGCTCTACGAGCGCAACATCCACAACCAGACCGAGCGGCGCTTCATCATCGCCAATTCGGAGGGGGCCCCCGCCGGCCTCGTGGAGCTCGTGGAGATCAACCACCTGCACCGGCGCTGCGAATTCCAGATCGCGATCCACCCGGCCTTCCAGGGCCAGGGCTACGCCCCGCGGGCCACGCGCATCGCCATGGACTACGCCTTCAGCGTCCTCAACATCCACAAGCTCTACCTGCACGTGGACAAGGACAACGCCCGCGCGGTGCGGATCTACGAGCGCTGCGGCTTCGAGCCCGAGGGCATCCTGAAGGACGAGTTCTTCGTCAACGGCAAGTACCGCGACGCGGTGCGGATGTGCCTGTTCCAGCCCGCCTACCTCGCCCGCCGGGGCGGCGGCGACATCGCCGATCCCGTCCTGAAGGCCTGAGCGCGACGCGCGGCGCCGAACCTCCGCGAAGAGAGCCCGGCGCCGTTTCCCATCAGGCGATCGGCTTGGCGATCAGTTGCGGCCCGCGCCGCCCTGGCCGCCGGTGCGCTCGCCGCCCCCCATGTTGCCGCCACCCATGCTGCCCCCACCCGTGTTGCCGGTCTTGCCGCCCGGCGCGCCGGCATTCAGGCCGCGCTCGGCGCCGCCGGTCCGGCTGCCGGTGTTCAGGGTGCCGCGCTCGGCGCCCCCCGAGCGGTCGGCCGCGTTGCGGATCCCCGAGCCCTCGGTCCCACGGTCGCGGTTCATGCTGCGCTCGGCCGCGGCGCCGGTGCGGCCCCCCTGCTGGCGGGTCTCGGCGTTGCGGATGCCCTCCCGCGACTCGCTCTGGCTCGCGCGGACGTTGCGCGTATCGCGCCGCTCGTCGGTGCGGGAGGAGACGGCCTTGCCGCGGAAGCCGCGCTCCTCGAAGCGGGCGCCGACGGTGCCGCCCCGCCGCTCGGTCACCGTCAGGCGGCGATACTCGGGCGAGCCGTAGACCACGCGCTGGCCGCGCACGACCACGTAGCGGGTGCCGGGACGGCGGGTGGTCGTCTCCTCGACGCGCACGAGGCGCCGGTACTGGGGCGAGCCGTAGAGGACGCGCTGGCCCCGGATGGTGACGTAGCGCCGGCGCGAGCGCTCGACCACGCGGTCGCCGCCGCGATGCTCGACGGTGACGAGGCGCCGGTATTCCGGCGAGCCGTAGACCACGCGCTGGCCGCCGATGAAGACGAAGCGGCCCGAGCGGCGCCCGCCCTCGAAGCGCTCGCTGCGCGACTCGCTGCGGCTGCTGACCGAGACCCGGTCGCGCTGCTCGCGGCCGCCGACCCGGTCTTCTCGGGACGAGGAATCCTGGCGGGACGAGGTCCGGGTCGCCCGGTCGCCGCGCACGCCATCCCGGTCGCCCCGGTCCGCGCTGCGGGACTGCGAATCCTTGTTCTGCGAATCCCGGCCCTGGGACGCTTGGTTCTGGGACGCTTGGTTCTGGGATGCTTGACCCTGGGAGCTTTGGCCCTGGGAGTCTCGGGCCGCCGTGTCGCCGCGGCCGCCCTCGCGGCGTCCGCCGGCCTCGGCCCGTCCGCCCATATCGCTGCGGGCGCCGCCCGCAGCGCCCTCGCCGCCCTGGCTGCGTGCGGCGGCCCCGCCACGGCCCCCGGCCTCGCTGCCGCCGGCGGTGCCGGCCTGGCCCGCACCCTGGGCGTAGGCCGAGGTCGTCATCAGCAGTGCCGTCAGACCAACGACGAAATTCTTGCTGACCAGATGCTTGCTGACCAGACGCTTGCCGATCAGGGTCTTGCCGACCACAAATTTCTTCATCGACGTTCCTCCTGAGCTCTTGTTGAGCACTCTTGAGAAACCCCAAACGTCGAAACCTCAGAAACGGTTCAAATACAAATCCCGGCTGTAGGGACGAGAATTTGCAGCGTCTTGTATTCTACAACAGTCAAGCTTGGCGATGCTGCCGCGACATCTGTCGCGGCAGCCCTGGATCAGTTGCCCGACTGGGCCGTGACTTCGGCTTCCACCGCCGCCGGATCGAGATCGTAGCGTCGCGAGCAGAACTCGCAGGTGATGCCGATGCGGCCGTCATCGGCGATCATGTCCCGGCGCTCCTGAGGCGAGAACGAGGTGATCATGCCCATCACCCGCTCGGGCGAGCAGCGACACTGCTCGCGCACCCCCTGCGCCTCGAACACCCGCACGCCGCGCTCGTGGAACAGGCGGTAGAGCAGGCGCTCGGCCGAGACCTCCGGGTCGACGAGCTCGTGGTCCTCGATGGTGGAGACGAGGCTGCGGGCCTCGACCCAGGCATCGTCCTCCGGCACCCCGTTCGCGTCGAGATGGACGTGGCCCTCGGGAATGTCGCCCGGGGGCAGGTCGGCGAGCCGCGCCCGGTCGATGGATTGCGGCAGGAACTGCACCAGGAGACCGCCGGCCCGGTAGGTGCGGGCGCCGCCGGCATACTGCTCGGCCACCGCGAGGCGGACCTGGGTCGGAATCTGCTCGGACTGGCGGAAGTACTGGTGCGCCGCCTCCTCCAGGCTCTGGCCCTCCAGGGCGACGACGCCCTGGTAGCGGCTGCTGGTGGGACCCTGGTCGATGGTCATGGCCAGGTGCCCTTGCCCGATCAGGTCCCGGTCCCGGAGCGGGCCGGCGCCGAGGGCGTCCACCCGTGCGGTGTCGAAGCGCGCGGTGGCGCGCAGGCGGTCGGGCGCCTCGAAGTCCACCACGATCATCTCGACCGGGCCGTCGGTCTTGGTCTGGAGCTGGAAGCGGCCCTCGAACTTCAGGGACGAGCCGAGGAGCACGGTGAGCGCCGCCGCCTCGCCGAGGAGGCGCGCCACCGCGTCGGGATAGCCGTGCCGGCGCAGGATGGTGTCGACGGACGGGCCGAGGCGGACCACGCGGCCGCGCACGTCGAGGGCCTCGACGGCGAAGGGCAGCACCACGTCGTCGTCGCCCTCGATGAGGAGCGGGGGGACGGATCCGGCGGTCGTTCCAGCAGGCATTCCAGAAGTCATGGCAGCTCCGATCGGGCTCGACGAACGCGAGGGCTGGGCCATGGACCACGTGACCCTCCGGGGGCAGGGTCATGAGATCGCCGAACGGTGTCGGCGGCGCACCGGTCGGAACGGTCGCGCTCGTCGCGCGTCCGCGCCCAACCCTCAGGGAAGGATGGTCCCTATATAGGCATCCGGGCGCGGCGGCGCGACGGGGCCGGGATGCGGCCCGTGCACGGGTGGTCCCGCGGCAGGTGTACTCCGCAGCAGGCCTTCCCCCCGCAGCAGGTCCTCCCCCAGCAGGTCCTCCCCCAGCAGGTCTTCCCCCACCAGGTCTTCGCGCGCCCGCTCGTCCCCGGGGCGGTCGCGGCCGTCAGAGGCCGTGGGCCTGCAGGCACCAGGCGAGGATGCCCTTCTGGGCGTGGAGGCGGTTCTCGGCCTCGTCGAAGATCACCGATTGCGGCCCGTCGATCACCTCGGCGGTGACCTCCTCGCCGCGATGGGCCGGCAGGCAGTGCATGAAGATCGCGTCCTGGGCCGCGGCCGCCATCAGGCGGGCATCGACCCGGTAGGGCACCAGCAGGTTGTGCCGGTGCTGGTCGTCCTCGTCGCCCATGGAGACCCAGCAATCGGTGACCACCGCATCCGCCCCGTCCACCGCCTCGTAGGCGTCGGTGGTGACGTTGACGGTGGCGCCCTGCGCCTTCGCCCAGTCGAGGAGCGGCTGGGGCGCCGACAGCTCCGGCGGGGCCGCGATGTTGAGGGTGAAGTCGAAGCGCGCGGCGGCGTGCACCCAGGAGGCGAGCACGTTGTTGGCATCCCCCGACCAGGCCACGGTGCGGCCCCGGATCGGCCCGCGATGCTCCTCGAAGGTCAGGAGGTCGGCCATGATCTGGCACGGGTGCGAGACCTTGGTCAGGGCGTTGATCACCGGCACGGTGGCGTACTCGGCCAGCTCCAGCATCAGGCCGTGGTCCAGGATGCGGATCATGATCGCGTCGACGTAGCGCGAGAGCACCCGCGCGGTGTCGCCCACGGTCTCGCCCCGGCCGAGCTGCATCTCGCTACCGGTCAGCATCAGGGTCTCGCCGCCGAGCTCGCGCATGCCGACGTCGAACGACACCCGGGTCCGGGTCGAGGGCCGGTCGAACACCATCGCCAGGGTCTTGCCGATGAGGGGGCGGTCCTCGGCCAGGGTGCCCTTGCGGCGGTTCGCCTTGATGCGGGCGGCGGCGTCCAGCACCGTGCGCAGCTGCTCGGACGAGAAATCCTTGAGGTCGAGGAAGTGGCGGGTTCCGTGGCCGGTCCCGTTCAGTGTCGTGGTCATCGGTCCGTTCTTCGTGTGCGTGGTCCCGGTCTGGGCAAATCCGGTCAGGGCAGTTTCGGTCGGGGCAGTTTCGGTCGGGGCGGGTCCGGCCGCGCGGCCGGGTCGTGCGGCCGTCCGGTGACGTGTCCGACTCCTCGCGGCTACTCGGCGGCGCCGCGCAGGCGCGTTCCGAGCCGGCCGGCCGCCGTGTCGAGGCGGGTGACCGCCTCCGCCACGTCGGCTTCGGTGATGATCAGCGGCGGCAGCAGGCGCACCACGTTGTCCCCCGCCGGGATCACCAGCAGGTGCGCGTCGCGGGCGGCGGCGGCGAACTCGGTGTTCAGCACGTGGAGCTTGAGGCCGAGCATCAGGCCTTCGCCGCGGATGTCCGCGATGACGGCCGGATGCCGGTCCTGCAGGGCGGCGAGGCGCTGCTTCAGGATCAGGCCCATGCGCTGGACGTGGTCGAGAAAGCCGTCGGCCAGCACCACGTCGAGGACGGCGTTGCCCACCGCCATGGCCAGGGGGTTGCCGCCAAAGGTGGTGCCGTGGCTGCCCGCCGTCATGCCGCGCGCGGCGTCCGCCGTGGCGAGGCAGACGCCGAGGGGGAAGCCGCCGCCGATGCCCTTGGCCGCGCTCATGATGTCGGGGGCCGCCCCCGACCACTCGTGCGCGAACAGCTTGCCCGTGCGCCCGACCCCGGTCTGGACCTCGTCCATGATCAGCAGGATGCCGTGCGCGTCGCAGAGTTCGCGCAGGCCGCGCAGGCATTGCGGCGGCACCGGGCGCACGCCGCCCTCCCCCTGGATCGGCTCGATCAGGATCGCGGCCGTCTCCGGGCCGATGGCGGCCCGCAGGGCCTCGTGGTCGCCGAAGGGCACCTGGTCGAAGCCGTCGACCTTCGGGCCGAAGCCCTCGATGTACTTCTGCTGGCCGCCGGCCGCGATGGTGGCGAGCGTCCGGCCGTGGAAGGCGCCCTCGACGGTGATGATCCGGAAGCGCTCCGGATGGCCGTCGGCGGCGTGGTACTTGCGCGCCATCTTGATGGCGGCCTCGTTGGCCTCGGCGCCTGAATTGGCGAAGAAGGCCACGTCCGCGAAGGTCGCGTCCACGAGGCGCCGGCCCAGCCGCTCACCCTCCGGGATCTCGAACAGGTTCGAGGTGTGCCAGAGCTTCTGCGCCTGCGCGGTCAGGGCCTGGACGAGGTGCGGATGGGCGTGGCCCAGGGCGTTCACCGCGATACCGGCGCCGAAGTCGAGGTATCGCTCGCCGCTGCGCGCCTCGAGCCATGCGCCCTCGCCGCGTTCGAAGGCGATGGGAGCCCGGGCATAGGTCGGCAGAAGGGCGGATGTCACGATCCCGTCTTCCCGTGTGTCTCGCGGGCACGCGAGGAACGCGACCGCACCAAATGAAAGTGCCGCCTCGGATGGGGCGGCACGCGCGCGATTACTAGAGAATTGCCCAATTCTGTCAACGACAGACCGGGTTCACAGTCCTGACATGCCTGCCAATTAGGCTGTTGCGCGCGTGCGCTGCGCGGCCTGCCTTCAGCCATGCCTCGTACCATGCCTTGCCCTGCACCATGCCTTGCACCCCGCGCCCGGAAGTGCTCAGAGCCGCGGCACGCCGGCCGGACGACCCGCGGCCGCCCAGCAGAGGAACGACGCAGCATGAGCACCGTCACGGAACGCCTGGAGGCCCTCGGCCTGACCCTGCCCAAGGCCGCGGCCCCCGTCGCGAACTACGTGCCGTTCGTGCGCAGCGGCAACCTGGTGGTGATCTCCGGGCAGATCTGCTTCGGGGCCGACGGCCGAATCGCCGACGCACACAAGGGCAAGCTCGGGGCCGAGGTCTCGGCCGAGGACGGCGTCGCCGCGGCCCGGCTCTGCGCCCTCAACGTGCTGGCCCAGCTTCAGGCGGCGGTGGGCGATCTCGATCGCGGTGTCGTGCAGTGCATCCGCCTCGGCGGCTTCATCAACGCGGTCCCGACCTTCGCGGGACTCGCCGGCATCATGAACGGCGCCTCCGACCTCATGGTGGAGATCCTGGGCGACCGCGGCCGCCACGCCCGCTCCACCGTCGGCGTCGCCGAGCTGCCCCTCGACGCGGCCGTCGAGGTCGAGGCGATGTTCGAGGTCAAGTGAGCCCGGTGACGGGTCCCAACACCCCCGACTGGCTCGTCGCCCGGCCCATCGCCCATCGCGGCCTGCACGACCGCGCCGCCGGCGTACCGGAGAACACGGGGGCCGCCGCCGAGGCGGCCATCCGGGACGGCTACGCCATCGAGTGCGACGTGCAGCTCAGCGCCGACGGCGAGGCGATGGTGTTCCACGACGAGACCCTGGGCCGCCTGACCGCGGCCGGGGAGGCGGTCGGCACGCGGCCCGCCGCCGCCCTCGCCGCCCTGGCGGTGGCGGGGAGTGCCGAGCGCATCCCGACCCTGCCGGACTTCCTCGCCCGGATCGGCGGGCGCACGCCCCTCGTGATCGAGGTGAAGTCGCGCTACAGCGGCGACCTGCGGCTCGCCGAGCGCGTGGCCGCCCTCGCGGTCGCCTATGACGGCCCGGTGGCGCTGAAATCCTTCGATCCGCACATCGTCACCGCCCTGCGGACGCTGGCGCCCGGGCTCCCGCGCGGCATCGTCGCCGAGACGCGCCAGGACGACCCCGCCTACGCGACGCTGCCCCCGAGCCTGCGGCGCGCCCTCTCCGACCTGCTGCACTTCGACGAGACCCGGCCGGACTTCCTGTCCTGGCGGGTGGACGACCTGCCCTGCGCGCCCACCGTCCTGTGCCGGCTCCTGGGCCAGCGCCCGGTGATGACCTGGACCGTGCGCAACCCGGACCAGCGCCGCCATGCCGAGGCCCATGCCGACCAGATGGTGTTCGAGGGGTTCCATCCCTAGGGCCCCGGTCGACCCCCTGCGACGGTGCGGGGCGCCGGGCCGCCCTTGGCCCACCCGCCCCCGGGGACTAGATTGCCCGGCGATGATGAAACCCGGCGAGACAGATCGGTCCGGCCATGAATCCGGGTCCGGCGACGCATCCGAGGCCGGCGACGGAGCCGACGCTCCGGCCGAGACCGTGACGGAACTGCAGGTGCGGGCGGTGCCGGGGCTGACCGGGATCGCGGCGGCCGAGTGGGATGCCTGCGCCACCTCGGCCGAGACCCTGGCGGGGGGCGACGAGACCCATAACCCCTTCACCTCGCACGCTTTCCTGTCGTCCTTGGAGGATTCGGGGTGCGTCTCGCGCAAGACCGGCTGGCTGCCCCTGCACGTGGCGGTGGAGCGCGAGGGACGGCTGGTGGGCGTGGCGCCCTGCTACCTGAAGTCCCACAGCCAGGGCGAGTACGTCTTCGACCACGGCTGGGCCGACGCCTACGAGCGGGCGGGCGGGAGCTACTACCCGAAGCTCCAGGTCAGCGTGCCCTTCACCCCCGTCACCGGCCCGCGCTTCCTCATCGCGCCGGGGCAGGACGTGAACGAGGCGGCGTCCGCGATCGTCGCCGGCCTGCGCGCCCTGCGCGCCGAGACCAAGGCCTCCTCGATCCACGTCACCTTCATGCAGGAGCGCGAGTGGGCCCAGGCCGGGGCGTTGGGCTTCCTCCAACGCGTCGACCAGCAGTTCCACTGGGACAATGCCGGCTACGCCACCTTCGAGGATTTCCTCGGGGCGCTGGCCTCCCGCAAGCGCAAGGCGATCCGGCGCGAGCGTCGCGACGCCTTGGCGACCGGCCTGACCATCGAGCACGTCACCGGTGCCGACCTGACCCCCGCCCACTGGGACGCCTTCTACGAATTCTACGCCGATACCGGCGCGCGCAAGTGGGGCCGGCCCTACCTGAACCGGGCGTTCTTCGGGCTCCTGGGCGAGCGCATGCCCGAGCGGGTGCTGCTGGTGATGGCCAAGCGCGAGGGCCGCTACGTGGCCGGCGCCATCAACCTCATCGGCGACGTCGCCCTCTACGGCCGCAACTGGGGCTGCATCGAGGACCACCCGTTCCTGCATTTCGAGGTCTGCTACTATCAGGCCATCGACTTCGCCATCGCCCACGGATTGAAGCGCGTCGAGGCGGGCGCGCAAGGGGAGCACAAGCTCGCCCGCGGCTACCGCCCAGTCCTCATGCACTCGGCCCATGACATCGCCGACCCGGCCCTGCGCCGGGCGGTGGCCGATTACCTGACGCGCGAGCGCGAACACGTGCTCGAGGCCGCCGAAGTTCTGGACACGATGACCCCCTTCCGGCGGGAAATCGTGCCTGGATCTTGGCCCGAAGCGTCCGACGAAACGGCATCCGACTTGCCTGGGGCCGCGCCGGAGGCGAATCCTTCCGGTTGAGGACGCCCCTCCGACCCAGCCCAGCCCGCCCCCGAGAGGCGCGAGAGCCCAAGGACGATCCGTGAGCCCCATCGACCGCATCAAGACCTTCGCCGACGATCTCGTGGCGATCCGCCGCGACTTCCACGCCCATCCCGAACTCGGCTTCGAGGAGGTCCGCACCTCCGGCATCGTCGCCGCGGAGCTGGCCCGCTACGGCATCGCCGTCCATCGCGGCATCGGCGGCACCGGGGTGGTGGGCGTGCTCGAGGGCCGCACCGGCTCCGGCCGGCGCATCGGCCTGCGCGCAGACATGGACGCCCTGCCGATCGAGGAGGAGACCAACCTGCCCTACCGCTCGACGGTGCCGGGCAAGATGCACGCCTGCGGCCATGACGGCCACACCACGATGCTGCTCGGCGCCGCGCGCTACCTCGCCGAGACCCGGGACTTCGACGGCACCGCCCTGTTCGTGTTCCAGCCGGCCGAGGAGGGCCAGGGCGGCGCCCGCGCGATGATCGCCGACGGCCTGTTCGAAAAATTCCCCTGCGACGAGATCTACGCCATCCACAACCAGCCCAACGGCCCGCACGGCAAGATCAAGCTGCGCCCCGGCCCGGCCATGGCGGCGGCGGACTTCTTCGACATCCGCATCACCGGGCGCGGCGCCCACGCGGCCCAGCCGCAGCAGGGCATCGACCCCATCGTGGTGGGCTCCACCCTGGTCCAGGCGCTGCAGTCGATCGTCTCGCGCAACGCCGACCCGCTCAAGAGCGCGGTCCTGTCGGTGACGCAGTTCCACGCGGGTGCCGCCTACAACGTCATCCCGGAGGGCGCGCACATCACCGGCACGGTGCGGACCTTCGACGCGGACCTGCGCACCCTCGTCACCACCCGCATCCGGGAGATCGCCGCGGGTATCGCGACGGCCTACGGCGCCACCATCGACGTCGACATCCGCGACGTGTTCTCGGTGCTGATGAACAGCCCCCAGCACGCCGCCGCCGCCGCCGACATCGCCCGCGAGCTGTTCGGCCCCGAGGGCGTCGACGACCAGTCGAAGCCGCGCATGGGCAGCGAGGATTTCGCCGACATGGTCGCGCGGGTGCCCGGCGCCTATGCGTGGATCGGCTCGACGCCCGGCCCCGGCCTGCACAATGCGAGCTTCGACTTCGACGACAGCATCATTCCCCTCGGCTCGGCCTTCCTCGCCCGCCTCGTGGAGCGGCGTTCCGCAGCCTGAGGAGCGGACCGCCGGGATCACACCGGCGGTTCCAGCCGGAATCGCGGGGCGTGGTCGGGCCGGATGGTGACCATGTCCGCCGGCAGGATCCGCCGGCAGGACTGGGCGGATCCCCGCACGGACTGCGCGCGACGAGCCCGATGAGGGCCCGCATCGCCTCCAGGAGGGTGAATCGCGCGCCGATGCGGATCCGCGGGCCGGCGCCGGACCGGCTCCGGCTCGCTGACCCCGAAGGGGGTCCGGGTTTCCCCGGCCGGCCGATGGCTCAGGCCGTCAGCGCCACCCGCTTCGCGGCGACCTGTTCGGCCCGCCGGCTGGCCCGGGCCGGAGCCACGTCGCCCACGGCGGCGTCCATGAACGCCACGCTCGCCGCGTGCAGGTCGCCGTCACTCAGCGTCATCGTCCCCGCCAACGCCTGCGACGTCATCAGCCGGGTTGTGTAGCGCCCGGAAGGCCGCAGAGCGCGCCGCGTCGTCCCGGGCCGCCTTCGTCTCGGCCGCGAAGGCCTCGATGCCCTTCCGGTAGGGGCTGTCGGTTTTGACCTGGCCGAGATCGTCGAGGCGCAGCACGATGGGCTCGTCCTGCGGTACCCCGAGACGGGCCAGGCGCTCCGTCAGCGTACCGGCCAGGGCCTTCGTGCGCGCCTGGACGATTTCATCGAGGGACCGGACACGACCGGCGGCCCCCGTGCCCCTCTGGGCGATCTGCCGCTGCGCGGCCGCGCTCAGATCGACCACCGCCGCCGCGCCCGCCGCCCTGGAGGCGGCGGTTTCCGGACGCCCACCCGTCGTCGATGCGCCGCGCTCCGCCTCGGCGGACGAGGGCCGTGCCGCCGCGCCCGCAGGCATGCGCGGTGCCGGCGTCGCCGGGGCCCGTGCCGCTGTCGTCGCCGCTTTCGTCGTGCGGGTGATTCCGATCGCTCTGCAATCGAAAGGTGTGGTGTTGAGGCCTGAACGGCGACTGAGCGCGTGCGGGCGAGGAGTCCGGGCGTCCTCGAGGGCGTGGATCGTCGCATCGGTACACGCGGGTGCAGCGGGAATGCCTGCGGCCCGGACGATCCGCGACATCCCGGCGGCGCTTGCGAACCGGGGCGGCGGGGTCTTAGGAGAGGGCCCCTTCCGCACGCCGCACGGTCGATGTCCATGAACAGCCTGCACGACCTGATTCCGAGGGCGGCCGACGGGGCGCCCTACCCCCTGGCCCAGCACCGGGGGCAGGTGCTCCTGATCGTCAACACCGCCTCGAAATGCGGGTTCACGCCGCAATATGCCGGGCTGGAGGCCTTGGCGCAGAAGCACCGGACGGACGGGCTCGTGGTGCTGGGCTTTCCCTGCAACCAGTTCGGCGCCCAGGAGCCGGGGGATGCGGCCGAGATCGCCCGGTTCTGCAGCCTGACCTACGATGTCAGCTTCCCGGTCCTCGCCAAGGTCGCGGTGAACGGCCCCGCGGCCGACCCGGTCTTCGCGCACCTGACGCAGGCGAAGCCCGGCCTCCTCGGCAGCCGCGCCATCAAGTGGAACTTCACCAAGTTCCTCGTCGGGCGCGATGGCCGGGTGATCGCCCGCTACGCGCCCTCCACCAAGCCGGAGGCCCTGGAGGCCGCCGTCGCGGCCGCCCTGGCGGAGCCGGCGCCCGCCTCCTGAAGGGCCAGCCGCCGCGGCGGAGACTCGGCAGCGGAGGCTCGGCGGCGGGGCGTTCGGACCGGCCGCGTCGGGCCCCGCGCCGTCCCGCCGGCCGGAATGCGCCGGACCCGCGGGCGCCATCCCCAGCCCGGTGGGCGCGATCCGTGGCCAAGGTTAGGAAAGTCCTGGCCCAATCCGACAGGCCTCGGAACCGCTTGACCCGACAGGCATCGGAGCGCGAACAGCCGGCCGACCGGCGGGATCAGTCGGCCGTCCCGGCCCCGATTCCGCCCCGTCCGGCCCGGGCAGGTGACGATCGGGTGAAGAGTTCGTTAGCCGACGTTCAGCCTTGGTATGCCAGAAACTCCCGACCGAGTTGCCGGATCGTCCCGGCTTGCGGTGCGATCCGGGGAGGTGGGGATACGGCATGACTGCAGGCACGGGGCGATCGGCAGCGGCGAACGGGGAGGCAGACGCTGCAGGTCCAGTCCGGGCCATGCCCGAGGGGGTGCGGCTGCATCTCGGATCCGAGCTGAAGGCCTTCTACGCCACGGTCCTGGCCGAGGCGCCGCCGACGGCCTTGCTCGACCTGATCGCCCGGCTGGAGGTCCATCCGCCCGCCGCCGCGGACTTCCGCGCCGGACTGCTCGACGCCCTGCCCGGCCTGCGCGCCTTCGCCCTGTCGCTCGCCGTCACGCCGAACGCGGCCGACGACCTCGTGCAGGAGACGCTGCTGAAGGCCTGGGCGAACCGACACCGCTTCGAGCCCGGCAGCAACCTCAAGGCCTGGCTCTGCACCATCCTGCGCAACCAGTTCTACACCGAGTGCCGCAAGCGGAAGCGCGAGGTCGAGGATGCGGATGGTGCCTTCGCCGCGAAGGTGGTGGCGCCGGCCGCACAGGAGGCGAGCAGCGACCTGCGCCGGGTCTGGCAGCATCTCGGCAAGCTGCCGCCCGCCCAGCGGGAGGCGCTGGTGCTCGTGGCGGCCCAGGGGATGACCTACGAGGCCGCCGCCGCGCTGATCGGCTGTCAGGTCGGCACCATGAAGAGCCGCGTCAGCCGGGCCCGGGCCTTCCTGGTCGGCTCCCTCGGGATGGAGGCGCGCGGGGCGACAGCCGCCTGAGCCGTCATCCCCGGGGCGCCACCGGCGCGAAGCCGCCCCTTACGCGAGGCCCGCCCCTCCCTCGGGCTGGACCCGGGCGGGGGCGATGCTGGCGGGGGCCGGAGCGTCGGGCATCAGCGCGGCCCCCGAGGCGGCGTGTTGCCCGGCCCGTCCGTCTCGGCCGTGGCGCCGCCCCGTCTTCACGGGATCGAGATGTCGTGAACCGGGGGCGGGGCCGCAGGTTCGAACCTTGCATCACCGTTTGCCGCGCCGTGGATCGATCAATGGGGATCGGTCTTGCCGGCTCCGCCGTTGCTAGGACCGTGCGCGGATCCGGTCGATGTCACCGTTCCCACGCGCAGGGACTGATCCATGATGAACGCCCAGACCTACCGCGTGACCCTGGAGACCCGCGACGGGCGCCGCGTCCTGACCGCGATGGCCGAGCGGGAGGCCGCCCTGATGGCGGAATCGGTCCTGCGTCGCTACGCGGGCCAGACCCTCACCGTCGGCTTCAGCGTCGCCTGCGCCGATCCGGAGGCGCGCCGCCGCATCGCCTACTACCTGACCGACGTCGCCCTCGAGCTCGAACTCGCCTGAGCGGGGCGTCCGCCGCGCCCTCCCCTGCGGAGCCGCAAGCTCTACGGGGCCGTGCGCGTGCGAACCCCGCCCGAAGGGCGCGCTCGGCCGCCCGGATTTTTCCCTGAGACCCGAAGGCGCTGGACGAGAGAATCCAGGGTGTGCGAGAACGCGGCCCTCGATGCCGAGGTGGGTCGGGGGGCGTCCGGCGGCGGGTCCGTTCATGGGGCCGGGGGGATGCGAAACGACGGCAGGGTTTCCTGATCCGCCTTCCGGTCCCAGGCCCCGCACCCGGGCGCGCCCGGGTGGGGTCAGGGTTCGGGCCCGACCGTGATCCAAGCCCCGCTGTCGGCATGGGCAAGTCGAGGTGCGGATCTTCCGAGCGGGATGTCTGTTTTTGCCGCGGGACCCGGGCCCCTTGATCGATCGGACGGGCGAGCCCAGGAATCCGGTGCGGCGCATCCGGTGCGGCGCGACGGTCCGCTGCGCGGCGTTTCGACGTCGCCGTGTCTTCCTCAATCCAGGCTTGTGTCAGGCCTGCCGGTCGGGCGATCCGCGCAGGTGTTCCTTAGGACCCAACGATGAGATTTTTCGTCAACAAGGAAGTGAGCGGAGGGATACACTTCTGGCTGGCGCCCGACAATCCGCGCGCGATCAGCAAAGTCTTCATCTCCGTCGACGGGCGCCGGACCTTGGAGCTGTCGGCCTGGATCACGGACGATAACATTCGCGCGCATGGCTGGCACTCGACCGGTCAATGCGTCTACATGATCACCGAGAATGAGTTGCCGGAGCTCTTCTCCGCGAATCGGATCGAAATCTTCGATGCCGACACGAACATTCTGATCTTCCGGTCCCTTCGCGAGAAGGTTTTCCTGCCCGCGAAGCTGATCAACATCACCACGACCGTGCAGAAGAACACCTTCGTCGAGCAGAACCTGTTCGACCTCTTCCAGTACAGCTACTTCAACGTCGACCGGCTCTCGGAAGAGGTCGTGCAGAGCATCATGCAGGGCCCCTGGCTGACGTCGTCGCTCATCACGGGGGCCGTGATCTTTCCGCGTTACGAGGTGTTCTTCCAGGACGACAACTGCGTCAGCGGCGTCCTGGTGCAGGACCCCTTCGTGGAGATGGCCGCCCGCATGCGGTGGCTTCAAGCGAAGAAGGCGGTCGCGGACGATCCCGCGCAAAACTGGCGCCTGGGCGCGCTCCTGGAATCCGTCCGCTTCGCGGCGGAGTACGATCTGTCGAACAGCCGGAACATCAAGCGCTTCCTGCGGATGCTGCCCGAGCCGTGCTACCGCTTCCTCTACAACCCGCTCTGCCGGCAGTTCGGAACACGCTCGCCCAGTGACCCGTTCGGGCCCGGCAACTCCATCGTCGCCATGGAGATCATCTCGCGGATCAAGGTCGTGGGGCACAGCGACTATACCAACGAGTATTATACCGCGCTCCTCGACCGCCTGGGGGTTGCCCCCATCGAGATGTCGCATCCGAAGCCTTCGGAGGACGTCCTGTCGCTCGCGACCCTGCTGCGATCGGTCGATGCCGCGCGGGACATGGTCGCGTTCGACACGGTGATCTCCGATGCCGTCCGGCATGCCGTCGGAAAGAGCTGGGGCTGATCGACGGGCCGGGCGCCGACGTTCGGGCCGGTGCTGTCGGACGATTGGGCCGTATACAGCCCGCGATCGGAGGCCATGCGGGTTTGCGCCAGCGCGACGGTCTACGACCCCGACCGGTACGCCAGCCTCACGTGCGGATGCGGGTGCACGACCTCCTCGAGGACCTCGGCTGCACCCCCGTCGAGGCCGGCGACAGGGCGTCCGGCCTCCCGGTGCTGCAAGCCGCGCTGCGCCCGGGCCTGACGGTGCGGTTCATCACCGGCGATGCCGAGGACGCCGTCCGCAACCACGGCCTGCTCGCCCCCGGCATGGCGGTGGTGACCAGGCCCTTCTCGATCGAGACCCTCGCCACGCTGATCCGTTGGCTGAGCGCGGAGACCCGTCCGGACGGCGGCTGACGGTCCGCGTCAGGCGTTGGCCGAGGCCGGGGCGGCGCCGAGGGCGTCCGGAGCCGTCGTCGCCCGGGCCTGGACCTCGATGAACACCCGCGTCACGTCGGGGCTGTGCGCCTTCAGCCGGGTCTCGACCCGGGCGACCATGGCCTCGATCTCACCGGCGCTGAGGTCGTCGTCCATGTCGAGGCTGATGTTCACCAGGACGTCGGACGGGCCGAGATGCTGGGTCAGCACGGTGTTGACGTGGTGGACGCCCGCCTCGTCGCGCACCACGGCGCGAATCGCCGCCACGAGCTCCGGATCGGCGGCCTCGCCGATCAGGAGGCCGTGGGTCTCGATCATCAGGAAGGCCGCCATCCCGATCAGGATCACGCCGATGCCGATGGAGGACCAGCCGTCGAGGGCGGGCATGTCGAGGAGCCGGGCCAGGATCACGCCGGCCAGCGCCACCACGAGGCCCATCAGGGCGGCCACGTCCTCGGCCAGCACGGTGAACAGGGCCGGGTCCTTGCTCCGGCGGATGGCGGCGAGCGGCGGCCGCTGGCCCTTCTCCGCCCAGAACGCCTTCATGGCCACGAAGCAGGAATAACCCTCGGCCATCACCGAGAAGCCCAGGATCGCCACGTTCACCCAGAAGCCCGAGACGGGGTAGCCCCAGACCACGGCGTCCGCCGAGGGCTCGGGATGCTGGAGCTTGTGGATGCCCTCGTAGACCGCGAAGGCGCCGCCGCCCAGGAAGATGAACAGCGCGACGATGAAGGCGTAGAAGTACACCTCGCGGCCGTAGCCGAACGGGTGCTTCGCCGTGGCCGGACGCCGGGACCGCTTCATGCCGATGAGGAGCAGGATCTGGTTGGTGGTGTCGACCACCGAGTGGACGCCCTCGGCCAGCATCGCCGAGCTGCCGGTGAGGAAGGCGCCGACGAACTTGGCCGCCGCGATGGCGAGGTTGGCCCCGGCCGCGGTATAGATGGCGCTGGTGCTCTCGTGGGCCATGCGGGACGGATCTCTCGGGCTTCTGGGGCGGACGGCGCGGTCCCGACGGGCGCCGCTGCGGGCCGCGCGTCCGGCCAAGCGTCGCCGGTGGGGGGCAAAGCGCAGGCAACGCACGGGGCGCCCGGAAGGTTCGCCCCTCCGCTCGCCCCGTCCGGATGATCGGGGCGCCGCGTTCGTGCTGGCGCCCGCCGGTCCCCGGAACCCCTTCGTTCGGCCCGCGGGTCACATCGCTCGCGTGAGCATCCAGAGGGCCATACCCACCATCATCAGGTTCTCGGTGAGCGAGACGAAGCCGAGGGGCACCTTGCCCGACCCGCCGACGCAGGCGCACTTGATCTCGCGCCGGTCGAGATACACCGCCTTGAACACGGAGACGGCGCCGATGCTGCCGATGAAGAGGGCCACCGGGATCGAGATCCCGTTCCAGGCTCCGGCGACCATCAGGATGCCCGCCAGGCCTTCGAGGAAGGGATAGGCGTAGGCGTAGCGCACCCAGCGCCGGGCCAGGAGATCGTAGCCCAGGAACATCGACGAGAACGTCTCCACGTCCTGCAGCTTCAGGATCGCGAGCACGCACATGCTGAAGGCGATGAACCACTCCACCGCCCGGGCCGTGAAGGGCGTGCCGAACACGGCGTAGCTCGCCGCCAGCCCCATCAGCGCCGTCATCGCGAACACCGCCACGACCGGCGTGTAGCGGGTCGCGTCCGGGTCGGGGACGGTCTGTCCGAAATGCCGCTGCAGGTCGTCGAACCCGCCGACCCGCCGGCCGTCGATGAAGGTCTGCGGCGTGCTCTTGACCCCCTGCTCGTCCTTGAAGCGGTCGGTCTCCGCCCGGGTCGTCAGCCAATGGTCCTCGACCGTGAAGCCCCGGCGCTCCAGGAGGTCCTTGGCCTTCAGGCCGTAGGGACAGGTGTGCTCCGGCATCACCATGCGGAACAGGATGGCGGTTCGGGTGCCGGTCGGGTGCGTCGTCTGGGTGGGGTTGGACATCGGAAACTCCGTGCGGATCCGGTGGCGAGGCCTGCCGCCACGGGATGCGGTCCGGGGCGTGGACGGCGCGTCCGAAGCGGTGCGCGGCCGGTCCATGCCGGGGTGCGCCGGGGTGAGCGGCGCGGCGTTTGCCTCAGATGGGGCTTCCCATCGTGGGAAGGTCAAGGGCGGGCCGGCGCGGTCCCGTCGCGGCGCTACGCGGCGGCGAGGGGCCGGCCCGGAGGCGCCCGGGACGGTGGACGCGGCGCGTCGGCCTGTGCATCGTGCGCGCCGAAACGCACGCCCCAGACCCGGAGCCGGCTGCCTTGACCGAGACGCGCCCAACGCCCGCCTACGATCCCGACAACATCTTCGCCAAGATCCTGCGCGGGGAGATCCCCGCCGAGCGGGTCTACGAGGATGCCGACACCCTCGCCTTCATGGACGTGATGCCCCAGGGGGACGGCCACACCCTGGTGATCCCCAAGGCTCCGGCCCGCGGCCTCCTCGACGCCGACCCGGATTCTCTCGCGGCCCTGGCCAGGACGGTGCAGCGCGTCGCCCGGGCGGTGAAGGCGGCCTTCGCGGCCGAGGGGCTGACGGTGTTCCAGTACAACGAGCCGGCGGGGGGGCAGACGGTGTTCCACCTGCACGTCCACATCGTGCCGCGCTTCGAGGGCGTGCCGCTTCAGCGCCACACCGGCGGCATGGCGGACCGGGCGGTCCTGGCGGAGCACGCCGCCCGTATCCGGGCCGCCCTCGCGGCCGGCTGAGTCAGGCGGCGCCGCTCACCGGCGGGTTGGCGAGGAGCCGGCGCAGGGCGGCGTTCTCGGCCTCGAGTTCGCTGATCCGGCGCACCAGGGCGAGCATCGCGGCGGCCTCGTCCGCCGGGGGCGGAGCCGCCGCGGCGGGGACGGGCACGGGGACCGGCGCCGGCGCGGCCTCGTCCACGAAGGTGATGCCGATGCCGTCCGCCCGGCGCCAGCACAGGGTGGCGCGGTAGGTCCGGTCCTTCTGCGGAATGTAGAGGTCGAAGCTCTCGGGCAGCGTCGTGGTCTCGGTCAGGGCGAGCCGGGCGCCGGAGGCGGACAGGTCCCGGACCAGGCAGTCCATGGTCGAGGCACCCTTGTTGAAGATGATCCGGCCCTTGAGGAAGGTCCTCAGGCGCGACTCCCTGCGATGCTCCGACATGCCGTGCTGCTCCACCCTGGGTCGGTCTCCGACTCCGCGTCACACGGCGGGCACCCTGGCACGGGGGCCCTTAAGGAATGATCGCCGCGATGCGCGACGGCGCGCCCGGCGTCGGACCTGACGCCGCGTTCGCCCATCGGGTCAGTGGAAGCGGCTGTCCATGGTCTGGAACAGGTAGAAGCCGTTGAAGCGTACGGCGGTCTCGGCCGCGCGGTCGTCGAAATCGGCGGGGGCGTCGCCGGCCGCCTCGAGCTTGCCGCCGAAGGCCCAGCGGTCGTTCCCGAGGAAGGGCGGCACGGCGCGGCTCTCCGGCACGGCGCAGCACAGGCCCTCGACGCTCCTGAGGCAGAAAACGTTGTAATTCTGCATCGGTCAACCTCCGATTCGCCCACCCAAGCTACGCCCTAAGCAGGCAATCGGACAGCACTGTGTCGATCAGGTCTCCGGAACGTTACGGGCCAGGTCTTCGAGCCAGGGCGCGGCGCTTCCATCGGAGGGCGCGCGCCAGTCGCCGCGCGGAGACAGGGAGCCCCCGGCCGAGACCTTGGGGCCGTTGGGCAGGGCGGAGCGCTTGAACTGGCTGAAGCCGAAGAACCGCTTCAGGAAGACCGCGAGCCAGCGCCGGATCTCTCCCAGGTCGTAGGCGCCGCGCTCGGAGTCGGGGAAGTCCGGTGGCCAGGAGCCGGCGCCCGCGTCGCCCCAGGCATGCAGGGCCAGGAAGGCGATCTTGGAGGGCGGGAAGCCGTAGCGCAGGGTGTAGAACAGGTTGAAATCCTGCAGCGCGTAGGGGCCGATCACCCCTTGGGTGCTCTGCGGCGCCGCGCCCGCTTCCACCGGCACCAGTTCGGGCGAGATCTCGGTGGCGAGGATCGCCCGCAGGGTGACGCCGACATCCGGCGCGAACTGGCCCGCGGCGATGACCCAGCGGATCAGGTGCTGGATCAGGGTCTTGGGCACGCCGGCATTGACGCCGTAATGGCTCATCTGGTCGCCGACGCCGTAGGTGCACCAGCCGAGGGCCAGTTCCGACAGGTCGCCCGTGCCGATGACGAGAGCGCCGTTCTGGTTGGCGAGCCGGAACAGGTAGTCCGTGCGCAGGCCCGCCTGCACGTTCTCGAAGGTGACGTCGTAGACCGGCTCGCCGCGCCCGAACGGGTGGTCCATCCCCTTGAGCATCACGGTGGCGGCCTCGCGGATGTCGATCTCGCGGGCGGTGGTGCCGAGCGCCTCCATCAGCGCGTGGGCGTTGGCCTTGGTGCCCTCCGAGGTGGCGAAGCCCGGCAGGGTGTAGGCCAGGATGTTCGACCGGGGCAGGCCGAGGCGGTCGAGCGCCTTGGCCACCACGATGAGGGCGTGGGTCGAATCGAGTCCGCCCGAGACGCCGATGACGACCTTCTTCGTCCCCGTCGCCTCCAGGCGCTGGGCGAGGCCCGCCACCTGGATGTTGTAGGCCTCGTAGCAATCCTGGGCGAGGCGGGCCGGATCGGCGGGCACGAAGGGGAAGCGCTCGACCGTGCGCTTCAGCCCGAGGTCGGCCACCGGCGGATCGAGCCGGAAGGCCACCCGGCGATAGGTGGGCCCGCGGGGCGCGGCCCGGCCCGAATCGTCGAAGCTGCCCATCTGGAGCCGCTCCTGGGCGAGGCGGCCGAGATCGATGTCGGCCAGGGTCATCACGGGCTCGGAGGAGAACCGCGGCCCCTCGGCGAGGCGCTCCCCGTTCTCGTCGATGCTGGTCTGCCCGTCCCAGGACAGGTCGGTGGTGGATTCGCCGGTGCCGGCGGCGGCGTAGACGTAGGCGCAGAGGCAGCGCATCGAGGCGGCCCGCGACAGCATCGCCCGGGATTCCGCCCGGCCCACCGTGATCGGGCTGCCCGACAGGTTGGCGAGCACGGTGGCGCCGGCCAGCGCCGCGTCGGTGCCGGGGGAGGCGGGCACCCAGAGGTCCTCGCAGACCTCGAGGCCGAGCACCAGGTTCGGCACGTCCGCGGCGGCGAACAGCAGGTCGGTGCCGAAAGGCGCCTCCAGGCCGGCGACCCGGATGGTCTCGCCCGCGATCCCGGCGCCGGAGGCGAAGTGGCGCTTCTCGTAGAACTCCCGGTAGGTCGGCAGGAAGCTTTTCGGCACCACCCCGAGGAGCCGGCCGCGGTGGATGGCCAGGGCGCAGTTGTAGAGCCGGTGGCCCCAGCGCAGGGGCGCGCCGACGACGAGGACGGGCTGGAGCGCGGCCGAATCCGCCACGAGGCGCGCCACCGCCGCCTCCACGGCCTCCAGCACCGTCACCTGCAGGAACAGGTCCTCGATGGCATAGGCCGAGACGCAGAGCTCCGGGAACACCGCCACGGCGGCCCCGGCGCGATCGCACGAGCGGGCGAGGGCGAGGATGCCTTCCGCGTTGCGGGCCGGGTCGGCCGGGTGGCTGCGGGTGGTGCAGGCGGCGACCCGGGCGAAGCCGTGCCGGTAGAGGGAGCGGAAGCCGGGATCGGCCGGGGCGGGGGTGGTCGCCGAGGGACTGGGCAAGGGGCGGGGCTCCGGGCTGGTCGCGCCGCACCTTAACGCCTGTGGCCATCCGCCTCCAGCGCAAGGCTTAAGGGCGGGCGAAGGACTGGCGAAGGGCAAGCGAAGGGCAGGGGCCAGGGGGCTCCGGGGCCGGCGGGCGCGGTTTTAAGCGCCTGGGTCGAGGCGATCGGGCCACGGTCGCGGGGTCGGATCAAGCGTCTGTTAACGACGATGCCCCTAACTCAGCGCTGAACCGCGCCGCTCCCGGCGGCGGACCCGTTTTGAGTACATCCGGCCAATCATGCGCGCATCGGGACGGCTCCCCTACTCCCATCGTGATCCTTCGCGCCCCGTTCGCGGCGGCGACCGCCTCGGCCTGTCGATCGGCGCCCTGGCGCACCGGTTGATGAATCTGCGGGCGACCCTGTCCCGCCGCCTCGCCGGCCCGCCGCAGCGGCCGGACTACACGGTGGCGGCCACCCGCCCGGCTCCGAGCTGGATGACGAGCCCGCAGGCCCTGGTCGGCCGCAACGAGGTCGGCCTCGCCTTCCGGCCCGCCCCCGCGATCCAGGCCTGGCCCGCCCAGGTCTTCGACGACCGCGCGACCCTCGACATGATCCCGCGCCGCGCCGCCCTCACGGCCGGGTTCGATGACGGCCTGATGGAGGCCGACGCCCCCGCGCCCCGCGTCCTGATCCGGACCCCGCGCCGCCCTTCCGCGATCATGCCCGAGGCGGGCGAGGCCCCGGCCTCCGTCGCGGCGGAGCCGGCCGGCCCGGCCGTGCGCTACACCCGCACCCCCGACCCGGTGCTGCACGAGCGCCGCCAGCGGGCGCTGGATGCCGAGCGCGCCGCCCGCGCCCAGGCCCATGCGGAGGCCGAGGCCGAGGCCTTGCGCCTCCAGGCCGAGGAGGAGGCGCTCCGGCTCGAGGCCGAGGCGCGGGCGCAGGCCGCGCTCGCGGCGCAGGCCGAGGCCGAGGCCCTGGCCGCCCAGGTGCCCGAGCCCCTGTGGCGCCAGCCCTTCGTCGCCCCCCCCGGCGTGCGCTTCTTCCGCAGCCCCGACCGTCGCCAGGGCCGCCCCAACGCGGAGGCGCCCGCCGCGCTCGCGCCGGAGCCCGCGCCCGTCGAGGCCGTCTCGGCCGAGATGTCTCCGGCCGAACCGTCTCACGCCGAGACCGGCTTGGTTGAGACCGGCTTGGCCGAGACCACCCTGGCCGAGACCACCCTGGCCGAGACCACCTTGGCCGAGACCACCTTGGCCGAGACCGCCTTCGGAAGCATCGTGCCCGTCGAGGCGGCCGTGATCCCCGACGATCGCGACTGGTCGGACGTGCCGGACTGGTCCGAGGTCCATGCCTGGTTCGACGGGCGCGACGGCGCGGCCCTCGACGCCTGGTCGGCGATCCAGGCCGAGCCCGCGCCGCTGCCGGTGTCCGCGATCGACACCCCCGAGATCAACACGCCCACGCGCTCGGCCTTCGACGTCGTCGAGGCGGTGATCGCGTCCGAGGCCCCTGCCCCGGCCGATGCGTCCGTGACCGCCGAGACGGCCCCGGCTCGGGCCGGCTACCGCCTGGAACACCTCGTGCGGTTCGAGACCTTCGGCCCGCCGTGCCCGGTCGAGGGCCAGGACAATGCGGTTCCGGGGGCCGCGCCGGCCCGTCCGGCTCCGCTCCACGCTATGGCGGCCCGCGCGGCGATCCGCGCCGGCCGTCCGGCCGCCCCCGTCGGCGCCGAGGCCGCTGCGCCGATGGCGGCCGCGGCCCCGGTGGCCGCCCCGGCCCCGGTGGCCGCCCCGATGGCCGTGGCTCCGCACCCGGCCCCCTCCCCTGCCCTGCCGGGGGCGATGCAGTTCGTGCCCGTCGCGCCCTTCGTCCCGGCTCCCGGCGTCCCGGCTCCCGGCGTCCCGGCTCCCGGCGTCCCGGCTTCCTTTGTCCCGGCTTCCGGCGTCCCGGCTTCCGGCATGCCGGCCCTTGTGCCGGCGGCGCCCCGGGCGGCCGAGCCCGCCTTCGTGCCGACCCCGATCCCGACGCGTCCGGTGCTGCTGCGCAACCCCAAGGGCCTGTCCGCCCCCGAGCCCGAGATCGAGGTCTCCGCGCCCGTGGCGTCGAGCGAGGCGGTCGAGGAGGCCCTCGCGGTTGAGGAAGCCCTCGCGGTCGAGGCCGGGGCGCCTGCCCCCGAGGCGGAGGCCGTCGCCGCGCCGGAGGTTCCGGCCGTGCACATGCCGCGCGCGATCCTGCCCGAGCGGCCGCTGCTCATCCCGGCCGGCCGGCACGTGCCGATGTCCTTCGTGGAGAACGCCGACTACGAGCACCCCGCCCTCGACCTCCTGGCCGAGCCGCCGGCCACCGGCACCGAGGAGGTCGATGCCGACGTGCTGGAGCAGAACGCCCTCAACCTGCAGCAGACGGTCCAGGATTTCGGCGTGCGCGGCGACATCCTGGCGGTGCGCCCCGGCCCGGTCGTCACCCTCTACGAGCTGGAGCCGGCGCCCGGCACCAAGTCGAGCCGCGTGATCTCGCTCTCGGACGACATCGCCCGCTCGATGTCGGCGGTCTCCGCCCGCGTCGCCGTCGTCCCCGGCCGCAACGTCATCGGCATCGAGCTGCCCAACGACACCCGCGAGACCGTCTACCTGCGCGAGCTCCTCGCCTCGGCCGATTTCGGGATGAGCAAGCACAAGCTCGCCCTGTGTCTCGGCAAGAACATCGGCGGCGAGCCGATCATCGCCGATCTCGCCAAGATGCCTCACCTGCTGGTGGCGGGCACCACGGGCTCGGGCAAGTCGGTGGCNAAGCTGCCCGCCAAGCCGGCGCTCGCCCGGGCCGCCGAGGCCCCCCTCGGCAAGAACATCGGCGGCGAGCCGATCATCGCCGATCTCGCCAAGATGCCTCACCTGCTGGTGGCGGGCACCACGGGCTCGGGCAAGTCGGTGGCCATCAACACCATGATCCTGTCGCTGCTCTACCGGATGAAGCCGGAGGAGTGCCGCCTGATCATGGTCGACCCCAAGATGCTCGAGCTCTCCGTCTACGACGGCATCCCGCACCTGCTCTCTCCCGTCGTCATCGACCCGAAGAAGGCGGTCATCGCCCTCAAGTGGGCCGTGCGCGAGATGGAGGAGCGCTACAAGAAGATGTCCAAGATCGCCGTGCGCAACATCGACGGCTACAACGCGCGCATGGCGGAGGCCCGGGCCAAGGGCGAGGTGATCACCCGCGAGGTCCATACCGGCTTCAACCGCGAGACCGGCCAGGCCGTCTATGAGACGGAAGAGATGGACCTCTCGGCGCTGCCCTACATCGTGATCGTGGTCGACGAGATGGCCGACCTGATGATGGTGGCGGGCAAGGACATCGAGGGCGCGATCCAGCGCCTGGCGCAGATGGCGCGCGCGGCCGGCATCCACCTGATCATGGCGACCCAGCGTCCCTCGGTCGACGTGATCACGGGCACGATCAAGGCCAACTTCCCGACCCGGATCTCCTTCCAGGTGACGAGCAAGATCGACAGCCGCACGATCCTGGGCGAGATGGGCGCCGAGCAGCTGCGCCATGGCGGTGCCGGGCGGGCTCCTCTACGCCAAGATCCTGGACAGCCGCACGATCCTGGGCGAGATGGGCGCCGAGCAGCTGCTGGGCCAGGGCGACATGCTGTTCATGGCCGGCGGCGGGCGCACGACGCGCGTGCACGGGCCGTTCTGCTCCGACTCGGAGGTCGAGAGCGTGGTCGCCCACCTCAAGCGCCAGGGCCGGCCCTCCTACCTCGAGGCCGTCACGGCCGACGACGGCAGCGGCGACGAGAAGCCCGCCAAGGGCTCGAAGGCCGACAAGGCCGACCGGGCCGAGAAGGCCCAGGCCACCGAGATCGATGACATCGACGCCCCGATCTTCGATGCGGGGGCCTATGCGGGCAGCGGCGGCATCGATCCCGGCGCCGAGCTCTACGACCAGGCGGTGCAGGTGGTGATGCGGGACCGCAAGGCCTCGACCTCCTACATCCAGCGCCGCCTGCAGATCGGCTACAACCGCGCCGCCTCCATCATGGAGCGGATGGAGATCGAGGGCATCGTCGGCCCGGCCAACCATGCCGGCAAGCGCGAGATCCTGATGGAGGGCGGCCACGCCGCCTCCGGCATGATGGACTACGACGATTGAGCCGGATGGCACGGGTGGGGCGGTTGCCGTCCCACCCGTCGCATATTCGCCACAGGGCGGGCTTCTAAGCGGGCACCACCCGCGCTCGACCCGCACGCCTTCGCATCGCCTCAAGGGAGCGTCCCGATGATCGGCCGCCGTCACCGCCTCGCCGCCGGTCCGCTGCTCGTCCTGGCGGCCAGCCTCGCGCTTCCGCAGCCCGCCGCCGCCCAGGTCTCCTCGTTCCTCGACGGCCTGTTCGGCCGCAAGGAGCAGCCGGCCCCCGCGCCCGAGCCGGAGCCCGCCCCGGAGGCCGCGCCCCCGGCCGCCGCCCCGAAGAAGCCCGTCGCCCAGGCGCCGAAGACCACGAAGCCGTCCGCCAAGGCCGACGCGAAAGCCCCCAAGGGCGAGGCCAAAAGCGCGGACGCCAGGGCTGCCGACGGGAAGGCTGCGGACGGCAAGGCTGCGGACGGCAAGGCTGCCGACGGGAAGACTTCGGACGGGAAGGCCGCCAAGGTCGCGGCCGTGGGTGCGCCCGCCGCCGTCGCGGGCGAGGCCGACGACGCCACCGTGATCGCGCAGGCCAATGCCTACTTCAACGGCATGACCACGCTCACCGGCAACTTCGTCCAGGTCGGCCCGGACGGGCGCCGCATCGGCGGCAAGCTGACGCTCGCCAAGCCCGGCCGGCTGCGCTTCGACTACGACCAGCCCTCCCCCCTGGAGATCGTGGCCGATGGCACCTCGGTGGCGGTCAAGGACCGCAAGCTCGGCACCCAGGACCTCTACTTCATCTCGCAGACGCCCCTGAAATTCCTGCTCCGCGAAAAGATCGACCTCGCCCGCGACCTCTCCGTCACCGACGTGGCGAACGATCCGGGCGGCCTGCGGATCTCCCTGGAGGACCGCTCGACGCTCGGCGGCACCTCGCGGATCCAGCTGTTCTTCGACCCCGAGGTGAAGACCCTGAGCCAGTGGCGGATCACCGACCCGCAGGGCTACCAGACCACGGTGCAGCTCGCGAACCTGCAGAAGGGCCGCCCGGTCGAGGGCAGCCTGTTCTTCATCAATTACGGGCGCAGCGAGGACAAGGCGGCCGAGCGCCAGATCCGCGCGCAGTAGCGCCGCGTCGGACGTCCGGGGCGGCGCCGCGCTTGTCCCGCCGGTGCCGAAGCGGCTAAGCGTCGGGCTCGCATCGTACGAGCCGAGCCCATGCACGACATCCGCGCCATCCGCGACAATCCGGACGCCTTCGACGAGGCCCTGCGCCGCCGCGGGCTGGCGCCGCTCGCCGCGGACCTCATCGCCCTGGACGACGCGCGCAAATCCGCGATCTCGGCCGCGCAAGCCAACCAGGAGCGCCGCAACGCGCTCGCCAAGGAGATCGGCGGCGCCAAGAAGGCCAAGGACGAGGCCAGGGCCCAGGACCTCATGGCTGAGGTCGCCCGCCTGAAGGACGAGGCCCCGGCCCTGGAGGCCGCCCAGGCCGAGGCGGGCAAGACCCTCGACGACCGTCTCGCCGCGATCCCGAATCGCCCGAACCCGGACGTGCCGGAGGGTGCCGACGAGCACGGCAACGTCGAGTACCGGCGCTTCGAGGCCCACCGCCCGCAACTCGCCACCGGCAGACAGCACTTCGAACTCGGCGAAGCCTCCGGCCTGATGGATTTCGAGGCCGCCGCCCGGATGTCCGGGGCCCGCTTCGTGGTGCTCAAGGGCCAGCTCGCCCGCCTGGAGCGGGCGCTCGGGCAGTTCATGCTCGACCTGCACACCGGCGAGCACGGCTACACCGAGGTGGCGCCGCCGATCCTGGTGCGCGACGAGGCGATGTTCGGCACGGCGCAGCTGCCGAAGTTCCGGGACGACCAGTTCCAGGCCGGCGAGCACTGGCTCATCCCCACGGCGGAAGTCCCCCTCACCAACCTCGTGCGCGAGAGCATTCTTCGCGAGGAGGAGCTTCCCCTCCGCTTCACCGCCCTCACCCCGTGCTTCCGGGCGGAGGCCGGCTCGGCGGGCCGCGACACCCGCGGCATGCTGCGCCAGCACCAGTTCAACAAGGTCGAGCTCGTCTCGATCACCACGCCGGAGCAGTCGGCCACGGAGCACGAGCGCATGCTGGGCTCGGCCGAGGCCGTGCTGAAGAAGCTCGACCTGCCCTACCGGATCATGACGCTCTGCACCGGCGACATGGGCTTCGCCTCCCAGAAGACCTACGACATCGAGGTCTGGATGCCGGGCCAGGAGACCTTCCGCGAGATCTCGTCCTGCTCGGTCTGCGGCGACTTCCAGGCGCGGCGGATGAACGCGCGCGTCCGCGCCCGGGATGGCAAGGCGGTGAATTTCGTCCACACCCTCAACGGGTCCGGCGTGGCCGTGGGCCGCGCGCTCATCGCCGTCATGGAAAACTACCAGAACCCGGATGGCAGCGTCACGGTGCCGTCGGTGCTGAAGGCCTATATGGGCGGGATCGAGCGGATCGAGGGGTTCAAGAGCTGATGCGCATTCTCGTCACCAACGACGACGGCATCCACGCGCCGGGGCTCGAGACCCTGGAGGGGATCGCCCGGGCCATCTCGGACGACGTCTGGGTGGTGGCGCCGGAGACCGACCAGTCCGGCGTCTCGCACTCCCTCTCGCTGAACGACCCCCTGCGCCTGCGCCAGGTCGCCGAGAAGCGCTTCGCCGTGAAGGGCACGCCGTCCGACTGCGTGATCATGGGCGTGCGCCACATCCTCAAGGAGCACGGCCCCGACCTGGTGCTCTCGGGGGTCAACCGCGGCCAGAACGTCGCCGAGGACGTGACGTACTCGGGCACCATCGCGGCGGCCATGGAGGGGACGATCCTCAACGTGCGCTCCATCGCGCTGAGCCAGGCCTACGGGGCCGGCGGGCGCGGCGCCATCAAGTGGCACTGCGCCGCCGAGCACGGGCCCGGGGTGGTCCGCAAGATCCTCGACATCGGCATCGAGCCCGGCATCGTCGTCAACGTGAACTTCCCCGACTGCGAGCCCGAGGAGGTCCTGGGCACGGCGGTGACGGCCCAGGGGTTCCGCAACCAGGCCCTGCTCCAGATCGATGCGCGCCAGGACGGGCGCGGCAATCCCTATTTCTGGCTCGCCTTCGCCAAGGCCACCTTCCAGCCCGGCCACGGCACCGACCTCAAGGCCATCGCGGAGAAGCGCATCTCGGTCACGCCCCTGCGCCTCGACCTCACCGACGAGCCGAGCCTGACCCGCTTCGCGCAGGGCTTCGCGCCGTAGGGCCGGTCGCCGCGGAACCGATCGAGGTCCAGCCATGATGCACGAGGGCTCGATCGAGGATGCCGCCTTCGTCATGGCCCTGCGGGGCCGCGGCGTGCGCGACACCGACACCCTGCGGGCGATGGAGCGGGTGCCGCGCGAGCGCTTCGCCCCGGCCCGGCACCGCGACCTCGCCCGGCGCGACCTCGCCCTGCCGCTGGCCTGCGGCCAGACCATGACGGCCCCGACCACGGTGGCGGCGATGCTGAAGGCGCTGGCCCTGCGCCCGGGCGCCCGCATCCTCGAGATCGGCACCGGCTCGGGCTACGTCACCGCCCTGCTGCTGCGCCTCGGGGCGGCGCATGTTCACAGCGTCGAGCGCTACGCCACCCTGGCGGACGAGGCCCGCGACAACCTCGTGCCGGAGGACCGGCCGCTCGCCGAGATCACCGTCGGGGACGGGCTGCACCCGGCGACCCTGCGGGGGGCGGAGCCCTTCGACCGCATCCTCCTCAACGGCACGGTGTCGGCGATTCCGGATCACCTCGGCGACCTGCTCGGCCCCGGCGGCCGCCTCGTCGCCCCGGTCGGCCGGCCCGAGGCGGCGGGCCTCGTCACCTGGACGCGGGGGCAGGACGGCACCCTGGACGCGCGCCCCGGCGCGGCCGTCCGGCTGGCGCCGCTCACCCCGGGGCGCGCCCGCGTCCTGTAGAGCGAAAGGTTCCCGCGAGAGCCCGGCGCTGGCGCAAACGTGGTGAATCGGAACGGTTGCTTAACCTGAATCGGGTTTGAATGACGTCATCAAGTTGCGTCAGGCAAACAGGTGCGTCGATGCGGGTTCGCGGGACTGGTCGAGGGTTGAGGACGCTGTCGCGTTTCGCGCTCATCGGCGTGATTGGAGGCGGTGCGGCCGCCTGTTCTTCGGATGCGTCCCGATTGGGCGATCCCTTCGGCAATCCATTTGCTTCGAACTTGTCGAGCGAGCCCGCCGCGACGGGCAGCCTGCCCGACGGCGAGATCGCCCCGGCACCGGTGGTGCGCACCAGCCGCATCCAGTCCCAGGCCCTCGGGGCTCCGGGCGCGGCCACCTCGGCGGCGGCCATGTCGCCCCGCCCGATGGCGGCGGCCCCCGTCCCGGCCCGGCCCCAGACCACCCGCCTCGCCTCCACCGAGCCGGTCTCGGGCGGCATGACGGCCTCCGCGGTCTCGGGCATGAACCCCGATGCGGCCCGCATGAGCACCCGCGCGGTGCCCGCCGCGCCGGCCCCGAAGATGATTGACCGGGCCGCCGAGAAGCGGGCCGCCGACGCCCGCCGCGAGGCGGAGGCCCGCGAGGCCGCCGAGGCCAAGGTGGAGGCCAAGCGCCAGGCCGAGGCCGCCAAGCTCGCCGAAGCCCGCAAGGTCGTGGAAGCCGCCAAGGCGAACGAGACCAAGGCTGTCGAGGCCCGCAAGGCCTCGGAGAAGGCGGCCAACGCCGCCAAGCTCGCCGAGACCAAGGCCGCCGACGCCCGCAAGGCCCATCTCCGTCCCGGCCAGGCCGTCGCCAAGGCCGAGGACAAGGCGGTCCGCAAGATCGAGATCAAGGAAGCCAAGGCCGAGGTGAAGGCCGAGGCGAAGGTGGACGCCGCCAAGGACGCGGCCAGGAAGGCCGAGGCGGCCCGCAAGACGGCCGAGGCCGAGGCGGCCAAGCTGGCCAAGGCCGACGCCGCCAAGGAGGCGGCCCGCAAGGTCGCCGAGGCGAAGGCCGCGGAGGCCGCCGCCAAGGAAGCCAGCAAGGAAGCCAGCAAGGCGCCCGTGAAGGTCGCCGCGGTCGAGGCCCCCAAGGCCGAGCCCGCCAGCACCGGGTCCGTCGCGGCCGCCGCGGAGCAGTCGTTCCGCTGGCCCGCCAAGGGCCGGGTGATCTCGGGCTACGGCACCTCCGGCAACGAGGGCATCAACATCTCGGTGCCCGAGGGCACCGCGGTGAAGGCGGCCGAGGACGGCACCGTGGCCTATGCGGGCTCCGACGTGAAGGGCTACGGCAAGCTCGTCCTGGTGCGCCACTCCAACGGCTACGTCTCGGCCTACGCCCATAACGGCGAGCTCGACGTCCGCCCCGGCGAGAAGGTGAAGCGCGGCCAGACCATCGCGAAGTCCGGCGCCTCCGGCAACGTGACCTCGCCCCAGCTCCACTTCGAGATCCGCAAGGGCGCGACCCCGGTCGACCCGATGCCCCACCTCGCCAGCAACTGACCCTCCGGTCGGAAGCCCGCGATCCCGAAACGGCGGCCCCTCGGGGCCGCCGTTCTCGTTCGGGGGGCCGGTCGGCGACGGCCTCAGCGGCCGGTGCGCACCCGGGTCCAACTCCGGGTGACGAAGCGCTGGGTGCGGTCGTCCCAGGCGGTGTTGCTGGCCAGGCGCTGCATCGTCGCCTCGTCCGGGTAGATGCCCGGATTGGCCAGGATCTCGGGCTTGATAAACTTCCGGGCCGCCGCGTTGCCGCTGGCGTAGGAGACGAAGTTGGTGTTGGCCGCCGCCACCTCGGGCCGCATCATGTAGTCGAGGAACTGGTGGGCCTCGGCGGGATGGGGGGCGTCCTTCGGGATCGCGAAGGCGTCGAACCACATCAGCGCGCCCTCGCGGGGAATGACGTAGCCGATCTCGACCCCGTTCTTGGCCTCCTCGGCCCGCTTGCGGGCCTGCATGATGTCGCCGGAATAGCCGACCGCCAGGCAGAGGTCGCCGTTGGCCAGTCCGTTGATGTATTCCGAGGAGTGGAACTTGCGCACCGAGCCGCGGACCTTGAACAGGGCGTCGGTGACCTGGGTAATGTCGTCCCAGCGCTTGGAATCCGGCTTGAAGCCGTAGAACGGCAGCAGGCTCGGGATCAGGTCCTCGGGGGAATCGAGCAGCATCACCCCGCAATCCTTGAGCTTGGCCATCAGGCCCGGATTGAGGACGAGGCTCCAGGTGTTGAGGGGCTGGCTCGCCCCCAGGCGCTCGCGCACCTGGGCGAGATTCACGCCGATGCCGGTGGTGCCCCACATGTAGTCCACGGCGTAGGTGTTGCCGGGGTCGTAGGTGGCGAGCCGCGCCGCGATCTCGGGCCAGGCATGGACCAGGTTGGGGATCCGGGCCTTGTCGAGGGGCTGGAACACGCCCGCCCGGATCAACCGCTGCAGGAACGGCCCGGAGGGCGCCACCACGTCGTAGCCCGAGCGCCCGGCCAGCAGCTTGGTCTCGAGGATCTCGTTGTTGTCGTAGGTGTCGTACACGACCTTGATGCCGGTCTCCCGGGTGAAGGCCTCGAGCATCTTCGGGTCGATGTAGTCCGACCAGTTGTAGATGTTGACCACGCGCTCGCCCTGCGGCGCGGGCGTCTCGGCCCGCGCCCCGGGCAGGCCGAGCGCCAGGGCGGCGAACGCCCCGGCGACCAGCCCCCCGGACAGGAGCGCGCGGCGGCTGCCGGCTCGGATCATGCCTGTCCTTTCGCAGCCACCACCACGATCTCGACGCGGTATTCGGGGGCGGCGAGCTTGGCCTCCACGGTGGCGCGGGCCGGCGGGTTGTCCTGGGGCACCCAGGCGTCCCACGCGGCGTTCATCTCGGAGAACGTGGCGATGTCGGCCAGGTAGATGGTGGCGGTGAGGATGCGGCTCTTGTCGGTGCCGGCCGCTGCCAGCAGGCGGTCGATCTCGCCCAGGATCTCCTGGGTCTGTGCGGTGACGCCGGCGCCCACCACCGTGCCGGCCACCTGGCCCGCGAGGAAGACCATGTCGCCGTAGGTGACGGCCTGGCTCATGCGGGGACCGGATTCGAAGCGCTGGATCGTCATGGCGGGGATACGTGCCTCTCGCGTGTCGGCCGCGGGATGCCTCGAGGCACCCCTGGGATGCCCCCTTGGCATCCCGGCTCGGGGCAAGCGTTGTGCCGCGTCGGGGACCCGAACGTAAAGGCCCCCTCGGCGCCCGGTGCACGCCGCGATCCGGCCGCGCCGGATCGGCTTCGCCGGCGCCGCGACAAAGTCGCTGCGTGCAGCGCAACCCATCCCACCGGTGCGGCGTTCTCACCCCATGCGCTAAGGCCAAGGCTAGAAAGCCGGTCGCTACCGCCAGTGACGTCCGACCCAGAGGGTTCGGCCAAGTTCGAGGATCAGCTCATGGGTATCATCTGGACCATCATCATCGGCTTTCTGGCCGGTGTCATCGCCAAGTTCATCATGCCGGGCAGCAACGAGCCGGGCGGCTTCATCCTGACCACGATCCTCGGCATCGTTGGCGCCTTCGTCGCCACGTTCCTCGGCCAGGCCCTCGGCTGGTACGGTCCGAACCAGGGTGCGGGCCTGATCGGCGCCGTCGTCGGCGCGATCGTCGTGCTGGCGATCTACGGCTTCATCCAGGGCCGTCGCTCGACCACCTCCCTGTAGAGTCCACGCCACGCCTGCGCTCACAGCGCAGGCGCAACGGAGAAAGGGGCGCCTCAGCGAGGCGCCCCTTTTTCGTGTCCGGTCGGGCGCGAGGCCGGTCAGGCCTCGGTCACGGCCTTGACGGCGCAGTGACCGGTGGCGCCGCGGATGGCGAGGCCGGCGCCGACCACCAGGGCCGCGAGGCTGAGCCACTTGTTCGGGCGCGGCTGCGCGGCCGCCGCGGCGATGCCGAGGCCGAGCACCACCGAGACGGCGCGCTCCGTGGTGGTGAGGTTCGGGGTGCCGCTGAAGATGTCTTGGATCATCGCGTTGGCCATGCGGGCGTCTCCTGTGCTGCGTCGCGGGGCGAACGCGGCGGGGGAACGGGCGTTCCACCGCGCGGGTGTGGCGCGGCACCGGGCCGCCGACCGCACCGGCCGCCCCGGAACGCACCGCCGGGATCCGGCGCGCGATCCCTGTGTATATCGGAAGTTGTGATCGCGGCGGGATCTTGTTCCTACGTGCAGAAGGCGTGAAACCAGCTGGGCCGTCACAGAATACGGCTCGGGGGGACGACATGAGCACCAGGACCATGAGCACGAGGACCACGGGCACGCGGACACTCGCCGCCGCGATGCTGATCGCGGTGAGCGTCGGGGCTTGCGGCAGCATCACGCGCGGCACGACGGAGAAGATGGCCTTTCTCACGGAGCCCTCCGGCGCGACGATGACGAGCACCAAGGGCTATGCCTGCCCGGCGACCCCGTGCTCCCTCGAGGTGGATCGCTCGGACGCGTTCGACGTGACCTTCGCCAAGCCCGGCTTCCAGCCCGCGCTCATCCCGGTCCGCACCCAGGTGGTGGGTGCGGGCGCTGCCGGGATGGCGGGCAACGTGCTCGCCGGCGGGGTGATCGGCATCGGCGTCGATGCCTATACGGGGGCGGCCCTGGACCATACCCCGAACCCGGTCAGCGCCGTGCTGGTGCCGGAGGCCCCGCACGCCCGCCGTCGCCGCGCCCCCGACACCTAGGCGGTGGTCGCGCGATCGTCCGAGGCAAGAAGACAGGCAAGCAGAGCCGGGCCGGCGTCAGGTTCTCGACGCGTCCGCGACCCGCGCGATCCCGATGGCCGCGACGGCGGGAAACCGTTGCCGCGCCCCTAGCGGGCATTGGGCAGGCGCACCGTCACGCCGGCCTTCGCGGCCGGGGCTTCCGGGCCGGGCGGCGCCCCGCCCCAGCGGGTGGCCTCGATGCGCACCGTACCCCATCCGGTGGCGACCGTGATCGACAGCGGCAGCAGCAGCGTCCCGTCGAGGATCGGGGCGAAGCGCACCTGCATGTCGTCGTTGGCGGCCATGCGGCGGACGTTGCTCCCGCCGGAGCGGTGGCCCGAGATCGGCACCCAGCGCACCCGGCAGTCGAGGGCGGGGCCGCGATAGGCGCCCTCCGTCACCGTCGCGAGGCGGCCCCGCGACAGCACGAGGTCGGCCCGGCTCGCCCCGTCGAAGACCGGGATGCGCCGGTCGCACAGGGCGACGTCCAGGGGGGCGGCCCCGAGGGGAATCGTCAGCATGGTCAGGGGGTCGACCACGCCGACCTTGTCCTCCGGCGCCACCGGGACCCGGTCCTCGCGCGGGGTCGGGGGCGGCGCGACGCTGGCGCTGCGCACGCGCCCGCCGGCAAGGTCGAGGGCCACAGCGATCGGCTTGCCGCCGTAGCGGCTGTCGATCCGGAAGGTGGCGGTCACCGCGCCGGCCCGGGTCGCCGATCCGGCGACGGTGGCCTTGCCGGCCCCGTCGAAGAAGACGCCGGCGAGGCCGCGCAGGCCCGCCTCGAGCTCCAGGGCGTAGCGCTCGCCCGACCGCTCGACCGCGAGGCTCGCCTCGCCCGCCGGCAGGTTCAGGAAGCTCAGGCCGTAGGCCGCCGTGAAGCGGGCCGCGGGTGCCTCCCCCGCGGCCTGCGCGCCGGCCCCCAGCACGGCGGTCGCCAGGGACAGGGCGATCAGGGCCCGGATCTGTCTGTGCCTGCGAGCGGACACGGCCATCGCCTCATCGCGCCCCGAACGGCGCTCAAGCTGTCATATCGGCGTCGGAAGCCCGTAGTATGCGCGCTTCGGCACCTCGCGCGCAGGCTCAACCCCGCGCGACTCACCCATCCCCTCGCGTGCCGCCAGAACACGCGCCCTTGCCGGACACGCTCCCCTTGCCGGACACGACTGCCTTGCCGGACACGCCCCCCTTGCCGGACACGACTGCGTTGGATCGACCCGCCCGATACGCCCTCTACTTCACGCCCGCCCCCGGCTCGGCCCTGGCCGCCTTCGGTGACGCGATCCTGGGTTCCGGCCCGGCGCCCGGCCCGGAGGCGCTCCGGGCGATCCTGGCCGCCCACACCGCCGAGCCGCGCACCTACGGGTTCCACGCCACCCTGAAGGCGCCGATGCGCCTCGCCCCCGGCGCCACCGAGGCCGATCTCCTGGCGGCGGCCGAGGCCCTGGCGGCGCACCGGAGCCCCCTGCCCGTCGGCCCCCTGCGGGTCACCGCCCTCGGGGCCTTCGCCGCCCTGGTGCCGGAAGCGCCCCCGGCCGCCCTCGGCCTCCTGGCCGCCGAGTGCGTCGCGGCCCTCGATCCCCTGCGCGCGCCCCTCACCGAGGCCGAGCGGGCCCGCCGCCGCCCCGAGCGTCTCGATCCCCGCGGCCGGGCGCTGCTGGAGCGCTGGGGCTACCCGCACGTCTTCGAGGCCTTCCGCTTCCACATGACGCTCACCGGCCCCCTCGGGCCGGAGGACGGGGCGACCGCCCTGCCCCTCCTGGCCGCGGCGGCCGCGGGCCTGCCCGACCTGGAGGTCGATGCGGTGAGCGTGGTGGTCCAGGACGGCGCGGCGCCGTTCCGCCTGCTGCGCCGCCTCCCCTTCTCCGCCTGACATCCCTTCTCCGCCCGACATTCCTTGCCCGCCCGACATCCCTTGCCCGCCTGACAGGATCCCGCGATGGCCTCCGATCGCCTCGGCCTCGAACCGGCCGTCCACCCGACCGCCCAGATCTCGGGGGGCCGCCTCGGCCGCTACACCGAGGTCGGCGCGCGCACCCGCCTCCGCGAGACCAGCCTCGACGATTACTCGTACATCGTCGAGGACGGGCAGGCGGACGACACCACCATCGGCAAGTTCTGCTCCATCGCCTCCCACGTGCGGATCAACCCCGGCAACCACCCGATGGAGCGGGCCTCGCAATCCCACATCACCTACCGGGCCAGCGCCTACTGGCCGGTGGAAGCGGACGAGGCGGCCTTCTTCGCCCGGCGTCGGGCCCTGCCCGTCAGCATCGGCCACGACGTCTGGATCGGGCACGGCGCCGTCATCCTGCCCGGGCGCCGCATCGGCACCGGGGCGGTGGTGGGCGCGGGCACCATCGTGACCCGCGACGTGGCGCCCTACACGATCGTGGTCGGCAATCCGGGCCGGGTGGTGCGCCGCCGGTTCCCGGAGGCGATCGCCGAGCGCCTGCAGGCGCTGGCCTGGTGGGACTGGGACCATGCGCGCCTGCGCCGGGCCCTGCCGGATTTCCGTGCCCTGTCGATCGACGCGTTCCTGGAGCGCTACGAAGCAGAGGCATAAGCATTCCGGCTATCGGTTAGCCGAACAACTGTCATGATGCTGTCGTGCCCCGCGGGTTTACCGGCGCTCATCGTGAAGCGCCGGATACCCGCATGCTGATCCTCGAAGATCTGACGCGCCGTTACGGCGACCGCCGTGCCGTGGAGCGCGTCTCCCTCGCCATCCCCCGCGGCCGCTTCGTGGGCGTGATCGGGCGCTCGGGCGCCGGCAAGTCGACCCTGCTGCGGATGATCAACCGCCTGGCCGAGCCGACGGGTGGCCGCATCCTGTTCGACGGCCTCGACGTCACGGCCCTGCGCGGCCGCGAGCTGCGGCGCTGGCGGACGCGCTGCGCCATGATCTTCCAGCAGTTCCACCTCGTCGGCCGCCTCGACGTGCTGAGCAACGTGCTGATGGGCCGGCTCTCCGAGGTGCCCCGGCACCGCGCGCTGCTCAAGCTCTGGTCCGAGCGCGAGCGCGCCCTGGCCCTGGCCGCCCTCGACGGGTTCGGCATGGGCGACTTCGCCGGGCACCGGGCCGACCAGCTCTCCGGCGGCCAGCAGCAGCGCGTCGCCATTGCGCGGGCGATGATGCAGGCCCCCGACCTGATCCTCGCCGACGAGCCCGTGGCCTCCCTCGATCCGCGCAACACCCGCATCGTCATGGACGCCCTGGCCGAGGCCAACCGGCGCCACGGCATCACGGTCCTGTGCAACCTGCATTCCCTGGATCTGGCCCGCCGCTACTGCGACCGCCTCGTCGGCCTCGCCGACGGCCGCCTCGTGTTCGACGGCGCCCCCGCCGACCTCACCGAGGCGGTGGCCCGCCAGCTCTACGGGCTGGAGGCCGGCGAGGTCCTCGATGCCCCCGAGCCGGTGCGGCCCCCGACCTATCCCGCCGCCCTGGTTGCCTGATCCTCCGGCTCGATCCTTCGCCCTGATCGTTCGCCCCGATCGTTCGCCCCGATCCTGCGGCCTGATTTCCCACCCCCACCGGGAGTTTCCCATGCTGACCCGTCGATCCCTCGCCGGCGCCGTCGCGCTCGCCCTCCTCGCCCTCCCGGCCGCGGCCCAGGACTGGAAGGCCGCCTATCCGGCCCTGACCCTGGCGGTGATCCCGGCCGAGAACGCCTCGGGCACCACCGATCGCTACGCGCCGATGACCGCCTACCTGTCGAAGGCCCTCGGCGTTCCGGTGACGCTGCGCATCGCCAACGACTACGCCGCCGTGATCGAGAGCCAGCGGGCCGGCAACGCCCAGCTCGCCTTCTACGGCCCCGCCTCCTTCGCCCGCGCGGTGATGACCGGGGTCAAGGTCGAGCCCATCGTCAACCAGCGCCACGACACCGGCGCCTCGGGCTACTACTCGGTGATCTACGTGCGCGCCGACAGCCCGTACAAGACGATCGAGGACCTGAAGGGCAAGAACCTCGCCCTGGTCGACCCGAACTCCACCTCCGGCAACCAGGCGCCGCGCTACTTCCTGCACAAGGCCGGCCACCCGGTCGACACGTTCTTCGGCAAGACCGTCTATGCCGGCAGCCACGAGAACGCCGTCCTGGCCCTGGTGCAGGGCACCGTGGACGCGGCGGCCAACCTCTACAACACCGACACCGACACCATGGTCACCCGCATGGCCGCCAAGGGCATGCTGAAGAAGCCCGACGGGACGCCCCTGACGCAGGCGGATTTCCGGGTGGTGTTCAAGTCCGACTTCCTGCCCGAGGGGCCCTTCGCCATGCTGGCGAGCCTGCCCGACGCCCTCAAGGCGAAGATCCGCGAGGCCCTGATGGCGATGCCCACGGCCGACAAGGCGGCCTTCGACCGGCTCTCGGACGGCAAGGATCTGGGCCTCACCCCCGTGACTCTGAAGGACTACCAGCCGATCATCGACATGCTGAAGTTCAACGACGACCAGCGCCGCAAATCTTGATCCCGCCCCTCCTGACCTGCCCCGTCCCGGGACGCGGGTGCGCGGGCGTGCCGGTGACGACCGATGCCTGAGCGGATCACGCCCCTGCCTCCGGACCGGGCCGCCGCCCTGGCGGGGGCCTACGAGGCCGCCATCGCCGCGACCCGGCGCCGGACCTGGGCCGGCCTCGCCGGGCTCGTGGTCCTCACCGGCCTCGCCGCCTGGGCCGCGGAGGTGCGCCCCTGGGTGCTGGCGACCCATCTCGGCCGCTTCACCGACTACATCGTCCAGATCCTGCCGCCCCTGACCCTGGCGAACCTGCCGGGGGACCTGGCGGACTGGTACTGGGGCGGGCCGAAATGGCTCGGGCTCCTGGGCGAGACCCTGCTGATGGCCTATCTCGGCACCCTCCTGGGGGGCATCGGCGGCTTCCTCCTGTGCTTCTCCGCCGCCGCCAACGTGGCGGGCAGCCGGACGGCCTGCATCCTCGTGCGGCGCGGGCTGGAGGTCTGCCGCACCGTGCCGGAGATCGTGTTCGCGCTGATCTTCGTCATCGCCTTCGGCCTGGGGCCGATGGTGGGCGTGCTGGCCCTGGCGATCCACACCACGGGGGCGCTGGGCAAGCTGTTCGCCGAGGTGGTCGAGAACATCGACATGAAGCCGGTGGAGAGCCTCACCGCCGCCGGGGCCGGGCGGATCGAGATCCTGCGCTTCGCCGTGCTGCCGCAGGTGCTGTCGAACTTCGCCTCCTACGGGCTGCTGCGCTTCGAGATCAACGTGCGCGGCGCCGGCGTGATGGGCTTCGTCGGGGCCGGCGGCATCGGGCAGGAGCTCCTCGTGGCCATCCGGAACTTCTACTACGCCGACGTCAGCGCCATCCTGGTCCTGATCATCCTCACCGTGATGGCGATCGACCTCGGCACCGAGCGCCTGCGCCACGGGCTGCTCGGAGGCCTGCGATGACCGGCCCCGACCTCGGCCCGGCCGAGATCGCCGCCCTGCGCCGGCGCTTTCCCGACAGCTTCCGGCCGGCTTGGCGGGGGCGCCTCCTGGGAGCCCTCGCCCTCGCCGGCCTCCTCGCCCTGGCGGGCTACGCCCTGGTCCGCCTCGACGTCTCCCCGGCGCGCCTCCTCGCCGGCCTCAGCCGCCTCGGCGAGTTCAGCCTGCTGATGCTGCCGCCGGAGACCGGCGGCCGGGCCTGGGCCTTCCTGCAGGCGCTGGCCGAGACCCTCGGCATCGCCTTCATCGGCACGCTGACGGCCGCGCTCCTGGCCTTCCCGGTGGCGTTCCTCGCCGCCCGCAACGTCGTGCCGAACCCCTTCGTGCACTTCGCCGTCCGGCGCGGCCTCGACGTGATGCGCTCCGTCGACGTGCTGATCTGGGCCCTGATCTGGATCAACGTCGTCGGGCTCGGCCCCTTCGCCGGGGCCCTCGCCATCGCGTGCGCGGATTTCGGAGCGCTCGGCAAGCTGTTCTCCGAGGCGGTGGAGACCGCCGACGCCAAGGCCGGCGAGGGCGTCGCCGCCTCCGGCGGCACCGCGCTGCACCGCGTCCGCTTCGGCCTGATCCCGGCGGTGCTGCCGGTGCTCGGCAGCCAGGTGCTGTACTTCTTCGAATCGAACACCCGCTCGGCCACCATCATCGGCATCGTCGGCGCGGGCGGCATCGGCCAGTATCTCAGCGAGCTGATCCGCGTGCTCGAACTGCGCCAGGTCGCCTTCCTGATCCTGATGATCCTGGTCACGGTGGCCCTCATCGACGCCGTTTCGGGGCGCCTGCGCCGGGCCCTGATCGGCGGGGCCGCGCGCTAGGGCGCCGGCGCGGCTACTTCGCCGCGTGAAGGGTCGGCGGGCCGAGATGCTGGAGGTAGTCGACCTTGCCGAGGCCGACGCCGGCGCTGCGCAGGATTCCGTAGGCCGTGGTGACGTGGAAGAAGAAGTTCGGAAGCGCGAAGCCGGTGAGGTAGGCCTGCCCGCTGAAGCGGTATCCCATGCCGTTCGGGAATTTCAACTCCACCGTGCGCTCCGCGCCCGCGGCCAGGGCCGCCGGATCGACGCCCTCGACGAAGGCAATCGTCCGGGCGCAGCGGGCCTGGAGTTCGGCGAAGGTCGCCTCGACGTCGGGCATCGCCGGCGCCTCGATCCCGGCGAGCCGGGCCACCGCGTTCTTCGCGCTGTCGGACGCCATCTGGTACTGGGCCGGCAGCGGCTTCATGTCCGGCGCCAGCCTCCGGCCGATCAGCGCGGCCTCCGGCTGTTCCGAGGCCGCCTTGTCGAGCCACGCGCTCATGGCGCGCAGGGCGTTGACGAAGACCGGGACGCTGACGTCGTGGAGGGGGATGCTCATCCGGCCTGCGTAAGGCCCTCGTTCCCAAAGCGGGGTGAGACGGCGCACATGGCGCGCGGCCGTCATCGGCTCAGGGCGGTCACTTGCGCAGCGGCACGCCCTTCGTGGTGAAGCGCGGCGCCCCCGGATGGCGCGCAGGGTGCGGCTGGCCGCGCCCCTTGCCCGCCGCAGGACCGGTTCCGGAGGGCTGCGAGACCGGAATCAGCTGGTCCGGCCGCGGCCCGATGAGATCCGCCCGGCCCATCGCCCGCAGCGCCTCGCGCAGCAGCGGCCAGTTCTCGGGGTCGTGATAGCGCAGGAACGCCTTGTGCAGCCGGCGCTGCCGCATCCCCTTGATCGCGTCGACCGGCTCGCTGCCGCCGCGCCGCACGCCCTGCAGCGGGTTGATCTCGGTGTGGTACATGGTCGTGGCGGTCGCCATGGGCGAGGGCAGGAACGTCTGGACCTGGTCGGCCCGGTAGTCGTTCTTCTTCAGCCACAGGGCGAGGTTCAGCATGTCCGCGTCGGTCGTGCCCGGATGCGCCGCGATGAAGTACGGGATCAGGTAGTACTTCTTGCCGGCCTTCTGGGCGGCGGCGTCGAACATCTCCTTGAAGCGGTCGTAGGTGCCGATGCCCGGCTTCATCATCAGGTCGAGGGGGCCGCGCTCGGTGTGCTCGGGGGCGATCTTGAGGCGGCCGCCGACGTGGTGGGTCACCAGCTCCTCGACGTATTCGGGGCTTCGGACCGCGAGGTCGTAGCGCACGCCGGAGGCGACCATCACCTTCTTGACGCCCTTCACCTCGCGGACCTTGCGATAGAGCCGGATCAGGTCGTCGTGCGAGGTGTTCAGGTTCGGGCAGATGTCGGGGAAGACGCAGGAGGGCAGCCGGCAGGCCGCCTCGATCTTCGGGTCCTTGCAGGCCATCCGGTACATGTTGGCCGTGGGCCCACCCACGTCGGAGATCACGCCCGTGAAGCCCGGGGTCTTGTCGCGGATGTGCTCGATCTCGCGCAGGATCGAGCCCTCCGAGCGGTTCTGGATCACGCGGCCCTCGTGCTCGGTGATGGAGCAGAAGGTGCAGCCGCCGAAGCAGCCGCGCATGATCGTCACCGAGAACTTGATCATGTCCCAGGCGGGGATCTTCGCGTCGCCGTAGGCCGGATGGGGGGCGCGAGCGTAGGGCAGGTCGTAGACCGCATCCATCTCCGCGCTGGAGAGCGGGATCGGCGGCGGATTCAGCCACAGGTCGCGGTCGCCGTGGCGCTGGACCAGGGGACGCGCGTTGCCGGGGTTGGCCTCCCGGTGCAGCACACGGCTTGCGCGGGCATAGGCCTCCTTGTCGTCCTTGACCTCGTCGTAGGCGGGGAGCCGGATCACGGTCTCGCCGGGGCGGCGGCTCGCGGCCTCGTCGGCCGAATCGAGGTCGTCGGCGGGCAGTTCGGTGTAGCCCTCGGGCACGCGGCGGAACAGGGCGACGCCCCGGACGGAGTCGAGATCCTGCGGCGCCTCGCCGGCCGCGAGGCGGTTGGCCACCTCGACCACGGCGCGCTCGGCATTGCCGTAGAGGAGCAGGTCGGCCTTGGCATCCGCCAGGATCGAGCGGCGCACCTTGTCGGACCAGTAATCGTAGTGGGCGATGCGGCGGAGCGAGGCCTCGATGCCGCCGAGGATGATCGGCACGTCCTTGTAGGCCTCGCGGCAGCGCTGCGTGTAGACGATGGTGCAGCGGTCCGGCCGGGCGCCGCCTTCGCCGCCGGCCGTATAGGCGTCGTCGCTGCGCAGGCGCCGGTCCGCCGTGTAGCGGTTCACCATCGAGTCGAGATTGCCGCCGGTGACGCCGAAGAACAGCGTCGGCCGGCCCAGCGCCTTGAACGGCTCCGCCGATTGCCAGTCGGGCTGCGCGATGATGCCGACCCGGAAGCCCTGCGCCTCGAGCAGCCGGCCGATGATGGCCATGCCGAAGCTCGGATGATCCACGTAGGCGTCACCCGTCACCAGGACGATGTCGCAGGCGTCCCACCCGAGCGCGTCCATCTCGGCGCGACTCATGGGCAGGAACGGCGCCGCCGTCCTGTTCAGCGGCGGCGTGCAGGCGAGGGGAGCCACGGATCGACTCACGGAAGCTTGGAGGTCCATGGGGCCCGTGCATAGCCCGACCGGGCCGCGAGCTCAACGAAGCGCGCGGGGACCGGATGCCGCGACGGCATCCGGGCGGCGGCGAGGGGCTGTCCGTCCGCCTTGCCGCTTCCCTTGCCCTCCGCCTTGCCGCGTCCCTTGCCCCATCCCTTGCCGTTTTCCTTGCCGCCTCCCTTGCCGCGTCCCGCGCCCGCCCCTTGCCGCCGGCGCCTCGCCCGCCCCGGCCGGGGGGCCTCACTCCACCACCAGCTCCACCCGGTCGGCGGCGAAGAGGCTGCGGGTGGCCTGGATGCGTGTGCCGGCGCCGTCCACGTTCACGCTCGACAGGGCGATCAGGGTGCGGCCGGGGGCGATGTCCAGGCGCTCCGCCTCCTCGGGGCTGGCCGGGCGGGCACCGATCCGGGTCGAGAGCCGGGTGTAGTCGGCCACGCCGAAGACCGCATAGGCGCGGGTGAGCGAGCCGCTGGCGGCGTAGGCGGCGTCGAAGCCGGCGAAGCGCGGCAGGGGCAGGCAGGTCCGGGCCGTCGAGATCGGGGCGCCGTCGGCGCGGTGCACGGTGAGGAGTTCGAGGATCGGCGCGCCCGGGGCGATCCCGAGGGCCTCGGCCCAGTCGGCATCCGCCGGGACGGTGGCGGCCGTGATCAGGTCGCCCCAGGCCTCGCGCCCGGTGCGCGACACGATCTCGGAGAAGCGGGTGCGCGGGCCGATCGGGTAGGCAATCGGCCCCTGCTCCACGAAGCTGCCCCGGCCCTGCGTGGTCCGCACCAGCCCGCCCTCGGCCAGCACGCCGAGCGCCCGGCGCACCGTGTGCCGGTTCACGCCGAAGCGCGCCGCCAGGGCCGATTCGGCCGGCAGCTGCGCCCCGGCGGCCAGGGTCCCGCTGCGGATCTCGCCCGCCAGGGTGTCCGCGATCTGCCGCCAGGCGGCGAGGCCGCCCCCGCGCTGGAGCGCCGTCACGCGGGTGTCGCCCGCCTCGGTCATGGATGTCTCGCGTGGGTGGCCTGCATCACGTCCTCGATAACCCTTGGATAGCCCTTGCGCCCGCTCATCCACTTGTCTATACATATAGACAGGTTTGGAGACCGATCGATGCCGAGCGCCAGCCAAACACCACCTGAGCCCGGGATGCCAGACCTCGCCGCGCGCCGGCAGGCGATGGCGTGGGCCGGTGCGGCGACCGCCGACGAATTGCGGGACGTCCTGGCGCAGGCCGGCGCCCTCCCGGAGGCGGAGAACCTGCGGGCCCCCGAGACGGGCCTGGTCATGGTCCGCGGCCGGATCGGCGGCGACGGCCGGGCCTTCAATGCCGGCGAGGCCACGGTGACCCGGGCGGCGGTGCGCCTGCCCGGCGGCGAGATCGGCTTCGCCTATCACCTCGGCCGCGACCGGGCCCGCGCCCGCCTCGCCGCCATCCTGGATGCCCACTGGCAGCGCCCGGAGGCGCGCCCGGCCCTCGCGGCGGCCCTGGCCGAGATCGCCGGCCGCCGGGCGGACGCGGCGCAGCAGGCCGCCCGCAAGGCGGCGGCCACCCGGGTGACCTTCTTCACCCTGGCGCGGGGAGAGGATTGATGGCGCCCACGCTTGCCCACGGCTTCGCCGACCCCGTCCACGCGGGCCAGGCCGTGTTCCGCGCCGCCATGGAGGCCCTGAGCCGGCCCGGCCGGATCCGCCCCCTGGTCACCGCCCTGGTACCCCCCGCCCCCCTCACCCCCGAACTCGCGGCCCTGGCCCTGGCGCTCACCGACGCCGACACGCCGGTCTGGCTCGATGCACCCCTGCGGGCGGACCCGGCGGTCGCCGGCTTCCTGCGCTTCCACACCGGGGCGCCCCTGGTCGCGAACCCCGGAGGGGCGGCCTTCGCGCTGATCGCCGATCCGGCCCGCTGCCCGCCCTTCACGGATTTCGCGCCGGGCACCCCCGCCTACCCGGATGCCTCCGCCACGCTGATCCTGGCCGTCGACACCCTCTCGGACGCGGATGGGCGGGACTTCGCGGAACAGGCTTGCGCGAGACAGGTTTTCGCCGGACCCGGCATCCGCGGCACGGCGCCGTTCGCCGCCGGGCCCCTGCCCGCCGACTGGACCGCGCGCTGGGCCGCGAATCATGCGGGCTTCCCGCTCGGGATCGATTGTCTCTTCGTGGCGCCGGGCCGCCTCGCTGGGCTGCCCCGCTCGGCCCGGCCCGTCGACGCTGAAACCGTGCCGGGGTCGGACGGGTCTGCAGGTTCGGAGGCACTGCCATGTACGTCGCGGTAAAGGGCGGCGAGGCCGCCATCGACAACGCCCACCGGCTTCTGGCCGAGGTCCGGCGCGGCGACCCGGCCGTGCCCGAGCTCACCGTGGCGCAGATCCGCGAGCAGATGCGCCTCCTCGTCGACCGGGTGATGACCGAGGGCTCCCTCTACGACCCGGACCTCGCCGCCCTCGCCCTGAAGCAGGCCCGGGGGGACGTGGTCGAGGCGGTGTTCCTGGTGCGGGCCTACCGCACCACCCTGCCGCGCTTCGGCGCCACCGAGCCGGTCGACACCGGCGCGATGACGCTGGCGCGGCGCATCTCCGCCACCTTCAAGGACCTGCCCGGCGGACAGGTGCTCGGCCCGACCTTCGACTACACCCACCGCCTCGTGGATTTCGGCCTGGCCGATGCAGGCTCCCCCGACCCCGCCGCCGAGGCCGAGCCGGAGGCCGATGCCGCCGCCTGCCCGCGGGTCACCGATCTCCTGGGCCAGGCCGGCCTGCTTGAACCCTCCCCCCCGGACGAAGGCGCCCCCGTCGGCGACCTCACCCGCGAGCCGGTGGACTACCCGGCCGACCGCGCGGTGCGGCTCCAGGGGCTGGCCCGGGGCGACGAGGGCTTCCTCCTGGCCCTCGGCTACTCGACCCAGCGCGGCTACGGCCGCACCCATCCCTTCGTCGGCGAGATCCGGGTCGGGGCAGTGGAGCTCGCCTTCACGCCGGAGGAGCTCGGCTTTCCCGTCAGCCTCGGCACGGTCGCGCTGACCGAGTGCCAGATGATCAACCAGTTCCACGGCCACGGCGCGGTGCCGCCGCAATTCACCCGGGGCTACGGCCTCGTCTTCGGCCAGGGCGAGCGCAAGGCCATGGCGATGGCGCTGGTCGACCGCTCGCTCCGGGCCGCCGAACTCGGCGAGCCCGTGGCGGTGCCGGCCCAGGACCAGGAATTCGTCCTCGCCCATTGCGACAGCCTGCAGGCGACCGGCTTCGTCGAGCACATGAAGCTGCCGCACTACGTCGACTTCCAGGCCGAGCTCGAACTGGTGCGGCGCCTGCGGGCCGAGCACGCCGCCCGGGCGGCCGCGCCGGCGCCCGCTTCCGACGAATCCCCCCTGCGGGAGGCCGCCGAATGAACCCGCCAAATCCTGCCGTCGCCCGCGCAACCGTCACCGTCTCGGCCGGCGCCGGCTACAACTTCGCCTATCTCGACGAGGGCACGAAGCGGATGATCCGCCGGGCCATCCTCAAGGCCATCGCGATCCCGGGCTACCAGGTGCCCTTCGCCGCCCGCGAGATGCCGATGCCCTACGGCTGGGGCACCGGCGGGGTGCAGGTCACCGCCGCGATCCTCGGCGCCGCCGACGTGCTCAAGGTGATCGACCAGGGGGCGGACGACACCACCAACGCGGTCTCGATCCGGCGCTTCTTCACCGCCACCGCCGGAATCGCCACCACGACGCGGACGGCCGAGGCCACGGTGATCCAGACCCGCCACCGCATCCCGGAGGCGCCGCTCGCCGAGGGGCAGGTCCTCGTCTACCAGGTGCCGATCCCCGAGCCCCTGCGCTTCCTCGAACCGCGCGAGACCGAGACGCGCCAGCTCCACGCGCTGGCCGAGTACGGCCTCATGCACGTCAAGCTCTACGAGGACATCGCCCGGCACGGCCACATCGCCACCACCTACGCCTACCCGGTGGAGGTGGCCGGCCGCTACGTGATGGACCCCTCCCCGACCCCGAAATTCGACAACCCCAAGATGGACGACTGCCCCGCCCTCCAGCTCTTCGGGGCCGGCCGCGAGAAGCGCATCTACGCGATCCCGCCCTACACCCGGGTGCGCAGCCTCGACTTCGAGGACCATCCCTTCCGGGTCCAGCGCTTCGATCGCCCCTGCGCCCTCTGCGGCGCCGAGGACGTCTACCTCGACGAGGTCGTCCTCGACGATGCCGGCGGCCGGATGTTCGTCTGCTCGGACACCGACCATTGCGAAACCCGCCTCGGCGAGACCCGTCTTGCCGAAACCCGTCTTGCCGACGGCCATACCGGGGAGGCCGCGTGATGGAACCGCTCCTGAGCGTCGCGGGCCTGACCAAGCGCTACGGCGGCCGCCTCGCCTGCGACGGCATCGGCTTCACCCTCGACCCCGGCGAGGTCCTGGCGGTGGTCGGCGAATCGGGCTCCGGCAAGTCGACCCTGCTCTCGCTCATCGCCGGCGAGGTCGCGGCCGATGCGGGGTCGGTCGCCTACCGCATGCGCGACGGCGCCACGCGCGACCTCGACACCCTGAGCCTGGTCGAGCGGCGCGCGCTGATGCGCACCGACTGGGGGTTCGTGCGCCAGGACGCGACGCAGGGCCTGCGCATGGCGGTCTCGGCCGGAGGCAATGTCGGCGAGCGCCTGATGGGGGTCGGCGACCGTCATTACGGCCGCATCCGCGCCACCGCCCTCGACTGGCTCGCCCGCGTCGAGATCGCCGCGGACCGGATCGACGACCCGCCCACCCGGTTCTCCGGCGGCATGCGCCAGCGCCTGCAGATCGCCCGCAACCTCGTCACCGCGCCCCGCCTCGTGCTGATGGACGAGCCGACCTCGGGCCTCGACGTCTCGGTCCAGGCCCGGCTCCTCGACATGATCCGGGGCCTGGTGGCCGAGCTCGGCCTCGCGGTCATCATCGTCACCCACGACCTCGCCGTGGCGCGCCTGCTCTCGCACCGCGTCCTCGTGATGCGGGCCGGCCGGGTGATCGAGACCGGCCTGACCGACCAGGTCCTCGACGACCCGCAGGCCGCCTATACCCAGCTCCTCGTCTCCTCGGTGCTCGCCGCATGACGCCCGCTCCCTCCTCGTCTCCTCTGCCTCTCCTCGTCTTCGAAGACGTGGCCAAGAGCTTCACCCTGCACCTGCGCGGCGGCGCCGTGCTGCCGGTGATCGCCGGCGCCACCCTGGCGGTCCACCCGGGCGAGTGCGTCGTGCTCGGCGGGGCCTCCGGCGCGGGCAAGTCCTCCCTGCTGAAGATGGCCTACGGCAACTACCGCTGCGCCGCCGGGGCGATCCGGGTCCGCGACGGGGACCGCAGCGTCGACCTCGCCACGGCCGCGCCGCGGGAGATCCTGGGGCTGCGCCGCACCACCCTCGCCTACGTCTCGCAGTTCCTGCGGGTGATCCCCCGGGTCGGCGCCCGCGCCGTGGTGGAGGCCGCCGGGATCGAGGGCGGCCTCGCCCCCGCGGCGGCCCGGACCCGGGCGGCCGACCTGCTGGCCCGGCTCAACCTGCCCAAGCGCCTGTGGGCGCTCCCGCCCGCCACTTTCTCGGGGGGCGAGCAGCAGCGGGTGAACATCGCCCGGGGCCTCATCGCCGACCGGCCGATCCTGCTCATGGACGAGCCCACCGCCTCCCTCGACGCGCAGAACCGCGCCGTGGTGGTGGACCTCATCGCCGAGAAGCGGGCCGCCGGCACCGCCATCCTCGGCATCTTCCACGATGCGGACGTGCGCCAGGCGGTGGCGACGCGCATCGTCGACGTCTCGGCCTTCCACGGAGCGCTGGCGGCATGACACCGGATCGGGAACAGGCGAGCATGCGGGATCAGGCCAGCGTACGGGATCAGGCAAGCGTGCGGGATCAGGCAAGCGTGCAAGATCAGGCAAGCCGCACGGATCGGGTCGAGATCCTCGAGAACGCGCGCCTGGTCCTGCCCGACCGGGTCGAGGATGGCTGGCTCGCCGTGGTCGACGGGCGCATCGCCGAGATCGGCACCGGGCGTGCCCCCGGGCGCGGCCTCGACTGCGCCGGCGACATCCTCATCCCGGGCCTCGTCGAGCTCCACACCGACCACCTGGAGAGCCACTACGCCCCGCGCCCCGGCGTGCGCTGGCATCCCCTCGGGGCGGTGCTGGCCTACGACGCGCAGATCGCGGCGTCCGGCATCACCACGGTGTTCGATTCGCTGCGCGCCGGCACCGATCCGGACGGCAGCGGCCTCGGCACCGAGCTGGAGCTGCTCGCCGCCGCCCTGGCGGAGGCGCAGGAGGCCGGCCTGTTCCGGGCCGAGCACCGCACCCACCTGCGCTGCGAGATTCCCTCCCCCGACGTGGTCGAGACCGTGCGCGCCTTCGCCGGGCGCTACGCCATCGGCCTGCTGTCGCTGATGGACCACACGCCGGGCCAGCGCCAGTTCCGTGACGTCGACAAGTACTACGTGTATGCCGGGCGCGGCGGCCGCTCCCTGGAGGAGATAAAGCGCAGCACCGCCCGTAAGATGCGCGACGGCCACGCCCTCAACGCCGTGAACCGGCCCGCCCTGGTGGCACTCGCCCACGCCCACGGCATCCCTCTGGCCAGCCACGACGACACCACCCTGGCGGATGTCGCGCTCTCGCGGGAGGAATCCGTGGTGCTCGCCGAATTCCCCACCACCCTGGAGGCGGCCGAGGCCTCGCACGCGGCCGGCATCACCGTGATGATGGGGGCGCCCAACCTGATCCGGGGTGGCTCGCATTCCGGTAACGTCGCGGCTCACACCCTGGCGGAGGCCGGGACCCTCAGCATACTGTCCTCGGACTACGTGCCGGCGAGCCTGCTGATGGCGGCTTTCGGCTTGCCCGAGCGCGTCCCCGGCATCACCCTGCCAGAGGCCCTGGCCACCGTGACGGCCAACCCTGCCCGCGCCACCGGCCTGACCGATCGCGGACGGCTGGCGCCGGGCCTGCGCGCCGATCTCGTCCGCGTCCGCCTCGCCCGGGGCGTGCCGGTGGTACGCCAGGTCTGGCGCGCCGGCGAGCGGGTGGTGTGATGCCGGGCGGCTTCGTTCTCGTGGTCGGCCCGAGCGGCGCCGGGAAGGATACCCTGCTGCGGCTGGCGCGCGATACGCTCGGCCCGGACCCGCGCTTCGTCTTCCCACGTCGCCTCGTCACCCGGGCTCCCTCGGCCCACGAGGACAATGTCGCCCTCACCGAGGAGGCCTTTGCCGCGGGCGCCGCCGCTGGCGCCTTCGCCCTGCATTGGCGGGCGCACGGTCTCGGCTACGCGATTCCCGGCGAGACCCGGGACCAGGCGCAGGCGGGACGGGTGGTGATCTGCAACGTTTCCCGGCGCATCGTGGCGCAGGCTCGCGCGACCCTGCCGCATGTCGGCGTCGTCGCCATCACGGCGGCTCCCGCGGTGCTCGCCCAACGCCTCGCCGCCCGCGCCCGGCCCGAGGATGGCGACCTGCGCACCCGCCTCGACCGCGTCGTCCCAATTGCCGCCGAGTACACGATCTGGAACGATCGCGATCCGGACAGCGCCGCCGCCGTGTTGGTCGCGCACCTACGGGAGCGAGCGGCCTGAGCTTCGGCCGATCGCAGCTTCAGTCTTGCTCTCAAAAGGAAGAAGAGCGCGGCCCTGATGGGACCGCGCTCTTCTCGTTTTGATCGGTTCGGCTGAGCGCTGACGCACCCGGCCGGAACTGGTCGCTTACGCCTCCTGGCGGGGTCCGCGGGCGCGGTCCTGCTCGGCGTTGCGCTCGGCCTTGAGCTTCTCGGTGATGTCCTCGCCGGTTTCTTGGTCGACGACCTTCATCGAGAGGCGGATCTTGCCGCGATCGTCCTGACCGAGAAACTTCACCTTGACCTTCTGGCCCTCCTTAACGACGTCCGTCACCTTGGCGACCCGCTGGGCGGCGAGCTCCGAGATGTGGACGAGGCCGTCCTTGGCGCCGAAGAAGTTCACGAAAGCGCCGAACTCCATCGTCTTCACGACCGTGCCATCGTAGATCATGCCCGGCTCGGCCTCGGCCACGATCGAGCGGATCCAGTTGTAGGCGGCCTTGATGGCCTTGCCGTCGCTGGACGCGATCTTCACCGTGCCAGTGTCGTCGATGTTGATCTTGGCGCCGGTCTTGTCGACGATCTCGCGGATCACCTTGCCGCCGGTGCCGATCACTTCCCGGATCTTGTCGGTGGGGATCTGCATCGTCTCGATGCGCGGCGCGTACTCGCCGAGCTCGGGACGGGCGTCGGTCAGGGCCTTCGCCATCTCGCCGAGGATGTGGACGCGGCCTTCCTGCGCCTGGTGCAGGGCGACCTTCATGATCTCCTCGGTGATGCCGGCGATCTTGATGTCCATCTGCAGCGAAGTGATGCCGGACTCGGTGCCCGCGACCTTGAAGTCCATGTCGCCGAGGTGATCCTCGTCGCCGAGGATGTCGGACAGCACCGCGTAGCGCTCACCCTCGAGGATGAGGCCCATGGCGATGCCCGCCACCGGACGGCGCAGCGGCACGCCGGCATCCATCAGCGACAGCGAGGCGCCGCAGACGGAGGCCATCGAGGAGGAGCCGTTCGACTCGGTGATCTCGGACACGACGCGGATCGTGTACGGGAACTCGTGGGCCGGCGGCAGCACGGGATGCACGGCGCGCCAGGCGAGCTTGCCGTGGCCGATCTCGCGACGGCCCGGGGAGCCCATGCGGCCGGTCTCGCCCACCGAGTAGGGAGGGAAGTTGTAGTGCAGCAGGAAGGTCTCCTTGTAGGTGCCTTCCAGTGCGTCGATGAACTGCTCGTCCTCGCCGGTGCCGAGGGTGGCGACCACGAGGGCCTGGGTCTCGCCGCGCGTGAACAGCGAGGAGCCATGGGCGCGGGGCAGCACCCCGACCTGGGACTCGATCGGTCGCACGGTGCGGACGTCACGGCCGTCGATGCGCGAGCCGGTGTCGAGGATGTTCCAGCGCACGACCTTCGACTGCGCTTCCTTGAACGCGGCCTTGACCTTCTCGGCCGGGAAGCGCGCCTCGCCCTCGGCGGGGCAGAGCGCGGCCATCACCTTCGCCTTCACAGCATCGACGGCGGCGTAGCGCTCCTGCTTGACGGTGTTCTTGTAGGCAGCGCGCAGGTCGGCCTCGCAGACCTCGAGCACGGCGGCTTCCACGTCGCCGTTCTCGGGGGCGGAGAAGTTGCGGGGCTCCTTAGCGGCCTTCTCGGCGAGGCGGATGATCGCCTCGATGACCGGCTGGAAGTGCTTGTGGCCGAACATCACGGCGCCGAGCATGACCTCCTCGTCGAGCTCCTTGGCCTCGGACTCGACCATCAGGACGGCGTCCTGGGTGCCGGCGACGACGAGGTCGAGGGTCGAGGCCTCGAGGTCGGCCACGTGCGGGTTTAGGGTGTACTGGCCATTGGTGTAGCCGACGCGGGCGGCACCGATCGGACCCATGAAGGGCACGCCCGACAGGGTCAGGGCGGCGGAGGCCGCGACCATCGCGAGGATGTCGGGATCGTTCTCGAGGTCGTGGGTCAGGACGGTGACGACGACCTGGGTGTCGTTGCGCCAGCCCTCGATGAAGAGGGGGCGGATCGGACGGTCGATGAGGCGGGAGACCAGGGTCTCCTTCTCGGACGGACGGCCCTCGCGCTTGAAGTACCCGCCGGGGATACGGCCGGCGGCGTAGGCACGCTCCTGGTAGTTCACCGTGAGCGGCAGGAAGTCGATGCCGGCCTTGGGCTCCTTGGCGGACACGACGGTGGCGAGAACCGAGGTCTCGCCGTAGGTCGCCATCACGGCGCCGTCGGCCTGGCGGGCGACCTTACCCGTCTCGAGGACGAGCTTGCGGTCGCCCCACATCAGCTCTTCGCGTTGGATATCGAACATAGTGTCTAGCCTTCCTGCGATCGGGCGAACCCGGCGCCGTCAGGGGCAAGATGGCGGGGGGCACCGCACGCCGTGCCCCCCGCGATCCTGTCCCCGACGCATCCGCCTTCAAGTCGCCCGGGTCTTCGGGTGGCCGGACCCATTCCGGCCGCCCGAACTGTCAAAACGCGGCCCCGGGCCGGGCCCGGAACCGCATGAGAGTGCTGCTTAGCGGCGGATGCCGAGACGCTCGATGAGGCTGCGGTAGCGGGCCTCGTCCTTGCGCTTGACGTAGTCGAGCAGCGAGCGGCGCTGCGAGACCATCTTCAGGAGGCCGCGGCGGGAATGGTTGTCCTTGCCGTGGGTCTTGAAGTGGCCGGTCAGGTTGGTGATCCGCTCGGTCAGGATCGCCACCTGGACCTCCGGAGAACCGGTGTCCTTGCCGCCGGTCGCGTATTCCTTGATGAGCGCGGTCTTGCGCTCTGCCGTGATCGACATCGCAGTGCCTTTCGGTACGGGTTTTCGGAAAGGGCGGCCTCGTCGCGAGGGCCGCGCCACGCTCGTGGAAGGCCGGTGCCGGGATGTCGTCCAGCACGGTCAGACCCACAAGCAGCTTGTGCCCCGGCCCCGTTCGCACGGGTCGGAGCGGCGCGGACCATACACGAAACCCGCTCCGACGCCAGCCCTCGGGGTGTCGCGGTCCCGTACGGGGACGTTGGAAGAGGGAAGCGCTCAGGCCGCGGCGGCCTCGCATCCGGCCACCGCGCGGATGTCCCTTGCGAGCGCCTCGATCCGTGCCGGATCCGAATCCCAGGCGAACATGAAGCGCGCGCCTCCACCGATGAAGGTGTAGAAGCGCCAGCCCCGGGTGCGCAGGGCCTCGAGGTGCTCGGGTGCGGCGCGCAGGAAGACCGCGTTGGCCGCCACCGGGAACATCAGCGCGAAGGCGCTTACGTCCGCCACGGCGGCAGCGAGGCGTTGCGCGCAGGCATTGGCATGGGCGGCGTGGCGCAGCCAGGCTCCGCCCTCCAGCACGCCGACCCAGGGCGCCGAGAGGAAGCGCATCTTCGAGGCGAGTTGGCCCGCCTGCTTGCAGCGGTAGCCAAAATCCTCCGCCAGGGCGGCATCGAAGAACAGGATCGCCTCGCCCGCCGCCATGCCGTTCTTGGTGCCGCCGAAGCACAGGAGATCGACGCCGGCCTTCCAGGTCATGTCGGCGGGGCTGCAGCCGAGGCTGGCGCAGGCATTGGCAAAGCGCGCTCCGTCCATGTGGAGGCGCAGGCCCAGATCTCGGCATGAGGCGGCGATCGCCCGGATCTCGGCGAGGCTGTAGAGCTGGCCCGTCTCGGTGGGCTGGGTGATCGTGACCACGCGAGGCTTCGGAAAGTGGATGTCCGAGCGACCGGTGGCGACGCTTCGAATCAAGGCCGGGTCCAGCTTGCCGTCGGGGCTCGCCACCACGAGCAGCTTCGAGCCGTTGGAGAAGAACTCGGGCGCGCCGCACTCGTCCGTCTCGACATGGGCCGAGGCCGAGCAGATGACGCTGTGGTAGGACTGGCAGAGGGAGGCCAGGGCCAGGGCGTTGGCAGCCGTCCCGTTGAAGGCGAAAAAGACGTCGGCGGCGTCGGTCTCGAACAGGGTCCTGAAGGCATCGGCGGCCCGCTTCGTCCACGGGTCCTCGCCGTAGGCCGGCACCGAACCGCGATTGGCCGCGTCCATAGCGGCCCAGGCCTCGGGGCAGATGCCGGCGTAGTTGTCGCTCGCGAATTGCTGGGGCTCGGGGGGCATCGGTCGCTCTCGTCTGGTCAAGGTCCGCATCAGGAGTGCAGCGACCGACCGGATAGAGATATGGCGAAGCCCGTTCGGTTGCCGGTCCGGCCACATCCCCGCCGATTGCCGGAGGGTGCCACCTTGCCCGGGAGAGCAGGTTGGCGTCAGGGATCGCCCCGACTCTTGATGCTGTTCAAGATCTACCAGAGGGGACCGGCGCTGACAACACGGCCAGGTTGCTGCCTGGCGCGAGAGCTGATCCTGGCGAGAAAGTCTGGACCGGTGCTCGGCACGCAGGCCTTGTGCGGGAGAAGGCCTTGGTGCGTGAGAAGGCCTTGGCGCGGGACTTGCCCCGATTGGCACACGATCCACCGTCATGCGAAGGTCCGGCCGATGACGGGCAACAGCCTCACCGCGCGAAAATCCATCGCCGACATCCTGGCGGCCGACGCCGATGGCGATGGGACCTCGCGCCTGCCGCGTTCGCTCTCGGCTTTCGACCTCGTCGCCCTCGGGGTCGGGGCGACCATCGGGGCGGGCATCTTCGTCCTCACCGGTACGGCGGCGGCCAATTATGCCGGTCCGGGCCTGACCCTGTCCTTCGTGCTCGGCGGCATCGCCTGTGGGTTCGTCGCACTCTGCTATGCCGAACTCGCCGCGATGGTGCCGGTCCCGGGGAGCACCTACACCTACGCCTACGCAACCCTAGGGGAGGCCTGCGCCTGGATCATCGGCTGGGACCTCGTCCTCGAATACGCCATGAGCGCTGCGACCGTGGCGGTGGGCTGGTCGGGCTATGCCCGCTCGCTCCTCGCCGATGTCGGCCTGCATCTTCCTCCATTCCTCTCGGCGGCGCCCTTCACCCCCCTGCCCGGCGGGGTCGACGCAGGGTTCGACCTGCCGGCGGCGGCCATCATCGGCCTGCTGACCCTGCTCCTCGTGCGCGGCAACCGCGAATCGGCTCGGGTGAACGTCGTAATGGTGGCGATCAAGGTTGCGATCATCCTGGCCTTCATCGGCGTCGGTGCGGCCCACGTGAATGTGGGCCTGTGGTCTCCCCTGGTGCCGGAGAACACCGGCACCTTCGGTGCGTTCGGCTGGAGCGGCGTGCTGCGCGGGGCCGGCGTGGTGTTCTTCGCCTTCATCGGCTTCGAGACAATCTCGACCGCGGCGGGCGAGACGCGCCGTCCCCAACGCGACGCACCGATCGGGCTCCTCGGGTCGCTGGCGATCAGCACGGTGCTCTACGTGGCGGTGGCGGCGGTGCTCACCGGCCTCGTCCCCTATCGGGCCCTCGACGTGCCCGACCCCATCGCCAAGGCGGTGGAAGCAATCGGCTTCGGGGCTTTCGCGGTTGCGATCAAGTTCGGGGCGATTCTCGGCCTGACCACGGCGGCGCTCGCTGCCCTCTACGGGCAGGCCCGGATCTTCTACGCCATGGCGCGCGACGGTCTGCTGCCGCCGGCCTTCGCGCGGGTGCATCCCCGCTTCCGGACGCCGGCTACCAGTCAGATCACCATCGGTGCCGTGACGGCCCTGGTGGCGGGGCTGGTTCCGATCGACCTCCTGGGCGAACTGGTGAGCATCGGCACCCTCTTCGCCTTCGTGGTCATCTGCACCGCCGTCCTCGTGCTGCGCCGGACGGATCCGGGGCGCCCTCGCCCCTTCCGGGTGCCGGGCATGCCTGTGGTGCCGATCCTCGGCATCCTGTCCTGCCTCGGGCTGATGCTCGGCCTGCCCGGGGACACCTGGCTGCGGCTCGCCCTGTGGCTCGTCGTGGGGCTGGCGATCTATTTCGGCTACGGTCGACGGGAGGCTCGGCTGCGCCGGATGAGCGCGCCGGGACTGCCTGCGGTCCCGGCGCGCTGAATCTCAGGAGTAGTGGCGCGGGCTCGGACGGCCGGAATAGCGCCGGCGCAGATAGGAGACGAGCTTCGGGAGCAGGAAGGCGACGAGGAGCTTGCGCATGGGAAAACCTCCGGTTGGGGTGGGCGGCCTGGAAGCCGCCGCGTCGGAAACCCAATGCGGGGTCGCGCCAGGGCGTTCGGCCGAAGCCGGCTGAATCAATCTCTGCGATGGGCGCTCGCCAAGCGGATCCTGCGTCCTCAGCGCGTGATCACCGCGTGCACGCAGTAGCCGCGGAAGCGCTGGTGCACCTGCGCCTCGGCGTCCAGGGTGGAGGCCACGGCCGCGACCGCCTGTGGCAGGGCTGCGCGCGGCGTCACCGCGAAGGCCGCGAGCCATCGGTTGAGGAGGCTGCGGGCGGGGCGGGGCAGGCCCGCCTGATCGCCGAAATCCACCACATGGAGCCGTCCGCCCGGTGCGAGGTGTCCAGCGGCCTCGGCCAGTACCCGCTCCCAGGGCGGGATCATCGACAGGGCGTAGGAGATTACGATCCGGTCGAAGCTTGCCCGCCCGAACAGGGCCTCCGGGTCGAAAGCCGTCGCATCCCCGCGCGCGAGGCGAATGCGGGACTCGAGTCCGGCGCGCGCGACGCTGCGGGCGGCCGTGGCGAGCATCGCCGCCGAGACGTCGAGGCCGTGGCAGGCGGCCTCCGGGTAGGTTCGGGCGATGCGCACGAGATTGCGTCCGGTGCCGCAGCCGATCTCCAGCACCGTACCGCCCGCCGGAACGGCGAGGTCCGCGATCGCCCGGTCGCGCCCGAGGAGATAGAATTTGCGGCTGGCGTCGTAGAGGTGGCGCTGGCGCCGGTACATCCGGTCCATCGCCTGCGCGGCGTCGCTCACGCGGCCCGCCGACGGTAGAGATGGAAGCCGCCGTAGATGGCGGAGCGGTCGCGGGCCTGTCCTGCGCGGCTCTCGGCCTCGGCATAGTCCCAGGCGGAGAGGATCCCGTCCGGCACCCGGCCCGGCAGGCAGCGCTCGTCGGCGGCCGTGCGGAAGATGACCCGTGCGCCCGGCCGGGCGGTGCGGGTGATCTCGGTCCACAGGGCGGTCAGGTCGGCGTCGCTCATCCAGTCCTGCGCGTCGAGGAGCACGTAGGCATCCGCGCTCCTGTCCGGGCTGGCCGCCAGGAACGCCGTCATCGACTGCTGGCGGTAGCTCACGCGTCCGGCCCGGGCCCGCAGGGTCTCGAAGTAGCGCGGCTGCAGGTAGGGCGGCAGGGCCGCGTCCGGACCCGGGGCGTAGCCCCGGCCGAAGGCCTGCCAGGCAAAGTAGTTGTCGGCGAGGTCGAAGTCGCAGGCGAGGCGCTCCAGGCGGTGGCGTAGGACGTCGACCATGCCGCCCGGGTGGCCCTGGGCGAGGGCCCGGTACTGGGCTGGGGGGATCCCGAGGCCGTAGAGGGAGGCCGGGCGCCGGATCAGCCAACGCACGAGGCGCTTCTCGAACAGCGGCGCCACGTGTGCCGCGAACAGGCTGCGCTGTTCGGCGCGGTCGCGGGCCTTGAGGACGGCGGAGAGGTCGCAGCCGTAGAGCCGGGCCAGCCGATGCCCGGTCCCGATGAAGCGCCCGAGCAGGCCGTGGCGGAAGACGTTCTCTGAGAAGGCTGCGATGCGCCGGCGCCCGTCCAGGCGACGGGCCTCCCAATACGCGCGCGCGGTGGCGTCCAGGTGAGGCGCGATTCGCGCATCGTAGGCGGCGATGTTGCCGGCCGTGTCGGCACGCCCGAAGAAGCGCAGGTAGGCTGCCGAATCGGGCAGCCGCATCAGGGCCGCGAGCTTGAGGCGCCCCAGGGCGATGTGCGCGCCGTTCAGATCGACTGCGCTGATCCGTGCCGGATCGGCGGTGAGGTAGGACAGGACGTTGCAACTGCCCGACGCGATGGCGACGACGTGGTCCTCCGGCCCCAGCGCCAGAGCTTCCAGATCGACCGCCGGATCCTCCCAGATCTGGGGATAGACCAGCCCGCTGAAGGCCAGGGTGAACAGCCGCTCGGACAGGCCGGCGCGGGACAGGGCGCGGCTGCGATGCACGGCCTGGGTCAGGCCGAGGCTGGTTTCGCGGCGGACCGCCCGTGCTGCGGGATTCATGCGGGCTCTCGGACTGTCCATCGGGGATGATGGACGCCGCCCCTACGCCTCGCGCATGACCGGCCGGTGACAGCCCTTAGAGTTCCAGGGTCAGCGTCACCGGCGCATGGTCGGAGGGGCGGTCCCAGCCCCGGACGTGGCGGGCGACCGTCATGTCGCGCACCGTGCCGGCGAGGTCGGAGGAGACCCAGGCATGGTCGAGGCGCCGGCCCTTGTCGGCCGCCGCCCAGTCGGGAGAGCGGTAGCTCCACCACGTGTAGATCTTCGTCGGCTCCGGCACCAGCAGGCGGGCGGCATCGACCCAGCCGGCCTCGCCCCGCAGGGTCTCGAGCCGCTCGGTCTCGATAGGGGTGTGGCTCACCACATCGAGGAGCTGCTTGTGCGACCAGACGTCGTGCTCCAGCGGCGCCACGTTGAGGTCGCCGACCAGGATCGCCGGGCCCGTGACCCGCCGCCCACCCCAGGCGCGCAGTTCGTCGAGGAAGTCGAGCTTGTGCGCGAATTTCGGATTGAGGCCGCGGTCGGGGACGTCGCCGCCCGCCGGCACGTAGAAATCGTGCAGCACGATCCCGGCCGCCTTCCCGGCTTCGGGCCCCAGGACCGCCGAGATGTGACGCGCGTCCTGGCGCTCGCAGAACGCCATCACGTCGCGCGTGAGGAGGGGAAAGCGCGAGAGGATCGCGACGCCGTTATAGCCCTTCTGGCCGGCGAACACGACGTTCTCGTAGCCGGAGCCCCGCAGGGCCTTCAGCGGAAACGCGTCGTCCGGGCACTTCGTCTCCTGCAGGCAGAGCACGTCCGGCTGGGCCTCGGCGAGGAAGCGCAGGACCGAATCGATGCGCAGGCGCACCGAGTTGATGTTCCAAGTGGTGACGGTGAGGCGCACGGCGTTCGGCTCGCGTGAAACTGGAAAATGTTTAAAGGATCGTGCGCGCGTCGGCGCGGCGGGCCGGCATAGACCGGATCGCCGCCGCCGTCGCCGGGGAAATGCCGCGCCTGGGGCTCCTGATCCGCGAGGGATCGCACCCGGGGCGAGATCGAGGGATCGTCACGTGTCGCGCATCCGTTCCGCGCTCTTCAACGCCTACTGGGCCGCCTGGACCGCCCTGTTCATCCTGCCGCTGGCAGTGCTCGCGCTGCTGGGCGCGCCGGCACGGCCGATCCGGGCCTTCACCCGCCTGTGGTCCCGGGGCATCCTGTTCGGCCTCGCCCGCATCGTCGGGCTCACCTATGTCGAGGAGGGCCGCGCCCGCATTCCGGCCGAGCCCTGCCTCATCGTGGCCAACCACCAATCGGCCTGGGAAACCCTGGCCTTCCTCGTTCTGGTGCCCAACGTCGCCATCGTGGCCAAGCGCGAGTTGGTGGCGATCCCCATCGTCGGCTGGTTCCTGCGCCGCTCGCCGATGATCATCATCGACCGGGCCAACGGCACCCAGGCCCTGCGGGTGATGATCGACGAGAGCCGCGCGGCGATCGCGCAGGGGCGTTCGGTGCTGATGTTTCCGGAAGGCACCCGCGGCGGCATCGCCGAGCCGGTCCAGTTCAAGCGCGGGGTCGAGCTGCTCTACGCCAAGCTCGGCCTGCCCGTGCTGCCGGTGGCGGTGAATTCCGGCCTGTACTGGCCCCATGGCGGCGCCCGCCACAGCCCCGGCGCCGTGACCGTGAGCTACCTTCCGCCCCTGCCCCCGGGGCTGAGCGGCGCTGAGTTCATGCGTGGGACGCAGGGGGCGATCGACGCCGAGCTGAACCGCTGGCGTGATCCTGCCGCGCCCGTCGCCTCGGCCGTGACGGCCGAGGCTCCGTAAGGGCGGCGTTTTACGGGTCGAGCCCCTCGGCCTTGCGCTGGGCGGCTCGACGGCGCTCGACGCGGGCCACCGAGAAGATCGAGGCCTCGTAGAGCAGCAGCATCGGGATTGCGAGCGAGAGCTGCGAGATCACGTCCGGCGGCGTCAGCACGGCGGCGGCTACGAACACCAGGACGATGGCGTAGCGGCGCTTCTCGCGCAGGAACGCCGTGTCGATTACGCCGATCTGCCCGAGCAGGGTCAGGATCACCGGTAGCTGGAAAGCGATGCCGAAGGCGAAGATGAGCGTCATGATGAGCGAGAGGTACTCGTCCACCTTCGGCAGGAGTGCGATCGTCGCCTCGCCGGGCTGGCCGATCTGCTGCAGCGAGACCGAGAACTGGATCAACAGCGGCATCGCCAGGAAGAACACCACCAGGGCGCCGAGGATGAAGAAGATCGGCGTAGCGATGAGGTACGGCAGGAAGGCCTGGCGCTCGTTGCGATAGAGACCCGGGGCCACGAAGGCGTAGATCTGCGTGGCGATGACCGGGAAGGCCAGGAAGCCGGCCCCGAACACGCTGAGTTTGATGTTGGTGAACACCTGCTCGAGGAAGTGCGTCGCGATCAGCTTCGCGTTCTCGACACCCACCACGGAGACGTAGGGGTAGACGAGGATGTTGTAGATGTGCCGCGAGAAGAAGAAGCACCCGAAGAACATCACCACGAACGCAGCCAGCGACTTGATCAGCCGCGACCGCAACTCGATGAGATGGTCGAGGAGCGGGGCCCGCGAGGCTTCGATCTCGGCTTCGTCGGTCTCGTTGATCATCGGCCGGAATCAAGCTGGGGTTTGGCCGGCGTCTCGGAGTGAGGCGACGCGCTGGGAGCTGGGTCGGGGGAGCCGGGCGGCGGTTCGGCGGTCCAGGCGTGGGTCGCAGCCGGACCGGGCGCCCCCGAAGACGGGTGCGGCGGCAGGTCGGGCAGCGCTTCCACGGGGGCTGGCACGGGGTTTGGCATGTCTCGAACGGGCTCGGACGACGAAGTCTCGCGCTCGGCCAGCTGGTCGGCGACGTTGGCGAGGCCCTGGGTCGGCGAAGGGGTCGTCTTTGTCTCGGTCCGACCGTCGACGGCCCCCTTCAACTCGTCGCGGATGGTCTGCACCGGGTTGAATGTCGGCCCCATCGTGCTCGCCGAGCGCTTGACCCCATCCACCTCGCGGCGGATTTCGTCGAACTCCGCCTCACGGATCGCCTCGTTGAACTGCGACTGGAACTCGCCGGCCATGCGGCGCATCTTGCCGGTGATCTGCCCCACCGTACGCAGGGCCTTCGGCAGATCCTTCGGGCCGATGACGATGAGGGCGACGCCGCCGATCAGCATCACCTCGCCCCAACTCATGTCAAACATGGTGTCGACTGTCCCGCGACCGTGCGCCGTCCATCAACGGCGCGCCGCCCATGGCAGGTCGTGGCGCCCTGCGCCAGACCCGCGATCGGCCGCAGCGCCCGATTCTCGCGTAGGGGATCAGACGACCTTGCGGTCGGCCGACACCGTGTTGGCGGTGGCGGGCTCCCCCTGATGGGGCAACGTCCGCACCGGCTCGCCCGCGCTCGGCGGCGGCACGGCCGTGGTGGTCGGCGTCTCGTCCTCCGCCATGCCCTTCTTGAAGGCCTTGATGCCCTTGGCGACGTCACCCATCAGGTCGGAGATCTTGCCGCGACCGAACAGCAGCATCACGATGCCGGCGACGATGATCCAGTGCCAGATACTCATGCTGCCCATGGCAACCTCCCGCGCCGCAGCTCAAACACCGCGCGGCGCCGTCTCGTGTGTCGGTTGAGGGCGAACCTAAGGATCGGGTACCCCGAGCACAAGAAGTGCGGGTGACTCTCGCTCCGTTCCGATCGCCGCATCGCGGGCATGCAAGTTTCCGGCCCGCCGCCGGTTCATAGACCAGCCACGCGCCGTTGTCTCCTCATCCGGCGCGCGGTGCGCGGGATGGCGGGTGAGCAGGAACTCAGGCGATCACGAACTCACGCGGCCATCGACAGGGCCGCCGCGAACCGGGCCCGGGCCTCTTGCACGTCGAAGGTGTCGGGCCCGGCGGGCAGGCGGGCCAGGGCAGCCTCGGCCCGACGCAGGGCCGCGCCGGCCAGGGCAGGCGCACCCTCGGCGACGCCCTGCATCTCGTCCGGATCGCCGTTGCAGTGCAGGCCGACATCGACGCCGGCAGCGAAGCAGGCCTCGGTCCGGCCGCGGAACGTGCCCTGGAGGGCGTGCATCGAGAGGTCGTCGGTCATCAACAGCCCGTCGAAGCCGATGGCCCCGCGGATGATGTCGCGAATCACGATGGCCGACTGCGTCGCCGGGTGGGCGGCATCGAGGGCGGTGAGCACCACATGGGCACTCATGGCCATCGGCAGGTCGGCGAGCGCCCGGAAGGGTACGAAATCCTGGGCGCTCAGGGTGGCGAGGTCGGCCTCCACCACCGGCAGGCCCTTGTGGCTGTCGCAGCCGGCGCGGCCATGCCCGGGAATGTGCTTCATGACAGGCAGCACGCCACCCTGCATCAGGCCCTCCGCCACGGCCCGGCCGATCTCGGCCACGCGGTCGGGCGTGGTGTCGTAGGCGCGGTCGCCGATCACGTCATGGGCTCCGGCCACCGGCACGTCGAGGACAGGGGCGCAGTCGACGTTGATGCCGACGCTGGCAAGGTCATGGGCCATCAGCCGGGCGCCCAGATGCGCGATCGCTGCGGCCGAGCCGTTGAGCCCGCCGAAACGACGCCCCGCCGGATAGGCCGGCCAATGCGGCGGTCCCATGCGCTGCACCCGGCCGCCCTCTTGGTCGATGAGGATCGGGGCGTCCGCGCGGCCGACCGTCTCTCGGAGGGCGTCGGTGAGGGCGCGGACCTCGTCGGGCGTCCCGATGTTGCGCTTGAACAGGATGAAGCCCCAGGGCGCCACGTCCCGGAAGAAGGCGGCCTCCTGCGCCGAGAGGGTCTTGCCGGCGCAACCAAGGATCAGGGCACGGGAGGTCATGATCGGGGACGCATCCTCGGTGGATTGGCTCGGAGAGTGGACTGGCGGGATGGGACGGCCGCCGGAAGGGCTCGGCGACGAATCGACCCCACGCCAATCGGGGCAGGATGCGGCCGGAAAACGTCGAACGGAATGGGGGGTGCACGGGAGAACGCACGCGTGGCCTGGTGGCCACAGGGTGGGATGGGCTCCCGGAAGGCGCCGCGCTCGCCGCCCGGCCGGGCGACCGGGCGCGCGCCGGCGCCCGGTCATTTCAGGGGCCCGGATTGGACCTCAGTTCTTGGCCACGAAGCACTGGCCGCCCGCACCCTGGAGCTGGGTGCACAGGCTGGTCGCCTCGGTCTTGCCGAGGGGCCCGACACGGACGCGGTAGATCGTCTTGCCGTTGACCTCGGCCTGACGGATCAGGGCCGGCTGGCCGGAGAGCTGGCTGTACTTGCCCTGCATCTGGCGGAAGGCGGCCTGGGCCTCGCTTTCGCTGGTGCGGACGCCGAGCTGGACGGCGTAGCCGCCACCGCCCGCGGAGGGTGCTGCCGCGACGGGCGGCGGGGCGGCGATGGCGGAGGTCGCCTCGGGGGCTACGGCGGCCACGCGCTGGGGCGCCTTGACGCGCGGGGCGGGGGCCGGCGCAGGCTCCGGCGGGGCCGCGGCGGGCGCTTCGGCCACCGGGGTCGTCGCCACCGGAGGCGGCAGCCGGGTCGCGCGCTGGCGCAGGGACGGGCTGGCGCTGGCGCCGTCGCTGGTGGCGCCCGGCAGGGTCATGGTGGGGATCACCGACGGTGTCGTGGCTTCGGCGGACGCCTCGCGCTGGGGCGGCGGCGGGGGCGTATCGGGCTTCACCGAGACCGTACGGACCCGACGGGGCTCACCGAGCGAATCGCCGAGGCCGCCTTGCTGGGCCGGCTGCGGGGCCGCTGCCGGAGCGGCGCTGCCCGGGGTCGCCCCGCCTTCGCCGTTCCCGAGGGCCGCCCGGGCGGCCTGGGCCACGTCGAGGGGCTGCTCCTCGCGGTTGACGATGCGGATCTGGCCATCCTTGGCGGTGCGCTCGTAGATCTGCTTGTTCTGGTCCGGGATCTCGACCCCATCGGATTTCTGCGGTGCGATCTTCAGGGGCGCGGTGTCGGCCAGGATGGTGGGGACGCCGCCGCTGCTGCCGGACTGGCCGTGCAGGCCGCGCCAGGCCAGGGCACCGGTGACGCAGAGGGCAAGGACGCTGAGGCCGGCGCCCACCGACACCAGGCGGTTGCGCTTGCGCGGCCGCTCCAGGGAGCGGACCCGGTCATCGGCGTCGTTGGGGGCGAATTCGGCCGCGTCGGGGTCCGGATAGGCGCCCTGCGAATCGGCATAGGCGCCGTGATCGACGGAGGCGAGATACTGGTCGAAGGCGTCCGTGGGCGAGGCCAGCTGCTGAGCCGCCTGGTGCGCGGGCGCCTGGGCATGAACGGGTGTGTGAGCCTGGACCTGGGCGGAGCGGGCCTGGACCGGACCGTCACCGAAGCTCGGCTCGATGCGGCCCCGCGCGGCCGCATCGACGCGGGAATCGCGGGCCTGGAGCAGGGCGCGGAACGGATCGTCCTGCCCGACGATGCGGGCCAGTTCGGCCAGGGGGTCGGCCTTGGCCGCAGCCGGAGCCTGGACAGGCGCAACACCCTGGACGGGCACTTGGGCCGGCGCCGGAGGCTGCTGCAGATCCCGCGCAAAGGCGTCGAAATCGACCGTCGCCCGCGAAGCGTTCGTCGTCATGGCAGCATCCCTCTTCACGCCGAGATCACCTCACCGCATTTCGTCCGGCGCGGTGACGCCCAACACCGCGAGGCCGGAGGCGACAACGCCCCGCAACGCCTCAACGAGGGCCAATCGAGCCCGTGTGGAGTTTCGGTCGTCAGGATTAATAAACCGTAATTGCGGCAAGTCTTTGCCTTTGTTCCACAAACCGTGCAGCGACGAGGCCAGTTCATAGAGGTAGAACGCCACCCGATGCGGTTCATGGGCGCCGGCCGCCGCCTCGAGGACGCGCGGGTACTGCGCGATCAGCCGCATGATCTCGACCTCGCTCGGATCGGTGAGGCGCGACAGGTCGGCCTCGCCCAGGAGGCCGGCCCGGGACAAATTCTCGCCCGGCATCGCCTGCGCGGCCTGGCGGAACACCGACACGCAGCGCGCATGGGCGTATTGCACGTAGAAGACCGGGTTTTCCTTCGACTGCTCCACCACCTTGGCGAGGTCGAAGTCGAGGGTCGCGTCGTTCTTCCGGTAGAGCATCATGAAGCGCACCGGATCGCGCCCGACCTCGTCGACCACCTCGCGCAGGGTGATGAACTCGCCGGAGCGCTTCGACATCTTCACGGGCTCGCCCGCGCGCAGCAGCCGCACGAGCTGGCACAGCTTCACGTCGAGGGTGGCGCGGCCGTCGCTGACCGCCTTCACGGCGGCCTGCATGCGCTTGACGTAGCCGCCGTGGTCGGCGCCGAGCACGTCGATGAGGTCGGTGGCGCCCCGGGCGATCTTGGTCCGGTGGTAGGCGATGTCGGAGGCGAAGTAGGTGAAGGAGCCGTCCGACTTCAGCAGCGGCCGGTCGACGTCGTCGCCGAACTCCACGGTACGGAACAGGGTCTGCTCGCGATCCTCCCAGTCCTCGGGCAGCTGTCCCTTGGGCGGCGGCAGGCGCCCCTCGTAGACGAGACCCTTCTGGCGAAGCTCCGCCAGCAGGACGGGCACCTCCTCCTTGAGGGTGGCTTCGGAGAAGAACACGTCGTGATGGATGCCGAGCCGGGCGAGGTCGTCGCGGATCAGGTCCATCATCGCCGCGATGGCGAAGGCCCGCACCGTCGGCAGCCACTCCGCCTCCGGCTGGTCGAGGAGGGCACGGCCATGGAGCTCGGCCAGCCGGGCGCCCACCGGTACGAGGTAGTCGCCCGGATAGAGCCCCTCCGGCACCGGGCCGACCGGCTCGCCCAACGCTTCGCGGTAGCGCAGGAAGGCCGAGCGGGCGAGCACGTCGACCTGCGCGCCGGCATCGTTGATGTAGTATTCGCGCGTCACGTCGCGCCCGGCCGCCACGAGCAGGTTGGCCAGGGCGTCGCCGAACACCGCGCCGCGCCCGTGGCCCACATGCATCGGGCCGGTGGGATTGGCCGAGACGTACTCGATGTTGACCCGGCCCCCCGGCATGGCGCCGCGCCCGTAGGCCTCGCCCGCGGTGAGGGCCGCCCGGACGACGGCGTGGAAGGTGCCCGGGGCCAGCCGGAGGTTGATGAAGCCGGGACCGGCGACGCTCGCCTCCGTCACGTCGGGGTCGGCGCGCAGGGCCGCGGCGAGGGTTTCGCCCAGGGCCTTCGGGTTGGTCTTCGCCTCCTTGGCCAGCACCAGCGCGGCGTTGGTGGCCAGGTCGCCATGGCTCGCATCCCGTGGCGGCTCCACCACCACCCGGGCGAGGTCGAGCCCCTCGGGCAGCTGCCCGGATTGGATGAGGGCCTGCACGGCGCCGCGCACGCGGGCCTCGAAGGTGGCGAAGATGTTCATGGTGCCGTAAAATTCCATGTCCGGGGCTCGGCGGGGACGTCCGTCCCGCGGGGAACGCTCCGCCCCCTCGCCCAGGCCGCGGCATAGCAAGGGCGCTCCCAGGTGTCACGGCGGCCCCGCCCGCTCCGCTTCGTGAAGGACCCCTCTCCAAGCACGGTTACCGGCCGGTTGGCGGAACCGCGCCGTTTCGCGCCATCGCCGAGACGGCGCATTCGGCCTGTCGCGCGAGAGCCGCAATCCCGCCGGCGAATCGATAAAATTGCACGGATCGGCTTCAGCGCGGGACAGGTCCCACGGCGGCACCCTGGCGGCATAGGACGTGAGGACGCCGCCATGGACCGGACGAAGACGATTGCGCTGATCCTGCTCGCGGTGCTGGCCGTCCTGACGTCCGGTCCGTCGACGGCCCAGACTCTGGCGGCCCTGCCTACGCCCTCCCCCGCCGCCCTGACCCTGGCCGAGGCCCGTCCGCTGCCGGCCTGGGCCGCCTTCTGCCAGCTTTATGTGGCCGAATGCGCGATCGACGCGAACGAGCCCAACCGCATCGCGCTCACCCCGGCCATCTGGAACACCGTCGTCGCGGTCAACCGTCGCGTGAACAAGTCCCTGCACGCCGTGACGGACCAGGAGCATTGGGGCGTACCGGATCGCTGGGACCTCGCCGAGGACGGTTCGGGCGATTGCGAGGATTACCAGCTGCTCAAGCGCAAGCTCCTGGCCGAGGGCGGCCTGCCGCGCCGGGCGATGCGGATGACGGTCGTCATCGACGAGAAGGGCGAGGGCCACGCGGTGCTGACCCTGATCACCGACCGCGGCGACTTCATCCTCGACAACAAGACCAGCGAGATCCTGGCTTGGTACCGGACGGGCTACGTCTTCATCAAGCGGGAGTCTGCGGATACGGTGGCATGGGTTTCGCTTGGTGGGGTCACCTCGCCCGTCACCACCGCCAACCGCTGAGCATCTCGGCGGAGACCGAACGGGCTCGAGAGCACCGGCCGTTCCGGTGGCGCGGCACGATCCGTCGGCATCCTCACGTCGCACGAACCTGTGTGGAACCAATGCGCCCCAGTGCGCGTTAACGCGGGTTTAACTTTCCGATTGAGCCCGGATCGTTCCCGTGTAAACCTTGTCGCTCCACCAGGGGATGGCAGGGCGACCGGCATGCGGCACGCGAGACTGCGAAGCGTCGAGGGACTGCCGCACGGGCCGCGCGGAAGACTTTGGCGACGCTTCGCCCGCACGCTGCAGTTCGGCCTCGTCGGGACCATCCTGCTCATCGGTGGCGCCAGCACCGAGGCCCAGACCGTCGCGGCCTTGCCCGATGCCTCGGCCCTCGAGGAAGGCGTCCCGGCCCGCCCCGTCGCCGCCTGGACCGCCTTCTGCGCCCGGATGCCCGCCGAATGCGCCGTCGACACGACGCAGCCCGCCGTCATCGCCCTCACGCCGCGCATCCGCGACCTGCTCAACCGGGTCAACCGACGGGTCAATGCCCGGATCAAGCCGATCACCGACCTCGCCCATTGGGGGGTCGTCGACCGCTGGGATTATCCCGACGACGGCTTCGGCGACTGCGAGGACTACCAGCTCCTCAAGCGCCGGATGCTCGTGGAGCGCGGCCTTCCGCGCCGGGCCCTGCGCATGACCGTGGTCATCGACGAGATCGGCGAGGGCCACGCGGTGCTGATGGTCCGCACCGATCGCGGCGACCTGATCCTCGACAACAAGACCAACGCGGTCCTGTCCGGCCCCCGCACCGGCTACACTTTCATCAAGCGCGAGGGGCAGGACGGTCTGGCCTGGGTCACCCTGAACGGCGGGGCGTCCCCGGTGGCCACCGCCAATCGCTGAGGGCGGATCCCGCCATCGCTGTACGCGCGAAAGGCCGCCTCCAGGGCGGCCTTTCGTGTATCGGCGGTCCAGATGTTGGCCAGGGCCTCGAAACAGGAAGGCGTGTGCTCAGACGCCCGCGATCAGGTGAGCGAGGTCAAGGGCGACGCGGCCCGACATCAGGCTCCAGCCGCAGGCGATCATCGTGGCGATCATCACAAAGGGGATCGGGCGGCGCTCCAGTCGGCGGCCGCGAACGGTGTTGCGCAGAATGATGAAGGGCGCGCCGAAGGCCAGCATCGGCAGGGCCGCCACGGCCGTCACGCCGCCGCGCTCAAGCAGGCTGAAGCTCGCGCGACGCTCCGTGAACAGTTCGAAGGCGCTGGCGAGCAGGCCCGAGAGGGCAAGGCCGACGCAGAGGGTCTGCAGGGAGTCGAGGGCCGAGGGGCTGAGGGTCATGACGCGAACGCTCCACCATCGAGAGGCGATGTGGCGTCCACTGTGCCGCGTCGTTTACGAAACGTTAAGGGTTTCCTGCCGTCAGGGTTAAATCCACGCACAGGCCGGTGCGACCTGCAGGGCCCCGCGGCAGGTGGGAGCCCTCAGTCTTCGAGGTCGATGTCCAGGATCGCCATGGCGAAGTTGAACGAGCGGTCGCCGTCCTCGTCGTCGACCGAGACCACGCCCAGGAACTCCTCGCCGATATAGACCTCCGCCGAATCGTCCTTCTTGGGACGGGGAACGAGGCGGATGTTGGTGTTGGCGAAGGTCCGGCGGAGGTAATCCTGCACCTTCACAATGTCGGTCTTGTTCACGCTGATCGCCTCTCGCGTTCGGGTCGTTTTCCGGCTCATCGCCAGTCGCGCGCGGCGGCCTCGTGAGCCTGCCGGCGGCGGCCGGGGCCGGGCTGGCCCCCGCTTGCCACGCCATCGGGGGATGGGCAAGCGGGGCTCCGAGCCGATATCGGCATGCCGGGGGCGCCGTCAGATGCCCTCGGCCATGTGGATGAACTGATCCATGGCGACGAGCTGGTCCATGGCCCGCGACGGCTCGGCGCAGCCGGCGGTGCCGACCACGCGGGCGGGCACACCGACCACGGTGGTGTTGGCCGGCACCGGGCGCAGCACCACCGAACCGGCAGCGATGCGGGCGCAGGCCCCGACCTCGATGTTGCCCAGGATTTTGGCACCGGCGCCGATCATCACGCCGTGGCGGATCTTGGGGTGACGGTCGCTGCCCTGCTTGCCGGTGCCCCCCAGGGTAACGGCGTGGAGGATCGAGACATCGTCCTCGATCACCGCCGTGGAGCCGACCACGAGGCCGGTGGCATGGTCGAGGAAGATGCCGCGCCCGATCCGGGCCTGCGGATGGATGTCGGTCTGGAACACCTCGGAGGACCGGCTCTGGAGGTAGAGTGCGAGGTCGCGCCGTCCCGCCGTCCAGTACCAGTGGGCGAGGCGATGCGCCTGGATCGCGTGGAAGCCCTTGAAGTACAACACCGGTTCGATGGCCCGGCTGGTGGCGGGGTCCCGATCGAGCACCGCGGCGATGTCGGCGCGAAAATCCTGGCCGAGGCTCGGCTCGGCGGTGATCGCCTCGAAGAAGCCGTGGGCGATGAGCTCGGCCGGCAGCGAGGCGTGTCCGAGGCGGGCCGCCACGCGGTGCGCCACGGCGCCCTCCAGGGAGGTATGATTGAGGACCGTCGCCACGATGAACGAGGCGAGTTGCGGCTCCTCGCGGACGATCGCCTCGGCCTCGGCCCGCAGGCGCGCCCAGATCGGATCGCACACCGCCAGCGGTTCGGCGCCTTTCGCGGCGATGGGGAAGGGGCTGGCGGACATCGGGTCCTCCTCTGGGCCGGGCGCGTCGCGGCGGGCCGGCGTATACCGCGAGTCGACGTGGAGGTCGTGCCGCGTCGGCGGGATCCTGCCCCGCCCCGCGCCGCTCCAGTAGGGTATGTCTGTCGTCACGCGGGCCGGCAGAACAAAACCGCTCCGGACCGCATGTCCCATAGCTTGGTGTGCATCGCACGCCCGATCAAGGCCGCGCGGCGACCGACCCGATCGCGCGGGCCGCGACCGTCAGGCGCTGCGGCGGTGATCGAGGGTGCCGAAGCGCGCCTCGATGGCTTCGGCGAGGCGGTCGACCATGACATCGACGGGCACGTCGGAGGTGTCGACCACCGACGAGGCGCGGGCGTAGAGCGGCTCGCGGCTGGCCAGGACGGCGCGCAGTTCCTGCATGGCCGAGGGGTGGTCGCCGGTGGTGGTGAGTTCGCCCTGGTCGCGCACGCGCTGCATGTGCTCCTCGGGCCGAGCCCGCAGCCAGATCGTGAAGAAGGCCTGGAGCAGCAGGTCGTAGGTCAGAGGTTCCGCGACGATGCCGCCGCTGGTCGCCAGCACGAGGGGCCCGGGATGCTCGGTGAGCCGGCGCAGGGCCGCCTGCTCCAGGCGGCGATAGCCCTCCTGTCCGTAGATCGCGAAGATCTCCTTCACCGAGAGTGCGTTCTCGCGCTCGATCTCGGCGTTGAGTTCGACGAAGGTCCAGCCCAGGCGATCGGCGACCCGGCGGCCGAGGGTCGATTTCCCGGCGCCGCGCAGGCCGATCACCGCGACGCGCGGCTGTGGCGCCTCGCCGCTGGCCGAGGACTGGCCCGACAGGATGCCCTTGGCCAGGGCGATCTGCTCCGGCGACGCGTTGCCGAGGAGATCGCGGATCACGTGCCAGTCCGGCAGGGTCTCCTGCCCGGCGATCAGGTCGTCGAGGCGCACGCCCATGGCGTTGGCGACCCGGCGCAACAGGATGATCGAGACGTTGCCCTGCCCGCTCTCGAGCTGCGCGATGTAGCGCTCCGACAGACCGGAGGTCTGCGAGAGGAGCTTGCGCGACAGGCCCCGCACGGTCCGGGCATGACGAACCCGCCGGCCGAGATCAGCCAGGAAGGTCGATTCTTGTTCTACCGCGCCGGCCATGCCGTCGTCCGTTTCCTCGGTTCGCGGTCGGGCCGAAGCCCGCACGCAGGTTGCCACAACAGGCGGTCGATCCCGGAGCTAGGCTCACGGATGTGGAAATATTATGCCCAGATTCGGCGTTTCGAATGTGTTAAAAAGCAACAATCCGAAGATCCGACGTCGGAACAACGCTCCTGGGTCGTTGCGATGATCGTGCCGAACCACGCCGAAGCCCGGCGCTTCGCATTGCACCATGTGAGGCGAGGCGCGCTCCGACGCAAGCGGTCACGGCCACCAGAACGGGGGAAACCCGGAGAATCAGCCGCGGGATGTTCCTCGAAGCCGTGACGGCGGGGCCGGACCGGAGCCCGGCTTGTGCGCAAACGCCGCGTGGGGGAGCACGAGGGCGGGGACGGCCTACTGCGCGGCGGGCGGCAGGGCCGAGGCCTCGAGCACGGTGCCGGCCACCGGCGCCTTCTTCGCCACCACCGGCCGGTTGACCGCGGCGAGGGCCAGCGCCGACGGACGGCGCGGCGGCAGCGGAACCTCGATCGCCTCCGTGAAGACGGCGTCGACCTGGGCGCCCGCCTGGGTCATGCCCGGGACGATGCCGGGATGGGGGCTGATGGCCGCTGCGGAGGCCGGGGCAGCGGCGTCGGCCGGTGCCAGGGCCGCGACCTCGACCGCGCCGAGCCCGGCGAGGGCAGCGGGCCTGCGCGGCGGCAGCGGCACCGCGACGGTCTCAGTGGGAACGCCATTTGCGGCGGGGCTGGGCGCGTAGGCGAGCGCGGTGTTGGCGGCGATGACGGCGGGGCTGTCGGCGCGGGCGAAGGCGTTGGAGAAGGCCTCGCCGGATCTCGGCGTCTCGAGATCGTCGGGGACGCTGGTCTCGATGCCGAGGCGCTTGGCGGCGTAATAGTAGCCTCGATTGTAGAAATTATAGGCCTGGGCGATGTCCCCCCTGGCGGCCCGGTAGGCGCCGGCGAGGTAGGCGATGCCGTAGCGGAGGTTCACCCGCGGGTCGAACAGGCCCGCCGCATCCCCCTGGTAGCCGAGGCCCCGGGCGGTCGCATGCTTGATCTGCATGAGCCCGAGGGCGCTACCACCCTTCGCGTTCGGGTTGTAGTTGCTCTCGCGCTTGACGACCTGATGGACGAAGCTCGACGGCACCCCGTTGGCCTTGGCCTGCTGCTCGATCAGCGCATCGATGTTGTCCCGTGCCGCCGTACCCTGGGCCAGGGCCGCGCCGGGCGGGAGCATCCCGCACGGCATGGCAACCGCGGCGACGGCGAGGAGCAGGAAGCGCTGGTTCATCGGAGACCCGGATCGTCCTTGTTCTTGGACGGTCAAGGTCCGGGCGAATTGAGGCCGGAAAGCGGCTCGGGCGGGTCGAGCGTGACCGTTTCCCCATGTGCTGTGTCGCACATGGCACAGTCGCCGCAGCCCGGTCCGGATTGTGTCTGAAGCGATTCGCCAATGTTGCCAAGGGCCTCGCGGTGCGGTGCGGCCGGCGGGGCTAAGGCTGCCTCAGCGTCGCAAAATGAATTCGTCGATGGCTTTTGCGAAGCCGTCCGCGTCGTTCGTGGCCGTGACGGCCCGGGCCGCGGCCTGGACCGCCGGCGCGGCGTTGCCCATCGCCACCGAGAATCCGCTGCGGGCGAACATCGGCACGTCGTTGGCGGCGTCACCGAGGGTTGCGATCCGGGATCTGTCGATCCCGAGGTGCCGGCTCATGGCATCGACGAAGGCGGCCTTGCCGGAGCCGGGGGGCGTCACATCGAGATAATAGGCCTGGGAGCGATGGACGTCCGCCCGTCCCGCCAACGCCGCGGCGGTCTCCGCCTCACAGGCCTCCAGCTGCGCCGCATCGGCACTGACGCCGACGATCTTGGCGGCCTGGTCCAGGAGCGGTTCGAGATCCGCGACCACGTTCGGCTCGGCCTGCAGGGTCCGGCGCTCGAGGTCGGTATAGGGCCCGTGCGGATCGGTGAGGTTCCACTGCCCACGGGCGAACACCCAGGTGTCGAGACCGGCCTCGGCGAAGCGCCGCACGGCCGCGCGGGCGGCCTCGGCCGGGATCAGCGTCTCGGACAGGAGGCTGAGATCGGGGGCGACCAGGGTGCTGCCGTTGAAGGCCCCCATCGGCAGGGTGAGCCCGAGTTCGGCCACCAGCGACTTCAGGCCCACGGGCGGTCGGCTCGACGCGATGGTGAAGGCGATGCCCGCCGCCTCCAGCCGCCGCACGGCCGCCCGGGTCGCGGGCGTCAGGCTCTTGTCGGTGGTCACCAGGGTGCCGTCCACGTCCGAGATCACCAGGGCAATCGCGGCGGGGGTCGGTTCGGAGGACAGGGGCATGGAATCCGGAGGGGGCTCAGGGTTGCGGGGCGCCCTCCCCCAATCCCAACCGGGCCACGATCGTTGCGACGATGGCCTCGGGGGGCGCATCGACGCCCACCGCCACCGCGTTCTCCTCGGGGGCCGGCGGCTCCAGGATGGCGAACTGGGTGTCGAGAAGGCCCGCCGGCATGAAGTGCCCCTGCCGGCGCGCGAGGCGCCCCTCGATCAGGGTGCGGTCGCCCTCCAGGTAGACGATCCGGACCTCCGCGCGGCCGCGCACCAGCACGTCGCGATAAGCCCGCCGCAGGGCCGAGCAGACCACCACGCCGGTCGCCCGCTGCTGCAGCTGCGTGTCGATCCAGGCGCCGATCGCCGCGAGCCAGGGGGCACGGTCGTCGTCGTCGAGGGGGTGGCCTGCCCGCATCTTGGCCACGTGCTCGGGGCTATGGAAGCTGTCGCCGTCGACGAAGGTCCAGCCGAGGCGCTCGGCGAGGCAGGACGCCACCGTGCTCTTGCCCGATCCCGAGACGCCCATCACCACGAGGACCATGGGCCTGCCGCCCGGTGCGGGAGTCTGGCCTGATGACATCGTGCATCCCTTCCTGGTGGCCGCCTCGGATAAGCCGGCCGCGGCCTCTTAGCAGGCCACGGCCTCTTGGCAGGCCGCGCCCTCATAGCAGGCCGCAGCGCCTGGAGGCTGTGCGGAAACATGCCGGGCGAGGGCGGGTTTTCCGGCTCTCAGGAGGCGAGCGGCGTGCTCGGACAGGCGCCGGGCGAACCGGGACTTGGCGAACCGGGATTTGGCAAGGCGGGATTTGGAAAGGCGGGATTTGGCGAGGCGGGATCGGTCGAGACGGGGCCGGGCAGAACGGGATCGAGCGCCCGCTCGCGCAGCCGTTGCGGGCCCAGGGTCATCGCGAAGAAATCGTAGTACCCGCGCCGGTCGTTGGCGAGGAGGAACTGGAAGTGCATCCGGAACGGACGCCAGCGCACCTTCCGGTAGGTCTCCGTGCTGATGATCTCGCGGAACCGGGCCGAGCGCACCAGGGGGTTGGCGACCGTCCGACCCTGAAGGTCGAGCGTCAGGTGCACCACCGGGTTGAAGCCGGGAAAGTTCATCCAGTCCTGGGGGGCCTGGAAGTCGGCCCAGACGAGGCGCTGCGAGGTCACCAGACTGGCGATCTCGCAGCGCAGCCCCTTCGCCATGCCCTGCATCGCCACCAGGGGCAGGCCGGACCCCAGGGTGACGAGGGCGAGCGTGGTCGCTCCGGTGCCAAGATGCGGATCGCGGGCGAGCACCCGGGCGGTCACCTCCACCGCGCTCAGGGCTCCCGAGGAATGGCCGAGGATCAGGATCTCGTCGAGCGGGTCGCTGGCCGCCAGGGCGGTGCAGCGCGCGAGGACATGCCCGGCGAAGGCCTCCAGCCGGCGCTCGTAATCCGGCCGTCGGCCCTGTCCGTGCTGCCAGTTGAAGACCCAGTCGTTCAGGAGCTGCCAGAAGAAGATCCGATTGAGAAAAGCTTCCATCGCCTTGATCCAGGCGAGGCCGATGAGGAGGCCTGCCGGCAGCGTCACCCAGAGCGGCCACCCGAGGCTGTGCCCGAAGGCCGTCCCCAGATGGGCATGCACGAAGGCGGCGATGGCCAGGGTGCACAGGGCGAGGAGCAGGACCATCACCAGCGGATAGAGGATGACGTTGCCGTACTTCCAGTTCAGCCGGTAGAATCGCAGCATCAGGCCGGAGACGATGGTCTGGAGCGTGCCGAAGACCAGGAGGGCGACGCTGACCGGACGCCGGCGCCGGAAGTCGTCGCGGACGATGTCGTCCCAGAGGAGCACGTCGTAGGTGGTCTCGGCACCCTGCGTGGCGGGCTGGCCGGCCACGCGCCAGCTCTGAACCAGCCCGTCGGCGCTGAGATTCGCGCCGGAGACCGTGCGTTTCGGCTCTCCGAAGCGCTTGGCGTAGCGGGCCAACTCGCGCACGAACAGCATTCGATAGCGGCTGCTGCCCTCAGGATCGTAACCCGGAAGATAAAAGACATGCCGTCGTCGGACCGGCCCCGGAACACCCTGGGCTAGTCCAGGAGGTGTGTAGTCGAACGACGTTGTCATCGGATCCGATTCGGCCGAAACCCAGGTTTGGCAAATCAAGAGTTGCCGTCCCGACGAGAACGCACATCGCGTTGCTCCTTTCAAGTATCGTGTCGGACACGATTTTTTGGGATAGACGTGGGTAGCGGGGACGACGGGCGGGTGACGGGCGCTCACCGCGAGACTGTGTCCCGGCCGCCACGGACAGCGACCCGGCGATGGTCTAGGCAGCCCATGAGAGAAACCGACAGGCGATCCTGCATGCGCGCACTGCCTTTGGCCCTCTGCACCGTTCTGGGCACCGCCCTGACGGTGTCGGGCTGCTCGTCGCTCCTCCCTGCGGCCGGACCGACGACGGGTGCGGTGGTGGAGGGGGCCGACATCGCGACGAGCGAGGGGACGTTCGCCCGCTAC
>NZ_LMNU01000006.1 GCF_001423085.1 Methylobacterium sp. Leaf125 | reverse complement strand
CCATCACGCGCAGGCTGCCTAACCTCTCACCCCAGATGGACCAGAGCCTCCGCTCCTGAACACCGCTGAATGTCCCAAATCATCTGACGACGGACAAACAGGGCCGAGAGGGTCAGCAGCATCGCGGCGAGGTCGAAGGTGGAGATCACGGGCGCTCCCCGCCCGCGCAGCGAGAGCCTGCCGGGACCTGTCGATGGGTGATGGTCGTCAACGCGAGCCCAGCCGTTCTGTCGCGCCCGCCGAAGCAAGCACCGCGTTGGCCGTGGCGAAATCGTCCGCATCCCGCTCGGGGGGCGCCTTCGCACCTTCTCCGGTCTGACGGCAGAGGCGGACGAGGTAGGGGAAGTGGTCCGATCCGAACGCGTCGAGGCGCTCGACGGACACCGTCGCGAACCCGCCTTCGTAGAAGACGTGGTCGAGGGGCCAGCGCATCCACCACGCCTTCGCGTTCCAGGTCGCGACGTAGCCGTAGCCTCGACGGGGATCGATCAATCCCGACAGTCGCGCCATGCGCTCGACCGCGATCTCCCAGGGCGTGGCGTTGAGGTCACCGGCGAGGATGCCGGGCTCGACCCGCGTCCGCAGCACGTCCGCCGCCGCGTAGAGCTGGGCATCCCGCCCGCGTGCGGATTGCCAGGCTTGCGGGGGCTTCGGGTGGATGCCGACGAAGTCGACGGTCTCGCCGCTGCGCAGGGTGACGCCTGTAACGATGGCCGGGGTGTCCTGACCCGCGAGGTGCCGGATGCTCCCGTTGACCAGCGGCAGCCGGGAGTACAGGTGGATGCCGTAATACGACCCCGTGATCCGCTGGAGGGCATGGGGCATCGCCGCGAGAACGGGCTTCAGGGCCTCGTCCCACCAGGCGTCGGTCTCCATCGCGAGGAACAGGTCTGGCTCGACCCGCGCGACGGCCTCGACCAAGGATGTGGCCTTCCGGTTCCCGAGCTGGACGTTGGCGACCATCACGGACAGCCGCCGCTCGGCGGGACATGCCTCGTCCCTCAGGCTGCCGGTCGGCAGGTACGGCCGAAGCACCCACGCATCGACGGTGAGGGCGACCGCCACGAGGGCCAGCGTCGACACTGTCGATCTTGGGGATTCCCGGAGAAAGAACAGGAGGCCGACGCCCACCGCGAGCAATCCCAGGGCGAAGGGCAGGCGCGGGAAGTCGAGCAGGCGCACCCACCACCACTCGGTGGGCACCAGCGGGATCAGGCTCGCGGCCGAAAGGACCACCGCAAGGACCAGGAGCGCGTAACCGACGAGAGATCTCACGAACGGCCCGGATCGGGTCGGTTGCTCTCGCGCGGCGGCACCCCGTCCAAGCCGTCGTTGCGGTCGGAGAGCGACTTGAGCACGCTGATTGAGCCATCGGTCTCCAGAACCACCGCCTCGGCCTGGGAGAGGTCATCCAACCCTTCCGAGCGTAGGGCCGAAAGGACGTCGTCGCGGGTCAGGCGCTGCCGGCGCATCGCGCCCTCGACGAGATGCCCCTTGTGCGCGAGCAGTGTCGGCTCGGCCTTGACCAGCGACCGGACCCGGGCGGAGCGCACGCTCGACCAGGTGATCGCGTATTGCAGGCCGATGAGGGTCGCCAGCGCAAGGACGCCCTCCAGGAGTGCGACCGACTTCGTCAGGACAATGGACGACAACGTCGAGCCGAGTGCGACCGTGACCACGAGGTCGAAGGCATTCAGCTTCGTTAGGGTGCGCTTGCCCGAGATCCTGAGGAACAGGATCAGGGCGACGTACGCCAGGGGGGCGACGACCACGACCCTGAGCAGGCCGAACCAGGTATCGAAGAACATCGCGGAAGTCCTTGTCGCGACACCCGTCGATGGGCGGCGGGTGTCCGGGCCATCGGTCCATCGAACTGGGGCTTGTGATCCCGACCGGCTGGCGCGCGCCTCAGCGCATGTCCTTCGGGAGGTGCTGGATCGGGGTGGTTCGACCGCCGTGATCCTTCCCCTGAACCGAGCCTTCGGACTGCATGACGTCCGTCGAGGACTGGATCGCGCTCGGCGGCGCGACCCCACCGGTGCCCTGGTGGCGCGCGGCGTCCGATCCCTTCGTGGTCGACGTTCCCGATGGGAGCGTACCGGGCGTGGGTTGGTCGATGGAGCTGCCTACGGACTGCGCAAAGCCTGGCCCCGAGAGGGCGAGGCCGACGATGACGGCAAGGGCGCCGGCGAGGCGCAAGGCGGAGCGGCCCCTTGCAGGGTCGATTAGGTCCAAGGGGTGCATCGGCGGGGTTCCAATCAGACGCCTGGGCGTCGGGATTGTCGAACCGAAGCGTTGCCCGCCGACTTTGGTTCCTGCCCGAGGCGCTCACGCCGACCTGGTGGAACGCTTCCTGGACCGCCCCACCCCCGCTGGCGGAGGTAGGGCGGCTGTTTTTCGGTTACTTGGGCATCAGCACGCTGTCGATGACGTGCACGACGCCGTTCGATTGGTTGACGTCGGCCTGCTCGACGAAGGCGCCGCCGCCCTTCTGGTCGATCAGCGACAGCCGGTTGCCGTCCATCTTCACCGTCAGGACCTGACCCTCGACCGTCTTCAGGTTGGCGTCGGCGCCGCCCATCTTCGCCTTGGCCATCAGCTCCTTGGCGTCGAGCTTGCCCGGAACGACATGGTAGGTCAGCACGCCCGTCAGGGTCTTCTTCATTTCGGGCTTCAGGAGCGAGTCGACCGTACCGGCGGGCAGCTTCTTGAAGGCGTCGTTGGTCGGGGCGAAGACCGTGAACGGGCCCTTGCCGCTCAGGGTGTCGGCGAGGCCCGCGGCCTTCACGGCGGCGACCAGGGTCGTGAGGTTGCTGGCCTTGGACGCGTTCTCGACGATGGTCTTGTCGGCCATCATCGGCGCGCCGCCGACCATGGGGGAGGTCTCGGCCAGGGCGGCAGCGGACACGGTCAGGCCGACGGCGAGGAAAGCGGCGTTCAGGGTCGAGCGCATCATGGGAAATCCTATAAGTGAGATGAAGCTTCGCAAGTCGAGGCTCATGCCACCCATACGCATCGACTTATCCGTAAGTTTCAAAACACGGATCACGATAAAGTCATGAATTCGAAGACGTGGCTTCAGATCATCTCCGTGAGATAGGGTGTTCATTCTGGAAAATGCGCGATGATGACGCCCTTGATATCGGGATCACCCGTTCCATGGGATCATCTGAAGGCCGGGAGGCCGAGCCTATTCTATTATTTATGCCGGCCGATTGACATGAACGTTTCCTGAACGGGCGCGTTGGACCTGCGAACCGGTTGACCGAGCGCTGGTCAGTCGCCGTCCAGGCCTCGCGGGCAGTCCCATCCGTTCAGGCCCTCTTTCAGGAGATCTTCTTGTCCCATCGCACCCTCGCCGCCGCCCTCGCGCTCACCTGTCTGTCGTTGCCCGCCATGGCCCAGACCACTCCGGCTCCGGCTGCGCCGACTCCCGGCACCGCGATGCCGGCGTCCACCGACATGGGGATGAAGATGGCCGACACGGCGACGGTGAAGCTGAAGTTCATGACCGTGAAGCCCGCCGACGTGATGTCCTCGAAGCTCGTCGGCACCACCGTCTACAACAACAAGAATGAGACCGTTGGCGAGGTCGAGGACCTGGTCATCGGGAACGGCAAGACCCTAACCGGCGTCGTCGTCAGCGTCGGCGGCTTCCTCGGCCTCGGCGAGAGCTACGTCGTGCTCGACCCGTCCTCGCTGGCCATCAGCAGTAAGGACGGCAAGTGGATGGTCCATGCCGATACCGACAAGGACACCCTGAAGAACGCGCCGAAGTTCGAGTATTCCAAGAAAAAGATGTGATCCCCGGCGACAGAGGAGACCTAACCATGAAGCACACTCTTCTCGCCTCAGCGCTCCTAACCGGCCTAGGCCTCTGCGCATTCAGCCTGCCCTCGGCCGCCCTGCCCATGAACGCCTCCGGTGTCACGGCCTCGGATGGGAGCGAACTCGTACAGGTCCGCATGACCCGGCGTGAGATGCGTCGTCATCGTATGATGCGCCAACACCGCATGCGGCAGGGCTCGGCCAGCCGCGGCAACGCCAGCATGCCCTCTCGCAGCCAGTTCGGCGGGCAGCAGTACGGCGGGACGTCCGGCGGCCCGCGTCGCTGATATCACCGCAACGGGCCTGCGCGGTCGGTGACTGCGCGAAAGCCCCCTGAGACGCCGCCGGATGGCATGCCCGCCACCGGCGGTTTTCCCATGATCCAAGGGTTCTCATGATCTTCTCGGAAGCGCTCGGACGCCTTGAAGGGCTGGGCCGCTCGGCCGCCGCCCTGCTGCCGGGGCTCGCCGTCGCCCTCGTGCTGTTCGGCCTCGGCCTGCTCGTCGCCCGGGGGGTCCGTGCCGCCGTTCGCCGCGCCGCCACACTGCGGGAGGCCTCGCCGGGGTCTGCGGCGGTGCTCGGGCGCATCGCGGGCGGCATGACCATCCTGGTCTCGTTCCTGGTAGCGGCCTCGGTGGCCTTCCCCTCCGTCTCCGCCGCCGACCTGTTCAACCTCCTCGGCATCGGCGGCGTCGCTATCGGCTTCGCCTTCCGCGACGTGCTGCAGAACCTGCTGGCCGGCATCCTCATCCTGCTGACCCGCCCCTTCGTCATCGGCGACCAGATCCGGGCCGGATCTTACGAGGGCACGGTCGAGGACGTCTGGGTGCGGGCGACAGTGCTGCGCACCTACGACAACCAACGCGTGCTGATTCCGAACGCCACGCTGTTCGTCGACAAGATCACCGTCATCACCGCGCACGACAAGCGCCGGCTCGCCTTCCCGCTCACCATCGGCAACGGGGACGACATGAAGGAGGCGCGCCTCGTCATCGTCGAGGCCCTGCGCGGGACCGAAGGGGTCCTGGCCGACCCAGCCCCGGAGGCGCTGGTCACGGGTCTCGGCGCCGCCGGCGTCGACATGACGGCGCGGTTCTGGATTGACCCGCCCCGGCGGCGCGACGCGGTCGACGCCCTCGACCACGCCATCTCGAACGTGAAGGACGCGCTCACAGCCGCCGGCATCGACCTTCCGTATCCGACGAGTCAAGTCCTCCTGCACGACCAGACCGAGGCGGCCGACGGCGACCGCACCCGCCAGCGCGAGGGCTGGCCCGCCGGCAAAAGCCCACCCCGTGCCCGCTGGCAGGTGCTCCGCGAGGATCGTGCCGACTTCGAACGCGGAAAGCGCGAAGGCAGAGACTCCGAAGGGAAGGGAGACCCGGCATGAGGGCGCGCCTCAAGGCCTGGATCGAGTGGCTGGGGGATCTGTTCTGGCTCCGGCCGGCCCTGATCGTTCTGGGCTGCATAGGGCTGGCGCAACTCGGGATTTGGCTGGAGACGGCACACATCGCCGGTTACGACGCCTCCTCGCCGAACCAGAACTGGGGCTATTCCGGCGGGGCCGAGGGCGCCCGGGCGCTACTGAGTGCGGTGGCATCTTCGACCATCGGGGTCGCCGGAACAACCTTCTCCATCACCATCGCGGCCCTGACGCTGGCATCCGGGCAGATGGGCCCACGCCTGCTGCGCAACTTCACCCGCGACGCCCGCAACCAGATCGTCCTGGGCATCTTCCTCGGCACCTTCGCCTACGCACTGATGGTCCTGCGCACGGTGCGTACCGTGCAGGAGAGCCCATTCGTCCCGCACCTGGCGATCACCGGTGCGATGGTGCTGGCGCTGCTCTCGCTTGCCACGCTGGTCTGGTTCGTCCACCACATCGCCGCCAGCATCAACGTCGAGACGGTAGTCGACGCGGTCCATCGCGACCTCCGCTCCGCCGTCGACGCTCGCACCCGCGACAGCGCAGGCATGACACTTCCAGCTCGGCTACCGACCGGTGGCGGGGTCCGCACAGATGGCAGCGGTTACCTGCAAGCCGTCGACGAGGACGGGTTGGCCGACTGGGCCCACGAGCACCGTGTCACCGTCGCCCTGCGCGTGCGACCGGGGGATTACGTCCCGTCCGGGTTCCCGGTCGCGTTCCTCTCCGCAGGGGTCGAGGGCGCGGAGCCGGCCATTCGCCGGGCGCTGACCTTCGGGCGACGTCCGGCCGCCCTTCAGGACTTGGAATACTCGATCCGGCAGCTCGTCGAGATCGCGGTCCGGGCGCTTTCGCCGGGCATCAACGACCCTTTCACCGCCGGCAGCGTCGTCGACCATCTCGGCGATGCCCTGTGCCGGGTGGCATCACGCCATCTACCCACCGGTGCCGTCGTCCGGGACGGTCGGGTGGTGCTCGTCCTTCCCGTGACCGACTACGACGGCCTGTGCGATGCCATATTCCACATGATCCGCCAGAACGCCGCCGGCTCGGTGCACGTGCTGGCCCGGATGCTCGACGTGCTCACCCGCGTCGCCGAGGTCGAGCGACTGACGAACCGCACCGCCGAGCTCGCCCGGCATGCGGACCTCGTCCTCGCCGCGGCTAGGCGCGACGTCGCCGATCCGCACGACCTTGCCGACCTGGAAGCAAGACATGCCCGTTTCATGAAGATGCGCAGCGGTGACCAGCCCGCGTGAGGTCACGACGTTGCCCAGTGCCACATCCTCGTTTCCGGTCCATCGTAGCACGACCGAAAGACCCGTTTCACGCTCATGCTCCTCGTCGCGGCAGATCCCAGGCTGGCGATTGCCGCACCCGCTTCTGAACAGCGCACGGATGACGGCCTCCGCACCGGTGGGATGGGCGTCGGGACCCGCCCCACCGGTGATGTTGCGCGACCGGGCACTGACATGACGACTGCAGCTTCGGGCACCGGAGAAGGGAAGCCTGACACGAAGGCCGGCGCGGTCGGATCGACCGGCGCGGAAGTCGCCAAGTCACGCTGATCGTATGCGGCCGTTGGACCGCGTGCAGTCGTATCGTCGCCGGGTATGGCCCCGGCGCAGTTCGCACCATTACCGGCACTCGCGGCGCCCAGGCTGGAGTTAAACAGCGTCGCGTTCTGGTTCGTTATGCAGGTCGCGCCGGTGGCGGGCTTCGTCACGGCCTACCCAGTAAACTGGTAGCTCGTCTCATCCGGTATCAAGGAGAGCATGTGAGGCTGTTGCTGGCTTGGGAATAGCCAGAATCGAGCATTCCCGCCCCATCCTCGGTGCACCGAAATGGGGACATTCATCTTCGGCTTACGCGAACGTTCCCGGCCCCTCGACCGTTGAGACTTGCCTTGCGAGCTTCCCACGTTCGCGGACGTGGAGCCCGTGGATGCCCGCAATCACCAGGACCGAGTTCGCGACGTCGGAGACCCCGCTGCCCTCTGACAAGGGACAGGGTTCGAAGACGGGCTTCTGGGCGCTGACCCTCGGTTCGGTCGGCGTGGTCTATGGCGACATCGGCACCAGCCCGCTCTACGCGTTGAAGGAGTCACTTCACGCCGCCGCCGGAGGGGGGCATGCACCAACCCGCGAGATGGTCTTCGGCGTCGTTTCGCTGATCCTCTGGGCGCTCATCCTCATTGTCACGCTCAAGTACGTGCTGTTGGTGATGCGTGCAGATAACGATGGCGAGGGCGGCACGCCCTCCCTCGTGGCACTGGCTCAGCGCGCTCTAGGCCATTCCGGCGGATTCGTCATCGTGCTCGGCATGATTGGCGTCTCGCTGTTCTATGGCGACGCCATCATTACGCCTGCCATGTCGGTCCTCTCGGCGGTGGAGGGGCTGAAGCTCGTAACGCCGGCCACAGAGCCGTACGTTCTGCCCATCAGCCTAGCCATCCTGATCGGCCTGTTTGCTCTGCAGAGCCATGGGACGGCGCGGGTGGCGACCTTCTTCGGGCCCCTCACAGCCTTGTGGTTCGTCGTTATGGCGCTCGGCGGCCTAAGCCACATTGTCGATGATCCGAGCATCCTGGGCGCGCTCAACCCCGCCCACGGCGTCTCCTTCATCCTGGGCCATGGCACCGCCGGATTGCTGGCGCTCGGGGCAGTGTTCCTCGCTGTTACCGGGGCGGAAGCGCTCTACGCCGATATGGGCCACTTCGGTCGCACGCCGATCCGCACAGCTTGGTTTGGCTTGGTCCTTCCGGCGCTCGCCCTGAACTATCTCGGTCAGGGAGCCATGCTGCTCGCTCACCCGGAGCGGGCCGAGAACCCGTTCTTCCTGCTCTATCCGTCCTGGGCGCTGCTACCGATGGTGCTACTGGCCACGGTGGCGACGGTTATCGCCAGCCAAGCCGTGATCACCGGCACCTTCTCGATCACACAGCAGGCGATGCAGCTCGGCCTTTTGCCGCGCATGCGCGTCCTGCGCACCTCCGAGACCGAGAAGGGACAGATCTACATCCCTCGGGTGAACTGGTGGCTGCTCGTCGCGGTCGTGTTCGTTGTGGTGCTGTTCAAGTCGTCGAGCGGTTTGGCGGCGGCCTACGGCATCGCGGTCACCGGGGACATGGTGATCACCGCCTGCCTGCTGTTCGTCGTCGCCTGGAAGGTCTGGCGCTGGTCGCCAGCGGTCGCGGCCGCGATCATCGCGCCGTTCCTGTTGATCGAAATGGTGTTCCTCTCGGCCAACGCTCTCAAAATCTTGCATGGCGGCTGGATGCCTCTGACGATTGGTGCCGGCCTCGTCACGGCGATGTGGACCTGGCGACGCGGTTCAGCCCTGATCGCCGAGGAGATCCACCGTCGGCGCGTGCCGCTGTCCGAGTTCACCCGAATGTCCGATACCGGTTCGATCCAGCGGGTGCCGGGAACGGCCATGTTCCTGACTGGCACGCCCGGTGATACCCCGGGCGCCCTGATGCACAACGTCAGGCACAACCGCGTGCTGCACGCGAACAACTTCATCCTGCACGTCGTCACGGAGGACCTGCCGCGCGTGGCCGACGCCGAGCGCGTCGCCGTGAAGAAGCTGTCCGAAGCCTTCTCGTGCGTGACGGTGCGCTTCGGGTTCACCGAACTGCCCGACCTTCCACGCGCCCTCGCGGCTGCGGGCCTGGACAAGGGCGACCTGTCTTACTTCCTGACGCGACGGGTGCTGGTCGCCTCGCCGGAGACCGGCATGCCGGTGTGGCAGGACAGGCTCTACATCTCCATGGCTCGTGCGGCCACGGACGCGTCCCGGTACTTCCGCATCCCGGTCGACCGGGCTGTCGAGATCGGCGCCCGGATCGACATCTGATCCCAAGGAGTCCGAGTGTGGTCGAAGACGTTTTCGGTCACATGCGAGCGGGGGCGTGCTCCCGACGCGTCAGATCAAGCTATTTCCTTCGCCCTACGCATCTCCGGGCCATCTTGGAAGACCGGGAGACTTCGGCTCGTAGACCGTTCGCGCGGAAGCACCGTGGAGCTTCCGCGGTCGGCAGGGTCACCTATGTCGGCTTTAGCACAGCACACCACCGAAAGCGGCCAGACTGCTCTCCACCCGATTCGGTCGTACAGCTGACCGGCGAGTCCCGACCCAACCTAGCCATAGAGGTCGAGTTGCGCCGAGCTCATAAGCGGTCCATGGGCCGCCCCGGAACAGGCCTCGACGAGGTCCCGTTGGATGGAACACCCTCGCGGAGGCCTCTTATCCCTCGATGGCGCCGATCTGCTTCAGGATGCCGAGCTCGTCGGACGAGCCCCACCGCTCGACCATCTTGCCGTCGACGAAGCGGCCGATCTGCATGCCGCGGACCTTGATGGCCTTCCCGGTGGGCTTGTGGCCGTTGAAGTCGCCCTGGTGCGTGCCGGTGAGCGTGTAGGCGAAGGCGACGCTGTCCCCGTCAGCAACGAGCTTCTTCACCTCGACCTGCATGTCGGGGAAGGCGGAACGGAGCTGCGTGAAGAAAGCCTGGTATCCCTCGGGACCCATGTGCTGGCCCGGCGCCGGGTCGTGATCGTGGCAATCCGGGGCGACGACCTCGGGGAAGGCATCGAACCGACCGCCGTTGACGAGTTCGCCGAACTTTTCGGTCGCTTGGATGCTGGTCTCGCGGGACATGGTGTTCCTCGGGGTTTGGGGGCAGCGACACAGCGCTGGGTATCTCGACGCATGGGAAACTCCCGCCACGGTCGGACGTTGCCGATGCCGCGCACGACCGGGTCGGTATGACCGCCGGGCATGACGGCGGATCGTGGCGCGGTGACTAGTCGGCCGCTGGCTGGAACGTCGTCCACGAGGGCGGAATTAGCCGAATGCCAGGTCGCCCGTCCCTAGGTAACGTTCACCTGCATCCGGCGATTGCGCCGTCTGATTGATGCGTCCGAGCGCATTGAAGCTGAAGCAAGCTAGTTTGGCCGTGCAAGTCTCAGGTTTTTCACGATCCAGAACAGCTTGTGACGGGATCCGTCCTATGACGCAGAAAAAACAAATGACTACACATGAAAACGAATCATTAGGGATGAATCTATCTCAGTATCTCGTCGAAATGCATCGTAGCGAGCAATTAGGTCTTAGCGTGCAAGACGTACAGTGACGATCAAGCTCGGAACGCTTGCTAATGGCCCTACCGCATCGCCTTGTGCGCCACATTCACTCGACCCGCACCTGGATCTTGCTGGGCATCCTTGCACCCCTCGGGATGCTGGTCATCTCCGGGTTGATGCTGCTCGACCTGCGTCGTGACGCTTGGGGTAAGGCCGAGCAAACGTCCCGTAACCTGCTTCAAGTCATCGAGCGTGATATCGCCCGCAATGTCGAAATGTTCGATCTCTCGCTGCGAGCGGTCGTCGACAACCTCCGGGAGCCAGGCATCGAGGCGCTCAGCCCGACCATGCGCCAGCTCGTCTTGTTCGACCGGGCCGGCACTGCCCGCGATATGGGGGTAATGCTCGTCATCGATGCGCACGGCAACATCGTGGAGGACCTCGGTGCTATACCGCCGCGCAAAGGCAACTACGTCGACCGGGAGTACTTCCAAGTCCATCGCGAGCGGGCGGATCTCGGCCTTTTCGTCGGCAAGGCCATCGTCTCGCGTTTGACAGGGGAGCCGATGCTGCCGTTCAGCCGGCGCATCTCTAAACCAGACGGCTCGTTCGGAGGCGTGGTGCTGGGCAGCCTCAAGTTGACCTACTTCTCGCACCTGTTCGATCAGATCGGCCTTGGCCCGGAAGGCGCGATCAATCTCTACCTACGCGACGGCACACGCATCATGCGCTACCCCTATGAGGCGGCCGACATCGGGGTAAATATCGCCGGTTCGTCGACCTTCGAGCGGTTCGTGGGTGCACGCAGCGGCTCGTTCGTTGGAACCTCGGTTCGTGACGGCGTCGAGCGACATTACACCTTCACTCAGGTTGGTGACTTGCCGCTCGTGCTCAACGTCGCCCTCTCGACGCGCGACGTCGAGGCTGAGTGGCGTGTGAAGGCACTCGGCATCAGTGCAACAGTTCTAATACTCTGCGGATTTACCATTGGCTTAGCGTTGTTGTTCGGCCGTGAGTTGAGCCGACGGGCGGCGGTGGAAGCCGAGCTGGCCCTCCTTTCACGCACGGACGCTTTAACTGGACTACCGAACCGCCGTCGGTTCGACGAGGTCTTCGAGCGAGCCTGGAAAAGTGCGCGACGCACGGGCAAGCCGCTGTCGCTCCTTATCGTCGATGCCGATCACTTCAAGCGCTACAATGACCGCTACGGTCATGCGTTCGGCGATATGGTGCTCAAGGGCTTGGCGCATGGCCTTGCGGGAAGCGTGCACCGGCCGAACGATCTCGTGAGCCGAGTCGGTGGTGAAGAGTTCGCCTTGCTGCTGCCTGACACCGACGAAGCGGGGGCACTTCGCGTTGCCGAGGAGGTGCATACGCGAATCGGAGAGCTCGCGGTCGGGGCCGCGGGGATTGCCCATGAAGCCGTGACCGTAAGTATCGGTTTGGCCGACGCGAGCGGCTGCGACGTAGAAGCAGTTGACCTTTACCGTCGGGCCGATGACGCGCTTTACGTCGCGAAGGCTCGAGGACGAAACCGTACAGAATGTGCGCCCGGCACCAGCAATGATCGCAAGGGCATACTCCGCGTCATTCCTAATCGAAACTCAGCTACAATGTAGCAGGTAGAAGGCGCTATTCAGACCGTTACGCCAACTGGGGTAACGCCCGTTCGATCTCGCTCTTTTCGCCATGGAAGGCGTTTGGATCGCGGTGCGATAGGACGATGAGGCCTCAACCGAAGAAACTTCGTATGGTCGTCTAGTCAGGCGACCGCCCTGCCTAGCCTCTCTCCTGAAGAGAGCATGGCTTTACCGAAGGCTTTCACCAGTGCGCCTTCTAGCTTGCCGCCCATGCCCGCCAAGACATGCATCGCATTATCGGACGAGAACGGCGCCTTGTAGGAACGCCGCTCGATGAGCGCTGCATAGATATCGCAGATCGTTAGCAACCGTACGGGATCTGCGATAGCGTTACTGCTCAAGCCATCTGGATAACCAGAGCCATCCAGCATTTCGTGGTGATGTCGCGCCACAGCCAACGTGACAGGATCGCACTTTCCCGAAGCCTTGAGGAGGTCGTATCCGAGCGCGGGATGCGTGCGCATGACCGCCATCTCGTCGGTGTCGAGCTTGCCCGGTTTATTCAGGATCGCAAGCGGGATCTGCGCTTTACCGATGTCATGCACCAGCGCTGCACGGGCCATGAGACGCTGATCCACGCGCGACAGTCCGAGGCTTTGCGAGAAGGCTACGGTTAGTCCTGCGACCAGCAGACAATGCTGAAAGGTGGTGTCGTCGTGCTCCCAGACGACATCGAGCCAGCGCGCCAAGCCACCTTCCTCAATGGCGTTCAGCACGGGATCGATCGCGCCTTCAACTGCAGCCAGATCGACCGTGCCGGCAGGTGCGGTCTTGAACATGTCCTCGAACAGATCGCTCGTCCGGGATGCCCCCCGTCGCACGATGACGTCCGTCACGGTCTCGCTGGGATGGATCATCCGAAAGAGAGAGGCAACGACGGCGCGAGCTTCGGTGTAGCGCGGGAGACACGCGGTTGCGCCGTAGGCCCGAGCTTCGCGCAGCGCGGCACTCGCCGTGCTGTCGGTGAGGAACAGGATGGGCGGCTTCTTGAGCCCGAGTTGTTCGTCGAGCCAGTCCAGACAAGCTCGTGTCTGCGATTGTTTCAGGTCGACATCCGCGATGACGCCGAGCACGGGGCCGGACATAGACCATGGCTGCGTGGTGACCAGGATCCGGCATTCGCCAATGTGCTGTGCCGCCGCCAAGAGACATGTGCAATGCTCGGGCTTGTCGGTGACGACCAGGATCGGATCGGGACGTAGGGAACACCACGACATGACAAATGACCTGACGACGGAGGTCTTGTAGGGATCAGTACCAGCTTGAGCTGTGATCAGGTTGGGAACGTCCGAGCGAGCGCTACCAAGGGCTCAAGGGCGGCCATGAGACTCAGGAGCTCGCTTAGCAGCGTCCGAGCCTCGGGAAGCTCGGCCTCGGGCGACGCGAGGAGGGTTTCCCTCTCGCGTTACAACGCTATGAGCATGTGTTCGATGGATGAACCGAGAGAGTGAATATGGAGGCTGCGTGGGCCGAGATCCGAACCCGTCTCGATCGCGCGTGCGAGGACCGCAAGATGGCGACGGGCAGCTTCCACCTGCCCGGGAAAGGCGATGTGATGGATTTCGGCCATCGTTCGTCTCACGCCGCGCGTACGGTGGCCAAGAAGCGTCCCACCTCGGCGGACAGATGCTCCGACTGGCGGGACAACTCGGAGGCGGCCCCCAAGACCTGACCGGCCGCGGTACCGGTCTCTTCGGAAGCCTGCGCGACCCCGGCGATGTTGCTCGTGACCTCGCTCGTGCCCGTGGCGGCCTGCGTGACGTTGCGCACGATCTCCTGGGTCGCGGCGCCCTGCTCCTCCACGGCGGCCGCGATCGACCCAGCGACGCCGTTGATCTCGCGAATGCGCGTCGTGATCGAGCCGATCGCGGCAACGGCCTGCCCGGTGACTCCCTGGATCTGGCCGATCTGTCCGCTGATCTCGTCGGTCGCTCGCGCTGTCTGCGCGGCCAGTTCCTTGACCTCGGTGGCGACCACGGCAAACCCGCGCCCCGCCTCGCCGGCGCGGGCGGCCTCGATGGTGGCATTCAGCGCCAGCAGGTTGGTCTGGCTAGCGATGTTCGAGATCAGCCCGACCATGTCGCCGATCCGCGCCGAGGCGTGGCTCAGGGCCTGGACCAGCTGCATGGTCTGGTCTGCCTCGCCGACGGCGGATTGGGCGAGGTCGGACGACCCGGAGACCTGGCGCCCGATCTCCTGCACGGACGAGCCGAGTTCCTCGGCCGCGGCCGCCACCGTACTCACGTTGGCGGCGGCTTCCTCGGCGGCGGCCGCAACGGTGATGGACTGCGCCGCCGTTTCCGCGGCAGCCGAACTCATCTGCTGGGCGGTCGCCTGCAACTCGGTGGCCGAGGACGAGACCATGCCGACGATCCCGCCGACCGCGGCTTCGAAGCCATTCGCCAGCTCGATCATGGTCCGCTTGCGCTCCTGCGCGGCGGCGGCATCGGCGATGCGCTTCATCTCCGCCTGCTCGGCTGCCTTGGCGGAGACCATCGTCTTGATGCCCTCGACCGCCTTGCCCACTGCGCCGATCTCGTCTCCGCGGCGCGCCTCGGCGATCACCGTGTCGATTTCTCCCTGCGCCATCCGTTGCAGGACCGCCACCAGGCGTCGGATCGGTACGACGATCAGGCCGAAGACGAGGGCCGAGAGGAGGATGGCGATGATGACGCTGGCCACGCTTCCGGCGATGCTGGTGACGTAGGCCACAGCGAAGGATGACCTCTGCTCTGCGCTTCGCAGATCGAGCAGATCACGCTCCACCTTCGCCATTTCGGTCGCCGTGCCGCGCAGGGCATCCATCGAAGCCTTGCCGGCGCCGCTCGCTTCCAATGCCCGCGCCTGTTCCAAGTTCTTCGTCTCGACAAGACCGATTTCTTTGGAGGCGATCTCGCTCGACCATGAGTCCGCAGTGCGCTTGAGTGTAACAAGCCGACTCTGTTGCGCAGGGTTGTCCGACGTCAGATCTTTGACCCTGGCGAAATTCTCAGTGAACCCCACCTGACCTGCTTTGTAGGGCGCGAGAAACTGCGGGTCGCCCGAGACGAGATATCCACGTATGCCGGTCTCCTGATTGACCATGGCAGACGTGATGCCATCGAGAGCCTGTAGGACCTGATACGTATGCTCGGTTCGACCGATGTTTGATTCGATCGACGCCAATCGCGTGTAGCCGAGCAGGCTGGCGCCGATGGTGACCGCGGATAACGACACGAAAGCGACAGCAAGTTTCGTCGTGATGTTAACATTTGAAAGAATGGGCATGTTCAGGCTCAGATCGAAAATGAATGTCCGCAACCGGGATGGCCCATGATTGAAGCTAAAGATTAATTCTATGTCGATTTTCGGAGACAAGCCGGTCAACCGGCATGTTCCACGAAAAGTTGATCTCCTTTTGTGAAGTGCTGACGCCAGTCTCTGCGGAAGAAGTTTTACTTCGGCCATATCACCCGTATGAGTTGTGCACCACCCAGCACCTCTCAGAGCCGTTCGGAAAGCGATGCCACTTAGCCGAGGATTGGGACGACGGCGGCGCAGAGAAATGCCTGGGCCGAGGCGAGGGTCGCGTCCGGGTCCGTCTTGAGTCGTCGGTTGCGGCCGATCCCCCCGAAGCAGCGCTCGATGGTCTACCGGCGCGGGTGCACGGCCAAGCCGACCTGATCCTTGGATTTGCGAACGATCTCGAAGGCGATGATCGTAGCGGTCGCCGGTCTGTCGCCGGCAGATCCAGCACCGGCAAGGGCTTCGGCAATGCGAGAGCCTTGGCAATGCAAGGGCTTTGACAATGAAGGGAACAGCCCGACGCGACGGGCGCAACACTGGTCCGGCTCCCTCCCGGTCCTGGCTGCCGGAAGGTTGCGAATCGAGAACGAGGGCGCGCCCGTCCGTATCGATCAGGGCCTGACGCGTGCGGCCCTCGACCGTCCGGCCGGTATTCGCAGCCGCGTGGCCCGCCGCTCCCGGTGGTCCTGATCCTGTGGCGATCGAGCACCGCGACCGTCGCCGAGGCTTCCCCTCCAACGCGCGCTATCCATCACAGGGCGCCGGTTCCGGCATCAGGAGTGCGATCACCGCCCACTCGTCATCCGTCGGATCGGTTTCATGGCGCAGGCCCGCACGACTCTGCCGCCGCCGGGCGGTCGGGGTTCAGACGGCAGATCCAGGTCAGGTTTCAGCACCCCCTTGGAATCACCGCCATCCCGACCACGCGACCCCAATCAGACATTATCGGACAGGCTCTAACGTAATCGTTTCGGTGTGCCGCTGCTCTCCGCGGCTGCAAGCGTCGCCTTATCTCACGGAGAAGTGGTCCGCACCAATGCAGCGGCAATCAGGTCCAAAAGCTGCCCTTATACGGATGATCAATCGCAGCCGTAGCTTCCTCGGACGGGATGTCCTCACAGCTTGCTGAATGAGCAGGATGGGCGCGAAGCCGTCGTGCGTTGCGATCCCAGCGAACGTCCGGTTTCTTAAGCCTTTTTCCCGAAAGCGGACCGGCAACTCACCACCCAAGCCTGTCGTAGAGCGGCCGGTCAGGGTCCGACCCAACACAGTCATTAGGATCGCCATCAGCGCTTCCCAAAAGCGGCCATTCGTCGGCCGTCCGGCAATTTCGGCTCGGGATGGGTAACGGACCTTGACCTTCTGCCCCGAAGCGGACACCGAACCATTGGAGTGCAGCAGTCACCGTCTACCGGCAGAGGCCAAGCTGCCTCTGTCAATGATCTCGACCGCGCCACGACGTAGCTCGACCAGACCAGCCTCTGCCCATTGCGCCAGAATGCGACTCACCACCTCGCGGACGCTGCCGATGTCAGTAGCTATTTCCTGGTCAATCGAAAGACTGGCGCCATGGACCTGATCAAGGGTGAGAGCCGCAAGGTCGATAGGATCTCGTGCCGCAAGCACGACAGCCTCATCCCGATTCCAGTGGACGAGCGTCCGGCGAACAAATTCTGAGTGACCCGTTCTGGCTCCGAACGCATCTGAGGAGGCGGGTATCCCTGACGTAGCTAATTCGCGCATGCCCTTGTGCTTGCGTTCCGTCACGCACCTGATCGCCGCCACCGTCCTCCTGCCCCTGGGCATCCTGCTCCTCGGCCTGTGGGAGCAGGAGCGGGCCGGCGCCGATTGGGCGGACCTCGTCGCCGAGCGGGAGCACCTGACCCGGATCGTCGCGGATCTGGAGGCGCGGGCGCCGCCGGACGGGCGCCCCGATTTCCGGATGCAGTTCCGCCGCAACGGCAAGGGTTATGGCGGTCCACTCGCCCTGGTTCAGGCCCGGGCGGCCCGGGACGAGGTCGCGACCCTGACGACGGTCATGGACTGGCGCCGCCTGCTCCCGCCCGTGGTCGTCGCGGCCGGGGGGGGCGCCGCACTCCTGTCGATCCTCGTGCTCCTCGCCGGCGCCGCTCTCGGGCGGCTGGGGCGGGCCTCGCGCGACGCGCTGGTGGCCGGTTTTTCGTGGATGCGCCGCCTGCTGCCGCCGGTGCTCGCCCTCCAGGTGCTCTTTACCACGGCGGGCTTCGTCGCCGCCGTGGTCTTCGAGGCCGGGTTGCTGGCACGGCCCGGGCTGGGCGGCAGCGAGATCAAGATGCTGTTCGTGGCCGTCGTCGCCATCGGGGCGGTCCTGGTCGCGGCGGGCGCCACAGTGCTCGGACTGCGCCGTGCGCTCTCCGCCTTCGAGCCCGACCCCCTGTCGATCTTCGGCCGGGTCGTCTCGCCCGCCGAGGCGCCGGGCCTGTGGCGGCTGATCGAGGGGCTGGGTGACCGGCTCGGGGCGTTGAAGCCCGAGGCCGTGGTGGTCGGCCTCACGGGCGGCTTCTTCGTCAGCGCCGGTCCTGCCGTGGTCGAGCCCGGCGGCGCGCCGCTGACGGGCCGGATCCTCTACCTGCCGCTGCCCTACCTCGCCCTCCTGCGGGGCGACGAGGTGGCGGCGATCATCGGCCACGAACTCGCCCACTACGTCGGGGGCGACACCGTCTACAGTCAGCGATTCCTGCCCATCTACGCCGGCGTCGGGCGCTCCCTTGACGCGGTGGCGGAGGGACATGCCGGGTCCTTCGGGCTGCTCGGTCCGTCCCTGCGCCTCGGCGTCTTCGTCATGGAGAACTTCCACCTCGCCGTGCGCCACTGGAGCCGGACCCGCGAGTTCGCTGCCGACGCGGCGGGCGCCAGCCCGGTCTCCGTCGACGCCGCCGCGCGGGCGCTCCTGCGCACCGGGGCCGTGGCCCCCCGCATCGCCGAGACCTTGGACGCCGCCGCCGAAGCGCCCGGGTCCGCCCCGGCCGACCTCGTGGCGGCGAGCCTCGACCACGCCATCGCGCGCGGCCTTGACGATCCGGCGACGCATCTCGAGGCGGAGCAGGCCCACCCCACCGACACCCATCCGCCGACCCGCGAGCGCTTGGCGGCTTTGGGACGGACCCTCGATACCGAACTCCTGGCCGCCGCGGCCGCGGTGCCACCCCCGCACGCGCTCGGCCAGCTCGCCGCCTACTTCGCCGACCCCACCGGCCTCTGCCGCGCGGCGACGCACGACTTCCTCGACGCGGTGCGGACCCGCGACGCGGCGTTCCGCGCGCACCTGGAGGCGACGGTGGCGGAGATCGGCACCGAGGCACGGGTGCTGCGCGAAAGCACCCGCCCGGGGGCCATCGCCCTCCTGGTGGCGGGCGGCTTCTTCATCGGGGTCGCCCTCCTGTGGCTCGCCGCCGGCCTGCCCGGCCTGTCCGCCAGCCAGGCGGGGGCCGTGGTGGGGGTAGCGCTGGCGTGCGGGGCGGTCCTGGGCGGCTTCGGCGGATTTCGGCTGTGGCGGGGCGAGCGCACGACGATGATCCTGACCCCCGAGGCCCTGGCGGTGCCCGGCCTCGACCGACCGATCCTCTGGGACAGCATCGCCGACCTCGACATGACGACCCGGCAGAACGGCGTCGTCACCCGCCTGCTGCTGCCGCCGGAGGCGCCGTTCCCGCAGGCGGTGCCGGGCGGCCGCAAGGTGAAGCTCGACGCAGGGCGCGGCATCGTCACCGTCACGGCCGGCCTGCCGTACCGGATGTCGGTACAGGACTTCGCCGACCTCATCGGCCGCTACCGGCAGGCGGCGCAGGCGCGCCGTGTCTTGGCCGAGACCGCGGCGGCTTCCGAATCCTCCCAGACCCCCGTGATCCCGTGAGGTTCCGACCATGAACACCGCCCCCAACCGCCCCGAGCCCTCGCGTACGGAATCCTTGCGCCTGCCGCCGCCCCGCCAGGGCTGGGGCAACATCTTCTGGACCCTGTTCGGCCTCGTGGCGCTGGGTGCCCTCCTCGTCGCCTGCGCCGTCTACACGGCCCCGCCGGTGGTGACGGATTGGCAGATCCGCGACACGGCGCGTCCCGTCGCCGCCGCGCGGGTGAGCGACGGCAATTGCAGCACCAAGATCGTGCTCCACCTCTGCGACATGACCCTCACCCTGCCCACCCCGTCGGGCCCGGTGGTCCGCCGGATCAACACCGTGTTCACGGGCGTGCATGCGGGCGATTACAGCGTCCGGGTGATGGCCGATCCGGCCCGGCCCGACCTCGTCACCACCGATCTCGCCCTCGACCGCCTGTGGAACCGCACCGTCACGCTTCTGGTCATTGCGGGAGCGCTGGCGGCCATCATCGTCGCGGCCATTGCCGCGATGGTGCGCAACCGGCGGGCCGGCGCGGGGGCCATGGGCTGATGCGATCGCGGCTTCGGCGGGACGGATCGCTCCACACACCGCGCGAGGGGGGCGCCGCATGATCGTGTTCTGGACCGGGCGGGGCTACTGGGTCGTCTTCTTCGTGGCGCTGGCGATGTTCCTGCCCCTGATCGTCCTGCGGCAGGTCGACGGGCCGGAAGTGGACCGGGCGGTCTGCCTCACCATGAGTCTCGCGGCGCTCGCCGTTCTCGGCCTCGGCCTGCGCTGGAACCGCGGCACGACCTTCGGGCCGGCCGGGCGCGACCACGCCTTCTGGGGGGTGCCGATGCAGGTCTGGGCCGTGCCGATGCTCGTGTTCGCGGCCCTGCTCGGGACCGGTACCATCACCACGGCGGAGGCTCCGCGCGCCCGCTCTTCCTTCCAGGAATCCGGCGGCGTCGTCCGGTGAATCTCAGCCCCGCGTCACGAAGAACCAGTTCGGCGCGAGGCGGCGGTCGCTCTCGGCCCCGGAGCCGGCCGGAAACGCATCGTCCGGCCGGTACACGAACGACGTGCCCCAGGGCGTGCCCCCCGGGATCGGTTCGTCCAGGGCGATCTCGCCGCCGGGACCGCGGGTGAACCCCGCGAGCCCGAGGCGTTCGAGGGCGTGGCAGAGGGCGCGGTAGCGAGCGTAGGGAACCCCGAGGTCCCGCAGGACGTCGATCTCCCGCAGGCTGTCCGTGTCGCGCGCGCCTTGCGGACGGTACGGGGTGACGCGCCGGCCGTTGACGAGGCGGGTGCTCTCCCACCACGCCGTTCGCTCCGCCTCCGCCGGAGGATCGTCCCGCCCGCGTTCGAAGGACACCAGGGTGGGCATGGCCGCGATCTCGGCCACCACGGCGTCGAGCCGCGATCGGTTCAGGACGAAGTAGCCCGTCGTCGTTCCGAATGCCGCCCAGGTCATGCCGCCGCCGACGGCCGCCAGGGCGAGGAAGACCGCGACCCGGTGCGTCGCCGCGCGGGCGAACGCCGGCACCGCGGCGACGGCCGCGGCGATCCCCGGGACCGGCGCGTAGGCGACAAGGGCCCAGCCGAACACGACGACACCGCAGCCGCCGACGACGAGGGCCGCCCTTCGCGTCCCGTCGGACCGAGGGGCAATCATGGCGGGACGATCATCGCCGACAATCCCGGACCAGTATCCCCGACCGGCGCCGTCATCGAACGGCGGCCCGGCCGATGCGGGCGCGTCGCGCCGGGAGGTGCCGGCCCAGGAGCGCGAGGCCGAGCCAAGCCAAAACCCAAGCCAAAACCCAGGCCGAAAGCCACGCAGCGAGCCAGATCTCGTACAGGTGGGCGTCGAGGGCGGCTTCCCCGTCGAGGCCGAGCCAGCGCGCGAGCCCGTGCGGGACCGGAAGGTCGGTCCAGAGGAGGACGCGCAGGACCGGGATCGAGAGCAGGCCGACGGCGAGGACGAGGCCGGCCGCCCGGTAGAGGGGCCGCGCCGCGCCCTCCACGGTGCCGACGAGGCCGCCGACGAGGGCCGTGCCGAGCCAGAGTTCGACGGGCCGTAGGGTCGGATCGGTTCCGGGCTCCGCGGGCAGGAGGGGAAACAGCAGGAAGACCGGGGCGAGGCCGAGTGCCAGCAGCAGCCCGAGGAGCGGAACGTGCAGCAGGCGCAGGACGCGGCGGCGGACCGGATCGCCGGCGTCGGGCCCCCGCTCAACCGTCCGCATCGCGCGCGCCGTCGAGGGCCTTCAGGACGGCGGGGTCGCCCCGGTGGCGCCGTCGCAGGGTCCGCCCGGCCGCCTCGGCGGCGTCGCAGCGCAGGCGCTTCACGGCCGCCGCGATGGCCCGGCCGCGCGCCGCGTCCGTGGCCTCCTCCCCGCCCCAATGGTTGCAGTCCCGCAGCCGCGTCACGTACGCCGTCACGTCGCCCGGCAGAGCGGGCTCGGCCCGGACGGCGAGCGGTCCGAGGAGCGGCGCGGCGAGAAGCGTTGCGAGCGGCCCGGCAAAACCCTTGGCGACCTTGGCGAGAACGGTCCGCATGGCACTCCATCCTGCCTTTCCTCGGGGCTCCCGCGCCGTATACAGGGAACCCGCATGAGACGCAGCCTTCTCCCCGCCACCCGCTCCGCCACCCGCTCCGCCACCCGCTCCGCCGCCCGCTTAGCGCTCCTCGCAGCGTGCCTCCCCGCCCCGTCAGTGGCGGCGGGATGGGAGGCGGCGCGGTTCGAGCCGCCCGCGAAGACCGAGACCGCGACGTCTGGAGAGGGCAAGATGTCGGGGGAGGGCAAGCAGATCACCTGCACCACCTACCGCGATCTCATGGTGCGCGAGAGCGACACCGACACGCCGGACCCCGAGGACGCGAGCCTCGTGCCGCTCGTGAACGGCGCCGCCCCCGCCTGCGCCGCCGCGCCGGGGCCGGGTGCGCGCATCCTGGCGACCGCCGGCCAGCGCTTCCTCGGCCGCACGGGCGGGTTCCTCGTCTTCGAGCAAGCGAGCACCAACGGCACCGTCCCGTTCGCGGTGCTCGACGCGGGCACGGGCCGCACCCTGATCCGGGACACGACCGCCGAGGCCGGCATCGACACCTTCGCGGTCGCGGACGGGACCCTGCGGCTCGGGTTCCTCCGCGGCGTGCAGGGGGCCTGCTCGATCCCGAAGCACGGCGCCGGGTGCTGGGCGCGGATCGCCCGCGACGGGCCGCTTCCACCCGCCGTCGCGGCCCTGCCGGCACCCGTGAAGGCCTGCGCCGGGAGCTATCGGGCCGGAAAGGCCCCGAAGGACACGCCCAGCATCGTCTCGTTTCCCGTACGCCTCACGGGGACCGCCCCGCCCACCGTCGAGGCCGGCGGCCCGGTGCGCTGCGCCCCGACACCGTGAAGGCGATCTCCCCGTGAGGGCGGCTCTCACTTTGACAGCGTGCCCGCCCCGTCATCGAACCGTCACGCCAAGCCCGCATCCGAGGCCGTCCTACCGAGGAACCACCGCATGATCTCACGCCGCCACGCCCTCGCCGCCGCGCTCGCCCTGTCGGTCCTGTCCGCCCCCTCGGCCATGGCCGAGCCGACCATCGGCCTCGCCGAGCGCCGAGCGATCGCGGCCTACCGCCAGGACCGCTACCCCGCGCAGGAAAAGGCGATCCAGGAGGCGGCGGGCTTCGCCGTGCCGGTGGAGGTGGCGTGGGACGACCTCACGCTCCCGGGCGACGCCAAGTACTATTCCGACCCGGACTATTTCGAGAAGACGATCTTCGAGCCCCTGGCCGTTGGGCTGAAGGAGGTGGCCAAGGACAAGATGGGCCGCGACGCCCTGGCCGCGAAGCTCAAGACCATCCGCGTCCGCTTCGACGAGAACACCGCGCCCGCCTCGAACTACGCCAAGCGCCTCACGTTCGACGGCGGGGTCCTCGACGTGAACTGGCGGCCGTTCACCAACGTCGCCGACTCGAAGGACCGGGTCGAGGCCGTGGTGAAGCTGCTGGAGAAGGGCCTCTGACGGTGCGTGGCACCGCCCTGGGCCTCGCCGCCCTGCTCGCCGCCTGCGGCGCGGCGGCGGCCGAGCCGGCCGCCCGGTCCGGCACCTACGACAGCCTGACCCTGGCGGTCTCCGGCAATGCGGTGACGGGGGTCTTCGCCGAGCAACGGGGGGCGGCCGAAGCCGGGAGCCCGCAATTCGCCTGCGTGTTCCTCCTGCGCGGCACCCTCGCGGGCGACCGGGCCAAGGTCGAGACGTGGTTTCCCGACGAGCCGGAGCGCATCCCGGGGGACCTCGCCTTCACCCCGGACGGCGCCGCCCTGACCCTCGCGGAGGATCACGGCGGGTGTTCGATGACCACGGGCACCATGGTGGGGACCCCCTACGCGCTCTCGCGGCGTGCGGCGTCGACCCCGGACGGATGGATCGGCGTCGGCCTCGTGACGGCCGAGCGCACGGCCTTCCGGCCGGAACCCGGCCCGGCTCCGGCCCGGGCGCCCTACCTCGTCCGGCTCGATCCCGTCGCGGTGCTGGAGCGGCGGGACGCCTGGGTGCGCGTGCGCTACCGGGGCGAGAAGGCCCCGGTCATCGGCTGGCTGCCTGCGGCCGACCTCGCCGTGGTGACGCCCTGACCCCCTCGCCGCCCGAACGGGCCGAAGGCCCGCCCCCGACCCCAGGACGATCCCATGCGCCGAACGCTGTCCCACACCCTCCTCCCGCTGATCCTCGTGGCCGGCCCGGCCGTCGCCCAGGCCCCCGCCGTGCCGCCGCGCCCGGCCACGACCTGGGTGCCGGTTGAGGAGCCCATGAGCGCGCTCCTCAACGGCGGCCACCGCATCGTCTCCGCCTCCGGTCCGAGCTTCACCCTCGAGCGGGGCGGCAAGTACGTGGTCTGCGAGGTGCGGCCGGCGGGCGGGATGCGCGGGGCTGCCGAGACCACCTCGACCTGCCACCGCGTGAACTGAGGCCGGCAGGATGGAAGCCACGAACGCGTCCCTTCGCGCGCGGTTCGACGCCCTGTGGGCGCGGACCGTCGGCACGCCCGGCGCGGCGGCGTGGCGGGCCCTCGACGCGGGCTACGGCGCGGCGGACCGGCACTATCACGGCTGGCCCCACGTCGCGGCGCTGCTCGCGGGGCACGATTCCGTGCGGGCGCATCCCGATTTCGCGGGCGTCGACGGCGACGCCGTCGACCTCGCCATCGCCTTCCACGACGCCGTCTACGACACCGCCCGCGCCGACAACGAGGCCCGCAGCGCCGACCTTCTGCGTGCCGAGGCGGGGGCGGCCGCCGGGGATGCGCGCGTCCGGGCCGCGATCGCGATGATCCACGCGACGGCGGCGCACGGCCCGAGCGCGGACCCGGCGACACGGCTCCTCCTCGACCTCGATCTCGCCGTGCTCGGTGCGCCGCGCGCCGTCTACGCGGCCTACGCGGCGGCGATCCGCCGGGAATACGCCGCCGTTCCCGAGGCGGCGTGGCGGCTCGGGCGCGCCCAGATCCTCGACCGCTTCCTCGCCCGGCCGCGCCTCTACCAGACCGACCTCTTCCACGACCGCTTGGAGGCGGCCGCCCGCGCCAACCTCGCGGCGGAAGCGGCCGGGCTCCGCGCCGGGCCCACGGAATAGGCAGACTCGCGGAATAGGCGGACTCACGGAATAGGAACGTCCCGCATGCGTCCCTCGCGTCGCGTCGCGCGCCTCGTCGCGCTCCTCGGCCTGCCCCTCGTGCTCGCGGCCTTCGCGGCGGAGGGCCGGTTCGGCATCACGCGGTACCGCCTCGCCGGGACCGCGTACGCCGTGCCGCACACCTACGAGTTTTCCCGAAATTTCCGCCTGCCCTGGCTCGACGCGCTCCCGGGGCTCGGCCGGGAACCGGCGGATTCGCTCTGGCTGATGCTGCCCGCCGCCGAGGTCGCGGCGGGCCTCCCCGGCTACAGCCCCCTCAGCCACGGCCATACCGGTCCGTTCGCCACCGACCTCGTGGTCCACGTCGTCGGCGACCCGGACGGGCGCCGCTTCGCACCCCTCCACGCCCGGCAATGGGGCATTTTCGATGCGCGGCTCGCCGAGGGCGCGCCGTGGCGGCCCGACCCGTCCGGCGGCGAGCGCCTCGTCCATTCCGAGGGCGTCGACCACCGGCGCTTCTACCGCCTCCCGTCCCGGCACGCGGCGCGGCCGGCCGACCAGGCCCCGCCCGGCTGCCTCGCCTCGGACACTTCGGACAAGCGCGAAGTCTCCACCTGCACCTACCTCGTCCACCGCGACGGCCTCACCTACGATTTCTCCCTGCGCCCGGAGAATCTGGCCGTGGCCGACCGCGTGCCGGCCTACGTCCTGGCCCGCCTCGCGGCCTGGAAGCGTCCGGCGCCGGCCCGGGAGGAAGCCCCCTGATCCGCCGCGACCCGGCCTACTGGCAGCGCCTGCGCAAGGGCCGTCCCTCGAACGTGGCGGCCGGGCTCGCCGTCGTGGCGGGCCTCGCCGCCACCGTCTCGGTCACCGCCTGCCTCGTGCCGGGACCGCACGGCGCCGCCCGGGCCCAACCCCTCTATTGGCTGTCGATGCTGCCCCTGGTCTGGTGGGCGAACGGCCTGGTGCGGTTCGAGCCGCGTGCGGTGCGGTGCTGGCGGGCCGCCCTGGCCCTGGCCTGCCTCGGCGCCGGCGCGGGCCTCGCGGCGGCCCTGTGGCGGGCGGAGGATTGGACGCTGCCCGCCCTCGGCTTCGCCGTCACCCTCGCGAGCGCCGGAGCGAGCCTCGCGGTCCACCGCGACAGTCTGGTCGCCCGCGAGGGGCCGGCGCGCTGAGCGCCACGGACCCGTCAGCGCTGGCGGATCGGCCGCAGGGGGCCGTGGAAGAAGCCGGGCTCCATCCCGATGGCGGCGGCGCGCTCACCGATCACCGCGAGGCCGCTCAGCAGCCCGGCGACAGGGGAATCCAGCAGGCCCGGATGGTTCAGGGCCTTGCCGATCTGGCGGCCCTCCCACCAGAATTCCGCGAACAGCAGGGCGAGGAGGCCGAGCAGCCCCCAGGTCTCCAGGCCCTGCCCGAGGAGATAGACGCCGTAGGGCGGCGACAGGATCGTGCTGAGCTTGGCCAGACCGATCACCCCGGCAAAGCCCAGGACGAGGATCAGGAGCAGGCGGACCAGCAGGCGCCGATACAGGCGCAGGGCCAGGTTGAGTTCCTCCACGGAGGAGTGGTCGAGCGTCAGGGACATCCGGGTTCCTCCCATGCGGTTCTACCCGCCTGATACGGTCCGGGATGTGTGACCGACGGACGCCCGCCCCGCAACCGGCGCCGGGGCGGGTGACATCCCGGGGCCGGACGCCCATGCTCGCCCGTCGATGCGAGGAGCCCGAGCCGTGCTGGTGATCCTGGACCGCCTGTTCTCCCGATCCGGCGCGCAAGCACCCGCGACGGGCCGCCTCACGCCCGAGCGGGCGGCGGCAATCGCGGCGCGCGCCGCGGCGGGAACGGGCCTCGCCACCACCGGCACGGCCGTGCCGACCCGGACGGACACCGGCCTCGTCTGAGACGTCCGCGAGGTCGCCTATGGCAGCGGCTGGCGCGTGTGTGTCGACGACGCCACGGGCGCGCCCGGCCCGGTCGGGCGCTGGGGCCTCCGGTGAGCCGGGCGGTACGGGGACGAGCGCTCGCCGCGCTCGCCCTCCTGGGGCTCGCGGCCGGCCTCGCGCCGCAGGCCGTGCGGGCGCGCGACGGGGGCGCCTACCCGCTCGCCTGCCGCGACGTCCACGCGGATTTCGCCCGCACGGAGCACTGCGCCCGCCGCGCGGGGGACTTCGTCCGCATCGACCCCGTCCGCCTCGCGCGCATGCCGTTCCGGGGTGGGGTGACGGAGATCGTCGTCGATGGAGTCGGCTCGCTCTGGGCGCGCCGCGACGGGCTGGCGCTGCCGGTGTTCCCCCTCGACAACGGGCCGGATCCCTTCGCGCAGGGGTTGGTGCGCGCTCGTCACGCCGGCAAGGTCGCGTTTCACGATGGGCGCCTGCGCCGGGTGCTGGCCACGAATTTCGACTGGTCGTTCCCGTTCAACGCCCGCGGCGAGGCCCTGGTTTGCCAGGGCTGCCGCTCGGACGGGCGCGAGCCATCCGCCATGGTCGGGGGCCGATGGGGGTTGATCGACCGGCGCGGCCGGCTGACGAGGCCGTTGGCGGAAGGCCGAGGCGCCGCCCGGCGCTACTTCGACTGGCCCCGATGAGGAGCGGACGACGCGATCGCGATCCCGCGCAAAGGTTTAGCGACCGCTCTCCGTCCGTCCTCATTAAGAGACGCCGGTGCTACCCGTGGAACGTACGCTCCTTGACGTCAACCTGCTCGTCTCCCCGCAGACTTACGGAGGCGTAAGGACGAGCGTTTACCTCGAAGGAGACATCAGTCCTGTCTTCAGCGATCTTCGGCTGACCTCAGCCTGGACGCACCCGACTCTCATTCTTATGGCAAGATTCTAGATCGCGTACCGAGCGGTTGTAGGTCTCGTTGAAGCGTTGCGCCGGTTGGCTCGGATCACTCTTGGCGCGAATGTCCCGGGCGACGTCCCGGCCATGCCCAATCACGCTTGCAACCGTATCGGTGTAGCCGGTGCAGGATGAGTTCGCCTTCGGGCTCATGCCGTCGAGAACCGTGCCGAGGTGGCGGTTGGCGTTTGAGACCTCGCCGAGTGCGGCCAGGAAGGGAGCGACATCCGCCTTCGGTCCCAGTGCCTCGAACCGCCGGACTGCGCGGCGCAGGGTGAGGCTGGTGGAGAGGAGGCGCCGTGCCGGCGCATCCTCCGGCAGCGCCGCCAGGCGGAGCTCATCCCGGGCGATCTCGCGCTCGAACAGGGCCGTGCCATACGCGTCCATCGCCTTGGCGGCCGCGTCGACTCTGGGAACGAGGATCGCGTGCTGCTCGCGGGCGAACTTGAAGCCATCCTCTTTGAACTCGCGTGTGGTCTGATAGCGCGTGAGCGCCTTCAGGATGGGATTGACCTCACGCAGGGCTGCCAGCAGCCGGGAGGCTTGAGCATCCACCTCTGGCACGACGCCCGGCAAGGCAACGGCCTTCTCCAACTCGTCGATAACCCCATCGAAATCCACGATGCCGAAGTGGTACCAGGCGTTGGCGCCGAACTTCGTTCCGAGCTTGAGCACCCGCTCGTTGTCGCGCCGGTAGTCGGCCAACTGCTGCTCCAGGGGATGCGACCGGACGAGGTGGTTCTGGGCCTCGGTGTAAGCATTGGCCTTTGCCAGCGCCTGAGCCTCGGGCGTCGGCGCCGGGCGGGCGGTCGCCCGAGCCGAGCCCGGCGGTGGCGGCGGGCTCTGCAACAGGGCCTGTGAGGCCGCGGGTGCGGCGGGAAAACCGCATTTGAATGCGTCGACCAAGCTTTTGCGCACGGCCTCATGAGCCTGGGCGCACTGATAGGCCACGGTCGGACGCGCCGCCTCGTTGCGCAGGACCGAGTCGCGGAAGCTCTCGCGCATCGTATTGATGCCCTGGCGGATGCCGGGGCGAGCGGCTTCCGGTACGCCGGGGCTGGCCGCGCATTGGGCATAGGCTTCCAGGAAGGCGTCGCAGCTCTCGACGCCCACCGGTGTCACCGGCGTGACCGCCACCACGGGTGTGGCCGAGATCCCCCACAGGAGGGCCAGCGCACAGGCCGAACGGTGAGACATGCCGAGCTTTCTCGTGGAGGCTGTGCTGCGCATTCTGGTCCTCGAAGTTGAAGCGCTTGGTCATGGAACGACGACGCTAGGGATTACGGATGGCGACATGGACCTCGTTGCATCGATCAAGTCGGAATTGTAGCCGAGGAGATGGTCCGAACCCTCCTCGGCGATGCCTTTCCTCATAATTACGTGGGCCTGGCTGGTCTCCGCCGGGGTTCTTCATCCCGGGGTAGATCGGCAATGCTGGATGACCGCTTTGTCGATCTGCCGCCAATCAGCGGACAGACCGCAATCCACCTGGGGCGGAAAGGCTGGGTTGGTTCGAGAACGCCTATATCTGGGACGGCATCATGTCGGGGTAAACGACTGCTTCAGGTGCGCTGCATTCTTGGAGCCTGCATGGCCTCCTCAACATTGCCGTTGAGGAGGCCGGGCTTCAGATTTCGGTCGCTTCCGCCAGAGCGAGCGCGTCTTCAACGTCCACGCCAAGGTAGCGTACCGTGCTCTCGATNCCAGCTCCTCGGAGGGCTGCCAGCTCCCGTCCACCGTGCGCCGCGCCGCCATTGCCGTTGAGGAGGCCGGGCTTCAGATTTCGGTCGCTTCCGCCAGAGCGAGCGCGTCTTCAACGTCCACGCCAAGGTAGCGTACCGTGCTCTCGATCTTCGTATGCCCGAGCAGAATCTGCACAGCGCGTAAGTTGCCGGTTCGCTTGTAGATCAATGCTGCCTTTGTACGGCGTAGAGAATGTGTGCCGTAGTCCTCGCGCCGTAGTCCTATGCCCGTCACCCATTCATCTACCAGACGAGCGTACTGCCGGGTGCTTATGTGCGCCTCGTGGTCGATCCGGCTGGGAAAGGCGTAATCGTCAAGCCCGCCCCCTCGGCACCTCAGCCAAGTCAGAATGCTGGTACGTGCTGGTTCGAGCAGTTCGAATTGCACGGGCGACCCAGTCTTTCGCTGAACGACAATGACGCGCGCCCGTACATGCCCACCGCTGACAAGCTCGCCGATCTTCAGTTTGACGATGTCACAACCGCGCAACTTGCTGTCGATAGCGAGGTCGAACATGGCCCGGTCGCGTACACGCCGCTCTCCGTCGAGCCAGAAACGGATGGCCCAAACCTGTTGTGGTTTGAGCGCGCGTTTGGCGCCGAGCTTCCGTCCTGCGTTCCACGGTCGGCGGCTCTTGAAGGCTGGGTCGTGCTCTGAATGTCCCATCTCTCATCTCCCAACCGGCCCATGCCGGCAGAGAGAGAAGGGGTGCTGCGGACGTAGCCTGCGTATTACCGGTTAGACGTTCGGGATGTGTGCCACGCAGCTGCCAGACTTGAAATGCAGCCCTGCTGCGTCCGACCCAACCTCGTCGTAGCAGCGAGTTTTCTCCATCCTCAGAAGCGGACGTTCACGGGTTGAGAATTTTGGAACGACCAGCACCCAAGCAACGCAGATCAGCAGGAGCTTCTGACGTGCGTAATGCAACCAGAATATATATGTATGGGCGCAGTTAACAACTTGCTTAGACTGTGAAAATTCGGGCGCTACGCGTATGGACGCTTGCTCAGCAATTCGCGCATGCATATTCGTTCAAAGACGTTCCGAGGACAATGAGCGAGATAGTGGCCAGAATTGCTAGGCTGATGGGGCGGTAGGTTTGCGTAGGAAGGGCCCGAAACGTCACCGTACCGAGAATGCCGCCCACAAGGCCGGCAGGCAGTAGGCCGAGGCTCGTGGCGGCGCTCTCCCAGCCATAGAGGCCCTTGAGCCAAACCGCGGTCGCCGCGATAACGGCGCTCGCACCGACGAAGGCCATCATCGTCGCCCGAGCCCGGCTTTCCACCAGCCCGCTTCCCAGCAGAGCGAGGATAGCCGGCGGTCCGCTCAAAGAGGTCGCGCCGTTGAGCAGTCCCGACAGGAGGCCGGTAAGCCAAAGGCCGCGCGGCTGAAGGCTCCAGTTCGGGCGGGACCGACACATCAGCGCCACAGCCGCTAGAACGGTGACTCCGACGAGTATCCGCAGGACCTCAGGCGGCAAGCTCGTCAGGATGATGAGGCCAATCTGCGTACCAACCAGGGTGCCGAGGATTAGCCAACGGAATGGATGCCACGCGACGTGCCGCCATTGCGCCGGGATCGTAGCCAGTCCGAATGCGATCTCAATCGGAAGGATCGCGGGCACGATCTGCACCGTGGGGAGCGTCAGGGCGAGGATTGGGACCGCTGCCAAGGAGAAGCCGAACCCCGAGAAGCCTCGGACGAAACCGCCCAACAATCCGGCGGCAGTGACGACGTAGCTCGCCGTGGTGATCAGGGCGAGAACAGTGGACATGACAGCTTCCTGAGGAGTTCGAGTAGCGGGCGCCACGGCGTTGTTCGACATCGAGTCTTCGTCAGCCGACCCCTAGGATTCGGATCAGGATCAGGCTGATCGCCAGCAGCACCGCCAAGGATCCGGTGACGGCGAATGTCACCCGGCTGCCAACACTGGCGAGGACGCGCACATCGACGCCCAATCCCAGCGCCGCCATCGAGACGATTGTGAGGAAGCTGGCGAACCAGCCGACCGGGCCCGTCGCCGCCTCGGGGATGAGTCCGAACGAGCGCGAAGCCGCCAGTAACAGGAACGCAAAAATGAACCAAGGCACGAGCCTGGACTAGCCGATCCGGCGACGGCTTGGTTCGACGGTCCTGTCCTCGCGCCCGAGACGGGGGGCAAGAAGCGAGAAGGCAATGACCACGTGACCGAGCATCAGCACGCGCACGAGCTTCACCAGCGTGCCAACCTGCGTGCTGAGAGCGCCGACCGGCACGGTCGCAGCAAGCACTTGTGGCACTGCGTATACGGTCAGGCCTGCGAGCACCCCGTACTGGTGCTCGGGGAGGCAAGCGAGCGGAATGAAAAGCGGTAGGCCCAGCACCATCAGCACGCCAAGCACGGCGGTGAAGGCGATCGCAGCGGCGACGTCCTTGCTGTCGGCGCCGATCACCGGCGCCAGGGCGGCGATCGCCGAGTTGCCGCAGATAGCATTGCCAGTAGCTACCAGAACCGCCATGCGCACCGGCAATCTGAGCCCGCGGCAGATGGCGTAGCCGGCCGCAATCGCCAGCACCACGTGCCTTCACTTTTCAACGAAGGCCTTCTCGATGACGTAGTGGCCAGCCTCACCGTGGTTGCCCTCCTCGTAGCCAGAGCCGGTGAGGAGTTCGCGAGTGTCACGGATCATGTCAGGAGAGCCGCAGAGCATGAAGCGGTCGTGCTCGACTGACATCTGCGGCAGGCCGATATCGGCAAACAGCTTGCCCGAGGTCATGAGGTCTGTAATGCGCCCGCTGTTGCGGAACGGCTCACGAGTAACAGTAGGATAATAGATGAGGCCGTTCCGGATTACCTCGCCGAGGAACTCATGATTTGGCAGGTCCTCGGTGATGGTATCGCCGTAAGCTAGCTCCTGCACCTGCCGGCAGCCGTGGACGAGGACCACCTTCTCGTACCGCTCGTAAGTCTCAGGGTCCTTGATGATCGATAGAAATGGTGCGAGGCCGGTGCCGGTGCCGAGAAGGTAGAGGTGCCGGCCCTGCATCAGGTTGTCGAGAACGAGCGTACCTGTGGGCTTCTTGCCCACCATGATTGGATCGCCGACTTTGAGGTGCTGCAGCTTCGATGTGAGCGGGCCGTTCTCGACTTTGATCGAGAAGAATTCGAGCTCCTCCTCGTAATTGGCTGAAACCACGGAGTAGGCGCGGAGGAGCGGACGTCCCTCCACCTCGATCCCAATCATCGTGAACTCGCCGTTGCGGAAGCGGAACGCAGAATCCCGGGTTGTGCGGAAAGAAAACAGTGTGTCTGTCCAGTGATGGACGGAGAGCACACGCTCCTGATTGTACTTGCTCATGTATGTCAGTCCGAAGTCGTTGACGGAGGATTAGTGGGCGAACTCAGGCTGCAGCGGGGTCCGGCGTGCCGAAGGTCGCCTCAAGCTTGCCTGTGCGGCCGTCCCAGGCAGCCGCATCCACGGCCGGGTCAATCTTCTCGGCTATGTTCGGCCAGAGGGCGGCGTATTTGGCGTTGAGGGTGAGCCAGCCTTCGAGGCCCGGCTCAGTGTCGGCCTTGATCGCATCCGCCGGACATTCTGGCTCGCACACACCACAATCGATGCACTCATCGGGGTTGATTACCAGCATCGTCTCACCGACGTAGAAGCAGTCCACCGGACAGACCTCGACGCAATCGGTGTATTTGCATTTGATGCAGTTTTCCGTGACCGCGTACGTCATGAGCTCGACCTATCGAAGGGATGGGATGAACTGAGGGCCGAAGGTTTAGAGGACTTCGGCGAGTTCCAGGCCTTCTAGGTCGATGGCCAAGCCCTTCATCGCGTCAGCGCTCACCTCGCCGCCCATGGCGCGGATGCTCTCCTCGCGGATCAGCGACATCAGTCCCCGGCGCAAAGCCAGGAACTCGGAGGACAGGGCCATGGCCGGCAGGCGCGGCCGTGGCAGAGGCACCTCGATCTCTGCCTTAATCGTACCGGGACGCGCGGTCATCACGTAGATGCGGTCTGAGAGAAAGATCGCCTCGTCGATGTCGTGGGTCACGAACAGCACTGAGATCTTCAGGCGCTGCCACATGTTGGTGAGTATTTGCTGCATGATCAGCCGGGTCTGGGCATCGAGTGCCCCAAACGGCTCGTCAAGGAGCAGGATGCGCGGGCTAGTAGCGAGCGCCCGAACGATGCCGACTCGCTGCTTCATGCCGCCTGAGAGCCGGTCCGGATAATGATTCTCGAACGGCAGGAGCCCAGCGAGACCCAGCAGCGTGCGTGCCGCCTGATGTCGCTTTGATGCCGACATGCCCTTCATCTTCATCCCGAACTCGACGTTCTCGCGCACGGTCTTCCAAGGGAACAGCGAATATTGCTGAAAGATCATGCCACGATCGGGACTCGGTCCGGTGATCGCCTCGCCGTCTACAGTGACGCTGCCGTTCGACGGGGTGAGAAATCCAGCGAGGGCGTTGAGCATCGTCGACTTGCCACAGCCGGAGGGGCCGATGACCGATACGAACTCCCCAGGTCGCACAATAAGCGAGACGTTCGTTACGGCCTCCACCGAGCCTTCCATCGTCTCGTAGCGCAATCCAAAATCGCGGACCTCGATCAGGCCCTTGCCCGGCTGGGCCATGGCAATCTCCTCGTGTCGTTGGATAAAGGAAGGGACGAGCGCTCAGCGGGCGCTGGACCAGGGCATTATGAAGTAGCCGACAAGACGGATCGCCCAACTCGAGGCGAGGCCGAGCACGCCGATGGTGAGCATGCCGAGCGCGATGTCAGCGTATTGGACCAGGGAGTAGGCCTCCCAGGTGAAGTAGCCGATGCCGAACTGGCCCGAGATCATCTCGGCGGCGATGAGCGAGACCCAGGCGACACCCATACCGATGGTCAGGCCTGTGAAGATTTGCGGCAGGGAGGCCGGCAGGTAGACCTCGCGGAACACCGCGGCTTCGCGGGCGCCGAGGCAGCGGGCGGCCCGCACGAGCACCGGATCAACACTAGCCATGCCGTGCAGAGTATTGATGAGGATCGGGAAGAATGACCCCAGAAAGGTGATGAAGAGGATTGATTCTTCGTTCGTCGGCCACAGCATAATCGCCATCGGTACCCAGGCGATGGCTGGGATCGGGCGCAAGACCTCTGATACGGGGAACACTATTTCCCGTAACACACGGAAACGGCCCATGAGCAGCCCGAGGGGTATCGCCACGGCACTCGCCAACAGGAAGCCAAACAGGATGCGTCGGCAGCTCATAAGTACGTGGGAGCCGAAGGAAGCGCTATGCAGGGCGATGCGGGCTCGCTCCAATACCTGCTCGGGCGAGGGCACATTCATGAAGCGGACGTAGAGATTGATTCGATTGGCGGTGAGCACCTGCCAGAGCCCTACGAAAAAGACGAGTGAGACGAGGCCGAGCAACGCTGCTCGCAGTCCTGACCGGTGTAGCCGAAGCCAGCGTCCGGCCTGGGCTTGAAAGGCGGGCGTTCCCACCGTCGCTGGATCTAGGAGAGCCTGCTCTTGGAGGGCCGGCATCTCGTGCGGTTCAGTGGCGTGTCGAAGAGCCAGGGATTCCATGCGTCTCAACCTCCCGTGACCGCCGCCTTGAGTGCGTCGTCGAAGGGCAGGACCTTGGCGCCAGTCTTGCCCGCATAGGCTTCGGCATCGTGTTTCAGCAGGAACGGTGCGATCTCGCCCTTAGCGCCGAGCGCATAATATGCCTCACGGGCAAAGAGCTTGATGCCGCGCGCTGTATCGAAGACGTATGCGACGCCGATCTCCTGGCCTTTGCCTTTGAAATCGTTGATGGCGGCGAGCGTGCAGGCGGCGCTGGCATATGACTGGATGTCGCCGCCCTTAATCCAGATCTCGCCGGCCTTGCGCGGCTCAGTTATGGGCTTGTTGCAGAACGAGTCCGTGCCTGAGATCTCGTAGTTGTCTGTGGTCGCGCGGCGCTTGTCGTAGTCGAGACTGCGGTCGGCAAAAACCTTTCGGAGGTAACTGTCGTTAATCCAAAGGCCGACGTCGAACTCCTTTACGCGCTCGAGCTTCTGAAGGACTTTCACGTCCTCGCGTGCCGCCTCGACGAGGGGAACCTTGATGGTCGGATCGATGGTCATGATGCCGCTTGGCCCGAGGAAAATATAGACCACTTCCTTGTCGGTGCCCGTCCAAGCCGAGACCTGCTCAGCTGCCCGTTTTGGATCGGCCTTCACCCAGGCTTCCGCGTCGAGGACTGCCTTGAGATAAGCCTCGACGATCTCGGGGTATTGCTTGGCGAAGTCCGTGCGAACCACCACGCCATGCCAAGTTGGAAGCTTGGTCTCGACGCCGTCGAAGATCTTCCGGGCAAAACCGCGGAACGGAAGCAGTTCGGCGAAGGGCACGAAGTCGGCGTGCCCATCAATTTTCTTCTCCTGAATATTTGTGGAGCCGACTTCGGGGCTCTGGTTGACAAGGCGGAAGAAGGTCTGCGGATACCCCCTATCCTGCAGTGCCTTGAGGACCATCCCATGCGCCGCAGAGCCAAACGGCACGCTCACGACCTTGTCCTTCAGGTCGTCAAATTCGAAGTAGGGCGAGTCCTTGTTGACCACGATACCATTGCCAGACCCGTAGAGATTGTAGGCCGCGACCGCGATTAGCTCAGATTGGCTCTCGGGGTTGTTTTTGAAAGTGTAGCCGTTGACGACTAAAGGATAGTCGCCCATAGCGCCGAATTGCAGCTTGCCGGCCACCATGCCGTTGGTGACCGGTGGCCCCGAGGTGAAGTTCTGCCAGTCGAGCTGGATCTTCATGTCGGCATATTTGCCGGTATTGGGGAGATACTTCTCCAGAAGCTTGAGCTGACGGATGATTACGCCGGTCGTCGCCGTGTTAGTGGTGGAATCCTGTGTGCCAATTCCAACCGTGAGCGTAGTCGTGGCCCATGCCGGCTGCGCGAAGGCCGTGCTCGCGAGAGCAATGAGGGCTATCGCCGAGACCGAACAGCGTTTCGAAAGCCGAATTCCCATCGTTCGATCCGCCTTTGTCAAACCCCAGAGGAGACATCGCGTTGATGTCGAGGGGATGATCGGGTGATGGATCGCCTCCAATCAAATGGAATCGGGCCACTTAGGTGGATTAGTTGCCCAATGGTCTGCTGCGGAGGGATATATGCCGTTTTATTGTGCTAAAAGCACGTCAATTAAGCGGAGTGTTCGCCTCCGCGCATTTGCGCAAGTACATCCGGGCGTAGGATCACAATTTGAGATCTACGAGTATGGATGATTTTTTGCTCAGACAGCCGTTTTAGGCTGATCGTAACCCATTGCCGAGTTGCACCAACCATGTGGGCAAGATCAGCATGGGTGAAAGTCGCAGCGATTACAGTGTCGTTCTCTTCCGGGACGCCGTACAGGTCGGCCAGATGCAGGAGAAGATGGGCGAGGCGCTCGGTGATCGAGCGCGTTCCAAGCATCTGCGCCAACGCCGAGTAGCACCTACCCTTAAAGGACAGGCCTTCGATTACGCCAATGGCGAGCGTCGGGATCTGAGTCACGAGCTGGCGCAGGGCCTTTCCGGGGAGATGCAATACACTAGAATTACTTGTCGCGATACCGGACCAGCTGTGTAGTCCGGTCCCGAAAACTTCGGGGCCTCCGACGAAGTTGCCGGGATACCAATAGGCTAAGGTGATCTCTCGTCCAGAGGGCGCCGTATAGAACACCCGCATACGACCGGTCTCGATAAGGTAGATGCCGTCATTCGGCGTATCCTGGCTGAACAACGTCGCGCCGCGATAGAGTACTCTCCGGCGGCCCTTCGCCATCAGAAGGTCAAGTTCCCGCTCGGTCAAGCCCTGCAGGAGCGGGCGGGGTCCGCCGGGCTGCGTCGCGTTGTCGGATAGCAGGAGCAGCGAGTTCGCTTGGACTAGCCCGGCTCTGGCGGCCGTCGGGTTAGACGAGATCTGGGGAACGGAGGTCGGCTGCATCAGACTCTTCCTCACTTTCTCGTGAGGGAGGCTGCAAACTTTATACCAGCTCTAAATTCAAAGGCTCCTTCCTAAAATGTTTTCGTTCTAACGCGATGCAGCACCGCGTTCCTTGGCAACGGTGCTGCACAACGTCATCGACGAGAACGCCCAGCCTCAGACGCTCGCCTGACAGCGCCCGATCGCCCAGCGGATAAGCTTGCGAACGTCCGGATCGGGATCCTCGGCCGACGGCTCCAGGTATTTAAGCGCGCGTGGGTCGGCGATCTCGCCCAGTGCCGCGGCGGCTTCCTTGCGCAGGTTGCTCACCTCGGAGCCCAGCGCCTCGCCCAGGACCGTGACGCCGGCTTTCGCCTTGATCCGCCCGAGCGCATTCGCCGCTTTGCAACGGACCTGCCAGAATCCGTCCGACATCGTGGCGATGAGAGGATCGACGGCCTCAGGTAGGCGGATCTTCCCTATAGAGACCACCGCCTCCTCACGGACCTGCCAGTTGGCATCGCGTAGGCCGTCCAACAGCATCGAGACGCCAGGGCCACCGGTGCGGACAAAGACCAAGGCCGCCATCGTGGCGCGCCTCACGCTCTCGTCGGGATCGGAAGCTGTCGCCATTAAGGCTGGCAGAGCGTTATCGGCCTTGAGGTAGCCGATGACGCCGATCCCCTCGCGGCGGACCTCCGGTACCGAGCTCTGAAGCGCCCTAAGAGCCGCGGAGAGGGCATCGGGAAGCACGAGTTCGCGAAGGGCCCTGAGGGCAGCGGCCTGCACGAACGGGTCGGGATGCTCAGCTCGCTCGATGAGAAGCGGCCCACAGGATGGCTCTTTCTTCTCTGCGAGTGTGTCGGCCGCAGCGCGGCGCACCTCCGGATCGATATCCTCCAGCGAGCGCACGAGGCCCTCGACGACCGCCGGGCCGTCGTGCTCGTCCAGCGCCTTGGCGGCGGCGGACCGTACCTCTGGATCGGAATCCCCAAGCCCTTTGAGCAGGAGAACGGAGGCGCGCGCGCCCACTGCTTCGGCCAGCTCCATCATTGCCACACGCCGGATCCCGGGATCGGCATCCGTGCAGCGCAGCGCCACGTCGTCCAGGTCGTCGTCGAAGGTATCGAACATGGCCGGGTGCCTCAGCGCAGGAGGTAAGGAATATTGACCTTCACTGCATTGGTCGGACAATCGACCTCACAGGGCATGCAGTACCAGCACTCGTCGTACTTCATGTAGGCCTTCTGGCGCACCTCGTCGATCGCAAGGATGTCGAGCGGACAGACGTCTACGCAGACGCGACAGCCCTTTTCAGCGATGCACTTGGCATCGTCGATGACAACGGCGGCGCTGGCGGATTGGGTGATGATCGGCATTGGATTCTCCCGGATCGCTTACAGTCTACTCGGCCGCAGCCGGCGTCTTGATGCGGAGCTGGTGGTAAGCGGACATCTCCTCGGCCGCGACAGGAACGATGTACGGGTCGACCTCGCGTTTGGCGTGGGCCATCTGGCCCTGCTCGTCCTTGAACAGCACTGTGTGACAGTTCCAGTTGGCGGCGTCGGTCTCGGGATGATCAACGCGTAGGTGATAGAACCCCCAGCGGCTCTCGGTACGGTAGAGCGAGGCGGCCGCCGCCATGTCGGCGCAATCGAGAATGGACTGCATTTCCAGGGCGCGGTGAAGTTCGTGCGAGTCGCGAGCGACAAGGAGGTCGAGATCCTCGCGAATCTCGGCGAACCGGCGCTGGCCGAGTTCCATCTTAGCCGTCACCTTAGGCGGCTCGAGGTAATCGTTGACGAGGCGGCGGGTCTTAAACTCCATCTCGTGAGGGGTGAGGCCATCCGTGCGTAGTGTCGGTGCCAGTACGCGTGCCATTTCGGCCTCTATGTCGCCCTGGCTGTAAGAAGCGAGCGTGGTCGAGGCGCAGTAGGCGGCGGCATCCGCCCCAGCGATGCCGCCGTTGACAAAGGCGCCGAGCATATAGTTATGCGGAACACTTGCCATGTCGCCGACCGCGTAGAGGCCGGGGACCGTGGTACGAGCGTGCTCGTCAACCCAGACGCCCGACGCGGAATGCCCCGAGCAGAATCCGATCTCCGAGATGTGCATCTCTACCGGTCGGAAGCGATAGTCGGTGCCGCGCCGGTCGTGGAAGCGCCCACGTGAGGGCCGCTCGTTGGTGTGAAGGATAGTCTCGATCTCTGAAATCGTCTCTTCGCGCAGATGGTCCATCTTGAGGAAGACCGGGCCATTACCACTCTGCAGCTCGCGCCAGAATTCAAGCATCATCTGACCCGACCAGTAATCGCACTCGATGAAGCGTTCGCCGCGATTGTTGGCAGTGAAGCCACCGAAGGGGCCGGTCACGTAGGCGCAGGAGGGTCCATTATAATCTTTGATTAGTGGGTTGATCTGGTAGCATTCAAGGTTAGCGAGTTGCGCGCCAGCATGATACGCCATCGCGTAGCCGTCGCCGCAGTTGGCAGGGTTCTCGTATGTTCCGAACAAGTAGCCCGAGGCCGGCAGGCCGAGACGCCCGGCGGCACCGCAGGCAAGCACCACGGATTTAGCCTTCACGATGAGGAACTCGGATGTGCGAGTGTTGACGCCAATGGCCCCGGCGATGCGCCCATCAGGCCCCTTTAGCAGCCGGGTCGCCATGTATCGGTTGGTCACCGCCACCTGGAGGCGACGCAATTGCCGATAGAGCACTTTCTTGACGTTGTGACCTTCCGGCATCGGCAGCACGTAGGTTCCCATATGATGGACCTTGCGCATGTTGTATTCGCCTGAGCCGTCCTTCTCGAACTTGACCCCGAGCTTATCTAGATACTGGATCATCGGGAACGAGCCCTGCGCGTAGGCCATCACCGCCGCTTGGTTGACGATGCCATCATTGGCGACGGTGATCTCTTTCACATACTGCTCCGGCGTGGCGTAGCCGGGCACGACGGCGTTGTTGAGCCCGTCCATGCCCATGCTGATGGCGCCCGAGCGCTTCACGTTTGCCTTCTCCATCACCATCACGCGCAAGGAGGGATCGGCCTCCTTCGCCTTGATCGCCGCCATTGGACCACCGGTGCCGCCGCCGATGACGAGGATATCCGTCTCAATAATCTCGATTTTGTGGGCGCTGGCGGTCATGCTCGTCTCTCATTTCCCGAGCGCGCCTTTAAGGCGCGGCACTCGTGCAGAAGGTCCGAAGGAAGGGGGATTCCGGCCGTCAAGCCGCGCAGGCGGGCTCGACGCCCGAACCAACCGCTTCACGCGCGAGATCGCGTAGGTAGACCCACGGAAAGATTCCGCGGGCATGGTCGTCCGAAAAGGCGAGGTGAACCGCAAAGCCGCCCATAGGCTCGATGCGCGTGAGCGTGATATCCTCGTCAACCGCTGGAAAGCGGTCCTGCAGTCGATCGCGGGTGCACCAGCCACAGCGGCAGCGCAGGCGCAGGGTCGTCGCCGACAGCACAGCCTGTGTGCCGTCATGCCACTTCAGGCGCAGGCTGCGCTTGTCGCGGGTGAGGACAGCTTCCTCCGGAATTGCCTGAAGGTCTATCGGAGGAGAGGCGGGGATCTGGATCACGTCGCTATCCGTCCATGGGTCAATCGGAATACAGATCATTGGACAGGAGGCGGGTGCGCTGCGACAGCAATTAGTTGCCGGATTTCAGACACGGGCGTTTTCGCAATGTGATCTTGAGCTTGCCGTGCTTTTTGCCAATGGCGACGTAATTCACACGGCCGGGCGCGCTCCCCTTGACCGGGTCGAGGACACGGCTGACGCCGTCACAATAATGCGCCGCATCGGCACCCACTCGGCTGCGCAACGTCTCAACGCCAAGCTGCGCTGTCGGCAGTCGACGTTGGCGGCAAACCGGACAGCCGGGCTAACGCGGCGCAGGCACAGCGCGCGCGGCAGGGCAACTAAGCACGGTGCAGCAACCAGTCTGCTGCTCGCTCAAGTCGAGCGCGCGCGTCGCGTTCGGTTGAGCAGGCCAGGTGCGCAGGGTGCGCCAGAGACCGCCGAAGATCAAACCGGGCCTCAGCAGCGCGCGAGGTGGCGCGCTACCGGTCAATGAATGCCATTCTTACGTTAGAGCGTAGTCGCTCTTGGCAGCAGGGGCGAGCGGAAGAGAAGGGCGAAGGTGGGGAAGGACAATAGGGGGTATGCCGACCATCCATCGCAACCATTGGAAGGTTTGATCTGGGCGATGAAGGTGCCTACCGGCGACCGAACGACCGTTGCGACGGCCTCTGTCCGTCCTCAAATGATCTGGGACAGTCTGCGGTTCTCAGGAGCGGAGGCTCTGGTCCATTCGGGGCGAGAGGTTAGGCAAGCTGCCCCTGGTGGCGCAATCGGCCGATGCTCGATGGCCTCCACGATAGACTGCCTAAGGGCGTCTTCTGATCGAAAGCAGCCGGACCGCATTCCACCCGCAGCGGACCTCACGCATGGGGACGAAGCGTCGGCCTCAGCCCGCCGGACGCAGAATCCCACGGGCAGCTCGGGACGGACGCCTCAGGGATTGAGGTGGCGCAGCGCCGCCTCGTGCAGGCGGGGGTCCCCGGCGGCGACGATGCGCCCGCCCCCGGTGGCCGGCCCGCCGTCCCAGGTCGTCACGATGCCGCCGGCCCCCTCGATGATCGGGATCAGCGCAACGATGTCGTAGGGCTTGAGGCCGGCCTCCACCACCAGATCGATCTGTCCGGCCGCCAGCATGCAATAGGCGTAGCAGTCGGTGCCGTACCGGGACAGGCGCACCGCGCGCTCCAGGGCCAGGAAGCGCTCCCGCTCCGCACCCTCGGCGAACAGGCGCGGGTCGGTGGTGGCGAGGACCGCCTGGTCCAGGGCGGTGCCGCGACGGGTCAGCAGGGTGCGCTCGCCGCGGGGCGACCGCAGGCGGGCCTGCGCGCCGTCGCCGGAGAACAGCTCGCCGAGATAGGGTTGGTGCATCAGGCCGCGCACCGCCGCGCCGTGATGGGTCAGCCCGATCAGGGTGCCCCAGGTCGGCAGGCCGGCGACGAAGGCGCGGGTTCCGTCGATGGGGTCCAGCACCCAGACGCACTCGGCATCGAGGTTCTCCGCGCCGAACTCCTCGCCCAGGATGCCGTGGGTCGGCAGGTCGCGCCGGATCATCCCGCGCATGGCCACCTCGGCGGCCCGGTCGGCCTCCGTCACCGGATCGAAGGCGGCCCCGCCCCGCGCCTTGTCGTCCATGCCGAAGGCGGCGCGGAAGAAGGGCAGGATCGCATGCCCCGAGGCCGCGGCGAGATCGTCCATGAACCGCGCGAGATCGACGACGCTCATCGGCATACCTCTTTTCCGGCAGGTGCCCGTCAGGCCAATCCCGATCGGGATCGCCGGCGAGCGAAGCGGACGGAGGGGGCGACGGTCAAGCCCAAAACCGCGCCGTCACACCGGCATCGGCTGGACCCGGGCGAATTCCGTCTCGACCTCGGGCGCTGGTTCGGCCGGGCTCCGGGTGCCGTGCGCGGTGGCCACGACGGCCTCCACGGCGGCCTTGAGGGACGACACGTGGATGTCGGCCTCCACCGCCCGGCGCCGGGTCGCCTCGTCGAGGCTGGCATCGTCCGCCTGCCAGAGGCCGAGGACGAAGCAGGCCCCCGGGAGCTTGCGACGGAGGCGGTCGGCCAGCCGGCGCAGGTGCGTGGGCTCGCCGCTGATCGCCATCGAGACGATGCAGACGAGCTGCGCCGGGCCAGGGTCGAAGGCATCGATCCGCGCCCGCGCCACGTCGGCGAACGGCACCACCCGCGTGCCGATCCCGCGCTTGGCGAGAAGCTGGGCCAGGATCGCGCAGGCGGACTCGTCGACGAAGCTGCGCCCGGCGACGCACAGCACCGCGCCGTCCGGCCGCCAGGCCTCCGGCACCGGGTCCGGGCGCGGCGCGTCGGGATCCGCCTTTGCCTCGGTGTCGCTGCGCAGGTCGTCGCGGTCGGCCATCTCCTCGATCAGGCCGCCGACGCTGGCCCGGATGTCGTTCTTCTGCTCGGTGGTGAGCACGCCGCGGGCGGCGTCCCGGGCGGCGAGTTCGAGGCCCTTCACCACCACCTCGTCGTAGTAGGTGGTGAGCGAGCAGGTCTTCAGGATGAGGTCGGCATGCTCCTGCGCCTCCTCCGGGTCGTCGGCCAGGATGCGCTGGTAGAAGTTCTCCACCGGGGTCAGGGCCGGCCGGTCGCCGAACAGGACGTCGAGGAATTCGAGCTTGTCCACGTGGCGCCCGAGCACCACGAGGCAGACCGTCAGCGGCGTGGACAGGAGCAGGCCGACGGGTCCCCAGAGCCAGGTCCAGAACAGGGCGGAGACCAGGACCGCGAAGGGCGACATGCCGGTGGACTGGCCGTAGAGCATCGGCTCGATGAAGTGCCCGACCAGGGGTTCGAGGATCAGGAACAGGATCAGCGTCCCGATCACCATCGACCAGCCGGGATCGATCGCGGCGGCCAGCGCCAGGGGGAACAGGGCCGACACGAAGGCGCCGACATAGGGCACGAAGCGCATCAGCGCCGAGAAGATGCCCCACAGGACCGGGTTCGGCACGCCGAGACCGTAGAGCCCGATGCCCACCACCAGGCCGAAGGCGGCGTTGAGTCCGAGCTGGACCAGGAAGTAGCGGCTGAGGCGCTTGGCGGCGTCGTCCATCGCCACGGTGGTGCGGTGGAGGTCGCTGGAGCCGGCGAGCCGGATCATCCGGTCGCGCAGGTCCTCGCGCTGCATCAGCAGGAAGAGCAGCACCACGAACACGATGCCGATGGTGGCGAGGGGGTGCAGGATCGGCGAGATCAGCGTGCCCGCCATGGTCACCGGTCCGGGAACGCGCTCCTTGACCTCCACCAGGATCGCCTTCTCGGGCGGCGCCGGATTGGCCTGCGAGTCGGATTTCGGCTCAGGCTTGGCTTCGGGTTTGGGCTCCTCGTGGCTCTCGTGCATCGTCCGGCCGATGCTCGCGACGTAGCCGGCGAGGCGTCCGGCGGGCGTATCGTTCAGACCCTCGATCTTGCGCTCGATGGTGCTGCGGTAGCGCGGCACGTCCTTGGCAATGTCGGCGAGCTGAACGCCGATCAGCGTCGCCAGGGACGCGGCGGTGCCCAGCGCCAGGACGACCGAGGCCGCCACCGAGAGGAAGCGGCCGAAATGCCAGCGCCGCAGGAGGTTCACCAGGGGGCCGAGGACGAAGGAGAGCAGGATCGCGATGGCGATCGGGATCAGGACGTCGCGGCCGACATACAGGCCCACCATGATCAGGGCGGCGACGATGATCGGCGAGGTCAGGGCCTGGGTCGGGGTGCCGGCGGCCGCGATGCGCGTGGGTCGCGGCGGGACGAGGGACGGCTTCGGGGGGGATCTCAGGGCCATTCCGATTCCGTGTTCGAGACGCGACGCGCAGGCCGCCGGCGTGGCGGGCATTGCGGCGTAGAGAACGACGCGCTTGCGAGAATCGATCCCTCCCCCGGGTTCATCGCGTCGCGAAACCGTGATCGGGGCGGGTCCGGCCTGCATCCGTTGCATAGCTGAGCGCTGGCGTCGCACAGGTGATCGCAGCGTCCGGCCCGATCCTGGGCGTATCTGGCAACCCGGGCGCCATCATCCTGCGCGTTTGCGTGTACGCGGAAGGACGAGCGCTCCGTCGGTTCTCGCGCGTTTCTTGAACCATGGCCGGTTCGATCCAGGCGTGCACAAAATGGACGCTTCGATCGTGTTCATCGCCTTAACAACACGCACAGGGCTCGGCTGACGTCTGTGGCACTGTTGCAGGATCGGCGCTAAACATAAGATAAGTCTGGTGATCGGACCCGATGTGCACGCGAAACGATTGGTTTTAAGGGAAATATAAGCTGAGTTGCGTAAGCTCTTCGACAGCGAGAGGACGGGGCCCGTCCGGATTTGTCTGGAGGCAGTTGTGCACGAGACGGCGAGTGATGCTGGCACCGGACCCAGCGCGGCGGATGCCACCAACCTGCGCGGCATTGCCACCGAGATCGCGGAGCTCCAGCGCATCGCCTCCGACAAGAGCCGGCGCATCCAGTCGATCACCGGCCAGGTGAAGATGCTCGCCCTCAACGCCCTGATCGAGGCCTCCCGCGCCGGCGATATGGGCCGCGGCTTCTCGGTGGTGGCGCAGGAGGTGCGGGCGATCGGCGCCGAGGTGGAGACCGTGGCCCGCGCCCTCGAGGTCGAGCTCTCGAACCGCATCGCCGGCCTCCAGGTCCAGGTCCGGAGCTTCGCCGACGCGTCCCAGACCCAACGGCTGATCGACCTCGCCCTTAACGCCGTCGAACTCATCGACCGCAACCTCTACGAGCGCACCTGCGACGTGCGCTGGTGGGCCACCGACGCGGCCCTGGTCGCCTGTGCGGCGGAGCCGAGCACCGATGCCGCCGCCCACGCGACCCGGCGCCTGGGCATCATCCTCGACGCCTACACGGTCTATCTCGACCTCTGGCTCTGCGACCTGAAGGGCAACGTGATCGCCCATGGACGCCCGAACCGCTATCCCGGTCTCGTCGGGCGCAATGTCGCCGACCAGGACTGGTTCCGGCGCGCGGCCGCCCTCCCCGACGGGGACGCCTACGTCGCCGCCGACGTGATGGGGCAGCCCGGCCTCGGCGGGGCGCAGGTGGCGACCTACTGCGCCAGCGTCCGCCAGGACGGCAACAGCCGGGCCGGGCCGATCGGCGTCCTGGCGATCCACTTCGATTGGCAGGCCCAGGCCCGGGCCATCGTCGACGGCGTGCGGGTGGCCCAGGAGGACCGGGCCCGCACCCGCGTGCTCCTCGTCGATGCCCGCCACCGGGTGATCGCCGCCTCGGACGGGCGTGGCGTCCTCGAGGAGACCCTGCCGCTGGCGGCCGGTGGCCGGGTCAGCGGCGCCGACCAGGATCCCCGGACCGGCCGGATCGTCGCCTTTCACCGCACGCCCGGCTACGAGACCTATGCGGGCCTCGGCTGGTACGGCGTGATCGTCCAGTCGCCGGAGTGAGGGCCGCTCAGACCAGGACCGGCATCGCGGCCTGCCCCGCATCGCCGAAGACGCGGGTGTAGCGGGCGATCTCCCCGGCCGGGCCGATCGCCTTCGACGGGTTGTCGGAGATCTTGACGGTGGGGCGGCCGTCGGCGGCGATCACCTTGCAGACGATGGAGATCGGGTCGAGGCGGCCGTCCGGCACCAGGCCGCGGAAGTCGTTGGTGAGCAGCGTGCCCCAGCCGTAGCCGATCCGCATCCGGCCGTGGAAATGGGCGTGGATCGCCTCGATGGTGTCGATGTCGAGCCCGTCGGAGAAGATCGCGAGCTTTTCTCGGGGGTCGGAGCCCCGGGACCGCCACCAGGCGATGGCCTCCTCGCCGCCGGCGATCGGCTCCTTCGAGTCGATGCGGATGCCCGTCCAGGCGTTCATCCAGTCGGGGGCGTTCGCCAGGAAGCCCGTGGTGCCGTAGGTGTCGGGCAGCATCACCAGCAGGTTGCCGGCGTAATCCTGCTGCCAGTCTGCGAGCACGTCGTAGGGCGCGCGGGCGAGGCCCGCATCGTCGTCGGCCAGCGCTGCGTAGACCATCGGCAGTTCGTGGGCGTTGGTGCCCACGGCCTCCACCTCGCGGCGCAGGGCGATGAGGCAGTTCGAGGTGCCGAGGAAGCGGTCGCCCAGGGCTTCGTGCATGGCCTCGACGCACCAGTCCTGCCACAGGAAGCCGTGACGGCGCCGGGTCCCGAAATCCGCGATGGAGAGGCCGGGCAGGCGCCGCAGCCGCTCGATCTTCTCCCAGACCCGGGTCATGGCGCGGGCATAGAGCACCTGCAGGTCGAGCTTGCCGAGGTGGCGCACCACGCCCCGCGTGCGCAGCTCGTTGAGGATGGCGAGCGCCGGCACCTCCCACATGGTGGTCTCGATCCAGGGGCCGTGGAAGGTCAGCACGTATTGCCCGTCCCGGGCCTCCAGCTCGTAGTCCGGCAGGCGAAACCCCTCGAGCCAGTCCATGAAATCGGCCGAGAACATCTGGCGCTGGCCGTAGAAGGTGTTGCCGCGCAGCCAGGTGGATTCGCCCCGGCTCAGGCGCACCGAGCGGGCATGGTCGAGCTGCTCGCGCAATTCGCCGACATCGACGAACTCGGCGAGCCGGACCTGGCGCGAGCGGTTCTGGATTCCGAAGGTGACGCGGGCATCGCGGTGGCGGCGAAAGATCGTCTGCGCCATCAGGAGCTTGTAGAAGTCCGTGTCGAGCAGCGACCGGACGATCGGGTCGATCTTGAAGCTGTGGTTGTACACCCGCGTGGCAAGATCGAGCATGGTTCGGATCACGGTCCTTCTGAGGACGCCCCGGCGTCCGCGCGGCCGCAGAGGCGCACGGCACCGCGGGTCAAGTCAATCGGTCGCCACGCGGGGTGGGGGTGCGGCCGGGGGCGCATCGCCGACCCCAGACCCACGGAGTGACGGTGGATGGTGACGGCCGATGGCGCCGCGGCGGGTGCCGCGTCGTTCGACCCCGAGGCTGGAGTCACGCCGTGGGCGGGGTTGGGGAGCGGTCGTCGAGGCCATGCCGGCGACACGCCCTCTGGACCGACCGATGCCTTGGACTGCCACTGCATCGGATGCTTCAGCCCGGTGCCTGAAGCATCCGATGCAGCGTGCCGATCGCCGCTTCGATCTGCATCTCGGTGAGCGACGAGTACCCGAAGACCAGCATGTCGTCCCGGGCTTCGGGATCGAAATCGTAGGCGGCTCCGCTAGAGAGGGCGTAGACGCCGATGCCCTGCGCGCGGGCCATGCTCTGGATCTGCCGGGCGGGTGGAAAACCGGGTGGAAGGCGCCAGACCAGATGTAGGCCACTCTCGCTGCCCAGGACGACGGCCCCGTCGAACGTCGCCCGCAGCACCGCGACGAGGCAGTCCCGTCGCGCCTTGTAGACCTGCCGCAACCGGCGCAGGTGCCGGTCGAAATGCCCCTCGTCGATGAAGGCGGCCAGGGCGGCCTGTTCCAGCCAGGCCTGGCCGTTGCTCATCCGGGCCTTCAGCATCCGGGCCTCGTCCCATAACAGGCGCGGGACCGTGGCGTAGCCGAGGCGCAGGCCCGCCCCGACGGACTTGGAGAATGTCCCGACGTAGAAGACCCGCCGTCCCCCATCGAGGCCGGCCAGGGCGGTCAGCGGCGGCCCGTCGTACCGGAAGTCGCTGTCGTAATCGTCCTCGACGATGTAGCTGTCGGTCTCGTCCGCCCATCGCAGGAGAGCCAGGCGCCGCGTCAACGGCATGGTGGACCCGGTGGGGAACTGGTGGGAGGGCGTGACGTAGAGCAGGCTGCCCTTTGCGGTGGGCAGGAGGTCCGTCCGCAGGCCATCGCCGTCGACGGGGACCGGATGGATGGCCAGGCCGGCATTCCTGAAGATCAGCGAGGCGCCGAGGTAGCAGGGGTTCTCGATGCAGAGCTGCCGGGTATGCCCCTTCAGCAGGGTGAAGACGAGGTTGAGAGCCTCCTGCCCCCCCGTGGTCACGATGACCTGATCCTCGGTGACCGCCACCGCCCGGGCCCGCCGCAGGTGGGTGCTGATGGCCGTGCGCAGAGCCGGGAGACCGGCTGGATCGCAGTAATCGGTCAGATAGGCCGTTTCCTTCCCCAGGAGACGCAGGACGATCCGCCGCCAGATCGGCAGCGGGAACCCGGCCGGATCGGACCGCCCGACCCAGAAGTCGAACTCGGGTCGGTCCCCACCGCCGCCGGGCGAGCCCGCGAAGCACAGCAGGGGCTCGCTCGACGCGTCCGGCACCGGCCCGTTCGTGAGCGAGCGGCTGCCGCGTTGGATCAGCAGGAGGCTGTCCGGCGGGATCGGCTCCACGAACAGGCCCGCCGTTCCGCGCGCCTTGACGTAGCCCTCGGCCGTCAGGCGTTCGTAGGCCAGCATCACCGTGTTGCGCGACACGCGAAGGCGCTCCGCCAGCAGGCGGCTCGGCGGCAGCGCCATCCCGGCCTTGAGCTGGCCGTCGAGGATGATCTCGCGAACTTGATCGAAGACCTGCGCCTGGAGGGGCGTCACGGACCCGAAGTCCAGCGTCAGCGTCAGGTCCACAGGTGCCATCCCGTCCGGCTTCGCGCGCTCCGCAGCGCAGCCCTGTCCGCACCGCGACGCTTCGGGTCCGAGGGCTCGGTCCGCAGCCGCGACAAAACGGTTGGTACCATAGCCGGGCACTCATTTGGCCCTTCCGCCGGGCCAAAATTTGGAATTGTTAGCACTTGAGTGCATTGTGTGCGCGCACCGGGCCGGCCCGCCAGGAACAATAAGGCGGGACGCTCGGCCGTGGAGGAAACATGAACGAGATCGTCAAGCCCGACTCCCTGCTGGTCGCTCAGGCCGAGAGCCTGACCGAGACCTTCTTCGGCGGCTGCCCGCACGATTGTCCCGACACCTGCTCGATGCTGTTCGAGGTCAAGGACGGAGAGCTGCTCGGCGTGCGGGGCAACCCGGACCATCCGATGACCCGGGGCGGTCTCTGCGTGAAGCTGAAGGATTACGAGAAGCGCCACTACCACCCGGATCGGCTACTCTACCCGATGAAGCGGGTCGGGCCGAAGGGCTCGAAGCAGTTCGAGCGCATCACCTGGGACGAGGCCCTCGACACCATCGTGACGCGCTGGAAGGCGATCATCGATCAGTACGGCCCCGAAGCGATCGCGCCGTACAGCTACCTCGGCAACCAGGGCCTCGTGCACGGGCTGAACGGCGGCGACGCCTTCTTCAACCGGATGGGCGCCACCGTCACCGAGCGCACCTTCTGCGGCGAGGGCTCCTGCACGGCGTGGCTGCTCACCGTCGGCCCGACCGCGGGGCTCGACCCGGACAGCTACATCCACTCCAAGTACATCGTCATCTGGGCCTGCAACTCGGTCAGCACGAACCTGCACCACTGGGCCATCGTCAAGGACGCGCAGAAGAAGGGCGCCAAGGTCGTCGTGATCGACACCTACGCCTCGCGCACCGCCAAGGCGGCCGACTGGCACATCGCGCCGAAGCCCGGCACGGACGGCGCGCTGGCCATGGCGCTGATCAACTCCATCATCGAACAGGGCCTCGTCGACCAGGACTACGTCGACAACTACACGGTCGGCTTCGAGGAGCTGAAGGAGCGGGCCAGCACCCGCACGCCCGAATGGGCCGCCGAGATCACGGGCGTTTCCGCCGACGACATTCGCAAGCTCGCCCGCGAAATGGCGACCGAGCAGCCGGTGGGCATCCGCATGGGCGTGGCGCTGGAGCGGCACTACGGCGGCGGCCAGACCATCCGGGCCGTCTCGTCCATTCCGGCCCTGACGGGCGCCTGGCGCCATGTCGGTGGCGGCGTCACGCAGTTCGGCGTCTGGGAGCACCCCTACAAGTTCGACGTGATGTGCCGGCCCGACCTGATCCCCGAGGGGACCCGTGTGGTCAGCAACCTGCAGATCGGACGCGCGCTCACCGGCGAGTTGCAGCTCGACCCGCCGATCATGTCGATGATGTGCTGGAACTCGAACCCGGTGACGCAGGCGCCCGAGACCGACAAGATCGTCGCGGGGCTGATGCGCGAGGACCTGTTCATGGTCTCCGCCGAGCACTTCATCTCGGACACCGCCTCCTACGCCGACATCCTCTTGCCCGCCACGATGGGCGCGGAGATGGAGGACATGATCCTGTCCTGGGGCCACCTCTACCTGACCTACAACACCAAGTGCGCGGAGGCGCCCGGCGAGGCGATCCCGAACAACGAGATCTTCCGCCAGCTCGCCGCCCGGCTCGGCTTCGAGGAAGAGAACTTCAAGTGGACCGACACGGAGTGCCTGGAGCACTACGTCGACTGGAACGCGCCGGCCTGCGAGGGCATCGACCTGCAGTACATGCGCGAGCACGGCTTTGCCCGCCTCAAGGTCGGTACGCCCGACGATCGGGCTCCGCACAAGGAAGGCAACTTCCCGACGCCGACCGGCAAGTGCATGTTCATGGTCGAGGGCGCCACGAACTTCGTCGCACCGCCGTTCCGGCAGATGTACGAGGGCTTCCAGCCCGGCGAGGCGCTCGACCCGCTGCCCGACTACCTGGGTCCGCGCGAATCCCACACCAACGACCCGGAGCTCGCCGAGCGCTTCCCGCTCAACATCGTCTCGCCCAAGAGCCACTACTTCCTGAACTCCTGCTACGCGAACATGGAGGACAAGCAGAAGGGCCAGGGCGAGCAGTTCGTGATGATCAACCAGGTCGACGCGGACGCCCGCGGCATCCGGGACGGCGACAAGGTCCAGGTCGCCAACGACCGCGGCGCCTTCAAGGGCGTGGCCCGCATCACCGACGACGTGAAGGCCGGCATCGTGGTGGCGACGCTGGGCTACTGGCGCCAGCTCAACGAGGGCACGGTGAACAGCATCTCGTCGCACGCCTTCACCGACATGGGCCACGCGCCGTCCTTCTCGGACAACCTGGTCGAGGTGGCCCGGGCGAACTGAGGTCGACGCCGGTGAGCGGCACGACCCTTCGATGAAAGAACGCAAGCGTCCCGCGGGACGCTTGTTTTTTGGCTGGCACCGGATCTTGCTGGCACCCGGCATCGGCGCGGTCTCCGCACCACCGTAAGGCGATCCCGACGCGGTTCCCTGGCCCGTCCCCATGCAGGACCGCCCAAACGAAGAGGGCGGCGCGCCCCTCGGCACGCCGCCCCCGCCCAGACCCGCGCCTGAGCGTCAGGCGAGGTCGACCTTCTTGGTCTCGGTCTTGGGCGACTCGCCGGTCAGGGCGGCCTTCACGTAACCGTAGATGTGCAGCATCGTGGCGTTCGGGCTGTCCCAGTACTCGCCCTTCTCGGGATGGACGCGCAGGAGGGCGACCTCGGGGTCGTCCTTGCCGTTGGGGAACCAGGTCTTCAGGCTCTCGCTCCACTTGTCGTCGATGACCGCCTGGTCGGTCACGATCTCGGCCTTGCCGGCGATCGAGACGTAGGTCTGGTTCGACGGATCCGAGTAGGCCAGGTTGATCTGGTTGTCCTTGCTGATCTCGGCGGTCTTGGGGGAGTGCAGCTTGGTGAAGAACCACAGGTCGCCGTTCTCGTCCGCCTCCTGGCACCACATCGGGCGGCTGTAGAGCTTCCCGTCCTGGTCGGCCGTGGTCATCATCGCGACCTTGACGTCCTGGATGAGGGCGAACAGCTTCTTGGCGCCCTCGTGGTCGCGGTGGTTGCCCTGGTGCATGAGATTGCAGTCTCCAACTCGTCGAAAGGCTTTCCGGCGCGGTGATCGGCAGCCGGACCGTGTGCTCAACGAGCCAGGACCGCATTGGTTTCGGAGAGGCGCGCCGGGGCCGGCGGCGCGAGGGCTGCCGGGGGAGCGAATCGGGCGGGCTTCCGACGCATCGCGCCGAACTGGCCGAGGCGGCGATCGTCCAGGATGATGGCCGCGTCGCCGATGGCCCGCACGACGTGGCAGTTCCGGCCTAGGCCCTTGGCCTGGTAGAGGGCGGCATCCGCCTCGGCCACGAGCTCGGCCGGCGTGGTGGTCCGGCCGGCCGGGGTCACGGCGACGCCGATGCTCACGGTGACGAAGGGCTGGCCGTCGCCCCGGGCCACGTGCGGGATCTCGAGGCCGGCGATGCGGGCGCGCAGGCGTCGGACGACCCGGGCGACGGCGCGGGCGTCGCAGCCACGCATCAGCACGGAGAACTCCTCGCCGCCGTAGCGGGCGACGCAGTCGCGCCCGCCGCGCGTCTCTCCCGCGATCGCCTCCGCGATCCGGCGCAGGCAGGCATCGCCGGCCGGGTGGCCGTAGGCATCGTTGAAGCGCTTGAAGTGATCGACGTCGATCATCAGCAGGGCGGTGCCCCGGGCCTCGCGGGTGGTCTTGGCCAGGGCGGTATCGAGGGCGCGGCGGTTGGCGAGGCCCGTCAGGGGATCGGTCTCCGAGAGCACGGTGAGGACCCGGCGATCCTGCTCGAGGCCGGCCGAGCGCAGGATCTCGCGCAGGGAGACGAGGTAGGCCCGGCGGCGCACGCCCTCGATCTGGTGGTTTCCGTAGAGAACGAAGAAGGCGCCCGCCACGGTCTGGAACGCGAGGCAGAGGGCGAGCTCCGGGGCGAGATCCGTGCGCAGGGCGATACTGGCGAACGAGGCCGCCGCGCTGAGGCCAGTCAGGATGAGCGCATGGGGGAAGCGCAGCACCAGCATCATGGTGGTGAACACCATCATCAGCGGGTACTCGATGTAGCAGATGGCGCTCATCGCCTCCCGCTCCAGGCTGAACAGCAGGATCGGCACCGCCGTCACCAGCAGCATCGTGGCGGTGACCATGCGCTCGCGCTGCGGCCCCGGCATCCGGGTGACGGACCAGGCGAGCAGCAGCCCGAGGGGCGTGACCAGGAACAGCCGCAGGGCGATCGCCAGGGGCAGCATGCCCGGCATCAGCAGCGCGGTCGTCAGGTTGTAGGCGTTGTGGAAGATCAGCCCGATCAGGATCGTCCGGCGCAGATGGAGCGCCCGTTCCCGGCCGGTATCGATCTCGTAGCGCGCCGAGACGGGGCGGGAGAACCGCAGCAGGTACGGGCTCATGGTCAGGTCGCCCTGGGCGACGTCGCCCCGCGGACGCAGCCGCGACGGCCGCGCGGGAGCGGAAACCCTGTTTCGGATCCAGGCGTACACGGATGGGCGATCCTGCAACGGTCGAGGCCGCCGCCGGGCGATCTCTCTGTGTTGCAGCGAACGTCGCGGCGGGCCGAGCGGACGCAAAACAGTGGCGCTCCCGTCGACTCATGCCTAGCAAAACCTGAACGCCCTCGCGGAAAACTCCGGTGCCGAAGTCCGACGCGGCGCCGCGTCTCCGAACGGTCGAGACCCGGCCGCGACGAGGGGTCTCGCCCTCGGCAGCCCAGGGAAGCGCTTGCGCTCGGGCACCGCCTGTGCTGTCGCATGGGTTCGTCGCGGGTGGGCCGGCCAAGGCCGCAGCGTCCGCGAACCCCCGTTTGTCGCTGCGCCTCGGCCCCCCGGTCGGACGCGGCAAGGAGCCCGAACCTTGGCGATCACCCGTGACGACGTGCTGAAGGTGCTCTCGACCGTGACCGTCGATGCCGCGGGCACCACCCTGCCCGCCTCCGGGCGCCTGTCCCAGGTGGTGGTGGACCCCACCAACCGGGTGATGTTCTCGATCCTGATCGACCCCAGCGAGGCCGAGCGCTTCGAGCCGATCCGGCGCCGGGCCGAGGGCGCGATCCTGGCGACCCCGGGCGTCTCGGGCGTGTTCGCCAGCCTGACCTCCGAGCGCGGCCCGAACCAGCCGGCCCAGAACGTCCCGCAAGCCGCGGCTCCGCAGCCGCCCTCCCCTGGCCGTCCCGCCGCACCGCCGCCGCCGCGGACCGGCCCGGCCCTTCCGGGCGTGCGCCACATCGTGGCCGTCGCCTCCGGCAAGGGCGGCGTCGGCAAGTCCACCACGGCCTGCAATCTCGCGCTCGCCCTCTCGGCCCAGGGCCTCAAGGTCGGCCTGCTCGATGCCGACATCTACGGCCCCTCGGTGCCCAAGCTGTTCGGGCTGTCGGGCAAGCCCCGCGTCATCGAGGAGCGCCTGCTGGCCCCGATGGAAGGGTTCGGCATCAAGGTCATGTCGATCGGCTTCCTGATCGAGCCCGAGACGGCGATGATCTGGCGCGGCCCCATGGTACAGTCGGCCATCACCCAGATGCTGCGCGAGGTCGCCTGGGGCGAGCTCGACGTGCTCGTGGTCGACATGCCGCCGGGCACCGGCGACGCGCAGCTGACCATGGCGCAGGCCACGCCGCTCTCCGGGGCGGTCATCGTCTCGACCCCGCAGGACCTGGCCCTCATCGACGCGCGCCGCGGCGTGACCATGTTCCGCAAGGTCGCGGTTCCGATCCTCGGCGTCATCGAGAACATGGCGACCTTCATCTGCCCGCATTGCGGTACGGCTTCGCACATCTTCGGGCATGGCGGCGCGCGGGCCGAGGCCGAGCGGCTGGACGTGCCGTTCCTCGGCGAGGTGCCGCTGAACATGACGATCCGCGAGACCTCCGATGCGGGTCGCCCCGTGGTGGCGGTGGACCCGGACGGGCCGCACGCGCAGGTCTATCGCGGCATCGCCGCCAAGCTCTGGGGCAACCTGACCGGCGGCCCCGCGCCGCGGACGGCGCCCCGCATCGTCATCGAGTAGCCCCGATGGCGCCGGTGCTGGGCGTGATCCTCGCCGGCGGGCTGGCGCGCCGCATGGGCGGGGGCGACAAGCCCCTGCGGACGCTCGGCGGCCGCACCCTGCTCGACCGTGTGCTCGCCCGCTTCGCCCCCCAGTGCGGGGCCGGCGTCATCCTCAACGCCAACGGCGATCCGGGCCGCTTCCCGGATTTCCCGGGCATGATCGTGCCCGATGGCGTGCCGGACAATCCGGGCCCGCTGGCCGGCATTCTCGCGGGGCTGGAGCACGCGGCGGCCCATCATCGGGGCACGCGCCACGTCGCCAGCGTCTCCGGCGACGCGCCGTTCCTGCCCCACGATCTCGTCGCCCGTCTCGCCGAAGCGGCCGGGCGAGAGGGCACCATCGCCATGGCGGCGTCGGGTGGGCGCGAGCACTTCACGGTGGCGCTCTGGCCGGTGGCCCTGCGGGCGGACCTGCGCGAGGCCCTGGTCACGCGCGGCGAGCGCCGGGTCGGCGCCTTCCTGAGGCGCCACGGTGCGGTGGCGGTGTCCTGGCCGGTGGAGCCCTCCGACCCCTTCGCCAACATCAACGCGCCGGAGGACCTGGCGGCGGCCGAGGCCCGCCTCGCCGGGACCGACGACCCCTGACGCCTCAGGTCGGGGCGCTCCCGACCGCTGCGCGGGCACGCCAGCGCGGGTAGAGGAGCCCCAAGCCGAGGCCGCCGAGGACCAGGCCGGCGGCGCCGAGCTTCCAGGCCGGCAGCGGTTCGCCGAGCCAGAAGGCCGAAGCCCCCATGCCGAAGACCGGCACCAGCAGGGCCATCGGGGTGACCTGGGCGGCGGGGTGGCGCGCGAGCAGCCGGCCCCAGATGGCATAGCCGAACATCGTGTTGCCGACGGACTGCCACACCACCGCGCCCCAGGTCGTCAGGTCGGCCCGCAGGAGCCCGTCGCGGATGGCCTCCCAGCCTTCGAGGAGGAACGAGGCGGCGAGCAGCGGCGGCGCCGAGAACAGGCTCGCCCAGACGACGTAGGGCAGCATGGCCCGCGCCCCGCTGCGCTTGGCCGCCATGTTTCCGCCGGCCCAGCTCGCGGCGGCGCAGACCACCAGCCCGAGGCCGAAGGGTGTCGTCGCGGCGTCGGTATGGGCGGCGATGACGGCGAGGCCGGCGGCGGCGAGACCGAGGGCTGCCCATTGATGGCCGGGCACGCGCTCTCCCGTCAGCCGCATCGACAGGCCGATGGTGAAGAAGACCTGGACCTGGATCACCAGGGAGGCGAGGCCGGGGGCGATGTGGCCGCGCAGGGCGATGAAGAGCAGGCCGAACTGTCCGGCCCCGATCAGCAGGCCGTAGGCGGCGAGGTTCCGCCAGGGGACCGCCGGGCGGGCCAGAAGGAACACGCCCGGCAGTGCCGCCAGCACGAAGCGCAGGGCGGCGAACAACAGCGGCGGCAGGTGGTCGAGCCCGATCCGGATCACGACGAAGTTCGTGCCCCAGACCGCCACCACCGCGAGGGCAAGGAGGATGTCGCGAAGCGGAAGGGTGCCGGTCATGGGCCGCCATGTCCCAGTTGGCGGGCGGCCTGCCAAGCCGTGGCGGGCCCTCAAACGAAAGAAGTGTCCGCACCTTCGCGCGGACACTTCCCTCTGAACCCGGATGGTGCGGGCCGGATCAGGCGGCGCCGACGGTCGCCTTGACGATCTTGTCGGGGGAGCGCGGCGGCTCGCCCTTGTTCAGGGTGTCGACCACGTCCATGCCTTCCACGACCTTGCCCCAGACGGTGTACTGCTTGTCGAGGAAGCGGGCATCGCCGAAGCAGATGAAGAACTGCGAGTTGGCCGAGTGCGGGAAGTTGGTGCGCGCCATCGAGCAGGTGCCGCGCACGTGCGGCTCCGCGTTGAACTCGGCATTGAGGTCGGGCAGGTCGGAGCCGCCCGAGCCGGTGCCGGTCGGGTCGCCGGTCTGGGCCATGAAGCCGTCGATCACGCGGTGGAACGGGACGCCGTCGTAGAAGCCCTGGGCGGCGAGCGTCTTCAGGCGCTCGACATGGTTGGGGGCGAGGTCGGGGCGAAGCCCGATCACGACGCGGCCCTTGGTGGTCTCCAGGATGATGGTCTCGGTCTCTGCCATGGGTCTAGACTCCTTTTCCCTTGGGTCCTTGGTAGATGAAGCGGAGCGCGATGGGGCGCCCCGCGATGGCCGCGCCGAGGGCGGGGGTGATCCGGGCCGGGGTGCAGTGCCGGATCGCCGCCAGGGTCGCATCCAACAGGATGCGGTGGGCGCGGGTGTCTGAAGGCTGCGCCGAGAAGGTGACGCGCGGTGTCCCGATGATGCTGCCGTCCCGCCGAAGCGCGAAGCGGGTGGTGATCTCGGCCCGGGCCGAGGGGGACAGGCCCCGGGGAACCTCCCAGCACGCCGCGAGGGTGGGATAGAGGTCCCGCAGCGTATCGGCCGGGCTCGCGCCGTCGGCCAGGCCGCTCAGCGGGACCTGCACGGTGCCGCGCAGGGTTTCGGGTAGGGTCAGCGGGCCCGTGAAGGGCGCCGCCCGCGCGGGGAGCCCCACGGCGACGAGCGCCGCGAGAGCTCCCAGGTGGGCGCCGCCCCGCAAACTACTTGGCTCCCTGCGCCATCTGCATCTTGACGATCTTGTCGGGGTTCTGAACCGCCCCGCCCGCCGCGCCGGGGGCCGCCTTCTTGATCGCGTCCACGGCTTCCATGCCCGAGGAGACGAGGCCGACCACGGTGTACTGCCCGTTGAGGAAGGGCGCGTCCCCGAGGCAGATGAAGAACTGCGAATTGGCGGAGTTCGGGTCGGACGACCGGGCCATGCCGACCGTGCCGCGGCGGAACGGTGCCTGCGAGAACTCGGCCGGGATGTTCGGCAGGCTCGAGCCGCCGGTGCCGTTGCCCTTCGGGTCGCCGGTCTGGGCCATGAAGCCGTCCATCACCCGGTGGAACTTGAGGCCGTTGTAGAAGCCCTGCTTGATCAGGGTCTTGAGCTGGGCCACGTGCTTCGGGGCGATCTCCGGGCGCAGCTCGATGGTGACGCGGCCATCCTTGGTGTCGAGGTACACCGTGTTGTCGTCCACCGCCCAGGCTGCGGGTGCCGTCGCGAGGAGGCCGGCGACGGCAAGGAGGGCGATGCGGCGATTCAGTCCAAAGGCCATGGGGTCAGCATGCTTTCGTTGGTCGTGGCGAAGGAGGGCTCAGGCCGCCCGGAAGCGCTGCGCGAGGCGCGTCGCCACCAGGGGCGGCACGAAGGGCGAGACGTCGCCGCCCATGGCGGCGATCTGGCGGACGAGGGTGGCGGTAATCGGCCGGACGCCGGTGGAGGCGGGCAGGAACACGGTCTGCACCTCGGGCGCCATGGCGCCGTTCATGCCGGCGAGTTGCATCTCGTAATCGAGGTCGGTGCCGTCGCGCAGGCCTCGGATGAAGACGCTGGCCCCCACCCGCCGCGCCGCGGTCACCGCAAGGTCGTCGAAGGTCACGATCGTCAGCGCCGTACCCTCGGCCTCGGCCAGGGGCGTACAGGTGGCGCGCAGGAGCTCCGCCCGCTCCTCGGGCGAGAACATCGGCGCCTTGCCGGGATGCACGCCGATGGCGATGACGAGGGTCTGCACGAGCCGGCACGCCTGACGGATGACGTCGAGGTGTCCGTTCGTGACCGGGTCGAACGAGCCGGCGTAGAGGGCGGTGCGGATCATCGCGGCCCGGGGTAGAGCATTTCCACCCGAAACGGAACCTCCGGTCCCGACACGAAAACGGGCTAACTCCACGCCCGGCGATACGGACGGCCCCGGGGCCGTCCGCTTGAGGGGGTGCGATCAGCCCTGCACGGCCTCGTCGCCGGCTTCGCTCTCGTCCTCGCCCTCGATGTGCTCCACGGACACGACCTTCTCGGTCTTCTCCGTGTTGAACACCGTCACGCCCTGCGAGGCACGCCCGACGATGCGGATGTCGTCCACCGGAACGCGGATGAGCTGCCCGCCATCGGTGACCAGCATGATCTGGTCGGACGGCTGGACCGGGAAGGAGGCCACGAGGCTGCCGTTGCGGGCATTGACCCGCATCGCCGTGATGCCTTTGCCGCCGCGGCCGGACGTCCGGTACTCGTAGGACGAGGTCCGCTTGCCGAAGCCGCGCTCGGAGAGCGTGAGGACGAACTGCTCGGCGGCGCCCATCTCGTTGTAGCGGTCCAGGGAGATGGCGCTGGCCTCGGCCACGCCCTCCTCCGCCTCGGGGCTCGCCGTCTCCTCGCCCTCGACCCCGTCGCCGATCACGGCGCGGCGCATCTTGAGGTAGCCCGCCCGCTCCTCGGGCGAGGCGTCGAAGGCGTTGAGGATCGTCATCGAGATGACGCGGTCGTCCTTGCCCAGGCTGATGCCGCGCACGCCGGTGGAATCACGACCCTTGAAGACCCGGACGTCCTCGACGGGGAAGCGGATGCACTGGCCGGCCTGCGTGGTGAGCAGCACGTTCTGGTCGGCGCGGCAGATCTCCACGTGGACGATGTGGTCACCCGCATCGAGCTTCATGGCGATCTTGCCGGCGCGGTTCACCTGGACGAAGTCCGAGAGCTTGTTCCGGCGCACGCTGCCGCTCGCCGTGGCGAACATCACGTCGAGGGTCTCCCAGGAGGCTTCGTCCTCGGGCAGCGGCATGATGGTGGTGATGCGCTCGGTGCCGGCATCCATCGACAGGATGTTGACCAGGGCCTTGCCGCGGGCGTTCGGCGCCGCCATCGGCAGGCGCCAGACCTTCTCCTTGTAGACCTGGCCCTGGTTCGAGAAGAACAGCACCGGCGTGTGGGTGTTGGCCACGAACAGGCGGGTGACGAAATCCTCGTCGCGGGTCGACATGCCGGAGCGGCCTTTGCCGCCGCGGCGCTGGGCCCGGTAGGTCGAGAGCGGTACGCGCTTGACGTAGCCCGCATGGGACACGGTGACGACCATGTCCTCGCGCTGGATCAGGTCCTCGTCCTCGACGTTCGAATCCCAGTCGAGGATCACGGTGCGGCGCGGGGTGGCGTAGGCCTCGCGGACCTCCGCGAACTCGTCCTTGACGATGCCCATGATGCGCAGGCGCGAGCGCAGGATGTCGAGGTAGTCCGCGATCTCGTCGGCGAGCTTCTTCAGCTCGTCGCCGATCTCGTCGCGACCCAGGGCCGTGAGGCGCTGGAGCCGCAGGTCCAGGATGGCGCGGGCCTGCACCTCGGAGAGACGGTAGGTGCCGTCCTCGGCGACCCGGTGGCGCGGATCGTCCACCAGGGCGATGAGCGGCGCGATGTCGTGGGCCGGCCAGTCGCGGTCCATCAGCGCCTCGCGGGCGGTGTTGGGATCGGGCGAGGTCCGGATCAGGCGGATCACCTCGTCGATGTTGGCCACCGCGATGGCGAGGCCGCACAGGACGTGGGCGCGCTCGCGGGCCTTGTTGAGGAGGAACTTGGTCCGCCGGGACACCACCTCCTCGCGGAAGTCCACGAAGGCCTGGAGCAGGTCCTTGAGGTTCATCAGCTCCGGGCGGCCGCCGTTCAGCGCCACCATGTTGCAGCCGAAGGACGATTGCAGGGGCGTGAAGCGGTAGAGCTGGTTCAGCACCACGTCCGCCATGGCGTCGCGCTTGATCTCGACGACGATGCGCATGCCGTCGCGGTCGGATTCGTCGCGCAGGTCGGAGATGCCCTCGACGCGCTTCTCCTTCACCAGCTCGGCGATCTTCTCCATGAGCGTCGCCTTGTTCACCTGATACGGGATCTCGGTGAAGATCAGCGCCTCGCGCTCCTTGCGCAGCTCCTCGGTGTGGGACTTCGCCCGCATGATGATCGAGCCGCGGCCCGTGGCGTAGGCCTGGCGGGTGCCGGCGCGGCCGAGGATCGAGCCGCCGGTGGGAAAGTCGGGACCGGGCACGTACTCGGTGAGCTGCTCGATCGACAGGCCGGGATCGTCGATGAGGGCGACGCAGGCGTCGATCAGCTCGCCGAGATTGTGCGGCGGGATGTTGGTGGCCATGCCGACGGCGATGCCGCCGGCGCCGTTGACGAGGAGGTTGGGGAAGCGCGCCGGCAGGACGGTCGGCTCCTCGCGCGACTCGTCGTAGTTCGGCTGGAAGTCGACGGTGTTCTTGTCGATGTCGGCGAGCAGCGCGTTGGCCGGCTTGGCGAGGCGCGATTCGGTGTAGCGCATGGCGGCCGGCGGATCGCCGTCCACGGAGCCGAAATTGCCCTGCCCGTCGATGAGCATGAGCCGCATCGAGAAGTCCTGCGCCATGCGGACCAAGGCGTCGTAGATCGATTGGTCGCCGTGCGGGTGGTAGAGACCGATCACGTCGCCGACGATGCGGGCCGACTTGACGTATTTGCGCTCGGGCAGGTGCCCGCTCTCGTAGGCCGAGTAGAGGATGCGCCGGTGCACCGGCTTGAGGCCGTCGCGCGCGTCCGGAAGCGCCCGGCTCACGATCACGCTCATGGCGTAATCGAGGTAGGAACGCTTCATCTCGTCGGTGATGGAGACGGGCTTGATGTCGGAGGCGGGCGGCGGCGTGCCGGCGCCCGGAATGTCGTTCTCTGCCAAGGTCTTCGGTCTCTACCTGTCCGGGGGCCGGAGCGTCGGCGGCAAGGATGGGCGCCGCCCGCTCACGGCGTTGTCGCGCGCGTCTCCGGCGGCTGAGCCGGACCGTGCGGTGTTCTGCCCAAAGCTATAGCGCATCTCGTCGGCCCAGGCCAACAAATCGCGGCTTAACCCCCTGGTAACGAACGGTTTGCGCGAGCCGCGCCTGGACGCCGGGGCACGCCGACCCCGTCCCTAGAGGAACTTCGCCGGATCGCTGCTCGGCGGTGCCGGCTTCACATCGGCGCGGTTCCACCAGCCGCCGCCGAGGGCCTGGAACAGGGCGGCGGTGTCGGCATACTGGTTGGCGCGCGCGCCAGCCGAGGTCACCAGGGCCGAGAGGTACGATTGCTGCGCGATCAGCACCTGCGTGCTGTTCAGGGCCCCGGCCGCGTATTGCTTGCGGATGAGGCCGAGACTCTCGTTCGTGGCCCGCTCGGCGGCCGAGGCCGCCGCCACCGCCCTGGCGTCGGACTGGAGCGCCCGCAGGGTGTCGGCGACGTTCTGGAAGGCGCCGATCACCACGGCCCGGTACTGCGCCTGGGCCTCGTTGAGCGTCTCCTCCGCGGCGCGCTGGCGCCGGAACAGGGTCCCGGCGTCGAAGATCGGCTGCGCCACGGTGCCGACGATGCCGTAGAACGAGGCGGCCGAGGTCGCGAGCTGCGCGATCCGCACCGCGCTGGCACCGCCATTGGCGGTGATGTTGAACTGCGGCAGGCGATTGGCCACCGCGACCCCCACCGCCGCGCTGGCCTGCTGGACGCTGGCCTCCGCCGCCTTCACGTCCGGGCGCTGCTGCACAAGGCGCGAGGGCAGGCTCACCGGCAGGTTGGTGGGCAGGCGCAGGGAGGCCAGGGTGAAGGTGGGCGCGATCTCCTCGCTCGGCAGGCGCCCGACCAGGGCGGTCAGCAGGTTGCGCTGCTGGGCGAGCTGCTTCTCCAGGGGCGGCAGCAGCTGCATCGAGACCGAGAGGGCGGCCTGCTGCACCACCACGTCGGCCCCGGCGATCTGCCCGAGGGCGAGCTGCTTGTTGTAGAGGTTGAGGACCTCGGTCTGGGCCTGGATCACCTTGCGGGTGGCGTCGATCTGGGCGCGCAGCGACGCCTCCTGGATCGCCGCCAGGACGACGTTCGTCGTCAGCGTCAGGTAGGTCGCCTCGAGCTGGAAGCGCTGGTTCTCGGCCTGGGCCTCGAGGGACTCGATCTGGCGCCGGTTGCCGCCGAACACGTCGGGCGTGAACGAGACCGTCACCTGCGGCGTGTAGAGGCTGTAGAACAGCTGCCGGGTGTCGTTGAGCGGCCCCTGCAGGGCACCGCCGGGCGCCTTCTGGCGCGAGCCGAGGCCGTTGGCGCTCACCACCGGGAACAGCGTGCCCCTCTGCGCCTCGACGTTCTCCTGCGCGATCCGCAGGGAGGCCTGCGCAGCGTCGAGGTTCGGGTTGTTGGCGAGCGCCTCCGCCACCAGGCGGTCGAGGGCCGGGGAGCGGAACAGGGTCCACCACTGACCCGGCACGTCGGCCCCGGAGACGAAGGTCTGGTCGGCCGAGCCGCCATGGGCGGTGCGGATGGTGTCGGTGGCGGTCGGATTGCGCAGGGGCTCGCGGGTGTAGCGGATGGCCGGCGGATCGGTCGGCGGCACGTAGTCCGGGCCGACGACGCAGCCGCCGAGGCCGGTGACCGCCAGGGCGAGCAGGCTCGCGCGGAGGGCGCGCGCTTGGCTCCGGCCGGCTGGCGCCGCGATCGGGGAGGATGCCGCCATGGTGCCAAGGAATCCTGTCGCCGTCCCGGGCCGTAGAGGCGCCGGGCCGGGATCGAAGTCAACGCGGCCGGCGGCGTGCGCGCGGAGCTGTGACCGGTCCATCATGCGTGCTCCGCCTGGGCCGCCGCCCGGGCGGCCGCTTGCGACGGGATCGCGGCCGGGACCCGCCGGGAGAACAGGGCGATCAGGATCGGGACCACCACGAGGATCAGGTTCGGCGCGAGCAGGATGCCGCCCACCACCACCAGGGCGAGGGGCTTCTGCACCTGCGAGCCGATGCCGGTGGAGATCGCGGCCGGCAACAGGCCGACGCAGGCGGCGACGCAGGTCATCATCACCGGGCGCATCCGCACGTTGGCGGCGTGCCACACCGCCTCGGTCCGGGCCCAGCCCTCGTCGATGAGCTGATTGTAGTAGGAGAGCAGGATCACGCCCTCCATGGTCGAGATGCCGAACAGGGCGATGAACCCGATCGCCGCCGAGATCGAGAACGGCGTGATCGTCAGGAACAGCGCGAAGATGCCGCCGATCATCGCCATCGGGATCACGCTCAGCGTCAGCACCATGTCGGTGACGGAGCTGAAATTGACGTAGAGCAGCAGGGCGATCAGCGCGATCGTCACCGGGACCACGATGGTCAGGCGCTGCACGGCATCCTGCAGGTTGGTGAATTGCCCCACCCATTCGAGGTGGAACCCGGGCGGCAGGGTCACCTCCTCGGCGATGCGGCCCTGTGCCTCGAGCACCGCGCCGCCGAGGTCGCGCCCGCGCACCGAGAACTTGACCGGGATGTAGCGCTCCTGGTTCTCGCGGTAGATGAAGGCCGCGCCGGAGACCAGTTCCACGGTGGCGATCTCCGAGAGCGGCACCTGGATCACGCCGCCGGCGGGGTTGGCCGCCCCGACGGTGATGTTGCGGATGGTCTCCAGGCTGCGGCGGTACTGTGGCGCGAGGCGCACCCGCATGGGGAAGTGCCGGTCCGAGCCGTACTCGTAGAGGTCGCCCGCCGTCTGGCCGCCGATCGCCGCCTGGACGGTGGTGTTCACGTCGCCCGGCGACAGGCCGTAGCGGGCGGCCTTGCGCCGGTCGATGTCGATCCGCACCGTGGGCTGGCCGAGGGAGGCGAAGACCGCGAGGTCGGCGATGCCCGGCACCTTCGCCAGGGTGGCCTTGATCGCTTCCGCGGTTTTGGTCAGGTCGTTGAGGTCGTTCCCGTAGATCTTGACCGAGTTCTCGCCCTTCACGCCGGAGGCGGCCTCCTGGACGTTGTCCTCGATGTACTGGGAGAAGTTGAACTCGATGCCCGGGAAGGCCTCGTCGAGCTTGGCCGAGAGGTCGCGGACCAGCCCCTCCTTGTCGAGGCCCTTGCGCCAGGTGTCGAAGGGCTTGAGCGGCGCCAGGATCTCCACGTTGAAGAAGCCGGTGGCATCGGTCCCGTCGTCCGGGCGGCCCTGGTGCGAGAGCACCGTGACCACCTCTGGCACCTCGGCGATGATCTTGCGCAGGCGCTCCACGTAGGCGTTGCCGGCCTCCAGGGAGATCGAGGCCGGCATGGTGCCGCGAATGTAGAGGTTTCCCTCCTCCAGCTTGGGCAGGAATTCGAGGCCGAGGGTGCGGGCGGCGATGCCCGAGACCCCGAGCACCGCGGCGACCACGAGGAGCGACAGCACCTTGTTGCGCAGGCCGAAGCGCAGGATCAGCACGTGGCCGAAGCGCAGGAGCCGCACCACCAGGGTGTCGCGCTCCTCCACGTGCTTGGGCAGGATCAGGGCCGAGAGGGCGGGCGAGACCGTGAAGGTGGCGATGAGGCCGCCGAGCAGCGCGTAGGCGTAGGTCTTGGCCATCGGGCCGAAGATGTGTCCCTCGACGCCCGTCAGGGTGAAGAGCGGCAGGAAGCCCACGATGATGATCGTGGCCGAGAAGAAGATCGCCCGGTTCACCTCCGCACCCGCGATGGCGATCGTGCCGAGGCGGCCGGCGAGGCCCCCCGGTGGCGCCTGTCCCGCGCCGTGTTCCGGTTCGGCGAGGTGCCGGAACACGTTCTCGACCATGATCACGGTGGCGTCGACGATGAGGCCGAAATCGATGGCGCCGAGGGAGAGGAGGTTCGCCGAGTCGCCGCGCAGGACCAGGATCAGGATGGCGAAGCCCAGCGCGAAGGGGATCGTCGCCGCCACGATGATCGCGCTGCGCAGGCTCCCCAGGAACAGCCACTGCACCACGAAGACCAGCGTCACGCCGAAGACGAGGTTGTGCATCACCGTGTGGGTGGTGGTGTGGATGAGCCCGCTGCGGTCGTAGATGCGCTCCACCCGCACGTCCGGGGGCAGGATGCCGCTGGTGTTGATCTTGTCGATCTCGGCATTGACGAGGCGCAGGGTCGGCAGGCTCTCGCCGTCGCGGCTCATCAGCACGATGCCCTCGACGATGTCGTTGTCGCCGTCATGGCCGACGATGCCGAGGCGGGGCGCGTGCGAGACGCGCACCTCGGCGATATCGCGCACCAGCACCGGCACGCCGTTGACCTGGGTCAGCATCGTGTCGCGGATGTCGTCCATGTCGCGGATGAGGCCGATGCCGCGCACCACCGCCGATTGCTCGCCCACGTTCAGGGTCTGGCCGCCGACGTTGATGCTCGAATTGTTGAGCGCGGTGACGAGCTGGACCAGGGTCATGCCCTGGGCCTGGAGGCGGTTCAGGTCGACGGCGATCTCGTATTCCTTGGTCCGGCCGCCGAAGGCGGTCACGTCGACCACACCGGGAATCGCCTTGAACCGGCGCTGCAGCACCCAGTCCTGCAGGGTCTTCAGGTCGGTGGAGGAGTAGCCCGGCGGCCCCGTCACCTTGTAGCGCATGATCTCGCCGACCGGGCTGGTGGGCGAGATCTGCGGCTGGGCGCCGTTGGGCAGGGGCGGCAGCTGCGACAGGCGGTTGAGCACCCGCTGCAGGGCCTCCTGGTAGGTGAAGGCGTAGCTGAACTGCACCTTCACGTCGGAGAGGCCGAACAGCGAGATGGTGCGCACCACGGTCGCGTTGGGGATGCCGGCGAGCTGCACCTCCAGGGGAATCGTGATGTAGCGCTCGATTTCGTCGGCCGATTGCCCGGGATTCTGCGTGATGACGTCGACCAGCGGCGGCACCGGATCGGGATAGGCCTCGATGTTGAGCTGGGTGTAGCTGGCATAGCCGAGCGCCAGCATCACCAGGAACAGCAGGCAGACCAGCACGCGCTGGCGCAGGGCGAAGACGATCAGGCTGTTCATGGCAGAGTGCTTCCGGCCGAGGCCCGAGGACGAGAAAGGGGCCCCAGGCCCGACGGGTCAGGACGCCTTGTCACCGCTCGTCGCCCGATCCATGAACACCGCGCCGCGCGTGACGATCGCTTCCCCCGCCGCGATCCCGGCGGTGACCTGCACCATCCCACGGGCGGCCAGGCCCAGGGTGACGTCGCGGGCCTCGATGGCCCCATCGGGCCGCGCGATCCAGACATGCGCCCGCGCGCCCTCGTACACGATGGCGGCGGCGGGCACGGCGGGCGCCGTCTGCCCCGGCCCGGTGAAGATCGTGAAGGTGGCGAACATCTCGGGCTTCAGGACCTGGTCCGGGTTCTCCACCTCGCTGCGCACCGCCAGGCGCCGCGTCGCCGGGTCGAGGCTCGCGGACAGGTAGTCGACCCGCGCCTTGAAGATGCGATCCCCGAAGCCCGCCACCGTCGCCTCGACCTCCTGGCCGATCCGAATGCGCGGGATCTCGCTCTCGCGCACGTTGGCGACCAGCCAGACCGTGGAGAGGTCGCCGATGACGAAGACCGGGTCGCTGGCGGTGGAGAGGTACTGACCCAGGCCGACCTTGCGCTGGACGATGGTGCCGGCGATGGGTGCCCGGATCTGGGTCTCGGGGCTGAGGGTGCCCTTCTTCTCGAAGGCCGCGATTTCCGCGTCGGTCTTTCCGAGAAGGCGCAGGCGGTTCTTGACCGCCTCCAGGCCCGCCTCGGCGGTCTTCAGGTCGCTCTGCGCCCCGATGACGTCGTTCTGGGCCGACTGGTAGTCCTTGAGCGCCACGGCCTTGGCCTGGAACAGCTCCTGCTGGCGCGTCGCGATGGTCTGGTCGAGCTTCAGCAGCGCGGTCGCCTTGGCGAGGGTGTTGAGGGCGGTCTGGTAGTCGTTCTGGGCCTGGACCATGTCCGTGGCCTCGAGGGTGAGGAGCACGTCGCCGGCCTTCACCTCGTCGCCGGCACGGACCAGCACCTTGGTCACCCGGCCGGCATAGGGCGAGGTCACCGGCACGTTGTCGTCCTCGTTAAGGGCGATGCGGCCCTCGGCCGTCCCTTCCGGCCGGAAGCTGACCGCGGTGATCGGAACGATGTTCAGGGCTGCGCGCTGGGCCGGGCTCGGCCGGAAGAGCCGGGCCGGCCCGCCCGCGCGGGGATCGCCGCCCGCGGCGGTCTCGGCCTCGCTCGTCCCGAGGCGCTCACGAATCGCCGCGCTCAGCCCCGTAACGACGCTGATGACCGGTGCGGGCCAGAGACTAACGGCGACCACCATGCAGATCAGCAATCCGAGGGGCGCGAGAATGGTCGCGATCGTGCGCTTTGTCCCGGTCATGTGCCGCAGAAGTGCTTTCGAGTTGGCCGCTGGTAGTCAGGGTGGAGGCGTGCAGGTGGCCCGGACGACCTGATCGGGCGATCCGGATGCTGAGGATTGCGGTAGGCTGTGTTCAGGAATACGGGTCTCGCCAAATCAAAGTCCGTCCCGTCCGAAGATCGGACAGGTCGAGGGCTCCGGCCGCGACTGTCTTAGCCAAGTCGCGTCCTGTTTGTGTGACGCCATTCGTGGCAAATTTCAGATTGGAGTCGCGCGCCCGCGTCGACGATCGTCTCGATGTCCCTCTCGCTGGCGGGCCTGCCACAGGTGGGCGGTCACGCCTGCGGGCGCCCGGCACCGGGGGGAGTGAGGGGGCCAAGCTTGAGCACGAGTCAATCCGCCGAGGACGCAACGCCACGGGTGACGACGACCCTACCCTCGTGGGGCGCAGGGCGACTGACGATTTCGTGTTCGTGGGGTGTGCCGAGGCGCGGGCGCGTCAGGCGATCACCGGGCAGAGGCCGGCATCCGGGCGCATGCCCGGCCCGTCATCATCGGTCAGGATGGCAGATATCTGATTGTAGGGGGCGGTCTCATTGTGGGGGGCAATGAGTTCGAATGGTCGGAGCGAGAGGATTCGAACCTCCGACCCCTAGTCCCCCAGACTAGTGCGCTAACCGGGCTGCGCTACGCTCCGACGCCCCTCGCGGGGTGAGGGGTCTTTAGCTTTCCGGTTTGCGGGGCGCAACCCCAAACATGAAGCCCGGATACGGGGTCCGCATCCGGGCTCGGGTCAGTCTCAGGCGTGGGAGGGCGCCGCGTGCGGGTCGTGCTTGTCCGGCGTGGTGTTGTGCGGGTCCTTGCCGCGCTTCTTGGCGAGCCAGATCAGGAAGTTCCGGATCACCACGTAGAAGACCGGGGTCAGGAAGAGGCCGAACACCGTGGCACCGATCATGCCGAAGCACACCGCGGTGCCGAGTGCCTGACGCATCTCGGCGCCGGGCCCGGTGGCGATCACCAGCGGCACCGTGCCGAGGATGAAGGCGAAGGCCGTCATCAGGATCGGGCGTAGGCGCAGGCGGCAGGCCTCGACGGCGGCGGCCACGGGGCCCTTCCGCTCGGTCTCCTCCAGCTGGTGCGCGAACTCCACGATCAGGATGGCGTTCTTGGCTGCCAGGCCGATCAGCACGATCAGGCCGATCTGGGTCAGGATGTTGTTGTCCTGGCCTCGCAACTGCACCCCGAACAGGGCCGCGAGCACGCCGGTGGGCACCACGAGCAGGATCGCCAGTGGCAATGCCCAGGATTCGTACTGCGCGGCGAGCACGAGGAAGACGAGGAGCACGCCCAGCGCGAACACGTAGATCGCCGTGTTGCCCGCTGCCTTCTGCTGGTAGGCGATCTCGGTCCAGTCGTAGGCGTAGCCGTCCGGCAGGTTGTCCTTGGCGATGGCCTCCATGGCGTCGAGGGCCTGGCCGGTGGAGATGCCGGGCTTGGCCGTGCCCTGGACCGGCACCGAGTAGTATAGGTTAAAGCGCTGGACGATCTGCGGGCCGGTGATCTCGCGGATCGTGGCCAGCGTGCCCATCGGCACCAGGGCGCCCGTGGAGGAGCGGACCTTCAGCTGCTCGATGTCCTGCTTCGAGACGCGGAACGGGGCGTCGCCCTGCACGCGGACCTGATAGATGCGGCCCAGGGTGTTGAAGTCGTTGACGTAGGCGCCGCCGAGGGCCGTCTGCACCGTCGAGAACACGTTGCCGAGCGGCACGTTGAGCATGCGCGCCACCGTGCGGTCGATGTCGAGGTAGAGCTGCGGCGTGTCGTTGCCGAAGGTGGTGAACACCCGCTGCACGTCGTTGCTCTGGTTGGCCTTGCCGAGGACCTCGCCGACCGCGCCGAGGAGCGGGCCGATGGACGAGCTCTGCCGGCTCTCGATCTGCATCTTGAAGCCACCGCCCTGGCCGAGACCGCGCACCGGCGGCGGCGGGATGACGATGACGCGGGCCTCCTGGATGTCGGCCGTGGCCTTGATCACCTCGTTGGTAATCACCGCCGCGCTCCGCCCCTGGCCGGCACGCTCCTTGGCGCCCGCCAGCGTGATGAACATCACGCCCGAATTGGTGGTGTTGGTGAAGGTCGCACCGTCGAAGCCCGCGATGATGACGGTGTTGGTGACGCCTTCGATCTTGCGGGCCGCGGCCGCCGCCCGGTTCACCACCTCGGTCGTGCGGTCGAGGGAGGCGCCCGAGGGCAGCTGCACCACGCCGATGAGGTAGCCCTGGTCCTGGTCCGGGATGAAGCCGGTGGGCGTCGTCTGGACCAGGTGAAGGGTGGCGGCGATGACGGCCGCGTAGACGATCATCATCGCGATCAGCCCGATCGCGTAGTTCGTCAGGCCGTAGATGATCCGCCCATAGGTGTTCGAGAGCCAGTCGAAGCCCTTGTTGAACATATCCGCCAGCCAGGCGACGAAGCGGAAGAGGAAGAACTTCGGCTTGGCATGCTCGTGGTGGGGTCTCAGGAGCAGCTTGCAGAGCGCCGGCGAGAGCGTCAGCGAGTTGAACATCGAGATGATGGTCGAGGCCGCGATGGTCAGCGCGAACTGCTTGTAGAACTGGCCGGTGATGCCCGGGATAAAGGCGGTGGGGATGAACACCGCCGAGAGCACCAGGGCGATGGCGACGACGGCGCCGCCGACCTCGTCCATGGTCTTGTGCGCGGCGTCGCCCGGCGACAGGCCCTCGGCCATGTTGCGCTCGACGTTCTCCACGACCACGATGGCGTCGTCGACCACGATGCCGATGGCGAGCACGAGCCCGAACAGGGTGAGGTTGTTCAGCGAGAACCCGAAGGCCGACATGGCCGCGAAGGTGCCGACCAGCGAGACCGGGATCGCGATCACCGGGATGAGCGCGGTGCGCCAGCTCTGGAGGAAGACCAGCACCACGATGACGACGAGGCCGACGGCTTCGAAGAGCGTCTTGTAGACCTCGTGGATCGACTCCTCGATGAACTCCGTCGGGTTGTAGGCGATGCGGTACTCGATATCCGGCGGGAAGTTCTTCTTGAGGTTGTCCATCACCTTGCGCACCGACGCGGCGGCGTCGAGGGCGTTGGTGCCGGGGCGCTGGAAGGCGCCGATGCCGATGGCGGGCGTGTCGTTGAGGAACGAGTTGGTGGTGTAGTCCTTCTGGCCCATCTCGACGCGGGCGATGTCCTTCACCCGCACGAGGCGGCCGTCCGCGGCCTTGACGATGACGTCGGCGAATTCCTCGGGGCTCTGGAAGCGACCCTGCGACTGGACGATGAGCTGGAAGGCCTGGCCCGTGGCGGCCGGTGGCGAGTTCAGGGCGCCTGCCGCCACCTGCACGTTCTGCTCGGACAGGGCCGTGATGACGTCGGAGGTGGTCAGGCCATAGGCCGCGAGCTTGTTCGGATCGAGCCAGACGCGCTCGGCGTACTCGTTGCCGCCGAAGATGGTGATGTCGCCGACGCCGTCGAGGCGCAGGAGCTCGTCGCGGATGTTCAGGTAGATGTAGTTGGCGAGATAGTTCTGGTCGTAGGTCTTCTTCGGCGACAGCAGGTGCACCACCAGCATCAGGTCCGGCGAGGCCTTGCGGACGGTGACGCCGAGGTTGCGCACGTCCGGCGGCAGGCGCGGCTGGGCGACCGAGAGACGGTTCTGGACCAGAACGTTCGCGATATCGAGGTTGGTGCCGACCTTGAAGGTCACCGTCAGCAGCATGTTGCCGTCGTTGGTCGACAACGATGTCATGTAGAGCATGTTGTCGACGCCGTTGACCTCCTGCTCGATCGGTGTGGCGATCGTGGCCGCCACCGTCTCGGCGTTGGCGCCCGGGAAGCTCGCGCGCACGGTCACGGTCGGCGGCACGATCTCGGGGTACTGGGCCACCGGCAGCGACAGGTAGGCGACGTAGCCGAGGATCAGGAAGACGATCGACGTGACCGACGCGAAGATCGGCCGATCGACGAAGAAGTGGGCAAAACGCATCGCTTGAACCTCTCGCCGCATGCGGCCCGCTTGCGCGGGTCCGAGGCGGCACCGTTTCTTCGTCCGCGGTCTGGTGTCCGCTCCCCGGCCGTGGCCGGTCGGGGATGATCGTCTCGGGAGCGGCGCCCGCCTCGGGGCCCGCCCGTCAGGTCTCGCGGGGCGTCAGGTCTTGCTGGGCGGCAGGGTGGAGGCTTCGGCCGCCACCTTGGCGCCCGGACGGACACGGGTGACGCCGTTGACCACGACGCTCTCGTCGCCCTTCAGGCCTTCGCGGATGACCCGGTAGCCATCGACCTTCGGACCGAGCTTGACCTCGCGCAGGGACACCGTGCCGTCGTCGGCGACGATGTAGACGATGCGCTTGTCCTGGTTGGCCGAGACCGCCTCGTCGGGCAGCAGAATGCCCTGATAAGGCTTGGTCGCGGGCAGCGAGACGACTCCGAACAGGCCGGGCTTGATGAACCCGTCGGGGTTCTCGACGGTGGCGCGCAGCAGCACCGTGCCGGTGGCGTTGTCGACGCGGTTGTCCACGAAGTCGAGGGTACCCTTGCGGGTCGGCTTGGCCTCGCCGGTGAGCGCGATCAGGATCGGGACGCCCTTGCCCTTCTGGGTCTCGCCCATGCCGATGCCGAGGCTGCCCTGGTACTTCAGGAACGAGCGCTCATCGACGGTGAAGCCGAAATAGATCGGATCCAGGGACACGATCGTGGTGAGCAGGGTCTGGTCGGTGATGACGATGTTGCCCTCGGTGACCAGGCGCCGGCTGATGCGACCCGAGATCGGGGCCTTCACCTCGGTGAAGTCGTAGTTCAGCTGCGCCTGGCGCAGCTGCGCGTCGGCGCTGTCGACATCGGCCTGCGCGGTCTGCGAGGCCTGACGACGCTGGTCGGTGACCTGCTCTGAGATGTTGCCGGACTTGCTCAGCGTCTGAGCGCGGTCGAGGTCGGTCTGCGAGAAGTTGAGCCGGGCCTTCGCCGAGACCAGGGCCGCCTGCGCCTGGTCGAGGGCTGCCTTGTAGGGCCGACGGTCGATGACGAAGAGCAGGTCGCCCTTCTTCACCGTGGCACCGTCCGTGAAGTTGACCTTCTCCAGGTATCCGGTGACGCGGGCCCGGACGTCGACGATGTCGACGGGGTCGAAGCGGCCGGTATAGGTGTCGGTCTCGACGATCTCGCGGACCACCGGCTTGGCGGTTGTGACCTTCGGCGGCGGTCCGCCCGGGGCCTGGGCCTGGGCGGAGGAGACGAGGACCGGCGCGACGAGCGCCGAAGCGACCAGTCCGACGACCGGAAGAAGACTGAAGATCGAGCGCATGCGCATATGGTTGTTCCCTACGATGCGCCAGCTAGAGGTCCGCCGCGACCTATGTCGTGCGCTGCCACACATGCTCTGCGCATGCCTTATACCTCGACGGGTTCGCCGGAGCCGGCCCAATCCTTGAATCCACCCCGGTAATGCGCCTCGATCGCCAACCCGGCGTTCTGGGCGGCCGCCAGCGCGTGGACCGAGCGCACCCCCGACATGCACGAGAAGACCGGTTTCCGGCCGTCCTCGGCGAGCAGCGTTGCGAGCGCCCCGGGGTCGAAGCTCGAGAGCGGATGGGTGACCGCGCCGGGGATGTGCCCTTGCTCGAATTCGTGCGGCTCGCGCACATCGATCACCAGCATGGACTGGTCGGCGAGGCCGGCCTTGATCGCATCCCGGTCCAGGTCGACAACCTTCATCCGTCTATCCTCTCTCGGACCGTCCCGTGCACGGTCGGACAATGACGGATGTTCTTAGGCGTCAGTCGTCAGGACGGCAAATGGTGCGCGCCAGGGCGTCCTCGACGGTCTCGAAATGCGCGGTCCAGCTCGGCAGGTCTGTGTCCGTTGTCCGGCGCGCGAGGGCCTCGCGCAGGGCGGAGCCCGGCGCCGAGAGATCCTGCACCGCCCGGCGCCAGCCTGGGCCGTCGAGGGGATCGAGGAACGCGGCGAATTCCGCGCCGATCTCCCTGTGGACCGCGAGGTCCGAGGCCACGACCGGCAGGCCCGAGGCCGCGGCCTCGACCACCGGCAGGCCGTATCCCTCCGCGAAGGAGGGCATCAGCAGGGCGGTGGCCGAGCGCAGCAGCGCCGCGAGGCCGTGGCTCGACAGGCCGCTGACTTCGGTGACGTGCGCGCGGATGGCGGGACAGCGCTCGAGCATGTCGATGATGTTCTCCGCTTCCCAGCCGCGCCGGCCGACCAGGACGAGTCGGGGGGTGTCGGGCCCGTGCCGCTCGGCGAGGTCGCGCCAGAGATGCAGCAGCGCCAGGTGGTTCTTGCGCGGCTCGATGGTGCCGCAAGCGACGAAGGTCGGGCGCGCGGGCGTGAAGGACGGCCCCTCCCCCGCCCGCCGGAACACCGGCTCGACCCCGAGGAGCGCCACCGTGACGGGCGGCGTCGGCCGCCCCAGCGCGACGCAGTAGCCGGCGAAGCGCTCGCCGACGTCGCGGGAATTGACCAGCACGTGTGCGGCGTGGCGGGCGATGGTCTCCATCCGGACCCGGTGCCGCTCCGCCTCGCCGGGCCGGCCGTATTCCGGATAGTCGATCGGGATGAGGTCGTGGACGAAGAAGACGGGCCGGATGTCGCGGCGGTCGTAGAGCCAGTCGAATCGGCCCGGCTTGTCGAGGCGCAGGTGCGAGGTGTGCAGGTAGACGGTCCCCTGGGGCAGGATCTCGGGGCCGCGGGCGCGCAGGGTCGTGGCCGCCGTCCGAACCTGGATCCGCCGCCGGTCCCCGGCGCCGCCGCGCCCGGGCGCGGCGGCCGGCGGACCACCGTCGCCGGTCGATCCCAGGGCCGCCGCCAGCCGACGGTAGACCGGGTCCTGCGTCGCGTCGCGGTCCTCGACCCAGCCGGCCGCCACGGCCTCGACGATGCCGAGCGCCTCCGCCCGCGCCAGTATGCGTGGGCCGAACGCCGTCGAGACCAGGCCGAAGCGGTCTCCTGCCTGGGCCAGGACATGTCGGGCATAGGCGAGGTCGACCCGGTCGATGCCGCTCGGGCTCGGATGCCGCAGGCGGGTGATGAGGCGGGTCAGGTCGAAGGCGAGGCTCGGGACGGGCATGATCCTCCGGTGGCGTTCAGCTGCGGTGCCGTATGGCCGGTATCCGCTTCGCGCCTATATGCGCACGCCTCAGCCCGAGGCTACCCGCGGCCGATGCCGCCAACGAGAGCAACGTTTCGTGTCTCCCGGATACCTGCCCTTCGCCGGCGCCCTCGACCTGCCCGCCTACACCTGTGACAATTGTGGGTTCTGGCAGCGCCATTTCGAGCGGCCGCCGGCCTGCCCGATGTGCCTCGACGCCCGCCACGTGGTGCCGCAGAAGGGATGGCAGTTCTGGACCGAGCGGGAGGCGCAGGAGCGGTTTCCCTGCCATTGGGAGGAGTTGGAGCCCGGCGTGTGGCGGTTCTGGAACGATCCCGTCTCGGGCATCGGGCCCAGTGCCTACCTGGTCCAGACACCGGCCGGGAATATGGGCTTCGAGGCCTGCCCGGTCTTCAGCGAGGCGGCCCTCCAGCACATCGCGAGCCTCGGAGGCATGCAGGTGCTGTCCTCTTCGCACCCCCATGCCTACGGCGCCCTCGTGCAGCTTCAGGACCGCTTCGACCCGGAGCTCTGCCTGCCGGCCGCCGACTTCATCTGGAGCGCGGCGCTGCAGGTGTCCTGGCCCTACGACGATTTCCTCGAGCCCCTCCCCGGCCTCGAACTCCACCGTACGGCCGGCCACTTCGACGGCCACGCGGTCCTGTTCGATCGGGAACGGAAGATCCTGTTCTGCGGTGACGCCCTGAAGTTCGAGCTCGACCCGCAGGATTTCCGGCGCGCGCTGACCATCTCGGCCCACAAGGCCTTCGTGCGCGGCGTGCCGCTGACCACGAACGAGCTGCGGCGATACCGCGACGTCTTCGCCCAGCTCGACTTCACTCAGACCTGGACACCCTTCGAGCCGGCCGCCAATTGCGGCCGGGCCGAGGTGCTGGCGCTGATCGACGGCATGCTGGCGACCCGCCCGCATGCCGCCCCGGTGCCCCTCGACACCCTGCGCCGCTGAAGGCACGGCAGGACTGATTCAACCGATCCAACCGATCCGACCGGCCCAGCCGGAAGAGCGGAACCGGGCTCGCCGTGGCGCCGCCCGGGCCGGGTCAGGCGCGCGTCGCGGCGGTCTGACCGAACATGACTTTCTTGGCCTCTTCACTCAGGGTCTTCCCGAAATCCGGGTTGATCTCCGGTGCGCGCGCATAGGCGGCCTTCGTCGCCGGGCGCTCGGCGATCGCATGGAACCAGCGCTGGAGATTCGGGAAGTCTTCCAGGCGCTGACCCTGCTTCTCGTAGGGCACGATCCAGGGATAGCTGGCCATGTCGGCGATCGTGTAGTCGGCGCCGGCGACGAAGGGCCGGTCGGCGAGACGCCGGTCGAGGACGCCGTAGAGCCGGTTGGTCTCCTTGACGTAGCGGTCGATGGCGTAGGGCACCTTCTCGGGCGCGTACTGGGTGAAGTGGTGGTTCTGGCCGAGCATGGGCCCGAGGCCACCCATCTGCCAGAACAGCCATTGCAGCACCTCGGCGCGGCCGGCCACGTCCCGGGCGATGAAGCGCCCGGTCTTCTCGGCGAGGTAGAGCAGGATCGCGCCGGACTCGAACAGCGAGACCGGGGCACCTCCACCGGCCGGCGCGTGATCGACGATCGCCGGCATGCGGTTGTTCGGGGCGATCGCCAGGAAGTTTGGCTTGAACTGGTCGCCCTTGCCGATGTTCACCGGCGTCAGGGTGTAGTCGAGCCCCGCCTCTTCGAGGAACATCGTGACCTTGTGGCCGTTCGGGGTCGGCCAATAGTGCAGATCGATCATCGCGGTCTCCGTGCTGCGCGCCGGGGCTCGGTCCGGTCGCGTCGGGCCCGAGGTGGGACTCGGAGGAACGGGGGTCAAGCTGGACGGATGACGGCCGCGGGCGGTCGTTCAAATGCGGCACAGTTTCACAACGGGGAATTCAGGGGACCGTGGTTGCCTCGTCGGGAGCAAGGGAGCGACGGGATGGTCAGCGCAATATCGGCAAGCAGCGGTGGGCTTCTGGCGGCGACGCAGCGCTACGCCACGGCGGCTGAGGGGATCGCGACCATCGGCACCAGCCTGCCGAGCGCGACCCAGGTCGATCTCTCGACCACCGCCGTCCAGCTCATGCAGGAAAAGACCAATATCGGGATGAACACCGCCATCCTGAAATCCACGCTCGATTCCGAGCGCCGGGTCCTCGACATCCTCGCCTGAGGCGCGGATCCCCTCGTACGTTTTCGGAGGATCGACGCCCATGACGATCACCGTTCCCCTGACGCAGGTCGGCATCATCCGCGCCACCGAGATCGTGCATGGCGCCCGAAACGACGCGGCGCGACGCCATGAGACCGAGCCGCGGACCGTCTCCGTCGAGGTCGATCGGGCACGGGATGCCGAGGGGGACGTGATCGGTCGTCAACGCCGCATCGTCGACGTGCGGGTCTAGATCGTCGCCCCCAGCGCAGCGGGCACCCGGACTTGGACTTGGAACTGCGCTTGGCCACGTGGGGCGTACGCCCACCCTGCCTGACGCATGAGCACGCAAGCCCGTGTTGCCCAATCCGGATCGTGGCGCGATGCAGGCTCTGAGCCCGCTCGTTTCACGATCCCAACGAGCAGAGATCGAGGCCGCGTCGGTCCTGGCGCCCAGACGTCGTGGCCGCCATTCTGGCCCTCCCGGAAACACGCGTGCTTCGGCGGTGGGAACACGGGGTCAGCGCGACCGTTCCGCCGAAGGATGTCGCAGATTTTCTCGGAGCCTTCCCAGAGCGAGGGTTGCGCGCGCGGCGCGCCTGCCTCAGGCCGCCTTGGAATCGCGCGCCGGGCGCTTCGCATCGGCATCGATCTCACGCCCCTTGGCGGCGATGTCGCGCAGCATCTTGACCATGGCGTCCGTCTGATCGTCCGTGGCTTCGTCGAAGGCCGCGTCCGCACCCCAATCGTTGCCCCGCCGCAGCATGATCACGGCGCCCGCCGCGGCGGCGCAGAGGCTCGCGGTGAGGGGCGCACCCATGACCGCGGTCAGGACGCCGTACGGCAGCAGCAGCGCCGTCGAGATCATGCCTCCGCCCAGGGCGGCCAATAAAATCAAGAACATTGAACGACCCTCGTTCGAGCTTCAATAGCATGGTTCGACCGCGGTGATTGCCTTGGTTGCCGTCATCATGAGTGCCGCGTTAACAATCAGCTTCGCATTCGAGACGTGTTCGCGATGTCTAGGTCGGCCGCTCTGCGAACGATTCTTGTCAGGACCAGACGCGCAGGATGATCAGCAATCCGACCGGTACGACGAACATCAGGGCGATCGCCCACTGGATGTCGTTCCGCGCACGTTTGACCTCGCCTTCCAGAGCGTCGAGGCGCGCCTCCAGGGCGCGGTATCTTGGATCGCTCATGCCCGGCTCCGTTGATTCGGTTTGGAAGCCCGATCTGGCGGGGCGCGATCGGCGCTGTCCAGCGACGCGGGAGCCGGCGAGTCGCGCGGCGGTATGTGGCGAGGCGGTGCGTGTTTGGCGCCGGGAATCCGGTCGGCTGGGAGCCGCAGAGGGCAACGGCGCATGACCGACAAGCGCGGTGGGGGACGATTCCCGTCCCTGCGACCGCCATGGTGGCGTCCCGCGGCATTTCCTGTCCCGATCCTCGCCTCGCGCCGGTTGCCATTTCGCTGCCGAAACCGTACGTCCCCTCTACGCGCAAGCGTGTCGGGGTGTAGCGCAGTCTGGTAGCGCATCTGGTTTGGGACCAGAGGGTCGTAGGTTCGAATCCTATCGCCCCGACCATCATTTCCGCCGAGGCTCCCTGGAGTTGGACGACCCGATGTCGAGCGCCCGCATCTACCAGCCCGCGAAGGATCCGACGCAGTCCGGTACGGCGCGTGCCAAGGCGTGGGTGTTGGAATTCGACCAGACCGCGCCGCGCGAGACGGATCCGCTGATGGGCTGGACCGGCTCGTCCGACATGTTGCAGCAGGTCCATCTCGAGTTCGAGACCCGCGAGGAGGCCGTGGCCTACGCGACGCGCGCCGGGCTGTCCTACCGGGTCGAGGAGCCGCAGAAGCCGATTCTGCGCAAAGGCCTGTCCTACTCGGACAATTTCAAGTTCAACCGCACCGCGCCCTGGACCCACTGAGACGCGACCCCCGGCGCCTCAGAGCTGGATCAGGATCGTGATGGCTCCGAAGATCAGGACGGAGCCGACCGCTGCGGCGAGCAGGATCAGGGCAGCGCGCGATTCGCGCAGGTCGTCGTTCATCATCGTCGCAGGCTAGCGCGGTCCGGGACGGCCGCCAATCCTCACGGGCGTTGCGCCGCGGCGCGGACCGATATGCCGCGCCCACCCTCTCAGAAGAAGATCGGCCGCGCGCTGGCGTGGTGCTCGGCCAGGACCGCGTCGTTGGCGGGGTCGATCTCCCGGAGAACCGCATCGTAGCCCCAGAGATCGGCGAGGTGCTGAAGCACCCGCTTGGTATCGTCCTTCTGTAGGGTGATGCGATTGAGCGCACGGTGATGCACGATGAGGCGCCGATCCCCTTCGAGATCGACGTCCACCACCTCGATGTCTGGGTCGAGCCAGGCCACATCGTATTGCCGCGCGAAGGAGCGCCGCATCTTGCGATAGCCGCGCTCGTCGTGGATCGCCTCGACGTAGAGCTCCGACTCGTCGGGGTCGTCGACGACGTGGAACAGGCGCATGTCGCGCATGAGCTTGGGCGACAGGAACTGCGCGATGAAGCTCTCATCGCGATAGTTCGCCCAGACGTCGCGCAGGGTCGCCATGGCGTCGCCGGTGCCGGCGATCTCGGGAAACCACGCGCGGTCCTCCTCCGTGGGCTGCTCCACGATGCGGGCGATGTCCTGCATCATGGCAAAGCCGATGGCGTAGGGATTGTGGCCGTTATAGCCGCGCTCGTTGTAGTTCGGCTGGCGCACGACGTTGGTGTGCGATTGCAGGAACTCGAGATAGGCCGCCTCGCCGATCTGGCCCTTCTCGGACAGGGCGTTCATGATCCGGTAGTGGCAGTAGGTGGCGCAGCCCTCGTTCATCACCTTCGTCTGGCGCTGCGGGTAGAAGTACTGCGCCACGAGGCGGACGATGCGCAGGATCTCGCGCTGCCAGGGCCGCAGGCGGGGGGCCGCCTTCTCCAGGAAATACAGGATGTTTTCCTGCGGCAGTTCGAGGAGCGCCTTGCGACGCTCCGCAGCGAGATCGGGGCGGGCGCCGGCCACTTTCTGCGGCAGCGTGCGCCAGAGGTCGTTGTAGATCTGCTCGCCGTGCTCGGCCCGCTCGCGCTCACGGCGCTGCTCGGAGGCCAGATCCGGCCGTTTCTTGCGTGGATAGCGGTGCACGCCCTGGCTCATCAGGGCGTGGGCGGCATCGAGCACCGCCTCGACGGCGGCGTGGCCGTGGCGCTCCTCGCAGCGTGAGATGAATCCCTTGGCGAAATCGAGGTAGTCGAGGATGCCCTCGGCATCGGTCCACTGCTTGAAGAGGTAGTTGTTCTTGAAGAAGTGGTTATGGCCGAAGGCCGCGTGGGCGATGACCAGCGTCTGCATCGTCGCCGTGTTCTCCTCCATGATGTAGGAGATGCACGGGTCCGAGTTGATGACGATCTCGTAGGCGAGCCCCATCATGCCGCGCCGGTAGCCGGCCTCGTGCTGGGCGAAGTGCTTGCCGAAGGACCAGTGCTTGTAGAACAGCGGCATGCCGATCGACGCGTAGGCGTCGAGCATCTGCTCGGCGGTGATGATCTCGATCTGATTGGGGTACCACGACAGGCCGAGCGCCCGCGCCTCGACCTCGCAGGCGTCGTGGATGCGCCGGATCGTGTCGAAGTCCCAATCGTTCCCGGTGAAGAGCGGCTCCTGACCGCCGGAGATCGGCTGGGGCGTGGGGCGGATGATGCTGCCGACCATACGGTTTACGCCTTCCTCGAAAGGTCCAACTTCGAAGGGTCCGTGTCCCGCGCGGCCGGTGACCCGACGCGCCGGCTTCAGGCCTCGGCTTCCGCCCGGGCGTCCTTGCGCCCGAACAACTCGCGGAAGACCGGATAGATGTCGCGGCGATGGTTGACCTTGCGCATGGCGATGGGCGCGCCGGTCTTGGCCAAGCCCTCGTAGGTCCGCCACAGGGTGGTGCGGTGCTCGACGAAGCCGGCCCGGGGGCCGTTCTCGTCGCCGACCTCCAGATAGGCGAAGTGCTGGCAGGCCGGCAGGATGTGGGCGCGCAGCAACTCCGTCGAGGTCGGCCCATCGCTGGAGACGTTGTCGCCGTCGGAGGCCTGCGCGGCGTAGATGTTCCAGTCGTTGGGGTCGTAGCGCTCGGCGATCACGCGCTTCATCTCGACGAGAGCCGAGGAGACCAGGGTGCCGCCGGTCTCGCGCGAGCCGAAGAACGTCTCCTCGTCCACCTCCGTCGCCTTGTCGGTGTGACGGATGAAGACGATTTCCACGTGCCGGTAGCGCCGCGTCAGGAAGATGTGCAGCAGGATGTAGAAGCGCTTGGCGAGATCCTTCATGTGCTCGGTCATCGAGCCCGAGACATCCATGAGGCAGAACATCACCGCCTGTGCCACCGGTCGCGGGTAGGTCTCGAACCGGCGGTAGCGCAGGTCGAGGGGGTCGACGTAGGGGATGCGCTTGGTGCGCTCGCGCAAGCCCGAGAGTGCCAGCAGCAGGTCCGGCAGGTCGGGGTCGCTCGACGGCGTTGCGGCGATGCGCGCTTCGAGGGCGGCGATCTCGTCGGGCTTCGGGCGCTTGAGGGCGATGCGCCGCGACATGGAGTTGCGCAGGGTGCGGGTCAGGGCGAGGTTCGCCGGCGAGCCCGATATCGTGTAGCCGGCCCGGCGAAGCCCTTCGGTCTCCACCACCGAGAGCCGGCGCTTGGCGAGATCGGGCAGTTCGAGGTCCTCGAGGAACAGTTCGAGGAACTCCTCGCGGGTGAGCACGAAGCGGAAGGCGTCCTCGCTGCTCTCCGAGCCGTCGCCGCCCTCCCCCGAGCCCTTGCCCCCGCCGCCCGACGGCGGGCGCTCGATCCGGTCGCCCTCCACGTAGGTCTTGTTGCCGGGCAGGATGTGGTCGTGCAGGCCGGTGCCCGGCTGGCGGGCGAAGCGCGGCTCGCGAACCCCATCGGCCGGCACCGAGACGCGGCCGTCCTTGCCCAGGTCCTTGATGTCCTTTTCCCGCGCGGATTCCCGCACGGCCCGCTGGGCCACATCCTTCACGCGGCGCAGGAAGCGTTGGCGGTTGGCGAGGCTCTTGCCCCCGGGATTCAGACGGCGGTCGACGATGTGCATCCGATGTGTGTGCCTTCGCCCTCAAGACCAATGTGGGATCGGCGGAGCGGGGCGACCACCCATGGCGGCCGCCCCATCACCGTGCGGACAAGGCTTGGTCGATGCCTTAGCCCGCCTGCTTCACCCGCATGTACCACTCGACCAGGCGGCGGACCTGCCGCTCCGTGTAGCCGCGAGCCACCATCCGGTCGACGAACTCGCCGTGCTTCTTCTCCGTCTCGCCGTCCTTCTTCGAGCCGAAGGAGATCACCGGCAACAGCTCCTCCACCTGGCTGAACATGCGCCGCTCGATGACCTCGCGCAGCTTCTCGTAGCTCGTCCAGGACGGATTGCGCCCGCCATGCTGCGCCCGCGAGCGCAGGGCGAATTTCACCACCTCGTTGCGGAAGTCCTTCGGATTGGCGATGCCCGCCGGCTTCTCGATCTTGGTCAGCTCCTGGTTCAGGAGCTCGCGGTTGAGAAGCTGCCCGGTCTCGGAATCCTTGAAGTCCTGGTCCTCGATCCACGCATCGGCGTAGTCGATGTAACGGTCGAACAGGTTCTGGCCGTAGTCGTGGTAGGATTCGAGGTAGGCCTTCTGGATCTCGTGACCGATGAACTCCGCGTAGCGCGGCGCCAACTCCGTCTTGATGAACTCCAGGTAGCGCTTCTCGGTTTCGGGCGGCAGCTGCTCGCGCCGCAGGGCCTGCTCCAGCACATACATGAGGTGGACCGGATCGGCCGAGACTTCGGTCGTGTCGTGGTTGAAGGTCGCCGCCATCACCTTGAAGGCGAAGCGGGTCGAGATGCCGTCCATGCCCTCGTCGACACCGGCGGCGTCCTTGTATTCCTGCATGGAGCGGGCGCGGGGATCGACCTCGCGCAGGGACTCGCCGTCGTAGACCCGCATCTTCGAGAAGGCGTTCGAATTGGCGTGCTCGCGCAGACGCGAGAGCACCGAGAAGCGGGCCAGCATCTCCAGGGTCCCCGGCGCGCAGGCGGCGGCGGAGAGTTCGGAGCCCGAGACCAGCTTCTCGTAGATGCGCTGCTCTTCGGTCACTCGCAGGCAGTAGGGCACCTTGATGACGTAGATGCGGTCGATGAAGGCTTCGTTGTTCTTGTTGGTCTTGAAGGTCTGCCACTCGGACTCGTTCGAGTGGGCCAGGATCACGCCGGTGAACGGGATCGCACCGATGTTCTCGGTGCCGACATAGTTGCCCTCCTGCGTCGCGGTGAGCAGGGGGTGCAGCATCTTGATCGGCGCCTTGAACATCTCGACGAACTCGAGGACGCCCTGGTTCGCCCGGTTGAGGCCACCGGAGTAGGAGTAGGCGTCGGGATCGGCCTGCGAGAGCGTCTCCAAGCGCCGGATATCGACCTTGCCGACGAGGCTGGAAATGTCCTGGTTGTTCTCGTCGCCGGGCTCGGTCTTGGCGATCGCGATCTGGCGCAGGCGCGAGGGCCTGACCTTGATGACCTTGAACTTCGAGATGTCGCCGTTGAACTCGTCGAGGCGCTTCAGGGCCCAGGGGCTCATGAGACCGGTGAGGCGGCGCCTCGGGATGCCGTAGCGCTCCTGGATCTCGGCCCCCATCGTCTCGGGGTCGAACAGGCCGAGGGGACTCTCGAAGACCGGGGAGACCTCGTTGCCGGCCTTCAGCACGTAGATGGGATGGGTCTCCATCAGCGCCTTGAGACGCTCGGCCAGGGAGGACTTGCCGCCCCCGACCGGCCCGAGCAGGTAGAGGATCTGCTTGCGCTCTTCCAACCCCTGCGCCGCGTGGCGGAAGAACGAGACGATGCGCTCGATCGTCTCTTCCATTCCGTAGAATTCGGCGAAGGCGGGGTAGACCCGGATCGTCCGGTTCATGAACACGCGCCCGAGACGCGGATCCTTCGCCGTATCCACGAATTCCGGCTTTCCGATCGCCTCGAGGATGCGCTCGGCGGCGGAGGCGTACATCAACGGCTCGTCGCGGCACGCTTCGAGATACTCGGAGAGGCTCATCTCCGTATCGCGACGCGCCTCGTAGCCACGGGCGAAGCTCTGGAACAGGTCGTTCGTCGACGGCATAGGCTTTCCGATCCCCTCACGACAGCGACAGCTTCATCCTGTCTCGCCTTGGATGCAACTGACAGGCCCAGTTTTGTCGCAGCGCGGTCACCACGAAATTTGGGCGTGTGATGCGTGCCACAGTGCGATGGGCGGGCCTGTCACTCGGGTTCGGTGCCGGGGCCGCGGACGGTCTTCCGCTGCGGCCCCGGGAAGGCTCACAAGTCGGTGGACTCCTTCTTCGCCGCGTCCGGCTTGGCCGCGTCGGATTTGGCGGCATTCACGGTGATCTTGATGTTCTGAGTCTGCACGTTCCCGTCGGAATCCTTGACGTCCACCGTCACCTCGTCGCTGCCGGTGAAGCCGTCCTTGCTCTGGTAGAACACCGCCTGCACGGCGGCCTCCTTGCTCGGGCAGCGGTACTTCGCCGGGGTCTTGATCTTGCCGACCTTGGTGATGAGCGAGCCGTTCTTCGGCGCACCGCTGACCCGGATCTCAGGCATCGGGCCGGTGGAGCAGTCCTTCTTCAGGTTCGGCACGATGGCGAGGCGCACGCTCTTGCCGCTGGCGGCGGTCTCGCTGCGGGTGACCGTGGTCTGCGCCAGGGCCGGCCCGGCCAGGAGGGTGCCGGCGACCAGGAAGGTGAGGGAACGGGCGAGCAGCATGCGGGACGAACTCCGATCACGCCGGGCGATCCGCGCGGGACGCGGTGGATTCGGTCCGGGTGCTGCGGATGTGGGGATCGCTGGCGCGGCCGTCGAGTGGGCAACTGCCCGCCTCTCGGTCACCGCCCTGCCCTCAGGCGTCGCCGATGGGTTCGGGCGGCAGGCGCAGGCCTGCCAGGGCGGTGCGGCAGGCCCTCAGGTCTGCGAGGGCGTCCACCAGAACCGTCCGCTGCTCAGCGGTGAGGCCGTCGCCGGAGGCGAGGTCGGCCGGCAGAGCCTCGTGCTCGGCATCCTGAAGCGAGGGCGCGGCCGCCACGGCCTCACCGCGGCCCACCGACTGGACGAAGCGCAGGCCGCGCTCCCGCAGCACCCGCTGGGCGCCCTTGATGGTGTAGCCCTGCCCATGCAGCAGGCGCTTGATGCCTTTCAGGAGGTCGAGGTCGTCGGGCCGGTAGTAGCGCCGGCCGCCGGCCCGCTTCACCGGGCGGATCTGCGCGAAGCGCGTTTCCCAGAAGCGCAGGACGTGCTGAGGCACGTCGAGTTCGTCAGCGGCTTCCTTGATGGTGCGGAAGGCGCCCGCGCTCTTCTCGGGGGCCTCGCGCACGGGCTCCTCCCCGTCGCGAGGGTCGGCTTTCGGTTCTTCGATCCGCGCGGCGAGGGACATGGAAGACCTACTCGTCGTCGTGCTCGGCCGCGCCGTTCAGGCCGTTGATCCGGGCCTTCAGCACGTTCGAGGGCTTGAACACCATCACTTGACGTGGCTCGATCGCTACCTCGACCCCGGTCTTCGGATTACGCCCGACCCGGCGACCCTTGCTGCGCACGACGAAGGATCCGAACGAGGACAGCTTCACCGTCTCTCCGCTGGCGAGGCAGGTGCAGATCTCGGACAGAACCGTTTCGACCAGGGCGGAGGACTCGGTCCGCGAGAGCCCGACCTGCTGGTAGACGGCCTCGCTCAAATCGGCGCGTGTGACCGTCTTTCCTGTCATGCGATATTCCCCAAGGCGATTCGAGTTTTCTTAGTATCTCTATGATTGCGCACGCTAATCGGCGTTCACCCCGGGGTCAACAGCGCGCGAGGCTCCGTTTCGGAAACGGGTCCTGCCTACCAGCGAATGAGGGCCGCGCCCCAGGTGAATCCGCCGCCGATCGCTTCGATCATCACGAGGTCCCCGGGCTTGATCCGGCCGTCCTTGCGGGCGACGTCGAGGGCCAGCGGGATCGAGGCCGCCGAGGTGTTGCCGTGCCGGTCGACGGTGAGGACCACCTTCTCGCGGGCGATGCCCAGTTTGTCGGCCGATGCTTCGATGATCCGTCGGTTGGCCTGATGCGGGACGAACCAGTCCAGATCCTCGGCCGTGGTCCCGGACGCCCGGAAGGCGTCGTCGATGACGTCGGTCACGGAGCCGACGGCGAAGCGGAAGACCTCCTTGCCGGTCATCCGCAGGTGGCCGGTGGTGCCGGTGGAGCCCGGGCCACCATCGACGTAGAGTTTTTCGCGGTGCCGTCCGTCCGAGCGCAGGCTCGCCGTGAGCACGCCGCGATCGGCGCTGGAGCCCTCCCCGTCCTGGGCCTCCAGCACGACGGCGCCGGCGCCGTCGCCGAACAGCACGCAGGTCGTGCGATCCTCCCAGTCGAGGATCCGCGAGAAGGTCTCGGCCCCGATGACCAGGGCGCGCTTGGCGCTCCCGGTGCTCAGGAACTTGTCCGCAGTGGTTACGGCGTAGACGAAGCCGGCGCAGACGGCCTGGACGTCGAAGGCGAAGCCGCCCCGCAGGCCGAGCGCCGCCTGGATCTCGGTGGCGGTGGACGGGAAGGTGTGGTCGGGCGTCGAGGTGGCGCAGATGATGAGGTCTATGTCGTCCGCGGCGAGGCCGGCCTCGTCGAGCGCCGCCCGGGCGGCGCGCGCCCCCAGGACCGAGGTGGTTTCGGTGGCGTCCGCCAGGTAGCGCTGGCGGATGCCGGTGCGCTGCACGATCCAGTCGTCGGAGGTGTCGACGGTGCGGCTGAGCTCGTCGTTGGTGACGCATCGGGCCGGCAGGGCGGATCCGCAGCCGACCACGACGGAGCGCAGGATGCGTCCGGGGGCCACCTTTTCGGCGATGGCCTGCCCGCTCATGACCGTCATGGGGCCGTCCTTCTGTTCACGGGCCGGCTCATGGCGCGGCCGGGGCCGGCGTCAGGTCGAGCATGTCGCGGATGGTGCGCATGAGGTCGTGCCGGGCCATGTCATGGGCCAGGTCGACCGCCGCCGCGAAGCCGTGCGCGTCCTCGGAGCCGTGACTCTTGATGACGATGCCCTCGAGACCGAGGAACACGCCGCCATTGGCCCGGCTCGGGTTCATCTTGTCCCGCAGGGCCTTGAAAGCTTGGCGGGCGAAGAAGTAGCCGATCTTGGCCGAGAGGGTCCGGCTCATGGCGGCCCGCAGGTAGCTGCCGATCTGCTTCGCCGTTCCCTCGGCGGTCTTCAGGGCGATATTGCCGGTGAAGCCCTCGGTGACGACGACGTCGACCGTGCCCTTGCCGAGATCGTTACCCTCGACGAAGCCGTGATAGGCGAGGTTCGGCAGGTCGGTCTCGCGCAGGTAGCGGGCCGCTTCCTTGACGGCCTCGTTGCCCTTCATCTCTTCGGTGCCGACGTTGAGAAGGCCGACGGTCGGCCGGTCGAGGTCGAACACGATCCGGGCCATGGCCGAGCCCATCACCGCCATCTCGACGAGGTGTTCGGCATCGGTTCCGATGGTGGCACCGACGTCGAGGACCACGCTCTCGCCGCGCACCGTCGGCCAGAGGCAGGCGATGGCCGGGCGCTCGATGCCCGCAAGGGTCTTCAGGCAGATCTTCGACATCGCCATCAGGGCGCCGGTGTTGCCGGCCGAGACGGCGGCATCGGCCTCACCGTCCTTCACCGCCTGGATCGCGCGCCACATCGAGGATTTGCCGCGCCCCGAGCGAACGGCCTGACTCGGCTTTTCGTCCATGGAGATCGCCATCGTGGTGTGACGGATCTCGACGGCGCCCTTCAGGCGCGGCTCGGCGGCCACCAGTGGCGTGAGGATTGCCTCGTCCCCGAACATCAGGAACGTCATCTCGGGATGGCGCTCGCGGGCGATGGCGGCGCCGGGCACCACGGTCGTGGGTCCGTGGTCGCCGCCCATGGCGTCGAGCGAGATGCACACTCTCTGGGACATGGTGGGTGGCCGGTGGCCTCTGATCGCGGAAAAGAACGGCCCCCCGGCGGGAGGCATCACGGTGAGCGGGGATGGTGGCGAACGACCAGCCCCCTGCTCGGCGGGGCGGAAAATAGCGATTGAAGCCCGCCGGGCAAACGAAATCTGAGCGGTTTGCCGAAAGCCGTTCCGATCTGGCGGTCGCGGGTCTCAGTCGTTGGCCGGCTTGAGCCCGCGCAGGGCCGCCAGCGGCGGCTCCTCCAGATCCTCGATATGGGGCTCGAAGGCCACCCCGGGCTTGCGCGGATAGGGGTCGAGCCCGAGCGCGAGGAACTCGGCCGTGACGGTGCCGAAATCGATCTTGCCTCCCACGATCGGGTCGGGGACGTCGGCATCCTCCGCGTCGGTCCCGGCGAGCCGGTCGGTGTCGGTGAACAGCAGATCCACCGGCTCGGAGACCGGCCCTTCGAAGGCCTCCAGGGACACCGTGCAGACCTGCGTCACCTGCGCCGTCACCGTTCCGCGTACCCGGAAGGCCGAGGGCGGACCGCTCGTCTCGAACGTGCCGAGGAGGTCCCGGATGGTCGGAATCTTGAAGTCGGCGGCCAGGGCCGCGCATTCCTCCGGGCTCGCCGTGACGACGAGCCGCCCATCGCTGCGGCGCAGGCGATCGACGCTGACGATCCGCGAGAGCGGTCCGGACCCTTCGTGGCGGGTCGTATTTTGGCGGGTCATGGGACGATCCGTGTCGTGGCGCCGTCCGGTTCGGCCTGGGGAGCGGCGAAGGATTGCGGCGGCGGGAAAGCGGGGCCGGTGCCGATCAGCCCGTCGAGGTCGGCTTGGGAAAGGGCGGCGTCGCTGGCGAGGACGTAGCGGGCGAGGCCGGCCGCCACCTCCGGCGCGTCGACCCCCAGGACATTGCGTGCGAGCGCGGCCGTCAGCGCCGCCGTGTCCCCGGTGTCGAGCGCGACATCGTAGCCCTCGGCCCGCCCGTAGAAGGCGGATCCGAGCTTCTTCATGCGCTTCGGGACGCCGAAATCGCCGATGCCGGATTCACGCAGGGACGAGTCGAGTTGCAAGAACACCGAATTCACGAGGTCCTGAGCCACGTCGGCGGCCGGTTCGGGCAGGCGGTTCAAGCGCCGCAGCACCAGGATGACGTGCAGGATCAGGCACTCGAACCGCCCCTCCAACGTGTCGGGCACGCCGAGGTGAAGGTAGAGATCCGGATCCCGGGCCGCCTGGTTGATGCGCCCATGCAGCGTCTCGATCACCCGCTCGCGCGGGCTCGACCCGCCCCAGGCGCGCAGCCTGTCGAGGAGACCCGTCATCATGGGCACCTCCTCGGATCGGCGGGCGTGAAGCCGGCGCGGACGGCCGGGGGGTGTGGCCGGGCTTGCCTTGTCAAAACCATAACCCCGCGTTACGGCAGCGAACGGTCAAGGTGCAACCTCCATCGGGATTCTTCTGCCTCGGTGCCGGGTCGGGATCGGGGCCGCAAGACGCTTTCACGGAAGTCGCCTTCAGTTTCTCACTGTCAGTAAGGGTGGCCGATGTCGCGCCGTCTCGTCTCGTCGCTCGCTCGCCTCGCCGTCCTCGGCGCAATCGGAGCCGGAGTGTCCGGCTGCATCGGCGAGGACATCCGCCATGGCTACCAGATCGACCAGGCGGCCCTCGCCACCGTGAAGCCGGGGATGAGCGCCGAGCAGGTTCTGCAGATCCTCGGCACGCCGTCCACCGTCTCCACCGTCGGCAACAAGTCGTGGTACTACATCAGCCAGAACACGCGCCGCACCGTCCTGTTCCTCGGCGAACGGGTCGAGGACCAGAAGGTCACCGCCGTCTATTTCAACGGCGCCTTCAAGGTTGAGCGCGTGGCACTCTACGGCCTGCAGGATGGCAAGGTGTTCGATTTCATCGAGCGGTCCACGCCGACCAGCGGCGCCGACCGGGCCTTCCTCAGCCAGCTCTTCCGCGGCCTGACCAAGTACGAGCCATTCGGCAGCGGCTCCGGCACCAGCGTGGTGCCCGGGGCCAATCGCGGCCTGTAAGCTTCGCGGCTCACCCCTCGGGACCCTTGGGGCTGGAGGGGCCGGGCGACCGGTCGGCCAGGGGCGCGCATCGTGGATGGCTCGCCCGGGCTCGACCCCAGGCGGGCAAAGGACCCGAGGATGCCGTTTCGCGAAGCCTTTCTCGTCGAGGGTGGCGAGACCGGCGCGCTTCTGCGCCACCACGAATGGTCCGCGACTTCGCTCGGCGCGCCGATCGGCTGGCCGCAGGCGCTGAAGACGCTCGTCGGCGTGATGCTCGGGTCCCAGCAGCCGATGCTGATCGTGTGGGGGCCGGACTACATCACCCTTTACAACGACGGCTACGCCGCCATGTGCGGCGCCCGCCATCCAGCCGCCCTCGGCGGCTCGTTCCGCGACCTCTGGCACGACATCTGGGACCAGGTGGAGCCGATCCTCGCCCGCGCCTATGCGGGCGAGGCGACGCATATGGACGGCATCGCCTTCATCATGCATCGCAACGGCTATCCGGAGGAGACTTACTTCTCGTTCGGCTACACACCGGTGCGCGACGAGGCCGGGCAGGTCGTCGGCATGTTCTGCGCGTGCGCCGAAACGACGGGCCGGGTGCAGGCCGAGCGCCGGGCGAGCGCCGAGCGCGAGCGCCTCGAGCAGCTCTTCGCCCAGGCCCCGAGCTTCATGGCCGTGCTGCGCGGGCACGAACACCGCTTCGAACTGGCCAACCCGGCCTACCGGCGCCTCGTCGGCGACCGACCGGTCCTGGGCCGGACCGTCGCCGAGGCTCTGCCGGACGCCGTGGGCCAGGGATATCTCGAGCTTCTCGACACCGTCTACCGCACCGGCGAGGCCTTCACGGCGACGGCCTCGAAGCTCACCCTCCAAAGCCCGGTGGACGGGGCGGACGTCGAGCTCTATCTCGATTTCGTCTACCAGCCGATCTTCGACGATGACGGCGCCGTCACCGGCATCTTCGTCGAGGGCGTCGACGTCACCGACCGGGCGCTCGCCGAGATCGCGCTGCGCCGGAACGAGGCGGAACTGCGCTTCCTCAACGCGGATCTGGAGCGTCAAGTCATCCTGCGGTCCAACGAGCGCGGTCTGACCTGGCTGGTCAGCCCCGACCTCCTCGGCGTGCTGCACCCGGACGGCTACTTCGAGCGCCTGAACCCCGCCTGGGAGGTCGTGCTCGGTTGGTCCGAATCCGAGATCGCCGGCCGGTCCGTACTCGACCTGATCCATCCGGACGATGTGGAGCGCACCGCCGAGGCCGTCGGGGCCCTGGCGGGCGGTACGCCCGTCTTCCGTTTCGAGAACCGGTATCGCACCCGCGACGGTGGCTACCGTTGGCTGTCCTGGACGGCGGTGCCGGAGGGCGGGCGCTCCTATTGCAGCGGCCGCGACATCACCGAGGACAAGGCGCGGGAAGCAGCCCTGGCGCAGGCCCAGGAGGCCCTGCGTCAGGCCCAGAAGATGGAGGCCGTGGGTCAGCTCACGGGCGGCGTCGCCCACGATTTCAACAACCTCCTGACGGTCATCAAATCCTCCACCGACCTGCTGAAGCGGCCGGGTCTCGCCGAGGATCGCCGCCGCCGCTACGTCGATGCGATCTCCGACACCGTGGCACGGGCCGCCAAGCTCACGGGCCAGCTCCTCGCCTTCGCCCGGCGCCAGGCCCTCAAACCCGAGACCTTCAACGTGGGCTCGGGCGTCGCCGCGATCAGCGAGATGGTCGGCACCCTGACCGGTGCCCGCATCGCGATCGTCGTCGAGGTGCCGGAGATGCCCTGCTACGTGCATGCCGATCCGAGCCAGTTCGACACCGCGCTGGTGAACATGGCGGTGAATGCGCGCGACGCCATGGAAGGCGAGGGTCGGCTGACGATCCGCGTCGGTACGGTCTCGGGCATCCCACCCCTCGACATCCGCGGGGGGGCCTTCGTGGCCGTGTCGCTGACCGATACCGGCTCCGGCATCGCGGCGGGGGACCTGCACCGGATCTTCGAACCCTTCTACACCACCAAGGGCGTCGGTCAGGGGACCGGCCTCGGCCTGAGCCAGGTCTTCGGTTTCGCCAAGCAGTCGGGGGGCGAGGTCGTCGTCGAGAGTGCGCCGGGGCGCGGCTCGACCTTCACCCTCTACCTGCCGCGCGTCTCCGCCGTATCCGTAACCGCCGGGCCGCCCGAGGAGGCCGAGCCGCTGACGGAGGGGCACGGCACCTGCGTCCTCGTGGTGGAGGACAACCCGGAGGTGGGCCGCTTCGCCACCCAAACCCTGGCCGAACTCGGCTACCACACGGTCTGGGCGACCTCCGCCGCCGATGCCCTGCGTCAGCTCGAGAAGATTCCCTTCCGCTTCGAGGTGGTGTTCTCCGACATCGTCATGCCGGGCATGAACGGGATCGAGCTCGCCAAGGAGATCGTTCGGCGCCGGCCCGACCTGCCGGTGGTCCTGGCCAGCGGGTACAGTCATGTCCTGGCCGAGGAAGGTGCCCACGGGTTCGAGCTGTTGCACAAGCCCTACTCGGTGGAGCAGCTTTCACGGGTCCTACGAAAGGCGGTGGCCAGCAGCCGTCGCGGACGGCGCGATCGACCCTGACCGCGTCAGCGCGTTCCCGGTTCGCTGAAATCGAGTTGCGCGATCAGGCCCGCGAACAGATCCGAGACTTCGGACTCGGGCTGTGGGGCATAAGCCGCCTGCAGGCCGCCGGCGAGGCAGGCCACCAGGAAATGCGACCGCGAACCGCGGGCCCTGAAGCGGCGGACCACCGGCTCCCTCTGCACCGGGACAGCCGGGCCGTTCGGTTGCGATCGCTGCGTCTTGTCCATGCACAAGCTTTCCGAGCGCCGCGTCGATCCGGACGCCTGACCTAACGTACGTTAACCTGGCGCGCCGAGCGAGCAAGTGGCAATCCGACTGGCCGGGGCGCTGGGCAGTTTCCAATCTCCTGTGGCAGGGCCGACACGATGGAGCCGCCGATCGCCGCGGGGTCGGCGAACAGGTGCTCCGGTGTCCGCGCTGCGAGCGCGTCGGCACGGGTATAACCCCAGGTCACAGCCCCGAAGGCACAGCCCGCCTCGGTCGCGGCCTGATGGTCGCGGATCTCGTCGCCGATATAGAGCGCCTGGGACGGGGCAACGCCGGCGTCACGGATCAGGGCCCGCAGGCGCCGGGCCTTGCCGAACAGCGACGCACCGCAGGCGTAGTGGGTGAAGTGCCGGGCCGCGGGTCCAAGCGCCCGCCGGATCGTCGCCTCGCGATTCGAGCTTGCGATGCCGAGGCGCAAGCCCGCCCCGTCGAGGTCGGCGAGGAGATCCGGTACGCCGGGGAACAGCCGGATCCCGCCGATATCCCGAGCCGCGAGCCGATGCATGTGTCGCGTGATCAGCGGCAGCTTCCAGGCCGGAATGCCGAGATGCCGGACGATGCCCCGCGCGTCCATGCCCCGCAGCGTCTCGGTCTCGTGCTCGGCGATGCGGGCGAAGCCGTAGCGGTCGGCGACGCCGTTGATGACACCGGCGAACCAGGGAAAGCTGTCGGCCAGGGTCCCGTCGAAGTCGAAAACGACGAGGCGATATCGCTGGAGGCTCACGATCGGAGGTGATCCACCGGGACGACGAGGCGCATCACGAGACCGCTCGGGGCCCAGTCCTGCTCCAGCGTGCCGTCCAGCTGCCCGACCACGCTGCGCTGCGCCAGGACCGTGCCGAAGCCCTGCCGGGTCGGCGGACCGGTCACCGTGGGACCGCCGCTCTCCGCCCAGGTCAGAATGTAGGACGGACCGTCGCGTCGTCCGGTCAGGCGGACGCTGCCGGCTTCGGTCGAGAGGCCGCCATACTTCATCGCGTTGGTTGCCTGCTCGTGCATGATCAGCGCGAGGGCCGTGGCGGCGCGCTCGCCCACGGCCACGTCGTCCCCGTCGATGACGATCCGCGCGCGCCCGTCCTGCACGTAGGCCGCCATGATCAGGCGCATCAGGCCGAACAGCGTCTGGCCCTTCACCGCGGGGGCGCTGGCGGGGGAATGCGGACGGACGTATTCGTGCGCCTGTGCCAGGGCACCGAGGCGCTCACGGAAGGCCGAGACGAAGGGACGTGCGGACGGATCGGTCCGGGCCGACAGGCCGGCGATGCCGCCGACCACGGCGAAGATGTTCTTGATCCGGTGCGACAGCTCCTTGATCAGGAGGTCCTGGGCCTCCTCGGCCCGCTTGCGCTCGCGCAGGTCGCGCGTGACGGTGGCGTAGCCGACGAAACGGCCCGCGTCGTCCCGCACCGGAAAGATGTTGTAGAGGACCGCGATCCCCTCCCCCGTGCCGAAGTGTCGGAAGGCGAGCTCGCCCTCCCACCAGCCGTGCCGCTCGACGGCGGGCAGGACCGTTCCGGTGACGAGCGCCTGGCTCTCGGGCATGAAATAATCGAGGATCTGGGTGCCGGTCACGGCCGAGACGTCGGGGAGCCCGACCAGGCGGCGTCCAGCCTCGTTGATGTGCTGGACGAACCCCTCCCGGTCGGCCATGCCGATGAAGTCCTGCGACTGCTCGACGATGGCGGCGAGCTTGCGCGACTCGGCCTCCGCCCGCTTCAGGTCCTCGATATCGGTGCAGGTGCCGAACCAGCGCTCGATCCGGCCCTCGGCATCGTGGAGCGGCATCGCCCGGCCCAGGGTCCAGCGATAGGCCCCGGAATGGTGCCGCAGGCGGTACTCGACCTCATAAGGTTCGCCGGTGGCCAAGCTATGGCGCCAGCGCGACCAGGCCCGCTCCTGGTCGTCCGGATGGAACATGCCGTTCCAGGCTTCGCCGTCCGTCGAGCCCGGCGGGACGCCGGTGAATTCGTACCAGCGGTCGTTGTAGAAATCGTGATAGCCGTCGGGCTGGGTGGTCCAGACCATCTGCGGCATCGCGCCGGTCATCACCTGGAAGCGGCGCTCGCTCGCCTGGAGGTCCGCTTCACGGGCGTCGACCTCGCTGCGAGTCCGCGTCAGCTCGATCAGCGTCGCGGCCTGGCGGGCCAGCGCTTCCAGCATCTCCGCCTGCATCGGCGTGATGCCCTCGGGGCGCGCCACGCGGTCGAGGACGCAGAGGGTGCCGAGGGGATAGCCCGAGCGCGAGCGGATCACCGCACCCGCATAGAAGCGCAGCTGGCGCTCCTCCGTCACGAGCGGGTTGTCGCGGGTGCGCGGATCGCGGGTGAGGTCCGGGATGACGAGAAGCGTTTCGGCCTCGATGGCATGCGCGCAGATCGACATCCGCCGTGGTGTCTCGGGCAGCTCGAACCCGACGCGTCCCTTGAACCATTGCCGGTCCGCTTCGACGAAGCTGACCAGGGCGATCGGCGCGTTGCAGAGCAAGGCCGCGATGCGGGTCAGATCATCGTAGACGGCTTCCCGGCCGGTGGCGGCGAGGTCCAGGCTGGCGAGCTCCGCGAGCCGATCGGACTCGGTCCATCCGGTCGGCGCGACTGAGCAGGCATCGGTCGAAGGCAAAAGCGGCTATCCTCGTCGGTCGCAACACATAGGATGTCTTCCGTCCGAGCGATAGCGACAACGTTCTTCGAAGTGATCGAGGTGAAACCGCTTTCGCCCGGGTCTCACCTCGGTCGAGGCGCCGTCTAGTGTCGAGAATGATACAATAGACGGCTCGGATGATCTCGCCTCGGCGACGTCAGGCTGCCTTGGCGGCACTCTGAGTCGGATAGTCGATGTAGCCTTCCGGGCCTTGGCTGTACCACGTCTTCGCCTCATCCTTGTTCAACGGGGCTCCCGCGAACAGCCGCTCCGGCAGGTCCGGGTTGGCGATGAAGGGGCGTCCGAAGGCGATGGCGTCGGCGTGGCCCTCGTTGAGAGCCGCCTGCGCCCGCGGGCCGTCGTAATCCGAGTTCAGGATCAGCGGACCGTCGAAGGCCGCCCGCATCGTCGGGGCGATCGGCGGATGGTTGGACGTCCCGAAGGTGCCGTTCGGGCCCGGCTCCCGGAGCTCGAGGAAGGCGATCCCGATCTGTGAGAGGGCCGCCGCCGCGGCACCGAACAGGGCCTCGGGGTCGGAATCATCGACGCCCTGGATCGCGCCGTTGGGTGACAGGCGCACGCCGGTACGGTCCCGGCCGACGGCCTCGGCCACCGTGCGCGTGACCTCCGTGAGCAGGCGCAGACGGTTCTCGATGGAGCCGCCATAGGCATCGGTGCGGAGGTTCGTGCCGTCGCGCAGGAACTGGTCGATCAGGTAGCCGTTCGCCGCATGGATCTGGACGCCGTCGAACCCGGCCTTGAGGGCGTTGCGCGCGGCGCGGTCGTAGTCGGCCAGCAGGCGGGGGATCTCGTCGACGGGCAGCGCCCGCGCCTCGGCGTAGGGCTTCTTACCCGCATAGGTGTGCGCCGCATCCGGGGCCGTGGTCGCGGAAGCCGAGATCGGCTTCTGGCCGCCGAGGAAGTCCGGATGCACGATGCGGCCCATGTGCCAGAGCTGGCAGACGATCTTGCCGCCGGCCTCGTGCACGGCCTTCACCACCGGCTTCCAGGCCTCGACCTGCTCATCGGACCAGATGCCGGGCGCGAAGGGCCAGCCCAAGCCTTCCTGGGAGATGCCGGTTGCCTCGGTGAGGATCAGGCCGGCGCTGGCCCGTTGGCGGTAATACTCGACCATCATCGGTGTCGGCACGTGCTCGCGCGAGGCGCGGCCGCGGGTCAGCGGTGCCATGAAGACGCGGTTCTGGGCGTCGATCGCGCCGATGCGGATCGGGTCGGACAGGGAAGGCATGCAGGACGCTCACGGTGTTTCGAGGACAAACGGACGGCGCGTGGCTTCCGCCACGACCGCTGTCGTCCTCATGTGGTGGTCACGCCGGACACGGCCAGACGCGGGGATCCGGCCGAGGGCCAAGGCTGTGCGGGCGCGCACGCGCCGCACAGCACGAGCCCGTCCGGGCGGCGCCCCACCAGCAAACCTGCGGCCTACTCTCATTCAGCCGTTTTGCCGACAGCGCGATCCTGGAGGTCCGGCCACACCGCGCAGCGCCGCATCGTCGCCTGAAAACCCGCGCTGATCCGCGTCTGCATCATGGAATCCGAGGTGACGCGCGTCTCCCACTCGGGTATCGCTCGTCCCATCGCTGAGGAAGCGAGAGGGCCTGTAGCTCAATGGTTAGAGCCGACCGCTCATAACGGTCTGGTTGCAGGTTCGAGTCCTGCCGGGCCCACCATTGCTTCTGCACTGCTTCTGCCGAAAAACCCTTCGCGTCGGGCCTGCCGCTGCACTGGCGACAAGGTTCCAGTCGGGACCGGCCGACGATCGTTTCGCTCGAGGCTCGGATCTCGAGCCTGCGTGGCGAGGCTCCCTCAGATGCCGGCGGATCGAATGACGCCCCGGCATGGGGACTTATCAGCCTCTGAACAGCTTCAGCTCCCGGACGAGACCCGATAGCAGGGCGAAATCTTCGGAAATTCGAGGCGCTTCGTTGGGGCCGGAAAAGACGAGAGCGTCGCACACGCCGCCGCGTGTCTCGACCCTCTCGTCCGAGTTCGTATTCGGATCAATCTGAACCCGCAGGGGCTCGCTTACATCCGGTGGCCGCGGTGATGTCCCATCATGTGGCCGCGATGGTGACGGTGGCCCATCATATGATGACGATGGTGACGCATCATGTGGCCGCGCATGTGACGGTGACCCATCATGCGACCATGGCCGCGATGGCCGTGCATGCCGTCCATCCGAACCTCGGTGACGGCGGTCGGCGCGTCGACTGCGCCGATCATGCCGGGGGCGGCAGAGGCCGGAGCGGCCGAGATGGCGCCCAGGGTGGCCAGGATGGCGGCGGCGAACAGAGACTTCCTCATGGGCGTCCTCACAGGCGTGTTGCCGACGCGACATCGGGGCTGATGTCGGCCGGGCTCAGGGAACGGCTCAGCTTCGAATACCGTTCCGCGCGGTCCGGTATTCTCCGCATCCACCTCGTGAGGGACTAATTTTTCTCAACGAACACCAGCGCCATCGTTCCCTCCGCCCCGCTGGGCCGCCGCGATGATCCGTGTGCGCTGCGAACTCGATTGAGGGGAAGCCGCCGAAGCGAATCCGCTCGTTCGATATCGAAACCGAGTCGGGCAGCGAATGCCCTGCGGTCGATTTTTCCACCGCGGGGTCGGAGGCTCGCGCGAACCGGTAGGCGGTCGGGCGGCTTTGCCGGCGAGATACCCGATACCGACCTTCGGCGGGTAGGGCCGGGATCGGCGAGGTCATTGGTGCAACAGGATCGAGGCCCGTGCCACGGGTTCGCGGGCCGAGAGGATGGGGGATTCGACGCAGACGTCATAAGGCTGGCCGTGGCCGGGACATCCGCACAGGGATGTCCCGGTCTCCCCTCCTTTACCTGGCGTCAGAGGGGTTCTTGGCGTCAGAGGGGTTCTTGGCGTCAGAGGGGGGCGTGCGACCGCGCCCGGACGTCGTAGCGGTCGAGCATCATCACCTTGTCCCAGACTTTCACGAAATCCTTCGCGAACCGGGCTGCTCCGTCGCTGCTTGCATAGACTTCGGCGACGGAGCGGAGCTGCGCATTCGACCCGAACACCAGATCGCAGCGCGTCGCGGTGAACTTCGTCGCGCCGCTCTCCCGGTCGACCAGCGCGAAAGTCATGCCCTTCGGGTCAGCCTTGCGCCATTCGAGATCTACGCTCGTCAGGTTCGCGAAGAAGTCGTTCGACAGAACGCCGACCCGATCGGTGAAGACTCCGTGCCGTGAGTCGTCGTGGTTCGCTCCCAGGGCCCGGAGACCGCCCACCAGGGCCACCCATTCGGGGGCCGTGAGGGACAAGAGATACGCCTTGTCGAGGAAGAGCTCTTCGGGAGAGACGCGCGGAGCGACCGCGGCGAAATCCTCCGCCACATAGTTGCGGAAACCGTCGACCACGGGCTTCAACCACTCGAACATCTCGATGTCGGTCAGTTCCTGCCGGGTGTCGACACGACCCGGCGTAAACGGCACCGTCCCAGGGTGGCCACCATCGGCGAGCGCCTTCTCCACGGCGGCACATCCACCGAGCACGATGAGATCGGCCAGCGACACCCGCTTGCCGGCTTGGCGGCCGTTGAAGGCGTCCGCGATCTGCCGCAGGACCGTTACCACCGGCACGGTTCGACGGTTGATCGACCAATCCTTCTGCGGAGCGAGCGCCAGCCGACCACCATTGGCCCCGCCGCGCTTGTCGCTGTCGCGATAGGTCGAGGCCGCCGAGAAGGCCGTGAAGGCGAGATCGGAGACCGAGAGGCCGGCCGCCAGGATGTCCCGCTTCAGCACGGTGACGTTGGCGTCATCGATCAGAGCATGGTCGCGGCGCGGGATCGGATCCTGCCAAAGCAGATCGTCCTCGATCTTGACCTCAGGTCCGAGGTAGCGCTCCTTCGGCCCCATGTCGCGGTGCGTCAGCTTGTACCAGGCCTTCGAGAAGGCCAGGGTGAAGGCATCGAAGTCGTTGAGAAACTTCTCGCAGACCTTGCGGTAGTCCGGGTCGACCTTCAGGGCGATGTCGCTGGTCATCATCATCAGACCATGCATCTGGCCCGGCACATGGGCGTCCGGGGTCTTGGGCGCATCCGGATCGGCCGGGGTCCATTGCGAGGCGCCGGCCGGGCTCTTGGTCTGCACCCATTCGAACCTGAAGAGATTTTCCAGGTAGGCGTTGTCCCACTGGGTCGGGTTCGGCGTCCAACTTCCCTCGATCCCATTGGTCATCGTGTACTGGGCGAAACCCGTGCCCTTGGGGTTGTGCCAGCCGAGCCCCATCGCTTCCATCGGGGCGATCTCCGGCGGCGGTCCGACCTGATCGGCCGATACCATTCCGTGGCTCTTCCCGAAGGCATGGCCGCCGGCGATCAGCGCCACGGTCTCCTCGTCATTCATCGCCATCCGGGTGAAGGTCGTGCGGATGTCGCGGGCGGACCTGATCGGGTCACCATTCCCGTAGGGGCCTTCGGGATTGACGTAGATCAGCGCCTGGTGCGAGGCGGCCAGCGGGTTTTCGAGATCGTAATCCGCATCGCCGTTCTGGCCACGCCAGCGCTTGTCGCGGGTCACCATGCTGTCGAACGACGTGACGTCGTTCGGGTCCCAGATCTCGGGGCCCCAATAGGTCGCGTTGTCGGCTTCCCACGCGTCCTGGCGTCCGCCAGCGAAGCCGTAAGTGGGGAAACCCATGATCTCCAGGGCGCAATTGCCGGTGAGGACCATCAGGTCGGCCCACGACAGGGCGCTCCCGTACTTCTGCTTGATCGGCCAGATCAGGCGCCGGGACTTGTCGGTGTTGCCGTTGTCCCACCAGCTGTTGATCGGCGCGAAGCGCTGGAGCCCCTCGCCGGCTCCGCCGCGACCGTCCGCGATCCGGTAGGTTCCGGCCGAATGCCAGGCCATACGTATCATCTGCGGTCCGTAATTGCCATAATCGGACGGCCACCACGCGACGGATGTCGTGAGAAAGGCCTTGATGTCCTGCTTGACCGCCTCGAGATCCAGGGTCTCGAACGCGGCCTTGTAGTCGAAGTCCTGACCCAGGGGATTGGCCAGCGGACCATTTTGATGAAGGAGCTCGACCTTCAGGCGGTTCGGATACCAATCCGACAATGCCGGTGGGCTGCCGACGGCGCCGCCGATGCGGTCGCCACCGAACGGGCATTTCCCCTGCATCTCGAAGGTCTTGGTGTTCAGTTTCCTGGAGTCGGCGATGTTCAACGCGGCGTCCTCTTCCTCGTCATCGAGAGCGTTTGTTTGAAGAGCTCTCGCCTGGAACTGCCTCTGCAGCGTCCGGGGCTTGTTGAGGGGCGATAATCTGCGGAGTTATAGCGCAGTACTGGAAGTCTGGCAGGCCATCACGGTGATTTGATCAGTATTGTATTCAGGGTGATATGCTGATGATAATGTACCGTACTGACAGAATTCGATCGATCATTGTGTGGTTCTCTGATGATAGTTTGTAGAGACGGGGCGATGATCCGCGTCGGACGTTGAATTCGACCCAATGTTGGCCTGACATCAAGCCGGAGACTGTGCTTTGCCAGGAGCGTCTCTGCTGACGCTTGCAGGTTCGGTGAACGCGCTCATGCGCGGACCCCACAATCGAGGAGCGTCCCGGTCTCCCCGGTGGAGGAACCAGCCTGATGCCGCTTCTTCAAAGATGGTCGTTCCGCGAGCGGCGGCCCGGACGGTGTTTGGAGATCTTGCCGCCCATCGGGCGTGACCTTGCGGCTGGACCGCTAATGGCAGGACTTTACCGGCGTCGCCCCGGATCGGACAGGGCTGATCGGCGCGCGGGAGGCCGTTCCGTCCCGCGATGGGGCCAGGGTGAGGCGAGCCGCCGATCCGATTCCGTTCCAGGACAAAATTCCGGCCGCGGTTCGGAACGCTTTGTCGCGGTCGTCCATTCCTGGTCCCCGTTCCGGGACACAGGAGTTTCCCATGCGTCGCCTCGTTCTTGCCCTCGCCGCCGTCACGGCGCTGACTGGTCCCGTTCTCGCCAAGGACGAGGCTCCGATGCCCCCGGCCGCCGTGAAGTTCGCACCCGTCCCGCAGGACGCCGTGCTGAGCTACAACCTCATCGGACTCAACGTCGTCGACGGCACCAACAGCAATGTCGGCGAGATCAAGGATCTCGTCATCGAGAAGGGCAAGCTCACCGGCTACATCATGTCGGTCGGCGGCTTCCTCGGCATGGGTGAGCGCTACGTGGTGGTGGATCCGTCCTCGGTTGCGCTGACCTACGACGCCGGCGCGAAGAAGTGGAAGGCCTCGGTGAATGCCAGCAAGGACGCCCTCAAGGCTGCTCCCGAGTTCAAGTACGACGGCAAGTTCAAGCGCTGAACACGCGACGGGGGAGCGTTCGCTCCCGAAGCGGACCTGACCCCGGCTGAGGGTGGTGCAACCCGCGCACCTGCCCTCGGCCAAGGTCAGACGGGCTATCGCCTTTCATCCCGGGACCGACCTCGGCTCCATACGGCGGACAGGTTGTCCCTGTCCGCCGAACCGTCGAGGATCAACGGCGGCGGCGCCCTTAGTGAGACGGCTTCGGCGCGGGGTCGCCCCAGGTCTTCACCGGGAAGGTCACGTCGTACGTCAGGTTGAAGACGAAGGCGTAGGCCACGTAGAAGGCCGCGATCGCGAGGTCCATGAAAAAGGCTTCGGTGAAGCCGATGCCGAGATACCAGGCGATCGGTGGCAGCAGGATCACCAGCAGCCCCGCTTCGAACAGGACCGCGTGTCCCACGCGCAGCAGAAGACCCTTGCGGGTATGCCCGACGGTGCGCTGCATCGTGCGGTCGAAGACAAGATTGTAGAGGTAATTCCACACCATGGCGGCCAGGGCGCTGCCGACGCCGATCACGCCCATGGCCGAGCCCTGCAGCCCGAAGAGCAACGTCCCGAGCGGGATGATCAGGGCGAGCCCCACCACCTCGAACAGGATCGCGTGGCGGATACGGTCACGGGTCGTACGCATGGTGTTTCCTGAAGGGGTCCGTTTGGTCCGCCGGCTTCTATCTGCCATACACGGTGCAGCAAGTTAGGACGTATCGGAATATCGGATAGATGGCGGTCTCGCTCGATCAGCTCCAGGCGTTCGTGGCGGCAGCCGAAGCCGGATCGTTCTCGGGCGCGGCCCGGGCGCTGCGGAAAGCCCAGTCGGCGGTCAGCACCCAGGTGTCGAATCTCGAGGCCGATCTGGGCGTCACTCTGTTCAACCGGGCGGGCCGCAATCCCGTCTTGACCCCGGCCGGCGAACGTCTGCTGCTGGAAGCCCGCGTGGTGCTCGAGCGCCGTGAGCATCTTGTCGGCGTGGCCCGCAGCTTGGAGCAGCGGGTCGAGAACCGCTTGGTCGTCGCAATCGACGAGCTCTATCCCGAGCATGCGCTCGGTGCGCTGTTCGCGGACTTCGCGCGGCACTTCCCCTTCGTCGAGCTCGAACTGCTCTTCCCGCTGATGGAGGACGTCAGCCGCATGGTGCAGTCGGGGGCGGCCGACCTCGGCGTGATGTGGCGCCAGGAGGTCCTACCCACCGAACTCGGCTTCCAGACCATTGGCTGGGTGCCCCTCAAGCTCGTCTGCGGGCGCGACCACCCTCTGGCGAAGGCGCGGGTGGAGTGGGAGGAGTTGAAGCGGCATCGGCAGATCCTGGTGGCCGCACGCAGCGACGGGCCCGAGAAGCGCCGCCTGCGGGTGGCCGCCGAGGTGTGGTGGGTGGAGAGCCACTGGGTGATCCTCGAGATGGTGAAGCACGGGATCGGCTGGGCCTTCGTCACGGACCACGTCATCGCCGCCTCACAGACGGCGCCCGATCTGGTCACCCCGGACCTGCAGTTCGATCAGGGCGACTGGCCGATCGCCCTGGAACTGGTCTGGCACAAGCAGCGCCCCTGCGGCCCGGCCGCGGCTTGGCTGCGCGAGCGCTTCGCGGCGGAGCGGGTCGGCAACCCGTCGGGCGCCGGCCGGACGGCCTGAGGACGGGATCCTGGGCAGACCGGTGTCTGACCGGCCCTCCCGCGGGGCAAGTCGCCTTGTGGAGCGTCCGAATGCCGTCCGAAGTCTTCACCGCGCGCGAGGGCATGCGCTGCCTCGCCGACCAGCCGGTGCGCGCGGCGTGGTGCGACGACGACGTGCCGGATACGCCCGACGAAAACTGGCATGAAGCGTCGCCGAAGCCGTTGCGCGCCGTTTTCGTCACAGCGCGGGCATGCACGCGTTCGACGCGCGGAGCCTCGTCGTCCAGCGGCGCCGGCGGCGCGGCGCGCGGTCGGTTGTCCGGAAGCGGACGGGCAGAGGCGGAGCGGAGGGGTGTAGGCCGTGCAGCGCGGATCGGTGGATGATGGGCTCGCCGCAGGGCCTGGGGCGGCGCCGACCTTTCTCGTGGGTGGCGGCGAGATGGCCGCGCGCCTGCGCGCGCACGACTGGTCCGGCTCCGCCCTCGGACAGCCGGAGACCTGGCCGGCCGGCCTGCGCGCGACCGTGAGCCTGATGCTGGGGTCGCGCTTCCCGATGTTCGCGGCGGTCGGGAGCGAACTCGCCGTCCTCTACAACGACGCCTATGCCGAGATTCTCGGGCTCAGGCACCCGGCGGCCCTCGGCCGGCCGTTCCGGGACGTGTTCTCCGACGTCTGGACCCATGTCGAGCCCATGGTCGAACGCGCGCTCGCCGGTGAAGCGACCTGGTCCGAGAACATGCCGTTTGAGATCGACCGGCGTGGCTACGCGGAGAAGGCGTCCTTCACCTTCTCGTACTCGCCCTTGCGCGATGACGCGGACCGGATCGTCGGCATGTTCTGCGCCTGCGCGGAGACGACGGGGCAGATCGCGGCGCAGGCGGAACTCAGCGAGACGGAAGCCCGCCTGCGCCTCGCGACCGAGGCTTCCGACATCGGCTTCTGGGACGTCGATGTCGTGAACGACACGGCCTACTGGCCGCAGCGGGTGAAGGCGATGTTCGGCATGTCGTCGGACACCCCGGTCTCGGGAGCGGAGTTTCTCGCCGGCCTGCATCCCGACGACCGCGAGGCGACGATGGCGGCCTTTGCCGCCGCGCTCGATCCGGCGCGACGCGCCGTCTACGACGTCGAGTATCGAACGGTGGGACAGGCGGATGGGATCGTCCGCTGGGTTGCTGCCAAGGGGCGCGGCCTCTTCGAGGGCGAGCGTTGCGTGCGCGTGCTCGGGAGCGCCATCGAGATCACCGCTCGCAAGCAGTCCGAGGACGCCCTGCGTGCCAGCGAGGAGCAGTTCCGCGTCCTGTCGCAGGTGCTGCCCAATCTGGTCTGGACCACCGATGCGACCGGCGCCGCCGACTGGTTCAACGAGCGGGTCTACGCCTACACCGGCCTGCGTTCCGGCGACCTCGACGCGGCGGGATGGCTCTCCATCATCCATCCCGACGATCGGACCCGCGTGGCCGATCGATGGCGCGCGACGGTTTCGTCGTTGTCGGAATACGAGTGCGAGTATCGTCTCCGGCGCGGAGATGGCGCCTATCGCTGGTTCCTGGCGCGGGCGCAGCCGGTGCTGGCCGGCGACGGTACCGTCCTGCGCTGGGTCGGCACCAGTACCGACGTCGACGACCAGAAGCGGGTGATGGCCGAGCTCGTGCGCTTCAACGAGACCCTGGAGCAGCGGGTCGCCGAACGCACCGCCGAGCGCGACCGGGTCTGGCGTAATTCGCGCGACCTCCTCGTCGTCGTCGGGGCCGACGGTGTCTTCCGAGCGGTGAACCCCGCCTGGGAGGCGATCCTGGGCCAGCATCCGTCGGACGTGGTCGGTCGCAGCTTGCTGGAATTCGTCTGGCCGGACGATGCGGCCCTCTCCCGTGAGGGGTTGGCCCGGGCGGCCTCGGCCAACGACCTGACCAACTTCGAAAATCGCTACCGCCACGCGGACGGCACCCCGCGCTGGATCTCCTGGCGGACCTCCGTGGAGGGAGACCTCGTCTACGCCTATGGGCGGGACGTCACCGCGGAGAAGACCCAGGAGCAGGCGCTGCAGCAGGCCGAGGAAGCCCTGCGCCAGTCGCAGAAGCTCGAGGCCGTCGGACAATTGACCGGGGGCGTCGCGCACGACTTCAACAACCTGCTGACGATCATCCGCTCCTCGGTCGACTTCCTGCGTCGGCCGGATCTCGCGGAGGAACGCAAGGCCCGTTACCTCAATGCCGTGTCCGACACGGTGGACCGGGCCGCCAAGCTGACGGGACAGCTCCTCGCCTTCGCCCGACGTCAGACCCTGAAGCCGGAGACGGTGGACGTCGGCAGCCGGCTGCGCAGCGTCGCCGAACTGCTCGATACCGTGACGGGCGCACGCATCGCGGTGCGGACGGAGCTACCCGACCATCCCTGCTGCGTGCGGGTGGATGTCAGCCAGTTCGAGACCGCCCTGGTGAACATGGCGGTCAACGCACGGGACGCGATGGAGGGCGAAGGGACCCTGACCCTGCGGCTGGATTGCGGCATGCCGCTTCCGTCCATTCGCGGCCATGCCGGGGCCCCCGGGCCCTTCGCGGCGGTCTCCCTCTCCGATACGGGCGCGGGCATTTCCCCGGACGTCCTGACCCGCATCTTCGAGCCGTTTTTTACCACCAAGGAGGTTGGCAAGGGCACGGGGCTCGGCCTGTCCCAGGTGTTCGGTTTCGCCAAGCAATCGGGTGGCGACGTGGCCGTCGCGAGCGAGCCGGGTCGGGGCACGACCTTCAGGCTCTACCTGCCGGAGGCGGAGATGGATTTCGTCGGGGCGGAGGACGGATCGGAAGCGGCGGGCCTGGAGCCGGGCGGGGCTGGCCAGCGCGTCCTGGTGGTCGAGGACAACATCGAGGTCGGTCGGTTCGCGACCCAGATCCTGCAGGACCTGGGCTACGCGACGACCTGGGCGGCCAACGCGGAGGAGGCGCTGGACCGCATCGGCTCGGACGGTGGCGGCTTCGACGTCGTGTTCTCCGACGTGGTCATGCCGGGCATGGGCGGTATCGAGCTCGCCAAGCTTCTGCGGCTTCGTCTGCCGGACCTGCCCGTGGTGCTGGCCTCCGGCTACAGCCATGTGCTGGCCGAGGAAGGCGCGCACGGCTTCGAACTGCTGCAGAAGCCCTATTCGGCCGACCAGGTCTCCGCCATTCTTCGCCAGGTCATCAGGCGCCGGCCGGGCCGGACGGGGAGCGGGCAATCGACGGCGCCGAGCTGGGACAGGGGGCTCACGGACGGGCTCCCAAACCGCTGACTCGGCAGAGGATGCGGGAGGTCGATCCCGCCCCCGCCGCAAGCCGGCATGGTGACCGGCGCCCTCGAAGCGACGCCGGTCGTGTCTCTGCTCGACCTCAGGCCGGGCGGCGGCCGTCGGCGGCGTAGCGGTCGATGGCCGAGGGCAGCTCGCGCGCGAGCCGGGAGAGGAGCGCGCTGCGGCTCAGGCCGGTCTGCTGGGTCAGGTGGTCGAGGGTGTCCGATCCGATGGCGCGCTCCAGATCCGTCTCGGGCATGTCGCGGTTGGGACCGTGGTTGACCCAGGAGTTCGCCGTCTCGCCGTGGCCCCCCTTGGTGAAGTGATCGACGAGCTCGCTCAGGCCGCTGGCGATCAGGCCGCCGACCCCGGCGGTGCCGACGCCGCCCAGCAGGCCGGCCAGGTTGCCGAGGCCGCCGCTGCCGGTGGAGGCGCCCGTGGACGCGGTGCTGGGGATCGGCGGGACGGTGCGTTGCGGCACGGTGGCCTCGTGGCCCTTCAGCAGCTCGGCGAGCTTGTCGCGGTTCTGGTAGCCGGCCACGGCCAGCAGGCCCAGCAGCGCGGTCATCGAGGGGTAGCCCTTGCTCATTGTCTATCCTGTGGTCTGAGGTCTGAGGAAAACGGTTTCGTCCGCGGGAGATCGCTGGCCTTTTGGCAGGAGCTCCGCCGTCCGAGGTGACGCGCGTGAGGACGAGAACGGGGTTGGGGCACCGACGGATCCCGCCGTCCGTTCCGCAGTGACGGCCCGAAGGCTTCCACGGCTTGGTTTATGGCCTGGGAAACCCAGTCCGGGACCCGTCCCGCGGATCAGCGCCGGGGCCGGGCGAACCAGCCCACCGCGAAGGCGACGGCGGCGAGGCCGAGGAGGGCGGAGGTGCGGTTGTCGTCGGCGTAGCGCACGGCCTGTCGGCCGTAGGTCGAGCCGCGCNCAGCCCACCGCGAAGGCGACGGCGGCGAGGCCGAGGAGGGCGGAGGTGCGGTTGTCGTCGGCGTAGCGCACGGCCTGTCGGCCGTAGGTCGAGCCGCGCCGGCGGGTGGTCTGGGCGAAGGCGCGGCCCTCGTCGAGGAAGTGGTCGGCGCGCGCGCGGCCGTCCTCGATCCAGTGGCCGGCGCGGTCGCGCACCGCGTGGGCGAGGTCGCGGCCGTCATCGACGAGGTCCTCGGCCCGGTCGCGGGCACGGCCGTAGGCGTACTGAGCGCCGCCGGCCACCTGGTTCACGGCGCCGCGCACCTGGCGCGCCGGGTCACCGGTGAGGCCGCCGACGGCGGTCTGGGCACGGCCCTTGAGATGGCGCGAGGCGCCGCGGAATTGATCGCCGTTCATGACAGGTCTTTCATGGCAGGTCTCCGGCTGTGTGAGGATCCGGCCGGTCGCGGGGACCGGCCGGGGCTGGGCTCAGAYGCGGCGGGCGTCGGTGCCGTCGGCGAGGGTRAGGCGCTTGGGRGCGCCGAGGCGGCCGCCGAGGAAGCCGGCGAGCGCGCCCAGGATCAGGGCGAGCGCGCCGTAGAAGGCGCCCTGGGTGGCGGCGGACTTGGCGGCCACNGCGCCGAGGCGGCCGCCGAGGAAGCCGGCGAGCGCGCCCAGGATCAGGGCGAGCGCGCCGTAGAAGGCGCCCTGGGTGGCGGCGGACTTGGCGGCCACGGCGGCGGCCTCGGCCTTCACCTTSGCGGCGGCCACGGTCTCGTCGTACTGCTTGCGGTAGTCYTGGATCTGCGCCTTGGCCTGCTCGACCGGGATGCCCTGGGCCTTGGCCAGCGCGTCGGCCGCGCGGGTCTCGGCCTGGGCCTTCTGGGCCGGATCCCCGGTGAACAGCGCCCGGATGGCGGCCACGGCCGCGTCCTTGGCCGCCTGCGGGTCCTGGCCGGCCGCCTGGTTGCGCACCGACTGCTCGATGCCGTCGAGGGGGTTGCTGATCTTGGAGAGCGAGGGCGGCCGCGTCCTTGGCCGCCTGCGGGTCCTGGCCGGCCGCCTGGTTGCGCACCGACTGCTCGATGCCGTCGAGGGGGTTGCTGATCTTGGAGAGCGAGGGGGCCGCGGCCTGGGCGGCCGTCTGCACGGTGCCGCCCACCAGCGAGCCGGCCCCGCCCAGCGTGCTGGTCACGCCCGAGACGGCGCCSCCGATCAGGCCGCCGGCGGCCGAGGTCAGGAGGTAGAGCACCACCAGGGTGGTCACCGCCCAGGAGACCAGGCCGTGCAGGCCGGCCGCRCCGGTGACGGGCTTGCCCGAGAGGCGTCCGGCGATGAGGCCGCCGGCCAGGGAGGCGAGCACGCCCGAGCCGACGAACCAGAGGCCGGCGCTCAGGGACAGGGTGGAGGCGGCCGGGTTGTCGGCAGCCACCGGGCCGACGCTRGACAGGCCGACGCCGACCCCGACCATGTTGAGGATGACCTGGGTCACCAGCGCGGTGACGGCGCCGGCGAAGATCGCCCCCCAGGAGACCTGGTTCAGCAGGACCGTGCGGGTGTCGGTGGATGCGACGGGGGACGAGGACAGAATGGGCGAGGCGGCCACGGGATGCTCCGAACGTTCGGTGGTTCTAGGAAATGCGGCGTTGAAGCGTCAGAGCTTGCTGACGAGGAGGCCGAGGCCGAAGCCCACGAGGCCGGCCACGAGAAGCGAGGCGTGCGGCCACGCGACGGACCGCTCGTGGACCTCGTGCATCTGGCGCTTGCCCTGGTCGTAGGCGTCCTCGGCATAGTCCGAGACGTTGTCGGCGACGTTTCGGACGGCATCCTTGGCCTGGCCATAGAGGTCCTCGGCTGAACCCTGCACCTCGCGCAGGCGGCCCTTCACCGAATCGTCCCGGGATCCCACGAGGTCGCCGATGGCGCCCTGGGCCTTGCCGGCGAGTTCCTTGGCGGTGCCGGTCACACGGTTGGTATCGACCATGATGTTCTCCTGTCGTCGTCCGTCGAAATGGCTGGTTCGGTCAAAGCGCGGCTGCGGCCCGGTCGACAATGCTCGGGCGCGTCAGCAACCGTGCACAAACGGGTTGTGCGCAATCCTGTTCCGGCCACGCTCGCGATTTCTGGTACGGACGCACTACGGGGACGGGCAGAAGGACCGCGGTGATACGCCCGCCGACGTTTGGATCGCCCGGCCCTCCCGGGCCGACGGCGTCCTCGGTTCGCCGGGATCGAACCGGGTCAACACGGCCTGCGACGACGCGCCCGCGGAAGGCGGTTCAAGTTTTGTTCAATGGCCATTCACCGGTTTTACACCGTATGGCATCTGTCGATTTGGACTGGTTCAAGGCGCGCCCGGTGCCTCGAAGACTGGAGCTTCGCATTGACGACGTCCCCCGAGAAGCCGAAGACTTATGGTCCCAAGACCCCCGTCAGCGGCCGTGGTCCGTCGGGCGTCATCGATCAGCACCACGATATCTTCTTCGCCGCCGTCGAAACGACGCGCATGCCGATGATCGTCACGGATCCGCATCAGGCGGACAATCCGATCATCTTCGTCAATCGCGCCTTCGAGCGCATGACCGGCTACACCCGGGACGAGCTGATCGGCACGAATTGCCGCTTCCTGCAGGGCGCGGAGACGGACCGCGAGGTGGTGAGCGAGCTGCGCCTGGCCATCCAGGAACAGCGGGAGTTCTCGACCGAGATCATCAACTACCGCAAGGACGGCTCCTCGTTCTGGAACGCCCTGTTCGTGTCCCCGGTGTTCAACCGGTCCGGCGAACTCGTCTACTTCTTCGGCTCGCAGCTCGACGTCTCCCGGCGACGCGACGCGGAAGAATCCCTGCATCAGGCGCAGAAGATGGAGAGCCTGGGCCAGCTCACCGGCGGTATCGCGCATGACTTCAACAACCTGCTGCAGGTGATCTCCGGACATAACGAGGTCATGCTCGCGCTGGTCGACCATCCCGATATCGACGTCGGACGCCTGCGCCGGGCCGGTGAGGCGGTCCGCGACGCGTCCGAGCGGGCGGCCAAGCTGACACACCAGCTTCTCGCCTTCTCGCGCAAGCAGCGGCTCGAGGGGCGACTGCTCAACCTGAACGGCCTCGTCCAGAGCATGAGCGAGATGGCCGAGCGGACCTTGGGAGACCACGTCACCCTGCGCCAGGACCTCCTGCCCGAGCTCTGGAATACCCGCATCGACCCGACCCAGGCCGAGGTGGCCCTGCTCAACGTGATGCTGAACGCGCGCGACGCGATGCCGGGCGGGGGCACCGTCACGGTGAAGACGGAGAACCTCCTCGTCGAGGACGAGGACGCCGCCCTGTTCAAGACGGTCGGACCGGGGGCCTACGTGGTGGTCTCCGTCACCGACACCGGGAGCGGCATGCCGCCCGAGATCCTGAAGCGCGTGATGGAGCCGTTCTTCACCACCAAGGGCGAGGGCAAGGGCACCGGTCTCGGACTCGCGATGGTCTACGGCTTCGCCAAGCAATCGGGCGGCTCGGTGAAGGTCTATTCCGAGGTCGGGCACGGCACGACGGTGCGCCTGCTGTTCCCGGCGAGCGACCAGAAGATCGAGGAGGAGCGCAAGGCCTCGCAGCGGTCCGCGGACCGGCACGGAACCGAGACGGTGCTGGTCGTGGACGACCGGGTGGACGTGGCCGAGACCGCCAGCATCATCCTGGAGGATTTCGGCTACAAGGTCATCGTGGCCGACGGCCCCCGGGCTGCCATCGAGATCCTCGACGGCGAACGACGGATCGACCTCCTGTTCACCGACCTCATCATGCCGGGGGGCATGAACGGCGTCATGCTGGCCCGCGCCGCGCGCGAGCGTCAGCCCCGGATCAAGGTGCTGCTGACCACGGGCTACGCGGAGGCGTCCCTGGAGCGCACCGATGCCGGCGGCACCGAGTTCGAAATCATCAACAAGCCCTACAAGCGCCTGGAACTCGCGCGGCGCGTGCGACGCGTCATCGACGGTCCCACCGGGGTCGGCTGAGGCAAAGGTCGGGACGGCGCTCGCCGACCGCGGGCTCGGCCTCCTGGCCCGGCGGCTGTCTGGATTGCGCGATTTGGCGAAGGTGGCTCCAGATCCGGCGCATGGTGGCTGGACCTCTCTCCCGCGCCGCAGCGCCGGCCGAGCCGCCCTCAAGGCCGGGCCGCTGACGGCCTGTACCTTCTCGCGCAAGACTGGCCCTGGAATCCTTTCGCCCGGAGAAGATGAAGGTCCGGACGCAGGGTCCTGCAGCGACGGGGGCCGCGGCAAGCGAATCGCCGTGCCGCGGCAAAGAGAATCGCCGTGCCGGGGCAAGGGACTGTGAGCCCACATCTGCGGTCGCCTCGGTAGCTCCCTCACGACGTTGTGATCCCAACGGACTTGGCCCCCGCGATCCGGCCGACCTGCATATCGGCGCAGCAACGCCTCAATCGCCGGCGTGTCCGTCCATGACATGACCCGCTCATGTCTCATGATCAGCCCGTGTCATTCGCCAGTCTTGCTTGCAAATCCCAGTCGATCTGCGTGTTCGAGCGTTCGCTCAGCGTTCTGTCTGGGTCCTGTGCTTCTTTTTCGTGGACGCATTATCCGAGGAATGCTGTTCGGAACTATCCAGTTCGATCCAAGGACCGTTCCTCAACATCGTTCGCGGGGTGATTTCCGGAACGACCGTCCCAAGTCAGTTCTCCGCCGTCTAAGTAGTTTTCCTTGGGCGGAATGACTGCTGAACCAGCCGACCTACGCAGCTTAAATGCGGATCGGCCGCTTCCGGCCTCTTGGCTTTGGGTTAAGCTTCTATTAAAGCTCCCGCTACAGCGCGGGGCGCACTTGCTGCGGAGAGTCGTTCTCTCTCGAACGCAGTATTCCGTAGTCCGTGCCGTATAAGGATTTTGGGAAGGAAATTTGGGTATGGCTTTCGGATACTCTGCCCGCGGCACCGATGGTAACGATACACTGTACGCCTCGGAGAACCAGAACAGTCGTCTTGAAGGCGGTGCTGGCGATGACACCTACTATGTGTATCACCGCGAGGATAAAATCGTCGAGTTCAACGGCGAGGGCGGCGGTATCGACAACGTCCACTCGACCGTGACCTGGGCGCTCGGCGTCAATCTCGAGAACCTCTACCTCGAAGGGTCGGCCAACATCGGCGGCGCCGGCAATGACGGCGACAATATCCTCGTCGGTAACAGCGGCATGAACAGCCTGCGTGGCGGTGCCGGCAGCGACACGATCGACGGTGGCGCTGGCGACGACGTGATCTCCGGTGGGTCCGGTCATGATTTCCTGACCGGTGGAGCGGGTGCGGACAAGTTCATCTTCGATGCGTCCCTGACGTCCGGTAACTCGGACAACATCACCGACTTCCAGGTCGGCATCGACAAGATCGTCTTGGACAGCTCGATCTTCGGCGTCTTCAACAACAGCACGCCGATCTACAACGGCTATGCTCAGCTGGTGGACGGGACCGGAGTGGACAATCACTTCGTTCTGCGCCCCGGCAGCGAGGCCTCCCAGAAGGGCGCGCCGACGATCATCTATGACAGCACGAGCGGAAACATCTCCTTCGATGCGGATGGGACCGCTGGGGCCGGCAAGGCGGTTGTCTTCGCGCATCTCGACACGAAGCCCGTCGAACTCCATGCGGACGATTTCCTGGTCTACACCGCCCCGCTCTATGCCTGAGCTGGCGCTCGCCGGGTAACATGGCCGCCAGACCCGTCCGTGGACTGGTCGGCGGTTGATCGTCGACGGCCGTCGTCCCCGCTGGGGGGCGGCGGCTGTTTCTCGTTGCGAGGCCCCCGCGATCAGATTTGACCAGACATGTCTCGGGGACCCGCCGGGTCGCGCCCTAGCGCGACGCGCGAGGCTGGACTGAAGATTCAAGCTCGGACGATGCGCTCTTCATGGCTGCACCGTGCGCCTCGGACTCGCCCCGGCCCTTCCCAGGACCCTCCCCAGCATCGGGGCGAACCGTCGTACGGGCCCGGTCGGGTTCAGCAGGCTCGCGCAATGCGGCCTCACCCCCATTCGTGGTCCGGAAGCGGTCCGATCGAATTGGGCGGGCCCGGCTTGGACCACCGCTTCAGCGTGCACCTTCACGAAGGCGATCTCCGCCGAGCCGCCAACGGCCGGCATGAGGCCTCTTCGCCGCATCGGCCGGCCTGGCGGACAGTGTCCATCCTGCGACCTGTGATCGCGAGACGAACGCGGCGGCAACCGGGGACGGGATCGGCCCCGTCAGCATCTCTCACTGGATCCAGGACGCCGACTGCGCGAACAGGATTTTCAAGTATGCGACGCACTAGACGAAGCGGCGTAGAACCAGCCTCTCCATGATGAGACCGAGAGAAACCGAGCCAAAGCACCAACCAAGAACATAGGTGTAGTCTACGCCAACGCCGAGCTGGGGATTGTAGGCTAGTCGCACCCACTCGATAATCTGAACGACGGGATTCCATTTCATGACGTCGTAAAGCTCGCTGGGCAACATACTTGGCAAGAAGAATATACCCGAGGTCATATAAACGAGGATTGTCAGCACGATATATCCCCAAAGCCATCCTGGGAAGACAGACATAATGCCCATGTTGATGGCGCCCATTCCGAGTCCTAGAATAAGGGCCATCAAGTATCCGCTCACAGCCATGGCGGGGTCCACCGGCATCGGGTCGACACCCATTGCGACCAGTATGCCGATGATGATCAGCAGTCCCTGGAAGCCCTTGATCGTCTCGACAAGAAACCTGGCGACCATGATATCGAACGCTTTGACTTGCGGGTAGTACATCAAAGGACGATTAACCAGGAGGGCCTTCATCGCTTCACGAGAGGTATATTGAAATACGAGTGCAGGAACCGCGCCCGTTGCAACGAATATGATTGGATCATTCCCCATTGGGGAGGGAACACCCCGGAAGACCATAATTACGACCATCACGAAGATGTGGACGACGGGCCACAGAACCACGACCAAGTAGCCCCAATAGGAGCCGCCGAAGCGCGTGCGCATATCCCGGAGCATCAAGGCCCGGATGACATTGGCGTAAACCTCGAATTCGCTTCGCCTGACTGGGGCTTCGGCCGTCGGAGGCAGCATGTTCACTCTCACTGTTGGGGCGGAACCCCAGGTCTCGGTGTCGACAGGCGTCGTGTTCGGTCTCATCAATCATACAGCCTGCACCCGTCCGGCCCTGGCCGCTGCGGGTTCTTCATCTGCGGCGCCCTACCGTGCCTTGGGGCGGTGTCAGATTAGCCCATCCGACCCGTCCGCCGCTTTTGCGAGGGATCGCAGCACGGATCGGCTGTTGGAGCCGGCAAGACCCAAGACCATGTCCAGTGCCCCGACTTGGGCGCAACCCAATCCGTTTAACCAACCACGCTTTAAGGGCAAATGCGTGGCATGGAGCCGCGTCCAGCCGCCTCGCCGATCAGCTTTCCGTTGTCCGACCTCAAAGGGCGAAGGCACGGTCCATCACACTCGAGCCGTGCGCGATGATCACCTGTCACCCCCTGAGACGCGCGATTCGTTCTGGGTAACGCTCGAGGCCACAGTCGCGCTGACCTACTCCAGGCCTGCGGTCGACGCCGCTCGGCCCGTGATCTGGACCAACCCCCGTCGCGCCGGCGGTTGGATGGGGCCCGATGGCCACGACGCGATCCCGTCGCCCGAAGGCCGCCTTCGAAGCGAAGCCCGAGCCGAAGACCAGATCGGCCGGCCGCTCGGTGCACGAACTCGCGATGGCGCCGTGCCGGTGAGACCGATCGCGACGGCCACGAGAAGAGCTACTCCGACGCTGCGTTCGACCTCATCGCGATCGCGGCGACCGGCGACATCAAGAGGCGCCTCGGCGCTGCGATCCAGGCCAGTTGGGTAAGGATGAACGGGGGGGCGCTCGGCAGGTTCGGCTCCGCTGCGACGCAACTCGGCGCCTGCGAGCACTCAGCCGGGGCGGAGCCGAGCGTCCGCGTCACGCTCCCGCCTGAACTCCGGCTTCTTCGCCATGCTGGAGGCGTTCGAGCTAACCAAAACGAGGCGGAAAGTTTGAATCGAGACCTTGATCGCCGGCATCACCTCGCACGTCGTACGGATGCAGATCGACGACCGTCCCAAGTGAGCGCAGGAGCGCGAATGGATGCATGCTGCCCGCTGAGAGGGCGCAGCGGCCATGCGTCTCGAGTGTCCTAGGGACGGGTACTTGAAAACCCCGCTTATGCCCGCAATCGACCATGTCCGCAGCGCCCTGGAGCGTTCGCTCTGGGGCCTTCGTCGTTTGAGAACGGCGACCTCGGCAAACACCGCAATCGCGGTCATGCGACGGGACGAGGACCTAGTTCAAAATTGAGGGGCGTTGTTCCAGTAGGCACTGGGGCGCTTCATCGTTTATCCAATTCGCAGTCAGATTGCCCGGCCTTCGCCCGCATGGTCTCAGCCGCGGCAGAGTTTTTCGTCCGTGACGATCTTAGAAGTCGAAGCAGCGCGGATTCACACCGAGGCATGTAGCGATCAGCGTTCAACGCATTGATCTTGAGTAGCCCAAATTGATTGTCCGCACTGCCGGCGGCGATTGCCGAGCTACCTTCGGCCACGTATGGCCTACGGATCTGCTATCACGTTTCTCCCTAGCGTCGCGCGGCCGTCAAAAGCTTGCTTAACTTTCGTCGATTTTCTATGTGTCTCCCAAACCGGAGAGCGCAATGTCCTCGCAATTCTACGAACTAGAATCAGTAGTCAAAACAAGTATACAGGAGAAAAATTTTTCAGTCGCTCTTGATAGCTTGAAGAACTTCGTCAGCGCTGCGATGAACGTCCAATCGGCACCAGGAGAAGTAGTCGGCTCTAGGAAAATCGATGAATTGTGTGAACTTGTCGGGGACAAATTTTTCCAAACAGTCTTTGGCTCGGGCGCCGATGCTGAGTCCTATAGCGTCAAATCAAGCAAAATTGTTATTGTATGCACCGGCCTCTATAAATATGGCGGCACTTCGCTCGTAATCAGAGATCTCGTCAGGGCCCACCCTGGCTATGATTGTACAGTCCTTGCGACGAACTATCTTGAGAACATGACCGGCGAAGACCTAAAATTGTCGCGTATTGGCGACTCGGCGGCGGTTGTATCGATTTGCCCGACAACCACGCCCGACGAACGGCTCAAGTGGCTCATCCGACAAATTCTCGACATATCCCCGGCGCGCATATTCCTGCTCAATCACCATCAAGACTCGGTAATCATAGCTGGTGCCCGGCCATTTGTAGACAAGACAAAGGTGCTGTTTTATCATCATGCGGACTATAACATCTGCTTGGGCGTTCACATGCAGGGCGCTATCCACGTCGATCCGCACAATGTCGGTTTTTACAATTGTAGGAACAAAGAGTGCATTCAGAATAACGTTTATATTCCGATGACCGTCGATGACATTGGATCAAGTCGGGTTGGTACGAATTTTATCCAGTCGAACGAATTGACAACTTGCTCATCGGGACATTCTCACAAATTCCACAACTTCTATCTTTATCAGTACACCGACTTGATTGTGAGCCGTTTCAAAATCAGGACAGGTAAACATATCCATATCGGTGGATTGCCAGATGAAGATATTGCAAGCACTCGCCAAAAGCTGATCGACAATGGCATAGATCCTAACCGATTTATCCATATTCCATGGACGTCCTCATTGTGGAAAACTTTGATTGATAAAGATGTCGATTTGTTTATAGGCTCCTTTCCAATCGGTGGAGCAAGGTCCACGATTGAAGCGATGGGTGCTGGTATACCAATATTGATGCCTGAAAATTATTTATCACGGTTCTTTAGCAGCCGAGACATTGTGTACCGGGAGGCTTTTGTATGGAAGTATCCCAAAGATTTTAAAAAAATTATTGCAGAACTGACGGCCAAAACACTTGAAATGCATTCGATCTATTCACGAGCGCATTACGACTCACAGTATAATAGCTCAACGAATGACATCAAGAAAGGAATCGATGCAATTTGTTCCGCGATGCCCACGCCTGCCCCTTACGAGTTGTACCCCTATAATCCAGATCACTTAGATAAAGCTTTACATTTTGGTCAACTGGATACGATGACCTCCGGCCATGCCGTCCAGAAGGCACTTGCGAGCATCCCGCAGTCGCTTCCCCCAACCACGCCCGCAACTAAAGTGACGCCCAACGAGCAGGCTACGTTGCTTTCGAAATCTGCCAGGGATCTGGCAGCCCGCGGACGGCGTTTCTGGACATCCTTCTTGACGACTTCTCGTCGATTTCCGAAAAAGCTGCCTTCGAGTCTTTCGCAGGAAGCGGAAGAACTCTATCGATTCATCGTCAAGAATCCAGCGAGCGTTGGGTTTGATGCTGCTGTTTATTTAAAGCAGAACCTTGACGTTGCACAGGCGTCCCTTGATCCCATTTACCACCTCGTGGCGCACGGGCAGCACGAGGGACGTGAATCAAGCTTATTCTTCTCGCCTGATTGGTATGCGGAAATGAATCCTTCGCATGCAGGCAAAGTCAGTAATATGCTGCTTCATCTGGCTCGGACCAGATCCGATCCGGGCAATCTGAAGGTCGCATTTTTTTCCTATGCCTGGAATTATGCACGTCAGCCTGATCCCTATATGCGTGAGATGATTGCGGCACTGGCCAATCTTGGAATTAACGTCGACGTCTACATTGGTGAAATGTTCGCTGAAAATCAGCGAACTAAGGGTTTTCGCTTAGATTTAGCCAGGGCCGATATGGGCAATTTTGTAAAGTCACAATCATATGACTTTGCGATCTCTTTCAACAATGCTCTAATTTTTTCTGAAATTGTAAGAGCCCTTCGTTGTAAAGTTGTTTCGGTGGTCGTCGATAGTGTCTACCATCTGTTTGATCATACTCAGGAAGGCGTCCTCCAGGCCTTCAAGCTGCCGATACATGTCGCGCCAATCTATACGTCGTTCATCGATGACTACGCAGGCGCCGAAAGTTTCACGGCAGGTTCGAGCTTTCTGCCGGCGGCTACTCGAATTGGAGGCAGCGCTGCGGCTCAGACTGAGAAGCCGATTGAAATCTCGTGGATCGCAAATTTCCTGGGTGATGCTAATCTAGACGCGTTCATGTCTCGGGTGGGAGACGAGCTTCCAAATGGTTTTGAGTTAGTCGCCAGATGCTTGCAGGGGATTGAGCAAAACGGTGAGATCAGCCTTGATGAGGAGAGTCAGGAAGCGGCAAAAATTCTCATGGCCTGGAGCCACTGGGATTATCCGTTTTTAGAAATGCACTTGCAGGAAGTCGTCACGAATGCGGCGCGTCTCGCTGTGGTGGACAAATTGGCTCCGCTGGGGCTGAGGGTATACGGGAATGCTCGGTGGCGCTCTGCCCTGACGCTGTCGCAAGGTGTTTCGAGAGCCTATCGGTCTGGCGCCAACCTGCGCAGCCATGCTGATCTGCGTGCGATCTATGACCAATCGAAAATATCGATCAATCTCCCTCAGGTACATGCCGGGACCGGAATGCAGTATCGCATTATCGATATTCTGGCTTCGCAGAGCTTGTTAATTACAAAGCATGTTCCTGGATCCGACATGGAAAAGTTATTTGGATCGGATTCTCCTATCGTCACCTTCTCGGATCTAGATGATTTGCAGGCCAAATGTGCCTACTACCTCAAGAACGAGAATGAACGTCGCGCTCGGGTAGACCAATGTAACGCTCTGGTTGCTCGAGGTTTCAGTTTCCAAGAGCGAGCGCTTGAATATCTGGCCATAAGCAACCCTAAACAAGCAGGCCGTGTTGGCGCTCCGAAAGGGCGGGGGTCCGTGACGCTTATCTGGCCCGAAAGAGTGATCGAATGGGCTGCTCAGCAAAAAGTACAGGCTGCGTAACCCATCTTTCTCGCCTGGCCGCGACCAACGCGTGCCAGGCTCTTCGTCTCTGACCCTGCTGCCACGCCAAGTCCCGTATGGACTCGTCACGCATGTCGCAGGGGCGACGGCTCCTTCAAAGGCAGTCGCCGCTGGCGTCACCCTGGGGTCGGCGCTGGTATATCAATGCATCGTCCACGAGGCTCCGTTGCAGTAGACAGGTAAGCTGTTCGCTCCGCCTCCGACCACTGCGCCGTTGTAGGTTGCCGCACGCGCGGCGTCCGAAACCGCCGCCATCGAACCGTTGGATTTCGCGTTCCGCGACGGTGGCGAGGCGACCGTCGTGACGGTCAGTTGCACCGTCCGGCCGACGGTGATGCCCGTTGGTCTCGCGGTGAGGAACGTGCCGGCCTCGTCTCCGAGAGCCACACCTCCCGTCTAGGATGAGCGGAGGTGTAGATCGCTGTTGGCCGCCCCGAGGACACTCAGGAAAGGAGCGTTAGCTCCAAAGGCCGGCGTCGCTGAAACGAACGCTCCTTTTGCCCCGCCAGGATGGTGGGTGCCGAAAGCTCGGCCCTTCCCGGCAAGTCCCCACAGAACGTTCCGGTATCCTCGAAGCTGATCTCATGACTATTGGCGGCCGACATCGTGCGGGAGATGATCTTGGCGCTCGGAGCGCTGCCCCTCGTCACTTACCAGGTGAGGGTCCGAAACGCTCCGAGCCCGATGGCCTCCCCTCCGCCTCTGTCGCCTTCGGCCTTGTCGAGTGCTACCCCCTCGATCGCGTTTTGCGCTACGATGAGGCCCGTCAGGAACTTGCCTCGATTGTTCCCGATGGTCAGGCCGGCGGAAGCCGCGGTGGCATTCGGCATGGCCGCTCCCGAATTGAGCTTGAGGGCCGTCGTATGGCCCCGGGCGTCGTCGACGCTGGAGGGCGTGAGCTTGAGGCTGTTGCCCTTGTTGGCGATGTCCACTTCACCTCCGACCGTGCCGGCGCTCGACCCGACGCCAGCCCCGGGCTCCCGGAAGGCTACCGCATAGAGGGCCGTCGCGAGTTGCTGGCTCGTTGTGTTGTTGTGAGCGGCGAACAGGCCGCCCATGGCCAGTTGGAAAGTCGGAAGCTGGATGTCCGAGGTACGGGCGGCTCCCAGAACACCGATGCCGCCGTTGGTCGAGATCGAAGCAGTCTGCGCCCAGCTGGTTCGGAATCCACCTGGATGCGATGCCTTCGACTCGAGCTGCTCGTACCAATCCTTCTTCGAGGCCGGGTAGTCGCCTGCATCGACCGTCGCGGCGCCCACCAGAAGCCGCTCGCTGAGCCGATGCACCTTGGCACCGACCCGCGCTGACGAAGGAATTCCGTAAGAGGCCATCGCGGCCAGATCGACCTTGGTCCAGAAGGCGCCGGACCCACCGCCGGGCGCGGTCAGCGCATCCTGCACAGTGACCGGGCCGGGGAAAGTCGGCTCCGCCAGGGTCTTCGCAAGGCTGCCAGGCGCCGCCGCTGCGTTGGGGGAAGCCATCAGGCCGGATGCATCGCCGGTCGATCCGCTCCCGCGGATCTGAATGGCGTCGGGCGTGGCGATGTACTTCCCGGCTTCGTAGCGGCCAAGCGTCGGTCCGCCAGGCACGATCACGCGTTCCGTATCGTCGACCCGACCTGGACTCAAAAGCTGCTCAGCATCAGCAAGGGAGCCGAGAGCAACTCCTGCCACAAGCAATGAACGTAAGGCGCGCATCAGGCCGTCCCCCATTTGGTGCCGTAGAGAAGCGGATCTAGCGATACAGCGAGTCAGATTTTCCACCCCGGTTCCGCGCCCGGAAAGTATCTCAGAGAGCCTAACTGCCGGAGTCGGTATAAAAACGTTGCTCGCCGCGTGTTCGTCGAAACGCGCGGCCTTTGCTCTTAGTCCCGAATAGGTTCTCTGAATGCTCCACATGCTAGAAATCAAACGCTTTTCTTACCCAGCCGCACTGCTCGACTATGAAAGCCGCCGCCTCAGGATCAAGTTCACTTTCATGTCGATTGATGGAAAGGGGGCTGAGAGCCGCGCCATATAAGTCCGTTGACCAGGGGTTTGAGCTGTAGTCCTCGATCTGCGTTTGGTTGCTTTGCCAAACCTTCGCTGGGTCGATTTCGGAACCTACAAATGCCTCAAGCTGGGTCAGGTTTTTTCCACTCACTACGGCATCATAATCAACAACCATCATCCGATGAAACAATATGTCTATGTTTTCGATAATGCTGCTATAACTACTGTTGTACTCATGGCAGGCGCTCTCGATATCGGATTGAGATAGCTTTGAGCCATTCTGAAGCCGGCGAGCGACGTTGAGGCGCGAAAGAATGGCATCGCGGGGGTCTCTGAATATCACGACGAACCGCGCTCGAGGCAGCATCTGAGCGACGTAATGAAAATGCTTCGTCATAATAGGATCTTTAAGAATTAACCTCGGCGGTCTACCCAATCTATCGTGGATCCGATCCACAACGCCTGAGATGATGCCGGAATGATACGACAACAAATCAGCGCGACTTCGAAAATAATGTTTCGTATGGATATCCCACGTATCGAGCCCCTGCATGTAGGGTAGAAGCATGCTGGTCAGATAGCTGCACTCTGCTATGTAATCGTTCGTGCTCGGACTTGTGCAAATAAGCGCCTGTAGGATCGTTGTGCCTGTTCTCGGAGCGCCACCAACAAATATAAGATCATCTAGAGATTTGATTTCCATAATTTTACTTCATTGTTTTCAACGAACGCTAGGGTTTAGGCTATCACGTTCATCGTCCGTCGTCATGGCACGCGGCTTCATCATTTCAGCGGGCGAACCTACGGACGTCGACATGCCGTCGGCGCCCATTCTTGGTTCGGATACACGTCTCGGACAGGCATGTCCTTGTCGGCGGTCCAACGTCATAGTCCCGATACCAAGGTGGATCGCTTCGCGCGGGATCGGGCCGGGGGCGGGACTCTCCCCGGGGCAGATCTTACAGCCGGTCTCAGTCGCGGTCACTCGGCGCGATCCACGGGGCACTGCCGCTCGTCATCGGGACGATGCGCGGGTGGTCATCGTCCGTCGCGGTCTTATGAAACGGGACCTGCCGATTGGTCACCTGCCACCAATGGACAGCTTGTCCTGCGGGTTCGTTTTGCCCGCCTCCGAGGCGAAGCTTTCAAGGTCAGGGTTTCGCTGCGGCGCCCCTGGGGGGAGCGCACTGGTGGGGCAAAACTTGACGCAATAAACCTCGACGTCGAACGAATTCGTGCAGACGTTCTGTGCCAGTCCGTTGACGCAAGCGCATGCGCAGTAAGCGCTCGCCGGCAGAGGGAGCAGAGCCAGGGAAGCCAAGACGCTTGCCGCGCCGAATTGGGTCAGTTTCATCCTCACCTCTTTCCCGGCTGAGCCAGAGGGCGTTCTTGATCGCTATTGCTCTTCCAGTCTGACATCACCGCGAACCACATGACATCACGCCGAATGCCGATATAGTCATAGTCTTGCAAACGAACACCTTGTTCCGTGGAGTGGCTTCTCTGCGTCGGCCTCGTCCCCTGAGAGTCCGTCCGATAAGTCATGAGGCGCGTCCTAGCCGTCGAACGAGGATCATGACGGCAGCGGCGTAGAGGAAGGCTTGGGCCGAGGCGAGGGTCGC
>NZ_LMNU01000005.1:115338-123895 GCF_001423085.1 Methylobacterium sp. Leaf125 | reverse complement strand
TTCGTGAAGCGTTTGCGAGGCATGGCATCCACCCTCCTTCAGGGTTCAGGATGCCCGAAAAACTTGCGCTCAGCGCGGACCAGTTTGCTGGGTCAGGGTCATTCGTCATAGGTCCATGTGTGGACGGCCCCTGCGGTGCAAGTGGAAAGTGATACTGCGCGGTCGGGTTGCAGCCATGTGTCCGGCCTGTTTGTGCGGCACGCATGGCCGCTGGCCTTGATGAAGTCCGCGATCGAGGTCCCAATCAGACACGCGCGCTCGAAGGCGCTTGGACTTGGCGGGCTCGCCTCGATCCCGGTTCGACCGGTTCGTCATCACATCTCAGCACCTTGCACACCCGGGCGCCGGCGTCTGACGACCGGCGGCCGGGATCACGTCAGGCGGCGGGTGCCGTCCTGTACACTTCGCTACGCGCCAGCACCGCCCAGGCGATCCGCGCGGTCTAGTTGGCCAACGCCACGGACACGACCCGGGCGGGCTTGCGGTCGAGAAGCTCCCTTGCCCACACCCGGCCTGGCGTATCCTGACGCGCGACCCGGATCACCGATGTCGCACCGATGACCAGCAGGCGGCGGATAGCTCCGTCGCCCTGCTTGCTGATTCGGCCGAGCCGCTCCTTGCCGCCGCTGCTGTGCGGCCGCGGCGTGAGCCCGAGCCAGGCCGCGAACTGTCGACCGGAGCGGAACAGGCTCGGATCGGGCACGGCCGCCGAGATCGCGCTCGCGGTGATCGGACCGATGCCGGGAATCGTCACGAGGCGGCGGCTGGCAGCGTCGTTCCGGCACCAGGCGACGATCTCCGCCTCGGCCTCAGGGCACCGAACGTGATCGCGTTCGTTGCAAGCTCGTGCGGTGCCAGCGCGATTGGCTCGACCGCACGTAGATGAAGCGTCATCTCCGGCACTTCGACGTGGGCGCGTCCCTGCGGGTAAGCCAGCACGGCTGTCAGCTCGCCCGTGACGAAGCGGCTCATATCAACGCCTGCCCAGGGGGCTAACAGACTGTTTGGGCGTCGTTCGCCAGTCGATCCCGGAATGGCCATGTCCAGCCGATTATGGAGGATCGCTAGCCACACGGTGTGCGAAGATTAACGTCAGGAATCTGAATGATCTAATTAGCAGACAAGTCACTGATCATATTTGAAGCCTATATCTTGGCCTTTATCCTACAATAGGAAGGATATGACGCATTCTATGCGAATACGTCTGAGATCAATATATCAAAATTCTTAGTCACGTTGTTTCTGGCGTTCCTGGTGGCGGGCCTGGCCGAACGGTCTACTTTTAGACCGATGCTTGGATGTCTCACTTGGTCAAACGATCATTAAAACTGGGCGAATACTAGGTACGTTCCCTTGACATAAATCATCTCGTCGCCGATGAGCGTTTCAAGAATCAATTTTGGGGGCGACGTCAATGTCCGTTCGTCAATATCTGCGCTTCACAGACAGTCGCGGCAATGTGCTGACGGGCGATGACGGTAAAGCACAATGGTTTGAAATATCGAATACGACTTTTGGTTCGAAAAACGAGCCAAGTAGCGGGTCACAGTCAGCAGGTACTGGGACCGGTAAGATCTCATTTGATCCTCTGACCTTTACGCTTGCGTCTAGTAACGCCACCTCTACGCTCGATACGATGCTGGCGAAAGGCACCACTTTCCGCACCGTTGAACTAATGAGCTACGAGGTCGGCTCGGATGGCGCCCCACGTCTGGTTTCGCAGGACGTTTTCAAACTTGCGGCCGCGCAGCAGGACGACATCAATCTTCTCACGGGCAATCACACAGTCGCCCTCGCCTACGGTAGCCACGTCGAGAGCGTTCCGACATACGACTTCAAAGGTCTGCAGAACGGCACGGCGACCGCGGGTTGGAATGCTATCCGCAACATCGCCGACAACTCCCTGACGCAGGGCGGTGCTGATGGGAGCGCAACCAGCGTTAAGCTCGGTTTACCTGTCTACGATCCCAGTACTGGCCTCGCCACCAGCGCTGGCGTTGTCAACGCACAATCCGACGGCGAACGCAAACTCTTCCTGCATATCCGTAACGCGGACGGAAGCCCGCTACTTGGGTTGGGCGACAAGTGGATTGAGCTGAACGATGCTGATCTCTCGTTCGTGCAGACGATCAATTTCAGTTCGCAATCCTCAGGTGCCGGAGCGGGTAAGGTTGCATTCGATCCACTCTCGCTGAGCTTCGATCCTGGCGCCCTTTCCCCCGTGCTTCAGCAAATCCTAGCGCAAGGAAAGGCGCTGCAAGTCGAGATTGCGGCCTACGGACGCTCAGCTACAGTTTTAGGCGGCCCTTTGCTGGACGTCTACCAGTTCGGCTTGGCGGCATTCGAGAAGAGTGCCGCGAAGTATGACGGTGACCAACTCATCCAAACCTATAGCCTGCGATACGGCAGCGAGCGCATCACGCACTCGATCGTCGATCCAAACACCGGCGATCCGACCGGTCGTACGATCGTTACTGGTTGGGATCGCGTTAGGAACATCGAGATCAGCAAGGATGTCGAGATCAGCAAGGATGCCCAAATTGGCATAGTCCGAGCTCCGTCGACTGCCACCGAAGCGGTTGTGAAGGCGTACACGGCAGTCAGCGATGCGGACCACTACTACCTGCGCTTTACCGGCTACGATGGCGCCGTCCTTAAGGGGGATGATGGCGCGGCGCAGTGGTTTGAGGTTGCGGACTTCAGCTTCGGCGCGGGACAGATGCTAAACATCGGTTCGCAGTCGGCGGGCGCTGGTGCCGGGAAGGTCACTTTCGAAGGGCTGACGTTCACGCTCGGGTCAAGCAAGGCAACGAGCGCCCTCGACACCATGCTGGCGAAGGGCACGCCGTTCCGTACCGTCGAACTCGTTGGGTACGGTAAGGACAAGGCTGGCGTCCCGAACCTCATCTCCCAAGATGTGTTCAAGTTCGCGGCGGTGCAGTCCGATGGGATTGACGCTTCCACCGGGCAGCACGCTTTCAACCTCGCCTACGGCGGGCACGTCGAGAGCGTGACAGTGTTCGGGCGTGACGGCATGCCGAATGGCACGGCTACGGCGGGCTGGGATAGCACCAACAACAGGGCCGATGACTCACTCAGCCATGTGGTTGGCGGGAAGGGCGGAGACGTAGCGCTTGGACCACCCCTCTACGATCCGAACACGGGCAATCTCAGCGCTGGCGGTGCGGTCCCATCGTCCTCAGTATACTCGGATCTTCATCACTACTTGCAGATCCGGAACGCAGATGGTCGTGATTTCGGTGGATTTAGCGATAAGTGGATCAACATCACCGACGCAGACCTTGCGTTCTTGCAGGCCCTCAATCTCGGCTCCGCTTCTACCGGCGTGGGGGCCGGAAAAGTTGCCTTCGAACCGCTGACCATGAACTTCGGCGCCGGTGCCGGTGCTCTGGCTCCCTACCTGTTTCAGGCTCAGGCAAAGGGTACGACCTTCCAGCTTGAACTTGCGACCTACGGACGCTTCGGCAACTCAGATCAGGCTGTTTTAGTCGATGACTACCAGTTCGGCTTGGCTGCGCTGAAGACGATCAACCAGCATCAGGGCGACGAGGGCTTAGAGTACTCCTACACCTTCGACTACGGCACCCAGCGCATCACGCACGCCCTGATCGACGACAAGTCGGGCAAGATCATCGGCTCGAGCGTGTCAGGGTGGGATCGCACCACAAACACTGCGATGGTCAGTGATGGGGTTGCCTCGTCCGGTAAGGCAGTTGGGCCGATCCGCGCGCCCGCTCAGAACCCGGACGAGGGCTCGTTAATTGCTGGCGGCGTGGGCAAAGACCTTTATGTTCGCTTTACGGGCTATGACGGCAATATCCTTAAAGGCGACAACGGTACTGCCCAGTGGTTCGAAGTGTCGGGCGTCGATTTTGGATCGGATCAGTCCCTTAGCATCGGCTCGCAAAGTACGGGCGCTGGGGCCGGCAAAATCAGCTTCTCGCCGCTAAGCTTCGCGCTCGCCTCGAGTGCGGGGGCGACGCAACTTGATGCGTTCCTGGCGAAAGGCACGCCATTCAAAACGGTGGAGCTCGTCAGCTACGGATCCAGTCCGAACAAAGGAGCTCCGCAAGCCGTTTCCCTGTTCACGTTCAAGCTCGCAGCCGTTAAGTCAGACGTGATCGACGTGGTGACGGGTCTGCATAAGCTTAACTTCGATTATGGGGGCCTGGTCAGCAAAGCGGTATCAGTCAATGCCGACGGATCGTTTAGCAACGATGTCTCTCTCGGCTGGAACGGGATCAAGAACATCAGCGATAATTCGTTGACCAATGTCGACCCTCTCCCAACCAAGGCCGCGTTCACTACGCAGGTCACCTCGGCATCGACGGGAGGTATCTCGATCAGAAATCCGCCGGAGTTCGGTTCCGGCAATGGTGTCGAGCATGGAGCGTCCATCGGCGATCGTGATGTCTACGTGCAAATCCGTAATGCAGACGGAACGCTGCTGAAGAACCTGGGTGAAAAGTGGATCAAGGTCGCGAGCGCCGACCTGTCGTTCGAGCAGACACTGAACTTGAGCTCACAATCCGGTGGCGCCGGGGCAGGGAAAGTCATGTTCAATCCGCTCTCGCTCAGCTTCGACGCGGGTGCACTAGGACCGGGTTTCGATCAGGCTCTAGCGCAGGGCAAAGGGTTTCAGATCGAGATCGCGACGTACAAATACGTGGGCAATGGCGAACATGTCCGCCTCGACGACCACCAGTTTGGTGGTGCCGTTCTCAAGGAGAGCCGCACTTCCGTAGACGTGTACGGGGCGCGGCATGTCTACAGCTTCGACTACGATACGCAGAGGGCGACACACTCCTTGTTGAGTCCCAACGGTCACCTGAAAGAGACGAGTGTCGAGGGCTGGGATCGCACCACCAACACGGAGCTGCTCGTTGATGTGAACAAGTCAGGCCACGGCGTCGGCCCGATCCACGCCCCCACGGAGGCCGAGGGACTTGTCTTCTACAATGGATCGGGGGACGTCACGCCAACGCCTTCCAATACGCTGTTGGGAACATTCAGCGACGACATCCTGACAGCGCCGACTGTTGCTGACTGGACCTTGGACGGATTGGACGGCAATGACACTCTGATCGGCAACAATGGCGCTGATACGCTTCACGGCGGTGCCGGCATCGATATCCTGGCAGGCGCACGCGGCAACGACATGCTGGATGGTGGTGTCGGTGCCGACCGCATGTACGGTGGGATCGGCAACGACACTTTCGTGGTGGACAATACCGGCGACATCGTCATCGAATACTCCAGCGAGGGTACCGATACCGTCCTCGCTTCGGTCTCACACGCGTTGAGCGTCAACGTCGAGAACCTGACGCTCATCGGCACCGACGCCATCAACGGCACCGGAAACAACCTCGCCAACATCCTCACCGGCAACGCGGCGAGCAACGTTCTCAGTGGCGGCTATGGCGATGATCAGCTCTTCGGCCTGGGAGGCAATGACACGCTCAACGGCGGCGTCGGTAACGATACCATGGTCGGCGGCACGGGCGACGACACCTACATCGTCGACGCGCACGGTGACGTGGTGATTGAGGCTGCCGGTGAAGGTACCGACACCGTCCTGTCCTCGGTCGGCTATGAGCTCGGGGCCAACGTCGAGAATCTGACCTTGATCGGTGAGGCCGATCTCAAAGGCATCGGCAACGACCTCGACAACGTCCTCATTGGCAATGCGAGCGACAATCAGCTCTTCGGTGGTGCCGGCAACGACCACCTCGACGGCGGCCGCGGCGCCGACAAGATGTTTGGCGGCACCGGTGACGATACCTACGTCGTCGATAACGCCGGTGACATCGTGGTGGAGTACTCGGGTCAGGGCACCGACACCGTCGAGGCCTCTGTCTCGTACATCCTGGACGGCGGCGTCGAGAACCTGATCCTGACCGGCACATCCAGCCTCGACGGCACCGGCAACGCTCTGGCCAACGTGCTGACCGGCAACGCGGGCGACAATCATCTCTCCGGTGGCGCCGGCAACGATACCCTCTACGGCGGGGCGGGTAACGACACGCTGGATGGTGGCACGGGCTTCGACACCTTTTACGGTGGAACGGGTGACGACACCTACATCGTCGACGGCTCGACCGAGCGAGTGTTCGAGTTCGCGAATGAGGGCACCGACACGGTCCTGGCCTCCGTGACCTTCAAGCTGCAGGCCAACCTGGAGAACCTGACGCTTACGGGTACCGGTGCAATCAACGGCACGGGCAACTTCCAGTCCAACATCCTGATCGGCAACGATGCGGCCAACGTCCTCGACGGCAGCGGCGGCAAGGACGTGCTCTTCGGCGGGGGCGGTGCGGACACCTTCGTGTTCCGCGCGGGCGAGACGAACGGCGACAAGGTCATGGATTTCACCGCCGCGGGGGCCGCGGGTGACCACCTGGAGTTCTACGGCTTCGGCACGGGCGCCACGCTGAGCCACGCTGCAGCAGGGTTGGACCTCTACACGATCACAGCGGATGCGGCCCACAACCACGTCAGCGAGACGTTCCAGCTGTTGGGCGTGACCAACCTGGACCTCGTCACGGGTCAGGGCCACGACGTCCTGCTGTTTGCCTGAGGCATAGACCCTCGAAGCAGACAGGCCTGCGGTGCACATGCGCCGCAGGCCTACTCATTTCTGCAAGCTAATCACACCGGACAGACAGTCGTCCTATTGGATCGTATGTCGGATATTCGATCGTCTTATCGACAATCTCCGCTATCTAATGCTGAACTGGTGTCGCCGCAGATGCTTACTTAAAGCGTTGCCTGAAGTCGCCACCCACTTTGTCGAGCACGTTTTTGCGCCCTGCGGATCGCACACAAGTATTTGGCTTGTCCTACCAGGGACTGCATGCCTAGCGTCTTCCGCCAATCAGGTTGGATGGCGAAGGATCTGGCTCGTTGGACACGGACGACATCACGGCGGTGGCAGGCCTGCCGTACTTTTCTCTAACGACGGCAGGCTTGCCTTCTGGTGAGGCTTTCGAGCGGTGGCGCACGCTCCTGGCGCCGATGTACGCGGTCAGTCCGACTACACCATCCGCTCCGCTGCCTTTCGGCAGCAACATCACGTACCAGATCGGCGACCTTGTCACCCAGCGCTCGCTGATCTCGACCCAGCGGCTCCAGCGGGACCGCCGACGCGTCGATGCCGGCCCCGACCACTACATGGTCCAACTCTACCGATCTGGCCGCTTCCAGGGCACGATCGCCAACAAACCACTCTCGGCCTCCCCTGGCACCGTGACCCTGATCGGCCGCCGTCATCTACTTGATGGCATGCTCGACCGCGCCGATGTGATCGGTATCGCCGTACCCTGCACCCGCCTCCACGGACTGTCGCTCGAGGGGCACAGCATGCGTTTCGATGCGGCCCGCAACCGACTTCTGGCCGTGCGTATCTCAGACATCTACCGCCGCCTGCCGACCACATGCGCGGAAGAGGTCCCCGCTCTCGCAGATGATTTCGTTGCTTTCCTGCACCGCCTGCTCGATGGCTCGCAGGCCACGGACGTCCTGGACGGACGCGAACTCGACGGTGGCCTGATGGCGTTGGCCAGGATAGTCGTGCAAGCGAACCTGTCGCGCCCCGATCTGTCGCCGGAATTTATCGCTGGGCAGATGCTGGTGTCGCGGTCAACGCTCTACCGGTTGTTCGAGCCAGTGGGGGGCGTGATGCACTTCGTGCGAGGTGAGCGCTTGAAGGCAGTTCGCGACGCTCTGGCAGACCCGATGGAGCGACGCACCATCGGCCGCTTGGCCGAAGTTTTCGGATTCAGCAGCATCTCGCTGCTCAGCCGAAGCTTCCGTAACTGCTACGGCGTTCCACCCCAGGCCTGGCGTAACCAGCGTCAGGTGGCCCAGCGGATCGGTGGTCAGGGGACAGTGCAGCACGTTTGGAAGTGGCTGCGCGAAACCTAAGGCCCCCATCGGCAAGTGCTCTCGACGGGAAGGCAAGCAGAAACTAAGAGTCCGTCCGATAAGTCATGAGGCGCGTCCYAGCCGTCGAACGAGGATCATGACGGCAGCGGCGTAGAGGAAGGCTTGGGCCGAGGCGAGGGTCGCCTCMGGGTCTTTCCAAAGGCGGCGGTTGCGACTGATCCAGCCAAAGAAGCGTTCGACCACCCATCTRCGCGGGTGCACGGCAAAGCCGACTTGATCCTTGGGTTTGCGCACGATGTGGACGGTGATAATCGTTGCAGTCGCGGGCCTGTCGCCCGCATAGCATGCATCGGCRAAGGCCTTGGCGATGAATGGGAAGGTCCRCCGCGACAGGCGCAGCACCGGTCCGGCCCCATCGCGATCCTGTACGTCGGCAGCCTGCGGATCGAGCACGAGCGCGCGYCCGTCCGTGTCGACCAGGGCCTGACGCTTGCGGCCTTTGATCTTCTTTCCGGCGTCGTAGCCCCGCGGRCCACCGCTCTCRGTGGTCTTCACGCTCTGGCTATCGAGTACCGCGGCGGTGGGTGAGGCATGCCGACCAGCCCGCTCGCGATCGGCCATGACGAGCGTGTGGTTGATCCGGCCGAACAGC
>NZ_LMNU01000005.1:0-115307 GCF_001423085.1 Methylobacterium sp. Leaf125 | reverse complement strand
CCGGGTGGTCGGGGTCCACATGGCAGATCCAGGTCAGGTTTCAGCCCCCTCYTGGAATCACTGCCATCCCGGCCACTCAACCCTGCCTCAGCCCCTTATCGGACGGGCTCTGAGAAGCGCTGCAGCATGCTGAACGTGGTGGGCTGTGAGTGCCTGCCGGCTCAAGAGTTCTCGGGACTGGTGCGAAGGATCACCCTGCGGGCGACTGTTCGGCGCAGGGATCGTCTCGGCTCGTCCAGCGCCCGGTGCCGCCCGGAGTGAATGGTCTGCCTTACCCTTAAGCAGCCATCACCACAAAGGCGCGTGCCGTCGTCGGGCCGTGAAGGCCTCTACAGCGGCAACGACGTCCGCTTCGAGGTGGCCTCGCCCTGCGACGTTCGCTGGTCGTGGGTTCTCAGCTACGCTGGCGAGAGAAGACGCCGCGAGGCGAGGTCGCCGGTCGAGCCCCCACAGCGGTACTGCAATTTCGGGCGGACCCGGTGTGCCCCGATGATGGGCCGTGTTCACGAGCGCGACGCGGTCTGCGGTGATCGCGCCGACCTTGTCGTCCGACAGGATGAGGCGCCACGGAATTCCGATTGGATCGTGCCGGCCTCAGGGTGAACTTCGAAGCGGTGGAGGGGCGTCCCGCCCAAGGGACAAGCCTTGTCGACCCGACGATCCAGGACATCGATGCAGGCTTCATAGGTGCCGCCGCAGGACTGGGCCGTGTCGCCCGAACGGGAGACGACGGTCCGCGAAGGCCTTCTGCCAAAGCTAAGGCTCAGCGGGTACGAGCTTCGGCATCGCCGGTATGGCTTTCGCGCACGAGGTTCGGAATGGATGCGAACCTGTGGAACGGCCACAGCAAACCTCAATCGGGTTCGCCGAACTTGCGATCAATCACCGTAAGCCTATCTCTTCTCAGGGAAAGCCCTGTGACATCAGAGAGATAGATGGTGGGCGCGACAGGGATCGAACCTGTGACCCCTACCATGTCAAGGTAGTGCTCTCCCGCTGAGCTACGCGCCCTCACCGGTGCGCTCGGCGCCGGTGGAGGGGGCTATAGCCTGGGGTTCCGGGGTACGCAAGAGCCCTCGCGGCGCGAATGTTCGGGTTCTCGGTTCGCCGATCGTCGGCCCTGGCATCGGCCCTGTGTGGCCTTCGAAAATGCGGTAAGCCGGGCGCGTCGCGTCCCGGAGGCGGCGGCCGGTCCGCTCCGCTGAGGGGGGGCGGCGGCCAGCACGGGCGGGTTGGAGCTGCGTTGAGACGATGCGTGTCGGGGACGAGGGTGGGCGCGGAGAGGCCGTTCGCGCTTGGGGCGGCGACGCCGACCGAGCGCGCGCGCGCGCGGATCGGGCCTGCCCCGCGGGATTCCGTCTTTCGAGGCGCAGCACGGGATTGTCCGGCCGGGCCACCTCGGGCACGGTCTGCGATGGCGTGAGGCAGGGATGACGACTCCGAACCGGTCCGGCTCGCCGCAGGCGGCCTCCCTCCCCCGCAGTCGCAGGGGGCCTGCGACGCGGAGCTTCGTCCTGGATGGAGCGGCCCGCGATCTCGACCTGGCCGATACCGATCTCGGCGGGAGCTGGGCGACGATCCGCTTCCGGGACGTCGGAAGCGCGGGCGTCTGCCGGCTGGTGCTGAGCGCACGGGTGCTCGGGCCGGATGGCCGGCCCGGCATCGTCGCCCTCTCCGAGGAGGCCGAGGGCGGGGATCGCTTCGTCTGGACGGGGCGTCTTCCGGAGGGGCTGCGCGCCCTGCGGGTGACCCCCCTCACCCGCGAAACCGCGTTCCACCTCGACGGCTTCACGATCCGCCGGGTCCGCCGGATTGGCCTCGTCGCACGCGCCCTGCCCCGGAACCCGGGTCTCACCGCGCGCGCCGTGTACTGGCGCGCCCTCGGGCTCAAGGTCCGCGGGCGGGCGCTGCTCCTGCGGGCCCTGCACGATCGGACGGAGACCGGCTACGCCACCTGGATCGCCCGCTTCGATACCCTCTCGCAGGCCGATCGGCGGCGCATCCGCGACGAGATCGACGCGTGGCCGGACGCACCGCGGATCTCGGTGGTGATGCCGGTGCACGATCCCGCGCCGCGCGTCCTGGACGCCGCCATCCGGTCGGTCCGTGCGCAGCTCTACCCGAACTGGGAGCTCTCCATCGTCGACGATGCCTCGACGGATCCGGCGATCCCGCGCCTCCTCGCCCGTCACGCGCAGCAGGATCCGCGCATCCACGTGCGTCGGCGTACGGAGAACGGTCACATTGCGCGCGCCACCAACGACGCCCTCGCGCAGGCGACAGGACCGTTCATCGCCTTTCTCGACCACGATGACGTGCTGGCCGAGGGCGCGCTCTACCACGTCGCGGCCGCGATCCGTGCCGCCCCCGAACTCGTTCTGATCTACAGCGACGAGGACAAGATCGACGGCCGGGGGCGTCGCTTCGAGCCGCACTTCAAGTCGGGCTTCGATCGGGAGCTGCTCTACGGCCAGAACTACATCAATCACCTCACGGTGATCCGCACGGAGGCGATCCGGGCCGTGGGGGGCCTGCGTCCGGGCTTCGAGGGCAGCCAGGACCACGATCTGCTCTTGCGGATCACGGCTCGACTGACGCCGGATCGCATCCGGCACATTCCGCGGATCCTCTACCACTGGCGGGCGGCCGGCGGCTCGGGGACGTTCTCGGACCGGGCCCTGGAGCGGAGCGAGGTGGCGCGGCTGCGCGCCCTGGCCGAGGTTGCAGCACCCCTGCAGGCGACGGCGGTCCGCGGCCCCCTCGGTTTCAACCGGCTCGTCCGTCCGGTCCCGGAGCCCGCGCCCCTCGTCTCGGTGATCATTCCGACGCGCGACCGCGCGGACCTGCTCGCCGTGGCGCTCGCGGGGGTTCTCGACGGGACGGACTATCCGGCCATCGAACTGCTCATCGTCGACAACGACAGCCGGGAGACCCGCACGCGCGATCTCTTCGCGCGCTTCGCGAACGACCCGCGCGTGCGGATCGTGTCCGTGCCCGGGCCCTTCAACTTTTCCGACCTCTCCAACCGCGGTGCCGCAGCGGCGCGGGGCGCGCTGCTGCTGTTCCTGAACAACGACGTCGAGGTCATCGAGCCCGGCTGGTTGCGCGAGATGGTGTCCATCGCGCTGACGCCGGACATCGGCGCCGTGGGCGCGAAGCTGCTCTACCCGGACCGGACGCTCCAGCACGGCGGCATCGTGCTCGGGATCGGCGGCGTGGCCGGCCACAGCCATCCCGGGCTGTCCGAGGACGATTCCGGATACTTCGCCCGGATGGTCCTGACCCAGGAAGTCTCGGCCGTGACCGGGGCCTGCCTGCTTCTGCGGGCTTCGGTCTTCGCCGAGAGCGGGGGCTTCGACGCCGACGAACTCGCCGTCGCGTTCAACGACGTCGACCTCTGCCTCAAGCTGCGCGCGCACGGGTACCGGATCGTGTGGACACCCCATGCGCGCCTGATCCACCACGAATCGAAGAGCCGCGGCGCGGAGGACACGCCCGAGAAGCTGGCCCGGTTCGAGCGCGAGGTCCGGATCATGCAGGACCGCTGGGGACCGGTTCTGCGCGCCGATCCGTACTACAATCCCAATCTCTCGAAGACCGCGGCGCGCTATCGGCTTTGATGGTGCGGCGCAGCGGCGTCCTGTCGCACCGCAAAGTCGCCGTAATCGGAGGCTCTATCCGCCTACCTTCAGTGGTGCCGGCAAAGCGATGCGCCGGTACCGGAGAGGGCGGCACCGAGACCGGAACCTTCGGGGCGACGATGGTTCGCATCCGCGGGGCCTGTCCGGGCCCTCCGCGGCCGGGATGCCGAAGTCACGGGCTCTTTGGCACGGGTCGGTGATAACACAGGACTCAGGCCGGGCGAGCCGATCTGATTTGTGGCATTTGTTTGGAAGTCTTGCCTGAGATCGAGTGAAAGTCGTCGCATGTGACGGCGCGCTGCTCCCTCGTCTTGCCGGAAGACCGATGAATACGTGCAACAGGGTGACTGTTCCCGGTTGGTGATTGCCCGGATTCCGAGCGCTCCGGTTGGACAGTAGCCTGGAGCCATACTAAGGATCGGGTTGGTTGCCGCCGGTGGTACAAGTCGATCCTGTCCCCCGTTCAAGAGCGTGTGCGAATCGAACGTGACACAACGTACAGACATCGCGATCATCGGCCGTGCCTGCCGGCTTCCCGGCGCTTCGAGCGTCGACGGGCTCTGGCAACTGCTCACCGAGGCGCGATGCGCCGTCGGTCGGATCCCGGACGACCGCTGGTCCCTGGAGCGGTTCGGCCACCCGCGCGCGCAGGAGCGCGGCAAGAGCTATACCTGGTCCGCCGGCGTCCTCGATGACATCTGGTCGTTCGACCCGGGTGTCTTCGGCATCTCGCCCCGCGAGGCCGAGCAGATGGACCCGCAGCAGCGCCTGCTGCTGGAACTGACCTGGGAGGCCCTGGAAGATGCGGGGCTGCGCCCCTCGGACGTGGCCGGGACCCAGATCGGCGTCTTCGTCGGCGCCTCCTCCCTGGATTACGGCAACCTGCGCGTCCTCGACACGTCGTCGGGCGACGCCTACGCGGCCACCGGGAACACGCTCTCGATCCTGTCGAACCGCATCTCCTACATCTACGACCTGAAGGGACCGAGCTTCACCGTCGACACGGCCTGCTCGTCCTCGCTCGTCGCCCTCGACGCCGCGGTGGCGGCCATCTCCAGCGGTCGGATCGACACGGCGGTCGTCGCCGGCGTGAACCTTCTCGCCAGCCCCTTCAACTTCATCTGCTTCTCGAACGCGCAGATGCTCTCGCGCACCGGCCTGTGCCAGGCCTTCTCGTCGAGCGCCGACGGCTACGTGCGCTCCGAGGGCGGTGTCGTGCTCGTGCTCAAATCCGCCAAGGCGGCCCTGCGCGACGGCAGCACCGTGCGCGGCGTCATCGCGGCCAGCGGCGTCAATTCGGACGGGCGCACCACCGGCATCTCCCTGCCCTCCGGCTATGCCCAGGGCGCGCTCCTGGAGCAGGTCTATCGCGAGGCCGAGATCGACCTCGACTCCGTGGTCTTCGTCGAGGCCCACGGCACCGGCACGCCGGTCGGCGATCCGATCGAGGCGAGCGCGATCGGCGGTAAGCTCGGTCGCCCGCGCAAGGCGCCGCTGCCGATCGGCTCGATCAAGAGCAACATCGGCCATACCGAGCCGGTCTCGGGCCTCGCCGGTCTCCTGAAGGCCAGCCTAGCCCTCGAGCATGACCTGTTCCCGACCTCGCTTCACGCGGCCGAACTGAATCCCGAGATCCCGTTTCAGGATCTGAACCTGTCGGTGACGAACAAGCCGCTGCCGCTGACCCGCGATGGCAAGGTGCGCTTCGCCGGCGTCAACTCCTTCGGGTTCGGCGGCACCAACGCGCACGTCGTTCTCACGGACGGACCGCCGGTCCGTGCCGATTCCGTCGCGCCCGATGCGGCCCGGATGCCGGAGGTGCTCCTGCTCTCCGCCCAGAGCCGTGCCGCCCTCAACGAACTCGCCCTGGACTACGCCGAACGCTTCGACGGCGCCGGCAAGGCCGAGATCGCCCGCATCGCGGCGGCCGCCGCGCATCGCCGCGAGCGCCTGTCCTCGCGTTTGGCGGTGTCCCTGGACGCCGATCTCCCGGGGGTTCTGCGTGCCGTCGGTGAGGCCGAGGATGCCCCCGAGGCCCTTCTCGGGACCGCCGTGGACCGCGCCGCGGAGGTCGCCTTCGTCTATTCCGGCAACGGCAGCCAGTGGGCCGGCATGGGTCGCGAGGCCTATGACGAGAACGCCGCGTTCCGCGAGGCCTTCGACCGCATCGACGGCCTGTTCCACACCCTGTCCGGCTGGTCCCTGAAGGACGCCCTGTTCGCCGAGGATCTCGAGGAGCGCCTCGCCCTCACGCGGGTGTCGCAGCCGCTGATCTTCGCCATCTCGAGCGCCTCGACGACGGCCCTGCGGGCCCGCGGCCTCAAGCCGAGCTACGTCCTCGGCCACAGCGTCGGCGAGATCGCGGCAGCGGAAGCCGCCGGGATCCTGAGCCTCGAACAGGCCGTGAAGGTCATCTTCTACCGGAGCAAGCACCAGGAGACGACGCGCGGCTTCGGCACCATGGCCGTGCTGCTCGCCCCGGCCGACGAGATCGAGCTGTTCCTGAAGGATTATCCGAGCCTCGACATCGCCGCCTATAACAGCCCGAAGGCCATCACCGTGGCGGGCCCGGTGGAGGATATCGACGCGGCCATGAAGGCGCTGACGCGCAAGCGTCGCCGCGGGCGCAAGCTCGACCTCGAGTACCCCTTCCACGGCCGGTTGATGAACCCGACCGAGAAGCCGCTGCTGCGGGATCTCGCGGGGCTCAAGCCGCACGCCGCGACGACCGCGATGGTGTCGACCGTCACCGGCAAGGTGCTGGCCGGCGACCAGTTCGGGGCCGGTTACTGGTGGCGCAACATCCGTGAGCCGGTTCGCTTCTGCGAGGCGGTCCAGGAGGCGACCCGACAGGGCGCCCGCGTCTTCATCGAGGTTGGCCCGCGCGCCACCCTGCTGTCGCATATCGGCGACGCCATCGAGCCCCTCGGCATCGAGAACGCCACCATCGGCGTTCTTCACCGCAAGCCGGCGGGCGGCGATCCGATCGCCCGCACCGTCGCGGCCGCCCTCGTGCAGGGCGCCGCCGTCGATGAGGCGACGGTGTTCGGCACGAATCCGACCGGCGACGTGCCGCTGCCGCTCTATCCCTGGCAGCGTCGACCCTTCCGGCTCGCCGAGACCACCGAGGGCGTCGGCGCGGCGACACCGCGTCCCTATCATCCGCTCTACGGCTCCCGCGTCGCACCGGACGGCCTCGAATGGCACGGTCACGTCGACATCGCGACGGTGCCGGACCTCGACGATCACCGCATCGACGGGCAGGCGATCCTGCCCGGTGCCGCCTTCATCGAGATGGCGCTCGGCGTCGCCCGCGAGGCGATGAAGAGCGACAGCGTCACGCTCGCCGACTTCGAGATCCAGTCGCCGATGGTGTTCGGCGAGGAATCCCTGCGCGAGGTCGCGGTGCGGGTCGCCGGCTCCGGCAACGCCATCCAGATTCTCAGCCGCCCCCGCCTGACCCAGGCCGCGTGGCAGCTCCACGCCGCGGCGAAGATCATCGACGGGAGCTTCCCGGCGCCTGCCCCGGTGGACATGCACGTTCCCGCTGAAACGGCGGTGGCGGGCGAAGGCCTCTACCGCCTCGCCGCCGCCTCGGGTCTCGGCTTCGGCCCGAGCTTCCGCCAGGTCGCGGCGAGTGCGCGCCTGGACGAGACGACCATCGTCTCGGAGCTCCTGCCCGCCGAGGCGGACGAGCGGTTCGGGCTCGTCCCGGCGCGCCTCGATTCCTGCTTCCACGGCCTGATCCTGCTCTTCGCCGGCCTGATGGGCGAGGGGTCGACCAAGGCCTATGTCCCGGTTCGCTTCGGGGAAATCCGCCTCGTGAAGCCGGGGGCCGTCATTGCCCGGGCGATGATCCGGACCCGGCGTGCCAACGAGCGCAGCATCCTGGCCGACTTCACCCTGGTGGATGCCGAGGGTGCCGTCATCGCCACCCTGCGCGAGGGGCGGTTCCAGGCGCTCCGCGCCAAGAACGGCAGCGATCTGGCCGCCTACGCCATCGCGCAGCGGCCCGAACTCGCCACCGAGCCCACCGCCATCGCGATGGAGCGCGGGAAGCGCGTCGCCGACGCGATCCGTCCGGCCTGCAAGGCCGCCGTCGCACCCGCCGAAGCACCCCTGGCACCGGGGCACCTGCTTCTCGAAGGCTGGGCGACCTCGATGGCTTACCGCCTGGCGGAAGGCCTGCAGCGCTCCGGCACCGTGGCGATCGACGACCGCGTGCCCGAGGCGATGCGTCCCTGGCTCCTCAACGCCCTCTACGCCCTGGAGAGCAGCGACCTCGCCACCCTCACGGGGGAGCGCTGGACCCTGCGCAAGGATGTCTCCCTGCCGGCCCCCGACGAGATCATGCGCTGGATCGCGGCGGATCATCCCGAACTCTCCGCCGAACTCGTGCTCACCGCCGATATCGGTGCCGTGGTCGGCCGCCTGCTCACGGGGGACCTGACCGAGGCTCCGACCCTCTCCCAGAATGCCCTGGACGCCTTCGTCCTGCGCAGCGCCACGGCACGGGCCGCGGCCGACGTGATCGCAGCTCTCGCCGAGTCCGGCCGCGGCGCCCTGCCCCGCGACCGTGCCCTGCGGGTGCTGCAGGTCGGCTTCGGGCCTCTCTCGGCGCAGGCCGCCGCCTTCACGGACACCATCGAGGCGCAGCTGACGGTCTTCGAAGCCGATCGTCGCCTGGCGGAGCGGGCGCGCCTCGCCCTGCCGCGCGGCGTTGCGGTGATCGAGGATACGGCCGAGCTGGCCGCGGGCAGCTTCGACGTGATCCTGGCCAGCAACGTCCTGCATCGCTCCGAGCGGACGCTGCTCGGCAAGGTCGCCGACGCTCTGGCGACCGGTGGGTTCCTCGCCGCCGTCGAGCCCGGGGCGTCGCTGTTCCGCGATCTGGTGTTCGGTCTGACGCCGGATTGGTTCGAGGCGACGGCCGACCTGCCGGTGGGCCGTCTCGACGACATCACCGGTTGGCAGCGTGCCCTCAGCGACACCGGCCTCGTGCGGGTGGCCGTCGATCGCGCCGTCTCGGCCAATGGCGACGATCTTCTCTTCATCGCCGAGGCCCCGGTGCGCGCCAAGCCGGCGCCCGGTCAGACCTTCGCCTTCGTGATCGGATCGCACGACGCCGTCGCGGCGGAGACGGCCTCCTCGCTGGCGACCTTGCTGGTGGCGAGCGGCGTCCACGTCTCGATCATCCTGGATTCGGAGCAGTCGCTGCTCGAACTGGAGCGTGAGACCCCCGACACGGTGGTTTTCCTCGCCGGCGCCTTCAACCATGCCGGCGCGGCGGCGGACCGCCTGCGCGAGCGCTGCCTCAGCCTGACGCGCTGTGTCGAGCATCTCGGCAGCCGCCAGACCCGGCTCTGGGTGGTCTGCCCCGGTGCCACCCGCGATGCGGGCGATCCCACCGGCTCCGTGGAGGCCGGCGTCTGGGCCTTCAGCCGGACGCTCGCCAACGAGGTGGCCAACCTCGACGTGCGTCGGATCGACCTCGCGGAGACGCTCTCGACCAAGGCTGCCGCCGAGCGCCTGCGCGATCTCATCCTCTCGGGCACGCTCGAGACCGAGATCATTCTCGACGCCGACCGGACCCGCGTGATCCGGTTCTCCCCGGGCCAGCTCTCGCGCCGTCCCGGCGCCGATGCGGTCCCGGCCGAGGCGGCCCGCCTGGAGCGCAGCAACACCGGCGGCCTCAACGAGATGGCCTGGGGGCCGGCGACGCGTCGGGCTCCCGAGCGCGGTGAGGTCGAGATCGCGGTCGAGGCCACGGGTCTCAATTTCCGCGACGTCCTCTGGGCGCTGTCGATGCTGCCGGAGGAGATCCTGGAGGACGGCTTCGCCGGTCCGCGCCTCGGACTGGAAGTGGCCGGCCGGGTCCTCTCCGTCGGCAAGGGTGTCGATGCCTTCAAGCCCGGCGATCGCGTCGTCGCCTTCGCGCAGTCGGGCTTCGCGACCCACATCGTCGTCCCCGAGCTCGTCGTCGCCCCGAGTCCGCCCGGCCTCGATCCGCAGGCCGCGGCCACCGTGCCGGTGGCCTTCCTCACCGCCTATTACGGCCTCGTCAGCTGCGCCCGCCTGCGCCGTGGCGAGTGGGTGCTGATCCATGGCGGCGCCGGCGGCGTCGGTCTCGCGGCCCTGCAGATCGCCAAGATGAAGGGCGCCCGGGTCATCGCCACGGCCGGCTCGCGGGAGAAGCGCGCCCTGGTCAAGGCGTTGGGCGCCGAGCACGTGCTTGACTCGCGGTCCCTCGCCTTCGTCGACGATGTCCGCCGCATCACCGGCGACGGGGTCGGCGTGGTGCTGAACAGCCTGTTCGGCGAAGCGATGGAGCGCAGCCTCAACGTCCTCAAGCCCTTCGGCCGCTTCATCGAGCTGGGCAAGCGCGACTACGTCGCCAACACCCATATCGGCCTGCGTCCGTTCCGGCGGAACTTGTCCTACTTCGGCGTCGATCTCGATCAGGTGCTTCAGCACCAGGGCGAGGACGGGGCGCGGCTGTTCCGCGAGGTGATGTCCCTGTTCAAGGAAGGCGGGCTGAAGCCGCTCCCCTTCCAGCCCTTCACGGCGGACGAGGTCTCGGATGCCTTCCGGCTGATGCAGCAGTCGGGGCATGTCGGTAAGATCGTCATCGCCCCGCCGAAGCCCGGCAGCGTGATGCAGGCGGAGGAATCGGCCTTCACGATCTCGCCCGAGGGGGTCCATCTCGTCACCGGCGGTCTCGGTGGATTCGGGATCGAGGCGGCGCGCTGGCTGGCCGATCGCGGCGCCAAGCACATCGTCCTGGTGGGGCGCAACGGGGCCGCGAGCCCCGAGGCCAAGCAGGTGGTGGCCGATCTCGGAGCCCGGGGCGTCAACGTGGCCGCGGTGGCCTGCGACATCACCAGCCGCAAGGCGGTGGATGCGCTGCTGGCCGCGGTGGAGCGCGAGGGCCGGTCCCTGGCGGGTGTCATCCACGGCGCGATGGTGCTGCAGGATGGCCTCATCGCCAACATCGACGCCGCGGCCCTCGACACGGTCATCCGTCCGAAGGTCATCGGCGCCGAGCACCTCGACGCGGCGACCCGCGAGCGCACGCTCGACTACTTCGTGATGTTCTCCTCGGCGACGACCTTCATCGGCAATCCCGGACAGGGTGCCTACGTCGCCGCGAACGGCTTCATGGAAGGCCTCGCCCGCCGCCGGCGCAAGCTCGGCCTGCCGGCGCTCGCCGTGGCCTGGGGCGCCATCGGCGATGTCGGCGTGCTGGCCCGCAATCGCGCGGTCATGGAGACCCTGGCCGGCCGCGTCGGCGTGACGCCGATGGATGCCCGCCACTGCCTCGACCTCATGGCGGACGCGCTCGAAGGCCAGGGGACGAACCCGGACGACGCCGTGATCGCCATCGCGTCGATGCATTGGGGCAAGGCGCGCGAGCGCCTCGCCACCATGAAGAGCCCGAGCTACGCGGAGCTCGGTTCGGACCAGCAGATGGAAGCCGGTACGGTGGCGGCCATCCATATCGGCCTGCTCCTGAAGACACAGGACATCGACTCGGTGCGCAAGACGGTGGCCGACGCCATCGTGGAGGACATCGCCCGCATCCTGCGCCTGCCCAAGGACGACATCAGCCGCGTGCGTCATCTCTCCGAGATCGGCCTCGATTCGCTGATGGGCGTCGAGCTCGGCGCGAGCCTGCAGGAGCGCTTCGCCCTCGAGGCGCCGCCGTCCGGCATCTCCTCCGGCCTCACCGTCAACGAACTCACCGAGACCCTGATCCAGTCGATCGCGGCGCCGGTGGACGAGGCGGCGGCGGCCGTGATGAGCCTGGCCCAGCGTCATGCCAGCGAGGGGGTGGATGTCCGCACCCTCGAGCCCTTCCACGCGATGGTCGAAGAGAACAGCCTCGCGATCAAAGAAATCCTCCCGTGAGCGATTCCCCCTTGAGGCATGCCGCATGAGCAATTCCGCGAGACCCGACGGCGGACGCGCGGCCCTGGCGGGCTTCGTCACCAACCGCCTCGGGCGTAACGCAAACCGGCCGGCGCCGGCCCGTGCGGCCCAGCGCCCGTCGGGCGATGCGTCCGTGCAGAACTTCGAGTCGCTGCCGGGCTACCGGGAACTGCGCCTTCAGCGCTCGGCGGCCGACCTGATCGGCCTCGGCAACCCGTTTTTCCGGGTGCACGAGACCAAGGCCGGCGCCACCACCCGCATCGCCGGCAAGTCGTTCGTCAATTTCTCGTCCTACGACTATCTCGGCCTGAACGGGCATCCCGACGTCAACGCCGCGGCGGCCCGTGCGATCGAGACCTACGGCACCTCGGCCTCAGCGAGTCGGATCGTGGCCGGCGAGCGACCGGGACACCTCTCCTTGGAGAAGGCCCTGGCCGACCACTACGACACCGAGGCCTGCGTGGTGATGGTGAGCGGCCACGCCACCAACGTCACGACGATCGGCGCCCTGCTGGAGCCGGGCGACGTGATCTTCCACGATTCCTTGAGCCACAACAGCATCGTCACCGGTGCCCAGCTCTCGGGGGCCCAGCGCCGCTCGTTCTCCCACAACGATCTCGACGCCCTGGAGACGCTGCTCGGCGCCACGCGCCACGAGCATCGCCGGGCGCTGATCGTGGTGGAAGGCCTCTACAGCATGGACGGCGATGCGCCGGACCTCGCGGCGCTCATCGCCCTGAAGCAGCGCTACGATGCCTGGCTGATGGTCGACGACGCGCACGGGCTCGGCGTCCTCGGGCGGACCGGCATCGGTCTCGCCGAGCATTGCGACGTCGATCCCCACGGGGTCGACATCTGGATGGGCACGCTCTCGAAGACCCTGTCCACCTGCGGCGGTTACGTCGCCGGACCGGCGGCGCTGATCGAGTACCTCAAGTGCACGGCCGGCGGCTTCATCTATAGCGTCGGCATCTCGCCGCCCCTCGCCGCCGCGGCCGAGACGGCGCTCGAGATCATGCATGCCGAACCGCACCGGGTGGAGCGCCTGCGCCAGAACGGTCACCTGTTCTTGTCCTGTGCGAAGAAGCACGGCCTCGACACGGGGACCAGCCTCGGCCTCGCGGTGATCCCCATCATCGTCGGCGACTCCCTCAAGTCGGTGACGCTGTCGGACCGCCTCTTCAAGCGCGGCATCAACGTTCAGCCGATCATCCATCCGGCGGTGCCGGAGCGGGCGTCGCGCCTGCGCTTCTTCATCACCTCCGAGCATACGCCGGAGCAGATCCGCGAGACCGTGGATGCGGTCGCCGAGGAACTGGCGGCCATCGAGAAGGGTGGTTCGCTGATCGAGCAACTCATGGCCAAGCGCGGCAAGCCGTAGGCGGCGCCGGGGCGCGACGCCTGCGTCGTCCAGCGGGCCGCGAGAACCGCGTCGCAAGGAAATCGCGCCGCAAGAGAATCGCGGCGCAGGATAAGCAAGTCGTAAGAAAATCGGGTTGCAGGAGAATCGGCCTGCATGAGTTCTGGGCACCGGCGTCACCACGCCGGTGCTTTTTTGCGCGCTTCGCACCGATGCGGCCGATTGCCCTCGACCCCTGAGCAGGAGACACTGACCTTGCTATCTCTGTCTGATCGCAACCGGAACCCGGCCCGGACTGCGACGTTCGTCCTCAGCCCGTCGGTCAGGAGCCCGTCATGAGACAATCGACTGTCGCCTCCATCGCGCGAAGTCTGATCAAAACCGTCGCCGAGGCGAGCCGCTCGCTGATCGGTGCGATCCTCGAAGGCCCGATGCCCGCGCCCCAGCCGGTTCCCGTGCGCGTCCGCGCCGACCGTCGCCGTTGAGGCCCTTTCCCTGAGATGGACGTGGTGCGGCGCCGTCAGGCGCCCATCACGGTGTCGAACAGCAGCTTCCCGTTCAGTACGACGATGACCGCCGCGATGGCCCAGGACAGGATCTTGAGCCACGGCCGGATCGTATGCGCGCCCATCTTCTGCCGGTCCGACACGAACCCGACCAGGGGGATGACGGCGAAGGGGAGCTGCATCGACAGCACCACCTGACTCAGCACGAGCAGCTTCGCGGTCCCCTGCTCGCCGTAGAGCGCGGTCACACCCACCACCGGCACGATCGCGATCGCGCGTGTGATCAGGCGCCGGGCCCAGTCGGGGATGTGGAGGCGCAGGAATCCTTCCATCACGATCTGGCCGGCCAGCGTCGCCGTCACGGTGGAGTTGAGGCCCGAGGCCAGCAGGGCCACCGCGAACAGCGTCGAGGCGATCCCGGCACCGAGCAGCGGCGACAGCAGCTCGTAGGCCTGCTCGATCTCCTGAACGTCGGTGCGTCCCTGCGCATGGAACACCGAGGCGGCCATGATCAGGATCGCGGCATTGACGAACAGGGCGAGCATCAGGGCGATCGTCGAGTCGGCGACCGCGAAGCGGATCGCCCCGCGCCGGCCCTCCTCGGTACGCGGATAGGCGCGGGTCTGCACGATCGACGAGTGCAGGTAGAGGTTGTGGGGCATCACGGTGGCGCCGATGATGCCGATGGCGATGTAGAGCGCCGCCGGGTTCCGCACGATTTCGGATGAGGGCAGGAAGCCCACGAGCACCGCCTGGATCGGGGGTGCCGCGAGGGCGATCTGGATCCCGAAGCTGACGAAGATCACCGCCAGCAGGGCGATGACGAAGGCCTCGAGCGCGCGAAACCCCCGCCGCATCAGAAGCAGGATCAGGAAAACGTCGAGGGCCGTGAGCGTTGCCCCGACGACGAGGGGCAGGCCGAACAGAAGCTTGAGGGCGATGGCCGTCCCGATGACCTCGGCGAGGTCGCAGGCGATGATCGCCGCTTCACAGGCGAGCCATAAGACCAGGCTGATGGGGCGTGGGTAATGATCCCGGCAGGCCTGGGCGAGGTCGCGACCCGTGGCGATCCCGAGCCGGGCCGCGAGGGCCTGGAGCACAATGGCCATGAGATTGGACAGCAGGATGACCGAGAGCAGCGTGTATCCGAACTGCGCACCGCCGGCGATGTCGGTCGCCCAATTGCCGGGATCCATGTACCCGACCGAGACCATGTAGCCGGGGCCGATGAAGGCGAGCAGCCGACGCAGCCAGGTGCCGGTCGCCTGGACCGGAACGCTGCCGTTCATCCGCCCGAGGCTCGGCTGGGCTCCCGTGTCCCGGCTGAAGCGCCAGGATCCTTCCGTGGGCGCCTGATGCGCCGGGGGACCCTCCGGTGCCGAGACGGGCCCCGGAGCCGTGAGATGTTCGTGTCGAGCCATGCGCACGCGTGTTTCCGGCAAGAGGACCGCCAGGCGCCTGCAGGCAGCCCACCGAGTTATAGCAGGGGCTATAAAAAGAGCAAACGGCTAAGTCGGCGTGTCCGCGATGCCGCGTCGTTTGGCTGCGCCGGCCGTCAGGATGCGAGGGCCTGCAGGTTGCGATCGATCTGCGCCACCCCGTGGGCCGCGGTCTGCATGCTCATGGAGATCTCCTGGGTGACGGCGCTCTGCTCCTCGACCGCAGACGCCACGCCGGTGACGAAACCGCGAACCACGTCGATCGCCTGTCCGATCGCCGTCAGGGAGGTGACGACGTCGCCGGAGACCGTCTGCATGGTCTTGATGTCCTCGGCGATGCGTGCGGTGGCGTTCGTGACCTGGTTGGAGAGGTTTTTGACCTCGCCGGCCACCACGGCGAAGCCGCGCCCCGCTTCGCCGGCCCGCGCCGCCTCGATCGTGGCGTTGAGGGCCAGGAGATTGATCTGTCCTCCGACACCCTGGATCAGTTGGACGATCCCGTTCATCGACGTGGCGGCGTCGGCGAGCTGGCCCGTCGACCGATCGGCCTTCTGGGCGCGCTCGTCCATCTCGTCCACCTCCTGGCGCGATCGGGCGAGGCTGCTGGCGATCTCGCCGATGGAGGCGTTCAATTCCTCGGCGGCCGAGGCCACCGTCTGGACGTTGACCAGGGTCTGCGACGAGGCGCTGGCCGCCTCGATCTGCGAGCGCATCCGCGCCGTGATATCGGTGGCGTACTTGACCACCTTGAACGGCGTGCCACTCATGTCCAGGATCGGGTTGTAGGAGGCCTGGATCCAGACGATGCGGCCCCCCGCACCGACGCGCTGGAAGATGCCGCTCTGGAACTCGCCCCGGCGCAGGGCGGTCCAGAACGCGCCGTACTCCGCCGAGGCCCCATAGCTCGGATCGACGAACATGCGGTGGTGCTGCCCCCGGATCTGGGCGAGATCGTAGCCCAGAACGGCCAGGAAGTTCGGGTTCGCATCCAGGACGTGCCCGGCGAGGTCGAAATGGATCACGCCCTGCGAGCGGCCGATCGCTTCAACCTGGCCCTGCAGCTCTGCCGTCCGCAGCCTCTCGGCCGTGATGTCGGTGGCGAACTTGACCACCTTGATCGGCCGCCCGGCCGGGTCGAGGATCGGGTTGTAGGTGGCCTGCAGCCAGATCGCCCGGCCGTCCTTGCCGACGCGCCGAAACTCGCCGCTCTGGAAGACGCCCTTGGCCAATCCCTCCCAGAAGACCCGGTAGGCAGCGCTGTCCCGCTCGGGGCCGTCGACGAACAGGCGATGATGCTGCCCCCTCACCTCTTCGAGGCTGTAGCCCACCACATTCAGGAAATTGCGATTGGCGCTCAGGATCGTTCCGTCGAGGTCGAACTCGATCACGCCCTGCGACCGGTCGATGGCTTCGATCTGGCTCAGGGTATCGGCGCTCCGCCGCTTCTCCTCCGTGATGTCGGTGGCGAATTTGACCACGCCGGTGACGCGGCCGTCCCGACCCCGGATGGGATTGTAGGTCGCCTGCAACCAGATCTCGCGGCCGCCCTTGCCGATCCGTCTGTACTCGGCACGCTGGAATTCTCCCCCGGCCAGGGCGGCCCAGAAGGCTTTGTAGGCCGGGCTGTCCCGATCCGTTCCATCGACGAAGATGCGATGATGCTGGCCTTTGATCTCGGCGAGGTCATAGCCCACGGTCTTCAGGAAATTCTCGTTGGCGGCCACGATCGTGCCGTCGGGAAGGAACCCGATCACGGCCTGGGACCGGTCGAGCGCCTCGAGCTTCGCCGCGGTGCGGCTGTTGAAGAACGTCATGGGCAATCCTCGGCTGCGATGCGGTCCATTGCGATGCCGACAGCTCCGCGCCCTCCGTGGGGGCCGTGAGACGGGCCCTGCCACCGGTGAGGAAGCGCGGCGCGATTCCCCGGGGGAACGGTGTTGTCGACTCGACGATCCGGAACGCTCGACATCCCCTGTGGCCTGTTTCTGCTGCAGCCTCGCAAGAAGCCGCTGGCACTCTCACGGGTGCTCGCCGATGGAAGCGGACAAGGCTTAAGTCTCAATTAAAGCGCGGCTCAATTCCCTGTGATCGACCCGCAGATCTGTAATCCAGGTCATTATCATACGTGAAATACGCACCAGGCATGTTGTCGGCTTTCACGAAGCATTACTCGTACTCTTCGCCCGTCGGGTTCGCCTCCCGCGGCTCCGGACCGATTGCGGTGAGGCGGTGTCGAAGGACTTCGCCGATGAGCGCAGGGCCGTCATCTTTCCCGAGACCGGGCTTGCCGTCGGCGGTGCCGTCCTGTGGTGGGGTTTCACTTCCGGGGACGCGGTCGGGCCCAGCGGATCCATCATTCGATTAGCGCGTATCATAAGTTATGTTTCCAGGGCTTGGCTGCATCCCTTAGGGAAGGTCCAGGCCGCAAGCGGCGAAGGGAAGGGCCGCCGCCGCGCGGGGCCCTGGACCGTCCGGGGCGCCGAAGCATCGTCCGCGCGCGTGCCCGTCTCGGTGGTTTGCCGCCGTTGCGCCTCGTCCGTGATGATGCGTACGTGGGGACGCCGCGCGCTGAGCGATGCGGCCCAGATGATCAGAGCGACGGAATCGGAGCCGGCGGGTATGAAGTGGCAGCGTCTCGCACCGGCCGGTACGCGACAGCAGATGGTCGCGACGGCGCTGGCTGGGCTCCTGCTGGGCCTCGGTGGGGTCACGGCGGGGACGACGATGGTCAAGGCCTCGGAACAGGGGGGCCTCTTCAACTTCCTCGAGACGCTGTTCCGCGAGCCGGCCCCGGCTCCGGCGGCATCGCTGCCTGCGCGCCGGCGCGGTCATTACGTGTCCCTTCCCGACGCCCGACGGGTGAGCGCCGTGCGGCCCCTGCGCCAGACTCCGCGCCCCGTCGTCGAGGCGACGGCGACCCGGCCGATCCGAGCCCGGCGGACCCGGGCTCCGGCCGCGGTCGGGCCGATGGCGGCGGGTCCCGTCGGCCCGGCCCGCACTGCGATGGGCGCCCGCACCGTCTGCGTGCGATCCTGCGACGGCTACGTCTTCCCCCTCGGACGCCTCGGCGCCCGATCCGACCTGCCGGTCCACGAGGCCGCCTGCGCGGCGGCCTGCCCGAACACCCCGACGCGGCTCTTCACCTTAGGAGGCGGCGAAACCGAACTCGACCGCGCCGTCGGCCTCGACGGACAGCCCTACCGCAGCCTTGCGGTGGCCAACCTCTATCGCACGAAGCGCGTGGAGCATTGCAGCTGTCAGCCCGACCAGGGTGTGGCCTCGCCGCTGTCGATCCTCCAAGACATGACCGCGCGCGCCGGCGACGTCGTCGCCACCGAGGCGAGTGCGGCCGTCGTGACGCCGCTCCGCGCCGGCGGCTTCACCGTCGTCGACTTCCGTGAGGCGCGCGGCCTGTCGCGTCGCGCGCGGCGCGACATCGACGCCAAGGTCGACGTGGTCCGCCGTGAGGCCGATGCCCGCGCCCTCCGCCAGGGGGTCCGCAGCGCAGATCGGGCGCCCCGCATCCGCGTGGCGGCCTCCGCCGGCTTCGAGCCGGTGCCGCCGCCGATCGAAGTCGAGCCGCGCTTCGTTCCGGCCCGGGCACCGACCCGGGTCGTGATGGCCTCGCCCTTCGTCTACTGAGGCGGCCGTTGGCCGATCCTCGTCTGTGGAAGCGGCTGCAGGCCGTCCTTCGCCTGTAGAAGCGGCCGCCGGCCGTCCTTCGCTTTCAGAAGCGGCCGCCGGCCGCCTGCGGGGCGTTGTCCCTGCACCGGCGATGGCTTAGGGCGGGTTCGATCCCACGCGCTCAGGAGCCCCGATGAGCGAGACGCCGTCCGATCCTGATTTCGACCGGGCTCCGCCTCCGAGCGGTGAGACGGTCCGGCTCTCGCCCCTGGTCCGGCGGCGGATCGCACCGAACGGCGGACCGTTCACGGCCACCGGGACCTGCAGCTACCTCGTCGGCGACGAGGCCGTCGCCATCATCGATCCCGGCCCGGCGGACGAGGCGCACATCGCGGCGCTCGTCGCGGCCTGCGCCGGGGCACCCGTGACGGCCATCCTGGTGACCCATACCCACCGGGATCACTCGCCGGGCGCCCGGCTGCTCCAGGCCCGCACGGGAGCGCCGATCCTCGGCTGCGGTCCGCACCGGGCGGCGCGCAGCCTGGGCGCGGGCGAGATCGCCCCGCTCGATGCCAGCGCCGACCGGGACCATGTCCCCGACCGGGCCTTGCGCACGGGCGACACCGTCGCGGGGCCGGGCTGGACCCTGGAGGCCCTGGAGACCCCGGGCCATACCATGAACCACCTCGCCTTCGCCCTACAGGAGGAAGCGGCCCTGTTCTCGGGCGACCACGTCATGGCGTGGTCGACCACCATCGTGGCGCCCCCCGACGGCGCGATGCGCGCCTACATGGCGTCCCTCGAGGCCCTGCGCGACCGCGACGAGACGATCTACTGGCCGGGTCACGGCGGACCGGTCCGCGATCCGCGCCGCTTCGTGCGGGGCCTCGCCACCCACCGCCGTCAGCGCGAGAGCGCGATCCGCCACCGCCTGGAGGCGGGCGACCGGGACATCCGCGCCATCGTCGCGTCGATCTACCAGGGCCTGAGCCCCGCCCTGCGCGGGGCGGCGGCCCTGTCGGTCTTCGCCCACCTCGAGGATCTGGTGGAACGCGGGATGGTGCGGAGCGACGGCCCGCCCCGGCTCGACAGCCGCTACAGGCCGGCCTGACGCCCGTTCACTTCACCGCGATGGCGAGGTTGGCGACTTCGTCCAGGTAGGCCCGGATGCGGTCGGCGTTGCTGCCGAGGTCCCGCGTCCCGAGGCGCGAGGCGGAGCGGACATCGATGCGGGCCCCGTCCGCCCGCGGATGGACCCGCACGGTGACGTCATCCGCAAGGTTGAGGATGGGACCGCGCGACACCGCCTCGATGCGGCCGTTCCCGACACGGCCGCCAGGGCGGATCGCCTCGACGATCTGCCAGCGGCGGTTCACGGCCGCCTTGCGCGCGAGCTCGAAGGCCTCGTCGGCATCGAGGTCGAGGGTCAGCGGCGCGATCTGCGGATAGGCCGCGCGCTGGGCGGTCCGGGCGGCGGGGCCCGGATCGGGCGGATAGCGGCCATCGCGGGCGGCGAAGGCGGTGCGGGAGCGCGAGAAGGCCGGGGGATTGTCGGTGTCGGTCGTCACGTCCGCGATCGCCGGAAGCCTCACGGCCCGCAGGGCGGCGTAGGCCGGATAGGCGAGGACGAGGCTCGCCAGGAACAGGCCCGCCAGGGCCGCCCCGAGGCCCCGCGCACCTTCGCGCCAGACCCGCACGAAGGCGATGAGAGCGAGGAGCACCGCGGCGACCGCCAGCATGAGACCGGCGCCGAGGGTCGCCAGGGCCGGGCCGGCCTCGGCGCGCGGATCGCGCACCAGCAGGAGGGCGAACAGGCTGACGAGGAGCGCCAGCACCGCAACGGTCCGCGAGACCGGGCCGGCGCGGGTGATCGGATCTTCGTAGGGCAGACGACGCATGCTGTGACGAGATTCGCTGTCCGGAAGATCCGCGGGGCCGTGCGTTGGGAGCTTTACCGGTCCGCGCTCCCCGGCGCCACCCGGGCCGTGCATCGCGAAGCTTCCGGGAGTGGCGCCGTCTCTGCTATAGCCGCCCGACGATGCCCGCGCCCCCACCCACTCCGATGCCCGCCGAGGCTGCCGATCCTCTGCGGGTCTGGTTTCGCTTCATCCGCCTCAACCGGCGGGTGACCGCGGCGATGGCCGGGGAATTGCGCGGATTGGGCTTGTCGATCCCGCAATTCGATGCCCTCTCGACCCTCACCGAGCGCGAAGGCATGACGCAGCAGGACCTCGCGGCGCGGCTCTACGTCACCAAGGGCAACGTCTCCGGGCTGATCGATCGTCTCGTCGAAGCCGGCCTCGTCGAGCGTCGTCCGATCCCGGGCGACCGGCGCTCGCACGCCCTCTACCTCACCGCCGCGGGAGCGGACCTCGCCACGCGGGGGATCGTGGCGCAGAAGGCGTACGTGGCCCGCACCCTCGGCCAGTTGCCGGCGCAGGACATCGCGGATTTCGAGCGCCTCGTGCTGCGGTGGCGCGATCTGGCCCGGGAGCAGCCGGTCACGGGCGAAGCCGGCGAGGGTCTGTCAGGCTCATCCTGAGCCGGACAGACCGTCGATCCCTGCCTTGACGTTTGTCGTATCGGGCGAACCGGTTCTCGCTGATCCCGGACACACGCTAGAGCCCGAGGAGCGCCGGCAGGTCCGCCGCCGAGTCGAGGATGACGTCGGCCAGGGGGGCCATCGCGTCCCGGGCCGCGGGGCCCAGCGGGCCGCTCAGCACCGCGATCGCGATCGCCCCGGCGGCGCGGGCGGCCATGAGGTCGTAGGGCGAATCCCCCACCATGGCGATCCGGTTCGCGGGCCATCCGAGGGAGTCGGCGAAGGCGGTGACCATTCCGGGCTGCGGCTTGGCGCCATGACCGGAATCATAGCCCACCACGAAGGCGCAGTGCGACGCGAGGCCGAGGGCGGCGCATTGGGCCCGCGCCGAGGCCTCGGCGTCGTTGGTGGCGATCCCGAGGGCGAAACCGCCGGCGACGAGGCATGCGGCGAGGTCCGACGGTGACCCGATCGGCGTGAGCGCCGCGAGGCCGGCCGCGCGGAACAGCGCGTCCATCTCGGCGTAGAGCGCTGGGCCGGCGGGCCGGTCCAGGACCTCGGCCCAGAGGGGGCCGTAGCCGGCCGAGGAGCCGGCGATGAGCGGCGAGGTCGGCGCGAAGCGCTGGCCGACCTCGTCGTAGTGGCTCACCCGCATGAGGGCCTCGAGCCGCGACCGGTCGCCCCCCGACAGCGCGGTCATCACCGAATAGGCGGCCGGTCCCCAGGTCCGGTCGAAATCCACCAGCGTCCCGTCCTTGTCGAACAGGATGCCGCGGATCGTCGTTCCCAGGGTCTCAGGCCGCATCGCGGACCTTCTCGACCTCGATAACCACGCCCTGCGGGGTCATGCGCTCGCGCGCTACCATGCGGTCACCCGGCTCGAAGGCGCCGAGAGGCACGTCGCGGTCGGGCAGCACCACGGTGGTGGTCTTGTTCAGATGGACCAGGACGTGGCGTTTCTGGGCCAGGGACGACACGGCCCAGCGCTTGAGCTGGCCGTAATAGGGTTCGCGCCGCCAGGCATTCGGCTGGCCTGGATCCACCTGCACGTTCATGTGCCGCGAGACCGGGTCGAGGCTCAGCACCATCTTGGCGCGTTCGGGCTTCCATTCCGGGCCGAGCCAGGCTTCGGTCATCCAGAGGCAGTGGAAGGCACGGCAATGATCGGGCCGGGTCGCGTGGATGGCGCAGCCCCGACCCTGCTTGGTGTGCCGGCACCATTGCCCGGCAACGGACTCCACCGCCGGCACGTCGTAGACCTTGCAGCAGAGGGTGCAGGTTCCGCAGGCGCGGCCGGGGGCGGGGTGGGCCACGATGGTTGCGGGGTCGAGCATGGGTTCGGGTCCGGTTGCGACGACGCGCGGGTTTCTACGGCGGGCGCCCCTCGTTACAGTCTCGCACCCATGTCGGCCATCAGCCAACCGTCAGGCAAAAATATGCTCTCGAACCTCGCGACCCGCGACGTCGAAACCCTGATCCATCCCTACACCAACCTGGAGACCTTTCGCGAGACGGGTCCGCTGGTCATCGAGCGTGGCCACGGGGTCTGGGTCTACGACAGCGACGGCCGACCCTATCTCGAGGGCATGGCCGGGCTGTGGTGCACGGCGCTCGGCTATTCCAACGAGGAGCTGGTGGAAGCGGCCAGCGAGCAGATGTCGCGCCTGCCCTTCACGCACCTGTTTTCGGGGCGGAGTCACGACCCGGCGATCGAGCTGGCCGAGACCCTGAAGGAGCTCATGCCGGTGCCGACCTCGAAGATCTTCTTCACCTCGTCGGGGTCCGAGGCCAACGATACCCAGGTCAAGCTGACCTGGTACATGAACAACGCGCTCGGCCGACCGCGCAAGAAGAAGATCCTCTCGCACATCAAGGGCTACCACGGCGTCACGGTGGCCACCGCCTCGATGACCGGCCTGCCCGCCAACCACGCCGACTGGGACCTGCCGCTGCCGGGATTCCTGCATGTGGGCTGCCCGCACCATTACCGCTTCGGGCAGGAGGGGGAGAGCGAGGAGGCCTTCACCACCCGCCTCGCCGCCGAGCTGGAGGCGGTGATCCTCCACGAGGGCCCCGAGACCGTCGCAGCCTTCGTGGCCGAGCCGGTGCTCGGTGCCGGCGGTGCCATCCTCCCGCCCGCGGGCTACTACGCCAAGATCCAGGCCGTGCTCGACCGGCACGACGTGCGCTTCATTGCCGACGAGGTGATCTGCGGGTTCGGGCGGCTCGGCACCTGGTTCGGATCCGAGGCGATGGGTATGCGGCCCGACAGCCTCTCCTTCGCCAAGGCACTGACCTCCGGCTACCTCCCGCTCGGCGGCATCTCCGTCGACGAGCCGCTCTACCGCCTGATGGTGCAGCAGAGCGCCAAGCTCGGGACCTTCGGGCACGGCACCACCTATTCGGGGCACCCCGTCGCCTGCGCGGTCGCCCTCAAGACCATCGCGATCTACAAGCGCGACCGCATCGTCGAGGGGGTCGCCGAGAAAGCGCCGCAGTTCCAGGCGCGCCTGGCGGCCCTCGGCGATCATCCCCTCGTGGGTGAGGCGCGCGGGATCGGACTCATCGGCGGCATCGAGCTCGTGGCCGACAAGGCGTCCCGGCGGCAATACGAACCGAAGGCCGGTGTGGCGGCTCGGGTGGTCGCCTTCGCCCAGGCCGAGGGGCTGATCGTGCGTTTCCTCGCCGGGGACCGCGTCGCGGTTTGCCCGCCCCTGGTGATCGCACCGTCCGAGATCGACACCCTGTTCGATCGCCTGACGCGCGCCCTCGACCGGACTGCGGCCTGGATCGCCGAGCAGAAGCTCGAGGCCGCGCCGCTCCGCGAAGCGTGAGGGTCGAGACGGCACTGCGAAGGTCTTCTTCGCAGTGCATGATGTCTTTTGCGCCGCAAAACTGTCGCTGCTTAAGTGTTGTGGAGCTCGGTAAGCGTCTTGATTTGCGCTTTGGTCGAGGGATCGTGAGCGCCTTAAGCTTTCATTCAGGTCGGCCGCGGCTGTATGGTCTTCACGTCGCTCGACAGGCGTCCGGGTCAAACCATTGGGTGCCCGCGAGACGTTCATCGCTCAGGATTCAGCACGAGACCCTGACCGAAGCTGTCGAGCACAACAGGACACTGGTGATATGCATCCGCACCAACAGACTTCAGGCACCGCTCGACGCTCCGATCGCTCGACCATCATCGTCGATCATCAGGCCGAGACGTTCCGGCCCGTTGCGCTTCCGGCCCTGGCGGCGGCCGTGCAGGCCGTGTCCACGGCGCAGAAGTTGGCCCGGACGGGGCTCCTGAGCGGCACACGCTCGGCGCGCTTCGAGCACGAGGACACGCCCCTCTCCTGACCGACCGGGGTGGGTTGCGTCGCCGGGCGCGAATCCACCGCAGCGGTCTTCCTTCTTCGACGCCGCGGGCCTATCCGTCACCGCGCCTGCGGCACGCTCCTCGCTTTCGTCATCTTTTGTGGCGAGAGGGACGCACCGCGCCTGTCGCGCGACCGAGGAGCCTGACCATGCTGATCCTGCCGAGCCGCCGGCAGTTCCTGACCGGGCTCGGGGCGAGTGCGGGTGTCGTCGGGTCGACGGGCGTCTACGCCTTCGGCATCGAGCCGCTCTACCGGCTCGTCGTCACGCCCTACGCGCCTGTCCTTCCGAACTGGACCCCCGGCTTGTCCCTGCGCGTGGCCGTGCTGGCCGACTTCCATGTCGGCGAGCCGTTCATGCCCCTCGACCGGATCGCCGAGATCGTCGACACCACCAATGCGCTGAAGCCCGATCTCATCCTGATGCTGGGGGACTACCCGGCCGGACCGAACGTCACCTACCGGAAGGTCCCGCTGACGGACTTCGCCCGGGTGGTGTCGGGGCTCCGCGCCCCCCTCGGCGTCTACTCGATCCTCGGCAACCATGATTGGTGGGACGACAAGCAGGCGCAGGCACGCCGCGACGGACCCGTGGAGGCGCAGCGGGCGCTGGAGGGGGTCGGGATTCCCGTCATGGAGAACGACGCCCTGCGTCTCGTGAAGGACGGCAAGCCGTTCTGGATCGCGGGCGTCGGCGACCAGATCCCGTTCCTCGTGGACGATGACGCGGGTGGGCGCGACGACCTGCCGGGCACGCTCGCGAAGGTGACCGATTCCGCGCCCGTGCTCCTGATGATCCACGAGCCGGACCTGTTCCTCGACGTGCCGGACCGCGTGTCCCTGACCCTCGCGGGCCATACCCATGGCGGACAGGTTCGCCTGTTCGGCTACTCGCCGGCCATTGCGGCGATCCACGGCAACAACGATTTCGCCTACGGCCACGTGGTCCGGAAAGGCCGCCAGATGATCGTCTCGGGCGGGTTCGGCGTCAGCCGCATCCCGGTGCGCCTGGGGGTGCCGCCGGAGATCGTCCTGCTGAACCTCGGCAGTGCGTCCGATCCGGCGGGCAAGACCGTCCAGGGAACCGGGCACGCCCAGGGCTGAAGGGTCCTCGGCCGCAACCCGGCGCGGGCTTGACCCGCACCGGTGCCCTGCGGGCCTACTTCTTGCCGGCTTTCGGCGCGGCCACCACCGTCCCCTTGGTCGAGGGCGCCGCCGCGATCGTCTTCGTCACCGGCTTCTTGGGCTTCTTCGCCTCGCGACTTCCACGCTTCTGTTCAGTCGCCATGACCTGTCTCCTCCCGGTTGTGGGTGCGGGATCATGGCACCGTTCCGGGAATAGGCCACCGGAATGTTTCGCGACGCCGGCCCGGTCGGATACCGGGCCGGTCCCCGCCCTCAGAGCGGGATGTTGTCGTGCTTCTTCCAGGGCTGCTCCATCTCCTTGGTGCGCAGCATGCTGAGGGCGCGGGCGATGCGCTTGCGCGTCGAGTGCGGCATGATCACCTCGTCGATGTAGCCCCGCTCGGCGGCCACGAACGGCGAGAGGAAGCGGTCCTCGTACTCGCTGGTGCGCTCGGCGATCTTCTGCGCATCGCCGATCTCGCTGCGGAAGATGATCTCCACGGCGCCCTTGGCCCCCATCACGGCGATCTGCGCGGTCGGCCAGGCGTAGTTGAGGTCGGCACCCACGTGCTTGGACGCCATCACGTCGTAGGCCCCGCCGAAGGCCTTGCGGGTGATGATGGTCACCAGGGGCACGGTGGCCTGGGAGTAGGCGAAGAGCAGCTTGGCGCCGTGCTTGATCAGGCCGCCGTATTCCTGCGCGGTGCCCGGCAGGAAGCCCGGCACGTCCACGAAGGTGACGATCGGGATCGAGAACGCGTCGCAGAAGCGCACGAAGCGGGCCGCCTTGCGGGAGGCGTCCGAATCGAGCACGCCGGCCAGAACCATCGGCTGGTTGGCCACGAAGCCGACGGTCCGGCCTTCGATGCGTCCGAAGCCCGTCATGATGTTGCGGGCGTAGGTCGCCTGGATCTCGAAGACGTCGCCCTCGTCGGCCACGCGCCGGATCAGCTCGCCCATGTCGTAGGGCTTGTTCGGGTTGTCCGGGATGAGCGTGTCGAGGCTCAGGTCGAGGCGCAGCGGATCGTCGAAGCTCTCGATCTCCGGCACGCCGTCGATGTTGTTGGCGGGCAGGAAGTCGACCAGGCGGCGGACCTGCAGCAGGGCCTCGACGTCGTTCTCGAACGAGCCGTCGGCGATGGAGGACTTGGTCGTGTGGACCTTGGCGCCGCCGAGTTCTTCCGCGGTCACGACTTCGTTGGTGACCGTCTTCACCACGTCGGGGCCGGTCACGAACATGTAGCTCGTGTCGCGCACCATGAAGATGAAGTCGGTCATGGCCGGCGAATAGACGTCGCCGCCCGCACAGGGGCCCATGATGACCGAGATCTGCGGGATGACGCCCGACGCGGCGACGTTGCGGCGGAAGACCTCGCCGTAACCGCCGAGCGCCGCGACACCCTCCTGGATACGGGCGCCGCCGGCATCGAAGATGCCGATGATCGGCGCGCGCATCTTCAGCGCCATGTCCTGGACCTTGACGATCTTGGCCGCGTGCGCCTCGGACAGGGAGCCGCCGAACACCGTGAAGTCCTTGGAGAACAGGAAGACGGTGCGCCCGTTGATGGTGCCCCAGCCCGTGACCACGCCGTCGCCGGGGATCTTCTGCTTCTCCATGCCGAAATCGGTGGAGCGGTGCTGCACGAACATGTCGAACTCCTCGAACGACCCGTGGTCGAGGAGGAGCTCGATGCGCTCGCGCGCGGTCAGCTTGCCGCGCTTGTGCTGGGCCACGACGCGGTTCTCGCCGCCGCCGAGGCGGGCCTGGGCGCGCCGCTCTTCCAGCTTCTCGAGAATGTCCTTCATGCGCGCCCAGCCCTGGTTGGAGAGATCCCGTCGCGTTCCGCACGAACCTTGGCGGTCGCGATTTGAACCGGCCTTAGCACGCGGCGCTTTCCGCGAAAATCGATTTAACGGCTCAATTGTGCCAACTGGGCCGCGGCCTCGAACTCGGCTTGCCGAACGGCGTGGCGCGCCTCGGCTTCCGCGTCACGGCCCCAGACGCTCGCCTGATACGCCTCGTCGACATGGGCCGCCGTCCAGGCGTCGGTCGGACCGACCTGACCCCGCAACACCGCGAGGGCGAGGACGAGCGATCCGCTCAGGGTGGTCAGCGTGTGGAGGGCGGCCAGCCGGAAAGGACCTTCGGTCTCTTCGATCGCCCGGCGCAGGGCCGCCACGGTGGTGTCCGGCTGGGTGACGTGCATCACGCCCTCGCCCAGGATGAAGCGCGCGCCGAGATCCCGGTGGGCCCAGTCGAGGATCGGGTCCCAGGCCTCGGCCTGGGCGCGCACGAGGCGCTCGGGATCGCCGGCGCGATACGCCAGCAGGTCGGTGCCCGCGTAGGCCGAGAGGTCGTCGATGACCGCCTCGCGGCGCGGCGCGACCCCGTCGATGGCGGTGTTGGCGAGCCGCGTCAGGGGCATGGTGGCGGGGTCGATGACCGCGACCTGCGCCGCCCACTCGGCGGCCACGGCCTCCGCGAGGGCGCGCGTCGGCAGGGCGAGGGGATTGCGCGCCGGCGTGTTCGCCGGGCGCCCGTCGAGGGTCAGCCGGAAGCCGTCGCCATGCGGGGCGAGGCCGGCCTCCGCGTAGAACCGCTGGGGCAAGGCGGGCTTGCCCGGGCCGCGCGCCGCGCGGGTCGGATCGGGCTGGGCGGGGGGCTCGGGCGCACCGAGCCAATCGGGTTTGGAAGCGTCGCTCATGTCCTGCAGATAGGGCATCGCGGCGCGGGCTGCGAGACGCCTCGCCTCTCCGCTTCCGTCTCGCGTCTTGGATCTCGGGTCTCGCGCCTTGGGTCGCGGGCCTCGCGCCCGGTCAGGCCCGAATCGCCGCCCCGGCCTGCGGATCGCCGGAGAAGAGGGCCCCGAGCTCCTCCGCGGTGTCGACGACGATGGAGGCGCCGGCACCGAACAGCGCACCGACGGGATGGTAGCCCCAGGCCACGCCCACGGCAGCGGCCCCGGCATTGATCGCCATCGTCATGTCGTAGGTGGTGTCGCCGATCATCACGGTGGCGTCCGGCGCGATGCCGGTCTCCGCCATCGCCTGGAGCAGCATGGCCGGATCGGGCTTGGAGGGCGCGTCGTCGGCGCTCTGGGTCGTGGCGAACCAGCCCCCCCAGCCGTGGGTCTCGATCAGGCGATCGACCCCGCGCCGCGCCTTGCCGGTGGCGATCCCGAGTTGCACGTCGTCGCGCGCGTGCAGGCGCGTGAGCAGCGCTTCCATGCCGGGGAACAGCGGCTCCTCGAAGCTCGGGTCGAGGCGCAGGATGTTGAAGGCGCGCTTGTAGCTCTCGGACAGGCCCTCGATCGGGCCGTCGTCCCCGACCAGGCGGCGGAAGGCCTGCGGCAGGGACAGGCCGACCACCGAGAGCGACTCCATCCGGCTCGGCGCCGTCAGGCCATGCTCGGCGAAGGCCACGCCCTGCGCGGCCACGATGAGGTGCTGGCTGTCGACGAGGGTTCCGTCGACGTCGAAGACGATGAGCTTCACGGGTGCGGACTCGTGCTGTGAGCGGCCTTCCTCACGGCTGTCGGGTGCTCTGGGGCTGACCGTTTCGGGGACGATCATAGCCGAGCTTGCACCGGACGAGGAACCGACGCCGGGCCCCGCCGCGCAGACCGCGCGTGTGCGAGATGCGGTTGCAGGCTGCGTAGGATCGCCGCCGGGGCCGGCCGACCTGCGCCGCGCCACGGCCACCGGCCGTCCCCACGGCCTGGCTGGCGCCCGCCGGCCGCGAGCCCTGCCCCTGCGCGCCTGACCCTTGCCCCTGCGCGCCCGACCCTTGGGGCTGGGCGGCGGGCGCCGAGGGCGGCAGCGGTCCCGAATTCGGCGGCGTCCCCTGCGGCGGGGGCGATGCCGGCGCCTGGGCCGACGGCGGCGCCTTGGTCTGGGCGGGCGGCGTGGCCTGTGCGGTCGCGGCGGTGCTGAGCGTGCTGCCAGCGCCGATCGCCGTGAGTGCCAGGAGGGCGAAGCCGATCGCCGGCGTCAGGATCGTGTCTCGATGCATCGTGGCGCGACGGTCCTTGGCCGGTGGCAACGCGCCCGCCGGGATGGATCAGGAGGATAAGGTAAGGCGGGCGCTTGCCAAGGTGCAACCGTGGCGGCCCTCCCCCTCGTCCTCTGGCGAGGTGCCGCACCTCCCGGAGGTGGGCGCGGGCCTCAGGCTTCCGGCGCCTCCACGATGGGATCGTAGCGGGACGCGTCGAACCCGAGCAGGTTCCAGCTCTGCACCATATGCGGCGGAAGCGGGGCCGTGACGTCCACGGGCTGGCCCGTGCGCGGGTGCGGGATCACGATTCTGCGGGCGAGCAGGTGCAACCGGTTCTGAATGCCGCCGGGCAGCTCCCAGTTCTCGATGCTGAAATATTTCGGGTCGCCCACGATGGGGTGCCCGATATGGGCGGCGTGGGCGCGCAACTGGTGGGTGCGCCCGGTCACCGGCTTCAGGGAGAGCCAGGACAGCTTCTGCGCCGCGTTGTCGACCATGGCGTAATACGTCAGGGCGTGGGCGGCGCCCTCATCGCCGTGCTTGGCGACCCGCATGCGCGCATCCGCGTCCGTGGGCTCCTCCTTCGCGAGGTAGGTCGAGATCCGGCCCTGCGCCACCCGCGGCACGCCGGCCGTCAGGGCCCAGTAGACCTTGCGGGCCGAGCGCGACCGGAAGCTCTTGGCCAGCGTCGCGGCGGCCAGCCGCGTCTTGGCCACGATGAGGCAGCCCGCCGTGTCCTTGTCGAGGCGGTGTACGAGGCGCGGCTTCTGGCCGTCCTTGCCCGTCAGCGCCTCCAGGAGACCGTCCACGTGGCGCACGGTGCCGGAGCCGCCCTGCACCGCGAGGCCGAAGGGCTTGTTCAGGATCATCATCTCGGCATCCTCGTAGAGGATGAGCGAGCGGATGAAATCGGCGTCGGTGGCGTCCTTCGCGGCCGAGCGGGGGCGCTCGCCCTGGGCCTCGAGCTTGAGCGGCGGCACGCGCACGCTCATGCCCGGCTCGAGCCGGTCGTTGGGTTTGGCACGCTTGCCGTCGACCCGGAGTTCGCCCTTGCGCACGATGCTCTGGACGCGGGTGAACGGAAGCTGGGGAAAACGCGTGGTGAGGAAGCGGTCGATCCGCATCCCGGCCTCGTCCTCCTCCACCGTGAGGGTCTGGACGCCGGAGGCCAGGGTGGCGGAGGCGGCCGCGCGCTGCTCGCGCCGGGTCGGTCCCTCCGGCACCGGCGTGGTCGCGCGCGGGCCCGCGCCCGGGCGACGGGCCGGCGCGCCACCGGCCGGTGCCGGCCGCTCGGCGCGGGTGCGCGGGGCACGCCGGGGGGCTTCGTCAGGTTTCTCGAAGCCGTCCTGCGCGAAGCCGTCACGTTCGAAGCCGTCAGGGGACCCGGTCTCGCGGTCCCGGGCCTCCTGACCGGGGCGCCAGGGCGCATGCTTGGCCGCGGCATCTCCGCGGGCCTGCGCTGCCCGCTGGGCGGCATCGAGGGCGCTGGTGCGCGGCCCCGTGCGCTCGCGGTCCGGCCGCTTGAAGGCGCCTGGCTTGCCGGGCCGGCCGGGGCGGCCAGGAGCAGCGCCGCGCCCGGTGCCGGCGCCCGGGCCTTTGCCGGCTCCCTTGCGCCCGGAGCCGCCGCGTGAAGGTGGTCGTGTGGTCATGGCGTGCTCGTAACACCCGACGGCGCCACCACAAAGGGCGCACGGCGCGTGTCGCCCGTTCGCGCCGATGTTTCGGCCCTTCCCGGCGGCGTCAGGCTGCGCGTCGCGCCGCTTCGAGGGTCAGCCCGGTGCCCACGGAGCCGAAGGTGTCGCCATCGACCACCCGGGCGTTCGGGACGCCGGCGGTCAGGGCGGCGCGGACATGCGGCAGGCCGGTGGAGCCCCCGGTGAGGAACAGGGCGTCGATCCGGTCGGCCGTCAGGCCGGCCTGCGCGAGGCACCTTTCGATCCGCTCGGCGATCCGTCGCGCGAGCGCGTCCGTCTGGACCATGAGGCCCTGCCGGTCGATCTCGGCCTCGAGGCCCGCCTCGACCCAGTCCAGGTCGATCCGGCCCTGGCCCGCTTCCGAGGTCGCGATCTTGGCGCCTTCCACCTCCATCGCCAGGGAATGCCCGCGCTCGGCTTCGACGACGGTGTGCAGCCGCGCCAGCAGGTCGGGACGCTGCGCGTCGCGGCGAACCTCCTCGATCTCGCGCAGGGTCTTGGCATTGTAGAGCCGGTTGATGCTCGACCAGGTGGCGAGGTCGTGGAAATAGCCCGTGGGGACATCGATATCGCCCCGCGTCATCGGGCTGCCGAGGCCGAGCAGCGGCATCACCGTGCCGAGGCTCAACCGGCGGTCGAAGTCGGTCCCGCCGATGCGCACCCCATCGTTGGCCAGGATATCGCCGCTGCGATCGGGCCGCGCATGACGCTCCGGCGAGAGGCGCACGATGGAGAAGTCCGACGTGCCACCGCCGATATCCGCGATGAGGGCGATCTCCTCCGCGCGGACCTGCTGCTCGTAATCGAGGGCGGCCGCGATCGGCTCGAATTGGAACGAGACGTGGCGGAATCCGATGCCGGTGGCGATCGCGCGAAGGGCGTCCTCGGCGCGGGCATCGCCCTCCGGATCGCCGTCGACGAAGTGAACCGGCCGGCCGTGGACGACCGTGTCGAGGGCGCGGCCCGCCTCAGCCTCCGCCCGCGTCTTCACGGCTGCGAGGTAGCGCGCGATGACGTCGCGGAACTTGATGCGCTCGCGCCCGACCGGGGTCGTCTCCTCCAGGAGGGACGAGCCCAGCACCGACTTGAGGCTCCGCATCAACCGGCCCGGCGTGCCCTCGAGGTACTCGGCCATGGCGGCACGACCGACGAAGGGCGCCTGCCCCGGTGGGAAGAAGATCGCGCTGGGGATCGTGACGTGGCGCCCCTCCAGGGGCACGAGCTGCGGGCGCTGTCCGGTGACGAGGCCAAGGGTGGTGTTCGAGGTGCCGAAATCGAGGCCGCAGGCCGCCATGAGGATCTCCGGACATCAGGTCCGCTGAGGTAAGGGGCCGTCGGCCTACAGGCTGACCCGCTTCCGGTCCACCATCCTGCACGCGCGGAGCCCCGGGCCGGGGCGGATCGCGGCGCGCTGCAACGGTTGGACCGCGCGACTTTTCGACCCCCGCGAGATCGCCACGCATTCGGGCAGCCCGCAGCGGCGGTGCGGATCGTCAGACCGCCCCCTCGCCGAGATACCGGAGCCGCAGGTGATCCATGAAGTCTTGCGCGCCGAGGGGTTTGCCGGTGGCGGCGGTGAGCAGGTCATCGGTCTCGAGCAGGGAGCCGCGGGCGTGGACGGCGTCGCGCAGCCAACCGCGCAGGGCCGTGAAATCGCCGCGGGTCAGATCGGCCGGGACGCTCGGCACCTGTTCCCGCGCCGCGCGGAACAGCTGCGCCGCCGCCATCGCGCCGAGGGTGTAGGTCGGGAAGTAGCCGAAGCTTCCGCTCGGCCAGTGGATGTCCTGGAGGCAGCCCTGCCGGTCGTCGGGGACGGTGAGGCCGAGGAGATCGTGCAGGCCGTCGTTGAAGGCGCCGGGCAGGTCGGAGACGGCGAGATCGCCCGCGATCATCGCGGTCTCGAGGGCGTAGCGCAGGAGGATGTGGGCCGGATAGGTGACCTCGTCCGCATCCACCCGGATGAAGCCCGGCGCCACCCGCGTGTAGCACCGGTACAGGTTCCGGGCGCTCCAGGCGGGGCCTTCCCGGCCGAAGGTCTCCGCCAGGATCGGCGCGAGATAGGCGCAGAACGCCTCCGAGCGACAGGCCTGCATCTCCACTAGCAGCGACTGGCTCTCATGCAGGGTCATGCCGCGGGCGGTCCCCACCGGCTGGTGATGCCACGCGGCGGGCAGGCCCTGTTCGTAGAGGGCGTGGCCGGTCTCGTGCAGCACGCCCATCAGGGCGCTGGTGGCATCGGCGTCATCGTAGCGGGTGGTGATCCGCACATCGTCCGTGGCGCCGCCGCAGAAGGGGTGAAGGCTGACATCGAGCCTGCCCCGCTCGAAATCGAAGCCGACGGCGCGCATCAGCCGTTCGCCGACCGCCCTCTGACCCGCCACCGGAAATGGGCCGGTCAGCGGCAGCGGGGCCGGCTCCCGCGCCTGGCGCGCGTGGGCCGCCGCGATCAGGTCCGGCAACGCGGCGCGCAGCTGGGCGAACAGCGGGTCGATCGTCCCGCGGCGCATCCCGGGATCGTAGCCGTCGAGGAGGGCATCGTACGGATCGAGGCCGAGGGCGGAGCCCTTCGCCACGCCGACCTCCCGCTGCAGGCGCAGGGTCTCGCCCAGTGCCGGCGCCAGCATCGCGAAATCGGCGCGCGCCCGCGCCTCGCGCCAGATCATGCCCGAGTGCGAGGACGCTTTCGAGCTCGCGGCGACGAGATCGGCCGGGACCGCGGCGGCGTGGAGATAGGCCCGGCGCATCTCACGCAGGTTCGCCCGTTCCCACGGCCCGAGGCTCGCGGCGTCGTCGAGGGACCGGGCGATCAGGTCGCCGGTCTCCGCGGCCGTCAGGATCTCGTGGCCGATGACCGCGAGGTGCGCGAGCTGCTCGGCCCGCATGTCGGCCGCCCCGGCGGGCATCAGCGTCTGGCGGTCCCAGTGGAGAAGCCCTGCGGCGTCACCGAGGGCGCCGAGGCGCGCGAAGCGGGCGGAGAGGATCGCGTAGGCCTGCATGCTGGCTCGAAGGGTCCTGTCGGATCGCGGCGCGGGCACGACACGGTGCCGGCCGGCCGCGGGAAAACGGGTCTGGGGCGTCACGCGCCGGACGGCCCGCGGCGCGAATCCCACCATGGCGGCCCCCAGGTTGCAAGGCCGGCGCGCGCGATCGGGTCGTCCCGAAGCCCGACCGGCGCTGGGCAGCGCACACCCCGCAAGACTTGGTCCTCGCAAGACTTGTCCCTCGCGAGATTTGCTTTCTTGCGCGCCGGTGCAGATTCGCCGCGGGTCGAAGCAGTTAAGACGATGTTAGCGGAATCGATCCAGTCTGAGCGATATGGATACCTTGCCCTTTCCACAGAGCCACGACTCCGCTGTGTTCGACTTCAGCGAATTCCCGCTGGCGCCGAACGGCGTGGTCCCCGGGGCGACCTTGGTCACGCCACCGGCGAATCTGGACGCAACCACGACCGGGTCGCAGCCCAATCCCCTCCTCCGCAAGCTCCTTCCCTGGATCGGCGCGCAGGTCGCCGCGGCCATCGGCCTCGGCACCTGTCTGGCGCAGGCGATGCCCCCCGTCGCCGCGAAGCCGCTCCTGACCAACGAGGCGGCCTTCGCCTTGCGCCTGGGCGAGGCGGCGGAGTTCACCGGACCGGTCCCGAGCGCCATCCGGGACGGCTTTCATCTCCGCCTCGGCGCGGACGACTAGGCGCCCGCCGCCGGCGCGCGCGGTTCGCGAACCTTCGGCGGGCGGGACGGGAGGGTCAGGCCTCGTCGGTGCGTCGCTGCCGACGCAAGGCCTCCCAATGGGCCAGCCGCTCGGTGTAGCGCTGCTCCATGCCGCGATCCGTGGGCGCGTAGAAACGCTGGCGCCCGAGCTTTTCCGGCCAGTAATCCTGGCCCGAGAAGGCGTCGGGCTCGTCGTGATCGTAGCGATAGCCCTCGCCGTAGCCGATCTTCCGCATCAGCTTCGTCGAGCCGTTGAGGATGGTGCGGGGCGGCGGCAGCGAGCCGTGTTCCTTCGCGATCCGCGTCGCGGCCTTGTAGGCGTTGTAGACCGCGTTCGATTTCGGGGCGCAGGCGAGGTAGACCGTCACCTGGGCGAGCGCCAGTTCCCCCTCCGGCGAGCCGAGGAAGTCGAAGGCGTCCTTGGCGGCGGTCGCCACCACCAGGGCCTGCGGGTCGGCCAGCCCGATATCCTCCACCGCCATGCGCACGAGGCGGCGGGCGATGAACAGGCGGTCCTCGCCGCCATCGAGCATCCGGCAGAGATAGTAGAGCGCCGCGTCCGGGTCGGAGCCGCGCACCGTCTTATGCAGGGCGCTGATGAGGTTGTAGTGCCCCTCCTGGGACTTGTCGTAGATCGGCGCCCGCCGCTGGATGATCGCCTGCAGCTGTTCGGCATCGAAGATCTCGCCGGGCTTGGCCGAGCGCCAGACCTCCTCGGCCAGGGTCAGCGCGGCGCGCCCGTCCCCGTCGGCCATGCGGACCAGAACGCCCCGCGCCTCCACGTCGAGGGGAAGCGGTTGCCCGGTCAGGGCCTCCGCCCGCAGCAGCAGCTTGGCGATGGCCGCGTCGTCGAGCGCGCGGAACAGGAGGACGCGGGCGCGCGACAGGAGTGCGGCGTTCAGCTCGAAGGAGGGGTTCTCCGTGGTGGCGCCGACCAGCGTCACCGTGCCGTCCTCCATCACGGGCAGGAAGGCGTCGAGCTGCGCCCGGTTGAAGCGGTGGATCTCGTCGACGAAGAGCAGGGTGCCCCGCCCCATGGCCCGGCGCCCGCGCGCTGCGTCGAACACCTTCCGGAGTTCGGCGATGCCTGAGAAGATCGCCGAGATCTGCTCGAAATGCAGGTCGGTCTCGTGCGCCAGCAGCCGCGCCACGGTGGTCTTGCCGGTGCCCGGGGGCCCCCAGAACACCAGCGAGCCGAAGGAGCGGGCGTTGAGGAGCCGGGTCAGGGCCCCGTCGGGCCCGGTCAGGTGCTCCTGCCCGACGACCTCCGCCAGGGTTTTCGGACGCAGGGCATCGGCGAGGGGGCGGGGGGCGGCGTTTGCCAAGCCGGCCGAGGCGAACAGATCGGACATCGGCGCATCAAAGACGCGGGTGACGCCGCTTAGCAACCGAGCCTTCGCACCTGTCACCAACGATCCGGCGCATGTCGCTGCGCGGTGCTCCGCCTTCGTCCGAAACACCCGCTGGAAACGGACTTCTGATGAGGGTCGACTACAGGCGAAGGGACGATGGCCGTTGGTCGTGCCGCAGCACCTCCCCGGACACTTCGGGATCGAGGTCGCCGAAGGTGTTGTAGAGGTCTTCCACGGCGGCGAGTTGCGCGATTACCGTCTCGTGGAGCCTGATGTCGTGCGCGGCGATCGCCGAGAAGAGCGTATCGGCCGCCAGACCGAGCTCGCCCGCCGCGATGAACGAGCGGATGTCCGTCGCATCGTGGTCGCTTAGTTCGCTCTCGATGGCCTGGAGGATCCGGGCGAGAATCGCGGCTTTTGGCTGAAGGGCGTCGCTCATGACGGAGCACCAACCTGTCTAGAGAGGAAATCCCGTGATGACCCGGCCGTTCCGGTCGACGACCACCCTGACCTGAACACCCGATTGCACCCCTTCGACGATCAGGCGGCCCTGGTAACTCGGCCGCTTGGGAAGCGTCGGATCCAGAGCGATCTCGGAAATCCTATCAAGGATCGTCTGATCCGACCATGAGCCTGGAAAGTGCGACTTTCCGGGATGTCCGGTTCGCGGTGAGTGGCCGCCCCCGTTCGTGTCCCCGTGGAGGATATGAGCGGCGCGTTCCGCCGTGACGTTCGAGGGCAGCCTGAGTGACACGCCCATCTCCGGCATCCGGCGTCCGAGACGCGACGCACCGATCTCAACTTTCGGTTGTGATTAGCGTCTTGCGCACGCCGAGGCAAGCGGCTGGCGTGAGGCGATGCGCTTCGGACGTGCTAGCCCCCGAACATTGAGGTCATGACCTCGCCGCCGCGGTTGATCGAGACCTCCCACATGTTGAGGCTGTTGCGGGTGATCCGCTCGAGGTCCTTCGTGGTGGCGACGGGCAGGCCGTTGATGGCCACGATCATGTCGCCCTTCTGCAGGCCGGCCCGCGCGGCGATCGAGCCCTCGTCGACGCTGGCGACGGCGACGCCGTCCGCGGGGAAATCGGCCTGCAGCTCCTCCGCCACGGCGGGTGACGTGTTCATCAGGGTGGCGCCCAGGAAGGGCGAGCGGGTCCGCACCTTGAGGGTCTCGCGCGGACGCGTCTCCGGCGCGGGGCTGAGCTTCACCGAGACGGTGGAGCGCCCGGTGCCGCGCAGGATGCCGAACTGGGTCTGGCCGCTGAGCCCCTTCAGGGCGAAGCGGTAGCCGAAGGCTTCCGGATCGTCGACGCTCTTGCCGTCCACCGTGAGGATGAGGTCGCCGCGCTTGAGGCCGGCCTCCTCCGCCGGGCTCTTGGCCTGGAGGCTGGCCACCAGCACGCCGGTGGGATGATCGAGGCCCATGCTCTCGGCGATATCGGGCGTCACGCTCTGCACGCGCGCGCCGAGCCAGGGGCGCCGCACGGCGGTGGCTCCACCCTTGGCGGTCTCCACCACGGCGCGGACCATGCTGGCGGGAATGGCGAAGCCGATGCCGTGGCTGCCGCCCGATTGCGAGTAGATCGCGGTGTTGATCCCGACCAACTGGCCCTGGAGGTTGACCAGGGCACCACCGGAATTGCCCGGATTGATGGCCGCATCGGTCTGGATGAAGAACTGGTAGTCGGAGGAGCCGACCTGCGTGCGCGCCAGCGCCGAGACGATGCCCTGCGTCACCGTCTGGCCGACCCCGAACGGGTTGCCGATCGCCATCACGAAGTCGCCGACCTCGAGGGACTCGGAATCGCCGAAGGCCATCGGGATCAGCCCGCCGGACGGGCTCTTGATCTTGACCACGGCGAGATCGGTGCGGGGGTCGCGCAGCACGATGGTGGCCTCGAACTCGCGCCGGTCGGCGAGCGCGATGCGCACCTCGTTCATGTTCTCGATGACGTGGTTGTTGGTGATGACGAGGCCGGATTCATCGACGATCACCCCGGAGCCGAGGGACTTCTGGGCGCGTTCGCCCGGCGCGCCGCCGCGCCCGCGGCCCCCGCCATTGTCGCCGAAGAAGCGCCGCATGAACTCGTCCATGGCGCTGCGGCTCTGGCCCCGCGTGTCCACGTGCGAGGCGTAGACGTTCACCACGGAGGGGGCGGCCCGCTTCACCACGGGAGCGAAGGAGAGCTGCACCTGGCCCTTGGCGAGGGGGACGACCTTGTCGGGCGTGCCTGGCTCGGGGACCGCCGGCGACTTCATCATCTGCGCCGTGGCAGGCGCGGCGGCGAGCGTCGCGGTCAGCAGCGGAACGAGCAGAAGGAGGGTGCGCGGCATGAGGGACGTGCGCGGCATGGAAACTCCCGGAACGAGGGCGCGGCGCCCTGCCCCGGTCTGGGACGGCGCCGCGACGGATTCCGGGATATCTAGACGGGTCGGGCCGCCGGCGCGAGGGGCGCCGGCGCCGGATGTGTCAGCGCCGGCCGATCGTGCCGGTGAACCGGCTGGCGCGCCTGGCGAGGGCCGCGAAGCAGCTGAGCGACGCGTCGGCCGCGCGCTGCATCTCGCTGACCTGGAGGCGGATGGCATCAGCCGGATTCTTGGCCCCCGAGAGGGCCTGCCAGTGGGCCAGAGCCGCGGCGCCCTCGCCGCGCAGGTAGCTGAGCACGGTGGTGTTCACCTCACCGAGTTCGCCCATCACCCCGGAGATCCGCACCCCGGAGATCCGCCCCTCGGAGATCCGTGGCGACAGGGCGCGTTCGGCGCTCGTGCCGAACGAAGCCGGGGAGCCTTCGCGGGCGGACATCGCCGCCGGCAGGGGCTCGGCCATGGTCGCGGGCAGGGTCCGAACGACGGTCTCGACGGCGTCGGTCGCGGTCTCGACGGTTTCTCGCACGCCCGCGGCCGGTGCCGCCGTCTCCTCAGGGACCACGGTGAGATTCGCGACGCGGTCCGGGGGCTCGGTCGCGGCCGGAGCGGGCTCGGTCGTCGCCGGAGCGGACGCGGTCACGACGGGCGCTGGCTCGCCATCACTGTCGCTCGCCGTCGCCAGCGCGCCCGGGGACACGCCTTCGAGGAGCGCGTCATGGATGTTCCGCCCGTGCTCCGATCCCGGGGATTCCGTCTCCGAGAAGTCCTGTCCCGAGAAGTCCTGCCCTGAGGATTCCTGCCCTGAGGATTCCTGCCCTGAGGATGCCTGTCCCGATGAGTCCTTCGGATCACCAACCGCGACAGCCTGTGCGATGTCGGTGTTCATCGGCCCATCCTCCTGGCTGGCCGCGGTCTGCGGCAGCGTTCCGGCTCGGTCCTGCGCTTTGGAGGGCGTTCTGCGCCGTCTGGCCATGGCTTTGTGTCTCCTTGCCGCTTCGGGGGACGAACGACGTCAGGGGAAGAATAGCCCGAATCGGCGGGATGTCTGCGGGGCGCCGCGCACACGGCCGGCGCCCCGCGATGCGGACGGTGACGTCCGCGAATCCCAACGATGCGGACGGCGACGTCCGCGGGTCGCGAGTCCGTGGCCGGGCTCAGGCCGAGGGGCGAAGGGTGTTCTGGGCCACGGCGCCCAGATCCTTGGCCTGCGCCTGCAGGTTGGCGATCTGGCTGCTGATGAATTCGGCCTGCAACGCCATCGCCTCGCGGACGTCGCGGGTCCGGACCAGCTTCTGCGCGAAGTCGAACGTCGCGGCGGCGTTCTCCTGAACCTGGTCGAGACCCTTCGCGACGACGGTCTGCAGGGATTCCTGCACCGACTTCGACGTGGTCTGCATCTGCTCGGCCGTCTTGACGGCCGTTCCGATGAAGCTGCTCACGGCCGTACGGGCCTGATCGACGCCCTTCTCGGCGAAAGCGCGCATCTCGGCGGGGATCTCGAAGGTCTGACCGGTCATCTGGCTTCTCTCCACTGTGCATCGACTCATTCAATGCAGTGCGAGAGACTTATGTTGCGGTGCAACATCTGCGTCAAGATCACGGATCTCGAAAGTTGCAGAATTTTGCCAAGTTTCGGCGCCGTCTTCAAGCCGCCGGCGCGATGGCCCGGGCGTGCTCCGGCGCGACGGCCCGCGTCGCGAGGATGCGCTCGTAGACCGCGATCAGCGCATCGGTGTGCGCCCCGAGCGTCATCGGGCTCGCCCAGTAGCGGGTATGCGCGGCGGCGCCGAGACGGGCCAGAAGGGCGTCGTCGTGGAGCGTGGCGGCAGCCCGCGCCCAGGCCTCAGGCTCCGGAGAAACGGAATAACCGTTCACCCCGTCGAGGACCTTCTCGGACGCGCCGGAGCGGTTCGAGGCCAGGACCGGGATGCCGTGGGCCAGGGATTCGTAGACCGTCAGCGGCCCGGTCTCGTACCAGCGTGACGGCGCAGCGATCGCCCGGGCCCGGCGGCGCAGCAGCGCCCAGACCGCCTCCGGCGTCTGCCAGCCGACGAGTTCGACCCCGGGGCGCCCACGCAGTTCGTTCTCCAGGGGACCGGTGCCGACGAACAGGGCCGGAAGCCCGGCGGCCTGGGCGGCGTCCGCGACGAGGTCGACGCCCTTCTCGCGGGTCAGGCGGCCGACATAGGCCAGGGCATCGCCCCGGGCCGGATCGGCCGGCCCCTGCTTCGTGACGCCCACCGGGTTGTCGACCCGGTGATGGGTGACCGAAAGGCCCTCCAGGAGCGCTCCCATGCGCGCCACGCTCGCGTCGCAGACATGAATGACGTCGAGACGCCGGTGCTTCAGGGCGGCGCGCAGGGAGACCGAGCGTCCGACGCGGACCAGCTTGTGGAGCCGGCTCCGGCCGTCGCAGGGCGCTGCGATGCAGGCGGCCGAGAGCGGCTTCAGCGCGCAGGGTTCGGCCTGATCGAAGCGATAATAGACGCCGTTCGGGCAGGCGAGAAAGTAGTCGTGCAGGGTCGTGACGACGGGCAGGTCGCGCGCGAACAGGGCCGGGAAGACGCTCGGCGACAGGCTGCGCGTCCATTGATGGAGATGGATCAGGTCCGGCCGCACCGGCAACGCGTCGAGGGCGGCTCCGAGACGGGCCGCGGCCTCCGCGTCCCAGAGCCCGGTGAACGCGGCGCGATGCGCCGGACGCTGCCAGATGTCGGTGTTGCCGAGGCCGATTCGACGGATGCGGGGATGCGCCAGCAGGGCATCCACCGGACCGTCGATGGCCTGGATGTAGGTCACGTCGATTCCGGCCTCGGCGAGGCCGCGTGCCGATTCGACGGCCACCTTCTCGGCGCCGCCGCTCGCCACCGCGAACTCCGCCAACACGACGATCTGCATGTGAGGTCCGAGACTGTGTCGATGCCCGAGGAATTCGAAGCGGTTCGTCCGACGACCACCGCAAGAGATCGGATTTACCGGCGATCAACGTACGTTCGGTAAAGATCGGCGAAGACCTCGTCGTTGGCCGGGACTGTCCACCATGCACCTCGTCCTCGTCGTGGACCATGCCTTCATCAATGGCGGACAGGCCAAGGTGGCCCTGGATTCCGCGCTCGGCCTGCGCGCGCGGGGCCACAGCGTCACGGTGTTCGCCGCGGTCGGTCCCGCCGATCCGCGCCTGGAGGCCGCCGGAATCCGCGTGGTCTGCCTCGGTCAGGACGATATCGGCACGACGACGAACAAGCTCGCCTTCGCCGCCCAGGCGATCTGGAACCGTCCGGCCGCCCGGCGCCTGGCCGCGGCGTTGCAGGGCCTCGACCCGCGCGACACCGTCGTCCACGTCCATGCCTTCGCCAAGGCGCTCTCGCCCTCGATCGGGCGCAGCCTCGCGGCGTCCGGTCTGGCGCTGCTCTACACGATGCACGAGTTCTTCCTCGTCTGCCCGAATGGCGGCTTCTACGAGTATCCGGCCGCCCGGATCTGCCACCGCACGCCGATGTCCCTGGGCTGCCTGAGCACGAACTGCGATGCCCGCAGCTACCCGCGCAAGCTGCTGCGGGTGGTGCGCCACCTCGGCCTCGAGCATGTGGCCGGCCTCAAGGCGTTGTTCCCGCACATCGTCACGCTCAGCGCCCTGCAGGAACGGGTGGTCGCCCCGCATCTTCCCAGCGCGACCCGCTTCCACCGGGTCGACAACCCCATCGCGGTGGACAAGGCCCCTCTCCGCTCGGGGCCGCCGGGCGAATTCCTGTTCGTCGGGCGCATCTCCACCGAGAAGGGCGCGCCGATCTTCGCCGAGGCGGCCCGCCGCGCCGGAATCCGGCCGGTCTTCGTCGGGGACGGGCCGGCCCGCGCCGATCTCTCGGCCCGGTATCCGGAGGCGGTGATGCTGGGCTGGCGCGACGAGGACGGCGTCCAGGCCCTGATGCGACGGGCCCGAGCCCTGGTCTTTCCCAGCGTCTGGTACGAGGGCCAGCCCCTCACGGTGTACGAGGCCCTCGCCTGCGGCGCGCCCGTGATCGTCAGCGATGCCTGCGCCGGCCGGGAGGCGGTGGAGGATGGCGAGACCGGCTTCTGGTTCCGCTCGGGCGACCCGGATTCCCTCGCCGCGCACCTCGTCCGGCTCTCCGACGATGCGCTCGCCGAGCGCATGAGCCGGGCGGCCTACGAACGCTACTGGGCCTCACCCCTGACGTCGGATGCGCATCTCGACCGCCTGATGCAGGTCTACGACTTCGTCCTGCGGGAGGCCCGGACGGCGCCCGCCCGCCCCGACCGGGCCGCGACCCGGACGCAGATCCCGGCAGCCCCCTGAGGGCGGATCCCGGCGCGTCCATGGAAACCGGACGCGCCCGCGGCGTTGTCCCGGACGATGTGCCGACGCAGGCGCGGACCTACGAACCGAAGGAGTGCCCAGGATGGCCGATCACCAGAAGACGCCGGAGACCGACATCATCTCCACCACGGGCCAGGCAGCCCCGAAGGGATCCGACAGGAACCGTCCCGAGAATCAGAAGGGCGAACTCGACGAGCGCCTCGACGAGGCCCTCGAGGAGACCTTCCCGTCGAGCGACCCCGTGTCGGTCAAGATCACGAAGTAGCGCGACCTCGACGACACCCTGTTTGAATACCAGACCGCCGGGGCGATCGGATCGCCCCGGCGGTCTCGCGTCATCGGCCTCGCAACGCGGTGCCGGTCCTCGCGGCTCAGGCGGCTTCGAGCAGGCGGCGCGCGATGACCTGGGCCTGGATCTCGGCGGCCCCCTCGAAGATCGACAGGATGCGCGCGTCGCAGAGCACGCGGCTCACCGCGTATTCCAGCGCGAAGCCGTTACCACCATGAATCTGCAGGGCATTGTCGGCCGCCGCCCAGGCGACACGGGCGCCCAGGAGCTTGGCCATGCCGGCCTCGAGGTCGCAGCGCTTGCCCTCGTCCTTCTCCCGAGCCGAGAAGTAGGTCAGCTGCCGGGCGATGTTGATCTCCACCGCCATCATGGCGATCTTGTCGGCCACGCGGGGGAAGTTGATCAGGGCCTTGCCGAACTGCACCCGCTCCTCGGCGTAGCGCAGGCCGAGGTCGAGGGCGTTCTGCGCCACGCCAATGGCGCGGGCTGCGGTCTGGATCCGCGCCGATTCGAAGGTCTGCATCAGCTGGGCGAAGCCCTTGCCCTCGACCTCGCCGAGCAGGTTGGCGGCCGGGACCTCGAAATTGTCGAAGGCGAGCTCGTATTCCTTCATGCCGCGGTAGCCGAGCACGTGGATCTCGCCGCCGGACAGCCCCTGGACCGGGAACGGCTCGGCATCGGTGCCGCGCGGCTTCTCGGCGATGAGGAGCGACAGGCCCTTGTGCCCCTTCTCCTCCGGCTTGGTGCGCACGAGGCAGGTCATGATGTCGGCGCGCACCGGGTGCGTGATCCAGGTCTTGTTGCCCGAGATCTTCCAGACATCGCCGTCCCTGACGGCCTTGGTGCGCAGGCTCGCGAGATCGGAGCCGGTGTTCGGCTCGGTGAACACGGCGGTGGGCAGGGTGTCGCCCGAAGCGATGCCGGGCAGGAAGCGGTGCTTCTGCTCCTCGGTGCCGCCGCACAGGATCAGCTCGGCGGCGATCTCCGAACGGGTCCCGAGGGAACCGACACCGATATAGGCGCGCGACAATTCCTCGGAGACCACGCACATCGAGATCTTCGGCAGGCCCATGCCGCCGTACTCCTCGGGAATCGTCAGGCCGAAGACGCCGAGTTCGGCCATCTTGGTGACGATCTCCATCGGGATGTAGGCGTTCTGGCTGTGCCACTCGTGAGCATGTGGCACGACCTCGGCAAGGCCGAAGCGGCGCATTTCGGAGCGGATCGCTTCCATGTCCTCGTCGAGGCCGGACTTGCCGATGGTGGCCGCGCCGCCATTGTCGCGGATGCGGGCCACGAGGGCAGCGCGGTTCTCGGGGGTGTTGCCTTCGGCGATCAGGGTCTCCACCGCCTCGGTACGGAACTTGGCGACCTCGCGCGCGCCCAGGCCCAGGGAGCCGGTGGGTCGCACCATCTCGCCCTGGCTCATCGGGATACCGGAGAACATCTGATCGAGGTACTCACCGAGGCCGATCCGGACCAGGAGGCTCTCGGTCTCGCCGAACTCCCCGCTCTCCGTGAGGCGCTGGGCGTAGGCCCCGAGCTCACGCACGCCCTCGGCGTAGGTTGCGATCCAGGCGAGGCCGTGCGTGGCGTGCTGCTGCATCTCCATCTTCTCGGCCGAGATCTTGCCCTCGTCCGACAGGATCGTGGCGCGCACGCGCCGCGTGGCCTCGGCGACAAGACCCTTCGCGGCTTCGGCCGCATCACGGGCCAGGGTCACGAGATCCTGCGGTTCGGTCGAGACGACGGGGGAGGCTGACATGGTAAGCTCGCTGGCAAAGGAATGGGGGTTTGTAGTTCATTATAGGCAGGTTTGCTGCGCCTGTAGAGGCGTCTCGCCGCACTGCGGCACTATCCCGCCTGAATTCATTATGCGCCAAGCCGAAAAGCCGTGATTTCTCTTTGCTATTCGAGGGATGATGAATTTTATTGAGATGTTTCTCAAAGAAAAAGTCGATCGCCGAACCCGTCGATCACCCCTGGCTGGCGAGCGCGACGCCCAGGGTGGCAATGACCATGCCGCCCATCTGGATCGGCGCAAGTGCCTCGCCGAACAGTGCGTAGGCCATCGCCGCTGAGACTGGCGGGACGAGGAACAACAGCGCGGCGACCCCCGCCACCGCGCCGCGACGGATCAGGAAGAGCAGCAGCAGGATACCTCCGACGGAGTTGACGAGGACCGACCAAGCGAGGCCGAGCCACAGGGCGGTGGACGCATCGAAGCCACCGGTGCCGAAGATGAGGGCGACCGGTACGGCGAGGAGAGCGGCCCCCACGAACTGGATAGCGGCATTGCTGAGGAGGTCACCTTCGGCCCCGTATCGCTTCTGCAAGAGGGTGCCACCCGTCATCGCCGCCATCGCGAAGAGGCAGGCAGCCAGAGCCGCGACCGGGATGCCGGCCGAATCCGATGCGCCGATCTTCGGCAACAGGACGAAGAGCGCACCAGCGAAACCGGTCGCGATGCCGAACCAACGTCGCCGGCTCACGGTCTCTCCGAGGGCGGGCCCCGCCAGGGTCGCGGTCAACAGGGGCTGAAAGCTGCCGACCAGGGCGGCGATGCCCGCCGGCAAACCATGCTGCACCGACCAGAACACGCCGATGACGTAGATCCCCTGCATCAACACGCCCGCAAACGCGGCATGGAGCCAGCCGGCTCGGCCACGCGGCCAGCGTGCGCGGAGCACGAGAGCGAGGCCCCCCAGCACGAGCGCGACTGCGACCACGCGGATTGCCACGAAGGTGAAGGCCTCGGCATGGGGAGCCACGAAGCGGGCCGCGACGAAGCCCGTCGCCCAGATCAGAACGAACAGGGCGGGAACGAGGAACGGAGCGGGAGCGGGCATGATGGCAGCCACGCATCACACGGCCGTGTCGAATTCAAGCGGGTACGGCGCTGGGTCACGCACGGTACGTTGCGCGAACAGGCTGCGTTGCGTTTAGAAGACACGCCTACCCGCCTGCCCCGTTCGAGGACGACCCCCCGCCCCGTGAGACGTCTCCGCAAGCCTTTCGAGATCGCAGGCGTCGCCGCCCTGCGCTTCGTCGCTCATGACGGCTGGGCCATCGCCAGCCACATCGCTCTCTCGAGTCTGACCGCGCTGTTTCCGTTTCTGATCCTGCTCGCGGCCCTGGCCGGCCTGTTCGGGACGAAGTCGCTCGCCGACGAAGCCAGCGTCCTCATCTTCGATGCCTGGCCGCGCGAGGTGGCCAAACCCATCGTCAACGAGGTGCACCGGGTGCTGACCGAGCAACGCGGCGGCGTGCTCACTCTCGGCGCGCTTTTGGCGCTGTACTTCTCATCCTCGGGTGTGGAGAGCCTGCGCGTCGGGCTGAATCGCGCCTACGGCCTGCGCGAGGTGCGGCCCTGGTGGCTGACGCGTCTCGAATCTATCGGTTACGTCGTCTGCGGCGCCTTCGCGATGCTGGCCTTTGCGCTCCTTGTAGTGCTGGGCCCGCTGATCTGGCGCAAAGTCATCAACGTGGCACCGGGGCTCGAGCCCCTCAGCTTGACCGTCGCGATCGGACGGATCGGTATCACGGCCTTCCTGCTCCTCACCGTGCTGGTGATCGCTCATAAGTTTGTGGCAACAGGGCGTCGCTCCGTCTTGGCAGTGGTTCCCGGGATCGCGGTGACGTTGCTGCTGTGGTTTCTGGCCGGCCTCGGGTTCGGCTACTACCTGGACCGCTTCTCCAACGCCTACGCCTCCACCTATGGTGGCCTTGCCACCGCGATGGTGTTCCTCGTGTTCCTCTATTGGCTAGCCGCGATGTTCCTGTTCGGCGGTGAGATCAATGGCACCGTCATTGCAGCGCGACGCGTGCGGCTTCAGGCGCGGATGCAGGAGAAGCAGGCGCGGGCCCGGGGGCTCTGAACCTGCACTGCTTCATCTGCGCGCAGGGCGCGCGATGACATCCGTCTGTGACCCTGGCGGCCTAGTGTCTCGGTCCGAGCGCGGGCAGTGAGGGCGCAGGCGGCGGCGCGGCGGGCGGCCCGGGGGAGCTTCGATGCGAATTAGGTTCGGTTGCGAGATGGGCTATGACTTCCCTCAGCCGACGCCCGTGATCGCCCGCCTGAACTCCTATCCGTCGAACGGCTTGGCTGCCGTACCGCCGGACGTGCTCACCCTCGATCCGCCGCTGCCCCTGCGGACCTTCCGAGATGTCTTCGGCAATCGGACCGTGCGCTTCGTAGCTCCCGGGGGCGCCCTGACCCTCAGCGTTCATGCCGAAACTGAGGATGACGGCGCCCTGGATCCAGTCGTGCCGGAAGCCGAGGAGCACGCGGTCGAGGATCTACCAGAAGAGGCTTTGCCGTTCCTCGTGGCGAGCCGCTATTGCGAATCCGACCTGCTTTCGAACGAGGCCTGGGGACTGTTCGGCGACCTTGACCCCGGGTGGTCGCGCGTGCAGGCGATCTGCGACTTCGTCCACGACCACATCACCTTCGGCTACGGGTATGCCCACGTCGACCGCACCGCTGCCGACGCCTTCGCGAGTCGGCGCGGTGTATGCCGCGACTATGCCCACCTGTTCGTCGCCTTTTGCCGGGCCCTAAATATCCCGACTCGGTACTGCACTGGCTATCTCAGCTTCATCGGAGAGCCTGAACCGCATGCTCCAGGCGATTTTGCCGCCTGGACCGAGGTCTACCTCGGCGGCGCCTGGCACGTCTTCGACCCGCGCAACAATGCCCCTCGTCGGGGCCGGATCCTAGTGGCACGCGGGCGCGATGCGGCGGACGTACCCCTGACCCACACCTTCGGATCGAACCGTCTGACAAAATTCCGGGTCTGGGCGGAAGATGCGGCGTTGTCTGCGGCGGATTGATCGCCTGCACCGGATTGGGTGGTCATCGGACCGTACCTGATAGCCGTCCGGTCACAATGGCGGCGTGGGTCTATCTCCTCCAAGTCTTTGCCGAAGACCTTGTTTTAAAAGAAAAAGCCCCCACCCGAGTGCCGGATGAGGGCTTCTCTTGTCGACCTGCGTCGCGTGGATCAGGCCGCGAGCGGCATACCCTCCGGCTCGGCGCTCGCCATGAACTGAGCTCGGGCGAGATCGGCAAAACGTCCGTTCTGCGCGACGAGATCGTCGAAGCTACCCGATTCGACGATCCGGCCCTCGTGGAAGACGAGGATACGGTCGGCGTTACGGATCGTCGCCAGACGGTGGGCAATGACGAAGGTGGTGCGGCCCTCCATCACGGCCTCCAAGGCACCCTGCAGCTTGCGCTCGGTGGTGGCATCAAGGGCGGATGTAGCCTCGTCGAGGATCAGCACCGGCGGGTTCTTCAGGAGCGCGCGGGCGATCGAGAGGCGCTGGCGCTCGCCGCCAGAGAGCGAGCGTCCGCGCTCGCCAATCACCGTGTCGAGGCCATCCGCTTGGCGAGCCATGAATTCGCTGGCCTGAGCCCGCTCGAGGGCGTCGAGCATCTCGGCATCGGTGGCGTCGGGGCGGCCGACCTGCAGGTTCTCGCGGATCGAGCGGGCGAACAGCATCGGCTCCTGGAACACCACACCGATGTTGTGGCGCAGCGACGACAGGCCGATGTCGCGGATATCAGTGCCATCGATGCGGATTGCGCCGTGGTCGGGGTCGAAGGCGCGGTGGAGAAGGCCGAGCGTCGTCGACTTTCCCGAACCGGTGGTGCCGACGAGAGCGACGGTTTCGCCGGCCCGCGCGATGAAGGAGACATCCTCCAAGGCCTTGCGGCGGGCGTTGTAGGAGAAGCCGACACCTTGGAAAGCCACTTCGCCGTCGAACCGTGCGACCTGCTGGGCGCCCGGGCGGTCATGAACCGCCGGCGTCGTGTCAAGGATCTCGAAGAATTCGTCGATCTTGGGCATCTGCTGGAACAGGCCGTTGATGCAGGTGGCAACTTGGTCAAGACGTGAAACCAGCATGGTCGCAAGGCTCATGAAGGCTACGACCTCGCCGACGCTGGCCTGACCGTGCTGATGGAGGGCGATGCCGGTGATGAAGATCGCGGTCATCGTCAGAGTCGCCGAGGCGCGCGTGGCCACGTTTGCAAGCGCCCACCAAGACAGGACCGGGATCTGCGCAGCGAGCAGGTTGCGGATGATGTCGTGCATCGCGTCCTTCTCGGCCTTGGCGCGCGTGAAGGACTGGATGACCGCGACGTTGCCGAGGGCATCCGAGGCGTGTTCGGCCAGACCCGACTGATAGGCCTCGACCCGCCCCTGGAGGGTCTCGGTGCGACGCATGACCATCGTGGTCAGGGCCGTGAACGCCAGGACGAGCACAACGAGGATCGAGCCGAGCTGCCAGTTCACGAACAGGGTCATCGGCAGGAGGACGATGAGCGAGACAAAGGCCACGAAGTGATCACGGAAGAAGCCGAGCCAGAGCCAGAACATGCCATTCGAGCCCTCCAGCATCGCCTTGAGAACGCGACCCGAATGGTTCGACGAGTGGAACGCCAGCGGCAGTTCCAACACGTGCTCGAAGTAATTCGCCATGGCCGACAAGCGGTTGCGGTGGGCAAGCCGGTCCGCATGCAGCGCGATCGTGACGCCGGCCGCGATCGTGAACAGTCCGAAGCCCACCCAGGCGCCGATCAGCGGCGCCAGCGTGGTGAAGGCGTTGGTGCTGCTCTTGAGATGCGTCAGCTGGTCGATGATGCGGCCCATCAGCAGCGGCTCGGCGAAGGCTGCTACCGCCAGGGCCACGTTCGCGCAGGCCAGGACAGCGGCCAAGCGGCGGTCGGTGCCCAGAAGACCCATGACTCGCGCGTAGAGACGAACCAACGACATGATACCGTGTGCTCCGATGCCGGACCGGGTTGCGACGACGCTTCCCGGCAGAGGCGGCCAAACCTTTGGCGCTCCGTGCCTTATGTCGTGGCCTCCCTGAACGGTGCATGACGCGATCGCGTAGCGTTTGGCCAGGGTTTTTACGGTTCGTTCAACCTGAATCCGTAACGGTGGGGACGGCGCCTCGTCCTGTGGCGCCAACGCGGCATGCGGGCAGCCGCCCAGGCTCGAGTGATCATGGATCTCGCAACCGGTATCGGCCTCGTCGGTGGCTTCGGCGTCGTCTTCGTCCTGATCATGATCGATGGCGGCAACTTCGCCGCCTATTTCGATAAGCACGCCGTCATCGTGATCTTCGGCGGGGCCACCGCCGCCACCATGATGCGCTTCCCCTTTTCGACGATGATGCACGGGCTGCCGATGGGCTTGCGCTATGCCTTCTCGATGCGCGCCATCAAGCCCCGCGACCTCATTGAGGAGATCACCAAGATCGCTGATGTGGTGCGGAAATCCGGCCCGATGGCGCTGGAGAACATGGAGATCTCCGATCCCTTCCTGGCCCAGGGCGCGCGCTACATCGCCGATGGCTATGACCGCGAGTTCATCCGCGACACGATGGAGCGCGACCGCGACAACTTCCTGATGCACCTCGACGAAGGCTCGAAGATCTACCGTGCCTTCGGAGACTGCGCCCCCGCCTGGGGCATGATCGGAACCATCCTAGGCATGGTGACGATGTTCGCCAACATGTCGGACCCCTCGAAGCTCGGCCCGGCCATGGCGACCGCCCTCCTCGCCACGCTCTACGGTGCCTTGATCGCCAACATGATCACCCTGCCGCTTGCTGACAAACTTCACGTGAAGCTGGAGGAGGAGGATGTGTCGCGCTCGCTCATCATCGACGGGATCCTCCTGATCCGCGACGCGAAGAGCTCGTCACTGGTGCGCGAGATGCTGATCGCTTATCTGCCGCACAACCACCGCGACGAACTCGTGGCCGAGCCGGCGTAATGGCGTCCACCCACATCACGCGCGACGGCGCAGATGGCTAAGAAGAAGCGCGGCGGCGCGCATGGTGGCCACGGGTGGTTCGTGACCTTCGCCGACCTGATGGCACTTCTCATGAGTTTTTTCGTGATGATTGCCGCCTATTCGACCCAGGACCAGAAGAAGATGCAGGCGGTGGCCGGCTCCATGCGAGACGCATTCGGCGTCAACAAGGAGTCGCGCTTTGCTGGCATTATCGAGAAGGACGGCCTCGCCCACGCCGACAAGGTCAAGTACAAACGCGACATTCCCCCTGACCTCGCTACCGATCACACCACCCCACCTGCGGTCGACGGCAACGTTGACGAGGGTATGCCGGACAAGGGCTACCCGGACGGTGCCGGTCTTGCCGCAGCAAGCCTGCGGCAGGCGTTACAAGACATGCCCGAGGTCGCCGAGCTATCGAAGAACATCATCGTCGCTCCCTCGCAGCGCGGGATCGACGTCTCGATTGTCGATCAGGACGGCGCTTCAATGTTTCCCGATGGATCGAGTCGGCCCAATGCCCGTACCCGACGCCTCTTGGAGCGGGTCGCCGGAACTCTGCGCAAGATGCCCAATCGTATCGCCATCACGGGCTACACCGCGACGGAGAGACCCGGAACGCGACCTCCGGCTCCACCCTGGGAGCTCTCGGCCAACCGCGCGATCAGCGTCCGCGAAATTCTGGCCGGCAGCGGCGTTCCCGATGACCGTTTCGCAGCCGTAACCGGGAAAGCCGACACGGAGCCCATGTTTCCGGATAATCCCTACCTCCCGGCCAACCGCCGAGTGACCGTGACCCTCCTCAGCGAAACATCGCCGACGCCTCGGATGAAGAATTTTCCCTGAGCCGCCGAGGATGCGCCGCGCGCAGAGTTTGGCTCAAAGGCCGGTCGGATCGGGCGGCGTCATCCGCAACGGTGAAGTTTCCGTCCGCTAACCGTCCGGGAACCCCTCCGAAGATGCGCCTACAGTTTCGTGTCTGACGGTAAAGCCAACATCCGGCCGGGACAGGCGTGCATAAACGCCGTCTAGCGGGCCAACAGGAGCGCCCAGTAGACCTTGTACTTTGACCCGGGCGCGTAGGCGGTCGCGATGCCCATGCGCTGAGCACCGGTTGCCAGCATCGCGGCGTTGTGAGCCGGGCTGTCACGCCATCCTGAAAACGCCTCGGCCAGGGTGTGGTAACCGGCCGACAGGTTAGCCTCCGCCGATTGGAAGCCGAGCCGCTCGACTGCATTCTTGACGGTCTGAGCCCGGCTTGGTCGGTCGGCCGCGGCCATCGCGGCTGCTTCCGTCTCCGCGAGCTTCTGCAACTCGGGGTCAAGGCGCAGCGGCCCTGCTCCGTTTCGAGCGCGGTAGGCCGAGATCATGTCGCGGGCCGTCGCCGTATCGACCTGCGCCGACTGCGTCGTCATCGGCCAGTAGAGGCTGGGAAGCGTGGCGTTGACAGGCTCCTGGGTGGCGCAGCCCGCGAGCAGCGTCAGACCAACCGCCATGCCGGTGGGAAAACCCAGTACCGTTCTACGCCCCACGTCCCCGTCTCCCTACGTACCGCGTCAACTCCCCGCGCGCCGCCTTGTCACCTCCGCGGAGCGCATAGGCTCGGCCTCGTCGAACCGCTCCTCGACACGCTGCGGTGAGGTTTGATCAGCAGAGCGTTGCGGTTGGGTGAACGCGCTGGCGATCTGCCCAACCGCACTTTGGAAGGAATCCAGTCCTTGCACGGTGACGACGCTGGACCCCGGCCCGAGAGCGGGGATCATTCCAGCCTGCGACAAGGTCTGAAAGACCGTAAGGTTCAAATCGTTCTGCACTTTCAGGCCCAGACTGACATCGACGATCATGACGATCAGCTCGAATTCCAGGAAGGGATCGCCGATCTTGCGGAAGACGACGCGGGGCGGCGGTTCCTTCAGCACGTCCGGCTGGGCCTGACCGCAGCGCATCAGGAGTTCGGCTGCGTGGACGGGGTCTTGGTTGCGCAGAACGCTGACCGTGATGCTGACACGGCCCGTCCGATCGCCGCGGACGCGGTTCTTCACGATACCGGAAATCAAATTCGAGTTCGGTACGATTACGGCCGAGCGATCGAAGGTCTGGATCTCGGTCGAACGTACCGAGATGCGCTTTACGATGCCTTCGCTGTCGCCGATCAGGACCTGATCGCCGACGCGGATCGGGCGCTCCCAGAGGAGAAGCAAGCCAGAGACGAAGTTGTTGACGATGGATTGCAGGCCGAAACCGATACCGACGGAGAGGGCACCGGCCACGATGGTGAGCTTCTCCAGGCTGAGGCCTAGGTAGGAAAATGCAAGCGCTAGAGTGAGCAGGAAGCCGATATAACCCGCAATCGTCGAAATCGAGTTGCGCAGGCCGGCGTCGAGGTCAGTGGCCGGCAGGTAGGTCTGCTCGAGCCAGCGCTGAATCGCGCGCGTCACCGCCATGCCAAGGAGCAGGAGACCAATGGCGAGGACGATCGTCGAGAGCGAGATCGTCACGTCACCGACTTTGAAGCCGAAAAAGGCGCTGCGGACCGAGCTGAACACGTCGGTCGAGTCGAGGCCCCAGGGGGCTAGGGCGAGCAGCGCGGCAACGAGGACTAGCACCACCCGCGCAAGGCCGGTCGCCAGCACGGCAATCTGATTGATTGAGCGTTTGCGTAGGCCCGTATTGGCCTGGAGCGCAGTGGCGATCTTGGTATCGTCCCCGAGGGTCCCCCCGATGAAGGTATCAGCGCTGGAGATCAGCAGGAACAGTAGGACGAAGAGCCCCGCCGTCCAGACGAGCTGATCGATGACGAAGGCCGCGAAGGCCACGTAACCGACGATGGGAGCGATGGCGATGACGACCGCGGCCGCCCAGCCGAGAAGGCGCGCGGGGCCGCCGATCCCGGTGGTGGCTTCCGGGGCCACGTAGGGGCCGAAACACGCCTCCTCCTGCTCAGCCGAATCGGCGAAGCGGTGCAGTCCGATGGCGAGGATCAGCGCGGTGGCGAGCGCGCCGATACCGCGGGTGGCGATGGAGATGGGCAGAGCCGCGGAGATACCCGAATTCAGCGCCTCGATCGACTTAACCACCGTGATGACGATGGCGATGCCGACGGCCAGGCGGGTCACCCGCGCAGCGGCGGCGTCGCTCATTGTCGCAACGCGCCAGGACGGCTTGTCGGGAGAGAGCAGAGCGTCCGCCAGCGCCTCCACGAAGGCGATGAAGGCGAGGCCGCCCAGGATGGCGCCCGCCACTGGCAACAGGCGCAGGGGCAGGAGATCGGTGGCGTCGAGGGCGTAATAGACCGCGTAGCTGCCAATGAAGGCCGGAATGGTGCCAAGGAGGAACACCCGCCAAGCGGCGAGGAGCTTCCGGCGCTGTGAGGGATCGACGGCCTTGGCATCGCGCCGCCCGAGGCGCGGGGCGATGTTGCGGCGCCCGAAATACAGGGCAATCGAGATGCCGAAGGCGATCCCGAGCAGCAGCAGATTTCCGATGGTGCCGTTGCGGGCGAACAGGTCTGCCGTATCCTCCACGGCGCTCTGCAATGCGCGTATGTCGCGTGGGATGTCCGCTGCGATCCGCATCCATAGATCTGGACTGACGAGGGCAGTCGAGCGCTCGAACAGGCCGCGAGTGAACGCTGCGCGTCGGCGGTTCGAGACCTGATCGACGATCTGGTCGCTCTGAACCAGCAGGGAGCGGGCGAGGCGCTGCGTTTCGTCGATCTCCGCGACCGCGTGCTCCCGCTCCGTCCGCTCGCGCGCTACGTCCTCGCCCTCCTCCCCTTCCTTCGGTTTCGGACCGAGCTGTGTCAGCCGTTCGCGAGCCGCCTCAAGGCGCGGGGTGGTGATGTCGATGACGTGGCGGATCTTGTCTGCAATGGCTTCGATGCCATCGCGGGCACGGGTCAGGTCGCCGCTTCCCACATGCGGTCCGGTCAGAATTTTTTCGCGTTGCTCCAGATCGACCTTGGCACTGTCGAGCTGGTCGCGAACGTTCTGGATCTGCTCCGACACGGCCGGCTTCGGTACCACCGCTTTTGGGGCGGGCTTGCCATCTGCGGTAGCCGCCGGCGCAGTGGCTGGGGCAGCTTTCGGTGGGACCGCCGCAGGCGGTGCCGTCGGCGTGCCCTGCCCCACTGCACCCATGGGGGCCAAGACCAAGACGCCGAGCCATGCGGCGATCAGTGCCGCCCTTCGAATGCCACGGGTCGTTTGGCCGGTCGGGAAATCGCCCATGATGATCCTTTCGCGCTGAGCCATAGCGCGGTCATGGCGCGTCGTCGCGCCTCGCCTCGTTGGGCCGCTGGCAACCCGCATGCCTGAACGGCACGAGCAGAATCTGCGCGACCCGGAAGGACGGGGAGCGACCAGGAACAGCCCCATCGCCGAGCAATGGGGCGAAAGGCTGACGGTACCGCAGATTCAGGCGGTCAGCCGACGTGGCTGCCGACCTGTGGGCGCGACCTCGTGGGAAGCCGGGTTGACCTTCACAAGCGTGTCACGCTGATATTAGACTAAGCGCCGATGGACTTGGCCTTTTCGTTCCCGTGCGAGGAGGTGGCGACGACCATCCGCGCCGATGAGCGTCGCCACGAACCGGGCGTTTCCGCCCGATGCGACGGCTTTTGGCCAAACACCGGCTCCCCTGCCCTTCGTCGGCGCTCTCGGAGCGGCTGGTCCCTATCCCCATCCCCGGCTGTGTCACGACTCCCCGGGTTGCGGAGATGTTTGATCTTTCACCAACCTGGGACGACGCGCTCACCGATTCCTGCGCGTTGTCCCTCCGTTGACCCGTCGAGAGGGTAGCGCCGATGCTGGATCTTCAAACGCTTGTCCTGAATGCGGATTACCGGCCGCTCTCTTATAATCCGCTTTCCTTGTGGTGCTGGAAGGACGCTTTCACCGCGTTGTTCCTCGATCGAGTGACGCTCGTGGCCAGCTACGACGTCGAGGCCCGGTCCCCGTCTCGCTCACTGCGCGTACCCAGCGTTGTCGCCCTGAAGAGCTATGTGACGCTGGCGCGTAGCCCGGCCTTCACCCGCTACAACATCTACCTGCGCGATACTTTCTCGTGCCAGTACTGCGGCTTGCGCCTTCCGGCGGGCGGCCTGACCTTCGACCATGTGGTGCCCCGGTCCCGCGGCGGCCTATCGAGCTGGGAGAACGTCGTTGCGGCCTGTTCCCCCTGCAATCTGCGCAAGGCCAATCGCACTCCGGCGGAAGCGGACATGCCGCTGCTCCACGAGCCGCACCGTCCGACGCGGCACGAACTACACCGCCGTCAGCCGGAGTTCGATCACCGGGAGTATCACCACACCTGGCTCGACTATCTCTACTGGGATACCGAGCTGGAGACCTGAATACGGTCAGAGCGCCTGAAAGCGCGGGGGCGGCTCGTTGTAGAGCGGCAATGCCAGGGAACGCGGCAAGCGACGGATCGGAATCAAGACGACCGGGCGCTGCCGAGCAACGTAGGCTGGGTCGCGATAAGCGATGTGGGGCGGTAGAACCAAGCACTTGTACGCGGCGGTCGGCTCACCGCCCGCCTGGACTGGGTCAACGCCCATGGACACGACCACAGCGCAACCAATGACGACGAGGCGATGCATCAACGAACTCCCGGCCGGTCGATCCGCCGAGCGGTGATGCTAGACTGTGAAATACCAGCGTTCTGTTAACGACTCTCAGAACTTCACGGCCGCGCCACCACGAACCGTGTTCAGGTTTACCTTGTGTCCGTCGAAATCGTTGAACTGAACGTACTGGTACTCGCCACGAACCAGAATGTTCTCCGTGACAGCGAACTCCAATCCGCCTCCGAGGGCCAATCCGCCGACCGTTTTGATCGTGGTTTTGCCTATGGTGTAGGGCGCATTGGGAGCGGTCTGAACTTGGCCGTACGGGGATGAATAATTTCCGGGATAGGCAGGATTGAAGCTCGCGTAATCATGCCTGACGACGTAGGCGGGTGCTGTCGCGGTCAAGTTGGACGCATAGGTCTGAGAGTTGTAGCCGTAGTTTTGTACGGCGACCGTATCGGTGATAGCAGCACGGCCAATCGCGAGCCCGGCCGTTACGAAGGGCAGGAACCTCCCGAATGCCCAGCCACCGCGGGCACGGATGGTTCCGTAATCCTCGATCTTCGTGGACGAAAGGCCCATCAAGTTAACGACCTCGGTCATGCCGCCGGTGGTCGTCATGATACGACTGATACCGTTGCTGACTTGGCCTGCTCTGTTGAAGCGCGTGTAGTCGGCCTCGATGCCAACTACGACTTCGTCGAACTGATAGTTGAAGCCGGCAAAGGCCCCGTAGCTTGCTCCGTCTATGCGGGCCGAAGGCGCGGTAAGGAAGGACGAAACACTGAATTGGCTCTCGATGTCGCGCACCCTGAACTCTTCGGCGAGCATCTTCTGGAACACGTTGTTCTGATTGAGGGATGTCGACGTGTATCCGCCGTGCCCGCCGAAATAGACGCCGTTCCAATCGATAACTTGAACCTCGGGTTCGTAATCAGCGCCGCGAAGAACCCCATAATCTAGGTCTGCGCCCTGCGCCGGGGCAACGACGCCGAGCGTAAAGCTAGCCATGAGCGCAAGGGTTACGGTACGCATTGATATCGTCCTCAGGGCGTCAGGCCGATGGTTTGGGGGGCCGAGCCTGTAAGTTTAGTTTTACTTGGGTAACCTTAATAATCCGTTGAACTACGCTTCCGAGAAAATACCTTCGGCCTACCGAAGCAGCGCAGCCCTCTCCTTGAGGGTCACTCGTAGGGATTTTGGGACGAAGTCACGCTGGTGAGCCCGGGGAGACGACCTAAGCCGCTAGCGAAGCTGTAGCGTAGGCCAACCCGAACCTCGTGCGAGGCGAGGTCTTTCAAACGCGAATCAAAACCAAAGGTGTCGCGCCCCGTCTTTGCGCGACCAAGATCGACGTAACGGTAGCTGGTGTCGAGGCTCAGGCCACCGCCGATCTCGTAGGCAACGCCGCCCGTCAACGACCAGGCCATTGACATCACCGAACGGCTCGGCCGACGCACCACGTCGCGCAAACCGGTCCCGGGATTGTTGTCACAGAATTCGAGAATACAGGTCGTCTGAGTGTAGGCCTTGGCAAAGTGCTTGTCCGCAATACCAATGCCACCGCCGATATAGGGCGTCAGGCCCCACCAGGTTCCAAGGTCAGCGTAGACGTTCACCAGCCCCGTGAGAATGTCGAGTTGACCCGACTCGATATTGTAGCCGGTGACGAACCCAGAGCCCGAAGAATAGGCGCTGTAGCGCGAGGGGGTCCGTTGATCGATCGTTGCGTCGACGCGAAGCCAATCGGTGATGCGGTAGCCGACGCCACCGCCGTAGCCAGGGGCCGTGTCGAGATTCAGACGTGTGAGGGGAACCAGCGGGCTTCCATCAGACGGAGCCGACGTTGCATCACGTGGGCGCGCATAGTCGCTGACCGTCGCGTCGACTCGGAGGTACCACCCCTCTCCGATGGCGACGGGCGCGGATGTCGGCGGCAGCAATCGGAGATCCGCCGCCTGAACGATCGCCACCTGCCCTTGCGCGGCAAGCATGAATCCGAAAGCCGTGACGGTGCGAAATCTGAATGCGGCCATGACGGTCTCGAACACTGGAGGACGCGACGCGGTCGAAGGTTCTATCTGTGCACCTTGGATCAACGTCGAGAGCAGTCTGCACTTGAACCGTTAGTGAGGACTTAACCCTAACATATTGAGCTGCCAGGAATTTCGGCGCTTTTGCTGGTGTTCGAAAACGAAAAAAGGCCGGGCGCGGTATTCCACGCGGCCGGCCATTTGGTTCATATTCGTGCAGCGACGCGATCCCTGACCCTCCCGGAAAGGATGCTTTCAGTACTTGCGAACCAGGGGTGTCGGTTCAGGCTGATACTCGGCGACCGCCGGTGCGACAATCCCTCCGAGGAGCCAGCGCATGCCGATTCGAACGTCGTGGGAGGTGACCTCCTTGACCTTGTAGATCGCGCCACCGCAATCCTGGTTGATGCAGTTGACGACCCCAGAGCGCACGTCGCCCAAATTGAGGTAGCGATAGCCGAGTTCCAGCTTCAAGTTGGGCGTTACGCTGTAGGCGAGGCCGGCCATGGCTGCCCAGGCCAGGGTGTTCGAGTGCTTGTCCTTTGCGAATCCATATCCACCGCTTGCGGTACCGAAGCCGCGGTCGTTGAATCCGGAGAATTCATGGAAGGCAGTGCCGACACCGCCGCCAATGAAGGGCGTCACGCCATACCAGGTGCCGAGATCGATGTAGCCGTTCGCCATGACGACCACCGAGGCGAGATTGGCTTGGTACGCGTTAACTCCGCGGCAGTCAGCCAAGAGGCAATCCGCTCCGTAGCTGTCCTGGAAGGTCAGTTTGCCGCCGCCACGATACTCGGCCGTGACATCGCCGTGGAAGTAGGAGCCGAACTGATAGCCAACACCGCCACCAGCGAAGAACTGGCTCTCGATGGCCTTCTGATCGTAGCGGTATCCGTCCGGAAGGGATCCCTTCAGGACCGTAGTCGAAATGGCGCCCACGCTTGCCGCGCCGACACCGACGTCGCCGCGCAGGTACCAGCCACCGCCGATTTCGACGGGCGGGGGCAGCGGTTCGGGCGGCAGGGGCGGAAGCAGATCCGCCGCTTGGGCGAGGCAGGGCGCTGCCACGCTCGCAAAGAGCGTGATCGAGCGCGCCAAGGCAGACAGCTTGGTGCGGCGCATCGGATGTCCTTCAATCGACCGTGTGCCGGAAGCCTGGAGCGCCGGCGGGATGACGAGAGCATCATGGAGTCCAAGCGTTAAATCCGATTTAACGTTAAATCTTATCCTTGCGGAAGAGTTGACGGTCAGCACACAACGCTAGGTCCGTGTCGAGCAAGGCTTGCCCTCTCGCTTCAAGAAGAAGCTCAGATCTCAACGGAAATACTGCACGTGCCCAGCACACCAGAGGATGTTCGCCGCTTGGCTGGATCTCTCCCGGAAGTGACCGAGGGGGCCCACAACGGGCACCCCGATTTCCGGATTCTGGGACGGATCTTCGCGACGCTGTGGGTCGAAGAGGAGCGACTGGTCCTGCGCCTGTCGCACGCGCAGCAGGTCGAGTGGATTGAGGCCGAGCCGAATCTCTTCGAGGCCGTGGACGGTGCTTGGGGCCGGCGCGGGTGGACCAGTCTCACCCTCTGGGAGGCGGATGAGGACAGGCTTACCGCGGCTCTCCTGGCCGCTTGGCGTGAAGTCGCTCCCGCAGCTTACGACCAGCTCTGACGTTTCGACATGAAAGGGATCCCAACCGATCGCCCTATGACGCGGCGGGACGGATGCGCTGAAGCCGAAGACTTCGTACCGTCCCGTCCCGGGCAAACTGGTGCGTGTTTTTACGCTGCGGCTTTGGCAACAGCCTCGACCACATCATCCACCACCTCCGTCACCAGGTGCCGGTCGTCTCCTTCAGCCATCACGCGGATCACCGTCTCGGTGCCCGACGGGCGGATCACCAAGCGGCCGGAATTGCCAAGTCGTTCACGCGCCTGGGCAATTGCCGTGACGACAGAGTCTGCATCCAGCGGTTGGCCAGACCGGTAGCGCACGTTCTTGAGGATTTGTGGCAAGGGATCGAAGCAGTGGCAGACCTCGCTGACTGGCCGCTCTTGACGCTTCACCACACTCAGCAGCTGAAGAGCCGCTACGAGGCCATCGCCCGTGGTGGCATAATCCGACATGATGATATGCCCGGATTGCTCGCCACCCAGATTGTAGCCGTGTTCCCGCATATGCTCGAGCACGTAGCGATCCCCTACAGCGGTACGTGCCAAGTTGAGACCGATACCCCCCAGGAAGCGCTCAAGGCCCAGGTTCGACATGATCGTGGCGACCAACCCAGGCTGCGTCAGGCGGTCATCCTCCTTCCATGACCGCGCGACCACGGCCATCAGCTGATCGCCGTCAACAGACTGGCCCTTCTCATCAATGATGAGCACGCGGTCGGCGTCTCCATCGAGGGCAATACCGATATCAGCGCGAAGCTCCCGAACTTTGGCCGCAAGCGCGGCAGGCGCAGTCGATCCGACATCGCGATTGATATTGAATCCGTCGGGCTCCACGCCGATGGCGATCACCTCGGCGCCCAACTCCCAGAGGGTTTCAGGTGCCACCCGGTAGGCGGCACCGTTCGCGCAATCCACGACGATGCGCAGGCCGTCGAGGGTGACGTTCCGCGGCAGGGAGCGCTTGGCAAATTCGATGTAGCGGGCGTGCACGCTCTCGATTCGCTTGGCACGTCCAAGATCTCGCGAGCCTGCCAGACGCTTATGCAACTCGCCGTCGATCAGCGCCTCGATCTCACGCTCCACATCGTCGCTGAGTTTGAAGCCATCGGGTCCAAACAGCTTGATGCCATTGTCTTCGAAAGGATTGTGAGAGGCCGAAATCATCACACCGATATCAGCGCGCATCGATCGGGTGAGCATCGCCACGGCCGGCGTTGGCATCGGCCCGAGTTGCAGCACATCCATGCCCATTGATGTGAAGCCCGCAATCAGGGCCGTTTCGATCATGTAGCCCGAAAGACGCGTATCCTTGCCGATCACGACGCGGTGGCGGTAATCGCCGCGCTGGAAAATGAGGCCTGCCGCTTGACCGACCTTTAGGGCAAGTTCCGGTGTGATGACGCCGTTGGCCCGTCCCCGGATACCATCGGTACCAAAATACTTGCGCGACATGCTCTTCGCGTCCTGTTTGCTGTTCTCGGTGTAGGGGAACTGAGTCTGCCTCAAGACGCAATCCTCTGGCTTACCGCTGGTGATGATGCTTCGGCATTAGGTCCACCCCGGGGACTGAAAATCCCGTTGCCGGATCCCGCTCGGGAGGACCAAACCTCCCATACCGTTAAGGAGGGCCTAGATACGAACGAGCCCGCCGGTGGCGGGCTCGTGACGTTAGTTGAAGAAGGCTGCAGCCTGATGGCTCAAGCCTGAGGCTGAGGCTCCAGTCCGTCACTCCCACGCGGACGACCACGACCGGCGGACGGAACAGATGATCCGCGCAGTGTCGTCGGTCCATCGCCCGCATCACGGATTGGAGGTTTGCCAGCAATGAGGTTCTTGATCTCGTCGCCGGACAGCGTTTCATACTCCAAGAGGCCCTGCGCCAACGCCTCCAGGTCATCCTTGTGATTACCCAGGATGCGGCGCGCTTCTTCGAGGCCCGTTTCCACAAGGCGGCGAACTTCCGCATCGATCTTCTGAGCGGTCGACTCCGAAACCGTCTGCTGACGGCCCATCGACATCCCCAGGAAGACCTCGTCGTTGTTCTCTCCGTAGGCAACGGTCCCGAGTTCCGGTGAGAAGCCCCAACGGGTGACCATCATGCGGGCAAGACGTGTCGCCTGCTCGATGTCCGATTGAGCACCCGAGGTCACCTTGTCGGCACCGAAAGTCATCTCCTCGGCGATGCGTCCACCCATCATGATCGCAAGCCGCGAGGTCATCTGCTCGTAAGACATCGACAACTTGTCACGTTCGGGAAGCTGCATGACCATGCCGAGAGCCCGTCCACGCGGGATAATCGTCGCCTTGTGCACGGGATCCGTGGCCGGGACATTGAAGGCAACAATCGCGTGACCGCCTTCATGATAAGCAGTGAGCCGCTTCTCGTCCTCAGTCATGACCAGGGTGCGCCGCTCGGCGCCCATCATCACCTTGTCCTTGGCATCCTCGAACTCGTGCATCGTGACAATTCGTTTGCCGCGGCGGGCCGCCAGCAAGGCCGACTCGTTGACGAGGTTCATCAGATCGGCGCCGGAGAAGCCCGGGGTGCCGCGCGCGATGACCTTGAGATCGACGTCCGGTGCCAGGGGCACCTTACGGACGTGAACGCGCAAGATACGCTCCCGACCGACGACATCAGGGTTCGGCACCATGATCTGGCGGTCGAACCGACCCGGACGCAGCAGAGCGGGATCAAGGACGTCGGGACGGTTCGTGGCGGCGATGATGATCACACCTTCATTCGCCTCGAACCCGTCCATTTCAACGAGGAGCTGGTTCAGCGTCTGCTCACGCTCATCGTTACCGCCGCCAAGACCCGCGCCGCGATGCCGGCCAACAGCGTCGATCTCATCGATAAAGATGATGCAAGGGGCATTCTTCTTCGCCTGTTCGAACATGTCGCGCACGCGAGAAGCACCGACACCGACGAACATCTCGACGAAGTCCGAGCCGGAAATGGTGAAGAAGGGCACGTTGGCTTCACCAGCGACCGCCCGGGCAATCAAGGTCTTACCCGTGCCCGGAGGGCCGACGAGAAGCACGCCGCGCGGGATACGACCGCCCAAACGCTGAAACTTCTGAGGGTCACGCAGGAATTCCACGATTTCCTGCAGGTCCTCCTTGGCTTCCTCGACGCCAGCAACGTCATCGAAACTCACGCGACCCGAAGCCTCGGTGAGGAGCTTAGCCTTCGACTTGCCGAAACCCATTGCGCGTCCTGCCCCGGACTGCATCTGGCGGGAAAGAAAAATCCAGGCGCCGATGAACACGAGGATCGGTAACCAACTGACGAGCAACTGGATGAACCAGGGCGTGTTGTCCGACGGAGGACGCGCAGTGATCTGAACGCCCTTGCTTTGCAGCTTGGACACCAGGCTCGGGTCATTGGGAGCATAGGAGGTGAAGTTGCCGCCGCCGACATAGGTGCCGCTGACATCCTGCCCTGAGATCACAACCGTCTGAATCTTGCCGGAATCGGCATCGTTCAAAAGCTGGCTGTAGGCGATCTCGGAACCGCCACCACGATGACCCGGGTTCTGGAACAGGGTCACGAGGGCAAGCACGAGCAGGAAGATGACGACCCACAAGGCGAAATTGCGGAAATTCGGGTTCATCGATCTATCCCTGGAGGCATCGGGGCCCACCACGCGAATTGGGGCGGGTCGCTCCTGACGCTCCCCGCCAATGTAGGCAGCGAGTCACCCCTTGCCAAGTCGAAGGGGAGGCCGTGCCATGGGCATGCCGCCGCGGCAAGGCTGCATCCAATGGGAAGGTTACGAAGATTTCTTCCCCCGGCGCGGCGGTGCCGATGTCAGGACCAAATCCGCTGCCAGCGTCACTTCGAACAAGATCCCGCGCAGAGTCCTGCGTATCGGAGTGCGCGCATGAAGCGCGGGTCGAAGGTCGTCGAGAACAAGGGCTTCGAGCCGCTCCAGCCGTTCCGGCCCACCCGGGTTCATCTGCTCTGCGGCGAGACTGGTGAGACGAAGAAGCACGGCGTCCGGCAGCGAGCACAGATGTCGACCATCCAGACGGATGCCAGGGCGGAGCTCTGGCCTCCGTGCCACCGCGAATGCGATCTGCGCCGCTTCCGTCAGTGCGGCATCGTCACGTGCGCAGCGCGCTGCTAGGCGGCAGAGCCGATCCGTACTCAGCCCTTCGCGGGTGAGGCCCGGAAGGAGCCGGCGGAGGCGAGCCCGGGCGAAGCGGTCGTCGTCGTTGGAACGATCGCGTACGAAGGCGAACCCCTGGCGCTCGCAATAATCCACGAGTTGGGCCTTCGCGATCGTCAGGAAAGGCCGTACCAGCTTGATGGACGGTGTGAGAGAGCGCTCGGTGCGCATACCCGCAAGGCCTGCGGGCCCGCTTCCCGCCAGCAGACGCATCAGAACCGTCTCGGCCTGATCGTCACGGGTGTGTCCAGTGAGCACGAGTTTGGCACCGACGATTTCGGCATGGGTCGCGAGGAGGGCGTAACGCGCCACACGGGCGGCTTCCTGAAGACCCCGCGACGGTTTCGGTCCGGTCCAGCTCAAGGTTCGGTGCGGAAGGCCGAGCGTCTCAGCGAGAGCCGCGACCGCTGCGGCTTCCGCGCTCGCTTCGCGCCGTAGGCCGTGATCGATCGTGGCGACGTGGACGGTTGCCGCAGACTTTACAGCCACGGCCGCGGCCATCAGCGCAGTCGAATCGGGACCACCGGACACCGCAAGGAGAACCGTCTCGCGCGACAGGTAGGCTCGGAGCGCGTTCTCGACCCCGTCGACCGCCTTGGTCAAGCAGCGCAGCGTGCGCGCTTCTGTTCACGCGTCACGCCCTGACGGACGCTGGCGCTGGCGGAAGGAAATTTACGCTCTAATTCGGCAAGGGTCGCACAGGCTTGCTCGCGGGCGCCGAGCGCGTTCAACGAGGCCCCGAGCTTCAACATGGCATCCGGCGCCTGCGCCGAACGGGCATAGTCCGTCGAGACCTTCAGAAACTGCTCAGCCGCCTCGCGATTGCGGTTGCGCTGCAGGTAGCTCTCGCCGAGCCAGTAGGTTGCCGATGGCACCAGCGCGTCGCGCGGATGAGACTGAATGAATTGGCGTAGGCTCATCTCGGCCTGCTCGTACTGGCGCTGAAGGATGTAGGCGTAGGCTGCCTCGTAATCCCCGCGTGCATCGCCTGACCCCGTGGCAGCGACGCTGCCAGCCCGGGGCGGATTCGGAAGGGCACCGGTGGTCGGAACGCGGGCGGGTGGTGAGAGGTCGACGGGGCCGCCGAGACCAGGTGGCGTCAGGCCGGGCTCTTCGTCGTCCGCCTCCACGACTGTCGGAGGCACATTGCGTGTCCGGGGCGCTTCGGCCACCGCCCCGCTCGGCGTTGTGGTGCCCAACTGCATCGGCGCGCCCGGCAGGCCGGGATTGTGCTCGGGATCGAAGGCATCACTGCGCTTCTGCGGCTTGGCCGAAGCCGGATTGGTACCGGACGGGGCGCCGCTGCGGCCTCCCTTCGCTTCCTGCAGGCGGAACTCCACATCTTCCTGAAATTTGCGGAGTTGCTCCTTCAGCTGGCGATTCTCGTATTGCAGCGTCTCGATCTGCCCGGCGGTCTGGCGCGACTGGTTCTCCAGCCGGTTGAGCCGGACGACGAAGTCCGAGGCGTCCTGTGCCATCGCGGGAGCCGACATCCCACAGAGGATTGATCCCATGACGACGCCGGCTGCGGTGCCGAGGCGGGTCGCGAAGAGGAGGCGGGCAAGCATGGCGGTCGTTACCGGTGATCGGGGGGCAGAAGTGCGCTCGCGAGGATCGCGGTCCGCCGATAGCAAATGCTGTCCCACGCGGCAAAAATGCGGCCATGCCAAACTGCGGCGCATCGTTTTGGATGCGGGATCCCGGGCGAGCATCTGTCCCGAGATCCCGACATAGCCTGGGTCAGGAGCCGGCGCCACGGTCGAGAACGGTAACGGCGCGGCGATTCTGCGACCAGCACGAGATGTCGTTGCAAACGGCCACCGGACGCTCTTTACCGTAGGAAACAGTGCGGATCCGTCCGGTCGCGATCCCGCGCGAGGCGAGATAGTCCTTCACCGACTGCGCGCGGCGCTCTCCGAGCGAGAAGTTGTACTCACGAGTGCCGCGCTCGTCGGCATGACCCTCGATCAGGAAGGTGTAGCGCGGATAGCGCTGCAGCCAGGTGGCCTGCTTGTCCAGGGTGGCGATGGCGGTGGGGGTCAGGTCGGTGGAATCGGACTCGAAGAACACCCGATCGCCGATGTTCACCACGAAGTCCTGAGCACTTCCGGGTGTGTTTGCGCCGCCGTTCATGCCACCGCCGGCGCCGAACCCGGAAGCATCGGCCAAATCCTTATCGTTGGTGCAGGCGGCGACGCTGAGGGCGGCGCAGAGGGCGGCCGCCAGCGGAAACACGCGGAAGCGCGCAATCATGGGCATGATCCTGTTCTCCTCGGGCACAGCCGCCGGGTTCCTGTCAATCAGGCTGGCAACGTCGCCTCATGTGCCCCCCTCGGGGACTCACTGTCGGTTCTAATGTGGTCTCGGTTAAGCGAAGGTTCCGTCAACCTTGAAGCGATCTTTCCGAAATCGGCCAAGGTCTCTTGTAACGCAGTCGTCACGCCAGCCGGCTCCTGATCACTCCGGCGATGGCTTCGGTGAAACGAGATCCGGAATCGTCCCCGATTGCGGCGGCGGCGCGACGCTGACGTCGAAGCATGCATGGGCGTCCCATCCGTGACCGGATGGCAACATGCCGTAACCCGAGGGCTTCAGGATTGGATTCGGATGGCCCGGATCGCCGTCACCGCGGCTTCGGCCGATTTCCGGACCGCTGCGAGAGGCTCGGCAAGGTCGGCTCCCTCCAGGCAAGCCCGCTCCATCTGCGAGCAGCGCTGGGAAAGATCAAAGAAGCCGAGTGATCCGCTCGCGGAAAGCAGAATGTGGGCATCCTGCCCGAGGATGATGCGTTCCGAGGCCGGCGCCAGAAGCCGTCGGCCGATCTCGGTCCTTAAGCGATCAAGCAGATCCATTAAGCGGGCCCGGCCGAAGATGTCCTCCAACTCCTTGAGCGTGCGGGGCTCGTAGATCGACCCCGCCTGCACAACGGGCGCATCGGGGGCTGCGGACGTCCCGGCCTCGTGGGTCGAATGGTCCGGCATCTTGTTTTCCAGACTAGGTCAGGGGCTTGACTTCGCCGAACCGTCGCTTCTGTTGATCGGCAATTAACCACTAGCGGACTAAGCCGGCTGTGCAAAGAGTTGGTGCGATTCATGCGTCGGCGTCAGATCCTCGTCGTCGAGGACAATTACCTGCTTCTTGAGATGCTGACCGCTCTGTGCCAGCGGAACGGCATCGCCGTGGTTTCGGTGTCCAGCGGAGAGGCGGCAGTGGCTGCGATCCGGCAGGCCACTGCGGCAGAAGATAGAGCAGACGGTGCTTTCGCGCTCCTGCTTACCGATATCAACCTGCCAGGCCTCATTGACGGCTGGTCCGTCGCCCAAGCTTTCCGCATGCTCAATCCGAACGGACCGGTCATCTATTCGTCGACCGGGGGATGCAACGATCGCCGTGCCGTGCCGGACAGCGTTTTCCTGGCCAAGCCCTTTCGGATCCAGGATGTGGTTGATCTGGCCAACTCGATGATGCGTGAACCCGCCGCCGGATCGGAGTCGCTGATCCTACGCGCGATAGGCTGAGGGAGGAGCGCGCTCAGGCCTTGAACAATGACCGCACGGCAGGGTTTGCCCGCCAGCCCTCGACTCGGATGCACCCGAGAGACTCCGGTGCATGGCGCCGGTAGATCGCGAAGCTTGCCGCGATGAAGCCCGGTAGGTCGTAAAGTTTCGGGTCGCCCCGGCGGGCCCGGTCCTTGAACAGCATCGTACCCGTCAGGCCATAATGCGCGGCGAGGTCCGGGTAGAGGGGCCAGACCACGTCGGCGGCAAGGGTATCCGGGAGGTAATCCTCAACTCGGGCTGAAAGGGGCCGCAGGCCCGCTTCTACGGCGAGTCGCCGGGCAATATCGGCCAGAACGAACAACTTGGGATGGTTCAGGACGTGCATGAAGCAACCGCGTCGGGACCATCGGGCGAGTTCCGCCTCCAGCGGAAACATGATGTCGCGCGCGCTACCCAGGAGTTCCGCTGCGGCCACGTTCCAGGCTTCATAGAAGCCGAGCCGCGTATAGATCGAATCCCGGAACAGTTCTGCGGTCTCCTCCGGTTTCAGGCCTTCCAAATAGGCGCACAGGACGATGGCAGAGTGATAGGGACCTGTGGGCGAGGCGATGAGGCGCGATGCGGAGAGCGCCCCGACATCACCCACGAGGACCATGTCAGGTTGGTAGCCTGGGAATAGTATGGTCGGATACAGGCTCAAGCGAGGATCGTCTTCGCCGAGAGCATGGACGTTTCCGCCCTCGACGAAACCCTGGGGGAAGAACTGCGTGAAGACGTGATCGAAGGGAGCGAGATAGCCCTTGAGGCGATCCAGAGTGCCATGCCGTTTGCCGAGGCCGTCGAAGGGGACGAGGTGGACCTGCGCGCTGGGGAGCAGAAGTCGCAGGGATTGGGCGATACCCTCGGCCTGGCAGTTGCCGAGGACGGCGATCCGCGGTCCGTCCCGCACCGGGCCAGGGTCGATCCGGGGCCCGCGCCATGCTCCCGCCCAGGATCGCCACGATGAACCCGGACGTGTGAGGGAGGCAGCCAGGGCCGCGAAAGAGTCCGAGACCATTGTCTTGGTGAACGTGCGCGGCAATGGCCTGAGCGATCGGATGGAGATGCCGCCGTGGTAGTGAACCCTTACGCCGATCTACCGGCCGAGCGATTCTGGCGCAAGGTCGTGGCAGGCGTGGCGCCCTTCGCCCTGGCGCCCGCCCCGAGCAGCCGCTTCACCATCGGCCCTGAAGCTCGGGTGGCGACCGCCGGCTCGTGTTTCGCCCAGCACGTCGCCCGCGCCCTGACACGGGCAGGGTTCGGGCATTATCTCACGGAGGTAGGGCCCGACGGTATGGCACCCGAAGCCGCCGCCGACCGGCAATATGGGATCTACTCGGCCCGCTACGGCAACATCTACACCGCCCGCCAGCTTCTGCAGCTCTTCGACCGTGCCTGGGGCACCTACGCTCCTGCCCTGTCGACGTGGACGCGTCCGGATGGTCGCTTGGTTGATCCGTTTCGCCCTGGAATCGAGCCGGCCGGCTTCGCCGATGCGGCCGAAGTGGAAGCCGATCGCCGGAGGCATCTTGCGGCGGTACGGGTCATGTTCGAAAGCCTCGACGTCTTCGTATTCACCTTAGGCCTGACGGAGGGTTGGATGCATCGCGCGGATGGCGCGATGCTCCCGGTAGCGCCAGGGGTCATCGGCGGTAGCTTCGACCCGGACGCCTACGCCTTCGTGAATGCGCGGGTGGGTGATGTGCGGGACGACATGCTGACTTTCCTGGAGCGGCTGTTCGCGGTCAATCCAGCCGCTCGGGTGATTCTCACGGTCTCGCCAGTGCCCCTGATCGCGACCTACGCGGACCAGCACGTGCTGGTCTCCAACACCTACAGCAAGGCCGCTCTGCGGGCGGCGGCCGAAGAGATCGCCGCCGCTGAGCCGCGCGCCGTCTACTTTCCCGCGTACGAGATCGTGACGAGTACCGCCAATGCGGGGCGTTACTACGAGGACGACCTGCGGTCGGTTACGCCCAGCGCGGTCGCCCACGTGATGCGGGTGTTCCTCGACGCCTTCACTGCCCGGGCGAAAGCGCCGATCCTGACTCAGCCCCTCGGCAGCGAGTATCGACGCGCGGCCAGCGTGATCTGCGACGAGGAGGCGATCGAGCGAAGTCTGGCGTGAGCGCCTATTGAAGATGCCGCGCGTAGGTGTCGCCCGCTGCCCGCTTCAATTCGGCGCCGGCCTCGCGTCCGATCTCGGCGGCGTCCGCCACCGCGCCGGAGCGCTGGACGGCCCAGTGGGCGCTGCCGTCGGGCAGGAACAGCAGGCCGTCGAGGTTGAGCGTGTCGCCGCTGATCCGCGCCAGGGCGGCGATCGGGGTCCGGCAGGAGCCGTCGAGCTCGGCCAGGAGACCGCGTTCGGCCGCGAGTTCGGCGGTGGCGGTGGCGGAGACCAGGGGGCCCAGGAGCGCGCGCACGTCCGCGTCGGCTTCGCGGCACTCGATCCCGAGGGCGCCCTGCGCCACGGCCGGGAGCATCTCGCCGACGTCGAGCACGCTGCGGGCCATGTCGGCCATGCCGAGGCGCTCCAGGCCGCAGAGCGCCAGGAGGGTGGCGTCGCAGGTCCCCTCCTCCAGCTTGCGCATGCGCGTGTTGGCGTTCCCGCGCAGGGGGACGATCCGCAGGTCCGGCCGGCGCATCAACACCTGCGCGGCCCGGCGCAGGGACGAGGTGCCGATCCGGGACCCCGACGGGAGCTCGGCGAAGCCGGAAGCTCGCGGCGACAGGAAGGCGTCACGGGGGTCGTCCCGCTCGAGGATGCAGGCGATCACGAGCCCGTCGGGCAGCCACGTCTCCACGTCCTTCATCGAGTGGACGGCGACATCGACGACGTCGGCATAGAGCGCCTGCTCGAGCTCCTTGGTGAACAGCCCCTTGCCTCCGATCTCGGAGAGCGGGCGGTCGAGGATGCGATCCGCCACGGTGTTGACCACCACGATCTCGGTCTCGAGACCCGGATTGGCCGCGACGATCTTGTCCCGGACCACTCCGGTCTGGGCCAGGGCCATCGGACTTCCGCGCGTTCCGATGCGGAGGGGGCGTTGGATCATGGGCGAGGATCGCTCGGTGGTAGGGAGAGTCCGGCGCCCGGGGACCGGGCCGGTTCGGCCTGCTGAACCTAGGTACGCAGTCCGTGCGCCGATGTCACCGGGAGCGCGTTCGATCGTCCTCCGGCCGCTAAGTATTCCGAAACCACGCGCGTAGGTCGCGCCTCCCGCGCCCGGCGATCTTAGGCCAAGCTTATCGCTCTCGGCGTGTATCTCGTGCGACGAGGATGTCACGAGCCAGGTCGGCGGACGCTCACCGATGAAGCGCAGCAAGCTTGAAGCCTATTACGAGCAGGAGTTCGGTCCGCGCGACGACGAATCGGAGGACCGCCCGCCTCGGCGTCCGTCCGGTCGGGATCGTGCGCCGGCCCGTCCCCGCCGGCAGCGCGGCGGTTTCGGCTTCTTCCGCCTGCTGAAGGTCACCCTGATGCTCGGCCCTATGACGATCCTGCTGGCCGCGAGCCTGCTGATGGATTGCCAGGGGAGCGCCCGCGGGTCCTGGGTCCCCGACCTCCTGCGCAGCACCGCCTGCGCCCGCCGCGACCTGGCCGGCCGGATGCTCCATCTCGACAGCGACCTGCGAACGGTCGCGAGCGGCCTGCGGTAGCGCGGCGTGATGGGAACGGATCATCGCGATCGCGGCGGGAGGTCATGGTGACGCTCGGAGCTCGGACGATGCCCCTGGAGACGCGCGCCGGGCCGGCGCGGGACGATCCCGAGGCCGAGGCGGCGATGCCGGCGCAGGCCGGGGTCCGTCAGGCGATCATCCGTGAGGGTCTGCGCACGCCCCGGACGGTGCGCCGCTTCCGGGATGTCGAAGGCGAAGCGGAGCCGGAGGTCCGGTCGTTCGCCCTGGGCTGGGCGCCGTCCCTCCTGCTCAACCTCATCCTGCTCACCGCGCCCTTCGCCCTGGTGATCGCGCTCCCGCCCGTCCTGGCCTGCCGCGAGCGCGCCGCGCAGTTCGGTTTCTTCGCCGGCGAGACCCTGTCGGGATGCGCCGCGCGCGGTGTCCGCGCGCGGATCGGCCGGCTCGACGACCGCATCAAGATGCTGGTGCGCGGTTCCGGCTCCTGACGCGTCCCTTAGAAGGCCTGGAGGGCCAGTTCGGTGTGCTCGACGCTCGGCGGGGCCTCGAAGCAGGGCGAGACCATGGCCCGGTAGTCCTTCCAGGCCTGGGAGCCGGTGAAGTCCACGGTGTGGTTCTCCAGGGTCTCCCACTCGATGTGCAGGCGGTAGCGCTGCGGCTTCTCGATGGAGCGGCGGACGGCGAAGCTGCGGCAGCCCTTGGCGGCCTTGAAGATCACCGAGGCCTTGGCGATGCCGGCCTCGAACTCGGCCTCCATCCCGGGCTTGACGTCGATCTGCGCGATTTCGAGGATCATCGGGGGTCTCCGGCCGTAGGGTTCGAGGGGGATCAGCGGAAAGGGAATTCGCGAAAGGGACTCAGCGAAGGGGGCGGCCGAGGGCCTGGGCGAGCAGGCGCTGCGGGCTGCGCTCGGGGCGGGCCTGGTCGGCCACCGCGAGGTAGGCGGTCTGCTCCAGCATGTACTGGCCGCCCATGGCGCCGTGCATCACCAGGTCCGAGAAGGTCACCCAGGTCTGGCCGGGGGAGAAGTGCACGTCCGCCTGGGGCGCCGTCTCCTGGTAGGCCATGTCCTGCTTCAGGGCGTCGTGCAGGTGCAGCATGAGGTGGTCGTACTCGCTGCGCCGCGCCTTGGTGATCTTCAGGAGCGCCAGGATCCGGGCCGAGAGCGGCGAGTAGCCGGGCAGGCGCGGCAGGAATTTCTGCGCCATCGACGGGAAGTCCTCGCCGACGCGCCAGTGACGCGGCTGCCCGTTGGGATTGATGTTGCGGAAGATGCGCAGGATGCGCTTCTCGCCGATCGGGTTCGACGGGAAGGCGTCCACGTGCAGGCGGGTGTCGTCGCGCCGCCAGCTCAGCTTGCGCTGGTCGACCTCGAAGGGGCGATAGGAGGTGCCCGCGAAAGAGACCTTGCCGGCATAGGCCGGCAGGTGCTCGGCCAGCAGCGTCTCGGCGAAGCGGCGGTAGCGGATCAGGACCTGGCGCAGGGCCTCCTGCTCCTCCGGCGTGCCGGCCGCGCCCCGGAGGGTGGCCTCCGGTCCGCGGATATTGACGTTCTTGGCCTTGCCGTCGGCGAAGGGGCGCTCGACGAAGCGCTCCTCGAAGCGGCTCAAGGGAAAGTCCAGATCGGGGAACATCAGGACCGCGCCGCCCTCGAGGGCATCCACCAGGGACGGCGTGCCGGGGGGCGGCCCCGCGCGTGAGACGGATACGATCGGGCTGATCATCGGGCGGGGATCCTCGAAAACCGCGGCAGGACCGGCGGTTTAGCCGAACGACACGCCGCTGACCACGGGCGCGGCGGCCCGTCAGAGGCCCCCTGCCCGCCCCGGACCGGGTCGGTCCGGGCGGATAGCGGTGGATGACGGTGCTTGCCTGTTGTCACGATGCCCGAACCAGCCCAACCCTGACGGCCTGTCCGGAGCAACCCTGGCGTTTCGGTCGCGTTGATGGAGCAGTCGCGGTTCCGACCTCACGGAACCCTGCGGCGATGAGGATGCCGACCATGGCGACGTTGAAGGAATTCGAGGAGTCCCTGCGCGAGCACGGCATGCACATGGCGCTCGCCCTGCTGGAGCGCCTGCGCGAGCGGGACCGGGCGACGCGGACGATCAAGCCGGCCCGGCGCCTGACCGGCCAGAAGATGACCCCGGAGCTTGCCCGCGCGATCCTCGACCTGCACGCCTCCACCGGCATGACCCAGCAGGAGATCGCCTTCAAGGTCGGCGTGAACCAGGGCCGGGTCAACGAGGTGATCAAGCGCGGCAAGTGGCTCGACGATGATCCCCATGCCCCGGAGGCGATCGCCCGCGACAAGGCGAAAGCCCGTCTCAGGGCCGATCCGCCGGCCGAGCGCCCGGCCGCACGCCGGACCGTGGGCAAGCCTGCGGCCAAGCGCGCCAAGGGCAATCCGGCCGCGCGGCGTCCGAGCCCGCAGGGACAGTTGATCTTCGGCGACCTGTGAGCGCACGCAGCGGCCGAGGCGCCTGAGGCATGGGGCGCGCCGCGTCCCGCGTCGGGATCGACCGGTCGCCGAGCGCGTTGGCCCGCCATGCCGATCCGCATTGCCCGCGCCGCCCTCGTCCTTGCCCTCTGCACCGCACCGGCGCACGCGCAGCGGGCCTCAACGACAGCCATGTCCTGCGGCCAGGCCAAGACGCTGGTGGACCGCCGGGGCGGCCTCGTCCTCGGAACCGGGGGGCAGACCTATGACCGCTTCGTGCGCGACCGCAGCTTCTGCGAGGTCACCGAGATCACGATCCCGGCCTTCGTGCCGGCGCAGGATACGCCGCGCTGCTTCATCGGCTATCGCTGCAAGGAGCCGAGCCGCGACGATGGATTCGACGGCGACTTCTGAGCCGACCGTCCGTCCGGGCACGCGGTCTCCGGATCGGAAGACGCTTTCGGATCGAAAGACGTCTCCGGACAGAAAGAGGCTTCTGGACAGAAAAACGCCCCGGCCGTGCGGCCGGGGCGCTCCGAACGTCCTTACGCGCCGATCAGGCGGCCTGCTGCACCGAACCCTCGATCACCGGGGCCCGCGGGGTGCGGCCGGTGGCGATCTGGATCTGACGGGGCTTCTTCGCCTCCGGAATCTCGCGGACGAGATCGATGTGGAGGAGGCCGTTCTCCAGGGCGGCACCCGTCACCTGGACGTAGTCGGCCAGCTGGAACCGACGCTCGAAGGCGCGGGCCGCGATGCCCTGGTGCAGGAATTCCGCCGGCTTGGCGGGATCGGACTTCCGCTCGCCCTTCAGGGTGAGCGCGTTCTCCTTGACCTCGATCGCGAGATCGGAGTCGGTGAAGCCGGCCACCGCCACCGTGATCCGGTAGGCGTTCTCGCCGGTGCGCTCGATGTTGTAGGGCGGATAGGTCGGGGCCGCGTCGGCACTCACGAGCTGGTCGAGGGCCGAGAAGAGGCGGTCGAAACCGACGGTGGAGCGATAGAGGGGAGCAAGGTCGAACTGACGCATCACATATTCTCCGTAAGAAGCAACATGCTGGTTTCAGGTCCGCCCGAGGGCCAGACCAGTCGCACCGCCGTATTGGCCAGTGCTCCCGTGATATCGGCGCTGGGTTTCAGCCTCGCAAGAGCCTGAGCCGGTGCCTCGGCCAAAAAATTTGGTTCCTTCCTCTACCTGAGACTTCGTCGATGCTGACTCTGCGCTCCACCCCCGACAATCCCGTTCCGCCGGGCGGTGCCCTCAAGGCGGTGCGCACCGACGACGGCATCGAGTTGCGCGCCGCCCATTGGCGCCCGACCACCCGCCTGGTGAAGGGAACCGTCTGCCTCCTCCAGGGCCGGGCCGAATTCATCGAGAAGTACTACGAGACCATCGCCGATCTGCGCGGGCGGGGCTTCGCCGTCGTCGCCTTCGACTGGCGGGGCCAGGGCGAGTCGCAGCGACAGGTCGACGATCCGCATCGGGGCCACGTCGCGGATTTCGACGATTACCGTCTCGACCTGAAGGCGATCGAGGATGCCATCCTGCATCCCCTGATGCCGCATCCGCATCTTGCCCTCGCGCACTCGATGGGCGGGGCCGTCGCCCTGACCGGGGCCCATGACGGCTGGCTGCCGTTCCGGCGCGTCGTCATGGTGGCGCCCATGCTGTCGATCCGCATGGTGCGTTGGCCCGCCGGGGCGGCCCTCCTCGCCGCTGCCCTGCACGCGATCGGCTGGGGCCGGCGCTACATTCCCTTCGGCTCGGCGGTCTCGATCGCGACGAAGCCCTATCCGGGCAATCGCCTGTGCCGCGATCCGAAGCGCTATGCCCGCAACGCGGCGGCCGCCCGGGATGTCGGGGCCGGCGCCGTCGGCGATCCGAGCATCGCCTGGCTCGCGAGCGCCTTCCGGGCGATGAAGCGCCTCGCCGATCCGCGCGTGCCGGGCCGGATCTCGGTGCCGACGCTCATCGTCGCGGCGGGCGCCGACCCCGTCTGCGGTACCCGCACCACCGAGCGTTTCGCCCGCGGCCTGCGCGCCGGGCACATCCTGGTGCTGCCCGATGCCCGGCACGAGATCCTGTCGGAGCGCGACAGCATCCGTCAGGACTTCTGGGCCGCCTTCGACGCCTTCATGCCCGGCTCCGACACGACCCAGCCGACCAACGCACGCGTTCGGCAGGAGGCGTAACCTGAGGGGTCAAGAGGAGGCGTGCGCGTCAGGGACGTCTGGCGGTACCCGATGCGGGAGACCTGTGCCGCGGGGGCTGCTTTCGACCCAATTACGTCGTAGCCGACACTTGGAGTGGCTCTTGAAAGCGGACGGTCCGCTGGAGGGCGAAAAAACCTGACATCCGCTGCGTCCGATCCTCCGGCTCATGGCTAGCGCTCTTGATGTCGCCTTCGCGGCAGATGGAGAACGCCATGCGACTGAGCCTTATCGCCGTTACCCTGCTGGCTGGGACCTGTTTTGGAACCGCCGCGCGTGCCGAGATCGTTGCGGCACTCGTCGGCGATGCCACGCTGGCGCATGTCGACACGGCCGCGAAGAAGGTCACGAAGACGGTGACGATCACCGGGATCGGCGGCAGCGTCCTCGGCATCGACGTGCGGCCTGCCGACGGCATGCTCTACGCCGTGATCTCGGATGGCAGCGTCGTCACGATCGATCCGGTGTCCGGTAAGGCGACGGCCAAGTCGAAGCTCGATACGATGCTAGCCGCCGGCACCGCGGCAACGGTCGACTTCAATCCCGTCGCCGACCGCCTGCGCATCATCGGTTCGGACGGCACCAACCTTCGCGCCAATGTCGATGACGGCAAGGTCACGAAGGACGGCCAGCTCAAGTTTGCCGAGACCGACAGCATGAAGGGCAAGACCCCGAAGGTGACGGCTGGCGCCTACACCAATGCCTTCAAGGGCACGAAGGAGACGGCCCTGTTCGACATCGAGTCCTCCGGCGCGCTGCTGAAGCAGGCTCCGCCGAATGACGGCATCCTGAACACCGTCGGCATGCTCGGCATGTCGGGCGAGGCCGTGGCTTTCGACATCCTGTCCGATGGCCAGGGTGGCAACCAGGCCTGGGCCATGGCCGGCGACACGCTCTACAAGGTGGATCTCGCGACCGGGAAGGGCGACATGGCCGCCAAGATCACCGGCGTGTCCGGCAAGGTCCGTGACATCGCCATTCTGCCCAAGATGTAGCATCGCTCCTCCACTGCAGGACCGGCCAGGCGGCCGGTCCTTCCAATCGCCGGAAGGGTCATGGAGCCGTTCGATCACGCCTCCGCGTTGGAAGGCTGCGCCCGTGGGGATCCTGCGTCGCTGCGGCGTCTCTACGACCAGGAGGCCGGATTCCTGCTCGCCGTCGCGCTCAGGATCGTGCGGCGGCGTGATGTTGCGGCCGACGTCCTGCACGATGCCATGATGGACATCTGGGAGCGCGCCGGCACCTTCGACCGCAGCCGCGGCGCGGGCCGTGCATGGATCACCAGCATCGTGCGACACCGCGCGCTCAAACACATCCGGGTCGTCGGTCGGGAGACGGACCTCGACGCGGCCGCGGCGACAGAGATCGCGGACGACGCGCCCGATCCGTTTGCCATCCTGGCGACATTGCAGGACGGGAGACGCCTCCATGGTTGCCTTGCGCAGCTTGGCGCCGAAAGGCGGGCGGTGATCCTGCTCGCCTATGTCGATGGACTGTCGCAGTCCGAGATCGCCGAGCGATTGGGGACACCGCTCGGGACCGTGAAGGCATGGGTCCGCCGCAGCCTCATCGCCTTGAAGGATTGCCTGTCATGATCCCGAGCCAGCCGGAAGACCGCGACGTCCTGGCGGGCGAATACGTCCTCGGCCTGCTCGATTGCGCAGCCCTGGCGGAGGTCGAGCGGGCACTGGGTTCGGATGCGGATCTGGCCCGCCGCATCGCCTTCTGGGAGGAGCGGCTGCTGCCGGCCTCCGCGGCCGTCGGGAAGGCCGATGTCGATCCGGCGCAATGGGCGCGGATCGAGCAAGCCCTCGTGACGCGCCGGCAGGCGCTCGGCCCGACCGCGGCGCTCGCCCTCACACGGCCGCGAGGCGGGATGTTGCGGGCGGCGTGGCGGAGCCCTGCGCTGTGGCGGGCCACCACGGGGCTCGCCACGGCCGCTGCGATCGTTCTGGCGATCCTGCCGAGCCGCGTCCCGGTGCCGGCCGAGAGCCCGACGCGGTTCTACGCGATCCTGCAGAGCCGCGACGCCTCCGGGCAGGAGAGCGGACCGGGATGGCTCATCCAAGTTGCCCAGAACGGCACCGTGCGGTCCCTGCCGCTGGCTGACGTGCAGCCGGGAAGCGGGCGCGCGTTGCAGCTTTGGACCCTGTGGGATCAGGCGCGCGGTCCGGTCTCCCTCGGCGTGCTGCCCCCGGGCGGAGCGATCCGTCTGCCGCCGGAGCGGCTGGAAGCCATCGGCGACGGGCAGCTTTTCGAGATCACGCTGGAGCCCGAGGCGGGCTCGCCCATCGGTCGCCCGACGGGCCGGATCCTGTTCATCGGCCGCGCGAAAGGGGCGGCAACGCAGGCCCTGTAACGGGGCGATCGCAGTCTTCGAAGGACTTCAGTCGCGTTCGAGACGCGCTGCGACAACTCTGGGCCGTCGTTTCCGTCACATTCCGATCAGAAGCGAACCATCGCAAAGTCACCCGATCCGATCCTATGGCGGACGGCCCCGTCCCGACCCGAACCAATCGTTGTCGGTTCTTCTAAAATGGCTCCAGAGCAGACAGTTTCAGGCGTTGGGAGACCGAGAATAAAAACTCGCTTCGACTGCTCTGTAAGAAGCGAGCCGCGGAGCTTCAAGCGTGCCGGCTAACGTGGTGGAGGTGCGTTAAAATTACCCGAGCAGGTACCCACCCCGAAGTTCCGACGATTGATCGCTGTCTGTCACCCCGCGTCAGGCTTACGACAGATAAAAGCCGTTGGACCTGACTTTGTGATTTGGCTTCCTGCACCGGATACCGTCTGTTTTCGCCCGGCACGCAGCGTACCGGATCTAACGCGCTTGAATGACGTCGGTGCGGAGATGGGTGGGAGTCAAGGACGCATGAGCGCAGCGCTTGGGATCATGTGCAAGGCCCCGCATCCTGGCCGAACCAAGACACGGCTCGCCGCCTTTCTCGGGGCGGAGCGCGCGGCCCGCCTCTCCGGATGCTTCCTCAAGGATGTCGCCCAGGCTGTACTCGCAGTCCCGGACGCCTTGGGAAGCCAGGGCTATGGGGTCTACGCGCCGGCCGGAAGCGAGGCGGAGCTTGAGGAGATCCTACCGCCTTCCTTTCGGCTCCTCCTCCAAGACGGCAATGATTTTGGACTCGTCCTCGGCTCGGCAGTGCAGCGGCTGCTGGGCGAGGCAGGCCATGACTGCGTCGTGCTGATCAATTCCGATTCCCCGACCTTGCCAGTGGCGCTCCTCACGACCGCGATCACGGCTCTGCGGCGACCGGGTGACAGGGTCGTGCTCGGGCCCGCAATTGATGGAGGCTACACCTTGATCGGGCTGAAGCGCGATCACCCCGAACTCTTCGCCGAAATCCCTTGGAGCACGGGCGAGGTACTGCGCCTGACTCTGGAGCGGGCTGCCGGGATCGCCCTCGCGGTCGAGATGCTGCCGCTCTGGTACGACATCGACGACCTGGAGACGTTCCGGGTACTGCAGGCGGAGGTCGCCGGAACGCCGCCGGCCTTTGCACCGCCTAGCCTCATCGGTGGACCGGCCAAGGAGACCCGCGCGATGCTGGCGGAATGGCCGGAGCCATGATCGCAACCCCGGGGCTCGCCCGGCGCCTCGTCCTGCTCGGCCTCGCCGGGACCGTGCTGGTCGGCCTCGGGATGCCCGTGCTCCAGAGCCTCGGCGACAACGCTTTCCTACTGCTCGTCGTCGCTGGCGGGGTGATCGCGGCCCTGGGCGCACGTCTGGAGGGCATCGAGGGGCGCCGGGCGCTCATCGTCATTATCGGCATCGGCCTCGCCATGCGGATGCTCGCGCTGCCCGCGCCTCCGATCCTGTCCACGGACGTCTTCCGCTACGTCTGGGACGGGCTCGTGCAGGGCGCAGGCATCAACCCCTATCGCTACGTTCCGGCCGATCCGGCGCTCGCAGCCCTACGCCCGGCGGCGGTCTATCCGTTCATCAACCGCGCCGATTACGCGGTGACCATCTATCCTCCAGTGGCGCAGGCGTTCTTCTTTCTGGTCACCCGCCTGTCGGAGAGCCCCCTCGCGATCAAGCTCGCGCTCGTGGCCTGCGAGGGGGCGACCTTGCTGGCGCTCATCGGCCTGCTGCGCCTCACCGGACAGCCGCCGACGCGGGTGGCGGCCTATGCTTGGCACCCGCTGCCGGTCTGGGAGATCGCCGGCCAGGGCCATGTCGACGGGCTGATGATCGCCCTGATGATGCTCGGCCTGTGGCTCGCCCTCATCGTCGGACGGCGCTACGGGGGCGCGGGCGCCGTCGTGCTGGCGGCCCTTGTCAAGCCCTTCGCCCTCATCGCCCTGCCGGGCCTGTGGCGGCCGTGGGACTGGCGCATGATTGCGCTCGTGCCCGTCGTCGTCGCGGCGGCCTATTTGCCCTACCTGTCCGTCGGACGCGACGTGCTTGGCTTCCTCGCCACAGGCTACGTTCAGGAGGAAGGTCTGGCCTCTGGCTGGGGCTTCACTCTGCTGCGGCTCTGGCGTTTTTCCGCGGGTGAATGGCCGCACGACACCGGGATCTATCTCGGCCTCTGCCTTGCGATCCTGGCGGCCCTGGCCCTGAGAACCGGTTTCCGAAGGGACCGCACACCAGAGCGGAGCCTGCGCGACATCAATCTTTCGATCGTGATGTTACTCTTCCTGCTCTCGCCCGAATTCCCCTGGTATTTGTTGATGGCGGTGCCGTTCTTGAGCATCGCCGCGACGCTTCCAGGCTGGGCTCTGACGGTGGGAGGCTTTGTGCTCTACGATGTCGTTCCCGGCGATCCGCAGCTCTCTTACGACGACCGCTCGGCGATCCTCGCCGCCCTGGTCTTGGCCGCCGCTCTGGCGCAGGCGGCCTTCACGCGACGATCGGGAACCTACCGATGACAAGCGGCACTGCCACATCCCACCCGGCTGTCGACCCGCGCCGCTACCACGAGGCGGCGCCGAAGTCGGTAGAAGCCTTCGTCGAACGACCGCCAGTCTGCCTCTACCTGGAGGTGACGAACCGCTGCAACCTGCTCTGCACCACATGCCCGCGCACCTATGTCGAGCTTGAACCGCCGGCCGACATGAGCTGGGAGCTGTTCACGCGCATCGTGGACCAGGTGCCGGATCTCAGCCGGGCCGTGCTGCACGGGGTCGGCGAGCCAATGCTGGTCAAAGACCTGCCCCGGATGGTCCGCTACCTCAAGGATCGCGGCACCTACGTCCTGTTCAACACCAACGGCACGGTGCTGTCGGAGAAGAACGGCCGCGCCCTGATCGAGGCAGGGCTCGACGAGCTCCGCGTCTCGCTCGATGCGTCAACTCGGGCGTCCTACATCACGGTGCGCGGTAAGGACTACTTCGAGCGGATCCTGAAGAACGTCCGGGCCTTTCGGGCCATGCAGGAGCGCGAGGGTCACGCCAAGCCTCGGGTCTCGGCTTGGCTCACCGGCCTCAAGGAGACCCTGCCCGAGCTTCCCGCCTTCGTGCGTGTGGCGGCCGAGACCGGCGTGAAGGAGGTTTACCTGCAGCGCCTCGTCTATTTCGAGGAGGATGCCATCGGCATGGCGCGGCCCGACCAGGCACTCTACGAGCGCATGGAGGCGGATGAGGCTCACTACCTCGCGGAGGCCGAGGCGGTGGCCGCCGAGCTTGGGCTCACCTTCTCGGCCTCGGGCGCGGCGAGCGAGCCCGGCGTGAGCCTGAAGCGCGACGACGACGGGTCGCCCTGGTCGCTCTGCCGGCGACCCTGGAACGTGATGTACTTCACCGCGAATGGCCGGGCGCTTCCGTGCTGCATCGCTCCGTTCTCGCAGCGCGGCTACGAGAACTACACGCTAGGCGACGCCACGCAGGACAGCCTGCGGGCGATCTGGAACGGCGTCGCCTACACTGATTTCCGCGCGGCGCTGCTCTCCGACACGCCGCCGCAGGCCTGCGGCAATTGCGGGCTGCGCTGGAGCCTATGAGCGCTACCTCCTTCGTCACTGCGATCGTGCCCTGCCTCGACGAGGAGACGGCGATCGTGGGCGTCGTCGCCGGGCTGCTGGCGTATGGGGCCGACGCGGTCATCGTCGTCGATGGCGGCTCGCGGGACACGACCGCCGCGCGTGCCGCGAGCGCCGGCGCGCGGGTCCTCGTGGAGCCGCGCCGCGGCTACGGCCGGGCGATCCAGGCGGGCATCGCCGCGATGGCGCCGGAGACCCGCATCGTCCTGTTCGTCGACGGAGACGGCAGCGACCGACTCGACCGCGTCCCGGACCTGCTCGAGCCGATCCGCACGGGCCGCGCCGATTTCGTGCACGGCTCCCGAGTCCGCGGTGCGCGCGAGCCGGGCGCCATGAGCCCGCAGCAGATCGTGGCCGGACACCTCGCCGGGTGGCTGCTGCGCCTGACCTACGGCGCCCGCTTCACCGACATGTCCCCGTTCCGCGCCATCCGTCGCGACGCCCTGGCGCGCCTCGGCATGCGCGACGAGACCTACGGTTGGAACCTCGAGATGCTGATGCGGGTCGCCGCGGCGAGCCTGCGCTGCGAGGAGATCGCGGTCGGGCAGCGGCCTCGGCAGGGCGGCGCCTCCAAGGTCTCCGGCGACTGGCGCGTCGGACTGCGCGCCGCCTGGATCATCGGCACTACCTTCCTGCGCCTCTCACGCGGACTCGCCGGCGAAAGACGTCCCCGCGAATAACTTGTGCAAGGGACGCCCCGCCGGGTGAGCGCTCTCAGGTAGCGAAGCGCACGAAGCGCGCCGTCGAGCCCGTGGTCAGGCCCGGCGGAAAGCGGCGGCGCAGATCCGCATCGAGGCCGAGGCTGCGACCGGCGCCGAAGACGCTGAACAGGCCCATGAGACCGGCCAGGAAGACGTAGGTCCATGGCCATTCCTGCGGGTGCAGGTACAGGCCGAGCCAGAGCTGCGCCACGAACATCACGCCGATGGCGCCGGTGATCCGCACGCCGAGACCGAGGAGCAGGGAGGCCGCGAAGGTGAGTTCGGTGAGGAAGACGAAGATGTCGAGGATGTAGAAGTTCGGTGTTGGAAGAAGGACGTTCTTGACCAGATCGCGATGGATCTGGAAGGCGGCGTTCGTCACCTCCTCGCCGGTCCAGAAATACAAGCCGTTCTCGGTGGAGAAGAACGGCAGCTTCCAGAGCATGCCCTGGAACCACATGGCTCCGACCAGGGCACGCAGCACCCACATCGTGAGATCGCGTCCAGAGCGCTGCGTCGGGTCCTCGATCCATTCGCGCAGCGCGATGAGGACGCTGGCCATGACCAGCAGCGCGAAGCAGGCGACCACGAGCCAGCGCCCGAGGCCGAGGCCGAGCTGGTCGCTCTGCTGTCCGAGGAAGAAGGCCCACGTGTCGGTGAAGGGGTCGGTTCGCATGAGCCTGATCCTGGATTGAGGGGCGTGTCCGTCAGGAGCAGACCGGACGGAGCGGTCCGGCCGAAACACCATTCACGGGCTCCGAGAGGCGGGTCGGCAGTTCGGCGAGGCGCAAGGACCGGCGCAGCGCCCGGGACAGGGCATCCACCACGGCCGTCAGCAGGGCGGTGGCGACGATCAGCATCACGGCGACGTCGAGGCGCAACTCAGAGATCGCGGCGTCGACATAGAAGCCGAGCGTCGCCACCCCGAGGATGCCGAAGATCGCGCTCTCGCGCAGGATCAGCTCCCACCGGTAGAGCAGGTAGGCCAGGAACTGCCCGTAGAGCCGGGGCACCGTCTCGTAGGCGTAGAGATCAAGGCCGGACGGCGCGTCCACTCGGTAGGGCAGGCCGTCGGCGTGACGGCCCATCAGGTAGCCGACGATGCCGGCATTGTGGATCGTCAGCGCCAGGATCGCCGGCAGCATCGACGGGCCGAGCAGTTGCAGCAGCACGTAGGCCAGCATGTATTCCGGCGTCGAGCGAACGACTACCAAGAGGACGCGCCCGAAGGGCTGGCCGATCGACCCGGCGAACCGGCGCGAGACCAGGGGGAACAGGAGCAGCGCACCGATGGCAGTGGCCACCAGCGCCACCTGCGCGAGGACCAGGGTCTGGAACGCGCCGGGCAGGATCTGCTGCGTGAGGATGGGCCGAAACCAGGCTCCCATCCGTGCCCAGGTCTCGGGATCGAGGAGGGCGCCGGAGCGAAGCGGGCTCGGGACGATGTCGTGGCTCACGAACCGTCCGAGGCTGGCGAGCCAGTTCGTCGTGCCGATGGTCTTCGGAAGCGCAAGGACGCTGGCGACAAGAAGGACGGGCAGAGTCGAGAGCCGCATCCAGAGGCGGCGCGAGCCGATCAGGGCATAGAAAACGAGGAGCAGGGCCCCGGCCTCGGCGTAGCGGCCCTGGCGAAAGGCGGATTCGAGGTAGAAGCCCATGGTCGGAAGGCCGATGAAGCCGAGCACCAGGGTCGAGCGCATGGCGCATTCGAAGCGGTAGAGCGTGTAGTGCCGGAAAGCCACCGCAACGTCCGGCAGGCGGCCATAGGCGAAGGCGGAGAGCGCCCCGGTTCCCTCGGGCAGCACCCGCAGGGCCGAGAGGTCCGCCTCCTCGATGATCTCGGAATAGACCTTGGCGCAGATGCCCGCATAGGGCAGCGCGATGGCGAGGATGCCGGTGGTGGCCGAGAGGCCGAACACCTGCATGAGCAGCAGGGCCCAGAACAGTTCGTGCACCGAGCGCAAACCCGCGCAGAGCAGGCGCACGCTGCGGAATTGCGCGAAGGGAATCGCCAGGACGAAGCCGGCACCAGCCCCCAGCGTCACCCCCAGGATGGCGAATGCGATGGTGTAGACGACGCTCCAAACTTCGACAGAGCGGAGGTCGGGATGAATCAGGCCGCCAAGCAGGCGCTGGAGATCGGCCCAGGGGTGGAGGCTGGTAACGGCGAGATCGGCGGCGAGCAGCGCCGCCACCGCGCCTCCGACGAACCAGCGGGTCACCGCCGCGTAGCCCCAGCCGGGGATCAACCGAAGGGCGTTCACGCGGCCTGCCCGTAGAACGGCACGAGGGCCGATTCGTCGAGGTGGCGGGCGGGTGCATCGAGCACGATCCGCCCGGCATCGAGCACCACGATCCGGTCCGTATGCGCGAGCGCCAGAGCGATGTCGTGAAGCGCCAGCACCAGGGTGCGGTGGCGCGCGGCGAGCCGCTCGAGGACGAGGCCGCCCTGAAGACGGTCGAGGGCCGAGACGGGTTCGTCGCCGATCAGGATCGGGCGCCCGTTATAGAGCGCGCGCGCTACCGAGACGCGCTGCTGCTGGCCGCCCGACAAAGCGCCGGCCTTGGCCCGAAGCTCGTCCGCGAGCCCGACCTCGCCCAGCACCGCGCGGATTTCAGCAAGGTCGGCGCGGCCCGGGAAGGCCAGGGTGCGCAGGTTGTGCAGGGTCGAGCGCCGATCGAGCCGGCCCATGTAGACGTTGTGGAAGACCGACAGCGTTCGGACCAGCGCCGCCGCCTGCGGGATCAGGGCGACGCGGGCGCGCGCCTGGGCGTGGATCAGGCCGAGGAGGGTGGACTTGCCGGCGCCGGAGCGCCCCATCAGTGCGACCCGCTCGCCTGAGCGGATGGTCAGGTCCACGCCGTGCAGCACCGGCCTGCCATCATAGGCCGCCCGGGCACCCGAGAGCACGATCTCCGCTTCGGGCTCGGTGAGGGACACGGCGGCGCGCTCTCGGCTCAGTCCAGCAGGCCCGTGGATTTCGCCACGCGCTCCACCGGCTCGTAGGCGGCATTGGTCACGGGGATGAACTTGGATCGCGCGAAGGGGGCGAGGATGGCCGGATCGGTGATGCCGATCAGGGCCGCCTTAAGCTTGTCTGTGAAGCCGGCGCCGTAGATCGCATCGACGTCGCCGCGCACGGTCCACTGGTAGTCGGGAAAAGGCGGGCTCTCCCAGATTATGCTGACGTCCTTCGGGTCGACCCTGCCGGCCTTCGTGTCGAGGTCCCAGACCGAGTAATCGACTGCGCCGACCTCGAAGGCGCCAGACTGGACGAGTTGGATCGTGCGGCTGTGGTCACCGGAGAAACCCACACGGGGGAACACCTCCTCGGGCGTCTTGCCGGGGAACGCCTCGCGGATGAAGTATTCCGGCATCAGCCGGCCCGAGGTCGAGGCCCGAGAACCGAAGGTGAGGGTCTTGCCCGCGATCTCCTTCGGGAAATCCGCCGACTTCGTCAGGCCGGTCTTGGTGTTGGCGATGAGGTAGGTCTTGAAGGCGGCGTCCTCGGCGCCCTGCGCGATGGCTTGCGCCCCGGGCGAGGCCTTGCGGGCCTGCACCCCGGTGAAGCCGCCGAACCAGGCGAGCTGAACCTGGCCGTTGGTGAAGGCCGTCACCGCCGCCGGATAGTTCTTCACGGGGATGTAGGTCACGGGCACGCCGAGCTTGCCCTCGAGATAGGTCGCGACCTTGCCGAAGCGCTCGACGAGGCGGCTCTCGTCCTGGTCGGGAATGCCGGTGAAGACGAAGGCCGGCTTGGCGCGCTCCTGCGCTCCTGCCGTGCCGGACACAAGCAGGCATCCCAGGCCCAGTAGCAGCGACCCGCTCAACGTCCGTCTCAGCATCGACCGTCCCCCGACTCTCATGCGGCATTGTACGATGCCACGCGGGCACCGATGTCCAATCAATTGACGGCTATTGCGGGCGCGACGGTACGAAGCCCGACGAACCCTGTTGATGAATCTCTTCGCGCCGAGCGGTCGCCGGGTTACAGGCCCGGTGTCCGGTTCTGATCCGGCGCCCGGCCGAGGGCTAGGAAGGCCACGGCCCGAAGGGCGACCGGCCCGTCGCCCTGGTCCCGCCGCAGATCCTCCGCGAAGCGAGCTAGCACCACTTCCCGGTCGCGGCCCTGCGCATCGAGCATCGCGGCGAGGCCGGGGGCGAAGGCGAGGTGCTCTGCGAGCCACGCTGCGGACCTGGCACGCAGATCCGCCTCGATGCGAACGATGCGATCGAGGGGCACCTCCGCCGCACCGAAGAGGGCTCGAAGGGTTGCCTCTTCGCGGAAGCGCAACTGGGCCGGGCCCTCCGCGGGCGGCGCCTGGGTGCCGCGAACCGCCGTCACCGCCGCGATCAGCCGGCTCACCAGTTCGTAGTTCTGCGGCTCGGTCCAGGTCACCACCGCGAGCGGGCCACCCGGGCGCACTACGCGGCCCATTTCGCGGAGGGCGCGAACCGGATCGGGGCAGAGGATGATCCCGAAGACTGACAGGGCCGCGTCACAGGCGCCATCGGCCAGCGCGAGGGCTTGCGCGTCCATCGCGGCCGCCCACACCGGCTTTGCGCCGTCCCGGGCCCGCGCCCGGATGCGCGCGATCATGCCCTCGGCCGCGTCGATGGCGATGACGCGCGCGCCGCGGGACGCCGCCATCAGGGCGGCGCCGCCGGTTCCGGCGCCGACATCGAGGCAGAGTCCGCCGGGCGCGAGATCGAGGGCCTTCAGGGCGGCGTCGGCGAAGGCGTTGGTGAGGGGCTCAAACGCGGCCTCGTAGGCCTCGGCGAACGGGCTCCAGCGCGCGGGCTGCTGATCTTGCTGAAGATGTGATGTCACCGGGACGCTCCTCCGTGCGAAGGGTACCGTAACGTCCCGCGGCACGACACCGGTCATCCCGGATCGCCGGTCAGGATTAGACAGGAGAATATTCATGGCTCCGATATCCTCGACGCCCGCTTTCCCGCCGGCGCTCCAAGCCGGCCCGGCCCCATCCTTCTCCCTCGGGATCGGACTGACCAACGAATGTAACCTCGCCTGCAGCTTCTGTTATCGCGATCCGGACCGGCTAGACCGGCTCGGTCCCGATCAGGTCCGCGCCGTGCTCGACAGCCTGCCGGTTCGGTCGGTCAATCTCGGCACCGGCGAGAACGGGATGCATCCCCAGTTCAGGCTGCTCCTCGACTTGCTGCGGGCCGAGCCGATCAAGCTCACGATCACCTCGAACGGGCATTCGATCGCGGTGATCGACGACGACGCGGTGCGGGCCTTCGCCGATGTCGAGTTCTCCATCGATTATCCCACCCGCGAGGAGCAGGACGCGCAGCGCGGCGCGGGCAACTGGGACCTCGTGATGACGCAGGCCGCGCGCTGCCGGGCGCTCGGCGTCGGCGTCACCTTCATCGCGGTGATGATGCGCACCAACTTCGATCGCCTCCACGAGATCGCCGCGATCGCCCGGGGCTTCGATGCGCCCCTGCGCATCAACGTCTACCAAGCGGTGCGCACCGACACCTTCGCACTCACCTACGAGGAATACTGGAGCGGGTTCGCGCGGCTGTTCTCCGAGACCGACGTTATCGCCATTGGCGAACCCCTGGTCCGGGCGATGGCCGGCCTGCCGGCGCGCAAGGGCGGCTGTGGCGTCGGCACCGTCCGGGTGACTCCGCGGGCCACGGTGCAGCCCTGCGTGTACTGGGGCGGCACCGGCCAGAGCCTCGACACACTGCGCGAGACGGGCAGCGGCATCGTCGAGACGGCCCCCTTCGCGGCCGCCCGCGCCTTACCCGAGATTTGCCGGGGCTGCGCACACGAAGATTCTTGCCACGGCGGCTGCGCCGGGCGCCGCCGCCTTATGGAGCGCCTCGATCAGGTCGACCCCTATTGCCCGATCGTGCGCGGCGAATCCCGGCCGCTCGCGATCAGCATGGCGCCTGCCCGCGAACTCCCGAAACTCGAGAGCGCCTGCACCACGATCGTTCAAGCGCGTGGCTGACGCGGTCGAAACCATCGTGGGCCTGGGCAGGATCGAGGGTCTCTACGCGGTCGTGCTGTGTGACGTGTTCGGCGTGCTTCACGATGCAACCGAGATCCGTCCCGCCGCCGTCGCCGCGCTCCGGACTTTCCGTGCGGGCGGCGGGACCGTGGTGCTCGTCTCTAATTCCTCCGAACCGGGCCCCCGGCTCGCCGAGACGCTCCGGGCCCGCGGCATTGCTCCCGAATACGACGCGCTCGTCACCTCGGCCGACATCGCCCGCATCCTCCTGGAGGAGCAGGTGCCGAAGCGAGTCCACCATATCGGGCCGGCGCGCGACCGTATCTTGTTCGACGGCCTTTCCGTGACTCTGACGGGGGTCGAATCGGCCGATCTGAGCGTCTGCACTGGCTATCCGGACCCGGACGACGACCTCGACGCGACCCTCGTCGTGGCACTCCAACGCGGCCATCTCTTGGTCTGCACCAACCCGGACACAAGTCTGATGGTGGACAGCACGCGCCTACGCTTTGCCGGCCTCGTGGCCGAGCGCTACCGCACCATCGGCGGTATCGTGATCGAGACGGGCAAGCCCGGCGGGCTGATCTACCGCGAGGCCCTTCGGCGTGCGGGCCAGACACGCGAGCGCCCCATTACCCCTGGGGCAGTCCTCGGCATCGGCGATACCTGGGCCCTCGATGTGGTCGGTGCGCTCAAATGCGGCTTCGGGGCCATTCACATCGGCGCAGCGGAACCGCAAGAGCGTCCGCCGGACTGCCCGGGCCGCCTGTACCGGATGCCCGTTCTTGTCTGGTAGGCATGCCCTTGTCTGATAGGACGGCTCCGGATCATCATTTGTCAAAGCCCCCCGCCACAGGATTTTCCCATGGACATCCCTCCGGTTCGCCTGACCAGCCTCGCTCATGGTGGAGGGTGCGGTTGCAAGCTCGACCCCGAGGTGCTTCGCACGCTCCTCGCCGACCAGCCGGTGGCCGGCCCGTTCGAGCGCCTGCTCGTGGGCAACGAGACCGCCGACGATGCAGCCGTCTGGGCTCTCGATGACGGGACCTGCCTTATCGCCACCACGGACTTCTTCACGCCAATGGTGGACGATCCACACGATTTCGGCCGGATCGCCGCCACCAACGCGATCTCCGACGTCTACGCCATGGGCGGCAAGCCGATTCTGGCGCTCGCCATCCTGGGCATGCCGGTGGGCAAGATCGCGCCCGAGATTGTCGCCAAGATCCTGAAGGGCGGCGCCGCGACCTGCGCCGAGGCGGGCATTCCTATCGCGGGTGGCCATTCGATCGACACGCCGGAGCCGATCTACGGCTTGGCGGTGATCGGCCTCGCCGACCGCGCTCGGATCCGGCGCAACGCGGATGCGAAGGCCGGCGATGTGGCCATCCTCACGAAGCCCCTCGGCGTCGGCATCTATTCCGCTGCGATTAAGCGCGAGGCCCTGGACGATTCCGGCTACGCCGACTTCGTCGCCACCACGACACGGCTGAACAAGGTCGGGGCGGATCTGGCGGGTGACGCGGACGTGCACGCAATCACCGACATCACCGGCTTTGGCCTCCTCGGCCACGGGCTCGAACTCGCGCGCGGTGCCGGCCTGACCTTCGTCATCGAGGGCGGCGCGATCCCGCTCCTGCCCCGGGCCGAAGCGCTGGCGCGGGACGGGTTCGTCACCGGCGCCTCGCATCGCAACTGGGCGAGCTTCGGCGACCACGTCGCCCTGCCCGAGGATCTGCCGGACTGGCGCCGTCACATCCTGACCGACCCGCAGACGTCCGGCGGCCTGCTCGTGACCTGCACGCCCGAGCGCGCCGATGCGATCCTCGCACAGGTCCGAACTGCGGGCTTCGCGCAGGCCGCGATCGTCGGACGGTTCGAAGCCGGGCCCCCAGGGATCCGAGTTGAGGCCTGAGGCGTGGCGGTACCCCCGAGCGACGTGAAATCCGTCCCGATCCTGCGCGACAAGGCGCACGAGGCGGCCTCGGAGTTTACGCCCGAGAGCCTGCTGCGCGAAGCCAGGCGTCAGCGTGGTCTCAGGGAAGGCCGGGTGCCCGCCCTCTGCGTGCTCGACCCGGACGGTGACATCGTCCGCCACCTACAGGCCACGGGAGGTGCGCAGCGCGACCCGGACTGGGCCTGCTATCACAGCGAGTTGCACCGCTTCGTGGCTGGTGGGCGCGAATTCGGCATCATCGGCTGTGCGGTCGGTGCACCCTACGCGGTGCTGGTGGCCGAGCAGATGTTCGCCGCAGGATGCGAGCTCCTGATCAGCATCACCTCATCCGGCCAGATCACGCCGTTGCGGTCACCACCCTACTTCATTCTCATTGAAGCGGCCCTGCGTGACGAGGGCACGAGCTACCATTACCTCCCGGCCTCCGAGTTCGCACAGGCACCCGCTGAACTCGTCGCGGCGCTGGCCCCGGCCCTGACGGACGTCGGCGAGCCGGTGGAACGCGGCACGACCTGGACGACTGATGCACCTTACCGGGAGACGCAGGCAGCCATCGCAGCGGCCCGCGAGCGGGGCATTCTTGCCGTCGAGATGGAGGCCGCGGCGCTCTACGCCTTCGCGCAGGCTCGTGGACGACCGGTGCTGTGCTTCGCCCACGTTACCAATCAGATGGGTCAAGCCGGCGATTTCGAGAAGGGCGAGGCCAACGGTGCGACGGCGGCGCTCCGCCTCGTCGCGGCCGTGGCGAACGCGTGGTTCGCCGCACGCTAGAGTGCCACCGTTCGAAAGCCCGCGATCACGTCGCGACGCTCAGGGCCGAAAAAGTTGCGATAGGCGGTGTCGACCATGCGCGAGCGCGTGACCCAGGCGCCGCCGCGCAGGACCTTGCGGGTGCCGAAGGCGGGCTCGGAATACTCTTTGTAGGCGTCCGGCGAGAAGCCAGGGAAGGGCAGGAACGGGCTCGCCGTCCATTCCCAGACGTTGCCGAGCATCTGCCGGCAGCCCCAGGCGCTGTCGCCCTCGGGGTAGGCGGCGACATCGACGCAGCCGAGATGGCCGCCGTCGAGATTGGCGAGGTCCGGTGCCGGCGTCGCCTCGCCCCAGGGATAGGCACGCTTTCCCGCTCCGAGCGTCCCGTCGCCGGCCGGTGCTCCGGCGGCGGCGGCTTCCCACTCCGCCTCCGTTGGCAGGCGTCGCCCCGCCCAACGGCAATAGGCGTTGGCCTCGTGCCAGTTGACGTGAACGACCGGCTCGTCGGGAGCGAGGGGCTCCTCGCGGTCGAAGCGTCGGATCATCCAATCCCTCGCGCCGTCCCGCGTCCAGTAGACCGGATGCGCGGCTCCGTAGTCGTCGCGCCAGCGCACGCCCTCCACGTCCCAATGGGCGTCCTCATGGTAGCCGCCATCCGCCACGAAGGATGAGAATTCTGCGTTCGTCACCGGAGCGCGGGCGATGCGAAACGGCGCCACGGCGACCGGGTGCGCCCATTTCTCGTTATCGAAAACGAAGCCGCCCCCGGGCTCGGATCCGAGCCGCCAGGTTCCTCCACCGACGGTGACGTCGCCGGGCCAGGAGCCGGAGCCAGTGTGCTCCACCGAGGCTGACGCGGCGAAGATCGGCGCCGGGTAACCGAGGGTCTGGCGTGTGTAGGTGAAGGCCTCGTCGTGCATGTCCTCGTGGAAGGTCACGAGTTGATAGAGCTCGGCCTCCTCGGGCGTGGGCGCGCGTCCGTCGAGCCGGCGCACCAGCGCTTTCTGGACCTGCATCATGTAGCCCAGCGTCTCGGGCAGCGGCATTAGCGGGATTGACCAGCGCGTCCCATGGGGCACCCGCGCGGAATCGTAGAGCGCATCCGCTTCCGCGTTCAGCGGTGGATGCCCGTCGAGGCCGCGCAGGATGAACTGTTCGTGAAACCAGGCGAGATGCCCGATTTCCCACAGGAGGGGGTTCACGATATCGAGCCGCGGCCCCATGAGACGGTCACGGTCGAGACCCGCCACGAGTTCAAGCGTTCTCGACCGGGCATCCTCCAGCATCGCCACGAGACCGGCGGCCGTAACTTGTGCGCTCATCAAACGTCCCGGAATCCTGTCGAATCCATGAAGATCAGCCTCATCACGCCGGCGGCGAAGACGTCCCGTGCCGGCAACCGGACGACGGCGATGCGCTGGGCGCGCATCCTCGGCGATCTCGGACACCAAGTCGACGTGGCGACGACGTACGAGGCCGACCCGGACGTCGACCTGATGGTGGCGCTGCATGCTTGGCGCAGCGCCGCGTCCATCGCGCGCTTTAAGGCGCGCCATCCCGATCGGCCGGTGATTGTCGCGCTGACGGGAACAGACATCTACCACTACCTCGACGCGGACCCCGAGCTGACCCTACGCTCCCTCGATCTGGCCGACCGCCTAATTGGCCTGCACGACCTCGTTCCTACCGCCCTGCCCGAGCGATACCGCCACAAGGTCGACATTGTGCTCCAGTCCGCACTGGCGCACCGAGAGCGCTGGCCTGCTTCAGACGAGGCTTTCGAGGTCCTCGTCGTCGGACACCTGCGCGCTGAGAAGGACCCGTTCTGCGCCGCCCGGGCGGCCCGGCGCCTTCCCGCCCGGTCTCGCATCCGCATCGTCCATCTCGGAGGCGCGCACGATGCGGCCTGGGCGAGCCGGGCGGAGGCCGAGATGGCGGATAATCCGCGCTACGCCTGGCTTGGCGACCGACCCGGCTCCCTGACTCGGCGCTGGTTGACCCGCGGCCGGCTCATGGTCCTGAGCTCGCTGCAGGAGGGCGGCGCCAACGTGATCTCCGAGGCCGTAGTGTCCAGCCTGCCGGTGATCGCTTCCGACATATCCGGAACCCGCGGCCTGCTCGGGCCGGACTATCCGGGCTATTTCCCCACCGGCGACGACGCGGCCCTGGCCGCAATGCTGCTGCGCGCCGAGGAGGAGCCTGCATTTCTTCAAGTCTTGCTTGAACACGGCGGAATGCGTGCGCACCTGTTCTCCCCGGCGCGGGAGCGAGAATCGCTTCACCAAATCTTCGCGCGGTACACAGAGGCGCACAACGGGAACGACACCTCACCGGAGATTCGAAAGCCAAAACGGATACTCACTGATCACGGCGGATTGCGCTGACCGCTCAACTCAGTATGCGCTCTTTCGTCCGGGATCGAAGTCCATCTCTCAGGCATAGCATCGAAGAACAGACATGCTGCTTGCGACCCAGTGCGGTCATTCAAGCTTTTATGTCGGCTGCCCGTTAGCGGACCTTCAGCGATGGCGCATGGGGGATAGGCCGGACACGAAGGAAGTGCTCGCCCTGGTCGACACTCGTGGGAATATAGGAGTTCCCGTCTACCGAGCATTCGGCCTGATGGCGTAGCCGTGCTCCGTCCCGCGCTTTTCGGGCATGATGAGCCTCGTGCCGAGCCATGGAAATCAACGACCGCTAGCCTCCGGCTGCCTCAGAGGTCTGAGAGGATGCCCGGTCGTCTGGGGTATGAGCCGCTTCCTCGCGGTCCTTGCCGAACAGGCGCTCGAAGGCGACGTAGAAGGTCGGCGTCACGAACAGGGTGACGAAGGTGGCCACCAGCAGGCCGCCGATGACCACGGTGCCCATCGACACCCGGGCGTTGGCGCCTGCGCCGCTGGCGATGGCGAGCGGTACCGACCCCATGATAAAGGCGAACGAGGTCATCAGGATCGGGCGCATGCGCAACCGCGCGGCGTCCTCAGCGGCCTTGAGCACGTCTTCGCCCTGCTTGCGCAGGTCCTCGGCGAAGGCGACGAGCAGGATCGAGTTCTTGGCGGCCAGCCCGACCAGGAGCAGCAGCCCAACCTGCCCAAAGATGTCGAGGGCGAGGCCCCGGATCGCCAGGAAGGCGACGGCGCCGAAAATTGCAATCGGTGTCCCGAGAAGGATCACGAAGGGCAGGCGCAAGGACTCGTACTGCCCGGCCAGGAGGAGAAAGATCATCAGGGTACCGAGGCCGAAGATCAGGGGCGCGTAGCCGCCGGCAATCTTTTCCTGATAGGCGACATCGGTCCATTCGACCGCGTAGGTCGAGGGTAGCTTGGCGTCGGCCAACGCCTCGATGGCCGCGATGGCCGTTCCGGAACTGGCGTCCGAGGCGGTGTCCACCGCGATCTCGATGGTGGGGTAGGTGTTGTAGGACAGGACCGCCGTCGGACCGGTGACGAAGCTGGTCTGGATCAGCGAGCCGACCCGCACAGGTTCGCTGCGGTTGTTGAGGACCGTCAGCGCCTCCACGTCCTGAATGGTACGGCGGCCGGAGGCCTCGCTCTGGACATAGACCTGATAGACGTATCCGAAGCGGTTGAAGAGGTTCACGAAGCTCGAACCGACGTAGGTGCCCAACGCGTCGAAGAGGTTCTGCAGGGGCACGCCGAGTTGCTCCGCCTTGGCCCGGTCGATCTCCAGGCGCATTTGCGGAACGCCGTAAGTCGTGGTCGGAATCGCACGCCCGACGGACGGCAGCTTCTCCATCTCCGCGATGAAGCGGTTGGCGGCTTGCGCCAGCTTCAGACCGCCGGTGCCGCTGCGATCCTGGAGCTCCAGGGTCAGGCCGCTGCGCGAGCCGAGGCCGGGAAGCGGGGACGGGTTCACCACGCGGACCTTGCCGTCGGGATCGTGCTTGAAGCGCTCCTGAACCGTGGCGATGACGTCGTTCACGCTCTCGGTACGCTCACCCCACGGCTTCAGCGTCGGGATCTGGAAACCGTAGAACGGCGCGATGGCATCGGCCAGGATGCTGCGCCCGGTCACGCCGATGGTGTGCTCCACGCTCGGGATCTCGCGCAGCGCTTGCCCGAGACGGTCGACCATCACGTTGGTACGGGCCACCGAGGCCCCCTTGGGCAAGACCACGTCGGCGAAGAAGTAGCCCTGGTCCTCGTCCGGCACGAACCCGGAGGGCCGCGCCATGGTCATCCACACGGTGAGGGCCGCGAAGGCGACGAAGGCGATTACGACGAGGGCGACATGACCGGTCAGCCAACCAATCGAGCTGACGAGACGACGGCTCGCCCCATCCAGCACGCGATTGAACCAACGCAGGGGCGCCCGCCACAGGCTCTCGTCCTTCGCGTCATGGTCGCGGTGCTTAAGGATCAGGCCACATAACGCCGGTGTGAGGGTAAGCGAGACCACCGCCGAGATCATCACCGAGATGGCGATGGTCAGGGCGAACTGATTGTAGAGCTTGCCCGTGAGGCCGGGAATGAAGGCCACCGGTACGAACAGGGCGGCCAGGACCAGCGTGGTGGCGATGACCGGCCCTGCAACCTCCGTGACGGCTTCCCGTGAGGCCTCGCGCGGCGCCATGCCGTCGTCCATCAGGCGCTCGGTGTTCTCGACGACGATGATGGCGTCGTCGACGACGAGGCCCACCGCCAGCACCATGCCGAGCAGGCTGAGGGTATTGAACGAGAAGCCGAGCAGAGCCATCGGCCCCAAGGTGCCGACCAGAGCCACCGGGACCGCGATGGCCGGGATCAATGTGGCGCGCCAGTTCTGGAGGAAGAGGTAGGTTACGATGACCACGAGTGCCAGCGCCTCGAACAGGGTCCGCACCACCTCAAAGATCGCCTCCTTCACGAACTCGGTCCGGTCGAGGGCGATGCGATACTTCAGCCCCGGCGGAAAGCGCTTGGCCAGGTCCTTCATGGTTTCGCGGGCGCCGTCCATCACCTGCACCGCGTTGGCGTCGGGGTTCTGGTAAAGACCGAGGGTAGCGGAGGCCGAACCGTCGAAGCTCGACCGGACTCCGTATTGCTCGGATCCCAGCTCGACCCTGGCGACGTCCCGAATACGCACCACGGACCCGTCCGGATTGGCACGCAGGAGAATGTTGCCGAACTCCTCCGGCTTACGAAGGCGTCCCTGGGTAACGAGCTGCAACTCGAAGGCGGTGGCCTGGTCGACCGGTGGCTTGCCGAGGGTGCCGGTGGTGATCTGCGCGTTCTGCTGGCTGATGGCGGCAGTGACCGCACCAGGGCTGATCCCGAGGGCCTCCATCTTCATCGGATCGAGCCACACGCGCATGGCGTAGCGCTTGTTCGAGAAGTTGACGATGCGGCCCATGCCCTGCACCCGGCGCAGCGGCTTGATCACCTGGGTCTCGGCCCAGTTGGCTAGGAACAGCTCGTCGTAGGGGGAGCCTTCGTCAGCGTAGAGCACGATGTTGCCGAGGCGCTGGCGCGAACTCTTCGTGATTTCGAGGCCTTGCGCGTTCACCGAGGGGGGCAGCTTGGCCTCCGCCCGGTTGGCGCGAGTCAGGACTTCCGCGGCTGCGGCGTCGAGATCCGAGCCGACGTCGAAGGTCGCGTCCATGCTGACGCTGCCGTCGGTGTTGCTGGTCGAGCTGATGTAGAGAAGGTTCTGCGCGCCGTTGATCTCCTGCTCCAGCGGGATCGCGATGGCGTCATAGGCCTGCTGTGCGCTGGCGCCGGGATACGTCGCCTGGATGTTGATGATCGGCGGGGCGATCTCCGGGAACTGCGCAATCGGCAGGGTAAGACCCGCGACAGCGCCAATCAGCGTGATGAGCACAGAGATGACGCCGGCGAGCACCGGCCGGTCGACGAAGTGGGCAAACATGCAGGAACGTGGCTTCCGGTCCAGGGCCGGATGCGTGGACCCCGCGATGCAACGTCTCGTCCCCAGGCGTGTTCCTCTCGCGCTGGGCGGGCGCGGTGGCCGGCCTCATCGATCTTAAGGAGCATCGTTGGTGCGGGCAGCAGTCGGATACGGTGTCGGGGCGGGACTGATCGTCCTGCTGGGCGCGGGTGGCTGGTACATGGCCGGGCGCCCCTCGCCGGACCGGATCGTGGCCGCCCTGCCATTCGTCGGCAAGAAGGAAGGCGTGAAGGCCGAGGAGCCACCCCTGGAGGTCCGGGTCATCGTCGCCCGTAAGCGTCAGGTGCCTATCGCCTTCACGTACACCGGCACGATCATCGCGCAGCAGGACGCGACCTTGCAGGCCCGGGTGACTGGTAACGTGACGGAGCGGCCCTTCGAGCCGGGCGGACACGTGAAGAAAGGGCAGGTCCTGTTCCGGATCGATCCACGGCCCTTCGAGGTCGCGCTGCAGACAGCGAAGTCCCAGGCGTCGCAGGCACAGGCGCAGCTGACCTTCGCCCAGGCGGAGGTCGACCGCACCGAGTCCCTGGCCGACAAGGGCTATGCCACCGAGCAACGGTTCCAGCAGTTGCAGTCGAACCGGACCTCCGCCGTCGCCCAGGTCCAGGGCGCCGAGGCCGCGATTGCCAGGCAGAACCTAAACCTCGATTACGCCATCGTGAACGCGCCCTTCGACGGGCGCGCCAGCCTGTCGACGATCAATCCCGGCGACCTCGTGATCGAGAACCAGACCCAGCTCGTCTCGGTCGTGCAACTCGATCCGATCGACATCCAGATGGCCCTCTCCTCGGAGGACTCCGAAGCCATCCGGGCGGCGATGAAGGACGGAAGCGTCATAGTCGCCGTCCTCGACGCTGAGGGCAAGACCGTTCGCGAGGCCAGCATCTACCAGCTCGACAACCGCTTCGACCCCCGAACCGCCCGGCGTCTCGTCCGGGCGTTAATGCCCAACACCGACGAGCGTTTCCTGCCGGGGCAGTTCGTCCGCGCCAAGATCCAGACCGGTACGAAGGACAGGCTGCTGGTCCCCACCGTTTCCCTTGATGCGCAACTCGCGCAGCAGATCGTCTACGTCGTCGATGGGAACGGCACGGTGCAGCAGAGGCCCGTGACCACCGGCGATGCCCATGGCGACGATACTGCAATCCTGGATGGGCTCTCGGACGGTGACCGGGTGGTGGTCGACCATCTCCAGGACATGCGTCAGAACCTGAAAGTCGTCGTCCGACCGGACGCCGACGCCGGTCAGGAAGGCAAGGCCGGTCACGCCGTGAACGGACCCGGATAGGGTCGATGCCCCCCGCAATCGTCGAACCTCGTCGATCCACCCCAGTGACACCGGACACCATGCCAAACGACCGTCCCGTCATCCTGATGGCAGCCCTCCTCACGTCCGGCTGCTTCGCCACGGACGCACTGGCGAAGGAATGCCGTGCCACGCGGTCGGCCTACGACCGCATCGAGACGGGCATGAGCATGGCGCGGGTCCGGACGATTTTTGGATGCGAGGGTCGGCAGGTAACCCATATGACAATCGGCGCCACGCACAGGGCAACCTATTCCTGGCGTGGGGCGGGTCGGTATGGCGCTAACGTCGCCCTGACTTTCCGCAACGGGCATCTCACACGGAAAGCGCAACTCGGGCTGTGACGGTCGAATCGTGGGGACGAGCCGGCCCCCCGAATGGTTGCCTCAGTCGAAGCCTGAATCAGCTGGCCCGTTGCTCCTCCATCTTCGACTACCCCCCACGCATCATGAGAGGACGGAACGCAATCCTCACTTGAGCGTCGCTTTCCGTCATACGAGGACGGGCATGATGGCATCATGAGTGTGAAGTCGGTCGGGAAGTCCCCGGAAGCTGAGGCCGGGGGATAGGAAAACTGCATCCCCGCAAGTTCGACTTGCTCAACCTCACGGTCGTCGACCGAGCCTCAATGAGAGCATGCACGGCGCGCGCGTGAGGCCATCGCATGGACGGTCTCGCCGTCGCCGACCGTGCCGCCGCGGCAGACCGGGGCGTGCGGGTCGATCACGAAGGCCAGCACCACCGAATCCTCGACGGCCTCCAAGGCGATATCGCCGCTCTCCGCCAGAAGGCCGCTCTCGGCCTCGCCGAAGGTCTGGTTGTCGAACGACACGCATCCTTCGAAGACGAAAAAGTAGGTCTTGTGGCCGGGCTCCGTCGGCACGGTCGCGGTCGCTCCGGCCCCGAGCCGGATATCGCGGCAAAGGACGGCGTTGCGAACGTGGAAGGGTGCCTTGCTTCCCGTCGGCCCGAAGACGTCGCGCCACGTATTCGCTAGCGGTGCCGGAAGCCGGCCGTGCTGGATGCCGGGCTCTAGCCCCTCCGCACGCGGGCGGACGAAGATCTGCAGCATCCGGAGCGGCGGGTCGTCGTCGCGGGTTCGCTCCTCGTGCCGGAAACCACGACCTGCGTTCATGACCATGAGATGGTGGGCATCGACCGTCAGGTGGCCGCCCTGGGGGTCGTCGTGGCGCATCACGCCCGCCGGGACCCAGGAGACGATCTCGTCCACGACGTGCTCGTGCAGCTTAATGTGGGTGCCCGGCGCGAGGAACGATTCCATGATCGTCGCCAGCGGTCCGAGGCCATGGTCCGGGCTCCCCGGCTCCAGGTGTCCCGGGAAATTGGCCCGCGCCACGAACCCGTCGCTGTCGATGGCATCGTCCTTGGTTCGCGTCGCCTTGTGGATCATCGTGTCGTTGGCTTCCTGGCTGGGCACACCGCCTGACGGATGCGTCGCCGGATAACGTGCCTGGTGCTTGCGGGTGCCGTACGAGTGGGTACCAGTCGTCGGGTTGCGACTACTACAGGTCGGTGGTGAGGTTCGTCAGCCAACCGGGTGAGGCACGGATATCCGTGACCGGATGCGGGATGGAAGGGCGAGTGGTTAATTCGACGCCTGGGTAATGGCGCGGTCGACGTTCACGCGGGCCGACCAGTCCTTGGCGCTGTCCTGGCCCTTCAGGGACACGAGGCGGGCGCCGCTGACGTCGACGTTCTTGAAGTCGGCGCCCGACACGGTCGCCCCGGTCAGGTTCGCCCCCGACAGGTCGGAGCCCATCAGAATCACGTCGGTCAGGTCCGCATCGGTGAGGTCCGCGTATTCCAGGCGCGAGCGACCGAGGTTCGCCCCCTTCAGGTTTGCGCCCCTGAGGTTCACCGAGACGAACACGGCCCGCATCAGGCCCATGGACTGGTTCTTGATGTCGGCGCCACCCTTGAGGTCGACCAGCGTCGCCCCGGCCATGTTGGCGCCCTTGAAATCGCCGATGGGCATGGACCGGCTGAGGTCGGCTCCGCTCAGGTTGGCGTCCCGGGCGGTGATGCCGAACATCTTGGCGCCGACGAGCTTGGCACCTGAAAGATCGGCCTTGATGAACCAGGCCTGTTCCAAATTCGCCCCGGTCAGGTCGGCGCCCCGCAGGTTGGCCTTGTTGAGGCGGGCGGTGCGCAGGTTCGCGCCCCTGAGGTTCAGGCCCGACAGGTCGAGGCCGGCGAGCGCCTTGTCGGAGAGGTCAATGGGCTTGCCGTCGGCCTTAGCGATCAGCGCCTCGACGTCGGCGCGGGTCATCTCGGCCTTGGTCATCGCCGCCGAGCCCATGTCGGCGCCGAGAAGCAGGTCCTGCTCGGCATGGGCCGGGGCGGCCAGGAGGATGGAGGCGAGTAGAAGGGTGGCGATGCGGCGCATGGTTTCTCCCGATTGTTTCGCCCCGACCCACGGGAAGCCTACGCTTCCTCATTTTGTCGCCGAAGCGGAGTTTTTTGTTCTCTGACGACGGTGGTACCCAGGTCCTTTCCAAGCGTCTGTGACCCAGGTCACCGAAGGTTGCGGATCCCCAGGCCTTTACGCATCGACCGGGGCATGGTGGCGTTCAATGACCGCCAGCCCGAGGAGGAAGACCATGCAGAACGCCCATCAGGTCGAGCGCTGGGTCGAGCGCTTCCCGCTGGTCCGGGACTTCAGCGCGAGCCATCTCCAGGTCGCCCGCGGCACGGTGCATTTCCCCGTGCTGGAGGCCGGCGCGATTGCCTACGAGCTCCAGGGCGCCTGCGCGAACTACCTGATGTGCATCGACGGTCGCACCCGGGTGTTCCGGATGTCCGAGGGCGGCCGCGAGATGCTGATCTACAAGGTCGGCGCCGGCGGCACCTGCGTCCTGACCACCCAGTGCCTGCTGTCGGGCGGGGGCTTCCCGGCGCAGAGCGTCGCCGAGGCCCGGACCGAGTTGGCCGCCCTTCCATCCGACACCTTCCGCCAGCTGATGCGGGAGAGCGACGCGTTTCGGACCTTCGTCCTCGACGACTACACCAAGCTCCTGTCGGGAATGTTCGACCTGGTCGAGGAGATCGCGTTCGCCCCCTTGGAGCAACGCCTCGCCCGCCGATTGCTGGTCGAGGCCGATGCCGAGGGGATCGTCTGGAAGACCCACCAGCAATTGGCGTCCGACGTAGGGAGCGTGCGCGAGGTCGTCAGCCGCCTCCTGGGCGAGTGGGCCGACGACGGCCTCGTCGAGATCCGGCGCGGCCAGGTGCAGGTCATCGACCGGGCGAGCCTGGCGGCCGGCAGGCGGAATCCCTGCTGATCAATCAATCGGGTTCGGACGCCATCGACATGGACATCGCCCTTCGCGTCGAACCTCGGAAGATCGAGTTTACGACCTACGGACCGGGGAAGGCCCCAGTCTGGTCGGTGACCTTCGCGCTCCATGCGTCCAGCGGTTACGAGCACCTTTGCACGGTCATCGTCCCGGGGCACGGGCACGACGACGTGACCGACATCTGCGGGAGGGCGCGGACCGAGCTTCGACGGATCGCCGCGCTGATTTCCACCCCGCCGCCCGATCCGCCGGAGGAGCCCGCGTCGGCAGTCGTCGGAAAGCGCACCAGAGGACGTCGTCCCGTACGGCTACCGTGAGGATGTCGGCCGGGTTGCCATGCCTGTAACACCTAACTACCTACTAGATGGTAGGCGTAACGCTCCGCGTCCGATCAAGGACGGCTCCCGAGAGAGCCGCATTTGGAGGAGATCCGAGATGGAAAATTGGAATGGCTACCGCGGCGAGTTGGTGTCCACCCTGGGCCAGATGGGTGAGATCAGCCCCGAACTCCTAAGCGCGCACGACAAGTTGGCATCGGCCAAGCCGAAGGAGCCGAAACTCGACGCCAAGACGCGGGAATTGATCGCCCTTGCCGTGGCGGTGACGACCCGGTGCGATGGTTGCATCGCCTTCCATACCGATGCCGCGCGCAAGGCGGGCGCGAGCAAGGAGGAGATGGTCGAGGCATTGGGTGTCGCCGTGGCCTTGAATGCCGGCGCGGCGCTTGTCTACAGCGCCCGGGCATTCGACGCCTTCACGCGAGACGTGGGCTGATCGGCGCAGCTGACGGACGACAGATTTTCACGAGGCATACGAAGCGTCCTCCGAGAGTGGGTATGAGCCTTTAGCCCCTGCGAAAATGCTGAATCGTCCAAGCCTTATGAAGGCCAAGCCCTCGCCCAGTCCACCGACCTGGCGAGTGCTTGGAAGGCATGAAGTTCGGTACGAGGCCGAACGAGCTGCCGTCGTCAGCGACGGCAGCGACCGCCCGGACCGCGATAGAGACCGGGCGGGCAACCGCGCGGGGCGCCCGTGATGGCCCGCCGCATAGCGCCGCGCGGCCCGCGGTTCAGGCGGCAGCCCCCGAACGGGCCGCGATGGGCGCCGAAGCCGCAACCGGCGCGGACCTGGACGATGGGAGCGTCCACGCCTAGACCGCCGGCCGGCATGGGAAGGGCCTGAGCTCCGCCTGCCATGAGCAGCGTCGCGAAACCGCCGACGATGAGACCTGTGAGCTTCATTCTGATTCTTTCGTTCTGATGGACGCGGCATACGGACCGTGTCCTGGGGTAAAATCGCTATCCGAACCCCGATCCAGGGCGTTCAGTTCACTTGGCGCGGCAGGGTCGCTCCGCGCGGACGACGCGACCGTCGTGGTCGGCGTCGAGCCGTGCGAACCGCTTGCTGGACGTGGTGTCGATCTCCTCCGCGGTGAGGAAGCCGTCGCCGTCCGCGTCGATGGCCCGGAACCGCCCGGCAGGGTCGTAGGGTCCCTTGCCGGGACGGGCGTCCCACCAGGCCGCCCATTCCGCCCGGGTGACGCGCCCGTCGTGATCGGCATCGGCCCGCATGATCCGTGTGCGGTTCCGCGAAAGGAAGGTCGCGAGGGCGGCTCCCGCTCCCTTCGGCGGGTCGGTGACCGCAGGCGTCTGGGCGGATGCGGATGTAACCGCCAGGAACGTGCACAGGGTCAGGGAGGCGATAGCCTTCGTCATGATCGCACCTCTCGCGTCACCGGGTCGTCCCGGGGCCGCGCCGGATGGCACGACCCCTAGCCTCGGCAGGGTCACCAACGGTGATGCCAGCCGTGGTGGCCCCACCCGCGATGGCCCCACCCGCGATGGCCCCACCCGCGATGGCCCCAGCCGACATGCCGGTAGCCGCCCCAGCGAGGACCGCCCCAACCGAACCGTCGCGGTCCGTAGAAGGCGGGCCGGAAGGCGTAGGGCCGGTAGAATACCCTCGGTCCGAGGTTGGGCCGGCAGTAGCCGTAGAACCCGCGGTGGCCCCCGAGGCCACAGCCGTCGCGGGCCTCGGCCGTGCCGGCGGTGGCCAACGGCGCCGCCAGGCCGGCCGCCAGCAGGGCCGCGGGCAGGAGCCGCCTCAACAGGGTCGGCGCGCGTACCGCTTGCTTCGTCATCGCTTCGTCTCCCGATGCGGGGTTTGAACTGCCCGCACCTTGCCGCCGGCCTGTCGCAGGGATTTGCCGGGAAACCCCGTTTTCGTCGCGAACCGTCGCGGGTTCGAAGGTCCCGATACATTTCGCGACAGAATCCCCCGGGAGGGGGAGGCCGCCGCGCGTTAGGGTCCGGTACGAAAGGTTCGGGACATGGACGACGCACACATCCTGGTGGTGGACGACCATCACGACATCCGCGATCCGCTCGCTGCCTACCTCAGGCGGCACGAACTCAAGGTCACCGTCGCAGCCGACGCGGCGGCCGCCCGCGTCGTCCTGGCCGGAAGCGCCATCGACCTGGTGCTCCTCGACGTGATGATGCCGGGCGAGGACGGACTCTCGCTCTGCCGCCACATCCGGGAAGCCTACGACACGCCCGTCATCCTCCTCACCGCCCTGGCAGAGGGGACCGACCGGATCGTCGGGTTGGAGATCGGGGCCGACGACTACGTCACGAAGCCGTTCGAGCCGCGCGAGCTCCTCGCCCGTATCAAGAACCTCCTCCGGCGCACGCGCGCGCTTCCCCGGACCCGGGACGAGGCGGACGGACGCAAGCTGACGTTCGACCGCTGGACGCTGGATACCGACCGGCGCGAGCTCGTCGACGACGCCGGCACCCCCGTCGCGCTCAGCACATCTGAGTTCCGCCTGCTGTCGGCACTGACCCGGCATCCGAGGGTGGTGCTCTCGCGCGACCAGCTCCTCGACCTGACCAGCGGCCGGACCGCCGACGGGTTCGACCGCAGCATCGACAACCAGGTCAGCCGCCTCCGGCGCAAGCTGGAGCGCGACCCGGCCAACCCGGGGCTCCTCAAGACGGTCTGGGGCGGCGGCTACGTCCTGGCGGCCGAGGTGAGGATGGTGCCTTGAGGCTGGTGCCGCACTCGCTCGGCGGACGGCTGGCGATCCTGCTGGTGTTCGCCGTCGTCGGCGCCCAGGCCGTGGCCTTCGCGATGTTCGCGCACGAGTCGTCGCGGGTCGGTCGCGCGGCGGCCCGGACCCAGGTGGTCGACCGCATCGCCACGCTGGTTCGCCTGCTCGACGCGGTCCAGCCCGACACCGTCCCGAGCGTGGTCGCGGCGTATGGCTCCCCCCGTCACCGCTTCACCATCGATGCCAGCAGCCTCGTCCCGGAAGGCGCGATGGGAGTTGACGAGGCACGGCTCGCGCGGCGGATCGACCGTCGCATGAAGGACGACGCGAGCCAGGCGCGGATCGCCCTGGTCGAGCGCGACGTCGGGGAGAATGCCCCCCGGGGCCGCCTGTCGGACAGGACCCAGGCCCTGCGGGTCTCCGTCCGGCTTGACGACGGGCGCTGGCTCAACGCCGAGGCCCCGCTCGCGTCGCGGACCCCGCCGTGGATGCGGATCGCGCTCATCCAGGTCCTGGCGAGCGTTGTCGCCGTGCTCGTGGTCGTCGCCGTCGCCAGGCGCGGGATCGTCGGTCCGGTGGCTGACCTCGCCAGGGCCGCGGAGAAGGCCGGTCGCGGCACCGGGTTCGAGCCGCTGCCGGAGCGCGGCCCGAGCGAGTTGCGGACCATGACGGCGGCGTTCAACCAGATGCAGGAACGCTCGGGGGCCTTCGTTGCCGACCGCACCCGGATGCTGGCCGCCATCAGCCACGACCTGCGCACCCCCATCGCCTCCCTCTGGCTTCGGGCCGAGATGGTCGAGGACGGCGAGCTCCGGAACGCGATGGTCCGTACGATCTCGGATATGGGGCGCATGGTCGACGCGACCCTGGCATTCTCCCGGGATGACGCGCTCGCCCAGGACAGCGGCGCATTGGACCTTTCCGAGATGGTCCGGGCGCTCGCGGACGACCACGGAGTGCTCGGGCGGGACGTCACCGTCACGTCCCCGGCCACCGTTCCCTTCCAGGGCCGGCCGCTGGCGCTGCGCCGGGCCCTAGACAACCTGGTCGAGAACGCCGTCCGCTACGGCGACAGGGCACGGATCTCGCTGGAGCGAGCCGACGACCTGATCCGTATCCTCGTCGACGACGATGGGCCGGGGGTGCCGCCCGACAGGATCGAGGAGATGTTCGTGCCCTTCGCGCGGCTAGAGGGCTCGCGCAACGCCGACACGGGCGGGACCGGTCTTGGGCTCGCCATCACACGGTCGGCGATCCGCGCCCATGGGGGCGACGTGGTGCTGGCGAACCGGACCGGTGGCGGATTACGTGCGGAGGTGACCCTGCCGTCCTGAGTATCAGTCGGACGTGAACGCGGCCCAGCCCGTCTCATGCCTCGTTAGTATAGGCACTAGAGGATTTAAACCTCTAATACCTGTTGCTGCCAATGTCCAGTTTCGGACAAATTCCAGCTGTAAGCAGCTGGGCCAATTTATACCCGAAACGATCGTAAAACGGACGGGTACCAACCCAACCCGGTCATCGGGACCGCAGTTAACGCTTCCAGAAAGCGGCTATTTGTCGGTCATCCGGCAGCTTAGACAAAAGGTGTTTTGCAGAAGTCAGGCCGCGCCGAAGGCAAGATGATACCGAGCCTCGCCCTCCGGGCGGTTTCCGGACAGGCTTAATGACTGGAAGTATTCAGGGGGCACTCCGGCGAGGACGATTGCCGGGTCGGCAGCGAAGCCGAAACGTCGGTAATAGGCAGGGTCACCCAACACGACACAGCCCCCGGCACGACGCTCCCGCAGGCTGCCCAACCCCGCATCGATCAGGCGCTGGCCTATGCGTCGTCGCCGGTTTTCGCGCCGTACGGCCAGAGGGCCGAGCCCGAACCAACCTTCCGACGCAAGCCCGACCACGACCGGGGAGAAAGCGACATGTCCGACGATTTCATCGCCCTCCGTGCAGACGAGGGAGACCGTCAACGCGCCGTCCTCACGGAGGGCGTCGACGATGTCCGCCTCGGTGCCACTTGCGTGAGGCGCATCGTGGAAGGCATCGGTGACAAGGGAACGGATTGCGAAAGCGTCGGAAGCGGTTTCGGGACGTAGGAGCATACCGACAGCGTACCCTGTTCGTATCGCGAGGTCAGCCATGGAGCGCGAGCGGGCCCAACGGCGATGTCCGTTTTTGCCAACTCTCGCTATGAGCGGACAGTCGCAACACGACCCATCAGTGCCGAACAGGCCGATTTGCAACATTCCCGAAAACGGCCGTTCGCTGATTGAACGTTCTGGAGCTTCCGTCGCAGCGCCGAGATGACAGCGATGCGGCGACGCCCAGCAACGGCGGCGTTCGAGGGCAAAGACGATTGTCAGGACTTGAGATGCCGAAACATGTTGGCGCGCGCCTCGTCGTCCATCTCGGGCTTGAAGGGGAAGCGGTCCTTGAGGCCGGCAGCACGCGCGGCGGCTGGGCGGGTAGCAATCTCGTCGTGGTGGCGCTTGAGGTGGGGCAGCTCCGCCCAGGCCGTCTCGCCGAGGACGAAGGGGATCATGCGGGCCCATCCCCAGGCGCTCATGTCCGCGATGGTGTAGGCGTCGCCCACGAGGTAGCGGCGCTGGGCGAGGTGTGCGTTCAAGATATCGTAGTGACGGCGCGCCTCGAAGCTGTAGCGCGCCTGGGCATAGGGCACCTGTTCCGGGGTGAAGTGCCGGAAATGGACCGCCTGGCCGGAGAACGGCCCGACGCCCGTCGCGACGAACATCAGCCAGGACAGGAATTGAGCCCGGTCGCCACCCGAAGGCGGCAGGAATCGTCCGGTCTTCTCGGCGAGGTAGAGCAGGATGGCATTGCTGTCGAAGATCACATCCGCGTCGTCGACGAGGACCGGCACCTTGCCGTTCGGATTGAGGGCCAGGAAATCAGGCGCGAACTGGTCACCCTTGCGGGTGTCGATCGGGACGGGCTCGTAGGGCAGTCCGAGCTCCTCCAGCAGCAACGCGACCTTCGTCGGGTTCGGAGAGCCGTTGAAGAAGAATTTCAGCATTTCAAAACCTCATGCCGTTCCGGGCCGGTGGCCGCCAAACCGCTCGGCAACTCCCGTTTAGCGGCGGTCCACATGACACCGATCGGCGGATATCGGGCGATTCACGTTCAGACTCACTACAGCCCGGAAAACCAGTTGTAGCCCTGATCTTCCCAGTATCCACCCGGGTAATCGTTCGTCACCGTGATGGCCATGATGTGCTTGGGGTTCTTGAACCCGAGCTTCGTCGGAATGCGCAGCTTGACCGGAAAGCCGTATTTCGGCGGCAGGGGTGCGCCGGCGTAGTCCAGGGCCAGGATCGTCTGGGGGTGAAGCGCGCTCGGCATGTCGATGCTCGTCCAATAATCGTCCCCGCAGGCGAAGCGGACGTAACGTGCGGTCGTGTCGGCCCCGATCCGTTCGAGGAAGGTCCGGAACGGGACCCCCGACCATTGCCCGATGGCGCTCCAGCCCTCGACGCAGACGTGGCGGGTGATCTGCGCTTCCTGCGGCAGGGTCCTCAGGCGGTCGAGGGTCCACGGCGCCTTGTCGGCGACGAGACCGGCGAGTTCGAGCTTCCAGGTCGACCCGTCGATCACCCGGATCTTGCTCGCCGGATAATAGGCATTGAAGGGGAAGTCCGGGGTGATCTCCGAGACAGCGAAGGTCGGGGCCAGGCGCGTGCCCCCGAAGAGGGCACCCTGGACGCGATCGTTCAGCCGCGAGATCCCACCAAGGATGCTCTCCACCTGCGGGTTGTCCGAGATGTCGCAACCGCCGAGCGCGAGGCTCCCCGCCGCGACGAGGCCGCCGCGCAGGAACAGGCGTCGGTCGGCGCGGACGAGGGGCGTCCCAGGGACCGTGAGATCCGCAAGCGGGCGGCGCAGAAGGCGATCGAGGGGCGTCATGGCTTCACCACGTGGTTGCGGCCGAAATGGATCTCGCGGCCGATGATCATCGTCGGCAGGGTCCTGGGAACCAGGAGCACCAGGGCGAGATGCACTGCCACGAAGCCGACGATGCCGGCCATGGCGAGGAAATGGACGATCCGCGCCGTGTCGTAGCCGCCCATCAGCGCCGTCAGGGGCGCGAACTGGACCGGCTTCCAGATCGCGAGACCGGAGAGCACGATGACGATCCCGATGAGCAGGACCGCGACGTAGAGGAGACGCTGAACGGCGTTGTAGACGCCCGGGTCGTGGGGAAGCCTGAACCTCAGGGCGGCGACGAAATCATGCCCGATCTCGCGCGGCCGCAGGGGCGTGAGGCGCCGACGCAGGTGGCCCGAGATCAGTCCATAGGTCAGGTAGACGAGGCCGTTGGCGACGAGGAGCCACATCCCCGCGAAGTGCCATTGCAGGGCCCCGCCGAGCCAGCCACCCAGGGTGACCGATTTCGGGAACGCCCAATCGCCGAAGATCGGCGAGGCGTTGTAGATGCGCCATCCGCTGGTGATCATGATCAGCATGGCCAAGGCGTTCACCCAATGGGTGATCCGAACGACCAGGGGGTGGATCGGGCGCTCGGCCCGCGGCGAAGAGGGATACATCGGGACCGTCCTGAAGAGGTGGTGGCTGTCGGACCGTCGAGCCCGAGGCGTGGGATCGCGTCAGGCGGGGTCGTGTCCGACGAGGGCCGGAGCCGGCGCGGCGAATTCGGGAAAAAAGCGTTTCAGGTCGCGCACCTTCGCGGCGTCGTTGGCGACGATGTACGGGTGTGCGGGATGCAGGACCATGAAGTCCTGGTGGTAGGCCTCGGCCGGGTAGAACGGAGCACCGAGTTCGATCCGGGTGGCGACCGGCGCACCGTAGCCTCCGGAGGCGTCGAGTTGCGCGATGTAGGCGCGGGCCACGGCGCCCTGCTCGGCATTGCCCGGGAACAAGGCCGAGCGGTATTGCGGGCCATGATCCGGCCCCTGCCGATCGACCAGCGTCGGATCGAGGGCGACGGAGAAGAAGACCCGGAGCAACGTGTCGTAGGAGACCACGCGTGGATCGTAGGTCACCCGGACCGCCTCGGCGTGTCGCGTACGCCCGCTGGAGACGGCCTGGTAGTTCGCGCTTGCTCCGTCTCCGCCGGCATAGCCCGAAACCGCCTGGGTGACGCCGCGGACGTTCTGGAACACCCCCTGCACGCCCCAGAAGCATCCACCGGCGAACACCGCGCTCTGAAGCCGGGCGGGTTCACGCGCCGGTGTCGCGGCGGCCGGCAGGCGCCGGCTCGCTTCCTCGGCGCCGGCCCGTTCGATCGTCATGGAGAGGACGAGGCCGAACAGGGCCAGGACACCGCCGCCGAAAGCCCCCGTCAGGCGCGAGCGATACGGGGGAACGGTCGCGGGCTTAACGATCTGGGACATGGGGGTGGTCCTTTGGGGTGGTCCTTTGCGGGACGGTAAAGACGCGATCGGTCAGGCGGGCTCGAAGCGCAGCGCGACGCCGTTCATGCAGTAGCGAAGTCCCGTGGGGGCGGGTCCGTCGGCGAAGACGTGGCCGAGATGCCCGCCGCAGCGCCGGCAATGCACCTCCGTCCGGCTCATCCCCAGGCTGGAATCCGTCGTCGTCCCCACGGCCTCCGCGAGGGGGGCGGTGAAGCTGGGCCAGCCGGTTCCGCTCTCGAACTTTGCGTTGGAGGCAAATAGCGGCTGGTCGCACCCGGCGCAGGCGAAACGACCGGCGCGCTTCTCGGCGTTGAGTGGGCTCGAGCCGGCGCGCTCGGTGCCGTGCCGGCGCAGGACCGCGTAGCCGTCGGACCCGAGCTGCGCCCGCCAAGCGGCCTCGCTCTTCGCGACGGCGAAGGTTTCGGCCACGGCGGGGCCGCCGACCAGGGACCCTCCGGCGGCGCGAAGGAATGTCAGGATGCCGAGTGCCGAGACGCCGGCGGTGAGGATCTGTCTGCGGTCCATGGTGCCGAGTTCCTTGATACCGGGCTCCTTGCCGGAGGCTCTGGTCAGTCATTCGCCTTGCGGATCGAGCCGGTTACAGGCCGGCCTCGCGGTCCGGCATTTCTGTCGAGGAGGCGGCCGCCGAAAAGACTGTTCAGGCCGACGACGATGAGGACGGCGACGAGGTGGACCAGCAGGTCCGTCGCGGTGGCGTCGTGCGGATGGAACGGCACCAGCAAGGCCGCCGCCGCCGCGGCTGCGGCAAGTCCCCCGAGGGCCGCCGTGAGATTGGGGCGAAGCGGGCAGGCCCGCCGCAGCATCAGCACCAGCAGGACGGACAGCGGCAGCGAGACTCCCATCAGGAACACGAAGCAGCCCCGCATCTCCTCCGGCTCGGCGAGGTTGGCGGCCGGCGCGAGCCAACCACGAAGGCAGCCGAGGCCACTGGCGCCGAGCCAGAGGACGAGCGGGGGGAGCGGCAGCCATGACCAGGCCGCGCTTCGGCCGGGCACGCTGCTCTGGAAGGCCGCCAGCGCAGCCGCGATGGCCGTGAGGATCGCCCCGAGGGCCGCCCAGTGCAGGTCCGGCACACCGAGACGCGCCCGCAATCCCGAGACGTCGGACATCGGCACGAGGAGGAGGCCCACCGTGAGCACCGCGCCGGACCAGACCAGGGTCCGGCGCCCCGGGCCCGAGAGCCGGCGGACCGGCGTCAGCGACCGGGCCAGATCCTCGACGAGATCGTGGGTGGAAAGGTCTCGGCTGGCCGGGTCTTGGGTGACCGGGTCTTGGGTGACCGGATCAGACATCCGTGTCTTCCTTGCGGGATGAGAGCGATACGCGGAGGGCCTTGAGACCACGGTGGAAGTTGACTTTGAGCGCCCCCTTGGTCCGCCCGGTGAGCGTCGAGGTCTCGTTGAGGGACAATTCGCGCAGGGCGATGTGCTCGATCGCCTCTCGCTGTCCTTCGGGGAGATGCGCGACGGCCGCAGCGAGGATCGCTGCACGCTCGCGACGCGCCAGGTCGTCACCCGGCCCAGGGCCGTCGTCGGCACGCGCCTCATAGGCGAGCGGCTCGTGGACTTCCTGCGGACGACGCCCCTTGCGGCGCAACGCGTCGATGGCCCGCCGCTGCGTGATGGCGCGCAACCACGGCAGGAACGGCCGGGCCGGATCGTAGGTCGCCCGCGCGCGATGAAGGGTGAGCAGGGTGTCCTGCACCACGTCGTCGAGCGCCGCTCCCTGAACCCCCTTGGCCCGTGCCATCGCGGAGATCACCGGCAGGCAATCGCGCAGGAGTGCCCGGTAAGCGGCGGCATCGCCGACCTGCGCCGCCTGCATCGCGGCGGACAGGGCTGCCTCGCCGGACAAGGCCGCTGATCGAACGGGCATGGGATCGGGGATTCCGGACGCTGCGGGGAGAGCCGGGAAGAACCCGGCATGAGGAACGGGCGGCCCGAATGGCCGACCCGCACCGTCCGCATGAGGCCGAACTTACTTCTTCATCGAGTCCTTGGCCATGCCGTCCTTACCCATCGAATCCTTGGCCATGCCGTCCTTGGCCATGGAATCCTTGGCCATGGAATCCTTGCTCATCCCGTCCTTCTTCATTCCGTCCTTGGCCATGGAGTCTTTCGACATGCTGTCCTTGGCCATCCCGTCCTTGGCCATGGAATCGACGGCATATGCCGGAGCACCGGAGACGGCGGTGGCGAGGACGAGAGCGGCGGCGACGCGGAAGAGAGTGCTCATGTGAGGCGATCCTTCTAGGGTGTACCGAAGATCTTGGCGGTACTGGATTGTCTTTCGAAGGGGTGCCGACGACGGTTACAGGTCAGGGCGAAAAATCCGTCGTGATCTTGTCTGGGCTCTCGCGCTCCGCTCGCTCGATGGCGGCCCGTAGCGTTGCCGGCGCCAGAAGTTCCGGCAGGGCCTCGCCGCGCGGCAGGCCGGGCCCGTAGACGGCCACAAGCGGGATCCCGAAGCGTCCGAAGCGGCGCAGGAAGGCGAGGATGGCCGGGTCTGCCTGGGTCCAGTCCGCCCGCATCGCGACCGCATCGGGCGCCGACAGGCGCGCAAGGGTCTCCGCGCGATCGAGGGTGGTGACGTCGTTGATCCGGCAGGTCAGGCACCAGGACGCCGTCACGTCGACGACGACGACCTTGCCCTCCGCCACCAGGGCGGGGATCGCCTCGGGGGCGAAGGCGCGCCAGGGGCCGTCCTCCACCTGAGCCACCGGGGTCATTCCAGAGCTGCGCGGCCACACCGTCACCGAGACGAGCGCGAGGACGAGGGCCGCGGTGACCAGGCTTCGGCGACGATCGGGAACGCGCTGCCGTCGGCTCAGGGCGAGCCAGCCGAGCAGAAGGGCCAGGATGCCCGCCAACCCCATCGCCCGAGGGATGCCGGCCACCTCGGCGAAGACCATCAGGAGCCATACGGTCGTTCCGAGGAGAAGAAGGCCGAACCCGCTTCGAAGCCGGATCATCCAGGGGCCGGGTCGCGGCAGCAGGCGCGTCCATCCCGGTCTCAGCGCAAGAAGCACGAAGGGGAGCGCCATTCCGAGGCCGAGCGCCGCGAAGACCGTCAGGATCTCGAAACGTCCCCGGGTCAGCGCGAAGCCCACCGCGCTTCCGACGAACGGTGCCGAGCAGGGCGTGGCCAGCAGGGTGGCGAAGGCGCCGGTGAGGAAGGCCTCCGACAGGTGCCCGGACCCGCGCAGGGATCCGAGGGCGGCCAGCGGGCGGGGCAGTCCGAGGGTCACCCACGAGAACAGGCTCGCGGCGAACAGCGCCGTGAGCAGGGCCATGCCGGCGAGAAACCACGGTGCCTGGAACTGGATGCCCCAGCCGACGCTGGCCCCCGAGGCCTTCACGGCGATCAGAGCCAGGGCGATGGCGAGGAAGGACGCGAGGATGCCCGCCGCCGTCGCGAGCAGTTCGGCCCGGACGCTCCCCCGCTGCGCTCCGGCTGCCCGCGTCAACGCGAAGGCCTTCAGGGACAGGACCGGCAGGACGCAGGGCATCGCATTGAGGACGAGACCGCCGAGCAGGGCCGTCGCCAGGATGGCGAGCCACGCACCCCAGCCGGTGCCGGCCGTGGCCGGGAGCGTGACTTCGGCGCTGCGCAGGCCATCGACCAGGGTGATGCGCAGCGCGCTATCCGCGGCGTCCGGGGGCAGGCTCAGGGCGAGCCGGGCCGCACGGCCACCGTCGGCCAGGGCGATTTCCGGAGGGGCGGTCACGACGCCCGTCAGACCCTCGACGAACAGATCCGGCGCGACGAAGGCTCGGCGTTCGCTGGTCACCCGCAGGACCAGGCGCCGGTCGTTCGGCGGTCCCTCCCGGGCCTGCCCGACGAGGGCGAAGCCCGCAGCCTCGGGCGGCCCGGGAACGCGCGCGCGGGCGGCATCGATCAGTCCCGCCTCCGCCGAGGGGCGATCCGGTCCCGCCGGCAGCGCGAGTTCGAGGGTCGCGCGATAGGGCACGCAGACCTCACCGCAGACCGCGTGCACGAGGCGCAGGCGCAGATGCGCGGCCCCGTCGCCACGCCGTGTGAAGCGAAGGGGCAGGACGACGCCGGATTCGTACACGAACGTCTGGAGGTCGCCGACGGTGAGGCGTCGCGGTGCGGGCCAGGCGATGGATTCGAGCACGAGCCCGTCCGATCCGCTCCAGTCGAAGGTCGGGGCCAAGCCGGCATCGCCCGGGCTGCGCCACGCCCCGTGCCAGCCCTCACCGAACCGAAACTCGAGGCCCGCTTCGACGGGCGATCCGTTGTCCGCGGCGTCCGTGGCCGTTACGAGCCGCACCGCCGCTCGGTCGTCGCCGATCCACGCGGTGGATGCCGCCTGCGCCGGGAAAGCTCCGAGAAGGAAGAGCGGCGCGAGGCAGGCGAGCAGACTGCGCCGGACAGGAGCGATCGGGACCATCCTCAGGCACTTGCGCGAAGCAGGCGCCGGCCGAACCCGGCCCCGGCTCCGGAGAGCAGCGCTGTCCGACGTCAGCACCTGTGGGACAGAATGAGGGTCTTCCCGAACGGAGGATGGCTGGTTCATCGTAGCCCCTGAGGAGCGAAGATGAAGCAGA
>NZ_LMNU01000004.1 GCF_001423085.1 Methylobacterium sp. Leaf125 | reverse complement strand
ACGCACCAGCGCCCATGGTACTGTGTCTCAAGACACGGGAGAGTCGGTCGCCGCCAGACCTGCACAGAACAAGTGACGCTCACACCGAGCCATTCCCTCCAAACGATCCAAGGTGGCGCGGGGTGGAGCAGCCCGGTAGCTCGTCAGGCTCATAACCTGAAGGTCACAGGTTCAAATCCTGTCCCCGCAACCAAACCCAAACGCCAAGAGGCCCGTCGCACAACACACGCGACGGGCCTCTCGGCGTTCTAGGNACCTGAAGGTCACAGGTTCAAATCCTGTCCCCGCAACCAAACCCAAACGCCAAGAGGCCCGTCGCACAACACACGCGACGGGCCTCTCGGCGTTCTAGGCCTGCGCCAGGCCCAGGATCGCACGGGCTTCCGCCGGCGTGGCGATGCCGCGGCCGTGCCGCCGCACCGTCTCCGCCGCCAGGGCGACGAGTTCGGCATTTCCGCTGGCGAGGCGTTCCCGGGTGATCCGGATGTTGTCCTCGAGGCCGGTTCGTACCGCCTGCGCGCCCCGGGCGAGTGCCCAGTCCATCACCTCCGCCTGGTGCCGCCCGATCCCGGCCGCCGTCCAGGTCGCCCGGGGCAGGATGCGGCGCATCTCGCCGAGCATCAGGTCGAGGAGGTGCGGGTCCGCCGGCATGGCGTTCTTCACCCCCATGACGAACTGCACGTGGGCCCGGTCATCGATCAGCCCGGCCTCCACGAGGCGCAGGGCGCCGTGGAGATGCGACAGGTCGAAGATCTCGATCTCGGGGCGCACGCCGAACTGCTTCATCTGACCCGCAAGGTCCGTCACCAGGGTTGCGTGGTTCTCGTAGACGATGGTCGGGAAGTTCACCGACCCCGTGGACAGTGAGGCCATGTCGGGACGATGCTGCAGGGACAGGCCTCGGCTCGCGGGGTCGCGCCCGCGTCCGCCGGTGGAGAACTGAACCACCATGCCGGGGCAGTGCCGGCGCAAGCCCGCCTGGACGGCGGCAAAGCGATCGGGGTCCGAGGACGGGGTCTCGTCGTCGTTGCGCACGTGGATATGGGCGAGGGTGGCCCCGGCCTCGTAGGCGGCCTGCGTCGAGGCGATCTGCTCGGCCACCGTGACCGGCAGCGCCGGATTGTCGGATTTGCGGGGCACCGAGCCGGTGATCGCGACGGCGATGACGACGGGCTCGTTCATGAGACTTCCTCCTATGCGGATATGGCGGCGGACACCCCTCCCCGCCCGGCATGGCCCGCATTGGCCGCGACCGCAAGCGCGGCGCCCTAGGCGCGACAGGACCCTTTCCGGGCCCGCCCACCCGCCTTAAGACTGGCGCCCATGAACGACACGATCCTGATCCTGAACGGCCCGAACCTCAATCTGCTCGGCCAGCGCGAGCCCCACATCTACGGGCACGCGACGCTGGCGGACGTGGAGGCCCGGTGCCGGACCCTGGCCGCGGACTTCGGTCTCGCCGTCGCCTTTCACCAGAGCAATGCCGAGCACCAGCTCATCGACTGGATCCAGGCCTATCGGGTGGGCTCGGCCGGGATCGTGATCAATCCGGGCGCCTACACGCACACCTCGATCGCCATCCTCGATGCCCTGAACGCCTGCGAGGTGCCGATCATCGAGTGCCACATCTCGAACGTGCATCGGCGCGAGGCCTTCCGCCAACATTCCTACGTCTCGCTCGCCGCGACCGCCGTGATGGCGGGCTTCGGCACACACGGCTACGAACTCGCCGTCCGGCACATCGCCCACCTGCGCGGCGCTCCCGAGACCTCGGGCGGGCTGACTTAGACGGCCCTGGTCCGCAGCCGGGCCAGGCTGTTCCAGGCCGGCGCCAGGACGAAGCTCGTCACCGGGATCAGGGCTGCGCCGATCACGAGACCGACGAGGCCGGAGCCCGCCGCGGTGACGAGCCATTCGACCGTTCCGGCGAGAGGACCTGCGACGCCCGCCGCCCCGGCCGCCGCGGCGTGGATGGCGTGGCCGATCTGGGGCAGGCCGTAGCCCTCGAGGCCGTGCACCAGGATGCCGCCGCCGACCCAGATCATCGCCGCGGTGCCGACGATGGCCAGGATCTTGAGAAAGCCCGGCATGCCCTTGACCAGGGCGCGGCCGACACCGCGCACGAGGCTGCCGAAGGCCGAGCGCGACCCGTTGGCGGCCATCGCGACCCCGGCATCGTCCGCCTTCACGATCAGGGCGACGCCGCCATAGACCGTGATCGTGATCCCCACTGCGACGACGGCCAGGACCGTCGCCTTCATCCAGAGGGAGCCCTCGGGCAGGGCCGCGAGGGTGATCGCCATGATCTCGGCCGAGAGGATGAAGTCCGTCTTGATCGCGCTCGAGACCTTCCGGTCCTCCAGGGCCCGGGCGTCGCCGGCGGCCTCGTCGCGCTTCGCCTCGTGGGCATGGGCCTTATGCGGGAACAGGGCCTCGTAGACCTTCTCGGTGCCCTCGTAGGAGAGATAGGCGCCGCCGAGCATCAGCAGGGGCGTGATCGCCCAGGGCGCGAAGGCGCCGAGCGCCAGGGCGGCGGGCAGCAGGAACAGCAGCTTGTTGCGCAGGGACCCCAGGGCGATGCGGCCGACGATGGGCAATTCGCGCTCGGCGGCGAAGCCCACCACGTAGCGGGGCGTCACGGCGGCATCGTCGATGACGACGCCGGCCGCCTTCACACCGGCGCGGCCTGCCTGGGCCGCGACATCGTCGAGGGAGGCCGCCGCCACCTTGGCGAGTCCCGCGACGTCATCCAGAAGCGCGATCAGTCCGATGCTCACGGGAACCCCTGCCTGCCGGGCCGCAGCCCTGCGCGCGGAAGGTCGCGGCGAGCTTGGCCTTTACAGGAGACGAACGAGGCGGCGATTTGATCCCGGAGCCGTGCCGATGACCGTCGGGACTTGGAGTCCCGCTCGGTCATCGGCCCTGGCGCCGCCCCTAGAACGGTTCTGTGCGGTTCAAAACGCCACTGTGTGTGTTAGTGCCTTGGGCAGCCTGGACAATCGACGGCCTGTCGCAGGCGCGAACGTCGTCTACAGTCAGATTTTTCGATCGATGGCACATCGGACGCGAACGCCAATCCAAAGGTTCATGTTTGAGGTAGGCGTTCGGAGCCAGCCCATCAAGGTCTCGGGCTACGATGCGTCAGACGCCCCGATTGAAACCGGTCTCGCGACGGTCGGCGGCAGCCGACTGCAGCACCGCTTGCGAGAGGATGGTCTTGCGCCCGATCAGCACGACGCGCTCCGCAGCCCTCGTGAGCGCGGTATAGACCAGCGAGCGGTCAAGAATACGTGACGAGCATACAGGCACGACCGCCGTGCGAAACTGCGAGCCCTGCGCCTTGTGAACGGTGATCGCGTACGCGAGGGCAACGTCATCGAGGGCAGCACCTGTGAACGTGTGACGTTCGCCGTCGAAATCGACCGTGAGGATCCCGTCATCGACTCCCACGACTTCGCCCAGGCTGCCGTTGCGGAGGTCCCGTTTGTAATCGTTTCGCCCGAAAATCACGGGCTCGCCAAGGGCGAAAGCATGATCCCGGAGGCGCGGCTGGCCGCGGGATAGCTGACGATGGAACTCCTCGTTCAGCGAGACCGTGCCCGCCGAGCCTGCTTTCACCGGCGAGAGGATACGCAGGTCGTCCCTAAAACCGCCCAGGGCCGCCACGGCGCATACGACATCGTCGCATGTCGGCTCACGTGAGGTGGCCACGAGGACGACGCCATGCCCTCGACCGATCTCAGACGGCAAGCGCGGAAGATGCCCCTCGCGTACGGCCGCGGCTACGACGGGGATGCCGGAACTCTCAGCCTGCCGGTAGATCCGCGTCAGGCGGACCTTGGGCACCTCCTCCATGGTCGCGAAAGCGTGCAACGTGAGGCCGAACCCAATCGGGCCAAGCTGTGCCTCGTCGCCCACGAGCAGTAGCCGGCACTCCTCCGGTAGGTGGCGCAAAAGGCGGTAGAGCGTCGGTAGGTCGACCATCGAGCTTTCGTCGATCACGACGAGGCTCTCGGGACCGAGGGCCACCTTGCCTGCCTCGCAAGCCTTGAGGAAGGCGGCGATCGTGGAGGATGGACGTCCGGTAGCCTCTCGCATCCGCACCGCGGCACGACCGGCCAGGGCCATTAGATGGACGACCCGGCCGAAGGATTCGCATGCCTCGCAGACCATTTTGAGGACCGTCGTCTTGCCGACCCCTGCTCCGCCTAGAACCAAACCAACACGCCCCTGCACGGCGAGCTGCACGGCCGCGCGCTGTTCGTCGTTGAGCTCCACGCCGGCGGCAAGGCGCGTGCGGTCGAGCCATCCCTCCAACTCTTCGTCGCCGACATCACGGGCAACCAGGTCGCCGATCGGGGGACCGGACGCCATCGACAGGATTCGCGCCATGACGTAGCGCTCCATCATCATGGCGCCGGCCGGCTGCCAACCGTCGGAGAGAGCTACCGCAGCACCTGCCGCGGATGCGAGTGCCAGCGCCCGCTCAGCGGCTTCCGGCGGGAAGCCAAGGATGCCTTCCAGCGCGCCCAGCAGGTCATCCTGCGAAATCCATGTGTGCTGGTCCTGAAGCCGGGCGTAGAGGACGGCCTCGACCGCCGCCACAAGACGAGCCGGCGCATCCTCCGGAACCCCAAGACGCCTGGCCGTAGCGTCGACCAACGGCCATGGGGCCAGCGCCATCAGCGCGTAGGGGTGCTCCCGGATCCGCGTGGCACCCTCTGCCCCCCAGAGCCGTACGATCCTGCCGGCAAGGCGCACGTCGAGCCGGTTCTCGACGAGCCAGACGACGATGTCGTTCCTAGCCAGGTCCTCAAGCCAGGCGGCGACGAGCGTTGAGGCAGCTCGATCACCGACGACCGGGATGAAGGGGGTCGGATCCCCTTGGGCCAGCAGGCGCGGAAGGTTCTTGCCGAACGCATCCACCAAACGCGCAGCCTTGGCATAGCCGATTCCCTCGAACGCGGCCGTCTCGGCAAGATGCCGGATGAGCGTTGCGTCCGCTGTCTCGGGACCCGCAAACCTCTTCCTATCCGATGCCGGCGGTGGCGAAGGGGCAAGCGGGATTGCCGGCTCACGAGAGGTCTCCCTCACATTCGCTGGATCCGTGGGGGTGCCATCCACGGATTGGCTCCCAGGGACGATCACTCTTCACTCTCTCCGAGCGACCGGGGAAGTGACGAGACCCATCGGCCCGTGTCCGCCATGTGTTCCTCGACGTGACGAACGCGGCGAAGGCGTTCGCGTAAGCCAACGACTTCCGCCCGTAGGGAAGCGTTTTCCTGCTCCAGCTTGTGAATGCGGCGGTCGCGCTGGTCGGTGGGGCGAACCGGAGGCTTATCATCCTCGGCTTCGGCGACCTCACGGTCCAAGCCGAGCTCGGCTTCGGCCTGCGCGAGCATCTCCTTGGCGACCGAATTCTTGTAGAGCACCTGCCGATCGAAGCCGCAGGACAGCGCAACCGCACTGACGTTCACACGCCCCTGCCTTACGGGGAGGCTCATCTGCTGGGCTGCCAAACCATCGAGGTAGGCCTTCAGACGTCTGACATTTTCCGCGCCGGCTGCGGCACCTGAGAGTATGTCCTCCATCGCTCGATTTGGCTCTCAGATGCTCTTGCGGTCAATCGGCGGCAGGGCCTTCTCCAGCTCCTCGGGCTTCAGGCCGCGGACGGCGGCATTCCGCAGCATGACGAGGAAACGCTCCTCGTAGGCGCTGAGAAGATCCTTGAGCCGGGCGATCTCTACATCCCGCTCCTGAATATCCCGTTTCAAAATGACGATGGCCGGGTCCCGGGGCACCTTCGCCTTACCCGAACCCAGCTCGCGCTTCCGTTTGTCGTAGGCTTCCGAGATCCTAGCGTTGCCGGCAAGCGACTGGCGCGTCCAGCCCCCTCGCTCCCTGCGCGCGATGTCCTCCGTCAAGGCTTCCCATGTCATCGGTTGTAAGGACCAGGACCGGATGACCTCGCAGACACGTCCGATCGCAGCGTCGTCCAGGCGCCGTCTTGGGCCTGTCCGCGGGGCCGGTGCGCCCTTGCTTCCTTTCGGGATCTGGGGCTTCCGCGCCATCCGTGCCGTTCTCACCAAGGGGACGTTTGAGCCGCCTGCGTGCTGATAGTCGCAATCCCTGGACGGCGGCAATGATCGGCCCGCGCGAACCTTGGTCAGGTTCACGTGGGCGACATGCTTACAGCGGGCGGCATCCGGCATCTTCAGCGTCGCTCCGCTAGTTAGTTGCGGGATCGACAGTGGTGCGTCGCTTTCCAGTCGGGCGTCGCTTTGCCCTTGGCGGCTCCTCCGCGCTTGCGGCCCGATTCTTCACCCGCTTTCGCGATGGGGTGCATTCGGGTGCTGACGTCACCGTCAGCGTGGACGCCGCTGCGTCGTCGAAATCTTCGACGACCGCTGCAGGATTTTCCTGGGTTCCGTCGAGATCCCCAAGCCTAGGAAGATCCATCTCCCCCTCGGCTCCCGTTTCGTTTCTCGGGTCCACGGGCGGGAGCCCTGGGGATGCCGCCGCAGGCGGCGTCCTCTGGAGGGTATCCGAAAGGATGCCCTCCATGGCTGGCTTAACGTCTTCTCCGCTTCCCTCGACCTTCGACTTGTCATGCGCGGGACCGGCGGTATCGGGCGAATTGCCGGTCGGGATCGGTCCCGCCGGGACCGTGGCTCTCGTCGTCCCAGGTTGGATTGCCTTCACCTTCACGGGCGACGGGACGGGCGGGGCATTATTCCATCCGAAATAACGGGCGATCGCGTTGAGCATCGGTGCACCTCCTTGCGTGGAGGTCCAGTGTTCCTGGTCATCCCGATGCCTCAAAATCCGACGGGATCCGAGTATCCGGACTGGCCATGGAGGTAATCCCACCTTCCGCACGGCAGACCGGGATCTGACCGCAATCGGGCGCGAATCGGTCGGTTTCGCCGAACGGATCGGGACCGTTGGCGGATAGCCGCGCGTGGCGCTCGCGGCCGTTCACATTCGGCGTGCGAACGCCCCGGCAGCACGTTCCACCTTCGCTATCGGCCCATCCGATAGGTGGAACCCAAAATTATAGTTGGCATCCCACTTGGAACAAATCGTGAACGTGCTCTCATTAACGCCAAGCTGGATTCGCCCGGCCGATTTGGAGCATCGCGATGTCACGCCCGTCCGAGAGGCTTCCTCAAGCCGGACGTCCGCATCCGGATCCGACCGCAGGGGGCGGCCAGACGCCGACAGCGGTCCCACCGCGGACCGGGCCTGCGCCCGGCCGATCGAGCAGCATGTTGTCGTTGGCGACGGCCACCCGTGACTACGCGCGCTTCGTCGAAAACATGACCTTCGACCGACTGCCGCTCTCAATCCTCGCGCGTATCAGCGAGCCGATGGGCCCCGAGATCTGGGCCTGGCAGTACGCGCTGCGTCTGACGCGGGGATCACCGTGGCGGGCCCGGCCCTTGATCGATGAACGTGTTGAGCGGGCCCTGGCCACACGCTCGATGATCGAGGGCATCGAGACATGGACCAGGGCGATGGCGGTGCTCGACGAGCGCGTCGAGCAGGCCCGCGTCTATGGCTGGCCGATGCCCCAGCCACTCGCTGTCCCGGACGAGATCCGCGCCGCCCTCCAGGCACGCGATGCAGCGGCCCTTGAGCGGATTCGGCGCAGGCGCGGCCGTACCGGCGAGGGTGAGACCGGCACTGCTGCGGTCCCGGACGATGCCGTCCATCGCCCCCCCTTTCCTGGTCGCCCGGCCTGAAGTCCCCGATCGGGGACGAATGCAACACGTTGGACGAGACGATGACTTCCCCCAGACTTTTCCCTTCCCAGAGACCTGTTCCGCCCTCCGAAAGTCGGCCCGTCGCAACCGCCCCCGGGAGGCTCGAAGGCGGGCAGCGACCGGCCAGGCGGCCACCCGGCCTGCCTCTGCGTTTCGTGACGCGGATGTCCGGCGAGCTCGGTAGCGCGATCGCCGAACACGCGCGTCGCGAGGGCATCACCGCGGGATCGTGGGTGAGGCGGGTGCTGCTGGAACGCGTTGCGATGATCTCGGCGGTCGACGCCCGAAGCGGCAGGCCCGTTCGTCGCCCGGACGAGGATGCCGCCGCGATCTCGGCCGCCGTCCGCGAACTCGCCGCCGTCAACGCGGCCCTATCAATGGCGGACGTCGCCGCCGCGCGGCAGAGTTTGACGACCGTGCGGGAGATATTGATCCCCCTCGTCATCAGGCGAGCCGCTCGATGATCTCGGGGGCGACGCGCGGGCAGGGCCTTGGCAATGCCTTGGCCAAACACCTGCTGAACGCAGAGAACGACGAAGTGTCGGTCATCCCGGCCCGTGGGCTCGGGAGCGCGACACTGGCCGGGCAGATCCAGGAGTTGGTGGCGGGGTCGCTTGGCGGCCGCACCGACAGACCGATCTATCACGTCCACATCGATCCCGATCCGGGGATCTCCGACAACCCTTCGGCCCGGGCGAGGTGGTGGGCGTTGTTCGAAAATGAATTCGACCTGGCCGGGCAAGCGTATTGCGGCGTCGAGCACCTCAAGTCGGGCAGGCTCCACGAGCACCGCGTCTACGGCCTCGTTAAGCCGTCCGGGAAGGTCGTCGACCTGGCCTGGGATTTCGCCCGCCGGGAGAAGTGCAGCCGCATCGTCGAGCACGAATTTGGGCTATCCCCGGTCGCGTCGAAGCATGCCAGATCAGTCCTGAGCCGTTTGCGGGCCGAGGGCCGTGCCGACGTCGCGGCTTGGCTGGAAGCCTCGGGCACGACGGCGTCGGAGAGGCCGATCGCCCCGCTGACGCCGCAGGAGCGCCTGATCCAGGATCGTACCGGGATCAGCCTCGACGACCTGCGGCGGGCGGCCCTGGTGGCCTGGCGGGCAAGCGATGATGCCGCCTCGTTCGTGGCCGCCCTGAACGCCTCGGGGCTCGACCTGCGAGAGGGGCGGGTCGGCGCCGTCATAGTCGATGCAGCCGGCACGGCCCATCTCGCTACACGGCTTCTGGGAGCGGCTGCACGGCGTCTCGAAGGGACCCGTATCCCGGCGGCCGTCGTGCGCGCACGCCTGGCCGGATTCGAACCTAAGGAAGCACGACATGGAAGCCGAGATCGTACGACGCCTCGACCGGCAGGACCACGTGCTGAGGGCCATCTTGGCGGCGCTGGCGCCACCGGAAGCCGAGACGGAGGGGTCGAGCTTCGACGACCTGGTGGAAATCCTAGCCGACCTGACCGTGGCGGTGGCGGACGTGACGGCCGCGATCCAGGCGCTGCGCTCGGACGGCTCCAGGCGCTTCCAGCCGGTCGAACCGTGATCCTGCACCGGCGTCTGTCCCGCCTCGACATCACGCTCCCGCGGTACGCTGCGGATGTCGGACGCGCACGATCCGCGGCACACCGGCTGGAGGCCGAACGCGCATACGAAAACCGCCGGGCATGGCTGTTGTTCGGCCTGCGGGATATCTGGGGCTTGCCGCTGACCTGACATCGTGTTTGGCCGGTACTCTTGACCGTCCGGGATCGACCCTGCTCGGTCCACCAGCCCGTCCGCAGCAGGGGGGACGCCGTAACGGAAACGTGTCGCCTGCCGCATTTAACAAGGGTTGATAGCCTCTGGCGGCCATGCCACATCGCGGCATGTCCAGCACACCCACGCGTTGCGTATCACTGACTTCGGAGTTGGAGACCTACCTTCGGGCACAGGTCGCCTCGGGGCGCTACGCCAGCGCCAGCGAGGTCGTGCGCTCGGCCCTACGGCAAATGATCGACCGCGAGGGCACCATCCTCGTGCCCCGCCCCGAGGTAGTGGGACCGAAGGCCGGGCAGAAGCAGGCCTGACGCGAGATGGCAACCAACCCGAACGCGGTGACCGACACCGCCCGCCTCGCCGCGCTTGCCGCGCACGACATCCTCGACACCCTGCCAGAGCAAGGTTTCGACGATGTCGTGCGTCTCGCGACCCGCCTCTGCGCCACGCCGGTCGCCCTCGTCAGCCTGGTGGCGATCGACCGGCAGTGGTTCAAGGCCAACGTCGGCTTCCCCCATTGCGAGACCGACCTCGACAGTTCGGTCTGCAAGTTCGCCCTCGTCGAGCCCGACCTTCTCGTCATCCCGGACCTGACCGCCGATCCGCGGACCATGGTCAACCCACTGGTCACGGGCGAGCCGCACATCCGCTTCTATGCGGGCGCGCCCCTCCGCACCCTCGAAGGACACGTGCTGGGCTCGTTGTGCGTCATCGACACCGTGCCTCGGCCGGATGGACTGACCCTGGAGCAGGCCGACGACCTCAGGGCGCTCGGACGCCAGGTGGCGAACCTGCTGGAGATGCGCCGCGCCGTCGAAGGCCGTGACCAGGTCCTGGAACGGCAGCGGGCCGAGCTGCGGCAGGCCCGGCGCATCGAGGTCCTGGCCAAGGCCTCGCAGGCCCTGCTGACCGCCGCCGATCCCGCCGCCGTCCTCGATCCCATCCTGTCCGCGAGTGCGGGCACCCTCGGGTTCGACCGCAGCTACATCTACGACATCTGGCAGGACGGCCGGCACCTGCGCCTCACCCACTCGCTCAACGCGACCGATGAGGTGCAGGCTTTCCTCCATCGGATGCCCTACGGCGCACCGCTCTGCGGCATCGTCGCCGAGCGGGGTCGGCCGCTGTTGCTAACCGATGTGCAGAACAGCGAGGAGCCCGCCTACCAGACCGCCCGCGGCATCGGGTTGAACGCCTACGCCGGCTTCCCGATCACGAGCCGCGGCGGCCTGCGCGGCGTGATCTCCTTCGCGTCGACCCAGGTGCCCTCGTTCGACGCCGACGCGCTCACCTTCTTCGAGACGCTCGCCCGCCTTATGTCGGCGGTCTACGAGCGGCTCGACGGCGAGAAGGCCCTGCGCGAGAGCGAGGTGCGTTATCGGACCCTGTTCGAGAACATCGACGCCGGCTTCTGCATCTGCGAGGTGAGGTTCGATGGGGACGGACGTGCCGTCGACCATCGCGTGCTGTCGGCGAACCCCGCCTTCGCGAAGCACACCGGCCTGACGGACGCCGTAGGGCGCTGGGCCAACGAGATCGCACCAGGCATCGAGCAGCACTGGCACGACGCCTACGGGCAGGTCGTCAGGACGAAGCTGCCGATGCGGTTCGAGGGCGAGGCGGTGCCGCTCGGGCGCTGGTACGACGCCCATCTCTTCCCGGCCGGCGATGACCGCGTGGCGATGCTCATCGCCGACATCACCGAGCGTCGACAGGCACAGGACGCCCTGCGCGAGAGCGAGGCGCTGGCTCGGGAGAACGTCGAGCGCGTGCAACTCGCGCTCGCGGCCGGCGCCATCATCGGCACCTGGCATTGGGACCTGCCCTCCGACCGCTTCACCGTCGACGAGGGCTTCGCCCGGTCCTTCGGTCTCGACCCCGCCCTTGGACGTACGGGCATCCCCCTCGCCCAGATCGTGGCGACGGTGCATCCCGATGACCAGGCGGGTTTGGCCGCCGCCATCGAGGAGGTGATCGCACGCGGCGGCGCCTACGCCCACCAGTACCGGGTGCGCCGAGCCGACGGACGCTACTACTGGATCGAGGCGAACGGACGTGTCGATCTTGCCCCGGACGGCACGGGGCTGACCTTCCCGGGCGTGCTGATCGACATCGAGCGGCGCCGCATGGAGGGCATGCTGATCGAGCTGTCCGAGAGGCTGCGCACGCTGGACTCGCCGCAGGCGATGGCCCTCGCGGCGGCCGAGACGGTCGGCCACGCGCTCAGCCTCTCGCGCGCAGCCTACGGCGACGTGGACGAGCCGGGCGAGCACATCGTCATCGCACGGGACTGGCTCGCGACCGGCCAACGCAGCGCGGCCGGATCCCACAGCTTCGCCGACTACGGCACCTTCAGCGAAGCGCTGCGGCGCGGCGAGGATGTCGTGGTCGCGGACGTCGCCGAGGACCCCCGCACCGCCGGCCAGGTCGATAGCTTCCGAGGACTCGACATCGGGTCCCTGGCCAACCTGCCGCTGATGGAGGGCGGCCATCTCAAGGTCGTGTTCTGCCTCCACCGCGACCGTGCCCAGGAGTGGTCCGCCGAGGAGTTGGCCTTCGCCCGTCGGGTGATGGACCGCACCGAGGTCGAGATCGCGCGGCGCTCGGTCTCGAAGCAGCTCCGGGAGAGCGAGACGCGCTACCGCACCCTGTTCGAGAGCATCGACGTCGGATTCTGCATCGTCGAGATGAAGTTCGACGATGCGGATCGAGCGGTCGACTACCGCATCGTGGAAGCCAATCCGGCCTTCGAACGGCAGACCGGCACCAAGGTCGCCGGTCTTTGGGTCAGCGAGTTCGCCCCGGACCTGGAGCGGCATTGGTTCGACACCTACGGGCGCGTCGCGCTCACGGGCGAACCGGCGCACTTCGAGAACAAGGCGGACGTGTTCGGGCGCTGGTTCGACGTGCGGGCGTTGCGTATCGGTGATCCGGCCGACCACCGCGTCGCGATCTTCTTCAGCGACATCAACGACCGCAAGGGCATGGAGGAAGCGCTCCGTCGGTTGAACGACACGCTCGAACAGCAGGTCCAGAAGCGCACGCAGGAACGCGATCGGCTCTGGAGCAACACGCAGGACATCCAGGTCATCGTCGACGGCAAGGGTGTCTTCCAGGCCGTCAATCCGGCCTTCACCGCGATCCTCGGTTGGACATCCGAGGATGCGGTCGGCAAACCCCTGTTCGAGTTCCTCATCCCGGACGACGAAGGCTTGACCGACCGTGCGCTCCAGCATGCCCGCGTCCAGAGCCTGCCGGTCATCGAGAACCGTTACCGCCACAAGGACGGGGGCTTCCGCTGGATCTCGTGGGTGGCTGCGCCCGATGGTGACCTGATCTACGCGAGCGGCCGACACATCACGGCGGAGAAGGAGCAGGCCGAGGCCCTGCTTACGACCGAGGAGGCCCTGCGTCAGTCGCAAAAGATGGAGGCGGTGGGCCAGCTGACCGGCGGCTTGGCCCACGACTTCAACAACCTGCTCGCAGGGATTTCCGGCTCGCTGGAGCTGATGCAGAAGCGCATCGACCAGGGACGGTTCACGGATGTCGATCGGTACATGACGGTGGCGCAGGGGGCGGCCAAGCGGGCCGCGGCGCTCACCCACCGCCTGCTTGCGTTCTCGCGCCGGCAGACGCTCGATCCGAAGCCCACGAACGTCAACCGGCTCATCACCGGCATGGAGGAGCTCGTCCGACGTACTGTGGGACCCCAGATCCACATGGAGGTGGTCGGAGCGGCAGGGATATGGCCCGCACTGATCGACCCGGGCCAGCTTGAGAACGCGCTCCTGAACCTCTGCATCAACGCCCGCGACGCGATGCCGGAAGGCGGGCGCATCACGATCGAGACGGCGAACAAATGGCTCGACGATACCGGCGCACGCCAGCACGACATGGCACCGGGCCAGTACCTCAGCGTTTGCGTGACCGACACCGGGACCGGCATGTCGCCGAGCCTCATCGCGAAGGTGTTCGAGCCGTTCTTCACGACGAAGCCGCTCGGGCAGGGCACGGGGCTCGGCCTCTCGATGGTCTACGGCTTCGCCAAGCAGTCGGGCGGGCAGGTTCGGATCTACTCCGAGGTCGGGGAGGGCTCGACAATATGCCTGTACCTGCCGCGTCACTACGGGGAGACCGACGAGGACGATCTCGCGCAGAAGATCGACGAGGCCTCGCGCGCCGAGCAGGGCGAGACGGTGCTGATCGTCGACGACGAGCCGTCGGTGCGCATGCTGGTCACCGAGGTGCTTGAGGATCTCGGCTACACCGCGATCGAGGCGGGAGACAGCGCCGCGGGGCTGAAGGTGCTCCAGTCCGACGTGCGGATCGATCTGCTCGTCACGGATGTGGGCCTGCCCGGCGGGATGAACGGCCGTCAGATGGCCGACGCGGGCCGTGAACGGCGTCCCGGCCTGAAGGTGCTGTTCATCACGGGTTACGCGGAAAACAGCGTCATCACCAATGGGCACCTCGACCCCAGCATGCAGGTGCTGACAAAGCCTTTTGCGATGGACGCCCTGGCCTTGAGGATCAAGGATCTGATCCGGACACCTTGACCACGGTGACGACCGAGAAAGTCCGCTCGAAGGACGATGAACACCGCCACGGTCCACCCGATACGGTCATGCGGATACCGTCCGTAAGAGGATGGTCTAACGAACGTTTCCGCTCACGACCCGACCTTGCCGTTCAAGCTACCCTACGCCATCCGCCGAAAGCGGTCGTTCGTCGATCCGTGATGTCGGCAGCAGCGCCACGTCTGCGGGCCTTCGCCTGCAAGCGGGAGATGGGCTGCTTCCGGTGCAGCCGTGAGCCCTGATGCAAATGGCCTCGATGGCGTCTGGTCGAAGTCGCCCACTCGTCCAAGGTCGAGATCCAGCTAGGCGGCTTCCTGCCGGGGGGCTGAAACTTCTCGGGGACCGACTCCGTATCAATAGCCGAGGATAGGATCGCGCCCAGGCCAAAAGCCTTGATTTGAGCGCGGAATATCTATTGCTAAATTATCATAGTATAGGAAAGTAATTCTTTATTTGTGAGGAACAACGATACAACCATGCTGTTGTAGTGTGGGTTGGATAAGATGTTCACCTCCACAGGAGATCCTACATGAAGAAGTTCACTCTTGCGCTGACCGCCTTGACCGCTCTCGGCGGCATCGCCCTCGCCGCCGGTTCGGCCACGGCCGCCCCGATGTCCGTCAACGGCATGCAGTCCGAGAGCGGCGTCACCCAGGTCCGCATGGACCGTGGCGAGCGGATGATGATGAAGAAGCGCATGATGCGGAAGAACATGATGAAGCGCCGCATGATGAAGAAGCGGATGATGAACCGCGGGATGTGATCCCAAGCGCCATGCGCTTTCGGAGGCCCCGGCATGGGGCCTCCACCCCGATGGCCATGACTTCAAGGAAGACCGTTTGGCCAGCACCTACCTGACCCGTTCCGCGCCCGAGACCGGCGAGGTCGAGCGCCGTCGTTGGATGTTCCGGCACCCTGCCGTCATCCGCGTCACGCACTGGGTCAACGCGGTCTGCCTGCTGGTCCTGCTGATGAGCGGCCTGCAGATCTTCAACGCCCATCCGGCTCTGTACTGGGGCAACGTCTCAACCTTCGATACGCCGCTGATGGCGATGTCCTCCACCGAGGACGACCCGCCCAAGGGCGTCACCACGATCTTCGGAACGACCTTCGACACCACCGGCTGGCTCGGCTCCTCGGTCGGTGCGAACGGCGAGCCGGCCGACCGTGGCTTCCCGGCATGGACGACCCTGCCGAGCGACCAGGACCTCACCGGCGGTCGTAGCTGGCACTTCTTCTTCGCCTGGGCCTTCGTCCTGAACGGGCTCGCCTACCTCTTCTACGGGTTGGTCAGCGGACAGCTTCGGTTCCGGGTGATCCCGTCGCGCGACCAAGTCCGGCACTTCGGCGCGTCGGTGTGGGAGCACCTGACGCTGCGCTTCCCCCAGGGCGACGAGGCCAAGCGCTACAACGTCATCCAGAAGCTCACCTACCTCGTCGTGTTGTTCGTGCTCCTGCCGGTTCAGGTGCTGGCCGGGCTCGCGATGTCGCCGGCGATGAACGCGGCCTTCCCGTTCCTGCTGACCCTGTTCGACGGGCGCCAGTCTGCCCGTACGATCCACTTCGTCGTAGCAGCGCTGCTGGTCCTGTTCGTCGTCGTGCACGTCGCACTCGTCCTGCTCTCCGGGTTCTGGAACAACATGCGCGGTATGCTCACCGGCTGGTTCGTGATCGAGCGCAAGGTCGAGCCGGTCGCCGTCGCCGCGGAGCCCCGGTCATGAACTCCCTTCCGAGCCGACGTGCTCTCCTAAGGGGAGCGTCCGCCACGGCCGCGGCGGCCATGCTCGGCGGGTGCGACCGCCTAGGCAACGCGGACTGGTTCCAGCGCACGCTCAAGACCGGCGAGGACGCCAACCTGTTCGTCCAACGCCTGCTCCTGACCGACCGGACGCTGGCGCCAGAATACGCCGAGTCCGACATCTCGCCGTGGTTCAAGCCGAACGGCACCGAGGATCCGCCGGACAAAGACTACAAGGCCCTGGCAAAGGGCAAGTTCGCCAAGTACCACCTTGAGGTCGGCGGCCTCGTGGAGGTACCCTTCCGGCTGTCCCTGGCCGAGCTTCGCACGCTTCCCGCCCGCACCCAGGTCACCCGGCACGATTGCGTCGAGGGCTGGAGCGCCATCGGCAAATGGACCGGCGTGCCGCTCGCCGACCTCCTGTCCCGCGCCAAGCTGAAGCCCGAGGCGCGCTACGTGGTGTTTCATTGCGCGGACACCATGGACCAGGGCAGTGCGCTCGAAGGCGGCGGAGACGGTGAGGATACCGACGAGGCGCCCCCCGCCGGCAATACCAACCCGGCCATGACTAAGCAGTCGGGCGGAGGGGAGAGTAGGAAGGATTCCGGCGGCCAGCAGGCGCCGGAGGACACCGCGGCCAGCGGCGGGACGCCCGTCCGGTACTATGAGAGTATCGACCTCGTGGACGCGTTCCACCCGCAGACGATCCTCGCCTACGACATGAACGGCAAGGCGCTTCCCATCGCGAACGGCGCCCCGCTGCGCCTACGGGTCGAACGCAACCTCGGCTACAAGCAGGCCAAGTACGTAATGCGCATCGAGGTGGTCGAGAGCTTCGCCCATTTTGGCGAGGGCAAGGGTGGCTACTGGGAGGACCAGGGCTACGCTTGGTATGCGGGTATCTGAGCCGCTCGCGTGCAGCCGGCTTCGAAAGGTGAACTCGATCATCATCTTACGGGCGGCGGCGGACAATGAAAACTTAGCCGATCAAAAGGTCGTTAGCCCCATTCTCCGTCCAGAAGCGGACGGGCAGAACCCCACCCAATTCGGTCGTTCCCCGCGTGTCCGGTAGACGGTCGTCCAACGGACACGCGGGCCTCGCCCACCGGGATGAAGTCCTCCCGAAGGAAGCGGTCGTCTCATAAGACCCGTACGCTGATCCTTTCAATGACGGGGGGCCAAACGTACACTCCCGAGCATGACGACGATCCTCATCGGCTACGCCCGTTGCTCAACCGACCGGCAGGACCTGACTGCACAACGGGCGGCGCTTGAAGGCCTGGGGGTCGCCCCTGACCGGATCTACACCGACCACGGGCTAACCGGCACGAACAAAGCCCGCCCCGGCCTGGCCCAAGCGCTGGCCGCCGTCCGGACCGGCGACACGCTGGTGGTCCCGAAGCTCGACCGTCTCGCCCGATCGGTCCCGGATGCCCGCGGCATCGCCGACGCCCTCGTCGCCCGAGGGATCAAGTTGGCCCTTGGGGCGAGCATCTACGATCCGACCGATCCGATGGGGCGGATGTTCTTCAACATTCTCGCGACATTCGCCGAGTTCGAAAGCGACCTGATTCGTTTGCGAACCCGCGAGGGCATGGCAATCGCCAGGTCCCGGGGTAAGCTCCGGGGCAAGCAGCCCAAGCTGTCCGACAAGCAACAGCGGGAGCTGCGGCGGATGCACGACACCGGTGAGTATGCGATCGGCGACTTGGCCGAGCTGTTCACCGTCTCGCGGCCCACCGTTTATCGCACCCTTGCACGGCAACCGACCGTCCCTACAAAATCGTCTGCCTCGCCGCCATAAGCTACCGGTTGGTCCCTGCGGCCCGCCGCGATTTGCCCTATGTTGGAAAAGGATAGGGATTGCGTGCACCCGGTCCCAGTCGAAGCGCTTTCAGGCTTCGATCCCAAATGCAGGCTCCTCAATGTCCGGGCACGTAGCCTGGCACTCCTTCCGGAACAGGATCGTGATCAGCCTCGCCATTCGCCTCAAGGAGTTGGACGACGAGGATCTGGAGGAGTTCATCGAGCTCTTCGCCGACCGCATCGGCCGCAATTACCACGGTGTCTACCGAATGGGTCAGGCCAACGACAAGGGCCGTGACGTCGTCGGGTTCATGACATCCGCGAAGCACGAGGGCCCCTGGCACCTCTACCAGTGCAAGCGAAAGACCAAGGGTAGCGCCCTCGGACTGCCCGAGGCCCTCGTCGAGCTCGGCAAGCTGTTCCACCACCACCTCGGGGGTGCCTACGCGACCTTGCCGACCGAATACATCTTCGTCGCCCCACGCGGCGTCGCCGGTCCGTTGAGGGACCTGATCCTGAACCCGTCCAAGCTCAAGGCCAAGCTGCTCGATGAATGGGATGACCACTGCCTGAAGGGCATCACGGCCCGCGGCGGCATCAAGACCCCTCTGACCCCCCAACTCAGGGCCGCCATCGAGGGCTACGACTTCGGGCAGATCGAATACCTGGCGTCGCCCGGCATCGTGAAGCACGCCGCGGCCGGGCCTGCGCTGACCAAGGTGCTCGGCGTGTTGCCCGGGGACGCCCCTGCCGGCGTGGCTCCGGTGGCGTTGCAGCCTGAGGAGATCCGATACATCGACCAGCTGCGGCGGGCTTATGGCGAGGCCCGCGGGGCGACGTTCGCGACCGTCGAGGCCGTCCTGTCCGATTCTGAGTTCGGCCCCGACCTCGGCGACCAGCGCACGCGCTTCTTCGAGGCGTCCGTCTTTAAGCGTTTCCACAGGGACAACACCCATCCGGCCGCGCTCGCGGCTTTCGAGACGGAGATCTATCATGGCGTGATAGGCCTCCATCGCCGTAGGCATCCCACCGGGTTCGAGCGGCTCTGCGCCGTGATGGACCATGCGTCGATCATGCCGGCTGCGATCGGAGGCAAGCTGGCACGGGGACCCGTGCGACAAGGCGTGTGTCACCATCTCGCCAACGAGGGAACGATGAAGTGGATGCCATGAGGCTCGACGGGTTCGGTCACCTCTATAACTCGACCTTGGAGACGGGCATCCGGGCGGTGATCGTGCTTGAGCACCTGCGTCCGGTGAGAGCCGACCTCCCCGAGATGGTGCTGTTCGACCACGTCGTCGTGCATACCGGCGATCATGGCGGGCCGCCGAGCCTCCACACCGCCGTCCCCGGCAGGATAGGCGAGCTCCTCGTTCGACGCCGCTTGGTCGAAGACAGCCTGCGGTTGATGCAGCAATGCCATCTCGTCGCTGAGGCGCACGATGCGGACGGGATCACCTACCAGGCAACCGACGAGGCGGCGGCCTACATGGAGCTGCTGGAGACGCCGTATTCCGAGCACCTCAAGCGTTGCTCTGCCTGGATCGGGGACGAGGTGTCACGACACACGAAGGTCGGCTTCAAGGAGCGCGTACGCGCACGGATCGGTGATTGGGCGGAGGCGTTCGAGGTTGCGACGGGGGCCGCTCGGCGAGCTTGAGCATGTCCCCTCCACGCTTCATCCTGCGTCGGTTGGCTCTGACCGGCCCCGACGTACCCGTCACGGATCTCGCTTTCGTTGATGGACTGAACCTAGTTTGGGGGGCCTCCAGCGCGGGCAAGTCGTTCATCCTCGCGGCCCTCGACTTCATGTTCGGAGGCGGCTCGCCCCTTCCCGAGATCCGGATGCTGGCCGGCTACGATCGCGTCTGGCTGAGCCTCGACCTGCCAACGAGTGGCCGGGTCACGATCGCCAGGCCGGTGTCCGGCGGTAACTACGTCCTGTACGAGGGCGACGTAGACCTCAGGGCTCCCGGACCGCACGTCCGTACCCTTTCTGCCGATCACAAGGCCAAGACACCCACCCTCTCGGGCTATCTTCTGAACGAGCTTGGCATCGTGGATCGACGGATCGACCGAACGCTGTTGGCGGAGAAAAGCGCCTTCACGATCCGCCACTTCGCCCCGTACGTCCTTACGGACGAGACGAGCATGATGGCCGAGTGGACCCCGATCCAGCTGGACCGGCACTCCGGCGACACACTCGACAGGAACGTCTTCAAGTTCCTCCTGACCGGGATCGATGGCTCTGCCACGGTCGCCACGGAGGACGCCAAGACACAGCGCAGGGGCAACGCCGGCAAGCTGGAGCTCATCGACGAGCTCATAGGCGAGGCGAACGTGGAGCTGCAGGCCTGGCCGGACAGCGCGGACCTCTCCGACCAGGAGGAACGGATCTCCGTGACCCTCGCCTCGGTGGGAGCCGAGGCTTCCTACCGGCAGGAGAGGATCGACGCGTTGCGGGCCAACCGTCGGATCGTCCTGGAAGAGGCGGCCGCGCTGCAGGACCGACTTTCCGAGATCGTCCTGACGCTCGGCCGCTTCGACCTGCTGGCTTCGGTCTACGATAACGACATTACGCGGCTCGCCGCCCTGGCGGAGGGCGGCGCTGCGTTACTCGCCGGCTCGAAGCGGACGTGCCCACATTGCGGCGCAGCACCGGAGGATCAACCACGGATCCATGGTCTGGAGGAGGTCGAAAAGACCTACACGGCGGTCCAGGCCGAGGTTGCCAAGGTTCGCTCGGAGCAGGCCGACCTGCAGCGGACGATCGCGACCCTGATCGAGAGGCGCGAAGACCTCGACGCGTCGATCGTCGAACTCGCGGACCGGGTCCTCAAAATAGAGGCGTCCATTGTGGCCGAGCAGCCCCTAGAGAGCTCAACCCGTGCTTCCTATGAGCGCCTCGACCAAGCGCGGGAACACATTCGGCGGGGCCTATCGGTAGTTCGGCGTATCGAGGACTTGCAATCGCGCCGGGTCGAGATCGCGGCGTTCAAGCCGACCACAGTGGCTCGCGGAAGCGTCTCGGCAGGCGTCGCCGGCCCGGTCGGAGATGAGTTCGCGGAGGACGTTCAAGCCGTGCTGCATGCCTGGCAGTTTCCGGGGGCCCCGCGGGTTTCATTCGATGCGAAGACCCACGACATCCTGCTGAACGGCGAGAACCGGCGCGGGAACGGCAAGGGCGTCCGCGCCCTGATGCATGCGGCATTCAAGATCGCCGTGTTGGTTTACTGCCGTCGGCACGGTCGGCCTCATCCCGGGATCATCGCCCTCGACAGCCCGCTTTTGAGCTTCCGCGACCCCCATACGTCCAAGCACGGTGAATTGTCGGAGGACGAGAAGGTCCTGAACGAGACCCAGCTCAAGCACCATTTCTACGAGTACCTGATCCGTACCTCCGGCGACATCCAGTACGTCATCATCGAGAACGATGCGCCCCCGATACCGCTGGGCGACGACGCGTCGATCACGGTGTTCGCCGGCGAGAGGGGCATCGGCGACCGGAAAGGATTCTTCCTCGTCTGACATCCGGCTCGGACTGGGTCCGCATCCCGGGAGCCGGGCCGGCGTACGTCCCCCTCGGGGCTGGCGGGGCCCTAAGGCCAGGGAATTGGCTGTCGGGTCCCTGTCGTGGCCGATCCAGACAGATCGAGGCAAACTCCTTCCATACGAACGAAGGGGTTCACCGATGAGCGAGACGGACACAGACCAACTCGACCGCTTGCTGACCAGCCGTGAGATCGGCGCCGTCGTAGCGGCCCTTCGCGACAATCGCGGCTGGACGCAGGAGACGCTGGCGGAGATCGCCAAGGTGACGGTCCGCACGGTGCAGCGGGTCGAACGCGGCGAACCGAGCAGTACCGATACGCGAAGGGCCCTAGCAGGCGCGTTGGAATTTCAGGTTCTGGATGCCTTTAACATGCCCTGGCCCCTGCCGAACTTCGAGCGGATCAGGGCGGAGCACGAGCGGCTTCTGCGCGAGACAGTCGAGGTCGAAATCAAGCCCATCGTCGGCGGCCGTCAGCTGCGTGAGCTCGCCGACCTGGCCGAAGGCTGGCAACATTCCCAGCTCGTCGACATGTCACCCTCCGCGGAGCAGGCACTGGCAACGCTGCGCGATTATTTCCAGGACTACGGCGACGTCCACGACTGCTACAGCGAGACCCAGAAGCTCGGCGTCAACTCCGATTTCCAGGAGCTGATCGACACCTTAGCTGCCGCGGGTATCGGCTTGTGTGCCGGAACGCGTCGCGTCCGCATCGGCGGCTCAGGCGACGATGGCGCTGTCTCGGCTACACTCATCCACCTGGTGGCGGGCTCGTTGGACGACCTGCCGAAGGCCATACGGGTTCCACGGCGCATGTCCATGCAGTGGTAGCCGCGGATGGTCCGGCGATGAGGGATAGACGGACGTCGCTGAGCCTACGCTACTGGCGCTGGCGGGACGTGAACCAAGGTCCCTTCGGGGACGGCGACGTCCGAATGAACGGCGACGATCCTCTCCAGCCCTGACACGACTCGACGTTGGGACTCGACCCACCTCGCTGCCCCATAGGTCTCGTCGGCAGCCTCTTCCTCAGCCCGTCCGAGCAGGAACTTGGTCTCGTCCAACAGACGCACCGCTGCCTCACGCTGCCTCTCATCTCCCTTGAGGACGACGTGCTCGCCGCAATCGGCGCAGGCACCATGGTTCGCACACGGTGCGAGGCTCCAGTCGTGGATGCACAGCCCGATGTCCGTGACGTGCGCCGTCGCGATTTGCGCCTCAAGGAACCGGGATCTGTCCCGGGGCGCCAGGCGCGCGTGCGCCTGCGCCAGGGGACCCTTGATCTGGCCCGCCTCGACCAGGTCCCGCAGCCGTGAGGCGAGCTGCGCACCCGAGACGTGGTCGTAGGCAGCGTTTTGCGAGACGTCCTTACGCCCCGACCAGCGGGCGATCTCAAGCTGGTTCATGCCGCCGTGCTGAGCCAGGGTGTTCAGCCAGTGGCGGAACTGGTGGCTGTTCATCCGGATCGGCTGGCCACCCGCATCCGATTTCCCGAACCGGTCGAAAACCGACCGTGTCTCGCTGTGGCCTCCGATGAAGCTCGCGATCATGCCGTCGGTTACGAACCGGACCGAGCCAGGGATCGTAGCGCGGTCGGCGTGGGTGAAGTTCGCTGGCGTCAGAAACATGTACTCCGACAGCTCCAATGGGATGTCGGCCGGTGGTGACGGGATCTCGGCCCGGATGGCGGCAGCCACGTCCCGCCGCCGCACCAAGATCGCTTTGGTGCCATGGAGCGGGATGTTCCAGGTTCGGCACCACTGGAGCCCCGCCGACCGGCCGGCGAACCCAAGCGCGGCGCCGACTTCCTGCGGGGGCATCATCGTTTCGAGGTCAGCGTCGATGAAGCCCGGGACCATGATCCGCCCGGGGTTCGCGGCCATCCAAATCACCGCATCACGAGTAGGCTGCGTGATGCGGCGAATGTCCGCCACGGCCCTGCGGGCGACGTCGACAAGCGGCGTTGGGATCCACTTCGGCAAGGGTGGGGCGCCCTTCTCGCCATAGTACCGAATGCCATAATGCACGACCGGCTGCCCGTCCGCCCCGAGGACGGGCTTCCCGTTTTCGTAGGCGGCTTCCTCCACCTCGCAGTCGGCGGGGATGCTCAGGAGCTCGTTGATCCGCCAACCGCCGCAGACCAGTAGCTCGATGGTCCGCATGCGAAGGACGTCGACATCCTCGGTTACCAGGTTGGCAATCTCGGCCAGCGCGTCGAGGGCCGCGTCGCTCGGCAGCTTGGCCGCGCGACGCGCATCAGCGTCCTTTCCGATTCGCGCGTTCGTATCGTCTATCCGCGGGTTCGGATTCCGGAAGTCGATGCGAACGCGGGCCGTATTATAGCGGTTGATCCAGTCCGCGATCTCGACCAGCTTTTTGCCGAGGGCGTAGGCCGTTGAGCCGGCGTCGGCCTTCACGGAAGCACGCGCAGCGGCATCGAAATGATCAGGGAGGAGCAGGCACGGGTCGTAGCCAATGCTCTCCATCTCGGCGTGCAGGTAACGTCCGGCACGAAGCAGGGTGGCGTGGTCATCAAGGTGCTTCGGAGCCGCATCTTCGCGCAGCCGGACGATGGCCTTCAGGAAGGCGCCAAACGGCTCCCGGAGCGGCTGGCGGTCCTCCTCGCTACGGGACCCGGCCTTGGATTCGGTGAAATAAAGTTTGTGCACCTGCGCTCGCCCGCTGGACGCGCGTTTGGTCTTAACGAGATCGACGCTCCACACCGGGGACTCGAACACGATCGAGCCGAAGGCCCCGGCTTTGCGAGCTTTCTCGATCATCCTGGTTAGGTTGGTTTGAGCGCCTGTGTGCCGAGCGGAGGTTAGTGCGTGCAACGTCATGCGACCGCCCTTCCGCTGATTGCCTCTATCCGCGTTATCACGTCCCCGATGGCGAGAATGGTCGCGTCATGCAGCGACACCATGCGTCCGTCCTGGCCCGCTGCAGCGCGGCGCTCCCTCTCGAAGAGCAGCGTCTCAAGGATCTTGTCGTGGGGGCCGTCCATCCATGGCTGGAACTGGTGACAGGTGTAGCAGGCAACCGGGGCGTAGAGGCTGCAGAACGAGTGCTGACCGCAGGTCCCGAGCCCCTCTGCCTTCCCGCTCGACCGGTCCTGAACCATGATCCGGCTGCGTGGGTCGTCGCCCCGGGCCGCCGTCGCCTCGCTGCCGACCAGCTTGCCCAGGAAGGCCTGAGCCACCGGCCCGAGCGTCAGGGCCATCGCCCTGTCGAGGGACTCGACGATGTCGCTCTTGATGTCGAAATACACCTGAACGTTTTGTAGGTCGGTGTGATCAAGGGCCTCCGCGAGGTCTCGCCTGCTGGCCCCCTCGCGGACCAAGCGCGTTGCGAAGGTGTAGCGCAATCGGCGGGTCGTCACATGCATTGCTCTGCCAGTGCGCGGCGAGATAACGCCTAAGCGCACTACCGCCGAGCTGACAAGTTTGGTAAATTCCTGCGCATAAGTATGCCATCCGTATTCTTCCAACGGGCCGTCGCTTAAACGAAGGCGTTTTCTTACAAAAACCGGTCTTCCACGTCCGTCATCGGGAAGCGCGTCTGCTTCCCGATGACGGCGGTTTTCATCGATCAAATCAAGAACGACTTTCCCGATCTCCAGGGTCAGCTTACGCGTGCGAAACTCGGCCCTTGGAGCATCCGCACCTTTCTTCATTCGAGGTATCCGAATCTGAACGAAGCGTTGCCCCTCTTCATCCGCGACTTCGATGTCTTCCTCGCGCAGCAGGGCATATTGGATTGGGTTCGCGCCTAACGCGACACAGAGCCAAAGCGCTGCTCGCTCCGCCAACGGCATTGAGTTTGCCTGTGCGCTACCTCGAAGCGCGTTAAGCAGACCGACGATTTCAAGGTCGCTAAGAGGGCCTTCATCTGGGTCAAGCGAAAAGACCGCCTGACCCTTTCGGTTGCCACCAACTACCTTTTCGGAAAGCTCAAAAGCTGTTTCAGCGGAGAACGAGGTGCAACCAAGATCCACACAGTCTCGATACCAGTGCCTTACATAATGCAGCAGATAGGACTGTTGCTTTAAAGCAAGGCGCAGTTCGCTAAAGAACTTTGACGGGATCTCCGCTCTCGCTTCGTCGGACGCAACGAAGCTCTCGGAGTTTTTCAAAAATGTGAGGGCGTGGAATGCGTTTCTGACATGGGCAGGCGAATGCGTCTTGATCAGCCTCGCGATGTGCGAGGCGGTCGCTGCGAGTGTGTCTGGCGAGCGGATTGGAATGTTGCGCCAAGCCAAGACAGAGCGTTTGCCAACATCGTTGAGACGCCATTCAATGCCGTTAGCATCAACTGGTAAGCCAGCTAGATCGAGCAGGATTCCCTGCGAAGGAAATTGTGCTTCAGGGGCAGCAGCAGCGAGTTTCAACGGTTGCGGCCCTCCACGCTCTTCTCTTGCATGCGCTGTACGACACGATCAGCGCTTTCACGGGCATGTCGATTCTTGTAGCGCTCGCCCTGCTTGGAGCCCTTCTTCCAACCGAATTTGTAGTTCCGGGCCTGTAATTCCTCAGCGTCGGACAGACCCAGCTCGGCTGCCGCTTCGGAAAACCTGTCGTTGGAGGTGTGGCGAAGGATGTGGGGATAAACCTCGGTACCCAGCTCCGGCACCTTCTCGGCTAAAAGGTCGTACATGTCGTTGACGGTCCGCACGCCAAGCGGCGTCCCCCGGCGGGAGACGAAGCAGTACGGGGTCCTCTTCGCCCCGGGATACCGATCCGCGTCCGTCCGATGGTCGACCATCCAGGTGTGGAGCGCACGAGCTAACTCCGAGCTGATCTCGTCGTCGTGGGGCTGTGTCTTCACCTTGGGCTCGATCTTCCGCGTATCCTTCCGGTCATCCGGGTCCCGGATGATGCGTACCCTCGGCTGCCCGCCAGCCAGCATCAAGTGCTCGCCCTTCAGCTTCAAGGCCTCTCCGCGACGCATCCCGGTCTCATAGTAAAGGAGGAGGAGCGCATAGTTCCGGTGGCGGTGTCGACGCTGGAACGGGTTGCGATCGCTGTCCGGCCTGATGACCTCAAGGAAGAGCGATCGGGCGGCTTTGCCGAGCCCCTCCTTGTCAGGGCTGCGTGGCTTCGGCAGGTTCGCGACCATCTCGCGCTCGAACCATTCCAGCCGCTCGCGGGCCTCAAGGATCTTAGGGTCATCCACCCGGATGCGCTGGATCGCGGCGCGGGCGAACCAGGACAGGTAATCCCGGACCATAAGGCAGCGGTTGAAGAGGGTGCCCGGCGCCACCACGACCTTCTGCGGCTTTGCGCGTCCCTTCTTCGAGGATCGCGGCTTACGCTGAACGGCGCGCAACGTGTCGCGCAGGTCGGCCACCTCAAACGGGGTGAGAAGTTCGAGCGATTGCACCCGCACTCTGAGGTCGATGCCGCGGCGCGCCGCCCAATTCAGGGCGATGATCACTGCGCGCAAGTGAGCCTCGTTCGAACTCGACGACCCCCCACGCTCTCGCAGCACGACCATGCCATAGACGTTTGGATCGTACGCCAACATGCCGGACGCCTGGGCTATGGCCGGGCAGCGCTCACCGTTCTCGAAGATGATTGTCTTTACGGTGTAGGGAGCAGTTTCCCGATCCATTCCAGCACCTTGCGCCACTTAGCGGACGTAAAATAGATACCGCATCTTTGCGCCTAAATTTCGTCTCGTTTGTACAAACGATTACGGCCCGGATTTCTCAATCCGGGCCGTATGTTAATGGCATTAGACGACAATCTATGAGTTACCGCACGTCAGAACGGGATGTCGTCGTCGAGGTCGAAGTTCGGCTTGGATCCGCCGCCACCGCCGCCGCCACCGCCCGAAGAGGGCCGGCGCTCGCCGCCGCCCGAGGAGCGGCCGCCGCCGTATTCCCCGCCGCGGTCGCCGCCGCGTCCGCCGCCACCGCCACCGCCGCCGAAATCGCCGCCACGGCTGATCTGGCCGCCGCTCTCCTCGTCCATGCCCATCTCACCGCCGCCGCTGCGGCCGTCGAGAAGAGTCAGCTCGCCACGGAAGCGCTGGAGCACCACCTCGGTGGTGTACTTCTCGGCGCCGGACTGGTCCGCCCATTTGCGGGTCTGGAGCTGGCCCTCGATGTAAACCTTCGAGCCCTTGCGCAGGTACTGCTCCGCCACGCGGGCGAGATTCTCGTTGTAGATCACCACCGAGTGCCACTCGGTCTTCTCCTTGCGCTCGCCCGACATCTTGTCCTTCCAGGACTCCGATGTGGCGATGCGCAGGTTGACCACGGGATCACCGGAGGCGAGGCGTCGTGTCTCGGGGTCGCGCCCGAGATTGCCCACCAGGATCACCTTGTTCACGCTGCCGGCCATGCCGCTCTCTCCTACCGATCGATCTCACTGCGCGCTGCGACCCCGAACCACCGGGACGCCGCCCTGTCATGGGCCTCTCGGCCCCCGGCGGCAATCGCGGTCGGCGGGATGTCCCCGTGACTCTCAGGGCAGCGTGGCGCACGTATGTTCTATCTTTGTTCTGCCATTTCAGCAAGGCACCCTTGGAGGAAGCGCCCTGCGGTCCGCTCAGCGGATCCGGACGATGAGCTTGCCGAAATTCCGGCCCTGGAGCAGGCCCGCGAAGGCGTCCGGGGCCTTCTCGAGACCGTCGACGATGTCTTCCCGATGGACCACGAGGCCCTCGCGCAGCCAGGCCCCGACGTCCTGCAGGAACGCGGATTCCTGCGCGGCGAAGTCCCAGACGATGAAGCCCTGGACGTGCAGGCGCTTCGACAGGATCGCGCGCATCAGCACCGGCACCCGGTCGGGACCGGGCGGCAGCTCGGTGGCGTTGTAGCCGGAGACGAGGCCGCAGACCGGGATACGCGCGAAGTTGTTCAGGAGCGGCAGCACCGCGTCGAAGACCGCGCCGCCGACATTCTCGAAATAGACGTCGATCCCGTCGGGGCAGGCGGCGGCCAGCGCATCCGGGAAATCCTCGGCGCGGTGGTCGACGGCCGCGTCGAAGCCGAGGGTGTCACGCAGGAAGGCGCATTTCTCGGGGCCGCCCGCGATGCCCACCGCGCGGGCGCCTTTGCGCTTGGCGATCTGTCCGACGAGGGAGCCCACCGGTCCGGTCGCGGCGGCCACCACCACGGTCTCCCCGGTCTTGGGCTGCCCGATGTTGAGGAGGCCCGTATAGGCCGTCATGCCGGGCATGCCGAGGATGCCGAGGGCGGTGGTGACCGGGGCGGCCTCGGGATCGAGGCGGCGCAGGCCGCGCCCGTCGGAGACGGCGAAGTCCTGCCAGCCGCCGAAGCCCACCACCGTCTCGCCGACACGGTAGTCGGGATGCTGGGACTCGATCACCTCCGCCACGGTGGCGCCCACCATGGTGTCGCCGATCGCCACCGGCTCGGCGTAGGATTTCGCCGCGCTCATGCGTCCGCGCATGTAGGGATCGAGGGAGAGATAGTGGTTGGCGAGCAGCACCTCGCCCGCCTTCGCCACCGGCATCCGCGTCTCTTCGAGCCGGAAATGCGAGGCGTTCGGCTCACCGTGCGGACGGGCGGCGAGGACGATGCGGCGGTTCACGTTGGTCATGCGGGGCCTCCGGGGGGGTCGCGAAGCGTTTCGCGATGGGCGACGGGTGCGCGGCGGCCGCGCCCGGTCGGGAGATCCCCCGACAGATGGGACGGAAGCGGCCGATGACAATTCCGCGCGGGTCGGGCGACGGGTCCGGGGTGCCCTCCCCGCGTTGTCCCGGGACGGGGACCGGCACGGGAGAGGTCAGGATGGCATGCGGATGGCGGATGATCGGGGCGATGCTGCTCGGCGTCACGGCGGCCCAGGCGGCCGAGAACCCGCTGGCGCGCGACCGCTGGAGGTCGCGGGTGCTGGTGATCTCCGCGCCCGAGGCCGGCGATCCGCGCGTCACGGCCCAGCGCGGCGCGCTGGAGAAAGCCCGCGCCGGCATGAAGGAGCGCGATCTCGTCATCCGCGAGGCCTTCGGCGACACGCCTGAGGCACGGCGCCTGCGGGCGGCCCTCGGACTGCCGGGAGACGGCTTTCGCGTGGTGCTGGTGGGCAAGGACGGCGAGGCCAAGCGCACCGAGACGGCGCCGATTCGGGCCGACGCGCTGTTCGAGACCATCGACGCGATGCCGATGCGCCGGGACGAGCGCCGCCACTGAGGCACGGACGGGCCGCCGACGAAAAAAAGGGGCCGCACGCGGCGGCCCCTCCGAGAACCCGATCGCGAATCAGATCGGGCGATCCGATCAGTAGCAGCGCTCGACCAGCACCCGGCGGTAGCCGTAGGGCGTCCAGCGCACGCGCGGGACCGTGTAGCAGCCGCCGCCGTAACCGTAATCGTAGGCGCCGTAACCGACCGGAGCGTAGCCGTAGCCGTAGCCGTAACCCGGGCCGTAGCCACCGTAGAGGCCACCCGCCGCCAGCCCGAGGCCGACGCCGAGACCCAGTCCGCCGAGGCCGTAGCCGTAGCCCCGTCCGTAGCCGCGACCGTAATAGCCGCCGCGGTAGCCACCGAACCCACCGCGGTAGCCGCCGAAGCCGCCGCGGTAGCCACCGAAGCCGGCATTGCGGAAGCCGCCGCCGCCGAAGCCGCCCCGGAATCCACCGAATCCGCCCCGGAAGCCACCGCCACCGAAGCCGCCGCCGTGGAACCCACCACCGTGGAAGCCACCGCCGCCGAAACCGCCGCGCGCCTCCGCCGTGGCGGGAATCATCGCGAGCGCGCCGATCATGGCCGCCGAGGCCAGAACAACTCGTTTCATCACATCGTCTCCGAAAGAAGCCGAAACGTCCCCTTGGACGCTCAAACGCCGTGGCACCCGGAAGGGTTCATGCGCGTTTTGCCTCTCCCGTCATCGTGAAGCCCGCCACGTCCACGTCAAGGGTCCTGGGTCCTGGTCGAGCGCGCGAGGTCCGGCCCCGGTGACCGCCCTTGAAATCGCCCGGGGTTTCGGGCGAGGAAGCGTGGCCGGCCGCTTCGATCCTCCGGCAGGCGCGGTCGGGGACGATGCGGGTGACCATGGTGCAGGATGTCGTGCGGGCTCGCCTTCGGATGAGCCGCTTCCCGGTTCCCGCCCTGCTGCGCGCCGCCTTGCTGCGCGCCGCCTGGCTCGGTTTCGCCCTCGGCGGTCCGGCGCTGGCCGCGCCGGCGGCTGCCCCGGCCCCGGCCTCGGCCCCTTGCCGGGCCGTCCAGGCGGAGGGCGAGGCCTACACCGTCTGCACGGTCGACCTGCGCCGCGAGCGGGTGCGGCTGTTCTGGCTCGGAGCCGACGGCCTGCCCTATTCCTCGCTCTCGACCCTGGCCGAGAAGCAGGGGGCCGGCCTGCGCTTCGCGATGAATGCCGGCATGTACGACAAGGGCCAGGCCCCGGTCGGGCTCTACATCGAGGACGGACGCGAACTGAAGGGCGTCTCCACCGCCAACGGACCGGGCAACTTTCACCTGAAGCCGAACGGCATCTTCTGGGTCAAGGGCGAGCGCGCCGGCGTGATGGAGACGGGCCGTTACCTGCGCAGCGCTCCGAAGCCGGATTTCGCCACGCAGTCGGGGCCGATGCTCGTCGTGGACGGGCATATCCACCCCAAGATCTCCGCCGACGGCCCGAGTCAGAAGATCCGCAACGGGGTCGGGGTCCGCGACGACGGTCGCACCGCCGTGTTCGCGATCTCCGAGCGCCCGGTGAGCTTCGGCGCCTTCGCGCGGCTGTTCAAGGACACCCTCGGCTGCCGCAACGCGCTCTTCCTCGACGGAAGCGTGTCGAGTCTCTACGCCCCGTCGATGAACCGTTCGGACCTCAGCCGCCCCCTCGGCCCGATGGTCGGGGCGGTGGCGCGCTGAGGACCGCCTCAGGCATCGTCCTCGCGGCCGAAGACCTCGCCCTCCTCCGCCAGCCGCGCATCGGCCTCGTCGCTCCGGAGGATCTGCAGGGCGCGATACTGCTGCAGCAGGCCGCGCAGGCGGATGTTGGCCTCGGTGCAGTCGGCGGGGTCCGGGCTGTCCACCCCGCAGCCCGCGATGGTCTCGGCAGTCTGCCGGTCCACGGCGGCCCGGTCGGCCGCGCTCAAGCCTTCGAGGTCGCCGAGGCCGAGTTCCAGCGCGATTAACTCGGCGATCTCGTGCCGCTTCTCCTCGATCTCGGACATGGTCCCTCCGGCTCCGTTCGCCCCGTCTACAGAACGGTCAGCGTCGCCAGGTCGATCCAGGCCTCTTGTTCGTCGCCGTCGACGTCGCCGTCGACGAACCAACGGCAGAGCGCCCGGTCCCCCTCCAGGGCCACCACCGTCATGGTGGCCTCGTTGTCGTCGGATGCGACGTAGTCGCCGACCTTGATCGCCACGGAATCCCTCTTCGCCTCGCTCTGGGTTGATCTCACGTGCGCTCCGCGCGCGTCCTGGTGTCGGCCGCGCTCCGCACAGGCTCTCCGTCGCGCGCGCTTCGCGCTTGTTCTTGGTCTCACGCGCGCTTGCCCCGTCTCCGTCTCATGCGCGCTTCGCGCGCTTGCCCGGTCTCCGTCTCATGCGCGCTTCGCGCGCTTGCCCGGTCTCCGTCTCACGCGCGCTTCGCGCGCTTCCCCGGCCTTAGTCTCACGCGCGCTTCGCGCGCTTGCCGAACGCCACGGACAGGCGGGCGCGCACGCCCTCCGGGATCTCCGTGCGGGACTCGATGCGGACGGACGGCATCTCGGCCCCGATGGTGCTGCCCGGGTCGAAGGCGAACTGCAGGTGGCGCAGGCCGAGTTCGAGCCGGGTGACGCCGTCCGACTGGGTCAGGTCCTCGCCGAAGACCTCGATCAGCGGCCCGTCCGGGTCGCCCTTCTCGATCTGGATGATGAAGTAGCCCGCCGGCTCCTCCTCGTCGTCGGCCCCCGAGATCAGGGTGATGCCGTTCTCGATGTCGAGGCGGACGCGCTCCACCGCGAAGGTCGTGACGTCGTCGTCGTCGTCCATGGTGCGTGTGTCTCTTCCGGAATGCCCGCCGCAGCGGGGTGGTCGATGCAGAGCGGTCGGTGACCGGGCCCGCCGTGAGGCAGGCTCAGCGCTGTCCGTGCCGGGTGTCGATGAAGAGGTCCTTGAACTGGCGCGGCTGCGAGCGCCAGTACTGCCGGGGGGCGCGCACCTGAGCCCCGAGCTCGGCGGCCGCGTGCCAGGGCCAGCGCGGATTGTAGAGCAGGGCCCGCGCCAGGGAGACCGCGTCGGCCTGGCCCTGGGCCAGGATCGATTCCGCGTGGGCGGCCTCGGTGATGAGCCCGACCGCGATGGTGGTGAGGCCGGTCTCGGCCTTGATCCGCTCGGCGAACGGAACCTGGTAGCCGGCCGAGAGGGGAATCTGCTGGCGTGTGGAGAGGCCGCCGGTGGAGACGTGGATCGCGGCCGCGCCCCGGCGCTTCAGGGCGTGGGCGAGTTCCACCGTCTCCTCCAGGGTCCAGCCCGCGTCGACCCAGTCGGTGGCCGAGACCCGCATCCAGACCGGCTTGCCCGCCGGCACGGCCTCGCGCACCGCCTCGAAGCATTCGAGCGGGAAGCGCATCCGGTTGGCGAGCGTGCCGCCATACTGGTCGGTGCGCTGGTTGGAGAGCGGCGACAGGAACTGGTGCAGCAGGTAGCCGTGTGCCCCGTGCAGCTCGAAGCCGTCGATGCCCAGGCGCAAGGCCCGGCGCGCGGTGGCGACGAAGCCGTCGCGGATGCGCTTCAGCCCTTCCGAATCGAGGGCGTTGGGCGCCGCCTCGCCCTCCCCGTGCGCCAGGGCCGAGGGCGCTTCCGTGCGCCAGCCGTCCGGCGCCTCGGGGTCGATCTGGGCACCGCCTTCCCAGGGGGCGCGGCTGGAGGCCTTGCGGCCCGCATGGTTGATCTGGATCGCGATCGGCACGGGGGCGTCGCCGCGCACCGCGTCCAGGACCCGGCCCAGCGCGCGCTCGGTCTCGTCGGAGTAGAGCCCGAGGTCGGTGGGCGAAATCCGCGCCTCCGGCGAGATCGCCGTCGCCTCCAGGGTGAGCAGCCCGGCCCCCGACATCGCCATCTGCCCGAGATGCATGAGGTGCCAGTCGCCGGCCTGGCCCGCATGGGCCGAGTACTGGCACATCGGCGCGACGATGATCCGGTTCTCGAGGGTGAGATTGTCGAGGCGCAGGGGCTCGAACAGGCGGGCGGTCATGCGGGGCTCCGGCTTGGCTGCATCCCCGCATAGGTGGCGCGTCGGCGCGCGCTTGGCTACCCGTCTCCCGCCAACCCGTCCTTTGCGATCTGTCCCCGGCGACTCGTCCGCGGCGACTCGTGCCCGGCCTCCCGTTCCTGCCTAGCCCGCGCCGATCCCCCGGTTCTTCAGGCTGACGCCGATCTCGTCGAGGACACCGGCATCGTCGATGGTCGGCGGGGTGGTCCAGGGCTCGCCGTCGGCGATGCGCTTCATGGTTCCGCGCAGGATCTTGCCCGAGCGGGTCTTCGGAAGCCGCTGCACGGTCAAGGCCAGCTTGAAGGCCGCCACGGGGCCGATCTGCTCGCGGACCAGGGCCACGAGCTCGCCCTCGATCGCCTGGGTCGGGCGATCCACCCCGGATTTCAGCACGACGAAGCCGCAGGGCTGCTCGCCCTTCAGGGCGTCGCGAATGCCGATCACCGCGCATTCGGCCACGTCGGGATGGCTCGCCAGCACCGCCTCCATGCCGCCGGTGGAGAGCCGGTGCCCGGCGACGTTGATGATGTCGTCGGTGCGGCCGAGCACGGTGACGTAGCCGTCGGTATCGACGATGCCGGCATCCGAGGTGTCGTACCAGCCCGGGAAGGTGGCGAGGTAGCTCGACCGGAAGCGTTCCTCCGAGCCCCAGAGCGTGGGCAGGCAGCCGGGCGGCAGGGGCAGCTTCAACGCGATGGTGCCCATCGTGCCCGCGGGCACCGGCTTGCCGGCCTCGTCCAGCACCGCGAGGTCGTAGCCCGGCATCGGCACGCAGGCGCTGCCGTGCTTGACCGGGAGCTGGCCGAGACCGACGGGATTGCCCGCGATGGCCCAGCCGGTCTCGGTCTGCCACCAGTGGTCGATCACGGGGCGCCCGAGGGCCCGCTCCGCCCAGGCCACCGAATCGGGGTCGGCCCGCTCGCCGGCCAGGAACAGGGAGCGGAAGCCCGACAGGTCGTAGGAGCCGACCCGCTCGGCGCGCGGATCCTCCTTCTTGATCGCCCGCAGGGCCGTCGGCGCCGTGAACAGGCAGGCGGCGCCGTACTCGGAGACCACCCGCCAGAGGGCGCCGGCATCGGGCGTGCCCACCGGCTTGCCCTCGTAGAGCACCGTGGTGCAGCCGTGCAGGAGGGGCGCGTAGACGATGTAGGAATGGCCCACCACCCAGCCGATGTCGGAGGCGCAGAAGTAGGTCTCCCCCGGCGCCACGTCGTAGAGGTTGGGCATCGACCAGGTCAGCGCGACGCAGTAGCCGCCGGTATCCCGCACCACGCCCTTGGGCTTTCCCGTCGTGCCGGAGGTATAGAGGATGTAGAGCGGGTCGGTGGCCGCGACGTCCACGCAGGCCGCCCGCCGGTCCCCGGCCTCCGCCCGCGCCACCGTCTCGGCCCAATCGTGGTCGCGCCCCGGCACGAGGTCGGCCGCCGCCTGCGGGCGCTGCAGGATCAGGCAGGCCGTCGGCTTGTGCGACGAGGCGGCGATGGCGGCGTCGAGGAGCGGCTTGTAGGCGACGACGCGGCTCGGCTCGAGGCCGCAGGAGGCGGCGAGGATCACCTTGGGCGCGGCATCCTCGATACGGATCGCGAGTTCGTTGGCGGCGAAGCCGCCGAACACCACCGAATGGACCGCGCCCAGGCGGGCGCAGGCGAGCATCCCGAACAGGGCCTCGGGCACCATCGGCATGTAGATGACGACGCGGTCGCCCCGTCCGACCCCGAGGTCGCGCAGGACCCCGGCGAGCACCGCCACCGCGCCGTGCAACGCGGCGTAGGTGATGCGCCGCTTCGTGCCGGTGACGGGCGAATCGTACAGGATCGCGGCCTGGTCGCCGCGACCGCCCGCGACGTGCCGGTCCACGGCGTTGTGGCAGGCGTTCAGGGTGGCGTCGGGAAACCAGCGGCCATAGGCGCCGGCCGCTCCGTCGAAGGCGCGGGTGGGCGGGCGGGACCAGTCGATCGCCCGGGCCGCGTCCAGCCAGAACGCCTCCGGATTGCGCAGGGACGCCGCATGGGCCTCGGCATAGCGGCCGGGCAACGGATTCGGGGCGTGGGGCGTAGCGTCCATGGCGTATCCTGCGGAACCGGTCGTGCTGCCGGTTTCTCCGCACTCTAGCCGAATTTCCGGCGACGGACTGCTGCGCCATCCGGCCGAACAGCGTGAACCGCAGACTTTTGCGCCCGCCCTCCGTGCTACGTAGCCGTCGGAAACCAAAACCGCCGCCGCGGGGCCCGGGGGCGCGAGGATGCTGAAACCAAAACCGCCGCCCTGGGGACCAGGGGCGGCGGCGAACATTCGAGAGACGATGAGGTGGGGCCGGAGCGGCCGCTAATGCAGCTGGTCGGATCCGCTTCGCAGGCGGTTCATCTCGTCCTTGAGGTGGAGCTTGCGTCTCTTGAGTTCTGCGATTCGCAGATCGTTCGCCGAGGGTCGGAGGGTGGCGTCGTGGATTTCCTGCTCGAGGGCTTCGTGCTTCCGGGCGAGCTGGGTCAGGTGCGTCTGCAGTGACATGAGCTGTGTCTCCTGTCTCGTTTCGACGCGGCCAGACTGACATATGATCAGCCGGCTGTCGAAGCCTATCGACGGCTAGGCTTGACGGATGTTTGTGCAGGCGGATGGTTGTGCAGGAGGCGCGGCGGGTTCTTGCCCAGGCCGAGCGGCTGTCGCATGGTCTGCCGCGAAAGCGTCCCGGGACATCAGGTGCGATGGCGGTCCAGTTCGATAACGATGCGTCGGTGGAACCCGCCGACGAGTTGGCACGGCTGAAGCAGGAACACCGCGACCTCGACGGCGCGATCGATGCCCTCGAGGTCGGGGTGGTGGCCGACCAGCTGCAGATCCAGCGCCTGAAGAAGCGCAAGCTCTCCCTGCGCGACCGGATCTCGTATCTCGAGGACCAGATCACCCCCGACATCATTGCCTGACCGGGCCTCCCGGCGGGCGGCGGCCCGTGCGGGACGCGCCTTGCGGGCGCGCCATCGCTTTTGTATTCGGCGTTCCAGGGGCCGCCGCGCGTCGCACGGCCCGTCCACCACATGATCGCGAAGGGATCTGACGACCATGGCGGCAGCCTCCCCGGTCGCGATCATTATGGGCAGCCAGTCGGACTGGGCGACCATGCAGCATGCCGCCGAGACGCTGGATGCGCTCGGCGTCGCCCATGACGACCGCATCGTCTCGGCCCATCGCACGCCCGACCGCCTCGTCGCCTTCGCCAAGGGTGCCAAGGCGGAGGGATTCCAGGTGGTGATCGCGGGGGCCGGCGGCGCCGCTCACCTGCCGGGCATGACGGCGGCGATGACCCCCCTCCCCGTCCTCGGCGTGCCGGTGGAATCGAAGGCCCTGTCGGGACAGGACAGCCTGCTCTCCATCGTGCAGATGCCCGCCGGCATCCCGGTGGGCACCCTGGCGATCGGCCGGGCGGGCGCGGTCAACGCCGCCCTGCTCGCCGCCGCCATCCTCGCCCTCACCGATCCCGGCCTCGCCGCGCGGCTCGAAGCCTGGCGCGCCGCGCAGACCGCGAGCGTCGCCGAGACCCCGGTGACCGACCTGCCGTAAGTTCTCCTCCGCCGTGACCTGTAACGTGTCTTGAAAAGCGAATCGCCGTGACCGCCCTCCCCGACATCCGCCCCGGCGCGACCCTCGGCATCGTGGGCGGCGGCCAGCTCGGCCGCATGATCGCCCTCGCGGCCGCCACCTACGGCCTGCGGGTCCACGTCTTCGCCCCCGATGCCGACAGCCCGGCCTTCGACGTCTCGGCCGAGGCCACCATCGCGGCCTACGACGATGTCGCGGCCCTGGCGCGCTTCGCGGCGAGCGTCGACGTGGTCACCTACGAGTTCGAGAACATCCCGGCCCAGGCTGCCGAGGCCCTGGCCGCGAAGGCGCCGCTGCACCCGAACGCCGCGGCGCTCGCCACGACGCAGGACCGGCTGACCGAGAAGCGCTTCATCAACGACCTCGGCATCGAGACCGCGCCGTTCCGTGCCGTGGACACGGCCGAGGACCTCGCCCGGGCACTCTCCGAGATCGGCCGCCCGGCGGTGCTCAAGACCCGCCGCTTCGGCTACGACGGCAAGGGCCAGCGCATGATCCGGGCCGAGGGCGCGGTCGATCCCGCCGCGATCCTGGCCGAGTTCAACGGTGCACCCTGCATCCTGGAGGGCTTCGTGCCCTTCGAGGCGGAGGTCTCGGTGGTCGCTGCCCGCGGGACCGACGGGGCCTTCGCGGCCTACGACCCCTGCGCCAACGAGCATCGCGACCACATCCTGGCCGTCACCCGCGTCCCCGCCCCCGGCATCGCGCCGCAGACCGAGGCGGCCGCCATCGGCATCGCCCGTCGCATCGCCGAGGCGCTCGACTATGTCGGCGTGCTCGCCGTCGAGATGTTCCTGGTGCCGCAAGGTGACGGGCCCGCCCGGGTCGTGGTCAACGAGATCGCCCCGCGGGTCCACAATTCCGGCCACTGGACCATCGAGGGCGCGACGACCTCGCAGTTCGCCCAGCACGTCCGGGCGGTCTGCGGCTGGCCGTTGGGCGATTCGGCCCGGGTCGGCGGCATGGCGGTGGAGATGCACAACCTGATCGGCGCCGACGTCGACGACTGGGCCGCGATCCTCGCCCGGCCGGGGGCGCAACTCCACCTCTACGGCAAGGGCGAGGCCCGGTCGGGCCGCAAGATGGGCCACGTCACCCAGCTGCTGCCGAGACCCTGAGACGCTGCCCGAACCGTCGCCCGAACCGCGGCCCGATTGTGACACCGACCCGGCAACCGACGGTCCCGCCGGCCGTTTCGGCGCGGCGGGTCGGGCGGGTCATACCTTCGCCACATCCGACCGCTTGAGCGGAACCCGTCGCCGACTTTAAGCGCGCATTCACCGCGATGCGGGATGGTGCCGGCGCAACCGGCCCCCTTCATGCGGGGACCGGCACGGGACGCAATCGAATCGGGGGCGGTGTCGCGCGCGACGCCGGGGGGAGCGAGGACCATGACGGTTTTGAAGCTGCGGGCATCGAAGGCGGGGCTGATCGGGGCCACGGCGCTCGTGGCGGCCGCGTTGGCCGGTTGCGAGACCTATGGCGGCGGTGCCACCGCGTCGCGCCAGTTCGCCGTGCTCGAATCCGACCAGACGGGCGCCACCACGGTCAACATCGCCTCGCTCTCCGACGTGATCCAGCGCAATCCCAACGACGCGGCGGCCTACGTGACCCGCGGCGCCGCCTATGCCCGCGCCGGCCAGTTTAACGACGCCATCGGCGACTTCACCAAGGCGGTGCAGATCGACCCGAATTCGGCCTCGGCCTACAACAACCGCGCCCTGGCCAACCGCCAGATCGGCCGCAACGATGCCGCGCTGCAGGACTTCTCGAAGTCGATCTCGGCGGATCCGAACTACGCTCCGGCCTATATCGGCCGCGCCAACGTGCTGCGCGCCCAGGGTGATCTCGAGGGCGCCACCTCCGACCTCAACCAGGCGATCCGCCTGGCGCCGGAATCGGCCGAGGCCTACCACGCGCGCGGCCTCGTCCGTCAGAAGCAGGGCCAGAACACCCAGGCCATCGCGGATTTCGACGCCGCCATCGACCGTAACCCCTTCGTGGCGGCGCCCTACGCGGCCCGCGGCCAGAGCCTGATCGCCACCAACCAGTACGACAAGGCGATCGAGGACTACAACGCGGCGCTCAACGTCAACAACAAGGACGCGACTTCCTGGGCCTATCGCGGCCTCGCCTACGAGAAGTCCAACCGCAAGAAGGAGGCGGTGGAGAGCTACCAGCGCGCCGCGCAGATCGAGCCCGGCAACGCGGTGGCCAAGCAGGGCCTCGGCCGCGTCCAGGGCGGCGTCGGCTCGCTGTTCAACTGACCGAGCCCGCGCGGGGGCTCGGCGTCGCCCCCGCATCCGTCGTGCCGCCGCCTGCTCAGTTCGGCGGCGGAACGGCCGTCGGCGCACGCAGCTGCGTCTCGAGCCCGGCCGCCAGGGCGTCGTAGTCGCGCAGGTGCACGCCGTCCGGCGGCACCGCCTGCGTGGTCAGGCCCGGTGGCCCGTCGCGCAGATCCGCGAAGGGGTCGAAGACCCGGCAGCCCTGCCGCGCGCAGAGCCCGCGCAGGATCGCCGTGTAGGCCGCCACCGCCGCCGGATCGCGCTCCGCCTCGGCCCCCGGCCCGATCGGCGGTACCGCCGCCACCAGCACCCGATCCGCATGCGTCCCCAGCCACGTGAGGAGGCGCGCCGTCGCCGCCGCGAACCCGCCCGCGGTGCGCGCCGACAGAGGGTCGGCCCGCCGCAGGATGTCGTTCGTACCGACGAACAGCACCGCTGCTCCGGCCCGGACGGGGACGCTCAGGCCTTCGATCTCGCCCGCGTAGCGACGGGCCGAGGTGCCGCCGATCCCGCCATTCACCACGTCGGCCCGGCCGGCCAGGGCGTTCCCGAGGAGCTCGGCGTGCGAGTTGCCCGCCAGGAACAGGAAGCCCGGCCGCGCCGCCGCCAGCGCCGCCCGGATCGCCGGCAGGCGCGCGGCGAGGTGGGCATCGGCGATCTGGCGATTGCGCCGAACCGCGTCCTCAGTCCCGGGGATGCGTCCGGCCCCCGGCACTCCGTGTCCCAGCAGCCCGGTCCCCAGCAGCCCGGCCCCCAGCAACAGAGCGCCGAGCGCTGCCGCGCCGAGGCCTTTGATGAGCAGGCGGCGCCGGGGCCCGGATCGCGGGCGGGTGTCGTCGGAACCGCTCATCCGTTCTCCCGATGCCGGCCCCGGCATCCGGGGCGTCCGGCATCAGCCCCGAAAGCCGACCGTCGGGCAAGCCCGCTCAGGCGGCCTGGACGGTGGCGAGGAAGCCCGAAACCTCGGCGCTGAGCTGTTCGGACTGGCGCGCGAGGTCGGACGCGGCGGCCAGGACCTGGGACGAGGCCGCTCCGGTCTCGCCGGCGGCCTGGGTCACGCTGCCGATGCTGACGGTCACCGACTGCGTGCCCTGGGCGGCCTGGGTCACGTTGCGGACGATCTCCTGGGTGGCCGCCCCCTGTTCCTCCATCGCCGCCGCGACACCGATCGCGATGCTGCGCAGCTCGACGATGGTCGCGCCGATGGTCCGGATCGACGTGACCGCCTGGCGGGTCTCGCCCTGGATCGTCGTGATCTGGTCCGAAATCGTCGCCGTGGCCCGAGCGGTCTGGGAGGCCAGCTCCTTGACCTCGCCCGCGACCACCGCGAATCCCCGGCCCGCTTCGCCGGCGCGGGCCGCCTCAATGGTGGCGTTCAGCGCCAGCAGGTTCGTCTGGGCCGCGATGCCCGAGATGAGCCCCACCACAGTGCCGATCCGCTCGGCCCCCGCGGCGAGGCCGAGGATGATCGTGTCGGTGGCGGCCGCGTTCTCGGAGGCCCGCTCCGCCATCGCCGCCGAGCGGGCGACCTGGGCGGCGATCTCGCCGATCGACGCGGCCATCTCCTCGCTCGCGGCCGCCACCGTCTGGACATTGGCCGAAGTCTGCTCGGCGGCCGAGGCGACGCTGAGGGATTGCCCGGCTGTCTGGTCGGCGGTGCGGCTCATCGCCCGCGCCGTGGCCTCCATCTCGGTGGCGGCGGAGGACAGGCCGTGGGTCAGGCGCGAGACCTGCGCCTGGAACGCCCGCGTCGCGGCGTCCAGGATCTCGGCCCGGCGCATCTTCGCGGCGCTCTCGATCGCGGCGGCGGCGTCGGCGTCGCGCTTGGCGATCATGGCGTCCTTGAAGACCTGGACCGCCCGGGCCATCGCGCCGATCTCGTCCCGGCGCTGCGCGCCCGCCACGTCGGTCGTGACGTCGCCGTCGGCCAGCTTGGCCATGGTGCCGGTCATGCCGCCGAGCGGGCGCACGACCAGGGCCAGCACGGTGTAGAGGCCGAAGCCGATGGCGGCGGTGGCCAGGGCGACGAGGGCCAGCAGCGCCAGGCGCGACTGGCCCGAGTGGGTCTCGGCGCGGTCGAACTCGGTCTGCGCCTCCCGGACCTGCAGCGCGGTGAGCTTGCTCAGGACGGCGTTGGCCTCCTCCAGGCCCTTAACCAGAGCCGCGTGGGTCGCGTCGAAGTCGGGCGTGCCGCCGGAGGCGAGGCGGTGCAGGATGTCGGCCGCGATCGCGGCATTGTGGTCGATCCGACGCTGCATCTCGGCGGCGAGGCCCTTCTCCTCCGGGGTGAGGTAGGTCGCCAGGTAGGCCGACCACTGGGTCCCGAGACTGGTGAGGTCCGCCTCGATCTTCGCGCGGGCCTGGCCGGCCTCCCCTTGCCGGTTTCGCAGCGCGCGCGACGTCGCCAGCAGATCGTCATAGGCATCGCGGATCAGGCTGAACTGCCGCAGCGGGACGATGCGGTCGCCGAAGACGGTGTTGAAGCTCTGGTGATTCGCCGACAGGGCGAAATTGCCGATCCCCGAGGCGAGGAGCAGCAGAAAACCCATCACGCCAAGCAGCGTGACCAGGCGGCCTTTGATGGTGGTGAGCATGCGGTGATCTGCCGGAAAGACGGTCGGGTATCCGGTCCCCCGTCGGTTCGACGGACGGCTCCGGTTTCATGGACCAACCTTGTCTGCCGAAGTGATGAAGGCCGCTTTATTTCCGGATCGATAGCTTTGGCGTGCCCATAAACATTTTCGTGATGATCGTCCGGGCGGATTTCAGCATTCATTCGGAGTATTGCGTTGTGTTCTATCGATAACCTGGTGCGATCAATGTTCGATACGATGAAATTTCGTGTTCGGCAGTCCGTCGGTGCCGACGATCCATGGTTTGTCGAGCGGAGGACTTGGACATCGCAAGTCCAGAATAGAGGAACATGGAATCCGCAGTAGCCTGTACCGAGAGCGACAGATCCCGGCGTCAGCCGGGCTGCCCGACTCGGATGTCGTCCGCAGGACGGCGGCGCCGATTCTCGGCCGAATCTGTCGGGCCGGCGATCCTCGGAGGGGCAACCTTTCGTCCGCTCTCGCACGGAACCGGCGTGACTGTACGCGATCTTGCGGCGGTCGTGCCGAGCTCTGGGGGCCTGGGCCGAGACAGCGCCTTCGCCGGTCCGAGCCCGGATCTTTCCCGCTCAGGCGTCGCCCAGCAGGCGGTGCTCGCAGAGCATGCGCCGGACGGTGCCGCTGGCCGAGCGATAGACCACGGTCTCGGTCTCGATCAGGCCGGGCCGGAAACGGACGCCCTTCAGCAGGGCGCCGTCGGTGACGCCGGTGGCGGCGACGATGACGTCGCCCCGGGCCATGTCGTGCAGCTCGTACTTCCGGTTCGGATCGCTGATGCCCATCTGGGCGGCCCGCTCGCGCTTGTCGTAGCTGTCGAGGATCAGGCGGCCCTGCATGTGGCCGCCGATGCAGCGGAGCACGCCGGCGGCGATGACACCTTCGGGGGCCGCCCCGATGCCGAGGTAGATGTCCGCCCCGGTCGCGTCGGCATTGGCGGTGTGGATGATGCCCGCGATGTCGCCGTCCGAGATCAGGCGGATGCCGGCCCCCGTCGCCCGCACGGCGGCGACGAGCTGCATGTGCCGGGGTCGGTCGAGAATGATGGCGGTGATCTGCGCCGGGTCGACGCCCTTGTGACGGGCCAGCGCGCCGATGTTGTCGGCCGGGCTGGCGTCGAGATCGACGAGGCCGGCCGGGTAGCCGGGGCCGATGGCGATCTTCTGCATGTAGACGTCGGGGGCGGCGAGCAGGGAGCCGGCCTCAGCCAGAGCGGTCACCGCGATGGCGCCGGGCATGTCCTTGGCGCAGAGGGTGGTGCCTTCCAGGGGATCGACGGCGATGTCGACCTTCGGGCCGTCGCCGGTGCCCAGGCGCTCGCCGATATAGAGCATCGGGGCGTTGTCGCGCTCGCCCTCCCCGATCACCACGGTACCGTCGATGGGCAGCAGGTTGAGCTCGAGGCGCATCGCATCGACGGCGGCCTGGTCGGCCTCCTTCTCGCGGCCCTGTCCGCGCAGGCGGGCGGCGGCGATCGCGGCCCGCTCCGTCACCCGCGCCAGCTCCAGCGTCAGGGACCGGGCCACCGGCGCGCGCGATTCCAAATTGCCACCAGACATGTGAGCCTCGCGCCCCTGCGCCTCTCTCGGGCGCTCCTTATGAACTAAAATGCGCGTGAGGCACTAAGTTTCGACCATGACGCGCATTTTTCTTCGTTCACCCCGGATCGTACGATGTCGGACGCACGGGGGCTATTCGCGCTCGATCCGGATCAGCTGGGGCGCCTCGGCGAGCAGGCCGTCGGCCGCGATGGCGTCCAGGGCGTCCCGGATCGTGCCCTCGGTGGCGGCGTAGGTGATCAGCACCAGGGGGACCGGCTGGCCGGAGCGGCCATGCGGGTCCTTCGAGGCCGCGCTCTCGGAACGGCGCTGCAGGATGCTCTCGATGGAGATCTCGCGCTCGGCCATGCGGGTGGCGACGCCCGCGGCGACGCCGGGGCGGTCGTGCACGGTGAGGCGGATGTAGTAGCCGCCCTCGTGCCGCTGCATGGCGACGCGCTGGGACGGGCTCAGGGCGGCGGCGGGACGCCCGAAGGTCGGGCGGCGGGTGCCGGCGGCGATGTCGGTGATGTCGGAGACCACGGCCGAGGCGGTGGCCTCGCCGCCGGCGCCGGGGCCGATCAGGGTGAGTTCGCCCACCGCGTCCGCGTCGATGGTGACCGCGTTGGTCACGCCCATGACCTGGGCGATGGCGGAGGATTTCGGCACCATGGTCGGATGGACCCGCTGCTCGATGCCGCCGGCCGCCGCCTGGGCGACGCCCAGGAGCTTGATCCGGTAGCCCAGCTCCTCGGCCATGGTCAGGTCGAGGGGCTGGATCGCCGCGATGCCCTCGACGGAGACGCCCTCGGCGTCGACCTCGGTGCCGAAGGCGAGGCTCGTCAGGATCGCGAGCTTGTGGGCGGTGTCGAAGCCCTCGACGTCGAAGGTCGGGTCGGCCTCGGCGTAGCCCAGGGCCTGGGCGTCCTTGAGGCAGGCCTCGAAGGTCAGGCCCTCGCGCTCCATCCGGGTCAGGATGTAGTTGCAGGTGCCGTTCATGATTCCGTAGACGCGCGACACGGCATTGCCGGTCAGGCCCTCCCGCAGGGCCTTGATCACCGGGATGCCGCCGGCGACGGAGGCTTCGTAGGCCAGGGCCACGCCCGCCGCCTCGGCCTGCCGGGCGAGCGCCGCGCCGTGCTTGGCGAGCAGGGCCTTGTTGGCGGTGACCACGTGCTTGCCGGCGGCCAGGGCCGCCTCCACCGTCTGCCGGGCCGGTCCTTCGGCGCCGCCGATGAGTTCGACCACGCAATCGACCTCCCCGGAGGCCGCCAGGGCGACGGGATCGTCGAACCAGGTCACGCCGGCGAGGTCGAGGCCGCGGTCGCGGCCCCGGTCACGCGAGGAGACGGCGGTGACGCGAATCGCCTGTCCGCTGGTCTGGCCGAGGGCCTCGGCCCGGCGGGCGACCATCCGGACGACGGCGGCGCCGACGGTGCCGAGGCCGGCAACGCCGAGGCGAAGGCTCTGTGTCATGGGTGTGTTCCGTCACTCTGTCGCGCCGTGGACCTGTCGCGTCCGGGACCTGCCGCGTCCGGCGGCGCTGCGGGCTCGGCGTCGATCGTCGGAGGCGAATGCCGCGCTCGACGCCGCCCGATCTTCTGCAACGATTTGCCGGGGGGCGCAACAAAACGGCCGGCCGTCCTGGAGCCCCGGCGTTACGATCGGTGCCGACGGTATCGGACCGCGACGGCGATGAGCCCGTAGAGCACCCCGGCATTGAGCAGGTGCCAGACGGCGTGGGTGCCCAGGGGCCAGACCGGGCAGACCGCCCGGTCGAGGGTGCGGAAGCCGAGCGAGACGGCAAACAGCGCGGCCACCCCCAGGAGGCCGAGCCCGGCCTCGCGCCTAGCCGGATCGAGGAGGCCGAGCCCGGCCTCGCGTTTGGCTAGAGTGAGGAGGCCGAGCCCGGCCTCGCGCTTAGCCGTATCGAGGAGGCCGAGGCCGGCGTCTGGCCGGGCCGGGCCGAGGGGGCCCCGCGGCGTCAGCAGGCCGGCGGCGACGCCCGCCAGCGCCAGGATCGCGGGGGCGTAGGCGAGGGAGCCGTTGGTCAGCGCGTCCGTCGACCGGCCCGTGAGCCCGTCGAGGGCGGGCTCCAGGCCGAGGTTGAACGCCGCGAAGGCCAGGGTGGCGGCGAGCGCCGCCCCGATCCCGAGGTCGAAGTAGCGCCGCATCGCCAGCAGAAAGTAGGCGTAGATGAAGAGCGCGATCGGGATGACGTCGGCGAGCAGCGACCAGCGCACCGCCAGGGTGTGGAACAGGAACGAGCCGACCCCCACCACCGCCACCAGGGCGCTGAGCAGGAGGGCCGGCGCATCGCCCGTCCGGGCACGGCGCACGCGCGCCGTCGCCAGGGCGGCGGCGACCAGGAAGGCGCCGTTCGACAGGGCGTTGACCGGCTCCGCCCAGAAGCCGGGATCGCCGCGCTCGCAATAGGCGCAGATCGGCGCCAGCCAGTCACCTTCCATCGGGACCTCGCCTTCGTCTCGCGTCACGCCTTGCCAGCCCGCGGCGAAGGCCCGATGACGGACACCCACGCGCCCCAGCTCCCAGAGACCCCCTGCCCATGCGGATCGCCACCTGGAACGTCAATTCGATCAAGCAGCGCGTCGGTCACCTCGTCGGCTTCCTCGACGAGGCCAAGCCCGACGTGGTCTGCCTGCAGGAGCTGAAATGCCAGGACGAGGGGTTTCCGCGGGCGGAGATCGAGGCCGCGGGCTACGCCGTCGAGACCCTCGGGCAGAAGGCCTATAACGGCGTCGCCCTGCTGGTGCGCGCGCCCCTGGCGATGTCCGAGATCCGCCGCGGCCTCCCCGGCGACGACAGCGACGAGCAGGCCCGCTACATCGAGGCGCTGGTTTCCGGCGAGGGGGTGCGCCCCGTGCGCGTCGCCTCGATCTACCTGCCCAACGGCAATCCCGTCGACAGCCCGAAATACCCCTACAAGCTCGGCTTCCTGGAGCGGCTGCGGCGCCATGCGCAGGGCCTGCGCGAGGGCGAGGAGGCGGTGGTGCTGGCCGGCGACTACAACGTCATTCCCGAGCCGGACGATGCCGCCGACCCCGAGGCCTGGCGCGCGGACGCGTTGTTCCTGCCCCAGAGCCGGGCGGCGTTCCGGGCGCTCCTCGCCGAGGGCTACACCGATGCCCTGCGGGCCTGCGACCCGCGGTCCGGCCTCTACACCTTCTGGGACTATCAGGCGGGAGCCTGGAACCGGAATGCCGGGATCCGGATCGACCACCTCCTGCTCTCGCCGCAGGCCGCCGACCGGCTGACCGCGGCCTCGGTGCAGAAGCACCTGCGAGGCCTGGAAAAGCCCTCCGACCACGTGCCGGTGACGGCCGACCTCACCGACGCGTGAGCGAACGATCCGCGCGCCCGGGGGTTAAGCTCCACCGATCCCCCCAACATGGAGCACCCCCAAACGTGAAACTCTACGGCACCGGCTATTCGCCCTACGTCCGCAAGGTCCTCGTCGCCCTGGCCGAGAAGGGCCAGGCGGTGGAGCACATCCCGCTGTTCTTCCACGCCGAGGATGCGGCGTTCCAGGCGGCGAGCCCCCTCGGCAAGATTCCCGCCTTCGACGATGACGGCTTCCTGCTGGCCGATTCCTCGGCGATCCTGACCTACCTGGAGGCGAAGGTCCCGAGCCCGGCGCTGTACCCGTCCGAGGCCAAGGCCCGCGGCCGCGCGATCTGGTTCGACAAGTACGGCGACACCGAGATGTTCGACGCGATCATCGCCCCCTTCGCCAATCGTGTGGTGAAGCCCAAGATGCTCGGGCAGCCCGGCGACGAGGGCGCCGTCGCCAAGGCCCTCAACGAGGACCTGCCGAAGATCTACGATTACCTCGAAGGGCAGATCGACGGGCCCTACCTCGTCGGGGACGCCTTCAGCGTCGCGGACATCTCCGTGGCCACGGGCTTCCACAACCTGCATCTGGCCGGTGAAGCCGTCGATGCCGGGCGCTGGCCGAAGCTCGCCGGCTACGTCAGCGCCACCCTGGCGCGCCCGTCCTTCGTGACGGCGCTCGCGGCCCGGACGTCGCCGAACTGATCGGCCGAACGGATTGCCCGAACTGGGCGTCCCCGGGCGGCGCGACCGTCGGACCTCAGCGCCGGCGGCGCGCCGATCCGGTGACCTGGGCGGTGGTCTGGGAGGCCTGCGCCATCGCGGCGGCGCGGTCCTCCTCGCTGGCCGTGGCCCAGGCCTTCTCGTAGAGGGCGACGATCCAGTCGTCCTTGCGCCCCTGGGCGGCTTCCCGGGCCATGGAGAGCCACATCAGGCCGCGGGCGCGCTGGGCCGGCACGCCCTGGCCGTTGACGAGGAGCTGCCCGAGCAGGGCCTGGGCCGGGGCATGGCCCTTCTCGGCGGCGAGGTTGAACCAGCGCGCGGCCTGGCGCGCGTCAGTGTCGACTCCGGTGCCGTCGAGGTAGAGCCGGCCGAGATTGTACTGCGCGTTCGGGTCGCCGAAATACGAGGCGGCGTAGTTGAACATGTCGTAGGCGCGCTCGGGATTCGGGCGCACGTAGGTGCCCTTGATCCCGTCGAGGAAGTAGGTCCCGAGTGCCGTGAAGGCGCTCGCGACCACGCCCGAGTTCTGGGCGTCCGGCCCCTCGTCGGTGGTGTCGTCGGCGATGCGCGAGAAGAACTCGAACGCCTTCAGGTCGTCGTGGGGCACGCCGTCGCCCTCCGCATACATGCGGCCGAGCTTCCACAGCGCCAGGGCATGGCCCTGCTCGGCGGCGTATTCCAGGGCGCGGGCGGCCCCTTCCTTGTCGCCGGCATTGTAGTCGCGCACGCCCATGCGCAGGGCCTCGCGGGCGCTGCGGTAGTTGCCGCTGGGCACCGGTGTCCGGGCGGTGGCGTCGAGGGCCGCCGCCGGCAGGGCGCCGAGGAACACGAGCCCGACCGCCGCGGCGAGCCGCCGGCCTATCGAGGCCGGCGGCCGATCCCGGGCGGCCCGTGCCGGCCGCGTGACGCGGCCGTGGGCTGTCCTAGATGTCCGCATAGGTGTGCGTCTCCTCGGCGCCGCCGGGATGGGTCACCGCGCCATTCACCGCCGGACCGACGGTCTGCTGGTACTTCCACAGGTAGCCGGAGGTGGCCGAGTTGGTGCGCGGGCTCCAGGCGGCGCGGCGCTGGGCGAACTCCGCGTCGGAGACCGCCACGTCGAGGGTGCCCTTGATGGCGTCGAGGGTGATCATGTCGCCGTCACGGATCAGGCCGATCGGACCGCCGACGGCGGCCTCGGGCCCGACATGGCCGACGCAGAAGCCGCGGGTGGCGCCCGAGAAGCGCCCGTCAGTGATGAGCGCGACCTTGTCGCCCATGCCCTGGCCGTAGAGGGCCGCGGTGGTGGAGAGCATCTCGCGCATGCCGGGGCCGCCCTTCGGGCCCTCGTAGCGGATGACGAGGACCTCGCCCTCCTTGTAGGTGCGCTTCTGGACGGCCTCGAAGCAGGCCTCCTCGCCGTCGAAGACGCGGGCCGGACCGGTGAAGACCTGCTTTTCCTCCGACATGCCCGCCACCTTCACGATGGCGCCCTCGGGGGCGAGGTTGCCGCGCAGGCCGACGACGCCGCCGGTGGGGGTCAGGGGCGTACCGGCGGAGCGAACCACGTCCTGGTCGGGGTTCCAGTGCACCCGCTCCATGTTCTCCGCCATGGTGCGGCCGGTGACCGTCATGCAGTCGCCGTGCAGGAAGCCGTGGTCGAGGAGCGTCTTGAGCAGCAGCGGGATGCCGCCGACCTCGAACATGTCCTTGGCGACGTAGCGCCCGCCCGGCTTCAGGTCGGCGATGTAGGGCGTCCGCTTGAACACCTCGGCGACGTCGAACAGGTCGAACTTGATGCCGCACTCGTGGGCGATGGCCGGCAGGTGCAGGGCCGCGTTGGTGGAGCCGCCCGAGGCCGCGACGGCGGCCGCCGCGTTCTCGAGGCTCTTGCGGGTGACGATGTCGCGCGGGCGGATGTTCTTGGCGATGAGTTCCATCACCTTCTCGCCCGCGGTCATGCAGAATCTGTCGCGGATCTCGTAGGGCGCCGGCGCGCCGGCCGAGTAGGGCAGCGCGAGGCCGATGGCTTCGGAAACGGTGGCCATGGTGTTGGCGGTGAACTGCGCGCCGCAGGCGCCGGCCGACGGGCAGGCGACCTGCTCCAGCTCGTCGAGGTCCTCGAGGGACATGTCGCCCACCGCGACCTTGCCCACGGCCTCGAACAGGTCCTGCACCGTCACCGGCCGGCCGCGGAACGAGCCGGGCAGGATCGAGCCGCCGTAGATGAAGATCGACGGCACGTTGAGGCGCACCATCGACATCATCATGCCGGGCAGGGACTTGTCGCAGCCGGCCAGGCCCACGAGGGCGTCGTAGGCGTGGCCACGCATGGTCAGCTCGACCGAGTCGGCGATGACCTCGCGGGAGGGCAGCGAGGCGCGCATGCCGGCATGGCCCATGGCGATGCCGTCCGTCACCGTGATGGTGCAGAACTCGCGCGGGGTGCCGTTGGCGGCCGAGACGCCCTTCTTCACCGCCTGCGCCTGGCGCATCAGCGAGATGTTGCAGGGGGCGGCCTCGTTCCAGCAGGAGGCGACGCCCACCAGCGGCTGGTGAATCTGCTCGCGGGTCAGGCCCATGGCATAGAGGTACGAGCGGTGGGGAGCGCGCTCAGGCCCCTCCGTGACATGGCGGCTCGGAAGCTTCGACTTGTCGGTTTTGCTCGCGTCCATCGTTCGTCTCACCGCCCCGGCCTGATACGCATGTGTGGGTTCGGCGCGACCGCGAACAGATGGGTGCGTTCCGTGGGGACCCACGGCGCGCGGCCCCACCGGACCGTTTCTCGGAAAGCGTCTGAACTCCGCGGTAAAGCGTTGGGGGAACTATCGTTTACCGCGCTTGCTGAGGTGGTCCCGGTTTATGGCGGGATCGCGGCGGCGAGAGGCGTCTCCCAAGGCAAAGTCGGGATGCTTTCGGGGTGTTGCGACCTCGCCACAGCCACGCTTTCGGGCGGGATTTCTTCCGAACAACCTGAAGCGACGGCCATTTTCGTCTCCCGGCCGCGCGCGAAGGCTTCAGGAGCCTTGAAGCCTCAGGAGCCTCGGGCCGACTCCGATCCGTCGCCCAGCAGGGTCGGGCCCGGGGCCGCCGCGAGGGCGGGCCCGCTGTCGTCCTTGAGGTTCACGCCGGAGATCCCGAGGGCGAAGGCCTGGGTCAGGAGCCAGTCGAGCTTGAACGCGGCCAGATCGTGCGAGAGCCCGGCCGGGCGCACGTTCGAGATGCAGTTGCGCTCGGCATCCGAGCGCCCCACCCGGGGGTCGAGGGTAAGGTAGAGCCCCAGGCTGTCCGGCGAGGACAGGCCGGGCCGCTCACCGATGATCACCACCACGGCGCGGGCCCTGAGCGCCGCGCCGACGCCGTCGCCCAGGGCGACCCGTGCCTGCGTCGCCACCACCACGGGCGCCACGCGCCAGCCGGCCCGGTCGAGATGCGGCTTGAAGGCGGCGAGGAAGCCCGCCGCCCCCTCGTGCACGGCCCGGGCCGAGAGGCCGTCGGCGACCACGAGGGCGAGATCCACGGGGCCGTCGCCGCCGGCGGCGAGCGCCGCCGCAGCCCCGTCCCCGAGGGCGCGGCCGAGATCGGGCCGGCGCAGGTAGGTCGCCCGGTCCGGGGCGGCGGAGGCCACCGTGAGGGTCTCGAAGCCGAGTCCGGCGATGCCGGCGCTCACCGCCCCGGCGTCGAGGGGCGTGTGCACGGCGTCCCGGGCCTGGGCGTGGGCGAGGCCGAAGCGCAGGACCTCCCGGGTCGGCAGGCCGGAGCCGGCCCGGCCGAGGCCGATGCGGGCGGGGGTGAGCCGGGCGAGCCGGGCCCAAGGATCAATCATGGGATCAATCGTGGGATCGTTCGTGGGGTCGGCGTCCGGACCGGTGGCGCCCGTACGGCGGTCGGCGCTCATGCGGCGAGGCCCGAATCCGCGAGGCCGGAGGTCGCGAGACCCGGCGCCGCCGCGAGCAGGCGGGCGCTCGGCCCCTGCGGCAGCAGGGCGCCGTCCGCGTCGGTGAGCCCGATCCGCTCCAGCCAGGCCTCGAATTCCGGGGCGCGCTTCAGGCCGAGCACCTCGCGCAGGTAGAGGGAATCGTGGAACGAGGTGGACTGGTAGTTCAGCATCACGTCATCGGCGCCGGGGATGCCCATGATGAAGTTGCAGCCGGCCGCCCCCAGCAGGGTCAGCAGGGTGTCCATGTCGTTCTGGTCGGCCTCGGCGTGGTTGGTGTAGCAGACGTCCACTCCCAGGGGCACGCCCATGAGCTTGCCGCAGAAATGGTCCTCCAGCCCGGCCCGGATGATCTCCTTGCCGTCGTAGAGGTATTCCGGCCCGATGAAGCCCACCACCGTGTTGACCAGAAGGGGCCGGAACGGCCGCGCCACCGCGTAGGCCCGCGCCTCCAGGGTCTGCTGGTCGATGCCGTGGTGCTGGCCGGCCGAGAGGGCCGAGCCCTGCCCGGTCTCGAAATACATGCAGTTGTCGCCCACCGTGCCGCGCTTGAGGGCGAGGGCCGCCTCGTGCGCCTCCCGGAGGATCGGCAGGGTGACGCCGAAGCTGGCATTGGCCCCCTGCGTGCCCGCGATCGACTGGAACACCAGGTCGACGGGCAGGCCCCGGTTCATCGCCGCGATCGTGGTGGTCACGTGAGTGAGGATGCACCCTTGCGTCGGAATCTCCAGGCGCCGGATCAGGTCGTCGAAGAGGTGGAGCAGGCCGCTCAGGGTCGAGACGGAATCGGAGGCGGGGTTGAGGCCGATCACCGCGTCGCCGCAGCCGTAGGACAGGCCGTCGAGGATCGAGGCGGTGATGCCGGCGGCATCGTCGGTGGGGTGGTTGGGCTGCAGGCGCACGGCCAGGCGCCCCGGCAGCCCGATGGTGTTGCGGAAGCGGGTGACCACCCGGCACTTCCGCGCCACCAGGATCAGGTCCTGGTTGCGCATGATCTTGGAGACCGCCGCGGCGATCTCGGGCGTCACGCCGGGGGCGATCCGGGCCAGGGTCCCCGGCGCGGCGGTGAGCAGGAACTCGCGGAAATCGCCGACGGTGAGATGGGCGATCTCGGCGAAGGCCCCCGCATCGTGGGTGTCGAGGATGAGGCGCGTGACGTCGTCGGCCTCGTAGGCGATCAGGGGACGCGCCAGGATCTCGCGCAGCGGCACCTCGGCGAGGCACCAGCGCGCCGCCATCTCCTCCTCGGCGGATTCGGAAGCGATGCCGGCGAGCCGGTCGCCCGACCGCACCGGCGTCGCCTTCGCCATCAGGGTTGCGAGATCGGCGAAGACGTGGGTCCGCGGACCGACGACGTGACGATAGGCCATGGCGCGATGCCCTCCGTGAACTGTCCAGATCGCGCCCCGGCCCGCTTCGGCAAGACCGGACGGCAAGACCGGCGCGGCAAGACCGAACGCCAAGACCGGCGCAGCGAGCCCGACGCGGCGCGCCTGCCGAAGCGCGTGCGTCGGGGCGTGTGTCCGCCGACCCTCAGGCCGCGCCGGCGTGCGGGGCCGGCTCCTCGGTGGAGATCGCGTCGACGGTGCGCTGGGCCGGGCTGCCCTGCCCGTCCGCCCGCACGATGCGGATCTGCTGGTTGACCGGCTGCATGTTGCCCCAGGGCGTCGAGAAGGCGATCTCGGCGGCATCGCGGCCGACGCCGATGCGCACGAGCCCGTCGAGGTCGGCCTGGCGCGTGGCGTCGAACAGCCACCAGCGCCCGTCGAGATAGGCCTCGAACACCGCGTGGAAGTCGCTCGGCACGAGGCCGTGGGCGTAGCAGCTGACGAAGCGGGCCGGGATGCCGAGCGCCCGGCAGAAGGCGGTGCCGATATGCGCGAAGTCCCGGCAGACCCCGGCCCGCTTGAGCAGGCTCTCATCCGCGGTGGTCTCGCCGTCGCTGGTGCCGGGCTGGTAGGTCAGGTGGTCGTGGATCCAGTTGCAGATCGCGTTGACGCGCTGATGGCCCTTCGGCAGGGCACCGAACTCGGCCAGCGCGAAGGGCGTCAGCCGGTCGGAGGAGACGAAGCGGCTCGGCAGCAGGAAGGGCAGGATGTCGAGGGGCAGCTTCGCGATCGGCGTCTCGTTGATCGTCGCCGGGTCGGCCCGGTGCACGGTGAGCTCGACCTCGGCACTGTATTCCAGCGAGAACTGCCCGACCGGCACGTTGACGCCGAGATACCGGTTCTGCAGGTCGGGCGTGATGTAGATGTCGCGCTTCAAGTTCGGCGACAACACCAGGCTTTCATGGAGGATCTCGACGCTGCGCAGGCGCGCGACTTCGAGATTGAAGATGAACGTCGTGTCCGAGAGGATGTTGTAGGATAAATTGCAGCCCAGTTGATAGCGCACCATCCGCTCCTTGCCGGCAGGTTCGGGTCGTCACCCTAGCAGAGATGACCGCAGCGAGGACGACGTGATCGGGGACGACCATAGCAAGGATCGCGCCTCGCGGCGTGCCATCGCGACGTGCGAGCCTCCCCGCGGGGCCGGTCCCGCGAGGGTCTGGGTTGACGCAGCGTGTCCGCCCGCAACGCCTGTCGCGCCCGCGGCCCCGGAACAGCAGACGGCAAAAATAAATCTGAGGTTGCTTTTCTCACGCGAGAAATGCCACCTAGACGTGCCTGTCCGGCGATTCGGATGACCTTCCTTCATCTCAGGCGTGGAGGCCTCGTCACGCTGCATCGGCAGCGGCTTGGCGCGCTTTACTGATGCCGCAGGGACTACGCCATGACCGTCAACTTCAGCGTCGTTGGAATATTTTATCGTTACGCGGTCGACTTCACCCAGGTCCCAGGACGCACGGTCCTCGACGTGATGAATTACGTCACAAAGGTCGACAAGAACTTCACCTTCACGGAATTGACCTTCCAGGGAAACCGGATCGTCAATTCCCTGGGTTACGTCCACCCGGCGGACTTCACAGGTCGAACCGGGATCACCTACCCGCAGGGGATGTACCAGCTGGCCCAATCCTTCACCGACCCGACGCCCAATCCCTACTCGGTCTGGCAGTATTACCTGTTCGACCAGAACGGGATCCGGCAACCGGCGCAGGCGGATTTCTCCTAAACCCAAGCCAAGGTGGCGGATGGCTGGTCCATCGTCTGGCGGCTGGTCACCATCTGCAACGCCCCGACCGCGGTGGCCAAGCGGCTGCGTTCGCTCGTTCCGCCGGAGCAGCAGGACGCGCTGCGGATCAGCTGAGGGCCCGGCACGAGCCCGGTCAGGTCCGGGGCGCCAGGATCACGGTGAGCGAGCGCACGCCCTGCGCGCCGTGGATCAGCACGCCCTCGATGTCGGCGGTGGCCGAGGGGCCGGTGTGCAGCACGGCGTAGGCGGCGTGGGCGAAGTCCGGGCGGCGGTAGGCCGCCTGAATGTTCACCAGGATGTCGGCCGGGTCGAGGAGCACCACGAGGTGCTGGGCGAGATAGGCGACGGCGTTCACCTTCAACTCGGCCTGCGTGAACAGCACCGAGCCGGTCTCGGCCACGCCGAACACCGCCCGCACGATAGCGACGTCGACGTCGGCGAGGTCCTGCGGCCGGGCGACGGCGCCGAGATCGCGGTTGCCCGCGATCTCCGGCACGGCGGAGGCGATGACCGCCGTGCCGTCTAGGCGCTCGCGCACGCTGGCGAAGAGGTCCCCTTCGGGCGGCGCCTCGGCGAGCCGCCCGCCCATGCGCTTCAGGCGCTCGCCGAACTCGGCCACGCGGTCGTCGCCGACCAGCGGCGCGAAGAGCGGCACCTCCGGCAGCGGGTGCTCGCCGGCCGGGCGGTTCTGGCGGATGCGTGCCAGGGTGGCTTCGCGGACGCTCACTTGATGCCCCCGGACTTGTTGCCGTCGCTCGTGTTGCCGTCGCTCTTCTTGCCGTCGATCTTCTTACCGTCGATCTTCTTGCCCCCCGCCTTCGCCAGGCGGTTCTGCTTGTACCAGGCGTGGAAGGTCTGGCGCGGGGCTTCGGGCATCTCGCGGCCCTTCCCCCAGGTGTTGAGCGGGTTGTAGACGGCGAAGCGCGGCAGCACCTTCAGGGCGGAATCGGCCGCCCCGATGGCGGCCCGGTAGGTGGCTGGGCGGCTCAGCACTTGGCCCGCCGCCTTCATCATGCCCTGCTTGAGGAGCGGGATCTGGTGCTCCTCCGCCAGGACCTTCCGCCAAGCGAAGATCTGCTCGTGGATGTTGATCTTCACCGGGCAGACGTTGGTGCAGGAGCCGTTCATCGTCGAGGAGAACGGCAGGGTCGAGTATTTCCGCTTGTTGAAGGTCGGGTCGATGATCAGCCCGATCGGGCCCGAATAGGTGGCGCCGTAGGAGAGGCCCCCCGAGCGCCGGTAGACCGGGCAGGTGTTCATGCAGGCGCCGCAGCGGATGCACTTCAGCGAGGTCCAGAACTCCTCCATGCCGAGGCGCTCGGAGCGGCCGTTATCCACCAGCACCATGTGCATCTCGGTGCCCGCGCGGGGCGCCCGAAAGTGCGAGGTGTACTGGGTGATGGGCGAGCCCAGCGCCGAGCGCGAGAGCAGGCGCAGGAACACGCCGAGATGCTCGATGCGCGGGATCAGCTTCTCGATGCCGATGGAGTGGATCTGGAGCTTGGGCACGTTGCCCGAGAGGTCGGCATTGCCCTCGTTGGTGCAGGTCACCACCGTGCCGGTCTCCGCGATGGCGAAGTTGCAGCCGGTCAGGCCCGCATCCGCCTCCAGGATGAGCGGGCGCGTGTGCATGCGCTGGCTCTCGGCCAGGTAGTGGGCGTCGTCGTTCTCCGGGTCGGTCCCCATGGTGCGGGAGAAGACCTCGGCCACGTCGAAGCGGGTCTTGTGCACGGCCGGCACCACCACGTGGCTCGGCTCCTCGTTGTCGAGCTGCTGGATGCGCTCGCCGAGATCCGTCTCGATCACCTCGATGCCGGTGCCGGCCATGTAGTGCCGGAAGCCGCATTCCTCGGTGAGCATCGACTTCGACTTGATCAGCGATCTCGCGCCGTGATCCTTGAGGATGCCGTGGACGATGCGGTTGTGCTCGGCCCCGTCGGCGGCCCAGTGCACGTGGACGCCGTTGGCCTTGGCCTGCGCCTCGAACTGCTCGAGGTAGCGGTCGAGGTTGGCCAGGGTGTGCGTCTTGATCTGCGAGGCGAGCTCGCGCAGCTCCTCCCATTCGGGGATGCCGAAGGCGGCGGTGTCGCGCTTGGAGCGCAGGTCCCAGAGCCGGGCGTCGTGCGCCTTCTGGTGCATCGGCGCGGCCAGGAAGCGCTCGGCGGCCTCGGCCTGGTCGATGGGGCGGTCGCCGCGGATCTTGGCGCCGCGCGGCTGCGGCTCCCGGGGCGCCTTCGGCGAGATGGCCTTGGCCGAGATCGGCCGCGAGGCGCCCTCGGCGTGCTGCAGGCGCTGGCCGTCCTGGCCGCGCTCGCTCTCGTCGTTGCCGGCCAGCACCTCGGGGTGGATCACGCCGTCGCGGCGGGCATCGTCCTGCGGACGCTGTTCGCCGCGGGGGTGAAGGTCTTCGGAGGCGCTCATGCGGTCGCTCCATTGAGGATGCGGGCGATGTGGATGAACTTCAGCGGCACGCCGATCCGGTCGGCGCAGCCCTTCTGGTGCATCATGCAGGAGGAATCGGCCGAGACGACGTATTCGGCGCCCGCCTGGGCGTGATCGGAGACCTTGTCGTAGCCCATCTTGGCCGAGACCGCGGGTTCGAACACCGAGAAGGTGCCGCCGAAGCCGCAGCACTCGTCGGGCCGGGCGGGGGCGACGATCTCGATGCCCTTGACCTTCTTCAGCAGGTCGAGGGGCTTGGAGAAGAACGGCGCGTTCAGCTCGGACGGTCGGGCATGGTGGATGCCCCGGAGGGCGTTGCAATTGCCGTGGTAGCCGACCCGGTGCGGGAACTCCGCCCAGGGAAATTCCTCGACCTTGAGGATGTCGTGCAGGAATTCGACCAGCTCGAAGGTCTTGGCCCGCACCGCCTTGACCTCGTCCGTCTGCGGGATCGCCGTGAGGTGCTCGCGCACCTGATGCACGCAGGAGCCGGACGGGGCCACGACGTAGTCGAAGGGGGCGAAGTTCTTGACGAACAGCGCCTCGGTGGCGGCCGCCTCGGCGTGGCAGCCGGTGTTGGTCATCGGCTGGCCGCAGCAGGTCTGGTCGAAGGGGTAGTCCACGTCGAGCCCGAAGCGCTCCAGCAGCTCCAGCGTGGCGACCCCCACCTCCGGCTCGAAGGCGTCGACGTAGCACGGCACGAACAGTCCGATGCGCATGGCGTTCCCTGGTCCCGCGCCCATCGGGACACCCCGCCGGCCGCCTTTGGAAATGTTCTACTCTGGGGCCGGGTTTAGAGCATCGGGCCGGAAAGGGGAAACCGGTTTCTCGCGCGCAGGGGTGCGGAAGGGATGTGGATTGGGGTGCGGGATGGTGTCCGGGGGCGCAACGCGGCCGGCCGTTGGGTTCAATGGGGGGATCGTCAGACTCCGCTGGCACCGGCGGCGCGGGTTGCACGCCGAACGCGCGCGCGAGGTATTGGAATCATTCGCGATATATAACGGAGTCTTGATATTATCGGATGGGCTCGGAATTGATCCTATCGCGCGATCCTATCGATCAATCAAAATTCGAAATCGTCCAGTATCTTTATCATATGCGTATCGTTGAGCTTCAATGCGCGTTGCCTTGCCGTATCACGGTGGATCCGGGCATCGTCTGTGCGACCCAGATCCACGAGCAGCCGAGCCAAGCTTGCATCAACATACATATGCAAATGGGGCGATGTTTTTTCATCGAACAGCAGATGCTGCTCAGTGAGAACGTCATAGGCAAAAACAATAAGATCTCGATCCGTCGCTCTCCCCTGCATCCTTGAGATGTTGATCTCGTCGTTTGCGATCATGAGGCCGATCAGGGTTTTCTTCGGCTGGTTGTCTGAAAACGCATGTCGAATGAGATTTTCAGCGAATGGTTTTGCACGGTTTGTGTCGTGCTGAATGAGTAAACCGAGCTTGTCCAGGCCGCGTTTTTGAATCAACGCGGGATGCTTCCGGAAGGCGGCTTCGTAGAGCTCTATTGCCCCGGCTGTATCCTTACAATTCGTCTTCTGCGTCACGCTGACGTCGAGGGCGGATAAGAGATCGGTTTCGTCATCCGTCGGCAGCATGTTGTTGCGCTCAGTTTCATCTCGAGGGGAGACTATGCGGGCTTGGCGCGCATAGGTCTGAACCGAAGCCTCTGGCCGAGTCCCTCAAGGTGACGTCTCGAGCAGCCACGGCGTGTCAAGTTTACGTTCTTGACCCAAATCTCTGGCGTCTTCCAAAATGTGCTGAGGACGCTTTATTCGACATCACCTTAGGTTTGTGTTCGCTTGTGTCAATCTGGATCCCATTCCTATTTCAAAGATCGATGATGATATCAGTATCACCCGGAACGGGTGTGCCGGGTATCTCGGCCGGATGGCGGTCATCAGAGGCGCCCCCATCCTAAGGTGCTGAAACGACAGTCCTACGCGGCGGCGAGGTGAGAGCATCGGGCCCGAAAGAGCGAGCCGGTTTCGCGCACGGGCGGCCGTCCGGGATGGGGTCCGAGGCGCAGGCCCGTGCGCCATCGGATTTTCGACGCGGAAACGGTGAGCGTTCGCTGGCCTCCGCGCTGCGGATTGCTTGCCGACGCGCTGCGATGTCCATCTCGATCCGGATCGTTGGCTCGGCCTCGATCGGATCGCGCCGGCGACTCGCGCAGACATCTCTCCGGCGGATCGCCCGGTCCAACCCCGGTGCGGCAAACCCGACCGGTCCCGTCCCCGCGCGGGCGACGCGCCGGCTCAGGCGGCCAGCCGCACGGACAGGCAGACCACGGCCACCGCCAGGACGAGCGAGACCAGCTTCCAGAACAGCACCGGATCGCGCTCCAGCAGCGCCGCTCGCCGGAGGCCGGGCAGCGACGGGTTGGGGTGGCGCAGGTCGTGGAGGAACGCCGAGAGAACCTCGTAGCGCTGGGCCGGATTGGGGTGCACCGCTTTCCGCAGGGCCGCATCGACGTAGGCCGGCAGGCCCGCGCGCGCCGCCGCGAGGGAGACGTAATGCAGGCGCCGGGCCCGGGCTTCGCTGAAGGCCTGGGCCGCGCGCGCGCCGTAGGGCAGGCGTCCGGTGAGCATCTGATAGGCGATCACGCCCAGCGCGAAGATGTCCGATTGCGGCGTGGCGGGGCGTCCCGCGAGGCATTCCGGCGCGGTGTACTGCACGGTGCCCAGCACCGTGTCGTCGACGGACGCATCGTCCTCCGCGAGCCCGCCGATCCGGGTCGAGCCGAAATCGATGATCCGGACGGTGCCCGCGGCGTCGACCAGGATGTTGTGGGGGCGCAGGTCGCGGTGGACCATCTCACGGCGGTGGAAGGCGCGCAGGCCGACCGCGATCTGCTCGACGAGGCGCCGCACCTCCTCAAGGTCCGGCTCCGGGGTGTCGCTCAGCCACTGGGCGAGCGTCCGGCCCTCGACGTAGTCCATGACCGTGTAGAGGTGGCTGCGCCGCCGGGTCTGGGGCGGCGCGCTCAACACGTGCGGATTGTCGATCCGCCGGGCGATCCACTCTTCCATCATCAGCCGCTGCAGGCCGGCCGGGTCGGTCTGCAACTCCGTCGACGGCACCTTGAGGGCGACGTTGCGCCCGCTCTCCGCATCGATCGCCAGGTAGACGTGGCTGCGGTGGCTCGCATGCAACGTTCGCAGCACGCGGTAGCCGTCGAACGTGGTCGGCGGAGCGAGGAGCGGCGCCGGAGGCAGGGCGTCGATCCGGCCCGAGAGTTCGTCCAGCGCGCCGTCGGGCACGGCTTCGACGCGCACGATCTGGACGGTGAGATTGTCGCCGCTGCCGTTGTCGTAGGCCTGGCGGACGATCTCCCGGGCGGCCCGGTCGAGATCGCCGGCATGTGTCGCGATCGCGGCGACGATCGCCTCCGGCCGCACGTGCTCGTGCACGCCGTCCGTCGTCAGGACGAAGACGTCTCCGCCCTCGATCGCCACCGCGTGGTGGTCGATCTCGACATGGGCGGCGGCACCGAGCGCCCGGCCGAGATAGGGTTCGTCGGCGGAGAGGACGACGCGGTGGTCCTCGGTCAGGACTTCGAGCGAGCGCTGCCCCACGCGTGCGATGCGGGCATCGCCCACGTGGAAGATGTGGGCGGTGCGCGACCGCAGCACGAGGGCGCTGAAGGTGGTGACGTAGCCCCGATCGCGGGAGCCCTCGGGATCCTGCAGGTGCCGGTTGCGCCGGGTCTCGGCGAAAAGCCACGAATTCGTCGCGGCGATGACCCGGCTGGCCGCCGTCTTCACCGACCAGGTCTCGGGGGTCTCGTAGTAATCGGACAGGAAGCTCCGGACCGCCGTCTCGCTCGCGACGTGGCTGACCGGGCTGCTGCCGATTCCGTCCGCGAGGGCGATGGCGCTTCCCCGCAGAACCAGCGCGGCGCCTTCCGGCACGCGCGCGCCGTGAAAATCTTGGTTGGTCTCCTTGCGCCCGCGCTCGCTGGCCTGGCCGAGGGAGAGGATCAGAGGCGAAGGCATCGGCAGATCCCGGCGGTCGCGCCCGGCACCGTGCGGCGCGGGGCGCGACCGCCGAGTCGGCGCTCAGGCCGCGAGGCGGCGCTCCGCGTTGACGACGGTCCGCTTCGGGGCGGTCCGGACGTGGGTGGTGTAGAGAGTCAGGCCGGTGAAGGCGAGGCCGCCGACGAGGTTGCCGAGCACAGTCGGGATCTCGTTCCAGAAGAAGTAGTCGCCGATCGAGAACTGGCCGCCCATGAGCAGGCCGAAGGGGAACAGGAACATGTTCACCACGGAATGCTCGAAGGTCATGTAGAAGAACAGCATGATCGGCATCCACATGGCGATCACCTTGCCGCTGACCGTGGTCGAGATCATCGCGCCGACGACGCCGGTGGAGACCATCCAGTTGCACAGCATGCCGCGGATGAAGATCGTGAACCAGCCGCCGACGCCGTGCGCGGCGTAGCCGACGGTGCGCCGCTCGCCGATATGGGCGATGAATTCACCGACCTTGTCGGCCGGCGCCGTGAAGCCGAACGTGAACACGAAGCCCATCATCAGGGCCACGGTGAGCGCGCCGAGGAAGTTGCCGAGGAAGACGAGGCCCCAGTTGCGGAACACGCCCGCCCAGGTCACGCCGGGCCGGCGGTCCAGGAGCGCGAGGGGAGCCAGGACGAACACGCCCGTGAGCAGGTCGAAGCCCAGCAGGTAGAGCATGCAGAAGCCGACCGGGAACAGGGCGGCGCCGAGGATGGGAATGCCGGTCTGCTGCGTGATGCTGACGGCGAAGACCGCGGCGAGGGCCAGGATCGCGCCGGCCATGTAGGCGCGAATGATGGTGTCGCGGGTCGACATGAAGATCTTGGATTCGCCTGCATCCACCATCTTGGTGACGAACTCAGCAGGGGCGAGATAGGCCATATCGGGTCCTTTTCCTGTTCGGGCTTCTGCAAAGCTCGCCGGACGGGCTGGGCCGAGGCCCTCATCCGGCCACGCTTCATTGCGCGGCCTGCAGCGAGGGACGTGCGAGGGTCTCGCACGTCGCCTGTCGCCGATCGGCATGCAAAAGCCGTACCCGTTCGGGGCCGATCGCCGCCCGGGAAGCGCGTTCGCGGTTCCCCGACGCCGCCGGTTTCGCAACCGACGCGACCGACACGGGGGCGCCCCCGCGGCCCCGGTGCGGGACGGCGGACGAATCTGCGGTCGTCCGCCAACCGGGAGCTCAGGCGACCATGACGTCCAGGACCCAGGTCACGCCGAAGCGATCCGTCAGCATTCCGTAGAGCGGGGACCAGGCCGAGGCGCCGAGCGGCTGCAGGATCGACGCGCCCGCGCGCAGCGTCTCCCAGTGCGCGGTGATCTCCGCGGCCGAGCTGCCGCGGACCGAGACGTAGACCGCGTTCTCGCCGGGGTGCCACGGCTTCTCCGGCTGCACGTCGTAGGCCATGATCCGGAAGCCCTGATCGGACGCCACCTGGCCCCAGATCACCTGCTCGGCCTGCGCCGCGTCCTGCGTCGCCCCGAGGTCTGCGTACGTGACGATCGTCCGCTCGCCCCCGAAGACGGAGCGGTAGAAGTCGAGGGCCTCGCGGGCCTGGCCGCGAAAGTTGAGATGGGTCGTGGTTTGGACACTCATGGCGGTCTCCGATGCGCGGGACGTGTTGTCCTGCCTGGCGACCGGGATGTACCAACCCCGACCTGACAGAAACCGGCAGTAGCGTGATGGCCCGGAGCGACCGCCTCTTCCGTCTCCTCCAAGCGATGCGCACCCTGCCCGCCCCCGTGACCGCCGCACGGCTCGCCGAGGAGACCGGCGTCTCGGTGCGGTCGCTCTACCGGGATATCGAGAGCCTGCGGGCAGCCGGGGCCCGGATCGACGGCGAGCGGGGCTACGGCTACCGCTTGACCGAGGATTACGCGCTGCCGCCGCAAACCTTGGACCGCCTGGAGATCGAGGCGTTGGCCCTCGGCATGGCGGAGGTGTGTCGCATGGGCGACCCCGACCTGGCGGCGGCCGCGGCCTCGGTCGTGGCCAAGGTCGCCGCAACCCTGCCGGACGACCGCGAGCAGCAGCTGTTTCACGCCGTGTCGAAGGTCTACCGCCCCGACGCGCGCTATCTCCCCGTGCCGGGCCTCGGGCTGATCCGGCAGGCGTGCTGGCGGGAGGACGCGCTCGCCATCCGCTACACGGACGAACACGGCGCGGCCACGCAGCGCACGATCCTGCCGCTGGCGCTCGTGTACACGGAGCGGCGGCTGGTCGTTCTGGCCTGGTGCCGCCTGCGCGAGGCGTTCCGGATGTTCCGGGTCGACCGCATCGTCGAGGCCCGGGTCGCGGGCGGCAGCTTCCGGCCGGGACGGGCGTCGCTGCTGCGGGCCTACCTGGAGGCGTTGGAGAACGGGGCTGCGGCTCCGCCGGCGACCTGACGCGTCAGGCCGGCTTCTCCTGGTCGGCCCTGCGTCGGCCCTGCGTCGGCCGGCCGCTTCGGCACAGGGCGGGGCGCGGTCTCCGGTCTCGGAAGGCTGGCGAGACGCGACGTCCGCGCATCGCCGGAGAGCTCGGGAGGACCTTCACCGCACGAGCCGGAAGGCGACGTCGTCCTGCGCCGACAACCGCTCCGTCCGCGCTCCGGAATCGTGCCGGAAGGACGAGAGCCGGGTGCGCCCGGGCTGAGATCGGCTGCAGATCGTTGGTGACAGGGCCGATGTCTCCTGCGAGATCAAGGGCCGTTCCGATGCGCTCGGAACGCTGCGGGCATCCCGAGACGCGCGTGTCGGCGAGGCCGGTGCCGCACATCGGCGGATGCAGGCCCGTCACGCCCGAGCAAGGTTACTGAAATGGCATCTGGTCGCAGGCTCTCCGAACGCTGGTTCACGCTCGTGCTCTGGCTGGTGGCGTTCCTCTTCGCCTGGTTCCTGATCGGTCTCGGCTCCCTCGTGGTCGGCGACCTCCCCCAGGTCGAGCATCGCTACAGCCTCGACCAGTTCCTCGATGCCGATCAGGCGCGCCCGGCCGCGGAGGCCCTGCGGGAGATCAGGCGCGAGCAGGCGGACAGCCGCCGCCGGACCGAACAGGACCAGCTTGCCCTTGCGGCCGCGCGCGCCGCGTCCGAGGCCGCGCAGGAAACCTTCGCCAACTGGCTGAAGACCCGCGACGCCACGCAGCGGGTCGACCAGGATCCCGGACTGATTGCCCGCACGCAGCAGCTCGACACCCTCAAGAGTGCGGAGCGCGCCATCGAGGAGCGCCTGGAGGAGCGGGCGAGCGCACAGCTTGCCCTCTCGGAGCGCGAAGACGCGCAGGAGCGGGTCGATACGGAACTGCGCGCAACCGCCCAGGCGAAGCTCGATGCGGCCGAGCGGGAGCAGGAGCTGCGCGTGTTCGGCTATCGGCTCGCCCTCACGCTCCCGCTGCTCGCCCTGGCCGGATGGCTGCTGCTGAAGCGGCGGCGCACGCGCAACTGGCCCTTCGTCTGGGGCTTTGCCTTCGCGGCCGCCTTCGCCTTCTTCGTCGAGCTCGTTCCCTACCTGCCGAGCTACGGCGGCTACGTGCAATACGGCGTCGGGGTCATCCTGACCCTCGTCGTCGGCCGCGCCGCGATCAACGCGCTGCAGGCCTACAACGCGCGCCAGAAGGCGGCCGAGGCGCGGCCGAACGAGGAGCGCCGAACGGAGATCGCGACCGACCAGGCTCTGCTGCGGCTCGCCAAGAAGGTCTGTCCCGGCTGCGAACGGCCGATCGATCTCACCAATGCGGAGGCGAACTTCTGCCCGCATTGCGGCATCGGGGTCTTCGAGCGTTGCCCGGCCTGCACCCGTCGCAAGAGCACGTTCGAGCGCTTCTGCTACGCCTGTGGCACGCCCGCCGCAGGACCCGCCTAAGCGCGATCCGGCGCTGCGCACGCCCCGACCCAAGAGAGGCTTTCGAACCGAGACGCTTCCGAAACGCAGCTCCGATCCCGGCCGCGAAGTCCGCGCGCGACAGCGAGGGAATCGGGACCCGTCCGTCCACGTCACGACCGTGTTGCCGAGCGTCCGGGCGCGAGGCGCTTGGCAGGGCCTTCCGCCAGCGTGCCGGAAGGTCCGCCCGGCACGGACCGCTCCGCCCTACGGGGCCACGGGATCGAAGCGCTCGATGAAGCGCACGCCCTGCCAGAGTTCCACGGCGTGCTCGTTGCGCATGCCCTGGGCCACCACGAGCGCCGCGTCGTCGCTCTGGGCATCGAACTTGGTGATGACCAGCACGCTGCCGCGTGGGCAAACCATCATCACCAAGTAGCAACCATCAATGATCTCGTCGCTGACGGCAAGAAATCCATCAGCGCGAGCAGCCTGCTCAGCCGCCATGTCCCGCCCCTCCGAAGTCGAGGCACAGAGATGCATGGGCCACCTAACGCGCCATTACCGCGACAAGGTGAAACTTAGCAGTAGCGTCGTGCCGTGGCCACGCATCTACCACTGGGCACGGTGCGGAGGTATTCAGATTTCCGCGAGCATGATGCCCATTTCGCGTGCAGGAACCGCGCGGCTCTGGTGCATCAAGTCCTTTGACGCAGCGGCTCGGGCTTGTTCCCATCGGGTAAAATCTCGGTGAGATGGTCGTGCACCATGCCGGCGGTGAAAGGCTTACCGATAAAGACGGCTCCCTCAGGCATTTCATCCGGACCCGGCTGCACATGCCCGGAGGCCACCACGATGGAAATGTGGGGCCAGCAGCGTGCGGTTTCCCGGGCGACGGCAAAGCCGTTGCGCGTCCCGGGCATCTGAACGTCGGTGAACAGCAGCACCACCTGTTCGAACTTGTCCGCCAGCAAGGCGATGGCTGTGTCGCCATCGCACGCCTCGAAGGTCAGAAATCCGGCGTCTTCGAGGATGTCGGCGATATCCATGCGGATCAGGCCATCGTCGTCCACGATGAGCGCGTAGCGGGCGGAGGCGTCTGGAGGTTGGCTCATGCCCGTGCAATTTGCTCTATGATAAGGAGGTTCAGGGTTACCAACGTGGGAAGGCGCTCCGCGTTCATTGCATCGGAGCGGCTTCCACAGGCGGGCCGGTTCCACCCTGGGCGGGGCCGTTCCGGAGGAAGAACCGGCAGCACCCCATCGGGCGATGCGCCGATGGCAAGGAACGGGGACACCGCCGGCGCGGGCTCTCCTCGGCAAGCCGGGCCCGCATGGCCCTCCTGGACCAAGCCTCCGCGGGACGAAGACTCCGCCGGACCAAGCCTTCGTCGGACCAAGACTCCGCCGGACCAAGACCCCCTTGGATGAAGACTCCCTGGGAAGAAGACCCCCGCGGAAGCAGACGCCGGCAGCATCGCGAAGCGGTTCGGCCACGGGGGAGCCGTGTTCCAGTGCGCGCGGGTCTCGCCGCTGGTCGATCCGCCCCCGTCCCGGACACCCGCTTCCGCCGCTCGGCCGATGGGCCGCGCACCGGGTTTCGTCGGAGACACCATCCGGGCCGTCGTGGCGGATCGCGTCGCGCGCGACATCCGGGTGGGATACAGCTCGGCCACCCGAAGAAACCGCCAGACCGCGATCCTGTCAGGCCCGACGATGGATTGCCCGCAATGCGGAGCAGAGCCCCCTTGTCCAGAACACCCGTGTCCCGAACACCCTTGCCGAAGACGTCTCCGGCGCCCCCTCCGGCAACAGTCGCCGGACCGACCCTGCCAGGCAACGTCGCCCTCGGCCTGACCCAGATCGTCCTGTGGGGCGGCTCGTTCTTCCTGTTGGCCGTGCTGGCCGATCCCATCGTCCAGTCCACGGGCTGGCCGCAGGGCATGGTGGTGGGTGCCCTGTCACTCGCGATCCTGATCTCCGGGGTCCTCTCACCCTGGATCGGCCGGATGATCCGGCGTCATGGCGGCCGGACCGTCCTGGTCGCCGGATCCCTGGTCATCGCCGCGGGCCAGATCCTGATGGCGGTCTCCCCGAACCTGCCGATTTTCCTCCTCGCCTGGGCCGTCATCGGCGCGGGCATGGCGGCGGCCCTCTACGATCCGCTCTTCGCCGCCATCGGGCAGGCCTACGGTGCCTCGGCCCGCCGGGCGATGACCCAGATCGCCATCGCGTCGGGCTTTGCCATCACCGTGTGCTGGCCGGCGACGCGTTTCCTCGTCGTCCAGGTCGGATGGCGCGGCACCTGCGTCGTCTACGCCGTGCTCGCGGTCCTGGTGGTGGCGCCGCTCTTCGCCTGGGCCCTCCCCCGCCGGGAGCGGAGCGCTGCCGTCCTCCCTCCGCCGGCCGTGGGCGCGACGCCGCTCGCGAAACCCACCGGGCCGGCTCGCCTTCCGGGCGAGCACCTCCTCGCCGTGACGTTCACGAGCGCGGCGGTCATCATGACGGCGGTCTCGGTGCAACTCCTGCTGCTGTTGCAGGCCAAGGGCGTCTCCGCCGGTGCGGCCGTGGCCCTGAGCGCGCTCATCGGGCCGTCCCAGGTCGGAGCCCGCATCCTCGAACTCGTCTTCGGGCGTCGCGCCCATCCGGCCTGGGCGCTCCTCGTCTCGAGCGGGAGCGTCGGGCTCGGCCTCCTGATCCTGGCCACGGCGCCGAGTTTCGCCTGGCTCGCCATCGTCCTCTACGGGGCGGGCAACGGCATGCGCACGGTGGTGCGGGGAACCCTCCCCCTCACCCTCTACGGCCAGGACGACTACGCGGCCGTCATGGGCCGGCTCGCGCGCCTGCCCCTTCTCGGGCAGGCGGCGACGCCCCTGGCCTGCGGCTACCTCACGGACTGGTTCGGCCTCGACGTCCTCCTCGACCTGATGCTCGGCATCGCGGTGGTGAACGGAATCCTCTCGGTGATCGTCGCCCGGCGGGCGATCCGGTCGGCGAAGGCCTGAGGGGTGGACCGCGAACCGGGGCGATCGAAGCCCCCCTTGGCGTGTCGGGCCGCCCCGGCGCGGGTCTCACCCGCTCCATGGGGGCTCCGGCGCCAGCGCCCGTGCCGTCGCGGCCGAGGCCGTCCTGTACGGGAGGTGGATGCCGATGAAGTTTTGATACGCCTTGGAAAGGTAAATGAAATTTCAAATCAAACACAAGAATTGCGCTACTGAGGGGAATAGAATGTATTAACTCGACGGATACAACGCATGCATCAGGTCAATTCAGATCAGGGTGCGAGGACGGGATGGGCGCGGTCATTGTCGACGCGAAGGATTGGAAGGCAGGCAGCCCGATCTATTATCTGATGGGGCTCGGCAACGACGTTTACGACGTTCTGAATGCCGGTTCGGGCTACTCCTACGACACCAACGCCTCCTACGCGTTGACCTCCACCGACAACAACACGCTGCGCTTCGAGGTCCGCTCGGGCGACAGCAACTGGTACGACAAGCAGCGGAACGGGGCCGAGCGCTCCGAGGTGTCCAGCCGCGAGCTGATCAAGCAGGGCGTCCCGGCCGAGATCGCCTACAAGTTCACCCTCGAGCCCGGCGCGGCGAACACCGCCAAGGGCTGGCTCGCCTTCGGCCAGCTGATCCAGGATGCCACCGACGGCCAGGCCGGCGCGCCTCCCGGCATGTCGCGGCGAACACCGCCAAGGGCTGGCTCGCCTTCGGCCAGCTGATCCAGGATGCCACCGACGGCCAGGCCGGCGCGCCTCCCGGCATGTCGATCAACATGGTCGGCGAGAAGATGTCCGTGATGGTGCGCTATCGCGACGCCAGCGGAACCATCGTCGAGAAGGCGGTCTACCTCGACACCCAGGACATCCAGCGCGGCCACACCTACGACATCGACATCAAGGCGGTGTTCGACCCCACCGGCGCCGGCCGGCTCGTGGTCGTGCGCGACGGCCAGGTCATCGCCGACTACACCGGCCCGATGGGCTACGCCGACACCAAGGGCGTCTACTGGAAGGAGGGCATCTACCGCTCGCCCGCCGCCGAGACGATCNGGCGGGCGCGGCCTATGTCGCGGCGGCGGCGGCGCCGACCCTCGCCCTCGTCACCGGCGCCGTGGCCAAGGACGGGACCGTCGGCGCCACCTTCAAGGGCAGCGCGCCGGCCGGCGCGATCGTCAAGATCTACGACGGTTCACAGCTCGTCGCCCAGGGCGTCAGCGGCGCCGACGGGACCTACGTCATCAAGGTCGCGGGCGTCACCGCGGGCAGCAACGTCTTCACCGCCACCGCCACCGACGCCGCGGGCCACCTGAGCAAGGTGTCGGCGGAGGTCGTGGTCGAGGTCGGCACCTCGGCGGACATCCTCGGGCGCATCGATGCGATCGCGGCCAAGGCGGACCTGGCGGGCGTCTACCTGACGGACAAGCACGTCTTCACGGTGTCCTCGCTCGCCCAGATGCAGAGCATGAACGCCCTCGACAAGGATGTGCTCGCCAAGATCGACGGCGGATACCAGTTCCAGTTCTGGAGCGGCACGGCCGACAACCGGACCCTGTCGCGCTACGACGCCGGCGGCACGCTGGTCAGCAGCTACACGGCCCTGACCAAGGACGGGGTTCTCCTGCGCGAGACCTTCGTCGATGCGAGCGATGCGGCCAGCTACGCACGCGAAGTCTACCAGTACGGCATCACCGGCAAGAGCTACACGACCATCTACCAGGCCTACGACAAGGCCGGGAACGTCGTGCTCACGACCCGCAGCCACGCGGACGGCACCCCGGACTACTGGTCCAAGGTCGATGCCAGCGGAACGCTGACCAAGGTCTACGACGCCGCCGGCAAGCTCAAGTCCACCAATCTCGCCGGCAGCGACGGCGTCACGGTGGTCAGCAACTACAACACCGCCGGCGATGTCACGAACAAAACCACCACCTACGCCGACAAGTCGACCGACACGCAGGTCTTCACCAACGGTGTCCTGACGAACGAGTTCGTGACCCACGCCGCCGGCAGCCTGGTCATGAAGGAGAACTTTACCTACAACATCGCCGGGCAGTCCTACGTCACCCTGCACCAGAGCTACTCGGCCACGAACCAGCTGCTGACCGAGTTCAAGACCCGGGCGGACGGCTCGTTCGACACCATCACCTGGCTGGCCACGGACGGCTCGACCCGCACCCGCATCTACGACACCGCCCAGCGCCTCGCCTCCGAGAAGATCGTGCTGGCCGACAAGTCGAACGACGTGAAGACCTTCGTCGGCGGCGTGCAGACCCGGGAGGTTATCACCCACGCCGACGGCACCAAGGAGGCCTGGGACTTCGGGATCTCCGGCAAGACCTACGGCAGCATCCACCGCTGGTACGATGCCTCGGGCAAGCAGACGAAGCTCGAATACGTGGCCGACACCTGGGTCGACACCAAGTTCGCCCCGGCCCTCGGCCTCGGCAGCGAGCCGGCGCCGACCCTGGCCATGGTGCAGGGCGGCGCCCATGCGGGCATCGGCCCCGTGATGGGCCCGGCGCCGACGGCGTCGACCCAGATGGTCGGCGGGGCCCTGGTGGCGGTGCTGAAGGGCGAGGCCCTCGCGGGCTCGGCCGTGATGATCTACGACAACGGTCAGCTCATCGGCACGACGACGGCCGCGGCCAACGGCACCTACAGCTTCAAGACGGCCGGCCTCGCAGCCGGTCCGCACAAGCTCAGCGCCTCGACCCTCACCGAGGCCGGCCTCATGAGCCAGAACTCCGACAGCGTCTCCGCCTTCGTCATGACCAGCGCGGAGTTCGTGAAGCAGATCGGGACGATCAGTGCCACGGCCGGGCTGGCCGGCGTCTGGCTCACGGACAGCCATGTCCTCACCGTGCCGGCCGGGCGCGTGGCCCAGTACGTCGAGCGCTACGGCGCCGCCCTCAAGGCGATCAAGGGGGACGGCTACAGCTTCGAAGTGAAGAGCGGCACGCCCGACAACCAGACCGTCTCGTCCTACGATGCCGCCGGCACCCTGCAGGACGTGGTGACGCGCTCCTACAAGGACGGCAGCCTCACCAAAGAGGTGGTCGTCCACAGCGGGGCCGACGCGGCCTATGCCCGCGAAGTGCACCAGTACGGGGTCACCGGGAAGAGCTACGTCGAGACCTACCAGGGCTACGACAAGGCCGGAAACCTCGTGCTCTCGACCCGCAGCCACGCCGACGGCACCCTGGACTACCAGGCGGTGCGCGACGCGGACGGCACCACGACGACGCGCTCCTTCGACGCCAAGGGCGTCCTGGCATCGACCACCGTCGCCGGCACCGACGGCAGCGCGAAGACCGTCACGGTCGACGCCGCCGGCCACGTCACCGCGATCACCGAGGTCCACGCTGACAAGTCGGCGGTGGCGACGGTCTATGACGGCGCGGCGGTCACGTCGCAGACGGTCACCCATGCCCCGGGCGACGTCCTCGGCAAGGAGGTGTTCCAGTACGGCCTCAAGGGTCTCGCCTACACCGCCACCCACGCGTCCTACGATGCGGCCGGAAAGCTCGTCGCGATCGAGCGGACCGACGCCGACGGGCACCTCGTCTCGACGCTCAAGACCGGCGCCGACGGCTCGACGACCACGGAGAGCTACGTCGGCGGCGTCCTGGACGAGCAGATCATCAAGTACGCGGCGGGCGCGTCGATCGCCAAGATGGTGTTCGACTTCACGCCGCAGGACGCGACGCACGCCTCGCTGGGGACGGCCTTCGACGCCGCCGGGCGCACCCTCTACGCCGATGCGATGCACCGCGACGGCAGTCACGACGTGACGGTCCTGGCCCGCGGCGTGACGGTCGGGTCCTCCGCGTCGGACGACCACTTCACCAGCGCCGGCGCCGACACCTTCGTCTTCAAGGGCGGCTTCGGCCACGACACGATCTCGGGCTTCAACGCCGGCACGGGCTCGCTGCACGACGTGCTCCAGTTCGATGCGGGCGCCTTCCAGCACGACAACCCGATCTGGTCGGCGCGGGACGTCGGCAACGACGTGGTGCTGACCACGATCGCCCACGACACCGTGACGCTCCTCGGTGTCCAGAAGGACCAGCTGGTGATGAACGACTTCCACATCGTCTGAGGCGCTGCGGCCCGGCTCAGGGGGCTATCGCGAGGCCGGCCTGCCCGGCCTCCGGCCCCGGACCAGACGGCCCGCCCGGCCCAGGGGCGGGCCGAATGCCGTTGCCCTCCCCGACGACCTCGGCGCCCAATCTTGCCGGGGCCAGCCCGAGCCGGTCCGACGCGCGGACCCCCTCCAGAGCCGGCGATCCCCGGATCTCGGCGCAGGCCGCGGCGGTCCCGGCCGGGGGTGCGCCCCGAAGCGTGCGCTCGGGAGTGCTCGCGGCGCCCCGCACATGCGGCTTACGGGCCGGTGTCCGGACCGCCGCAACCCCGCGCCAGGCGCGGACGGGTCGCGCGCTCGCGGATCGAACGCCCCGCGCGCTGCCCGTCCCGGAGCGGATCGTCTCTCGCGGCGCACGCCCACCCGCGAACATCCGCCATCGTCCCGGCCATCGCCCGCGCCGGCGTCCGGGACGATCGCGCCGGATCCAGGCGGAACACGGGAGGGACCGCCGCGCCCCGGACGGACCCGACCCGACCCAACCCGACCCGACCGACGCCTTCCGTGGCCACGAGCCCGGAGACAGGACCGGACGGCAGGGGCGAGCCCGCCGGTGTCCGGCCGGGCGAGGCCAGGCGCTGCGGCACGGTCCCGCCTCGGGCGGGTCCGGGGGATGGACCGTTCGGGTCTCACGCCCTGCGCGTCGGCTCCAGGCGTTCCAAGTGTCCCAAGCGTTCCAAGTGTTCCAGGTCGCCCGGCCGCGGAGCCGTCCACGGACCGGGGCGCGTCGCGGCCGCGTCGGGCCGGATCACCCGGAGGGCAACGCAGGCGAGCACGGCCAGCGCCAAGCCGAGCCCGAGGGGCAGGCTCGTCAGGTCGGCGACGACCCTCGGCAGGGCGAACAGGGGCGTGGCACAGAGGAGGGCCCGCTCCGGCCAGCCCAGGCCCCCGGCTTCCCGGGCCGCCAGGACGAGGAACAGGGTCGCGGGCACCAGGGGCGCGAGGTCGTAGACCGGCACGTAGGGCGAGAGCAGCGGCACCGCGGCGAGCAGGGCGGCGGAACGCAGGGGCGCCGGCGTCGGCCCGCGCCAGCTCCGGAGGGCGAGGGCCAGCGCGGCCAGGGCGACGAGGCCCTGGAAGGCCCAGGCGGCGGCCATCGCGCCGCCCGCGAGCCGCACCGCGCCGAAGGCGCTGACGTTGATGTCGAGGCCCGCCCCGGCGTCCCGGAGGATGATCTGGTTCGTGGTGCCGAGGGTCTGCAGGAAGCCGATCCAGGCGGCCGGGCCGAACGCCGCCAGGGAGGCGGCGACCAGGGCGAGCATGGTGGCGAGGCAGGCGCCCAGGCAGGCCCGGCGGCCCGTGGCCAGGAGCAGGAGCGGCGCCAGCACGGCGAAGTGCGGCTTGTAGCAGAGCAGCCCGAAGCACAGCCCCGCCAGCCAGGGGCGCCGGTCCACCCAGGTCGCGCCCAGCGTCAGGAACCCGGCGGTGAACAGGCCGTTCTGGCCGTAGACGAGCGTGCAGAAGACGAGCGGATGCGCGAGCGCGATCCAGGCGCCGTCGCGGTGCCCGGCCGCGATCCGCATCGCGAAGGCGAACACGCCGACGGACAGCGTGGTCCAGAGCCAGAAGGCGGCTTGCGGCTCCCACACCGCCAGGGCGGCGGCCGGCAGCAGGAACACCGGCGGGTAGTGCCAGGCGAAGCGGCAATCCGGCCCGAACGCGGCCTTGAGGTTCGCGAGATGCACGGGCAGGTCGTAGGGCTCCCCGGCGCGGCCCTCCAGCGCCGCCCGGCCGGCGACCCAGATCTGGCTGAAATCCACGCCGAGCCCGTCGCCCTGCCAGTTGCGCCGCGGCGTGGGGCCGGTGCCGTACAGCAGGGCGACGACGCCGAGGGTCAGCGGCACGAGGATCAGGGCGGCGCGCCGGGCGAAGGCGAGCAGGCGCGCATCGGAGCCCACTAGGGCCGCGAACTCGGCGCGCCCTGCGCCGAGGGGCGAAACCACGGCTCTGCACCGTCCCGTCATGGCCATTCGGATCCCACGCACCAGGCCCGCTCCGGGGGACCGGGGGCCACGCGGACGGCCACGGCCCGGGCGGCCGGAGGCTGCGTCCGCCCCGACCAGTAAGGCCGGAAGCGCTTAACAAACCGCGCCCCGCCCTTGGGAACGCGGTCAGTGCGACGTGTGCGACGTGAAGTGGTGCTTCAATTTGGACTCTAGTCGGCGCGAAAGCTCACGTTGAGTCCGAATGCCAGTGGTCGCAGCCCTGCCTTTACGTCGCCTTCTGCCTGCGCTGCCACCATGTTAGATCAGAGACAGGGTTCAAAATTTAGCGTGTGATAAAGTGTCGGAAAAACCAATTAGAACGATGAAGTATCAGTCCTACGCGGTTTCCGCACAAAGGATTGAGCCAAACGATAGCGCGGACGATTTCCCCACGCCGCCATGGGCAACCCGAGCATTATTAGAGCATGTTCTAGATAATAAAGCCGGATTAAAGGAGATGTCCTGTTTAGAGCCAGCTTGTGGTGCAGGGCATATGGCTAAGGTTTTGAATGAATATTTCGGGGAAGTTAAGGCATCAGATGCGTATTGGTATGGTTACAGCGACATAAGAGATTATTTGACATACCCGTATGAGACCAATTCCTGCGATTGGGTCATAACAAATCCGCCATTCAGATTGGCTGAAGAATTCATCATTCGATCGATGCGCGTCGCAAGAAAGGGCGTAGCGATGCTTGCAAGAACCGTTTTTCTTGAAAGTCGCGGTCGATATGAGAATATTTTTCGCGATATGCCTGTGACAAAATTCGCTCAATTCACTGAACGAGTTCCGATGGTTAAAGGTCGCCTTGACCGAAAAGCTTCAACAGCCACTGGCTACGCATGGTTTGTATGGGAAAAAGACGGGTCTTATGAGCCCCGTCTGATGTGGGTGCCCCCATGTCGGAAGGCTCTGGAAAGACCGTCCGATTACCCTGTCCTTCAATCTGACATGGCAGTGGTAGCTCCGATTAAGCTTCGTTAGCGTCAAATCTTTCTCTAGCTTTTTGAAGGATTTTGATGGCCTCTTCGAGGCCATCCTCTCCTTTGGTGCTCAGAATCCCTAGCGCGCTCACAACAGACGCATGGATACGGCGACCCTTGATGCCGGGGGGCCCAGATGGAGGCAGGGACGCGGCCTCGGCCATGGTCAAGCTGCCGTGAGATCCGTCCTTAACTTCAGCAATTCGACCTTGGTTTACTCCAAACCATGCAGATATATCATGGGCCCTATCGCCTCGATTTACCATTCCAAGAACTATTTGGGCCTCGATGTTTGATAGATGGATGCCGCTTGGTCTTGCCATGTCCACTCTCTAGAGATGCATAGTGATCGCGGCGAAACCAGAAATTTCCCGCAAGACAATCTGCTGCGACAGTCGCTATACCACAAGCTGTTTTTTTCGACGCGCCTCGCTTACCCACAGTGTGAACCACCGCCTCGACGAGGGTCGATACATCCTTGATGTTTCAAGGCTGATTGGATGCACCAGTGGCCATAGCAATTCTGATTGGATCTTTCTCGTGTAATTTCGCAAAGTTATACAGGTTGCCAAAAGCTCGAGCATATAAGCTTGTTGATCAGATCTCTTTGATGTGGGGTTCGAGAGGGAGTAAAGCCCTCAATTTGTATGTGCATCGTGCAGCTCTCACGCTCCACGAATATTATATCGATGACGTGAGTGGCCGATGACGCACAATCCTTCTTCGACTTATGGTCTCGCGGCCCTATGTGGAGGCCGGCGCGCCTTGAGCTAACGATGTCCGCTAACGGATGAGGGTGCATGAGTCAGAATCCGCTTGGGCGAGCCTTCAGGCGCGCGCTTCAGCGTGATGTCGGACGGGTTCCCAACCGGGGTGCCAAAGCTGCCCCCGGTTTACCGGTAGACGCGAGCGGAACATTAATGCGCCCCGGCCCGCGCGCAGGACGAGGCCCGATCCAGGCCGGCCGCTGAATCGCCGGCCGTGCCGCTGGCCAGCCCCGTGGCCAGACCTCTGGCCAGGAGGCTCACCGCCAGGACGGCGAGGAGGAGGCCCGCGGCCCGGTTCACCCGGTTCAGGGTGCGGCTGGTCAGGCCGCGCCGGAACAGCGCGACCGCCGTGTTGAGGGTGATCCACCAGCCGAACGACCCCAGGAACACGCCCGCCGCCAGGAGCGGGAGCGGGGCGCTGCCTGGGACCGGCAGGGCCGGCAGGGCGGCCAGGAACAGGACGGGGGTGATCGGGTTCGCCAGGGCGAGCCCGATGGCGCTGCCGTAGCTGGCCACCAGGCTGCGGTGCCCCGCGCCCGGCAGGCCCAGGACCGCGACGCGGCGCAGGACCCGGATGGCGACGGCCAGCAGCACCGCCCCCGAGACGAGGGAGGGCAGGGCCGCGTTCGACCAGGCCGCCGGCAAGCCGGCGCCCCAGCTTGTCGCCAGGGTTCCGTAGGTCAGGTGGACCGTCGCGACGCCGAGCCCGGTGGCGAGGCCGGTGGGCAGGCCGCCCGCGAGCGTGCGCTGGATGCAGAGCAGGCTCGTCGGGCCGATGGGGGCGGCGATGGACAGGCCCAGGCTCGCGCCGGTCAGCAGGGCCGTGACGAGGACGCCCATGGCGCCCGCGGCGGGGCGCCTAATCGTCCTCCGCGCGGTCGAGGGGGACGAGGTCCGCGCGGGGCGCGACGGGGGCGCGGCTCGCCTCCGGGCACCCGATCTGAGCCCGCTCCAGGGCCGAGGAGGCCTGGGCGCAGGCGAGATCGGGCAAGTCGTTGAGTTCGTCCGCCCAGGTCACCGTGCAGGACAGGATGATGATGACGCCGGCGCATAAGATCTTCATGGCTGGATCCTCCGAAACACCGACAGTCTAGGCAGGCCGGGAGGCCGGGCATCCACCGGACGGCGGATGGCGTGGCCGCCGCCGCTCCGGTCGCCGCGGACCCCGCACGGCGCTGGCGTCCCATCGGGAAAGACCTGTCCTGCCAGGGGCTTGCCGCCGTTCCGGACGCCGGCCGGATCCCGCCCGCCATGGCCTCGGCCCTGTATGGAGGCCGCCGCCGACGTTCCCGCGCCCCCGTCGGGCCGGCGGCATCCCCCATTCGGAGGATACCGCTGCCGGTTTTGGACTGATATTGGTCTTATCAAGATCAGACAGATCACTGATGGGGCGGGCCGGTGCGGGAAGCTCTAATCGACCGGATCTACGAGGCGGCCGGCACGCCGGAACTTTGGCCGGACGTGCTCCAATGCTTCGGAGAGACCGCGCATTCCGACGGCGGCGTGCTCATGGTGCTGCCGCCCGCGGGCACGCCGCGCTGGATCGCCTCCCCCGCCCTCGAGCGCCGCCTGCGGCATCACACCGACGCCGCGACCGGGCGCGGCAGCGGGCGCACGGCGCAGTGGCGCGCCCTCGCCCATGGCAGCTTCGTCCGCGACGTCGACCTGCTGCCGGGCTCCTATGACGGCCGGGCCTGCCGGGTCGACGAACCGTTCTGGCAGGTGGGCACGACGATCCCCCTCCCCACCGGCGACGTGGCGATCGTCACGGCCGAGCGCCGGGCCGAGTCGGGTCCGCACGAGGCCGGCCTCCTGCCGCGCCTCGACGCCCTGCGGCCGCATCTCGTCCGCGCCTGCCAGCTCAGCGCGCAATTCGGCTCCGAGCGCGCCCGCACCACCACCACGGCCCTCAGCCGGATCGGGCTGCCGGCGGCGGTCCTGTCGGCCTCGGGCCGGGTCCTGACCATGAATGCCCGCCTGCAGGAGCGGGACGAGGTCCTGCCCTCGGGCCAGCACGGCGGCCTGCTGTTCAAGAGCCTGGCCAACAGCAAGCTCCTGCAGGACGCGATCGCCAACGTGGTCGCCGGCCGGCGCACGGCCCAGACCATGCCGGTGCGCAGCTACGCCGACCACCGCGCCCACATCGCCCATATCCTGCGCTTCGACCGGCACCCCGGCGACGTCTTCGACGCCTCGGCGGTGCTGCTCATCCTGGTGGAGGTCGGCGTCCGGGCGGCGCCGGATGACGGCCTCCTCCACCTGCTGTTCGACCTGACCCCGGCGGAGGCGCGCCTGCTCCAGGCCCTGGCCGGGGGGCTGCGCCTGCAGACCTATGCGGAGAGCGTCGGCGTGCAGACCAGCACGGTGCGTACCCAGCTCACCTCGATCTTCAACAAGACGGGGACCAAGCGGCAGGCGGAGCTCCTGAGCATCGTCGCCTCGCTCTCGCTGTTCAGCGGGCCGTCGGTCCCGTGCTGAGGCCGGCACCGGAAGAGGCGGCGTCCGGCCCGGCGGCGTCCGGGAAGGCTTCGAGGAAGGCGTCCAGGGCGGCGGCGGTCGGGAAGGCGTCGAAGGCTCCGAACTGACCGGTGGCCAGCGCCCCGCAGGCCGCCGCGCGTCGCAGGGCGGCATCGAGGGGGGCCTTCGCCAGCAGGGCCGCCATCAGGCCGGCCGCGAAGGCGTCCCCTGCCCCGACCGTATCGATCGCCGTCACCGCGAAGGCCGGCTGGCGCAGGGGCGGCAGGCCGGGGCGGAACGCGATCGCGCCGCGCTCTCCCAGGGTCACCACGAGGCAGGCCGGGCCGCGGTCGAGGAGGGCGGCGATGGCCGGCGTCGGGGCGCGCGTCCCGGTCCGGATGGCTTCCAAGGTCTCGGCCGCGCCGAGGCCGAGTTCCGCCGCCTCGACCCCGTTGACCACGAGGATCGTGGTGTCGGCCAGGATCGCGGGGTCGAGGGGGCGCATCGGCGACGGGTTGAGCAGGGTGGGCCGGCCCCGCCCCCGGGCCAGGGCGAAGGCCTCGCGGATGGGCGCATCCGGGGATTCGAAGGTCGCCGCCACGAGGTCGGTGGCTTCGACGCGGGCGGCGGCGGCCCGGACATCCGCCGCCGTCAGGGCGAGGTTGGCCCCGAGGCAGACCGCGAGGCAGTTCTCCCCCGCCGGATCGACGAAGGCGACGCCGGCCCCGGTCGAGCCCGCCCGCGGCACCAGCATGGTGTCGGGAAAGCCCACCTGCGCGAAGGTCGACCGGACCACCGGGGAGAACACGTCCTCGCCGACGGCGAAGAGCCCGTCCACCCGGACGCCGAGCCGGTGCGCGGCCAGGGCGAGGTTGAAGCCCTTGCCGCCGGGCTCGGCGCGGAAGGCCGAGCCCGCGAGGGATTCGCCCGCCTGCGGCAGCCGCGCGACCTTGACCGAGCAGGCGATCACGAAGCTGCCGATGACGAAGACCCGCATGGAGCACCCCGGGCTGATCCGATATAAGCATCCCTACCGGAGGTCGGTCGGACGTGCGCCCTAGAAATCGGACGATACACGGCGATGTCGCGCCGGATCTCGCGGCCGGTGATCGCCCCTCGGTGCTGTCCCTGCTGCGGCTGCGCGGCGACACCGCCATGCCGCTCTACCGGCAGATCGAGGGCCAGCTGCGCGAGCTGATCCTGTCGGGCTCGCTGCCGCCGGGCGTCATCCTGCCGGCCGAACGACAACTGGCCGACAGTCTCGGGGTCAGCCGCGTCACGGTCCAGCGCGCCTATGCCGAGCTCAGCGACGAGGACCTGCTCGTCCCCCGCGGGCGCTCGGGCTTCCTCGTGCGCCACCGCCCCGAGCCGGTGCGCCCGGGCATGGACCGCCTCAAGGGCTTCACCGAGGAGATGCGGGAGCTCGGCAAGATCCCCTCCTCCCGCATCCTGGAGCGGGCGGTCACCGAGGACCGCTCGATCGCCTCGATCTTCGGCCTGCCCTCCACGGCCCCGTTCCTGCGGCTGACCCGCGTGCGCTCCGGCGACGGCGTGCCGATGTCCCGGGAGGTGGCCTGGTACAACCTCCGGGCCGTGCCCGCCCTGGAGACCGGCGACCTCTCCGGCTCGGTCTACGCCTTCCTGGCCGAGCACCCCGGCGGCCGCCTCGTGCGCTGCGAGCAGACCGTCGAGGCGACGATGCCGAATGCGGCCGAATGCGAGATCTTCGCCTTCGCCCAGCCCCTCCCCTGCCTGCTGATCAAGCGCCACAGCTACAACGGCGACTCGGTGATGATCGAGTATGTCGAGGGCCTGTTCCGCGGCGACGCGTACCGCTACCGCCTGAACCTGAGCACCTGAGACACGGGTCCGCGCGGCCGTGCCCGGATCGGCACGCCGGCGCCGCTCCGGAGCCGAGCCCCGAGCCGCCCGCAGCGATCCGCCGGACGCGGCGGGTCGCGCTGGCGCCTGCGCCGAATCCACACCGCCGCGGCGTGGATCATCTGCCCGTGCCCGCTCGAAGTCTCTAATCATTTTTCGTTATTCAAAGAACCAAAGGTTTGATTTTCCTCGTTGTCCCGCTGCGGTACGTAAAAATAGACGCAAAAACGGCAGCGTTATCGTCTAATCGCGAATGGTTGTTCTGGAGCCCTGATCTTTACTGCCACTCATCTGGCTCCTCTGAAGCGCGCATCAGGACCTGTTCGCGTCGTTAGATACGCTGTGGTCGTCGTTGTTCGTATCTTTTCTGTCGCAGGGAGACAGGGACGCCATGTATACGATGGACGGTAATCTCGGTGAATGGGCGCCTTCCGATCGTCTCAATCCTGTCGGCAGCGGGCCGACGGATTACGGCCTCTACGGGCACATCGAGGGCGGCGTGGCTTCCTTCGCCATCACGGCCCCCGCCGGAACCGCGATCGGGACCTACACCACGCTCTGGCTCGACACCGACGCCAGCGCGGCGACCGGATACACACTCTTCGGCCTCTACGGCGGCTACGATTTCAACATCAACATCGCGCCGGACGGGAAACCCTATCTCTATACGGGGGCCGATGGGGGGAACCTCGTCTCGGGCACACCCCTCGCCTACGCCTACAATGCCGATCGCACGGTGCTGGAATTCAGCCTTCCGACCGCGCAGATCGGTGGGCCGATCAGCCTGAACGTCCTCGCGGACGTCAACAACGCGGTCTTCATTCCCGGCGATTACGCGGCAGGCCCCTACACGATCGCGGAGACCAATCAGCCCGGGGACCTGACCCTGTCCGGCCTGACCAACGGCGATGCGACCGAAGGCACGCCCATCGTGGCGACCCTCAGCGATGCCGATGGCCTGATGCCCGGTGGGACGGTGCTCTACACCTTCCTGGATATCGTCACGAATCAGGTGCTGCAGGCGACCGCGTCCAACAGCTACACGCCGACCTACGGCGACAGCGGCAAGATCATCGCCGTCACGGCCACCTACACCGACGCCCTCGGGCACGCGGACACCGCTTCCGCCTCGGCCGGCACCGTCATCGACGTGGACCGGGCCGGCAGCCTCCTCCTGTCGGGCTCGGTGGCGGAAGGCGAGACGGTCAGCGCCAGCCTGTCGGACCCCGACGGGGTCCCGGCCGCGGGGAGCGTGAGCTACGCCTTCCAGCTCGACGGCAGCACGGTCGAGACGAATACCTCCGGCCAGTACACCCTGGGCTACGCCGATGCCGGTAAGGCCCTGTCCGTGGTCGCGAGCTACACCGATGGGCAGAGCCATGCCGGCGTTGCCTCGGCCACGGGCGGCACCGTGGTGGACGTGGATCGCGCCGGCATCGTCCTGCTCTCGGGCCTCGTCGCGGAAGGCCAGACCGTCAGCGCCAGCCTGTCGGATCCCGACGGCACCCCGGCGCCGGGGAGCGTGACTTACGCCATCCAGCTCGACGGCAGCACCGTCGAGACCAACACCTCCGGCCAGTACACCCTCGGCTATGCGGATGCCGGTAAGCTGCTCTCGGTGGTCGCGAGCTACACCGATGGGCAGGGCCATGCCGGCATCGCCTCGGCCGCGGGTGGCGCCGTCACGGACGTGGACCGCGCCGGCAGCCTCCTGCTGTTGGGCCCGATGGTGGAAGGCCAGACCGTCAGCGCCAGCCTGTCGGATCCCGACGGGGTCCCGGCCGCCGGTGGGGTAAGCTACGCCTTCCAGCTCGACGGCAGCACCGTCGAGACCAACACCTCCGGCCAGTACACCCTCGGCTACGCCGATTCCGGCAAGCTGCTCTCGGTGGTCGCCAGCTACACCGATGCGCAAGGGCACGCGGACATCGCCTCGGCCGCAGGCAGCACCGTCACGGACGTGGATCGCGCCGGCAGCCTGATCTTGGTGGGGTCGATGGCCGAGGGCCAGACGGTGAGTGCCGTCCTGTCGGATCCCGACGGGGTCCCGGCACCCGGCGCCGTGCGCTACGCCTTCCAGCTCGACGGCAGCACGGTCGAGACCAACACCTCCGGCCAGTACACCCTCGGCTATGGCGAGGCCGGCAAGGTCCTCGCGGTGGTTGCCAGCTACACGGATGCTCAGGGGCATGACGGCGTGGTCGCGGCCGCGGGCGGCACCGTCACGGACGCGAACCGGGCCGGCAGCGTCCTGCTGTCGGGCCTCGTCGCGGAGGGCGAGACGGTCAGCGCCAGCCTGTCGGACCCCGATGGGACTCCGGCGCCGGGGAGCGTGACTTACGCCTTCCAGCTCGACGGCAGCACCGTCGAGACCAACACCTCCGGCCAGTACACCCTCGGCTACGCCGATGCCGGCAAGGTGCTCGCGGTGGTCGCGAGCTACACGGATGCGCAGGGCCACGCGGACATCGCCTCGGCCGCGGGTGGCGCCGTCACGGACGTGGACCGCGCCGGCAGTCTCCTGTTCTCGGGCCCGATGGTGGAAGGCCAGACCGTCAGCGCCAGCCTGTCGGATCCCGATGGGACTCCGGCGCCGGGGAGCGTGAGCTACGCCTTCCAGCTCGACGGCAGCACGGTCGAGACCAACACCTCCGGCCAGTACACCCTCGGCTACGCCGATGCCGGCAAGGTGCTCGCGGTGGTCGCGAGCTACACCGATGCGCAGGGCCACGCGGACATCGCCTCGACCGCGGGCGGCACCGTCACGGACGTGGACCGCGCCGGCAGCCTCCTGCTGTCGGGCCCGATGGTGGAAGGCCAGACCGTCAGCGCCAGCCTGTCGGATCCCGATGGGACTCCGGCGCCGGGGAGCGTGAGCTACGCCTTCCAACTCGACGGCAGCACCGTCGAGACGAATACCAGCGGCCAATACACCCTCGGCTACGCCGATGCCGGCAAGGTGCTCGCGGTGGTCGCCAGCTACACCGATGCGCAGGGCCACGCGGACATCGCCTCGGCCGCGGGCGGCAGCGTCACGGACGTGGATCGGGCCGGCAGCCTGTTGCTGTCGGGCCTGATGGCGGAGGGCCAGACGGTGAGTGCCGTCCTGTCGGATCCCGACGGGGTCCCGGCCGCCGGCGGAGTGCGCTACGCCTTCCAGCTCGACGGCAGCACCGTCGAGACGAATACCAGCGGCCAATACACCCTCGGCTATGCCGATGCCGGCAAGCTGCTCTCGGTGGTCGCCAGCTACAGCGATGCGCAGGGCCACGCGGACATCGCCTCGGCCGTGGGCGGCAGCGTCACGGACGTGGACCGGGCCGGCAGCCTGCTCCTGTCCGGCCCGATGGCGGAGGGCCAGACCGTCAGCGCCAGCCTGTCGGATCCCGATGGGGGCCCGGTGCCGGGAGGGGCGAGCTATGCCTTCCAACTCGACGGCAGCACCGTCGAGACCAATGCCAGCGGCCAGTACACCCTCGGCTACGCCGATGGCGGCAAGGTCCTCTCGGTGATCGCGAGCTACAGCGATGCGCAGGGCCATGACGGCGTGGTGGCGGCCGCGGGCGGCAGCGTCACGGACGTGGACCGCGCCGGCAGCCTACTCCTGTCCGGCCTGGTGGTGGAGGGCCAGACGGTGAGCGCCAGCCTGTCGGACCCCGACGGGGGCCCGGCGCCGGGGGGCGTGCGCTACGCCTTCCAGCTCGACGGCAGCACGGTCGAGACCAACACCTCCGGCCAGTACACCCTCGGCTACGCCGATGCCGGCAAGGTGCTCTCCGTGATCGCCAGCTACACCGATGCCCAGGGGCATGACGGCGTGGTCGCGGCCGCGGGCGGGAGCGTGGCGGACGGGGACCGGGCCGGCAGCCTGGTCCTGGCCGGCCTCAGCGAGGGCAAGGCCGTCGAGGGACAGATGCTCACCGCCCGGGTGACGGACGCGGATGGCGACCCGGCCGCCGGCAGCGTGGCCTACGACTTCACGCTCGACGGGATCGTGGTCGAGACGAACACCACCGGGGTCTATACGCCCGGCTACCAGGATGGCGGCAAGTCGCTCACCATCGCTGCGTCCTACACCGATGGCCTGGGCCATGACGGGCGCGCCACCGAGACGATCGGGGCGATCATCGACGTGGGATCGCGCGACTCCGTCACGTTCAACTTCGCCTTCGACGCCTCGCAGGTCCGGATGGACGAGGGACGCGCGTTCCTCATCGATCCGAACGGGCTGTCCCACGACGTCACCGGGATCTACGAGATCAGGTTCACCGATGGGACCATCGTCGAGAACGATGCGAGCCCGCTGGTCGACGACCTGTTCTACTACGGGAGCAACAAGGACGTCTGGCGGGACGGCATGGATGCCGACACGCACTACGCCCAGTTCGGCTGGCAGGAGGGCCGCGATCCGAACGCCGCGTTCTCCACCACGGGCTACCTGGCGGCCAATGCGGATGTCGCGGCCGCCAAGGTGAATCCCCTGACGCATTACGAGACCCAGGGCTGGAAAGAGGGCCGCGATCCGTCGTCGAGCTTCGACAACGAGCTCTACCTCGCCCGGAATCCCGACGTGAAGGCGGACGGCATGAATCCCCTGACCCACTACCTCGCGTTCGGTCAGGCCGAGGGACGCGAGACCTACGACGCCGTGGGCCGCGCCACCGACCTGAACACGCATCCGGGCTTCGACGCGGAATACTATCTGCTGTCCAACCGCGACGTCGCCCAGGCGGCGCTCAAGGCCGGCGGGGACAGCTTCGCCTTCGCGTACCAGCACTACGAGACCAACGGCTGGCACGAGGGCCGCAACCCGAATGCGATCTTCGACACCCAGGCGTACCTGAACGCCTACGCGGACGTCGCCGCGGCGAACATGGATCCGCTGGCGCATTATCACGCGTTCGGCTGGAAGGAAGGGCGCGACCCCTCCGCCAGCTTCCACACCAACGCGTACGAGGCGGCCAACCCGGACGTCGGCGCCGCGCAGATGGACCCGATGCTGCACTACCTGCAGTTCGGCGCGATCGAGGGCCGTTCCCCCTTGGACTGACGGCCTTGGGCTGACGGCCTTGGGCGGCCGGGCGAGACCCGGCCGCGCCCGCGGCGGTGGTTCGGGGCCGGGGGGCCGGCCGGCGAACTCGGGCCGCTCGCGCGGCTCCGGGTCTCAGCGCAGGAGGTTCGTCTTCGCCAGGTCGAGCACCGAATCCCCGCGCCCGCTCATCACCGCCCGCAGGACGTAGAGGCTGAAGCCCTTCACCTGCTTGCCGTCGATCTTCGGGGGCATCGAGAGTTCCTGGCGGGCCACCACGCAGTCGAGGAGGGCCGGACCCGGATGGGTCATCACCTCGCGCACGGCGCCCTCCAGCTCGGCCGGGTCCTCGACCCGGACGGCATGGATGCCGGCGCCGCGGGCCATGGCGGCGAAGTCCGGGTTGTCGAGGGACACGCCGGTCTCGATGTAGCCGGCGGCCTTCATCTCGAGCTCGACGAAGCCGAGGGTGCCGTTGTTGTAGACCACGATCTTCAGGGGCAGCTGCTGCTGGCGCAGGGTGAGGAGGTCGCCCATCAGCATGGTGAAGCCGCCGTCGCCGGAGAGCGAGACCACCTGCCGGTCGGGATAGGCCGATTGCGCGCCGATGCCCTGCGCCATGGCGTTGGCCATCGAGCCGTGCACCCAGGAGCCGATCAGCCGGCGCCGGCCGTTCATCTTGAGGTAGCGCGCCGCCCAGATCGTGGGGGTGCCGACATCGGCCGTGAACACAGTGTCGTCGTCGGCCGCCTCGCTGACGAGCTTGGTCAAGTATTGCGGGTGGATCGGCTGCGGGCCGGATTTCAGGCCGAACCAGCTCCGGGTCGGCGTGACCGTGGCGAGGTCGTCGAGGTCCTCCCGCGCCTTGGCGTAGTGCTTCAGGGCGGCGTCGAGATGCTTGCGCTCGGACTTGACCGTGAGCTTCGGCAGCAGGGCCCGGATGGTGTCGTCCACGTGGCCGACGAGGCCGAGGTCAAGCTTGCACCGGCGCCCGAGCTGGCCCGGGCGGATGTCGACCTGCGCGATCGTGGCGTCCTGCGGGTAGAACTGCCGGTAGGGGAAGTCGGTGCCGAGCATCAGCAGCGTGTCGCAGGACATCATCGCGGCATAGCCCGAGGCGAAGCCGATCAGCCCGGTCATGCCGACGTCGTAGGGGTTGTCGTACTCGACCACGTCCTTGCCGCCGAGCGCATGCACGATCGGGCTCTTCAGGGCCTCGGCGAGCTGGAGCAGCTCGGCATGGGCCCCCGCGCAGCCGCGCCCGCACAGCAGGGTGATCCGCTCGGAGCCGTTCAGGAGGTCGGCCAGCGCGGTGAGCTCGGTCTCGGCCGGCCGCACCACGGGCCTGGGCGGGATCAGCCCCGCATTGGGGGCGACCCCGCGGGTGGGCGCGTCCATCAGGGCGACGTCGCCCGGGATGATCACCACGGCGACGCCGGAGAGGCCGATCGCCGCCCGCATGGCGTTCTCCAGCACCTGCGGCAGCTGGGAGGCGTCGCCCACCATCTCGCAGTAATGGCTGCACTCGCGGAACAGCTCGCCCGGATGGGTCTCCTGGAAGTAGCCCGAGCCGATCTCGGACGAGGGGATATGGGCCGCGATGGCCAGCACCGGGGTGCGGGTGCGGTGGCAATCGTAGAGGCCGTTGATCAGGTGGACATGGCCCGGCCCGCAGGACCCGGCGCAAACCGCGAGTTTGCCCGAGAGCTGGCTGTCGGCCCCCGCCGCGAAGGCCGCCACCTCCTCGTGCCGGACATGGACCCAGTCGATGGTGCCCCGGGCCCGCAGCGACTCGGTCAGCGCGTTCAGGCTGTCGCCGACGATGCCGTAGATCCGCTGGACGCCCGCCTGATCCAGGGTGTCGACGATGAGGTCCGCGACGGTGACGATCTTCATGGCGCTCGGCTCCGGTTGTCCCCCTGCCGAACGGGACGTCGCACCCCCCGGTTCCACCTGAGGGTTGTGTCCCGTGCACAGCTGTCACCCGGGGGCGTTGGCCCGTCGCGCGACCTCGACACGACCTCCGCCGTATACCCGGCGCGGTTTTCCCGCCCGGACGTCCGCGTTGCAGGCTTTCTCGCGGGGTACGGGCAATTTGAGCGACCCGGTTAGGCCGTTCTTCGCACGGCCCCCTGAATCCTGCGATATCCGAATCCTGCGACGTCCGAATCCTGCGATATCCGATCGGTCTCGAGATCCGTCCCATGCAAGACCGCCGCGCCGCGCCCTGGATCCGGTCCGATCACGCCGGCCGCCTCACCCTCGACAAACCCGTCAAGATCGCCTGCCGGGTCGATGATGTCTCCCGGATTGGGGTCAGGATCACCCGGCCGGATGCCGCCTCGGTGCCGCGTCCCTGCCTGCCGACGGCCTCACCGCTGAACAGTCGCAAGGTCTTCCACATCGTCCGGCCCACCCAGGACATGCTCGGTGCGCTCTTTCGATGCCGATCCGCCCCGGGCATCGTCGTTACCGGGTCGTAACCACTCAGGACTTACCTTCGCTCAGACCACAACCACATGGCACTCCCGATGGAAGAGAGACGATCCGAGCCCCGTTCCCGCACGTTGCTGGCAGGCAAGATCGCGTTGCACGGTGGCGGAGTGATCGACTGCACCCTGCGCAACCGCTCCCCGTCCGGCGCCCGCCTCCGGGTCGCCAGCGTGGTCGGCATTCCCGACCGCTTCACGCTGCTTCTGGAGATGCAGGGCGAGCGTCGCCCGGCCCGGGTCGCCTGGCGCAAGCCGGGTGAGATCGGCATCCAGTTCGTCGACGAACCGGCCCCTTAGGACCGGCGGACTACCAGATCTCGAGCACGGCGAGGCGGTCGGTGACCGCCACCGTGAAGGCCTGCATCGGCGCCAGCGCGGTGACGCTGACGACGCCGTCATCGCCGAAGCGGTGCAGCCGCAACCGCCGGGGCGGGCTCGAAAGGTGCAAGTCCACGGCGCGCGGCGCGCTGTCCGGGCGGGGCGCCCGGGCGTTCCGGTCCCAGCCGTCGAGCCCGAGCCAGATCGGCACCAGCAGGGCGCCGTCCGCCCGCGCGAAGCTGGCCGCCACGAGATCGGGCACGCCCACCGGCAGCACGACCCCGATGCGGTCCCGGGACGCCCGCGCCTCTTCTGCGCGGCCGTTGAACAGGCGGATCAGGCTTCGCACGGCTGCGAAGGACGCGCTCGGCGTGCCGTCATGGGCGATGAGGCCGAACCGGCTCTCCGGGTCGGCCTCGCCCCCGTCGAAGGCGGAGATCAGCTCGTAGAGATAGGTCCGCCGCACGCCCTGCAGGTAGCTCCATAGGAGCAGGCGCGGCAGGTAGCGGGCGCGGACGGCTTCCGAGACCGGCAGGTGGGCGCTCCGGGTGGCCAGGGCCGTGTGATAGCCCGTTTCCGTAACGATGACCGGCGCGGAGCCGAAGACCGGACGAACGGCCGCGACGAAACCGCCGAGACTGCCCGCCCCTCGGGTCTCGGGATGCTCCATCCCCGGATAGGCGTGGACATTGGCGAGATCGACCGAGGCGGACAGGTTCTCCGCGGCGGCGATGTTGGCCTGGATGTAGCTCGGTCCGGCAACCCGGACGGTGCGATGCCGCGGGGTGTCCCGCACGGTGCGAAACAGCGCCGCCTGATGATCCGCGGACAGGCGGGCAAGGCCCGCCCGCGCGGCCACCGGCGGCTCGTTGCCGCCCTCTACGACGACGAGCCCGTCCTCGGCCCAGTCGGCAATCTCGGCGAAGCGCTCCGGGGGTACGCGGGGACCGGGCGTCAGTCCGTCGTAGAAGACCAGACTGAAGCGGTAGCCCCGGCGGGCGAGGCCGGCGATCCGCTCGAACTGCCCGGCAGGCTCCGTGCCGACGAGGACGATGTCGTCGCGCAGGTGACGCAGGCCGAGGTCGTCGAGAGCGGCGGCGCACTCGGCAAAGCGCGCGACGTAGGGCGAGCCGCCATGGCCGAGATGCACGTTGATGCCGATGGCATCGATCAGGTCCTCGCAGCGATGCACGGGCGCGGGCGCGGCCACGACCCGCGGCGCGAAGACCCCCGCCGCCAGGGCCAGGGTCGCCCGGCGGGTGAGCCGGCTCACGCCAGGCTCGCCAGACTGGTGGCTCCGGAATCGGTCTCGACGAGGCTGCGCGCTTCAACGCGAAACGCCTGAGCCTCCTGAACCGCCCGCAGGAGGTCGCGCAGGTGATGCCAGAGCAGGGCCTGGGCCGCGGGCGAGCTGAAGTTGTGGTCGACCTCCGGCACGATCGCCACGGGCGCGCCGAGACGCCGATCCGCCCGGCCGGGCGCGCGGCCGAGATGGCGATGCAGGGCGGCGAGCCCGGGGTCACCGGCGCTGTAGACGAGGCGGATCTCGGCACCCCGTCGTCGCAGTCGCGCGACCCGTCGGGCGACGGAGCCGCCGGGGGAGATTGGGTTTACGAGGCGCCGCAGCCGCCGCACGGCGGCCGCGAGGCTGCGCTTGGCCAGGGTCGCACCGATCGCCCGCACGTGGATCTCGCCGCGCAGGAGCCGCCGCCAGGTCGCACCCCGCTTGAGCAGCGCCGCGTAGGTACCGGTGCTGCCGAAAGTCTGGCGAATCGCGGCGTCGACATCCTCGTCCGGGTCCCAATCGAAGCAGTAGAGGTTGACGAGGAGCGCTCCATCGACCCGCGCGTCGCGGCAGAGGGCCTGGAACGCCGCATGGGCGCCGCTGCAAGTGCCCACGAGGACGATGGGTCCTCGGACCTCGGCCAGGTGATCGAGGGCCTGGCCCACATCCGCGAACCCGTCGGGGGCGTAGGGCGGCTTGCGGCCATCAGACCGGCGGCCGCTGTCGCCGATGCCGGCGAGATCGAAGCGGAAGGAGGGAACTCCGTCCGCGGCGAGCCTGCGGGCGAGCGTCGTGGTCTGCCGGCCCCAGCCCGAATGCACGGTCATGCCGGTCGAGACGAACACCACCGTCGGCGCGCCCGGATCCTGCCGACGCGGCGTACAGCGGATGCCGAACAGGTCCGGCTGGAACCGGGCGGGCGCCTCGGACCAGTCGCTGCCGGCGAGGCGCGCCGGGCCGAGATGCAGGGGGATCGCGGGTCCGGCGATCGTCACGCCGTCCGTCGCGAAAGCGGTGATGCGATCGAAATCCGCCTCAGGGACCTCGGCGAAGATCGGGTCGCCGACGAGGAGCGGAAGGCCCGGCAGTGGTCCCGTCTCGACGGTACTGCCGAGCGCCGTCAGGCGTCCCGCCAGCGTCCGGGTTTCCGGGGCGAGGAGGAGGGTTCGCGGCGCCGGCGCACGCGGGATCGCGGTGGCGTCGAGGGCGCCGACATCGGCCAGGAAGGCCGCATCCATGCGGAAGCCCCCGACGGACAAGCCGTCCGGATCCGCCGTCGGGGCCACACCCCCCGCGACACCGCCCACCGTCCGGGCGCGAAGCCGCATCTCGCGGAGATAGGCGCGTCCGGTGACGGCCGGCGCCAGCAGGACCAAGCGGTCGACAGCCTCCTCCTGGGCCGCCAGAAGAGCCAGGTTGGCGCCGAGACGCAGGCCGACGAGGACGATCTCCGTGACGCCGGTCGTCTCGCGCAGGAAGCGCACTGCTCGGCGGATTGCCGCAACATTGGCCGAAACCCGCGCCTCGGCTGGATCGCCAGAGTTGCCCTCCCCCGGATAGTCGAACCGCAGGGTCGGGCAGCCGGCCGCGGCGATCCGATCCGCCAGGGCACGCCAGGGGCGATGGGCGGCCATCTGCTCGAACCCGAAGGCGCCGCACAGGACCACGCCACGCCGGCCCGCGGCCGGGTGGATCCACCCGAACAGGTCGTCGAAGGTCACCGGCATGGCGGCGTCGGGCGCCGCGCTCGTCCCATGCTGGTGGCGGACCTCACGCGTCATGACCGAACCTCACGCTCTCTCTACTGTTGAGGGCCGCGATCATGCCCTGCGGGAGCTGCTGGCAACCGGGAAAGCGAACCAGCCTGTCCGACCCCGGCGCTAGGTGGAAGCCACTGTCGCAGGGCCGCGCCGCGGAACTCCGTACGGTCACAGCGAGAGCGAGGTGGTCGGTTCCGACGCGCAGGGTCGGCACGGATGCACCCGCCACGGGTTCGACCCGCAGGCCGATCGCCTCGGGGGTGACCGGCCGGGTACCGGGAAAGTGGAAGCTCTCGGCGACGACCGCGCCGTCCGTATCGGTGAGACGGGCATGTGCCACGTCGTGGATGCGGGGGCCGAAGCGATAGCTGTCGGTGGCATCGAAGAAGCGGCCGAGCATCTCGGCCGAGGATAGGGTCAGGGAGGCGCGCGGGTCGAGCGTGATCCCGCGCTCGGCCCGCGCCGCGACCTTGCCGGTTCGGTCCGCGAAGGTCAGTGCGAGGCGCAGGTCCACAGGCCCGGCGGTCTCGTTGTGAACATGGATGTATAGACCGCCCAGGCCCTCGTCCGACAGGGTGACCTGAACCGGACGGAAGGCCCGCTTCAGAGCGTACCACCCGGATTTTGGAGCTTGGGTCCAGTCGATCACGCCCCAGCCGGTGCCTGGTCCGAGGTCGCGCAGGAACCAGACGAGGCCGCCGGCTGTCGGAGAGCGCGCTCGGCGCCACTCGGCGAAGGTCTGCTCCATGACCTCGGCCACGGCAGCGCGGCCGAGCTCGAGGTAGCGCTCGGGATCGTCGGCGCGCAGGGCGGCGGGATCGACCCCGTAGAGCAGGCCGACATAGTGGTCGCGCACCTGCTCGAAGTCCCAGTCGGCGCCCCGGTCGCGGGGGATGCCGCGCGTCCAGATCGGATCGGCGGGCCGTCGCTGCCCGAGCGTCGCCGGTTCCGGCAGGTTGGCGAAGGCGAGGCATTCGCTGGCGAAGCCCACCTCGGCCCAGCGCGCATCCTCAAGAGGCCGACGATAGGCACCGACGCCGTAATAATGGGTACAGCCCGCGCTCGGCAAGAACGGCAGGTCGCCGCCCGACGGCGAGTTCGGCACCACCACGAGGTCGGGACGGGTGTCGGCGACGAGCCCGGGCAACGTTTCGCTGCAGAAGGCGTCGGCCCAGACGGTCCGCGGCGCTCCGAGCATGGCCGCCTGCTGCCAGACCTCGCTGCCGCCGCAGATCACGGCGAGGGAGGGGGCGAGCTGAACTCGGTCGAGCACGCCCGTCACCTCGCGTGCGAGCGCGTCCGTAAAATCGGCGGCGTCGTGCGGATAATCGAAATTCGCCAGCATCAGGTCCTGCCAGACGAGGATGCCGGCGGCGTCGCAGAGGTCGTAGAATTCGGACGCGGGATAGAGGGTGGTGCCGGGGACGCGCAGCATGTTCATGCCGGCCTCGCGCGCGAGGTCGACGAGGGTGCCGCACTCCGCGGTGCCGAGGCCGACGAGGTCCGACGGGGTCCAATTGGCGCCACGGCAGAACACCGGCACGCCGTTGACGGCGAGGGCCAGACCTTCTGCGAAGGGACGTGTCAGCGCCAGGGTGCGAAAGCCTGTCCGGCCGAGATCGATTGTCGTGCCGTCGATCGCCACGCTCACGGCATGGAGGTGGGGCGTGCCGTGGGTATGGGGCCACCAGGGCGCAATGCCGGGCAGCGCCAAGGTTCCGGCGTACAGGCCGGGCGCGGATTCTGTCAGGACGATCGCCCGCCCGTCGCAATGCAGCGTGACCGACGCGGGGTGGCCGCTGATCCGAAGGCGCGCCGAGAGCCGGCCTGCGTCGGCATCATAGATGGCCCGAAGGTCGGCTTCCACCAGACCGGGGTGCTGGGGCTCCACCGTGATCGGGCGGTAGGGACCCACGAGGTCGATTTCCGGGCACCAGCCCGGCATGAACCCGAGGAGGCTCGTGCGGACGTGGCGCAGGGAGCCCGGAGTAATCATTCGGGGGCGCCAGCGGCCGCGCTTCGACGGGCGGTCGAGCTCCGCCTTGAGCGACCGGAAGCAGAGGGCCAGCTCGGTCCCCGGCCGGAGATCGGCCTCGACGGCGTGAGCCTCGAACATCGAGCGTGAGACCAAAACGGGCACGCCGTCGAGCCACACCTCGGCGAGCGTCGCCAAGCCCTCAAAGCGCAGGCGGACGGGGCCACTGCGGGCCAGCGGACCCCGGTACCAGACGTCCTGATCATGAATCGGCGTCGGGGTCGCCTCGGACCAGAGTCCGGCGCCCCGCAGGGCCGCGGCGGCGGTACCGGGCACCGGGGCGGGGATCCAGTCGGCGGACTCCAACAGGTCGCCAGGCCCGGTCCAGGCACCGGGAGGCGTCAGGGTGAGCCGCCAGGGGCCGTCCACGGCCTGCGGCACGACACCGTCGATCGACCGGATTCGGGCCACCATCCGCCCCTATCGATCGAGCGCGCGGTCGAGGGCCGCGAACACGTCCGCGTAGGTGGCCGCGAGCCGGTCGAGACGCGCTGCGAGGCCGTCGGCACTGCGGCGGTGAAAGGCCCGGGCAAGCTGGAACTGGAAGGCCTTGGCCTCGACGGCGAGGCGTGAGGCCACGTCCGAGGCGGGGGCGAAACGCCCCGCACCCGCCGCCTCAAGCCAGGTGAGATGGCTCGCGAGCATCTCGAAATTCGCGCCGAGCTGGCGCGTGGTGTTGAAGGCGTAGGCGTGGAAGATCCCGAGGGGGCGCTGAACCAAGGCTGGTGCCGTCCGCGTGAGAGTGTCGTGAAACGCCAGGATCGGGTTGTGCCCTGGCGCCCGGTCGCGGTGGCGTCGGAGCAGGTCGAGCGCGGCGCCCGGCAACTCCGCCGGGCTCATGGGAGGGGCGACCGCCTTCACGAACTCCGCGTAGGGCGGCAGCACGGCGGATCCGAAGAGGCCATGATAATCGTCGCCGGAGAGCCGGAAGCGCCCGGCATTGTGGAGGTAGTCGAGCTCCCGTGTGTCCGGGTCGAGAGCCAGGATGCCGATCGTGGTCTTGCCGTGCTCCCGGCCGTAGGTGGTGCCCTGGGTGTCGGGCAGGTAGATCGCGTCGACCTCGACCAGCACCGGCCGGCCCTGGCGGACCTGGATCAGCGCCTGTGCTTCGAGGGTGTCGTAGACCGCGAGTTCCAGCACCTCGAGCCCGTAGAGCCGCTCGAGATCGGCTGCCTGTGGCTTGAAGAACGTGAATTGGTCGCCCTCGAAATCCTGCCGCAGGGTGAACCCCAACATCGCCTCCGGCACGAGGCCGCGCCCGTGCAGGAGTTCGATCCAGAGGTCGACATAGCAGTTCGTCTCCGGCCAGTTGCGATCAGCTCCATGCAGCGGATGCGGCGCGTAGGGCATCGCGGGGCCGAGCCCCGGCGCCGGCTGGAGAAGGGCGGCGGTCACCAGCTCAACCCCACAGGGTGGTGCGCACGGAATCCGGCCAGGCAGCAAGGTCCAGGCCGTGATGGCGCAGGAGCGCCAGGGTGATCCGCTCCAGGCCGAAGCCGACGCAGGCGGTGTGGGCGACGCTGCCGTCGGCTTGGCGCAGGTCCCAGGTCGTTCCGAAATGGTCCTGGTGGTAGTTGAAGCTGAGGCAGGCGGTCGGCTTCTCGACGCTGTTTACGGGCACGTTCAGCTCGAACTTGAGGTTCTGCTGGCGCTGGTTGTTGGCGAGCATCCGACCGGCCCGGCCGAAGAAAGGATCGTTTGCCACGTCGATCGCCAGCGGCAGCGCGAGGCTGCGGATCATCTCGCTGCCGCGGGCGAGCCAGGATTCGCGGAAGGCCAGCACCTGCTCAGGGCTGCCCATGCGGACGAATTCGCGCATCCGGAAGAGCTGCATCCGGGTCGGCTCCAGGCTGGGCTCGCGCCGGAAGCAGTAGGATTGCAGGTCGAACAGGCCACCCTCTGCGGGCAGACGGCCGCGCGCTGCGGCGGCCGGGTAGAGGGGGTAGCAGGCCGCGGGGGTGAGCACGATGTCCGTCGCCTGCTGGTGGCCGGTCCAGTCGTTCCGGGCCTCGACGCAGGCGAGAAGCTCGGCATGCTCCGCCTCGTTGCCGCAGAAACTGTGCACCGTGCCGGCGAGGTTCGGGAAACCCTTCAGGTAGCCGCTGCGCTCGAAAGCCGGCCGGCTCATGGCGGGGGGAAAGCGCATCACCTCCGCGCTATCCGTCGCACCGAGTCGGCTGATCAGGCGCTCGAGGGCGTCGACGACGCTCTCGAAGGCGCCGCTGCGGCCGTAGAGGCCGTCGACGCCGGTGCGCACCAGGAGGCCCTGGTCGAACAGGCGGTCGAGGAAGCTCGGGACGGCGCCCGAGGCATCGTCAAAGATCTCGGCGGCTCCGGAATCTGCCGGAAGAGAGAAGGTCGAGTCCATCACGCGCTCATGAGCTGGCCGCCGCCCTTCTGCACGAGCAGAAGCTTGGCGGTGTTGGCGAGGATGCGGTCGTTTCCGATCATCAGCGGTGCCGACAGGATGTCGCGCAGTGGCCGGCCGAGGCTGAAGGGCGTGCCGTTCTTGTAGCCGGCGAGGCCGACGATCGAGAGGGCGCGCTGCACGATATCGACGGCCATCTCGGAGGTGGTCGTCTTCAGGTTGTTGAGCATGACGGAGAAGCCGATCGACCCGATGGTGTCGGCGTCACCCTGCGCGTCCTCGTAGCGGCGGAGCGCCGACACGATGGCGGCCCGCATCGCCTGGAGGGTGTTGGAAACTTCCGCGAGGCGCAGGGCCGTGGGCGGCACCTGTCCCGGCTGGCGCCGGGCCTCGGCCTGCACGAAGGTGCGGGCGCGGTCGACGGCGGAGTTGGCGATGCCGAACCAGACGCTGCTCCACAGGAGGTGCGAAGAGGCCAGCATCGACTGGGCCGCGATCTCCGCGAAGGGCTTGGGCAGGATCTGCTCGACGGCAATATCCCGCGCCTCCAGACGAAAGCCGTCGCTGCAGGTGCCGCGCATGCCGAGGGTGTCCCACACGGTCTTGCACTCCAGGGAGATCTGGTCGGCGAACAGGGCCACCAGCACTTGGTCGGAGCCCGCGGCTTCGGGGTGACGTCGGGCGGTGGCGAGGATCAGGTCCGCCTGCGTCCCGTAGGAGATCACGGAGGCGTCCTTGCCGAGGGCGAAGACGCTGCCGGTGGTCTCGACGGCGCAGAAGCTGGTACGCAGGTCGCCGCCGATTCCAGCTTCCGTGGTCGAGGAGGCGACGAGGAGCTGCTCCCGGGCGATCTGTTCCATCAGGTGGCAGTGCCAGGCGCTGTCCAGCCCATGTGTCACGAGGCTCGCGACCTTGATGTGGTGCATGGCGAACACCATCGCGGCACTGCTGCACGCCTGCCCGAGGGTGCTGCACAGGTCCGCGATCTCTCTCAGCCCCGCGCCTTCGCCGCCGAATTGGCTCGGGATCTGTAGTCCCAGCAGGCGCTCCGCCTTGAGGGCCGTGACCGCCTCCAGCGGGAAGCGACCGTCGCGGTCGACCGAGTCGGCGTGAAGCGCAGCGACTGCCGCCGCGCGCTGCCCGCGCTGGGCCACGGTGCTCATGCGGCCTTGGGACGAAGGACGGTGGCCACGGTCTCGCGGATCGCAGCGATCGACGCGAAGGACTTGCGGGTTAGGAACTCGTCCGGAAATTCGATGCCGAACCGCTCCTCAAGGGCCAGCATCAGCTGGACCGAGCCGAACGAGTCGAGGCCGCGATCGAACAGGCTGTCGTCGTCGCCGATCTGTTCGGCGACCGGGGCCAGCGCCTCATTGGTTGCGAGGATCTGGCGGATGTCCTGGGATGTGACCAAGGTACGGCTCCTGTCTAAGCACTGATTCATGTATTGGTCATCCGAATGAATTGTCAAACAACAAGGAGCGCAATGGTAAATACCGGCCTCTGTTGTATGCAATTGAGCTTGCCGGCTAAGGGCCTTCTGATGCTCACCCGCGTGCCGAACCTTGGCGCAGCCTCTTGATCTTCGCGCAGATCCTTGCAGTTGGCGCCCTTCCCGGATCTCTTCCTAAGACCGCCCTCCTAAACAATTCGCCGTCAATCTCAGCGCGCGGGTGAAACACCTGATAATGTGATGAACAAACTCTGACGATGATTGACGAAATGCGCAATGATTCAGGATAATGCCTGGAATGACGTGACTTTGCCAACCGTTTAGCGCTCAAGTTTGATGATCAGGCGTTGTTCGGGGTCCGCTCCGGTTCGGCGGACGCACGCGATCCTTCGGCGAGAGATGATCTACAACCTGCAGATCCTGCGCGCCCTGGCGGCCTACTCGGTCTTCCTGACGCATTTCGGACTGTACGCGGGCCCCATCCTGCCGAGGCCTGACGCCCTGGCTTTCGGAGCGGCGGGCGTGGACGTGTTCTTTGTCCTGTCCGGCTTCATCATGTTCGTGAGCACGGCTGGTCGGCGTGAGAGCCCTGGCCGGTTCCTGCTCCGCCGGGCGATCCGGGTGGTGCCCCTCTACTGGCTCGTCACCCTTGCGCTGGCGCTGATCGCGCTTGCCGGACTGAAGCCGATCGGCATCGTCGAGCTGCGGCTGGACTATGTGGTGCAGTCACTGCTGTTCCTGCCGTTCTCGCGGGGCGGCTACGTCGAGCCCCTCAATTCGGTGGGCTGGACGCTCAATTACGAGATGTTCTTCTATGCCGGCTTCGCTGGCCTGCTGATGCTGGCAGGCCTGCGGGCGCGAATGATCGGCCTCGCCGCCGCCTTCGGCGCGGTGATCCTTCTCGGCCTGGCGCCTGTGCCGGGGCTCTACTGGGCCTATTACACGAAGCCGATCGTGCTCGAATTCGTCGCCGGCGCGGCTCTCGGGTACGCCTATCTCCGCCTGGGGACGCCCACGCCCGGCTTTCCCGTTCGGCGGACAGCCGGCGCCGCCCTCGGGGTCGCAGGCGCCCTCATCCTCGGTGGCCAGGTGGTCGCGGGGGCCCTCGGCGCCGATCTGGAGATGACGGGTTTCCTGCGTCCGCTCATTTGGGGGAGTGCGGCGGTGCTGGCGGTCGGCGCGCTGCTTCTGCTGGAGCAAGGCGACATCGTCCTGCGCGCGCGCTGGCTCTTCTCGCAGGGGAACGCCAGTTATGCGTTCTATCTTATCCACAACCTTATGTTGCACGTCAGCGCCAAGGCGGCGGCCATTCTGGTGGCGCCCGGTCCCCAGCGCGTCGCGCTGGTCTTCGTCCTGGCCTTCAGCGCCTCCGTGCTCCTCGCGGAATGGCTGTTCCGCTGCGTGGAAAGGCCCATCGGAGCCGCCTTGCGGCGGGTGTGCGACGGGAGCCCACGTCCTGCAGCACTGCCCGGGCCCGTTCCTCTATGACTGGATAAAAGCCGCTTCGCGCGACCGCCCCCTACCCGGATCCCTAATAAAAACCTAAGACGGGTGAGGAGATTTTCGATAAAAGCATCCGTAAAGCATTATCTGTAAGTAATAATCGCTTGTGACGCTGCTTTAAGACCTGGGTCGATCATAGTATTGAAGTTCGAAGAGAGAATGCTCTCCTGGGTCGGTGGTCTTGCCGCCCGTCGGCGGAGATTCTCTGTGTCCGGCATGCCGGCGAGGATGGTTCGGATGCGCGTAGCGATCGTTCACGACTGGTTATACGTGGTCGGAGGCGCCGAGCAGGTGCTTCGCCAACTGCTGAAGATCTATCCTCAGGCGCATGTCTTTACCTTGTTCGACTTTTTGCCCGAGTCCGCCCGGGCCTATCTCGGCTACACGCAAGCGCGCACCAGCTTCATCCAGCGCCTTCCCTTCGTGCGTACGCGGCACCGGCACTACCTGCCGCTGATGCCGCTCGCCATCGAGCAATTCGACCTGTCGAGCTACGACCTCGTCATCTCGAGCAGCTACGCGGTGGCCAAGGGCGTGCTCACCGGACCGGACCAGCTTCACGTGTCCTACGTCCACTCGCCCATGCGCTACGCCTGGGATCTGCAGCACACCTACCTGCGGGAGAGCGGCTGCGCGAGCGGCCTCAAGGGCCTGCTTGCTCGCCTCATCCTCCACCGGATGCGTCTGTGGGACTACCGCACCGCGGCCGGGCCGAACGCGATCATCGCCAATTCCGGCTTCGTGGCGCGGCGGATCCACAAGGTCTACGGCCGTGGCGCCGAGGTGATCCCTCCGCCCGTCACCCTGTCCAGTCAGCGCTACGACGGGCCCCGCGGGAACCACTTCCTGGTGGCGAGCCGCCTCGTGCCCTACAAGAACGTCGAGGCCGTGGTGCGCGCCTTCGCACAGTTGCCCGGCCTCAACCTCGTGGTCGCGGGCACTGGTCCGGAGGCCGAGCGGCTGAAGGCGATCGCGACGCCGAACGTCACCTTCGCGGGGTTCGTCTCCGACGAGGAGCTGCGCCGCCTCATGGCCACCGCCCGCGCCTTCGTCTTCGCGGCCGAGGAGGATTTCGGGATCATCGTGGTGGAGGCCCAGTCGGAGGGCACGCCCGTCCTGGCCCTCGGTCGCGGAGGAGCCCGCGAGACCGTGCTGGTGCGGGGGCCGAACCGCACGGGCATGTTCTTCGATACGCCCGAGCCCGATGCCATCGCGTCCTGCGTCTGCGACTTCATCCGCCAAGAGGACAGTTTCACCCGCGAGGCCTGCCGGAACCAGGCGGAGCCGTTCTCCGCCGAGCTGTTCCGCATCCGCTTCTCGCGCTTCGTCGACGAACAGCTCACGATGCATCGCGCCGCCTGCGAGCCACGCCTGCGCACCCTCCCTCGGCTCGAGGCTGTTCCCCGCTTCGAAGCCGTGTCCTGAGGAACGGCGCGCATGTCCCTCCTCACCCTCGACATGCCCGATCGCGCGCCGGTCGCCGGGCGCGTCCCCGAGCAGGACCGCGAGCGCGGCGGCGCCCTCATGGCGCCTCTCCTCAAGATCTGGCGCCGCCGCGTCCTGTTCGCGACCATCTTCGTCGCCATCCTCGGGCTCGCGGTGGCCATTCTGATCCGCACGCCGGCCCAGTACGTCGCGACCGGCTCCGTCATCGTGGCCGAGCCCGAGCCGGGCGCCAGCAACGCCTCGATGGCCTGGATCCAGAAGCTCGGCGACCCGGCCGATCTCGAGAGCCAGATCCTGGTGATCCGCTCGCCCCGCATGATGCGCCTCGCCGCCGAGAGCGGCCTCGCCGAGGCGGTGATGGCCGAGTGCCGTGAGACCGTCACCCGCGGGCACCCCGACCGGATCACGGAAAAGAAGAATGCCGTCTGCGCCAAGCTCGGTGCGGATCGCGACGCGCTCGTGGAGTATCTGCAGAAGCGCTACATGGTCGGCAGCGCCGGCCGCTCGCGCGTCATCGCCATCGGCTACAAGTCGCCGCTGCCCGAGGTGGCGCAGACGATGACCAACGCCCTCATCAACGCCTTCCTGGAAGACCAGCGCAACGCGCAGGCCTCGAGCCGCAAGGCGGCCACCGACTGGCTGTTCACCGAGATCAAGCAGCTCGACGCCTCGATCCGCGACGACGAGGCACGCATCCAGGCCTTCCGCCGCCGCAAGGGGCTTGTGAAGGGCGCGACCGGTCCGATCAGCGCCGAGCGCCTCACCGGGATCAGCCAGCAGCTCGCTGCCGCCGAGGCGGCCAAGGCAGATGCCGCCGCACGCCTGAAGGAGATCGAGGCCGACCGGCGCCGTGGCTCCGACAGCGCCCCGGCGGTGCTCGCTAGCCGCGCCGTGGGCGACCTGAAGCAGCAGATCAGCGGGGTCAGTGCCCAACTCGCCAATCAGAGCACTCTGCTCGGCCCGAACCACCCGACCGTTCGCGCTCTGCAGACCGAGCAGGCCAGCCTGCGCGCCCGGATCGACCGGGAGCTCGCCAACGTCGCCGACGGCCTGCGCAAGACCTACGAGGCCTCGAACACCCTGGCGCGCTCCCTGCGCGCCCAGATGGACAGCGCCAAGTCCGAGGCGGCCGCCGCGATGGACGACGAAGCCTCGATCGAGGGCATGGTCCGCAACGCGGAGATCAAGCGCGCCCGCTACGCCGACCTCGTCAAGCGGGCGAGCGAACTGGAGACCGAGCGCCGCATCCTCACCGGCAGCACCCGCCTGGTGAGCCTCGCCGAAGTGCCGCAGGAGGCGTTCTCGCCCAAGCCCGTGCCCTTCCTCGCCGGTGCCGTCGTGTTGGCGACCGTGCTGGCCGCCGGCGTCGCCCTGCTGCGCGATCTCGCCGACCGCCGGGTCCGCACGCCCGCCCAGCTGGTGGCCGGCACCGGCGCTCCGGTCTTTGCCCAACTGCCCTGCCTGGATGGCGGCGGCCTGATGGGCCGTCTCTCCGACCGGCGCCGGGAACTGCCCCTGGCCGAAGCCCTCCAGCGGGCGAAGGCCGACCCCGGCATGCGGAACGTGCTGCGGACCCTCCACGCCCACCTGTTCCTGGCGGGGGGCGACGGCTCGCGCACAGTCCTGGTGACCTCGGGCAAGCCGCGCGAGGGCAAGTCCTTCACGACTTTCGCGATCGCCGGCCTCAGCGCCGCGAGCGGCCGCCGCGTCCTGGTGATCGAGTGCGACCTGCGCCGGCCCAACTTCGAGGCGTCCCTCGGTCTCGGCCGCAGCCCGGGCCTCGCCGGCGTCCTGCGCGGCGAGATCGACGCGGCGGCGGCCGTCATCGCCAAGGACGGATTCGACGTCATCCCGGCCGGCGTCCCAACGCCGGACTCGACCGAGCTCCTGATGAATCACCGGATGGCGAACCTCCTGCGCTGGAGCCGGCGCTACGACCTGGTGCTCCTCGACAGTCCGCCGACCAGCCTGCTGATGGATGCCTGCATGCTCGCCCGTCACGTAGACGGCGTGCTCTGCTGCACCCGTGCGGGCCGCTCGCAGCTTTCCGACACGATCGAGACCGTGACGAGCCTGCGCAAGGCGGGCGGCGCCGTCCTCGGCATCGCCATGACGATGGTCAAGTCCGGCGGCCAGCCGGCCTACGAGGCGATGCCCCTGTCCTTGCCGCATCGCGCGGGAGCCGCCTGATGGCCGGGGTGCTCTCCACCGCGGTCGGGTCCGAACTCGCGCCCGCCGCGCCTCCGATCGAGACGCGGGCGGCCTACCCCCGGGTGCTGTTCGTCAGCCACACCGGCACCATGTCCGGAGCCGAGCTCGTCCTGCGGGACGTCGTCGGGGCCTGGCCGGACTCTCAGGCGTTCCTGTTCGAAGGCGGTCCCCTCGCCGATGCCCTGCGGGAGGCCGGCCTGACGATCCGTCTCGCCGCGCCGGGCGCCGATCTGTCAGGCCTGCGCCGGGACGTCTCCCCGCTGCACGCCCTTCCGGTGCTCGGGCGCCTCGCCCGTCTGGCGTGGGACCTCGCCGGGGCGGCGCGTGGCTGCGACGTGGTCTATGCCAATTCCCAGAAAGCTTTCCTGCTCGCGGCCCTGCCCACCCGTCTCGTCGGTCGCCCCTTGGTCTGGCACCTGCACGACATCCTCGACGGCGCGCATTTCGGCCGGGCGCAGCGGATCATCCAGGCCCGGCTCGCAAATGCCTGCGCGGTGCGCGTCGTCGTCCCCTCGCGGGCCGCGGCCGAGGCCTTCGTGCAGGCCGGCGGCCGCCGCGATCGGGTGACGGTGGTGCCGAACGGCCTCGACCTGACCCTCGACCCGCGCCCCGCGGCCGAACTGCGCGCGGAACTCGGCCTGCCGGTCGGTCCCCTCGTCGGCGTGTTCAGCCGTCTCGCGCCCTGGAAAGGGCAGGACGTCGTGATCGAGGCGCTGGCAGCGGTGCCGGGCCTGCGCTGCGTGGTGGTGGGCTCTGCCCTGTTCGGCGAGGATGCCTACGCGGCGACCTTGCGCGATCTCGCGGCGGCCCGCGGCGTCTCGGACCGGGTGCTGTTCCTGGGCCAGCGCAGCGACGTGCCCCGCCTGATGCAGGCCGTCGATGCGGTGGTCCATCCCTCCGTCGATCCCGAGCCATTCGGCCGGACTCTCGTCGAGGCGATGCTGGCCGGCGTGCCGGTGGTCGCCACCGATGCCGGTGCCTCCAGCGAGATCCTCGACGGCGGAGCCCTCGGCACCCTGGTGCCGCCCCGTCGACCCGATCGCATCGCCGCCGCCCTCAGCGAGATCCTGGATCGCCCGGAGGCCTTCGCGGAGCGCACCCGTCTGGCCCGCGAGCGAGCCCTTGCCCGCTACGGCGCCGCCCGGATGCAGGACGACCTCGCCGCCCTGATCCACCAGGTCGCCGCCCGCGCGTGACGCATACAGGCCATCCCCTCTTCCGAAGCTGCCGAGCCACGATGATGCGCGTCCTCGTCAACATGCCGAGCCAGCACGGGGGGCGCCCGTCCGGGGTGGCGCTGGTCGCCTTCCGGGTGATTGCCGGGCTGCTCGACCGGGGCAACGTCGCGGTCGTCCTGCGCTCACCCTGGACCCGCACGCAACTGCCCGAGGCGATCCGCGACCGGGTCGCGGTCCTGACGGTGCCGCGCCCGCGCCTGATGGTCCTCGATGTCCTGCGCCAGGCCGTCACCGTCCCGGCCCTTTGCCGGGCCGAGGGAATCGACGTGGTGCTGAACGCCGATCCCTACGGTGCGGCCTTCGGGGGCCGGGCCCGCGTCAGCGTCGTGCATGACATCTACTTCCGCACCATCCCGGACTGCACCGGGTGGCGCGAGGCGCTCACGACGGACCTGATCTTCCGGCTCGTTCTCGGCAACAGCGCCCGCGTGATCGCGGTGTCGGACACCACCCGGGACAGTCTCGGGCAGTTCTACCCCTCCTTGCGCGAAAGGGTCCGGACCGCGCCCTCCGCGGCCATGCTCGATGCGTCGGCATCGAGCGGCGTCGCGCCCGAAGCCACGCGGGGCGCCTACGTCCTGGCGGTGGGCAATGCCACCCACAACAAGAACTTCGCCACCCTGGCGCGTGCGGCCGCGGCGCTCTCCCACACCCATCCCGACCTCGCCATCGTCCATGTGGGCGAGGACCCGCAGGAGACCCTCGCGGCGGCCCTTTCGGGAGCGCCGGTGCGTCTGATGCGCCTGTCGCGCATCGGCGAGGATCGCCTTGCCAGCCTTTACCGGGGCGCCCTCTGCCTGTGCGTGCCCTCCTTCGCAGAGGGATTCTGCCTGCCGGTGCTCGAGGCGCAGACCCTGGGCTGCCCGGTGTTGTGCTCGGATCGCTCGGCGACGCCCGAGATCGCCGGGGATGGTGCGCTCACCTTCGATCCCACGGATCACGCCGCGCTCGCCGCGGCCCTGCGCCGCCTCCTGCACGAGCCCGGCCTGCGTGCCGACCTGATCGTGCGCGGCCACGCCAACGCCCGCCGCTACGACTGGGCCGAGACCGCCCGGCGCTACGAGGGCGTGCTGATCGAGGCGCTGCAGGACGCCGCCCGCCCGATGCCCGCCGGGGAGGCCGCGGATGCGCATCCTGCACCTTAGCTCCCTCTACGCCCCCGAGCAGGTCGGTGGCGCCGAACTGATGGTGGAGACCCTGGCCCGGATTCAGGCCGACCTCGGCCATGCCGTTGCGGTGGCCTGCGCCTCGCGCCGGTGGGAGGCCCCGACCCTGCAGGACGGGGTCACCGTCTATCGGACCGGACACGGTACGCCCTTCCACAGCCTCGACTGGCCGCGGCAGGGACGCCTCGACCGCCTCCGCTACAAGCTCGCCACGCAGTGGAACCGGCAGACGCTGAGCCGGATGGAGGCGGCGGTCCGCGATTTCGCCCCCGATATCGTGAACACCCACTCGATCTCGGAGATCACCCCGGCCATCTGGCCGATGCTCCGGCGCCTCGGCATTCCGGTAGTCCACACGCTTCACGACTTCACGAGCCTGTGCACCAACGGGGCGATGGCGAAGCACGGACGGGCCTGCGTCGGCCAGCACCTCAAGTGCCGGCTCTACGCCGAGCCCCACCGCCGGTGCCAGCGTGCGGTTTCCGCGGTTGCGGCAGTCGGCACCGACATCCTGGACCGGCACCTGGCCGCCGGCTTCTTCACCGCGATTCCCCACCCGCTCCGCCAGGTGATCTGGAACCCGATCGCCCCCGGCGGTCCTTCCGCACGCCAGCCGCGCCGGCCCGGCGACCCGGTCGTGTTCGGCTCCCTCGGACGCATCGAGGCCTCGAAGGGCACCGACGTGCTGCTGGCGGCCTGCCGCCACCTGCCACCCGAGGGCTGGCGCCTCGTCATCGCCGGCCGCGCGGCGGATGGACTGGAGCGATACCGTGCCCTGGCCGAAGGGTTGCCGGTAACGTTTGCCGGGTATGCCGACAAGGATGCCTTCCTCGACGCCATCGACTGTCTCGTCGTCCCACCGGTCTGGCCGGAAGCGTTCGGCCGCACAGTGGCGGAAGCCTACGGTCGCGCCGTGCCGGTGATCGGTACCGCCGTGGGTGGAATCAGCGAGCAGGTCGGCCCCGGTCCCTGGCTCGTCCCTCCCGGCGATGCCGCCGCCCTGGCCGCCGCGATGGCGCGGGTCGTGGCCGCGCCGGAGTGCCTTTCCGACGGTCTGTCCCGTGCCGAAGCCGTTCGATCGGGCACAGACCCCGACGCCGTCGCCGCCGCCTATCTCGCACTCTACGCCGCCGTTCGCGCTGGCGTCGCGGCCTCCCCCCATCCTCTCCCGCCGGTGGCCTTCTCCGAGCCTCCGCGTCTCGACGAGTGTCGCCCATGACCGCTTCCGTGATGACAGCTTCCGAAATGGCCGCTGCCCCGATGACGGCCTCGGGCCTCGCCCGCGCCCCGCTGGCGCCGTCCGCTGCCCCGGCTCATGCAGCGCGCGGCGCGGAGGGCGCCGCGCGGATCGCCGCCACCGGACCGCTGCGCATCCTGCATCTCAGCGCGCTTTACCCGCCCTACATCGTCGGCGGTGCCGAGCGCTCGGTGGAGCACCTCGCCGAGGAATTGGTCGCGGCCGGTCACATTGTGGCGGCGGCCTGCATCGCCCGGGAGGCCGAGCCCAAGACCGTGCGCAACGGCGTCACCGTCTATCGCATGGCCCACAACAACGATTTCTGGCTGGAGGACTGGCCCAAGGCGACACGGGTCGGCCGCACCTGGGCCAAGCTCAAGCAGCAGTGGAATTTCGCCATCGCCGCCGAGTTCGGCCGCGTCGTCGACGACTTCCGGCCCGACATCGTCAACACGCACTCGCTGCTCGACGTCTCGACCCTGGTCTGGCGCGAGGCGGCCAAGCGCGGCATCCCGATCGTTCACACGGTCTGCGAATACGACCTGATCTGCGGCAATGCCGCGATGTTCCGGCACGGCAAGCCCTGCACGCACTGGCACCTCGGCTGCAAGGTGGTGAACGCCACCAAGCAGATTACCAACCGGGCGGTGGGGGCCGTGGTCAGCGTCGGGACCGAGATCCTGAAGACCCACGTGGATCACGGCCTGTTCCGCCATCTTGCGCCGGAGCGCCGCCGGGTCATCTACTATTCCTGCACGGTACCGGACGGCGATCCCGAGGCGCGGCGGCAGATCGACCGCACCGGCCGACCGCTGACGTTCGGCTATCTCGGCCGCATCAACGTCGAGAAGGGCGTCGGCACCCTCGTCGACGCATTCCGCGCGGTCGGACCCGGCGACTGGCGCTGTCTCGTGGCCGGCCAGGCGATGGACGACTCGATCGACCGCTTCAGGGCGCAGGCCGAGGGCCTACCGATCGAGTTCGTGGGTTGGGCCAAGCCCGCCGACTTCCTCAGCGAGATCGACGTGCTCATCGTGCCCTCGTTCTGGGCCGAGCCCTCGCCGCGGACGATCTACGAGGCCTACGTCATGGGCGTGCCGGTGATCGGTGCGGCCTCGGGCGGCATCCCCGAGCTGATCGGCGAGGACAACGCCGCGTGGCTGTTCACGCCGGGCAATGCGGCCGAACTCGCCGACCGGGTCCGGGCCGTGATCGCCCGCGGTCGCGTCGACCTGCCGGACGAGCGCAGCTTCCAGCACGTCATCCGCGAATCGACCTCCGAGCGCGTGGCCGAGAAGTATCTCGACCTCTACGCCGAGCTTGTGGACGAGCGCCGGGCCGACCGCGCGTGAGCGCCACCGCACTGCTTCCGGGGCAGGCCGCCACCGCACCGGCCTCCCTCGGTGTCACCGACGAGCCGGACGTCTCCGGCCGCTCCTTCGCGGCGGCCCGGTGGGTGGCGGTGGCCTCGGTCGGCAACGTCGTGCTCAGCTTCGGGGTGTTCCTGGTGCTGGCCCGACTGATCGAGCCCGCCGAGTTCGGGCTCGTCGCCGTCGCCGCCGTCTTCATCGACATCCTGCAGATCGTCGCCCGCGGCGGCCTGCCCGATGCGGTGGTCCAGCAGGCCGACCTCGACGAGGCCTTCGCCGCCACGGCCTTCTGGGTGACCCTGGCCTCCAGCGTCGTCTACGCGGCGGCCCTCGTCGGTCTGTCCTGGCCGATCGCCTGGTTGCTCGACCTGCCCGAACTGCGTCCCGCCCTCTGCGCGCTCTCCGCCTGCTTCGTGATTTCGGCCCTGGGCGCGATCCACGAGGCGCGCCTTCAGCGCAGCTTCGGCTTCCGCAAGCTCGCCCTGCGGGCGCTGGGCGCGAACATCCTCGGGGGCGCCGCCGCTCTGGCCCTGGCGCTCGCGGATTACGGAGTCTGGAGCCTCGTGGTCCAGCGCCTCGTCGCCACCGGTGCGACCACACTCCTGACCTGGGCGGCGATGCCCTGGGTCCCGGCCCGGCGCCTGGATCTCGCGGCGGCCCGGCGCCAGCTCGCCTTCGGCTCGCGGGTCTTCTCCACCAACCTGCTGCTGGTGTTCTCGATCCGCAGCCAGGAGGTGATCGCCGCCTATTTCCTGTCCACCACCGATGTCGGTCACTTGCGCCTCGCCTGGCGCTGTATCGATCTCGTGAGCCAGGTCGCGGTGATCCCGTTCTCGGCCGTCGCGCTGACCACCTATGCGCGCCTGCAGGATCGCCCTGCCGACCTCGCCGCCGCCTTCCACGATTTCACCCGGACCTCGGCGTTCCTGGCGCTGCCGGCCTTCTTCGGCATGGCGGCCGTCGCCCCGACGCTGATCCCGTTCCTGTTCGGCGATCAGTGGCACGATGCGGCGCCGGTCCTGCGCATCCTCGCGCTCCTGGCGCCGGAATTCGTCGTGACCTCCATGCTGTGGATGATCTTTACGGCCCTGGGCCGCAGCGGCACCGCCCTGAAGCTCGCCGGCGTCCAGTTCGGGATCGGAGCCGTGGCGGCGATCCTCACCGGACCGTTCGGCCTGTCGGCCCTCGTCATCGGCCACGTAGTCCGGGCCTACCTGTTCTCGCCCCTGATCGTCGCGCGGGCGGGGCGCTTCGTCCCGGTGAGCAACGGGGGTCTCGTCGGGGTGCTGCTGCCCGCCACCGCCTGCGCCGGAGCCATGGCGGCCGTGGTGCTCCTGATGCAGGAGCCGATCCATGCGGGCCTCGGCGACCGCCTCGGCCTGTTCGCCTGCGTGAGCTTGGGCATGATGGCCTATGGCGCCCTCGCCCTGGTCTTCCTGCGTCCCACGGTCCGCGCGGCGCTCGGGTTCTTCGTCCGCCGCGGCGGCTGAGCCGGGCGCGTTCCGCCGCCTGCACGCTTCGCAAACCTTTGCGCGCGAGAGTGCGCGCGTGGTCGGAGGCGTGCCCCCGCCGGGTTCACGGCGTATTCTCGGAGGGTCCGGAGCGATGACGGGGCCAGCGGAGCCGATTGCGGTCGGGATGCAACGGACGCGGGCGGTGCCGATCGTGGCCGACCGTGCCGCCGTGTTCCTGCTCGGAGTCGCGTTGCAGCTCAACGTCCTGACGTCGAGCTTCGGATTGCCGGTCCAACGCCTGTCGGACCTCCTGCCCTTCCTGCTGATCCCTTGGTTCGGCCTGCGCCGCGCCGTGATCGTCGAGGGGCTGCGCCAGGCTGTCCCGATCGGAGCCGTCGGCATTCTGATTGCCCTCTCGCTGGTGCTGAAGGCCGAGATCCAGGCGGGCGACGTCTACCTGACCCTCGTCCTGCTGCTCTACTTCGTCCTGGCGATGATCCTGCTCGTGATGTTCCGCGACCGAAGCCTGGAGAACGCCTTCTGCTGGGGCCTTCTCGCAGGCCTCGGCGGATCGCTGGTCGTCCTGCTGCTCTCGTCCTCCGGACTCCCCCTGGACCGCTTCGGCCTCGGAGTTCCGACCGACGGCCTGGACGAGGAACTCAAGCTCTTCGTCGAGGACAAGCAGGGCGGCCTCTGGGCGTCGGGAAACGAGACCGGCCACGTCTTCGCCCTCGGCGGGGCCGCGGCCCTGCTGCTCAGCCTGCGCTACCGCCTGAACCTGATCTACCTTGCCTATTTCGCGGCCCTGCTGGCGAGCTTCCCCCTGACCAACAACCGCTCCGGGTTGTTCATGCCGGTGCTGATCCTGCTGGTGCTGATGCGCCGCAGCATCCGGCTGCAGGTGGTGCTGCCCGTCCTCGGGGTGCTCGGGATCCTGCTCATCGGCTTCTCGATGACGGGCGAGATCCCCCTGCCCCAGAAGCTGGCGCAGTCGATCGAGACGCGCTTTGCCGGCGACGGCAACGTCTCGGGCAACGCCGACGAGCGCTTCATCTCCGGCTTCACCGCCCTGCAACTCGTGGCCGAGTACCCGTTCGGCGTTGGCGAGACCACGCGGCGCGAAGAACTCCGCGCCCTCACCGGGCTCGTGACGCCGCATAACGGCTTCATCTCCCTCGCGCTCCAGAGCGGCATCGCGACGGCCCTGCTCCTCCTCGCCGCCCTGGTGCGCATCGCCCTCGCACCCGCCGCTGCCGGTCCCTTCGCCGCCTACACGGCCCTGTTCCTGGTGCCCTCGATGATGTTCGAGGAACTGTCGGTGAACCAGTACTTCCTCTTCTTCATGGCGGTGCTGCTGGCCTCCCTGGTCGTGCGGTCCGGCCCGGCGCCAGCGCCAGGGCGCTGAGGGGCACGGGTGCCGCGTTGACCGATCCGGTCGTTCAGAACTCCTGATCAGGGACTTCACCTCTCCCGGTGTTCCTGTTTCCCCGTGTCCATTCGCACGCCGGCCGCCACAGCATCCTTGACCCCGACCCTTCACCAAAATAGATTATGATCGTAATTTTAGGGCGGCGGACGGTCCGGCTGCGGAGGATGCGTCATGCAGAAGTGGTTCGTACCCGGACTTGCCACCCTCGCCCTCGGCGCGTGCTCGCCGGCGGAGACGGCGGTGAACCCCGAGCCGCCCCTGGTTCAGATCGCCGAGGTGGCCCCCGGCCCCGACGCGGTCTCGCGCTACACCGGGGTGATCCGGGCCCGCACCGAGAGCAATCTCGGCTTCCGGGTCGGTGGCAAGATCTTCGACCGCCTCGTGGATCCGGGTGATCGGGTGCGCCGCGGCCAGCCCCTGATGCGCCTCGACCGCACCGACTTCTCGCTTGCCCTGAATGCCGCCCGCGCCTCCGTCGAGGCGGCCCGGGCCCAGATGATCAAGGCCAAGGCCGACGAGGAGCGCAGCCGCAAGCTGGTGGCCGACGGCTGGACCTCGCGGCAGACCTACGACCAGAACAAGGGCGCGGCCGATGCCGCCATCGCTCAGTTCGCCAATGCCGAGGCCCAGGCCAGCCAGATTCAGAACCAGGCGGGCTATGCCGAACTCCAGGCCGATGCGGACGGCGTCGTGATGGAGGTGCCTTCCGAGCCCGGCCAGGTGGTCGCGGCCGGGCAGACGGTGGTCAAGCTCGCCCGCGACGGGGCGCGCGAGGCGGAGGTGTTCCTGCCCGAGGGCAGCCGCCGCGCCGCCGAAGGGGAGGCTTCCGCCACTCTCTATGCCGAAGGCGCGGCGACCTACCCGGTGCGCCTGCGTGAATTGTCGGCCACCGCCGACCCGGCCACCCGCACCTACCGGGCGCGCTACATCCTGTCGGGCGGCGGCGAGGCCGCGCCCCTGGGCGCCACCGTCACCCTTCAGCTCAGGGCCCCCGCGACGGCCCGCCTGCCGCGCGTCGAGGTGCCCCTCGCGGCCCTGTTCGACCAGGGGCGCGGCACCGCGGTCTGGCGCTACGATGCCGCCACCGAGACCGTGCGTCCGCAGATCGTACAGGTCGCCCGCCTGGGCGAGGAGCGCGCGGAGATCGTCGGCGGCCTCAACCCCGGCGACCGGATCGTGGCGCTCGGCGCGCATCTCCTCAAGGCGGACCAGCGGGTGCGCCCGGCGCCCGCCAGCATGACCGGAGTGGTGCGATGAGCGGCTTCAATCTCTCGGCGCTCGCCGTCCGCGAGCGGGCCGTCACCCTGTTCCTGCTGATCGCCCTTACGGGGGCGGGCTTCTTCGCCTTCGAGAAGCTCGGGCGGGCCGAGGACCCGGCCTTCACCGTCAAGGTCATGACGGTCTCGGCCGCCTGGCCCGGCGCCACGGCGGAGGAGATGCAGCGCCAGGTCGCCGACCCCCTGGAGAAGCGTCTGCAGGAGCTCGTCTATTACGACCGGGCCGAGACCACGGTGCGCCCAGGCCTGATGGTGACGAAGGTCATCTTCAAGGATGCGATGCCCCCGGCCAAGCTCCCGTCGGAGTTCTACCAGACCCGCAAGAAGCTCTCCGACCAGGCCTCCAGCCTGCCACGCGGGGTACTGGGACCGCTCTTCAACGACGAGTTCTCGGACATCTACTTCGCCCTCTACGCCGTGCAGGCCAAGGGCCTGCCGCATCGCGAGCTCGTGCTGCGCGCCGAGGACCTGCGCCAGCGCCTGCTGCGGGTGCCGGGCGTGGAAAAGATCAACATCCTGGGCGAGCAGGCTCAGAAGATCTTCGTCGAGATCTCCTACCAGCGCCTCGCGACCCTCGGCGTCACCGGCCAGCAGCTGCTGGCTGCGCTGGCCAACCAGAACGACGTCACCCCGGCCGGCTTCGTCGAGGCGGCGGGTCCACGCGTGTACCTGCGCCTCGACGGGGCCATTGACGGGCTCGACGCGATCCGCGACCTGCCCGTGGCCGCCGGTGACCGCAGCCTCAAGCTCGGCGACATCGCCGAGGTCCGGCGCGGCTACGAGGACCCCAAAACCTTCGAGATCCGCAACGACGGCGAGCCGTCCCTGATGCTCGGCCTCGTGATGAAGCCGGGCTTCAACGGTCTCAAGCTCGGCGAGGCGCTCAATGCCGAGGAAGTGGCGATCCACCATGAGACGCCGGTGGGCATCAGCTTCACCAAGATCACCGATCAGGCCAAGGTCATCGACGACGCCATCCACGAATTCATGGTCAAGTTCTTCACCGCCCTCGGCGTGGTGATCTTCGTCTCCCTGGTGGCGCTCGGCTTCCGGGTCGGCATCGTGGTGGCCCTGGCCGTGCCGCTCACCCTCTCGGCGGTGTTCGTGGTGATGATGGTCACCGGCCGCGACTTCGATCGCATCACGCTGGGCGCCCTCATCATCTCGCTCGGCCTCCTCGTCGACGACGCCATCATTGCCATCGAGATGATGGTGGTGCGCATGGAGGAAGGCGCCGACCGCATCGAGGCGGCGACCTATGCCTGGAGCGCCACGGCCGCGCCGATGCTCACCGGCACCCTGGTGACTATCGCGGGCTTCCTGCCCGTGGGCTTTGCCGCCTCCACGGCAGGTGAGTACGCCGGCAACATCTTCTGGGTGGTGGCCTTCTCGCTGATCATCTCCTGGATCGTGGCCGTGACCTTCACGCCCTATCTCGGCGTCAAGCTCCTGCCGAACATCATGACGGTGGCGGGCGGCCACGACGCGATCTACGCCACGAAGACCTACGAGCGCCTGCGCCGCGTCGTGCGCCTGTCCGTCGACCACAAGTGGCTCGCCGCCGGCATCACCGTGGGGCTCTTCGCCCTCGCCGTGGTGGCGATGGGCAAGGTCGAGCAGCAATTCTTCCCGAATTCGGAACGCCCCGAGCTCATCGTCGAGGTCACGCTGCCGGCGGGCTCGGCCTTCGCCACCACCGAGGCCAGCGTCAAGCGGGTCGAGGCGGCCGTGCGCGACCTGGCCGAGGCCAAAGAGATCACGAGCTATATCGGGCAGGGTATGCCGCGCTTCGTCCTCTCCTTCGATCCCGAGCTGCCCGATCCGGCCTTCGCGCAGATCGTGGTGCAGACGGCCGACGCCCAGGCGCGCGACGTCCTCCGGGGCAAGGTGCGCCAGCTCGTGGAGGACGGCCGCTTTCCGGAAGCCCGCGTGCGGGTGCTCCAGATCGTGTTCGGCCCACCCATCCGCTTTCCCGTCGCCTTTCGGGTGGTGGGGCCCGACCTCGATGTCATCCGCGGCATCGCCGCCGAGGTTCGGGAGGTCATGGCAGCCAATCCCAACATGCGCCTCGTGCACCTCGACTGGGGTGACAAGACCCCGAGCCTGCGCCTCGCCTTCGACCAGGAACGCCTGCGCCTCATCGGCCTGACCCCGAAGGAGGCCGGCCAGCAGCTGCAGAGCTACCTCAACGGCACGCCCGCCACCCAGGTGCGCGAGAACCTGCGCTCCGTCGACGTCGTCCTGCGCAGCCCCGGGCCCGAGCGGCGCTCCCTGGGCGAGATCGGCGACCTGACGCTGACGACCAGGGACGGGCGCCAGGTGCCGGTCTCGCAGGTGGCGCGCCTGGAGAGCCGGACCGAGGAGGCGGTGCTCAAGCGCTACAACCGCGAGACCTACATCCGCGTCCAGGGCGACGTGCTCGACGGCAAGCAGCCGCCGGACATCCACGCCCAGGTCTTTCCCCTCCTGGCGCCGATCAAGGCCAAGCTCCCGCCGGGCTACCGCATCGATACCGCGGGTGCCGTGGAGGAGAGCGAGAAGGCGATGCTGTCCCTGGTGGCGGTGTTCCCGATCATGCTGATCGTGACGCTCACCGTCATCATGATCCAGGTCCGCTCATTCGCCACCATGTTCATGGTCTTCGCCACCGCGCCCCTCGGTCTGGTGGGCGCAGCCCCGACGCTGTTGCTCTTCCACCAGCCCTTCGGCTTCAACGCGATCCTGGGGCTGATCGCCCTCTCAGGCATCCTGATGCGCAACACCCTGATCCTGGTGGACCAGATCCACCACGATCAGGCGGCGGGCCTGGGGGATTACGACGCCATCGTGGAATCCACCGTGCGCCGGGCGCGCCCCGTGATCCTGACGGCGGCCGCCGCCATGCTGGCCTTCATTCCCCTCACCCACTCGGTGTTCTGGGGGGCGCTGGCCTACGTGCTGATCGGCGGCGTCGGCGTCGGCACCCTGCTGACCCTCCTGTTCCTGCCCGCCCTTTATGCGCTCTGGTTCCGGGTGGCCCGTCAGCCACGCGCCGCAGGGGACGCAACCGAGGCGGCACCGCAGGCGGCCGGGACCTGACGTGGGCACGGGGTGAGATCCCGGCGTCGATGATATAAGCGCATCGCGCTGGGCTTCCTCAGCCTCGCGCGGTCCGTCGGCCGACCCGCACCCTGCCCCCTCGGCGGGTCGGCCGACGCGGACCTGTATTGATGACGGCCCGCATCTATATAAGACCGGGACGGCAACGGGAGAGCCGGAGATGCCGAGAGTTTCGCAGGAGCAGGCCAAGCTCAACCGCCAACGGGTCGTCGAGGTCGCCGCCGCCCTGTTCCGGGAGCGTGGCCTCCACGGAGTCGGGGTGGCCGACATCATGGCCTCGGCCGGCCTGACGCATGGCGGCTTCTACGGCCAGTTCGCCAGCAAGGATGCGCTGGCCGTCGAGGCGTTCGACTCGGCCCTCGGGGAGGACCGACGCGGCGCCCTGGACATGCTGATCGCCAACTACCTGTCCGTCGGCCACGTCCAGTCGCCCGGCATGGGCTGCCCCCTCGCCGCCCTGGCCAACGACGTGGCCCGCGAGCCGACGGGGAGTCCCCTGCGGGCACGCTTTACCCACGGGGTTCGGCACCTCGTCGGTCTGCTGTCCGAGCTCTCGCCCCAGGGTGCGAAGGAGCGCCGCCGGCAGCGAGCGCTCGCCAAGTTGTCCACCCTCGTGGGCGCCGTCGTCCTGGCCCGGGCGGTGGACGATCCGGGCCTCGCCGACGAGCTCCTCCAGGCCGCGCGCATCGCGGCGGGGGAGCGGGGAGACGCGCCGGCTCCGGACAACGCGTCGTCGCACTGAAGCGGCTCCAACGCGTTGCCAGCCGCGGCTGTCCGGGACGAGCCGAGCCTTACGCCGGACGCGGCAGCTTGCAGCTGTCGAGGGCGTTCAGCGCCTTGGCGCGGGCGGAATCATTGAAGTAGCCGGTGCTGCGGTAGGCATCGAGTTCGCTTCTGTCGAGGCTTGCCAGCGTCTGGTTCGCGTAGCAGCCACAGGGGCGAGCGAGGGAGACCTCGGAGACGTTCTGCAGGCGGGCCTGGGTGACCGTGCAGGCGTGACGCACGCGCCCGGTCAGGTTGCCGGCGGAGGCCGTCTTCAGCGCCGGATCGGGGGTGTAGCCTTCGAGCGACGCGGTCGGGCCGGACTTGTTGGTATTGCAGGCGGCGACGAGCGAGAGCAGGCCGGCGGCGAGCAGGAGTCGGCCGGTGCGCGGGGCGATGGAGCGCATGGAATGATGGGTCCGTGAAAGCGATTCGGGAACGAACCGGTTTCACGTCCGTGCCCCCGCCGCGCAAGGGCGCCGGGGCCACACTGGGACGGCAAACGCCGAAGCTTCCGGGAAGCTCCGGCGCGCCGGTTTGGTCGACCGTGTCCGAACCCCGAAGGATTCAGCCGGCGATGTCGGAATCCTGGAAGAACTGGGCGATCTCGGCCTTGGCGTTGTCGAGGCTGTCGGAGCCGTGAACGGTGTTCTCGCCGACCGACTCGGAGAAGGTCTTGCGGATGGTGCCCTCATCGGCGTTGGCCGGGTTGGTGGCGCCCATCACTTCGCGGTACTTGGCAACGGCGTTCTCGCCCTCGAGCACCTGCACGACGACCGGCCCGGAGGTCATGAACTCCACGAGCTCGCCGAAGAAGGGGCGCTCCTTGTGGATCTCGTAGAACTTCTCGGCCTGGGCGCGGCTCATCTGGATGCGGCGCTGGCCGACGATGCGCAGGCCCGCCTTCTCGATCACGGCGTTGACCGCTCCGGTCAGGTTCCGCTTCGTCGCGTCGGGCTTGAGAATGGAGAAGGTGCGCTCGGTGGCCATGGTCCGTCCGGTTGTGATCGCTCAGCCGAAAATGGCTTCGGCGCCGGGCTTATAGCCGGCAGGCTCCCGCCCCTCAACCCGAGGCGCGAACGCGGGGGATAACCCGACGATCGGTGCCGGTTTTCCCGCCGCCATGGCTTTGGCGCAACAGCGCCGGAAAATCGCCCGAATGCGGACGCCTCCTGTGGCCAGACGAACACGGCCCTGCCGCCGCGCCGGGTCGCTTGCCGATCCCCTTGCCGACTCTCTGGCCGCCGGCCTCCTGCCGCAGCCACGCCACGATGGAGACCAGGACATGCGCGTCGCTCTTACCGCCGCCCTCATCCTCACCGGCCTCGCCCCTGCATCCGCCGCCCCCGCGCAGGACCCCTCGGGCACCTGGCTCACCGGAGACGGCCGCGCCAAGGTCCGCATCGACCGCTGCGGTCCGGGTGCCGCCAACATCTGCGGGAAGGTGGTGTGGGCCAAGACTGCGACCAACGAGGACGGGACCCCGCGCACGGATATCAAGAATCCCGATCCGAAGAAGCGCAGCCGCCCGGTGCTTGGCCTGACGCTCCTCGATAATCTGAAGCCCGAGGAGGCGAAGTTCTCCGGCGAGATCTACAACGCCGACGAGGGCAAGATGTACCAGGTCAGCCTGGAGCGCGAGAGCAACTCCGAGCTCTCGGTCTCCGGCTGCCTCCTCAAGGTCCTGTGCGGCTCGCAGACCTGGACCCGGGTGCCGGACGTGAACCAGCAGGCCTCCGCCGCCACGCCCGACTCGGCGCCCGCTCCCCGGCCCGCACCGAAGGCCGCCAAGGCCGCCCCCGCGAAGGCGGTCGCGCCGCCGGCCGAGTGATGGCGGCCAGAGGACGCCCGCCACGGGACGCCGGCCAGTGACACCCTTGAGGTGACGCTGGCTGGGTGAGGCAGCCGCTCAGACCGCCGCGAATCCCCGCTGCACGGCCGGCCGCGCCATGACGCGGTCGAGCCAGGCCCGCACGTGGGGCACGCTGGCGAGCTCGATGCTCTGCTTCTCGTGGTACTTGGCCCAGGGCAGGATCGCGATGTCGGCGATGGAGAAGTCGCCCGCCACGAATTCGTGGTCCGCGAGGTGCCGGTCGAGCACGCCGTAGAGGCGCTGCGCCTCCGCGGTGAACCGGTCGATGGCGTAGGGGATCTTCTCCTGCGCGTAGATGCGGAAATGATGGACCTGGCCGAGCATCGGCCCGAAGCCACCGACCTGCCAGAACAGCCACTCGTCCACCGCTACCCGGGCGCGCGCGTCGGCCGGGTAGAGGCAGCCGGTCTTGCGCCCGAGATACTGCAGGATCGCACCGGACTCGAACACCGTGATGGGCTCGCCCCCCGGTCCGTCCGGGTCGACGATGGCGGGAATCTTGTTGTTCGGCGAGATCTTCAGGAAGTCGGGCGCCATCTGGTCGCCCCGGCCGATATTCACCGGCACCACCCGGTAGGGCAGCCCGCACTCCTCCAGCATGATCGGGATCTTCCAGCCATTCGGCGTGCTCCAGGTGTGCACGTCGATGGGTTTTCCCGGCGCGTGTGCCATGCTGATGTTTCCGACCTTATTCAGGCTCGCTCGACCCGCCGAAACAATCGGGAACGCGAGCGGATGGTTGCAGACTCCGTGCCATCGCTCCGACACGTGGCACGAGCGGTGGATCGCGTCGATACCCGTACAAATGGCACTTGCCCTCGCCCGGGGTTGTGGCTGTGATGCGGCCGGCCCGCCACACGGCGGCGCCCAAGCGTCCCCGGGGGTCGTCATGCTGTCGTTCCGTTCGCGTCACACCCGTGCTTTGTTCGCGGGCTTGCTGCTTCTGGCAAGTCCCCTCCTTCTGACAAGCCCGTTCGTCGCCAGCGGTGCGCTGGCACAAGCCGCGGCGGCGAAGCCCGCCAAGGAGTTCAGCGTCGGCCAGAGCGCCGCGCGCGAGCGTCAGAAGAAATGCGGCGCCGAGTGGCGCGCCCTCTCGGTCGCCGACAAGGCCGCGCAGGGACCGAAATGGCCGCAATACTACAGCAAATGCGTCAAGCGCCTGAAACAGATGAAGGCCTGAGGCGACCCGGCCGCGCGCGATCTTCCGCGGGCGGCCGACATCCCGTGCGGAACCGAGCCGGTCCTTTCGCGGGTCGCCAAGGAACGTAAGCCTGGCCGTCCCGGTTGCCGATCCTGACAGGCGGATTCCGAACGGACGCGACGATGCGGGAACGGCAGGCGCTGCAGCGCGCGGTGGCGGTGATGGCCCTGGTCCCGGTGGCCTCCGGTCTCTACGGCGTGCTGTTCGGCCTGAACGGGATCGGACACGGCGGCCTCGTCGACGTCTCCGCCGACAGCCACTTCCGATACCTCTCCGGCCTGCACATGGGCATCGGCATCCTGTTCTGGACCTGCGTGCCCGGCATCGAGGCCAAGACCACCCTGTTCCGCTTCCTCACCCTGGTGGTGGCCCTCGGTGGACTCGCCCGCCTCCTCGGCTGGGCTCTGACGGGATTGCCGTCCTTCCTGATGCTGGCCGCCCTGGCCGTCGAACTCCTCGTCACCCCGCTGCTCTGTCTGTGGCAGGCCCGGGTCGCGGCGCGTGCCCCCGACGCGATGCCCGGCGGAGTCCCGGGGTGAGCACCGTCGCCGACAGCCTGCCCCGCCTGCCGGACCGGATCCTCGCCGCCCTCGAGCGCGTGATCCCGAAGCCCGCCGCCTGGGCCTTCGCCGTGCGGATCTGGCTCGCCATGGTCCTGGCTCTCTACGCGGCCTTCTGGCTGCAGCTCTCGAGCGCCTCCTCGGCGGCCGTCTGCGTGGCGATCCTGGCCCAGCCCAAGCGCGGGCAGGCCCTGTCGAAGGCACTCTACCGCTTTCTCGGCACCCTGGTGGGCGCTGCCGTGGCCATTGTCCTGATGGCGCTGTTCGCGCAGGACCGGGTGGTGCTCCTGGTCGCCTTCGCGACCTGGCTCGGCCTGTGCGTCTTCACCGCCCACTTTCTGCAGGATACCCGCGCCTACGGGGCGATGCTGTCGGGCTACACCGTGGCGATCATCGCCATCGCCCATATCGATACGCCACAGAGCACCTTCGACGCGGCCGTCGAACGGGTCGCCGCGATCACGCTCGGTATCGTGGCGATCACCTTCATCAACGACGCCCTCGGGTCGCCGAGCATCTGGCGGACCGTGCGCGACACCCTCGGCGACGCCCTCGCGGAGACCCGGGCCTTCGCCCGCGAGACCCTGACGCAGGGCGATCCCGGCTCCGAGCGGACCGCGGCGCTGATCCGCAAGATCGCCGCCCTGCGGGGCGACGCCAGCGCCATCGCGGGTGAACTCGACGACGGGCCGGACCGGGCCGCGGGGGCCCGCAGCGCCATCGCGGCGCTCTACGTCATGGCGGCGGCCGCCCGCCATCTTCGCGGGGCCGTGGCCCGCCTCCCGGCCCCGCCGCCCGCCGTGGTGGAGGCGCGCGCCCTCTGCCTCGGGCTCACGGAGCCGGAGGCCGACGCGGTCCGGGCGGCGGCACGTCTGTCGGATCTCGTCGAGGATGCGGTGCGCACGGGCGGCCAGCCCCTCGACGCGATCCTCGCCCTGCAGCGCGCCCTCGACTTCGCCCGGGCGGCCGCCTTCGCGGCGGACGGGCATTGCGTCCTCGCCCATGGCGGCCGCCCCTTGCGCGACGTGCCGCTCCCGACCCACCGCGACATGCCGGAAGCCCTTCGGGGCGCCATGCGGGTGGTGATCGCCTTCGGCCTCACGGCTCTCCTGCTCGTCGCCACGGGATGGCCCGCGACCTCCTTCGCCCTGGTCCAGGTGGCGTCGACCTGCTCGCTCTCCTCGATCACCCCCGACCCGCGCGTCTTCGCCAAGGGCGTGCTCATCGGCATGCCGCTGGCAGCCCTCTGCGCCGGTCTCGTGCTGTTCGGGGCGCTCGCCGGCGTCCAGGGCTTTCCCCTGCTGGCCATCGCCATAGCGCCGGTGGTCTTCGCCGCCTGCTTCCTCAGCCTCAATCCGCCGACCTTCGGCATCGGTTTCATCCTGCTGGTGTTCTTCCCCGTGCTGCTCTCGCCCGCCAACCCCCAGAGCTACGACCCGCAGGGGTTCCTCACCAACGCGTTCCTGGTGATCTTCGCGGCCCTGATCCTCTTCTTCACCGTCCGGGTCATCCTTCCCGTCTCCAATGCCCGTCACCGCGCCTTCGCCCTCGATTCGGCCCGGCGCGCCCTGGTCGAGGCCCTGGCAGGCCGAGGCGGCGACGCCACGACGCGGACCAGCCTCAACAGCGACCGTCTGCTGCAATTCGCCCGCTGGAGCTCGGGCAGCGCGGCCGTGCGCCGGGCGAATCTCGACCGCGCCTTCGACCTCGCCCGGATGGAGTCGGCCGCCGCCCGCGCCCAGGCGCAGTTGCGCGGTCTCGCCCGGGACAAGGCCCTGACGTCGGTCGCCGGCCGGGCCGGCGCGGCCCTCGCGAACGTCGATGTCGGCCGGATGCGGGAGGCCGCTGCGGCCCTTCTCGCCGCCGGCGGACAGGCCGATCCGGCCACGCGCCTGCACCTTGCCCGGGCGGTGAGCGACCTCGCAACCGCCGCCCACGTTGCCGAGGGCCAGGGGCGCTTCCTGCGGCGCCTCGGCATCCAAGTCGCCTGATGCGCAGCGACCTCGATCTCGGCGGCGTGATGCTCTCGCCCTTCGTGGCCTACGCCGCCGGCGCACTGGCGATCCTCGTGGGGCTGCGCCTGATCTTCGCGCGCCTGCGCATCGCCCGCTACGTCGCCAACCCACCCCTGGCGGAAGCCGGCCTCTACGTCTGCATCCTCGCTCTCCTGATCGTGTTCCTGTGACCATGGCTCAAGACCCGCCCGCCGAGACCGCCGCCACAGGCTCCGACAGCCGCCCCCGTGCTGCGCCGGATACCCGCCCCCGCGCGCCCGGCCGGGGGCGCCGGGTGCTGCGCCTGCTGATCACCGGACTCATCCTGGCCTGCGCCTTCGTGGCGGCAGCCTTCGTCTGGCAGTTCTACGTGACCGCTCCCTGGACCCGCGACGGAAGGGTGCGCGTGCAGGTCGCCAGCGTGGCGCCCCAGGTCTCGGGCCAGATCACAGAGCTGCGCGTCGCCGACAACCAGACCGTGAAGAAGGGCGACATCCTCTATGTGATCGATCCGTTCGACTTCGAGGTCTCGGTGACTTCGGCCCAGGCCGAGCTCGACAACCGGGAGGCCGACCTCCAGGTCAAGCGGACCCAGGCCGCCCGGCGCGAGGCGCTGACCACCCTCTCGACCTCGGTGGAGGAGAAGCAGCAATATGCGGGCACCGCCAAGATCGCCGAGGCGGCGGTGGCCTCGGCCAAGGCGCAGCTCTCTCAAGCCAAGACCAACCTCCAGCGCACCCAGGTGCGCTCGCCGGTGAATGGCCGGGTGACGAACCTCCTGCTGCGTCCTGGCGACTATGCCACCACCGGCACGGTCAACATCGCCATCATCGACACCGATTCCTTCTGGATCGACGGGTACTTCGAGGAGACCAAGATGGCCCATATCCACGTGGGCGATCCGGTCTCGGCCGAGCTCCTGGGCTACGACCCGCTGATCCGTGGCACGGTGGAGAGCATCACCCTGGGCATCAGCACCGCCAACGCCACCGCGAGCACCCAGGGCCTGCCCAACGTCGACCCGGTCTACACCTGGGTCCGCCTCGCCCAGCGGGTGCCGGTGCGCATCCGCATCGAGGCGGTGCCCGAGGGCGTCACCCTGGTCGCCGGCATGACCGCCACCGTCTCGGTGGGCGAGCCCGGTACGCATCGGCAGGACTGGCTCGCACGCCTGCGGAGCCGCTTCCCCGGAGCTGCGGCCCCCACCCCGTAGGCTGTTGCGCCATGGCGAGGGGTTGCAGCCGCGCCCAAGCGACTGCCGCGACAGGATATTTCAAGGCTGTGGCGATGGAAATGAATACAGTCGCGAAATCCTGCAAATAGGCTCTTGACGCATTCACGATCCGGTCGCACCTTGATGTGGTGCTTCGACGGCAAAGCACAGCTCAAGCAACGAGGAGGCCTTGATCGGATAACGATCACGACCGACCGGACGCAGGAGATGTTGGAATGACGCCACCCCAGCAGGCGGCTGCGGCGATCATCCAGGGCTGATTCGACCTGGACGTTGAGCAGCGCACACGCGAATTACGGGACGGAAGCGGTCTCCGGGGCACAGAAGCGGCCATCACGGCACGACTTCAGACATGCACCAGGCCCCACCTCGGCCGCTTCCGCCGCCAGTTTTCTCAACACAGGCTGGTGCGCGTCGCGCCGGAATTCCATGAGAACGTTCATCTCGACACGTCGCCGCTGCGCTTCCGCGCGAGCGGCTCGACCCATGCGCGGGAGCATCTGAGCCAGGGTTCGGGCGCCGACGGACCGCGACCGTCACGCTGAGGAAGGCCGGTCCCGCGCCCGAAGGCAGCACGCGCTCTCAGCGGACGATGCATGCATCGACAAGCCGGACGGGCCGGTTCGCCAAACGGTTCCGGCCGCGGCTGTCCGACGCGCGGAATACAGGCCCGATCGCTACTCGATCCCGAGCTTCGCCTTCAGCAGCGCATTCACCGCCGCCGGATTGGCCTTGCCGCCGGTCGCCTTCATGGTCTGGCCGACGAACCAGCCGAGGAGGGTCGGCTTCTCACGCGCCTGGGCGACCTTGTCGGGGTTCTTGGCGATGATCTCGTCCACGGCAGCCTCGATGGCGCCGGTGTCGGTGACCTGCTTCATGCCGCGCGCATCGACGATCTGGCGCGGATCGCCGCCCTCGGACCAGACGATTTCGAACAGGTCCTTGGCGATCTTGCCCGAGATCACGCCCTCGCCGATGAGGTCGACGATGGCGCCGAGCTGGTCGGCCGAGACCGGACTGGACTCGATGCTGTGGCCCTCCTTGTTCAGGCGCCCGAACAGCTCGTTGATGACCCAGTTCGCCGTGGCCTTGCCGTCGCGGCCCTTGGCCACCGCTTCGAAGTAGTCGGCCGAGGCGCGCTCGGCGATGAGCACGCCGGCATCGTAGGGCGACAGCCCGTAGGACTCGATGAAGCGCGCCTTCTTGGCGTCGGGCAGCTCGGGCAGGCCGGCGGCCAGGGCATCGACGTAGGCCTGGTCGAATTCCAGCGGCAGCAGATCCGGGTCCGGGAAGTAGCGGTAGTCGTGCGCCTCCTCCTTCGAGCGCATGGAGCGGGTCTCGCCCTTGCCCGGATCGAACAGGCGGGTCTCCTGGCTGATCGTGCCGCCATCCTCGATGATCGCGATCTGGCGCCGGGCCTCGGTCTCGATCGCCTGGCCGATGAAGCGGATCGAGTTGACGTTCTTGATCTCGCAGCGCGTGCCGAGCGGGTCACCGACTTTCCGCACCGAGACGTTGACGTCGGCGCGGAGCGAGCCCTTCTCCATGTCGCCGTCGCAGGTGCCGAGGTAGCGCAGGATGGTGCGCAGCTTGGTCACGTAGGCGCGCGCCTCCTCCGACGAGCGCAGGTCCGGCCGCGAGACGATCTCCATCAGGGCGACGCCGGAGCGGTTGAGGTCGACGAAGCTCTGGGTCGGGTTCTGGTCGTGCAGGGACTTGCCGGCATCCTGCTCCAGGTGCAGGCGCTCGATGCCCACGGTGATCGACTCGCCGTCGGGGAGATCGACCAGCACCTCGCCCTCGCCGACGATCGGGTCCTTGAACTGGCTGATCTGGTAGCCCTGCGGCAGGTCCGGATAGAAGTAGTTCTTCCGGTCGAACACCGAGCGGTGGTTGATCTGCGCCTTCAGGCCGAGGCCGGTGCGCACGGCCTGGGCCACGCACTCCTGGTTGATGACGGGCAGCATGCCGGGCATCGCCGCGTCCACCAGGGAGACGTGGTCGTTCGGCTCGCCGCCGAACGCGGTGGAGGCGCCGGAGAACAGCTTCGAGCGGCTCGTGACCTGGGCGTGGATCTCCATGCCGATCACGACCTCCCAGTCGTGCAGGCCGCCCTTGATGAGCTTCTTGGGGTTCACGGCAGCGGTCATGATGGCCCGAATTCAGCGTTGCGGGGCGCGGGGATGCGCCGGAAGGGGTGCGTGGCGCGGCTTCGCGCCGGAAAAGGTGGAAGGGCCCGCCGGCGCGGTCAAGCGCGCAGGCGGTAGAGCTGGTGCGCCAGGAAGCCCACGGTGCCCCACAGGAAGCCGGCGATCCAGCGCACGGGGAAGAAGGTCGGCCCGTCGTGGCTCACCGGCGCCGGCCAGGGAATGCCGATCGCGGTGACGGCCCAGGATACCAGAACCGAGATCGCGAAGGCCATCAGCGACACGAGGATGACCTTCACGAACTGGTCCGACTTCCAGCCCATCACCAGGGCGATGGCGATCAGCACCGGATCGAAGGCGGCCCAGATCCAGACGTCGAAGGGATAGACCGGGACCGTCATCGGGCGCGCCTCATGCCCACCACGCGGCCGGCAGCCTGGTCCGCCCGGCGGCGTCCTCGATCACCTGGGCGGCGGCGAACAGCGTCTCCTCGTCGAAGGGCCGGCCGATGAGCTGGAGCCCGAGGGGCAGCCCCTGGGCGTCGAGACCGGCCGGCACCGAGATGCCGGGCAGGCCCGCCATGTTCACCGTGATGGTGAACACGTCCTGCAGGTACATCTCGACCGGATCGCCCGAGCCCTTCTCACCGATGCCGAAGGCCGCCGACGGAGTCGCGGGGGTGAGGATCGCGTCGATGCCGGAGGCGTAGGCCTGCTCGAAGTCGCGCTTGATCAGGGTGCGGATGCGCTGGGCGCGCACGTAGTACGCGTCGTAGTAGCCCGCCGAGAGCACGTAGGTGCCGATCATGATGCGGCGCTTCACCTCGCGGCCGAAGCCGGCGGCGCGGGTGTTCTCGTAGAGGCCGGCGATGTCCTTGCCGGGCACCCGCAGGCCGTAGCGCACGCCGTCGTAGCGGGCGAGGTTGGAGGAGGCCTCCGCCGGCGCGACGATGTAGTAGGCCGGGAGCGCGTACGGGGTGTGCGGCAGCGAGATCTCCCGCACCGTGGCGCCGGCGTCCCGGAGCATGGCGGCGCCCCGGTCCCAGAGCGCCTGGATCTCGGCCGACATGCCCTCGACCCGGTACTCCTTCGGAATGCCGATGGTCAGCCCCTTCACGCCGCGGGCGACGGCGGCTTCGAAGTCCGGCACGGGCAGGTCGGCGCAGGTGGTGTCGCGCGCATCCTGGCCGGCCATCGAGCCGAGCAGGATCGCGCAGTCGCGCACCGTCCGGGCGATCGGGCCCGCCTGGTCGAGGGAGGAGGCGTAGGCCACCGTGCCCCAGCGCGAGCAGCGGCCATAGGTCGGCTTGATGCCCACGGTGCCGGTGAAGGCGGCGGGCTGGCGGATCGAGCCGCCGGTATCGGTCGCCGTGGCGCCGAGGCAGAGATGGGCGGCCACCGCCGCCGCCGAGCCGCCCGACGAGCCGCCCGGCACCAGTTTGGCGTCCGATCCGGCGCGGCGCCATGGCGAGACCACGTCGCCGTAGGCGGAGGTCTCGTTGGACGAGCCCATGGCGAACTCGTCGAGGTTCAGCTTGCCGAGCATCACCGCGCCGTCGCGCCAGAGATTGGCGGTCACGGCCGATTCGTAGGCGGGCATGAAGCCCTCGAGGATCTTCGAGCCGGCGGTGGTCGCCACGCCCTCGGTGCAGAACAGGTCCTTGATCCCGAGGGGAATGCCCTCCAGCGGACGGGCCTGTCCGGAGGCGATCCGCCCGTCGGCCGCCTGCGCCATGGCCAGGGCCCGGTCCGGCGTCTCGACGAGGTAGGCGTTCAGCCCCCGCGCCTTCTCCATGGCGTCGAGATGCGCGCGGGTCAGGTCGGTGGCGGAGAAGTCCTTGGCCTTGAGCCCGTCGCGGGCCTCCGCCAGGGTGAGTTCGTTCAGAGAGGTCATGGGTGGGAGAGTCCTGGGCGCTCGTCCTGGTGGGTCCCGGGGCACCGCCGCCGTCGCCGTTCGGGCGCCGGGCGGACCGTCCCTCGGGGCGGCCGGGTTCGGGGGTCGGCGGCGCGTACGCCTACTCGACGACCTTCGGCACGAGGAAGTAGTGGTCCTCGGTCTCAGGCGCGTTGGCCACGATGGCGTCGGCCTTGGCCCCGTCGGTGACCACGTCCTCGCGCTTCTTCATGGCCATCGGCGTGACCGAGGTCATCGGCTCGACCCCCGTCACGTCGACCGTGCCGAGTTGCTCGACGAAGGCCAGGATCGCGTTCAGCTCGCCCTGCAGGGGGGCGACCTCGTCCTCGCTCACTGCGATGCGCGCCAGGTGCGCGATGCGCCTCACCGTCGTTGCGTCGACCGACATGCTGTCTTCAGATCCTCAGGGCCCCATCCGAAGCCCGGCGGGGTTCCGCGGGCGATGGAGCGTCGCGCCGGGCTATAGCACCCGCCTTCCCGCGCTCGCAACGGCGCGGCCAGGCGCGTACCGGATCGGGAACGCGACCCCGGCGTCTCAGGCGATCGCGTGATGCGGCAGCACCGGCGATTCGATCAGGATCCCGGCCCGCGCCGGCCCGCGATCCGCCTGCCGGAACCCGACGAGGAGGATCTCGCAGGCCAGGGCCAGCATCAGCTTGTGCCGCAGGGGCATCCGGCGTGGGGCGGGCGTGGTCGCGCGGGGCGGCAGGGGCATGCGGTCGGCTTTCAGCGTCTTAACGGTTCTTTAACCCTGCTCTGGCCGATCCGGTCCCCGCAAGGCTATGACAACGTTTCTTCAAGGTTAACGGCGAGCCGGAGATCAGATTCATGTGGGAGACGGTGTTCTCGCCCTGTGCGCCGGGGCCGGTCGCCACCGAGGCGGCCCTCGACCGGGCAGAGGCGGAGCTCGGCTACGGCCTGCCCGAGAGCTATCGCACCTTCTGCCGGAGCCTCGGGGCAGGGCTCGCCAACGGCTATTTCCGGGTGGCGGTCCCGAGCGAGGCACCCGAGACGGACCTCGTCGCCCATTCCGAGCTGATCGCCCACAGCATCGCCTCCGTCCTCGGCGACCGTCCCGAGCATCGCTTCGAGGTCGAGGGCGACGATCCGAGCGTCATCGAGCGGGCCGGCTTCTTCGGGCGCTCCGAGGCTGGCGAGTTCCTGTTCTGGGACGTGGTGCCGGGGCGCGACGAGTACGAGATCTGGGTCCTGGGCGCCGACCTCGAATCGGTGCGCTTCGGCGGGGCCGACCTCGTCGACCTGATGCGGCGGAGCCAGGGCGCGGCCGTGCGCGGCATCCTCGGCATGGGCGCCGAGCCCCTCCCCGCCAGCTTCGTCGGCGACGGCACCGAAGGTTCGACCGGCCTGCACTGATCCGCCAGGAGCCCCTTGCCGGCCGGGGCCGGATCGCGCAGGACGGGCGCCGGCACGGGAGAGCGACGGACATGGACGAGGCCGAGATGCGGGCCTTCGCGGAGGCGTCGCAGGGCGGCCCCCGCCTGATCGGGATCGACCTCGGCACCAAGACGATCGGGCTCGCCCTGTCGGATATCGGGCGCCAGATCGCCTCGCCCCTGGAGACCATCCGGCGGGTGAAGTTCACCCCGGACGTCGCGCGCCTGCGGATGCTGTGCGAGACGCATGCCGTCGGTGGCCTCGTCATCGGCCTGCCCCTGAACATGGACGGCAGCGAGGGCCCACGGGTCCAGTCGACCCGTTCCTTCGTGCGCAACATGAAGCCGCTGCTGCCCCTGCCCGTCCTCTACTGCGACGAGCGCCTCTCCACCGCCGCCGTCACCCGCGCGCTCATCGCGGCGGATGCCTCGCGGGCCAAGCGCGGCGAGGTCGTCGACATGCTGGCCGCCGCCTACATCCTGCAGGGCTGCCTCGACCAGATGCGCCGCGCCCTGGGCGAGGAGGAGCCCGACGACGACGCCTGATGCGGTGTCCGTGGCCGGGAGCGGGCGCCGTCGAACGCCGCCGTCCCGAAGGACTCGGGGCACCCGTCTGACGGCCCTCACCCCACCAGGGACACCGATCCGCTGCCGTGGCGCTCGATGCGCCCGTCGAGCTCCAGCTCGAGCAGGGTGGTCTGGACGACGCGGACGCTGAGGCCGGCGGTGCGCGCCAGCTCGTCGGTCCCGATCGGGGTCGGGCTCAGATAGGCGATGAGACGGGCGCGGTCGTCGGTCGGCTCCGGTGGGGCGAAATCTTCGGCGGGGAGCGGCAGCACGATGCCGTCGACGTCGAGTTCGTCCCAGAAGATCGGCGCGTCGGCGAGGTCCGGCCGGTCGACGGCCAGGGCCTCGACGCTGCGCGCATCGGCGCCGCCCGCCAGCAGCGGGGCGATGACGTCGGTGACGTGGGTGGCGTCGGAGACCAGGGTCGCGCCCTGGCGGATCAGGTCGTTGGTGCCTTCCGCCCGCGGGTCCAGGGGAGAGCCCGGCACGGCGAAGACCTCGCGGCCCTGCTCTAGGGCGAAGCGGGCGGTGATCAGCGAGCCCGAGCGGCGGGCGGCCTCCACCACGACGGTGCCGTAGGCGAGGCCGGAGATGATGCGGTTGCGCCGGGGAAAGTCGCGGCCGCGCGGCTCCCACCCCATCGGCATCTCGGCCAGCACCGCCCCGCCCGCCTCCAGGATCGCCTCCACGAGGGCGGCATGGTTGGCCGGGTAGATCCGATCCTGTCCCCCCGCCAGCACCGCCACGGTGCCGGGCGCCAGGGCGGCCCGATGGGCGCGGGCATCGATGCCGCGCGCCAGACCCGAGACCACGACGAGACCGGCGTCGCCGAGCCCGCGGGCGAGGCGCTCGGTAAAGGCGAGGCCGGCGGCCGAGGCGTTGCGCGAGCCGACGATGGCGATGGCCGGGCGATTCAGGATCGCGGCCTCGCCCCGGATCGCGATCAGCGGCGGCGCCGAATCGGCGGCCTGCAGCAGCTTTGGGTAGTCCGCCTCCCCGAGGGCGACCAGGCGGGCGCCCAGGCGACTGGCCGCGTGGAGCTCGGCCTCGGCCTCGGCCCGGCTCGGCGGCGTGATGCGCCGGCCGCTGCGGCCGGTGAGGTTCGGCAGGGCGTCCAGCGCCGGGCCGGCGCCGCCGAAACGGTTGACCAGGGTGCGGAAGCTGCGCGGGCCGATGCCCTCGCTGCGGATCAGGCGCAGCCAGTCGAGACGCTGGGCATCAGTGAGCTGCATCGCCCTCCCCTCACGGAGCGGGCGGCGAGCCTCAGCCCTTCTGCCCGATGCGCCCCTCGGTCCCGTCGATCAGCCGACGGATGTTGGGCGCGTGCTTCCACCATAGCAGGATGGCGAGCAGGAGAAACAGGCCTGCAACCGCAGGCTGTCCCAGGGCCCACAGGATGAGGGGTGTCAGGCCCGAGGCCGCCAGGGCCGCGAGGGAGGAGTATTTCAGCGTGAAGGCGAGACCGAGCCAGATGGCAGCGAAGGCCAGGAGGCCGAGGGGGCTCAGCGCCAGGAGGACGCCGAGGAAGGTCGCCACTCCCTTCCCGCCCTTGAACCCGAGCCAGACCGGGAACAGGTGCCCCAGGAAGGCGCCGAGGCCGGCGACGAGGGCCGCCTCCAGCCCGAAGCGGCCGGCGATGAGCACCGCCAGCGTGCCTTTCAGGGCGTCGCCCAGCAGCGTCGCGGCCGCGAGACCCTTGCGCCCGGTGCGCAGCACGTTGGTGGCGCCGATGTTGCCGGAGCCGATCGCCCGCACGTCGCCGAGCCCGGCATAGCGGGTCAGGATCAATCCGAACGGGATCGAGCCGAGAAGGTAGCCCCCCGCCAGCGCGGCCAGCAGCAGGGTCCAGGGCAGGGTATCCAGGGTGATCACGCGGCGGCCTCGGTCTCGGCGGGGGCGCGGAAGACGATGCGGCCCGCCACCATCGTCAGGATGGCGGCCCCCTGGAGGCGCGCCTCGTCGAAGGGGGAGTTCTTCGAGCGGGACTTCAGCGCGCGCTTGTCGATGACGTAGGGCAGGTCCGGATCGATCAGCACCAGGTCGGCGGGCGCGCCGGCTGCGAGGCGTCCGGCCGGTCGTCCGAGGAGCGCCGCCGGGCTTGCGCTCAGGGCGGCCAGCAGGCGCGGCAGGGTGACGTCGCCGGTATGAACCAGCCGCAGGGCCGCGCCGAGCAGCGTCTCGATCCCCAGCGCCCCGTCCGCGGCCTCGGCGAAGGGCAGGCGCTTGGTCTCGACGTCCTGCGGGTTGTGGTCGGAGACGATGACGTCGATCACGCCCTCGTTGAGGCCGGTCACCAGGGCGAGGCGGTCGGTCTCGTGGCGCAGTGGCGGCGAGAGCCGGCAGAAGGTGCGGTAGTGCCCGATGTCACCCTCGTTCAGGACGAGGTTGTTCACCGAGGCGCCGCAGGTGACCGGCAACCCGTCCGCCTTGGCCCGGCGCACGATCTCGATCGAATCGGCACAGGAGATCATCGCGGCGTGGTAGCGGGCGCCGGTGAGGCGCACGAGGCGGATGTCGCGCTCCAGCATCACCGTTTCGGCCTCGCGCGGGATGCCGAGGAGCCCGAGGCGGGAGGCCATCTCGCCCTCGTTCATCACGCCGTCGCCGACGAGGTCCGGCTCCTCCACGTGCTGCATCAGCAGGGCGCCGAAGTCGCGGGCATAGGTCAGCGCGCGGCGCATGACCTGGGCATTGGTCACGGCCTTGAGGCCGTCGGTGAAGGCGACGGCACCGGCCTCCTGCAGCAGGCCGAACTCGGTCATCTCTTGGCCCGCAAGGCCCTTGGTGATGGCGGCGGCCGGCAGGACGTGGACGCTGGCCGTGTCGCGGGCGCGGCGCAGTACGAAGTCGACGATGGCCGGCCCGTCGATGACCGGATTGGTATCCGGCATGCAGACCAGGGTGGTGACGCCGCCGGCCGCCGCCGCCGCGCTGGCGCTGGCCAGGGTCTCCCGATGCTCGGCGCCGGGCTCGCCCACGAAGGCCCGCAGATCGATGAGGCCGGGGCTGAGGACGTGGCCTCCGCAATCGACGGTTTCGGCCTCGTCCGGCACCCCGGCGAGGGGCCCCCAGCCGACCTCCTGGATCAGGCCGTCGCGCACGAGGACGTGGCCGGGCGCCTGGCGGCCCGTGGCCGGGTCGCAGAGCGTCGCGTGGGTCAGGAGGATGGGGCGCATCGTCATGCCTCGCGGTTTCGACCGGGCGCGCCGTGGCGTCAAGCCGGATGCGATGGGCACGCTACTGCGGGACGCAGCGGCGTGCCCTGGCAGGGCTCAACTGCGTCGTCTCAGACCTCGTAGATCGGATCGTTGCCCGAAGCCTTGTTGAGCTTGAGGCCGTGGAGGCAATCCGCCTTCGCCACGTAGCTCTCGCTGCTCTTGGAAATCTCCTCGCCGTTCTTGGCGTAGTAGATCCAGTACCAATGCCCCCGAACGTCCTTCTTGATTTTGTAGCAGGGGTAAGACAACGCCGACATCGCTTCGCTCCTCGATTCACGGCGGCCAACGGGGACCTCCGATGTAAATCAAACTCTAGGTTTGATTTACATCGATTTGTTAACCTGAGTGAAGTTTTGCAAGGCCTCTGGAACGGAAAAAGGCCCCGCCCTTTCGGGCGAGGCCTCAGATTCGCGGTCCGCAGAGGCTGGGGAGGCTTACGCCGCCAACGAACGCAGGACGTAGGGCAGGATACCGCCGTTGCGGAAGTACTCGAGCTCGTCGAGGGTATCGATGCGGCAGGTCAGCGGGACCTCCCGCTTCGTGCCGTCCGCGGAGGTGATCTCGGCGATCATGGTCTGGCGCGGCTTCAGGTCGCCCGACAGGCCCCGGATCGAGACCGTCTCGTCCCCCTTGAGGCCGAGCGAGGCCCAGGAGGTGTCGCCCTGGAACACCAGGGGCACGATGCCCATGCCGACGAGGTTCGAGCGGTGGATGCGCTCGAAGCTCTCGGCCACCACGGCGCGGATGCCCAGGAGCTTGGTGCCCTTGGCCGCCCAGTCGCGCGACGAGCCGGTGCCGTATTCCTTGCCGGCGAAGACGACGAGCGGGGTTCCCTCGGCCTGATACTTCTGCGCGGCGTCGTAGATGAACATCCGCTCGCCCGAGGGCTGGAACAGCGTCCAGCCGCCCTCGACCACTGTTCCGGACGCGTCGCGGACCATCTGGTTCTTGATGCGGATGTTGGCGAAGGTGCCGCGCATCATGACTTCGTGGTTGCCGCGCCGCGTGCCGTACTGGTTGAAGTCCTGCACCCGGACCTGATGCTCCTGCAGGTAGGCGCCCGCCGGGGAGTTCGCCCGGATGTTGCCCGCCGGCGAGATGTGGTCGGTGGTGATCGAGTCGAGGAAGAGGCCGAGGATGCGGGCGTCGACCACGTCCTCCACCGGGGCCGGGGTCTTCTGCATGCCGACGAAGTAGGGCGGGTTCTGCACGTAGGTGGAGGTCGAATCCCACTTGAAGGTCTCGGCCTCGGTGACCTCGACGGCCTTCCAGTAGTCGTCGCCGCCGAACACGTCGGCGTAGCGGGACTTGAACAGGGTCGAGGTGATGTTGGCCTCGATGAACGCCTGCACCTCGGCGCTCGAGGGCCAGATGTCCTTCAGGTAGACGGGCTGGCCGTCAGACCCGGTGCCCAGGGGCTCGGTGGTGATGTCGATCTGCATCGAGCCGGCCAGCGCGTAGGCGACGACCAGCGGCGGCGAGGCGAGGTAGTTCGCCCGCACGTCGGGGTTCACGCGGCCCTCGAAGTTGCGGTTGCCCGAGAGCACGGCGGCGGCGACGACGTCGTTGTCGTTGATGGCCTTCGAGATCGGGGCCGGCAGGGGGCCGCTGTTGCCGATGCAGGTGGTGCAGCCGAAGCCGACGAGGTTGAAACCCAGGGCATCGAGGGGCTTCTGCAGGCCGGCGCTCTCGAGGTACTCGGCCACCACCTGGGAGCCGGGCGCCAGGGAGGTCTTCACCCAGGGCTTGGAGCGCAGGCCCTTGGCGACCGCGTTGCGGGCCAGGAGGCCGGCGCCGATCATCACGCTCGGGTTCGAGGTGTTGGTGCAGCTCGTGATGGCGGCGATCACCACGTCGCCGTGGCCGATGTCGAAGTTGGCGCCCTCCACCGGGTAGCGCTTGGCGATGTCGGCGGCCTTCTTGAACTCGGTCTCCATCGACTGCGCGAAGCCGGGCTTGGCACCGTCGAGGAGCACCCGGTCCTGCGGACGCTTGGGGCCGGCGAGCGACGGGCGCACGTCGCCCATGTCGAGTTCGAGCGTGTCGGTGAAGACCGGGTCCGGCGTGGCCGCGTCGCGCCACATGCCCTGCGCCTTGGCGTAAGCCTCCACCAGGGCGATCCGGTCGTCGGCGCGGCCGGTGACCTTGAGGAAGTCGATGGTCTTCTGGTCGATGGGGAAGAAGCCGCAGGTGGCGCCGTATTCGGGGGCCATGTTGGAGATCGTGGCGCGGTCGGCCACCGCCATGTCGTCGAGGCCGGGGCCGTAGAACTCCACGAACTTGCCGACCACGCCCTTCTTGCGCAGCATCTGGGTCACGGTGAGCACGAGGTCGGTGGCCGTGGTGCCCTCGGGCAGCTTGCCCGAGAGCTTGAAGCCGACGACCTCGGGGATCAGCATCGAGAGCGGCTGGCCGAGCATCGCGGCCTCGGCCTCGATGCCGCCGACGCCCCAGCCGAGGACCGCGAGGCCGTTGACCATGGTGGTGTGCGAATCGGTGCCGACGAGGCTGTCCGGATAGGCGAGCTCGGTGCCGTCTTCCGACTTCGTCCAGACCGTCTGCGACAGGAACTCAAGGTTCACCTGATGGCAGATGCCGGTGCCGGGCGGTACGACGGAGAAGTTGTCGAAGGCCGACTGGCCCCACTTGAGGAAGGTGTAGCGCTCGCCGTTGCGCGAGTATTCCAGCGCGACGTTGTCGGCCAGCGCCTTCGGGGTGCCGAACTCGTCGACGATCACCGAGTGGTCGATCACGAGGTCGACCGGCACCAGCGGGTTGATCTTCTGCGGGTCGCCGCCCAGAGCCACCATGGCGTCGCGCATCGCGGCCAGGTCGACCACCGCGGGCACGCCGGTGAAGTCCTGCATCAGCACGCGGGAGGGGCGGAAGGCGATCTCGGTCTCGGTCTTCCCCTTGTTGCCGAGCCAAGCGACGGTGGCGGAGATGTCGTCCTTCTTGACCGAGCGCTCGTCCTCGAAGCGCAGCAGGTTCTCGAGCAGCACCTTCATCGAGAAGGGCAGCGCGGTGGCGTCGGCGAGGCCGGACTTCTCGGCATGGGGGATCGAGTAGTAGGTGTAGGACTTGTCTCCGACGGTGAGGGTCTGGCGAGACTGGAAGCTGTCGAGCGATGCCACGGCGTTATAATTCCTCGCGAGCGGTTGGTCGAACACGCGCAGGCATAACCTGCGCCACGAAAACACGTGTTCGGCTGGGAGCGCTATGAAGCGCGCGCCGCCCCGGGGGTGCCCGGATAGGGTGTTGCGCGAAGGGCGATTTGGACGCCCTGAAATCTCGCGCGGCGCAGCCTGCGCGCGTTATAGAACACTTCGAAACTGGCCGCTACCGGTGCCCTGACACCGGGTGAGATCTGTTCGGACGCGTCTTCGCCAACCGAGGCCCCCCCCCTGCTGGGCTCCGGCAATCCGATGGCGACACCGATGCGCGCGCTGCGCCTGCCGCCCGAGATCGAAGACCGCCTGGAGGCGCCGGCCCGGCGCACGGGCCGGAGCTAGGACGATCACGTCGGGGACGCCATCCTCGAACACTTGGAAAATCCTGGAAAACCTGGAGGATCTTGAGGACGCCGAGATGCGCCTCGCGGCGGTCCGCAGCGGCGCGAGGGATGCCGTTCCCCTGGATGACCTGCTGTCGCGCTCCGGTCTGCGGGATTGGGTTCGAGCGTTCCGCGGAACGCGAACTCGCCGGTGTCGATCACGCGGCGGCCCAGCGCAGCCTGAGTTTTCTGCGCGACCGGGCTCGCCACTGGACGATCCGCGTGTCATTGGCGAAGCCCGGAAGGGCTCTCGGCTCGGCAACTTCTGGAAAGACCGGATCGGCGACGTTCGCGTGATCGCCGCGATCGAGGACGACGCCCTGCGCATCCTCGTGATCAAGATCGGCCACCGCGGCGACGTCTGCCGGTCGCTGGTTCGATGAGGCTCATGATTCAGGACCCCCCGTGCGGCTGACCGCTCAAGACCTCGCCGTCCGCCGCTCCGGCCGCCGCATCTTCTCGGGCCTGTCCTTCGCCCTCGGGCCGGGGGAGGCGCTGATGGTCACCGGGCGGAACGGGGCCGGCAAGTCGACGCTGCTCGCGGTGCTGGCCGGCCGGCTCAAGCCCGAGGCCGGAACCGTCACGGCGAGCGAGGTCGGCGAGGCGACCCTGTCCGAGTGCCTGCACGTGGTCGGCCATCGCGACGGGCTGAAGAGCCCGCTGACGGCGGAAGAGAACCTCGCCTTCGCCCGCGACCTCCTCGGCGCACCGACCGCGAGCCCGCAGGCGGCCCTGGAGGAACTCGGTCTCGGCCACGCCCTGCGCCTCCCCGTGGCTTATCTCTCCGCCGGCCAGCGCCGGCGGGTCGCGCTGGCCCGCCTCCTGGTCTGCCGACGTCCGCTCTGGCTCCTCGACGAACCGACGGCCGCCCTCGATGCGGCCTCACAGGAGGTCCTGGCGGGAATGATGGCGCGGCACCGTGCGGCGGGCGGCCTCGTCATCGCGGCGACGCACCAGGCCCTCGGCCTCGTCGACGCCCGGGAATTGCGGATCGAGGCGCCCGCTGCATCGACGCAGGCCGCTCCGGCGGCCGCGGCCGACGAGGTCTGGTGGTGATGCGCGCCCTCAGGGCCCTCGTCGCCCGCGACCTCGCGCTCGCCGCCCGCGTCGGCGGTTCGGGGGCGCTCTCCCTCGTGTTCTTCCTGATGATCGTCGCTCTGGTGCCGTTCGCCCTCGGCCCGGACCTCAACCTGCTCTCGCGGATCGGCCCGGCCATCCTCTGGCTCGCCGCGGTGCTCTCGACCCTGATCGGCCTCGACCGCCTGTTCCAGGCCGACGAGGAGGACGGCTCCCTCGACCTGATGAGCGGCTCGCCGGCCCCGCTGGAGGGCGTCGTGCTCGCCAAGGTGCTGGCGCACTGGCTCACCACCGGCCTGCCGCTCGCCCTGGCCTCGCCCCTGTTCGGGCTCCTCGTCGCCCTCGACGGACGGGCCATGGCGGCGACCGCCCTCACCCTGCTGGTAGGCACCCCGGCCCTGACCTTCGTGGGTGCCGTGGGCGCCGCCCTCACCGCCTCGATCCGCCGGGGCGGGCTCATCCTGGCGGTCGTGGTGCTGCCGCTGATGATCCCGACGCTGATCTTCGGCGTCTCGGCCAGCGAGTCGGCCCTCGGCGGCACCGTCCCGTTCACCACGCCGCTGGCCATCCTGTGCGCTCTCAGCCTGATCGCGGGCGTGATCGGAACGCTCGCCGCCGCCGCGGCCCTGCGCTGGTCGGAATAGGGCGTCAGGCGAGCGCCGCGCTCTCCCGCAGGCCGAGGGCGGGGCGATCCGGTGTCGGAACCTGAGGGTCCCGCCGGGAAGCTTGACCCTCCGGTTGCGCGGGGCGGGAGGGCTGCGTCCGGCCCGGGCGCCCGCCGATGTGCAGGGCGATGCCGATGAACAGCGCGATCATGCCGGCTTCCAGGAGCAGCAAGGGAAGCCAGGCGGCGTTCCAGGACAGGGCGGCGAGATCGAGCGCCTCGCTGGCGAGCATGGCCCCGATTGCGCCGGCGGTGAAGACCGGAAGGGAGCGGCGGCCGAGCCGGGTCAGCATGTGGTCGCGCGGCACCTGGTGCAGCAGGCGGATCAGCGGAGCCCGCGGCAGGGCCATCACCAGGTAGGCCAGGGCGAGCACGTGCAGGACGCGCAGGGGCGACTGGTAGGTCTTGCTCGCGCCGAGCCAGAACGCGTCGTTGCGCGTCGCGGCCCAGTCGGCGGCCGCCGGCCAGAGACGCACGACGACCACCGCCAGCACGAGGTAAGCGACGAGATAGGCCAGGGCGAGGCCGGTCAGCCATCGCGGGCGCGGCAGGGCGACGCCGTTGACCAGGCCCTGTCCGATCGTGATCCCCACAGCGAAGATCAGGGTCCAGGGCAGGATCGTCAGGAAGAAGGGCGCGCCCGTGAGGCTGTTGCTCAGCACCAGGTGGAAGTGACCGGCCGCGATCCAGAGCAGCAGCGCCGGCGGCAGGGGCGCCCAGAACCGCCACCCGGCCAGGCGCAACAGGATCGGTGCGATCAGCATCAGGGCCACGTACAGGCGCAAGACGGACGAGTAGCCCACCGTCTGGCGAAGGGTGAGCGCGTGGCCCAGCAGGTTCGGGAAGCCGTGCTCCCGCAACAGGCCGGTTTCCTGCGCGTGCACGCCCGTCACGCCGCGAAGGGCCAGGATGGCTGCCAGGAGACCGAGCGTCGCGAAGACGATGGCCAGTTCGAAGGCGTAGATCCGGGCCGCCCGCCGCCACAGGTGAGCGACGATGTCCGGCAGCCGGCGCCGCGAGGCCTGGCTCGCCGCCAGGGCGATGGAGATGCCGCTGAGCAGGACGAAGATGTCGGCGCTGTCGGAGAAGCCGAGCCGGGAGGGCGACACGACCGAGATGGCGCCGTCCTGGATGTGGTTCACGAAGATATTGATCAGGCACAGACCGCGAATGGCGTCGATCGTGGACCTTCGCTGCGGCATGCCTCACCCCGATGCGGCCTAGACGCACCCAGGTTAGGAACGAAAGCTTAAGGTTGCGTTGCAACCGCTGCGGGTGATTCCGGGAAACGGCTCGGCCGTGCCCCGGGATGCGGATCCGCGCGCCTCACGCCGGATCGGCGTCGATCCGCATCCGCAGGATGGCGTAGGGCGGTGCCTGCAGGTCCTTGCCGCCGTTGTATTCCGGGCGCCGGTTCACCTGGGCGGACGAGATGTGGAGCCAGCGATCCGGGGTGATCCAGAACGTGTCGGCCCAGATCAGGCGCGGATCGGACGCGATGAGCGTGACGGTGCCGTCGGGGTCGCGCCGGCCGACCGCGTTGAACTCCTGCATGGCGAGGTAGACCCGGTCCTTCGAATCCGTGGTCAGGCCGCCGGTCATGCCCTTCTCGCCCAGATCCGTGACGCCGGCCGCCACGGCCGCGTCGCTGGACTCGGGATCGAGGAGCGCGGCGGTCTCCACCGCGTAGAGGCGGCGCCCGATCAGCGGAGCGTAGTAGAGGCGTCGTCCGTCGGGACTGAGGGCGATGCCGTTGGCCCCACCCTGGACCGGGCGCGGCGGTCCCTCCCCCTTCCGCTGCACCACCGGACGGTCCTCGACGATCTTGAGAAGGCCTTTCTGCGACTTGGTGCTGGCATGACCGGCGAGGCGGCGCACCACCCGGCCGCTGGCGAGGTCGACGGCCAGGATGGCGCCCTCTCCGTCCTGGCCCTGGTCGGTGATGTAGGCGCGGGCGTAGCCGTCGCGGATATCCACCCGCAGGTCGTTGAGCGACGAGGTCGGAGTGATGCCGGCCTCCAACGGGACCACCCGGCGGATGCGGTTGTCGGAGAGATCGATCTGCACCAGCTTCGCCCCGCCCTTCACCGGCGGTCCGGAGCCGTCCGGCAGGCCGGCATCGAGGCACCACAGGGTGTCGTCGCGGTCGAAGACCCCGTTGGGCACGTGGAACAGGCGGGCCTGCGGGTTCTCCGGGTCGGGCTGGTTCGTCGGCAGGTCCGGGTAGGGCCGGACCTCTCCGTCCGCCAGCACCTCGCCCAGGGTGTAGGGCACCGTCGCGGTGAAGCGCGGCATCATCACGAAGCGCCGGCCGCCGGCCGAGATGGCGAGGCCGGTGGGGGTCGAGGGGGCGTTGGCGGTGAAGGCGAGCTCGAGCCCGCCCGCCGCCCGGCGGGTGGCGACCTCCGGGGACGGCGCGGCCACGGCCTCTCCGGGGCGGGCGAGGGCCACCGTCCCGGCGAAGCCGGCACCGGCAATGCCGGCAGCGAGGAGGTCACGGCGAGCGAGCGTCATGGTGGGATCCGGTCGAGCAAGGGGGAGGAAGATGGCGGGTCAGCCCCGGGCGGAGCCGCGCACCCTGAGATCGATGGCGAGGACGTGGGCCCCCGCGCCGATGAAGAGGCGCCGGCCGTCCGGGCCGCCGAAGGCGACGTTGGCGGCGTCGGTCGCGGTGGCGATGCGTCCCAGGAGCGTGCCGTCGGGCGCGTAGATCCGCACGCCGTCGAAGCAGGCGGCGTAGACCCGGCCGTCGGCATCCACCGCGAGCCCGTCCGGCACGCCGGCCTCCACGGTGGCGAAGGGCTTCGGGGGGCCGAGCCTCCGGCCCTCCAGCACCGGGAAGGCCAGGATGGTGCGGGCGCCTTCCGGGTTCTTCAGGGAGGCGCTGGTGTCGCTGACGTAGAGGCGGCGCCCGTCCGGGCTGAAGGCGATGCCGTTGGGCTGGCCCACGGCGTCGGTCATGCCCTCGACCCGGCCGGACGGATCGATCCGGTAGACCCGCCGCGCCGCTTGCGCCGGAATTGCCATCAGGCCCTCGTCCGGCATGGTGATGCCGAAGACGGGGTCCGTGAACCAGATCGCGCCGTCCGGAGCCAGGGCGGCGTCGTTGGGGGAATTCAGAGGCCGGCCCTCGAAGGCGTCGGCCAGCACCGTGAGGCTTCCGTCCGGCTCCCGCCGCACGACCCGGCGCCCGCGATGCTCACAGGTGACGAGACGGCCCTCGGCGTCGAGGGTGTTGCCGTTGGCGTTGTTCGAGGGATCGCGAAACACGGCGGCGCCGCCGTCGTCGGCGATCCGGATCATCCGGTTGGCCCGGACGTCGCTGATGATCAGGCCGCCGAGGCCGGGGGCGTAGCACAGGCCCTCGCACCAGCGTCCGCCCGCATAGAGCGTGCGCAGCGCCGCGCCGGGATCGAGCACGTCGCGCAGCCGCGGATCGTCGACCCGGACGATGGGGGCCGCTGCGGCCGGCCAGGCGCGCAGGGCGAGGACCGCTCCCGCGCCGCCGAGCAGCGCGCGTCGTCGTATCGTCGGCATCGATCCTCGGGGGGGCTGCGGGTGCGATGAGGGCGCCGCCCCGTCGGCGGGGCGGCGCGGGACGGGTCAGCGCGCGGCCGGCGCGGGGGCGGTCGAACCGGTGGCGTCCGCTGTTCCCGGCTTGAAGCTCCACAACTCCGTCGGCAGGGCCGCCGGGGCGTCGGGCTTGTAGAAGGCCGAGTCCTGGATGTGCGAGGTGGTGACGTAGAGCGTCCCGTCCGGCCCTTCCGCGAAGGTGTCGGGCCAGCGCAGGCGCTTGTCCTGCACCACGGTGCTCAGGGTGTTCCCCTTCGCCGAGAGGTCGCGCACCTTGATCGAATCGTCCTGCGGCGATGTCACGTACATCCGCCCGTCCTTGCGGGCGATGATCAGGCCGTCGGCCGGCCCGTTCTCGCCCACGGGCTCGATGCGGCCCGACACGCTCTTGTCGGCCAGCGCGGTCGGCATCAGCGCGTTGGTGATGCTCCCCGCGAGGGTCTCGGTGGGCAGGCTGTAGAGCGTCTTGCCCTTGATCGCCTGCCAGTACAGCGTCTTGCCGTCGGGGGAGAGGGCGATGCCGTCGGCGGCGAACTCGACGCCGCGCCCGTCCGGCCGGCGCAGGGGCTTGCCGTCATAGGTTACTGTCACGCTCTTGTCGGGCTGCGTCGTCGGATCGCCGTCGAGCACCCGGTGGGCCCGGCCGCTGTCGAGGTCGACCACCACCAGGGCCCCCTTGGCACCGGAATCGGTCAGGTAGGCGGTCTTGCCGTCGGGGGCGAAGCGCACGTCGTTGAGGTAGGAGCCCTGCGGTGCGACGCTTTCGTCGAAGGCGATGGTGCGCGCCGGCTGGTTGGTCTTCAGGTCGATCTCGACGAGCTTGGGACCGCCGGGCACGAGCGCCGCCATGGCGGGCGCCGCGGGATCCAGTACCCAGAGGTTGCCGTTCGGGCCCGCCACAACGCTCTGCACGCAGACCCAGTGATCCTTGGCCGTGACTTCATCCTTGCGGGCGTTGCGCCAGGAGTTCCAGGCCGCATCGGGGAACGGCACCAGCTTGCCGTCCTTCAGCTCGGCGACCGACACCTCGGTGTCCTCGGTCCAGCGGGGGAAGTTCACGAAGATCCGCCCGTCCTTGGACACGGTGACGCCCGTCACTTGGTGGTCGAAGCTCGCCACCTTCGTGAGCGATGCCGTCGGCGCGGCGGCGCTGCCCTGTGCCAGGACGGTGCCGGGCACGAGGACGGCTCCCGGGAGGAGGACGGCGCCCAGGAGGGCCGCGGCGAGCGTCCGGCCCTGCCGCCGAGGGCGGGCCGACCGGCGCGGAAGCGCGGCGAAGAACGGATGGTCGGACTGATGGTGCGTCATCGGAACCCTGGAAAATGGAATCCCTGGCATCGGACCCCTTGGCATCGCGACGATCGAACCGCGCGGTGTGCGAACCGTGCGGTGCGATCATGACGGCCTAACGCATGAAGCGTCGGCCAAGGTTCATCCGCCCCGCGAGTTGTGAACGGCCGCCGCCGGCGGCGCGACCCATCGGAGGCGTTGGATCGCGCGGTCTGCGCGCTTTGAGCGAATTTGGCTCTCGTCCCGATACAAGAGCGCTCAGCGCGATTTCACGAACTCTTTTTGACGAAGACGTTTCAGGTTCTTTGGCCGTTAAAGACAAATTCATGGATTGTAACTAAATTTACTCACATCAGGCTGTGACTGGAATAGTCGCATACTAGAAACGTATCCGGGAAAGAAACTAACGATGTTGGGGTCCGGTCTTCGTGCAACGCTCGAGGCGCTCGATCGATCGCAAGGTCGCATCGAATTCGCGATGGATGGAACTGTCCAGAGCGCGAACCAGATCTTTCTCGACCTCCTCGGATATACCTTCGACGAAGTCCGTGGCCGGCCGCACAGCTTGTTCGTGCCTCCCGAAGAGCGGGACACGGCAGCCTACCGGGCATTCTGGGACAGCCTGCGCCGGGGCGAGCATCAGGCCCGTGATTTCTGCCGGATCGGCAAGGACGGCGGCCGGATCTGGATCCGGGCGAGCTACAACCCGATCCTCGATCGGCGCGGCAAGCCGATGAAGGTGGTGAAATTCGCCACGGACATCACCGAGCAGGTCACGCGCAACGCCGCGTTCGAGGGCCAGATCACGGCGATCAACCGGTCGCAGGCGGTGATCCACTTCACGCCGGACGGTCTCGTCACCGACGCCAACCCGATCTTCCTCGAGACCCTCGGCTACCGCCTCGACGAGATCAAGGGCCGGCACCACAGCCAGTTCGTGGCGCCGGCGGACTGGGCGACGCCGGCCTACGCCGCCTTCTGGACCGCGCTGGCGGGCGGCGCCTACCAGGCCGGCGAGTTCCGCCGCTTGGCGAAGGGCGGCCGCGAGGTGTGGATCTACGGCGCCTACAATCCGGTGTTCGGACCCGACGGCCGGGTGGTCTCCGTGGTGAAGTTCGCCAGCGACGTCACCGCCCAGGTCGCCGACCGGCTGCGCCGCCACCAGGGCCAGCAGGCGATCGACAAGGATCTCGGGATCATCACCGGCTCGATCTCCGACGTCAGCCATCAGGCCACCCTCACGGCGGAGGCGGCGGCCCAGACCTCCGGCAACGTCCACGCGGTGGCGGCGGGCGCCGAGGAGTTCTCGGCCTCCATCGAGGAGTTGAGCCGCCACGCGTCCGAGGCGAGGACCGCGTCCGAGGAGGCGGTGGTCCGGGCCCAGGAGGCCTCCGGCATCATCGCCGGGCTGACCTCCGCCGCCGACAAGATCGGCGAGGTGGTCTCGGTCATCCGCACGATCGCCGACCAGACCAACCTGCTGGCGCTCAACGCCACCATCGAGGCGGCCCGGGCCGGCGAGGCGGGGCGCGGCTTCGCCGTGGTCGCGGCCGAGGTGAAGGCCCTGGCCAACCAGTCGTCCCGGGCCACCGAAGAGATCGGGACGCAGATCGCGGCGGTGCAGGGCTCCACCAACCAGGCCGTCACGGCGATCGAGGCCATCGCGCGGACGATCGGCCATCTCAGCGAGATCTCGGTGAGCGTCTCCTCGGCCGTGACCGAGCAGGCCGCGGTGACCCGCGACATGACGGTCAACATGCAGAACGCCGCCCGCAGCGTTGAGGTCGTGCGTCAGAACATGGACGGGATCGCCGCCGCCGCGATCGACGTCGACGCCTCGGTGCGCAAGGCCGGCGCCGCGGCCCGCGCCCTCGCCTGAGGGGCGGGCGCGGCCAAGGCGCGAAAGGCCAAGTCGGGCGAGGCCAAGGCGCGAAAGACCAAGTCGGGACGGATCAGTCCGGGCGCGGGCCGGCCCCGGGCTGCATCACCGTGGGCTCGGAGCCCGAGCCGCGCACCCGGCCGCGCAGGGAGGGAGGCGCGCCCGGCCGTCCGGGTTCGCGCCGCTCGAGGCCGGGCACGACGCGCTCGGTGAGGTCCACGCAGCGGCCGACCAACCACGTCATCCAGTTCATCGCGAAGCTCCCAGCCTGACCTCTCTCCTAGATCGGGTGTCGCGCCGCCAAAGCGAGGGGGCGAGCGGGAATTATCCACGCCGTCTCCGAACCCGCGCGGGGTCCGGACCGCCGCCCCTCAGTCGAGGTCCTGCAGGTGGCGGGCGGCGATGACGGACGCGGCCGTGCGGTTCTCGACGCCGAGCTTCTCGTAGATGCCTTCCAGGTGCTTCGTCACCGTGCGGGGGCTGAGGCCCAGGATCTCGCCGATGTCGCGGCTCGACTTGCCCCGCGAGAGCCAGAGCAGCACCTCCGCCTCCCGTCCGGTGACCCGCAGGCGCAGGCGCAGGCGTTCCAGTCCCGCCTCGGTGCCGTCGCGCGACAGGCGCAGCAGGATCTCGTCGCCGGTGCCGCCGATGAAGCTGAAGGTATAGGCGGTGCCCGCGCGATCGCCGAGGGTCAGGGCCGGCGCGCCCGTGCCGGCGAGGCAGCCCCGGAGCCAGGCGGCGCCCTGCGGCGGCAGGCTCAAGGGGGCGCCGGGTTCGGTGAAGCCGCCGAGCAGGCGGGCGGCCTGGGGCGTGCCCCACAGGACCGTGCCGTCGCGGTCCACCGCGAACAGGGTGCGGCCGGTGGTGTCCAGGGCGGCTCGGGCGCTCTGTGCCGCGCGGGCGCTCGCGAGATGGACCCGGATGCGGGCCAGGATCTCGTCCGGCGCGATGGGCTTGGTGACGTAGTCGACGCCCCCCGCCTCCAGGCCCTTCACGATGTGCTCGGTCTCCGACAGCCCGGTCATGAAGATGACGGGGACGTGGGCGAGGTGCCCCTTCGCCTTGAGGCGGCGGCAGGTCTCGAACCCGTCCATGCCCGGCATCACCGCGTCGAGCAGGATCACGTCCGGGGTGATCTCGTCGACCAGGGCCAGGGCGAGGTCGCCCGCCACCGCCACCACCACGGTGGCGCCCGAGCGCTCGATCGCCTCGGTGAGGAAGCTCAGGGTCTCGGGGGAATCGTCGACCACCAGGACGGTATCGCGCTGCGCCTCAGCCATCGGCGGGCTCCAGCAAGCCTTCGATCACCGCTCGGGCACGGCGCAGGTCGAAGGCGGCGGTGAGCCCCCGCATCTGCGCGATGAAGGCGGTCGGTGCCGCGGGTCCGCCTTCCATCTCGGCGAGCTTCGCCTCGATGCCGCGGACGTGGCCGATGCGCACGAGGCGCAGGAGGTCGGCGAGGTGCTCCGGGCGGGGGGGCGGCGCGGCGGCCGCGGGCGGGGCCGCCGCGGGGGCCTCGCCCGCGGTCCAGTGGAGGCCGAGGAGCCCGGTGACGCATTCGAGGAAGTCGCGCAGGTCGAAGGGCTTGGCGATGATGGCGTCGTGGGGCGCATCGCTCCCGCGCGATGGGCTGATCTCGTGCACGTTGGCCGACATCATGGCGATGCGGCCGGTCTGGCCCGCCTCGCGCAGGGCCTTCGCCAGCACCCAGCCGCTCATGCCCGGCATGGCGATGTCGAGGAGGAACAGGTCCGGCGGCCGCGTCGCCGCCAGCGCCAGGCAGGCCGGGCCGTCGCCGGCCTCCAGCACCACGAGGCCCAGGGGTTCGAGGATGTCGCGCATCAGGCCGCGATGGGCGGCATCGTCGTCGGCCACCAGGATGGTGCGGCGGGCCCCCGCATAGGTGCGCGCCGGCGCGCTGGCCTGGGTCAGGACCGGCTTCGGGCGCGCCACCGAGGCGAGCATCAGGCGCACGCGAAAGCGCGTGCCGCGCCCGACCTCGCTCTCCACCGTGATCTCGCCTCCCATCACCTGGGCCAGCAGGTGCGCGATGGTCAGTCCGAGGCCGGTGCCGGGCGTGGAGCGGGCCGCCGCCAGGGAGCCGCGCTCGAAGGGCTCGAAGATCCGCTCCAGGTCGTCCGGGCGGATGCCGAGGCCGGTGTCGCTGATGGTGAACACCGCGATCTGGTTGCGGTAGGTCAGGTCGAGGGTCACCGTGCCGGCGGGGGTGAACTTGATCGCGTTCGACAGGAGGTTGAGCAGGATCTGGCGCAGGCGCTTCTCGTCGGTGGCGACCACCGCCGGCAGGGTCTCGGGCCGGGTGAAGCGGAAGGCCAGGGCGGCGCCCTGGGCCTGGAGCCGGATCATGTCGACGATCTGGTCGAGAAAATCGGCGAGCCGGACCTCGTTGCGGTGGATCTGGAGCCGTCCGGCCTCCATCCGGGAAATGTCGAGGAGGCCGTCGATCAGGCCCGAGAGGTGCTGGGCCGAGCGCCGGATGACCCGGATCCCGTTCTGGCGCGGGGCCGGAATCGAGGGATCGCCCTCGAGCAGCTGCGCGTAGCCGAGCACCGCGTTGAGGGGCGTGCGCAACTCGTGGCTGATGCCGACCACGTAGCGGCTCTTGGCGAGGTTGGCGGCCTCCGCGACCTCCTTGGCCTGCTGCAGCTTGGCGTCCGTGACCTTATGGGCCTCGATCTCGGCCTGGTAGAGCCCGGTCTGGCGGGCGGTCTCCTCCAGGGCGACCCGGCGGCTCTCCTGGGCCAGCACGAACAGCCAGGCGACGATCCCCAGGATGACGATGAGGATCAGGAACACGCTGGTCAGCGCCGCGCCGAGGACCGCGCGGTGCTCGGGATGCTCGGCGCTGGCCCCCGCATGCACGATGCCGAGGATCAGCCCGATCGCCACCACCAGGGTCAGCATCAGGGCGAGGTAGCGGCCCAGCGGCGCGCCGATCCAGGCGGCGGTGCGGGCCGGGGCGACCCGGGCGAGCACGCTCTGGGCCTGGGCCTCCAGGCGTCCGTGCGGCTTGCAGAGGTCGCCGCAGCGGGCATCGAGGGAGCAGCATAGGGAGCAGATCGGCCCTGCATAGGCCGGGCACTGGGCCATGTCCTCGGGCTCGAACGGGTGCTCGCAGACCCGGCAGGTGATCTCGGCCGCGCCCTGCCAGTCGGTGCGCGGGGTACGGGCGAGATAGTAGCGCCCGCCGGTGGCCAGGGCGATGGCGGGGGCGCCGAGGCAAGCGACGGCCAGGGCCAGCATTGGCGCGAACGGCACGGCGGGCGCCCCGAACCCGCCCGCATGGGCCACGAACCCGCTGAGGATCGCCAGCGCCATGGCGCCGGTCCCCACCGGATTGATGGCGTAGAGATGGGCGCGCTTGAACTCGATGCCGGGGGGCGACAGGCCGAAGGGCTTGTTGATGGCGAGGTCCGCCGCCAGCGCGCCGACCCAGGCCGAGACCACCACGGCGTAGAGCGACAGGGTGCTGACGATGGTCTTGTCGATGCCGAGCTCCATCAGCAGCAGGGCGATGGCGACGTTGAAGACGAGCCAGACCACGCGGCCCGGATGGCTGTGCGTCAGGCGCGAGAAGAAGTTCGACCAGGCGATCGAGCCCGCATAGGCGTTGGTGACGTTGATCTTGAGCTGCGAGACCACCACGAACAGGGTCATCAGGGCGACGGCGCCGAACCCCGAGGGCAGCACGTAGCCGAAGGCCACCGCGTACATCTGGGTCGGCTCCGCGGCGCGCTCGGCCGGGACGCCGTGCGCGATGGCGAGCACCGCCAGGAACGACCCGAGCAGGATCTTGAGCATCCCGGGCAGGATCCAGCCGCCGCCGGCCCCCAGCACCGCCGCCCACCAGCGCCCGGAGCGCTCGGGGGCGCGCGCCGGCACGAAGCGCAGGAAATCGACCTGCTCGCCGACCTGGGCCAGCAGCGCCAGCAGGATGCCGGAGGCCAGCCCGAAGCGGGGCCAGTCGAAGCCGCCGAGGCCGTCGGCCCCCGGATGGGCGAGCCAGGCCGCCACCGGCGCGTCCCCGGCCCAGGCGATGCAGGCCAGCGGGATGAGGTTGAGGACGATCCAGACCGGCTGCGTCCAGAGCTGGAAGCGGCTGATCATGGCGATGCCGTAGACGACCAGCGGGATCACCGCGAGGGCGCTGACGAGGTAGCCGAGGCTCGGCGGCAGCCCGAAGCAGAGCTCCAGGGCCAGGGCCATGATCGCCGCCTCGATGGCGAGGAACAGGAAAGTGAAGCTCGCGTAGATCAGCGAGGTCACGGTCGAGCCGATATAGCCGAAGCCGGCGCCCCGGGTGAGGAGGTCGATGTCGACGCCGTAGCGGGCGGCGTAGAGGCTGATCGGCGTCGCGGTGGCGAAGATGATGGCGCTCACCACCAGGAGCGCCGCCAGGGTGTTGGTGAACCCGACCGTCAGCACCAGGGTGCCGCCGATCGCCTCCAGGGCCAGGAAGGAGAGCGACCCGAGGGCGGTCTGGGCGACCCGGAACCCGGACCAGCGCCGCGCCTTCTTGGCGGTGAAGCGCAGGGCATAATCCTCCAGCGTCTCGTCGGCGACGAGGCGGTTGTAGTCGCGCCGGATCGGCAGGATACGCTGGTGCTCGGTCATCGTGTTCGGCGGGGACGGTATCATGCGGCGCAGGGTCTGGCGCGGCATCCCGGCTCGTCCGAAACCGCGGCGCTCCGTCCTCCCCAGCCAAGCAAGGACCGTGCCTGGATTCCCGTGCGCCCATGCGGGCGCGCGTCGCGCTCGGCGGGCGGAGCGGCGATGGCCTCCGGGGCGATCGGTCCCGCGGGGTGCGGTCCGAAGCGGCGGCGTCCGAAGCCTAGTGGGGGAGACTCGCGGGGAGTTCGACAGCATGGGCCCGTCCGCCGGGGTCCGACATACGCAAAACAGCGTATAGGCCGCACCGCACCACGCGGCCTAGCCTCCGCTCCGTCGATCCACGGCCGTCCGATGCGCCGTGCGACGACCGACAGGGGTTTTGGGCACGATGGCAGAGGACAAGGGCAACGGCCTGCAATCGGCGCTCCGGCGCAGGCTTCTCATGGGTCTGGCCGGCGCTCCGGCGATCGCCTTGATGCCGCGCATGAGCTTCGCGGCCGCGCCGCCGACCTCGGCGGTGAACACCACCGGCCTCGCGGTGACCGACACCGAGGTCACGGTCGGCATCCTGCACTCCGCCACCGGCACGATGGCGATTTCCGAGACCGGCTCGATCCAGGCCGAGAAGCTCGCGATCTCGCAGATCAACGAGGCGGGCGGCGTGCTCGGCCGCAAGATCAAGATCATCCAGGAGGACGGCGCCTCCGACTGGCCGACCTTCGCGGAGAAAGCCAAGAAGCTCCTCGTCAACGATCACTGCGCCGCCGTGATGGGCTGCTGGACCTCGGCCTCGCGCAAGGCCGCCTTGCCGGTCTTCGAGCAGTACAACGGCCTCCTGTACTACCCGACCTTCTACGAGGGCCTGGAGCAGTCCAAGAACGTCTTCTACACCGGCCAGGAGGCCACGCAGCAGATCCTCGCGGGCCTGAACTGGGTCAACAAGGAGAAGGGCGGCGACACGTTCTTCTTCATCGGCTCGGACTACATCTGGCCCCGGACCTCGAACAAGATCGCCCGCAAGCATGTCGAGAACGTGCTCAAGGGCAAGGTCGTCGGCGAGGAGTACTTCCCCCTCGGCCACACGCAGTTCAACTCGGTGATCAACAAGATCAAGCTCACCAAGCCGAAGGTGATCTTCGCCGACGTGGTCGGCGGCTCCAACGTGGCGTTCTACAAGCAGCTCAAGGCGGCCGGCATCGACCTGTCGAAGCAAATCCTCCTGACGATCTCGGTCACCGAGGACGAGATCGATGGCATCGGTGGCGAGAACATCGCCGGCGCCTATTCCTGCATGAAGTACTTCCAGTCGATCGACAACGCGAACAACAAGGCCTTCGTCTCGGCCTTCAAGAAGATGTGGGGCGAGAAGACCGTCATCGGCGACGTGACCCAGGCGGCCTATCTCGGGCCGTTCCTGTGGAAGATGGCTTGCGAGAAGGCCGGCTCCTTCGACGTCGACAAGGTGGTCGCCGCCTCGCCGGACCTCGAGTTCAAGGCCGCGCCCGAGGGCTACGTCCGGATCGATCCGAACCATCACCTCTGGTCGAAGACCCGCGTCGGCAAGGCGCTGCCGGATGGCCAGTTCGAGATCGTCTACACGAGCCCCGAGCTGATCAAGCCCGATCCGTTCCCCAAGGGCTACCAGTAGAGACAGCTACCAGTAGAGACAGCTACCAGTAGAACCCGCTCCCCCAGGACCTGCTCCCCCCTCCCCTTGCGTGGGGAGGGGGACGTCTACGGTGTTGATCGGCCCGATGCTTGCACATCCTTCGGCGGCATCCTTCGGAGAACGAACCCATGTTCGGCGACTACTCCCTCGGTGATCTTGGCGCGATCTTCGCGATGCAGGGCTTCGCCGGGCTGATCCTGTTCTCGGTCTACGTGCTGATGGCCCTGGGGCTGGCGATCATCTTCGGCCAGATGGGGGTGATCAACATGGCCCACGGGGAGTTCATGATCCTCGGCGCCTACATGACCTATCTCTGCTCGGGCTTCTTCCAGAGCCACCTGCCGGCCCTGTTCCCGGCCTACTTCTTCGTGGCGATGGCCCTGGCCTTCCTGGCCTCCGGGGCGCTCGGAATGCTGGTGGAATGGGCGCTGATCCGCCACCTCTACAAGCGCCCGCTCGACACGCTGCTGGCCACCTGGGGCCTCTCGCTGATCCTGCAGCAGGCCTACCGCTCGATCTTCGGCGCCCGCGAGGTCGGCGTGGAGCTGCCCGCCTGGCTCATCGGCTCCGTGCAGGTCACCGACACCATCGAGATCCCGATCAACGGCATGTTCGTGATGGCCATCACCACCCTGATCACCGTCGGCGTCGCGATCCTGATGTACCGCTCCCGCTTCGGCGCCCAGGTCCGCGCCGTGGTGCAGAACCGCGCGATGGCCGGCGCCGTCGGCATCGACACCGAGAAGGTGGACCGCCTGACCTTCGGCCTCGGCTGCGGCATTGCCGGCATCGCCGGCTCGGCCTTTACCATGGTGGGCTCCACCGGGCCGACCTCGGGCCAGCTCTACATCGTCGACACCTTCCTGATCGTGGTCTTCGGCGGCGCCGCCTCCCTGCTCGGCACCATCGCCTCGGCCTTCTCGATCTCGCAGACGCAGTCGACCCTCGAATTCTTCCTCTCGGGCTCCACCGCGAAGGTGATCACGCTGCTGGCGGTGGTCGGCATCCTGATGCTGCGGCCGCAGGGCCTCTTCACCCTCAAGGTCCGGCGCTGAGGAGCCTGAACGTCATGACCCGCTCCACATCCCCCACCCCCGTCGTGAACGACAACCCCTTCATGAAGCCGATGGAATGGGTGAGCCTTGCGCTCCTCGTGGCCGTCATCTTCGTGGTGCTGCCGCTGCTGCTCGACGCCTTCCGCCTCAACCTCGTCGGCAAGTACCTGACCTATTCCTTCGTGGCCCTCGGCCTCGTCATCTGCTGGGGCTTCGGCGGCATCCTCTCCCTGGGCCAGGGCGTGTTCTTCGGCCTCGGCGGCTACCTGATGGCGATGTATCTCAAGCTGGAGGCCTCCAGCATCGAGAACACCAAGATCCAGTCGACGCCCGGCATCCCCGACTTCATGGACTGGAACCAGATCACTGCCCTGCCCTGGTTCTGGAAGCCGTTCCAGAGCCTGCCCTTCACCCTCCTGGCGGTGCTGGTGGTGCCGGCGCTCTTCGCCTTCGTCATCGGCACGGCGATGTTCCGCCGCCGCGTCGGCGGCACCTACTTCGCCATCATCACCCAGGCCATCGCCGCCATCCTGACGATCCTCATCGTCGGCCAGCAGGGCTACACCGGCGGCATCAACGGCATCACCGACCTGCGCACCCTGCACGGCTGGGACATCCGCACCGACAGCGCCCATAACATCCTCTACTTCGTCAATGCGGGGCTGCTCGTCGGCTGCATCCTGTTCGCCCAGATGGTGAAGAAGTCGAAGCTCGGGCGCATCCTCCTGGCCATGCGCGACAAGGAGGACCGGGTCCGATTCTCGGGCTACCAGGTGGCGAGCTTCAAGACCTTCGCGTTCTGCCTCGCGGCGGTGTTCGCGGCCATCGGGGGGGCGATGTTCACCCTGCAGGTCGGGTTCATGTCGCCCTCCTTCGTGGGCATCGTGCCCTCGATCGAGATGGTGATCTACGCCGCCGTGGGCGGGCGCCTGTCGCTGTTCGGCGCCGTCTGGGGCACCCTCCTCGTCAACTGGGCCAAGACCAGCTTCTCGGAGAGCTTTCCGGAGCTCTGGCTCTTCGGTCTCGGCGCCCTGTTCATCGCCGTGGTGCTGGCCTTCCCGAACGGCCTGGCGGGCATCTACCGCACCTACGTCGAGCCCCGCCTGACCCGGCGCGTGAAGGCCCTGGAGCCCGCCCCCGCCGTCGCCCTGACCCACGCGGCCGAGTAGGACCTCCGATGAACGCAGCCCTCCTGCCCTCGCACCGCATCGGCGCCGATCCGGCCGAGAAGGACTTCCTCCTGGCGGTGGAATCCCTCACCGTCTCCTTCGACGGGTTCAAGGCGGTCAACGACGTCTCGTTCTACGTCGACCCCAACGAGATCCGGGTCATCATCGGTCCCAACGGGGCCGGCAAGACCACCGTGCTCGACCTGATCTGCGGGCGCACCAAGGCCAGCGCCGGCTCCATCAAGTACAAGGGCCAGGAACTCACCAAGCTCTCCGAGAGCGCCATCGTCCAGGCCGGCGTCGGCCGCAAGTTCCAGACCCCGTCGATCTACGACGACCTCACGGTGTTCGAGAACCTGGAGATCTCCTTTCCGCGGGGCCGCTCGGTCTTCGGCGCCCTGACCTTCAAGCGCGACGCCGAGGTCCGCGACCGGATCGAGGAGGTCGCCAGCATGATCTTCCTCAAGGACCAGCTCCTCGAGCGGGCCGAGTTCCTCAGTCACGGCCAGAAGCAGTGGCTCGAGATCGGCATGCTGCTGATCCAGGACCCGGAACTGCTGATGCTCGACGAGCCGGTGGCGGGCATGAGCGTCGGCGAGCGCATCAAGACCGCCGAGCTGCTCAACCAGATCATCAAGGGCCGCTCGGTGCTGGTGATCGAGCACGACATGAAGTTCGTCGAGGACATCGCCCACCGGGTCACCGTGCTGCACCAGGGCAAGGTCCTGTCCGAGGGCTCGATGGAGCGGGTCAAGAACGACCCGAAGGTCATCGAAGTCTATCTCGGCCACTGAGAGGAAACGGCGCCATGCTCCAGACCACGCCCGCCCCCTCGCCGGCCTTCTCGCCCGCGCCCCTGATCCAGGGCGGCGTCCCGCCGATGCTGGCGATCCGCGACCTGCACGCGGCCTATGGCCAGAGCGAGGTCCTGCACGGCCTCGACATCGCCGTGGCACCCGGCGAGATCGTCGCCGTGATGGGCCGTAACGGCATGGGCAAGACCACGCTGATGAAGACCCTGATGGGCATCGTGCCGGTCAAGTCCGGGACGATCCAGGTCGACGGCGCCGGGGTCGAGGGCCTGAAGAGCCACCAGCGCGTGGCCAAGGGCCTCGCCTACGTGCCGCAGGGCCGGATGATCTTCTCCGCCATGACCGTGCAGGAGAACATCGAGACCGGGCTCACCGTCACCGGGGAGCGCCGGGTGCCGCAGGAACTCTACACGATGTTCCCGGTCCTCCTGGAGATGAAGGGCCGGCGCGGCGGCAACCTGTCGGGCGGCCAGCAGCAGCAGCTCGCCATTGCCCGGGCGCTGGCGAGCCGGCCCAAGGTCCTCCTCCTCGACGAGCCCACCGAGGGCATCCAGCCCTCGATCATCCGTGAGATGGGCCGCACCCTGAAGAAGATCCGCGACGACCGCGGGCTCTCCATCGTGGTCTCCGAGCAGGTGCTCAGCTTCGCCCTCGATGTCGCCGACCGAGTCCTGGTGATCGAGAACGGCCACATCGTCCATGAATCCCTGCGCGCCGATATCGACGAGGCCCAGGTCGCCCGCTTCCTCTCCGTCTGACGGGACCCGACATGCCAAAAGGGGCCGAGATGGCCGATTACGAGATCTTCGAGCTCGGCGACTTCGTCCTCCAGTGCGGGAAGACGCTGCGCAGCGCCAAGCTCGCCTACAAGACCTTCGGCACGCTCAACGCCGCCCGGGACAACGCCATCGTCTACCCGACCTGGTATTCGGGCCAGCACACCGAGAACGAGTGGCTGATCGGCCCCGGCAAGGCCCTCGACCCGGACAAGTACTTCATCATCATCCCGAACATGTTCGGCAACGGGCTCTCGTCCTCGCCGAGCAATACGCCGCCGCCCTGGAACGGGCCGCGCTTTCCCAACGTCACCGCCTACGACAACGTCACGGCGCAGCATCGGCTCGTCACCGAGCGTTTCGGCATCGAGACCCTGATGCTGGTGACCGGCTGGTCGATGGGCGCCCTGCAGACCTACCATTGGGGTGCGCTCTACCCCGACATGGTGCCGCGCATCCTGCCGTTTCAGGGCTCGGCCAAGTGCTCGCGGCACAACTTCGTCTTCCTGGAAGGGGCCAAGGCCGCCCTGCAGGCCGATGCCGCCTACGCCGAGGGCTGGTACACCCGCCCGCCGAACCGGGGCCTGCGCGCCTTCGGTCGGGTCTATGCCGGCTGGGGCCTGTCGCAGACCTTCTACCGGATCGAGGCCGACAAGACCCATATGGGCTACGCCTCGCTGGAGGACTTCCTTGTCGGGTTCTGGGAGGGGCTGTTCTACACCCGGGACGCCAACGACCTTCTGGCCATGCTCTGGACCTGGCAGAACGGCGATATCAGCGCCAATGACCGCTTCAACGGTGATCTCAAGGCCGCCCTCGGTGCCATCCGCGCGAAGGCGATCCTGATGCCGGCCTCCACCGACCTCTACTTTCCCCCCGAGGACAACGCCCTCGAGGCGGCGGCCATGCCGAACGCGGAGCTGCGCGTCATCGAGACCTGGTGGGGGCATTTCGCGGGCGGTCCCGGCACGAGCCCCGACGACATCGCCACACTCGACGCAGCCCTCAAGGCGCTGCTCGCGAGCTGACCGGCCCCGGGCCGGGGTGCACCGCGCCCGGCCCGACGACCACCGGCACATCACCCGCCGACGGATCTCACCGCCGGCGAGAACGGGGACGCGTGTCCTCACGTCTGGGAAGGGAGCACCGACGCAACATGCCCGAGACCCTGATCAAGGTCGATCTGACCCAATCGGCCTACGACAACGACATGGTGCACAACCGCTGGCACCCCGACATCCCGATGGTGGCGATGGTCAAGCCCGGCGACGACTTCATCGTCGAGACCTATGACTGGACCGGCGGCTTCATCAAGAACAACGATTCCGCCGACGACGTGCGCGACATCGATCTCTCGATCGTGCACTTCCTCTCCGGCCCGATCGGCGTCGAGGGCGCCGAGCCCGGTGACCTCCTCGTGGTCGACCTCCTCGACATCGGCGCCAAGCCCGAGAGCCAGTGGGGCTTCAACGGCTTCTTCTCCAAGAAGAACGGCGGCGGCTTCCTCGACGAGCACTTCCCCCAGGCCCAGAAATCGATCTGGGACTTCGAGGGCATGTTCACCAAGTCGCGCCACATCCCCGGCGTGCGCTTCCCCGGCCTGATCCATCCCGGCCTGATCGGCTGCCTGCCCGATCCGAAGATGCTGGAGACCTGGAACACCCGCGAGAAGGCGCTGTTCGACACCGACCCCAACCGGGTCCCGGCGCTGGCCACCCTGCCCTTCGCGCCGACCGCCCATATGGGCCGGCTCAAGGGCGAGGGCCGCGACGCGGCGGCGGCCACGGGCGCCCGCACCGTGCCGGGGCGCGAGCACGGCGGCAATTGCGACATCAAGGACCTGTCGCGCGGCTCGAAGATCTACTTCCCGGTCTACGTGCCCGGCGCCGGCCTCTCGATGGGCGACCTGCATTTCAGCCAGGGCGACGGCGAGATCACCTTCTGCGGCGCCATCGAGATGGCGGGCTGGGTCCACCTCAAGGTCAGCCTGATCAAGGACGGCATGGCCAAGTACGGGATCAAGAACCCGATCTTCAAGCCGTCGCCGATCACGCCGAAGTTCGACGACCACCTCATCTTCGAGGGCGTCTCCGTCGACGAGTACGGCAAGCAGCATTACCTCGACGTGACGGTGGCCTACCGCCAGGCCTGCCTCAACGCGATCGAGTACCTGAAGAAGTTCGGCTACTCGGGTGCCCAGGCCTACTCGATCCTCGGCACCGCGCCGGTCCAGGGTCACATCTCGGGGGTCGTCGACATCCCGAACGCCTGCGCCACCCTCTGGATCCCGACGAAGATCTTCGACTTCGACATCAATCCCGGTGCCGACGGACCGACGAAGTTCCTCGACGGCTCGATCCAGATGCCCCTGTCGCCGGACCTCTGAGAACCGGCGCGCCCGATCCGGCGCCGATCCCCCTCCCCTCGTGGGGCGGGGTCAGGGCGGGGGATTGGGCGTCCCTCGGGATGCGCAGGCTCTCGGAACGCCCCCTCCCTCCACCGCCTCCCCACGCGCTCGACGGATCTCACGCCGGTCCGAGATCCGCCGGGGAGGCGAGCCGTGCCGCCGCCCGCCCTCCAGCAGACATCACCGAGAGGCCCCGATGCCCGTCTACGATTACGCCTGCGACGCCTGCGGCCCGTTCACGGTGCTGCGCCCGATGGCCGAGTTCCAGGATCCGCACGATTGCCCGGATTGCGGGACCACCTGCGGCCGCGCCTTCCTGACCGCGCCGAACCTCGCCTCCATGGATGCCGGCCTGCGCAAGGCGCACGCCACCAACGAGCGCAGCCGTCACGCGCCCCGACGGGTGTCCGGGCATGGGGCCGGGTGCGGCTGCTGCAGCGGGTCGACGAAGGCCAAAACGCAAGCAACGCCAGCCGCTAAAAGCTTTCCATCTGCACGTCCCTGGATGATTAGCCACTAAATTAAGCACTGGCATTACCTTTGCAAAGTATTTCCCGACAGCAGATCTGCACAGTGTCTGGGCCTATCGAGATATAATTCCACGCCTGAAGTGGATGCGATGGGTCTGAGGCGGGATCGATGCTGGAACGCGGGGTGGTACGATGATCCAGAGAATCGAACGGGGACCGGTGCCGAGGCGTCGGACGGGATGGGGCGCCGCCCGGAATGCGCTCCTGTCGGCGGCTTTGGCGGCCGCCGGTGTCCTGGCTGGGAGGGCGGCGCTGGCGCAGACCGCCTCGCCGGTGGGCCAGCTCAACGAGCAGACCCAGCCGCGCACCGACCCGGCCATCGCCGACAAGCCGAAGGACCCGGTCCGCGTCGGCCCGCTGGCGCCCTGGGCCACCGAGATGGCGGCCCGCGGCCTGACCTTCGACGTCAACGTCTACGACTTCTACCAGGCCAACCCGAGCATGGGCCTGCGGCCCGGCGAGCAGTCGAACTCGGCCTACTTCGTACTCTCGATGACCGCCGACATGCAGAAGCTCGCGGGCATCTCGGGCGGGACGATCAACTTCACCCAGACCTTCTTCGGCCTGGTGCGCAACCTCAACATGGCCGCCGACATCGGCGACACCACGGTCGGCTACCAGCCGCCCTACAACCCCAACTTCGCCCGGCTGTCGCTCTTCACCTACCAGCAGAAGCTGCTCGACGACCGCCTGGTGGTCGAGGTCGGACGCACGCATCCGGACCGGTATTACGGCCTGCCGCCGTGCAACTCGATCAATTCCTGCTTCCAGGACATGTTCTACTTCAATGCCGGCTTCACCTCGCCGCTCTACGGGGTCTGGGGGGCCAACGTCGCCTACAAGCTCTCGCCGACCACCTACATCCAGGCCGGCGCCTTCAGCGTGAACCCCAACACCAACGTGCTGTCGGGCTATGATTTCGGCTACGAGCGCCTCGCCGGCGCCGTCGTCATGACCGAGATCGGCCGCAAGACCGACTTCTCCCAGGAAGCCTATCCGGGCCGCGTCTCGCTCACCGGCTTCTACAACACCGCCGACCACGAGGATAACTTCAAGACGGCGCTGGGCCGCTCCAAGGGCCTCTTCCCCGGCGATCCGGCCCTGCAGAAGTCGGGCACCTCGGGCGTGGTGCTCACCGCCTCGCAGACGGTCTGGCGCGCCGACGGCGGCGCCGAGGCGGCCAACCCCCACCCGGCCGCGATCGCGGTCTACACCGGCACCGGCTACGCCTTCGATCCGACGATCCCGATCCGGTTCAATTCGTTCGCCGGCATCCTGCTGCAATCGCCCGACCAGACCCGGCCCAACGACACCTACGGGCTGAAGGCCAACTGGCAGCGCATCAACGCCAACTACGCGGACTTCCTGGCGGACGCGAACGCCTTCGCGGGCGGCTCCGGTGCGCCGTTCTCGCGCGACAAGTTCATCTTCGAGGCGAACGCCCACATCGATGTCGGGGCCGGCGTGATCCTCGAGCCCGTGGTCCAGTACGTCGTCAATCCGAACTCGTTCTGGAATCCCTACACCGCCCGGCGGCCGAAGGACGGCGTCTATGGCGGCTTCACCCTCGTGGTTCCCCTCGGAACCCTCCTCGGCCTCGCGCCGGGCTAGGGCCCCGGGGGACCTCGTCCCCGCGCGTGCCGCGCGACCCCGCGGCACGCGCCACGTCTGGAAACCGGAGGATCACGCCATGATGCACGGAGACATTTCGTCGAGTCAGGACAGCGTCGGCGTCGCCGTCGTGAACTACAAGATGCCCCGCCTGCACACGCGGGAGGAGGTCCTGGAGAACGCCGCCAAGATCGCCGACATGGTGATCGGCATGAAGTCCGGCCTGCCCGGCATGGACCTGGTGATCTTCCCCGAATACTCGACCCACGGGATCATGTACGACGCGGCGGAGATGTACGAGACCGCCACCACGATCCCGGGGCCGGAGACCGACATCTTCGCCGCCGCCTGCCGCAAGGCGAAGGTCTGGGGCGTGTTCTCCCTCACGGGCGAGCGCCATGAGGAGCACCCGAACAAGGCGCCCTACAACACCCTCATCCTGATGAACGACCAGGGCGAGATCGTGCAGAAGTACCGCAAGATCATGCCCTGGACCCCGATCGAGGGCTGGTATCCGGGCGACCGCACCTACGTCTCCGACGGCCCCAAGGGCCTGAAGATCAGCCTCATCATCTGCGACGACGGCAACTACCCGGAGATCTGGCGGGACTGCGCCATGCGGGGCGCCGAGCTCATCATCCGCTGCCAGGGCTACATGTATCCGGCCAAGGAGCAGCAGATCCTGATGTCGAAGGCGATGGCGTTCGCCAACAACACCTACGTGGCGGTGGCCAACGCCGCCGGCTTCGACGGGGTCTACACCTATTTCGGCCACTCGGCGGTGATCGGCTTCGACGGCCGCACCCTCGGCGAGTGCGGCGAGGAGGAGATGGGCATCCAGTACGCTGCCCTGTCGAAGTTCCTGATCCGCGATGCCCGCGCCCACGGGCAGTCGGAGAACCACCTCTTCAAGCTGCTGCATCGCGGCTATACCGGCATGATCGCCTCGAAGGAGAACCGGCACGGCCTGTCGGAATGCCCCTACGACTTCTACCGCCGCTGGATCGAGGATCCCGACGCCGCCCGCGACGCCGTGCGGGCCATCACCCGCCAGAGCGTGGGCACCGAGGAATGCCCGATCGAGGGCATCCCCTTCGTCGGCAAGGGCGAGGGCCCGCCCGACCCGCGGTGAGCGGCGCTGTGGCGCGCGCGCCACGCCCGATCCGGATCGAGGGCCGGTTCCGCCGCCGCGGGGCCGGCCCTCGCCGTTTCGCGGCGGCGGGTCCGCCTCGCCCGGTTTGACCCGGGCGGGCAGCCCCTCTACCGCCCGTGGCGAGACCCGTCGCCCCTGATCGACACCCCGGAAGGATGGACGTCCCGGCATGAGCCAGCCCGAGACCGACGCGCTCCTGCGCCGCGCCGCGGATCTGGAGCGGGACGCCGCGCGCCTGCGGGACGCGGCGCGCCGGTCCGCCGGAGAGCCGGGCGCTGCGCCGGACAGGGCCGCGCCGGGGTCCGACCCGGTGCCGCACCGGCAGGCGATCCTCGACAGCACCACCCGCTTCGCCATCGTGGGCACGGATCGCGACGGGGTGGTGACCGACTGGAACGCCGGCGGCGCCCGCATCTTCGGCTGGAGCGCCGCCGACATCCGCGGGCGCAACATCGCCGACCTGTTCACCCCCGAGGATCGCGCGATCGACCGGCCCGGGATCGAGATGCGCCTCGCCCTGGAGCAGGGCCGCGCCGAGGACGAGCGCTGGCACCTGCGCGCCGACGGCACGCGCTTCTGGGCCTCGGGCGAGATGATGCCCCTGCGCGACGGCGACGGCCATCACATCGGCTACGTCAAGGTCGTGAGCGACCGCACCGCGGAGCACCGGGCCGGGGACGCCCTGCAGGACGCCGAGATGCGCCTGCGCCGCGCCCAGGAGGCCGGCGGCATCGGCGTGTTCTCGGTCGGCATCGACGACGGCATCCTGCATCCGACCCCGGAATTCTGCCGCCTCTACGGCCTGCCCGAGGCTGCGACCTACCCGGCCTCCACCTTCGAGCGCCTGGTCATCCCCGACGATGCCCACCTCGTCTCCACGGCGGAGAGCCGCCGGCGGGGCGAGCCGCCCCGGGACGTCGAGTACCGCATCCGCCGGCCCGATACCGGCGAACTCCGCTGGATCGCCCGCCGGGGCGAGATCGAGCGCGATGCCGCGGGGCGCCCCCTGCGCTTCTCCGGCATCGCCCGGGACGTCACCGAGGCGCGTTCCGCCCGGGACGCCCTGGCCACCAGCGAGGCGCGCTACCGCGCCCTGTTCGAGGCCGTGGACGACGGCTTCTGCATCATCGAGTTCTTCGACGGACCGCACGGTCCGGCCAGCGACTTCGTCCATCTCGAGGCCAATGCCGGCTACGAGCGCCACACCGGCATCCCGAACATCGTCGGCCGCACCCTGCGCGACCTCGCGCCGGCGGAGGCCGAGGGCTGGCTCGAGCTCTACGGCGGCGTCCTGCGCACCGGCACCGCGATCCGGTTCGAGCGCGCCTTCCCCCTGGCCGGGCGTCACATCGAGGTCTCCGCCGCCCGGATCGAGCCGGCGAGCCGGCGCCAGGTCTCGGTGCTGTTCCGGGACATCTCGGCCCGCCGCCGGGCGGAGGACGCCCTGCGCACCAGCGAGGCGCTGGCCCGGGAGAACATCGAGCGGGTGCAGCTCGCCCTGGCCGCCGGGGCGATCATCGGCACCTGGCTCTGGGACCTGCCGACCGACCGCTTCAGCGTCGACGAGGCCTTCGCCCGCAGCTTCGGCCTCGATCCCGCCGCCGGGCGCGAGGGCCTGAGCCTCGCCCGGGTGGTGGAGACCGTGCACCCGGACGACCGCGCCGGCCTCGCCGAGGCCATCCAGGCCGCCATCGCCCGGGGCGGCGCATACGCGCACCAGTACCGGACCCGCCGCGCCGACGGCCGCTACTACTGGCTCGAAGCCAATGGCCGCGTCGAGCACGGCCCGGACGGGACCCCCCTGCGCTTTCCCGGCGTGCTCATCGACGTGGAGGAGCGCCGCGCCGGCGAGGCCGAGCGGGCGCGGGTCACCGAGCAGCTGCGCAGCCTGAACGAGACCCTGGAGCAGCGCGTCGCCGAGCGGACGGCCGAGCTGATGCGGGCCGAGGAGGCCCTGCGCCAGTCGCAGAAGATGGAGGCGGTGGGCCAGCTCACGGGCGGCCTCGCCCACGACTTCAACAACATGCTGGCGGGGATCGTCGGCTCCCTGGAGCTGATGCAGACCCGCATGCTCCAGGGCCGGGTCGGCGACCTGGAGCGCTATATCGGCGCCGCGCAGGGGGCGGCGCGCCGGGCCGCGGCCCTGACCCATCGCCTCCTCGCCTTCTCGCGCCGTCAGACCCTGGCCCCGAAGCCCACCGACGTGAACCGCCTCGTCGAGGGCATGGAGGAGCTGGTGCGCCGCACCGTGGGTCCGGCGGTCTCGGTGGAGGTGGTGGGCGCCGCCGGCCTGTGGCCGACCCTGGTCGATCCGAGCCAGCTCGAGAACGCCCTGCTCAACCTCTGCATCAACGCCCGCGACGCCATGCCGGAAGGCGGCCGCATCGTGGTCGAGACCGGCAACCGCTGGCTCGACGCCCGCGGGGCCCGCGAGCGCGACCTCGACCCGGGCCAGTACGTCGCCCTCTGCGTCTCGGACAACGGCACCGGCATGACCCCGGACGTCGCCGCCAAGGCCTTCGATCCGTTCTTCACCACGAAGCCCCTCGGCGAGGGCACCGGCCTCGGCCTCTCGATGATCTACGGCTTCGCCAAGCAGTCGGGCGGCCAGGTGCGGATCTATTCCGAGCCCGGCGAGGGCACGATGGTGTGCATCTACCTGCCGCGCCATCTCGGCGAGGCGGAGGGGGTGGAGACGGTGCCGGACCTGTCGGAGGCGGCCCGGGCCAAGGTCGGCGAGACGGTGCTGGTGGTTGACGACGAGCCCACGGTGCGGATGCTCGTGACCGAGGTGCTGGAGGATCTCGGCTACGCCGCCATCGAGGCGGCCGACGGCGCCTCGGGCCTCAAGATGCTGCAATCCGATGTGCGCATCGACCTCCTCGTCACCGATGTCGGCCTGCCCGGCGGCATGAACGGCCGCCAGATGGCGGAGGCGGCCCTGGTGTCCCGCCCGGGCCTGAAGGTGCTGTTCATCACCGGCTATGCCGAGAACGCCGCCCTCAACCACGGCCACCTCGCCCCCGGCATGCAGGTGCTGGTCAAGCCCTTCGCCCTGGAAGCCCTCGCCACCCGCATCCGCGGCCTGATCGAGGGCGCCGACTGACGCTCCGGGACCGGGCGGGTCTCGTGTCCCCCGGCGATCGCTGCACGCAGGGCAAGACTACCGTCGTTAGCATCTTGTTAAGATCCTCGCGCTGAAAGTGGAACGCTCAGCAACGACCGGAAACAACACATCGAAGGGGACCGAAATGCAGGACTTGGGCTTCAAATCGCTCCTGGTTTTGGCGAAGATTGGCTACGAGCTGCGCGACGAGTTCGCCCATACTTTCGATGATGATGTCCGGCGCGCCTTCGGCCCGCTCCTCGACGCCCTCGACGACAGCGCCGGCGTGCTCCGCCTGGTGGCCTCGGACGAGAGCTGGGTCAGCGACGCCGCCTTCTTCGAGGCCCGGGGCGCCGTCGGCCTCGGGCACTGAGCCCTCGTTCTCGCCCTCGCCCCCGGGCGCCGGACCGGATCGCCGATGCCGTGTCCCCCTTGCGGGAGCAGCCCTGATCGACCCCCAGTCCAGGGCGGTTCCGCCGCTGTGAGGGCGGAGCCGGATCGCGGCCCTCGGCAGCGGTACGACGGACTTTATCACCTGCAAGGCTGGGCGGTCGCGGCTGGTGCGGCCTCGCCGGCGACGTTCGCGGGCAGCCCCGCGGCATCCCGGGACGGCGCAGCGGAGCCCGGGATCCAGACCCGCAGGGGGGCAGAGCTTGCGAGCGTCGTCGGTTCGGGATGGTCGCCTCAGGCAAACCCCGTCAGCTGGCGCAACGCCGCCGCGTGCAGCTCCGGGTTGGCGGCGGCGATGACGCGACCGTCGAAGTCCGGGGTGAGCGGGCGTCCGGCCCAGTCGGTCATCACGCCGCCGGCCCCCTCCACCACGGGGGCGAGGGCCATGACGTCGTAGACCTTGAGGCCGGCCTCCACCACGAGGTCGCAATGGCCCGAGGCGAGGAGGCCGTAGGCGTAGCAGTCGCCGCCGAAGCGGCGCAGGCCCACGGCGGCGCTGAGGGCCGCGAAGGCCTCGGCGTCGGCCCCCTTGAACAGGTCGGGGGAGGTCGCGAACAGCCGGGCCTCGGCGAGGGCGCGCCGGCTGGTGCGGATCGGCTTGCCGCCGAACCAGGCGCTGCTGCCGTTGCCGTGCCAGCGCTCGGCCAGGGCCGGCATGTCGATGAGGCCGAGGATCGGCCGCCCGCCCCGCACCAGGGCGATCAGGGTGCCGAAGAGCGGCATGCCGGTGATGAAGCTCTGGGTCCCGTCGATGGGGTCCACCACCCAGGTCAGGTCGTGGGCGAAGTCGCCCCCCTCCTCCTCGCCGAGGATGCCGTGCCCCGGGTAGGCCTGGTGGATCTCGGCCCGCAAGCGGGCCTCGATGCCGCGATCGGCCTCGGTGACGGGGCTCGCATCGGCCTTGGCCTCGACGGCCAGGGGCGTGCGGAAGTGCCGGCGCGCCAGGGGGCGCACGCTGTTGGCGAGGTGGTGGGCGAAGGCCATCAGCCCATCGGGGGTGGCGTCGAAGCCCGCCGGTGGGGCGAGGGTCGGGAACATGGGATCGGCCTTGCGCGAAGGGGAACGCGGGAACGGGACGGCGGCGCGGGCGGCGGTCACAGCAGTCGCAGCCAGCGCGGCCAGTCGGGATGGTGGAACAGGGTCCGGGCCCGCGAGAGCTTCCAGGTCCCGTACTTGTAGTAGTCGAAGTCGAGGGTCGAGACCCGCTCCTGGATCATCGCCCAGGTCGCCCATTTGAGGTCGCCCAAAGCCTTCAGCACCTCGGTGCGGGCGTGGATCTGCGGGGTCCAGCGGCCCCAATAGGCCGCGATCATCTCGCGCTCGACCTCGGCCGAGAACGCCATCTCGTCGAACCACAGGGCGAGCTCGTAGGCGCGCTCGTTGTTGGAGGCGTACTCGAAGTCGACGAGGCGGACATGGTCCTGCCCGTCGAGCATGAAGTTGCCGGCCAGCGTGTCGTTCATGCAGGGTACGAGGTCGAGGCCCGAGGCCAGGAGCGCCGCCTTGGCCTGGCCGTAGCGGCGCATCAGGAAGGCCGCATCCGGCGGCACCCGGCCGCCGACGGCCTCGACCTGCCCGACATGCTCCTCGATCATGTCGAAGATCGTCTTGGTCAGGGTCAGGGCCGGCGCATCGTTGAAGGCCCGCAGGGCCCGGACCGCGTTGTGGCGCACGACCGGGCGCAGGAAGTCGAGGTTCGAGGAGGCCCGGAAGTCGTCCAGGAAGGCGAAGATCTCGACGCCGTCCTCGGGCAGGTAGTCGAGCACCGCGACCCCGAAGCCGCAGGCCTCCGCCCGCCGGCTCGCCTCGTGGGCGGCGTCCCGCGTGATGAACATCTCCGTGCCGCGTCCCGGGACCTTGAGGAAGACGTCCGTGCCCTCCCCCGCCTGGACCCGCCAGTTGGTGTTGCTGATGCCGCCCGAGACGGCGCGGTAGCGCAGGGGGGCGCCCGCCCAGGCCGGCACCCGGGCGAGGATCGCCTCCAGGGCCTGCTCGGCGGCGCCCCGCCCCTCGCCCATCCGTGTCCAGCTCATCGTCCCCTCCCCGCGGCCGTCACAGCTGGCGCAGCCAGAGCTCGAAGTCGCGCGCCGCCAGGGTGGTGCGCGCATGCAGCAGCCGCCACTGGCCGTACTTGAAGAACTCGATGCCGGGCCGGCGCACGGTCACGGCCCGGGTGATCCCCCACAGGCCCCACATCAGGTCGTCCACCGCGCCGTAGAGGCGGCAGCGGGCGAGCAGGGCCTCGGTGCAGCGCCCGGCATAGATCTCGATGGCCTGCCGGCGCTCCGGGTCGAACGCGGTGGCCTCGTTGAGGAGCGCGCCGACCTCGAACCAGGGGTCGAAGTCGCCCGCGAGGTCGAAATCCACGAGCCGGACCCCGTCCGGCGCGAGGCCGCTCCCTTCGAAGCGCAGCATGAGGTTCGAGGCGGTGCCGTCGTTGCGGCTGAAGCGGCGGTCGAAGCCGGCCGCCGCGATCGCCCCCCGGATCAGCGCGGCATCCGCCAGGAGCGCGTCGATGTCGTCGGGCACCGGGGCGGCGCAGGCCCGGGCCTCCGCCGCGAGGGCGGCGATCCGCTCGAACGGGCAGAAGGTCTGGCCCAGGGGCTCCGCCCCGTGCAGCCGCCGCAGGGCCCCGAGGACCTGCGCCATCGTGTCCGCATCCTGCAGGTCGCCGACCCGGGCGTAGCGCCAGGGCTCGGGCAGGTCGGCCAGAACGACCACGCCGTCGCCCTCAGCCCCACCTCCCGCCAGCAGGGCCGGCCCGAGGCCGAGAGCGCCGGCCCGGCGCGTCGCCTCCGCCATGGCGGGCCGGAGGTCGGCGGCCATGTCGGCGTGGCGCCGCTTGACGAAGACCGGATCGGCGCCGTCGCGCCGGACCCGGGCGCAGTCCGAGGCCACCGCCCGGTGGGTCGGGGACGCGACCGGCGCCGCCGCCAGGGCGATCTGCGCCGTTCCGGCTTCCCAGCCCGGGAGGCGCGCCAGGGCGGCGGCGATTCGCGTCGCGAAGTCGGGTTCGGGCGGCCTCATTCCGTCGGCTCCGGTTGCGCGGCCCGCACCGGGTCGCCGCCCCGGCGGCACAGGCGCTCGGCCGCCTCCCGCATCAGGGCCAGTCCGGCGGCGAGGTCGGCCGGGTCGGTGGCCTCGGCCTCGTTGTGGGCGATGCCGTCGATGCTCGGCACGAAGACGAGTCCGGTCGGACAGATCCCGAGGAAGCTCAGGGCGTCGTGCCCCGCCACCGTGTCCATCCGCAGGGCCCCGAGCCCCTGCGCCTCGGCGCAGGCGGCGACGAGGTCGCAGACCGCCTCGGGCATCGCCCGGATCGGGCGCTCGCCCCGGCTGGTGATCGTCAGCCCGGTGCCGGCCCGGTCCGCGGCTCCCGCCAGGAGCCGGTCGGCCCGGCCTCCGGCCTCCGTCAGGATGGCGTCGTCGGCGGATCGGAGCTCCACCGAGATCGCGACCCGTGCCGCGACCACGTTGGCGGAATTCGGCGCGACCTGGACACGACCTACCGCGGTATACAGCAGGCCGGGCCACGCGTCGGCCAGCGCCCGGATGTCCGCGATCGCATAGGCTGCGGCGAGCAGCGCGTCGCGCCGGCGCTCCATCCGTCCGGGCCCCGTATGGGCCTGAACGCCGGTGAAGACCGCCTCGATCTTGGTCGCGCCCCAGTTCCGGGTGACGATGCCGATGGTCCGCCCGGCCTCCTCCAGCGCGGTGCCCTGCTCCACGTGGATCTCGAGGTAGCAGGCCGGACGCGGCGGCGGTGCGTCGTCGCCCGCCAGGCCGATCGCCGCCAGCGCCGCGCCCAGGCTGATGCCGTCGTCGTCGCGGCAGGCCAGGGCCTCCGCCACCGTGTGCCGGCCGAGATAGGTGCCGCTGCCGAGGAGGCTCGGCCGGAAGCGGGCCCCCTCCTCGTTGGTCCAGTTCACGGCGCAGAAATCGGCGGTGAAGCGCGCTCCGGCGCGGCGGGCCGTCATCAGTCCGGCGCCCACCTGCAGGGCCGCCGCGACGCCGTAGGTGCCGTCGAGGCGGCCGGCGCGGCTCTGGCTGTCGAGGTGCGAGCCCATCATGACGAGGGGCGCATCCCCTTGGCCCGTCAGCGAAAACAGGCCGAACTGGTTGCCCACCGCGTCGACCCGCAGGGCGCCGCCGGCCGCCCGGACCCCCTCCGCGAACACCGCGCGGGCGGCCCCGTCCGCCGGGCTGGCGCAGAGCCGCGTCACGCCCCCCCCCGGGGTGGCGCCGCAGGCGGAGAAGCGTTCGAGCAGCTCCGCGAGGGCGCTCGCCGCGCCGGCCTCAGGTATGGATGGTCTCGATCTCATGCCGCGCGAACGCGTCCTGGAACGCCTCCGGCGGCGGCTTGTCGGTAACGATGCTCAGCTTCTCGCCGAGCCCGAAGGTGCAGAGATTGGCCTGCCGGCCGAACTTGCGGGAATCGGCGAGCAGGACGGCCCGGCGCGACTGCCCCCTGAGGGTCCGGCGCAGCACCGATTCGTGCTCCTCGTAATCCATCCAGCCGTGCTCGAGATCGCAGGCCGCGATCCCCATGAAGGCGATGTCGAAGAAGTAGCGCTGCGCATAGGCCACGGTCTCGTAGCCCACCAGCGCGTTGTCGTTGCTCCGCAGGGTGCCGGGCGTCAGGTTGACCCGGGCCGGGCCGCCGCCGAAATGCAGGGCCACGTCCACCGAGTTGGTGGTGATCGTGAGATTGCGCCCGGTGAGCCGCCGCGCGAGGGCGAGCGTGGTGGTGCCCGTGTCGATGAAGATCGACATCCCGTCCAGCACCAGGGCCTCGGCCAGGACCGCGACCCGCCCCTTCTCGCGGGTGTTGAGCTTGCCGCGCTCCTGCAGCGGGCGCTCCTGGTCGAGGCGCGGCGGCACGGCGCCGCCATGGATGCGCCGGAGCAGGCCACGTTCCTCCAGCACCTTCAGATCGCGGCGGATGGTCTCCTCGGAGACCTTCAGGAAGAGGGCCACATCCGCGACGCCGACCCGGCCGGTCCCGTGGAGGCGGGACAGGATTTCCTGGTGGCGATGATCCGTCAGCATGCTCGATGGCCGTCCTACCGTTCACCCGATGATAACGGTGATCCGTGGCCGCGGTCGCGCGGGAATGCGGAAGCGGCATGCGGTATCCCATGCTCGTTCGCGTTGTAATGCAACCGGAATGATGCATCGGCTCTCGCATTTCGTTTTGAGCGCGTATGACTGCTCGGTCAGAAACCACACCCACAGGCCGTACCCCGAAACCCGGCGGCACCGCCGAGGACGGCCGGCCCACTGCCTCTGCGCAGTTCGCCCGCCCCCGGCGGGGGCATCGACCGGGTCGCTGACGGAACTTCTCCGCTGACCGACTACGCCGCGTTACGGGATGGAGGTCAAACGGAAAATGTGACGTTTGTGGGCTATGTGGTTTTATTGCTTATCAACAGGGCCGCCTGCCGGTCCGTTGAGCAATCCTGCCCGCGCGGTACACGCGACCGAGCCTCAGCCGATCAGGTCCGGAGCGCGGCGGTGACGCGTCGCCTGCTCGTAGTCGTAGGCGAAGCCGAGCAGGTCGGCCTCGCTCCACATCCGGCCGACGAAGATCAGGTTGAACGGCGCCCCCGAGGCGTAGAACCCGGCCGGAACCGTCACGCCGGGCAAGCCCGCGATATTGATCTCGCACACCGTGGTCTCGTTGATCGCCTCGTCGCCGTGAAGGGGGGGAAGTTCGTTCCGCATCTGCGGGAAGACGAGGCCGTCGAGCCGGTTCGCATCCATCACCGTGTCGAAGATCGCCAGGTAGGCCTCCCGCAGGGTGAGGAAGGCGGAGAGATCCGGCGGTACGGTCGGGTTGGCCAGGATCGGCGCGAAGGCCGGGATGCTGTGCAGGTAGCGCAGGACGCCGATGGGGCCGAAGGCATCCTCCGCCTCGGTGGCCGCGGCGAAGGCCTCGACGCTGCGGAGGGCGGCGCTCGGGCCGAGGCGCTGCAGATAGAGGTGCAGGTCGTAGGGCACCGATTCCATGCCGCGGGCGTCGAAGTGGTTCAGGCCCGGCGTGGGGCGGCCGAGCCCGGCAAAGCCGGTCCCGGCGAAGGGATCGGCCACCAGCGTGGCGCCGCGGGCGGTGATCTCGTCCTGCGCGCGGGCATAGAGCGTGCCCGCCTCCGGGGAGAGCGGCAGGTCGCGCCAGCCCGGTCCGAACAGGCCGAGGCGCTGACCCTTCAGCGCACCGGTGTCGAGGCGGGCGGTGTAGCCGCCCCCGGGGCGCTTGCCGATGCCGGCCACGGTCTTCGGATCGGCGGGTGTGTAGCCCGCCAGCACGTCGAGGGTCAGCGCGGCGTCGCGCACGCAGCGGGCGATGGGGCCGACCACGTCGCGGGTGCTGCCGGCGAGCGGCACCACGCCGGCATTGGGCACCAGGGCGAAGGTTGGCTTGATGCCGACCAGACCCTGCGCCGAAGCGGGATTCTGGATCGACCCGCCCGTCTCCTCGGCGAGGCCCAGCACCGCGAAGCTGGCACCGACGGCGGTCGCCGTCCCGGCGCTGCTGCCGCCCGGCAGGCTCTCGGGCGCTGCCGAATTCAGGGTCGGGCCGGCCCAGCTGTCGTTGGCGTGGCTGCCGGTGGCGCTCAGCACCGGCACGTTGGTCTTGCCGAGCATGACGCAGCCGGCGGCCCGCATCCGCGCCACCACGGGCGAGTCGGTCTCCGGGATGAGGTCGACGCCGCCGGCCCGGGCGCTCAGGAAGTGCCAGCCGGCGGTGGTCGGCAGGCCGGCCATGTCCATCGGGTCCTTGATCACCACGGGGATGCCGGCGAGGGGCCCCAGGGCCTCGCCGGCCGCCCGCCGGGCGTCGATGGCGCGGGCATCGGCCAGGGCATCCGGGTTCATGATGATGAGGGCGTTGTAATGCGGGTTATGCGCCGCGATGCGATCGAGGAAGGCCTGCGTCAGCGCCTCGGAGGTCACACCGCTGGCAAAGGCGTCGGCCGCATCGGCCAGGGTCATCTCGACCACGTCGAAGGGGCTGTGTGTCGTGGCATCCATTCCGGAGGTCTCCTGACTGGAACAAGACGGGCATGGCCTTCAGGCCATGCCGACGAATTCGTCGATCATCGCCCGGTCCCGGGCGACATCGGGCGGCACCTCGCGGGTGATGCGGCCCTTCTGCAGGATCAGCACGCGCTGCGAGAGCGACGCGATGAAGTTCAGGTTCTGCTCCACCAGCAGCACCGTGAGCCCGCGTTGCCGGCCGATGGCCTGGAGCGTCTCGATGATCTCTTCGATGATCGAGGGCTGGATGCCCTCGGTGGGCTCGTCGAGCAGGAGAATGCGGGGAGCCCCGCAGAGGCAGCGGGCCAGCGCCAGCAACTGCTGTTCGCCCCCCGAGAGTGCGCCGCCCGGCCGGTCGAGATAGGCCTTGAGGCGCGGGAACAGCGTGAGGATATCGGCGATGACCGCCTCCTCCTTGTCCCGGGACAGGAGACAGCCCATCCGCAGGTTCTCGTGGACGCTCAACGCCGGGAAGATCTCGCGGCCTTGAGGAACGTAGCCGATGCCGGCCCGGGCCCGGGCGGTCGGGGAGAGCCGCGTGATGTCGCGCCCGTCGAACGTGATTGATCCGGCCGCGGCGGGCAGGTTGCCGGTGAGCGTCCGCAGCAGGGTCGACTTGCCCATGCCGTTATGGCCGAGGATGCCGACGAACGCGCCCTCGCCGACCTGCAGCGACACGCCGCCGAGGATCGGGATGCGGCCGTAGCCGGAATGCAGGTCGTCGACGGTCAGGATGGGAGCGGTCATGCGGCCTGCTTGCCGAGATAGACGTCGCGGACGCGCGTGTCGGACAGCACCGTGTCGACGTCGCCCTCGATGAGGATGCGGCCCTGGTTGAACACCGTCACGGTCTTGGCGATCATCCGGATGAACGGCATGTCGTGCTCCACCACGATGACCGCGTGGGTGCGGTTGATCTCGCGGATGAGAGCGGCGGTGCGCTCGACCTCCTCTTTCGTCATCCCGGCGGCAGGCTCGTCGAGGAGGATCAGCTCCGGCTCCTGGGCCAGGACGGTGGCGATCTCGACCCATTGACGCTGGCCGTGGGCGAGCTGCCCGACGAGGCGGGTGGCGATCTCGGTGAGCTTGAGGCGGGTCAGCGTCTCTTCGACGATGGCGCGGGTGCGGGCGAGCGACTTCTTGCGCCCTGCCGCGACGAAGACGTTCTCGCGCACCGACAGGCCGTTGAAGACGTTGGGGACCTGCGTCTTGATGCCGACCCCGAGGCGGGCGATCTCGTGCGGGTGCGCAGCCGTGATGTCGGTGTCGCGGAAATGGATGCGTCCGGCGCTCGCCGTGAGCTGGCCGGTGAGCATCTTGAAGAAAGTGCTCTTCCCGGCGCCGTTCGGGCCGATGAGGCAGCGCAGCTCAACTTCGCCGAGGACGAAGTCGACCGCGTTGACGGCGGTCACGCCGCCGAAGCGCATGGTGGCGCCCTTGGCTTCCAGCAGGGGGCGGACGGGCTTCGTCGCAGGAGACACGCTCATCGACGGACCTCCCCGGCAAGGGCCGTACCCGGGGCAGGCCCGAGGGGCTTGGCCCTCATGCGCCGGCCGCTGAGCGCCGTGCCGAGGCGCAGGACGAGGTTGCGGGCCACCGGCACCAGCCCCTGCGGGATCAGCAGCACGAAGGTGACGAGGATCGCGCCGAGGCCGAGGTTGGAATCGATGACGTTCTGGGCGCCGGCCTCGATGGTCAGCCACTGGATCAGCACCGCGCCGAGGATCGGCCCGAGCAGGGTGCCGAGCCCGCCGACGAGGACGAAGATGATCACCTGGGCCGACATGGTCAGGCCGAACACCGTCGGGCTGATGAAACCGCCCCAGTTGGCGAAGAGGCAGCCGGCGAGGCCCGCGATGCCGGCCGAGATCATGAAGGCCAGGAGCTTGTAGAGGCGCGGGTCGTAGCCGATGAGCTGCGCCCGGGTCTCGTTCTCGCGGATCGCCACGACCACGCGGCCGAACCGGCTTGCCAGGATGGCGCGCAGGAACATGTAGACGACGACGAGGCTCCCCATCGCGGCGTACCAGATGCCCTCGGGGTCGAGCTGGTTGCCGGCATCGCCCGGCAGGTTGAGGGCCGGGATGGCCGGGATGCCGTTGAAGCCCCCGAGCTCGGCCTCTCCGATCCGGTACTGACTGCCCGAGGTGGTGTTCACGAGCTGGAACAGGATCACCGACACCGTCAGCGTGATGACCCCGATATAGGCGTCCGAGATCCGGCCGTAGAACATGAAGTAGCCGAGCAGCCCGGCGAACAGCATCGGCACCGCGATGGCGAGGAACACGGGCACGGTCGAGTCGCCCATGTTCAGGACCCCGACGGCGTAGGCGTAGCCGCCCAGTCCCAGGAAGGCGGCCTGCCCGAAGGACATCACCCCGCCATAGCCCCAGATGAAGCCCTGGCTGAGGGCGAACATCGCCATGGCGGTGAAGCCCGTCATCTGCACGAGGCCGAAGGTGTCGAGGACGTGGGGGGCTCCGAACAGGATGACGAGGCCGGAGGCGACCATGGCGAGGAAGCTGAGGGAAGCCGGGCGGGCCAGGGCGCGGAGCGGCGACGGGGGACGGGTCATAGGCTGCGCCTCAGGTAGCGGCCGGTGATGCCCTGGGGCAGCACGCGGATGAGCAGGACCGCGGCGACGAGGAGGGCCACGTCGCCGATGACGGGGGTGGTCTTGAACGAGACGAGTTCGTTGATGAAGCCGAACAGGGTGGAGGCGAGGCCCGTGCCGGTGAGGATCGCCGGTCCGCCGCCCAGCACCGTGATGAAGGCGCGCGAGATGTAGGCCGCGCCCATGGCCGGCGAGATGCCGGAGATCGGTGCCAGCACGCCGCCGGCGAGACCCGCGAGGCCTGCACCGAGGGCGAAGGTCGCCATGTAGATCCGGTCCGGAGAGACCCCGAGGGAGGCGGCCATGCGCGGGTTCTGCATCGTCGCCCGCAGGATCAGCCCGAACTTCGTCAGGCGGAGCAGCAGGTAGAGGCCGGCCAGGGCCGCGCAGGCCGCTGCCACGATGACGAGGCTGTAGAGACTTGCGCCGTACCGCCCGATCTCGAAGCTGCCCACGGGCGTCGACACGCCCCGCACGACGTTCCCGTAGATCGACGTGACGAGGCCGATGAGTCCGAGGCTGATGCCCCAGGTCGCCAGCATCGTGTCCATCATCCGCCCGTAGAGGAAGCGGATCACGGTGCGCTCGAGGACGAGGCCGATCAGCCCGACCACCAGGGGCGGCAGCACCAGCATGGCGACCCAGATGTTGAGGCCGGCATCGGAGGCGGCGACCGCCGTATAGGCGCCGAGCATCATGAACTCGCCATGGGCGAGGTTGATGATCCGCATCATCCCGTAGATCACCCCGAGTCCCAGGGTGATCAGCGCGAGCGTGGCGATGCCCGCGAGGACGTTGAAGCCGAGCAGGCCGATGAGGTCGGGCGCCATGCTCCGCCTCAACCCTTCAGGTCGGGGGTGAACTGCTTGTTGGTCTTCGGGTTCTTCAGCAGGTCGCAGGCGCCCGCGGTATCGGCGGGGAACTGGTCGGGGAAGCTCGCCAGGATCTCCCACTTCTTGTCCTTGGGCCGGGCGAGATAGGTGCTGCGGGTGGTGTGGTGGGTCGCCCCGTCCATGGTCACCTTGCCGGTCGGCCCTTCGTAGGAGATGCCGGATTCCAGGGCGGCGATGACCTTGTCGCGGTCGAGAGAGCCGGCCTTCTTCACCCCCTCGGCCCAGAGCATGATGCCGTCGTAGGTGGCGGTGTCGAGTTCGCTGAGGTCGGTGACGTCGGCGCCGAACTTGGCCTGCATCCCCTTCACGAATTCGACGCTGCGGGCGTCGGGCAGGTCGTTGTACCAGCCGTAGCAGGTGACGATGCCGTTCGTGGTCGAGGCGTCCATGGTGGTGAGCTCGTCGCCCAGCCCGAAGACCGAGGAGCCCAGGGGGATCCGGCCCTTCATGCCGGCGGCATCCCACTGGCGATAGAAGCCGGAATGGTTGGCGCCGACCAGGGCCGAGAGCACCAGGTCGGGCTGGGCCTGCTGGATCCGGCTGATCGCGGAGGAAAAATTGGTCACGTCGAGGGGGAAGAAGTCGGTGCCGGCGACCGAGCCGCCGCCCTCCTTCATGAACTTCGTCATCCAGCTCGCGGTGATGTGGCCGTAATTGTAATCCGCCGCGACGATGTACGCCTTCTTGCCCCAGGTCTTCAGGGCATAATCGACGATGTGGTTCACGGTCTGGGCTGGTGTCGTGCCCGTGCAGAATACATTGCGGTCGCAGACGCCGCCCTCGTACTGGGTGTTGTAGAAGTACAGGGTCTTGGACCGACCGAAGATTGGCCGGATCGCCTCGCGCGAGGCTGAAGTGATGCCGCCCTGGATGACGTCGACCTTCTCTTTCAGCGCGAGCTGCTGGGCGTACTGCGTGTAGAGCTGCATGCTCGACTGGGTGTCGTAGGCGATGATCTTGATCGGCCGACCGAGAAGGCCGCCGGCCTTGTTGAGCAGCTCCACCGCGTACTCGGTGGTCTCGATCATCCGCTTGCCCTCGAGGCCGAGTGCGCCGCTGCCGTCGAGGAGGCTCCCGAGCTTGATCGGTTCCTCGGCGGCGAGGCCGCGGCGGCCGAGGAACGGCGTCGCGAGGGCGCCCGCTGCGGCGGCCGTTCCGAGTTTGAGCGCGCCGCGCCGGCTGATCGTCGGGTGTGTCATGCGTTCGTGCTCCTCAGAAATGCCGGCAGGAGGCCGAGTCCGCCGCCGGGCGCAGTCAGGGCCTCGCGAAACCCGACATGGCAAAAGCAATGCCAACAAAACCCACAGATCGGTCATCGCTGTCGATCGATGCTGCGCCTGCCGCCCGCTTGGTCAGATCGGACAATTGAGCGCCATCATCGGGAGCAGAAAGCCACAAATCGTGCAGCTTCAAACCCGGGAGGTCCGAGATCGGCCGCCCTGTCGCCCGAGGCCCGGCAAGAGCCGTACCGCCGGGGCCATCGAGGCCGTTGCCGGTTCGGGAGCGCGGCGTACGCAAACCAGCACTCGCGCAGGTCGGACGCTCGGCTTAGCTTGGATTGTCCTCTCATCCAGTCGCGAACACGCCATGCCCGAATGCCTCGTCTTCCGCGTGCCGACCCGGCATCCCGCCGACGTCTCGGGGGTGATGGAGCTCGTCACCACCGGTGCCGTGGCGGCGGACGAGATCGTGGCGATCTTCGGCAAGACCGAGGGCAATGGGTGCGTCAACGATTTCACCCGCCAGCTCGCCGTGACGGCCCTGGAGACCGCCCTCGCCGGTGCAATGGGCTGCCGCCCCGAGGCGGTTGGCGCGCGGGTCGCCCTGGTCATGTCCGGCGGCACCGAGGGCGGCCTCTCCCCACACCTCCTCGTGCTGGCGCGCCGCGATGCGCCCGAGGCCGAAGGTGTGTCGGCACTGGCGATCGGCACTGCCTTCACCGCTGAGTTCCAGCCGGAGGCAATCGGCCGGATGGCGCAGGTACGGGCGACGGCCGCGGCCGTGAGCGAGGCCATGGCGCTGGCCGGAATCGACGATCCCGAGGACGTCCACTTCGTGCAGGTGAAATGCCCGCTCCTCACCAGCGCGCGGATCCAGGAGGCCGCCGGACGCGGACAGGGCGTGGCGACCCACGACACCTACGCGTCCATGGGCCTGTCGCGCGGGGCCTCGGCGCTGGGCATCGCCCTGGCCCTGGGCGAGGTCTCGGGCGAGGACCTCTCGGAGGCCGCCATCGGCACGCGGCGCGAACTCTATTCCGGCCGCGCCAGTGCTTCCGCGGGCATCGAGCTGATGCGCAACGAGATCATCGTCCTCGGCAATGCCCGTGGCTGGTCAGGCCCCCACGCCATCGCCCACCGCGTCATGCGCGACGGCATCGATTTCGGAGCGATCCAGGGTGTCCTGGCGGATCTCGGGTTTTCCCCTTCGGGCCAGTTGGCCCCCGGGGAGTCGGAGCGCGTGGTCGCCCTGCTCGCCAAGGCCGAGCCGTCGCATGACGGGCTGATCCGGGGCCGACGCCACATCATGAACGACGACAGCGACATCAACGCCACCCGGCATGCCCGCGCCCTCGAGGGTGGGGTGGCTGCCGCCGCGATCGGGCGCACGGACCTCTTCGTCTCGGGCGGCGCCGAGCACCAGGGACCGGACGGCGGCGGCCCGGTGGCGATCATCGCCCGCGTGAGGGACTGAGGGCATGCCCGACTTCGACCTCGCCATCCGCGGCGGCACCCTGGTCACCGCCACCGACACGTTTGCCGCCGATGTCGGCATTCGCGGCGGTCGCATCGCGGCGATCGGCGAGCGGATCGCCGATGCGGCCCGCAGGATCGACGCCTCCGGCCTCCTCGTCCTGCCCGGGGGCATCGACAGCCATGTCCACATCGCCCAGGATTCCGGGCCCGGCATCGTCATGGCGGACGACTTCGCCTCGGCCACCCGCGCGGCGGCGGCGGGCGGCAATACCTGCGTGATGCCGTTCGCGCTCCAGCCCCGCGGCGCGTCGCTCCGCACGGCGACCCACGCCTACCGGGCGCTGGCGGACGGGCAGTGCCACATCGACGTGGCTATCCACCTCATCGTCTCGGACCCGACGCCGGCGGTGCTCGGCCAGGAACTGCCGGCGCTGATCGCGGAGGGCTACACCTCGTTCAAGGTATTCATGACCTACGATGATCTCGTCCTGAACGACCGCCAGATCCTCGACGTGTTCGACCTGGCGCGGCGGGAAGGCGCGCGGGTCATGGTCCATGCGGAGGGTTACGATGCCATCCGGTACATGACCGAGCGGCTGGAGAAGGCCGGGGAAACCCGCCCCTTCGGCCATGCTCTGTCCCGACCGCAGGTGGTCGAGCGCGAGGCGGCGCACCGGGCCATCAGCCACGCCGAACTCGTCGACCTGCCGATCGTCATCGTCCACGTCTCGGGCGAGCAGGCCATGGAGCAGATCGCTTGGGGCCGGGAGCGCGGCCTGAAGATCCATGCCGAGACCTGCCCGCAATACCTGACCCTGACCGCCGACCACATGAAGGGCCTCGGCTCCGACGACCCGATGGCGGGGGCGAAATACGTCTGCTCGCCACCACCGCGCGAGGCCTCCAACCAAGCCGCGATCTGGCGCGGGATTCAGACCGGGTTGTTCGACGTGGTCTCCTCCGACCATTGCCCCTTCCGCTACGACGATCCCGCCGGCAAGCTGAACCCGAAGGGCCGGACCTCCTTCCGCTGGGTGCCCAACGGGATTCCGGGCATCGAGACCCGTCTGCCGATCCTGTTCTCCGAGGGCGTCTCGGCGGGGCGCATCTCCCTCAATCGCTTCGTGGAACTCACCGCCACCAACCACGCCAAGCTCTACGGCCTCTACCCGCGCAAAGGCTCGATCGGGATCGGCTTCGACGCCGACCTGACGCTGTGGGACCCGAACCGCCGCGAGACGATCCGGCAGGCCAACCTGCACCACGGGGCGGACTACACCCCCTGGGAGGGGTTTTCCGTGACGGGCTGGCCGGTGATGACCCTCGCACGCGGAGAGGTCGTGGCCGAGGATGGGCGGGTGACCGGGGCGCCCGGGCACGGACAGGTCCTCGACCGGACGCCGGTGCCGGGTCCTGCCGCCTGATCCCGCCGGCCGCCTCCGGACGGCGCGGGCAAGCCCGGCTGCCGACGATCGGGGGCGTTTTCGGGCGCGAAACGGGGACCGTCTGGCCCATCCCTTGCTGGGGATCGGGTGGGGAGAAACCGCATGGACGTCGAGCTGATCCGCCTGACCAAGCGCTACGGCCACACGACCGCCGTGGACGGCATCGACCTGAAGGTTCGCTCGGGTGCCTATTGCTGCCTGCTCGGCCCCTCGGGTTGCGGGAAGACCACGACCCTGCGGATGATCGGTGGCCACGAAACGGTCTCCGGCGGCGACGTGGTCATCGGTCCGCGCTCCGTGGGGGATGCCACGCCGGCCGAGCGCGGCACGGCGATGATGTTCCAGAGCTACGCCCTGTTTCCCCACCTGAACTGCCGCGACAACGTCGCCTTCAGCCTGAAGATGCGGGGCCTCGCGAAGGCCGAGCGCCGCGCCAAGGCGCTGGCGATGCTCGACCTCGTGCAGATGGCCCATCTGGCGGAACGCTTGCCGGCGCAACTCTCCGGTGGCCAGCAGCAGCGCGTGGCGCTCGCCCGCGCGCTGGTCACCGGACCCAAGGTGCTGCTCCTCGACGAGCCGCTCTCGGCCCTCGATCCGTTCCTGCGGGTGCGGATGCGGACCGAGCTGAAGCGGCTCCAGGCCGAACTCGGCATCACCTTCATCCACGTCACCCACAGCCAGGAGGAGGCGATGGCGCTCTCCGACCTCGTGGTGGTGATGAACGGCGGTCGCATCGAGCAGGCGTCCGACCCCCGCACCGTGTTCGAACGCCCGGCCACCGCCTTCGTCGCCCGCTTCATCGGCGGTCACAACATCATCCGCCTGCCCGACGCGACCGAGGTGGCGGTGCGCGCCGACCGGATGCGCCTCGGCGCTCAGGCCGGCCCGGGGGCGGTGCCGGCCCGCGTCGTCTCGGTGGAGTACCAGGGCACCAGCGTGCATGTGGGGTTCGAGGCGGAGGGGCCGGGTGGGACCGCCACCGCCCTCACAGCGTTGATCGACGACCGCGCCTATGCCGGTGATCCCCTCGCCCTGGGCCAGACCGTGCCCCTTGGCTGGGACGCCGACGCCGCCCATCGCCTGAGCCCCCGCGCCTGAGCCCCCGCGCCCGACGCGTGACCCGCCTTCGTTTCCTCAGAGGACCCTGCATGACGACCACGATCAAGCTGAGCCGCCGCACCCTGCTCCAGGGCGCGGGTGCCACCGGACTGGCGCTCGGCGCCGGCCCGATCACCGGCTTTCCCAACGTGATCGCCGCCGAGCCCGTGACCCTGCGCTACCTCGGCACCGCCGTGAACCAATCCGGCGACATCGCCCGCAAGGTGAAGGAGGATCTCGGGATCACCATCGAGTACATCCCCGTCGTCACCGACGAGGTGACGAAGCGCGTGGTGACGCAGCCGAATTCCTTCGACCTCCTCGACACCGAGTTCTTCAGCCTGAAGAAGCTCATCCCGTCGGGCAACATCCAGGGCATGGATGCCCGTCGGATCAAGCAGGCCGATAACATCACCCCGGTCTTCACCAAGGGCGAGGTCGGGGGCAAGAAGATCGGCGACCAGGGGACTGCGCCCAAGAAAGTCTTCTATCTCGAGGGGCAAAACGCGAAGACCTTCGCAGGCATGGCCACCGAGTGGATCACCCTGATCCCGACCACCTACAACGCCGATACGCTCGGCATCCGCCCGGACCTGATCAAGCGCCCGATCTCCAGCTGGAAGGAACTCCTGAATCCCGAATTCAAGGGAAAGGCCTCGATCCTCAACATCCCCTCCATCGGCATCATGGATGCCGCCATGGTGATCGAGGCCACGGGCGACTACACCTATCCCGACAAGGGCAACATGACGAAGGCCGAGATCGATCGCACCATCAAGCTGCTGATCGAGGCCAAGCGTGCCGGCCAGTTCCGCGCCTTCTGGCAGGACTTCAACGAATCCGTGAACCTGATGGCGTCGGGCGAGACCGTGATCCAGTCGATGTGGTCGCCCGCCGTCACCAAGGTCCGCAGCCAGGGCGTGGCCTGCACCTACCAGCCCCTCAAAGAGGGCTACCGCGCCTGGGCCACCGGCTTCGGCCTGCCCAAGACCCTGACGGGCCGCAAGCTCGACGCGGCCTACGACTTCATCAACTGGTTCCTCTCCGGCTGGGCCGGCGCCTACCTCAACCGGCAGGGTTACTACTCGGCCGTGCTGGAGACGGCCAAGGCCCATATGGAGCCCTACGAGTGGGCCTACTGGATGGAGGGCAAGCCCGCCGAGAAGGACATCAAGGGGCCGGACGGCAGTGTGCTGGAGAAGGCCGGCGCCACCCGCGACGGCGGCTCCTTCGAGACCCGCATGGGCAGCGTCGCCTGCTGGAACGCCGTGATGGACGAGAACACCTACATGGTCCGCAAGTGGAACGAGTTCATCGCCGCCTGAGTGGGGCGACGATGCGACCTTCTCCCCGGCAGCGGGGGGAAGGGTTTCGCCTGTCACGAGGGGTTGAGCCATGACCGACATCGCCCTGCCGGCTGCCGTGACGGAGGCGGCGCCCGCCAAGGCCCCCGCCGCCAGCCTCACGACGAAAATCCGCCGTCACCGCGCGCTGGCCTATCTCCAGGTCGCGCCGATGGCGCTCGTCTTCCTCGTGTTCTTCGTGGTGCCCCTCGCGCTCACCCTGATCGTCAGCTTCTGGGAGTACAACGAGTACGAAATCATCCCCGCCTTCACGGTGCAGAACTACGTCGACGTCTTCGAGGGGTGCCTCAACACGTCGGATGCCTGCACGACTGTCCGGACCTATCTCTCGACCCTCAAGTTCTGCGCATTGACCTGGGCCTGCACCCTCGTGATCGGCTTCACGGTCGCGTATTTCGTCGCCTTCCACGTCCGCTCGCGCACCCTGCAGATGGCGTTGTTCCTCGTCTGCACGATCCCGTTCTGGACCTCCAACGTGATCCGAATGATTTCCTGGATCCCGCTGCTCGGCCGCAACGGCCTCGTCAACGACACGCTGATGAGGATGGGACTGATCAAGTCGCCGATCGAGGGCCTGCTCTACTCCGACTTCTCGGTGGTGCTCGCCTTCGTGCACCTCAACACGGTCTTCATGATCGTGCCGATCTTCAACAGCATGGCGCGCATCGACCGGTCGCTGATCGAGGCGGCCTATGATTCCGGCGCCACCGGCTGGCAGACCCTCTGGAACGTGGTGGTGCCGCTGGCCAAGCCGGGCATCGCCATCGGGTCGATCTTCGTGGTGACCCTGGTGATGGGCGACTTCGTCACCGTCGGCGTCATGGGCGGCCAGCAGATCGCCTCGGTCGGCAAGGTCATACAGGTCCAGATGTCGGCCCTGCAGCTGCCGGCGGCCGCTGCCAACGCGGTGGTTCTGCTGGGCGCCGTGATGCTGATGATCGTGGCCATGACCCGGCTCATCGACCTGCGCAAGGAGCTCTAGACGTGAGCGACCGCCCCCGCTCCCCGGCGTTCTACGCTCTGGCGGCGTTCTTCGCTCTCTTCGTCGTTTTCCTGTACGGGCCGACGCTGACGATCCTCGTCCTCAGCTTCCAGGGTCCGCAGGGCGGCCTCACCTTCCCGATGAACGGGGTCTCGACGCACTGGTTCGGCAAGCTCTGGGCCGGCCTCGGGATCGTCGACATCTGGGGCGCGCTCTGGCGCTCCCTGCGCCTCGGCCTCGTGGTGATGCTGCTCACCGTCGTCATCGCGTTCTTCGCGGGCCTCGCCTTCCGCAAGCGGTTCCGCGGTGAGCGTGCGCTGTTCACGATCGCGGTCGCGAGCCTGATCGTTCCCTCGATCGTGGTCTCGCTCGGCATCGGGTTGGAATTCCGCCTCCTCGACGAGGCGGTGAAATGGGCTGCGGCCGAGACCGGATGGGGCTGGCTGCAGGAGCACGGCACCCTGATGGGGCTCTACACCTCGGCGCTGGGTGCCCACCTGACCTGGACCCTGCCCTTCGGCCTCCTGATCATGTTCGCGGTCTTCAACCGGTTCGACCCGGCCTACGAGGAGGCCGCGCGCGACCTCGGCGCCACCGGGGCCCAGACCCTGCGTCACGTGGTGGTGCCGATCCTCGGCCCCTCCCTGGTCGGCGTTGCCCTCTTCGGCTTCACCCTGTCCTTCGACGAACTCGCCCGCACCAGCCAGGCCATCGGCGGCCGCAACACCCTGCCGCTGGAGCTGCAGGGCCTGACCACCACCGTCACGACGCCGGAGATCTACGCGCTGGGCACCCTCACCACCGGCATGTCGCTGGCGGTGATCGGGCTGGCGTTGGGGACGAGCCTGTACCTGCAAAGGCGAAAGGCGAAGGCGGGCCTGCGATTGGGCTGAACCGCGTCGTCGCGTTCCTCGCCCTTTCGCGGGAAACGGCGGCCCGCGCCTGCGGGTCGGATGGGGCGCGCGCCATGTCCGGACAAGTCGTCCCCCCTCCCGCCTCGCTCCGCAAGCTCCCTCCCCGTTCGCCGAGGGAGGGAATGCGTCCTCACACCGCGGCGTCCGCCAGCACCGGCGCCCGGTCCCCCTGAAACGCCGCGTGGGCTGCGTCCGTGCGCCAGCAGGCGGCCCGGTGGCCGGGCTGCACCGCCACGGCGGGCGGCGCCTCGACCCGGCAGCGTTCCTCGGCGAGGAAGCAGCGCGGGGCGAAGGGGCAGCCCGGCGGGCGGTTGGCGAGGTCGGGCGGGCTGCCGGGAATCGTCTTCAGGCGCGTGCCCTTGGCGAGGGCGCCGTCGGCGCGGCTGCGCAGGAGGCCGATCGTGTAGGGGTGGTGCGGGTTCAGCACCACGTCGCGGGCGGAGCCCTCCTCGACGATGCGGCCGGCATACATCACCGCGATCCGGTCGGCGACCTCCACGGCGGCGCCGAGGTCGTGGGTGACGAAGATGGTGGAGAGGCCGAGTTCCGCCTGCAACTCGCGCAGGAGCAGAAGGATCTGGATCTGCACGGTGGCGTCGAGCGCCGTGGTCGGCTCGTCGGCGAGCAGCACCTGCGGCCGGCAGGCGAGCGCCAGGGCGATCATGGCGCGCTGGCGCATGCCCCCCGACATCTCGTGCGGATAGGCATCGAGGCGCCGCTCGGGACTCGGGATGCGGACCCGCTCGAACAAGGCCAGGGCGCGCTGGCGGGCCGCCCCGGCACTGATCCGCTCATGCTGGCGGATCGCCTCGGTGATCTGCTGGCCCACCGTGTAGACGGGATCGAGGGCCAGCAGCGGCTCCTGGAAGATCATCGCCACCGCCCGGCCGCGCAGGGCCCGCAGGGCTTTGGGCGACATCGAAATCACGTCCGTGCCCCCGACCCGGATCGTGCCGCCGATCCGCGTCCGGCGCTCCGGGTTCAGGCGCATGATCGCCCGCAAGGTGACGCTCTTGCCGGAGCCGGATTCGCCGATCAGCGCCACGGCCTGGCCCCGCTCCAGGGTGAGGTCCACCCCGTCGACGGCCTCGACCACGCCGCCGAAGACCACCGTCAGGCCGCGGATGGCGACCGCCGGCTCGGATGCGGGCGCGCTCATGCGGCCACCGTCAGGCTGGGCGCGAGGGAATGGCCCGAGCCGGGCTGGCGGGCGAGGCAGGCGACCCGGTGGCGTGCATCGAGGGCCTCGAGGGGCGGGACCGTGCCGCGGCAGACCTCTTCGACGAGGGTACAGCGGGGATGGAAGCGACAGCCGGCCGGCGGGTTGATGGGGTTCGGCGGGTCGCCCGCCAGGGGCGCGACCTCGGTCCGCGCATCCGGGTTCATCGAGGGCATCGAGGACAGCAGCGCGGTCGTGTAGGGATGGGCCGGGGCGGCCAGCACGGTGTCGGCGGGACCGATCTCCACCACCTGGCCGAGATACATCACCGCCACGCGGTCGCAGATGAAGCGCACCACGTTGAGGTCGTGGCTGATGAACAGGTAGGTGAGGTTGAACTCCTGCTTGAGGTCCATGAGCAGGTTCAGCACCTGCGCCTCCACCGACTTGTCGAGGGCCGAGACCGCCTCGTCGAGCACCACGAGGCGGGGTTCGAGCGCGAGCGCCCGGGCGATGTTCACCCGCTGGCGCTGGCCGCCGGAGAGCTCGTGCGGGTAGCGCGCGGCGAAGCGTGCCGGCTCCAGCCCCACCCGGGCGAGCAGGCTGCGAGCGCGCTCGATGGCCTGCCGCTTGGGCACCCCGTGCACCTGCGGCCCGAAGGCGATGGAGCCCTCGATGGTCATGCGCGGGTTGAGGGAGGAGTAGCTGTCCTGGAACACCATCTGGGCCTGGGCCCGGAAGTCCCGCAGGGGCAATGCCCGGCTGCCGATGCGCTCGCCGTCGAACAGCAGGTCGCCGGAATCGTAGCGGATCAGGCCCATGATGAGCCGGGCGGTGGTGGACTTGCCGCAACCCGACTCGCCGACCACGCCGAGGGTCTCCCCCTTCAGGATCTCGAAGTCGACGCCGTCCACCGCTCGCACCACGGCGCGTGCGCCGCCCAAGCCCTTCTTGACGGGGAAGTGCTTCACGAGGCGCTCGACGGTGAGGAGGGGCTGGGCCGGGCCACCCCGATCGCGGGCGAGCGGCACGGTGGCGAGGCCGATGGGCGTACTCATGCCTTCACCTCCATGGCGGACCGCAGGCCGTCGGAGAACAGGTTGAACGAGATCGAGACGATGAAGATGGCGAGCCCCGGCAGGGCTGCGACCATCGGGTTCACGTAGATCGCCGTGCGCAGGGTGTTCAGCATCAGGCCCCATTCGGGCTCCGGCGGCTTCACGCCGAGGCCGAGGAAGGACAGGCCCGAGGCCAGGATCATCGACACGCTGATGAGGCTGGTGGCGTAGACGAAGATCGGCCCGAGCACGTTGCCGAGCACCTGCACCCGCAGGATCGTCAGGGTCGAGGCACCCGAGAGGCGCGCGGCGTCGACGTAGTCACGGGCGCGGATCTGGGTGGTCACGCTCTCGGCCACGCGGGCGATCTGGGGCACGAACACGCAGGTGAGGGAGACGATGGAGTTGAAGATGCCCGCGCCGAGGGCGCCCGAGAGCGCGATGGCGAGCAGCACCGAGGGGAATGCGAAGAAGACGTCCACCGTGCGCATCAGCACGGTGTTGACCCAGCCCCCGACATAGCCGGCCAGGATGCCGATGCCGGACCCGATCACGAAGGCGAGGATGACGGGGGTGACGCCGATGAAGAGGGACAGGCGTCCGCCCAGCATCAGGCGGCTCAGCATATCGCGGCCGAGCTCGTCCGAGCCCAGGATGTAGGTCGCATCGCCGATGGGCTTCAGGCGTCGCAGCATCGAGCCGCGATAGGGGTCCATCGGGGTGATCCAGGGCGAGAGCAGCGCCACCGCCACGATGGCGAGGATGATGCAGGCGGCGGCCATCGCCACCGGATCGCGCAGGAGCTTGTGGCCGACCTGACCCCAGAACCCCCGCGAGGGCACGAAGGCGTCGGGCGCCGCCGGCGCGGGGGCAGCGCCCCCGGCAATGTCGAGGATCGGCGCGGCGGACTGGGTCGCGAGTGCCATCAGCCCCTCTCGATGCGCGGGTCGAGCGCCGTCTGCACGACGTCGACGATGAGGTTGAGGGCGACGAAGAACATCGCCAGGACGAGGATCGAGCCCTGCAGCAGGGGCAGGTCGCGCTGGAAGATCGCGGCGTTGAGGAGGAAGCCGGTGCCGGGCCAGGCGAACACCGTCTCGATCAGGATCGAGCCGCCGAGCAGGTAGCCGAGCTGCAGGCCCATGATGGCCAGTGCCGTCGGGGCTGCGTTCTTGACGACGTGCTTGAACACGCCGAATTCGCTCATGCCCTTGGCCCGCAGCGCCCCGACGAAGTCCTGCGCGAGGATGTCGCCCACCAGCGCCCGGATGGTGCGGGCGATGACGCCCATGGGGATCACCGACATCGTGAGCGCCGGCAGGATGATGTAGCGCAGGTGGTCGAAGTCGGGCCGCCAATTGCCCGAGCCGTCGGGCCCCGCCCCGGTGGGCGGCAGCCAGCCGAGCTGGGCCGAGAACACGATGACCAGCACCATGCCGAGCCAGTAATGTGGCACGCTCACCCCGAAGACCGAGACCGCCGAGGCGAGCCGATCCAGGATCGAGTTGCGGAAGTAGCCGGCCACGAAGCCGAACAGGCAGCCGAACGTGAAGCCGATCAGCGTCGCGACGAAGGCGAGGATCAGGCTGTTCACCACCGCCCGACCGACCTCCTGCACCACGGGGCGGCCGGTGGCGATGGAGGTCCCGAGATCGCCCTGGATCACGTGCCAGAGCCAGATCACGTATTGGACGGGCAGCGGCTTGTCGTAGCCATAGGCCGCCCGCATGGCGTCGATGGTCTCTTGCGTCGCGTCCACCGGGAGTACGGCGCTCAAGGGGTCGCCGGGGGCAAGGTGGACCAGCATGAAGCAGACGATGCTCACGCCGAGCGCCACTGGGGTCACGGTCAGCAGGCGCTGGAGGATGAACTTCAGCATGGCACCGACTTTCGGATCGTCCCTTCCCGCCCTACGGCGAAGGATCGGCCTCGCAGGAGCGCGGGTCGTGCCCGGACGACGTCCCGCGAGAGGGGAGCACCACCGAACCGGGGCCGGTCGCGATCGCCTCTCCCGCCGGCTCCGCAGGCACCCTCCCCCGCAGCATTGGGCGGGGTCTGCCGCGTGACTCTCCTGGTCATCCGATCACTTGCCCATCGAGATCGGCGAGAAGTCCTGGAACCAGTTCTGCGCCTGCACGAAGCCCTTCACCTTGGGGCTCAGGGCGCGCGGGTTGGTGTCGTGGGCCACCATCAGGAACAGGGCGTCGTTGACGTACTTCTCGTGCACCTTCTCCAGGACCTTGGTCTGCTCGGCCGGGTCGAAGGTGGTGCGGACCTGATCGAAGAGCTTGTCCATCTCGGGGTCGCAGTAATGGCCCCAGTTGGTGCCGTTGGGTGCCGCGAGGTTGCACTGGAGGTGGCGGATGAAGCCCGTGAAGGGGTCCTGGATGAAGTAGGAGAAGTTCATCCCCGTCGCCTTGCGCGACATGTCGGACTTGGCGCCCGCGCGCCACAGGTTGATGAGCGTGTTCCACTCGACCACCTCGAACTCGACCTTGATGCCGACATCCGCGAGGTTCTGCTGGATGAATTCGTTCATCGGCAGGGGCTGCATCTGGCCCGAGCCCGACGGCGCGATCAGGATCTTGGTGACGATGGGCTTGTTCGGGCCGTAGCCGGCCTCGGCCAGGAGCTTCTTGGCGGCCTCCGGATCGTAGGTCGGCTTGAAGGTGGGATGGCCGAACCAGGCCGAGCCCGGCGGCATGAAGCCCTGGGCCGGAATCATCAGACCGTTGAGCAACTCCTTCATGCCCTCGCGGTCCACCGCGAGATTGGCCGCCTTGCGCACGCGGATGTCGTTCCAGGGCGAGCCCTCGACGCGGGACAGGTGCCAGGTCCAGTTGTGCGGGTAGGCGTTGGTGACGATGCCGAAACCGGCGGCCTTCAGGGACGCGACGGCATCCGGCGGGGGCGCCTCGATCCAGTCGACCTGGCCCGAGCGCAGAGCGGCCACGCGGGCATTGGCCTCGGGCAGCGGCACGAGCACGAGCTTGTCGAGCTTCGGCACCCGGGCCTTGTCCCAGTACTCCTTGTTCGGAACCATCTCGGCGCGCTCGCGCGGGGCGAACAGGGTGAGCTTCCACGGGCCGGTGCCGGCCGGATTCTTGGCGAAGGCGTCCCAGCTCTTGCCGACCTTCTCCCACTGGGCCGGCGACGAGATCATGATCCAGGCGATCTGGTAGGGCAGCGTCGCGTCGGGGTTCTTGGTAACGACCTCGAGGGTGGTCGGGTCGATGGCACGGTAGCTGGCCACCGCCGGGATGCGCGAGCGTCCCTGGGCCGACTGCCGCGGGTCGAATTGCGGCGCGTCGGTCTTCAGGAGCTTGTCGAGGTTCCACACCACCGACTCGGCGGTGAAGGGCGAGCCGTCATGGAAGGTCACGCCCTCGCGCAGCTTGAAGGTCCACTTGGTGTTGTCGGCCGGATCGACGGCCCAGCTCGTGGCGAGGCCCGGCACCAGCACGGAGGGCTTGGTGGCGGAGGAGAGGTCCCAATTGATGAGCCCGTCATAGACCGTGTAGCCCGTGAACCGCATGCCCTCGCCGCCATTGTCGGCCTGGCCCGTGGTGAGCGGGATGTCGGAGGCCGTCATGCCGATCTTGAGGACGCCCTGCGCGAAGGCGGTGGGCATCAGGGCCCCGGACAGCAGGGTGGCGGCCAGAAGACGGGACTTCGACCAACGGGAGACGGAAGCAAACATGCGCGGACGGGTTTCCCTGGGCTGCAGACGGTATGACGAGACCGTGAATGCAATCCATCGGCCAAACCGCTGCGCTGCTGTCGGGCGCCCGGAACAAACCCGCGCCCCGATCAGTTCTGAGCGCCCATGATCCGGGTGGTGGGCCGCACTGGCGCGGAAAGCGTCGATGCTGTCCCGGCAGCCGCGCACACGGCCAATCGCTGCCTCGAAGACATGCGGAAATCTTGACGCCGTTCGAACGGTCTACGCTGCGTGCCTAATTTGTGGGCAATGCGTCGGGAATGCCTTCCGGACCCGCAGCCCACCAGAGCGCCGATCGTTAAAACGAGAGCTTGAGCCCTCCGACGACGTTGCGTGGCGCTCCCGCAAGGATCGATCCGGCCGTCCCCGCCAGGGTGGCGGCCCCGTTCTCCAGGCCGGTGGTCCGGCTGAGGGTGCTCGTCAGGTTCAGGGCCGAGGCGATGTAGGTGGTATCCAGCAGATTGCGGACCTCCAGGTACAGGCTGAGGCGCTTGGCGTAGCCGGTGGACAGTTCGGTGGCGTAGTGGATATTCGCGTTGAGGACGGCGTAGCCGGGTATCCGCAGGCGGTTGCCGTTGTCGATGAGGACGCCGTCCTGGACCACGGTCTCCAGGAAGGCGCCGAGCCCGTTGAGGGGGCCGCCGACCTGGTCGTAGCCGACCCGCGCCAGCAGTTGATGCGCGGGGACGCCGGGAATGGACTGGCCCGCCCGGTCGAAGCGCGCGCTGAAGGCCCCGGCACTCAGCTGCTCGGTGAACCGGGTGTAGATCTGGTCGTCGAAGCTGTAGGCCAGCGTTCCGCGCCAGCCCGGCGCGAAGGCCCATTCGCCGCCGAGTTCGACGCCGCGGTGCTCCGAGGCCGGGGCATTGACGAAGTAGCTCAGGCGGCCCCCGCCCGGTGATTGCGACAGGAGTTCGTTGCGGAAGAACTCGTAGAAGCCCGTCAGGCTGATCCGCAGGGATTCCACCGGCGTCCAGTCGACGCCGAGGTCGAAACCGAGGTTTTCCTGCGCCTGGAGCTGCGTGTTGTTGCCCGGTAATCCCGCGCTGGTGACGAACAGGTTGCTGCCCGTCGGCGTGGCGTAGCCGGTGGCGACGCGGCCCCGGAAGCTCCAGGCGTCCTGGGGCCGATAGACCAGCGCGAGTTCCGGCGCCACGTTGAGGAAGCTGCGCGCGGCATCGACCACCGAGACGGTCCGTCCGGCATCGGAATAGCCGTAGGCGATGTTGCGGCCGGTGATGCTCGTGTTCGTCGCGCTGATCCCGAGGAGCCCGGTCCAGTGCTCGGAGAGTGCCACCTCCGTGCGGGCGCGCCCGCCGAGATTTGTCTGGTCGCCGCGCAGATCTCCGATCAGGGCGCCCAGGGCCGGTCGCCCCGCCCCCGGCGCCCGGTTGAACGTCGTCACGTGGTTGTCGAGGATCTCGGAGGTGAAGGCCACGTAGCCCACGGCCGGCAGGCCCATCAGGTCGTAGCGCCGGGTGAGGTCGGTGAGGAAGGTCAGGGACGGGTAGCTGCCGCGGAACGCGGAGGTGTAGAACGGCTGGTCGAAGTTGCGCTCGTCGAAGCCGAGCTGAGTGCGCCAGGTCGTCTGCGCGTCGAGGTCGTGCTCCCAGCGCAGGGCCACGACGGTGCGCCGGTCGTCGCGTCCGAACCCGCCCTCGGCCGCGGTGACGCCCACCGTCCGGCCGAACGCGCCGTTGGCGAACAGGGTGGTCAGGGTGCAGCCGGGCGCGGCCGTCGCCGCCCGGGCACAGCCGCGCTGATCGGGGTTGATCCGGTACTGCTCGAGGGAGGCGCGCGCCGGCAGGTCCGCCTGCAGCTGGTTGTTGATCAGCTTCAGGGTGAAGCGGTTGTCCGGTGTTGGGGTGTAGCTCGCCAGTAGGTTGATCGTCTGCGTGTCGTAGGCGCTGTGATCCTGGTAGCCGCCGGCGCGGACGTCGCTGGCGAACAGGCTGATCGCGACGGGGCCGCTGACGCCGCCGACCGTGAAAGAATTGCTGAGGTAGCCGAAGCTGCCCGCATCGGTGCCGATCTCGAAGCCGCCGATCTCGCGGCCCGACCGGGTGCGGAACGCGAGTGCGCCGCCGGTGGCGTAGTTGCCGAACAGCGCCGATTGCGGGCCACGGAACACGTCGATGCGGCTGTAGGCGCGGGGATCGACGAGGTCGAAGCGCGAGGCGCCGTCCGGCTGGGTCAGGAGGAAGCCGTCCTCCAGCACGACCATGTTTCGGATGACGCCGGTGGAGCGGGCATTGTTGCCCCGGATGGAGATCACCACGTCGCGCCCGCCATTGCCCTGGCGCACGGTGACGCCGGGACTGTCCAGCAGCACCGATCCGATGCTGGTGGCTGGCCGGTTCTCGATCGTGTCGGTGCGTCCGACGCGCGCCGCGGTGGCGCCCAGGGGTTGTTCGATCAGGCTCGGGCTCGAACCGGGAGGTGCCGAGACGCCGAAGGGCACCGCGGCCGGTGCCGGGCGGCCCTCGGCCGAGACCGAGAGTTCCTCCAGGACGATCCCCGCCGCATCCTCGGGTCGCGCGTCGGTCGCGGCGAGGAGGACGACGAAGCAGGCGAACCGAACGGCTCCGGTCCGAGAGCCCGCACTTCGGGACGCGACGGCCTGGGAACGGCGAGAGCGGGGAGCAGCGGCCATGCCGGTTTCGACCACGGGAGTGGAGGCGGATCACGCCGCATGGGGGCCGGTCCGGACGGATGCGAACCGGCACGCCCCATCAGGCGTGTCGTGTGCCCGAACGTACCGGCACGACGTGTACCCTGTGACACCGGGGTACGCGACGGGTCGGACATCCTGTGGTCGTGACCTGTGGCGCGCATACCACGTCGGACGGTCGGGGGCGCTGCGCGGCCCTCATCGCGCGTCGGCCTCGCGGTCGAGCAGCAGGCGTTTGCGCTCGACGCCCCATCGGTAGCCGGAAAGCGACCCGTCCGAGCGGACCACCCGGTGGCACGGGATGGCGACCGCCAGCCGGTTGGCGCCGCAGGCCTGGGCCACGGCCCGCATGGACGTCGGGGCGCCGATGGCCCGGGCGATCGCGCCATAGGTCGTCGTGGTGCCGATGGGGACGGCACGCAGGGCGGCCCAGACCCGCTGTTGGAAGACGGTGCCGCCGATGTCGAGCGGCAAGTCGAGCCCGCGGCCCGGCGTCTCGATGAAGCCGACGACCGCCGCCACCCACGCGTCGAAGGCGGGGTCGCCGGGCGCCAAGTCGGCCCTGGGGAAGCGGTCCTGGAGATCGCGGACCAGGGCGTCGGGATCGTCGCCCAGGAGGATGGCGCAGAGGCCCCGGGCGGTCGCCGCGACGAGCAGCGCGCCGAGGGAGGACGCGGCCACCGCGAAGCGGATCGCCGTACCGGTGCCGCCGGCGCGATAGGCCGATGGGCTCATCCCGAGCCGAGCCGGCCCCTGCGCATAGAAGCGGCTCGAGGCGTTGAAGCCGGCTGCGAAGGCCGCTTCGGTCACCGTCCCGGCCTGGGGCAGGCGCTGCGCGATTCGCTCCGCCAGCTTGGCTGCCGCGTAGGCCTTCGGTGTGATGCCGGTGATCCGCCGGAAGACGCGGTGGAAGTGGAAGGTGCTCATGCCCGCGGTCGCCGCGAGGTCCTCGAGGGTCGGCATGGTCTCGGCCGCGTCGATGCGGCGGCACGCCCGGACGATCACCGCGGCGTGCCGTTCGGCCGCGGCCACGTCGTTCGGCCGACAGCGCCGGCACGGGCGGAAGCCTGCAGCCTCGGCCGCATCGCAGGTGGCGTGGAAGCTGACGTTCTTCGGGTTGGCCGCCCGGGAGGGACAACTGGGGCGGCAATACACCCCGGTGGTGCGAACGGCGTAGACGAAGGCGCCGTCGGCCCGAGCGTCCCGGGCGGTCACCGCGGCCCAGCGCTGCGCCTCCTCGTCGAGGGTGATCGAGTCGTCCCTGACCCGTTGGGGGTCTGCGCTCTGCATGGGGAAACGTCCTCCGTCGTCCAGGGCCGGTCGCCGCCTGTCACGGCCGCGCCTCGGCCTGTCCTGGATTGAAATGACCGCTGCCGCATCCCGATCCTTGCTGTCCAATCCAGGCCGCGACGCGCCCGCAGGGAAACCGGACGGTGATCCTGAGTTATCGCAGTCAGCAACAGGAGTGACCATGAAAACGCTCACGCTCTCGACCTGCGCCCTGGCCCTGTCATCCCTCGTGCTGGTGCAGATGAGCACGACCGCCGACGCGCGGGCCCGGCACAAGAAGCGCGGCATCGCGATGTCCAGCAGTCAGAATACCACGGGCGGCCGTCGCGGGCGGACCCTGTCGCGCGGCGCGACCGGGGCCGATACCACCACGTCGAACTCCGCCGCGGGCGGGAACGCCGGTCAGCCTTCGCGGGCGAACGGCACGGGCAGTGCCGGTGGCGGCGCAGGCGGCGCCGGCGGCCTGTAGGTCAGCAACGATGCGTCGGCGTTCGGCCTGCTTGTCGCACAGACCCGAGGGCGCTGGCGGTTCGCATCGGCGGTCGGAGGCTCCGTGGCTCGGTGCAAGCCTGACGGGGTCGCTCGATGGGAGGCGTGCGGGGCCGACCTCCAGGGTCAGCCCCATTCGCTTCAGACGCGGCGGGCGTCGGTGCCGTCGGCGAGGGTAAGGCGCTTGGGAGCGCCGAGGCGGCCGCCGAGGAAGCCGGCGAGCGCGCCCAGGATCAGGGCGAGCGCGCCGTAGAAGGCGCCCTGGGTGGCGGCGGACTTGGCGGCCACGGCGGCGGCCTCGGCCTTCACCTTCGCGGCGGCCACGGTCTCGTCGTACTGCTTGCGGTAGTCCTGGATCTGCGCCTTGGCCTGCTCGACCGGGATGCCCTGGGCCTTGGCCAGCGCGTCGGCCGCGCGGGTCTCGGCCTGGGCCTTCTGGGCCGGATCCCCGGGCCGCGTCCTTGGCCGCCTGCGGGTCCTGGCCGGCCGCCTGGTTGCGCACCGACTGCTCGATGCCGTCGAGGGGGTTGCTGATCTTGGAGAGCGAGGGCGCGGYCGCCTGCGCGGCGGTCTGCACCGTGCCGCCCACCAGCGAGCCGGCCCCGCCCAGCGTGCTGGTCACGCCCGAGACGGCGCCGCCGATCAGGCCGCCGGCGGCCGAGGTCAGGAGGTAGAGCACCACCAGGGTGGTCACCGCCCAGGAGACCAGGCCGTGCAGGCCGGCCGCGCCGGTGACGGGCTTGCCCGAGAGGCGTCCGGCGATGAGGCCGCCGGCCAGGGAGGCGAGCACGCCCGAGCCGACGAACCAGAGGCCGGCGCTCAGGGACAGGGTGGAGGCNCCGGTGACGGGCTTGCCCGAGAGGCGTCCGGCGATGAGGCCGCCGGCCAGGGAGGCGAGCACGCCCGAGCCGACGAACCAGAGGCCGGCGCTCAGGGACAGGGTGGAGGCGGCCGGGTTGTCGGCAGCCACCGGGCCGACGCTGGACAGGCCGACGCCGACCCCGACCATGTTGAGGATGACCTGGGTCACCAGCGCGGTGACGGCGCCGGCGAAGATCGCCCCCCAGGAGACCTGGTTCAGCAGGACCGTGCGGGTGTCGGNCGACCATGTTGAGGATGACCTGGGTCACCAGCGCGGTGACGGCGCCGGCGAAGATCGCCCCCCAGGARACCTGGTTCAGCAGGACCGTGCGGGTGTCGGCCGAGGCCGCCGTGGAAGAGGTCGCGAGAAGGGGAGAGGTAGACACGTGACAGGTACTCCGGGTCGTCGGTCGTCCGAGAAGTTCGGTCGTTCCAAGGGTCAAGGTRKGAAGGGTCAGGRTRKRAAGGGTCGGTCGGGGGGCGTTCCCRGGTCCGACCGCGCMGTCCCGGCGCGGTCGGACCGATCCATCGCGGTGTCGGGGCGCGGTGCCGCGGTCAGTCGCGGCCGTGGATGAGCAGGCCGAGGCCGTAGCCGAGGAGGCCGGCCACGAGCAGCGCGGCCACGGGGTGCTCGGCGACCTGATGGCTCACCTCGCGCCCCCCCTGRCGCAGGGAGCGGCCGCCGKTCTCGTAGGCGTCCCCGGCGCGGTCGTAGGCCTCGCGGCCGGCGCCGCGCACGGCGCGCTCGGCCCGGTCGTAGGTGTCGCCGCCCGCCCCCTGGGCCCGGCGGGCCCGGTCCTCGACATCGTCCGACCCGATCAGGTTGCCGACGGTGTCGCGGACCTTGCCGCCGATCTCGCGGGCGGTGTCGGCCACGTGCTCGGCGGCGTCGCGCACGCCGTCCCTGGCCTGGCCGTACAGGTTCTCCGCAGCGCCCTGCGCCTCGCGGGCACGGCCCTCGAGCGCGTCCCGCTTCGAGCCGGTGAGGTCGCCCACCGCGCCCTGAACCTTGCCGCCNAGGTTCTCCGCAGCGCCCTGCGCCTCGCGGGCACGGCCCTCGAGCGCGTCCCGCTTCGAGCCGGTGAGGTCGCCCACCGCGCCCTGAACCTTGCCGCCGAGCTCCTTGGCGGTCCCCGTGATGCGATCCGTGTCGACCATGCTGAAGTCTCCTGTGTTCGTGGATGAGGGTCGTCGCGCGGCGCGCGGCCGAAGCTAGGGTTCGAGGTTGGTCTTGGTTTTGGGGCTGGCCCCGTCCGACTTCGGGCGGGACTTCGGGCGGGACTCCGGGGGCTCGTCGGACGCGGGAGGATCCTGCTGGGATCGACCCTCGGCCTCGACCTGTCGGTCGCCGATCAGTTTCCCGATGGCTTCCTTCACCGAGCCCTTGACCGCGTCGCTCGAAGCGGGGGCAGCACCGGGTGCGGAGGGCTTGGTGGAACTCACGTGATCCTCCGGGGTGGGATGAACGGGACCGAGGCGGGCCAGGGGTGGGAGAGACACGGCCGCAGGCGCCCTGCGTCTCGGCTGACCCCTCAGATGGTCCCAGACGAATCCCCAGCAATGATACAGACGTACCGGTAGGCCGGTTTTTTCTACCCGGACGCCGCTATCCGAACGGGAGTGGAGCGAACGCCCCGGAGGCCGCGATCCCGGAGGAAATGTCCCGGTCCGTCACGCATCCCCGCGCGCCGGGCTTTTCCCGGGCCGGCTCGCGTCTGTGTGCGGGACTGCGTGTCGACGCCGCGTATCACTGGAACTCCCCATGGCGCATCGCGCCGTTTGCCAAGTCCCGGTCGTAACAAGTGCGTGGGACCGCAGTTCCGCGTCGGATAATCGATTGTCTGGTATATCTGGATCATTGACGTGAATGTGATTGCCCAATCACAAGCCCCAGACTGCGTCGGCTTCCACGACGTCGAGCAAATCATCGTCTGTCCCAGACAAGAGGGCGATCATCCGTGCAGACAGATGTCAGAGTGCTGAGCTCCTCTTCGGACAACGAAGGATTGCCACGACCGATTCAGGATCTGATCGGCCGAAGACTGAACGAGATTTTTCCCTTCCCTGGTGAAGTCGCGCCGGATTCCCGTCTCGGCCAGGTCCTGGTTCGGCTCCGAAGCGCCTTGTCCGCGGCACAGGCGGACGGACAGGTGCCCGATACGTTCCGGACCGACTTGATCGCCGCCGTCCCGCGGCTTCGCCGCTATGCCTGGTCCCAGTGCCGGAACGCCGCTGAGGCCGACGACCTCGTTCAGACCACCCTGATGCGGGCCTGGGAGAACCGCGCACGGTTCGAGCCGGGGACCCGGTTGATCGCCTGGCTGTTCACGATCCTGCGCAACACCTTCCTCAATCAGCGCAAGCGGCTTCGCCGCGAGGTCGAGGACGTCGACGGTGCCTTCGCGGCAACCCTGCGCCTGGAGCCCGAGCAGGAGCACCGCGTCGGACTGATCGAGCTTCAGGCCGCCCTGAACAGCCTGACGGCCGAACACCGCGAGACGCTGCTCCTCGTGATGGTCGATGGATTGCTCTACGACGAGGCCGCGGCCGTCCTGGGATGTCAGACCGGCACCGTGAAGAGCCGCGTCAGCCGCGCCCGGGAACGTCTGGTCAAGGCCATGGGTGCGGCCTGAGCGGCGCGGACCTCCCTGCGACCAGCCCGGCCGGCGGGCCGGCTCGACGACACGGGCCGGCCTGGCCCGGTCCACGATCGACGCCGCGATGGCCCGGCGCCCACACCCTTCGAGCCGGCGCGCCGGGTCCACCGTCTCCGCACCCATGCATCCCGCCACCGGAACCCCATCCGCGCTCGGAGCGGAGCAAGCACGGGAATCGCGTTTGACCCGGTAAAATCCGAGACAAATGATGCATCTGCATCATTGAGCGCACCGATGGCGCGCATATCTCGACGTCATCGCCGATCGCCGGCGTAACATCCATCGCGTTCAAGCTATTCGCAGAGTTATGCCGGACCTCATATGTCCCCCCGATCAGGTTCGGCATGGCCGCAGGGCCGGGCACCGCGCCACTCCGGGCGCTCGCCCGGCCCGAAGGCCCCGTCGGGATCCCAGACCTCATCGAAGGCTTCGAGAGGCGAGTCTTCGCTAGGCGAGTCTTCGCTAGACGAGTCTTCGAGAGGCCAGTTTCCGCGAGGCCAGTTTCCGAGAAGAGAGACTTCAGAGATCATGGCAGGAGAGAGCCTCGCAGAAGCGCAGGAGCGCCGCACGGCCGATCCCGACAGGCCCGGGCGCATCGCGGACGACCCCCCGCCCGCGATGCCGCCTCGACCCTATCCGGGCGAGCGTCCGCTGGGGGCCGACGAACCCTCGGCCCCATTCGAGGAGCCCCCAAGCGAGGCCGCTCCCGACGCGCTTCCCCGCGGTCCGGCCGGTGCCGGGGCCGTCGCCTGACGTTCGTTCGACCCACCCGGCCCCCGGCCGCGGACAAACGGGCCACGGATACACGGGCCACGGACAAACGGGCCTGTGACGCGAGCGCCATCCGGGAGGCCGTCGAGTCCGGGATGACGCGCGCGGAACTCGCCGTCCTCCTGGACGGCGGCTCCGTGACGGATGTGATCCCGCCGCACGTCGGCGAGACGGCCGCGGCCTATGCGGTTCGGGCGACAGGCGAACTGATGGTTCTCTACCTGGCCCGAGACCCAGAGGAACACTGACGCGCTCCAAGCGGGCGGCCCGCAGAGGAGACCGTGACACGCTTTTCACGGTGGTTCGCGACGCGTCTGGCGGCCGCGAGCGTCTCGGCCGCCGAAGCTGCCACCCGGTTCGACGGCCATTGGTCCGTGACGGCAACCGTCGACGACGGTGGATGCCCGGGGCCTTACCGATATCCCATCGTCATTCGTCACGGTGTCGACGCCTCCGGCCGGGCCGGAGCGGTCGGGCGCATCGTCGGGACCATCCGTCGCGGTCTGGCGAGCGTGGCTGTCCGAGGCCGGCTGCGTGCCGCGGAGGGCCGCGGTGACCGGACCCTGTCCGGATCTTTGCGCGGCTCGGGCCGGTGGACCTCCCGCAGGAGCGGCTGACGAGACGGTTGGCCGGTCTCGAAAGCCGTCGCCATCGGCAGACCCGATGAGACGCGCGCGCACTCCGCCCCGGCGCATGCACCGCGGCCGGGGCATCCCTCGGAGCCTCGTTGCGCCGGCGTGGATTGTGGCGGCCGACGTCCGACCGGATGACGAAGACAGGGGTGGTGCGCCCGCGCTGCGGCCCAGACCTTGCAAAGGTCTGTCCCATCGCTTGCCAAACGATGGAACGAGGCCCCGTGGCTCATCAGTCGATCTCGCGCAGAACCCTCCTGGGCGGCACCGCCGTTCTCGGCCTCTCGGCCCTGGCGTCGACGGGCGCCCGAGCGGCCGGGCCGATGACCGTCGGGGTCGTCTACGTCGGCCCGAAGGACGATTACGGCTACAATCAGGCCCATGCGAAGGGCGCCGCGGCCCTGAAAGGGTTGCCCGGGGTCGAAGTGGTCGAGGAGGAGAATGTCCGCGAGACCAACGACGTCCAGAAGACCATGGAGAGCATGATCAACATGGACGGGGCGAGCCTGCTCCTGCCGACCTCCTTCGGCTACTTCGATCCCCACGTGCTGATCGAGGCCAAGAAGAACCCGAAGGTGCAGTTCCGCCATTGCGGCGGCCTCTGGACCGCGGCGAACCCGAAGAACGCCGGCTCCTATTTCGGCTACATCGCGCAGGGCCAGTACCTCAACGGCATCGTGGCCGCGCATGCGACGAAGTCGAAGAAGATCGGTTTCGTGGCGGCCAAGCCGATCCCCCAGGTCCTCAACAACATCAACGGCTTCCTGCTCGGCGCCCGCAGCGTCGACCCGTCGATCACCTGCCAGGTCATCTTCACCGGCGAGTGGTCGCTGGCGGTCAAGGAGGCGGAAGCGACCAACGCGCTGATCGACGGCGGCGCCGACGTCATCACCTGCCACGTCGACAGCCCGAAGGTGACGGTCGAGACCGCCGCCCGGCGGGGCGCCTACGTCTGCGGCTACCATGCCGACCAGTCGGCGCTGGCCAAGGACCGGTACCTCACCGGTGCCGAGTGGGACTGGGCCCCGATCTACAAGGGCTTCGTCGCCGACATGCAGGCGGGCAAGGCGCCCCCGAACTTCCTGCGCGGTGGCCTCGCGGACGGGTTCGTCCGGATGAGCCCCTACGGTCCCGCCGTCTCCGAGGCGGCACGCAAGAACGCCGATGCGGTCAAGGCCGAGATGATGAAGGGCGGGTTCGCCATCATCCGGGGGCCGCTCAAGGACAACAAGGGCAACGCGATCGCCGAGGCCGGCAAGGGCTTCCCCGAGAATGCGCCCGAACTCGAGAGCACCGGCTACCTCGTCGAGGGTGTGAGGGGCTCGGCCTGAGGGAAACGTCCGTCACGCACGCCGCCAGCGGGAGGAACATCCTTGGTCGCCGAGACTGCTCCGTCGAACATGGCCGTGGCAGTGCCGCGCCCCTCGGCGAGTCTGCCCCTGCGGGCCTGGGCGGCGCGCCGGGTGGAGGCGCTCGCCATCCCGCTCGGGGCGCTCGCCCTCGGCTTCGGCCTGTTCAGCCTGTTCCTCCTGAGCCTCGGCAAGTCGCCGGCGGCCTTCCTCGACCTCGTTTACCGGGGCGGCTTCGGTTCCGCCTTCGCCCTCCAGAACAGTCTCCAGCGCGCCGCGCCCCTGTTGTTCGCGGCCCTGTGCGTGGCGCTGCCCGCCCGGCTCGGCCTCGTGGTCATCGGCGGCGAGGGCGCGATCGTGCTCGGCGGCCTCGCCGCGGCGGCGGTGGCGGCGCCCCTGTCGGGGGCACCCTCCGGCCTCGGCATCGCCACCATGGCGCTGGCCGCCCTCCTGACCGGGGCGCTCTGGCTCGGGGCGGTGGGCGCCCTGCGGGCCTGGCGCGGCGTCAACGAGACCATTGCCAGCCTGCTGATGTCCTACATCGCCATCGCGCTGGCCAACCACCTGATCGAGGGCCTGCTGCGCGACCCGGGCAGCCTCAACAAGCCGTCGACGCGGACCATCGACGAGGCCTTCCGGGTCGGCCCGATGCCGGGCCTGGAGGTGCATTGGGGCCTCGGCGTCGGGGTGGTGGCCTGCCTCCTCGCCTGGCTCCTGACCGAGCGCACCACCCTGGGCTTTGCCGCCCGGATCGCCGGCGGCAACGTGCGCGCGGCCCAGATCCAGGGCTTGGCGGTCGGGCGCCTGATCGCCGGCTTCACCGCCCTCGGGGGAGCCCTGGCGGCGCTGGCCGGATTCTTCGAGGTGGCCGCCGTCCACGGCAACGCCAACGCCTCGCTGATCGCCGGCTACGGCTACACCGGCATCCTCATCGCGTTCCTGGCCCGCCAGAACCCCCTGGCGATCCCGCCCGTCGCCTTCCTGCTCGGCGGGATCGAGGCCTCGAGCGGCCTGATCCAGCGCCGCCTGCACCTGCCCGACGCCACCATCCTGCTGCTGGAGGGGCTGCTCTTCCTCCTCGTGCTCATGGGCGAGACCCTGTACGGGCGCTTCAAGCTGTTCAGTCCGCATCTCTGGGGCGAGAAGCGCGCCGCGGCGGCCCAGACCGTGCCATGAGCGCCCTCCTATGAGCGCCCCCCCAATGAGCGCCCCCCTATGAGCGACCTCGGCCTCTGGAACGTCCTCATCGCGGTCATCGGCGGGGCCATCCGTGTCTCGACGCCGTTCCTGTTCGTCAGTCTGGGCGAGACCATCACGGAGCGCTCGGGCCGGATCAATCTCGGCCTCGAGGGCACCCTCGTGTTCGGGGCGATGTCGGCCTACGCCACGGCGGTGCTCACCGGCTCGGCCTGGGCCGGCGTCGCGGTGGCGGGCGCGGCGGGGGGCCTGTTCGGCCTCGCCCACGGCTGGATCTGCCGGCTGCCGCGGGTCAACGACGTGGCCCTCGGCATCGCCCTGATGCTGTTCGGCTCGGGCCTCGCCTTCTTCTTCGGCAAGGCCTTCATCCAGCCCGCGGCACCGCAATTGCCGGCGCTCCCCTTCGGCAATTGGTCCGACGTGCCTCAGATCCGGGCCGCCCTCCAGGTCAACGTGCTGTTCCTGATCGGAGCGGTGCTCAGCGTCCTCCTGTGGTGGGCGTTCCGCAACACCCGCACCGGCCTCGTGGTCCGCATCGTCGGCGACAGCGCAGAGGCGGCGCGGGCCATGGGCTACGACGTCGATCGTGTCCGGCTGCTGGCGACCGGGGCCGGCGGGGTGCTCGCCGGCATCGGCGGGGCCTACCTGTCGCTCTACTATCCGGGCTCGTGGAACGAGGGCATCTCCTCCGGGCAGGGCCTGATGGCCGTCGCCCTCGTGGTCTTCGCCCGCTGGAATCCCCTGGCCTGCTTCGGCGCCGCGCTGCTGTTCGGCGGGGCCGGAGCCCTCGGGCCGGCGCTCCAGTCGGTGGGCGTCTCGCAGGGCTATTACCTGTTCTACGCCGCGCCCTACGTCCTGACCCTCGGCGTCCTCATCGCCACCTCGTCGCCGAACCACGCCCTGGCGGGAGCGCCGGGCGAACTCGGCCAAGCGAAGTAAGCCCAGAAGAACCAAGCCCAGAAACAGTAAGCCCGAGCAGACAGGTATCTCCGATGAACGGACTTGGCGGCCTCAACAAATCCCCGAACGGCGTGGTGCTCGGTCTGGTGCAGCTGCAGCTGCCGACCGTCGTCACCAGGGCGGACCTCGCGGCGCAGACGCAGCGCATCGTCGCCCTGGTGGGCAAGGCCCGGCGCAACCTGGCCACCATGGACCTCGTGGTCTTCCCCGAATACGCCCTCCACGGCCTGTCCATGGAGACCAACCCCGACATCCTGTGCCGGATGGACGGGCCGGAGGTCGCGGCCTTCGCCCAGGCCTGCCGCGACAACCGGATCTGGGGCTGCTTCTCCCTCATGGAGTTCAACCCGCACGGCAGCCCGTTCAACACCGGCATCATCATCGACGACACCGGCGCGGTGAAGCTCTATTACCGCAAGATGCACCCCTGGGTGCCCGTCGAGCCCTGGGAGCCCGGCGACATCGGCATCCCGGTCATCGAGGGGCCGCGCGGGGCCAAGATCGCCCTCATCATCTGCCACGACGGGATGTTCCCCGAGATGGCCCGGGAATGCGCCTACAAGGGCGCCGAGATCATGATCCGCACGGCCGGCTACACGGCGCCGATCCGCGAGTCCTGGCGCTTCACCAACCAGTCGAATGCCTTCTGCAACCTGATGGTCACCGCAAACGTCTGCATGTGCGGTTCGGACGGCTCGTTCGATTCCATGGGCGAGGGCATGATCGTCAACTTCGACGGTCAGATCATCGCCCACGGCACCACGGGGCGCGTCGACGAGATCATCACCGCGGAGGTCCGTCCCGACCTCGTGCGCGAGGCGCGCCTCCACTGGGGCGTCGAGAACAACATCTACCAGCTCGGACACCGCGGCTACACGGCCGTAAAGGGTGGCGCCGGGGACTGCCCCTACACCTACATGCAGGACCTGGCCGCCGGCCGCTACCGACTGCCCTGGGAGGATGGGGTCAAGGTGGTCGACGGCACCTCCTGCGGGTTTGCCGCGCCCACCCGGTCCTACGGCGCCGGACAGACCCCGGACGCCCGAGAGGCGGCGGAATGAGCGCGGCGCCCCTTCGCCTGCCGGCGGATGCGGCGCGCTACGCCGTCGCCGAGCCCTATCCCTGGCCCTTCGACGGAGCCCTTCGGCCCGACAACACCGCCCTCGTCATCATCGACATGCAGATCGATTTCTGCGGTCCCGGCGGCTACGTCGACACCATGGGCTACGATATCGGCCTGACCCGGGCGCCGATCGCGCCGATCGGGCGCCTGCTCGCGGCGGCCCGGCGTCTCGGCTACGGCGTCATTCACACCCGCGAGGGTCACCGGCCGGACCTGGCCGACCTGCCCGAGAACAAGCGCTGGCGCTCGCGCCGGATCGGGGCCGGCATCGGCGATTCCGGACCCTGCGGGCGCGTGCTGGTGCGTGGCGAGCCCGGCTGGGAGATCATCCCCGAGCTGGCGCCCGAGCCCGGCGAGCCGATCATCGACAAGCCCGGAAAGGGCTCGTTCTGCGCCACCGACCTGGCGCTGATCCTCGGGCAGCGCGGCATCCGCAACCTGATCCTGACCGGGATCACCACGGATGTCTGCGTCCACACCACGATGCGCGAGGCCAACGACCGCGGCTTCGAGTGCGTGATCGTCTCCGACGCCTGCGCGGCCACCGACCGGGGCAACCACGAGGCTGCCCTCAAGATGGTGACGATGCAGGGCGGCGTCTTCGGCGCCGTGGCGACCTCCGAGGCCCTCCTGGCGGCGATGGGATGATCCGCGATGGTGTCCTTCTCGCAAGCGGTTCGCACGGCGGTGCCCCGGGACGGAGGCGCGGCGCCGGTGGCGCCCGAGGCCCCGCCGCCCGGCGCCATCGCGGTCGAGACCATCGGCATGACGAAGCGCTTCGGCACCTTCGCGGCCCTCGACGACGTCTCGATGAAGATCGAGGCCGGCGGCTTCCACGCGCTGCTGGGTGAGAACGGCGCGGGCAAGTCGACCCTGGTGAAGTGCATCATGGGCTTCTATGCGCCGAGCGCGGGCAGCGTCCTGGTGGATGGCCGGGAGGTCGCGATCACCAATCCAAAGGGCGCCCAGGCCCGCGGCCTCGGCATGGTCTACCAGCACTTCACCCTGGTGCCGTCCCTGACCGGCCTCGAGAACCTCGTCATCGCCCGGCCCCGGGTGCCGACGGTGATCGACTGGCGCGCCGAGCGCGCGGCGCTGGCCGCCTTCATGGAACGGATGCCGTTCCGGCTGAACCTCGATCGCCCGGTGGCCGAGCTCGCGGCGGGGGAGAAGCAGAAGCTCGAGATCATCAAGCAGCTCTCCCTCAAGGCGCGATTCCTGATCCTCGACGAGCCGACCTCGGTGCTCACGCCGGCGGAGGCCGAGGAGGTGCTGGGCCTCCTGCGCGCCATGGCGGACCGGCGCGAGCTGACGGTGCTGATGATCAGCCACAAGTTCCGCGAGGTCGAGGCGTTTGCCCGCAGCGTCAGCGTCCTGCGCCGCGGCACGCTCGCGGGCGGCGGACGGGTCGGCGAACTCAGCCGCGACGACATGGCGGCGATGATGATGGGCGCCCGCCCGGTGCGCGCCGCCACCGACCGCGTCGGTGGGCCCGACCCGGACCGGGTGGTCCTGCGCATCGCGGATTTGCGCGCCACCGACGCCTCCGGCCTGCGTCACCTCGCCGTCGACGCCCTCGCGGTGCAGGCCCGCGAGATCGTCGGGGTCGCCGGGGTCTCGGGCAATGGCCAGAAGGAACTCGCCGACGTGCTCGGCGGCCAGATCCGCGCCACCGGCGGCCGGGTGGAGGTCGCAGGCAAGGCCTATGACGGACGCCGCGCCCAGAGCCGGGCGCGGCGGGTGCGCGTCATCCCGGAGGAGCCGCTGCGCAATGCCTGCGCGCCGCGCATGTCGGTGGCGGAGAACCTGGCCTTCCGGGCCTTCGACCGACGCGCGGAGCGTGCCGCCGCCGCGGGGGGCGCGGTCACGGGCCGGTCGACCGTCTGGCTCGACACCGGCGCCCTGCGCCGCCGCGCCCGGGACCTCATCGCGCGTTTCGGGGTCAAGACCGCCTCCGCCGAAGCGCCGATCGCCACCCTGTCCGGCGGCAACGTGCAGCGCGCCGTGCTGGCGCGCGAGCTCACCGATCCGGTCGACCTCCTCGTCGTGGCCAATCCCTGTTTCGGGCTCGACTTCACCGCCGTCGCCGAGATCCGGGCCCGGATCATGGCGGCCCGCAACGCCGGCGCGGCGGTTCTGCTGATCAGCGAGGATCTCGATGAGATCCTCGAGCTCTCGGACCGCATCGTGGTGATGTCCGACGGCCGCATCGTGCACGCGGTGAGCCGCGCCGAGGCCGACGCCCGCAGCATCGGCCGGCACATGGCGGGGCATCACTGAGGCGCGCGACGGGGGGACCGGCCGGAAGGTGCCCGGCGATTCGGTCCGGCCGGCTAGGGTCGTACGGGATCGAGGGTCACCGACCAGAGCGCGGTATCGGCGGCGTCCTTCAGGGTGACGGTCATCTGTTCCGTCGCGCCCTCGACCGCGACGTGGCCGAAGAACTGGTAGCCCGCGGCCGGCGAGAGATTGGTCTGGCCCGGCGGGGGCGCCTTCGCGAAGCGCAGCTGGGGTCCGAAGGTGTCGTCGAGGGCGTTGGGGCCGAAGGTGCCGGCATGCAACGGGCCCGCGACGAACTCCCAGAACGGCTCGAAATCCTGGAATCGCGCCCGGTTCGGGTCGTAGTAATGCGCCGCCGCGTAGTGCACGTCCGCCGTCAGCCAGACGGTGTTGCGGATGCCCGCATCGCGCAGGAAGCGCAGGAGGTCGGCGATCTCGAGTTCCCGGCCCAGCGGTGGCCCGTCGCCCTGCGCGATGGCCTCCGAGCCGAAGGGCGGCTGGGACTCGTAGGGGACGACGAGCCCGATCGGCATGTCGGCCGCGATCACCTTCCAGGTCGCGCGGGAGGCGAGAAGTTCCCGCTTGAGCCAGGCGATCTGCGTCGGGCCGAGGAAATGGGCCTCAGGCCCGTAGGCGGTCTGCCGGTTCTCGCCGTTCGGCCCGCGATAGGAGCGCATGTCGAGCAGGAACACGTCGACCAGCGGCCCATGCGAGATCTTGCGGTAGACCCGGCCGGGCTCCGACGGCGCGAAGCGCATCGGCATGTACTCGTGGAAGGCCCGCGTGGCGCGGACCTGGAGCGCCAGCACGTTCGGGTCGCGATAGGCTTTCCGCAGGTGTTCGGCCCGGGTCAGAGGCTCGCCCGGCCACCAGTTGTTGGTGACCTCGTGGTCGTCCCACTGCGCGAAGATCGGGATCTCGGCGTTCATCGCCAGCACGTTCGCGTCGGTCAGGTTGTAGCGGTAGCGCCCGCGGAACTCCTCCAGGGTCTCGGCCGGCTTCGACACCGCCTCGGTGACGCGGTTGCGCCAGAGGGTGCCGTCGGGCAGGCGCACCTCCGGTACGATCGGGCCGTCGGCGTAGATGGTGTCGCCGGAATGCAGGAAGAAGTCCGGCCGGTTGCGCAGCATGGCTGCGTAGATCGTCATCCCGCCCCGGGCCGCGTCGATGCCCCAGCCCTGGCCCGCCGTATCGCCGGACCAGCAGAACGAGACCGAGCGGCGCTCGGCCGGGGCCGTGCGGAAGCGCCCGACCTGAGGCGCGCCGAGGATCGTCGGCGCGGCGAGATCCTGCAGCCGGACCCGGTAGAACACGTCCTGGCCCGGCGGCAGGTCCGTCAGGGCGACCTTCACGGTGCCGTCGCTCGCCGGGAGTGCATCGGCGAAGACGCCGCCGCGAACGTCCGCGAAGCGCTCGGTGGTCGACCACTCGATCATCGCCCGGCAGGGGCGGTCGGCCCGGGCCCAGACCACGGCGGAGGTGCCGTCGACGTCGCCGGATTGCAGACCGTGGGTGAGGACGGGGCGGTCTGCGGCCCGGCTGAGGCCGGGCCGGAAAACGCCGGTGCCGAGACCGATGAGGCCTGCAGCCCCCGTCAGGAACGGACGGCGGGTCAGGCTGGAACGGGACGAGGAGGACATGGCGGCGGGCTCCCTTCCGAAGGCTCCGCTATGGCGATCCTGTCTGACGCCTTGACGACGCTGCACGCCTCACACACGGGCGGCTTTCGGCGACAACCGTCCTGCGCGGGGGCGGCATGCGCCGCGATCGACGCGGTGGCACGATCCTGCGCCTGCGAAGATCCCGCGAACGGGCCGCGGCAGCCGGTGCCCTTGCCCCGACAGGGCGCTCTGCCGCGCCTGGAAGCCAGCACAGAACCGCTTCTTTCCGCTATCGCCGATGCCCGGCGCCACCGGGACCACAAGAATCGGACAAGTACGAAGACCGCTTTGGATCAGTCTCCGATCGACGAGGATGCGGTGTTTCGCGGCCAAGCAGCGTCATGCCTGGGCGCCGGTGGCTCGATGACTCGGTAAGCGAAAGAAGAAAATCGGTTCTGGCCTGCTGAAGCGCGCTTGATCAGGCAACGGAAATCTCGGTAAGCACGACCTTGATCGACGCACGCCCACGGGTTCCAAGGTCTCGTTGATGACGATGGCAAGCGATATCCGCCGCTCTTCAAGGCCGACTGCCGCCGCCAAAACCGCTCCCCTGGTTGTCATCGTCGAGGATGACGAGGGCGTCCGCGACGGCCTGCAGGACCTGCTCCGGTCGGTCGGACTCGATACGCTGGCCTTCGGATCGACGCACGACCTGCTCGCCGCCGCCCTGCCGGATCGCCCCGGCTGCCTGGTTCTGGATGTCCGGCTGCCCGGAGCCAGCGGCCTCGATCTGCAGACGAAGCTGATCGCCCTGGGCAATCGCATGCCGATCATCTTCATGACCGGTCACGGCGACATTCCCATGAGTGTCCAGGCCATGAAGGCCGGCGCGCTCGATTTTCTGACCAAGCCGTTCCGCGATCAGGACATGCTGGACGCGATCGCCGTCGCGATCGATCGGGATCGGGCGCGCCGCGCCGAGCGCGCAGGTATGGCCGCACTCGAAGCCCTCGCCCGGACCCTCACGGCGCGTGAGACCGAGGTCATGCAGCAGGTGGTCAAGGGGCTCCTCAACAAGCAGATCGCCCATGCGCTGGGGATCAGCGAGATCACCGTCAAGATTCACCGCGGCAACGTCATGCGGAAGATGGCGGCCGGCTCCGTCGCCGACCTCGTGCGGAAGACCGAATGGCTGAAGGCGGCAGGCGTGAACTGATCGGGCGGGGAGTACGAGCGCCGGGTCTCCGCGATGGGCGTGTCTCGGAACGGACCCGGGCGAGCGCGGAACGAGGGCTCCGGCGCACGCGTTGGCCGCCGCAGTCCGAGACCACGTCGTGCACCGATCCCGGATCGCTCGGCCGGCTCCCCTTCCGCGCGCGGTCTTCCACCGACGGTTCGAGGTGCCTCGGCCGGTGGGAGTCGCGCCGGAGCGCGAGCGGCCGGACCACACGAACGTATGATATCCCGGTCCGATCTATGGGCTTATGGAGGCGGATATCGTCCGCCGGTAGGGAGCCACGAAAGGAAGACTCGTGTCGGTCGAGAAGAAAGCCGTCGCTGTCGTTGACGATGACGAAGCCGTCTTGGACGCGACGTCCTGCTTTCTTCAGGCCTTGGGCTATGACACGCGACCGTTCAGTTCGGGTGAGGCGTTCCTTGCCTCAGGCGTCGAGGGCGAGGTCTTTTGTCTTCTCACTGACATCAACATGCCTGGTCTCAGCGGCTTGGAGTTACAGGATCGCGTACGGCTCTCGCGACCAGCCCTGCCGATCGTCATGATGACCGCGCTGACCGACGAGACGGTCCGGCGCCGGGCTTTCGCCGGAGGCGCCCGGGACCTCCTGCGCAAGCCTCTCGCAGCCGACGACCTCATCCGCTGCCTGGACGCGATGACGGAAACCTGACGCGGATCGGGCTGGCCTCCGTTCAAGACCTCCCGCCCCGGGAGGTGCTCCCGTCTCGAGCCCAAAGCTTGCCTCGGCCAAGGCCCCGTTCCCCGCCCCGGTTGCGCATCGGGAGGCGAACCGGGACGGGTAGATCCGGAGCCTCCGCGTGCATCTCCGCGGCGATCGAGTCGACCCATCGGCCTCCGTCACCACCGGATCGCGCGTCGTGCCGGGCACGATTGCGCAGACCGGTTCGGGCGCGCTCGCCCCTTCGGAGAGGACGTCCATACGAGGGTTGTCGACGCCTCCCGGGGATCATCGCTTGGGGTGAGCACCCCTAACCTTCGTATGATTCCGAGCCAGGGCGCGGGCCTGTAGGCCTGTTCGGACAGCAGGCGAACCGCGATCCCCTCTCCCGCCGAGACCGTCGGGGCGGCCAGGGCCACGGATGATGGCGTCAGATCCTGTGACCACGCTTTCAAAGAGGTCGAACGATGGTCCAGCTCTCGGTGAACGGGCACCCCTACGAGGTCGAGGCCGAGCCCGACACGCCGCTGCTCTTCGTTCTGCGTGACAGCCTGGGAATGACCGGCACCAAGTATGGCTGCGGGATCGGGCAGTGCGGCGCCTGCACGGTGCTGCTCGATGGGCAGGCGATCCGCTCCTGCCAGATCCCCGTCGAGAGCATCGGCGCGCAGGCGATCACCACCATCGAGGCGATCGAGCGGGATGCGGTCGGCGCGAGGGTCGTGGCGGCCTGGATCGGCATCGAGGTGCCGCAATGCGGATACTGCCAGTCCGGGCAGGTGATGGCCGCCACCAGCCTGCTCAAGCAGACCCCGAAGCCCTCCGACGCAGACATCGCAGGCGCCATGACCAACCTCTGCCGCTGCGGAACCTACAACGCCATCGCCGCCGCCGTGCGGCAGGCCGCGGCTTGAGGAGGAAGCGATGACCGACCTGACGCCCCTCCACCGCACCGACCGCGGCGAGCCGATCCGCAACCTCTCCCGCCGGGGCTTCCTGGGCGCCGCCTCCGGTGCCCTGTTCCTCGGCATCGGCATGCGCCTCGATCCAGCGGCCGCCCAGACCCGCGCCGAAGGCCCGGCGGCGGTCGCCCCGAAGCCCGGAACCCGCGTCGCGGCCTTCCTCGAGATCGGCCCCGACAGCCGCGTGCGCCTGCTCAGCCCCTTCGTGGAGGGTGGACAGGGCATCAACACCGGACTCGCCCAGACCATCGGTGAGGAGCTGGACCTCGATCCCGCGCGCTTCACCGTCGAGTGCGCTCCGCCCGGTCCCGACTACGCCGTCGTCAATGGTCTGCGCATGACCGGCGGCAGCTTCTCCACCCGCTCCAGCTTCGAGGCCATGCGGCGGCTCGGGGCCACCGCCCGCGAGATGCTGCTCCGCGCAGCCGCGGCGCGACTTGCCGTCCCGCAGGACAGCCTGACGACGGATGATGGCCGGGTGATCCACGCCGCTACCGGACGGTCGCTCGACTACGGCGCCTTGGCCGCCGCCGCCCTCGCCCTGCAGCCGCGGGACGACGTGGCCCTGAAGGATCGCAAGGATTTCCGCTGGATCGGCAAGCCCGTCGCCCGTCTCGACATGCGCGACAAGTCCACCGGCCGGGCCGCCTACAGCATCGATCTCCGCATCGACGGCATGCTGCATGCCGCCGTACAGCATGCCCCTCACCTCGGCACCGAGCCCGAGGCCATCGCCAACGAGGCCGCGGTGCGCGCCATGCCCGGCGTGCAGGCGGTGCAGCGGCTTCCCGGCGCGGTGGCCGTTCTGGCCGATACCTGGTGGCGCGCGCGCAAGGGCGCGGAAGCCCTGCAGGTCACCTGGACCAAGCCGTTGCCGGAGGGGATCGCGACCGTCTCGGCGAGCTTCTCCTCGGCGTCGATGCTGGCGGCCCTGAAGGGAGCGACCGAGCCCGGCGTCCCGGCCGAGCAGGTTGGCGACGCAGCCACCGCCTTCCAGGCCGCAGCACAGGTCGTCGAGGCCGAGTACGACGCGCCCTACCTCGCCCACGCCCAGCTGGAGCCACCCTCGGCCGTCGCCCGCTTTGCGGAGGACGGCAGCCTCGATCTCTGGCTCCCGAACCAGATGCCGGAGCTGTTTCAGCAGGTTGCGGCGAAGACCGCCGGGCTGCAGCCGGATCAGGTCCGGATCCACTCGCCGCTGCTGGGCGGCTTCTTCGGGCGCCACTTCTACTACGGGTCGGCCACCCCCTTCCCGCAGGCAATCCTGCTCGCGAAGGCCACCGGCAAGCCGGTGCGGGTGCTGTGGTCGCGGGAGGAGGAGTTCGGCATGGACGCCCTGCGCCCGCTGAGCTTCGCGCGCTTTCGTGCCGCCCTGGGGCCGGACGGGATGCCCGTGGCACTGGAGATCCGGGCCGTGGGCGAGGGGCCGATCGGGCGCTGGTTCGGCGCGCTGTTCAAGTCGCCGGTCGATTCGTCGGTGGTGGAGGGCCTCGACCAGAAGCCCTACGCGATCCCGAACCGGACGCTCACCTACGTGAAGGTGCCTCATCCGGTCACCATCGCGTTCTGGCGCTCGGTGGGGCACTCGATGAACGATTTCTTCTACGAATCCTTTCTCGACGAGGTGGCCCAGGCCGGTGGCAAGGATCCCCTTGCCCTACGTCTGGCCCTGCTCAAGGACAGTCCCCGGCAGCGCACCCTGCTGAATGCGGTCACGGATCTCGCCGGCGGCTGGAAGCGTGGGCCGTTCGCGGCTGCCGACGGCACGCGCCGGGCCAGGGGCGTCTCCATGGCCTCCCCCTTCGGCTCCGAGACCGCGACCATCGCGGAGGTGTCGCTCAAGGACGGGGAGGCGCGGGTCCATGACCTCTGGATCGCCATCGATCCGGGCGCCGTGGTCAATCCGGCGATCGTGAAGCGACAGGTGGAGAGCGCGGCGGCTCTCGGCCTCTCCTCCGCCCTCCTGGAGCAGGTCGTCTACGAAGGCGGCCAGCGGCAGGCGCGGAACTTCGATGCCTACCCGATCCTCGACCGGGATCGGATGCCGCGGGTGCACGTGACCATCGTGGAGAGCGGCGCGCCGATGGGGGGCATCGGCGAACCGGGCCTGCCCGGCGTTCCGCCGGCCGTGGTCAACGCGGTGGCGGTGCTCACCGGCCAGCGCCCGCGCAGCCTGCCCCTCGGCAAGGCGCGCCTTTCAGGAGCGTGAGACGAACATCGGAACGGGAGTGCTCGTGATGACGACGGTTGCCGCACGGACCCCTCGGGGGGCGTGGTTCCCGAAGGGCCCGCAATTCGCCTACCTGCCGGTGTCCCTGTTCGGCTCCGTGATGGGGCTGACGGGCCTGAGCGCCGCGTGGCAGCTCGCCGCCAGGCGGTTCGGTGCGCCGGTCCTGGTGGCGGACGCGATCGGGTGGATCGCCCTGGCGGTCTTCCTCGCCCTCGCCCTGGCCTTACGGGCTCAAGGCGGTGACGGCCTGGCCTGCCGTGGTGGCGGAGTTCCGGCACCCGATCGCCGGCAACCTGTTCGGCACGATGCTGATCAGCCTGCTGCTCCTGCCGCTGGTGATCGCCCGCTTCAGCCTCGTCCTGGCCCAGGGCCTCTGGATCCTGGCCACCGCCGGGATGGTGCTGTTCGCGGTGGTGATCGTCAGCCGCTGGATGAGCAGTCGGCAGCAGCTCACGCATGCGACGCCCGCCTGGATCGTGCCGGTCGTCGGCCTCCTCGACATTCCGCTCGCCGCGCCCTCCCTGAATCTGCCGCAGACCGGAACGCTGACCCTGTTCTCTCTGAGCGTGGGCCTGTTCTTTGCCGTTCCGCTCTTCACCCTCGTCTTCACGCGCCTCCTCTTCGAGGAGCCGCTCGCCCCGGCTTTGCGCCCGACCCTGATGATCCTGGTCGCGCCCTTCGTCGTCGGCTTCTCCAGCTACGCAGCGACGCTGGGTCGGATCGATGCCTTCGCGGAAGCTCTGTTTCTGGTCGGATTGTTCGTCTTCGTGATTCTGATCGGGCTGCTGCGCGACCTGCCGCGATGCTGCCCCTTCCGGGTGTCGTGGTGGGCGGTGAGCTTCCCGGTTGCCGCGACGGCCGTGGCGGCCCTGCGCTATGCCGATTACGCGCAGACCGGGCTCGCGGACGGAATGGCCCTGCTGCTCCTGGCGTTCGCGACGGGGCTGATCGGCGCCCTCACCGTCCGCACCGCGGCGGGCATCGTGCGGGGTGAGTTGCAGGCTCTCAGCGGCTGAGGCGGCCGCGCTTCTCGGGCCACGAGGGGGCCTCGGCGGCCATCGATTCCACCGGCCACGGAGATGGAGTCATGAACGCGTCCGCATCGACCACGCGCATCACGATCGCGCATGTGCCGATCCCGCATGTGCCGATCCCGTCGGCAAAGCCCGTCGACACGCGAAGACAAAGCCCTTCGACACGCCAAGACTTGCAGGTGGGAGACTTCCAGATTGGAGACTTGCAGGCGGGAGACTTGCAGCTTGGAGACTTGCAGGTTGGAGCCTTGTCGCCGCCGATCCTCGGACCTATCCGTTTTGCGGATCCAGAGCGGAGTTTTCCGATGACGAGCACCGGGGTGGTGCCGAGCCGGGGACGGAAACCGGCCGGTGTGTGGATCGAGCGGCCGGCGATGGGGCGCAGGCAAGGCGTCCCCGCCCCAGGGTCGAGGACATGAGCCCCGGTCTTGCGCCGACGTTCGACCGGATCGTCGTGGCAACCGAAGCCGATTGGAGCGACGCCTGGTACCTCGTCTGCATGAAGGTCTCGACGATCGGGTTCGTCGTCGTCGACGCGCGCGAACGCGTCGCCGCCATCGATGAACTCCACGCCGCCGGGATCACCGAGATCACCGGATATCTCGACGCCCATCCGGTGATGGCGGACCGACTGCGACGCGGCATGGTCATCCTCGACGTCAACGAGGCGGCGGTGCGGATGTTCGGCGCTGCGGTTCGCTCGGACATGATCGGGCAGCGCACGCAGCGCTTCTTCGATCCGCTCTGCACGGCCCAGGTAAACTCCGCGCGGGCCTTCGCGGCCGGCGCCACCTCGTTCCAGCAGCAGGCGCACAGCGTCCGGCTGGATGGGTCACGCTTCGAGACGCTGTTCTGCGTCGTTCCACGGGCGGATGGCGCCACGTCGGGACTGTGGCTGGCCTCCTTCGTCGACATCACCGAAGACGTGCAGCGGCAGTCATCCCTCGATACCCTGCGGGACGAACTCGCCCACGTCTCGCGCATCTCCACGCTGGGCGAACTCTCGGCCTCGATCGCGCACGAGATCGGCCAGCCCCTCGCGTCCATCGGCATGACCGCCGGGGCGATGCTTCGCCTCCTCGATCGCGAGCCCGTCGACCGTGACCTCCTCCGGCGTCAATGTCAGCGCATCGTCGACCAGGTCGCCCGCGCCGGCGACATCATCGACCGCACCCGGCGCATGGCCGCCAAGCGCGACAGCGTGCAGGTCTCGGTCTCGGTCGCGGAGGTCCTGGCCGAATCCGTGCAGTTCGTGCTGCACGACCTCAACCGCACCAACGTGACGTTCAGCATCGTCTGCGGCGATCCGTCCGCGACGGTTTTCGCGGACCGGGTCCAGCTGCAGCAGGTCTTCGTCAATCTGCTCATGAACGCGATCCAGATCCACCGGGAAGCCCGGACGCCGAGGCCGGAAATCATGATCGAGACGTTTCGCAGAGACGATTCGGTCGTGATCGACGTCGTCGACAACGGGCCGGGCCTCGCGCACGAAGCCATCGACCGGTTGTTCGACGGCTTCTTCACGACGCGCGCCGAGGGGCTCGGCCTGGGCTTGCGGATCTGCCGCACCATCGTGGCGGCCCATGGCGGCTCGATCGAAGCGCAGACACGCCACGGAGAACCGGGGGCCCGGTTTTCCGTGTGCCTGCCGCTCGATCGGGCCTGACGGCATCGGCCCGGCTCGCCTCTCCGGGGTCTACGCCGCGGATCGGACCATCCGATAGCGGCTCGCCGGCGTTGCGGCGGCAAGGTGCGTGGACAGGTCGCGGCGTGCGCCATCCAGGGCGGTCCAGGCGTCGTTGTTCTCCAGGGGCGGAATCGTAATGATCTCGCCGGCATCGAAGCCGGCGAGCGCGGCTGCGACCAGATCGCCCGCCGTCATGACGATGCCGGCCGGAAGGTTTTGATGGCCGCCGATACCGGCCACGGCCCAGAACTCCGTCGCGGTCGCGCCGGGCAGTACGGCCTGGATCCGCACGCCCTTCGACGACAGTTCGTGCTGCAGCGACTGCGTGAAGGCGAGAACGTAGGCCTTGCTGGCGCCGTAGACGCCATTGAGCAGTTCGGGCGCGAGGGCGACGGTCGAGGCGATGTTGATGATCGCGCCATGGCCCCGGGCGACGAATGCCGGAGCCGCCGCGTAGGCGAGACGGGTCAGGGCCGTGACGTTCACCCCGATCATGCGCTCCATCTCGTCCGGCTCGGCCTGGAGCAGCGGGGCCGCCGAGCCGAACCCGGCATTGTTGACCAGCATGGTGATCGTCGCGTCGCTGCGCAGCAGCGCTTCGACGCGCCGAAGGTCCGAGCCGTCGTTCAGGTCCGCCTCGACCGTCCGGACGTTTCGACCGGACGCGCTGCGCAGCGCGTCTGCAGTCTGATGCAAGCGATCCCCGTTCCGAGCGACCAGGATGAGATCATAGCCGCGCTTGGCGAGTTCTTCGGCGTAAATTGCACCGATACCGCCCGATGCGCCCGTGATCAGCGCAACACCTTTCGCATGGTCCGTCATCGTCACTCTCCGGCAAGTCTTCTCGACTGCTCGAGAGCGTATCGATGCGTACCGGCCCAAGCATTCATACGGATGCCGGACTGCGACATACCTTCGTATGGGTCCGTGCCGCGACGATCAGGTCGGCAGGGCCCAGGTCGGCAGGGCCCTGGCCGGCAGGGCCCAGGTCGGCGCAGCGTCCGGAACCGGCAGGGCGCGAAAGTTCGCGCCGCCCGCGTGTGGGCGGTCGTCGACGGGAGCGATGCCGGCAGGCGTCTCGAGGGACGTCCGCCGGCCCGCTGCCCGACATGGGTTCGGGACAGGGGCCCGGTTCGGGCGGATCCGATGCTGGTCTAGCGGACCGCCTTCGCGGCACGACGGCGCTCGGTCAGGATCCATTCGGTGTAGCCGTTCGGCTGCGCGCGGCCCTTGAAGACGAGGTCGCTGGCCGCCTGGAAGGCCGGTCCGTCGTAGTCGGGAGCCATGGGGCGGTAGAGCGGATCGCCGGCGTTCTGGCGGTCGACCACCTTCGCCATCCGCTTGAGCGCCGTCATCACCTGCTCCTCGCTGACGACGCCGTGATGCAGCCAGTTCGCGATGTGCTGCGACGAGATCCGCAAGGTCGCGCGATCCTCCATCAGCCCGACATCGTGGATGTCCGGCACCTTCGAGCAACCCACCCCCTGGTCGATCCAGCGGACGACATAGCCGAGGATGCCCTGGACGTTGTTGTCGATCTCCTGGGCCACGTCGTCGGGGGCGAAGTTCGAGCGGGCGAGCGGGATCTCGAGGATCTCGTCGAGGGCCGAGCGCGGCCGGCGGGCCAGTTCCACCTGACGCGCCCGCACGTCGGTCTCGTGATAGTGCAGCGCGTGCAGGGTCGCGGCGGTCGGCGACGGCACCCAGGCGGTGCTCGCGCCGGCCTTCGGGTGGGCGCCCTTCTGCATCAGCATGTCGGCCATGGCGTCGGGCGCCGCCCACATGCCCTTGCCGATCTGGGCCCGGTCGAGCAGGCCGCAGACGAGGCCGACATCGACGTTGTTCTCCTCGTATCCCTTGATCCAGGGCGTCGCCTTCATGTCGTTCTTGCGAATGACCGGGCCGGCCTCCATCGCGGTGTGGATCTCGTCGCCCGTGCGGTCCAGGAAGCCGGTGTTGATGAACACGACCCGCTCCGCCGCGGCCGCGATGCAGGCAGCGAGGTTGACCGTGGTCCGGCGCTCCTCGTCCATGATGCCCATCTTGAGGGTGTTCGCATCGAGACCCAGCATGGCCTCCACGCGTCCGAACAGCTCGACCGCGAAAGCGACCTCCTCGGGCCCGTGCATCTTCGGCTTCACGATGTAGACCGAACCGCGCCGGCTGTTGCGGAGTCCGGAATCCCCCTTGAGATCGTGGATTGCGATCATCGCGGTGACCGCGGCGTCGAGCATTCCCTCGGGGATCTCGCGGCCCTCGGCGTCGAGCACCGCATCCGTGTCCATGTGGTGACCGACGTTGCGCACCAGCACTAGGGAGCGGCCCGGCACCACCACCTCGCCGCCGTTCGGCGCGATGTAGTGCCGATCGGGGTTGAGGCGCCGCTCCAGGGTGCGGCCGTCCTTCTGGAGGGAGGCCGTCAAGGTCCCGTTCATCAGGCCGAGCCAGTTTCGGTAGACGACGACCTTGTCGTCGGCATCGACCGTGGCGACGGAATCCTCGAGATCCATGATCGTCGAGACGGCCGATTCCAGCAGGATGTCGGCGACGCCGGACGCATCGAAGCGACCGATCCGATGCGTCCGGTCGAGGACGACCTCGACGTGCAGCCCGTGGTGCCGCAGCAGCAGGGAAGCGGGCATGCTGGCCCGGCCGCGATAGCCGATGAAGAGATCCGGTCGCGCGAGCGGCACGGTCTCGCCGGTGTTCATGTTGCCGACGAGGCCGCCCTGCTCGACCGCATAGGTGACCACGTCGGCATGGCGGCCGCCGGCCAGTGGCACGAAGCGGTCGAGGTAGCTGCGGGCGCGGGTCACGACCCGGGCGCCGCGAGTGCGGTTGTAACCACCGCTGCGGATCGCGCCGCCCTCCTCCGAGATCGCGTCGGTGCCGTAGAGGGCATCGTAGAGCGAGCCCCAGCGGGCATTGGCGGCATTCAGGGCGTAGCGGGCGTTCGAGACCGGTACGACGAGCTGCGGCCCGGCGATGCGGGCGATCTCGTCATCGACGTTGTCCGTGCGCACCGCCACCGGTCCCGGATCGGGCAAGAGATAGCCGATGTCCTTCAGGTACGCCTTGTAGGCTGCCGAATCGAACGGCTTGCCGGCCCGCTCCCGGTGCCAGGCGTCGAGCTGTGCCTGGAGCGTGTCGCGCTTGGCCAGCAGGGTCCGGTTCTTCGGCGTCAAGTCGCGGACGATCGCGCCGAGGCCGCCCCAGAACACCTCGGGCGAGATGCCGGTCCCGGGCAGGGCCTCCTCCGCAACGAAGTCGTATAGCACACGGGCGACGGCGAAGCCGCCGATATCCATTCGATCCATCTTCGATCCATTCACGGAAGGTTTGCGCTGGAATGCCACCGGCTGCGGTCGTAGCCAACCGCCGATGTCGACCGCCCGTTCTCGAATTCACGCGCAGGGGGGAGAAAGCCCGACAACGTCCCTGCGGCCGTCGTCTCGGCGAGAGCTCCCCGCACGGGGGTGCGGAAAGCTCCGAACCGGCTTCCAGTGGGCGACGCAATAGACGCGCCGACCGAGATCGACAAACTCGGCGGCTGCCGGCACCGCAGCTGCCATGCCGTCCCGGGGCGCAGAGAAGGCGCTCAGGGCTGGGTGGGCGAGCGTCCTGATCGCCTGTGCGCGCGCTGCGCGCGGGGGGGGCGCAACGGTCGGAAACGGTGTCGGGCGACAGGAGGGCGCCGCCCTCCGCCGCTCATCGGCGGGCCCGGATGGGGTCGAGCGCGGGGTGTCGGTTGACGTCCTTGTAGAGGAGGTAGCGGAAGGGTCCGGGTCCCCCGGCGTAGCAGGCCTGGGGGCAGTAGNGTTCCTGTACCACGCGCTGATCGCGCCGGCGCTGAATGCATGAAGAGGCCGTGCTCCATGACGTGGGTCTCCTCGAAGGGGATGGAGGCGCCCGGGCGCAGGGTGACGATGTTGACGTGCATGTCGTGGCGGACATCGTCGGGGGCGACGAAGCGGGTTGTGGCCCAGGCTCCGTCGGTGCCGGGCATGGGCACGGGGGTGACGGCGGTCTCGTGGGTGACGAAGGCGGGAGGCGGCTCGAGGCCGGGTACGCGGGCGTAGGCCTTGCGGATCCAGTGGAAGCGGGTGGGTCCGGTTCCGTCGTTGCGCAGGTTCCAGGTGGTGCCGGGGGGCAGGTAGGCGTAAGCGCCGGGGGTGAGGGCGTGGGCCTGTCCGTCGCAGACGAGGCGGGCCTGGCCCTCGACGAGGAAGAGCACGGCCTCACGCCCCGGGGGATGACGGCGTAGGCCTCGGTGAACACGGCCCGGCCGGTCATCAGCGCGGTCTGGGGCGGCAGGCCGCCGCAGGGCGGGTGGTAGGGCGAGGGGGGCATGAGGCGTCTCCGGTGGTCCGGTTGGGACTGCGCAACCGGCTGGACGGCCGGACGACTGCAGGGGGCTGACCGCACTGGGCGGGTGTCTTGGGATCGCCGTCAGGTCGAATGCGGCGCCGCGACGGGCGCGTCGAGGATCGCGGCCGTGTCTGTCGTGACGTGTCCGTCGAGGACACGCTGCGCCTGCGCCCGGTCGATGTCGCCTTCCCACGCGGCGATCACCACGGTCGCCACGCAGTTGCCGATCAGGTTGCCGAGGGCGCGGGCGATGCCGACGAACCAGTCGATCGACAGCACGAGCACCAGTCCGATGACGGGAATTTCCGGGACCGCCGACAGGGTGGCGGCCAGCACGACGATGGCCGAGCCAGGCACCCCGTGCGCGCCCTTCGAGGTAAGCAGCGCGATGCCGAGGATCAGCATCAGGTGACCGAAGGAGAGATCCGTATTCGTGGCTTGGGCGATGAAGACGGTGGCCAGGGTCAGGTAGAGCGAGAAGGCATCGAGGTTGAACGAGTATCCGGTTGGGATCACGAGGCCGACGGTCGAATCCTTGATGCCGAGGCGCTCCAGCTTGCGCATCACCTGCGGCAGCACGCAGTCCGAGGAGGCGGTGCCGGCCACCACGGTGAGTTCTTCGCGCAGGTAGGCGAGGAGCTTGAGGATGCTGAAGCCGGCCAGGCGCAGGATGCCGCCGAGCACCACGAACACGAAGAACGCCACGCCTGCGTAGAACAGCACCACCAGCATGCCGAGCTGCTTCAGGGAGCCGACGCCGTACTTGCCCACCGTGAAGGCAACGGCACCGAGCACGCCGAGTGGGGCGAGTCTGACGATGAAGCCGATGATCTTGAACAGAACCTCGGTGATGCGCTCCAGGCTGTCGGCCAGCGGTTTCCCACGATCGCCCAGGAGGGACAGACCGGATCCGAACAGGATCGCGATGATGAGAACCTGCAGGATATCGCCCTTGGCGAAGGCATCGACCAGCGTGGTCGGGATGAGCTTCATCAGGAAGTCGACGGTTCCGGTGACCTGACCGACGCGGTCGGTGTAGCCGGCGATCGATTTCGCGTCCAAGGTCGCCACATCGACGTTCATGCCGTGCCCGGGTGCGAACGCGTAGGCGAGGACGAGGCCGAGAACCAGGGCGAGGGTCGTCACGGCCTCGAAGTAGATCAGGGATTTGAGTCCGACGCGGCCAACCTTCCGCAGATCGCCGGCGCCGACGATGCCGTGAACGACGACGCCGAAGACGAGCGGTGCGATCGCCATCTTGATCAGCTTGATGAATCCATCGCCGAGCGGCTTCAGCGCGATCGCAACATTCGGCCAGACCATGCCCAGGACGATGCCCAGCGCCAGGGCCGCGACAACCTGCCCGAACAACGATGCGAAGAACCGCTTCATCATACCCCCCGTACCGCGTCCGGTCGTTCCATGGTCCGACACTCCGGTTCAACACGGTGTCGTTCGCCCGGCAGGCGCCGGACGGGAATTCTGCCGTATGTCGGCCCGGGCATGCCTGCCGCTGCGGCAGCATGTTGCCGGGCAATCTAGACGTCAAATATTTCATCTGTCTCGATTGATATCTTTCTAATATAAGAAGGGGTATGGAACTCCGGCACCTTCGCTACTTCGTGGCCGTCGCCCGGCATCTCAGCTTCACCGCCGCCGCCGCGAGCCTCGGTGTCGCCCAGCCGCCCTTGAGCCAGCAGATCCGTGATCTTGAGGCAGAGGTCGGCACCGCGCTGTTCGAACGGACGACCCGTCGCGTGACGTTGACGCGGGCGGGCGCCGACTTCCTCGTGCAGGCGCTCGACATCCTGGAGAAGTCCGGCGAAGCCATCGGGCGCGCCCGTGCCATCGGTGCCGGTGCGGCCGGCATCGTCAATGTCGGCCTGACAGGGTCAATGCTGGCCGGCCCCCTCGGGCGCGCCATTCGCGACTTCTCGGTCACCTATCCCGACGTCGCGCTGCGGATCCACGAAATGTCGCCGGACCGCCAGATCGCGATGCTGAGGGCCGGACAGACCGACATCAGTTTCCTGCGCAGCCCGCCCCAGGACCTCGACCTTGCCAGCGAGCGGGCCTGGTGTGAGACCGTCACCCTCGTCCTGCCCAAAGGCTACCGCCTCGCCGGGATGGCAGCCATCGACCTCGCCGATCTGAACCGCGAGCGCTTCGTATTCCTGCGGCTCTCGGATTCGCTGTTCGCGAAGTATCTCTGGGAGTGCTGCATCGAAGCGGGGTTCACGCCGGACATCACGCATCAGGTCGTCGAAGCCGCGTCGTTGACGAGCCTCGTCGCGACGGGGCTCGGGATCGCCATCATTCCGGAATTCGTTGCCCGCTTGGCGCACGCGGACGTCGTCTACAAACCGATCGGGGGGAAGCCGATTCACGCCGACGTCTATGCCCTGTGGGCGAGAGAGAAGGCGGGGCCTTTGATCCGCAATTTCCTGGAGCTCGTTCGCTCCGCAGGACCCTAGTTCGCGTCGCATGACTGGCGAAGATTGCTGCGAAAAGGATCGAGCGCGGAGAGGGGGAATGGCTTCGGCGCAGAGCTGGCGTCAGGATCGCTGCTGCCGGCGTCCTCGATCTCGTTTCCAGATTCCGTCTTTCCGGGCACGGGGTTACCTCGGCGACCTCAGGGATCAGCTAGCAAGTTGTACTGGCCACCATCCAGCGCCTATCCGACCGGCTTGTGTACGCTTCAAGTTGTCCCGGACGCGCCGCACCGAAACCCTGACGGCCTCCGTGCCCCGCAGGCCTCGCAACCGGTTGGCGACTTCGTAGACCTCGACCCTACTCACCATGATCCCTACCCCGGCACCGTTCGCGGCATCATAACGCCTGGGCGTGAAGAACCGGTCTCCATGCGGATGCGCCCGGCCACGCATCCCGGTCGATGAGTAGCGCAGGACGTTACCCGATACGCGAGTCCTTCACCCCGGCACCCATAAGGCTTGGCGGGGCGCTTCCGCCGCAGGATGCATCTGGAACGCAGGTAGTCGCGTCACGTTGGCCGCCGAACCCTATGACAGCGGAGCAACGACTACATGGCCAGCACGGATATCGGCACGATCTACGCGGGAGCACTTCGGAATACGCGCGCCCTGGAGAAGCAGGGCCTCGAACAGATGGAGCGCCAGCTTTCCGGATTGGAGCGCTATCCCGACTACGCCGCGGTCCTGAGTCGTCACGTCGAGACCACGAAGGCGCAGATCGGGCGCCTGGACAAGGCCCTGGCCGACGTGGGCGAGAGCGCCTCGACGCTGAAGGAGACGGTCACCAGCGTTGCCGGCTCCATCGGGGCGGCGGTCCATGCCATCGCTCAGGACGAGACCCTCAAGAACCTCTACGCGGGCTACGCCTACCAGTACGATCAGGTCGCCGCCTACCGTTCCCTGGCCGTCATTGCGGAGCGGGCCGGCAAGGCCGATCACGCCTCGGCCTTCCACAGCGCCGCCGAGGATGAGGCGAAGGTTGCCGAGGAGATCGCGGGCCTGATCGAGCCGGTCACCAAGACCTATCTCGACTTCACCCTCAGCGGCGCCAAGGCCGATAGCTGATCCATTCCGGGCGGCCATGCGCTGGTCGCCCGGCCCTTACTTACGTGCCGGAGGCCAAGGCGGGACGGAGGCGCTCCCACCGGCCGGAAACGCCTACCCTGGCGTCCCCGGCTTCGGCAGCGCCTACTTCATGGTCGCGAGATAGGCGATGACGTCGGCGACCTTCTTGTCGTCCTTGAGACCTTGATAGACCATCTTGGTGCCCTTCACCTTATTGGCCGCAGGCCCGGTCAGCCATTCCTTCAGATTGGCCTCGTCCCACGTGATGCCCGACTCCTTGAGTGCCGTCGAATAGTTGTAGCCCTCCACCGACGCGGCCTTACGTCCGACGACGCCGGTCAGGTTCGGGCCGACGCCGTTCTTGCCGAAGGCATGGCAGGCCTTGCAGGCCGTGAATGCCTTCTCGCCAGCAGCCGCATCCTGGGCGCGGGCGGAAACAGTGGGGATGACGAGCGCGACGGCGGCGCCGAGAATAAGATTACGCATCGGTATGGATCTCCAGGTGCGACAGTGGACGCTCGCCCGTGACCGGTTGGCCACGCCGCAGAACCTGAGCCGCTCACTCAACCTAGGAAGGATCCGGTCGGCGAGTGGGGGTAGGACGATGCGGCCAAAAGCAGCCTGGTCGCCACGGATTAAAGTCGAGATGCAAACGAGCGCCGCCCGCAAGGGCGATCCGAGTGAACGAGGACTGGAACAATGCTCTCACAAGCGGCTATCCTCCTGACCGCCCTCCTGTTCGGCGGGATGATCCTGTACTCGTTCGGCTTCGCCTCGTTCCTGTTCAGCGCCCTCCCCGCCGACGCGGCAGGCCCGCTCCTGCGCCGCGCCTTCCCGTACTTCTACGTCTTCGTCATAGGATGCGCCCTCGCCGGCGCGGCGCTGACAGCCAATGTCGATGGGACCTCCGCCCTCATTCTCGGGCTCATCGCTGCCACGGCCCTCCTGGCGCGCCAGATCCTCATGCCGGCCATCAACGAGGCGACCGACATGGGCAATCGCCGACGCTTCGGCGTGCTTCATACCGGGTCGATCCTGATCACCCTGGCCCACATCGCCGGTTCGGCTGCGGTGATCCTGAGGCTTTCCGCCTAGGCGCCAAAAGTCGACGCTTCCTCAAAGGCGCACGGACCGTCAGGTACGAACACCTCATTTCCCGCCCAGGCCGGCGCGATCTTAGCAGGCGGACGGCTTTCCGGTGCGGATCAGGTGCCGCACGTCCGCGCCGGCCTGGTTGACCGCGCCGATCCGCTCGATGAGCTGGGCCGGCCGGCTGCCGCGCAGGCCCGCCAGCGTCAGCTCCCCGTCGCGGACGTAGGTGTAGACACCGCTGACCGCGAACGCCGAGGCGTAGGCGACATGGTCGGCCAGCCCCACGGTCGCGGCTTTGAAGGCGTCGGACGCGTAGAACGTCCGACGCACGAGCGGCGAACGGAACGCCAGTTCCAGGACCGCGATCAGCCGACGTTCGTCCGGGACCGCATGGTCCACGTCTGGCGCGGGCGGAGCAGGCTTGGCGTTGTCGTAGGGGTCCGGCAGGTGGAGCCGCACCTTGAGGACCGGGGCCTCTGCCGCGAGAGCGCGAGCCAGTCCCGCGATGCGCTCGCCGAACTTCGACGCGTTCCCGTGCGAGGCGCCGAGGTGGAGCTCGATCCGGTCGAGGCCGTCGTCCCCGTTGGGGGACGCCTCGGCCACGCGGTCCACCAACGTCGTCGACCCATGCGGGAGCGCATACGCGACCGGGCCTCCTCAAAGGCTGCCTGATCAGCGGCGGAGATGAACCCGATCTCGACGCCCCCGTCCAACTCGTAGTCCGGAAATGGCCCGATGCCCTCGACCACCGGCCACAGATGCGCGTCCCGTTCGCGGTCGAGGTGCCTCTGCACGTACCAGCCGAGACCGGGGATGCGCGAGCACAGAGGGCCGTGAACGTCCCGCCAATAGGTCGCGAAGAGCTCATGCGGAACCCGGGGGCGGCGCAGCACCGTCGTGTAGGTGTTGATCGCGATGGTGGCATCGCGCTCGGAGTAGTCGCTGGCTGTCGTCGTGGGCATGTCGGTTCCTATCGCCAAGTTCAAACTGATCCTCAGGACGCCGGGGCATCCTCGGCGCGGCGTTCGGGCGCGAGCTCTCCGAACCAGTACGCGGCAGTGACGCCGCCATTTATCAGGAAGCCTCGTCGATGCAGTCGCCGTACAGCCGCTACTCGGGCGGCCGTCGCAGGCAGCTCTTGACGATGGGCGCGCACGCGGCGTCGTGGCTCATCAACGACGACGTGTCGCCGCTGAACGTGACGCCGGTGACCCGGTCCCCCGCGATCCGGACGGTGGCGTGGCAGTATCCATTGAACGACAGGCTGACCAATCCGGCCGACATCCCAAACGTCCGGGTCGCGTTCGCAAAGTAGGTCAGCAGCGTGGTCCTGCCCATGACCAGTCGCTGGTCGGGCAGGCCGAGGCACGTCTGGACGTCAAGCGCGGACATGCCGACCAGATCGACCTTGGCCGCCTGCGCCACCCGCTCGTCGATGGCGGCGCAGCCAACCAGGGAGCCCACGAAAAGCAATGCCGACATCACCCCGAGCAGGGTCCTAGCCCCCCTTGTGCCTCCGGCCCTCGTCATCGAGACGCGAGCGTCTTCGCAACGACTGGTGCGACCGGGACCGTGCCCTGCCACGCGGTGCCCGAGCGGGCCTTCTCGTAACCGATCTGGTAGAGGCTGCGCATGTAGGCGGTGTCGAAGCCCTTCGCGGTGGTCGTACGCGGCGCCGCTTCGTCGATGTACGTGAGGTGGAATCCGATCCGGTTCGCCCGGGCGAAGGCGTAGGTCGCGGCGAGGCTCGCGCGGCTGCGCGCCTGACTGCCGGTCGCCACCGTCTGCTCGACGATGGACAGGGTGTCGTTGCGAACCAGCTCGAAGTCGGGCTCGATCCGCCCATTCATCAGCACGTAGATGTCGGCCTTCGACGGGGCGACCGAGCGGCCACGGCCGTTCGCGATGACGGCTTGCGGGACCGTGAACACGGGCGTGACTACCGAACCGTCGACGTGAAGCTCCTGGAAGCCGTGCCCCGCTGCCTCGACGTCGAGGAGTTGCGCCGGGAAGACTGCCGGTATGCTGGCCGAGGCCGTGAGGACGTCCCTGAAGAGCGCCGGAGCGTTCGGGGCACCACTCGCGGCGATGGCGCCCATGTTCCAGATCATGGCGCGCTTCGAATCCAAATTCGTCGTGACGACGAGCAGCCTGCGGCCCTTGGCGTACTCGGCCGCGACCGCCGCGAGCAGGTCCGGCGTGACGTAGCGCCCGACGAGATCGCGCAGGCGCCCGTCGCCGAACAACCCGGACCCGAACACGACATTCACGAGGCTCGGGTCCTTGACCAAGGTGCCGGCGACGCCGCTGGTGTAGATTTCGTCCAGTACCGGGTCGTAGGCCGATCCCAGGAAGGCGAAGGGCGCGGTCAGAGCGCCGGTGGAGACGCCCGAGACGAGGCTGAACTCGGGCCGGGTCCCGCTCTCCGACCAGCCCCTTAGCACGCCCGCGCCGTAAGCCCCGTCGCCACCGCCGCCCGACAGCGCAAGGTAGGCGAACGGTCGGCCTTGCGCGCCGGGCGCCGCCATCATGGTACTCAGGGTCGCCATCGGCGCATCCGCGAAGGCTCGGGCATTCGGGATGCCCGTGACTTCCGCGATTTGCGCCTCAGCGGCGGTGTAGGCCTGGCGCGGCACCGAGGCACAGGCGCCCAAAGTCAGCGTCGCCGTCAGCATGAGCACTTGAGTCGGCGTGGGCGACCGCTTCGACGACTTCATCGGGGTTCATCCTATGGTGCGCTTGGGAGGGGGGACGGAAACCCCGGGGGATAGGCAAACGGCCGGTTCGATGACGATCGGGAAGGTCGAACCGGCCGTCGCACCGCGCGCTGGGGGCATGCGCGCGATCCGAGAAAGGATGGGTCAGGCAGGTCGAAGGCCCGGGGAGGACGGGGACGGGGCTCCGCCGGCTGGAGCGTGCTCAGTCGAGCCAGGTCGCCGTGTTCCGAGCCCGATGTCCTTCGCGAACCTGGACCGCCGCTGACTGAAGCCAGGGGCGACCATGGGGTAGTTGTCGGGCAGTCCGAACCGTTCGCGGTATGCGTCCGGATCGAGCCCGTGGACCCTGAGATGGCGCTTCAGCACCTGGTAGGTCTTGCCGTCGATGAAGCTGACGATGCCATCCGGTCGAACCGACGCTCGGACCGCCTTGGGCGAGCACCAGCGCGGATCGACCTCGACCGGGCCGGGCGGGAGGCTGTGGCAGAGCGAGCGCAGGCTGCCATGGACGAGCCTGAGCAGGTCCGCGAGCTCGCAGGCCGGCAGGCTATTGTTCGCGACGTAGGAGCGAACGACCGCCGCCGAGCAGGCGAGCACCGGGTCGTCCGTCTTGTTCCCAGTCATGTGCATCTCCGGGTCGGCAGGAAGGATCAGCGTTGGACGAGGGCGACGCGCTCGGTGGGCAAGCCCCAGCCGAGGCCGAGGCTCTTCTGCAGTGCGACGTAGTCGTTGGTGTACTCGGCCTGCGCCTGGGCGAGGCTCTGCTCGGCCTGCAGGCGCTGGCGCTCGACGTCGAGCACGTCGATGGTGCTGATCGTGCCGGCCGTGTTGCGCTGGTCCGTCAGCATCGAGGCCTTGCCGGCCGAGGCGCTTGCCCGGGCAAGGCGGGCGACGGTGGCGCGCTGGTTGCCGTAGCGCGACAATGCAGTTTCGGCGTCCTGCATCGCCTGGAGCACGGTCTGCTCGTACTGCGCCAGGGCCTCGTCGGTCCCCGCCTCGGATTGCCGGATCTGCGCGAGCGTCCGTCCGAAGTCGAGGATGCTCCAAGACAGGGTCGGCCCGAGGTTGTAGGTCGAGGCGGCGAGCGAGCCGATGGAGCCGATGTTCGGCGAGACCCAGCCGGCGTTCCCGATGAGGTTCACCTTCGGAAAGAGCTTGGCGACCGCCTGGCCAATCTGGGCGTTGGCGGCCGCGACCTGCCGCTCGGCCCGGCGGATGTCGGGACGCCGACGCAGCATGCCTGCCGGGTCGCCGACGGCCAAGGTGGACGGCGGCATCGGCACCGACCGGGCCGGCTTCAGGAGGGCGTCGACGGCTCCCGGCTCGCGGGACACGAGGACGGCGATCTGGTTCAGGGATTGGTCGACCTGGGCCTGGAAGGCCGGCGCCTGGGAGGCCGTGGTCTCGAACTGCGTGCGCAGGCGTTCCACGTCGAGGGACGATGCTGCGCCGCCGGCAAGCCGCTGCTGGCTGAGGCCCACGGCCTCGCGCTGGAGGGAGGCGGCGCGCAGGGTCAGGGCGAGGCGACGCTGGGCGCCACGGAGCGTGACGTAGGCCTGCGCGACCTCAGCGGCGACCTGGACCTGGGCGTCCGCTACCGCGGCCTCCGCGGCCTCGCCCTGCGCGGCCGCCTGCTCGATGGCCCGCTGCTTGCCGCCGAAGATGTCGATTTCCCAGGTGGCGTCGAAGCTCGCGTTGTAGAGGTCGAAATTCATCGATTTCGGAATGGCGCCCCCGGCGCCCCCGGCGCCCCCGGCAAGGCCGCCGAGGCCGCCGCCGACGAAGTCCTTGACGGGAACCTGGTTGTTCAACGCCACCGTGTTGGTGGAGATGCTGGGCGCCAGGTCGGCCGTACGCTGGCCCAGCACGGCGCGTGACTGGCGCAGCCGGGCGGAGGCGACCTGCACGTTCGTGTTGGTCGCCAGCGCCTCCTCGACGAGGTCGGAGAGGATGGGGTCGCGCAACGACGTCCACCACCGGGCCGGCGGGTCGACCGGGACCATGCGCGTGGAGGTGGCGCGGACGAACGGGGCACCGGTCTCGGCGCGCGGCGCGGCGACCGGCGGTCCGGCGTAGTCGGGGCCGACCACGCAGCCGCCGAGGAGTCCGGCGACCGCCAGGGCAAGGCCGGGACGGAAGTTCAGGGGAAACATCGCGCGGCCTCAGTGCGTCGCCACCGGGCCGCCCTTCGGCGGCGGGCGCAGGAACAGGACGAGCGGCAGGACCGCGAGCAGGATCCAGCCGAAGACGAAGTACAGGTCCGAGAAGCTCATCACGGTCGCCTGCGCCGAGATCATCCGCTTCACCCCGCTGAGCGCCAGCCGCATGGCCTCGGGGCCACCGGAGCCGACCATGGCGTCGATGCGGTCCTGGACGATCACCGAGTTCGCGCGCACGGACTCCTCCAGGCGGGCGTTGTGGAAGTCGTCGCGACGCTGCTGCAGGGTCGAGATCAGGGCGAGGCCGAAGGAGCCGCCGAGGTTGCGCGCGCCGTTGAACAGGCCGGAGGCGTCCTCGGCCTTGTCCCGTGACACCGCGGTGGCCGCGGCCTGGTTCAGGAACAGCAGGGAGAAGGCTTGGCCCACGCCGCGCAGCAATTGCGAGGTGACGAACTGCGGGCCTGCGTCCTCGGTGGTGAGGCCCGACTCCATGAAGCAACTGGTGGCGTAGCACAGGATGCCGAACCCGATGGCCACCCGGATGTCGAGGAGCCGCACCAGCATGGGGAAGAACGGCATCAGCGCCAGGGTCGGGATGCCCGAGATCAGGACGACGTAGCCCGACTGCTCCGAGTTGTAGCGCGGCACCTGACTGAGAAACTGCGGGATGATGTAGAGGATGCCGTAGAGCGCCCCGCCAATGGCGAAGCTCATCAGGAAGACGCTACCGAAGCTGCGCGTGAACAGGATGCTCATGTCGATGACGGGCTCGCGCGCCGTCACCTGCCCGAGGACGATCAACACGAAGCCGAAGGCGGCGAGGACGCTGAACCAGACGATGAAGGAGGACTCGAACCACTGCTCGCGCTGACCCTCCTCCAGCACGATGGTCAGGCAGCCGAGCCCGACCGCGAGCCCGACGATCCCGAGCCAATCCCCCTGCCGGATGCGCTCGATCTGCGCCGGCTTGTGCGGCAGGCCGACGAGCAGGAGCACGACGAGGCCGATGCCGATGGGCAGGTTGAGGAAGAACGAGTAGTGCCAGCTCACGTTCTCGGTGAGCCAGCCGCCGACCAGGGGACCGAGCACGGGGCCGAGGACGGCCGTCAGCCCGAACAGGGCGACGCCGACCGGACGCTGCGCCGGCGGCAGCCGCGTCGAGACGATGCTCAGCGCCGTCGGGATCATGGCGCCGCCGGTGAAGCCCTGCCCGACGCGCCCGACGATCATCGTGCCGAGGCTGCCCGAGACGCCGCACAGCATCGAGAAGCTGACGAACAGGACCGTCATGACCAGAAGGAAGCTGCGCAGCCCGAAGACCTTCTCCAGCCACCCGGACAGCGGGATCATGATGATCTCGGCCACGAGATAGGCGGTCGAGATCCAGGTGCCCTCCGAGCCGGAGGCACCGATCTCGCCCTGGATGGTCGGCAGCGCCGCGTTGACGATGGAGGTGTCGAGCGTCGCCATCAGCGCGCCGATGGTGCCGGCGGCGACGGCGAGCCATGCGGCTGCGTCCGCCTTCTCGCCGCGTTGCGGCTTGCGCGCGAGTGGGTTCTCGGCGTTCACGGCCGGGCCTTCGCGCTGCGGGTCCGCTGGGCGGGCTGGGTCCCGGCCCCGGCCTCGGAGACCTTCGGCTCGTCGGTCTCCTCGTCCTCCTCCCCTTGGTCGTCGCGCGCCCCGCGGGTGTCCACGGAGACGACGACGGACAGGCCGGGGATCAGAACCTTGCGTGCCTCGCCGCCGGCCTTGAAGCGGATGCGGACCGGAACGCGTTGGACGATCTTGGTGAAGTTGCCGGTGGCGTTCTCGGGCGGGATCAGGGCGAACTGCGCGCCCGTACCCGGGGAGAAGCTGGCGACGCGCCCCTTGAGGTCGTGGCTGGAAAGCGCGTCGACCGCGATGGTGACGGGCTGGCCGACCCGCATCAGCCCGATCTGGGTCTCCTTGAAGTTCGCCTCGATGTAGAGGTCCTCGACCGGGACCACCGCCATCAACCGGGTGCTGCCCTGGACATACTGCCCGATGCGAGCGGTGAGATCACCGACCCGTCCTGCGATGGGGCTCTTGACGACCGCGTGGTCGAGGTCGAGCTGTGCCGCGGTCACACCCGCCCGGGCCTGCTCGACAGCGGCCTTAGCCTGCGCGACGGCGGCCTTGAGGGAGGCGACCTGCTTCTGCGCGGACTGGACCTGAGCCTCGTTGACGTCGACTTGGGCCTGGTTCTGCTCGGCCTGGCTCTTGTACTGGTCGAGCTTCTCCACCGTGTCGGCACCGGACGCAGCCAGCGGCTTGTAGCGCCGGACCTGCTCGGCCGAGAACTTGGCGGTGACCTGCGAGGCCGCGACCTGGGCCTTGGCCTGGTCGATCTGCGCCTGCTGGCGGACGAGGTCGGCCTCGGCTCGTGCGACGTCGGCCTGCCGGGCGTCGACCTGCGCCTGCTGCTGGGCGAGCTTGGCGCGGTACTGCCCGTCGTCCACCGTCGCGAGGATTTGCCCGGCGGTCACGATCTGGTTGGCGGCGACCGGCACCGTCGCGACGTATCCGGAGACCTGGGGCGAGATCGCGACCTGATCCGCCTGCACGTAGGCGTCGTTGGTCTCCTGGATGAAGCGTCCGACGGTCCAATATCGGAAACCCCAGATGCCGCCCCCGACGAGGACTGCAACGAGGAGGACGGCGAGGAGAACCTTCACCCAGGGCTTCTTCAGCGCGGAAGGCTTCTTCTCTTCGGATTGGCTGGACTCTCCCGGGCGTCCCTCCTTGGGGCCACCAGCATCGGAGCGTTCGGTCCCATCCGGGGGCGCCCGGCCTTCGTCCTCATCCGCGCGCGCCATCAGAAATCGACCCAATTAAAGAAACTGAATCGTTCCCTATAGAGTTTGTTTCCCGATCGCAACTCGGCGTGGGACGGCAGCGGCCCGCCTTGCACAGGGTGAAAGCATGAGAGCTATGCTTGACCTATCGTCCCGTGCTAAATGTTCTGCGCACGTTTCCGTGAGCCGGTGAGGTCGTCGTGAATGCCAAGGACGTGACGCCGCGGGTGCCGAGCCGCCTCGGTCGCCCTCCACGCGGCTCCGAGGGCGAGGCCACGCTGCGCATCCTCGCGGCGGCGAAGCCCGTCTTCCTGAAGGAGGGTTTTGAGGCGACGAGCATCGATGCCATCGCCGGGTCGGCGGGCATCTCCAAGAAGACCATCTACGGGCGCTTTACCTCCAAGGCGGATCTCTTCGAGGCCGTCATCGTCCGCTTCATCGAGGAAAACGTCCCGGCCATCGAGCTTGCGGCTTCGCAGGCCGGCCCCGTGGCGGAGCGGCTCCACCGTATCGCACTCGCGGTGCTGGAGGTCGCCCTCACCGTCGACACCATCGCCGTTCGCCGTATTATTGTCGCCGAGGCCGCGCGCTTCCCGGAGTTCGCTCGGCTGCTGCACGATTTCGGGGTCGCCCGCGTCGCCCCGCTGATCGAGCGATGCCTTGAGGAAGGAAACGCCTCAGGCGAGATCGCGGTCGACGACGTCAGGCACGCCGGCGACATGTTCCTCAGCATCGCCATTCGCGGTTTCATCGACAAGGCGGAGCTCGGCCTGGACCGTCCGGGCCTATCCCACGTGAAGCGGGAAACGCTGAGACGCTCCATCGAGTTCTTCATGGCGGCGTGCCGGAAGCGAGATTAGCCGGTCCGTGGGAAAGACCCGCCGGCACAGTGCGGAGAGGCCGCCTTGCTCCCCGGGCGGCTCCTCCCTCCGCCGGGAAGCGCTGAGTGAAAAGATACGTTCTAGGGCCCGGACCGCACAGCATGGGGCGCGGATACCGGAAAGGCGCTCAGGAGCGGAGATAGCGGACCATGATCTCGCCGGCGGCCCGACGAGCATATCCGGGGACGTCCTCATCACGGTAGGGCGGGACCAGTTCGGTCGGGTCGAGTTCGCCGAGGACGCCGTCGAGTTCCTCCGCGGTGAAGCCGCCTTCGAGCGCCTCCTGGATGGCGCGGCGCGCATACGGACGCGCTTGTGGCCATGGGCTGGCGCGCCCGTACGCGTTCAAACGACGTCGTGGGGCCCTCCTCAACATCACTCCCCGTCGGTTACGACGGAGGCGGGAGCCGGGCGATGCGAGGCGAGCAGCGCGTGTGAGACAGGGGAGCCGACGCGCGCGACCGACGTGGACGGCATCATCGCCGCGCCGGAGGCGACCAGTCCCGCCATCATGCGCAAATCCTCGGGCTGGCGCGGGTCGGAAGCGACGCGCTCGGCATCCGCCTGCAGGCGCATGTTGCACGCCTTCGACGGCAGGCCGTCGTCGGGCGTGCAGGCATCGTGGCGGGCGCACGCGGCATCCAGCGCGTCGACCGGTGCGGCGGGAGCGTTGTTCCCTGGGCCGCAATAGTTGCCGTACAGGAGCAGCTTCGGCTTGCCCGCCGGCGAGCCTTCTTGGGCGTTGGCCGGCACCGCGAGGGCTGCAAGGAGCCCGAGGGCAAGAAAAGATTTGGTCATGGGTTCTCGTCCTTAGAGTCCGTCCGATAAGTCATGAGGCGCGTCCTAGCCGTCGAACGAGGATCATGACGGCAGCGGCGTAGAGGAAGGCTTGGGCCGAGGCGAGGGTCGC
>NZ_LMNU01000003.1 GCF_001423085.1 Methylobacterium sp. Leaf125 | reverse complement strand
TGCCGGCGCGGAAACCCGCGCCGGCACCCCTGGCCTTACCGTAACGTGCGACCGATTAGTTCGGCAGCGAGAAGACGGTCAGCTGACCACCAAGGTTGGTGTAGTTCGACAGAGCGGCGTAGCCACCCACCGCGCCGAGACCGGCGTTCGGGTCGGTCAGGCCGGCCGCGAGGCCGATGCCAGCCCAGCCACCGACACCCGACAGGATGCCGACGAACTGCTTGCCCTTGTGGCTGTAGGTCATCACGTTGCCGATGATGCCCGACGGGGTCTTGAACTTGTAGAGTTCCTTACCCGTCTTGGAGTCGACAGCCTTCAGGTAGCCTTCCAGGGTGCCGTAGAACACCACGTCACCGGCAGTGGCGAGAGCGCCCGACCACACCGAGAACTGCTCCTGGTTCGACCACTTGATCTTACCGTTCACACCGTCCCAGGCGATGAAGTTACCCATGCCGCCGTGGCTGTTGGGGGCCGGGTACATGGCCAGCGTCGCGCCGACRTAGGGCTGACCCGGGGTGTAGGAGACCCGGAACGGCTCGTAGTCCATGCAGACGTGGTTGGTGGGCACGTAGAACAGGTTGGTCTTCGGCGAGTAGGCCGCAGGCTGCTGGTCCTTGGTGCCGAGAGCGGCGGGGCAGATACCCTTGGAGTTGGTATCTTCACCGTTCTGCTCGGTGGAGTACTTGGCCTGGACGAGCGGGCGACCGTAGGTCTTGGAGCCCTTGTCCATGTCGACCTTCGAGGCCCAGTTCACGACCGGATCGAACTTCTCGGCGACCAGGAGCTCGCCGGTGGCGCGATCGAGGGTGTAGCCGAAGCCGTTACGGTCGAAGTGGGTCAGGAGCGGACGCTCCTTGCCGTCAACCTTCTGATCCGTGAGGATCATCTCGTTGATGCCGTCGTAGTCCCACTCGTCGTGCGGGGTCATCTGGTAGACCCACTTGGCGGCGCCCGTGTCGGGGTTACGCGCCCAGATGGTCATGGACCACTTGTTGTCGCCCGGACGCTGCTTGGGGTTCCAGGTCGAGGGGTTGCCCGAGCCGTAGTACATCAGGTCGAGCTTGGGATCGTAGGAGAACCAGCCCCAGGTGCAGCCGCCGCCGGTCTTCCACTGATCGCCTTCCCAGGTCTTCAGCGAGGAGTCCTTGCCGACCGGCTTGCCGAGCGACGTGGTCTTCTCGCCATCCATGATCATGTCGGCGTCGGTGCCGACGGAGTAGCCGCGCCACACCTTCTTGCCCGACTTGGCGTCGTAGGCGGTGACGTGGCACTGCACGCCGAACTCGCCGCCGGAGATGCCGACGATGATCTTGTCCTTCACCGGCAGAACGGTGGCGGTGTTGGTCTCACCCTTCTTGGGGTCGCCGTTGACGACGGACCAGTTCACCTTGCCGGACTTGGCGTCGAGCGAAACGACCGTGGTGTCGGCCTGGTGCAGGATGATGGCGCCATCGGCGTAGGCGAGACCACGGTTGACCGTGTCACAGCACATCACCGGGATGACCGACGGGTCCTGCTTGGGCTCGTACTTCCAGACGATCACGCCGTCCTTGTCGAGGTCGAGGGCGTAGACGATGTTCGGGAAGGGGGTGTGGACGTACATCATGTTGCCGACGACGAGCGGGGAGCCCTCGTGGCCGCGCAGCACGCCGGTCGAGAAGGTCCAGGCAACCTGGAGCTGCTTGACGTTGCTGGCGTTGATCTGGTCGAGCTTCGAATAGCGCGTGTTGGCGTAGTCGACGGTCTGAAGGACCTGCTCGGCCGGGTTGGCCGTGCGCTTCAGGACGTCTTCGTTGGCGAACGCCGTGGTCGAAGCGACCATGCCGGCGCCGAGTGCGAGAAGATGTACCGCTCTCATGGATTCCTCCNGCCGTGCGCTTCAGGACGTCTTCGTTGGCGAACGCCGTGGTCGAAGCGACCATGCCGGCGCCGAGTGCGAGAAGATGTACCGCTCTCATGGATTCCTCCGACAGATCTTACAGCCGTCATCATGCGGAAAATCCGCAGGATCACGCCGTGATCTGACTGTTTGCGACAGGGATAGGTTCGCCTCGGTAGCGGACGCCAAACCCTTATGTCCGAACCGTGAAAGGCCGGGACGGGGTCTGTGTAGTCAGGGGCCGCTATCCCTTTGCGGCGCCCCTCGAAACCGAAGCTTGAATGAACTCTAAGAAAAATTCCGGCGGCGTCAACACGCTTGCGCCCCGCGCTTCCAGGCTTCGCACAAGTCCTCGTGAGCCCTCACGCGACATTCGGACAAACTCACGCTTCGCGACATGAGATTGTGCGATGCAATATCTCAAATTGCTAAGACAAAGCGTTTTAAACACCTTGGCGCCATCATCATGCATTCAGTGCATGTAGCCTCAGCTTGGCAGGGTACGGCATGCGGGCGAAGGGGTGTTGATCGTAAGCGAGGCGATACGCACCCGCAGCTCAGAGAAATAAAATTCGTTTTCAGAATTATATTTCAGAAGGCTTCGCCGGTTCGGTGGCGGGCGTTGCCTGGATCCAGCCTCCGGAAAGCCCCGGGGCCGACCCATCCGATGCGCGGTCTCGCCGCATCAGGCTCTGTGAGAAGTGGGGACATCGCCGGATGAGGGCGCGAGCGCCATCCGATCCAGGGCGAATCAGCTTGCGATGACGCTGGGGAATCGCCCTGCGAGGGAGGCTCGGTTCGCCTCCACCCAGCCGCGGTCGCGCTGGCCCCGTGGTCGGTCGAGGGCGATCGTGCCCAGGAGGCTCGCCGGCCGTCCCGAGACCAGGAGCAGGCGATCGGCGATCTCGAGGGCTTCGGCGACGTTGTGGGTGACCATCAGGACGCCCATGCCGGAGGCCTCCACCGCCGCGACCACCAAACCCCGCAGGGACGCCGCGGCGTTGTCGTCGAGGGAGACGAAGGGCTCGTCGAGAATGAGGATGCGCGGCTTCTGCGCGAGCGCCCGGGCGAGCGAGACCCGCCGGGCCATGCCGAGCGAGAGGGCGCCCGGGTAGCGGCCGCGCCAGGGGGTCAGTCCGAGGGACTCGAACAGGGCGTCGAGGTTATGCGCGCGCGCCGGACGCGGCAGGGCGAGGCGGACATTCTGCTCGACGGTGCGCCAGGGCAGCAGCCGCGGCTCCTGGAACGCCATGGCGATGCCGGCTTCGTCCGGCGGCGGCGTGACACGCCCCTCATAATCGGGATCGAGGCCGAGGAGGATGCGCAGGGTCGTGGTCTTGCCCGCCCCCGAGGGGCCGATCAGGCAGGTGATGGCGCCTGCCGTCACCGTGAAGGCGAGGTCGCGCACCGCCTCCACGGGCTCCGGGCCGCCGCCGCCATAGACCTTGCGGAGGATCTCGACCCGCAGGGCGGCATCCGCGGTGTCGGAGACGGGCATGGCCATCCCCTCAGCGCCAGCGTCGGACATAGGCTTCGAGCCGCTGGAGAATGAGGATGTCGATGGCGATCATCACGCTCATGAACACGATGCTGTAGCCGAGGATCGCCGCCACGTTCAGGCTCTGGACGAAGTAGTAGTTGATCGCGAAGCCGACGCCGTTGGGCCGGCCCAGCAGCTCGATCACCAGCACGATCTTCCAGGCGAGCGACAGGCCCGAGCGGGCCGCCGCCACCGCGAAGGGCTGGAGCTGCGGCACCAGCACGTGCGCGATCCAGGTCCGCCGGTCGAAGCGGTAGCTGCGCGCCATCTCCTCCAGCTGCGGATCGAGGCCGCGCGCCCCCTCGCGCAGGATCACGGCGACGTTCGGCAGCTTGTTCAGGACCACGGCGACGATCGCGGCCGCCTCGTTCAGCCCGACCCAGATGTAGGCCAGCACCGTGATCACCAGGGCGGGCGTGTTGAGGAGGATGAGGAGGGGCGTGTCGAGGACGAGGTTGAGCCGGCGCGAGCGCCCCAGGGCGATCCCAAGGAGCACGCCCAGGGTCATCGCCAGGAAGAAGGAGATGCCGACCCGCGCCAGGGTGATGCCGACGTTCCACCACAGGTCGCCGGTGGCGGATTCGCGCGCGATGAAGTCCAGGATCGCCAGGGGGGCCGGCAGCAGCCGCGAGCCCGCGGCCGAGGCCGCGACCTGCCACCCCGCGAGGAGGACCAGCACGGAGGCGAGACGGGTGGCAAAGCCCATCGGGTCAGGGTGTCGGCGGTGCGGCGGGCGGGCGCGGAGCGGCCTCAGCCATTGCCGGTGCCGTCGAAGTACAGGCCCGCGGGGAGCGTCGAGCCGGCGCCGACCAGGCGCTCGCCGCCGAGCCGGGCCATCACGGTGAACAGCGTCTCGCCGTCGCGGCGCTCCGTGGCGAGGGGCCGGCGCGGGATGCCCGCGAGGAAGTCGCGCTTCAGGGCCTGGAAGGTGGCCTCGTCGTCGGCCGACATCAGGGGGCGCACCACGTCCCAGGCGGCGGGATCGGTGGCGAGGATGTCCTTGGCGGCCTTTGAGGCGCGGGCGAACCCGGTCACCGCCTCGCCCTTGTCCTTCACGGTGGCGTCGTCGAGGAGGTAGCCGATCAGGGCCATCGAGCCGGTGGCGCCGAAGGCGCGCATGATGTCGTCCGAACCGATCAGGCGGCGGAAGCCCTTGGGCTCCAGGCGGGCACAGTAGGTCCAGTACAGCAGCCCGGCATCGAGCTCGCCCTGCTCCAGCTTGAGCGCCAGGAGGGGGGGCGCGCCGAACGCGATGGTGGCCTGGGTCTCGAGGTCGAGGCCCACGGTGTCCCGGGCCTGGGCCTTGAGCAGGAGCCAGTTCTTGTCGAGGGGGCCGCCGGCCACGCCGAGGCGCTTGCCCTTGAGGTCGGCCAGCGTCCGGATCGGGCTGTCGCCCGGCACCATCAGCGAACCCTCGGTGGTCGAGTAGGGGAAGAAGCGGATCGCGCGGCCCTCGTTGCCGAGCCGTGCGGCCCAGAGCAGGTCGCCCACGATGGTGTCGACCTGGCCCCCCAGGAAGGCGATCCGCGCCGCGTCGTTGCCGGCGAGCTTGACCACGTCGAGGGTGAAGCCGTTGGCACTGTCGAGGCCCCGGGCCTTGATCACCGCCGCCTCCCACGAAACCGTGCCGAACGGCAGGCTGCCGACCCGGAAGGACGGCCCGGCCGCCCGCGCGGGCCGGACGAGGCTCCAGGGCAGGGGCAACAGTGCCGCCGTCGCGAGCAATCCGCGCCGTGACAGCATGAGGGACTCTCCCTGGATTCGAAGTCGAACGCTCGGGTTGTCCCGTGAAGGCCGGCGCTGGTTGGCAATCTTCATAGGAGGTCGGGCACAGGGCGTCCACAGGACGAATTGGCAAGTCGTCCGGGCGGATGGTCGCTTCCGGAGCGACAAGCCCTTCCACTTCGGGCGCGAGACCTTGCGGGACGGGCACGATCTCTTCCGAACCCGGCACGATCCCTTGCGCGCCGCCGGGGCCGGGCGCAGACATTCGGCAACGATGCCTGTTCGAGGGAGGGTGAGACCATGGCCGGCACGCGGGACGACGTGATCGACGACGCCACCGTCACGGAGCGCCTCGCGCGCGAGTTGCCGGCCTGGCGCCTGGAGGAGGGCTGGATCCGGCGCACCTACAAGACGGTGGGCTGGAAGGGCACGCTGATGGTGATCAACACGGTGGGGCACCTCGCCGAGGCCGCCTGGCACCACCCGGACATCACCGCCTCCTACGCCTGGGTCGAGGTGCGGCTGACCAACCACGCCGCCAAGGGTATCACCGAGAAGGATTTCGCCCTGGCCGCCAAGATCGAGGAGGTGGTCGGCTGGCAGCCCGGCACGGAGGGCGGTGCGTTGGAGGGCACTCCCACCGATCCGCGCTTCGCCTACATCAAGTACGACAAGTAGCCGGTCGCCACCGGGTCAGCGGTCGCCACCGGGTCAGTCCGCCTGCTTCACCCGGCGGCACTCGGTCTTGAGGTAGCTCGTCTTGCCGACCTCGTCCCGCAGGTCGGTGCGGGCGATGATCTCCTGCCAGCCGTTGGTGCAGCCGAGCTCGTTGGCGACGCGGACCTTGCGGACCTCGCTCGCCTTGTCGTCCGTGCAGGCCTCGATCGGGATCCCGTTGGCGCAGACGAGGACCACGGCGATGAAGGCGTTCATGGGCGAGCTCCGGCGTTTCCTTGCCCGACAGGTACGCCACCGGCGCCCGTCCGGTCTCAGTCGATCGTGAGAATGTGATCGGCGGAGAAGTCCCGCCCCTCCACCGGGTTCGCCACCCAGCGGGTTCGGCCGATCCGCAGGTCGTGCCCCGCATGGAAGTGGCCCGAGACCCAGAGATCGGGCCGGTCCGCCTCGGGCAGGTCGTCGAGGACGGTGGTGGCGTAGAAGGCCGGGACCCACCAGGGCACGCCGGCCACGTGGCGGAACGCCTCGGCCGCGCGCGGGCTCGCCGGATGATGGGTGACGCAGACGGTCGGGCCGTCATGGGGCTGCGACAGGGCGGCGGCCAGCAGGACGCGCTCCCGCCCATGCGCCGCCATCGCGTCGGCGGGCGACCAGGCCGTGCCGTCGCCGTTGCGGATCGAGCCCCGGTATTCCCGCGAGCCGGTGACCGGATCGGTCATCCGCGCGGCCGCATAGGCGACCGGATCCTCCGGCGCGTCGGCCACGGTCCCGTCGAGCCAGAGGCCGGCCAGCGACCAGTCGCTCCACAGGGTCGTGCCGACGAAGCGGACGCCGTCGAGGACGACCGCCGCCCCGCGCTGGAGCAGGTGGATGTCGGCTCCCTCCCCGTTCAGGCGCAGCACCTCGGCTTCCAGGGCGGCGAGGAGCTCCGGGGCCGTGCGCCGGTCGCCGGTGGGGGCGTAGTGCTCGTGGTTGCCCGGCACCAGCACGATCGGGCGTCCCTGCGCCAGGGTCATCAGGGCCGCGAGCCCCAGTTCGGGCCGGCCCTCGTGCAGGTCGCCGGGGCAGACCAGCACGTCGAAGGGCCGGGCCGGGCGCGGGATCACGTCGAGGCGCCGGCGCTCGAGGTGCAGGTCGGAGATGGGAAACAGGCGCATGGGGGGGGCTCGCAGCCTCTCAGGGAACCGGGGTCTCGGAGACGCCCTTGGCCGCGCGCCACTCCGCGCGGGCGGCCTTCAGGATGTCGCTGGCCGAATCCGCGTTCAGGACGGCGATGCCCGCCGCCGCGATGAGGTCCGGCCAGGCCGACAGGGTCAGGGCGGTGGCGAGGCCCGCGGCGATGATCGCCAGGTTGGCGAAGGCGTCGTTGCGGGCGGAGAGGTAGGCGGCCCGGGTCAGGCTGCCGCCCCCGGAACGGTGGCGGGCCAGCATCATCGCGCAGGTGAGGTTGACCGCCAGCGCCCCCAGGCCCGTGAGCGTCAGGGGGATCGGTGCCGGCGGCGCCATCGTGGCGAACTTGATCCAGGCGGCATAGCCGGTGGCGAGCGCCGGCAGGAGCAGGATGACGGCGAGGACGGCCCCGAGCCGGGCCCGGTTGCGGACGCTCCAGCCGATCCCGGCGAAGATCAGCAGGTTGATCGCCGCGTCCTCGAGGAAGTCGAGGCTGTCGGCGATGAGCGCCAGCGAGCCGATCGCCAGGGCGACGGTGATCTCGATGCCGAAATACGCGAGGTTCAGCCCGGCGACGCGGGCGACCACCGGGCGCAGGGTGGCGGACGGGGTGGGCGTGGCGGACACGGGCGTCGGCTCGTCTCGTGAGGGTGCGGTCTTCAGGGTGAGGTCTCCGAACCCGCGCCCGTGCCGCGCGGCAAGGGCCTCCATGGCGCGAGTTGCCTGCGCCTGTCGAGGCTCAAGGCCCGGCGGGATGCTTTTCGGCTGCCGCATACTGGATTTGGTCCGCTGCCTGTGCGAGGCGAAAAGCCAAGCCGCACGAGACCTGCGTGCCACCCACCGAAGTCAGGGGAACTGCCGATGATGCCCGAACTGCGCGTCCTGTACTTCGAAGATCTCGAAGTCGGCCTGTCCGAGACGCTGAACAAGGTCATCGCCTCCTCCGACGTGGTGGGCTTCGCCGAGATCACCGGCGACCGCAATCCGATCCACCTGTCCGAACACTTCGCGGCACGCACGCCCTTCGGCACCCGGATCGCCCACGGCCTCTACACCGCCGGCCTGATCTCGGCGGTGCTCGGCACCCGCCTGCCCGGCCCCGGCGCGGTCTACATCAGCCAGACCCTGAACTTCCGCGCACCCGTGCGCATCGGCGACACCGTCGAGGTCACGGTCGAGGTGGCCGAGCTCGTGCCGGAGCGCCGCCGCGCCCGCCTGAAATGCACCTGCTCGGTGGCCGGCGAGGTCGTCCTCGACGGCGAGGCCCTGGTGAAGGTGCCGACCAAGGCCGAGGCCGATCCCCTGGCGGTGCGCATGGGCGGGCGTCCGGCGAGCGCCTGACGCCGCCTTGGCCGCAAACTCCCGACCCGCGCCGGTCGCCATCGACGATCCCGCCGACCCGCGCCTCGCGCCCTATGCGGCGATGCGCGAGCGCGACCTCGTCGGGCGCGCCGGCCGCTTCATCGTCGAGGGCGAGGTGACCCTGCGGGTCATGCTCTCGGCCCGGGCCCGGTTCGGCCTCGAATCGGTCCTGCTGGCGCCCGAGCGCCTGGCCGGCCTGGAGGCGGCCCTGGCCCGTCTGCCCGAGCGCGTGCCCGTCTATACCGCGGCGAAGCCCGTGATGAGTGCGATCACCGGGTTCCCGATCCATCGCGGCGTCCTCGGCGTCGGCCTGCGCGGCGGGGAGGCCGCCGATGACGCCCGGCCCCGCCTGCCGCCGGCCCCGGCGCCCGCCCTCGTGGTCGGCCTCGTCGGCCTGACCAACCACGACAATGTCGGCGGCCTGTTCCGCAACGCCGCCGCCTTCGGAGCCGACGCGGTGCTCCTCGATGCGGCCACCTGCGATCCGCTCTATCGCAAGGCGATCCGCGTCTCGGCGGGCGCCGCCCTGATCGTCCCCTTCCTGCAGCTCGCCGACGCCGACGCGCTCCTGGCCTTCGCGGCGCGTCACGCCCTGGAGCCCCTGGCCCTGAGCCCCGGCGGGGCCGAGACCCTGGGGACCCTGACGCCCCCCGCCCGGACCCTGCTCCTGCTCGGGAGCGAGGGGCCGGGCCTGCCGCCGGACTTGATGGCACGCCTGCGCACCGTCCGCATCGCGATGGCGCCGGAGTTCGATTCGCTCAACGTCGCCACGGCCGGCGCCATCGCGCTGCACCACCTGTCCCGGGCTGCCTGACGGCGGATGGCGGACCGGCGCGGCCGGATCGGCCGGGGATGCGCGACACTGCGCCCCCATTGCCGCCCGCACCACTACGGTCAAGATTAGACCGCGAGCCCTGGACGGACCATGCTCACGCGCCACATGCATGAGGCACGTGGGCCTGTAGACGATGGAGTTGTGAGCGTTGTTGCAGTCACGGGACGGCTTGCGGACCTTGTCCGGACGCCGCGTCATCATCGTCGGTGCCGGTCCCGGCGGCCTCGCCACCGCGCTTCTTCTCGCTCGCGCCGGCGTCCACGTCACGTTGCTGGAGAAGGATCCGGCGGTGGGCGGACGCACGAAGACCGTCGAGGCGCCCGGCGGCTTCCGGTTCGACATCGGGCCGACCTTCTTCCTCTATCCGCAGATCCTCGCCGACATCTTCGAGACCTGCGGCGAGCGCCTGGAAGACCACGTCAAGCTCGAGCGCCTCGATCCGCAGTACCACCTCGTGTTCGAGGCGGGCGGCGAGATCCGCGCCACGAACGACATGGACCGGCTCGAGGCCGAGGTGGCGCGCATCGCGCCGGACGACGCCAAGAACGTGCGCAAGTTCTTCGCCGACAACCGGGTCAAGCTGAAGTTCTTCAAGCCCGTCCTGGAGCAGGCCTTCCACACCCTGCGGGCCATGGCCTCCCCAGCCATGATCGCCGCCCTGCCCCACCTCCATCCGGGGCGCAGCGTCGACAAGGATCTGCGGCGCTACTTCAAGGACCCGCGGGTCCGCCTCGCCTTCGCGTTCCAGACCAAGTACCTCGGCATGTCGCCGTTCCGGTGCCCGAGCCTGTTCACCATCCTGTCGTTCCTCGAGTACGAGCACGGCGTCTACCACCCGGTCGGCGGCTGCGGCGCCGTCTCGGAGGCGATGGCGGGCCTTGCCCGCCGGATGGGCGTGGATGTCCGCCTCGGGGCGGGCGTCGAGCGGGTGCTGTTCGAGGGCAAGCGCGCCAGCGGGGTCGTCTGCAACGGCGAGACCTTGCAGGCCGACGCGGTCGTCATCAACGGCGACTTCGCCAAGGTCATCCAAGACCTCGTGCCGCAGCAGCACCGGCCGCGCTGGCGCGACGCCAAGATCGAGAAGGCGCGCCTCTCCTGCTCGACCTTCATGCTCTACCTCGGCCTTGATGGGCCGATGCCGGAGGCCCTCGGCCACCACACCATCCTGCTGTCGGAGGATTACGCCCGCAACATCCGGGAGATCACCGACGGCATCCTGTCGATGCAGCCCTCGCTCTACGTGCAGCATGCGGGCTTCACCGACGGCGGCATGGCGCCGCCCGGCCAGACCAGCCTCTACGTGCTGGTGCCGGTGCCGAACCTGAAGGCGGGCATCGACTGGAAGGGCCTGCGGGAGACCTATCGCCGCCTCGTGCTCGACCGCCTGAAACTGCTCGGCCTCGGCGATATCGAGTCGCGCATCCGCTACGAGCGCATCGTCGACCCGACCGAGTGGCGCGACGATTTCTTCGTGCACGAGGGCGCCACCTTCAACCTCGCCCACGACCTGATGCAGATGCTCTACTTCCGCCCGCACAACCGCTTCGGGCCGGGTCTCTACCTCGTCGGCGGCGGCACCCATCCGGGCTCCGGCCTGCCGGTGATCTACGAGGGTGCGCGCATCACCGCCCGCCTCCTCATCGAGGAGCTCTCTGCGGGGCGCGTCGGGGCCGCCAGCGCCGGCATCCCGGCCACCGCGCCCCTGGCCGCCTCGGGCGACGCCACTTGAGGGGGCTGTCGCGGCCCCTGGCCGGCCTCTGCGCCCTTCTCCTGGTTTCGGGCGCGGCCCGCGCCGCCTCCGTGGCGGTGGAGGTCGAGGGCATCGAGCCCGGGGGCCTGCTCTCCGTCGCCCTGTGCCAGGACGGCCTGTCGGAGGCCGATTGCCGGACGGGGCAGCAGGCCGAGCCCCGGGCCGCCGCCCAGCGCTTCGTCTTCTCGAACGTGACGCCCGGCATCTACGCGGCGGTGGCCTACCAGGACACCAACCGCAACGGCCGCCTCGACCGGACCGGCCTCGGCCTGCCCCTCGAGCCCTACGGCTTCTCCGGTGAATCCGCCCGCTCCGCCCGCCCGGATTTCGCGCGCGCGCGCTTCGTCGTGCGCGAGCCCGGGGTCGGCGTGCGGGTTCGCCTGTCGCGCGCGCTGCCGCCCCGCTGAGCGCCGCGTGAGCCTCCGTACCGAGCCGCTCCTGCGGGTGGCCGGCGCCACCCTCGCCTATCGCGGCACCCGGGTGCTGGAGGGCGTCGACCTCGCCCTCGGCGCCGGCGAGACCCTCGCGCTCCTCGGCCCCAACGGCGCCGGCAAGACCTCGCTGATGCGCCTCATCGCGGGCCGGCTCGCCCCCAGCGCCGGCAGCGTCCGCGTGGCCGGCGACGACCCCCATCGGACGCCGGCGGCGCGCCGGGCGATCGGCTGGGTGCCCCAGGAGATCGCCCTCTATCCCCGCCTCTCGGTGGCCGAAAACCTGTCCGTCTTCGCCCAGCTCGCCGGCATTCCCCGGCGGGCGCGGGCGGAGGCCGTGGCGACGGGCCTCGCGCTCTGCGCCCTCGGGGAGGTCGCCCGGCGCCCGGTGGGGCTGCTCTCGGGCGGCTACCAGCGCCGGGTCAACATCGCCGCCAGCCTGATGGCGCGGCCCCGCCTCGTCCTCCTCGACGAGCCGACCCAGGGGGTCGACCTGCACGCCCGGGCGGCGATCCACGCGGTGCTCGGGCGCCTGCGCGAGGCCGGCACCGCCCTCCTGGTCGCCACCCACGATTTCGCCGAGGCCGAGCGCCTCGCCGACCGGGTCGCCATCCTGGCGCAGGGGCGGATCATCACCGACGGCCGCCTGTCCGAGCTCCTCGCCCGCATCCGCGCCGATGCCCCCGAGCACGAGGCCGCCCTCGTCGCTCCCGCCGATGGGGCGGCGGAGGCGGTCCTGCGCCGGGCGGGCTTCGTGCCCGTCGACACCGGCTCGACCTGGCGGGCGCGCCACCTGAGCGGGACGCCCCGCGACGGGGCCGACCTGCTGGCGGACCTCCGGCACGCGGGCGTGCCCATCGCCGAGATCCGCATCCGCGCGCCCGGGCTGGAGGCGGTGTACCGCGATGCCGTGGCGGGATCGGCGACGCCGGCCGAGGACGGGGTCGCTGAACGGGGGACCACCGCATGATCTCGGCCGCCTTCCGCGTGATGCTGCTCGGCCTGGTGCGCGACCGGGCCGCCCTGGTCATGGCCTTCGTGCTGCCCACGGTGATCTTCGTGATCTTCGCCGCGATCTTCTCCGGGGCGCTGGGCGACCGCATCCGCATCCATCTCGGCCTCCTCGACCTGGCCCGGACGCCGACGACGCAGCGCCTGATGCAGGCCCTGGAGGCGGACCCGTCCCTCCGGGTCGGGCCCCTCGCCGCCACCGACCTCGACGGCGCCGTCGCGGCGGTGCGCCGCGGCGAGGTCGACGTCGCCCTGGTGCTGCGCGGCGACCTCGACGCCGGCTCCACCCGCGCCGACCAGCCCGTGGTGCTGATCGAGAATCCCGCCAAGGCCCTGGCGACCCCGATCGCCCTCGGCCAGCTCCAGCGCGTCCTCAACGAGGCGCTGCCCGACGTGGTCCTGGCCCGGATCGTCGCCGACGTGGAGCGCTCGGGCAAGATCGGTCCGGATGAGCGCGCCTTCCTCAACCAGGCCTTCGCCGAGCAGCGCGCCCGCAAGGAGCCCTTCGCCTTCGCCTCCCTGGTGGAGCGGCGCAGCACCGCCTCGGGCGCCACCAACGACCGTGTGAGCTACTATGCCGGGGCGATCACGGCGGTGTTCCTGCTCTTCGCCGCCATGCAGGGGGCCCTCTCCCTCGTCGACGAGCGCCAGTCCGGCCTCGCCGACCGGCTGATGGCGGGGCCCGGCGGCCTCGCCGTGGTGGTACTGGGCAAGTTCCTGTTCCTGGTGGGCCAGGGCCTCGTCCAGGCCGGACTGATCTTCGCGGCCGCCGCCCTCCTGCACGGGGTCGACATCCTGCCCCATGCGGGCGCCTGGCTGGTGACCTCCCTCCTGGTCTCGGCAATGGCCGCCGGCCTCGCCCTGGCCGCCTGCGCGGCCTCCGCGACCCGGCAGCAGGCGCACCTGGCCGCCACCTTCGGCGTCCTCCTGCTGTCGGCGGTGGGCGGCAGCATGGTGCCCCGCTTCCTGATGCCGCCCTGGCTGCAGGAAGCCGGCTGGCTCACGCCCAACGCCTGGGCGATCGAGGCCTACCAGAACGCCCTCAGCGAGGGCTGGGCCGCCGCCTTCCCCGCCTGGGGCGTGATGGCCGCCGTCGCGGCGCTGGGGTTGGGGGTCGCGCTGGGGCTGGTGTCGCGGCGGACGACCTAGGACGGGACGGCAAAGACGGCGTTGGTCCGTGCCGCGACCGGTTAGCGCGTTGACCGCGCGGCCATCCGGTCTAGCTTCATGGCAGGGATGGGCTTTTGGACCGGCCCGGGGAGTGACACGAACATGCGGGCTGGGTCTTCGGTCGCCGTCGTCGGCGCAGGGTTGGGCGGCTTGGCGGCTGCCTGCGTGAGCGCCGCGCGCGGCCACAACGTCACGCTCTACGACAAGAACGACTGGCTCGGCGGCAAGGCCGCGGTCCTGCACGAGGGCGGCTTCCGCTTCGACATGGGGCCGACCATCCTCACCGTGCCGAAGGTGCTGGAGCGGATCTTCCAGGAGGCCGGGCGCAACATCCACGACTACCTGGACCTGCGCCGCCTCGATCCGCAATGGCGCTGCTTCTTCGACGACAACACCCATCTCGACCTGATGGCCGACGTGCCCACCATGGCCGCCGACATGGAGCGCTTCGCGCCCAACACCGGTGCCGGCGAAGGCTACAAGAAGTTCCTCGAGATCTCCGAGCACCTGCACGACGTCTCGAACAAGTTCTTCTTCTGGAAGCCGGTCGAGGACCTGTTCGACACGATCAACCTCCGCGCCAACATGAATCCCGGCACCCTGCGGGACGTGCTGTCCCTGCGCATGGGCTCGTCGGTGGCCGGCACCATCCGCTCGAAGGTGAAGGATGCGCGGCTCGCGCAGATGCTCGACCACTTCGTGCAATATGTCGGCTCCTCGCCCTACGGCGCTCCGGCCGTGCTCTGCGCCATCGCGCACATGCAGACGGCGGAGGGGGTCTGGTATCCGATGGGCGGCACCCGCGCGGTGGCCGAGGCCCTGACGAAGCTCGCCGGAGAACTCGGCGCCACCCTGCGGCCGGGCGACGAGGTCACCGGCCTCGCCATCGAGAAGGGGGCGGTCAAGGGCGTGCGGACCGCCTCCGGCGTCACCCCGTTCGACGCCGTGATCTCGAACATGGATTCGGTGCGCACCTACCGCGAGCTCGTCGGGGGCGACGTCGGCAAGTCCTACGAGAAGAAGAGCTTCGAGCCGGCCTGCTCCGGCGTGGTGCTCTATCTCGGGCTGAACAAGCGCTACGAGCACCTGAACCACCACGACTTCGTCTTCTCCCGCAACCCGGAGGAGGAATTCGACTACATCTACCACAAGGGCGAGCCGGCCCCGGACCCGACCGCCTACCTGGCGGCCCCCTCCTCCACCGACCCGTCGGTGGCGCCCGAGGGCGGCGAGGCCCTCTACGTCCTGGTTCACACCCCGTACCTGCGCCCGCACCACGACTGGTCGAAGATGTTCCCGGCCTACCGGCAGGTCATCCTCGACAAGCTCAAGCGCACGGCCAACATGCCCGACCTGGAGGAGCGCATCGTCGTCGAGCGCCACCTCACCCCGCAGGACATCCACGAGCGCTACAAGGTGCTCAACGGCGCGATCTACGGCCTTGCCTCCCACGGCAAGTTCATGGGCGCGTTCAAGCCGGGCAACCGCTCGCGGCAGGTGCGCGGCCTCTACCTCGCCGGCGGCGCGGCCCATCCGGGTCCCGGCATGCCGATGGTGATGATGTCGGGCTGGATCGCGGCGGATGCCCTCGACACCGATGCGCGGAGCGCCGGTGTCGGCGGGGAGGCGCGCGCCAGCGCCTGAAGGCCCGCCGCGTGTCCCGCGAGGACGGCCCCGCCCGATCGCCCGCCCTGTGGCGGTTCATGGTCGGGTACTTCGACCGCTACGTCCGACGCCACCTCAACGCCCTGCGGCTCGCCCGCTGGGGCGTGCCGGCCTGCGCCGACCATCCCGGTCCCGTGGTGGTCTACTGCAACCATCCGGCCTGGTGGGACGCCGCCGTGGTCATCCTCCTGGCCGGACGGCTGTTTCCGCGCCGCGAAAGCTACGCGCCCTTCGACGCGCGGATGCTGGAGAAGTACGCGGTCTTCGCCCGGATGGGGGCCTTCGCGGTGGACCTCGATTCGGCCCGCGGCGCGGCCCAGTTCCTCAGGGCGACGCGGCGCATCCTGGGGGCGCCGAACCGGATGATCTGGATCACCGCCCAGGGTCGCTTCCAGGACGTTCGCGCCCGGCCGCTGGGCCTGCGCGCCGGCGTCGGCCGGCTGCCCGAGATCGCGCCCGACGCGCTGTTCGTGCCGCTGGCTCTCGAATACGCCTTCTGGGAGGAGCGCGGCGGCGAGGCCTTCGCGGCCTTCGGAGCGCCGATCTCCGGCGCCGAGCTGCTGGCCCTGCCCCGGGCCGAGCGCCTCGCCCGGATGGAGGCGGACCTGACCGCCACCCTCGACCGGCTCAGTCTCGACGTAATCGCGCGCGCGGCCGACCGCTTCACGCCGCTCGCATCCGGTGCCAAGGGGATCGGCGGGATCTACGATCTCTGGCGGCGCCTCGGGGCCGTCGTCACGGGGCGGCGCTTCGAGCCGGCCCACCGCCAGAAGGGAGATCCGGTTCCGTGATGCTCGGTCTCGCGATCCTGGCCCTGGCCTGTGCGCTGCTGCCCGCCCTCGTCGCCTGGGTGAACCTCTCGATCCTGCGCACCCCCGAGCCGGACCTCGACGTCCGGGCCCGGGTCTCGGTGCTGATCCCGGCCCGCAACGAGGCTGCGGTGATCGCCACCACCGTGCGGGCCGCCCTGTCGAGCGCCGGCGTCGCCCTGGAGGTGCTCGTCGGCGACGACCATTCCACCGACGACACCGCCGCTATCGTGGCCGCCATCGCTGCCGAGGACCCGCGCCTGCGCCTCGTCCCGATCCCGCCCCTGCCCGAGGGCTGGACGGGCAAGAACCACGCCTGTGCGCGGCTGGCCGAGGCCGCGACAGGAACGCATCTCCTCTTCGTCGACGCCGATGTCAGCCTGGCGCCCGCCGCGGCGGCGGCGCTCGCCGCCCATGCGCGCCGGACCGAGAGCGCCCTGGTCAGCGGCGTGCCGCGCCAGCGCATGGGCTCGCTGGGCGAGCGCCTGACGGTGCCGATGATCAACTTCCTGCTCCTCGGCTACCTGCCGATGGCGATGATGCGGGCCTCCCCGCGCCCCAGCCTCGGCGCCGCCTGCGGCCAGCTCGTCCTCGTCGGACGCGAGGCCTACGCGGCCACCGGCGGGCACGGCGCCGTGCGCACCAGCCTGCACGACGGCGTCGTGCTGCCGCGCCGCTTCCGCCAGGCCGGCTACCGCACCGACCTCGTGGCCGGGCACGCCCTGGCGACCTGCCGGATGTATCGCGGCTTCGCGCAGAGCTGGGCCGGCTTCTCGAAGAACGCCCACGAGGGCATGGCGACCCCGCGGGCCCTGCCCGTCTGGACCCTGCTCCTGGTCGGGGGGCACGTCCTGCCCTGGCTTCTCCTCCTGGCGGCCCTGGTCGGCCTCGGATCCGGCCACGCCGCGTTCCTGGCCTTCGCCGCCGTCCTCGTCTCCCTGGCGACCCGGGCGGCGATCACCCTGATCACCCGCGAGCCCCTGGGGACGGTTCTGCTCCACCCGGCGACGGTGCTGGTCGCCCTGGCGATCCAGTGGACCGCCCTCCTGCGGCGCAAGGGCAGCGGCACGCCCCTGTGGAAGGGCCGGAGCTACCCGATCGGCGGCCCTTGAGTCTCCGCCGCGATCCAGGCCGCGGTGTCGGGGTCGGCCCCCGCCACCGGCAGGTGCAGGATGATCGGCGTCGCGTAGGGGTGGCGGGCCTTCAGGGCGGCGCCGAGGGCGTCGGCGAGGCTCTCGCGGCTCTTCAGGATCGCGACGACCTCCGAGCCCTGCTCCACCGCGCCCTTCCAGGCGTAGACCGAGAGCATTCCCGGCAGGACGTTGACGCAGGCCGCGAGGCGCAGCCGCACCAGCGCCTCTCCGACTTTCAGGGCGGTGCCGGCATCCGGGAAGGTGGTGTAGACGAGAAGCGGCCGCTCCATGCTATGGGTCTCCGACCAGGGCTCTGCCGCTCCACCGGCGGGAGCGGGCCGGCGGGGATGCCGGCAGGGCTGGAATCGAGACGCTGGCGCGAACGCTCCGCGTCGGCAAGGTGGTCGGCAAGGTGGTCGGCAAGGTGGTCGACAGGACGGATGTGAGCCCATGGCCCGGCGTTTCGAACGGCTTGCCTTCGTCGCGAGTCCCACGGAGGACGCCCGCCAGGCGGCCGCGACCCTGATGCGGCGCTACGACCACGTGCCGCCCGACGAGGCCGACGTGGTGGTGGCGCTGGGCGGCGACGGGCTGATGCTCCAGACCCTGCACCGCTTCATGCATGCCGGCACGCCGATCTACGGCATGAACCGCGGCACGGTCGGCTTCCTCATGAACGAGTTCCGCGAGGACGGGCTGATCGAGCGCCTGGAGAACACCAAGCGCAGCATCATCCACCCGCTGATGATGGAGGCCGTGGACACGGAGGGGCGCCGGCACCAGGCCCGCGCCCTGAACGAGGTCTACATGCTGCGCCAGACGCACCAGACCGCCAAGCTGCGTATCTCGATCGACGGCCATGTCCGCCTGCCGGAGCTCATCGCCGACGGCGTGCTCGCGGCGACCCCGGCCGGGTCCACCGCCTACAACCTGTCGGTGGGCGGCCCGATCCTGCCCCTCAACGCCCGGCTCCTGGCCCTGACGCCGATCTCGGCCTTCCGGCCCCGGCGCTGGCACGGGGCCCTGCTGCCGGACTACGCCCGCATCCTCATCGAGGTGCTGGACGCCGAGCACCGGCCGGTGGCGGCGGTGGCCGACCATACCGAGTTCCGGCGGGTCTGCACGGTGGAGACCTGGCTCGACCACGCCACCAACCTGACCCTGCTGCACGATCCCGGTCACAGCCTCGACGAGCGCATCCTGCGCGAGCAGTTCGGCTGAGCGCCCCTCAGGCGGCGAGGCGCGCCCGGTCCTCACGGTAGCGCGCGATCAGCGCCTCGGGGATCGCGTCGAGCACGACCTCGGTGGCGAGGGCACGGCTCCGGGCGCGGCTGCCCTCGAACTCGGCCAGCAGCGCGTCGGAGAGTCCGTCGAGGATCAGGCCCACCGGATCGGTGCGCGCCGTCACGACCTCCGTCGAAGCCTCGGCCGGCACCACGGCCAGGATCTCCGCGACCGCGGCGACCTCCGAATCCCCCGAGGCCGGCCGATTCGTCACGATGGGCAGGGCTTCCGCAGCGGGGTCGACGGCCACCGGAGCGGACGCGTCCGGGGTCACTTCCAGGGTTTCTTCCGAAGTCGCTTCCGAAGTCACTTCCGAGGTCGCTTGCAAAGCCTCCGGCGCCGCCGCGGCGACGATCTCGGCGACCGGTTCTGGGGCGGCGGCGGGGGCTGCCTCGAGGGCCTGCGGCGCGTCCCAGTCTGCGAGGACTTGGCGCTGGGCCTCGCGCCACTCGGCGTCGAGGATCTCGCGCTCGATCCGCAGGATCTCGCTGCGCTCGGCCTCGGCGGCGAGTTCGCGGGCGAGCACCCGGGCCTCGTCGCGGGCGGCCTCGGCCTCGAAGCGGGACAGCAGCGCCATGACGCTCTGGGCCTCCGCGAAGGGCATCGTCTCGCAGGCGGTCAGCGCCCGCTCGATCATCAGGCGCGACAGGCCCGCCCCGGCGCTGGCGATGGTGCCCGCCCCGGCCTCGCGCCAGGCCGACAGCGCGGCGCTGAAGGCCGGCAGCAGCACCGGCGGCAGGCCGGCCTTGCGGTGCAGGGCCGCGAAGGCGGCGGTCGAGGCATCGTGCATCAGGCCGGCCACCCGGCGGACGGGCAGGCCGGCGAGATCGGCCAGGGCCATCTCGGCGAAGGCCATGTTGCCGGACAGGATCGCCCGCAGCAGCAGGCCGGCATTGAGCTGGCCGCAGGCCTTCAGGTGGGCGACCAACCGGGCGAGGTCGACGGGATGGGCCTCGGCGCAGAAGGCCAGGGTCGTGCGCTCCTGCGCCTCGCGGCTGGCGCGCGCGCTGCGGGCCGGGGTGAGCCAGCCGGAGGAGACCGCGAAGGCGGAGAGCGATTCGGCGAGGCGCGTGGTCACGCTCTGGCGCACCTCGAGGGGCAGGTAGGGCCGGGCCAGGATCGCCTCGCGCAGGGCGGCCACGTCGCCGTGGCGCTCCACCATCCGCATCAGGCTGCCGGTGGTGATGTGGGCGCTGCGGTTCCGGGCGAGCACGACCAGGGCCTCGGGCTCCGCGATCTCGGCGAGCGCCCCGGCGACGGCCGGCGACAGGTCGATCCGGCTCGCGATGGCGCGGCGGGCGGCGAGGCACCCGATGGCGACGCCGTCGACGAGGTCGGCGTCGCTCAGCACGGGCGAGCGGGCCAGCACCAGGGTGGCGATCTCGGCCTGGTCGCCCGCCAGCGCCACGATCAGGGGACGCGGGGCGTTCGCGCAGGCGGCGCAGGCCTCCGCCAGGGCCCGGCGCACCAGGCTCGAGGGATCGTCCAGGAGGGCGAGGAGGGCGGCCTCCGCCTCCCAGGCGATATCCTCGCCGAGGCCGTCATAGAGGTAGGCGCGGGCCAGGGCACCCGCGGCCTCCGCCCGTCGCGCCGCGGAAGTGTGCTGCGTCCAGGCGAGGAACTGGCGGATGATCATGAGCCGCTCCGGATCGTGAAGAGGGACAGGTCGAGGGGGGCGCCGGGGCGGGCCGCCTGACTGGAAGCGCCGAACTCCGCCGGACGGCGGGGCGGCAGCGGGGCTCCGACCAGGGCCGTCGCGGCGGCCGGCACGGGGTTCGCAGCGGTCGCCGGTGCGACGGTGGCGGCGGGCGCGCTGCCGGTCACGCTCTCGGTGCCGTCCGAGCGCGGGAAGTAGGTCGGCGCCGCGCGGGCCGGCTCCGTCCGGCTCGCATCGGTTCCGGCGCTGCGCCCCTGCCAGAGGCGGGCGACTCCGGCCGAGACGCCGCCCTGCTGGCGCGGATCCGTCTGGAACATCGAGCGCAGGCCGCCCTCGTTGAGGGAGGCGTAGGCGGTGGTGCCCTCGGGCAGGGTGATCGTGGCGGCGGGCGTGGCCGGCGCCGGGCCGGTGCGGGCCGCGGCGAGGTGGGCGTAGAGTTCGGCCGCGCCGCGCGGGCGCCCGGTCTTGTCGTAGAACAGGCCGCGATTGGCGGCGGCCGCCTCCGGCATGTCGAGGGCGGCGGCCCGGGCCGGGCTCGCCTGCGCGGTGGCGATGAGGGCGGCGGCTCCGCGGGCGCCGAGGACGTGGGCGGCGTAGAGATCGCCGCCGGTGGGCTCGCGCCCGAGGGCGCCGCTCAGCGCTTCCCGGTTCTGCTCGGTCAGGGCGCCCGCCAGGGTGGCGGCGATCCGCGGATCGCGGCGCAGGTCGAGGATGGTCTGCTTGGCCGCCGGATCGCTCACCGCGTAGGTGCCGTCGGCGCTCCGGGTGATCGCGTCCGCGTAGGTCCCGAGGCCGAGGCGGGGACCGGCGGTCTTCAGGGTGCCGAGCCAGGTCTGCTCGATGAACTGGAACAGGCCGGTGGCCGAGGAGGTGCCGGCCTTGGCGGAGGGGTCGAGGGCGGATTCGCGCTGGGCCGTGGCCAGGAGATAGTCGAAGCCCGCGCCGGAGGTCTGCGCCCCGTCGCGGATCGCCTCGATGACCCCGCTCGACGCGCCCGTGCGCCCGGCGGCGCCGTCGCGCGTGCCCAGGTCCCGGCTGGCGCCGGGATCGCGGGCAGTGGCGGGGGGCGTGGTGAAGAGGAACATGGCCGTCCGGCTGGGGGCGGACCCAGGCGCCGCCCCGACGGCAACTTTGTTCTGCCTATGGTAAAGGAAGATTGAACACTGGCCTCGCGAACGATGGCCGATTTCAGGAATGGTCCCCGCCGGACTGGTCTTCACGCGGGAAGGCCAAGTCGCTCGTGGAATCCAAGTCGCTCGTGGAATCCAGGTCGCCCGCGAAAGCCAACCCCTCGTCGGCCCAGCCGGTCAGCACGCCGAGCATGAGCTTGACCGGCCGGCCGAGCTCGGCGAGCCGCAGGGCGGCCCGGTCGGCCCCGTTGCAATGGGGGCCGGCGCAGTAGACCACGAACAGCGTAGCGGCGGGCCAGGCGGCGAGGCGCTCGGCCGTGATCAGGTGGTGCGGCAGGTGCACGGCGCCCGGGATGTGCCGGCGCCGGAACGCCGCCGCCGACCCGACGGCGTGCAGCAGCACGAAGTCGGGCGGTCCGGCGCCCAGGGCGGCCGCCACGTCGGCGCAATCGGTCTCCAGTTCCAGGCGACGCCGGAAGTGAGCCCGCGCGATCGCGGGTGGGCAGGCGGGAATGGCGGTCACGGGGCTCATCGTCGGTCTCCATCGCAGGGGACGGCAGACCTACCAGCGGGCGCGCTGCTTGGCGGCGGCCTGGATTGCCGGTTAGCGTCGCGATCATGCCAAAGTCGCAGGCGCGCCTTTCCCCCGCCGACCGTCTCGTGGTGGTGCTGGCCTATGACGGTCTCTGCACCTTCGAGTTCGGCGTCGCCGTGGAGGTCTTCGGCCTGCCCCGCCCCGAGATGGGGCCGGACTGGTACCGCTTCGCCGTGGCCGGGCTCGATCCCGGGCCGCTGCGGGCCGAGGGCGGCGTGCGCCTCCTCGTCGATGGCGGGCTCGACCTCCTGGATCACGCCGGCACCATCGTGGTGCCGGGCTGGCGCGGTGCGGACAGGCCCGTTCCCCAGGCTCTCGCCACCGCCCTGCGGGCGGCCGCGGCCCGCGGGGCGCGCATCCTGTCGATCTGCTCCGGCGTCTTCGTGCTCGCGGCGGCGGGCCTCCTCGACGGGCGCCGTGCCACCACCCATTGGCGCCATGCCGCGGCCCTGGCCGCGCGCCATCCCGGCATCCGCTTCACCCCCGACGTCCTCTACGTGGACGAAGGTCCGATCCTGACCTCGGCCGGCTCGGCCGCCGGGATCGACCTCTGCCTGCACCTCGTGCGCCGCGACTTCGGGCCGGCCGCCGCCAATGCCGTCGCCCGGCGCCTCGTCGTGCCGCCGCACCGGGACGGCGGCCAGGCCCAGGTGGTGGCGGGTGCGGTGCCGACGCTCCACGAGGCGACGCGGATCGGGCCGCTGCTCGATGCCATGCGGGCGGCGCCGGCCCGCGACTGGCCGGTCGCCCATCTGGCGGCCCGTGCCGGCATGAGCCCGCGGACCCTGCTGCGCCGCTTCTCCGCCGCGACCGGCACGACGCCGGCCCGCTGGCTCCTCGACCTGCGCCTCGCCCGGGCCCGGGATCTGCTGGAGCAGGCGGACCCGCCGCTCCAGGCCGTCGCCGAGGCGGCGGGCTTCGCCACCGCCGCGACCCTGCGCCGGCATTTCCGCCGGCGCTACGCCGTGACGCCCGCGGCCTATCGGGCCGCCGCGCGGCCGCGGGACTGACGCCGCGTCGCCGGCAGGTGACCCGCCCACGAAAAAACGCCCCGGAGGGCGCTGGGTCGGTTCTGGCTGGGTTGGAAGATTTGGAGCGGGCGAAGGGATTCGAACCCTCGACCCCAACCTTGGCAAGGTTGTGCTCTACCCCTGAGCTACACCCGCTCACACCCGTCGTGGCGAAGGTGACCCTCGCGCCGGACGGTTCGTCGTCTCAACGAAGCAAAAAGCCGCCTTGCAGCGGCTGTCGCTCCGGTCGTCTCGTTCGGTCAATTGGAGCGGGCGAAGGGATTCGAACCCTCGACCCCAACCTTGGCAAGGTTGTGCTCTACCCCTGAGCTACACCCGCTCACAACTGCGCCGCTGGTGGGAAAGACCCGCCGGCGGCCCCGGACGGCGTCTCTAAACACCATTCCGCCGGGCGTTGCAAGCGCTGAATCCAGGCGCTCGCCCCGCGGGCCGTTTGCCGGCATCGCACCGCCCCTCAGGGCTGCCACTGCGCGGATGGGGGCAGGCCCTCGCGGATTTCGCGCAGGCGCGCGCGGGTGGCGGCGGTGGTCTCGGCCGGCAGCGCATCGAGGGGGAAGAAGCCACAGGCGGCGATCTCCCGGTCGGGCTGTTTCGGCGCCCGCACCGCGAAGGCGGCGGCCACGTAGAGGGCGACGTGGTCGCGCCCGGCTCCCGCGCGGCTGTGATAGAAGCCGTGCAGCCGCAGGGGCTGCTCGGGATCGACCACGATCTCGGCCTCCTCGCGGAACTCCCGCGCCATGGCCGTCACCGCGCTCTCGCCGGCCTCGATGCCGCCGCCGGGCAGGTGCCAGCCCGCCACGTAGGTGTGGCGGACGAGGCAGACCCGACCCTCGGCGTCGATGGCGACCCCGCGCACGCCCAGGGTCATGCCGCGCGTCGCCAGGGCGCCGTAGTGGATCAGGCGCCGCATCCAGGGGCGTTGCAGGAGCATGCGGCTCAGACGACGCGCAGGCGGATGGCGCCGAGGCCCTCGATGGCGGCCGTCATCGTCTCGCCGCGCCGGACGGCGCCGACGCCCGACGGGGTGCCGGTGAAGATGAGGTCGCCCGGGTGAAGCTCGAAATAGGTCGAGAGCAGCGCGACCTGCTCGGGGATCGACCAGATCATCTCGGAGAGGTCGCCGCGCTGGCGCTCGCCCGCGTCCAGCGCCAGGGTGATGGCGCCTTGCACCGGGTGGCCGATGGCCGAGGCCGGGTGCAGCGGCCCGATCGGCGCCGAGGCATCGGCGGACTTGGCGAGGTCCCAGGGGCGCGCCAGGCGCTTGGCCTCGTCCTGGACGTCGCGCCGGGTCATGTCGAGGCCGACGGCGTAGCCGTAGACGTGGTCGAGGGCGGAGGCCTCCGGGATGTCGCGGCCGCCCAACCCGAGGGCCGCCACCATCTCGACCTCGAAATGGTAGTTCTCGGTGCGCGGCGGATAGGGATGGTCGACGGCCGCCTCGCCGGTGACGATCTGCAGGGCGTCGGCGGGTTTCATGAAGAAGAACGGCGGCTCGCGGTCCGGGTCCTTGCCCATCTCGCGGGCGTGGGCCGCATAGTTGCGGCCGACGCAATAGACCCGGCGGACCGGGAAGAGGTCGTCGCTGCCGACGATCGGAAGGGCGGTGCGGGGCGGGTTCGGGATCACGGACAGCATGGGTCTCCAACCTCTTCATTCGGCGGATGCGGCGCGGCGCCCCGTCGCTCGCCCTGCACAGGACGCCGCGCCATCCCTATCATAGGCGGCAGGTCCGGCCGCGCCATCCCGCCGCGAGCCGAGGCCTGCCGTTGCGAGTTCCGTGGTGACCGACCCTTCCCGCCTGCTGGCGCAACTCGCCGCGCATCTCGGTGCCGCGCACGTCCTCACCGATCCGGCCGACCTCGCGCCCCATCTCGCCGAGACCCGGGGCCTGCGGCGCGGCCACGCCCTCGCGGTGGTGCGGCCCGCCGACACGGAGGAGGTCGCCTGCGTGGTGCGCGCCTGCGCCGAGGCGGGGGTGCCGGTGGTGGCGCAGGGCGGCAATACCGGGCATGTCGGCGGCGGCCTGCCGCAGGGGGGCATCGTCCTCTCCCTGGCGCGCCTGAACCGGCTGCGGGCGGTGGATCCCGTCAATGCCAGCATCACGGTGGAGGCCGGGATGGTGCTGGCCGACGTGCAGGCCGCCGCCGCGGAGGCCGGAATGCTGTTCCCGCTCTCCCTCGCCTCCGAGGGCTCCTGCCGCATCGGCGGCAACCTCTCCACCAATGCGGGGGGCACGGCGGTGCTCGCCTACGGCAATGCCCGCGACCTCGTCCTCGGGCTGGAGGTGGTGCTGGCGGATGGCCGGATCTGGAACGGGCTGAAGGGCCTGCGCAAGGACAATGCGGGCTACGACCTCAAGCACCTGTTCCTCGGTTCGGAGGGGACCCTCGGGCTGATCACGGCCGCGGTGCTGAAGCTCTCCCCCCGGCCCGCCTCGCGGGCCGTGGCCTTCGTCGGTCTCGCCTCGGCCGAGGTCGCCCTCGCCCTGTTCCGGAACCTGCGGGCGGAGGCCGGCCCGGCCCTGACCGCCTTCGAGTACATCGTGCCCTTCGGCCTGGAGATCGTGCTGCGCCACCGGACGGGAGCCCGCCGGCCCCTGGCCGGGGCGCACGCGGCCTACGCCCTGGTGGAAATCGCCACCACCCGCTCGGGCGAGGAGGCCGGCCTCCTGATGGAGGGGTTCCTCGCCGGGGCGCAGGAGGCGGGCCTCCTCGAGGATGCCGCCCTGGCGGCGAGCGAGGCCCAGGCAAACGCCTTCTGGGATCTGCGCGAGAGCCTCTCCGAGGTGCAGAAGGCCGAGGGCGCCTCGATCAAGCACGACGTCTCGGTGCCGCTCTCCCGCCTGCCCGCGTTCCTCGCCGAGGCGACGCGCGCCTGCGAGGCGGCGATGCCGGGCCTGCGGGTCTGCGCCTTCGGGCATTTCGGCGACGGCAATATCCACTTCAACCTGAGCCAGCCCGTGGGCATGGACCGCGCCGCGTTCCTCGCCCACTGGGAGCGCTTCAACCGCATCGTCCACGACATCGTCGCGGAGCTCGGCGGCTCGATCGCGGCCGAGCACGGCGTCGGCCTCCTGAAGCGCGACGAGCTGGCGCGCTACGCCGACCCGGTGGCCCTCGACCTGATGCGCAGCCTCAAGGCCGCCCTGGACCCGGGCAACGTCCTCAACCCGGGCAAAATTCTGACCCCGGCCACGATGGCCCGCGACCGGCCTGCCGACGAGGCCGCGTCATTCGGCTTTTCCGAAGGCTCAACAAAAATTTAGTCGGAACCGGGCCGGACGTGCCCGGATTGTTGTTGTGCGTCGCACAAAGCCTTGCCAGATTGTCGACGGCAATGCGCCATAAATCGGCTCCGCTGCGGGCGGACAAGGGTGCACGACACCGACGGACGGCTGGTTGCAGTGCGGTGGGTTAGCCCGGTCTTAACCCTTCCGCCCTCTCTTGAAGGAGAGAGAACAGATTAGACGTCGCGATCGAAGACCGAGCAGGAGACACGTTCGATGCCGACTTCCCAGGCGAGAGTTCCGACCGCCGAAGCGAGCCGCTACCTGAAGCAGCTCTGCCGCCACTGGAGCCACAAGTTCCCGGTGGAAGCCACCGACGATGCCGGCCGCGTGCCCTTCGGCGAGGACCGGGTCTGCACCTTCGAGGCCGGCCCCGACGCCCTACTGATGCGGGTCGCGACCCCCGATCCGGCCGCCCTGACGCGCCTGGAAAACGTGGTCTCCGACCACCTCCTGCGCTACGCCTTCCGCGAGCACCTCGGCGAGATCACCTGGTCCCGCGCCGCCTGAACCGACGCCGCGGCCGGCCCACCGGGCCTGCGTCCGCCGAGGGTTGACCTGCCGTCCCGAGACCTGATCTTGAGCGCACAGCGCTGAAGGCAGCATCGGGAGACAGGCATGGACGGGATTGCGCAGACAACCGCTGGGTCCACACCGACCAGGGCCGCGTCGCCGCACGGGGCGCAGCATGGCGAGCGCCTGATGCGCCTGGCCGAGGTCGCCGTGAAGGTCGGCCTGGGTCTCCGGCCCGGGCAGGAACTCGTGATCACCGCGCCCCTGGAGACGGTGCCGCTGGCCCGCCTGATCACCGAGCAGGCCTACAAGGCCGGTGCCTCCCTGGTGACCACTTTCTACACGGACGACGCCGCCACCCTGGCGCGCTTCGCCCACGCCCCCGAGGCGGCCTTCGACACCGCCGCCGGCTGGCTCTACAGCGGCATGGCCGAGGCCTACCGCAACGGCGCGGCCCGCCTCGCCATCGCGGGCGACGACCCCTCCCTCCTGGCCGGGCAGGACTCGGCCAAGGTGGCCCGCGCCAACCGCGCCCGGTCGAAGGCCTACGTGCCGGCCCTCGAGCTCATCGCCAACTTCTCCACCAACTGGACCATCGTCTCGGCGGCGACGACCCCCTGGGCCCGCACGGTGTTCCCCGACCTGCCGGAAGCCGAGGCCGTGTCCCGCCTGTGGGACGCGATCTTCGCGGCCTCGCGGGTGGACGGCCCCGACCCGGTGGCGGCCTGGGAGGCGCACAACGCCGCCCTGCACGCCCGCATGGACGCGCTCAACACCCATCGCTTCGCGGCCCTGCGCTTCTTCGGGCCCGGCACGGACCTCACCGTGGGCCTCGCCGACGACCACGAATGGTGCGGCGGCGCCTCGGCCTCCCGCAGCGGCATCGTCTGCAACGCCAACATCCCCACCGAGGAGGTGTTCACCACCCCGCACAAGGACCGGGTGGACGGCACCGTCACCAGCACCAAGCCGCTCTCCTACCAGGGCACCCTGATCGACGGCATCCAGGTGCGCTTCGAGAGCGGGCGCATCGTCGAGGCCACCGCCCGCACCGGCGGCGACGTGCTCGCCAAGGTGCTGGAGACCGACGAGGGCGCCCGTCGCCTCGGCGAGGTCGCCCTGGTGCCGGCCTCCTCGGCGATCTCCGCCTCGGGGCTGCTGTTCTACAACACCCTCTACGACGAGAACGCCGCGAGCCACATCGCCCTGGGCCAGGCCTATAGCAAGTGCTTCCGCAACGGCGGCGCGGATTTCAGCGAGGACGACCTCGCGGCGCGGGGCGCCAACCGCAGCCTGATCCACATCGACTGGATGATCGGCTCGAACCGGATCGACGTCGACGGGCTCTCCGCCGAGGGCCGGGCGATCCCGGTGATGCGCGCCGGCGAGTGGGTGGACTGACGCCGCCGGCGCCGCATCGCCCGCCGGCCCGATCCCACCAGCCATCCGTCCGCGTGCGCCCTCCCCCGTGTGACGGCGCACGCGGATCGCTGCCGTCAAATTGACGTGGGCAAATTTCCCACGCAAGTTCGGGACGTGGTCGCACCGGCCACGGACGCGCGACCGAACGTCCGACGGACATCCGCACAGACCCGCCGCCGCCCTCGGGTGGATCGACATCCGAGTCCGCCGGTCCCGGGTGTCCGGGGCCTAGGCGACGACCCGATCCCCGCCCCCCGTGCCTGCCGGCGCACGGATGCGGGGATCGGGCTGGGCGTATCCCGGTGAATCCGGGGCGCCCGCGGGATGTCCCGCACCGGTCTGCAGCTTGGAACCGTCGTTCGGGGTCGCCATCTCCCCAGGGAGACAACGAGGATCTCATGATCAAGCCCCTTCTCCTGGCCGGCCCGATGGCTGTCCTGCTCGCCGGAGCGGCCTCCGCCGCCGACCTCCCGCGCCGCGTCGCGCCGCCGGTCTTCACCACGGTTCCGGCCTTCAGCTGGACCGGGTTCTATGCGGGTCTCAACGCGGGCTACGGCTTCGATGCCAGCAGCAGCAGCGGCGCCACCGTGATCGGGACCAGCGCCGCTTCCGGCATCATCGCCAACGGCGCCGATCCGGGCCTCGTCGCCTTCAGCAACCGCAACGCCGACAACGGCTTCAGCGGGGGCGGACAGGTCGGCTACAACTATCAGTTCACGCCCGGCTCCGGCGTGGTGGCCGGCGTCGAGGCGGACGCCCAGTATCTCGGCTTCGGCAGCAACCGCAGCGCGGCGTCCTTCGTCGGCACGCCCAACCCGGACCTCACCTTCGTCAATCCGAACGGCCTGTCGACCCTCGACTACTTCGGCACCGTGCGCGGCCGCCTCGGCTACGCCTTCGACCGGACCCTGGTCTACGGCACCGGCGGCTTCGCCTATGGCGGCGGGGGCGGCTCCAGCGTCGGCCTGCCCAACCGCAGCAGCGACACCTTCCGCACCGGCTGGGCCGCGGGCGGCGGCGTCGAGTACGCCCTGCCCAGCGACTCGTTCCTGAACTTCTTCAAGTCCTCCGCCGTCACCGTGAAGATCGAGGGCCTCTATGTCAGCCTCGACCGCAACGGCACCAACGGCGTGTTCGCCTCTTCGAACGCCACGGGCGCCCAGTACAGCGTTTCCGGCACGGGTTATGCAGCCGCGACGGGCACGACCAGCCGTCGCTCCGACGAATTCGCCGTCGTGCGCGCCGGACTGAACTACAAGTTCGGGACGTACTGAGCCGTTGCCGGACCCGCTTTTGGCCTGAGCCTCCCCAGCCCGATCAGACTGGCCGCTCGGTCAAACGACGCCCCGGGAGCGATCCCGGGGCGCTGTCAGACGCTGTCCCGCTTCAGAAGCCCGGAGCGTTTCAGAAGCCGGGAGCCTTGGCGGCGCCGAGGATCCGGCTCGGGCGACCCTCGATGCCCCCCTGGAGCACGACGACGTAGGAATCGGCATCCGTCACCTGGGCCGCGTGGCGCGGCACCTCGAAATGGGCCGCATGACCCGCCCAGGGGCCGATCCGGTGCATCCCGCGCACGACGTTGATGTAGTCGAACACCTGTCCCTTGTTCTCGCCGCCGCCGATGGCGATGCGCCGCCGCCGCATCACGGGGAGAAGCCAGAGCTCGGCCTTGGTGTCCGGTCCGGTGCTCGCGCCGACATCGACGCAGATCCGGTCGCCCTCTTCCCAGCTCCGGACCGGCACCTGGATGGGGCTGGTCGCCCGGGCCCGGCGCAGGGCCCGTTCCAGGGAGTTGCGATCCGAGCGGATCATCGAGGGCTCGCCGTTGACGATGGCCTGGGGCGTGAAGACCTGTCGCTCGCCGCGCAGGGAGGCGTAGGCCCGCTGCCGCGCCGTGAAGGCGGGCTGGGCATAGACGTCCTTCCAGCCGAGATAGTCCCAGTAGGTGATGGGGAAGGTCAGGGCGATCACGCCGGGCTCCCGGGCGAACTCCCCGAGCACCCGCGAGGCCGGCTGACAGGAGGCGCAGCCCTGGCTCGTGTAGAGCTCGATCACCACCGGGGTGCGCTCGCCCGCCTGGACCTGGGTCGCACCCGCCGCCAGGGCCCCGGCGGCGACCAGGAGGGCGAGGTGCAGGCCGACGGTTCGGCGCGGAAGGGATGGGGCGGCGCGGCTCATGGGATCAGGATACCGTCGCCGGGCCATTCCCCGTCATCACGGTCGCTCGATCCTCCGGCGCGCCGGCCGGGGCCGCGGGACCCGGGACCGGCGCGGGTTTGGGCTGCGCCTTGGGCTTGGGCAGCATCGCGGGACGCCAGCGCCGGTGCATCCAGAGCCACTGGCCGGGATTTTCGCGGATCCAGCCCTCGATCACCCGGGTCATCGCCTGCATCGCCCCCTGCACGTCGATGGCGCCCGCGGCGTCGCGCGGCAGGTCGAGGGGCGGCGTCAGTTCGAGATGGAAGCGGGTCCCGTCGCGACGGATCACCCGCGCGCCGTGGACGGGACATTCGTAGTGGCGGGCGAGCTTGCCCAGGAGCGGATTGACCAGCACCGGCTTGCCGAAGAACTCCACCACGACGCCGCGGGTGAAGTGCTGGTCGATGAGCTGGCCGAGATGGCCGCCGCGCTCCACCACGCCCTGCATGGCGAAGACCGCGCCCTGCCCGGCCGCCGCCAGGCCCCCCATGGTCTGGCGCCGGACCTCCTGCACCAGGCGGGCGGAGGCCGCGTCGTTGGGCGGGCGGAAGATCGCGGTGGCGTCGAGGCCGAACTGGGCCGCGCAGATCGCCGGCAATTCCCAGTTCGCCAGGTGGGCGGAGAAGATCAGGCCCGGCTTCCCGTCGTCGCGCAGGTCGGCGAAATGCGTCTCGCCCGCCACCGTAATCCGGCCGCCCGCCGAGAGTTGGGCCGGATCGAGATCGAACAGCGTGTGGAGATGGGCGTATTCCGCCCCCGTGCGGCCGAGATTGTCCCAGGCTTCGCGGGCCAGGGCGCGGATCGCGGCCTCGTCCCGCTCGGGGAAGGCCGCGCGCAGATTGGCCGTCGCGATGCGGTGGGCCGGCAGGAAGGGGCCGATCGTCCGCACGACCCAGCCGCCGACCCGGCTCGCCCGCTCCGCCCCGAGGAGGCGCGCCAGCCAGAACAATCCCCGGATCAGGGGAATCATGGCGAGGCCGGCCAGCCGCGGCAGGTTACGCTTCAGGACGAGGGCAAGGCGAAGCAAAACGAATCCCGTGACGCGGGGCGTTCCGGCGACGACCCTGGGCCCTGGCATAATTCATTTTGGTTCGGGAGGGCACCCGTGTGCGCCGCAACTCAGAGCGTCACGAGGATCTTGCCGAACACCTTGCGGGATTCCAGGCGCTCCAGCCCTTGCGCGAAATCCGCCAGGGGCAGGATCGTGTCCACCACCGGGGTGATGCCCTGCGCCATCTTGGCCATGGCGTCCCGGATATTGGCCATCGAGCAGCCGAACGAGCCGGTGATGCGGTATTGCTGCTGGAACAGCTGCATCAGGTTCATGGTGGTCGAGACGCCCGAGGTGGAGCCGCAGGTCACGAGCCGTCCCCCGCGCTTGAGGCAGAGGAGCGAGCCGTTCCAGGTGTCGGGCCCGACATGCTCGAAGACCACGTCGACGCCCTTGCGCTTGGTCAGCCGCCGGACCTCGCCCTCGAAGCGCTCCGCGCGGTAGTTGATGACGTGGTCGGCGCCCAGCGCCTTGGCCTTCTCGCCCTTGGCGTCGTCGCCCACCGTGGTGAAGACCGTGCAGCCGATGGCCTTGGCCATCTTGATCGCCGCCGTGCCGATGCCGGACCCGCCGGCATGGACGAGGATGCTCTCGCCCGGCTCCAGGCGGGCGTTGTCGAACAGCATGTGCTGCACGGTGCCGAAGGCCACGGGGGCGCAGGCCGCATCGGTGAAGCTGACCCCGTCCGGCATCTTGATCACGAGGCGGGCCGGCATGGTCACCCGCTCGCGGGCGAAGCCGTCGATGTGGAAGCCCATTACGCCCGAGACGTCCTCGCAGAGGTTGTCGCGACCCTCGCGGCAGGCCTTGCACCGGCCGCAGGTCTGGGCGCCGTACATCGCCACCCGGTCGCCCTCGGCCAGGCCCGTGACACCCTCGCCCACGCAGACGATCTCGCCCGAGGCCTCGGCCCCGACCGCCAGGGGCAGCTTGCGCTTGGCGAAGGCCATGCCGCGGAAGCCCCAGACGTCGATGAAGTTCAGGCCCACCGCGCGCACGCGGATCTGGACCTCGCCGGGACCGGGGGCCGCGGGCTCCGCGACATCCTCGAGGCGCAGGTCGCGGTCACCGTGGAGTTGGAGGGATTGCATCGGGTTTGCTTCCGTTCGCGGGGCGCCGCGGATGCCCCCACAGGGGCTGGGCGTTCATGCGCCTCTCGCTATCCTTCGCGGGACGAGGCATCAACCCGGCGGGCCGCTCTCACTCCGGCGACAGGTAGCGCCGTCGGGCCCAGCCCAGGATCGGCCCGGCCTTGACCCGGCACCAGGTCAGCCCGCTCGGGGTCTCGGCGGTGCAGCCGAAGCCGCGCAGGCGCGCGCCCGGCGGGGCCTGGCCGAGGGCGGGCGCGGCGGCGTCCGGCGTCTCGCGGATGCTCAGGGTCTCGCCGCGCGGGAGCCCGTCGACCCGGAACGCGTCGGCCGCGGCGGCGGGGCCGGCGGCGAGGAGCAGGAGGACCAGCGCGGCGGGAATCGGGGACATGGTCGGTTCGGCCTCAGGAGCGATGGACGCCCATCATCGCGGTGAGGCCGCCATCGACCGGCAGCACCGCACCGGTGATGTAGGCGGCGCCCTCGCCCATCAGAAAGGCCGCGAGGGCGGCGACGTCCTCCGGCCGGGCGAAGCGGCCGGCGGGGATCTGGCGCTCCATGCCGGCCCGGTAGGCGGCGTAGGGGGCCATCATTCCGGTGTCGATGAAGCCCGGCGCGATCACGTTGACGGTGACGCCGCGCTTGGCCGATTCCACCGCCAAAGTGCGGCAATACGCGATGAGGGCACCCTTGGTGGCGGCGTAGGCGGCGTTGCCCGGGTTGGCCCGCAGGGCCGCCACCGAGCCGATGGCGACGATGCGTCCCGCGCGCGCGCGGGTCATGCCCCGGACCAGGGACTTGGCCAGGCGCGTCAGGGACCAGAAGTTCACCTGCATGGCGGCCTCGGCCCGGTCCTGATCCAGCATCGCCGCCAGGGCGTCGTAGGACTGGCCGGCATTGTGGACGAAGCCGTGGAAGCCGTCGCCGGCCTCGAGGTCCTCGCAGAACGCCTCGACGGCGGCGCGGTCGGCGAGATCCAGGGCCTGCGCGGAGATCGAGCGGCCGGGATGGGCCGCCGAGAGCTCCGCGACCAGCGCCTCGGCGGCCTCGGCGGAGGACCGGAAGGTGAAGGCGACGTCGTGGCCGGCGGCGACCAGCGCCCGCACGATGGCGGCACCGAGGCCGGAGGCGCCCCCGGTGACGAGGACGCGGCGGCCGGGCCCGGGGCTCAGGTCCGTCGTCATGCCGGCTCGTCCGCCAGCACGAGGCAGGTGTTCTGGCCGCCGAAGCCGAACGAGTTCGACAGCACCCGGCGCACCGGCACGTCCCGGGCCTCGGCCACGATGTCGAGGGGAATGGCGGGGTCGGGCACCGCGTAGTTGATGGTCGGCGGGATGCGCCCGTGCGCGATGGTGAGGAGCGCGATCACCGCCTCGACGGCGCCCGCGGCCGTGAGGGTGTGCCCGATCATCGACTTGTTGGACGAGACCGGCAGGGTGCGGATGCGGTCGCCGAACACGGCGGCGCAGCTCATCGCCTCCATCTTGTCGTTCTCCGGCGTCGAGGTGCCGTGGGCGTTCACGGTGTCGATGGCGTCGGGCGCCGTGTCGGCATCCGCCAGGGCGGCGCGGATCGCCGCGATGCCGGGGGCGCCGTCGGGGCTCGACCGGGTGCGGTGGAAGCCATCGCCCTTCTCGCCGCAGCCGAGCACGTAGCCGAGGATCTTCGCGCCGCGGGCGCGCGCCGCCTCCGCGTCCTCCAGGACGAGGGCGCCGGCCCCCTCGCCCATGACGAAGCCGTCGCGGTTCTTCGAGAACGGCTTCGAGGCGGCCTCGGGCGGGTCGTTCTGGGTGGAGAGGGCCGAGAGCAGCGAGAAGCGGATCAGGGATTCGGGGTTCACCGAGCCGTCGGTGCCGATGCAGAGGGCGGCCGCGACCTCGCCGCGCCGGATCGCCTCGACGCCGAGCTGGATCGCGGTGGCGCCGGACGAGCACGCGGTGGAGAGGGAGATCGGCGAGCCCTTGGTGCCGAAGCGGTCGGCGATGTGGTCGGCCACCGTGCCGAAGATGAACAGGTCGTGCCAGGGGTCGAAGCGCCGGCTCGCGGCGGCGCGCTGCAGGTCCGTATAGGTGATCGGGCCGGTCTGGCCGGAGGCCTCGGCCAGGGCCTGCCGCTGCGGCCACTCGATCTCCACCGGGGGGACGGCGATGAACAGGGCGCCGGGGAAGTCGCCGGGCCGGCCGAGGCCCGACTGCGCGATCGCCTCGTCGGCGGCGGCTTCGGCGAAGCGCTGCGACAGGGCCGGCGCCACCAGGGGGTCGGTGTCGAGGAAGTCGACGGTGCCGGCGATGCGGGTGCGCAGGCCCTCCGTGGGGAAGCGCCGGATGGCGTGGATGCCGGACCGGCCGGAGGTCAGCGCGGCCCAGTTGTCCGCCTGGCCCTGGCCGAGGGAGGTGACGATGCCGAGGCCGGTGACCGCCACCAGCGGCCGGCCTTTGGCGTCCCTGAGTTTGGCCTGCCGAAGGTTGGCCGCCGGTCCTTGGGCGTCCCCGACCTTGGCCTCACGGTGAGATTGGTTCGTCATCGCGCCGTCTTACACTCTTTTCGCCACCACCGGAGCCCGGGATCGCCCCGGGTCAGGCCGCCGTCACCCGGATCACGCCCTCGCCGCGGCGATGGCCCACCACCGTCACGGCGACCTCGCGCAGGCCCTTCTCGGCGACCAGCGCGGCCGCCAGGGCCGCGCCGAAGGGCGCCACCGTCTCGAGGGTGTGGCCGGTGAGATCGCCCAGAGCCGTCACGGGCACGCCCGGCGCCAGGCGCGCCAGGGCTGCGCCCTCCTCGGCCGTGACCGGGGCGACGCCGGTGGCACCGGCCAGGACGATCTCGGGTGCCTCGAGGCCCGTCGCCGCCCAGAGGGCCGCGATGCTGGCCTCGGTGCTGCCCTCCCTGCGCGTCGTGCGGTCGCTCGCCACCGGGCAGAGGCGGGCCAGCGCCCGGGCCCCGCGGGCGGCGGCGTGCTCGGCCGCCTCCAGCACCAGGAAGGCGGCGCCACTGCCGAGGATGAAGCCGGCCTCGTCCGCCGGGGTCCGGTCGAAGACCGGGCGGAAGTCGCGGGCGCGCAGGAAGCCGCCCATCTCGTGGATGACCATCACGTCGGGCCGCTCGGCGCTGTAGGAGCCCCCCACCAGCATGCAGTCCACCTGGCCGGAGGCGATCCGTGCCTGGGCGATGCGCAGGGCGTCGGTGCCCGCGGCCTCCTCGCCCATGAAGGTGCGGGACGCCCCCGTGACCCCGTGGACGATGCCGATATTGCCGGCGAGCAGGTTCGAGAGCTGGGCCAGGAACAGGGTCGGGCGCAGGTCGTTCTGCAGGTGCTCGTTGAGGTAGGCGCCCGGATCGGCGGCCTCCCGCAGGCCGGTCAGGATGGCGCCGTCCACCGCGGTGTCGCGCTCGCCGCCGCCGGCCGAGACCACGAGGTGCATGCGGCCCTTGAGGTCGGCATCCCCCTTGACCCCGGCGGAATCGAGGGCGAGCCCGGCGGCGTAGACGCCCAGGCGCTGCCAGGGCTCCATCTGGCGCTGGTCGGACTTCTTCGGGATCTGGCCGTCGAGGGCCAGGGGCGCCACCGGGTGCACCGTATACGGCGCGAAGGTCTCGGTGTCGGTGCGCGCCGGCGCACCCGCCCCGAGGGCCGCGAGATGCGCCGCGAGGCCCTCGCCCGCGCAGGAGACGAGGCCGATGCCGGTGACGACGACGTCGCGCGAACTGCTCATCTCACCCCGTCGCTCATCTCTGGACCCTCATCGCCTCAGACCCGGCCTCAGACTCGGCCGCAGGCGCGGCCGCACGGTCACGCGGGCTCGCCCGTGAGATCGAACAGGCCGATCTTCCGGGCCCGCTCGCGCATCGGCCCGTCGAGGCCGGCCGGGAACGGCATGGTGCGGAAGCGCAATTCGGCATTGGCCAGCGGCTTGCCGTCGTGCTGGATCGCCGCCTTCGTCACCGCGTAGCCCGAGCCGTCATGTTCGAGGCTGGCCGCGATCTGCAGTTCGGCGCCCGGGCCGACGAAGGACCGGAAGCGCGCCTTGTCGACCCCCATCAGGAACGGCATCTGCCGAAATCCCAGATGGGCGAGCACGAGGTAGCCCGAGGCCTGGGCCATGGTCTCGGTGAGCAGGACGCCCGGCACCAGCGGGTGGTCGGGGAAGTGCCCCTCGAAGACCGGGCTCTCCATCGGCACGCGGGCGAGGGCCTCGATGCGGCCGGCCTCGCGGTCGAAGCGGGTCACGGCGTCGATCATCTCGAAATATTCGAGGCGCATGGCGTCCTGGGTCCCGGGGGGCGAAGGGGCGGCGTCGGGCGCCCGGGGCTTCCCGGGCGGACCGGCTTCAGGCCTTGGCGGCCTTCTCGGCGACCAGGGCGTCGATGCGGGCGCAGAGGTTCTTCAGGACGAAGTACTCCTCGGCCGGCACCTTGCCCTCGTTGACCTCCTGGGTCCAACGCTCGAGGGGGAGCTTGATGCCGAAGGCCTTGTCCACCGCGAAGGCGATGTCGAGGAAGGCGAGCGAGTCGATCCCGAGATCGTCGATGGCGTGGCTCTCGGGGGTGATCGTGTCCCGCGGGATGTCGGCGGTGTCGGCGATGATGTCCGCGACGCGATCGAAGGTGGCGGTGTGGGTCTGGTCGGACATGCGTTCTCGCCGTGTGACTGGGTATCCCGCCGGATTCGGCCCGTGCCGATCGGGGGCCGGAGCGATCCGGCGCATGATGCCCGGTGCCCCCGGTCGCGCAGCATGCCCCGTGGGCCGGCGCTGCCGCCGCCCTGGACAGTGAAGGCGGTCCCTTACACGAGGGGGTCAGGAGGGGCAACCGTAGCCATCACGGCGTCGCGATCCGGCCGCCGCCTCCATTCCGATCCCGCGGCGATGGACTAGATGCAGGAGCAGGACGTGGTCGCCGCGGCCACGCCGCACGAGGTCGAACAACACGATGGTCCAGCTTCCCTCCGTGACGCCGGCCGGCACGCCGCCCGCGGGCGCGCCCGACCCGCGCCTGCTTCCCGATCATCCGCCGCGTGCGGGGACGCACCCGCTGTCGGGTTCGGCGCAGAGCCTCGCGCGCCTCGCCCTGTTCCTCGCCCTGGCGGGCCTCGGGATCTGGGTCCTGCACCACTTCATCCCGGCCCTGGTCTGGGCGGTGATCCTGGCGATCGCCCTCGGGCCCCTCTACGCCCGCGCCGAGCGGCGCTGGCCGCCGGGCCGGCACAACCTGCTGCTGCCGCTCCTCTTCACCGCGGCGGTGGCCCTGGTCTTCCTGATTCCCCTGGTGGTGCTGGGCGTGCAGGCGGCGCGGGAGGCCCACGACGTGGTCGCCTGGGCCCGCTCCTTCGAGAAGTCCGGCATCCCGGTGCCGGACTTCCTGGGCCACCTGCCCTTCGGCGCGGCGCAGGCGCAGGCCTGGTGGGGGGAGAACCTGAGCCACCCGGCCGCCGGCTCGGAGCTCCTGCACCGCTTCGACAATTCCTCGGTGATCGGGGTGACCCGCAGCCTCGGGGCGCAGATCGTCCGGCGCGTGGTGCTGTTCGGCTTCACCCTCGTGGCGCTGTTCTTCCTGTTCCGCGACGGCCGGGCGGTCGCCGCGCAGGTGCTGGCCGCCAGCGCCAAGCTGTTCGGCCCCCGCGGCGAGCGGGTGGCGCGACAGATGGTGGCCTCGGTCCACGGCACCGTGGACGGCCTGGTCCTGGTCGGCCTCGGCGAGGGCGTGCTCCTGGGGATCGTCTACTACTTCGCCGGCGTGCCGCACCCGGTGCTGCTCGGGGCCCTGACGGCGGTGGCGGCGATGATCCCGTTCGGGGCGCCCCTGGTCTTCGGCCTCGCGGCCGCGATCCTGCTCGCCAACGGCGCGGTGGTGCCGGCGGTGGTCGTGGTGGCGGCGGGCTTCGTCGTCACCTTCGTGGCGGACCACTTCGTGCGTCCGGTCCTGATCGGCGGCACCACGCGCCTGCCCTTCCTCTGGGTGCTGCTCGGCATCCTCGGCGGCGTCGAGACCTTCGGCCTCCTCGGGCTGTTCCTCGGCCCGGCCGTGATGGCGGCGCTGATCCTGCTCTGGCGGGACTTCACGCAGGGCGCGCCGATGGAGCCCGCGGGGGCCTGAGCCCGGGGACCTGAAGGCCGCCCCCATCGGATCGGGCCTGGGCGCGGGGACGCGCGGTGGACCGCTACCAGCGGAGGAGGCGCGGCCCCAGAACCGCTCCCGCGAGGGTGCACAGCGCGATCGTCCCGCCGTACCAGACGGCGACGAACGGGACGGTGTCGTCCATGCAGTGCAGCGAATAGCCGACGGCGCTCACGGCGCCGGCGGCGAGGCCCACCAGGGCGCCTGCCCGAACCAGGTCCGTCGGCGCCCCGAACCGGCGGACCGCCCAGGTCACGACGGCGAAGGGAACGACGGCGATCAGGGGAATCGAGACCAGGCATTCGAGCCAGGCATGGCCCGAGATTTGGCCGTGCCAGTGCGCGCGGGGCATCGTCGCCAGGCTGGCCCCGGCCAGCGCCGCCACCACGACGAACGGCAGGGCGGCGATCCCGAGATGGACGCGGCTCTCCCCGCCCGGACGGGCGACCCGGGCGAGATACCGGATCGCGAGGCCCCCGACCGCGGCCGCGAAGGCGAGCTTGAAGGCGAGGAACAGCAGCGGGCGGCCCTGCATCAGGCCGGGGCGGAGGCCGAGGACGGCGAGCGCCAGGCCGAGCGCACCCGCGGCCCCCACGGCCACGGCCAGTCCGAGCCGCCGGGTCATCCCGGAGCTCCGAACCGGTTCGCGCTCGAAGCTGCGTCCCAGGAGGCCGATGAGGTCGTCCGTCTTCATCGCACCGTGCCTCCGACGCGTTTCGCCAACGCCTTCAGGCCGCGATGGACGCTCACCTTGATCGCCGTTTCGGACATGCCGGCGCGCGCCGCGGCCTCGGCGGTGCTCAGGCCGTCGACCTTCGTCGACCGGATCGCGTTTCGCATCTTGAGCGGCAGGAGCGCGAGCAGGCGCTCGACATCGAGGGAGCTCTCCGCCGCGACGTGGTCGCCCTGGACCAGCAGCACGCCGGCATCCTCGACGGGGACGTTCGCCGCGGCCGAGCGCGTATGCCGAAGATGGTCGATCAGCTTGTAGCGGGCGATGGCGTGGATCCAGGGCGTCACCGGCTGCGTGACGTCATAGGTGTGCCGCCGCGTATGGATCACCATCAGGGTTTCCTGGACCAGGTCCTCCGCCTCGGTGTCCGCCCGCCCGGACCGAACCAGCTTGCCTTTGTAGTACGCGCGCAGGTGCGAACCGAGGCGCTCGAGGAAGCGCCGGTAATCGACGGCGCTCCCCGCGAGGCTGGCGACGAGCAGACCGCGCAGTTCGCGTTCCGCCGGGGACACGGCAGCGAGACGCGCGGACTCCCCACGAACGGCTTCATCCCGAGCCGGTTCATCCCGAGCCGATTCGCGGCCGCCGAGCGGAAGAACGAAGGCCCTCGCATCAGTCCCCACCCCGCAGACCTCCTCACGACCACGACGCGGTGCCGCCCGGGGGGGCATGTTCCGAGGGGGCATGTCCCGCGGCGCATGTCCCGCGGTGCATGTCGTCCGGCGATCCGCTTACCACGGCCGGCCCCTGAGTCGCGACACGGACGCGCTCCCACCGCTCGAACGGGATGTCCGCACGCGCGGCCCGAAAGGTTACTGCGCGCCCGGCATGCCCTCGCGTACAGGCATGTGCCGCGGGCGATTGCCAATCAGGGGTGGTATTCCTAAACCGCAGCCGGGTTCGGTCGGACGGGCGGGCAGGGCAACCTCGGAGCCCTGCCGCCGGGAGCTTCCGGATCCCGCGACAGGGCGTCGCCGACCGTCTCCGGGCAGGTGTCCTGTCCGATCCGGTGACGGCGTCGGCCTCGCGCCCGGCCGTCCAGCCATCGATTCTCCCACAGTGCAGCCCTGTCTTGGAGTGCAGCCATGATCGCGGTGATCCCGAACTGGCATCCGCTCGCGGTCCATTTCACGGTCGCTCTCCTCCTCACGAGCAGCGGCCTCTTCGCCCTCGGGACCGTGCTGGGCACGCGGCCGAGCGGCGGGGCGCTCACCACCACCGCCCGCTGGAACCTCGCGATCGGCATCGGGATCACGGTCGCGACCCTCGCCACGGGCTGGTGGGCCTACAACACGGTCGCGCACGACGCGGCCTCGCACCGGAACATGACGATCCACCTTCGCTGGGCCGTGGCCACCGCGCTGGTCTTTCTCGCCGCCGGGGGCGTCGCCTGGTCGGAGCGCCGGAAGCCCGCCGGAGCGGGCCTCGTGCTGCTGGTGTTGCTGGCGGGCGGTTCGGGTGCGCTCGCGGTGACCGGCTGGCTCGGCGGCGAGAACGTCTACCGCTACGGCCTCGGCGTCATGGCCCTCCCGAAATCGGGCGACCACGTCCATCCCGGCGGCGGCGACCATGGCGATGGGCAGGGCCACGCGCATGACGACCAGGCACATGAGGGCTCGGCGCATGAGGACCACGCGCATGGAGGCCCCGCACATGGAGGCCAAGCGCATGGAGGCCCCGCACATGACCACACTCCGACGGACGGCGCAGCCACGCCCGAGGCGGTGAGCGGGGCCGATCCGGTCCCGGCCCCGGCCCCGGCCTCACCTGCCACCCCGCCTGCCACCCCGCACGACCATACGCCTTGACCGTCCCGCCGCCCGCTGCGTCGCCCGACCGGCAGACCCCGTCCCGGAATCGGCTTATGGCAAAAACACAACACAGGGTTGTTTCGACGGATAATTGCAGCCTGGTGGATTGCCGGTCCCGCCGGCCCGTGGAATGGTTCGTCAACATTGGGCAGGAATCCTGATCAGTGGTCTTCGTGCGCACCGTGATGCTGGCCGTCCTCGCTTCGGCCTTGGCCTGGACCCTGGCTTGGGCCTTGCCCATCGCCCCGGGCGCGCCGTGCGCGATGGGCTCTCATGCCGCCACGGCCGACTACCGGGGCTCCGAGGCCGCCGCACCGAGGCCGCATGCCGATCACGGGCGGGCCTCGCTGGGGCCCGACACGCCGGACAGCGCGCCGCACGCCGCGCTCCAGGCGCCGTCGGAGGCCGGTCCGTCCGCGACCGCCGGCGATGACGATGACGATTGCCCGGGTCGCCCGCACCGTTCGAAGCGCCCGGCCTGCCCGTCGCCCTGCTGCCCCCTCGCCTGCCAGGCCGCGCTGCCGATGACGGCCTGGATCGGCACGCCCCTGGAGGGCGCGCCCGCCGACCCCGTGCTCATCGGACGGGCGGACGGGGCCGTCGCCGCGCCTCCGTTCCGGATCGAGCGACCGCCGAGGCTCGCGGCCTGACGCGCGGGCGGTCCTCGCCACCGCCGACGGCCGGTCCGGCAGGACGGCCCCCTCACCTCATCGCCTCGGTGCCCCGCTCGGGCGCGACCCCGTCGTCGGCATCGGCCGTGCGGCCGGCGGCGCCTCGTCCGCGGCCCTCCGCCTCAGTTCGGGAAAGACAAGATGTTCAAGTTGCCGAGACCGGCCGCGCTCGCGGCGGTCCTGCCGCTCGCCGGCTGCCTGCCCGCCCCCGTGCCCGTCGGGCTCGTCCTGCCCGCCGACCCGAACCTGACGGTCCCGCCCCCGCGCTACGCGAAGGCCACGCAGGGCGTGAAGGATTTCGGCGTGGTCGAGACCAAGGACTGGCGGGAGCTCAACCGGCAGGTGAACCCGCAGGCGGCGGGCGGCGGCAAAACCGACAGGCCGGGCATGACCGGCATGGGCGACAAGCGGGATGCGGGAGGCCGCTGATGGTCCGTCGCTGTAACCCGATCGATGCCCCGCCCGGACTTACCGGCATGGGACGCAACACGACCACGCCGGGAGAAGCCGGGACGACGGGGCGCACGCCGGGGGGCGCCGTCCGGGGGCGCCCCGGGCGTGTCGCCGGGAGATTGACCGGGATGGCCCTGCTGCTGGGCGTCTGCGCGAGCGTCTCGCCCGATGCTGGCGTGTCGGTCGCCCGCACCTACGCCGCGCTCGAACTCGGCAAGGACATCGTCAAAGCGAGCGACCAGGGAATCGCGCCGGGCGCGGAAGCCCGGGTGGAGGCGCTGCTGCGGCGTCCCCTCACGGCGGATGGCGCCGTCCAGGTCGCGCTCCTCAGGAACAGGGGCCTGCAGGCCGCCTTCAACGGCCTCGGAATCTCCGAGGCGCAGTACGTCCAGGCGACGCTGCCGCCGGCCCCGAGCGTCTCGATCACCCGATGGGGGCTCGGGTTCAACGCGGAGATCGAGCGCTCCGTGGCCGCCAGCGTGCTGGATCTGGCGACGTTGCCGGCCCGCGCCGAGATCGCCGGCCAGCGCTTCCGGGCCGACCAGTACAACGCGGCGAACGAGGTCCTGAAACTCGCCGGTGAGGCCAGGCGCCAGTTCTACCGCACTGTGGCGGCCAACCAGGCCGTCGCCTTCCTCGAACAGTCGCTGGCGGGCGCCGAATCCACCTCGATCCTGACCCAGCAACTGGGCGAGACGGGTGCGCTCGGCAAGCTGGAACAGGCGCGCGAGCATGCCTTCTACAGCGAGCTGGGGGCCCAGCTCGCGAAGGCGCGTGTCCAGCAGCGGGCGGAGCGGGAGCGCCTGACCCGCCTGCTCGGCCTCTGGGGCCGGGAGATCGATTTCCGCCTTCCGAAGGGCCTGCCCGCGCTGCCCAAGCGCCTCGTGGACGGGCGCGGCCTGGAGGGGGAGACGGTGCGGCGGCGGGCCGACGTGCAGGCCGCCCGCTTCGAACTGCAGTCGCTCGCCGGGCAGTTCGGCCTGGTCCAGGCCACCCGCTTCGTCAGCGTCTTCGACCTGGGTTTCGCCAACCAGTACGCCCGCTCGCGGACGTTCGAGGGCGGTGCGTCTCCGAAGGTCGACAAGGACAGCCTGAACGGGTTCTCGGCCGACCTGACCATCCCCCTCTATGATTTCGGCACGACGGCGGTTCAGGGCGCGCAGGAGAGCTATCTCGCCGCGGCGAACCGGCTGGCGGAGCGTGCGGTGAACGCGCGGTCCGAAGTCCGCGAGGCCTACCAGCGCTATCGCGGCCAGTACGACATCACCCGCCACTACCAGACGAGCGTCCTGCCCCTGCGCAGGACGATCCAGGACCAGGCCCTGCTTCAGTACAGCGGCATGCTCCTGGACGTCACGACGCTGATCATCGACGCCCGTGCCAGGATCCTGAGCAACATCCAGGCGATCGAGGCGCAGCGCGACTTCTGGATCGCGGCCACCGACCTCAAGGCGGCGACCGTCGGCGGCGGGTTCTCGGCGGAGACTTTCGGCGGCGAGGCCGCCGGCGGCACCCCGGGCGAGAGCCTCGCCGTCGGGACGCCCGGCGGTTGAGCCCCGCCGCCCCGCCGCCCCTGACATTCGGAGAAGCATCATGACCGACATCTCGCGCAGAGGAATCCTGGGAGCGGGCGGCCTCGTGCTCGCCGGCACGTCGCGGATCAGCGGACGGGCCGAGGCCGCGGGCCTGCCGGAGGCCCCGATCATGGACAAGGCGACGATGCAGCCGCCGCTCTATCCGACGAGCGGGCCGGACTACCAGCCGGTGGTGACGCTCAACGGCTGGACGCTGCCGTGGCGCATGCGCGGCGACTGGAAGGAGTTCCATCTGGTCGCCGAGCCGGTGGTGCGCGAGATGGCACCCGGCATGAGTGCGCGGCTCTGGGGCTATAACGGGCAATCGCCGGGCCCGACCCTCGAGGCGGTCGAGGGCGACAAGGTCCGCATCTTCGTCACCAACCGCCTGCCGGAGGCGACGGCCGTGCACTGGCACGGTCAGACGCTCCCCAACGGCATGGACGGGGTCGCCGGGCTGACCCAGCCCGGCATCCCGCCGGGCAAGACCTTCGTCTACGAGTTCATCCTGCGGCGCTCCGGCACCTTCATGTACCACCCGCACTCGGACGAGATGGTCCAGATGGCGATGGGCATGATGGGCTTCTTCGTCGTGCATCCGCGCGACCCGGCCGAGCGGCCGGTCGACCGCGACTTCGTCTGGATGCTGAACGCCTACGACATCGAGGCCGGGTCCTACGTGCCCAAGGTCAACACGATGCTCGACATGAACATGTGGTGCTTCAACAGCCGCGTGTGGCCCGGCATCGATCCCCTGGTCGTCCGCCAGGGCGACAAGGTCCGGATGCGCTTCGGCAACCTCACCATGACCAACCACCCGATCCACGTCCACGGCTGCGACTTCAAGGTCACCGGCACGGATGGCGGCTGGATCGACCCGCGCGCTCAGGTGCCGGAGGTGTCAGTCGACGTCGCGGTAGGACAGATGCGGGTCATCGAGTTCAACGCCGACAACCCGGGCGACTGGGCCCTGCACTGCCACAAGTCGCACCACACCATGAACGCGATGGGCCACTCGGTCCGGACGTATATCGGCGTCGACCTGAAGCGCACGGCCAAGCAGATCCGCGCGATCGCGCCCGGCTACATGCCGATGGGCTCCACGGGCGGCGGCATGATGACCGAGATGGAGATGCCGCTCCCGGAGAACACGCTGCCGATGATGACCGGCACCGGCCCGTTCGGCTCCGTCGAGATGGGCGGAATGTTCACGGTCCTGAAGGTGCGGCCCGGACTGGCGGCCGGCGATTATCGCGATCCGGGCTGGTACCAGCACCCGGAAGGCTCCGTGGCCTACGCCTGGACCGGCGATCCGATGCCCGAGCCGGCGCGCGCGCCGGACACGCCGAAGGGCCGGAAGGCGCGACAGACCGACCTCCGGGCCGTGGATCCGCGTACGCGGCGCACCGCGTCCCGTGCGGGCCGCCACGAGCCCTGACCGGGCGGCCGTGCGTCGCCCGCGCCCGCGGCCGGCCGCCCTGGGGCGGCCCGGGCAAACCCGTTCGGACCGGGCGCGATCCCGTCCGGAATCCACCACCCCGGTCGCCGCTCCGCCCGCGCGGGCCGGCCCGGCGCTTCGATCCTTTGAAGGAGAACCCACCATGAGACGCCAGATTTCAACACGCCAGATTTCGACACGCCAGATTTCGCGCGCCGTCCTCGCGACAGCCTTCCTGGCGGTCGCGATGCCCGCCTGGGCGCAATCCGTGAAGGGGACGGTGACCAAGCTCGATCCGGCCGCCGGCAAGGTGACCCTCGACCATGCCGCGATCCCGAAGCTCGACATGGACGCGATGACGATGGCGTACCGGGTCAAGGACCCGGCGATGCTCAAGGACCTCAAGGCCGGCGACGCGGTCGATTTCGAGATCGCCGAGACCGGCGGCGCCTACACCGTCACGCAGATCCGCAAGGCGAAGTAACGCCCCGGTCAGGGGCCCTCGCACACGGGCGAACCCGCCTCGGTGCGAGGGCCGTCGAGCCTTGAAATGGAGCAACGATGCGACGCTTGATCCTGTCCACCGCGCTCGCGACCGCCCTCGTCGGCGCGGTCGCGCCTCCCGCCGGTGCCCAGCCCGCCAAGGGCGCGCCCGCAGCCCTGGAGCGGGCGCGCGAGACGATGGCGACCCGGTTCCGGGACACGAAGCTGACCGGCGACCCGGACCGGGATTTCGCCGCCTTGCTGATCGCCAGCTTCGAGGAGACGCTGTTCCTCGCCCAGACGGAGCTCGACTACGGCGGCGACCCGGAGCTGCGCGCGGTCGCCCGGAAGATCCAGGACGAGCAACAGGCGCGGATCGACGCCCTGAAGCAGTGGCAGCTCCACCGTCGCGAGGCGGGCGAGCGGGCGCAGCCCGACCCGATGCCGTCGGGCGAAGGCCCCCCCGACCGGCCGGCTGAGGCGGCGGCGACCAAGACCCAGCCCGCATCGCCCCCCGCACCGGCGGCTTCCGCGAACGCGCCCCTCGTGGCCGCGACGGTGAAGAAGGTGGACGCCGCCGCCGGCAAGGTCACCCTCGACCACGCGGCCATCCCCAATCTCGGGATGGACGCCATGACGATGGCCTACCGGGTGCAGGACCCGGCCCTGCTCAAGGGCCTCACGCCGGGCGAGGCGGTGCGGTTCTCCGCCGAGCGCCTCAACGGGTCCCTCGCGGTGACGCGGATCCAGAAGGCGCGGTGAGCGCCGGGGGCGGACGCCCCCCGGCGGCCCGGTGGCGGCGAACCGTCCCGGGTCCCGCCCCAGCGGCCGGTGCTCCGAGGCTGTCCCGACGTCGCCGCCGGGGTCCAGTCCTCGCTCGCGGAAGGACCGGCCCGGGACCGCGGTCCGCCCGCCTCAGACGTCGAGGTTGGCGACGCTGAGGGCGTTGTCCTGGATGAACTCGCGGCGGGGTTCGACCACGTCGCCCATCAGCTTCACGAACAGGTCGTCGGCGTCCTGGGTGTCCTTGACCCGGACCTGCAGCAGCGAGCGCACGTCGCGGTCGAGGGTGGTTTCCCAGAGCTGCTGGGCGGTCATCTCGCCGAGGCCCTTGTAGCGTTGGAGCTGCAGGCCCTTGCGGCCGAAGGCCATCACCGCCTCGAACAGGCCGACGGGCCCGTGCAGGGTGGTCTCGTCGCCCTTGCGTGCGTAGGTGACGGGCTGGTCGTAGATCTCGCGCAGGGCCTCCGCCCGGTCGGCGAGGCGGCGTGCCTCCTGGGAGGCCAGGAGCGAGGCGTCCAGGGTCGCCACCTGACGCACGCCGCGCAGGGTGCGGCTGAGGACGTAGCCGCCCTCCGCCACGGAGCCTTCCCAGCCGCGCTCGATGTCGTCGGCGATCCGGTCCATGCGCCGGGCGACCTCCTCGGCCAGTCCCTCGGCCTCGGCCTGGGCCTCGTCGACATTGGCCCGGAAGGCGCCGGCGATCAGGGCCTGCTCGACCACGGCGCGGTCGTAGCGGGTGTGGAGCGCCTGCATCAGGCTGCGGAACTGGCGGGCCTCCTCCACCAGGGACTTCAGCTGCGCGCCGCCGAACTCGGTGCCGGAGGCGAGGCGCAGCACGGCGCCCTCGACGCCGGCGTCGATGAGGTAGTCCTCCAGCGCCCGCTCGTCCTTGAGGTAGAGCGCCGACTTGCCCTTGGCGGCTTTGTAGAGGGGCGGCTGGGCGATGTAGAGGTGTCCGCGCTCGATCACCTCCGGCATCTGCCGGAAGAAGAACGTCAGCAGCAGGGTGCGGATGTGCGAGCCGTCCACGTCGGCATCCGTCATGATGATGATGCGGTGGTAGCGGAGCTTCTCGGGGTTGAAGCCCTCGCGGTCCGTGGACGAGCGGCCGATGCCGGCGCCCAGGGCCGTGATCAGCGTGCCGATCTCGGCCGAGGACAGCATCCGGTCGGCGCGCACCCGCTCGACGTTGAGGATTTTTCCACGCAACGGCAGAACGGCCTGGAAGGTGCGGTCGCGGCCCTGCTTGGCCGAGCCGCCGGCGGAATCCCCCTCCACCAGCAGGATCTCGCACTTCGAGGGATCGCGCTCCTGGCAATCGGCGAGCTTGCCCGGCAGCGAGGCGATGTCGAGGACGCCCTTGCGGGTCACGGTCTCGCGGGCCTTGCGCGCCGCCTCGCGGGCGGAGGCCGCCATGATGACCTTGGCCATCACCGATCGAGCCAGCGCCGGGTTCTCCTCCAGCCAGTTCGAGAGGCCCTCGTTGAGGACGTTCTCCACGGCCGGGCGCACCTCGGAGGAGACGAGCTTGTCCTTCGTCTGCGAGGAGAATTTCGGGTCCGGCACCTGCACCGAGATGACGGCGGTGAGGCCCTCGCGGCAATCCTCGCCGGTGAGCGAGATCTTTTCGCGCTTGGCGATGCCCGAGGACTCGGAATAGCCGGTGATCTGCCGGGTCAGGGCCGCGCGGAAGCCGGCCATGTGGGTGCCGCCGTCGCGCTGCGGGATGTTGTTGGTGAAGGGCAGCACGGTCTCGTTGAACGAGTCGTTCCACCACAGGGCGACCTCGACGCGGATGTTGTCGCGCTCGGCCCGCACCATCACGGGCTTCTGCATGCCCTCGATGGGTTTGCGCGAGCGGTCGAGGTAGCGCACGAACGCCTCGATGCCGCCCTCGTAGAACAGCTCCTCGCGCTTGTGCTCGGCGTGGCGCGCGTCGGTGAGCACGATGCGCACGCCGGAATTCAGGAAGGCGAGCTCGCGCAGACGCTTCTCCAGCGTCGCGTAGTCGAACTCGATCATCGTGAAGGTTTCGGTCGAGGGCAGGAACGACACCTCGGTGCCGCGCCGGCCGTTGCCGTCGCCCACGATCACCAGGGGCGAGACCGCGTCGCCGTGGCGGAACTCCATCGCGTGCTCCTGGCCGTTGCGCCAGATGCGTAGGCGGAGCCATTGCGAGAGGGCGTTGACCACGGAGACGCCGACGCCGTGCAGGCCGCCGGAGACCTTGTAGGAGTTCTGGTCGAACTTTCCGCCCGCGTGCAGCTGGGTCATGATGACCTCGGCCGCCGAGACCCCCTCCTCCTTGTGGATGTCGGTGGGGATGCCGCGGCCGTTGTCGGAGACCGTGACGGAGCCGTCGGCGTTCAGCGTGACGGTGACGAGGTCCGCGTGACCCGCGAGCGCCTCGTCGATGGCGTTGTCGACCACCTCGTAGACCATGTGGTGCAGGCCCGAGCCGTCGTCGGTGTCGCCGATATACATGCCGGGGCGCTTGCGCACCGCGTCGAGGCCCTTGAGGACCCGGATGGATTCCGCGCCGTAGGCATCGGCGGCGATGTTATGGGAGTTGTCGGACATGAACTTCCTCGGGCAGGCGGGCATTCAGGCCGGGCTTGCCGGCCCGGGCGGGGCTTGCCGGCCCAGGCCGGGCCCCCGCCACCTGCAATTCTTCTTGACCTACGCAATATAAGCATTTCGGCCGGAAAATGCATCTTTTCCAGGCCGTTTGGGGTTTGCGGAGACCCGATCATGGGGCGTCTCCCTTAACCACGCGTCAAGGGCGTAGCCCCACCTGCGCCGCTGTCCGGATCGGACGCCGATCGACGATCAGTCCGGCACTCGGCGGGCATCGACGAGGCTCAGGCTCAGGTCCGGTCGACCGCGTTCGGCCAATCCCGCCGCCAGGACGTCGTGGTCGAAGTGAGGGTGGGGGAAACTGCCGGCAGCCGGGCGGAAGGTCACCTCCCGTCCAGCGCGTCCCTGGCTGTCCCCGGTGCACCGCAGGGGCGCCACGGGATCACCGTGGGCGAAGTCGATCGCATAGGCCTGACCGGCGTGCCAGATCCGGAGGCCGAACTGCTCCGAGAGGACGTTGACAAACGCGACGCTGATCCGCGCCGTGTCACCCAGCCCGGGCGGCCCATCGTAGCGCGGCGGCTCCAAAATGCCCGGCGGTTCCAAGATGCCCGGCGGTTCCGAGACGCTCGCTTGGCCTGTGCGACGGCCACGGGCCTGGCTCTCCAGGATCGTCAGCCGTGTCTCGATCGCCGAGACGCCCGTCGCGGGGTCGCGTTCGAGAGGATCTGCGGCGCCGTTGTCCGAGATCGTGACCGAGCCGTCCCGGTTCAGGGTGACGGCCACCCGATCCGCCCCGGCCTGATCGAGGGCGTCATCGACGACGACGAAGACCAGATTGTGCAGACCCGTGCCGTCATCCGTCGCGCCCACGTACAGCGACGGTCGCCAGCGGACGGGGTCGAGCCCCCACATGATCTGGATCGGATCCGTGAAGAAGTCATCCGGCGATAAGGGTCGACGTTTGTCGCTCATGGGTTTGCCTCCGCCCGGGAGTTGCGAACAAGGTCTCGCCGGGGTGGGAGCTTGCCGGAAAGACGACGAACCAAAACGAACAGGGAGAAAGACACTAAAACGGCGAGACGGATCGGGACGGCTGCCGGTGTCCCGTTGTCGGTGCCCCCGCTCCGAGGTTCCTGTTCCCCGCAGAGCCAAGCCCCTTGCGAAGCCCCTTGCAAGGCCCTTTGCAAGAGCAAAATCCCATGCAAGAGCGCGGCCTCAATCCTGCAGGCTCACTCCTGCAGGAACGGGTTCGACACGCGCTCCTCGCCGAGCGTGCTGGTGGGGCCGTGGCCGGGGATGAAGGCGACGTCGTCGCCCAGCGGCAGGACCTTCTCCTTGATCGCCCGGATCAGCTGCTCGTGGCTGCCGCCGGGCAGGTCGGTGCGCCCGACCGAGCCCTTGAACACCACGTCGCCCACCAGGGCGAAGCGCGCGTCGCGGCTCATAAAGACCACGCTGCCGGGGGAGTGGCCGGGGGCGTGCAGGATGTCGAAGGCCAGGCCGCCGACCTCGACTTGGTCGCCGTCGGTGAGCCAGCGGTCCGGCGTTACGGCCCGGGCGGCGTCGATCCCGTAAGTGGCGCCGGTCTCCGGCAGGCTGTCGAGGAGGTAGCGGTCGGCCTCGTGCGGGCCCTCGATCGGCACGCCGAGCCGGTCCCGCAGCTCGGCCGCGCCGCCGGCATGGTCGATATGCCCGTGGGTCAGCAGGATCTTCTCGATGGTGATGCCCTGGGCGGCGATCGCCGCCTCGATCCGGTCGAGGTCGCCGCCCGGATCGACCACGGCGCCGACCTTGGTCTCGTCCGACCAGATCAGGGTGCAGTTCTGCTGAAAGGGAGTCACCGGAATGATTCCGGCGCGGGGCGTACCTGGCATCGCTGCTCTCGCGGGATGGCGCCGCGGCGGCGCGGACGGGCCGCCCGCCCCGGCAGGGGGTTGGCGCCGCTGCGGCGCCGGTGGGCCTGTCTAGCCCGAGATCGGCGCGGGCGCGAATCCGCCACGCCCGGGGCGGTCCCGGGCGTGGCGGCTCCGAGATCGCGGTCCTCGGGGCGCGGCTTCCCGGTCCCGGCTTCCAGGTCCGGGCTTCCAGGTCTCCGCTTCCCGGTCCCGGCCCCCATGTCGCGCCCCCATGGTCAAACTTCGGCCTCGCCACGGGCCTAACGGAGCCTTAACCACGGTCCGGCCGCACGCCTCGCCGGGCGAGCCACCGTCCCCCTTCCCCATCCGGGCCCCTTGCGCACATGCTGAAAACCGCCTTCGTCGCCGCACGGGACCGGCAGCGCCTCGGGGAGATCGCGTCCGTCCTCATCGGCTTCGGCGTCACCAAGGTGGTCGAGCGCCTCGGCCTCGCTCAGGTGGCGCGCCTCGCCAAGCGCCGGACGCCGCAGGTGGACATCGCCCGCCTGTCGCAGCCCCAGCGCGTGCGCCGGGCGATCGAGACCCTGGGGCCGACCTTCGTCAAGCTCGGGCAGATCCTGGCGAGCCGCCCCGATCTCCTGACGCCGGAATGGACCGAGGAGCTGGAGAAGCTCCACAGCCAGGTCTCGCCGATCCCGTGGGAGCGCATCCGGCCCCAGCTCGAGGAGGATCTCGGGGCGCCGCCCGCGGAGATCTTCGCCGAGTTCGACACCACGCCGCTGGCCGCCGCCTCCATCGCCCAGGTCTACCGCGCCCGCCTGCAGACCGGCGAGGAGGTGGTGGTGAAGGTGCTGCGCCCGGGCCTGCGCAAGACCATCGAGGCGGACCTGCGCCTGATGGGCCACGCCACCCGCATCGTCGTGGACGAGTGGCCGGAATTCGGGCGCTACCAGCCCCAGGAGCAGATGCGCCACCTCGCCAGCGGCCTCTACGGCGAGCTCGACCTCATCAACGAGGCGCGCAACTGCGAGACCATCGCGGCGATCTTCGCCGACCGCGACGACATCGTGGTGCCCAAGATCCACTGGGAATGGACCTCCGAGCGGGTGCTCGTGCAGGAATTCGTGCACGGCATCCCGCCCAACGACCATGCCCGCCTGGACGCCGCCGGCTACGACAAGGTGCTGCTCGCCCAGAAGGGCACCGACGCCTTCCTGCAGATGGCCCTGATCGAGGGCGTGTTCCACGCCGACCCGCATCCCGGCAACATGCTGATCATGCCGGACAACCGGATCGGCTTCATCGATTTCGGCATCATCGGGCGCCTGTCCCAGCGTCGGCGGACCCAGCTCCTGATGCTGATCGGCGCGATGCTCAAGGAGGATTCCGACGGGCTGATGGCGGTGCTCCTCGACTGGAGCGGCTCGAGCAACCCGGACCTGACCAAGCTGGAGGCCTCGTCGCAGGCCTTCGTCGCCCGGCACACCGGCGCGACCCTCGATTTCGGAGCGCTGCTCACCGACTTCATGACCATGGCCCGCGAGAACGACCTCGCCATGCCCACCGACCTCGCCATCCTGTTCAAGGGGCTGGTGACGGCCGACGGCGTGATGCGCCAGCTCGACCCCGGCTTCGACCTGTTCTCGGCCGCCGGCCCCACCGTGAAGCGCAAGCTCGCCTCGCAGTTCTCGATCAAGGGCCTGACCCGCAAGGTCGAGGCGGTGGGCGCCGGCCTGTTCGGCGCGGCCTCCGAGCTGCCGACCCTGATCCACCTGATGCTGGTGCGCCTGAAGCAGGGCCGCGTCACCGTCGAGATCGAGCTGAAGGGCATCGAGAAGCTCACCCGCGGCATCGAGCGCGCCGCCGCCCGCATCGCGGTGGCGCTCATCGTCGCCGCCTTCGCGACCCAGCTCGCTCCCCGCTTCATGGACCTCGGCACGCCCGCCTTCATCACCGTCGGTGCGGTGGTCTGCGTGATCGGGATCGGCTGGCTCGTGCTGCTGGGCCGCAACAAGTAACGGGTCGGGCGATCCTCAGGACGTCGCGGCGGGTTCGGCCGCGCGGGGGCGGACGCCGGAGTCATCCACCGTCGCCCGCGCCTTCGACAGGTCGTGGGCGTTCTGGAGGTTGAGCCAGAATTGCGGTGCCGTCCCGAAGCGGACGCCGAGCCGGATCGCGGTATCGGCGGTGATGCCACGCCGCCCGCGGATGATTTCGGAGACGCGATTGGCCGGGACCCCGATTTCCGCCGCGAACTGCCGGGCGGAGAGGTCGAGCGGCGTCAGGTATTCCTCCACGAGGATTTCGCCGGGATGGGTGCGAATGCGGGCCATGGTCGATCGCCCGTGCGGTCTCGCGATCCTGTCCTCGGTCCTGATGTTTGAAAATGCCTGCCGCGGAACAGCAGAGGGTCTGCCAGTGGCGACGCCCGCGAACCGGAGGACAGGGTGTCGAAAACGCTCAGCGGATCGTTTCTATGAGGTTGTAAAGTTCGCGCTGTAAATTACCTGAAGTTGGTAAGCCCGCGTGGGCTGCGAACGGAAGGAAGCGTGCACCATGGCTGATCGCGCGGTCAGGAAGATCGGAAAGAACGCTCAGGGCGACATCACGACGTTGTGTAACGACGGCGACGCGTGGTCGCCGCGTCGGAAGCCCGATGCCATCAACGACATCGAGTCCGGGCTTCATACCTATCATGTGCCCTGGATCAACGGACGGACCGAGATCCGCGTCGTCCAGGGGCCGAACGGCAAGTACCTGCGGACGGACCGCGATACGACGACCCGAAACAACCTGGACGATCTTCCGGATTGCTGATCCGGTTCAGGGTCCAGGCGCGACCCCCGTTGCGGCCCGGCTCCCGGCGGGGCCGCCGTCCCGGTGCCTTCGCAGCCGGCTCACCCCACCCGCCGCTTCAGCGGGGCGTCGAGGCCGCCGACGCGGAACCAGTGGTAGCCGTAGCGCTCCATCATCAGGCAGTGGCGGCCCTCCGCGTCCGCCTCGCAGCGGCGGCCGGTGAGGAGGTCGACGAGGATCCGGCCCTCCGGCCCCTCGACGCCGGCCGAGAGTTCGATCTCCATCGGCGTGCCCGCGAGGTTGTGCACGCAGAGCACGGAATTTCCCTCCCAGTCGTAGCGGATCGCCAGGATCGCCGGCGAGGCGGTCTCGATCACCGCGAAGTCGCCTCAGCCGATCTCCGGCACCTCCTTGCGGGTGCGGATCACGCTCTCCATCCAGTTCAGGAGCGAGCCGCGGTCGTGGCGCTGGCTGGCCACGTTGACGTGGTCGAAGCCGTAGGCGCCGTGGTCGATCACCGGCAGGGTCGGGGTCTCGCTCTTGGTGAAGCCGCCCTGGGCCTCGCCGCTCCACTGCATCGGCGTGCGGGCGCAGTCCCGCTCCTTGAGCGTGAGGTCGTCGCCCATGCCGATCTCGTCGCCGTAGCGCAGGACCGGCGTGCCCGGGAGGGTGAACATCAGGGAATAGGCGAGCTCGATGCGCTGCTGGTCGCCCCCGAGCATCGGGGCGAGGCGGCGCCGGATGCCGCGGTCGTAGAGCTGCATCCCCTTCTCGGGCCCGAAGGCGGAGAACACCGCCTGGCGCTGCGCCTCGGTGAGGCGGCCGAGGTCGAGCTCGTCGTGGTTGCGCAGGAACACCGCCCACTGGGCCGAATCCGGCCGGTTCCAGGTCTTGCGCATGGCCTTGGCCAGGGGGCGCCCGTCGCCGGCGGCGAGGCCGTAGAACAGGGCCTGGTTGACCTGGAAGTTGAACAGCATGTGCAGCCGGTCGGCGTCGTCGCCGAAATATTCGAGATCCTTCTTGGGCAGGATGTTGGCCTCGCCCAGGATGATGGCGTCGCCCTGGCGCCATTGCAGGAACTCGCGGAAGTCGCGGAGCATGTCGAACTGCTCGTCGGGCTCGCCGGTGACCTCCGGCCCCTTCTTGGCGATGACGAACGGCACCGCGTCCATGCGGAAGCCCGAGACGCCGAGCTGGATCCAGAAGCCCATGATCTTCTGGATCTCGGCCTGCACCGCCGGATGGGCGGTGTTGAGGTCCGGCTGGAACGGCATGAAGCGGTGGAAGTAGTAGGCCCCCGCCTTGGCGTCGCGGGTCCAGGTCGTGGTCTGGACGCCGGGAAACACCATGCCCTCGTCGGCGTGGGGCGGCCGGGTCTTCGACCAGACGTACCAGTCCCGGTAGGGCGAATCCGGGTCCGCGCGGGCGGACTGGAACCAGGGATGCTGGTCCGAGGTGTGGTTGACCACGAGGTCGATCAGGACGCGCAGGCCCCGCTGCTTGGCCGCGTGGGTGAAGGCGACGAAGTCGCCGAGCGAGCCGTAATCCGGGTCGACGCCATAATAGTCAGAGATGTCGTAGCCGCCGTCGCGCTTCGGCGAGGGCTGGAACGGCATCAGCCAGATCGCCGTGATGCCCATGCCCTGCAGGTAGTCGAGCCGGCGCTCCAGCCCGGCGAAGTCGCCGATGCCGTCGCCGTTGCCGTCGAGGAAGGTCCGGACCGAAAGGCAGTAGACGACGGCGTTCTTGTACCAGAGGTCCTTGATCATGCCGGCATCCCCGGGGGCGGGCGCCCCGGGCCACAACGCGGCCCCGCGGGAAAGCGTTGCCGTGAGCGTGACCGTTCGCATGACCGGGCGCATCGCCAGCGGGCGCGACGCCCCAAGCGTGGCCGCGTCGTCCTTAAATCAGCCGCCTTGTGCAGCGCATCTGCCACGCTCCGGCGCGCGGCCTCGGCTATGACCCGTGCGGACCCAGTCCCGTGACGACCCAACCTCCGGTATCCCGGCCCGCATGAACATCATCCTGATCAAGCTGTTCGCCACGGCGCTGACGCTCAGTCAGGTCACGACGCGGCCGGATGCGGTGAAGACGCAGTTCGATCCCGTGACCGACAAGGCCCAGGTGGTGCAGATCCTGCGGGACGGCTGCGCCCACATGCGCAAGGCCTTCGACATCGAGGACATCAACCTCGACGAGCTGATCTCCACGGCCATGGAGGACCCGAGCGCGGTGGCGGGCGCCAGCGCCCCCAAGATCCTGCACGGCCTCGACATCGGCGAGCTCAACGTCAGCTACCGCCAGTTCTGCAAGGGCGAGACGCCCAAGGACTCGCCCTTCGACGCGGCCGAGGTCATCGCCTTCTACAACAAGGCGGTGGCCGACCTGCCCTCGGCCGAGGCCCTGAAGGAGCGCAAGCTCCCCGGCGCCAGCCTCATCCTCGACGGCGCGGGCAAGCGCTACGCCGAGGCCTTCGAGGCCAATGGCCGGCGCCTGAGCGTGCCCATCGCCGAGGTGCCGGCGATGGTGCAGAAGGCCTTCGTGGCGGCCGAGGACAAGCGTTTCGAGACCCACCGGGGCATCGACGAGCGCGGGGTGATCCGCGCCTTCATCGGCAACCTCGCCTCCCCGGGCCGCCCGGCCGGCGGCTCCACCATCACCCAGCAGGTGGTCAAGAACCTCTCGGTCGGCGACGACGTCACCTACGAGCGCAAGATCCGCGAGATGATCGTGGCCTCCCGCCTGGAGCACATCCTGGGCAAGCCGCAGATCCTGGAGCTCTATCTCAACGGCATCTATCTCGGCCGGGGCGCCTACGGCATCGAGATGGCGGCGCGCAGCTACTTCGGCAAATCGGTGGGCCAGCTCACCGTGCCGGAGGCCGCGCTGCTGGCCGGCATGCCCAAGGGCCCGAACTTCTACAATCCCGACAAGTACCCCGACCGGGCCCGCGAGCGCCGGGCCTACGTGCTGGCGCGCATGAAGGAAGAGGGCGTCATCACCGAGGCGCAGCTCGGCGAGGCCGCCAACGCGCCCCTCGGCCTGAAGCCGATCGACGCGGTCCGGCGCGATTCCGGCTTCTACTTCGTCGACCACCTGGCCCGGGAGGTGCGCACCTTCGCGGGCGTCGACTCCCTCACCGCCGCCAGCCACGTGGTGCGCTCCACCCTCAATGCGGGCCTGCAAACCGCCACGGAGGCCGCCCTGCAGGAGGGCCTCTCCACCTACGAGCGCGCCACCGGGCGCGCCCGCTACGAGGGGCCGGAGCTCAACCTCGCCGACGCCGTGCGCAAGCTCGAGGCGGCGGTGCCCGCCGCCGAGGCCTCGCCCCTCGGCGTGCCCCTCCTCACGGGCGATTCGGTCAAGCCGGCTCCCGGTCCGAAGCCGGATTCTTCCCCGAAGCCGGATTCTTCCCCGAAATCCGATTCGGCCGCGAAGCCGGCCCCGAAGACGAAGGCCGAGCGCAGGGCCGCGGCCGCCGCCGACAAGGCGGCGGAGCAGGCCGCCCCCAAGGTCGAGCGCCCGAAGCCGGCCTGGCAGCGGGCGCTGGAGACCGCCCGCCCGGTCCTCTACGACGTGCACTGGCCGCTGGCCGTGGTCCTCGACACCGGACGCGGCGGCACCGCGAAGGTCGGCCTCGCCGACGGCCGCACCGCCAGCCTCGAGCCGGGCCCGGCCCGCGGGAAGCTCCAGCCCTACGACGTGGTCCGGGTGAAGCTGCGCGATCCCGGCGCGAAGGTGCCGCGCGCCGACCTGCGGGTGCGCCCCGGCGTCCAGGGCGCCGCCCTGGTGCTGGAGAACCGGACCGGGCGCATCCTCGCCATGGCGGGCGGCTTCTCCTATCCGGTGAGCCAGCTCAACCGCGTCACCCAGACCGTGCGCCAGCCGGGCTCGACCCTGAAGCCCCTCACCTACCTCGCCGCGCTCAATGCCGGCCTGCAGCCCAACACCCTGGTGATGGATTCCGCCATCACCCTGCCGCCCATCGGCGGCGTCGGCGATTCCTGGTCGCCGAAGAACTACGAGGGCTCGGGGGCCGGGGCCACGACCCTGCGCCGGGGGCTGGAATTCTCCAAGAACCTCGTCACCGCCCGCCTGCTCCAGGGCGGCATCGCCGACAAGGCGCCGGCCAGCCTGCAGAAGGTCTGCGACCTCGCCCTGGAGGCGCAGATCTACGCCGCGTGCGAGCGCTACTATCCCTTCGTGCTCGGCGCCCAGCCGGTGCGGATGGTGGACCTGGCGGCGTTCTACGCCGCGGTGGCCAACGAGGGCGCCCGCCCGGCGCCCTACGCGCTGGAAGCCGTCGAGCGCGACGGCAAGACCCTCTATACCCGCGAGGCCCGGGCCCCGACCCGGATCGGCTCGGCCGACCGGGTGGCGTTCTACCAGCTCAAGACCATGCTGCAGGGGGTGACGAACCACGGCACGGCGGCGGCGCTGAGCCGGTTCTCGTCCTCCATCGCGGGCAAGACCGGAACCTCCGAGAACGAGAACGACGCCTGGTTCGCCGGCTTCACCAACGAGATCACCATCGTGGTCTGGGTCGGCTACGACAATGCCGACGGCACCCGCCGGACCCTCGGACACGGACAGACCGGAGGCCACCTCGCGGTGCCCATCGCCGGCACCATCCTCCAGGCGGCCTGGGCCAACGGCGTGCCGCGCACGTCCCTGGCCCCGCCCTCCCCGGAGGCGCGCCAGGACCTGCTCGAGGCCAGCATCGATCCGCGCAGCGGCCAGCGCGTCGACGGCGGCGGGTTCCAGGAGCATTTCCGGATCAAGGACGGCCGGATGGCCGACACCCAGTACAAGCTGCTGCCGCGCGAGACCCGGACCGCCATGCGGCCCGATCCCGAGGATGGCGACCTCGGCGCCGAGGACGAGGCCCCCGACGTGGCGGGCGGCCTGTTCGGCGGCCTCGACGGCAGCAGACGGGCGCAGCCCGATTACGATTCGCACCGGGGGCAGCCCGAGGCCGATCTGCTCGATCCCTACGGCGCGCGCCGCAACCGCCGGGCCCAGTCCGAGACCTACCAGCCCTGGCCGGGCACGCAGCGCTCGCCCTTCGGCGACGACGAGGAGGTCCGGCCGCGCCAGCGCCGCCGCGATCCCGACTACCTGTTCGGCGACGAGCCGCGCTTCTAGGGCATGCGGCGCCGTGAGACGCCCGCGGGCGACATCCGAGGTGCGTGGCACGGCGCCGGGGCCGATGCGGAGGAGGCCGGCGCCATGCTGACGCCCATGTCCCAGGGCCGGTTTGCCGATCCGCCCCCGCCCGAACTCCGCCCGGGCCGCGACGGCCATTGCGCGGTGGCGGGCACCTTCTACCGGGCCGTGGCCCCGGCCCATGCGGCGGCGCTGTCCGGGTCGCACCGGGCCGGGCGCTATTCGCGGCCGGGCCAGCCCACGCTGTATCTCAGCGCCTCGCGGGCCGGGGTCGACGCGGCGATGCGCGCCCACACCACCGCGACCGATCCGGCGAAGGTGGTTCTCACCCTCCGGGTCGAGGCCGACGCCCTGTTCGACCTGCGCGCCGCCGAGGCCGTTGAACGCGTGCGGCGGGCCGCCGGCGCGCCGTTCGGCGACTGGCAGCAGGATCTCGCCGACGGGCGCGAGCCCTCGTCCTGGCGCGCCCGCGACTGGATCGCCGCCCAGGGCGCGCAGGGCCTGATCGATCCATCCCGCCGGGCGCCGGGCCTGTGGCACCTCGTGCTGTTTCACTGGAACGTCACAGGTGCGCCGCAGGTGTGCCGGTGACGGCCCGGCCGGGCGCGCCGGCCGCCTGCCCCTGATTCGACGGATCGCCGGCCGAGACCGGGGCGCGCGCCCACATCCTTCCCCGACTCCCGTCCTTCCCCGACTCCCATTCTTCCCCCGACCCAGATCCCTCCCCGACTTTCGAGGCCCCGACGTGACCAGGCAGATTTCGCAAGCGCCGCTCTCCCGCAGCCGCAGGCCCACGACCCTTCTCGCCGCCCCCGTCCTGACCCTGGCCCTGGCCCTCGCGGGCGGCACCCTCCCGCCGGCCCGTGCCCAGGAGGGCATCAAGCTGCAGCCGCCCGCGAGCCCGGCGGTGTCGGAGCGGATCAAGGACGTGCCGGCCATCGAGGCGGCCGGCGTCACCGGCCTGAAGCCCGGCACCATCCTGTTCACCGACCATCGCGACGATCCGACCAAGCCGGAGAGCGGCCTCGTGCCCTATCTCGACTGGGGCAAGCTGCGCCCCGGCGAGCGCGCGGCTCTGGCCCCGCACCCGACCTATGCCGAGCCCGACTACGTGCAGACCCTGAACGGGGTGGCCAAGCGCCGGCACGAGACCCTGAAGGTCTACGTGGCGCAGGGGCGCTTCGTGGTGGCGAAGGCCCCGGAGAGCATCGACCTCTCCGCCTACGCCACCCTCGGCTTCGTCGCGAAGATGGACCCGGTGATCAAGCACAAGGCCCTGAACGCGGCCGACGCCACGCCGAACAAGGACCCGGCGGCGGCCTTCGCCAAGCGGCCGGACCGGCCCTGGTGCGAGGTCGGCACGACCTGCATCGAGTCGCGCTACGACCTGGAGGGCAAGCTGCCGCTCGGCGTGAAGCTCGCCAACCGGCTGGAGGACGGGGCCTCGAAGAAGATCGCCGAGTTCGTCTCGTTCCAGAGCGAACTGCGCACCCTGCCCCCGGCGGAGATCGCGGCCCTGGGCAACCTCACCAAGCTCGACACGCCGGTGACCGGCGGGCTGGAGCAGACGATCTTCTGGGTCAACCAGATCCTGCGCTTCGGCAAGTTCCTGGCGGTGTTCCAGCCGATGCCGGGCGATCCCGGCAAGACCGTGGTGACCACCTACATGGCCCTGGCGATCAAGGGCGACGTCCTCGACCGCAAGCAGGAATACGCCCGCGTGCCGGTGCTCAAGAACCTGCTGCCGGCCCAGGTGCTGATGGGCAACTCGTCCTTCAACACCGGCACCTCGATCAGCGCCGGCCTGCCGACCTACGCCCGCAACCGCATGATCGCCTTCGCGGACGCGCTGGCGAAGAACTGAGGGCGGGGCCTGGGGCACGCGCCCCCCGGCGGATCCCGGGCCGGCCCGAGATCCGTTGCGCTCGTGGGACGGCGTTGAAGGCGGAGAGGCTTGGGCGCCCCCGACCGTCGGAGGCCAGCGGAGCCACCGGAAGCCCGCGGAGCCACCCCCCGCGCCGAGCCTCGTCCCCCGACGGGGAGAGGGACACGCCCTCCGTCCAAGCCGGGCGACGCTGATCCGCTCCGGCTTCCCGGGGGGGGGATGGCAAGCGACAGCGCATCGTCGTTCCGAGGCGCCGTCGGCGCGCCCGGACTCCAGAGCCGCCAACGCTGTCACATCTTGCGCCACCTGCGCGCCTGGATCCCGGGCGCCGCTGCGCGGCCCCGGGATGGCGGGGTGGGACGGATACCGTTTCGCCGCGCGAAGCGGTCTCCGCGTGTCAACCCGGGTGGACGCCGTCGCGTCGCTCAGGTCCTCGCGTGGAGGACGGCGTCACGCCCACGCCCCTCCCCCATCCGGGGAAGGGACGCACCGGGGGACGCTGCCGGCTCAGTTGCCGCGGAAGGCGATCGAAGGCATCGACGGCTGGGTGTACTGGCGGTTGACGTCGCGGCGGGTCTGGGTGCCGTTGGTGTTGCTGGACTGGCGATAGTTGCTGGTGTCGAAGGCGTCCGAGAGACCGCTGCGGCCGCTCGGGCTGTCGCTGTTGCAGGCGCAGAGGCCGCCCAGGAGGGTGGCGGCGAGGGCGAGGGAAGCGAGGCGCATCGGGGCGGATCCTGTGGCGAAAGCAGCGCCTGTGGTGCTGCCCCGGCCCCGCGCCCGTCAAGCGCAAGGCTAACGAATCGTCGCCGGTTCCTGCCGTACTGATGTTGCCGTGCCACGAAAATGCTCACCACCTCGGCAAGGAAGCGGCGGTTCGGGGGGTGAAGATGGGGAATCGCGGCGCGGGCAGGCTGGCGCTTTGCCCGCGAACACGCGAGACATGGTGTCAATGAGCAACGTCGTTCCCTTCCTCCGCCGCCCCGCCGCTCCGCCGGTCGTCATCAGCGACGTGGTGGCGGTCGCCGACGATCTCTTCGCGCTCCTGGAGCAGCTGGAGCTCGTGAGCGCCCGGGCCGCCGCCATGGGACGCCCGGCCCGCGAGGTCGAGCGCACGGTCCAGAACCTCCTCGACGCCGTGACGGCCGTGGAGCGGGCCCTCGACTGTATCGGCGAGGGCGACGAGGCCGGCCAGGCGCGCTGAAAGCCGGTCCGCAGCGGCTTTCCCGTCCGGGTCTCTAGCGCGAATGCACGAATCGCCCCGTTGACGGCACGCGTCCACTGGAGTTCCCATCAAAACGACAAATTTGTCTCAGCAAATGTCTACTTGTAGACAGACGGATGCGACGGCTCTGCGCTAGAGGCCTGAGAGACAGACGGTGAACACAGCGCACGGCATGGGCCCGGCCTCCGATCGACCTACGGGCAACCTTCTCCTCGACGGCCTCCGGCCCGAGGATCGCGCGCTGCTCGAGCCCTTCCTCGACCCCCTGCCGCGGGAGCGCGGCGAGTCCCTGTTCGAGGCCGGCAGCGACGTCACCTCCATCGCCTTTCCGTGCCGGCAGGCGGTGGTCACCCTCATCGTCGCCATGCGCGACGGCCGCAGCGCCGAGGTCGCCACGGTGGGTCGCGAGGGCGCGGTGGGCGGCGTCGTCAGCAGCGGCTTCCTGCCCGCCTCCACCAACGCCGTCGTCCAGATCGGCGGACCGATCCTGCGCATGGACGCCCTGCGCCTCCAGGAGGCCAAGCGGGTCTCCCCGGCCCTGCGCAACCTGTTCACCCGCTACGCCGACTGCCTGCTCGCCCAGGTCCTGCAATCGGTGGCGTGCAACGCCCTGCACCCGATCGAATCGCGCTGCCTGCGCTGGCTCCTGACCCTGCAGGACCGCATCGGCACCGACGTCCTGCCGGTGACCCACGAGCTGCTCGCCACCATGCTGGGCGTGCAGCGGACCTACCTCACCCGGATCCTGCGGGCGCTGCAGCAGCAGGGCCTGATCGAGGTCGGGCGCGGCCGCATCACCGTCCGCAACCGCGTGCTGGCGGAGACCGCCGCCTGCGAGTGCCACGGCGTCGTGCGGAGGCACTACGAGACGGTGCTCGGCGCGGTCTACGATCCCGGCGGCGGCCTCGTGGCGGTGGAGCCGCCCCCCGACCGGCGGGAGACGGACGCGCCGCGCGAACTCGCGACGTCCGAACCGGCCTGACCCTCCCCTCCGCAGAGCTCCGCTTCCCCGCCTGCCCCCGATGACGCAGCCCGCCGCAAACCAGCAGCCTGGCCAGGCCCCGGACGAGCCGCCCCCGGCCGCCGGGGACCGGACGGCTGCGGGCGCGCCGGGCTTCGACGCGGCAAGTGGTCCCCCGAGTGATTCCGCAAGCGATACCGCAAGCGATCCCACAGGTGATCCCGCGGATGCGGCGCTGCTCCTGCGTCTCGCCGCGGAGTCGGCCGGCCTCGGCCTGTTCACCTACGACCCCGCCACCCGGACCCTCCGGTGCGACGCCGGATTCCGGAGCCTGCTCGGCCTCGCCGCGCCGGGGCCGGTCGCCGACGCGGACACCGTCCTCGCGGCCCTCGACCCCGAGGATCGCGCCGCGCTGGACGCGGCGTTCTGCGCCGCCCTCGCTCCGGCAGGGTCCGGGACGCTGGACTGCACGGTCCGGCGCGTGACCTCGACACGACCGCGTTGGATACGGGCGCGGGCGCGACGCGTGGTCGACCAGGGCCGCGCGGCCCGCCTGGTCGGCACGATGCAGGACGTCACCGAGGCGCGGGCGGCCGACATCGCCGCACGCGCCACCAACGACGCCATCCGCGACTGGGACCTCGCCACCGGCGTCGTGCTGTGGAATCCCGCCCTGACCACCGCCTACGGCTGGGCGCCGTCGGAGGTGGGACCGACCAGCGCCTGGTGGCTCGCCCGGATCCACCCGGACGATCGCCCCGGCGTCGAGGCCGCTCTGGGCGCCGCCCTCGCGGGCGGCGTCGAGGCCTGGAGCCAGGAGTACCGCTTCCGGCGCGCCGACGGCACCTACGCGGAGGTCCTCGACCGCGGCGCCCTGGTCCGCGACGCGGACGGAATCCCCCTGCGCATGAGCGCCGCGCTGCTCGACCTGACAGAGCGCAACCGCGTCGGCGCGCAGTTCCGGGCGGTGTTCCAGGGCGCCAATATCGGCATCGTCCAGTTCGATCCGCGGACCGTGCGCGCCTTCGCGGTGAACGCCAAGCTGTGCGAGATCTGGGGGGCGCCGGAATCCGAGATCCTCGGCCATTCCCTCGCCCGCTGGACACCGCCCGAGGACGACGACGACCGGGCGGGGCTGCACGAGCGCCTCGCGACTGGGGAGACCCTGCAGCTCCGCCTGGAGAAGCGCTACCGCCGCATGGACGGGCGCATCATCTGGGCGCGGGTCAACCTGGTCTCACAGCGCCTGGGCGGCGACGTCCACGCCACGGCGATGATCGAGGACATCACCGAGGAGAAGCGCGCCGATGCCCGCCGCGAGGCGCTGATCGCCCTCGGCGACCGCCTGCGCGACCTGCACACGCACGCCGACGTGGTCGCCGCTACGGCCGAGAGCCTGGGGCGGACCCTCCTGGTCGCCCGGGCGGGCTATGCCCAGGTCGACCCCGGCGGTCAGATCGCATCGCTGAATCCCGACTGGACCGCCGAGGGGGACGCGGATGCGACCCACGCCGTCGGCCTGCCGACCGCGTCCCGGTCGACCCTGGCGGCGAGCGTCGGCCGTCTGGGCCGCGGCGACGTCATCAGCGTGGCCGATATCGCCGCAACGCCCGAGCGCGTCGACGACCCGGAGGGCTATGCCCGGCTCGGGATGCGCGCCGTGATCAAGGTGCCGGTTCTCCGCCGGGGCCGCCTCGTGGGCATTCTCTACGTCCTCGATCGCCATCCCCGCGATTGGAGTGCCGGCGAGATCACGTTCGCACGCGAAGTGGCGGAGCGCGCCTGGGGCGGTCTCACCCGCGTCGAAGCCGACGAACAGCAGCGTACGTTGAACCGGGAACTGAGCCACCGCCTCAAGAACACCCTCGCGATGGTCCAGGCCATCGCCTCGCAGACCCTGCGCAACGTCACCGATATCGAGGCCGCCAAGGAAGCCCTGGCGGCCCGTCTCATCGCCCTCGGCAAGGCACACGACATCCTGCTCGCCGGGGTGCACGAGAGCGCCGAGATGGAGGCGGTGATGCGCGGCGCCCTCTCGATTCACGACGATCGGCAGCCCGGGCGCTTTGCATTCGCGGGCCCTGCGGTCCTTCTCGGCTCGAAGGCGGCCCTGGCCCTCGCGCTGATGCTGCACGAGTTGGCGACCAACGCCGCCAAGTACGGTGCGCTCTCGGTTCCCGATGGACGGGTCAACCTTCACTGGAGCCTCGACCAGGATCGAACCACGGGTGGGACGATGGTCCGTCTGATCTGGTCCGAAGCGGATGGGCCGATGGTCACACCGCCCACGCACAAGGGGTTCGGGTCGCGACTGATCGAGCGCGGCCTCGTCGGTGCCGTCGGCGGCACGATCGCGCTGGACTACCATCCCACCGGTCTCGTCTGCAGCGTGGCAGCACCCCTGGAAGGCTTCCAGTCCAGTGGCTGATCGCCCGAGGACGTGACCGGGTCTCGCCTCCTGCGCGTAACCCACGCATTGCCGCTGCACCGCACCCTGGGCTAGAGGGCGAGACCATGTGGACACGCCTCGCCCATCCCGGTCACTTCCTGCGCTGGACCCAGCCCGTGATGCCCTGGCTTGCCGGGCTGTCGGGTCTGCTCCTCGTGGTCGGTCTGTATCTCACCTGGTTCGTCGTGCCGCCCGATTACCAGCAGGGCGAGACCGTACGGATCATGTACATCCATGTGCCGGCGGCCTGGCTCGGCGTCTTCTTCTACGGCGCCATGGCGATCTCGGCCATCGGAACCCTCGTCTGGCGTCACCCCCTGGCCGATGTCGCCCAGCGCGCCGCCGCGCCGATCGGGGCGGCCTTCACGCTCATCTGCCTCGTGACCGGATCTCTGTGGGGCAAGCCCATGTGGGGCACCTACTGGGTCTGGGATGCGCGCCTGACCTCGATGCTCGTGCTGTTCCTGATCTATTGCGGGATCATCGCCCTGTGGCGGACGATCGAGGATCCGAGCCGGGCCGCGCGTGCCATCGCCATCCTGACCCTGGTTGGCGCGGTGAATCTGCCGATCATCAAGTTCTCGGTGAACTGGTGGTCGACCTTGCACCAGCCGGCGTCGATCATGCGCATGGGCGGATCGTCCATCGACCCCAGCATGCTCTACCCGCTGCTCGAGATGATCCTCGCTTTCACGATCCTCGGCGTCACGCTGCACCTCCAGGCTATGCGCACCGAGATCTTGCGGCGCCGAATTCGGGCCTTGACCCTGCGGGAAGCCGAACGCCTCGATGCCGGCCCGTCGTCCGCACGTGGGGTGTCGATGAGCCAGGGGGCGATGGGGCAAGCGCCGATCGGTCGGGCGGTTCAGAGCCTGTGAGCGCCGCATCGATGTGGGCAGCAGGGACAGGCACCCCGGAAATCTCACTCGTGAAGTTTTGTCCATGACCCTTGGCCAGCACGCCGGCTACATCCTGGGGGCCTATGCCTTCACCGCGCTGGTGGTTGGTGGGCTGACTCTTCATGCGGTGCGCGATCAACGCTCTCGGAAGCGAGAACTGGATCGCCTGCAGGGTGAGGTGAAAGACGGTCGGGGAGGCCGCGCGTGAGCACGCCCGAATCCTCGATGCAAAGTCCGGAACCAGTCCGGCGTTCGCTGTTGGTCATCCTGCCGCTCGTCACGTTCGCAGTCCTTGCTGGGATCTTCTTTCTTCGCCTGCGCTCGGGTGCCGATCCCGCGGCCATCCCCTCGGCGCTGATCGGCAAGCCGGCGCCGACCTTCGCCCTGCCGGCGATGCCGGGCTTGGTTGCACAGGGCGCGCTCGTTCCCGGCCTCTCTCATGCCAATCTTCTGGGCAAGGTCACGGTGGTCAATTTCTGGGCTTCATGGTGCGCTCCCTGCCAGATCGAGCACCCCCAGCTCATGCGACTGGCGCGGGAGCCTGGCGTCCACTTGGTCGGCATCGACTACAAGGACACGCCGGAGAATGGGCGCCGTTTCCTGACCCGGAACGGTGTTCCCTTCCAGGCCGTGGGGCTCGATACGGAGGGACGCACCGGCATCGATTTCGGTGTCTACGGAGTTCCCGAGACCTTCATCATCGGACCGGATGGCACCATTCGGGACAAGCTGGTGGGAATCCTGACCCCGGAGAGCTATCCCGGTGTGCTCGACAAGATTCGATCCATCGGATCGGCGGCCTCCGCCCCGCGATGACCTGACCCGACGGACGCTCAGCGCCTGGCCCAGAGGAGGCGGCGATATTCCGTCTCAGGCACGCCGTAGCTGTCCCCCGCCGCGGCCTTGAGCTTGTCCCGGTCCAACACCTGAACGTGCGAGCGCCGAGCCTTGATCATCCCGGCGCCCTCCAGGCTGTGGATCGCCGTCGTCACGCCGGGGCGGCGCACGCCGAGCATCGTCGAGAGGAACTCGTGTGTGACGGGGAACTCGTCTCCGTCCACCCGATCGTGGCACATTAGAAGCCAGCGGGCGAGGCGCTCCTCCAAGGTATGACTGCCGTTGGACAGCGCGGTCCCAGCGGTCTGCAAATGGGCCACATAGGCGTAATGCGCGAAGATCCCCCTCAGGAGTCGCCGCTCCTCGATGAGGCGCCGGAATGCCGTGGCTTCGACCCGGACGGCATCCCCCTCGATTTGCACGAAGGTCTCATGGGGCGTCCGGTCGACATCAAGCAGTAGCGGGACCCCGACAATTCCTTCAGGACCGGTGATGCACACCTCGATCCGCCGGCCCTCGGGCGTAGCGGCAACCTCCGAGCCGATACCCGATTCTAAGAAATAGACGTGCGTGATCGATTTGTTGGCGGCGATCAGGATGTCTCGGCGCCCCAGCGCCACGCCCTCCGCAACGGATTGGATCGCCTCATAATCATCAGGGCTGAGGATGCTGAGGAGGTGATTTCGAACGTATCGCTGTGACGGCACCGGCATGAAACGTAGCGGCTCGATAGAGCAGCTATCGAACGTCTTGCTGCTCGGACAGGGGGACAGACGTCTCTCATAGCCGGATCTAGGTCTTAAGGAACTGCATCAGAGGGTGTCTGTACTATGTCGTACAATTTGCTGGCTAGGCTATGTCTGCCCCTGCTCCGAAATGTACGCTATCGTACGGTTGAAAATGCGATCTCGAGTAAGACTCGACCGGATGGATCCGTAACTTCGAAGCTGCGGCACTCCCAGATTTTGGGATCACCATAGGTCTCTGGGCGCCTGCGAATGTCGTGAACGGTGCGCTCGACGAGATCGCGTACCTCAGGCAAGCCCGGTAAGACATCGCCTTCGGGATCAAAGATCAATGTATCTCGGTCCCGGATATTTAGGAAGTACTGGGGCATGGCGGATTCATCCGGTGATTACCTGAGGGAACCGCACCATGCGAAGCTTGAACGGCGCCGCAAGGTGCTTGTTCTTGTAAGGGGGGTTCCCCCCTCTTAGGCGATCGTCTCCAGGCCTCTTCGTACGTGTGGCTACAGCGAAGGGTAGCTGGACAACAGATCTTTATTCTTGTTCGTCACTGCTGGATTGGCTCTCCATAATCTCACCTACCAGAACGGCAATCAAGGATAGAACACTATTTCAATCGGTTGTGATTATATATTTCTAACAAAATTTATATTAAAAAAGATATAGATCGCTATCTCATATCACAAGGGGAGTTTGTGTCTTTCTAGATAAGTTCTTGGTCTGATAACGGACCGAAATACAACTCGTTGTTATCTTCACAATGCAGCATCGATATGGCATGTCCACTTTGTCGCCCAAGTTAAGTACGGGCTGCGGGTGACCTTGCGTTCGCACTCCCGCTTTTTGATTGCCGGGGTTGTGACGTCTATCATTGTTCAATCAGAGGTTCGTAACCGCCTCCTTCGCGCGTTGCCGCCATCCGAGTTCGAGCGACTTCGATCATCGCTGGTTCGTTGCTCATTCGAGCAGGGAGCCTTGCTCGAAGTCCCTGGCGAGCCGATTGCGGCCGTACATTTCCCGGAGCCGGGCATGATCTCCGTGATCGCTCACGCGTCCGACGGCGTACAATCAGAGGCTGGGATCGTCGGGCCAGAGGGTATGATCGGCATCGCCTTGCTCAACGGGGTCGATAGCGCGCCGCACAGCGCTCTCGTTCAGGTGCCGTGCCGGACCCTGCGCATCGACGCGGATGCATTCCGGACGGCACTGTCCGAGAGCCGGGCTCTGCACGCCTACTTCCTGCGCTACGCTCAGTTCTACGCCGTGCAACTGGCTCAAGCCGGTCTCTGCAATGCGCATTTCACTATCGAGCAACGCCTCGCCCGCTGGCTGCTGATGTGTCACGACCGGGCCGACCGGGAGGATTTGCCGCTGACCCATGAGACGCTCTCACTGATGCTCGGCGTCCGGCGTGTAGGCGTGACGACCGGGCTGCGCGTGCTCGAACTCGCCGGCGCCCTGAAGATGCGCAGGGGCGGCATCGGAATCCGTGATCGTGTTGCACTTCTCGCTGTCGCCGGGGCATCCTACGGCGTTCCTGAGGCCGAGTATGCCCGCATCATCGGCGCAGCTTGAGGAACGCCGTCAGCTTCGCGCGATATCAAGAGGAACTGCTATCAGGCTCTTTGCGCTCATGGCGCAGAAGAAGCGGTGTCTGGGCCAACGCGAAGGCGATAGTCAGCGGCATGATGCCGAAAACCTTGAAGCTGACCCAGAAATCTTCCGTCTGAGTCCGCCAGACGACCTCGTTGATCACTGCCAGGAAAAGGAAGAACACCCCCCAGCGGAAGGTCAGCTTGCGCCATCCATCCTCCGTAAGGGCGAACATCGAATCCAGTACGACCGAGAGCAGGGACTTGCCGAAGGCGAGGCCGCCCAGCAGCACGACGCCGAACAGCGTGTTCACGATAGTCGGCTTCATCATGATGAAGGTCTTGTCCTGTAGCGCCAGGGTCAATCCTCCGAACACGATCACCACCACACCCGAAACCAGGGGCATGATCGGCAGGCGCCGCATCAGCGCATAATGGACCGCGAGAGCCGCCACGGTTGCGGCGATGAAGATGCCAGTCGCCACAAACAGCTTCTGATCCGGATGGACGCCCAGGCGTTCAGCGTAGGCGTTGCCGAAGAAGAAGACCATCAGCGGCCCGAGCTCGAGGGCGAGCTTCAGGAACGGGGGGAGATGTCGGTGCGGGGGAATGGCTTCAATCTGCATGGTGTCCGTCATATAGGGTTGCGGGTGACGGCCTGCCGCGACACGGCGCTTCAGGGTGCGTGCCGTCTCACCCGGCGTCCAGTCCTGCGATGGCCCGGGCGAAGTCTCGGGCAGCGAAGGGCTCCAGGTCCTCCACGCCCTCACCGACGCCGATGAAGTGCACCGGCAGGCCAAACTTGGCGGCGAGTGCCACCAGGATGCCGCCGCGAGCCGTGCCGTCGAGCTTGGTCATGACGAGGCCGGTCACGTTCGCTGCCTTCGAGAACAGCTCGACTTGGCTCAGTGCGTTTTGACCCACGGTGGCGTCGAGCACGAGGAGCACTGCGTGGGGTGCTTGCGGGTCGATCTTGCGGATCACCCGAAGAATCTTTTCCAGCTCCGCCATCAAGCCCGCCTTGTTCTGCAGCCGGCCCGCCGTGTCGATGAGGAGCACGTCGCTCCCTTGCGCCTTGGCGGCTTCGTAAGCGTCAAAGGCGAGGCCCGCGGCGTCCGCGCCCTGCGCTCGGGCGATGACGGGCGTCTGCGTGCGCTGGCCCCAGACCTTGAGCTGCTCGATCGCCGCAGCGCGGAAGGTATCGCCCGCGGCCAGCATCAGGGAGTGCCCTTCTGCCTTGAGCTTCAGTGCGAGCTTGCCGATGGTGGTGGTCTTGCCCGCGCCGTTGACCCCGATCATCAGGATCACGAAAGGCTTCTTCGAGGTATCAATGCGAAAGGGAATCGCCACGGGAGCGAGCGCGCGCTCCACCTCCGCCGCCAAGATCTCGCGGACCGCATCCGGAGAAATACCCTTCTCGTAGCGGCCCTTGCCTACGGCCTCCGAGATCCGGGTTGCCGTCTCGATGCCGAAATCTGCCTGGATCAGGGCGTCCTCGAGCTCCTCCAGAGTGTCGGCGTCGAGCTTGCGCTTGGTGAACAGGCCGGTGACGCGCTCGGTCAGGGCCGAGGAGGTCCGCTTCATGCCTCCCGTCAGGCGGCTCCACCAGCCGCGGGTCGGTTCTTCCGAAGCCGCGTCGGGCTCTGGCATGAAAATCTGAGTCGAGACTTCCGGCTCGAGCTCGGGACGTGGTGCGAGTGGGACTGCCTGTGCCGGCTCGGGTGCGAAGGCTTGGCTCGTTGTGTCGGCGGCCTCGGCTCCCCGTGCGGGATCGTCGCCGGCCGTGCCGGCGGGCGGACGCTCCTCCGCGCCCTCCACGGGCTGGAGGTCTGCGCCCTCGAGTTCGTCCGGGATCGCATTCTTGTCCGGTGTCCCTTCGCCCGGCTCACTGGGCGGTGGCGGTACGTGGGAGATGTCCGTCGCGGCCGTGGCGAAATCGGGTTGACCCTCGGACAGCGATGCGGGGGAGTCCACGGGCAGCGCGGCCGGTTCGACCACCGGCTCGACGATGGTCTTTGCGACCGGTTTGGGATCCGGCGGTTGAACCGGCACCGGGGCGGGCCGCTCCTCCTCCTTGGTGCCGAACATCTTGCGCAGCAGCCAGCCCGGCCTCTTGTCTTCGCTCATTCCCGCTTGCTCCCCGGACCCGGCATGGTTAGCGCAGGGCCATGCCCCCAGCCGATGCCCTCGTAACAGACATAGGCGCGCGCCTCCTCTACCGCGATGCCCTTATGCTCGTCATCGACAAGCCGGCGGGTTTGCCGGTCCATCCTGGCCCCAAAGGCGGCGAGACTCTCACCGATCATCTCGACGCTCTGCGCTTCGGTCTGCCTCGCCGGCCTGAGGCAGCCCATCGCCTCGATCGCGATACCTCGGGCTGCCTCGTCCTCGGACGCCACGCCAAGGCCCTTGCGCGCTTGAACAAGCTCTTTGCCGCGAGCGGCACGGTCGAGAAAACCTACTGGGCCCTGGTCGAGGGCGAGCCAGAGGTGGAGGCCGGCGAGATCGCCCTGCCCCTGGCGCGTCGCTCCGACGATCCCCGCTCCTGGTGGATGAAGGTCGACCCGGCGGGCGATAACGCCCTCACCCGCTTCGCGGTCCTCGGGCGCGGCGGCGGCCTGACCTGGCTCGCCCTCTCGCCGGTTACCGGGCGGACGCATCAGCTGCGCGTCCACTGCGCCGCGATGGGCTTTCCCATCCTCGGCGACCCGATCTACGGCACCGCCCCCCGCAGCGGCGGCCCGGGCCTCCAGCTGCATGCCCGTGTGCTCACTCTCCCGCTCTATCCAAAGAAGCCCCCGATCCGGATCGAGGCGCCGGCGCCAGGGCATATGCAGGTGGGATTGGCAGGGTGCGGGTATCGGGGAACCGACAGCGCTTAGACGACCGATCGGCCGCGATCCGCTCAGGCGGCGATGAGCGCCCGTCCGTCGTGCCCGACAATCGTCACGTCGGTGAAGAGTCCGGGCGGTGTCTCGGGCGGGAGCCGGACTGGCGTGAAGGCGTCCGTGCGGCCGAGGCCGCCCCGCTCCGTGAGCACCCGGCGGGTCTGGCCCACCTCGCCGGCGAGATGGGCCGCGAGGGCGGCGTCGCCGGCAGCCCGCAGGCGCGCGGCGCGATCACGGATGACGTCGCCGGGTACAGGTGGCATCCGGGCGGCCGGAGTGCCGGGGCGGGCGGAATACGGGAAGACGTGGAGATGCGTCAGGCCGCACTCGGCCACGAGGTCGAGGGAGCGGGCGAACTGCGCGTCGGTCTCGGTGGGGAAGCCCGCGATCAGGTCGGCCCCGAAGACGGCGCCGGGGCGCAAGGCCTTGACCGTGTTGCAGAATCTAATCGCGTCGGCGCGGGCGTGACGCCGCTTCATCCGCTTCAGGATGAGGTCGTCGCCGGCCTGGAGGGAGAGATGGAAATGCGGCATCAGCCGCGCCTCGCCGGCAATGGCCGCCATGAGTGCCGCGTCGGCCTCGATGGAATCGATGGAGGAGAGGCGCAGCCGGGCGAGGCCGGGGACCTGCGCGAGGATAGTCTGTATCAGGTATCCCAGGCTCGGGGTCGCGTCGAGGTCGCGCCCATAGGCGGTCAGGTCGACTCCGGTGAGCACCACCTCGTGTCCGCCGGACTCGACGATGCGCGCGATTTGGTCGACCACGTCCCGCAAGGGCACGGAGCGCGAGTTTCCGCGCCCAAAGGGGATGACGCAGAAGGTGCAGCGATGATCGCAGCCGTTCTGGACGGGGATGAAGGCGCGGGTCTGGCCGGCGATGCCGGTGATCCGGGTCGGCGTGGCGCGGCGTACCGCCATGATGTCGTCGACGGCGGTCCGTGCCTCCGGACAACTGGGAGCGGACCAGGTCTCGGCCCGGCCCTTGGCGTCGTTGCCGACGAGGCGCGCCACCTCCGGCATGGCCGCGTAGGCGTCGGTCTCCACCTGGGCGCCGCAGCCGGTGACCACGATCTCGGCGCCGGGGCGTTCGCGGGCGAGCTTGCGGATCGCCTTGCGGGCCTGGCGACCGGCCTCGGCGGTCACCGCGCAGGTGTTGACGATGACGAGGTCCGCGGACGTCGCCGCCGCAGCCGCGTGCCCGCGCATCACCTCGGATTCGACGGTGTTGAGGCGACAGCCGAAGGTCAGTGTCTCGACCGTCATCTCAGGCGGCGTCTTCGGCCGAGAAGATCTCCGGCGGGAAGCTGCCGTCCCATTCCAGTGCCACCGGGCCGGTCATCAGAACGTGGTCGTCGGCGCGCCATTCGATGACGAGGTCGCCGCCGGGCAGGCTCACGGTGGCGCCGCGACCGATCATTCGCAGGCGCGAGGCGGCTACCACGGTGGCGCAGGCGGCAGTGCCGCAGGCCTGGGTCAAGCCTGCGCCCCGTTCCCAGACCCGCAGCTTGATCCGGTCCGGCCCCAGCACCTGGGCGACCGAGATGTTGGCGCGGTCCGGAAAGATCGGGTGGTTCTCCAGCATCGGGCCCATGCGGGCGAGGTCGTAGGTGTCGGGATCGCGATCCACGAAGAACACTGCGTGCGGGTTGCCCATGTTCACGACGCTCGGCGAGTGCAGCACCGGATCGTCGATCGGACCGATCTGGAGTTCGATCCGGCGGGTGTCCTGGAAAGGCTCGGCCAGGGGAATCTCGGTCCAGGCGAGCTTCGGCCGGCCCATGTCGACAGTGAAGGAGCGCTCGGCGACGCGCTTGACGCCCACGAGCCCGCCGCGGGTCTCGAGGAGGAGCCGGCCGCTCTCGGCCGGCCGGGCCATGGCGGGGTCGTCGAGCATCGCGTAGGCGACGCAGCGGGTGCCATTGCCGCAGGCGCCGGCTTCCGAACCATCGGTGTTGTAGATCCGCAAGGACGCATCGGTGCCCGGCGTACGGGTATCGTGGATCACCATGAGCTGGTCGAACTGCGCCCGGGGATACGCCGCGATGGCACGCGCCTCCCCGGCCGAGACCTGCGTCTGCGTGCCGCGCAGGTCCAGCACCACGATCTGGTTTCCGGCTCCATGCATCTTCAGGAACCGTCGATGGGCAAGCTCGCTCATGCCGCCTTGTCTCTGTGTCGTGCGTCCGGGATGTTCGAGATGGCGCAGGTCGACGGACCCCCGCGAGGGCGACCGGCCCTGGTGGGGCTATAGGCCAAAGCGTCCGCGCACGCACGGGCCTCGAGCGGCGTGGCTGCGTTGCAGAAGCGCCGCGCTTCATCCGCTTCGTGCGGCGCGGCACCCGGGACGTCTCGCCCGAGGCGGGTATCGCGCCTAGGTTCTCCGTACGGGCCCAGGGGTGTGCGATTCGACGTGCCCCGCGCCGATCCGGAGCCACCGCCTTGACCCGCCCCAGCTTCTTGACCCGCCCCAGCTTCAAGTCGCTCGCCACGGTGCTCGCCGGGTGCGTCGCGCTGTCGACGGCCTGCGCCGCGAACCCGGCCCAGGCGCAGGCGGTCACGCCCCCGGCGGCGGCCAACCCGCTGCCGACCACCACCAACCCCGATCCGAAGACGCCGGGCACGGCGGACATCCCGGTGCCGGCCCAGGCCGGGACGGCCCCCTCCGTCACGCCGCCGGCCGGCCCGCGGCAGACCCTGGTGGCGACCCCCGGCGACGCCAACGACGTCGACGAGGTCTCGCTGCCCGCGAAGCCCGCGGCGATCCTCGCCGGGCGGACGAAGTGGGAGGAGGCGGTACCGAGTCTCAAGGCCGCGTTCCAGCGCATCGAGGCCGATCTCGCCAAGGCCGGCATTCAGGCCGTGGGCCGGCCGATCGCGGTCTTTGCCAAGACCGACGACGACGGCTTCCAGTACGATGCGATGATCCCGATCGCTGCGATGCCGGACTCCAAGCCGGCCGAGGCCGACGGCCTGCGCTTCGGCACCACGCCGAGTGGCCGCGCCCTCCGGTTCCCGCACAAGGGTTCCTACGACGAGATCGACGGCACCTACGAGACCCTGACCGCCTACCTGGATGCCAAGGACATCGTCGTGCAGGATAAGTTCATTGAGGAATACGTCACGGACCTGAACGACAAGGCCGACGAGAAGCTCGACGTGAACATCTACGCCCTGCCGAAGTAGCAGGCAGGCGATGATGTCGCCGACCGGCGAGCCCACGTAGCGCACCACGAGGATGAAGCCGGATCGGATGGCGCTGCCGCTGCCGACGAGGGCGATGTCGGTGATGAGTGCCGCGATAGTCCCGAACAGGGCGAGCGTCTTCGCGCGGCGCGAGAGCCCGAAGAGCGTCGGTCTCGACCTCCGTTCTCAGTAGCCAGGATGCGGTGGCGGCCGAGTCGCTCGATCCGTGCGATCGGCGCGGTGAGGAGGATCCCGACGAGGTCCTGGCTCAGGGTGGCGTTGCTGCAGCGGCCGGCCAGGGCGCTGCCAAGGCCGGGAATCAGGCTTCGGCGATACTGAGCACCCCGAGCTCCGGAAAGATCCCCGGGGAGTCGTCCGTCGGCCCGCGTTCGACGTCGATCGCGGCGCTGACTTTCGCCAGCATTGCAGCGATCGCGACTCCACACACGGCTTCGACGGCCGACGTGATCCCTACCAGGGGCGGGGCCGGCCGCAGGAGCCAGATGGCATCCCGGCCGAGTCGTTTGTGTCCAGCCCTGGGTTGCCTGTTCGAGACTTCATCTCGGACGTGGGCGTGAGGGCAGTTCCGGTGTGCAGCGCCGACCGACCTCCTCGCTGAGGCGGGCAGCCTCAGAACAGGCCGGGCTGCTCGGGCGGTTCGGTGCGCGAGCCCCCCTCCAGGGCCAGCAGGAAGCGCTTGATGTCGAGGCCGCCGCCAAAGCCCGTCAGGGCTCCGCCGGCACCGATGACCCGGTGGCACGGCACGACGATCGGCAGGGGATTGGCGCCGTTGGCCGCTCCCACGGCGCGGCTGGCGCCGGGCCGCCCGATTCGGCGGGCGAGTTCGCCGTAGCTGATCGTTTCCCCCGGCGGGATCTCGGTGAGAGCCTGCCAGACCGCGTGTTGGAACGGAGTGCCCCGCGGTGCGAGGGCGAGATCGAAGCGGGTGAGGCACCCGTCGAAGTACGCTTCGAGCTGCGCGCGCGCCGGAGCGAAGGCGGTGTCATCGCGGTACCAGTCCGGCCCCGGCGTCACCGCGCCCTTGCCGCGCGGAAACCCGATGCAGGCGAGGCGTTCATCCGGTCCGGCGAGGACCAGCGGACCGATGGGGGTCGACAGGATCGTGTAGCGTGTTGCTGGCATGGCGAGGCTCGTCAGCGAGGGGCCTGACCTTCGCTCTCTTTCCGGTCAGATTTCGAGGATCGTCGGTTCTTCGATTGGGAATGCGCCAGGCCGCTTGTCCGGCGACCGGACCCTTGTGCCGGGCGGACGCAAAGGCTCGCTGGAAAATTCAGGCATATTCTGCCGATGACCTGCAACTAATTACCGTAATAAACAACTCAAGGTTTTGGATCGATACTGATCTTTCTGGAGTTGATCGATCTGTCCGATTCACCATTCCGGTGGATTTTGCGCAAATCATTTGCATAACGGAAAAAACCTCGCCTTACAGGGACGGCATCCTGGCGCGCATCCTGACAAGACGGAGCGCTGGAGGAGGCTGCTGATGGCAGGCGCATCGGACAAGTTGCAATGACGGGTCATCCGCGTCCCGATCCGGTCATCTGGCGCTCCCAGGGACGGTTCGTTGCCAGTATCGCATCGATGCGACAACTCCAGCTGTTCAACGATCGCGGCGGACTCGCAATCGGTTTCGACGTCCTGCGTTCGACCATGCCCGACATCGCGATCGCCGGCAGTCAGAACGAGGCCTTCAGCCTGTGGGAGACCCGCTCGTCCAGCGGCTTCGTGACGAAACCCAAGTTCAACGCGCAGCTGATCACGATCCGCTTCGTGACGAGCGGTCACGTCATCTATCGGCGCCGGTCCGGAGACGTCGACGGCGTTCCGACGCATGCGACCCTCGTCAACTTCAGCGACCTGCGGGAGGTCCAGGCCTTCGGCGCGTTCGGTGCGATCAGCGGGACGTTCAGCGTCGAGGCGCTGATGGCCGCCCAAGTGGCCCTGACGGGCATCCGCGATGGTACCCTTCCGGACCTCGCGCCCACGGCTCCCGTGGCGACCCCTGCCATGATGGCCCTGTTTCTCACCCTGCAGCGGGTTCAGCAGCAGATCCAGGGACTCGACAGCCATGACGACCTGACCTTCCCGCTCCTGAAGGAGGTCCTGAGCTACCAGCTGCTGTCGGCTTGGCCCCGGCGCGTCGCCCCTGCTCCATCCCAGGCGCAAGACATCCCCTCCCGCAGCCTCGGGCGGGCGCTTGACTACATCGCGGCGAATCTCTCGCGGGCCCTGACCCTGGCCGACATCGCGGCAGTGGCGGGGATCAGCGTCCGCTCGCTTCAGGACCGATTTCGCCGTGACCTCGGGCGTACGCCCGTTCAGGTGATCCTCGAGCTCCGGCTGGCGCAAGCCCACCGGGACCTGATGTCCCCCACCAGGGCGTCCCTCTCGATCGCCGACATCGCCCGCTCCTGGGGCTTCGTCCATATGGGCGATTTCGGCCAGCGCTACCGTCGCCAGTACGGTCGCACGCCGACGGAAACCCGCCGCGCCAGCCGCGCCGTCTGAGGCGTTCGGACCGGCCCGGCACCGTTGCGGGGCGCCGAGAATGCTCGGCCCTCGCCAACGATCGGATCGGCGTCGGAGCGTTTCTATCGGGATTGCGCGCGACCGTATCACGATTGCGATGATTTGACAGTTTCTGTCATTTGACAGAATTTGAGTAAGCGTCGCTTTGCCGGAAAGAATATTTCCAAAAGTGCGATCAATCTGCGGGGCGGACTTCAAGTGCCTGGCGGGAGATTTATCGGTCTATCGCGGCAATGATGGTTGTATCTCTTTTGCAGCAGAGTGCCGACGGTGCAGCCTCTCTTTATTCAAACCTCTCCCGATGTTGCAATCACACGTGTCGCCAGATGCCGTATACTGAACCCACGCTTGCCTGGCTGGAAAACCTCAACCGGGATCGGACCGTCGCACCGCGAGCCTTCGCCGAAGGCGCCGGCTCGGCCACGGCGGACGCGCAGCCGACCTCGTTCGACACTGCCGATACGACGGGCCTCGAGGACGAATTGCAGAAGCGTCTCGGCCAGATCGTGTTCTCGACCCTCTGCGAGAAGCTCGGCCGATCGGCCCTGCTGTCGGTGGAGAGTGACCTCGCCGCGACCGGGAGCCTGACGCCCGATCATCTCCGGGCCGCGCGTGCCCTGCTCAACTGGTCCATGTCCGATCTTGCCCTGAAGAGCGGCCTCTCGATCTCGACGATCAAGCGCATCGAGTTGGAACCGCAGGACGTCACTCGGCGCAGCTACCGCCTCGTGGTCGACACCCTGCGGGGCGGGGGCATCCGCTTCGTCACCCTCGAGGGCGGCACGATCGCGGTGGCCAAGGCAAGCCGGGCCGCCCCGCCGGCGTCCGCGCTTCTGCCGCAGATTCCCGGCCACGCGGGCTGACGGGCGGCGTCCCGCTCAGAACAGCGGGATGTCGTGATGGCTGAGCCCCGAATGTGGGGTGTGATGGGGGGCGACGTCGAGGTGCGCGCCGGAATCGGTCCCGGTCGCATGATCGCCGGCCTCAGGCAGACTGGGCTCCGGAGCGTCGGCCATCGTGGCCATGGCCTCGACGCGCAGGCCGGCGGCCGAATCGCCTGCTCCTTGGCCGCCGTCTGCGAATACGAAGCTGTCGGCACCGGCTTCGCTCGCGATCGGGTGGTGGCCATGGCTGACCGCGTGGTCCCCGTACCCCTGGTGCCGAGCGGCGTACTGGTCGGGTCCGACCGTCGTGGCGGTGCCGTCCTGATCACCCGGTGTCGTGGCGGGTGGCGGCGTGAGCGGTGTGGGCTCGGGCAGAGCCGCCGCGCCGTCGCGTCCGTCATCGTGCAGGAGGCCGTCATCGTGCATGATCTGGCCCGGGAGAACGCCCTCGGTGTCGACGCCGATGAGATCCAGCTTGGCGACGTAGCTTCCCAGCCCGGCCGCCTCGGCCTGGGCGTGGACATCGGCGACCTTCTGCGCGCCGGTCACGTACTCGATCGCAACGACGTCCTTGCCGGCATCCTGGGCGATCTTCAGCTGGTCGAGGCTCGCCTGCGTCTCGGCGGTAGGCTGCTTCGCGGAACCGTCATCGTTGTAGAACAGGTTCTCCTTGAACAACCCGTCGATGCTGTCGACGTAGGCTCTGTCCGTCAGCAGGTCCTCCGCTCCGTTGACCCAGACCTTGAACGTCGGAGCTTGCGCCTTGGCATAGACGCTCAGCTCCTGGACGAGCGTCCGCATCGCACCGGCGGCGTCGCCCCCGGGCGCATGCGCCTGGGACCAGGGCAGTTGGAACGCATCGACCACGTCGAAGTAGATCCCGTCATAGCCCGCCTTCACCATCCGATCGATGGAGGCTTCGGCGAGCCCTTTCCACTCCGGCGTCCAGTAGGCGACCTCGAAATCGCCCGCCCAGTTCGGGTCCTCGGGTCCGAGCGCTTCGCTCGGGATCGAGGCGAAGTAATCCCGGTAGGCCTCGGCCTCCCCGAGGCTGAAATAGCCCAGGAGCAGGGCCTGGCCCGGGCCGCCGCCCATCTGCTTCACCTCGGCCGGCGTGAACATCTGTCCGTCATCGGTGTAGACCTCGACCACCTTCACGTCGAACGGCGCGGCCGCGATCACCGCGGGATCGACGCCTTGCAGGACATACATCGCCGTCTTGGGCATCTCCGTGCCTCCCATGGTGTTTCTGTGCTTTTGGATGGGTGATGAGTCGGGGCCTGCGCGGGCCGGGACCCGTCGGGTCTCGCGGGCCGTGCGCCCTGTGACCGGCGCCCTAGTCGGTGGGGGCCAGATCGTCCGCGGACCAGGTCTCACGGATGTTGCCCACGTCGATCTCGTAGGCTTCTCCGAGATTCCAGACGCCGACGACGGCGCCGACGCGGCCGTCGGGCAGGCGCACCAAGTCGAGGTGGATGAAGGGGGAAGGGGTCACGGGCACATCCTCCAGCGTCTTCGCCAACGGAGTGCGCCGTCTTCGAACCCGAATATCAGTTCATGCGGCGCAACCGGGGCGATCAATACGACTGACAATTGATGTAGATATTTTTTCCTGCCGTATTGAATTGGTTTTAATCTTAGACGTTTATGGGATTGACGTCAAAGCACGCTGATCTACGGCGCCGAACCGGGGGCGGATGGCTGCGCTTCGGCGCATCCGGCCGCGGCGTGCCGCCAAGGCGGTTCGGACCGGCGGGAATGGACCACGTGGGGAGCCAGGATGTATTCCACAGCGATCAACAGCAGCGTTGCTTGCTGATCTTTGTAAGGCCAAGTTCCAGCCACAATCTTCAAGAAGTCTACGGCTCCTGCTATTTCTGCGGAGGCGGTCATGACAGTGACGATCTTTGATCCTCTGACCGGGAAGATGGTGACGATCACGCTGCCCGACTGGCGATAGGCCGAGGGCTGTGCCGCGCGGGCATCACGCGTAAGGGGACGCTCCCGTCCCGCGTGGGCCGGGAGCGCGATGCACGGGCCCTACTCCGCCGCCTCGCCGTAGGACTCCACCGGCGGACAGGCGCAGACGAGGTTGCGGTCGCCGTAGGCGTTGTCGACCCGGTTGATCGGGGGCCAGTACTTGTCCATCCCCAGGCTTCCGCTTGGGAAACAGGCCGCTTCGCGGGAATAGGGGCGTTCCCAGGCGCCCACGAGGTCCCGCACCGTGTGGGGGGCGTGCTTCAGGGGGTTGTTGGCCCGGTCCATCCGCCCGTCCTCGATGGCACGGATCTCCTCGCGGATCGCCAGCAGGGCGTCGCAGAAGCGGTCGATCTCGCCCTTGGTCTCGGATTCGGTGGGCTCGATCATCAGGGTGCCGGCCACCGGCCAGGACATGGTCGGCGGGTGGAAGCCGCAATCGATCAGGCGCTTGGCGATGTCGTCGACGCTGACGCCGGCACTCTTCTGGAACGGGCGCACGTCGATGATGCACTCATGCGCCACCCTGCCCTGCGCGCCGGAATACAGCACCGGGTAGGCCCCCTTCAGACGGGCCGCGACGTAGTTGGCATTAAGGATGGCGATGCGGGTCGCCTGGGTGAGGCCGCGCCCGCCCATGAGCAGGCAGTAGCTCCACGAGATCGGCAGGATCGAGGCCGAGCCGTAGGGCGCCGCCGAGACCGCCCCCGCCTCCCCCGTGCGCGGGTCGGTGGGCAGGAACGGGATCAGGTGCGCCTTCACGCCGATCGGACCCATGCCGGGGCCTCCCCCGCCGTGGGGGATGCAGAAGGTCTTGTGCAGGTTGAGATGGCTGACGTCGGCCCCGATATCGCCGGGGCGGGCGAGGCCCACCAGGGCGTTCAGGTTGGCCCCGTCGAGGTAGACCTGTCCGCCGTGGCCGTGGACGATGTCGCAGATCGCGCGGACCTGCACCTCGAACACCCCATGGGTCGACGGATAGGTGATCATGCAGGCGGCGAGCTTCTCGGAATGCTGCTCGGCCTTCCGCCGGAAATCGTCGAGGTCGACATTGCCTTGCGCGTCGGCCCCCACGACCACGACGCTCATGCCGCACATTTGCGCCGAGGCCGGGTTGGTGCCGTGAGCCGAGGACGGGATCAGGCAGACGGTCCGGTGCACGTCGCCCCGCGACAGGTGATAGGCCCGGATCGCCAGGAGTCCGGCATACTCGCCCTGGGCACCCGAATTCGGCTGCATCGAGATCGCGTCGTAGCCGGTGATGGCGCAGAGCTTGTCGGACAGATCGTCGATGAGCTCCCGGTAGCCAAGGGCTTGGTCCGCCGGGACGAAGGGATGGATCTCCGAGAATTCCGGCCAGGAGATCGGCAGCATCTCGGCGGTGGCATTGAGCTTCATCGTGCAGGAGCCCAGCGGAATCATCGCACGATCGAGCGCCAGATCCCGGTCGGCGAGACGGCGCATGTAGCGCGTCATCTCGCTCTCGGCCCGGTTCATGTGGAAGATCGGATGGGTCAGGTAGGGCGAGGTCCGCACCAGCCCGGCGGGCAGACGGTTCTCCGGCCAGGCCTCGTCGTAGGCCGGGTCCGTCGCCCCGAAGGCGCGCCAGACGGCCTGGAGAATGTCGGGCCGGGTGCGCTCGTCCACCGTGATACCGACGCGGTCGTCGCCCACCTTGCGCAGGTTGACGCCGTTGGCCACCGCCTGTCCGAGGATCAGGCCCTGGAAGGCCCCGACCCGGACGGTGATCGTGTCGAAGAAGTGCTCCGGCTCCACCGTGAAGCCGAGGGCCTCGAGCCCGGCGGCGAGACGCACGGCGTCGCGATGGACCCGAGCCGCGATCGCCTTCAGTCCGCGCGGGCCGTGGAACACCGCGTACATGCCGGCGATGACCGCGAGCAGCACCTGCGCGGTGCAGATGTTCGACGTCGCCTTCTCGCGGCGGATGTGCTGCTCGCGCGTCTGGAGCGCGAGGCGGTAGGCGCGGTTGCCGCGGGCATCCACCGAGACGCCGACGAGGCGACCCGGCAGGGTGCGCTTGTGGGCATCGCGGGTGGCCATGTAGGCCGCGTGCGGGCCGCCATAGCCCATCGGCACGCCGTAGCGCTGCATCGAGCCGATGGCGATGTCCGCGCCCATCTCACCCGGCGATTTCAGGAGCGTCAGCGCCAGCGGGTCCGCCGCCACCACCGCGACCGCCCCGGCCGCGTGCAGGTCGGCGATGGGCTGGGTCAGGTCGCGGATCCCGCCGCAGACGCCGGGATACTGGAAGATCGCACCGAAGACCTGGGCGGGATCGAGGTCCTTGGCCGGATCGCCGACCACGACGGTCCAGCCCAGCGGCGCGGCGCGGGTGCGCAGCACCGCGATGGTCTGGGGCAGGCACTCGGCATCGACGAAGAAGGCGGTCTTTGCATTGCCGGAGATCCGTTGGGCCATGCCCATGGCTTCCGCCGCTGCGGTGGCCTCGTCGAGCAACGAGGCGTTCGCGATGTCGAGGCCGGTCAGGTCGCAGACCAGGGTCTGGAAGTTCAGGAGCGCCTCGAGCCGGCCCTGGCTGATCTCCGGCTGATAGGGCGAGTAGGCGGTGTACCAGGCGGGGTTCTCGAAGATGTTGCGCTGGATCACCGGCGGCATGGTGGTGCCGTGGTAGCCCTGCCCGATCAGCGAGACGAGGAGCCGGTTCTTGTCGGCGATGCCCCGCATGTGCTCGATCACCCGACGCTCCGTCATGGCGACCCCGAAATCGAGGCGCTCGCCCTGCCGGATGTCGGCCGGCAGGGTCTCGTCCATCAGGGCCGGCAGGCTCTCGGCGCCGACGACGCCGAGCATCGTCTCGATTTCCTGCGTCGTCGGGCCGATGTGGCGGCGGTTGGCGAAGTCGTAGGGGTCGTAGCGGTCGGTGGTCATGGGGGGACCTCGGATGTCGCCGGTGCGGGAATGGGATCGCGCTTCCCTCCCCCCTCATGGGGAAGGGATCGAGAGTGGGGCCGCCGGGTGATCCTCGATCACCGGGAGGCCGCGGGCGTCGGCCCTGCCTGTCCGGACGGGGGCAGGCGCCGCTCCGCGGATCGGAGGGGCGGCGCTACTTCGCGAATTCGGCGTAGGCGGCCTCGTCCATCAGCCCGTCGAGGCTGGCCGGATCGTCGAGGCGGATGCGGTAGAGCCAGCCTGCGCCCTGCGGGTCTGTGCCCACGCTGGATGGGTCGGTCACGGCCACCTCGTTGACCGCGATGACCTCGCCGGAGACCGGCGCATAGACATCCGAGGCCGCCTTGACGGATTCGACCACCGCCGCGGCCTCGCCCTTGGTCAGCTTCGCGCCCACCTTCGGCAGCTCGATGAAGACGAGGTCCCCGAGCTGTTCGGCGGCGTGGGTGGTGATACCCACCGTGGCGACCTCGCCGGTGCAGTCCAGCCACTCGTGCTCGTCCGTGAACTTCCGCATCGCACTCTCCTGGTTGTTGGCAAAGGGGGTTGGAGCGGGCCCGATCAGGCGCGCTTGAAGCCTGCGGGAACGAAGGGCAGGGCCGCGACCGCGACGGCGAGGCGCTTGCCCCGCACTTCGGCGAAGACGCGGGTGCCGGGGGCAGCGAGCGCGGCCGGCAGGTAGCCCATGGCGATGGGGGCCTGCAGGCTGGGTCCGAAACCGCCGGAGGTCACTTGGCCGACCGCCGTGCCGGTCTCGTCGGCGAACAGCGGCGCGCCCGCCCGCACGGGGGTGGGCCCCTCGGGACGCAGGCCGACGCGCTTGCGGCTCGGGCCGTCCTCCAGGGCGGAGAGGATGCGCGCAGCACCGGGAAAGCCGCCGGCCCGGACCCCGCCGCGCCGGCGCACTCTCGGAATGGCCCAGGACAGCCCGGCCTCCACCGGGTCGGTGCCCGGGTCGATGTCGTTGCCGTGCAGGCACAGCCCCGCTTCCAAGCGCAGGGAATCGCGGGCGCCGAGTCCGATCGGCAGCACGGCCGGATCGGCCAGCAGCGCTTCGGCCAGGGCCTCGGCCTTGTCCTCGGGGATCGAGATCTCGAAGCCGTCCTCACCGGTATAGCCGGAGCGGGTGACGATGGCGGAGGCACCCAGCAGCCCGAGCATCCGCACGTCCATGAAGCGCATTGCGGCTACCTCCGGTGCGAGGCGCGTCAGGGCTGCCTCGGCGCCCGGCCCCTGCAGGGCGACGAGGGCGCGGGCCAGCACCGTGACCGTGCAGGCGTCGGCGAGATGCGCACGGAGATAGGCCTCGTCAGCGACCTTGTTGGCGGCGTTGACCACGAGGACGAGGCTGTCGCCGCAATGGGCGACCATGAGGTCGTCGCGGATGCCGCCCGATGCATCGAGGAGGAGCCCGTAGCGCTGGCGGCCCGGCTTCAGGCCGAGCACATCGATGGGCAGGAGGGTCTCGAGGGCGCGCGCCACGTCGTCGACATCGCCCGAGCGCGGGGTGAGCCGGATTTGACCCATATGCGAGACGTCGAACAGCCCGGCCTCGGCCCGCGTGTGCAGGTGCTCCTTGAGCAGGCCCGCCGGGTACTGCACCGGCATGGCGTAGCCCGCGAAGGGGACCATGCGGCCGCCGTGACGCAGGTGCAGGGCATGGAGGGGCGTGCAGGCAACATCGGGGGACATCGGATTACTCCACGACAAACAGCCTCCGGAAGCTCGACTGAGCGTTTCCGGCTGCCCCCATCTGTCGCGGTTACCTGAGAGCTTCTCCCCGACCGCTGCTGCGGTCCGGGATTTCTCCTTCGGTGGACGCCATCAGGCGCCTCTCTCCAGATTGTCCAACGGTACGGTGATTGTGCCTGAGAGTTTCCGGGGGTGGTTGCTCCGTCGGCGCCATGGTTCGAAAGTTTCTGCGTGTGAAACGCTCGACCTGGGCTCTCCCGTATCGTCCTTGATGACCCCGTCAGGGTTTCACATCGCACTGCGTCAGGCAAGGCGCCCTGCCCGGCCGGTGCGTTACGCTTTCGCCGATCCGTCAGTCCGAGCACGATCCGCGACCGCACTCGGGAACCGCGGCGTCTCCGATCGGATTCCCCCGATATGCCGATCGCACCCGGACGAGACCTTCCCGAACACGATCTCGCCGGGCCCCGCCCCCGCCGGGGCCGCGTCCCGAAGCCGGGCTCAGCCGCGATCGACCCAGCCCTGACCGACAAGGCGCTGGCGATCCACGCGCGCCTCTGCCCGGTCTATGGCTGCCCGATCCCCTACTTCCACAGCCTCGACCCGTTGAGCGAACTCGTCTCCTCGCTGCTCTCCCACCGGACCCGCAACGCCGAGTCCGGCCGGGCCTTCAAGGCCCTCCGGGCGCGCTATCCCGACTGGGACCAGATGCTGGCTGCCCCCGTCTCCGACATCGAGGCGACCATCGCGGGGGTGACCTGGCCCGAACTGAAGGCGCCGCGGCTCCAGGCGATTCTCTCCGCCGTGCAGGCGCGCCACGGCGCACTGAATCTCGACTTCTTGAAGGATATGGCGGTGGAGGAGGCCCGGGCTTGGCTCGAGGCGATTCCCGGGGTCGGGCCGAAGACGAGTGCGGCAGTGCTCTCCTTCAGTATTCTGCGGATACCGGCCCTGCCGGTGGACAGCCACCACCACCGGGTTGCCCAGCGCACCGGACTCATCGGTCCCCGCGTCGATGTCGGGCCGTCCCACCCGATCCTGCGGGCGCAACTGCCGGCGGACTGGAGTGCACAGGCGCTCTACGACAACCATGAAGTGCTGATGCTGCACGGGCAGAAGGTTTGCCACCACCGCAATCCCGCCTGCACCCGCTGCGTGCTTCTCGACCTCTGCCCCGAAGGACAGGCGCGGACGGGGAGCGGGGGCGCGATCCGCGAGCCGTAACGGCTCCGCCCGGCTCGTCGCGACGATCCTGCGCGATTGTCGGAGGGTTTCGTGGAGCCTTGACCGGTTCCGGCATGGCGTCCAGAAACCGGCGCTCGGCTGCACGGGATTTCGTCCGCGGCCGCTCTCCCTCAATTCGCACGAGGACCCCGCCGCGATGACCGCGTTCAAGGAACTGGTGTTCTCGGGCGTACAGCCGACCGGGAACCTGCATCTCGGCAACTATCTCGGCGCCATCAAGCGCTTCGTCGAGATGCAGGCGCGCGATGCGCAGTGCCTTTACTGCGTCGTCGACCTGCACGCGATCACCCTGTGGCAGGACCCGGCTGCGCTGAAGGGCCAGATCCGCGAGGTCACCGCCGCCTTCCTCGCCGCCGGCATCGACCCGAAGCGCTCGATCGTCTTCAACCAGAGTCAGGTGCCCCAGCACGCCGAACTCGCCTGGATCTTCAACTGCGTCGCGCGGCTGGGCTGGCTCAACCGCATGACCCAGTTCAAGGACAAGGCCGGCAAGGACCGGGAGAACGCCTCGATCGGGCTCTACGATTATCCCGTGCTGATGGCGGCCGACATCCTGGCCTACCGCGCCACCCACGTGCCGGTGGGCGAGGACCAGAAGCAGCACCTCGAGTTGACCCGCGACATCGCCCAGAAGTTCAACAACGACTTTTCGCAGTCGATCGCCGCCCACGGGCACGACGAAGGGGCCGGTTTCTTTCCTGTCACCGAGCCCCTAATCGGCGGGCCGGCGGCGCGCGTCATGAGCTTGCGCGACGGGACCAAGAAGATGTCGAAGTCGGACGCCTCCGACAATTCGCGGATCAACCTGACGGACGATGCCGACGCCATCGCGGCCAAGGTGCGCAAAGCTAAGACCGACCCCGACGCCCTCCCCTCCGAGGTGGCGGGCCTGGCCGGGCGCCCCGAGGCGGACAATCTGGTGGGCATCTTCGCGGCCCTGAAGGATGTCACGCGCGAGGAGGTCCTGCGCGACTTCGGCGGCGCCCAGTTCTCGGCCTTCAAGGGCGCCCTGGTCGAGCTCGCCGTCGAGACCCTGGCGCCGCTGGGCGCCGAGATGAAGCGCCTCGTGTCCGATCTGGCAGAGATCGACGCGGTGCTGGCCGACGGTGCCGAGCGCGCCGAGGCCATCGCGGCCCCGACTCTCGACGCCGTCAAGGACATCGTCGGATTCGTCCGCCGGGGACCGCGCCTGCGGATGGTGTGAGGAGACGCGGCCCTTCCCCACGCGCGGGAAAGGGCCGCTCGGGAGGCGTCAGCTCTCGCCGCGGGCGACCCGGGCCTCGTACTCGGGCAGCTCGATCTGGCCCTCCCGCGCGACGCGGGCCTTGTCCGCCTCGGGGATGACGTCGGCGACCATGTCGAGACGCTTCCAGAGGGCGAGCGGCGTCTCCTTGTCGGGGGTGGGCACGTACCGGTTCTGCGCCACCTTCTGGTACTTGTGGATGTAGCGCGGGCAGTTGACCCAGGCCTTCGTCACCTCGACGCGGACGAGGTACTTGGCCTCCGTGTACTCGGCCATCAGGGGATCGTCGCGCAGCATCCGGGCATGGCCCTGGACGCGGACCCTGTGCGGGGTCTCGAAGTCGATGAACAGCAGGCCGACCTTGGACTGCCCCTCGATGTTGCCCATCGAGTACCACATGCCGTTGCCGTCGAAGCCCGGGAACACCAGCGTGTTGCCCGCGATCACCTTCACGAAGCCGGGGCTACCACCCTTGTAGGAAACGGTCGGCATGCCGTCGGGATCGACGGTGGAGAGAAAGAACATGTCTCGGCTGCCGATGAAGGCGGCCTCGGTCTCACCGATCTTGTCCTGGACCCAGCCCGTGTCCAGGCGCTCGGCGAGCTTGACGGTGTTGAACTCTTCCTGCAGCGCGCGATGCGCGTCGGAGTAGAGCGATGCCATGGGGGTCCTCCGCGTTTCGGCTGCTCTCATCCGGGCGGCCGTTGCCCGGGATGATCGCGGGAAACCTGTCGGAGCACAACAGGCGCCGCCGCTTCGTCGCGTCCGAGGGGGCGTGCCGTGGCCCCGGTTCGCGCATGAAAAAACCGGCGCCGCTCTCGCGACGCCGGCTTCATCCCTCAGAGGAGACCGGGCGACGCCGGTCTCCTCCATCCCGACTCAGTTCTTGGACTTGTCGACGAGGGCCTTCTCGGAGATCCACGGCATCATGCCGCGCAGCTTGGCGCCGACTTCCTCGATCGGGTGGGCGGCGAGCTTGGCACGGGTGGCCTTGAACGAGGTCTGGCCGACCTTGTTCTCGAGCATCCAATCGCGGGTGAACTTACCCGACTGGATGTCGTTGAGGACGCGCTTCATCTCGGCCTTGGTCTCCGGCGTGACGATGCGGGGACCCGTGACGTACTCGCCGTACTCCGCGGTGTTCGAGATCGAGTAGTTCATGTTGGCGATGCCGCCCTCGTAGATGAGGTCGACGATGAGCTTCACCTCGTGCAGGCACTCGAAATAGGCCATCTCCGGGGCGTAACCGCCCTCGACCAGGGTCTCGAAGCCGGCCTTGATCAGCTCGACGAGACCGCCGCAGAGCACGGCCTGCTCGCCGAACAGGTCGGTCTCGCACTCTTCCTTGAAGGTGGTCTCGATGATGCCGGCGCGGCCGCCGCCATTGGCCGAGGCGTAGGACAGGCCGAGGTCGTGGGCGTTGCCCGAGGCGTCCTGCGCGATGGCGATCAGGGTCGGCACGCCGCCGCCCTTCAGATACTCGCCGCGCACGGTGTGGCCGGGGCCCTTCGGCGCGACCATGAGCACGTCGAGGTCCTTGCGGGGCTCGATGAGGTTGAAGTGGACGTTGAGGCCGTGGGCGAACAGGAGGGCGGCGCCCTGCTTCATGTTCGGCTCGAGGGACTCCTTGTAGATGTCGCCCTGGAGCTCGTCCGGGGTCAGCATCATGACGACGTCGGCCTGCTTGGCGGCCTCGGCCACCGACATCACCGTGAAGCCCTCGTGCTCCGCCTTCTTGGCGGTGGCCGAGCCCTCGCGCAGCGCGATGACGATGCCCTTGACGCCGGAATCGCGCAGGTTGAGCGCGTGGGCATGGCCCTGGCTGCCGTAGCCGACGATGACGACCTTCTTGCCCTTGATCAGGTTGAGGTCGGCGTCACGATCGTAATAGACCCGCATGGGTTGGTTCCTCTTCTCGTGGGGTGTCAGGGTCGGGCCTGGCCGTAGAGGGCCAGGAACTGATCGACGGCGCGGGCCGCGTCGCGTCGGATCTCGGCGGCGTCGAGGTCGAGCGCGTCGCCGAGAAGGAGTCTGATCTGAATGTCGCGCCCGACCAGACCCAGGAAGGTCCGGAAGGCCGTCTCGCTATCCTCGAAGGCCAGGAACCCGGCCGTGCGTCCCGCCTCGAGCACGGGCTTGACCCGCCCGCCGATGGCCAGCCGCCCGTTCGCCAGCACGATGCCACCGAGGTTGCTCTTGCGCGAGCCGGCATGCGCGATGGCGATGCGGTTGAGAACCACTGAAGTGCGGCCCGCGATGACGTCGAGCCAGGTCACCGCGAAGTCGAGCAGGCGGTCGCGCAGGGTGGCCGCGTCGAGGGCGCTCTTGGCGTCGCGCCCCGCATGGACCCGCGAGGCCTGCCAGCGCACCGTGGCGGTGAGGAGACCGTCCCGGTCCCCGAACCACTTGTAGAGCGTTTCCTTCGAGCAACTGGCGCGGCGCGCCACCGCATCCATGGTGAGCTGGTCGCCTTCCTCGACGAGCAGGGCGAGCACGGCATCGAGCACCGCCTGCTGGCGGGCCGAAGGTGCATCGTGCACCGTCTCGTCAGAAGGGGCCGAACTCGGGGTCATGCTTCCTGTGCGCCAGTACCGTACCGTACGGTACGCGGTTCCGTAAGCCGATTCGGTCACCTGAGCAAGGGGCGCGCCTCGCCGAACCTTACGCGGGCAGTTTGAGGCCTTCGCGGGCGAAGACCGACTGCACGGCGGGGCGCGCGGCCATGGCCCGGGCATGGGCCGTCCAGGCGGGGAAGCGCTCGGCCATGTCGAAGCCCAGCGCCGGACCCCGACCCCAGGTCCAGAACAGCAGAAGATAGGGATCCGCGACGCTGTAGGTCTCACCGAGAGCCCAGCCGCCGTTGGAGAGCTTGACCTCGGTCATCGTGAACAGGTCGCCGCAGGTCTCGGCCCCCTTGGCCTGGATGCCGGGGAAGGCCGATTCGTCGTTCGTGTAGCGTTCGGCCCGGCGGATATGCGCGTAGGCGATGTGGTGGCCCGTGGAGAGCCAGCCGAGCCATTCGTCGACCCGTGCCTGGTCGCGCGGATCCTGCGGCCAGAGGCCGGCTCCAGGGTGCATCCGCGCGATGTGGCGCAGGATCGCGGTGTTCTCGGTGAGCACCCAATCGCCCTCTACGAGGGCCGGTACGCGGCCGCGCTCGTTGACGGCGAGGTAGCCGGGCGCCCGCTGGTCGCCCTTGGCAAGGTCGAGCCGCACCGTCTCGTAGGGCGCGCCGGTCTCCTCGAGGGCGATGTGGGAGGCGAGCGAGCAGGCGCCCGGAGCGTAGTAGAGAATGGTCATAGAAGCTCCGGGTCGTTGCAGGTGATGCCGATCGGGGTCGCGAACGTCCCGGGGCCTTGGGACAGGGCGAAGTTCGGTACCGAGGCGATCGGCGGGACAAAGCGCCCGTCCTCCGATCCCGTTCGGGCCCTGTCCGCACGCTTCCGCTTCGGCGCAGACCGCCGTCTGGCGGCGGTCTGCAGCCGGGATTTACATCGGCTCGGCGCCGCGTCCCATCGCGGCGATGCCGGTGCGGGAGATCTCCACGAGGCCGATCACCGTCATCAGGCTGATGAAGCGATCGATCTCCTCGGTGGTGCCGGTGACTTCGAACACGAAGGAGTTCAGGGTCGCATCCAGGGTCTTGGCGCCGAAGGCCGCCGCGAGGGTCAGCGATTCGGTGCGGTGCTCCCCGGTGCCCGCCACCTTGACGAGACAGAGTTCGCGCTCGAGGGCCTTGCCCTGGAGCGTGAGGTCGACGACCCGATGCACAGGCACGAGGCGGTCGAGCTGCGCCTTGATCTGCTGAATCACCGCGTCGGTTCCGGCGGTGACGATGGTGATGCGGGAGAGGTGGCGCGCCACCTCGGTCTCCGACACGGTCAGGCTCTCGATGTTGTAGCCCCGTCCCGAGAACATGCCCGAGATCCGGGCGAGCACGCCGGGCTCGTTATCGACGATGACGGCCAGGGTGTGCCGGTTGATCGGCTCGACCCGGCCGGCATCGGGATAGTGCGTGTTCATGGCGTTCATGGTGTGCCCCGGATCTTCGTCTGCGATGGCGTGTCGTGGGTGGCCCGGCGGGGCCGATCGGAGAGGGACCGGGCGCGGCCGCGCCCGGTCCGAATGTGTCAGGATGGGTCCGGAGGCTCAGACCAGCATCTTGCCCTCTTCCGAGATGACGTCACCGATCTCGACCCCGGTCTCGCCGAGGTAGTCGGACAGCAGCATCTCGTTGTGCGCCTTGCCCGACGGGATCATCGGGAAGCAGTTCTCCTTCTTGTCGACGACGCAGTCGAAGACGACGGGGCCGTCATAGTCGAGCATCTCGGCGATCGCGGCGTCGAGGTCGCCCGGCTTCTCGCAGCGGATGCCCTTGGCGCCGTAGGCTTCGGCCAGCTTCACGAAGTCCGGCAGGCTCTCGGAGTAGCTCTGCGAGTAGCGCGAGCCATGCAACAGCTCCTGCCACTGGCGCACCATGCCCATGTACTCGTTGTTCAGGATGAAGATCTTGACCGGGAGGCGGTACTGAACCGCGGTGGACAGCTCCTGCATGTTCATCAGGATCGAAGCCTCGCCGGCGATGTCGATGACGAGCCCGTCCGGGTGGGCGAGCTGCGTTCCGATGGCCGCCGGCAGGCCGTAGCCCATGGTGCCGAGGCCGCCGGAGGTCATCCAGCGATTCGGCTCGTCGAACTTGAAGTACTGCGCCGCCCACATCTGGTGCTGGCCGACCTCGGTGGTGACGTAGGTTTCGCGGTCCTTGCAGGCCTCGTAGAGGCGCTGGACGGCGTATTGCGGCTTGATGATCGTGCCCGACGGCCAGTAGGCGAGGCAGTCGCGCGCCTTCCAGGTGCGGATCTTGGTCCACCAATCCTCCATGCGGGCCTTGTCCGGCTGGCGCGGCAGCGCCGTCCAGGCAGACAGCATGTCCTCGAGCACCGAGCCGCAATCGCCGACGATCCCGACATCGACCTTGACGACCTTGTTGATCGAGGACGCATCGATATCGATGTGGATCTTCTTCGAGAACGGCGCGAAGGCGTCGAGGCGGCCGGTGATGCGGTCGTCGAAGCGCGCACCGATGCAGACCATGACGTCGCACTCATGCATCGCCAGGTTCGCCTCGTACGTCCCGTGCATGCCGAGCATGCCGAGGAACTTCTCGTCCGAGGCCGGGAAGGCGCCCAGGCCCATCAGGGTCGAGGTCACGGGGAAGCCGGTCTCGGCGGCGAGCTTGCGCAGCAGGGCCGAGGCGTGCGGACCGGCATTGATGACGCCGCCGCCGGTGTAGAGGATCGGCCGACGGGCCGAGGCCATCAGCTCGACGGCCGCCTGGATCTGGGCCGCATCGCCCTTGAAAGCCGGCTTGTAGGTCTTGTGGCCGTTCTGGGTGGGGCGCTCGTAGACGCCGGACGCGAACTGCACGTCCTTCGGCAGGTCGATGACGACCGGGCCGGGTCGGCCGTTCGCGGCGACGTAGAACGCCTCGTGCAGGATGCGCGGCAGGTCGTCGATCGATTTGACCAGATAGTTGTGCTTCGTGCAGTGGCGCGTGATGCCGACCGTGTCGCACTCCTGGAAGGCGTCCGTGCCGATCAGGTGCGTGGGAACCTGGCCGGTGATGCAGACCAGCGGGATCGAATCGAGCAGCGCGTCGGTCAGGCCGGTGATGATGTTGGTGGCGCCGGGGCCCGAGGTGACCAGGACGCAGCCGACCTTGCCGGATGAGCGCGCATAGCCCTCGGCCGCATGGACGGCGCCCTGCTCATGGCGCACCAGGATGTGCTTGAGAGTCTCCTGGTGGAAGAGCGCGTCGTAGATCGGCAGCACCGCGCCGCCGGGATACCCGAACAGCGTGTCGACACCCTGATCCTGAAACGCCCGGATGACCATTTCGGCCCCGGTCATGACCTCGCCGCCCATCGTCCTGCTCCTTGAAACTCTGTGTGCTGTACGTGTCGTCCGGCGCGTCGCGGCAATAAAAAAGGGCCCCGAGGGACCCTGCATGCGCCACCATTCGGATCGCGGACCCTGCTGTCAGGTCCGCCCCGTCGGTGGCGCTTCCGTTACGATAAGGATGGCACGCATCGCGTCTTCGTCCGCCTCGTTCGTCCGCCCGACAGGGCGAATCGAAAATCGTGAGGGGTGTCTTACCGAAGGCGGCGACACCGGTCAACGCCGAGACGCACGATCTTGCCGGTACAGGCGTCGCACATCCCCAGACGACAGGCGCCGGACGCGGACCGAATTACTCGACCGGAACTTCCCCCAGAATGGCGCCGGTCTTCGGGTCCGCATCAAATCGCATGCGTCGTCCGTCCTTGATCCCCTCGCCGTCCCAGTGGCCGTCATCGGCTTCGAGCTTGGTGATCTCGCTGTAGCCTGCGCTCTTCAGGGCCTGCTTCGTCTGGGCCGGCGTGAGCCAATCGGCCCCCGGAACCTCCGCCCGCGCCATTCCGGAAACTGCCAGAAGGACGATGGTCAGGGCAGCGGCACGGCGGGGATGGGCGGTTCGGGGCATGCGAAGACTCCTGAGGCAGGACGGCCCCGTGGGCGCAGGCGCGCGGGGTTCGCTGAAGTTAGGGCGAATGGCCGGCGCCGCGAGGGCGCGACCTCGGTCGGGGCACGGATTCGTGTTTGCCCCGCGCGGCATCGCCGTCCTATCACATGCGAGGTCCGGGATCGGATCACGCCCGATTCCGCCCGTGAGGACCCTGCCCCTGTCCGAAACCAGCGCTTTCCTCCTCTTGGACGTGGCGGGCGTCGCCTGCGCGCTTGCGCGGACGTCGGTGAGCGAGGTGCTGCCGCTGCCGGACCTGCACGCCCCGCCGGCCGGGGGTGGGCCGCTTGCGGGGTTCCTCAATCTCGGGGGCAGCCCGGTGCCCGTGGTTGACCTTGCCCGGCTTCTCGGTCTGAGCACGAACGCCGCGCGTCGGGATGCCGGCGACGCCTACCAGCACATTCTCCTCGATGCGCCGCGGGGCACCGGCTTCCTGGTCGACCGTGTCGCGGACCTGATCACCGTCGAGGACGCGGCGCTGCGTCCGGTCGCGGCCGAGCGGACGCTTAACGGCTGCGTCGTCGCCGAGATCGCCCGGGATGACGGGCTGGTTCACGTGCTCGGCCTGGCACACCTTCTGTCGGCGGAGGAACGGGCGCGCCTGTCGGCCCTGACCGATGCGGCCGCCGAGCGCCTCGCCGCCCTATCGGCCGCCTGACCCGGCCGGCACCCGCCATGCAGCACCCATGACGCGTCCGCCGCGCTCCGGCCCAGAGGTCGATCCGGGCTTTCCGGCCCTTAAGGCCCGGATCATCGCCCGCACCGGTCACCATTACTACGCCGACAAGGACGACCTCCTGTTCGACCGCCTGCGCAAGCGCTTCCGCGCGCTCGGGCTCGCGGATGCGACGGCCTACGCCGCCTGCCTCGACGACCGCCTGACCGGCGGCCCGGAATGGGCCGCGCTGGAGGCCGAGATCACCATCGGCGAAACCTTTTTCTTCCGCTACGCCGAGCAGTTCGCGGCCCTGCGCACCACCATCCTGCCCGCGCTGATCGCCGCCCGCGCCTCCGAGCGCACCCTGCGGGTCTGGAGCGCCGGCTGCTCTACCGGGGCCGAGCCCTACTCGATCGCCATCCTGCTGCACGAACTCCTGGGAACCGCCCTGCCGGAGTGGCGGATCGCGATCCTGGGCACCGACATCAGCACGGCCGCCCTCGAGACCGCGCGGGCGGGGATCTATGGTCGCTGGGCCCTCCGGACCCTGCCCCCCGGCGAGCGCCTGCGCTACTTCGTGCCGGGCCCGGCCGTCGCGGGGCCGGGCCGCGACGGTACCTATGCCCTGCGGCTGGAATTCCGCCGGATGGTGCGCTTCGAGCGGCGCAACCTGATGGACCTTCTCGACGTCCGTGCCGCCCCGCCCGTGGCGGAGTTCGACCTTATCCTCTGTCGCAACGTGCTCATCTACTTCGAGGCCGAGATCGTCCTAGGAATCGTGCGCGCCCTCGGCCGGCGCCTGACGCCCGAGGGCTGGCTCCTGATCGGGCATGCCGAGCCGAACCCGGCCATCGCGGCGATGCTGGAGCCCGTGAACCTGCCCGGAACCGTCGCCTATCGGCCACGGGGCGCCAGCCCCCCGGTCCCTCCGCCGACGCCCTGGATCCCGGAATTCATTCCCGAACCCATCCCGGTCGCTCCGCCGGTGCCCGTCTTCGAGGGGCCGGAGGCGGCCGAGCGCGACGCGTCCAAATCCACCCTGGTGGACTCCACCCTGACCGACGTCCTCGCGCCGCACGGCGCGGATGCTGTCGAGCCCCCGGACGATACGGTCCGGCCGGACGATCTGACCCGCATCCGAGCCCTGGCCGATGCGGGCGAGACCGCGGAGGCCTGGCGGGCGATTCGGGCGGCGATCCGCACGGCGCCGACCGATCCCGTGCTGCACTACTATGACGGCCTCCTCGCCCACAGCCTCGGGCGCGAGGCCGAGGCCGAGCGGGCCTGGCGGGGCGCGCTCTACCTCGACCGCACTTTCGTGATGGCGCATTACCAGCTCGGCCTGCTGATGATCGGCCTCGGACGGCGGGCCGACGCGGCGCGGGCCCTCGACAACGCCATCCGTCTGGCCCAATCCCTGGCGCCGGATGCGGTGGTGGCCGAGGGCGACGGGCTCGGCCCGCACGAGATCGCGCGCAGCGCCGCCCTTGCCCGTGCCGGCGTGACAGGAGAAGGGCCGTGACGCAGACTTGGGCCGAAGCCTCCGCCGCGCGCACGCAGGCCCTGCGTGCCGAGCGCTCCCGCCTGCTGGCGAGGCGTGGACGGGGAACGGCGGAGACGGCCGGACCGACGCGGGCCTATCTCGTCTGTGCCTGTGGCAACGACCGCTTCGCCCTTGCCCTCGCCCAGGTGGCACAGGTGCTGCCCGCCCGGCCGGTGACCCCCCTGCCCGGCGCCCCAGCGGCGATCCTCGGACTCATCGCCATCTCCGGCCGCGTCGTCAGCCTGATCGCCCTCGCCCAAGCCCTCGGACGCGCCGCCGCGGCGGCCAGCGACGAGGGCCACGTCGTCCTGCTGCGGGGCGCGGGCGTACCGGTGGCGCTCGCCGTCGATCGCGTGCTCGGTGTGGCCGACATCGCCGAGACGACGGACGTTCCGGCCCTGTCCGAGGCGGGTTTGAGCCCGGAGGCGGTTTCGGGCTATGCCCCGCCCGGTGCCGGACCGGATGGGGAACCCGGGTTCGTCGTCGTCGATCTGCCGCGCCTCCTGCGGCGGTACCTGCCGTGACTGTGTCTGCCGTGAGCGTTTCTGCCTCGCCGCCGCTCGGGCGGTGAGACGACTCGAACTGCCGAGGCCCGGGGTGCCCTGACCCGCGTCTCGGTCGATTTCCCGGAGCCTGGAGCCCCTCGTGTCGATCTCGATCGGAAAACGCATCCTCCTCGGCTTCGTCGCCATCACCATCGTCATCGTGGCGCTTGGCTTCTACGCCCTCGGGCAGATCGGCGTGGTGCGCGACACGACCGACGGCATCGTCACCCGCGACCTCACGGTGGCGCGCCAGCTCGACGATCTCGCCAACAAGGCCCGGGACATGGGCCTCCAGCGCCGCAACGCCATCATCGCGCTGCTGATGCGGGCGCGGGGCGGCCCGGAGCGGGATGACGGTTCGGCCTCCTGGCGCCGGTCCGCCACCGAGGCCGAGGCGATCCTTGCCGAACTCGTGCGCGCGACGGACGGCTACCGGGCCCGGTCGGTCTCGGAGGAGCGCAGCCTCGCTTGGCGCAAGGTGAATGCCATCGCCATCGAGGCCGTGGGCGAACTGCGCGAGTTGCGCAGCGCGAGCGAGGCGCAACTCGCCTTGATCGCCGCCAAGGACGTGGAGGGTGTCGAGGCCCGCAACGACGCGCTGAACCGAAGCCAGGACATGTTCCTCAGCGACATCGAGCGCACCCGCAGCGCCCTCGACGAGGGTATCGCCGCCGGCCAGCGCGGCGTCGCCGATCTCTACGAGCGCAGCCGCCTCTCCATCCTGCTCACGCTGGGTGCCTGCATCGTTCTCAGCATCCTCATCACCCTGCTGATCAGCCGGGCCGTGGTACGACCCCTCGAGGAGGTGATGGCCTTCGCGGAGCGGGTCGGCGAGGGCGACCTCTCGGGGACCCTCGAGGCGCGGGGCAAGGACGAGATCGGTCGTCTCGGGCGCACCCTGAACCGCATGGTGGCCGGCCTCGCCGACCTCGCCCGGACCAACCGGGCCGCGACCTCCGACCTCAACGCGGCGGCGGCCGAGATCCGCGCCTCCGCCCAGGAGCAGGCCGCCAGCGTCGAGGAGCAGTTCGCCGCCGTGCAGGAGACCGCCGCCACGGTCGACGAGATCACGCATTCCGGTGCGCAGATCGGCAAGCGGGCCGGCGAGGTCATCGCCACCGCCCAGTCGACGGCCCAGACCTCCCGGGCCGGCCTGCGCGCCGTGGCCGACACCGCCCGGGCGATGGACTCGATCCGCGAGCAGGCCGAGGCGGTGGCCGGCAACATCGTCGCCCTCTCCGAGAAGACCCAGGCGATCGGCGACATCATCACCACCGTCAACGACATCTCGGAGCGCACCCATCTCCTGGCGCTGAACGCCGCCATCGAGGCGGCAGCGGCCGGTGAGAGTGGGCGCAGCTTCGCGGTGGTCGCCTCGGAGATGAAGCTCCTGGCCGACCAGGCCAAGGCGGCCACCGGGCAGGTCCGGACGATCCTCGGCGAGATCCAGCGCGGCATCAACACCTCGGTCATGCTCACCGAGGAGGCGGTCAAGCGCGCCGCCACGGGCAAGGCCCGCTCCGACACCACCCAGCGGACCATCGAGGAGATTACCGCCCGGGTCGAGGAGAGCGTCCAGACCTTCCAGCAGATCGTCGCCTCGACGAACCAGCAGCAGCTCGGCATCGAGCAGGTGATGGGCGCCCTCCAGAACATTCGCCAGGCGAGCCAGCAGACGGCGGCCGGTACCCGGGAGGTCGAGGCGGCCTCCGCCAATCTCACCGAACTCGCCCAGGCGCTGATGACGCTCGCCGAGCGCTACCGGCACTGAGAGGAACCCCGCGTTTCCGGGCGCTCCGGTCTCGCAGGGGATGCATGATGCACGAATGGCTTCGCGCGAGTTCCGGACGTTCGGACTTCGCCGTAACCCAGGGGCGGCCTTAGGCGACGGATGGACATTCGCCAGCTTCTACTCGCGGCGTTCGAGGTCGAGCACCGCGAGCACATCGATGCGATCCGCGCCGCCCTCGGGGGCGAGGACGGCGAGCACGTGCCCGATTGGAACGACGTCTTCCGGCGGGCGCACAGCCTGAAGGGCGCCTCCCGGGCCGTCGACCTGCCGGCGGTGGAGGCCGTCGCCCATCGCCTGGAGACCCTGTTCGAGCGCGTGGTGGCGCAGGAGGTCGGGCTCTCGCAGACCGCCACAGCCGCCGTCCACCTTGCCCTCGACCGGATCGAGGCCTACGTCGCCGGGCTGACCGATGGGATAGGCCCGGACATGCCCGCCGATGCCCTCGCGGCCCTGGATCGCGCCCTCGATCCGAGCGCGGCCACGCCACCCGAGTCGGATCGGGAGCTGGCCCAGGCCCCGGCCGCCGAGCCTGCCGCGCCCACCGCTCCGGCTCCGAAATCCGCACCGCCCGAGACGCCCACCGACGTCGCCCAGACGCTCCTGCGGGTGCCCGCGGACGCCGTCGAAGCGCTGACACGGGCCACGCACGAACTGACCAGTGCCCTCGGGGGCGAGGCCGTTCTGGCTGACGGTATCGCCCGCCTGGGTCGCCGGGCCGCCGATCTTGCCCGTCTCGCCGAGCGCCGGCGCGGTGCCCGCGGATCGGAGCCGGACCTCGATGCGCGGGCCCTGGAGACCGGGCTCCTCGCCCTGGCGCGCGATGCCGCGGACCTTGCGCGGGTTCGCAGCGCCCTCGCGTCTTCCATCGAGGGCGCCATGACGCGGGTCGCCGGCGAGGCCGAGCGCTTGGCCCTGGTCCCGGCGGAGACCGCGTTCGGGGGATTCGCGCGGGCCCTGCGCGACCATGCGCGCGAGGCTGACCGCGCCATCACGGTGACCGCGCGCGGCCTCGACCTGCCGGTCGATCGCGGGATGCTCCAGGTCCTCAAGGACCCGGTCCTGCACGCCCTGCGCAATGCCCTGAGTCATGGGGCCGAACCCCCCGAGACGCGCCGGCGCCTCGGCAAGACCGATGCCCTGGCGATCGGCCTCGACGTCGAGGTCCAGGGGGGGCGCCTGGTCGTCCGGGTCCACGATGACGGACGTGGGCCTGACCTCGCCGCGATCGCCGAAACCGCCCGGCGCCGGGGCCTGCTCGCGGCCGATGCCGATCCCGGGCCGGAAGCGCTGCTCGCCCTGGTCTTCGAGCCCGGCTTCTCCACCGCCTCCGCCGTCGACACCCTCTCGGGACGCGGCATCGGTCTCTCGGTGGTGGCGGACGCGGCGCGCCGGCTCGGCGGCACGGTTCGCCTCCTGCCGCGGAGCCCCTACGGGACTGAGCTCGTCATGGCGCTGCCGCTCTCGGCGGCTCGCCGGGCGATGCTCCTCGTCCGGGCGGGCGGGATGACCTACGCGCTCCCGAGCGCTTCGGCCGAGCGCCTGCTGCGCCTGGAGCGCGGTGACCTCGCGCAGGTCATGGGTCGCACCGTTGCGCGGGTGGAGATCGGCGGAGACCCCGTCAGCGTGCCGGTGCTGGACCTGGCAGGCCTTCTCGGGCTGCCGGCCCGCGCAGAGGAGGCCGACGCCACCTGCCCGGCGATCCTTCTCCGTGGCAACGGGCGCCGTTGTGTCCTCGCCGTCGACGCGTTGTCCGATGTGACCACCCTGCGGGTGTTGCCGGCCCCACCGATCGGGACCGATCCGCGGTTGATCACCGGAACCGTGATCCTGCCGGGGGACCGGCCCGCTCTCGTCCTTGATGCCGAGGGGCTGGTCGCACGGGCGGGCGAGGCCGGCTCGGCCGCGGCACCGCAACCCACAGGCAGCCGCGGAACGATCGCGCAGGCGCCACGTTCGACGATCCTCGTGGTGGACGATTCCATCACCACGCGAACCTTGGAGAAGGGTATCTTGGAGGCGGCAGGATACCGCGTCGTCGTCTGTGTCGACGGCCAGGATGCGCTCGACCGCCTGCGGGCGGGCATCGAACCGGTGGATCTTGTCGTCGCCGACGTGGAGATGCCACGTCTCGACGGCTTCGGATTGCTGAAGGCCCTGCGCGCCGAGGAGGCCTTCGCACAGCTGCCGATCATCCTGATGACCTCGCGCGGCGATGCCGAGGACGTGGCCCGCGGCCTCGACCTCGGAGCGGACGCCTATCTCACGAAGCAGACCTTCGACCAGCGCAAGCTCCTCGACACCATCGGGCAATTGCTGTGACCGGACACGAGCGGGACGGAACGACGCCGGGGGTGCCCGCGCGGGTGCGGGTGATGCTGGTCGAGGATTCCCTCGTGGTGCGCCAGCTGCTGATCCATATCGTCGGCCGGGATCCGCGACTGGAAGTCGTGGCGGCCGTGGCCTCCGGCGAGGAGGCTCTGGCGACGATCGGCCAGGTCCGCCCGGACGTCGTCTCGATGGATATCCGTTTGCCGGGAATCGATGGCCTGGAGACGACGCGGCGGATCATGGCCGAGCGCCCGACCCCGATCGTGGTCATCGCCGACGCGATCGAGGATTCCTCTCTGCGCATCTCAATGAACGCCCTGCGAGCCGGGGCGCTTTCGGTGGTAGAGAAGCCGGTGGCCACCACCAATGCCGGCTACGACGCCGCTGCCAGCGAGATCTGCACGCAGCTGCGCATCATGGCCGCCGTGCCGGTGATCCGGCGCCGGCCGATCGGCTCGGAATGGGCCGGTCGCGTCGCTGCGCCGCCGCCGTTGGCCGCCGCCCTCAAGGTGCCCGAATCCGCCAGCGTCCTGGCCATCGCCGCATCGACCGGTGGGCCGCCTGCCCTCGCTCGGGTCATTGGAGCGCTGCCGGCAAGTTTCCCCATTCCGGTCCTGGTCGTCCAACACATGGGTCCCGCCTTCATGGAGGGGTTCGCCACTTGGCTGAACGGGGTCGTCGGGCTGCCGGTCTCCGTGGCCCGCGAGGGTGAGCGGGCCGAGGCTGGCCGCGTCTACGTGGCGCCGGGGGACCGGCACCTGGAGCTCGGCGGCGGCGGCCACCTGCGCATCACCGATGTCGCTCCCGTGGGTGGCCAGCGACCGGCCGCCACCGCATTGTTCCGCTCGGTCGCCCGGTATGCCGGGGCCCGCGGCATCGGCGTCCTGCTCACCGGGATGGGCGAGGACGGAGCCCTCGGCCTCCTCGACATGCGCCGGGCCGGAGGGCTCACCGTCGCCGAGGACGAGAGCACCGCAGTGGTGTTCGGCATGCCGGCGGCCGCGATCCGCCTCGCGGCCGCCGGGACCGTGCTGCCCCTGGACCGGATCGCCGCCCATCTCGCCCGCGTCGCGGAGGCCGCGCCGTGACCGAGGCCATCCCGCCCCGCCTCCTCCTCGTCGAGGATTCCGAGACCCAGGCCCTGGAACTGCGGCTGCTGCTCGAGTCGAAGGGCTTCGCGGTCGAGCGCTGCGCCACCGCCGAGGCGGCCCTCGACCATCTCAACACCCGCCTGCCCGATCTCGTGGTGGCGGACCATCATCTTCCCGGCATGAACGGTGATGAGTTCGCCCGCCAGCTCCGGCTCTCGCTCCGCACCCGCGCGCTCCCCCTCCTGATGCTCACCGGCGCCCGCGACGGCGAGCGCCAGGGCCTGGAGAGCGGCGCCGATGCCTACGTGGCGAAATCCGCCGATCGCGACCTCCTCGTGCTGCGCATCCGGGCTCTCCTGCGCGAGCGCATGGGCGGCAGCGACGGGCCCGGCGTCTCCGCCTTCCGCCGGGGGCGGGTCCTCGTGGTCGATGCCAGCGCCACCTACCGGACTTTCCTCGCCGGGCTCCTCGCCCACGAGGGGCAGGAGGTCACCACCGCGGACAGCCACGCGGCCGCCATCGCGGCTCTGGAGGCAGAGGGCGCTGCCTTCGACTGCGTGACGATCGACCTCCTCGCCACGACCTATGACGGCCTCGCCCTCTGCCGGGCGATCAGCGACCACCGCAATGCCGGACTGGCGGGCCGGGAGGCCGGCGCCCCCACCTTTCAGGTGGTCGGCATCGCCGGCTCCAACCCGGCCAAGGACTTCCTGGTGGAGGCCTTCGCCGCGGGCGCCGATGACGTGGTCTCGAAATCCGACGGCGAAATCCTGGTGATGCGGGTGCGCAGCCTGGTGCGCCGCAAGCTCTTGGAAGAGGACAATCGCCGCATCGCGGGCGAATTCGGCGCCCGTGAGCGGGCCCTGGAGCGGGCCCGGGCCGAGGCCGAGGCGGCGGAGGCACGTGCCGCCCTGGCTGGGGCCCTGGAGCAGGCCAACGCGGACCTCGCCACCGCCAACCGCAAGCTCACCGACGCGCAGGCCAAGCTCGTCCAGGCGGCCAAGATGGCCTCCCTCGGCGAACTGGTGGCTGGCATCGCCCACGAGATCAACAACCCCCTCGCCTTCATCCTCGCCCACCAGGGCACGGTGGAGCGCATCCTCGGCGAGGTCGCGGCGGCGCCGGATTCGCCCGACAGCCCGCGCCGGCTCAAGAAGTGCGGTGACCGGGTCGGGGCCATGCGCATGGGCCTGACTCGCATCCAGGACCTCGTCCTCAACCTGCGCAAGTTCTCCCGCCTCGACGAGGGCGAGCGCACCCTGGTCCACGTGCCCGAGGCGATCGAGACGGTGCTCGCCTTGATCCAGCACAAGCTCGGCGACCGAATCGCGGTGCTGCGGGATTTCTCGGGCCGGCCGGAGATCCATTGCACGCCCGCCCTCCTGAACCAGGTCGTCATGAACATCCTCGGCAATGCCGCGGACGCGATGCCCGAATCCGGCACCATCACCATCGAGACCCGCGGCCTCCCCGACACCGACCTCATCCGGATCAGCGACACCGGCCCCGGCATCCCCGAGACGCTGCGCGAGAAGATCTTCGAGCCGTTCTTCACCACGAAACCCGTCGGGTCCGGCACAGGCCTCGGCCTCGCGATTGCCTACAGTGTCGTGCAGGCGCATAGCGGCACGCTCAGCGTCGAGGCCGCTCCCGGAGGTGGGGCCTGTTTCGTCATCGGCATCCCACGGCAGACGGGTTGAGCATGTCACAGGGCACGATCCTCGCCGTCGACGACGAACCCGACATCCTCATCGCCCTCGAGGACCTCTTCGAGGACCAGTACCGCGTTCTCACCACGACGAAGCCGGCCGAGGCGCTGCAGATCCTGGCCGGCAACCCGGACATCGCCGTGATCCTCTCGGATCAGCGCATGCCGGGCATGACTGGCGACGCCATGCTGGCCGAGGCACGCAAGGTTCACGACGCCCAGGCCATCCTGCTCACCGGCTACGCCGACATGAGCGCGGTGGTGGCGGCCCTGAACCAGGGCGGCATTACCGGCTACGCCACCAAGCCCTGGGATGCGAACCTGCTGCGCAACACCGTGCGCCAAGCCTTCGAGCGGCATCAGCTCGGACGGGACCTCTCGACGGAGCGGGCGCTGCTGCGCGGCCTCCTGGACAATGCCGAGGATGCGATCTCCTTCAAGGATGCGGAGGGGCGCTTCGTGCGCCTCAACGCCCGCAAGGCCGCGGGTCTCGGTGGAGACGTCGCCGGCTGCCTCGGACGCACCGAGGATGCGATCCTGGGCGACGGCGCGGCCATCGGCAGTGCGGATGCCGCCGTGATCGCCGCCGGCGAGCCGAGCGACAGTCTGGTCGCCGAGGGGGCGACCGGAGCCGAGCGCTGGCGCCACGTGACCCGCGTGCCGATCCGCGACGCGGCGGGCGAGATCACCCACCTTGCCACCATCGAGCGCGACGTCACCGACCAGAAGTCCCTGGAGGCGCGCCTTCGGCAGTCGGACAAGATGCAGGCGTTGGGGACCCTGGCCGGCGGCATCGCCCACGACTTCAACAACCTGCTGATGGCGATCCTCGGCAGCCTCGAACTCGTGGCGCCGAAGGTCGCCGACCAGCCACGGGTCCAGCGCCTCGTCGGCAACGCGATGCAGGCGGCCCAGCGCGGCGCCTCCCTGACCAAGCGCCTCCTCAGCTTCAGCCGCTCCCGCGACCTGCGCCCCCGCGCCGTCGACGTGAACGGACTCATCACCGGGATGCATGATCTGCTGGCGGGCAGCCTCGGCGGTCTCGTCACCGTCGAGACGACCCTCGCCCCCGAGGCACCGGCCGCCTGCGTCGATCCGGACCAACTCGAACTCGCGATCCTCAACCTCTGCATCAATGCCCGCGACGCCATGCCGGAAGGTGGCCGCATCGTCGTCGCAACCCGCAGCTTCGCGCTGGACGACGATCCGGACTTGCCGACCGGCGCCTATTTGTCCGTCGAGATCAGCGATGCAGGCAGTGGCATCGCCCCGGAGATCCTCACGCGGGTCTGCGAGCCATTCTTCACCACCAAGGCGGTGGGCCAGGGGACGGGCCTCGGCCTCGCCATGGTCTTCGGCCTCGCCCAGCAATCCCACGGGCGGCTGCGCATCGAGAGTGCACCGGGTGAAGGCACCCGCGTTCAGATCATCTTACCGCGGGTCGAAGCCACAGATCTCGACGAGGTCGCGGTGCCGGGCGCCGCGCTGCCCGCCGCCCGAGCGGCGCGCATCCTTGTCGTCGACGACGACCCGGAGGTCCGGCACGTGACGGCCTCGTTCCTGTCGAGCTTCGGCTACAGCGAGCGCGAGGCCAGCGACGGCTCCACCGCCCTGTCGCTGATGGAACAGGGGACCTTCGACCTCGTCGTCGCCGATCTGGCGATGCCGGGCATGACCGGCGTGGAGTTCGCCGAGATCGTGCGTGCGCGCTGGTCCGACGTGCCCGTGCTGATCGTCACCGGCCATGCCGAGGCGATCCCGATCCCGCCTGACCTCCCGGTGCTGCGCAAGCCCTTCGAATCCGCTGATCTTGCAGCGGAAGTCTCGCGACTCCTCGACCGGGCTGCCTGACGCGGCGGACATGGCAGCGGGAGATCGCTTTGGAGAGGGCTCACTCCGGCCAACAAAAAAGGCGGCCCGGAGGCCGCCCTCTTCATCGTCGGACGGAGGCGAGGCTTACGCCGCGTCGTCCACCAACACGGGGCCGGAATCCTTACCGCGCGCGTCGACGTCACGGTCGACGAACTCGATGACCGCCAGGGGGGCGTTGTCGCCGTAGCGGAAGCCGGCCTTCATGATGCGGCAGTAGCCGCCCGGACGGGTGTTGTAGCGCGGGCCGATCACGGCGAAGAGCTTGCGGACCATGGCCTCGTCGCGGATCTGCGACATGGCGAGGCGGCGGGCGTGCAGGCTGTCGGTCTTGCCGAGGGTGATCAGCTTCTCGATGACCGGACGCAGATCCTTGGCCTTCGGCAGGGTGGTGACGATCTGCTCGTGCTTGATCAGCGCGGCCGACATGTTCGCGAACATCGCCTTGCGGTGCTCGGTGGTGCGGTTGAAACGACGACCGCGAAATCCATGACGCATGATGGCTATCCTTGGTTGATGGCCGCCGTGCCACGGTACGGCCAAGCGCCCCTCCGAAATGGTCTTCGGGGCTGTTCATTCCGCATGACCCCGCGGCGGGATTCGTTCTGGGCGTCCGCGTCGCGCGGACCCCCCGCAATGCCAGCCGGACGCGGCAACGGCACGAGGCCATCGCCGCATCCGGCTGGGGCGGATGCGCCGTGCGCCTAGTAGTGCTCTTCGAAGCGCTTGGCGAGGTCCTCGATGTTCTCCGGCGGCCAGCCGGGGATGTCCATGCCGAGGTGGAGGCCCATCGCGGCCAGCACTTCCTTGATCTCGTTGAGCGACTTGCGGCCGAAGTTCGGGGTGCGCAGCATCTCGCCCTCGGACTTCTGGATGAGGTCGCCGATGTAGACGATGTTGTCGTTCTTCAAGCAGTTCGCCGAACGCACCGAGAGCTCGAGCTCGTCGACCTTCTTGAGCAGGGCCGGGTTGAAGGGGAGCTGCGGCGCGAGCGGCTGCGCCTCCTCCTTGCGGGGCTCCTCGAAGTTCACGAACACCTGGAGCTGGTCTTGGATGATGCGCGCGGCGTAGGCCAGGGCATCCTCCGGCGACACGGCGCCGTTGGTCTCGATCGTCATCGTCAGCTTGTCCTTGTCGAGATCCTGGCCCTCGCGGGTGGTCTCGATGCGGTAGGACACCTTGGTGACGGGCGAGAACAGGGCGTCGACCGGGATCAAGCCGATCGGCGCATCCTCGGGACGGTTCCGCTCGGCCGGGACGTAGCCCTTGCCGGTGGCGACCGTGAACTCCATCCGGATCTCGGCGCCGTCATCCAGCGTGCAGATCACGAGGTCGGGGTTCAGGATCTGAACGTCGCCCACCGTGCCGATGTCGCCGGCGGTGACGACGCCGGGACCGGTCTTGCGCAGGGTCAGGCGCTTGGGGGCCTCGGTCTGCGAGCGGATGGCGATCGTCTTGATGTTGAGGACGATGTCGGTGACGTCCTCGCGCACGCCGGGGATCGACGAAAATTCGTGCAGCACGCCGTCGATCTGGACCGAGGTCACGGCCGCGCCCTGGAGCGAGGACAGCAGCACGCGGCGGAGCGAGTTGCCGAGCGTGGTGCCGAAGCCGCGCTCGAGGGGCTCGGCGACGACGGTGGCGACCCGCTTGGGGTCGTGCCCGGTCGAGACCTGGAGCTTGTTCGGCTTGATGAGCTCTTGCCAGTTCTTCTGAATGACCACGATGCTACCTCTCGCAAGATCGGCGCGGGCCACATGGGTGGTCCACGCATTGCCCGTCGACACCGCGCCATCGGCGCCCGGCGGGCTGGAAACTGTTGCGTCCGCGTCAGGCGCGAACCGTTACTGGGCCGCGACCCAGAGCTCCGGAACGAAGCTGTAGGCGGCCCCGTCCCGGGCGACGTAGCCCAGGGCCGGAAACTCCAGATGGGCACCCGTCACGAAGGTTCGGTCACCCGAAACGGCGTCGAGCATCCGGCGACGCACGGCGCGTGCCTGATCCCCGTCGAGGTCGAAGACCATACCGGCTTCCGGCTGCTTGAACTGGATCGCCGGCAGGTGAATGATGTCCGCCCACATCAAAAGCGACGCGTCGCCCGACGTGATGCGGTAGCCGGTATGGCCCGGCGTATGGCCCGGCAGGGGAATCGCCTCGATCCCCGCTGCCACGCTGCCGCTCGTGACCGTGCGCAGACGTCCGCCGTAAGGCGCGGTCGCCTGGCGGGCCATCTCGAAATAGGGCTTCGCGCCGTCCGGCGCCCGTGACAGCGCGCCGTCGTCGAGCCAGTGCGCCGCTTCGTCGGCATGAACCACGAGTTCGGCATTCGGGTAGGCCGCCGAACCGTCATCCCGGATCAGCCCACCGGCATGGTCGGGATGCAGATGCGTGAGCAGGACCGTCTCGATGCTGTCCGGCGAAACGCCGGCCGCGGCGAGAGCCGCTGGAACGCCACCGAGGGACGGGCCACCGAAATGGCCCATCCCGCTGTCGATGAGGAGCGGCTTGCGCCCCGGACCCGTGATCAGGAATGCGTTGAGCGTGATCCGGGGATCCTGCGCGCGAAAGCCGGCGGCCTGTAAGGCGCCGGCCTCCGCACGATCGATCCCGGTGACGAGATCCAGCGAACCCTGAAGGTAGCCGTCATTCATCACCGTGACCGTCAGGTCACCCAAGCTCCACCGCAGCACACCCGGAAGCGGATTCTGAGCATTCGACACGCGCGTCTCCGTAACAGGCCCCAAAGGTTCGCGTTGGTCGTGCCTCAGACGCGACGACGCTTGCGCGGGCGGCAGCCGTTGTGCGGGATCGACGTCACGTCACGGATCGACGTCACGGTGAAGCCGGCGGCCTGGAGCGCGCGCAGCGCTGATTCACGACCCGAACCCGGACCGGACACTTCGACCTCGAGGGTGCGCATGCCGTGCTCGGCAGCCTTGCGGGCGGCATCCTCAGCGGCAACCTGGGCGGCGTAGGGGGTCGACTTGCGCGAACCCTTGAAGCCCATGGCACCGGCGGACGACCACGAGATGGTGTTGCCCTGGGCGTCGGTGATGGTGACCATCGTGTTGTTGAACGACGCGTTCACGTGCGCGACGCCCGAGACGATGTTCTTGCGTTCGCGGCGACGGACGCGGGTGGTTTCCTTGGCCATGTGTTCTCTTGTCCTTCAGGCGCGCCCGTCATTCCAGGCGCTCGGGAGTCTTCTCGGATGCCGCCGGCACGGATTTGGAACACCGTGCCGCGACGTAGGACTTGGCGCACAGGGATCCTGGCGCCGACGTCAGGAGACCGCCCGAAGAGCGGTCTCCCGGTTCGGATCGATTACTTCTTCTTGCCGGCGATCGGCTTGGACTTGCCCTTGCGGGTGCGCGCGTTGGTGTGCGTGCGCTGGCCGCGGACCGGCAGGTTGCGGCGATGGCGCAGACCGCGGTAGCAGCCGAGATCCATCAGGCGCTTGATGTTCATCGAGACTTCGCGGCGCAGATCGCCCTCGACGATGTAATCGCGGTCGATGGTCTCGCGGATCGACAGCACCTCGGCGTCGGTCAGCTGATTCACGCGACGCTCGGCCGGGATCCCGACCTTGCCGGTGATCTCTTCAGCCTTCTTGGGGCCGATGCCGTGAATGTACTGCAGCGCGATGACGACGCGCTTATTGGTCGGAATGTTAACGCCAGCGATACGAGCCAAGGTGTCTCTCCATGGGGCGCCGGACCTGAGGCCGGGCCGGGTGTCACGCGCGTCCGGTGGAGACCGGCCCCTGCGCGCCGTTCAAAACGACAAATCGGCCCGCATCGACCCCTGAGAGGCGATCCGGACCCACTTCCTCTGAACGAAGACCGGCCCACTAGCGCGGGCCGGGGGATGTGTCAACCCGGGTCGCTCAATCAACCCGCAAAGGTCACGGGCCGGAGGCCGGACCGTCGGCTTGATCGATCAGGACTCCGCCGAAGCGGTGTGCCGGTCGAGGATCGCCACCAGATCCTCCGTGACGGCGTCGACCGGCTTCATGCCGTCGATGGTCTGCAGCAGCCCGGTGCCGGCATAGTAGTCGGACAGGGGCGCGGTCTGCTTGCGATAGGCGTCGAGGCGAGTCTTGAAGACCTCGGGCGTGTCGTCCTTCCGCACCGGCTGACCGCGGGCTGCGGTCTCCTCGGCACGCTTGGCGATGCGGCCGACCAGGGCCTCCTCGTCCACGACGAACTCGATGACGGTGTCGAGGGCGATTCCCTTTTGCGACAGCATGGCATCGAGGGCCTTCGCCTGCTCCACCGTGCGCGGGAAGCCGTCGAGGATGAAGCCCGGCTTGGCATCCGCCTCTTCGATGCGGTCAGCGACGATCCCAACCACGATGGCGTCGGACACCAGGCCACCCGATTCCATCACGCTCTTGGCCTGCAGGCCGACCGGCGTACCGGCGGCGACGGCCGCCCGTAGCATGTCGCCGGTGGAGAGCTGAGGAATGCCGTAGCGTGCTACGATCCGCTCGGACTGCGTCCCCTTCCCCGCGCCGGGCGGCCCAAGCAGGATGATGCGCATGGTGTCGTTTCCTCAGGTCCGTTCTGCTTGGATATCCGGCGATCCTGCGAAACGCCGGGTCTCGGAATTCTAGCAAGGGTTGCGGTGCGCTTGAAGCCCGCACCGCATCGCCCTCAACGTCGGCGGGTCGCCCCACGCAGCTTGGCCTTCTTGACGAGGCCTTCGTATTGATGGGCCATCAGGTGCCCGTGGATCTGCGCCACCGTATCCATCGTCACCGAGACCACGATGAGCAGGGAGGTGCCGCCGAAGCCGATGGCCGCCGAGGAATACGATGCCAGGATCTCGGGCACCAGACAGACGAAAGTCAGGTACAGCGCCCCGATCAGGGTGATGCGGGTCAGGACCTTGTCGATGAAGGCCGCCGTGCGCTCGCCCGGGCGGATGCCGGGAATGAAGCCGCCGTGCTTCTTCAGATTGTCGGCCGTCTCCTCCGGGTTGAAGACCACCGCGGTGTAGAAGAACGCGAAGAAGATAATCAGGGCGGCGTAGAGGACCATGTAGAGCGGCCGGCCGTGGCCGATATAGGTCGTGATCGTCGCCAGGACGCCGGTGCCGCCGTTGTTGGCCGAGAAGCTCGCCACGGTGGCGGGCAGGAGCAGCAGCGACGAGGCGAAGATCGGCGGGATGACGCCGGCGGTGTTAAGCTTCAGCGGCAGGAACGAGGTCTGGCCCTCGTACATGCGGTTGCCGACCTGGCGCTTCGGATAGTTGATCAGCAGCCGGCGCTGGGCGCGCTCCATGAACACGATGAAGTAGACGAGCGCGACGGCGGCCACGCCCATGCCGAGGATGACGGCTGAAGAGAGCGCGCCGGTGCGGCTGAGCTCCAGGGCGCCGACGATCGCCACCGGCAGGTGGGCCACGATGCCGGCGAAGATGATCAGCGAGGAGCCGTTGCCGATGCCCCGCGAGGTGATCTGCTCGCCGATCCACATCAGGAACAGCGTACCGCCGGTCAGGGTGATGACCGTGGACAGGATGAAGAAGGGACCGGGTTCGATCGCGGCGCTCGACCCTTGGAGGCCGAAGGCGATGCCCCAGGACTGAACCAGCGCCAGCACCACCGTGAGGTAGCGGGTGTACTGGTTGATGACCTTGCGGCCCGATTCACCCTCCTTCTTCAGCGTCTCGAGGCTCGGGATCACCGAGGTCAGGAGCTGGATGATGATGGAGGCCGAGATGTACGGCATGATGTTGAGCGCGAAGATCGCCATGCGCTCGACGGCACCACCGGAGAACATGTTGAACAGCCCGAGCACGCCGCCCGACTGCTGCTGGAAGTTCCGCGCGAACTGCTCCGGGTCGATGCCCGGGATCGGGATATAGGTCCCGAGACGGAACACGATCAGCGCGCCCAGTGTGAACCAGATGCGCTTCTTGAGCTCGTCGGCCTTGGCGATGGCCCCGAAATTGAGGTTCGCGGCAAGCTGCTCGGCGGCTGAGGCCATGGCACCGGTTCCTGATATCGATCCGCACGGGAGCCGAAGCTCCCCATAAACTGATACGGCGGCCACGCGCGAGGTTGCACGGGCCGCCGCTCAGAGCTTCGACTTAAAGTCTGGCGTTGGGCTACGCAACCACGCGGGCGGGCTTGCCCCGGGTGGAGACGCCGTCGCCATACGTCACGGCGACCGAGCCGCCAGCCTTCTCGACACCCTCGATCGCCGACTTCGACGCACGGGTGACCTCGAAGGTCAGCTTGGTGGTGAGCTCGCCGACGCCGAGGAGCTTCACGCCGTCACGGGCGCGGGCGCAGATGCCGGCGGCGATCAGGGTCTCGACGGTGACGGTGGCGCCCGCCTCGATGCGGCCGGCATCGACAGCCTGCTGGACGCGGCCGAGGTTCACCTCGTTCAGGTCCGTCGAGTACAGGTTGTTGAAGCCGCGCTTCGGAAGGCGACGATGCAGCGGCATCTGGCCACCCTCGAAGCCCTTGATGGAGACGCCGGTGCGGGCCTTCTGACCCTTCACGCCGCGTCCTGCGGTCTTGCCCTTGCCGGAGCCGATGCCCCGTCCGACGCGCATCCGGTTCTTGGTGGCGCCGTCGTTGTCGCGGAGTTCATTCAGTTTCATGATGCCCTCCCTCAGGCCGCGTCGCCAAGGACGCGCACGAGGTGCTGCACCTTGCGGATCATGCCGCGCACGGAGGGGGTATCCTCCAGCTCGGAAACCCGGTGCAGCTTGTTGAGCTTGAGGCCGATCAGCGTCGCGCGCTGGTCGCCTTCGCGGCGGATCGGCGAACCGATCTGCTCGATGCGGAGAGTCTTCTGTGCCATTGGACCCTCCCCTTACGCGACGGCGGCTTCGGACATGTCGGACGGATCGGCGTCGCGGCGACGGGCCTGGAGGGCCGACACCTTGAGACCGCGACGGGCCGCGACGGAGCGCGGGCTGTCCTCGTTCTTGAGCGCCTCGAAGGTGGCGCGCACGAGATTGTAGGGGTTCGAGGAGCCGAGGCTCTTGGCCACCACGTCCTGCATGCCCAGCGTCTCGAAGACGGCGCGCATCGGGCCGCCGGCGATGATACCGGTGCCCTGGGGAGCGGCGCGGAGGATGACCTTGCCGGCGCCATGACGACCGTAGACGTCGTGGTGCAGGGTGCGGCCCTCGCGAAGCGCCACGCGGACCAGACCGCGCTTGGCGGCTTCCGTCGCCTTGCGGATCGCCTCGGGAACCTCACGGGCCTTGCCGTGGCCGAAGCCGACGCGGCCCTTCTGGTCGCCAACGACGACGAGGGCTGCGAAGCCGAAGCGACGGCCGCCCTTCACCACCTTGGCGACGCGGTTGATGTGGACGAGCTTGTCCACGAACTCGCTGTCGCGCTCCTCGCGCTCATCGCGGCGGCCGCGGCCCCCGCCTTCACGTTCACGTGCCATACTGAATATCCATCTCACTGACGCGGGTGGCGGACCCGCTCGCTTGAATCGTCCGGAACGGAGGGCGGCCTGTGCCGCCCTCCTCCGCCAGTCTTAGAACTCGAGGCCACCCTCGCGGGCGGCGTCGGCGAGCGCCTTGACGCGCCCGTGGTAGAGGTAGCCCGAGCGATCGAAGATCACCTGGGTGACGCCCGCAGCCTTGGCGCGCTCGGCGACGAGCTTGCCGACGGCCTGGGCGGCCGAGACGTCCGCACCGGTCTTGAGATCGGTGCGCAGATCCTTCTCGAGGCTCGAAGCCGACGCGAGCGTCTTGCCCGCCGCGTCGTCGATGACCTGAACGTAGATCTGCTTCGAGGAACGGAACACCGAGAGCCGGGGCCGTCCATTGGCCGCCGCCCGCAGCGCGCGGCGCACACGCGCCTTGCGGCGGTCGAGTGCATCGATTTTGCGTGACATGTTCGGCGGCCCTTACTTCTTCTTGCCTTCCTTGCGGAAGATGAACTCTCCCGCGTACTTCACGCCCTTGCCCTTGTAGGGCTCAGGGCCGCGATAGTCGCGGATCTCGGCGGCCACCTGGCCGACCACCTGCCGGTCGATGCCGGAGATGACGATCTCGGTGGGCTTCGGCACCGCGATCGTGATCCCTGCCGGGATCTCGTACTCGATGTCGTGGCTGTAGCCGAGCGAGAGCTTCAGAGCCTTGCCGGCCATCGCGGCGCGGTAGCCCACGCCGGTGATCTCGAGCTTCTTCTCGAAGCCCTTGGAGACGCCCTCGACGAGGTTCGCCACCTGAGCGCGGGAGGTGCCCCAGAGCGAGCGGGCCTCCTTGGTCTGGTTCTTGGGCTGCACCGAGACGGCGCCGTCCTCGAACTTCACGTCGACCACGTTGGGAACGACGTACTGGAGCTCGCCCTTGGAGCCCTTCATCTTCACCGTTTGACCGGTCACCGTGGCCGTCACGCCGGACGGGACGGGAACGGGCTTCTTGCCTACGCGAGACATCGCCTTATTCCTCCAAGTCCGAGATCAGAACACCTTGCAGAGCACTTCGCCGCCGACGTTGCGCTCGCGCGCCTCGTGGTCGGCCATGACGCCCTGCGGGGTGGACACGATGGTGACGCCGAGGCCGTCGGCGACGCGCGGAAGCTCGCCCACCGACGAGTAGACGCGGCGGCCGGGCTTCGACACGCGCTGGATCGAGCGGATGACGGGCTGGCCGTCGTAGTACTTCAGCTCGATCGCGAACTCGGTCCGGCCGTTGCCGTAATCCGTGGTCGCGTAGTCGCGGATGTAGCCCTCGGACTTGAGGACGTCGAGCACGCTGGCCCGCAGGCGGGAGCCGGGCGTCTGAACGACGTTGCGGCGGCGCTGCTGACCGTTGCGGATGCGGGTGAGCATATCACCCACGGGATCGTTGACCATGGTGGTTGCTCCTTACCAGCTCGACTTGACGAGACCGGGGATCAGACCCTGGTTGCCGAGTTCGCGCAGCGCGATGCGCGAGATGCCCATCTTGCGATAGAAGGCGCGCGGACGGCCGGTCATGCCGCAACGGTTGCGGACGCGGGTGGGGGACGAGTTGCGGGGCAGTTCCGCGAGCTTGAGGCGCGCCTCGAAGCGCTCCTCCATCTCGAGGGACTCGTCATTCGCCGTGGCAAGCAGCGCCTTGCGCTTGGGAGCGTAGAGCTTCACCAGCGCTTCGCGGTGCTTGTTCTTCTCGATCGAGCTTTTCTTTGCCATTTCTCTCTCCGGTGTCCGCGTATGAAACCCTAGCGGGGGCTCACTGCCGGAACGGGAATCGGAACTGCGTGAGGAGCGCGCGCGCCTCAGCATCGGTGCGGGCGGTCGTCTGGATGACGATGTCCATGCCCCAGGTGGCCTCGGCCTTGTCGTACGAAATCTCCGGGAACACGAGGTGCTCCTTCAGACCCAGGGCGTAGTTGCCGTTGCCGTCGAAGGAGCGCGGGTTCAGGCCACGGAAATCGCGGACGCGCGGGAGCGCGATCGTGATCAGGCGATCCATGAACTCGTACATGCGCTGCTTGCGCAGCGTGACCTTGCAGCCGATCGGCATGCCTTCGCGGACCTTGAAGGTCGCGATGGCCTTGCGGGCTCGGGTGATGACCGGCTTCTGGCCGGCGATCAGCGCCAGATCGCCGGCAGCGACGGTGGCCTTCTTGGAATCGGCGGTCGACTCGCCGACGCCCATGTTGATCACGATCTTCTCGATGACCGGAACCTGCATGGGGTTCTTGTAGCCGAACTCTTCGATCAGCTTCTGGCGCACCACTTCGTCGTAGTGCTTGCGCAGGCGCGGGGTGTACCCGTCAGTGTTCTTCTCAGCCATCGATCAGATCCCCCGAGCGCTTGGCGAACCGGACTTTGCGGCCGTCGTCGAGAATGCGGAAACCAACGCGCGTGGGCTGACCATCCTTCGGGTCGGCGACAGCGATGTTGGAGAGGTGAATCGCAGCTTCCTTCGAGACGATGCCGCCTTCCTGGTTCTGCGTCTGCTTCTGGTGCTTCTTCACCAGGTTGATGCCGCGAACGAACGCGCGATCTTCCTTCGGGAGCACCTGGATGACCTCGCCAGAGCGACCCTTGTCACGACCGGTAAGGACGACGACCTTGTCGCCTTTCTTGACCTTGGCGGCCATCACAGCACCTCCGGCGCGAGCGAGATGATCTTCATGTGGTTGCGGGCGCGCAGCTCGCGCGGCACCGGTCCGAAGATGCGGGTGCCGATCGGCTCCTTCTGATTGTTGATCAGAACGGCTGCGTTCTTGTCGAAGCGGATCACCGAACCGTCGGGACGCTTCACTTCCTTGGCGGTGCGCACGACGACCGCCTTCATGACGTCGCCCTTCTTCACGCGACCCCGGGGAATTGCTTCCTTGACCGAGACCACGATGATGTCGCCGACACCGGCGTATTTACGCTTCGACCCGCCCAGAACCTTGATGCACATCACGCGGCGCGCACCAGAGTTGTCGGCGACGTCCAGATTCGTCTGCATCTGGATCACGGGCAGTGACCTTTCCTTGTTTCAGGCGGGTTTCCGCACGCGGACGGTATTGTCCGGCGGACGACGCCTGATGGGGATCTGATGTCCCCGGCTCATGTAAAGCACCGCGCAATCGGTGTTTGACACACCGGCGCGGCTGCCGCGTACGAAGGGTGCGAGCACCCCTCTCAAATGTCGCGAAGGCACGCCGGATACACCAGGGCGTGGTTCTGTGCAAGGGTCAATTGCCGACCCGGCTCAGAGATCGGCGCTTCGCCCGCCCGACGCTGCCATGCGCAGATCCGGCCGGCGCGCCGGAACGTCGGCGAGTTCGACCACACCCCGATCGAGGCGGGCCTGGCTGTCGATCGCCTCGCCGAGGACGACGGCCACGCTGCGGCGGGTGATCCGATTCCCCATCTCGGTGGTCAAGGCTGCGAGGGCGAGCCGATAGACCATTTCCTTCAGATAGGCCGCACTTGCGCCCTCAGTGCGCGCGACGATTTCCGGAAGGGCCCCAGGGTCGAAGATCAGGGACGCGCCGTACAGGGTGACCAGGCGGGCACGGCACGAGGCATCCGGGCAGGCAATCTCGATCGCCACGTCGATCCGCCCCGGCTGCGAGATCAGGGCCGGGTCGATATTCCGCGGATGAGTCGCAGTGAAGAGGAACAGGATATCTGCGTCGGCCTCGAGGCCTTCCATCTCGCTCAGCAGGCTCTGAAGTCCGCCCGTCTCGGTCGAGCCCTTGGAAGCCTGTCGATCCCGAGCGAACCGGTCGACGTTCTCGAGGACCACCAGGCTGGGCTGGAAGCTCCGCGCAAGCTGCAACTGCTCGGCCACGCAGCGCCCACCATCGGGCGTCACCAAGACGGTCGTGCGATCGGGCAGGTTCGACGAGACGTAGCGGGTAACGTGGGTCTTTCCGTTACCGGGAGGTCCGTAGAGCAGCAGGCCCCGGCAGGTCGATTGCCCGAAACGCCTGAGATCTCCGCGATGGCGATCGAATGCGAAGACGTGATGATCGAGTCGCGCCATCGTCGGGTCGTCGAGAATGACCTGGGCCCGCGTCACCGACTTCGACCGGCGGACACGCATTCCCGCTTCCGACGGGGGATCGAGCATGACGACCTTGCCACGATAGCGCGTCGATCCAGCCGCGGCGTCCTGGATCGACGAGAGGAAGTCGCGGGCGAATCCGATGGACCTCGCATCGGGCAGCGTCGCCACTTCGAGCCGCACGACGCGCCCCTCCTGCGCGGACGATGACCGGGAGAGCAAGACGGCCGCTGGACGGTTCGAGATCCGGAACAGCCACAAGGCATTGCTCAGCGCCCTGAAAGACTCCGCATCGCCGAGATCGAAATCATGGAACTCGGGGGGCGCGATCGCGACCGGCCGCGCCGCACAGCGTACCAGGAGGCTGGAGATCGTCAGGGGCTCGCGCAGCTCAGGTTGGTGAAGACCGGTGCGCACGACATTGAGCCGCGACAGCATTCCGAGAGCTGCAGCCTGGATGTCCGGCAACAGGTGCAGACCGAAGCTGCGCTGGCTGGCGACGATGCCGTCGATTTCGCGGGCGCCGAAGAACGCGGCGAGAAGTCCGCAGGCACTGTTCAGGCTGTCCGCCACGCGACCATCCCCCTCGTCTCGCACCCAAGGTTAAGAGGACCGCCTGGACACGGCGGATCCTCGAATCCTCTGTCGAACGAAATCAGGATTCTGGTAGCGACCACCCGAAACGACTTGGGTTCGGCACACCGATGCGGAGCAGGCACAAAAAAACGGGCGCAGAACCCTGCGCCCGTCTCCTCGACCGTGCATGACGATCAAGCTTCGGCGGAGACCGCTTCCGAGCTGGCGCCCTCGACGAGCTTCCAGGTCTTGGTCTTCGAGAACGGACGGCACTCCTCGATCGACACGGTCTGACCGACCTTGGCGACGTTGGCTTCGTCGTGGGCGTGGTAGTTCTTCGAGCGACGGACGGTCTTCTTCATCACCGGATGGGTGAAGCGACGCTCCACCTTCACGACGATGGTCTTCTCGCCCTTGTCGCTGACGACGACGCCCTGCAATACGCGCTTCGGCATGATGTACTCCTCAGGCCTGCGCCGACTTCAGCGTCTTCTGACGCTGAAGCGTACGAACGCGGGCGATATCGCGGCGGACTTCGCGGACGCGCGCGACGTTCTCGAGCTGGCCGGTGGCGCCCTGGAAGCGCAGATTGAACTGCTCCTTCTTCAGGTTCAGCAACTCATCGTTCAGCTGATCGGGCGACAGGGCGGCCAGATCCGACTGTCTCTGCGACGACTTCATGATCCCCTCCCTCTCAATCAGCGATGCGCTGAACGACGCGCGTGCGGATCGGGAGCTTCGCCGCGCCGAGGCGCAGGGCCTCCTTCGCAACGTCCTCGGCCACGCCGTCGACTTCGAACATGATACGTCCGGGATGCACACGGGCAGCCCAGAACTCGGGTGCACCCTTACCGGAGCCCATGCGGACTTCGGTGGGCTTGGCGGTGACCGGCACATCCGGGAAGATCCGGATCCAGACGCGGCCTTGGCGCTTCATCTCACGCGTGATCGCGCGGCGAGCCGCCTCGATCTGGCGAGCGGTGATGCGCTCGGGCTCGACGGCCTTCAGGCCGAAGGTCCCGAAGTTGAGGTCGAAGCCGCCCTTGGCCGCACCGTGGATGCGACCCTTGAACTGCTTACGGAACCTGGTCTTCTTGGGTTGCAACATGGCAGCCTCTCAACACCTTTCTGGGTGACGGGGTCACGAACGCGCCGTTAGGCGTGCTCGCGCCGGCCGCGCTCGCGGCCACCCTCACCATCGCGCTCGCGACGGCCGCCCGAACGGCCACCCTCTTCCTGCGCCTTCTTGTCCTGTGCCATCGGGTCGTGCTCGAGGATCTCGCCCTTGAACACCCACACCTTGATGCCGCACGTCCCGTAAGTCGTGAAGGCCGTCGCAACGCCGTAGTCGACGTCGGCACGGAGGGTGTGCAGAGGGACGCGACCCTCGCGGTACCACTCTTGGCGAGCGATCTCGGCGCCGCCGAGACGGCCCGAGCAGTTGATGCGGATGCCCTCGGCACCCAGACGCATCGCCGACTGAACGGCGCGCTTCATGGCACGGCGGAACGCGACGCGACGCTCGAGCTGCTGGGCAATCGAGTCGGCCACGAGGGTGGCATCGATCTCGGGCTTGCGCACCTCGACGATGTTGATCGTCACGTCGGCCTTGGTGAGCGTACCGACCAGCTTACGCAGCTTCTCGATATCCGCGCCCTTCTTGCCGATGACCACGCCCGGACGACCCGAGTGGATGGTGACGCGGCACTTCCGGTGCGGACGCTCGATCACGATCTTCGAGACGGCGGCCTGCTTGAGTTGCTTCATGAGGGCGGCGCGGATCGCGACGTCCTCGTGCATCAGTTTCGCGTATTCACCCTTCTGGGCGAACCAGCGGGAGTCCCAGGTCCGGTTGATACCGAGCCGAAGACCGATCGGATTGACTTTCTGGCCCATCAGGTCCTCCTCACGCCGCTTCGGCGGTCGGGACTTCGCGCACCACGATGGTGAGGTTCGCGAAGGGCTTCAGGATACGGGCGCCGCGGCCACGCGCACGGGCGTGGAACCGCTTCAGCACCAGCGCCTTGCCGACGAACGCCTGGGACACGACGAGATCGTCGACGTCCAGGTTATGGTTGTTCTCGGCATTGGCGATGGCGCTCTCGAGGCACTTCTTGACCTCGCGGGCGATCCGCTTGCGGGAGAACTCGAGATCGGCGAGAGCCGAGTCGACCTTCTTGCCGCGAATGAGCTGCGCGACGAGATTGAGCTTCTGGGGGCTGACGCGCAGCATGCGCGCGACGGCCTGAGCCTCGTTCTCGGGGAGCGCGCGGGGAGTGGCGGGCTTGCCCATGATCAGCGCCTCTTCGACTTCTTGTCGGCTGCGTGACCGTGGAAGGTGCGGGTCGGCGAGAACTCGCCGAACTTGTGGCCGACCATTTCCTCGGAGACGTACACCGGGATGTGCTTCTGCCCGTTGTGCACACCGAAGGTGAGCCCGACGAACTGCGGCAGGATCGTGGAGCGGCGGCTCCAGATCTTGATGACTTCGTTACGGCTGGAACCGCGAGCGGCTTCAGCCTTCTTGAGGAGGTAGCCGTCGATGAACGGCCCCTTCCAGAGCGAGCGTGCCATGGGCGTTACTTCTTACGGTTATGACGGCTGGACAGGATGAAGACGTCGGTCCGCTTGTTCGAGCGGGTCTTCTTCCCCTTCGTGGGAACGCCCCAGGGCGTGACCGGGTTACGGCCGCCGGAGGTACGTCCCTCACCGCCGCCGTGCGGATGGTCGACCGGGTTCATGGCGACGCCGCGCACGTGCGGGCGCTTGCCGAGCCAGCGGTTGCGGCCGGCCTTGCCGAGCGAGATGTTCATGTGGTCCGGGTTCGAGACCGCACCGACGCTGGCGAAGCACTGACCGTGGACCAGGCGCTGTTCGCCCGAGTTCAGGCGCAGCGTGACGTAGCCCTGATCGCGGCCGACGATCTGGGCGTAGTTGCCGGCGGAGCGGGCAATGGCGCCGCCCTTGCCGATCTTGAGCTCGACGTTGTGGACGATCGTGCCCACGGGCATGTTGCCGACCGGACCGGCATTGCCGGGCTTGATGTCGACCTGCTCGGCCGCGATCACCTTGTCGCCCGGCGACAGGCGCTGCGGAGCCAGGATGTAGCTCTGCGTGCCGTCGGGGAAGGCGATCAGCGCGATGAATGCGGTCCGGTTCGGATCGTACTCGATCCGCTCGACCGTGGCGGACACGCCCATCTGCTCGCGACGCTTGAAGTCCACGTTGCGGAGCGTGCGCTTGTGACCGCCGCCGCGGAAGCGGACCGTGATGCGGCCGAGGTTGTTGCGGCCGCCGGACGACGACTTGCCCTCGGTGAGCTTCTTGACCGGCTTGCCCTTGTAGAGCTCACGGCGGTCGACGAGCACGAGCTGGCGAAGGCTCGGCGTGACCGGTTTGAATGTCTTCAAGGCCATCGGTGGTAATCCTTAACCCGACTTGTCTCAGAGGCCGGTCGTGACGTCGATCGTCTCACCCTCGGCGAGGGTCACGATCGCTTTCTTCACGTCCGAACGCTGTCCGCGAAGTCCGCGGAAGATCTTCTTCTTGCCCTTGGTGACGAGCGTGTTCACGCCCGTGACCTTGACGTCGAACAGCTTCTCGACCGCTTCCTTGATCTGCGGCTTGGTCGCCTTCGGGGAAACCCGGAACACGACCTTGTTCTGTTCGGTGAGGTTCGTCGCCTTCTCGGTGATGACCGGGGAGACGATGATATCGTAGTGGCGCGGATCGGCACTCATTGAAAACGCGCCTCCAGCGCATCGATCGCTGCGCGGGTCAGCACGAGCTTCTCGCGACGCAGGATGTCGTACACGTTGATGCCCTGGATCGGCAGCACGTCGATCTGCGGGATGTTGCGGGCGGCGCGTGCGAAGTTCACGTCCACCTCGGCACCGCCGATGATCAGGGCGCTGGACAGGCCCATCTTCTCGAAGCGCTCGACGAGCGCCTTGGTCTTGCCCTCGGCGAGCTTCACGTCGTCGACGATGATGAGGGTCGAGTCCTTCACCTTCGCGGAGAGCGCGTGCTTCAGGGCGAGCGCACGGACCTTCTTGGGCAGATCGTGAGCGTGGCTGCGCACGACCGGACCGAAGGCGCGTCCACCACCGCGGAACTGCGGGGCCGAGGCTGCGCCGTGACGCGCGTTACCGGTGCCCTTCTGCTTATACAGCTTCTTGCGCGTCCGGTTCACATCCGAGCGGTTCTTGACCGCATGGGTGCCGGCCTGACGCTTGGCGAGCTGCCAGCGCACCATGCGCTGGAGCAGATCGGCACGGGGCTCGAGACCGAAGATGGTCTCGTCCAGGTCGACGGAACCGGCACCGGCGCCATCGAGCGTGGTGATATCGAGCTTCATCACGCGTTCTCCTCGGAAGCGGGAGCCTCGGGAGCCGGCGCCTCGGTGGCGGGAGCGGAAGCGCCCTGCTCACGGAACTTGCCAGGCTGCGGAACGTCCGCGGGGAGCTTGCGCTTCACCGCGTCGCGGATCTGGATCCAGCCGCCGGCGACACCCGGAACGGCGCCCTCGACGAGGATGAGGCCGCGCTCAGGATCCGTACGCACGACGCGCAGGTTCTGGGTCGTGACCCGATCGACGCCCATGTGACCGGGCATCTTCTTGTTCTTGAAGGTCTTGCCCGGATCCTGACGGCCACCGGTCGAACCGATCGAGCGGTGCGAGATGGACACGCCGTGGGTGGCGCGCAGACCGCCGAAGTTCCAGCGCTTCATACCGCCGGCGAACCCCTTACCCGTGGTGGTGCCCGTCACGTCGACGAACTGGCCCGGGATGAAGTGATCGGCGGTGATCTCGGCGCCGACCGGGATCAGCTTGTCCTCGGACACGCGGAACTCGGCGAGCTTTTGCTTGGGCTCGACCTTGGCGACCGCGAACCGGCCGCGCTCGGCAGCCGACACGTTCTTCACCTTGGCTTTGCCGACGCCGACCTGAAGGGCGACGTAGCCGTTCTTCTCGACGGTACGGTGGGCAACCACCTGGCATTGATCGATTTTGAGCACTGTGACGGGGACATGTTCGCCTGCATCCGTAAAGATGCGGGTCATGCCGACCTTCTGTGCGATGACGCCTGAGCGCATAGGTGTCTCCCTCGCGCGATTCTACGGTAAGCTCTAAATCCCCGCGGGACTTAGAGCTTGATCTCCACGTCCACGCCGGCGGCGAGGTCGAGCTTCATCAGCGCGTCCACGGTCTGGGGCGTCGGATCGACGATATCGAGGACGCGCTTGTGGGTGCGCATCTCGAACTGCTCGCGCGACTTCTTGTCGATGTGCGGCGAGCGGTTGACGGTGAACTTCTCGATATGCGTCGGCAGCGGGATGGGACCACGGATGGTGGCGCCGGTGCGCTTGGCCGTCGAGACGATCTCGCGGGTCGACGCATCGAGGATGCGATGGTCGAACGCCTTGAGGCGGATACGAATATTCTGACCGTTCATGACCTGAAACCTTGGCGGGGCGATGGTGGGGCGGGCGCGAGGACCCGCCCCTCAATCGTTCCCTGCAGACGTGACCGTTGGGACGGACGATTACTCGTTGATGGCGGCGACGACGCCGGCGCCGACGGTGCGTCCGCCTTCACGGATGGCGAAGCGCAGCTTCTCTTCCATGGCCACCGGCACGATCAGGGTGACGTCCATGGTCACGCTGGCATCGAAGCTCGCAGAGACGTTGCCAGCCAAACCGGTATNCGGACGATTACTCGTTGATGGCGGCGACGACGCCGGCGCCGACGGTGCGTCCGCCTTCACGGATGGCGAAGCGCAGCTTCTCTTCCATGGCCACCGGCACGATCAGGGTGACGTCCATGGTCACGCTGTCGCCGGGCATCACCATCTCGGTGCCCTCGGGCAGCACGCACACGCCGGTCACGTCCGTGGTGCGGAAGTAGAACTGCGGGCGGTAGTTGGTGAAGAACGGCGTGTGGCGGCCGCCCTCCTCCTTGGTCAGGATGTAGGCCTCGGCCTTGAACTTGGTGTGGGGCTTGACCGAGCCGGGCTTGCACACGACCTGGCCGCGCTCCACGTCCTCGCGCTTGGTGCCGCGCAGCAGCACGCCGACGTTGTCGCCGGCCTGGCCCTGGTCGAGCAGCTTGCGGAACATCTCGACGCCCGTGACCGTCGTGGTCTGGGTGTCGCGGATGCCCACGATCTCCACCGTCTCGCCGACCTTGACGATGCCGCGCTCGACGCGACCCGTCACCACCGTGCCGCGGCCCGAGATCGAGAACACGTCCTCGATGGGCATCAGGAACGGCTTGTCGATCGGACGCTCCGGCTGCGGGATGTAGGCATCCACGCTCGCCATCAGCGCCAGCACGGCGTCGTGGCCGATCGCCTTGTCGCCATTGTCCAGCGCCACCTTGGCCGAGCCCTTGGTGATCGGGATGTCGTCGCCCGGGAAGTCATACTTCGAGAGGAGCTCGCGCACCTCCATCTCCACGAGCTCGAGGAGCTCGGCGTCGTCCACCAGATCGACCTTGTTCAGGAACACCACCAGGGCCGGCACGCCGACCTGACGGGCCAGCAGGATGTGCTCGCGGGTCTGCGGCATCGGGCCGTCGGCCGCCGACACCACCAGGATCGCGCCGTCCATCTGCGCCGCGCCCGTGATCATGTTCTTCACGTAGTCGGCGTGACCGGGGCAATCCACGTGCGCGTAGTGCCGGTTCGTGGTCTCGTACTCCACGTGCGCCGTCGAGATCGTGATCCCGCGCGCCTTCTCCTCAGGCGCCTTGTCGATCTGGTCGTACGCCGTGAACGTCGCCCCGCCCGTCTCGGCCAAAACCTTCGTGATCGCCGCCGTCAACGACGTCTTGCCGTGATCCACGTGACCAATCGTGCCAATGTTGCAGTGCGGCTTCGTACGCGCGAATTTCTCTTTGGCCAT
>NZ_LMNU01000002.1 GCF_001423085.1 Methylobacterium sp. Leaf125 | reverse complement strand
GGCGGCTTGACGCCCCGAGCCTTCGCCAACCAAGCTGTCACAGCCCGAGAACTTGCATAGGCCGTGGACCACAAACGGGGTCAACTCCAACATGGCTCAAAGCCATACCTCAGGGAGGACCACTTTTCAGGGGGCAGGCCAGATGACGAATAACAGGCCGCAGTTCTGGCGGACGGTTTCGGGCGTTAGGGCGCAGACGTGGGTTAAGCCCGGAGTACAACTTCGCAACGAGCAGGCTTCATAATTGTACTTACGAAAGCGATCTTGGATTAGCTCAACCGCACTGCGACCTAATTGCTGGGTTTTTGAATTCCAAGCAGCCTTTCCTGACGAGTTTGAGCGTCAGGTATTCGATCGTTTTCCTGACTGTCGAGGCTATTCAACATAAATCGACAACCGAAAAGGGAATTGCCGTCCGGTAACCGCGTCAGCTTTCCATATGTCGGGGAATAGGTGGCGGACAATCAGTTCTAAGACATTGGCAAAAGCCTTTTCCACGTTGCCCATTGTGCGCAATAGTAAAACATTTTGGTCAAGGTGGGCCAGGGACGAACAGCGGAGTTGTGTACCGCTCCGCTCGGAAGAAGACAGTACAATGCCACTCAGCTTGGCCGCATTCTCCATATTGCTCGGCAACCTGGAAAGAGACCTTTCCATCGCCTGCAAAGGATTGAGACCGTCCCCTATGGTGGGCACCAAGCATCAGGCTCTAGACAGGGTGAAACCGAACTATCGCAAAGGATTTCCGAAGCAATGAATGCGAGCGGTGGGCCGTAATCCCCTCCCACACCCCGCATACGCGGGGATGGCCGAACGGCCGCCCGTAGGCGAATTCTGCGCTCGCATTACAAGCCATATACGGAGTGCAAACGCTGCTCAAACGGGAAAACCCATTTTTGGGGCACTGAGGCGGCTTAATGTTGAAAAGGCATACGAGGAGCCGGGATGTGCAACGCCATGTTGAACAATCCGGCGAGGTCGTTCAAGGCGTCGCCGATGCCGATGGCTTTCCCCTACCGAGCGACGCATCACGGGCACGCAGGCTTCCTGACCCTTGGACCGTCGCTCGTACGAAGCGTGCCGGCGGTGTGGCGCTTTTTGGGACCGAACCGAAGCGGATGACGCTCGCCCGCCTCGTTGATCGCCATGATGGGCATGTGCTTCGGATTGACGTGCTCGTTCATCGGAGACGGCCTTTCTGACGGGAGGGAGACCGGCCGGCTCAAGCTCGGCGCGGGGTACGCAATGAAGGGGGGAGGGGGTCAGCGCCGTTTCGGCAGGCGCTTGAAGCTGCTTTGCCGTTCGAGCTGCGGGGTTGCCTTGGCTTTCGCTTGGTCACGCAGGAAGTGCGGGAAGAGTGCCAACGCCTCGCGCAGATGATCGACGTCGACCGTTCGGCTGCCTGCCGCCTCAGCGATGGCACGGGCAATGGGCAGCACCTTGCCGATGCCGTCCGCATGGTGAGTCTCGGCGAGGGCACGGCACAACCGGAGCGCCTCTGGGTCCTCGACGGCATACTGGCCGGCGAGCAAATCCGCGTCCGTATCGAGGATGCAGTCGATCTCTTCGCGGATCGGCATACGCCGGGCGATCTGCTGAATGGCGGCTTTCTGTGAATGGACGAACTTCAGCGCCTCGTCGTTGCCGAGGAACAGCATCTGGACGCGGGCCTGCTCGCTGATCGCTAACAGGTCGCGTACCGCGCGGAGGCTTAGGTTCTGCGCCTCGTCGAACAACAGGACGGGAAATTCGCTGGCCCGGCTGCACAGGAGCTTCAGCGTCGCAGCAACGCCATAGACGGTACGCACACCCACGTGAGGGGCGACCTCCTCCAGCAGCGCCATGGTCGAGTTGCCCATCACCCCGGTGACAGTCACCAGGCCAACGGGCGGCCCTTCCAACGTGTGCGAGCGGCGTAACGCCTCTTCAAGCGCACGCGTCTTGCCGACACCAGGTGCTCCGATGATGAGCCCGTTGTGTCCGAAGCGTACGCAGCGGTCGATCGTGTCGAGCACGACATTGGCTGCCGAGGTCATGACGAACGGGGTGTCCCGGCTGAGATGCGATTGACGACGCGCCTCGAACGCCTCTTCTTGAACGGCTTTGGCTGCACGCTTTGCGGCAATCTGCGCTCGCCTTTGTGCTATGCTCTCCTGATACCTGCGCTCTTCGCGCTCTTCCTCCTCGCGCTCCAATTTGCGCTGGAGGATACCGCGCTGAAGGTAGAGGGGGAGGTGGGCGTACTTCGGATCGAGCGTGGGGGTGAGGTCGTTCATTACAAGCCTCTGAAGCGTGCAGTGCGTTCCAGGGTGGCCTTGAGCTTGGCCTGCTTCTCCTCGCGGTCGCGGTCACGCCGCTCGGTCGGGCTCTCCATGATGCGCCGGCCGATCTCGGCGCGGTCCCTGCCCAGCTCGATTGTGCCCTTGCTCGCCGGCACCGGTGGCGCGGACTGACGGCGGCCGGAGGCAATCATCTCAGCCTTCACATCGATCCGGTTGAGGTCGGCCGCCTCGGCCCTGATCGCATCGCGAGCCACGCCTTTGCGGCGGGCGGCCTCTGAGGCCCCGGCCGGATCGAGGCGAGAATAAACCGGGTCGGGGAGGGCGATGCCGATAAGTTCGCCCTTCGTCGTGAACACCGGCACGGCCGGCCAGCACAGGTACTTCGGCAGACGGACGCTGACACTGTCGCCGGTATGGCGGGCCAGCTCGTCGCAGTAGAACCATTCCCCGCCGATGCGGATCTTGCCGTCCTGGACCGTGCGCCTGGCCTCCATCGAAAAGGCCGTCATCAGCGCTAGTTCGTCCACGTCGGTGCGCTGCCAGCCGGCGGCGACCGCCTGCGCGTAGGCTTGCTCGGGCGAGCGCCCAGCGAGGTCGCCGGTCTGCCGCTTCGTGTTGTAGAAGGCTAGCAGCCCGACGAAGTCGTGGGCGAAGTCGTCGAAACTGCCGTTGAACGGGGAGGGCGCTTTGCCAAGGTTGGCCCGCCGGGAGTTCATGCGGTCGCCGCCGATGTAGCCGGGCACCGCCGAGAGGATCGTCTGCTCGATGACGCGGAACGAGCCTTCGAGGATGCCCTTGGCTGCCGCGTTGTAGGCAGTCGCCCGGATCAGCGCCCTGCCCCGGCCGAAGTCCTTGCAGTCCAAGCCGGCGAGCTTCAAGGCATCCGGCAGGAACTCGGCAAAGCCGTACTCGGAGCCGTTGTCGAGGTAGAGCTTCGCCGGCATGCCCCAGTGCGGGTCCTGCGTCATGTGGATGAAGCTGTCGATCACGTCGCTGTTGCGGATCGCCGTGCCGGGCTCACAGAGCACGAGGTCTATGCGCACGCGCCGGGTGCCGGCATCGAGCCAGGCAATGCCCTTGGGCGTCGCCAGCGTGCCGTCGGGCCTCGCGACATACACGTCGAAATGATGGACATCGCCGAAGACGAGTTCCATCGGCGCGAGCCCGGCCGAGGTGAGGCGGACGCGTGGGCGCTGATCGTCCCAAGCCTTGATGTCCGTGCGGTACTGATGGACGCGCCGGGCATTGCGGCCAGCCTCGACGACGCCCTTGGGCAGTTCGCACGCCGGCATGATCTCGGCGAAGGTGGCGCCGATCCCGGCTTTGAGGGTGAGGTCTGCGAGGTATTCGCCGGCGAGGCGCTGGACGACGCTGTAGGCCGCGCCGCCGCCCCATAAGTCGCGGATGCGCTGGCGCACCTCGCGGGCGATCTCGGCGCGCAAGGCATCATCTAGGCCGGCGGTAGCAGCGTCCCAACGCTTCGTCAGGATCAGCCGGCTTTCCGGCTTCGTCTCGCGGCGCTTGCGCATCAGGCCCTTCAGGCCGTGATCCTCAGCCTTTTTGACCTTGCGCTCGATGTCACGCAGGCTTGGTGCGAACCATTTGCTTTGCGGACCACACACTTCGACGCCAGCCCGCGTAGATATTGCCGCGCGGCGCTCACGCGAGCCCTTAGGGAGGCTCAGAATGGGTCGAAGAAACTGAGCCCACCAAGTGGCAGCTTCAACAGCCTTTGATGAGGAGTTGGACGTATCATAAAGGGGCGGCTCACCCGCTCCCACCCGCAGTTGGATTTCGAGTGGAAGGCTATCCACTCGAACCTCGTATCGGGCACCACTCTTGCCACCCCGACCATGCACCTGCCGGATTACAAGCTGAGCTCCGCGCCATGAGGCCCATTCGCCTCTGGAGAGGGAGCGAAGCGCTTTTTTCATCGCCCTCGGCGTTATGCCAGCGAGCGATGCTAGCGTCGTTGTGGACAGGAAGTCCGTCACGCAGCAAGCTCTTCGATACCGAGTGCGTCTCGAAGAAGCTGCTTCACGATCTGTCTGGATCGATCGCTACGGCGCTGGCCTTTCAATGCCTTATCGACCGTTTGCCGAGCTATGCCGTTGGCCGTACACCAGGCATTGAGCGTGGTGCCCTTAGCGATGAAGGCAGCACGCACCGCCCTATCCAGCTCTTCGGAAGCTGGGATGGTAAGTGTGATTGTGTGTCTAATGTGGTGCATGTGGTCATACATACACCGAATGTGGTGCTTTGCAATGCCCGATTGGTCGCAGGTTGAAATCGTAGCGACGCTCCGAGAAGCGATGCAGAAAAGGTCGGTTAAGTTGACCGACCTTTCCCGCCTCACCGGCGTACCGTATCGGTCTCTACAGAACTACTTCTCTCGTAGAACTGAAATGCCAGCATTAGTTTACCTGAAGCTATGCGCGCAGCTTGGACTCGACCCATTCTACGTCAAGGAGGAAAGTTTCAAGATCGAGTATCTTCCTCTGAGAAGAGCGCTGCTGGATACTGTAGGACATCACCTTCCTACTCACGATTTTCTAGCTGATCGCTCAATGACCCTAGTTCCTTACTCGGGGCCAGAGCGCAGCTCGCAGGAATTATGGAAGGATGCTGGAACCGTCGCTCACTTTGTTGCGCGAGCCTACGACCATGAGCGTGAAAGGCAGCTTCAGGAGCCGTTGAACGACGAGAACGAGGACGAGGGTTCCCCAAACGGTGCCCCAATCGATGACGCCAAACGGTAGGGGTCCTCAAAAAATCTATTATCATCAACAGGTTACACATAACTGGCGGTGAGACGTCGAACGGGGAGGGGTGCCCAATCAGGGTCCCGTAACGCCCTGATGTTAAATGGGTTTCTCAATCATCCGCCAATTAGCGGTGACAAGCGCGCCGCCAATTTCGCTCGCTCGCCCCAGCTCAGACCCTGGTTCGGACCTGGGAACGCCGTTCGCATAAGATATATTATGGAACCAGAACCCACCGGACCGGGGCAGGGGCCTCAGGCTACGAAGGGTTCACCCATTCCCGACACCCCGTATTCATGCAATCTCCACACGGCCGATTCACGCCGTTGCCAGTTCTCCGGCGCGCAACGGCCGCCCGGGGTGCTAAACCGCTGGCGGACGACACAATTCCTCCCCATAATACATGATACCGGGCACCATTCGAGCGGATGCCCATCCGAATCGATCCTCTCCGAAGCGATCGATCCTCTCCGAAGCGAATGCGATGCCGATGCTTGCGCGCCCCTCCGCTGCCCTGAGCCTGGTCCTGCTGGCCGTCGGATCGGTTGCGCTCGCCACCGGCACGCCGGGGCGCGCGCAGGCCGAGCCGCAGCGCACCGTCCTGGTGCAGCCGCCCCAGGCCGCCGCACCGGAGACGGCCCGACCGCTCGTCCGGACGGCGATGCCGCGCCGGGCCCTCGCCCGCCTGCCCCGTCTGGCCGGCCTGATCGCCCAGGGCCAGGCCGTCCGCATCGTGGCCTTCGGCTCGTCCTCGACCGAGGGCTCCGGCGCCTCCTCGGCGGCCACCACCTACCCGGCCCAGCTCCAGCGCGACCTCACGGCGCGTCTCGACGCGATGGGCGCCGCGCATTCCGCCGTCACGGTGCTGAACCGCGGCAAGGGCGGCGACGATTCCGAGGCCATGGCCCGGCGGCTGGAGCGCGACGTGCTCGCCGACAAGCCGGACCTCGTGATCTGGCAGACCGGCAGCAACGACCCCATGAGCGGCGTCAGCGTGGAGCGCTTCACCGAACTCACCCGCGCCGGGATCCTCGCCATGCGGGCCACCGGCGCCGACGTGGTCCTGATGGACCAGCAATGGTGCAAGAAGCTCTCGACCACCGACGGGGCCGAGGCCTACGGCGCCGCCCTGCACGCCATCGCCACCGAGCTCAACGTGCCGGTGATCCGCCGCAATGCATTGATGCGCGCCTGGGCCGCCCAGGGGCTGCTGACCCCAACCCAGATGATCGGTCCCGACGGCCTGCACATGACCGATGCCGGCTACGACCGCCTGGCCCGCGCCGCCACGGCTCAGCTCCTGGCCAATGCGGGCCTGCCGCCGGACGCCGGCAGCCAGAACTGAGGCCGGCGCGGGGATCGGGGGAGGCGGCGGAGCGCCCTCCTCCCGAGAGATCCGGTATGCCGAGAGATCCGGGGTGCCGAGAAATCCAAAGTCCCGAGAAATCCAAAGTCCCGAGAGATCCAAAGGGCCTAGAGATCCAGCGTGACGCTTAAGCCGTCATAGGCCGGCACGACGTTCGGCGGCAGCTTAGCGCTCAGCGTGGCGTAGTCGAGATCCGTGTGCAGGTTGGTCAGGATGGCCCGGCGCGGGCGCACCGTCTCGATCAGCGCCAGGGCATCCGAGACCGAGTAGTGGGTCGGATGCGGGGTTTCCCGCAGGGCATCGATGATCAGCAGGTCGAGGCCGTGCAGCCGCGCCTGCGACGCCTCCGGCATCAGGCTGACATCGGGCGCGTAGGCCGCCGGACCGAAGCGGAAGCCGAGGGCCGCCTCGTTGCCGTGCTCCATGCCGAAGGGCAGGGCCGTGATCGCGCCGCCCGGCCCGTCCACCACCGTCGCCTCCCCGTCCGCCAGGTCGTGCATGTCGAGGATCGGCGGATACTCGCTGCCGGGGGGCGTCTCGAAGCAGTAGCCGAACCGGGCCTCCAGAAGGCTGCGCGTGCGGGCGTCGGCGAAGACCGGGATGCGCCGGCGCATGTGGATGACCAGGGGCCGGACGTCGTCGATGCCGTGGGTGTGGTCGGCATGGGCATGGGTGAACAGCACCGCGTCGAGGCGCTTCACCGCCGCGTCGAGCAGCTGCTCGCGCAGGTCCGGCGCGGTGTCGACGAGGAGGGTGGTGGCGGCGCTCTCCGCGTCGCCGTCCTGCCGCTCTACCAGGAGCGAGCAGCGCCGGCGCCGGTTCCGTGCCTCCTGCGGGTCGCAGGCGCCCCAGCCGTAGCCCACACGGGGCACGCCCCCGGACGAGCCGCAGCCGAGGATCGTCAATCGCAATGCGCCCATCGGCACCTCCGCCCCCGTTGGTATCGGAGGGGGCGGGGGCCTGTCACGCCCGATCCGAGCCCCCTGCCCGGCTCAGGCCGCGGCCTTGTGGAACAGGCGGTGGAAATTGGCCGTCGTCAGCGCGGCGAAATCCGCCGGATCCATGTCGAGGGTCTGGGCGAGGGAGCGGGCGGTGTCCGCCGTGTAGGCCGGCTCGTTGGTGCGGCCGCGATGCGGCTCGGGGGCCAGGAAGGGGGCGTCGGTCTCCACCAGGAGGCGGTCGGGTGGGATCGACCGGGCGATCGCCCGCAGGTCGTGGGAGCGCCGGAAGGTGACGATCCCGGAGAAGGACACGCAGAAGCCGAGTTCGACGCCGACCTCGGCCAGGCGCGCGCCCGACGAGAAGCAGTGCAGGACGGCCGTGAACGCGCCGCGCCCCATCTCGTCGACCAGGATCGCCTCCATCTCCGCATCGGCGTCGCGGGCGTGGATGACCAGCGGCAGGCCGGTCTCGCGGGCGGCCGCGATGTGACGGCGGAAGACGCGCGCCTGAACCGCCTCGGGGGCGGCGTTGTCGTAGTGGAAGTCGAGGCCCGCCTCGCCGATGCCGATGCAGCGGGGGTGATGCGTGTGCGCCACGATGGCCTCGGTCGGCACATCGGGCTCGTCGCCCGCCCCGTCCGGGTGGGTGCCGATGGTGTGCCAGATCTCGGGGTTGGCCTCCGACAGGGCTTCGTAGGTCCGGGCCTTGGCCACCCGGGTGGCGATCGTGACCATCCGGGTCACCCCGGCCGCCCGGGCGCGGGCGAGGACGTTGGGCAGATCCGCCGCGAAATTCGGGAAATCGAGGTGGCAGTGGCTGTCGACCAGCATGAGGCGAGGCTCGGAAAACGGTGGGGTGGGCAGGACGTCGTGGAAGTCGCCGTGGAAGAGGCCGGGGAAGTCGCCGCGGTTGACACCGCGGCTCACGCCGACGGCGCCTCCGGCTCGACGAAGCGCGGGAACAGGCCGACGGGGGCGGGGAGCGGCGTACCGGGCACGAGGCGACCGCCCTCCCCCACATCGGCCAGCCGGCGCCGGTCCGCCGGCACGGCCAGGAGGTCGAGGAGCTTGGCGCCGGAGCCCGGCATGAAGGGCTGCACCAGGATGCCGATGGCCCGCAGGGTCTCGGCCACGACGTAGAGCGAGGCCGCCATCCGGACCGGATCGGATTTCCGCAGGACCCAGGGCTTCTGCGCGTCGAAGTAGCGGTCGGCGGCGGTGATCACGGCCCAGATCTCGGCCAGCGCCGTGTGCAGGGCGAGCTTGTCCATCGCCGCCCGCACGGTGGCGGGCAGCCCGTCGGCCAGGGCCAGCAGCGCCCGGTCGTCCTCCGTGAAGGCGCCGGGCTCGGGAACCGTCCCCCCGAGGTTCTTGGCGATCATCGAGAGCGAGCGCTGGGCGAGGTTGCCGAGGCCGTTCGAGAGGTCCGCCGTGTAGCGGGTGATGATCGCCTCGTGGCTGTAGTTGCCGTCGCCGCCGAAGGGCACCTCGCGCAGCACGAAGTGGCGCACCGCGTCGACCCCGTAGGTGGCGATCAGGTCCATCGGGTCGACGACGTTGCCGAGCGACTTCGACATCTTCTCGCCCTTGGAGAGCAGGAAGCCGTGGCCGAAGACGCGCGTGGGCAGCGGAAGGCCGGCCGACATCAGGAAGGCCGGCCAGTACACCGCGTGGAAGCGGACGATGTCCTTGCCGATGACGTGCAGGTCCATCGGCCAGAATCTCGCCCGCGGGTCGGCCGCGTCGGGGAAGCCCGTGACGGTGAGGTAGTTCGTCAGGGCATCGACCCAGACATACATGACGTGGTCGGGGTGGCCCGGCACCGGCACGCCCCAGTCGAAATTGGTGCGGCTGACCGAGAAGTCCTTGAGGCCGGAGCGCACGAAGCTCGCGACCTCGTTGCGCCGGGTCTCGGGGCCGATGAAGTCTGGTTGCGCCTCGTAGAGGGCGAGGAGCCGATCCTGGTAGGCCGAGAGCCGGAAGAGGAAGTTCTCCTCCTCCATCCAGGTCACCGGCGTGCCGGTGGCCTTGGCCACGGGAACGCCGTCGGGACCGGTCTCGAGTTCGTCCTCGGCGTAGTAGGCCTCGTCGCGCACCGAGTACCAGCCGGCATATTTCGACAGGTAGAGGTCGCCGTTGGCCTCCATCCGGCGCCACAGCTCCTGGGCGGCGGCGGCGTGCGCGGGCTCGGTGGTGCGGATGAAGCGGTCGTGGCTGCAGTCCAGGGCCTCGGCCATGGCCCGGAAGCGCGCGGACATGTCGTCGACGAGTGCGCGCGGGGTGATCCCGGCCTTGGCCGCCGTCTGCTGGATCTTGATGCCGTGCTCGTCGGTGCCGGTGGAGAACAGCACGTCGTAGCCGTCGAGGCGCTTGAAGCGGGCGATCGCGTCCGTGGCGATCACCTCGTAGGCATGGCCGATATGCGGGGCGCCGTTGGGATAGGAGATCGCGGTGGAGAGACCGAAGGTCTTCGCGGTTGCCGGGTCGGTGGCGGTCACGTCGAGGGGTTCCCCGGATACAGGGTTCACAGGATCAGGTCCCGGAATCGGGTCCCGGGATCACAGGACGGCGGGAGACGACCATGCCGCCTCAGGCGGCGTCGCGGAGCGCGCCCGCCAGGTCGCCGAACAGGGACAGGACCAGCGGCCGGCGGTCGAGATTGTAGGTCGCGGCCTCCCGCGCGGCGCGGGCGATCTTGTCACATACCTCGACCAGGGCCGCAAGGCGGGCGGGCGACTCGTGCCGGCGCCGGTCGAGCTCGGCCGAGACGAAGCGGAACACCGTGTCGAGGCTCGCCGCGAAGAGCTCGTCGGAGTCCCGCCCGCTGAGCTTCTCGGCCAGCGCCAGGATGCGGCGCCAGTCGGGAGGGTCGAGCCGGGCCAGCAGGGTCTCGACCTCCGCCACGAGGTTGGCCCGGGCGGGATCGAGCAGGGCGACGGCCTCGGCGACCGAGCCCTCCGCGAGCTGCGCCGCCCGGGCGAGCGCCTCCGGGGCGGGCTGCACGAAGGGGGGCGCGAAGCCGCCGATCACCCGCGCCACGTCGGCCTCCGCCAGCGGGCGCAGGGTCAGGGCCCGGCACCGCGAGCGGATGGTCGGCAGGAGCCGGCCGGGCGCGTGGCTGACGATGAGGAACAGGCAGCGGGGCGGGGGCTCCTCCACCATCTTCAGGAGCGCGTTGGCGCTGTTCGCGTTGAGGTCCTCGGCGCTGTCGACGATGCAGATGCGGTAGCCCGCATTGCCGGCGGTGGAGCCGAACAGCGCGAGGGCGCCGCGGGCCGCATCCACCGAGATCCGGGTCGCCAGGGTCTTGGCATTGGCCGCCCGGGTCCGGCGCAGGGCCACGAGGTTGGGATGCGACAGGGCCGCGACCTGGCGCGCCGCCGGATGGTCCGGGGCGACGGCGAGACTGGCGGGCGCCCCCTGCGCCGCCGGATTGGCGATGAGCCAGCGGGCGACCCGGTAGGCCAGCGTCGCCTTGCCGATGCCGCGCGGGCCGCCGATGAGCCAGGCGTGGTGCAGGCGACCGGAGGCGATCGCCTCGACGAAGGCGGCCTCCGCCTCGGCATGGCCGACGAGATCGGCCTGCTCGCGCGGGCGCGGGACTTCCGTCAGGTCGCCGGGCTCGACATCCTCGGGGGCGCGCTCAGGCCGCATCGCCGTGCTCCGTCCCGGGGCGATCGTCGCTCCGGCCATGAGTCTGCGCCGGCAGCATTCCGGGCAGGCGCTCGGCCACGACGGCGCGGATCGCGGCCTCGACGGCATCGGCGGGCAGGGCGGCGTTGACGACGGCGCAGCGTGCCGGCTCCTCCGCCGCGATGGCGAGGAAGGCGTTACGCAGGCGGGCATGGAAGGCCAGGGCCTCGGCCTCGAAGCGGTCGACCGCGCCGTCGGACCCCGCGTCGCGGCGCGCCCGCGCGCGGGCGAGCCCGAGCTCCGGCTCGCAGTCGAGGATCAGGGTCAGGTCGGGCCGGGTCGGGCCGACGACGACGCCCTCGAGGGGCCCCAGCACCTCCGGATCCAGGCCGCCGGCCGCGCCCTGGTAGGCCCGGGTGGAATCGGCGAAGCGGTCGCAGAGCACGATCTCGCCCCGCGCCAGCGCCGGGCGGATCAGGGTGTCGAGGTGGTCGATCCGGGCGGCGGAGAACAGCAGCGCCTCGGCGAAGGGGCCGTAGGGCTTGGCCAGCCCCGCCAGCAGCGCCTCGCGGATCCGCTCGGCCCTGGGCGAGCCGCCGGGCTCGCGCGTCGTCAGCACGGGGCGGCCGGCTTCGGCACGGAGATGGGCGGCGAGGCGGCGGATCTGCGTGGACTTGCCGGCCCCCTCCCCGCCCTCGAAGGTGATGAAGGTCCCTCCCCCCGTCCCGGGCGCCGTCACGATTTCGCGCCGGCCTTCTCGAACGCCTTGCGGAACAGGCCGGTGCCGACCTCCCAGGCCGCGTCGAGCGCCCGCTGCGGGAGGGTGCCGGCCTCCACCGTGTCGGCGGCATAGAGCGGCTGGTCGAGGGCCTGGGTGTCGCCGCGGGTGATGCGCAGGCGACCGATCTCGCGGCCCTGCGCGACCGGGGCGACCAGGGGCCCCTGATAGACCACCCGGGCGGAGATCTTGTCGCCGGAGCCGCGCGGCAGCAGAACCCGCACCGCCTTCTTGGCGACCAGGGGCACGCTGCCCGCCGCGCCGCCGTAGACGGAGGCCTCCGCCACGGTCTCGCCGGCGGCGAAGATCTGGCGCGGCTCGAAGGCGCGGAAGCCCCACTCCATCAGCTTGCGCGATTCCGCCGCCCGGTCGCGGGCGGTCTTCAACCCGCTCACCACCATGATCAGGCGCTGCCCGCTCTGCACCGCCGAGCCCGTCAGGCCGTAGCCGGATTCCTCGAGGTAGCCGGTCTTGAGCCCGTCGGCGCCGATATCGAGCGTCAGCAGCGGGTTGCGGTTCTGCTGCTTGATCTTGTTCCAGGTGAACTCGCGCTCGGCGAAGATCTTGTAGAGGTCCGGGTAGGTCTCGATCAGGTGCAGGGCGAGCTTGGCGAGATCGCGGGCGGTCACCTTCTGGTCGGGGGCCGAGTAGCCGGTCGCGTTGCGGAAGGTCGAGCGCGTCAGCCCGATCTCCCGTGCCCGCGCCGTCATCATCCGCCCGAAATTCTCCTCCGAGCCGGCGATGCCCTCGCCGATGGCGATGGCCGCGTCGTTGCCCGACTGCACGATCAGGCCGCGCAGCAGGTCGGACAGCTTGATGCGGCTGTTGAGCTGCGCGAACATCGAGGAGCCGCCGCCCCCCGCCCCGCCCCGGCGCCAGGCGTCCTCGGTGATCTGGAACTCCGACTCCATCGTGAGCCGGCCCTGCCGGATCTCGTTGAACACGATCTCGGTGGTCATCAGCTTGGCCATGCTGGCCGGGGAGAAGAGCTCGTCGGCCCCCTTCTCGAACAGCACCGAGCCGGAATCGGCATCGATCAGGATCGCGTGGGGCGCCGCCGTCTGGAAGCTCTGGGCCAGGGCGGAGCCCGCCGCGAACAGGCTCAGCGCCGCGGCCAGGACCAGCCCCGACACCGCCGCGCGGCCCGCTCCGTTCCGACCCGCGAGGACCACTCTCACACTCATCGCCTGTCCCACGCCCACCCGTTCATCGCCCCCACGATCAAGCGTGACGTTACAGGTATTTGCCGCCGAGATCGAACCCAAATCACGTGCGATGACCCATCGCGCGTCGATGGGTCCCGACGGGTGCGGATGCGCCGCGTGCCGGCTCGGCGCGCGTCTCAGCGGGCCTCGGCGAACTGGGCGCGCGTCCGGGCCGGCGCCTTGGCGGCGACGGCCGTGCGCGCCGCGGCCTTGGCCGGGAGCGTGGCCTTGGTCGGGGACGTCCCCTGGGCCGGAGACATCCCCTGGGCCGGAGACGGCCCCCGGGCCAGGACGGCGGCCGGGCCGGCGGGTTTGCCGACCGGACCGGCCTTCGCGACGGCGACGGCCTTGGGCGCGGCCTTGAACTCCGAGGCGGTCCTGGTCTCCGAAGCGTGTTTGGCCTCGGAAGGGGTTTTGGCGGCCACCATCCGGGCGGTGCCGGGCTGGAGGGCCGATTTGGGTCCGGCAGCCGACAGCCTGACGGGGGCCGCCTTGGGTGCGGGGGCCGGGGTCGCGGCGGCGAAGCGGGCGCTGGCGGCGCGGGGATCGGCCTTGGCCGGCGCCCCGCCGAGGTGGGCGACCTTCGCCGGCCCCTGGTCGGCGGGCGACGCGGCGGCGACGCGGCTCGCAGCGGCGTGCGGCTCGGGCCGTGCCCCGGCGAGCCGCAGCGGCGGCGGGGTCAGGCTGAGGGGCGCGGGCCGGGCGGCGGCCAGGGTCTGGTGCGGCTCGGACGGGCTATGCCGCACGGGCCGGAACCCTTCGGCCCGCACCGCCGTCGGCTGCAGCGCGGCCGGGACCGCGACGGTGGCGGCGCTCGCCACCAGGATGGGGGCAGGCTTGGCCGGATGGGGCACCGGCGCCACCTCGGTCGCCGCGACCGGGGCGGCCTCGGCCGCGGGCTGGTCGTCGGCCTCCTTGAAGGCCAGGGCGGGGCGGCTCGCCCGGGCGAGGCGCTCGGCGGAGACCTGCGGCGCGTCCGGGCCGAGATCGGCCAGCATGACCGGCGAGGGTCCACGGATGGCGGCGGGCTGGCCGTCGGTGCGCAGGGTGGCGAGGAGCTTGCGGTCGTCGCTGCCGGCGGTGGAGGCCTTGCCGGCATACTCGACGCGGACCCGCGCGGTGCCGCTGCGGCGGAATTCCAGCGCCTCGGCCACCTCCTCGGAGACGTCCATCAGGCGATTGGCGTGATAGGGGCCGCGATCGTTCACCCGGACGATCATCGAGTGGCCGTTGGCGAGGTTGGTGACGCGGGCGTAGCTCGGCAGCGGCAGGGTCGGGTGCGCCGCGGCGATCGAGTGACGGTCGAACACCTCGCCGTTGGCGGTCATGCGTCCGTGGAAGGCCGAGCCGTACCAGGAGGCCAGGCCCTCGCGGACATAGCCCTTGGCGTCCTCGCGCGGGACGTAGGTGCGTCCGGCCACCACGTAGGGCTTGCCCGAGAAGCGGCGGCCGCCCCCCTTCGGGATCACGTCGCCCTCGTTGTAGAGGCGCGGGCTGGCCTTGACGCCGTATTTCGGATCGAGGCTGGAGCCGCTTCCGGCGGCGCCCGCGAGCTTCTGGGGCGACTGGGCGCAGTTGGCGGTGGTGAGCGCCACCGCCGAGACCGCCAGCAGCCGCCAGAGCGGCAGCGGGGCCGGCCCCGGATGTCCCGGCTTCGTCGTACGCGCCATCGCGATGATCCGCCCCAGCCCCCGCCCTGATCCACGCAACACGTTCGAGAGGGACCGCCGGCGGGCGAGAGCAGGACCGGACGAGCCCCCGGGATCGGCGCCGTAGGCCGCTCCCGAGACGAGCAAGAATGTCCGAATGCCGTAAAGGAAGGCTGAACGCCGGTGCCGTTCCGCCCGGGACCAAGCCGCAACCGGGGCCACCGGGCCGGGCGGATCCTCCGCATGAGGATCCCCCGGCAAGTCTTCGTCAGATCAGCGAAAAACCTCGTTCCTTCGAGCGAGGCAGGCGGCTGGACCGCATCGAACGCGGCTGATCCGGAACATCGAGAAGCCCCAGCAACCGTCTGCCGGGGCTCGTCTTTCGTTCTCAGCGCCCGTCCGGCTCGTTGAGCTGGTCGATCGAGCGTGCGCCGCGCTGCTTGAACAGCAGATCCAGCGCCTCGAGCATCAGGCCGTGCATCTTGGCCCGCTCCGCATGGGCGATGTCCCGCAGCTGATCGTAGACCGGCGGCTCCAGGTAGACCGACATCTGACGGGCGCGCTGCTTCAGGGTGGCGTTGGGGCGCCGCAGCGGGGGCGCACCCGTGTCGAGTTGGACGATTTCGGCAGTCTGGTGGGGGCCCTGGTGAGACTTGCCCGGCGGAGTCGAGGCGGCAACGATGGAGGCGAGACTCAGCTTAGGCGGCTTTGGCATGCTTGCTCACCTGCATGCGCTTCTCGATCCAGCTCCAGAGCTTGCGCACCTCGAAGGCGGCCTGGCCCTTCGGATTGAACTCGGTGACGCCCTGGCCGACGCCGATGGCGTCCTGGTGGTCGGTGCGGGCGACGATGTTCACGTCCGGCAGGATGCCGAGCACGGCGAGGCCGTCGGCGGCATCGCGGATGCGGTAGGAGCGAGGCGGGGTCTGGTTCAGCACGAAGGCGAACTTCTTCTCGAGCCGGTAGATCGCCGCCAGGGTCGGCTTGAAGGCGCGCAGATCCGCCGGGGTCGGGCGGCACGGGATGATGCAGAGATCGGCCGCGCGGATCGCCGAGAGGGTGCCGGCGGAATCGACGCCGGGGGTGTCGATGAAGACGTAGTCGTAGGCGGACTCGCGCAGCTGGGCCATCACGCCCTCGATCTGCGTCGCGTCGATCTGCGCCACTTCCGGGCCCTCGGCGGTGCGATGGTCGAGCCAGTCGCTGATCGTGGCCTGACGGTCCATCTCGAGGATGCAGACCGAGAGGCCGCGCTCCTGGGCGGCGACCGCCAGGGAGATGCAGAGCGTGCTCTTGCCGCTGCCCCCCTTCTGGGTGACGAACGTGATGGCTTTCATCCTGGCATCCCTTCGCGAGCGTCGACGAGTTCGGGTGACGGTGGGGGCGGACGGATCCGGCAGTCTGGATCGCCGGTGGACGGGGCGGGGGCCTTCCGTCCTGTGACCCAAGGATGCTGCGATCCCGGATGTCGCCGATCATGGTTAACCAACGGTTAAGCCCCGGCGCGAGGACGGACTTTCGATAGGCAATCTCAGGTTGCTAATTTCACCATGACTTCGCTCGGGCCCTTTTCGCCACCGCGCTTCCGCTCTACGGTGGCCGTACGCCGAGCCCTGCGTATGGCCGACGTGGCAACCTCAGGTCGTTTCAGTGGATTCGGTCCTGCCGGTGAGGAGGCCCATGATGCGATCCCCGCCACCGGAGACGGAGGCTGATATCCCCGGCGGCCTGCCGGCGGCCCTCGCCGCCTCGGGCGTGGTCGGCGCCTGGGTGCACGAGATCTGGACGGACCGCCTCGTGGTCTCGGCACCGGTCGCCCGGGCCCTCGGCTGGTCGCCGGATGCGGGCGTTCGGGGCGTGCCGCTGGCGCGCTTCCTCTCCCGCATCCACGACGAGGACCGCGCGCGGGTCGACAATGCCCTCCAGGCGGCGATCGCCCGGGGCGGCGCCTTCGCGGTCGCCTTCCGCACCCGCGGGCCGCGCCGGCTGGACCTGCGCGGGCGCATCGAGCCCGACGCCGCGGGGAACCCGGCGCGGGCGCGCGGCCTCGTCCTCGACCTCAGCGAGGACCGCGCGGACGGGCCCCGGGACCAGCATGCGGTGAACCGGATGGCCGAACACGCCATCGCCCTGCGGGGCCTGGCCGACGCTCTCGCCCGGCCCGGCCTGTCGCGGCTCCTCGATCGCCTGATGGTGGAGATCGGCCATGAACTCGCCCGCCACCTCCGGGACAGCCCGGACGGCCAGCGGCACTGACGCCAAGGGTCCGAGAAAGAAGCGAAGGATCCGGAAAACACGAGGGGTCCGGAGAACACGAAGAGCCCGGAAAACACGAAGAGCCCGATCAGCGGGGCAGCGCCGTGGCCTCCCGCGTCGGCGGGACCCGGCGGTTCGCGAGCCCCCGCAGGACCGGCCCGGCCCCGGGCCGCGCCAGGGCATCGGCGTAGGCCGCGATCAAGCCGGCGCAGTCCCGGGCGAGGCGGACCGATGGCGCGGGCGCGGCCATCCCTGCGCGAGCCCCCTGCCCGGCCGCCCGGGCCAGCACGGTCGCCGCCGCGTCGTCGGCCAGGACGTCCTGCGCCGCCAGGAGGTTGCCCTCCCCGCCGATGGTGAGGCAGGCCTGCGGATCGGCGCCCCGCATCGCCCGCAGGAGGACGCGGCCGGTCGCGACCCAGGAGGCGTCGTCGGCGTCGCGCAGGATGCGGGCGATGGCGCGCTCGGCCCCGGCCCGCAGGCGGTCGAGGGCCGCGCCCTCGGGCAGGCCGGCCCGGTAGCCGTCGAGATAGGCGGCCGCGAGCGCGTCGAGCACGTCCCCCCGCCCCGCGAGGGCTCCGAGAAGCGGCAGGGCGCGCAGGATCGCCGCCCGGGCACCGGCGGAACTCGGATCGTCGTCGAGGGTGGAATCGGGGAAGCGGTCGGTGTCGACCAGCTCGGTGGCGACCCGCGCCTGGATCAGGCGGGCGGGCTCGGGGATCCACAGGCTGTCGGAGGCCACGGCGAGGGCCTCGGCGACGAAGGCGGGGTCGACGCCGGCGGCCACGTAGGCCGCCCGCTCGGCCGAGGCGTCGGCCTGCACCACCTGTCCGAACAGGCCCGGATCGTAGGGGGCATGGAAGCCGAGCCGGCCGTTCGTCACGAGGGCGCGCCCGGTGCCGCGCACGAAGGCCAGGGTGCAGGCGGAGACGCAGTAGTCCGGCACGAAGGTGGCGAGGCCCCGGGCGGCGATGAGGTCGCCGATCGCCGTCGCCTCCTCCACGAGGCCGCCCTCGCTGGTGAGATGGATCCGGGTCACCTCCGGATGGGCGGCGAGCAGGGCGCCGAGGCGCGCGGCCGTCCCCGCCCCGATCTCCCCGGCGAACCGGATGTCGCGCCCCTGCGGCCCCAGGGCGATGCGCGCCGGGGGCCCGGGCACCTGCGTGTGGAAGCGCTCCTCCAGGCGCAGGGACAGGGCGGTGTAGGCCGAGCCGAGGGTGGGAAGCGCCCCGGCGGCCGCCAGGACGGCGCAGGTGGCACCGGCGACAAGCCGCGCAGAGAGCAGCCGCGCCCGCCCTTGCCGTGCGGGGCCTTGCCGGGCGGGCCCCCGCCCGCCGAACCTGTCCGCCCGAACCCCGTGCGCTGCCATCCGCAAGCCCTCCCGATCCCGATCCGCGACCGTCATCGTCGTGGCAGGATCGGCCGATTATTGGCCCTGCACAGTCTCACGCAAACACCCTGCCAGTCCCGGGACAGTCACGCGCCGCGGCAGACTTGGAGAAAAGGGATTTGTGTTGATGTGTCCGGCCCGCAACGGGGGAGGATCCCCTGTCGGCCGGGCCGGAGCCCGGACGATCCTTCCCGCCGCCGGTCGACGATGCCGCAGGCGGCCTCAGGCCTGTTCGGGCGGGCGCAGGAGGTAGGTGTCCATGATCCAGCCGTGCCGGGCGCGGGCGGCCTCGCGGACGGCGCCGATCTCCGCGGCGACGTCGCCGAGGCGGCCCGAGACCAGGATCTCGTCGGCGGTCCCCAGGAAGGCGCCCCAGTAGATGGTCAGGTCCGGGTCGAGATGGTCGAAGCGGGGCCGGCCGTCGAGCATCACCACGGTGGCGTCGCTGCCCGCGGGCAGGCCGCCGGCGATCTGCCGGCCGGTAGTGATGGTGATCGGCCCGCCGATGCGGTTGAGGGGGATGCGGTGGCCGGCCGCGAGCGCCTGGACGCTGGTGATGCCCGGGATCACCCGGACGGCGAGGTCCAGGGTTCCGCGGGCCCGGATGCGGTCGATGATTCGCAGCGTGCTGTCGTAGAGGGAGGGATCGCCCCAGACCAGGATGGCGCCGCAGCCCTCCGGGCCGAGCTCGCGCGCGATCATCGCCGCGTAGAGCGCCGCCCGCGCGGCGTGCCAGGCCTCGACGGTGGCGCCGTAATCGGCGGGATTGCGGTCGCGCTCGGGATCCTGCGCCTCCACGAAGCGGTAGGGCTTCTCCGTGAGGTAGCGGTTGCAGATCTCCCGGCGCAGGTCGACCAGGTCGGCCTTCGCGCGGCCCTTGTCGAGGGCGAAGACCACGTCGGCGGTGTTGAGGGCGCGGATCGCCTGGATCGTCATGTGCTCGGGATTGCCGGTGCCGATCCCGATCACCAGGAGAGTTCTCATCGCGCGCCGTCCTCCGCTGCCGCCTCAAGGCGGTGCCTCCGGGTCGCCCGCTTAGAGCATGCGGCGGGGGAGGGGAACCGGCGCCGCGAGAAACCCCGTGCGTTCCCAGCCCCTTAGCCCGAGCCGGGGGAGGCCCGGGCACGCCGGGCACGCGAACCGGTCTGTCGGCGCCCTGCGCGGTGTGCTATGCACGTCGTCGACATGACTTGCGTCCGGCACATGGCACTCTGGCTCGCGGCGGTGATCGTCCTGATCACGGTCGGCCTCATGCCGTCCGGCGCCGCGGCCCATGCGGGCCATCCGCACGCCGCGGGCGTCGCGGCGACCGCCCCCTCCCCCGCCGTTTCGGCCGAGGCCCGGCCCGGCAGCGAAGCCCGGCTCGGCGGCGAAGACCGGATCCTGCTGCCGCGGGTCGCGATCCGCACCATCGTGGTGCTGACGGCCGCCCCGACCCAGGCGCTGAGCACCGGCGCCTGCGACGGCACCTGCTGCAATGCCGGCTGCCGCAGCCCGAACGCCTGCTGTACCGGGGCCGGGCTCGCCCCGGACAGCGACGACGCCGCCGGCCCGCGCCGGTCCGGCGACCGCGCCCTGGCGCGCGCCCTCCCGGCCCGGACGGACGTCGTTCCGGAAGCCCTCCCCGAACCGCCCAGATTCAACGCCTGACGCTGCCCTGCGTCCCGGCTTTCGCGCTTCCCGATGGAGGCGCGAGGCCGGGACGCCGTTCCGTGCTCCTCGGCGAAAGAATCCCGGTCCATGCTCCGTTGCCCCGCGGCCGCCCTGCGCGCGCTCGCCGTCCTCGTCACCCTCGCGCTCCCCGCCCTGTCCGGGCCCGCCCTCGCCCATGAGGGCCACGATGATGGCACGGGAGCGCCACCGGCTCCGGCCGCCACCGCCCCGCGGGCGGAGGCCGTCTCCGAGCGCTTCGAGCTCGTCGCCGTGGTGCAGGGCACCGATCTGGTGCTCTACCTCGATGCCGTCGCCACCAACGCGCCCGTCCCGGCGGCGAGCGTCGCCGTGATGACGCCCGAGGGCCGGCGCAAGGCCGCCGAGACCGCGCCCGGCACCTACCGCCTCGCGGCGCCCTGGCTCGCGACCGGGGACGACCACGACTTCGTCGTCGGCGTCTCCGCCGAGGGCCGCACCGATCTACTCGACCTGGACCTCCACCTGCCCGCCCCGGCGGACGCTCCGGCCGCCGCGCCGTCGGCCCCGGGCGCCGCCGCGGCCACCGCCACGGGGCTGGCCGATCGCCTCGCCCGGCAGAACCCCGCGGCCCTGGCGGCCGGCGGCTTCCTGTTGGGGCTCGGGGTGTTCGCCCTGGCGCGCCGGCGGCGCGCGGGCTCCGCCCTCGTCGGCCTCCTGGCGGTCGGGGCGACCCTGGTGCTGGCCCTGCTCCTCGGCGGCGCGGCACAGGCGCACGAGGGCCACGCGCACGAGGCCAAGGCACCGCCCGTCACCCCAGCGGCGCTCACCGGCGGCACCCTGATGGAGCGGGCGCGGCGCCTGCCCGACGGCTCGGTCTTCGTGCCGAAGTCGCTTCAGCGCCTGCTGGTCCTGCGCACCGGCCTGACGGCCGAGGCGTCCGTCACCCGCAGCGTCGAGCTGCCGGGCCGGATCATTCCCGACCCGAATGCCAGCGGGGTGGTGCAATCCTCCGTGGGCGGCCGGCTGGCGCCGCCGGAGCGCGGCTTTCCCCGCCTCGGCACCCGGGTGGCGCGCGGCGAGGTGCTCGCCACCGTGACCCCGCCGGTCCAGGCGGTGGACGTCTCCGACATGCGCCAGCGCCAGGGCGAGCTCGACCAGCAGATCGCCATCCTGGAGCGCCGTGTCGGGCGCTTCGAGCGGCTCTCCACCACCGGCGCGGTGGCGCAGACCCAGCTCGACGATGCCCGCTCGGAACTCGGCGGCCTGCGGGACCGCCGCGCCGCCCTCGACGCCATCCGGCGCGCGCCCGAATCCCTCGTCGCCCCCGTCGACGGGGTCATCGCCGAGGCGAACGCGGTGGCGGGCGCCATGGCGGCCCCCGGCACGGTGGTCTACCGCATCGTCGATCCCGCCAAGCTCTGGGTCGAGGCCCTGAGCTTCGAGGCGCTGGCCGAGGGAAGCCGGGCCACCGCGCGGCTGGGCGACGGCGGCACCCTGCAGCTCGCCTATCGCGGCACGGGCCTCGCCGACCGAAACCAGGCGGTGCCGGTCCAGTTCGCCATCGCGGGCGACGGGCAGGGCCTGCGCCTCGGCCAGTTCGTCACCGTGCTGGCGCCCGTCGGCCAGGCCCGCCCCGGCCTGCCGGTGGCGCGCTCCGGCGTGGTGCGGGCGGAGGGCGGCAGCCTCGTCTACGAGCATGTCAGCGCCGAGCGCTTCATGGGCCGCCCGGTGCGGGTGGCGCCGCTGGATGCCGACCGGATGCTGGTGGAGGACGGGATCGCGGCCGGGCGCCGCGTCGTCGTCCAGGGCGCCGAACTCCTCGACCAGATCCGCTGAAGGGCCGCCCGATGTTCGAGACCATCGTCGCGCAGTCCCTGCGCAACCGCCTGCTCGTGGTGGCGCTGGCCGCCGCCCTGGTGCTGACCGGGCTCCTCGCCCTCACGCGCCTGCCCGTGGACGTGCTGCCGGACCTCAACCGCCCCACCGTCACGGTGATGACGGAGGCCGAGGGGCTCGCCCCCCCGGAGGTCGAGCAGCGCGTCAGCTACCCGATCGAGACCCGGATGAACGGCCTGCCCGGGGTCACCCGGGTGCGCTCGGTCTCGGGCATCGGCCTGTCCATCGTCACCGTGGAATTCGCCTGGGATGCCGACCTCTTCCGCGCCCGCCAGTTCGTGGCCGAGCGCCTGGCGCTGGCCCGCTCGGAACTCCCCGCCGGCGTGATGCCCCAGATGGGGCCGGTCTCGTCGATCATGGGCGGCATCCTGCTGGTGGCGGTGACCTCCGAGACCGCGAGTCCGATGAGCCTGCGCGAGACTGCCGACTTCACCATCCGGCCGCGCCTGCTGGCGATCCCCGGGGTGGCGCAGGTCATCCCGATCGGCGGCGCGGTGCGCCAGTTCCGGGTGGCGCCGAACCCCGCCGCCATGCGGGCGCTCGGCGTCACCCATGCCAGCCTGACCCAGGCCCTGGAGGGCTTCGGCACCAATGCGGGCGGCGGCTTCACCGATGCGGGGGCCCGCGAGGTGCTGATCCGCGCCATCGGCCGGACCATCGACCTCAACGACCTGCGCAACCTCGTGCTGGGCACCCCGAGCGGGCCGGTCTACCTGCGGCAGGTGGCGGAGGTGGATTTCGCGCCCCGGCCCCGGCGCGGCGATGGCGGCTACATGGGCAAGCCCGCCGTCATCGTCTCCGTGGAGAAGCAGCCGGGCGTCGATACGGTGCGGCTGACGAAGACCGTGGAAGAGGCGCTGGCCCAGCTCGGCCCCAGCCTGCCGCCCGGCATCAAGGCCGACAAGGTGCTGTTCCGGCAGGCGGATTTCATCGAGACCTCCCTGCACAACGTGGCGCAGGTGCTGCTCGAGGCCGTCGCCGTGGTGGCGGTGGTGCTGTTCGCCTTCCTGATGAACGCGCGCACCACCCTGATCTCGCTCACGGCGATCCCGGTCTCGATCCTGGCCACGGCGGCGATCTTCTCCGCCCTGGGGCTGTCCATCAACACGATGACCCTGGGCGGCCTCGCCATCGCCATCGGCGAGCTCGTCGACGACGCGGTGGTGGATGTCGAGAACATCCTGCGGCGCCTGCGCGAGAACCGGCAAGAGAACCTGAATGGGGGGACGCCCCGCTCGGCCTTCGCGGTGATCGTGGCGGCCTCCAACGAGGTCCGCTCCGGCATCGTCTACGCCACGGTGATCATCTGCCTGGTCTTCGTGCCGCTCTTCGCCCTGTCGGGCATCGAGGGCCGGCTCTTCGCGCCCCTGGGGCAGGCCTACATCATCGCGATCCTGTCGAGCCTTCTCGTCTCGCTCACCCTGACCCCCGCCCTCGCCTCCTGGCTGCTCCCCGGCCTGAAGACCCTGGAGGCGCCGGAGGGCCGGCTGATCCGTTGGCTCAAGGCCGGCAACAGCCGCCTCGTCGCGCTTGCCTTCGGCCACCAGCGCGCCGCGATGGCGGCCGCCATCCTGGGCGTCGGTGCCGCGGCCTATGCCGCCACCACGCTGCCGCGGGCCTTCCTGCCGGCCTTCAACGAGGGCTCGTTCACCGTCAACCTCGCCTTCATGCCCGGCCTCTCCCTCACCGAATCGAGCCGGATCGGCGCCATCGCCGAGGGGCTGGTGCTGGACATCCCGGAGGTGGCCCAGGTCGGGCGCCGCACCGGCCGCGCCGAGCTCGACGAGCATGCCGAGGGCGTGCACTCCTCGGACCTGGAGATCGCGATGAAGCCGGGCGGGCGGCCACGCGAGACCGTCGTGGCGGATCTGCGGGCGCGCCTCGGCGTGCTGCCGGTCTCGCTCAATGTCGGCCAGCCCATCTCGCACCGCCTCGACCACATGCTCTCGGGCGTCCGGGCCGAGATCGCCCTCAAGCTGTTCGGCGAGGACCTCGACGGCCTGCGCCGCACGGCCGAAGCCCTCACGGCCGCGTTCGAGACGATTCCCGGCATCGCCGACCTGTCCGTCGAGAAGCAGGTCCGGATCCCGCAGCTCGAGGTCCGGGTCGATTCCGGACGCGCCGCCCTCTACGGCATCGCCCCCGGTGCCGTGGTCGAGGCGGTGAGCCGCCTGGCCAACGGCCGGGTGGTCTCGACCCTGGTGGACGGCCTGCGCCGCTACGACGTCACCCTGCGCCTGCCCGAATCCGGCCGCTCGGTGGCGGCGCTCCGCGACCTCCTCATCGAGACGCCCACCGGCTGGGTCCCGGCCCACGCGCTGGCCGACATCACCGAGCGCGACGGGCCCAACCAGATCCTGCGCGAGAACGGACGGCGGCGCCTCGTCGTCCAGGCCAACACCCGGCCCGGCGCCGACGGCTCGGCGGTGGCCGCCGCCATCGCCGGGACCCTGGCGCGGACCCCCCTGCCCCAGGGCATCACCGCGAGCCTGGAGGGCGCGTTCCAGGCGCAGGGGGAGGCGACCCGCACCATCGGGCTCCTCAGCCTCGTCTCCCTCGCCCTGGTCTTCGCCCTGCTGGCGAGCCGCTACCGCTCCGGCGTGCTGGCCCTCATCGTCATGGGCAACGTGCCGCTGGCCCTCATCGGCAGCGTCGCGGCGCTCTTCGTCGCCGGGCTTCCCCTCTCGGTCGCCTCGATGATCGGCTTCGTGACGCTCACCGGCATCGTGGCCCGCAACGGCATCCTGAAGATCAGCCACATCCTCAACCTCGGGCTGACCGAGGGTCTGCCCTTCGGACCGGCCCTGGTGCTGCGGGCCAGCAACGAGCGGCTGGTGCCGGTGCTGATGACGGCGCTCGCGGCCGGCATCGCCCTGGTGCCGCTCCTCGTCGACGGCACGGCGCCCGGCAAGGAGATCCTCCACCCCGTCGCGGTGACGATCTTCGGCGGCCTGTTCAGCGCCACCCTCCTCGACGCGGTGCTCACCCCCGTCCTCGTCCTGCGCTTCGGCCGGGGCGCCTTCGCCCGCCTGCAGGCGGCGCAGGGCGCTGCCCCTACGCCGGCCGCGGGCGCCCCCGCGCCGGACCAGGCCGCCGGGGCACCCGCTCCGGCCCTGTTCTGAACCTGTCCTGTTGGGATCCTGCCCCGTCCTGACCTTCCGCGAACGGAGACCCCCCATGAGAACCGCGCCCCACCTGCTCGCCGCCCTCGCGTTCCTCGCGCTGGCGGGCGCCGCCCCGGCAGCGGAGGACCCCCATCACGCCGGCGACGGGCACGATCACGGCCACGGCACGCCGGGCCACACGCACACGCCGCCGGCCAAGGCCGGGGCCGCCTCCCCCTCCACCAAGGCGTTCCAGGACGCCGCCATGCGCATGCACGGCGACATGGAGATCCGCTATTCCGGCGACGTCGACCGCGACTTCGCCGCCGGCATGATCCCGCATCACGCCGGCGCCATCGCCATGGCCCGGGTCGCCCTGCAATACTCGAAGGACCCGGAGGTCCGCGCGCTCGCCGAGCGCATCGTCAAGGCGCAGGACACCGAGATCGCGCAGATGCAGGCCATCCTGAAGCGCAAGGAGGCGGAGGCGCCGGCAGCCGCGCGCTGACGCGCCCCCTGGTCGGGAAGCGTCGCGGTTCTATCTGGACCGGTTCCAGACAAGCCACGGCGGAGACAGCCCGGCATGAGCTTTCCCATCACGCTGACCGTGAACGGCACGCGCCGCAGCGTCGTCCTGGAGGATGCGCGCGTCACCCTCCTCGACCTCCTGCGCGAGCGCCTCGACCTCACCGGGGCCAAGAAGGGCTGCGACCGGGGCCAGTGCGGCGCCTGCACCATCCTACTCGACGGCGTCCGGGTGAATGCCTGCCTGGCGCTCGCCGTCAGCCACGACGGGGCGTCGATCACCACGATCGAGGGCCTCGCCGTGGGCGAGGCCCTGCATCCGGTCCAGGCCGCCTTCCTGGAGCATGACGGCTTCCAGTGCGGCTTCTGCACCCCGGGCCAGATCCTCAGCGCGGTCGGGCTGATCCAGGAGGGCCAGACCGGGGGCGACCCCGAGCGGGTGCGCGAGGGCATGAGCGGGAATCTCTGCCGCTGCGGCGCCTATGCGGGCATCACGGAGGCGGTGCTCACCGCCCATGCGGCGCTCACGGGGCCGGACGTCCTGCCCGGCCGCCAGCTGGCGGAGGATGCAGCGTGAAGGCCTTCGACTACATCCGCGCGACGAGCGTCGCCGAGGCGGTGGCGGCCGCCGCCCGGCCCGGGGCGGCCTATCTCGCCGCGGGCACCAACCTCGTCGACCTGATGAAGGGCGGGATCAGCCGGCCCGACACCCTCGTGGACGTCACCCGCCTGCCCGGCCTCGACCGCATCGAGCGCGGCACGGACGGGTCGACCCGGATCGGCGCGCTGGTGCGCAACGCGGCCCTGGCGCACGATCCCGTCATCGCCAAGCGCTACCCGGCCCTGGCGGAAGCCCTGCTCTCGGGCGCCTCCGGCCAGCTGCGCAACGCCGCCACCACCGCCGGGAACGTGCTGCAGCGGACCCGCTGCCCGTATTTCTACGACACCGCCAGCGCCTGCAACAAGCGCGACCCCGGCGCCGGCTGCGCGGCGCTCGGCGGCGTCACCCGGAGCCACGCGGTGCTCGGCTGGAGCGAGCACTGCATCGCCACCCACCCGTCCGACTTCTGCGTGCCCCTCGCCGCCCTCGACGCCAGCGTCGAGATCGCGGGCCCCGGCGGCCCCCGCTCCGTGCCCCTGGAGGCGTTCCACCGCCTGCCCGGCGACACGCCGGAGCGCGAGACCGTGCTGGAACCCGGCGACCTCGTCGTCGCCGTCACCCTGCCCCCCGAGGCGGAGGCCTTCGCCGGGCACAGCCGCTACCTCAAGGTCCGCGAGCGCACCTCCTACGCCTTCGCGGTGGTGTCGGCGGCGGTCGGATTGCGGATGGACGGCGACCGGATCGGGCAGGCCCGCATCGCCCTCGGCAGCGTCGCCCTGAAGCCCTGGCGCGCCCGGGCGGCGGAGGACCTGCTGGCCGGGGCCGCCCCCACGCCCGAGACCTTCGCCGCGGCGGCCGAGGCGGCGCTGGCGGACGCCAGGCCCTCGGGCGACAACGCCTACAAGATCGAGCTCGCCCGCCGCATCGTGGTCCGCGCGCTCACCCTCGCGGCCGCCGGCACCCCGGACCGCGTCCCCGCGCTGCCGGCCAGCCCCTTTGCTCCGAACCCGTCCGCTCCCAATCCTTCCGCCCCCAGCCCTCTCGCCGGAGCCCCCGTGCATGCCTGAGCGTCAGCGCCACGGCGCCTCCATCGGCCAGCCGCTCACCCGGCGCGACGGCCACGCCAAGATCACCGGGGCGGCCCGCTACAGCGCGGATGTCAAGCCCGAAGGCCTGCTCCACGCCGTGATGGCGGTGAGTTCGGTCGCCCGCGGCCGGGTCGCCCATCTCGATGTCGCGGCGGCGGAAGCCCATCCGGGCGTCGTCGCCGTGATGACGCCGCGGAACGCCCCGGCGCTCGCCCAGTCGCCGGACCTGAAGGACCATCCGTTCGCCTTCCGCCTCGACCTCCTGCAGAACGACGGCGTGCGCTACGCCAACCAGCCGATCGCGGTGGTCATCGCCGAGACCCTGGAGGCCGCCACCGAGGGCGCGGCCCTGCTGGCGCCCCGCTACGAATCCGAGCGCGTCAGCGTCGCCCTGGGGGCCGGGGAGGTCTTCCGCCCCGAGACCATCGGGGCCGGCTCGGCCACCGACGAAGGTTCGGGCGACCTCGCCGCCGGCATGGCGGCCGCCGAGACCCGGATCGAGGCGACCTACGACACGGCGGCGCAGTACCACAACGCCCTGGAGCCCCATGCCAGCGTGGCCGCGTGGGACGGCGACCGCCTGACCCTCTACACGCCGACCCAGGCCCTCTGGATCGCCAAGGGCCGGCTCGCCGGCCTGTTCGGCATTCCCCCCGAGAACATCCACGTGGTCTGCCACTATCTCGGCGGCGGCTTCGGCTCGAAGGGCTTCATCGCCGCCCCGCAGATCCTCGGGATCATGGCGGCGAAGCTCGTGGGGCGCCCGGTCAAGCTGGTGACCCGACGCGAGCAGATGTTCGGCCCGGTCGGCCATCGCGCCGCCACGCGCCAGACCCTGAAGCTCGGCGCCGCCCGGGACGGCACCCTCACGGCCCTCGACCACCACACCCTGACCCTGACGAGCCGGCACGACGACTTCGTCGAGCCCTCCGGCATCCTCTCGCGCCACCTCTACGCGGCGGGGGCGATCGCCACGACGCACGCGGTCTCCCGGGCCGATATCGGCACCCCGATCTTCATGCGGGCCCCCGGCGAGGCCTCGGGCAGCGTCGCGGTGGAGAGTGCCCTCGACGAGCTGGCCCTGGAACTCGACCTCGATCCCCTGGAGATCCGCCTGCGCAACTACGCGGAGGTCGAGCCGATCACCCACCGGCCCTTCTCCTCGAAGGCCCTGCGCGAATGCTACGCGCAAGGGGCGACACGCTTCGGCTGGGCCTCCCGCCCGCGGCAACCGCGCCAGATGCGCGACGCCGACGGGCTCCTCGTCGGCTGGGGCCTCGGCACCGCCACCTACCCGGCCGGGATGATGCAGGGCGAGGCCCGCGCCACGATCCGGGCCGACGGCACCGCGCTGATCGAGACCGCCGCCCACGACATGGGCCAGGGCGCCTGGACGGTGCTGGCGCAGATCGGCGCCGACGGGCTCGGCCTCCCGATCACCCAGGTCGAGCTGCGCATCGGCGATTCGAACCTGCCGAACGGCGGCCTGGCCGGCGGCTCCACCGGCACCGCCACCAGCGGCACGGCCGTGGACAACGCCGCCCGGGCGGCCATCGCCGCCCTGGCGGACCTCGCCGTCAACGACCGGGCCTCACCCCTGTACGGCGCCGGGAATGCCGGCGTCACCGCCGCGGACGGGCGCCTCGCCCGCCGGGACGACCCCGCCCGCTCCGAAGCCTTCGGCGAGATCCTGGCCCGCGCCGGCCGGACCTCCGTCGAGGCCAAGGGCCAGGGTGCGGGCGACCCGGCCACGCGAAAGGCCTACGCGATGCACGCGCACGGGGCGGTCTACGCGGAGGTGAAGGTCGATCCCGATCTCGGCCAGATCCGGGTGACGCGCCTCGTCGGCGCCTTCGCGGCGGGGCGGATCATCAACCCGCAGCTCGTGCGCAGCCAGTATTACGGCGGCATGATCTGGGGCGTGTCCCTGGCCCTGCACGAGCACGCGGTGCTCGACCCGCGCTCGGGCCGGGTGATGAACGGGAACCTGGCCGAGTACCACATCCCGGTGAATGCCGACGTGCCCGCGATGGAGGCGATCCTGGTGGAGGAGCACGACCCGCACGTGAACCCGCTGGGCATCAAGGGGGTGGGCGAGATCGGCATCACCGGCACCGCCGGCGCCATCGCCAACGCGGTCTGGCACGCCACCGGCGTGCGGGTGCGCGACATCCCGATCACCCTCGACCGGCTGCTGGGGTGAGGCGGAGGACGCCGGCGGCCCGCTCCGCCGACGCCTATTCGCGGATCAGCTTGCCGGAATAGACCACCGGCCCGGTCGGCTGGCCGGTGGGCGAGCCGCCCGCCGGCTCGACGGAGACCGCGAAGGTGCCGGCCTCGGCCGGCAACCCCTGTTCCTTGCCCAGTTCCTTGCCCAGCGCCATGCCCAGCGACTTGTCCAGCACCTTGGCGTCGGAGCCGACGAGACCCAGGGTCTTCGGGGCCGCGCCGGCGCCGACGTACCAGAGCTCCAGGCTGTGCCCCGCCGGGGCCTGCGCGCCCACCGGGCGCACCCGTGCGGTCCCGGCCCGGGTGTCGATGCTGACGAGGAGCGCCGGCGCCTCGCCGCCGCTGCTGACCACCGCGACGTAGCGCCCGTCGGCCTCGCCCGGCCCCGTGCCGGGACGCGGTCCGCCGAGAGCGATGACCAGGGCGAGCCCCGCCGCCAGGGCGGCCGCGGCGCCGGCGGTCAGGCGCCAGCGCCGCAGGGCCCCCTGCAGGGCGCCGATGCGGTCGTCGTTGGCGGCGGGTCCGAGATCGCCTCCGGGGTGGACGGCCGTCGACGGGGCCGGAAGCGGACCGTCGGCCGCGAGTTGCCGGGCGATCGCCGGCCAGACCTCCGGCCCCGGCGCGACCGCGGGCGCCCCGAGGGCGAGGGGCGCGAGGCGGCGCTCCCAGGCGTCGCGCGCCGCCCGGGCGGCGGGGTCCACGGCGAGTTCGAGATCCACCGCCGCCCGCTCGGGCAGCGGCAGGGTGCCCAGCACGTACTCGGCCAGGCGCAGGTCGCGCTCCTCCGGATCGGGGGTCATGGGGCACCGTCCAGGCAGCCGCGCAGGGTCGCGAGGCCGCGATGCAGCCAGGTCTTGATGGTGCTCACGGGACGGTCGTAGCGCAGGGCGAGATCCTCCCGGGACTGGCCCTCGCAATAGGCCAGCACGATGCAGTCGCGGTGCAGCGCCTCGAGCCGGCCGAGGCAGGCCTGGAGCGCGTTGCGCCCGAGGATCGTGCCCTCGCTGTCGTGGGGGTCGGCCAGCCGCTCCACCCAATCCTCCCCGTCCTCGGTCACCGGCCCCTGCGTCTCGCTCCGCCGCCGCACCCCGTCGATCGCCCGGTTGCGGGCGATGGTGCAGAGCCAGGCCAGCGGCCGTCCGGCCGCCGGGCTGTAGGAGGCGGCCTTCTGCCAGATGCGCAGGAACACGTCCTGCAGCACGTCCTCGGCCATGCCGCGATCGGACTGGATACGGAGGACGACGCCGAGAAGTTTCGGGGCCGTCCGATCATAGAGGGTGCGCAGGGCGGCCTCGTCGCGCCGGGCGATCCGGGCGATCAGATCCGCCAGGATCGCATCGCCACGCGCCGGATCGTCCGCCCGGGGACCATCATGCAGGGAACCGTCACGCAGGGGACTGGCACGCAACGGCTGGGCTTCCTCTGTATCCGGCGCGCGCGGGGTCGGTCCGGCGACGGTCCGTCGGGCGGGAGCGTCTCAACACAGGTTAACCGAGGCGGCGCCGGTGCGCCACTGTGCGGGCCCGTCAGCGACGCTCGTAGAGCAGGCGGGCGCGGATGGTGCCGTCGAGGGCCCGGATCTCCTCGAGCAGGCTCTCGGCATCCGCATCGGTGACGTCGGTCTCCACCACCACGTAACCGACCTCGCCGTCGGTCTGGTAGAACTGCGCCGCGATGTTCACCCCGCGCCGGGCGAAGGTGTCGTTGAGGCGCCCCAACATGCCCGGGATGTTGCGCTGGACGTGGATCAGGCGGGTGCCGGTGGGACGGGCGGGCAGCTGCACCTGCGGGAAGTTCACGGTGCCGACGGTCGAGCCGATGTCGGAGTAATCGACGAGCTTGCGCGCCACCTCGGAGCCGATGCGCTCCTGCGCCTCCTCCGTCGAGCCGCCGATATGCGGCGTCAGGATCACGTTGGGCAGGCCCTGGAGCGGGCTGACGAAGCGCTCCTGGTTCGAGCCGGGCTCCACCGGGAACACGTCGACGGCGGCGCCCCGCAGGTGGCCGTCGCGCAGGGCCCCGGCCAGGGCGTCGAGGTCGACCACGGTGCCGCGGGCGTTGTTGATCAGGAAGGCGCCGGGCTTCATCGCCCGGATCTCGGCCGCGCCGATCATGTTGTGGGTCTCGGGCGTCTCCGGCACGTGGAGGGAGACCACGTCGCTCTGGGCGAGCAGGGTCTCCAGGCTGTCGGTGGGCTCGGTGTTGCCGTGGCGCAGCTTGTCGGTCTGGTCGTAGAACACCACCCGCATGCCCATCGCCTCGGCCAGCGTCGAGAGCTGCGAGCCGATATTGCCGTAGCCCACGATGCCCAGCGTCTTGCCGCGCACCTCCTGCGAGCCGGTGGCCGACTTGTCCCAGGCGCCCGCATGGGCCCCCACCGAGCGCGGCACGATCCGGCGCAGCAGCATCACGATCTCGCCGATGACGAGCTCGGCCACCGAGCGGGTGTTCGAGTAGGGCGCGTTGAAGACCGGGATGCCGCGGTGGCGGGCGGCCTCGAGATCGACCTGGTTGGTGCCCACCGAGAAGCAGCCCACCGCCAGCAGGCGCTCGCCGTGGGCCAGGGCCGCCGCGTCGAGCTGGGTGCGCGAGCGGATGCCGAGGATGTGCGTGCCCTTCAGGGCCTCGTGCAGGGCCTCCCGGTCCAGGGCCTTGGCCACGCGCACGACGTTGGTGTAGCCGGCGGCGGCGAACAGCTCGGCGGCACTGTCGTTGATGCCTTCGAGCAGCAGGACGCGGATCTTGTCCTTCGGGAAGGAGAGTCTTTCGGCCATGGTCGTGTTCTTCTCGGATCTCGCGCCCGTGGCGGGCGGATGGGGCGCCGGACCCGAAGGCCGCGCGACGCGGTCGGGACCGTGACGCCAGCGCCCGAATGGGCCGTGTGAGAGGCCAGTTCACGGGTCCGGTCAAGGCCCGCCCTTGAACATCGGGGGTGATTGTCAGGCCGCCCCCTTGACCCGGCGGGCCGGCGCCGGAATGCCGGGGCAACCCGTTTTCCGGGCGGTCCGGCCCGCCAGCACGAGGAGTCCTCCGATGAGCCAGACGCGCGCACAGGCCGACCTCCTCGGCCGGCTGGAGGCCCGCCTCGGCCGGGGCGGCCTGCTCACGGGCGCGGACGACCTCGCGCCCTACGCGGTGGATTGGCGCCGCCTGTTTCCGGGCCGCCCCGCGGCGGTGGCGCGCCCGACCGGCACCGCCGAGGTCGCGGCCGTGATGGCGGCCTGCCACGCCGCCGGCGTCGCGGTGGTGCCCCAGGGGGGACATACCGGCCTTGCGGGGGGCGCAACGCCGGACGCCTCCGGGGGCCAGGTGGTGCTGTCGCTCGCCCGCATGAACGCGATCCGCCGGGTCGACCCCCTCGGGCTGACCCTGGAGGCGGAGGCCGGCTGCATCCTCAAGGTGGCGCAGGATGCGGCGGAGGCGGAAGGCCGCCTCCTCCCCGTCAGCCTGGCGGCGGAGGGTTCGGCCATGCTCGGGGGCATCATCGCCACCAATGCGGGCGGCCTCAACGTCCTGCGCTACGGCATGACCCGCAACCTCGTCCTCGGCCTCGAGGTGGTGCTCGCGGACGGGACCGTGGTCGACGGCCTGCGCGCCCTGCGCAAGGACAATGCGGGCTACGACTGGAAGCAGCTCTTCATCGGCAGCGAGGGCACGCTGGGCATCGTCACCGCCGCCATCCTGCGCCTGGTGCCGCGCCCGCGCCACACCGCCACGGCGCTCCTGGCGGTGCCCGATCCGGCGGCGGCCCTGCGCCTGCTCCGGGCGGCCCAGGACGCCCTCGGCGACACCATCCAGGCCTTCGAGCTGATCGCGGGCGAGTCCCTTGCCCTGGTGGCCGAGCAGGCCGGTCTCGCCAGCCCGATCGCCGCCGCCGGCTGGACCGTGCTGATGGAGGCGGGCTCGAGCCTCGGGGGCCTGCGCGAGGCGGTGGAGAGCCTGCTCGGCGAGGCCCTGGAGCGGGGCGACGCCGTCGACGGCGTGCTCGCCGAATCGGGCCAGCAGGCGGCCGCCCTCTGGGCCCTGCGCGAGCACATCACCGAGGCCGAAGCCCGGGCCGGCAAGAGCGTCAAGCACGACGTCTCGGTGCCGATCCCGGCGATTCCGGACTTCCTGGCGGCGGCGGGCGAGGCCCTGGCCGCGGGCGCGCCGGGCACCCGGCCGAACATCTTCGGCCACATGGGCGACGGCAACATCCACTACAACGTCCTCATCGGCCCCGAGCACGGATCGGACGCCATCAACCGCATCGTCCACGACGCGGTGGCGCGGTTCGGCGGCAGCATCTCGGCCGAGCACGGCATCGGCCAGTACCGGGTCGACGAGCTCGTCCGCCACCGCCGGCCGGAGGAGATGGCCCTCGCCCGCCGGATCAAGGGCGCCCTCGACCCGCAGGGCCTGCTCAATCCCGGCAAGGTGCTGCGCGCCGCCCCCTGAGCGGGGGCGGGATCGCGGCGCGACGCGCGGGTCTCGACGGCCCGAGACTGTCGGAATCCGAGCCGACGACCTATCTCCCGTCTCAACGACGCGACACGACGGCAGGAAAGACGCGCCCATGGCCTCGCCCGGAGACTGGAAGATCCCCGCATCCGCCCAGCCCAAGGCCGCCGATTACGGCTACGACCTCGAGCAGGCGCTCACCGCCGTGGTGGCGCTCTCGACACGGGTGCCGCCGGAGGCCTTCACGGCCGAGACCCTGGGCACCGAGCGGGCCGGCAACGGCGTCGTCATCGGTGAGGACGGCCTCGTCCTCACCATCGGCTACCTCGTGACCGAGGCGGAATCCGTCTGGCTCACCACCCATGACGGGCGCTCCGTGCCCGGACACGTGGTCGGCTTCGACGCGGTCACCGGCTTCGGCCTCGTCCAGGCCCTGGGCGACCTCCGGCTGAAGCCGCTGAAGCTCGGGCGCTCCGCCCCGGTGCGCATCGGCGACCGGGCGGTGATGGCCGGGGTCGGCGGCCGGGCGCGCAGCCTCGCCGTCGAGATCGTCGCCCGCCAGGAATTCGCCGGCTACTGGGAATACGTTCTCGACGAGGCCCTGTTCACCGCACCCTCGCACCCGCACTGGGGCGGGGCGGCGCTGATCGGGCCGGACGGGGCCCTCCTGGGCATCGGCTCGCTGCAGCTGCAGCAGGGCGGCACCGCCGGGCCCAAGACCATCAACATGATCGTGCCGATCGACCTCCTGATCCCGATCCTCGACGACCTCACCGCCCGCGGGCGGGTCGACCGGCCGGTGCGGCCCTGGCTCGGCCTCTATGCCAGCGACGGCGAGGAGGCCGTGGTCGTGATGGGGCTCGCCGACGACGGTCCCGCCGAGGCGGCGGACCTGCGCCCGGGCGACGTCATCGTGGCGGTGGCGGGCGAGCCCGTCGCCGATCTGGCCGGCTTCTTCCGGCAGGTCTGGGCCCTCGGGGAGGCCGGCGTGCGGGTGCCCCTGACGATCCAGCGCGACGGCAAGCCCCTCAAGCTCTCGGTGACCTCCTCGGACCGGGAGCGCTTCCTGGTCTCGCCCCAGCTCCACTGATCCGGGGCTTCCCGGATCGGCCAGGATTCTCGGATCGGCCAGGATTCCCGGATCGGCAAGAAATCCCGGATCGGGGCCTCCATTGATCCGAGCCCCCGGCGGGTTTATCCCGTGCCGATGACGGACAACTCCCTCCATATCGTCGGCGGCGGCCTCGCCGGGTCGGAAGCCGCCTGGCAGATCGCCGAGAGCGGCCACGACGTGGTGCTCCACGAGATGCGTCCGGTGCGCGGCACCGAGGCCCATCACGGGGGCGACTTCGCCGAGCTGGTCTGCTCGAACTCGTTCCGCTCGGACGACGCCAACGGCAACGCCGTCGGCCTGCTGCACCAGGAGATGCGCACCCTCGGGTCGCTGATCCTGCGCGCGGCCGACGCGCACCAGGTGCCTGCCGGCGGGGCGCTGGCGGTCGACCGCGAGGGCTTCGCCAAGGCCGTGACCGCCGCGCTCGAGGCCCATCCGCGCATCCGCATCGCGCGGGAAGAGGTCCAGGGCCTGCCGCCCGAATCCTGGGGCCGGACCATCATCGCCACGGGGCCCCTCACGGCGCCGTCCCTGGCGGAGGGCATCCGCGCGCTGACCGGAGCCGAGTCGCTGGCCTTCTTCGACGCGATCGCGCCGATCGTGCATCGCGATTCCATCGACATGGGCAAGGCCTGGTTCCAGTCGCGCTACGACAAGGTCGGGCCCGGCGGCACGGGGGCGGACTACATCAACTGCCCCATGGATCGCGCGCAGTACGACCGGTTCATCCAGGCGCTCGTCGAGGGGGACAAGATCGGGTTCAAGGAGTGGGAGGCCTCGACGCCCTACTTCGACGGCTGCCTGCCGATCGAGGTCATGGCCGAGCGCGGCCCCGAGACCCTGCGCCACGGGCCGATGAAGCCGGTGGGCCTCACCAACCCGCACGACCCCACCGTGAAGGCCTGCGCGATCGTCCAGCTGCGCCAGGACAATGCGCTCGGCACCCTCTACAACATGGTCGGGTTCCAGACGAAGCTGACCTATTCCGAGCAGGTCCGGGTGTTCCGCACGATCCCGGGCCTGGAGAACGCCGAGTTCGCCCGCCTCGGCGGCCTTCACCGCAACACCTATCTCGACAGCCCCCGCCTCCTCGACGCGACCCTGCGCCTGAAGGCGCGGCCCTCCTTGCGCTTCGCCGGCCAGATCACCGGCTGCGAGGGCTACGTGGAGAGCGCCGCCATCGGCCTGATGGCCGGCCGCTTCGCGGTGGCCGAGGCCCGCGGGGCGTCGCTCGAGCCCCTGCCCGCCACCACGGCGCTGGGGGCCCTGATCGGCCACATCACCGGCGGCCACATCGCGGCCGAGGAGGCCGGCGTCCCGCGCTCGTTCCAGCCGATGAACGTGAATTTCGGCCTGTTCCCGCCCCTCGACCACGCCCCCAAGGGCGAGGGCGGCAAGCGCCTGAAGGGGCCCGAGAAGGCGGTGGCCAAGAAGAAGGCCCTCACCGACCGGGCCCGGGCCGACCTCGCGGCCTGGCTCGGCCACGGCCCGGCGCAGATCGCGGCCGAGTAGGTGGCCGACTGCGGCGTTCCGAACACGCCGCCCGCAGGGGCACCGCCTCCTCCCTCTCCCCCTAGCCTCAACGGAAAAATACGATCACCCTGGGATGAAGGGCCCAGGGCCGAACGTATCAGGTGAGGAACTCCGATGGCGGGCCATACCGACCACGACCAGGGCGGCTCCCGGGCCGCCGCCGTCCTGCGGGTGACGAGCGGCAACTTCCTGGAGATGTTCGACTTCTTCGCGTTCGGATTCTACGCCTCCTACATCGCCAAGGCGTTCTTCCCCAGCGAGAGCGAGTTTGCCTCGCTGATGCTGACCTTCATGACCTTCGGGGCCGGCTTCCTCATGCGCCCCCTCGGGGCGGTGCTGCTCGGGGCCTACGTGGACCGGGTCGGCCGCCGGAAGGGACTCATCGTCACCCTGGCGATCATGGCCGCCGGGACGATCCTGATCGCCCTGGTCCCCGACTACGCCACCCTCGGCCTCCTGGCGCCCGCCCTGGTGCTGGTCGGCCGCCTGCTCCAGGGCTTCTCCGCCGGAGTCGAGCTCGGCGGCGTCTCGGTCTACCTCGCCGAGCTGGCGCCCCCGGGCCGCCAGGGCTTCTACGTCGCCTGGCAGTCGGGCAGCCAGCAGGTGGCGATCATGGCGGCGGCGGCCATCGGCTACGCCCTCAACCGCCTGCTGTCGCCGGCCGAGATGGGCGCCTGGGGCTGGCGCATCCCCTTCCTGATCGGCTGCCTCCTGGTGCCGTTCCTGTTCTACATCCGGCGCTCGCTGCAGGAGACCCCGGCCTTCCAGGCCCGCAAGGTCCACCCGCCGGTGGGCGCGGTGCTGCGCACCCTGGGGCGGAACTGGCGGATCGTCGGGCTCGGGATGCTGATGGTGGCGATGACCACGATCGCGTTCTACGCCATCACGGTCTACACCCCGACCTTCGGCAAAAACGTCCTCAAGCTCTCGGACACCGACAGCCTGATCGTCACCTTCTGCGTCGCGGTGTCGAACCTGTTCTGGCTCCCCGTGATGGGGGCGCTCTCCGACCGGATCGGCCGGCGCCCGATCCTGCTGCTGTTCTCGGGCCTGACCCTCGTCACCGCCTATCCGGCCCTGGCCTGGCTCGTGGCGCATCCGAGCTTCGAGACCATGCTGGCGGTGCTGCTGTGGCTGTCCTTCCTGTACGGCAGCTACAACGGTGCCATGGTGGTGGCGCTCACCGAGATCGTGCCGCCGGAGGTGCGCACGGCCGGGTTCTCCCTGGCCTATTCCCTGGCGACCGCCCTCTTCGGCGGGATGACGCCGCTGATCTCGACCTCGCTCATCGCGGCCACCGCCAACAAGGCGGCCCCCGGCCTCTGGATGGCCTTCGGCGGGGCCTGCGGCCTCCTCGCCACGGTGCTGATCTACCGGCAGCGCGCCCGCGCGCCGGGGCTGGGCGCCGCGGCCCGGGTCACGCCTGCGAGACCGTGAAGATCCGGCGTCCGGGCAGCTGGCCCGCGTCGCCGGTATCGCGAAACCCGACCTTGCGCAGGAGGCCGACCGAGGCGGCGTTCTCGGGGCGGCACTGCGCGATGATGACGCGATGGGGGAAGCGCGCGCGCAGCAGGCCGAGCGCGGCGGTGACCGCCTCGGTGCCGAGCCCCTGCCCCCGCGCCGCCCCGCCGACCCAGTAGCCGACCTCGGCGGCGTGGTCGCCGCGCAGGTGCAGGCCGATCACCGCCGCGAGCGCCCCGTCCGCCCGCAGCCAGGCGCCGAGGAAGCAGTCCTTCGTCACCTTGGCCGGGCCGATGAGCTGGCGCGCATGCTTCAGGGTGAAGGGCGTGGGCAGGAAGTCGACCGCCCCGGTGATGGCCGGGTCGTCGGTCAGGGCGCGCAGGGCCTCGGCGTCGGACGGCCCCAGCGGCGCGAGGCGCAGCCGCGCGGTCTCGACCGGCTTGAGGTTCGCGAGGCTGTAGCGCGCGGCGAGCTTGCGGAAGAACATCCCCTGCACTTGGCCTCAAGCGGCCCGCGGCACAAGACGCTGCGTGCGCCGGCCAGATGACGGGCAGGGTGTGGGCAGGCTCTCGGGCAAGGTCTCGGCAAGGTCTCGGGCACAAAAAAGCCCGCCCCGGGCGATCCGGGGCGGGCTCTGGCGTCGGCAGGTCGGTTCGACGGGGATCCTATGGGTGGATCACCATCGCGCTGAACGGGTGCACGTAGGCCTGCAGCATCACGAGGCCGCCCACGAGGCAGGCCAGCACGATCGAGTGCCAGAACACGAAGCGCAGGATCTTGCCCTCCTGGCCGAAATAGCCGGTGGCGGTGGAGGCGACGACGATCGACTGGGCGTCGATCATCTTGCCCATCACGCCGCCCGACGAGTTCGCCGAGGCCATGAGGATGCCCGACAGGCCGAGCTGCTCGGAGGTGATCTTCTGGAGACCGCCGAAGAGCACGTTGGAGGCCGTGTCCGACCCCGTGAGCGCGACGCCGAGCCAGCCCAGCAGCGTGCCGAAGAACGGGTAGAGGATGCCCGTGCCGGCGAAGGCGAGGCCGAGGGTGGCGTCGACGCCGGCGTAGCGGGTGAGCACGCCGAGGGCGAGCATCGCCGCGATGGTGATGAGCGAGTAGCGCAGCACCCAGATCGTCTCGAAATAGGCGGTGATCAGGCGCAGCGGGGAGAAGCGCATGATCAGGCCGGAGATGAGCGCCGCGAAGAGCACGCCGGTGCCGGTGTAGGACATGTACGTAAAGGAGAAGACGGCGGCTTCCGGGTGGGCCTTCGCCACCACCGGCGGCACCTTCATGATCACGTTGTGCAGGCCCGGCACCTCGTACTTCCAGGTGAAGAGCGGGTTGACGAGGCCCTTGAACCAGCCGGTGCCCCAGATCGCCACGATCACCGAGAGGATGATCCACGGGACCCAGGCCATCAGGATCTCGCGCGAGGTGGCGGTGCGGCCACCGAGATCCACCTTCGGCAGGTCGCCGGGCACGGCCGCGCCGAGCGAGACCGGACGGCCGCCGTTGACGTAGCCGATCGAGGGGTCGTTGCCGCGCAGGGCCGGGGAGGTCCAGATCTCCTTGGGCTGCCAGACCTTGAGGAAGGCCACCAGGGCGCCCATCGAGATCAGCGAGGCGCCGATGTCGACGATCCAGGGGTTGACGTAGTTCGAGATCAGGAACTGGGCCACCGCGAAGGAGCCGCCGCAGACCAGGATCGGCGGCCAGATCTTGATCATGCCGCGGAAGCCCGCGAAGACCCAGATCAGCCAGAACGGCACGAGGATCGAGAAGAACGGCAGCTGCCGGCCGATCATCGCGCCGAGGATGTAGGGATCGTAGCCCGTCACCGAGGCGAGGCCCTGGATGGGCGCGCCGAGGGCGCCGTAGGCCACCGGCGCGGTGTTGGCGATGAGCGAGAGGCCGGAGGCCGCCAGCGGCGAGAAGCCGAGGCCGATCAGGATCGCGCCCGTCACCGCCACCGGGGTGCCGAAGCCGCCCGCGCCCTCGAAGAAGGCGCCGAAGGCGAAGGCCACCAGCAGGAGCTGGATGCGCCGGTCGGTGGTGATGCCCGCCACCGATTGCTGCAGGGTGCCGAACCAGCCCTTCTCCACCGTCAGGCGGTAGAGGAAGATGACGTTCAGGATGATCCAGCCGATGGGGAACAGGCCGAGCGCCACGCCGTAGGCGGAGGCGCGGGTGGCGAGGTCGGCCGGCATGCCGAACAGGAAGACGGCGACGCAGAAGGCCAGCACGAGGGAGAGCACGGCCGCGATATGGGCCTGCACCTTGCCGCTCGCGATCATGCCCAGCAGGGCGATGACGGGCAGCGAGGCCGCCAGGGTCGAGAGCCAGGCGTTCCCGAAGGGGTCGTAGACCTGATTCCAGGTGGTCACTGTGTTCACGGGCGCCGTACTCCTCCAGGGCAACCCGATCTCATGCCGGGCCTTGGGTCCGTTGCTAGCAGAGCCGTTCGGCCGGCTCAACGCGGTTAATCATGTATTCAGAGGGTGTTGCACGCGGAACGACGCGCATCGCGGTCGCCGCTGCGGGTTTTTCCGGTCCGGATGCGCGCCCGGAGCCCTCCGCAATTCGGGCCGCGCGGCGGAACATGCACCCGCGGCGGCCACTTGCCTGTCGAGACCCCGATTGGCCAGAAGCGGAGAATTAATCTATGTTTATGCGCGTCGACAAGCTACAGGCCGAGCTTCCTGCCCCTAAGCGGAAAGATCCGAACGCGGCCGCGGCCCTACAGGAGCTGCTCGGCGGCAAGTATGGCGAGATGTCGACCCTGGGCAATTACATGTTCCAGAGCTTCAATTTCCGCAGCAAGTCCAAGCTGCGCCCATTCTATAGCCTGGTCGCTGCCATCACCGCAGAGGAACTCGGCCATGTGGAGCTCGTCAGCAACGGCGTGGCGATGCTCAACAACGGTCCCGACAATGACGGCGACGAGTCGGATGGCGGCGACATCTCGAAGGCCCCGTTCGAGGACATGAAGGATATCCGCCTGGCGGCCGCCTTCCTGTCGAACGGCGGCGGCGTCACGCCGGTCAACAGCAACGGCGCCTCCTGGAACAACGACTTCATCACCACCACGGGCAATGTCGTGGTGGACCTGCTGCACAACTTCCACCTCGAGTGCGGCGCCCGCCTGCACAAGCTGCGCGTCTACGAGACCCTGACCGACCCGACGGGCCGCGAGGTCTGCGGCTACCTGCTGGTGCGCGGCTCGGTCCACGCCCACGCCTACGCCCTGGCGCTCAAGAAGATCACCGGCGTCGAGATCGAGAAGTTCCTGCCGACCCCGAACATCAACCTCGACAAGATCCCCGAGTGCCAGAAGTACCTGCAGGAGGGCTCGCACCGCCGGCTCTACACCTTCAGCCCGGGCGACTACACCGAGATGGCCGGCATCTGGGGCAACGGCGAGGTGGCGCTGCCGGGTGACCCGCCGGGCGAGCTCAGCGTGGTCGAGGGCATGCCCGATGGCGGCAAGATCCACCAGCTCACCGGCGTGCCCTCGGCCTTCACCCCGGACTACGCCCCGGAGGAGATGTTCGAGATCGCCGCGAAGCTGACCAAGAAGGCCCGCTGACCGACGGCCGGTCGCCTCCGCCCTTCTTTAGACCTGGTGATGGCGGCTCCCCCGGGGGCCGCCCTTTCTCGTGACGGGTGGGGCGGCCTCAGCCCCGGCGGGAGGCGCGCCAGAGGGTCCAGAGACGGCGCCAGCGCGGGATCTCGACCACGGTGTTGAGGGGGTCGTAGCCCGGCCGCTCCATGGCGGCGAGGTAGGGCTCCACCAGGGCCACCGGCAGGAAGGCGGGGCGGGCCGCCGGCGCGATGGTGGCGCGGGCCGCCGCGTAGGCCTTGAGGTGGCGGCGGGCCAGCGCCCGGAGGTCGGCGGTGGCGCGCAGGAGCCCGGGGCCGCCGCGCCCGGTGACGATGTCCTCGCGGGTGACGCCGTAGGTCTTGAGGATGTCGGTGGGCAGGTAGACCTGGCCGGAGCGGGCGTGCCAGGGCAGCGCGCGCAGGAGCCCGGTGACCCCGTAGGCGACGCCGGCATGGCCGGCCGCCGCGGCTCCGCCGGGCTCGACCCCGTCGCAGAGGACGAGGGCGCCGAGGCGGATCAGTGCCGAGACGGTCTCGCCGCAATAGCCCTCGAGGTCGTTCACCCGGGGCATCGGGTCCTCGTAGAGGTCGAAGACCCGGGCGTCGATGAGGTCGACGAAGGGCTGGCGCCCGAGCTTGCGCCGGACGATGGCGTCGTCGAGGGCGGCGGCCACGGGGTTGGCCTTCACGTCGCCGCGGGCCTCGCCCTGGAGGGCGTCGCGCCACCATTGCAGGCGGATCTCGCCGGCCATCGGGTTGGAGGCGGCCTCGCGCACCCGCGCGACGGTGAGGCTGAAGGCGATGAGGGCGAAGAGGTGGGGACGGGCGCTCGCGGGCGCGAACAGGGTGGCGAAGTAGCGGTCGGGATCGCCCGCCCGGACCAGGGCCTCGCAATGCTGGAAGGCGAAGGCGAGGTTGCCCTCGGCCGGGCTGGTCCGGGTGTCCGAGTCCGTCATGCGACCGCGATCAAGGCGGCGGCGACCTTGCGGTTCTCCGCCATGAGGATGTTGTAGGTGCGCGCCGCCGCCCCCGTCTGCATCACGTCGAGGCCGATGCCACCCTCCTTCAGCCAGCGCCGGAGCGCATCAGGAAAAGGCGCGATATCGAGCCCGGTTCCGATCAGGAGCAGTTCGACCGTCCCGGCCTCGGCCAGGATCGGGCGAAGGGCGTTCCGGTCGATGGCGCGGGGCTCGCGCACGTCCCAGGCCCGGATGCCCGACGGCGTGACCAGGATCGAGCCGCGATGCGACATCTCGGCGAAGCGGAAGCCGCCGTTCCCGTAGGCGTCGATGAGGTGGCGCCCGGGAACGAAGCCGTCGTGCAGGCTGCCGGAGGACGCCATGCCCGCGCTACTCCGCCGCCTGGGGCACGCGCCCGCCGGCCGGGCGCCCCTGCGCCTTCACGCCCGAGAGCATCAGGCCGAGATAGATCAGCACCGGCGTCGAGACGAAGATCGCCGAGTAGGTGCAGATCACGACGCCGGCCAGCATCACGATGGCGAAGCCCTTGATCGCCTCGCCGCCGAACAGCACCAGGGCGAGCAGCGACAGGAAGGCCGAGGTGGCGGTCATCACCGTGCGCGACATGGTGGAGTTGATCGAGAGGTTGAGGAGTTCCACCGTCGGAATGGTCTTGTAGCGCCGCATCAGCTCGCGGGTCCGGTCGAACACCACCACGGTCTCGTTGAGCGAGTAGCCCACGATGGTGAGGATCGCGGCGATCGAGGTCATGTTGAACTCGATGCGGCTGATGACGAAGACGCCGAGCGTCAGCACGATGTCGTGCAGGGTGCCGACGATGGCGCCCAGCGCCAGCTCCCGCTCGAAGCGGAACCAGAGGTAGAACAGCACGGCGAGCACCGAGAGCACGACGCCGATGGTGCCGGACTGCACGAGTTCGCCCGAGACGCGCGGCCCCACGGTCTCGGTGCGGCGGAAGACGTAGTCGGCGTCGAAGGCGGCGTGCGCCTTCTGCATCACCGCCGTCTGGCCCTGCTCGCCCGGCTGCAGGGGGAAGCGGACCAGCACGGTGCCCTCGCCGCCGAGCTCCTGCACCTCGGTCTCGCCGAAGCCGAAGCCGTTGGCGGTGTGGCGGACGGCCCCGACATCGGCCGTCTTCGACTTCGCCTGCAGCTCCACCAGGGTGCCGCCCTTGAAGTCGATGCCGAAGTTCAGGCCGACGGTGAGGAACAGCACCACCGTCGCCACCGACAGGAACGCCGAGAGCGGGAAGGTGAAGCGCCGGAAGCGCATGAAGTCGACGTGCGACTCGTCGGGCCAGAGGCGGAGCAGGCGCATGATCGGTCTCGAAACTCTTGTCCGGGACGTCGGCCGGGAAAGCCGTGTCCGTCCCCGGGGGGCGGCAGGGCCGGGATCAGAACGGCAGGGTCTTGGGCCGCGCCATGTTGTACCACAGGGCGATCATCATCCGGGTCAGGGTCACGGCGGTGATGACCGTCGTGAGAATGCCGAGGATGAAGACCACGGCGAAGCCCTTCACGGGGCCGGAGCCGAGGAAGAACAGGATCAGGGCGGCGATCGCCATGGTCGAGTTCGAATCGATGATGGTGGCGAAGGCCTTGTCGAAGCCGGCCTGGAGCGCCGACACGATGGAGCGCCCGGCCCGGACCTCCTCGCGCACGCGCTCGTAGATCAGCACGTTGGAATCCACCGCCGTGCCGATGGTGAGCACGATGCCGGCGATGCCCGGCAGGGTCATGGTCGCCTCCAGCACCGACATCAGGCCGAGGATGAGGCCCACATGCACGATGAGCGCGATGTTGGCGAAGAAGCCGAACACCCCGTAGGTGGCGAACATGAAGGCGATGACCAGGGCGCCGGCCACCAGGGTGGCGTACTTGCCGGCCTGGATCGAGTCGCTGCCGAGGCCGGGGCCGACGACGCGGCGCTCCACCACGGTGAGCTTGGCCGGCAGCGCGCCGGCCCGCAGCAGGATCGAGAGCTCGTTGGCCTGGGCCACGGTGAAGTTGCCGGTGATCTGGCCGGAGCCGCCGGTGATCGGCGTGTTGATGCGGGGCGCCGAGACCACCTCGTTGTCGAGGACGATGGCCATGCGGCGGCCGACATTCTCCGAGGTCGCCTGGCCGAAGCTCTGGGCGCCCTTCAGGTTGAACTTGAAGCTGACCATCGGCTCCTGGGTCTGATGGTCGAAGGCCGGCTGGGCGTCGGTGAGGTCGGCGCCGGAGGCCATCACGCGGCGCTCGACGGGGACGCGGGCGCCCTTCTCGTCCTTGGAGGGCAGCAGGTCGACGTCGCCGGAGGGCGAATCCGCCAGCATCCGGAACTCGAGCTTGGCCGTCTTGCCGAGCTGGTCCTCCAGCTTCTGCGGATCCTGCAGGCCGGGGACCTGGACCAGGATGCGGTCGGCGCCCTGCTGCTGGATCGAGGGCTCCTTGGTGCCGCCGAAATCGATGCGGCGCCGGATGACCTCGATGGCCTGGGTCACGGCCCGGCGCGTCCGGTCGGTCAGGCCCGCATCCGTCAGGGTGATCTGGATCACGCCCTCGGGCTTCTCGGTGATGTTGAGGGTCTGGCCGCCGCCCTGGCCCACCAGGGCGTTGGAGATCGGCTGCGAGAGCTCGCGCAGCTTCGGCAGCACCTTGGCGCGGGCGGCCTCGTTCGCGATCCGGAGCTGGACGCCGCGCGGGATGATCTGGATGCCGCCCTCCGGGGTCACGCCGCCGGCCTCGCGCAGGACCCGGCGGACATCGTCGCGCAGGGCCGTCGTGAGGGACTTGGCGAGGTCGTTCTGGTCGACCTCGAGGAGGAGCTGCGAGCCGCCCTGGAGGTCGAGGCCCAGCACGATGGCGCGCTGGGGCACGATCCAGCTCGGGAACCAGCTCGGGAGCGAGGCCATGAAGCCGGCGCGCTGCTCGGCCGAGAAGAAGCTCGGCACGGCGAGGCTGAGGCCGATCAGGATGACGGCCAGCGTCGTGACGATCTTGGTTCTCGAGAAGCGCAGCATCCGCCGGGTCCGTCCTGTGTCCGTGTTCTCAGGGGCGATGCGGGCCCTTGTGCCCCGCCCGCAATCCCCGCCCGCAATCCCCACCCGTATGACCGGGTGGCTGCCGTCAGGCGGCCTTGCGTCAGGCGGCCTTGACCGGCGCGCCCTTGACGCGGACTTCCGAGATCATCGCGCGCACGACCTTGACGCGGACGTTGGGCGCGATCTCGACCTCGATCTCCGAGGCCTCGTCGGCGACCTTGGTGACACGGCCGACGATGCCGCCGGTGGTGACGACGGTGTCGTCGCGGCGGACGTTCTTGACCATGTTCTGATGCTCCTTCACGCGGCGCTGCTGCGGGCGCAGGATCAGGAAGTACATGATCACAAAGATGAGGACGAACGGCACCACCTGCAAGGCGATGTCCGCTCCGCCAGCGGCCGAGGTGGCCCCTTGCGCGAAGGCGGGGGTGATCAAGCGGGTGACTCCTCGAGGATAAGGCCCGCGCCGCCAGACCCTCGGTCGAGGGGGCGTCCGGGCTTGCCAAAAAGCGCGCGGACTATAGCCAGGGCCTAAGTGAAAGCAACGCCGCCCGGGTGAGGCGAATGGGTCAGCGGGCCGCAAATCGCCGGCCGCGACGCGATTTATCGGGTTCATCGCGGCGCTCCGGCACCGTAAAGCACGGCACCCGTCGCCACGGCCCCATCGCTCGACCCCGCGTTTCGAGGAACCGTCCATGACCGCCACGCCCCCCGCCGACTCCTCCGCCCTTGCGGCGTTCCTGCCGGTGCTGGAGCGGATCGCCGCCGCCCTGGAGCGCGCCGCCCCCGCCTCCCGCGCGCCCGTCGACCTGACGGCCGCGGACGCCTTCCTGTGGGGACCGGAGCGCCGGCTGATCCCGGTGGCTAAGGTCAACCGGGTGGCGATCGGCCTGCTCACCGGCATCGACCGGGCCCGCGACACTCTGGTGGAGAACACCCAGCGCTTCGCCGACGGCCTGCCGGCCAACAACGCGCTCCTCTGGGGCGCGCGCGGCATGGGCAAGTCCTCGCTGGTCAAGGCGGCGCAGGCGGAGATCAATGCCGCGCGGGCGCCCGGCGCCCTCCCCCTGAAGCTGGTGGAGATCCACCGCGAGGACATCGAGGCGCTGCCCGACCTGATGGCGACGCTGCGGGGCGACGCCCATCGCTGGATCGTCTTCTGCGACGACCTCTCCTTCGACGGCGACGACACCTCGTACAAGTCCCTGAAGACGGCGCTGGACGGCGGCATCGAGGGACGCCCCGAGAACGTGCTGTTCTACGCCACCTCGAACCGGCGCCACCTGCTGGCCCGGGACATGGTGGAGAACGAGCGCTCCACGGCGATCAATCCGGGCGAGGCGGTGGAGGAGAAGGTCTCGCTCTCCGACCGCTTCGGCCTCTGGCTCGGCTTCCACAAGTGCAGCCAGGACGAGTACCTGGCGATGATCCGCGCCTACGTGGCGCGGCACGGCCTCCGGGCCGATCCCGAGAGCGTCCGGGCCGAGGCCCTCGAATGGGCGACCACCCGCGGCTCCCGCTCGGGCCGCACCGCGTTCCAGTTCATCCAGGATCTCGCCGGACGCCTGGGGCAGCGGCTGGAGGGCTGAGGCGGGCTCCCGATCGTCTTCACGAGCCCCGCCCTACGCTGCGGCCGAGGGCCGGGAACCGCAGGTCAAACGAAAAGGGCAGAGGACGATGTCCCCTGCCCCTCGCGCGTCACCTCAATTCAGGTCACGCCGAACGTCGGATCGAGAATCAATCCTTGAGATCGGCCGGCACCTTGCCGCCGTTCTCCTCGAGCTTCTTGATGACCTGCTTGTGCAGCCAGACGTTCATCGTGGCCGAGTCCTCCTTGTCGCCGGTGTAGTGCAGCTCGTCGGCGAGCTGCTTGCGGGCGGTGAGGCTCGAATCGAGATCGAGGAGCTTCATCAGGTCGACGATCGAGGTGCGCCAGTTCAGGGACTGCGAATTCTTCGCCGCCATGCCGTTGAGGACCTGCTCGACGTCGACGGGACCGCCGGCCGGGGCGCCGGTGCTGGTGGGGGTCGAGGCGGGGGCATCCGAGCCGCCGGCGGAGGGCTGTGCGTTCGCCTCGGACGGCTTGGCCTGCGCGTCGCCGCCGCCGAAGGGGTGGAGGATCTTGCTGACGATGCTGCCGAGGAGGCTCATAACGGGGTTTCCCTCAATCTCACGTCGGCGGCCGGTGCCGCGACGGGGTGACAACGACAGGCGTCCGGCCGCGTTCCCGTAACGAGACAGATCACCGGGCGGCCCGTCCGAATCCGGTGGGTTCCCGACCGTGCCGGTCCGTGCTCCCGTTCTTCGCCGGCGGGAGATTCCGCTTCTCCCTTACACGGCACGGAGAGATGAAAACCCTAAACATCCGGGGCGGGACGCCGAGACCGGAGCGGATTCTTGCGCTGCGGTCCCGTGCGTGCCACTGCGCGGCATCCTCGCCCCCGGCCCCGCCGCACGCCGTCCCGCCGCGTGCGGGCCCGGGTTCGGCCTGCCCCTGACCGGAACCACCCGATGCGCCTGACCCGCCGGACTGCCACCTTCGCCGCCACCCTCGCCGCCTGCGCGGGTCTCCTCGCCGCCGGACCGTCCGCGGCGCAGACCGCCGCCCCGGTCCCGGTCCGCATCGGCGTCATCCCGGTGATCGGCGCGGCGCCGATCTTCGTGGCCAACGGCGAGGGCTGGCTCAAGGAGGCGGGCCTCGCCCCCACCTTCACCACCTTCGAATCCGGCCCGAACATGATCCAGGCCCTGGCCTCGGGCACCATCGACGTCTACGTCGCGGGCGTCGCGCCGCTGGCCGTGGCCCGCACCAAGGGCATCGACGTGCGGGTGGTGGCCGCCACCGCCATCGAGGAGATGGTGTTCGTGGCGGGCCCGAAGCTCGCCCCCTACTTCGCCGACGGCGCCGACAAGGCGGAGGCCTTCGCGAAGTTCCGGGCCAAGGAGGGCAAGGCCGCCCGCCTCGCCACCCAGCCGGCGGGCTCGGTGCCCAACACCACCCTGCAGCACTGGCTCTGGCAGGTGGCCAAGGCCGACAAGGCCAATGCCGAGGTGGTGGCGATGGGCATCGACGCGACCCAGCAGGCGATGCTGGCCGGGGCCGTCGACGGCGCCTCGATCCGCGAGCCGGCGCTCACCATCGTGCAGATGCGCAATCCCGCCATCAAGCTGATCGCCACCGGGGGCGAGATGTTCCCCGACCAGCCGGGCACCGTGGTGGGCGTGTTCGGCGCCTTCGCCGACAAGAACCCCGCCGCCGTGGAGGGCCTGGTGAAGGCCGTGATGCGCGCCACCGAGCTCCTGAAGAGCGACCCGGCCCGCGCGGCCAAGCCCGTGGAGGCGGCGCTCGGCAAGGGCATCACCGACACCGCGACCATCACCAAGGCGCTGACCTCGCCGGCCGCCCGGTTCACCGCCGATCCGCGCCAGATCATCGCGGCGACGAAGGCGATGCAGGCCTACCAGGTCTCCATCGGCACCCTCGACAAGGACGTGCCCCTGGAGGGTCTGTTCGAGCCGAAATACTACGAGGCCGCCACGAAGCGCTGAGGCATCCTGTCAGCCCCGGTCCCGGGCGCGCTGCGCCTGGGTGAGCCCGCCGGAGCCCCGGGACCCGGATCGGCAACACAGCGCGGGGCCAACCGGCGCGAAACGAGACCGGCCCCGATCCGCCCTCCCCCAGGGGATCGAGCGGATCGGGCCAACGGAGGCCGTCGGCGGGCCTACTCGGCCGCGAACAGCCCGGGCAGGCCGGATTCTGGGTCGGCCGGCGGGGACGCGGTGCCGGGCTTCGCCTCCAACGGGGCCTTGGGGTCGCCGGGTCCGGTCTCGCAGGCCAGGGCCGGCAGGGCGACGATGCGGTTGCCGCGGTAATCCATGCGGCAGACGATGGTGCCGCGGGTCTCCACGTAGGCGAGCAGGCGCCGGGCCCGGCCGGGCGAGCGGCTGCCGATCGCCCGCGCCAGGGCCTCGTCGCCGGGGCAGGGCTCGCCGGCGAGCGCCGCCCGGGCGAGGAGCAGGAACAGGCCCTGGACCTCGTCCGGCAGGGTGGCGGCGACCCCTTGCGCCTCCTCCCAGCGCCCGTCCGCCTCGTCCGGGGCGACGTCGGCCCCGTCGAACCCGGCGCGGGCGACGCCGAGGCGGCGGCGGAAGGCGGCCAGGCTGATCGCCTCGCCGTCGAGGCCGCGCATGCGGCAGCGCACGAGGAAGTCCTGGTAGACCACCGCCACCGGCTGGCCGCCGGCATCGGGGTCGGCGGCGATGCCCCGCAGGACCGTGTCGAGCCCGGCCCGAATCTCCTCCTCGCTGAGGGGCGTGGGCGCCTCCACCGGCTCGGGCCGGTAGGCGCTGAGCTCGCGCATGAGGTCGGCTGGCGTGGCCCGCGGCGCCGGCGGGGTGCGCGGGGCCGGGGCCCAGGCCTGCGCCGGCTCGTCGGGCGAACGGGTGAGGATGAGGGCGCGCAGGTCCGCATCCGCCGGGGCGGGCAGCGGCACCAGCTTGGGCGAGCCCGAGCGCGCCGAGGTCGTCACCGGACCGATGCGCAGCGCCAGGGGCCGCCGGCTCAGGGCCGGGCCGAGGGCGACGAACTCGCCCCGCGACAGGTCGCGAAAGCGCTCGGCGCCGCGCCGGTCGAGGCCCAGGAGGTCGGCGGCACGGGCCATGTCGATGTCGAGGAAGGTGCGGCCCATCAGGAAGTTGGTGGCCTCGGCCGCCACGTTCTTGGCGAGCTTGGCGAGGCGCTGCGTCGCGATGATGCCGGCCAAGCCCCGCTTGCGGCCCCGGCACATCAGGTTGGTCATGGCGCCGAGCGAGGCCTTGCGGGCCTCGTCCGAGACGTCGCCGGCCGCCGCCGGGGCGAAGATCTGCGCCTCGTCGACCACGATGAGGGCGGGGTGCCAGTGGGTGCGCTCGGCCTCGAACAGCCCGCCCAGGAAGGCGGCCGCGGCGCGCATCTGCGCCTCCATGTCGAGGCTCTCCAGGGTGAGCACCACCGAGACCCGGTGCGCCCGCACCCGCGCGGCGATGGCCTGGAGGTCGGCCTCCCCGTGGGCCCCGTCCACCACCACGTGGCCGTAGGCCTCCGCCAGGGTGACGAAGTCGCCCTCGGGGTCGATCACCACCTGCTGCACCGCGCCGGCGCTCTGCTCCAGCAGACGCCGCAGCAGGTGCGACTTGCCCGAGCCGGAATTGCCCTGGACCAGGAGACGCGTCGCCAGAAGTTCCTCGAGGTCGAGGCGCGCGGGCTCAGCCCCCGGCCCCATGCTCAGACCCATCTCGATGCCGACCGTCATGCCTGCTCCGGCTCTCGCCCCGGGGCTGGTTCCCGGGCGCGCCCTCAGCTCTCGCACGAAGGTCTTAACACGCGCGTCCGCCGGCGGGTCCGGCCCGCGCCGCCGGCATCCACAGGCCAGGGGCCGCACCCCGGGGGCGAGGGCGCCGGCTGGTCGCGATGTGTTCTTCTTTCGTTCGAGGTGCTGCGGTAGATCCCCTGTATCGTGTCCTAGGCTTTTGTGCCTGTGTGTTTTGTCCTAGGTTCATTTCCTTATCCGGCGGCAGGTGTCCGGACGGACGCACGAACAAACGGGAAACATCGGCCTGCCCAAGCCTGATTGGCCATGATCGGCCATGATCGGCCGAGGACGGGCCCCGGCGGCCCGGCGATCGGCCGAGGACGGGCCCCGGCGGGCCGGCACCAACCGGCACTAAGTTGCACACGAATGCGGGAGAGGCCCTTGCCGCACGGGAGCCCCGACCCAGTTATTCCGGGCATGAACCCGATCCTCGTCGTCGCCCTCGTCTGCGCCTCCACCGTCCAGGCTCCGGATTGCTCCCGCGAGACGGCCCTCGACATCATCACCGGTCCGGCCCACACCCTGCAGGAATGCCTGGTGCAGGGACCGGTGCTCGCCGCCAGTGCCGGGCGCGGCAGCGCGGAGAACACCTACGTGAAGACGCGCTGCGAACCGCGGCGCTGAGCCGGCCGGAGCGGAGCAGCCGATGGACGATGTCAGCCCCGAGCGCGCGGTGATGATCCGCCTGCGGGCCCGCCTCGCGGTGGTGGAGCGCGCCGCCTGGTTCGGCCTCGTCCAGGCCATGCGCACCCAGCCGGCCGAGACCGAGGCCTATCTCGCGTCCGAGCGGGCCAAGTGCGCGGAGGGCTTCGGCCAGCGCGGCTGGGCCGCCGACCTGACGGAGGCCGAGCGCAGGATGCTCGGCGCCGAGGTCGATGCGGGCCTCGCCGGCCTCATCGCGGATGCCAAGGCCGAACTCGGCCCGTCCTGAAACCGTCCGAACTCGGCCCATCCTGAAACCGTCCGAACGCGGCCCGTCCTGAAACCGTCCGAACGCGGCCGGCGCCGAGCCGTCCCGTCGTCACCCGTCGAAGCGGTCGACCCAGGCCGGTGGCCCGGCCCATCCGGGCGGGACCGTGGCGCGATGCACCCCGATCGCCACCGCGCGGGCGAGGGTGCGCGCCGCCGCGTCGCCGATCCGCGCCAGGTCGATGACCGGGTCGGCGAGGGGAACCCGGCCGGTGGCCACGGCGAAGACGGCGTCGCCGTCGAGGGGCGTGTGGACCGGCTGGATCGCCCGGGCGAGGCCGTCCTGGGCCATCACGGCGAGGCGGCGCGCCTGCGCCTTGGTGAGGACGGCGTCGGTGGCGACCACCGCCAGGGTGGTGCTGGCCCCGGCCCCGGACAGGGCCTTGCGCGGCCAGTCGAAGGCGTCGGCCGGCATCGCGGCGGGGAGCCCGAGGCCCCCGAACTCGGCGCCGACCTCGTAGGGGCCGGCCCAGAAATGCGGCCCCGCCCCCACCGTCGCCCGGCCGAAGGCGTTCACCGCCACCAGGGCGCCGACGCGGATGCCCAAGCCCGCGACCGCCGCCGAGGCCGAGCCGATCCCACCCTTCAGGTTGGCGGTGGCCGCCCCCGTGCCGGCGCCGACGGAGCCGAGGGCGACGTCGCGCGTCGCCGCCACCGCCGCCGCGTAGCCGAGGTCGCGATAGGGCGAGAACCGGCCCCAGGCCTTGTCGCCGCCGTTGAGGAGATCGAACAGGATCGCGGCCGGCACGATCGGGACCCGGGCCGGGCCGACGGGAAAGCCGCGCCCGGTCTCGGCGAGGTGGGCGACGACGCCGGCGGCGGCGTCGAGGCCGAAGGCCGAGCCGCCGGAGAGCACCAGGGCGTCGATGCGCTCCACGCTGCGCTCGGGGTCGAGGAGGTCGGTCTCGCGGGTGCCGGGCCCGCCGCCGCGCACATCGACGCCCGCCACCACGGGTTCGTCGAACAGGAGGGCGGTGACGCCGCTGGCGCGCCGCAGATCGGTGGCGTGGCCGACCCGGAGGCCGGCGATGTCGGTGATGCGGTTGGTCAGCACGGCGCCTCCCCGCGGGTCTCTCGGTGCGGCCTCCGATCGGAGAGCCCCAGGATTCAGGACCGCGCGTCGCCGGGCTCCGCCTGGGCCGACGCCGCCGGTGCGGACCTGAGATAGGCGAACATGTGCGGCACGTAATCGGCCTTGCCGATCGCGATCCCCTGGTTCCGCAGGATGGCGTAAGCCGTGATGACGTGGAAGTAGAATTGCGGCAGCGCCCAGTCGCGCGCAAACGCTTCGCCCGTCATGTCGAAGGTCACGCCGCCCGGAAGTTCGATCGCGATCGGCACCGTTGCCCCCGCGTCGAGCGCGTCGTCGGCCAGACCGTCCAGATGGGACAAGGCCTCGCCGATCCGGCCCCGCGCCTGGGCGAAGGATCCGGGACCGTCACCGGCCTGACGCCCCTCGGCCGCCACCGCCTCGAGCGACGGAGGAACAGCCTGGCCGCGCAGGCGGAAGGTCGCTTCCTGCGCCAGGAAGGCGGCGAAGCGCAGCTGCGCGGCCAGCGGAAGCATATCCGTGGCCAGGCGGGCCGACAGCAGGCCGTCGGCGCGGTCCGGCGCCTGCCGTTCGACCGTGTCCAGCAGCCCGGCGAGGGTCCCCAGCATGTTCCGATAGGTCGGCACGAGAAGCGCGGTCAGCGACATGGGGGATCTCCAGGATCGGCGGTGCGTGGCCGGATGCGAAACGACGGGCGTGCCGGCGTCCCCGGCCGGAGAGTCGCGCCCGTCCTGCGGGAATACCCTCAGCCAGCTCGCGCCTACCGGGTGGCACGATAGGCGTCGGCGGCGTAGATCGCCAGCGCCAGCCAGATCAGCCCGAACAGCACCGCGCGGTGGGGCTCCAGCCGCTCGCCGTAGACGAGGGTGCTGAGGACGAGGAGGCAGGAGGGCGCGAGGTACTGCATCAGCCCGAGCGTCGCGAGGGTGAGCCGCTCGGCGGCGGCCGCGAACCAGATCAGCGGCAGCGCCGTGGTGGCCCCGGTGAGCAGGAGGAGGCCGGCCCGCACCGGGTCGCCCTGGATCACCGGCGGCGCGAAGGCCGCGAGGTAGATCAGCGCCACCGGCAGGAGCACCAGGGTCTCGGCGGCGAAGCCCACCATGGCGTCGACGCCGACGACCTTGCGGGCGAGCCCGTAGAGCGAGAAGCTGCCGGCCAGTGCGAGCGAGACCCAGGGCAGGCTGCCCGCCAGGGCGACGGCCAGGAGCACGGCGCCGGCGGCCAGCGCCACCGCCGCGGCCTGGACCGGCCGCAGGCGCTCGCCCAGCACCACGGCGCCCAAGGCCACGCTCATCAGCGGGTTGATGAAGTAGCCGAGACTCGCGTCGAGCATGTGCCCGGACTGCACGGCCCGGAGGTAGAGGAGCCAATTCACGCCGATCAGCCCGGCCGACAGGACGAGGAGCCCGTGGCGGCGCACCAGGGGGAAGGGGTTCCGGATCCGGCGGCGCAGGGCCACGAGCAGGCCGGCGACGAGCAGGCTCGACCAGACGATGCGGTGGGCCAGGATGCTGGGGGCCGGCACGGCGTCGAGCAGGCGGAAATGCACCGGGACCACGAGGCCCCAGCTCAGATAGGCGCCGAGCGCGTAGATCAGACCCAAAGGCCGCCTCCCCTTGCCGCCGGCCCTTTGCCGGCCGCCTCGCCGCGGCCCGCGGGGGGACCGGGCGCGGCTTATAGCAGGCGTTCAGGGACCCGCCCGTGCGGGATGGCGCATGGCGGGGGCGCCCGGCGCGCTCAGCGGGTGCGCGCGAGGGTGACGGCGGGGTCGCCGCGCATCAGGGCGTTCAGGCGCTCGGTGTCGAAGCCCTCGGCGGCCTTCTTCACCGGCTTCGGGGCCGGCGCGGCGGCGACCCGGGCCACGGGCTTGGCCGGGGCCCGGGTCGCCGTTTCGCGTCCCGGGGTCTCGCGCGTGGTGGAGGCCTTGGGCACAGGGGGCCGGGTGACCGTCTGGCGGGCGACGGCGTCGCGCCCGAGGATGTCGCCGATCGAGGGTCCGGTCTCGGCCGGGAGCGCGCCCGTCACGGTGGGCTCGGGCGGGCGGATCCGGGTGAGGGCGGCCACCGGCGCGGAGGCGGTGGAGGCCTTGGGGGCCGGGTGGTCGAGCCGGTCGACGCAGGCGAAGGCGATGACCAGGGCACTGCTGCCGAAGACGCTGCCGAAGACGATGTTCCGCAGGATACGCAAGGGACGGGCTTCCCGGATACGCGAGTACCGGGATGGATTTAGCGGATCGGCGTTAACGAACCGGAGCGTCCGGTCTCGCGAACGGTCCTGCGCCGGCACAACTCCGCGCAGGCCGATGCCGGGCGATCACGCGTCTTCGCCATTTCGAAGGAGCGCATCCAACTGTTCCGCCTTCATCCGCTTGACGCGCTGCTCGACCCGACGGTCGTAGGTGCGATCGTTCGGATCGAGCCGGGATCGGGCCTTGCGGCCGTAGCGCTGGACGAAAAGCTGCAGGTCCGCAGCCGCTCGGGCTTTCCGGTCCATCAGCTTCGTCGACGGTTCCATCCCCGTGATCGTCCCAGGCGATGCGAATGATGATCGACACCTACGATTGCAACTCTGGTTTGTAAATACGCCGTGCGGCCGTCCGAGCCCCTGCAGACCGTTGCAGGTTGCAGCCCGTCCAAGACACTCGTCCAAGACACTCGTCCATGGACATGGGGCCGTCTTCCCATCCTCGGACATCGCTCGCCCTGAAATCCCCTCGTGGCCCTTGCGACGAGGATTTGAGGGAGAGGGCCTCCCATCCCTCAGAGAAGACGCGCGAGAAATTCCCGGGTGCGGGGATGCTCGGGGCGGTCGAAGAAGGCCTCGGGCGGCGCGACCTCGACGATCTGGCCCGCGTCCATGAACACCACCCGGTCGGCGACCCGCCGGGCGAAGCCCATCTCGTGGGTGACGCAGAGCAGGGTCATGCCGCATCCCGCGAGATCCGTCAGGGCGTCGAGCACCTCCTGCACCATCTCGGGATCGAGGGCCGAGGTCGGCTCGTCGAACAGCATCACCGCCGGGTCGAGGCAGAGGGCGCGGGCGATGGCGACCCGCTGCTGCTGGCCGCCGGAGAGCTGGCCGGGCATGCGGTCCGCCAGATCCGCGACGGCGAGGCGTTCGAGTTCGTCCCGCGCCCGCGCCTCGGCGGCCCGGCGCCCGATCCCGCGGCCGTGGATCGGCGCCAGGGTGCAGTTCTCCAGCACGGTGAGGTGGGCAAACAGGTTGAAGTGCTGGAACACCATGCCGACGGCGCGCCGCACCGCCGGGAGGCGGGCCGGGGTGAGGTCGTGGCCGGCGACCCGGATCGTGCCGCTCGCGAAGGGCTCGAGGCCGTTGACGCAGCGGATCAGGGTCGACTTGCCCGAGCCGGAGGGACCGCAGATCACGAGCCGCTCGGATTTCGCCACCGTGAGGGAAACCTCGCGCAGGACGTGGGCGGTGCCGAACCATTTGTTCACGCCGCGGAACTCGACGGCGGGGGTCTTGAGATCAGGGGTCGCGGGGCCGTCCGTCATGCCCGGCCCCGCTCGCCGGCGGCCAGACGCCGCTCGATGAAGGCGGCGTAGCGGGCCATGGAAAAGCAGACCGCGAGGTAGAACAGGGCCGCGAAGGCGTAGGCGGTGGCGGGAATGGTCGGCGCCGACCAGCGCGGATCGGCGCGCGCCGCCTCCAGCACCCGGATGAAGTCGGCGATGCCCACGATGGAGACCAGGGTGGTGTCCTTGAACAGGCCGATCAGCGTGTTGACGATGCCGGGCACCACCACCTTGAGGGCCTGGGGCAGGATCACGAGGCGCAGGGCCTGGACCCGGGTGAGGCCGAGCGCCAGGGCCGCCCGCCCCTGCCCCGCGGGGATCGCCTGCAGGCCGCCGCGCACCACCTCGGCCATGTAGGCGGAGGCGAACAGCGCGATGCCGACGAGCGGGCGCACCAGCCGGTCCACCGTGAGGTCCCCGGGCAGGAACAGCGGCAGCATCACGTTGGCCATGAACAGCACGGTGATCAGCGGCACCCCGCGCCAGAACTCGATGAAGCCGATGCAGGCATAGCGCAGCACCGGCAGGTCGGAGCGCCGCCCGAGGGCCAGCAGGATGCCCAGCGGCAGGGCGGCGACGATGCCCACCAGCGAGACCACCAGGGTCACCAGGATGCCGCCCCACAGGCTGGTGGCCACGGGGGCGAGGGCGAGGACAGGGGTCCCCGCGAGCAGCCCGTAGGACAGGAGCGGGCCGACCAGGAAGACGAACACCGCCCCGAGGCCGCGGCGCGGCGCGTCGAGCCACAGCATCCAGACGGCGCTGAGCGCCACGAGGCCGAAGAACAGGTTCGGCCGCCAGCGCTCGGCCGCCGGGTAGGAGCCGTAGACGAGGTAGTTGATCTTGGCCCCGATGAAGGCCCAGCAGGCGCCGACCGGGCGCCCGGCGACCTCCGGGCGGCAGGCCTCGCCCGCCCCCCCGCTCCAGACCGCGTCGGTGACGAGGAAGCGGAACACCGGCGGCAGCAGGAGCGCCAGCCCGGCCAGGATCACCAGGGTGGTCAGGGTGTTGCCCGGCCCCGAGAACAGGTTCGTCCGGAGCCAGCCGACGGGGCCGCCGGTCCGGCGCGGCGGCGGGGCCGGGGGCAGGAGGGTCTCGCGCACGATCGTCATGACAGGTCTCTCACGACACGATTCTCATGGCACGATCCTCACGGAGAGATCCGCCTCATCGCGTCACCGGCGCCGCGCGGCGGTTGTAGGCGTTCATCAGAGCGGCGAGGCCCAGGCTCAGGGTCAGGTAGACCGCCATGGTGATCGCCACGACCTCCACGGCCTGGTTGGTCTGGTTGAGCACCGTGCCCATGAAGACGTGGACGAGGTCGGGATAGCCGATCAGCACCGCCAGGGACGAGTTCTTCGTCACGTTGAGGTACTGGCTGGTCAGCGGCGGCACGATCACCCGCATGGCCTGCGGAATGGTGACGAGGCGCAGGGTCTTGGCCCGGCTCAAGCCCAGGGCCGCCGCCGCCTCCCCCTGCCCCCGGGCCACGCTGTTCAGGCCGGCGCGCACGATCTCGGCGATGAAGGCGGCCGTGTAGGTGGACAATCCGAGGAGCAGCGCGGCGAATTCCGGCAGGATTCCGAGCCCGCCCTCGGGTCCGAAGGGGCCGGGGGACGGCCAGGCGATCCCGACCGGATGGCCGGCGAGGCCGAGCCCGATCCAGGCCAGGGCCGGCAGGCCGAGCACGAGGGCCAAGGCCGGCAGGCCGAGGGCGAGGACCGGGGCCGGGGCCGCGACCGGGCCGGGTTCGGCCCCGGCCGCGTCGCGCCGGGCCCTCCGGCGCATCCAGGCCCGCGCCCCGACGAGCCCCGCCACGAAGGCGGCGGGCACGAGCCAGGCGGCTCCGACAAACTCCGGGCGCGGCAGGACCAGCCCGCGCTGGCTGAGATAGGCCCCGCCCCAGGCCGCCGGGTCGCGGGCCTCGGGCAGCATCACCCGGACGGCCACGTACCAGACCAGGAGCTGGAGCAGCAGCGGCAGGTTGCGCAGGGCCTCGACATACGTGGCCGCCAGGGTCCGGAGAAGCCAGTTCGGCGAGAGCCGGGCGATGCCGACCGCGAAGCCGATGAGCGTGGCGAGCCCGATGGCGAGGCCCGAGACCAGCAGCGTGTTGAGGAGCCCGACCCAGAACGCGTCGAGGTAGGTCGAGGTCGCGGCCGCGTAGGGGATCAGCCGCTGGCCGATGTCGAACCCGGCGGCCTGGGCGAGGAAGCCGAAGCCGGCGGTGATGCCCTGGCGCGCGAGTTTTTCGGATGCGTTGGTGACGGCGAGACAGGCCAGCCCGGCGAGGGCGAGCGCGACGAGGACCTGCAGCGCGAGAGCCTGGAGCGCGCGGCCGCGCGCGGATCTCGGTGCCGATCCGGGCCTGGGCGGACCGGCCCTCACCGGATCGGCGGCCCGTAGTGCAGGCCCCCGTTGGTCCAGAGGGCGTTCAGCCCGCGGGGAATCTTCAGGGGCGTGCCGTCGCCGAGGTTGCGGGCGAAGACGTCGCCGTAATTGCCCACATGATGGACGATCCGGTAGGCCCAGTCGCCGGTCAGCCCGAGGCCCTGGCCGTACCGGCCCTCGAGGCCGAGGATGCGCTTGACGTCCGGGCTCAGGGTCTCGCCCCGGAGCCGGTCGACATTGGCCTGGCTGATCCCGGCCTCTTCCGCGTCGATCATCGCGTAGTGGGTCCAGGCGACGAGGTCGCGCCAGGCATCGTCGCCCTGGCGCACGCCGGGCGCGAAGGGCTCCTTCGAGATCGCCTCCTCCAGGATGACGTGCGCCTCCGGGTGCGCGGTCTTCAGGCGCTCGCCGTAGAGGGAGGACTTGTCCGTGGAGTAGGCGTCGCAGCGGCCGGATTCGTAGGCGCCGAGGGTCTGCTCGCTGTTGGCGAAGGTGACGACCTGGTAGCTCAGGCCCCGCGTGCGGAACCAGTCGGCGGTGTTGAGCTCCGTGGTGGTGCCCTGCTGCAGGCAGATCGTGGCCCGGTCGAGCTGCTTGACGGCGGTGATGGCCAGGGATTTCCGGACCAGGAATCCCTGCCCGTCGAAGAAGGTGATCACCGGAAAATTCATCGCGGCGGTGTCGCGCGACAGGGTCCAGGTCGTGTTGCGGGCGAGCACGTCGATCTCGCCGGATTGCAGGGCGGTGAAGCGCGCGGCCGAGGATTGCGGGATGAAGCGCACCGCGTCGGGATCGTCGAAGATGGCCGCGGCGAGCGCCCGGCAGAAATCCACGTCGAGGCCGTGCCAGCGCCCCTGCCCGTCCGGCATGCTGAAGCCCGCCACCCCGCCGCTGACCCCGCAGACGAGGTGCCCGCGCGCCCGCACCTGGGCGAGGGTGTCGGCTTGCGCGCGCACCGCAGTCTGGGTCAGCGCCGGAGACGCGGCGAGCAGGGCGGCGAGGAGCGGGATCGGCAGGGATCGCATGCGCGCATTGCAGGGCATCGCGCGCCGGGGTCAAGCCGCCGGCCTCACACCTGCCAACCGACCCCACCCCGTCAAGCCGGGGCGCCGCGGGCGAGCCCGAAATGACGGGTTGGGTGGGACGGGGGGCGCGGTTCCGCTTCCGACCCTGCGGCGCCCCGGCTTGACGCCGGCGCGCGCGCCGGGCTTCGGTCGCGGCACGTCCATCCCTCGCCCACCGGTGCCGATGTCGAACACCCCTCCCCGCGATCCCGCCCGCTTCGGGGCGAGCACCCGCCTGGTCCATGCGGGCCGCGACCCCTCCGCCCAGCACGGCTTCGTCAACACGCCGATCTATCGCGGCTCGACCGTGCTGTTCCCGACCTACGACGACCTCCAGCACCGGCGCGGGCGCTTCGATTACGGCACCTCGGGGACGCCGACCACCGAGTCCCTGACCCAGGCCTGGAGCGAGCTGGCCGGCGCCGCCGGCACCGTGCTGACGCCGTCGGGCCTCGCCGCCCTGACGGTGGCGCTGATGGCGGTGGTCTCGGCCGGCGACCACCTGCTGGTGAGCGATTCCGCCTACCGGCCGACGCGCATCTTCTGCGACGGCGTGCTGAAGCGCTTCGGCGTCGCGGTCGAGTACTACGATCCGCTGATCGGCACCGGCATCGCCGACCTGATGCGGGACACCACGAAGGCCGTGCTGGTGGAGGCCCCGGGCTCGCAGAGCTTCGAGATGCAGGACGTGCCGGCCATCGCCGCGGTCGTGCACGCGCGGGGTGCGGCCGTGATCATGGACAACACCTGGGCGACGCCGCTGCTGTTCCCGCCCCATGCGCGCGGCGTCGACATCGCGGTCGAGGCCGGAACCAAGTACCTCTCGGGCGGCTCGGACCTGCTCCTCGGCCTGACCTCGGCCAACGCCCGATACTGGCCGGCCCTGCACCGGACCTTCGAGCACTTCGCCATGTGCCCCGGCCCGGAGGACGTGTTCCTGGCCCTGCGCGGCCTGCGCACCATGGCGCTGCGCCTGCGCGAGCACGGGGCCCAGGGGCTCGCCATGGCGCGGTGGCTCCAGGCCCGGCCGGAGGTGGCCCGCGTGCTCCATCCCGCGCTGCCCGACGATCCCGGCCACGCCATCTGGACGCGCGACTTCTCCGGCGCCTCGGGCCTGTTCGGCGTCATCCTGAAGCCCGCCCCGGAGCGGGCCGTGGCGGCCATGCTCGACGGCCTCGAGCTGTTCGGGATGGGCTTCTCCTGGGGCGGCTTCGAGAGCCTCGTCATCCCGTTCGACTGCAAGACCTACCGCACCGCCACCCAGTGGAATCCCGGCGGACCGGGCCTGCGCTTCCACATCGGCCTGGAGGATCTTTCGGACCTGCAGGCGGATCTCGACGCGGGGTTTTCGCGGTTGCGCGCCGCGCTGTGAGCGGCCGGACGGCCCCGGCATCGCCCCCGAAAACTCTTGACAATATTCCTATTCTGTGGTTCCGTCCGGGCACTCGCCTTCCACACGGGAGGCCCTCCGGCGGACCGGGTCGGGGGGCTCGGGGGGAGGAGACGGCGCCCCGCGTCGATGGCCCGGTTTCGCCATCGCCCCGGGCCGCATCGGCGACGCAAGGCGTCTCGGACGGGAAGGCCGCACGGCTGCAAGGCCGGACGGCTGCACCCGGTCCCCTGAGGCGCACCGAGAGAGCGGACGGCCCGCCCACTACGAGGCGGGTTCGGGGCTTCGCGCCCTGATCAGACGGCCGCCGGACTGCGCCGCCCGCACGGGCGACGGGGTCCGGAGGGGGGCTGCCACCAGCCGGGTCGCCGGTGCCGAGAAGACGCCGTGACGAAAAGGATCGGCCCCGCAGGGGGCCGGGCCGAGGGACGCCGGGGGACCGGCATAGCAGTTTCGAAAACGTGGTCTCGCGGCGTCCCGCGTCTCCCGTTTCGCATCGGGTTTCTCTGGCCCTCCCCCGCGCCGAACCGGCGGCGGGGCCGCGTCCCCGTGGCCGAACCGGCGGCGGGCCGCCTCCCCGTGTCCGGGCCGCCCGGACGGGGCGTGCCCTCAGGGCGCCAGCCAGACCCCGCGCCAGCCGTCGGCCCGCGTCCAGGCGGCCCGCCGGTGGCCGCGCCGGTCGAGGTAGAGGAATTCGAGGCGGGCGAGCGTGACCACCACGGCGCAGAAGTTCGGCCGGCCCAGGCTCACGGCCGCCTCGGCATCCGGCAGGGTGTAGGCATCGCCCGTGGGCAGCACCGCCCCGGGGGCGGGGTCGGCGCCGTAGCAGACCCGGCTCATCGCCATCGCGCCGGCCCAGGCGGCCTCCGCGAGGGCGTCGTCGGTGTGGAGCGTCGCGGGGCCGGCGGCGCGGATCTGGATCTTCGCGTCGGAATCGTAGCCGTGCAGGGCCGCGATCCCCGAGGCGGCGATCTCGGACGCCTTGTCGGAGCGGCGGTCGCAGTGGAAGCGCAGGGCTCCGGCCACCGGGTCGGCCGCGCGCAGCACCACGGTGCGCACCTGCGGGTGTCCCCGCGCGTCGACGGTGGCCAGCGCCGGCATGTGGAAGGCGTTGCGGCGCAAGCGCGGCCCGTCTTCCAGCAGGCGCCAGACCTCGGCGAGCGCCGCCGCGAGGTCGTCGTGGAAGGGCGGCAGCGGCGTCATCGCGCCGGGGCACCGGCCCGGGCGGCGCGGCGCTCGCGCAGGATCAGGACGACGTTGCGCAGGTAGATGAAGGTCGAGAGGGCCTGTCCGAAGATGATCACCGGCTCGCGCCGCACGAGGCCGTAGACCAGGGTCATCAGGCCGCCCGCGATGGAGAGGAACCAGAAGGCCAGGGGCATCACGCTCTTGCCCGCCCGCTCGGAGGCGAGCCACTGCACCACGAAGCGGGCGCCGAACACCGCCTGGGCCAGGATGCCGAAGACCAGCCAGGCATCGAAGCGGGTGACGAAGACGTCGTAGACGTAGCCGCGCACGTCCTCGGCGAGCTGGATCAGCATGGCTCAGGCTCCCGTCACGTCCGTGACCCGCGGGGTGACCCGCTTGCGCCGGATCAGCCACCACACCCCGGCGAGGTCGAGGAGCCCGACCCAGAGGCGGTCGAACAGGCCGTATTTCGAGGTGCCGGTGAAGCGCGGCCGGTCGACCACGTCGCGGTGGACCACGCCGAAGCCCTCGCGGGCGACGAGGGCCGGCATGAAGCGGTGCTGCCCGTCGAAGAACGGGAGCGTGTGGTAGACGTCCCGGCGCACGAGCTTGTAGCCGCAGCCGGTGTCGCGGGTGGCGTCCTTCAGGATGCGGACCCGGACCCCGTTGGCGATGCGCGACTGGAGGCTCTTCAGCCGCCCGTCCTTGCGTCCGACGCGCTGGCCCTGGGCGAGGCCGACCCGCGCGCCGCCCGCCTCGATGGCCTCGAGCAGGGACTCCAGGAAGGCCGGGTCGTTCTGGCCGTCGCCGTCCATCAGGGCGCAGACCGGCGCCCGGGCCAGCGCGATGCCGCTGCGGATGCCGGCCGCCTTGCCGGCGGTGCGGTCGTGGCTGAGCACCCGCAGCCAGGGCCGGCCGACCCGGGCCGCCCGCAGGGCCTCGGCGGTGCCGTCGGTGGAGCCGTCATCGACGTAGATCACCTCGAAGGGCGCCAGGGTCGCGCAGGCGGTCTCGAGTTCGGCGACGAGGCTCGCGATGTTGCCGGCCTCGTCCTTCACCGGGATGATCACGGAGAGGCGCATGGGTGTTCGATCCGAGGAGGGTCAGGGCGTCACCGCGTAGGCCGAGAGGTCGACCCGGCGTCCGCCGTTGATGTTGAAGCCCGAAACGGTGCCGACCCGGTTCGGCGCCAGACCGGCCGCCGCGGCCGCCGCGGCGAACTCCGCCGCGAACCGGCCTTCCACGTAGACGAGGCGGCAGCCGTCGCCCGGGCGCGGACCTTCACTGTTCGGCGAACTTGCACCGTTCGGCGAATTTGCACCGTTCGGCGAACTTGCGCCCTTCGGCGAACCTGCGCCGTTCGGCGACTTCGGCCCCTTGAGGAACTCGACGGCCTCGGTGCCGGTGCCGAGCATGGCGAGGTCGGTGCCGATCAGGAAGACGAAGCTCGGCTCGCGGTAGCCGAGGCTGGCCACGGCCGGCCGGGGGCAGGGCACGGCCTCGCGGAGCGCCGCGAGGCGGGGCGAGACCTTGAGGGCGGCCATCACCGGCTGGGTCAGGCCGAACACGGCCGGCGAGAGCAGCATCGCGGCCAGGATGCCGAGGCCGAGGGCGCGCTCGGGCAGGCCGCGGGCGAAGGCGTGCCAGGCCAGGGCCGCCACGGCGCTGGCGCCGAGCAGCAGGGGCAGTCCGGCCCAGGGCAGGGTCCGGTCGTAGGTCCAGGCGAAGGCCGAGAGGCCGAGGGTGAGGCCGACGGGGATCAGCACCACGAGCCCGGCGGTGAGGCGCGCGCCGCGGCGCTCGGGGTGCAGGGCGCCGGCGGCCAGCGCCCGCACGGTGAGGATGGCGATGGCCGGCATCAGCGGCAGCACGTAGTGCGGCAGCTTGGTCGGCACGATCTCGAACAGGATCCAGGTCGGCACGATCCAGGCGAGGAGGAAGGCGATGGCGGGCTCGCGCCGGTAGCCCCAGGCGAAGGGCGCGCTCAGCGCCGCGAAGGCCGCGCCGGGCCAGAAGGTGCCGAAGAACGCCACCAGGTAGGCGCCGGGCGGGGCGAAGTGCTTCTCCGAGCCGCCCTGGACCTTGCTCAGCATGTCATGGCCCACCGCCTCCCCGTAGAAGGCGCCGCCGCTCTTCCAGGTGATGGCCGCGAACCAGGGCGCCACGATCAGCAGGGTCAGCGGCAGGCCGAGGCCGGGCCGCAGGGCGCCGAGCCAGCGGGCGGAGCGCCAGCGGACGGAGAGGATCAGGGCCGGCAGGCCGCAGAACAGCGGCACCATCGGGCCCTTGATCAGGATGCCGAGGGCGAGGCCGAGCCAGAAGGCCAGCACCGTGGCGGTGTCGAGGGGCCCCGCGACGCCGTGCCCTCCGGCCTCATGCTCTCCGGCCCCATGTTCTCTGGCCCCATGTTCTCCGGTCGTATGCCCGTCCGTTCGCTCGCGGCGGAGCCAGGCGCGGGCGAGGCCGCCGAAGGTCGCCACCGCGCAGGCGCAGAGCAGCGCGTCGGTCTTGGCGAGGCGGGCCTCGGCCGAGAGCACGACGCAGGCCCCGAACAGGGCGGCGGCGAGGAACGCGCCCCGCCGGGGCAGGAAGACCAGGGCCGACCAGTAGGTGAGGAGCACCGCCCCGATGGCGCCCAGCAGGGACGGGATGCGGTAGAGACCGATGGTGGTGCGGGCGTTCGGCACCCCGAGCGCCTCGGCGGCGCCGACCACCGCGGCCTGGGCCCAGTAGATGCCCACCGGCTTCTTGTGCCGGGCCTCCGCCTGGAAGCGGATGTCGACGAGGTCGCCGGTCTCCAGCATCTGCTTGGAGGCCTGGGCGAAGCGCGGCTCGTCGCGGTCCATCGGCTGGAGCGAGGCGAGGCCGGGCAGGAAGCAGACGAGGCAGAGGGCCACCAGGAGGGCGCAGGCCCAGGCATGGCTCCGGGCCGCGGCGGACAGGAGGGTGTCCGGGAACGCGAAGGCGTCCCCGCGGGCCGGGCGGGGCACGGTGGCACGGTCGGTCATGCGGGCGGATGGGCCGTCAGGGGGGACATACGCGGCTCCGGACCGGCACCCGGCCCCAGGAATCCGGTCGATGATTCCGGCCGATGCCGCGAGGCCGGCGGTGTCGATGATGCGGCCGGGAATGTCAAATCCCCGGTTTCGTAGGGGCGCCGGCCGCCGCAACCGGCGCGCCCTGCCCCGCCCCCGACTCCGCCCCGGCCCCGGCCGCGCGGAACCGCTGGCGGTAGGCCGCGGGCGCCACCGCCACGTGGCGGAGGAAGCTGCGCCGCAGGGTCTCCTCGGAACCGAAGCCGCAGCGCGCCGCGATGCGCTTCACCGGCAGCGCGGTCTCGGCCAGGAGCCGCCGGGCGGCCTCGACCCGCTGGCGCTCCAGGGCGCGGGCGGGGGTCAGCCCCGTGGCCGCCCGGTAGTGCCGGGCGAAGCCGCGCGGGCTCATGCCGGCCGCCTCGGCCAGGCGCGGCACGGTGAGGTCCTCGGCGAGGTGGTCGGCGATCCAGGCCTGGAGCGCCTCGAAGCGGGCGCCGCCCGGCACGGGCGACAGCACCTGCTGCGACAGGACGGTGCTGAACTGGGCCTGGCCGCCCGGGCGCTTCAGGAAGACGACGAGGTGGCGGGCGACCGCCAGGGCCGCGGCCTGTCCGAGATCGGCCTCCACCAGGGCCAGGGCCAGGTCGATGCCCGCCGTCACCCCGGCGGAGGTCCAGACCGCGCCGTCCCGGATGAAAATCGGGTCGGGCTCGACCCGGACCTCCGGATGGCGCCGCGCGAGCGCGGCGCAGCGGGTCCAGTGGGTCACGGCCCGGCGCCCGTCGAGGAGGCCGGCCGCCCCGAGCAGGAAGGCGCCGGTGCAGACGGAGGCCACACGCCGGGCCTGGGGCGCCCGGGCGGCGACCCAGGCCGGCAGCCCGTCCGCGATCGCCCCGTCGACGCCGCGCCCGCCGGCGACCACGAGGGTGTCGACGGGGGCATCCGCCTGCGGCAGCGGCTCCGTCGCGAGGCCGAGCCCGGCGGAGCTCCGGACCACGCCGCCGCCCGCCGCCGCCACCCGCAGGACATAGGGCGCCGGGCCGGCGCCCGCGCGGTCGTCGGTCGTGGCGAAGAGGTCGTTCGCGGTGGCGAATACCTGGAGCGGCCCCGACACGTCGAGCAGCTGCACCCCCGGGAAGGCGAGGATCTCGATGCGACGGGATTGGTCGCAGAGGGATTCGCGGCGGCGGGATTCTGGACGGAGGGATACGCGGAGCGGTTCGTCCGCGATGCGCTCTGGCAGGAAACGAGGTCTCGTTGTCATTTCGGCCAGAGCCTGCCGGGTTAGGGTCGTCCTGTCCAGACACCCGGAGACAGCCCGATGCCCCTCGAGATCGGCCTTCTGACCTTCCCCGACGTCCAACAGCTCGACCTGACCGCGCCCTACGAGGTCTTCGTCGGAATCCCGGAAGCGCGGGTCCATCTCGTGGCCGCCGACCGGGGACCGGTGACGAGTTCCACCGGCCTCGTGCTCGCCCCGACGCTGGCCATGGCCGACTGCCCGCAGCTCGACGTCGTCTGCGTGCCCGGCGGCCTCGGGGTGAACCCGCTGATGCAGGATGCGGCGGTCCTGGCCTTCCTGCGCGAGCAAGCGGAGGGGGCCCGCTACGTCACCTCCGTCTGCACCGGGGCCCTGGTGCTCGGGGCGGCCGGGCTCCTGCGGGGCCGGCGCGCCACCACCCACTGGGCCAGCCTCGACCTCCTGGCGGCCTTCGGGGCGATCCCGGTCTCCGAGCGGGTGGTGCGCGACGGCAACCTCCTCACGGGCGGCGGCGTCACCGCCGGGATCGACTTCGCCCTGACCCTGGCGGCCGAGCTCTCCGGGCGGCCGGCGGCGGAGGCGATCCAGCTCGGCCTCGAATACGCGCCCGCCCCGCCCTTCGCCGCCGGTACGCCCACCGCCGCCGGCCCGGCCGTGCTGGCGGCCGTGCGGGGGCGCCTCGCTGCCGGCCGGGCCGAGCGGGAGCGCATCGTGGGCGCGATCACCGGGGCGACCGACATCGTCTCCTGGGGACCGACCGGGCCCTGAGCCGGGCCGCGCCGGTCCTTTCCGCGTTCTTAAACGTATTCTGCGCGCCTAGCGGGCGGCACCGGCGAATCTAAAGTGCGCGACCTCGGAACTGAACGACCTTGCCGGCCCTCGAGTGCGGGAGTGGACCATGACGACGGGCATCGCCACCGGCGCGGGCGCGACGCGGCGGGCGGATCTCCCCGATGCCCTGCGCATGGGGGCGATGGGCGCGATCCTGCTCTTCATGCTGATCGGAGCCGATCCCTTCCTCGACGGGACGGCGGCGGAGAACGCCGCCTCGCGGGCCGGCGGCAACCTCGTCAACCAGGTGCTGTTCCTGGTCATGGCGGGCATCGCGGTGGCGGTGCTCGCCTGGCGCGGGCGCGAGGCCCTGCGCCCCCTGGCCACCCTGCCCATCCTGGCGATGCTGGCCTGGATCGGCGTCTCCACCGTCCTCTCGATCGAGCCCGCGGTCTCGGCGCGGCGCCTCGTCTCCCTCGTCATCATGTTCGGCGGGGTGGTGAGCGTACTGGTGCTCGCCCGCGACGCGCGCCAGTTCGCCCACGTCCTCGGTGGCACCGTCCTCCTCGTGCTGGCGACCTGCTACCTCGGCCTCGTGCTGGTGCCCGAGCGCGCCATGCACACCGCCCTCGACCTGATCGAGCCCGAACATGCGGGCAGCTGGCGCGGCGTCTTCTCCCACAAGAACGGCGCCGGCGCGGCCATGAGCCTGTTCATCATCGTCGGGCTGTTCTGGGCCGGCATGGGCCAGCGCCTCCTGGGCTCTGCGGTCGTGGTGCTGGCGGGCGTGTTTCTCGTCTTCACCAACGCCAAGACCTCCCTGCTCATGACCCCGGCGGTGCTCGGCCTGACCTGGGCCTGCACCCTCTCGGCCTCGGGTGCCTGGCGCCGCCTGGTGCTCCTCGGGCCCTTGGGGCTGCTGCTCCTGCTCACCGTGGGCTCGGTGATGTCGTCGGGCCTTGGCGCCCTGGTGGCGGGCCTGGCCACCGACCCGACCTATACTGGCCGCACCGAGATCTGGCGCTTCGCCCTCGACAACATCGCCAAGAAGCCCGTCACCGGCTTCGGCTACGGCGCCTTCTGGGAGAGCGTGTTCTACGGCGGCGGCGGCGATGCCACGACCTGGGTCAACCGCGCCACCGACGCCCATGACGGCTACCTCAACACCGCCCTGGAGAGCGGCCTGCCGGGCCTCGCCCTCACGGTGTGGTGGATGGTGCTGGCCCCCCTCTCCGACCTCCAGGCCCAGCGCCGGTCCGAGGCCGGCCCCGCCCTCGACCCCCTGCGGCTGCTCTTCCTGCGGATCTGGCTGTTCGGCCTGATGGTGGGGGTCTTCGAGTCGGTGTTCTACCAGGCCACCAACGCGCTGTTCTTCCTCGTCGCCCTCTCGGTCTTCGGCCTGCGCTTCGGGGCCGCCGGGCAGGTCGTCGCGGAGTCCCCGCGATGAGCGCCCCCTCCCCGTCCGCCCATCCGCCGCCCGCCCATCCGCCGGCGGCGCCGCTGCACGCGCTCACCGCCCTGCGCTTCGTGGCCGCCGCCTACGTGGTGGCGTTCCACTACGCGACCTTCTTCTTCGCCGATGCGGCGATCCCCGAGGCGGTGCGCCTCGGCTATTCCGGGGTGACCTTCTTCTTCCTGCTCTCGGGCTTCATCCTGGCCCATACCTACCGGGACGTGGACCTGACCGACCGCGCCGCCCGCGCGCGCTTCGCCTGGGCCCGGGTGGCGCGGGTCTACCCGGTCTACCTGGTCTGCCTCGTCCTCGCCCTGCCCTGGTTCGCCGCCTGGGTGGCGAAGTCCACCCAGCCCCTGCAGGGGCTGATGGCCGCGAGCGCGGTGCTAGCGCCGCTGGGCCTGCACGCCTGGGTGCCGGGGGCCGCCTGCGCCCTCGACTGCCCGAGCTGGTCGATCTCGGTGGAGGTGGTCTTCTACGCCCTGTTTCCCCTCCTGCTGCCCCTGGCGCGCCGGGCGCCCGGCCGCACCGCGCGGCTGACCCTCGCCGCCTGGATGGCCCTGACCGCCGGGACCGCCCTCGCCTTCGCGCGCTACGCCCCCGGCGTCTCGCTCATCGATCCGGAGGCGGGGGGCGCCGGCCCGGTGCTGCTGGCCCAGGCCATCAAGTACAACCCCCTGCTGCGCCTGCCGGAATTCGTGGCGGGGCTCCTCCTCTACGGGGCTTGGACCCGCTGGCGCCTGCCGACGCCCGCCCTCCTCGCCCTGGCGGCCCTCGCGGGCCTGGGGCTGGTGGCGGGGGCGCCCCACCTGCCCGCGGTGCTGCTCCACAACGGCCTCACGGCCCTGGCCTGGGCGCCCCTGATCCTGGCCGGCGCCCAGCTTCGCGGCGGCCCCCTGGTGAAGCCCGGCTTCGTCTTCCTCGGCCGGATCTCCTTCGCCCTCTACCTCATCCACGTCCCGGCCTACGCCCTGGTGAACAGCCTCGACCGGATCGCCCTCGGGGGCCGCCTCGCCGCCGCGCCCTGGCTCGGGGCGGGGCTCGCCGCCGCCCTGGCCCTGGCCCTGAGCGTCCTCCTGCACCGGGGCCTCGAGGAGCCGATGCGCCGGCGCATCCTGCGCTGGGCCGCGCGCCCGCGGAGCGCCGGCCCCGTCGCCGTGGGCTGAACCGCCCCCGTCAGGGAGCGTTCAGCAATCCCCCGGCAGGATCACCGTCCTCCGGCCTCCCGGCGGCCGGATGGTCAAAGACAACACAGGTCACACCAGCAGAAGGTCATGGCTTCATGTCCGTGAAATCGCTGTTTCACCCGAAATCGCTGTTTCGCACGATGCTCGCCCGCGCGACGCTGACCGCGTCGCTCGGTGTCGCGGGTGCCGTCGGCCTCGCCGCAGCCGCCCAGGCGGCGCCCCTCGCCCCGGCTCCCGCCGGGACGCTGACGGGTCCCGCCCTCGAGACCGTCGCCTATGGCTGCGGTCCAGGCTTCATCCCGAACCGGTTCGGCGATTGCCGGCCGATGTACCGCCCCGACGGATATTACCGTCCGCGGCCGTTCTACGGGCCCCGTCCCTTCTACGGACCGCGCTACGGCTACTACCGCCCGCGCCCGCGCCCGCCCTTCGGGCCCTATTTCTAGACTCGGACGCGTCTCGACTTCGAACCCGTCCCCCTTCCGGGCTTGTCCCGACACCAGACCGGGCGGCGGCGCGCCGCCCGCGTCACTTCGCTGCCGCGCGCCGGCGCCGTGCCGGGACTAGGACCTTTGGCCTGTCCCGAAACCCCGCACCCGGGGAACTCCCATGCGCGCGCTCCTCCTCCTTGGTCCGTTCCTGATCGGCCCGTTCCTGATCGGCCTGTCGGCGATCGTCCTCCCGGGTACCGCCAGGGCCGAGACGGTGCTGCCCACGGTCGACGCGGCCAACACCCGCTATTCGGATCTCGACCAGATCACCGCCGCCAATGTCGGCCGGCTCCGGGTGGCCTGGACCTTCTCCACCGGCGTGCTGCGCGGCCACGAGGGGGCGCCCCTGGTGGTGGACGGGATGATGTACGTCCACACCCCCTTCCCCAACACCGTCACGGCCCTCGATCTCGACCAGGACGGGCGCATCCTCTGGCGCTACGAACCGAAGCAGGACCCGGGGGTGATGCCGCTCCTGTGCTGCGACACGGTCCATCGCGGACTCGCCTATGCCGACGGCGCCCTCTTCCTGCAGCAGGCCGACACCACCCTGGTCTCCCTCGACGCGAGGACCGGCCGGGTGAACTGGTCGGTCCGCAACGGCGACCCGGCCCGGGGCGAGACCAACACCGCCGCCGTGCTGCCGGTGAAGGGCAAGGTCCTGGTGGGCCTCTCGGGGGGCGAGTTCGGGGTCCAGTGCCACGTCACCGCCTACGACGCCCAGACCGGCGCCCGGCTCTGGCGCGCCACCGCGACGGGCACCGACGAACAGATGCGGGTCGACCCCACGCGCACGACGGCGCTCGGCAAGCCGGTCGGCCCGAATTCCTCCCTGAAGAGCTGGGAGGGCGACCAGTGGAAGACCGGCGGCGCCTGTGCCTGGGGCTGGTTCGCCTACGATCCGGGCCTCAACCTCGTCTATTACGGCACCGGCAATCCCTCGACCTGGAATCCGCGCCAGCGCCCCGGCGACAACCGCTGGGCGACGTCGATCGTGGCCCGCGACCCCGACACCGGCATCGCCCGCTGGCTCTACCAGATGACGCCCCACGACGAGTGGGACTACGACGGCGTCAACGAGATGATCCTCACGGACCAGAAAATTGACGGCGTCACCCGCCCGCTCCTGACCCATTTCGACCGCAACGGCTTCGGCTACACCCTCGACCGCGCCACCGGCGAACTGCTGGTGGCGCAGAAGTTCGACCGCTCCGTGAACTGGGCGAGCCACGTGGATCTCGACCGGGCCTCGCCGGATTACGGCCGCCCGGTCCGCGACCCGCGCTATTCCCCGGAAGCCACCGGCGAGGACGAGACCACCACGGGCATCTGCCCCGGCGCCATCGGGGCCAAGAACCAGCAGCCGGCGGCCTATTCCCCGCGCACCCGGCTGTTCTACGTGCCGACCAACCACATCTGCATGGATTACGAGCCATTCCAGGTCAGCTACACCCCCGGCCTGCCCTATGTGGGCGCCACCGTGAGCCTGCACCCGGCCCCCGACGATCCCCGCACCGGCACCCTGACCGCCTGGGACGGAGTCGCGGGCGCGATCCGCTGGTCGATCCCCGAGCCGTTCTCGGTCTGGTCCGGGGTGCTCGCCACCGCCGGGGACGTGGTCTTCTACGGCACCCTGGAGGGCTACCTGAAGGCCGTGGACGCCCGCTCGGGACGCGAGCTCTACCGCTTCAAGACTCCCTCGGGCATCGTCGGCAACGTCACCACCTACCGCCATCGGGGCCGGCAATACGTGGCCGTGCTCTCCGGCGTCGGCGGCTGGGCCGGAATCGGCCTCGCGGCCGGGCTCACCGACCCGAACGACGGCGCCGGGGCGGTGGGCGGCTACGCCGCCCTGTCGCGCTACACGGCGCTCGGCGGCCAGCTCACCGTGTTCGCCCTGCCCGAGTGATCTTCGCCCTGCCCGAAATCCCTGCCCCGGAAGTCCCTGCCCCAAATCATCTTTGGGGAGCGCCGGGGATCTTTCGGACGGCGCGAGAGCCGGCCGCCGGTCAGCCGAGATCCTCGTCCTCCTCCGCCGGGGCGTAGACCGCCTCGCCGAGGCGCTTCAGCGGGCCGCCCGGTCCCGAGCGCTTCCACAGGCGTGTGTTGAGGGCGGCCACGGGGTCGTGCCCCGGCACCGCGAAGCCCAGCGCCGTCAGGCCCTCGAGGATCTCGCCGGCATGGAGGGGCCGGCCGGCCTCGTGCAGCAGGTTGACGGCAGCCGCCACCAGGGCGCGTCCGTGCCGGCGGGCGGCCACGAGGTCCTCGCCCGCCCGCGCCGCGTCCGGCAGCGGGTCGAGCCCTTGACCTTGCCCGGCGCCGGGCACGGGAATGGAAGCAGGTTCTGGAACCTCCGGCCGCCCCGGCGGCACGTCGGCGGCGCGGCTCGGCCCGCCGAGGCGGCGGCCGAGCTCGAGGTAGAGCTGGTGCTCGGCGATGGCGCGGTCGAGCGCGTCGCGACGATGGCGCAGGTCGCGCAGGGCGGCCTCGGCCTCGGCCTCGGACAGGAACATGGACGCCTCACGGAATATTCTTCAGAACCGACCGGGGTCAGATCGGTTCGTCGAATATTCCTTATGCCCAGCGTCTCCGCAAGATATATTCCCTAGGCCATAGAGGGAATATCCGTCACGCCACGGCCTGCGTGGCCTTGCGCGGCGGCCTGGCACCCCGCGGCGGGATCAGCAGGGTGCTCGGGTCGGCGGGCTGCAGCAGCATGCCGGTGTCGTCGAGGCGGATGGGCAGCTTCGGGAACACCTCCTGCAGGTGGACGAGATCCGCCTTGAAGGCCTGCCGGAAACTGCGGATGCTGGCATTGTCGGCGCCGAACTGCTTGTGCAGGTTGTCCCAGGTCAGCCGCAGGGGCCGCTGCAGGGCGCGCAGGCGGTAGCCGACCCAGAACAGCAGGTCGAGCTTGCGCGCCGAGCCCGAGAAGGCCTTGGCCGCGCGGATGTCCACCGGCAGGGCGTGCTGGATCAGGTTGTCGTAGAAATCCTGGTGGAACTGGACGCTCTTCTGCCAGACCACCCCGTCGGCGCCCTGCGGCAGCCAGAGGTCGAGTTGGCGGAAGGGCGGCACGTTGAGGGTGCTGGCGCTGCCTGCCCCGTCCCAGAGGCCGATCTGCAGGGTGCAGGCGGCCAGCCGCGCCAGTTGCTCCTTGAACTGCCGGATGGTGCCGCGCTCGCCGCCCGTGACGGCGAAGCCCATCTCCTTCATGAAGCCCGACAGGCTGTCGGCCACCGCCACGGTGGGGCTGCGCTGGCGCACGGCCTCGGTGCAGAGGTGCAGCAGGACGAGGCGGGCCTTGGGGCCGTAGGGCAGGCCCTGGAACTCCATCTCGCCGGTGGCGGGGTTCTTCAGCCGCCCGGCCAGGAGGCTGAGGGAATTCCGGCCGTATTCGCGGAAGAACTCGCGCGTGTCGCCGGGGTCGCGATAGGGGAGGCCGCAGAGCGCCAGCACCGAGTGGATGTGCTGGAGGTTCTCCGGGCCCGTGGGCTCGGTCTCGATGACCTCGCGGATGGCGTCCCGGCGCCGCTGGTCGCGGCCCATGGCCTGGCGCCGGTCGACCACGGCACCGCGGGCGGCGGCCTCCGCGTCCCGGGCCCGCTGCCGGTGCAGGATGGTCTCCGCGATGGTGGCGAACAGGAAGCTGCCGCGGGCCGCCTCGACCTCGGCCAGGAGGTCCGCGTCGCGGATGCCCGCCAATGTGTCCTCGATCCCCAACAGACCCTGCCCCGATCGACCCCGAACCACGCCACCCGGCGACCATGCCCGATTCCCCGCCCGGGAGTCTCGGCGACCGAGGCGGAAGGTGGACGTCATCCCGGCTATCCACCGGCCGGGACGGGACAAAGGCTCGCGGGCCTGCACGCGGGATCCGGCCGCAGCGCCCCGACGCAGAGTTCGATACGGGGCCGGATTCGGCACAATCCCCAGAGTTCACCGCTCCCGTCCCGGATCCACGCCGAACCCGATACGCAGTTACGCAGAATCCCATGCACCGCCCGGGTTTGCGCACGCAGAGTCCGATACGGATCTGCGCAGAGTTCCATACGCAGCTGCGCAGAGTTCGATGCGCGAACACCCGTCAAGCCACGGGGAAAGCAGGGGTTTTGGCGCCCCCATATAACTCTCAGAAATGACTCTCTGAGAATCTCTTACTGATACCTTTCCTAAGGGTCCGGGTGTCGTTCGGAAGAACGAACACACCCCCGGCCAAGGCTTTTTCATGGGAATTTTCCAAAGCAAGCCACCGCCTCTCCCGCCTCCATCCCCAGCCTCACGGGTTGACCCGCAATCCGCTAAGGCAAGCGGATCGCGGTCGGATGGGAGGATTGGCGTGAGGATCGAGGATTTGCTGGCGCTGATGGCACAGCTGCGCGACCCGGAGACCGGCTGCGCCTGGGACGTGGCCCAGGATTTCGCCAGCATCGCGCCCTACACGGTGGAGGAGGCCTACGAGGTGGCCGACGCCATCGCCCGCGGCGACGCGGAGGATCTGCGCGACGAGCTCGGCGACCTCCTACTCCAGGTAGTCTTCCATGCCCGAATCGCGGAGGAATCCGGGCTGTTCGCCTTCCCGGACGTGGTCCGGGCCGTGATGGAGAAGATGGTCCGGCGCCACCCGCACGTCTTCGCACCGGACGGCTCCCTGCTGCCCGCTGGCTCCCCCCGGCGCGACCCCGAGGCCGTGGCCGTCCAATGGGCGGCGATCAAGGCCGAGGAGCGCCGGGTCAAGCCCTCGCGAGAGCCGGGACCGCTGGCGGGCATTCCCCTGCCGCTGCCCGCCCTGACGCGGGCGGAGAAGCTTTCGGCCCGGGCCGCCAGCTACGGATTCGACTGGACCGATCCGGCGCAGGTGGTGCTGAAGGTGCGCGAGGAGATCGACGAGGTCGCCGACGCCATGGCCCACGGCACCCGGGCGGCGGTGGCGGAGGAACTCGGCGACCTCTTGTTCTCGGTGGCCAACCTCGCCCGCCACCTCGGAGTCGATCCGGAATATTCCTTACGAGAAGGGAATAGGAAGTTCGAGCGCCGCTTCAACGCCATGGTGGCAGCCCTGGCGGCGCAGGGGCGCGGACTCGCCGACAGCGACCTCGACGCGATGGAGGCGGCCTGGGCGGCGGTCAAGGTGGCGGAGAAGGGCTGACCCCGGCGGTGCCCCCGGCTGGGCACACTCGAGCGCTCGCCCCGGGAGCTCAGGCCGGGCGTCGGCGGAACGGCCAGTCGATGACCCCGCCGGCATAGAGGGCCCACCAGACGAAGACCGGCTGAAACGCCAGTCGGGGGCCGTGGTACCACCAGCTGTCGGGCAGGCCCGGCACGACGATGCCCTCCAGCGCGTGCTTGAGGTTGGCCGGGAAGACGCAGACCGCGTAGAGGGCCAGGCCGATCCCGGCCCAGCGCCGGGTCGGACCCCAGGCGAGGCCGAGCACCCCGGCGAGCTCGCACAGGCCGGTGACGATCACCACGAGGCGGGGCTCCGGCACCCAGTCCGGCATGATCGGCAGGAAGGCGTCGGGGGCGGCGAGGTGGACCACGCCGATGAAGCCGTAGGCCGCCATCAGGGGCAGGCGCCACCAGACGCGCGGCGCCGTCATGACTCGAGTGCCGTCATGGAGCGAATGCGTCGCGCAGGTCGGCCACGAGGGCTGCCACCACGGGGTTGTCGGCGCTCGCGAAGGGGGTCTCGCCGATCGCCGTCACGGGGGCGAGACCCCGCAGGGAATTGGTCACGAACACCGCCTCGGCGCGCCGCAGCGCGTCGAGGCCGAAGCTGCGTTCGGCGACGGACACGCCGAGGCGCGGGGCACATCCCGAGAGAACCTCGGCGCGCAGGATGCCCGGCAGCACGCCGTCCGACAGGGGCGGGGTGACGAGGCCGCCGTCGATCACCGCGAACAGGTTGGCCGTGCCGGCGCAGGCGACGTGCCCCCGCGTGTTCCGGAACAGGGCCTCGTCGAAGCCCGCGGCCCGGGCCGCGCCGACGGCCAGCACCGCGTCGAGGTAGCCCAGCGTCTTCAGCTGCGCGGCCGGCGAGGTCTCGTTGCGACGGATCTCGGTGGGGTGGAGGGTGAGGGGCGCGAAGGCGAGGGCCGGTCCCACCGGGGCCGCGCTCGCCCACAGCACCGGCCGCGGCTCGGCCGGGGGGCTGAGCCCGCGCGGGCCGGAGCCCCGGGTCACGGTGGTGCGGATCGCCGCCAGGGGATGGGCCCCGCCGGCGCGCGCCGCGAGCGCCCGCATGGCGTCCGCGATGCGCTCGGGCGCCACGGGAAAGCCCAGCGCCGCGGTGGCGGCGGCGAGGCGGTCGACATGCGCAGCCTCGAACACGATGCGGCCGCGCCGGGCCAGCGCGGTGTCGAACACCCCGTCCCCGAGGGTCAGGCCCCGGTCGGCGAGGTCGAAGGGCACCGGCCCCTCGGTGAGGCCGCCGTCAAACCACAGCATCGGTCTGGGCCGGCAGGGCATGGTCGGCGCGCCAGTCGCGGGCGAGGCGCAGGAAGTTGGCGAAGACGGCGTGACCGTTCTCGGTGAGCACCGATTCCGGGTGGAACTGCACGCCCCAGGTCGGGTGGCTCCGGTGCGACAGGGCCATCACCTCTCCCTCGGGGGAGACCGCGTCGACGCTGAGGCGGTCGGCCATGCCGGGTTCGGGCGCCACGATGAGCGAGTGGTAGCGACCGACCTGCATCGGGTCGGGCAGGCCGGCGAAGAGCCCGGCCCCGTCGTGGCGGATCGGCGTGGCCTGCCCGTGCAGCGGGCGCCCGGCCCGCGCGACCCGGCCGCCGAAGGCCGCGCCGATGGCCTGGTGGCCGAGGCAGACGCCGAGCAGCGGCACCGCGCCGGAGAGCTCCCGGATGGCGGGGAGCGAGATGCCGGCCTCCGCCGGGGTGCAGGGACCGGGCGAGATCACGATCGCCTCGGGCTCCAGGGCGCGGATGCCGGCGACGTCGAGGGCGTCGTTGCGCGCCACCCGCACGGTCTCGCCCAGCTCCTCGAAGTAGCGCACCACGTTGAAGACGAAGCTGTCGTAGTTGTCGATGACGAGGATCACGGCGCCCTCCCAGCCCCGGGCTCGGCTGCCAAGACCTCGGTTTCAGCTGCCAAGGCCTCGGGCTCGGCTGCCAAGGCTTCGGGTTCGAAGGCCTGGAACACCCGGGCGGCCTTGGTCAGGGTCTCCTCGTATTCGGGGCCCGGCTCGGACAGCAGGGTGACGCCGCCCCCCGCCTGCAGCACGGCCCGGTTCCGGTCCATGAACACGGTGCGGATGGCGATCGCGGTGTCGAGGTCGCCGCTGAAGTCGAGGGCGCCGATGGCGCCGCAATAGAGTTCGCGCGCGTCGCCCTCGATCTCCGTGATGATGTCCATGGCGCGCAGCTTCGGCGCGCCGGTGATCGAGCCGCCCGGGAAGGTGGCGGCGATCAGGTCGAGGGCGTCCATGTCCGCTTTCAGGGTTCCGGTAACCACCGACACGAGATGGTGGACCGAGGCGTAGGATTCGAGGCCGCACAGCACCGGCACCCGCACGCTGTGCGGCTCGCAGATGCGCGAGAGGTCGTTGCGCAGGAGATCGACGATCATGATGTTCTCGGCCCGCTCCTTGGCGTTGGCCTGCAGCGCCTCGCCCAAGCGCGCGTCGGCGGCCGGGTCGGCCACGCGCCGCACCGTGCCCTTGATCGGCCGGGTCTCGATCGCCCGCCCGCTGAGCTTGAGGAAGCGCTCCGGGCTGCTGGAGGCGACGCGCAGGTCCTCGAAGGCGAGATAGGCGCCGAAGGTCGCCGGGTTGGTGGCGCGCAGGCGCCGGTAGAGCCCGAACGGGTCGAAGCCCTCCGGCAGGTCGGCCTCGAAGCGCTGGGCGATGTTGGCCTGGTAGATGTCGCCGGCGCGGATGTAGTCGCGCACCCGCTCCACCGCCGCCTCGTAGCCGGCGCGGGTGAAGTTCGAGCGCCAGGCGAGCGGTCCCTGCGCCGCCGGCTCGGGGCTCGGCCGCGCCTCGGCCAGGTATGCGGCGAACTGGGCCAGCCGGGCCCGGGCCCGGGCCTCGCGCGCCGCCGGATCGGTCTCGGGAAAGCCCGTGGCGATCAGGCGGCAGCGCCCGGTGCCGTGGTCGAGGCTCAGCACCGTGTCGTAGAGGTTGAAGGCGATGTCGTCGCAGAGGCCCGTCCGCCGGGCCGGGGGGGCCACCCGCTCCAGCGTCGCGCCGAGGTCGTAGGCGAAGTAGCCGATGGCGCCGCCCGCGAAGGCGGGGCCGTCGGGGTCCCGCGCCGTGCGGTAGGGAGCGAGGCAGGCGCGCAGCGCCTCCAGGCCGGAGCCCGGGACGGGGCGTCCATCCAGGGTGGCTTGGCCATCGCGGAACCGGAAGCGCCCGAACGGGTCCGCCGCCAGGGTCGAGGTCCGCCCCAGGGTGTCGTGGTGCATGGCGCTGTCGAGGAAGGCGAGTCCCGGCAGGGCGGCCAGGGCCTCGGCCGCCGCGATGGGCTCGACGAACGGGATGTCAGCAATCCACATGACGACTCGAAGCTTTCAGGGCGGCGACGGACCGACGATCCCGGTGTGCCGAAGCATCGGGGGCCGACGCATCCGTCCCGGCCTGCGGTATCATGCACAGGTGGCATGCGCGATGCCGTGGCAAAAGCGCGATCCGCGCATGGCTCGACCCTGTGCGGCTCGCGTGACGGAGCGAATCCCGTTATAGGGCTGTCAACCTCTTTGTCCCGCCCTTCCCCGATTCCACGGCCGGTCCGGTTCCAGCAGCCGTGCCGACCCGACGAGCATCCATGACCGCATCCCCCCTGTCATCGACCCCCGCCGAGGCGGCGCCGAAGAGCGCCCCGAAGATCTCGTTCGTCTCCCTCGGCTGCCCCAAGGCGCTGGTGGATTCCGAGCGCATCCTCACGCACCTGCGCGCCGAGGGCTACGAGCTCGCCCGGCGGCATGACGGCGCGGACGTCGTCATCGTCAACACCTGCGGCTTCCTCGATTCGGCCAAGGCCGAGTCGCTCTCGGCCATCGGCGAGGCCATGGCGGAGAACGGCCGGGTCATCGTGACCGGCTGCATGGGCGCCCAGCCCGACGAGATTCGCGAGAAATACCCGAACCTGCTCGCGGTCACCGGCCCCCAGGCCTACGAATCGGTGGTGGCGGCGGTGCACGAGGCGGTGCCCCCGGCCCATGACCCGTTCCTCGACCTGGTGCCGCCGCAGGGGGTGAAGCTCACCCCGCGCCACTACGCCTACCTGAAGATTTCCGAGGGCTGCAACAACCGCTGCACCTTCTGCATCATCCCGTCCCTGCGCGGCGACCTGGTCAGCCGCCCGGCGGGCGACGTGCTGCGCGAGGCCGAGAAGCTGGTGAAGGCCGGCGTCAAGGAACTCCTCGTGGTCTCGCAGGACACATCCGCCTACGGCGTCGACATCCGCTACGCCACGAGCCCCTGGCGCGACCGCGAGGTCCGGGCGAAGTTCTACGACCTCGCCGCCGAACTCGGCGAGCTCGGGGCCTGGGTGCGGATGCACTACGTCTACCCCTACCCGCACGTGGACGAGGTCATCCCCCTGATGGCGGAGGGCAAGATCCTCCCCTACCTCGACATGCCGCTCCAGCACGCGAGCCCCTCGGTGCTGAAGCGCATGCGCCGGCCCGGCAACCAGGAGCGCCAGCTGGAGCGCATCCGGCGCTGGCGCGAGATCTGCCCGGACCTTGCCATCCGCTCGACCTTCATCGTCGGCTTCCCCGGCGAGACCGAGGCCGAGTTCGAGGAGCTGCTCGCCTGGATCCGGGAGGCCAAGCTCGAGCGCGTCGGCTGCTTCGAGTTCGAGCCGGTGGCCGGCGCCGTGGCCAACGGCCTCGGCGACCTCGTTCCCCCGGAGGTCAAGGCCGAGCGCAAGCGTCGCTTCATGGAAGCCCAGCAGGGCGTCTCCGCCCGCCTGCAGAAGGCCCGCATCGGCAAGCGCCTGCCCGTGATCATCGACGCGGCCGATGGCACCGTCGCCAAGGGCCGCTCGAAATACGATGCCCCCGAGATCGACGGGAACGTTCACATCACGGCGCGCCGACCCCTGCGGGTGGGCGACATCGTCACGGTGAAGATCGAGCGCGCGGACGCGTACGATCTCTATGGCAGCGCGGTGTAGACCGCGACGCGTCTCTCTCCCCGTCGTGAGGAGGCGGTAGGGTGGTCGTGTGCCCCTCGGCCGATTGAGGCTAGCGGAGCCACCTCTCCCCCGAGGGCAGGTCTATCGCCTCGGGTGGCGCGCCGTCATTCCGGGACGCCGAGGGCGAGCCTGGAATCCGGGGTCGCTGACGGTGCGAGGCCTCGCATCACCTGGGTTTCTGGATCCCGGGCTCCGCTGCGCGGTCCCGAGGATGACCGGATGCTGCGAGCGCGTTTCCGAAGCGCAGTTCGGCGGCGCTGCCCTGTCGCAAGGGAGAGGGCAGCGCGTCTTGTTCGGACAGGGCAGCACGGCCGAGAGACGGGCTCGTAAGCCTACCCGCCCCCGATCGCCCCGCTCATGATCCGCCCGACTCCGGCCGCCGCCATGTCGCCCCAGGCCCTTTCCACCGAGCCGTCCCGGTCGATGCCCCGCACGGCGTCCGCGACCACCAGGGCCTCGAGACCGGCCGCCCGCGCATCGCGGGCGCTCCAGGCCACGCAATGATCCGTGGCGAGGCCGCACAGGACCACCCGCGTGAAGCCGCGCTCGCGCAGGTAGCCGGCCAGCCCCGTGGGCGTGCGGCGGTCCGCCTCCAGGAAGGCCGAGTAGCTGTCGACCCCTGGATGGTGGCCCTTGCGGATCACCAGCTCGGCGCGGTCCGCCGCGAGGCCGGGGGCGAGGGCGGCCCCGGCGCTGCCCTGCACGCAATGCTCCGGCCACAGCATCTGCGGGCCATAGGCCAGCGCTACGGTGTCGAAGGGCGCCCGGCCGGGATGGCTGCTCGCGAACGAGACGTGCCCCGGCGGGTGCCAGTCCTGCGTCAGCACCGCGTGCGGGAACAGGCCGAGGAGGCGGTTCACCGGCCCGACCACGGCGTCGCCCTTGGGCACGGCGAGCGTCCCCCCGGGCAGGAAGTCCACCTGCACGTCGATGACGAGGAGGACGTCCCGGGCTTCCGGAGTCACGCGATCCTCCGATCCCGGGAAAGCCGGATCACGGGATCATCACCGTGGCGCCGGTGGTCTTGCGGGCGGCGAGATCCCGGTGGACCTGCTGCACGTCGGCGAGCTTGGCCGTGCTGTGGACCGGGATCTTCACCGCCCCGCTCGCCACCACCGAGAACAGGTTCTTGGCCATGGCATCGAGGGTCTCCCGCTTGCTCGCATGGGCGAAGAGCGAGGGGCGGGTGGCGTAGAGCGAGCCCTTCTGGCCCAGCAGCGCCAGGCTGAAATCGTCCACCGGACCGGAGGCCGAGCCGAAGCTGACGAACAGGCCCAGCGGGCTGATGCAGTCGAGGGAGGCCGGGAAGGTATCCTTGCCGACACCGTCATAGACCACCGGCACGCCCTTGCCGCCCGTGATCTCCCGGACGCGGGCCGAAAAATCCTCGTCGCGGTAGAGGATGACGTGGTCGCAGCCGTTGGCGCGGGCGAGCTCCGCCTTCTCCGCCGAGCCGACGGTGCCGATCACCGTGGCGCCGAGATGCTTGGCCCACTGGCAGGCGATGAGGCCGACGCCGCCGGCAGCGGCGTGAAACAGGATGGTGTCGCCCGGCTTCACCGCGTAGGTCCGGTGCAGCAGGTACTCGGCAGTGAGGCCCTTGAGCATCATCGCGGCGGCGGTCTTATCGTCGACGTCGTCGGCGAGGTGCACGGCGGCGCTCGCCTCGATCACCACCTCCTCCGCGTAGGTGCTCGCGGCCGAGCCGTAGGCGACCCGCTCGCCGACCCGGAAGTCGGTGACGCCCTCGCCCAGGGCCACGATCACGCCGGCGCCCTCCTTGCCGGGGATGAAGGGCAGCTGGGGTGCCTTGTAGGCGCCCGAGCGAAAATAGATGTCGATGAAGTTCACCCCGATGGCGGTCTGGCGGACGTGGATCTGGCCGGGGCCCGGAGCCGGCAGCGCCACGTCCTCGTAGCGCATCACCTCGGGGCCGCCGTACGCGTGAACCTGGATCGCCTTCGGCATCGTGTCGTTCCTCAGTGTGGGTCTTCAGTGCGGATCTTCGGCGGGACGGATGCGACGCCACCGGCCGCGATGACTGCGACATAGACGGTCCCGGCCCGCCGGCAATGGCGCAAGGCTCGCATCCCTCCCCTGCTGGCCCATGTGCCACCCCCGCGGACCCATGTGTGCCCGCGCACGGGGCTGGCGCCTCCGGGCGGCGGGGGCGACCGGATTGCGTCCGCGGCGGCCCCGTGATTAACGCAGGTTAATGATCCGGTCCGCGTCGCGCTGCCGGGGCTTGGACCCGGAGAGCGCCGACTCGGTCCGGCCGGGGCGACACGACTATGAGGGCGGATCGGCGGATGGATGAGATCGTGTGGATCCGGCCCGCCGGCTACGACCCCGCGGTCCAGCCGGGCACGATCCTGCGCCCGGATGCGGGGCTGCCGGAGTTCCGGGTCCTGGCGCGCCGGCCCGTGGTGATGATGTTCCATGCCGGCCCGGCCTGGGACATCCGGCCCTTCACCCAGCTCACCCTGCGGCTCGTGGCGCCGGAGGAGACCCCGGTGCGCGCCGGATCGGAGCGATCCTCCGGGCCTGGGGGAACCGGAGGCGACGCCGGTTCGGGCGCGGCGGGTTGAGGCTCACACGATGCCGGTGAGGTAGTAGACACCGATCACCAGGAACACCGCCACGGTCTTCAGGAGCGTGATGGCGAAGACGTCGGCATAGGCCTGCCGGTGGGTCAGGCCCGTCACCGACAGCAGGGTGATGACCGCGCCGTTGTGCGGCAGGGTGTCCATGCCGCCGCTCGCCATGGCGGCGACCCGGTGCAGCACCTCCATGGGGATGTTGGCGGCCTGCGCCGCCGCGATGAAGGTGGAGGACATGGCCGCCAGCGCGATGCTCATGCCGCCGGAGGCCGACCCGGTGATGCCCGCCAGCGCCGTCACGGTCACGGCCTCGTTGACCAGGGGGTTCGGGATCGCCGAGAGGGCGTCGCGGATGACGAGGAAGCCCGGAAGGGCCGCGATGACCGCGCCAAAGCCGTATTCGGAGGCGGTGTTCATCGCCGCCAGCAGCGAGCCCGCCACCGCGGCGCGGCTGCCCTCGGCGAAGCCCTGGGAGACGGGGCGCCAGGCGAAGACCAGCACCGTGAGGATGCCGGCGAGCAGGGCCAGCTCCACGGCCCAGATCGCGGTCACGGAGGAGACCGCGGTGACGATGGGCTTGTCGAGGCCGGCCAGCACCGTCTCGGCCTTGGCGCCGTAGAGGCGCGGGATCGCGGCCGTGAAGGCGAGGTTCGACAGGCCGACCACGATCAGCGGCAGGAGGGCGATGGCCGGGTGGGCGCGGGCGGCCGCGTCCATCACCTGCGGCTCGTTGCTGTGGCCGGTGCCGTAGCCCTCGCCCCGGCGCTTGGCCGAGGCGATGCGCCGGTCGAGATAGGCGACGCCGGCGACCAGGATGAAGGCCGCGCCGATCAGCCCGAGCCAGGGGGCGGCCCAGGTGTTGGTGCCGAAGAAGGTGGTGGGGATGATGTTCTGGATCTGCGGCGTGCCGGGCAGCGCGTCCATCGTGTAGGAGAAGGCGCCGAGCGCGATGGTGCCGGGGATCAGGCGCTTGGGGATGTCGCTGAGGCGGAAGGCCTCTGCCGCGAAGGGATAGACCGCGAACACCACCACGAAGAGCGAGACGCCCCCGTAGGTGAGCAGGTTGCACACCAGCACGATGGAGAGCACCGCCCGCCGGGCGCCCACCAGCTCGATCACGGCGGTCACGATGGAGCGGGAAAAGCCCGACATCTCGATGACCTTGCCGAACACCGCGCCGAGCAGGAACACCGGGAAGTACAGCTTCACGAAGCCGACCATCTTCTCCATGAACAGGCCGGAGAAGACCGGCAGCACCGCCGCGGGATCGGTGAGCAGCACTGCCAGCAGGGCCGCCACCGGCGCGAACAGGATGACGCTGAAGCCGCGATAGGCGACGAACATCAGGAATCCGAGCGCCAGCAGCGCGATGAACAGGCTCATGGGAACGGGCGTCCTCCGGGCGGCCGATGTCCACGGCCTTGCACCGGATGCTACAAGCCTCGCCCCTGCGGCACCATCGCGGCCTTGACCGACGGGGTGACACGCCCCTGTTAGCGTTAGGTTTTACGGGGGCGCGTCGGCCTGCACAGGCGACGGGCCCGAGGCCGTTCAGGAGACCGCGAGCCCGTGGCGACACTTCCTCCGAAATCCGAGACCTTCGCAGTCGCCGTGGTCGGTGCCGGCGCGGCGGGCCTGAGTCTCGCCCTGGCGCTCGCCCGCGAAGGCGTCGACACCGCCCTGGTGGGCCGGCACGCCCCCGTGGCCGACGGGCGCACGGTGGCGCTCCTCGACGGCTCGGTGCGCTTCCTCGGTGCCCTCGGGGTCTGGGCCGCGATCGCGCCCGAGGCGAGCCCCCTGGCCGAACTCCACATCGTCGACGACACCGGCAGCCTGTTCCGCCCGCCCCCGGCCCGCTTCGTCGCCACCGAGATCGGCCTCGACGCCTTCGGCTGGAACGTCGAGAGCGCCCGCCTCGTCGAGGGCCTGCGCGCCGAGGCCCGGGCGGCGGCCCACCTGACCCTGTTCGAAGAGGATGCCGCGGGTTTCGCGGCCGGCGCCGACGCCGCCACGATCACGCTGGCCGGAGGGGCCACCCTGTCGGCCCGGCTCGTGGCCGGGGCGGACGGCGCCCGCTCGAAGCTGCGCGAGGCCGCCGGCATCCTGCCCCGCACCTGGTCCTACCCGCAGAGCGCCATCACGACGATTCTCGCCCACACGCGGCCCCACCGCGACGTCTCCACCGAGTTCCACACCCGGCAGGGGCCGTTCACCCTGGTGCCCCTGCCCGGCGGGCTCCGCTCCAGCCTCGTCTGGGTGATGGGCGAGAGCCCGGCCAAGCGCTTGGCCGCTCTCGACGACGCGGCCCTGGCCCGGGCGGTCGAGCACCAGGCCCAGGCGATGCTGGGGGCGATGCGCGTCGACGGGCCGCGCGGCCTCGTGCCGATGCGGGGCCTGTCGGTGCCGAGCCCGGTCGCGGCCCGCCTCGCCCTGATCGGCGAGGCCGCCCATGTCTTCCCGCCCATCGGCGCGCAAGGATTGAACCTCGGCCTGCGCGACGCCGCGTCCCTGCGGGATGCGGTGATGCGCGCGGTGTCCGATGGGCGCGACCCGGGTTCGCGCGCGGCGCTGGCCGGCTTCGCCCGCGGGCGCGACCTCGACGCGCGCTTGCGGTCGACCGCGGTCGATGCGCTCAACCGCAGCCTGCTCGCCGACCTCCTGCCGGTGGACGCCCTGCGCGGCCTCGGTCTCCTCGCCATGACGACGATCGGCCCGTTGCGTCGCGTCGTCATGCGCGAGGGCGTGCTGCCCCGCCTCGGCGCCCCGAGCCTGATGCGCTGATCAGCGCCCGGCCACGCTCCGGACCGGCTTCTCCTGCGCCGCCCTGCGGTCGACCGAGCCGGTGGCGATCTCCGCCGCCGGGTCCGTCGCGCCGTCCTGGAAGGCGGTGCCAGCCTTGCCCAGGGCGACGCCGTGGGCGAACAGGGCCTTCATATACGCCTGATCGAACGGCGCAGCAGAGGTTTTCCCGAAGCGCCCGTCGATCTGGGCGACCTGAAGGTCGAGGCCGGTGCGCCGGGCAAAGCCCTGGCTGAGGGCGAGCGCGGCCCGGGTCTGCGCCTTGATCGCCGCCGACATCGAGCGGCCGAGCACGCTCAAGGTGGTGCGCGACGCCATCTGAAAGTCGGGCGCCAGGCTGTTGTTGACGACGAGGTAGACCCGAGGCGTCGGCAGGGGCGCCGGATCCTTCGCCAGGAGCATCGATTCCGGAGCGAGGTAGTACGGCGCGGTGGTGCCGCCGTCGTCGTGCATCTCCTGGAAGTGCCTGCCGTCGCCCGCCACCGCGTCGATCATCACCGGCGGGAACACGCCGGGCACGGCCGAGGAGGCCAGGATCACCGACCGGAACAGCGCCAGCGCCTTCGGGCCCCCGGTCTGCGCGATGGCGCCCATGTCCCACAGGACCGGCCGCTCGCCATCCACCGCCGTGGTCGCCACCAGGAGCCGGCGGCCCTTGGCGTGCTCCGCGGCCACCGCCTTCAGCAGGGCCGGGGTCACCGCCCGGTCGATCCTGCGCTTGAGGGGCCAGGTATCGGTGAGGGCCTCGTTCGTGCCGCCGAACTCGAACACGTCCGCGGCGGAGATCTCGGTGTAGTTCTGGCGCAGGGCCGCGTCGCCGGCGGCGCCGATGAAGGCGAAGGGTGCGATCATCGCGCCGGTGCTCACGCCCGTGATGACGCCGAAATCCGGCCGGGTCCCGGCCTCGCTCCAGCCGTTGAGCAGGCCGGCCGCGTAGGCGCCGTTCTCGCCTCCACCCGAGAGAACGAGCCAGGGCTGCCTGGCGGCCGAGGCCCCGTCGAGGAGGGTACGGAAGGCGGCGGCATCGTCGCCGGGAATGCGGAGTCCTGCGGCCAGGCCGTCCGGCCGCGCCGTCGCGGCCTCCGCGGCCGTGAAGGCCACGCGCCCGGATGGCGTCTCCGCCGAAACCTGCTTCTCGGCGGCCGGCCTGGTACGCTCGGCGGCGAACGCGGTCTGCGGAAGGCTGAGCCCGATCAGGGCTGCCCCGAGTAGCACCGGATGGCGGAAGCCGGTCCGCCGGGTCGATGATCCGGACATGGGTCCGTCCTTCGTAGTCCGTGAGGTGCCCCCCTCGATCGTGAGAACGTGAGCCGGAGACGCGCGTTCCACCGCCTGTCCCGCAGCGACGGCACGGCAAACGGCGTGCGTGCGCCCGCGCACCTTTACGGTAGGGTCAACCTTGCCCTAACCGCTGGTTCGGGACGCCGATCTCACACACAAAAACGCATCTCACACAAAGAAACTCCTGGGAGCCAGAAACCCTCATGAAACTGCCACGCCGCTTCTTCCAGCCGCTCGCCACCGGCGCACCGGCGCCCTTCCGCGAGCTTCCCGTCAAGCTGGAGCGGATGATCCACTTCGTTCCGCCCCACAACGACAAGGTCCGGGCCCGCGTGCCGGAGCTCGCCGCCACCGTCGACGTGGTTCTGGGCAACCTCGAGGACGCGGTGCCGATCGATCAGAAGGAGGCCGCCCGCAAGGGCTTCGTGGCCATGGCCCAGGCCACCGATTTCGCCGCCTCCGGCACCGGCCTCTGGACCCGGATCAACGCCCTGAACTCGCCCTGGATTCTCGACGACCTGTTCGAGATCGTCTCCCAGGTCGGGAACAAGCTCGACGTCGTGATGGTGCCCAAGGTCGAGGGGCCGTGGGACATCCACTACATCGACCAGTTGCTGGCTCAGCTCGAGGCCCGGCACGGCGTGACCAAGCCGATCCTCGTCCACGCCATCCTGGAGACCGCCGAGGGGGTCGCCAACGTCGATGCCATCGCCTCCGCCTCGCCCCGCATGCACGGCATGAGCCTCGGACCCGCCGACCTCGCGGCCTCCCGCGGCATGAAGACCACCCGGGTCGGCGGCGGCCATCCGGATTACCGGGTCGTTGCCGATCCGACCCAGGACGGAGCCGCCCGAGCCTCCGCCCAGCAGGACCTCTGGCACTACACCATCGCCAAGATGGTCGATGCCTGCATGGCCAACGGTCTCAAGGCCTTCTACGGCCCCTTCGGCGACTTCTCCGACGGAGAGGCCTGCGAGGCTCAGTTCCGCAACGCCTTCCTGATGGGGTGCGCCGGGGCCTGGACCCTGCACCCGAATCAGGTCGCCATCGCCAAGCGGGTCTTCGCCCCCGACCCGGCGGAGGTCGCCTTCGCGGTGCGGATCGTCGAGGCGATGCCCGACGGCACCGGCGCGGTGATGCTCGACGGCAAGATGCAGGACGATGCCACCTGGAAGCAGGCCAAGGTCATCGTCGATCTCGCCAAGCTCGTGGCCGAGAAGGATCCGGAACTCGCCAAGACCTACGGTCTCGCCTGAGCGTTTTTCGCCTCCCCTTCGTCATCGGCGGTGCTCCGCCGATGACAAGTGGCCCGGAGCCGCTTATTTTCCGTCGCATGACCGATACGATCACTGCTGATTCCGTGATGAGAACCGCCAAGTTCGGCCTCGGTGCCGTCGTGCGCCACCGCATCTATCCCTTCCGCGGCATCGTCTTCGACATCGATCCGGTGTTCGACAACACCGAGGAATGGTGGCTGGCGATTCCCGAGGAGGTCCGGCCACGCAAGGACCAGCCGTTCTACCATCTGCTCGCCGAGAATGCGGAGAGCGAATACGTGGCCTACGTGTCCGAGCAGAACCTCGTGACCGACACCTCCGGGGAGGCCCTCCGGCATACCGGGATCGCCGAGGTGTTCGAGCGCGGCGCCGATGGCAGCTACCGGATGCGCGGGGCTGCCCACGCCAACTGAGACCCCACCGGGCCGATCGGCGCCGGGAGACAGGCCCGTGAAACGCAATGAGGCCGGGCATCGCGCCCGGCCTCATTGCGTCGGAAGGCCGGCCGCACGAGCGGCCGGCGGGAGTCGCGATCTCAGGGCTTCGGCGCGGGGGCCGGCGCACCGGCGGCCGGAGCCGCGCCGTTGGCGTTCTGCTGCTCGAGCTTCTTGCGCATGTCCTCGCTGCGCTTCTCCAGCTCGGCCTGCAGCTTCTTCTGCTGCTCCTCCAGCACCTTCGGATCGATGGCGGGGCCGTCGAAGGCCTTGCCGAAGCCGGTGATCGGCACCGCGAAGGTGACCTCGCGCTGGGTCTGGTTCTGGACGCTGACGTTGAGGGTGGTGCCCTTCTTCATCGCGGTGACGAGCTCGGGGCCGACATTGCCGGCCTCGGCGAAGCAGCCGTTGGGGAAGCACACGGCGAACTTGCCGGCGGTGCCCTGCTGGCCGTCGATGGTGAAGCGGATGCCCGGCTGCAGCAGCAGGCCGAGGGGCAGCAGGTAGCGGATCACCCGCACTTCCTGCTTCTGAGCGGCATTCTTCATCTCGTAGACGGCGACCGCGAGCACGGGCTGGCCCTGATCGGAGACGAAGTCACGGGTGGTGTAGCAGACGTCGGTGCCGCTGGCCTGGTCCTTGCCGCAGACCTTGGTCCATTCCGTCTGGGCCGGATCGGATTTCACGTTGACGATCTGCGGGCCCGTCTGGGCCGCGCCGGTGGGAGCGGCAGCCGGGGGGGCCGTCGGCGCGGGGGCGGTCGGGGCCGGCACGGCCTTGCCCTTGCCTCCCTGCGCGAGAGCCGGTCCGGCAACCCCCGTCACTCCGGTAAGGCCCGCCAGGGCGAGGAACGCGGCGACGCGCAGCGGGCGCGCGGGACGGTTGGCGAAGAACATCAGCTCTGACCCCTTAAGATGACGGCGTAACGGATTCGGCTCGCGGGATGCGCCTCGAAGCTGGGGCGCGGATTCGCATCGAACGGTTCGGACTTCAAGGGCGCTTCGGGCGTTCGGACGTCCGTTCGGCCCTGGCCCGGCGCATTCATCGCACCAGGCCCGCCGGACAGGCACCTTTCGACCGAGATCGCTTCGAAGCCGACATCCCCCTGGGCCGAGACCACGACTGGACCGGGATCGCAGCGGCGCAGCGGATGAGACCCTCCGCCACCGCGCGGCAACCCGCGGACCGCACCATCGATGGCGCAGTCCCGTCCCGACGACAGGGCGGCCTGCTTTCCCCCCGAATGCGGCGAAGACATGACACCACGGCCGTGGCCGGCGGGCCGCGGCGGCGCCGGGGTTAAGGCGGGCTTAACCCTAAACCTTCATGAACGGTGGGTCGCGGGAGTCAGCGTACGTGCCGGCGCAGCAAGCAGCCCAGTTCCAAGCCTCCCATCTCCTGGACTCGGTCCGGGCGGGAATTCCCCTATCCCAGGCCAGCCGCCGCGTGGCCGGCGGGCCCCTGCCCGGACCCGGCCGTCCGGCCCTGGTCGGGTCCGGGGCCGCGCCGGGGAGTCCTGCGGGCGAGGGGCCCGACAGCGTGCGGGTTCCGCCCCGGGCGCAGCGCCTCTGCACCCTTCTGGCGGGGACGGCCCATGCCCATCCCCAGCGCGTCGCCTTCGTCGATCCGCCGCACAAGCCCCTCTGGAGCGGGCGGCCCGCCATCACCTGGACCTACGCGGCGGCGGCCGAGATCGTCGCCCGCCTCGCCAACGGCCTGCGCAGTTGGCGCCTGGCCCCCGGCAGCCGCATCGGCATCGCCCTCCCGGGCAGCTCCGAGAGCTTTCTCGCCTACCTGGCCGTGGAGGCTGCCGGCCACATCCCGTGCCTGCTGCCGCTGAGCCTCGACGAGGAGGGGCTCCTCGCCGCCGTGCAGCAGGCCGCCCTCCCGGCGGTCATCACCCAGACCCGGTTCGGCCCCCTCGCCCTGGCCGAGCGCCTGTGCCGGGTCGCGGTCCGGTATTTCGGGCTGCGCTACCTCGCCGCCTTCGGCCCGGACGTTCCGGACGGCGTGATCAGCCTCGACGCCATGGCCCTCGACCATGCGGGCGGCCCCTTCGTCCCCGGGCCCGGCGGCCTCATCAGCTTCACCGCGGGCGATCCCGCCCATCCGGTCCACCGCAGCGGCGATGCCCTGCTGGCGGCCATCGCCGTCTACCTCGTCACCGCGCGGGTCCAGCCCGGGGACCGCATCCTCAGCCTGGTGCCGCAGAGCGACCTGCGCGGCCTCGTGACCGGCCTCGGGGCGGCCCTCGTGGCGGGTGCCGGCCTCGAGACGCTCCCGGTGTTCGAGGCCCGCAGCTTTGCCGACGCCCTCGGCCGGCCGCTGCCGACCCGCCTCGTCGTACCGGCGGCGCTGGAGCGAAACCTCGCCGCCAGCCGCCTGCCGCGGACGCTGGAGGCCATCGTCCTCGCGCATCGCGCCCCGGGGCGCCTCGGTCCGCGGACCCTGGCCTCCGAGGCTCATCGCCCGGTCATCGACGTGGTCGCCTTCGACGAGACCGCCCTCCTGGCCGGTGCCCGGGAGGCCAACGACGTCGCCCTGGCGCTGACCCACCCCGAGCGCGCGCACCTGTTCTCGACCCTCATGGCCCTGCGGCGGGACCCGGACGGCCACCTCGCCTTCCGGGGCCGGGCCTGCCACGCCGAGCCGCTGCAGCGCGATATCCTGATCCCCGAGACGGTCGACGCCTGGGCGCCCTCGCCCTTCGCCGCCGGCGTCGAGGACGACCGCACCCTCGCCATCCGGCGCGCCTGAACCGCCCGGCTTCCGGCTGGCTGGCCGGGGGAGCGGGAGGCCCGCCGGCGATCGGCCGCCGCTCCCGCCGCCACGCCGCGAGTGCACTGCCGAAAGCCGGATTGCCGATTCACCGGAACGGGTTGGGTCGCGGGCCGCGCGTGCCAGCCCCACCGAATGATGCGCCGCATCGGTTCGGTTCATCCGCCGCTCAGGGAGTCGGCGGCAGGGTCACGTCCGGAACGTGGCCGGCGAACCAACCGCCCTCACGTGTGTTGTCACACGGGTCTCTTTCCAAGGGACAAAGGATGGGCTAGCACTGATGCTCATGGGTGCGCTGCAACAAGTTCTCGTTGTCGACGATGGTCATCGCGCCATCGATCATTCGCTCGCCGCCGAGCTCGCCGAGCTCGGCTACGCCAGCGTCACCGCCTCGCTCGAGGCGGCGCACGACGTGCTCGCGGTCATCGCGCGCCCGGCCGCCATCCTGCTCCAGGCCTCGTCCCGGCGCGATCCGGCCTATGCCCAGCTCTCCGAGCGCCTGCGCGAGCAGATGCGCCAGGCCGGCATCCCGGTGATCGTCGTCGACGAGACGATGGGCCGCCGGTCCGGCGCCTGCATCGACCTGCAGAGCCAGATCGGCCCCTATGTGCTGAACCACCCGGACCTCTGAGGGGGCGGTCGAAGAGACCGTCCCGACCTGTTGTCTTCCTTGCGAAAAGGGCGTGCCGGCGGCGCGCCCTTTTCGCGTTCCGGCCCTCACGCCGTCTGCTTCCCCCCGGCTACGCCGCCTGCTTTCCCCGGGCTACGCCGCCTGCTTCCCCCCGGCTACGCCGCCTTCTTGCGCCGGGCGATCGTGGACAGGCTGCGCAGGATCGTCGTCGTCACCTTCAGGCGCTCCGGGATCGTGTCGAGCTCGCGGATGAAGACGATGCTCATGTCCGGCCGCACCTTGGCGAAGGAGGCCTGCTCGGCGACGTAGGCCACGAGCCCCTGCGGGTTGGCGAAGGCCTTGTCGCGGAAGTGGACGACGACGCCCTTCGGGCCGGCCTCGACCTTCTCCACGTTGGTGTCGCGGCACAGGATCTTGATAGTGACGATCTTGAGGAGCTGCTCCACCTCCGGCGGCAGCGAGCCGAAGCGGTCGATGAGCTCGGCGCCGAAGCTCTCCATCTCGGCGTCGTTCTCCAGGGTCGAGAGCCGGCGGTAGAGGCCGAGGCGGACGGTGAGGTCCTCGACGTAGTCCTCCGGGATCGTCACCGGCGCGCCGAGCGCGATGGTGGGCGACCAAGCCTCCTCCACCGGCTCGTCGATGCCGGCCTTCAGGGCCGTGACCGCGTCCTCCAGCATCTGCTGGTAGAGCTCGTAGCCGACCTCCTTGATGTGGCCGGACTGGGCGTCGCCGAGCAGGTTGCCGGCGCCGCGGATGTCGAGGTCGTGGGAGGCGAGCTGGAAGCCGGCGCCGAGCGTATCGAGGGTCTGGAGCACCTGCAGGCGCTTCTCCGCCTGGACCGTGAGGGTGCGGTTGGCCGGCGTCGTGAACAGGGCGTAGGCCCGGGCCTTGGCGCGCCCGACGCGGCCGCGCAGCTGGTAGAGCTGGGCGAGGCCGAACATGTCGGCCCGGTGCACGATGAGCGTGTTGGCGGTGGGGATGTCGAGGCCGGATTCGACGATGGTGGTGGAGAGCAGCACGTCGAACTTGCCCTCGTAGAAGGCCGTCATCACGTCCTCGAGCTGGCCCGCGGCCATCTGGCCGTGGGCCACCGCCACCTTGGTCTCGGGCATCTCCTGGTCGAGGAAGCGCTTGACCTCGGCGAGGTCCTCGATGCGCGGCACCACGTAGAACGACTGGCCGCCGCGGTAGCGCTCGCGCAGCAGGGCCTCGCGGATCAGCAGCGGGTCGAACGGCGTCACGAAGGTGCGCACGGCCAGGCGGTCCACCGGCGGCGTCGCGATGATCGAGAGCTCGCGCACCCCCGTCATGGCGAGCTGCAGGGTGCGGGGGATCGGCGTCGCCGACAGGGTGAGCACGTGCACGTCGGCCTGGAGGGCCTTGAGGCGCTCCTTGTGGGCCACGCCGAAATGCTGCTCCTCGTCGACGATGATGAGGCCGAGATCCTTGAAGGCGACGTTCTTGGCCAGCAGGGCGTGGGTGCCGACCACGATGTCGACGGTGCCGGCGACGAGGCCGTCGCGCACCCGCTTCATCTCCGTGGTGGAGACGAAGCGCGACATCTGGGCGACCTCGACGGGCAAGCCCTTGAAGCGCTCGGCGAAGGTCCGGTAGTGCTGGCGCGCCAAGAGCGTGGTGGGCACCACCACCGCCACCTGCTTGCCGCCGAGCGCCCCCGCGAAGGCGGCGCGGAGCGCCACCTCGGTCTTGCCGAAGCCGACATCGCCGCAGACGAGGCGGTCCATCGGCCGGCCGGCATTGAGGTCGGTGAGCACCGCGTCGATGGCGTTGGCCTGGTCCTCGGTCTCGTTGAAGGCGAAGCGGGCGGCGAACTCGTCGTAGAGCCCCTCCGGCGCGTGCAGGCGCGGGGCCTGCCGCACGAAGCGCTCGGCCGCGATCCGGATGAGCTGGCCGGCCATCTCCAGGATGCGCTTCTTCATCTTGGCCTTGCGGGCCTGCCAGGCGCCGCCGCCGAGGCGGTCGAGGGCCACCTCGGCATCCTCCGAGCCGTAGCGCGTCAGGAGCTCGATGTTCTCCACCGGCAGCAGCAGCAGGCCGCCGGCATACTGGATCTCCAGGCAATCGTGCGGCGCCCCCGCGGCCGTCACGGTCTTGAGGCCGACGAAGCGGCCGATGCCGTGGTCGGCATGGACCACGAGGTCGCCGGGCTGGAGGGCCTGCACCTCCAGGATGATGTCCTGCGGGCGCTTGGCCTTGCGCTTCTGGCGCACCAGCCGGTCGCCGAGGATGTCGCCCTCCGAGATCACCGCGAGGCGGTCGACGACGAAACCGGATTCCAGGCCCCAGACCGCGACGGCGATGTCGGTGCCGCGCTTCAGGGCGTTCACCGCCGCGAGGGTGTTGATCGCCACGGGCTTCTTCAGGCCGTGATCGGCCAGCACCGAGCAGAGCCGGTCGCGCGAGCCGTCGGACCAGGAGCCCAGGATCACGTGATGACCGGATCCCTGCAGGTCCTTCACGTGGGCGACCGCCGCGTCGAACACGCTGGCGGCCTCGTCGGCGCGCTCGACGGCGAAGCTGCGGCCCTGGCGGCCCTCGCAGTCGATGGTCGCCCGGTCCGGGCTCTCCGGCATCGAGAACGGCGAGAGCCGGGCGACGGAGGCCGCCGCGACCCGGTCGCGCCACTCGTTGGGGGTGAGGTAGAGGGCGGAGGGCTTCAGGGGCTTGTAGGGCGCGACTCCGGGGGACGGCGCCTTCATCGCCTCGGCGCGGGCGTCGTAATAGTCGCGGATCAGGGTCAGGCGCTCGCCCGCCGCCTCGTCCACCTGGGCGTCGAACACCATCGGCACGCCGGCCACGTAGTCGAACAGCGTGTCGAGGTGGTCGTAGAACAGCGGCATCCAGTGCTCGAGGCCGGCATAGCGCCGGCCCTCGCTGATCGTCTCGTAGAGCCGGTCGTCGCGGGTGGCGGCCCCGAAATTCGAGACGTAGCCCTGGCGGAAGCGCCGGATGGTCTCGGTGGTGAGCTGGACCTCGCTCATCGGCACGAGGTCGAGGGAGCGCAGCTGCCCGATGGTGCGCTGGGTCTCGGGGTCGAAGGCGCGGATCGATTCCAGGGTGTCGCCGAAGAAGTCGAGGCGGATCGGGTTGGGCAGCCCCGGCGGCGACAGGTCGAGGATGCCGCCGCGGACCGCGTACTCGCCCGTGTCCCGCACCGTCCCCGTGCGCAGGAACCCGTTGGCCTCGACCCAGGCCGTCACGGTGTCCATCGGCACCACGTTGCCGATCGCCGCCGAGAAGGTCTCGGTCGCGATCTTCTCTCGGGGCGGCACCCTCTGGATCAGCGCGTTGACCGTGGTGCAGAGGATGCGGGGCTGTTCCTCGGAGGAGCGCGAGCGGGCGAGCCGCGACAGGGCCGTCATGCGCTGGGCCGCGATGGCGCCGTTGGGCGAGACCCGGTCGTAGGGCTGGCAGTCCCAGGCCGGCACGCTCAGCGTCTCGATCTCGGGGGCGACGAACTTCAGGGCGCCGACGAAGGCGGCCGAGCGCCCGGAATCGCGGGCGACATGCACCAGCACCGCCGGCCCCTCGACGTCGCGGCTGAGCGCCCGGGCGAGGTCCGCCACGACCACCGCGTCGAACCCCTCCGGCACGTTGGCGAGCGTCGGGCTGTCGCCGCGCTTCAGCGCCTCCAGGGCCCGGGCGAGGGCACCGGATTTCGGCAGCGCGAAGCGCGCCGTCTGGGGCGCGGGGGCTTTGGCTTGGGGCTTGGCGGGTTGGGGTTTGGCCATCGGGTCGGGGTTTTGCACTCGTGCTGCGCCGGTCGGACCCTGACGGTTCGTCCGGCTTCGTTCGTCTGAAGGACCGCGCCGGCCACCGCGCCGGACGGGTCAGGGCTGCCGGGGCGCGAGGGACGCGCGGGCCCGGACCGTATGTAACCGCGGGCCCGGTCCTTACCAGACCCGGGCGCCCCCGTACCGGCGTTAACGCACCCCACCGCGTTGATCCAGCGCAGCGGCCGAGCGCGCAGGCTCCCCCCAGGCTCCCCCTCCCCCAGGCCCCCCTCTGCGGGAGCGGGTGCCCCCCCTCGTCCCAGTCCTTCTTCCCACGCGGCTTCACCCCCGCGCGCGGTTCCGCGCCGGGGGCATGGCCCAAGTCGGACGCGTCGCCGCAGGGACGACGCCCCCCAGGTTCGAGGCGCGGAACGGGGACGCGGGACGCCGCGGAACCCTGTGTTGCGCTTCATGATGTGCCGGTTCCCCGGCGTCCCTGAGCGCCGGCGTCGCCGCCGGGGCCGTTGGCGTCGCGGTGTCTCCGACGGGTCTCGCGCTGGCGCTAAGTTCGGCGGGTTCTGGGGAGACCCCGCACGCTTCGGAGCGAGCCTTCGTCGCACGCCGCCTCGTCATGGGCGGCGCCGCAGCTTCTTCCCGCTGTCCCAGCGACGGGTCGGACGGCGGGGGCATTTCCTCCCCCGGCGCGCCGCCCTGTGCCGAGCCGGCGGTCATAGCGAGCCGTCGCCCGAGGCGGCAGCGACCGAAGCCACCGACGCGGGCACCGCCCCGCCGCCCCCAAGCCCACCCGGTCGGTCTCCGGTCGGGCTCCCGATTCGTACGGGCGGCAGGTCGGGAGAAAGGAACACGATTTAGGAATATTGTCAAGGTTTTTCGCCGGCCCGGCGGGCCGGCCAGCCCCGGTGCCGACCGCGAGGGCCGCCACCCGATCGGGGCGGCCCCTCGCCTGCCGAGCAACGCCAGGGCTTCCCTTCAGCAACCGAACGGTCAGTCTCGGTCTCCGCAGGGCATGGGTCGTCAAAGTTTGGTGTTCATCGGTCGCTCGCCTTTAAGGTGTTTCGGGTTTGCTTAATGGAAAGCGACTAGAAAGAGCGCAGATGCGGGATGCGCATCGCGGGAACACCTCCGTGCCGTTCTTCGACACTGATCTGCGCGCGCTGATGGCGGCCATCGACCGGTCCCGGGCGCGCATCGAGTTCACCCCCGACGGCACGGTGCTCACCGCCAACGGGCTCTTCCTCGACCTGATGGGCTACAGCCTCTCCGAGGTGACGGGACAGCCCCACGGGCGCTTCGTCTCCCCCGCGGAGCAGGCCAGCGAGGCCTACCGCGCGTTCTGGGACGCCCTGCGCCGCGGCGAGCCGCAGACGCGCGCGTTCAAGCGCTTCGCGAAGGATGGCCGGGCGGTCTGGATCCAGGCCACCTACAACCCGGTCCGCGATCGGGCCGGGCGCGTGACCCGGGTGGTCAAGCTCGCCACCGACGTCACCGCGGAGGTCCTGCGGGCCATCGACCATGACGGGCAGCTCGAGGCCCTGCAGCGCTCCCAGGCCGTCATCGAATTCGGCCTCGACGGCACGATCCTCGCGGCCAACGCCAATTTCCTGGCCGCGGTGGGCTACAGCCTCGACGAGGTCCAGGGCCGCCATCACGGCCTGTTCGTCGACCCGGAGGAGCGCGCCGGGGCCGCGTACCGCGCGTTCTGGGCGGAGCTCGCCCGCGGCGAGTTCCGCTCGGGCGAGTTCAAGCGCATCGCCAAGGGCGGCCGCGAGATCTGGATCCAGGCCACCTACAACCCGATCCGGGACCGGGACGGGGTGCCGATCAAGGTGGTCAAGTTCGCCACCGACATCACCGCGCAGAAGCTGCAGGTCGCGGACGCGATGGCGCAGCTGGCGGCGGTCAACCGCTCGCAGGCGGTGATCGAGTTCGCCCCCGACGCGACCGTCCTCGACGCCAATGCCAATTTCCTGACGGCGCTCGGCTACGGGATCGAGGAGATCCGGGGCCGGCCGCACGCCCAGTTCGTCGAGCCCGGCTACGCCCAGACGGCCGAGTATGCCGCCTTCTGGGACCGCCTGCGCGCCGGCCGCTTCGCGTCGGGCATGTTCCAGCGCTTCGGCAAGGGCGGCCGGTCCGTGTGGATCCAGGCGAGCTACAACCCGATCTTCGATCCCGCCGGCCGCCTGACCAAGATCGTCAAGTACGCCACCGACGTCACCGCCAACATGGCGGCGCGCTCCGTCGCGGTCGAGGCCGCCGAGCGCACCCTCGACAACGTCCAGGCGGTCACGGATGCGGCCGACGTCATGAACGCCTCCGCGCTGGACATCTCCCGCAGCATGGCCCAGTCCAAGACCGTCGTGGACGACATCCACGGCCGGGCCGGGGAGGCGGATGCCGCCACCGAGCGGCTGCGGGGCGCGGCCCAGGCGATGAGCGGCGTCGCCACGATGATCACGGACATCGCCCAGCAGATCAATCTCCTGGCCCTCAACGCGACGATCGAGGCGGCCCGGGCCGGCGAGGCCGGGCGCGGCTTCGCGGTGGTCGCCACCGAGGTGAAGAACCTGGCCGGCCAGGCCGCCGCCGCCACGAACCGGATCAGCAGCGAGATCGCCGGCATGCAGGCGGTCTCCGGCGAGGTCGCCACCACCCTGGCGACGATCACGGCGGCGATCGGCACGATCAGCCGGCATGTCGACGGCGTCACCGCCGCGATGGACGAGCAGGCCCAGGCCACGGGCGCGATCCTGGCCAGCATGCAGCAGGCGGCCGACGGGGTGTCGAGCATCAGCACGGGCCTGGACGACTGGACCATCGGCATGGAGGAGCGGCGCACCGACCGGCGGACGCGCGTCCTCCTGCGCGCCGCGATCCACCTGCCCGGCGGCGCGCGCATCGCCTGCTCCATCCGCGACCTGTCCGAAGGCGGCGCGCGCCTGCAACTGGGCCAGCCCGCAACGGTGCCGGACCGCTTCGCGGTCGTCGTCGACGGGGATGGACGCCGGTTCGACTGCGCCGTGCGGAATCGGTCCGGCATCAGCCTGAACGTGCAGTTCCTGTCCTCGGCCGACCGCCGGCCGGCGGTGCACGCCCACGGTCGGTGACCGAACCTGGTCCCGGACAAGATCGGCCCGGAATAAGATCTGCCGGGACCGATGCCCATCCGAGCGGATCGCGCGGCGGGTCCGCTCGGCCGCGGGCGGCGGCCGGCCGCTCAGTCCACGTGGACGGCGAGCTTCATCTTCGGATGCACGCCGCACAGCACGAGGAAGTCGCCCCGCTGCGGGAACACCATCGTGGTGCGGCTGCCGGGGGCCTGGTCGCCGAAGTCGCGGCGGATGCCGTCCGCCTCGATATAGGCGTGGTGGACGGCCGTCGCCTCCTCGTTGGACAGCACGATGGACCCGCCGGCCTGCAGGGTGACGGCCTGGAAGCCGAATTGTCGGGCTTTCTGGATCACGATGCCGGCGACGTTCGCGGCATGGGCGTAGGCGTGGAGGCACCCGAAACAACAGGTCAAACCCGCCGCATACGCGAAAACGCGCCGCTTCATCAAGGATCCCATAATATAGACCTGCGCTATATTTTTGTTTTATGTTCTCAAGCGCAGAGTAAGTCGCGAAAGTTTCAAAAGCATTGCGCCCTTGATTCTGACGAAGTTTTGAACGGATTTGGTTGATTCGCGGTAGAACAACTCGATCGTTTTTTGGGTATCGCTGCCGACGTCTGAGGATCTACGGTCTGCTCCCACGGATCGGGGGCACAAAGAGTCCTCCCGGCCAGTGTTCGTCTTATCTTTTGATATCGTGTCTTCTGATGTTCTGCGGTGACGGTCCGGGTCGACCCCACCCTTTCGAGGCTCTTCGCACGACCCCGGCGTCGCGGCGGCCGCCTGCGCCCGCGGACGGGGCCGGCGAACCGGAGACGCTTGATCCGGAGGCTTACCAACCGAAGACGCGGCAATCCCGGGGGCGGGACGGGGCGCGAGCCGCCCCGTGGCCTAGTGGATCGGCGCGTCGTGCTTGTGGAAGGCCTTGAGGCGGCGATAGACCGGGGTGTCGTAGTTCGTGGGCGTCGCGTCCTCGCCGGTCAGCCAGCGGAACAGGTCGCGGTCGGGCACCTCGATCAGGGCCTCGAAGGTGGTGAGCTCTTCCTCCGTGAAGGTGCCGATCTCGGCATCGGCGAAGCGGCCCATGATCAGGTCCATCTCGCGGATGCCGCGGTGCCAGGCGCGGAAGAGGGTGCGGCGGCGGCGCGGATCGAGGTCGGCGCTGGTGCGCGTGGTGCCGGACATGCGGTCAGCCTGTGATGCTGTGATCCCGGGATGCCGTGATCCCTGGATCGGAGGATCCTGTGAGATCAGGGCGGCCCCGGCCCGGCCCCCGTGCGTCATCCGCCGCGGGACCAAGCCTTCCGAGGCGTATATAGAGACAGCGGGCCGCGCCGCCATCCCGCCCGTGCGCGGGGCGGGCGCCCGCGCCCGCGCCGTCCGATTCCGCCCGGGCCTGCCCCCTCCTCCGGGCGCCCTTCCTCGAGCTTTGCTTCCTCGCGATTTCCTTCCGCCCGCTTTCCGCCTCCGAGCCGCATGACCGACGCCGCGTCCCGCCAGCCCCTGCTCCGCCCGAGCGTCCTCGATGCCCTCTTCGCGCCCGCGCGCGGCCTGCCCGGCATCGGGCCCAAGATGGCGCCGATGATCGAGCGGCTGCTGGGCACGCCCGAGCAGCCGGCCCGGATCGTCGACCTCCTGTTCCACCTGCCGCAGGGCGGCGTCGCCCGGCGCCTGATGGGCTCCATCGCCGAGGCGCCCCCCGGCGAGCCCGTCACCGTGGGCGTCACCGTGACGGGCTACCGGGCGCCCCAGCCCGGGGCGGGCCGGCGGCCCTTCCGGGTGCTGGTGGAGGATGCCACCGGGGACGTCACCCTGGTGTTCTTCGGCATGCCCCAGGCCCGGGTCGAGAAGATGCTGCCGCTGGGGAGCCACCGCTACGTCACCGGGCGCATCGACCTCTGGGACGGGCAGCGCCAGATGGTCCATCCCGCCCGCATCGTCGACGAGGCGGGGCTCGCCGCCCAGCCCACCGTCGAGCCGATCTACGGCGCCACCGAGGGCCTGACCTCCCGGGCGATCTCGAAGCTGGCCCATGCCGCCCTGGAGCGCCTGCCGGTGCTGCCCGAGTGGCTGGACCCGGCCTGGGCGGCCCGCGAGGGGCTGCCGGCCTTCGCCGACGCCCTGCGGGCCGAGCACCGGCCGGAGGCGGCCCCGCCCCCCGTGCCCGAGGGCGGCGGCGCCCCCCCGCGCTCCCCGGCCCGGCGGCGCCTGGCCTACGACGAGCTCCTGGCCTCGCAGCTGGCCCTCGCCCTGATGCGGGCCCGCAACCGCCGGGCCCCCGGCCGGGCCAATGCGGGGGACGGGCGCGTCAGCGGCCGGATCGAGGCCGCCCTGCCCTTCGGGCTGACGGGGGCGCAGCGGCGGGCCGTCGCCGAGATCCGCGGCGACCTCGCCTCCGACCGGCGCATGCTGCGCCTGCTCCAGGGCGATGTCGGCGCCGGCAAGACCGCGGTGGCCCTGCTCGCCATGGCCTCGGCCGTGGAGGTCGGGCGCCAGGCGGCCCTGATGGCCCCCACCGAGATCCTGGCGCGCCAGCACTTCGAACGCCTGGCCCCCCTGGCCGCGCCCCTGCGCCTGCGCCTCCTCACCGGGCGCGACAAGGCCTCGGAGCGCCGCGCCACCCTGGCGGCCCTGGCGGCGGGCGCGGTCGACATCGTGGTCGGCACCCACGCGCTGTTCCAGGACAGCGTGGTCTTCGCCGATCTCGGCGTGGCGGTGGTGGACGAGCAGCACCGCTTCGGCGTGCACCAGCGCCTGGCGCTGGGAGCCAAGGGCGCGGCCGTCGACATCCTGGTGATGACGGCGACGCCCATTCCCCGGACCCTGGCGCTGACCTGCTTCGGCGACATGGACGTCTCGGTGCTCGACGAGAAACCGGCCGGGCGCCAGCCCATCGCCACCCGCCTCGTCTCCACCGACCGCCTCGACGAGGTGGTGGCGGGCTTGGGGCGGGCGCTGGCCGCCGGCGACCGGGTCTACTGGATCTGCCCCCTGGTGGCGGAATCCGAGTTCGTCGACCTCGCCGCGGCCGAGGAGCGCTTCGCGGACCTGCGCCACAGCTTCGGCGACGCGGTCGGGCTGATCCACGGCAAGATGCCGGGGCCCGACAAGGACGCCGCCATGGAGCGCTTCCAGCGGGGCGAGACCAAGATCCTCGTCTCCACCACGGTGGTGGAGGTCGGCGTCGACGTGCCGGAGGCCACCATCATGGTCATCGAGCATGCCGAGCGCTTCGGCCTCGCCCAGCTCCACCAGCTCCGCGGCCGGGTCGGGCGGGGCACGCGCGCCTCCACCTGCCTCCTGCTCTATCGCGGCCCCCTCGGCCAGGTCTCGCGGGCGCGCCTCGAGATGATGCGCGAGACCGAGGACGGCTTCCGCATCGCCGAGGAGGACCTGCGCCTGCGCGGCGAGGGCGAGGTGCTGGGCACCCGGCAATCCGGGATGGCCGCCTTCCGCCTCGCCAGCCTGGAGAACGACGCCGAACTGCTCCAGGTGGCCCGCGACGACGCGCAGCTCGTGGTCCAGCGCGACCCCGGCCTGAAGAGCGCGCGCGGCCAGGCGCTCCGGGTGCTGCTCTACCTGTTCGAGCGCGACGCGGCGATCCGCCTGCTCGGGGCGGGCTGACCCCGTCCGGGTCGGGCGTCGATCTCAGGTATCGATCTCAGGCATCGATCTTGGGATCTCAGGCATCGACCTCAGGCGTCGATCTTGGGCGCGTCCCCGTGGGTCGCCCGCAGGGAGGCCGCCATGGCCTGGAAGCGCGCCTGCGGATCCTTGGTGTGGGAATCGCGCGCATGCGGGTCGTCGGGCTGGATCACGCCGGCCGACATCACCAGCTTGGCCGCGTCGTCGACGCTCATGGCGATCTCCACGATGTCGGTGCGCGGCAGGTAGAAGAAGAACCCGGTGGTGGGGTTGGGCGCGCAGGGCAGGAACACGCCGACATGGTCGCCCCCCGGGCCCAGGGCGGCCTGCACGTCCGGGGCGGCCGGCGCGGACAGGAACACCACGGACCAGGTGCCCTTCACGGGGAATTCCACGAGGCCGACCGTGCGGAACGAGGTGCCGTTGGCGGAGAACAGGGTCTCGAAGATCTGGCGCAGGCCCTTGTAGAGCCCGGAGATCACCGGCGTGCGGGCCAGAAGCACCTCGCCGAACTCGACGACGCTGCGCCCCACCAGGTTGGCGGTGAGGAAGCCCAGCAGGGTCACCGCCACGAAGGCGATCAGGAGGCCCAGCCCCGGGATCGAGAACGGCAGGTAATGGTCGGGCAGGTAGCTCGCCGGCACCAGGGGCTTCACCCAGCCGTCGATGAGGCTGATGAACCACCAGGTCAGGTAGATCGTGATGGCGAGCGGCCCCGACACGATGATGCCGGTGAGGAAGTAGGTCCGCAGGCGGCCCCGCGCGCTCACCCGCGGGCGGGCGCCGGCCTCGGGCTCGGGTGGGGGGAGCGGTGGGGAAAGGGTGGGCGCCACGGATGCACTTTCGGCCGAGGGGACGGCGTTTCGGAACGTCCCTGCCCCGCGCGGCGCGGAGCCGGGGTTCCGGCAAGCTTGGCCCCCGTCCCAAGAGGTAGCCCCTGCGCTCCCGCGGCTCAAGACCGCGTCCGCGCCCCGTGCGACGGGTCGCGTTGCGGCCCGGCCCCCCGGGGGCCTATGGAGGAGCGCATGACCGAGAAGCTGACGATTCGCGCCCTGTGCGACCTGGGCCTCATTCCCGCGACCGAGGTGACGGCGGCCGTGGACGCCTACATGGCCAACCCGATGGCGCCGCCCTTCGTGTTCGGGGCGGGCTACCGGCTGAACCTCGGCAAGGCCATCCGCCGCCATCCCGGCGCCAACGACTTCGTCCTGCGCAGCGGCGCCGGCCCACAGCTGAAGCGCCCCTTCGTCGAGGCGGCGATCTGGGAGGCCCGGCCCGACCGGGGCTGAGCCGCGCCGCGCGAAATTCCGGAATCCCCGCCACCCGGCGGCCCCAGCCGCCCGAGAGGGTGGCGGCCTCAGCCGCCCAAGATGGTGGCGAGCACCTCCCGGGCGCGCTCCAGGTCGGCGCGGGCCTCGGCCTCGGCGGCCTCCGCCTGCGCCAGCCGGTGGACGGCGTGCATCAGGGGCGAACCCCGGGTCAGGGCGGAGAGCGCCGCGACCGCCGCCGGATCGACCGAGACGAGGTGGCCGACCTCCCCGAGCAGCAGGGCGATGCGGTGCTCGCAATGCGCCTGCGCCACGCCCTCGGGGCAGGTGCAGGTAAAACGCACGCCGCGCGAGGTCTTCGTCGCCTCCATCCGGTAAGTGCCCTCGCCCTCGGGGCTCGACACGGAGAAGATCAGCGAGGTCATCGGCGCTCCTGTTCGCGCTGCGGCTCCGGAGGACAGCAGAGGTCCGGCGCCTCTTCTACGGCGAGTTCGGCGTCAACGCATCCACGTGGGCGCCCACTTGTCATGACACGGCCCAGGGACCACATCACATCTTCTGGAACATATCAGGAACGTGGCCGTGGGTCACGGCCTGCGCCCAGCCTCCTGGGCAGCCTCGACGAGAAGGCCTGATGCGAACGGCGGACAAGCAGATCGCGGACATCCTGGTCCGCTACGGTGAACCCTTCGGCGGCAATGTCTGGCGGGTGCAGGGCACGGCGGTGATCTATCACCGGACCCTGGAGCGGATCGCCGCCCAGGCCGGCATCGCCTTCGACCCGCCGACCCTGGTGCGGGCCGAGCGCGACGAGGCCGTGATCCTGGTCACTGGTCGGATGGCAGGCGCCAAGGCCGGGACCGAGCGGGTCGAGTGGTCGATCGGCGAGGCCCTGGTCAACGTGAACTACCGGGTCTCGGGCAAGCAGGCCGGCTACGTCTACGCCATGGCCGAGAAGCGGGCCAAGGACCGGGTGATCCTCAAGCTCCTGGAGCTGCACGGCCTCGTCTATTCCGAGGAGGAGGCGGACGAGTTCCGGGCCGGGTCCCCGGCCGCGATCCAGGCCGTCGACGACGCCTTCGCGGACTCCGACCCGTTCGACGCGGTGACCGAGGCCGAGGCCGACCTGAAGCGCCGCATCGACGACCAGGACAGCATCGACGCCGTCACCGACCTGATGCTCGACGCCGAGACCCAGCAGGTGCTCGCCCGGATGCCGCCGGGCACCCGGGACGAGGTCCGCGACTACGCCCGCGCCCGCCTCGTCGCCCTGGGCTGGCCGCCCAAAAAGCCGGGCCGGCGCGCGGCCTGACCCCCGAAACCGGGCTGCCGCGGCGGCCCGCTCCAGGACGCCGTGACGCAGGGCCGGTGGCGTGAACAGGATGATCCGCCCGGGAGATCTCGAACCGCAGGCAGGCCAGGAGGCTCGGCTTGAAGGGACTCGGCCTCAGGAGTCTCGGCCTCAGGCGTCTCGGGAGCCCCCCGACACCCTCGCGGGCACCATCGAGCGCGTCACCTTCCACAACGCCGAGACCGGCTTCTGCGTGCTCAAGGTCCAGGCGGCGGGCAAGCGCGACCTCGTGCCGGTGGTGGGGCACGCCCCGGCGATCGCGGCGGGCGAGTGGATCGCCGCCGCGGGCCGCTGGACCAGCGACCGCCAGCACGGGCTGCAGTTCCGGGCCGAGACCCTGCGGGTGACGCCGCCGACGGGCCGCGAGGGCATCGTGCGCTACCTCGCCTCCGGTCAGATGCGGGGCATCGGCCCGGCCATGGCGCAGCGCATCGTGGCCCTGTTCGGCGCGGACACCTTCGCGGTCATCGAGGCGGAGCCCGGCCGGCTGACGGAGGTGGAGGGGATCGGCCCCAAGCGCGCCGCCCGCATCCTGCGCGGCTGGGCCGAGCAGAAGCGGGTGCGGGAGATCATGATCTTCCTGCACGCCCACGGGGTCGGCACCGCCCGGGCCGTGCGCATCTTCCGGACCTACGGCCGCGACGCGATCGCGGTGATGACGCAGGATCCCTACCGGCTCGCCCGCGACATCCGCGGCATCGGCTTCCGCACGGCCGACGCCATCGCGATGCGCCTCGGCATGGCCCGGGAGGCGCCGCAGCGCCTGCGCGCCGGGGTCACCTTCGCCCTCCAGACCGCCACCGACGAGGGCCATTGCGGCCTGCCCACCGAGCGCCTGGTGGCGCTGGCCCAGCGCCTGCTGGAGGTCGAGCCGGACCTGATCCGCCTCGCCATCGCCCTGGAACTGCGCGGCGCGGACGTGGTGGCGGACACGATCGCGGTCGGGACGTCCGGGTCCGAGACCTGCCTGTTCCTCAAGGGCCTGCACGGGGCCGAGCGCGCCATCGCCGACCGCCTGATCGACCGCCGCGACGGGCCCCCGCCCTGGCCCGCCATCGACCTCGCCCGGGCGATCCCCTGGGTCGAGGGCCGCACGGGCAAGACCCTGTCGCCCTCGCAGGCCGCCGCCATCGGCACAATGCTCGCCGCCCGGCTCTGCGTCCTCACCGGCGGCCCGGGGGTCGGCAAGACCAGCACGCTGGATTCGCTCCTGCGCATCCTCGTCGCCAAGGGGGTGCGGGTGCTCCTCGCCGCCCCCACCGGCCGGGCGGCCAAGCGCATGACCGAGCAGACCGGGCTCCCGGCCAGGACCCTCCACCGGCTGCTGGAGGTCGACCCGGCCCGGGGCGGCTTCGCCCGCGACGCCGAGAACCCCCTCGATTGCGACCTCCTCGTCGTGGACGAGGCCTCGATGATCGACGTGCCGCTGATGAACGCCCTCCTGAAGGCGGTGCCGGAGCGGGCGGCCCTGCTCCTCGTGGGCGACGTCGACCAGCTGCCCTCCGTGGGGCCGGGCCAGGTCCTGGCCGACCTCATCGCCTCGGAGCGCGTCCCGGTCGCCCGCCTGACCGAGGTCTTCCGCCAGGCCGCGGCGAGCCGGATCGTCGTCAACGCGCACCGGATCAATCGCGGCCTGATGCCGGAGGCCAGACCTCCGGTGCCGGAGGCCAGACCTCCGGTGCCGGAGTCCGGACCTCCGGGGCCGGAGGCGGAATCTCCGGGGCCGGGGGGCGTGTCCCCGGACGCGGCGGCGGATTTCTACTGGATCGCGGTGGACGATCCCGAGATCGGCCTCGACCGGCTGATCGAGGTGGTGACGCGGCGCATCCCCGCCCGCTTCGGCCTCGACCCCCTGCGCGACATCCAGGTGCTGACGCCGATGCTGCGCGGGGTTCTGGGCAGCCGCAACCTGAACCACGCCCTCCAGCAGGTGCTGAACCCGCCCCCCGAGACCGCGGTGGAGCGCTTCGGCTGGCGCTTCGCCCCCGGCGACCGGGTGATGGAGACGCAGAACGACTACGACCGCGACGTCTTCAACGGCGATCTCGGGCGGGTGGTGCGCCTCGAGGCCGAGGACCAGGCGGTGATCGTGGCGTTCGACGGGCGCGAGGTCGCCTACCCGTACGGCGAGCTCGACACCCTGGTGCCGGCCTTCGCCACCACCATCCACAAGAGCCAGGGCTCCGAGTACCCGGCCGTGGTGATCCCGATCGTGAACCAGCACTTCACCATGCTGGCGCGCAACCTCCTCTACACGGCGGTGACGCGGGGCCGGCAGCTCGTGGTGCTGGTGGGCCAGCCCCGGGCGATCCGCACGGCGGTGTCCGGCAGCCGCCAGACCCGGCGCTGGACCAAGCTCGGCCAGTGGCTGCGCGAGCGCGGCTAGGAACGGTCTCGGCTGCGGACGACGCGGGGTCCAAGATCCGGGGTGAGGACGCAAGCTCCGGAGGCGTGCGCGACCGGCACCGCCCAGGTCCCGGATGTTCCCGGGCAAGCTTTGCCGCAAGGCCGCGCAAAGGCCGCGCAAAAGACTGTTCGAGGCTGTTCAAGCCCGCGGCAGAACGCGCAGGGCCGGAAACTTGATGAGAACAAAAGAAGAACTTATATCCTCGGGACGACGTCGCACGCGCCGGTCTCGAACACCGGACAACAGGCCCCGGTGACGCTCCCGACAGGGACGTCCCGGGCATTGGAGGACCGGACATGACCGTCCTGCGGGATCCCCGTTCCCACTACCGGTTCCACTGCACCGACGGCCACGTGGCCATCATCGACCCGACGGGGATCGCCATCGCCGACCGGTCCCAGATCCGCTTCCACGCCGTGGAGGTGGCCCTGCACGCCATGGAGCGGGTCGGGGCGCAACTCGACTGGTCGGACTGGATCGTCGACGTCCACGACGCCGGGGGCCGGCGCGTCCTGCTCCTCGCCTTCTGCGAGCTGATGCGGGTGGCCAGGGCGGCGTGAAATCCTGAGGCCGGGGGCGGGGACCGGGGGCGGCCTCCGGCGCGGTTCGAAGACGAGACGCAAGCGAGGAAGGCACCATGCGAGGCATCACGAAGGGCGCGTCGAAGCGGGCCGCCTACACGATCGAGACCCTGTCCTACAGCAGCACCCGCCTCGTCCGGCTCGGCGGCCGGAAGGTGGCGATCCTGTTCCCGCCCCTGGATCCGGGTGGGCCCTACCAGCTCTATCCCCATCCCGACACGTTCCGGAGCCTGACCTTCGCGGGGCTTCCCGCCCCCCTGCGCCCGGAATTCATGGCCTTCGACTCCCTGGCGGCCGTGGAGGCCTTCCTCGCGATCCGCTCGGCCGCCCCGGCGCCGGAGGCCCTGCCCCTGGCGGCCTGAGGGGCTCCTGTCGGGGATGTGCCCCGCGCGGGGATCAGGCGCCGCCGATGAGCCGGGCGTACTCGGCCTCGGCGGTGCCGTAGCTCCCGTCCGCCAGATCGAGCAGCGCCGGGCGGTCGAGGATGGTGATGCGCCCGCGCCGCGCCCGGATCAGGTGCTGGCCCTCGAGGATCTGGACCGCGAGGGTCGCCCCCGAGCGCTGCACCCCGAGCATCAGGGCCAGGAACTCGTGCGTGATGGCGATGTCGTCGCCGTCGATCCGGTCGTGGCACATCAGCAGCCAGGCGGCCAGGCGCACGTCCATGGTGAAGGTGGCGTTGGCGAAGGCGGTCTTGCCCAGGTGGACGATCTGGACCTGGACGAAGCGCAGCAGCAGATGGCGCAGGGACGGGCTCTGCCCGACGGCCGCCAGGAGCGCCGGGGCGTCGATGGCGAGCAGGCGGCCGGCGTTCTGCACGTAGGCCTGGTGCGGCGTCCGATCGCTGTCGAGCAGGATCGGCGTGGCGCCGACGAGGCCCTCCCGCCCCACCAGGCCGATCTCGACCCGGCCGGCCGAGGCCTCGGTGACGATCGAGACGAATCCGCTCTCGGGAAAGTACAGCCGCTCCACCGGCTGGTTGGGCCGGATCAGGAACTGGCGGAAGTCGCCCGCCATCGGCTCCAGGTGCGGCGCGAGCCGGGCGAAATCCTCCGGCCCCATCGCCCGCAGGAGCAGGTTCTGCACCGCGGCCTGCCGGACCGGATCGGGTGGCGAAGACCGCGACTGTGACGGATCCGGCATGGCGCTCCTCCCTGGACGGCAAGAGCGCGGGCGGTCTCCCAACCGCCCGCAGCGGGATGCGGGCGACGGTTTTAACATAGATTTATTTGCGGGATTTTCAAGTATCCGTCCGGATCTGCATGGTATTTAGGCAGACATAAAACATCGGATTGCTTTCAGAGGATTGGCCGACTTTCTGGATGTTCCCCGACATTCATCGGAAAAACCGGGTCCATCCTGCGCGGCCGCAGCGTGGCTAATCCGGGGTCCCTGGTTCGACGCCGCGTCCGCGGGCTGTGCACTCGGGGTCGCAGTGCGGTTTTTTTCGCAGAGGCCGGGATTAAAGGCCGCGTCCGCCCGATGTCCCCCGCTCAGTTTCAGTCTGGAATAAGTAAAAAACATATCCCTTGCAGATGAATTACGAATTCTGCCAAGACGTTTTGGTGCTGGCGAAAGTAAGTCAATTCACATTCGCGGTACAGAATTCGTGCACTCCCGGGAATGGTCTGTGGCTGTGAACCGTTTTGCGTTGCTTGAGAGTCCCCGTCCCGTCGCTCAGGCAGCCCAACGCTGTCTCCTGGCGACGCTCCTGTCCGGCGTTGCTGCGGTCGGGGTCTCCATCAACGAAGCAAAGGCCCAGGCGAGCGAGACGGTGACCCTCGACATCCTCTCGGTGGAGGGCGCCGGCGCGGGCCGGAACGCGTCGGGCAGCCAGCCCGGCGGCGCGGTCGGCCCCCTGCGCGGCTACGTCGCCACCCAGAGCCGGGTGGCCACCAAGACGGACACGCCGATCGTCGAGACCGCGCAGTCGATCTCGGTGATCGGGCGCCAGCAGATCGAGGACCAGAACGCGCTCACCCTGAATCAGGCCCTGCGCTACACCCCCGGCGTGACCACCGAGCAGCGCGGCGGCGCCGGCGCCACCCGCACCGACCAGTTCTTCATCCGCGGCTTCACCGCCCCGCTGTTCCTCGACGGCCTCTCGCTGCCGGGCAGCCGCGACGCCGCGCCGTCCGTCGATCCCTATCGGGTGGAACGCGTCGACGTCATCAAGGGCCCCGCCTCGGTGCTCTACGGGCAGTCGGGCCCGGGCGGGATCGTCAACTTCGTCTCCAAGGTCCCGCAATTCGTCCGGCACGGCGAGATCTTCGTCCAGGGCGGCGGCTTCAACGAGGTGCGCGGCGGCTTCGACGTCGGCGGCCCCCTGGCCGCCGAGGCGGGTCCCCTCGCCGACCAGTTCGCCTACCGCGTCGTCGGCCTCGGCTGGAAGGGCGACGGCCCGGCCGTGACCACGGAGGTCGAGCGCGTCCTGATCAATCCGAGCCTGACCTGGCGGCCCTCCGCCGAGACCTCGCTCACCGTCATCGGCAACTACCAGCGCGACCCGTTCTCGGGCTTCTACGGCGGCTTCCCCGCCGTGGGCACGCTGTTCCGGCGCAACTTCGGCGGCGGACTCACCGGTCGCCTGCCGGTGGATTTCTACGACGGCGACCGCACCTTCGAGCGCTCGGACCGGACCCAGGCCTCGATCGGCTACATCTTCGACCACGACATCAACGACGCCCTGCACGTCCACTCGGCGGCGCGCTACCTGCGCACCGAGGGCGATTACCGCAGCGTCTACGGCGCCTTCAACGACACCACCGGCCCCTTCGCCAGCGGCCCGCTCATCGACCGCTCGCGCATCACGACCCGAGTCGACATCGACGCCTACACCATCGACAACAATCTCGTGGGCAAGTTCGACACCGGCATCTTCGCGCACACCGCCCTCGTCGGCGTCGATTACCGCAGCTTCGAGACCCGGACGCTGTCCTCGGCCTTCCCGGCGGCCCCCAGCCTGAACGTGCTGGCGCCCAACTACGCCATGACCATCCCGACGCCGCCCTTCACCACGGATGCGCGGATCAGGTCGGAGCAGACGGGCATTTACGTCCAGGACCAGGTGAAGTTCGACCGCCTCGTCCTCACCCTCGGCGGCCGCTACGACTGGGCCAGCAGCTCCGGCCCGACCCGGACCCTCGCCACGAACGTCGTGACGAACCAGGACGTGCCCTCCGAGGCCTTCACCGGCCGGGCGAGCCTGCTCTACCTCTTCGACAACGGGTTCGCGCCCTACGTCTCCTACAGCGAGGCCTTCGAGCCGATCACCTCGGGGCGGATCTTCGATGCGAATTTCGGCTCGGTCGGGCGCATCCCCGCCCCGATCACCAGCGACCAGTTCGAGGCCGGCATCAAGTACCAGCCGCCCGGCACCGACATCCTGCTCACCGCCGCCGCCTTCGACATCCGCCGCTCGAACGCCACGAATCCCGATCCGGTCAATCGGGCCTTCGTGGTGCAGACCGGCGCGGTCGGCGTGCAAGGCCTGGAGTTCGAGGCGCGGGTGAACCTCGCCGAGGGCCTGAACGTCATCGGGGGCTTCTCGTTCATCGATGCCCGTGTCTCCGGTGACATCACCGCGACGCTCAACCAGGTCACCAATCAACAGGTGCCGCTCCTCGGGCGCACGCCCGTCCAGATTCCCGACACCACGGTCTCGCTGTTCGCCGATTACCGCTTCACCGGCGGGCCCCTGCTGGGCCTCGGCCTCGGCGGCGGCGTGCGCTATCTCGGATCGTCGTGGGGAGACCCGGCCAACACCTTCAAGGTGCCGGAGAGCGTCCTCGTCGATGCCGTGCTGTCCTACGACCTGAAGCACTTCGACGCGACGCTCAACGGCTTCACGCTGCAGCTCAACGCGCAGAACCTCCTCGACGCGCGCACCGTCACGGGCTGCTTCAGCTATTCGAACTGCTATTACGGCCTGCCCCGCACGGTCTACGCCACCCTGCGCTACCGCTGGTAAGCCGGCTTCCGCACAGAGCGCCCCGGAGGACGCATGGGTACGAGCTTCCGCCAGGCCATGGCCTGGCTCCACACCTGGTCCGGCCTCGTCGTCGGCTGGGTCCTGCTGGCGATCTTCGTCACCGGCACGGCGAGCTACTACCGGGCCGACATCTCGCGCTGGATGCGGCCCGAGCTCGGACAGAGCCAGGCGCTCTCCGGCGCGCCCCTCTCGCCCGATGCGGTGGCGCGGGCGGCCGAGCTCGGCGTCGCGCATCTCCAGCGGCACGCGGGCGGGGCGCGGACGTGGTTCATCGGCCTGCCGACCCCCGACAGCCCGGTGCTCGACCTGTTCTGGCGGACGAAGCCCGGCACCCCGCCGGGGCAGGCCCGCCTCGACCCGGCGACGGGCGAGCCGGCGGCGATCCGCGAGACGAAGGGCGGCGACTTCCTCTACCGCTTCCACTTCGAGCTCCACATGCCGCCCCTCTGGGGCCGCTGGATCGTCGGCCTCTGCGCCATGATCATGCTGGTGGCGCTGATCTCCGGCGTGATCACGCACCGGCGTATCTTCGCGGACTTCTTCACCCTGCGGCGGGACAAGGCGCCCCAGCGCGGCTGGCTCGACGCCCACAACGTCACGGGCGTGCTCGCCCTGCCCTTCCACCTGATGATCACCTACACGGGCATCGTCACCCTGGGCGTGATGTACATGCCCTGGGGCATCACAACGGCCTACAAGGGCGAGGCGCAGACCTTCTTCGCCGAGAGCGGCCAGATCCCGGTGCCGCGTGCCGCCGCCGGGCAGCCCGGCACCCTGGCGCCCATCGGCCCGATGGTGCGCGAAGCCATGGCGACGGTCTCCGAGCCCCTGGAGCGGCTCTCGATCGTCAACCCGCGGGACGCCCACGCCGTGGTCACCGCGGTGTTCGAGGAGCCGCACGGGCTCTCGCACGAGCATCCGCAGATCGCCTTCGACGGGGTGACGGGCGCGGTGCGCGAGGTCCGGCAGGGCGGCCTCCGGCCGGCGGCCCGGACCTTCACCACCCTGGTCGGCCTGCACGAGGCCCACTTCGCCGGGCCGGCCCTGCGCATCCTGTTCTTCCTCTGTGGCCTGATGGGCTCCGCCATGGTGGCGACCGGCCTCGTGCTCTGGTCGGTGGCACGCCTGCCCCAGGCTTTGCCCAAAGCCTTGCCCCAGGCCCTGCCCCAGGCCCTGCCCAAAGCCCTGCCCCAGGCCTCGGGCAGGGCGGGCGGGCGGGGCTTCCTCGGCCTGCGCCTGGTCCAGGCCCTGAACATCGGCGCCGTCGCCGGGCTCCCGGCGGCCATCGCGGCCTACTTCCTCGCCAACCGCCTGCTGCCCCTCGCCCTGGCGGGCCGGGCGGATGCGGAGATCGGCGCCTTCTTCGCCACCTGGGGCCTCGTCACCCTGGCGGCCCTCGCGGGCCCGTCGCGCCGGGCCTGGGGCGCGGCGCTGACCGCGACGGCCGGCCTCTATCTCGCGGTGGTGGCCGCCGACCTCGCCCGGGTCGATCACCACTGGGCGGGGCTCCTCGCCGGGCAGGCGCGCTTCGTCTGGTTCGATGCGACGCTCCTCGCCCTGGCGGGCCTGTTCGCCGTCGCGGCGCGCAAGCTCGCCCGCTACGCCGGGCCACGGCGGGCGGCCCCCGCTCCCGCGGCGGCGCGCGCCGGCCTCGGCGCCCTCGCCGCCCCGGGACCCTCGGCCCGCTGAAGGACCGGGCGATCCGGCGCATTGCTGCGGAGCAACCAACCGGCCTGCCGGCCGTTTCCAGGGTCCTTCAACGACACCCGAAAAGGGACGACCCGCCCATGATGCACCGCCTCGCCGCCGCCGCCGGATTCCTCGCGCTCAGCACCGGCCTCGTGCTGGCCCAGACGCCCGCCCCCAAGACCGACATGACCAAAACCGACAAGGACATGAAGGAGTACCAGCTCGCCGCGGTCAGCAAGGTCACCCTCGCGCAGGCGCTGACCACCGCCGAGCAGCAGGGCGAGAAGGGCCGCGCCATCGACGCCGACTTCGAGAAGGCCGACGGCAAGAACCCGAACCACTACAGCATCAAGGTCGTGTACCCCGACGGCAAGCTGGTCGAGTACGGCATCAACGCCGATGACGGCGCCCTGTACAAGACCGAGAACCAGCCGATCGAGCGCTACTTCACCCGCCTGAAGCCGGCCGACTTCCAGAAGGCCACCACCTCGCTCAAGGACGCCCTGAAGATCGCCGAGCAGAAGGCCGGCGGCGGCAAGGCCTACGAGGCCGAGGTCGAGCGCGAGGGCGCCTCGGTGCAGTACGACATCAAGGTGGCGCTCCCCGACCGCGAGCAGAAGGTCAAGGTCGGCCCCGACGGCAAGGTCGTCGACTGACCCCCGACGTCCTCGACGATCTCGCGAGAGCGTCGACGGATGCGAAGCGGGAGGGCGGCCCCGGGCCGGCCTCCCCGCCCTTGCCCCTGCCCCTGGGCTCTGGGCGCCTCAGCGGTAGTCGGTCGGCGTGAGCCCGTGGCGGGCGATCTTGTCGTAGAGGGTCTTGCGCGGCGTCCCCAGGGATTCCGCCGCCAGCCGGACGTCGCCGCCGGCCATGATCAGCTCCTCGCGGATCAGGCTGCGCTCGAAGCGGTCGACCTGTTCGGCCAGGGTGCCGGCGGTGACGATCTCGGGCGCGGACAGGTCCTGCGCCCCGAGGCCCAGGGCGTAGCGCTCGGCGAAGTGGCCGAGTTCGCGCACGTTGCCGGGCCAGTCGTGCCGCCGCAGGTGCTCCAGGACCGGGCCGGTGATCGGCGGGACCTCGCGGCCGAAGCGGGCGGCCGCCCGCCGCAGGAATTCCTGGAAGAGCAGGATCACGTCCTCGCGCCGGTCCCGCAGGGGCGGGATCGCGATCGTGATCACGTTGAGCCGGTGATAGAGATCGTCCCGGAAGCTGCCCTGGGCCGCGGCCTGGCCGAGCTCGACCTTGGTGGCGGCCACCACCCGCATGTCGATGGGCAGGGACTCGTTGCCGCCCAGGGGCTCGATCTTGCGCTCCTGCAGCACGCGCAGGATCTTGACCTGCAGGTTGAGCGGCATGCTCTCGATCTCGTCGAGGAAGAGCGTGCCCCCCTGCGCATGCTCGATCCGCCCCACCCGGCGCTTCACCGCGCCCGTGAAGGCCCCGGCATCGTGGCCGAACAGCTCGCTCTCGGCGACGCTGTCGGGCAGCGCCCCGCAATTCATCGCCACGAAGTTGCGCTTGGCCCGCCGGCTCCAGCGGTGCAGCGCGCTCGCCACCACCTCCTTGCCGACGCCGGTCTCGCCGAACACGAGCACGTCGACGTCGGCCTGGGCCACCTCGCGCACGAGCTGGCGCAGGCGCACGATGCCGGGCGACACGCCGAGGAAGGCCGGATCCTCCTCCAGGGCGGCGTCGAGGCGCGTCCGCAGCTGGCGGTTCTCGAGCACGAGGCGCCGGCGCTCCAGGGCGCGCCGGGCCGAGGCCAGCAGCGCCTCGGCCGGGTAGGGCTTGGCCAGGAAGTCGTAGGCGCCGTCGCGGATCGCCCCCACCGCCATGCGGATGTCGCCGTGGCCGGTGATCAGGATGACGGGCAGCTCCGGGTCGATGGCGCGCAGGCGGGCGAACAGCGCGACCCCGTCGAGGTCGGGCAGGCGCACGTCGGTGATGACGAGGCCCGGGGGATCGGCCAGGATCGCGGTCAGGGCCGGCCCGGCGGCCCCGAAGGTCTCCACCGTGAAGCCGTCGAGCTCCAGGCTCTGGCGGTTGGCCCGGCAGACCTCCGCCTCGTCGTCGATGAAGACGACCCGCTCCGCCGAGGCCGCCCCCTCCCTGGTCTCGCTCACGTCGTCGCCTCCGCCGGTCCGGCCACCCCGGTCTCCCCCAATCCCGAGGTCTCCCCCAATCCCGCGGCCTTCGCCAGCGCCATGCGGAAGACGGTGCCGCCCGCCGGATCGTCCTGGACGGTGAGGCTGCCGCCGCAATCCTCGACGATTCCGCGGGCGATGGCGAGCCCGAGGCCGAGCCCGTCCGACTTGGTGGTGAAGAAGGCGTCGAAGACCTGCGCCCGCACCGCCTCGGGGATGCCGGGTCCGCTGTCGCGGACCGCGACCACGACGCGGTCCGGCGCCTCCTCGACGACCTGCACGCCGACGCGCGGGTCGGTCCGGCCCTGGACGGCATCGAGGGCGTTCTGGAGCAGGTTCACCACGACCTGTTCGAGGCGCGGCCCGTCGCCGAGCACCCGCAGGCCGGGGCGTGCCCCCTCCACCACCAGGGGGATGCGGGCGGCCGAGGCCCGGGCCTCGACCAGCTCCAGGCCGTTGTGCAGGATCTCCGACAGGGCGACGGGCTCCCGCTTGGCGGAGGAGCGCCGGGCGAAGCCCTTGAGCTGGCGCGTGAGGCCGCCGATGCGGTCGGTGAGGCGCCCGATGGCGACGGCGTTCTCGGCCGCCTCCTCCGCCCGGCCGCGCCGGACCAAGATGGCGGCGTTGTCGGCGTAGGAGCGGATGGCGGCGAGCGGCTGGTTGATCTCGTGGGCCATGCTGGCGGCGAACTGCCCGAGGGTGGCCAGGCGCCCCGCCTGGGCGAGCTCGCGCCCCAGGCGCTCGCGCTCGGCCTCCGCCCGCCGGCGCTCCGCGATCTCGAGGCGCAGCATCCGGTTGGCGTCGGTGAGCTCCAGGGTCCGCTCCCGGACGCGGGCCTCGAGGGCGTCCCGCTGGGCCGAGGCGCGGGCGAGGCGCGCGCGGTTGCGCCGGCCCCGGCCCGCGAGGGCGGTGAGGCCGAGGCAGGCGAGGCCCGTGACCAGGGCGGCGATGATCCAGGCCTGGACCCGCTCGCGCTCCACCGTGCGGCCCAGCGGCGTCAGGGTGGTGAGCCGCCAGGCGGTGCCGGGGATCGGCGCCGCGAGGCGCAGGGCGGCCCAGGCCGGCCGCGCGCCCTGGCCGACGCGCACGAGATCCTCCGGGCCGGCGACGGGATAGAGGGGCATGGCGTAGAGGGGCATAGCGTCGAGGGGCGCGTCGCCGAATTCCAGGGCGTCGCGGATGCGCCGCCGCTCGTCCCCGTCGATCCGGCGCAGGGTGGTGAAGCGCCAGGCCGGCTCGCTCGCCACGAGGACGATGCCGCGCGCATCCGCGACGAACACCCCGTCCCCCGAGGCGCGCCAGGCCGCCTCGACGCCGTTGAACTCGATCTTGACCACCACGACGCCGCCGGCGCTGCCGATCCGCCGGGACAGGTAGAGGCCGGCGCGGCCGCTCACGGTGCCGAGGGCGAACTGCGATCCGGCCCCCTCCTGCATCGCCTGCCGGAAATAGGGCCGGAAGGCGTAGTCCCGGCCGAGGAAGCTGCCCGGGCTCCCCGCATTGCTGGCCGCGGCCGTGATGCCGTCCGGCCGGATGACGTAGATCACCGCCGAATCCGTCGCCTCGGCGACCTGGGCGAGGCGCCGGTTCACGCGGCCGATCAGGTCCGCCGGGGGCGCCGCCTCCGCGGCGGCGGCGATCTCCGGATCCGCCGCCAGGGCCAGGGGCAGGGAGGTCTGCTTCTGCATCTCGGCCGCCAGGACGCCGACCTGCAGCCCCAGCGTCGCCTCGGCCGTGCGGCGCAGGTCGGCCAGGGCCCAGCGCTCGGCGATGCCCCCGGCGAGCCAGGCCGCGAGCAGGATCGCGGCGAGGCTGGCCAGCAGGACGAGGCTGCGGTGGCTCGGCACGTGCGACGTGGCCCCCCGGTGCAGATTGGACTCTTCGTCCGACTGGGCTCGCGGCCTCATGCCGGCCGGACCCCTGCGATTTCCCGGAAAGGATTTCGCCGCCCCGTCCGGGTTTTCGCAAAGCGATCCTGCGCGCGCCGCCGACTCATCGCGAAAACGATCCCACTTTCAGAGGCTTAACGAAAAGTTTCGCCGGCACCCACCCTGGCATGCCGGTTGCCATTCCGGATGGGTAATGCAGCCCTGCGTCGACCGCAGGGCTGTCCGCCTCAGGGCCGACGCCCCCGCCACCGCCCCCCTCCGGAGCGCGGCCGGGGGAGGCCGGATCCGCCGGCGCAAGACCAAGAGAGCGCGGACGCGGGACCTCGTCCCCGAGCCGCGCCGCCCTCGTTCGAGAGACCCATCGGGAGAACGCCATCATGGCCGCTGTACCATCGCCCCTCACCGCGCCCCACGCGCCGCCCAAGCCCAAGCCGATCTACCGGACCCTGTACTTCCAGGTGCTGGTCGCCGTGGCGATCGGCATCGCCCTGGGTCACTTCTACCCGCAGGTGGGCGCGGACATGAAGCCGCTCGGCGACGCCTTCATCAAGCTCGTCAAGATGATCATCGCGCCGGTGATCTTCCTCACCGTGGTCTCCGGCATCGCCGGCATGACCAACCTCGAGAAGGTCGGCCGCGTCGGCGGCAAGGCGCTGATCTACTTCATCACCTTCTCGACCCTGGCGCTGATCGTCGGCCTGATCGTGGCGAACCTCGTCCAGCCGGGCGCGGGCATGCACATCGATCCGAAGTCGCTCGATCCGAAGTCGATCGCGATGTACGCCGACAAGGCCAAGACGCAGACGATCACCGACTTCCTCATGAACATCATCCCGACCACCGCGGTGGGGGCGTTCTCGGGCGGCGAGATCCTGCAGGTCCTGTTCTTCTCGGTGCTGTTCGGCTTCGGGCTCGCCTTCCTGGGCGACCGCGGCAAGCCGGTCCTCGACATCATCAAGGTGCTGTCGGAGGCCATCTTCGGCGTGGTCAACATCATCATGAAGGTCGCCCCCATCGGCGCCTTCGGGGCCATGGCCTTCACCATCGGCAAGTACGGCATCGCCTCCCTGGCCAACCTCGCCTACCTGGTCGGCGCCTTCTACCTGACCTCGGCGATCTTCGTCCTCGGCGTCCTCGGCCTCGTCGCCCGCTACAACGGCTTCTCGATCATCAAGCTCATCCGCTACATCAAGGAAGAGCTGATGCTGGTGCTCGGCACCTCGTCCTCCGAGTCCGCCCTGCCCTCGCTCCTCGAGAAGATGGAGCGCGCCGGCTGCTCGAAGCCCGTGGTCGGCCTCGTGGTCCCCACCGGCTACTCGTTCAACCTCGACGGCACCAACATCTACATGACGATGGCGGCGCTCTTCATCGCCCAGGCGACGGACACGCCCCTCACCTACGGCGAGCAGGGCCTGCTGCTCCTCGTGGCGATGCTGTCCTCCAAGGGCGCGGCCGGCGTCACCGGCTCGGGCTTCATCACCCTGGCGGCGACCCTGGCGGTGGTGCCCTCGGTGCCGGTCGTCGGCATGGCGCTGATCCTCGGCGTCGACCGCTTCATGTCCGAGTGCCGCGCGCTCACCAACTTCATCGGCAACGCGGTGGCCTGCATCGTGGTCGCCCGCTGGGAGGGCGAGGTGGACGACGTCAAGCTCGCCGCCGCCATGGGCGGCAACCCGATGCCCCTCGACTCGGAGCTCCCGGCGCTGCAGCCGGCCGCGTGAGGCGACACGGACCGGGCCGCCGCGCCCGGTCCTCTCGAACGACAAGGAAGGGGGCGCCGACCGGCCGGTCGGCGCCCCCTTCCTTGTCGCGTCCCGGACCGGGCGAGCGCCCTATTCCACCGTGACCGACTTGGCGAGGTTGCGCGGCTGGTCGACGTCTTTGCCCATGAAGACGGCGGTGTGGTAGGCGATCAGCTGGATCGGCACCGCGTAGACGATGGGCGCCACCACCGGGTCGAGGTCGGGCATCGTCACCGTGGCCATGGTGTCGAGGCCGGCCGCCGCCGCGCCCTTGGCGTCGCCGATCAGGATGATGCGGCCGCCCCGGGCGGCCACCTCCTGCATGTTCGAGACCGTCTTCTCGAAGATGGCGTCGTGGGGCGCGATCACGATCACCGGCACGCTCTCGTCGATGAGGGCGATGGGGCCGTGCTTGAGTTCACCCGCCGCATAACCTTCCGCGTGGATGTAGCTGATTTCCTTCAGCTTCAGGGCGCCTTCCAGCGCCATCGGGTAGCTGGTGCCGCGTCCCAGGTAGAGCACGTCCCGGGCCTTGGCGACCTCGCGCGCCAGGATCTCGATCGACCCTTCGAGCTTGGTCGCGTCGGCCATCAGGCCCGGCACGGTGATCAGCGCGTCGACGAGGCGGCGCTCCGCCTCGGCGCCGAGGGTGCCGCGCGCCCGGCCCGCCGCGATGGCCAGGCACAGCAGCACGGTGAGCTGGCACGAGAACGCCTTGGTGGAGGCGACGCCGATCTCGGGTCCGGCCAGGGTCGGCACCGTGGCGGAGGCCTCCCGGGCGATGGTGGAGGTCGGCACGTTGACCACCGCCAGGGTGTGCTGGCCCTGCGCCTTGGCGTAGCGCAGGGAGGCCAGGGTGTCGGCGGTCTCGCCCGATTGCGAGATGACGAGGGTGAGCCCGTCCCGCTCCAGGGGCGGCTCGCGGTAGCGTGCCTCCGAGGCGACGTCGATCTCCACGGGAAGGCGCGCCAGGCTCTCGAACCAGTACTTGGCCACGAGGCCGGCATAGTAGGCCGTGCCGCAGGCGGTGATCGAGAGGCGCGTGAGCTTGGCGAAGTCGAAGGGCAGGGCCTCGGGCAGGGCGACGCGGCCGTTCGCGAGGTCGACGTAGTGGGCGAGGGTCCGGCCGACCACCTCGGGCTGCTCGTGGATCTCCTTGGCCATGAAGTGGCGGTGGTTGCCCTTCTCCACCCGGAAGGCCTGGGCGACGATGCGCTGGCGCTCGCGGGTGACGGGCTGGCCGGCCTGGTCGCGGATCTCGGCGCCCGCGCGCGACAGGATCGCCCAGTCGCCCTCGTCGAGATAGGTGATCTCCTGGGTGAAGGGGGCCAGCGCCAGGGCGTCCGAGCCGAGATAGGTCTCGCCCTCCCCGTAGCCGATGGCCAGGGGCGCGCCGTGGCGGGCGCCGATCAGGAGGTCGTCGTGCCCGGCGAAGACGAAGCCCAGCGCGAACGCCCCGTGCAGGCGCGGCAGGCAGGCGGCCACCGCCTCGACGGGGCCGAGGCCCCCGTCCATTGCGTGGCTGACGAGCTGGGCCACCACCTCGGTGTCGGTCTCGCTCTCGAAGCGCACGCCCTGCGCCTGGAGCTCGGCCTTCAATTCGCGGAAGTTCTCGATGATGCCGTTATGGACCACCGCCAGCCGGGCGGTGGCGTGGGGATGGGCGTTGGTCTCGTTGGGCCGCCCATGGGTCGCCCAGCGGGTGTGGCCGATGCCGAGGCTGCCGGCCAGGGGCGCGTCGCGCAGGCGCATCTCGAGGTTGGCGAGCTTGCCCTCGGCCCGCCGGCGCTCCAGGTGCCCCTCCGTCAGGGTGGCGATGCCGGCCGAGTCGTAGCCGCGATATTCGAGCCGGCGCAGGGCTTCCACCAGCTGCCCGGCCACGGCGTCCCGTCCGACGATGCCAACGATTCCGCACATGGGTTTTCGTGTCTTTCAAGAGTCCGGTTCGCGGCACGAGCGGGCCGCGTCATCCCAGGCTTGTATCGGATCGGGACGGGCGCACGCCAGCCACCCGGCCGCCGGGGTCGGTCCGGCCCGGATGCACAAGTCTGGCCCGGCAATCCTGAACGCGGGCTTGCCGGACGCGCCGCGAGCCCCTGAGACGCGCCGCGAGCCCATGAGACGCGCCGCGAGCCCATGAGACGCGCCGCGAGCCCATGAGACGCGCCGCGGGCCCATGAGACGCGCCGCGAGCCCATGAGACGCGCCGCGAGCCCATGAGACGCGCCGCGGGCCCATGAGACGCGCCGCGGGCCCATGAGACGCGCCGCGGGCGCGTCCTACGGCTTCTTGGCCCGCGCCGCCTTCTCCGCCTGCAGGGCCGCGCGCTTGCCCGGCGCCCAGCCGGCCACGATGCGCTGGCGGCCCCGCGACACCGCCAGGGCGTCGTCCGGCACGTCGCCGGCGATCACCGACCCGGCGCCCACGATGGCGCCCGCGCCCACGCGGACGGGCGCCACCAGGGCGGTGTTGGAGCCGATGAAGGCGCCCGCCCCGATCCGGGTCCGGTGCTTGTTCACCCCGTCGTAGTTGCAGGTGATGGTGCCGGCCCCGAGATTGGCCCCCGCCCCGACCTCGGCGTCGCCCACGTAGGTCAGGTGGTTGGCCTTGGCGCCTGCCCCCATCCGGGCGTTCTTCACCTCGACGAAGTTGCCGATGCGCGCCCCCGTCTCCAGCACTGCGCCGGGGCGCAGGCGGGCATAGGGGCCGATCTGGACGCCGGCCGCCAGGGTGGCGCCCTCCAGGTGCGAGAAGCTGTGCACCACGCAGCCCTCGCCCACCGTGACGCCGGGCCCGAACACCACGTGAGGTTCCACGAGAACGTCCCGTCCCAACACCGTGTCGATGCTGAAGAAAACCGTTTCAGGCGCGATCAGGGTCGCGCCCGCCGCCTGGGCCGCCCGGCGCAGCCGTCCCTGGATCTCGGCCTCGGCCACGGAGAGCTGGATCCGGTCGTTGACCCCCTGCGCCTCGGCCTCCGACACCGGCACCACCGTCACGGGCAGGCCGTCCGCCACCGCCAGGGCGACGGCGTCGGGCAGGTAGTACTCGCCCGCCGCGTTGGCGTTGCCGATGCGGTCGAGGAGGGCGAGGGCGCGGTCGCCCGAGAGGGCCATCAGCCCGGCATTGCACAGGGTGACGGTGCGTTCCGCGGCCGTCGCATCCTTCTCCTCGCGGATCGCCAGCACGCGGTCGCCCTCGGTCAGCACCCGGCCGTAGCCCGCCGGGTTCGGCGTCGTGAAGGCGAGCACCGCAACGGCCGCCCCCTCCGCCAGGGGAGCCCGCAGGCGCGCCAGGGTGGCGGCGGTGATGAGGGGCGTGTCACCGAAGGCGATCACCACGTCGTCGTCCCCCGCCTCCAGGGCGGCGCGGGCGGCCAGCACCGCGTGCGCGGTGCCGAGGCGCTCGGCCTGGGGGTAGACCGACGCGCCGGGCACCAGGGCGGCGATCTCGCGGGCGACCGCGTCCTGGCCCGGCTCCACCACCACGGCGATGCGGCCGGCCCCGGCCCCCTGCGCCGCGGCGAGCACGTGCCCCAGCATGGTCCGGCCGGCGACCCGGTGCAGCACCTTCGGCAGGTCCGAGCGCATTCGCGTGCCCTTGCCGGCGGCGAGCACGATGGCGGTGAGGCTGCGCCCCGTCTTCCTGATCGTCTGGTCCGTCATCGCGCGTTCCGCCGCTGGCCGAGCACTTGCGCTGGTCGAGCCCTTGCTCGAGCGATTGCTCTTGCGGCGGGGCTAAAGCCCGGACGGGGCCGTTTCAAGTCCGGACCCTGCGCCGGACGGGGTCGCGCACGCTTCGACGACGTCCGAACGAACGGTCCGGAGCCCTTCGGCGTTGACCGCCGCGGTTCGGGACGGCTTAACCACCGGTTCAGGGCTCCGCATGGTAAACCGCCCGTAGCCCCTCGCCTCAACTCCGCGCGCGCCCCGCGCCGACCCGACGGACCCGATGACGCCGCCGAACCCGGATTTTCCCGCCGACCCGACCGCCGACGGCCCGACCGCCGCCGGACCTTGCCGCCGCAGCGTGCTGCGGCAGGCCGGCCTCGCCGTCCTCCTGAGGCCGACCGGCCTCGCGGCCTTGACCGGCGGGTTCGCCGCCCTGTCGGGCCGGGCTGCCGCCGCCGACGAGGCCCCGGCCCTGCCCGCCGACGGCACGCCGTTCCAGCCCGGCCTCGTCACCGATCTCGCCCGGGCCCTGGCCAAGCGCCCCTACGCGGCCCCCCGCATCGACGACCTGCCGGACGCCCTGACCGGCCTCAACCGCGAGCAATACGCCGCGATCCGGACCCGGCCCGGCAGCGCGGTCTGGGCCGAGGCCGGCCTCGGCTTCACCCTGGAGCCCCTGCATCGCGGCTCGGTCTTCCGCTCCCGCGTGGCGCTGGCCCTGGTGGAGGACGGCGTCGTGCGCGCCCTGCCCTACGATCCCGCCCGGTTCGAGACGGAGGGCGTCGCCCTCCCGGCCTTCAAGGACGACCCCGGCTATTCGGGCTTCCGCCTCCGCGCCCGCTTCCGCGGCGGGGAGCTCAGCGACTTCGCGATGTTCCAGGGGGCGTCGTTCTTCCGACTCCTGGCCGCCGGCCAGGGCTTCGGCGTCACGGCCCGGGCCCTGACCCTGCGCCCGGCCGACGCGAAGGGCGAGGAATTCCCCGAATTTCGCGCGATCTGGATCGAGCGGCCCGGCCCCGGCGGTCCCCTCGTGCTGCACGCCCTGGTGGATTCGCCCTCCGCCGCGGCGGCCCTGCGCATGAGCCTGCGCCCCGGCGACGCCTCCCTCTGCGACGTCGAGGGCACGGTCTTCGCCCGCGCGGCCATCGACCATCTGGGTCTGGGCGGCATGACCACGAGCTACCTGTTCGGCCCCCACGACCGGCGCGGGGCGGACGACGCCCGCGCGGGCGCCTCCTCCAGCGGCGGCCTGCAGATCCGCACGGGCGCCGGCGAGGCGATCTGGCGCCCGGTGCGCAACCCCCAGACCCTGCAGATCTCCTCCTTCCTCGACGAGAACCCGAAGGGCTTCGGCCTGATGCAGCGGGCGCGGGACTACGCCGCCTTCCAGGACGACGTGCAGCACTGGGAATGGCGCCCGTCCCTCTGGCTCGAGCCGCTGGGGGCCTGGGGGCCGGGGGCGGTGACGCTCCTGGAGATCCCGAGCGATTCCGAGTTCAACGAGAACGTCCTGGCCTATTGGCGGCCCAAGGCGACCCTGGCGGCGGGGGCCGAGATGCCCTTCAGCTACCGCCAGCACTGGTGCTGGCAGCCGCCCGAGCCGCCGCGCGTCGCCCTGGTCTCGGGCACCCGCAGCGGGCGCGGCGCCGACAACCGCCGCCTGTTCCTGGTGGACTTCACCGGAGGCGGGATCGCCGCCCCCGGCGACCTCCAGAACCAGCTCAGCGCGGCCTCCGGGGCGATCCCGTCGAGCATCCTCTACCGCTACCCCGAGCGCGACACCCTGCGGGTGGCCTTCGAGCTCGATCCGAAGGGCGAGAAGTCCTGCGAATTGCGGCTCAACCTGCAGCGCGACGGCGCGCCGCTCACCGAAACCTGGCTCTACCGTTGGACCCCGTGACCGCATCCACCCTCCCCCCCGACGCGGCGGCCCAGGCCGCCCCGGCCCGTCCCGTGGATCCGGCCGCCCCGGCCCGCCCGGCCCCCCGGCCCTTCGCCGCCGCGATGCCCCCCGAGGCGCCGCTGCCGATGCCCGTACAGGACCTGGAGCGCTGGGATCCGGCCACCGGCCACCGCCCGGCATCGCCCCAAGCCGAGCCGTCCAAACCGTCCCGAGCCAAGCCCTCCCGAGCCAAGCCCTGGCTCGCCCGCGCCTTCGTCTTCGGCGGGGCGGCGCTGCTCACCGCCTACGGCGCCCTGCAGATGTACGAGGTGGTGGCGGTCTCGGGCGGCACCACGGCGCTGCAATACGTGCTGCTCGCCCTCTTCACCCTGAACTTCTCCTGGATCGCGCTGGCCTTCACGGGGGCGATCCTGGGCTTCCTCGTGCTCCTGCGCGGGCTGAAGACCCCCGCCCTGCCCGAGCGCCTGACCACCCGCACCGCGGTGGTGATGCCGGTCTACAACGAGGCCACCGCCCGCACCTTCGCGGGCGTCGAGGCGATGCGGGCCGAGATCGACGCCACCGGCTACGGCGCGGCCTTCGACTACTTCGTCCTGTCGGATTCGACGCAAGGGGATGCCTGGATCGCCGAGGAGCGCGCCTTCCTGGCCCTGCGCGACCGCTGGGGGGCGGAGCCCCGGCTCTACTACCGGCACCGGCCGAAGAACCATCACCGCAAGGCCGGCAATATCGGCGACTTCGTCTCCCGCTGGGGCGCGGCCTACGACCACATGCTGGTGCTCGACGCCGACAGCCTGATGACCGGCCCCTGCGTGGTGCACCTGGCCGCCGCCATGGAGGCGGACCCGGATGCCGGCATCATCCAGTCGCTGCCGCTCATCATCAACCGCAACACCCTGTTCGCCCGGGTCCAGCAATTCGCCGCGCGGATCTACGGGCCGGTGATCGCCACGGGCCTCTCCGTCTGGTCGGGCCGCGACGGCAATTACTGGGGCCACAACGCCATCATCCGCACCCGCGCCTTCGCGGCCGCCTGCGGCCTGCCCGACCTGAAGGGCAAGCCGCCCTTCGGCGGCCACGTGCTCAGCCACGACTTCGTGGAGGCGGCCCTGATCCGGCGGGCCGGCTGGAGCGTGACCATGCTGCCGGCGCTGCCCGGCTCCTACGAGGAGAGCCCGCCCTCGCTCATCGACGTCGCCGTGCGCGACCGGCGCTGGGCGCAGGGCAACCTCCAGCACAGCCGCATCATCGGCACGGCGGGCCTGGCCCTCGCCTCCCGCCAGCACTTCGCCACCGGCATCGCCGGCTACGTCGCCTCGCCCCTGTGGCTGGCCCAGCTCGTGGTCGGTATCGCCCTGGTGCTCCAGACCGCCTACGTGCGGCCGGAATACTTCACCTCCGAGTTCGGGCTCTACCCGGTCTGGCCGCGCTTCGATCCGGTGCGCGCGCTCCAGCTCTTCGGCCTGACCATGGGCATCCTGCTGGCCCCGAAGGGCCTGGGCCTCATTCTCGCGCTGATCGACGGGCCGGTGCGCCGGGCCTGCGGCGGCGCGATCCGCCTCGTCCTGTCGAGCCTGATCGAGGTCCTGCTCTCGGCGCTCATCGCCCCCATCGCGATGCTCATCCAGTCGGGCTCGGTGTTCCAGATCCTGCTCGGGCGCGACACCGGCTGGAACCCGCAGCGACGCGACGACGGCTCGATCCCCTGGTCCGACATCGTGCGCCGCCACCGCTGGCACATGGCCCTCGGGCTGGTCACCGGGGTGGCGGCCTTCGCCATCGCCACCTCGCTGTTCCTCTGGATGTCGCCCACCATCCTGGGCCTCGTCCTGGCGATCCCGATCTCCTGGGCGAGCGGCCAGCTCGGCCTCGGGCTGGCCCTGCGGCGGCTCGGCCTGCTGATGACCCCGGAGGAGCGCACGCCCCCGTCCATCGCCACCCAGGCCGGCATCCTGAGCCGGCGCAACGCCGAGGCCGGCCTCGACGACGCGGATGCGCTCGCCGCGCTCCACGCCGATGCGGACCTCGCCGCGGCCCACGCGGCGATGCTGCCGGAGACCGCGCCGCGCCCGCGCGGGGTCATCGACCCCGACCGGGCACTGGCCCAGGCCAAGGTGGTGGAGGCGGAGGGCATCGCCGAGGCCCAGGCCTGGCTGACGCCGAAGGAGCGCATGGCCCTCCTGCACGACCGCGCCCTCCTCGACCGCCTCTCCCGCCTGGCGTCCTGAAGCCGGGCCGATCCGCCCGAGCGAGCCCCGGACCCGGCGGTGACGCGCCGCCGCCGGGTCCGGGCGGGGTTTATCGTTTCAATCCCGGCCTCTCGTCACCGCCACCGGCCCCCGCGCCTTTGCCGCGGGAAGGCCCGGTGAGAGGATACGGCGTTCCACCCAGGAACACCGAGGAACACCTTCCCCCGCCCGGCCCAGCCGCGGCGGGTTTTTCGTGCGCGGAGCCGCCCGCGACGTTGCCAAGCGGCGGCGCGTCGGTTCCGGCGTCCGGATTGACGGACCTCTTCCCGATGGAACGGGAGGCACGCCCGACGCGCGTCGCAACGGCGAGGTGTTCGACAGCCGCGAGGCGGCCAGGGTCGTCATCGAGCCAGGGCGAAGGCCCGACGCCCGCATCCGCCCGCCCGCCTCGCCCGGCGACCAATCCCCCCTGCGCCGGAGGTCGTCCCCTGGCCAACCTGGCAGCGCAACGCCGCTCGTCCGCCCCGCCATCGTCGCGCGGCCGACGATGCCCGAACTGCGAACCGGGGCCATGGGCGGGGGGCAGGCCACGCGCAGAGGAGATCGATTGGCGAGCGGCCACGACGCAACGCCGCATCACCGCCTCGGGGAGCCCTTGGCCGTGTCGCCGCAGCAGGCGCGGCCTTTCCCTCCCCCGGCAGACCGTCCTGCCGTGGCCGGAACGTTCGCCACGGACGAGCCGTGACTCACCGGCCGAGGCAGGAGGGAACGCCGATAGCCCTGCGATCGATGTCATGCGTTGGGGGGAACGATCTCCTGGCTTCGGTGACATCCGGACATGCAACGCCTCAAGACAGTCCCGCGGCGCTTTTTCAACGCCGTCAGACGATCGTTTCGTCAGTTCCTCGCCCTTCCGCTGGCCACCGTACTCTGCTTCGTCGGGCTGAATGCCCTGGTCTATCTGGCGGACCGATCCTGGTCCGGAGGCCAGGCACCGACCGGCTTCCGATGGCTCGGCAACCTTCTGGGCGACAGCGCCGCGCTTGGCAGTCTCCTGACCACGGTGGCATCCAGCATCATCACGGTCACCTCGATCACGTTCTCTCTGCTGCTCATCGCCGTGCAGCAGGGTGCCGCTGCCTTGACAGCGCAGGTCACCGATCAGTTCATGGCCCGACGTACGAACCAGTTTTACTTCGGTTATTTCGTGGGTCTGTCGGTCTTTGTGCTGATGACCCTCGTCACCAACACGAGCTTTCACCGCCCGGTGTTCGGCACGACCCTGGCGTTGCTGCTGACCACCTCGGCCCTCTGCCTCATCATCGTGATGATCTACAACACCATCGATCAGATGCGGCCAGCACAGATCATCCAGTTCATCCACGGCCGGGTGCTCGAAGCCCGCGCGCGGGACCTCCGCTTGCTCGACGCGACGCGCAGGACGGCCCGGCCCGGCTGGCCCGTCGTGGCCGCGATGCGCGCCCCGGAAAGCGGATACGTCGTCGGCATCGACCTGTCCCGCATCACGAAGGCCGTGGCGCGGCAGGCGAAGGGGGCGGTCGAGATCGAGTTCGACGTCGCGGTCGGTGCGTACCGCGCCGTGCAGGATCCTCTCTTCCGGGTCCGATGCCGGCCCGGTGTCACGCTCGATGCGGACGCTCGGGCCCTGATCGTCGACACGACCCTGGCCGCGCTCGATTTCGATGAGGGACGTGACCTGACGCACGACGCGGCGTACGGCCTGCACCAACTTGCGACCATCGCCTGGACCTCGGTCTCGACGTCGAAATCAAACCCGAGCCCCGGTCTCTCGGTGATCCAGGCCCTGCGTGACATCATCGCGCAATGGAGCCCTGGCGAGACCGAGGCCCGCGAGGATGCGACGTCCTGTGTCGTCTACCGGGACGCTGCTCCGACGGTCGCGACCGACGCCCTTGAGGCCGTCATCGTGGTCGCGTCCGAGTCGATTCAGCCTCAGACCCTGGCCGAAGCGGTCATGACGATCGCGATCCTTCTGCGCCATGTCAGCCAGCCGACCGCCGAACGGCTCGCGGATGTCGCCCATCGCGCCTTGTCGAGCCTTGGCGAGCACGTCCTGACGCGTCAGCTGGAAGAGGCGCTCGCCGATCTCGCCGAGGCTTTGTACGAGAGGGGTTTCAGCGCGATCTCGGCTGCCGTCTCCGACGCGACGACGGCTCTTGGCGCCAGCCTCGGCCGGCTGAACTCGCGCTCCACCCGTGTGCCGGGGACGACATCGTAGCGGACCGGGTGTCGATCGGATGAACTTCCCCGCGCGGGGTCGCAGGGCGAAGGCAACGGGTTCGGGCCGGGTTCCGGTCGACCGGACGCCTCATGGCGCCGGTCATCCTGATCGAGGACACCATCGAAATGTTGCGGCCAGGCAACACAAGGTTTCTATCAAGTCGCCTTTTGGATTAGCCGCTTGAACGCCAAGAAATCGCGACGCTACAAATCTGCGTGAAGGCGGTCCGGATACAGCGTCAGACTCAATTTGAAGCAGTTTTTGCTTCTTTTTTGAGCCATGAGGCGTGATCTATAGCTTCCGGCGGCCGGGATCAGCAAGCCTCTAGGCGATTTGGAGATCTTCATGTCGGACCCCTCGCGTCTGCAGCCCTTGCGTGCTGCCGGACTGAGCTTCCTGTTGTGTGCGGGGGTGTCCCATGCGGCCCTGGGCCAGACTGCCGGCTATCAGGATCCCGGCCGGATCGGAGATGCCGCGAGCTGGCGTACGCCCGAGTACCTCGCCGATTACGGCAAGGCGTCGATGAACGCCGATCAGGCCTATGCCCGCGGCATCACGGGCAAGGGCATCCTGGTGGGGTCCGTCGACTCGGGCTTTCTCGGGACGCATCCGGAATTCGCCGGTCGTGCGACTGCCATCACCAACACGGGCAGCTATTCGTCCAGCAGCTTCCGCTATGACAGCGGCACGACGCGCTCGGACTTCTTCACCGCGGGCCAGCCCTATTCCGTGCCCGGCACCTGGGTGCAGGGCATCAACGACGACCATGGCACCCATGTCGACGGCACCATCGTGGCCAACCGCAACGGCATCGGCACGCACGGCGTCGCCTTCGGAGCGCAGCTGATCGCCACCAACACGAACGGGACCGACTCCTCGATCTACGGACCGAACGCAGACTACAGCTACTTCAAAGGTGCCTATGGCAACCTCGTGGCGCAGGGGGCGCGGCTGATCAACAGCTCCTGGGGCAGCCCGCCCCCGCGCGACAACTACAACACGCTGGCGGGGCTCACCGCGGCCTACGCGCCGTTCACCCGCCAGCTCAGCTGGCTCGATGCCATCGCCGAGGCCGGCCGCGCGGGGGTGATCCAGGTCGTCGCCGCCGGCAATGCCGGGGTCAACAATCCGACGATCCGTGCGGCCCTCCCCTACTTCCAGCCCGACTTGGAGAAGGACTGGATCGCGGCCTCGGGTCTCAACAGCGCCGATCAGACGCAATTCAATCGCTGCGGCGTGGCCAAGTACTGGTGCATCGCCGCGCCTGGCCGCAGCATCGCCTCGACGGTGGTCAACCTCACCACCGGCGCGGCCGGATATGGCTCCAAGAGCGGCACCTCGATGTCGGCGCCGCACGTCAGCGGGGCGTTGGCGCTGGTGATGGAGCGCTACGCATACTGTCCGTCGTCAGATGATTTGGGACATTCAGCGGTGTTCAGGAGCGGAGGCTCTGGTCCATCTGGGGTGAGAGGTTAGGCAGCCTGCGCGTGATGGCGCAAGCG
>NZ_LMNU01000001.1 GCF_001423085.1 Methylobacterium sp. Leaf125 | reverse complement strand
ATGTCTGCTTCATCTTCGCTCCTCAGGGGCTACGATGAACCAGCCATCCTCCGTTCGGGAAGACCCTCATTCTGTCCCACAGGTGCTGACGTCGGACACAGGATCGAGACATGATGCTCGACGAGAGGCTTGGAGATCCAGCCGATCCCGCAGTTCTCGCGATGGATCTGGAGCAAGCATCGCTCGCCATGAAGCATTCCGTTGACGAGGGCTTGTGCCGCAGGGCCCATAGGATCGCGTAGAGCTTCCGCCGGCACTCCTATGGCGAGCAGCCGTGCCTTGATCGTCTTGATGGCGGCTTCTTGCAGCAGCTCAAGCACTGGATTGTGCCGGCGCCAGTAGCGAGCTTCAGCGGCCGACATATCGTCGGTGATCTCGCTGGGAGCTGTACCGAGCGGTGGGGTCGGCTCACTGTCGAGGATCCGGTTCGCGGCGAGATGGAAGGCGTAGCGGCTATCCGGGCAGGGACTCTTCGCCTTCCTGGCGTAGTGCGTGGGGCGGCTCATGACGAAGCCCCCATCCAGGCCCGCACATCGCTGACGCGGTAGCGGGGCCGCCCTTCGACCACCGTGATCCGCGGCCCGCGGCCGTTCTTCGCCCATACCTTCAAGGTGATGAGTGCGAAGCTGCTGATCTCGGAAAGCTGACGGCGCGTCAGGAGCGCGCTGTCGGGAAGCCGCTCGATGTCAGGGGCTGAAATCGCGGAGTTGCTGATGGCAGGCATAGACTCTCCTGCGCGGGAGCCGCATCCGGCTTCACTCGCGTCTGGACTGGAATTGAGGGAGCTGCCCAGTTCTCAGGTCTACAGGGTCATCCGTTTCATGCAGCATCCGTAGTATGCCGATAGACCCACCGACACCTCAAGGGACAGAATGTCCATTCTGACTTTTTATTTACGCAGCTACTTCGAGCTCTCGTGCTCTGCAATTAGCCTCGACACATGGTCTGCCCAAGCCGTGAATGCCGCCCGAAGTCGGTCCGTACCCGTATCTCGATTGTAGATCGCCTCGAGATCCGCACGAGCATGTCCCAGGGCCAGTTCTGCGGTGTCGACATCGATGCTAAGCCGAGACAAGCCAGTTCGGAAGGTTCTACGCAAATCATGCAGCGTGAACTCGACGCCGGAGGCCTTCGTCAGGCCGGCGACCAGCTTCGTCCACCCGCTCATCAGACTGCCGGTCCGGGCGGACGGAAAGACGAGGTCGGATCGTGCGTCCCGATGGCAATGATCCAGAAGACTTTGAAGCTGAGGCGTGACGGGGACCTTATGGCCGCGGCCCTGCTTCACGAAGACTGGGGGAAGCTCGAACACGGCAGCTCTCGTGTTGAGCATCGTCCACGTGATGCCAGCCCCCTCCCCGCGTCGGCAGCCTGTGAGAATGTAGAACCGGATCAGCCGGCCGGCGGTCGAATCGAGGCGTGCTGCGGCCCACACTTTGGCAAGCTCGGCGTTGGACAGAGCCCGGCCTTTCTCTGCCTTCGCCAGGCGATCTGCACGGGTCGCTCGCTCCTTTCGGTGTCCTGCAAGCGGGTTCACCGGCAACACCTTCGCGTCGGCCACGCACCATGTCAGGAAGGCGCGGCAGAGCGTCCGGAAATGCGCGGCGGCTCCGTGCAGACCCTTTTCCCTGATGGCGTCGGTGATCTTCGCGAACTCGGCCCCGGTGATGGTCGACACATCGCGATTCAGGAGCGGCGCCATCCTCGAGCGCAGCATGACCAGCACGTCCTTGCGGTTCACGTACTGCCGGCGCTCGAGGTGCCGATCGTAGCGATCGAGCAGGTCGACGAGGCGAGCTTTCTCGCGGATGCGGCTCTGAGCACGCACGGCCAAAGGGTCGGCACCTGACGCGATCCGTCCAAGCTCCACCTGGGCCAACGTCCGCGCGGCAGACACCTTCGCGACGGCGCCGAGGGTCGCCAGCTTCATCTTCTTGGTGCAAGCGCGCCGGCCGGCACCGACCGGGCGGTAGGCGAGGATCCAGGTCTTACCGGCTGGACGGATGCGCAGACCGAAGCCAGAGACGTCGCTGTCCCAAAGCACCATGTCGATGGCGCCGGACGGTAAAGCCGCCCTTGCGACGAGAGCATCGGTCAGCTTCTGTTTCATCGATCAGGACCCTGTGGGCAGCACATGGGCAGCACGGTTTCTGCAAACCCGCCGAACGCCACATATCCCATAATATCCCGATTAAATCAGCAGAAACAGGGTGTTGTGAGGTGCCGGATATACCTCCCGATACCCTCATGGACCGGGTGCGACACTATTCGTAATGAGGGGGTCGGGGGTTCGAATCCCTCTTGCGGCACCATTCCGTTTTCCAAACAGCCTCAGAACCACGTCGCTCGGTCGATCGGCACCGCCGAGTGATGGTTCGGGGCTGCTCGGATGAGAGCATTGGCCGAGCACGGCCATTCCCATCGATGGTGCGATCGACCCGATAGCGAACCACAACGCAAAGGGACGCTCGTCCCCAAGATCGAGAGGATCGTCCGCGCGGCAGCGAGACGATCTCAGACCCTGAGGACGAGCTTGGCCTGTCCTTGCGCCACGAGAGCGCTCGCAACTGCCGCAATCTCACGGATCGTGGTGCTTACCTGACGGGTCAGGCTGGGCACCTTAAGAACCTTCCGATCCGGCAATCGGCCAGACACTCCACTAATCGACCCAACCACCTCCGACAGGGCAGCGTGGGAACGGCACTCAGGCGCTTTGCGAGGCCGCGGTTCGTACAGGAAGCCGCCAATTGGGGCGGATGAAGTGGCACGTGTAACCGTCGGGACGGCGCTCGAGATAGTCCTGGTGCTCAGGCTCAGCCTCCCAGAACGGCCCGGCGGGGGCCAATTCCGTGATGACCTTTCCGGGCCAGAGACCGGATGCATCGACGTCGGCAATGGTCTCTTCGGCGACCTGACGCTGCGCGTCGTCGGTGTAGTAGATCGCCGAGCGATAGCTCAGGCCGCGATCGTTCCCCTGCCGATTCAACGTTGTCGGATCGTGGATCTGAAAAAAGAACTCCAGCACCCGGCGATAGCTCGTCCGCTCGGGATCGAAAATGATCTCGATCGCCTCTGCATGCGTACCGTGGTTGGGGTAGGTGGCATTCGGTACGTCGCCTCCCGTATAGCCGACACGGGTCGACACGACGCCCTCTTGCCGACGGATGAGGTCCTGCATTCCCCAGAAGCATCCCCCGGCGAGGACTGCACGTTCATGACTCATGGTTCCATCTCTCCCGAAGCGAGGCGTGACGCCGTTGCCCGATAGATAGGGAGCCGAACCGCCTTTTGCCGCCGTTCGATGATGTCGCGGGACGCCTTCACGGTGGGTTTGCACCTGCCGCCGGGTCTCACCGGCGGGTGTCGTTCCGGGCGTTTCGACCCATCCCGCCCATGACCTCTGAACGAAGGCCGGCCAAGGCGCCCTGGACCTCGGTGTTGGACAAGGCAACGGCGGGGCTTTCACCCCGCCGCTCGGTATCTCCTGTCCGGCGATCGCATTTTACCGAGCCGTCCCCCCGGAGGTGCGGCCGTACTGCCAGACGGGGAAGCTGTTCTGCTCGGCATTGCCCTCCTGTGCAGAGGAGGGCTGGCGGCCATAGCCGATGGAGCCGGTGGTGATGTCGTCGTAGCCGCGGGCTCCATGCCCACCGGACGCCACGTCGGCGGTGATGCCAGCCGGTGCCGTGTCGCTCTGGGCCAGGACGGGCGAAGCAGACGCGCTCGCGGTGAAAACAATTGCAGCAACAATAGAAGCAACACGCGTATTCATGGCACAATCCACTTAGATTTGCGCGGTCTCCGTCGAGTGGCGGCTGGCCGTGACTTGTTGAGTAACGCTGATCTAGGATCCCACAATCCGAAACTCGGTGCCGTTTGGCACGTCGTCAAAGCTTAATCGCTGGCGCGCGGGGATCGAGAGCGACGAAGCAGAGCGTATCGGTTCGCAACCTGAAGCGTGGACCGTGCGGCATGCGAACGCCGGCTCGAACGGATGATGGTCTCATGCGGTTGCGGAGCCCCTCACAGGAGGTGGCCAGGGACTGCAAGACGTGCCTTTCGTCGGTATCACGCGCCTCAAAATCCGGTCGGTTCGGTTCCTGCCGGGCTTCGCCGTTCATGCCCTCCGCACAGAGAGCCGTCCGCACAGAGAGGCAGGCGCGGAAGGCGGCGGCACTCCGATGGGGGCGATCCTGGTCGATCGGGCCTGGACCTTCTGGACCATGCCGCGGTGGGACGACGAGGCGGCGATGCGCCGGGACATCCTGGCCGGTGCCCACCGGCAGGCGATGCCGAAGCTGGTCCGCGGATGTGACGAAGCCTCCGCCGTTCACTGGACCCGACCCGGTGCCACGCCACCATCCCGGGCCGAGGCGGATCAGCGGAGGCGCGCGGACGGACGCCCGTCCAAGGTTCGACACCCCAGTCCGCAGCACGCAACGCTGGACGACCGTCCGCCGCGCCCGAAGCGGAGCGGTCCGATCACACCCAGGGGCCCGTAATGGCGGGCCGAGAAGCCTCCCTGGAGGCAGGCGCAACCGGCTTCTTCGCATTGGGCGGTGTTTCGGCGCACATCCGCGCCGGCGATCCAGGCGCATCACATCAGCGGCCGCCATCGCCCCCTCGGCGGCCAGAACCAGCGGCGCAGCGGCCTCAAGGCCCTGCGCCGTTTGTGTTTTTCGGCGCTGCGGGGTGGATCGACCGGCGGGCCGGACCGGTCGATCCTTCCGACGGCAGCGTGCTGGAGTACCACCGATGAGACTGCGCTCGGTCGTCCGCTGGATCAGCGTTGGCGCGACGCTCTGGAGCGGGATGGGGCTCCAGGCACGGGAGCGACCCTCCCGGGACGTGACAGGCTGGGTGTCGGCGGTGATCGCGAAGATCGATCCGGCCACGGGCGCTCCGGCCGCTGCCGGGCGCAAGCGCGGGCGCCGCACGGTGGTGGTCCGGGTCCAGATCGCGGCCGACGGTTTCGTCAATCGGGTGGATGTCGAGCGGAGTTCCGGCCTGCCGGATCTCGATGAGCGGGCACGGGGCCTGGTCCGGGCGGCCGGCCCCTTCAGCCCGCCGCCTGCGCCGCTTCTGACCCCGGCCGGCACCACGGATCTCAGCTTCCCGCTCCAGCTGGACCGATGAGCTCACAGCGGCGCAGCGTGCGCCGTCGCCGGACCGGAGAGGGACGCCGCCACGGGGGAGGTCTCGCGCGTCCTGACGGTGTCGGAGGGCGCCGGATGGACGCCGATCAGCAGAATCCGCTGTGTTTGCATGATCTTGAGGAGGCGTTCGGTCCGCCGCAGGGACTCCTGCGCGTCACTCGGGTCCTGCTCCTCGGCGAGGAGAACGGCGATTCGGATCATCTGCTCGATCCGGCGCTCCTCGGCCGCGGCGATGATCCGCTCCAGGGCCGCGAGCCCTTCCTCCAGTGCCACTCTCATGGGACCCCCTCGGAGCCTCGGTGAGCGGACAGGGTCCGGCATCGCACCGGAGCGCGCATTCACGATTGTTGATCGCCGGGCGATTTCGCGTCGAAGCGCAGGCCGCGGGCGGCTTACGGCGGGCCGAGATGCGGGAGCCAGAGGGCCAGGGCGAGGAGGCTCGCCAGCAGGACCGGCGGCGTCACGAGGAGGCCCACCGTCATGTACTGGCCCCAGGTGATGCGGTGGCCCTTGGCGGCGAGGACGTGCAGCCACAGCAGGGTCGCGAGACTGCCGATCGGCGTGAATTTCGGCCCGAGATCGCAGCCTATGACGTTGGCGTAGATCATCAATTCGCGGGTCAGGGGGGACAGGTCGGGGGCCTGCTGGATCGCCAGCGCTCCTACCAGGACGCTCGGCATGTTGTTCATGACGGAGGACAGAAGGGCGGCGGCGAGGCCCGTGCCGAGGGTGGCAACCACCGGGCCCGCCTGGGCGAGCCGGACCAGGCCCTGGGCGAGGAGCTCGGTGAGGCCGGCATTCTTCAGGCCGTAGACCACGAGGTACATGCCGAGGCTGAACAGCACGATCTGCCAGGGGGCGCCGGCCAGGACCTTGCGCAGGGGAATCACCCCGCTGCGACCGGCCAGGGCGAGCAGGATGAGGGCGCCGGCGCCGGTGACGGCCGAGACCGGGACGCCGAACGGGGCGGTGACGAAGTAGGCGCCGAGCAGCACGGCGAGGAGCGGGAAGGCCGCGCGGAACACGGCCATGTCGCGGATGGCGCTGGGCGGCGGGTCCAGACGGTATACCGCGTAGGTCGTGTCGAGGTCACGCCGGTAGACCAGCCACAGCACCACGAGGGTCGCGGCCAGCGAGACGAGGTTCACCGGCCCCATCACGGCGGCGTAGCGGCCGAAGGAAATGCCGAAGACATTCGCCGAAACGATGTTGACGAGATTCGAGATGACCAGCGGCAGGCTGGTCGAATCGGCGACGAACCCGCAGGCGACGATGAAGGCCATCGCGGTGGCCGGGCGGACGTCGAGCCGGATCAGGATCGCCAGCACGATCGGGGTGAGCAGCAGGGCGGCGCCGTCATTGGCGAAGACCGCCGCGATGGCGGCGCCCAGCAGGATCACCAGGAGGAACAGGCGGCGGCCGCGACCGCCGCCCCAGCGGGCGACGTGCAGGGCGGCCCACTGGAAGAAGCCCGCCCCGTCGAGGAGGAGGGAGATCACGATCAGCGCCACGAAGGTGAAGGTGGCGTCCCAGACGATGTGCCAGACCACCGGGATGTCGCCGGGCTGGATCACGCCGGTGGCCAGGGCGACGGCGGCCCCCGCGAGGGCGCTCCATCCGATCCCGAGCCCCCGCGGCTGGACGATGACGAGGACCAGGGTGACGACGAAGATGGCGAGGGCAAGCATCGACTTTTTCTGTTCGTGTCGCGACGAAACCTTGAGATCTTGTTCGCGGGTGAAATCTCGGGCGTGGGCGAGAGCTTGCTCTCAGGCGGGATCGCGCGTCCGGGCGCCGTCAGGACTCCGCGACCGGCCGCCCCTGCGCATCGACCACCGGCGCACCGTCCTCCTTGGCGAAGGCCCCCTGCTGGGGCGGCAGCAGGGCGAGCACGGTTTCGGAGGGCCGGCACAGGGCGACGCCCAGGGGGGTCACCACCAGGGGCCGGTTTAGGAGGATCGGATGCGCCGCGATGGCGTCGAGGAGCTGCTCGTCGCCGAGGGCCGGGTCGTCGAGGCCGAGCTCGGCATAGGGCGTGCCCTTCTCGCGCAGGAGATCGCGGAGGGTGAGGCCGGCCCGCTCCGCGAGGCGGCGCAGCAGCGCGCCGCTGGGGGGCGATTTGAGGTACTCGACGACGTGCGGCTCGAGGCCGGCATTGCGGATCAGGCCGAGGGTGTTGCGGGAGGTGCCGCAGGCCGGGTTGTGGTAGATGACGACGTCCATCAGGCGGGCTCCGGGCAGCAGGTCGCGAGGGCGGCGACGGCGGGGGCGCAGACCTCGGGCCGCCCCTGGCAGCAATCGCGCATCAGGAACTGGATCAGCGCCGAGAGGTCCGGATAGGCGGCGCGGTAGCGGATCGAGCGGCCTTCGCGCTGCGCCGTGACGAGGCCGGCGCGGCTCAGTTCCTTGAGGTGGAACGACAGGTTGGTCGCGGAGACGCCGACCGCCTCCGCCAGCAGGCCCGCCGCCAAGCCCTCAGGCCCGGCGGTGACGAGGCGGCGCACGATGCGCAGGCGGTGCGCCTGGCCGAGGGCCGCGAAGGCGGCGACGGCTTGCCCCTCGTCCATCATGGTGTCAATATTTCAAACATCATTGAAACGTAGAGGATGCCGACGCCTTGGACAAGACAGATTCGGACAAGACCGATTTTGACAAGATCGCTCCGGACCAGGCCGATCACGAGCGGCCCCGGCAGCCCTTCGCCGACGGCCTGCCGGCCCTGAGCGAAGCGCATTTCACGGTCCCGACCTCCGCGGCGCTCGGGGTACCGCAAACCTTCAGCCACGCCCCGCGCTTCCTGATCCTCTACGGCTCCCTGCGGGAGCGCTCGTTCAGCCGCTTCCTGGCCTACGAGGCGGCGCGCCTCCTGGAAGCCATGGGCGGCGAGGTGCGGATCTACCATGCGCACGGGCTGCCGCTGCCGGACGATGCCACCGCCGACCATCCTAAGGTGCAGGAGTTGCGCGCCCTCTCGATCTGGTCCGAGGGCCAGGTCTGGGTCAGCCCCGAGCGCCACGGGGCGATGACCGGAGTGATGAAGGCCCAGGTGGACTGGCTGCCCCTGTCGGAGGGTTCGGTGCGCCCGACCCAGGGGCGGACCCTGGCGGTGATGCAGGTCTCCGGCGGCTCGCAGTCCTTCAACGCGGTCAACGGCCTGCGGGTGCTGGGGCGCTGGATGCGGATGATCACCATTCCGAACCAGTCCTCGGTGCCGATGGCGTACCGGGAGTTCGACGAAGGCGGCCGGATGAACCCGGGTCCGCTCTACGACCGGGTGGTCGATGTCTGCGAGGAGCTGGTGAAGTTCACGCTCCTGACCCGCGAGCGGGCCGACCACCTCGTCGACCGGTACTCGGAGCGCAAGGAGCGGGAGCCGGAACGGCTCCGGGCGGTGGCGGCGGATATCGGTTTCACCCCGCGCCCCGCCTGACGCCCCGTGGCGAAGCGCCCGCGGCGTCGAACCAGGGCGGCGCAGGGCCGTTGAGGCAGAAGGGTCCCAAGCGGAAAGGCCACATGGCAGAGCCATCGGATATCAAGGCGCAAGAAATCGTGGCGCAAGAGGTCGTGGCGCAGGAGGTCGTGGCCCAAGAGGTCGTGGCCGAAGAGGTCGCGCCGCAGCAGATCGTGCCGCACATGGAGGTGCGGTCGTCGGATGGACTGCATGTCGGGACGGTCGACCACATGGAGGGCGACACCCTCATCAAGCTGACACGGACCGATCCGGCGGCCCACGGTCGCCACCACCTGCTGCCGCTCTCCTGGGTCGAGCGGGTTGACGAGCACGTCCACCTCACGGCCACGGCCGCCGATGTCCGGGGCTACTGGGAAGATGCCGGCTGAGCAGTCTTCCGCCTCCAGGCGACCTTTCGCCCGGTCGCCGCCGTCGCCACCGACCCTAGATTCCCGGTCAGCGCGGCAGCGGAGCCATTCGAGACTGAGTGCGCGCAGCCGCGCCACCCGCGTACAGGATACCTTCGGACTCCATGGAACGGCCTAGCGTCATCATCGGCATCCACGGCTTGGCCAACAAGCCGCCGGTCGATGAGAAGACGCGCTGGTGGCGGGACGCGATCACCGAGGGCCTGTCTCGCAACGAAGGACTCGACGGCGCCACGTTCACCTTCGGCTTCGTCTACTGGGCCGACCTGCGCTACGAGACGCCCCTCGCCGGCGACGCCGTCACCGAGCCGTATCGCCCCCAGCCGGCCTCCGAACCCCTGCACGGCGCCGAAGATGCGCCGAGCCTGACGGGACAGGACGTGCTGGCCACCCTCTATGCCGGGATCGACCGCGTCGAGGAGGTGACGGGGATCACCCTCGTCGACGACCTGATCCTGGAGCATCGCTTCGACGATCTCTGGCACTACCACGGCGAGCGCGCCTTCGCGGCGGAGGTCCGGGCGCGCCTGAGCGAGCGCCTCGCCGAATGTCGCGGGCACCGCATCCTGCTGGTGGCGCATTCCATGGGCTCGGTGATCGCCTACGACGTTCTGCGGCTGCTGGAGCGCGACGCCCCGGACCTCCGGGTCGACCACCTGGTCACGGTCGGCTCGCCCCTCGGTCTCGCGAAAGTGAAGATGAAAATCGAGAGTGAATTCGGCGCCACCCGGGTGCCGAACAACGTGAAGAACTGGACCAACCTCGCCGACGGCAACGACATCGTCACGGTGACCGGCACCCTCGCGGACGATTACGCTCCCAGCGACACCGGGGTCGTTCTCGACGACCACAGGGTGGTGAACGATTACCGGCGGCCCACGGGCGAGGCCAACCACCACAAGTCCTACGGCTACCTGCGCACGCCGGAGTTTTCGCGGATCGCGCGCGGGTTCCTGGAGACGGGGGCGCCCGAGGAGCGCTCGTGATGGACATGCGACCCCCTGTCGCGAGGGGCGCTCCCTCTCCGGACACCCTCCACACCCCACCCTGTTCCTCGCCTCGCCGATGGGGGACCCGCGCTGCCAGCGTGACGGCGGCAGCCGGTCGCGACGTGAGACGTCTCCGGCGGCGGTGTAACCGGCCCAGCCGGGTCGCGGTGAGACGCGACAGGTCCCGTGACGGTGATGGAGCGATCTGGCCACGACCGTAGTGAAGCGATCGTCGGTCACGGGCCGTCCGCCCACGAAAAAGGGGACGCCTCGCGGCGTCCCCTGATCCGTCGAACCTGGGCGGGCGCTCAGCGCTGGCCGGCGTGGTCGCCGTCGCGCAGGGTGCCGGTCGGCTCCTGCACGTGGGCCTCGAGGAACCAGAGCTGCTTGTCGACGCCGCGCGAGACCTCGGTGAGGAGGTCGGCGGTTCCGGCATCGCCGGCCTCGTCGGTGTCGTCGATGTTCTGGCGCACCGCGTTGGCGTAGACGCCGTAGCGGTCGATCAGCGCGGCCAGATGGTCGGCGATCGCGTAGGCATCGAGGGGATAGGGCTTGAGCTGCGAGGCCGACGCGACCGCCTGGGCGGTGCCGCGGGCGGTGCCGCCGAGCTGGGTGATGCGCTCCGCGACCTTGTCATTGTAGTCGTCGAGCTCGGTCCGGAATCCGTCGAGCATCTCGTGGATGCCGATGAACTGCGGTCCCTTCAGGTTCCAGTGGGCCTGCTTCACGTCGAGGGCGAGGTCGATCCCGTCCGACAGGCGCGCGTTGAGCACCTCGATCGAAACCTTCTTCGCGTTGGACTTGGTGCCGTTCTGGGTCTCGTGGAGACGCTGGTTTCCGGCTTGGGTCTTGGAATCGGCCATTCAGTTCGTCCTTCAAGTCTCAGGCAAGTCTCATGGAAGGCGCGTCGCTCATCCCGCAGCCTGCGCGGTCGCGACGCCGAGCCTTCGATGCCGGCGGAACATGATCTCGCCCGGGCGGCGTGCGCCGCCCCTGCGATCAGTCTGCCCCATCAACGACAGGCCCCGGCCCATGTTCCTGATCCCGTGTGTTCCAGACCCAGTGGTCGCGCGCGCCTGATCTGCGTGGACAGCAACCCGCGGCCCGTCATGGCCGCCGGCCGCTTCCGTCCCGGCCGGACCGCATTCCCCGTGACTGAAAATCCCCGTGATCGGACTCGACGCGGCGCGGGCAGGCGACCGTCAACCATAAATTGGCTTGGACGATGCCGACGCGAACGGCCGCGCTTAAACTGCGTTGGTCCCGGACTCGCCCGGCCCACAGTCCAGGGCGCCTGACTATTCCTTAACGATGACTCTTTGTCGCTCCACCGACCTTGAAACGTCTGGCGCTCGCGGCCCGTATGCGGGGCGATGCCTGAATGACGACGGGTTCTGCGGCAACGGAAACGAACTTGGTAAGATGTTGGTGAACGGCAGTGCACAATGCTTGTCCTGAGGCGATGTCAAATCTTAAAGGACACGCGCTTATTCTTGCAAAATGTCGACGGTCGGGTCACGATCGTCTCGCTCTTCGCCGGCAGCCCCGCTGCCATTCGTCCAGGCTTGGCATGCTGCGATGACAAAACCAGAGGTCGCACAGCGTCGTCCGCCCGGAGGCGATCCGGCTCGGCAGGAGGCGCCCGCGGGCCCCTTCGCGGCCGCGCCGCTCCGCATCCTCGTGGTCCACAATCGCTATCAGGTGCGCGGTGGCGAGGATTCGGTGGTGGCCCAGGAGGTGGCGAGCCTGCGCCGCGCCGGGCAGGTCGTGGAGACCCTGTTCTTCGACAACGCCACGATCCGGACGGGCTGGGACCGGCTGCGCACGGCCTACGAGGCGCCGCACGCCCCGCGCGGGATCGCCGCCGTGGTGGCGGCCGTCCGCGCCTTCCGCCCGGACGTGGTGCACGCGCACAACGTCTTCCCGCAGGTGTCGCCGGGCATGCACGCCGCGGTCCAGGCCGAGGGGGTCGCCACCGTGCAGACCCTGCATAATTTCCGCGTGACCTGCGCCAACGGCATCCTCATGCGCGAGTCCCGCCCCTGCGAGGACTGCGTGACCGGCTCGCCCTACCAAGCGGTGCGGCATGCCTGCTATCGCGGGTCCCGGCTCGGCTCCCTGGCGGTGGCGCGGATGATCGACGTGCACCGGCGGGCCGGCACCTGGGGACGGGACGTCGACCGCTTCATCGCGTTGACGCCCTTCGCCCGCACCCGCTTCCTCGCCGCCGGGCTTCCGGACAGCCGCATCCGCATCAAGCCCAACGGGTTGGCCGATCCGAGCCTCGATGCAAACGGCCCCCGGGCCGGCATCCTGTTCGTCGGGCGGCTCGTGCCCGAGAAGGGCGTCGGCACCCTGATGGCGGCCGCGCGCCTGACGCGCGCGCCGATCACCGTCATCGGCGAGGGCCCCGAGGCCGACGCCCTCGGCCGCGCGCCCGGTCTGACCCTGCTCGGCCCGCAGGACCCTGCGGCCGTGCAGGCCGCGATGGCGCGGGCGGCCGCCCTGGTGGTGCCCTCGCACTGGTACGAGGGCCTGCCGATGGTGATCGCCGAGGCATTCAGCCTCGGGACGCCGGTGGTCGCCGCGCGCATCGGCGCCCTCGCCGACCTCGTGACGGAGGGCCGCACCGGCCTCCTCGTCCCGCCCCGCGATCCCCGCGCCCTCGCCCAGGCCCTCGACCGGATCGTCGACGATCCCGAGGCCGCCCGGGCGATGGGGCGCCACGCCCGCCTCGCCTACGAGCGCGACTGGACCGAGGACGCCGTCACCGCGCGCGCGCTCACGATCTACCGCGAAGCCATCGCCACCCGTTCCTCCGCAACCCCCCGGGCTGCCGCATGACGCGCCCCCTCACTCCGGATCCTGCCATGCCCGTGCGCGCCTGGGGCCACGACCCGGACGTCCCCCACTTCCTTCTCGGTGGCGTCCCGGTCTCGATCACCGACATGGGAGGCCTGGTGGCCGCGCTTCGGCGCCGCCTGAGCCGGGCGGTTCCGGGTCCCGGGACCTTCGTGGTCTTCCGCGACGCCCACGGCATCGTGCGGGCGCAGGACGAGCCCGAGGTGCGGGCCGCCCACGACGCCGCCCTGCTGGTCTGCGCCGACGGGCGGCCGCTGGCCTGGGTCGGGCGCCTGCGCGGCCACAAGGCCATCGCGCAGGTGCCGGGCATCGAATCCGTCGAGGCGGTGTGCCGCGCCGGGGTCGAGGCCGGCTGGCGCCACTTCTTCCTCGGGGGCGGTCCCGGCGTCGCGGACAAGCTCGCCGCCGAGATGGCCCGGCGGGCGCCGGGCCTCGTCGTGGCCGGGGCCGAGACCCTCCCGTATCGTCCGCTGACGGAGCCCGAGGCCCAGGATCTCTACGCGCGCCTGCGCGCCAACGGCACCCAGATCCTCTGGATCGGCCTGAGCACGCCCAAGCAGGAACTCTTCATGCAGGCGCACACCCCGTCCCTGCCCGGCGTCATCGCCATGGGGGTCGGGGCCGCCTTCGACGTGAACATCGGCACGATCCCGCGGGCGCCGCGGCTGATGACCCGATGCGGGCTCGAATGGCTCTACCGGCTGATCCAGGAGCCCCGGCGCCTGCGCGCCCGCTACGCCCAGGTGGTGCCGCGCTTCCTCGCCATCGTGGCCTTCGACCGGGCCCGGCAGGCCAAGCATGTCCCGGCCCCGGAGGGGGTGCGCTCGGTCTGAGACCGGGCGCGCCTCAGCCGGCGGCGGGGGCCAGCGCCGCGCGGTAGGCCCGCGTCGCGGCCTCGAGGGAGAACCGCGCCAGGGCCGGGACGGCGCGGGCGCGGTACGTCGCCCGCCGGGCGGGGTCGTCGAGGAGGGCCAGGGCCGCCCCGGCCCAGCCTTCCACCGTCATCGGCTCGACCGCGCCGCACGCCCCGGCGGCGACGAGCTCGCGCGCCGCGCCCGAATGCGGCGAGGCCAGCACCGCCGCGCCGCTCTGCAGGGCTTCCTGCAGCACGATGCCCCAGACGTCGCCCCGGCTCGGGAACAGGAAGAGGCGGGCCGAGGCGTAGACCGCTCCGAGCTCGGCCTGCTGCACGAAGCCGTCGAACTGCGCCGCGATCCCGGCCGCCGCCAGCCGTTCCTCCATCTCCGCCCGCAGGGGACCGTCGCCCGCGACCCGGACCCGCAGGCTCCGGCCCCGGGCCTGGCAGGCGAGGACGACGTCGGTGAAGAAGCGCGCGCCCTTCACGTCCTCGTTCAGGATGCCACAGAACAGCAGGTCGTAGGGACGCTCCGCCTCCGGCGTCGCCGCCGCCGGGCCGGGCTCCCAGGCGGGGAAGAGCGGCGCCAGGGCGAGGCGGTCGGCGGGGAGGCCGTAGCCTTCGAGGAGGGCGAGGCTGCCGGCGCTCGGCCCGAGGCCGAAGCGCGCCCCCGGCGCCAGCAGGCGCCGCATCGCCCGGTGCGGCCGCGAGCGCCGGCCCGGATCGGTCTCGGGCACCCCGTCGGTGCGCAGGCCGTAGGGCACGCCGAGCCACCGGGCCGCGGCGGCGGCCATCAGCATGGTGGGGGCGAAGTCGTTGACGACGACGACGCTCGGACGCAGGGCCGCGAGGCGCGGCACGATGGCGGGGTTGATGTAGAGGTTGCTCACTGCGCTGCGGTACCAGCGCAGGCCCGGCACCACCGCGAAGCGGTAGGCCTCCGGCTCGGGCAGCTCCCAGTGCCGCGCCGCCTCCCGGGCGCTGCAGGCGAGAACGTGGAGGGGCCGGTCCAGGGCCGCCCCCAGGCGCTCGTAGAGGCGGTGCATGTAGGGTGCGCGGGCGCCGATCACGATCACGACGGGTCCGTCGCCGCGCCCAATTGCGAGGCGGCTCATCGGGCGGCGCGCGTCGGCCCGCCCACCAGGGCATCGATCTGGTAGAGCCCCCAGGCGGGTTCGAGGACGTGGCGGGGCATCAGCAGGAGGTCCTCCGGGCCCCGGGCCACGCCCCGGCGGGTGGTGTGGAAGCTGCGATAGCCGGCCTCGCGGGCCAGTTCCGGGTCGCGGCCCGGGTCGAAGTCGGTGCCGGCCACGCCCCAGGGGCAGGCGAAGTGCCGGACCGGCCGGCCCGTCAGGGCCTCGAGGTCCCGGCGCGACCGGGTCAGCTCCTCGGCGACCTCCGTCGCGGTGAGGCGCCCGAGGTTGCGGTGGCGCGTCGAGTGCGACCCGACATCGAGCCCGGCGGCCAGCCAGTCGGCCACGGCGGCGCGGTCCATGTAGCCGGCCCGGTCCCCGCCGGGGGGTGCGTCCACCCAGTCGCTGACGAGGAACAGGATCGCGGGGATCGCGAGCGCCCGCAGCACGGGAAGCGCCACCGCGTGGTTGTCGGCGTAGCCGTCGTCGAAGCTGACCAGGAAGTGGCGCCCCTGCCCGGCCGTGCCGTCGGCGAGGAGGTCGGCGGCCCGGTCGGCCGAGACGAACGTGCCGTGGCGGCCGAGGAAGCGCAGTTGCCGGGCGAAGCGCGCCTGCTCGCGCGGCGCGACGTGGTGGTAGCAGAGGGTGTAGAGCCCGGGCGGCGCGGCCGCCAGCGAGCGGGACAGCGCCCGCACCCGCAGGGCCGCCTCGCGCAGGACGGGCGTGTCGCGGATAAAGTGTTCGAGCGTCCTCGGCATGCCGGGACGTTAGCAGCTTCTCGCCCGATCGGCCGGGATCCGTGGATGATCCCCGGCAGCATTCGCGAACAGCGTTAAATTAAGGATCTTCACAGTCTGGGCGGGAGATCTCCGGTGCGCAGGGAGGGATGACAAGCGTTTCGCCGTAGGAAGGCCCGTCCCGCGAGGGATGCGTCGAGGATACGAGACAGGAAGCTCCGATGAGCGCGGCACTGAGCATCCGTCCCTGCCTGGACTCCGCCGTCTGGGACGAGGCCGTCTGGGCTCTGCCCCGCGGCAACGTCTTCGCCTCGTGGATGTGGGGCACCTACAAGGCAAAGGTCGGCTGGGACGTGACCCGCCTGATCGTGCGCGACGCCAGCGAGGCGCCGGTGGCGCTGATCCAGTACCAGGTCAAGCGCCGCGGCTTCGTGCGGTTCGTCCTGCTCCAGGGCTGCCCGCTCCTCACCGAGAAGGGCGACAAGCACGCCGAGGCGGTGGTCGCCCTGCTGCTGGAGCACCTCGCCCTCGGGCGCCTCGATCTCCTGGCGGTGAGCTTCGAGCACTTTCAGTCCGACGCGATCGTCCTCGCCCTGCTGGGCCACGGCTTCGTGCCGGCGCAATCGGCCAAGTACTTCACCCTGGAGCTCGACCTGACGGGCGGCACCGAGCCGATCCTGCAGGCGATGGACCAGCGCTGGCGCAAGGCCCTGCGCAAGGCCGAGCGCAACCCGGATCTCACCACCCACTTCCTCACCGACCTCGACGAGCGCCTCGCCGCCTTCGACGCGTTCTGGGAGATGTACGGGGCGCTGCAGGCCCAGAAGGGCTTCCGCGACAGCCTCGACGGGCCGCAGTTCCGCGACCTCGTCGCGCGCGATCCCCATCACCGCATCCTGGAGGTGCGGGAGAAGGGCGAGCGCGTGCTGATCCGGATCGCCCACGTCTCGGGCCGGCGCTTCACCGATTTCTACACGGCCTCGAACGACCGGGCCCGCGCCTGCGCCGCGCCCACCCTGGCGGTCTGGCGCTTCGTCGAGCAGGCGCATGCGGAGGGACGCGAGACCTTCGATTTCGGCGGCATCGACCCGGCCAACAATCGCGGCGTGTTCGAGTTCAAGCACGGCCTGAGCAAGAGGCCGGCCATCAGCGGCCCGCGCTGGATCTATGGCCGCACCCCCCGCCTGCGGGATGCGGCGGCGGCGTTCCTGTCCTATCGCTGACCGGCGCATCCCCCGGAGATCGATGGTCCCGCAAGCCCCCGTGATCCAGCCCCTCGGCGACGAGGCCGGGCTCCTCGCCCGCGCGCGGCGCTTCGCCCGGCGTCCGGCCCTGGCCTCGCTCCTCGACCAGGCCGCGGTGAGCGGCTTCGGCTTCGTCAGCGGCATCGTCACCGCCCGCCTCGTCGGCATCGAGGAATTCGGCCTCTTCGTCCTGATCCTGATCGTCACGGCCTTCGCGCAGGGGCTGCACAATGCCCTGGTGACGGCCCCGATGATGACGCTCGCGGCGCAGGGGCGCCGGTCGGCCGCGACCTACGACGCCACCGTCCTGGCCGCCGCACTGCTCGCCGCCCTCATCGCCGCCGCCGGGGTGGCCCTCGCCCTCGTGGGCATCTTCGCCCTGCGCCACCATGCCGTGGAGATCGGCGTGGTCGTCGCGGGGGCCGGGCTCACCGTGGCGCAGAACCTCCAGCTCACCGTGCGCCGGACGCTGTTCGCCCGGGGGCGCGGCCTCGTCGCCGTGGCGATGGACACCGCCCGGGCCGTCGCCTTTCCCCTGGTGCTCGGGGCGGCCTGGTGGGCGGGCCTGCGCCTCGACGCCGCCCTCGCCACCGCGGCCCTGGCGGGGACCGCCCTCGTCACCGCCGCCCCCGTCGCCGACGGCATCTGGCGCGCGCCCCGGCGCGCCCTGCGCCTGAAGCCCGTGATGCGCCGGCACTGGGGCATCGGCCGCTGGATGTTCCCCCTGGTCTTCGTCACCTTCGGGCAGGAGCAGGTGGCCTGGATCCTCGCCGGGATCATGCTCGGCGACGAGGCGATCGGCGGCCTGCGCGCGGCGCAGTACCTCGTGGGCTTCGTCATCATCCTGCTCACCGCCACCGAGAACATCCTGCCCACGGCGGCGGCGCGCGCCTACGAGACCGGCGGCGAGCGGGGTCTCCGCGCCTATCTGGCGAAGGCCGCCCTGACCCTCGGCCCGGTCGTCGCCCTGCTCCTCCTCGCCATCGCGCTCCCGGCGGGGACCTGGCTCACCCTCGTCTTCGGACCGGCCTTCGCGGACTACGCCGCCAGCGTGCGCATCCTGGCCCTCGCGGTCGGCTGCATCTTCCTGCGCGATCTGGCGACCCAGTATTTCCGGGCGATCCAGGATACCGGGCCGGTCTTCCGCGCCTTCGTCGTCAGCCTGGTGGTCTCCCTGGCGATCATGCTGCCGCTCATCGCCTATGCGGGAATCGCGGGGGCGGCCCTCGTCATCACGATCGGGCACGCGGTCTCGGCCACGCACCTGATCCTGACCCTGCGCCGCCGCTCGGCCGGGAGCGGCTGAGGGCGCGGGCCAGATCCGCTCGCGAGACACACCCGCAAACCTCGCCTTCACAAGCTTTTGCGTGCCCCCGTCTTCCGGGACCGAGAGTCGTCGAGACCGTTCGGCGGGCATTTACGATATTGTCGAAGTCCGGCCGCGTTTCGGGAGCAATTCACACCGGTGAAACGCTTCACAGCGGAAGTGTCGTCATCGTCGGACCCGCAGGCCACCAGGGAGGAACACGCGTGCTGAACCTGTTCCTCGTTTTGGCGATCCCCGCCTGGTTCACGATGCTCTATCCCGTGGTCCGGCGCAGGCTCGCGGTCGCGGTTCGCCCGCTCGATGCCCGGCTTGTGCTTCCGATGGTGCTCGTCTGCACCTTCGCCTTCATGCCCCTGGTCTTCACGGTGCCGCGCGAAGACGGAAACGCGGTGCTGGAAGAGGGGCTGAGCGCCTCCAACATCATCACCCTGGTGCTCACCGGACTGACCGGCCTCTACCTGTTCGGCAAGATCGCCCTCGACCGGCGCGTGGCGCTGCTGCCCTTCGCGATGCCCTACCTGCCCTTCACCCTGATGATCGGCGTGAACACCCTCAGCGCGGCCTGGTCGATCGTGCCGCCCTACACGCTCTATCGCAGTGCCGAACTGTTCATCTTCTATCACGCCTCGATCGTGATCTTCGACCGGAGCGACATCGAGCGGCGCTTCGCCGACCTGCTGGCGATCATCACCCTGGCCTGGCTCGTCGCCGTGCTGCCGATCATCGTCGACAGCCTGGCGCACGGCATCGTGTTCTCGGCCGCCAAGAACAACATGATGCCCTACGTCTGCGCGATGCTGGGCTTCCTGGTGATCTTCCGGCCGCCCGAGCGGCGCCGGCGGACCTACCTCGCCCTCGCGCTGGCGGGCTTCGTGATCGCCGGCTCGGCCGCCAGCACCGGCGCCCTCGTCGCGGTGGGCCCGGCCCTGCTGATGTCCTCGCGCCGTGCCGTCCTGCGCCGCCTCGGCATCGCGGGCGCCCTCCTGGCCATCGCGGGCTTCGTCCTGCTGATGCTCGACCTCGCGGCCTTCCCGGCGCTCCTCGACCTCCTGGCCACCCTCCTGCAGAAGCCCGCCATCGAGCTCGCCAACGGCACCGGACGCTCGACCTTCTGGCCGACCTTCATCGCGGCGACGCAGGACCGGCTGGCCGGATCGGGCTTCTCGGCCGGCGATCGCTTCATCCAGCTCCTGATCCCGACCACCACCCTGGCCGAGACCCTCGGGCGGGACGACGTCTTCATCACCAGCTCGCACAACATGTTCCTCAGCGCCTGGGCCGGCACCGGCCTGATCGGCCTCGGCTTCGCCCTGGTGGTCCTGCTCACGACCCTGTCGTGGGGCATGAAGCTCGACCTCAGCGGGCGCCGCTTCGTCGCCGCCTGCGTGCTGATGCTGGTGCTCAACGGCATGACGACGCCGGGGATCTTCCAGGACTGGAACGTCAACGTCCTGGCGCTCGCCGGCCTGCTCGCCTTCATCCGCGTCCAGCTGCCGCCGGACGGGCGCGTGCCGGCCTATCCCCGCGCGCCGGCGCCCGCGCCGCGTGCCCGCGCGCCCTCCCCCGAGGCCGGGATCCCGAGCACGTGGCGCATTTCATGAAACGCGCCCCCCACCCGGCGGCTTTCGGCGCACCACGTGCCGAAATCGGCCGGATCGACCGACCGGGCCGGGACTCGGCGGACCCGGGTGTCCCAGGACGGGACGCCTGCGGCCCCGAGCCCCAGCCCTCGCCGATTGCGTAACGGAAAGCGTCCATGGCTGTCATCGAACGCGCCCCACCAGCGATCCTGCAGCACCTCGGTGCCGGCACCGAGACGTCGCGCGAGGCCCTGCCCTGGTTCCTGGACATGGGCGAGGTCGGCCGCATCCTGCGCCGCCGTTGGCTGACCGTGCTCCTGCCGATCCTGGTCCTCCTGGGCCTGGCGGCGGGCTTCCTCGCCCTGCCGGCCCAGTACGCCGCGACGGTCCAGCTCCTCATCGACCCGCGCGGCCTCGCCGTGCTGAAGGACGAGGCCAACCCCCAGGGCCAGGCCAACGAATCCACCCTGCTCCTGGTGGACAGCCAGCTGCGGGTGCTGCAGTCGGACGACGTCCTGCGCAAGGTCGTGGCCACGCAGCACCTCGCCACCGATCCGGACTTCGTGGAGCCCGGCGCCCTCGACCGGATCCGCGCCTGGATCGGACAGATGCTCGGGCGCCCGGCGGAGCCCGAGGCCGACCCCGCCCTGACGGCCCTGCGGGCCCTGCGCGACCGGATGTCGGCCCGGCGCCTGGAGCGCAGCTTCGCGGTCGACGTCTCGGTCTCGTCCAACGACCGCGAGAAATCGGCCCGCCTCGCCCAGAGCATCGCCGAGACCTACCTCGCCACCGAGATCGGCAACCGCTCCGAGGCGATCCGCCGGGCGCGGGAGGGGCTCAACAGCCGCCTCGGCGAATTGCGCGACGGCGTCCAGCAGGCCGAGACCGCGGCCCAGGCCTTCCGCACGAAGAACAACCTCGTGGGCACCCGCACCCAGCTGGTGAGCGAGCAGCAGCTCGGCCAGCTCAGCGACCAGCTCGGCGCCGCCCGCGCCAAGGCCGCGGAGCAGCAGGCGAAGCTGCGCCAGATCGAGGGCGCCGCCGGCGGCGACCCGGCCAAGCTCGATTCGATCCAGGAGGTGCTGCAGTCGCAGACCATCGGGCAGCTGCGCGGCCAGCTCGCCCAGGCCGAGCGCCAGCGCGCCGACGCCGCGCTCAGCCTCGGCGAGCGCCACCCGGCCATGAACGCCTCGGACGTGCAGGTGCGCAGCGCCCGCACCCAGCTCGATGCCGAGGTGAAGCGCATCGCCGCCGCCATCCGCAACGAGTACCGCGCCAGCCTCGCCAACGTCACCGAGCTCTCGCAGGCCCTGGAGAAGCGCAAGGCCGAGGCCCTGAAGGTCGGCGACAGCTTCGTGAAGCTGCGCGAGCTGGAGCGCCAGGTCGAGGCGCGGCGCGGCGTCTACGAGGCCTTCCTGGTGCGCACGCGCGAACTGCAGGAGCAGCAGCAGCTCGACACCTCCACCTCGCGCATCATCTCGCCCGCCCTGCCGCCGACCCGGCGCCAGGGGCCGCCCGCCGCCCTCGTCCTCGCGGCCGCCCTCGTGGCGGGCCTGGGGCTCGGAATCGGCGGCAGCCTGACGGCCGAGCAGTTCAGCGGACGCATCCGCTCGCGCACCCGCCTCGAGACCCGGACCCAGCGCCTCGTGCTCGGACTGCTGCCGTCGCTGCCGCGGGGCGTCCGCAACGGGACGGACCGCCTGGGCAGCGGCCCCTACGAGGTCGCGATCACCCGCCTGCGCAACCGCCTGCGGCGCGACCTGCCGGCCAAGCGCCCGCACGTCATCGTGGTCACCTCCGCCGACGACGTCGCCGGCCGCTCGATGCTCGCCCTCGACTACGCCGCCTCGGCCGCCCAGGAGAACGAGCGCGTCCTCCTGGTCGACGCCTCCGCCGACGGCACCGTCACCCGCGAGGTCGGGCTGCCGCCCCGGCGCGGCGGGCCCCCGGTTCCGGGCCGGTCCGACCTCTCCGACGTGCTGGTGCGCCACCGTTCGGGCCTCGCCCTGATCCCGCAGGACGGCCAGACCGCGCGCAGCGATCTGCGCAGCTACGTCGACAGCATCCTGGGCACCCAGGACGCCTACGACCTCGTGGTGATCCATGTGGGCCTGATCGGCGCCGACGCCATCGCCGAGCGCCTGGCGGCCGATCCCCGGGTCACGGCGGTGCTCGTCACCGTCCGCCACGGCCGCAGCCGCTACGCCACCCTCGACCGGGCGCTCGCGGCCATCGGCCCGCGCCCCTTCGTCGGCCTCGTGCTCACCGAGGCCGAGGCGCTCGACTGAGGCGCGGTACGCCCCCGTCAGGCGGGGGTGTTGGCGCCGAGGTGGCGGTCGAAATAGCCGATCGTGTGCATCAGCCCCTCCCGGAGCGAGACCGTCGGCTCCCAGTCGAGGACCGCCTTGGCCTGGGCGATGTCGGGCCGGCGCTGGCGCGGATCGTCCGGGGGCAGCGGGCGGGCGACGACGCGGGAGCGCGAGCCGGTCAGCTCGATCACCAGGTCGGCGAGTTCGCGGATCGAGAACTCCCCGGGATTGCCGAGGTTGATCGGGCCCGTGACCGCGGGGCCGGTCTCCATCAGGCGCAGGAAGCCGTCGATGAGATCGTCGACGTAGCAGAAGGCCCGGGTCTGCGAGCCGTCGCCGTAGATCGTGATGTCCTCGTTGCGCAGGGCCTGGACCACGAGGTTGGACACCACCCGCCCGTCGTTGGGGTGCATGCGCGGGCCGTAGGTGTTGAAGATGCGCGCGACCTTGATCGAGAGCTTGTGCTGGCGGTGGTAGTCGAAGAACAGCGTCTCGGCGCAGCGCTTGCCCTCGTCGTAGCAGGAGCGATACCCGATCGGATTGACCCGGCCCCAGTATTCCTCCGGCTGCGGATGCACCTCCGGGTCGCCGTAGACCTCGCTGGTGGAGGCCTGGAAGATCTTGATCTTCAGGCGCTTGGCCAGCCCCAGCATGTTGATCGCCCCGATGACGCTGGTCTTGGCGGTCTGCACCGGATCGAACTGGTAGTGCACCGGCGAGGCCGGACAGGCGAGATTGTAGATCTCGTCCACCTCGACGTAGAGCGGGAACGTCACGTCGTGGCGCATGAACTCGAAGCGCGGATGGTCGAGCAGCGGCGCGATGTTGCGGCGGGATCCGGTGAAGAGGTTGTCGACGCAGAGCACCTCGTGGCCCTGCTCCAGCAGGCGCTCGCAGAGGTGGGAGCCCAGGAAGCCCGCCCCGCCGGTGACCAGAACCGTCTTCGTCTCACCGTATCGCATGCCGGATCCGAACTGACTCGCGTTGCAGGATGATGCCGTTGGGGTGGTCGGGGTGGAGGCCGGCGATCGCTGCCCCAGCGCGCAGCAGGTCCGCGATCATGGAGCGGCCGCCACCGTATCGACCCGCGCAACCGATGTCTCCGCGGCGAGCGCGGCCGTGCAGGCCCCGCGCCGTCGATCCCGTGCGGAGATTTCGTGGGACTGGAAGCGAAGCTGCGCGCCGCTGCTGCAGCAAGGCGGCAGGGGGATCATCTTGGCGATACTTGTCGGTGTGACGGGTCCAAGCATCCAAAACGCGGTCGCGCTCGTCTCTCGCTACGTCCTCGTCGGATACCAGCCCATCGCCCGCGCGCTTCAACATACGCTAACGGCGCCGTGATCGGCGCCGAATTCACGAGAAAAAATTCCCGTCCGGGCCAGGGAACAACCGGGGGCCGCGTGCGGTTTGGGCGCTATTTTGCCGGCGCGGCCACGGGGGATGGGGCGAGCTGCGCGTCGCGGTCCAGGCGCGCGAGATCCGCCCGCCACACCACCGCACCCGCCGCGTCGCGCACCGTGCCGAAGCGCGCCACGCCCTGCGCGGGTGCGTCGGCCGGCAGGTGCAGGCCGTCCGGACCGCGATTGCCGGACCGGACCTGCTCGTCGGCCCGGGCGCCGTCGCCGAACCGGAACGGGTCGCTGCCGAGGAAGACGTTCCCGGTCAGGCTGTTGCGCGCCGCCGCGGGATCGTCCTGCAGGATCGTGGCGAGGCCGGGATAGCGGGCGCGCCAGAGCTTGGAGCCGACCGGCATCGCCGCGAAGGCCGCCCGCAGTTCCGATTGCGGGTCGGTGATCGCGTCCCTGGCCCAGGTCCGGCCGCGGGCATCGACGTGAATGGCCGGGCTCGACTCGACGAACAGGTTGTCGGCAACGCGGTTGTCGCGGCCGCCGCCGAGGAAGACGGGCTGATCGACGCGCACGAACAGATTGTCCCGCACGGTGAAGCCGCTCGCCATGTCGTCGAGGTAGACGCCCTTGATCTCGAAGCCCGGCGCGGCGCGGATGTCGTGCAGGTAATTGTGCGCGATCACCGTGCCGCGGGCGGTCCAGTCACGGCCGGAATAGATCGCGCCGCTATCCGTCGAGCCGGACAGGACCCGGGCGATCTCGTTCCAGGCGACCCGGTGGGCGTTGCCGCGCAGCAGGATCGCGTACTCGTCGGTGTCGTGGATGTAGTTGCCCTCCACGACCTGGCCGACGCCCTCGAGGGTGATCGCCGGGCTCTGGGTCCGGGCCAGCTGCGCGTAGTCGCGGATCCGGCAATCCCGCACGAACAGCCCGGCCGGACTCAAGGCTGCCCGGTCCCCGCCCGACAGGTGGAGGGCGCCGATGCCGGTCTCCGCCACGCGGCTGCGTTCGAGGCCGCTGGCGGTCGCGCGCGCGATCGACAGGGCTCGGCCGGGGGTTCGGCGCAGGGTCACGCCGGACAGGACGACGTCGGTGGCATCCGCGACGCGCACGAGGTCGCCGCGCGCCTGTTCGAGGGTCAGGCCGGAGAGGCGCAGGTGCGACGCGCCCTCCACCACCACCAGCCCGTCGGTGATCGCCACCTCGGGCGCAGCGGCGGGATCGCGCGGCCAGACCAGGAGGACGCCCCAGCCGACGTCGCGCCACCACTCGCCGGGCGCGTCGAGTTCGGCGAGGGCATGGACGATGCGGTAGCGGGCACCCGGCACAATGCCCTCGTAGGGCTGGCTCCCGAGGGTCAGGCGCTTTGCCGCTCCCTCGAGGCCGACCACCGGAAAGGCCTCGAACAGCCAGTCCCAGTGCCAGTAGCCCTCGGCCCACAGGTCGGGCTCGCCGCGCCAGCCGGCCACGCGCCCGTCCGACGCGGTGAAGCCGGCGGCATCGCCGGAGACGGCCGACACCTTCGCCCAGCCCTGATTCGGCCAGCGCGCGGGCCAGAGCGCCCCGGCCCCGTCGAAGACGGCGAGGTTCACCCGGGCGTCGCGTTGCGCGAGGGTGCGCGGCTCCTGGATGCGGGGTTCGAGACCGGCCGACACCGGCAGCCGATAGGCGCGGACCTGCGCGCGGGCGGCGGGGGGCAGGCGCGCGAGCAGGTCGGCGGGAATGCCGCCCGGGGCGGGCTGCAGGGGGATGGAGCCGACGAGGCGGCTGGTGCCGTCCGGGCTGCCGCGCACCACCAGGGGATCGGCGGCCGTGCCGCTATCCTCGGGACCGAACCGGACCGGCTCGGCGAGGCGGTGCGGGCCCGGCGCGAGGGCAATCGCGATCGGCCGGCGCGGATCGGATCGGCGCCAGGTGCGGCGCAGGGACAGGGCTTCCGGCAGGGTGGCGACGACGGCGTTGCCGACCGCGCGCTTCGGGGTGGCCCCCGAGGTAGCCCCCGAAGCGGAAGCGCCGCCGCTCGGATCGACGGTGATGACGACGGGCTCGGCGGCGCGAACCGCGACCTGCATCGCCGTTAGGAAGAGGAAGGCCGCAAGGCCGGCCCGGAGACGAAACGCAGTGACGTTCCGTCTGTGGTCCCGGCGGGTCCGGGTCATCAGGCCGCCTGGATTCCGATTGCTTGGCCCCAAGCGACGCCCCTCGATCCACCGCCACCCCGACCCCGGGATGACGGCCGGGGGGCGACGATGACCTTAGGCGGTCGGGTAGGAGAACACACCCACCGACTTGTGGAACTGCACGGTCTCGCGCGCCCGGTGGCGGCGGGCCTTGTCGAGCAGGCGGCTGTCGAGGCGATCGCCACCGATATCGGCGAACTGCTGGTCGGTCAGATCCGCGATCTGGCGCGCCGAGGCGTTCTCCTTCCAGGAGGAACGGATGTGGTTGATGATCGAGTGTACCATGGGAGTCAGGGTCCGAAACTGTTCGTGCCACGAGGAACATCGCCCCGTCGCCATGGCCCTGATGTAGGCTTCGCCGCAGCGCAGCACGAGGGCTGATGCGGCCGGTCTGCTATGCAGGATGGACATGAAACGGGCAGGGATTGCTTAAGCCCTGCGCAGAACAGCGCTAAATCCCTCTTGACGCTCGACTTTCAACGCGCGCAGCCCGGCCCTCGCGGAGCCCCCTGCCCAAAGCCCCGGCAGCCCCGTCGCCGCGCGTGTGCGGTGCAGCACGGATATCCCGGAACCGGACAGTTTCGCCCGGCAGGTCGATGCCCTGCGGCGGCTCTCCCTACTCGGCCGCGGCCTCGTAGGGCTGTGCCGCGAGGCCGTCGGCCAGGAAACCGCCGGACTGGCGCGCCCACAGGCGGGCATAGAGCCCGCCGCCGGCGATCAGCTCGGCATGGGTGCCCTCCTCGATGACTCGTCCGGCATCGAGGACGATGAGGCGGTCGAGGGCCGCGATGGTGGAGAGCCGGTGCGCGATGGCCAGCACCGTCTTGCCCTCCATCAGGGTGTCGAGGCTCTCCTGGATCGCCGCCTCCACCTGGGAATCGAGGGCCGAGGTCGCCTCGTCGAGGATGAGGATCGGCGCGTCCTTCAGGATGACCCGCGCGATGGCGATGCGCTGCCGCTGGCCGCCGGAGAGCTTCACGCCGCGCTCGCCCACCTGGGCGTCGTAGCCGGTGCGGCCCTTGTGATCGATGAGGTCCCGGATGAACGTGTCGGCCTGGGCGAGGCGCGCGGCGCGCTCCACCTCGGCCTGGGTCGCGTCGGGGCGGCCATACGCGATGTTGTCGCGGATCGAGCGGTGCAGCAGCGAGGTGTCCTGGGTGACCATGGCGACGGCGCTGCGCAGCGACCCCTGCGTCACCCCGGCGATGTCCTGGCCGTCTACGCGGATGCGGCCGCCCTCGAGGTCGTGCAGGCGCAGCAGCAGGGACGTGATCGTGGTCTTGCCGGCGCCGCTGACGCCGACGAGGCCGACCTTCTCGCCCGGCCGGATGTGCAGGTTCAGGCCCTCGATGATCGCGGCGTCGTCGCGGCCGTAGTGGAAGCTGACGTTCTCGAAGCGGATGTCGCCGCCCGTGACCGCCAGGGTCCCGGCCTCGGGCCGGTCGGTGATGGCGTGCGGACGCGCGATCGTCTGCATGCTCTCCTGGATGACGCCGACATTCTCGAAGATGCCCCGCACGGTCTGCATCACCCAGCCCGACATCGCCATCAGGCGCAGGACCAGGGCGAGCCCGGCCGAGGCCTCGCCCGTGGTCATGCCCCCGCGCTGCCACAGGAGCACGCAGACGCTGGCGGTGGAGAGGATCAGCAGGCTGTTGAGGAGGCCGAGCAGGGTCGTGGTGCTGCTCACCAGCCGGAACTGGTGCAGGTAGGCCTTGGTGTGCACGTCGACGGCATCGCGCACCGCCGCCCGCTCCTCGCGGTCGCGGGCGAAGAGCTTGACGGTCAGGATGTTGGTGTAGCTGTCGACGATGCGCCCGATCAGGGCCGAGCGGGTGTCGGCCGTCACCAGCGAGCGGGACCGCGCCCGGGGCACGAACCAGCGCGTCAGGGCGGCGTAGGCTGCGATCCAGACCACCACGGGCAGGGCGAGCCAGAGGGAGATCGAGCCGAACAGGCCCACCGCCGTCACGGCGTAGATCGCGACGTAGAGCAGGGTGTCGATGAACACGACGGCGAGCTCGCGCACCGCCGGCCCGACCTGCACCACCCGGTTGGCGAGGCGCCCGGCGAAGTCCGCCTGGAAGTACGAGAGCGAGTGCCCGAGGGTGTAGAGGTGCGTGCGCCAGCGGATCTGGTTCGTGGCCTGCGGCACGATGAGCTGGTTCGACAGGATCTCGTGCAGCCAGATCGTGATGGGGCGCACCACCAGCAGGAGGCCGGCCGCCAGCATCAGGCCCGTGCCGTGCTCCTGCCACAGGGTGGCGCGGTCGGCCTTGTTCAGGAGGTCGATGAACCAGCCCATGAGCAGGTAGAGCGAGGCCTCCACCGACCCCGCCAGCACCGCCACCACGAACAGGATCGCCAGGGCGCCGCGGATCGGCCGGAGGTAGAAGCTCGCGAAGCCGAGCACGGATTTCGGCGGCATGCGACCGTCGTCGAACGGCGCGAAGGTGTCGATCCGGCGCTCGAGCCAATCGAGAAACATGAGACCATCCGGTTGCTGCAGCGCTCCCTTAGCTATGCCGCCTTGACCGTCTGCCAACCGGGGAGCGATGCCGCACGGACCCGCCCGCTCCGTATGAGACGCCGCCGATGCTCCGCCTCGCCCTCTACCAGCCCGACATTCCACAGAACACCGGCACCCTCCTGCGCCTGGCCGCCTGCCTCGGCGCCGCCGTGGAGATCATCGAGCCGGCGGGGTTCGACGTCTCCGACCGGCACCTGCGCCGCTCGGGCCTCGATTACCTCGACCGGGTCGCCGTCACCCGGCATCGTTCGTGGGACGCGTTCTCGGCGTGGCGGCGGGCGGAGAACATCCGCCTCGTCCTCGCCACCACCCGGGGCGCCCTGCCCTACACCGACTTTGCCTACCGCGACGGCGACTGCCTGCTGATGGGCCGGGAATCGGCCGGCGTGCCCGAGGCCGTCCACGCCGCAGCGGATGCCCGGGTGGTGGTGCCGATCCGCCCCGACCTGCGCTCGCTCAACGTCGCGGTCTGCGCCGCCATGATCCTGGGCGAGGCCCTGCGCCAGACCGGCGGCTTCCCACGCGCAGATTGAACGACGTGCAATCTCGCACTTGAACAGTGTTCAAAAGCTGCGACAAGCGGGGGGTGGACAGCAGCCACCGACCCGGAGCCCGACGATGCTCAGACTGTTTCGTACCCTCGCCCGCGGCGCCGCCGCCCGCGCCGAAGAAGACCTGTTCGACCGCAACGCGCTCCTGATCCTCGACCAGCAGGTCCGCGAAACCCGCGCCGCCCTGGAGCGGAGCCGGCAGGCGCTGGCCGCCTCGGTGGCGGGCGACCGGGCCGAGGAGCGCCGCCTCGCAGACGTCGAGGCCCGCGCCGCCGACCTCGAGACCCGCGCCGTGGCGGCGCTCCAGGCCGGCCGCGACGACCTCGCGGCGGAGGCCGCCGAGGCGATCGCCGAGTTGGAGGCCGAGCGCGACGCGATCCGCACCGCCCGCAGCCGCTTCGCCGCCGAGCTGACCCGCATCCGGGCGACGGTCACGGACGCCACCCGGCGCCAGGCGGAGCTCGAGCGGGGTCGGCGCCTCGCCGCCGCGGCCGAGGCGGCCCGTCGCCTGCGGGTGAGCCCGGCCCCGCAGGACCGCGGCACGCTGCAGGGCCGCGCCACGCTGCAGGACCGCGCCACCTTGAAGGAGGCCGAGGCGACCCTGGCGCGCCTGCGCAGCCTCCAGGCCGAGGCCGACGACACCGAGGCGGCCCTGCGCGAGGCCGAGCCGGGCGCCGACATCGCCGAGCGAATGGAGCGCGCCGGCTTCGGCCCGAGCGCCCGCCCGGCCCCGTCCGCGATCCTCGACCGCCTGCGCGCCCGGGCCGAAGCGCCCCGCGAGCCGACCGCCTGACCCGTCCCAAACCCCGACCGCACCGCACGCCAAGGAGCACGACCATGACCAACGAGACCACGCAGCATTCCGGCGCCTGGGTCGCCTTCACCTACGCGTCGTTCCTGGGGTCCGCCGCGATGGTGGGCCTCGGTATCCTGTTCATGCCCATCGACATCTGGATCAAGGGCTACCTCGCCATGGGCACGATCATGCTCGTGCAGTCCTGCATCACCGCCACCAAGACCATCCGCGACGTCCACGAGGGCCGGCGCATGGTCAACCGGATCGAGGACGCCAAGACCGAGCGGCTGCTGATGTCCGTCAAGGATTGAGCACCGCGCCCCGGCGAATTGACGGCCGGGCGGCGGGATGGGACATCCCCCGGCATGACCATGCCCGAATCCTCCGTCCCCCCGCTGCCCGAGGCCGAGCGCGACGCTTTGAAGGCCGCGGCGACGGCGTGGTTCACCACCCTGCGCGACCGGATCGTCGCCGCCTTCGAGACCCTGGAGGCCGAGGCCACGGGCCCCTTCCACCCCGACGCCCCGGCCGAGCCCGGCACCTTCGTGAAGACCCCCTGGCAGCGCACCGATCACAGCGGCGCGCCCGGCGGCGGCGGCACCATGGCGATGATCAAGGGCCGGGTGTTCGAGAAGGCCGGCGTCCACGTCTCGGCCGTCCACGGCGAGTTCGCGCCGGAGTTCCGCGCCCAGATGCCGGGCGCCGCCGAGGACCCGCGCTTCTTCGCCACCGGGATCTCGCTGATCGCGCATCCCTGGAACCCCAACGTGCCCACCGTCCACATGAACACCCGCTTCGTGGTGACCACGAAGACGTGGTTCGGCGGCGGCGCCGACCTGACCCCCGTGCTCGACCGGCGCCGGACCCAGGACGACCCGGATTCCCTGACCTTCCACGCGGCCATGCGGGAGGCCTGCGACGCCCACGCGCCGGCCGCCGACTACGCCCGCTACAAGGCCTGGTGCGAGGAGTACTTCCACCTGAAGCACCGCAACGAGCCGCGCGGCATCGGCGGGATCTTCTACGACTATCACTGGACCGGCGACCCGACGGCCGACCTCGCCTTCACCCGCGACGTCGGCGGAGCCTTCCTGAAGGCCTACCCCGCCATCGTGCGCGCCAACCTGGCGACGCCCTGGACCGAAGCGGACCGGCTGGAGCAGCAGGTCCGGCGCGGGCGCTACGTCGAGTTCAACCTGCTCTACGACCGCGGCACCATCTTCGGCCTGAAGACCGGCGGCAACGTCGCCTCGATCCTGTCGTCGCTGCCCCCGACGGTGCGCTGGCCGTGAGCGCCCCGGCCGCCCCTCCGGCGGACATCACCGAGACCAACCGTGCGGTGGCGCGCAGGCTGGCGGGGGCCTTCGGCGGCGCGCCCTCCGTCGCCCGGCACGCCGACGAGACCGGGCGCAGCCACGTCGACATCCTGACCTGCCGCGACGCCCCGCGCCCCGGCCTCATCACCTGCGCGACGGTAACCCTGGCCAACCACCCGCTCTACCGGGACGGCGCGGAGTTTCCCGGGCGCTGCGAAATCCTGGGCGTGAGCAGCGACCCGGACGTGGCGCGCATGCTGGCGGCCTGCGCCTTCCGGGTCATCGACGGCCACTGGTTCCTGGCTCCCGGCATCGTCTTCCCCGGCCTGCTCACGGGCCTCTCGGCGCGCCTCGCCCACGTCCTGTTCGTGCCGCCGGCGCTGTTCGCGGCCGGGCTGGAGGCGCCGGCCGCCGCCGACACGGCGCTGGCCTTCCTCCAGGCGGTGCCGATCTCGGAGGCCGAGTACGCCTTCGCGCAGGAGGCCGGGGGCGATGCCCTGGAGGACCTGTTCGCCGAGCGCGGCGCCGACCTCTTCGACCTCCAGCGGCCCTCGGTGCTCTGATGGCCGAGACCGACAGCAAGGCGGAGCCCGCGCGCGACCTGCCGACCCGCTTCGCCCCGCAGCAGGACGCGGCCCTGAAGGCGATTTCCGACTGGCGCAAGTCCGGCGGCCAACAGGTGTTCCGCCTGTTCGGCTATGCCGGCACCGGCAAGACCACCCTTGCTCGCCGCATCGCCGACGACGTCGAGGGCACGGTGGTGTTCGGTGCCTTCACGGGCAAGGCCGCCTCGGTGATGCGCCAGAAGGGCTGCCACGACGCCGCGACGATCCACAGCCTGATCTACCGCACCAAGGAGACGGAGGATGGCGGCCCGGCCTTCACCCTGAACCGGACCGGGCCGGTCTCGAAAGCCGAGCTCATCGTCATCGACGAGTGCTCGATGGTGGATTCCGATCTCGGCAACGACCTCCTGTCCTTCGACCGGCCGGTGCTTGTGCTGGGCGACCCGGCGCAGCTGCCGCCGGTGCGCGGGGGCGGCTTCTTCACCGAGGCCGAGCCCGACGTGATGCTCACCGACGTCCACCGCCAGGCCGCCGACGACCCCATCGTCCGTATGGCGATGACGGTGCGCGAGGGCGGGCGCCTCACCATCGGCGACTACGGCGAGAGCCGCATCGTCTCGCGCCGGTCCATCGACCCGGCCGTGGTGCTGCAGGCCGACCAGGTGCTGGTGGGCATGAACAAGACCCGGCGGCTCTACAACAACCGCCTGCGCGAGCTCGCCGGCCACACCGACCCGATGCCGGCGGTGGGCGAGAAGCTCGTCTGCCTGCGCAACGACCGCACCAAGGGGCTCCTCAACGGCTCGACCTGGACCGTGCACGCCCAGCGCTCGTCGCCGCGCTCGGACACGGTGCGCCTCGACGTGGTGCCGGAGGACGACCCGGCCCTGCGCCGCCGCCCGGTCGACATCAAGGTCCTCAAGGCCGTGATGTCCGGCTCCGAGGAGGAGATCCCGGCCTTCCTGAAGCGCGAGACCGACGAGTTCACCTACGGCTACGCCCTGACGGTCCACAAGGCGCAGGGCTCGCAATGGGACGACGTCGTGCTGTTCGACGAGTCCTTCGCCTTCCGCGAGCACCGGGCGCGCTGGCTCTATACCGGCCTGACCCGGGCGGCGAAGCGGATCACCGTGGTGGTGTAAGGCGGCTTGCGCAGCCCTCACCCCTCGGGGACAACGGAGGCGAACGCGGGGAGATTCGCATGGCCTTGACCGGACGTTGCCGCTGCGGCGGCATCCACTACGTGGCCGAGGGCGAGCCGAGCCACAGCGCCCTGTGCCACTGCACCGATTGCCGGCGGTCCTCGGGCGCACCGGCGGTGGGGTTCGCGCTGTTCCCGGACGACCGGATCACCATCACCGGCACCCCGTCCGTCTACGAATCCTCGCCGGGCGTCCGCCGCGAATTCTGCGGGACCTGCGGCACCGGCCTGTTCTACCGCAACGCGGCGGTGTTTCCCGGCCAGGTCGACCTCCACACGGCGACCCTGGACGATCCCGACGCCCTGCCCCCGTCGATCCGCATCCAGGTCGCGGACGCCCCCGAATGGTTCGGTCGCTTCGACGCCCTGCCGGCCTTTCCGCGCTATCCCGGATAGGCGGCGACGCCGGCGGCGCTTGGAGCCGACCCCGCGAGCGACTACGTGAGCGGGGTTCCCAACCGAACCGGAGCCTGTCTTGTCCCATTCCGAAGCGAGCGGTCCGCCGCAGATGCACGCCACGACGATCCTGATGGTCCGCAAGGGCGGCCGGGTGGTGATCGGCGGCGACGGGCAGGTCAGCCTCGGCCAGACCATCGTCAAGGGCAATGCCCGCAAGGTCCGGCGCCTCGCCAAGGGTTCGGTGATCGGCGGCTTCGCGGGGGCCACCGCCGATGCCTTCACGCTGTTCGAGCGGCTGGAGGCCAAGCTCGAGCAGTATCCGGGGCAGCTGACCCGGGCCTGCGTCGAGCTGACCAAGGACTGGCGCACCGACCGCTACCTGCGCCGCCTGGAGGCGATGATGCTGGTGGCCGACAAGGAGGTCAGCCTCCTGCTCTCGGGCGCGGGCGATGTCCTGGAGCCGGAGAGCGGCGTGATGGCCATCGGTTCAGGCGGGAACTACGCCCTGTCGGCCGCCCGCGCCCTCGAGGACAGCAGTCACGACGCAGAAGAGATCGTTCGCCGGGCGATGCGGATCGCTGCCGAGATCTGCGTCTATACGAATGACAGCCTGGTGATCGAGACCTTGGAAACGGCCGAGAGCTGATCGCGGGCCGACTCGTTAACCGAAGTTTTCGAGACACTGTTTACGAGCTTGAATCAACGCTCGTGGCAGGGTCCCGAACATGACGATCAAGGCGAAGATACTGTTGTTCGTCCTGGCCTGCGGGGCAATCACCCTGGTGGTCGCCGGCGTCGGGATTGCCACCCTCTCGGCCTTCAACGACGCGATGGTCGAGTCCCGGCAGGCGGCCCGCCGGGCCCTCGACGCGGCCAACGTTAACCGGCTCGTGAGCAACGTCGTCCTCGAATCCCGCGGCGTCTACGCCGCCAAGGATACGGCGGACGCGCAGAAATACGCCGACCGGATGCGCCAAAACCTGACGGCGATGAACGACCTCCTCGGCGCCCTGGGCCGCCGGGTCCCCGAGGCGGAGCGGGCGCCATTCGATCGGGTGCTGCAGGGGGCGGCCACCTTCACCAGCCTGCGCCAGGAGATCGCCCGGGCGGGAACCGCGCTCGCCCCGAAGGCGGCGGCGGATCTCGGCTTCAACGAGGCCAACCGCGCCAACCGGCAGGCCTTCCAGGATTCCATCGACGCCCTGGTGGCCGGCGGCCAGGCCCAGGTCGCTGCCATCGATGCCGCCACCGACACCCTCTACGACGGCCGACTGACCCTGCTGATCGTCCTGGCCGCGGGCGGCACCCTCGCGAGCCTCGTGCTCGGCCTCCTGATCGGGCACCGGCAGATCGCGGCGCCCCTCGCCCGGGTCACCGCGGCCATCCGGCGCCTGTCGGAGGGCCAGCTCGACCTGCCGCCCGTGAAGCCGGGCCGCGACGAGATCGGCGCGATCTGGTCCAGCATGCAGGTCTTCGCCCGCTCCATGCGGGAGACCGAGACCCTGCGGGCGACGCAGGACGAGGCCGCCGGGCTCGCCTCCACCCGCCGCCGCACCGAGCGGACCGAGCTGGCCGACCGCTTCCAGGGCAGCGTCGGCGCCCTCGTGGGCGACCTCTCCGACGCCGCCGCCGCCATGGAGGAGACCGCCCGCTCGATGTCGGCCCAGGCCGAACGCACCAACCTGCAATCCGCCGCCGTGATGCGCGCCGCCCAGGAGACGGCGCAGAACGTCCAGGCCGTGGCCGCCGCCACGGAGGAGCTCGCCGCCACCGCCAACGAGATCGGCCAGCAGGTCGGCCAGACCTCGGCCGCCGCGGCCAACGCCGTCGAGAGCAGCCGCCAGACCAATGCCCGGGTCGAGGCCCTGGCCGAGGGCGCCGCCCGCATCGGCGACGTCGTCGCCCTGATTTCGAACATCGCCGGCCAGACCAACCTGCTGGCGCTGAACGCCACCATCGAGGCGGCCCGGGCCGGCGAGGCGGGCCGCGGCTTCGCCGTGGTCGCCACCGAGGTGAAGACCCTTGCGGCCCAGACCGCCAAGGCGACGGACGAGATCACGGCGCAGATCGGCATGATCCAGGCCGCCACCCGCGAGACCGTCGAGGCGATCCGGGAGATCGGCACGACCATCGGCAGCGTGCACAGCATCGCCCTCGGCGTCGCGGCGGCGGTGGAGGAGCAGCAGGTCGCCACGCAGGAGATCGCCCGCAGCGTCAGCGACGCCGCCCGCGGCACCCACGACGTCACCGAGACCATGGCCGAGGTCCAGGGTGCCGCGGTGGAGGTGGGTGCCGGAGCCGCCCAGGTCCTCGCCTCGGCGGCGGAGCTCGCCCGCCGCTCCAGCGCCCTCGACGGCGAGGTCACGCACTTCGTCGGCTCGATCCGCGCCGCCTGAGACACGGGAACGACTGGAAAGGGCGAGGCGGCGCGCTTAAGTCGGGGGCGTGCGTCGTCCACCCCCTTCCCGCCCGACGCGGCATCGCCCTCGCCCTGCGCGGGGTGACCCACCGCGAGGTTCCGTCGTGATCACCGCCGACCACCTCCGCCGCGCCGTGGCCGAGGGCATCATCACCGAGATCCAGGCCGCATCCCTCGATCGCCTAGCGCGGGCGAACGGGGGGCCGGACACCGGCCGCGACGAACCCCGTGACGACGAGCGCCTGCGCTTCGTCTCGGGCTTCGCCGACATCTTCGTCACCCTCGGGCTGTTCCTGTTCCTCGGCGCCTGCGCGCATTTCGGCCTGTCGACCCTCGGCCCGGCGACCGGCTACGCCCTGATCGCCGCCCTCGCCTGGGGCCTCGCCGAGTTCTTCACCCGCCGGCGCCGGATGGCCCTGCCGAGCCTCGTGCTCCTCGTGGTCTTCGCCCTGGCGGTGCAGTCGGCAGCGGCCTTCGCCCTCGCCGGAGGGGGCGGCGCCGGTGCGAGCTGGCCGACCCTCCTCGACCTCACGGCCGATCCCCGCTCGGGCCCGCTGCCGCTGATCGGCGGCGCCCTGGCGACCCTCGCCCTCGTCACCCTGCACTACCGGCGCTTCTCCGTCCCGATCACGGTGGCGGCCGGGGCGGCGGCGCTCTGCGCCCTCGTCTTCGGATTGCTGCTCGCAGCGGCGCCGGACCTGACGCGCGCGGGGCGCAACGGCTTGTTCATCGCAGCCGGCCTCGGCGTCTTCGCCCTCGCGATGCGCTTCGACCTGTCGGATCCGGCCCGCGTCACCCGGCGCACCGACATCGCCTTCTGGCTGCACCTGCTGGCCGCCCCGCTCATCGTCCACCCGATCCTGGGCAGCCTGACCGCCGGCGGCGGCCAGGCGGCGACCCTCGGGGTGCTGGCGATCGTCCTCGGCCTCGCGGGCATCGCCCTGGCGGTGGACCGGCGGGCCCTCCTGGTCTCCGGCCTGGTCTATGCCGGGCTCGCCCTCGGCGCCCTGGTGCGCGGGGCGGGCTTCGCCGGCAACACCGTCCCCTTGAGCCTTCTCACCCTCGGGGCCTTCATCCTGGCGCTCAGCGCCGGATGGCACCCCTTGCGCGCCCTCACCCTGCGCGCCCTCCCCCGCCCCCTGGCAGCCCGGCTGCCGCACCCGATCGGAGCGTGATGACCACCTTCTCTCCCCGCGAGATCGTCTCGGAACTCGACCGCTTCATCGTCGGGCAGGCGGATGCCAAGCGCGCCGTCGCCATCGCCCTGCGCAACCGCTGGCGCCGGCAGCAGCTCACCGGCCCCTTGCGCGAGGAGGTCGCCCCAAAGAACATCCTCATGATCGGGCCGACGGGCTGCGGGAAGACCGAGATCGCCCGCCGCCTCGCGCGCCTCGCCGGGGCCCCGTTCCTCAAGATCGAGGCCACCAAGTTCACCGAGGTCGGCTATGTCGGCCGCGACGTGGAGCAGATCGTGCGCGACCTCGTGGAGGTCGGCATCGGCCTCAAGCGCGAGGAGAAGCGGCGCTCGGTGAAGGCCAAGGCCGAGGCCGCCGCCGAGGCCCGCATCCTCGACGCCCTGGTCGGGCCGACCGCGAGCCAGGCCACCCGCGACAGTTTCCGGAAGAAGCTGCGGGCGAGCGAACTCGACGACAAGGAGGTCGAGATCGAACTCACGGGCGCCGCCCCGGGCGGTCTGCCGATGTTCGAGATCCCCGGCATGCCCGGCGCCTCCATGGGCGCGGTCAACCTCGGCGACATGCTCGGCAAGGCGCTGGGCGGCCAGAAGGGCAAGCCGCGCCGGATGACGGTGAAGGATGCCTACGCGCCTTTGCTGGCCGAGGAATCCGACAAGCTCGTCGACGCCGAATCCCTGACGCAGGAGGCGATCCGCGAGGTCGAGGACAACGGCATCGTCTTCCTCGACGAGATCGACAAGATCTGCGCCCGCGAGGGCCGCTCCTCGGCGGATGTCTCCCGCGAGGGCGTGCAGCGCGACCTCCTGCCCCTGATCGAGGGCACCACGGTGGCGACGAAGCACGGGCCGGTGAAGACCGACCACATCCTGTTCATCGCCAGCGGCGCCTTCCACGTCTCGAAGCCCTCCGACCTGCTGCCGGAGCTGCAGGGCCGCCTGCCGATCCGGGTCGAGCTGCAGCCGCTGACCGTCGAGGATTTCCGCCAGATCCTGACCTCGACGGAGGCGAGCCTGCTGAAGCAGACCGTGGCGCTGATGCAGACCGAGGGCGTCACCCTCGCGTTCAGCGACGACGCGGTGGACGCCCTCGCCCGGGTCGCCGTCGACGTGAACAACTCGGTGGAGAACATCGGCGCCCGCCGGCTCCAGACCGTGCTGGAGCGCGTCATCGACGAGATCTCCTTCACGGCCACTGACCGGTCGGGCGAGACCGTGCCGATCGACGCCGCCTACGTGCGCGCCCGGGTCGAGAGCCTCGCGGCCAACGCGGATCTGAGCCGGTTCATTCTCTGACCGGGGCCGTTCTTCCGCTTGGGGGAGTCCGTCGATCCGCTTGACCTCGCGGCTCAGGCCGCGACGGCGCTGAGGAAGCGGCCGATCTCGGCCTCGAGGCCGGCCGCCACGTCCTCGACGGAGGCGGCGCTGCCCTGGACGCTCTCCGCCATGGCGGCCGTCCGGCGGGTGGCGTCGGTGACCGTGCCGAGGTCGCGGGCGATGGCGACCGAGGTCGTGGCCGTGTTCCCGGCATTGCGCGAGATTTCGCCGGTGGCCTCGCCCTGCATCGCGACCGCGGCGGCGAGATCCTTCGTCATCGCGCTGATCGTGCCCATCCGGTCGGTCATGCGGCCGATCGCATCCACCGCCTGCCCCGTCGAGGTCTGGACCGAAGCGACCTGGCTGGCGATCTCGTCGGTCGCCTTGGCGGTCTGGCTCGCCAGCGCCTTGACCTCGGAGGCGACGACGGCGAAGCCGCGCCCCGCCTCGCCGGCCCGGGCCGCCTCGATGGTGGCGTTCAGCGCCAGCAGGTTGGTCTGGTCGGCGATGGCGCGGATCAGCCCCACCACGTCGCCGATGCGCTGGGCCGTCCCGGCGAGCTCGCCCATGCGGTGATTGGTGCTCGAAGCCTCGTCGAAGGCGGCGTCGACCGCGCCCTTGGCGGCATCGAGGCGGCCGCTGATCTCGACGATCGAGGCGGTGAGCTCCTCCGCGGCGCTGGCCACCGTCTGGACGTGCGACGAGGTCTCGCGCGAGCCGGCGGAAGCGCCCTCCACCGCGCGGGAGGCCTCGGCCGAAGCGCTCGACATCGCGGCCGAGCGGCTGCGCAGGTCGCCGGTCTGGGCACCGACGGCGTTCAGGGCCTCGGAGACCTGGCTGCGGAAGCGAGCGATCTCGGCATCCAGGAGCGCCCGGCGGTCCTGGGCGACCTGGCTCATGGCAGCCCGGTCGGATTCCAGCGCGCGGGCCCGCAGGCTGGTGTCGCGCAGGGCCTCCAGGGCGCGGGCGACGGCACCGACCTCGTCGGCGGCGTCCCGGTAGGGAATGACGCCCTCGTAGTCGCCTGCGACCAGGCCGGAGGTCCGCTCCGCGATGACCCGGATCGGCCGGAACAGGCGGACGGCCACGAGGCCGACGAGGAGGCAGGCCAGGACGGCGACGGACAGGATGGTCCAGCGCATCGCCGCCATCGTCTGGGCGTAGACCGTCTCATAGGCCTCCAGGGGAACGCCGACATACAGGAGGCCGTTGATGCGCCCGGCCGCGTCGAGGGTCGGCTGATAGACCGTGAGGTAGGAGCGGCCGAACAGGTTCGCGGGCCCGCTATAGGCCTTGCCGGCGCGGATCAGGGCCAGGGCCGGATGGTCGGCGGCCAGGGCGGTGCCCACCGCCCGCTCGCCGCGCTCGTTCTTCATCGTGGTCACGCGACGCACGAAGCGATCGCCGGCGGGATCGTAGGCGAACACCGTCGCGCTGCCGCCCACATACGCCACGGTGCGGTCCACGATCGCCTGGTCGGACAGGCCGCCGAGGTCGGGCATGCGGGCCGTGCGGACCCGATCGCCGTCGAAGGCGATCTCGGCCCCGGCAATCTGGTCGCCCGCGACGAGGCTCAGGGCGCGCAGGTGGCGCTCACCGTCGGCGCGCTGCTTGGCCTCGAGCTGTGACCCGATCTCGTAGCCGGTCACCAGTAACAACGCAGCGGACACCAGCAAAATTGCGCCAGCAGCCAGCAGAATGACCTTCGCGGTGAGCGTCTTGAGGTGAATCATCATGCAACCTATCGGCGATCGTATTTAAAGTACGACCAGGACTTGGCTGAGAGACGCTATCAACCTCTTAACGCGCGATTCACTCGGCGCGATTTGAAACCGGATGATCGAACCTCGATGGCGAACATCTGCGTTCGACTTTGATCCTTTGTCGAGACTTCTGTCCTGAACTGCGCGGCGCCGTGGCCAGCGATCCGGAAAGCCTCACGCTTCCCAGACCTGGCCCGGCCGCATCGCCACGAACCGCTCGGGCGCGAGCCCGTGCGCGGCGCGCGCCTCCGCCAGGGCGTCCACCGGCTGCTCGATGCCTTCGTCGGTGAGCTGGAAGGTCCCCCAATGGTGGCCGAGCATCTGGTCGGCCCCGAGCAGCAGCCCGGCTTCCACGGCCTCGGCCGGGTTCATGTGCTGGTCCTTCATGAACCAGCGCGGCTCGTAGGCGCCGATCGGCAGGGTGGCGAGGCGCGGCGGCCCGAAGCGGGCGCGGGCGTCCCGGAAGGTCGCGCCGTCGCGGAGCCCGGTATCGCCCGAATGGTAGTGCACCCCCACCGGCGTGGTCAGGACGAAGGAGCACCACAGGGCCATGCGCCGGTCGTTCAGACCCCGGGCCGACCAGTGGTGGGCGGGCGTGACGTGGACGGTGAGGCCACCGCCGAGATCCACGGACTCGCCCCAGTCGCGGGTCTCCACGTGCATGGTGTCGTCGTAGGCGCGCAGCACGGCCTCGTTGCCGAGGGGCGCCAGGATCAGCGGCTGGTGCGCCTGCCAGATCCGCGCGACCGCCGCTCCGTCGAGGTGGTCGTAGTGGTTGTGGGTGATCAGCACCGCGTCGATCGGGGGCAGGTCGGCGAAGGCGATCCCCGGGGGGTTCACCCGCTTGGGGCCGGCGAACTTCACCGGGCTCGCCCGGCGGGCATAGACGGGATCGACCAGGATGTTGCGGCCGGCGACCTGGAACAGGTAGCTCGCATGCCCGATCAGCGTGACGCGCAGGCCCGAGACCCGCTCGGGCGGCACGTCGGGCGCGTAGGGACTCGGGTGGAAGGCCGGCCAGGCCTGGCGCAGAGGACTGTCGACCCCGCGGCGGGAGCGCCAGCGGGCGATGTCGCCGAGGGTCTTGTCCGCCGGCTGGTCCGAGCTGTGGAAGCGGACGCCGTCGAAATGGTCGCTGCGCGGCCCGCGATAATAGGGATTGCGCCCGCGCTTGTGGGCGGCATAGCCGACCCCGCCGAGCGTCATCACCGTGGCGGCGCTCAACGCCTTGATCAAACTATGCCGTTTCATGGATCCGAGATGGCGGCTGCGGCGCGCCGATCAAGCGCCGCGGCCCCGCATCGCGTCCGCAAGACGCATCGTATCCGCAAGACGCATCACTGGCCGATGCGCGGATCCGGGCCGGTCAGGAGCGCCAGCGCAGCTCCTGCGTGGCCAGGGGGTTGGCGAAGGGCCGTCCCTCCCGGGCCGCCTGCAGGGCCTCGCGCTTGAGGCGGAAGTACCATTGGGACGGCAGGTCGCCCTGGCCGAACAGCACCATGGTGGGCTTGCGGTCGAGGCCGGCCTGGGCGTGCTGGAGCACCTGCTGGTCCTGGGTCAGGAACTGGCGCATCAGCGGCCGCGCCACCGGCTTGAGGAGATTCAGCGCCGGCATGTTCCAGTACAGGGCGTTCGTCAGCATGGTCCGGTTCTGGGTCAGGGGCGTGGCGAAGGTGTAGTTCGCCACCCGCTTCGTCCCGGCCTCGATCCGCTCCAAGCGGACGCCCGGCAGGCGGAACTCGATCTCCACCGCGGGCACGCCGCCGAGCAGCCGGTACACCGGCGAGCTCGTCGTCGTGGCGTGGCTCGTCATGGTGAAGCCGTGCGGGGTCGGCGTGAAGGTCTTCACCTTCTCGCGCAGCTCCTTCGAGGGCCGGAACCACCAGGAATCGTGCACGAAGGCGACGTGTCCGGGATCCACGAGGCTGAGCGTCGTCAGGTCGAAGGAGGCCTCGACCACGAGTTCCACCACCAGGGACCCGGCCGCCGTGAAGCCGAGCTCCGGCAGCGCCGCCGGCGGCGATCCGGTCTCCGGCCCGAGATGCGGATTGACCCAGGCGAAGCCGGCGCTCTCGCGGATGGGAAAGCGCTGCACCGCGATCCGCGTGAAATCGGCAGTGTCCGAGGCCGACAGGGTCGGCACGTCGCGGCATCGGCCGTCGGTGCCGAAGCGCCAGCCGTGGAACGGGCAGGTCAATGCGTCGCCGTCGAAGCGGCCCTTCGACAGGGCCATGCCCCGGTGGGGACAGCGGTCGCGCAGGGCGAAGGGAGCGCCGGAGGCCTCGCGACCCAGGACGATCTGCTCGCCGTTGAGCTCGACGGCGCGCAGGGCCCCCGCATTCAGGGACTCGGACCGGCCGACGCAGTACCAGGCGTCGGGCAGCGGCTGGCGCATGGCGTCCGGGTCGAGGGCCGCCTCGTCGGGCGCCGGCATCCGCAGGGCTGTGGACATGGAGGGAAGCGGGTCCGTGGCCGGTGGGCGCGGACGCGAGGTCGGTGCCGCGCCGCGCGAGGGAGAAGGCCGGAACCTTTAGACCTCCGGCGGGGCCGAGGCCAGCCGCCGCCCCGCGGCACCGTGGACCCGCCCCGAGGGGAGCGGCGGATGGGCGCGGGCGCGGGCCTTTTCAAACCGGAAGGGGCTGACTAACTTCGGCTCACCCGCAACGAACGAAAGGAGGTGATCCAGTGTCTCATTGTCATCAGCCGCTCACCCCGGCCTCCCGGACCTGGACCTTCGCCTCCGGCGCAGCCTTCTAGCGCTCGACGCGAATACGACAGTTCCGGCCGGACACGAGTGGTTCGGCAATGGAAGGGCCGCCCCTCACGGGGCGGCCCTTCGATGTTTCAGGGTGGTGGTGTCGGGAGCGCGGGCCTCAGAGGCCGCTGCGCTTCTGGAAGATGGGCTGCGCCAGAGCCTCGGCCCGGGCGGCCCAGAGATCGCGCTCGCCGCGCATCTCGGAGAGCTGCGCGGCATCGGCCGCGCCCTTGGCCCGGAGGTCGCGGAGCTCGTTCTCCAGTTCGCCCTGCGTCGCGCTGAGCCGGTCGCGCTCGCGGCGCGCCTCCTCGAATTCCTGCATCTCGGCCTCGACATGGGCGCGCAGGTTGCGCAGCTCACGGGCGATGACGCCCTGGAGCGCGTCGTAGCGGTCGTTCTCGACCTTCAGCTTGGCCTTCAGCATGATGTTCTCGGCCATCAGGTCCGAGAGGTCGCCCTCCACGGCATCCGCCGGAGCGGCGGCCGGCGTCACGACCCGCGGGGTCCAGGCCTTGTTCTGCTCGGCAACCCGGGGCTCCTCCGCCATCGGGGCCGGAACGACCGCCGGCTGCACCTCGGCGCCCGCCGGTTGGGTCGCGGCCTTCATGGCTGCCAGCCAATCGCGCAGCGGACCGGGCTGAGGCCGGGTCGCCGTTTCGTACGGGGCGGGGTGACGGGCTGCTTCCGACATCGGCTGATCCTCGACTCTTGAAGCGCATACGATCAAAACATGCTTAACGAACCGTAAAGAGCCGCGACGTCAGGGTGTCGTCGGGGTCACTTACACCCGCGCGCAGGCCTCACGGTCGCGAGAGCCGCGCCCGCCCAGTCCTCCCCCAGCAACGCAATCCTCCGCAAGGGTCGAAGTGCCTATGACGCGCGAACATCCCGAAGCCCTCGAGTCCCCGCATCTCGCCGGCCTCCCGGGCATTCGGCACGCCTTCTTCACCCGGCGCGGCGGCGTCTCGGAGGGACTCTACGTCGCACTCAATGGTGGCCTCGGCTCGAGCGATGCGCCCGACCACGTGGGCGAGAACCGCCGCCGCATGAGCCGCCACCTCGATGTCGCGGAGGACGCCCTCGTCAGCCTGTATCAGGTCCACTCGCCCGACGTGGTGGTGGTCGAGGGTCCGATCGCCCTCGCCGATCGCCCCAGGGCCGACGGGATGGTGACCCGGGTGCCCGGCCTCGCCCTGGGCATTGCCACGGCCGATTGCGGCCCGATCCTGTTCGCCGACCCGGAGAACCGCGTCGTGGGCGCCGCGCATGCAGGCTGGAAGGGCGCCCTCGGCGGCGTGATCGAGCGCACCATCGCGGCGATGGAAGGGCTCGGCGCCGCGCGAAGTCGCATCGTCGCCGTGCTCGGGCCGACGATCGCGCAGGCCTCCTACGAGGTCGGACCCGACTTCATCGCCCGGTTCCGGGCGGACGCCCCCGCCTTCGAACGGTTCCTCGGTCCCGGCGCGCGTGCGGACCATGCCCAGTTCGACCTCCCGGGGTTCATCCTGGCGCGCCTCGCACAGGCCGGAATCGCCCAGGCGGACGATCTCGGGTGCTGCACCTACGCGGATCCCGACCGGTTCTACAGCTTCCGCCGGACGACCCATCTCGGCGAGGCGGATTATGGCCGACTGATCTCCGCGATCGCCCTCTCGGCGTAGGCCGTCCAGGCCCTGCGACACTTTGTCAAAGACCGATGATGAAAAAAGCGTGGCCGTGCGCGAACCTTGGCCATTGGTGCGCGTTCGGTGTTCACGGAGTGGGTGAGAATAAGACGAGTATCGCCACAAAGGGGCCGCGTTCGCTGCGGCTGGCGTGATCGTAACGCAACAGCTTCTCGCACGCTGCTGGCTTAAAGACGGGGAACTGCAGCGGACGCCACCCGTAAAAGTGGCGCCGGTGCGTAACGGTTAGAGGACCAGATCATGAAATCCTTCCTTCGCAGCGCCACCGCGCTCGCCGGCATCGCGATCGCCGGCTCCGCCTTCGCCGCCGACCTTCCGCGTCGTCAGGCTCCCCCGCCGGTGTTCGTGCCGGTGCCGGTGTTCACCTGGACCGGCTTCTACGCCGGTTTCAACGCCGGCTACGGCTTCGACGCCTCCAGCAACAGCCAGCCGACCGTCATCGGCGTCAACGGCGCCAGCACCCTGGTCCTGCCGGGCACCACGGCCGCCATCGCCTTCAGCAACGGCCAGAGCAACGACGGCTTCGTCGGCGGCCAGTACGTCGACTTCGGTCGTGAGCGGAACCGCTTCTCGGCCACCGGCCCSCTGGCCGCCCAGCAGGTCTTCAACCCGGCCGGCGTCTCGGGCCTCGACTACTTCGGCACCGTCCGCGGTCGCCTCGGCTACGCCTTCGACCGYACCCTCGTGTACGGCACCGGCGGCTTCGCCTACGGTTCGGGCGGCGGTCGCGACTTCGGTCTGACCAACTCCAGCCGCGACGACTTCCAGACCGGCTGGGCTGCCGGCGGCGGTATCGAGTACGCGCTCCCCACCGACTCGTTCCTGAACTTCTTCCGCTCCTCGGCCGTGACGCTGAAGGTCGAAGGCCTGTACGTGAACCTCGACCGCGGCAACCGCAACAACGGCGTCTTCGCCGTCAACAACGCCGGCCAGGAAGTCAGCCTGACCAGCCCGGGCGTGGTGCTCGCCAGCGGCGGCCGCCAGGTGCGCGACACCGAGTTCGCCGTCGTCCGCGCCGGCCTGAACTACAAGTTCGGCTCCTACTAGGATCCGACCCGATCGCGCCCTTCGCGGGGCGCGCATCTTCAGGAAAGCCCGGCCGCAAGGCCGGGCTTTTCCGCGTTCTGGGCAGATTCGAAATCGGCCCATGCATCCGGGACGGCAAAGTTTGCGTTGAACCCCTGACAAAGGCCGGCGGCACCCCCCATCTGTGACCCGCCCGTGCGGGTGGTCACCCGCCGGCTTGCCCCAGGAGGACAACTCCATGAACAGCGAAGAACGCGACGTCATCGGCGGCATTTTCCAGCGCCTGGAGCAGGCTTCGAGCCAGCCCCGTGACGCGGAAGCCGAGCGCTTCATTGCCGACAAGATCCGGGCACAGCCCTACGCGCCCTACGCCATGGCGCAGCTGATCTACGTGCAGGAAGAGGCGATCAAGAGCCTGAACGAGCAGCTGGAGCAGCTGCGCCGTGCGGGTCAGCAGCAGCCGCAGGGCGGCGGCGGCGGCTTCCTGTCCAGCATCTTCGGCGGCGGTTCATCCGCCCGCCAGCCCGAGCCACCGCGTCAGGGCGGCGCCTGGGGCAATCAGGGCGGCCAGCCGGGCTACGGCCAGCCGCAGCAGCCGGGCTATGGCCAGCCGCAGCCGGGCTACGGACAGCAGCCGGGCTATGGCGGCCCGCAGCAGGGCGGCCCGTGGGGTGGCCAGCAGGCGGCACCGGCCCGCGGCGGCGGCTTCATGGCGACGGCACTGCCCATGGCGGCGGGTGCCGCCGGCGGCATGCTGCTCGGCAGCGCCCTCTCCAACGCCTTCGCGGGGGGCCATTCCCAGCTCGGCAGCGCAGCAGCGGCCGGTCTCGGCGGCACCCCGAACATCACCGAGAACAACTTCTTCGGCGGCAGCGGCAACGAGGATCTCGGCTCGGCCCTCGGCGGCGGCAACGATCTCCAGGACGCGTCCTTCACGGATGATTCCGGCGGCGACTTCGGGGGTGACCTCGGCGGCGGCGGGGACGACGACTGGGTCTGATCCCACGACGACGAAGCGTCGGCGCCTCGATGGGGCGCCGGCGCTTCTCGTTTCAGGGCCCCGGTCGTGAGGCCTGAGCCGTCACAGGACCTCGACCCGCGTGCCGACGGGCGTGCGTTCGTAGAGATCGATGACATCCTCGTTCATCATCCGGATGCAGCCGGACGAGACGTTCTGCCCGATCGTGTGCGGCTCGTTGGTGCCGTGGATGCGGTAGAGCGATGAGCCGAGATAGAGCGCCCGCGCGCCGAGCGGGTTGCCGGGACCGCCGGCCATGTGGCGCGGCAGGTCCGGACGGCGCCGGATCATCTCCTCGGGCGGCGTCCAATCCGGCCATTCCCGCTTCTGGCTGATCGTCTTCAGGCCCGACCAGGCGAAGCCCGGCCGGCCGACGCCGATGCCGTAGCGGATCGCCTGGTGCCCGGGCTGGACCAGATAGAGGAACTTGCCGGACGTATCGACGACGATCGTCCCCGCGCGCTGCGGTCCATCGAAGGCGACGACCTGGCGGGCGTAGCGGGGATCGGGCGCGCGGGCGATGGTCTCGACCGCCGGCTCCACGGCCTGGGCCGACGGCAGGGCGGCGAGGCGGATCGGCGTCCGGACGGGCGCCGCGGCGACCGGTGGCGCGTACGAGGGTACGAAGCGCTCCTCGGGAACCCGGTCGCCGGAGTGGAGCATGCGTGGCGTCGGGGCGACACCGTAGGCGCGGGACGCGGGGTCGAGGGCCTGCGCATCGGCGAGGCGGTTGCCCGAGACGTAGCGAACCGGGGCCGGCGCGGCCGGGCGCGCTTCCTGTCCGCTTCCCAGCATGTACTCGATGAAGCCCCCGCCATAGGCGCCGGGCCGGGCCGATCCCTGCGACTGCGCCTGTGCCCCCTGCCCCGCCAGTCCCACCGTCAGGCAGGCCACGGCCACGCACCAATCGAACCGCATGCTCGTCAACGCTCCAAGCCTCGGTCGAACCCGTCCGCGGGTCCGACATGCCCGGAGGATCGGGGCCCCGAACGAGGACCCGGTGAAGGAACATGGTGAATCGTTCAGCCCGGTTCGGCTTCGAACAGTTCCTCGGATTCAGCGTGAACGGCCGGTAAAGGTTGCTGGCCCGTTGCGACGTTCAAGAAATCGCAATGAGTTGGCGGCATCGTCACCGGGCTTCACTCTTTCCGGCTGATCGCGACCGATGACTCTCAAACGTTACCGCATCGAGGAAAGCCTCGGGCTCGCAGGTCCCGCCGTGGCCACCGAAGCCGCCGTCTCGTCGGAGGCGGTAACCCTGAACAACAAGCGCCTCGAGGAGATCCTCTCGGCGATCCAGGATCTTCGGAAGGTCACGCAGACGAGCACCGTCGAGACGATCGACGCCTGCCGGCGCGAGCTCAACGAAGCCTTCGCGATGCGGTCCGAACTCGACATCATGAAGGATGCGATCACCCGCACCAAGCAGGAGATCGCGACGCTCTACCGCTCGGAGAATACCGGCAAGGGCATGCGCCGCGTGGCGGGCGAACTCGACGCCGTCGTCGACTCCACCGAGCGCGCCACCAGCACGATCCTAGGCGCGATCGAGGAAATCGAGACCAACGCCAGCATGCTGCGCGCCATGACCACCACCATGGCGGGACGCGAGAACATCGACGCGATCCTCGACCGCGTCGTGGTCGCCTTCGAGGCCTGCAACTTCCAGGACCTCACCGGCCAGCGCATCAACAAGATCGTCGGCGTGCTGAAGTTCATCGAGGAGCACCTCGACCGGATGATCGAGGCCTGGGGCGGCCTCGACAGCTTCAGCGAGCTGCTGGGCGCCCATCCCGCCAAGATCGACATCGACGACGAGAGCTCGCTCCTCAACGGGCCGAAGCTCGAGGACGATATCGGCCACGTCGACCAGGGCGACATCGACGCGCTCTTCGACTGAGGCGACGGGGCCTCGTCGCCCCGCGCGCCGCCTGGATCGCCCCTTCCCTCGCCTTCCCCCGAGGCTTAAGTCAGCGGCATGAGCCGCGCGCCCGCGAAAGACCACGCCTCGAAAGATCTGCCGCCTGACGGCTTCGACGATCAGGACGGCCTGCAGGATGGGTTCTCGCAGGACGGGTTCCCGCAGGACGGCGGCCGGGAGGACGACGCCGAGGAGGCGCTCGACCTCGCGCAGGCCGACGACGCCCCCGAGATCGACTTCGATTTCGAGGAGGGCGCGGTCAAGGCCGGCACCGAGGTGATCCGGCGGTTCTGGACGACCCTACCGACCTCGCCCGGCGTCTACCGGATGTTCGACGACAAGGGCGACGTGCTCTACGTCGGCAAGGCCAAGAACCTCAAGGCGCGGGTCGGCTCCTACGCGCGGGGCCAGGCCCATTCCAACCGCATCGCTCGCATGATCTCGCAGACGGCGGCGATGGAGTTCGTCACCACCGCCACCGAGACCGAGGCGCTGCTCCTCGAGGCCAACCTGATCAAGCAGCTGAAGCCGCGCTTCAACGTGCTGATGCGGGACGACAAGTCGTTTCCCTACATCCTCGTCACGGCGGATTCGGAAGCGCCGCAGATCATCAAGCACCGCGGCGCCCGGCGCCGGAAGGGCAGCTATTACGGCCCCTTCGCCAGCGTCTGGGCGGTGAACCGCACGGTGAACGCCCTCCAGCGGGCCTTCCTCCTGCGCACCTGCACGGACAGCTACTACGAGAACCGCACCCGGCCCTGCCTGCTCTACCAGATCAAGCGCTGCTCCGGTCCGTGCACGGGCGAGATCGACCTCGCCGATTATCGCGCGCTCGCCGACAACGCGAAGAGCTTCCTCGCGGGCAAGTCGAACGCCGTGAAGGACCGCATGCGCGAGGAGATGCAGGACGCCTCCGAGAAGATGGAGTTTGAGCGCGCGGCCCGGTTCCGCGACCGCATCGCCGCCCTGTCGGCGATCCAGGGGACGCAGGGCGTGAACACCCAGGGCGTCGAGGAGGCCGACGTCTTCGCCCTCGACGAGCAGGCGGGCCAGTTCTGCATCGAGGTGTTCTTCTTCCGCAACTTCCAGAACTGGGGCAACCGCGCCTACTTTCCCAAGGCCGACCGCACCATGACGCCGGACGAGGTCCTGGCCTCGTTCATCGGGCAGTTCTACGACGACAAGCCGGCGCCGCGCAGCGTCCTGGTCTCGCACGCCATCGAGGATGTGGAACTCCTGGCCGCCGCCCTGTCGAGCCGCACGGAGTACCGGGTCGAGATCCACCAGCCCCAGCGCGGCGAGCGCAAGAACCTCGTCGAGTACGCTCAGCGCAACGCCAAGGAGGCGCTGGGCCGGCGCCTCGCCGACACCGCCTCGCAGGGCAAGCTCCTGGTCGCCCTCGGCCAGTCCTTCGGGCTCTCCGGCACGCCCCGGCGGATCGAGGTCTACGACAACTCGCACATCATGGGCACGAACGCCGTCGGCGGCATGATCGTCGCCGGGCCGACGGGCTTCGCCAAGCAGCATTACCGCACCTTCAACATCAAGTCGGAGGAGCTGACCCCGGGCGACGATTACGGGATGATGCGCGAGGTGCTGCAGCGCCGCTTCAAGCGCCTCGTCAAGGAGAACCCGCGCACCGCCCGGGAGGCCGCGATCGCGGCGAGCGAGGGCGGCGCCGAGGCGCCGGTGCCCGAGGCGCCGCCGGAGAGCGACACCCTGCCGGCCTGGCCCGACCTCGTGCTGATCGACGGCGGCAAGGGGCAGCTGGACGCTGCCCGGACCGCCCTGGAGGAGATCGGCGTCACCGACGTCGCCCTGGTGGGCATCGCCAAGGGCCGCGACCGCGACGCCGGGCGCGAGACGTTCTTCGTGCCCGGGCGCCCCCCCTTCAAGCTGCCGCCGCGCGATCCGACCCTGTACTTCGTGCAGCGCCTGCGCGACGAGGCGCACCGCTTCGCCATCGGCAGCCACCGGGCCAAGCGCAAGCGCGAGATGGTGCGGAACCCCCTCGACGAGATCGCGGGAATCGGCCCCAGCCGCAAGCGCGCGCTGCTGCACCACTTCGGCACCGTGAAGGCGATCCAGCGCGCGGCGTTCGAGGATCTGGCGAAGACCCCGGGGGTCAACGCCGCCACGGCGCGCGCCGTCTACGACTTCTTTCACACCCATGCGTGACGAGATCGGCGGGTCCGAGCGGTTGACCCCCACCGCCGCACATGGTTTCACGCCTGCGATGAATCCCGTCCTCACCCGCCGCCGGTCGCCAGCCTGGACGCTCGCGAACTGCCTGACCTACGGGCGGCTCGTGGCGGTGCCGGTCGTGGTCGCGCTGCTGTACTGGCCCACCGAGCCCAGCGCGCGCTTCGGCGCCCTGGCGGTCTACATCCTGGCGGCGATCACCGACTACCTCGACGGCTACGTGGCGCGGACCTACGACCAGAGCTCGGCCCTCGGGCGGATGCTCGATCCCATCGCCGACAAGCTGCTGGTGGCCGCCTGCCTGCTCATGCTGGCCGCCGACAACACCATCGTGGGCTGGACCCTCTGGGCCGCCATCGTGATCCTGTGCCGGGAGATCCTGGTCTCGGGCCTGCGCGAGTATCTCGCCGAGCTGAAGGTCGGCGTTCCGGTGAGCAAGGTCGCCAAGTGGAAGACCACCGTGCAGCTGATCGCGATCGGCTTCCTGGTCGCCGGTCCGGCCGGGGAAACGATCCTGCCGGGCACGATCCAGACCGGCACCGTCCTCCTCTGGATCGCCGCCGCGCTGACGCTCTATACCGGCTGGGACTACCTGCGCGCCGGCATCAAGCACGTCATCGACGACCCGCGCTGAGGGACACCACGCGATGAAGCTCGTCTATTTCGCCTGGGTGCGCGAGCGCGTCGGCAAGGCCGAGGAGACCATCGACCTCCCCGCCGGGATCGTCACGGTCGCGGATCTCGTCGACTGGCTGCGCGGCCGGGGCGAGGAATACGCCTACGCCTTCGAGACCACCGGCATCGTCCGCGCGGCGATCGACCGGGTCCATGCGAAGCCGGACGCACCGATCGCCGGCGCCGCCGAGATCGCGTTCTTCCCGCCGATGACCGGGGGCTGATCCGGCCCTCGGTCGATCGGACGGGGACCCGCATCCGCCGAGCCCGCCCGACGCTTGAGCGAAACCGGGCCTGGGTTCAGCGCTGGCCCAGGGCCGCGGTGAAGGCCGCGAGGTTGTGGCGCATCATCGCCACGTAGGTCGGCGCCGGCCCGTCCGGCCCCGACAGGGCGTCGGAGAAGACCTTGCCGCCGATCACGGCACCGCTCTCGCGGGCGATCTGCTGCATCAGGCGCGGATCGCTGATGTTCTCCAGGAAGACGGCCGGGATCTTCTCCTGGCGAATCTGGCGGATGATCCGGGCGACGTCGCGCGGGCTCGCCTCGCTGTCGGTGGACACGCCCTGGGGGGCGATGAAGGTGAGGCCGTAGGCGGCGGTGAAGTACCCGAACGCGTCGTGGGTGGTGATGATCCGGCGCTGGGCCTTCGGGATCGCGGCGATCCCCGTCCGGACCTCGCCCTCAAGGGCGTCGAGGGAGGCGACATAGGCCTTCGCGTTGTCGGCATAGGCCGCGGCATGGTCTGGGTCGATCCGCACCAGGGCATCCCGGATGTTGCCGACGTAGATCCGCGCGTTGGCGATGCTCTGCCAGGCATGGGGATCGTCGTGGTGGCCGTGCGCGTGACCAGGCCCGTCATGCCCGTGGCCGTCATCCTCGGCCTCGATCGGCTTGACCCCGGCGGAGGCGACGATCACCGGCGCCTTGGTGCCGGAGGCCTTGATCAGCCGGTCGATCCATCCCTCGAGCCCCAGGCCGTTGACCACGACGAGCCTGGCATCCGCCAGGGTCCGGGCGTCGCTCGGCGCCGGTGCATAGCCGTGGGCATCCGCGTTGGGCTGCACCAGGGAGGTCACGGCGACATGGTCCCCGCCGACCTGGGCCACCAGGTCGGCCAGGATCGAGAAGGTCGCGACGGCGCGCAGCTTCGTCTCCGCCGCCGAGACCGGACCGACCAGGCCGAGCAGGAGCACGAGGGCGGCAGGCAGGCCGAAACGCGGGCGCGGGAACGGGAGCCGGAGCGGCATCGGAGACGATCCTTTCGGTAAGCTCCCCCGCTCTACTGTAACATTATCACATTTCCTAGCCGGGCCGTGGAGCGTTCCCCCGTGGCTTCCGCTTGATCTCGCCGGCGGGCGGACGCAAACACCCCCGCAGTCGCGGCCTCTGCGCCGACGGGCGGGCATGACACGGAAAGAGCGGACCAGATGGCGCGACGGGCGCTTCCCAAGAGCGACATCCTTCCCCTCCTCGGCCGGGTCTGGCGGGAATGGCTGCGTCCGCACCGGGCGACCCTCGCGGTGGTTCTGGTGCTCATCGCCATCGTGGGAGCGGCGACGGGCCTGTACCCGACCCTGATCAAGCTCGCCTTCGACGCCTTCGACCGCAAGGATATGGGTGCCCTCGCCTACGGCCCGGTGATCGTCATCGCGATCACGTCGATCCGCGGCTTCGCGCTGTTCGGCCAGAACGTCCTGACCAACCGGGTCGTCACCCGGGTCGAGGCCGACATGCAGGCCGCCCTCTACGGACACCTCATCGACTCCGATCTCGCCCAGCTCGGGCGCGAGAGCCCGGCCGCCTTCACCCAGCGCTTCACCACGGATTTCGCCTTCATCAAGGAGGCCCTGACCCGCATCTCGACGGTGCTCCTGCGCGACATCGCCATGCTGATCGCCCTGGTGGCGGCCCTGGTCTGGATGGATCCGATCCTCACCCTGGTGGCGGGCGTGGTGGTGCCGTTCGTTGCCGGCCCGATCGGCCGGGTCGGCAAGAAGCTGCGCCGGGTCTCGACCGCGACGCAGGAGCGGATGGGCCTCACCGCCAGCCTGATCACCGAGAGCCTGCAGGGGGCCCGCATCGCCAAGACCTACGCCTTGGAGGGCTACCTCAAGGGCCGGGCGCGGGGGGCCTTCGACGAGGTGCGCCGCCTCAAGATGAAGGCCGCCAATGCCCGCGGACGCCTCGATCCGCTCCTCGAGATCGGCGGCGGCTTCGCGGTGGCCGCAGTGCTGGCCCTGGTCGGCCAGCGCGTGACCTCGGGCGACCGCACGGTGGGCGACTTCACCGGCTACGTCACCGCGCTGCTCCTGGCCTCGCAGCCGATCCGCACCCTGGGCACCCTCAACGCGATCCTTCAGGAAGCCGGCGCCGCCCTGCAGCGCTACTTCGCTCTCATGGACGAGGCGCCGCAGATCCGCGACGTGCCGGGCGCGCCCCCGCTGCAGGTGGCGGGGGGCGAGATCCGCTTCACCGGCGTGCAGTTCCGCTACCGCGCCGACGCGCCGGCCCTGGAGGGCATCGACCTCACCGTCCCGGCCGGGGCGACGGTGGCCCTGGTCGGGCGTTCGGGTTCGGGCAAGTCCTCCCTCCTCAACCTCGTGCCGCGCCTCTACGACGTGACCGAGGGCGCGGTGCGCATCGACGGGCAGGACATCCGCAGCGTCTCCCTCGCCTCCCTGCGCGCGGCGGTGGCCGTGGTCTCACAGGACGTGGTGCTGTTCGACGACACCATCGCGGCCAATATCGGCTTCGGCCGGCCGGGAGCGACCCGCGCCGAGATCGAGGCGGCGGCCGAGGCGGCGGCGGCCCACGGCTTCATCAGTCGCCTGCCGGAGGGCTACGACTTCCCGGTCGGGCCCTCGGGCGGCCGCCTCTCGGGGGGCGAGCGCCAGCGCATCTCCCTGGCCCGCGCCTTCCTCAAGGACGCCCCGATCCTCCTCCTCGACGAGGCGACGAGCGCCCTCGATTCCGAGTCGGAGCGTCTGGTCCAGGACGCGCTCCTGCGCCTGATGCGGGGCCGCACCACCCTGGTCATCGCGCACCGCCTCTCCACCGTGCGCGATGCCGACTGCATCGTCGTGATGGAGGCCGGGCGGATCATCGAGACCGGACGCCACGAGGCGCTGGTGACGGCGGGCGACGCCTATGCCCGGCTGCACCGGATGCAGCTCTCCGGCGACGCCGCGGACGCCGTCGTACCGGCCTGACGGGACCGATCCGCCGGCCGCGCGTTGAGCCGGCCGGAGCGGGACTCGGACGTCGATGCGCACAGAGCCTTTCGGAACCACGGCGGACGGCGCGGCCGTGACGCGCCATACCCTCACGCGGGGCGACCTGCGGGTGCAGGTGCTCGATTACGGTGGGATCGTCAGCCGGATCGACGTTCCGGACCGCAGGGGCCGCGTGGCCAACGTCGTCCTCGGGGCCGCCGACCTCGCAGGCTACGTCGCGAGCGACGCGCATTTCGGGGCCCTGATCGGGCGCTACGCCAACCGGATCGCAGGCGGGCGCTTCAGCCTCGACGGAGCGATCCATCAGCTGCCCCGCAACCAGGGCCGCAACACCATGCATGGCGGGCCGGAAGGCTTCGACCGGCGGGTCTGGCGGGTCGAGGCCGCCGACGCGGCCAGCCTCACCCTGGCCTACCGGTCCGCCGACGGCGAACAGGGCTTCCCGGGCAACCTCGACGTCACCGTGACCTACCGCCTGGGGGACGACGGCACCCTGGCCATCGCGTATGCGGCGGTCACCGACCGGCCGACGATCGTCAACCTGACCAACCACAGCTACTTCAACCTCGCCGGCGAGGACGCGGGCAGCGCCCTCGGGCACATGGTCACCCTCGCGGCGGATGCGGTGCTGGAGACGGATGCCGAGCAGATCCCCACGGGCAGGATCCTGCCCGTGGCCGGGACGCCCTTCGACTTCCGGACGCCGACGGCGCTCGGGGCGCGCATCCGGACGGCGCATCCGCAGCTCGCCCTCGCTCACGGCTACGACCACACCTACGTGCTCGGCGGCGACGGGACCCTGCGCGCAGTGGCGCAGGCGGTCGATCCGGCGAGCGGGCGCAGCCTCACCGTGGCCACGACGCAGCCTGGGCTGCAACTCTACACCGCGAACATGCTCGATGGCACCGTGACGGGCTCGGGCGGCGGGCTCTACCGCGCCGGCGATGCCGTCTGCTTCGAGGCCCAGGGCTTCCCGGACGCCCCGAACCACCCGGCCTTTCCCAGCACCGTCCTGCGACCGGACGCGCCGTTCCGGGCGACCACGACCTATCGGTTCGGCACCGTTCCGTAGGGCGGCCGTCCGGCGCCGCGGCGCAGCTCAGCCGTGATGCGCGTCCGGCTCGACCAGGATCTCGCGCTTCCCCGCATGGTTGGCCGGGCCGACGATGCCCTCGATCTCCATCTTCTCCATCAGGGAGGCGGCGCGGTTGTAGCCGATCTGCAGGCGGCGCTGGATGTAGGAGGTCGAGGCCTTCTTGTCCCGCAGCACCACCTGGACCGCCTGGTCGTAGAGGTCGCCGCCGGACTCGCCGAAGCTGCCCTGGTCGAAGACCGCGCCGTCCAGCTCGATCTCGTCGGCGCCGCCCTTTCCGCCCGCCGCACCGTCCTCCTCCGCCGTGACGGCCTCGAGGTAGGAGGGCCGGCCCTGGCGCTTGAGGTGGGCGACCACGCTCTCGACCTCCGAGTCCGAGCAGAACGGCCCGTGCACGCGCGTCGTGCGCCCGCCGCCGGCCATGAACAGCATGTCGCCCTGGCCCAGCAGCTGCTCGGCGCCCATCTCGCCCAGGATCGTGCGGCTGTCNGAGCAGAACGGCCCGTGCACGCGCGTCGTGCGCCCGCCGCCGGCCATGAACAGCATGTCGCCCTGGCCCAGCAGCTGCTCGGCGCCCATCTCGCCCAGGATCGTGCGGCTGTCGATCTTGCTCGTCACCTGGAAGGAGATCCGGGTCGGGAAGTTGGCCTTGATCGTGCCTGTGATCACGTCGACCGAGGGACGCTGGGTCGCCATGATCAGGTGGATGCCGGCCGCGCGCGCCATCTGCGCCAGGCGCTGGATCGCGCCCTCGATGTCCTTGCCCGCCACCATCATCAGGTCGGCCATCTCGTCGACCACGATCACGATGTAGGGCAGCGCCGANTGCGCCAGGCGCTGGATCGCGCCCTCGATGTCCTTGCCCGCCACCATCATCAGGTCGGCCATCTCGTCGACCACGATCACGATGTAGGGCAGCGCCGACAGGTCCATCTCCTCCGTCTCGTACACGGCCTGGCCGGTCTCGCGGTCGAATCCGGTCTGGACGGTCCGGGTCAGGATCTCGCCGCGCCCGCGCGCCTCGGCGAGACGGGCATTGAAGCCGTCGATGTTACGCACACCGACCTTCGACATCTTCTTGTAGCGCTCCTCCATCTCGCGCACGGCCCACTTGAGGGCGATGACCGCCTTCTTCGGGTCCGTGACCACGGGGGAGAGCAGGTGCGGGATGCCGTCGTAGACGGAGAGCTCCAGCATCTTGGGGTCGACCATGATCAGGCGGCACTCCTCCGGCTTCATCCGGTAGAGCAGCGACAGGATCATCGTGTTGATGGCCACCGACTTGCCCGAGCCCGTGGTGCCCGCCACCAGCAGGTGAGGCATCTTGGCGAGATCGGCGATGATCGGCTCGCCGCCGATGTTGGCCACCGACTTGCCCGAGCCCGTGGTGCCCGCCACCAGCAGGTGAGGCATCTTGGCGAGATCGGCGATGATCGGCTCGCCGCCGATGTTCTTGCCGAGGCACAGGGCGAGGCTCTGCTTCGTCTCGGCGAAATCGGCCGAGGCGAGGAGCTCGCGCAGGTACACGGTCTCGCGCCGGGCATTCGGCAGCTCGATGCCGATGGCGTTGCGGCCGGGGACGACGGCGACGCGGGCGGAGACCGCCGACATCGAGCGGGCGATGTCGTCCGAGAGCGAGATCACGCGGCTCGACTTGGTGCCGGGCGCCGGCTCCAGCTCGTAGAGGGTGACGACCGGGCCGGGGCGCACCGCCAGGATGTCGCCGCGCACGCCGAAGTCGCTGAGGGTGGCCTCCAGCAGGGTGGCGTTCTGCTCCAGGGCCTCCGAAGAGATCTGGCTGGAGGCGGGCAGCCGCGGCGGGTCGGCGAGGAGTTCCAGGGCGGGGTGCCGGTAGTTCTCGGCATTCTGGGGTTGGGGCGGTGGCGTGCGACGGGGGGCGGCCGGGACGGGCGCCGGGGCCGCGGGCGCCACGCGGGAACGCGCCGGCGCGGCGGCCTCGACGGGAGGCGCCTCGAGATCGGCCGCGTCGTCGGCGTCCTCGTCGTCGTGGTGCACGGGCGGCGGGGGGCGCCGGGTCGCGGACGGCGCCTGCGGCGGCGCGTCGAAGACCGGCTCCCGCCGGCCGTCCGAGGGGGCCACCCGGGCATCGGGCGCGTGGGTCGCCCAGGGGGCGTCTTCGGGCGCCGCGAAGGCGCGCTGTGCCGCGAGGGCCGGCGAGGCACCAGCATAGGCGAGTGCGGTGGCCGCCGCCGCGCGCTCGGCCCGCCAGTCGGCGAGGCGCGCCGCCAGGGCCGCGCGCCCGCCCATCAGGGCCTGCGCCATCGCCCCGAGGGAAACGATGCCGAGGCTCGGCTCGTCATCCTCGTAGCGTCCGTCATGGCTGGCATCGGGCCGGCCGCGCACGGCCTGGCGCGCGGGGGCCGGCGGCGCATCGTAGGCGTCGAAATCCTCCGTATCGAGCTCACCGACCCGGCAGGCACCCGTGAGGCACAGGATCGCGACGCCGGCGAAGAGGAAGCCCGCGAAGGCGTGGAGCGGGGTCGCCACGATGCCGAGCATCATCCGGGCGGCATGCATCAACGCGTCGCCGGCGACACCGCCGAGACCGGTGGGCAGGGGCCAGCGCGCCGTTGACGGCAGCGCGCTCGCCACCGCGCTCGCGGCGAAGAATCCGATGATCCAGAGGGTCAGGCGCAGGCCGCCCCGGGGCAGCGCCCGCGTGCGCATCAGCTGGATGCCCCAGAGCGCCGGGGGCAGCACGAAGGCCAGGGAGCCGAGTCCCAGGAGCTGCATCGCCAGGTCCGAGACGACGGCCCCGCCGGTGCCCAGGACGTTGTGGGCCGCATGGTCGGTGGCGTGGTTGAGGCTCGGATCGTCGATCGACCACGTCGCCAGGGCGACCGTCAGCGCGGTGGCACCGGCAAACAGCACGAGACCGCCCAACTCTGTCATTCGCTTGGCCAGGAACGGGCGAAAGCTGTCGACGAAAGTATCGTAGGGCGATGCGGAACGGCGAAGCGAGCGCATGCGGTACCAGACACGATGGGGAACTGTCCGGTGACGGTAGCGTCGGCGGAGTTAACGGCTGGCTAAGGTTGAGACTTCCCTTCGCGCTCCGTCGCAATGCGGTCCTTCGTTGGGTCGTTCCCGCCTGGGATCGTGCCTGCCTCGGGTTATCCCGGTGCGATGGGCGCTGGACGGGCCGATGGCGCGCCACCGGGCCGGACCCGCCTCGCGGCCCCGCAACGTCGCCCGAAGTCTGCGGACGGCCCGCCTCGACCGGACCGCCGAAACGAGAAAGGCCCCGGTCACGGGGACCTGGGCCTTTCCTTCCGACGCCCGTGGGCGCCGGAAGCGTTCGTTGCTGCGGCTTAGTAGTTGTAGGCGCGCTCGCCGTGATCGGCGATGTCGAGGCCCTCGCGCTCCTCGTCCTGGGTCACGCGCAGGCCGATGGTGAGATCGACGAGCTTGTACAGGATGGCGGAGCCGACGCCCGACCAGAGGATGGTGAAGCCGACGGCCTTGATCTGGCTCATCAGCGCGGCGCTGGTCTCGTAGGCGCCGACCGCGAGCTCACCGGGCTTGGAGGTGTAGTCCGGCAGGCCGACGCCGCCGAAGTCCGGGTTCACGAGCAGGCCCGTGGCGACGGCGCCGAGGATGCCGCCGATGCAGTGGACGCCGAAGACGTCCAGGGAATCGTCGTAGCCGAGGGCGTTCTTCACCGTGGAACACATGATGAAGCAGACCGCGCCGGCGACGAGGCCGAGGATGATCGAGCCCATCGGACCGGCAAAGCCGGCGGCCGGCGTGACGGCCACGAGGCCCGCGATGGCGCCCGACAGCATGCCGAGGAGGGACGGCTTGCCCTTCAGCATCCACTCGACGAACAGCCAGGAGAGGGCTGCGGCGGCGGTGGCCACGAAGGTGTTGAGCATGGCCATGGCGGCGGTGCCGTTGGACTCGAGGTTCGAGCCGGCGTTGAAGCCGAACCAACCCACCCAGAGGAGCGAGGCGCCGATCGCCGTCATGGTCAGGGAGTGCGGGGCCAGCAGGTCACGGCCGTAGCCGATGCGCTTGCCGAGCATGAGGCAGCCGACGAAGCCCGCGATCCCGGCGTTGATGTGCACCACGGTGCCGCCGGCGAAGTCGAGGGCGCCCCACTTGAAGAGCAGGCCGGCATCGGCGTTCACCGCGTCGAGGGCCGCCTGGGCGGTCGCCTTCGAGGCGTCGTCGGTGGCAGCGGCCAGCGCCTTGGCGGCGTTGCCAACCGCGTCCGGGCCGCCCCAGTACCAGACCATGTGCGCCATCGGGAAGTAGATCAGCGTGGTCCAGAGGATCATGAACACGACCAGGGCCGAGAACTTCATCCGCTCGGCGAAGGCGCCGACGATGAGGGCCGGGGTGATCATCGCGAACGTCATCTGGAAGCAGATGTAGACGTATTCGGGGATCACGACGCCGTTCGAGAAGGTGGCGACGGTGGAGTTCGGGTCGATGCCCTTCAGGAACGCCTTCGACAGGCCGCCGACGAAGTCGTTGAGACCGCCGCCGTTGGTGAAGGCGAGGCTGTAGCCGAAGATCACGAACAGCAGGCAGGAGATGCAGGCGATGGCGAAGACCTGCGTCAGGACGGACAGCATGTTCTTGGTGCGAACGAGACCGCCGTAGAACAGGGCCAGGCCGGGCACGACCATCAGCAGCACGAGGGCGCTGGAGATGAGCATCCAGGCGGTGTCGCCCTTGTTCGGAACGGGCACGGCGCTCGCGGCGGCCGGCACGGCCTCCGCCGTCGGCGTCTGCGCAAGGGATGGCTCGATGAACAGGAGTGCCAGCGCGGCACCCCCCAGCCCGAGCGCCAGGGCATTGCGAAGTTTCATGGAAACGAGACTCCCGATCGCGGTGCGATGCTGATGTGAAGAGGACAGGTCAGGGGCGCCCGGACGCGATCGTCCGGACAGGCGGTCGCCTCAGAGGGCGTCGACGTCGGTCTCGCCGGTGCGGATGCGGACGGCCTTCTCGAGGGGCACGACGAAGATCTTGCCGTCGCCGATCTGGCCCGTGCGGGCGGCGGCCGCGATCGCATCGATCACGCTGGCGACCAGATCGGAGGCCACGGCCACCTCGATCTTGAGCTTGGGCAGGAAGCTCACGGCGTACTCGGCGCCCCGGTAGATCTCGGTATGGCCTTTCTGCCGGCCATAGCCCTTCACCTCGGTGACGGTCAGGCCGTGGACGCCGATGCCGGTCAGAGCGTCGCGGACCTCCTCCAGCTTGAACGGCTTGATGATGGCCATCACGATTTTCATGGGCGACGCCCCCTTAAGCTACGAGTTGAGTTCGACGAGGTGAACCGGGTGGACAGAAACATGCGCGCGTGGAGGCCACCGGCCGGCGCACGCAAGCGTCGCGACACGATCGGACCGGCCGGTGCGCCCGAGCCGCTTCCAGCCCGTTCGCCCGCACACATATTCAAGGACTATGCCAACGGAACTTTTTCGCCGGATGCGCATCTGCCCAAGAAGTATCCGGTCATTGACTCAGGACGCAGCGTTTCCACGGCCAAGTTTGCCCGCAAAATAGGCAATACGCTGCCGACGCAGGCAACTCGTGCATCGAAGCAGCGTCTTTCGCAGCTTCGACCGGGCGCAGTCAGGCCTCGGTGCGGCGAGGCCGGATCATGCCTTCCTGGGCCACGGACGCCACCAGCGTGCCGTCGCGCGTGAAGATCTGTCCGCGCGCGAACCCCCGGGCCCCATCGGCGCTCGGACTGTCCTGGGCATAGAGCAGCCAGTCGTCGGCCCGGAACGGCCGGTGGAACCACAGGGCGTGGTCGAGGCTCGCCGACTGGATCTCCGGGTCGAACACGGTCTGCCCATGCGGGATCAGGGTGGCGTCGAGCAGCGTCATGTCGGAGGCGTAGGCGAGGACGGCGCGGTGGATCGCCGGATCGTCGGGCAGGCGGTCGACGGCCCGCATCCAGACGTGGAAGCGCGGCTCCCGCGGGGCCCGGCGCAGGTAGCGCTCGATCTCGACGGGCCGCAGCTCGATGGGCCGCCGCCGGCCGAAATAGGACAGGATCGGCGCCGGGATCGCGAGCCCGTGCCGGGCGGCGTCGGCGGTGGCAGCGGGGGCCTCCGGGACCTCCTCCGGGGGAGCCACGTCCGGCATGGTCGCCTGGTGGGTCGCGCCCGCTTCCGCGTCGTGGAAGGAGACCGACATCGTGAAGATCGCCCGGCCGTGCTGGTGCGCCACGACGCGGCGCGTGGTGAAGCTACGGCCGTCGCGGATGCGCTCCACCGCATAGTCGATCGGGGCCTTCGGGTCGCCGCCGAGGAGGAAGTAGGCGTGGAGCGAATGCGGCGGCCGGGTCTCGGGCACCGCGCGGGTCGCCGCCACCAACGCCTGCGCCACCACTTGCCCGCCGAAGACCCGGAACCAGCCCGTCTGCAGGCTCTCGCCCCGGAAGAGGTCCGGCTCCAGGCTCTTCAGGTCGAGGATGTCGAGGAGTTCGGTGACGATGCCGGTCATGCCGCTTCCCTGGTCGCCCGGGGATCCCCGGACCGCGTAGACGCCACGGCGCCTCGGGCGATCCTTCACATGTGAACCATCGCGCTGGCAAGGATGCGACGGCCGGGATCGGTCGGCCAGGATCTGTGGGCCAGCATCGGAAGCAAGGTGCGACGGGCGAGGAGCGAGGGGCAAGGTGCGACGGGCAAGGTGCGGCGACGGTTTCGGCGACCGGGCCCGGCGACGATGGCGCGGGCTCGATCCCCGACGCCGCGCGTTGCCCCCGGCGCCGGGGAATGGCACTCCCTCCCGGGCAGCGAGGGTGGCGGGGATCGGCATGGACGGATCGGAGAAGCGCGGAAACCAGCGCAGCGTGGTCATCGCCGGCGCCGGCATTCCCGGGCTGACGCTCGCCCTGGCGCTGGCCCAGGCCAACGGCCCGGCCTTGACGGTCACGCTCTGCGATCCCGGCCTCAGCGCCGGAGCGGCGCGCCATGCCGGGCGGGCCTACGCGGTGGCGGCCGGCGGGCGGCGCATGTTCACCCGCCTCGGCATCTGGGATGCGGTGCAGCACGCCGCGCAGCCGATCCACGACATGGTGGTGAGCGACAGTCGCCTGTCAGACCCGGTGCGCCCGGTCTTCCTGACCTTCGCGCAGGAGGCGGAAGCCGGCGCCCCATTCGCCCATATGGTCGAGGCCGAGCCCCTCGTGGCCGCGCTGCTCGCGGCGGCCGAGGCGGCCGGGGTGGTGTTCGAGCCCACCGGCATCGTCGAGGCTCTGCCGGCCGGCGGCACGACGCGCATCGCCCTCGGCGACGGACGCGTACTGCCGGCCGCGCTCCTGGTCGCGGCGGATGGGGCCCGTTCGCGCCTGCGCGAGGCCGCGAAGATCGGCTGGGTCGGCTGGTCCTATCCGCAGATGGGGCTCGTCGCCACGATCGGGCACGAGCGCGACCATGCGGGGCGGGCCTACGAGCACTTCCTGCCCAGCGGCCCCTTCGCCATCCTGCCCCTGGTGGACGGGGGCGCCCTCGGGCACCGCTCGTCCATCGTCTGGACGGAGCGGGCAGCCGAGGTACCGGCCCTGACGGGCGGCGGACCGGAGGACACCCTGGCCGAGATCGAGCGCCGCTTCGGCCTCAATCTCGGGCGCCTGGCACTGGAGCGGGGCCCGAGCGCGCATCCCCTCGCCTTCGGCATGGCCCGCAGCTTCCGCGGCGAGCGCCTGGCGCTCCTGGGCGATGCCGCGCACGTCATCCACCCGATCGCCGGCCAGGGGCTGAACCTCGGCCTCGCCGGCGCGGCGGTGCTGGCGGAGGCGGTCACCGACGCTCTCCGCCTCGGCCTCGATCCGGGGAGCCCGGACGTCCTGAAGCGCTACGAGCGGGCGCGCCGCTTCGACACCGTCGCAATGGGGGCGGTGACGGACGGGCTCAACCGCCTGTTCTCCAACGATGTGATGCCGCTGCGCCTCGTCCGCGATTTCGGCCTCGGCCTCGTCGACCGGCTTCCCGGTTTGAAGCGCCTCTTCATCGGTGAGGCGGCCGCCGCGCGCGGGCCGCAGCCACGCCTGATGCGCGGCGAGGCACTCTGAGACGCGAAACGGCGGCCCCTTCCCTCGGGAAAGGACCGCCGCAATGGGACTGCTCACGCGCCGAAGACGGCGGGCCGGGGCGCGTTACTTGCCCTTGGCGGCCTTGTTGGCCTTCTCCCGCTCGATGCCCTCGAGGATCAGGCGATGCGCCTCTTCCTTGCCGCCCCAGCGCTTGATCTTGACCCACTTGCCGGGCTCCAGATCCTTGTAGTGCTCGAAGAAGTGCTGGATCTGGTGGATCGTGATGTCGGGCAGGTCGGTGTAGTTCTCGATCCGGTCGTAGCGCATGGTCAGGTGGCGCGACGGCACGGCGATGATCTTCTCGTCCTCGCCGGAATTGTCCTCCATCACCAGGACGCCGATCGGACGGGCGCTGATGATGGCGCCGGGGGCGATGGCGCGGGTGTTGGCCACCAGCACGTCGCAGGGGTCGCCGTCACCCGACAGGGTGTGCGGGATGAAACCGTAATTGCCCGGGTAGTGCATCGCCGTATAGAGGAAGCGATCGACCACCAGGGCGCCGGCCTCCTTGTCCATCTCGTACTTGATCGGGTCACCACCGATCGGAACCTCGATGATGACGTTCACGTCGTCCGGCGGATTCTTGCCAATCGAGACCGCGTCGATGATCATAGCTGTGCTCCCGGAAGCAGGGGCGTCACGGCCCCGTTGCCGGGTGTCTTAAGGCCCTTCCGCCGCGAAGGAAATCGCACCGTGCGGCAGGGGGCGACGTTTGCACGAAATTGTCGGGTGCGCCTCAGGGGCGGTCGGACGAGCCGAAACGCCTGCGCCAGGCCGCGACGAGGCGCCGGACCATGCGCTCGATCCAGCGGGCCGCGTGCTCCAGGGGCACCTTCAGGGCGGGCACGTCCTGGCTGAGCAGAGCGAGGCCCACGGGCAGCATCCAGAGGCCGAGGATCGGCAGGATCGAGAAGATGCCGCCGAGGATGAACAGGATCGCAGCCAGGAGGCGAACCCAGAACCGCGACGGCTCGCGCAGCCAATCCACGGCGCGGCGGATGCGGTCCGGCAGCTTCGCGCTGAGATCCGTGACCCGCCTGTCCCAATCCGCTGCCGTCACGCGCATCCGTCGTCCCGCTCGCCCGCCCGAGGATCCGATCCGCCGGACCGGACCGCGGGGGGCGGCGCAGGCTTCGGCGAAGTCAGCTGAAGCGGAAACCGACCTTGGGCAGAACCGTTCCGGCCATCCGGTCGATGGCCTGGCCGATCGCGATGCCGCCCAGCCCGGTGTAGAAGGCGCAGGCCCGCTCGTTCCCCTCGAGCGACCAGACCCCGACCCGGGTCAGGCCGTGGTCGGCCAAGTCGTTGGAGACCGCCCGGAACAGGCGGCGTCCGAGCCCGAGCCCCTGGTAGGCCGGGCGGATGTAGAGTTCGTCGATCTCGCCGGGGGCCTGGAGAATGCGGCCCCGCGCCGGTCCGTAGACCGCATAGCCGACGATGCTGCTCTCCTGCTCGACCACCACGAGGGGCCGGCTGCGCTGGGTGGCCCCGAGCCACCACTGCGAACTGCGCTGCGAGATCATCCGCTCCAGCGCGACCCCGGGGATGATCCCCCGGTAGGCCTCGCGCCATGTCTCATCGAACAGGTCTGCCAAGGGGTCGGCGTCGGCCGGACGGGCGCGGCGAATGCTGGTGGTGCTCGTTCGCATGACGGATCCCCGCGCTCGATGAGGACGATGGACGGTTCGCAATCGGTGTCGACCCCCGCATCGGTAGCGACGATCCGGGCGAAGACAAGGCGACGGGGACCAACGCAAGCGCGATGCCGGTTGCTCCCCGCGCTCCACAGCGCGTTTGCCGCGGCCGCCGCGCACTGGTAGATCAACCCCTCCCCCTGCCCCGCCAGACCGGTGCCCCCGTCCCCGTGTTCAACCGTTTTCTCTCGTACGAGACCCGCTACGCCCGGCGCATGGCGCGGATCGCGCGCTTCGAGCGCCCGATCGCCGGCCCGGTCTCGCGGGCGAAAGCCTGGGCGAACATGCTTCTGGTGGATCACGGCGTGTTCCGCCTGGCCTACCTGAACCGCCACCGGATCGGCGCGGGCAAGCTCTGGCGCTCGGCCCAGCCGACACCGCACCAGCTGGCTTGGTTCAAGCGCCAGGGGGTTCGCACCGTGATCTCCCTGCGGGGCGGACGCGAGCACGGGTCCTGGCCGCTCCAGCGCGAGGCTTGCGAACGGCAGGGCCTGACGCTGGTGGAGTTCGTGCTGCGCTCGCGGGAGGCCCCCTCGCGGGAGACCATCCTGGCCGCCAAGGCGTTCTTCGACGGGGTCGAGTACCCGGCGATGATGCACTGCAAATCCGGCGCAGACCGCGCCGGCCTCGCGGCGGCGCTCTACCTCATCCTGCACGAGGGCCTGCCGGTCTCGGAGGCCATGGGCCAGCTCTCGGCCCGCTACGGCCATTTCCGGTTCGCCAAGACCGGGATCCTCGACGCGTTCTTCGCGCTCTACCGCCGGGAGGGCGAGCCCAAGGGCCTGGATTTCCTGACCTGGGTCGAGACCGAGTACGATGCGGAGGCGCTGAAGCGCACGTTCCGCCCCGGCTTCTGGTCCGACCTCGTGGTGGACCGGATCATCAAGCGCGAATAGCCCGACACGAAAAAACCCGCCGCGGCCGAGCCGGGCGGGCTTTCGACGAACCGTATGCCGTGGCGCGGGCGCCCGGCAGGGTCGCCTCAGGCGGCGAGACGGATCGTCGACGGGGCGTTCTCGTTGCTGGCGATGAAGCGGCCGGAATTGGAGAGCGGACCGTTCTTCGGGGTCAGGAGATTGGCAGCCACGAAGACCAGCGAGACGTTGAGAGCGGCGGCGGCGACAACGAGAAGAGCGATCATCGGGTGTGTTCCAGGGCGGTTGCGTTGAGCCAGATATGGCACTGCACCATTTTCCTTGGTATACCAAATTCTACACACCACTCATGCGGCCGACGCAGAGCTTCCCGCAAATCGGCGGTCGAGGCGATTCTCGCCCCGCACTCTCCGCATCGCTCAACCCTCAGTTCTGCAAGGCTCAACCAACCTCTGCGGGAAGACTCTGTCCTCGAACCGATAGTTTTCGCAACGCAGCAATCAGTTAATCGACAGACTTTCGAGATCCGCTGCGAAGGACGAAACGTAGCTCGGACTTTCGCCCGTGAGGATGATCAGCGTCAGGATCAATCCCACCGCACCGAGATACACGACCGCGAAGAAATCCTTGTCTTCGCGACCCGCCAGAACGATGCCGGCGAAGGGGACCGTCTGAAGGGTGAGTGCCGCCGCAATGTTCATGGACAACCTCGGTTCATAGGTAACTTCGCATTCTGGCCGGCCATCGGTTCGCCTCTTCGCCCGATCGTCGCACGGTCGGGCGTCGGCCCCCCCTGGGTCGGCCCACCGCGGAGGGAGGGCTTGTGGACGAGCCCGGGTTGGGGCTCGTCTCACGCGGGACCATCCGCGTGTCAGGCCGCTTGCACAGGCCGGGCCGCGACGGGGGTCGCGACGGTCTCGTCATTCAGGAAGCGCAGGCGCAGGGGCTTGAGCACGAACATCGCCAGGATTGCCGCCACCACATTGAGGCCGATGATGATCGAGAACACCGCCGACCAGCCGTACTTGGCGGAGATGATGCTGGCGATCGGCACCAGGAACGAGGCAGTGCCCTTCGCAGTGTAGAGCAGGCCGGCATTCGTCGTGGCGAACTTCGAACCGAAGGTGTCGCCGCAGGTGGCCGGGAACAGCGAGTAGATCTCGCCGAAGACCCCGAAATACACCGCCGTGGCGAAGACGAAGATCAGCGGATTCGTGCCGTAGGTCAGCAGGGTGATGATCGCCAGGGCGGCGATCGAGAAGGCGATGAACATCGTGTTCTCACGCCCGATATTGTCCGAGATGAAGCCGAAGAACGGGCGCCCGAAGCCGTCGAAGATGCGGTCGAGGGAGATCGCGAAGGTGAGCGCCACCATCTGCAGACCGAACAGGCTCACCGGCACGTCGGCGACCTTGAAGTCGTGGGCGATCGGGGCGATCTGCGCCGCCGCCATCAGGCCGCCGGAGGCGACCATCACGAAGATCACGTACATCAGCCAGAAGACGGGGGTGCGCACGACCTCGCGCGGCGTGCGATCGAGCTTGGCCTGCGGCAGGCGCAGAGTCTTGCGCTGGACCGGTACCGCCTGAGACGGCTTCCGCAGGAAGAACGACAGCAGGACCACGATGGCCCCCTGACCCAGCCCGAAGAACAGGAACGCGTCCTGGTAGCCGCTGGTGGCGATCATCTTGGCGATCGGGATCACCGTGACGGCCGCGCCCGCACCGAAGCCGGCCGCGGTGGCGCCGGCGGCGAGGCCGCGGCGATGGGGGAACCACTTCAGGGCGTTGCCGACGCAGGTGCCATAGACGGATCCGGCACCGATCCCGCCGATGACCGCCGCCGCGTAGAGAAGGAAGAGGGAATCGGCGTGGGCGTTCAGGAACCACGCCAGGGCGATCATGATGCCGCCGAAGCAGACCACGATGCGCGGGCCGTAGCGGTCGACGAACCAGGCTTCGACCGGCACCAGCCAAGTCTCGGTCGCAACGAAGATGGTAAACGCGAACTGGATCGCCGCCCGGCCCCAGTGAAACTTGGTGTCGATGGGGTCGACGAACAGCGTCCACCCGTATTGAAGGTTGGCGATCATCGCCATGCAGAGCACGCCGAAGGCGAGTTGCCACCATTTGGCGGACGGTGAGTCCAGACGTTCCATCCCGAATTCCTTCTTGATCGGATTGTTCGCACCGATGCCGCCAGCATGCACCAAAATTCTTTGTATGCAATATACCAGGGAATGAAATGTCGTTTCGGACGTGCGGAGGTGGCGGAACCCCGCTCAGCGTCTCCAGGCGTGTATCATCCTGCAGGGTGTTGGCGCGCGGCGATGCGTCGGGTGCCGGTCGCCGGACGCGACGGCTCAGCCCGCGCGGTGGCGACGGCGACGGTTTCCGGAGGCACGGCCGCCGCCGGCCCCGGTGCGGTCATGCTCTGGACAGTAGCTTGGCGAAACGGAGTTCCTATTCCGCGGCGATGCGGCTCGCCTCCCGGTAGGGATGGGCCGGGTAGGTCCCGATGATCCGCAATTCCCGCGAGAAGTATCCGAGTTCGGCCAGGGCTCGTGACAGGCCCGGCTCCTCCGGATGGCCATCCACCTCGGCGTAGAACTGGGTCGCGACGAACTGGCCGTCGACCATGTAGCTCTCGAGCTTCGACATGTTGACGCCGTTCGTCGCGAAGCCGCCCAGCGCCTTGTAGAGGGCCGCCGGGATGTTGCGGACCCGGAACACGAAACTGGTGACCATCGGGCCCGCCTCGGGCGAGACCGGCTCCGGCTCTGGCGAGAACACGACGAAGCGGGTGGTGTTGTGGCTCTCGTCCTCGACATCGTGCTCCAGGATGTCGAGGCCGTAGACCTCGGCGGCGAGCGCGGGAGCCAGGGCACCGCGCGTGGGATCACCCGCCTCCGCCACCTCGCGGGCGGCTCCGGCCGTGTCACCGGCCACGATGGGGCGCACGCCGAGGCGCCGGATGATCTTGCGGCATTGTCCCAGGGCGTGGACGTGGCTGTGCACCGTCCGGATCTGCTCCACCGGCGTGCCGGGCAGGACCATCAGCTGGAAGTGGATCGGCAGGAAGTGCTCGGCCACGATGTGCAGGCCCGAGGTCGGGATCAGGTGGTGGATATCCGCCACCCGGCCGGCGATCGAGTTCTCGATGGGGATCATCGCCCGCGTCGCACGACCCTCCTTCACGGCCGCGAAGGCATCCTCGAAGGTCGGGCACGGCAGCGGCGTCCAGTCCGGGTAGGCCTGAGCGCAGATGATGTGGGAGTTCGCGCCGGGCTCGCCCTGGTAGGAGACGATGTGCTGGGGCATGCGGGCTGGTCTTTCCGAGGCGCTTCAGTTCAGGCGGCGGGCCGACAGGATGGCGCGGGCACGTTCCAGGTCGGCGGGGGTATCGACGCCGAGCGGCAGGTCATCGACGACGATGGCGTCGATGCGCATCCCGGCCTCGAGGGCGCGGAGCTGCTCCAGCTTCTCGCGGGTCTCGAGCTCGCCGGGCGGCAGGGCCATGAAGCGGGCGAGCGCCTTCCGGCGATACGCGTAGAGGCCGATGTGATGGTAGAGCGGCCCTTCCCCCCAGGGCGCCTCGGCGCGGGTGAAGTAGAGCGCGCGCAGACGGCGGGTGCCCACGATGTGGCCGACGAGCTTGACCACGTTGGGGTCACGCCGCTCGGACTCTTCGGTGATGATGGCGCAGAGGGTGGCGATGTCGACGGAGCGGTCTGCCAGCGGCAGGATCGCCGCGCCGATGATGCCTGGATCGATGGTCGGCAGGTCGCCCTGGACGTTGACCACCACGTCGTGGTTGCCGTGCGGATCGATGATCTCCAGGGCCTCGGCCAGGCGATCCGAGCCGGAGGGATGGTCGGACCGGGTCAGGACCGCCAGGCCGCCCACGGCCTCGATGGTCTCGACGATGGCGGGCGTGTCGGTGGCGACCACCACGGGGCCGATACCGGCCTCCACGGCACGGCGCCAGACATGCACGATCATCGGCTCCCCGGCGAGGTCGGCCATCGGCTTGTTGGGCAGGCGGGTCGCGGCCATGCGCGCGGGAATGAGGACGATGGGATCGGACATCGGTCTGGACCCTGCTCCGGCTGGGCCGGTGCTTACCAGCGACGCCCCGAGTTGTCATGCCGGGCGTGTCATGGCGGAGGTGCCTTGCCGAGCGTGTCTTGCCGAGCGTGTCTTGCCAGAGGTGTCTCGCCGGGCCGCGGAGACCGCGTCCGCCGGCGCGGGAACCGGATGCGCCCGCCCGCGTCTGAAGAAGTGAGGGATGGCGGCGACACCTGCCGGTCTGCGACTACGCGAAGCGCGACTCGACCATTGTCAAGGTCGGGCTTCAGCGGCTAAGCACCCTCGACCGTTTCCAAAGTCCGGCACAGGCACGCGCTGGACTTCGCCCTGAATTCTCCCCCTCAGGCCGGCCGCACCGGAGTTGTCGAGAATGGACTCTTTCGAGCTGAACAAGGTTGCGGGTGCCGCGCTCGGCGCGCTGCTGTTCGCCGTGGGGTCGGGCTTCGTCGCCGAGCTGATCTATCATCCCAAGCCTGCCGGCAATGCCGGCTATGCCCTGCCCGAGCCGCAGGCGAAGGCCGCCGGCGGCGCCGCGCCCGAGGCGAAGGCCGAGCCCCTGCCGATCCGTTTGGCCAGCGCCACCGTCGACAAGGGTCAGGCCGCGGCCAAGAAGTGCTCCTCCTGCCACAGCTTCGAGAAGGGCGGCCCGAACAAGGTCGGGCCGCATCTCTGGGGCGTCGTCGATCGCCAGCGGGCCCACGAGCCCGGCTTCGAGTACTCGGCCGCGCTCAAGGAGAAGGGCGGCACCTGGACCTACGACGAGCTCGATCACTTCCTGACCAATCCGAAGGGCTACGTCCCTGGGACCAAGATGGCGTTCGCCGGCATCACCTCGCCGACCGAGCGCGCCGACGTCATCCTCTACCTGCGCAGCCTCGCCGATACCCCGGCGCCGTTGCCGGCCGCGGAGAAGAAGGCCGAGGGCGACAAGCCGGCCGAAGCCCAGCCGGCCGCTGCCAAGGCTGGGGATACCAAGCCCGCCGAAGCGAAGCCGGCCGATGCCAAACCGGCCGACGCCAAGCCCAACCCCGAGTCGAAGCCCGCGGCCGAGGTCCGGCGCGAGCAGGCGCCGAAGCCCGCGGACGCCTCCAAGGCGACCGAGGATCAGAAGCCGGAGGTCGCCAACCCGGCGACGGCCGCCAAGCCGACCGTCACGGGCGAGGAGGCGAACAAGCCGGCCTCGGTGAAGCCTGCCGATGACACGCCGGTCGGGGCCGCCCCCGCCGCGCCGCCTGCCCCGGCCACCACTCTCCCGGCCGAGAAGCCGGCCCAGCCGTAGGTCGGTCTTCGGCGAGAACCGAAGCCCCTCACGGACGCAAAAAGGCCGGGCCATTGCCCGGCCTTTTCGTTTGCCGGTCCAGACCGCGGCGACACGGACTCAAGTTCCTGCGCACGCGCGCCCATCGCTTCCTGCGCGCACGCGCGCCCGTCTCATCCTGCGCGCACGCGCCCGCTTGGCGTTCGCGGCCGGTCCGTCCTAGAACACCCGCCTGCCGTCGCCGGTGCGGCGGCGGGACCGCGACCCCGGAATCCGGAGACCGCCTGCCTGTGATGCGCATTACCCTGATCGGACGCCTCGTCGCCGCCCTCGCCTTCCTGGCCTGTGGCCTGCCCGCCCGGGCCGCCCCCGATCCGGATTCCACCGCGCCGCGAGGCGCCTGGATGCCCGCGATCACGCTGATGGGTGAGCCGAAATACGGTCCCGACTTCAAGCACTTCGATTATGCCGACCCGAACGCGCCGGCCGGCGGACTCGTACGCCTGGGCGCCCAGGGCGGGTTCGACAACTTCAACTACGTGGTGTCGGGGCTGAAGGGCGACCTCGAGGGCGGGATCGTCCAGACCTACGATACCCTGATGACGGAATCCGCCGACGAGCCATTCACCTCCTACGGCCTCCTGGCCGATGGCGTGCGCCTCGCCGACGACCTGTCCGCGGTCTCCTACCGCCTGCGCGAGGGGGCCCGCTGGCATGACGGCCAGCCGGTGACGCCCGAGGACGTGGTCTGGTCCTTCGACATCCTGAAGGCGAACAGCCCGTTCTATTCGGCCTACTATCAGACCGTGACCAAGGCCGTCGTCACCGGCCCGCGCGAGGTGACGTTCACTTTCTCGGAGGCGGGCAACCGCGAGCTGCCGCAGGTGCTCGGCCAGTTGCGGGTGCTGCCCAAGCACTGGTGGACGGGCAAGGACGCGCAGGGGCGGCCGCGCGACGTCACCCAGACCACCCTGGAGATCCCCCTGGGCTCGGGGCCCTACCGCCTGGCGAAGTTCGAGGCCGGGCGCAGCGCCACCTACGAGCGCGTCGCGGACTACTGGGGCAAAGACCTGCCCGTGAATGTCGGTCGCAACAACTTCGGCACCATGCGGAACGAGTACTTCCGCGATGCGACGGTGCTGATCGAGGCGCTGAAGGGCGATCTGTTCGACTTCCGGGCCGAGAACGTGGCGCGCAACTGGGCCACGGCCTACGACACCTTTCCCGCCGTGAAGGAGGGCCGCCTGATCAAGGAGGAGTTCCCCGATCGCGGCAACGGCAACATGCAGGCCTTCGTGCTGAACACCCGCCGGGCGAAGTTCGCCGATCCGCGGGTACGCCGGGCTTTCAACCTCGCGATGAACTTCGAGGAGATGAACCGGTCTCTGTTCTTCGGCCTCTACAAGCGGATCGACTCCTATTATTTCGGCTCGGAGCTGGCCTCGTCCGGCCTGCCGCAGGGCGACGAGCTGTCGATCCTGGAGAGTGTGAAGGACAAGGTTCCGGCCTCGGTCTTCACCACGCCCTACGCCAATCCCGTCAACGGCACGCCCGACGCGGTGCGGGCCAACCTGCGCGAGGCCGTCGGCCTCCTCAAGCAGGCCGGCTACGAGCTGCGCAACGGCCAGATGACCGACGTGAAGAGCGGTGAACCGCTCACCGTCGAGTTCCTGGAATTCCAGAGCGTGTTCGAACGGGTCGTGCTGCCCTACGCGGCGCAGCTGAAGCTCATCGGCATCAACAGCTCCCTGCGGGTCATCGACCAGGCTCAGTACCAGAATCGCCTGCGGGCCTTCGACTTCGACATCACCACGAGCTCGTGGCCGGAATCCCTCTCGCCCGGCAACGAGCAGCGCGAGTACTGGGGCTCGGCCTCCGCCGACAAGGCCGGCTCGCGCAACCTGATCGGCATCAAGGACCCGGCCATCGATGCCCTGATCGAGAAGGTGATCTTCGCCAAGGACCGCCCCGGCGTGCTGTCGGCGACCCACGCCCTCGACCGGGTGCTGCTGGCCCACAACTTCGTCGTGCCGCAATGGGGCTCGAACGTCTCGCGCACCCTGCGCTGGAATCGCTTCGGGCATCCGGCGGTGCTGCCGAAATACGGCAGCTCGGGTTTCCCCGCGACCTGGTGGTACGACGAGACGCTGGCGGCCAAGACCGGGGCGCCGCGATGAGCGTCGAGCCGACCCGGCGCGCCGTCGTCGCGGGCGCCGGTGCCCTCGGGGCAACCCTGGTGCTGGCGCCCCCGGCCCGAGCGGCGGCCCGCACCAGCCACGGCCTGTCGAGCTTCGGCGACCTCAAGTACCCGGCCGACTTCCCGAACTTCGACTACGTCAATCCGGATGCGCCGCGAGGAGGCCGCTTCTCGGCGCAAATCGCCTCGACTCTGGGCAACCAGGCCTCCGACACCTTCAACACCCTGAACATCTACGTCCTGCGCGGCGACGGCGCCGCCGGCATGAACCTGACCTTCGACTCGCTCATGGTCCGCGCCCTCGACGAGCCGGACGCGCTCTACGGGCTCCTCGCCCGCTCGGTCGAGATCTCCGAGGACGGGCTGCGCTATCGCTTCGCCCTGCGGCCGCAGGCCCGCTTCCACGACGGCTCACGCCTCACCGCCCACGACGTGGCGGCGTCGATGCGCCTCCTGAAGGAGAAGGGCCACCCCGAGATCTCCCAGGTGATCCGCGACCTCGCCGAGGCCATCGCCGAGGACGACGCCACGGTGACCCTGCGCTTCGCCCCCGGCCGCAGCCGCGACCTACCCCTCTTCGTCGCCACACTGCCGGTGTTCTCGGCCACCTACTACGCCAAGCACGATTTCGAGGCCTCCTCCCTGGAGCCGCCGCTCGGCTCCGGGCCGTACCAGGTCAGTCGCGTGGAGGCGGGGCGCTTCATCGAACTGGAGCGGGTGAAGGATTACTGGGGCGCAGAGCTGCCAGTGAATGTCGGGCAGAACAACTTCGACGCCATCCGGTACGAGTATTTCCGCGATCGCCAGGTCGCGTTCGAGGCCTTCAAGGGCGGCGCCTTCACCTTCCGCGAAGAGTTCACCGCCCGGGTCTGGGCCACGGGCTACGAATTTCCCGCCGTGCAAGAGGGCCGCGTCCGCAAGGAGGTGGTGCCCGATGCCCGTCCGTCGGGCACCCAGGGCTGGTGGATGAACACCCGCCGCGAAGCCTTTCGCGATCCCCGGGTGCGCGAGGCGATCGGCCTGTGCTTCGACTTCAACTGGTCGAACGCCAACCTGATGTACGGCGCCTATATCCGCACGGCCTCCTATTTCGAGAACTCGGACCTGAAGGCCACGGGCCGTCCGGCGCCGGAGGAACTGGCCCTCCTCGATCCCATGCGCGGGGACCTGCCGGCGGAGGTCTTCGGCGAGGCCTGGAGCCCGCCGAGTTCCGATGGGTCGGGCCAGGACCGCGCCCTGCTCAGCCGCGCCGTGGCCCTGCTGCGGGAGGCCGGCTGCACCCGCGACGGCGGCGTGATCCGCTTAGCCTCCGGAAAGCCGCTGGAGATCGAGTTCCTCGACAACGACCCGGTGTTCCAGCCGGTGACGCAGCCCTTCATCCGCAATCTCGGCCTGATCGGCATCCGCGCCAGCATCCGGCTGGTCGATCCCTCGCAGTACCAGGCCCGGGTCAAGGATTTCGACTTCGACCTCACCGCCCGCCGCTTCGCCAGCGGGCTCACGCCGGGGCCCGAACTCCGCGAGGCCTATGGGTCCCGCGCCGCCGGTACGCTCGGCGCGAACAACCTCGCGGGCATCGCGAGCCCCGCCATCGACGCGCTGATCGAGAAGGTCACGGAGGCCAACTCCCGCGCCGACATGATCCACGCCGCGCGCGCCCTCGACCGGGTGCTGCGGGCGGGGCGCTACTGGGTGCCCATGTGGTACAAGGCCGATCACCGGCTGGCCCTCTGGGACGTCTACGGCCGCCCGGCCAAGGGACCGACCTACGATCTCGGCGTGCCGAACGTCTGGTGGTACGATGCCGCCAAGGCCCGGCGCATCGGCCGAACCTGAGGGACACCCGTGCTCGGCTACATCCTGCGCCGCATCGCGCTCATGGTCCCGACGATCTTCGGGATCATGCTCATCACCTTCGTCATCGTCCAGTTCGCCCCCGGTGGCCCGGTGGAGCGGGTGCTGGCCCAGCTCCAGGGCCAGAACGAGGGCAGCCTGTCGCGGGTGACCGGGGGGGCCGGCGACCTCGGCGGCGCTGCACGCAGCGGCGGCGGGGGCGGGGGCGAGGCGAGTGCCCGCTACCGCGGCGCGCAGGGGCTCGACCCGGCCTTCATCAAGAAGCTCGAGCAGCAATTCGGCTTCGACAAGCCGGCGCCCGAGCGCTTTGCCAAGATGATCTGGGACTATGTCCGGTTCGATTTCGGCAACAGCTATTTTCGCGATGTTTCGGTGCTGCAGCTGATCCGCGAGCGGCTGCCGGTGTCGATCTCGCTGGGTCTCTGGATGACCTTGATCTCCTACGCGATCTCGATTCCGCTGGGCATCCGCAAGGCGGTGCATGACGGCTCGCGCTTCGATCTCTGGACTTCGACCGTGGTCATCATCGGCTACGCGATCCCGAGCTTCCTCTTCGGTATCGCGCTGATCATCCTGTTCGCGGGCGGCTCCTTCGTGCAGATCTTCCCGATCCGGGGCCTGACGAGCGAGAACTTCGAGTCCCTGAGCCTCTGGGGCAAGGTGGTCGACTACGCCTGGCACATGACGCTTCCGCTGGCGGCCCTGGTGCTCGGCGCCTTCGCGACCTCGACCCTGCTGACCAAGAACTCCTTCCTCGACGAGATCCGCAAGCAGTACGTCCTCACGGCCCGGATGAAGGGCCTGTCCGAGCGCCGGGTGCTCTACGGCCACGTCTTCCGCAACGCCATGCTCATCGTCATCGCCGGTTTCCCGGCGGCCTTCATCTCGGCCTTCTTCACGGGCTCGCTGCTGATCGAGACGATCTTCTCCCTCGACGGTCTCGGACTCCTGTCCTTCACCTCGATCGTTGGACGCGACTACCCCGTGGTGTTCGCGACCCTGTACATCTTCTCCCTGCTCGGGCTGGCGGTGAACCTGCTCTCCGACCTGATCTACACCTGGATCGACCCGCGCATCGACTTCTCGGCGCGGGCGACGTGACCACCCTCCCCCTCATCATCCGACACGAGCACGCGGGCGACGCCGAGGCGATCGAGCGGCTCCATGCCCGCGCCTTCGGCCCCGGCCGCTTCGCCCGCACCGCCTACCGCCTGCGGGAGGGAACCGCACCCGTCGCTGAGCTCTGCTTCACCGCCCTGGTGGCGACCTACCTCGTGGGTTCGGTGCGGGTGGGACCGGCCGAGGCGGGCGATCCCCTGCTCGTGCTCGGCCCCCTCACGGTCGATCCCAGCTTCGAGGGGCGTGGCATCGGTGCCGCCCTGATGACGGCCTGCCTCGACGCGGCGACGGCCGCCGGCCACGGCCTCGTCCTTCTGATCGGCGACGCGCCGTATTACCGGCGCTTCGGCTTCGCGCCGATCCCGCCCGGACGCCTCGTCCCGCCTTCCCCCGTCGACCCGGCCCGCTTCCTCTGGCGCGAGCTCCGGCCCGGCGCGGCCGCGACGATCTCGGGGAACGTCACAGCCCTCCGCTGGCGTTGACCCCGCCGAGGGCGCCGACCCGGCGCCGGCAGGGACGGCACTCCGATGGACACTTCGGCGATTCGGCACGACACGATCACGGCGAACGGCATCGCGCTCCACGTGGCGCGGCTCGGGCGCGGCCGCCCGCTGGTCCTGCTGCACGGCTGGCCGGAATTCTGGCTGACCTGGGAACCGGTGATGCGGCGCCTCGCCGACCGCTTCGAGCTGATCGCCCCGGATCTGCGCGGCTTCGGTGACAGCGAGAAGCCCGATCTCCAACCCTCCGACAAGGCCGGCGCCGACGTGCATGCCGCCGACATCGTCGCGCTGCTCGATGCCCTCGGCATCGCCCGGGCCGGCATCGTCGGCCACGACGTCGGAGCCTCCGTCGTGCAGGTCCTGGGTCGGACGGTGCCGGAGCGCCTGACCGGGCTGTTCACCTTCGACTGCCCCTATCCGGGGATCGGGCCGCGCCTCGCCGTCCCCGAGATGCTCGCCGAAATCTGGTACCAGTCCTACCATGTGAAGCCTTTCGCGGCCGCACAGGTCGGGGCCTCGCGCGAGGGCTGCCGGCTCTATATCGGACACTTCCTGCGCCACTGGGCCGGCGGCAACCCGGCCGCCTTCGACGACGTGCTGGAGTCCTTCGTCGACAATTTCCTGGCGCCCGGCAATCTGCAGGGCGGCTTCAACTGGTACGTCAGCGCGCAGGCCGGGCGCCTGGCCATGATCCGCGGCGAGGCTCCGTCCCTGCCGCCGATCGCCGTCCCGACCGGCATCCGCTGGGGCGATTCCGACCCGCTGTTCCCCCTCGCCTGGACCGACCGCCTCGGCGAGACCTTCGCGGACCTCGACTTCGCGCCCTTCCCGGGCCTCGGCCACTTCCCGCACCGGGAGGACCCCGACCGGGCAGCCGCCGCGATCGCCCGGTTCTTCGAGCGGCTGCCGGATTAAGCGCTCAGGCCGCCCGGCCGCGCCGACCCTCCACGAGCCACATCGCCAGCACGGCGGCCGCCAAGGCGGCCAATGCCCACAGCCCGAGGGCCAGGGGATAGACCTCGACGCCGCGGATGTTGGCGCTGTCGCTCGGGCGGAAGCCGATCCAGTCGGCACCACTGAGGCGGCCGCTGCGAACCGACTGCAGGCGCGGCACCACGATGCCGCCGGTCTCCGCCACGCGGCGGATCGAGCCGCCTGTGCCCTCGGCCAGAGCCTTGAGGCGCTCGGTGTCGCTGAAGACGTCGGCGAGCTCGCGCGGATTCGGCGGACCGACGCTGACGAAGGCGACGAGATTGCCCGAACGCAGGGTGTGCAGGCCCAGTTCGGCAGCCTCGAAGGTCGTCGCGAACAGGCCCGGTTCGCCGGGCGTCAGGGTCAGGGTGCGCTGGTTGCCGGTCGGGCCCGTCACGGTGACGGGCTCCACCGTGTCGGCCATGGTCTGGCGCTCGACGCGGACCTCCCGGCCGTGGCCGGTGGTCTGGGCCCGCAGAGCCTCTTCCTCCAGGGCCGGCTCCTTCATCAGCCAGTGACCCAGTCGGCGCAGCAGGTCGAGATAGGGCCCGCCCTCCTGATAGCCCCGAGCCCAGAGCCAGGCATGGTCGGACAGGAGCAGGGCCACCCGCCCCTTCTCCTCGCGCGACAGGGCCAGGAGCGGCAGGGCGTCCGGGCCCTGCAGGATCGGCTGGATGCCGGGTTTCACCTGGGCGGAGACGATGCGCAGCCAGTCGCCCCAGGCGGGGGGCGAGGCCTCGGAGCCGGGCAATGCCCGGGTGACGGGATGGCGGTTGCCGACGCCCGTAAGGCTCGCCTTGTAGGGTTGCTCGACCACCCGCCCGTTGGGCTCGCCCGGCAGAATCGCGGACAGGCGCGTCCGCGAGAGGCTGGAGGGCGAGGCGAATTCGGGGCCGGCCGCGATCAGCAGGGCACCGCCCTCGCGGACGTAGCGGACGATGTTGTCGAAATAGGCCGAGGGCAGCACGCTCTGGTTGGCGTAGCGGTCGAAGATGATCAGGTCGAAGTCCTTGATCTTCTGGACGAACAGTTCGCGCGTCGGGAAGGCGATCAGGGAGAGTTCGGAGATCGGTGTGCCGTCCTGCTTCTCGGGCGGCCGCAAGATGGTGAAGTGCACGAGGTCGACGTTGGCATCGGACTTCAGGAGGTTGCGCCAGGTGCGCTCGCCTTGGTGGGGCTCGCCCGAGACGAGGAGCACCCGCAGCTTCTCGCGGATGCCCTCGATGGGCAGGACCGCGCGGTTGTTGATCGTGGTGAGCTCGCCCGGAAGCGGCTCCACCTCGATCTCGACCACGTTCGGCCCGCCATGCTCGATCCGCATGGTCAGGGAGAAAGGCTGGCCGGTGGGGAAGGTCCGACGTCCGACGTCCTCGCCGTCGCGGCGCACGGTGACGGTGGCGCTGCCGGTGCCACCGCGCTCCATCACCTCGGCCCGGATGGTCAGGTCGCGCCCGACGATGCCGAAACGCGGTGCCTCGATCAGCTTGATCTGGCGGTCGCGCTCGTCCGGATGGCCGGTGACGAGGACGTGGAGCGGTCCCTTGAGGCCCAGGGCCGCCACCGAGGCCGGAATGTCGTGGACCACGCCGTCGGTGAGCATGACGACGCCCGCGAGGCGCTCGGCCGGCACGTCGGCCAGCGCCTGCGACAGGGCGGTGAACAGCCGGGTGCCCTCGTCGCCCTCCTTGGCATCGGGCACGTCGATGAAGCGCGGCTCGATGTTGGTCAGTGCCCCGAAGCGGCGCTGCAACTCGGCGCGGACCGCATCGGTCATGGCCGGCCGGTCGCCGAGGGCCTGCGAGCCCGAACGGTCGACCACGATGGCGGCGATGTCCTTCACCGGCTCGCGGTCCTCGCGCACCAGGGACGGGTTAGCGATCGCCAGGAGCACCAGGGCCAGGGCGAGCGCCCGCAGGATCGCGGTGCGTCCGCGCGCCAGGAAGGCCAGCACGGCGAAGATCACGACGAGCACGCCGAAGCCGATCAGCACCGGCCAGGGTACCAGGGGGGTGAAGCTGAGGCTCAGCATGGGCGCGGGGCCTCCGGTGCGGGGTGCGTCACTGGCCCAGCCGCTCCAGCAGTGCCGGGACGTGGACCTGGTCGGCCTTGTAGTTGCCGGTCAGGGTGTAGATCACGAAGTTGATGCCGCCGCGGAAGGCCATCTCGCGCTGGCGCTGGTCGCCGCCGACGATCGGGTAGAGCGGCTCGCCGCGCTTGCCCACCGCCCAGGCGGCAGCGAGATCGTTGCTCGTGATGACGATGGGCGAGACGCCGTCGCCGGCCCGCGCGGGACGGCGCTCGGAGCCCTCCCCGGCCGGCGGCAGGGTCTCGACCCAGGTCTGGCCGGTGGCGTAGCGGCCCGGAAAGTTGTCGACGAGGTAGAAGGCCTTGGTCAGCACGTGGTCGGGCGGCACCGGCTCGAGTTCGGGCACTTCCAGGGTCGCCAGCATCTTGCGGAGATACGCCCCCTCCGGCGTCGGCGGGCCGCCCGGCCGCGCGGTGAGCGCGTCACGGGTGTCGAAGATCACGGTGCCGCCGTTGCGCATGAAGGCGTCGATGCGCCGGATCGCGGTCTCGCTCGGCTGTGGCCGCCCGGCGACGATGGGCCAGTAGATCAGCGGGTAGAAGGCGAGTTCGTCCTTGGCGGGGTCGATCCCGATCGGGTCGCCGGGCTCCAGGGCGGTGCGGCTCGCCAGCATCTGGGTCAGGCCGGAGAGACCGGCCCGGCTCGCCGTGTCCGCCGCCTCGTCGCCGGTGACGACGTAGGCGAGCCGGGTGGCGAGGGCCGAGTCGAAGGCGCCCGCACGCACCGGCGGAGCCGGCTGGGCCTGAACCGGACCGGGCGTACCGACCAGCGCGCCGAGCGCCAGGCCGGCGAAGAGGAGCGCCGCCGGGCGCGAGACGAAGCCCCGTCCGCGCCGCAGGAAGCCGCCGAGCCAGAGGCCCGCGAGGGTGTCGAGGATGAGGAGCATCAGGGCCAGGGTGAAGAGGGTGGCGCGCAGGTCGAGGGTCTCGGCACCGGCGAGCGAGCCGAGGCGGGCGCCGGAAAGGGCTCCGAAATCGAGGGGCTTCAACCGGTCCGCCGGCACGAGGGCGTTGACGGCGATGCCGCCGTCGGCCGGGCCGTAGAAACCCGGCGGGTGCTCCAGGGTCGCCCGGCCGGTCTCGTCGGCGGAGACCGCGGTGGCCCCGGCCGGCGGCGCCCCGAGGGTCCCGAACCCGTCGAGGGTGAGGCGCGGCGCCAGCACGGCCGTGGCCCGTGCGGCGGCATCGCCCGCCGGCAGCGCCTTGGCGCCCGCGAGATTCACCACCCGGCGCAGCATGTCGATGAACAGGCCCGACAGGGGCAAATTCGACCAGGTCGTGTCGGCGGTGACGTGGAACAGCACGACGAGGCCCTGGCCGCGCTTCTGGGCCGTGACGATGGGCGTGCCGTCCTGGAGGGACGCCCAGGTCCGGCCCGGCAGGTCGCCGTCGGGCTCGGCCAGGATCTGCCGGCGCACGCCGATATCGGCCGGCGGGGTCAGGCCGGCGAAGGGGCTCTCGGGGGCGAAGGCCGCCAGGGTCTTGGGACTGTCCCAGGAGAGCGTGCCGCCGAGGGTGCGGCCGCCACGGCGCAGGCGCACCGGCACCAGGGGATCGTTGCCGGCGGCGAGGCGCGGCCCGGCAAAGCGCAGCAGGAGGCCGCCCTCGTCGACGAACTGCTCGACGCGGGCGAGGGTCGGACCGTCGAGGGCGCCCACATCGGCGAGGACGAGGACCGAGACCTGGTTGTCGAGAAGCTGTCCGATGGATTCCGCGATGCCCTTGGCGCCCCGGGGCTCCTGCACGTCGGCATAGGGGCTGAGCGCGCGCGACAGGTAGTAAGTTGGCGCCAGCAGCGGCTGGGCCTGATCGCTGGTCCCGCCGAAGACGAGGCCGACGCGGCGGCGCTTGCCGCGCTCGTCCACCAGGGTGACGGCGCCGGCAGAGCGCTCCGCCGCCACCTCGATCCGGCTGATGCTGTTGCGCAGCTCCACCGGCAGGTCGAAACCGACCTCGGCCTCGGTGGCCTCCGATCCAAAGGTGAAGGCATGCTCGGCCAGGGGCAGGCCCTTCTGGTCGACGGCACGCACGAGGCCGGTGTCGCGGCCGTTCGGTGCCGCCCGTAGGACATGGGCGGTGAGCTGGCCGCTGGCTTCGGCGGCCGAGAGCGCGAGCGCCGGCGGCTGGTCCGCCTTCAGGATCGTCAGCGAAGCGCCGGTCCGGCCGACGAGGTCGGCGAGGCTCTTGCCGAACGTCTCTTCGCCCGGGCCCGCGACCCCGTCGCTGATCCAGAGGATCGCCGTGCCGGGGCTACGCTCGAGGAAGGCGGTGAGCGATGCGAGGTGCGCAGCACGGTCGGCGAGATGCGGACGCGGCGCGATGGCGCGCAGGCGCTCGAGGGCGGCGGCCGGGACCTTGGCCTCCAGGGCTGCGGCCGGCTCGGCCAGGGCCGTCACCGCCACAGGCCGGCCGTCGCGGGCCGCGCTCTCGATCGTGTCGGTGGCCACTCGCAGGCGGTCGCGCCAATCGTGGGCGGCGGTGAACCCGTTGTCGAGGACGACGAGGAGCGGCGTGCGCCCCGTGGCGGCACCCGTACCGGACGGATTCCAGACCGGGCCGGACACCGCCAGGATCAGGCAGGCGGCGGCGAGGAGGCGCAGGATCAGCAGCCAGGGCGGCGTCCGGGCCGGCGTCTCGCGCTTGCCCAGCAGATCGGCCATGATTCGCAGAGGGGGAAAATCGATGCGTCGCGGCCGCGGCGGGGTCACCCGCAGCAGGAGCCAGAGAGCTGGCAAGGCCACGAGCGCGGCGAGCGCCAGGGGCGCGGCGAAGGTGAGGGGCAATCCGAGCATGCGGCGATCCTCAGCCGGTCCCGCGCGCCGCGGCGGCGAGGGTCAGGAGGCGCAGGGCCGCCTCGCTCGCCGGACGGTCGGTGCGATGGATCGTCAAGGTCCAGCCCTGGGACCGGGCGATCTCCGCGAGGCGATCGCGATGGGCGGCGATCCGGATCCGGTAGGCCTCGCCCCAGGCACCCGCATCGCCGACATTGAGGCTGAGCTTCGATTCCAGGTCGTGCAGGACCGCTTGCCCCGTGAACGGGAAGGTTTCTTCCACCGGGTCGACGATCATCACGAGGTGGCCACGGGTCCCCCGGCCGGCGAGCCGGTCCACCGACGCCTTCACGGCATCGGGCGGCGACAGGAAGTCGCTGATCAGCACGGCCTCGTCGAACCGACCCGGCGTGGCCGGCGGCGGAGCGTCGTCGTCCTGTCCCCTGCCATCGGCGACGAGGGCCTGCGCCATGGTCTCGACGATGCGACGGGAGGCGGTGGCCCGGGTGAGGCCGAGCAGGCCGGTGCGCTCGCCACCCTCGACCAGAGCGTCGGCCAGGGCGAAGCCGAGCACCAGCGCGCGTTCCACCTTGGGCGCCTGCGCCAGGTGCGAGGCGAAGCCCATCGAGGCCGAGCGGTCGATCCAGAACCAGATGTTGTGAGTGGCTTCCCACTCGCGCTCGCGCACGTAGAGCCGGTCGTCCCGGGCCGAGCGGCGCCAATCGATGCGCGCGGCGGCCTCGCCGGCGACGAAGGGCCGGAACTGCCAGAAGCTCTCACCCGGCCCGGCCCGGCGGCGTCCGTGGATGCCGTGGGCCAGGGTCGAGGACACCCGGCGGGATTCGAGGATCAGGCGCGGCATGCGCTCGGCCAGGGCGAGCGCGCTCTCCGTCTCGCGGCGTCCGGGATTGCGTGCGCTCCGGTCGAGGACCTGGGTGGCGCCGCCGCCGGGCCGGGGAATCGCCATGCCCTAGAGCTTGCCGGCGAGCTGGGCGACGAGGCCCGAGATGGTCTCGCCGTCGGCGCGCGCCGCGAAGCTCAGCGCCATGCGGTGCTTGAGCACGGGCTCGGCCAACGCCTTCACGTCGGCGATGGAGGGCGCCACACGGCCCTCGATCAGGGCGCGAGCGCGCACCGCCAGGGTCAGCGCCTGGCTGGCGCGGGGGCCGGGCCCCCAGAGGAGCTTGCCCTTGAGCGCGGGATCGCCGCCTTCAGGGCGCGCGGCGCGCACGAGGTCGAGGATGGCATCGACCACCGCGTCCCCGACGGGCAGCCGGCGCACGAGGCGCTGGGCCGTGAGCAAGGCCTCGGTCGACATCACCGCCACCGGCTTGTGCTCGTCGACGCCCGTGGTCTCGATCAGGATGCGGCGCTCGGCAGCGCGGTCGGGATAGCCAACGTCGATCTCCAGGAGGAAGCGATCGAGCTGGGCCTCGGGCAGCGGATAGGTACCCTCCTGCTCGATCGGGTTCTGAGTCGCCAGCACGTGGAAGGGGCGCGGCAGGTCATGGCGCTCGCCCGCCACCGACACGAAGTTCTCCTGCATGGCCTGCAGCAGGGCAGACTGGGTGCGCGGGCTGGCGCGGTTGATCTCGTCCGCCATGAGCAGCTGGGTGAAGACCGGGCCCTTGACGAAGCGGAAGGAGCGATGGCGATCCGCGTCCTCGTCCAGGATCTCGGTGCCCAGGATGTCGGACGGCATCAGGTCCGGTGTGAACTGTACGCGGCGGGCATCGAGGCCGAGAACGGTACCGAGGGTCTCGACCAGCTTGGTCTTGGCAAGGCCGGGAAGGCCGACCAGCAAACCGTGGCCGCCGGCCAGGATCGTCACCAGGGCGAGGTCGACGACCTGCTCCTGGCCGAAGATGACCTTGTGGATCGCCTCGCGGGCCTGTCCGACCGAACCGAGACAGGCTTCCGCCGTGGCGACGATGCCGTCATCGAGGGTGGTGGCCGGCTGGGAGCCCTGAATCATGCGTATCGGTCCTGGCTTCTCCGCGTCGGCCGGCAAGGGCCACACGCGGTGGGAATGCGCCATCAAAGGGCGGGCCGAGCGTCGGCCGTCTGTTCGGGAGTGTGGCGCCCTTTGCGGCACGCTGGCAAGGTCGGCGCGACGACGCAGGGTTCAGGCCTGCGAGGGCGGATGCCGAGCCATCTGGTGAGAACGTCGCGCCGCCGTTCCCCCGTCAGCCGGATGCGCTATCTTGTGATCGCATGACTGACCCAGCCCCGCCCGCCGCCGATCCGACGATCGACCGCCTCAGCGCCGCCCTCGGCGATGCGGCGCGCCGCGGCCCGCCGCCGGTGGAGCGCTGGAATCCGCCCTTCTGCGGAGCGATCGACATGCGGATCGCCGCGGATGGGACCTGGCACCACGACGGCGCGCCGATCCGCCGCCCGGCGCTGGTCAAGCTCTTCGCCTCGATCCTCCGGCGTGAGCCCGATGGCGGCTACGTGCTGGTCACGCCCGTGGAGAGCGTCGGCATCACGGTCGAGGATGCCCCCTTCGTCGCCGTGGAGATGGCGGCCGAGGGCGACGGTCCGTTGCGGCGCCTCGCCTTCCGCACCAATGTCGACGACCTCGTGCCGGTGGATGCCGACCATGCCCTGCGCTTCGAACAGGATGCCGGCGGCGGCCTGCGCCCCTACGTCCACGTCCGCCGCGATCTCTGGGCGCTGCTGACCCGGGCGCTGACCTACGATCTCCTCGCCCTGGCAGAGGAGCAGGACGGCTGGCTCGGCGTCACGGCCGGCGGCGCCTTTCACCGCATCGCGCCCGCCGAGAGCGCATGAGGCAGGACGCTGCGCTGGCGGACCTCGTCGCCCGGGCCGCCGAGTATCTGTCCGTGGAGCCGCCGGGCGATGGCGCTCCGACGGCGAATCCGCGGGGTGACCACGACCTCGACGGCGCGGATACGGCAGTGGTGCCGGAGCGTCCGCACCGGCGCGCGGCGGTGCTCGTGCCCGTGCTGCCCCGGGCCGACGGTCCTCACCTGCTGTTCACCGTCCGGGCCGCGCATCTGCGCGACCATTCCGGGCAGATCGCGTTTCCGGGGGGCAAGATCGACGCCGAGGATCCGAGCCCGGCCGACGCCGCCCTGCGGGAGGCGCGCGAGGAAGTCGGGCTTCCTGCCGAAGCGATCCGTGTGCTCGGCTACCTCGATCCCTATCTCTCCGCCACGGGCTTCCTGGTTCTGCCCGTGCTCGGCCTCGTCGACCCGGAGGCGGAGCTGTCCCTGAACCCCGACGAGGTCGCCGCAACCTTCGAGGTTCCGCTGAGTCACCTCCTCGACCCGGCCCAGCGTCGCATCGAGAGCGCGGTCTGGCGCGGTCGTCAGCGGCGCTACTACGACATCACCTACGGCGAGTTCCGGATCTGGGGCGTCACCGCCGGGATCGTCAACAACCTGCAGGAACGCCTCTTCCCCTGAGGCAGCGTCCGCCCCTTCGCCATTCGAGACACTCAATGATCCGCCGCGTCCTCGAAGAACTCCTGATCTTCCTCTCGCCGTTCCTGCTCTACGCGCTCTACCTGGCGATCCGCGGACGCCGGCCAGACCACGGCGTGCACTGGGACGGGCAGGCCTTCCGCCTGACCCTGGCGGGCGTGGTGCTCGTCATCCTCTCCCTGGTGGCGACGGGTCTCTTCAGCGAGCGCCATCGCGGCGGCTACGTGCCGCCCCACCTGGAGAACGGCCAGGTCGTGCCCGGACGGTTCCAGTGAGCGGACACGTCCTCGACGAGGCGGGCCTCGGCCATCTCCTCGACCGACCGGGGGTTCGTCGCGTGCTCGCCGCCCTGTCCGCGGAGGGCGAAGCGACCCGCCTCGTCGGCGGCTGCGTCCGCGACGCTCTGCTCGGGCGCTCCGGCGACGACATCGACCTGACCACCACGCTGCTGCCGCAGGCCGTGATCGTCCGCGCCGCGGACGCCGGTCTGCGGGCCATCCCGACCGGGATCGAGCACGGCACGATCACGCTGCTCGCCGGCGAAGCCACCTTCGAGGTCACGACCCTGCGGGAGGATGTCGAAACCGACGGGCGCCATGCCGTGGTGCGGTTCGGGCGTGATTTCGCCCGCGACGCGCAGCGCCGGGATTTCACCATCAACGCGCTCTCGCTCACGCCCGACGGCAGCCTCCACGACACGACGGGCGGGGTCGACGACCTGCGGGCGGGACGCGTCCGCTTCATCGGAGAGGCCCGGACCCGCATTCGCGAGGATGCCCTGCGCATCCTGCGGTTCTTCCGGTTTCATGCCCGCTACGGGGTCGGCCTCCCCGACCCGGAGGGATTGTCGGCCTGCATCGCCGCCCGCGATGCCCTGGACGGACTCTCGCGCGAGCGCATCCGGGCGGAACTCCTCAAGCTGCTGCTGGCGCCGGGCGCCGCGGCGGCCGTCGCGATCTTGAGCGAGACCGGGCTGCTGATGCGGCTGATCGGCGGATTCGGGGATCGCGGGCGCTTCGCCCGGGCCCTCGCGAAGGGCTTGGAGGCGTCCGCGATCGACCGGCTGGCAGCGCTGGCGATCTGGTCCGATGCCGATGTCGCGCGGTTGGAGATCAGATTACGGCTCTCGAAGACGGAAACCGCCGCCCTCGCGGCCTATGGCCGGGCCCTCGGCGCTCTGCATGGACGGGCCATCATCGACGCTACGGAGATCCGGAGACTGGCCGCCGCTCACGATCGCCTTGGCTTCGCCCTCGCGCGGACGACCACCCAGGGCGAAAAGATGCCGGCCCTTTCGCCTGAGGCGGAAGACTATCTGGCCGAGCTGGCCGGTGGCCGCATCGCCGCGCCGAAATTTCCCCTCGGGGGCGCCGATCTCGTGGCGCGGGGGGTTCCGCCGGGTCCTGAGATCGGTCGGCGGCTCGCTCTCGCCCGGGCCCGTTGGCTGGATCTGGGCTGCCCGGACGATGCGGCCGCGCGCGAGGCTTTGCTCGAGCACGCGGCCGGGTGAGGTCTCGAAACCGAGAGTTTGTCAGGGATAAGTGGGAGCCGGTTATCCCGGAAAGACAAACGTCAAGAAAGGACTTAGAGGTCCGTCTGGCTCAAGATGAGCCTGACGAACCGGAAGGCCTTAGAAGTTGAGTGCGACCTTCGCGTCGCGGAGCTGGACGATCTGGCCGGTGAGCTCGTCCTTCTTGGCGAAGTCCTCGGTGGCGTCGCGCAGAAGCTCGACCGCCTCGATGTCGCGATCCAGGGACTCCGGGGAGATTTCCTCGAAGGGGTTCGCGCGCTCGGCGATGACGGTGACGGAGGTCGGGCCGATATCGGCAAAGCCGCCGCGGACCAGGACGCGCTTGCCGGTATGGCCGGCCTCGTTGATCACGATGACGCCGACCTTGAGGGCGGTGAGCACGGGGGCGTGGCCGGGGAGCACGGTCATCTCGCCCTCGATGCCGGGCAGCTGCACGGCTTCGATCTGGCCGGAATACACCGTCCGCTCGGGACCGACGAAATCGAACTGGAAGGTGGCCATGAGGTCGAGGATCCCGGCTCGGGTTGTCTGTGCGGAGTGACGGCGCGCCGTGCCGCGAAGGCGCGCGCCGTCGAGTTCGTCGTCAGGCCCTGCGGCGATCGGCGACGAAGCCGATCCCGAGGCCCAGCACCGCGCCGATGACGGCGAAGATGCCGATGTGCTGCAGCTGACCCGTGGTCAGGGAGCCGCCACGGGTTCCCGCCGGCGAATCCCCCTGAACCTCCAGGCTGAACGACCCGATCTTGATCTCGGCGGCCTCGGGCCGGGTGAGATACCCGGTGAGACCGCCGACCACGAGACCGACGAGGAGGAGAACGACTTTCGCGTTCAAGACCTCAGGCCGCCGCGGCGATCTTCTTCGCCTTTTCCTTGGCGTCCTCGATCGTACCGACCATGTAGAACGCCGCCTCCGGCAGGTCGTCGTACTCGCCGTTCACGAGGCCCTTGAAGCCCTTGATCGTGTCGGCCAGCGGAACCTGGATGCCCGGCGAGCCGGTGAAGATCTCAGCCACCGAGAAGGGCTGCGAGAAGAAGCGCTCGATCTTGCGGGCGCGGGCGACGGTGAGCTTGTCCTCTTCCGAGAGCTCGTCCATGCCCAGGATCGCGATGATGTCCTGCAGGGCCTTGTAGCGCTGCAGGGTCTGCTGGACCTTACGGGCGACCTCGTAGTGCTCCTCGCCGAGGACGGCGGGGTTGAGCATGCGCGAGGTGGAGTCCAGCGGATCCACGGCCGGGTAGATGCCCTTCTCGGCGATCGAGCGCGACAGCACGGTCGTGGCGTCGAGGTGGGCGAACGAGGCGGCGGGCGCCGGATCGGTCAGATCGTCGGCCGGCACGTAGATGGCCTGCACCGAGGTGATCGAACCCTTCGTTGTGGTGGTGATGCGCTCCTGAAGGGCGCCCATGTCCGTGGCCAGGGTCGGCTGGTAGCCCACCGCCGACGGGATGCGGCCGAGAAGCGCCGACACTTCCGAGCCGGCCTGGGTGAAGCGGAAGATGTTGTCCACGAAGAACAGCACGTCCTGGCCCTGGTCGCGGAAGTCCTCGGCGATGGTCAGGCCGGTGAGCGCGACGCGCGAGCGGGCGCCGGGGGACTCGTTCATCTGGCCGTAGACCAGCGCGCACTTGGAGCCTTCCGCCGAGCCGTTGTGCTCCTTGGGATCCATGTTCACCTTGGACTCGATCATCTCGTGGTACAGATCGTTGCCCTCGCGGGTGCGCTCACCGACGCCGGCGAACACCGAGTAGCCGGAGTGCACCTTGGCGATGTTGTTGATGAGCTCCATGATCAGCACGGTCTTGCCGACGCCGGCGCCGCCGAACAGGCCGATCTTGCCGCCCTTGGCGTAGGGGGCGAGGAGGTCGACCACCTTGATGCCCGTGACGAGGATCTGAGACTCGGTCGACTGCTCGGAATAGGCAGGCGCCGGCTGGTGGATGGCGCGCAGGGTGTCCGACTGGATCGGGCCGGCCTCGTCGATCGGCTCGCCGATGACGTTCATGATGCGGCCGAGGGTGTTGAAACCGACCGGGACCTTGATGGCCTCGCCGGTGTCGGTGACCTCCTGGCCGCGGACCAGGCCTTCCGAGGTGTCCATGGCGATGCAGCGCACGGTGCTCTCGCCGAGCTGCATGGCGACTTCGAGCACCAGGCGGCTGCCGTTGTTCTTGGTCTCCAGGGCGTTCAGGATCTCGGGCAGGTGGCCGTCGAAGTGAACGTCGACCACGGGGCCGATGACCTGGGTGATCTTGCCGACCTTGCTCGAGCCGGCGCCGGGGATCGCGGTGTTCGCCATGTTACGGGTCCTTTGGATGCGTTGCGGTCAGGGCGTCGTCTGCGCTTAGAGCGCTTCGGCGCCCGAGATGATCTCGATGAGTTCCTTGGTGATCATGGCTTGACGCGTCCGGTTGTAGATCTGCGTCTGCTTCTTGATCATTTCGCCGGCGTTGCGCGTGGCGGAGTCCATGGCGCCGGTGCGGGCGCCCTGCTCGGAGGCTGCATTCTCCAGGAGCGCACGGAACACCTGGACGGTGAGGTTGCGCGGCAGCAGCGTGTCGAGGATCGCCTCCTCGCTCGGCTCGAACTGGAGGGCCGCGTCGGGGGCGGTGGCGCCGGTTGCCGGCAGCTCGGCCGGGATGAGCTTCTGTGCCGTCGGGATCTGTGAGATCACGGAGCGGAAGCGCGAGTAGAACAAGGTCGCGACATCGAACTCTCCGGCATCGAAGCGGGCGATGATGCTGTCGGCGATCTCGGCGGCGAACTCGTAGTCGACCGCCTTGTTGCCGCGCAGGTCGCGGTTCTCGATGATCTCGTCGCGGAACTGACGACGGAGAAGGTCGTAGCCTTTCTTGCCGACGGTGATCATCTTCACCGTCTTGCCCTCGGCGATCAGCCGGCGGGCATGGTCACGGGCGAGGCGGGCGATCGAGGAGTTGAAGCCGCCGCAGAGGCCACGATCCGCGGTGCAGACGATGAGCAGGTGGGTCTTCTCCGAGCCGGTACCGGAGAGGAGCCGGGGGCCCTGCACGCCGCCGACGAGGTTCGCCGCGAGATTCCCGAGCACCTGGGACATCTTCTCGGCGTAGGGACGCGCGCTCTCGGCGGCCATCTGGGCGCGCCGCAGCTTGGCGGCGGCGACCATCTGCATCGCCTTGGTGATCTTCTGCGTGCCCTTCACCGAGGTGATGCGGTTCCGCAGATCCTTCAAACTCGCCATGGGGTGACTTCCAGATCCATCCGCTGCCGCTCAAGGCGAGGCGCCCGGACGACCCGGGCGCCTGCGCTCGCTCAAGATCCGGTCGCCCGCGGGCGACCGGTTTCGTTGTCGATGCCGCGTCTTAGGCGAGCGACTTGGCGACGCTCTCGACGACGCCCTTCAGCGTCTTGGCGCTGTCGTCCGACAGGTCCTTCGAGTCGCGGATCTTGGTGAGCAGGTCGGCATGCTTGGTGCGCAGGGCCGAGAGCAGGGCGTCCTCGAAGGGACGAACCTTGTTCAGCGGGAGGCTGTCGAGGTAGCCGTTCACGCCGGCGTAGATCACCGCCACCTGCTCTTCCATCTTCAGCGGCGAGAACTGCGGCTGCTTCAGGAGCTCGGTCAGGCGCGAACCGCGGTTCAGGAGCTTCTGGGTCGAGGCGTCGAGATCCGAGCCGAACTGCGCGAAGGCCGCCATCTCGCGGTACTGCGCGAGCTCGCCCTTGATCTTGCCGGCGACCTTCTTCATCGCCTTCGTCTGGGCCGAGGAGCCGACGCGGGAGACCGAGAGGCCGACGTTCACCGCCGGGCGGATGCCCTGGTAGAACAGGTCGGTCTCAAGGAAGATCTGACCGTCCGTGATCGAGATCACGTTGGTGGGGATGTAGGCCGAGACGTCGTTGGCCTGGGTCTCGATGACCGGGAGCGCGGTCAGCGAGCCGTTGCCGGCGGCGTCACCCATCTTGGCGGCGCGCTCGAGCAGGCGCGAGTGCAGGTAGAACACGTCCCCCGGGTAGGCCTCGCGGCCCGGCGGGCGGCGCAGCAGCAGCGACATCTGGCGGTAGGCGACGGCCTGCTTGGAGAGATCGTCGTACACGATCACGGCGTGCATGCCGTTGTCGCGGAAGTACTCGCCCATGGCGCAGCCGGCGAAGGGCGCGATGAACTGCATCGGCGCGGCGTCCGAGGCGGTGGCGGCGATGACGATCGAGTACTCGAGCGCACCGTTGTCCTCGAGCGACTTCACGAACTGCGCGACGGTGGAGCGCTTCTGGCCGATGGCGACGTAGACGCAGTAGAGCTTGGCGTTCTCGTCGGTGCCGGCATGGGCCGGCTTCTGGTTCAGGATCGTGTCCAGGGCGATGGCGGTCTTGCCGGTCTGGCGATCGCCGATGATCAACTCGCGCTGTCCGCGGCCGACGGGGATCAGGGCGTCGATGGCCTTGAGGCCGGTGGCCATCGGCTCGTGCACGGACTTGCGCGGGATGATGCCGGGGGCCTTCACGTCGACGCGGCGACGCTCGGTGGTGGCGATGGGACCCTTGCCGTCGATCGGGTTGCCGAGCGCGTCGACGACGCGGCCGAGCAGCGCCTTGCCGACCGGCACGTCCACGATCGCGCCGGTGCGCTTGACGGTCTGGCCTTCCTTGATGTCGCGGTCGGATCCGAAGATCACGATGCCGACGTTGTCCTGCTCGAGGTTCAGGGCCATGCCGCGCACGCCCGACTCGAACTCGACCATCTCGCCGGCCTGGACGCTGTCGAGGCCGTAGGCGCGGGCGATGCCGTCACCGACGGACAGAACCTGACCAACCTCGGTGACTTCGGCTTCCTGGCCGAAATTCTTGATCTGATCCTTCAGGATCGCGGAGATCTCGGCGGCGCGGATGTCCATCGTCGGGCCTCTTGTCTTGGATTGAATGAATGGGGTTGGGAACGGGAAGCGGTCGGGCCTCGAAGGCCCTTACCGGGCTTCCCGCATCGCGAGGCGAATTCCGTTGAGCTTGGTGCGCAGGGATGCGTCCACCATGCGGCTGCCGATCTTGACCACGAGGCCGCCGATCAGGCTGGGATCGATCTTGAGATCGAGGTCGATCTCGGAGCGCGCCACGTCGCGCAGGGAGGCCTTGATCTCCTCGACGACGGCGTCGGACGGACGCTCGGCGACGGTCACCTCGGCGCGGACGATGCCCTTCGATTCGCGCACCAGGGTGCGGAAGGCACGGATCATGTCGGGGAGTGCGAACAGACGACGGTTGGCGGCTGCGAGACGGATGAAGTTGCCGCCGATGCCACCAATGCCGGACTTTTCCAGAAGCGCGACGATGGCGGCTTCCTGTTCGGCACCCGTGAAGACCGGGCTGCGCACGAAGCGGCGCAGGTCGGCACTCTCGTTGAGCATCGCACCGAACTGGTCGAGGCTCGCCGCCACGCCATCGATGTCGCGCTCGTCGCGCGCCAGCTCGAACAAGGCCGACGCGTAGCGTGCCGCTACGCCTGCAACCGGGGAACCCGCCTCGGAACCGTTCTGCGCCACGCGCCGCTCTCTCTTCAATCCTGCCTGAGGGCTCCGGCCGCGTCGCGCCGTGTTCGGCGCGGGCTCTGAAACCGTCAGGATTGGGAACGTGCCGGTCTGCGCGAGCCATGAAAAGCCCGCCCTTCCGGCGCGGCGAGGGCCTAGCATGCGTGTCCGGGGGGCGCAAGACGAGGGCACTTGTGCCGGAGCGTTGTGCAACGCGAGATGCCGAACCCTGTTCCGATGCGGACAAACGGTGGCGAAGGTGAGGCCGCCTCAGCAGGCGATGCGGTCGCAGCGCCGGGTCGCGGCGACCATCCGGGCCAGCGCCTTTGGGCCGGGATGGCCGAGAAGGCCCGTATTGCCCAGAACGTAGGAGGGGGTCGCGGTGAGGCCCAGATCCGCGGCCATGCGCATCTGGGCCTTGAGGGCGAGGCGCACCTCCTCGCTGTCGGCGATGCTCTCGATCTCGGCGGCGGGCACACCGAGCTTGGCGGCGGCCTGGAGGGCGCCGGGCCCGTCGATCTTGCCGGGCTTGGCCAGCAGCGTCCGATAGAGGGTCCAGGCGGCGGCCGATCCGAGCTTGCGCTGGATTGCCAGGGCGACCTTGGCGGCCTGGGCCGATTGTACCGCGAGAATGGGATTGTTGATCAGACCGATTCGCAGCGACGGGTCGCTCTCGCTGAGGGAGACCATGTCGGCTGCCGCCTTCCGGCAATAAGGGCAATTGTAGTCGAAGAACTCGTACAGGGTCGTCTCGGCCTCGGCCGATCCGACATAGGTCAGGCCGCGCAGGGCCGGGATCTCACCGACGATCTCGCCGGGCAGGCGCATGTTCGCGACCGGGCGTCCCTCATCGTTGTCCACCTTGAACGCCTGGCCATAGCCCTGAGCCGAACTCTCCCCGGAAATCGCAAGGCCGGCAGCGAAGCCGGTGGAGGCGAGGAGGAATCGCCGGCGGTCGAGGCTCGGTAACGCGAAGCTCATGGGGCGGCCCTGGTAGCGGGGGATCGGGAAAGCGTGCGGAAAACCGCCCGGCTTCTAGACCCACCGGTGCCCGACCGCCAGCGCCGCCCCGCCGGTCGGCCTCAGCGCATCGCGCCGGGCCGGTCCCCCGCCGCCCAGGCGAGGGCCTGTTCCAGGCGGTCGTTGCCCCAGAACAATTCGCCGTCATTGGTCAGGAAGGTCGGTGCGCCGAAGATCCCGCGAGAGCGCGCCTCCTCGCCGTTGACGCGCAGCCGCCCCTTGTTGGTCTCCGCCGCAGCCTGCTTCAGGATGATGGTTCCGTCGAGACCGAGGCCGTTGAGGATCGACACCACGGCAGGCGGCTCGGCGATCGACTGGCCGCGCCCGAACTCGGCCTCGTAGACCGCCTTCGAGAAGGGCACGAGCCAGTCGTGGTCCATGCCGTAGGTCGCCGCGCGGGTGGCGCTCAGGCTGTTCTGCGGGAAGGGATCCGGGCGCTTCAGCGACGGCAGGCCGAGGCGCGCCGCCTCGCGCTCGACGTCCCGCCACATGTGACGCCCCTTGGCGGCGTAGAGGTTGAACGGCGAGGAATTCCAGCCCTGCGCGGCGAAGATGGGCCCGACCAGGAACGGACGCCAGCGGATCTCGACATCGGCCGCTTCTGCCAGGGCCTCGATCCGCATGGCCGAGAGGTAGGAATAGGTCGATGCGAACTCGTACCAGAATTCGAGGGTCGGCCTGCGCGGCATGCGTCGAATCTCCGGGATCGAGAATGGTCGTGAGTGTCGCCCGCCTGCAGGCTCGCGACAAGGCGGTTCACGACCACGGCCACGCCGAGCGAACGCGTCGGACGGCACAGCGGTTGCACGGCCCCGCGCTCCGCTGATAAGCCGCCGCAATCACGACGCGGAGGCGCGAAACGCCGACGCACACGACGCCCGAACCGGAAGCGAGCCCATGACCGACGCGAACCCGAAGCCCGTCAACAAGGTCGTGCTCGCCTATTCGGGCGGCCTCGACACCTCGATCATCCTGAAGTGGCTGCAGACCACCTATGGCTGCGAAGTCATCACCTTCACGGCCGATCTCGGCCAGGGCGAGGAGCTCGAGCCGGCCCGCAAGAAGGCCGAACTGCTCGGCATCAAGCCCGAGAACATCTTCATCGAGGATCTGCGCGAGGAATTCGTACGCGACTACGTTTTCCCGATGTTCCGGGCGAATGCCCAGTACGAGGGCGTCTATCTTCTCGGCACCTCCATCGCCCGGCCGCTCATCGCCAAGAAGCAGATCGAGATCGCCGAGAGGCTCGGGGCGGACGCGGTCTGTCACGGTGCCACCGGCAAGGGCAACGATCAGGTTCGGTTCGAGCTCGGCTACTATGCCCTGAAGCCCGACGTCACGGTCATCGCCCCCTGGCGCGAGTGGGATTTGAAGAGCCGCGAGCAGCTGATCGCCTTCGCCGAGCAGCACCAGATCCCGATTTCCAAGGACAAGCGCGGCGAGAGCCCGTTCTCGGTGGATGCCAACCTCCTGCACGCCTCCTCGGAGGGCAAGGTGCTGGAGGATCCCGCCGACGAGGTGCCGGATTACGTCTACTCGCGCACCCGGTCGCCCGAGGAGGCGCCGGATACGCCGACCGTGATCACCATCGGCTTCGAGAAGGGAGACGCGGTCTCCATCGACGGCGCGCGGCTGTCGCCCGCGAGCCTCCTCGCCAAGCTCAACCAGCTCGGCCACGACAACGGCATCGGCCGCCTCGACCTCGTCGAGAACCGCTTCGTCGGCATGAAGAGCCGCGGCATGTACGAGACGCCGGGCGGCACCATCCTGCTCCCCGCCCACCGCGCCATCGAGTCGATCACGCTGGACCGGGGTGCCGCACACCTCAAGGACCAGCTGATGCCGCAATACGCGGAGCTGATCTACAACGGCTTCTGGTTCTCGCCCGAGCGCGAGATGCTGCAAGCCCTGATCGACAAGAGCCAGGAGATGGTCACCGGCGAAGTCCGGTTGAAGCTCTACAAGGGCGGCGTCCACGTCATCGGTCGCACCAGCCCGAATTCCCTCTACGACCAGGACCTCGTGACCTTCGAGGAGGGCGCCGTGGCCTACGATCACCGCGACGCGGCCGGCTTCATCAAGCTCAACGCCCTGCGCCTGCGCACGCTTGCCCAGCGCAAGAAGAAGCTCGGCGCCTGAGGCGAACCGGGCCGGGTCCCCCTCCCCCAGGGACCCAGCTAGAGCGACGGTGTTGCGGAGAACTCCCGGAGGATCTGCGGCACCTCGCCCGAGATCTCCCGGGCGAGAAACCCTACGGGCCCGACCGATTTCGCGAGGCGGGCGCCTGCCTCACCGTGGAGGTAGACCCCCCAGAGGGCGGCCGTCAGCGGATCGGCGCCCCGCGCAAGGATGCCCGTGATGAGTCCCGCGAGGGCGTCGCCGGAGCCGGAAGTCGCGAGACCGACGCCGCCGCCGTCGTAGTGCCAGTGCGCACCGTCGGGGGCGACGATCCAGCTCTCAGCCCCCTTCATGATGACCACGGCCCGCAGCAGCTCGGCAGCGCGCAGAGCCGCCTTCAGGGGTTCGGCCTCGACCGCCTCGCGATCCCAATCGAGGAGTTGCGCCATCTCGCCCGCATGCGGTGTCAGCACCGGCGGGGCTTGAAGGGCGCGCACCGTCGCGGCATGGGGAGACAGGCCGCAGATCGCGCCGGCATCGAGGACGTAGGCGGTCTCGTTCTGCTCTGCGAGCAGCGTCCGGACCAGGGTCGTCGTGATGTCGCAGGTGTTCATGCCGGGCCCGAGCAGCACCGCGTCGCAGCGCTGCGCCGCCCCGGCGATACGGGGGGCCGCAGCCTCCGCCTCGATCTCGCCCGCGTCGGTCTCCGGGAGGCCGATCACCATGGCCTCGGGCACGGCCAGGGCCATCGCCACGGCGACGCTTCGTACCGAGGCGATCTTCAGCTTGCCCGCACCGGCCCGCAGGGCCGCGACGCCGGCGAGGAAGACAGCGCCCGGCACCTCGGCGCAGCCACCCAGGACGAGAACGCTGCCGCGGTCGTCCTTGCTTCCAGCCTCCGGGGTCGGAAGCGGACGGGCCCGCAGGCAGGCCGCGTCGAGTTCGGTCCCGGTCATCGCACGTCTCCCGTCAGCGAGGGTTCGGCGGTGACGGGGGCGCCGGCCCGCTGCACCGGGGCGACGAAGTTGTAGCGTTCGAGGAGGAGCCGCCCGGTGGACCCGGCCTCGGCTCGGAAGCCGTATTCGGTGACGGAGCAGTTCAGCACATCACCCTCGGCGTCGATGCCCAGGATCTCGGCCTCGGTGAGATTTTCGATGAGGTAGCGCAGACAGAGCACCACGACCTGATGGGCGACGATCAGGACGCGCTTCTCGCCATGATGCAGGGAGATCGTATCCATAGCGCCGCGCAGGCGCAGGATCACGTCGCACCAGCTCTCGCCGCAGGTCGGACGATAGTAGAATTTTCCGAGGCGGGCCCGCAATTCGGCCTGTTCCGGATGAAGCGCCTCGATGCCGGTTCGGGTGAGCCGGTCGAGCAGACCGAGCTCCTTCTCGCGCAGTCGCTCGTCGACCACGTCGTCGAGCGCGTCCGACGCGATGCCGCCGGCCCGGCGAATGCCCGCAACGGTCTGCTGCGCCCGGAGGTAGGGCGAGGTGAGCACCACGTTCGGGCGCTCCCCGTCCGGCATCTCGGAAAACCAGCGCCCGAGCGCGTCGGCCTGCTGACGGCCGCGATCACTCAGCGGAACGTCGACGTCGCGCTCAGCGATGTCGATGCGCTCCAGCCCGGCCTCATGGGCTGCATCGCGCGCGACGTTGCCCGCACTCTCGCCGTGTCGGACGACCCAGATCCGGCTCGGCCAGCGTTGCAGCATCCGTCATCATCCTCGGCTTGTTCTCCGAGGCCAACGTTCCTGCGAACCGATCCGTTCGCCTCCTGCGTCGTTCGAGACCTCTAAGCCGGCTGCCAGCCCGATGCCGTGCGGCTGAAGTCGCCCGGGCCGAGATCGGCGTAGCGCAGGAAGATCTGGAGCACCGGCTGCATCTCGCGGTGCTCGCTCGGCAGGTCGATGCCCGGGCCGTAGGGCGCCTCGGTGTCGACCGCCGGCACGTCGCGGGCGGCGTCCCAGCGGATCGTCAGGGCCTTGACGCGGGCGACCTGCTCAGCCGTGACGTCGAAGGTGACGTGCTCGGGCGTCTCGCCGGTGGCCGCATCGCGAAAGACGTCGCCGACATCGTCGGAGGCGAGCTTTGCCAGGGTGTTGTGATAGGCGTAGCGCCCTGGCTTGAGGACGGCGTTGGTGGTGAACACCGCGAGCGCATCGCCCAGGGCCCGATGCTCCTCGTCGGCCCCGTCGTCGTCGCCGGTGACGTTGAAGATGTCGCCGTCGCGATCCGTGCTGCCGTAGGGCGCGTCGGGATGGACGATGGGCGCCCCCACACCCTCGGGGTTCCAGGCCACCACCATTCGGCGAATCAGCGCGATGCGCTCGAGAGTGAGTTCGAAGGTCGGCTGGGTCATCGTCCGTCTTTCGCCCGTGGGGCCGCGCAGGGGCACATCGTGGTCGCGGATCAGCACCGCGACGAGGGTCTGGGGCGGCAGGTAGCCGATCCCGTGGCCCCGGGCTACCGCTTGAGGCAGCCCATGAGCCCCGACACGCCATTCATCCGCGCCTGGATCCGGGCGGCCTGAGCCCGGACGCCGCGTGACGGCAAGGCCGGATTGCGCAGGATCGGGTTCGGCAGCACAGCGGCCAGGAGCGCCGCCTCCCCGCGGGTCAGGGCGCGGGCTGGCTTGCCGAACCAGCGCCGGGCGGCGGCTTCGGCCCCGAACACCCCCTCCCCCCACTCGGCGATGTTGAGATAGATCTCCAGGGTGCGCGGCTTGCCCCACAGGGTGTCGGCCACCACGGCCAGAGGTATCTCGAGAGCCTTGCGGATCACCGAGCGGCCCGGCCACAGGAAGACGTTCTTCACCGTCTGCATCGAAATCGTCGAGGCGCCGCGGCTGGGACCCTCCTCGTCGTCGACGACCTCCCGCAGGGCACCCCAATCCACACCGTTGTGCAGGCAGTAGCGCTGGTCCTCCGAGGCGATGACCGCCTGGACGAGATAGGGTGAGATCGCGTCGAGCCCCACCGCCTGGCGGTCGACGGATTGCAGCGTCAACCATCGTCCGAGCATCAGGGTTGAGGGCGGGGTCAGCGCACTATAGACGAGCGCGAGCGACAATAAGAGGACGAGGCCGATGACGGGGAGGAGCAGAATGAGGTTGACGATCCGTCGCAAGCCTCTCGCCCGTTTCCTGCCGGATGCCTCGCGCATCGCCAGCGGACGCGCCGAAACCTGCCGCAACGGCTGCTCGTCGCTCTCCTCCCGATCCTGAATTCGAACCTCCCCCGCCCACGACACGACACCGTCTGACCGAAGGCCCGACCGAACATGACCTCAACGCAAGGATCCCACGCTTCGGTCAAGGCGGATGCCCCGGTCGACGCGTTTTCCCACAGGCTTGCCACGGTCGCGGACACGGTCGAGGCCTACCTCGCCGAGCGACTCACCCCGGAGACGCAAGCCGGCGAGATCACCCGCCCGGTGCGCCTGATGGAAGCGATGCGCCACGCCGTGCTCGGCGGCGGCAAGCGCCTGCGTCCGTTCCTCGCCATCGAGACCGCCCGGATGCTGGGTGGTTCCGAGACCGGAGCCCTCGCGGCCGGCTCGGGCATCGAGCTGGTGCACTGCTACTCCCTCGTCCACGACGACATGCCTGCCATGGACGACGACGACATGCGCCGCGGCAAGCCCACCGTGCACAAGGCCTATGACGAGGCCACCGCGATCCTGGTGGGCGATGCCCTCCAGACGCTTGCCTTCGAGATTCTGGCCGACGCCGCCTGGCAGCCCGACCCTGCCGTGCGCGCCGATCTCGTGCTCGGCCTCGCGAAGGCCTCGGGTCTCGGCGGTATGGTCGGCGGCCAGCTTCTCGACCTCGGGGCGGAAGGTCGCTTCGGCCCCGTCTCCCTCGACGTCGACGACACGCTGCAGCTCCAGGCGATGAAGACCGGCGCGATCCTGGCCTTCTCGGTGGAAGCCGGTGCGATCGTCGGCGGCGCGACGCCGGACCAGCGCAAGGCGCTGCTGCGCTACGGCCACGCCCTGGGCCAGGCCTTCCAGATCGCCGACGACATCCTCGACCGCGAGGCTTCGTCGGAAGCCATGGGTAAGGCCACCGGCAAGGACAAGGACGCCGGAAAGGCGACCCTCGTCGACCGCCTCGGCCTCGACGGCGCCCGTGCCGAATGCGACCGCCTCGTCGGCGTCTGCGAGGAGGCCGTGGCATCCTGGGGCGACAAGGCCGAGACCCTGCGCCAAGCGGCGCGATTCACCGTGGCGCGCAAGGTCTGACCCCTGATCCGACGGCGGATTGACCGCCCCCGTCCTTCGAACATCTATCGCGAGTTGATCCCATGACCTCCTACAAGCTCCTCCTCCTCCCCGGCGACGGCATCGGCCCCGAGGTGATGGCAGAAGTCGAGAAGGTGATCGGTGCCCTCGACGCGCTGGGTCTCGCCCGCTTCGAGATCGAGCGCGACCTCGTCGGTGGCAGCGCCATCGACGCCCACGGGAAGCCGCTGACCGACGCGGCCCTGGCGCGGGCCGATGCCGCCGATGCGATCCTGCTCGGCGCGGTGGGCGGACCGAAATGGGCGGATGTCGCTTACGAGATCCGACCCGAGGCGGGCCTCCTGCGCTTGCGGAAGGATCTCGGCCTCTTCGCCAACCTGCGCCCGGCGATTTGCTACCCGGCCCTCGCCGACGCCTCCGCCCTGAAGCGCGAGCTGGTCGAGGGCCTCGACATCATGATCGTGCGCGAACTCACGGGCGGCGTCTATTTCGGCGAGCCGAAGGAGATCACCACTCTTCCGGACGGTACGAAGCGTGCCGTCGACACCCAGGTCTACACCACGGCGGAGATCGAGCGGATCGCTCACGTGGCCTTCGACCTCGCCCGGAAGCGCTCGGGCCGGGTCGCCTCGGCCGAGAAGCACAACGTCATGAAGTCGGGCGTCCTCTGGAAGGAGGTGGTGACCCGAGTCCACGCCGAGTACAGCGACGTCAGCCTGGAGCACGTGCTTGCCGACAACTGCGCCATGCAGCTGGTCCGCCGCCCGAAGCAGTATGACGTCCTCGTGACCGACAACCTGTTCGGCGATGTGCTGTCGGACGTGGCGGCGATGCTCACCGGCTCCCTCGGCATGCTGCCCTCCGCATCGCTGGGTGCCGTCGACGCCAAGGGCAGCCGCAAGGCCCTCTACGAGCCGGTCCACGGCTCGGCCCCCGACATCGCCGGCAAGGGCTACGCGAACCCGATCGCCATGATCGGTTCGCTTGCCATGTGCTTGCGCTATTCCTTCGGCCTGGGTGAGGCCGCCGACCTCCTGGACTCGGCCGTCACCCGCACCCTGGCTTCGGGAGCCCGGACCCGGGACATCGCCGCCGAGGGTACCACGCCGATCAGCACTGCCGAGATGGGCGACGCCATCATTCGGGAGCTGAAGCACGCGGCCGCCTGAACCGGCGACGCTGTCTCCCCGCGTACGATGCACGAACGAAAACGGGCCCCGAGAGGGGCCCGTCGCATGTCCAGCCAAATAGGCGGATCTTAGTAGGGATTGCCGACGCGCGAGACGTAGGAGGTCGGGTCGATCGCGTCGACGGCCGAGAAGTCGACGTTGCGGATCGCGCTCGACCGGGCGCCGATAAACGGGCCGTTGGTGATCGGATCGGACAAGATGCCGCCACCGAAGCGGTCGTTCCGGCCGTAGGGCGGAGAGTTCAGGTAGCTCGCCGTAATGAACTGCGGGTTGGTCGCCGGGTTGCTGACCGAGCCATTGTTCGCCTCGACCACGTTGCCCGCGTCGAGCCAGCTGCGCGGGCGGATGCGGATCGGCAGCGGCTGGCTAACGCGGTAGCCGGCCGGCGCGTAGCGCCCCTGGGCCTCGGCAGCGGTGTTCGCACCGACAGCTGCGAGAGTGAGAGCGCCCATCAGGGCAATCGAGACAGAGCGCATGACGCACCTTCGTTGAAGCTGTGGGACTGTAGGCCGGGCTTCCTTAAGAAACTGAAGCCTTCGTATGGAGGGAAGACGTGCCAGCCCGGCCGAGGTTCCCGGATTATGGCCGCGCTTCGTGCGATCGCCGCAGTTTGGCCTCATTTTTTCGTGTGGCCCAACTTTTCCGGGTGGTCCGGCCCGGGATTGATCCGGTCTCGTTTCCGATCTCCTGCGGCGACCCGGGCACGACGGGGGAACGTGGCCCGCATCCCGGATCGCGCCGGGCATCGAAGCCCACGAAGGCGGCCTCGACCTCTGGGGACGCTTGACCCTGTAGAGAGACCCTGTCGAGGAGACAGGTGATGGCGCGCGGCTCCGGCGCCTGTCCGAGGGGGGCGCAGAGCCAACCGTCGAGACGGAGCGTGCCGGGGTTCAGGCTGGCAAAGCCCGTACAGCTACGCTTGCCCTCGCCGCCGAGGGTGAGGTCGAGGGTCTCCACGGGGCCGAACTTCGTCTCGATGGCGCCACGCTCTCCGGTCCGGATCACGGCCAGACCCTGGCCATCCGCGGCCCGTCGGGCCAGGGTGACGAACAGGCCGGGGCCAGACTCGGTCGCGGATGCCTCGGTCAGGATCAGGCGCAGGTAGGGCGCCTCGATCGTGTCGAAGCCGCCCTGGACCAACAGGTCTTCCCGACGACCGTTCGACGGGTTGAGGCGGGCCGCCTCCGCGCGCGGCGCCTCGATGGCTTCGAAGTCGTCGAGGCGGAAGCGGGGCGCCGACAGGGCGAGAGGCATCGCGGGGCGGACGGTCTGGACGGAGGACGGCACGAAGCCGGGCCCAGCCGGTGTCTCCATGGCCTGCGCGGACGGGTCGGGTCCTCCACCTCGTGACGCAAGACTTAAGATCGCGACCACGGCACCGGCTGCAATGATCTGCGTGAGGTGGCGGACCGACGGACACGGAAGGCGCATCCGCTTCGTCGCCGTCACATCCGGGCCGATTCCGTCTCGTTCGAAAACCGTTCGCATCGCGTTCCGGGGTTTCCGGCGGCCGCGCGCCGCCGGAGCCCACCCTGCTCCGCACTCGTGCAAACCGGGGTTTCCAAGAACGCCGCGGATGCGGCCTTTCCGACGAAAGGGTGAATCGTTGGTGTCGACCCATGCGGTTGGCACATGCCGGCCCCGGCTTGCAGCGCGCCCTGCCGATCGCGATCTCTCAGCGCGGGGCACCATCGCGCGACACAGACAAGGACTCCATGATCCCCCTTTCCGTCCTCGACCTCGCCTTCGTACCCGAGGGAGCGACGCCTGCTGATGCCCTGCGCAACAGCGTTGATCTCGCTCGCCACGCCGAAGATCACGGCTATCGTCGCTTTTGGCTGGCCGAGCACCACAACATGATCGGCGTCGCCAGTGCGGCGACGGCCGTGGTGATCGGGCACGTCGCGGCGGGCACCCGTACGATCCGCGTCGGCGCGGGCGGCATCATGCTGCCAAACCACGCCCCCCTGGTCATCGCCGAGCAGTTCGGCACCCTGGAGACCCTGTTCCCCGGCCGGATCGATCTCGGCCTCGGACGTGCACCTGGCACCGACCCACGTACCACGCGCGCCCTGCGGCGCTCGCCCGACGCCGCCGATACCTTCCCGCAGGATGTGCTGGAGCTTCAAGCGCTCTTCGGCGATCCGCAGCCCGGACAGGCGGTGCAGGCGGTGCCCGGAACCGGACTGAAGGTGCCACTCTGGATCCTCGGCTCGAGCACCTACGGCGCGCAGCTCGCCGCAATGCTGGGGCTGCCTTATGCGTTCGCCTCGCACTTCGCACCGGAGCAGTTGCTGCCCGCGCTCGCCATCTATCGCGAGCGCTTCCAACCCTCGGCTCAGCTGAGCCGGCCACACGCGATGATCGGCGTGAACGTCGTGGCGGCCGAGAGCGACGCTGCGGCGCGCCGGTTGTTCAGCTCGGCCCAGCAGCAGTTCACCAACCTCGTGCGCGGCACGCGTGGCCTGCTACGCCCACCGATCGACGACATCGAGACTTATTGGGCTCCTCACGAGAAGGCACAGGCTTCACGGATGCTGGCCCGCAGCCTCGTCGGCTCGCCGGAGACCGTGCGGCAGGGACTCGCCGCGCTGATCCGCGAGACCGGCGCCGACGAGATCATGGTCGCGGCGGCGATTCACGACCAGGGCGCGCGGCAGCGATCCTACGCCATCCTGGCGGAGGCCCGCGACGCCCTCGGCGCTGCCCCGGCCGCCCTCGTGGCATGATCGGGGCGCCCGACCCTTGACAGCAGCGGGAGCGAGGCGTCTTGCTCCCGCGCTTGGCGACTCATGCTGCGGTGCGGCGGGTCCCAGACGGAGCGGACCGGGATCGGGCCGCGGAACCTTCGCGGCCGGCGGGCCGCCGGCTGCCACGGGCGGCTCGGCGCACGGCAGGGAGGCTTGAGAACGGCGCCGGACCCGGACGCTGCGGCTCGCCAGACCGGCGAGCGTCGCACCGGCCTTGGCGCCCGCGCAGAGCGGAGTGAAGAGCAATGGGTTACAAGGTCGCCGTCGTGGGTGCCACGGGCAATGTGGGCCGCGAAATGCTGGACATCCTGTCCGAGCGCGCCTTTCCGGCGGACGAGGTGGTGGCGATTGCCTCGCGTCGCTCGGCCGGCCAGGACGTCTCCTTCGGCGACAAGATCCTGAAGGTGAAGGCACTCGATTCCTACGACTTCTCCGACACCGACATCTGCCTGATGTCGGCCGGCGGTGAGACCTCGAAGGAGTGGTCGCCCCGTATCGGTCAATCTGGTTGCGTGGTGATCGATAACTCGTCGGCCTTCCGCTACCACCAGGACGTGCCGCTGATCGTGCCCGAGGTGAATCCGGAGGCCATCCATGGCTTCTCGAAGCTCAACATCATCGCCAACCCGAACTGCTCCACGGCGCAGCTCGTGGTCGCGCTGAAGCCCCTGCACGATGCGGCCACGATCAAGCGCGTGGTGGTGGCGACCTACCAGTCGGTCTCTGGGGCCGGCAAGGACGCCATGGACGAACTCTTCCAGCAGACCCGTTCGGTCTTCACCGCCGGCGAGATCAAGGCCGAGAAGTTCCCCAAGCGCATCGCCTTCAACGTCATCCCGCACATCGATGTGTTCATGGAAGACGGCTACACGAAGGAAGAGTGGAAGATGGTCGCCGAGACCAAGAAGATGCTCGATCCCAAGATCAAGCTCACGGCCACCGCCGTGCGCGTGCCGGTCTTCATCGGCCACGCCGAGGCGGTGAACGTCGAGTTCGAGCGCCCGATCACGGCCGAGCAGGCCACCGCGATCCTGCGCTCGGCTCCCGGCCTGATGGTCGTCGATAAGCGTGAGCCCGGCGGCTACATGACCCCCCACGAGGCGGCCGGCGAGGACGCCACCTACGTCTCCCGTATCCGTGAGGACGCGACGGTGGAGAACGGCCTCTCGTTCTGGTGCGTCGCCGACAACCTGCGCAAGGGCGCGGCGCTCAACACCGTGCAGATCGCCGAGATGCTGGTGAACCGGAAGCTCTTGAAGCGAGCGCAGGCGGCCGCCTGAGCTCGATAGCATCGGAGACCGGTCGCTGAATCTCAGGGGCCGACAGAGTTGCATTCAGCGCCGTCCCACCCCGTGGGGCGGCGTACGGCGTTTGAGGATCCGGCAACCTGAAGCCGCCAATTCTTGAATGTTTTCCCATACGGCCACGCGAGAAAGCAAGCACATAGCGCCTACAAGCGCGCCATGATGTGAGATCCCAAGTTCGCTCTCGGGAACGCTCAGCCAGAGACGGTTACCCGCTCGATGCTCCGCCACCGATCGCGAATGCCACGAATTTTCGCGATCGCACCCCTATCGCAAGGAATGCTTTCCCTTTCGCGCGGCATCTCGCTGTCTGCATCGCCCTCAACGAGATTGGGTTAGGCCCCGGAGATCTGAGCATTACTGAGACCGGTCTGACTTAGCAGTGACGTCCGGCAAAACGCTTTACAGCAGCATATACGCAGCCGACGTCGCCTGCTCGCCCAGCCTCTCCGGCAGCGAGACGGGAAAGCGTCCGTCGTGATCCTGCGCCGATGGAAAGCCGAGACCATCGTTGCATCGCCGCGAGAGCCCTGCTGGTCGTCCGGACACGACCCGTCCTGACGGCGATGATGGCTCATCGGTCGGCCTGAATTCGTGCCCCCTCGGCCTCCAAGGCCGCCACATCCCCACCGCTGATCGCCGGCAAGCAGCGTGTGATCCGCTCAGGCGTCCAGTCCTACCACGCCACGGCGAGCAGCCGTTCCGCCACCTCCGGCGGCACCCGCATCCGCACGACGGTGGCCGGGTTGCCGGCGACGATGGCGTAGGGAGGCACGTCGCCAGTCACAACGGATTTCGCCGCCACCACGGTGCCGGTGCCGACGGTGACGCCCGGCAGGATGGTGCAGTCGTAGCCGAGCCAGACGTCGTGGCCGATGATCGTATCACCGCGATTCGGGAAGTCGGTCTCCTCGGGAAAGTGCCCGGTCCAGGCGCCGCGGAAGATGGCGAAGGGATCGGTCGAGGGGGCTCCGAGGAAGGCTCGGGTCTGCGGTGGTCGTCATGGAGGATCGAACCGCCTGTGATCGCATGCCCGTCGAGAGGCTCCTTGTCATTCCGGGGCGCCGGAGGCGAGCCCGGAATCCAGAGCAGTCGACCGTGTCAGGCCTTGCACCACCGGCGGTTCCGGATTCCGGGCTTCGCTGCGCAGCCCTGGAACGGCACGATGGCTCGTCCGCTCTCGTTCCACGACGCGACGCCGGCCGCGACCGGATCGGCCGAAACCGCTTGAAAACCGCGGCGAACCAGCCTACTTTGCGATTATCAGTTCTGGTTGCAGTTGTGAGACTGCGGTTCGGGAGTGGGCCCCACCGGGTCCGCTCTTTTTTATTGCCGCAATGCCTCCCGCGCCGGATCGCCTCGGACAAGGCCGGACTTCAAGCGCAGCATGGCGGACCATTCCAACACCGACGCGTCGCACAGCGACCTCACCGAGAAGCGCCTGATCACCGAGACGGGCGTGGCTGCGCGGGTGGTGCAGGTGATCGAGGCCTCGATCCAGGGCCTGGGCTACCGGGTGGTTCGGGTGAAGGTGTCGAGCGCCAACGGCTGCACGGTGCAGATCATGGCCGAGCGGCCGGACGGCACCATGACGGTGGACGATTGCGAGGCGGTGAGCCGGGCGATCTCGCCGCTCCTCGACCTCGACGACCCCGTGGGCAAGGCCTACTACCTCGAAGTCTCCTCGCCGGGGATCGACCGCCCCCTGGTGCGGGCCGTCGATTTTGCGCGCTGGGCCGGCTACGAGGCCAAGGTGGAGCTCGCCGTGCCGATGGATGGCCGCAAGCGCTTCCGGGGCATCATCGGCGCGCCGAACCCCGACGGGCTCACGGTGCCGATCGACCTGCCCGACGTGAAGGAGGGCCTGCCGAGCCGCATCGACCTGCCGCTGCGCGACCTCGGCGACGCCTACCTCGTGCTCACCGACGAACTCGTGCGCGAGTCGCTTCGCCGCGGCGGTCCGCCCGTCCTGGACGCGGACGACGATGACGAAGAGTCGGATGAGATCGAGGCGGAGGCCGAGTTGCCCCCCGCTCCACTGAAGAAAAAGGTGACCCGGCCCCTGAAGCCGAAGGCCTCGCAGAGGCCCAAGCCCGTCAAGGTCGAGACCGAGGAAAGCCTCGCCATCAAGGCGAAGAACAAGGCCAAGCCCGTCCGCACCAAGGCGGTGCGGGTGAAGGAAGATGGCAAGCTCCACTAGTTTTTCCCCCGATCTCCCGGTGCCGCCGTGGCCCGGGATGCGGGATGTGAACGCCCTACGACGAAGAGAAGGACGAAAACCGATGGCCGTCGTCAGCGCCAACAGGCTCGAACTCCTGCAGATCGCCGAAGCGGTTGCCCGCGAGAAGGTGATCGACCGCTCCATCGTCATCGACGCGATGGAAGAAGCGATCGCCAAGGCCGCGCGCTCCCGCTACGGGGCCGAGACGGACGTGCATGCCGAGATTGACCCCAAGACCGGCGCCCTGCGCCTGTCGCGCCACCTGGTGGTGGTGGACCAGGTTGAGAACGATGCTCGAGAGGTCACCCTCGACCAGGCCCGCCGCTACAACCCCGGTGCCCTCGTGGGCGACGTGATCTCCGACACCTTGCCGCCCTTCGATTTCGGGCGCGTCGCCGCTCAGTCGGCCAAGCAGGTCATCGTGCAGAAGGTGCGCGACGCCGAGCGCGACCGTCAGTTCGACGAGTACAAGGACCGGATCGGCGAGGTCGTGAACGGTCTCGTGAAGCGCGTCGAGTACGGCAACGTCATCGTCGACCTCGGTCGCGGCGAAGGCATCGTGCGCCGCGACGAGATGATCCCGCGCGAAACCTTCCGTCCGGGCGACCGCATCCGGTCCTACCTGTTCGACGTGCGCCGCGAGGTGCGCGGGCCGCAGATCTTCCTCTCGCGCTCGCACCCGCAATTCATGGCCAAGCTCTTCGGCCAGGAAGTGCCGGAGATCTACGACGGCATCGTCGAAGTGAAGGCGGTAGCCCGCGATCCGGGCTCGCGCGCCAAGATCGCGGTGATCTCGCGGGACGGCTCGATCGACCCAGTCGGCGCCTGCGTCGGCATGCGCGGCTCCCGCGTCCAGGCGGTCGTCGGTGAGCTTCAGGGCGAGAAGATCGACATCATCCCGTGGTCCGAGGACCAGGCGACCTTCATCGTCAACGCGCTGCAGCCGGCAGAAGTGGTCAAGGTGGTGCTGGACGAGGAGGCCGACCGTATCGAGGTGGTGGTACCCGACGACCAGCTCTCGCTGGCGATCGGCCGCCGCGGCCAGAACGTGCGCCTCGCCTCACAGCTCACGGGCTGGGATATCGACATCCTCACCGAGGCCGAGGAGTCGGAGCGCCGTCAGAAGGAATTCGCCGAGCGCACCGCGATCTTCATGGAAGCCCTCGATGTCGACGAGACCGTGGGGCAGCTCCTGGCAGCGGAAGGCTTCCGCAACGTCGAGGAGATCGCCTACGTCGAACCGGGCGAGCTCGCCAACATCCAGGGCCTCGACGAGGAGAGCGGGACCGAGATCCAGGCCCGCGCCCAGGATCACCTCGCCCGCGTCGAATCGGAATTCGATGCCAAGCGGCAGGAACTCGGCGTCCAAGACGAGTTGCGCGAGATCGACGGCATCACCACGCCCATGCTGGTGGCGCTGGGCGAGAATGACGTGAAGACGATCGAGGACCTCGCCGGCTGCGCTACAGACGATCTGGTGGGCTACACCGAGGGGCGTGGCCCCGAGGCCAAGCGGCACGCAGGCTATCTCGACGGTTTCGAGATTTCGCGGGCGGAGGCGGAGGCCATGGTCATGACGGCCCGTGTCCATGCCGGCTGGATCGAGGCACCGGCCGAGACCGAAGCCGCCGAGACCACCGACGAAGAACCCGCTTCGGCCTGACGAAGCGAATCATTGCGCCCCGCGGTCGTCGATCGCGGGGATATGTTCCGTTCGACGAGAGACTCCCACGCCGCATGACGGGCGAAACCGCAGACGTGACTGACGCCGCTGCAGAACCGGATCCAAGCACGCTGCTCGATCCGGGCCTGGGGCGAGGTCGTGCCAATGCTCTGCGCACATGCCTCGTCACACGCGTGGCGCAGGCGCCATCCGGCTTGATCCGCTTCGTGCTCGGACCCGACGGCACCGTGGTGCCGGATCTCCGAGCCCGCCTGCCGGGCCGGGGCGCCTGGCTGACTCCCGCACGTGCGGTGGTCAATGAAGCGGTGAAGCGGCGTGCGTTCCAGCGCGCCTTCAAGAGCAAGGATGCAGTCGCATCCGATCTCGCCGACCGCATCGCGGAGGGTCTGCGCGCCGACCTGCGTCAGTCGCTGTCCCTGGCCAACAAGGCCGGATGCGTCGTCGCGGGCTTTGCCAAGGTGGAGTCGGCCATCGGCGACAAGGCTGGCGTCGCGGCAGTGATTCAAGCGTCCGACGGCAGCGCCGACGGACGGCGGAAAATCGTCGCGGCATTGCACCGGCGACATGGCAGTGCCATATCGTGCATTCCCGTCATCGATGACCTGTCCAATGAAGAATTGGACATGGCCTTGGGTCGGGATCATGTGATACATGCGGCTCTCGTCGCAGGAGTCGGAGCTTCCGGCTGCCTTGCGCGTTGGCGTCGGCTCCGCTCCTTCGAGGGTTTGGCGACGACGGCCGAGGAGGCCGGCTCCGCCCGCATTGGGCAGGCCGTTTCCGATCTGCACGACGATTGAAGTGACGGATCTACCCGGCGCACAGCAGTTTGCCGGTTCACGGGACGATGGAAACCCTCAGGGTTTGGACTGAATGAGCGATACGAACAATCCGGGCGACAAGACGCAGGCGAGACCCCCTTCGAAGCCGCTGTCCTTGAAGCGTCCGATCGAGCAGGGAACGGTGCGTCAGAGCTTCTCCCATGGCCGCACCAAGCAGGTCGTGGTCGAGACGGTGAAGCGCCGTGTCATCGGTGCGGCTCCGGCTGCCCCGGCGCGTGAGACGACGCCCGTCGCCCCTGCGACGCGGGTGGCCCCGCCCCCGCCGCCAGCGGCTCCGCGCCCGGCCCAGCGCTCGGCGAACGGCGTCGTCCTGCGGACGCTCAGCGAGCAGGAGCGCGATGCCCGCGCTGCCGCCCTCGCCGACGCCCAGCGTCGCGAGACGGAGGCCCGCAACCGTGCCGAGGCGGAAGCCGCTGCGGAGCGTGAGCGCCTGGCTGCCGAGCAGCGCGAGCGTGAAGCGGCCGAGGCCAAGAAGCGCGAGGAAGAAGCCCGCCGCCGCAAAGAAGAGGAGGAGCGTCGTGCCGCCGAGGAGGCGCAGCGCGCCGCCGAAGCTGCGGCGCAGGAGGCAGCCAAGGAACAGGCTGTGCCGGCCTCTACCCCGACGGTGTCGAAGACCGCCCCGATGCCCGCGGCTCCGACGATCGTTCGCTCGGCGCCCCCCGCAGCCGCTCCGGCGGCAGAGCGTCCCGCCGCTGCCGCTGCGCCGGCCCGTCCGGCAGCAACAGCAACTCCCGCCCGTCCGGCTGCCCGCCCGCCACTGACGGCGCGTCCGGCTACGGCAGAGCCGCGCAAGACCATCACGGCGGACGTGCGCAAGCCGCGCGATCTCAACTTCATGGCTCGTCCCGCTCCGGCGCCGGAGCCTGAGCCCACCGCCCCGACGGCCGCCACGGCCGCTCGCCCGGCCGGTGGTGCCACGCCGGCCCGCACGGCGGGTCGTCCGCAGGCTGCCGAGGAGGAGAGCGAGCAGAAGCGCGTGATCCGCCGCCCGGGCATGCCGCTCAAGATCATCACGCCGCCCAAGACACCGAAGCAGCCGGGTGGCGACCGCAACCGCGGCCGCCTCACGATTGCTACCGCCACCTCGGGTGAAGACGAGCGCACGCGCTCCGTCGCCTCGTTCCGCCGCCGCCAGCAGCGCATGAGCGGAAACCGGCAGGTCGAGCAGAAAGAGAAGCTCTCCCGCGAAGTCATCATCCCGGAGACGATCACGATCCAGGAACTCGCCAACCGCATGTCGGAGCGAGCGGTGGATGTCATCCGTCTGCTGATGAAGCAGGGCGAGATCCACAAGATCACCGACGTGATCGACTCGGATTCAGCGCAGCTGATTGCCGAGGAACTTGGCCACACCGTGCGCCGCGTCGCGGAGTCGGACGTCGAGGAAGGCCTGTTCAGCGACGAGCCCGAGCTGGAGGAGGATCTCGATCCGCGTCCCCCGGTCGTCACGATCATGGGCCACGTCGACCACGGCAAGACCTCGCTCCTCGACGCGATCCGCAAGACCACCGTCGTCTCCGACGAGGCCGGCGGCATTACGCAGCACATCGGTGCTTATCAGGTTGCAGCCCCGAGCGGCGACATGGTCACCTTCATCGACACCCCCGGCCACGCAGCCTTCACCTCGATGCGCGCCCGCGGCGCCAAGGTGACGGACATCGTCGTGCTCGTGGTGGCGGCCGATGACGGCGTCATGCCCCAGACGGTGGAGGCGATCTCCCACGCCAAGGCGGCCGGCGTGCCGCTCATCGTGGCGATCAACAAGATCGACAAGCCCGAGGCGAACCCCCAGCGGGTGCGCACCGAGCTGCTGCAGCACGACATCCAGGTCGAGTCCATGGGCGGCGAGACCCTCGAATTCGAGGTTTCGGCCAAGACCGGCGACGGTCTGCCGGAGCTTCTCGAGGGCCTGCAGCTCCAGGCCGAAATCATGAACCTGCGCGCCAACGAAACGCGTGACGGTGAGGGCACGGTCATCGAGGCCAAGCTCGATCGCGGTCGCGGCCCGGTGGCGACGGTCCTGGTCCAGCGCGGCACCCTGTTCACCGGCGACATCGTCGTGGCCGGTGCCGAATGGGGCCGCGTGCGTGCCCTCATCGACGACAAGGGCGAGAACGTGCCCTACGCCGGACCGTCGGTCCCGGTGGAGGTGCTCGGCTTCAACGGCACCCCGGATGCGGGCGACCGCGTCGTGGTCGTGCCGAACGAGGCGCGGGCGCGCGAGGTCACCGAGTACCGGGCTCGCCAGAAGCGTGAGCGCCTGGCCGCGCGCACCGGCGGTGCCAACCGCTCGCTCGTGGACATGATGCGCGACCTGAAGGAGGGCGCCGGCCGCAAGGAACTGGCGCTCGTCGTCAAGGGCGATGTGCAGGGCTCTGTGGAGGCCATCAACGGCGCGCTGGAGAAGCTCGGCAACGACGAGGTGTCGGCGCGCATCCTGCTCGCGGGCGTCGGCGGCATCACCGAGTCGGACATCACCCTGGCGGAGGCCTCGAAGGCCGTCGTCATCGGCTTCAACGTGCGGGCCCACAAGGAAGCGCGCGAGTCGGCCGAGCGGAACGGTGTCGAGATCCGCTACTACAACATCATCTACGACCTCGTGGATGACATTAAGTCGACCCTCTCGGGCATGCTGCCGCCGACCCTTCGCGAGGAGCGTCTCGGCGAGGCCCAGATCCTGCAGATCTTCGACGTCTCGAAGGTCGGCAAGATCGCCGGTTGCCGCATCACCGACGGTGTGGTCCAGCGCGGGGCGCATGTCCGCCTGATTCGCGACAGCGTGGTCATCCACGAGGGCAAGCTCGCCCAGCTGAAGCGCCTGAAGGACGATGCGAAGGAAGTCACCGCCGGTTACGAGTGTGGTATGTCCTTCGAGAACTTCCAGGATATGCGGGCCGGCGACACCATCGAGTGCTACCGGGTCGAGGAGATCCGCCGCACGCTCTGAGCGGTTGATTCGCTTAGAAATACCAGCGGGGTCGCGACGAGGTCGCGGCCCCGTCGTGCATTTCGGAGCCCGCACGCGTCTCTTTCGCGGAAAGACGACGCGGAAACTGACGCGACGGGCCTATATCCCGGACGGCGAACTGCGCTAAGAGGGTCGCCTTCGACGTCCGCTTCGTTTCAGCCGGCTCGGCGTTTCCGTGCGGCGGCACCTCGATGTTCCGTTTCAGCGACGCATCGTCCGCGGCTTCCGGCGCGCCGGTGTCGAACCGTTTCGACGAGAAGACGATCAGAACCCGACATGGCCCAGAGACAGACTCCCACCGGACCCTCGCAGCGCCAGCAGCGCGTCGCCGAGCTGATCCGCCACGCCATCGCCGAGGTTCTCCAGCGCGGCGATATCCAGGACCCGGTGCTGAGCGCGCACGTCATCACCGTGCCGGAGGTGCGGATGTCGCCGGACCTGAAGCTCGCCACCGCCTACATCATGCCGCTCGGCGGCCTCGATGAGGCGCCGGTCCTGGCCGCGCTGGCGCGCAACAAGAAGGCGCTGCGCCAGGAGGTCGCCCGACGGGTGAACCTCAAATACGCCCCCGACCTGCGCTTCCTGCGCGACGAGACCTTCGACGAGGCCGACCGGATCGACGCCCTGCTGCGGACTGATAAGGTGCGCCGAGACCTCGAATCGCCGGATGCGGAGAAGGACGACGGCGCCTCGGACCCCGATGCCGCCTGACGCGCAGCGCGCTTGAGCGGTGCAGGGTCTCCGGCCCGCGGCGGCGGAGACACCGAACAGCGAACCCCGACCGGGACGGATGACGGCGCAGGACGTGCCGCCCGCCCCCTATGATCATTGACCGAGGACCCCCATGATCAACGAACCGACCGTCGAGCGCACCGAGGGCTCAGCGCTGCCGAATCCGGCGGACCGGCCCGTGGCCGCCGAGGGCCGGCGACCGCCGCGGGGCGCGCCGCGTCCCGATCGGCCGAAGCGCCGCGACGTCAACGGCTGGGTGATCCTCGACAAGGGCGTCGGCATGACCTCGACCCACGCGGTCGCGGTGGTGAAGCGCGCCTTCAACGCCAAGAAGGCGGGCCATGCCGGCACCCTCGACCCCCTGGCCTCCGGCATCCTGCCGATCGCCCTGGGCGAGGCGACCAAGACGGTTCCGTTCGTGATGGACGGGCGCAAGGCCTACATCTTCACCGTGACCTGGGGCATCGAGACCGACACCGACGATGCCGAGGGCCGGCCGGTGGCCACCAGCGAGGCGCGCCCGACCCGGGAGGCCGTCGCGGCGGCGCTGCCGACCTTCATCGGCGCCATCGAGCAGGTGCCGCCGCGCTACTCGGCGATCAAGATCGCGGGCGAGCGCGCCTACGACCTCGCCCGCGACGGCGAGGAGGTCGTGCTGGTGGCCCGCCCGGTCCAGATCGACCATCTCGCGGTGGTGGAGCACAGCCCCGAGCGCACGGTGATCGAGGCCGCCTGCGGCAAGGGCACCTATGTCCGCGCCATCGCCCGCGACCTCGGCCGCCTGCTCGGCTGCTACGGCCACGTCTCGGCCCTGCGCCGCACCCGGGTCGGCCCCTTCACGGAAGCGGATGCCTGCCAGGTCGCCGCCCTCGAGGAAGCCGGGCCGGACGGCAATGCCGGCCATCTCCATCCGGTCGAGACCGCCCTCGACGCGGTCCCGTCGGTGCCGGTCTCCCGCGACATGGCCCTGCGCCTGATGCGCGGCCAGCCGGTGATCCTGCGCGGGCGGGACGCCCCGGTGGAGGGCAAGGCCTTCGCCACCTGCGGCGGCATCCTCGTGGCGGTGGGCGATGTCGAGCGCGGCGAACTGGTGCCGCACCGGGTGTTCCACCTCGGCGGAACGGCCAACCGCCCGGCCTGAGCAGGGCGTTCGCCCCCTCCCCCCGGAGAGGGTGGCCGCGGGCGCGCATAGCAGCGGCACGCGCAGGCCCCCTCCTTCGTCCGGCGACCGCCCCGCGCCGCCGGTCCCCGTCGCCGCCCCCGAGCGCGGATCCCGAAGGGACGCGCCGCAGGCGTGCCATCCCGGGCTCCGCCGCGCGGCCCCGGGGCCGACGCGACGCGGCTCCGTCGTCCGACCGGAGCGTCCGCCCACGCGACCGCGGCGCGCGGCGCCCTCTATGAGCCGCGTTCCGGGCCTTCGATCTCCGACGCGCCGCCCGTGGTCGCTGCGGCTTCGGCAGGCACGCACCGCACCGGCACCTGCCTCTCCAGTGCAGGGCGCGCACCGGTGTCGGACTGCTCCAATCCATCGAAACATTTTAGCCTGAGAGTCTCATGCCGAGACAGTCTAGGCCGGTGGTTTAACACCCTTTTCAATGGCAAGGCCCCCATGATCGTCGGCCTGCTCCGCGATCGCGCGCCCGCGGACAGCATGGCCCGCAATGAGGATCCGAGCGCCGATCCATTGGAGAACCATCATGTCCGTGAGCGAAATGTCCGCGCGGTCTAGTTCCGTCCTCTCGCTGCTGCGGGAGCTCGGACGGCCTCCCTCGGCGCAGCCGGCCTCCGGTGATGCCAACGACCTGATCAAGACGGCCCAGGGCCTGTCACCCGCTCCGGGCCCTGCCGCCCGACAAGCCTCGGGCGCCGCGGTCATCTTCAACGTCACCCAAGCGGAGCGGGACGCGGCAGCGCAGAGGGCGAAAGAACCTCGGTCCATCATCATCGCTATCGGTCAGAGCCAAGTCGCCGAGCGGTTTGACAACTGGGGGGCCGTGGAAGACCGTATCCGTAGCGACCGCACAATGACCGACAAGGAGAAAAATCTACAACTTGCAGCGATCAAGGATGAGCCGGAGAATGATAGATATCGAAGTGAATTCGCTCAATCAGATTTCTACATTGCCCTTCTATCTGGTGAATTCAAGCGCGCGATGGACGCTGCTGTCGAGACAGATCGCGCGAATGACATGGCAGAGGCTGCAGAATTCTTTAAGACTTACATTTCCGGGCCGCCGGTCCTCAGTCTCTCACGCAACGCCGATGCCTGATAGTCGCGGACGAAAGGCATTTTAAGACATCAGATCCTGCGCGGCGTGCGCGCAGGATCTGCCAAGCTTACGAAATTACGACCATCGCTGATGCGCTTAATGAATAAGATGTCGTTTGCCGTGATCGCCGTGGGCGGGACCCCCGACAACCAGGCCTCCGACCCACCGCCGACCTGAAGCCGCGCAGACCTCGAGGCATCGAGAACATCGACCGTCAGGATTGAAGGGCCGCGCGCGACGGTATCGGCGCCGCCCGGGCCGTCCCACATAAGATCGATGCCGCCACCGGCGACGGAGCGGAAGGCGGCCGCGTCGAGCGCGGCGGACAGCTTTCGTCAGCTCAGGCTTTGGGACCAGGGGTCCCTGGATCGCCCTGTCCCGCTTCCCTGATATCATCGCCCCCCGTCGGACCGCCGCTTCGCGGGCGGCGCGAGGTCGGATCGCCAGCCCTCCCGACATCGGGGCGAAGAGGCGCGCCGCTCTCGCGCCAGGGCAGCCCGCGAGCCGAACGTCCCGAAAACGGTCGGTCTGCGCAGCCGGGACGGTCGCGAACGCCGCCGCGCTCCGGTCCTCGCTGGGCACCACGATGTCGGGCGGGTCCCGCCCCTGCCGTTCCCCGTCCCGACGCCGCGCGAACCGTCGGGCTGGCGGCGTCCCCCGCGCAGGCGGCCCGCGGGAGGCGGGGCAAGTCCGCAACGATGTCCGCGACGATGTCGGCAACAATTCTGGGGGCTGCGCACGAAACGCGCTCCGCTTGCTTGGGACAAACCGGTGGTTCAGGCCTCCGCCCGCACACGCAGCCGGTGCCAGCAGGTGCAGAGATAGCCTTTGTGGTTCCAGACATCGTCCGGTAGCGCCGGCTGCGTTTGGCCGGCGGCATCCCAGGCGCGGACGGCGAGCTCGTGTTCGCCTGGCGGCAGATCCAGGTCCACGCTCCAGAAGGTCCAGGCGAACGGCGCATCCGTCTCGTGCTCGAGGTCGGCCTGCCTCCAGGACCGGCCTCCATTCCCGGAGACATCGACACGGACAATGGCCCTGTCGCCACTCACCGCGTAGCCGCGGACCCGGTTCGGACCGGCCTTGAGGGTGGCGCCGCGGTCCGGTTCGCAGATCGCCGCGTTCAGCGGCATCGTGTCGATGGTGTGCCCCCGGGTCGGGTCCGCGCTCTCCGCGGTCACGTCGGGCGGGTACAGCTTGTAATCGTCGGCCTGAATCGGGTTGTCGGACGGGTGGCGCTGCACCGCGAGGCGGCGGAGCCATTTCGGGCTGCGCACGCCGGCAAAGCCCGGTACGACGGCGCGGACCGGGAAGCCGTGCTCGGGCAGCAGAGGCGCGCCGTTCATGGCGTGGGCGAGCAAGGTCTCGGGCGCCATGGCCTTGGCGAGGGGGATCGAGGCTCCGTAGGGGCGCCCCTCCACGCGGTCGTGGCACTCGAAGGCCACATGGAGGCCGGCGTCGTCCGTGACCCCGAACGCGCGCAGGACGTCGCCGAGCCGGACGCCGGTCCACGCCGCCGTTCCGATGGCCCCGGCATCCCAAGGATCGCCGGAGACCGGGGCAACCGCACGCAGGTCGGCACGACGATTCCCGGCGCACTGCATCGTGGCCGTGACCGTGACTTCGGGGAAGCGGGTCTGCAGGTCGTGCAGCGACAGCTCGCCCGTGACACCGTCTCCGCCCTCGACGGTAAGCCTCCAGGTTTCCGGTTCGAGATCCGGCAGGTCGCCATGCGAGCGGACATAGAAGTCCTCTGCCGGGGTCCGGTAGGCGGCACGGAGGCGGCCGAGGGGCGGTTCGGCATTGTAGGGCTGGTCGCCATGGACGATCAGGCGAGCCTTTCGCTCAGAGGGGCTCGACATCGCGGCTTCCGTTCGGGTGAGGACACGGACGTGAACGCGCCGGCGGCGGTAAGGCTCAATCGCGGACCCGAGGGACGACGCCGCGCGCGGAGCGGCGTCGCGCGCCGTCGCCCGAGGGCCGAGGGCCGAAGAACGGACGGTCCGGAGACGCGCAGGGCCTCGTCGGGATACTTGGTCGGGATACCTGGTCGGGGTCGCAAGCCGTCCCGCGCCGGGTCGAGCGGATCGGGTGCCGTTCCCGGCGCAGGGCCAAGTGAGGGCCAAGTGAGGGTCAAGTCAGCGTCATCGGTCGGCCCGCGCGGCGCACCCCGCCTCACGCGCCCCGGATCGGCAGCCCCGTCTCGATCACCCGGGCCCAGAGCGAGGCACCGTAGGGCGCGGCGGCGTCGTTGAAGTCGTAGTCGGGGTGGTGCAGGCCGGCGCTGTCGCCGTTGCCGAGGAAGATGTAGGCGCCGGGGCGGTGGGCGAGCATGTAGGAGAAATCCTCCGCCGCCATCATGGGCGCCACGGCCCGGTCGATCCCGGCCTCGCCGACGAGTTCCGCCGCCACGTCGGCGATGAAGTCCGTCTCCGCCGGGTGGTTCTCGGTGATGGGATAGCCGCTGTTGAATTCGATGGTGCCCGTGGCGCCGAAGCCCCGCGGCACGTGGGTGACGATCGCGCTGATCCGGTCCTGGACCAGGGCCCGCATCGGCTTCGAGAGCGCCCGCATGGTGCCCCGCAGGACCACGCATTGCGGCAGCACGTTGAAGGCCTCCCCCGCCTCCAGGGCGCAGACCGAGACCACCGCGCTCTCCAGGGGATCGACGGTGCGCGACACCACGGATTGCAGGGCCGTGATCACGTGGCTGGCCACCAGCACGCTGTCGATGGCGTTGTGCGGCTGGGCGGCGTGGCCGCCCCGTCCCGTGATGGTGATGGTGAAGCGGTCCGTGGAGGCCATGATCGGGCCCGGCCGAATGGCGAAGGTGCCCAGCGCCTGGCCCGGGATGTTGTGCATGCCGTAGACGGTCTCGACGCCGAAGCGCTCCATCATGCCGTCGCGGACCATGGCCTCGCCGCCGCCGCCGCCCTCCTCGGCCGGCTGGAAGATCAGCACCGCCGTGCCGTCGAAGTCCCGGGTCTCGGCCAGGTACTTCGCCGCCCCGAGCAGCATCGCGGTGTGCCCGTCATGCCCGCAGGCATGCATCTTTCCCGGCACCGTGGAGCGGTAGGGCAGGTCGCGCGCCTCCTGGATCGGCAGGGCATCCATGTCGGCGCGCAGGCCGATGGCCCGGTTCGAGCCGTGGGCGCGGCCCCGGATCACGCCGACGACGCCGGTGCGGCCGATGCCGGTGGCGACCGTGTCGCAGCCGAAGGCCCGCAGCTTGTCGGCGACGAAGCCGGCGGTGCGGTGGACGTCGTATTGCAGCTCGGGATGCGCGTGGAGATCCTGGCGCCAGGCGGCGATCTCGTCCGCGAAGGCGGCGATCCGGTCGAGGACGGGCATGGACAGCGACTTTCGAGAGGCGACGGCTCTCAAGGGGGGACGCGCCGGGGTTGCGACGCCGTTCACCCAGCAAACAAGAGGCCAGGAATGCGGTCAACGCTTCCCGCGTCGCGAAGGCGCCCCTTCGGGGTCGCGCTCCCCCTGCCGCGGTGTCGCGCCGGTCAAGCCTTCTCCGGTCAGGCTTTCGCCGGCCATGCCCTGCCGGCCAAGCCCTGCCGGCCGCTGGCGAGGTCGTCGAGGATCGGGCAGTCGGGCCGGGCGTCGCCGCCGCAATGGGCGGCGAGGTCCTCCAGGGTGCGGGCCATGCCGTCCAGGGCGTCAATCCGGCGCCGCAGGTCCGCCACGTGGTCGAGGGCGAGGCGGCGCACCTGGGCGCTCGCCCGCGAGCGGTCGTGCCAGAGGGCGAGGAGCGCCCGGATGTCCTCCATGGTGAAGCCGAGGTCGCGGGCCCGGCGCACGAAGCGCAGGGCGTGGAGGTCGGCCCCGGTTTAGAGGCGGTAGCCCGCGGCCGTCCGGCCGGCCGGCGCCAGCAGGCCGGTCTCCTCGTAGTAGCGGATCATCTTGGCCGAGACGCCGGTGGCGCGGGCGGCCTCGCCGATGGTGATCGCCCCCGCGCTCATGCCCCGCCCCCCGGGGTCGCCGCCCCCGGGGTCGTCACCCTGCCGCCGGCCCGGCGCAGGCGCAGGGCGTTGGCGAGGACGAAGACGCTCGACAGCGCCATGGCGCCGGCGGCGAGGACCGGCGAGAGCAGCGGCCCGCCGACGGCGTGGAGCAGCCCCGCCGCCACCGGGATCAGCGCGACGTTGTAGGCAAAGGCCCAGAACAGGTTCTGGCGGATGTTGCGCATCACCGCGGCCGAGAGCCGGAGGGCGCTGACCAGGCCCGAGAGGGCGCCCGACATCAGCACCACGTCGGCGGCGTCCACCGCGATGTCGGTGCCGGTGCCGATGGCGATCCCCACATCGGCCTCGGCCAGGGCCGGCGCGTCGTTGATGCCGTCGCCCACGAAGGCCACCGCGCCGTGGCGGGCGCGCAGGGCCTGCACCGCCGCGACCTTGCCGCCGGGCAGGATCTCGGCCGCGACCGACGCGATGCCGAGGGTGCGGGCCACGGCCTCCGCGGCCGCCTGCCCGTCCCCGGTGACCATCGCCACCACGAGGCCGCGGGCGCGCAGGGCCGCGACGGCGTCCGCCGCGCCGGGCTTGATCGGGTCCGCCACGGCCATCACGGCGGCGAGGCGCCCGTCGAGGGCGACGTAGAGGGGGCTGCGGCCGTCCCGGGCGAGGCGGTCGGCCTCGGTCTCCAGGGCCCCGGCGGCGATGCCGCGGCGATCGAGGAAGCGCTTGGCCCCCACCACGACCGCGCGGCCCTCCACCGTGCCGGCGATGCCGTAGCCGGGCTCCGCCGCGAAGTCCGTCACCGATCCGAGGGCCAGGCCGCGCGCCGCGGCCGCCGCCACGAGGCTGCGGGCGACGGGGTGCTCGGAGCGGGATTCGAGGCTCGCGGCCAGGCGCAGGGCCTCGTCCGCCGCGATGCCCGGCGCGGCGACGAGGTCGGTGAGGGTCGGGCGGCCGAGGGTCAGCGTTCCGGTCTTGTCGAGGGCGACGACCCGGACCGCGCGCAGGCGCTGGAGCGCGCCGCCGTTGCGGAACAGCACGCCGAGCTCCGCCGCCCGGCCGGTGCCGACCATGATCGAGGTCGGGGTCGCGAGGCCCATGGCGCAGGGGCAGGCGATGATGAGCACCGCTATGGCGTTGACCAGCGCGAGGCCGAGGGCGGGGGCGTCGGCGGAGCTCGGGCCGAAGGCGAGCCAGCCCGCGAAGGTCGCCGCCGCGGCGGCGATGACCGCCGGCACGAACCAGCCCGTGACCCGGTCGACCAGGGCCTGGATCGGCAGCTTGGCGCCCTGCGCCGCCTCGACCATGCGGACGATCCGGGCGAGCACGGTCTCGGCTCCGACGGAATCCACCCGCAGGTCGAAGCTGCCATGGGTGTTGAGGGTGCCGCCCACCGCCCCGTCGCCGGGCGCCTTGGCCACCGGCACCGGCTCGCCGGTGATCATGCTCTCGTCGACGTAGCTCGACCCGGAGACCAGGGTGCCGTCGGCGGCCACCCGCTCGCCCGGGCGGACCCGGACCACGTCCCCGCGCCGGAGGCTGGCCTGGGCCACCTCCGTCTCGACGCCGTCGCGGATCACCCGCGCGGTGGCGGGGCTGAGGCCGACCAGGCGCGCGATGGCCGCGCCCGTCCGCCCCCTGGCCCGCGCCTCGAGGGTCCGGCCGAGGAGGATCAGCGTGACGATGAGGGTCGCGGCCTCGAAGTAGAGATGGGCCGTCCCGGGCGGGAGCAGCTCCGGCGCCAGGACCGCGACCAGGGAATAGAGGTAGGCGGCGCCGGACCCGAGGGCCACGAGGGCGTTCATGTCCGGATGGCCGCGGACCAGGGCGGGCAGGCCCTGGCGGAAGAAGCGGACCCCGGGTCCGGCGAGCACCAGGGTGGCGAGGCCGGCCTGGATCCAGCCGGCCCCGGCGCCGAGCGCGCCGTGAACCGCGTGGCCGAAGCCCGGGACGAGGTGGCCGCCCATGTCGAGGACGACGACGGGCGCCGACAGGACGGCCGCGGCGACGAGGTCGCGGCGCAGGCCCGCCCCCTCCCGCGCCTGGCGCGCCTCCCGGGCCGCGACCGGTGCCTCGGCCGGGTCCTCGCCCGGGGCCTGCGGCTGGTAGCCCGCCTTCACGACCGCGGCCTCCAGGTCCCGGCGCGCCACCAGCCCCTCGGGGTGGCGGATTTCGGCGCGACCGGTGGCGAGGTTGACCGCGACCGCCGTGACGTCCGGGACGGCGGCCAGCGCGCGCTCCACCCGGCCGACGCAGGAGGCGCAGGACAGCCCGGCGATCTCCAGGGCCGTGACGGTCTCCGGCACCCCGTAGCCCGCCCGGGCGACGGCCTCCACCGCCGCGGCGCCCGGCCCGGGCAGACGCAGCTCGGCCCGACCGGTGGCGAGGTTGACCGAGACCTCCTGGGCCCCGGGCAGCGCCCGGAGCGCCCGCTCGACCCGCCCGACGCAGGAGGCGCAGGACAGCCCCTCCACCGGAAAGCCGAGGCGCCGGCCGGGCGTGGGAATCGCGGAATCGAGGAGCGGGCGCTTGTCCATGTCCCCCATGTGGGGGTTCCCATGGTGGGAAGGTCAAGGGGGTCGGTGGCAGCCGCCCGGCGCGCCCCCCGCGCGTCGCGCCGCGGCGGCGCGACGGACGGACGCTAGGCCGACACGGGAGGGGACACGTTCAGGTCCCGGTACCAGGCGTCCATGCGATCGACCCTGAGCGCCTGCGCGTTCGTGCCGGCCGCCCCGCGCAGTTCGCCCCGAAGCCGGTTCGGGGCGACGCCGTAGAAATCCTTGAAGACGCGCGAGCAGTGACTCAGGCTCGCGAAGCCGAAATCGTAGGCCATGACCTTCATCGGGCGGCCCTCGTACGGCGTCAGGAGCGCGGACCTGAACCGGGCGACGCGGCGCCGGATGATCGCGCGCTCGATCCCCCCGGACCTCTGAAACGCCCGGTACAGGGCGCTCCGCGACAGGCCGATGCCGCGCGCCACGGCCTCCACGTCGAGGTCCTGGCGGCCCAGGTTGGCGTCGATGAACAGCTCCGCCCGGAGCCGCCTGGAGCGATCGATCTCCGCTTCGTCGATCCGCCCCTGGCCGGTGAGCCGGGTGCTTCCGACGAAGGACGCCAGCAGATCCGCGATCATGAGCGCGCTGTCGGCGCCGGGATCGACGCCGAGGCCGGACGCCTGCCGCGCCAGGGACAGGACCGCCGCCCCCAGGGGGCCGGAGTTCCGCGGCAGGATCCGTCCGTGCAGGCCTCGGGCGTCCGGCAGCACCGCGTCGAGGCATGCACGCGGCAGGGTCACGGTGACGTAATCGGCATCCGCCACCAGGGTCCGCTGCGGCAGCGTCGCATCGAACAGGAGGGCGTCCCCCGGCGCGAGTGTCCGCTCCTCGCCCAAGGGGCCGCCGGCCATGCGGCCCGAACGCAGAACCTGAAGGTGGAAGTGCTCGAAACCGTCGCGCCGGATCTGCGCGGGGTCGCGTCGGTGCTCGACCCCGACCAGCTGCCGGTCGAACAGCGTGCAACGGGGAAAGCTGTAGGCCGTCACCGCGGATTCGAACGTGTCCCCCAGCCGGTAGGTGGTCGAGCCGCTCGCCCGGACGAGGTCGTGGTAGGTCCCGAAGGCATTCGGAACGTCGTTCCTCAGGACCGTCCGGTGCGGCACGATCCGGCCGGCAGCCACCGGAATCGCCGTGTCTTTCCCGAGCGACGGCTCTTCCCTAAGCGACGGGTCTTGCCTGATCGACGGGTCTGCCCCGAGCGACATGCCTTCCCTGATCAACGCCAGAGCCCCCGCGGATCGTCACGCGACCGCATCGGAGATGCGACCCACGTCCGTTCGCGGGCGAGCATCGTGATAGGCGATCGACGGCGCGGTGCAACCACAGGCTCGATCCTCGGGCCCGCACGAGCGCGGCCTCCCCCTACCGCCGCCGGCCCCAGATGCCGGCGCGCTCGGAGCGGGCCTGCTCCTCGGCGGCCAGGAGGTCGGCCGGCGCGTCCTCGGCGGCGCGGGCGCCGCCGGCCGTGAGGATCAGGGAGGCGAGATCGTCGCCGTCGATCTGGCAGCGGAGCTGCTCGGCGGCCGCCTCGGCACCGGCCGCGGCGGTGCACGTCACCTCGCGACGGCGCAGGTAGCGCGCGAGCTGCCGGGCGAGCGCCCCGCCCTCGCCCTCGACGCCGAGGAGGCGGACGGTACGGCCGCGGAAGGCCAGGGTGCCGGTATCGACCACCTCCGGCACGCCGCGGATGCCGGGCGCGGCGGCGCTGGCGGCGGCCTCGCGGGCGGGCGCCGGCTCGGCCCGGGCCGGCTCGCCGCGGGCCGCCGAGGGGCGCTTGCGGCCCTTGGCCAGCTGCGCCGTCGCCCGCTGGACGAAGTCGTGGAAGATGCTCGCCGGAAGATCGCCGCCGCCGACGCGGTTCATGGAGGAATTGTCGTCGTTGCCGACCCAGACGCCGACCACGAGGTCCGGCGTCATGCCGATGAACCAGGCATCGCGATAATCCTGGGTCGTGCCGGTCTTGCCGCCCACCGGCAGGCCGGCGACCCGGGCCGCCTTGCCGGTGCCGCCGTCGACCACGGCCTGGAGGGAATCGAGCATCATCGCCCGGGCCTCGGTGGGGATCGCGGTGCCGCCCTTGGCGTCGGCGCGCAGGAAGAGCGGCTGCGGCTGGGCGCCCCGGATGGCGTGGACGCTGTGCGTGTCCACCGGCGCGGCCCCGGCCAGCACCCCCGCGTAGGCGCGGGTCATCTCGAGCAGCGTCACCTCGGCCGAGCCGAGGGCCAGGCTCGGCACGTTGGGCAGGTCCGCGGTCACGCCCATCCGGTGGGCGGTGGCGATGACCGCCGGGATGCCGACCTCGTCGGCGAGCTGCGCCGCCACGGTGTTGATCGACTGCGCGAAGGCGCTGCGCAGGGGGACCGCGCCCTTGAACCGGCCCGTCGCGTTCTGCGGCTCCCAGTCGCCGATCTGGATCGGCCGGTCGACCAGCACCGTGTCGGGGTTGAAGCCGTTCTCGTAGGCCGTGAGGTAGACGAAGAGCTTGAACAGCGAGCCGGGCTGGCGCTTGGCCTGGGTGGCCCGGTTGAACTGGCTGTCCTCGTAGTCGCGCCCGCCCACCAGGGCGAGGATCGCGCCCTCCTTGTTGAGCACCACCATGGCGCCCTGGCTGGCCTTCTTCTTGGCCCCCTCGGCATCGAGGCGCCGGGCGATCACCCCCTCGGCGAGGCTCTGCAGGTCGAGGTTGAGGGTGGTCCGCACGGTGACGTCGCCCGGTGCGTCGGCGAGCTTCTTCGACTCGGCCGAGACCATGTCGAGGAAGTAGTTGGTGCCCGGCGGCGTCTCGGGAGGCGTCCGCAGGGTGATGGTCTGGGCCCGGGCCTTGTCGGCCTCGGCCGCCGTGATGGCGCCGGTCTCGACCATGGCCTGCAGCACCACGTCGGCGCGCTCCTTGGCGCCGCCGAAGTTCCGGGTCGGAGCCAGCTGCGAGGGCGCGCGCACGAGGCCGGCCAGCATCGCGGCCTCCGGCAGGGTCAGGGCCTTGGCGCCCTTGCCGAAGTAGCGCCGGGCGGCGGCATCGACGCCGTAGGCCCCGGCCCCGAAATAGGCGGTGTTGAGGTAGCCGAGCAGGATCTCGTCCTTCGACATCGTCGCCTCGACGCGCAGGGCCAGGAACGCCTCCTGGATCTTGCGCCGCAGCGACTTCTCCTGGTTCAGGGAGACGAGCCGGGCATATTGCTGGGTGATCGTCGAGCCGCCCTCGCGCACGCCGCCGCCGACGGCGTTGCGGTACACGGCGCGCAGGAGACCGCGGGGGTCGATGCCCCAGTGGGAGCGGAAGCGCCGGTCCTCGATCGCGATGATCGCCTGGCCGAGATGGGGCGGCATCTCCGCCGCCGTCAGCTTCTGGCCCTGGAAGGCCCCGCGGGTGGCGAAGACCCGGCCGTCATCGGCCTCGACGGTGAGCGCCCGCTGCCCGGCCTCCGGCACCACGCCGCCCAGGGGCGGCAGGGTGGCGAAGCTGTAGAGGACGAGCCCGGCCAGGGCGACCATCGGCAGCAGGACGACCGCCAGGGCGGCGGCGAGCCAGGGATGGCGGCGCAGGCGTGCGGGCAGGCCGGCGGCGCGGGCCGGCGGCTCCCGTGCAGGCTCGGCCGCGGGCGTCGGTCCCGCGGCGGGCGCGGCATGGGCGAGGGGTTGCGGGCCGGCCGGCGCGCGGGGGCGGATGCGGTCGGCCCATCCCTGCCAGGCGGGCCCCGCCGCCCGCGCCGCGCCGGCGGCCCGGCGCCCGGCCCCCCGCGCCGCGCCCATGGCGAGCACGCCGAGCTGGCGGCCGAGGATCCGGGCCGCCGCCGCGGCTTCCCGCGCCGCGGCGCGCGTGTCCTCGGTCTCCGGCCCGCCGGCGGGGCGTGGTCCAGGGGCCGGCTGGGGCGGGTCGACCCGCTCGAGGCGCGGGCGGTCCGGGTCGGGGGAGGTCATCGCGGGCCATGGTCACGGGGGGCGGCGCTCAGCAGCGAAGCGCCGCGCGGTGTCGGGTCAGTTCTAGACCATCTCGCGCGGGCAAAGCTACGCCGTTCCGGGACGCCCCAGGGGGCCGGGCCGGCCCGCCTCCGCATGGCGGCCGCGCAGGCGGAAGGCCAGCAGGACCAGCAGGAGTCCGAACACCATCGCGTAGCTGCCGATCCACCAGGTCAGCACCAGGGCCGACAGGCCGGGATTGATCAGGAGCGCGATGCCGAACAGGATCGAGACGCCGCCGCCGAGCACCAGCCACCAGCGCCCGTAATGGGCATGCAGGCGGAAGCCCGCCGCGACCATCAGGCCGCCGGTGACGAGGGCCCAGAACGCCACGAGATAGACGAAGGCCCAGACGGCCGCCGCCGGCACGAGCACGGCCGCGACGCCGACGACGATGTCGAGGAGCCCTTCGAGGAGGAGGAAACCCCAGCGCGCGTGGCGCTGGGCGGCCCGCACCGAGGCGACGATTCCGACGATGCCGTCCACCAGCATGTAGGCGGCGAAGAACAGCACGAGGGAGAGGACGAAGGCGCCCGGCGCCACGAAGGCGATCAGCCCGAACAGGATGGCGACCACCCCGCGCAGCGCCATCAACCACCAGTTGCGGGCCAGCACCGTACTCATCGCATCGAGACGCGCCCCCGCGTCGAGACGATCAAGGCCGCCCGGACCGGCGGCACCCGGTGGCGACAGGGGAGAACCGGCGGTCATACGCGCCTCCTGCAGCTTGCGGACGGACCGCGACCCGGCCCCTCGATCCCGAAAACGCGCGCCGGATTTCGGACGTTCCGTCCGGTCGCGGACGCGGTCCGCAAATGTGATCCGCCACCGGAACAATCGCCTGCGCTACTTCTTGTTGTCGCCGAGGCGGGAATTTCGGGCGGCGCGGTTTCGATCGCGCGGCCCCTGGACGCGTTCGGACGATCAGTCGATGCTTCAGGATCAGCAGGCCGTGGGGAGCCAGCCCGCACGGGGCGAGTCGGTGCGGCCATCCGATGCGGACGGCTCCCAAGCGCAGGCATCGAACGCGCGGGCGCCCGGAGAGGCGCCGCCGGAGGATACCGGAGCGCGCGACCGCGCCGGCGAGTCCGCCGGCGAGACCGATCCGGCCCAGGAGTCCGACGGGAGCGCGGACAAGAAGCCGAACATCCTGCGCCGGCATCCGTTCTGGGCCCTCGGCATCGCGGTCGCGGTCGTTGCCCTGGCGGCCGGCGCGTACGTCTATTGGCTGACTCGCCTGCACCCGTTCGAATCCACCGACGACGCCTTCGTCGATGCGCGGCAATTCTCCATCGCGCCGAAGGTCGCCGGCTACATCGTCGACGTGCCGGTCACCGACAACCAGCATGTCGAGACCGGGGCCGTCCTGTTCCAGATCGACCGGCGCGACTACGAGGTCGCCCTGGCGCAGGCCCGGGCGCAGGTCGCCTCGGCGGAGGCCTCGATCCGCAACTTCGACGCGCAGATCGAGGGCCAGAAGGCGCAGGTCTCGGCCTCCCAGGCGGAGGTGACCCAGGCCGAGGCCTCGTTGAAGTTCGCCCGGGAGGACGCGGCCCGCTACCGCGACCTCGCCGAGAAGGGCGCGGGCACGATCCAGCGCTCGCAATCCTCCGCCTCGACCCTCGACCAGCAGCAGGCCGCCTACGACCGCGCGAAAGCCACCCTCGTCGCGGCGCGCACCCAGGTCGGCGCGCTCGCCGCGCAGAAGGCGGGGGCCGAGGCCAGCCTCGCCACCGGCCGGGCCCAGGTGGCGCAGGCCGAACTCAACCTCGGCTACACCACCGTCACGGCGGCCCAGCCGGGCCGGATGGTGCAGCTGTCGGGGGCCAGGGGACAGTTCGCCCAGGCCGGGCAGACGCTGTCGACCTTCGTGCCCGACGACATCTGGGTGATCGCGAACTACAAGGAGACGCAGATCACCGACATGCGGCCGGGCCAGCACGCCGATATCGCGATCGACGCCTACCCGGACCGCAAGATCACCGGGCACGTCGATTCGGTGCAGCCCGGCTCCGGCACCGCCTTCAGCCTGCTTCCGGCCCAGAACGCCACCGGCAACTACGTGAAGGTGGTCCAGCGCATCCCGGTGAAGATCGTAGTCGACCAGTGGCCCACCGACGTCGCCATCGGGCCCGGCATGTCGATCGTGCCGCGGGTGCACGTCCGGTGACGGGCATCGCGCGATGAGCGCCGCCGCGGCGGAGGCCGGCGGGGCCTCGGACGCCTCCGCCAAGGCCCCGGGCGGGCACAATCCCTGGGCCATCGCCCTCGTGGTCTCGCTGGCGACCTTCATGGAGGTGCTCGACACCACCATCGCCAACGTGGCCCTGCGCTACATCTCCGGCGGCCTCGCGGTGGGCCCGGACGAGGCGGCTTGGGTGGTGACGAGCTACCTCGTGGCCAACGCCATCGTGCTCACGGCCTCGAGCTTCCTCGCCAAGCGATTCGGGCGAAAAGCCTTCTTCATGTGGAGCATCGCGCTCTTCACCGTGGCCTCGGTGCTGTGCGGCTTCGCCTGGAACCTCGAATCGCTCCTGGTCTTCCGGGTGCTCCAGGGGCTGGGCGGGGGCGGCATGGCGCCGCTGGCCCAGTCGATCCTGGCCGATTCGTTCCCGCCGGCGAAGCGGGGCCAAGCCTTCGCCCTCTATGGGCTCGCCGTGGTGGTGGCCCCCGTGATCGGCCCGACCCTGGGCGGCTGGCTCTCCGACAACGTCTCCTGGCACTGGTGCTTCCTCATCAACGGCCCCATCGGCCTGATCGCCCTCGGGCTGATGCACCTGCTGCTGGAGGACCCGAAGGGCGCCGTGGAGGAGCGGCGGCGCCTGCGCCGCGAGGGCGTGCGCTTCGACCTGGTGGGGTTCCTGCTCGTCGCCACCTTCCTGGGGGCGCTCGAGGTCGTCCTCGACGAGGGCCAGCGCAAGGACTGGTTCGGCTCGAACTTCATCGTGGTGTTCGCGGTGATCTGCGTCGTCGCCTTCGTGGCGATGATCCCCTGGGAGCTGACCCGGAAGAACCCGGTGGTGGATCTCCGGCTCCTGGGCAGCCGCCAGTTTGGCGCCTGCTTCCTGGTGATGATGGCCACGGGCGCGATCCTGATCGCCACGACGCAGTTCGTACCGCAGCTGGTGCAGGAATATTACGGCTACACCGCCACCCTCGCCGGCCTCGTCCTGGCGCCGGGCGGCCTCGTCACGGTGTTCATGATGCTGGTGATCGGCCGGATCTCGGGGAAGGTGCAGCCGAAATACCTGATCGCGCTGGGCGCCGCGATCGTCTCCGCGGCGATGTACGACCTCACCCGCCTCTACGGCGACACCAGCTTCTGGTTCTTCGCCTGGTCGCGCATCTATATCGGCATCGGCCTGCCGATGATCTTCATCTCGATCACCGCCGCTTCCTACGAGGGCATCGAGAAGGGCCAGACCGACCAGGCCTCGGCGCTGATCAACGTGGCCCGCAACGTCGGCGGCTCGATGGGCGTGAGCCTCGCCCAGAACGTGCTCGCCTACCGGCAGCAATTCCACCAGAGCCGGCTCGGGGAGAGCGTCTCCAGCGCCAACCCGAACTACCAGGAGACCCTGCGGGCGGCGACGCAGTACTTCCAGGCCCATGGGGCGTCCGGGGTCGAGGCGCAGAACCAGGCGATGGCCTGGATCGGCCAGCAGCTCCAGACCCAGGTGGCGTACTGGGGCTACATCGACGTGTTCTGGTCGCTCTGCCTCGTCTCCGGCGCGGCGGTGCCGCTCGCGATGATCCTCAGCAAGGTCAAGCTCGGCGGCGGCGCACCGGCCGGGCACTGAACCAGGCCGCGTCTGGGCTCACTCGGCCGGTGTGGTCGCCTCGGTGACGTGGACGCGTCCGGCCTGGGCCGGGACGGGGACCGCGTCGGTCTCGATCTCCGTGAGGGTCACCTCGGATTTCAGCTCCGGGGCCGCGAGGGCGGCCACGCCCTCGTAGCGGTCGAGGCGGCGGTCGATCATGCCGCCGATCTTTTCGCGGACCTCGGCGACCGTGAGGCTGCGGCGGCCCTTGCCGGCCTTCTCGGTGAACAGGCTGCGGTTCGCTTTCGCCGCGGCCTTGAACACCTGCTTGGCGACCTGGCCCGGCTTCTCGGCGGTGAGCGCGAGGAAGCGGCCGGCGCTGGCGGTGCCGAGGAAATGCGCGAAGTAGAGCTCCGCGGTGGAGAGGTCGCGACCGATGCGCTGCTCGATCCGGCCCTTGTCGCGGTTGATGAGCTCGCCCGCCATCAGGGCGGCGACGTAGGGGTCCTGGCGCAGGCGTAGCACGCGGGTCCGCGTCGCCTCGTCGGCGATCGTGATGGCGCTGCCGCGCCCCTTCACCGCCGCCGCCTCGTCGGCGAGCCCATGGCGGGCGCCGTAGGTGCGGATCAGCTCGAGCCAGGTGCCCGACAGGAACTGGAACAGGCCCTCGGCGGAGGAGGTCGAGGCCTTCACCTTGGTGGCGAAGCTCGATTCCTTGTCGGCCAGCGCCATCATGTAGACTGGGTCGACGCCGGTTTCCGTGGCGGCCCGCAGGATGGTGTCGACGATCTCGCGCGGCACCGCCATGTCGCCGAAGCGCAGTCGCTCGGCGCCGGAGGCGTCGCGGCTCGGGGCGAGGGAGGCGAGGTCGCTCTCGATCAGCGACAGCGTCGCGGGTTCCTGCTCGACCACGGGAACCCCGGCCCAGTCGGACGCGTTAGGGGTCTCGGGAACAGGCGCGGACTGGTCCCGGACGAGAGCCTGCGCCGTCAGGGCGCGCTCGTCGATCCGGTCATGGGCCGCCGCGGCGGGTGCCAGGGCGTTCTGCGGCAGCGCGCCGCCCAGCAGCACGCCGGTGACGAGCGTCGCGAGGGTCCGGCGGCGGAGAGTGGCGAAGGTCCGGCGCGTCCTGCGCTCGGTCCGCGGCAGCCATGCCACGGTCGGGTCTGCGTCGAAGGTCTCGTTGGGCACGAGACGGCTCACGTCGTCGGCGCAGAGCGCCGGCTCCGGGAAAACCCCCATCATTGGTCCTTGTTCGTACCGCTGCCTTCGTCGGGCGCGGCTTCGTTGTCGTTCAGCGAGGGGACGTCTCGCCGGTTGCTGTGACCAGAATGGGACAGCTCCGTGATTCAACGATGGCAGGCTTAACGTTGGGTTAAGCCATTGTATTTACGAATTTTTAATGGATCGTTCGGTGGCCGTTCAGGTGCACCGCGTCAAAAAGGCGTCCTGGCCAGGGTTGGAACGCAACCCCGGAAGCCCAGTTAGTGAGGGCTGAGCGGAACGGCCCCCAGGTTGGGACAGGCTCCCGTTCGCCTGAAGAAGGAAGCCGTTTTCCAATGAGCATGCAGACCGGTCGCCGCGTCGGCGTTGCGTTCGTTGGCATGGGTGGCGCTGTCGCCACCACCGCCATCGCAGGCATCGAGATGATTAAATCCGGATCGAACCGCCTCGATGGCCTGCCCCTGGCGGGCGTCCCGGTCGCCGGGATGGCCGACTACAAGGACCTCGTGTTCGGCGGATGGGATCTGAACGACGATGACCTCGCCTCCGCCGCCACCGGCCACGGCGTTCTCACCGCGCAGGATATCGAGAATGGCGCCCAGGTCCTGAAGGGCATCAAGCCCTGGCCGGCCGTCGGCAGCGCCAAGTTCTGCAAGAACATCGAGGGTGCCAACCGCATCGTCGCCAAGGATCACCGCGAGGCGGTCTCGGTCATCGCCAACGACCTGCGCCGCTTCAAGGCCGAGAGCAATCTCGACGAGGTCGTGGTCATCAACCTCGCCTCCACCGAGCGCTGGCCCGATCTGTCCGACCCGACCCTGAACTCGACGGCCGCCTTCGAGAAGGGCCTCGACAGCAGCGACGAGTCGATCAGCCCGGCGATGCTCTACGCCTATGCGGCGATCAAGAGCGGCGTGCCCTACGCCAACTTCACCCCGAGCGTGGCCGCCGATGTGCCGGCCCTGCTCGAACTGGCCAAGGAGATGAACGTCCCCGTGGCCGGCAAGGACGGCAAGACCGGCCAGACCATGATGAAGACGGTCCTGGCCCCGGCCCTCAAGGCCCGCGCCCTGCACGTGGACGGCTGGTTCTCCACCAACATCCTCGGCAACCGCGACGGTCTGGCCCTGAACGACAAGGACTCGCTCCAGTCGAAGCTCAACACCAAGGGCACGGTGCTCGACTCGATCCTCGGCTACCCGGTCGAGGACCACCTCGTGCACATCCACTATTACCGCCCCCGCGGTGACGACAAGGAAGCCTGGGACAACATCGATGTCAGCGGCTTCATGGGCCAGCGGATGCAGATCAAGGTCAACTTCCTCTGCAAGGACTCGATCCTGGCCGCCCCCCTCGTCATCGAGATCGCCCGCGTCCTCGAGCTCGCCAAGCAGCGCGGCGACGGCGGTGTCCAGGAGCAGCTCTCGAGCTTCTTCAAGGCCCCGATGGTGAAGAACGGCCACGGCCCCGAGCATGACTTCGGCAAGCAGCAGACCATGCTGCTCGAGTGGCTCGGCACGCACTGATGTCGACGCAGACGGAGGGCGCCGGTCCCGCGGCCCCGCTGGCGCTTCGCGCCCTCCTCGTCGAGGTCAACGACCTCAAGCGCGTGCACGCCGCCGGGCGGACGGGCTCCATCGCCGAGCGCCTGTTCGCGCAAGGCTGGGGCGCTCTCACCGGGGGCGCCGCGCCAGAGGCCGTCGCCCTCGACATCACCGCCAAGGCCCTCGCCGCGGCCCGCCTCTGCGATCTCGACGCCGCGTTCCTCAGCGCCGCCGGGCTCGACGAGCGGGCAACGGCGGATGTCCTGGTGGCGGGTTTCGATGCCGTCACCGACAGCGTCGCCTCCAGCCTGCGGGACCGCCTCCGGGGGGCCCTGCGCGCGCCGGAAAGCTTCGTGCCGGGTCCCCTGCCGGGCTTCGTCGCCGCCCTGGCGCATCAGCCCCGCGCCGGCGTCACCTGCCCCGGCAAGCCCCGCATCCTGCTGGAGCCGCCGGAGAACCATGCCGAGCATTGCCTGATGGTGGCGGTCTACGGCGTCGTGCTGAGCCCGTTCTACCGAGCCGACCCGACCCAGGTCTTCCTCGCCGCCATGGCCCATCACTTCCACAATGCCGCGATGCCGGATGCCGGCTTTACCGGCGAGATGCTGTTGGGCGACCACCTCCTGCCGATCATGGCCCGCACCACGCAATGGGCGCTCGACGAACTCGACCCAGCCCTGCGCGAGACGGTCGAGCGGGCGCGCAGCGTCCTGCCCGACGACGCCACGGCGGAAGGCCGGGCCTTCCACGCGGCCGACTGCATCGACCGCGTGCTGCAGATCGCCCAGCACCTGCGGGCCGCGACCCTGACCATGGGCACGGTTCTCGACGAGATGGAGCTCGTCCATGCGGGTCCGGTGAAAGGCTTCCACGACCGCGTGCTCAAGGACATGCAGATCCCGTGATTTCACCTCGCGACCGCGCGGGCGCCCCGTCATGATCCCCTTCGATCTTCGCTCGCCGGAGACCGGCGAGCCCCTCAAGGCCGATACCCCCCACTCGCTGCGCGAGGCGGAGAGCGGCGCGCGCTGGCCGGTGATCGACGGCATCCCCTACCTGCGCACCAACCGCGCCGACCTCGTCGCGCAGACGCTAAAGCGGCTCGATGCCGGCGAGGCGGACCTCGCCCTCGAAGGTCTGCTCGCCGACCAGGACGACTGGTGGACCGGGCCGCCGGCCGACCCTCTGGAGCTGCACGAACTCGTGCGCGCGCGGGACAAGCATTCCCTGCGCGATGCGGTGCGGCTCCTCGGCTGGGGCCGGGTCGGCGACTACTTCCTGCATCGCTGGACCGACCCGACCTTCCTGGCCGGCCTCACCCTGCTCGAAGCGCACTGGAACAACCCGGTCTGCGTCTTCGAGTTCGCCTGCGGCATCGGCCACTACCTGCGCGAATTCCAGACCCGCGGCATCAAGGTCTCGGGCGCCGACGTCGTCTTCGCGAAGCTCTGGGTCGCGCGCCACTGGGTGGTGGGCAAGTCGGCACAGCTCGTCTGCTTCGATGCCCATTCGCCCCACTGGCCGATCCCGGACGCGCCGGTCGACCTCGTGGTCTGCAACGACGCCTTCTACTTCCTCGACCGCAAGGCCGAGGTGCTGGAATGCCTGCGCCAGAATGCCGGCGACGACGGCTGGCTTGCCGTCAGCCACATCCACAACAGCGACCGACCGGGCTTCTCGGCGGGTCGCGCCGTCTCGGCGGCCGAGATCGACGAGCTCTTCCCCGACGGTCTCGTCTACGACGACGACGACCTGACGCGGGCCATGCTGGAGCGGCGCGCCCCCTCCCCCCGCAAGCCCCAGGACCTGACCGGCTGCGAGGCCTTCTCGGTGGTGGCGGGCCCGGGCATGCGCCCGGCCCCCCGCCCCGTGATCGACGGCATTACCGTGCCGCGCCCGGGCCGGACCCTGCGCATCAACCCGCTCTTCGTCTCCGAGGGCGGCGCGGAACACGCGATCCGCTGGCCCTCCGAGCGCTACGAGGCCGAGTACGCCGCCCGTGCCACCTATCCGTCGACCTATGCCGGGCCGGACAGTCTCGACTGGCAGGGCGACCTCGATTCGCCCGAGGCCGACCGGGTCCGCGACCGGACCTATGTCGACCTTCCGGAGCGCTGGTGATGGCGTCGGAGCAGGACCCCGTCGCCTGGGGCATCGTCGGCTACGGCTGGGTCGCACGCGACTACATGGCGCCGGGCATCCGCGCGGCCGGGCATCGGCTCGTCGCCGTCGCGGATCCAGGCGAGGCCTCCCGCGCGGCGGCCGAGGCCGAGGGCGCCCGGGCCTATGCGCGGCTCGAAGACCTCGTGAACGATCCGGAGGTCGAGGCCGTCTACGTCGCCACCCCTAACCATCTGCACCGGGAGGCGATCGAGGCGCTGGCGGGCTCCGGCAAGGCGATCCTGTGCGAGAAGCCGATGGCGGCCTCCCTCGACGAGGCCGAGGCCATGGTCGCGGCGCTGCGCGGCGGGGAGACGTTCTACGGCACCGCCTTCGACCAGCGCCACCACCCGGCCCACCGGGCCATGCGGGACGCGATCCGCGCGGGCCGGCTCGGGACCGTCACGGCGATCCGCATCGTCTATGCCTGCTGGCTGCCGAGCACGTGGACGTCCTTCGCCGGCCAGGACAACTGGCGCATCGACCCGGCCAAGGCCGGCGGCGGCGCCCTGATGGATCTCGCTCCGCACGGCCTCGATCTCGTCGATTTCCTCCTCGACGAATCGATCCACGACCTCGCCGCCCTGACCCAGGCGCGGGCGCAGGACTACGCCGTCGACGACGGCGCCCTCCTGATCGGGCGCACGCCCTCCGGCGTCCTCGCCAACCTGCACGTCGCCTACAATTGCCCGGACGCCCTGCCCCGCCGCCGTCTCGAAGTGACCGGCACCGGGGGCCTGCTGACGGCCATCGACACGATGGGCCAGGTGGCGGGCGGCAGCCTTTCGTTCACCGACGGGTCAACCGGCCTGTCCGACACTCTGCCCTTCGACGGGGAGGCCTCGCCTTTCCTCGAACAGGTGAAGGCCTTCGGCTCGGCCCTGCGCCGGCCGGCGGAGCGCGAGGCCTACAGCGCGACCCGCGACCTTCACACCATGCGCTTGCTGGCCCGCGCCTACGCCGCGTTGCCCTGAGGAACGGAACACCACGACCGTGAACGAGCAGGACCAGGACGACCGCGCCCGCCACAGCCGGATCAAGGCGCCGCGCGCCTACACCCACGGCGCCCCCCGCCGGATCGAGGGCCTCCCGGCCGCTCTACCCGAGCCCGTGCGCACCTATCTCGACATCCTGCCGGAGGGCCGCATCGTCGGCTTCCCCCTGGCGCCCCTCGACCGCACCGGCATCCCGGTCTGGTTCGTGTCGCTGTTCCTCGACGACCCGTTCTTCGTCGGCGCCATGCCGAGCGGCATCGGCTACGGCGCCACCGACGACGAGGCCATCATCGGCGCGGTGGCGGAGATCGCCGAGAACCTGATGCCGTCGCTCGCCGTGATGCCGCGCAAGAAGGAGCGCGCCAGCTACGACGACCTCGTGCGCGTCTACGGCGCCGGCGCGGTGGCGGATCCCCTGACGCTCTGCCTGCCGGCCGGCAGCCCGGTGGGGCGCGGCACCACCCTCGAATGGACGCCCACCCTCCGCGCCCGCAGCGGCGAGACGGTGCTGATGCCGCTCGACATCGCCGCCACCGACTATTTCGAGCTGTCGGAGGGCTACAAGCCCTTCACCAACCTCATCACCAACGGTCTCGGCGCCGGGCCGGACGTGCCGTTCGCACTGGGCCACGGCCTGCTCGAACTGCTGCAGCGCGACGGCAACGGCCTGCTGTTCCGGGCCCTCGACCAGGGCGTGATGCTCGATCTCTCGGAGGGCCTCGGCCCCGAGACGCGCGGCATGCTCGACCGGCTGGACGAGCTCGGGATCAAGGCCCTGCCGAAATTCGCCACCGACCAGTTCGGCCTGACCAACCTCTACGTCGTCGGCCACGACCGCAACCTCGCCGACACGCCGGTGCCGATCGCCCTCTCGGCCTGCGGCGAGGCCTGCGATCCGGATCGCGAGCGGGCCCTGCGCAAGGCGCTCCTCGAATTCCAGGCCGCCCGCGTGCGCAAGGCCTTCGGCCATGGGCCGCTCTCCTTCGCCGAACGGGTCACGCCCCCGGGCTACGTCAAGGCCTTCATCGACAAGGCGCTGCCGAGCCTCGATCTCGAGGAGAGCCGCGCCCTCAAGGCGATGCTCGAATGGATCGTGCAGCCGCCGGAGGGCATCGCCGCCACCCTGCGCGACACCGTCTATTCCGAGCGCTCGACCAAGCGCTTCACCGACCTGCCGACCACGGAGGCGCCGGACGGCCACGCCCGCGGCCGCATCGCCCGCGAGCGCCTGGAGCAGGCCGGCTTCGACGTCCTCTACGTCGATTGCTCGCCGCCCGGCGGCGGCGTCGGCGTGGTCAAGGCCATCGTGCCGGGGCTCGAGGTCGAGACCATGAGCTACCACCGCATCGGCGCGCGCAACACGCAGAAGCTCATCGACCGCGACCACCCGCTGATCCGTTTCGGCGCGGCCACCGACACCCTCAAGCCCGTGCGCCTGCCCCCGGAGGCGATCGAGCGCTTCGGCGGCCAGCCGCTGTTCGACACCGCCCTCGCCGACCGGATCGTCGGCGCGCACTACCCGCTCTACCGCGAGCCGGAATCGCACCACGCGCCGTTCCGTCTGGCCCAGCAGGGCCGTGCCGCATGAGCCTGCGCTTCGCCTACAACACCAACGGCACCGCCCATCACCGCCTCGACGATGCGATCGATCTCATCGCCGAGGCCGGCTACCAGGGCGTGGCGCTGACCCTCGACATCCACCACCTCGACCCCTTCGCCGAGAGCTGGCGGCCGGAGGCGCAGCGCGTGTCGAGCCGGCTCCAGCGCCTCGGCCTGGGCTCGGTGATCGAGACCGGCGCGCGCTTCCTCCTCGACCCCAAGGCCAAGCACGAGCCGACCCTGGTGAGCGGCGATGCCGCCGGCCGGGCCCGCCGGATCGGCTTCCTCAAGCGCGCCGTCGACATCGCGGCGATCCTGCATTCCGAGGCGGTCTCGTTCTGGGCCGGCGTGCCGAAGCCTGGCATCGATCCCACCGAGGCCCAGGGCTGGCTGCGGGAGGGGCTGACCGAGATCGTCGCCTACGCCGCCGCGCAGAACGTGGTCGCCTGCCTGGAGCCCGAGCCCGGCATGCTGATCGAGACCCTGGACGACTACGCCGCCCTCGACCTGCCGGGGCTGAAGCTCGCCCTCGACACCGGCCACTGCCTCGTCACCGGCGAGCGCGACCCGGCGGTGGCGGTCGCGGAATTCGCCGACCGCCTCGGCACCGTGGCGATCGAGGACATGGCGCGGGGCGTCCACATCCACCTGCCCTTCGGCGAGGGTGACATGGACGTGCCGGGCGTGCTGGCGGCCCTCGACGCGATCCGGTTCGACCGGTTGATCTGCGTGGAGCTCTCCCGCGAGAGCCACCGGGCCGACCTGATGGTACCGGCCTCGCTGAAATACCTCCGCGATTGCCGCAATCCGAACCCGGGAGCCTCCGCGTGAGGATCTGCTTCGTCTCGCGCCGCTACTTCCCGGCGATCTCCGGCATGAGCGTCTACGCGCAGAATCTCCTGCGCGAGCTGGTCGAGGCCGGCCACGACGTGACGATGATCTCCCAGTACCGCGGCGACGCCTTCGGCACCCGCGTCTACGGCGGCGGCCCGCCCCCCGCCGTGCCGGGCGTCACCGTCATCGGCCTGGAACAGGTGGGCGAGCAGGAGAGCGGCGATTTCGAGCGCGACATCGACACCATGGTGGCGACGATCCGCGCCGAACACGCCCGGAAGCCCTTCGACATCCTGCACGCGCAGTACGGCTACCCGACCGGCTGGGCCACACTCCTGGCCTCGCGGACAATCGGCGTGCCGAACGTGGTCTCGATCCAGGGCGGCGACGGCCACTGGGTCGGCTCCTGCTGCGAGACCCACCGGGTCGCCATGTGCGAGGTGCTGGCCCATGCCAACGCCCTGCTGATCGGCGGCGCCTCCTTCGTCCAGGAGGTCTGCGACCGGCTCGGCTCGGACCCCGCCCGCTTCACCATCGTGCCCGGCGCCGTCGACACCGCGCGTTTCACGCCGGGGCCCGGCGACCATCCCGGTCCGGTGCGGCTGTTCTATCACGGCCGCGTCGACCGCCGGAAAGGCGTGCTCGACTTCATCGACGCCCTGGCGCTCGTGCGCGCCCGCGCGATCCCGTTCGAGGCGATCATCTCCGGCATCGGGCCCGACGTGGAATCCTCGAAGGCCCGCGCGGCGGACTTGAACTTCTCCGAGGCCGAGATCCGCTTCACCGGCTACGCCGACTACGACACCGTGCCGGACCTCTACCGGGCGGCAGACGTCTTCGTGTCGCCGACCTATGCGGAGGGGTTCTCCAACACGATCCTGGAGGCGATGGCGGCCGGGCTCGCGGTGGTCTCGACCCACTCGGTCGGCGTCTCGGACTGCCTGCGCGACGACGAGAACGGCCTCCTGGTCCAGCCGGGCGACGTGCCGGCCCTGGCCGAGGCCCTCGCCCGGGTGATCGAGGACGCGCCCCTGCGCAAGCGCCTCGCCGCGGACGGCTTGGCCGAGTGCCGCCGGGTCTATTCCTGGCGCGCGGTGGGCCGGCAGATCATGGAGGTCTATGCCGGCATCGCCCGGACGCGTCCGGCCACCGACTTCCCGACGGTCTTGCCGCACGATCCGTCCTGCCGCTTCCGCGCCGAACCGCACCTGCTCTGAGCCGATGCCCACCGCCCTCGCCCTGTCGCCCCATCTCGACGACGCCGCCTTCTCCTGCGGCGGCCTCCTGCACGCGCTCGGTGCGGCGGGCTGGGACGTGGTGACCGTGACGGTGTTCACCGCCTCGGTGGCGGACCCGACGGGGTTCGCCCTCGCCTGCCAGACCGACAAGGGGCTCGGGCCGGAGGTCGACTACATGGACCTGCGCCGGGCCGAGGATGCGGCGGCGATCCGGGCCCTCGGGCTGGCGCGTCCGCGCCACCTGCCCTTCCGCGAGGCGCCCCATCGCGGCTACGCCTCCGCCCCCGCGCTGTTCCAGGACGTGCGGGCGGATGACGGGATCGTGCCGGACCTGACCGGCGCGTTCCGGGCGCTCCTGGCCGAGACGACGCCCACCCTGATCCTGGCGCCCCAGGCCATCGGCGGCCATGTCGACCACGTCCAGGTGGTGCGCGCCCTCGATGCGGCCGAGCCCGCGGCACCGATCCTGTGGTGGCGCGATTTCCCCTACACGGTGCGCGACCAGACCCCGAAGGAGCCCCTGCGGGCGCGCTTCGCCCACCTCCCGGAGGCCGAGATCCGCTGCGGAGCCGAAGGCCGCGGCGCCAAGGCCGAGGCCTGCGCCGCCTACGCGACGCAGCTCGGCTTCCAGTTCGGCGGCCCCGAGGGCCTGGTCCGGCGCCTGGCGCAGGAGGACGGTCGCGAGCGCTTCCGCCGGCAGGGCGCCCTGCCCGAGAGCCTGAGGCGCCTCGTCGCCGATGTCGGCTGAGGCGCCGCCCGCCGAACCGAAGAGCCTGCGCGACCCCGTCGCCCTGGCCGCGCGCAAGTCCCTGCTGGCCAGCCCCCACATCGCCCCGATCCGCGCCCTCGGCCGGCAGATCGCCGCGGCACAGGGCGCCGAAGTCCCCGATCCCGATCCCCTCGACGGCGGCGTCGCGGCCCGCCTGCTCCTGCTCCTGGAGACGCCCGGTCCGAGCATCCGCGGCACCGGCTTCGTCTCGCGGGACAACCCGACCGGCACCGCCGCCAACCTGTTCCGCTTCCTGGCGGAGGCCGGGATCGCCCGCCGCGACACCCTGATCTGGAACACGATTCCGTGGGTGATCCACCCCCCTGGGGCCCTGAACCGCGCACCGCGCCGGTCCGAGGTGCGGCAGGCCCTGCCCTGCCTGGCGCCCCTCCTCGCCTGCCTGCCGCGGCTCGGCGTCGTCGTGCTCTCCGGGCGGGTCGCGGGCTTCGCGCGGCCGGAGCTCGAAGCCCTGCGCCCGGACCTGACGCTGATCCCGATCCCCCATCCGAGCCCGACCTATGTCTGCACCGCCCCCAGCGTCGCCGCGCGCATCCGGGCGGGCCTGAGCGAGGCGCAGGCGTGCATCGCCGGTGGGCATTGCGCCTCTCTCGCTGGCAATTGCCGGCCGATGCCCCTAAATGCGGGCGACGGGCCGTGGTCCGGCACAAGCTCGGGTTGACCCATGCCGCCGATGCGGCCGTGCGCGGGGAGCCCAGCGGAGGCGGACGCCGACACGATGAATTTTGCAGGACAGCAGAAGCAGGTCGAGACGGCCGAGGCGCTCGCGCCCGAGGCGGCCCCGATCGACGCGACGGAGGCCGAGGCGGCGCCGGTGAAATCCGGCATGTGCGGTCGCTATGCCTGGCTCGGCACCATTGCCAGCCTCGCCATCCTGGCGGGCTCGCTCTTCGTCCTGTGGAAGCTCGTCGAGACGGTGACCTGGGCCGAGATGCACGCGGCCTTCACGGGTGCTTCGGCGGAACAGCTCGGCTTCGCCTTCCTGTTCGTCGGCGTCAGCTACCTCTTTCTCACCTGCTACGACGCCCTGGCGCTGCGGCAGCTGAAGCTGAAGGTGCCGTACCGAACGACGGCCCTGGCCTCGTTCACGAGCTACGCCGTCAGCTTCACCCTCGGCTTTCCGCTCCTGACGGCGGGGACGATCCGCTACTGGATCTATTCGAGCAAGGGCCTGGGGGCGGCCAAGATCGCCGCCCTGACGGTCATCGCCGGCTTCACCTTCTGGCTCGGGATGGGCGTCGTCCTGGGCTTGAGCCTGATCGTCGAGGCCGGCCAGCTCGCCGCTCTCACCTTCACCAGCATCGCACTGAACCAGGGGGTGGGCTTCGGCGCCCTCCTCGCCGTGGTGGCCTACCTGCTCTGGGTTTCCCTCAAGCGCCGGCACGTGCGGGTGAAGAGCTGGCGGCTCGAGCTGCCGGGCGCCTCGGTCTCCCTGAGCCAGATGGTGGTGGGCATCGGCGACGTCTGCGCGGCGGCCGCGACGCTCTACGTGCTCCTGCCGGCGGGCACGTCCATCGGCTTCACCACCTTCGTGGCGATCTACGTCCTGGCGGCCATGCTGGGCATCGCCTCGAACGCGCCGGGCGGCATCGGGGTGTTCGAGGCGACGATCCTCCTCGCCCTGTCGAGCCTGCCCCGCGACCAGGTGCTCGGATCGCTGCTGCTGTTCCGGGTCTGCTACTACCTCGTGCCCTTCGTCATCGCGCTGGCCATGTTGACCGTCTACGAGATCGTCAAGCGCACCCGGGCCGCCAGGGCCTGAGGCGCGGGGCTGAGCCGGGAGAGTCCGCATGGCACGGGGCGCGCGCCGATCGTCCTGGACCGCCGCCGCCATCGCGACGGTGGGGCTCGGGGTGTTCGCGGCCGGACGGGGGACCCTCGACGCGCCGATGATCGCGGCCTCCCTGGTCGTGCTCTGCCTCGGGGGCGTCATCGGCAGCCTCGGGCGGGCCCGCGTCGTGCGGATGCCCGAGAGCCCCGGAACCAGCCGCCATTCGGTGGCGGAGGCGCTCCTCGCCAACATTCCCGATCCCGTCATCCTGGTGGACCGGCGCGCGGTGGTGATCGAGGTCAATCCCGCCGCCCGGGCCCTGCTGCCGGCCCTGAAGCTGCGGCACCCGCTCTCCTTCGCCCTGCGCGCCCCCGACGTCCTCGACGGGATCGAGGAGGTCCTGCGCACCGGCGCCTCGCTCAAGACCCTCTACGCCACGCGCGTCCCCACCGAGCGCGCCTTCGAGGTTCAGATCGGCGCCCTGCCGATGCCGGACGGGGTCGTGGGGGGGGTCTTGGGAGGCCAGCCCAACGTGGTGCTGTTCCTGCGCGACCTCACCTCGGCCCGGCGCCTGGAGGCGATGCGGGTCGACTTCGTCGCCAATGCGAGCCACGAGCTGCGCACGCCGCTGGCCTCGCTCCTCGGCTTCATCGAGACTCTGCAGGGCCCGGCCCGCAACGACCCGCCGGCGCGCGAGCGCTTCCTCGGCATCATGAAGACCCAGGCGCAGCGGATGGCGCGCCTCGTCGACGACCTCCTGTCGCTCTCGCGGATCGAGCTGCGCGAACATGTCCCGCCGACGCGCCCCGTCGACCTGACCCGGATCGCCCGGCAGATGGTGGATACGCAGGGGCCGCTGGCCCGCGACCGCGGCGTGATGCTGAGCGCCGCCGTCGAGGGCGCCTTCCCCATCCTGGGCGAGCGTGACGAGTTGCTGCGGGTGGTCGAGAACCTGATCGAGAACGCGGTGAAGTACGGCGGCAGCGGGGGGCGCGTCGAGGTCGCGCTCCGGCGCCAGACCGATGCCGCCAGCGGGCGGACGAGCGTCGAGCTCGCCGTGCGCGACTACGGGCCGGGGATCGCCGCCGAGCATATCCCGCGCCTGACCGAACGGTTCTACCGGGTCGACGTCGCCTCGAGCCGCGACCAGGGCGGGACCGGCCTCGGCCTCGCCATCGTCAAGCACATCGTCAACCGGCACCGGGGCCGCCTGCTGATCGAGAGCGTGCCCGACGAGGGCACCACCGTGCGGGCGATCTTCCCGGCATACGAGGCTGCCGAGACCCCGGACGTCCTGGCCGAGCCGGCGTAAGGCCGTCCGTCTGGCAGGATGGCGGCCTGAGACCGGCAGCCTAGCGGAACGGCGGCTCGTCGAAGCTGCGCAGCTTACGCGAATGCAGGCCGTGGCGCTCGGCCCGCAGGTTGTCGAGGGCGGCTAGCCCGATCAGCAGGTGCTCGGCCACCGCGCGCTCGTAGAAGGCGTTGGCGGCGCCCGGCAGCTTGATCTCGCCGTGGAGCGGCTTGTCGGAGACGCAGAGCAGGGTGCCGTAGGGAACCCTGAGGCGATAGCCCTGGGCCGCGATGGTGCCGCTCTCCATGTCGACCCCGATGGCGCGGGAGAGGTTGATGCGCCGCCGCTCCTGGCTGAAGCGGAGCTCCCAGTTGCGGTCATCGTAGGTGACGACCGTCCCGGTCCGGAGCCGGCGCTTCAGGGCCTCGCTCTTCTCGCCGGTGACGTGGGCGGCGGCGGCCTGCAGGGCGAGCTGCACCTCGGCCAGCGCCGGCACCGGCACGTCGGGCGGCACCAGCTCGTCGAGGATGCGGTCGCGGCGCAGGTAGCCGTGGGCGAGGACGTAGTCGCCGATGGTCTGCGACTGGCGCAGGCCGCCGCAATGCCCGACCATCAGCCAGCAATGCGGGCGCAGCACCGCGAGGTGGTCGGTGATCGTCTTCGCGTTGGACGGGCCGACGCCGATATTCACCAGGGTGGTGCCCTGCTGGCTGCCGTCGGGGCCCCGCGCCACGAGGTGGTAGGCCGGCATCTGGTACTTGTGCCAGGGCGAGGCGGCGATCAGCGCCGCCGGATCGACGGTGGCGGCCTCCGCCCGCGAGACGCTGACGCCACCCGGCAGGATCATGCGCTCGAACCCGTCGTCGCCGCGCGCGAGGCGCTCCAGGCCGTGACGGATGAAGCCGTCGACGTAGCGGTGGTAGTTGGTCAGCAGGATCCAGGGCTGCACGTCGCCCCAGTCACTGCCGGTGTAGTGCACCAGGCGCCGGAGCGAGTAGTCGGTCCGGATCGCGTCGAAGAGCGCGAGCGGGCGCGGCGCGTCCGGCAGGTCGTGCCAGAGCCCGTCCGCGATCTCGTCGCCCACCACCGAGAGCAGCGGCACCGGGAAGTAGGTGGCGAGGTCCCGCGGGGTGACGCCGCCGCGCCCGAGATCGGCTCCCGGCTCGATCACGTAGGGATAGGGGATCTCCTGGGCGCTGAGGCCGACCTCGAGGGTGACGGCGTAGTCCCGCACCAGGGGCCGCAACTGCTCCAGCAGGTAGCCGCGAAAATGGTCCGGCTGGGTCACCGTGGTGGCGTAGGTGCCCGGTGCCTGCAGCTTGGCCGTGGCGCGGGAGACCTGCGGCATCGGCCCGGTCGGCTGGTAGGTGAGACGCAGCTCCGGATAGCGGAACTGCAGCCGCTCCGTCGCGTCCGGCGGCGGCCCGCCGTCGAGGTAGCGCGCGAGGGCCGAACGCAGCGCCTCGATCGCTCCCGCATGGAGGGACGCCAGGCGGTCCACCGCCGTCTCGGGATCGGAGACGGACTCCATCGGTCGCAACTCGTCGCGGATCACGGTGACTCCTGCCAGGCGCTCGGTCCCCAGGGTCTTACACCCGGCGAACCCGGGAGGCGAACGCGGGGCGGGCCAGGGATTTTTCCAACGCGATCGCGACCCGGGCGATTCCAAATTGCCCTTCGGTTCCGATACAACCATTTCGTTACGGCTCCGATTCCCTTAACATATGCGATGTATCCGCTTTGCCTCGAAGAGACGAAGATTGGATCCACGGACTGGCATAAGCGGCGACGACAGGGGGAACAGGGCGTCGATGCTCACAGTCATCGGTTGCTTCATTATCGAACACGATCCGTGGCTGCTGACGCTCGCGGCGATCATTTGCGCCCTGGCGTCGACGTCTACGATCGCGCTTCTGCACCATGCGAAGCAGACCCGGGTCGGCTGGCGCAACGGATGGGTCGCGGTGGCGGCCGTCGCCGGTGGCTCGGGGATCTGGGCGACGCATTTCCTCGGCATGCTGGCCACCGATCCGGGCCTGATCCCGGCCTATGCGGTCGGGCTGACGGTGCTCTCGCTGGTGTTCGCCATCGTGGTGAGCGGGCTCGGCCTGGCGATTGCGGTGTTCTGGCGCGCCCGCAGCGCCGCCCTGGCCGGAGGAGCCGTCGTGGGCCTCGGCATCGCCGCGATGCATTACACCGGGATGGCCGCCTATCAGGTGGCCGGGCGCCTGGTCTGGAACCCGGCCCTGGTGGCGCTCTCGGTCGCGGTGGGCGTCGGGCTCGCGATGGCGGCCCTGTGGATCGGGCTGAGCAGCCGGCGGGCACGGGGCCGGGTCGTCGGGGCCGCCCTCCTGGCGGGCGCGATCGGCAGCCACCACACCCTCGGCATGATGGCCCTGTCGATGGTGCCGGACCCCTCGGTGATCGTCCCCGAGGAGACGGTCCCGGCGCTCTGGCTCGCCCTGCCGGTCGGGCTGGCGAGCCTGACGATCCTGATCATGGCCTGCACCACCCTGGTGCTCGACCTGCGGGACCGCCAGCGCGAGGTCTATCGCGGGCGCCTCCTCAGCCTCGCCAACGCGGCCGTCGAGGGCCTGGTGATCTGCCAGGACGGGGTCATCGTCAGCGCCAACGACAGCTTCGCGGATCTGGCCGGCGCCGAGGCGAAGGCCCTGGCCGGGTTGCCCCTGGCGCAGTTCGTTCCCGACAGCGCGACCCGCACCGGCCTCGCCGACAACCCCAACGACGTGGTCGAGGGGACCCTGTACCGGCTCGACGGGTCCGACCTCCCGGTCGAGCTCATCATGCGCCCGGTCGCCTACGGGCGGACGCCGCACGTCGCCCTGGCGGTGCGGGACCTCACGACGCGGCGGCGGGCCGAGCGCCAGATCCGCTTCCTGGTCGGGCACGATCTCCTCACCGGACTGCCCAATCGCCGGCATTTCCAGGACTGCCTGGATCGGGACATCCGGCAGGTGGGGAGCGGGCACCTAGCGCTCCTCCACATCAACCTCGACGGGTTCAAGGAGATCAACGACCTCTTCGGAAACCCGATCGGGGACGCCACGCTCGTGCGGGTCGCCCACCTCATCGGCGGCCTCCTCGACGAGACCCAGACGATGGCGCGGATCGGCGGCGACGAGTTCGCCGTGCTGACGCCCTGCACCCACGCGGTGGCGGCCGGCCGCCTCGCCGAGGCCATCCGGACCACCCTCCAGGCCGCGGCCGAAGGGGCCCCCCAGGGCGAACCCGTGCCGGCCGCCACCATCGGCATCGCGGTGTTCCCGGACGACGCGCGCGACCGCAACGACCTCGTCAACGCCGCCGATACGGCGCTGCTTCTGGGCAAGGCCGAGGGCCGGGGAAACTACCGCTTCTTCGAGGCGTCGATGGGACAGGATGTCCGCGAGCGCCGAGTCCTCGAGAAGCAGCTGCGCCGCGCCCTAGCGGAGGACCAGCTGCGCCTGGTCTACCAGCCGCAGATCGAAACCCGCTCGCGGGCCGTGATCGGCTTCGAGGTCCTGCTGCGCTGGCACCTGCCCGGGCGCGGGCTGGTCTCGCCGGCCGTCTTCATCCCCATCGCGGAGGAGAGCGGGCTGATCCGGGAGATCGGCGCCTGGGTGCTGCGGGAGGCCTGCCGGGAAGCCGCGCGCTGGGAGGTGCCCCTGTCCGTCGCGGTCAACGTCTCGGGCATCCAGGTCCATGATTCCGGCTTCGCGCCGGCGGTCCGGGCGATCCTGGCCGAGACCGGCCTCGATCCGGGGCGCCTCGAACTCGAGATCACCGAGACGGCCCTGATCCGCGATCCCGACAGGGCCCTGACCAACCTGCGCCAGCTGAAGGCGCTGGGCCTGCGCCTCGCCATGGACGATTTCGGCACCGGCTACTCGTCCCTTTCGAACCTGCGGCTGTTCCCCTTCGACACCATCAAGATCGACGGCTCGTTCATCGCGGCCGTGGATTCGAACCCGCAGGCGGCCGCCATCGTGCGCTCGGTGCTCGGGCTCGGTGCCGGACTCGGCCTGCCGGTCATCGCCGAAGGGGTCGAGACCGCCGAGGAGCTCGGCTTCCTCGTCGCCGAGAAGTGCCACGCCGCGCAGGGCTACTTCATCGGCCGACCGGGCCCGATCAGCGGCTTCGAGCAGCAGACCCGCGGCGCGCGGCAACGGTCGCCGGTCGCAGCCTGACCGGCGCCGACCCGCTTGCTGCCAAGCGGGACTTGCTGCCAAGCGGGACTTGCTGCCAAGCGGGACTTGCCCGAAACGAGAGGCCCGGCGGCTCGGCCCGCGCCGGAGGAGAGGCGCCGCGCATGAACGACGAGACCGGACATCGTCCCGGCGAGGTGGCGATCCCGCTGCCCGAAACCTTCGACGCCGGGCTCTACTTCATCGGCCGCGTCCGCACGCCCTGGGCGACCCGCGGCGCGTGCCCGAAGAACGGGCTGAAGACCGACGCGGTCTGCACGCTCACCGTCGATGCGCCCTTTGCCGAGGCCCTCCAGAACGTCGAGGGCGCGAGCCACCTCATCGTCCTCTACTGGATGGACGAGGCCGCCCGGGACCTGGCGCTGCAGCGCCCCCGCCACGCCGAGGGCAGCCGGGGCACTTTTTCCCTGCGCTCGCCGGTGCGCCCCAACCCCATCGCCCTGTCGGTGGTCGAGCTCCTGGAACGGGACGGGGCGACCCTGCGGGTGCGCGGCCTCGATTGCCGCGACGGCACCCCGCTCCTCGACATCAAGCCCTACTTCGCGACGACGGATGCGCGCCCCGGCGCCACGGTGGAGCGGGCCGGGACGACGCCGCGCTGACGCGGCGCCCGGCCGTGGATCCGCGGATCAACCCGCGGGTGTCGGCGCCTCGGCGCCGTGGACCCGCCCGTCCGCGCCGTGGATCTTGCGCGGGGCGCCCTTCGGCGGCGCCTTGATCCGGTACCAGCCGACGTAGAGGGCGGGCAGGAAGAACAGCGTCAGGAAGGTCGCCGCCAGGATGCCGCCGATCATGGCGTAGGCCATCGGTCCCCAGAACACCTCGCGGGCGATGGGGATGAGGCCGAGGCTGGCGGCGGCGGCCGTGAGGAGGATCGGGCGCATGCGGTGGCAGGTGGCGTCCACCACCGCATCCCACGGGGGAAGCCCGTCGCGCTCGTACTCGTCGATCTGGGTGACCAGGATCACCGAGTTGCGCACGATGATGCCGATCAGGGCCAGGACGCCCAGGATCGCCACGAAGCCCATCGGCTTGTTGAAGGTCAGCAGCGCGATCGCGACGCCGATCAGCCCGAGGGGCGCCACGCTGGCCACCAGGAAGAGCTTCTGGAAGCTCTGGAGCTGGATCATCAGGAACATCGCCATGGTGAGGAGCATCACCGGCGCCACGGCCGCGATCGGGCCCTGGCCCTTGGCGCTCTCCTCCACGGCGCCGCCCACCGCCAGCACGTAGCCGTCCGGCAGGCTCGTCCGGAACGCGCTGATCTGCGGGTCGAGCTGGCTCACCACCGTGGCCGGCTGGGTGTCGTCCGAGATCGAGGCCCGCACCGTGATGGTCGGCAGGCGGTCGCGGCGCCAGACGATGGGCTGCTCCAGCTCGTACCCGATGGTGGCGAAGGCCAGGAGCGGCACCACGCTGCCGTTGGCCAGCGGCACCTGCAGGCTCTGCAGGGTGTCGAGGGAATTGCGCTCCACGGCCTGCGCCCGGGCGACCACATTGACGAGGTAGATCGAGTCGCGGACCTGAGTGATCGACCGGCCGCCGACGATGCCGTTGAGGAGCCCGGCGATGTCCTCCGAGGTGACGCCGAGCTGGCGCGCCTTGTCCTGGATGATGTCGACCTTGAGCACCTTGCCGGGCTCGTTCCAGTCGAAGGTCGGCACGTCGAGATGCGGGTTGGCGCCGACGATGTTGCCGAGGGTGAGCGCGTAGGCCCGCAGGGTCTGCAGGTCGGGCCCGCTGAGACGGTACTGCACCGGCCGCCCGACCGGGGGGCCGAGGTCGAGGGAGTGGATGAGGAAGTCGGTGCCGACGAACTTGTCGCGCGCGAGCGCGTCGAGCTTCAGCTTCATGCGCTCGCGCGCCTCGATCGACTTCGTCTCGATGACGATCTGGCCGAAGAAGGCGTTGCCGAGCTGCTGGTCGAGGGGCAGGTAGAAGCGCACCGCGCCCTGGCCGACATAGGACGACCAGCGCACGATCTCGGGGTCGCCCACCAGGGTCGCCTCGAAGCGGTCCATCTGCCCCTTGGTCTCGGCGATGCTGGCATTCTGCGGCAGCGTCATGTCGACGAGGAGCTCGGGCCGGTCGGAGGCCGGGAAGAACTGCTGCTGCACGAAGCCCATGCCGACGATCGAGGCGCCGAGCATGCCGACGCAGACGATCACGGTGGTCCAGCGCCAGCGCATGGCGCCGAGGAGCAGGCCGGTGAAGATCCGCATGGACCGGCTCGGGGCGTCATGGTCCTTGTGCTTCATCTGCTTGGGCAGGAGCTTCACGCCGATGAGGGGCGCGAACAGGACCGCCACCACCCAGGAGACGAGGAGCGAGGCGGCGATGACGACGAAGAGCGAGTAGGTGTACTCGCCCGCCGACGAGCCGTTGAAGCCGATGGGCAGGAAGCCCGCCACGGTCACCAGGGTGCCGGTGAGCATCGGGAAGGCGGTGGAGGTATAGGCGAAGGTGGCGGCCTTCTTCAGGCTGTCGCCGACCTCCAGGCGCGCGACCATCATCTCCACCGTGATCATCGCGTCGTCGACGAGCAGGCCGAGCGCGATGATGAGGGCGCCGAGCGAGATGCGCTGGAGCGTGACGCCCATGATCTGCATGATCACGAACACGATGGCGAGCACCAGCGGGATCGACAGCGAGACCACGAGGCCGGCGCGCCAGCCGAGCGAGATGAAGCTCACCGCCAGCACGATCACCACGGCCTCGACGAGCGCCTTGGTGAAGCCGCCCACCGCCTCCTCGACGATCTTGGGCTGGTCCGAGACGAGGTGGATGCCGACGCCCACCGGCAGTTCGCCTTCCAGCTTGCGCATGCGCTCCTTCAGGTCGTGGCCGAAGGTGAGCAGGTTGCCCGAGGGCTGCATCGCGATGGCGAGGCCGATGGCCGGCTGGCCGTTGAATCGGAACAGGTCGGTCGGCGGGTCGGTGAAGCCGCGGGAGATCTCGGCGACGTCCGAGAGGCGGAAGAAGCGGTCGTTCACCCGCAGGTTCACGGCGCGCAGGCTCTCCTCGTTGACGAACTGGCCGCCGACCCGGACGGACACCCGCTCGGGGCCCGCCTGGATCACGCCCGAGGGCGCGATGGCGTTCTGCGACTGCAGGGTGCGGATCACCGAGTTGGTGTCGAGGCCGAGACCCGCGAGCTTGCGGGTCGAGAAGTCGAGGTAGATGACCTCGTCCTGCGCCCCGAGGAGCTGCATCTTGCCGGCGCTCGGCACCTTCTTCACCTCGGCGCGCACGCGCTCGACGTAGTCGCGCAGCTGCCGCGGGGTCACGCCGTCGGCCGTGAAGGCGTAGACGTTGCCGAACACGTCACCGAACTCGTCGTTGAAGAACGGACCCTGGATGCCCTGCGGGAAGGTGCCCTGGATGTCGCCGATGCGCTTGCGGACCTGGTAGAAGATCGCCGGAATGGTTTTCGGCGGCGTCGTCTCGCGCAGCTGCACGAACACCGTGGCCTGGCCCGGCGTGGTGTAGCTGCGGCTGAAATCGACGGCATCGATCTGCTGCACCTCCTTCTCGATCCGCTCGGTGACCTGATCGAGGGTGTCGCTGATGGTGGCGCCCGGCCAGCGCGCCTGCACGATCATGGTCTTGATCGCGAAGGGCGGGTCTTCCTCGCGGCCGAGGCGCTCGTAGGCCAGGAACCCGGCCACCACCGAGATCAGCATCAGGAACCAGACGAAGGAGCGATGCTCCAAGGCCCATTCGGAGAGATTGAAGGTCTTCACGGGTTTGCTCTCGCCTCACCGGGGTGGCGGCTGATGATGGATGGCGGCGGCGCCGAGGATCAGGGCGCCTGGTCGGGCAGGCGCACGGCCTGTCCCTCCTGGAGCGAGTGGACCCCGGCCAGGACCACCCGGTCTCCGGCATTCAGGCCCGTGCCGATGCTGATGCGCTCCGGGTCGCGGCGGGTCACGGTGACGGGCCGCTTGCGCACGCTCTTCCCGTCCGGCGCGACGATCCAGACCGCATCGCGGCCGTCCTCCGTCAGCACCGCGGTGGCGGGCAGGTCCACGTGGGGGGCCTCGGCCCGCGCCAGGGTGACGGTGAGGGTCGAGCCGAGGCGGAAGGCCTCGGAGGGCTTGATCAGGGTCATGCGGATGCGCCGGGTCCGCGTGGTCTGGTCGGCGAAGGGCGCGATCTCGCGCACCCGCGCCGTCGCCGTCACGTCCGGCGCGCTCTGGAGCGCCACGGTGAACTCGGCGTCCGTGGGCATCGTCCCGACGAGCTCCTCGGGAATGTCCACCACGGCCTCGCGCTCCTCGGGGCGGGCCAGGGTCGCCACCGCCTGTCCGGCGCTGAGGACCTGTCCGACCTCGGCGCTGCGCACCGTGACGACGCCGTCGAAATCCGCGTGCAGCTCGGTATAGCCCATCTGGTCGCGCGCCCGCTGCAGGTTCGCCTCCGCCTGGGAGACGCGGGCCTGGGCCGTGTCCCGGCTCGCCACGGCGGTGTCGAGCTGCGCCTGGGTGACGTTGCCGCCGGCCAGCAGGCGCCGGCGCCGCGCTTCCGTGGCGCTGGCGTTCTCGGCCTGCGCCCTGGCGTCGGCGAGGTCCGCCTCGGCACGGGTCAGGGCGAAGCGCGTCACCACGGGATCGAGGGCCGCGATGCGCTGGCCCTTGTGGACGATGTCGCCCACCGTGACGTCGCGGGCGATCATCCGGCCGGCGATCTGGAAGCCGATCTCCGACTGGTAGCGCGGGGCCACGACCCCGGCGAAGGGGCCGAAGACCTGGGCCGCGACCGGTTTCACGACCCGGTACAGCACCGGCCGCACCGGCGGCGGCGACGCCGTCTCCTCGGCGGCCTGGCAGGCCCCGAGGGGAAGGGCGAGCGCCAGGGCGCGCAGGGCCGGGCGAAGCAGGGCTGGAGCGAGGAGGAATGGGCGAAGCAGGGATGGGCGGATCATCGCGCCGCCTCCAGGGTCTGCGCGACGGCGACGGTCTGGCCCGGGCGCAGGAGCTGGATTCCCGCGATGACGACCTCCTCGCCGGGCTCGACCCCGCCCTTCAGCGCGATGGTGTTGGGCCCGTAGCGCTCGATCACGACGCGGCGGGGCGCGACGGTGCTGTTGCGGGGATCGCGGACCCAGACCGCCGGGCTGTTCTCCCAGCGGTAGAGGGCCGACCAGGGCAGCACGATTGCCTGGCGCGGCCGGAACTTGCCGGTGCCGATCACGACGGCGCCGAGCGTCATGGCCTTGGGCGTCTCGTCGAGCCCGACCTTGACCCGGACCGTGCCGGAGGCCGCATCGACGCTGGGCGAGATCTCGCGCACCCGGCCGACCGCCTTGACCCGCGGGTCGGCCTGCAGCGTCACCTCCACGGTCTTGCTCTCGGGGGGCGCGGCCAGCACCGCCTCGAAGATGTTGAAGACCGCGTCGCGGGGACCGTCCTGGGCCATCGCCAGGACGGTCTGGCCGGTCTGCACCACCTGGCCGACCTCGAAGGTCCGGCTCAGGACCATGCCGTCCACGCCGGCCTTCAGGTCCGTGTAGGAGTACTGCTCCTCGGCGCTGCCGAGGGCGGCCTTGGCGGAATCCACCGAGGCCTGCGTGGTGCGCAGCTGCTGCTCGGCATCGTCGTAGCTCGGGCGGGTGGTGTAGCCGCTGGCGAGGAGCTGCTCCTGGCGCTTGAAGTTCAGCTTGGCCTGGGTCAGGAGCGCCTCCGCGGAGGTGAGCGCGGCCTGGGCGTTGTTGAGGTTGGCGCGCTGCTCCTGAGGATCGAGCTTGGCCAGCACCTGATCGGCGGTGACGTGGTCGCCGACCTCCACCAGCCGCTGCGCGATCTTGCCGTTGGTTCGGAAGGCCACGTTGACCTGGGACTGGGCCTGGATATCCCCGGTGAAGATCAGGTCGGAGGCGATCGTGGTGGCGCGCGCCACCGCCGTGCGCACGACGGCCACGGCGGGACTCGCCGGCTTGGCCGTCCCCTTCTCCGTCTCCGCGGCCGCCTCGGCGCCCCGGGCCGGCAGCAGCGTGGCGGCACAGGCCGCGAGCACGAGGGCCACGCCCCCGCACCTGCGCGGCCACACGGTCAGCCTACCCACCATCGCGTCCTCGAACTCGAAAGGCCCCATCCCGGCGTCACCCATATCGGCTCCGTTACCGACCGTCCAGACGGTTTCTTTTTTCGGCGAACCATCTTCCCGGCGCCGTCGTTCCCCGGTATCCCGTTGACGTTTCCGATCGCCTCGCCGGCCCTGGCAACGGATCTCCCGCCCTCGAAACCGCCGGTGAACCGGCCGGATTGTCGATGATGAAGGCGCGCACCCGCCGCGAAGACAGACCGGTGGTCATCCTGGATGCCGCCGAACGCCTGATCCGGCGCATGGGCACCCGGACGCTCACCATCGATGCGGTGGCGGCCGAGGCCTCGCTCAGCAAGGGTGGCGTGCTGCATCACTACGCCTCGAAGGACGCGCTGATCTCGGCGCTGGCCGAGCGCAAGCTGCGGGAGATCCGCGAGAGCGTGGCGGCCCACGAGGCGGAGCAGGGTCCGGGCCCGGCCGCCCTCCCCCTCGCCCTGATCGCGCATGCGCGTCAGGTCTATGCCGACGAGGACGGGTTTCCCCGCGCGCTCCTGCTGGCCTCGGCGGAAAACCCCGAGGCCTTCGCGGGCTTCAACGCCTTCCTGAAGCAGCGCCTCGCCCAGATGGAGGACGTGGCCTGCTGCCCGGGCGCCGGAGCGATGCTGACCTTCGCCACCCTGGGGCTGCTGCTCACCCGGACCCTGGGCTTCCACTGCCTCGAGGGCGCGGAGCTGGAAAAGCTGTTCGACGCCATGGAGAACACGGCCCAGAGCCTGCCGAAGCCGGTCCGGGCCTGAGGTCGCAAGCGACCCGCGCGTCCGCTTTCGGACACTGATGAGCGAAAGCCGACACAGGCCACCGCCGCGTATTGATGCAGACGAGTTTCGCCGCGGGGCCCTGGGCACGCTGTGATGACCAAGATGGTCAACGAAAATTCACCGGCCGGCTTCCCGGCCGATACTTTCCAGCCCCCGCTCAACCCTCGCGGGGCCCGGCCGGGCAAAAGTCTGACCGGCAGGATCTAGTTGGGATTCCCGGGATCTGTTCTGTTCGGCGATGGATGATCGCTGTACGACCCGGCGCGGCAGCGCTATGTCTTGCGGATGCCATCCGGAACGACCCCGTCGCATGCCCGAACTTCCGAGAGGCCGGCTTCCGAGGCAAGGCTGCGTCGGCTCGCGGTGCGGACGATCGCCACGCCGGAGCCTTGCGAGCCGGGCGCCGGAGGGCCGATCTCGGACCGAAGCGCGCGCTCCCGGATGCGCGCCGCGTGACTTTCTCCCTGGGGTTCCTCGACGCGGGCAGCGCCACCGGCGCCGAGATCCGTGCCCACGACTGGTCGGGAACGACGCTCGGTCCGCCGGAGCGCTGGCCGCCCGCCCTTCGCAACACCCTGGCGCTGATGCTGGCCTGCCCCCAGCCGATGTTCCTGGCCTGGGGTCCCGAGCTGCTCTGCTTCTACAACGATGCCTATCGGCCGATCCTCGGCTACCGGCTGCCGCAGGCCCTCGGCCGCCCGTTCCGCGAGGTTTGGGACAGCATCTGGGAGGATATCGGCCCCCTGGTCGACGCCACCCTCGCGGGCGAGACGCGCACCCTCACCGACATGAAGCTTGACCTGGCACGGACGGGCCGGGCCGAGGAGAGCTGGTGGTCCTTCACCTACTCGCCCGTCTACGACGACGCGGGCGCGATCAACGGATTGTTCTGCATCACCGCGGAAACCACCGACCGCGTGCGCGGCGAGGCGGCCCTGCGCGAGCGCGAGGACCATTACCGCCACGCGGTCGAGCTGAACCCGCAGGTTCCCTGGACCTGCGATGCCGCCGGCAACATCACCTCCTACGCGACGCGCTGGTTGACGCTGACGGGGCAGGCGCCCGGCGACCCCCTGGGCGACGGCTGGACCCGGGCGGTCCACCCCGAGGACCTGCCGCAGGCCCTGGCCGTGTTCGGCACCTGCCTCGCCTCGGGCGAGCCCGTGGACGTCGACTATCGCATCCGCCTGGCGACGGGGCAGTATCGCTGGATGCGCGCCCGGGCCTTTCCGCGCCGGGCCAAGGACGGCTCGATCCTGCGCTGGTACGGCGTGGTCGAGGACATCCACGACCGCAAGCGGGCCGAGATGCGGCTCCAGCGACAGGAGGAGCAGCTTCGGCTGGCCACCGAGGCGGCGGAGATCGGCACATGGGACCTCGACCCGATCGGCGACACGCTGATCTGGTCTGACCGGACCAAGGCGATGTTCGGCCTCGGGCCGGAGGCCGCGGTGACGATGGACGACTTCCATGCCGGGCTGCACCCGGAGGACCTGGCGGCCACCCGGGCCGCCTTCGCCTCGGCCCTCGATCCCGCCGTGCGGGCGACTTACGACGTGGAATACCGCACCATCGGCCGCAATGACGGCCTGATGCGCTGGGTCGCCGCCAAGGGCCGCGGCGTCTTCGACGGAAGCGGGCGCTGCGTCCGGGCCCTCGGGACCGCCATCGACATCACGGCGCGCAAGTCCGCCGAGGGTCACCTGCGCTTCCAGATCGCCCTCGCGGACCGCCTGCGGACGGCGGGCACGCCCCTGGAGCTCAAGATGATCGCCGCGGCCAGCCTCGGCGCCTATCTGGGCGTCGGGCGGGCGGGCTACGGGCACCTCCTGAACGGGGGCGAAGTGATCTCCGTCGAGCGCGACTGGTGCGACGGGCGCATGCGGTCGCTCGCCGGCGAGACCCGAGTGCTGGACGCCTTCGGCCCGACCCTGATCGCGGAGCTGCGCCGGGGCCGGACCCTCGTGGTGTCGGATTGCCGGACGGATCCGCGCACGGCGGAGGCCGCGTTCCAGGCCACCTGGGACAGCATCGGCACGCGGGCCCTGATCGTGGCGCCGATGTTGCGGGGGCAGGAGGGCGGAAGCCTCTCCCTCGGTGGCCTGTTCTACGTGCATTCCGCCGAACCGCGGCACTGGACCGATGCGGAGGTGCGGCTGACCATGGAGGTCGCGGCGCGGACCTGGTCGGCCTACGCGCAGGCGGAGGCCGAGGCGGCCCTGCGCGAGCTGAACGCGACCCTCGAGGAGCGCGTGGCGGGACGGACGGCGGAGCTGGAGCAAACCCACGAGGCCCTGCGGCAGGCGCAGAAGATGGAAGCGGTCGGCCAGCTCACCGGCGGGGTCGCGCACGACTTCAACAACCTCCTCACCATCATCCGCTCCTCGGTCGACTTCCTGCGCCGGCCGGACCTGCCCGAGGCGCGCAAGAGCCGCTACCTCGACGCGGTCTCCGAGACCGTCGACCGGGCCGCCAAGCTGACCGGCCAGCTGCTCGCCTTCGCGCGGCGCCAGGCACTCAAGCCCGAGGTGTTCGAGGTCCGGGCGCGGCTGGTCGCCGTCGCCGAGCTCCTCGAGACGGTGACGGGCGCCTGCATCCAGGTCGTCACCGCCTTGCCCGACGAGACCTGTCACATCCGTGCGGATCTCAGCCAGTTCGAGACCGCGCTGATCAACATGGCCGTCAATGCCCGGGACGCGATGGCGGAGCGGGGCACCCTGACCATCCGGCTCGAATGCGGCGCGCCGCTGCCGCCCCTGCGCAATCACGGCGGCAGCGCGAGCCGGTTCGCCGCGATCTCCCTCACCGACACCGGCAGCGGGATCCCGCCGGAGCATCTCGACCGGATCTTCGAGCCGTTCTTCACCACCAAGGGCGTCGGCAAGGGCACCGGGCTCGGGCTGTCCCAGGTCTTCGGCTTCGCCAAGCAGTCCGGCGGCGACATCGCGGTGCGGAGCGCGGTCGGGGCCGGAACCACCTTCACGCTCTATCTGCCCGCGGTGGCGGCCGACCAGATTCCGGCCCCGGCCCCCGTGACCGCCGAGCACCCGGCCGTCTCGGGGGACGGCCTGCGCGTCCTCCTCGTCGAGGACAACCTGGAGGTCGGCCGCTTCGCGCGCCAGATCCTGGAGGATTTCGGTTACCTGCCGACCTGGCATACCGATGCCGAGAGCGCGCTGGCGGAAGTCGAGCGCGACACCACCCCCTTCGACATCGTGGTCTCGGACGTGGTCATGCCCGGCATGGGCGGTGTCGCCCTGGCGCAGGAACTGAAGCGGCGCCGTCCGAAGCTGCCGGTGCTGCTCGCCTCCGGCTACAGTCACATCCTGGCGCAGGAGGACGCCCACGGATTCGAGCTCCTGCACAAGCCCTATTCCGCCGAGCAGCTGGGCCGGACGATCAATCGGATCGTTGCCCGCCACGCGGTACCGTCGGGTTCCTGAGGTCCCCGGCGCCGCGCCGCGACGACCGAAGACGTGCCCGCTCAGGCCGCCCGTTCGGCCATGGCTTCGAAGACCAGGGCGTGACGGGCCGCGAGCACATCGATGTCGGTGGCGTAGCCGCCGCCGATCACCCCGACGAAGGGGATGCCCCGCCGATGCGCCTCGCCGACGACGAAGCGGTCACGCGCCAGCAGGCCCGCATCGGTGAGGTCGAGACGGCCGAGGCGGTCGTCGCGATGCGGGTCGACGCCGGCATTGTAGAACACGATGTCGGGGCGCAGGGCATCGAGCAGCGGCCCGACATGGGCCTCGAGCACCGCGAGATAGCCGGCATCGTCGACGCCGTCGGGCAAGCCGACATCGCGGTCGCCGGCGATCTTGCGCGTCGGGTAGTTCTTCTCGGCATGGATCGAGAGGGTGAACAGGTCGGGCGTCCCGCCGAGGCAATCGGCGGTGCCGTCGCCCTGGTGGACGTCGCAATCCACCACCAGGGCCCGGGCGATGCTGCCCTCGGCGTGCAGGGTCCGGGCGGCCACCGCCACGTCGTTGAAGATGCAGAAGCCGGCGCCGGTCTCGCGCCGGGCATGGTGGCTGCCCCCGGCGGTGCTGCCCGCGAGGCCGTGCGCCAGGGCGAGGCGGGCCGCCAGCAGGGTGCCGCCCACCGAGGCGCAGGAACGGGCCACCACCGAGGCGCCCACGGGCAGGCCGATATTGCGCTCGATCTCGCGGGAGACGTTTAGGGCGAGCACGGCCTCCACGTAGGCGCGCTCGTGGGCGGCGACGAGGAGGTCGGCCCCGGCCGGCTCCGGCCGCGCGAAGCCGCCCGGGACCAATCCCCGTTCCGTCAGGAGCTCGGCCAAGCGCCCGTACTTGCGCATCGGGAAGCGATGGCCCTCCGGCAGGGTCGCTTCGTAGGCCGGGTGGAAGACGATGGGCAGGCTCATCGTGACAGGCTCATGGGAGATCCGCGATCAGCCGGTCCGCCAGGGCGAGCCCGCTGTCATGGGCGGCCTCGATGCGCGGCCCGAGGCAGCCGTCGCCGGCATAGCCGAGACGCTGGACCGGATCGTAGAGGCAGGGTGCGCCGCAGGTCTCCTCCACGAGGGCGTAGCGCCAGCGATGGGCGCGGGCCTGCAGGGAGGCGATGGGTCCGCCGAACAGGTCGGCGACGGCGGCGAGCAAGGCGGCCCGCACGGCCTCCGGGGTGTCTTCGAGATGCGTCTTGGACCAGTCGGGCGTGGCATGGACGGTGTAGGCGGCGGGCGCCGTCGGGCGCCCCGGCTTCGCACCCTCGCGGAACAGCGCGGCGACCGGTCCATCCGCGGGGCGCAGGACGTCGCCCGCGAAGGGCAGGTCCCGCCCGCAGGTCAGCATCAGCGACCAGCACGGCGCGTAGGTGGCCCGCGCAACCCCGGGCAATGCGAGGCCGCTGGCGGCGAGGAGGCGCAGGGCCTGCGGGCCCGGCAGCGTCAGGACGACTGCGTCGAAATGCCGGTCCTCGCCGGCCTCCGCCAGCGTCAGGCGCCAGCCCCGGTCGGCCCGCGCCAGGGCGGTGACGGTGCGGGCGACCTGCACGTCGAGGCCTGCGAGGAGATCGCGCACGGGCGCGGTCATGTCGGGTACGGCGGTGACGCGGCCGGGCGCCTCGTAGGGCGCGACGAGGCCGCGGGCTTCCCAGTCGGCCAGGCGGGCGCGGAAAGCGGGGCCGTGCGCCCGCATCACCTGCGCGCCGTGGTCGAAACTCAGCCCGCTCTCGCGGTCGCGGCGGTTCGCCATGCGGCCGCCCGGCTGCCGGCCCTTGTCGAACACCGCGACGGAGAACCCGGCCTCGTGCAGACGGCGTGCCGCGCTGGCCCCCGCCATCCCGGCCCCCACGATCGCCACTTGTGCCGGTATCGCCATCTGCGCCGGTCCCGTCACCCGTGTCCCCCCTCGTGATCCGAGATTGTCATACGACTGAAGCAGCACGGCTGTTAGGGGCGCTGTGCAGTCCGGGACGCGACGCGGTGTCCAGCCCGCGCCGGGCTGCGATGTCGGGGCTTCGCGGACGGGAGACGTCGCGGATGTGGGATCAGGCGATGCGGGAGCTGTCGGAGCCGGGCGCTGCGGTCGCCCTCTGGCTCTGCGTCGCCCTGACCCTCATCAACCTCGCCGGCATCGCGGTGGCGGCCCTGCGGATCGGCCGGCGCAACGGCGCGTCGGTGTTTCCCGAAGGTGCCCCCCTCTCCCTGGTGCGGCCGGTCTGCGGCGTCGAGGCCTTCAGCGAGGAGCTGCTGACGCGCGGCTTCCATCTCGCCTATCCGGACTACGAGCTGATCTTCTGCGTGGCGCACGGGGCCGACCCCATCGTGCCGCTGCTGGAGCGCCTGATGGCGGCGCATCCGCGGGTGCCGGCCCGCCTGATCGTCGGCGACGAGCGGATCAGCGACAACCCGAAGCTCAACAATTGCGTCCGTGGCTGGGAGGCGGCCCGCCACGACTGGGTGGTGCTCGCCGACTCGAACGTCGCGATGCCGCCGGATTACCTGCAGCAGCTGCAGGCGGCGTGGCGCCCGAACACCGGTCTCGTCTGCTCGACACCGATCGGGGCCCGCCCCACCGGCCTGTTCGCCGCGGTGGAATGCGCCTTCCTCAACACCCTGCAGGCGCGCTGGCAATATACCGGCGAGGCCCTCGGCCTCGGCTTCGCCCAGGGCAAGAGCATGCTCTGGCACAAGCCCTTCCTGGAGGCCCGTGGCGGTATCCGGGCCCTGGCGGCCGAGATCGCCGAGGATGCGGCGGCGACGAAGCTCGTGCGGGCGGCGGGCGCGCAGGTCCACCTCGTGGCCGCCCCCTTCGACCAGCCCCTCGGACAGCGCACCCTCGCGGAGGTCTGGTCCCGGCAGCTGCGCTGGGCCCGCCTGCGCCGGGTCACCTTCCCCCTGTTCTTCGCCCCCGAGATCGGCTGTGGCCCGCTCCTGCCCTTCGCCCTCGCCCTCGCGGCCGCGCCCTCTCTGGCATTGGCCGGCCTCCTCCTCGGGCTCGCCGCCCTGTGGTACGGGGCCGAGATCGGCCTGGCCGCCCGGGCGCGCTGGTACCGTCAGCCCCGGCTTCTCCTCGCCTTCCTGATCCGCGACACCCTGGTGCCCGCCCTGTGGGTCAGCGCCTGGATGCGGGGCGCCATCGTCTGGCGCGGCAATCCGATGGACATCCGGACGAAGGCGTCCGAGCCGTCCGGCCGCAGCCCCTGGCGTCGCCTGCGGGCCCGCGCCAGCGCCGCCTGAGCGCGCCGGTGCCGGCCCTCCGCCCCGGGAGATGAGCCCGCAGCGCTCCTGGACACAGGCGCTCTCGGACACACGCGCTCTCGGACACACGCGCTCTCGGGCGCCAGCGCTTCCGGACGGCAGCGCTCTTGCTTGAGGCGCTCCGCCCGCGGCGGGCGAGCGGACGGAGCCTGGGCGTTGCAGACCGAGACGAACGGACTTCACAAGGGCCTGAACGCCTTCCACCTCTGGGGCATCGCGGTCGGGCTCGTCATCTCGGGCGAGTATTTCGGCTGGAGCTACGGCTGGGCCTCCGCCGGGACCCTGGGCTTCCTCATCACCACCATGGCCGTGGCGGCGATGTACGTCGCCTTCATCTTCAGCTTCACCGAACTCACCACGGCGATCCCGCAGGCCGGCGGGCCCTTCGCCTACAGCCGGCGCGCCTTCGGGCCGGTGGGCGGCTGCATCGCCGGCTACGCCACGCTGATCGAGTTCGTGTTCGCCCCGCCCGCCATCGCCCTGGCGATCGGGGCCTATCTGAACGTGCAGTTCCCCGGCCTCGATCCGAAGCACGCGGCCCTGGGCGCCTACCTCGTCTTCATGACCCTCAACATCGTCGGGGTGCAGATTGCCGCGACCTTCGAGCTGTTCGTGACGATCCTGGCGGTGGCGGAACTCCTGGTCTTCATGGGGGTCGTCGCCCCGGCCTTCGCCTGGTCGAACTTCGCCGCCAACGGCTGGGCCGGCGCGGACCGGTTCGGCCTGCCGGCGATCGGCGGCATGTTCGCCGCGATCCCGTTCGCGATCTGGTTCTTCCTCGCCATCGAGGGCGTGGCGATGGCCGCCGAGGAGGCCAAGGACCCCAGGCGCACCATCCCCATCGCTTACATCACGGGCGTGCTGACCCTGACGGCCCTGGCCTTCGGCGTGATGATCTTCGCCGGCGGCGCGGGCGATTGGCGGATCCTCAGCAATCTCAACGATCCCCTGCCCCAGGCGATGAAGGGCGTGGTGGGCGAATCCAGCGGCTGGCTGCACATGCTGGTCTGGCTCGGCCTGTTCGGCCTCGTCGCCTCGTTCCACGGCATCATCATGGGCTATTCGCGCCAGATCTACGCCCTGGCCCGCGCCGGCTTCCTGCCCCGCGGACTCGCCCGATTGCACCCGCGCTTCCGCACGCCGCACATCGCCACCCTCGCCGGGGGCGTCGTCGGGATCGCGGCGATCTACAGCGACAACCTCGTGACCCTCGCGGGCCAGTCCCTCACGGCCAGCATCGTCACCATGGCGGTGTTCGGCGCGCTGGTGATGTACGGGATGAGCCTGGCGAGCCTGTTCCGGCTGCGCCGGATCGAGCCGGGCCTCGCCCGTCCCTATCGCGCGCCGCTCTACCCGGCGGCGCCCGCCTTCGCACTCGTCATGGCGGCGATCTGCTTCGTCGCCCTGGTCGTCTACAACCCGGTGATCTTCGCGATCTTCCTCGTCCTGATGTTGCTGGCCGTGCTCGCGGCGAAGGGGCTGGCGACCCCGGACCCGGTGGCCGTGCAGCCTATCTCCGATCCAGTCCCCTGAGGGCGAAGGAAACGCCAGCCCGCTCGCCACCAGGACCTCGGCCCCTCGGGGACCCCTCGGCCAGGGCCGCCAGTCCAGGCCCCGGAGCGTCACCCGACGCCCTTCCTTCAGGAGAAGCGAAAATCAAGGGAGCCGACCCGTTCCGGGACGCTACCCTGTGAAGGCCCTGAGGAACGCGGGATAACAGTAACGCGCGCACCCTATTACCAGATACCCTGAAGGCTATCCCCGCTTCGGTCCGCGATCGCAGTTGACATTTTTGCTGCTAGACGCTGTCTAGTCAGATCAAACACCTGCGGCGGATGCCAAATGCCCTTTTTATCCTCTTTGGCATATTTCGGCGAAGTGGAAGTGAAGCCGGAAAACCCCGCTGTCTTAAACAACGTCGATTGTGTATATGCGCCCTTCCCGCGAGATGTCTTTTTCGCCGGCGATCCGTCTTGGGGTGTTTATACGACGGATGGCAATCTCATACTTGAGGCAGCCTACCGGCGCGGCCCAGAACTGCAATTGATCGGCCAAAGCCCTGCACGCGACTTGAGCGGTCGGAGCCTCGATGTCGAACAGGCCGAGCACATTTATTTCGGGGCCTTGATCCCGCACTACGGCCATTTTCTCGTCGGCAGCCTCGCGAGAGCGTGGTTCGCGGCGCAGCCGGACAACGTCGATCAGCCTCTGCTCTGCCACTCCGACCATGCGATCCACGACCATTTTCGCGGGTATATGGGCGTTCTTACGTCCGCGCTGGGCTTGAAGCCCGAACGGTTCGTGGCGCCAACGAACGAGGTCCGCTTCCGGAATCTGACGATCCCCGCTCCTGCCTTCCTCGAACAGAAACTCGCCCACGAGGCGTTTCTTCCCCCCATGCGCCGGATCGGGGACGCCCTGGGAGAGGGTGCTCCCTTGGAGAGCGAGCCCCGACCGGTCTGGCTCTCCAAATCCCGTATGGGCATCAATAGCGTCGCCCACATCGCCAACGAGGCCGAACTGGAAGAGGTTCTGGTCTCGTTCGGATTCGATATCGTTTACCCGGAACAACTTACCCTTCCACAACAGATCGATCTATTTTCGAATCGCCAGAATATTTTTGGTTTCGCCGGGTCGGCATTCCACAACCATATCTTTTCGCGGCAAAGACCTCGAATAACTTGTATAACTCTGGATAAATTCATCAACACGAACTTCTTGATACTCGACAAACTCAACGCCTCAGACACAAGATATCTCTATCCGTTCGATAATATTGAGAATATAGAGATTTCAGGCTATATCTGCTCCCGGAAGATCAAAGATATAAACCGGTTCGCCCGAGAGCTTTTAGAAATTTCCAGCCTCCCGACGCGCAACAAAATTCCCGGACTCGCCTTTGCAGACAAATCGCTCACGGGTTCAGCTATGATTTACAATGCCAATTGCTTGCCTGATCTCGCCGGAGAAAGCTATCGGGACACATTAACCAAGCTTCATCACGAACTGAGCCCCGCAGCCTATCTGGAAATCGGCACGCTGACCGGAGGAACACTGGCGCTCTCGCGATCCCCATCCATTGCGATCGATCCCAAATTCCAGATCACCTCGGAAGTGATCGGCGAAAAATCTGTGTGTCTGTTCTATCAACTGGAGAGCGATACATTCTTCCGGGATTATACACCGGAGGCGTTGCTGGGATCTGCCCTCGATTTCACGTTCCTCGATGGGATGCATCACTGCGAGTTTCTGCTCCGCGACTTCATGAACGCGGAACGACATTCGGCGCCGTTCGGTGTCATCGCCCTTCACGACTGCATTCCGGTCGAGATACCCATGACGGATCGAACCCAGAACGGAACACCGCCGATCGCACCGCACAGGGGCGGCTGGTGGACCGGCGACGTATGGAGGACGGTTCTCGCGCTCAAGCGTCACCGGACAGATCTCAACATCCTCTGCTTGGATTCCGCACCCACGGGACTTGTGCTGATCTCACGCCTGGATCCAACCTCGACGCTCCTCAATGATCGCTACGAGTCGATCGTCAACGACATGCTGGCGATGGATCTTGCCACGATGACGGTCGCCAAATTCATGCAGGAAGTGGATGTCACGCCCACCGCGGCATACCATTCGCCGGGATCCCTGGCGGCAGCCCTGCGGCGATAGCCCCCGATCCGGAAAGGCTTGGCGGACCCTCTGCGGCGATCCCGTCATCGGGCGCGCCTCGGCCGGCACCGGTGGCGGTGGGGGCCCTCGAACCCCCACGCCTCTCGGCCTTCGAATTCGACCCGGACGCCCCTACCACATCACCGCGCGGGTCTGGTGGTCTGCGATCCGGTGCGCTTCGCGATCGTTCTCGTGCGGGTGGCGCCCGCCATCCGCGCCGCGGAAGGGCTGGCGACCCCGGCCTTGATGGCCGGCAGGCCGCTCCACGATCGGTGCTGCGAGTTCGAAATCCGACCGGGAGTCGTCGCGGGTCGCCACGCTGCCGGAGCGTTCAGCGGATCGAGGGTGGCTAGCGGGGGCGGAGAGCTCCACCGGACCTGCGGGAACGCCCCCACAAGCAGCCGGAAGCGAATCCGATCCCCGATCTACTGAACCTTCACCCCGTTCTCGTCGATCATCTGCTGCAGATGGCGTTTGACGATGCGGGCGCTGAAGGGCTTCTCGATGAAATGGGCCTGATCCGGCATGTCGCCGAGGACCGGGCGGGCGATGCCCGACGAGACCAGGATGGCGATGTGGGGATAGGTCCGCGCGGTCTCCCGCGCCAGGGAGAAGCCGTCCTGCGTGCCGGGCATCCGCACATCCGTGAACAGAACGGACACATCCTGATGGCAGCGGCGCAGCAGGTCCAGGGCCTGATCGGCGGTCTGAGCCTCGAGGGTCGCGTAGCCGGCCCGCTCGAGAATATCGACCGCATCCATGCGGATCAGGCCGTCATCCTCCACCACGAGAGCGTGAGAGCCTTTGGAGGAGGTCGGGTAGGTCATGAACCTCAATGCTTCGCTGGCGAGAAAAGGTCCGGCCTGGCGGCTCTTTTGCCGCCACCTGCCCCAAGCGACCCTCACGTCCAGCGCTCCAAGCCGGCGGACCCTACGCGCCTTACTCCTCCGCTTCAATCCCGCGCAGGGGTGCGGCCAGGGTACAGACCAGGCCGGTGGGCGCGTAGACGGTGCGCACCGCCCCGCCCACGGCGCCGGCGAGGCCCCGCTCGATCAGGCGGCTTCCGAAGCCCCGGCGCGTCGGTGTGACCACCGCGGGGCCGCCACGCTCGGTCCAGCACAGGGACAGCATCGGTTCGGGTCCCTCGGTCTCGATGGTCCAGATCACCGCGACCGACCCCTCGGATCGGGACAGCGCCCCGTACTTGGCCGCGTTCGTCGCCAGTTCGTGGACCATCAAGGCCAGGGAGAGGGCGGCCCGGGAGCCGACCTGGACGAAGGGACCGGCCAGGTGCAGCCGCTCCGACCGGGCATCGTCGTGGATCTCGAGAGCCGCGCGGATGATCGCCTCGATGCTGGCGCTCTCGCGGGTCCCGCTGAGGAGCAGGTCGTGGGCCTTGCTCATCGCGATCAGGCGGTCGGCCAGCACGTCCTGCGCGGTCTCGAGGTCGGGTGCGCTGCGCAGGGTCTGGGTGGCGATCGCCTGGACCATGGCCAGCATGTTCTTCATGCGATGGCTGATCTCGCGATTGAGCACCGCCTGTTGCTCCTCGGCCCGCAGGCGCGCGATGCCCACCTGAACGCGATCCGCGACGTTGCGGACGAAGGCGACCTCCTCGTGCCGCCACGGGCGCGGTGCCGCGCTGTGCACGAAGAACAGGCCGACGCTGCGACCCCGCTCTCGCACCGGGACGTTGAGCATCGCGGCGACATTGATCCGGGAGAGGAGCGCGGCCGTCTCCACGGTGCGCGGATCCTCGGCCACGGCGTCGACCACGAGGGTTTCCCCCCGCGAGAGGCAGGGACCGAGGGTCTCGTGGTCCATGAACCGATGGCGCCCGACGAGGCTGTCCGAGCCGACGGTGGTCCAATCGCGATGGATGGTGATGTGCTCGCCGGCCGCGTCGAGTTCGCCGTATCCGGTGCGGCTGGCGTCCAGGGTTCGGCCGACGATCTCCGCCGCCCGGTGCGTCATCGCCGGAATCGAGGCCTCGTTCCGCAGGAAGTCGCCGAGTTCGATCAGCGCGGCGCGCCGGAGCGAGGCCGCGCGGGCATAGATCTCCTCGACCTTCACCAGGGCGATCTGCCGACGCTCGTTGATCAGGGTCGTCACCTGACGCGCCAGGCGCCGGAGACCGTCCGCCTGATCCTCCGTCAGGCCACCCGGGCGCGGCTGGTGGTCGAGCACGCACAGGCTGCCGAGCACGCGGCCGCTGGGCATCCGCAGCGGGGCGCCGGCGTAGAAGCGGATATGCGGGTCTCCCGTGACGAGGGGATTCCGACAGGTGCGGGGATCCGCCATCAGGTCGGGGATCACGAGGAGGTCGGGCTCGCTCAGGGCGTAGACGCAGACGGAGGAATTCAGATCCGTCTCGCATCGCGGAAAGCCGACGCGCGCCTTGAACCATTGCCGGTCGCTGTCGACCAGGCTGATCAGGGCGACGGGCGATCCGCACAGCAGCCGGGCGAGTTGAACGACGTCATCGAACGCCTGCTCCGGAGCCGTGTCGAGGATGTCGAGCGCGGCAAGCTCAGCAAGCCGCTGCGGATCGGATGTATCCGGTCTGATACCCTGATCGAGATGATAGCTCATGAAGGGAACGTTCCCGGCGGTCAGCCGTTGTATCCTCCGTTTCGCGTGAAGTCACTTAGCCCTTGTTGGCACGATGGCACCGCTTAATCGCACCGATGGGTGAGGTCCACCTGGGCACAGGCCGGGACTGTCGCACAACGTAGGCGCGTGCGAAACCGGCACCTGCGTCGGACCGCCTGTCCGACAGGTTATTCCGCGCGTCGGACCGCTTGTCCGACAGGTTGTTCCGCAAGACGCAAGCACCTTCGCCCGCCGTCCGGTGGCCGAAACGCGAATCACCGCGGACGTGGGTCGCGCGGGAAATGCTGGGCCGAGCGTGCGGGGCTCTGGTATCAGGAGTTCCCTGCCGGCTCTCCAACTCCCATCCATGAAGATCGCGATTCTTGAAGCCGGCACACCCCCCGACCGGCTCGCCGGCCGATATCCGGGCTACGGGCGGATGACGGCCGAAAGGCTGTGCCCCGGCCACGACGTCTCGGTGTTCCGGGTGAACCAGGACGACTGGCCCGTCGATCCCGACGCCTTCGACGCCACCCTCGTGACGGGTTCGCCGGCCGGCGCCTACGATCCCTCGCCCTGGATCGGAACACTGATCGCCTACCTGCGCGATCTCGATCCAACAAAGCCGCTCGTCGGACTCTGCTTCGGGCATCAGGTCATGGCAGCGGCCTTCGGCGGACGGGTCGAGAAATCACCGAAAGGCTGGGGGATCGGGCTGCACAGCTACGACATCCACCGGGCGGCCGACTGGATGGATGGACAGGCCCGGGTCTCCGTTCCGGCCATCCACCAGGATCAGGTGGTCGCGGCGCCGCCGGGCAGCCGAACCCTGGCGGGCAGCGCCTTCACGCCCCACGGCATCCTCGCCTATGTCGACCGGCACGCCCTCTCCGTCCAATTCCATCCGGAGTTCACGACCGATTATGCCCGTGCCTTGATCGCAGGCCACCGTCCAGGCGACCTCGACGAGACCGTCCGCACCCGGGCCCTGGCTTCCCTCGATGCCCCCGACGACAGCGCGCGCGTCGGCCGATGGATTCGACGATTCCTCGGCGATCCCGCTTGACAGGTTTCTTGAACCGCAGCGTGACGCTGCCCCTGGCAAGGGAATTCCACGGCCTGTCCCCGCTCTGCACAGGTCATCCACAAAGAGTTTGACCCCGGCTCCGCGAGAATGTTCCTGCTTTGTACTGGATAGGGACAAGGCCGATGACCGCAGCACAGATCGCCGAGATCGCGTCCATGAGCGAGGCCGAGTTGATCGCCCTGGCCTACGAGGAAGCGGTGGGTGGTGACGCACGCCGAGCCCTGCTGCAGGCCATCGAGGACATCCTGAGCCTGGAGACGAAGCTGGCGACGGCCGAGCGGCGGATCTCCTATGGCTACGTTCGTGGTGCCGTTCCCGGTCAGGGCACCTGACATGGAGCGCCTGTGCGATGTCCGGGGCGAACGCATCGTCGTCGCGTGTCGTCCCTGTGGCCGGAGCGGGTCCTACGGCGTCGAGCGGCTGCGCCAGCGTTTCGGGCCGCATGCCTCGATGCTGGACGTGTACCTGGCTCTGACGCAAACCTGCCGGTTCCAGCGCGAGGTCGGAAGCCGGACGCCCAATGTCTACGGCATGACCTGCCGGGCCAAGCTCGACACGACGGGTGGCCCGACACCCGCAGGACTGCCGTCGAGGACCTGAGTCATGTGCAACCTCTACAGCCTGGTCACGCCCCAGGCGGAGATCCGCGCCGCCTTCGACGTCTCGGTGGATCGCGCCGGCAACCTGCCGCCGCTGCCGGGTATCTTCCCCGACCAGCGCGCCCCGATCGTCCGCGTGGCCCAGGACGGCACGCGTGTCCTGGAGATGTTCCGCTGGGGCATCCCGGGCCCGAAGCAGTTCGGCGAGCACCCGGTCACCAACGTGCGCAACGTGAAGAGCCCGCACTGGCGGCCCTGGCTGAAGCCGGAATACCGCTGCCTCGTGCCGGTCTCTTCGTTCAGCGAGTATGCCGACACCAAGCCGAAGAAGACGCCGACCTGGTTTGCGCTTGATGAGGACCGGCCGTTGTTTGCCTTCGCGGGGATCTGGCGTCCCTGGACGGGCGTGCGCGGCACCAAGGCCGAGAATCCGGATCGTGCGGAGGAGGACCACCGGCTGTTCTCGTTCCTGACCTGCGAGGCTAACGGCGTCGTCGGCCCGGTCCACCCGAAGGCCATGCCGGTCTTGCTGACGACGCCGGAGGAGTGGAGCACCTGGCTCGCAGCTCCCACCGAGATCGCGCTGGAGCTTCAGCGTCCCTTGCCGGACGCGATGATGCGGATCGTGGCGACGGGGGGCCGGAAAGACCCATCGGAATAAGGCACCGGACGATATGAAGCGTCGCGGCTTTTCGTTTGATTAACTGAGCCAACAAACAAGCAGATCGCACCAAAAACGATCTGCGCTTGGCCGCGTTATCGAGCCATCTGGTCGTGAGTGACGAAGATCTACTCACGCAACGCCTGATGGCAGAAGCGAAAACCTGCGATGATCCACCAGCTTGTTTATTACAGCCGCAACGTCGTCCTCGGCAACGACCGGGCGATGCTCACGAATTTGCGGGAGATCGTCGCCGCCTCACAGCGCAACAACAGCCGGGACGGGATCACCGGGTTCCTGATCTTCGACAAGACCTGGTTCATCCAGATCCTGGAGGGCGAGCAGGCGCAGGTGAGCGCGACCTACACCCGTATCGCCCGTGATCCACGCCATACGACGGCGACCATCATGGATGCGCGCAACAGTCCGAGCCGCTCCTTCCCCAACTGGACCATGGGCGGCGCCATGCGGACGCCCGAGGTGGAAGAGGTCTACCTGCAGCACGGCATCGGCAGCGCCATCGAGCCCACACGCCTGAAGAGCAGCCAGATCATCAACCTCGCCCTGGATCTCCAGGCCTTCGATGCCGCCAAGCGTCAGGCGCAGCGTCTCGCCAGCTAGACGCCGGCACCCGGCCGTCGCCCGATCGTTTCCTCGACCATGCAAACGGCGCAGGGCCTGGAAGCCGCTGCGCCGTTCGTCGTGGTCGCCGAAGGGGGGCAAGACGGCGACCACCCGTGTGGTGGCCCCAAATTCGGGGCGCGGATGTGCGGTCCAGCACGATCGGCGGGTGCGTTCGCCGGACATGGCAGCGGCGCTGGCCCGTCGTGCGGCCGTCAGCACCCCACCGCGGCCCGTGCGCCGCGGCGTCGACTTCTGTGCATCCGTCAGGCTAGGGAGGGTTCAATCCAGCAATCGGAGTTTGGCATGGCAGGTGAAGCGCAGCGCCCTCAGTCGCGATTGGCCCTGGCCCTGACGGTGGCCTGCGGGATCCTCGTCGCCGGCTTCGGGACCATCGGCTGGCGCTGGTACGCTTACGTGACGGCCGGCGCCACGCCCTACGACGAGGTGGGCATCGAGGTGAACCGTCGCCTGCCCGCATCGCTTCGGACCTGGGGCTGCGAGCGCATCAGGGATCGATTTCCTCGCGCCGTCCCACCCTACGGCTGTCAGCCGGGACAGATCTGACACGGACGTGTACGAGCAGTGCACACCCGCCGCGCAGCTTTGAATTGCGCGATGCCCGTGATCGGAACAGCCATGCGCCACTCTCGACTGCTCGCCAGCCTCTGCCTCGGTCTCGCCCTGCCTTGCGCAGCGATGGCACAACCTGCGCCCTCCCCCGCAACACCGGCCCCGGTCTCCGACCCGACCACCCTGAAGGCGGCCCGCGAGGTGGTCATGCAGATGCAGGGCGATCGAAACGCCCTCCTGAACGCGATTGCGGCCCCCATGGTCGGAATGATGCAGCAGATCGGGGTCAAGCAGCAGGATCAGGCACAGGCGCTCGTGCAGGAGGTCGTGATGCCGACCCTTTCGGCGCATTACGACGAGCTTCTCGACATTCAGGCGCGCAGCTTTGCCGCGGCGCTCGGGAAGGACGACCTTCAGGCGATCGCGGCGTTCTACGCGACGCCGGCCGGCAAGCGCCTGGTCACGGCGCAGCCGCAACTCGCCCAGGCCCAATTGGCCGGCACGCAGCAGTGGATGCAGTCCGTGATGCCCGAGTTGCAGGGCAAGCTGGCCAAGGCGATCCAGGCGCATGGCTGGACCACGAGCGGTCAGCCGAAGGCGCGCTGATCCGCAAAGCCCGCCGTCGGGATCGAGGAGGAACAATTTCATGACGCGCGATGACAGCGGCGCCCAGGATCGTCGCGAGACGAAGGCCGCCAAACATCTGGAACGGGCTCGCGCCGGGGGTGAGGCCCGGGCCGAATACGACGCGACCCAGCAGGCCACCGAGGACAAGACGGCGCGGCTCAAGGCCCTTCGACTCGCCAAGGAGAAGGCCGACAAGGGCTCGTAGCGACCCGCGCGCCCAGGAGCCGTTTCAGCAACGCGCCTTCGCCCTGCGGCGGCGGGGCCTCAATGGCACCAGGGCGCAGCACCGCACCAGCGCATCGCCCTCTGGTCGATCGAGCCGGTCGTTTCCGGCTCGACGCGTTCTGACGCCGCGACGATCGGCTGCCCCGTCCGGTTCGCATCGACGAGCCGCCCGCCGACGAACCCGCCCACACCGAGAGCGGAGAGCCACAGGATCAGCCGGCCGGTCTTCTTCATCGCGCGCTTGGTCATGCCGCCGAGCGTGCGACGGTCGCGGTTAGCGGAACCCTAACAGGCGCGACCCGGACGGTTCCGGGTCTCCGTCCGCGCCGCGAGATCTGACGGTGCCTCGAAACGAAAGCGCCCCGAGGATGTCTCCTCGAGGCGCGTTGCGACGAAAGCGGCCAGGTGATCGGGGCTGGGGACGCTCAGGCCGAACCGAAAAGTCCCGTCGATCCTAGTAGGAGCCGAACTTGTAGTTCAGGCCGGCGCGGACGACGGCGAACTCGGTGTCGCGCACCTGACGGCCGCCGCTGACCAGGACGACGCCCGGGCTGGTGGTGGTGACGACGTTGCCGACATTGTTGACCGCGAAGGCGCCGTTGTTGCGGTTGCCCTGGTCGAGGTTCAGGATCCTAGTAGGAGCCGAACTTGTAGTTCAGGCCGGCGCGGACGACGGCGAACTCGGTGTCGCGCACCTGACGGCCGCCGCTGACCAGGACGACGCCCGGGCTGGTGGTGGTGACGACGTTGCCGACRTTGTTGACCGCGAAGGCGCCGTTGTTGCGGTTGCCCTGGTCGAGGTTCACGTACAGACCTTCGATCTTCAGCGTGACGGCCGAGGACTTGAAGAAGTTCAGGAACGAGTCGGTGGGGAGCGCGTACTCGACGCCGCCGCCGGCAGCCCAGCCGGTCTGGAAGTCGTCGCGGCTGGAGTTGGTCAGACCGAAGTCGCGACCGCCGCCCGAACCGTAGGCGAAGCCGCCGGTGCCGTACACGAGGGTRCGGTCGAAGGCGTAGCCGAGGCGACCGCGGACGGTGCCGAAGTAGTCGAGGCCCGAGACGCCGGCCGGGTTGAAGACCTGCTGGGCGGCCAGCGGGCCGGTGGCCGAGAAGCGGTTCCGCTCACGACCGAAGTCGACGTACTGGCCGCCGCCGGCAGCCCAGCCGGTCTGGAAGTCGTCGCGGCTGGAGTTGGTCAGACCGAAGTCGCGACCGCCGCCCGAACCGTAGGCGAAGCCGCCGGTGCCGTACACGAGGGTGCGGTCGAAGGCGTAGCCGAGGCGACCGCGGACGGTGCCGAAGTAGTCGAGGCCCGAGACGCCGGCCGGGTTGAAGACCTGCTGGGCGGCCAGGGGGCCGGTGGCCGAGAAGCGGTTCCGCTCACGACCGAAGTCGACGTACTGGGCCGACGAAGCCGTCGTTGCTCTGGCCGTTGCTGAAGGCGATGGCGGCCGTGGTGCCCGGCAGGACCAGGGTGCTGGCGCCGTTGACGCCGATGACGGWCGGCTGGCTGTTGCTGGAGGCRTCGAAGCCGTAACCGGCGTTGAAACCAGCGTAGAAGCCGGTCCAKGTGAACACCGGCACCGGCACGAACACCGGGGGCGCCGCGCGGCGCGGAAGGTCGGCGGCGGAGGCGGCGCCGGCGAGAAGGGCCGTCGCGGCGCTGGCGAGGATGAGGGTCTTGATCATGGTGGGTCTGCCGGTGAAATCTGCCGCGCACTCTCGGTGCGGTGTGAAGACACCTTAGCGACAGGGCAGACTTGGCGACTAGTGCAGATGCGCAACACCCAGATCAGATTGGTGAAGCGCCAGATGGTCNCTCTCGGTGCGGTGTGAAGACACCTTAGCGACAGGGCAGACTTGGCGACTAGTGCAGATGCGCAACACCCAGATCAGATTGGTGAAGCGCCAGATGGTCCAAGACTGCGCTAGGGTTTTACTTACCATGTTATTTGCGATCGCTCTAACGCCCATTCGCCTGTTCGGTTCCCGAAAAACATTCCACGGGGCGAGACGCCGCAGGCGGGCGATCCGTGAACTGACGTGCGAATGAGGTTCGGTCGGTGTGTGGCGCCGGTTCGCGACGTCGGCCGGCGGGTCGTTCGGGGATGACGCCGGCATCACCGGCCTCGGACCAGCGGCGTCAGGTGATCCAGCGAGGCCGCGTGCACCAGCGGCGGCGGTGCGCCCTCGGGGGCTGCCATCCCGACGCGATCGTGCCAGTAGGTCGGCAACCCGACCGCAGCCGTCCCGACGAGATCGTAGGCCGAGCCAGCGACGAACAGGCAGCGGGACGCATCGACGGAGAGTTCGCTCAGGGCAAGGCGATAGGGGTGAGGATCGGGTTTGTAGAATCCCGCCCGCTCGGACGTCACCACCGTGGCGAAGGGGACCCCGACGCAGTCGGCCGCGATCCGTCCCAAGCGTTCGGAGCAATTCGTCACGATCCCGAGCGGTATGGACTTGTCCGAGAGGTCCCGCAGGGTCTGCACCACGCCCGGCCAGGGTCTGAGTTCGGCGTAGCGTTCGGCGAGCTCGGCCGTCGCGCCGCCCGGCAGGCCGACCATCCCCGCGGCTTGGGCAACGAGCTCTTCGTAAGGGCAGTAGCGCCCCGTACGATAGGTGATCCGCAGGTACTCGGCGCGCCAGCGCCGGCCTAAGTCCTCGCTTCCGGCCACGGAATTCCAGAGCGACCAACTGTCCAGGAGGGCGGTCAGCAGATCGAACAGGACGGCATCATGGCGCTGCTCTGGCATCGTGGGTCTCCAAATCGTTGCCGTGCTTCGCGAAGGCGTTCGTGCGGGACGCTGCCCTCACGTGGTCCGGGCGGCGATCGCATCGATCTCCACGAGATAGCCGTGGTGGAGTTCCGGCACCGGCACGACGGTGCGGGCCGGCTTCGCCTCCCCGAAAACCTCGGCGTAGATCCGGTTGAAAGCGGGCCAGTTTTCGACGCCGACGATATAGGCCGTGACCCGCAGGGCATCCTGCGGTCCGCATCCCGCCTCGCCCAGGATGGCGAGGACGTTGGCGAGAGCTTGCCGAACCTGCACGTCGAAGGGTTGATCGGCGGTATGCGTCCCGTCCGGGCGGGCGGCGAGCTGTCCCGAGACGAACACCAGATCACGCCACGCAGTCGCATGAACGTAGTGCCCGGCCGGCGCCGATACGGCGGACGAAGCGATGCGTGCGATGGGATCGGTCATGATGCGGGTTCCTACCAACCATTGATGCGGGGCCAGACCGCCGAGACGCGGCCGGTTCCGTCGAGGACGTGGTAACGGTCGTGCTGGGCGCCCGTGGCGCAGGCATGGTTCGGCAGGACGCGCAGCCGTGCCCCGATCGGCAGATCGGGGAGCGTGGCCTCGGATCCGCGCCGCACGGCGATGATGCCGTGCTCCTGGTTGGCGTCGGCGACGATGAGGTCCGGGTAAGGCCGGCCTGCGAGGTCGCAGACGACACCGTACCCTTGGTCCACGGCCTGCTTGGCCGTCCCGCGGTCGCGCGACAGCGCCATCCAGCCGGCATCCGTGATGATCCAGCCCTTGGACCGCTGGTGGCCGATCACCGTGGCGAGCACCGAGAGGGCGATATCGGCCGGATTCACCGAGCCGATGCCGGCCTGGTACAGGTCGCCGAACATGAAGACCCCGGCGCGAACCTCGGTGACACCCGTCAGGTCCCGCGCGGAGCGGGCAGTCGGGGTCGAGCCGACACTGACGACCGGACAGGGCAGCCCCGCCGCGCGCAGGGTCTCGGCCGCCGTCACGGCCGCCATGCGCTCGGCCTCGGCCGCTGCGGTCAAAGCCGCCGGATCATGCAGCGCGTAGCTGTCACCCGCATGAAACAGGACACCTCGTAAGCCCGCACCCCCGGCCACCAGGCGCCGGCCGATTTCGACGAGCAAATCGGCGTCGGCCGGGGCCACGCCGGAGCGGTGGCCGTCCGCATCCACCTCGATCAGGACGGGAAGCGCGTCGCCGAGGGATCGGGCATGGGCGGCGACGGCCTCGGCCTGCTCCAGGCTGTCGAGGATGAGGGCGAGATCGGCCCCCTGGGCGCGGATGGCCGAGACGCGATCGAGCTTGGCCGGCGCGATGCCGACGCCGTAGACCAGATCACGCACGCCCCCTTCGGCGAAGTACTCCGCCTCACGCAGGGTGGAAACCATGGCGGGGCCGTGCGGAGCCGTCATGGCGATACGGCCGACGTCGAGGGATTTGGCGGTCTTGAGATGGGGGCGGAACGTGACGCCGAGCCGCACCAGGCGCGCGCGCAGGTTCTCGACGTTGGCGCGCAGCTTTGCCTCGTCGAGCAGCAGGCAGGGTGTTTCGAGCTGGTCCAAGGCCGTCCCGTGCTTGGCGGGGGGCGTCTGGCGGAACGTGACGTCCGGCATCGATGGGCTTGCCTCCTACGCAGGTGCGAGACCACACAGAACACGGACGATGGTCGACCGCCATTAACGCCCGCTGCATCCCGGATTAAGTTCGGCCTGAATGCTGACGACCGATGACCTTCGCTTCTTTGCGGCCATCGCCAGGGCATCGTCGCTGGCGGCGGCCGCGCGCGACCTGAACGTCTCTCCGCCGGCTGTGACCCAGCGGCTTCGTGCCCTGGAGGCCCGGCTTCGCGTCCATCTCGTCGATCGCTCGGGGCGGCACCTGACGCTGACCGACGAGGGCGAGTTGCTCGCAGGACGCGGACGCCAAATCCTCGAAGGCCTCAGCGAGATCGACGATGCACTTGCCGAGCGCCGCGGCGCGGTTCGGGGCCATCTGCGCATCGTCGCACCGCTCGGGTTCGGCCGCCGCTACGTGGCGCCGGTGGTCGCAGCCTTCCAGGCGGAGCATTCGGAACTGAAGATCGACCTCGTCTTATCCGACCGTCTGGGAGGCGCACCGGGCAGCAGCAGCTGGGACCTGGCGATCCACGTTGGCGACCGAGAGCACACGGCCCCGGGTCTGATCATGCGCAACCTCGCCCCGAACGCGCGCTGGGCCTGCGCGGCTCCGAGCTACCTGAGCCGTCGCGGGGTGCCGGAGACACCGGGCGCGCTGCGCGCACATGCCTGCATCGCCTTGCGCGAGAACGATGAGGACGTGACCCTGTGGCGCTTCCAATCGGCGAGCGCCGCCGAGGAGCGCATCCGAATCGAGCCCGATCTGGCCAGCAACGACGGCGAAGTCGTGCGCCGTTGGGCCCTGGCGGGGTGCGGGATCATCGTGCGCTCCGAATGGGACTTAGTCGACGATGTCCGGGCGGGTCGGCTGGTCCGGCTTCTGGACAGTTACCGGCTGCCCGCGGCGCCGGTCGTGGCTCTGCTCGGCGCGCGTCGCCAAGCGCGTGCGGCGCGAACCGGACGCTTCCTCGATGCACTGCAGCGCTCACTGGAGCCCGTGCCTTGGCGCTGAACCGATCCCGCCTCGCCGAACCGGGGCGGTGTCGGTGTGTTCATCCATGGTGCCAACTGGACGTCGCCAGCTATAGATCCGTAACGGACTGCCACCGTGATGATCAGGCTGGGCCTCCGTTCCAGAGACATGGCTCCGACCACGCCCACTCTTCGCGCGCCCTCTCGCAGCGGGCGCCGGGATCGCGCGTTCCACCTTCGGACGCAAACGAATCGTCCTGATCAGGCGCGTGACGGACGATCGAGTCTGGCGCCGACGCCCCCGTGAGGCGCGCCGAACGCCCGAATGATCCACGGCGCACGAAGCGGCCGCATCCGCTCAGCCAGGACGACCGCACCGTCGCAACGCCCGATGCCGTCGCGTCGTCACCCGAGGAAGCGATCCTCAGTGAGGCCACGCGGCTCGCACAGATTTCGATCATGGAAACGATCTGCTCGTGCAATCTATTTGTTGGATGCACGCTAGGAATGTAATATCCTTGATTTGCTGATCGACGCTTGATTGCTGCCCAAGGATCGACGATGCACATGTTGCAGGGGTGCAAAACGCGAAAGTAGCATTATTACTGACATGGACGATCAACAAATTGATTTTGTCGAGTTAACTACCGACATTGTGTCGGCGTTTGTATCGAACAATCCCGTCCGTCCCTCCGATCTGCCGGACCTGATCCGGAACGTCCACGGGGCCCTCAACGGCCTCGCCAACGTCACGGATGCAACCGCATCCGAGATCGAGGTCGAAAAGCCCACGGCGGCGCAGATCCGGAAGTCGGTGACACCAGAGGGCATCGTCAGCTTCTTGGACGGCAAGACCTACAAGACGCTGAAGCGCCATCTCAACACCCATGGCTTGGACCCGTTCAACTATCGGGCTCGTTTCGGCCTGCCGGCCGACTACCCGATGGTCGCTTCGGAATACGCCGCACGTCGATCAGCGCTGGCGAAATCCATCGGCCTCGGCCGCATCGCCGACCGGAGCGAAGACGAGCAGCCCAGCGCGAAGGGTCGACACAAGGCGGCATGATTGCAGGGGATTGGCAGCGGCCTTCGAAGGATCCTTGGTCATGCGATTCGTCGTGGGCCTGACCGCTGACCAAGTCGCTCGTACCAATCGTGCGCCATCGCAGGTGATTTTTCGAACGTCAGAGCGGACCGATCAATCCGGGCGTGGCGCCACTCGCGAGGCGCCACGCCGTAGCGGTTCCGGAATTCACGGCTGAGATGCGCCAAAGTCTTGAACCCATACTCGCTCGCCAGGCGGGTGATCGAGCGGGTTTCGAGCGGATCCGCGAGCGCCGTCCGGATCGCCTCCAACCGCTTCTCCCAAACGAGGCGCATGACCCCGCCAGTCCGCTCGAAGGCCCGATACAGCGACGTCCGTGACGTCCCCAGGCGTTCGGCAAGCCATTCGGGTGAGAGCCTGGATGAGGGGAGATGCAGATCGATCAGCCGCTCAGCCATTTCCACGACCCCTGCGTCGAGCTCGCTCCCTTGCAGAACGTCCGAGGCAGAGGAGCCGTCGAGCAAGCGACGCACGAACCCGGTCAGCTCGGCCGCGACCTCATCGGCGTCGGCGATTCGTGTCGCGGGAAGATGGCGATACAGCGCGTGAAGGCGCGCGAGCAGCAATCTGTTGCGCTCCTGATCGAAGAACATCGGAATGCGCCTCAGATCGACATCAGCCAGGAGCCGGCGAGGGACGGTCAGCCCGATCGCGCTGGACCGAGCCCCGCGCGCATCGAGTTCTCGGCCCATATCGGCCGCCATCACCCTGTTCCGCTGCTGCATCACCGCGCAGCCTGCGATCTCGCCTGTCAGCCCTCCCGAGACGTAGAGCATGAAGGTCAGGTGATCCGGCGTCACCGCTGCGTGCCGGCGGTCCCGGATCATGTGTTGCGGGGTGAAGACCATCCGGCTGGCGAGGATGTCGCCGAGCATCGTGCAGGAGAGATTGCCGCGCGGTGGCCCGGCCCCCTCGCACTGCTCGACCCGAATGATCGGCGCCATCAGATCCCGCCATGCCGCAAAGGCGTGAGCCGGAGAGAGATGGTCGGTGTTGAAGTTCAGGGTCGGAACGATGGTCATGCGGTCCGCAAAACCGAGGATCTTCGAGGTGTTCCAGCCCTAAGAGAGCGTAGCCGAACAGTCACGCCTTCGCGCTCGCATCCCTTGGGAATGACGGGACTTTGTCCAATCCCGTACGAGTTGCCGACCAAGGTTTGGCACACGAGCAATCCGAGCATTGGGAGTCGAAAGAGCACGGCCTCGTCCAAGGCTTACTGCGGCCATCGAACCGTACCTCGGCTCCAGCAGGTGCCCAGACCGGGTTGGCCCTGGCTTGCGTCAGATTGAACCTCGGCGGCACCGCGCTACGACGCCTTCAGTGGGCTCCCGCGACCCGGGCACGCCACAAGCGGGAAGAACACAGGCCTGCGCGTTCGAGCAGGAAGAGGTTCCGGGGCTCCCCGCCCTACGCCCTCACGCTTCCGCTACGCCACGCGCTGCCACTTGGCGGCGCTGGCCCGCAGGGTCTCCAGCTCCGCACGCAGCGCCTCGATCTCGGCATGCAGATCGCCGGCGTCGACCGCCAGCTCGACGCACTGGTCCTGCGCCTCCGCGAGCTGCGCCCGCAACAGGGCGTTCTCCGTTGCGAGTTCGAGAACGAGCATCGCATCGGCAGTGCACGGCTTATCGCTTGTCACGGCACCTCACATCACGGTCGCCCGACACGGGGCGGACGGCGCGGGACCCTGGCCACAACAAAGCTTGGCCGCAATCACTCATTCGCCACACCACGGGTTCGATGGGCGGCCAAGCGCTCAGCGCCGCACCGCGCCAACCGCCCGGGCCTCGTCTTCCGGGGACGATGCGCTGTCTGGCCCAGCCATCGGTGCAGAGCCGATGATCATCGCGCGAACCAGGGTGGGGGTCGATCCACGCACGGCCCGCCGGGAGGTGCCATTGGGTGTTGCGGCGCTTTGCATACCAGCCCCGCAACCGTAACCATGACGCCCCGCAGCGATCGGCGTAGGGAAGCCCCCACGCTTCCTCCCAAGCGCGAGACCGACTTCCCCCGCCCGGCGCAATCCGTGGCGGGTTTTTTCTGCGCCCCTGAAACTTTCGACCTCCGTCGACCGTACCGCGCCCCGACCGCGCGAAACGATCAGGGAGAGAAGCGCTTGCGAGATAAGGGCGGCGAGAGGAGCAAGACGCGATTTGATCCGGCGCGCTTGTATCGCGCCATCACGCGGCACACCGACGGCCGCATCATCCATGTCAGGGATTTTCTCGCCGACAGCGACGCAGAGGCGATCCTGATCGTCACCGCACGCGGCAGCAACATCCGCACCGATCTCTGGAGCAATCGTGGACTCGTCCGGCGTTTCGGTTCGCCAGGGTCAGAGCCTGCAACACGACCGGCGTCGTCTGGCCGAGATCGTCCCGCCCAGGACGGCTGAATCCGTGCATGCCGAGCGCAGCCGCTTCGGGGCGTTCTCCACGAAACGTTAACCGTAACCGCAGCTTGACCGAAACGTGATGAACTTGGCGGCTCGGCAGGCATTTCAACAGCCTGGGTCAACTGGAGCGGGTGAATGCCGAAGTATTTCATCGACGTCGCAGAGGGCACCCATTTTATCGAGGATGAGGTTGGGACCATCTTGCCAGACAGAGAGTCGGGCCGGCAGGTTGCCCTTCAATCCCTCAGCGACATGATCAAAGAGGATCTTCCGACAGGAGAGAACCAGACGTTTATTGCCACCGTGCGAGATGAGCAAGGTGAAGAGTCATACTGCGCCAAGATCACCCTATCCGCGCGAAGTAGCACACCGCTCGCATAGCATCCGAGTGCATGGCAAATTACGATCTGTACACAGCCGGTTACCCCGCCCCAGCGCAGTCTGAGGCGGGTTTTTCGTTGAAAGTCGGCGCGAGGCATGGGAAGCCGACCGAACAAAACGCCGCACCGGGCATTCACGAGTCATCTGAAACGACTCGGAGCAAGCGGATGCCGCGGTACTTCGTCGACGTTGCAGCGGGACAAGATTTCGTCGCGGACGAGGAGGGCAGTGTTCTCCCGGACCTTCAAGCCGGTCGCTGTCTGGCCGTCCGTGCCCTGTACGAGGTCGCCGGAGAGTGCGGCTTGGACGGAGACGATCGCACCTTCACCGCCATCGTCCGGGATGAGGACGGAGAGACCGCTTACCGCGCGTGCTTGACGCTCACCGAGGATCACCAGACGGGGGTATGCTGACCGGCGCACCGCATGCAGGCCGGATCGGCGTTCCACACCGCGCCCGTGGGCAATCCGGAAGAAAGTCCGCCCGGTCATCGTGGTGTTGCACGGATCCTGCAAGCGATGCAGCGAGCCGCCAGAATGGTTCTGGCCGGCGTTTGTCCTTACCCGAGGACTCCACCTTCACCCGCCCGGCTCCGGCCGCGGCGGGTTTTTGTTCCGTGACGCCGCCTTCGCGCACATGGCCGGCGCAGGGCGCTCGAACGTTCATCGTCTTCATCCGTTGGTCTCGAACAAAGACCCTGGAGGAAATGATGCCTGAAAATCCGCAAGATCCGCTGGACGTCCCCATGGATCGGGTGCTCACCAGGAATGGCGGGAGCAGTTCAGAAGGCTCTGAGCCGAAGGGCGAGGCCAATCCGAAGGAATCCGGCATCGAAGGTCGCCGCGCGCAGGACACCGTCGATCCGGCCGAGCGTCTGCCGGAGGATCCAGAGGAGCAGAACGACCTCGCCTGATCCGGCCTGCCTATGGGGCCTGGGCGTCGTCGTGGCGTGCCGGGCTTGTCGTGTCACCCCCACGCAGCAGGCACCGCACCAGTCAGCGACCGCCCGGCGGCACAGGCTTCTCGATCCTGCGCGCTTGGTCGCCGGGTGTGCGCCGAGGCGAGGCAGCGCGAGGCCGCCCCGCCTTCACATGCGCGTCTCAGGCCGCCCGAACCGTGGCCAGGAAGCGGTCTACCTCGGTGCTGAGGTGCTCGGACTGGCGCGAGAGCTCCGAGGCGGCGCCCAGCACCTGGCTGGCGGCCGCGCCGGTCTCCTCGGCGGCACCTGCGACGCCCGAGATGTTGCTCGTGACTTCGCTGGTGCCCATCGCCGCCTGCGCCACGTTGCGCACGATCTCCTGGGTGGCCGCTCCCTGCTCCTCCACCGCCGCCGAGATCGAGGTGGCGACGCCGCTGATGTCCTGAATGCGCGCCGCGATGCTGCCGATCGCCGAGACAGCACGCGCGGTCGAACCCTGGATCTGGCTGATGTGCCCGCCGATCTCCTGCGTGGCCCGCGCCGTCTGGTTGGCCAGTTCCTTGACCTCGGCGGCCACCACCGCGAAGCCCCGGCCCGCCTCGCCGGCCCGCGCCGTCACCACGTCGCCGATGCGCGCCACCGCCGTGTTGAGCTGCTGTACGAGTTCGGCGGTCTCGGCGGCTTCCTGGACGGCGCCGTGTGCCATGGTCGCGGAGGTGCTGACCTGACGGCCGATCTCCTGCACCGAGGAGCCGAGCTCCTCGGCGGCGGCCGCCACGGTGTTGACGTTGGAAGCGGCCTCTTCCGCCGCGGCCGCGACGCTGGTCGTCTGGTTGGCGGTCTGGGTGGCGGTGCCGGCCATGCTCTGGGCGGTGGCCTGCAGCTCGGTGGCCGAGCTCGTCACCATGCTGATGATGCCGCCCACCGCGCCCTCGAAGCTGTCGGCCATCGCCCGCATCGCCGCCTTGCGCTGCGCCTCGGCCCCGGCCCGCGCTAGCACCGTCTCCTCCTCCAGCGCCCGCATCCGGATCAGGCCGTCCTTGAACACCTGAACGGCGTCCGCGATGGTGCCGATCTCGGTCCGGGCGCCCTGGNAGCACCGTCTCCTCCTCCAGCGCCCGCATCCGGATCAGGCCGTCCTTGAACACCTGAACGGCGTCCGCGATGGTGCCGATCTCGGTCCGGGCGCCCTGGTGCGGGATGGTCACCGAGAGGTCGCCGCCGGCCAGCGCCTGCATGGGCTGGACCACCGCGCCGATGCCGCGCGTGACGCCGCGCACGATCAGGGTCGCAGAGACGGTGGAGAGGAGAACGCAGAACGAGATGGCGATAACCCCCCAGGTGCGGGTGGTTTCGAAGACGGCCTTGCTCTCGGCCTGAGCGGCCGTGGCGCCCTCGTTGTTCATGGCAACGAGCTTGTCGAGGGCCACGGAGGCCGCACGGCGCGGGATGATGCCCTTGCTCTCGTAAAGGGCATAGGCCTGAGCTTTCTCACCGGCACGCGAGAGCTCGAGAATGGACCCGCGCACGCCTTCGAAATTCCGGGCCTCACGCGTGAAGGTCTCGTAGAGCGCCCGCTCCTCAGGAGAGCCGATCATGGGCTCGTAGGTGGCCTTCTTCTCGTCGAGCTTCTTGCCGAAGCGCTCCATGTCTTTCTCGATGCTGGCAACGAGCGCGGGGTCGGTGGCCTGCGTGTGGCGCAGAACGAGGGCGCTGGTCCGTGCGGTGAGCGTATCGATCTCACCCAGCACGCGCATGCTCGGCAGCCAGTTCGTCTCGATGTTGAGGGCCTGCTCCCGCATGCGCTGCGTGCCGAACACGCCCAGCAAACCCAATCCGATGGCCAGCAGTGTCAGGATGGAGAAAGCCGCAACAAGCTTGGCGCGGATGGAAAGATTTCGGAACGACACGATGAGCTCCCAAAGCTGCGAAGCGAAAAGTCGAAAGCAGCTGGAGGAGCATCGTCACGGAAAAGTGTTAAGCAGGCGCCTCCTGTGATCGCAAAATACGAGATGGCGGCCTGACCAATCGAGCGTTCGAAGTCGCACGATTGCTTCGGTGTGCTGAAGCGTGTCTCGCGGATACGTCGCGTCGGCGAACTGCGTGCGCGCGTCAGAGAGCCATGAGACCGGAGCGGCCCCGGGGCCCGAGGCGCTGCCGTCGCCGGATCGGATTGTTCATGCCTTTCATTGTTCATGCCGTTCGATGCGCAGGCCCCGTCGGCAGGCGAAGGGGCATCAGGGGCAGCCTGCCAGCACCGCCGGGATAGCAGAGCGCAGGCGTGAGTACCCACGGGTGGATCGCGGCCAGGCCGCCTCGTCCCAGGCCCGGCGTACGCGCCGGCAGCCGTCCGGCAGGAGCGTCGCCGATGGTCCGACGGGGGCCCAGGCCGTTAGGACCGGCAGGTCGCCCGCCCATCCGGCCTCGACCGGGCCGGCCGGGCACCCGAAATACGCTCCGGCCCGGGCCAGGGCATCGGCCATCGCGACCCTGTCCGCGGACCTGACGCGGTCGGACGCCCCATCCGCATGGGCGATCAGCCCGCCGACGCGCATGACGGTCGCGCCGCCCAGGGGCAAACTCTCCGGGTGCAGGTCGTCGAGATGCAGGAGCAGTGCAGCCTGCCCCGACGGCGGGGTATCGGCCGGGGACAGGGGGCGCTCGCGCGGCGGCATCGGCTCGTCGAGCGCGTCCGGGTATTCGTCGAGACCGGCGGGATCGTAACGGCCCTCGGTATACCGGCGAATGTTCTCCGCCCGGGCGACGTAGTGCTTGCCCCGGGTGTGCAGGCCCGCCACCCAGCGCCACGACAGCGTGTTGCTCGCCGGATCACCATCGAGGAGATGGCGCATGAAGAAGTCCGCCCCGAGTGCCCAGGGCAGCTGCAGGGTGAAGATCCAGATCGAGGCGAACCACATTCGGGCGTGGTTGTGGAGCCACCCGGTCTCGACGAGATCCCGGGCCCAATCGTCGAAGCCCTCGATCCCGGTGCGCCCCGCGATGGCCGCCTCGTAGGTCCGGCGCAGGCCGGCCTCGGCGGCGAGGCGCTCGTGGCCCGCGGCGGCCAACGCGAGTGCCTCCGTCCAGGCGGAGGGGTGGGTCTCCAAGTGACCCTTGAAGTAGGTCCGCCAGAAGACCTCCGACACAAACTTCTCCGCGCCGCCGTCACCGAAAGCGCGGTCGGCCGCGGCTACGACCTCGGCCTCGGTGATGAGGCGACGACGCAGATAGGGTGAGAGCGCCGAAGTCGTCGGTGCGTGCTCAGTCCCCCGATCGGTGTTGCGGTCGGCGGCGTAGGAGGCGCCGGCGCCAGCGAGGAATTCGGAGAGGCGATCGAGCCCGGCGGCGCGGGTCATGGGAAAGCTGCGGTCCATGCCGCTTACCTAGGAGCCTGGGCGAACCAGCGGATGCGACCCATTTCCCCTGCCCCAGAGGGCTGCTCGAGCCGAGCCCCAAGCCCGCCGCGCCCCGGCGCCTTACCGCCCGACCCGCGGCGGCCGCTCGGATCCAGACCTTTGGCCTGTACGCATGACGGCGTTATTCGCGGCCAAGAGCTGCAAAGCAGACCTGCCGGAAACCACCCAACCCGGTCGTAGAGCGGACAGACGGTTCCGACTTAATGACGCCCGATACGGTGACCTTCCTTCTCGTCGTGAAGTGGGCAGAGTCAGAGATCCCGGTTCTCATTGGAGGCGTGCTAGAAGCGTCCATGTCTTCAGGCGAAACTCCTTCGACCGTTCCCCACAGCCCTGACACCGCGTCTACGAACGTCGCTTACGCGTTGCTGACGTTCACCGCGCTGATCTGGGCCGGCAACGCAGTCGCGGGCAAGTGGGCGGTCGGTCAGGTGTCACCCTTTGCCCTGACCAGCCTACGCTGGCTGGTTGCGTGTATCGCCCTGGTGCCGCTCGCATCTCGTCCCGTATCTCGCGAGTGGCGCCTCCTCCTGCCGCGTTGGCGCTTCGTCGTCATGATGGGCGCCTGCGGCTACACTGCCTTCAACGCACTGTTCTACGTGGCCGGGACCCATACGAGCGCCACCAATCTGGCGATGATCCAAGGGGCGATCCCCGTCATCGTGCTGCTCTGCAGCTTCCTTGCTTACCGGACCCCCGTGAGGCCGATGCAAGCCGTGGGCGTGCTGGTCACGCTGCTGGGGGTCGCCGTAGCCGCAACCCACGGCGATTGGGAGATCCTGCGAACCCTGGCTTTCAACCGAGGCGACCTGTTCATGTTCGTCGCCTGCCTGTTCTACGCCGGCTACACCGTAGCCCTACGGGCGAGACCGGCGGTTTCAGGCCTCACGTTCTTCACGGCGATGGCAGTCGCCGCTTTCCTGACGTCCCTGCCGCTCGCGGCTGCAGAGTGGATCAGCGGTCATCTCGTCTGGCCGACCCGCGAGGGCTGGGCCATCGTCGTCTATGTCGGACTTGGTCCATCTCTCGTCTCCCAACTCTGCTTCCTACGCGGGGTGGAGATGATCGGCCCGAACCGAGCAGGCGTCTTCGTGAACCTCCTGCCGGTGTTCGGCGCCCTATTGGCCGTGATGCTGGTTGGGGAGCCGTTTCGCCTCGACAATGCCGCTGCACTCGTACTCGTCCTCGGTGGGATCTTCATCGCGGAACGCCTCGGAACTCGTCGGCGGGCCGCGTAATCACCTTCCCCTCAGATCGGGCAGGTCGATGCGAGAAACAAAATCCAGCGTGCCGAGGTGAGCACACCCGACTTTCCGGCCAGATGCCTTCGGATCTGCGGGTGGTAATGTCCGCAGCACGCTTGGATGGCACGCCAAAAGTCGAGTGGTGCCGAAGGAGAAGCACGATGTCAGATCTCGCGACCCTACGCAGGCTCTCCGGTCTCAGCACGGAGCCCCCGTCCCTCAAGGACTCGGCCCTCGTGATGATCGACTTGCAGGAGACCTATCGACGAGGCGTGATGCGCCTCGAAGGTGTCGAGCCCGCTCTTCGGGAAGCCGCTGCCCTGCTCGCGCGGGCGCGGGGCGCGGGTATCCCGATCATTCACATTCAGCACGATGCCGGGCTGGGCTCGCCTTACGACATCACGGCACCCATCGGTCAGATCAGCGCCGAGGTAGCCCCTCAGGGCCGCGAGGCGGTGATCACCAAGGCCTATCCGAACGCGTTCGTCGGGACCGATCTCCAGGCGCAGTTGGAAGCGGCGGGGGTGAAGGACGTCGTCCTGGCAGGCTTCATGACGCACATGTGCATCAACTCAACGGCGCGCGGCGCCTTCAGCCTCGGGTTTCGACCCACAGTCGTTGCCTCGACGACGGCAACACGCGACCTGCCTGCTCCTGATGGTTCGGTTGTTCGAGCCGCGCAGCTTCAGGCGGCGAGCCTGGCCGCACTCACGGACCTGTTCGCCGTGGTCGCAGGCAAGCAGACCGATCTCCCTGATTGAGGGTCGCTCGATACACGGACGTGGCATTGAAGCTCCGGTGGAAGTCCTCGTTAGACCGAAACCCACAAGACGGTTTTCCGCCAAATAAATCGTGGAAGCTGACCTGCCGTCCTCGGAAGCAGTCAAGAGATTTCGCCCTTTGCTCCGTCATGGCTGATCAAGGCCGCAGACTTACCGCCTGCTCCGCGGTTCTTGCAGCAACTTCCGGTAACGCCAGATGTCTGGGCCGCCGCTCTCCTGGGCGGCCCAGACACGGTCAGTCCTTCGACCGATAGGCATGCGGCCTGTCGAACACCTCATTGGCCCGGGCGTAGCCGCCGTCCTTGACCTTCGCGATCAACACCAGGGTGGGTCCTCGAACGCCTTCGCTGAAATCGTCCGCGAACAGGTTCGTCACGCGATGGACGATCTCCTCCGTCCGCGCGGCTGAGCGCCACCTCGGGAACTTCGATGTTAGCGAACGGCATCGTTCAGGCTCATGACGGCGTGGTCGAAGCGGTGCTCGGCCTCGGCGTTACGCAGAAAGGCGACGCGCTGCACGAGGATCTCACGCGGCGTGGGCTGCTGCTGGAAGAGCGCCATGACCTCGTCGATGAAGTCGGCCAGCGGCAGATAGCCCTCGCGGGTGGCTTGGCCCGGCGTCAGATCGGTTTGTACCGCCGGGGGCACCAGTTCGATCACTTCGATCCTACCCTTCAGAGCCTCTCGCAGGGACACCGTGTAGCTGTGAATGGCGGCCTTCGTTGCCGCGTAGGTGGGTGTCGCCGTCAGGGGAACGAATGCCAGTCCAGAGGACACATTGATCAGCGCCGCATCAGATTGACCGAGCAGATGTTCGATCAGGGCATCCGTCAGCCGGATCGGGCCGAGCAGGTTCGTGGTGATCGTTGCCTCGGCATCAGAGAGGTCGCGAGCTTGATCCAACGCCTCGAAGCGCATGATCCCGGCGTTGTTGATCACCACGTTCAAGGTCGGGTGCTCGGCCACGATCCGCTTCGCGAACGCGGCGATGTCTCTGGCATCCGCGATGTCGAGCGGCATCGCGTGCATGCGCGGCCGGCCGGTGGTGACCCGTTCCAGTGCCTGCACTCGGCGACCGACGACGATGACGGTGTTGCCTAAATCGTGGAAACGATGCGCGAGAGCCTCACCGATTCCGGAGCCGCCTCCGGTGATGAGGATGGTGTTGCCTGAGATTTTCATGACGGCGACCTTCGTTGTTGTCGCCTCGGAGAGTATGGACCACACTCTCCACACTGAAGTAGGCACCGAAAAGATTGGTACTTACCAAAAGGAGAGTGTCGGATGCGTAGAGCTGCCCCTGACCCCAGGATTGAGGTGCAGCGGCGTGAGCCGATCCCAAACGAGATCGATCCGGTGATTGAAGCTCTGGTCAACGACATCATCGCCAAGGTGGCCGACAAGTGGACCATGCTCATCCTTGAAGCCTTGGACGAGCACGGCACGCTACGGTTCACCCAACTCGGCAAGGCGGTGGGACGGATCAGCCAGAAGATGTTGACGCAAACAGTCCGGCAAATGGAGCGAGATGGTCTGGTGCGTCGGACGGTGCATCCAGTGATTCCGCCGCATGTGGATTATACGCTGACGCCGCTGGGGCAAAGTTTGGGAGCGGCGTTCTGCGGTGTGTGGATCTGGGCGGAGACGCATCACGGCGAGATCGAGCGCGCACGTCGAGCGTTTGCGGCGGGCGAAGCGCATGACGTGTCCGCCTGCGCCGAAGGGTCTTGAAGATCATGGGACCGCTGTCAGCAGTGCGCCGTCACAGGGTTACCCTGCGAGAACAGACGTTCGGCTGCGCCAGAACCCGTCAGAGTTAGCTGCTTGGCCTGCTTGGCAGCGCCCCATCCTGTGCATTGATACGTAAGCCGGCGGAGCAGTAATTCTCGCTTCAATACCTCTCCGTTACGACGCAGACTGACCGAAGAGCACCTTGAGCAGCTGCAGTCCCGCAACCCGAAAGACTGTATTTTTCTAAGTGATTTATTCGCGCTCAGAACTGAATAAATTTCTGAATAGCAATTGTAACTCTCAAGTAACTTACATATATTTTTCCAGCTCGTTCACAGGTCGTTAACTTATAAACTTCATGTGATGCCATCCGATATAAGGGATGATCCTCGCCATCGAGGATAAGTCATGACGTTCACGCAGTTTGCTGACGGGATTTTGTTGAGGCGCCAGATCAGCCTGCTCGCTGGTGCGATTGCTCTCGCCGTGATCGGAGTGACCGCGGTAGGCTCGGCTCTCCTGGCGAGCAGGCAAGCGACGGAGATGGCCCAGAGCAACCTTCTACAGGTGGCGCGCTCGGTGGCCGACCGGCTCGATCAAGATATGGCCGAACGGTTACGCGAAATTCGCAACGTCGCAGCTCTCGAGGCGCTGCAGCCGCATTGGCTCGAGAATACCGGCAGCCTTCGCAAGGTCCTCGACCGTATGCAGGGAACACTCCCGGACTACGCCTGGGTTGGGTTCGCGGATCGCGATGGGCGCGTGCGCGCGGCCACGGGCGGTGTTCTCGAAGGGGCGAATGTCGCACAACGACCCTGGTTTCAGAACGGCATCAAACACGCGGCTGTCGAGGACGTGCATGCGGCGTCCATGCTGCAGTCACTGCTCAAGCCGCATGCGGATGGAACCCCCTTCCGGTTCGTGGATCTGGCTGCACCGGTCAGGGATGCATCCGGTCAGATCATCGGCGTTCTCGGCGTTCACCTCAGCTGGCGCTGGGCCGATGTCGTCCGGCGTGAGGTGCTGTCGTCCCGAAGAGCAGACCTGAAGGAGGACATCATCGTCCTTGATCGAGCAGGTCGTGTTCTCCTTGGGCCGGACCTCGGCGCAAGCCCCTTCACGGCTGACGAACTTGCCGCCGGATCCTTTTTTGCTCTCCGCCCGCAAGGCAATCAGGTAGCATCGACGACGTCGACCCGCGGACGGGGCGACTATGCGGGGCTGGGCTGGATCGTCGTCGCTCTGCAGCCCATCGATACAGCGCTCGCAGGGGCCAATCATCTGGCCGTCCTCATCACCCTGCTCGGGCTTGGTGCTGCCCTGGTTGGGATGCTGGGGATACGGTCGGTGGCGGCACGGTTGAGCCGGCCTCTGTCGCAACTGACAGAAGCTGTCGACCGCGTGGGTCGTGAACCGAATGCGCGGATGACCGACCGCGTGCATGGCTCGCCCGAGGTTCTGCAACTGTCGGCTTCTGTCCGCTCTCTGCTCCGGCGCATCGGCACCGCCGAGGCGGATGCCCGTCACATCGAGGCTGAGGCGTCGAGCGCGGTGCACGTCGCTGAAGACCGCGTGAGACGCCTCGGAGCCGATCTCCATGCCATGCAGGTCCTGGCCGACACGGACGCCCTTACAGGCCTCCTGAACCGGCGTGCGTTCATGCCCTTGGCCAAGGACGCCATGAGCTACTTCAAGCGCTACCGCCGGGCGATCTGCGTCCTGATGATCGACATCGATCACTTCAAGCGCGTCAACGACCTTCATGGCCACGCCGCAGGCGACGAAGTCATCCGCCAGGTTGGCCGGATCATCAGCGAAGCGATCCGGACGACGGATAAGGTCGCCCGGTTCGGCGGCGAGGAATTCGTGGTTCTGCTTCGTGAAACCGACCTGGCCGGAGCTGCGGTGTTCGCCGAACGCATCCGCCAGACGGTCGCTGACACGGTGTTCGAGCCGGGGGGCTCGTGCTTCAAGGCAACGATCAGCATCGGCATGGCCGAGGCGGAGACATCCGACGAGGACATCGATCGCACGATCGAGCGGGCCGATCGCGCGCTCTACGCTGCGAAATCAGGTGGCCGCAACTGCGTCCGGTCGTTTGAGACGTCGGCTGCCTCTGCGTTGCAAGTGGCGGCGTAGCAGCTGGTTGGTCTCGCGCGGTTCGCCAGCAGGTGGCCTTCGTTCCGCGCTTCGAGCCGTACCTGTCCTCGATGGTCCGACGTCCGATTGTCCTGCTGCGCCGCTCGACGATCCGCCACCGCAGAGGCGGCCACACCCGTTCAGTAAGGTCGACCACACCTTCGGCACGTTTGCTGCCGTTGCGATGTGGCTCGGTGGAGCATGCCCGAACGTTGCCGCGAAATATGCAGCCCGCCGCTCGAAGCTGGCGAAGTCCATCGGCCTCGGTCGTCGCATCGTGCGCGGTGAGGACGAACCGCCGTCGGTTTAGGGCTGTCAGGCCGCGGGAACGCTGACCAATTGTCGATGTCCGAAGCCCTGCAGCCCTCACCGGCACGGGGCTTTGACTTCCTCAAATCGGCTCATCATCAAGGCGACACGTCCCGTCATCAGGTCGCCTTCATGGGCGTGCCTCACACGGAAGGAGTTTCGAACACCGGGATCAGTGGCAAGCTTGGGTGCGAACCTTACGCCTCTTCCTCATCCTCCTCGCCGGCCTCGTGCTCTCCGTGCATGTGCATGGTGAGGACGTGCGAGGCCGTGAAGGTCGTTGCCTCGCTCAGGATGAGGGTCATCGTAGCACGATTGTAGGTGTTGGCCGTGTAGAGGCCGCTGTGGATCAGCAGGCAGAGCGTCATGAGGATCTCGCCCCTACATTCTTCCTCCGTTCCACCAGTGAACGCCAGGAGGTGCTCTTGCAGAGCACTTACCTTGATGGGACCGGCGAGATGAGCCGTGTGGCGAACCGCTTCCGCAAAGAGAGCAGACCTCCATTCCGCAGAGCCGATTGTGTGATCCTCAAAAGGTTCGGCAAACACGTTCACGCCGCTCGTTCCTCTCCAAGTGCCCTCGGGACGTATGCATCGCCTCTCTGAGTGACGAGGGGCATGGGTATCTCGCCGCACCTCCGTTCACCGACCTCGACCGCTCCTCGACCGTTCCCCTCCTGGGCGGAAAGGAGACAGGCATGACCGCGCGCGTCTAGCGCGGAACAGGCACGATCCCGACCACGAACGGCGTCGTGAATGAGGAAGCGAACAGGCCGGCCTGGAGAGCGCATCCGTGAGTGGGGAACATCGAACCGGCGACACCATCGACAAGGTCGATCAGGTCAGTCGCGTGACCCTGCTTGGCATGGCCGCTGCCAGGGCGGCCGTGATGCTCGGGGCATGTTGGTTCGTAGGCTGATTGCAGAGATGCTGCCGACGCGGGCGTCGTTCAGATTGAGGCTGGTAGGTCTCCGGAGCGAGCTGCTCGGATAAGCGGATCCGCAGGGAGAAACCCTATGTTCAAGACACTCACGCTTGGTGCTGGCCTGATGGCTGCCAGTCTGTTCCTGGCATCGGCCCCGGTTTCGGCAACACCGCTTGGTGTTACAACGATGCCGGAAACTGCGACTGCTGTAGGAAACGTCCAATACGGATATGGCTATGGCGGCGGAGGATACGGGCGCCGCGGTTACGGGGATGGATATGGGCGCCGCGGCTACGGTGGCGGTCATCACTTCGGGCCGCGCTTCGGCGGCCGTCACTTCGGTTATGGTCGAGGGCGCGGTCACGGCTATGGACATGATCGCGGTTATGGCCGCCGCGGCTTCTACTAGAACCTCAAGGCGTCCCTCAAACCTGAGGGACGCCACCTGCGCGTCCCGCGGCCTGCTTGACCCAGACCTCGTCATCGTTGCCGTCAACGATCCGGACGGACGCGGCATGATGCAGGGTCAAGCCCTCCTCAGCATGCGCTTTGGCCGCTTCCAGGTCGCTCGGTTCTAAGCGTGAGCCGATCTCACCGTGAGCATCGTAGAATATGATACGGTATGTCATGCTCTGAGAACGTGGCCACTCGTTGGAGGCATCTGGACCGACTTTGATAGGTTCGGAGAACGACAGTCTATCGACCTGAGCTCGTCACCCCCTTGCGAGGAGAGGGTGACGATCGACTCAAATCAGCTACGGCCGAGTTGCTTGTGCATATCCTGAAGGAGCATCTGATGCTCCTTGATCTGGCCACGCATCAGCTTCGTCACGTTGAGGTTCTCGCGATCCTTGCCGGTCTTCAGGTAGGCCTCCTGGATCTCGAGCAACTGCTGATGCCCCTCGATCTGACTCTGCACGTACTCACGATCGAAGGCGGGTCCGGCGTCGGCCTTCTGAAGCTTCTCGACCATCGCCTTTCCTTTGGCGTCGAGGTTCGACTGGACAGTGTCGGCGGTCGGAGCCTTCACCTGCCCGCTGGCTGGCGTGCTCTGATCGCGCATCGACTTCAGCACGTCAGCGATCGTCTCCTGCTCGGCGACCTCCAGCTGCGCAAACTCCTTCACCTTCGGGTTCTGCGCTTTCTTGAGGGCGATCTGGCTGGTCTGGAGAGCCAGGAGACCGACGGTCGTGGTGTCGGCGGCGTGCTTGGCTTCCGCCTCGCCCATCGCCGCAGCCTTGTTGCCCGTCTTCTCGGATGCCGAACTCGACGGGTTCTGCTCGGATGCTGAGCCTGACGCGTTCTGAGCGGCGGCCGGAAGCGCGATGCAAGGCATGGTAAAGGCCAGCGCGACAGCGCTGAGGGTGAGACGACGCATGAGATTTCCTCGTGTAGTTGGTTGGCACAAGGCTCTCGCGAACGAAGACGCTCGTGAGATCCTCCTGATACCGCGCCAACCGAGCCCAGGCCGTCAGTGTTTCCGGATTTGTACCCGCAGGAGTTGAATGCGTCCGCGTAGCGCACCGGCGTCAGGGCAGCGTCTTCTCAGCGCCACGCCGCGCGCCGGCTGGCCGCCTACGCCTCGTCCTTTAGGCGAAACCTGCGCTCCCCGGAACTGTCGTTGATGCGAGTCCGCTCGCCGTCGCGCGCGTCCGCGAGGCGTGTCGATTCGCTCACGACCGACCCGACACGCCTCGCGGACGCGCCACGAGCCTTGATCGGTCAGCTCGACCGGGAGCGCGGCGCACCGCTGATGGAGGCTCTGGACGCCTGCACCGCATGCTTCGGTCGGGGTGCCGTCGTGCCCGCCCGGGGTGGGCTCACCGAGAAACGGACTTGGTCGACGAAGTTCGAGATGCGCCGCCCGCGCTACACCACGCAGGTCGGTGCGCTGCCAACAGCGCGCGCTTGATCGCAACGGCTGCCTGCCCACGACGGCTTAGTTCGAAGGCTGCTCGACCGGCGTCGGCGACCGCAGAAAGATCAGCACACCGCCCATAACGGACAAGCCGAGTGCGATGGCGAAGAGGAGAAAGAACCAACGAGGCATGCTGCCGGATAGCACGCTTGAGCGCGCGGGTGGTGCGACGGGCATCAGTGGCATCGCGCCGCTGGGCCGGTCGTCCGATCCGCAGGGGCTACCATTCACATGCTGGTGTCCGGAATGTCCTTGCCGGTGGCGTCGGGTGCAAGTGCCTCTCCGCCTTCCCAGGGCAGACTCTGCCAAGGCGGCTGGCCACCACGAGCCTCGTAATCCTCCCGTGACAGCGTGAGTTGGCCATGCTCGCCATCCTCCGCACGGATGCGCGTCGGCTGCGCCTGCTTCGGCAGGCACAGGTAGAGGCCCTTGAATGACGTCGCCATGTGTTCAGCCTTCCGATCCCCATTGGCTGGAGCCGCGGGGGCATGTGTTGTCGCTACTTCCGAGCTGCCATGAGGTCATGCGTCAGCACCGTCAGCTTGCCGATCAGACTCGTGACGTCAGCGCCCTTGCACGACCACTGCGTACCAACGGCCTCGCCGTCTGCAGAAACCGAGACGACGGCCACCGAGCGCAGCTTACCTTCGCGAGCCAAGGCAAGCTGGTCCTGAAGCACCTCGATCATCGAGGCGATGTCCGCGTCTGGACTGGTGAGCGCCACCCGTGGAGGGAACTGGACGACCTCAGCGCCATTGGACTGCCCTTTGTTGCTCATAGCGGCTCTCCTACGCTGGTCTCGATGACGGAGGCATGCGGGAGGCCTTTGCGCGGAGTGTGGCAGCTTGTCCGTAACGTCGATCGTTGTGCGCAGGGTGTGGCTCGAAAAGCACTTCTGAAAATGCCTGACTGGTGGACGCTTACAGTCCCCCCTGAACCCGATCGCCATGGCGCTCGATGGGAACGACGCGTGCCTACTCGCCCGAGCCGGATACGGGAAGGCCCCGCTCAGGCGTTGGCACAACGCCCAAACCACCAGCAGCATCGGGGGGAGCCGCCCCAAGGCGCCGGAGGAGCGCTTCGTACGTCTGAGCGGCCGGTGAGTGCGGCTGAACCTCGTTCGTGCTGCCCAGGAGCTGCCGGACGTCCTCGACGAAGAGTCGCTTGGCTTCGCCTCCCTCCGGGACCGTTTCGAACAGCCGACTGATTGCGAGTTCGTACAGGCCCACGAGGATCTCGAGCTTACGGGAGTCGTCGGACATCTCTCGGCTTACCCTTTCTGCTCGGCCAACTGCGCGAGCCGCGCCACTCTCAGGCGCCCTGTCTTCTCGTTCCGTGTCCCGACCGGCTCCACCAGAGCAGTCACAATCCGTCGCACTCCCCGCGTGCCGACCATCGTCTCGGATGGTGCAAGGCTTGCTCGGGAAGCCGTCCGACGCCGTAAGGTATCCGAAGAACCTGCCCTTCGAAGAACCTGCCCTTCGAAGAACCGGCGCGGAAACGAATGGCGTAGCTGCTGGCAACTGCGCTCAGAGCGACCATCGAAGGTGAGTTGGATGTCCAATCGGATTGCACGCCGTTCGGTTCTCAGCGGAATGGCGGCCACCGGTGCTGTCGCCGCGTTTGGTCCCGCAAAATCTGCAGGCGCCTCCAGTTCGACAACTGCGACCTCCGCGGGCGAACTTGCCCAGGCCATTCGCTCCAAGCGGCTAAGTTCTCGCGAGGTGGTCGAGGCGTACCTGGGCCGTATTGAGCGCATCAACCCCAAGCTGAACGCCATCGTCCAGCTCACTGCTGATTCTGCCCGTCGGCAAGCAGACGAAGCTGATGCTGCGCTCGCCCGCGGCGAATCAAAGGGTCCTCTCCACGGCGTTCCGATAACGATCAAGGACACCTTGGAGACGGAGGGCGTCATCTGCACGGGCGGAACGCTCGGCCGAACGCACTACGTGCCGAAGACGGATGCAACGTCCGTTGCTCGCCTTCGCGCTGCCGGCGCAATTCTCCTGGGCAAGACCAATGTGCCGGAGCTGGCTGGCGCGCTCGAGACTGACAATCTGATCTATGGGCGGACCAACAATCCGTACGACCTTACACGGACGCCGGGCGGAAGCAGCGGCGGCGAGGCGGCTATCGTCGCGGCGGGAGGTTCGCCGCTCGGGCTCGGTACGGACGCCGGAGGCAGCATCCGCGTGCCGGCACATTACTGCGGCTTGGCGGCCTTGAAGCCCACATCGGGTCGTGTTCCGCGGACCGGGCAGTTCCCTCGACCTATGGGTGCCCGGAATTCGGTTTTCCATGTCAGTCTGATCGCCCGGAAGGTCGATGACCTCGCCCTCGCGCTGCCGATCATCGCGGGTTCGGATTTCCAAGACTACACCATCATCGATATGCCATTGCTCGACAGCCGCACTGTGGCTGTGCCGAAGCTTCGCCTCGCCTACTTTGACAATGACGGGACTCTTGCGCCGACGCCGGAAATCGCCGCCGCGGTGCGCGCCGCTGCTGATGCACTCGCGAACTTGGGCGTAAGAGTCGAGGAGCGCCGCCCACCTGAGGCCGACCGCGCCGCAACGATCTACTACGACATGACCCGTGGTGATGGGGGCGCCGGGGTGCGCGCGTTCCTGAAGTCCGTCGGGACCGAACAGATCTCACCGCTCTTCGAGCAATCGCTCTCATCGCGCTCGGCCCCTGCAATGGCCAGCACTACGGACGCCTTGGCCGCGTTCACGCGGTGGGATGCTTACCGCAACACCATGATGGGCTTCATGCGCGGATACGACGCCCTGCTGTCTCCGGTGCTGCCTTACGTCGCGCCGCACCATGGAAAGAGCTTCGATCCCACGCTGCAGACAGGAGTCGGCTATGCGCAGATGCACAATCTGACAGGCTGGCCCACGGCCACCGTTCGCATCGGAACCTCCCCCGAGGGCATGCCGATCGGTGTCCAGATAGCCGCGCGGCCGTGGCGCGAGGATATTGCGCTCGCCCTGGTACGATGCCTGGAAGAGAAGTTCGGCGGGTGGACGGCCCCGACGATCTGAGAATCGCCTTCATCCTCGAGCGCCCCTGCCGCGTGAACGATTGCGCCGCGCGCGCTGTATGCTCTCGACAAAGTCGCCCGGGAGCTCGCCGAACGGCGCGAGGATCGCGGCCGCCTCGCGTTCGCCGGTCTCGTCAGCGACAACCTTGACTGCGGCCGCGCGAGGCATGCGCGCGCCATCGCTTCAGCCTTCTTCGATGCGCCACCCTTGGTCGGTGACACCACGTTTGCGCCCAGCACACATGGATCGGCGGCTTGGGCATAGACGCGCGTGATCCGCGATGCGGAACAGGTCGGGCGCCAGGGACGAAGGTCCGTCCATCGCGGTAGGCAGGTGTTAAGGATGAGCCTGAACCGATGAGGAACATGCTCCGCCGTGGTGAGCTTCCCCTGGTATGTCAGATCTGGAAGCGCTCATCGAACGCCTGAGGGCTGAACAGCATTTCTTGGTGCTGGAAGCGGAAGCGGGTGAACCACTCCCGAGCAGGGGTGTCCTGCAGCGGATCGCTGATTTCGAGGCCAAGATCCAGTCGGTCGAAGCGCTGATTGAAGATCGTTGAGACCGGCTTGAGCAGCAACGCTCCGCCTCCGCTGGGCGCGGTTAGGTGAATGTTGCAGCGGTTTCTACGAGACGGAAGGGCGAGCTCTACCTTGCGGACCCTTGGAATGGCCGGAACAGCCATGCGAGACGGCCAGCTTCCTGATCTTCGACGTCGCTGATCTGATCGACGATCTGGCCGAGTGGCGCCGGCAACGCGACCTGGTACTTATCGAGGATGATGGCTGCGTCGAGCAACGCGTTGATGTGGGCCTTGGGAACCGGCTGCTCGGCGGCCTGCGCTGCCAGCACCTGATCTGCGAGAAGCGTCGAGAGGCGCACAACCTTGGATAGCCGTTCCGGCGGATCTCCGGTTTCTGCTGTCATCTCAGGTCGCTCTCGCCGTTAGGCCCACCGTGAACATCCACCGTCCGCGGCAAGCGGTCCAGCCCTGCGCCAACCGACTCGGCCCGACACCACCGCTCCAGATGGGAGAGTTCACTCGGACACCGCCTTCGGCGCAACCGAGCAACTGTGGTCGAGTAGCATCTCGGCATGCGCTTCGGGGGAGCGATAGGCGAGCATGTAGAACCCCTTATCAGGATCGTTCGGCTCGCGGGCGATGATCGCGAAACTCGTCGAGCGCAGATCGGACGTACGCCACGGAAGCTGCCGCAGGGCAGCGAAGGGATTGAAGCCGTCCACCGCGGCCGCATCGATCCGACGAACCATGAAACGCCCACCCACGAGGGGCGTCGGAAACGCGGTCCAATTCTCCCGCAGGCGCAGGGAATGACGCTGTAGGGCAGCACGAACGGTCGGCCTGATGCAATCGAGATGGATATGGAGTTGGTCCTGACTCCGCCCACCCACGGAGTTCACGGCGAGGCCGACCCGCTCCACTGGCAATCGTCCTCCCAGAGCCGAGACCACATAAGACCGGGCGGCAAGCGCTGCTTTCCAGTAGGTATTGCCGGCAGCTTGCTGAAGCTGCGGTGCTTCGAGGCCGACCACCGCGACGGTCGGCATGACAACGGTGTGTGTCGGCTGTCCGGGCGCCCGTAGGACGGCCGTTCCGGGACGATCCTCGTCGCCCAGATCGACCGAGAGGCAGGGAAAGGCGCGGCCCGTGGTCTTCTTCGTGAGAAGACAGCCCTGCAGGGCGATCCAGAGGACGTCGCGGGAGGGGTTCAGGGTCGCCCGGGCCGGCGTGACAGCCGCTGCAACGCAGAGCAGGAGAGCCGGTAACCGGAACGCACCTTTCACGTCTCAAGGACCTCTTCGTCGCGCAACGCTCGATACGCGAAGGCGGGACGGAGCCTGAAGCGACGGTAAATCATTGAAATGATTGGCGCACCCGACACGATTCGAACGTGTGACCTTTGCCTTCGGAGGGCAACGCTCTATCCAGCTGAGCTACGGGTGCTGACCGTGTCGTTCTGGTAGCCCATGCACGGGCTCCGCGCAACGGGTCGTGGCAGCCTTTCGGCTCAAAGGGATGTCCGCAAGGGCTTCGAAAGCAAAGGTCGCAGGTCCCAACCGGGTCGAGTCTCTCAGGGTGCAAGGGCGCCGTTTGTGCACTGAGATGCTGGGCAGATGCGAACACGGCTCGGCTGCGACGCGGGGTGCGCGCCGTTCCTGTGGCGCGCCAAGATCGTCTTGCGGCAGCGCTAAGGTGGCGTCGGCGTTTCGCTCAGCTTTGCGTGGCTGCGAAGGCGCTCGCATACAGCCAGCGCGTCGCCGGCGGCCGCGAAAGCAGCGGTGTTGTCGAAGATGCACCAGCACTCGTGCCCGTGCACGGCGTCGCCTCGCAGGCGTCCGGCGAGGGCATCCAGAGTGCTGGGTGGATAGGCCGAGTAGTACATCTTCGGTGAGCCATGCAGGCGCTCGTAGCGCAGACCATGCCAGCCTCCGGGTTCGCCGGCGCCGGGCACTGGGGACGGATCAGCTGCGACGCGCGCGATACACAACTCGGTCAGCAGCGCATCGACATAGTGCGCGAACCAGCTGGCGTGCCTCGGCTCGCAGACGATGCTGCCGCCATGAATGTCTCGGAAGGCCCGCAGGAACCCAGCGCTCGTATCTGGGTCGAAGCGGAGGCTCGGCGGCAGCTGGATCAAGAGCGGGCCAAGCTTGGGGCCGAGCCCGGCGACCTCGCCGAGGAATTGGCGCAGCAGCCCCTCGGCTCGATCGAGCCGCTGCTCGTGCGTGATCGTGCGCGGAAGCTTGACGGCGAAGCGAAACCGTTCGGGCACGGACGCCGCCCATCGCGCATAGGTCCCGACTCGGTGGGACCGGTAGAACGCAGTGTTGATCTCCACGGCATCGAAGCGCTGCGCGTAGCGTTCCAGATGGCTGCCGGATGCGGGGAACGCATCGGCATGGGCCTTCGGCACGCTCCAGCCGGCCGTCCCAATCGCGATCACGCTGTTCGAGCCCCCAACGTTGAAGAACGTCTCGGGCAGGGTGCGCGGGCGCCGGAGGCGGCGCAAGCCGGCGCCTCGCGGAACGATGGGGCCATGAATCGCGTCAGGCCCTGGAACATCGGCCGTCCTTGCCAGTCCTGATGGTGCAGCCCACCTGCCGGCCGTGCCCATCAGCGGAGATTTTCCTTGTCGACCAAAACTCGGATCTACACGTCGCCATCGGCGTTCCCGAACCCTCAGCGCCTTCGCCTCTTCCTGCACGAGAAGGGCATCACCGACGCCTTCGAGGAGGTGATCTACGATATGGCCCCCAAGGGGGAGCAGCGCGGCTGGCGCCACCTCAAGATGAACCCGTGGGGCGAGACGCCGACGCTGGAACTGCCCGACGGCAGCTATCTCTCGGAGTCGTCCGCGATCGTGCGCTACCTCGATGCACACCATGAGGGCCGCAGGATCACCGGCGAAACGCCCCTCGCTCAGGGGCTCGACGCGATGTGGGACAATCGCGTCTGGGTGCAGATCCTTTACCGGCTGACGACGCTGTTCCACGTCTCGCATCAGGGTCTCGGACCGAAGCTGGAGCTGACGAGCAACCCGCAATGGGGCGAGCATTGCCGCAAGGAGGCCCTGGCGCACGCCGCCCTCGTCGATCGACACCTGGCCGAAGGACGCGAATGGCTGCTGGGCGGCGAGCACCCGACCTTTGCCGATATCACCCTCTGCACGGCCATCGCCTTCTCGAAGTTCGGCCCCGTAGCCACGCCGCTCGACGAACGGTTCGAGCAGCTCGACGGATTCTGGAAGCGCTGGAAGTCTCGCGACAGCTTCCGAAAGGCCTATGCCGATGGTGGCGGCCTCGAGGAATTGGCACAACTCACACCGTAGCCTCGGCCCGATGCAGGACGCGTCCCGGTTCCAGGCGGAATGCGTCCTGATGGGGTTTAGTCGGCGAAACCGGCGAGGACGACCTTGCCCTTCGCCTGCCCGCTCTCGTTGAGCGGATCAGCGCGTGCGATGTGTGCGGCATCGATCAAACCGAAGCAATCACCCGGCGTGGTGCCCGACCTGACCTGACCCCGCCCACCCGGCCGCCTGCCGCAGCGCGGAGATGCGGCGCTCGCCATAGCGTCCGAACTCGGACGCCGAGGCCATGCTGGCGCGGGTCAGCGCATCCTCGGCGGTCGGTACCGTCGGCACGGAGCGTTGCATGCCCCGAGGCTCGCCGAGGATCCGGCAGGCCTGGCTCGCGTCGCGACGGATCGGGCGCATGACATCCAGGGACCATGCAGTCGGAGACCATGCAACTGGTGGAGCGGGGCTTGGGCCGGGTCGCCAACGATCGCGTCGTCCGGGTCTGTCAGCCTCATCCCGAGCCAGACAGACCCTTGATTCCGGTCTTGGCGTTTGTCTTTTCGGGACAACCGGTCCGCGCTTGTCCCTGACAAACTCTCGGCAAGGCGCTCGCTTCCCAGCGATCGAGGTGCGGTTCGATGCCCCAGCTGGCGACGCGCATCCATCGCAGATCGAAGACGGGACGCAGCGTGCACGCAGCGCGATCCTTCGATCGAGCCTATTCAACCACGGCACGAATTTCGCTTACGCCTACTTGGGATGATCGTCGACCTGGGCAGGATCGGTATCGCCCAAAGTCTCCGTAGCCCCTCGAAGCGGCGGTTGGACACGCAGTTCCGAGGGTCGGGCCGCCGCATCCGGAGGCGCGCCACAGGAAAGGATGATCGGCAGAGCGACAACCACGCAGTGCAAATCGAGACATCCCAGACCGCTGCCGTATCGATTGACATCCGAGCCAACCCGAGACCGACCTGCGACGCGGCGCGATGCCTGCGCCGACACATCTTCAGCACTTCCCCGGTCGAGGAACCCTGCGTTATGAAAGAGGCCGATTCAGAATAAAGGGTCACACAGAGTAAATTGCTCGCGGCCTTTGCCAAAGACAATAATAGATCAACACCTGCGACTTGTAGCATAACCCGAAATACAACGGCATCGAAGCTTGCTCTATGCCGTGATGCGATCAAGTCAAAAACAGGTCTCATCCTCCACCTCTGATCGGGTGAGGCATGGTTGCCATCCCGCCAGGGTCAATACGTCAACGCGACTGCCCGACATGCGATCGAAGATAAACCCGATCGGCCGGCCGGAAGACTGGGGAGACGTCCGATCTACCGCCTTTCGAACAAATCCTGAGCAGGCATCAAAGATTTCGAAGAGCTAGTTCGTATCGACTGGAGTGTAAAATGGCCAATACTTATGCGTCTGTCCCTGCAAGCGGCAATCAAGATATCAATGGATTGCTGGCAGGCTTGCGCTGGGCGAACACCGATATGACGTTCAGTTTTCCCACCGATCCTGCCCAGTACGAATACAGAGGCGAGAGGGATTTAAACTTCCAGTCTTTCAGCGAGCGGCAAAAGGAAGTTGTCCGAGAGATGTTGAGTTCTGTCGCCTCAGTCGCAGATCTCTCTTTTACCGAGATCGACGGAGGGGCCGGCGATTTACGCTTCGCCATGTCGGATATGCCCCCAAATGCGTGGGCTTACTATCCAGGCAATGGCCCCGATGCCGGCGACACTTGGTATAATACGGTAGGGTTCGACGACCCGGTTGTCGGAACCTATGCTTTTTCTGCGATGCTCCATGAAATCGGGCATGCGCTGGGCTTCAAGCACGGCAATGAGCCCGGTGTATTCGGGGCCATGACCTATGAGCATGATTCAAGCGAATACACGATCATGGCCAAATCGTATGTCGGCTCAGATGGAGGGTATGCCGAAAACGAGCTCAACGGCTTTCCTCAATCGCTGATGATGTACGACATTGCCGCGCTGCAATACATGTACGGAGCGAATTATGACGTCAACGCAGGCGACAATCGCTACCAGTGGAGCCCCGATACTGGCCAGCTCTCGATCGATGGCAATGGATTCTCCATTCCGTTGGAAAATCGCCTGTTCATGACGATCTGGGATGGGGGAGGAAATGATACATACGATTTCTCGAATTATGGGACAAATCTGAGTATCGACCTGTCTCCCGGAAAGTGGACGGTAACCTCCGTCAGTCAACTGGCTCAGCTCGGAGTAGGTCATCCGGCGGCTGGGAATATTGCCAATGCCCTCCTGTATAACGACAATACCGCGTCTCTCATCGAGAACGCCATCGGCGGATCGGGCAACGATACGATTGTCGGAAACAGCGTTGACAATGCGCTGGCCGGTGGTTTGGGCAACGACACGCTGACCGGCGGTGCCGGGAACGACCGCCTCGACGGCGGCCTCGGCGCCGACACCATGGCGGGCGGCCTCGGCAACGACACCTTCGTGGTGGATAGCATCGACGACAGTGTGATCGAGTCGACCAGAGAGGGCACGGACACCGTCCTCGCCGCGATCTCCTACGCGCTCAGCGCCAACGTCGAGAACCTGAAGCTCACGGGGATGGGCACCATCGACGCCACCGGCAATACGCTGGACAACGTCCTCATGGGCAACGCGGCCACCAACACGCTGTCGGGCGCCGCCGGCGATGATTGGCTCTACGGTGGTACCGGCGACGATACGCTCGACGGCGGCACCGGCGACGACCTCATGATCGGCGGCATGGGCGACGACACCTACATCGTCGGCGCGCGCGGTGATCTCGTGGTCGAAATGGCCAGCCAAGGCATCGACACCGTGCGGTCCTCGATCAGCTACACCCTCGGAACCAGCCTCGATGCCCTGACCTTGACCGGCACGGCCGATCTGACAGGCACGGGCAACGCCCTCGGCAACACCCTGATCGGCAACGGTGCGGACAACGTCCTCGACGGCGACAGCGGGAAGGACGTGCTCATCGGCGGGGGCGGCACCGACACCTTCGTGTTCCGCCCGGGCGAGACCAACGGCGATAAGGTGATGGACTTCAACGACGCGGGTGCGTCGGCGGGCGACCGCCTTGCGTTCTCCGGCTTCGGTCCGGGCGCCACGCTGAGCCAAACGATGGGCACGGACGTCTACACGATCACGGCGGATACCGACCTTTGGGGGGAGTTGAGCGAGACGTTCCAGATCGCCGGCGTGACCAACCTCGACCTTATCGGGAGTCTGAAACACGACGTGTTGCTCGTCGCCTGAGGACCACACTCGAAACGAAGACAGACCTACGGCGCGCCTGCGCCGCAGGTCTGGTCCGGTCGAGCGGCCTCGTGAGCCGCGCTTTGCGAGGCTCACGGCGAGGGCAGCGTCGACTTCATTCGTTCGGATCGCCCAGATCGGCAGGATTGTCCCTGCATCACGGGTCGCGCGCAGGCGGAGCCGACCGGACCGTCCGTCTAGGATACCGCGCGATGGATTGTCTCTCGGCCCTCCCCGCAACGTCAGGCCGGTCAAGGCGGGGATCGAGCGAGAGCCACCATGCCAAGTTCGTCGATCGCCCGCTTTTCGCGGGCCGCTCGCCGAGATGAGACGGGTCGAGGCGCACCTGGGCGCTCGGGCCGAATCGCGATGGCTAGGGGAGCCGAGTGGTGCGGGCGGTCGGAATCGAACCGACACTCCTTGCGGAACCGGATTTTGAGTCCGGCGCGTCTACCAGTTCCACCACGCCCGCAGCACCCGCGTCATCGCACACCTTCCCGGTTTCGGCCAGAGGGGTTTTCTTCGCAGTGCGGTCCGCGAGCGCTCGCCAGGAACGGCGCCGTATGGTCAAAGGGCGCCGCCCATCCCTTCCAGCCTTCCCGGACCCCTCATGATCCGTCGCCTCTACGAGTGGATCCTCGCGCTCGCGGGCAAGCCCTCCGCGCCCTACGCCCTCGGGGCGGTGGCCTTTGCCGAGAGCTCGTTCTTCCCGGTGCCGCCGGACGTGATGCTGGTGCCGATGGCGGTGAGCCGGCCGGACCGGGTCTGGTTCTATGCCCTGATCACCACCCTGGCCTCCGTGGCGGGCGGCCTCCTCGGCTACGCCATCGGCGCCCTGCTGTTCGACTCCATCGGGCAATGGGTGTTCCGGGTCTACGGCTTGTCCGACAAGGCCGCGACCTTCCAGGCCTCCTACGCCGAGTACGGGCACTGGGTGATTCTGCTGAAGGGCCTAACGCCGATCCCGTTCAAGCTCGTGACCATCACCTCGGGCTTCGCCCATTACGACCTGTTCTGGTTCGTGGTGCTGTCGCTGCTGACGCGCGGCGCCCGGTTCTTCATCCTGGCGGGACTTCTGGGCCGCTACGGCGTTCAGATCCGGGGGGTGCTCGACCGGCACCTCAACGTGGTGGCGGCGATCTCCGTCGCCGTCATCATCCTCGGCTTCGTGCTGTTCAAGGTGTTGCTCTAGACCAAGGTGATTGTAGACAGATGGACTACGCCTCGCTCCTGCGCCTGCGCCGCACCGCCCTCCTTCTGCTCGTCGGATCCGTAACGACGCTCGCGGGAGCCTGGTATTTCCAGTGGGGGCTCGGCTACGTGCCGTGCAAGCTCTGCCTGCAGGAGCGCATTCCCTACTACGCGGCGATTCCGCTGGCTGTCCTGGGCCTGGTCCTGCCTGCCTGGGCCACCCGTCTCGTCCTCGGCCTCGCCGCCCTCGGCCTCCTCTATGGAGCCGGGTTGAGCGTCTATCACGCAGGGGCGGAGTGGAGCCTCTGGGCCGGCCCCACCGATTGCGGCGGTGGCGCGGGCGCCAATCCGGCCGCCGTCGGCGATTTTCTGAACGCACTCCAGACCACCCGCGTGGCCGATTGCTCCACGGCGGCCTGGCGCCTGGCCGGGATCTCTCTCGCGGGCTGGAACGCGCTCATCGCCTTCGCCCTCTCGTCGATCGCCGGGACCGCCGCACTGAAGCGCTGAGGCTCAGTGCCGGTCGTCGGAGGCCGGCGGGAGGGGCGCCACCGCGATGCCCTCGTCGACGAGGGCGCGGGCCTCCTCGAGGCTCGCCTGGCCGTAGATCGCACGAGTCTCGGTCTCGCCGTAGTGGATCCGCCGGGCCTCTTCCGGAAAGCGTGCCCCGACATCATCGGCGTTCCGCGTCACCTCCTCGCGCATCGCCCGCATCAGGGCGCGCAGGCGCTGCTCGGGCTCGGTGAGTGCCAGTTGCGGCGTCGCCGGCGGCCCGGCGGGGGACGCGCCAGCCTCCGCGGGGGTCCCGACGGGGGCCGGAAGCGTGCGAGGACCGCGATCCGTCCGGGCGACCGAGGGCGCCATCATGCTCTTGCTGACCCGGACCGAGCCGCAGACCGGGCAGGAGACCAGCCCGCGTGCCGCCTGGGCGTCGAAGGAATCACTCGACGGAAACCAGCTCTCGAAGCCGTGTTCGGCCTCGCAGACGAGGGTGTAGCGGATCATGGGTCAGGATTTTCGGAACGCGTCTGCGGGCGGTGTCAGGTGGCGCGCCCCACCCGCTCGATCGTGAAGGGGCGGGCATGCTGCAGGGTCGGAATGCGGGCGCGGGCATCGGCCACGCGGGCGAGATCGATCTCGGCGAGGATCACCCCCGGCTCGGCTCCGTCGGCATCGGCCAGGACTCGGCCCCAGGGATCGACGATGAGGGAGTGACCGTAGGTGTCGCGTCCATCCTCGTGGTGTCCCCCCTGCGCGGCCGAGATCATGAACGAGCCGGTCTCGATGGCGCGGGCCCGGTGCAGCACGTGCCAGTGCGCCTCGCCCGTCTGCCTGGTGAAGCAGGCCGGCGCCGTCAGGACGGTGGCGCCCGCCTCCGCCAGGGCCCGGTACAAGGCCGGGAAGCGGATGTCATAGCAGATGGCGAGGCCGATGGCCGCCCAGGGCGTGTCGGCGACCACGGCGCAGGCGCCGCCCGTATAGGTCGCCGATTCGCGCCAGCGTTCACCGTTGGGCAGGTCGACGTCGTAGAGATGCAGCTTGTCGTAGGAGGCGGTGATCGCTCCCTCGGCATCGATCAGGAAGGCGCGGTTGGCGACCTTGTCGCCGTTGCGCACGGCGAGCGACCCGATCTGGAGCACGATGCCGCGCTCACGGGCGACGTCGCGCAGCGCCGCCAGCGTCGGGTCGTCGTCCTGGGCCGTGACCTTCTCGAACAGGCTCGCCTTGCTGCGCTCCACCAGAGAGGTCATCTCGGGCGTCTGGACGTAGTGCGCCCCGGCATCCGCGGCCGCGCGGACCAGGGCCACGGCGGCGTCGCGGTTTGCGAGCGGATCGCGGCCCGAGCGCATCTGTACGCACGCGGCCGTAAATTTGGGCGCGCCGTTCATGCGGCCACCAGGGCGTCGAGCTTGCCGGCGCCGTTCAGGGCATAGAGGTCGTCGCAGCCACCCACATGGGTCTCGCCGACGAAGATCTGCGGCACGCTCGTGCGGCCCCCGGCGCGCTGGACCATGGTGGTGCGCGCGCCGGCCGTCCGCTCGACGTCGATCTCGGTGAACGCGATGCCCTTGTCGCGCAGCAGGCTCTTGGCCGCCGAGCAGTAGGGACACCACGCGGTTGTATAGATCGTGACCGGCTTCATCGTCGAAACGCCCCATCCCAATCCGTACAGCATATAGGCGAGCCGGCGGGCTCTTCCTACTGCCTCGATTCGGTGGGGGTGCTGGCGGTTACGCTCAGGCGGCCAGAAGCTTCTCGACCTCGTTGACGAGGTCGCGCAGATGGAAGGGCTTCGACAGGACCTTGGCGTCCTTCGGGGCCTTCGAATCCGGGTTCAGAGCCACGGCGGCGAAGCCCGTGATGAACATCACCTTGATGTCGGGGTCGAGCTCGGTGGCGCGACGCGCCAGCTCGATCCCGTCCATCTCGGGCATCACGATGTCGGTGAGCAGCAGCTCGAAGGGCTCCTCGCGCAGGCGATTATAGGCCGAGAGCCCATTGTCGAACGACAGCACGTCGTAGCCGGCGTTCTGCAGCGCCTTGGCCAGGAAGCGGCGCATGTCGTTGTCGTCTTCCGCCAGGAGGATCTTCATCGAGCAGCGTCCCGTACCTTTGATTCGACGTGTTCTTTCCACAAAGCACCGGCTTGGTAAACAGAACGTTGCCAGCCCGTCGGGACGGGGTGTCCAACGGCACCCAGAGCGGCCTCGCGACGCCTCCGTCCTGCTGGACAGGCGAGTTGGCAAACCGCAAAGTGAGTCGATGCGTTGTCCCGTCCGCACCGAGGCGCCCGCGCCGCGATGACAGAGCCGTTCCAGACCCCCGAAGCGTCCGGAGCGGCGGTCTTCGATCCGCCCTTCACGGTGGACGAACCGACGGCGCATACCCTCCCCTTCGTCTTCAACACACCGCATTCCGGTGCGGTCTACCCACCCGCCTTCCTGGCCGCCTCGCGCCTCGATGGGCTCGCGCTGCGGCGCTCGGAAGACGCGCACGTGGACCGGCTGTTCGCCCCGGTGGTCGATCTCGGGGCCCCCTTGATGCGGGCACATTTCCCGCGCGCCTTCCTCGACGTGAACCGCGAGCCCTATGAGCTTGATCCGCGCATGTTCGACGGACGCCTGCCGGCCTTCGCCAACACCCGCTCCATGCGGGTGGCGGGCGGCCTCGGCACCATCCCGCGCCTCGTCGCCGACGGGCAGGAGATCTATCGCGGACGGCTGCCGGTGGAGGTCGCGGTCGAGCGGATCGAGACGCTGTACAAGCCCTATCATCGCACGCTGCGCAGCCTGATCCAGCGTACCGCCCGCCAGTTCGGCCACGCCATCCTCATCGACTGCCATTCGATGCCGTCGTCGAGCCTCGGGCGCGACGAGGCGGCGCGGGCGGACATCATCCTGGGCGACCGCTTCGGCACGGCCTGCGCGCCGATCCTGATCGACGCCTTCGAGCACCACCTGCGCGCTCGCGGCTACCGCGTGCTGCGCAACAAGCCCTACGCGGGCGGCTTCATCACCGAGCATTACGGCGAACCGAACGTCGAGCGCCACGCCCTGCAGATCGAGATCAACCGCAGCCTCTACATGAACGAGGCCTCCCTCGCGATCACGCCGGGCTTCTCGGAACTCGTCTGGCACCTGCGCAGCGTCGTGGCAGCCGTGGCCGCCGAGGTCCAGGGCCTCGCCCCCTCCCGGATGGCCGCTGAATAGGGGCATCCGACAAGAAAGATTTGGCAGCGGCCCGAAAAGATTTGCCGCTCGCATGCGCGAAAGTGACGGTTTTGCCGGCCCCATCCGGGCGAAGTCCGGTTAGAGGTAGCCCAGATTGTGCGCGTACCTATAATGCAGGGACGCCGCTGCCGCACGAGCCAGAGCCCATGACGTCTCGCATCCCCGACTTCGCGACCGTTCCCTACGCGGCCGATGCCATCCCGGCTCCGGTGCCGCCCACGGGCGAGCCCTGGATGACGCCCGAGGGCATTCCGGTGAAGGGCGTCTACGGCCCCGAGGATCGCGACGGCATCGAGTTCCTCGACACCTACCCAGGGGTGGCACCCTACCTGCGCGGTCCCTACCCGACGATGTACGTGACCCAGCCCTGGACGATCCGGCAGTATGCCGGGTTCTCCACGGCGGAGGATTCGAACGCCTTCTACCGGCGCAACCTCGCCGCCGGGCAGAAGGGCCTGTCGGTGGCTTTCGACCTTGCCACCCACCGCGGCTACGATTCCGATCACCCGCGTGTCTCGGGCGATGTCGGCATGGCCGGCGTGGCGATCGATTCGATCTACGACATGCGGACGCTGTTCTCCGGCATCCCGCTGGACGAGATGACCGTCTCGATGACGATGAACGGCGCGGTGCTGCCGATCCTCGCCCTCTACATCGTCGCGGCCGAGGAGCAGGGCGTGCCGCCGGAGAAGCTCGCCGGCACGATCCAGAACGACATCCTCAAGGAGTTCATGGTCCGCAACACCTACATCTACCCGCCGGCGGGTTCGATGCGGATCATCGGCGACATCTTCGCCTACACGTCGAAGAACATGCCGAAGTTCAACTCGATCTCGATCTCCGGCTACCACATGCAGGAGGCCGGGGCGACGAACGACCTCGAGCTCGCCTACACGCTGGCGGATGGGGTCGAGTACATCAAGGCGGGTCTGGCGGCTGGCCTGACCATCGACCAGTTCGCCCCGCGCCTGTCGTTCTTCTGGGCGATCTCGACGAACTTCTTCATGGAGATCGCCAAGATGCGGGCTGCGCGCCTGATCTGGGCCAAGCTCGTCAAGGAGTTCGAACCGAAGAGCGACAAGTCGTTGCCGCTGCGCACGCACAGCCAGACCTCGGGCTGGTCGCTGACCGCCCAGGACGTGTTCAACAACGTTACCCGGACGTGCATCGAGGCGATGGCGGCGACGCAGGGCGGCACCCAGTCCCTGCACACCAACGCGCTCGACGAGGCGCTGGCCCTGCCCACCGACTTCTCGGCCCGCATCGCCCGCAACACGCAGCTCTTCCTGCAGCAGGAGAGCGGCACCACCCGCATCGTCGATCCGTGGGGCGGCTCCTACTACGTCGAGAAGCTGACCCAGGACATCGTCACCCGCGCCTGGGAGCACCTGCGCGAAGTCGACGAGCTCGGCGGCATGGCCAAGGCCATCGAGGCCGGCATCCCGAAGCTGCGAATCGAGGAGGCCGCCGCCCGCGCCCAGGCTCGGATCGATTCCGGCCGCCAGACCATCGTTGGCGTCAACAAGTACAAGCCCGACGACGATCGCGCCATCGAGCTGATGCGGGTCGACAACGGCAACGTCCGCACCCTGCAGATCGACAAGCTGAAGCGCCTGCGCGCCGAGCGCAGCCAGGCCGACGTCGACGCGGCGCTGGCCGCCCTCACGGCCGCGGCACAGGGCCAGGGCAACCTGCTCGAACTCGCGGTCAGTGCGGCGCGGGCCAAGGCCACGGTCGGCGAGATCTCGGATGCGCTGGAGAAGGCCTGGGGCCGTCACCGGGCCGAGATCCGCTCGATCTCGGGCGTCTACAAGCGGGAGGTGGGTGGCATGTCGCCGGTGGTCGAGACCGTTCGCAAGCTCGTGGAGACCTTCGAGGAAAATGACGGGCGCCGCCCGCGCATCCTCGTCGCCAAGATGGGGCAGGACGGCCACGACCGCGGCCAGAAGGTCATCGCTTCCGCCTTCGCCGATCTCGGCTTCGACGTGGATATCGGACCGCTCTTTGCGACTCCCGCCGAGGCGGCGCGGCAGGCGGTGGAGAACGACGTCCACATCGTCGGCGTGTCGTCGCTGGCTGCCGGCCACCTGACCCTGGTGCCCGAGCTCAAGGCGGCGCTGACGGAGCAGGGCCGCGGCGACGTGATGATCGTCATCGGCGGCGTGATCCCACCCGGCGACTACGACGCCCTCTACGCCGCCGGTGCCTCGGCGATCTTCCCGCCCGGCACCGTCATCGCGGAGGCCGCCGTGAAGCTGATCGAGGAGCTGAACGGGCGGCTCGGCTACGCCGCCCGCCAGGCCGCGGAATAGGACGGTCCAGCGGGCGGTCCGTTCGCCCGCTGTGGCAGTCGGACGACAGCTCCGGCCCTCGACAAGACGCGTTAACCGACCGGTTACCATGACGACCTAGCGCCTGCATCGAGTGCGGCGCGCTTCTGCGCCGACCGGGCGCGGACCATGATTGTCATCGAGTGGGCTCAGATCGGCTGGGCAGCAGCGAAACCACATCTCGACCTCTTCGGAACCCTCGGCCTGCTGCTGGGATTCGCCGCCGGGATCATGCCGCATCGCCGCGGGATGCTCCTCGCCTCCGCCGGATGCGCCACCGCGTTCGGCCTACACTACCTGCATCTCGGTGCGCTCACCGGCACGGCCATGTGCGCCATCGCCCTCCTGCAGAACCTGGTCTCGGCGCATGCGATCGGGCCGCAGGGCCGCGCTCCCTGGGTTGGTCCCCTCTTCGCCGCGACAACCCTCGTCGCCGCCGGCCTGACCCTGGCGACCTGGAACGGCGGTCCCTCGGCCTGTGCCGGGCTCGGGGCCCTGCTGGCGACGGCCGCGCGCCTCCAGGGCGACCCGCAGGGTATGCGGCGGCTCTTCCTCGGCGCCAGCCTGTGCTGGGCCTTTCATAACGCCCTGGTCGGCTCGGTCTTCGGGCTCACCTGCGACCTGCTCACCCTGTCGGGCCTGACGCTTGCGCTGATCCGCCACCAGCGGCGGCACCCTGCATCGCAGGTGCTCCCCGCCGCCTGAGGTCATACCGCGACGGGCTGCTCCGTCCGCCCGCGATAGGACAGGGCCTCGGCGAGGTGGAGGCGGCGGACCTGGGCCTCGCCGTCGAGGTCGGCCAGGGTGCGGGCGACGCGCAGGGTCCGGTGGAAGCCGCGCGCCGAGAGCCGCATGGTCTCGGCGGCCGACCGGATCAGGGCGGCGCCCTCCGGGTCCGGCGCGGCGACGGCCTCGATCACCGGCGACGGGCAAGTGGCATTGGTGAACGTCGCGTCGGGATCGTAGGCCGCGTAGCGCGCAGCCTGCAGAGCGCGGGCGGTCGCCACGCGCGCCGCCATCTCGGCCGAGCCCTCCGAGGGCGGTGGCAGGATGAGGTCGGCGGCCGTCACCGCCCCGACCTCGATGCGCAGGTCGATACGATCGAGGAGCGGCCCAGAGATCCGCGCGCCGTACTGGGCGACGCAGCGCTCGTTCGGCCCCCGGCGGCAGGCGTAGCCCGGCTCCAGCGCCTGCCCGCAGCGGCAGGGATTCATCGCGGCGACGAGCTGGAAGCGGGCTGGGTAGGTCACGCGGTGGTTGGCCCGCGCGATCATGATCGTCCCGGTCTCCATCGGCTGGCGCAGGGAATCGAGCACCTGGGGCGTGAACTCCGGCAATTCGTCGAGGAACAGCACGCCGCCATGGGCGAGCGAGGCCTCGCCCGGACGGGCATTGATGCCCCCGCCGACCAGGGCCGCCATGGAGGCGGAATGGTGGGGCTGCCGGAACGGGCGCCGGTTCGAGAGCGCGCCGCCCTTCAGTTCGCCCGCCACCGACTGGATCATCGAGACTTCGAGGAGTTCCCGCGGCGCCAGTGGCGGCAGGATCGAGGGGAGGCGCGCGGCGAGCATCGACTTGCCCGCTCCCGGTGGCCCGTTCATCAGCAGGTTGTGGCCGCCGGCCGCCGCGATCTCCAGGGCGCGCTTGGCCCCCTCCTGACCCTTGATGTCGCGCAGGTCCGGCAAGGCGGCGCCCGGCGCGGCCACCGCCGGCTCCGGCCGGGCCATGACCTGGGTACCCTTGAAGTGGTTGGCGAGCTGGATGAGGGAGCGCGGCGCCAGCACGTCGAGGTCGCCGCCGGCCCACGCGGCCTCGGGCCCGGTCGCGGCCGGGCAGATCAGGCCGAGGCCGAGGGCACTGGCCGCCATGGCGGCGGGCAGGACGCCGGACACGGCCGTGATCGTGCCGTCGAGGGCGAGTTCGCCGAGAACGCAGTAGCCCGCGAGCGCATCCGCCGGCAGGGCGCCGATGGCCCCCATCACCGCCAGGGCGATCGGCAGGTCGTAGTGCGAGCCCTCCTTCGGCAGGTCGGCCGGGGCAAGATTGACGGTGATGCGCTTGGCCGGCAGGGCGAGGCCGGAGGCGATCAGCGCCGACCGCACGCGCTCCCGGGATTCCGCCACGGCCTTGTCGGCGAGGCCCACCACCGTGAAGGCGACGATGCCGGGGGCGATCTGAACCTGAACATCGACGGCCCGCGCCTCGATGCCCTCGAACGCCACGGTGGCGACGCGCGTGACCATGCTGGACCGATCCTGGAGCGGAAAGATCCGGCGACCCTAGGAGGCACCGCCCCCGGACACAACCTCTGGGCGCAGCCATCGCACGACGTCGGCAGGAACCTCACCCAGGCTGAGTGGTTCGACTGGGGTCAGAAACATTTCTCAACACAGCAGGGAGACACCATGTCGATCAAGCTCACGGGCCTCACCGCCCTCGCCCTCGGCCTCGCCTTCACCGGATCCGCCTTCGCCGACCGGAAGCCGACCCCGGAGGAGCAGACCAAGATCGAAGCCGTGCTGAAGCAGGAAGGCTTCACCAAATGGAAGAAGATCGAGGTCGAGGACGACGAGATCGAAGTCGACGATGCCATCGACGCCAATGGGAAGCAGTTCGACCTGGAACTCGACCCCAAGACCTTCGCCATCGTGAAGCGCAAGGCCGAATAGTCCACGATGCTCATCTGGGCCGGACCGCCGAATAGGCCTCGCTTCGACGTTCAGCCCTGACGGGTAAAATAGGTGCCGGCCGGCGCGGCCGAGCCGGCACCGCTCGGATTGAGCGCGCGCCACTGCGTCAGGACGGCGTCGCCGCCCCGGTGCATCTCGAACAGGTTCAGGCCGACATCGTAGAGCCGCGTACCGTAGGCGTTGACCGTGCGGCCGTCGCCGAAGGTGTGAAACGCAACGGACACGCTCTCGGCCGTACCGCTCGCCTTGCAGACGATGGTCTCGTCGGTCTGGAAGCCCTCGATCCGCAACAGACAGTCACGGTTGCCGCGTCCCGGAGCGATGTTGAGTTCGTAGGTGACGACGATCGGCGATCCGCCGACGGTGCGACCACCATCGTGCTCGTAGAGATAGCGGCCCGCCCAGGCTCTCGGCGCCTCGGGCGCAGCAGATGCCGCCATCAGACCCGCTGCGAGGCACGTGGATACCATCAGGCTCAAGCCGAACCGCCGCGTCATCGGCGTCTCCCTCTTGGACGATACAGGTCAGGGGGCGGACGTTGGCGCAGGGATCGGGCGATTTGCGGGCACGCCGCGGGCTGTCGCGAGCCGCCCTCCGAGGCGGATTTCGCTCGGAATACACCGCATTCGCTTGGAATACCCTGCATTCGCTTGGAATACCGAAAATCTCCGTGGAATACCCGGACTCCGCGTCGTGACCCGGACTCCGCTTGCATCCGTCGCGCGCGGCGGCCATATAGCGCTCGGGAGGTTGGCGAGGGACGTTTCACTCGCCAACCGGGTCAGGTCCGGAAGGAAGCAGCCCTAACGAGACCGAGCGGGTCTTCGTCCAGCCTCCCACCTCGATCGATGCCTCGGGCTCGCGTGGCGGCACCCTCCGACCGGAGCCGCACCAACCCAGCAAGGCGGCATGGACGCGACCTCCGGTCCTCTGAGCGACGCCGGGCTCCTGCCCGGCCTTCCCGAGCCGACCCCGGCCGCCACACCCTATCGGGTGCTGGCGCGCAAGTACCGGCCCCAGAACTTCGACGATCTGATCGGCCAGGGCGCCATGGTGCGAACCTTGGCCAATGCCTTCGCAGCCAACCGCATTCCCCAGGCCTGGATGCTCACCGGCGTGCGCGGCGTCGGCAAGACCACCACGGCCCGGATCCTCGCCCGCGGCCTGAACTACGTGCGCGACGGCCATCCCGATACGGGCCCCACCATCGCGATGCCGGAGCTCGGCCGGCACTGCCAGGCCATCATGGAATCCCGGCACATGGACGTGCTGGAGATGGATGCCGCCTCGCACACCGGCATCGACGACGTGCGCGGCATCATCGACGGCATCCGCTATTCGCCGGTCTCGGCCCGCTACAAGGTCTACATCGTCGACGAGGTCCACATGCTCTCGGAGAAGGCGTTCAACGCCTTCCTGAAGACCCTGGAGGAGCCGCCGCCGCACGCCAAGTTCGTCTTCGCCACCACCGAGATCCGCAAGGTACCGGTGACAATCCTGTCCCGCTGCCAGCGCTTCGACCTGCGCCGCGTCGAGGCGGAGACCCTGGTCGGGCACCTCGGCCGGATCTGCGCCGCCGAATCCGTCGAGGCCGACGCCGAGGCGCTGGCGGCGATCACCCGGGCGGCCGAGGGCTCCGTGCGCGACGCGCTCTCGCTCCTCGACCAGGCGATCGCCCACGGGGCCGGCCTCGTCAGCGCCCAGAGCGTGCGCGACATGCTGGGGCTGGCGGATCGCGGCCGCATCGTCGACCTGTTCGAGGCGGTGATGCGCGGCGACATCCCGGCCTCCTTCGCAGAGGTGCGCGGGCAGTACGAGGCCGGCGCGGATCCGGCCGTGATCCTGTCCGACCTCGCGAGCTTCACGCACCTCGTCACCCGCCTGAAGCTGGTGCCGGAAGAGGCCGCCGCCGACCCGACCCTGAGCGAGGCGGAGCGGTCGCGCGGACGCGACTTCACCAAGACCCTCTCGGTCCGGGTGCTGTCGCGGGCCTGGCAGATTCTGCTCAAGGCGATCCCCGAGGTGCAGACGGCCACCCGGCCCCTGGCGGCGGCCGAGATGGCCCTGGTGCGCCTCGCCTACGCCGCCGACCTGCCGACCCCGGACGAGGCCCTGCGCCAGATGAAGGCCCAGGCGCTGACGGGCCCGGCGGCGACCACCGGTACCGCGGCCCCGTCCCCCGCCGAATCCCCGTCCCTAGCCGTGCAGTCCCCCGCCGTGGCCCCGTCCCTGGCCGTGTCCCCGTCCCCGGGGGCCACCATGGCCGAGGCCCGCCCGGCCCTGTCGCCGATCCCGACCTTCTCCGGGGAGCCACCGCCGCGCCCTGCCCTGACCATGGCGGCCCATGGCGGCGGGGCGCGCCCGGCCTTGGCAAACCCGGCCTTGGCAAACCCAGCCTTGGCAAACCCGGCCCTGGCAAACCCGGCTCCGGCGCCGCAGCCCGAAGCGCCGCGCCTCCTCCGATTCACCGACGTCGTCGCCCTGGCCGATGCCAAGCGCGATATCGGCCTGAAGATGGCCCTGGAGCGCGAGGTCCACCTCGTGCGCTTCGAGGAGGGCCGCATCGAGTTCCGCCTCGCCGAGGGCGGGCGTCAGAGCATCGCCAACGACCTCGCCCGCGCCCTGGATGCCTGGACCGGCCGGCGCTGGATCGTCGCCCTGTCGAAGGAGGCCGGCGATCCGACCCTCGACGCGACCGCGCGCGCCGCCACCGAGACCCGCCACCAGAACGCCGCCGCCCATCCGCTGGTCCGCGAGGTCCTGGCCCGCTTCCCGGGCGCGCAGATCGTCGACGTGCGCGACAAGGCGCCCGAGGGGTCGCCGGCGATCGAGGCCGCGCCCACCGGGGAAGCGGAAACCGACGAGCCCGACGACGAGGCATAGCCTCCGGGGCCGTGGCGCCCCAGATGTGATCCATCCCAATTCCGGAACGAGAGAGGGCAGACCCGATGCGCGACCTCATGGGCATCATGAAGCAGGCCCAGGCCATGCAGGAGAAGATGGCCTCCCTGCAGGACGAGCTCGACACCGTCGAGGTGTCCGGTGCGTCGGGCGGGGGCGCGGTCCGGGTGACGATGACGGCGAAGGGCCTCGTGAAGGGCGTGCAGCTCGACCCCGCCATGCTGGTGGCCGACGAGCGCGAGATCCTCGAGGACCTCATCGTGGCCGCCGTCAACGATGCCCGCGGCAAGGCCGAACAGGTTGCAGCCGAGCGGATGGCCGAGCTCACAAAGGGCCTGCCGATCCCCCCGGGCATGAAGCTGTTCTAAGTCCGTCAATCCGGCAATTGAGCAACATCGATCACAATTTGGTCGTTGAAGCGTTGCCATAGAGCCGGCGGAGTGGAACGTTGGGTCTCCAACGTTCTCCCGCCGGCCGGATCATGAACTTTGATGCGCATCTTCCTCGGGTTACGCCGATACAGCCCAAGGTTGTACCGGGACGCTTGAGGGACATTGCACCCCTGATCGTCGGCTTTCTACTCCTGATCGCAACAGTTGCTGCGACAGCCAGCCTGGTTGCGGAGCAGGATGCGAACCGAGCCGAACTGCGTCGCAGCGTCCGCATTCGAGACGCCATCTTCACCCTGTATTCCGGCATCCAGGATGCCGAATCGGGTCAGCGGGGGTTTCTCCTCTCGGGCGACGAGATTTACCTCAAGCTCTACGAGGAGGCCGTCGCGAGGACGCCCGGTCGCCTGTCCACCATCGCGGAGGCCGTGGCACGCAATCCCGGCATGGCGGCGATCATCGCCCGGCTGAGCCACGCCGCCGAAGCCAAGGTCGCGGAAATGCAGGAGACCATCGTCCTGCGCCGCGCCGGCCAGGTCGAAGCGGCCCTGGCGCGCATGCGCTCCGGCGAGGGCAAGCACCTCATGGACGAGGTCCGCACGCTCTTCGGGGAGGCCCAGGCCGACAATTACAGCCGCCTGATCCGCCGTCAGGAACAGGCGGGCGAGGCGGCACGCCAGGTGCAACTCGCCGTCGCGGCGGCCGTCATCCTGGTGGTCGTGCTGGGTGCCTACGTGGTGATCGATGCGGGCCAGCGGCATCAGCGCACACTCCGTGCCCACGCCGCCCTGCAGGAAGCGAACGCCTCCCTGATCGAGGCCGCCGCCACCCGGGACATGCTCGAGGACCGCCTGCGGCAATCCCAGAAGATGGAGGCCCTCGGTCAACTCACCGGCGGCCTCGCGCACGACTTCAACAACATGCTGGCGATCATCATCGGCAATCTCAGCCTCCTCAAGCGGCGGCTGGAGCGCGGAGAGCATGCGGTGGAGCGCTACGCCGAGCAGGCCCTCAAGGGCGCCGACCGGGCAGCGACCCTCACGCATCGGCTGCTTGCCTTCGCTCGCAAGCAGCCCCTGGCCCCGGAGGCCATCGCCTGTAACCGTCTCATCGCCGCGATGTCCGACCTGCTGCGCCGCAGCCTCGGTGAATCCATCCGGATCGAGACCGTGGCGGCCCCCGACCTCTGGACCACGCAGGCCGATGCCAACCAACTGGAGAACGCGATTCTCAACCTGGCGGTGAACGCCCGCGACGCGATGCCGAAGGGCGGCCGCCTCATCATCGAGACCGACAACGTCCATCTCGACGAGGCCTATGCCGCCCAGAATCCCGGCGTTCCGGCCGGCCAATACGTCCTCGTGGCCCTGACGGACAGCGGGAGCGGCATGCCGCCCGACGTTGCCGCCAAGGCGTTCGATCCGTTCTTCACGACGAAACCCGTCGGACAGGGCACCGGCCTCGGTCTCAGCCAAGTCTACGGCTTCGTTCGCCAGTCCGGCGGGCACGTGGCGATCTATTCCGAACCCGAGCGGGGAACGACGGTCCGGCTCTACCTGCCGCGTCATTTCGGTGACGCCGCCGAGATGGAGCGCGTCACGCCGACGATGCTCCCGGAGGGCTCGGCCCGGGAGGTGATCCTGGTCGTCGAGGACGAGGACGGTGTGCGCGACCTGGCCGTCGAGGCCTTGCGCGACCTGCGTTACACCGTGATCCATGCCGAGGGCGCCAAGGATGCCCTGCAGATGCTCGACACGCATCCCGAGATCGCACTGCTCTTCACCGACGTCGTCATGCCGGAGGTCAACGGTCGCGAACTCGCCGAGGCCGTCCACCAGCGCCGGCCCGACCTGCCGGTTCTGTTCACGACGGGCTATACGCGCAACGCCATCGTGCATAACGGGCTCGTCGACGCGGACGTGCAGTTGCTGGCCAAGCCCTATACGCTGGAGCAGCTGGCCCTGAAGGTGCGTCAGGCGATGGTGCGCGAGGCGGCCTGAGCGATCCTGCCCGGCACGCCGGCGTGCCGAATGCCCGGGCGGAGGCACGATTTACCCCGCCATCAACCGGTCTGCAGGCGATAGCCTCGCATTTCACCGATTGAAGTCGGGCTGTCTTAACGGATGCCCGTGTCTGCTGACGGCATGGATGAGCATCGCCACGCCGTTCGAGCCTCGACGCATCTGTCCGGTCGTGTTGCCCTCGACGGGGCATCGGCCGAGACAACGCCCTGCCTCGTGCGAAACCTGTCGCCCATCGGGGCGCGTGTCGCGTTCTGCTCGGAGGTCGAGGTCCCGGACAGCTTCGACCTCTTCCTCGATCCGGGCGAGACCGCCTACCGGGCGCACACGATCTGGTCCAGCGGGAACGAAGTCGGCGTCCTCTTCCGCGAAGCGCGGGAGAATGCCCCCGAGGTCCTGTGCGACGATGCGCTGTGCGGCGAAGATCCTGCGACCGGTCCGATCCCGAAACCGTAGCGCCCGCATCGGACTCCGTGCCGGGACGCGGACGCTCGCGCGCCGCGCCCCGGAAGGCGAGTGCTCAGGCGGCCGCGGAGCGCACCGGTTCGGCAGCGCGGACATCCGCGTCCACGTGGGCGGCGAAGCGCTTGAAGTTCTCCTGGAACATCGTGACGAGGCGCGTCGCGGTCTCGTGGAAGGCGGGCTTGTTGGTCCAGGTCTCGATCGGAGAGAGCACCTCCGTCTCGACGCCCGGGACCGCGACGGGCACCTGGAAGCCGAAATAGGGGTCCCGCCGGAACTCGACATGCGCCAGGGAGCCGTCGAGGGCGGCCGTGAGCAGGCGGCGCGTGACCCGGATCGGCATGCGGCGCCCGGTGCCGACGCCGCCGCCGGTCCAGCCGGTGTTCACGAGCCAGCAATCCACGTCATGATCGGCGATCAGGTCCCGCAGCAGGTTGCCGTAGACGCTGGGGTGGCGGGGCATGAACGGTGCACCGAAGCAGGTCGAGAACGTCGCCTCGGGTGCGGTCAGCCCCCGCTCCGTGCCGGCAACCTTGGCGGTGTAACCGGACAGGAAGTGGTACATCGCCTCGGCGCCGGTCAGCTTGGCGATCGGCGGCATCACGCCGAAGGCATCGCAGGTGAGCATCACGATGTTCTTGGGATGCGCGGCACGCCCCGTGGCGCTCGCATTGGCGATGAAGTCGAGCGGATAGGCGCACCGGGTGTTCTCGGTGAGCGAGGCGTCGTCGAAGTCCGGGATCCGGGTCTCGGGGTCGATCACCACGTTCTCCATCACCGTGCCGAAGCGCTCGGTGGTGGCGTAGATCTCCGGCTCGGCATTGCGCGAGAGGCGGATGGTCTTGGCGTAGCAACCGCCCTCGAAGTTGAAAATGCCCTCCCGGCTCCAGCCGTGCTCGTCGTCGCCCAGGAGCTGGCGCGAGGAATCGTTGGAGAGGGTGGTCTTGCCGGTGCCGGACAGGCCGAAGAACAGGGCCGAGTCGCCGGCCTCGTCGAGGGCCGCGTTGGCCGAGCAGTGCATCGGCATCACGCCGGCCTTGGGCAAGATGTAGTTCAGGTAGGTGAAGACCGACTTCTTCATTTCGCCGGCATAGGCCGAGCCGCCGATGAGGACGAGCTTGCGCGCGAAGTCGATGGCGATCACCGTCTTCGAGCGGCAGCCGTGGCGGTGCGGCTCAGCCTGGAAGCTCGGCAGGTCGATGATCGTCAGCTCGGGGACGTAGCCCGCGAGCGACGCGCGATCCGGCCGGATCAGCAGGTTCCGGATGAACAGGGAGTGCCAGGCGAGCTCCGTGTACACCCGTGCGTTGACGCCGTGCGAGGGGTCGGCGCCGCCGCGCAGGTCCTGGGCGAAGAGCTCGCGACCCTCCGCATGGGCGAGGAAATCAGCGTACAGGGTCTCGAACTGCTCGGGCGTGATCGCGCCGTTGTTGTCCCACCAGATCTCGTTCTCCGTGGCGTCGTCGCGCACCACGAACTTGTCCTTGGGCGAGCGGCCGGTGTGAGACCCGGTGGTGGCCACGAAGGCACCACCCCGGGCGAGCTGGCCCTCGCCACGCGCCAGAGCCTCTTCGTAGAGGCGGGGAACCTCGAGGTTCCAGTGAACCGCCTTCAGGTTGCGCAGCCCGATGGCTTCGGAACCGTGCGCTGCATTGAACGGGCCAATATTCGTCACGCTCATCTCTCCTCGGGCACCTGATCGCGTCGCCACCCATGACGGGAGCCCTGCCGGCTCTCCGTATTCGTTCGGATCTCGAGCGTCCGCGTGGTTGGTCAGGTCCACCGCGCGCAGGTTCACCGCTCGAGTTCCGCGCCTCTCCTGCATAGAGACGGCACCGTTGCCGTCAATCCGCCTGTTGGCCAACAAAAAGTCTTACATGACCAGGATGAGCGCCCGAGCGCCCCCGTGAACCGGGCCGGCGCGACAAGCTTTTCGGCGCGTTTCCGGAACGCCGGGGGCGAAATTCCGGGCCGGAAACCCTATGTCAGGCGGTGCGGAACAGCCGGGCGCGCCGGAGCTGCACCGTCTCATCCGCCTACCGCTCCGCCGTCCGCCGCGTGGGCGTCCCCACCGTCACGAGAATTTGCGTCCATGGCACAAGCCGTCGCCGGTCCCGAGATCGAGCGCCTGATCCAGCTTCTGGCCCGCATGCCGGGCCTGGGGCCCCGCTCCGCCCGCCGCGCCGCCCTGCAGCTCATCAAGAAGCGCGAGACGCTGCTGGCGCCCCTGGCGGACGCGATGCGGGTGGCGTCGGAACGCATCGTCGTGTGCCAGGCCTGCGGCAACGTCGATACGCGCGATCCCTGCACGATCTGCTGCGACGCGGCGCGCGACCCGGCCACCCTGGTGGTGGTGGAGGACGTCTCGGACCTCTGGGCCCTGGAGCGCTCCGGCGCGGTGACGGCCCGCTACCACGTCCTCGGCGGCGTGCTCTCGGCCCTCGACGGCGTGCGGCCCGAGCACCTCAACCTCGACAGCCTCGTGGCCCGCGCCGCCGACCCGGCCATGCGGGAGATCATCCTGGCTCTCAACGCCACCGTCGACGGGCAGACGACGGCCCACTACGTCACCGAGTCCCTGAAGGCGCACGGCCTCAAGGTGACCCGCCTCGCCCACGGCGTCCCGGTCGGCGGCGAGCTCGACTACCTCGACGAGGGCACCCTCACCGCCGCGATCCGCAGCCGCACGCCGTTCTGACTCCGGAACGCGCAGGCCTGGTATTTGACCGGCCTCCGGTGCACCCGTATCTGCGGGGGCTCAAGGCCGCCGCCCGCCCCGCACCCGTTTCAAGTCCGATCGCCCCATGACCATCCGCCCCCTCGTGATCCTGCCCGATGCGCGCTTGCGCCTTGCCTCCGCGCCGGTCGGCCCCGTGACCGACGAGATCCGGACGCTCGCCGCCGACATGCTGGAGACCATGTACGACGCCCCCGGCGTCGGCCTCGCGGCGATCCAGATCGGCGTGCCGAAGCGGATCGTCACCATCGACACCTCGAAGGACGAGAACGACCGCCAGCCTCAGGTCTTCCTCAACCCCGAGATCGTCTGGGCCTCGGAGGAGAAGCGGATCTACGATGAGGGATGCCTGTCGATCCCCGAATTCTACGGGGAGGTCGAGCGGCCCGACCGCGTGCGCGTCCGCTTCCGCGACCTCGACGGCCGGGAGCAGGAGATCGAGGCCGACGGGCTGCTGGCGACCTGCATCCAGCACGAGATCGACCACCTCGACGGGGTGCTGTTCATCGACCACCTGTCGAAGCTGAAGCGCGACCGGGTGGTGAAGAAGTTCGCCAAGGCGGCCAAGCGCGGCGACGTCTGAGACCGGGTGCGGGGGGAGAGCCATGCGCGTCGTCTTCATGGGCACGCCGGACTTCGCCGTGCCGACCCTGGCGCGCCTCGCCGCCGACGGCCACGCCATCGCGGCGGTCTACACCCGTGCGCCGGCCAAGGCCGGACGCGGCATGGCGCTCAAGCCCTCCCCCGTGCAGGCGATGGCCGAGAGCCTCGGCGCGCCGGTGTTGACGCCCACGAGCCTGAAGGGTGCGGAGGCCGCCGAGACCTTCGCCGGCCATGCGGCCGATGTCGCTGTGGTGGTCGCCTACGGCCTGCTCCTGCCTCAGGCGATCCTCGACCTGCCGCGCCACGGCTGCCTCAACCTGCACGGCTCGCTCCTGCCCCGCTGGCGCGGCGCGGCCCCGATCCAGCGTGCCGTGATGGCCGGCGACGCGGAGAGCGGCGTCGGCATCATGCGCATGGAGGCCGGCCTCGATACCGGCCCCGTGGCGCTGGAGGCGCGGATTCCCATCACCCCCGGCATGACGGCCGGACAACTCCACGACGCGCTGATGCCGCTCGGCGCCGACCTCATGGCCCGCGCGCTCCGGGACGTGGAGCGGGACGCACTGGCCTTCACCCCCCAGGCTCCGGAGGGCGTGGTCTACGCCCACAAGATCACCAACGACGAGGCCCGGATCGACTGGACCCGACCGGCCCACGCGGTCGCCAACCACGTCCAGGGCCTGTCGCCGTTCCCCGGCGCCTTCTTCGAGGCGGATTTCGGCAAGGGGACCGAGCGGGTGAAGGTGCTCTCGGCCGAGGCCGTGCCGGGCTCCGGCACCCCCGGTACGCTCCTCGACACCGAGGGAACGATCGCTTGTGGCGAGGCTGCCGTGCGCCTGTGCGCAGTGCGGCGCGCCGGAAAGGGAGGCGTCAGCAGCGGGGCCGAATTCGTGCGCGGCACCCACCGAACGCCGGGGACGCCGTTGGCATGACCGCACCGGTTCACCCCTGATGCCGCGCTACAAGCTCGTCATCGAGTACGACGGCAGCCCGTTCTGCGGCTGGCAGCGCCAGACCGCGCAGCCCTCCGTCCAGGGCGCGATCGAGTCGGCGGTCAAGCGCTTCTCCGGCGAGGTCGCGGGCCTCACCTGCGCCGGCCGCACCGATACCGGCGTCCACGCCACGCATCAGGTGGCTCATCTCGACCTCGAACGGGCGTGGCGCACCGATGTGGTGCGGGACGCGCTCAACGCGCATCTGCGCCCGAACCCGGTGGCGATCCTCAGCGCCGAGATCGTCGACGCCGATTTCAACGCGCGGCACTCCGCCACCCGCCGGCACTATCGCTACCGCCTCCTCAACCGGCGCAGCCCCCCCGTGCTCAACCGCGCCCATGTCTGGCAAGTCCCCTGGCCCCTCGACGTCGGGCTGATGCGCAACGCGGCCGCACGCCTCCTCGGGCTGCACGACTTCACCGCCTTCCGGGCCGCCGAGTGCCAAGCGAAGAGCCCGATCCGAACCCTCGATCAGCTGGATGTCGCCGTCCTGCCGATGGGCCTGCACGACGAGATCGTGGTGGCGACGTCGGCTCGCGCCTTCCTGCATCATCAGGTTCGTTCGATGGTCGGCACCCTCATGCTGGCCGGCGCCAGCCGTATCAGCGCCGACGACGTGAGCGAGATCCTGGCAAGTCGGGACCGCAGCCGGTGCGGCCCCCTGGCTCCCGCCCGTGGGCTCACTCTGGTCGGCGTCGATTACGTCGATAACACAACCGTGAGTTAAGAACTTCTTACTTTAAGTTGATACGCCGGCAGGAACCCTGATGATCCGTCGCGTCCGGTGCAATTCGCATCGGGGCGATGGAATTTGCCGTGACGAATCCTCCTGTTCCTCTGCTCATCCTCGGCGCAACCGTCTTCGCTGCCCTCTCGCCCTTCATCTTCATCGCAATCCGCGAAGCCGTGAAGCGTCAGAGACAGGAGATCGTCCGGGACTTGGCGGCCGTCTTCGACATTGCGGGGCCTTCGAGCCAACGTCTGATCCCATCCTTCGAATTCGTGAAGTACAAGTACTTCGTTGGCCGACCCAAGCTGTTTGGAAAAGGGGGATCGCCCGATTCATCGGAAGGATCTCTGGATATTTTTGACCGGTCGCGACACCGGGAGGACTTCACGACAACAGCCTGGATCCTCGGCAGCATCGCCTTCAGCGTGCTGGCGGCAGTCGCTGTGTTTCATACCCTCTCGCTGCTTGCGACGCTTCTGTGCGCCACGGGGTCGGGGTTCGCGTGGCTGGATGGCCCCTGTCTGACGAACCAGGATCGGACCGCGGTCTGGCTGTTCGGCGTCTGTGCGGCCTTTGCCGGCAGCTACCTCACGGCGCTGCGCAACCTGTACCGTGCGATCAAGAACTTCGACCTGAGCCCCGCGACCATCGTCGGCGAAACGATCAAGATCGTGATTGGCATCGTCCTCGCGCCGATCCTGGTGGTCGGCCTGCTGCGGTTTGGGACGAGCCTCGCGGAAGCCATCGCGACGCTTGAGGACCCGATGCGTTCCCCGCTGGTGCTCGCCCTGGCGATTACCGGCTGTTTCGTCGCCGGCATCATGCCCGACGTCGTACTGCGCAACATCCTCCAGCGCGACAAGCTGAAGAACTTCAAGCGAGAGGAACGCGAGGTCTTTCGCGCCTTCAAGATTACGCCCGTGGAGATCATCGACGGAATCGACAGTGAGATCCGCGTCCGTCTCGACGACCACCACATCCATTCGACCCAGAACCTGGCGGCCGCCAACCCGCTGATGCTGTTCGTCGAGACGCCCTACGGGGTTTATCAGATCATGGATTGGGTCGCGCAGGCGCAGCTCTGCTGCTCGGTCGGGCGCGAGAGAGTCATCCGGCTCTGGCCCCTGGGCGTGCGGACCCTGTTCGACCTCGAACGGCTGGCCGCGCCGAGCGCGACGCGCAACGAGGCTCTGTTGCTCGAAGTCGGCCGTATCATCCTGGGCGCGCCCATGATCGACGCGGCAGCGGACCGGCAGGCCGCCGTCGACTTGGTCGTCGCCAGCATCGAATTGCGGCTCGACGACCCCCACGTTCAGCGGTTGCGCCAGATCTTCATCGCGGTGGGCGACCGCCTCGGGCCGGACTGCCGGCGTTTCCGAGCCCAGCCCGCGGGCGCGTCCGGCAACGCGACCTGAGAGGCTAGGGCCACGAACACCCGCGTGCGGTCGCGACGGACGGGCTAGCGCCCGGCGAAATACGCCGCCAGCACGCGGGTGTAGATCGCCGTGAGCCGGTTCAGGTCCGCGACCGGCACGCACTCGTCGGTCTGGTGCATGGTCTGGCCGACGAGGCCGAACTCGATGACCGGGCAGGCCTCCTTGATGAAACGCGCATCCGAGGTGCCGCCCGTGGTCGAGAGCACCGGGCGGCGGCCGGTCTCGGTGGCGATGGCGCCGGCGACGAGTTCGGTGAAGGCGTCGGGCTCGGTGAGGAAGGCGGGTGAGTTCGAGGGCAGCAGTTCGAGGCTGTAGCGTACGCTCCGGCCGGCCGCCGCGTCGAGGCGGGCCCGGATCTCGGCACCCAGGGTCTCGGCGGTCCAGCGATCGTTGAACCGGACGTTGAAGGTGCCGCGCGCCTCGGCCGGGATGACGTTGGTGGCCGTGTTGCCGACGTCGAGGGTGGTGAATTCCAGGTTCGAGGCACCGAAATGCTGGGTGCCGGCATCGAGCGGCGCGGCGAGGAGCGCAGCGGCGAGGCGCAGCAGCCCGGGAATCGGATTTTCGGCGAGGTCCGGGTAGGCGACGTGGCCCTGGCGTCCCTGCACCGTCAGCCGGCCCGTGAGCGAGCCGCGCCGGCCGATCTTGATCATGTCGCCGAGCACGTCCGGGTTGGTGGGCTCGCCGAGGAGGCAATGGTCGAAGCGCTCGCCCCGGGCCCGGGCCCATTCGAGGAGCTTCACCGTGCCGTTGATCGCAGGCCCTTCCTCGTCGCCGGTGATGAGGAAGCCGATCGATCCCGGAAGATCCGGACCGGCCACGTCGAGGTAGTCGAGGACGGCGGCCAGCATGCAGGCGATCCCACCCTTCATGTCGACGGCCCCGCGCCCGTACAGCACCCCGTTCTCCACGGTCCCGGCGAAGGGGCCGTGGCGCCAACGGGCGACATCGCCGGGGGGCACCACGTCGGTGTGACCGGCGAACAGAAGGCAGGGCGCCTTCGTACCGATGCGGGCGTAGAGGTTGTCGATGTCGGGCGTGCCCGGTTCGGAGAAGCGCGGGCGCTCCACGCGGAACCCCGCCCCCGCGAGGATGCCGGCGAGCCAGGCCAGTGCGCCCCCCTCTTCCGGAGTCACCGAGGGGCAGCGGATCAGGCCTTGGGCGAGGGCGAGGGGGGAGCGGTCGAGGGGCGCGTTCGGCACGGGCGGGACTCTCGCGTGATGTCCGGGTGCGGACGGCCATAGGCGGGCGGGCGGGCAGGTGCAATTCGCGGCCGGGCTTTCGCCGGGCGACGGGGGGGCTTATCTGCGGGACATGGCCCTCTCCCCCGACGAAGTCGAACGCTATGCCCGCCATCTCGTCCTGCCGGAGGTCGGCGGCCCGGGTCAGGCCCGGCTGAAGGCCGCCCGCGTCCTCGTCATCGGGGCCGGGGGTCTCGGCGCCCCCCTGATCCAGTACCTCGCGGCTGCCGGGATCGGCACCATCGGCATCGTCGACGACGACACCGTCTCCCTGTCGAACCTGCAGCGGCAGGTCATCCACGCAACGTCCGATATCGGCCGGCGCAAGGTCGAGAGCGCATCCGAGGCCGTGTCGCGCCTGAACCCGCACGTCGCCGTGGAGGCGCATGCGCTGCGGCTGACGCCGGAGAACGCCCCGGACCTCATCGGCGCCTACGACGTGGTGGCCGACGGCTCCGACAACTTCGCCACGCGCTACGCGGTCTCGGATGCCTGCTTCCACGCCCGGCGCCCGCTGGTGACGGCGGCGCTCGGACGCTTCGACGGCTCGCTCACGACCCTGCGGCCCTACGAGGCCGATGCGCGCGGGCGCCCGAACCCGACCTACCGTTGCCTGTTCCCGAACCCGCCGCCGCCCGGAAGCGTCGCCCCCTGCGCCGAGGCCGGCGTGCTCGGCGCGCTCGCGGGCATCATGGGCTCGCTGATGGCCCTGGAGGTGATCCGCACGGTGACGGATTTCGGCGAGCCCCTCGTCGGCCGCCTCCTCATGGTCGATACCCGCGCGATGCGGTTCGAGACCCTCGGCTACGCCTGGGACGAGGCAAACCCGCTCAACGGGAGCGGCGCGAAGGGCTGACCCGCCGCGACCGGCCGGGGGCGCTCGCTGACGCCCTACTCCGCCGGCAGCGCGTCGAGGAGCGGCCGGGATGCCCGGGCGCGCGGGCCATCGTCATGGGCATCGGTGAACTGCAGGGCCGCCAGCTGCGCGTACAGCGCGCCCTGCGCCAGCAGGCTCTCGTGCGTTCCGCTCTCGACGATTCGACCACCGTCGAGGACCAGGATGCGGTCCGCCTTGCGGATCGTGGCCAGGCGGTGCGCAATGACCAGGGTGGTACGCCCGCGCATCAGGGTGTCGAGGGCGGTCTGCACCGCGCGCTCGCTCTCGGCGTCGAGGGCTGAGGTCGCCTCGTCGAGCAGGAGGATCGGGGCATCCTTGAGGATGGCGCGGGCGATCGCCACCCGCTGGCGCTGGCCGCCGGAGAGCGTGACGCCCCGCTCGCCCACCGTCGTGGCGTAGCCCTGCGGCAGGGCCTGGATGAAGCCGTCGGCATGGGCGAGTTCGGCCGCGCGCTGGACCTGCGCCTCGGTCGCGGCCGGCCGGCCATAGCGGATATTCTCGAGCACCGAGCCGGAGAAGACCGTCGGGTCCTGGGGCACCAGGGCGAGGCGCTCGCGCAGTGGCTCCGGATCCGCCTGGGCGATGTCGACCCCGTCGACCCGGATGAAGCCGGATTGCGGGTCGTAGAAGCGCAGCAGCAGCTGCAGCACCGTGGTCTTGCCGGCGCCGGAGGGTCCCACCAGGGCGACGCGCTCCCCCGGCGCGATGGTGAAGCTGATGCCGTCCAGGGAGGGATGATCGGGCCGGGTCGGGTACTGGAAGCGCACGGCGTCGAAGGACACGGCGCCCTTGGCGGGCACCGGCAGGGCCAGCGGCTCGGCCGGGGTACGGATCATCGATTCGGCCGCCAGGATCTCGCCGAGGCGCTCGGCGGCCCCGGCCGCCTGGGCGAGCTCACCGTAGACCTCCGAGAGCTGCCCGAGGGCGCTCGCCCCGAACACCGCGTAGAGCACGAACTGTGAGAGCTGACCCGCCGTCATGGTGCCGGCCAAGACCCCTTGCGCGCCGTACCACATCACGCCGACGACGCTGGCGGAGATGAGGAAGATGGCGACGCCGGTCAGGAGCGCCCGCGCCTGGATCGAATCCCGCGCGGCCGCATAGGCATTTTCGGCCGCCGCAGCGAAGCGGCTCGCGGTGGTCCGGCCCATGCCGAAGGCCTGCATCGTGCGGATCGCGTTCACGGCCTCGGCGGCATAGGCCGAGGCGTCGGCGAGGCGGTCCTGCGCTGCCCGGGAGCGGCGTCGCACGCCGCGGCCGGACAGGATCAGGGGAAAGACGATGAGGGGAATCGCCGCCAGGACGAGGACCGACAGCTTCGGGCTCGTGATGACCATCATCACCACCGCGCCCGTGAACAGGAAGGCGTTCCGCAGCAGGATCGAGATCGAGACGCCGAAGACGGCCTTCACCTGCGTGGCATCCGCGGTGAGGCGCGAGATGATCTCGCCCGAGAGCGAGCGGTCGAAGAAGGCGGGATCGAGCTGGGTCAGGCGCCGGAACACGGCGGTGCGGAGATCCGCCACCACGCGCTCGCCCAGCGTCGCGACCGTGTAGTAGCGCGCCCCGCTGGAGAGGGCGAGGACCGCCACGACGCCGATCAGGGCGGCGAAGTAGGTGTCGATCACGCCCTGGCCCTCGGGCGAGAACCCGTGGTCGATGACCCGACGCAAGGCGATCGGGACCACCAGGGTCGCGCCCGAAGCGGCGAGGAGCGCCAGGAATGCCGCGAGCATCCGGCCGCGATAGACCATCGCGAACGGAATCAGCGGGCGGAGCGAACCCAGCGGTGCCTTCGGCCGCGCCTCGCCGGGGATTTTCTTGTCACGGCCGCGAGCCATGGTGCCTCGTCATCGTTGGTCTTCCAGGAAAAGCGACCGTTCGGCGGTCTCTTCGATCGGCGCACGCTTGTCGGGCGGAGGTGCGTGAGGTATAGGCGCGCCTTCATCCGATTGCGCGTGATCTATGGCCGCGGGCCGCCAGACGGGCCGGTCGGCTTGGCTATTCAAGGATTTCGTCATGGCAAAGAGCGCGGCCGACAAGGCCAAGGGTACCGAGCATCCCGACTACCACTTCATCAAGGTCGTGATGACCGACGGGTCCGAGTACATGACCCGGTCGACCTACGGCAAGGAGGGCGACACCCTCAACCTCGACATCGACCCGAACACCCATCCGGCCTGGACCGGTGGCGAGCAGAAGATGCTCGATCGCGGCGGTCGCGTGTCGCGCTTCAATTCGCGCTTCGGCGCCCTCAGCTTCGGCAAGAAGTAAGGTCACCCGGGTTCGCTGCCGCGCAACGCGGCGGCGGCCTCAGGACAACGCAGAACGGGCGGCTCTCCCGGAGCCGCCCGTTCTGCGTTTCCGTCTCCTTTCCCGCCGCCCGGCCGAGGCCGGGCGGTGAAGCCCCGCTCAGGCGGACGCGCCGCCGAAGGCCGAGCGCAGCAGGCTCAGCTGGGCCACGACGGGGCTCTCCTGCGGCAGCGGCGTCGGACGCTCGTCGGCGATCAGGCCGTCGAGGTGCAGGATCCGGCTGTGGAGACGGCGCGAGCGCACGATGAGGTCCTGGAGGGTCGGCGGCAGGACGCCGAACACCTCGCTACGGAAGGTCTCGGGCGTGGTCAGGCGGACGCGGGTCTTCTCCTGCATCGCCTCGGCCGGGGTCAGCTCGCCCTCGGACACGGCGCGCTGCACCAGCAGCCAGGAGGCGATCTGCATCAGCCGGGTGGTGAGGCGCATGCTCTCGCTGGCATAGCTCAGCGTCCCATCGCGGGACATCAGGCGGGATTCCTCGCGGCCGGTCCCGTCGAGATAGGCGGCTGCCTCCTCGACCAGGGTCATGCCCTCGCGGAAAAGAACCTTGAAGGCCTCGGACGTGACGTAGGTGTCACCGAAATTCACCCAATCGCGCTCGTCCCGGAACATGACGTCGAACCCGCTCATGGTGCCTCCTGTGCCGCGACCGGACCGATTGCGTCCCGAGATGGGACGAAGGCGCCGCGCTTGCACCGATCTGCGCAACTCTAGCGCCGAACCCACCGATCCGCGGCCTTTACCCGATGTTAACGTTAACCGGGGCGATCGGGTCCCGGCCGCGCGATCGCGCCGCTGACGCATCCGGATGACCGGACACGCGAAGGCCCGGACGCGAAGGACGCGGAACGAAAAAAGGCCGCCCGGTGCGGGCGGCCTGTAAAGCGAGTTTCGGGAGCAGTCCAAGCGAGCGGATCGGACAATCCGCACGTTGTCCGGGAGAACCGAACAGGATCACAGGATGGCGTAGATTGGTTAACGGATGGTTCACGGAATGCCGTCCGGGCGCCTGATCGAGGGACCGGGATCTTGCCGTTTCGGCACGCTCCGGAATTGACTCGCGCGGGACCTTGCCCCATAAGCCGCGCCATCGCGACGCGGCGCCCTCGAGGGCGCTGTTCGCGCTTGCAGACACATTTCAGGGCGAGTGAATATCCGGCGCGGCCTTCGGTGCGGCCCGGATCGATCCTCGGCCATTCGGAGATCGCGCCATGAAGAGAACTTATCAGCCCAGCAAGCTCGTGCGTAAGCGTCGTCACGGCTTCCGCGCCCGCATGGCGACCGCTGGCGGCCGCAAGGTCATCGCGGCCCGCCGCGCACACGGTCGCAAGAAGCTCTCGGCCTAAGAGGTCGGCGGCGCCGTCACGGCGGCGCGCCACATCATGAGTCTGGCCAGGGGCCACAGGACCCGCTGCGAGATCGGATCGGCCATGTCATCGGCCCCACCGACGGTCGGGCGGCTCACGCGACGCTCCGAGTTCCTGGCCGCGGCCGGCGGACGTCGCTTCCACAACGAACGCCTGTCGGCGCAGGGCCTCGTCCGCGCCGCGGCGGCGTCCACGGACGACGCCCCCGGCGATCCCGCGGGCGACGGCCTCCGCATCGGCTTCACCATCACCAAGCGGGTCGGCCACGCGACGGAGCGCAATCGTATCCGGCGACGGCTGCGCGCAGCCGTGGCCCAGGCGGCCGGCGACCTGCCGGCGCGTCCCGCCGACGTGGTCCTGGTGGCGCGGCGCCCGGCCCTGCACGCCCCGTTCCAAACCCTCATCGACGACCTGCGCCGCGCCGTCACCGTGGTGACGAAGCCGCAGGATCCAAAACTGCCGGGCCAGACATCCGGCGCCTCCGATTCGCGGCCCGCCCGGCGCGGACGCGGCAAAGGCGCGCCCGCGTCTGGCGCATCGGCGGCGGCTCCGGTATTGGCCTCGGGCCTCGCCGCGCCGGCCGATGCCGAGCCGGCCCGCGCGAACGCGCCCTCCCCTTCTCCCAACGCATGCGACGGACCGACCGATGGGTAATGACAAGACGAACATGATCGTCGCGATCGCCTTGTCGCTGGCGGTCCTGCTCGGCTGGAACTATTTCATCGCCGCCCCCCGCGTGGAGCAGCAGCGCCAGGCCGCCCTCCAGAACAAGGCCGCCGCCGAGCCGACCAGTCCGGACGGCGTGCCCAGCGCCAGCCCGAAGGAAGGCGGCCCCGCCAATCCCGTCCCCGGAACCCTGCCGGGCGCCGCAAGCGCCGGCGGTGGCGTCGTACCCCGCGAGACGGCGATCGCGCGTTCCCCGCGCGTGACCATCGACACCCCGGCGCTCGCCGGCTCCATCGCCCTGAAGGGCGGCCGCATCGATGACGTCTCGCTGAAGAACTACCACGAGACCGTGGACGACAAGAGCCCGCGCATCGTCCTGCTCTCGCCCACCGGCACCGAGAATCCCTACTACGCCGAGTTCGGCTGGGTCGGCCAGAACGCCGGACCGCTGCCCAACGGCGACACTGTCTGGACCGCCGACGCCACCACTCTGGCGCCGGGTAAGCCGGTGACGCTGAGCTACGACAACGGCGCCGGCCTGCTGTTCAAGCGCATCATCGCGGTGGACGACAAGTTCATGTTCACCGTTCGCGACGAGGTCGAGAACAAGGGTGGCAACGCGGTCTCCCTCTATCCCTACAGCCTCGTGTCGCGCTGGGGTAAGCCGCACACCCAGGGCTACTACGTGCTTCACGAGGGCCTGATCGGCGTCCTCGGCGCCGACGGCCTGCAGGAATACACCTACGACCACCTCGCCAAGGAGCCGGCCCTCGGCAATGTCAGCACCAAGGGCAAGACCTGGGCGGGCGTGACCGGCGGCTTCGTCGGCATCACCGACAAGTACTGGGCCGCTGCCGCCATCCCGGATCAGGCGACCCCCTACACGGGCAGCTTCACCGAGCGGACCGACGGCGCCACCAAGGTCTACCAGGCCAACGTGCTCGGCAACGTGCAGGTGATCCAGCCCGGGGCCTCGGCGACCGCGACCCAGCAGCTGTTCGCTGGCGCCAAGGAAGTGAACACCGTCAACGCCTATCAGGCGAACCAGAACATCAAGCAGTTCGACCTGCTGATCGACTGGGGCTGGTTCCACTTCATCACCAAGCCCATGTTCCGGGCGCTGGACTTCTTCTTCCACCTGTTCGGCAACTTCGGTGTGTCGATCCTGGTGGTGACCTTCTGCCTGAAGCTGCTTTTCCTGCCGATCGCCAACAAGTCGTACCAGTCCATGGCCAAGATGAAGGCCGTGCAGCCGGAGATGGCGTCGATCCGCGAGCGCTATGCTGACGACAAAATGAAGCAGCAGCAGGCGATGATGGAGCTGTACAAGAAGGAGAAGATCAATCCGGTCGCCGGCTGCTGGCCGGTGCTGATCCAGATCCCGGTCTTCTTCGCGCTGTACAAGGTCCTGTTCATCACCATCGAGATGCGGCACGCGCCGTTCTTCGGCTGGATTCAGGATCTGGCCGCGCCGGATCCGACAAACATCCTCAACCTGTTCGGTCTCCTGCCGTTCGCGGCACCCGACTTCATCCACCTCGGCATCTGGCCCATCATCATGGGCATCACGATGTTCATCCAGATGAAGATGAACCCCGCGCCGCCGGACCCGGTCCAGGCGCAGATCTTCACCTTCATGCCCATCGTGTTCACCTTCATGCTCGGCTCGTTCCCGGCCGGACTGGTGATCTACTGGGCCTGGAACAACACCCTGTCGGTGATCCAGCAATACGTCATCATGCGCCGCAACGGCGTGAAGGTGGAGTTGTGGGACAATCTCAGGGGCATGTTCCGGCGCAAACCCGCCGACAAGAACGCCGTCGCCAAGAGCTGAAGTTGCCAAGAGCTGAACCCGGCTCGACCGAACCGCGCCGGGCCGACGTCCGGCCACGGCGCGCGACTTCCAACCGGTCCTCTCCGTTTCCTGACGGGGAGGACCGTCCTGTTTCCGGCGTGTCGGCTCGCGAGGGCGGTGGATGCGCCCCCTCGTCCGGAGCCGCCCGATGTCCCAAGCCGAAGACGATGCCGCCCTGCTGGAGGCCGGACGCCTGCTGTTCGCGGGTGCGGCCGACTTCATCGCCTCGGCACCGAACGTGCCCGCCCTGCCGGCGATGAAGGGCGTTGAGATCGCCTTCGCGGGCCGCTCCAACGTGGGCAAGTCGAGCCTCGTCAACGCGCTGACCGGGCGCAACACCCTGGCGCGGACCTCGCACACCCCGGGGCGCACGCAACAGCTCAACTTCTTCGATATCGGGGGCCGCCTGACCCTGGTCGACATGCCGGGCTACGGCTACGCGGCGGTGGAGAAGACCAAGGTCGAAGCCTGGACCGACCTGATCCACGACTACCTGAAGGGCCGCTCGAACCTGGCCCGGGTCTTCATGCTGATCGACTCGCGCCACGGCCTGAAGAGCATCGACACCGACGTCCTCGACGGTCTCGACAAGGCCGCCGTCAGCTACCAGATCGTGCTGACCAAGGGCGACGCCCTGAAGAAATCCGAGATGGATGCCCGCCTCGCCGGCGTGCAGGCCGCCATCGCCCGTCGGCCGGCCGCCTACCCCGAGATCCTGCTCACCTCGAGCCGCGACGATCGGGGCGTCCCCGAACTCCGGGCCAGCGTCGCCCGCCTGCTGCGGGAGCGCGGCGCGTGAACGGCGTCGATCGCGTCCTCCTGGCGCTCGGCGCCCTCGCGGGCCTGCTGGGTGTGGCTGCCAGCGCGGCGGCCGCTCATCTCAGCGGAGCCGACAGTCTGAAGACGGCCGCCCAGTTCCTGCTCTTCCACGCCCCGGCGATCCTCGGGCTCGTCGCGTTGACCGCCACCGGCACGACGCACCGTCTCGTGACCCGCATCGCGGCGGGGGCCCTGGTCGTCGGTCTCGCGCTGTTCTCGGGCGACCTCGCGCTCCGGGCGCTCCAAGGGACGCCACTGTTTCCCATGGCGGCGCCGACCGGAGGCTTCGCCCTGATGGCCGGCTGGCTGCTCACGGCCGTGGCCGCCTTCGTTCCGGCACGCCGGTCCTGAGGCATGGGGCCCTCCGCCGACCGCCCGATGCGCACCGCGCGGGTGACTCCTCGTCGTCGGCTCCGGGATCGTGTGGCGGGAAAACGCCTCAGCGGTCCGGCATAGCCGCCGAGACCCGGCCCCTCAGCGGATCAGCGGGGGCAGCTGTGGCGTAGCGCCGTCCGGCAGCGCGGTCTGCGCCACGTTCATGCTCATCGCCAGCAGCGTGTAGTAGCCGTTGATCCCCGCCATCTCGATGGCGCCCTGCTCGCCGAAGGTCTGGACCGCCCGCGCGTAGGTCGTATCGCTCACCGCCTTGTTGTGGTGCAGCTCCGTCGAGAACGCGTAGACCAGCGTCTCCTCCGGGCCCATCGCGTCCGGCCGCCGGCCCTCCTGGATCGCCGTGACGATCGCCGGGTCGAGGCCGGCTTTTAGAGCGATCGGCGCGTGGATGTGCCACTCCAGCTGCTGCGTCCATTCCCGCGCGGTGATCAGGATGATGAACTCGCTCAGCCGCAAGGGCAGCACGCTGCGGTAGCGCAGGTGCAGCCCCATGTTGCTGGCGTTGGTCATCAGCTCGGGACTGCGCAGGAGCGGCACGAACGGTCCGAAGACCGGCGTCTTCCGCGCCGCCAGGAAGGCCTCGGAGGCCGCCTTCTGCTCCGGGCTGAGTGCGTCGGCCTGAAGCGGCGGCAGGCGGTCTTGGGCCAAGGCGGACAGACTCCCGAAGAGAAGGATCGACAGGACCGGCAGGACGGCGACACGCATGGGTTGGATCCTCCGATCCGGCTTCCGGGCGCGGCCTACGGCATCACCGGCGGGTGGTAGGTCAGCGTGAAGGCCAGGGCCCAGAGCAGGAACAGCACCACCGGCAGGTGGATCAGGAGTTGCAGGAAGCTGAAGCCGACGATGTCGCGCGCCTTCAGGCCGAGGATGCCGAGGAGCGGCAGCATCCAGAACGGGTTGATCAGGTTCGGGAGCGCTTCGGCCGCGTTGTAGACCATCACCGCCCAGCCGAGATGCACCTGCAGCTCGTTGGCCGCCTGCATCACATAGGGTGCCTCGAGCAGCCACTTGCCGCCGCCCGACGGCACGAAGAAGCCGAGCACCGCCGAGTACACGCCCATCGAGATCGGGAAGCTGCCCGTGGTGTTCAGGCTGACGAAGGCGTGGGTGATCACCTCGGACACCGAGATCCCGGCCGCATTCTTCGGACCGGTCAGCATCGCGCTGATGGCGGCGTAGAGCGGGAACTGGATGAGGATGCCGGCCGTCGCCGGGACTGCCTTGGCCACTGCGACGAGGAAGCGCTTCGGGCGCCAGTGCAGCAGCAGGCCGAGGGTGATGAACAGGAGGTTGTAGGTGTTCAGGTTGGAGATCGCGGTGATCCAAGATTGCCGAGCGAACTCCTGGTAGATCCAGGCGCCCGCGATCACCACGAGCAGGATCGTCAGGATGGGCGAGTGCTCCAGCCATTCGCCGGGCTGCTCCGGCCGGCCGAGATCGGTCGTTTCGCGCGCGACGTTCACGCCGAGATCCTCGGCCGTCACCGCCGTGCTCGGGCGGGGCGCCGAGGCGTAGGCGATGATCACCGACATCACGAAGAGGATCGCGGCGATCAGCATCGACTGCCAGAGGAAGATGGTCTCGCTGAAGGGGATCACACCGGTGATCGGCAGCAGCGCCTTCGGCAGGCTCGCCGCGTTCGCCTGAAGCTGAGCCGCCGAAGAGCTGAGGCCCATGGCCCAGGTGGCGCCGAGCCCGAGATAGGCGGCTGCCCCGGCGGCACGGTAATCCATGCGGAGTTCGGTCCGGCGGGCGAGCGCGCGGGCGAGGAGGCCACCGAAGATCAGGCTCAGGCCCCAGCTCAGGAACGAGGACAGCATGGTCGCGGCGGCGACGAAGCCGACGGCGCCGCGGCCGGTCTTCGGGATGGCGGCGAGCCGATCGATCAGCGCCTGGACCGGGGGAGCCGTCGCCACGACGTAGCCGCCGATCGTGACGAAGGCCATCTGCATGGTGAAGGGGATCAGGCTCCAGAAGCCGTCGCCGAAACTCTTGGCGATGGCGGGCGCCGGGGCGCCATTGGCCAGCGCGCCGAGGGCGACGATGACCACCGCGATGGCGACGAAGATGAAGGCATCGGGAAACCACTTCTCGGCCCAGGCGGTGAAGCGGATGCCGGCCCGCGACAGGGCGCTGTCCAGCGCGGCGGAATCGGCTCGACGCTCCGGCGTGGGTGTCGACATCGGGAAGTCCTGGGAACGAGGAAATGGCCTTGGGGGCGCATTGTCCGCAATTGCCGACCGGGCTCAAGATGCAATCCGGCCGGTACACAGGCTTGGCAGCAGGGATCGCGCGGGAATGTCAGGTCGCCGCTTCAGGCTTCCTTGAGGGTTCGACGGCTACGATGCGCCCTGTTCTCGCATGGGAGACCCTGTTCGTGGCCGAAATCTCGAAGTTCCGGGACCTCGATACGAGGATGGCCGAACGGCGTCAGGCCAGCGCCAAGGTGCGTGATCTGGCTCGCCAGGACCGGGGCAGAACGGATTTCGAGACGCCCTTCCTGTCCCCCCTCGGCTGGATGATCGCGGTCATCCTGAACTTCGCCCTGGTGCTGGTCGTAGGCCTCGGCACCGTGCTGGTCCCGCCCCTGATGGCGTGCCGCGAGCAGAGTGCGCGCGGTTTCTTCGCCGGCGACTCTTTCCAGGCCTGCGCCGGCCGGGGCATCTCGGCCAGCTTCCAGGACTTCGACCGTCGCATCCGCCGCCTCGTGCTGCGCTCGGGACAGTGAGGAACCGGCCTGACGGGGGCCCGCGACGGCGGCTGCCGTCGCGGGCCCCGGGATCTCGGCGGGATTCTCGGCAGGATGTCGGAATGACGCCCCGCCTCAGTTGAGGGTGGCACTCTCCGGCCGGCGCTCGGTGCTGAGGCCGGACTTGCCCACCTTCAGCCCGAGGGGACCGACCTCCACCGGCACCACTTCCCCGTCGTGGATCAGGCCGGACAGGAGTTGCTCCGCCAGCCGATCCTGCACCGCCTTCTGGATCACGCGCTTGAGGGGACGCGCCCCGTAGGCCGGGTCGTAACCCTTGTCGGCGAGCCAGTCGCGAGCCTCCGGATCGACGTCGAGGGTGATCTTGCGCTCGTCGAGGAGCTTCTGCAGGCGCTTCAGCTGGATATCGACGATCGCGCCCATCTCCGAGCGCATCAGGCGGTGGAACAGGATGATCTCGTCGATCCGGTTCAGGAATTCCGGCCGGAAGTGGCTGCGCACCACGCCCATCACCTCCTCGCGCACGGCGTCGGTGTCGTCGCCCTCCCCCTGGTTGACGAGGTATTCCGAACCGAGGTTGGAGGTCATGATCAGGAGCGTGTTGCGGAAATCCACCGTCCGCCCCTGTCCGTCGGTCAGCCGGCCGTCATCGAGCACCTGAAGCAGGACGTTGAACACGTCCGGATGCGCCTTCTCGACCTCGTCGAACAGCACGACCTGGTAGGGCCTGCGCCGAACCGCTTCGGTCAGTGCTCCCCCCTCCTCGTAGCCGACATAGCCCGGAGGCGCGCCGATCAGCCGGGCCACGGAGTGCTTCTCCATGTATTCGGACATGTCGAGGCGCACGAGGGCCGTGTCGTCGTCGAAGAGGAAGCCCGCCAGGGCCTTGGTCAGCTCGGTCTTGCCGACGCCGGTGGGGCCCAGGAAGATGAACGAGCCGATCGGCCGGTTCGGATCCTGGAGACCGGCGCGCGCCCGGCGCACGGCGGTCGCCACCGCCTCCACCGCCTCGCGCTGCCCGACGACGCGCTCGCCCAGCACCTTCTCCATGGCCAGGAGCTTGTCACGCTCGCCCTCGAGCATCTTGTCGACGGGAACCCCGGTCCAGCGCGAGACGACGCCCGCGATATGCGCCGGCGTCACCGCCTCCTCGACCATGCCGTCGCGGACCACGGCGCTCTCGGCCTGGGCCTCGATCTCCGAGAGCTGACGCTCCAGGCCCGGGATCACCCCATAGGCGAGCTCACCCGCGCGCTGGTACTGGCCTTGGCGCTGGGCCGAGGCCAGTTCGTTCCGCGCCTCGTCGAGCTTGCGCTTGAGTTCGGCGGCGGCCCCGAGCTTGTCCTTCTCGGCCTTCCAGCGCGAGGTGATCGCGGCGGATTGCTCCTCGAGGTCGGCCAGCTCCTTCTCCAATCGCACGAGACGGTCGCGCGAGGCGGAATCGGTCTCCTTTTTCAGGGCCTCTCCCTCGATCTTCAGGCGCACGATCTCGCGGTCGACGTTGTCGAGCTCCTCGGGCTTCGAATCGACCTGCATGCGCAGGCGCGATCCGGCCTCGTCCATCAGGTCGATGGCCTTGTCCGGAAGGAAGCGGTCGGTGATGTAGCGGTTCGACAGGGTCGCAGCCGCCACCAGGGCCGCATCCTGGATGCGTACACCGTGGTGCTGCTCGTACTTCTCCTTGATGCCGCGCAGGATCGAGACCGTGTCCGCGACGGTGGGCTCGGAGACGAAGACGGGCTGGAAGCGCCGCGCCAGGGCCGCGTCCTTCTCCACATGCTTGCGGTACTCGTCGAGGGTGGTGGCCCCGACGCAGTGCAGTTCGCCGCGGGCGAGGGCCGGCTTCAGCAGGTTGGAGGCATCCATCGCCCCATCCGCCTTGCCGGCGCCCACCAGGGTATGCATCTCGTCGATGAACAGGATGATCCCGCCCTCGGCCGCCGTCACCTCGGAGAGCACGCCCTTCAGCCGCTCCTCGAACTCGCCGCGATACTTTGCACCCGCGATCAGCGCGCCCATGTCGAGGGCGAGAAGGCTCTTGTCGCGCAAGGATTCCGGCACGTCGCCATCGACGATCCGCAGGGCGAGGCCCTCGACGATGGCGGTCTTGCCGACGCCGGGCTCGCCGATGAGGACGGGGTTGTTCTTGGTGCGCCGAGACAGGACCTGGATCGTGCGACGGATCTCCTCGTCGCGGCCGATCACCGGGTCGAGCTTGCCCTCGCGCGCCGCTTCGGTGAGGTCGCGGGCGTACTTCTTCAGCGCATCATAGGCGTTCTCGGCCGTGGCGTTGTCGGCGGTCCGGCCCTTGCGCAGGGCGTTGATCGCGCCGTTGAGCGAGGCCGCGGTGACGCCGGCCGCCGCCAGCGCGCGCCCGGCCTCGGTATCCTTCTCGACCGCGAGGGCGAGCAGCAGGCGCTCGACCGTGACGTAGCTGTCGCCCGCCTTCTCGGCGGCCTTCTCGGCAGTGTCGAACAGGCGCACGAGTTCGCGCGTCGCCTGCGGCTGAGACGCGTTGCCGGACACCTTCGGCTGCTTGGCGAGCCAAGCCTCGGTCTGTGCAAGGGCGACCCGCGATTGACCGCCCGCCCGATCGATCAGACCGGCGCAGAGGCCCTCGGGATCGTCGAGCAGAACCTTGAGGATATGGCCCGGCTGGAATTGCGGATGGCCCTCGCGCATTGCGAGGCTCTGCGCGGCCTGGACGAAGCCGCGGGCGCGCTCGGTATAGATCTCAAAATTCATCTGTGTCCCACCTCCCCGTGTCGGCTCGACCCACCGCCCGCTCTTCGCGGCGCGACCGATCGCCGAGACGTCGCCCCCACGGCCGATGCCGCTGGAGACCCCGGCGCCACCTGGCCGCCGGTAGTCGAGATGTGGTGTTGTAAATCGGCACCACAAGGGTGCGGTACGCGACGGGAGACAGCCGTCGCTCAGGCTTGCGTCCCGACGCATTTCAGGGCCACGCTCGGCGCATGACCGACATGCCAAGCCTGCGCCTCGACGCCCTCTATCGCTACCCCGTGAAGGGGCTCTCACCCGAGTCGATAACCCACGCGACCCTGAGGAACGGAGACTACTTTCCCGACGACCGCCTGTTCGCGGTCGAGAACGGCCCGTCGGGTTTCGACCCGGCCGCCCCGGTGCACCAGCCCAAGATCAAGTTCCTGATGCTGATGCGCGACGAGGCGCTGGCGCAGCTCGACACGCGCTACGATCCGACGGATGGGACGCTGACGATCCGCCAGGGCGGCGCGATCGCAGCCCGCGGCGACCTCGCCCAACCGCAAGGGCGGGCCACCATCGAAGACTTCCTCACGCGCTACATGCCCGGATCCCTGCGCGGTCCAGCCCGGATCCTGTCGGCGCCGGGCGGTTATCGCTTCACGGACTCTCCGCGCGGCTTCGTCTCGCTCCTCAATCTCGCCAGCGTCGCCGCGCTCGAGACCATGACCGGCGCGGCGGTGGATCCCCTCCGCTTCCGCGCGAACCTCCACGTCACGGGCCTCGACGCCTGGGCCGAGCTCGATCTCGTCGATCACACGCTCACGTCGCCGGGCGGCGTGCGCCTGCGCATCCACAAGCGAACGCAGCGCTGCGCAGCGACCAATGTCGACCCGGCCACGGGCCAGCGCGACCTCGCGATTCCTCGTACGCTCGCGCAGCATCTCGGCCACACGGATTGCGGCGTCTACGCGGAGGTGCTGGAAGGCGGCGTGTTGACGGCCGGCGAGGCTCTCAGCTTGGGCTAGATGGCGTCGCGGTGCACGAGGACGATGGCGGCGGCGTAGCCCGCCCGGCGCAGGTGGCGCAGGTCCGCGTGACGGCGCTCGCAGGTGACCTTCAGGTAGCGGCTCTCACCGGCGGCCAGGCCCGTGGAAGCCGCGGCGGCCTGACCGTGCATCAGGCACTCCATGGGAGTTCGGGCAGGGGCGACGATGACATCGAGGGCGGTGTCGCGCGAGCAATCCTTGGCGAGGAGCGTCGCGGCGCAGACGAGGGCGACGGAGAGCAGTTCAGACATGACGGACCCCTTGTTCGAGATGGCGAAAAAGGTCCGCGGTGTGGCTCCGGCGTGCGAGCGGCCGCGTGATCGTTGCCTTGGTGTTCCCCGTGTCGTTGTTGTTGAAGAGGGCTAAGCACGGCGTGTGCCAGCGTCCTTCCCCTGAGACGCGGATCACCGTCCGGCGTGGACGGGGCCGCCAATGGCGCGGCTTGCGTTAGCGGCGGACCTGCAACCAGTGCGGCTCGGGCTCGGATCGCGGCAGAATGGCTGCAACGGCATCAAGATCGACGGTGAATTGCTCGGTCAGGAGGCGCCAGACCTCGGAGGGCGAGGCCGCCTGAGGGTTGAGCTGGTCGACCGCGCTGGCGATGTGGTGCGGGCTGAGCAGGGTGGGACGCGGTACGTATGGATCAACATTCAGCATGGTGCAGGATCCCCGGCGACCGACCGATCATGGTTTATCAACCTTAAGGATTGATTACCAGGGATCGGTTGCAGCCGCGTGCGCGACGCGTCCGCGGGAGGGGGCCGCGCCGGCTCCGGCGGCGCCCGCGCCGGACGGACGCCGGCGCAACACGTCGCCGCCGCGTGAAATTCATTTGCCTGCTGCTTCGCACCGTCGCGTTGCTGCGCTAGAAGCCCGGCGTCGCGCGCGGTGCCCGACGCGCCATCGAGGACGAGCCCCACGATGAAAGAACCGCTGCCCAACGTCCATGTGCGCGCCGAGGTCCTGGTCCAGGCCCTGCCGCACATGCAGCGCTACGACCAGGAGATCGTGGTCATCAAGTATGGCGGCCACGCCATGGGAGACCGGGCAGCGGCGGAGGATTTCGCCGAGGACATCGTGCTCTTGGAGCAGTCCGGCTTGAAGCCCATCGTGGTCCATGGCGGGGGCCCGCAGATTGGGCGGATGCTCGGCCGGCTCGGCATCGAATCGGAATTCCGCGGCGGTCTGCGCGTCACGGATGAAGCCACCGTGGAGGTGGTCGAGATGGTTCTGGCGGGCTCGATCAACAAGCAGATCGTCGGCTGGATCTCGGCCGAGGGCGGCCGCGCCATCGGCCTCTGCGGCAAGGATGGGAACATGGTTCGGGCCCGCAAGGCCACCCGCACCATCATCGATCCCGAGAGCCAGACCGAGCAGGAGGTCGATCTCGGCCTCGTCGGCGAGCCCGAGCATGTCGAGCGCGGCGTTCTCGACGCGGTGCTGAAGGCCGAGCTGATTCCGGTCCTGGCCCCCGTGGCCTTCGGCGCCGATGGCCAGACCTACAACGTCAATGCCGACACCTTCGCGGGCGCGATTGCGGGGGCGCTGCGGGCCAAGCGCCTGCTGCTGCTCACCGACGTTCCGGGGGTGCTCGACAAGGACAAGAAGCTCATCCCCGAGCTGTCCATTGACGATTGCCGCCGGCTCATTGCGGACGGCACGATCACGGGCGGCATGATCCCCAAGGTTGAGACCTGCATCTACGCTCTGGAGCAGGGCGTCGAGGCGGTGGTCATCCTCGACGGCAAGGTCAGTCACGCGGTGCTGCTGGAGCTGTTCACCGATTACGGTGCCGGCACCCTGATCCGTCGGGGCTGAACGCGATCCCCTGCCCCGCGCTCGGCCCCTGCCCCGCGCTCACGTCGCGCGGGGCAGGACCCGCGGCCGGAAGGCCACCAGGGTCATGTCGTCCCGTCGGCTCTCGCCGCCGCGATAGGCGGCGAGCGCTGCATCGAGCACCGTCACCTGCTCCGCCAGCGGCGCCCCTTGATGAGGCCCTAGGATCTCGGTCACGCCACGATGGCCGAGGAGGCGTCGGGCGGGTCCGGCGCCGCCCATCTGGTCGGTGATCCCGTCCGTCATCAGGTAGAACGTCATGCCGGGTCCAACCCGCAGGCGGGTCTCCTCCGCCGCAAAGCGCTCGCCCGGTCGCCGCGGATAGCCGAGGCCGCGCTTGGCACCGCGGATCCGCGTCACCGCCGCGCCGTCGATTAAGGTCAGGGCCGAGCCGGCGCCGGCGAAGCGGAGCTCCGCCGCGGCCGGGTCCCAGACGCAGAGGCCGCAATCGAGGCCATCGTCGGATTCTGATCCCCGCCCGTCCTGGCGCAGTTGGGTCCGCACCATGCCATCGAGCGCCTCCAGGATGGCGGCCGGATCGCGCAGGCCGCGCTCGTGGATCAGGCGGTCGAGGGCGGTGGCGACGATGAGCGTCAGGAAGGCGCCCGGAACGCCATGGCCGGTGCAGTCGGCCACCAGCAGGATGCCGAGGCCGTCGATTTCCTCGAGCCAGAAATAATCGCCCCCGACCAGATGCAGCGGCTCCCAGAGCACCGCCACGTCTAGACCCGTGCCGTCGAGGGCTGACCGGTCGGGCAGCACCGAGCTCTGGATGCGACGGGCATAGCCGATGCTCTCCATCACCAAATGGTTGGCCTGGGCCAGCTTCTGGTGTGCCTGCTCCAGCTGCTCCAGGAGCTGCTTGGCCTCGTCGCCGGAGCGGAGCCCGTCGACCATGCGGTTGAAGGCCTGGGAGATGACGTCGATCTCGTTGCTGGCGCGGAAAGCGCCATCGAGCTCCACCGGCACCCAACGCTTGTGCTCGACCTCGCGCATGGCCAGCAGCAGGCGCTTCAGGGGGGACAGCACGTGCCGCCGCACGTTGGCATGCAGGGTCAGCACGAAGGCGAGCATCAGGATCAGGCTGGTGACGACGGCGAGAATCGCCTGCTTCTCGGCGTTGCCGCGCAGGGCCTCGGCCGAGATCGACAGGGTCAGGTGTCCCACCGGAGCGTCACCGGGGCCAGCGATGAGATCTGCCTGCGTCGTGATCTGCTCGAAGGACCGCCCGCGCTTCGGCTCGCCCAGCGTCATCACCACGGCGCCGGCGGCGTCGCGCAGGGTCGCCGCGCGGAAGGCCGGGTCGAGGGTCAAAGCCTCCATCGGACGACGATAGATCTCCGGACGGCTGCGCCAGTCGGGGCCGGCAATAGCCTTGGCGGTCAGGGACGCCATCAGGTCGGCGCGCTCGGTGTAGAGGTGGAGCTGGTCGCGATAATTGACCCACGCGATCCCGATCTGCGTCACCAGGACGACCACCGCGATCACGGGGTAGATCCGCAGGAAGAGGGTGTGGGCGAGGCTGTCGAGGTCGCGCCCCTGGGCCGCGCCGCGCAGGGCGCCGGGACGCATCGCGCCCGGCTCGCCGGTCGGGACATCGATGAAGCCCGCCGCGCTGAGAAAATCACTGCTGCGCCGCGGGCCGGCTCCGCGCAGGGACCCGCCGCGCCGTACGCCGGAGGCGGGCCGGTCGCTGGCGGACGGGCCGGTGGCGGCTCCGAGGGTCGGGGTCTCGGCAGTCATGGCCGGATCGCAGCGCCAGAGAGGTCCTGCGCGCCGGACCTCAATGCGATACGGTTGCGACCGCAATCCTTGGCCGCGTAAAGGGCGGCATCGGCCCGCTGCATGGCGTTCTCCAGGGTTTCTCCCGGCTCGGACTGGGCGACGCCGATGCTCACGGTGATCCGCATGGCGGCATCCATCATCGGCACCGGCGTCACGGCAACGGCTTCGCGCAGGCGTTCCGCGAAGGCCGCGCCGCCCTCGAGGCCGGTATCGGACAGGACGATGGCGAACTCCTCGCCGCCGGTGCGGCCGATGAAGTCGAGGGTGCGCAGGTGAGCCCGGCAGATCGCGACGAAGGAGACCAGCGCGGCGTCGCCGGCCGCGTGACCGAAACTGTCGTTGAGGAGCTTGAATCGGTCGAGGTCGAGCATGAGGATGCAGACCGGGGCGCCGCTGCGCGCGTGGCGCAGCCATTCGCGCGCAGCGCTCTCCATGAAGCGGCGGCGCGCCAGGGCCCCCGTCAGGTCGTCGGTGTCGGCCAAGCGCCGCAGCTCGGCCTCCAGGCGGGTGCGGTGCTCGATCTCACCGGACAGGGCGGCGTTCAGGGCCTGCAGATCCCGGCGCTGATCGGCCAGGCGCTGGTTCGCCTTCTGCAGGTCGAGTTGCATCCGGTCGCTCATGCGGACCAGCCGCTGCTGCTCGCGAAAGCCCCGGCGATAGGCGTCGGCCAGCGCCTGGACACCGCCGGCGACGTCCGAGAGCCCCGACAGCATCGCCTCCGTGCGGGTCAGGACCGCTTCCTCAGCGTCGTAGAGACTGAAGGAATCGGCGGCGGGTTCTGAGGCCGTGCCTCCGACGGCCCGGATCGTGCGGGTCATACGATCTCCCTCACCATCTCGAAGCGCGCGTAGGAGAAGTCGGCGGCGAAGTCCTCGCCCGCTTCCTCGATCGTCTCGTCGCCATCGGCAAACCGCCAGCGCACCGTGATCGAGCGCCCTTCCTCGGCGGCGTCCTCCAGGGGCATGAACAGGTTCATCAGCGCCTTGGCGCTCGACGAGTTGAAGTAGGCGAGCCCGACCTCGAACACGATCGGGGTCGGGGAGGCATCCGCCAGGTAGGTGCGCAGAGCCTGGAGCAGGGGGCCGAAGAAGGCGGCGGCATCCTCGGGATAGGATTCGCCGTGCAGGGACAGGTGCCCGGTCGCGAAGTCGAAATCGACCCGCGGCGAGCGGTCCGTGGCGGCAAGCTGGATTCGGTCCATCGGTGGTCGGCCCGTCAGATATAGGCTTTGAGGCAGAAGAAGCTGCGCCCGGAGCTGAGCGCCTGGAAGCCGTACTCGACCGGCGCGCTGGAGCGCCGCGCGATCTCGATCAGGCCGATGCTGCCGCCGAGGCTGCCCTCGTCCGGCGGCTGGCGAAGCTTCTCGCGGTAATAGGCCTTCAGTTCGTCGCTGCTCAGGCTCGCGATATGGTCGAGCCGGGCGCGCAGGGGCGGGACGTCGAGATCCGGCAACTCGTTACCGCAGACGACGTAGAAGCGCCCCGCCTCCATACCGACGACGATCACCCCGTTGCTGATCAGATCTGCCTGCGGACCGGACGGTTTCACGACCTTGTCGGCGGAGTAGCGGATGACGTTCTGTGCCTGCTCGACGAAGATCGCGAAGACGCGCTTGGCCACCGATGCATCGGTCTCGCCCTGGCGCATGCGCAACTTGAGCACTTCGCCGAGGGAGAAGAGGACGTTCTCCGAAATGTCGCCGCCGAAGGAAAGGATTACGCCCTGGCGCCGGGACGCGTCGAAGAAGTTCATGAAATCGCGTGCGAGCAATGCAATTTCTCCCGCCACACCGGGTCGGCCTTAGACGCTCGTCTCGCGCTATACCGTCGTGATCAAATAGCCGGACGTTCGTATACGTTCGGTTAAGCTGGCATCTTCGCCATGTCTTTCCGCCGGCAAGCACAATATCGCCATGCCGATGCTTAGGCTGCCTATTTCGAGGACAAAACGGTTGGCTTTTGCCTAAACACTGACCAACTCACCTCGGGCTGATGCGGGGGGCCTGCCGGCAAAGCGCGGCTCGGACGATGGGGCCTCGAGGCCGGGCCGGCGCACATGCTTGCGGGATGCCGACGGCCATGCTCTGACATGCAGGCGCCCCGCTTTCCTTCGCGGTGTCCGGTCCCCATCTCGAATGGCCGGGCGTCTCGGCCCACCCAAGAACCACATCGACCCACCTTGTTCCTGCCCGGCGAAACCCACTTCACCACCGACCAATCCCGCGGCTTTCGCCACGTCGACACTTGGGTGTTCGATCTCGACAACACGCTGTATCCGAGCGACGCCCGGGTCTGGCCGCAGGTCGACGAGCGCATCACCCTCTACGTCATGCGCCTCTATGGCCTCGACGGCCTCTCGGCCCGGGCCCTGCAGAAGTATTTCTACCATCGCTACGGGACGACCCTGAAGGCGCTGATGGTGGAATCGGCCATCGATCCGCACGACTTCCTCGACTTCGCCCACGACATCGACCATTCGTCGATCCGCCTCGACCCGGCGCTGGGCGACGCCATCGAGCGCCTGCCCGGCCGCAAGCTCATCCTCACCAACGGATCGCGCCGGCACGCTGAGAACGTGGCGGCCAAGCTCGGCATCCTCGACCATTTCGAGGACGTGTTCGACATCACCGATGCCGATTTCATTCCGAAGCCCGAGCGCTCCACCTACGAGCGGTTCCTGAAGCGCCACGGTGTCGAGCCGCGCCGGGCGGCCCTGTTCGAGGACATTGCCCGCAACCTGATCGTGCCGCACGACATCGGCATGTCCACGGTCCTGGTGGTCCCGCCGACGATCGACCCCTTCCGGGAAGCCTTCGAGCAGGAGGCCGTTCGCGAAGCGCATATCGACCATATCACCAGCGATCTCGCCGGTTTCCTCGCGCAGCGCGTGCTGCCGGAACTCGCGTGAGCAGCGGCGAACCGGACTGGACGTCGGCTCGGGCACCGGACCTCGGTGCGATCGAGGATCTGGCGCATGCGGCCTTCGCCAACCTGCCCCGGGCCTTCCGGAATCTCTGTGCCGGCCTCGTCATCCACGTCGAAGACTTCCCCGACGACGAGACCTTGCGAGAGATGGAGTGCGAGAGCCCGTTCGATCTCCTCGGCCTATTCCGCGGGATCGGTCTCGCCCAGAGCGGCGAGGCGGCGACCGGGCAGATGCCGAATCAGGTCTGGCTCTACCGTCGCCCCCTCCTCGACGACTGGGCCGAGCACGACGAGACCCTCGGCCACCTCGTCACGCACGTCCTGGTCCACGAAATCGGGCATCATTTCGGGCTCTCCGACGCCGACATGGAGGCGATCGAGGCGGCCGCGGACACCTGAGGCGTCAGGCCTTCTGGGCGGACGGCAACAGGCTGGCCTTGGGTCGGCGGGTGCGGAACTGCCCGCGCTCCACCGCGACGAAGACCAGGACGGCGAGCGCCAAGGTGGTGAGCCACCACATCACCGTCATCCCGACGCCGATGCAGGCGATCAGGAAGGCCGAGGCGAAGGCTGCCATGGCACCGGGCACCAGCACCGATGCTTCACGTCCCGCGCGGCGGATCGCGGCGTGCAGGGCGAAGGCGGCCGCGAAGGCCCCGACCAAGCCAAGCTCGTACCAGAGCTCGAACAGCAGGGTCCGCGGCGCGTTGATCGGCAGCAGGTTGACGTAACGACCCCGCAGGGCCGTCTCGAGGCCGTGCCCGGTGACGAGACGCAGCGGCTCGCCGGTGACGATGGTCTGCCAGGCCTTGAGGCTCAGGACGCCGGGCGCCCGCCCGCCGAACATCGTCGCGCCGATCGGTCGGGCAATGAAGGGCAGGACCGGTCCCAGCACCAGCAGGGTCGCCGCCGTGACGCCGAGGAGGCGCGGCGTCAGCATGGGCCGGAACGTTGCGAGCGCGAAGGCAATGGCCCCCACCGCCAAGGCGACCAGGGTGGTCGGGCCGGGCGAGACCAGGAGCGCGACCGAGACGAGCAGGGCCAGCCCGAGGGCCTCGCCGTTGCGCCCACGGGAGCGAAGCCAAGACACAGCCGGCCAGACGAACAGGATGAGCAGGATCAAGCCCCGGTCGAGAATCGCGTCCTCGTCAGGTCCGAGCAGGCCCTGGCCGAACGGCCCCTGCCCCGTGAGCCCGAGCCCAATGGCGAAGATGGCCGCCGCCGCCACGCCCACCGGCAAAAGATAGAGGTTTGCCGAACGCATACGGTCCGGCAGAGCCAGATAGGCCGCCATCGTCATCAGCAAGGTGGCGATCACGTTGAGCAGCCGCTCGGTCGCAAGGCTCAGAAACGGCGTCCAGACCAGGGACAGGGCCGACCAGAGAATCACCAAGCAGCCGGCCAGGAAGGCGGGCGAGCGCAAGAGGCGGGTGGAGGCCGGGCGGACCGGCCGTGCACGGCCGTCAATGGCGCTCGCCAGGAGCAGAAGTGCGATGGAGATCGGCGCGAGGATGACCACCGCGCGTCGGGCGACCTGAGCCGCCACCGGCATGATCACGAACAGGCCGATGAAGCCGATGCGGCGCAGCAGGGCCGCGGCATCGATGGCTGGGTCGACCGAAGTGGAAGGAAGGCGCGCCATGGGTTCGAAGGAGGCCGTGAAACGGCGCCAGGATGAGGCCCGCGCGCTAACCGCCAGACCCTAGTGCAGCCGCGGGGGCCACGCTGTAGACGCCGGGCAACAGTCGCGTCTTCACGCCGGCCGGGTCACGGACCGCCGGACACGGCCCGACGCGAGGCGCCGAAGGAGGTCGGCGAGGATGCGCCAGCCTGCCCAGGTGGCGAGGAAGCCCACCAGGCCCGCTGTCAGGCCGTCGGCGGTGGTGGGGATCGCGGGCGTGTAGTCCTGGTAGGTGGCCCGCGCGAGGCTGGGATCGGGATCGCGCATCAGGGCGACGACGCGGCCGAGAGGGCCGCCGGCCTCCGCGAGTTCCCGGCGCTGCCGATCGAGGGCGGCGAGACGCACGATATCCTGGCGTGCCGCCTCGCCGCGCCGGGCGACGAGAGGGTCGCCGTCGCTGCGCAGGCGCGCCACCGCATCGTCGCGGCTACGCCCGGTCGCGACGGCATCGGCCTCGAAACCGGAAACCACGCGGCGCAGTTCGTCCAGGGTGCCGCCGAGGCGCTGCGCGTATTGCTGGGCGAATTCCGGCGCCTGCGCCGCCAGGGCACCGCCGATCAGTCCGAGGGCAAGCCCCAGGGTGCGTAGGACGCGAAACACCGGCCTCTCCGCGTGGGTGGTGACGGGGGACAAGGGCGCGACGGCGCGGCGGGTTCCGGCGGACCGCTCGGCCTCAAGCCGCCGTCCCCTCCCCCGCGAACGCCGCAGCGATGTCCGCTTCGGTGACCTCTGCGAGGGGACGGGCCACTTTCAGGGCGCGGGTCGGGCGCCCGGGGACGAGAATGAGAATGACGGTCTCGATACCCGGGCAAGCCGGGTCGGCACAGACGATCTCGCTCGCCTTCACGGTGACGGCCGCGTCGAAGCCGCCGCAGCGGCGGACCCAATCGACGACCCTCGTGCGGACACCTTGATCCGCCGGGGGGCGGCGGTTGCCGAAGCTGAACAGGGCCATCGGCGTCAGGCCGGGAGGGTCAGAAGGCCCGCCTGCCCGTCAGCGCAGCCGAAGGCGAGGCGGCTGCCACGTCCGTCCCAGGCCAGGGCCGAGATGGCGCTGCCCTTCACCGCGGGTCGGACCAGCAGTTCCGACGCGTCGGCAAAGCGCACGAGAAGGATGCAGCCGTCCTCGTAGCCGATGGCCAGAACCAGGGCCTTGGGGTGGAACGCCACCCGCGAGACGCGGGCGGGCCGCACCCCGCACTCGCGGGGGGCCTTGCCGGTGGGGCCTTCCTTCGAATCGAAGGGCCAGACGATGGCTGCCTCGGCGCCGCTGGTGGCCAGCCAGTGTCCGTCGCCGGACCAGGAGACTGAGCGCACCTTCGCAGGATAACCCGACATCCGCATGTGACCGCGGTCGGGCTGCAAGCGCCAGCCGTGCAGGGAGTTCTCCTGCATCGTGGTCACGACGAACCGGCCGTCCGGCGACCAGGTCACGTCGATATGCGAGCCTTTCCACTCGATGAAGTCGGGGGCAGTGTCGAGATTGGGGTACCAGAGGGTGGCGCCGTTGTAGTGCGATACCGCCAGGCGATAGCCTTTGGGCGCGAAGGCGAGGCCGCGGGCGGTCGAGGGCGCCGCGAAGCTCTTCTCCCGCCCCTTCGCGTCGCGGGCGACGACGTTGCGCCCGGCCGCGTAGGCGAGGCCGCCCTCGGAATGCAGGGCGAGGGCGTCGATCCAGGCACCGTTCTTCGCACGGGCGACCTCGACGACGTCGCCCGTATCGGAGGTCGCCACCACCCGGCCATCGTCGCCGCCTGTGACGAGGCGTCGTCCGTCCCCGGCCGCCACGAGGATGCCGGCCTCCGGATGCGCCTCGACCCGGCGGAGTTCGGCTCCGGAGGCCAAGAGCACGCCGCCGTCTCCGAGGGCGAGGGCCAGGGTGTCCTTCAGCCAAACCGTGGCGGTGACGTGGGCACCGGCGGATAGCGGCGCGACGTGATCGAGGAGGGAGGGGGCACTCATCGCAACGGGTCTCTCAACCAGGGGCTCGCGCGCTCACTTCACGACGGCGACCTTCGCCGGCGCCGTGCGCGCCGTCAGGACCGTCGCGACGAGCGCGAGGAGGCCGGCGATGCCGGCGGGAATGGCGAGGGCATACAACGCCAGCTTCCCGTAGGCGACCGTCCCGGCCACGGATCCGAGGAGGAGCGCGAACCAGACGACGCCGTCGCCGACCCAGGCGGTGCGCGCGCCGCGCCGGGCGAGCGCCAGAGCGAGCTTCTGGCCGAAGCCGAACAAGGCGCCGGTCACGAAGGTGGTCCCGGCCCGGAAGCCCTGGACATGGGAGAGGACGGCGTTCTGCGCGCCCATCGCCAAGGCCAGCATCAGCGAGGCGACACCGGAATCCGGCGCGGCCGTCGCGGCCTCGAAGGCAGCGCCGACGATTGCGGTCTCGAAGCCGAGAATCACCGGAGTGACCCAGCGCGCGGGCGTGAGGGCTGAGAGGCCACCGCCACAGATGCCGCCGGTGAGGAAGGCGACGATCAGCAGCGCCGGCAGAATGGCGTGGTGGGGATCGCCGTGCCCGAGGGAGACCGCGAACTGGGTCGTGTTCCCGCTCATGAACGAGGTGTAGAGGCCGCCGAGCCGGATGAACCCGAGGGCGTCCACGTAGCCGGCCAGGGCCGTGAGGACGAGGCCGAAGCCGAGATGCCAGGGACGGGTCATGGACGGGGCACGCACCCATTCACCGGCGTCGCCGCAGGGTTAAAGCTTCGCTTACCAAGTCCGCGCAATTGGAGTGATCGGCGGCGAACGATGCGCCTCGGCGACCCGTTTGTCTTGCGATCCGGCCCAGCCCCCAGGGGCTCACGCCGGGTGAGTAGGAGTTGCGTCATGATTTCCTTCGCCTGCGCGTTTCCCGCCCATCCCGCCTTCAGCCCGCGTGCCGCCGCCGAGACCGTCCTGGTGGTCGAGGATGAAGCCATGGTCTGCGAGCTCGCCGCCGAGGCGCTGCTCGACGAGGGCTACCGCGTCCTCACCGCCGCCGATGCCGACGCAGCGGAGGACATCCTGGCGCGGGAGCGCGTCGACCTGCTCTTCACCGATATCGATCTGGCCCGCAACACGAACGGGATCGCCCTCGCGCGGCGCGCACGCCGGCACTTGCCGAACCTGCCGGTGGTCTACACCTCGGGTGGACGCGGCCACCTCTCGCAGGCCGACGCCGTCACCCAGTCCGTCTTCGTTCCGAAGCCCTACCGCCTGAGCCATCTCGTGGCCCTCGCCAACGAGATCCTGCGTTCCCACCCCCACCACGGCTGAGACCGGACCGCGCGCGGCGCGGGTTCGGCCGCCGGAGCCCAGAGTCTTCCGATGCGCCATCTGTTCCTCCCTCTCCTCGTCCTCCTGGCCGGCACGGCGACGGCCTCGGCCGTCTGCGACGTGAAGGGCGCCAAGCTGGAGGAGGCCATCGCAGCTAAGGCCGAGCTGCGCGAGACGGCCAACAAGCAGACGGTGCGCGACCTGCGCACGCTGCGCGACGCGGCCATCGTGCTGGAGACCTACAAGTATTCCACCGAGTGCGAGCGCCTGGTCGAGATCGTGCGGGCCCTCGCCGCGAACCCCGAGAAAACGATCGAGCGCGGCGGCGATACCGACGAGGACAAAGCCGAGGACCTGATGGAGGCCCGCGAGCCGAAAGCGCCGACCCCGGCCGAAACCGCCAAGCCCAAATGAATGCGCGGTGCGTTGAGCTGCGCGGAACGACACGACGAGGGGTAAGCGAAACGGCATGGCGAAGGACACTCAGATCCGCGAGGCGGGCATCGCGCACGCGGCACAACGGCTGCCGTCGGTGGTGGTCGACGACTACAACATCGAGCTGAAGGACGGCGAAGGCTTCATCGGCGACCGGGTTTCGAAGTCTGCGTTTCGCGAGATGCTGGAAGCGTGCCGGGAGCGCCTGCGTGCCCTCGGCGCCGATCCGCTGGGCGAAAAGGCGAGCTGCGATTTCTCGAAGCGTCGCATCGACCAGATCCTGCTCGGCGAGGATCCCCTCGCCGCGGGCGTGGTGTTCAGCGCGATCGAGGACTTCGCGCAGGAGCTGGCCCGTGTGGCCCGCCTCTTCCTCGGCCAGGATGGCTGGGAGGGCACGCAGGCGATCGTGGTGGGCGGTGGCTTCAGCGACAGCCGGGCCGGACGCCTCGCGGTCGCGCGGGCAGGCTTCCTGCTGCGCGCCGGGGGCCTCGACATCACCCTCGAACCGATCCGGCACCATCCCGACGAGGGCGGCCTGATCGGCGCCGTGCACCTGGCGCCGTCCTGGATGTTCTCCGGCTACGACAGCCTGCTGGCCGTCGATATCGGCGGCAGCAACATTCGCGCAGGCGTCGTGGTCACGAACCTCAGGAAGGCTGCCGACCTCTCGCGCAGCGAGGTCTGGCGCTCAGAGATCTGGCGCCATTGCGACGAGGATCCGATGCCGAGCCGCGACGAAGCGGTCGAGCGCCTCGTGGGCATGCTCAACGACCTGATCCGCCGAGCGGACCGCGCCAACCTCACCCTCGCGCCCTTCATCGGCATCGGCTGCCCCGGCATGATCGAGGCCGACGGCACGATCGATCGCGGGGGCCAGAACCTGCCCGGCAACTGGGAGGGCCGCGACTTCAACCTTGCCGAGCGTGTGACGGCCGCGATTCCCCGGATCGGCGAACACCCGGCCATGGTGGTCATGCACAACGACGCCGTGGTGCAGGGCCTCAGCGAGGTTCCGCACCGGACGGACGTGACGCGATGGGGTGTGCTCACCATCGGCACGGGCCTCGGCAACGCCAGGTTCACCAACCGCGGCGCGGAGGACGAGGACTAGCCGCCGCGGCGGCCTCAGCGCGCTTTCGCGCCGGTGCGCGCAAAGGCCTGGGCGATGCGCTCGCGCAGCTCGTCGTTCAGCTCGATATCGACGATGCGCCAAGTCCAGGCGCGCAGGCGCAGGCGGATCCGCAGACGACGGTCCCGGCCCGCCTCCGGCGGCACGCCGACGACCACGGTGCGAAAGCCCCGCATCTCGGAAGCGAGATAGAAGGGGATCAGCCGGCGAAAGGAGTCGATCCGGAGGCCCCCGCCGGTCGCTTTCTCCTCGGGCGCGTCGCGGCCGAGCTCCACCGATTGCGGCCATCCGTCGTCGAGGAGGTCGACGACGGTCCGGGGCGTCACCAGGGCCTCGGCGATCGGGATCGCGAGAGCTGCGGCGGCCTCGGCGATGCGCTGGCGCTCCCTGGGCTCCGCATCGGGCGCAGCGGGATCACGCGTCTGGGCCGCCGCGGCGGCCTGGCGGATCACCGAGAGGCGCAGGGATCGGAAATTGACGTGCTGCGCGATGTAGTCGGTATCGTGCGCCTGGACCGCGCGAGCGATGTCATAGAGTGCCCAGAGCGGCGTCAGCGTGTACGCGAACCAGCCGAGCACCAACAGGATCGGGATCGACCACCACCGCATCGGGCGTCAGGCCGTCACGTGGGAACGCGCCAGGTCGTCAGCCCGGAGAAGGCATCGACCACGCCCTCGTAGACGGGCCGCTTGAAGGGTACGATCAGGTCCGGCAATCCGGCCATCGGCTCCCAGCGCCAGGCATCGAATTCGGACTTGAAGGCGCCGTTGCCGGGCGTGGCGACATCGATCTCGTCGTCTGAACCGAGGAAGCCGAAGGCGAACCACTTCTGCGTCTGGCCGCGGTAACGCCCCTTCCAGGCCTGCTTCAGGACCTCCGGGGGCAGGTCGTAGGAGAGCCATCCCGGGGTCTCGCCGAGCCGCACCACCGAGCCGGCCGCGACGTTGGTCTCCTCATAGAGCTCGCGCAGGGCGGCCGTTTCCGGATCCTCGCCGTCGTCGATCCCGCCCTGGGGCATCTGCCAGGCCCGTCCGTCAGACACGTGCTCCGGCCCGGCATCAGCCCGCCGCCGCCCGATGAAGACGAGACCTGTGCGCGAGATCAACGTGATGCCGACGCAGGAACGGTAGGGAAGGTCGGCGCCGTCGGTGATCGGGGATGCGGTCATGGCGGCGACCATAGGCAGGCGGGGGATGTGCCGCAACGCACGAAACGGCGCCGCAGCGCAATTCCGGGCCGGCCTGTCAGGCACGAGCCGTCGAGCGAGCCGTGTCAGGGCTTGGCGCTGGTGAGCCGGGGGTTCGGCCCGCTTCCGCGCAGGGCGACACTGACCGGAACGAGACGAATGCCGCGCGCCTCCACCTCGGCGGCCCAGCGGGCGATTCGGTCGATGCTCATCGGCAGGGCCGAAGCGGAGCCGAAGGCGAAACCCTTCTGTTGGGCCTGCGCTTCGAGCCGAGCCAGTTCCCGGTCGATCGCCTCGGGCCGCGGCAGGGCGTCGAGGACGATCTCGGCTCGGGCGACGGGTACCTTGGCCTTGGCGGCCAATGCGGGGGCAACCGAGCGCGGCGAGGTTCCGTCATCGACGAAACCCAGGCCGCGGGCTCCGATCTCACGCAGCACCGGCTCCAGGGCGCCCGGATCGCTGGTGAGCTTCGCGCCCATGTAGTTGACGAGACCGACGAAGCCCGAGAACCGACTCATGACCCAACTCAGGCGATCCAGATTCTCCGGAGGGCGCGAGCTGGTCAGGAGCGTCTGAGGACCGGGATCGCTGTCGGGATAGTCGAAGGGCTCCATGGGCACCTGGAGCAGGGCCTCGTGCCCGGCCTCGCGAGCCCGGGCGACGGTCCGCTCGAGGTCGGTGCCGTAGGGTGCGAAGCCGAGGCTGATCGCGGGGGGCAGGCGGGTGATCGCGCTGGCGGTGGCCGCCTGGCCGATCCCGAGGCCCGAGAGCAGAATGGCGATGCGGGGCCCGGAACCGCCGGCATCCGGCCGCGCATAGACGTCGAGGGCGCGCAGGCGCCCGTCGCCGAGGCGGGGGATGTTGCCGTGGCGACCGCGTTCGACAAGCCGCGGATCCGGAGCGGTGCTCAGCTTCACGGCGGCCGCGGACGGAACCTGGATGACCACGGCATCGGTGGGGGCGGCCGTGCCGGTCGGGCGAACGACGATAACGCCGGAGGCGGTCTCGACGTCGCTGGCGCTGCTCGGACCGGATTTCACCGCCTCTGGCTTCGGCGCCTGTGTCGTCGGCTCCGGGGCGACCGGCTCGCGGAGCGCGATCACCGCCACCGCGCTGGGCTCGCCGCCCTCGGGGTCACCTGCCACGACGAGGATACTGGCACCGAGGACGAGGCCCGCCACGAGACCGCCGAGCACCATCGGGGCGGTCACGCGCGCCTGCCGCAGGGCCCGCAGACGCTGGCCGGCGGTCGGCTTGCCGCCGAGCGGACGGGTCAGGATATCGTCGGTGGCCACGCGCAGCCGCTTCCCCAGGCTCCTGGACCGGGGCTCGCAGAGGGACTGGCCGAAACGGCGACGGCCCCCAGCGTCGGTCCTGAACCAACATTGGGGGCCGTCATGGTTAACGCTTCGCTAAGGCGAGGCGGATCGTGTTCAGTTCGGGACGGCGACCTTCGGCGTGTTGGCTGCGCCCTTCTGGATACCGCGCAGGAAGTCGAAGGCGGCGATGAGCTGCTTGTCCTTGGCCGGATCCGGCGGGACGTAGGCGGACGAACCGCCGCGCTCCTCGACGTCCTTCTGCTTGAGATGCCCCTTCAGGCCGGCCTCACCCTTGGTCTCGTCCTTCCCCTTCAGCTCGTCCGGTACCTCCTGCAGGACCTCCTGGTCCGGCTCGATGCCCTTGGCCTGGATGGAGCGGCCCGACGGCGTGTAGTAGCGCGCCGTGGTCAGGCGCAGGGCGCCGCTGCCGCCCAGGGGGATGATCGACTGCACCGAGCCCTTGCCGAACGAGCGCGTGCCGAGCACCGTGGCGCGCTTGTGATCCTGCAGGGCGCCAGCCACGATCTCGGAGGCCGAGGCCGAGCCGCCGTTCACCAGCACGACGATCGGCTTGCCCTTGGTCAGGTCGCCGGCCTTGGCCGAGAAGCGCTGCGTCTCGTCCGGGTTGCGTCCGCGCGTGGAGACGATCTCGCCCCGGTCGAGGAAGGCGTCCGAAACCATCACGGCCTGATCGAGGAGGCCACCCGGATTGTTGCGGAGATCCAGCACGTAGCCCTTGAGCTTATCGGCGCCGATATCGGTGTTCAGCTTGTCGATCGCCGCACGCAGGCCGTCGAAGGTCTGCTCGTTGAACTGGGTCAGGCGAATGTAGCCGACGTCGCCACCCTCGGCGCGGGAACGCACGGGCTTGATCTTGATCACGTCGCGGTTGAGCGTGACCTCGATCGGGTCCTTCGACTCCTTGCGGCTGATCTTCAGCTTGACCGGCGAATTCACCGGGCCCCGCATCTTGTCCACGGCCTGGTTCAGGGTCAGGCCCTGGACCTGATCCTCGTCGATCTGGGTGATGATGTCGTTGGTGAGGATGCCGGCCTTCGAGGCGGGCGTGTCGTCGATCGGAGTGACGACTTTGATCAGGCCGTCCTCCATCGTAACCTCGATGCCGAGGCCGCCGAACTCGCCGCGGGTCTGAACCTGCATGTCGCGGAAGCTCTTGGCATCCATGTAGCTCGAATGCGGATCGAGCGAGGTCAGCATGCCGTTGACGGCCGCCTCGATCAGCTTCGCCTCGTCGGGCTTCTCGACGTAATCGGTGCGCACCTTCTCGAACACGTCGCCGAACAGGCTGAGCTGGCGGTAGGTCTCGGCGGAGGCCGCGACCGCGCTCGTCCCCGAGAGCAGGCGGGTCTGGGTCGCCACCATGGAGGACCCGACGCCGACGAACGCGCCGAGCAGAACGAGGGAAACCTTGCGCATTATCCGCGAACCTTCTCGCTGGGGCTTTTCGCCCACCAAGGCTCCGGATCGATGGAGCCGCCGTCTTTTCGGAACTCTACGTACAGGACCGGATCGCCGCGGTCTGCGGCCGCCGCATCGGTGCCGGTACCGCCCTCCCCCATCGCCGCCACCGGCTCGCCCGCGAGCACGAACTGGCCGACTTCGACGTTGATCTGGTCCATCCCGGCCAACAAGAGATAGTAGCCATCGCCGGCGTTGATGATCAAGAGTCGCCCGTACGAGCGGAACTGCCCCGCGAAGGACACCCAGCCATCGGCCGGTGACGAAACCACGGCCTTCGGGCGGGTCGCGAGCGATATGCCGCGGGTGGTGCCGCCGTTCCCATCAGGCTGGTTGAAGCTGCGCAGGAGTGCTCCGCTGACCGGACGTGGCAGGTCGCCACGGGTGTCGACGAAGCGCACTTTCGGGGAAAGCCGGGCGGGATCTCGGGCCCCGGCGGCGGCGAAGCGCTCCTGCGTCGCACGGGCCTCCCGCGTCTCGGCGGCCCTGGCCTCCTCCGCAGCCCGGCGGGCGGAGGCGACCTCCCCCTCCATCCGGTCGAGAAGATCCTTGAGGCTGCGGGCCTGCACCGACAGTTCGGCCGTGCGGGTCCGCTCGGCTGCGAGGCCGCTCTCGACCTCGGCCTGACGGGTGCGGCGCGCGGCGATGAGGGCGTTCAAGCGCTGCTGCTCGCGGGCCCAGCCCGCGAGATCGTTGGTCAATCCTTCGCGATCGGCGGCGATGAGGCCCTTGAGGCGCACGAGTTCCGAGAGGTCTGCGGCAAGAGTCTCCGCCTCGCCGCGCAGTTCGGGCACCACGGCTCCAAGCAGCATCGAGGTACGGATCACCGCGAGCACGTCCTCTGGCCGCACCAACACGGCGGGGGGCGGCCGCCGCCCCATCCGCTGCAGGGCGGCCAGGATCTCCGCAATGACGCCGCGGCGGGAATCCAGCGAGCGGCGCAGGGCGGCCTCACTGGCACCAAGCGTCTTCAGACGTTCCTCCAGCCGGCTCATTCGAACCTCGGTGGCCTGCGCCTGGCGCGTGGCGTCGAGAAGCGCGGTGTTCAATTTGGCCCGATCGCCGCCGATACTGGCGATCTCCGCCTCGTACTTGGCGCGGGTCCCGGTGCTGGCAGCCAGGGCGTCCTCGATGCGCTTGAGGTTCTCCGCCCGGCGGGTCTTCTCCTCGAGTGCCTTCTGGACCGCTTCCGGCGTTGCCGGTTCCTCGGCTCGGAGCGCGGCCGGCGCGGCGAGGAACGATGGCGTCAGAAGGACGAGCGCCAGCAGGCCGCCCCTCATGCCGTCTCGCCTGCGTCGCGTGGCCGGGTTCATCGCTCGTCGAGGTTTCCGCGGTGGTACGGGTGGCCGGCAAGGATCGTCAGCGTGCGATACACCTGCTCCAGGGCGAGGACGCGCACAAGCCCGTGCGGCAAGGTGGCGGCTCCGAAGGACAGGGCGAGCTCAGAGCGATCTCGCACCACGGCGTCAAGGCCGTCGGCGCCCCCGATGGCGAGGACGAGGACGGAGCGACCCGCATCGCGCCAGCCTCCGATGCGCGTCGCAATGGTCTCGCTCGTGAGATCGGCGCGGCCGCGCTCGTCATAGACGGCCAGCACCGCGCCAGCGGCCGCGTGAGCCAGGATTGCAGCCCCCTCCTCGGCGGCGCGGTCCGGCGCGCGGCGGGCTCGGCTTTCGGGGATCTCGGCAATGTCGCAGGCTGTGAAGCCGAGGCCGCGCCCGAGCTGCGCGGCCCGCTCACGGTAACGGACGGCGAGGTCGCGCTCGGGTCCAGGCTTCAGGCGGCCGACTGCCGCCACGAGAAGGCGCACGAAGCGGTGCCGGCGCTCACTCGGCGACGACGGAGAGGGGACGATCGCTGGTCGGACGATCGGCGCCCCACATTTTCTCAAGATTGTAGAAACCGCGCACCTCCGGCCGGAAGATGTGCAGGATGATGTCACCGGCATCGATGAGCACCCAGTCGCAGGCCGGCAGACCCTCGACGCGGGCGGTACCGAGCCCTTTCGATTTCATTTCCTGAAGGACTCGGTCGGCGATGGCGCCGACATGGCGCTGGGAGCGGCCCGAGGTGATGATCATGGTGTCGGCCAGGGAGGTCCGGCCCATCAGATCGATCTCGATCGTCTCTTCGGCCTTCATGTCCTCGAGGCAATCGAGAGCCAGGCTCCGGAGATCATTGATCTTCCGGTTGGTGGAGTCGTCAGAGCCTAAGGCTCCGGTATGAACCGCGTCGTTCAGTGTCTGGGTTCCTGCAATCGCCATCGTCATCCCGTGATCGTACCCTGTATGAGGATAAAGTGGAACGTGGCTCTTGCCTTTTCCATGACCGGCCTATGCATCGCTCTCCGCCCTGGCCCGCAGAGCCGTCGACGAGAGGGTCGAGCGCGGCCCGTGCAGGAACATCCAGGCCGGGGCGGCCCGATCGGCCAGGGTAGGCGCATCCGCTTCGGGTATGCGCCAGCGCGCTAGGGCCTGAGCGGCGCGAGCGGCTGGGGCCTTCAGCGTGAAGCCCGGCCGGTCGACGATCGCGATCGGCATCAGGTGGGCGATCTCGGAAAATCCCTGCCAGCGATGAAATGTCGCGAGGCTGTCCGCCCCCATGATCCAGACGAAGCGCACCGAGGGATAGCGACGGGTGAGGAAGCGCAGGGTCTGACGGGTGTAGCGCGCGCCGATCCGTGATTCGAAATCGGTGACGTCGATGCGCGGATGGTCGGCGACGCGGTCAGCGCGAGCGACCCGCCGGTCGATGGCCGCGAGCTGCCCGCGGTCCTTCAGCGGATTGCCCGGTGTCACCATCCACCAGAGGCGGTCGAGTCGGAGGCGCCTCAGGGCAACGAGGCTGACATGCCGGTGCCCCAGATGGGCCGGGTTGAACGAGCCGCCGTAGAGGCCGATGCGCAGGCCCGGCGTCACGGGGGGCAGGTGCGCCGGCCCCGACGCGTCAAAGCGCATCGGGGCCGAGTCGGGTCGGACGTGGCCGCGTCAAGGACGCGTCTGCCCGTTCCCGTGAACGCGGTACTTGAAGGTCGTCAGCTGCTCGACGCCCACCGGCCCACGTGCGTGCATCCGTCCGGTCGCGATTCCGATCTCGGCCCCGAAGCCGAACTCGCCGCCATCGGCGAATTGGGTCGAGGCGTTGTGGGTCACGATCGCCGAATCGACTTCGGCGAGGAAGCGCGTGGCCTCGGCGATATCGTCAGTGATGATCGCGTCGGTGTGGTGCGAGCCGTTGGTCTCGATGTGCTCGATTGCAGCGTCGAGGCCGTCGACCACGCGCACCGAGATAATGGCGTCGAGGTACTCGGTGCGCCAGTCCGCCTCGATGGCGGCCGTGACCCGGTCGTCGACCGCCTGGACGGCGGCGTCACCGCGCACCGCACAGCCGGCGTCCAGCAGAGCGGTGACGAGGGGGGCCAGGTGTGTGTCGGCACAAGCGCGGTCGACGAGCAGGGTTTCGGCAGCCCCACAGATGCCGGTGCGGCGCATCTTGCTGTTGAGCAGGACGGTGCGGGCCATGTCGAGGTCGGCACCGGCCGCCACGTAGACGTGGCAGATCCCATCGAGATGGGCGAAGACCGGAACCCGGGCCTCCACCTGCACGCGTTCCACCAGCCCACGCCCGCCGCGGGGCACGATGACGTCGATACCCCCGTCGAGACCGGTGAGCATCGCTCCCACCGCGGCCCGGTCGCGGGTCGGTACGATCTGGATGGCGTCGGCGGGCAGGCCGGCAGCCTCCAGCCCGGCGCGCATGACGCGGGCGATGGCCATGGCGGAGCGATGGCTGTCCGAGCCTGCCCGCAGGATCGCGGCGTTGCCGGCTTTCAGGCAGAGCGCACCGGCATCGGCAGTGACGTTGGGCCGGCTCTCGAAGATGACGCCGATCACGCCGAGGGGGACGGCGATGCGCTCGATGAGCAGGCCGTTGGGCCGCTCGAAGGCCGCGACCTGCCGGCCGACGGGATCGGGCAGCGCACCGATCTTGGCCACCGCATCCGCGATGCCGTTCAGGCGGCCCGCATCAAGGGTGAGGCGGTCGATGAGCGCCTGCGTCTGGCCGGCGGCACGAGCCGCTTCCACATCGAGGGCGTTCTCGGCCAGGATGACGTCTCGCTCGGCGCGCAGGCGCTCGGAGATCAGCCGCAGGGCCGTGTCCTTGGTCTGGGCTGGCGCGAGGGCGATCTGGCGGGCGGCGGCGCGGGCGCGACGGCCGATGGCGTTCATCTCCTCGGAGAGATCGCCGGGCGGCGCAAAATCGGTTCGCAGGTTCAGAACGGGCACGGCCTTCATCCTCGCGACCGTCGCGGAAAGGGGCGCGGCCGCCATGTGTTCCCGCTCGTCATGCCATGCCGGATACCGTCAAAACAAGCATTGCCGCTGACAGAGCTGCTATTCCCCCACCATGGCGAGGTCGTCGCGGTGCACCATCTCGGCCCGACCCGGATGGGTGAGGAGGTCCGCGATCTCGCGGCTCGGCCGCCCGATGATGCGCAGGGCCTGATCGCTGTCATAGGCTACGAGCCCACGTCCGAGAATGCGCCCGGCCTCGTCGCGGATCACCACCGCGTCACCGCGCCCGAAGCCGCCCTGGACCTTCGTGACGCCCACCGGCAACAGGCTCGCGCCGCCCTGGAGGGCTCGCGCCGCGCCGGCATCGACCGTGAGAATGCCGCGCGGCTCCAGGGAGCCGGCGATCCAGCTCTTGCGCGCGGTGACGGGGTTCGAGCCGGACAGGAACCAGCTGCAGCGCCCACCCCGGAGAATGCTGCGCAGGGGATTCTTCTCGCGCCCGTCGGCGATGATCATGTGGGTGCCGCCGCTCGCGGCGATCTTGGCCGCCTCGACCTTGGTGCGCATGCCGCCGCGGGAAAGCTCCGAGGCCGGCCCACCCGCCATGGCCTCGATCTCGGGAGTGATCCGCTCGATCAGGGGCAGGTGGCGCGCCTCCGGGTCGGTGTGCGGCGGCGCTGTGTAGAGGCCATCGATGTCGGAGAACAGTACGAGCACGTCGGCCCCGATCATCGTGGCGACGCGGGCGGCCAGGCGATCGTTGTCGCCGTAGCGGATCTCGCTGGTGGCCACCGTATCGTTCTCATTGACGACGGGCACGGCCCGCACCTCGAGGAGCTTCAGCACCGTGGCGCGCGCATTGAGGTAGCGCCGGCGCTCCTCCGTGTCCTGGGGCGTAACCAGGATCTGGCCGGCGGCGATGCCGTGATGCCCCAACGCTTCCGACCAGTGGCGCGCGAGGGCGATCTGCCCGACGGCCGCCGCCGCCTGGCTCTCCTCCAGGCGCAAGGTCCCGGGCGGGTAGCCGAGCACCGTGCGTCCCAGGGCGATGGCCCCGGAGGAGACGACGAGGACGTCGGCACCGCTGGCATGAAGGTCGGCGATGTCCTCGGCGAGCGCACTCAGCCAAGCATGGCGCAGGCGCCCACGCGTCCGGTCGACCAGGAGGGCCGAACCGACCTTGATGACGATGCGACGGAAGTCTTGGAGGTTCGGGGGCTGAACGTCGGAGGTCATCGGCAGCATCGGCGAGAGGGCGATGGAGCGCTTGTGACGACCGGTTGGCCACCGCACAAGACCTGGCTTCCCCTCCTCAGGGCTGCCACGCCTCTGCCGGTCGCGCCTCGGCTTCGGCGAGCTTGGCGGCATCCATCTCCCGGGCCAGCGCCCGCAGGGCGTCCTGCACGCCGAGGCCCGTGGCCGAGGACAGAATGAGGGGCTTCTTCTTGGACGCGCGCTTGAGGCGGGCGACCTGCTCCTTGAGCACGTCCGGATCGACGACGTCTGCCTTCGAGAGCGCCACGATCTCAGGCTTCTCGTCGAGGCCGTGGCCGTAGGCTTCGAGCTCACGCCGGACGAGCTTGTAGGTCTGGCCCGCATGTTCATTGGTGGCCTCGACGAGGTGCAGCAGCACCCGGCAGCGCTCCACGTGGGCAAGGAACTTGTCGCCGAGGCCGACACCGTCATGCGCGCCCTCGATCAGGCCTGGGATGTCGGCGAGGACGAACTCGCGCTCGTCGGAGCGCACCACGCCGAGGCCCGGGTGCAACGTCGTGAAGGGGTAATCGGCGATCTTGGGCTTGGCCGCCGTTACCGTGGCGAGGAAGGTCGACTTGCCGGCATTCGGCAGCCCGACCAGTCCCGCATCGGCGATGAGCTTCAGGCGCAGCCAGACCCACTGCTCGTGGCCTTCCAGGCCCGGGTTCGCGTGCTTCGGAGCCCGGTTGGTCGAGGTCGTAAAATAGGCGTTGCCGAAGCCGCCGTTGCCACCCTTGGCGAGGCGCACGCGCTGGCCGACATGGGTCATGTCGGCGATCAGGGTTTCGCCGTCCTCGGCCAGGATCTCGGTGCCGGCCGGCACCTTCAGCACCACGTCGGCGCCATTGGCCCCGTGGCGGTTCGAGCCCATGCCGTGCTCGCCCTTCTTGGCCTTGAAGTGCTGCTGGTAGCGGTAGTCGATCAGGGTGTTGAGGCCGTCGACGCACTCCACCCAGACGTCGCCGCCGCGACCGCCGTCGCCGCCGTTCGGTCCGCCGAACTCGATGAACTTTTCACGGCGGAAGGCCACGCAGCCGGCGCCACCGTCGCCGGAGCGGACATAGACCTTGGCTTCGTCGAGGAATTTCACGGGCGGACTCAGGTCAGGTTGGCTCTCGGGGCGCGAGCGTGCCACCGAAACGTCGAGGGGAGAAACGACAACGGGGAAGACGGTTTCCCATCTTCCCCGGGATCATCTGGTGGTCGGGCCCGCCTCGCGGAAGGCCCTGGTTCGGCGCCTTACTCGGCAGCTTCCTGCATCGGCACGACGGTGACGAAGGCGCGGCCGCGCTTCGTCTCGAACAGCACCCGGCCGGCAACCTTGGCGAACAGGGTATGATCCGTGCCGATGCCGACATTGGTGCCGGGGTGCCACTTGGTGCCCCGCTGGCGCACGATGATGTTGCCCGGAATCACGGCCTCGGAACCGAACTTCTTCACGCCGAGGCGCTGACCGGCCGAGTCGCGACCGTTGCGGGACGAGCCGCCTGCTTTTTTATGGGCCATGGGGAATTACTCCGAATCTTTGGATCTCAGGTCGGATCGTCAGGCGCTGATGCCGGTGATGCGGACCACCGTGTGGTGCTGGCGGTGGCCCCGCTTGCGGCGCGAGTTCTGACGGCGGCGCTTCTTGAAGGCGATGACCTTCGCGTCGCGGCCGTGGCTGACGATCTCGCCGGTGACGCTGATGCCCGAGAGCAGCGGCGCGCCGACCTGGGTGGCGCCTTCGCCGTTCGTGAACAGGAGCACGTCACCGAAGGTGACGGCCGAACCGGCCTCACCCTCGAGGGTGGCGATCGTGATGGTGTCGTTGGCGGCAACGCGATACTGCTTGCCGCCCGTCTTGATGACTGCGAACATCGTTCTCTCTTCGTGTTCTCTGCCGGTCTCCCGCTCACCGCGAGGCGAGCCTGGACCGTCTTCTTGTTCAGGTCATCCGCGACACCGGATCGGGGCTTGCTGCCTGGGCCGAGCGCGAACGCGAAACGCGCGGACTTCGTCGAGGAAGCCGCGCGAGAGGCGGTGGATAGGCGGGGACAGGGTGATTTGTCAATGCGGGCGCCCGAGCGTCGGCACCGACGACCTACCGCTTCGTCAGGCCGCCCAGCACGTTCCGCAGGATCGCGTTCCCCACCTCGGTCCCAACCTTGCGGGCCATCGAGCGGGCGGCGTTGCCAAGGACCTGCTCAGCGAGGCCGGGGGCCGGCCGGCGGCCGCTCTTGCCGGCCGGCTTGCTGCCGAGAACACCCCCGAGCCAGCCGCCGAGCATTCCACCCAAGCCCCCTTCCGCGGGCTCGGCCCCGCCCGGCCCTCCGTCGAGGCCCTTGCGGGCAGCCAGCATCTCGTAGGCGCTCTCGTTGTCGACCGACTGGTCGTACTTGCCGCGCACGGGGCTCTTCGCCATGAGCTCGGCCCGCTCGGCCGGGGTGATCGGGCCGACGCGACCCTGGGGCGGGGCGATCAAGGCGCGCTCAACGACCGAGGGCGTGCCCTTCGCCTCCAGGAACGAGACGAGGGCCTCGCCGACGCCGAGCTCGGTGATGGCCTCGGCGACGTCGAAGCCGGGATTCTGGCGGAACGTCTCGGCCGCGGCCTTCACGGCGCGCTGATCGCGGGGCGTGAAGGCGCGCAGGGCATGCTGCACCCGGTTGCCGAGCTGGCCGAGGACCGATTCCGGCACGTCGAGGGGGTTCTGCGTCACGAAGTAGACGCCGACGCCCTTCGAGCGGATCAGGCGCACCACCTGCTCCACCGCATCGAGGAGCGCCTTCGGAGCGTCGTCGAACAGGAGGTGCGCCTCGTCGAAGAAGAACACCAGCTTCGGCTTGTCGAGGTCGCCGACCTCGGGAAGCTGCTCGAAAAGCTCGGAGAGCATCCAGAGCAGGAACGAGGCGTAGAGCCGGGGCCGCTGCATCAGCTTGTCGGCGGCCAGGATGTTCACGATGCCCCGGCCCTCGCGGTCCACCCGCATGAAGTCGTTGAGGTCGAGGGCAGGCTCCCCGAAAAAGCGGTCCGCCCCCTGGTTCTCAAGCATCAGGAGCTGGCGCTGGATCGCGCCCACGGAGGCCGCCGAGACGTTGCCGTACTGGCCCGAGACCGCCTTCAGGTTCTCGGTGAGGTAGAGGAGCAGGGCTCGCAGGTCCTTGAGGTCGAGGACCGGCCACTTGTTGTCGTCGGCGACCCGGAACGCGATGTTCAGGACGCCTTCCTGGGTGTCGTTGAGCTCCAGCAAGCGTGCGAGCAGCAGCGGCCCCATCTCGATGACGGTGCAGCGGATCGGATGGCCCTGGTCTCCGAACAGGTCCCAGAACACCGTCGGGAACCGGTCGGGCTCGTAGGAAATCCCCAGTTCCGCGGCGCGCTTGACGAAAACCGGCTTCGATTCCCCGGCCGCAGCGAGGCCCGAAAGATCTCCCTTGATGTCCGCAGCGAAGACGGGAACGCCGGCGTTGGAGAACCCCTCGGCCATGACCTGCAGGGTCACGGTCTTACCGGTGCCGGTGGCCCCCGCCACCAGGCCGTGGCGATTGGCGAGCCGGAGGGTCAGACCCTCGGACTTCAGGGTGCCGTCCTTCAGCGGCGCCTTGCCCACCAGGATCGTGCCGTCGTCCTGCATGACCGTCCGCTCCTCTTCGCCGGCCTAGGCGCGGCGGCATCGACCGTGCCGGTTATGGGCTGCGGCCGCGGCATTTTCCAGCGCTTCGCGGGCCGGCCTTGATTTCGGGGCGATGAGGCCGGAAGGACAACATCCCGACCGCGTAGCAATCCCGGCCGCGTGGAAGAGCCGGCCACCCAGGAGCCCGTTTGAGATGGAAGAGTTGATCGCCCGTGTGACGAACCGGACCGGCCTCGATGCCGCCACGGCCCAGACCGCCATCGGCCATATCCTGGCCTTCCTGCAGAAGGAGGGGCCCGCCACCGAGGTGAGCCAGCTGCTCAGCGCCCTGCCGGGATCCGAGGCCACGATCGCCGAAGCCAACGCCGGCGAGGGCGGCGGCGGCCTGATGGGCATGCTCGGCGGCATGATGGGTGGCGGCGGCGTCATGGCTCTCGGCCAGAAGCTGATGTCGGCCGGCGTGCCGATGGGCCAGATGCAGCCCCTCGGCCAGGAGCTGTTCGCCTACGGCCGCGAGAAGGCCGGCGAGGACGTGATGGGACCGATCGTCGGTTCGATCCCGGGTCTGAACCAGTTCGTCTGAGCCCGTTCGTCTGCGATCGGCGGGCCTGATCCTTCGGCGACTACCCACCGGGCCGTCGCCGAGGGTCGGGCTCATCCCGTCGCAAACCTCTCTGGCTAAACGGCAATCTGTGTCATAAAAGCGTGTGGGCTTCGTGATGTTGTGACCTCCCGAAGGCACGAGGCCAGGGGCTCCCGCGGAGCCGCCTCGGTGTCCCGACAGGGCGGATTGGACGATGGTTCCGAACTTCGCGCGCGATGCCTCCACGGCGTGGCTCAATGGCTGGGAGGCGCATGTGCACGCCCCCTTTGCCCGGCTGAAGCAGCGCACCGCCGAGGCGGGCCGTGCCGGCCTTCCGGCCCTCCATCCCCGCGGCCTGCTGCTCCCCCCCGGGGCGGCGCCGATCCGATTCAAGCCCCGCCTCAAGAAGCCCCTGGCGGCTCCGGGCCTCCCTGCGACCCTGGGCCGGATCGGCACCCTGGAGGTCCGTCTCGCCACCACCGTCTCGGAAATTCGGCGGGCGCAGCGGCTGCGCTACGGGGTGTTCTACGAGGAGATGTCGGCGGTCCCGAGCGGCCTCGCGATACTGTCGCGCCGGGACATCGACGATTACGACGCGGTCTGCGACCACCTCCTCGTCATCGACCATGCGGCCGTGGACACGACGCCCTTCGCCACAAAGCCCTTCCGCCGGGCCCGGCCGAAGGTGGTCGGCACCTACCGCCTCCTGCGCCAGGAGGCGGCCGACCGTCACTTCGGCTTCTACACCGCGGGCGAGTACGACATCGCCCCGATGATGGCGGCCAACCCGGGCGCGCGCTTCCTCGAGCTCGGGCGCTCCTGCGTGCTGAAGCCCTATCGGACGAAGCGGACGGTGGAGCTGCTCTGGGCCGGGATCTGGGCCTATGTGCAGCATCACCGCATCGACGCCATGCTGGGCTGCGCCAGCCTGGAAGGGACCGACCCCGACCGTCTCGCCCTCCCCCTGAGCTTCCTGCACCACCATGCCCGGGCGGCGGAGGGCTGGTGCGCCCGCGCCCTGCCCGAGCGCTATGTCGCCATGGACCGCCTCGCCCGCGAGGCCGTGGATCCCAAGGCGGCGCTCCAAGCGCTGCCGCCGCTGATCAAGGGATACCTGCGCGTCGGTGCCACCTTCGGCGACGGGGCCGTGGTGGACCACCAGTTCGGCACCACGGACGTCTTCGTGGTGCTGCCCGTCTCGGCCATCGCGGAACGCTACCGCGACCATTTCGGGCCGGCGGCAAACCGCAGGGCGGCCTGACGGTCCTTCCGTTCAGGGGCTCGCCGTCCCGGTGGCGGCAGGCCCCGAACGGCCCTGACCGGCGGGGGCAGGAAGGCTCCCGAGGGCCCGCAGGAGCGGCCGCTCGAGGACGTGGTAGGCCACGAACCCGAGCGCGACGCCGAGGACCAGCGCCAGGGCGATGGCGAGGTCGGGCGCCAGGCTGTTCCGCGGCACCGCAGCCCGGATGACTTCGAACGTGAGCGTGTGCGTGAGATAGATCGAGTAGGACGCGTTCCCCAGTCCCTCCAGCGCCGTTCCGATCCGCACGCCGGCCCCCTCCATGAGCAGCAGGCCGCCCACCACGGCGGCGCTCGGAACGCCGAAGACCAGCACCCGGTAGGCGGCCCCCGGGAGGGCGACGGTGTATTCCAGCTCCGAGGCCTGACCGAAGCCGAAGATCAGGTTCAGGGCAAAGCCGATCAGACCGAAGGCGAAGAGATACCGGGCCTCCGCGCGCCCGACGGTACCGCGCCGATAGAGCCGGGCGAGGCCGATGCCGAAGCCGAACTCGAGGATGATCGGGTTGAGGAGGAACAGGGTGACGGGCTCGGGCCGCGCCAGCACGAAGAGCCCGGCGAAGAGGATGAGCGCCACGGAGAACCGGAGCGTCGGCGTCCAGAACAGCCACGCCCGGGCGAGATAGACGCAGAGATAGAACAGCATCTCGAAACAGAGCGTCCAGCCGACCGCCAGGTACGGCATCTCGAAGCCGCGCGCACTGAACGGGAAGAACAGCACCGTCGCCGGAATTCGGCGCGCGTCGGGCAGCCCGGACAGGAGCGTCAGGCCGACGACGAGACCGCTGAGGAGCCAGTAATACGGTACGACGCGCAGGACGCGGCGCCGGGCGAAGCGATGTGCGGACGGCAGATCGACGATGCGCTGCGCCGTGAGCGTGATGATGACGCCGCTGATGACGAAGAAGACGTCGACGCCGATGGCCCCGAAATCCTCAAGGTAGCCGAGGCGGGCCTGGACGGCCGGCCCGGAACTCAGGGTCTTGGCGAGGTCGAAGGCATGGGCGTAGACGACTAGGCACGCCGCGAGCCCCCGCATCGCCTGGAGGGAATGGAGCACTCTCACGGCGTGGTCCCCCGGTGATGCGGGCCGAACCGTCGCGATGGCCGGTGCGACCGAACCCGGGCGCCCACGGGGCAGGCCGGGACGCTAGGCCGTCCGCGCATCGGCGGTGAGGGCGGCGAGGCCTTCGCGGTAGGTCGGATAGGCGAGGTCGACGCCGAGCTCGTCCCGGATGCGGCGGTTCCGGACCCGCTTGTTCTCGCCGTAGAAGCTGCGCGCCATCGGGCTGAGGTCGGCGGTCTCGAAATCGATCTCCGGCGGCAGCGGCAGGCCGGCGAGCTTGGCGGCGTACTCCGTGACCACCTGCGGCGGCGTGGGTTCGTCGTCGGTGACGTTGTAGACCGCGCCGTTCCGGGGCTTGTCGATCGAGGCCAGCAGCGTCGTGGCGATGTCGTCCACGTGGATGCGGTTAAACACCTGTCCCGGCTTGATAATCCGCTGCGATTTGCCGTCGCGCAGCTTGACGATCGGGTTGCGGCCCGGGCCGTAGATGCCCGACAGGCGGAACACCTGGACGGGCTTGCCGGTCTCGCGGCCCAGGGTCAGCCAGGCCGCCTCGACGGCGAGGCGACCTTGCGAGCGGCCGCTCACCGGGCTGGGGGCGGTGTCCTCGTCGATCCAGGCGCCCCCGTGGTCGCCGTAGACGCCGATGGTCGAGAGATAGCCGATCCAGCCGATGCGGCTCCGGGCGATGGCGTCGCGGTATACGCCGAGGGTCGTGTCGAGGTCGCGGACCGGAGGGGCCGAGACGAGGAGCACGTCCGTATCGGCGAGGTCGGCCGCGATGCGGGGGTCGTTCGAATCGGGTCCGAAGGCCCGCATCTCGGCGATGTCGCCCGGTCCGGTCCGCCCCGGATCGGTGACCGTGGCGCGCACCGTGTCGAAGCGGCTGCGGGCGCGCTCCACGAAGCGCCGGGCGGTGAAGCCCAGGCCGAAGACGAAGAGGTTCATGAGGCGGCGTGTCCTGTCGTCTCGGAGCCGGCGGGATCGAGGGCGCACCGCCACTCGGCCCGGACGGCGTCGTCGGTTTCGCCGAAACCCCGGGCGTTGAAAAGGTCCTGCAGACGGGGCCGGGCGACGAGGCGGCCGAGGGCCCAGACCGCCATGCCGCGCACCAGGGCCGACGGGTCGGACAGGTTCGCCTCGGCGGCCGCGGCGAGGCCGGGCTCACCGGAGTTGCCGATGGCGATGAGGACGTTGCGCAGGAAGCGGTCGCGGCCCGTCCGCTTCACGGGCGTGCCGGCGAAGCGGACCCGGAAGGCCGCCTCGTCGAGGCCGGCGAGGTCGGCCAGGGCCGGTGCGGCGAGGTCGGCCCGGGCGGCCATGCGGCCCTCTGCGGCCGCCGCCGCGAACTTGTTCCAGGGACAGACGGCCAGGCAATCGTCGCAGCCGAAGACCCGGTTGCCGATGGCGGCGCGGAACTCGGTCGGGATCGGCCCGGCATGCTCGATGGTGAGGTAGGCGATGCAGCGGCGGGCATCGAGCTGGTAGGGTGCCGGGAAGGCGTTCGTCGGGCAGATGTCGAGGCAGCGCCGGCACGAGCCGCAATGGTCGGTCTCCGGCGTGTCGGGCTCCAGCTCGGCCGAGGTGTAGATCGCACCCAGCAGCAGCCAGTTCCCGAAGGCGCGCGAGATCAGGACCGTGTGCTTGCCCTGCCAGCCGAGGCCGGCGGCGGCGGCCAGGGGCTTCTCCATCACGGGCGCCGTGTCGACGAAGACCTTCACGCGGACGTCGCCCTTGGCCGAGAGGTAGCCGCCGAGCTCCTTCAGCTTGCCCTTGACCACCTCGTGGTAGTCGCGCCGCTGGGCATAGGCCGCGATGGCGCCCCGGTCCCGCCGCGCCAGGACCGCGCGGGGATCGACCTCCGGGCCGTAATTCATGCCCAGCATGACGATGCTGCGGACACCGGGCCACAGGGTGGCGGGATCGGCCCGCTGGTCGGCCCGCTCCACCATCCAGTCCATCTCGCCGTGGTGGTCGGCGGCGAGCCAGGCGGGCAGCCGGGTCCGAAGCTCGGGAACCGCGTCCGGGCGGGTGACGCGGACGGCCTCGAAGCCGAGGAGGCGGGCGCGCGCCTCCACGGCGCGACGCAGGTCGGCGCCCGCGAGAATTTTTCGGGGTGTCTTGCGTGCGGCAGTTGCCTGCAACGGCTGGCTCGCGGCGCGTTCCTGCGACGGCCGGCTCGCGGCGTGTTCGTGCAACGGCCGGCTCGCGGCGCGTGCCTGCGGCGGCCCCGGTGCGTTCAAAAATCCAGGTTCGCGTAGTGGTCCGCCGGCGCCATGCCCGGCACCCGGTCGGCCAGCAGGGTGCGGAAGCACGGGCGGGACTTCACCCGCGCGTACCAGTCCCTCGCCGTCTCGTCCTCGTCCCATGGCACGTCGCCGAGATAGTCCACGCAGGAGAGGTGGGCCGCCGCCGCAAGATCGGCATAGGTCAGATGGTCGCCCGCCAGCCATTTCCGGCGGGACATCAGGTAGCCGATATACTTCATGTGGTAGCGCACGTTGGTGCGCGCGGCGCGAATGGCGTTCATGTCCGGCGGGCCGCCGCCGTTGGCGCTGGTCATGAAGCGCTTCGAGATCTTCTCGGTGACGAGGTACTCGGTCACCTCGGCGTTGAACTTGACCAGGAACCAGTCGAGGAGGCGGCGCACCTCGACCCGGGCCGCCGTGGTCTCGGGCAGGAGGCGCCGGCCGCTGAGGCCGAGCCCGCGGGTCTCGTCGAGATACTCGGCGATGATCCCGGCCCCCGGCACGGCGAGCCCGCTCTGCTCCACCAGCACCGGCGTCGTCCCGGCCGGATTGATCAGCAGGAAGGCCTCGCGCCGGTCCCAGGCACGCTCCTCCATCAGCGTCGGCTCCATGCCCATCTCGGACAGGACCAGGCGGATGAAGCGTGAGTGCGGGCAGAAAGGAGAGTGGTAAAGCGTCGCCATCGAGGCCGTTTCGAACGGGGAGGGTTTGCCGGGGGACGGGCCGCGTCGGTGCCCCGCGGGGATGGTCGGCGGCGATCACACTTATGGCCCGAGGGTTGCCGCCTCATTAACATGCCTGCGGCGAACGCGATAACCATCCGTCAACCTTGACGGATCAGGCTCGATCCGCGAAGGCCGCGCGAGGTGGATCCGCACCGCTCGCTCCGGACCGGCCCGGTCCCACGAAACACCTCCAACCCTCGAGGCGCTGAGATGATGGATGCGATGGGCATCGCGAAGGCGGTCGTGCTTGCCGTGGTGGAGGGCGCGACCGAGTTCATTCCGGTTTCCTCGACCGGGCACCAGCTCCTCGTCGGACACTTCATCGGGTTCGAATCACCGAACAACACCTTCGAGGTGCTGATTCAGCTCGGCGCGATCCTGGCGATCCTGGCCGTCTACTTCCGCCGGCTGCTCGGCATCACCCTGGCGCTCCCCAACGACCCCAAGGCCCGTCGCTTCGTCCTCGGGATCCTGGTGGCCTTCCTGCCGGCGGCGATCATCGGCGGCCTCTTCTCGAAGTACATCAAGTACTACCTCTTCAATCCCTGGATCGTCTGCGCGACCCTGGTGGCCGGCGGCATCGTCCTCCTCGTCCTCGACGAGACCGACCTCGAGGTGAAGAAGCGCGACGTCTTCGACTTCACCCTGCCGATGGATTTCAGGATCGGCCTGTTCCAGTGCCTCGCGATGATCCCGGGCGTGTCGCGCTCGGGCGCCACCATCGTGGGCGCGATGCTCATGGGCGCCGACAAGCGCTCGGCCACGGAATTCTCGTTCTACCTCGCGATCCCGACCATGGCGGGCGCCTTCGCCAAGGACCTGCTCGACAACTACAAGAACCTGTCCCGGGATGACACCGGCCTGATCGTCATCGGCTTCATCGTCGCCTTCATCTCGGCCTTCATCGTGGTCCGGACGGTGCTCGACTACGTCGCCTCCCACGGGTTCCGGCTGTTCGCCTGGTGGCGCATCATCGTCGGCTCGCTGGGCTTTGCCGGCCTGATCATCTTCGGCTGACGCGGAGCGCCCGAGCGCCGGATCGGACGGGATAAAGAATACAGGACGGGGAGGCGATTGCGTCCGCGCGCCGCCCCGTGCAAGGGCTCTCCGGATCAGAATGTCCGGCTGCGCGCGGCCGGCGCAACGCCGCTTGGCCAAAGCCAAGCATCTGCGGAGGCCCGCCCCGATGGAAGACCGTCCCCTCGCCGACCTGTTCCCGCCCGCGACCCGCGCGCGCTGGCTCGGCCTCGTCGACGGAGTCCTGAAGGGCGGCGATTTCGAGAAGCGCCTCGTCTCGAAGACGGCCGACGGCATCCGCATCGAACCGCTCTACGACGCCGCGGCCCCGGTGGCGCAGCCCGTGCGGGCCCCCGGCCCGTGGCGCGTGGCCCAGCGGGTCGACCATCCGGAGGGCGACCAGGCGAGCGCCCTCGCCCTGGCCGATCTCGAGGGCGGCGCCGACGCCCTCACCCTGGTCTTCGCCGGCGCCCCCGCGGCGCGGGGCTACGGCCTCACCGCCACCAACGCCGCGGACCTCGACGCCGCGCTCGGCAACGTGATGCTGCCGCTGATCGCCACCCGTCTCGATGCGGGCGCACGCGGGACCGAGGCCGCCTTCCTGATCAAGGACATGGTCAAGGCCCGCGGCGAGACCCTCAAGGGCCTCGACCTCGACCTCGGCCTCGACCCCATCGGCACCCTCGCGGCGGGCGGTGCCCTGGCGGAGGATTACGGCGCCGAACTCGCCCGCACCCTGGCGGCCTTCGACGCCGAGGGCTTCTCGGGACGCGCCTGCCTCGCCGACGGCCGGCCCTACCACGAGGCCGGTGCCAGCGAGGCGACCGAGCTGGGGGCCGTGCTCGCCACCGCGGTGGCCTACCTGCGCGCCCTCGAAGCCGGCGGGCAGGCCCTGGAGCGCGCCCGGGACGCCGTGGCCGTCCTGCTCACGGCCGATGCCGACGAGTTCCTGACCATCGCCAAGTTCCGGGCCATGCGCCGTCTCTGGGCGCGGGTGGAATCGGCCTGCGGGCTCGCCCCCGCCCCCCTGCGCCTCCATGCCGAGACCGCCTGGAGGATGATGAGCCGGCGGGACCCCTTCGTGAACATCCTGCGCACCGCCATGGCCGCCTGCTCGGCCGGCCTCGGCGGCGCCGACGCGATCACCGCCCTGCCCTACACGGCGGCCCTGGGCCTCAGCGACGCCTTCGCCCGCCGGGTGGTGCGCAACAGCCAGATCGTCCTCATCGAGGAATCGAACCTCGCCCGCGTGGCCGACCCGGCCGCCGGTGCCGGCAGCTTCGAGACCCTGACGGGCGAGCTGACCGAGGCGGCCTGGGCGGCCTTCCAGGCGATCGAGCGCGAGGGCGGCATCGTCGCCAGCCTGCGCGCCGGCACGATCCAGGGACGGATCGCCGCGATCCAGGCGACCCGGGCCCGGAACGTCGCTACCCGGCGCGAGGCCCTGACCGGCGCCAGCGAGTTCCCCTACCTCGCCGAGAAGCCCGTCACGGTCCTGGACGTCCCCCCCGTGGCGGCGCCCCCGGCCACGGGCTTCGGCCACGGATCGGTCCTCACCGCCGCGCCCCTGCCGTCCCTGCGCCTCGCCGAACCCTACGAGGCCCTGCGCGACGCGTCCGATGCGGCCCTCGCCGCGAGCGGCCGACGCCCCACGGTGTTCCTGGCCAATCTCGGCCCCGTGGCGGTCTTCAACGCCCGCTCGACCTTCGCCGCCAACGCCTTCGCGGCCGGCGGCATCGAGGCGGTGAACGCGGAGGGCTTCACCGACCCGGCGCTCCTGGCCGAGGCCTTCCGCGCCTCCGGCGCCCGCATCGCCTGCCTGTGCTCCTCCGACGCGCTCTACGCCAGCCACGCGGTGGAGGCCGCCCGCGCCCTCAAGGCGGCCGGGGCCACCACCCTGTACCTCGCCGGCAAGGCGGGCGACCTCGCCGAGCCCCTGACGGCGGCCGGCGTCGACGGCTATCTCCATGCCGGCGGCGACGTCCTGGCGCTGCTGACGGGAGCGCTGGCGCACGCGACGAACGCGTAGGCGCGCAACCCGGGGGCGACCACGTTCGTTCTCGACCCAATCAAGTCGAATCACGAACGGATTTCCATGCGACGCGCAGCCCTCGCGGCGACCACCCTCGCCCTCCTGACCGCCTCCGCCGGGGTCGCGGACGCCGCCAAGAAGAAGGTCCAGGTTCCGAACCGCTACGACGGCACCTGGAGCATCGAGGTGGTCACCCTCGACGGTCCCTGCGACCGCGCCTACCGCTACGGCGTCCATATCCGGCGCGGCGAGGCGAGCTATGCCGGCGGCGAGTTCAACATCAACGGGCGCGTCTCTCAGAGCGGCGCGGTGCGGGCGGTGATCTCCCGCGGCAACGACGCCGCCGACGTGGTCGGCCGGCTGGGCCGCTCGGGCACCGGCAACGGCACCTGGAACACCACCGGGCTGATCGCCTGCAGCGGCCGCTGGAACGCCGAGCGTCGGGGCTGACGGCCCTGTGATGGGCGCGCCACAATCGCGCGCCGATCATCGTCGGGCCTCCAACGGCCGGACTTCTGCCCTTCTCCGGACCGAATCACTGGTGAATACTCGCGCCGAATCGAGATCGATTTCGCACGGGGCTTCCGACGATGAAGGCTTTGCTGTTCGGCGCGTTGGTGATGACCTTGGGATGGGGCGCCGCGGCGGAGGCGGCAGGGCGTAATCCGACCCACCCGCACGCGGTCATGTCGCCCCTCGAGGGGGCGGCGACGGACTGTTTCGCCGAGACCGTGCTGGCGAACCCCGCCGCGACCCGCCACGCCCGGGCGGGCCGCTGGTACGAGGCCGCCGGCATCACGGGCTTCCTGTGCCGCCCGGAGGTCGACGCGATGATCCAGGCGCATGACCGCCTCTACGGCCGCGGCACCGGCGCCCGCTACTTCCAGAACGCCTATACGCGCCATCTCGGTCAGCAGCTCGCCGAGCGCCTGCAGCCGATGCTGGAGCGCAAGTCCGTGGCGAGCGCCGAGCCGCCGGTCGACAAGGCCGAGGCGCAGGAGTTGGACAAGCCCGCCGAGTAGGACGCGGCGCCGGCGCCGCCGGGTTGGCCTCCGTTAACCGGCGCCGTGCGATCGTCACGGTCCAGGGTCATCTGGGACACGGCGGGACGTCCTGACGACGGCAGGACGTGTCGGACACGGCGGGACGTCGCCAGCGATGTCCGTTCCACCCGGAGGCACGCCTTGGCGCGAACGGGGCACGACGCTTGAACTCTTCCGACGACCCCGGTCAGGCGCTGCCGGCGCCACGCCGCCCGCGCCTGGCCTCCGCCGCCCTCCGGCTGGCCACCCGCGCGGTCGATGCCGCGGCCGCCCAAAGCTGGCGGGACACCGCGACGATCCTCACCCTGCGCCACGAACTCGACGCCCAGGCGGCCTTGATCCAGCGCCAGGCCGATGCCCTCGCCGACCTGACCCGCGTCTTCGAGGAGGCCACGACCGAAGCGCGGATCGGCCTCTGGCAATGCGACCTGCCGACCGAGTCCCTGCGCTGGAGCGACGGGATCTACGACCTGTTCGAATTCCCGCACGGATCCGCGGTGAACCGGCAGGACACCCTCGCCTGCTACACCGAGGAGGCGCGACGCCACCTCGGGGCCGTTCGGTCGGAGGCGATCGGCCGGCGCTCCGCCTTCACGCTCGATGCCGAGATCGTCGCGCGCCGCGGCAGCCGTCGCTGGATCCGGATCACCGGGTCGGTGGAGACCCGCGCGGGCGTCCCCGCGCGCCTGTTCGGGTTCAAGCAGGACATCACCGCGCAGACGCTCAGCGCCGAGCGCACGCGCTACCAGGCGGAATTCGACCGCATGACGGGCCTCGCCAACCGGTCCGTCTTCGACGACCGCCTGGCGCAGATGTCGGAGACCGGGGCCCTGCTCCTGGTCGATCTCGACGGCTTCAAGGCGATCAACGACAGCCACGGGCATGCCGTGGGCGATGCCTGCCTGCAGGAGGCGGCGCGGCGCCTCCGGGCGGCCTGCCGGGACACGGACCTCGTCGCCCGCATCGGTGGCGACGAGTTCGCCGTCCTGGTGGCGCAGGGGGCCGACGGGCCGCTCTGCGAGGCGATCGGCCGGCGCATCGTCACGGCCATGCGCGAACCCTACCCCCATGGCGGCGTCTGCCTCCGGTTCGGGGCCTCCGTGGGTATCGCCCGGGCCGCCGCCTCGGCGCCGGCGGATCTCTTCATCCGCGCGGACGCGGCCCTCTACGCGGCCAAGGCCGCCGGCCGCGGCACCCTGCGCATGGCCCAGCCGCGCTGAGCCCGCCCTGCCTTCGGCGGCCCGCGGAGAAACGGCCCGGGCGCCGGCGGCCCGCGATCCCCGGCCTCAGGCCGGGAGGACCACCACCTTCGTCTTCACCGGCGTGCGGGCGTAGAGGTGGATCATGTCCTGGCTCAGCAGGCCGACGCAGCCGCTGGTGATGCCCGAGCCGATGGTGTCGGGCTCGCCGGAGGCGTAGATCGTGTAGAGGGTGTAGGCGCCGTTCTGGTAGAGATGCAGGGTGCGGGCGCCGAGCGGATTGTCGAGGCCGCCCGGCATGCCGCGGGCGTACTTGGCCGCCTCGGGCTGGCGCCGGATCATCTCCGCGGGCGGGGTCCAGGTGGCCCATTCGGACTTGCGCCCGACATAGGCGTCGCCGCTCCACCGGAATCCGTCGCGGCCGACATTGGCGCCGTAGCGGGTGGCGGTCCCGTCGCCCTCGACGCGGTAGACGTAGTAGTTGGCCGGATCGACGATGATCGTGCCGGCCGCCTCCTTGGTCTCGTACGGGACCGTGCGGCGGAAGTATTTCGGATCGACCTTGCTGATGTCGGTGGCCGGGATGGGGAACTTCTCCTCCGGCATCGGGCCGTAGATCTTGGCCGCCTCGGCGCGCAGGGCGCCGTCCGAGGCGACGCAGCCGGCAAGCCCCAGGGCGCCGAGACCCGCGCCCGTGCCGGCCAGGAACGACCGGCGGCTCAGGCGGCCGAACTCCATGGTCCTCGTGTCCCTCGTCATCGCAGGCGTCCCGTCTTCCGTCGCGCGGCGGGCCGACCGATCGACCCCGCGCGGCCTTATGGCCAAGCTGACAGTGCCGGTCCCCGCGCCGGCTGGCAAGCCGGGCGCCGGGGGCGGACGTCACCCGCGAACAGGAGCCGGCCGATTGCGTCGCGGAGATGACCGGCGGGGGCGGCGGGGCCTCAGCCGGATCCGGCCCGCGTGTCGGCGGGCGGGCGCTTGGCCCGGCGCAGGAACGGCAGCCCCGTCGAGGGCTGGCCGCGGGTCGCCTCGTGCATCTTCGCGATCCGGATGAAGCGGCCATAGGCGAGCACGCTGGCCATCACGAAGCCGTCGAGGCCGGCGAGGAAGAAGCGCCGCAGGACGTAGAACTTCAGGAAGTTGAGCGGATACTCGAACACCAGCCGCAGGCCGGTCTCGAAGCGCGAGCCGATCGGCTGCGTGTCGGCGGCGAGCTGCCCGACATAGTTCGACTTGGCGATGGCGTGGTTCCAGTCGCGAAAGGTGTGGTGCCAGACCACGGACCGGATCGTCACCGGCTTCGCGTCCGTGGTGATCGCGAGCTTGTCCCAGTTCGGGTTGTCGGTCGTGCGCGCCACGCGCCGGTCGTAGAGGTAGATGTTCTCGGTGCAGAAGGCCCAGGGCGAGGGGCGCGCGTGGTGGGGCAGCACCATCGCCTTGCGGACGATCATTAGGGGCGGAATCGCGGGCCTTTGGAAGATCCCCCGGATCTCGCGGACGATCTCCGGCGTCAGGATCTCGTCGGCATCGACGCTGAAGACGTGGTCGTGCCGGCAAAGCGCCTCGCCGAACCGCCGCTGGGGGCCGAACCCCATCCAGGGGTTCACCACCACCCGGGCCCCGAGGGCCTCGGCGATCGACACGGTGGCATCCGTCGACCCCGCGTCGATGACGAGGATCTCGCAGTTCAGCGGCAGCGCCGAGCGGATCGCCGCCGAGATCCGGTCCGCCTCGTTCAGCGTGCGGATCAGGACGGTCAGCGGGATCGGCGTGGTCGGGTCCGAATGGGGGTCCGAATGGGGATCCACGGTCGGGCGGCCCGGCTCAATCGTCCATCTTCAGGGCGGCGATGAACGCCTCCTGCGGGATCTCGACCTTGCCGAACTGGCGCATCTTCTTCTTGCCCTCCTTCTGCTTGTCGAGGAGCTTGCGCTTGCGCGAGATGTCGCCGCCGTAGCACTTGGCGGTCACGTCCTTGGACAGGGCCTTGATGGTCTCGCGGGCGATGATCTTGCCGCCGAGCGCCGCCTGGACCGGGATCTGGAACAGGTGGCGCGGGATCAGGTCCTTGAGCTTCTCGCACATGGCCCGGCCGCGATGCTCGGCCCGGGTGCGGTGGACCAGCATCGAGAGGGCGTCGACCGGCTCGGCGTTCACGAGGATCGACATCTTCACCAGGTCGCCCTCGCGGTAGTCGGAGATGTGATAGTCGAACGAGGCGTAGCCCTTGGAGATCGACTTCAGCCGGTCGTAGAAATCGAACACCACCTCGTTGAGCGGCAGGTCGTAGACCACCATGGCCCGCTTGCCGACGTAGTTGAGGTCGACCTGGGTGCCGCGCCGATCCTGGCAGAGCTTCAGCACGCCGCCGAGATACTCGTCGGGGGTGAGGATGGTGGCGCGGATCCACGGCTCCTCGATGGCGGTGATCTTCATCACGTCCGGCATGTCGGCCGGGTTGTGCAGCTCCTTGATCGTGCCGTCCGTCATCTGCAGGCGGTAGACCACGGAGGGCGCCGTGGAGATCAGGTCGAGGTTGAATTCGCGCTCCAGGCGCTCCTGGATGATCTCCAGGTGCAGCAGGCCGAGGAAGCCGCAGCGGAAGCCGAAGCCGAGGGCGGCCGAGGTTTCCATCTCGTAGGAGAACGAGGCGTCGTTGAGCCGGAGCTTGCTCATGGCGCTGCGCAGGGTCTCGAACTCGGCCGCGTCCACGGGGAAGAGCCCGCAGAACACCACCGACTGCACGTCCTTGAAGCCCGGCAGCATCTCCTTGCAGGGGCGCTTGTCCTCCGTGAGCGTGTCGCCCACGCGGGTGTCGGCCACCTCCTTGATCGAGCCGGTGAAGAAGCCGACCTCGCCGGGGCCGAGTTCGCCGATATCGGCCATCTTCGGGCGGAACACGCCGATCTTGTCGACGCCGTGGACGGCATCGGCCCGCATCATGCGGATGTTCATGCCCTTCTTCAGCACGCCGTCGACGATGCGCACCAGCACGACGACGCCGAGATAGACGTCGTACCAGCTGTCCACCAGCAGGGCCTTGAGGGGCGCGTCGCGGTCGCCCTTGGGCGGCGGCAGGCGGGTGACGATGGCCTCCAGCACCGCCTCGATGTTGAGGCCGCTCTTGGCCGAGATCGCCACCGCCTCGGAGGCGTCGATGCCGATCACCTCCTCGATCTGGGCGCGGATGCGCTCCGGCTCCGCCGCCGGCAGGTCGATCTTGTTGAGGACGGGCACGATCTCGTGGTTGGCGTCGAGCGCCTGGTAGACGTTGGCGAGCGTCTGCGCCTCGACGCCCTGCGAGGCGTCGACCACCAGCAGCGAGCCTTCGCAGGCGGCGAGGCTGCGGGACACCTCGTAGGCGAAGTCGACGTGGCCGGGCGTGTCCATCAGGTTGAGGACGTAGTCCTTACCGTCCTCGGCCTTGTATTCGAGCCGCACCGTCTGCGCCTTGATGGTGATGCCGCGCTCCTTCTCGATGTCCATCGAGTCGAGCATCTGCTCGCTCATGTCGCGCAGGGCCACCGTGCCGGTGGTCTGGATCAGGCGATCGGCGAGGGTCGACTTGCCGTGGTCGATATGCGCGACGATGGAGAAGTTGCGGATGTTGTCGATGGGGGTCGTTGTCATCGAGGATGCGATCTCCGGCGCGCGCGGCCCGCCGTCCAAGGGACGGACCCGGCGCACGGTTTCTTGGAATGGGAAACAGGTCGCCCGCAGATAGCAGCGCCGGCCCCCTGCGCCAAGCGCACGCGCCGCGGCCCAAAGGTAAGCGCCGCGGCCCAAAAGTAAGCGCCGCGGCCCAAAGCTAGGCGCCGCGGCCCGAACGCCGGCCGCGCGCCGCACCAGCGCGCCGGGCCCGGGCGAAGAAGGCCGGGCCCGGCGCAAGCTTGCGGCGGCCGGCGATTTCCGGCTGAGTCCCGACGCCCGCCGATTCGCGGTCCCGGGCGCCGTCAGGACGCCGAGCCAGAACCATGTCTCCTCTGGAGGGCGCCGGGCCGAGGCCGGATCGGGACCAGACCGCCCTGGATCAGAACGCCCCGGGCCAGCCTGCCTTGGGCCAGACTGTCTTGGGCCACGTCCTCCTGGTGGAGGACGACGACGGCCTGCGCATCCTGCTGACCCGGGCCCTGCGCGACAGCGGCTACCGGGTCACCGGTTGCCGGAGCGGCGCCGAGATGTGGCGGCTGCTGCCGCAGGGCGGGGTCGAGCTGATCCTCCTCGACGTCATGCTGCCCGGCGCCTCGGGCCTCGACCTGCTGCGGGCCCTGCGCGCGCGCTCCACCGTGCCGGTCATCATCGTCAGCGCGCGCGGCGAGGAGGCGGACCGGGTGCTGGGCCTGGAACTCGGCGCCGACGACTACCTCGCCAAGCCGTTCGGGCGCCCGGAGCTGCTCGCCCGCATCCGGGCGGTGCTGCGGCGCTCCGTCGTGGCACCGGCGGTCTCCCTCGGCGGCGAGACCCTGGCCTTCGCGGGCTGGCGCCTCGACCTGCGCAGCCGCACCCTGGTCGACCCGGGCGGCGCCGGCGTCGACCTCTCCGGTGCGGAATACGACCTCCTGCTGGTGTTCCTCGACCATCCCGGGCGGGTCCTCGGCCGCGAGCAGATCCTCGAACTGTCCCGCGCCCGCCTCGGATCGCCGTCCGACCGCAGCGTCGACACCCTCGTCAGCCGCCTGCGGCGCAAGCTCGACCCGCCCGAGGGCGAGCCGCCGGTGATCAAGACGGTGCGGGGGTCGGGCTACATGCTGGCCGCCAAGGTCGAGCGCCGGTGAGACGCCTGTTCGCCCTGGCCCGCAGCCTCGAGGCCCGGACGCTCGTCGTCCTCCTCGTCGCCATCCTGGTGGTGCATGGCGGGGCCCTGCTGCTCTATCGCCAGTCGGCGGCGGCCGCCGCGGCCGAGGCCTTCGCCGCCCAGGTGGCGACGCAGCTCGCCCTGGCCCGCGAGGCGGTGATGCGGCGGCCGCCGGCGGAGCGGAACGCCGAGGCCAAGGCCCTGTCCAACCCGCTTTTCGAGCTGGCCTGGACGGAGGCCCCCGCCCCGGCCCAGCCCGAGAGCGACCCGGCCCTGGCCCCCCTGCACCAGCGCCTGGCCGCCCTCGACCCCAGCCTCGGGACCGGCCTGTCCCTGGCGATGGAGGGCGACGCGGATCCGATGCACCGGCTCGATCTCGGCGGGACGCTGGCGCTCCCGGACGGCAGCCAGCTGACCTTCCACTCCGCCCATGCCTCGGGCATGGCCCTGCGCAATCCCTGGGCCGTGCTGGCGACCGCGATGGCGATCCTGGTCGGCCTCGCCGCCGTGCTCCTGACCCACCGGATCGCCCGGCCGCTGCGCACGCTGGGCCGCATCACCGGGCTGATCGGCGACGCCGCCGGCCAGGGCCGGGTGGTGCCGGTGCCCGAGGTCGGCCCCGACGAGACCCGCGCGATCGCCCGCGCCCTCAACGGCATGCAGCTGCGCATCCGCGACCTCGTCACCGAGCGGACCCAGGCCCTCGCCGCCGTGTCCCACGACCTGCGGACGCCGATCGCGCGCCTGCGCCTGCGCCTCGACGCGCTGGCCGACAACGCCCTTGCCAACAATGAACTTGCCAACAACGCCCTTCCCAACAAAGAACTTGCCGACAACGCACTTCCCGACAAAGAACTTGCCGACGACGCGCAGCGCCGCGCGATGGCGTCCGACCTCGACGACATGCAGGCGATGATCGACTCGACCCTGGCCTACCTGCGCGGCGATGCCGACCCGGAGGTCCGGCGGGTCACCAACGTCGCCAGCCTGCTGATGAGCATCGCCGATGCCGGGCAGGATGCCGGGCACGCGGTGGTGTACGAGGGGCCCGGGCGGGCGCTCGCCGCCATCCGGCCGGTGGCGCTCCGGCGCGCCCTGGACAACGTGGTCGACAACGCCGTCCGGTACGGGGAGCGCGCCCGGATCGGCCTGGCGATCGCGGATTCGACGCTGGAGCTGCAGGTCGACGACGACGGCCCCGGCTTGTCGCCCGACGCGGTCGAGCGGGCCTTCGCGCCGTTCACCCGCCTGGAAACCTCCCGCAACCGCAACACCGGCGGCACCGGGCTCGGCCTGACCATCGCCCGCCGGGTGATCGAGGCCGAGGGCGGCCAGATCGGCCTGGCGACCCGGCCCGGCGGCGGCCTGCGGGTGCGGATCACCCTGCCGCGCCCGGCCGGCTGAGGCGGGATTCGGTCGGCGACGGGGGTCCGGCGCCGCGCGCCACACTTCGTCACAGACCCGGCATCGGCCAGCCAAGCGCCGCGGCTACATCAGGTCTCGACGCAGCCAACGGGGCTGCGAGACACGAGGACGAGACCATGTCGCGCATCAGCATCACGCTTCTGTCCCTGGCCCTGCTGACCGCCCTGGCGGGCCAGGCCTCCGCCACCGAGGGCAACGGAAACTCCGACAACCCGTCGCAGGCCTTCCCGAACACCGGCGGCGTCTCGGGCGGCCCGAACCACCACGCCGAGCGCGGCGCGGTGACCGGGCGCAGCAAGCCGGTGCAGGCGGCCAAGGATGGCCTCACCCACACGCACAGCCCCGACAAGCAGTAAGGACGCGTCCGGTCCGGCCGAGGGCGTCGCGCCCGGGCCTGGCGTCTGTCGGGGCTCAGGGGGACCCGGTTCTCCCGGAACGCCAACCTTCAAGATAAGACTCAAGGGTCCGTCCGGCTCAGGATGAGCCTGGCGGACCCTGGTCCGCCGGCGCGGCCTCCCCGGCGCGCACCTGGGCCGCCATCGTCACCAGCACCTTGCGCAGGGCGCCCATCTCACGGACCGGCGCCGGGTAGAGCACCCGCGCGGTCCGGTCGCCGGTGAGGAGGTCCATGCCCTCCGGGTCGAGGCCGGTGAGCCGCCAGGGGCCGGGCTCGGCGCCGGCGGCCTGGGCGTAGAGCGCGAGGGCGTCGGCATGGTCAGCGTTCATGTGCTCGACGGCGCCGGCCTCGCCCGCCACCAGCCCCTCGGCGCCGGTGAGGTCGAGGCGCAGCTCGTCGGCCGTCAGCACGGCGGCCTTGGCGAACCCGCCGTTGAGATGCCCGGCCACGGGTTCGAGGGCGAAAAAGCCGAAATCGGGGAAGTCGGCATAGAGCTTCGCCTTCGGATGCCGGGCGACGAAGCGGGCACGGGCCCGCGGGTCCGGCGTCTGGGTCACCCGACCCGTCACGGTCAGGCGCGGATGGGCGAGCGGGTCGCCCTTGCCGCCGGCGCTGAACAGCAGCGAGGCCCGCGGGTCCTTCAGCAGGTTGCGGGTATGGGCCGAGAGCCGCGAGAGCAGCATCAGGGGCGTCCCGTCGACGTCCGTGGCGATGGTCACCAGGGAGGCGAAGGGCGTGCCGTCCTCCGGGTCGAGGGTGGCCAGGGCGCCGGAACGGATGCTGCGCAGGAGATGGCGGGCAAGGCCGATCGCGTCGAACGGCGCCTCGGAGGCCGGCAGCGGCACCGCCGGCCCGCGCCGCGCCCCCGCGGTCCCGGTTCCGCCCTCGGCCATTCTGGTCTCGCCTGGAGCACTGCTGATTTCGCCTGCGGCCATGAAGATCCCCTCGATTCGGTGCTGGCGAACCGGCGCTCAGGCCGCGTTCAGCCAGGGGATCATAGCCAGGGATCGGGGCTCCGCACGAGGGTACCGGACTGCGGCCCGTTGGCATCAGTCAAGCGCCAAACGAACAACCGACCGAGGTCGCTCGCTTTTTCAGCATAGAGCCATTACACAGCCTGACTCTCCGCGCGAACGCGGCCCGCCTCCCCGGCACGGTCGCCACCGCGTTTTTGCCGATCTCTGCCCTCCGTCCGCGACGGAGGATGGGGTGGGATGCGGAGGGGCTGGCGCCATCAGACGTCCGCCGAGCCGCATCCGAGCAACAGGACACGCGCATGCCGACCATCGCCCTCGTGGACGACGACCGAAACATCCTCACCTCCGTCTCGATCGCCCTCGAGACCGAGGGGTACCGGATCCAGACCTACACCGACGGGGCCTCGGCGCTGGACGGCCTGAAGCATTCCCCGCCGGATCTCGCGATCTTCGACATCAAGATGCCGCGCATGGACGGGATGGAGCTTCTCAGGCGTCTGCGGCAGAAATCCGACCTTCCCGTGATCTTCCTGACCTCGAAGGACGAGGAGATCGACGAGCTGTTCGGCCTCAAGATGGGCGCCGACGACTTCATCCATAAGCCGTTCTCGCAGCGCCTCCTCGTGGAGCGCGTGAAGGCGGTGCTCCGGCGCTTTGCCCCGAAGGACGGCCCGGGCGCCGCCGCCCGCGAGGCCGACGCCGCCGCCCGCTCCCTGGAGCGCGGCCTCCTGATGATGGACCCCGAGCGCCACACCTGCACCTGGAAGGGGGAGCCCGTCACCCTGACGGTGACGGAGTTCCTGATCCTGCAGGCCCTGGCCCATCGCCCGGGCGTCGTGAAGAGCCGCAACGCCCTGATGGACGCGGCCTACGACGACCAGGTCTACGTCGACGACCGGACCATCGACAGCCACATCAAGCGCCTGCGCAAGAAGTTCAAGGTGACCGACACGAGCTTCGACATGATCGAGACGCTCTACGGCGTCGGCTACCGCTTCAAGGAGAGCTGAGACCCGGCCCGGGTCTCTTACCCCTCCCGCAACGCTGTTCCCTCACCACCGGACGCTCGTGGCCACCACAGACCAAGCCGAAATCCCGTCGCGCGGCATGCTGGGCTGGCCGCGCCAGATCTGGAACGGGATCGGTCAGCGTGCCTCGTCGAGCCTGACGCGACGCATCGTCGTGCTCAACCTCGTCGGGCTCATCGCGCTCCTGTTCGGCTTCCTCTACCTGAACCAGTTCCGCCAGGGCCTGATCCAGGCCCGGGTGCAGAGCCTCCTGATCCAGGGCGAGATCATCGCCGGCGCCATCGCCTCCTCGGCCTCCGTCGAGACCGACGCGATCCGGATCGACCCCGACAAGCTGCTCCAGCTCCAGGCCGGCGAGGCCGAGGAGCCCTCCTCCCCCCTCACCTTCTCGCTCAACCCGGAGCGCGTGGCCCCGCTGCTGCGCCGGCTGATCACCCCCACCGGCAACCGCGCCCGGGTCTACGACCAGGAAGGCGGCCTGCTGTTCGACACCCGCACCCTCTCGGCGCGGGGCGAGATGAACCGCAGCGACCCGGATGTGCGGCCCCGCAAGCGCACCTGGCTGGAGAAGGCCTGGGAGACCGTCCAGGCGAAGTTCGGGACGCAGCTCGGCGGCGACGGCGCGGCCCCGGGCGTGACCGAGGATGTCGGCCCGGCCAGCGGCCACGGCCTGAAGGAGGTCCAGGTGGCGCTCGCGGGCGCCCGCGGCACCATCGTCCGCCGCAACCCGGTCGGCGAGACCATCGTCTCCGTGGCGGTGCCGATCCAGCGGGCCAACTCCGTGCGCGGCGCCCTGATGCTGTCCACGCAAGGGGGCGACATCGACCGCGTCATCGCCTCGGAGCGCTTCGGCCTGCTGCAGGTCTTCCTGATCGCCGCGGCGGTGATGCTCGTGCTCTCGATCCTGCTCGCGGGCGCCATCGCGGGCCCGGTGCGGCGCCTCGCGGACGCCGCCGAGAAGGTGCGGCTGGGCATCAAGTCCCGCGAGGAGATCCCCGACTTCACCGGGCGCACCGACGAGATCGGCCACCTCTCGGGGGCGCTGCGCGACATGACCCAGGCGCTCTATCGCCGGATCGACGCCATCGAGAGCTTCGCGGCCGATGTCAGCCACGAGCTGAAGAACCCCCTCACCTCGCTCCGCAGCGCCGTCGAGACCCTGCCCCTGGCGAAGTCGGATGATTCGCGCGGGCGCCTGCTCGCCATCATCCAGCACGACGTGAAACGCCTCGACCGCCTGATCTCCGACATCTCCGATGCCTCGCGCCTCGATGCCGAGCTCGCCCGCGCCGAGGCGCGCCGGGTCGACATGCGCAAGCTGATGACCACCGTGGTCTCGGTGGCCAACGAGCGCCGGCGCGCGAAGGACGCGCCGATCCAGTTCGACGTGGACACGCTCGCGGGCGAGCTGGACTCGCCGTTCACGATCTTCGGCCACGACAGCCGCCTCGGCCAGGTGGTCAACAACCTCCTCGACAATGCCCGCTCGTTCTCGCCCCCCGATGCCAAGGTCCGGGTGGCCCTGCGCCGGGTGCGCAACGATGTCGAGCTCATCGTCGAGGACGAGGGTCCCGGCATCCCCGAGCATGCCCTGGAGCGGATCTTCGAGCGCTTCTACACGGACCGCCCGGAGCAGGGCTTCGGCCAGAATTCCGGCCTCGGCCTCTCGATCTCGCGCCAGATCGTCCAGGCCCATCGCGGCACGATCCGGGCCGAGAACCGGCCCGGTCCGGCCGACGAGGACGGCGAGCCGACGGTGCGCGGCGCCCGCTTCATCGTGCGCCTGCCGGCGGTGACCCGCTGAGCCGGGGACCGGCCGAGCCATGAGGGCCGCGCCGTGAGCAAGCCGTGAGCGATTCATGAACGATCCGTCGAGCCGGACCGATTCGGTGCACGCCACCTGCATCGCCCTCGGCGAGGCGGGCCTGCTCATCCGGGGACCGTCGGGCGCCGGCAAGTCGACCCTCGCGCTGCTCCTCCTCGACCGGGCCGCCCTGATGCAGGAGCCGGCGAGCCTCGTGGCCGACGATCGGGTCCGGCTGACCCGCCAGGGCGGAACCGTGCTGGCCCATGCCGACCCCACCCTGGGCGATCGGATCGAGGTGCGGGGCCTCGGCCTGCTGCCGGTCGCGGACGTCCTGCCCAGCGTTCCGGTTCGGCTGGTGGTCGACTGCGTCGCCGACGCCCCGCGCCTGCCGGAGAATCCGCTGAGCCGCACGCGGCTCCTCGACGTCGACCTGCCGAGCCTGTGCCTCGACGCGGCCCTGCGGCGCTCCGGCCTCGCGCCGCGCCTGGTTCTCGACGCCCTGGCCGCCTGCGCCGGCGTGGCAAGCGGGACGCACTGCCCGGTCTTGCGTCTGACGCCGCTCCCGAGACCGTAGCGCCGGTGCCACCCACGTGGCATGATCATGACGTTCGAGCACACAAAATGCCGCATTCACCTTGCGCTCGACCTTGCGCTGCACAAAATGGCGGCTCCGCTCACAAGGCGTTGGAACCCGCGTCGATGATTGGAATGGTGCTCGTCACCCACGGGCTGTTGGCGACGGAGTTCAAGGCTGCCCTTGAACACGTCGTCGGGCCTCAGAAGCAGATCGAGACCATCACCATCGGTCCCGAGGACGATATGGAGCTGCGCCGGCTCGACATCATGAATGCGGTCAGCCGCGTGAACACCGGCAAGGGCGTCGTCGTGCTCACGGACATGTTCGGCGGTACGCCCTCGAACCTCGCCCTCTCGTGCATGAACGGCGGACAGGTCGAGGTCGTGGCGGGCATCAACCTGCCCATGCTGATCAAGCTCGCCAGCGTGCGCGATGCCGAGCCCCTCGGCGACGCCGTCCTCCACGCCCAGGAAGCCGGCCGCAAGTACATCAATGTCGCGTCCCGCGTGCTGGCCGGCAAATAGACTTTCTTCCCTTGCCGCCACGGCTTACAGGCAATCTCGGGCCCCCGGCGTGAACGGAGGGCCTGCCGAGGCCGCAGAATGCGGCCCGGCGCGCCAGCGAGGGGACGGCCGACGCCCATGAGCTACGACGACGACGCCGAGGACAGCCTGCCGCCGGTGCCCGAGGGCGGGCTGATCCAGGTCCTGCCGATCATCAACCGGCGCGGCCTGCATGCCCGGGCCTCGGCCAAGTTCGTCCAGACCGTCGAGCGCTTCGATGCCGCCGTCACGGTGACCCGTTCGGGCGAGACGGTGGGGGGCCGCTCGATCATGGGCCTCCTCACCCTCGGCGCCGCGCAGGGGACCACGATCGCGGTGGTCACCTCGGGCGGCGACGCGGAGGCCTGCATGACGGCGATCACCGACCTCCTTGCCAACAAGTTCGGCGAGGACGAGTAGGCGCCGGCGCACGGGGCATCGGGCGCGGCGCGTCCCGCTCAGGCGCGGCGGCCGTAACGCTCCGGCACCCCCGCCTCGCCCGCGACCTGTCGCCAGAGGACGGCCTGCGCGCCGTGGCCGAGCGTGATCGTCGCCGCGACGATGGCATCGTCCCGCCGCGTCAGGGCGACCGTGACCTGCCGGCGTTGCGCGAACAGCCGCGTCACCACCCGCACCAGGGCCGCCTCCGACGGATCGCCGATGATCGGGGCGGCCGCGACCTCGGCATCGAGGAGCAGGAACTCCTCCACCGCGTCACGGACGAGACTGGGCTCGCTGACCCGCTCCACCTGGACCGGCGCCGGGTTCGCCCGCACGCCGATGAGGCTGTGCGCCGGGATCCCGGCGCGCTGCGGGACGGCCCGGAGCGGCGCGACCGCGCTGTCCGCCTCAGGCGCGGCCATGGGCTCGAGCACCAGCACGGAGCGGGGACGAAGCGCCCGCAGGCGATCGGCCACGGCGACGCGCACGGGCGCGAAGCAGGCCGGCGCGATGACCGGGGCGAGCGCGGTGCCGTAGGGCTGCCAGAGGCCGATCCGCTCCTGGCCCCAGAGGGTGTGGGGCATCGCCAGCGGCAGGACGGCGGCGAGTTGGTCGGGGCCCTGCCCAGTCACCCAGGCGAGGGCGAAGACGAGGTCGCGTCCCCCCGCCTGATGCTGGGCCGCCGAGAGCAGGTAGTCGGGATCGGACCGGATCGGATCGGCGACCCGCGCGCGCACCAGCAGCGCACGCCACGCCGCGATCTCTCCCTCGCTCACCGCCACCGCCCGGCGCAGGTCGACCCGCCAGGAAACCGACGCTGCGATCGGCGAAGCGGGGACGCGCGCGCTCAGGGCCGCATCGGCCGGCGAACCTTCGATCACCGAAGCTTCGATCACCGAACCTTGCGCCAGCGAACCTTGGGCCACCGAATTGCCGGTCGCCGCGCCGCCCTCGATCACCGTGAAGCGCTGTCTCATGTGCCGATCCGATCCGCCGCGTCCCGTCCTGGGACAAGGGGGCGCCTTGAGGCGCCAGTCGGCGTTAAGGCTTCAAGATCGGTGCCGCCCGTTTCCGGACGGCGCGGCCTAGCCGCCCGGGATGGCGAGGGGATTCTGGGTCAGCGCTGCCGCGTCGGGCGCATCGATGCGGGGCCTTCCGAGGAAGGCGTCCCACAGGCGGGTGACGAAGGCCGGGTCGAGGTCGCGCAGGATCAGGACCAGGCGCGAGCGATGGTCGGCATCGGGCCAGGCCTCGAGATGCACCGGAGCGTGGATCACGTGCTGCACCCCGTGCACCACCAGCGGCCGGTCGGGCGCGTCGGCCAGCGCCACGAGGCCCTTCAGGCGCAGCAGGTTCGGGCCGTGGGCCGAGCGCAGGAGATCCAGGAACATCTCGAAGGCGGCCCGGGGCACCGGCGCGTCGCTGGTCAGGCTGAAGGCCCGGATCGCGGCATCGTGCCGGTTCACGTCGTGATGATGGCCTTGGTGGTGGTGATGGCCGTGGTGAGGGTGCCCATCGTGGGGATGATCGTGATGGGCCTCGCGCGCGGCCTCGGCACCGAGCCAGGCCCGCACGTCGTCGCTCTTGCCGTCGAGGCCGAACAGGCCGCCGAGGAGGTCGACGGGCGCCACCGCGGCCTCGCGCAGGGGCGCCGTCGGGTTCAGGGCCCGCAGGCGCGCCGCCAGGGCGCGGCCGTCATGGTCCGCCAGATCCCGCTTCGTGACGACGATCTGGTCGGCCACCGCCACCTGCCGCACGGCCTCGCCATGGGCGTCGAGGGTCGCGGCCCCATTCACCGCGTCGACCACGGTGACGACGCCCTGCAGGCGGTACCGGATGACCAGATAGGGATGGTAGATCAGCGCGTGCAGGATCGGGGCGGGATCGGCGAGGCCCGTGGTCTCGATCACGACCCGGCGGAAGGGCTGGATGCGGCCGTTGTCGCGCTTGCGCAGCAGGTCTTCCAGGGTCGCGATGAGGTCGCCCCGCACGGTGCAGCACAGGCAGCCGGCCCCGAGCAGGACCATGTCCTCGTCGATCCGCTCGATCAGCAGGTGGTCGAGGCCGATCTCGCCGAACTCGTTGACGATGACCACGGTGTCGGCCAGCGCCGGATCGCGCAGCATCCGGTTCAGCAGCGTCGTCTTGCCGGCTCCGAGGAATCCGGTGAGGACGGTGAGCGGGATCGGCTCGGGCGCGCGGGGATCGGGCTTGGACAGGTCGGTCATCCCCCTGACCTAGCCCTCCCGGCGGCTCCGCTCAATCCCACGTCGATGTTATAATGTTACAGAACGCACGCGCGCGGGGTGGCGTCGGTGGGGCTGCGGCCGACCCGTCGGTCAGCGCGTCGTCGGCCCCACACCGTCGGTCCGGGGCGCCGCAGGCGAGCCCGGACTCCAGAGCCGCCGACGGTGGACGGTCCCGCACCCTACGCGTGTCGGGATCCCGGGCTCCGCTTTGCGGCCCCGGAATGTCGCGGGGCTGAAACACGGCCGTCGGCACGGCGCGCGCCCCGCGTGGGGCGCCTGCCAGAGGCGGACGGTCCGGAGACCGTCCTACTCGTCCGCCTGGGTCTTGCTGGCCGACTTGGTCGACTTGGCCTTCGCGGCGGCACCGGCCGGCTTGTGCTCGGCCTTCGCGTCGGTCTTCGCGTCGGTCTTGGCACCCGCCTTGGGGGCCGCCTTCGCCGCGGGCTTCTTGACGGCGCCGACCTTCAGCTTCGGGGCGCCCTCCATCACGGGCGTCGACTCGGCGGGGGCGTAGGCGTTCGCCGTCGCCGGAACGCCGGCCTTGCCGCGGGCGAGCGCCTTCTTCGGCTCGGGCTTGGCGGCCGCCTTCGTGGCGGGGGCGGCCGCCTTTGAAGCGGTGGCGGCCGCCTTTGAGGCGGAGGCAGCCGCCCTGGCCTGATGGGCCGCTTCGCGCTTGGCCGCGACCGCCTCGAGCTTGGCCTTGCGGGCGTCGGCGATCTTGGCGGCCTTCTCCGCCTTCTCGGCCTCCTCCTGCTCGTTGAGGGCGATGGCGCCCTCGGCCGGGTCGCGGCCGATCCAGACCAGGATCGGCTGCAGCGGAGCGCGGGGCGGCAGGGCGCGATTGCGCAGGGCGGCGCTGTTCATGGTGGCGAAGGCCAGCGCCGCGGAGGGCGGAGCGGCGGCGGCCATCAGCTGCGCATTGGCGTTGTCGGCGCTGGCGCCGGCCGCCCCGGCGCTGGCCGTGATGGCGCCCTGGCCCTCGTCCACCGGCATCGGCTTCTTCCGGTCGCAGATGTAGGGCCGCATGTCCGGCGGCTCCGAGAGGCCGGAGACCGGCAGGGCGTCCAGGGTCTGCGCCCCCCAGCCCGGGGACTGGCTGAAGCCGTAGTCGAACAGGTCCGACGCCTTGAGGTCGCGCTCGCGGGCGCTCGGCTGGCCCATCACCACGGTGAGGATGCGGCGCCCGTTGCGGGTCGCCGTGGCCACCACGTTGAAGCCGCCCGAGCAGATGAAGCCGGTCTTCATGCCGTCGGCGCCGGCATAGCGGCCCAGGAGACCGTTGTGGTTGGCCATCACCGAGCGGCCGAACTGGATCGCGCTGATCGAGAACAGGCCGCGGCTGTCGGGGAAGTCGCGGATCAGGGCGCGCCCGAGGACCGCCATGTCGCGGGCCGAGGTCCACTGGCGGGCGTCCGGCAGGCCGTTGGGGTTGGTCCAGCGGCTCTCGCGCATGCCGATGCGCTGGGCGGTCTCGTTCATCATCTGGGCGAAGCCCTCGACGGAGCCGCCGAGATTCTCGCCGATCGCCCAGGCCACGTCGTTGGCCGACTTGACCATGATGATCTTGAGGGCGTTGTCGAGGGTCAGCTTGGTGCCCGGGCGGAAGCCCATCTTGGAGGGCGGCTCGGCGGCGGCGGCCGGCGAGATGGTGATCAGCGTGTCGAGGGAAAGCTTGCCCTGCCGGACGAGGTCCAGGGCGACGTAGGTGGTCATCAGCTTGGTGATGGAGGCCGGGAACCACGGATCCGTGGCCGCCTGCCCGTAGATCACCTTGCCGGAATCGACATCGACCACGAGGATCGGTGCGGTGGTGGCGTTCGCGGCGCCCGCACCCAGCAGGCTCGCCGCCACCGCGAGACCGACGACGAGGCGCCTCAACAATCCGTTCGACATCAGGCCTGTCTCAAGAAGGAACGCCCCGGCCCGATCGATGATCGGCCCTGGCGGGAAGCCGGTCAACGGCCAAGCTGGCATGCCACCCCTCCGGGAGGGACGGCAAGCGCGTCTCGCCGGATCGTGACACGGTCTCCACAAAGCCGCGTTCCGTGGCAGGAGGATGGCAGACCCTCTCGCAGATGCGAGAAGCCGGCGGAATCATGGTATACCGCCGCCCTCCGCATGGGTGGGGGCCGTCCGCGGCCCGTGGTGCCCGCGCGTTCGACCGCTTATGTGCGCGTCAGGCGCTGCGGCGGCCGAAGCGTGTTTCTGAGAGTCGAAGCGTGTTTCAGAGGATGGAGTGGGCTCGCCGGGGCGGTTCGCCGGGGCGGGTGCCGAGGACGTGATGGCGTACGCAGTCAAGGAACTGTTCCACACCCTCCAGGGCGAGGGCGCGCAGGCGGGCCGGGCCGCGGTGTTCTGCCGCTTTGCCGGCTGCAATCTCTGGTCCGGCCGCGAGGAGGACCGCGCCGGCGCCGCCTGCCGGTTCTGCGACACCGACTTCGTCGGCCTGGATGGCGAGGGCGGCGGGCGCTTTTCCACGGCGCAGGACCTGGCCGACGCCATCGCGGGGACCTGGATGGGCGGGTCGCGCCACCGCTACGTCGTCTTCACCGGCGGCGAGCCGCTGCTCCAGCTCGACGAGGCCCTGATCGCGGCGGTCCACGCGGCCGGCTTCGAGATCGCGGTGGAGACCAACGGCACCCTGGCGGCCCCGGCCGGAATCGACTGGATCTGCGTCAGCCCCAAGGCCGGCAATCCCCTGGTCCAGCGCAGCGGGCACGAACTCAAGCTCGTCTTCCCGCAGGCGGAGGCCGCCCCGGACGCCTTCGCGGATCTCGACTTCCGCCACCACTGGCTCCAGCCCATGGACGGGCCGGACCGGGTCGCCCACACGGCCGCGGCGGTGGCCTATTGCCGGCGCGACGCGCGCTGGCGCCTCTCGCTCCAGACGCACAAGATCATCGGGATTCCCTGAGGATCCCGGAGGATCCCGCCCGCTCGCACCATGAAGATTGCTCGATGAAGATCACCCAAGCCTTCACCTTCGAGGCGGCCCACCGCCTGCCGAACGTGCCCGAGACCCATCGCTGCCACCGCATGCACGGGCATTCCTACCGGGTCGAGCTCACCCTCTCGGGCGCCGTCGACCCGGCCACCGGCTGGGTGGTGGATTTCTTCGACGTCGAGCACGCCTTCGCGCCGGTGCTGGCCCGCCTCGACCATTACTGCCTCAACGAGATCGAGGGGCTGGAGAACCCCACCGCCGAGCACATCGCGGCCTGGATCTGGGACCGCACCAAGGCGGCGCTGCCGGCCCTCTCCTCCGTGAAGGTCTACGAGACGCCGATGTCCTGGGCCGAGTACGAGGGCGGGTCCGAGGGCGAGGCCCGGCGATGAGCGGCGGCGGCGCCCTGGTCCTGTTCTCCGGGGGCCAGGATTCCACCACCTGCCTCGCCTGGGCGCTGGAGCGCTTCGACCGGGTCGAGACCCTCGGCTTCGATTATGGCCAGCGCCACCGCATCGAGCTCGACGGCCGGGACACCCTGCGCCGGGGCCTCGCGGCCCTGAAGCCCGCCTGGGCGGCGCGCCTCGGCGACGACCACACGCTGGCCCTCGATGCCCTGGGCCAGGTCTCCGAGACGGCGCTGACCCGCGACACCGCCATCGCGTTCGAGGACGGCGGCCTGCCCAACACCTTCGTGCCGGGCCGCAACCTCCTGTTCCTCACCTTCGCGGCGGCCTTGGCCTATCGCCGGTCGCTGACCCACCTCGTCGGCGGCATGTGCGAGACCGATTATTCGGGCTACCCGGATTGCCGGGACGACACCGTCAAGGCGCTGCAGGTGGCGCTCAACCTCGGGATGGACCGGCGCTTCGTCCTGCACACGCCCCTGATGTGGATCGACAAGGCCGAGACCTGGCGGCTGGCCCAAGACCTCGGCGGCCCGGCGCTGGTCGACCTCATCGTCGAGGACAGCCACACCTGCTACCTCGGCACCCGCGGCGACCGCCATGCCTGGGGCCACGGCTGCGGCCAGTGCCCCGCCTGCGACCTGCGGGCGAAGGGCTATGCCAAGTTCGTCGCCGAGCCGGTGACGCCGCCGGCCGCCTGAACCGCCGGCGACCGGGCCGCGATCCGGTCGAGGAGGACGTGCGGCACCGTCAGGGCCGAGAGCATCCGCAGGGTGAGGCACAGGAGCGTGCCGGCGCCGGAGCTGGAGCCGGAGCCGGAGCCGGCGGCGTAGAGCGGCCACAGGGCCGCGCCGAGCAGGAGCGTCAGGCCGAAGACCGGCAGCGACGCGCGGACGGCCTTGCCCAGGCTGTCGATGCCGGGCGCCCGGGTCGGATCGTTCACCAGCGCGCGCATGTGCCGGGGGCCGTGGAGGCCGACGAAGTACAGGGTGAAGGCGGTGAGCGGCGGCAGCAGCCAGAAGGCGGCCGCCAGGGCGGCGATCTCGCCGCGCACGGACCAGGACCGGGCCTGCACGAGCACCCAGTACGCCGCGAGGGCGAGCCAGAGCCAGGAGGCCGCCACCCACCAGCCGGGGAGCAGCGGCATCGGCAGGCGCGTGACGGCCGCGAACAGCCCGGCGGTCTCCTCGGGGCGCAGCAGGGCCGGCAGCGCCACCGGCAGCCCGCCGCGCACCAGGATCTCCAGCGGCCGGCCCGGGCCGGCATCCTCCTCGCCGAAATGCAGCACCGAGAGGGCGAGGAAGCCCGCCAGGGTCGCCATCGGGGCGACGTGCCAGGCGAGCAGGACGAGGCCGGCGAGGCCGAGATACGGCACCGCGAAGACCCCGAACCAGGCGCGTCCGAAGCGGGGGCGCAGCAGGGGCGCGGCCACGGCCCCGTCGAGGGCGCCGTGCGGGACGCCGAGCCCGATCACCACCGCCAGGGCCGCGAGCCAGGACGCCTCGCGCGGCAGGGCCGCGGAGGCGACGAGGGCGAGGGCCACGCCGGCGCCCGCCAGGGGCAGCAGGCCCGCGCCCCCCGAACCGACGCGCCGGCGGCGCGCCCGGACGGGCGTCCCGAGACCCGGGAGGACCGGGCGAGCCGCCATCCGGGTCAGGCCGCCCGGCGCAGGGGCGCGGCCGTGGCCTTGCCTTCCGCGAGGTCCCGGTCGACCGCCCGCGTGGTCTGCAGCGTCGCCATCACGCCGTAGACCACCTTCGCGGTCAGATCGAGGATCGCCACCACGGCCAGGGCCACGGCGGGGGACAGGATGCCGAGGCCGTCCTGGCCGACGAGGAGCACGACGGGATAGGCGCACCAGACCACCGAGAGGAACACGGCGTTGCGCAGGAAGGCGGACCGAACATCGGCCCGCTCCGTGGCGTTCTCCTCCCGCAGCTGCACGAAGATCCCGTAGAACACGGCCAGGAACGCGCCGCAGGAGATGGCGAACCAGGTCCACTTCACCCAGGCGACCGTCGACAGGCCGAAGGCCAGGGCGGTGACGATCATGATCAGGTCGGAGCCGACGAGGCCCCAGACGACGGCCGGACGGCGCATCCCCGAATGCATCGCCGTGCGGGCGAGGCCGACGAGGAGCAGGGGCGTGGTGAAGGTCCAGTCGAGGTAGCGGGCGAAGTAGAACTGCCGCGCGGCATCCGCGGCCTCCGGACCGGCCGGCAGGGCGATGCTCCCCTGCCCCGTCGCCATGGCGAAGTAGGAACAGGCCGCGATGATCGGCACGATCCCGTGGATGATGGCATCCGCTTCCTCCACGGGCGTCCGCCGCTTCCCGAGGAACAAGATCGCGGCGGCACCCGCCGCCATGCCGGCGAAGCCGAGCCAAAGCCAGAATTGAGGCGTCATCACTATCTCGTCGGTACGGGGATGAAAGGCCGGCCCGGAACGTGGCGGCCCTCCTGCCCAATTGGCGTCGGCGCCGTTCGTTGCGGGGACGCGTGGTCACAGTCGAGTGAGACCGGACCGCCCGCCGAGCCGGGCCCGACGCGTCGGGGCGCGGGATCGGACGAGGGGCCGGCCTCATCCCAATCCCGGCACCGCGCCGAGCGGTCGAGGCCGGGAGGCCGGCCCCGGCGCTCGGCCGCCAGGATCCCGGCAGGCCGCCGGCGCCCCCGGCGACGCGCGGGCCTTCGGCGTGGCGGAGTCGCACGGCAAAGACCGCTCTTCCGAACGCCGCGATCCGTTGCTCAAGTCAACACGACCGTCGACGGCGCAGTAAAATCGAGGTTACGCATTTAATCCGTCATCACGGAAAGTTTATAACTGCGAGATCAACTGTGGTTTCTGTTGCCGATGGATCACGTCTAGGCCGGAAAGCGGGCAATCTGCTTCGGAAGATGACCTTTGAACGCCAGCAGATCTATGCGCGATCGCCAGACATCGGCATGTCGAGGGTGGGCGGGCACCGTCCCTCCATCCCGAAAGTCCTGAACCCGAAGGCCCTTTCCGATGCTCAAGACGCTGCTCCTTGCCGGCAGTGCCGCGGCCCTCCTCACCAGTGCCGCCGCTGCCGCCGACCTGCCTCGCCGTCAGGCCCCGCCGCCGGTCTTCACGCCCATTCCGGTCTTCACCTGGACGGGCGCCTATTTCGGTATCAACGCCGGCTACGTCTTCAGCGAGAACGACACGATCCGCACCACGGGCATCAACACCCCGGGCGGCGCTCAGCTGCAGAACAACGTCCTCAACGGCCTGCGTCAGGCGTCCGTGCGGAACGCGACCGAAGGCTTCACCGGCGGCGGCCAGGTCGGCTACAACTATCAGTTCACGCCGGGCAGCGGCATCGTGGTCGGCCTCGAGGCCGATGCGCAGTACACCGACCTCCAGCGCACCACGACCCAGGTCATCTTCAACCCGGTCTTCAATCCGAACCAGCTGACCAACAGCTACCGCACCGAACTGTCGTTCCTCGGCACCGTCCGCGGCCGGATCGGCTACGCCTTCGACAAGTTCCTGATCTACGGGACCGGCGGCTTCGCCTACGGCGATGTCACCCAGCGCATCGCCTTCACCACGGGCGTGCCCGTCACCTATGCGGGGTCGCGCTCCAACATCGAGACCGGCTACGCCTATGGCGGCGGCATCGAGTACGCCCTGCCCACGGACTCGTTCTTCAACTTCTTCAAGTCCAGCGCCGTCACCGTGAAGGCCGAATACCTGCGCTACGACCTCGGCAGCCGCAATCTGCTCGTCGCCAGCGTCGGCGGTCCCGGGGTCGGCTACAACAGCCGCATCTCCACCGAGGGTAGCATCGCCCGGGCCGGCCTGAACTACAAGTTCGGCAGCTACTAGGCCCGACCCGGCCGGCACCCCGGGATCGCGCCCGGGGTGCCGGCTCCATTGTCTCCCGACCGCGATCCGTTTGCCCGTGGGGTGCGCCCGTGATGAAACCGAACCTGCTGCTTCTCGCCGCCGCCCTCACCGTCGCCACGCATGCCCGTGCCGAGCCCGAGACGCAGGCCATCGTCGACGCCCTGTTCAAGGCCGGCGGCAATCAGCCGAACGTGCGCGGGAGCGGGGCCAAGGGCGTCTGCGTCAAGGGCAGCTTCACGCCCTCGGCCGAGGCGCAGGGCCTGTCCAAGGCTCCGCATTTCACGAGTGCCTCCGACAAGCCCCTGCCGATGACGGCCCGCTTCTCCATGGGCGGCAGCAACCCGAAGGTGTCCGACAAGGCAAAGCCGGTCACGCGCGGCTTCTCCATGCGGGTCACCCACCCGACCGGCGACATGGTGTTCGTGTTCATCTCGGCCCCGGTCTTCGGCACCAAGACCCCGCAGCAGCTGCTCGAGTTCGCCACGGTGCGGGCGCCGGGACCGGACGGAAAGCCGGATGCCGAGAAGATCAAGGCCTTCGGAGCGGCCAACCCCGAGACGACGCGCCAGGCGGCCTGGCTCACCGCGCGCCCGGTACCGGCGAGCTACGCGGGCGTCGATTACTGGGGCGTCCACGCCTACACGCTCACCGACGCCAAGGGGACGGCCACGGTGGCCAAGCTCAAGACCGTGGCGACAGCGGGCCAGCTCGGCCTGACGGACGACGAGGCCAAGGCCAAGCCCGACGCCTTCTACGCCGACGAGTTGAAGGAGCGGCTGGCCCAGGGACCGGCCACGTTCGACCTCGTGGCGATCCGCGGTGAGCCCGGCGATCCGACCCACGATCCCACCGTTCTCTGGCCCGAGGAGAACCGCAAGACGACCCGGCTCGGCACCGTGGCGATCGACGCCCTCGAACCGGCAGCCACCTGCGACGCGGCCACCTTCGACCCGGTCACAGACCTCCCCGACGGCGTCGCCGGTCCGGCCGACGACCCGATGTTCGCCATCCGCTCGCCGGCCTACGCGATCTCGCTGTCGCGGCGCGCCAACTGAGCCCGAGCGAACCCGAAGACGTTTTCCTGGGCGTTTCCCTGGGGCGTCACGCCGGTCGCGACGGGTGCCCGAGAAAGGATCCCCGCAGACCGGTGTCCGTCGGGTCGCCCGGCGACCGCGCCGGGCCCACAGCCTAGGCCCACGCCCTAGGCCCAGGCCCTCAGCGCCTCCGGCGTCGTGAACTCCGGCGGCCGGACGTCACGGGCGGCGCCGCGCGTCGCCGCGATGCCCTTCGGGAAACCGCTCCGGCTCCGGTAATCCGCGCGCACGCGCTCCGAGGGCGCCAGGGGGGCGTCGGAGAGCGCCTGGGCGCAGAGCACGTCGACCACACCGACGCCCGCCAGGGCGCCGAGGGCGATGGCGGTGTTGGCGCGATGGCGCGGATCGCCGGTGAGCCCGGGCAGGACGGTGGCGACGTCGAGGCCGTCACCGGCCACCCGGGCCCAGATCCAGGGGGTCGGATCGCGGGAGCCGAGGATGCCGACGCCCTGGACGATCTCACGCACGCCGTAGGCACGCACCAGCGCGCCGGCGCGGGGCATGCCGAGCCAGCGCGCGATCGCGTCGCCGCAGGTCAGCTCGGTGACCCCGAGGGCGAGGGAGAACCAGCCGAGGCCCTGCGCCACCTGGCGCGTGGCCGGATCGGGCCGGCGCCGGTGGTCCGAGGACAGCCGGGAGGGCGGGCGTTCGGGCCTTGTCCGGCCGGGACGAGCGGGCGGATTCGGACGGGACGCGGATGCGGGCATGCGGACCTCCTCGATCGGGAAAACGGGCGCCACTCAGGGCCGGAGCACGACCTTGATGCAGTTGTCCTTCTTGTCGCGGAACGTCTTGTAGAGTTCGGGCCCGTCCTCGAGGCCGCCCCGGTGGGTGATGACGAAGGAGGGGTCGATCTGCCCGTCGGCGATGCGCTTCACGAGGTCGTCGGTCCAGCGGTTGACGTGGGTCTGCCCGGTGCGGACCGTCAGCCCCTTGTTCATCAGGGCGCCCATGGGGATCTTGTCCACCAGGCCGCCATAGACGCCCGGGATCGAGAGGATGCCGGCCGGGCGGCAGACGTAGATCATCTCCCGCAGCACCGTGGCCCGGTCGCTCTCCAGCATCACCGCCTGCTTGACGCGGTCGTAGACCTGTTCGAGCGCGCGCGGTGAATGGGCCTCCATGCCGACGGCGTCGATGCACTTCTCCGGACCCTTGCCGGCCGTGAGTTCGTTCAGCCGCTCGACGGTGCTCTCCTGCGTGTGGTCGATGGTGATGGCGCCGCCGGCCCGGGCCATGTCCAGGCGCTCGGGCACGCTGTCGATGCAGATCACCTGCTTGGCGCCGAGCAGGATGGCCGAGCGGATCGTCATCTGGCCGACGGGGCCCGCGCCCCAGATCGCCACGGTGTCGGTGGGCTGGATGTCGGCCTGCACCGCCGCCTGCCAGCCGGTGGGGAAGATGTCGCCGAGGAACAGCACCTGCTCGTCGGTGAGCCCCTCCGGCACCTTGATGTGGGTCCTGTCGGCGAAGGGCACGCGGACGTACTCGGCCTGTCCGCCCTGGTAGCCGCCGGTGAGGTGGGTGTAGCCGAACAGGCCCGCGGTGGTGTGCCCGAAGGCCTTTTCGGCCAGGTGCTTGTTGCGGTTGGAGCGCTCGCAGACCGAGAAGAAGCCGCGCTTGCACTGGTCGCAGGCGCCGCAGATGATCGTGAACGGGATCACCACCCGCTCACCCTTGCGCAGGCTGCCGTTGACGCCCTTCCCGGTCTCGACGACCTCGCCCATGAACTCGTGGCCCATGACGTCGCCCTTCTCCATGCCGGGCATGAAGTGGTCGTAGAGGTGGAGGTCGGAGCCGCAGATCGCACACGCCGTGACCTTGATGATCGCGTCCCGGTCGTCCTCGATCCGCGGATCGGGAACGGACTCGCAGCGGATGTCCTGAGTTCCGTGCCAGACGAGGGCCTTCATCGCATCTCTCCCACGTACGGTTTCGTGTCGCCGATACGCTGAGAACCCGGCGACGGGACGTGGGTTCGGTCCCGGGTTACAGGCCTTCATCGGGCAGGCGGCTCGGCTCCGAGACCAGCGCGTCGCGTTCCCGTCGCAGGAAGTCGATCAGGCGCTCCGCGAGGCGTCCCGGCGGGTGGCCCGCCGGCCGGATCAGCGTGGTCTCGATCGACAGGGCCGGCCGGAACGGGCGCAGCACGATCGGCAGGCCGGTGAGTTCGCCCGCCGGGACCGGATCGACGATGGCGAGGCCCAGGCCCTCCGCCACCAGCCCGCAGCGCGCCGCCGTGTACTGGGCCATCAGGGGGAAGCGCGGCACGCACCCGGCCTCGGCGAAGCGGGCCTCGACCGCCTCCTGGAACAGGCCGGGCCCGCCGGCGATCAGGATCTCGCCGGCCAGGTCCGCGACCGCGATGGAGCGCCGGCGCGCCAGGGGATGCCGGCGCGGCAGGGCGCAGACCGCATCGACCGTGAGGAAGCGCTCGGCCGTCACCCCCGCATGGCCGGCGCGTGGCCGGGCGAGGCCGAGGTCGCACCGGCCCGAGGCGGTCCAGGCCCAGATCGTGTCGGGGCTCGGCACGTGGACGGCGACGCGGGCCCCGGGATGCTCCGCCATGAGGCGCCGGATCGCCCGCGGCAGCAGGCGGGAAGCCAGGGAGGGCTGGCAGGCGACGCGCAGGGGCCCGGTGCCGAGTTCGCGGATCTGCCGGGCGGCGTGGGTCAGCTGCTCGAGACCGGCCTGACTGCGCTCCACCTCGCGGGCGAAGGCCTCCCCCTCCGGCGTGGGGCGGGCGGTGCCGTGGCCGCGCACGAACAGCGACAGGCCGGTCTCGGCCTCGAGCTGCGCCATCGCCCGGCTCACGTGGGGCTGGCCGATCCCCAGCGCCGCCGCGGCCCGGGTCATGCCCCCGTGGCGCATCACTGCGCGGAAGAGATCGAGGTGGCCCGGGTTGATCATGCCTCGCTCGCATGGAAACGCGCCGATCCGTCATTTGACGGCATGGCCACGGAATGGTTGTCAAGGCGCCCGTGTCCCGAACAGGTGCCAGGCCGATGTTCAACCTCCTGCTTCCCGTGGCCCTCTCCGTCATGGCGGGCGCCAGCATCGTGGTGCAGCAGGCGCTGATCGCGAATCTCCGGATCGCCCTGAACTCCGCCGCCTGGGCCGGCTTCGCGAGCTACTTCGTCGGCCTCCTGTCCATGGTGGTGCTGGCCCTGGCCCTGCGCGACCCGCTGCCGGCGTCCAGCCTGACGGCGCGCATCCCGTGGTGGGCCTGGAGCGGCGGCTTCTTCGGCGCGGTCTTCATCGCGCTGGCCACGATCCTGGTCCCGGAGCTCGGCGCGGCGACCTTCCTGGCCCTCCTCGTCACCGGCCAGATGCTGGCCTCGGTGGCCTTCGATCATTTCGGCTGGCTCGGCCTCGCCCAGCGCGAGCTCGACACGACCCGCGTGCTCGGCGTGGCGCTCCTGATCGGCGGCGTGGTCCTGATCCGGCGCTGATCCGGCCGGCCCTCAGGCCCCGACCACGTGCAGGACGATCTCCCGGCGGTGCGGCCGGTCGCGGTGCTCGACGAGGTAGATCCCCTGCCAGGTCCCGAGGGCGAGGCGCCCGCCCCGCACCGGCACGCCGAGGGCGGAATCCGTCACCATCGTGCGGATATGGGCCGGCATGTCGTCCGGGCCCTCGGCGCCGTGGACGTAGCCGGCATGGCGCGGCGCCAGCCCGTCGAGGGCGGTGAGGAGGTCGGTCTGCACGTCGGGATCGGCATTTTCCTGGATGGTCAGGGAGGCCGAGGTGTGCCGGCAGAACACGGTGACGAGCCCGGTGCCGATGCCGCTGCGCCCCAGGAACTCGGCCACCGACCGGGTGATGTCGGTGAAGCCCTGGCCCGGCGTCGAGACCGTGAGGGTCGCGCCCGCCTGCCGCTCGACACCGCCGCTGGCGAAGCCCTCCAAGGTACCGATTTTACCCGCACGCCTCATCCTTGCGCCTCCGTCAGGGTCTCGCCCGGCGCGATCTCGCGCTCGCCGCGGGCCAGGATGGTCTCCAGGGCCTCGATCCGGTCGGCCTCCGCCGCCGGCTTGTCCCAGCGGATGCGTGCCACCCGGGGGAAGCGCATGGCGACCCCGGACTTGTGCCGGGTCGAGCGCTGCACCCCCTCGAAGGCGATCTCCAGGACGAGGCCGTGGTCGAGCCCGTAGGCGACCTCGCGCACCGGGCCGAAGCGCTTGGTGGTGTTGTTGCGGACGTAGCGGTCGAGCTTCTGCAGCTCGGCATCGGTGAAGCCGTGATAGGCCTTGCCGACGGGCACCAGCTCGGGCGCGCCGTCCTCGCGCGCGCGCCAGACCCCGAAGGTGTAGTCGGAGTAGAACGACGAGCGCTTCCCGTGCCCGCGCTGGGCGTACATCATCACCGTGTCGACCCGGAACGGCTCGCGCTTCCACTTCCACCACGGCCCCTTGGGGCGCCCCGGCAGGTAGGCGCTGTCGCGGGCCTTGAGCATGACGCCCTCGATGGCGTCGGCATCCTCGCCCGCCCCCACGGCGGCCGGGTCGGCGCGGGACGCGGCCAGATCCGCCCAGGTCGCGAACGGCACCAGGGGCGAGAGGTCGATCCGGGCGTGGTCGAGGGCCGCCACGAAGGCTTCCAGGCGGGCCCGGCGCTCGCTGAAGGGCAGCGGGCGCAGGTCCTCGCCCTCGGCGTGCATCAGGTCGTAGGCGCGGACATGGGCGGGAAACTCCTCCAGGAGCTTCGGGGTCACGGCCTTCCGGTTGAGGCGCTGCTGCAGCACGTTGAAGCTCTGCACCCGGGCCTCGCGCAGGATCAGCAATTCGCCGTCGATGGCGCCCGAGAAGGTGATGGCCTCGGCCAGATCCGGGAAGGCGCCGGAGATGTCCTCGCCGGTGCGCGAGTAGATCCGGGCGACCTGCGCGCCGGCCTCGTCGCGTCCGCCCACGAGCTGGACCCGGATGCCGTCCCACTTCCACTCGCCGGAGAAGGCGGCCGGATCGAGCTTCTCGAAATCGCCGTCCTCGTCGATGGGATGGGAGAGCATCGGCGGCCGGAACGGCGCCGGATTCAGGGTGGTGGGCCGCTCGCCCCTTCCCTCGACCCAGGCGAACAGGGTGGCGTAGGGCGGCTCCAGCCCGTGCCAGACCTCCTCGACGGCGTCGGCCTCGTGGCCGCCGAGCGCCCCGATCGCGGTCTTGGCGAGACGGGCCGAGACGCCGACCCGGAGCGCGCCGGTGATGAGCTTGAGCAGCGCCCAGCGCCCGGTCTCGTCCAGGGCGTCGAGCCACTCGGCGATGCGGGCGGGCAGGTCCGCCTTCTTCACGGTGCCCAGCGTCTCGACCACCTCCGCCAGGGTCGGCACGTGCGGGGGCGGGTTGTTGTGGCCGGGGCCGACGACCGCCTCGTCGCTCCGCGACGTGGGCGCCGGCCAGATCAGCGCCGTCGTCTCGGCGAGATCGCCCACATAGTTGTGCGAGAGTTGGAACAGCACCGGGTCGATGCGCGCCTCGACCAGGCCGCGGATCATCGCGGGCTTGGCCTCGCGAAAGGTCAGGCCCCCGGTCATCGCCGCGAGGGCGTAGCCGCGCTCCGGGTCGGGGGCGTGGGCGAAATAATCCTGCAGCAGGCGCAGCTTGGCGTTGCGGCGCGGCTCGTAGGCGAGGCGGTCGAGGAGGTGGGCGAAGTCGTTCACGCGGCCTCCTCCGGTGCGGCGGCCGGCTCGGCCTCCCCGTCGTCCCCGTAGCCCAGCAGGTGCAGGGGCTTGGCCTTGATGCCCTGCGTCCCGCACCAGTGGACCAGGGCGTCCTCCTGCCCGTGGGTGACCCAGACCTCCCCGGCCCCGGTCTCCAGGATGGTGCGGCAGAGATCGGGCCAGTCCGAATGGTCGGAGATGCAGAGGGGCAGCTCGACGCCCTTCTGGCGGGCCCGGGCGCGCACCCGCATCCAGCCCGAGGCGAAGGAGGTCACGGGGTCGGGGAACTTGCGCGACCAGACGTCCTGGATCGAGGAGGGCGGGCAGAGCACGATGGCTCCGTGGAGCTTGGCGCGCTCGGTCGCCACGACCTTCGGGGTCTCGCCCAGCGGGATGCCCTCCTGCTTGTAGAGCTCGGTGAGCTTCTCCATCGCGCCGTGCAGGTAGATCGGCCGGTTGTAGCCGGCCTCCCGCAGCAGCGCCATCACGCGCTGCGCCTTGCCCAGCGCGTAGGCCCCGACGATGTGGGCGCGCTCGGGGAACAGCGCCACGGAATCGAGCAGCTTCTTCACCTCGTCGCGGGTGTCCGGCATCCGGAACACCGGCAGGCCGAAGGTCGCCTCGGTGATGAAGACGTCGCAGGGCATGACCTCGAAGGGCAGGCAGGTCGGATCGTAGGCGCGCTTGTAGTCGCCCGACACGACGACCCGGACGCCCTGCGCCTCGATCGCGATCTGGGCCGAGCCGAGCACGTGCCCGGCCGGCGCGAAGCGCACGGTCACGTCGCCGATGCGGATCTCCTGCCCGAGGGGCGCCTCCTGGCGGCTCTCGCAGAACTCCGCCCCGTAGCGCACCGCCATGATGCGCAGGGTCTCGCCGGTGGCGAGCACCCGCCCGTGGCCGGCCCGGGCGTGGTCGGCATGCCCGTGGGTGATCAGGGCGCGCGGCACCGGCCAGGTCGGATCGACATGGAAGCCGCCGAGGGGGCAGTACAGGCCCTCGCGGGTCAGGGTGAGAAGATCGCTGGCGCTGAAACTCATCGGCGCGGCATATAGGGCGCCCGAAGCCCATGCGCAGCCACATGTCCCGTACGATCACCTCCGGCGACCTTCGCGCCGACCGGCGCTACGCCTACGCCCAGGGCTGCCTCGACGAGGGCAACCCGGACGGTGCCGCCGAGATGGCGGAGCAGACCCTGGAGATCGCCCCCCGCTTCGCTCCGGCCTGGTTCCTGCTCGGGCTGGCCCGCGAAGCCCGCTACGCGAAGGGCGGGCAGGCGCGCGATCACCACGCGGCCCTGCGCGCCTACGCCAATGCCCTCGACATCGATCCCGAGGATGCCCAGGGGGCGCGCCTCGCCCTGGTGCGCATCGGCGCCGGCGATGCGATCACCGCGATCTCGCCGGGCTACGTCCGGGCGCTGTTCGACGCCTACGCGCCCCGCTTCGATCGCCACCTCGTGGAGGGCCTGTCCTATCGCGGGCACGCGCTCGTCGCCGAGGCGCTCGATGCCGCGGCGGGTCCGGCGACGTTCCTCGGGCGGGTGATCGACCTCGGCTGCGGCACGGGCCTCGTCGGGGCCGCCCTCGCCGGCCGGCCGGCGCACCTGACCGGGATCGACCTCTCACCCGGCATGCTGGCCGAGGCCGGGCGGCGTGGTTGCTACCATCGCCTGGTGGAGGGCGAACTGGTGGCGGCGCTCGCGGCCGAGCCCGCCGCCTCGGCCGATTGCGTCACGGCCGCCGACGTCATGATCTACGTGGGCGACTTTTCCGGCATGGTCTCCGGCAGCGCCCGCGTCCTGCGCCCGGGCGGGCGCTTCGCCTTCACGGTGCAGTCCCATGCGGGCGACGGCCTCATCCTGGGCGCGGATGCCCGCTACGCCCACGGCGACGCGCTGGTGCAGGAGACCCTGGCGGCGGCGGGCCTCAGCTGCGAGTTCGCCCAGCCGGCCGTCGTGCGGCGGGAAAACGGTGCCGACGTCCCCGGCCGGGTGATCGTGGCCCGGCGGCGGTAACGTTCACGTTTGCGTTGCAGGCCTTGAGCGCTGGCGCACGACGCGGTTGAACCAAACGGGAGCGTGACTGTTGCCCCGGACGCATCGGAGCACCCCGCCCGTGACCTGACGTCGAGGTCCGGCCTCGCACCGAGCGTATCGGCCTTACGCCACCGTAGTTCAGCCGCCACACGGGACGGAGGATAGCAAACCTATGGCAGAGACGCAGAACAAGTCATTTCCGGCGAGCGCCGCGACGCGCATCCCCTTCGCCTTGGCGCTCTCGGCCGTGGCCGGTTGCGCCGATTCGATCGGATTCCTCGAGTTCTCGCAGCTGTTCATGTCTTTCATGAGCGGCAACACGACACGCTTCGGCGTCTCGGTCAGCCGCTTCGACTGGGAGAGCACGTCGCGCGTCGCCTCGGTCATCGTGCTGTTCTGCTTCGGTGCCTTCGCCGGCACCCTGATCGCGGCCTGGGTCGGGCGCTGGCGCCTCTCGGTGCTGCTCCTGCTTCAATCCGTGTTCCTGACCATCGGGCTGATCATCCCGCACGGCTCCTTCGCCTTCCCGCTCCACGCCTATCCGATCGTCATCGCGCTGGGCCTGCAGAACGCGACGCTGCAGGACGAGGGCGGGCGCAGCCTCGCGCTCACCTACGTCACCGGCGCCGTGGTGCGGTTCGGGACCGGGCTCGCCAACCTCATGCTCGGCACGGTGGCGCCCTCGTTCTGGATCCAGGCCCCCCTCTGGGCGGCCCTGAGCACCGGCGCGGTGATCGGCGGCTTCCTGCAGATGCGCTACGGTGAGGATGCGTTCCTGTTCCCGGCCGCGCTCTCGGCGCTCCTGGCCATCATCGCTCTGGGGCTGACGATCCTGAAGCCGGGCAGCCGCTACGTCAGCGGCGAGGTGGAGCGGCATCCGCCGGACGGCGCCGCCGCGGCCCAGATCTGACCGGCGAGCTAATCGGCTCCCCCGCTCCCGCGCAGCCGCTTGGTGGCGCTCCGCTTCGACTTGTCGTCGAGGCGGCGCTTCTTCGAGGCCAGGGTCGGGCGGGTGGCGCGCCGGGGGGTGGGCGGCACCGCGGCCTCGGCGACGAGCTCGGCCAAGCGCTCGCGGGCATCGGCCCGGTTGCGGTCCTGGGTCCGGAAGCGCTGGGCGCTGATCACGATCACCCCGTCGACGGTGAGGCGGCGGCCGGCCAGCCGCATCAGGCGCACGGCCACCGCATCCGGCAGGGAGGCCGAGCGCCGGGCGTCGAAGCGCAGCTGCACGGCCGTCGAGAGCTTGTTGACGTTCTGTCCGCCGGGGCCCGAGGCCCGCACGAAGGTTTCCTCCAGCTCCGCCTCGTCGATGGCGATGTGGGGCGTGCATTGCAGGGCCACGGCGGGGTCTCTCGCAGGCTGCGCGTCCAGGACACTTCTCGGACGCTACTCGGACGCTTCTAGGAGGCTTCGGCAGGCGTGCGGGCCCGCACCGCCAGGGCGTGGAGGCCGCGCTGGAAGGCCGGCGCGAGGGCGGCGTTGACGAGGCGATGCCGTTCGACGCGGCTCTTGCCTTCGAAGACGGCGGCAACCACGTCCAGTCGGAAATGCGTCTCCCCTTCGGGCCGCGCACCCGCATGGCCCGCATGCAGGTGCGATTCGTCGATCACCGCCAGGTCCTGCGGCGTCAGTTGCGCCTGGAGCGTGTCGGTGATCCAATCCTTCAGGGTCACGGTCTCGGTCATCGCGGACGTCTCCTCGTTGTTGCTGGGGGTCGGGCGCTGGCGTCCGGTCTCGCGCGTCAACCCCCGAACACCGCATGCGGCATCAGGCCCGCCGCTCTTGTGTCTCCGACCCACCCCCTCATAATCGCCCTATCATGGATCTCAACTCGCCCCTGTTCGACAGCATCCGCATCAAGCCGTCCTGCGACGAGCCGAAGACGGCCGCGACCCAGACCTGCGAGACTCCCGGGTGCAAGAACCCCGGGCTCTACCGCGCGCCGAAGGGGCGCAAGGCGGAGGGGCAGTACTGGCGGTTCTGCATGGACCACGTGCGCGCCTACAACGCCACGTACAATTACTTCGACGGCATGAACGATGCCGCCGTGCAGGCCTTCCAGAAGGACGCGATCATCGGGCATCGCCCGACCTGGGCGATGGGCGTGAACCCGGCCACCGCCGGCGAGCGCGGCAAGGCGGCGCCCAAGCGCGACTGGGCCTATGTCGATCCCCTGGACATCCTGCGGGCCGAGGGTGTCGGCGAGACCGCCCGGCGCAAGGCGGCGCCCGAGCCGCGTCGGCCCCGGCACTCGGCGGCGACCCTCAAGGCCCTCGACGTGCTCGGCCTCGACGAGAACGCGGATTCGGCCGCCATCAAGGCGCAGTACAAGACCCTGGTGAAGCGCTTCCATCCCGACGCCAATGGCGGCGACCGCTCGTTCGAGGAGCGCCTGCGCGACATCATCCGGGCCCACGATGCCCTGCGCGCCGCCGGCCTCTGCTGACGCGCCGATCGCCGGATCGGCGCGGTTCCGGCACGATCGATGCACGTTTTCCGGGGCTCCCCTGCTCTGGGTGGGCGGCAATCGCCGGGCGAGGCCCTATATGCAGCCCTGACACCCCTTGGCGCCGCCCGGCGTCGACCTTTAGATGGCGGTCGCGCGCGGTTCATCCTTCCCGAACCGCCAGGCCCCGAAGTCCGACACAGCCCGCGTGTTCCGTGACACCCCCACGGCACCCGCGCCCCGACGAGGTCCTTATGCTTTCTGACGTCTCGCCCGCCTCGCTCCCCGACCGGGATGTCTCCGTCCGAGAGGCCTTCGGCATCGACCTCGACCTCCGGGTCCCGGCCTTCTCGCAGAGCGAGGAGCACGTGCCGGACCTCGATCCGGACTACATCTTCGATCGGGAGACCACCCTGGCGATCCTGGCGGGCTTCGCCCGCAACCGGCGCGTGATGGTCACGGGCTATCACGGCACCGGCAAGTCGACCCATATCGAGCAGGTCGCGGCGCGCCTCAACTGGCCCTGCATCCGGATCAACCTCGACAGCCACGTCTCGCGCATCGACCTCGTCGGCAAGGACGCGATCGTGCTGCAGGACGGCAAGCAGGTCACGGCCTTCCAGGACGGCATCCTGCCTTGGGCGCTGCAGAACAACGTCGCCCTGGTCTTCGACGAGTACGATGCCGGCCGCCCCGACGTGATGTTCGTGATCCAGCGCGTGCTCGAGCTGTCGGGCCGCCTGACGCTGCTCGACCAGAAGCGCGTGATCCGCCCGCACCCCGCCTTCCGCCTGTTCGCCACCGCCAACACGGTGGGCCTCGGCGACACGTCCGGCCTCTATCACGGCACCCAGCAGATCAACCAGGGCCAGATGGACCGCTGGTCGATCGTCACCACCCTGAACTACCTCGCCCACGACCGCGAGGTCGACATCGTCCTGTCGAAGGCGGCGCATTACCAGCGCGACGGCGGCCGCGACATCGTCAACCGCATGGTGCGCGTGGCGGACCTGACCCGCAACGCGTTCATGAACGGCGATCTCTCCACCGTCATGAGCCCGCGCACGGTGATCACCTGGGCCGAGAACGCCGACATCTTCCAGGACATCGGCTTCGCCTTCCGGGTGACCTTCCTCAACAAGTGCGACGAGCTGGAGCGCACCCTGGTGGCGGAGTTCTACCAGCGCGCCTTCGGCAAGGACCTGCCCGAGAGCGCCTCGAACGTCGCCCTGAGCTGAGCCCCTTCCGTCCGTTTCGAGGAAACCGTCGACCCGCATGTCGATCTCCAACCGCAAGCCCGGCGACCGGCGCGAGCCCGTCGCCGAACCGCTCAAGCGCTCGGTGGCGGGCTGCCTGCGCGCCATCGCCAAGCGCTCCGAGATCGAGGTGGTCTACGCCAGCGACCGCCCGGCGCTGACGGGCGAGAAGGCGCGCCTGCCCGAGCCGCCGCGCAAGCTGACGCCGGAAGACGTCGCGATCCTGCGGGGCAATGCCGACTCGATGGCCCTGCGGCTCGGCTGCCACGACGTCGCCGTGCACCGCCGGCTGGCGCCGGAGAATGCCGGCGCCCGGGCGGTCTTCGACGCGGTCGAGCAGGCCCGCGTCGAGGCCATCGGCTCGCGGCGCATGGCCGGCGTCGCCGCGAACCTCTCGGCGATGCTCGAGGACCGCTACCATCGCGGCGGCAAGTACGAGGACATCACCGACCGGGCCGATGCCCCGATGGAGGATGCCGTCGCCCTGATGGTGCGCGAGCGCCTCACCGGTGCGGCGCCCCCCGACGCGGCCCGGAAGATCGTCGACCTCTGGCGCCCGCATATCGAGGAGAAGGCGGGCACGAATCTCGACGGGCTGATCGGCGCGATCGAGAACCAGCGCGCCTTCGCCCGCTCGGTCCGCGACCTCCTCACCTCCCTCGACATGGCGGACGAGACGCCCTTCGACCCCGAGGACGACGAGAACGAGGACGAGAACGACGCCCAGGACGACGAGCAGACCCCGAGCGAGGGCGAGGCCGAGGAGCAGTCCCAGGGCGACCGCTCCGAGATGGAGACCTCGCAGGAGGCCACCGACGAGTTGCAGGAAGGCGCCACCGAGGCCGCCGATGCGCCCTCCGGTGAGTTGCCCGACGAGGCCGAGAACGCCGAATCCGAGGAGGCGTCGGAGGCTTGGCGCCCGCCGTCGCAGCGGACGAACGAGCCGCGCGGTCCGGAATACAAGGTCTTCAACCCGCGCTTCGACGAGATCATCCACGCCGAGGACCTCTGCGACGCCGAGGAGCTGGCGCGCCTGCGCAGCTACCTCGACAAGCAGCTCGCCCATCTCCAGGGCGTGGTCGGGCGCCTCGCCAACCGGCTGCAGCGTCGGCTCCTGGCCCAGCAGAACCGTGCCTGGGACTTCGACCTCGAAGAGGGCCAGCTCGACCCCGCGCGCCTCGTGCGCGTGGTCACGGATCCGTTCCAGCCGCTCTCGTTCAAGCGCGAGAAGGACACGAACTTTCGCGATACGGTGGTCACGCTCCTGCTGGACAATTCCGGCTCGATGCGCGGCCGGCCGATCACGGTGGCGGCAACCTGCGCCGACATCCTGGCGCGTACCCTCGAGCGCTGCGGCGTCAAGGTCGAGATCCTGGGCTTCACCACGCGCGCCTGGAAGGGCGGACAGTCGCGCGAGGCGTGGCTCGCCGGCGGCAAGCCCAACACCCCGGGCCGCCTCAACGACCTGCGCCACATCGTCTACAAGAGCGCCGACGCGCCCTGGCGCCGGGCGCGCAAGAACCTCGGGCTGATGATGCGCGAGGGTCTGCTCAAGGAGAACATCGACGGCGAGGCGCTGGACTGGGCGCACAAGCGCCTGCTGGGCCGGCCCGAGCAGCGCAAGATCCTGATGGTGATCTCGGACGGTGCGCCGGTCGACGATTCGACGCTGTCGGTCAATCCCGGCAACTACCTCGAGCGCCACCTGCGCTGGATGATCGAGGACATCGAGACCCGGTCGCCGGTGGAACTGCTGGCCATCGGCATCGGCCACGACGTGACGCGTTACTACCGCCGCGCCGTGACGATCATCGATGCGGAGGAGCTCGGCGGTGCGATGACCGAGAAGCTCGCCGAACTCTTCGAGGAGGATTCGGGCACGCCGGCGCCGCAGAAGCGGGCCGCCGGCGGGCGACGCTAGCGTTTGCTTCAGGCCACGCGTCTGTCAGGGATCAGCGAGACCCGGTTATCCCGGAGAAACGAGCGTCGAGTCAGGCATTGAAGGTCTGTCCGGCTCAAATTGAACCTGACGGGCCCGAGTGCTCACGCCGCCCTCTGCGCCAGCGCGTCGAGGGCGGCCGCCACCGCGTCGGCATCGAGCCGGCGGATGACGGGGCCCGAGGTCCAGACCAGCATCGGGACCACGCGGTGGCGCGGGTAGATCTCCGCCAGGAGCGCGGCGTAGAGGGCGATCTGCCCGGCTTCCGCGCGGGGCAGCGGCGCGCCCGCCCGCGGGGGCCGGCCCGTCTTGAAATCCGCGACCCAGACCGTGTCCTCGGCGATGGCCAGGCGGTCGACCCGACCGAAGACCGGACGCGAGACGCCTCCGACCACGACCCGTCCCGACAGCGTCACCTCGGCCCGCGCCTCCGGTGCGAAGAGCGGGGCCAGGTCCGCTTCCGCGAAGAGGTGCAGGGTCGCGGCGACGATGCCGTCCTGCTTGGCCCGGTCGAATCCGGGGGCACGGGCGCGCACGAAGGCGGTCGCGGCGGCCTCCCGCTGAGCCGGGTCGATCCGCGGCAGGTGCTCCACCAGGGAGTGGATCAGGGTCCCGCGCCGGCGCGCCTCGCTGTCGGCCTGGCGCTGGCCCGGCTCGCGGCGGGTGTCGGCGGCTCCCAGCGCGCCGGACGGCGTCACCGGAGGGGCAGCCTCGACCTCGGCCGGGACGGGCGCCTCCAGCCAGGCCGGCAGCTCCGGCGGCCCTTCCGGCATCGAGGGAGCCGGGGCCGCCGGCTGCGCCGCGCCGCCCTCGCGCCACAGGGTCGCGGCGCCGTAGGCGGTCTCCAGGACCTCCCCGGAGCCGAAGGACTCCTCCATGCCCGTGCGGATCATCTCGCACCAGGCCGCCTCGCTCGGAGCCTCGTGCCCCCGATGGGGCGCGATGACGAGGCGGTCGGCGGCCCGGGTCATCGCCACGTAGAGCAGACGGTTGTGCTCTTCGCGGGCGCGGGATTGCAGGGTGGCGCGGGCCTCCGTCACGGCCTCGCAGTCGCCCGCCTTGGCCCCGGCCCAGATCGGCGGCAGCGGCGCCGCGCCCTGGCCGAAGCGCTGCACCCCCGACAGGAGCGGCAGGAGCGGCGGATCGTTGCGGCCCAGGGCCTCGCAGCCGTCGATGACGACGACCACCGGCGCCTCCAGCCCCTTCGCCCCGTGCACCGTCATCACCCGGACCTCGTCGCGGCCGGAATCGAGATCGCGCTTGACCGTGTGGCCGCCCTCCCCGCGCCCCGGAACCGTGTCGTAGCGGGCCAGAAATCCACCGAGGGAGGGCGCGTCGGGCGCCTGCTCGGCCTGCGCCGCCGTCATCAGGAAGACGTCGATGGCGTCGCCGGCCTCGCCGCCGAGGCGGGAGACCAGGGCGCGCCGGCCGCCCCGCGCGCCGAGCAGCGCGGCGTAGAACCCGAACGGTCCCTCGCAGGCCGCCAGTGCGATCCAGGATGTCAGGGCCGCATGGCCCCGGATCGCGGCCGGGTCGCCGGCGGCGGCGTGCCGGGCCAGCGCATCCTCCAGGGTCTCGTGCAGGTCGCGACGGGCCGCGATGCGCACGAGGTCGTCGTCGTCGAAGCCGACGAGGGGCGTCTTCAGGGCGCCGGCCAGGGTCAGGTCGTCGGCCGGCAGGAGTCCGGCGCGGCCCACCGCCACGAGGTCGTTGACGGCGATGTGGGCGGCGATGTCGAGGCGGTCCTGGCCGGCGACGGGCACGCCGAGGGCCTTCATGGCGCGGATGACCTCCTCGAAGGCCGCCGAGCGCTTGCGCACCAGGATGAGGATCTCGCCCGGCCGCCAGACCCGGCCGGTCTCGTCGCCGCTGGTGATCCAGGTCAGGGCGGCCCGGGCGACCCGGCGGGCCGTGACGATGGCCGGCGCGTTGGTCTCGGGCGCGTCGACGGGAGCGGCCCAGGCGTCGGGCTCGGGCTCGTCCGCAGGCTCCTCGATGGGCCAGAGTTCGACGGTGCCGGGCGCGGCTTTGCGCGCGGTACTGTGGGTGGTGCCGACGGCCGTGTCGTCGAAGGACAGGCCCTCGTAATGGGCTGCGATCTTGAAGGTCGCGTCCACCGCGCGCAGGACACCGCCGGCCGAGCGGAACGAGAGTTCGAGCCGCACGTCCTCGAAAGCGAGGTCGGCGCCCGCGGCCGCCCGTTGCCAGTCACGGCGGGTGGTCTCGAATTCGCGCGGTTCGGCGCCCTGGAAGCTGTAGATCGACTGCTTCGGGTCGCCGACGGCGAAGCGGGTCCGTGCGACCTCGCGAGCTCCCTCGCCGGAGGCGAACTCCGCGGTGATGCGGCGCAGGATCTCCCACTGGTGCGGGTTGGTGTCCTGCGCCTCGTCGATGAGCACGTGGTCGACGCCGCGGTCGAGCTTGTACAGCACCCAGGTGGAATCGACCCGGCCGAGGAGGTCGAGGGTCTTGTGGATCAGGTCGTCGAAGTCGAGGGCGCCGAGGCGGGCCTTCTGGGCTTCGACCCGGCGGTGGATCTCGCCCGCGAGGGTGAAGAGGGCGTGGGTGCGCTCCAGGGCGCGCACGCCGCGGAGCGTGTCCTGCAGCGGTTCAAGGCGGTCGCGCTCGTCGCACAGCGCCTGCTTGGCGTCCTCCGGCACCGCTTTCGTGCCGAGGCTCCGGTCGGCTTTCGGCGTGCCCTCCTTGGTGAAGAAGATGCCGAGGTACGTCTCCAGGGCCTCGGCCGGTGTGGCCGCCGCTTCCACCACGAGCAGTTTGTCGGCGATGCCGTCATCGGTGGCCTTGCCGGTGCGCAGGCGACCGGCGAGTGCTGTGAGATCGCCCAGGACCCCGTCGAGCATGCGCGCCTCGATCGCCGCCGCGCTCTCGCCCGCCCGGACCCCGAGGGCGTCGGCCAGCGCTGCGAAGGGCCCTTCGAGGCCGAAGCGGCTGTCCAGCACGTCCCGCGCCCGCATGGCGCTGCGGATCGCCTTGCGCAGGGCATCCCCCGTCGCCTCGGGGCCGACGACGGCGAGGGCCTCGCCGAGATGCGGATGCCGGCCGCCGATGGCGTCGGCCAGCACGTTCCCGGTCTCGATCCGGAAGGCCTCCGCCGCCTGCGTCTCGTCCAGCACCACGAAGCGGGCCGGCACGTTCGCCTCGAAGGGGAACATGTGCAGCAGGCGTTCGCAGAGGGCGTGCAGCGTCTCGATCTTGAGGCCGCCGGGCGTCTCGACTGCACGGGCGAACAGGCGCCGGGCCACCTGCAGCGTCTTGCGCGCTGGGCGTTCCCCCGTGAGCTCCGTCAGTTCGGCCGAGAGGGCGGCCTCGTCCAGCGTCACCCAGCGGCCGAGCACCCGGAACACCCGGATCGACATGTTGGCCGCCGCCGCCTTGGTGAAGGTCAGGCAGAGGATGCGGGCGGGCGGCGCGCCGTCGAGGAGCAGCCGCACCACCCGGTCGGTGAGGACCTTGGTCTTGCCCGCGCCGGCATTGGCCGAGACCCAGGCCGAGGCGCGGGGATCGGCGGCCTTGCGCTGCGCCGCCTTTGTGAGGTCGTCGACGACGAACGCTTCGCGGACAGCCACGCCGCTCATCGGTCCAGCCTCATCCGGTCCTTCGGCTCGGGCGGGACGTCGGGCGCCCCGTCGAGCAGGGCCAGGGCCGCGTCCACGTCGGCGCGCTCGGCGCGAGCGTGAAGCGCCTTCAGGCCGCGGCGGTGGCCCAACCCTTCCGCGATGAAGGCGACCAGCAGCTGGTTGATGGAAACGTTGTCCTCGTCAGCGGCCGTCTTGGCCTGGGACATGACGTGGTCGGGCAGACGGAGTGCGAAGTTCGGCATGGCCCATCCTCGTGTCTGTCAGAGGGTCAGGTAGGCTTGCGGGGTCATCGCCTGCAGGCCGAAAGCCGATAGGACCGGCTTCCGGAAGTGGCGATCGTGGGTCAGGATCAACGCGGCTCCGGCGGCCAGGGCACATTCGACGTAGAGATCATCCTTCGGATCATCGAGGAACGGCCTGAATCGGAACCAGGGCAGGGTCAGGACGGCCGTCGCGCACAGAGCGTCCAAGATCGTGTCGATCTCGGCCTCGTCGATCCAGGGTGTGGGACCCAGCAGTCCCGGTCGTTTGAGGACATCCTCGTACTCGAGAACCATCGCTGGCGAGAGCGCGAACGAAAACCGGCGGGTGAGCAGACCACGCAGCACGGCATGGGATGCTCCGTTGCGTGATCGCAGCGCGCCGAGCAAGACGTTGGCATCCACGACGATCATTCCTCAAAATGATATCGGGGGCGATATCGGTCAAGGGCCCAATCTGATCGGTCGCGGCGTCGCGCCTCATCCCTCACCCTCGCCGCCGAGCGACCATTCCAGCACCCGGGCGAGGTGGTCGTAGTCGCCGTAGGACTTGGCGTATTTCGGATAGGGCCGCGAGGTATAGGCGGCCTCGCCGGTGAGGAAGCGGGCCACGAGGCCGCGGAAGCGCGCCACGTGCTCGTCCACGATGGCGGCGACCTCGCGCTCGTCGCCGCGCGGCGGCTTCACCGCGAGGGGCTCGAAGGGTTTGCGGCCGCCCGAGGCGTGGACGTAGAGGAGGTCCGGCGTCAGCGTGGTGGCGGGGAAGCCGTCGAAGGCCCCGGCCATGAGCATCGCCGCCTCCAGGGTGAGCTGGGGCGAGAAGCCGGCGAAGACCTCCTTGTTGCTCGGCGGCAGCCCGGTCTTGAAGTCGACGATGCAGGCCCCGCCGTCGCGGCGCCGCTCGATCCGGTCGGCCCGCGCCCGCAGGGTGAAGGTCTCGGTGCCCATCGGGATCACCCACTTGCCGGAGATTTCCGGGTGCACCCGCGTCAGCTGCGCCCGGCGCTCCACCTCCCAGGCGAGGAAGTGCGCGGCCAGCCGCTCATAGCGCGGCCACCATTCCGCGTAGAGTTCGGGATAGGTGTCCGAGATCGGCTGGAAGGCGTTCAGGGCCAGGCTGAACAGCCGCTCCACCGCCGTCTCGGGCAGCGCCTCGGGATGGTCCTGGGCGAACTGGCCCAGGATCTCGTGGATCAGCGTGCCCCGGTCGGCGGCGCCGGGCTCGGCCGCCACCGGATCCAGGGGATCGAGGCCGAGGACGTGCCGGGCGAAGATCACGTAGGGGTCGCGCACCAGGGTCTCCACCTCGGTGACGCTCAGAGACCTGGGGAACAGGGCCGGATCGGGCTTGGGCCGGGGCTGCTTCAAGCGGGCTTGCGCCGGACCCGTGCCCTGGTCGAGGGCGGCGGCGTAGGCCGAGAAGCGGCGCCCGGCGGCGAGGGCCTGGCTCCAGCAGGCGTCGCCCGTGAAGGCGCGCAGGCGCTGCAGGAAGCGCGAGGGCACCGTCGGCGCGCCTTCGCGCTTGGCCGCCCGGGTGATGAGGGCGTCGTGGTGGCCCAGCGCCTGGACGAAGTCGTGGGCGCTCTGGCCGATCCGGCGCTCGGGCGGGTTGAGGCCGATGCGCTCGCGCATGGGTCGGTTCAGGAAGGCGTCGGTGGTCGTCTGCATCGGCCAGACGCCCTCGTCGAGGCCGCCGAGCACGACCCGGTCGACACTCATCAGCCGCGCCTCCAGCAGACCGAGGATCCGCAGGCGCGGATGCGGGCGCCCGTCGCTGCAGGCCACCATGCGCTCGCGGGCCAAGGCGGTGAAGAAGGCGGGATAGTCGCCGAAACGGCCCGGAAGCAGGCCGGGCTCGGCCAGCTCCAGGTCGTCGAACAGGGTGTCGAGGACGCCCAGGGACGCATCGTCGACGGCCTCGCCCTCGGCCGCGTCGATCAGCCTGTCGAAGGTGGCACGGTGGCAGGCGGCGTAGGCGACGAGGTTTCCGACGCCGCGGTGATCGGCGTCGAGGAAGCCGTCGAAGGCCACCTCTAGACGGTTCAGAAGATCGGCGGCGAGGTCCCAGTCGCGTTCGGTCAGGCGGCGCTTGGCCCGGGGCCGTCGCCCGGTGGCGGTGCGCTGATCGGCCAGGGCCTGTTGCAGACCGGCAAAGCCCGGTGCCGGGGCGGGGCCGCGCAGGGTCCCGATCTCCAGGGCGGCGGCGGCCCGGACCACGTCGCTGCGCGGCATGCCGAGGCGGACATACGGATGGGACAGGAGCGTGATCAGCCGGGCCGGCTCGAGATCGGCCGCGACCTCGGCGGCGAGGCGCGCCAAGCGCCCGGCCCGACTGCGCGACAGGGCCTCGCCGCCGGAATCCTCCGCGACGATGCCCCAGCGGGCCAGTTCGGCCGCGACGCGCAGAGCCAGGCCGCGGTCCGGCGTCACCAGGGCCGCCGTCGCGCCGGGCATTTCGAGGGTCTCGCGCAAGGCGATGGCGATGATCAGCGCCTCTTCCCGCTCGTCGCTGGCCTCGACCACGGCGAGGCCCTGCATGCCCTCCTCCGCCAGCCGGGCGCGCTCGGCCGGGTCGAGGGCCGCCCAGGCCTCGGTGGTCTCGGCCGGGCGCAGGGCCTGGGACAGCAACCCGAAGCGGGCCCGGGACTCGGCGGAGGGGTCTCCCAGGGACGCGACCTGCATCCGGTCGCGGTCGAGACCGGCGGGACCGAGGAGGCGATGCAGGACCGCCTGCGGGTGGCCATGAGCGATCTCCCGCGAAACGCCCTCGCCGGTCTCGATGGCGTCCCAGCCGGCGGCATCGAGTTCGGAGTCGAGGCCGGGCAGCACCACGGCGCCGCGGGGCAGCGCCGCCACCGCGGCGATCAGCCGGGCCGTCGCCGGCACCGAGCCGGTGGAGCCCGCCACGATCACCGGGGTGGCGGGCCGCTCGCGCATCAGCCGGTCCGCTTCGGCCAGGACGAGGCGGCGCGAGCGCGAAACCGGGTCGCTCATGCCCCGCTCGGCGAGGATCCCGGGCCAGGCCTCGGCGGCGATCTTCACGAAGTCCAGGGTCAGGCCGAAGTAGCGCGAGTACTCGGCCTCGACGGCGCCGCCGATCTCGGCCCAGGGCAGCCCCTCGACGGTGAGCGCGTCCATGAGCCGTTCCAGGTCGGCGGCGAGCCCGATCGCGTCGGCGGGGGAGGATGGCACTAGGAAGGGCACGTCGTCGTCGATGGGCAGCAATGTGCGGTCCACCGCCTCGGCCCAGCCCTGGACGAGCCGGGCGAGGATGAGCCGGCGCTCCAGGGGCGGCATCGCCGGCGCGAGGAGATCGGGGCCGTTCTCGAGGAGCGGGTTGGCGGCCAGGTCCAGTTCCGCCTCGTCGGCCTCGCCGAGGGGGACCATCCGGGGCAGCAGGGCCGCGTGCCCGAGGCGTGCGGCGAGGATCGCGGCCAGCGCCCGCACCGCCCGCTGGGTCGGCAGGTAGAGGGTGATGGAGGCGAGCGCGAAGGGATCGTCGCCGATCGCGCCCACGAGGCGCCCCGAAATCAGGGCGTCGGCGAGGGTCGGCAGGAAGGGCGCGCCGGGCGGGATCGAGAAGACGTGGGGGGCGGAGACGTCTGAGGTCGGCATCCCACCCTCCATGCCACCAAATCCCCGGCCCGGGAATGCGGCGGCGCGTCGAATCGCCGATCGGCCCTCAGGGCGTGGGTGCCGTCGATTTCACCCGGGCCTCGGCGGCCGTGATCGCCTCCGGCGTGCCGACATGGAGCCATTGCCCGTCGAGGCGCAGGCCGTGCAGCCGGCCGGCCGCGATGGCACGGTCGAACAGGAGGTTGAGGGAGAAGGCCCCCTCGGGGGTCTCGGCGAACAGGCCGGGCTTCAGGATGGCGACGCCGGCATAGATGAAGGGCGCCACCTCGCGCTCGCCGCGGCGCTCCAGAGCCCCGGACGAATCCATCGCGAAGTCGCCGTTGCCCTCGTAGCCGAGGCTCGTCGCGGTCGGGGCGACGAGGAGGAGAATGTCCATCGCGGCCGGGTCCCAGGCGGCGATCAGGCGGCCGAGATTGGATTCCGGGCCCTCCAGCCAGAACGAGTCGGCGTTGAACACGACGAACGGGTGGTCGCCGAGCAGCGGCAGGGCCTTCTTCACGCCGCCGCCGGTCTCCAGCAGGGCGTCGCGCTCGTCGGAGAGCACGATCTTCGGGGCGGTCTGGCGCTTGCGCACATGCCCCTCGATCAGGTCGGCCAGGTAGTGGACGTTGACCACCGCCTCGGTGATGCCCCCCTCGGCCGCCCGGTCGAGGGCATGGTCGAGGAGCGCCCGGCCGGCCACCTCCACCAGGGGCTTGGGCACCGTCGCGGTGATCGGGCGCATCCGTTTGCCGAGACCCGCCGCGAGGACGAAGGCGCGGGTGATGGGGGCTGTGTCGGACATGGCGGCTTCGTCTCGTCGGAGAGGTCTCGGGCGGGCGCGGCCGCCCTCGGGCAGCCTTGCGCGGGCATCGCGGATTGTCAGGCGCCCTCGGCCGGCTCGCCCGCGGCCTTCGGCACGAGGTGCGGCAGGTGCGCCTCGTGCCAGAGGCGCAGGTGGGTCAGGGCCGGGTGGTTGAGGTTGCGCGCGAGGTAGCCCTCGATGCGCGGCAGGTGCGCGAGGTAGGCCGGCTTGCCGTCGCGCCGATCCAGGCGGGCGAAGATGCCGAGGATCTTCGTGGCGCGCTGGGCCGCCAGCACCGCGTAGGCCCGGGCGAAGGCCTGCATGTCGAAGTCGGGCTCGCGGGCCCGGCGCTCGCGCACGTAGAGGCCGAGGAGGCGCAGCTCGAACTCCGCCGTGGCGTCCACGCGCGCGTCCTGGAGCAGCGAGGCGACATCGTAGGCGGGATGGCCCAGGACCGCATCCTGGAAGTCGATGACGCCGATGCGCTCCAGTCCCTCGCGCTCGGGCAGCCAGATCAGGTTCGGCGAGTGGTAGTCCCGCAGGGTCCAGGTCGGGCGGTCGGGCTTGATGCTGTCGAGCACCTCCGCCCACAGGGCCACAAATTCGGACCGGGCCGCGTGGGGCAGATCGGCTCCCCGGATGGCCGGGCAGTACCAGTCGGGCAGCAATTCGGTCTCGAACACCAGGGCTTCGAGATCATAGGGCGGCAGCACGTGGTCGATGCCGTCGGCCACGGGCAGCACGCCCGGCAACTCGGTGGCGTGGAGCTTGGCCAGGAGACGCACCGCCTCGGCGTAGCGCTCCGGGCGCGGCCCATTGGCGTCGACCACCGGTTCGGAGCCGAGATCCTCCAGGATCAGCAGGCCCTCGGCGAGGTCCTCGCCGTAGATGCGGGGGGCCGAGAAACCGAGGGCACGCAGGCCCCGGTCCATCCCCACGAAGGCGTGCACGCTCTCGGCGAGCTTGACGATGGCGCTGTAGGGGCGGCCGTTGCGGACCGGCGGGCCGTCGGCGCGGGGCGGCGAGATCATCAGCACGGCGCTCTTGCCGTCCGGCTTCACCAGCCGCTCGTAGGCGCGCGAGGAGGCGTCGCCCTGCATGTTGATGCGGGTGGCCTCGTCCCAGCCGCTGCGGACGAGGAGGATGCGCAGCGCCCGCGCCCGCTTCAGCCGGGCGACCATGCCGCCGCTGCCGTCGATGCGGGCAAAGCGCGCCCCATCCCCGAATTCGGCCCGCAGGGACAGGTCGACGATCAGCATCGGCGCGTCGCGGGGTCCGAGGCGCTCGGGCCACTCCACCAGGGTGATGGCGGTCTCGGCCATCTCGTCGAAGCCGAGCTCCACGAGTTCGTCGGGGCTGCGCAGGCGGTAGAGATCGGCATGCACGATGGCGCGCCCGTCGGCGGCCTCGTAGGGCTGGATCAGCGTGAAGGTCGGACTCGGGACGTCGAGGTCGGGATCGCCGACGAGTTCGCGGATCAGCGCGCGCGCGAGGGTGGTCTTGCCGCCGCCGAGGCCGCCGGACAGGGCGACGATGTCCCCCGGCACGAGAAGCCCCGCGAGGAAACGGCCGAGATCCTCGGTGGCGCTCTCTTCCGGGAGCATGATCTCCCAGGCCGATTTCACCTCACGCTGGGGCGTGTCGGCACCATCCTCGTTCAACGCCCAACTCCTCCATGGCCGTGCGCCGCCGCGGCCGGATCCGGATCGCGCGGAGCCCCGCTGTCATACCGGAGCATCCTTAACCAAATCGCGGACAGACCGAAGGCTCCATCGGGACGCCCCCGCCCGAAGCCCCTACTCGGCGGCATCCCGCCGCGCGGTCGGCTCGGTGATCGGGAAGGTGCAGGTGACGCGGGTGCCGGCGCCGGGGGCCGATTCCAGGCTGACGCGCCCGCCATGCAGTTCCACGAAGGAGCGCACGATCGAGAGGCCGAGGCCGACGCCGCGATGGCGGGTGCCGAGGGTGTGACTCTCGAACCGGTCGAAGACCCGCGAAGCGACGTCGGGCGGCATGCCCTGCCCCTGGTCGGCCACCGCCAGGGTCAGTTCGGAGGCGTTGCGGCGGACCTCGACGCGGACCTGCTGGCCCGGCGCCGAGAAGCCGACGGCGTTCGACAGCAGGTTGAACAGGATCTGCCGGACGCGCTTGCCATCGGCCACGAAGCTCCCGACGTCGTCGGGCACGTCGAGATCGAGGGCGATGGCGGAATCGGCGAGTCGATCTTCGAGCCCGCGCACGGCGGCATCGACCGTGGCGCGGACGTCGACCACCTCGCGGGTCAGCTCGAGGGAGCCCGCGTCGATGGAGGCGAGATCGAGGATGTCGTTGATCATCACGAGCAGCGCCCCCGACGAGCGCATGATGTGGCCCGAATACTCGCGCTGACGCTCGTTCAGGGCGCCCACCGTCTCGTCGCCGAGGAGCTGGGTGAAGCCGATGATGTTGGTGAGCGGCGAGCGCAGCTCGTACGAGACGTGGTTCACGAAGGTGTCGCGCAGCTGCGAGGTGCGCTCCAGGGCGTCGTTCTTGTCGGTGAGTGCGCGCTCCACGTTCACGCTGGCGGTGACGTCGATCAGGGTGAGCAGCGTCGCGCCCTCGGGCAACGGTTGGGCGGCGCAGTCGAGGACGGTGCCGTCGACGATCTCCAGGCGGCAGGTCAGGCCGGCGCGGCTTTCCAGGCCCGTGATGGCGCCGCGGATGTCGATCCACGGGTCCTCGTCGGGCGAGAGGGTCTGGCAGGCGGCGATGACGGCATCGACCCGGGGGCGCTCGCGCAGGGTTTCGGGGTCGAGGCGCCACAGGGTCGCGAAGGCGCGGTTGGCGAAGGTGAGCCGGCCGTCGGCGCCGAACACCGCCACGGGCTCCTTCAGGGTGTCGAGGGTCTCGGCCTGCACCCGCATCAGCGCGTTGTAGCGGGATTCGAGCTTCATGTTCTCCGAGACGTCGTCGAACAGGTAGGTCAGGCCGCCCTGGGGGTTGGGATCGGCGACGACGCGCAGCGAGCGTCCGTCGGGCAGATACCACCAGGCCTCGTTGGCCTCCACGGCCCGGTAGGCGGCGAGCACGTCGGCCTTCCAGGATTTGAAGTCGGCCTGCTCGGGCAGCTTCCGGGCGGCGCGCAGCCGGTCGAGGATCTCGCCGTCGAGGGGGCGGCCGTCGAGGAAGACCGGATCGAGGTCCCAGAGCTGGCGATAGGCGGCATTGTGGAAGATCAGGCGCTGGCGGGCGTCGAACATCGCCACGGCGGTGGGCAGCTGGTCGAGGGTGCGGACGTTGGCATCCATCTGCCGCTGCAGGTCGGCACGGACGCTCTCGAGCTCCGAGACGTCGACGGCGATGCCGACCCGACCGGTCTCGATCGCGCTCTCGGTGACGTCGAGGGTGCGCCGCCCACCCGCCACCACCGCCGAGAGGCGATGCGGCACGCGGCCCCCGGTGGCCAGGCGGCCGGAATCGTCGCGGGCAATGAGGTCGCGGGCCTGGCGGTCGAGGAGTTCGACGCCGCCCTCGAGCGCATGCTCCCGGGTGCCGGCCTCCACCGCCGCGACGTAGGCGAGGTTGACCCAGGCGAGCGCCCCATCGCGGTTGCGGCGCCAGACCGGCTGCGGGATCGCGTCGAGGAGACTGCCGAGGGCCGAGAGGCCGCGCTTGGCCTCGTACAGCGTGAGGCGCAGGTCGATGAGCTCGCGCTTCTCGTCCGTCGTCTCGCGCAGGCGCAGGATCGCGCGGCCGGACAGGGCCTGCCCGTGCGCATCGATGAAGCGGCCCGACTGGGTGCGCAGGCTCAGGCGGAAGCCGGCGCCGCGGGCGCGGAGCGCCTCGACGGCAGTGTTGAGGGCATCGGCATCGACCGCGTGCAGCCAGGTCTCGAAGCCGGGCAGGCCGAGATCGGTGTCGCCGGGCGCGCGCCGGGCATCGATGAGTCCGAGATCGCCCTCGATGGTCGGGGCGCCGCGGCCCGACCAGGTGATGAGGACCTGGCGCTCGGCGTTCAGGAGCATCTCGGCGCGGTCGTGGGACTCGCGCAGGGCCGACAGTTCGGTGACGAGGTCGCGCTCGCGCCGGGTCCAGCGGCTGCGCTCGCGCATGTGCAGCAGGGCGACAATGGTGGAGAACACCGTCAAGCCGATCAGGATGGCGAGACCGGCGGCGTTGTGCGTGTGCTGCCCGAACCCCGAGACGGCAGCGCCGGCATCCATCCCCGTCCCGGCCGCCCGCGCCGGGAGACCGGCCACGGCAACGACCAGAGAGCCGGCGCACAGCAGGGCGCGCGCCGTTCGTTCGACCCTCATGATCCGTCCCGCCTCCACGAATCTTCGATGAGACGCCGAAAGGCGCCCATCCCGCAACAGGCCGGAGGCCGGCTGCGAGCCACTCCATCTGAGGAATCAGCCCACACTAGCGCGAGGCGGAATCGTCCCGGAAGAGGGTTAAGCTTAACTTTAGAGGCTTCAGAGGCGATGGCCGCGCAGGAGCGCAGAAAAGCCACACTGCGCAGGCGGGCGGGCGGCGCCCCCGAACGTGCGGAAGCCCGGCACGGGGCCGGGCTTCGCGGACGGGATTCGACGGGTCGCGGCGCCCCGCGAGGGGCGCCGGAGCGGTGTTCAGTAGCGGTAGTGGTCGGGCTTGAACGGGCCGTTCTCGGAGACGCCGATATAGGCGGCCTGGTCGGGACGGAGCTTGGAGAGCTTGACGCCGATCTTCTCGAGGTGGAGGAGCGCGACCTTCTCGTCGAGGGCCTTGGGCAGGGTGTAGACCTGCTTCTCGTACTTGCCCGGGTTGGTCCAGAGCTCGATCTGGGCCAGGGTCTGGTTGGTGAACGAGGCCGACATCACGAAGGACGGGTGGCCGGTGGCGTTGCCGAGGTTCACCAGGCGTCCCTCCGACAGGAGGATGATGCGGTGGCCGTCGGGGAAGGTGATCTCGTCCACCTGCGGCTTGATGTTCGACCAGGTGAGGTTCTTCAGGCCGGCGACCTGAATCTCGTTGTCGAAGTGACCGATGTTGCACACGATGGCGCGGTCCTTCATCGCCCGCATGTGCTCGATGGTGATGATGTCCTTGTTGCCCGTCGCGGTGACGAAGATGTCGGCGCGCGGAGCGGCGTCCTCCATCGTCACGACCTCGTAGCCTTCCATCGCGGCCTGGAGCGCGCAGATGGGATCGACCTCGGAGACGAGGACGCGGCAGCCGGCATGGCGGAGCGACGAGGCCGAGCCCTTGCCCACGTCGCCGAAGCCCGCGACCATGGCGACCTTGCCGGCCATCATGACGTCGGTGCCGCGGCGGATACCGTCGACCAGCGACTCGCGGCAGCCGTAGAGGTTGTCGAACTTGGATTTGGTGACGGCGTCGTTCACGTTGATCGCCGGGAAGAGCAGCTTGCCCTCCTTGGCGAGGTTGTAGAGGCGGTGCACACCGGTGGTGGTCTCCTCGGAGACGCCCTTGATCGAATCGGCCAGACCGGCGAACCAGCCCTTCGGCTTCTCGGCGAGCTTCTTCTTGAGGAGCGCGAAGAAGATCTCCTCCTCCTCGGATTCCGGCTTGTCGAGGAAGGCGGTGTCGCCGTTCTCGGCGCGCAGGCCCAGGTGCACGAACATGGTGGCGTCGCCGCCGTCGTCGAGGATCATGTTCGGCATGCCGCCGTCATGCCAGTCGAACAGCTTCGCGGTGTAGTCCCAGTACTCCCCCAGGGTCTCGCCCTTGATGGCGAAGACCGGGATGCCGGCGGCGGCGATGGCGGCGGCGGCATGGTCCTGGGTCGAGTAGATGTTGCAGGAGACCCAGCGGATGTCGGCGCCCAGCGCCTTCAGGGTCTCGATCAGCACGGCCGTCTGAATCGTCATGTGCAGCGAGCCGGCGATCTTCGCGCCCTTCAGGGGCTGCGACGGACCGAACTCCTCGCGCGTCGCCATCAGGCCCGGCATCTCGGTCTCGGCGATCGAGATCTCCTTGCGACCGTAATCGGCCAGGCCGATGTCCTTGACGATATAATCCTGGGCCGAGGCAGTCTGGGCCGGGGAAGTCTGGGCCATGGCGGTTCGCTCCATCTCGCGTGACGTGTCGGCGTGGCCTATAGCAGGGCGCCGGACGGGAGGCAATCAAGATATAAAGATGTCTTTATGCGAACGATTCCAACTGGGGCTCCCCGGACGGCTCGCCCAAGCCGACTGACAAATCGTCCACAACGTGTATCTCGTACGGGCGGTTGTGGCTTTCCTCGACGCACGACTCGGGCATGCTCAGGCGCGTTCGCACGAAGAGCGGAGCGGCAAGCCATGCACCGATACCTTGTCCTCGCCATCGCCCTCGGTCTCGCCCCGCTCGAGACGGCCGAGGCCGCCCCGATGCGCATGGCCACCTTCGAGAAAGTTGCCCTGTCGGGCAGCCGGCTCACGCTGGGCTCGTTCTCGTCGCTCGACCCGACCTGTCGGTCCCTCGGTCGGATGACGATCAGCATCATCGACCCGCCGCATGACGGCCACGTCCAGGTCGGGCAGGGACAGGCTTTTCCGAACTTCCCGATGTTCAACGCCCGCGCGCGCTGCAATGTCCGCAAGTGACCCGCGACCTTCGTCTTCTACACCGCGACGCCCGGCTATACCGGACCGGACGACTTCGCGATCGAGATCGTCGATCCGGCGGGAAACGTCGGCCGTGCGCGCTACCGCGTCACGGTCCGATAAGGCTCACACCTCGTCCCGCAGCTGCCGCCGGATGATCTTGCCCGTGGTGGTCATGGGCAGGCTGTCCCGGAACGCGATCTCGCGCGGGTACTCGTGGGCCGAGAGACGCGTGCGCACGTAGGCCTGGATCTCGGCGGCCAGCGCCTCCGAGGCTTCGTAGCCCGGGCGCAGGACGACGTAGGCCTTCACGATCTCGGTGCGCAGGGGATCCGGCTTGCCGACCGCGGCGGCGAGGGCCACGGCCGGGTGCGCGCCGAGGCAATCCTCGATCTCGGTGGGACCGATGCGGTAGGCCGCCGAGGTGATGAGATCGTCCTCGCGCCCAACGAAATGGACGTAGCCGTCGGCGTCGCGCCGGGCGGCATCGCCGGTCAGCATCCAGTCGCCGGAGAACTTCCTCGCCGTCGCCTCGGGCTGGTTCCAGTAGCGCAGGAACATCACCGGGTCGGGCCGCGCAACGGCGATCTCGCCGGGCTCGTCGGTGGCGGCCTCGCGGCCGTCCGGCCGCAGGATCGCGACCCGGTGCCCGGGAACCGGGCGTCCGGTGGAGCCCGCCCGCGCCACCCCCGCCGACCGGCAGGCGGCGAGGACGAGGTTGCACTCGGTCTGGCCATAGGCCTCGCCGATGGTGAGCCCGAGCTCGCGCCGCGCCCAGTCGAAGGTTTCCGGACCGAGGGATTCGCCGGCGGAGGCGATGTTGCGCAGGCGAGACAGGTCGAAGCGCCCGCGCGGATCGGCGACGCCGCGCAGCATGCGCAGGGCCGTGGGCGGCAGGAACGCGAGGGTGACCGCCCGCTCGGCGATCAGCCGGAACGCGGCGTCCGGCTCGAACCGGAAGCTCGGGCAGGCCACCACCGGCACGCCGAAATGCAGGCTCGGCAGGGCCGCATTGAGCAGGCCGCCGGCCCAGGCCCAGTCGGAGGGCGTCCACATCCGGTCGCCGGCCTTCGGGGGAAAATCGTGCATCATGCAGAAGCCCGGCAGGTGCCCCAGGAGCACCCGGTGGGCATGCAGCGCGCCCTTGGCCAGCCCGGTTGTGCCGGAGGTGTAGATCATCAGGGCCGGATCATCGGCCCGGGTGTCGACCGGGACGAACCCGCCCGGTGCCTCGGCGAGCAGGGTCTCGTAGTCGAGGGCCGCGCCCCGCGCGCCGTCCACGCAGACCACGAGCTCGAGCGCCGGCAGATCGGCGCGGAGGGCTTCGACCTTGGAGAGGCCGGCCGCGTCGGTGACGAGGACGCGGGCGCCGGCGTCGGCGAGGCGGTAGCGGAGGGCGTCCGGCCCGAACAGGCCGGCGAGCGGCAGGGCGATCGCTCCCAGCTTGTAGGCCGCCGCATGGGCGATCACCACGGCGGCCGATTGCGGAAGCAGGACGCCGACGCGGTCGCCGGGCACCACGCCCCTCGCCCGCAATCCGGTCGCGAGACGGTCGGAGCGATCCCGCAGGTCCCCGAAGGTGACCTCCGAGACCTGCGCCCCGACGACCTCCTGGATCGCGACCCGGCCGGGCTCGCGCTGGGCCCAGCGGTCGCAGACATCGACGCCGAGATTGAACCGCTCCGGGATGTCCCAGGCGAAACCGGCGACGAGCCCGGCATAGTCGGGGGCGGGCCTCAGCACGGCGGACGACTCAGGCTTCGCGGGCCTTGAAGGCACCGGCGAAGGCGAAATCGGTGATCGGACGCCGGCCGTTCGGCACCTCCTTGGCCCGCTGCTCCTCGGAGAGATCGGCCGGGTTCGCCGCGCGTCCGACGGCGTAGGCCGCCTCGACCTGATGGTCCGGCGGCACGTTGAGCACGCTGACGGAGCGCTCCTTGTCGAATCCGCCCATGCCGTGCACGTGCCAGCCCTGGCGGATCGCCTGGAGCTGGAAGTTCGCCGAGGCGGCCCCGGTGTCGAGGGAATGGCTCGCCGAGGGCTTCAGCCCGTCACCGGTCTTCATCAGCTTGCTCGAGACCAGGATGACGAGGGCGCCGGCCCCCTCCGCCCACTTGCGGTTTCCCGGCACCAGCAGGTCGAGGAAGGTCTCCCATGCGGGCGTGCCGCGCAGGGCGTAGACGAAGCGCCAGGGCTGGGAGTTGTAGGACGACGGAGCCCAGCGCGCGGCCTCGATCATGCGCAGAAGCTCGGATTCCGGCACGGCCTCGCCCGTGAAGGCGCGCGGAGACCAGCGCTCGATGAAGAGCGGATCGATGTCGTGATCGGGCTGGCGCGGATTCGAGACGGTCACGGGCGGGCTCCAGGCGGCGAAGAGATCCGGGTCAAGTCATGGCGACGGGCAGGCCCGCACGCGGTCCGTGGCGGCACGCCCGGATCCGGACGAGGCATGCACGAGGTGGGCCCCGGGAGGCAATCGTCCATTCCGTCCGGCACCGTCGCACCCCACGAATGCCGGGAGGAGTCCGGCGGCGATGCAGGGGTCCCGCGCCGTCGATCGCTCGGATTGTAACGATCGGGGAAAGCATGCCGACAGGAGTTGCGGTCACTCTCGGCGCAGGGGTCGACGTCGCTCGCCTGGCCCTCGCCCACCTGCCCATGGATGTCCCCGCGCGTGATCGCTTCGTCTGCTGCCGGATCGTCCGACGATCCGGGTTCCCTGTCGTTTCGCACCAGCGACCGTCTGCTGGCGCTCATCGAACGGACCCTGCAGGCGACGCGCTGGCGCCTCGTCTTCCCGGACGAACTCGAAAGCCGTTTCGAGGCGGAGACCGGACGCCGGCGGGTTCGCCACCTGCGGCGCACCACCCTCATCGGCCTCGCGGTCTTCCACCTCTATGCCTGGGCCGCCTTCGTCACCACGCCCGACGTCGCGACGCTGAACCTGGCCCTGCGGTTCGCCGTGATGACGCCGCTCGCGATCGGGATCTTCGTGGCCCTCAGCCGGGTGAGCGCCCGCACCCGGGAGGCCCTGTGCGGCCTCGGCGTCCTCGCGGCGGCGGCGATTCCGGTGGTCACGCTGTGGCTCGGCCACGGACCCAACGTCGCCCACGCGACCACAGCGATCTGGCTGACGGTGATCTTCGCCAACATCTCCCTGGCGCTCCGGTTCAACTGGGCCTGCATCGTGTCCGGGACGACGGCGCTCGCCGGCGGGCTCGCCCTCGCCGCCCACCCGGAGATCGCCCCGGACCTCGTGGGCCTGGCCCGGCTCGATATGCTGATCGGCACCGCCTTCAGCCTCGGGGCCGCGCATAAGATCGAGAGCGCCAACCGCCGCAACTACCTCTATACGTTGCGGGAATCCTTGCGCGCGCAGCAGCTCGTGGTCGCCAATGCACGCCTGACCCGCCTCTCGACCACCGATCCGCTGACGGGCCTGGCCAATCGGAGGGCCTTCTCGCAGCGTCTCGATGCCCTGTGGCAGGCCTCGCGCAACGGCGATCCGTTCGCGCTGATGCTCGTGGATGTCGACCACTTCAAACGCTTCAACGACCATTACGGACACGGGGCCGGCGATGCGTGCCTGTGCGCGATCTCGCGCCTGTTGACCGCCCGCGTCTGCGGCAGCGCCGATCTCGTGTCGCGCTACGGCGGCGAGGAGTTCGCCTTGCTGCTGCCGGGCCTCGACAGCGCGGCGGCCATCGTCCTGGCCGAGCGGGTCCGCCAATCGTTGAACGCCCTGGCCCTGCCGCATGCCGGGCGCGGTGACGGCCTGGAACACGTCACCGTCAGCGTCGGCGTCGCGGCGAGCCCCGGCGGCGCGGTGACGGCGGCGGCGCTGGTCGAGGCCGCCGATGCGGCGCTCTACCGGGCGAAGTCGGCCGGGCGCAACCGCACCGGATGCGAGGGGGCCGCGCGCCGCGCGGAGGTCGGGCCGGGCCGCGAGGCCGAGCCGGCCCTGGCCGCCTGGCCGGCCGGAGAGACACCGGCCCGGCGACGCTCGGCCTGAGCGCCGCCGGACCGGAAGCGACTCTCAATCGACCACGCGCGCGGTCGGACGATCGTTGCCCTGGGCGGTCTCGTCGTGCCAGGCGCCCTTGCTGTCCTGGTAGCGGATGCCCTCCGTCGAGCCCGGAACCTGTTGCTCGGCCGCGGCGGCCTGGGCCGCCTGCAGGGCCTCGTCGTGGCTCGGATAGGTCTCGGAGAACACGTCGCCGACCTTGTAGGCGAAGCCGCCATCGTGCTCGACGATGCGATAGGTGATCTCGGACATCGGCTTTCCTTCCCGTTCCGCGCGCCCACGCCGGTGCGAGCGCAGCATACGGGAGGGCGAACACGGGGCGGTTCGGGAGGTTCCGCTCAGTGCCGGGTCGGGTTCGCCCAGGACAGGTTGGGAAGCGCCGCCTCGCAGCCCGCGATCAGCGACCCGCGCACGTCGGTCGGATCGTAGCCCGGCCCATCGGGAAACCCGATCGCGTGGGTGGTTTCGCTGTCGGCACGGCGGATATGGGCGACCCAGCCCTCCGGCGCCCGTTCGAAGGCGATTTCGAAGACGGTGCCCGCCTGCTCGAACCGGTGCGGCTTCATCATCCCGTTCCTCGATCCATCCCACGGCCGCCCGACCCCTCGATGATTCCGGTGCGGCCTCTCGCGGGATGTGGGGGTTTGCGGTATCGGGGCAAGGATCGGCGCAAGAGAGTCCGCCGCCCCCGGGAACACGCATGCGCCGCCTTCTCCTCGCTCTCCTCCTGATAGTGCTGGGCGGGAGCCAGGGCGCCCGAGCGGAGTTCAGCCTGTTCGGCAGCGCCGATCGCACGCCGGCCAATCCCTTCGCCTCGAATTACGCCTCGCCGCCGGTGCGCGGGACCCCGGAGCGGGCACGGCGCATCCGCCGCGCACCACCGCCGTCGGGGTCCCTTCGCCCGCCGCGGGACGTTCCGCACTGAAAGCCTCAGGCAGCCGGCAGGGCATTGGCGATCGCGGTGACGATGCGCGGATCGTTGGGCTCGACCGAGGACGGGAAGGCGCCGATCAGGCTGCCGTCGCGGTCGACCAGGTACTTGTGGAAGTTCCAGCCCGGCGTGCTGCCGGGCTTCTCGGCGGCGGCCCAGCGATAGAACGGGTGCGCGCTCGGACCCCGGACATGGGTCTTGGCGGTGACCGGGAAGGTCACACCATGGTTCTTGCGCGCAGCCTCCGCAATGGCGACGCCGTCCAGCGGTTCCTGGTTGCCGAAATCGGGCGACGGCACCGCGATGACGGTGAGGCCGCGGTCACCGAAGCGGGTCCACAGGCCCTGCAGCCCCGTGAATTGCCCGGCATAGCCGCAGGCCGTGGCCGTATTGACCACTAGGATGGGCCGGCCCGCATACGCCGAGAGCGGCAGGGTGCCGCCCTCCGGCTTCTCGAACGCGAAGGCGCTCGCCTTCGTGGCATCGGCCAGGGCGGGGCGGACACCGCAGACGAGGGCCCCGCCGAGCAGCGCAAGGGCGTGACGGCGTGGCAGCGGCGCGAGCCGGACGTCGGGCAGCAGGAGATTCGACATGGTGCGGCACCCCGTGGCGGGCGCGGACCGGTTCCGCTGCCCCTCTGCTGTGGAAACTAAGGCCCGCGCCGCGTTCGTCCATTCACCATGCCGTATTGCGGGAACCTTTGGCGGAAGCTTGAACTTGAGCGTGTGACATCACGCCCCCCTCGTTCGACCTTCGGCTCGACCTTTCGAAAGACTTCGCCCATGCGCAGCCTGTTGCTCGGCACGACTCTCCTCGCTGCCAGCGCCACCCTCGCCCTCGCTCAGTCGCCGGATGCCAATGCGCCCGCCGCCGCGTCGGCGCCGGTCCAGGCCGCCCCCGCGACCCTCGCCAACGACCTGCGCCCCACCTTCGTGGTGCAGAACAAGAGCGACATGGTCACGTCGAAGCTCGTCGGCCTGACCATCCAGAATGCCGCCAACGAGACCATCGGCGAGATCGCCGACGTGGTGCTCGACGAGAAGAATACGGTGAAGTCCTGGGTGGTCGGCGTCGGCGGCTTCCTCGGTCTCGGCACGAAGTACGTCGCCATCGACCCGAGCGCCATGAAGCTGGTCCGCGTCGACGACGCCACCCTGAAGGCGACGATCGACACCAACAAGGACCAGCTCCGCGCCGCGCCGGAATACGTCTATCTCGGCAAGGCCAAGCCGAACGCCGATACCAAGCCGAACGCCGATACCAAGCCGAACACGGATGCCAACGCGACGCGCACGGATACGAAGACGAATACCGAGCCGAAGCCGATGGACGCCCCCAAGGCGCAGTGATCCGGTCGGGATCGATGAAACGGGAGCCTTCGCATCCACGCGAGGGCTTTCTTCGTTTCCGGGCAGTCCAGGTCTGAGACGCACCAGACCGTCAGAAAACCGTCACGTCGTTCGGGTATCCGGCTCGCCAAGCGGAGCCAACGGCGCCACGGCTCGATCCCGAGAGGCAGATTTCTGAAAGGCGATCCGCGCGGCGAGAGCGGATGAGATCAGGCAGGGCTGCGGAGAGCGTCCCGCACCGTGCTGGCGACATTGTCGATGCGCCGGACCGCGATCAGGCCGTCGCGGTCGTCGGGAAACTGGGCGTCGAACAACTCTTCGAGCCACTGCGTCGGGTCGTCTTCGCTCGCCAGCGATTCCAGGTCGCTGGCGAAGACGATGCGGAGGTCCGGACGCAGCGCACGGGCTTCCAAGGCGAGTTTCTGGCAGCAGAGCTTGCCCTGCAGGCTCACGTCGGTGACGAGAACATCGACGGGAAGACCGAGGGCCAGGACCGTCATCGCGTCGATGCCGCAATCCACCGTGGTGGCCGCGAAGCCGGCTCGTCGGATCTGCGATGTCACCTCGTCGCGCCAATGCTTCTGGCGACCGGCGATCAGGACCTGAACGCCGTAGGCGCCACCCGGCGAAGTCGGTCGTTCCATAGTCGAGACTCCCCCCTCGCGCCTGGACATCCGTGCCGACCACCTCGGAAACTGTGCGTCGCAGCATGCTATGTCACGTTCGCTCGTACAGACAAGCCCCCCATTCCGTCCAAGCCGATGAGTCCGGGGCGCCCCTCCGTCCGATGTCTCGAATGCTCGACCCGGGGCAGCTTCGTCGCGGCGCGATGCTGCACCGCAGCATTCGGGCCCGTCTTCACGCTGATCCCTGAGACAAGTCCCTGATCCGGCAACGCTCACGGGCGGCGCGTCGGATGCGACAGACGGATGACGGTGGTCGTGGTTGACGGGGATGGCGCCCGCGGGGCAACACCGGCTCCGCCGCGCGCCGGAGACGGCCGCAGAGATCCGGAGCCCTCGTCCATGTCGTCTGCCAAGAGCCCCCCTGTCTCGCCGCTGGCGCCCCAGACGCAACCGCAGCTACCGGCGATTCGCGGCGTCGGACTCGCGACCGCGCAGGCGGGCATTCGCTATTCCGGGCGGACGGACGTGCTCTACGTCGCGCTCGCCGCGGGCACGCAGGCCGCCGGCGTCTTCACCCGCTCGAAATGCCCCTCCGCCCCGGTGGACTGGTGCCGCGAGGCGCTGGGCAGTGCGGGCGCCCGAGCCCTCGTGGTGAACTCCGGCAACGCCAATGCCTTCACGGGCCTGCGCGGGCGCGAGGCCGTGGCGCTGACGGCCCGGATCGCCGCCGAGGCGGCACAGTGCCGGCCGGAAGAGATCTTCATCGCCTCGACCGGCGTGATCGGCGAGCCCCTCGATGCCACCAAGTTCGAGGGCGTGCTGGCCGACTGCGCCAGGCGGACCCAGGACGGCGCCGAGGCCTGGGCGGCGGCCGCCCAGGCGATCATGACCACCGACACCTTCCCGAAGCTCGCCACGCGTCAAGCCGCCATCGACGGCGTCACCGTCACCCTCAACGGCATCGCCAAGGGCGCGGGCATGATCGCCCCCGACATGGCGACGATGCTGAGCTTCGTGTTCACCGATGCCGCCCTGCCCCAGGGGGTGCTCCAGGCGCTGCTCTCCGCCGGTACGGCCACCAGCTTCAACTGCGTGACCGTCGACGGCGACACCTCCACCTCCGACACCCTGATGCTGTTCGCGACGGGCGCCGCCGGCAACGCCGCGGTGACCGATGCCGGCGATCCGCGCTTGTCCGCGTTCCGCGCCGCCCTCGACGACCTCCTGGTCGAGCTGGCCCAGCTCGTCGCCCGGGATGGCGAGGGCGCCCGCAAATTCGTCACCGTGCGCGTCACGGGCGCGACCAGCGACGCCTCGGCCCATCGCATCGCCCTATCGATCGCGAACTCGCCCCTGGTGAAGACCGCCATCGCGGGCGAGGATGCCAACTGGGGCCGGGTGGTGATGGCGGTGGGCAAGGCCGGAGAGCCGGCCGACCGCGACCGCCTCGCGATCTGGTTCGGCGACGTGCGCGTCGCCCGCGAGGGCGCCCGCGATCCCGATTACAGCGAAGCGGCCGCGAGCGCCGTGATGCGCGAATCCGACGTCACCGTGCGGGTCGACCTCGGCCTCGGCGAGGGCAGCGCGCGTATCTGGACCTGCGACCTGACCAAGCTCTACATCGAGATCAACGGGGATTACCGCTCGTGAGGCGCGCTGGCGCCGCCGTCCTCCTCGCCCTGTCGCTGCTGGGCCTCGGTGGCGAGGCCCGGGCCGAGGACGGAGCGGGGACGGCCGAGGGCCGTATCAGTGTCGTCGGGCGCGCACGCTCCGAGGTGGCGCCGGACTTCGCCGCGGTGGAGATCGGCGTCGAGGTCAGGGGCGCAACCCCAGCCGCGGCCCTCGACGGTGCCAGCATCGCCGCCAAGGCGCTCCTGGCCCTGGCCGCCGAGTTCAAAGTGCCGGATGCGGATCTCGGCACCTCCGCCGTCACCCTGCAGCCGGTCACGCGCTCGGTTCGCCAGGCGGACGGATCCTTCACCGAGAAACCGGACGGCTACCGGGCCGCCAATACGGTGCGGGTGCGCCTCGCCGACATGGGCCGCCTCGGTGACCTGATGCGCCGGGCCCTCGACGGCGGCGCGAACCGCATCGACGGCGTCGGCTTCGGCCTGCGCGATCCCGACGCGGCCGAGAGCGCCGTGCGCAGCGCGGCGATGAAGGATGCCCGGGTCCAGGCCGAGCGGCTGGCCGAGGCCGCCGGCGTCACCCTCGGGCGAGTGGTGTCGATCCAGTCGCCCGCGACGGCCTCGAGTCCGCCGATCGCCTTCGCGGCGCCCGCACCGATGCGCGCCAAGCGCGGCGGTGCTCCGGTGCCCCTGGTCGCCGGCACCATCGAGACGGCCGCCGACGTCGCCGCGACCTTCGCGATCGCTCCACGACCATGACCATGACGACGCCGGCGCCCCTGCGCATCCTCCTCGTCGTCGCCGTGGCGCTGGTCGACACCGATGGACGCGTGCTCCTCGCCCAACGCCCGCCCGGCAAGCAGCTCGCCGGACTCTGGGAATTTCCCGGCGGCAAAGTCGACCCGGGCGAGCGGCCGGAGGAGACCCTGATCCGCGAACTTGCCGAGGAGCTGGGCATCACCGTGCAGGAGGCCTGTCTCGCCCCCCTCACCTTCGCGAGCCACGCCTATCCGGACTTTCACCTGCTGATGCCGCTCTACATCTGCCGGCGCTGGGAAGGGCTGCCGCGCTCCATGGAGGGTCAGGCGCTGAAATGGGTGCGTCCGCGCGACCTCAAGGATCAGCCGATGCCGCCGGCCGATGCCCCGCTGATCCCCTTTCTGCTGGATCTGCTCGGCCCTTGATCCACTTCTGAAGCGTCGATCCCGTCCGGCGCGACCTGTCCTGTCGGGAGAGGACTTGCTCGACCGGGAACGGAGTTGCTCGGCCGGGAACGGAGTTGCCCCGTCGGGCGAGGGAGCGCAGTGCATGGCACGCAGGGCAGCGGCGAAACCGGCGGCGAAGGCGGCTTCCGTTCAGCCGCCCGTTGGGGACAAGTCGGCCGCCAGCAAACCCAAACGCGCCTCGCGCAAGACCACGCCGAGCCCCGAGACCCTGACGGCGCTCGGGCTGGAGCGCCTGATCGGCCTCGTCCTGTCCGAGACGGCGCGGAATCCGACCTTCAAGAAGCTGGTGACGGCGGCGGTGGCGAGCCTGCAGGGACCGGACGCCATCGCGGCGCTGATCGACCGGCGCCTCACCGCCCTGGAGCGGGGCCAGGGCTACATCGACTGGCAGAAGCAGCGGGCCTTCGCGGCCGACCTCGACGCCATGCTCACCACGGTGGTGACCGAGCTTGCCGCCCTGGACCCGCGGGCAGCCCTCGACCGGCTGATCCGCTTCCTCGGCGGAGCCGGCGACGTCCTTGGGCGTGCGGAGGATTCGAGCGGACGTCTCCACGGAGTCTACGAACGCGCGGCCGATGCGGCCGCCGCCCTGATCGTCGATCTCCCCGCGGAGGAGGCGGCAGGGGTCGCCACCGGGCTGGTGACCCGCCTCGGCGCCGACGGTCACGGCTTCGTCGAAGCTTTGATGCACGACCTGATCCCGCGGCTGCCCGAGGCGGCCCTGGCGCCCCTCGATGCGGCCCTGGCGGATGCCACACCCCCGGCCTCGGAAGGCCGGGCCGGCGGCGGCCAGAAGGCCTGGGCCTCTCAGCTCGCCCGCAGCCGCCTCGTCCGCATGCGCCAGGCCCTCGCCGACCGGGCCGGCGATGTCGATGCCTTCATCGCCTTCGAGCAGGCGGTGTCGCCCGAGCAGCCGGACCGCGTGCGGATCGCCGAGCGACTGCTGGGGGCGAACCGGGCCCCCGAGGCGCTGGACTGGATCCGCCGCCCGCAGAAGCGTGGACCGGTGGTGGTCACCCGGGAGGCGCTGCTCACGGGGCATTTCGACCACGACGCCCCCGAGCGGGCCCGACAGGCCGTGGAGATCCGCATCCTCGACAGCCTCGGCCAGACGGAGGCCGCACAGACCCTGCGTTGGGAGGCCTTCGCGCGCCACCTCGATCCCGCGATGCTGCGGGCCTACCTCGCCAAGCTGCCCGACTTCGAGGACGACGAGGCTCTGGCGCGCGCCTTCGACCAGGCGCAGGCCCACCCCGATCGCTACCGGGCGCTCGCCTTCTTCACCCACTGGCCGAATCCCACTCATGCCGCGCGCCTGGTCATGGCCCATCGCGGCCGCTGGGACGGAAGCCGCTACGAGATCCTGGCGCCCGCCGCCGAGGCCCTGGAGCGGACGCAGCCGGAGGCGGCAGCCGAGCTCTACCGCCTGCTCATCGATTCCATCCTGGAACACGGGCGCAGCGCCGCCTACGGCCACGCCGCCCGCTACCTCGAAGCCCTCGACGGCCTGACGGAAGATCCGGAGGCCTACCGCGGCACGCTGCGCCGGCTGCACGGGCGCAAGGCCGCGTTCTGGTCGCAGGTTCGGGATTGAGGCCGGGCCTGCTCAATCCTGCTCGATCGGGTCGATCTTGTCCGGATAGAACGCGAGATGCCCGGCGATGGCCGCGACCGCCGGATAGGGCGTCTCGTAGCTCCAGACCGCGTCCGGCCGGGTCGCGTCCGGCGTCGTCAGCGTGAAGTAGCTGGCATCGCCCTTGTACGGGCAGTGGCTGCGGCGGGTGCTCGGGGTGAAATGCGCCCAGCGGGCGTCGGCCCGCGGAATGTAGAACACCGGCGGGTAGTTGGCCTCGGTGAGCACCAGGGCGGACTCGGTCTCGGCGAGGAGCGTCCCGGCGAGCCGGAGACGCAACCGGCCCGGATGCGGCGCGATGGTGATCGGGTGGTCGGGTCCGGGCTCTCTCATGGGTCTTGTCCTTCGGGCTTGCGTTCGGTGGTGCCCAGGGCCTCGGCGAGGCGCGTCTGGGCGGTTCCGGGCTTCAGGGGCTTCTGCTGGCTCTCGTGCGGGGCCCAGCCGGAGAGCCAGAGGATCTCGAAGCTGGCGCGCAGGCGCCCGTCGGGATCGGCGAAGCGCTCGGCATAGAGGGCGGCGGCGCGCAGGAGCGTGTCGCGGCGCAGGGGGGTGCGACGCCGGTCGAGCAGGACATTGGTCAGACCCATGGCGCGCAGGTCGTGCATCAAGGCGAAGGGGTCGCGGTAGCGGACTGTGACGGTCTCGACATCGGTGACCGGCAGGGCGAACCCGGCCCGCTGCAGCAGGCTGCCCATCTCGCGGACCTCGGCAAAGGGGGCCACGCGCGGGCTGACGCCTCCCTCCACCTCGCTCTCCGCCTGCCCGAAGACCTGGCGCAGCTCGGTCAGGGTCCGGCCGCCGAGAAGGCAGCCGATGAACAGCCCGTCGGGACGCAGGGACCGGCGCAACTGCGCCAGGGTGCCGGGCAGGTCGTTGACGTGCTGCAGGGCGAGGAGCGAGACGGCGAGGTCGAACCGGGCCGGCGCCAGCGGCAGGGCCTCGAGGTCGGCCAGCACCGCACCGGCCTCCGCCCGGGGTGCCAGACGGGTGACGCGCCCGACCCGGCCGGAGGCGCGCAGGCGCTCGGCGGCGAGGGCGGACGGGCTGCCGAGATCGACGGCCTCGGTGAAGGTCCGCAGCACGGCGCCGAGGCGGTCGTCGAGATCGTCGACGACCCGGCGCAGCAGGAAGTCGGCATAGCCGGCCCGGTGGGCCCGGGCGAGGCGGCGGCGGGCGAGGCCCGTATCGAACAACGGAGGCGCGGTCATCACGATCTAGATGGCGCGTCGACACCGCGGGCGCCAGCGGCAACCGGGACGGAACGTGAATCCGTCCCTCGCTGTTAAGGCCCAGCGATTCGACGACGAATCGAGGAGATCAGACGCCATGAAGTCCATCCTGTTCGGCGCGGCCCTCACCCTCGCGGGGATCAGCCTTGCCACCACCGGGGCCGAGGCCAAGGGCTGCATCAAGGGCGCCCTCGTGGGCGGCGTTGCCGGCCACATGGCGGGCCATGGTGTGATGGGTGCCGCCGCGGGCTGCGCCGTCGGACGCCACCAGGCCAACAAGCGCGACCGCGAGCAGAACCAGGCGCAGCCGCAGCAGCCGACGCGCTGATAACAACCAGAGGTCGCAGATTTCTCACGCGGGTGGTAGGGTCGCCGTCATGGCTCCTGCTGCCCGCGCCGTGACCACAGGATTGCAGGCCGCCCTGCGCGGCGGCCTCGCACTCATCTATCCGCCGACCTGCCCGGGCTGCAGCGGTGCCATCGCCGATCCGCATGCCCTCTGCGCCCGCTGCTGGTCGGGGCTGCATCTGATCGCGCCGCCCTGCTGCGACCGCTTCGGGACGCCCTTCGCCGTCGATCACGGCACCGGTGTGCTGCTCTCTCCCCGCGCGATCGCCGATCCGCCGGTCTTCGCCCAGGCGCGGGCGGTGGCTCTGTACGAGGGCGTCGCCCGCGACCTCGTGCAAAGGCTGAAATACGAGGACCGTCTGGATCTCGGACCCGTCCTCGCCGGGATGATGGCGGGTGCCGGCGCGGAGCTCCTCGCCCGCGCGGATTGCCTCGTGCCGGTCCCGCTCCACCGATGGCGCCTGTGGCGCCGCCGCTTCAATCAGGCCGCGCTCCTGGCGCGCCGGATCGGCCGGATCGCCGGGCGGCCTTCCGAGCCGGGCTACCTTGCGCGCGTGAAGGCGACCCGGCCGCAGGTGGGGCTGAGCCGGGTGGCCCGGGCGACGAACCTCCAGGGCGCCTTCCGGGTACCGGAGGCGATGCGCCCCCGGCTGCAGGACCGGCGCATTCTCCTGATCGACGACGTGATGACCACCGGTGCCACGGCCAACGCCGCCGCGCGGGTACTCCTGCGCGGCGGTGCGGCAGCGGTGGATGTCCTGACCTTCGCGCTGGTCGCGGAGGAAATCGGCTGAGCGACGCGGTTCAGGCCGTCAGCGGATCGAGGCGGCCGGCCTCGGCAGCGTCCGGCGTGCCCGGCGTCAGCACCTTGCCGCGCGGGCCGACCCAGGTGCCGACCCATTTGCGCTGCCACACCAGCAGGCAGACCAGCACCAGGGCGGCGAAGATGGCGTAGCCGACGAAGCCGAGGGCGAAGGAGCCGGTATACTGCTTCGACAGGCCCATCACGTTGGGCAGGATCGCGCCGCCGAGGGCCCCGACCTCGCCGATCATCGAGCCGGCCACCGCCGTGTTGGCGGGCCAGCGCAGGGGCACGAGCTGGAACAGGGCGCCGTTGCCGGCCCCGAGGGCGGCGAAGCACAGCATGAACAGGGCCGTGGTGAGCGCCAGGGAGGGCGAGGCCGTGAGGAGCAGGAACGAGCCGACCGCCGCGATCAGGACGACGGACAGCACCAGGATGCCGCCGATCCGGTCGGCGAAGTAGCCGCCGACGACGCGGATGCCCGAGCCCATCAGGGCCGCCAACATGGTCAACCGGCCCGCTTCGATCTTGGTGACGGCAAACTGTTCGTAGAAGAAGGTCGGCAGGAAGTTCGACAGGCCGATGAAGCCGCCGAAGGTGATGATGTAGATCAGGTTGAAGGCCCAGCCGTCCTTCTGGAACAGGCAGGAGACGTGCTCCTTGAAGGACTGGTGCTCGGCGTCCGGCGGCTCCTTGGCAAAGACGACCATGACGATGAGCGGGATCGCCATGACGCAGCCGGCAAAGCCGTAGACGGTCTGCCAGCCATAGGCCTGGGCCAGGGGCGGCGCGAACAGCACGGCGAGCACGGTGCCGGAATTGCCGGCGCCGGCGATGCCCATGGCCAGGCCCTTGTGCTCCTTCGGGAACCAGCCCGAGCCGAGGGACAGGGCGACGCCGAAGGAGGCCCCGGCGATGCCGAGGAGCACGCCCATGGCGAGCACCTCGTCGTAAGTGTTCACGTAGAAGAAGCCGAACGCCATCGCGATCATGATCACCGTCATCTCGGTGATGGCGGCGTTCTTGCGACCGATATACTGCGCCAGCACGCCGAGCGGGAAGCGCATGATCGCGCCGGCCAGGATCGGCAGCGAGATCATGAACCCGGTCTGGGCGGGGGTCAGCTTGTAGGTCTCGGTGATGAACGGGCCCATGGCGCCGTTGAGCACCCAGATCGCGAAACAGAAATCGAAGTAGAGGAAGGCGGCGAACAGGGTCGGGGGATGACCGGATTTCATCACGGTCTTGAAGCTGGCCATGGAGTGCGTCTCGAGGTTCGCGGCCGCGGCGCGGCCGTGCATGCCAAGGGATCCGGACTCACGCCGTCCGCATGCGGAGCGCCTTTGCTCCGCGCGTCGCCGAGCGGCGACGGATCGAACCAAGCACCGAACGTGCCAGTTTCAGGGATGCCGTTCGTCGTCAGGCCGGGCCGATGCGCGGACCGTCACCTGCCGCTACCAGCGGCGCCCGAGTGCCGCGCGAGACGGCATTGCCCAGGAAATGTCCAGGGTCGCAGCAGGCGTGCGCGGAGTCAGCCGTCGGCCTGGAAGGCCGCCAGCGGTGCGGCGATGGCGCAGGTGACGCCGTCGGCAGGAAAATCGAGGGCGATGGTGCCGCCGACCTGGCCGGCGAGCCCGCGCTCGATGAAGCGCGATCCGAACCCCTTGCGTGTTGGCCGCGTCACCGGGGGGCCACCGATCTCGGCCCAGGAGAAGGCCAGCGTCGGCTCGCCGGCCTCGTCACGGACCTCCCAGCGGATCGCCACGTGGCCAACCTCATCCGAGAGCGCCCCGTACTTGGCCGCGTTGGTGGCGAGCTCGTGCAGCATCAGCGCCAGCGACAGGGCCGGCTTGGCACCGATCTCGAGGTCCGGCCCATCGAGGCGGAAACGCCCCTCGCGATCCTCATGCAGCTTCAGGGCCCCCCGCACCACCGGGCCGATCAGGGTGCTGCCGAGGGCGCCGCCCATCAGCAGGTCATGGGCTTGGCCGAGGGCGATGAGGCGGCCGGCGAGCACCTCCTTGGCCGTGTCGACATCGATGGCGCTGCGCATGGTCTGGGTCGCGATCGACTGCACCATCGCCAGCAGGTTCTTCATGCGGTGGCTGAGTTCGCGGTTGACCAGCTCCTGCTGCTCCTCGGCGCGGAGGCGGGCCACGGCGGCGCGGGTGCGGTCGACGACGTTGCGCACGAAATCGAGGATGTCCGGCGTCCAGTCGCGCCGCTTCGAATCGTGCAGGCAGAACACCGCCACGAGCTGCCCGCGCTCCATCAAGGGCAGGTTGATCACAGTGCGCACGTCGAGGGCGCGGAAGGCGCCGGATCGGTCGGCGGTGCGCGGGTCGCTCTCCACGTCCGCGATGACGACGGCGCGCCCCTGGCGCAGCTCCTGCAGGTAGGAGCCGTAATCGTCGTAGCGATGGCGCCCGACGAGGGTACTCGCCCCCGGCACGGTCCAGTCCCGGACGACGTCGAGATAGGCTCCCGAATCGTCCAGGACGCCGTAGGCGGCGCGGGTCAGCCCCAGGGTCCGGCCCGCGATCTCGGCGGCCACGAAGGCGATCTCGCCGGGATCCTGCAATTCTCGCAGGCGCTCGCCGAGCTCGACCAGGGCGGCCTGTCGCTCCTCGGCGCGCTTGCGCTCGGTGATGTCGACCGACGCGCCCGGAAACCGCAGCGGCGTCCCGTCGGCGGCGCGCACCAGGCTCCCGCGGGCGATCACCCAGCGATGGGAGCCGTCCGGCTGGAGGATCCGGTACTCGCAGGCGAACTCCTTCGAACCCGCGAACAGGCGGTCGAGCTCCGCCTGGAAGCGCGGCATGTCGTCGGGGTGGAAGTTGCGGATGTACTCCGCCAGGGGCGCGCCCAGGGCCGCGCGCTCCGGATCGACGGTGTAGATCCGCGCGAAGTTCGGATCGGCATAGATCACGTCCTCGCGCAGGTCCCAGTCCCAGGTGCCGATCATGCCGGACGCATTGAGGGCGAGGCTCAGACGCTCCTCGCTCCGGCGCAGGCGGGCATTGGTCGCCTTCCGTTCGGTGATGTCGGTCAGGGTCAGGACGGCCCCCTGCACCACCCCGTCCTCGATGATGGGGGCGTTGTTGGTGATGACGTCGATGGGCGATCCATCCTGCCGGAAGAACGTCGCCTCGCGGTCGCGCAGGGCGACGCCGCTGCGCAGGGAGCGGACGACCTCGCACTCCTCGCGCGGGAACGGACGCCCGTCGGGATGATGATGATGCGCCGTGTCGTGGAGGTTGCGGCCGATCAGGCTGCCGAGGGGCCAGCCGAGCATCGCCTCGGCGGCGGGGTTGGCGAAGATGACGACGTCGTCCTCGCTCAGGCGGACCACCGCCTCGCTGAGATGGTCGGTCACGGTCTGCAGGAGGGCCGTCTGCCTGCGCAGAGCCTCGTCAGCCTGGCGCTGGGCCGTGCGGTCGCGCAGGATCTTGAGATAGCCGACCTGCCGGTCCGCCTCGTCCTTGAGGGGCATCATCTCGCCCATGCCCCAGAAGCGCGAGCCATCCTTGCGCATGTGCCAGCGCTCGTCGTTGGCCCGTCCGAGATCGCGGGCGAGGCGCATCTCGTGATCGGGCATTCCGCGTGCGCGGTCCTCCCGCGTGAAGAAGAGGTCTGCCGGCTGACCCAGCATCTCGGCCTCGCTCCAGCCGAGGACGCATTCGGCGCCCGTATTCCAGCTCGTGACCCGGCCGGCGAGGTCCAGGGTGACGATGCCGTAATCGATGGCGCTCCCGATGATCGCCGCATTGTGCCGGTCGCTCGCGCGACGCTCCTTCAGGGCGCGCCGCAGGTTGAGCTCGGTCATCACCCGGCCCGCGAGGGTGCGCAGGATGAAGCCCTGCGCCTCGGAGAGCTGGCGCGGCTGGGTGTCGAGGACGCAGAGGGTCCCCAGGGCTGTCCCCTCCGGCGTGCGCAGGGGCATCCCGGCGTAGAAGCGGACATGCGGTTCGCCGGTGACGAGGGGATTGTCCGCGGTGCGCGAATCCTGCGTGGTGTCGGGAATGACGAAGAGCCCGTCCTGCCGCACCGCGTGGGCGCAGATCGACTCCGTCAGCGAGGTCTCGGACCGCGCAAAGCCGACGCGGGCCTTGAACCACTGGCGATCGGTATCCACCAGCGAGACCAGGGAGACCGGCATCTCCAGCAGACGGGATGCGAGCGTCACGATATCCTCGAACCCGTCCTCGGGCCCGGTATCCAGGATGTCGTAGCGCGCCAGGGCCTCGGGGCCCGTCTCGGGCGCGTCGCCGGTCCTACTCAATCGTCCCTCCGGCCACGCTCCCCCCGATGCACTGCGCCTCGGACAATCCTGCGCCCTTGATCCTCGCACGCGACCGTGGACGGTCGACCCGACGCGGGCCCCGCCAGCTTTAGCGAAGCGCGCGCGATTGTCCTACGTTCAACCGCAGGCAGATCATCAATTTCGCGCAAATCAATTTTGCACGCGTGCGAGCGAGCAATGCGCCCGGAGCTCTACCGGCAGACCGTGATGCTGCGGACCACCCAGCCCTCGCCGGCCTGCCAGAGCTTGCGCCGGGTGCGTTGGCAGGTTGGGTTCTCCGGCTCGCTGGAGGTCCAGCTCGTCACCGGAGCAGCGGGCTCTGCAACGCGTGCGGTTCGGCTGCGGCCCGCCTGCCCTTCCGAGGGCATGAGGCAGACGAGCAGGAGGAACGCGAGCGTCGCAAGGCGCGCGCGGTGACGGGGACGCGGGGGGACCGGCACGGGTCGCGTTCCATGATCTGGGGGAGAGGGCTTTGCGGACGACCACCTATGTCGGCACGCCGCTTCGTTTTGCAATCGATCGACCATTCCGGCCGGGGGTCGATCACCGCTTTTTCGCAGACATGGTGAAAGCGCGATGCCGGCGTATTCGCGCGGGTCTTCGAAAGGTTTTCTGGATGGTTTCCAAACCCTATGATTGTGCCCGCACTGCATCGCCCCCGAACTTTGGTGCCCATGCAGGGCTGCCCATCGTTCAGATGACGTGACGTCTCTGCGTCGACTTGCTAGGCCCAGGCTCGAACGACCCTTCTCTGACTATCTTCCGAGCAACGTCCATGTCCCAGACGACCCGCCGCACGCTTCTCACCGGGGCGACGACGAGCCTCGCGCTCCTCACGCCTGTCGGGTCCGCCCTGGCGCAGGGGCGTGGCCTCTTCGGCGGTGCCCTCGCGGGGGATGGCCCCTACGATGACGAGCGCCTGTATCGCGACGAGGAGGGACGGCTCTATCGTCGTCGGGGCGGCCAGTACGTGCCCTATTCCGAGCGCGGCGCGGACCGCGGGCTCGATCCGGTGCGAAGCCAGCGCGGCCGCGCCGTGGCGGATGATCCGGATGCGGATCTCTACGCCCCGCGGCAGGTGCCGCCGGCCTCGGCGCAGCAGGCCGCCCCGGCCAAGCCCATCGACGATGGCCCCATCGACTTCAACCGCGCCTACGCGGCGATCACCGATGAGCCCTTTCCGGTCTATGCCTTCAACTGGCGCAAAGCGAACCCGTCCTTCCTCCGCCAGGAGGTCGCCTATACGGGGTCCGAGACCCCGGGCACGATCGTGGTCGACCCGCGGGCGCATCACCTCTTCCTCGTCCAGCCCAATGGCCGGGCGCGGCGCTACGGCGTGGGCGTGGGCAAGCAGGGCTTCTCGTGGTCCGGCGCCTCGACGGTGAACTCCAAGCAGATGTGGCCGGACTGGTATCCGCCCAAGGAGATGATCGCGCGGACGCCGAAGCTGGCGCGCTCCGTCTCCCAGCTCCAGAGCGGCCTCGGCGTGCCCGGCGGCGCCCACAATCCCCTCGGGGCGCGGGCCCATTACCTGTGGCAGGGCAACAAGGACACGCTCTACCGCATCCACGGGACCCTGGAGCCGGAGTCGATCGGCAAGAGCGTGTCGTCGGGCTGCATCCGGATGATCAACCAGGACGTCATCGATCTCTACGGCCGCGTCGAGATCGGCTCCCGCGTGGTGGTGATGAGCTGACGAAAAACGGCCTCCCCCTCGCGTCATGAGGGGGAGGCCGCGGCCTACCTTCGCTCTGCTGGTCCGTGCCTCCGCGCCGGGCGCGAAGGAACGCCGCTCAGGCCTCGGTGATCTCGCCTTCGCGCACCGCGCGCTCGCTGCTCCCGGACTTGATCCGGTAAAACGGCTCGCCGGTCTGATCTTCGGGGACGAGGCGGACAATCTCGAAGACGTCGGAGATATCGCTCTTCGGGGCGGTGTAGCCGATCTGAGCGCGGCGGACGCGCTGGCCGATCTTGAACTTGTGGGACATGGCGCTTGTCTCCTCGGTGGAGGTTGGGCGGACTGACGTCGCGCCCGGGATGGACCCGCTCGCTGCGGCGGTCCCGGTGATGCGGGCCCGTCCCGAGGGACGCACCGTCGGGCGGACCCGCCCCGGATCCGCCGTGTGGTCGCGGGATCGAACGATCCCGGCGACGAAACCCTCAGCGGCGCGCCTTGGCCTTGCGGGCGGCGTAGCGCGCGTCGCGCTGAGCCTTCTGCTCCAGGCGTGCGGCGGCGGCCTGCGCCACCTTCTCCTCGGCGGCGCGAACCTCCTCGGCGGCCTGGCGCTCGCGCTCGGCCTCGGCTTCCGCAGCGCGCTGAGCCTCGGCCTCGAGCCGGGCCTGCTCGCGGGCCGCGACGCGAACCTCGCGCTCCCGGGCGATCTGAGCCCGCTCCGCCTTGCGGGCGAGCACGGCCGGATCATCGGCGGCCGGGCGGTCCCGGAAGCGGGCCAGCGCCGCGGCGCGGGCTTCGGTCGCGGCCTTGAGGCGGTCGGTCATCGAGTTCGGGTTGAATTGGCTCACACAGGATCCTGTCATGCGGGAGGCCGCCTCGGGCGCGCTCCCCTGGAATCGGGTCTCAGAACACAAGCAAGCCGCCTCCCATTCGGGAAGCGGCTCTCGAAACAGGTCGGGCTCCACGAGGGAGCCCGCCGTGATCAGACGGTCTGGAGGCTGCCGGCGGACTGCTTGCCGCTGCGCTTGTCGGTTTCCATCTCGTAGGAGACCTTCTGGCCTTCCGCGAGGCCGCGCATGCCGGCGCGCTCGACGGCCGAGATGTGCACGAACACGTCGCTTCCGCCGTTATCCGGCTGGATGAAACCGAAACCCTTTGTCTCGTTGAACCACTTAACAGTACCGACAGCCATCGTATTCCTTCGCCCTTGCGGGCTTCATCTACCGGAGGTCCACGCGATCATGCGCGGCCGTCTCCGTTACCAACTCAAGACATAGATCTCTGGCACACGATTTCATAACGAAACCGCGCCACCGAGGTTCTGCCGTTGAATTGATATTGAATGTCTACGCGCTTCGCAGCCGATTAGCAAATCGAATTTCAAATCAGCCGACACACGGCGCAAATCCCGCGGCCGAGATATCTGTGCCCGCAGGGTGTATCTCCCGCGTTCTTTGCTGAAATCCGGCTTGAAATTCTGTTCGCAGTCCCGCGGTGGCATCAGCTCCGTGCGGTCTGGATCGGCGGGCGCGGGGCGCGCCGACCGCACCGCGCCCGTTGGCGCCGCAGCCTTTCCAGGCGATACGGTCGACGGAGCGGAACCAGATGACGTCGATCCTCGTAATGACGTCGATCCCGCGCCCAACAGTCGTGACCCGGCCTTGCACGCTTCGCCATCGGACCAACACCCTGCAGACGGGACTTTCCCGCTCCGACGCGTGCAGTTCTCAAGCTGCGATTACCCACAGGACGACGCCGCGCAGGTCTATCAGCTGATGTTCGCCAGCGCGGCGCTGGTGACGCCCCTGGTGACGCCCTTCCACGTGGACATCACCAGCTTCTGGTCGGAACACCTGCGATTTCATTTCATGGACGGCGTCCCGTTCATCTTCCACCGGCCCGCGCAGAAACTCGGCTTCGACGGCCTCGACGCGATCATCCTGCAACATGTCGAGACCGGCAGCATCGTCGGCAACTTCGATGGCCGCGACGTGCGGACCGGAGCCGGCTCCGTCTACGCCATCGACTTCTCCCGGCCGGCGATCATCCGCGACGCCCAGGACATCCCGCGGCAGCGACGCAACTTTGTCAGCATGCCGCGCGCCTTCGCCCGCCGCTGGTTCGGCCCCCTGGATGCGCTCCACGGCCTCGTCATTCCGCCGGACATCGCTGCGCCCTACACCACCCACCTCCTGCGCTTGCGCGACCGCCTGCCGCATCTGGCCGCGCTCGATGCCGAGACCCTCGCCCACACCGCAACCCTGATGGCCCAGGCGATCACCGCCGCCCTCGGTCACGGCACCTCCCACAGCGATCCGGCGCGGCTGCACCAGAAGGCCCGTCTGTATATCGAGGCGAATCTCGGCAATCCCGACTTGAGCGCCGCGGAGGTCGCACGCAGCATCGGCGCCTCGCGTTCCAAGCTCTTCGCGATGTTCCAGCCGGTCGGCGGGGTCGAGTGCTTCATCCGCTCCGCCCGGCTGCAGCGGATCAAGGCGGCACTCAGCGCGCCGGCGCAACCGCACCCCATCGCGGTGCTGGCCGAGGCAGTCGGGTTCCGCAGCCCGGCTCAGCTGAGCCGCCTGTTCCGACAGCGTTACGGGATGACGCCGTCGCAGTTCAGCGCCAGCGCCGATCCCGGCGGCGTCCGCCGGATCACCGAGCGGGCGTGAAGCGGGTCGGCCGAACCGCTACAGGGCCAGGGAAACCTTGACCACGGCGCCATCCTCCTTGTCCGGGCGGACCGCGAAGCCGAGCTGGCGACAAACCGCCAGCATGGCGCGGTTCTCGCGCAGGACCGTCCCCTCGACCCGGGAGAGCCCTTCGACCCGGGCCCAGTCGATCATCAGGCTCATCAGGGCATGGCCGAGGCCTGTCCCCTTCCGGTCGCCGTGGATCAGGATGGCGTATTCGCCGCTCTCATGATTGGCATCAGCGTGCAGACGCACGGCGCCGAGCATCACCCCGGTGGCCGCGTCGATCGCCACGAAGGCGATGGCGCGGGCGTAGTCGAGCTGCGTGAGCTTGGCGAGGAAGGCGTGGTTGAAGTCCCGGACCGGGGCGAAGAAGCGCAAGCGCAGGTCCTCGGCGCTGACCGACTGGAAGAAGGTCAGGAACAGCGCCTCGTCCTCCGGCCGCACCGGCCGTACCGTGATGGTCTCGCCCCGAAGGTGAAGGGTGCGCTCCCATTCCACCGGATAGGGCCGGATCGCGAAGCGCGGATGGTAGGCGCCCCGGGCGCGCCGGCCGGCCGCGGTCTCGGCCCCTACCATCACGCGGGCGTCGAGCGCGAGAGCACCGGTCTCGTCGGCGAGGAGCGGATTGATGTCGAGCTCGCGCACCTCGGGGCAGTCGGCCGCCAGTTGCGCCAGCTTCACCAGGACCAGCGCCACCGCGTGTCGGTTCACGGCCGGCACGTCGCGATAGGCTGCGAGACGCCGGGCGACGCGGGTCCGGTCGATCAGCTCCGAGGCGAGGCGCAGGTCGAGGGGCGGCAGGCCGAGGGCCCGGTCGTCGATGACCTCCACCGCCGTGCCGCCGCGCCCGAACACCACCACCGGCCCGAAGGTCGGGTCCTCCGCGAGCCCCGCAATCAACTCGCGCTGCTTGCCGCGCCGGATCATCGGCTGGACCGCGAATCCGGTGATCCGCGCCTCCGGCGCCAGCCGCCGGGCCCGGGAGAGGATGTCGGCGGCGGCCAGCCGTACGTCGGCCTCGCTGGTGAGATCGAGACGCACGCCGCCGATGTCGGACTTGTGCACGATGTCGGGCGAGACGACCTTGAGGGCCACCGCGCCGCCCTGCGCGATGATGGGCCATGCGGCCGTCGCGGCGGCATCGATGTCGGGCGCCAGCGTCAGGGGTACGCTGTCGATGCGGTAGGCGGCGAGAAGGTCGGCCACCGCGACGGGGTCGAGCCAGGTCTGCCCCTGGGCCACGGCGCGCGCGACGACGGCGCGGGCCGCCTCGATGTCCGGAGAGAAGTCGCGCGGCAGCGAATCCGGCGTGCGCATCAGGTCGTCCTGCGCCTCGCGATAGCGCACGAGGTGCAGGAATCCCTCGACGGCCGCGTCCTCGGTGGAGAAGCGCGGAATGCCCGCGGCGGCGAGGCGTCCGACCGCCTCGGCTTCCTCACCGATCGTCACGGCGAAGACCGGCTTCTTGCGGGCGCCGTTTCGACGGATCCGGGTCACGGTGTCGGCGATCGCTCCCGCGACCTCCGTGCCGTCCGAGCGCGCCGTCGGCACGTGGACCGCGAGCACCGCGTCGTTGCCCGGATCCGCCAGCAGGGGCGCGAGGGCGTCGGCGTAAGCCTCCGGTCCGGCGGCGACGCCGAGATCGACGGGATTGCCGAGCGTCCCGGCCGCCGCGAGGGTGCCGCCGCGATCGGCGAGGCGGTCGGCCGCCAAGGCGCCGATGCCGCGTCCATTGCCCAGGATCGCGAGACGATGCCCCGGAAAGGGGCGCTGCCGCCCGAGGGTTTCCACCGCGGAGAACATCGCATCCAGACTCTCGACCGCGAGCAGCCCGGCGCGGCGGAAGGCTGCCTCGTAGACCGTGTCGGGCCGGGCGAGCGCGCCCGTATGGGTCGCGGCGTGCCGGGCCGGGGCCCGGTGGCGCCCCGCCCGCAGCACCACGACCGGCTTGGCGCGCGCGGCCGCCCGCGCGGCCGACATGAACTTGTGCGCATCCACGACCGCATCGAGGGAGAGCAGGATCGCCCGGGTCCGGATGTCGGCGGCGAAGTGGTCGAGGCAGTCCGCAACGTCGATATCGCAGGCGATGCCGAGGGACAGCACGGCCGAGAAGCCCACGTCCCGGCGTGCCGCCCATTCGACGATGCCGGCGGCGACGGTGCCCGACTGCGAGACCAGCGCCAGGTCGCCGGCCTTGGGGGCCCGGGCCAGGAGACTCGCATCGAGGTGGGCGCCGGGAACCGAGAGGCCGATGCTGCCGGGCCCGAGGAGGCGCAGGCCGTGGTGGCGAGCCTCCGCCCGTGCCGCCTCGCAGATCGCGTCGCTGACGTCCGGCGTGAGGATGACGGCACTGGCCGCTCCGCGCAGCCCGGCCTCCGCGATCTGACCGGGAATCGCTTCGGCCGGGGTCGCCAGGATGACGAGGTCCGGTGCCTCGGGAAGGTCGGCGAAGCGGGGGATCTGACCGGCGGCCGCATCGGAGCCGAGGCAATGGATCGGCCCCGGAAAGCCGCCGCGCCGCAGATTGGTCAGGGCCGCCTCGGCCAGCCCCTCCGGACCTGCCTCGAGGCCGACCAGGGCGATCGCGCGCGGGGCGACCAGCGCCTCGAAGCGGTACGTACTCATCGGCCGAACTGCCTCTGCTCGGGTGACGGGGCGGCCGCCCCTGAACCGTCACGGCCTCAGGAGCGTCACCGGCTTGGTAACCGGGTCGGACGGCGAGCACGTCCGGCAGGCGGTGTTATAGACCGCCTGCGCCCGACCGGTAGGGCGTTCGCGTCCGGAGACCTGCATGCCGTCCCAGCCTTCCTCGCCCGCCTCTGAAACAGCGGACGGAACGATCCGTACCGACATCGTCGCCGCCATGCGTGATCTTCTCACGCTCGGTCTGAGCCAGGGCACCTCCGGCAACGTATCGGTGCGGGCGGGCGACGGCTTCCTCGTCACGCCTTCCGGCATTCCGGCCGACACCCTACGGCCGGAAGATATCGTGGCGATGCAGTTCGACGGCGGGTTCACCCACCCGCTCGCCCCCTCCTCCGAGTGGCACTTCCACCGCGACATCCTCGCGGCACGTCCGGACGTGAACGCGGTGGTCCACGCACACCCGACCCACTGCACCGCCTTCGCGATCTGCGGTCGGGACATTCCGGCCGTGCACTACATGATCGCGGCGGCAGGCGGACCGACCGTGCGCTGTGCCCCCTACGCGCCCTACGGCACCGAAGCCCTGTCGGCGGCGGCCCTGACGGCCCTGGAGGGACGGATGGCCTGCCTCCTCGCCAATCACGGCATGATCGCCATCGGCTCCGATCTCCGGAAGGCCCTCTGGCTAGCGGTCGAAGTGGAAGCGCTCTGCCGGCAATATGCGGTCGCGCTTCAGGTCGGAAATCCCGTCGTGCTGCCAGATGACGAGATCTGGAGAACGGTAGAACGGTTCAAATCCTACGGTCCGCGTAGCCGAACGGAAGGGTGATCAGGTCTCGCATTGCCTGAAGCAGGCGTTGAAAACGTCCGTTCGGGACCTTTTCGGTCCGACCTACGTAAATTTTTACGCAGATCCGCGCGTGGCTGCAGAAAAAAAACGCGCGGTCTCCACAGCCTGCACGGCCATGCGTGCGTATAGATTTTGTATTCAAGAACCAAATTAGTCCTTGGGCCTGTTTTGCCCGCAATAGGGCCTTGAGGTCCGCTTCGGCTCAAATCTCTCGCCAGACTTGGTCTGTATGAGATCATAATCCCTCCCATAGAAAATTATTTTTTCGGTTCGTCCATACGAGCCTTGAGGCTTTAGAGCCGTTGATCCCCCAGCCCGTGCAGGATCAGAGAAAATCGCGCAAATTTAGTCCGGTTTCTCGGAACGGCACTGGTTGCTGGTCTATTCGAGTTCACCAGAAATCGGCCCAATGCGACCTATACGAGACCTGCTGAGCCTCTTGCCTTTTGCTTTGCTGCATCATAGCAACCAGCAAGTCACAACCAGACCGCGGCATCCAAACCTCCCAAACGGCAGCACGCCGTCGGGCTGGGCGGTATTCAAAACGCAACGAGAGATTCAGAATGAGCGCCGAGAACGGAATCCTGCCGGACTACATCGAACTCGCGGCCGACATCGTATCGGCATTCGTGAGCAACAACTCGGTTCCGATCGCGGACCTGCCGGCCCTGATCGGCTCGGTGCACGCCACCCTGGGCAAGCTCAACCAGGTCGGGACCGAAGAGAAGGCGGAGCCTCTGACCCCGGCGGTTTCCATCAAGCGCTCGATCACGCCCGACTACGTCGTCTGCCTAGAGGATGGAAAGAAGTTCAAGTCGCTCAAGCGTCACCTGCGGACGCGTTACGAGATGACGCCCGAGCAGTATCGCACCAAGTGGAACCTCCCGAGCGATTATCCCATGGTTGCCCCGAACTACGCGGCCGCCCGTTCGGAACTGGCCAAGAACATGGGTCTCGGTCAGCAGCGTCGGAAGCAGGAGAGCCTACCGGCCGAGATCGAGGCCAAGGCAGGGTCGACGCCGCGCGGACGTCGTCCCAAGGTGGCGGCGCAGGCCTGACGCCCGGAAGCGACGGATGCCGGAACGGCGACGAACAAGGCCGGGGCGCTCTGCCTCGGCCTTGTTCGTCTTGTCCACAGCTTGTCGACCGCGTCTGCCCTGACCTTGGCAGATACGGTGGAAGCGTGCCTTTCATAGATCAGGTTGGTATTCGAATCGGCTTGCCGCCGCGTGATCGCAGAACCGATGCGCTGGTCCGCAAGATCTTCGGGCATCCGGATTCGTCCCTGCCCTCCCCAGCCCGGGCGGCGTTAGAGAACGCGCAACCCTCCGCTGCCACGGTCGGGTCCGACGCGGCCGAGGGTCGAACGATCTCGGCCCACCTCCGGTTGGGACCACCACATGTCGGGTCGATCGCGCCTCGTGGCGCGCCTGTTCTGGACGTCCGTACTTGGAGGGGGCTGCGCCCTGTGGTTCGGGCAGCCCGGCGCCATCGGGGCCGGACTGGCGTTCGCCGGTGTCGTCCTCCACCATCTCGACCGGCCGCGGCGCCTGCGCCGACTGATCCGGAGGATCGCACGCCCGCATGCGCCGACCCTGGCCCTGCGGCGGCGGCAGGAATGCTTCATCGATGCCTACGGCAACCTGATCAGCGACGGCTGGGAGCGCGAGCGAACCTACTTCGCCGAGCGCACGGTGGTGCCGCAGTTGGAGGCCTGGGGCCGTGGCGGCGAGATCGATGGAGCCTGGGAAGACATTCTCGCCATCATCGATCGGGTGGCGGATGCGGTGCGATTGCCGGACGAGAGCGAAGCCCCCGAGGAGGGCATCGCCTACGAGCGTTACTGTGCGGGACGCCTGCGCGAGGCCGGCTGGAACGCGCGCGCCACCCAGGCCAGCGGCGACCAGGGTGCCGACATCGTCGCGGAGCAGGCCGGAATCCGTCTCGTGGTCCAGTGCAAGCGCTACGGGCGGCCGGTGGGCAACGGCGCCGTGCAGGAGATCGCGGCGGCGATGCGGTACTGGTCCGCCGACAGGGCGGCGGTCGTCTCGAATGCCGGGTTCACCCCGGCGGCGCGCAAGCTCGCCGCCGCCACCGGTGTCCTGCTGCTGCACCACGACGCCCTTGCCGAGATGCAGCCGGCGCCGCCGCTTGCCCCGCCGGCCGGTGCCAAGCGGCGCGGCATTCGGCCTTCGCCCTCATCCCTTGCCGAGCGGTAGCCAGCGATGGCCCTGTGCGGCCAGGAGCGCAGTCGCCGTCTCCGGGCCGTCGCTCCCGGCGGCGTAGGGCTCCACCGGTGCATCGGCCCAGGCCTTCAGCAGGGGATCGACCACCGCCCAGGCGGCCTCGATGCTGTCGGCACGCTGGAACAGGGTCGCGTCGCCGATCAGGCAATCGTAGAGCAGCGTCTCGTAACCGACGCTCGGCGTCTCCTGGAAGAAATCCCCGTAATCGAACGCCGCGGTGACACGGCCGAGCTCCAGGCGCGGTCCGGGGCGCTTGGCGTTCATCACGATGTCCATCCCCTGCTCGGGGTCGATGCGAAAGCGCAGGACATCGGGGGTGACGGGCGCGCCCGGAGCGGCGAAGGGCGAGTGCGCCGGGGGCCGGAAATGAAGGGCGATCTCGGTGACGCGGTCGGTCATGCGCTTCCCCGTGCGCAGGTAGAACGGCACGTCCTTCCAGCGCGGGTTGTCGATGGCGAGCTTCAGGGCGACGTAGGTCTCGGTGCGGGAATCCCGCGCGACGTTGGGCTCGTCGCGATAGGCCGGCACCGCGTGCCCGTGCTCCTGGCCCGCCCCGTATTGGCCGCGAACCGCCTGCTCAGGCTGAACCGGCCGCACCGCCTGAATCAGCCGGGCCTTCTCGTCCCGGACGTCCTCGGCATCGAGCGTCTTGGGCGGCTCCATCGCCACCATGCAGAGCAGCTGGAACAGGTGGTTCGGTACCATGTCGCGCAGCGCGCCGGTGGGTTCGTAGAAGGCGCCGCGCGCCTCGACGCCGATCGTCTCCGCCGCGGTGATCTCCACGTGGTCGACGTGGTCGCGATGCCAGACCGGCCCGAGCAGTCCATTACCGAACCGGATTGCCAGGATGCTCTGAACCGTCTCCTTTCCGAGGAAGTGATCGATCCGGAAGAACTGGCTCTCGGCCCCCTGCTTGAGGATTCGCGCATTCAGGGCTCGGGCGGAATCAAGGTCGCTCCCGAACGGCTTCTCGATGACGACCCGGCGGAACGCGCCCTTGTCCTCCTTCAGGAGCCCCGCCTGACCCAGAGCGTCGACGATCGGCCCGAAGAAGCGGGCCGAGACCGCGAGGTAGAAGATGACGTTGCCGGACAGCGCCTGAGCGAGGCTTGTGAAGGTGTCGGCGGCGGTGAAGTCGCCTTGGCGGAAGCTGAGGCGCTCGCCGACGAAGCCCCAGGCCTTGGGGTCGATGTGGTCGGGGTGGAATTCCGAGGTGCGGTCCGTGGTGAAGGACTGCATCGTCTCCGTCAGGTCCTGGCGCCAGCCCGCATCGGTGTTGGCGTTGTGATCGACGCCGATGATGCGGAACTGCGGGTCGAGCAGGCCACCGGCCGCGAGGTTGTACAGCGCCGGCATCAGCAGCCGCTTCGTCAGGTCGCCGGAGGCCCCGAAGATCACCAGCGTGCAGGGGGGTGCCGCCGGGACGGGCTGATGCTCGGGTGTCCCGGCGGGTGCCTTGGCGGGGGGTGTCTGGTCCATGGCCCACGGCCTCCACTCGCGATTGCCGCGCGACGCGCCGGCCAAATCCGCTCGTCAACCTGCCGCGTCCGGCGACGTTCCGGCCAAGGTCGTGTCCGAACGCATGGGCTGACCCGACCGGGACGCGGGGCAGGCCCCTATTCGTCGGTGCGGACCGCCTGGCCGGAATCCACCGGCAGGCGCGCGTTCTTCAGCTCGTCGCCGCTCGGCAGGCTGCGGACGTCCCAGCCGCCGCCCAGCGCACGGATGAGCGAGACGGCCGTGGTGAACCGGTTGAGGCGAATCTGCAGGGCGACGACCTCGTTGTTCAGGGCGAGCGCCTGCGCCGTGACCACGGTGGTGAAGTTCTGCGTTCCGGCCCGATACTCGTTCAGGGTGATCTCCACGGCGCGGCGGGCCGAGGAGACGGCCTCGTCCTGGGCCACCTGCTGCCGGGCGAGGATGCGCACGCCCGCAAGGCCGTTCTCGACCTCCGAGAAGGCGGTGAGCACGGTCTGGCGGTAACTGGCCACGCTGGCGTCATAGGCCGCGCGGGTGATGCGCAGGGCCGCCGCGCGGGCACCCCCGTCGTAGAACACCTCCGTGCCGGCGGCCGCCACCGACCAGACCTGATTGACGGCGGAGAACAGGCCGTTGGCCGGGCTGCCCGAGATCCCGCCGGAGGCCGAGAGCGTCACCGTGGGGTAGAACGCCGCCACGGCGACGCCGATCTGCTCGCTCTGGGCCTGGACGGTGCGTTCGGCCTGCGCGACGTCGGGACGTCGCTCGAGGAGCGTCGAAGGAATGCCGACCGGCACTGCGGGCGGCCGCGCGGCGAGCGGCGCCACCGGCAGGCTCAATTCGGAGGGCGGGCGGCCCACGAGGAGCGCGATGGCGTGCTCGAAGGTGGCGCGCTGCAGGCCGATGGCGATGGCCTGGGCCTGTGTGGTCTGGAGCTGCGTCTGGGCCGTGATCACGTCCGAGCGCGCGGCGACGCCGGCATTGTACTGGTTCTCGGTGATCGCGAGGCTCTTCTTGTAGCCCTCGATGTTCTCATTGAGCACGCGCTGGAGCGAATCCTGGTAGCGCAGCGTCAGGTAGTTGATCGCGACCTCGGATTGGAGCGTCAGGCGCACCAGGGCGAGTTCGGCGGCGCTGGCCTGGGCCGTGGCGACCTCGCTCTCGATGTTGCGGCGGATGCGGCCGAACAGGTCGAGCTCCCAGCTTGCCTGACCCTGGAGCGAGACGTTGGTGCGCTCGATCCCGAGGGAGCGGGACCGCGAGACATTGGGGGCGCCCGTGACCGTGGGGAACAGGGCGGCACGGGCCTGGGCGACGAAGGCGCGCGCCTGCTCGTAGGCGGCCACCTGGGCCCGCAGGCTCTGGTTGTCGACATCCACGAGGCGGATCAGCCGGTCGAGGGTGGGATCGCGGAACACCCGCCACCAGTCGCCGCGCTCGGCCCCGTCATTGGGCGCGGCCGGACGCCAGCCCTTGCGGCTCGCCACGTAGGCGGCGCTGTCCTCGCGGGTGCCCCCCTCCTTGAACGCCAGGGGCGTCTCCACCGAGGGACGCGCATAGTCCGGCCCGACCATGCAGCCCGAGACGGTGGTGGCCAGGAGGATGGCGGTGACGCGGAGGGCGCCCGCGCGCGCGCCGCCCTGTGCGGGAGAGCGGGAAGCGCGAGCGGGCCCTATCGGCCGACGGAAATCGCTCATTCGGCAGGGCTCAGCGCTACGCCGGCCGCCGGCGCGCCGCGGCGTCGCAGCCGGTCGAGGTACAGGTAGACGACAGGGGTGGTGTAGAGGGTCAGGATCTGGCTCACGATCAGGCCGCCGACGATGGCGATGCCGAGGGGCCGCCGCAGCTCGGAGCCCTCTCCGCCGGCGAGGATGAGGGGCAAGGCACCGAGCATCGCGGCCAGCGTTGTCATCATGATCGGGCGGAAGCGCAAGAGGCAGGCCTCGAAGATCGCGTCCTGTGGCGAGGCCCCCCGGGTGCGTTCGGCATCGAGCGCGAAGTCGATCATCATGATCGCGTTCTTCTTCACGATGCCGATGAGCAGGAACACCGCGATCAGCGCGATGACGGTGAACTCGGTCCCCGAGACGAGGAGCGCCAGGAGGGCGCCGATGCCGGCCGAGGGCAGCGTCGACAGGATCGTCACGGGGTGGACGAAGCTTTCGTAGAGAATTCCGAGGATCGTGTAGACGGCGACGAGGGCGGCCAGGATCAGCAGCGGCTGGCGCGAGGACGATTCCTGGAAGCTCTTGGCCGAGCCGGCGAATTCGCCGTGGATCGTGGCGGGCAGGCGCAGGTCGGTGATCGCCGCGTCGATGGCGGCGGTGGCGTCCGACAGGCTCTTGCCCGGCACGAGGTTGAACGAGATCGTGGTGGCCACGAACAAGCCCTGATGGCTCACCTGAACCGGCGCATTGCCGGTCTCCAGCCGGGCGAAGGCCGAGAGCGGAATCATCGTCTCCTTGGAACTCGACACCGGCGCGCTGGACGAGGCGCCGCCCTTGCCGCCCGCGATGGCGTTGGCGGCCGCGTTGCGGGCCGAATCGGTGGCGATGGAGGCGGCGCTGGCGTCGGCGGTTGCCGTTGCGCCCACGGCGCCGTTCGCGGCAACGGCCGGGGCGCCCGCCACGGTGCCCGCCACCGCGTTGGTGGTGGCCGAGCCCCGCGCCTTGCCGCCCGAGGTCGAGACGTAGAGCATCTTCAGGGTGTCGGGGCTCTGGAGGTAGCGCGGGGCGATCTCCATCACGACGTGGTACTGGTTTAGCGGGTTGTAGATGGTCGAGACCTGGCGCTGGCCGAAGGCGTCGTAGAGCGTGTTGTCGATCTTGTCCGGGGTGAGGCCGTAGCGGAAGGCGCTGGCCCGGTCGATCACGAGGCGACTCTCCAGGCCGCCCTCCTGCTGGTCGGAGGTGACGTCGGCGAAGATCGGATTTTTCTGCAGGGCCTGAACCAGCTTCGGCGCGGCCTGATACAGCTCTTCCGCAGTATCGCCCTGCAGGGTGTACTGGTACTGGGCGAAACTCTGGCGCCCGCCCATGCGCAGGTCCTGGCGCGGGAAGAGGTAGAGCCGGGCTCCGGCGACGCGGGACAGCTTCGGGCGCAGGCGCGCCATCACGGCGGTGATCGACTCGCGCTCGCCCCGGGGCTTGAGGCCGACGAAGACGTTGGCCGAGTTCGTGCCACGCCCGCCGGTGAAGCCGACGACGCTGTCCACGGCCGGATCGGCCTGCACGATGGCGGTGGCCTGTTCCAGCTTCTGCTTCATCGATTGGAACGAGATGCGCTGGTCGGCCTGGATGCCGCCCATCATCTGCCCCGTATCCTGCTCGGGGAAGAAGCCCTTCGGGACGATGATGTAGAGGTAGACGTTGAGCCCCACCGTCGCCAGCAGGGTGAGGACGACGAGCCGCCGGTGCCGCATAGCGATCCGGAGGGTGCGCTCGTAGCCCGCGAGCATGCCGTCGAACCCGGCCTCCAGGCCCCGCACCAGCCAGTTCGGCCGCGCCGTCCCGTGCGACGCCTCGCGCCGGAGCAGGAGGGCGCACATCATCGGCGTGGTGGTGAGAGACAGCACCAGGGAGATCAGGATCGCGAGCGAGAGGGTGACGGCGAACTCCTGGAACAGGCGGCCGACGATGCCGCCCATCAGCAGGATCGGCAGGAACACCGCGACCAGGGAGAGGCTCATGGAGATGACGGTAAAGCCGACCTCGCGCGAGCCGAGAAGCGCCGCCTCGACCCGCGGCTTGCCCTGCTCGATGTGGCGCTGAATGTTCTCCAAGACCACGATGGCGTCGTCGACCACGAAGCCCGTGGCGATGATCAGCGCCATCAGGGACAGGATGTCGAGGCTGTAATCGAGCAGGTACATCGCCGAGAAAGTGCCGACGATGGAGATCGGCACGGCGACGGCCGGGATCAGGGTGGCACGGCCCGAGCGCAGGAACAGGAACACCACGAAGATGACCAGGGCGACCGCGATGACCAGCGTCTCCTCGGTCTCGGCCAGGGAGGCGCGGATGGTGGCGCTGCGGTCGCCCGTGACGGTGAGGTCGATGTCGCCGGGCAGCGCCGCCTTGACCTGCGGGATCGCGGCCTTGAGGCCCTTGATCGTCTCGACGACGTTGGAGCCGGGCTGCTTGTAGATGAACAGGATCACGCCCGGCTTGCCGTTGACGAGGCCGAGATTGCGCCGGTCCTCGACGGAATCCTCGATCTTGCCGACATCCGTGAGGCGCACGGCGGCACCGTTGCGATAGGCCACCACGAGGTCGCGATAATCGGCGGCCACCCGGCCCTGGTCGTTGGCGTAGAGCTGGTAGTGGCGGGTGTCGGTCTCGATCGCGCCCTTGGGCGAATTGGCGTTGGCCGAGGCCAGGGCTGCGCGGATGCCCTCGAGGCCGATGCCGTAGTTGAACAGGGCCGTCGGATCGAGTTCCACCCGCACGGCGGGAAGCGACGAGCCGCCGATATCGACGTTTCCGACCCCGGGGAGCTGGGACATCTTCTGCTGCACCACCGTGGCGGCGGAATCGTACAGTTGTCCCGGCGTCAGGGTTTCGGAGGTCAGGCCCAGGATGAGGATCGGGGCATCGGCCGGGTTGAACTTCCGGTAGGTCGGGTTCGAGCGGAGCGCCGTGGGCAGGTCGGCCCGCGCGGCGTTGATTGCTGCCTGGACATCGCGGGCCGCGCCGTCGATGTCGCGGTTGAGCCCGAACATCAGCACGAGGCGTACCGAGCCGAGCGAACTCGTCGAGGTCATCTCGGTGACGTCGGCGATGGAGCCGAGGCGGCGCTCCAGGGGTGCCGCCACCGTGGTGGCCATGGTTTCCGGCGAGGCGCCCGCCATCTGCGCCTGGACCAGAATGACGGGGAAATCCACCTGCGGCAGCGGCGCCACCGGCAGCTTCATGAAAGCGAAGATGCCGGCGAGCAGCACGCCGATGGTCAGGAGCGTGGTGGCGACGGGCCGCCGGATGAACGGCTCGGAGACGTTCACGGCAGCGCCTCGACGCTGTCGGCCCCGCCGGCGCGGCGGCCGGAGAGGCGGCGCTCCAGGCGGTCGAAGGCGAGGTAGATCACCGGGGTGGTGAACAGGGTCAGCACCTGGCTGACGATGAGGCCGCCCGCGATGACGATGCCCAGGGGCTGGCGCAGTTCGGAGCCGACGCCGGTGCCGACGATGAGGGGCACGGCGGCGAACAGGGCCGCCAGCGTCGTCATCAGGATCGGCCGGAAGCGCAGGATGCAGGCTTCGTAGATCGCATCGCGGGGGCTCATCCCCTCCTCGCGCTCGGCCTGGAGCGCGAAGTCGATCATCATGATGGCGTTCTTCTTCACGATGCCGATGAGAAGCACGATGCCGATGATCGCGATGATGTCGAGGGAGAGCCCGAACAGCATCAGCCCGATCAGCGCTCCGATGCCGGCAGAGGGCAGGGTCGACAGGATGGTGATCGGGTGGATGAAGCTCTCGTAGAGGACGCCGAGGACGATGTAGACGGTGACGATGGCGGCCAGCACCAGGAAGAGTTGGTTCGAGAGCGCCGACTGGAAGGCGAAGACCGACCCCTGCGGCACCACGCGGAAGCTCGGCGGGAGGTCGATGGACTGACGCGCCGCCTCCACCGCCGTGACGGCGTCGCCCAGGGCCGCGCCGGGGGCGAGGTTGAACGACACGGTGGTGGCGGGGAACTGCCCGAGATGGCTGATCAGCAGCGGCGCCCGCCGCTCGCTGACCTGGGCCACGGCGGAGAGCGGAACCTGGCCGGAGGCGACCGTCGAGGATGGCAGGTAGATGTGGTCCAGGCTCTCGATGGTCTTGTGCAGGTCGGGATCGGCCTCGAGGATGACCCGGTACTGGTTCGACTGGGTGAAGATCGTCGAGATGATGCGCTGGCCGAAGGCATCGTAGAGAGCGTTGTCGACCGTGGCCGGCGTGATGCCGTAGCGCCCGGCGGTGGGCCGGTCGATCGTGATGTAGGCGGCCAGCCCGCTCGCCTGCAGGTCGCTCGCCACGTCCATGAGCAGCGGCGAGGCCTGCAGCGCCCGCACGAAGCGCGGCACCCAGGTCTCGAACTCGGTGAGGTTCGGGTTCTCGAGGATGACCTGGTACTGGGTCGCGCCCACCGCCGTGTCGATGGTCAGGTCCTGCACCGATTGCAGGTAGAGGCGGATGCCCGCGACCTCGGTGGTGGCCGCCTTCAGCCGTTCGATGATCTCGGGTGCGCGGGCGGTGCGCTGCTCCTGCGGCTTCAGGTTGATGAGGAAGCGGCCGGAATTCAGCGTGACGTTCTGGCCGTCGACCCCGATGAAGGAGGACAGGCTCTGGACGTCCGGGTCCTTCAGCACGATGGCGGCGAGCTTCTGCTGGCGCTCGGCCATGGCGGCGTAGGAGACGGTCTGGTCCGCCTGGGTCACGCCCTGGATGACGCCCGTATCCTGAACGGGGAAGAACCCCTTGGGGATCACCACGAACAGGTAGGCGGTGAGCGCGATCGTGCCGAGGGTGACGATGAGGGTCAGCGTCTGGTGACGCAGCACCACCCGCAGCATGCGGCCGTAACCCGCGATGATGCCGTCCATGCCCCGGCGCGCGGTGCGGGCGATGACGCCTTCGCGGCGCTCGGCCTTGCCAGGCACGTGGGCTTTCAGCAGGCGCGCGCACAGCATCGGCACGAGGGTGAGCGAGACCACCGCCGAGATGATGATGGTGGCCGCCAGGGTGATCGCGAATTCGTGGAACAGGCGCCCGACCACGTCGCCCATGAAGAGGAGCGGAATCAGCACCGCGATCAGCGAGACGGTGAGCGAGATGATGGTGAAGCCGATCTCGCGGCTGCCCTTGAGCGCCGCTTCCAGGGGCGAGTCGCCCTCCTCCACGTGGCGGGCGATGTTCTCGATCACCACGATGGCGTCGTCGACCACGAAGCCGGTCGCGATGGTCAGCGCCATCAGCGACAGGTTGTCGAGGGAAAAGCCGTAGAGGTCCATGATCGCCAGGGAGCCGATCAGGGAGAGGGGTACCGACAGGCTCGGGATCAGGGTCGCGGAGACGCTGCGGAGGAACAGGAAGATCACTAGCACCACGAGGCCGATGGCCAGCGCCAGCTCGACCTGCACGTCGTGCACCGAGGCGCGGATCGTGGTGGTGCGGTCGGTGAGCACGGTGACGCCGATGGCGGCTGGCAGGGTCGCCTGGAGCTGGGGCAGCAGCGCCTTGATCTTGTCGACGGTGGCGATGACGTTGGCGCCGGGCTGGCGCTGGATGTTCAGGATGACGGCGGGCGTCTCGTCCATCCAGGCGCCGAGCTTGGTGTTCTCGGGGCCGTTGACCACGTCGGCCACGTCGGACAGCCGGACCGGCGCGCCGTTCTTGTAGGCGATGATCGCGTCGTCATAGGCCTTGGGGTCGCGGATCTGGTCGTTGGCGTTGATCGCGTAGGACTGGGTCGGGCCGTCGATGGTGCCCTTGGGCGTATTGACGTTGAGGTTGGTGACCGTGGTGCGCAGGTCGTCGATGTTGAGCCCGTAGGCCGCCAGGGCGCGGGCATTAAAGCGGATGCGCACGGCCGGGCGCTGTCCGCCACCGGTGCTGACGAGGCCGACGCCGGCCACCTGGGAGATCTTCTGGGCCAGGCGCGTCTCGGCGAGATCGCGCACTTCGGTCAGGGGCAGGGTCTTCGAAGTCAGCGCCAGGGTCAGGATCGGCGCATCGGCCGGGTTGACCTTGGCGTAGATCGGCGGCGCCGGCAGGTCGGACGGCAGGAGGTTTCCGGCCGCGTTGATCGCCGCCTGCACCTGCTGCTCGGCGATGTCGAGGGGAAGGTCCAGGCTGAACTGCAGGGTGATGACGGAGGCCCCCGCCGAACTCTGCGAGGTCATCTGGTTCAGGTTGGCGAGTTGCCCGAACTGCCGCTCCAGGGGCGCCGTCACCGCCGAGGTCATCACCTCGGGGCTGGCCCCCGGATAGAAGGTCTGGATCTGGATCGTCGGGTAGTCCACCGACGGCAGGGCCGAGACCGGCAGGTTCAGGTACGACACCATGCCGACCAGGAGGATCGCCAGCATGAACAGCGTGGTGGCGACCGGCCGCAGGATGAAGAGGCGGGACGGATTCATCGGGTCATTGCGCCTCGGCCGGACGCTGCCGCCGGCGCTCGCGCTTCTGGCCCTCGGGAGCGACGGCATCGGCCTTGGCGGCGTCGGGCTTGGCACCCTCGGTCACCGGCGCGGCGGCCGGCGTGCTCTGAGCTTCTGCCGGAGCGCCCGGACTCCGCGCCGCCTTGCCCTGGGCGTCGGCCGCATGGTCCCGCGGCGAGGCGTTCCGGGGCTTGCCGCCTTCCTCGGTGATGCGCACCGGGGCACCGTCGCGGAGCCGGTCGGTGCCGTCCACGACCACGCGGTCGCCGACGTTCAGCCCTTCGGTCACCACCGTCCGCACGCCGTCCGCCTCGCCGAGCTTGACCGGCCGGACCACGACCTTGTCGTCGCCCTGGAGGAGATAGACGTAGGTGCCCGGGGTCCCCCGCAGGATGGCCGCGGTCGGGACGATGGGTGCGTCGCGCACGGTATCGACGGTGAGCTTGGCGTTGACGAACTGGTTGGGAAAGAGCGCGTCGTCCTGGTTCTCGAAGATCGCGCGCAGCTTCACGGTGCCGGTGGTGGTGTCGATCTGGTTGTCCACCGTATCGAGCACGCCGGTGGCGATGACGTTGGTGTCGCCCCGGTCGTAGGCCGTGACCGCGAGCTTGGCGCCGGAGCGCACCCGGCGCATCACCCGCGCGACGTCGTCCTCCGGCAGGGTGAAGACCACCGAGATCGGGTGCAGTTGGGTCACCACCACGATGCTGGTCGAGGCCGCGGTGACGTAGTTGCCCTGATCGATCTGGCGCAGGCCGACGCGGCCCTCCACAGGCGAGATGATGCGGGTGTAGGTGATGTTGAGCTTCTGCTGGTCGACGAGGGCCTGGTCGGCCGCCACCGTACCCTCGTTCTGCTTCACGAGGGCGCCTTGGGTGTCGACGTTCTGCTTCGAGATCGAGTCTTGCTGGCTGAGCCGCTGGAAGCGGGCCAGATCCAGCTTCGAGTTCTGCAGAAGCGCCTGATCGCGCATCAGCTGGCCCTGGTACTGAGCGAGCTGGGCCTCGTAGGGGCGCGAATCGATCTGGGCGAGGAAGTCGCCCTTCTTTACGGTCTGGCCCTCGCGGAACCCGATCTCGGTCAGATAGCCGCTGATCTGCGAGCGCACCGTCACGGTGGCGAGCGGAGTCACGGTGCCGAGGCCCGCGAGGACGATCGGCACGTCGCCGGGCGCGATCGTGGCGATGCCCACCGCCTGGGCCGGCTCGCCATGGCCGCCGCGCCCGCCCCCTCCCTTGCCCCGGCCGGAGGTGGCGGCGACCTGGGTCTCGGATTTGGGCGCGAGGTAGAAACGGTATCCGGCGTATCCGGCCCCTGCCAGGATCAGCAGCAGGATGAACCAGAGCCCCGCCCGGCTGCGACGGGCCGGTGGCGCGGCGCGCGTCTCGCGCGGCAGCACGTCGCCCGGCCGCGCGTCGCCACGGACCGTCCCGGAGTATTCGCGCGCTGTCTCGGTGCGGATGGGTGAGGTTTCGTTCATGGCCTGACGATCATGGCGTGTTGCGGACGGCGTTGCGAGCGGAAGAACCGGCAAGCCCCCACGAGACCAACGCCCTCCGGCGCACCGCAATCCCGTGCCGCGGGCCCGGTTCGCGCATGCCCGGTTGGCGCTCGCCCGGATCGGCAGGCGCTGCCGATGAAATAAGGTCCGTGGGCGCCCCGGGACAGGATCGAGCGACGTCGCACCCTGCGCCCCGCATCGGCAGGTCTCGGCCGATCACCGGCCCCATCCCATCGAAGCTCGACCCCGGCCGGTCCCAGGTCTTCAAGGCGGTCGCGGCACGGCATGAGAGACGCTCTAGGGAACCAATGCGACTCCAGTGCGGCCTTCGCGTTTCCACCGTATTGCTGCTGCGCCCGCGCTTGCAAATCCGTGTCGAGACGCTCCGGTGAACGCGGCCGGTCCTCCGGCAATCAGCAACCGGCAAACAGAAAAGGCCGCCGCTGGGGGAAGCGACGACCTCTTCTTGGGAAGGACCGGAGCGGCGACGACACGTGTACGGAACGAGGGGGCGAAGTCCCGCGCTGGCAATCACCGCTCCAGCCGTGAGTCGAGAGTTACGTGATGGCTGATGAAAGTCAACAATCGTCAGGCCAGCTGCTTGGCGGGGCTTCGGGCGGCGTGCGAGGACGCACATTTCACCGAGACGAAGGGGCGTGCTACGCCACGGCTCGACGCTCCGTTCCTTGCCCCCCGAACCCCCGCACTCCATGAATCCCGTGCTCGCCGACCTGCCGACGACCATCTTCACGGTGATGTCGGGCCTCGCCCGCGAACTCGGTGCGATCAACCTGGGTCAGGGCTTCCCGGACGATCCGGGACCGGAGGATGTCCGGCGCAAGGCCGCCGAGGCCGTGCTGCACGGCGACAACCAATACCCGCCGATGATGGGCTTGCCCGACTTGCGCCGGGCGATCGCGGCGCATTACGCGCATCATCAGGGGCTGGATCTCGACCCGGCGGCGGAGGTGATGGTGACGTCGGGGGCCACCGAGGCCATCGCCGCCGCCCTGTTCGCCCTGATCGCACCGGGTGACGAGGTCGTGCTGTTCGCCCCCCTCTACGACGCCTACCTGCCGCTGGTGCGCCGCGCCGGCGGCGTCGCGCGCATCGTGGCGCTCCGGCCCCCGCAGTTCCGCCTCGACGCGGACGCCCTCGCGGAGGCGTTCTCGGATCGGACGAAGCTCGTCATCCTGAACAATCCGCTCAATCCCAGCGCCACGATCTTCGGACGCGAGGACCTGGCGCTGCTCGCCGCCTTCTGCACGCGGCACGATGTGGTGGCGGTCTGCGACGAGGTCTGGGAGCATATCGTCTTCGACGGCGCACGGCATTGCCCGCTGATGGCGTTGCCGGGCATGCGCGATCGGACCGTGAAGATCGGCTCGGCCGGCAAGATCTTCGGCCTGACCGGCTGGAAGGTCGGTTTCGTGATGGCGGCGCCCCCCCTGATGCGGGTGGTCGCGAACGCCCACCAGTTCCTCACCTTCACGACGCCGCCTGCCCTGCAGGAGGCGGTGGCCTACGGGCTCGCCAAGGACGACGCTTACTTCACCGGCATGCGCGCACGCTTCGCCGCGTCCCGTGACCGCCTGTCGGCAGGCCTCACCGAGCGAGGCTTCCGGGTGCTGCCCTCCTACGGCACCTACTTCCTGAACGTCGACCTTGCGCCCCTCGGCTGCGACGACGACGTCGCGTTCTGCGACGACCTCGTGCGCCGGCACGGCGTGGCCGCGATTCCGATCAGCGCCTTCTATCCCGATGCCTCCGTGCGCCACCTCGTGCGGCTGTGTTTCGCCAAGGCCGACGACGTCCTCGACCGGGCGCTCGACCGGCTCACCGCCGTCGCGCGGCAGGCGGCCTGATGGGCCGGTTCGCAAGGGCGACGCTTGCGGGCGCGCGCGACCGGGGCCACATCCCGACGCATGACCACGCAGCACCCTTCTCACAGGCTGGACTTGCCCCGGAGCCCGACCATGGACTTCACCCGGACCGCCGGTGCCACGACCCGCTTCCGGCCCAAGGCGGACGACCGCGAGGCGACGCTGCTGCGCCTGGAGGCGTTCGCGCATCTCATGGACTCGGCCTTCGTGATCCCCGGCATCAACCGGCGGGTGGGCCTCGACGCCCTGGTGGGCCTTGTCCCGGTCGTGGGCGACGTCGCCGGTATGCTGCTGGCCTCCTACATCGTGGTGGAGGCGCGCCGGCTCGGGGCGCCGCGCTGGCTCATCGCCCGGATGGCCCTGAACATCGCGGCCGACGGGGCGCTCGGCGCCGTCCCCCTGGCGGGCGACCTGTTCGATGCGGCGTTCAAGGCCAACCGCCGCAACGTGCGCCTGCTGCGGCGTCACCTCGAGCGGCATGGCGGCTTGCGCCCGAACGAGATCGAGGGCACGGCGACGCACATCGACGGCTGAGATCCGGCGCACGGGGGGACGCCCGATGAACGAGGTCGCGCGTCCCGACACCACCCAGGCGGTCGCCCTGCCCGCGCCGAGTCGCGGCCTGTCGCCGTTGAACCGGCGGCGGCTCGCCAATTTCCGGCGCAATCGCCTCGGCTACTGGTCGTTCCTGATCTTCACGGGCCTGTTTGTCACGAGTCTGTTCGCCGAGTTCATCGCCAACGATCGGCCGCTGGTCGTCTCGTACAAGGGCGAGATCCTGTTCCCGGTGATCATCGACTATCCGGACGAGAAGTTTGGCGGCTTCTACGCCCGACCCAACTATCGCTCGGCGGAGACCCGCAAGGAGATCGCCGATAACGGCTGGGCGATCTGGCCCCCCATCCCCTATTCCTACGACACGATCATCGACGGGCTGCCGACCCCCTCCCCCTCGCCCCCGACCTGGATGCTCACCGAGGCCCAATGCCAAACCGTGGGTAAGCCCTGCGCCGAGCTGGAGAAGCACTGGCTCGGAACCGACAACACCACGCGCGACGTGCTGGCGCGCATCATCTATGGCTTCCGCATCTCGGTGCTGTTCGGGCTGATCCTCGCCCTGATCTCCTCGGTGATCGGCGTGATCGCCGGAGCGGTACAGGGCTATTTCGGCGGCTGGGTCGACCTTGCCCTGCAGCGCTTCATCGAGGTCTGGAGCGGCATCCCGACCCTCTATCTCATCATCATCATCTCGGCCTTCATCGAGCCGGGCTTCTTCGTGCTGCTGGGCATCCTGCTGCTGTTCTCATGGGTGTCTCTCGTCGGGGTCGTGCGGGCGGAGTTCCTGCGGGCCCGCAACTTCGAGTACGTGCGGGCCGCCCGGGCGCTGGGCCTCTCGAACATCCGCATCATGAGCCGCCACCTCCTGCCCAACGCGATGGTGGCGACGCTGACCTTCCTGCCCTTCATCCTCAACGGATCGATCGGGACGCTGACCTCCCTCGACTTCCTCGGCTTCGGCCTGCCCCCCGGCTCGGCCTCGCTGGGCGAGTTGCTGGCCCAGGGCAAGGACAACATCCAGGCGCCCTGGCTCGGACTGACCGGCTTCTTCGTGGTGGCGGTGATGCTGAGCCTGCTGGTCTTCGCCGGCGAGGCCGTGCGCGACGCCTTCGACCCGCGCAAATCCTTCGCCTGAGAGCCGGTCTTTGCGGCAGCGCGGAGCCTCGGCTGTCGTCCGATCAGCCCCTCAGAGCGGGCGCTGGCGGCCGCCGTCGAGCAGCCAGCCCCTGGCACGCAGGAGAAGGGCCGGCCGGACCCGGGCGACGTCGTCGCCATCGACGAGGGGGGAGCCCGCGAGGGCGGCGAGATAGGCCTGTTCGCTGGGCCGGCAGGTGCGCAGGGCCGCGTCGGCGGCGATGACCCGGCTGGAGAGGGCGACCTCGAGGGCGAAGTTGCGGTTGAGGCAGGCGCGCCAGGAGGCGTGGCGCTGGGCCACGCTCGGGGCCTCCTGCGCCGCCGCGGAGGCGGCGAGCAGCATCAGCAGAGCGGGCGCTGCAGCGGTACGGCGAAGATCGCGGAACGTCATGGACGGGGTATCCCGGAGCGGGATCACCCTCGGGCCGCCACGCTTAACCGCGCCTTAAAGGATCGGGTTGTCCACGATCCCGCATTGGGACAGCGTCAGCGGTTGGCCGTGGTGACGGGCGAGGCGGCCCGGCCGAGGGACACCCAGGCGACGGCATCCTGGCTCTCGCGCTTGATGAAGGTGTAGCCGGTCTGACGCCAGGGCAGGATCGTGCTGGTCTTGTTGTCGAGGATGAGGTCGCCGCGATCGGTGATCAGGGTCAGGACGGCATGGCCTTCGCCCTTCTCGTCGATCACGACGGTCATCCGCATCGCCCGGCGCGGCAGCCCGGCCTCGGCCAGGAGCTTGCGCTTGAGGAGCTGGAAGTCCTCGCAATCCCCCGCGCCGTCCTCGGCGAGGTCCCAGCGGTCCGCGACGTGCAGGTGGTCCATGTCGGTGACGGCGACCAGGGACTTGTTCACCCGGCGGTTAACCGAGACGATGGTGTTCCAGATCGTCGGCGTCAGGGCGATCTGGGCTGGCTCGGCGGTGTTCACCGCACATTCCGTCGCGTAGGCGGCGCAGAAATCGACCCAGGCGGCGATCGGGCGGGTCTGGACACCGGCACTGATGGCGCTCGGGACCGTGGGCAGGGCCGCCAGGGTCTGCGCTTCGGCGCCCGACACGGCGACGAGGCCCAGGGCCAGCGTCGCGGCACCGAAGGTGGCGAGACGGGTCTTCAGAGCCGAGAAACGCTGGGAAAACCCGTACCGCATGACCGCCCTTGGCCCCGTTAAGCTTCTGTTAACGAATGTCCCACGGCAGACGTTGCACCACAATCGGCGGGTTAAGAAAAGGTTAACGGTGTGGATGACGGCGCTTCGGTTCGTCGTCACCGCGTCCGGCCGACGCAACGTTGTGACGCGACAGGCCCGAGATCGGCGGCGGCGGGACAGACACCGTCCGCGGACAGCCGCGAAGCATCGCCGGAGCCAATGCTGTCCAGGGACGTTCCGGCGGCCAGGCGTTGCTTTGCCAAACAACGAACAAGCCTGCATCGATCTGCTTGCGACGGAGGCTGAACAGGTCTTGCCCGTCCTAAGCCTCTCACGGCTAGAGGTGAGACGCTTGTCCCCGGGCGAGGCGGCCCCATTTTCACCCGCGAGGGCGCAATCAGACCGAGAAGACGAGGCCTAGATGATTGACGCAGATCGACCCTTCCGGATCGCTCCGCCGGTGACGGCACGCATGGCGCTCGCCCTTGCCCTGTCGGCCGTGATGATCCCCACCGCTCGTGCGCAGGAGACGCCCTACGTCAACCCGGAGCGCGGGACGTTCCTGATCCATGGCAATTACTGTGGCCCGGGCAATCGCAGCCCGCGCCCGCCCATCGATGCCCTGGACCTCGCCTGCATGCATCACGACATCTGCTCGCCGCCCAGGGGGCAGATCCCCACCTGTGCCTGCAACGACCGCCTGCACGCGGAGGCCGAGGCGGTCTCGGAGGATCAGACGCAGCCGCAGAGCCTGCGCGACACGGCCGGCTTCGTTGCCGACACTGCCCTCGCCCTGCCCTGCCGCTGACGCCGCGTTCCGACAAGCGCCGCTGGCCGTGCCCCGGGTTCCTCTCGGCCTCAGGCCTGGGGCAGGTCCGGCGTAATCCCGAGGTTGGCGAGGCCCTCGTCGAGGAGGTCGCCCGCATTGGGAATACCGAGGATCTCGCGGGCGGCCCCCTCGCCGGCAGCCTCGCGCTCGCGGGCGAAGCGCACCGCCTCGGACCATTCCTCGGGTTCCATGTCGCCGCGCCCGATATAGAGAAGGGCCAGGAGGTCGGCGCGCTCGTCGTCGTTGAGGGCGCCGATCATCGACCGCAATTCTTCCTCGGTGGCGTCGTCCGTGCCCGAGATGAGCACGTCGGTGGCCCCGTCATCGGTGGGGTTGGAGCCGGAATCGGGGTCGGTCGGCCCTTCCTTCACATCGACGGCGCGCACGCGCAGGATGATTTCGGTGACCTTGTCGACGGCGATGTCCATGAACGCATTCCCGTTTCGGCGGCCGCCGGCAGCGGCGGCCCTGAGCAGCGACAACGGGCCAAGCCGGATCCGGTTCGCGTCGATCCGAACCGGTCCGCGCCGATGACGCGTTGGATCGGTGGCCTCGACGGGTGCCGCGGGGCCTGGGCCGGGGTCCTGCTGGACCTCGACGACCCCGCTCGCTACCGCGCCGTGCGGGTCACCCGGCCGGCCGACCTCCTCGACGGCGTCGAGGCACCGATCCGCGTGGGGATCGACTGTCCCATCGGCCTGGAGGCGCACGTGACCGGCGGCGGACGAAGTGCCGACCGGGCCGCGCGCGCTGTCCTGGGCGCCGGACGAGCGAGCGTGTTTCCGGTGCCGGCCCGCGCAGCGGTCTATGCCGGGACTTACGAAGAGGCGAAGGCGTTGTCACGGGCACACAGCACGCCGCCCTTCGCGCCCTCGATCCAGTGCTGGAACATCCTGCCCGCCGTCCGGGCGGTCGACGGGCTGCTACGGGCGCGACCGGATCTCATGGCGCGCCTTCACGAAGTCCATCCCGAGATCGTGTTCCGCTGCCTCAACGGCGGACAGCCCCTGGCGGCGGGCAAGAAGGGTTTGGGCCGCCAGGCGGGACTTGCCGAACGCCGCGCCCTGCTCGAACGGGCCGGCCTGCCCGAAGGCCTGATCGCAGGACGACCGTCCGGGATCGGTGCGGACGACCACCTCGATGCGCTGGCCGCCCTCGTCGTCGCCCGCGATCTCGCCGAGGGCCGCGCCCGCCCCCTGCCCGATCCACCCGACCGGGACGCCGAGGGACTTCCCGTCGTGATCTGGATGCCGGCCGATCCGTCGAGCCACCCCCTGGCCGCAGGAGAAATCCCTGCTAGATCGGGGAGCTGAAGCGGGACGGTGGGACATGGACATGACGCAGGATCTGACCGTTCGCGACATCGCCCGGGCGCTGGTGTTCGATCCCGATCAGCGCCTTCTGCTCATCGCCTACGAGTCCGTGCGCCCGATCGATCCGGCGAGACCGGAGGACCGCACCTTCTGGTTCATGCCCGGGGGCGGTCTCGAGGCCGGCGAGACGCATGTGGAGGCCTGCCGGCGCGAACTGTCCGAGGAAATCGGCGTGCCGGATGCCGAGATCGGACCACAGGTCGCGTCGTGCGACGGCCCCTTCCACCTGTTCCGGACCTCTCGCTATGCCCGCGAGCGCTACTTCGTCGTCCGCCTGCCCGACGCGACCGTGGATACGAGCCGTCTGGCGGAAACCGAGGACAACCCGGTCCTCGGCACCCGCTGGTGGACGCTGGCCGAACTCGCGTCCACGTCCGAGCGCATCGAGCCGAGGGGGTTGGTCGAGGTCGCCCGCGACATCGTTGCCGGGACGATACCGGCGGCGCCGGTCGTCCTAAACTGGCGGGAGCAACCGTAGCCCTCCGGCACGCCACGTGTTGGCGAGCCTCCCACGAAACCCATGAGCGAGGACCAACCCATGTTTCCAGAGACGCTGAAGGCCGGCTATCGCTCCTTCATCGACGGACGCCTGACCGACGAGGCCAAGCGCTACGCCAAGCTCGCCGAGGGTCAGAGCCCCGAGGTTCTGATGATCAGCTGCTGCGACAGCCGCGTCTCCCCGGAGGTGATCTTCGACACCGGACCGGGTGAACTCTTCGTGATCCGCAACGTCGCGAACATCGTCCCCCCGCACGAGACCGGCGGCGATTATCACGGCACCTCGGCGGCGATCGAGTTCGCTGTGGAGGGTCTGGAAGTGAAGCACATCGTGGTGCTGGGTCACGCCACCTGCGGCGGCATCAAGGCCTACGCCAACTCGTCGAAGCCGCTGTCGCAGGGCGACTTCATCGGTAAGTGGGTGTCCCTCGTGGGCCCCGCCGCCGAGAAGGTCGGTGCCCAGAACGGCCCCGACTACCTGACCCGCCTCGAATACGCGATGGTCGGCCAGAGCCTCACGAACCTGATGACCTTCCCGTTCGTGCGCAAGCGGGTGGAGAGCGGGCAGCTGGCCCTGCACGGCGCCCATTTCGGCATTGCCCGCGGGGAGTTGCTCCTGCGCGACCCCGAGACCGGCGCGTTCAACCCGGCCATCGACGGCGAGGGCCGCAGGCTCGGCCCGACCTCGTCGATCGGCTGCTTCCAGAGCTGAGTCCAGGGGCCGACGGCATCCCCGCGGCGGACAAGGCCCCTCACCGAAAAAGGACGCCGTGCCCCAGGGGCGCGGCGTCCTTTCGCGTTGTGCTGGCATGCTGGGCCCTCGGGCCCGGCATCCGTTTCCCGGCTCAGCGAGCGCCCGGAAGGCTCTGGGCCATCTGGTAATGGGACTGCAGCACCGGCAGGGCCTGCTCCGCATGTGCGCGCAGGGCCGGGTTCGGGCCGGAGGCGGCGTAGGAGCGGAACATGCCGATGGTCATCTCGTGTGACTGGACCTGCATGCGACCGTAGAGACGATCGAAGCGCGGGCCGGCCGGCGTCTGAGACAACTCGGCCAGCATCGCCTGCTGCTGCGGATTCGGCTGGATGATCGTGGTACCGGCGGTGGTGTCGACATCGCCGCGCAGGGCCTGGCTGCCGGTCGCCGCACCGCGAGCCGCGCCCGAACCGATGCCTTCGACGCCCCCGATGGGACCGCCACTGAGGGTGCCGCCCACCGCGCCGGCGGCAGCGCCCGTGGCTGCACCGACCGCACCACCCGCCACCGCGAGCGGGGCGGTGATCAGGCCGCCGAGGCCCTCGTTGCCGCGGACCGCGGCGTAGTTGTTCTCGCCACCGGCCAGGGCCACGTTGGCGGCGCGGTGGTCACGGATCGCCTCGCGCGCGAAGCGCAGCACCTGCGGGTTGCGGCTCTTGTTGATCGCGATCTGGCTCGACTGAATCTCGAAGGCGTTGGCCTGCATGGCGTCCATGCGGAAGTCGCCCATGCTCTGCGCGAAGGCAGGAGCGGACAGAACGGTCATCACGGCGGTGAGAGCGAGAGTCTTCTTGATCATGTGTTCCTCTAATCCAACGCGACAGTGCAGCCTGAATGCCCAAAGGCTATTCATTCCTGACGGAGGGCGAGCCTGTCATGGTTGGTGGGCCAACGACGCGGTTGCGATTGGGTTCCCAACTTACACGGGTTCTTTTCTCAGCTTTACCCAAACGAAACTGATCTTCTAAATGGCCAAGCTTTCTGCTCGATTTGCTTTCGGCGCACCTCTTGGCGTGCCGATCCGAGCACCTCGTCCAAGCACCTCGGGAAAACTGCGGGTGGGCCCGGCCATCCTGTTTTCCAGGACCGCGTTTCGCATTAGCCTGGTCCCATCGTGCCGTTGCGAGGAAGGCTCCCGATGAAGACCCTGCTCGTTCCCGTCGCGTCCCATGACGCTCTGCCCTCGGTCTTCGAGACCGCGATCCTCACCGCCCGCCGGTTCGGCAGCCTCATCGAGGGCGTCTCCCTGCGGCCGGCCCTGGCCGAGTACGTTCCCGTCGACATGGTCGGAGGCATGACCTGGCTCCGTGACGAGGAGGCCGACAAGGTCGAAGCCGAGCGCGCCGGGCGGCAGTTCATCGACTTCATGACCCAGGCCAGCCTGCCGCTCGCGGCCGAGGGTCCGTGCAACCCGGAGGCCCTGGCCGCCGGCCCGCGCTACCGCTGGCGGGCCGACGTACCGGCCGGCGACGGCTTCCTGGGCCAGTACGCGCGCCTGTTCACCGCCACCGTGGTGGGCCGGCCCGGAACCGAGGACGGCGCCCCGCGCATGACCACCTTCGAGACCGCCCTGTTCGAGAGCGGACGGCCGATCCTGCTGGCGCCGCCGATCGCCCCCGCCACCCTCGGCGAGGCGATCCTGATCGCCTGGAACGGATCGACCGAGACGGCCCGCGCGGTGGCCTTCGCAATGCCGTTCCTGCGGCAGGCCAAGCGGATCCGCGTCATCAGCGTCGAGGGTGGGACGGTCCCGGGCCCGACGGCCGAGGAACTGGCGCGTGCCCTGGCCTGCGAGGGCATCAGCGCCGATTTCCGCGCTCATTCGGCCGGTCGGCGGACACCCGGAGAGGTCTACCTCGCCGAGGCTGAAGCCTTCGGGTGCGACCTCCTCATCAAGGGCGCCTACACCCAGAGCCGCCTGCGACAGATGATCTTCGGTGGCCCGACGAGCCACCTCCTGGCCCATGCGGCGATCCCGATGCTGATGGCCCACTGACCTATCCGCATCGCGCGCAATTGACTTGCGCGCGCGGAAGATTGGGAGCACCGTCCCGGCGGCCGGTTCGAACCGGTTGCCAGGAATCCTCTGCATGAAGTCGCTGACTCTCGTCCTCGCCCTGTCCGGCCTCGCCCTTAGCCTTCCGGCCATGGCCGACTCCCCCGTCGTCCGCATCCGAGGCACGATCGAGGCGGTGGACGGCACCAGCGTCACCATCAAGCCGCGCATGGGCGCGCCGGTGCAGGTCAAGCTCGGCGACGGCGTTCGGGTCGCCACCGCCAATGCCGCCAAGATCAGCGACATTCAGCCCGACAGCTACATCGGCACCGCCGCCACGCCGCAGCCGGACGGAACCCTGAAGGCCCTCGAGGTCGCGGTGTTCGCGCCGAGCATGCGCGGAACCGGCGACGGCCACTACCCGTGGGATCTCGAGAAGGAGAACACCATGACCAACGGCGCGGTGGGCGCCCTCTCGGGGACCACCGACCGGACGATCCGGGTGACCTACAAGGGCGGCGAGAAGACCATCACCGTGCCGGAGGGCGTGCCGGTCGTGGCCCTGGCCCCCGGGGATGCCAGCAAGATCAAGCCGGGTGCCCGAATCGTGGCCTTCACCAAGGCGGATGCCGGCGGCGTCGCCGTGGCCGACCGGATGATCGTGGGCGAGAACGGCACCGTCCCGCCGATGTGAGCGGCGGCGGGCTCGGCCCCAACGCCGGAAGACGCCCGGGAAACCGGGCCGGGCGGGCGCCCCGCGCCCGTCCACCAACACCCCAGGGAGAACGCCATGATGAAGACGCTGCTCACCGGCCTCACCGTCGGCCTCGCGCTCGCCACCGCACCGGCGCGCGCCGCCGACGTGGTGCGCTACCGCGGCACCATCGAGTCGGTCGATGGTTCGACCGTCACGATCAAGCCCCGCATGGGCGAGACCAAGACCGTCACCTTCGGGGACGACACCAAGCTGCTGGCAGCCAGCACCGGGAAGCTCTCCGACATCAAGTCCGAGAGCTACATCGGCACCGCCGCGATCCCGCAGCCCGACGGCACCCAGAAGGCCCTGCAGGTGACGGTGTTCGCCTCCTCCCTGCGCGGCACCGCCGACGGCCACTATCCGTGGGATCTCGGCTCCAACTCCACCATGACCAACGGCGCCATCGGCAGCCTCTCCGGCACCGAGGGCCGGACGATGCTGGTCAAGTATCAGGGCGGCGAGAAGAAGGTGATGGTGCCGGAGGACGTGCCGGTGACCCTCGTCGACCCGGGCGAGAAGAGCATCGTGGTGCCGGGCGCCAAGGTCGTGGCCTTCACCAAGGCGGGCCCCGACGGCAAGCTCAACGCCGCCGTGCTGATCGTCGGCCGCAACGGCACCGTCCCGTCGATGTGATCCCCTCCCCGGCCCCTCCGCCGCAGCGGACGGGGCCGGGTTTCCCGTCCCGAGAACCCGAGGTCCCGTTGACGATCGTCCCCGAAACACCGTCGCGCCTCGTGGTGATTCACCCGCTCGTGGTGCGGATCACGCACTGGATCAACGCCGTCGCGGTGTTCTGCATGCTGTTCAGCGGCTGGGCAATCTACAACGCCTCGCCGCTCTTTCCCTTCGCGTTCCCGAAATGGGCGACTCTCGGCGGCTGGCTCGGCGGCGCCCTGGCCTGGCACTTCGCCGCCATGTGGCTCTTCGCCCTCAACGGCCTCGCCTACCTGATCTACGGCCTCCTCGCCCGCCACTTCGCCACCACCTTCCTGCCCCTGAGCCCGGGCGCGATCTGGCGCGATGCCCGGGCCGCTCTGAGGTTCCGCCTCGTTCACCGGGTCGGCCGCTACAACGCCGTCCAGCGCCTCGCCTACGGGATCGCGATCGCGCTCGGCCTCCTCCTGGTTGCCTCCGGATGTGCCCTGTGGAAGCCCGTGCAGTGGCAGGCCCTGGCGAACCTGTTCGGCGGCTACGAGTGGGCGCGGCGTGTGCATTTCGCCGCCATGGCGGGCCTGGGAGGCTTCATCCTGCTCCACCTCGCCCTGGTGGCCATCGTGCCCAGTACGCTGCTGGCGATGATCACCGGCCGCGCCCGCGTCACCGAGGAGACCGTTCGCTGATGCCCCGCGATCCCGACGACGCCGCCCGCCTCAAGGCTCTGCGCCGCGACCTCGCCCCCGACCTCGCGCGCCTGGAGCGCCGGATGGTGCTGCGCGGCGGCCTCTCCCTGGGTGCCCTGACCCTGCTCTCCGGCTGCGACCTCTCCACCGGCAGCAACGGCACCCTGGCGGACCGCGTCCTCTGGGCGATGTCGCGGGCCAATGACCGGGTCCAGCAATGGCTGTTCGATCCCGCGACCCTGGCCCCGACCTACCCGGCCTCGATGATCGACAGCCCGTTCCGCTTCAACGCCTTCTACCCGCCGGACAACATTCCGGAGATCGACGAGGCGACCTGGAAGCTCGAGGTCTCCGGCCTCGTCGCCGACAAGGCGCCCTGGACCCTGGCGAAGCTCCGGGCCCTGCCGCAGGAGAGCCAGATCACCCGCCACATCTGCATCGAGGGCTGGAGCCAGATCGGGCAGTGGAGCGGCGTGCCGCTGCGGACCTTCCTGGAGCGGAGCGGCGCCGACCTCACCGCCAAGTATGTCGGCTTCAAGTGCGCCGACCGCTACTACGGCAGCCTCGACATGCCGAGTGCCCTGCACCCGCAGACGATCCTGGCCCTCGACTTCGCCGGCCAGCCCCTCGCGCCCGAGTACGGCTATCCCCTGCGGGTCCGGGTGCCGACGAAGCTCGGCTTCAAGAGCCCGAAGCACATCGCGGCGATCTTCGTGACCAACGACTATCCGGGCGGCTACTGGGAGGACCAGGGCTACAACTGGTTCAGCGGGATCTGAGCGCCCCGCCCCTCGCATCGGCCACGGTTCCGTTCTACATCGCCTGGCGATGAGCACAGACTTCGCCCTCGACCCGCAGCTGGCCGCCGACACCGTGCATGTGGGCGACCTCGCCCTGTGCAGCGTCCTCCTCATGGACGATGCCCGCTTCCCCTGGCTGATCCTCGTCCCGCGCCGGGCCGGCGCCAGCGAGATCACCGATCTCGCCCCGGCGGATGCGCAGGCGCTGATGGACGAGCTGCGGATCGCCACCGGCGTGATGCTGACCCTGGCCAAGCCCGACAAGGTCAATGTCGCGGCGCTCGGCAACGTCGTCTCCCAACTCCACGTGCACGTGATCGGGCGCTTCCGCTCCGATCCGGCCTGGCCGAAGCCGGTCTGGGGCCTCGGCACCGCCACCCCCTACCCGCACCACGCCCGCGCCCAGATGATCGAGCGCATCGGCGCCCTGTTCGCGGCGGCTTGAGGCGATGGCCGATCCCTTGAGCCAGCTCGGCTACGTCCAGAGCCGCCTCGTGCGTCACTCCGCCGAGAGCGCGTCCGCGATCCCCGCGCTCGATGCGCCCGGCGCCAGCATCGTCGTCCTGGCGGGCGACCGCGTCGTGCTCGTGGGCGATACGGCGCTCCTGGCGCCGGATGCGGCCGCCCGCATGGGCACGCGCAGCCTGACACTCTATCTCGGGCGCCTCGACGGCGACCCGGTCTTCGCTGCCGCCGTGCCGGCGGCGCTGGCAGAGGGCCTCGATGCCGATCCGGGATTCCGCACCAACGATCTGCGCAGCCTCGCGGGCGAGGGGCGGATCGCGCCGCATGAACTCGGGCTCCTCGCCACGGCGAAGTCCCTGCTCGGCTGGCATGCGCGCCACGGCTTCTGCGCCCATTGCGGGAACCCGACCACCCTCGCGGCCGGCGGCTATCGCCGCGAATGCACGGCCTGCGGGACGCACCATTTCCCCCGCACCGACCCCGTGGTGATCATGCTGATCACCCGAGGGGATTCCTGCCTGCTCGGCCGCTCGCCGCGCTTCAACGAGGGCATGTATTCCTGCCTCGCCGGTTTCCTGGAGCCCGGCGAGACTGTCGAGGACGCCGTGCGGCGCGAGACCTTCGAGGAGGTCGGCCTGACCATCGGCGCGGTGCGCTACCACGCCTCGCAGCCCTGGCCGTTCCCGTCCTCGCTGATGATCGGCTGCGTGGCCGAGAGCCTCGACGCGGCCATCACCCTCGATCCGGAGGAACTCGCCGACGCGCAATGGTTCTCGCGCGACACCGTCGCGGCGATGCTCGAGGGCCGCCATCCCGACGGCCTGACCACGCCGCCGCCCCTGGCGATCGCCAACCTGCTGATGCGGGCCTTCGTCGAGGGGCGGGCCTGAAGTCCCTCCCCGGCCGGCTTACCCCAGGACCCGGATCGGCGCTCCGTCGAGGAAGGCCCGGATGTCCTCCACGATCTCGGGGAAGTAGGTGCGGTAGTTCCGCTCCGTGACGTAGCCGAGATGGGGCGTCGCCAGCACGTTGGGCAAGCTGCGCCATGGGGAGTCCGGCGGCAGCGGCTCCGTCTCGAACACGTCGAGGCCGGCACCGGCGATCCGGTTCTCGGCAAGGGCCGCCAGCAGCGCGGCCTCGTCCACGATCGCCGCACGGGAGGTGTTGATCAGGAACGCGTCGGACCGCATCCGGCGCAGCGCCGCGTCGTCGACGAGGCCGCGGGTGCGTTCTCCGAGAACGAGGTGGATCGAGACGACGTGGCTCGCCGCCAGCAGCGCCTCCAGGGAGGGCGCGAGGGCGACCCCCTCGGCCGCAGCCCGCTCGCGCGTGAGATTGGGGCTCCAGGCGCTGACCTCCATGCCGAAGGCCTGGCCGATCCGGGCGACGCGGGCGCCCGTCTTGCCGAGACCGAGAAGGCCGAGACGGCGACCGGCCAGATCGCTGCCGACGCTGGCCTGCCAGGGGCCGCCCGTCCGCAGGGCCTGCACCTCCGGCACGAGGTGGCGGGCGAGCCCGAGGATCAGCGCCCAGGTCAGTTCCACCGGCGGCTCGGGGTGGCTGGCGGTGCCGCAGACCGTAACACCGTGCGCCTGCGCGGCGGCCAGGTCGATCGACAGGTTGCGCATCCCGCTGGTGAGAAGGAGCCGCAGCCGCGGCAGGCGCGCGAACAGCTCGGCCGGGAACGGCGTGCGCTCGCGCATCATCACGACGATCTCGCAATCCTGGATCGCGTCGACGAGCGCGTCCCGCGTTGCGAAGGTGGTGCGCAGGTCGCGCAGGGTGATCCGGTCCGCCAAACCCGACCAATCCGCCATCGTCGGGCCGACGCCCTGGTAATCGTCGAGGATCGCGCAGGTGAGCATGGGACATCCTGTCTGGGGAGGACCGGGCTAACGTAGGCCGAACAGCTTGGCCAGAGGCCTTCGGGACTTTGACTCACCGGCGCGAAACCGGCACCCCGGGATCTGAAACGATCACGATTCGTTCTCGACTGCAGACGGGTGCAGCGGAGCCGGGAGCCAGATGGGGTCGACATCCGAACCGCCCGCCTATGCCGAGCTCGCCGTCACCACGAACTTCTCGTTCCTGCACGGAGCCTCGCATCCCGGCGAGATGGTGGGTCAGGCCGCCGAGCTCGGGCTCCACGCCATCGGCATCGCCGACCGCAATACCCTGGCGGGCGTGGTGCGGGGCCATGCGGAGGCGAAGCGGCGAGCCGCCGCCGGCGAACCCGGTATCCGCTTCCTGCCCGGCGTACGCCTCGTGACGGAGGAAGGCTTCGAGGCCGTGGCCTACCCGATGGATCGGGCCGCCTACGGCCGCCTGTGCCGGCTCCTGACCCTCGGCAACCGCCGCTCCGAGAAGGGCCGGTGCCGCTTCGGCTTCGCCGAATTCCTGGCGGCCAGCGCGGGACAGATGCTGATCGCGATTCCCCCGGAAGAGCTCGCTGGGGAAGAGCTTGCTGGAGAGGACTTTGCGAGAAGGGATCTCGCGGGGATGCACCCGTTCCTGAGCCGGCTCGCGGCCCTGGTCGCGCAGGCTCCCGGCCGGGTCACCCTGGCGGGGAGCCACCGGCGGCGCGGCGACGAGCGCCGCCGCCTCGGTCGCCTGGCCGCCTGGGGCGCGCGCCTGGGTGCCCCCCTGGTGGCAGTCTCGGACGCGCTCTACCACCACCCGGACAGGCGGTCCCTGCAGGACATCGTCGCCTGCATCCGCGAGGGCTGTACCCTGGCGGCCGCGGGCTACCGCCTGGAAGCCAATGCGGAGCGCCACCTGCGGCCCGCGGCCGAGATGGCGCGCCTCTTCGCCGACCATCCCGAGGCCCTGGCCCGCACCATCGAGATCGCCGAGACCTGCAGCTTCTCCCTCGACGAACTGACCTACGAATACCCTGACGAGCCGGTGCCGCCGGGCTTCACCGCACAGGCCTATCTCACCGACCAGGTGTTGAAGCGCGCCCAGTGGCGCTATCCGGACGGCATTCCCGAACAAATAGTGAACACAATCCAGGAGGAGCTGCGTCTCATCGAGAAGATGGACTACGCGCGCTACTTCCTCACCCTGTTCGACATCGTCGAGTTCGCCCGCAAGCGGGGTATCCTGTGCCAGGGGCGCGGCTCGGCGGCCAATTCCGTGGTTTGCTACTGCCTCGGCATCACGGCGGTCGACCCCACCGAGATCCGCCTGCTCTTCGCCCGCTTCATCTCGGAGAACCGGGCGGAGCCCCCCGACATCGACGTGGATTTCGAGCACGAGCGCCGCGAGGAGGTGATCCAGTACCTCTACGATCGCTACGGCCGCGACCGCGCCGCGATCTGCGCCACAGTGATCCACTACCGTCCGCGCAGCGCCATCCGGGAAGTCGGCAAGGTCCTGGGGTTGCCCCCCGACATCACCGGCGTGATGGCCGACACGGTCTGGGGCTCCTGGGGCAAGGACCTGCCCGACGCCCATATCCGACAGGCGGGCCTCGACCCGGACAACGCGTCGATCCGGCAGGCGCTGGAACTCGCCCACGCGCTGATCGGCTTCCCGCGCCACCTGTCCCAGCACGTGGGCGGCTTCGTGCTGACCCGCGGGCGCCTCGACGAGACCGTGCCGGTGGGCAACGCCGCCATGGCGGACCGCACCTTCATCGAGTGGGACAAGGACGACATCGACGTGCTCGGCCTGATGAAGGTCGACGTGCTCGCGCTCGGCATGCTGAGCTGTCTGCGCCGGGGCGTGGACTTCCTGCGGCAGGATTACGGGCACGATTATCCAACGCTCGCCGACCTGCCGCGCGAGGACGAGGCCACCTACGCGATGCTGGCCAAGGCCGATTCCGTCGGCGTGTTCCAGGTCGAGAGCCGGGCACAGATGTCGATGCTGCCGCGCTTGAAGCCGCGGGAGTTCTACGACCTCGTGGTGCAGGTGGCGATCGTCCGGCCCGGGCCGATCCAGGGCGACATGGTCCATCCCTATCTGCGCCGTCGCCAGGGGCTGGAGCCGGTCAGCTACCCCTCCCCCCATCCCGATCACGGACCCCAGGACGAGCTCGAGAGCGTGCTCAGGCGGACCTACGGCGTACCCCTGTTCCAGGAGCACGCGATGCAGATCGCGATCACCGCCGCCGGTTTCCAGCCGCACGAGGCCGACGGCCTGCGCCGGGCCATGGCCACCTTCCGGCACAACGGCCAGATCGTGAACTTCCGCACCAAGTTCGTCGAGGGCATGGTCACACGCGGCTACCCGCGCGACTTCACCGAGCGCTGCTTCAAGCAGATCGAGGGCTTCTCCACCTACGGCTTCCCGGAAAGCCATGCGGCGAGCTTCGCCCTGCTGGTCTACGCCTCCGCCTGGATGAAGTGCCGCCACCCGGACGTCTTCCTCGCCGCCATCCTCAACTCCCAGCCGATGGGCTTCTACCAGCCGGCGCAGCTCGTGCGCGATGCCCGCGCCCACGGAGTCGAAGTCCGCGGCGTCGACGTGAATGCCAGCGCCTGGGACTGCACCCTCGAGCCGGCCCTGGAGCCCCCGCCGCCCGGCATCCCGCGGCGCTTCGCCGTGCGCCTCGGCCTGCGCCAGGTGAGCGGCGTGCCGCAGGCCGCCATGCACCGCCTCGTCGCTCTGCGGGGCAACGGCTATGCCAGCATCGAGGGTCTGCAGGCGGCCCTCGCCCTGCCTCGCAACGCCCTGGAACGGCTGGCCGAGGCGGACGCGTTCCGCTCCCTCGACCTCGACCGCCGGGCCGCCCTCTGGGCGGTGCGGACCCTGGAAGGCACCTCGGCCCGCAAGGCGGCCCTGCGGAGCGACGGCGATCGGCGGACGCATCTCCTCGACACGCCGATGCCGCTCTTCGCCTTCCATGCCGATGACGGTCTGTTCCGGGCCGAACCCGCCGTGGCCCTGCCCGCCATGGCGGCCTCGGAGCACGTGGCGGAGGACTACGCCGCCACCGGCCTCTCCCTGAAGGGCCATCCGGTGGCGTTCTTCCGGACCCGGCTCGCCCGGATCGGCGCGATCCCCGCCCGCGACCACCACGACGCGGCCCGCGTGGCGAACAATGCCCGCGTCACCGTGGCGGGCCTCGTCCTCACCCGGCAGCGGCCCGGCACGGCGCGCGGCACCGTGTTCCTGACCCTGGAAGACGAGACCGGGATCGCCAACGTCATCGTCTGGCGCGACGTGTTCGAGGCTCATCGGGCGACCGCCATGGGCGCCCGCTTCCTGGCGGTGCGCGGCCGGGTGCAGCGCCAGGGCCTCGTGGTGCACCTCCTGGCCGAGCAGTTCCGCGATCTCTCGTCCGCCTTGCGGGATCTGCGCGCCGGAGGCCTGCGGCTACCGCCCGAGACCACCGATTTCGGCGCCCCGGAGGATCGACGCATTTACCGCAGCCGCGATTTTCATTGAGGCTGAATCGCGGCCGCGGGCCCGACCCGCTGGCCACACGGCCCGCCCCAGACTAGAGCTGTTCCAAACCTCGACGAGACCCACGACGCTGTCCCACTCATCGACACACGCCCCCTGGTGGAGAGGCTGGCAGGTCGTGCATGCGACCGAGCGCCTGCGCGCGCGCCCTTGGCTGGGCGAGGGAGCCGCCCTGACGGCGTCGGCCCTCGCCCTCGGCCTGCGCTTCGCCCTGGACGACATCCTGCCGCCGGGCTTTCCCTACCTGACGTTCTTCCCGGCCGTGATCCTCACGACCTTCTTCTTCGGCCTGCGGCCGGGCATCACCTGCGCGACCCTGAGCGGGTTCGCCGCCTGGTACTTCTTCATCCCGCCCGTCAGCAGCTTCATCATCGACGGGCCGACCGCCCTGGCCCTGGGCTTCTACGTCTTCATCGTTGCGGTCGATATCGCGCTGATCCACGTCATGCATCGGGCGGGCGAGCGGCTGCGCACCGAGCGGCAGGTCTCGGCGGGGCTCTACGAGCAGCAGCGCACGATGTTCCAGGAGCTGCAGCACCGGGTCGCCAACAACATGCAGTTCGTGGCCGCCCTCCTGACCCTGCAGAAGCGCAAGGTCGGCAACGATCCGAACGCGGCGCTCACCGCCCTCGACGAGGCACGGGTGCGGTTGGAGACGATCTCGCGCATCCATCGGCGCCTGTACGACCCGAGCAGCATCGAGCGCCCGGTGGGGCAGTACCTCAGGGAACTCTGCACCGACCTCCTCGATGCCACGGGCGCGCAGAACATCGTCTGCCTCGTCGACACGCCGCCCCTGCGGTTCGACCTCACCCAGCTCACCACCCTGTCGCTCCTCGTGGTCGAAGTGGTGACCAACGCCCTCAAGCATGCTTTTCCGGACGGGCGGCGGGGCACCATCACGATCCAGCTCGAGCGGCTCGATGCGGAGCGCCTGCAGCTCGTCATCTCGGATGACGGGCGCGGCATGCCCGCGGATTTCGACCCGGACGCGACGCGCAGCCTCGGCTTCCGCATCGCGCAGGGTCTCGCGGGACAGCTCGGCGGACAGCTCAGCTACAGCAACGAGGGCGGCACGGTGGTCCGCCTCGCCTTCACGCCCTGAGGGGGCTCACCTCCCCGGACAGCCCGATCATGCGACTGCGCAGCGCCCTCCTCCCTCTCCTCCTCGGCGCGAGCCTGCTCGGACCCGGCCTCGCACGGGCCGACGAGTGCGACGGCCTCGCCGCCCGGATCGCGAGTGCCATGGGCGGAAAGGTCGGCCGGCGCACCGGCCCCAGCATCGACCTGCGGGTTCCCGGCGGCCTGAAGCTCGACCTGACCTGCCGGGCCGAGCCCATCGTGCAAGCGGCCTCCTCCGACCCCACACCCTCGGACGCCTACTTCGCCGACCTCGCCCTGGCGGCCGAGATCGTGGTCGGCGAGAGCGCCGGCGCGGTCCAGGCGGCCATCGCCACGGCGCACGCCACCGCCCTCAGGGAGCGGCGCAAATCCTTCATCCAGCAAAACGGCTGGTCGGCGAGCTGCTACACCGACGCCAGCGGCTCGATCCGCACCCTGTGCTCGGTGGGGCGGATCCCACCGGGCTAGCAGGCTCCATTTTCGGAGGCGCGGATCCCTCCGGATCCGCGCCTCGTCGCACCCTGGAGCGAATCAGTACTCGATCACGTCTTCCAGGGCGTAGTGCTTCACCGTCTTCCGGTTGGCGATGAGCTCGTCGATGGTGGGCAAGCCCTTCATGGCGCGGCCGATCGCGAGCTTCGTCGCCTCGTAGTTGGTACGGTAGAGATCCTTGCGGTCGAGGTTCGGATCGGATCCGCAGCGCTCGTCCAGCCAGATCATGATGATCATGCAGAGCTCGTCGAGCCCGTCCTTGGGCAGGACGCCCTCGATCACGCAGTCGATGATGGCGTCCCCCGTGGCGGCCTGGACGACACCGCCGAGCAATTCGGCATACTCGGCCGTATGGATCGTGACCTTCGTCGTCATGATCGTGGCCGGGCGCACGAGCTGGTTGAGGTCGCGCACCACGAACATCCGGGTGTGGCCCTGAACCTGCCCCATCATGCCGGCGAAGGCCTGGCCGGCCGGGCCGCGGGTGGAGCCGATCAGCACCTCCGGCATCGCGTCGGTGTACTGCCCCTCGGCGGCGAGCACGGTGGCCTCGCCGGTACGGAACCAGATCTCGGACATGGGGTCTTCCTTCCCTGAATGATCGCCGGGCCCTGGGGGCCGGGATGGGTCGGGGCGCACAAACACCAGGGGGCGGCACGGCGTCAATCGCCGGTCGGATCTTCCGGCCCCTGGCCTCACGCCATCGGATCGGTCATGCAGAGGCACTTGCGCAGGATCCATTGCGCAGAAGTGGTATTGCGGGAATGCCGGCGACCGGGAGGGTCGAGGGTACGGAGAGGCGGAAAGCCCATGAGCGGAGAACGGGACTGGAGCATCGCGGTGGCGGCCGCACCGGACGGGGTTCGGATCGAGATCGGCCTGCCCGGCCTGAACGGCGCACCCGTCACGGCGATCCTTGCCCTCGACCGGGAGGAGGCCCGTACCCTGGCGCGGGCGCTGCTGGCGGCCTCCGGGGACGCGATGGAGCGCACGTTTCCGCGCGCCTCCGGCTCGGGCGAGCGTTAGAGGCCGACGCGGTTGCTGCGGCCCGGCAGGGTCTGCACCTTGGCGTCGCGGGGCTCGATCGGCGCCGCGCAGGTGTAGGTGAATTCGGTCTGCAGATCGGTGAACACGGTTTCGCCGCGGACCCGGCAATCCTCGCGCCCCGTCTCGTTCAGGTAGGTGCGCGCCGCCTCGCGGAAGCGCTTGACCCGGGTCAGGGCCGGATCGCCGCCGGCGAGCGCATCGTCGAGGCCGCAGCCCGTGGTCTCCCGCAGGGCGTTGGAGACGATCAGCATCTTGCGGACCCGGCGCTGGTCGTAGACCTCGTAGGGATCCTTGCAGCCGATCGTCACCACCTGGGGCGGCAGGCTGACATAGGTCTTGGAGATGTACGCGAAGCCCGTGCAGCCCGAGGCGACGAGCCCGAGCGCAACGGTGGCGACGAGGGAGCCGGTGAGCCGGTACACGATCGGGGCGCCCTTCAGCTGGTCTCGGGCCATGGTTGAGCCGGGCAGGCATTGAAGCGCAGGCACGCCCACGGTCAAGCCTTCCCCGGCCACACTCCAGCGGTTTCGGTCGCGCCGCCGCCGCCCCGCCGGGGGACGCGGCGACGCTGAAGTCCTACTCGGCGGCGGCCGCGAGGTAGCGGGCCGGATCGTAGTTCAGGATCGGGCCGAGCCAGCGCTCGACCTCCCGCAGATCCATGCCCTTGCGAAGGGCGTAATCCTCGACCTGGTCGCGCTCCACCTTGGCGACGCCGAAGTAATGCGATTCCGGGTGGGCGATGTAGAGGCCCGAGACCGACGAGCCCGGCCACATGGCGTAGGACTCGGTGAGCTTCACGCCGATGCGCGGCTCGGCCTTGAGCAGGTCGAACAGCGTGACTTTCTCGGTGTGGTCGGGCTGCGAGGGATAGCCGGGGGCGGGACGGATGCCGGCATATTCCTCGCGCACGAGGTCTTCCGGCGCGAAGGACTCGTCGGCGGCGTAGCCCCAGAACTCGCGGCGAACCCGCTCGTGCATGCGCTCGGCCAGGGCCTCGGCGATGCGGTCGGCCAGCGCCTTGACCAGGATCGAGCGGTAATCGTCGTTGGCCCGCTCGAAGCGCTCGGCGATCCGCACCTCCTCCAGGCCCGCAGTGACCACGAAGCCGCCGACGTAATCGGCGATGCCGGTCTCGGCCGGCGCGACGAAGTCGGACAGGCAGGTGTTGGCGCGCCCGTCGCGCTTCGTCAGCTGCTGGCGCAGGCCGAAGAAGGTCGCGAGTTTTTCCGACCGGCTCTCACCGGTGAACAGCGTGATGTCGTCGCCCACGCTGTTGGCCGGCCAGAAACCGATGATGGCCTTCGGGTTGAACCAGCGCTCGGCGACGATCTGCTTCAGCATCTCCTGCGCGTCGTCGAAGAGGGCTTTCGCCGCCGGTCCCTGCGCCGGGTCCTCGAAGATCGCTGGGTAGCGGCCCTTGAACTCGTAGGTCTGCAGGAACGGCGTCCAGTCGATGTAGGGCACTAGGTCGGCGACCTCGTAGGAGCTGTAGACCCGCACGCCGGTGAAGCTCGGCTTCTTCGGCTGGTAGCCCGACCAGTCGATCCGGAACGGGTTGGCGCGGGCCTTCGCCAGCGGCAGACGCTGCTTGTCGAGCTCGGAGCGGGCGTGGGCGTCCGAGACCTTGCGGTACTCGGCGCGGATGTTGGCGATGGTCGACTCCCGCGTCTCCTTCGAGAGCAGGCTGGAGACCACGCCGACGGCGCGGCTCGCATCGGTGACGTAGACGGTCTGGCCGCGGTTGTAGGAGGGGTGGATCTTCACCGCCGTGTGGACGCGGCTCGTGGTGGCCCCCCCGATGAGGAGCGGCACGTCGAAGCCCTCGCGCTCCATCTCGGCCGCGACGTGTACCATCTCGTCCAGCGACGGGGTGATCAGGCCGGACAGGCCGACGATGTCGACGTTCTCGCGCTTGGCGACATCGAGAATCTTGGCCGCCGGCACCATCACGCCGAGATCGATGATCTCGTAGTTGTTGCAGGCGAGCACGACGCCGACGATGTTCTTACCGATGTCGTGGACGTCGCCTTTCACGGTCGCCATCAGGATCTTCCCGGCGGCCTGCCGCTTGCCGTCACCGCCATTGGCGAGCTTCTCCGCCTCCATGAAGGGCTCGAGATAGGCGACCGCCTGCTTCATCACGCGGGCGGACTTCACCACCTGCGGCAGGAACATCTTGCCCGAGCCGAACAGGTCCCCGACCACGTTCATGCCGGCCATCAGCGGGCCCTCGATGACGTGGAGCGGGCGCGCGGATTTCAGGCGCGCCTCCTCGGTGTCGGCCACCACGAACTCGGTGATGCCGTTGACCAGCGCGTGCTCCAGGCGCTTCTCCACGGGCGCCTCGCGCCAGGACAGGTCGGCGGTCTTGGCCTGGACGCCGCCGCCGGACTTGAAGCGCTCGGCCGCCTCCAGCAGGCGGTCGGTGGAATCCTCGCGGCGGTTGAGGACGACGTCCTCGCAGAGCTCGCGCAGCTCGGCCGGCAGTTCGGCGTAGATCGCCAGCTGGCCGGCATTCACGATGCCCATGTCCATGCCGACCTGGATCGCGTGGTACAGGAACACCGCGTGCATGGCCTCGCGCACCGGCTCGTTGCCCCGGAAGGCGAAGCTGAGATTCGAGATGCCGCCCGAGATGTGGGCGTGCGGCAGGGTCTCGCGGATGGTCTTGGTCGCCTCGATGAAGGCGACGCCGTAGCCGTTGTGCTCCTCGATGCCGGTGGCGACGGCGAAGACATTCGGATCGAAGATGATGTCTTCCGGCGGGAAGCCGATCTCCTCGGTCAGGACGCGGTAGGCCTTGGTGCAGATCTCGACCTTGCGCTCCAGCGTATCGGCCTGGCCCTGCTCGTCGAAGGCCATCACCACCACGGCCGCGCCGTAGGAACGGCACACCCGGGCGTCGGCGATGAACTTCTCGACGCCCTCCTTCATGGAGATGGAGTTCACGATCGCCTTGCCCTGGACGCACTTGAGCCCGGCTTCGATGACGTGGAACTTCGAGGAATCGATCATCACCGGTACGCGGGCGATGTCGGGCTCGGCGGCGACGAGGTTGAGGAACTCGACCATCGCCTTCTCGGAATCGAGCAGGCCCTCGTCCATGTTGACGTCGATGATGCTGGCCCCCGCCGCGACCTGGTCGCGGGCGACATCGAGGGCGGCGGCGTAGTCGCCAGCGGTGATGAGCTTCCTGAACTTGGCCGAGCCGGTGACGTTGGTGCGCTCGCCCACGTTCACGAAGGGGATCTCCTTCGTCAGCGTGAAGGGCTCCAGGCCCGACAGGCGCATCAGGCGCGGCACTTGCGGGATCGCGCGCGGCTTCACACCCGCGACGGCCTGCGCGATGGCGCGGATGTGGTCCGGCGTCGTGCCGCAGCAGCCGCCGACCATGTTGACGAGGCCGGCAGTGGCGAACTCGCCCACCAGCTTGCCCATGGCCTCGGGGCTCTCGTCGTAGAGGCCGAACTCATTGGGCAGGCCGGCATTCGGGTAGGCGCAGACCAGGGTGTCGGCGATGCGCGACAGCTCCGAGATGTGGCCGCGCATCTCCTTGGCGCCCAGGGCGCAGTTCAGCCCGATCGTGAGCGGGCTGGCGTGGCGGAGCGCATTCCAGAACGCCTCCGGGGTCTGGCCCGAGAGGGTGCGGCCGGACAGGTCGGTGATCGTCCCGGAGATCATGATCGGCAGGGCCATGCCCCGCTCCTCGAACACCGCCCAGGCGGCAGCGACCGCGGCCTTGGCGTTCAGCGTGTCGAAGATGGTCTCGATCAGGATGAGCTCGGCGCCGCCATCCATCAGGCCGCGCACCTGCTCCTCGTAGGCCTGCTTGACCTGATCGAAGGTCACGGCCCGGTAGCCGGGGTTGTTGACGTCCGGCGAGATCGACAGGGTGCGGTTCGTCGGGCCGATGGCGCCGGCCACGAAGCGGCGGCGGCCGTCCTGCGCCTCGGCGAGCTGGGCCGCCTCGCGGGCGAGGCGCGCGCCCTCCGCGTTCAACTCGTGGATGATCGTTTCCATGCCGTAATCGGCCTGGGCGATCGTCGTGCCCGAGAAGGTGTTGGTCTCGCAGACGTCGGCCCCGGCCAGGAAGTAGTCGAGGTGGATCTGCCGGATCGCGTCGGGTTGGGTCAGGATCAGGAGGTCGTTGTTGCCCTTCTGGTCGTGCGCATGGTCGCCGAAGCGGTTGCCGCGAAAGTCCGCCTCGCCGTAGCCCAGGCGCTGGATCACGGTCCCCATCGCCCCGTCGAGGACGAGGATTTTCTCGCCCGCGCGCTGGCGCAGGGCGGCTTCGATCTCTTTTCCGTCGACGGGGCGCAGGTCGGTCATGGGGTTCTCACGCGTCGTTCCGGGACCGCGGCGCGGCACCCGGAACCCGGAACCGCGACGGGCCCGGACAGTGAAGTTCGACAGGATAGGCGTGTCGGATCCCGGGGCCGCCTTCGCGCCCCGGGATGTGGTGCGGTCAGGCCGCCTTGGCGGCGACCTTCGGGGCCTGGGCCCGCAGGCCGAGCACGTGGCAGATGGCGTAGACGAGGTCGGAGCGGTTCATCGAGTAGAAGTGGAAGTCGTTGACGCCGTGGTCGACCAAGTCGAGCACCTGCTCGGCCGCCACCGCCGCCGCCACGAGGCGCCGGGTGTCGACATCGTTGTCGAGGCCCTCGAACCGGGCGGCGAGCCAGTAGGGTACCGAGGCGCCGGTGCGGCGGGCGAAATTCGCTGCCTGCTTGAAATTCTGCACCGGCAGGATGCCGGGGATGATGGGGATGTCGATGCCGGCGGCCCGCACCTTGTCGACGTAGCGCAGGTAGATGTCGTTCTCGAAGAAGAACTGCGTGATCGCCTGGTCGGCGCCGGCATCGACCTTGGCCTTCAGGGCATCGATGTCGGCGTCGAGGGTGGGAGCCTCGGGGTGCTTCTCGGGATAGGCCGAGACCGAGACCTTGAAGTCGCCGATACGCTTGATGCCGGCCACGAGATCGGAGGTCTGGGCGTAGCCGCCGGGATGGGGCCGATAGGCGGTGCCGACGCCGTCCTGCGGGTCGCCGCGCAGGGCTACGATGTGGCGGACGCCCGCATCCCAGTAGGATTGGACGACCGCGTCGATCTCCTCGCGGGTGGCGTCGACGCAGGTGAGGTGCGCAGCCGGCTGCAGGCTGGTTTCCTTGATCATCCGCGCGACGGTATTGTGCGTCCGCTCCCGGGTGGAGCCGCCGGCGCCATAAGTCACGGAGACGAATTTCGGCTGCAGCGGCGCGAGGCGCTCGATCGACGACCAGAGGATCTTCTCCATCTCGTCGGTCTTCGGCGGGAAAAACTCGATGGAGACCCGGATCGGACGATAGCTGTCGCGGCTGGCGCGATGTTGGGAAGCGGTTGGCATCGGGGTCGTCCTCTATGTCGGTCGGTTCAGACGGTCGTCGATCTGGGTTCGCGTCGATCCGGGTTCGGATGCAGGGTTCGAGTCGAAGCGGACTGCCGCCCTCAGGCGACGGCCCGCTCCGGGATCCGTTCGGCCGCGGGCACCGCCCTCTCGGCCGCATCGGTGGCGAGCCAGAGCGTCACGGTCAACTGGTTCTCGACCTCGCCGGTCGGGGCGAGGTCCCGGGTGGTGACGCTGGGCAGGCCCGCATCGTTGAGCCAGCCCGTCACCTGCTCGGGTGCGAAGCCGAGGCGGCGATGCGCCTGGGCCTCGCGCAGGAATTCGAGGTCGTGGGGGGCGAAATCCACGACCAGCAGGCGACCGCCGGGGGCGACGAGACGCGCGGCCTCGCGCAGGGCCCGGGCCGGGTCGTCGAGGTAGTGCAGCACCTGGTGGACGACGACGAGGTCGAACCCGCCACGCCCGAAGGGCGGCGCGTGAATGTCGCCCTGGCGCAGATCGACCCGCGACAGGCCGAGGCGCTCCAGGTTCGCCCGCGCCACCGAGAGCATGGCGTGGTTGGAATCGAGCCCGACCGCCCGGGCGGCGCGCCCCGCCAGGAGCCCGAGCATGCGCCCGGTGCCGGTGCCGAGATCGACGAGGCTCTGGATCGGCCGGTCGCCGAGCACGTCGAGCACCGCGGCCTCGACGGTGGCCTCGGGCACGTGCAGCGAACGCAGGTGGTCCCACTTGGGCGCGAGACGGGCGAAGAAGGCCTGGGCCGCCTCGGCCCGCTGGGCGCGCACGGCCTCCAGGCGGGCGAAATCTTCCGAGAGCGGCGCGCGGGCGGCATCGAGCCCGGCCACCAACGGCTCGACCAGCGCGGCGCGATCCTCCACGAGGCGGAAGAACGCCCAGGCCCCCTCGCGGTGCCGCTCCACCAGCCCAGCCTCCACCAGCAGCTTGAGATGCCGCGAGATGCGCGGCTGCGACTGGCCCAGGATATCGGTCAGATCGGAAACCGAGAGCTCGCCGGCGGCCAGGAGTGCGAGGATGCGCAGACGCGTCTCCTCGGCCGCTGCCCGCAGGATGGCGAGGGCGTCCGGGAACGGTAGAGCCGTGGCTGGGGAAGGTCCCGCGTTAGACATAAAGATATCTTTATGTGAAAACGGAAGCCCTGACAAGCGCCCCGGAGGTCACCTTCGGCATGGATCGCGCGGACGTCTCAGGGCTCGTTCCAGAGCCAGGCCGCACCGCGGACACCGGAGGCATCGCCGTGCCGGCTCGGGCGGATCGGCGTGTCGAACGCATCCGAGAAGACGTGCGGCGCCACGCGTTCGGGGAGGCCCGCCAAAATCTCCGACACCCGCGAGAGGCCGCCGCCGATGACGATGACGTCCGGATCGATCAGGTTGACCCCCTGGGCGATGCCGCGCCCGAGGCGATCGAGGTAGCGATCGAGGGTCGCCCGGGCCGCCGCGTCGCCGGCCCGCAGGGCCGCGATCACGCCCTCGCCGCGGATCGCCGTGCCGGTGCAGCGCGCGTGGTCGGCAGCCAGCGCCGGACCGGAGACCCAGGTTTCGAGGCATCCGTGCCGGCCGCAATAGCAGGCGGGACCGGGGCGCTCGTCGTCGCGGGCCGATGGCAAGGGGTTGTGGCCCCACTCTCCGGCGATCCGGTCACGTCCCGAGAGCGCGCGGCCGTGGAGCGCGATCCCCGAGCCGACCCCCGTCCCCAGGATGATGGCCCAGACGACGGGCAGGCCGGCGCCGGCGCCGTCGACCGCCTCGGACACCGCGAGGCAGTTGGCATCGTTCTCGAGACGGACCGGGCGGGCGAGGATGCGCTCGAGATCCTGCGCGAAGGGCCGGCCGTTCAGCCAGACCGAATTCGCGTTCTTGACGAGGCCGGTTCGCGGCGAGATCGCACCGGGCATGCCGATGCCCACCGTGCCGGGAACACCCGCTCGCGCCTCCAGGTCGCCGACCAGGCCCGCGATGGCCGTCACCGTCGCGGCGTAATCGTCCCGCGGCGTGGCGATCCGCTGCTCAGCCCGCGTCGCGCCATCGGACGCGAGGGCGATCCCGGCGATCTTGGTGCCGCCGAGATCGATGCCGATGCGCAGGGTTTCGGACAGGTCCGGGTCTCGTCAACGCGCTGCGGCGGGGATCGGGGACGCCGCAGCGACGGTGGCGCTCGGCTCCATCTCCGGGGCGTGGTCGGAGATGTCGGTGCCGATGGAGACCGGGTGCGCCATGACCTGACGCAGCTTCTCCGTGTCGAGTTCGCCCTCCCAGCGGCTGACCACCACAGTCGCGACGCCGTTGCCGATGAGGTTGGTGATGGCCCGGCACTCCGACATGAACTTGTCGACGCCGAGGATCAGGGTCATGGCCGCCACCGGCACGGGGTTGTTGGGAATGGCGCTGAGCGTGGCCGCCAGGGTGATGAAGCCCGCGCCGGTAACGCCCGAGGCGCCCTTCGAGGTCAGCATCGCCACCAGGATGATGGTGGCGTACTGGCCGAAGGACAGGTCCGCCCCCACCGCCTGAGCCAGGAACAGCGAGGCCAGGGTCATGTAGATGTTGGTGCCGTCGAGGTTGAACGAGTAGCCCGTCGGGATCACGAGGCCCACCACGGAATCCGACGCCCCGAGGCGGCGCATCTTCGTCATCATGTGCGGCAGCACGGTCTCGGAGGACGACGTACCGAGGACGATCAGGAGTTCGTCCTTGATGTAGGCGAGGAACTTGAAGATCGAGAATCCGGCGATCCGGGCGATGCCACCAAGCACCAGGATCACGAACAGGAACGCGGTGACGTAGAAGGTGCCGACGAGCCAGGCGAGGTCGATCACCTTGCCGATGCCGTACTGGCCGATGGTGAAGGCCATGGCACCGAAGGCGCCGATGGGGGCGAGCTTCACCACGAGGCCGATGATGCGGAAGAAGATCTGCCCGGCCGTGTCGATGGCATGGGTGATGGCCTCGCCGCGCTGGCCCATGCCGGTCACGACGACGCCGGTGAGGATCGAGATCAGCAACACCTGCAGCAGGTCGCCGGTGGCGAAGGCGTCGAAGAAGCTCTTCGGGATCAACGCCATGATGTGGCCGGTCACCGAATCGTCGGCGGCCAACTTGGCGTATTTCTCCACCGCCTTGGCATCGAGCTTCGTGACATCGGCATTGAAGCCGGCGCCCGGCCTGACCACCTCGCCCACGAGGACGCCGATGAGCAGCGCGATGGTGGAGACCACCTCGAAGTAGACGAGCGCCTTCAGCCCGACGCGACCGACCTTCTTCAGGTCTCCGATCGAGGCGATGCCGTGCACGATGGTGCAGAAGATGATGGGCGCGATCATCATCTTGATCAGGGCGATGAAGGCGTCACCCAGCCATTTGACCGACTTGCCCCATTCGGGCTGCAGCCAGCCGAGAAGCACGCCGAGCACGATCGCGATCAGCACCTGGATGTAGAGCACCTTGTACCAGGGCTCCTTGGCCGGACGTGGGACCGCAGCCGGTGCCGTTCCATACGTCGTCGCTTGGGCCATGATTCCTCCCGCTGCGCTCTGCGCAACCCGCCGATTGTTAATCCCGACGCTAGCCAGTTTATTCGCGTCGCTCAATCGCAGGCGGTGGGCTGCAATGACAAACCACGAACGCCTACATGCCCTTCGCCGGAAAAGGTCCCCGCAGCGAGCACGTAGAATGGCGCCGAATGGTCGCCTGCTTCGGCGCTCGGCGGGGATGCGGATCCGCGGGACAGGTGGCTGCCAGCGCGTGGCGGTGGGCAGACCCCGTCCCCGGCGTCACCGGCCGCTCGATCCAGTCAGGCCGCGCCGGCCTCCGTGCCGGCCCGGATCACCCGGAGCACCGGGCGAACTTCTCCGGCCGGCGGCGTTCGCTCAGGTCTGCTGCGTACGACGGGGCCGAACGGTCCAGCGCTCGAACTCGGCCGCGATGTCGTCCTCGCCGCGCGCGGCCCCCTTCGGCTGCGGCTGCGGGTTGCCGAGCGCCTGCGACAGGCTCTCGATCACGTCGTCGATGCGGGAGTCGATGGCGGGTGTGCTCTCGGCGGCAGGCTCGCTCGCGGCGTCCGGCTGAGCGTGCGCCTCCCCCACCTCGGGGCCGGCGGCCGCCTGCGCCTCGACCGGAGCAGGCTCCTCGGCCGGAGGAGCGGGCGCGGGTGCGGCCTCGGCGGCGGCCGGTGCCGCCGCTGCGCTGCCGCCCGCGACCCGGCGCAACGCCTTCATCATCCCGTCGCCGTCGCCGCCATTGGTCTTCGGAGCGCCGTAGCGACCGAAGCCGAAGCGCGGCTCGATCAGATCGAGAACCGCGTCGAGGGCACCATTGGACAGGCCGATCTCAGCGGGATGCGGGACACCCTGCAGGGCCACCGCGTGCCGGTCGTAGCTCGGATCGCCGGTGACTTCGGGACCGAACCAGGCCGGCACCGAGAAACCCTGGGCCTCGTCGCCGCCGTCGAAGGTCACGCTGACGAGGTCGAACTCGCCCGGCGCCACGTAGCGGTCGATCAGCGCCTCGCGGCCGCCGCCGAGGGCGAGCGCGGTGCGGTCGTAGGCGGCCTTGCCCGAGCAAACATCCATCAGGGCATCGCCGTGCGCCCGCGGCACGTCGGTGCGCTCTTCGCTGGAGGTCCCGTCCGGGGCCGCGGTCACCAGGACGAGGTGGCAGGCCTGCCCGTCGACCCGGACGTAGGAGACACGGCCGGCCTGGGGGGCGAAGTAGCCCTCGGTGATCCGGGAGCCCCCGCGTTCCTTGCGGATGAGGCGGACCAGGGAGGGGGCCACGAGAAACCGGCGTACGAGGCTCATCGACATTCTCCGCGAGGTCGGTCGACCCGGCGGTAGAGGTCCGGGCGGACGCTGACGTCAGGGCCGCCGACCTCCCGTGACGCGAGGTGGACAGACCGGCTTTCAGGTGGCTCCCCGCGCCGAGCCCGTCGGCCCTCCACGTGGAACGATGACATAGGATATGATCTGTGTTCACGCCCCGCGTAGCCGGGACAGATCGGTAAATAATTCTCGTTCCGGACTAAGCAAAACGACGGCGAAATCAAGACCATCCCCGCCGTCGCTCCCCGTCATCCGCCGATCCGTCCCCATCGAAACCCGCCCGGCTCCCCGGGCCCGACGCCTCTCAGGCCTCCGGCTCGAAGCGCAGGGAGAGGCCGTTCATGCAGTAGCGCAGTCCGGTGGGCGGCGGCCCGTCATCGAAGACGTGGCCGAGATGGCCCTTGCAGTGGGCACAATGCACCTCGGTGCGGGTCATCCAGTGGCTGCGGTCGACCGTCGTCTCCACGGCGTCGTCGAGGGGGTCGAAGAAGCTCGGCCAGCCGGTCCCGCTCTCGAACTTGGTGCCGGTCACGAAGAGCGGCGCATCGCATCCGGCGCAGTGGAACACGCCCGGGCGCTTCTCAGCGTTGAGGCAGCTGGTCCCGGCCCGCTCGGTGCCGTGCTCGCGCAGCACACGATACTGGTCCGGGGTGAGGATCTCGCGCCATTCGGCGTCGCTGCGGGTCTGGACCGCGTCCGCGGCAGCCGAAGACGTCAGCGAAGAAGATGTGGGAGGCGAAGAAGATGTGGGAGGTGAGGACATCGGGCCGGTGCTCCTGAGACGTGGGGAAGATGTCTCCTAGATAGGCGCTCGGTGCCTCCGTGGGGAGGCCGGCCTCAGGCGACGGCGCCGAGGGTGTCGGCCATGCGCGCCCGGCGGGCCCCCATGGGCAGCTCGGGGCCGGTGGTGGTGTCGCGCGCGGTCTGGTGCTCCATCTCGGCGTTGATCTCGCCGCCGAGGAGGACGATCGTCGTGGAGATCCAGATCCACGTCATGAAACCGATGGCGGCGCCGAGGGAACCGTAGGTCTCGTTGTAGTTGCCGAAGCTGGAGACGTACCAGGAGAACAGGATCGAGGCGAAGAGCCACAGCAGGCCCGCGATCGCACCGCCGACGCCGACCCAGCGCCAGCGCGGCCGCTGGCGGCTCGGACCGTAGCGGTAGAGCAGGGACAGGCCGCCAAGGAGGACGACCAGGAGCGCCGGCCAGCGCAGCAGGGCGACGAGCCAGGCGGTGTCGCTCAGGCCGACGAACTTGAACACCACCGGCAGAACGACGATGCCCGTGAGGGCCAGGATGGTGAAGACCAGCGCCCCGATGGTGAAGGTGAGCGAGCGCAGGTTCAGCATCACGAAGGAGCGCTTCTCCTCCTCCTCGTAGACCACGTTCAGGGCGTCGAACATCGCCTTCATGGCGGCATTGGCGCTCCAGAGGGAGAGCAGAAGGCTGGTGAAGAAGGTCAGGCCGAGGGTGCCGTTGCCCTTGGCGGCGATGCGCTTGACCTGGTCGCCGATGATCTCGATGGCCCCGGAGGGCAGCACACCCCGCATGCTCGCGAGGTGCTCGTTGATCGAGCCGACATCCGCCACGAGGCCGTAGCAGGAGACGAGCGCGGCGATGGCCGGGAACAGCGAGAGCAGCGAGTAGAAGGTCACGCCCGCCGCCACCGACAGGACCCGGTCCTGGTTGAACTCGAGATAGACCCGGTAGAGGATATCCTTCCAGCCCGCGGCGGTGATCTCGGTGGGCGAGCCCGCGGCACGCCCGCGCGCGACCTGCGTCGCCGCGACGTATGCCGCCGCCGCCCCCTCGTGCGAGCGGGCGCCCTGCTCCGTCGAGGGAGGGGCGGGCGCGACTGCGGGACGTGGCCGGGTCGCACGCCCGGATGCGGCAGCGAGCGTGATCAGCGCGGTCCCGAGCAGCAGCGTCCACAGAACGGGATTCGCCGCCTCGCCATCGGGTGCGGGACTGCGGCGGAGGGGAGATGGCATGTCAGGACCGGAACGGGATGGACGGCGCTTCGGCGCCTCGTCGTCTCGGCGCCCCAGATCAACGTGACGCAGGCTTGACCGTTCCGGCTTCAACCGCTCGTCCCCGGGCTTCCGCATCGCGCCCGATGTCGCAAGCTTTTCGTCTCCTTGGCTGATCTCGGCATAGACGAAATGCCGGCGGACATGCCCGGGGGCGAGCTGTTCCCGTCTCCGACGGCGTCAGCGCATCGCCTTGAACCTTCCAGGCACCTCGACCGGATGCAACCACGCCTCAGGCACCGCACGATCAATCGAAGCAAAGCTCGAAAGACGACAGTCTCACGACGACGACTTCATATAGGCGAGAATATATACTATAGACGTAAATTTCGAAAGACATAAAGGGTGTTTTAAACAAAACATATCAGTCTACCGCATCACGAAAGCTTTCACGAGCGAAAGCTTTTCAAATTGAGGAGCCAAGCACGTGCATTTCGTCAATCGGGTCAGCGTCCTGGCGAAGATCGCCCTCCCCCTGTTCGCCCTGGGCACCCTCGCCATCGGGCTCGTCCTCTACGCCCGCACGTCGATGAACCACATGGCGGAGCAGTCGAAGCAGGTGATCGAAATCCTCGGCATGCGGCGGGAATCGTACCTCAAGATTCAGCTGAACATCGCGGAAGCGGCCGTGTCGGTCCGGAACATCATCCAGGAAACCGAGGAGGCCCCGATGGCGCGATACAAGGCAGAGTATGTGTCGTCGCAATCAGCGGCGCTTGAAATCATCGATCGTCTGATTGCGGCGACCGAAACGCCGGAACGTCGCAAGATCGGTGAGACGCTGCGAAGCTTGGCGGAGGCCTATTTCGCGGCCGCGGCCCGAGCCATGGAGTATGGGCTCCGGAACGAGAATAGGATCGCGATGCAGACCGTCCAGCGCGAAGCGCAACCTGCCCGGTCCCATCTGAACACGTTCATGGATCAGCGCCTGCAGCGTGTCACCGAGGAGATGAACTCCGGAAAGCAGGCGCTCGATGCGGGCATCGCCACCGCGGTCGAACGGCTGGTCATCGCCACCGCCATCGGTCTGGTTCTCGCCGCCCTCCTGTGCGGCGCCATCGTGGTGTTCGGAATCACCCGGCCTCTGAGCCGCCTGGTCTCGATCCTGACGCGCATGGCCCAGGGTGAGATCGATGCCGATATTCCGGAGGCGCGTCGCGGCGATGAGATCGGCGCCGTGGGCAAGGCAGTGGAGGGCATCAAGGCGATGGTCGCCCGGAAGGGCGCGGAGGAAGCCGAGATCCGCCGCATCGCCGATCAGGCCGCGGTCGCCGCACGCCGCGCAACGATGATCGAACTTGCGGACAGCTTCGAGGGTGCCGTGGGCGGCATCATCGGCATGGTCTCCGCGTCCTCCACCGAACTGCAGGCGACGGCGGGGACCCTGACCACCACCGCCAGCGAGACCGCCTCGCAATCCATCACCGTGGCGGCGGCGGCCGAGGAGGCCTCCGTCAACGTGGGCACCGTGGCGGCAGCGGCCGAGGAACTCGGCAACTCGGTGCAGGAGATCGGCCGGCAGGTCTCGAACTCCTCCCAGATGGCGCAGTCCGCCGTGACCGAGGCGGACACCACCTCGGTCCTGGTCCAGGAACTCAGCGGCGCCGTATCGCGGATCGGCGACGTGGTGAGCCTGATCTCGACCATCGCGGGCCAGACCAATCTGCTCGCCCTCAACGCCACCATCGAGGCGGCCCGCGCCGGCGAGGCGGGACGCGGCTTCGCCGTGGTGGCGGCGGAAGTGAAGGAACTCGCCAACCAGACCGCCCGGGCCACCGAGGAGATCGGAAGCCAGATCGGCCATATCCAGGGAGCCACGGGCCAGGCCGTCTCGGCGATCGGCTCGATCACGACGCGTATCCGCGACATCAACGCGGTGGCGACGGCGATCGCGGCAGCGGTGGAGCAGCAGAGCGCCGCGACGCAGGAAATCGTCCGCAACGTGGCCCAGGCCTCGGTAGGGACCGCGGACGTCACGAGCACCATCTCGGGCGTCGCCCAAGCGGCCGAGGAGACCGGTGCCGCCGCAAGCCAGGTGCTGGGCGCCGCGGGCGAACTGTCCCGCCAGTCGGAGCATCTCAGTGCCGAGGTGCAGCGCTTCCTCGGCACCGTTCGCGCCGCTTAGCCTCCGGACGCCGCGCGGCCCGTCCGGACCGTGCGGCCCCATCCGGGCGCCGCGGGACCATCGGACACGATGTCCGGCGGGTCTGCCCTCTTGCCCCGGCGTTCAGGGGCGCCCGGCCCCGTAGAGGCCCGCATGGGTTTCCCGCAGCAGGTTCTTCTGGACCTTGCCCATGGTGTTGCGCGGCAACTCCTCGACGAAGAGGACGCGCTTGGGGCACTTGTAGCGGGCGAGCCGCCCTTCGAGGGTCCGTAGGATCGCGGCCTCGTCCGGCACGTCGGCCCGGCCCACCACCACCGCCGTGACACCCTCGCCGAAATCGGCATGAGGCAGGCCGATCACCGCGGATTCGACCACGCCCGGCAGGGCATCGATCTCGTTCTCGATCTCCTTTGGGTAGACGTTGTAGCCCCCCGTGATGATCAGGTCCTTGCCGCGCCCGACGATGTGGACGTAGCCGTCCGGGTCGATCTTGCCGAGGTCGCCGGTGATGAAGAAGCCGTCGGCCTTGAACTCGGCCGCCGTCTTTTCCGGCATCCGCCAGTAGCCCTGGAAGACGTTCGGGCCCTTCACCTCGATCATGCCGACGGCATCGGCCGCCAAGGCCGCCCCGGTCTCCGGGTCGACCACCCGCACGGCCACGCCCGGCAGGGCCGGGCCGACGGTGCCCGCCACCCGCGCACCCGCATAGGGGTTCGAGGTGTTCATGTTGGTCTCGGTCATGCCGTAGCGTTCGAGGATGGCGTGGCCCGTGCGGGCCTGCCAGTCGCGGTGCGTCTCGGCCAGCAGCGGCGCCGAGCCCGACACGAACAGGCGGATCCCGGCCGTGGCCGCCGGCGTCAGGCCGGCCTCCTTCAGCAGGCGGGTGTAGAAGGTCGGGACGCCCATCATGGCGCTGGCGCGCGGGAGCAGCGCCAGGACCTGGGCGGGATCGAACCGGCCGAGGAACAGCAGCGTGCCGCCGCTGGCCAGCACCGTGTTGGTGGCCACGAACAGGCCGTGGGTGTGGAACACCGGCAGCGCGTGCAGCAGCACGTCCTCCGCCGTGAAGCGCCAGGCCTGCACGAGGGTGCGGGCGTTCGAGGCGAGGTTCTCGTGGCTCAGCATCGCGCCCTTCGAGCGCCCGGTGGTGCCCGAGGTGTAGAGGATGGCCGCGAGGTCGTCCGGGCCGCGCGCCACGTCGGTGAACGCCTCGGTCTCGGCGTCGGCGGCCTCGGCCAGGGTGCCGTGGCCCCGCGCGTCGAGGGTGTGCACCACCGGCACGCCGGCCTCCCGCGCCACGGGCGCGAGGGCCTCGTGCTTGGCCGGATCGCAGACGAACAGCGCCGGCTCGGCATCGCCCAGGAAGTAGGCGATCTCGGTGGGGGTGTAGGCGGTATTCAGGGGCAGGAACACCGCCCCGGCGCGAACCGCACCGAGATACAGGAACAGGAATTCCGGGCTCTTCTCGGCCTGAACCGCCACCCGGTCCCCGGGCTTCACCCCCGCGGCCGCCAGGGCCGCCGCGTAGGCGCCCGAGCGCACGATGAGGTCCGCGTAGGAGTAGCGGGCACCCTCGCCGGTCTCCAGGAACAGCTTGGCGGCGGGATCGGCCGGCAGGCTGTGGCGAACGAGGTCGAAGAGGTGATTGGTCATCGGCGTTTCGGACATGACGGGGCGAACATGGCAGGGACGGATACGCTGTCGATCGTCGATTTCCTACGATCGTCGGTTCGTTCCATCGCGGTGGCGGGAAATGCGACGTCGCTCAAGAGCGGCGTGGTCGGACGGCTCAGGCCTCGGCCAGGGCCACGGCCCGCATCGGCGGCAGGTTGGTCCGGAGTTCGCGGCTCACCGCACTGGAGGCGGCGACGGTGCCGAGATTGGCGTAGGTCTCGTGGTTCTTCTCGATGGCCGAGAGGTCGTAGAGGTAGTTGACCATCAACCCGCGGGATTGGGCGAGGCCCTTGGCCGAGACGTCGCCGAGGAAGTTGAGGCGCTCGAGCCGGGCACCGTTGCCGAGATGGAACCGGGCGACGGGATCGAGGGGCCGTCCCCGTTCGTTCTTGGCGCGCAGGAAGTAGGCGGCCGCCGCCGGAATCATCGCCTTGCGCACGGCCTCGCACTTGGCCTTGTCGGCCTGCCAATCCGGCTCGTCGATGATGCGCAGGGCCTCGACGTCCTCGCGGGTCAGCCCCTGCGGGGCATCGGAGCGGCGCTCGCGGTCGAGCCAGGCCGAGAAGCCCGGGACCGGCGAGAGGGTGACGAAGGTCTTCAGGCTCGGGATCTCCCGGGCGAGATCCTCGACCACCTGCTTGATCAGGAAGTTGCCGAAGGTGACGCCGGCGAGGCCCTTCTGGCAGTTCGAGATCGAGTAGAAGATCGCCGTGGTGGCGGCCTTCAGCGGCAGGGGCTCGCGCTCATGGGCCAGGATCGGCGCGATGGCGGGGGCGATGCTGGCGGTGAGCGCGACCTCGACGAAGATCAGCGGCTCGTCGACCAGGGCGGGATGGAAGAACGCGAAGCAGCGCCGATCCGTCGGCTCGATCCGCCGGCGCAGGTCGTCCCAGCCGGTGATCTCGTGCACCGCCTCGTAGCGGATGATCTTCTCGAGGATGTGGGCCGGGGTCGTCCAGTCGATGTGGCGCAGGACCAGGAAGCCGCGGTTGAACCACGAGGCGAACAGGTGCTCGAAATCGCTGTCGAGGCTGTCGGCGGCATCGATGAGATCGGGGTCGGCTTCCTCCTGACGGAGTTCGCGGCGCAGCCCGAACAGGTCCTCGCGCATCCGGACCAGGGCGCGGGTCCCGTCCTTGGCGAGGTTCAGGCGGCGGATGAGTTCCTGGCTCCGCGGCTCGGCCGCGTCGTGGAGGGCGCCCAGGGCCGCACGGGTCGGATCGGCCCGGTAGGCCGCGATCGCCTCGTCCACGGCAGCATGGTCGGCGGTGAACTCGGTGGCGACCAGGCGCAGGAAACTGGCGCGCTCGGGCCGCGCCAGGGTGGTGTAGCGCTCGAGGATCAGCCGGGCCAGGGCGACGCCGGAGGCCTCGCCCCGGCGGGAGATCAGGTCCTCGCAGAGCTTGACCAGTTCCTGCGCGTTGGCGCGGGCCGCGAGGTCGCCGCGCCCGATGCCGATGAGATCCCGGCCCCGGTCGCTGATCGTCTGAAGCAGATCGCCGAAGAAAGAGATCGCCGCCATGGCACGCCGCCTGCCCCTTACTGGCGCCCGACCTGGGCGCACCGGTGGCCCCGCGCGTCGTGGGGTCCCGGCTTGGCCGCTACCTTAAGGCGGCTCCGCGCGCAGGACCAGAGACCGTGGCCGTAAAGACGCGCAGGGCGCGGATCCGGCCTTAATCTTCGCCGGAAGCGGGGGCGATCTCCGCCTGATCCGCCCGCTCGCGCCAGTCCACCACTCCGTGCTGGCGCGCGAAGCGCAGCTCGGCGGCCCGCAGGGCGCGCATCGGGTCACGGGCGCGGGCAATGTCTACCGAGCCGACCGTGAACGGCACTCCCAGGATCTGCTTGGCAAAGTTGACGCGGTACGTCGCCATTCGAAACTCCCCGGACGATGAGTGCTGCCTCGCCGGAACGCCGACTTGGCCTCAGCGAACGCCGCGACTCACCGTTTCCGATTTCAATCAGAGCGCAAGTTGCGAGGAATTCCAAGTGCAGGCTGCACGGCGGCTCCCCGCAACACAGGTCGCCCATAACAACCGGTATATGGGAAGACTGAAATCCTGCGAGAACGCCCCGCGACGACGTGGCCAGACAGCTTGGCCGCGACGGCTTGGCCGACACAGCTTGGCCGACACAGCTTGCCGAGCGGGCGGCACCAGGGCAAAGCCCTCGTGTGCGGGGGAAACCCTCGTGTGCGGACGAGTCGGGCCCCAATCGGCCGGAGGAGCAGGACGGCGGCGCACGACCGGTCCCCCTCGCCGGACCGTTCCGGGTTGCCGAAGTCGATGCGCGGGCCTAACCGGACAGCGGCTGCCCCGCCCGGGGCCCTGGTCCCATCGCGGCTCCGGCTCCGCCGCTCCCCGAGATTCCACGCATGACCATCGAAGCCTGTTCGTCGCCCTGTCTGCACGCGCGCGGAGTCGCCGGGGGCCGCCCGGCATGAGCGGCGGAGCACAGAGCGAGACGGCCGGACGCCACGGGTTCACGCTGCGGGCCCGGATCGGACTGACCCTGATCGCGGGCGGGGCCGTCGCCAACATCTACTACAACCAGCCCCTGCTCGGGCTCCTCGTCGGGGAGTTCGGCGAGCGTGCCGCCCTCTGGGTCCCGACCGCCTCCCTCGTCGGCTACGGTCTCGGCATCCTCGGCCTGGTCCCGCTGGGGGACAGCCTGTCCCGCCGCAGCCTGATCATCGGCCAGACCCTCGGCCTCGCCGTGGCGCTCCTGGCCGCGGCGCTGAGCCCGAACCTCGCCTGCCTCGCGCTGTCCAGCCTCGTCATCGGCATCCTCGCCTCGGCGGCGCAGCAGGCGGTCCCCTTCGCCGCCGAGCTGGCGCCGGACGCCACCCGCGGCAGCGTGGTGGGCCAGGTCATGACCGGCCTCCTCACCGGCATCCTGCTGGCGCGTACGGCCAGCGGCCTCGTCGGCGCCCAGTACGGCTGGCGGGCGGTGTTCTTCGCCGCCGCGGTCGTGGCGCTGGGGATGGCCGGCATCGCCGCCGCCACGCTGCCGAAGATTCCCCAGACCCGCCCCCTGCGCTACCGCGCCCTGATGCTGTCGATCCTCCACCTGGTGCGCAGCCAGCCGGTGCTGCGCCGGTCGAGCCTGTCGCAGGGACTGCTGTTCGCCAGCTTCAACGCCTTCTGGGCGACCCTGGCCCTGCTGGTGGAGGCGCCGCCCTTCAACCTGACCGCGGCCGGCGCCGGGATGTTCGGCGTCATCGGCGTCGCGGGCGCCTTCGTGGCCCCGCTCTCGGGCCGCTTCACCGACCGGCGCGGCCCGCGCCCGATGGTGGTGGCCGGCGCCCTCTTCGTGGTCGCGGCCTTCGCGGTGCTGTGGGCGGGCGGCGCCGGGTCCCTGATCGCGGTGGGCCTCGGCGTCCTCCTGATCGACATCGGGCTGAACGCCGCCCTCATCGCCACCCAGACACGGGTCTACGCCCTCGTTCCCACCGCGCGCGGGCGGATCAACACCGTGCTGTTCACGGTGATGTTCGTGTTCGGGGCGCTCGGGGCCTTCGCCGGCTCCCAGGCCTTCCTCATGGCCGGGTGGTCCGGCGTCTGCGCCGTCGGCATCCTCCTGGCGGGCGCGGGCTTCCTCGTGAACCTGCTGGAGCCGAGACGCGCCTGATTCCCCCTTACCGGAGGATCCGGGACAGCCGGCACCAGGCCGCCTTGTCCGGCGGCAGGCCGAAGCGCAGGCGCGCGGGGGCCTCGGCGAAGCGCCGGACATAGATCCCGGCCGCACCGAGGCGGTCGTAGAGGCCGGGCGCGTCGGGAAAGTCGGCGGTGCGGAACAGGCAGGTGCCGCCGATGGGCGTTCCGCCGGCCCGCCGGATCATCCGGTCGAGGCGCGCGGCATCCGCGGCCCGGGCGATGACGGCCTCCCGCCGCCAGGACGCATCGGACAGGGCGGTGCGCCCGATGGCGAGGGCGGGGCCGGAGACCGCCCAGGGCCCGAGCGCCTCCGCGAGGGCGGCGGCGCGACCCGGTTCGCCGAGGGCGAAGCCGAGCCGGATGCCGGCGAGACCGTAGGTCTTTCCGAAGGAGCGCAGGACCACGAGGCCCGGGCCGAGGGAGGCCCCCAGGGTCTCGAGCGGCTCCAGGTCGGCGAAGGCCTCATCGACGACGAGCAGGCCGCCACGGCCCGCGAGGTCGCTGGCGAGCGCCCGCAGCGTTGCGGCCTCCCAGGTCCGTCCGTCCGGGTTGTTGGGGTTCACGACGACGACCACGTCCGCGTCCCGGGCCGCCGCGAGTCCCGGCACGGTCGCGACGGCGTGGCCGGCCCGGGTCCAGGCGGCGGCGTGCTCGGCATAGGTCGGTCCCAGCACGGCGACCCGGCCACGGGGCTGCAGGCGCGGCAGGGTCTCGATCAGGATCTGGGTTCCGGGCGCGGCGACGATGCGCTCGAGATCGGCCACTCCGTAAGCCTCGGCGGCGGCCGCGCGCAGGGCAGCGAGGTCGGCGGCCGAGGGCAGGCGCTGGAAGGCGCTGGCGTCGAGGGCCGGACACGGATAGGGCACCGGATTGATCCCCGTGGAGAGATCGAGCCAGGGCTCGGGCGCTTGCGGGAAGAGGCGCCGGGCGGCATCGAGGTCGCCGCCATGGGCGATTCCCTCCCCGGTCCCCGGGCCGCGCGCCATCACCGAGACCGCATGTCCTGGACCGCCTTCACCCATCCGCCCGATACGCTCATCGTCCTGGTGCTCGCCCTCGCCGTCGAGGCGGCGGTCGGCTATCCGGACCGGCTCTACAGGGCGCTCGGCCATCCTGTCACCTGGATCGGCGCGCTGATCGCGGCCCTCGACCGCCATTGGAACCGGGGGGCGCCCATCCGTCGCCGGCTCGCGGGCGTGGCCGGGCTCCTCGTGCTCTTGGGAGTCGTCGGCGGCCTCGCCCTGGTCCTCACCGCGCTGGCCGGGGCCGCCGGCCTCCTGCCCGCGCTCATCGTCCTCGCCCTGCTGGCGGCGAGCCTGCCGGCCCAGCGCAGCCTCCACAGCCACGTCGCCCGCGTGGCGGCCGATCTGCGGCGCGACGGCCTCGCGGGCGGGCGTCTCGCCGTGTCGATGATCGTCGGGCGCGATCCCGAGACCCTGGACGAGGCCGGCATCTGCCGGGCCGCCATCGAGAGCCTCTCCGAGAACTTCTCCGACGGCATCGTGGCGCCGGCCTTCTGGATCGGGGTCGGCGGCCTGCCCGGCGGCGCGCTCTACAAGGCGATCAACACGGCCGACAGCATGATCGGCCACCGCACCCCGCGCCACGCGGCCTATGGCTGGGCCGCCGCCCGCCTCGACGATCTCGTGAACCTTCCGGCTTCGCGGCTGACCGCCCTGCTTCTCATCGCGGCCGCGGCCGTCCATGCCGGCGCGTCGCCCGGCCATGCCTGGCGGGCGGTGCGGCGGGATGCGGGCCGCCACCGCTCGCCCAATGCCGGCTGGCCGGAAGCCGCCATGGCCGGCGCCCTCGGCCTTCGCCTCGCAGGCCCCCGCACCTACGGCGCCACCCGCGTCGAGGATGGCTGGATGGGCGACGGGCGCGCCGCGGCGACCCCGGCCGACGTGGAGCGGGCGCTTGCACTCTACCGCACGGCGTGCGGATTCCTGTTCGGGCTCGCCCTCCTCGCCCTCGTCCTCCTCAAGGTTGCCCTCGCATGATCCGGTCGAAGACGACGCGCCTCGGGCGATGCGGAGCTTTGGCGCTGGCCGCCCTCGTCGCTCCGACGCCCGGCCGCACCGGCGAGGCCGTGCCGACGCCCTACACCGTGATCGGCGACTTCGACGGCGAGACGAAGGACGACAGGGCCTACGACCTCAGCGGCATGGCCTGCCGCCCGGCGGACGCGGACGGCAGCCGCCTCTGCGTCGTGGTCAACGATGAGAACCGCGGCGCGCAGTTCGCCCGCCTCGGCGGGACCACGCTGACGCCCGGCGCCGTTGCCTACGACCTCGGCACGGCGCCCGCGCGGGACATCCGCGGGATGCGCCCCGCGCAGTCCCAGTGCAGCGGCGGCAACGGAAAGTTCGATCAGCTCGACGGCGAGGCCGTGGCCTATGCCGCGCCCTACTTCTACGTCACCGGCTCGCATGGCTGCACCCGGGGCAAGCGCAAGTACAAGCTGTCGTCGATGATCCTGACGCGCCTGCGGCCGAACGCCGACGGCACCGCCGCCACGGAGACGGTGAGCACATACCGGCTGTTCGACGCCCTGATGGCCGCTGCGCCCGTCCGCGACTACGTGCTGCGCGACCTGGAATTCGACTGGAACGCCTTGCCGCCGGAGGGCACGCCCCAGCCGAACGGCCTGAACGTCGAGGGGCTCGCCGTCGTGGGCGACCGGCTCTACGCGGGCCTGCGGGCACCGAGCCTCGACGGCAAGGCCTTCCTCGTCTCCGTCCCGGTCGAGGCACTGTTCGCGGACGGAAACGCCGCCCTGTCGGCCGAGGTCACCACGATCGCCCTGGAGGCCGGACCCGATGCCGGCATCCGCGACCTCACGATCCTGCCCGACGGACGGATGCTGGTGCTCACCGGCTCGTCCCGCAACGGCCTGCCCGTGCCCTCTCGACTGTCCCTCGCCGCGTTACCCTCCGGCACCCTCACCGCCGTCGCCACCCTCGCGCCGGTCCGGGGCGAGAGCGAGAAGGGCAAGGTCATCGACGGCAAGGCCGAGGCCGTGGTCCCGCTCGGGCCGGGCCAGGTGCTCGTCCTGTTCGACAGCCTCCGGAACGGGGCGCCACACGCCTACGCGGTGCCGATCCCCGAGATCGACGCGCCGACGCCACCCTGAGGCCCGGGGCCGGCATCCGCCGCGACCCGGCGGGCGGCGTCACGGCGGAGCGCCGAGAGGACGACGAACATCAGGCTCGCACCGAGCCCGAGGCAGGCCGCCAGGAAGTACATCGGCGCGAGGTTGCTGCCGGTCTGGTCGCGGATGAACGGCACGGCGTTCTGCGCGATGAGGCCGCCGAGGTTGCCCACCGAATTGATGGCGGCGATGCCGGCGGCGGCGCTCGCGCCCTTGAGGAAGGTCGCCGGCAGGGACCAGAACACGGGCTGCGCCGAGAACACGCCGGCCGCGGCCACGCAGAGGCAGGCGAACTTCACCACCGATCCGGGCAGCAGGACGCTGAGCACCAGGGCCAGGGCCGCCACGAGGCCCGGCACCACCACGTGCCAGACCTGGTCGCCCGTGCGCGCCGCCCGCCGCGGCACCCACCACAGCGCCAACGCCGTGATCAGCCACGGGATGATGTTGATGAAGCCGTTGACGGTGTTCGAGACGTCGAAGGTGCGTACCACCGTCGGAAGCCAGTAGCTCAGGCCGTAGGCGGCCAGCGGGAAGGCGATGTAGACGGAGGCGAGCATCCAGACCCGACGGTCGAGGAGGGCCGCGAACGGATTGCCGTGCTCGACCTTCCCGCCGGATTCGCGCTCGGCCGCGAGGGTGCGGCTCAGCCAGTCGCGTCCGTCCCGGCTGAGCCAGGGCGCCTGTTCTGGCCCGTCGGGCAGGATGCGCAGGACGATGACCGCCAGGGCCAGGGCGGGGATTCCGGTGGCCACGAACACCCATTGCCAGCCCTTGAGGCCGAGGGTGCCGTCGAGGTCGAGGAGCGCGCCGCCGATGGCCGCGCCGACGGCGTTGGCCAGCGCGCTCGCGATCATGAACCAGCCGATCATCCGCGCCCGGTGCGATTGCGGAAACCACAGGGTCAGGGCGAACAGGACGCCGGGGAAGAAGCCCGCCTCCGCGACGCCCAGGAGGAAGCGGAGAACGTAGAACATCGTCGTGTTCTGGGTGAAGCCGAGCAGGAGAGTGATCAGCCCCCAGGTGAGCATGATCCGGGCGAACCAGCGCCGGGCGCCGACCCGCTCCAGGATGACGTTGCTGGGCACCTCGAACAGGAAGTAGCCGAGGAAGAACAGCGATGCCCCGAGCCCGTAGACGCTCTCGCTGAGGCCGAGATCGCCCACCATCTGCAGCTTGGCGTAGGAGATGTTCTGCCGGTCGATATAGGCGATCAGGTACATCAGCCCGAGGAGCGGCATCAGCCGCAGCGTCACGGTGCGGATCGTCGCCTCGGCGACCCGGGCGTCGACTTGGGGCGGGGACGGGGTCATCGGGAGCTTCCTCGCCGCGCCCGCTTCGACTCGGGCGTTCCGGCGCGGAGCCTAATCCGTCCGGCCGCTACGACGCCAGGGCGAGGAGCGCGTCGCAGGCGACATGCGCCTCGCAATGATCGGCGAGCCGGTCGAGCACCGCCTCGATGCCGGCCTCGTAGGCCAGCCCGCCCGGGGCCGCGCCGAGGCGGGCGAGCCAGGCGCCGCGCTGGCGGTCGTCGGCGAACAGGCCGTGCACGTAGGTGCCGGTCACGCGGCCGTCGGCCGAGACCGCGCCGTCGAAGCGTCCGTCCGCCAGTTGGATCGCCGGGCGCGCGGTGTCGGGCCCGGTGGTGTCCCCCACATGCATCTCGTAGCCCGAGAACGGTACGCCGTCCGGCTGGCTGGTGCCGGTGACGGCGGCTAGGTGCTTCTCCGGCGTCATCACGGTCGCGATGTCGAGGAGCCCGAGGCCCGGCACCGAGCGGGGCGCGCCCTCGATGCCGTGCGGGTCGTCGATGCGCCGGCCGAGCATCTGGTAGCCGCCGCACAGCCCGAGCACCCGCCCGCCGCGCCGGACATGGGCGCGCAGGTCGATGTCCCAGCCCTCCGCGCGAAAGGCTTCGAGGTCGTCGATGGTGGTCTTCGAGCCGGGCAGCAGCACGAGGTCGGCCACCGGGATCGGCTCGCCCGGGCGCACGAGCACCACCGCCACGTCGGGCTCGGCCCGGAGCGGGTCGAGGTCGTCGAAGTTGGCGATGCGCGGCAGCACCGGCACGGCCACGACCTTGCGCCCGGTCGATCCGGCGCCCGAGCCCGCGAGCCCGAGGGCATCCTCCGCCGGCAGGCGAGCCGCCTCGGGAAAGTGCGGGATCAGCCCGAAGCTCGGCCAGCCGGTCGCCTGCGCGATGGTGGCCATGCCGTCGGCGAACAGGCTGGGATCGCCGCGGAAGCGGTTGACGAGAAAGCCCCGGATCATCGCGGCATCGGCCGGATCGATCACCGCCTTGGTGCCGACGAGGCTGGCGATGACGCCGCCCCGGTCGATGTCGCCGAGCAGGATCACCGGCGTGCCGGTGGCGCGGGCAAACCCCATATTGGCGATGTCGCCGGCCCGCAGGTTGACCTCGGAGGCCGAGCCCGCCCCCTCGACCACCACGAGGTCGGCCTCGGCCTTCAGATACGCGAAGCTCTCCAGGACCGAGGCGAGGAGGCGCGGTTTCCAGGCCTGGTAGTCCCGCGCCTTGGCGGTGCCGACCATGCGGCCCTGGACCACGACCTGGCTGCCGGTCTCGCTCTGAGGCTTCAGCAGCACCGGGTTCATGTGCACCGAGAGCGCCACGCCGGCCGCCCGCGCCTGCAAGGCCTGGGCCCGCCCGATCTCGCCGCCATCGGCCGTGACGGCGGCGTTGTTCGACATGTTCTGCGGCTTGAACGGCCGCACGGCGAGCCCGCGCCGGGCGAAGACCCGGCACAGCCCGGCGACGATCAGCGACTTGCCGACATCCGAGCCGGTGCCCTGGATCATGAGGGCGCGGGTCATGGCTGTGGCCGCCCCGACGGGGACGTCGCGCAGGCCGGATCGACGGGGCGCCCGGCGCGATGAAAGGCCAGGATGGCGGCCCCGTAGGTCTCGACCACCTCCGCGAAGGGTACGCGCTCCGCCGTGAACAGCACGGCCCGATGCCGGAACAGATGGTCCGGGATAGCGAGGTCGCCGCAGGTCGCCGCCGGGGGCGGCGCCTGGTCCCACCCGTGCGGCAGGGGCTGCCACAGGAGCTCGGCACCGATGGTCTGCCGCGTCGTGCCGAGGGCCTGGACCGCCCGGCCGAACGGCGTGTCCGTGGTCTCGAGAAGGCGGTTCATCTCCGGGGTCAGGCGCTCGGGCACGTACCAGTTGTCCGCCTCGGACAGGACGTGGTCGCCGCAGGCGAGCTTCACCTGACGGTAGCGCAGGAGCGTGTCGGGCCCGGCATTCAGGCGCCGGCGCGTCTCCTCCGAGGCCGGCTTGTCCGCGCCGCGCTGCAGGTTCGCCGCGAGCCGGGGGGTCGCGGCCATGCCGTGCTCGGCGCACCAGCCTTCGAGGATCGCGGTGGCGGAGCGGCTGGCGAGCAGCCGGGCGTTCAGCCCCTCCACCACGGCCAGGGCCTCGACGCGGCCCAGATAGGTGGCGGGCCACGGCCCGGCCGGGTCGGCCCGGAGTCCGGGCGCTCCCATGACAGTGGACAGCGCGACCGCCACGATGGCCGCCCGCATCAGAACTCGATCCCCGCCTGCGCCTTCACCCCGGCGGCGAAGTGGTGCTTCACGCTGCCCATCTCGGTGACGAGGTCGGCGGCCTCGATCAGGGCCGGCTTGGCGTTGCGGCCGGTGACGATGACGTGGAGATCCGGTCGGCGCGCCCGGAAGGCCGCCACCACGGCGTCGAGATCGAGGTAGTCGTAGCGCAGCGCGATGTTGAGCTCGTCCAGCACAACGAGGCGGATCGTCGGATCGGCCATGAGGTCGAGAGCCTTGGCCCAGGCATGCTCGGCGGCGGCGATGTCGCGGGCCTTGTCCTGGGTCTCCCAGGTGAAGCCCTCGCCGAGCGTGTGCCAATCGATCCGATCGCCGAAAGCCTTGAGGGCGTGCTTCTCGCCGGTGTCCCAGGCGCCCTTGATGAACTGCACCACGCCGACGCGCCAGCCATGGCCGAGGGCCCGCAGCATCAGCCCGAGGGCCGCCGTGGTCTTGCCCTTTCCGGGACCGGTATTGACGATGAGGAGCCCCTTCTCGATAGTCTTCTCCGCCACCTCGGCGTCCTGGACGGCCTTGCGCTTCTCCATCTTCTCGCGGTGCCGCGCGGCCTCGGTCTCGGCGTCCGTCATGGGGTGGCTCCGGGTTGGGGTTTCACGATCATCGGCAGACCCGCCACCGTGAGGACGACGCGGTCCGCCTGGGCCGCGAGGCGCTGGTGCAGGCGCCCGGCGGCGTCGCGGAAGCGGCGCGCGAGGGCGTTGTCCGGCACGATCCCGAGGCCGACCTCGTTGCCGACCAGGACCACCGGGCCGGGGGCCGCCGCACAGGCCGCGAGCAGCGCGGCGGTGGCAGCCTCGAGGTCGGCCTCGGCCAGGATGAGGTTGGTGAGCCAGAGGGTGAGGCAATCGACCAGCACCGGCCCAGTCGCGGCGGCGACCGCCTCGGCCAGGGCGATCGGCACGTCCTGCGTGATCCAGCCCTCCGGGCGGCGGGCGCGGTGGAGCGCGATGCGCTCCCGCATCTCGTCGTCCCAGGCCTGGGCGGTGGCGAGGTAGAGCCAGGGTCGAGGCTGGGCCTCGATCAGCGCCTCGGCATGGGCGCTCTTGCCCGAGCGCGCGCCGCCGAGCACGAGGATCATTCGGGGTGGAGGATGCGGCATGGGGCATGCTGTGCCCGATATCGAGGTCCGAGGTCAAAGGCGGGAAACCCGCCCGGGCCGCGTTGTCAGCGGATCGGCAACCGCGTAGAAGCGAGGATCGGACGGTGCCCCGGCGACGGGGTGAAAAGGGAATGCGGTGAGGGGGCGACCCTGAAACCGCGGCTGCCCCCGCAACTGTGAGCGGAGACGGGACTGCCATCAGCCACTGGAGCGATCCGGGAAGGCGGCAGGACCAGCGACCCGCGAGCCAGGAGACCTGCCGTCGAAAGTGGACCTGCCGTCCACGCCCCATCCTTGACGGCCGCCGGCGGGGTGGCCAGGAGATGTACCCGATGTCGACCAACACCCTCGTCCTGACCGGCACCCGCACCAACGAGCGCCTCGGCGCCGTACTCGTGGCCGCCTTCCTCGGCCTCGGCCTCGTGTTCATGGCCGGCTTCGCCCCGGCGATGGCGCTGCACAACGCGGCGCACGACTTCCGGCACAGCCAGAACTTCCCCTGCCACTGAGCGCCTCCGCTTAAGGCAGAACCGCCCATGATCATCCGGCTCGTGTCGGCGGCCCTGGTCGCCGGCTTCCTCGCGGCTGTCGTCGCGACGGGCCTGCAGCTCGCGCTCACCTCGCCGCTCATCATCGCGGCCGAGCGCTACGAGACGCAGGCCTCCGCCACCCCCGTCCGGCCGACCCCCGCCGCCCTGATCGTCCGCGTCCACGGCGGTCACGATCACGGCACCAAGGATCCCTCGGTGGCGGGCGGCGAAGTCGCGCCCGACTGGCAGCCGGGCCCCGGCCTGCCGCGCATGGCCTTCACGGCCCTGGCCACCCTGGTGGGCGGCGTCGGCTACGCGCTCCTGCTCGGCGCCGTGCTCCTCGCCTGCCACCGCGAGCCCAGCCCCGAGGCCGGCCTGCGCTTCGCCATCGGGGGCTTCCTCGCCGTGGCGCTGGCCCCGGCCCTCGGCCTGGCCCCGGAACTCCCCGGCATGGAGGCCGCGCCGTTGGCCGACCGCCAGTTCTGGTGGGTGATGACCGCCGCGGCCACCGCCATGGGCCTCTACCTCATCGCGATCCGGCGGGCGCCGATCACCATCGCGGGCGGCCTCGTGCTCCTCGTGGCGCCCCATCTTGCCGGGGCGCCGGAGGCGAGCCACGCCGCCTCGAACCTGCCGGCCTCGTACGCCGCGCAGTTCGCCGCGCGCTCGCTCGGCATCGCCTTCGTGTTCTGGGCGGTGATCGGGCTGGCCTATGGCTGGGCCTGGGGCCTCTTCGGCCGAACCCGGCCGACCCATGCCTGAGGCTGCGCCCGTCACCCTCTACGTCTGCGCCACCTGCCGGGCGGCCGGCGATACGGCGGAGCCCCGCGCCGGCGCCCGCCTGCTGGCGGCGCTCCAGGAGGCCGTGAGCACCGGGGCCCACCCTGGCATCACGGTCGAGAGCGTCGAATGCCTCTCGGTCTGCAAGCGCCCCTGCACCGTGGCGGTCGCCTCGCAAGGCCGCTGGACCTACGTCTACGGCGACCTCGACCCGGTCGCCTCCGCCGGCACCATCCTGGACGGCGTCGCGCTCTACGCCGAGACAGCCGACGGCATCGTGCCGTGGAAGGCGCGGCCCCAGGAATTCCGCAAGGGCGTCGTCGCCCGCATCCCGCCGTTCCCCGCTCCTCTGCCGCCGCTCGCGGCGCCCCGCATCACGGACGCCGCCGAATGACCCTCGTCGCCAAGATCCCCTGCACCATCGTCACGGGCTTCCTCGGGGCCGGCAAGACCACCCTGGTGCGCCACCTCGTGGAGAACGCCGGCGGCCGGCGCCTCGCCATCATCGTCAACGAGTTCGGCGACATCGGCTTCGACGGCTCGTTCCTGGCCGCCTGCGGCATTGAGGGCTGCGGCGACGAGGACATCGTCGAGCTCGCCAACGGCTGCATCTGCTGCACCGTGGCCGACGACTTCGTGCCGGCCCTGAACAAGCTCCTCGACCGGGCCGATCCGCCCGAGCACATCCTGATCGAGACCTCGGGCCTCGCCCTGCCGAAGCCCCTAGTCCAGGCCTTCCAGTGGCCGGCGATCCGCTCGCGGGTGACGGTGGACGGCGTGGTCGCGGTCATCGACGGCCCCGCCGTGGCCGCGGGCTTCTTCGCCGACGACCCGGCGGCGCTGGCCGCCCAGCGCGCGGACGACGCCAGCGTCGACCACGACAATCCGCTGGAAGAAGTGTTCGAGGACCAGCTCCTCTGCGCCGACCTCGTGGTGATGAACAAGGCCGACCTCCTCGACGAGGCCGGGCGCGCCAAGGTCCGCGCCGAGGTCACCGAACACCTGCCCCGCGCGGTGAAGATGGTGGAGGCCGAGCACGGCCGCCTCGACCCGCGCGTGATTCTGGGAATCCAGGCGGCGGCCGAGGACGACCTCGACGCGCGTCCCTCCCACCACGGCGACGGCGAGGACCACGACCACGACGACTTCGATTCGGTGGCGCTGCCCGTGGCGGCCACGGCCTCCGCCGAGGACCTGGCGCTTCGCGTCGCCCGCGCCGCCGAGACCGAGGGCGTGCTGCGCATCAAGGGCTTCGCCGAGGTCACCGGCAAGCCGATGCGCCTCGTGGTCCAGGGCGTCGGCGCCCGCATCGCCCACCATTACGACCGCCCCTGGAAGTCCAGCGAGCCCCGCGACGGCCGCCTCGTGGTGATCGGCCTCAAGGGCTTCGACCAGGGCGCCGTCGCCGCCGCCCTGGCGGGATAAGCGCCCGCCATGCACCTGATCCGCATCGATACGGTCTCCCTCGACGAGGGCGAAGCCGCGATCGATCTCGGTCAGGCGCCGGGCGACATCGTCTTCCTCTCCTTCACGGATTCCGACCTGTTCGGCATGGCCGGGGCCTACGCGGCGGTGTTTCCGGCAGCCTCGGACGCGGCCCCGACCCTGCGGCTCGCCAAGCTCGCCAAGCTCCGCCACCCGATGTCGGTCGACCTCTACGTCGAGTCGGTGATCGCCCGGGCGCGGATCGTGGTGATCCGCTGCCTCGGCGGGCTCGATTACTGGCGCTACGGGATCGAGCGCGCCAGCGCGGCCGCCCGCGCCGCCGGGGTCGCCCTCGTGGTGCTGCCGGGCGACGACCGGCCCGACCCACGCCTCGACGCCTATTCCACGAAGCCGGAGCTCGCCTCCGACTTCGACGCCTATTTCCGCGCCGGGGGCGCGGCAAACCTACGCCGCCTGATCGGACGCCTGGCCGTCGCGATCGGCTATGCCGGGCCGGTCGAACCGCCGCTGCCCCTGCCCCGCGGCTTCGTCTGCTGCCCGGGCTGCGGCCCCGTCGCGGACGACCAGGCGCTCGCCGCCGGACGGCCGTTCCGGACCGCCCCGGCGGAGGCGCCCCTGGCGCTGCTGGTGGTCTACCGGTCCAGCGTGCTCTCCGGTGATACCGCGCCGATCGCCGCGTTGGGCGCCGCGCTCCAGGCGCGCGGCCTCGCGGTGCTGGCCGTGGCGGTGTCGAGCCTGAAGGACCCCGCCGCGACCGCGCCCTTGCGGGCCGCCATCGCCGCGCACCGGCCCGCCATCGTCATCGCCGCCACCGCCTTCTCGGCCCGGGAGGATGCAGGTTTCGTCCTCGATACCGCCGATTGCCCGGTCCTCCAGGCCTTCAGCATCGGTGCGGCGCGGGACGCCTGGACCGCCTCCACCCGAGGCATGGGTGCAGCCGACCTCGCCATGCAGGTCGCCCTGCCGGAATTCGACGGCCGGCTCTCGGGCTTTCCGATCTCGTTCAAGGAGGAGGGTCCGGAAACCGAGGGCTTCGCCGAGCGACGGGCCGTGCCGCACGCGGAGGGCATCGCGGCCCTGGCCGAGCGCGCCGCCGCCTGGATCCGCCTCGCCCGGCTGCCCCGGGCCGAGCGCCGCCTCGCCCTGGTGCTCTCGGATTACCCCGCCCGCGGCGGCCGCGCGGGATTCGCCGTCGGGCTCGATACGCCCGAAAGCGCGCGCGCGATCGTCGCGGACCTGCGGCAGGCCGGCTACGGCGTCGGCGCGCTGCCCGAGCCCGAGGCGCTGATGCGGGCGCTGACGCGCGGTCCCCGGGACTTCGCGGTCGCCCTCGACGCCTACCGGGCGTGGCTCGGCACGCTGCCGGAGACCGCCCGCGCGGCCCTCGACGCCGAGTGGGGTCCGCCCGAGGCCGACCCGGCCTGCCGGAACGGCGCCTTCCGCTTCGCGAGCGTGGCCCCGCAGGGCGGCCGCCTCGCGGTCTTCCTGCAGCCGGATCGCGGGCGGTCGAAGGACCGGAAGGCCGCCTATCACGACCCCGACGCGGTGCCGACCCACGCCTATCTGGCCTTCCATCTCGGCCTGCGCAGCCGATTCGACGCGCTCATCCACCTCGGCACCCACGGCACCACCGAGTGGCTGCCGGGCAAGGCCGTCGCCCTGTCGCCGGATTGCTGGCCGGCCCGCGCCGTCGGGGCGCTCCCGGTGGTCTATCCCTTCATCGTCGACGATCCGGGCGAGGCCGCGCCCCTGAAGCGCCGCCTCGGGGGCGTCGCCCTCGGGCACCTGACGCCGCAGACCGGCGTGACGGGGCTCGACCCCGACGCGGCACGCCTGCGCGAACTCGTGGAGGAGTACTCCGCCGCCAGCGTCCTCGACCCGCGCCGCGCCGCGATCCTGGCGCGCACCATCCTGGACGAGGCGCTGTCGGCCGGGCTGCTCGCCGGCGCCGGGATCGACGCCGGGACGCCGATGCCGGACGCGCTCGCGGCCCTCGACGCGCATCTCTGCGACCTCGGGGAGGTGACCGCGCGCGACGGGCTGCACGTCTTCGGCCGCGCCGCCCCCGAGGCGCCCGCCGCCGTAGGGGCCTGTGCCGAGGGCGAGCGCCTCGGCCTGCTGCGCGCCCTCGACGGGCGCTTCGTGGCGCCCGGTCCCGCCGGCTCGCCGTCGCGCGGCCGCACCGACGTGATGCCGACGGGGCGCAACCTCGCCACCCTCGACCCGCGCAGCCTGCCGACCCGGGCCGCCACCACCCTCGGGGCCAAGGCCGCCGACGCCGTAGTCCTGCGCTACCTGCAGGACGAGGGCGAGTACCCGGCCCGGATCGTCATGGACCTCTGGGCCTCGCCGACCCTGCGCACCGGCGGCGAGGACATCGCCCATGCCCTGGCGCTGATGGGCGTGCGCCCGGTCTGGGACCATGCCTCGACCCGGGTCACCGGCTTCGAGGTGCTGCCGCTGGCCCTCCTCGACCGGCCGCGCATCGACGTGACGGTGCGGGTCTCGGGTGCCTTTCGCGACACCTTCCCGGAGACCCTGTCGCTCCTCGCCCGGGCCGCCGAGGCGGTGGCCGCCCGCGAGGAGGAGGACGACGAGAATCCCCTCGCCGCGGCCCGCCGCCGGGGCGAGGCGCCGGCCCGCGTCTACGGCGCCGCGCCGGGGCGCTACGGTGCCGGGGCGGGCGGGCTCGCCCTCGACGGCGCCTGGGACAGCCGCGACGACCTCGGGCGGGCCTATCTCGACGCCACCTCCCATGCCTATGCCGGCGCGGCCGAGGCGGCGGATGCCGGCTTCGCCGCCCGGGTGGCCGGCGCCGATGCCTACGTGCACGCCTTCGACGTCGCCGAGCGCGATCTCCTCGACGGCGACGCCGCCGTGGAGGCGATGGGCGGCTTCTCGGCCGCCGCCGCCCTGACGGGGGCCCGCCCCGCCCTCTACAGCCTCGACGTCGCCACGCCCGAGACCCCGAAGGCCCGCACCGCCCGCGAGGATGCCGCCCGCCTGATCCGGGGCCGCCTCGCCCATCCGCGCTGGATCGCGGCGCAGCTCCGGCACGGCTATCGCGGCGCCCAGGAGCTGGCCCAGGGAATCGACGCGGTGTTCGTCCTCGCCGCCACGACGGATGCGGTCTCCAACGCCGACCTCGATCGGCTCTACGGCGCGATGATCGCCGATCTCGAGACCTTCGAAACCCTGCGGGCAGCCAATCCCGAGGCGGCCCGCGCCATCCTCGAACGGTTCGACGAAGCCCGCCGACGCGGCCTCTGGACCACCCGGCGCAACGCCATGGCGGCCGACGAGATGGCGGCCGACGAGAGGGCGGCCGACGCGTTGCTGCGCGAGGCGGCGGAATGAACGCGCCCCGCCGCGTCGCCCCCGAGGCGCCGAGCCGGCGCGGCTGGTGCCCGAGCCTCGCCCGGCCGATGCCCACCGGCGACGGCCTGCTCGCCCGCGTCCACCCGCCCCTCGGGCGCCTCACCCCGGCCCAGGCCCGGGCGGTGGCGTCGGGCGCGCGCGGCTTCGGCAACGGCCATGTCGACGTCACCGCCCGGGCCAACCTGCAGATCCGCGGCGTCACCGAGGCGACCCGCTGCGGTCTGGCCGAAGCCCTGGCGGCCGTCGGACTCGGGGATGTCCGCCACGACGGAGGCCCGCAGCGCCTGACCCTGACCACGCCGCTGGCCGGGCTCGAACCCGCGGGGCCGGTCGATGTCCCGGCCCTGGCGCGCCGGATCGAGGCGCTCGGGCTGGCAATCCCCGGCCTGCCGCCGAAGGCGCTGGTCGCCGTCGAGGCGGCCACCCAGGGCATCACCCTCGGCACCGCGGAAGCAGACCTTCACGGCGTCGTCACCCGGGACGGCCTGGCCCTGCATCTCGCGGGCGATGCGGCCTGGTGGCGCCTGCCCGACGATGACGCGGAGACCGTCGTGGCGGCGGCCCTGCACCTGCTGGCGGCGAGCGGACAACGCCGGATGCGCGATGTCCCCGACGTGGCGCGCGCGGAGATCCCGGCTCGCTTCGCCCTGTCGCGCATCCCGGCCCCGGCCGCGGCGTCCGTCCTGAGCCCGGGCGTGCTCGCCCTGCCGACTCCCATCGGACCCGAACGCGGGTTCCCTCTTCCAGAGGGAGAGAGACAGGGTGAGGTATGTGGGTTGTCCGGAGCGATCGCACACCGCACCCCACCCCTCTCCTTCCAGGAGCGGGAGGCCCCGCGATCCTCACCGCCGAGGGCGGATGGCCCCGTCGCCCTCCTGGTCGACGCCCCCTTCGGGCGCTGCACGGCCGACGCCCTCGACAGTCTCGCCGAGACGGCGGACGCCGTCGGTGCAGCCGACCTGCGCCTCTCGCCGACCCGCGGCTTCCTCCTCGTCTGCCCCGATGCCGCAGCCGCCGAAATCGCGCGCGAAACCCTGGCCGCGGCCGGATTCCTGACGCGGGCCGACGATCCGCGCGGCGCGGTGGCGGCCTGCCCCGGGGCACCGGCCTGCGCGTCCGGCTCGACACCGACCTTGCTCGACGCCGCTCGGTTGGCCGAAGTCTTCCGGCCCTTCGCGGCGCAGGGCCTGCGCGCCCATGTCTCGGGCTGCCTCAAGGGCTGTGCCCATCCGGGTGCCGCCGACCTCACCCTCGTCGGGCGGGAGGGGCAGTACGACGTGGTGCTGTCCGGGCGGCCCGATGCGTTGCCGGCGATGCGCCTCCCTTTCGAGGCCGCGCTGGAGCGCGTAAGGAAGGCGGATTCGGCCCATTCCCTCGCCCAGATCTTCCCAGAACACCCGCCAGGACCACGACCGTCATGAGTTCCCGCCTCGACTACCTGCGTGACGGTGGGGCGATCTATGCCCGCTCCTTCGCGATGATCCGGGCCGAGGCCGACCTCGCGCGCTTCCAGGGCACCGCCGAGCGGGTCGTGGTGCGGATGATCCACGCCTGCGGCATGACCGACCTGCCGCGCGACGTGGAGGCCTCGCCCGACTTCGCCCAAGCCGGCGAGGCGGCCCTGAAGGCCGGCGCGCCGATCCTGTGCGACGTCCGCATGGTCGCCGACGGCGTCACGCGGGCTCGGCTGCCCGCCGACAACCGGGTGATCTGCACCTTGAGCGATCCGCGCGTGCCGGACCTCGCCGCTGCCATGAACACCACCCGGTCGGCCGCCGCGATGGAGCTCTGGCGCGAGCACCTGCCCGGCAGCGTCGTGGCGGTGGGCAACGCCCCGACCTCGCTGTTCCGCCTCCTCGAACTCCTCGACGAGGGCGTGCCGCCCCCCGCCGCCGTCATCGGCATTCCTGTCGGATTCGTCGGCGCCGCCGAGTCGAAGGAAGCGCTCGCCCGCGACGGCCGCGTGCCCTTCATCGTGGTCCATGGTCGGCGCGGCGGCAGCGCCATGACGGCTGCGGCCATCAACGCGCTCGCGCAAGAGATCGAGTGAGTGATCGAGTGATGGATTCGGGCGAGCGCCTTCCCCCCGATGCGGCGGAGCGGACCGAGACCCCGCGGGCGGTGACCACCGGCACCCTGTACGGCGTCGGCATGGGCCCGGGCGAGCCGGACTATCTCACCGTCCGCGCCATGCGGGTGCTGGAGCGGGCTCCGGTGCTGGTGCATTTCTGCAAGAAGGGCCGACGGGGCAACGCCCGCACCATCGCGGATGCGGTGCTGGCGGCCGAGCCGGGGCGCGAATGCCCCCTGGTCTACCCCTACACCACCGAGCTCCACCCCGAGCACCCGGACTACGTCGCGGCGCTCGCCGCCTTCTACGACGACGCGGCCGGTCGCCTCGCCGACCATCTCGGCGCGGGCCGGGACGTCGCCATCCTGTCGGAGGGCGACCCGTTCTTCTACGGCTCGTTCATGCATCTGTGGCGGCGCCTGAAGGACCGCTTCCCCGTGGAGGTCGTGCCCGGCGTCACCGGGATGTCCGGCTGCTGGACCCGGGCCGGCACCCCCATCACCTGGGGCGACGACGTGCTGACCGTGCTGCCCGCCACCCTGTCGCACGCCGCCCTAGTGGAGCGCCTGCGTGCCACCGACGCCGCCGTGCTGATGAAGCTCGGCCGCCACCTGCCGAAGGTGCGGGCGGCGCTGGCCGAGGCCGGCGTGCTGGAGCGCGCGGTCTATGTGGAGCGCGGCACCATGGCGGGCGAGCGGGTGATCGCCCTCAAGGACAAGCCCGACGACGACGCGCCCTACTTCTCGATGGTGCTGCTGCCCGGCGAGGGACGCCGGCCGTGAGCGGCCCCACCCCGGATTCCGGGTCCGTCGCGATCATCGGTCTCGGCCCCGGCGATCCGCGCCTGCTGACGACGGCTGCCCAGGAGGCCCTGGCCCAGGCGCAGGACCTCATCGGCTACATTCCCTACGTCGCCCGCGTCCCCGAGCGGCCGGGGCTCGTCCGCCACGCCAGCGACAACCGGGTCGAGGTCGACCGCGCGCGCCACGCCCTCGAACTCGCCGCCTCCGGCCGGCGCGTCGCGGTGGTCTCCGGCGGCGATCCCGGCGTGTTCGCCATGGCGGCGGCGGTGTTCGAGGCGGTGGAGGCCGGCGATCCGGCCTGGGCCCGGCTCCCCATCACGGTGGAGCCCGGCATCACCGCGATGCTGGCGGCCGCGGCCCGCCTCGGCGCACCGCTGGGCGGCGATTTCTGCGCGATGTCCCTCTCGGACAACCTCAAGCCCTGGGAGGTCATCACCGCCCGGCTGGAGGCGGTGCTGCGGGCGGATTTCGTGATCTCCCTCTACAATCCGATCTCCTCCGCCCGGCCCTGGCAGCTCGGCAAGGCTCTCGACCTGGCCGCCGAGATCCGGCGCGGCGACACGCCGGTGATCTTCGCCCGCGCCGTCTCGCGGCCGGACGAGGCGATCCGCGTCCTCACCCTCGACGAGGCGCGCACGACGACGGCCGACATGGCCACGATGGTGATCATCGGCGCCTCGGCCACCCGCCTGATTCCGCGCGGCGACGCGACACCCTTCGTCTACACGCCGCGCAGCGTCCCGGCGGCGTGATGCGCGGGTCGGCGCAGGCCTTGGATCGTCGCCGCTCGATCCCTTCGGATTCGGACGCGCGCGGGTCCTCTTTCCTCGCAGGAGAGGGACAGGGTGAGGTCTGGGACGTGTCCGGATGGGGCACGCCCCTGACCCCGGCCCTCTCCCACGCGGGGAAGGGGGGCCGTTCCGGCCCCATCAACCCCCGCGATCCGCCGGATCGACGATCAGAGGGCGGCGATCCCCGCGAGGGCGGCCGCGACGTCCGGCACGCTCGGCACGTCCGGCTTCTCCGGACGGGCGACCATCACGACCGGCAGGCCCAGGGCCCGCGCGGCGGCGATCTTGCCGTAGGTGGCGCCGCCTCCGGAATTCTTGCTGACCAGGATCTCGATCGCCCCCTCGGCCAGGAACGCCGCCTCGGCCGCCGCGTCGAAGGGGCCCCGGGCCTGGATCGCGGTGAGGCGCGGCACCGCCAGGGCGATGTCCTCGATGGCCCGCACGACGTAGTCGTGCTGCGGCGCGCCGGCGAAGGCCGCGACCTCCTGCCGGCCGATGGTGAGGAAGACCCGGCGCGGCGCGCGGCCGAGGGCCCGGACGGCGGCTTCCATGTCGGGCACCTCCGTCCAGCGGTCGCCGGGCACCGGCGTCCAGGCCGGACGGCGGATCGCCAGCAGCCGCGTCCCCGTCCGGGCGCAGGCCTCGGCGGCGTTGGCGCTCATCCGGGCCGCGAAGGGATGCGTCGCGTCGATCACGAGATCGGTGCGGTCCTGGCCCAGCCACGCGGCGAGGCCCTCGGCGCCGCCGAAGCCGCCGATCCGCGTCGGCACGGGCTCCGCCTTCGGCTGGCGGGTGCGGCCGGCGAGCGACAGGGTGACGGCGTCGCGCCGGCCCATGGCCAGGAGCCCGCGCACCAGGGCGCTCGCCTCGCCGGTGCCGCCCAGGATCAGTATCCGCATGCTCCCCCCACCCTCGGGGCCGTTCTCCATGACCGGTGACACCGTGTCCACCGCGGCGGCCCCCGCCCCCTGGCTCACCATCGTGGGCATCGGCGAGGACGGACGCGCCGGCCTGAGCCCCGCCGCCGCCGCCGCCCTGGACGGCGCGCGCCTCGTCTATGGCGGACGCCGTCACCTGGCGCTGGCCGGGCCGCTGGCGGCCGAGACGCGGATCTGGCCGAGCCCGATCGCGGACGCCTATCCGGGCCTCCTCGCCCGGCGCGGGACCCCCACCTGCATCCTGGCGACCGGCGATCCCTTCCACTACGGCATCGGCGCCGAGATCGCCCGCCTCGTCCCGGCCGCGGAGCTGCGGGTCTTCGCCCAGCCCTCCGCCTTCAGCCTCGCCTGCGCCCGCCTCGGCTGGCCCCTGGCGGAGACAGGCTGCCTCACCCTGCACGGCCGGGCGCTGCCCCGCCTGATCCCGCATCTGCAGCCCGGTGCCCGCCTCCTGGTCCTGACCTGGGACGAGACCACGCCGGCCGCGGTCGCCGCGCTCCTGGTCGAGCGCGGCCTCGGCGCGTCCCGCCTCACCGTGCTGGAAGCCATGGGGGGCCCGCGCGAGCGCCGGCGCAGCGCGACGGCCGAGAGCTTCGACCTCGCCGGGATCGACCCGCTCAACACCCTCGGAATCGCGGTCGTCGGGACGGCCGCGGCGCAGGTCGTCAGCTTGAGCCCCGGCCTCGACGATGCCTGGTTCGACCATGACGGCCAGCTGACCAAGGCCGACATCCGGGCGGTGACGCTGGCGGCCCTGCGCCCCCGCGCCGGCCAGACCCTGTGGGACATCGGCGCCGGGGCCGGCTCGATCTCCATCGAGTGGATGCTGCGCCACCCGAGCCTCCGGGCCATCGCCGTCGAGGGCAACCCGGCCCGGGCCGCCCGCATCGCCCGCAACGCGGCCCGCCTCGGCGTACCGGACCTGCGCGTGGTGGAGGGCCCGGCCCCCGCGGCGCTGGCCGGCCTGCCGGCCCCCGACACCGTCTTCATCGGCGGCGGCGTCACCGCGCCGGGCCTCCTCGACGCGGCCGTCGCGGCCCTGTCCCCGGGCGGGCGCCTCGTCGCCAACGTGGTGACCCTGGAGGGCGAGGCCGTGCTGCTCGCCGCCTTCGCGCAGCGGGGCGGGAGCCTCAAGCGCCTGACGGTCGCCCATGCGGATCCGGTCGGGCACCTGCACGGCTGGCGCGGGGCGATGCCGGTGACGCAGTGGGCCTGGGTGAAGGCATGAGGCCGGATGGGCCGGTTCCGGCCGGGCCCGGCGGCGCCGACATCGTCGCCGGAATCGGGTTTCGCCACGCGACACCGCCGGCCGAGATCCTCGCCCTGGTCGCGCAGGCCTGCGACGCGGCCGGCCTGCCGCGCGCCCGCCTCGCCCGCCTCGCCACCGCCGGCGACCGCGCCGGCGAGCCGGCGATCCGCGCCGCCGCCGAGACGCTCGGATGTCCCCTGGACGCCGTCCCGCCCGAGGCGCTGATCGCCGTGGACGCCGACGTGCCGACCCGCTCGCACCGGATCGAGGCCTCGCGCCGGATCGGCTCGGTGGCGGAGGCCGCGGCCCTGGCCGCCGCCGGCCCGGGTGCGACGCTGCTGCTGCGGCGAATCGCCAGCGCCGGGGCGACCTGCGCCCTTGCGCTTCGCGCACAATCCGTCACGCAGGATCCATGACAGTCCACTTCATCGGCGCCGGTCCGGGCGCCGCCGACCTCATCACCGTCCGCGGCCGCGACCTCATCGCGCGCTGCCCCGTCTGCCTGCATGCCGGGTCCCTCGTCGCGCCCGAGATCCTGGGCTGGTGCCCGCCGGGCGCCCGCATCGTCGACACGGCGCCCCTCGACCTCGAGGCTATCGTGGCCGAATGCGCGACCGCCCACGCGGCGGGCCAGGACGTGGCGCGCCTGCACTCGGGCGACCTCTCGATCTGGAGCGCGCTGGCCGAGCAGACCCGCCGCCTCACGCAGGCGGGCATCCCCTTCACGGTGACGCCGGGCGTGCCGTCCTTCGCCGCCGCCGCCGCGCTCCTGCAGCGCGAACTCACCGTGCCGGGCCTCGCCCAGTCCGTGGTCCTGACCCGGACCTCCGGGCGCGCCAGCGCCATGCCGGAGCGCGAGACCCTGGCGGCCTTCGCGGGCACCGGCGCCACCCTCGCCCTCCACCTGTCGATCCACGTCATCGACGCGGTGGTCACGGAGCTGACGCCGTTCTACGGCGCGGACTGCCCCGTCGCGGTGGTGTTCCGCGCCACCTGGCCCGACGAGCGGGTGCTCAGCGGAACCCTGGCGACGATCGCGGGCCAGGTGGCCGAGGCCGGCCTGGAGCGCACGGCTCTGATCCTGGTCGGCCCCGCCCTCGATCCCGCCGAGTTCCGGGAGAGCGCCCTCTACTCCACCGATTACGACCGGCGCTTCCGGCCGACGGGCGAGACCGTGCGGACCGCGCGGGCGAACGGAGACCGATCGTGAGCGTACCCGGTCTCCTCGTTGCCGCGCCGCGTTCCAGCTCGGGCAAGACCACCGTGACCCTGGCGCTGATGCGGGCGCTCGCCCGGCGGGGCCTGGCCGTGCGCGGCGCCAAGTGCGGGCCGGACTACATCGATCCGGCCTTCCACCAGGCGGCCACCGGCCATCCGAGCTTCAACCTCGACAGCTTCGCCATGCCGGAGCCGATGCTCGACGCCGTGGCGGCCCTCTCGGCCACGGGCGCCGACCTGGTGGTCGCGGAGGGCTCGATGGGGCTGTTCGACGGCATCGTGGCGCCGGAGGGGCGCACGGGCGCCAATGCCGACATCGCCGCGCGCTACGGCTGGCCGGTGATCCTCGTCCTCGACGTTTCCGGCGCCGCGCAATCGGCCGCCGCCCTCGCCCTGGGGTGTCGGGCCTACGATCCGCGCATCCGCATCGCCGGGGTGATCCTCAACAAGGTCGCGAGTGCCCGCCACCGCCGCCTCGTGGAGACGGGCCTGAGCCGCATCGGCATGCCGGTGCTCGGGGCGCTGATGCGGGATGCGACCCTCGTCCTGCCGGAGCGCCATCTCGGCCTCGTCCAGGCCCGCGAGACCAACGACCTCGAGGCCCGCCTCGACCGGCTCGCCGACCTCGCCGAGGCCGGCCTCGACCTCGACGCGATCCTAGCCGTCGCGGCGGGCGCGGCGCCCGCCCCGGGCGCCGGCATCCTGCCCCGGCCGCCGGGCCAGCGCATCGCCATCGCGTCGGATGCGGCCTTCTCGTTCCTGTACCCGCACATGGCGGCGGGCTGGCAGGCGGCGGGGGCCGAACTCGTGCCGTTCTCGCCCCTGGCCGACGAGCCGCCCCCGGCCGATTGCGATGCCGGCTGGCTGCCCGGCGGCTACCCCGAGCTCCATGCCGGCGCCCTGTCGCAGGCGCGGCGCTTCCTCGACGGATTACGGGATTTCGCGCGGGCGAAGCCGGTGCACGGGGAGTGCGGCGGCTACATGGTCCTGGGCGAGAGCCTGGAGGATGCGGAGGGCGTCACCCATGCCATGGCCGGCCTGTTGCCGGTGGCGACCTCCTACAGGACCCGCCGCCTGCACCTGGGCTACCGCGTCGCGACGTTGCTGGCCGAGGGCCCCCTCGGGGGCACGGGCGCACGGCTCGTCGGGCACGAGTTCCACTATGCCAGCGAGACGAGTGCGCCGCCGACGCCCGAGACGGGGCTCGCGGCGGTGACCGATGCGGAAGGGGTGCCCCTCGGCCTCGCCGGACACCGGCGCGGCCCGGTGACCGGCAGCTTCTTCCACTGGATCGGTTAGGGGCCCGGCGAGCCCCTAGCTGGCGGCGGCGGGCTCGGCGGGTGCCTGCTTGCCCATCTTGGCGGCCGTGCGCACGATGGCGAGCACGTCGCGGCGCAGCTGGTCGTCCTCGATCAGCGCGTAGGCCCGCAGCAGCTCGATGGCGCCCTGCGCGCTGAGGAAGCCGAAGACGTCGGACTGGGTCCCGCCGACCTCGTCTTCCTCGAAGAAGGCCGAGACCGGGACCTCGAGGAGACGGGCGATCTCGCGCAGGCGCCCGGCCCCGACGCGGTTCTGCCCCTTCTCGTACTTCTGAACCTGCTGGAAGGTCACGCCCACGGCGGTTCCGAGCGCGGTCTGGCTCAGGCCGCGCGCCTTGCGCAAAGCGGTGATCCTCAATCCGACGAGGCGATCGACGTCGGTAGTCTGCTTAGGCATCATCTCTCGATTCAGTCCCTATAGAAATTTTCGGCCCCCGCCCGGACCAGACCCGGGGACGATGAGGTTGGAGCGCTTTCGTACGAAGGCGTGCAGGATTCCTTAAGTTCATTCGCCAGGAAACCAAGGCAGTCGATCAAGGATTGAACGTGGCGATAGAGACTATCCTTGTCTGCAGTCAAACGCCACTAGATGTTTACTCCGCATGAGCATCGGAGGTGACCGTTCTGACAGCTTGACCACAAAGCTGGCACGGATTGCAAGCGTGACGTTGTAACCGTCCCTCACGAGTTTCGCTGCACTGCGAACGCGCCGACGGGTCCGAATGCCGGATGAACCATGAGGCAGCCCGGCTTTCCTCGGGCGCTGCGTGCCAGGCGGGGCGCGGCGCATCCGCCGCACCGGATGGCTTTCGTGTCCCGACGTCCCAGGTTTAAGGTGTCGCACGGGATCGTCCGAGACGCCGAAAAACCCAGGTGGATCATGTATATCGCAATGAATCGCTTCAAAGTCGTCAAGGACGCGACGGAAGACTTCGAACAGGTTTGGCTCGGCCGCGACAGTCATCTCGGAGAGATGCCGGGCTTCGTCGAGTTCCATCTCCTGCGCGGTCCTGAAGCCGAGGACCACGTCCTGTATGCCTCCCACACCATCTGGTCGTCCAAGGCGGATTTCGAGGCCTGGACCCGGTCGGAGCAGTTCCGGAAAGCGCATGGCCGCGTGCCGTCGACCAAGCCCCTCTACCTGGGCCATCCGCAATTCGAGGGTTTCGAGACGATCCAGACCGTCGCACGGCCCGATTCGAACGCCGCCGCTTGATTCGCGCCGACCCGGCGTGATGTGGCCCGGGCCGAGACGTCACAGACCCTGCCGAGGCGCGGCTGGAACGCCGCGCCGTGCGTGATGCCGCGGCCGTCGCGGCAGCCATCGTTCCGTCGGGACCCGTCCGGAGCCGGGCCAGTCCGGAGCCGGGCCAGTCCGGAGCCGGGATCGAGACGAGCGACCCCGTGCGCTCGATCGCTCCCGGTCGAACGGAACTCCGGACGCAACCCTATCGGCCGAACCGACGTTGTGGGGCGGTGTGCGCGACCGAACGGATCGGAACGATCGCGGGACGGCATCTCAAGGGCCAGCAAGACGCGCTCCCTTTCGAAACACGTCGTCGACGGCGCGGCCCCGTCGCGGTTACGGACCCGTGCCGCGCCGTCGGACCCGAGCAACGGACGTCAGGCCCGCGTCGTCAGCCCGGTGTCTTCAGGCCCACGTCTTGCACCGATACCCTCGGCATCCATGCCCGATTCGTGATTTGGTTCAGTGTCGGACAGTCTTTGCATCAGGACGGGACAGAGCGCTCCAGATGTTTCATGACCGAATCCCAGCCGCTCTCGAGAAGCTTCCGGTGTTTCGTGCGCGTCACGGCGTCTGGGCAGCGCTTCTCCCACGACGCAGCCGCACCGCCTTTCGGGTCGGGCTCTCGGCCGCGACCGCCATCGCCGACATCCTCGTCATCTTCAGCGTCGCCGCGGGCATCGATCTCGCCTACCGGACGGCCTTCGCGGGCAGCGAGCCGTTCGCGGGCCACAGTGGCAGCTTCGAGCTTGCCGCCCTGGTCGCCCTGTTCGTGCTGCTGACGAACCTCGTCCGCGAGGACTACAACATCGAGACGCTGCTCACCCGCAGGCCGCACCTGCGGCGGGCGACGACGGTCTGGATCGGGGCCTGGGCCATCGTGCTGCTGATCGGCTTCGCGACGAAGACCACCCATGAGTATTCGCGCCTCGTGTCCCTGGGGATGTTCGCCGGCGGACTCCCGGCGATGCTGCTGGCCCGCGCGACGATGCTGCGCCTCGTCCGCAGCGCGGCGACACCGACATCGGGCAACACCAACCGGATCCATCTCGTCGGCTACGAGGAGGATATCGCGCGGTTCGAGGCCCATAACGACCCCGAGGCCCTCGGCCTGCGGGTGATCGGCACGAGCTATCTGCGCCGGCTCGACCCGACCGGCGACGCGGCCGCCCGGCAGGCCCAGATGTCGGAGGATCTCGATCTTGCGGTCTCGGTGGTGCGCTTCCTGCGCCCGGACGACGTCTTCATCCTCCTGCCCTGGTCGGACGCCTCGGACATCGAGCGCTGCATCGACGCCTTCCTGAGGGTGCCGGCGGCGCTTCACCTGCGTCCCGGCGCGGTGATGGACCGCTTTCCGGACCTCACCCTCGCCCGGGTCGGCCGCCTGTCGGGCATCAATATCGGGCGTCGCCCGCTGCAGGCCGGCGAGCTGTTCCTGAAGCGCAGCCTGGACCTCACCCTGGCCCTGGTCGCCCTGGTGCTGCTGAGCCCGCTCTTCCTCGTGGTGGCGGCGCTGATCAAGCTCGACAGCCCGGGTCCGGTGTTCTTCCGGCAGAGGCGCTACGGCTTCAACCAGCAGCCCTTCGGCGTCTTCAAGTTCCGCAGCATGAAGGCCGAGCAGGAAGCGGTCTTCAAGCAGGCGACCCGCAACGACAGCCGCATCACGCCGATCGGCCGCGTGCTGCGGCGCTCGAACATCGACGAGTTGCCTCAGCTCATCAACGTGGTGCTCGGCGAGATGTCCCTGGTGGGGCCGCGCCCCCATGCCCTGGCGCATGATCGCAGCTTCGAGAACCGTATCGCCCTCTACGCGCGACGTCACAACGTGATGCCGGGCATCACCGGCTGGGCGCAGGTGAACGGCCTCCGGGGCGAAACCCTCACCGATCTCGACATGGAGCGGCGAGTCCAGCACGACCTGCACTACATCGACAACTGGTCGATCTGGTTCGACCTGCGGATCATGCTCATGACCGTGGTCTCACCGCGCGCCTACAAGAACGCGTGCTGAGCACCCCGGCCCGAGCCGGAGGGCGGCTCGGGCCGGGGCAGCGGACGCGTCCGCTCAGTCCGTGCTGGACCGGCCGAGGCAGGCGCCGCACTCGCCCTCGACCTCGAGGATGCGGCTCGTCGGCTTGAAGCCGGCCTTGGCCAGGGTGCGGCCGAGCTGATCCTCCACTTCCGGAGAGGTGGTCTCGTCGATGGTGCCGCAGTTCCGGCAGATCAGGAAGACGAGGCCGGCGCCGTCGGTGTGGGAATGCCCGCAGGACACGAAGGCGTTGCGGCTGGCGATCCGGTGTACCAGCCCGTGCTCGGTGAGGAAATCCAGGGCGCGGTAGACCGAGACCGCGGCCACGCGCCGTCCCGGCTCGCTCAGGGCCTCGGCGATGTCGTAGGCGCCCATCGGCCGCGTCTGCCCCGCCACGGCCGCCAGCACGTCGCGACGCAGGCGGGTGAATTGCAGGTCGCGCTCGCGACACAAGCGCTCCGCCCGGGCGATCGCTTCCTCCGCCCCGCCGCAGCCGTGGTCATGCGTCGCCGCATGGTCGTGCATGATCTGCCCCGTGAACCCGGCCCGTTGAACTGCCCGAGTGTTACAGTGTATCACCGCCAACATAAGCCGGCGCTCCCGTTCGGGCAAATGATCCCTCCGTGACTCGAGACCCGCGCCCCCCCGCCTCCCTCCGCCGCTCGCTGTTCCAGGCCGGCGCGTCCCTGCGCTTCGCGGTGGCGCTGGTCCTGACCCTCTTGCTCTGGGCCGCCATCCTGTGGGCTTCCCGATGAGTCCTGATCATGAGTTGTGATCTGCCCGGCGCCATCACGCTCCATGGGCTGACCCTGGGCTACGACCGCCACCCGGCGGTGCATCACCTCGACGGAGTCATTCCACCCGGGGCCCTCCTCGCGTTGGTCGGGCCGAACGGGGCCGGCAAGTCGACCCTCCTGAAGGGCATCGTCGGCGAGATCCCCTGTCTCGAGGGCCGGATCGCCCGTCCGGGCCTGGATGAGGCCATCGCCTACCTGCCGCAGGCGGCGGAGATCGACCGCAGCTTTCCCCTCAGCGTCCTGGATCTCGTGGCCATGGGCCTGTGGCGGCGCCTCGGTCCCTGGCGGAGCGCGCGTCGGCATCGGGCGACGCTGCTGGACGCCCTCGCCGCCGTCGGCCTCGCCGGATTCGAGACGCGCCTGATCGGCACCCTGTCGGGCGGCCAGTTCCAGCGCGCCCTGTTCGCGCGCCTGATCGTGCAGGAGGCCCGCGTCCTCCTCCTCGACGAGCCCTTCACGGGGGTCGACGGACGCACCACGGCCGACCTCCTGGCCCTGGTCCGCGCCTGGCACGGGCAGGGACGCACCATCGTGGCCGCCCTTCACGATCTCGGACAGGTGCGGAGCCACTTCCCGCACACGCTCCTGCTCGCGCGGGAGAGCGTGGCCTGGGGACCGACCGAGCGGGTGCTCACGCCCCAGAACCTCGCCCGTGCCCAGAGCCTGTCGGAGGCCTGGGACGAGGATGCCGCGGTCTGCGGCCGGCACGAAGCGCCGGGCCCATCCCACGGGCATGGTCATGACCACGACCATGATCACGACCACAGCCATGATCACGGTCATGACCACGGTCAGGGTCATGACCACGGCGCCGACCGGCGCCCCGCGCATCCGCGCGACCACGGCCACGGGGTGGCGCGCGACCGGGGGCATGCCGCGTGATCGACCTCCTGTTCGGTCCCTTCCTCGAATTCGGCTTCATGCGCCGGGCCCTGGTCGGCTGCCTCGCCCTGTCGCTCTCGGCCCCGCCCGTCGGCGTGTTCCTGATGCTGCGACGCATGAGCCTGATGAGCGACGCCATGAGCCACGCGATCCTGCCCGGGGCGGCGGTGGGCTTCCTGGTTGCGGGGCTGTCCCTGCCGGCCATGACCCTGGGCGGCCTCGTGGCCGGCCTCGCGGTGGCGCTGATGGCGGGGCTCGTCACCCGCTCCACCGTGATCAAGGAGGATGCGAGCCTCGCGGCCTTCTACCTGATCTCGCTGGCCGGCGGCGTCCTGCTGGTCTCCCTGCGCGGCTCGCAGATCGACCTGCTGCACATCCTGTTCGGCAGCGTCCTCGCCCTCGACGATCCGGCCCTCTGGCTCCTGGGCGGCATCGCCACCGTGACGCTGTTCGGGCTGGCGGCGATCTACCGGCCCCTGGTGATGGAATGCGTCGACCCGCTGTTCCTGCGCACGGTGAGCCGGGCCGGCGGCCCGGTGCACTACGCCTTCCTCGGCCTCGTGGTGATGAACCTCGTCGGCGGCTTCCAGGCCCTCGGCACGCTGCTGGCGGTGGGGCTGATGCTGCTGCCGGCGATCACGGCACGGTTTTGGGCGGCGGACCTCTCGGGCATGATCCCGGTCTCGATCCTGATCGCGATGTTGTCGAGCGTGGTCGGTCTCAGCGTGTCCTACCAGGCCGATCTCCCGACCGGGCCCGCGATCGTGCTCGCGGCGGGCGGCTTCTACCTGGTGTCGATGCTGATCGGGCGCCGGGGCGGCCTGGTCCGCCGGCTGGTGCGGGCGCGCCATCTCGAGGCCTGACCCGCGAAGGGTCGCTCGGGGCGCGTCGGCCCGCAGCGCGGCACGCCGTCAGAGGTTGAACAGGCTCATGAGGCCGGAGATGATGGCGTAGACGAAGCCGGCATTGAGCAGGACGCCCACCGCCCCGATGGCGAGGCCGCCCAGGACCACGACGCCGTCCCGCTCGACGAGGCCGAGGCCGACGAGGCAGATGGCGAGGCCGAGGGGGATCTGCCCCACGATCGGCGCGGCCACGATCAGGGCCAGCGACAGGGTCAGCAGGATGAGGCCGACGCCGCGCATGCCGAGGGCGGTCTCGAACAGGCTCATGCGTGGGCGCGACCAGTGCTCGAGTCGGCGCAGCAGCGGCACGGCCCGGTTGGCGGCCCGCTCGACGTCGCTGCGGGCGACGGACCGGCGCAGCAGCGCGCGGGGCAGCCAGGGGGAGGCCATGCCGGCCGTGATCTGGATCGCCACCAGCAGCAGCAGCAGGCCGCAGACCAGGGGGATCGGCGGCGGCATCGGCAGGCAATTGGGCAGGCCGAGGATCACGATGAGGAGCGCGAAGGCGCGATCCTTCAGGACGGCGACGATCTCGCCGACGGTCAGCCGTTCCCCTTCCTGCTCGGCGAGCACGGTGAGAACCTCGGAAGTTCTGGCAGCTGGTGACAAGAAAGCTCGGCCATTGGCGACGGTCCTGAGCCGGGCTGTAGCCGAGATGGGCGCCAAGGCCAAGCGGCGCTTCCGCGCGCCGGGAGGGCAGTGAAATGCGGCCGTTGCACGGTTCGCCGTACCGGAGACGACGGCCCACGCGCCACCAATCAATTTCAGGTTGTTAAAGTTCGGACTGCTTTCTCTAAGGTATTTTGATCGGGTTTTGTTCTCGAAGAGCTGTGATAAATGCAACTGCTGCTAGATAACTATTATAGTCTTTATATTTTAGATTGCTATTGATGTTCGACGCCATGACAATCAGGCCGTCATCGGAGTCGAACGTGGGACGCCTGTGCGAGCGACGGCCACAGCCCTGTCCGAGAACAAGCGGAAGCGCGGGCGGTTCGCCGGACCGGCCGCCTGCGCCGCCTTCCTTCTTGGCACGCCGGTCTCGGCATCCTCGCAGACCTTGGCATCCTCGCAGACCTTGGCATCGTCACAGGCCTCGGAAACCTCACAGGCCTCGGAATCTTCGCCAGCCTCGACCCTCCTGTTCGGCAGCCTGGAGGCGAGCCCCGCCGTCTTCGTGACCACCGGGGCGAAGCTGGCGCTGGACCGGGTCGACCGGGAAGGCTTCGTGGCCCTGGGGAGCCTCGGCGGCCAGCGCCGCCGCGAGGGCGCCCTCACGCGCGACACCGCGGTCGGTGCGGTCGTGCTCGGCTATCAGTGGTTTCCCGGTTGGGGCGTCGTGGCCGCCTACGCGGGCCCGGAAGGGTCGATGGAGGCGGTGTCGGGCTGCGGCTGCGCCCGGGCCCTGCCACCCCGCTTCGGCCTGCGCCTCCACGGCGAGGTCTGGGCCCATCCCACCGACGCGACACTGTTCACCGCCACGCTGGTCACCGGCACCACCCGCATGAGCGCCTGGGGCCGCCTCGCCTGGGGCTATCGGCACTGGGACGCCTATCTCGGACCGGAATTCGCCTTCTACGGGGACGAGACCGGCTACCGGAAATGGACGGTCGGTCTGCACGCGACGGATTTCGCCCTCGGTCGCTTCCACGTGCGCGTCTCCGCGGGTCTGCAAATCGCCGGCGATCAGGATTCCGGCCCCTACCTCACCCTTTCCGTCTGGACGCCGTGGTAGCCGTATCCCGGGCCGGCCGGCGGGCGGGGTCGGACCGGGGCGCGGCCAGGGCGAGGCTGCCCTGGTCGGCCGGGGCGGCCGAGGGCGCGGCGTCGAGCCCGTCGAGGAAGCGCGCCGCATCGTCGAGGATCGCGGCCCGCTTCGTCGGATCCATGCGCGCCAGGGTGCGGTAGGGCATGGCGAGGCGCGGATTGTCCGCCAGGCGTTCCGCGTGCCGGATGAGGAAGTTCCAGTAGAGATAGTTGAACGGGCAGGCCGAGGGACCCGACTTCTTGGCCACGTCGTAGGCGCAGCCCCGGCAGTAATCCGACATGCGGTTGATATAGGCGCCCGAGGCCGCATAGGGCTTCGAGCCCATCACGCCGCCATCGGCCCAGAGCACCATGCCGTGGACGTTGGGCAGTTCGACCCACTCGTAGGCATCGGCATAGACGACGAGGTACCATTCCTCGACCTGCGCCGGCGCGATCCCGGCAAGGAGCGCGAAGTTGCCCGTCACCATCAGGCGCTGGATGTGGTGGGCGTAGGCATGGGTGCGGGTGGCGCCGATGCACTGCGCCAGGCAGTTCATCGCGGTCTCGCCCGACCAGTAGAACCACGGCAGGTCGCGGGTGGCCGCGAGGGCGTTCGACGCCGCGTAGTCCGGCATCCGGGCCCAGTACAGGCCGCGCACGTATTCGCGCCAGCCGAGGATCTGGCGGATGAAGCCCTCGACGCAGTGAAGCGGCGCCGCGCCCGCGCGGTAGGCCCGCTCCGCCGCCCGGCAGACCTCCTCGGGCGTGAGGAGCCCGGCATTCAGCGCCGGCGCGATCAGCGCGTGGTACAGGAACGGCGCGTCCGCGCGCATCGCGTCCTGATAGTCGCCGAAGGTCGGCAGGCCGACGGCGAGGAAGTGCTTGAAGGCGGTGATGGCCTCGGCCCGGGTGACCGGCCAGGCGAAGGCGTCGGTCTCGCCGAAATGGTCGGCGAACGCGTGCTCGACCAGGGCGATGACCTCCGCGGTCACGGCATCGGGCGGGAAGCCGACGCGCTCGGGCACGACGTGGCCCTTCGGCAGACCCTTGCGATTCTCGGGGTCGAAGTTCCAGCGGCCGCCGGTCGGCTCGCTTCCCTCCATAAGCAGGCCGGTGCGGCGGCGCATGCCGCGGTAGAACGTCTCCATGCGCAGGCTCCGCCGGTCGCCGGCCCAGGCGGCGAAGTCGGCGCGGGGGCAGAGGAAGCGGTTGTCGTCGCGGATCTCCACGGGCGGGCCGAGATCGGCGCGCCAGCCCTGCATCATCTCCCAGACCCGCCACTCGCCGGGCTCGGTGACGACGACGCGGTCGACGGCGTGGCGCGCGACCGCGCGTTCCAGCTCGCCGGTGAAGCTGCCGGTGTTGCCCGGCGCGTCGAGGCGGACATAGTCGACGGCGATGCCCTCCGCCTCCAGCTCCGCCGCGAAGTGCCGCATCGCCGAGAACAGGAAGGCGATCTTCTGCTTGTGATGGCGCACGTAGGTGGCCTCGGCGCGCACCTCGACCATCAGGACCACGTCGTGATCCGGATCGAGATCGGTGAGGGTGGCGATGCGGCGGGTGAGCTGGTCGCCGAGGAGGAAGCGGAGCGTGCGGATGGGGATCAGCCCTCGGCCTGCCCACGGCGCAGCCGGGCGTCCTGCGGCGCGCACCGGCCGGGCACGGGCAGCCTCGCCTCGTCGGTGACGAAGTCCCGCCTCATCGCCGCTCCCGCCTCATGTCCGCTCCGCCGTCATGCCCGCTCCCAATTCGCTCCCGATCGGTTAGGTATGGCGGGTGCCGGGGACGGGGAGCCGTCCTTGCGCGGGATCGACCGATCCGTGACGTCGCAGGACCGTCGGGAGCCGCATGAAGTTCGCCTTTGCCGGAATCGATTTCCTCGGCGGCGTGTTCGAGGCCCTGATCGGGGCGGGCTGGACGCCGATCAAGCTGTTCACCCGGCCCTGCGACGGGATCTACGACCACAACGAGGCGGTGGTGGCCCAGGCCCGCCGCCACCGCGTGCCGATCCAGATCTCGCGGATGCGGCCGGAGGACCTCACCGGGCTCGCGGAGACGCAGGGCCGGGACTGGGCCCTGGTGGTGGCCGGCTATCCCTGGCTGATCCGGGGCTGGCGGGGCCAAGCCGCCTACGCGCTGAACTTCCACCCCTCCCCGCTTCCCCTGGGCCGCGGGCCCTACCCGCTGTTCAAGGCGATCAGCGACGGGCAGCCGGACTGGGGCGTCACCGCCCACGTCCTCGCCGAGGACGGCTTCGACACCGGCGACATCCTGGCCCAGGAGCGCTTCCCGCTTGCAGCCCTGGAATCGCACGAGACCCTGCTCGCCAAGTGCCAGATGGCGGCGCGCCGCATCGCCGCCGGCCCCATCGCCCGGGACCTGCCCGCCCTCTGGCGCACGCCCGCCCCCCAGGGCACCGGCTCGTACTGGCCGCGGGTGACGGATGCGGACCGCACCCTGGATTTCCGCTCCGAGGTCGAGGCGATCCTGCGCCGGGTCCGGGCCTTCGGCACGATCGAGACGATCGCCCGGGTCGGCGAATCCCGGGTCTACGTGGCGGCGGCCGAGGGCTGGCGCGAGGCGCATCGCCATGCGCCCGGGACGGTGGTGCAGCGCTACCGCCGCCACGTCGTCATCGCCGCCCGCGACGGCTACATCCAGCTCAACCGCTGGAGCCCGGTCCCGGCCAGCGAGGCCGGACAGCTGGGGCGGTAGACCGCCCTCCATCGAAGCGACACCCCCACGAGAGCGATCGAGCAGATCCCATGGCGCGGATGCGCAAGAAGGCCGACCTGCCCACCAAAATCTGCGTCCAGTGCGGCAAGCCGTTCGCGTGGCGCAAGAAGTGGGAGCGGGTCTGGGACGAGGTCCGCTACTGCTCGGACCGCTGCCGGGCCGAGGCCAAGCGCGCGCCGGTGCGGGCGGCGCAGGACTGAGACCTCACCGGAGGGCCGCGAGACCGTCCGGCGTATCGACGTCGAGGCCGACGCCCGCATCCATCGGGCATTCGAGCACGTCGGCGCGTCCGGCGAGCAGGCGCCCGGCGCCCTGGTCGCCCGAGAGGCCGGCGAGGGCCGGGGCCAGGCGATCCAGGTTCAGGAGCACCGGGTTGCCGCGCCGGCCGGCATGGACCGGCACGACGGCCGATGGGGCCGGGTCCGCCCGGCGGAAGGCGTCGGCCAGGTCGGTGAGGTGGCGGGCGGTCACGCGCGGCATGTCGCCAAGGAGCACGATCGCGCCGCCGAGCCCCGCCGGCAGGGCCGCGAGGCCGGCCTGGAGCGAGGTGGCGAGGCCGTCCGCATAGGCCGGGTTCACGACCCGGGCGAGAGCGAGCCCGTCGAGGGCGTCGCCGACCCGGTCGGCATGGGCGCCGAGCACCGCCACCACCGGGCCGAGCCCGGAGGCGAGCGCGGCCTCCGCGGCGTGGCGCACGAGCGGCCGCCCGGCGAGCGGCTGCAGCAGCTTCGGCTCCGCGCCGAAGCGCGTCCCGCGCCCGGCCGCCAGCAGGATGAGTCCCAATTCAGGCATCGAGTTCAGGCATCGTCCTCACGCATCGTCTTCGGCCGGGTCGCCGCCGGAACGGGGCTGGGGCCGCGACACGATCTCCATGAGGAGCCCGCCGACGCCGAGGGTGACGATGTCGGCCCGGGTCACGGCGAGGCCGGCGAGCAGCCGGTGCAACACCCAGTCGAAGCCGTTCTCCTTGGGCGATCGCGCGCAGCCCGGCGCGCCGATGACCGGCACGTCGGCGACCCGTCCGACCAGGAGGAGGTTGCCCGGGTCCACCGGCATCCCGAGATGCTCGACGTGCCCGCCCGCCGCCTCGATCCCGGCGGGAATCACGTCGCGCCGGTCGGCGATGGCCGAGGCGCCGAACACCACGACCAGCTCGGCGCGATCCTCGGTGACGGCCGCCCGGATCGCCTCGGACACGGCCTCGCGCCGATGGGGCACCCGGGCGTCGGTGACGAGGTCGGCCCCCGTCGGGGCGAGGCGGTGGCGCAGGCTGGCCAGCGTCTTGTCGATGGTCGCCGGCTTCAGGCCGGGCAGCAGGGTCGAGACCACGGCGACCCGGGTCAACCGGTAGGGCGCCACCGCGAGCGCCCCGGCGGGCGCGGCGCCACAGGCCCGGTCGAGGGCCGCGCCCGGGACCGCGTAGGGAATGATCTTCACCGTGGCGACCATCTCGCCGGCCACCACCGGCTTGTAGGGCGCGAGCGTCGCCACCGTGATCGCCTCGTCGACACCGTTGACGGCGTCGATGGCGGCCCGGTCGATGTGCAGGAGCCCGGCGGTCGCCGCGTGCAGGTTGCAGCGGCCGGTGAAGGGCCGTTCGCGGTCCAGGTGCGGACCGGCGAGATGGGCGGCGAGGCGTTCGGCCGCCAGATCCTCGGCCACGTCGCCCGGCTCGAGGGTGACGGCCACGAGCTCGGACAGCCCGGCGGCCGCGAGGCGCGCGGCGTCCTCGGCCGGGATCACCCGGCCCTTGCGCAGGGTCACGTCGTGGGACCGCACCGTATGGGCGGCGATCAGCCCGGCGGCCTCGCGCGTCGGGACGGATCCGAACTTCACGCGGCGGCTCCGCTGCGGGGGGTGCGCTGCGCCGCGATGATCTGCGCCAGGATCGAGACCGCGATCTCAGCCGGGCTGACCGCCTGGATGGAAAGGCCGATCGGCGCCGCGATCCGGCCGATCTCGGTCTCCGAGAACCCGGCCTGGGCCAGCCGGGCCACGCGGGCCGCGTGGGTTTTGCGGGAGCCGAGGGCCCCGACATAGAAACACCCCGCCCGGAGCGCGGCGGCCAGGGCCGGGTCATCGATCTTCGGGTCGTGGGTCAGGGCCGCCACGGCGCAGTAGCGGTCGAGGGGTGGGACCGGCCCGGCCAGGGCGTCGTCCGGCCATTCGGCCACGAGGTCGATGCCGGGGAAGCGCTCCGGCGTGGCGAAGGCGGTGCGCGGATCGATGACGGTGACGGCGAGGTCGAGGGCGCGGGCCATCGGGCAGAGGGCCTGGCTGATATGCACGGCGCCGATCACCACCAGGCGCACCGGGGGCGCCTGCACGGTGAGGAAGACGGAGCGGCCGTCCGCCTCGGCGAGGCCGCTCTTGCCGGCGGCGAGGTGGCGGGCGAGGAGGTCGGCCAGGGGATCGCCGGCGATCTCGGCCTCGCGCACCACCCGCTGGGCCCCACCGTCGAGGTCGGTCACCAGGATGGCGGCGCGGCGCGCGGCGCGCTCGGCGTTGAGGATCGCGAGGGTCTCGAGCTGCATGCCGGCGCCTCAGGCCACGGGCTCGACGAAGACGCGGATGCGCCCGCCGCAGGACAGGCCGACCCGCCAGGCGGTCTCGTCGGCCACCCCGAACGCGATGACCCGCGCCTGCCCGTCGGCGATCGCCTCCAGGCCTTCGGTGATCACCGCGCCCTCGACGCAGCCGCCCGAGACCGAGCCGAGGAAGTTGCCCTCGCCGTCGACGACGAGGTGGCTTCCCACCGGACGGGGCGCCGAGCCCCAGGTCTCGATGACGGTGGCGAGCGCCACCGCGCGACCCTCGCGCCGCCAGGCTTCGGCCGCGCCGAGGATGTCGTTGTCGGTGGAAAGCATGGTCCTGACGAACTCCGGCGCGGGATCGCACCCGCCACGTGAAACATGGATGGAAACCCGGGGACATGGAGGGAAACCCGAGAAAAGGAGGTAAGGTCCCGCGCCGCCGTGGCAATGCGAGCCCTGCGGCGCGGGCATCGGGGCGTGACTTCCCGCACCGACCGGGCAGCCCTATCGTGCGGCCACGCCCACCCGCCTCGATGGACCCGTGCCCCGATGCCCAGCCTCCGCGCCACCGCCTGCGCCCTCGCCGTCGCCGGCCTTCTGATGGGTTCGGCGACCGGCTCCGCCGAGGCGCAGGTCCGGATCGGCCTGTCGGCGCCGCTGACCGGCCCGGACGCCGCCTTCGGACAGGGCCTGCGGCTCGGGGCCGAACAGGCGGTGGCCGACCTCAACCGGGCCGGCGGCGTCAACGGGCAGCGCCTCGTCCTGGTGGTGGCCGACGATGCGGGCGAGGGCAAGCAGGGCCTCGCCGTCGCCCGGCGGTTCGCCGCCGAGCGGGTCGGCCTCGTGGTCGGCCCCTTCAATGCCGGTGTCGCGGGCCTGGCGATGCCGGTCTACGAGGAGGCCGGCATCGTCGCGGTGACGCCGGGTACCGGCTCCGCCGCCCTGACGGCCAAGGGCCTCTGGAACGTCTTCCGCACCGTGCCGAACGAGGCCGAGCAGGCGCGGCTCGCCGGCGCCTACCTCCTCGGCCATCACGGCGGCCAGCGCATCGCCCTCGTGCACGACAAGAGCCCGTTCGGACGCAGCCTCGCGGAGGGCGTGAGCCGCGTCCTCAAGGCGGCCGACCAGCCGGAGGCGGCCTTCGAGACCCTGAGCCGCGGCGAACGCGACGTCTCCGGACTGGTGGCGCGCCTGAAGCGGGCGCGTGTCGAGGTGGTGTATTTCGGGGGGCTCGCGCCGGACGCGGCCGTGCTCCTGCGCGGCCTGCGCGACGCCGGTGTGACCGCGCCCCTGGTGGGCAGCGACGGACTCCTCGATCCGGCCTTTCCCCAGGCCGCCGGGCCGGCTGCCGAGGGCACGGTGATGACCCTCCCGGCCGACCCGCCCCGGCTGCCCGAGCCCAAGGCGCCCGACGCGAAGGCGCCCGACGCCAAGGCCTCCGACATGAAGACGGCCAAGGGGCCGCGCAGCCCGGAGGCGAACGCCGTGGCCGCCCAGGCCTACGCGGCCGTCGAGGTCCTGCGCCAGGGGGTCCTCGGCGCCGGATCGGCGGACGGCCGGGCGGTGGCGGCCTACCTGCATCAGGGCCGGACCCTGCGGACGATCCTCGGCGACCTCGCCTACGATGCCAGGGGCGACCTCAAGCCCGATCCCCGTCGCCCCGCCACCATCCTGCAGGCCTGGAAGCGGATGCCGGACGGGCGGATCGACTTTTCCGGCAACGACGTCACGCCCTGACGCATGACCGGCCGCCCCCGGCGGAGCACGCGATCCGGCCACGCGCGCGACGCCTCGACATCACCGGCCGCAAAGCGTGAAATCCCGCGTCGAATCTTGATTTTCTAGAATCCTCGTGAGGATTGTTCCGGGTTCACCACCGGGCTGCATCGGGAAAAGCTTGCTTCCAGCCGGTGCGGACATTATGTCGGGGCAACGCTCGCCGGTGTTGCGCATCCGATGGGATCGGACCCGCCGCCCGCCGCGTTTTGCCGAACGGCTTCGTTTTGTGTCCCGGGTCGCCCCATTCAGGCCGTCCGGCTGGAGAGTGTGGATGGCAAAAGAAGAGTTGATGCAGTTCGACGGTCTCGTGATCGAGATCCTGCCGGACGCGCGCTACCGCGTGCAGCTCGACCAGGGGCACGAGATCGTGGCCTACACGGCCGGCAAGATGAAGAAGAACCGCATCAAGACTCTGGCCGGCGACCGCGTCACCGTCGAGATGTCCCCCTACGACCTGGAGAAGGGCCGCCTCGTGTTCCGACACAAGGACGAGCGCTCCGCCGGTCCGCGCCCGCCGATGCGCGGCCAGTTCCGCCGCCGCTGATCGTCCAAGCGTCCCGCCGATGCCTCCCCCTGGGAGGCATCGCTGTTTTGGACGCCACGGTGCGTGGTTCAGCAAACCGGGCGAAGGTGTTGGACCGACTTCGCTCCACCCGTCCGGCGTCTCTCGGGCGCGTCCCCTCTCCGGGAAGGCGCGGGAACAGGGCGGAGCTCGCGACCGAACCGCAGGGGCACGTCCCCCGTTCCCAACCTCGCCCGCACGCAGAGGCGGCCTTTTCGGCCCCTGCCGACCGACGCGCCGCATCGGCGCAATGCGCAGGACCCGGTCCCTGCCGGTCCCGGACCTACTTCCCGAACCGCTCGAATTTGGGGAAGCTCCGGGTCATCAGGGCACCGGCGTCCGAGCGGTGGCCCAGCCACTTCTCCAGGATCCCCGCATGGGCGAGGCGCGCCTCGCCGCCCGCCTCGCGCCAGGGCAGGCCCTCGGCCAGGGTGAAGACATGGGCGTCGGTGAGGGTGGTCTGGCGGCAGCGCTGCAGGCGCACGCCCTTGCCGCGCACCATCTCGGGCAATTCGCTCAAGGGGAAGACCAGCATCAGCCGGTCGGCACTGCACACCGCCACGTGGTCGCCGGTCGCCGGCACCAGCACGGCGGCCGTCGCCGGCGCGTCGAGGCCCATGATGCCCTTGCCCTTGCGGGTGTTGGCGACGAGCGCATCGGCCGGCGCCAGGAAGCCGCGCCCGTCCGTGGCCGCGACCAGGACCTTGGCGCCCGGCTGATAGGGGATGGCCGCGACGATCTCGGTGCCGTCGTCGAAATCCACCATCAGGCGGATCGGGTCGCCGAAGCCGCGCCCGCCCGGCAGCTTGGCCGCCTCCAGGGTGAAGACCTTGCCGTTCGAGGCGAGCACCAGGATCTTGGCCGTGGTCTCGCTCGGGAAGGCGAGCTTGAGGCCGTCATCGCCCTTGAAGGCGACGGCGGACAGGTCGGCGACGTGGCCCTTGAGCGCCCGGATCCAGCCCTTGTTGGAGACGATCACGGTGATCGGCTCGCGCTCCACCATGGCGGCCGCGAAGTCGATGCCGGCGGTGTCGGGCGGGTTCTCCAGGGTGGTGCGGCGGGCTCCGATCTTGGTCTCGGGGCCGAAGGTCTTCTTCACCGCGCGGATCTGCTTGGTGATGTCGGCCCATTGCAGCTTGTCGGAGCCGAGCAGGCCCTCGATCCCCTCCTTCTCCTGCGTCAGCGCGTCGAGCTCGCGCTTCATCTCCATCTCCTCGAGCTTGCGCAGGGAGCGCAGGCGCGTGTCGAGGATGGCGTTGGCCTGGACCTCGGTGAGCTCGAACCGCTTCATCAGGGCGGGTTTCGGCTCGTCCTCCTCGCGGATGATCCGGATGACCTCGTCGAGGTCGAGATAGACGATGAGCAGGCCGCCCAGGATCTCCAGGCGGCGGTCGATCTGGCCGAGGCGGTGGCGCGAGCGGCGCTGGAGCACGACGCGGCGGTGGTCGAGCCACTCGCGCAGGGCCTCGGCGAGGCCGATGACGCGGGGCACGAGGCCGCCCACCAGCACGTTCATGTTGAGCGAGATGCGCGATTCGAGCTCGGTGAGCCGGAACAGCGATTCCATCAGGATGACGGGATCGACGTTGCGGGCGCGCGGCTCCAGCACGATGCGCACGTCCTCGGCCGATTCGTCGCGCACGTCGGCCAGCAGCGGCAGCTTGCGCTCCTGCAGCAGCTCCGCGAGCTTCTCGATCAGGCGCGCCTTCTGCACGCCGTAGGGGATCTCCGTGACCACGATGGTCCAGGTGCCGCGGCCCAGATCCTCCTTGGCCCAGCGGGCGCGCACGCGGAAGCCGCCGCGCCCGGTGCGGTAGGCCTCGGTGATCGATTCGGCGCTGTCGATCAGGATGCCGCCGGTGGGGAAGTCCGGCCCCTTCACGAAGGTCAGGAGCTGGGCGGAGGTCGCCTCCGGATGGGTGATGAGGTAGAGCGCCGCGTCGCAGAGCTCGGCCGCGTTGTGGGGCGGGATCGAGGTCGCCATGCCCACGGCGATGCCCTGGCTGCCGTTGGCGAGCAGGTTCGGGAAGGCGGCGGGGAGCACCACCGGCTCCTCCTCCTGCCCGTCGTAGTTCGGGCGGAAATCCACCGAATCGTCGTCGAGGCCCTCGAGGAGGAGGCGCGCCACCTCCGTCATCCGCGCCTCGGTGTAGCGCTGGGCGGCGGCGTTATCGCCGTCGATGTTGCCGAAGTTGCCCTGGCCGTCGACCAGCGGGTAGCGCTGCGCGAAGTCCTGCGCCATCCGCACCAGGGCGTCGTAGGCCGCCGTGTCGCCGTGCGGATGGTACTTGCCGATGACGTCGCCGACGATGCGGGCGCATTTCTTGAAGGCCGAGCTGGGGTCGAGCTTCAGCAGCCGCATGGCGAACAGGATGCGGCGATGGACCGGCTTCAGCCCGTCGCGGGCATCGGGCAGCGCCCGGTGCATGATCGTCGAGAGCGCGTAGGCGAGGTAGCGATCCTCCAGCGCGGTCTTCAGCTCGACGCTCTCGATGCCATCGGGATTCGATGGCGGCTCGAAGGGCTGGCCCATCACGAACTCCCGGGCCGCACACGACCCAAATCAGAACAAAGCACGAACGGAATTTAGGCGTTTCCCGTGCCCAATGCAACGAAGCGCGTCCGCTCCTCGGGCACGGGGATCGCACGCGGTCCCCAGATGTGCTGGTCGAGGAAGTACCCCGTCAAGGTAAACCCCTCGGTAACGTCTCGGGCGTCCGGCGTCATCGGCAGTCCCGCGCCGGGGACGCGCTCGCGCAGGAAGTCCGGCAGCGCCAGCAGCTTGTCGCGATAGGGCTCGCCGGCCGAGGCGCTCACCGCCCGCCCGCTGCGGGGCGAGACGTAGATCAGCGCGTCGTTGCCTCCCGTGGCGGCGCAGGCCGCCAGGTCGAGCCCGAAGCCGAGCTCGGCCAGGAGGGCGAGCTCGAAGCGCACCATCAGCGGCGGGGCGATGTCCGGGTCGTCCAGGTGCGCCACCAGCAGTCCGGCCGCCGCGAACAGCTCGGGATGGGGGTCGCGCTCGGGCAACAGCCGGAGCAGGCCCGCGAGATGACTCATGCCGTAGAGGGCGAGCCCCGACCCCATCAGCCGGGCGGCGACGGATTCGATGGGCTCCACCACGAAGGCGCCCAGGCTCTCGTCGAGGCGCGCCCGCCAGGTGGCCTGCACCCGGTTGCCGGCCTGCAGCACCGGCTGCATCCGGCGCGAGCGGCCGCCATGCACGAGCCCGAGGTGGCGGCCGTGGTTCCGGGTCATGAGTTCGAGGATGACGCTGGTCTCGCCCTGGCGGCGCAGGCCGAGCACCAGGGCCTCGTCGGTCCATTGCATGGGCCGTCTTACGGCGATGTCCCGCCCTTGCAAATGCCTCGGGACGGCGCAAGTTGCATCAATCATCGGACTCGCGCAAGACGCGAACCCTGGTAGGCTCGGCGGGATCCGAATCGAGGCCGCCCCGCCATGTCACGCGCCTGCCCCCTGCTGCGCCTCGGCGTCCTCCTCGCGAGCGCCGCGGGCTCGGCCCTCGCCGGCTGCAGCGCCCGCCCGTCGATCCCAATTCCGCCCGCCACCGCGCCGCTGCACGAGCGCCTCGCCGCCCTGGCCTTGAGCCGGCCGGAATTCGGATCGCTCTCGCTGATTCCGGTCCGGTTCGCGGAGAGCCGGGCCACCGGGCCCTTCCTCGACGAGGGACGCACGCTCTACTGCGTGTCGAGTCGGATGCGGGGGCGCACCTTCGGCCGGGCCGAGCGGGCCAAGGTCGTCATCGAGGAGAAGGCCGGGGTCCTGCGCGTCATCGACGAGGACAAAGAGACCTGCGACTTCCACCGCACCGAGCCCCTGCCCGAACTCGAGACGATGGCCGTCGCCAAACCCTGAGGGCCAAACCCTGATGGCCAAACCCTGAAAACCATGCCCTGAGAGCAGAGCGCTGACCCGGAGGAGCCTGCGCCGAGGCGTCGTCCCGAGGTCGCGACGCTTGCGCCGCGGCGCGTCGGATGATTCGGTGGCGCCATGCCGGACCCCTCCATCGCCCTCAGCCTCGACCTCATCGCCCGTGCCCATCCGGTGCCGGTGGCCGACGATGCCACCGCCCTGGCGCTGATGACCGACGCCGAACTGGCGCCGGGCCTCGCCGCCGCCCTGGCGGCGCGCCCCGCCCCGGCGGACGGCCTCTGGGTGTTCGGCTACGGATCCCTGATCTGGCAGCCGGAATTCGCCTATTCCGAGCGCCGGGTCGGCACGGTGCACGGCTATCATCGGCGCTTCTGCCTGCTCCAGCGCCGGTTCCGCGGCAGCGTCGACAATCCCGGCCTCGTCCTGGCCCTGGATACGGGAGGCGCCTGCGAGGGGGTCGCCTTCCGGCTGACCGGCGCGGAGGCCGCCGAGACCCTGCTGCCGGTCTGGCGCCGGGAGATGCGCGGCAACGGCTATCTCGGGCGCTGGGTCCCGGTGGAGACGGCCGCCGGCACGATCCAGGCGCTGACCTTCCTGGTGAACCCCGAGAGCGACCGCTACACCGGGCCGATCTCGGACGAAGCGATCGCGGACCGGATCGCCGCCGGGGCCGGGCACCTCGGGCCGAGTGCGGAGTACCTGTTCCGCACGGTGGCCGCCTGCCTCGAGGCGGGCATCCGCTGCCCGCACCTGCTGACCCTGCAGGCGATGGTGGCGGAACGCCTGCAGGCGCGGCTTGGGGCCGGGCGCGACGGTCCCTCGGCGGCCGGCGCCTGACGCGCCAGTCCGGAGCCGCGGCGGGATCGGTCCGCCGGCACGGGATGCGGTGTCGGGCGGTCGGATCGTGCAACCCCCGCGGCCCCGACAGAACCCCGATCGGTGACGCGCGCGGCGTTCTGGACCGGAACGGGCCCGGCGCGATCGTATAGATGATCCGAATAAGTCCACTTAGATCTGACGAAGCCAACAGAGGATGTGATTTAATACATTTTTATTGGCCGCCCCCTAAGACAAGCGGAGACGCTACACGACTGATCAGGCCTATCGATGACATACGGTATCCGCGCCCGCCTCTACGCCGGATTTGGGAGCCTGATCCTGATCACCGGCGGGATTGGCCTGACCGCGCAGTATCAGCTCGGCTCCATCGTGGCTGAATACGCGCGAGTCGCTCGCCTCGAGGAAGGAGCACGCAACGTCTTCTCGCTGAACGGCCTTGCGGAGCGCCTCTCCGGCCAGGCCCTGGAACTGCAGGCGAGCCAGACTCCCGATCAGATCAACCAGGTCGAGCAGACGCGCCAGGCCATCACCACCGTGCTCCAGCGCCAGATCGACATCGCCCTCTCCGACGAGCGGCGCGCGCTCTACACCCGCATGCAGGATCAGTCCGCGACCCTGAAGGACGATCTCCAGCGCCTCGGCCAAGCCGGAATCACGCTCACGGACAGCAAGGCGGCGCTGTTCAAGACCGGCGATGCCTTGACCCGCGTGAGCGGCCTCCTCGCCACGGAGATCCGCCAGAACGGCTCCGCCGCCGAGGTCAGCCAGGCGGCGCAGATCGACAGCGCGGTGCTGCTGATGCGGGTCGCGAACTGGCGGTTCCTGGCCACCCGCGATCCGAAGGGTCCCGCGACCTTCGCGGCGAACAGCCTGAAGGCGGGCGCCGCGCTGAAGGCGCTGCGCGACCTCGACACGGACGGTACGTTCACGCGCTCGATCAAGCAGCTGCAGGACACGATCGACGCCTATATCGGCGCGTTCAACGCCGCCGCCGCCGCGATCGAGGCGACGCGGGCCGCCCATGACGACGCGCTCAAGCCGCACATGGCGGCGCTGATGCAGGCGGGCCACGAGGTCCGGACGAAGATCGAGGCGGCGGTCGGCGAGATCTCCGCCGCCACCGAGGCGAGCGTCGACCGGGCGCGGGTCCTGCAGCTCGGCCTCATCGCCCTGGCGCTGGCGCTCGGCGGCGCCCTCGCCTTCCTGATCGCGCGCAGCATCATCAGGCCGATCTCCGGCATGACCGAAGCCATGAGCCGCCTGGCCGCCGGCGAGACGGCCATCACCGTGCCCTCGCAGGAGGCCCGGGACGAGATGGGCGAGATGGCCAAGGCCGTCGACGTGTTTCGCCAGAACGCCATCGCGCGCGGCGAGTTGGAGGCGCAGCAGGTCGCCGCGCAGTCGGCCCGCCAGCGCCGGGCGGACCGGGTCGACGGCCTGGTCCAGAGCTTCGAACAGACCATTTCGGGCGCCATCGGCATCGTCACCTCCGCGGCGACCGAACTCGACGCCACGGCCCGCTCGATGACCCATGTGGCGGAGAGCACCAGCGGGCAGGCGCTGGCCTCGAACGCGGCCGCGCAGGAAACCGCCGCGAACGTGCAGACCGTGGCGGCGGCCGCCGAGGAGATGGTCGCGTCCCTGCAGGAGATCGAACGCCAGGTTCAGCAATCGAACGCCGCCGCGGGTGCCGCGGCCCGCGAGGCGGAAGCCACGGACGTCACCATGGGCAGCCTGATCCAGGCCGCCGACCGGATCGGCGAGGCCGTGACGATGATCTCCGGCATCGCCAGCCAGACCAACCTGCTGGCGCTCAACGCCACCATCGAGGCCGCCCGCGCCGGCGAAGCGGGACGCGGCTTCGCGGTGGTGGCCGCCGAGGTCAAGGAGCTCGCCGGCCAGACCGCCCGGGCCACCGACCAGATCGGCGGTCAGATCACGGCGATCCAGCAGGCGACCGCCCAGGCCGTCGCGGCCATCCGCCAGATCGGCCAGACCATCGTGTCGGTGAACGCGATCACCGAGAGCATCGCCGCGACGGTGGTGGAACAGACGGCGGCCACCGGCGAGATCTCCCGCAACGCGGCCGAAGCGGCACGCGGAACCCAGGACGTCTCGCGGAACGTCGCCCAGGTTCTCACCTCCTCCGGCGACACCGGCTCCGCGGCCCAGCAGGTGCTGATGGCGGCGGGCGAACTCTCGGTCCAGTCGGTGAACGTGCGCCAGGAGGTCGAGGGCTTCCTCGCCGCCATCCGCGCGGCGTGAGACGCAGCGTCGGTCGGGCTCACGGCCCGGCCGACGTCGCTCCCCCCAGGCGGTCGGCCCGCGTCGGGCCTCCGCTCAGTTCACCTCGACCTGCACCACCCCCGGGACCGCCCGGAGCGCCCCGGCGATCTGCGGCGTGGCCTGGTAGCGGCCCGGCAGCTTGACCTCGACCTCGCGGGCGCCGTCGAGGAGGAGGATCAGGGAGACCTCGCCCTCCCCGCGCACCTGGAGGCGCTGCTGCACGCTCTGGATCGGGCGCTCGTCCTGCAGGTAGACGCGCATGCCCTTCTGGTGGCGGGCCACCGCCACGTCGAGGGGCTCGGCGGTCATGATGCGGGCGCGCACGTCCTCGCCCTCGAGGTTGGCCTGGAGCTGGAGCACCAGCGGCCGGCCCGGCTCGAGGATCTCGCGGTACTGGCCGAGACCTTCGGAGAAGATGATCGCCTCGAAATGCCCGGTCTGGTCCGAGAGGATGACGATGCCGAGCTTGTTGCCGGTCTTGGTCCGGCGCTCGGAACGATCGAGGACCGAGGCCGCCACGCGGCCCACGCTGGTGGTGCCGGCCCGGACCGCCCGGCAGAACTCGGCCCAGGTCTGGACCCGGAGCTTGCCGAGGAGGTCGCCGTACTCGTCCAGGGGATGGCCCGACAGGAAGAAGCCGACCGCGTCGTATTCCTTCTTCAGCTTGTCGGCCATCGGCCAGGGGTCATAGGGCGGCACCCGCAGGGTGACGTTGGCGGCCGTGATCCCGCCGAACATGTCGTCGATGCCGGTGCTCGCCGCCTCCGCGGCCCCTTGAGCCAGCTTCATCATCGGCTCGATGGCGGCGCAGGCCCGGGCGCGATCCGGCTCGATGGTGTCCATGGCCCCGGCCGCCACGAGGCTCTCCAGGGTGCGCTTGTTCAGCATGCGCGGGTTGAGCCGGCGCGCGAGACAGGCGAGATCCTTGAAGGGCCTGTCGCCGCGGGCCTCGATCAGGGCCTCGACCGCGCCCCGCCCCACCCCCTTGATCGCCGCGAGGGCGTAGTGGATGCAGCCCTCGCGCACCTCGAAGCCGACACCCGAGGTGTTGATCGAGGGCGGCTCCACCGTGATCTTCAGGCGCTGGGCGTCCTGGCGAAACTCGGCCAGCTTGTCGGTCACGTCGATGTCGAGCTGCATCGCGGCGGCCAGGAACTCCACCGGATGGTTCGCCTTCAGGTAGGCGGTCTGGTAGGTGAGCAGGGCGTAGGCGGCGGCGTGTGACTTGTTGAAGCCGTAATCGGCGAACTTGGCGAGCAGGTCGAAGATCTCGTTGGCCTTGGCCTTGGTGAGGTCGCGCTCGACGCAGCCCTTCACGAAACGGTCGCGCTGGGCGTCCATCTCGGCCTTGATCTTCTTGCCCATGGCGCGGCGGAGCATGTCGGCCTCGCCCAGGGAGTAGCCTGCCAGGACCTTGGCCACCTCCATCACCTGCTCCTGGTAGACGATGATGCCGAAGGTCTCCTTGAGGATCGGCTCCAGCTTCTCGTGCGGGTACCAGCTCGCCTCGTTGCCGGCATCGCGGCCGAGCTTGCGCTCGCAATAGACCGGGATGTTGGCCATGGGGCCCGGGCGGTAGAGCGCCACCAGGGCGATGATGTCCTCGAAGCGGTCGGCCTGCATCTCGACCAGTGCCTTGCGCATGCCGGCGGATTCCACCTGGAACACGCCCACCGTCTCGCCGCGCTTCATCGGCGCGTAGGTCGCCGCATCGTCGAGGGGCAGGGAGGCGAGATCGACGATGATGCCGCGCTGGGCCAGGAAGTCCGTGCAGCAGCGCAGCAGCGTCAGCGTCTTCAGGCCGAGGAAGTCGAACTTCACCAGGCCCGCGGCCTCGACCCACTTCATGTTGAACTGGGTCACCCGCATCCCGGTCTTCGGATCGCGGTAGAGCGGCACCAGCTGTTCGAGGGGACGGTCGCCGATGACGACGCCGGCGGCGTGGGTCGAGGCGTGCCGGTGCAGGCCCTCGAGCTTCTTCGAGATCTCCATGAGGCGGGCGACGATCGGCTCCTCCTCGATCGCCTGCTGGAGCTTCGGCTCGCCCTCGATGGCCTGGACCAGGGTGACGGGGTTGGCCGGGTTCTGCGGCACGAGCTTGGTCAGCTTGTCGACCTGCCCGTAGGGCATCTCCAGCACGCGGCCGACGTCGCGCAGCACGCCGCGGGCGAGCAGCGTGCCGAAGGTGATGATCTGCGCCACCTGACGCTCGCCGTAGCGCTGCTGCACGTACTGGATCACGCGCTCGCGGCCCTCGACGCAGAAGTCGATGTCGAAATCCGGCATCGAGACGCGCTCGGGGTTCAGGAAGCGCTCGAACAGCAGGCCGAAGCGGAGCGGGTCGAGGTCGGTGATGAGGAGCGACCAGGCCACCAGGGAGCCGGCGCCGGAGCCGCGGCCCGGACCCACCGGGATGTCGTGGTCCTTGGCCCACTTGATGAAGTCCGACACGATCAGGAAGTAGCCGGGAAACTTCATGCCCACGATGACGTCGAGCTCGAAGGCGAGGCGGTCGCGGTAGACCTGCTCGGACATGCCGGGCGCGGTGCCGTGCTGGGCGAGGCGCAGTTCGAGGCCGGCCTCCGCCTGCCGGCGCAGCTCCGCCGGCTCGTCGAGGGGCGGCGCGGCCGCGACGTCGGGGGTGGCCGCGGGGTCGGTGGCGTCGCGGGCGGCGACGACGCCGAAATTCGGCAGGATCGGCTTGCGGGTGCGCACGCGATAGGCGCAGCGCATGGCGATCTCGACGGTGGCGCTCAGGGCGTCCGGCAGGTCGGCGAAGAGCGCGGCCATCTCGGCGCGGGTCTTGAAGCCGTGGCGGGGGGTCAGCTTGCGGCGGCGGTCGTCCGAGACGAGGCGGCCATCCGCGATCGCCAGGAGCGCGTCGTGGGCGTCGTAGTCGCCCTCGCGGGCGAAGAACGGCTCGTTGGCGGCCACCACCGAGAGGCCGTTCGTGTCCGCCAGGCGCAGCAATTCCCGCTCGACCATGCGCTCGTCGGCGAGGCCGTGGCGCAGGATCTCGACGTAGAGCCTGTCCTCGCCGAAGGCCCCGCGCAGCTGCGCCAGGCGAACGGCGGCGAGCTCGGCCCGGCCCTGCCGCAGGGCGCTGTCGAGGGGACCGGTGGAGCCGCCCGTCAGGGCGATCAGGCCGGCGCTCGACTCGGCCAGGGCCTCGACGCTGACGCGGGGGGCATCGCCCAGGGCGACGTCGAAATAGGCGCGGCTGGCCAGCCGCAGCAGGTTGCCGTAGCCGGTCTCGTCCTGCGCCAGCACGACGATGTTGGCGCAGCCGGCCTGGCCCTGCCCGACGCGCGCCATCGGATCGGGCGCCTCGAAGGCCACGGTGAGCTGGAGGCCGGGGATCGGCTGGATGCCGGCGCCGGCGGCCTTCTCGGAGAATTCGAGCGCCCCGAACAGGTTGTTGGTGTCGGTGAGCGCGAGGGCCGGCTGCCGGTCGGCCAGGGCGGCCTTCACGATGTCGCCGACCTTCAGAGCCCCTTCCAGCAGGGAGAACGACGAGTGAACGTGGAGGTGGACGTAAGCCGGGTCTTTGAGCAGGGGATTCTGGAGGATGCGCGCCATGAGACCAACAGCCCGAGTCGTGGTTTCCAATCCATGAGAAACCGGCGCCCGGACGCGTTTCCCTGTGGACCGCGCGCCCCCTGTGACTCCGCCGCAACGCTATCGCAAGGGCGCCAATGCGACAGCCCAGGCGGCGAAGGACATCGCCAGGAGCCCGAAGGCCATGAACTCGACCGCACCCGTCAGGATCATCCGCTTGAACATGGGCATCGCCTTTCGTTGACGCTCCGAGTTTTGTTCTTGTTTTGTTCTATGTAAAGCGAAAGTCTCCGCGCTGACGGATCGTCGTTAACGTCGCGTAAATTCCATCGACCCGGCCCGGGGTCGCGGATCGGCCGGGAGGGCTCAAGCGAGGCGTCGGCCCCTCCAGTACAGGGATGGCCCGCGCAGAGTCCCCCCCACCCGCCCTCAGGGCAGCTGCTCGATCAGTCCGTCCCGGATCGTCACGCGCCGGTCCATGCGGGCGGCGAGATCCATGTTGTGGGTGGCCACCAGGGCGGCGAGGCCGGAGGCGCGGACCAGCGAGACCAGGATGCCGAAGACGTGGGCGGCGGTGTGCGGATCGAGGTTGCCGGTGGGCTCGTCGGCGAGCAGCAGGCGCGGGCCGTTGGCCACCGCCCGCGCGATGGCGACGCGCTGCTGCTCGCCGCCCGAGAGCTCGGCCGGCCGGTGCAGGAGGCGCTCCTTCAGGCCGAGGAAGCTCAGCAGCTCGCTCGCCCGTTCGCGGGCCTCGCGCTGGGACAGCCCGCGGATGAGCTGCGGCATCACCACGTTCTCCAGGGCCGAGAATTCCGGCAGGAGGTGGTGGAACTGGTAGACGAAGCCCATCTCCTCGCGCCGCAGGCGGGTGCGCTCGGCATCCCCCATCGCGGCCGTCGGACTGCCGCCGATATAGATCTCGCCGCCGTCGGGGCGCTCCAGCAGGCCGGCGAGGTGCAGCAGGGTGCTCTTGCCGGCCCCCGAGGGCGCCACCAGGGCGACGAGTTCGCCCGGCCAGATCGCGAAATCCGCCTGGCGCAGGATTTCGAGGGCGCCGGCCCCGTCGCCGGCCCCTTGGGTGTAGCGCCGCTCCACCTTGGCGAAGAACAGGGCCGGGACCGGCTGCGCGCCGGGCGCCTCGGCTTTCGTGGTCATGGATGTTCGGGCCTCAGCCGTAGCGCAGGGCCTGCACCGGATCGAGCCGGGCGGCGCGCCACGAGGGATACAGCGTCGCGATCAGCGACAGGGCGATGGAGGTGACGACCACCACGGTGATCTCGTTGGCGTTCATCTCGGCCGGGATCTCGGCCAGGAAGCGCACCGTGGGGTCCCAGGCGGAGGGGAACAGCACCCGCTGGATCCCCTTGATGTTCATCGTGATCAGGATGCCCAGCCCCAGGCCGCTCAGGGTCCCGACCACGCCGATCAGCGCCCCGTTGATGAGGAACACCCGCATGATGGTGCCGGGGGTCGCCCCCATGGTGCGCAGGATGGCGATGTCGCTCGACTTGTCGCGCACCAGCAGGATCAGCCCCGAGATGATGTTCAGGGTCGCCACCACGACGATCAGGCTGAGGATCAGGAACATGACGTTCCGCTCCACCTCCAGCGCCCCGAAGAAGGTTCGGTTGCGCTGGCGCCAGTCGGTGAGGAGCACCGGGCGCTCGGCCGCCATCTCGAGGTCGGGCCGCATCGCGCCCACCGCCTCGGCATTGTCGAGGTAGATCTCGATCAGGCTGACATCGGCGTCCCGGTTGAAGAAGGCCTGGGACTCGGTGAGCGGCATGAACACGAAGGTCGAGTCGAACTCGGTCATGCCGATCTCGAAGATCGCCTTGATGGTGTAGCCCTTGGTGCGCGGCGCCGTGCCGAACGGCGTCGAGGCCCCCTTGGGGGTCAGCAGGTTGATCTGGTCGCCGGCCTGGACGCCGAGGGATTCGGCCAGGCGCCGGCCGATGGCGACGCCCGAGCCGTCGTCGAAGCCCTCCAGGCTGCCGCCCTTGATGTTGCTCGCGATGGCGCCGATCTTGTCGAGGTCCTCGCCCCGGATGCCGCGGACCAGCACGCCGCTGCCGGCGCCGCCATAGGGCGACGAGGCGAAGGCCTGCCCCTCCACCAGGGGAATCGCCGCCCGGACCCCGGCGACCTTCGACAGGCGCTCGGAGAGGTCGGCATAGTCGGTGAAGAGCTTGTCGATCGGCGCGACGAAGACGTGGCCGTTGATGCCCACGATCTTCGACAGCAGCTCGGTGCGGAAGCCGTTCATCACCGACAGCACGATGATCAGCGTGGCGACGCCGAGGGCGATGCCGAGGAGCGAGAAGAACGCCACCACGGAGACGCCGCCGCCCCGGCGCCGGGCCCGCAGGTAGCGCCCGGCGATGATCCACTCGAACCCGGCGAAGGGTGGCGTGCTCCCGCGCCGGAACCGGGCGCGTAGGCCCGCAAGCCTGTCCGTCAGGGTCGCCGCCATGGGGTGCCTCAGAGCCGCTTCAGGCGGGCGAGCAGATCGATCGGGGCGATGCTCTCGCGCTCGCCGCCGGCCCGGCGCTTCAGCTCGACCTTGCCCTCGGCGAGGCCGCGGGGGCCGACGATGACCTGCCAGGGCAGGCCGATGAGGTCGGCCGTGGCGAACTTGGCGCCCGGGCGCTCGTCGCGGTCGTCGTAGAGCACGCTGAGGCCGGCCGCCTCCAGGGTGGCCTGGATCTCGCCGCAGGCGGCGTCGGTGGCGGCATCGCCGGTCTTGAGGTTGATCAGCGCCACGTCGAAGGGCGCCACCGCGTCGGGCCAGATGATGCCGGCCTCGTCGTGGCTCGCCTCGATGATCGCCGCCACGAGGCGACTCGGTCCGATGCCGTAGGAGCCCATATGGACCGGGCGCTCGACGCCGTCGGGGCCGGTGACCTTGGCGCCCATCGGCTCGGAATACTTGGTGCCGAAGTAGAAGATGTGCCCGACCTCGATGCCGCGCGCGGCCATCTGCTTGTCGCCCTGCACCTCGGCGAAGGCGGCCGGCTCGTGCATCTCGGAGGTGGCGGCGTAGAGCGAGGTCCAGCGGTCGACGGTGCCCTGCAGCGCCGCGACGTCCTCGAAATCGGTGGTGATCGGCGGGACCTCGAAGTCGAGGTACTGGCTGTCGCAGTAGACCTCGCTCTCGCCGGTCTGGGCCAGGATGATGAACTCGTGGCTGAGGTCGCCGCCGATCGGACCCGTATCGGCCCGCATCGGGATCGCCTTCAGGCCGAGGCCCGCGAAGGTGCGCAGGTAGGCCACGAACATCCGGTTGTAGGCGTGGCGGGCGGCGGCCTGGTCGATGTCGAAGGAATAGGCGTCCTTCATCAGGAACTCGCGCGAGCGCATGGTGCCGAAGCGCGGCCGGACCTCGTCGCGGAACTTCCAGGAGATCTGGTAGAGGTTCTTCGGCAGGTCCTTGTAGGAGCGCACGCTGCCGCGGAAGATCTCGGTGACGACCTCCTCGGCGGTGGGGCCGAACAGCATCTCGCGGTCGTGACGGTCCGAGATGCGGAGCATCTCCTTGCCGTAGGCCTCGTAGCGGCCGGATTCCCGCCAGAGCTCGGCCGACTGGATCGTCGGCATCAGGATCTCGATGGCCCCCGCCCGGTCCTGCTCCTCGCGGATCACCGCGCAGACCTTGTTCAGGACGCGCAGGCCCAGCGGCAGCCACGCATAGATGCCGGCGGCCTCCTGGCGCACGAGCCCGGCGCGCAGCATGAGGCGGTGAGAGACGATCTCGGCCTCCTTGGGCGTCTCGCGCAAGGTCGGCAGGAAGTAGCGGGAGAGACGCATGAAAGGCCCTGGAAACAGCGTGCCAGCGGGTCGGCGGCACGCCCCGGCACACAACACATTGCATTGGGAAAACACAAGCGCGGAGGGGTGACACTGGTCCGCAGCGTGGCGTTTCGCCCCCGCGGCCGAGGTCCATTCCCGTCAAGGCCGGTCCGCCAAACCGCAAGCCTCGCGGGCCGTCGGGCAAGCCTGGCCGGCCGTTAGACAAGCGTTACCGGTCGCCGGGCATGCCTTGCCCGCCATTCCGGTAGAAAAGCGCAGGAATGTCTCACGAGACAGGTGACAATGAGAATTGTTGTTCCTATAAGCGCCTCCGTGATGATCGCGCCGCCAAGCAGTGGCGCCACACGGTCCGAGTCTCGGGAGGAATTTCAGCCGCCACGCCGTCAGCAATGCGTGAGACAATCGAGGCTGAGCAAACGACCATCTTTACAAAAGCAAGGCTTAGGCCTTGCTTTTTTTATGCCTGAAGGCTTGCTTTTATGCCTGAAGGCTTGCGCGAGGCTGTGGCCGCTCCCGCGTAATCAGCGCCATCCCGCGTCGAGGCGCCGTCGTCCCGGGGCCGCGCCGCGGAACCCGGGCTCCCGAAACCCAGGGTGCGCAAGACTTTGCACCGTCGTCGGCTCTGGATTCCGGGCTCGCCTGCGGGGCCCCGGAACGACGCGGTGCTGTCTCTGCGGCCGTGGCTCGATGTCCCGCGTACGCTGTCGGTTCTTCGCGGGGGCAGCGACGCGCCCAGTCTGGACCACGCCGACAGCGTGAGCTTCGTCCGCGGGCGGGATCCCATCCGGTTCGACCGGATGTCCCCGGCGTCCTTACAGGCCGGCCAGCTCGAAGACCTGGATCGCCGCCAGGAAGACGACGCTCGCCAGGACGGAGGTGAGGATCGCCTTCTCGCGCAGGCGCGGAGCGGCGGGCGCCCCCGGGTCCTGGCCGGGCACGATCCGCTCCGGGTCGGTCTCGACCTGGTTGCGCAGGGGCAGGATGACGAAGAGCAGGGTCCACCAGACCACGAAGTAGAGGGCCAGGGCGCCGAACACGGTGAGCTTGAACAGGCCCACCGCGAGGAGGACCACCGCGACCAGCACCACGCCCATCACCGCCAGGGTGCGCAGGGTGGAGGCCGCCAGGGTCTGCAGGATGCCGTTCATCCGGCTCAGACCTGCTCCAACTCGACGAGGGTGCCGAGGAAGTCCTTCGGATGGAGGAAGAGAACGGGCTTGCCGTGGGCCCCGATCTTCGGCTCGCCGGTGCCGAGGACGCGGGCGCCCTGGGCCTTGAGCGTGTCGCGGGCGGCGATGATGTCGTCGACCTCGTAGCAGACGTGATGGACGCCGCCCTGGGGGTTGCGTTCGACGAAGCTCGCGATGGGCGAGCCCTCGCCCAGGGGCGACATCAGCTCGACCTTGCTGTTGGGCAGGTTGACGAACACCACGGTCACGCCGTGCTCGGGCTGCGGCAGCGGCTCCGTCACGGTGGCCCCGAGGGTGTCCCGGTAGATGGCGCAGGCGGCGTCGAGATCGCGGACCGCGATGGCGATATGGTTCAGGCGTCCGATCATGGTTTGCTCCCCTTCCCTCCGAAACGGTGCCGCCACCCCTCCCCGTCGAGCGGGGCGATTCGCGATGGCACCGCGGTGTCCTCGCGGGTCGCCGTGGGCGGCCCCGGGATGACGATGGGTTGCGCGGGCGTCCCGCGCAACACGCCCCATCGGCGACGCCCCTCCCCCGCCGGGGGGGAGGGTTCGCGCATCAGACCTCGACCACCTGCACGTGGCAGGCGGGCTTCTTGCCCCAGACCTCGTTCACCGCGGAGCGGATCGCGCGGTCGACGGCCTTCTCGACGCCCTCGGCATCCCGGCGCTTCTGCTTCGACAGGCCCGAGAGCGTGCGCGACACGCACTCCACCACGACGTCGAGCATCGCCTGGCCGTTCCGGCCGCGATTGGGCAGGCCGATGATGTCGATCGCGGGCTCGCCCAGGATCTCGCCCTGCTCGTCGATGGCGATGGCCACCGAGACCAGACCGGCCTGCGAGAGCTTGCGGCGCTCGGGGATGGCCCGGTCCTTGGCGTCGATCAGGACGTTGCCGTCCTTGAACAGGCGCCCGGCCTTGACGTGGTCGACGATCTCCGGCGTGCCGGGCGCCAGGCGCACGACGCTGCCGTTGCGGGCCTTGACGATGTTCGGCACGCCCTGGGCCCGGGCGAAGCGCGCGTGCTCGTCGAGATGCAGAGCCTCGCCGTGGACGGGGATCGCCGTCTGCGGCCGGGTCCAGGCATACATCTCCGCCATCTCGTCGCGCCGGGGATGGCCCGAGACGTGGACGAGCTTGGTGCGGTCGGTGACCACCTCGATGCCCGCATTGACGAGGTCGTTGATGATCGCGCCCACCGCCCGCTCGTTGCCGGGAATGGCCCGCGACGAGAAGATGACGCGGTCGCCCGCCGCCAGGGTGATGTCGGGATGGTCGTCGCGCGAGACGCGGGCGAGCGCGGCGCGCTCCTCGCCCTGCGAGCCCGTGAGCAGGGCCACGACCTTGTCGCGGGGCAGGTAGCCGTAGCTGTCCGACGAGCGGAAGTCCGGCAGGCCGTCGAGGAAGCCGCATTCCCGGGCGACCCCGATGACCCGGTCCATGGCCCGACCGACCGCGATCACCTCGCGGCCGCAGGCCTGGGCCGCTTCCGCCACCGCGCGCATGCGGGCGACGTTGGAGGCGAAGGTCGTCACCGCGACCCGGTGGGGGGCGTCGGCGATGAGCTCGCGCAGGGTGGCGGCGACCTCGGCCTCGCTCGGGGAACGCCCCTCGCGCACGACGTTGGTGGAATCGCTGATCATCGCCAGGATGCCCTCGTCGCCGAGGGCCCGGAAGGCGGCCTCCGAGGTCACGTCGCCGAGGATCGGGGTCGGGTCGAGCTTCCAGTCGCCGGTGTGCAGCAGCAGGCCGTGCGGCGTCCGGATGGCCACCGCGTTCGACTCGGGGATCGAGTGCGAGACGGGCACGTACTCGATCTCGAAGGGGCCGATCTGGACCCGGCGGCCGGCCTGGATCTCCTTCAGGATGACCTTGGGCGCGCCCGGCTCGCTCAGGCGGCGGGCCTCCAGCAGGTTCTTGGCGAAGCGCGTCGCGTAGACGGGCGCCTTGAGCTTGGGCCAGAGCTCACCGATCGCGCCGATATGGTCCTCGTGCGCGTGGGTGATGAAGATGCCCAGGAGGTCGTCCTTGCGCTCCTCGATGAAGCTGAGATCCGGGAACATCAGGTCGATGCCGGGAAATCCCTCCTCGCCGGCGAAGCCCATGCCGCAATCGACCATGATCCATTTGCGCCGCTTCGGGGGGCCGAAGCCGTAGAGCGCCGCGTTCATGCCGATCTCGCCCACGCCGCCGAGCGGCACGAAGACGAGTTCGTCTTGCCCTGTCGTCATTGTCCGTCCAAACCTCAAGCCGCCGTCGCGGCCGTTCCCAGATGCACCTCGCCCGCCGTCACGGTCCGTCGCGTCCCATCCTCCGATCGGACCACGAGCCGCCCCGCCTCGTCGATCGTCTCGAAAATTCCGTGTACGAGGGTGTCGCCCGTGCGCACCGAAACCGGCGCGCCGATCCCGGCCGCGTCAGCGATCCAGCGCTCGCGGATCCTCGAGAATCCGCGGCCACACTCCCAACGTCGCGCGGCGTCGACGAGTCCGTCCGTCAGGTGGACGAACAGGTCCTCGGCGCGCGTGTCGTACTGCATCTGCCTGAGGCACGTCGCGCGATAAGGCAAGCCCTGCGGCGTCGCAGCGACATTGACACCGAAGCCCATCACCACCGCGCGGCGCCCGCCGGGCCGGCTCTCCGCCTCCAGCAGCAGCCCCGCCAGCTTGGCGCCGGAGGCCAGGACGTCGTTCGGCCATTTCAGGCGGCACCCGGTGATGCCGGCCGCCGCGAGGGCGGAGGCCAGGGCGGTGCCGGCGACGAAGCCGAGGGTCGGGACCTGGTGGGGATCGACGTCGTCCAAGGGCCAGAGCAGGCTCGCGGTCAGGTTCCCGGGCTCGGAGACCCAGGCGTTGCCGCGCCGGCCCCGTCCGGCCTCCTGCCGGTGCGCCACCACCCAGAGCGGTCCCGCCTCGCCCGCGCGAAACCGGTCCAGCGCCTCGGTGTTGGTGGAGCCGAGGCGGTCGTGGACGTGGAGGCGGTGCCCCTCCCCCCGCGCCAGGGCACCGAGGGCGTATCCGCTCAAGGACCTAGAACAGCGACTTGGCGGCGGCGCTCGCGGCCCCGACGATGGGACCCGGCACGATCCCGAGCAGGACCACGACCACGCTGGCGAGGCCGAGGACGATGCGGGCGCCCGGCGGCATCGGCTCGTAGGCGGCCACCGGCTCGTCGAAGTACATCACCTTGACGAGGCGCAGGTAGTAGAACGCGCCGACCACGCTGGTGACCACGCCGATGATCGCCAGGGCCACGAGGCCGGATTTGATGGCGGCGAGGAAGACGTAGTACTTCGCGAAGAAGCCGGCCAGCGGCGGGATGCCGGCCAGCGAGAACATCATCGCGGCGAGGCAGAAGGCCATGACCGGATGGGTGCGCGACAGGCCCGCGAGGTCGTCGACGGTCTCGAACATCTGGCCGCCGCGCCGCAGCGACAGCAGCACCGCGAAGGCCCCCAGGGTCATCGCCAGGTAGATCATCATGTAGACGACGACGCCGCTGACGCCCTCCTGCGAGCCGGCGGCGAGGCCCACCAGCGCGTAGCCGACATTGCCGATGGAGGAATAGGCCATCAGGCGCTTCAGCGAGCGCTGGCCGATGGCGGCGAAGGAGCCCAACGCCATCGAGGCGATCGCCACGAAGACGATGATCTGCTGCCAGACCGCGGTCACGTCCGGGAAGGCGCCGATGAACAGCCGCACCGTCATCGCCATGGCAGCCATCTTGGGCGCCGAGGCGAAGAAGGCGGTGACGGGCGTCGGCGAGCCCTCGTAGACGTCGGGCGTCCACATGTGGAACGGCACGGCCGCGAGCTTGAAGGCGACGCCGGCCGAGACGAAGACGATGCCGAGCACGATGCCGAAGCCGGCGGTGCCGTCCAGGGCCGCGACGATGCCGGGGAACGAGACCGTGCCGGTGAAGCCGTAGACCAGGGAGGCGCCGTACAGGAGCATGCCCGAGGAGAGCGCGCCGAGGACGAAGTACTTCAGCCCGGCTTCCGTCGACTTCAGGTTGTCGCGATGGAAGGCCGCGATGACGTAGGCGGCGAGCGATTGCAGCTCGAGGCCGAGATAGAGCGAGATCAGGTCGTTGGCCGAGGCCATCACCATCATGCCGATGGTGCAGAGGATCAGCAGGATCGGAAACTCGAACCGGTCGATGCGCTCGCGCTGGAAGTAGTCGCGCGAGAGCAGGATCGTGGCCGCCGAGCCCAGCAGGATCAGGGCCTTCATCACCTTGGAGAAGTTGTCGACGATGAAGGAGCCGTTCAGGGTCGTGATCTTGGCGCCCGACTGGGACATGACCGCGAACAGCGCGACCACCAGCAGGATGAGCGCCCCGACATTGACGCCCTCGGCGGAGCGTTCGCCCCGGAACGCACCGTAGAGGATCAGCACCAGCACGCCGATGCTGAGGATCAGCTCCGGCAGGGCGGGCCCGAGCGCGGGCAGGACGATCTGAGCGGCGTTCATCGGGTCAAAGCCTTCAGCGCGACGCGGGCGGCAGGGTGGCCGCGGCGGTCTGCGTGTTCGAGAGCGCGGTCCGCATGCTCTGCATCAACGCTTCCGTCGAGGGCGCGAAGGTGTCGAGCACGGGGGCCGGGTGGACGCCGTAGTAGATCGTCAGGGCGACGAGCGGCGCGATGATCATCTTCTCGCGCAGGTCCAGGTCGAGGATGCCCTGCAGGTTGGGCTTCTCGAGCTTGCCGTAGATCACCCGGGCGTAGAGCCAGAGGGCGTAGCCGGCCGACAGGATGATGCCGAAGACCGAGAAGAACGCCACCGTCGGGTTGGCCCGGAAGGCCCCCATCATGGCCAGGAACTCGCCGACGAAGCCGGAGGTGCCGGGCAGGCCGACATTGGCCATGGTGAAGACCATCATGGCCGCCGCGTAGAGCGGCATCCGCTTCACGAGGCCGCCATAGGCGGCGATCTCGCGGGTGTGCATCCGGTCGTAGACCACGCCGACGCAGACGAAGAGCGCGCCGGAGACGATGCCGTGCGAGATCATCAGGAACAGGGCGCCCTGGATGCCCTGCTCGTTCATGGTGAAGAGGCCCAGCGTCACGAAGCCCATATGCGCCACCGAGGAATAGGCGATGAGCTTCTTGATGTCGGTCTGCATCAGCGCGATCAGCGAGGTGAAGATGATCGCGATCACCGAGAGCGCGAACACCATCGGGGCGAAGGCGTGGCTCGCGTCCGGGAACATCGGCAGCGAGATCCGGATGAAGCCGTAGCCGCCCATCTTCAGGAGGATGCCCGCCAGGATCACCGAGCCGGCGGTGGGCGCCTCCACGTGCGCGTCGGGCAGCCAGGTATGGACCGGCCACATCGGCATCTTCACCGCGAAGGAGGCGAAGAAGGCCAGCCAGAGCCAGGTCTGGAGCTCCACCGGGAAGCGGGTGTGCAGCAGGGTCGGGATGTCGGTGGTGCCGGCGTGCCAGTACATCGCCATGATGGCGAGCAGCATCAGCACCGAGCCGAGCAGGGTGTAGAGGAAGAACTTGAAGCTGGCGTAGATGCGCCGCTTGCCACCCCAGATGCCGATGATGAGGAACATCGGGATCAGGCCGGCCTCGAAGAACAGGTAGAACAGCACCAGATCGAGGGCGCAGAACACGCCGATCATCGTCGTCTCGAGGACGAGGAAGGCGACGAAATACTCCTTCACCCGGGTGTTCACCGAGAGCCACGAGGCGCCGATGCAGAACGGCATCAGGAAGGTGGTCAGCAGGATCAGCGGCATCGAGAAGCCGTCGACGCCGAGCTTGAAGCGGGTGGCCTCGCTCAGCCAGGCATGGGTCTCGACCAGCTGGAAATTCGCCGTGGTCGCGTCGTAGCGGCCCCAGGCCACCAGCGAGAGCAGGAAGGTGGCCAGCGTGGTGATGAGCGCGGCCCAGCGGGCGTTGCGCTTCGAGGCCTCCGTCTCCTCGCCGAGGGTGAGGATGAAGGCCGCGCCGCAGAGCGGCACGATGAGGAGGCCGGAGAGGATTCCGAGGCCGAACATTAGCGGGCGCTCCGATACGTGACAGCGGCCATCAATGGGCGACCTTGGGCAAGCCGGTCAGCATGTACCAGCTGATGAGGGCGGCGACGCCGACGAGCATGACGAAGGCGTAGTGGTAGACGTAGCCGGTCTGGAAGCGGACCACGCCGCGGGTCACGTCCAGCACGCGCGTGGCGATCCCGTCGGGGCCCATGCCGTCGATGACGCGGCCATCGGCCTCCTTCCAGAGGAACTTGCCGAAGTCCTTGGCGGGACGGACGAAGATCCGGTCGTAGAGCTCGTCGAAGTACCACTTGTTGAGCAGGAACCGGTACAGGCTCGGCTGCTGGGCGGCGAGCTGGCCCGGCAGCTCGGGCCGGCGGATATACATCCAGTAGGCCAGCACGAAGCCGATCAGCATCATGATGAAGGGCGCGTAGGAGACCAGGGCCGGCACCGCGTGGATGTCGTGCATGATGTGATTGTCGGGACCGTGGCCCAGGGCATGGCCCCAGAACGCGTCCATGCCCTCGCCGATGAAGCGGTTCTTGAAGATCAGGCCGGCGAAGAGCGCGCCGAAGGCCAGGAGCGCGAGGGGGACCGTCATCACCAGCGGGCTCTCATGCGGGGTCTGCGCATGGTCGTGGTGCTCGATGGCGCTGTGCGAGGCCGGCTCCAGGTCGTGGCCCTTGTCATCGTGGGCGACGCCCTCGTGATGGCCCGGCGCGCCGTCGGCCTCCGCGGAGGTCGCGGCATGGACCGAGGTGGCCGCATGGGCCGAAGTCGGTGCATGAGCGGCCTGCGCCACCGCGTGGTCGTCGTCGTGGTGCGCCCCGTGGCCGGCCCAGCGGGCCGGTCCCTCGAAGGTCATGAAGAACAGGCGCCAGGAGTAGAACGAGGTCATCAGCGCGGCGACGACGGTGCACAGGAAGGCGAGCGTGTGCCCGGGCCGGGTCGAGGCGTAGGCCGCCTCGATGATCGCGTCCTTGGAGTAGTAGCCGGCGGTGAAGGGGAAGCCGATCAGCGCCAGGGTGCCGATGGTCATCATCGCCGAGGTGAAGGGGATGTAGCGGCGGAGATTCCCCATGTTCCGCATGTCCTGCTCGTGGTGCATCGCGTGGATGACCGAGCCGGCCCCGAGGAACAGCAGCGCCTTGAAGAAGGCGTGGGTGAAGAGGTGGAAGACGGCGGCCGAGTAGGCGCCGACGCCGAGGGCCACGAACATGTAGCCGAGCTGCGAGCAGGTCGAGTAGGCGATCACGCGCTTGATGTCGTTCTGGACGAGGCCGATCGTGGCCGCGAAGAACGCCGTGATGCCGCCGATGACCGTGACCACGATGAGGGCGTTGGGGGCGAGCTCGAACAGCGGCGACAGGCGCGCCACCATGAACACGCCGGCCGTCACCATGGTGGCGGCGTGGATCAGCGCCGAGACGGGGGTCGGCCCCTCCATCGCGTCCGGCAGCCAGGTGTGCAGCAGGAACTGGGCCGACTTGCCCATGGCGCCCATGAACAGCAGCAGGCAGGCGAGCGTCAGGGCGCTCCAGTCGTAGCCCAGGAAGTGGAAGGTGGCGTCCTTGATCTCGGGCGCACGGGCGAAGATGCCGTCGAAGGCGATCGAGCCGGTGAGCACGAAGACGAGGAAGATGCCCAGCGAGAAGCCGAAATCGCCGACGCGGTTGACGATGAAGGCCTTCATGGCCGCGGCGTTGGCCGAGGGCTTCTCGTACCAGAACCCGATCAGCAGGTAGGAGGCGAGGCCGACGCCCTCCCAGCCGAAGAACATCTGCACGAGGTTGTCGGCCGTCACCAACATCAGCATGGCGAAGGTGAAGAGCGACAGGTAGGCGAAGAAGCGCGGCCGGTGCGGATCCTCCTCCATGTAGCCGATGGAGTAGAGGTGCACGAGGGTCGAGACCGAGGTCACGACCACCAGCATGATCACCGTCAGGGTGTCGATGCGGAAGGCCCAGTCGACCACCAGGTCGCCGGCGGTGAACCAGGTCGCGACCTGCACGCGGGTGGCGTGCTCGGTGCCCGGGACCTCGAGGAAGGCGCCCCAGGACAGCAGCGCCGAGAAGGCGAGGAGGCCGGTGGTGATGCCCTCGCTGAGCTTGGCGCCGAGCTGGCGGCCGAACAGGCCGGCGAGCAGCGCGCCGACGAGCGGGAGGAAGACGATCGCGTGATACATCGCTGGCTTGTCCGGCCTCCTGGGTGCGCCCGGTCCCCGCGCGATGCGCGAGGAGCCCGAGCGGCGACCTGTGGGGTTCGTGTCACCGCCCCGGCGGCGCGGTCACCGCGCTGCCGGGCGTCAAATCGAGTGTCGCCTCGGTTCCGCTCAGCCCTTCATCATGTTGACGTCCTCGACCGCGATCGAACCGCGGTTTCGGAAGAACACGACGAGGATGGCGAGGCCGATGGCCGCCTCCGCCGCCGCGACCGTCAGCACGAACAGGGCGAAGACCTGACCGGTGATGTCGTTGAGGTGGGTGGAGAAGGCGACGAGGTTGATGTTCACCGCGAGCAGGATCAGCTCGACGGACATCAGGATGACGATGACGTTCTTGCGGTTCACGAAGATGCCGAGCACGCCCAGCGTGAACAGGATCGCGGCGACCGTCAGGTAATGGCTCAGGCCGATCATCGGATGTGGCTCCCGGTCTCTGCCGTTCGAGGTCCGCCGGCCATCAGACTTCCACGCCCTGGCGCGACGGCACCTTGCGGGTTTCCACCGCCATGGTCTGGGTGCGCGCGTTCTGCACGGAGATGTTCTGGCGCTTGACGCCCGGACGGTCGCGCAGGGTCAGCACGATGGCGCCGATCATCGCGACGAGCAGGATCAGGCCGGCGAGCTGGAAGAAGAAGACGTAGTCCGTGTACAGCACCCGGCCGAGAGCCTGGGTGTTGGTGACGGCCTCGGCGCTGGCCACGGGACCGAGGGGCGCCTGCACGAGGCCCGGATCGATGGTCCAGGAGCCGACCACGAGCAGCAGCTCGATCAGGAAGACCGCGCCGATCAGCGCGCCGATGGGCAGGTATTGCTGGAAGCCCTGGCGCAGCTGCGCGAAATCCACGTCGAGCATCATCACGACGAACAGGAACAGCACCGCCACCGCGCCGACATAGACGACCACGAGGATCATCGCGAGGAACTCGGCGCCCATCATCACGAACAGGCCGGCGGCGTTCACGAAGGCCAGGATGAGGAAGAGCACGGAGGCCACGGGATTGCGCGAGGCGATCACCATGAAGCCCGAGGCGATGGTCACACCTGCGAACAGGTAGAAGAAGGCAGCGGCTGCGCTCATGCGATTCTAGAGATCAGCCGTCCCGAGGACGGCCCCTTCTGCCGAAATTGTGCCACGGCCCACCGGCCGCCCGTCTATAGAACCCGCCCCTGCGGTGCACAACCGCCTCGGCGGGTTCCGGTCGACTCCGTGGGCACGGAATCGCCCCTCTGTCTCATCCCGCGGCTGCGCCCGGGCGCGTCCGGCGCTCGGACGCGCGGTCCGCGGATGGGCAAACGCGCGTCCGGCGCCCGGTCGCGCTGTCCGCGGATGGCGTAGACGCGCGTCCGGTGCCCGGTCGCGCTCAGCGGTAGGGCGCGTCCACCGCGAGGTTGCGGGCGATCTCGCGCTCCCAGCGGTCGCCGTTCAGGAGCAGCTTCTCCTTGTCGTAGAGCAGCTCCTCGCGGGTCTCGACCGAGAACTCGAAGTTCGGGCCTTCCACGATCGCGTCCACCGGGCAAGCCTCCTGGCACATGCCGCAATAGATGCACTTGACCATGTCGAGATCGTAGCGGGTCGTGCGGCGGGTGCCGTCGTTGCGGCGCGGGCCCGCTTCGATGGTGATGGCCTGGGCGGGGCAGATCGCCTCGCACAGCTTGCAGGCGATGCAGCGTTCCTCGCCGTTGGGATAGCGGCGCAGGGCGTGCTCGCCCCGGAAGCGCGGGCCGCGATGGCCCATCTCGAAGGGGTAGTTGATCGTGGCCTTCGGCTTGAAGAAGTACTTCATCGCCAGGACGAACCCGGACGCGAACTCCTTGAGCAGCAGACCCTTAGCGACCTGATCGAGCTTCATGGCCCGGATCTCCGTGAGGGGTTGTCAGGCGCCCGGCGCGAGGCCGGTGAGCTTGAGGACAAAGGCGACGACGATGACCGAGACGAGCGAGAGCGGCAGGAACACCTTCCAGCCGAGGCGCATGAGCTGGTCATAGCGGTAGCGCGGCACCATGGCCTTCACCATGGCGATCATGAAGAAGAGGAAGCTCGCCTTGAGGGCGAACCAGATCAGGCCCGGCACCCAGGTGAAGGGCGCGAAGGGGATCGGCGAGAGCCAGCCGCCGAGGAACAGCACCGTCCCGAGGGCGCACATGGTCATGATGGCCACGTACTCGCCCAGCATGAAGAGCAGGTACGGGGTCGAGGAATACTCGACCATGTAGCCGGCCACGAGCTCGGACTCGGCCTCCGGCAGGTCGAAGGGCGGGCGGTTCGTCTCGGCCAGCGCCGAGACGAAGAACACCACGAACATCGGGAACAGCCAGAGCCAGTACCAGCCCAGGATGCCGAGCGCGGTGTCCTGCGCCATGACGATGCGCGACAGGTTCAGGGAGCCGGCGCAGAGCAGGACGCAGATGATGACGAAGCCGAGGGAGACTTCGTAGGAGATCATCTGTGCGGCCGAGCGCAAGGCGCCCAGGAAGGCGTATTTCGAGTTCGAGGCCCAGCCGCCCATCAGGACGCCGTACACGCCCAGCGACGAGATCGCGAAGATGTAGGTGATGCCGACGTTGAGGTCGGCGATGGCCCAGCCCTCGGCCAGGGGAATCACCGCCCAGGCGGCCAGGGCCAGGGTGGCGAAGACCAGGGGGGCCAGCAGGAACAGCGCCTTGTTCGCGCCGGCCGGGATCACCGGCTCCTTCAGGACGAACTTCAGGAGATCGGCGAAGGACTGGAACAGGCCCCAGGGCCCGACCACGTTGGGGCCGCGCCGGAGCTGCACCGCTGCCCAGATCTTGCGATCGGCCAGGAGCGCGTAGGCGATGAAGACCAGCAGCAGCGCCAGGAGCACGAAGCTCTTGAACGCTAGCAGCAGGACGGTGCCGAGGACTTCCCAGAAGGTCATCGCAGGAGATCCTTATTCGGCCGCTTCGAGGCCGCGCACCCGGGCGAGGCTCGAACACTCGGCGAGCACGCGCGAGGCGCGGGCGATCGCGTTGCTGAGGTAGAAGTCCGGCACCGCCGAGACGAAGGCCGTGCGGGTCGGCTCGCCGCCGAGACCCGACAGCGTCTCCACCGTGGCCACCGCATCGCTCGGGGCGATGGCGTCGAGGGCCGCGAAGTGCGGATGCTCGGCGTAGAGTGCCCGGCGCAGGGCCGCGAGCGAATCGAACGGCAGGCGCTTGCCCAGGACGTCGGACAGGGCGCGCAGGATCGCCCAATCCTCGCGGGCATCCCCCGGCGGGAAACCGGCGCGATTCGTGGTCTGGACCCGGCCCTCGAGGTTGACGTAGGTCGCGCTCTTCTCGGTATAGGCGGCCCCCGGCAGGACGACGTCGGCCCGCGTGGCGCCCAGGTCGCCGTGGGTGCCCTGGTAGATCACGAACGCACCCGGTCCCACCGCGACCTCGTCGGCACCGAGGTTGTATACCACGTCGAGATTTGCGCCGTTCGCGATCCCGGCGAAGTCGAGCCCGCCCGCCCCCGGCACGAAGCCGAGATCCAGGGCGCCGACCCGTGCCGCCGCGGTCTGGAGCACGCCGAAGCCGCTCCAGTCCGGGGTGACCGCGCCGAGATCCCGGGCGAGCGTCGCCGCGGCGGCGAAGATCGCCGCGCCGTCGGGCCGCGCGAGCGGGCCGGTGCCGACGATGATGAGGGGCCGGCTCGCCGCCTTCAGCGCCTCGGCGAAGCTGTGCTGGCCGGAGGCGAGGTCGGCCAGGGTCTCCGGTCCGGCGCCCAGATAGGTGTGCGGATAGGTCAGGTCGACCGGCTCGCCGATGAGGCCGACCGCCAGGGGACCCATGCGCCAGCGCTTGCGAATGCGCACGTTGAGGAGGGACGCCTCGAGGCGCGGATTGGTGCCGATGAGGAGGATCGCGTCCGCCTCCTCGATCCCGGCAATGCCGGTCCCGAGCGTGTAGGCGACCCGGCCCCAGGCCGGGTCGATCGCCTCGCCGGCCTGGCGGCAGTCGAGGCTGGTCACCCCGAGGGAGGTCATCAAGGCCTTGAGCGCATAGATCTCTTCGACACCCGCGAGATCGCCCACCACCGCGCCGATGCGCGTCGGATCGGCACTCTTCACCCGCGCGGCGATGGCGGTGAACGCCTCACCCCAGGAGGCAGGGCGCAGGCGACCGTTCTCCCGCAGGTAGGGCCGGTCGAGGCGCTGGGTGCGCAGGCCGTCCACCGCGTGGCGGGTCTTGTCGGAGATCCACTCCTCGTTGATGCCCTCGTGCACGCGCGGCTCGATCTGCATGACTTCGCGACCGCGGGCATCGACCCGGATGGCGCAACCGACGGCGTCCATCACGTCGACGGATTCGGTCTTCGAGAGCTCCCAGGGCCGCACCTCGTAGCTCTGCGGCTTGTGGACGAGGGCGCCCACGGGGCAGAGGTCGGCGACGTTGCCCTGAAGCTCCGAGCCCATGGCGGATTCGAGGTAGCTCGTGATCTCCATGTCCTCGCCGCGCCCGATGGCGCCGAGATCCGGCACGCCGGCGACCTCCGCCAGGAAGCGGACGCAGCGGGTGCAATGGATGCAGCGGTTCATGGCGGTCCGCACCAGCGGGCCGATATACTTCTCCTCGACGGCGCGCTTGTTCTCCCCGTAGCGCGTGGAGTCGACGCCATAGGCCATCGCCTGGTCCTGCAGGTCGCAATGGCCGCCCTGGTCGCAGATGGGGCAATCGAGCGGGTGATTGATGAGGAGGAACTCCATCACCCCCTCGCGGGCCTTCTTTGTCTGGCCCGAGCGTGTCAGCACCTCCGGCGGCTCGCCGTTGGGTCCGGGTCGGCAGTCCTTCACCGCATAGGCACAGGAGGCCACCGGCTTCGGCGCGCCCTTGAGTTCCACGAGGCACATCCGGCAATTGCCCGCGATGGACAGCCGTTCGTGGAAGCAGAAGCGCGGGATTTCCGCGCCTGCAGCCTCGCAGGCCTGGAGCAGCGTGTACTCAGCCGGAACATCGACCTCGGTGCCGTCGACGACGATCTTGGTCATGCGTGGGTCTCGGTCTCGAAACTTAGGGGCGGCGCGAAGGGCGGATCACTCCGCCGCCATCGGCACCGGATCGGAATGCGGATTGGCGCTGTAGCGGTCGATGCGCTTCTCGATTTCGGGACGGAAGTGCCGGATCAGGCCCTGGATCGGCCAGGCCGCCGCGTCGCCGAGCGCGCAGATGGTGTGGCCTTCGATCTGCTTTGTGACGTCGAGAAGCATGTCGATCTCGCGGCGTTGGGCCCGGCCTTCCGCCATCCGCAGCATCACGCGCCACATCCAGCCCGTACCCTCGCGACACGGGGTGCACTGGCCGCAGGACTCGTGCTTGTAGAAGTAGGCGATGCGCGCGATGGCCGAGACGATATCGGTGGACTTGTCGAGCACGATCACCGCCGCCGTGCCGAGGCCGGAGCCGAGGTTCTTCAGGGTGTCGAAGTCCATCTTCGCATCGATGATCTGCTCGGCCGGCACCAGGGGAACCGAGGAACCGCCCGGGATGGAGCAGAGCAGGTTGTCCCAGCCACCGCGCATGCCGCCGCAATGCTTGTCGATGAGTTCGCGGAAGGTGATCCCGAGCTCCTCCTCGACGTTGCAGGGCTTGTTGACGTGGCCCGAGACGCAGAACAGCTTGGTACCGGTGTTGTTCTTGCCGCCAAGACCGGCAAACCAAGCGCCGCCGCGGCGTAGGATGGTACCAGCCACCGCGATCGATTCGACGTTGTTGACCGTCGTTGGGCAACCGTAGAGGCCCATATTGGCAGGGAACGGAGGCTTCAGGCGCGGCATGCCCTTCTTGCCTTCGAGGCTCTCCAGCAGCGCAGTCTCTTCGCCGCAGATGTAGGCGCCGGCCCCGTGGTGGACGTAGATATCGAAGGGGTAGCCATGGACATTGTCCTTGCCGACGAGGCGGGCCTCGTAGGCTTCGTCCACCGCCCGTTGAAGGGCGTGCTTCTCCGCGACGTACTCGCCGCGAATGTAGATGTAGCAGGCATGCGCGGCCATCGCGAAGGAGGCCAGCATGCAACCCTCGATCAAGAGGTGCGGATCGTGCCGCATGATCTCCCGGTCCTTGCAGGTGCCCGGCTCTGACTCATCAGCGTTGACGACAAGGTAGTGGGGGCGCCCGTCGGACTTCTTGGGCATAAACGACCACTTGAGGCCGGTGGGAAAGCCGGCGCCGCCACGGCCGCGCAGGCCAGACTGCTTCATCTCGTCGATGATCCAGTCGCGGCCCATTTCCAAGAGAAACTTGGTGCCGTCCCAGGCACCGCGCTGCCTCGCGGCTTCCAGCCCCGGGGAGTGCAGGCCGTAGAGGTTCGTGAAGATGCGATCCTGATCGGCGAGCATGTCAGTTCCCCTTCCTTGGGATGGAAGACCGGGATGTCGACGGTTTCGCCGTCAATGTCTTTGAAGCCGAGTCTTTCGTGTCGACCGGCTGCGCGTCGTCAACGTCCGCGCTGATACCCGAAGCCACCGGCTGAGGCGGCGGCTCATTGCGCGGCAGGCTCGACTGCGTACCCGCTTCCGCACCGGCGGCTTCGGACTTCGCGATCGTCACCGGCGCCGGAGCGGTCGGCGACGCAGGCGCTGTGGTCGACTTCGTTCCGTCGGCGGCATCCACCTTGTCGCTCGCCTTTATGGGCGATTCCCCGACTGCAGTTCGCTGGGCAGGTGCATCGGTCGCTGGCGTCTCGACGGCCCGACCCGCATCGGGGCGCGCCGGTTTCGGCTCGGCAGCGGCACGCTGCTCGGACGAGGCCGCCTCAGCCTTTCCCTGCTCGCTGTCGCCTTCGGCCTCTTTCTCCTCGAAGCGCTTGCGCCAAGCGCCTACGCGCGATCCGTCGAACAGGCTCGTGTCGGCAAGGGTGTCTGCGCCGCCCAGCGGCTCGGACGAGGTGCGTCCAACCTGCGAGCCGATCTTCACGGGCCGACCAGCGGCAAGATCGTCCATCAGTTTCCCAAGGAGATCAGGCGTCAGATCCTCATAATAGTCTTGGTTGATCTGCGCCATCGGAGCGTTGCAGCAAGCCCCCAAGCACTCAACCTCAAGCCAGGAGAAGTTACCGTCCGCACTTACGTGCCCCGGCGCTCCAAGGCGGTGGTGCAGGTAGTCCTTCAGCTCGCGCGCGCCGCAGGAATCGCACGGCACCGTGCCGCAGAGCTGGATCCAGAACCGGCCCACCGGTTCGAGGGCGAACATCGTGTAGAAGGTGGCGACCTCGAGCACGCGGATATGCGGCATGCCGAGTTCGTCGGCCACCGCCTCGATCGCCTTCTGCGGCAGCCAGCCGCCGTTCTGCTCTTGCGCCTTCCACAGGAGCGGGATCACGGCGGAGGCCTGACGACCCTCGGGGTACTTCTCGATTTGGCCCTTGGCCCAGTCGGCGTTCTCGGGCGAGAACGCGAAGGAGGCGGGCTGCTCGGCGGCGGGGGCGAGTCTGCGGTTCGCCATGATCAGTTTACGTCCTGGTCCGTATTCAGCTGGTCTTCTGGACCGGCTACGCGGCAAGCCCACTTCAAATCGGATGGTATTGATTGACCTTGCTTACGCCGAAGTCCCGGTGTGTTCTCGCAGACACAGGCACCATCTGACATCACGAAAACTTCAAAGCCTGGAAGGTCAGCGCTGGAGATCATCTGAAATCGATCCGGAAGTCGGCTTAAACGTATGTAATTCTCGCAGCCTGAAGCGATAGCCGTCGACGCGTTGGCGCCCGTAACCATGGCCGTGGCCAACACGACTCGACCGATCACCGGTCCACCTCGCCGAACACGATGTCCAGGGTGCCAAGCACGCAGGACACGTCGGCCAGCATGTGGCCGCGGCACATCCAGTCCATCGCCTGAAGGTGGGCGAAACCCGGAGCGCGGATCTTACAGCGGTAGGGCTTGTTGGTACCGTCGGCGACGAGATAGACACCGAACTCGCCCTTGGGCGCCTCGACGGCGGCGTAAACTTCGCCGGCCGGCACATGGAAACCTTCGGTGTAGAGCTTGAAGTGGTGGATCAACGCTTCCATCGAGCGCTTCATCTCGCGCCGCGGCGGAGGCGCGATCTTGCCGTCAGTGGCCGAGATCGGGCCTTGCCCGGCCGGCTCCCGCAGCTTGCGGCAGCACTGCTTCATGATCTTGGCCGATTCGCGCATCTCTTCCATGCGGATGACCTGGCGATCGTAGGTGTCGCCGTTCTTTCCCACCGGGATGTCGAAATCCATCTCTTCGTAGGCTTCGTAGGGCTGCGACTTACGCAGGTCCCAAGGGATGCCGGAGCCGCGAACCATCACGCCGGAGAAGCCCCAGGCCATCGCCTCGTCCACGGTGACGATGCCGATGTCGACGTTGCGCTGCTTAAAGATACGATTGCCCATCACGAGGTTATCGAGGTCGTCGACCACCTGCAGGAACGGGTCGATGAAGGCTTCGATGTCGTCGATCAGCGCCGGTGGCAGATCCTGGTGGACGCCACCGGGTCGGAAGTAGTTGGCGTGTAGGCGAGCGCCCGACGCGCGCTCGTAGAAAATCATGAGTTTCTCACGCTCTTCGAAGCCCCAGAGCGGCGGAGTCAGGGCACCGACATCCATGGCCTGCGTGGTGACGTTGAGGAGGTGGGAGAGAATGCGACCTATCTCGCAGAACAGCGTGCGGATCAGTTGCGCCCGCCTGGGAACTTCAAGCCCAAGCAGCTTCTCGATGCCGAGGCAGAAAGCGTGCTCCTGATTCATCGGCGAGACGTAGTCGAGGCGGTCGAAGTAGGGCGTTGCCTGCAGATAGGTCTTATGCTCGATAAGCTTCTCGGTGCCGCGGTGAAGGAGACCAATATGCGGATCGACGCGCTCCACGATCTCGCCGTCGAGTTCCAGCACGAGGCGCAGCACGCCGTGCGCCGCCGGGTGCTGAGGTCCAAAATTGATCGCGAAGTTGCGGATGTTGTGCTCGGTCATGGCCTTGCTCCGCCGCTCAAGCCGACGTCTTCTCATCGCCCGGAAGCACGTATTCGGTGCCCTCCCACGGCGAGAGGAAGTCGAAGTTGCGGAATTCCTGGGTGAGCTTCACCGGCTCGTAGACCACGCGGGCCTCGTCCTGATCGTAGCGAACCTCAACGAAGCCGGTGAGCGGAAAGTCCTTCCGCAGGGGGTGTCCCTCGAAGCCATAATCGGTGAGGAGCCGTCGCAGGTCCGGATGGCCTGAAAACAGGATCCCGTAGAGGTCGTAGGTCTCGCGCTCGAACCAGTTCGCAGCTGGAAAGACCTCGATTACGGAGGGCACCGGTGTCTGATCGTCGGTCTGCACCTTCACGCGGATACGGGAGTTATGGCGCAGCGACAGCAGGTGGTAGACCACATCAAAGCGCTTCTCACGGGAGGGGTAATCGGCCCCGCAGATGTCGATGAAGCAGCGAAAAGCGCAGGTCGGGTCATCGCGCAGATAGGTCAGCACGTAGACAATGTCGCTGGCCTGCACCACGAGGGTCAGCTCGCCGAACGCGATGGTGCGAGAGACGACCGCGGGCCCGAGCGCTCCGGCGACATGGTCGCTGATCTGCCGCAAGGCGTCGACGCCGGATTCCGGCGCGGTGTGGGCGAGGATGCTGATGCCATTGGTCATGCCGGGCGTCCTTTTTCAGCGCTCGATCGTACCGGTGCGGCGGATCTTCTTCTGGAGCAGGAGTACGCCGTACAGCAGCGCCTCGGCGGTGGGCGGGCAGCCCGGAACGTAAATGTCCACCGGCACCACCCGGTCGCAGCCGCGGACCACCGAGTAGGAGTAGTGATAGTACCCGCCACCGTTGGCGCAGGACCCCATCGAAATGACGTAGCGAGGCTCCGGCATCTGGTCGTAGACCTTGCGCAACGCCGGGGCCATCTTGTTGGTCAGCGTGCCGGCGACGATCATCACATCGGACTGCCGCGGGCTGCCACGCGGCGCGAATCCAAAGCGCTCGCAATCATACCGCGGCATCGACATCTGCATCATCTCGACGGCGCAGCACGCGAGGCCGAAGGTCATCCACATCAGTGATCCGGTGCGGGCCCAGTTGATGAGGTCATCCGTCGACGTGACGAGGAAGCCCCGATCCGCAAGCTCGTCATTGATCGACAGGAAAGTCGGATCATTGGCCCCAATCGGAAGGCCCGTGTTGGGATCGATGATCCCTTTTGGGTCGGGTGCGATCGCCGGGGCGCGGGAGAGGTCGGAGCTGAAGGCCATCGGTTTCTCGGGATCAGGCTTCGGACGGAAGGACATCTGGGGCGACGCGATTCGGGAGGACTAGTCCCATTCAAGGGCGCCCTTACGCCACTCATAGACGAAGCCGACGGTCAGAACGCCAAGGAAAGCCATCATCGACCACATGCCGAACCATCCGAGTTCGCCGAAAGAGATTGCCCACGGGAACAGGAACGCGACTTCAAGATCGAAGATGATGAACAGGATTGCGACGAGGTAGAAGCGCACATCGAACTTCATGCGTGCATCGTCAAAGGCATTGAAGCCGCACTCGTAGGCCGACAGCTTTTCGGGGTCGGGGCTGTTGTAAGCGACCAAGAAAGGCGCAACCAGCAAGGCCGCGGCAATGAACACCGAGACGCCGATAAAAACGATGAGGGGCAGATAGTCTGCCATCAGGCCGGACATGCGGGACCTCTCGTGTTCGCAGACGGTTGCGACGCCTTCGGCGCCGTCGGCCACGTGGAACTGCTCCAATGCCAGACTGCGCAGGCGCGAGGCTTAGACGACCCCCCGGAGTGAAACAAGGGCATCGTGCGTCGCACAAAATCGGCCGTGAGCCTGAGGTAGTTCTTCTCCCGTTCCTCACAACACGACGGATGCGCGCAGGGAGGTTTACGGCCGCGTTCTTGCAGGCCCTGTCATCGGCTTGTGCGGCATGCCGGATGGCCGGCAGCACGGGGATATCGGGGACATCCTCGACCTTCTGTCAGACAGCGCTGGCGATGGTCACACAGCGGGAACCATAACCTTGGCCGTCCGTTTCGTTCATGTCCCACTCAGGCCGGATCGCGTTAGGTCTGCGCAACATTCGACCTCATAGGAGACGCTTCGTGCGTATTGCTCAGATTGCTCCGCTGTCGGAGGCCGTACCCCCGAAGTTCTATGGTGGTACCGAGCGCGTGGTGTCGTGGATCACCGAGGAGTTGGTCCGTCAGGGCCACGATGTGACCCTGTTCGCCAGCGGCGATTCGGAGACTTCAGCCAAGCTGGCAGCCTGCACGCCGGAAGGTCTCCGTCTTCTCGGTTATCGTGATCATACCGCGAGCCACCTCGCGATGTTGCATCACGTGCACAAGCGAGCGCACGAGTTCGACATTCTGCACTTTCATATCGACCTGCTGCAGTACCCGATGTTCGAGGATCTCAATCACAAGTGCCTCACAACGATGCACGGGCGCCTCGACGTGCCGGACTTCATGCCAGTCTACCGTACGTTTACGGGCATGCCCCTGGTGTCGATCTCGGACAATCAGCGCGATCCCATGCCCGAGAACGTCAACTGGCTCTCGACCATCCATCACGGACTGCCGGCTCAGAACTGCCCGTTTTATCCAGAGTCGAAGGGTGGCTACCTCGCTTTCCTCGGCCGTATCTCTCCGGAGAAGCGCCCTGACCGAGCGATCGAGATGGCGATCCGCTCCGGCGTTCCGCTGAAGATTGCCGCGAAGGTCGACAAGGCTGACCAGGACTACTGGGATGAAGTCATCGAGCCCATGATCCACCATCCCCTCGTCGAGTTCATCGGGGAAATCAACGAGGAACAGAAGAAGGATTTCCTGGGAAACGCTCTCGCTCTCGCTTTCCCGATCGATTGGCCAGAGCCCTTCGGCCTCGTAATGATCGAGGCAATGTCGGCCGGCACACCAGTGATCGCTTTCCGCAATGGTTCCGTACCAGAGGTGATTGCCGACGGCATCTCGGGCGTTCTGTGCGACTCGATGGATGACGCGGTGGCAGCGGTCCACACGGTGAAATCAATGAGTCGTACCGGTGTGCGCAAGCACTTCGAAGGCAACTTCACCGCTGAGTGCATGGTGCGCAAGTACGTGTCGGCCTACGAACGGCTGCTCGCCGGCGCGAACCCAGTGATCAAGCTGCCGCATGCCGGCGCCTTCTCGTCGCATTATGGCGAAATGAACGGCTCCGGTCTGCCCCAGATCTCTGTTGCTGCTATGCCCGCTTAATCATGCCCGAGCGGGGCTAGGCCCGGCATCGAATTTGCCCGTCGCCGGATAGGCTGGCGCCGCAAGATTGCCGCACTACCTCTGCCACTGAGGGCCGCCGCGCCGCATCATGCGACCGGCGGCCCTTTTGATTCGACCCTAATTCGGAGACGCTCAGGCATGGCAGCGGATACACTGAAGGCGACCTCCGAGCCCGCAACTGAGACACGGATTCCCCGGGGCTTCCAGGATGCCGACGAGGTCCTGCCGCAATACCATATCGAGGCCCAGACTTCCCTGGTCGAGCGTCCGCTGCGCTCTTTGAAGTACGGCGAGGCTTTCGCGGTCCTCGACAGCTACGGTGACATCGGCGTCCTGCCCGGTCCCGAGGGACTCTACTTTCAGGATACGCGCTACCTCTCGCGTCTGCATGTCACCATTGAGGATCAGCGTCCCCTGCTGCTGTCCTCCGTGATGCAGGACGACAACGGTGCCCTCAGCGTCGACATGACGACGCCCGATATCCGCATCGACGCCCACGACGAAACCACGATTCCCCGCGAGTTGATCGCGATTGAGCGCACCAAGTTCCTGTTCAAGGGCGCCTGCTACGACCGGATCGGCCTGCGCAACTACGATTCCCGGCATTGGCACCTGAAGGTCGCCGTCACCTTCGACGCAGATTTCCGCGATCTCTTCGAGGTGCGTGGTATGGACCGCCCGGTGCGCGGCAAGCGCAGCGTCCAGGTGGCGAGCGAAGCCGAGGTTCAATTCCGCTATGCCGGCCTCGATGAGGTCGTGCGCACTACGAGCCTGCATTTCGGGCCGAAGCCGGAGCATATCGAGCCGGGTCGAGCCGAGTTCATTGTCTCCCTGCCTCCGGGCGGACGCGCCTCGCTGTTTCTGAGAGCGGTCTTTGAATCGCACCGCGCCTTCACGAGCGCTCCCGCAGCCGAGCGGGTCGGTGAGGATGCGGCAGCCGGCTTGTCGCGCGCCGCAGGCAGCTCCGCCGCTCCGCGCCACCCGAAGGGGCTGGCCGAGGGTGTCATCTTCGCCCGAGCTTATCGTGACTCCCGGCGCGATCTGCGCCAGCTTACAGCCGGCATCACCACGATTATCTCATCGAACGATCAATTCAACGAAGCGGCCTGCCGCGCCACTGCCGACCTCTACATGCTGGCGAGCCGGACACCGGAGGGAATCTATCCCTTCGCCGGTATCCCCTGGTACTCCACGGTCTTCGGGCGCGACGGTATCATCACCGCGATGATGGCGCTCTGGATCGATCCGAACTTCGGCAAGGGCGTCCTGCGCTACCTCGCCTCCACTCAAGCCAAGGCTGTCGACCCGGCCGCCGATGCGCAGCCCGGCAAAGTCCTGCACGAGACCCGGCGTGGTGAGATGGCCATGCTCGGCGAGGTACCGTTCCGCCACTACTACGGCACCATCGACGGCACGCCACTCTTCGTGATGCTGGCCTGGGAGTACTACGCCGTCACAGGCGACCTAGAGACCATCTCGGCGATCTGGCCCGCCCTTGAGCTCGCCCTGACCTGGATGGACGAGTATGGGGACCGGGACGGTGATGGGTTCGTGGAATATGCCCGCGACACCGACAAAGGCCTCGAGAACCAGGGCTGGAAGGACAGCCACGACTCCATCTTCCACACCGATGGCAATCTTGCGAAGGGGCCGATCGCCCTCTGCGAGGTCCAGGGGTACGTTTATGCTGCCAAAAACGGGGCTGCCAAACTCGCCTCGCTGCTGGGCCACGATGACCTCGCACAGCGTCTCGGCGAGGAGGCACACGTCCTACGGGAGAATTTTGACAAGGCATTCTGGTGCGAGGCGATCGGGACCTACGCCCTTGCCCTGGACGGCGAAAAGCGACAATGCGCCGTGCGCTCGTCCAACGCCGGCCACGCGCTCTTCACCGGCATCGCACGGCCGGAGCGAGCAGCGAGCGTCGCCGCAAACCTCCTGTCAAAGGACGGTTTCAACGGTTGGGGCGTGCGCACGATCGCGCGCGGCGAAGCGCGCTACAATCCGATGTCGTACCACAACGGTTCGATCTGGCCTCACGACAATGCCCTTATCGCCCTCGGACTAGCGCGTTATGACTTGAAGCCGGAAGCCTCGCGGATCTTCGAGGGTATGTTCGACACAGCCCTCTACCAGGATCAGAAGCGCTTGCCCGAGCTGTTCTGCGGTTTCATGCGGCGTCATCAGCGCGGTCCCGTCTCGTATCCCGTGGCCTGCTCACCGCAAGCCTGGGCCGCAGCGGCGCCCTTCGCCTTCTTGGCAGCCTGCCTCGGGCTTGAGATCGACCACGATCGCAATCGCGTTCGGTTCCGCAATCCGACACTGCCGCCCTTCCTCGATGGTGTCTCAATCTTCAATCTGAAGATTGGCACCTCAAGGGTAGACCTTCGACTCCAGCGCTACGGGGAGGACGTCACGGTTAATGTCCTGAGACGAACGGGCGACGCGCAGATCTCCCTGCTGAAGTAGGACCAAGAACGGGGTGACGCTCCGTTACGGGCGTCCCCCACAGTTTGTGTTCCTTCAAGACATTCGTCCACCTCTCTTCCGAGAGGCGTTCCTTGGATCCTCGTCTACTAAGCATCCCTGCCAAACGCTGTCTCCGCCACGAAAAATACCGCCTCTTAAGGAGGCGGTATTTTTCAAAACCGAGCGCGATCGAGAAAGCGAATCAGCGCGGCGCCAAGATCATAATCATCTGCCGACCTTCAAGCATCGGCTCGCTCTCGACCTTGGCAATCTCTTGAGTTTCGTTCTTCACGCGCTCGAGCAGACGCAGGCCAATATCCTGGTGCGCCATCTCACGACCACGAAAGCGCAGGGTCACCTTGACCTTATCGCCTTCCTCGAAGAACCGGATCACAGCCTTCATCTTGGTGTCGTAGTCGTGCTTATCGATGCCGGGGCGGAGCTTGATCTCCTTGACCTCCACCGTCTTCTGCTTCTTGCGCGCTTCATTCTGCTTCTTCTGCTCGTTGAAGCGGAAGCGGCCATAATCAAGAAGTTTACAGACGGGAGGAACGGAGTTCGGCGCGATCTCGACAAGGTCGAGACCTGCTTCCTCGGCCATGGCGATGGCGTCGAAGAAGGCGACGACGCCACGGTTCTGTCCGGTGTCGTCGATGAGCTGCACTTCGCGGACGCCACGGATGTCCCGGTTGGCGCGCGGCCCGTCCTTCTGCGGGGCCGGCATAGCTCTCATAGGTCTACGAATGGCTTTAATCTCCTAGTGAAACGACGGAACGGCAGCCCACGAATTCAATCCCCGTTTGGGGTCGATCCTGGCCACCCATCGCTCGCGAAATTCGGTGCGATACCTTGGCTGAACTCTCGTGCAAGTCAACACGGTCGCCGCAGTTTGGTTCATCGGCGGAAACTAGGTCACCCCTTCGCCGCTAGCGAGTTGCCGGGCTATGAGGTCTGCGTAGACCGCGAGCGTGTCGCCAACCATACCTTCCAGTGAGAAATGAGCCTCTACGTGCGCCCGGCCACGACGAGTCATTGCATCCCGGGCGCTCGCGCCAAGCGAAAGAGCTTCCGTGAGGGCATCGGCCAGGGCTACAGCGTCACCAGGCGGTACCCGCCAACCAGTTCGTTGGGACGGCGGAACCTCGGGCGGCGCCAAGACCGTTTCCGGTACGGCGCCGAGATCCGACACGACCACCGGAGTCCCTAGGGCTTGCGCCTCCACGGCGGACCGGCCGAAAGCCTCGGGTTCCACGGAGGGTACCGCCACGACGGAGGCAGCCCGGAAAGCCGCTGGCATATCGGCGCAGTGTCCGACTCGATGCACGATCGCCTGCAGACCGCGCGCCGCGATCAGAGCGTCAAGTTCGCGCTCATAGGCAATGCGCCCCTGCGGATCACCAGCGAGCACGATTGCGATGTCCGTGACCCCACGATCGCGCATCAAAGAAGCCGCCTCGATCAGAACACGCTGTCCCTTCCAGCCCGTGAGGCGTGCGGCCAGCAGCACCACACGCTCATGCGGAGCAACGCCCCAGGCACGACGAAGGGCCTCGACCCGCGATGGGAGCACGGCCGCGGGAGTGAACTGAGTCAGATCGGTGCCGCGATGAATCACCCGGACTCGGTCACCCGCCTGGTCCAGGTGCAAGGTGTGAATCAAATCGGCGGTGTAGTGAGAATTGGCGATGACGATGTCACCGCGAGCCATCACGGAGTTGTAAAGAACCTTCACGCCCGTGCGACCCGAATAGCTGCCGTGATACGTTGTCACGAACGGCAGCTTCACGCGGCGCGCGGCCCCCAGGGCGACCCAGGCTGGAGCCCGCGAGCGTGCGTGGACGATCTGAACACCCTCACGCCGGCACAGGCGCGCGAGGCGTCCCACGTTCACGGCCATGACGAGCGGATTCTTTGAAGCCGCCGGAAACGGGAGCCATATCCCGCCCTTGGCCTGCAGTTCGCCGATCAGGCGCCCTCCCTCTGTAGCAACCAGCGCCCGGGCGCCGGCCGCAGCCAAGGCGGCGGCGACATCGACAGTGGTCCGCTCTGCGCCACCGGCATCGAGTTCGGGAATAATCTGCAGGATGGTCGCCCCGGCAAGCGGCGCACGCTCGCTCGGGAAACTGCCACGCACGTCGCTGTTCATGACGGGCAAGCGGGAATGGACCACGGCCCAAGATAGAGGCTCGAGTCGGGTTCCCTAGGCAAACAGAGGCCGTCTTGCGTGTCGATCATGGCCATGAGCTTGAACGCCGCGCTTTACGGTCCGGTAAATGAAATGCGAAGGCGATGCGTTCAGTTCGATGCATCCCAGGGCGAGGGTTAACGAATGACGTCTGCACAGGATGAGGCGCCAGAATTCCTCGAAGTCGGAAGTGGATCGGCAGCACGGCGGATCGCGGTGCGGCGGAGGGCAGGCGAAGGCCCAGCACTGGTCTGGCTTGGAGGCTTCCGCTCGGATATGGGCGCCACGAAGGCGATGACGCTTGATGCCTGGGCTGAGCGGCAGGGGCGCCCGTTAGTTCGCTTCGACTACACAGGCCACGGCGAATCGACAGGCGTTTTTGCCGAAGCTACGATTTCGACTTGGCTTGCGGACGCACAGGCAGTCGTCGAAACCTACGCGCCAGAGAACCCAATCTTGGTGGGCTCCTCAATGGGCGGCTGGATTGCGTGCCTGGTGGCTCTTGCGCGGACCTTCAAGGATCACAAAGCCCCATCAGGCCTCGTCCTCATCGCCCCGGCCTTGGATTTCACCCAAAGTCTCCTTTGGGATCGCTTCCCGCCGGAGATCCGATCGCAGATCGAACGGGACGGCGCCTGGTTCCGGCCGAGCGCCTATGATCCGATACCAGTACCCATCACTCACGCGCTCATCCAAGATGGTCAACGTCATTGCCTTCTTGGAGCAAACTTTGATCCAGGCTGCCCGGTTCATATCCTGCAAGGCATGGACGACTCAGACGTCCCCTATACGCACGCCCTGCGCGTGGTGGAGAGGCTGCCGAAAACCGGCACTCTCCTCACCCTCATCGCCGACGGCGACCATCGCCTGTCACGGCCACAGGATTTGCAACGGCTTCTGACGACGGTCGCCGAATTCCCGATCAGTGCAGACTGACCGTGTAGAGGTCATTGGCGGCTGCATTGGCCACCACGGCATCCCGAGAGTCGGCGAGCAGGATGGGTGCACCACTGGCCGAAAGGAGCGCGAACAGGTCGAGGCCCGGCGTCAGGTCTGGCGCCTGCGGAAAAATGCGCTTCACCTCGTCAGAGCGAATCGCGCGCACATAGGCGATATGTCCTTCGCCGAGCGCGGCGAGATCGGCCACGTTGAACTCGGCCGGGTCGAGATCGGCCTGGGTGAGCGGGTTGGTATTGAACTCGGTCATACACTGCCCTCCTTCTTGGCAGAGCGGTACACCGGGAAAGGACCCGGCGGTCGATGTGAGCCGAAGCCCCTACTTTAGTCCTCGTCTCGGGACGCGATGGCGATCTTGCGGACGATCCTGTCCGGCTCCGGCCGCGTGAGATCGATCGACAACAGACCGTTCGAGAGATCGGCGCCCATCACTTCCATGCCGTCCGCAAGCAGGAATGCACGCTGGAACTGACGCGCAGCGATACCGCGGTGCAGGAACTGCCGGGTCTTGTCGTCTACCTGCCGGCCACGCACGACCAGCTGGCTCTCCTCCAACATCACATCGAGTTGATCGCGGGTAAAACCTGCGACAGCCAGGGTGATGCGAAGGCGCTCCGGTTGATGCTCGGTCCGGGTCAAACGTTCGATGTTATAGGGCGGATACCCATCGTTGGCAGCCTTCGACACCCGGTCGAGGGCCTGTTCGATTTCATCAAATCCGAGAAGAAATGGATGTCCGAACGGTGAGGGCCGAGTCGTCACGAACGCATATCCTTCCAGCGAAGCCCGAAACAACGTCTCACGAGGCACTTCGGTGATCGGGGCCCACTTTTGCAGCACCCCTTCCGGTGATTGCTCGCCGGTCATTGCGATATGGAGGCGCGTTCGGAACGCATCAAGGGCGCGGCCGCCCCGACACATTGCCCCATGACCCGCTGAATGCCTGTTAACCCCTGACGATCCAGGCGTTTTAGGTAGCTGGCTGCGGGAAGGCTTGGCCGATTGAAAGCCGAGCCGCACCTGCGTTTCGAGTAACAGTTTGGAATTCCTCTGATATTCTGCCCTGCGCTTGATCTGAGGTTGGGTCCTCGGATATGCCCACCACGCGTAGGATGGTGTCCTAGATCGCGGCTTGTAGCTCGCGCCTCTGGGCGTTCACTGAATCGAACCCGGACCAAGCAGGACTGTCGAGACATCGTGTCGAGATGGGAAGCGCATGAGTATCCGGTCGCGTCGCACCGAGCGACGATACTTGAGCGGGAGTTTACGGCGTGAGCAAAGACCGGTCCTGGAGGAGGAATAAGACCTTCGTGGCGAAGTGTGTCGTTTCCGGCCTCGCGTCCCTGGCGGTGCTCACGAGCTTGGTAGCACCAGGTACCGCGCAGGACGGTAAGGCTGCGCCAATCAGGCTGGAACTCAATCGCCTGGAACCGGCGGGCGATGCCTGCCGCACCTATCTTCTCGTGGACAACAGCCGCGGCCCCGCGCTGAAATCCCTTAAGGTCGACCTGTTCGCCTTTGATACCGAGGGCATCGCCCAGAAGCGCCTGTCCGTGGAACTGGGACCAGTGCAGGACCGCAAGACGATGGTCCGCCTCTTCGACTTCCCGGGGATCGCCTGCGCGAAGATCGGCCGCCTTCTCCTCAACGACGTCCTGGCCTGCGAGGGCGGCGAGGCTAGTCGTGAGATCTGTCTCGACCGCATCGAGACAGACAGTAAGACCTCCGCGACCTTCGTGCGCTGATCAGCGCATTCGCGATCCAATAGCGAAGCCCGCACACCGCACGCATTGAGAGAAACCATCATGGACCCGACTGCAGCGCAGGCCGAAGTCACGCACGACTTTTCCTTCATCGGACTGTTCCTGCAGGCGGATCCGATCGTGAAGGGCGTGATGATCCTTCTCGTGATCGCCTCGATCGCGTGCTGGACGGTCGTCTTCGAGAAGATCATCCGGATTGCCGCCGCCAAGCGCCAAGCCAAGGCGTTCGACGTACTGGTGCGGTCCGGCGGAGCGCTTGAATCATCCGGCGGCGGCATGGACGCTCAGATCATGGGAGCGGCAGCGGAGGCTTGGCGAGATCAAGATTCCAGCGAGACCCGGGCAGAGCGGCGCGACCGCATTGAACGCGCAATGCGCGCAGCCCTGACCAGCCGGATCAAGCGCCTGCAAACCGGCTTGCCGCTCCTGGCCACCGCCGGCTCGACGGCGCCCTTTATCGGGCTGTTCGGGACGGTCTGGGGAATCATGAATTCCTTCTCGTCGATCGCGAAGAGCCAAGACACTTCGCTGGCGGTCGTCGCTCCCGGCATTGCCGAAGCCCTGTTCGCCACGGCCATCGGCCTCATCGTCGCGATCCCGGCCGTGATGGCCTACAACAAGCTCATCAACGATGTCAGTCGGATCCAATCCAGCTTCGTCTCCAGCATCGGCATTCTCGGCAATCGCCTCGCCCGAGATCGAGCCGTGCATGGTCGTGCCGCTGCCGAGTGATCACGGCCACTTGACCGAGACACGCTCCTGCTTCGCGCGAGCGCCGATCCTTGACAGCAACCTGTGCGGCGGACCGGCCTAATCGCCCTTCGCCCTGGCCCCGGAGGGCCGCTTCACGATGGCAATGGGTTCGATCCGCGCCGGCGGCGGCGATGACGACGATGGTCTCGACGCAGCGCCGATGTCCGAGATCAACGTCACCCCAATGGTCGACGTCATGCTCGTGCTGCTGATCATCTTCATGGTCGCCGCTCCCCTCATGACCACGGGCGTGCCCGTGCAGTTGCCCAAGACCACCGCCCAGAAGGTCGCCCAGGCCAAGAAGCCGCTCGAGATTTCCATCGACAAGGACGGAAGGCCTTATCTGGCCAAGGAAGAACTCACGCCAAATTCGATCCTGCCGCGCCTGCGCGCATTGGCGGCCCAGGACCCAACCCAGGTGATGCTGGTGCGCGGCGACCGCGACGTGCCCTACGGCAAGATCATGGAGGTGATGGGCCTCGTCGGCCAAGCCGGCTTCACGAAAGTCTCGTTGATCGCCCAGTCGCCGGGCGGTGCGCTGCCCACATCGCCGACCGCCGCCCCGGCCCCTGTCAGCGGAACGCCGCAGTAATTCATGAACGCCCTGCATCCCAACAGCGCCTTCGCGACCACGGCCGAACCGGAGCAGCGCGGTCCGTCTGGGCTCACCGCAGCGTTCCTTGTGGCGCTAGCGCTGCACGTCGCAGCGCTCGTCGGTATGGTACTGTTCGGCACGACGCCCACTGCGCCTCCCGGCGAGAATATCGTAACGGTCGATCTCGCCCCGCAGATGACGGAGGCGAACACCCAGGCCCCAGCCGAGCAGGCAGCCCAGGCACCCGCTCCGCCTGAAGCGAACCCGGTGGAAACGCCCGAGGCGGTCCCGGTCACGAAGCCACTCGAGACGACCGAGGTGGCACCGCCCGAAGCCACCGTCCCGCCGCCCCCGGACGCGACACCGGTCGCACCCGAAGCCACGACCATGGCCGAGCCGCCAGAGGCACCGGTCACTCCTCCGACCGAAGCCGTCGTCGAGCCGCCGCCCGAGGATCAGGTCATCACCTCCACGGGGGAGGACGCGCCTGCCCTTGCACCACCCCCACCCACGATCGCGGAGGTTCCGAAGCCCGTGGAGGTGGAGAAGCCGAAGCCGGACATGGCCAAGATTCTCGAAGCCAAGCGTGAGGCGAAGCGTAAGGCGGATCGCGAAGCACGACTGAAAGCGGAGCAGGAGGAGCGCCGCGAGGCCATCGCCGAGGCCCGTCGCGAAGCTGCCAAGGAAGCCAAGGCGAAGGCTGCCAAGGAAGCCGCGCGCCGGGCCGCGGCTGCGGCAAGCGATGGACGCGCCCAGCAGAACTCGGCTTCCGCGTCGCGGCAGAGCAGTGCAGGCTCAGCCGCCGGCGGGAATGATCCGAACGCGCTGAGGGCGTGGCAAGGTATGCTGAGTTCGGCGATTCGGGGGCGGATGAATGCGAATGCGGCCGCCGGGACCAGCGGCGGCGTGGCCGTCGTCCGGTTCACAGTGTCCCGCTCAGGTCAGGTACTGAGTTCGGGGCTCGCCAGCAGCAGCGGTATCGGCGCCATCGATAGCGCCGCCTTGGCGACCGTTCGTGGCTCACTCCCGGCAGCACCCGCCGGGATCAGCCTGAGCAGCCTGGCCGTTACCGTGCCGCTGCGCTTCAGCCCTGGGCGCTGATCGCGGCAGGGAGAGACGGCCGTGGCCGTGTGGTTCACCAGCGACACGCATTTCGGCGATCCGCGCATCCTGCGGATCGACAAGCGCCCCTACCCTGATCTCGCGACGCACGACGCCGCGCTCATCGCCGCCTGGAATGCCGTCGTCAGGCCCGAGGACAACGTCTGGCACCTCGGTGATTTCGCCCTCGGTCCCTCCGCCGAACGCATTGCCGAGATTTTGAGGGGCCTGTCGGGCACCAAGCACCTCATCATAGGCAACAATGACGGGGCCGGAACGCTGCAAGCGCACGGATGGGCTTCGATCGCCCACTATGCGGAGATAAGCGTCGATGCTCGGCGCCTGGTGCTGTGTCATTACGCGTTCCGCACCTGGAACGGGATTGGCCGCGGTGCCATCAACTTGCACGGTCACTCGCACAACAAGTTGAAACCGATTCCTCGGCAGTATGATGTCGGTGTTGATGCGCAGGGCCCTGCCCCGATCTCCCTGGCCGACATCCTGGTTTCCCGGCGCCGGCGAACGACGCCGTGGGTAAGCGTGGAACCTTAGCGACAGGTTTGCCGTTTCTGGAGCCTGAACGCGAGATGAGTGTCGCTGCTCTGGTGCAATATTGGAGAAGCCAGAACTGATCTTGCGGACGCGTTCAAACGCTCGATGAATTCTGTTCACCGGCCGTACGTCCAGGTGTCCCCACCTCAGGTGTTCCTATGCGTCAATCCCTTAGACTGCCGTTCACCGCTGGTCTCATGCTGGCTCTCGCCGCACCGGCGCTTGCCGCACCCGTCTGTCTCGATGCGCAGCGCAAGATCGATGAGGCCAATGCGCTTCGCTACCAGTTCCGCCAGGAGGCTCGCATCGGCAACCATGACCGCGCCTGCGACACACTGGATGAAATTGGCGATCGTTATGCCGATGCACGCGACGCCTTCGAGGATTGCGGCGCCGGCGTCGTGGCCATCGATCTGCGCAGTGAGTCGCGGGAGCTTCGAGCAGCCAAGCGCGTCAATCGTTGCGATTGATCGAGTGCGGGCCCGCACGCCCGCCCGACACACTTCGTTTCACAGTCAACTCACACGCGGCCGATGATTCGCCGCTAAGGTCAGCTATCATGAACACCACCGCCGCCCTCGACCTGAAGACCATGGATCGCAGCTTCTCCACTGGTCCGTCCTTCGCGGCCGCCCTTTGCGGGTTCGTCAGCACCACCGTGGCGACCACGATGGTGATGTTCCTGATCAGCAGCCTCTGAGCCGCACGGATTGTTCGCTCAAGGAGCGACGAACCAGAATCGACGCTTCGAGAACAACATGTCCGGTTGTCCCACCGACGCGGCCTGACGGCATGGTGGATCAGAGCGAGGCGCCTCCGGCGTCTTCGCGGCTGGCATCAACAGCGCGTTGGAAACGGGAAAGAGTCCGAGCTTGGCCTGCACGACGGGCTGGCGCACGGCGGAAATCGTGACGAGCCCGACCAACAGTCCGCCCGCGACAGTGCCCAGAATGAAATTCATCATGGTGGCGGAATCCAACACCCTACGCGTGATCCGCGCGGGCGCGCGCTCTCCGTCGTCGCATATCCGGGCATGATTACGGCACGGAGTGATATTACGGTCCCTTAACAATCGGGTGTCTAAGGTCGGCCCGCGCCCCGAATTGGGCTGGCGCACCTTGAGGGAGGATCGAGCGATGTCGTACGGGGCCAGCGCCTATGCCCGGGTTGCACAAACTGCGCTGTCGCCGCGCGAAGCAGAAGCTGCCGTCTTGATCAAGGCTGCGACCCGCCTCCAGGCGATCCAGACCGACTGGACCAATCAAGCGCCCGCCCTGAACGAAGCCCTCAACTTCAATCAGAAGGTCTGGACCATCATCGCCGGGGCCGCCACCGCGCCCGAGAGCCCGCTGCCGATCGAGATCAAGAATAACATCGCCGAGCTCTCGACCTTCGTCTTCAAGCGGATGATCGATACGCTGATCGAGCCGAGCGCCGAGAAGCTCTCCGCCCTCATCAGCATCAATCAGAACATTGCCGCCGGCCTGCGCATGTAAGGCGCGCCACGGCAGGGCCGAAATCAAGAGAGCCCGCAGCTTCCCAGCGGCGGGCTCTCTTGATTCATCACCCTCCGGACGCATCACCCTTCGGATGCGGCGGGGGGCGCCAGCCGCTCCGCCAGCGATTGCTCGTACTGGATCAACTCCTTGCAGCGCTTCAGCGCGCGGTAGAGCTCACGCTCCGCGATGAAGTCATGGATGTCGCGCAGGTAGGGCGCCATGCTCGGCGCTGCTGCGATGAGCGCGTTGGCCTGGGTGATGAACAGGTCTTCCGCCTCCGGGGTGACTTCGGCGAGGTACATCACCGTCAGCGTTACATAGAGGCGCTTGCAGGCGGTATCGGCCTCGCTCTCCAGGATGATGTCGCTCTCGCGCAGGAACTTCGTCACGGTCTCGATGACGAAGCTGGAGCGGCGGGACCCGTTGCGGATCGCCGTGCCACCGATCAGCAGGCGCTCGAACGGCTTGAGTTCGATCTTCAGGGGCATGACGACACTCGTTCTGGACTCACCAGCACATTCCCCGATCTTGGTTAACAAGACCTCAACAACGGCCCCGCTACGAATCCGCAACACTCTGATTGGCAAGAGCTTTTTCTAGAACTGCTGCAATCGACCGATCTCCATAAGTTTTCGTTCGGCGTGCCTGTTAAGTCGATCGCAATGCATGGGTGGTCATGTGCACGGGCCTCCAAAAACGGAGGCGCACCGATCAGAATGGATCGAACACCATGTCCTCAGGCATCACTCTTACCGCCGCCACCCGTCAGAACCTGCTCTCGCTGCAGGGTACGGCCGACCTCCTCACGCAGACTCAGAACCGCCTCTCCACCGGCAAGAAGGTCAACTCGGCCCTCGACGACCCGACGAGCTTCTTCACCTCGCAGTCGCTGACCGGCCGCTCGGGTGATCTCGGCTCGCTCCTCAACGGCATTTCCAACGGCGTCCAGACCATCCAGGCCGCCAACCAGGGCATCACCTCGATCCAGAAGCTGGTCGACTCGGCCAAGTCCACCGCCAACCAAGCCTTGGCTGACAAGAGCGCTGTCACCAGCGGTCTGGCTGCCACCGCCGCCACCGTGAGCGGTAGCAAGAGCTTCCAGGGTCTCGCCGGCACCGCCGACGGCACGCAGGATTTCTCCAGCGTTGCCAAGGATGGCTCGCTGGACATCTCGCTCGATGGCGGCAAGACCAAGACCACGATCCGGCTCGATTCTTCGACCCTTGCCAACAACAGTTCGGACCTGACCAAAGTCTCAGCTGGCCAGCTGGTAACAGCGATCAACAGCCAGATCTCCAACAGCTCTGCATTGAAGGGCAAGGTCTCCGCTTCGGTTGGCGGCGACGGCCGTATCAACTTTGCTACGACTAGCTCCGGCGCGACCCAGCAGCTTTCCGTGAGCGGTGCGACGAGCTCCACTCTCGACATCGGGTTCGGAAAGGCGAGCTCCACGACTAACGCGAAAGTCGCGGCTAGCGCGGCCTTCGGCACGCCGACTTTCAGTGCAACTGCCGGTTCGTTCCTCAGTGTCGGTGACGGCAACGTCACGACTTCGCTCGCGGTCAATTCGACCACTCTCAAGGCGGACGGTACTGCTGTCGGTGTCGCCCCGAGCGCGGATGACGTCGTCGATGCCTACAATGTGCAGCTCAAGGCCGGCGGTTCGACGGTCTCGGCCTTCAACAACGCCGGCACCATCGAGTTCCGCGCTCAAGACGTGGGTCCGACCGGCGTTGTGACCGTGAGCGTCGCGGCTCCGCCCTCGGGCAGCACGCAAGTCACGGCTGGTTTCGGCACGACAACGGGTGCCAGCTCCGGTACCTTCACGGCCGGCACCGGCACAGCCGCCACCGGTCTGTCTTCCACGGGCTCCGATGCCACGGACGGTTCGGCTAAGGCTGTCATCAACGGATCGGTTGCGATTGCCGATGCGACGGGTGGACCGCCCGCAACCGCCGGCGGCATCGATCTTTCCGGTACCAAGAACGGTTCGTTCTCGATCCAGCTCGGTTCCGGCCAGGCGAAGACGATCACGGTCGATGCAGCCAAGATCGTGGCGGCCGGCGGTACAGCTGCTTTCGCTAGCAGAGACAGCATCGCTGCGGCGATCAACACGCAGATCGCTGCTGATACCGGTTTGGCTGGCAACGTCTCTGCGAGCTTCGATGCCAACAACAAGCTGGTTCTGAGCTCCACTAATGCCGGATCGACACAGAAGATCACCGTAACGGCAGCTCAGGGCACGACGGTCGCCAACAATATCAATATCGGCCTCGGAACGCAGACCTCCACGGTGAACGGCACGGCGACCAACACCGCAACTCCGATCACCTCGACCGGCAAGGACAGCTCCGGTTCGACCAACTCGACCCGCACCACCTTGTCCAAGCAGTTCAACGAGATCTTGAACCAGATCACTCAGCAGGCCAAGGACTCCAGCTACAACGGCATCAACCTGCTCTACCGGAGCGGTGATGACCCGAGCGAGAACTCTCTGAAGGTAACCTTTAACGAGACGGGCACGTCCAGCCTGAGCATCTCGGGCGCCAAGCTCGACTCCGACGGTCTCGGCCTCACGGCTGTTACCGGCGGCTTCCAGACCGATGACGAGATCAACAAAACGCTGACGGCAATCACGACCGCCACCAGCCAGCTTCGCGCCCAGTCCTCGACCTTCGGATCGAACCTGTCGATCGTGCAGAACCGTCAGGACTTCTCGAAGAACCTGATCAACATCCTCGACACCAACTCGCAGGCCCTGTCGACCCGTCAGTCGATCGGCATCTCGGCCCTCTCGCTCGCCAACACGGCGCAGCAGGGCATCCTGCAGCTCCTCCGCTAAGGGCGAGCCCGCCGCCGGCCCTCGGGCCGGCGGTTTCTTGGTTCTACCGGACGGCAGAAAAAGAAGGCCGGGGCTCAGCGCCCCGGCCTTTTCTTCGTTTCGATGAGCGTGAGGCTTCAGGCGGTACGGTCGAGGGGGCGGGCAGTGGGCTTGGCGCGGGCCTCGGCGGCCTCGGCATAGGCGCGGGCCTTAAGCACGACCGGGTCCGGCAGTTGCACGACGATGTCGCCGGAATTCGGATCCACCTCCTGGTAGACCACCGCCTTGGTGTCCTGGTCGATGCGGATACGCGGCTCCATCGCAGTCGGCGCCGCCTTCGCGTCTTCGCCGGGCGCTGGTGTCCGGGTTCGACCGGCCTGGGGATCCGTACCCTGGTCCTGGCTGCGGATGTCGACCCGCACCGCTGGCGCGAGGGGAGCCGGCGCCTGCACGGGCTGGACCGGGGCAATGGGCGCCGGCGTGGCGCCGGTGAGGCGGGCCGGCAGCACGGCGCCGAGGCTTGTGATCGACATGGCACGCTCCTGCTTGCGGCTTATGAACTGTCCCTCCAGACAAGACCGGCGGCGTGAATGGGATCTTAAGGAATTGGTTCTGCAGGGCCTTTCTTGGGTCGCATGCTCAAGCCGATGCCAAGACGGCGCATCGAATTTTAACGAGTCCTCAGATCTCGACGGCGCCGGCGGCCCGTCCCATCCCGTGGGGATCGAAGGCGACGCTCTTGACGATGGCAAAGACGGCGCGGCCGGGTCCGAGGCCGAGTTCGTGCACGGAGGCGCGGGTCAGCCGGGCCGAGAGCACGGCGCCCCCGCAATCCACCTCCACCAGCACCGTGCCGTCCACCTGAGGATGCAGGGCAAGTACTTGCCCGCTCAGGCGATTTCGGGCGCTCAGGCCGATGGGCTCGTCGAGGGAGAGCAGGACGTCGCGGGCGGGGACGTGGACGCGGAGCCCGGTGCCGACGGCCTGCGCAAGGCGCGGGACGAGGAGGCGCCCGGCCCGCCCCGAGAGGAGCGTCAATCCGGAATTGGGGGCGTCGGCCTCCACCACCATGTCGAGGAGGGCGCCGGCCTCGGCCGCGTGGAAGGCGCCGAGATCGCCCCGGCGCAGGATGCCCTCGGCGGGTCCGGCTGCGGCGACGCGGCCGCCTTCGAGCACCACGATGGTGTCGGCGAGGCGCGCCACCTCGGACACCGCATGGCTGACGTATACCAGGGGGATCGCGGACACGTCACGCAGGCGCTCGATCAGCGGCAGGATCTCGGACTTGCGCTCGGCATCGAGGGCGGCGAGCGGCTCGTCCAGGAGCAGGAGGCGGGGCCGCGACAGCAGCGCCCGGCCGATCGCCACGCGCTGTCCCTCGCCGCCGGAGAGTCCGGCCGGTCGCCGGTTGAGGAGGTGCCCGATGCCCAGGAGCGCGATGACCGCCTCCGGCTCCAGGCCGGCGGTGTCCCGGCGTCCGCGGGCGAACCAGCGCCCATAGGCGAGGTTCTGCCGGACCGAGAGGTGGGGCATCAGCCGCGCCTCCTGGAAGACGGTGCCGATGCGGCGGCGATGGGCGGGCACCGCGCGGCCGCGAGGCGTGTCGAGCAGGGTCTCGCCGTCGAGGGTGATCCGGCCCCGGTCGGGCCGGGCCAGGCCGGCGAGGCAAGCGATCACCGTGCTCTTGCCCGAGCCCGAGCGGCCGAACAGGGCGGTGAGGCCCGGCGGGGCGGTGAAGGCCACGTCGAGATGGAAGGCGCCGCGCGCCAGGGCGAGTTCGACCGCGAGCGTCATCGGCTCACCCCGCCCCGATCCGGCGGCCGACCCGGCGGGCCAGGACTTCGGAGATCAGCAGGGCCGCCAGCGAAATCGCCACGGAGACCAGGGTCAGGCGCAGGGCCCCCGCCTCGCCGCCGGGCACCTGGGTCAGCGTGTAGATCGCCGAGGGCAGGGTCTGGGTCTCGCCGGGGATGTTCGACACGAACGTGATGGTGGCGCCGAACTCGCCCATCGCCTTGGCAAAGGCCAGCACCGCGCCGGCGAGGACCCCCGGCAGGGCGAGGGGCAGCGTCACGGTGAGGAAGACCGCGGGGGGTCCGGCGCCGAGGGTGGCGGCGGCCTGCTCGACGCGGGCATCGACCGCCTCCAGCGACAGGCGCATCGCCCGCACCATCAGGGGAAAGCCCATCACCGCGCAGGCGAGCGCCGCCCCGGTCCAGCGGAACGAGAGGACGATGCCGAGATCGGCCAGGAGGGCCCCGAAGGTCCCGCGCCGTCCGAAGGCCAGGAGCAGGAGGTAGCCGGTCACCACTGGCGGCAGGATCAGCGGCAGATGGACCAGCCCGTCGAGGAGCGCCCGCCCCGGAAACCGCCGACGCGCCAGGAGCCAGGCGACGGCCAGGCCGGGGCCGAGGCTCGCCAGGGTGGCGACGCCGGCCACGCGCAGGCTCAAGGTGATGGCGGACCATTCCTCCGGCGACAGGCCGAGCCGGTCCAGGATTGCGGGACTCAAGGCCGGACGATCAGGTCCGGTTCTCGGCGCCGATCACCGAGAAGCCCTGGCGCTCGAAGAACACCCGGGCGGCGGGGCTGCGGAGGTGGGCGAGGAACGCGGCCGCATCCGGGTTGGTCGACTCCTTCGTTAGGGCGACGGGATAGATCACCGGCGGGTGGCTCGCGGCCGGGAAGGTGGCGACCACCCGGACGCTGGGGTCGGAGACCGCGTCGGTGGCGTAGACGATGCCGAGCGGCGCCTCGCCGCGGGCCACGAGGAGGAGGGCCGCCCGAACGTTCTCGGCCTGGGCGACCCGGCCCTTCACGCCCTCCCAGGCGCCGAGGCTCTCCAGCGCCGCCCTGCCGTACTTGCCGGCCGGCACCGCCGCGACGTTGCCCATGGCGAGGCGGCCGTCGCCCAGCACCCGGGCGAAGCTGGCGGCGAGGCCGGGGCCCGGATCGAGTTCCAGGGCCACCGGTGAATCCTTGGGGGCGATCAGCACGAGGGCGTTGCGCAGGAGGTTCGACCGGGTGCCCGGCTTGAGCCCGTCCTTGCCGGCCACGTCGTCCATCCAGGCGAGATCGGCCGAGAGGAACAGGTCGGCCGGAGCCCCGGCCTCGATCTGCTTGGCCAGCGCGCTGGAGGCCGCGTAGGAGATCCGGGTGGTCTTTCCCGTTTCCCGCGTCCAGGCGGCGGCGGCCTCGTCGAGGGCGTTCTTCAGACTGGCGGCGGCGAAGACCACCACGGGCGTTTCGGCCCGGACGGGCGTCGCGCCGGCCCAGATCGCCAGGCCCAGCGCCGCCCCGAGCCACGTCCGCCGCGTCTGCATCATCGATCAGCCCTTCGTCTTCGGCCGGCACGACCCCGGGGAGGCCGTCATAGCCAACCCGCAATAGCCAAGGCGCCATAGCATGAATCCGGGGCAGGGATCCGGGCGTGGCGCGTCAGGCGCCCCGCTCCTCGTCCTCGGCGGGCGAGCGCTCCGAGCGGTGCAGGCGGCTCAGGAGGACCAGCATCGGCCCGGGCAGCGGTCCCGTCAGGGTCTCCGCATCCGTGAACCCCCCGCGCTCGCGCACGAGGCGACGGCGGGCCTTGGACTTTTCGGCGAGAACGACCGGCGTTCGCCCGCCGGCTCTTCTGATTTTCATACGCACAACGCACGCTCCGACATCGACGCGAGCCTGGAGAAGCCACAACAAACGCGGATCCGGCGGTTCCGTTCCGGCCAAGCTTGCGCGCGAGGTGGCGGCGGGACGTCGCGGGTGGTAGAGCCCCGCTCATGCTCGAAGGCCTGCCTCCCCACCGTCCGACCCACGTGCTGCGCCTCCTCACCGACGAGGGGTCGGCGCGCGCGATGACCGATCTCCTCGGTGAGATGTTCGACCCGACGCAGACGGCGGTCGCCGCCTTCGAGGCCGAGGACGGCCGGACCTGGCGGCTCGAGGCCTACTTCGCCGACGCGCCGGACGAGGCGATGATTCGCGACCTGATCCGCCCCGTGGTCGGGGCGCAGGCGGACGTCGCCAGCTTCGAGACCATCGATCAGAAGGATTGGGTGCGCGCCTCCCTGGAGGGCCTGAAGCCCGTTCGGGCCGGCCGCTTCCTCGTCCATGGCAGCCACGACCGCGACACGGTCCGGGTCAACGACCTCGCCATCGAGATCGAGGCGGCGCTCGCCTTCGGCACCGGCCATCACGGCACCACCCTGGGCTGCCTCCGGGCCTTCGCCGACATCCTCAAGCGCGGGCGCCCGGCCCATGTGCTCGACGTCGGCACCGGCACCGGCATCCTCGCCTTCGCGGCGGCCAAGGCCCTGCACACGCCGGTGATCGCCGGCGACCTCGACCCGGAGGCGGTGACCACCGCCATCGGCAATGCCCGCCTCAACGGCCTCGGGCCGGTCCTCCGGCTCTTCCAGGGCCCGGGCGTGCGCCACCCCCTCGCCGACCGGCCACGCCGCTTCGACGTGGTCTTCGCCAACATCCTGGCGCGTCCCCTGAAGGGGCTGGCGCCTTCCCTGACGGCGGTCGTGGCCGACCACGGCGTGCTGATCCTCTCCGGCCTGATCGAGCGCGACGTGCCGGGCGTCCTCTCGACCTATCGGCACCGCGGCTTCCACCTCGCCCGGCACGGGCTGATCGAGGGCTGGGCGACGCTGGTGCTGACGCGCGGCGGCGCGGCGGCGCGCCCGCGCCGGACGCGGTTGCGGCCCTTCTGAGCCCGGCGTAACCCTGGGCGCCATGACGCGCCTCCGCTTCCAGACCTTCGACGATCCCAGCCACCGCCACGGGGCCGCCCGTATCCAGGCCCTGCGCGAGGCCCTGCGAAGCGCCGGGCTCGACGGTTTCGTGGTGCCCCGCGCCGACGAGCACCAGTCCGAGTACGTGCCGCCCCAGGCCGAGCGCCTGGCCTGGCTCACGGGCTTCACCGGCTCGGCCGGCACCGCCGTGATCCTGTCCGAGGCAGCGGCCCTCGTCGTCGACGGGCGCTACACCCTGCAGGCGCCGGCCCAGGTCGACACCACCCACATCACCCCGGTGCCCCTGGCCGAGACCAGCGTCGCGGCCTGGATCGGCGCCCACATCAAGGCCGGCCAGGTGCTGGCCTACGATCCCTGGCTGCACACCCCCGACAGCGTGGCACGCCTGGAGAGCGCCGTGGCTAAGGCCGGCGCGCGCCTGCAGGCGGTGGACCAGAACCCCGTCGACGCGGTCTGGACCGACCGGCCGGGGCCGCCGGCGGGCGCCATCGTCGCCCATCCGCCGGAACTGGCCGGCGCGTCCGCCGAGGACAAGCTCGCCCGGATCCGGACGGCCCTGGCCGAGGCGGACGATGCCGCCCTGGTGATCTCCGATCCGCACAACCTCGCCTGGGCCTTCAACCTGCGCGGCGGCGACGTGGCCCACACCCCCCTGGCGCTGGGCTACGCCCTGGTGCCGCGCACGGGCCGGGCCGCCCTCTACCTGACCTCGCCGCGCGTGAGCCCGGAACTGCGCGCCGCCCTCGCGCCCCTGGCCGACCTCCACCCGCGCGCCGCCTTCGCGGACGCCCTCGCGGCGCAGGCGGCGAACGCCGCGCGCATCCGCCTCGATGCCGCCACCGCCGCCGACGCCCTCAAGCAGCGGGTCGAGGCGGCCGGCGGCGTCGCCGATCTCGGCCCCGACCCGATCACGGCCATGAAGGCGGTGAAGAACCCGGCGGAGATCGCCGGCACCCGCGCGGCCCATCTGCGCGATGGCCTTGCGGTGACCCGGTTCCTGGCCTGGCTCGATGCGCAGGGCGAGACGCTGACGGAGATCGCCGCGGTGGAGGCCCTGGAGGATTTCCGCGCCGCGGGCGGACTGCTGCGCGACGTCTCGTTCCCGACGATCTCGGGCAGCGGCCCGAACGGCGCCATCGTCCACTACCGGGTCAGCCACGAGACCGACCGGCGCATCCAACCCGGGGAGCTGTTCCTGGTGGATTCCGGGGCGCAATACCAGGATGGCACCACCGACATCACCCGCACGGTGGCGATCGGCACGCCGTCCGAGGCGATGCGCGCGCACTTCACCCGCGTGCTCCGGGGTCATATCGGCATCGCCCGGGCGGTGTTTCCCAAGGGCACGACGGGCGCGCAGATCGATGCCTTCGCGCGCCTGCCGCTCTGGGAGGCCGGCCTCGACTTCGACCACGGCACCGGCCACGGCGTCGGGGCCTTCCTGTCGGTGCACGAGGGGCCGCAGCGCATCGCCAAGACCGGGACGGTCGCCCTCGAGCCGGGCATGATCCTCTCGAACGAGCCCGGCTACTACAAGCCCGGCGCCTACGGCATCCGCCTGGAGAACCTCGTCCTGGTCGAGGCCCGCGACGTGCCCGGCGGGGAGCGCCCGATGCTCGGCTTCGAGACCCTGACGCTCGCCCCCTTCGACCGCCGCCTGATCCGCCCGGACCTCCTGAGCCCGGAGGAGACGGCCTGGATCGACGCCTATCACGCCCGGGTGCGGGAGGCGCTGGGGCCGAACCTCGACGCGGCGACGCGGGCCTGGCTGGAGGCGGCGACCCGCCCGATGGCGGCGGCCTGACCCGGCTCGGCCGCGGCGCCGGACGGCGCTTGCGACCATCCCACGCCTTCCGGCGGAGCGAAAAGGCGGGAACAAGGGTTCTCGCGGCTTCGGGATTTTGCGCCCGTGGCGAACGGACGTAACCTGCACGCTTCCCTCTCCGAACAGGACTCTATGATCCGGCTTCTCGCCCTGGCGCTCGCGCTGTTCGGCCTCGCTCTGCCCGCCGCGTCCGCGCAGGGCTTCAAGGTGCCGGCCGACCTGGTGAAGGCGAGCCTCGTCGGGGAGCCCTCCGCGATCCGACCCGGCGTGCCCTTCACGGTGGGCATCCGCATGGTGATGCGGCCGCACTGGCACGTCTACTGGCGCAATCCCGGCGATTCGGGCCTGGCTCCGGAGGTCGCCTGGACGCTGCCGGCCGGGTTCTCGGCGGGGCCGATCCAGTGGCCGAGCCCGAGCCGCATCCCGGTCGCTCACCTCATGAACTTCGGCTACGAGGACGAGGCCGTCTTCCTCGCCGAGCTCACCCCGCCGGCCACGCTGGCGCCCGGCAAGCCGGTGACGCTCCAGGCCAGGCTGACCTACCTCGTCTGCGAGCGCGAATGCGTGCCGGGCTCGGCCGAGCTGCGCCTGACCCTGCCGGTGGCGCCGGGCGGCACCAGCACGGGCGTCGCGCCCGGTTCGATGATGCTGTTCGAGGCCGCCCGCGCGGCCCTGCCCGCGCCCGCGCCCTGGCCGGTGCGCTACGGCGCCGAGAACGGGCGCCTGCAGGTGCACCTCGCCGCGCCCCCCGGGCTGGCGGCGTCCTCCGTCGCCTACTTCCCCTATGCGGAGATCGCCATCGAGAACGCCGCGCCCCAGGAGGCGCGCAGCGACGCGGACGGGCTGCACATCGACCTGGCCCGCGGCGACAGCACCGTGGCGGCTCCCACGACCCTGCCGGGGGTGCTCACCTTCGAGGAGGCGACGCCGGACGGCCCGGTGCACCGCGCCTATGCCATCGGGGAGGCCCCGAGCGCGACGGCCGAGGCGACGGCCGCGACCGCGGCCACGAACGCGTCGGGCGCTGCCACCCCGGTGCCGGCGCCGGACGAGAGCCTGACCCTCTGGAGCGCGGCCGGCCTCGCCTTCCTGGGCGGCCTCCTCCTCAACCTGATGCCCTGCGTCTTCCCGGTCCTGTCGATCAAGGTCCTGAGCCTGGTGTCGCATTCCGGCGAGCCGGCCGGCCGGGTCCGGCTGCACGGGCTGGCCTATACGGTGGGCGTGCTGGCGTCCTTCCTGGCGCTGGCGGGCCTGCTGGTCGCCCTGAAGGGGGCGGGCGCCGGCATCGGCTGGGGCTTCCAGCTGCAATCGCCCCTGGTGGTGGCGGGCCTCGCCTACTTGCTGTTCGCCATGGGGCTCAGCCTGTCCGGCGTCGTGCATCTCGGCGCCGGCATCGCGGGCCTCGGGGACGGCCTGACCCGGCGGGCCGGCCTGGAAGGCTCGTTCTTCACCGGCGTCCTCGCCACGGTGGTGGCGACCCCCTGCACCGCCCCCTTCATGGGCGCGGCGGTGGGCTTCGCGCTGACGCAGGAGGCCGCCGTGAGCCTCGCGGTCTTCGCGAGCCTCGGCCTCGGCCTCGCCCTGCCCTTCCTCGTCCTGACGCTCTGGCCCGCGGCCCTGCGGCGGCTGCCCCGCCCCGGGGCCTGGATGGACACCCTGAAGGGGGCGCTGGCCTTCCCGATCTACGCCACCGTCGCCTGGCTGGTCTGGGTGCTGTCGCAGCAGGTCGGCTCGGCCGGGCTCCTGGCCGCCCTGGTCGGCCTCGTCCTGGTGGGCCTCGCCGCCTGGGCCTGGGAGCGCGGGCACGGGGCCGGCCCGGCCGGCAGCTGGATCGCGCGCGGCACCGCCGTGGCGGCGCTCGCCGCCCTCGCGATCCTCACCGTCGGCCTCGACCGGGACCGGGCCGGGCCCGAGACCGCGCAGGCCGCTGCGGGCGCCTTCACCCAGGCGCGCCTCGACGGGCTCCTGGCCCAGGGCAAGCCGGTCTTCGTCAACATGACGGCGGCCTGGTGCATCACCTGCCAGGTCAACGAGCGCGTGGCCCTGCGCGCCGAGGCGGTCCAGGCCGGCCTGAAGGCGCGGGGCATCACCTATCTCAAGGGCGACTGGACCAACCAGAACCCCGAGATCACCCGCCTGCTGGAGCGCCACGGCCGCAGCGGCGTCCCGCTCTACCTGCTCTATGCCGGTCCGGGCGAGCCCGCGGTGCTGCCGCAGATCCTCACGCCCGGCCTGGTGCTGGAGGCGCTGCAGGCGGTGCCCCTCGCGGCCGCGGACCGAAGTGCCGCCCTGACGGACGGGCGGCCCTGAAAGACTTCGCCGCCGGCGGGCCGGTCCCGGTCCGGACGGTCGCGGCCTGCGGCGGCACGGTTGAGTCCGTCGCCTAATCCTGGCGCTTGACGCAGAAACCGCCCTGCCCCAGCACGGCGGGATGAGCACCGATGCCGCGCCGCGCTGGACCGTCTTCCGCAACGGCGATTTCCGCCTCTTCGGAGCGGCCCGCTTCCTCACCGGCCTCGCCTTCCAGATGCAGGCGGTGGCGGTGGGGTGGTTCGTCTACGACATCACCCGCTCGGCCCTGGCCCTCGGTCTCGTGGGCCTGGCGAGCTTCCTGCCCGCCATGCTGTCGGCCCTGGTGACGGGCCACGTCGCCGACACCTACGACCGGCGCCTGGTGGCGGCCCTGGCCTACGCGACCCTGGCGCTGGCGGATCTCGGTCTGCTCCTGGCGGCCTGGCTCGGCACCACGACCCTGTGGCCGATCTACGGGCTCGTCGTCGTGATCGGCACCTGTCGCGCCTTCGCCAACCCGGCGCTCCAGGCCCTGCTGCCGACCCTGGTGCCCCGCCCCCTGTTCGGCTCGGCCATCGCCTGGAACGCCTCGCTCTGGCAGAGCGCCTCGATCCTCGGCCCGGCCACCGGCGGCTTCCTCTACGCCCTCGGGCCGGCGGTGGTGTTCGGCGCCGCGGCGGCGAGCTTCGCCCTGGCCAGCGCCCTCATCCTGGCGATCCGGTTCCGGCCCGCCGCCCTCGCCGAGCGCCCGCCCGTGACCTGGGAGACCCTCTCGGCCGGCCTGACCTACATCCGCACCCATCCGGTGGTGCTCGGCGCCATCAGCCTCGACCTCGTGGCGGTGCTCCTCGGCGGCGCCACCGCCCTCCTGCCGATCTTCGCCGCCGAGGTGCTGCATGTCGGCCCCCTCGGCCTCGGCGTCCTGCGCAGCATGCCGGCGGCCGGCGCCGTGCTCACGGCAATCGCCCTCGCCTACCGGCCGCTGCAGCGCCAAGCTGGGCTGCGCATGCTCCAGGCCGTGGCGATCTTCGGCCTGGCCACGGTGGGCTTCGGCCTCTCGACCTCCCTGCCCCTCTCCATGGCCTGCCTGTTCGTGACGGGGGCGGCCGACATGATCAGCGTGTTCGTGCGCCAGACCTTCGTCCAGGGCGAGACACCCGACGCCATGCGGGGCCGGGTCTCGGCGGTGAACTCGGTCTTCATCGGCGCCTCGAACGAACTCGGCGAGTTCGAATCCGGCACCCTGGCGGCCCTGATCGGCGCCGTCCCGGCCGTGGTGGCGGGCGGCCTCGCCACCCTCCTGGTCGCGGCCCTGTGGGGCCGGGTGTTCCCGGCCCTGCGGGCCCGGGACCGGCTCGTTCCGGCGGAGTGAGGGGGGATGCTCCCTCCGCCGCCCCGTCGCCGATCCGTCGCGCCGGCACGGCCGAGCTTTTCGACATGACAGCGGCCCACACGCAGGGGTAGAAATCCTGCGGGAGGGTGCGATGGCCGACATCAAGGTGGTTGCCGGAAATTGCGGGAAGGGCAGAGGCACCTACGAGGCGGGTGTTCTGACCGGCCCGGACGGGGTCGAGCGCTCCGTCGAGAGCCTTCGCACCGTCGAGGCGCACGGCGCGATCGCGGGCGCCCGGAACTGGGGCGGGCAGGTTCTCGACGGCCTCAGGGGAAGCCTCGCCCTGGCCTCGAACATCGACCTGAGCGGCACGGCGCTGCTCGCCGCGACCGCCCTGACCGCGGTGTCGGCCGACGAATCCCAGCCTCAGACGCTGCTGGAAATCACGTTTGAGGACGGAGGCCTGCTGATCGCCCTGGCCGACCCGCGGCTTCCGGCGCTGATCGGCAACGATCGGGAGGTGCTGCGACGGGGGTTTGCGCGGGCCGCGCAGCGGGTGGCCCCGTCGGTCGATGGACCGGGACACGCGGATGCGTCCCTGGCGACGACGGCGAGCGAGGCGGCCCAGGCGGCCGTCGGCGCGGTCCAGGCCGTGACCGGCGCCGCCGGCGCGTCGCTGAGCTCCGCCTTGGGCTTCATGCGCCGGACCGTCGGCTCCGAGCGCGGCTGATCCGGCCGCCGCGCGCGGCGCGCCCTACTTCCCCGACAGCAGCGGCGACCAGGTCGGGTCCGACGCGTAGGACGGGGTCGGGACCGGCTGTTCCACCTTGCCGGTGATGTCGACCATGTAGAGCTTGCCGCCGCCCTGGCCGCCCGGATCGCGGAAGAACAGCACGTACTGGCCGTTCGGCGCGAAGGTCGGGCCCTCGTTGTGGAAGCCTTCCGTGAGCACGCGCTCGCCCGAGCCGTCCGGCTTCATCACGCAGATGGCGAAGCCGCCCTTGCGCTGGCGGGTGAAGGCGATGAGGTCGCCGCGCGGCGACCAGGCCGGCTGGGAGGCCGAGCCCTCGCCGAAGGAGAGGCGGGTGGGCGTGCCGCCCGAGGCGCTCATGACGTAGATCTGCTGCGAGCCGCCGCGGTCGGACTCGAACACGATCTGGCTGCCGTCCGGCGAGAAGGTCGGCGAGGTGTCGATGGCGTTGCCGTTGGTGATCGGCGTCTGGGCCTTCGAGGCCAGATCCATGACCACGATGTCGGCGTTGCCGCCCTGCTGCACGCTCATCACCAGGCGGCGGCCGTCGGGCGAGAAGCGCGGGCTGGTGCTCATCGAGTCGGCCTTGCCGAGCGCCTGCCGGCTGCCGGTCTCCAGGTTGATGACCTGGATGCGTGGCTGCTGGCCGGTGGTCTGGGTCATGAAGGCGATGTCCTGGGTCGCCGGGGAGTAGCGGGGGGCGACCACCGCGTTCTCACCGTTCGTCAGCGCCCGCACGTTGGCGCCGTCCTGGTCCATCACCATCAGGCGCTTGCGCCGATGTTCCTTCGAACCGGATTCGTCCACGAAGGCGATGCGGCTGTCGAACCACGGCCCGAGGCCGGTGATCTTGGTGTAGACCGCGTCCGAGATCAAGTGGCCGGTGCGGCGGGCATTGGCCGGATCGGTGCCGTATTGCTGGCCCGTCATCTGCTGGCCCGAGGTGACGTCCCAGAGGCGGAACTCGACCTTGAGCTTGCCGGCGGCGTCGCGGGCGACGCGTCCCGTGATCAGGGCCTGGACTCCGGCCGCCCGCCACTTCTCGAAGCCGGGCACCGCATCGAAGGCCGGCGCCTCGGGAAATTTCGCCTTCTCCACCGGGGTGAAGTAGCCCGAGCGCCGCAGGTTGTTCGTCACCACGCTGGAGACGAGGAGGCCCAGGCTCGGGTCGCCGGTGAAATCCGTGACCGCGATCGGCATCGGCTGGAACGAGCCTCCGCCGATGCGCAGGTTGAGCTGGGCCGCCGCCGGGGTCAGGCCGAACAGGACCAGGGCCAGGAGCGCGAGGAGCGACGTCAGGCCCTTGGACACCGGGCTCTCGAGAAGACTGCGATGCATGATCGATTCCGTGGTCGTGGGCATGCGAGGATCGGGGATGGGTCCGGACGGTGCGGGTGAACGGTCGGCCCCGCCGCGCGGGGAAGCCGGGACGCCGACGCGGACGTCGTCCAAGACGTCGCCCAAGGCTTCGTCCAAGACCGCCGTCCAGAACGCCGTCACCGACCGCGCGGGTGCGCGGCGCGTGCAGGCGCGGCCCGGACGGGGCTGCCGCCTCACACCCGCGAGAACTCGAACTCCGCGTTGATGGCTTTCCAGTCGTTGTAGTAGGGCGCGTACTGGGTCGGGATCTTGTAGGGCGCACAGCGGCGCACCGCGCGCTGCGCCGCCTCGGCGATGGAGCGATCCACGGCGTTCGCCCCGCCGCGCATGATGCGGGGCTCGGAGGTGAGCGTGCCGTCCGGGTTCAGCCGGATGTCCAGCATCGGCAGCACCACGCCCTGGGTGGCGCCGGGCGGTGCCACGTAGCAGCGCTCGATCTGCTGCTGCAGCATGCCCACCAAGGCATCGCGCAGGGACGGCGACAGGCGCTGGGCAGTGCCGGAGGCCGCGCCCAGGGAGGCGGTGCGCTGCACCTCGCGCCCGGTGGCGCCGGTGGATTGCGACGGCGCCTTCGAGGCGAGCAGGGAGCGGATGTCGCCGGCGCTGAACTTGTCGGCGAGCTCGGCCTGCTTCTTGGCCTTGGCCTCCCCGTCGGCCTTCGCCTTGGCATCGGCCATCGCCTTGGCCTTCGCCTTGGCGGCGGCATCGGCCTTGGCTTTCGCCGCCGCTTCGGCCTTCGCTTCGGCCTCTGCCTCGGCCTTCGCCTCGGCGAGCTCCTTCTGGCGCTCCGCGTCCGCCTTGGCCTTCGCCTCCGCCACGGCCTTCGCCTTGGCTTCCGCCTCTTTCTCGGCCTTGGCCTCCGCGTCCTTCTCGGCCTTGGCTTGCGCGTCGGCCTTGGCCTTGGCCTCGGCTCTCGCCTTGGCGGCGGCCTTCGCAGCTTCGGCCTTCGCAGCTTCGGCCTTGGCGGCCGCCTCGGCCTTGGCCTCAGCCTCCGCTTCCTGCTTCTCGATCAACTCGGCGAGCTGCTCGCGCTTGACCGCCTCGGCCTTCGCCTTGGCGGCGGCCACAGCCTTGGCTTCCGCCGCGGCCGCCTTGGCCTCGGCCGCGGCGGCGGCCTTGGCTTCCGCGGCGGCAGCGGCTTTGGCCTCGGCGGCGGCGGCCGCCTTGGCAGCCTCGGCCTTGGCCGCCTTCGCGGCGTCCTTGGCGGCCTCCTTCGCGGCTTCCTTGGCCGCTTCGGCCTTGGCTTCCTGCGGGTCGGGCTCGCTGGAGCGCAGGGGCATCTCCTCGGCGCTCGCCACCTTCATGTCGGCGGGGCGCTTCGGGGGCGCCGGGGCATCGACCTTGGCGTTCTCGGGCTCGCGCTCCTCGAACTTCTCGGCGACGCGGTCGGCGCGCGGCTTGGCGTTGGGCTGGGGCGCATCGGCGTTGCGCTCACCCTTCGTCAGCTCCGAATATTGCTGTTCGGTCATCACCTCGACGGGCACGCCCTCCTGCGCATCCGGCAGGACGGGGGCGGCCACCGACAGCAGGGCGACCGTCAGCAGGCCGACATGCGTCACCGCCGAGACCCAGACGCCCGGTTCACTGCGCTTGAAGGGAATCCGCACCGCCGGGCCCGCTACTTCTGGTCCGGCTCGGTGACCAGGGCGACCTTCTTGAAGCCGCCGGCGGTCACGATCGCCATCACCTGGGCGACGCGGCCGTAATCGACCCGCTTGTCGCCGCGCACGAAGACGCGCTCCTCAAACCCGGACTTGGCCGTCTCGGTGAGCTTCGGGACGATGGTGTCGTCGGAGAGTTCGCTCTCGCCGAGGAAGACCTGGCCCGACTGCCGGATCGACAGGGTCACGGGCTTGGTGTCGGAGTTGAGCGGGCTCGCCTTCGATTGCGGCAGGTCGAGCGGCACGCCCACCGTCATCATCGGTGCCGCGACCATGAAGACGATCAGCAGCACGAGCACGACGTCGATGAACGGCGTCATGTTGATCTCGTTGATGGCCGCGTGCCGGCGTCCCCGCCGACGCCGTCCGCCGCCACCCTGCGCTGCTCCGTGGGCCATGCCCATGATCGTTCCTCGGGTGTGGGGGTGGGGTCAGGCGACGAGCGAGAGGCGCTCGTCGATCTGCCGGGACAGAATGGCGGAGAACTCGTCGGCGAAGCCCTCGAGCCGCGACTGGTTCTTGGCCACCGTGGCCTGCAGCTTGTTGTAGGCGAGCACCGCCGGGATGGCGGCGAAGAGGCCGATGGCGGTGGCGAACAGCGCCTCGGCGATGCCCGGCGCCACCACGGCCAGCGAGGTGTTCTTGGAAGCCGCGATCGACGTGAAGGCGGTCATGATGCCCCAGACCGTGCCGAACAGGCCGATATAGGGACCGGCCGACCCGATGGAGGCGAGGAAGAGCAGGCGCGACTCGAGGCGCTCGACCTCGCGCTGAATCGTCACGTCCAGCACCTTGTCGATGCGCTGGGACAGGCTCTGGATCTGGCGGCCGGAGCCCTCGAAGGAGCGCTTCCACTCGCGCATCGCGGCCACGAACAGGGCGCCCTGCCCCACCGGCTGCCGGTCGTTGAACGAGCGATACAGCTCCTCCAGGGAGCGGCCGGACCAGAACGCCTCCTCGAAGGCGTCCATCTCGGCCTTGGTGCGGCGGAACAGCAGGGTCTTGTCGACGATGATCGACCAGCACCAGATCGAGGCGCCGATCAGCCCGAGCATCACGATCTTGACGACGAAATGCGCCTGCAGGAACAGGCCGAGCAGCGTCATGTCGGGGGCCGGCATCGCCTGCATGGCATCGGCTGGGTTCATGACATGATCCTCGAAAAACCCCGCGCGGAGCCGTCACGGAACCGGCGGTCCGTCCTGCGCGCTTCAACCGGAACCTTGAGCGATTTCAAGGCTCAATGGCCCGCGAATCTGTCGAAAGTATGGGCCGGCCTTGTGCATCGCACCCGCCCGGCCTGACGGCAGTTAAGCACCCGGCAGGGTTAACATTCCCTTGCGACCCGCGCGGGCGCAGCCCCGGATGCGTCCGACGAATCGCGTTCTGCACCACGCCTCGGCGGCGCGGCCGCCCCTGCACGACTTGGGCTCGGCGACGGCACACGAACCGATTGACTGTGCTTCGAGGAAGTTCTCCGTCGAAACCGGATCGAAACCCGCAGACCGACCTTCGCAGGTCACGTCCCGGAGCCCGGTTCGCGGTCGCCGCGCTCCGGCGCGAGCACCCGCCGCAGGCTGTCGGGAAGGCGGATCGCGCGGCCGTCGCGGACGCAGGCGACGACGACCTCGGCCTTCACCAGCACCTCGCCGCCCCGCCGAACCTCCTGCGCGAGGTGCATCGAGGCGCCCTTCATCGTGGCCGTCCAGGTCCGGACGTCGAGAAGGTCGTCCATCCGCGCCGGCTTGGCATAGTCGATCACCATGCGGCGCACGACGAAGTGCAGGCCGGCCGCGTCCCGGTGCAGGTCGGACTGGTCGCCCGCGAGACCGCGCAGGAGCTCGGTGCGTCCCCGCTCCATGAAGCGCAGGTAGCTCGCGTGATAGACGAAGCCCGAGAAGTCGGTGTCCTCGTAATAGACGCGCACCGCGAGGGCGTGAACGCCGGGTTCGGGCTGGGTCAACGTCGCGTCTCCCGGATTTGTGATGACGACCCCCGCGGCCCGGGCCTGGGGCGCCACGCCGCCCCCTGGCCGCGCGAAGGCCCTCGCGCCGGGGTGGCCATCACCCCTGAGCGGTTGGCCGCTCTAGCAGATTCCGGGGGGCGAGCAACGCGGGGTCACGGGACGCCGCGCGTCGGTGCCCACCGGTGCGGGTCGCCGGCGCAGGTTTCCGCGCCGACAGTGCGAACATTCCGCCCGAAAGCTCGGACGAAAAATTAAGGCGTTCCCACGTTGATCACCCATAAGGCGCTCGTGCGCCGAGCCCTTGGCGCTCCTGGAAAGCAACGTCGAGACGCTCAGGGTCGATGTCTGTGCCGCCGTGGCGGTACAAGGATAGGATCATGCTTACGGCCAGCGTTCGGAGACGATCGGCTCACCTGATGGCCGTGGCGAGAAACCTTTACGCCGGCTCCTTCATCTTGCTTGCGACCGCGGGTGGTGTTCTCGGTCTGGCGATCGCCGCGGGTGCGGCGCTGTTCATCGCGGACCTGCACGGCCGGGCCGTCGCCGATACCGAGCAGAACCTCGTCAGCCTCACCACCGTCCTGGCGGACCAGGCCGACCGGGCCCTGCAGGCGATCGAGCTCGTGCAGGACTCCCTCATCGACGAGATCCGGGCCGCCGAGGTCACCACGCCCGCGGCCTTCGCGGTCCAGGTCTCCTCGCGGGCCATGCACGACTCCCTCAGGGCCCGCACGGCGGCCCTGCCCCAGGTCAACGCCGTCACGGTGGTGGATCACACCGGGACCCTGCGCAACTTCACCCGGTTCTGGCCCATCCCGGACGTGAACATCGCCGACCGGGACTACTTCAAGGCCCTGGCCTCGGACCCGCTGCTGCAGCGCTTCATCAGCGAGCCGGTGCAGAACCGCGGCAACGGAAGCTGGACCCTCTACATCGCCCGCAAGATCTCCGCCCCGGACGGGAGCTTCCTCGGGCTCGTGCTCGGCGCGGTGGAACTGCAGTACTTCGCCGGCCTCTACGGCGAGATCGCACCGCAGCCGGACTACGTGATCTCGCTGTTCCGCACCGACGGCGTGCTGCTGGTGCGTCATCCCCACCGGGAGGATACGATCGGGCGCGGCTATGCCACGACCGGCGCCGCCCTGATCGCCCTGCAGAACAAGGCCGGCGGCGTCACCCGGACCGTCAGTCCGATCGACCGGCAGGACCGGTTCGTCGCGACCCGGACCCTCTCGAACTATCCGGCGATCCTGAGCGTCAGCCGAACCACCGCCGAGGCCCTGGCGCCCTGGCGCCGCCAGGCCACGGTGCTGGGCGCGGCCGCCGGGCTCCTCGACCTCGGGCTCGTCGGGCTCTTCGTGCTCGGCTGGCGCCAGGCCAGCGGCCAGGAACGCCTCCTGCGCGCCGAGGAGAGGGCCCGCAGCGAGCACGCGCTCCGCACGCAATATGCCCGCTTCGGGGTCGCCCTCGACACCATGGCCCAGGGCCTCTGCCTGTTCGACCAGGACAACCGGCTGATCGTGATGAACGCGCGCTACGTCGCGCTGCACGGCGTTCCGCCGGACCTGCGCCAGCCCGGCACGACGCTGGCGGCGATCCGGTCCTATCTCACGGCGAGCAACGGCGACCGGGCTCCGCCCTGGCCCGCCCCGGAGGAGGCCTCGCGGTCGCCGGCCTCCTTCACCTGGGATCTCGCCGACGGGCGGGCCATCGCCATCAAGCACGTTCCGATCCGGGGCGGCTGGCAATGCACCCACGAGGACGTCACCGAGCGCCGCCAGAGCGAGGCGCAGATCGTCCGGATGGCGCGCCACGATGCGCTGACCGGATTGCCCAACCGGGCCTTCCTGCGCGAGCACATGGCGGGCGTGCTGGCCGGCCGCGGCGGCGCCGGGCGGACGGCGGTGCTCTATCTCGACCTCGACGGCTTCAAGGGCGTCAACGACACGCTGGGTCACCCGGCCGGCGACGCCCTCCTGTGCCTGACGGGGCAGCGCCTGCGGGAGTGCCTGCGGGCGTCCGAATTCGTCGCGCGCCTGGGCGGCGACGAATTCGCCATCGTCCAGTCCGGGATCGTCGCGCCCGGGGACGCCGCCGATCTCGCCGCACGCCTCGTCGCGATGCTCCAGACGCCCTTCGCGGTCCAGGACCAAGAGATCGTCATCGGCACCAGCATCGGCATCGCCCTGGTGGAGCCGACGGACACCGAGAGCGACGCCGTCCTGCGCCGGGCCGACGTGGCCCTGTACCAGGCCAAGGCGGCGGGCCGGGGCACCTGGCGCTTCTTCGAGACCGACATGGATGTGGATCTCCAGCGCCGGCATCAGCTCGGGACCGAGCTGCGGCGCGCCCTGGCGGGCGGGCAGTTCGAACTGCACTACCAGCCCCTCGTCGCGGCCGGGACACGGACCCTCAACGGCTTCGAGGCGCTGCTGCGCTGGCGTCACCCCCGGGAGGGCCTGATCGGTCCGGCGACCTTCATCCCGCTGGCCGAGGAGATGGGCCTGATCCGGTCGATCGGCGCCTGGGTCCTCGCCCAGGCCTGCCGCGAAGCGGCGACCTGGCCGGACACGCTCAAGATCGCCGTCAATCTCTCCTCCGTGCAGTTCGTCCGCGGCGACCTCGTCGAGGACGTGACGCGGGCGCTGATCGGCGCCGGCCTCATGGCGAGCCGGCTGGAACTGGAGATCACCGAATCGGTCCTGCTGCGCGACCATGCCGACACCTTCCGGATCCTGCATCGGCTGCAGGCCCTCGGCCTCCGGATCGCCATGGACGATTTCGGCACGGGCTACTCGAGCGTCAGCTACCTGCGCCGTTTTCCCTTCGACAAGCTCAAGATCGACCAATCCTTCGTCCGCACCCTCGGGCAGGACGGGGGCAGCATCGCCATCGTCCGGGCCCTGGTGGGCCTCGGCAAGGCCTGCAACATGGGCGTCGTCGCCGAGGGCGTCGAGACGGCCGAGCAGGCCGCCATCCTCGAGGCGGAGGGCTGCGACGAGTTGCAGGGCTTCCTCTTCAGCCGTGCCCTGCCGGCGCCCGACCTCACGGACATCCTGACCCACCGGACCTTCGCCCTGCCGGATCGGGCGGACCCGCGTTCCAACCGGACGCAGCATCGCGACGCGGCCTGATCCCCGGCCGCGCGCCGCTCAGGCGTCGGGGTCGTCGGCGTTGAACAGGCCGAACTGCCCGCTCGGTTCGCGCCGGGGCTCGGGAAAGCCCATGTGGCGGAAGGCGTGGGGCGTGAGCATGCGCCCGCGCGGCGTGCGCTGGACGAAGCCCTTCTGGATCAGGAACGGCTCGATGATGTCCTCGATCGCGTCGCGGGGCTCCGACAGCGCGGCCGCGATGGTCTCGATCCCGACCGGCCCGCCGTTGAAGGAGCTCGCGATCATCGTCAGGTACTTGCGGTCCATCACGTCGAGGCCGGCCGGATCGACGTCGAGGAGTTGCAGCGCCCGGTCGGCGATGGCGCGGGTGACCGTCGGCGCATCGGCCACGATGGCGAAGTCGCGCACCCGGCGCAGCAGGCGCCCGGCGATGCGGGGCGTCCCCCGGGCGCGCTTGGCGATCTCGTTGGCGCCCTCCGGCGACATGCCGAGACCGAGCACCCGGGCGCCCCGGCTGACGATGAGCTCGAGCTCGTCGACGTCGTAGAATTCCAGCCGGATCGGGATGCCGAACCGGTCGCGCAGGGGCGTGGTCAGCAGGCCGGCGCGGGTGGTGGCCCCGACCAGGGTGAACTTGGGCAGCTCGATCTTCACCGAGCGGGCCGCCGGCCCCTCGCCGATGATGAGGTCGAGCTGGTAATCCTCCATCGCCGGATAGAGGATCTCCTCCACCGCCGGATTGAGCCGGTGGATCTCGTCGATGAAGAGCACGTCGCGCTCTTCCAGGTTGGTCAGCTGGGCGGCGAGGTCGCCCGCCTTGGCGATGACCGGGCCGGAGGTGGAGCGGAAGTTCACCCCGAGTTCGCGGGCCACGATCTGCGCCAGCGTCGTCTTGCCGAGGCCCGGCGGCCCGACGAACAGGACGTGGTCCAGGGCCGAACCGGTCTTCTTGGCCGACTCGATGAAGATGCTCATGTTGGCGCGCGCGGCCCGCTGCCCGATGAATTCGGACAGGCTCAAGGGCCGGATCGACTGTTCCAGGTCGTCCTCGCGCCGCTCGGGCGTGAGGAGCGATTCGGGAAGCGGCTGGAGGGTCGGCGATTTGGGCGCCGACGCCTTCGCGGTGGGTCTCGCAGGTTTGCTCACACGGACTCTCGGTGGGGGCGGCGGCGCCCTGTGTCCATCATCTGTTCTCTGGCTGGATGTCGCATAAAGGCGCCGTTCGCGCTACATTCTCCGCGCGGCCAAGGGCCGCCGCGAGGCGGGGGATTCGCCGTGGACGGTGCGTCGCAGGAATTCGAATGGATGGCCCTCGACGACTTCGAGGAGCTTCTCGCGGACAAGCCCCGGAACGAGCGCTGGGAACTGATCGGCGGGCGCGTGGTCCGGATGATGGTCGGCGCGCGCTGGGAGCATGCGCGGATCGTCCAGAACATCGCGCGGCGCCTGGGAAACCAGTTCGACGCGGCGGGCGGCAGCTGCCAGGTCTTCACGGAAACCTTCTTCATGAAGAGCCGCGCCCTGGAGGCGGCCATGCTGCCCGACGTGATCGTGGTTTGCGGCGAGATCGCGCCGGGGGCGACCTCGGTCGACAACCCCCGTGTGCTGTTCGAGGTCCTTTCCCCGGGCCCGGAGGCCCGCGACCGCTTCGAAAAGTGGCAGGTCTCTCAGCGGCTGCCCGCACTTCAGCATTACGTGCTGGTCGCCCGGGACCGACCGCATCTGGAAGTCTACGATCGGGTGGACGGCGTCTGGCGGGGCTTCCAGGTGATCGAGGGTCTCGACGGCACGCTCGATCTGCCGGCGATCGGCGTCACCCTGTCCCTGCGCGAGATCTATCAGCGAGTCCTGTCAGACTGAGCGCCGGGCTCGCAAGCCCGGCGCGGTGGCAGACTGAGCGCCGGGCTCGCAAGCCCGGCGCGGTGGCAGACTGAGCGCCGGGCTCGCGAGCCCGGCGCGGTCCGGCTCTTACTCGGCTTCCGGAGCGATCGGCTCCAGGCCGCCGATATGCTTCTGGGCATAGAGCGGCAGGCCGATCTGGCCGATCAGCTCCAGCTGCGTCTCGAGGAAGTCGATATGGCCCTCCTCGTCCTCGGCCAGATCCTCGAACAGGCGCTTCGACACCCGGTCGTTGATCGAATCACAGTACTTGGCCGCCTCGAGATAGAGGGCCCGCGCCTCGTTCTCGGCGGCGAGATCGCACTCGATGATTTCCTGGACGTTCTGACCGATCCGCAGCGGATCGAGTTCCTGCAGGTTGGGGAAGCCGTCGAGAAACAGGATCCGGTCGACGAACCGGTCCGCGTGGTTCATCTCCTCGATGGATTCCTTGCGCCAGAACTTGGCGAGATCGATGTAACCCCAGTCGTTGAGCATGCGGAAATGAAGCCAGTACTGGCTGACCGCCGTGAGCTCGCTGCGCAGTCCCCGATTGAGGTACTCGACGACCTTCGCATCACCCTTCATCCGCCCAATCTCCCTTGAGGCACGTGTCGCCGGAGGGGAGCTTCAGCACCCGGAATGGGCGCTCAGGCGGCGATCCCCTCCTCCGCAGGCTGGACCTTGACCAAACTACAGGAGCTCGCGCAAGTCGCCGTGCATGCATGCCCGGCCTCATCGAGGGCGTTTTGTAGGATGTTGCGGATGGTCCGGGCGCAGCGCCCGCATTTCGGGCTGCACCCGAGGCAGGCCTGGACCTGGGCCGGCGTGCGCGGACAATCCGGGCCGCGATGCAGGCAGGCGCGCACGGCGCGATCGGACAGGACGTTGCAGGAACAGACGATCATGCGGGACCGTAACTCGTGCGTGGCTCGCGTGTCGGGTGAGGCCGCCGGTTGAGGTTTTCACCCGGCCACTTCGTCGAATCTGAGGCGGTGCTGACGCCAGAGCGCAGAAGCTGAGCCCCCGCATCGGATTGGCGCGTAGATTAGAATAATTGAAAACTGCTTTACTTTCAGCAGGTTAGCTGCTTGCGCCCAAACTGGCAACGGAAACGGCGATCGTCAAGGGCACAATTCCGTCGCGCCCCAACGATCCCGCCGCCCTCAGCGGGCGAGCTCGCGCAATCCGAGCCGGATCAGGGTCTTGGCCTCGGCCCCCTCGCCCGCGTTCTTGAGGGCCTCGGCGATCGCCGCGGAGGCCTGGACCGGCGCGTAGCCGAGATTGACGAGGGCCGAGATGGCGTCGGCGACGGGCTGCGGCGCCGTGCGGGCTTCCACCGCACCGGACAGGGCGATCACCGCGGGATCGATGGGCGCGAAGGCCGGCGCCTTGTCCTTCAGCTCCGCCACGAGGCGGGCGGCGAGGCGCGGACCGACGCCGGGAGCCCGCGCCACCGCGCCCTTGTCCCCCATGGCGATGGCCGAGGCGAGGGCCGAGGGTTCGAGCACCGAGAGCAGTCCGAGGGCGACCTTGCTGCCGACACCCTGCACGGTCTGAAGCAGGCGGAACCACTCGCGCTCGGCATCCGAGCGGAAGCCGTAGAGCCGGATCATGTCCTCCCGGACATGGGTCTCGATGGCGAGGTCCGTGGCCTCGCCGATGCCGGGCAGGCGCTGGAGCGTCCGGGCCGAGCAGTGGACCACGTAGCCGACGCCCTGCACGTCGAGGATCACGAAATCCTCGCCATAGGAATCCACCACGCCCTTCAGCTTGCCGATCATCGCCTCGCCCATCCCTCGCGCCGCCGGATGCCCATCCGCCGGCGGATTGCCTACAGGCCGGAACGCCCGAGCGCCATGCGGTCCGGACCGTCATGTGGTCCGGAACGCCATAGGGTCTCAAACGTCATGGCGATTATATCGTTGGCACATACGGGCTTGCGCTAGGCTTCGTTCGACCCCATTGATGGTACATCAGCTTGATCAGGGCGCTGTGGAGAAGTCTCGTGTCGGCCGTCATGGCCGGAGTGGTGGTCGTCGCTGTGTTCACGTTCGTAACAGACGTGGAGTTCAGCATGGTCATAAATGCAACGTTCAAAATGCACGGTGTGGCGGGCGTACGTGTGGGTACAGTCGGTGACAGCCACTCCTGCAATGATTGTCGTATCGAGCTTTGAGATAGTTTAGACCTGATCTAGACGACGCCTAGGAGGGTTCGAATCCCTCTGCCCACACCATCTTTCGCAGTATTAGCTGCTTAGTCCCTTGACGACCTCGGCTTCGCGATCCTTTTCAACGCCAAATCGAAGTCCCTCTCATCCTCGCTAGCCCCGGCTTCGCGTGCGGCTTCAATAAAGCGGCGCTTCTGCTCCTCGGGCGTCAGCTTCTCCGCGCCGAGCTTGGGGGCTTGGCGACAGTTTGATCTGTTGTATTTGGTGGTCTCATGTCAGTCCACGCCTCTTCTGAGACCTAATTTGTCTCTTCGAAGATAATAGAAACGGTGGCGGCTTCGAGCCTTCCCAGCAGATTGAGAGATAATTTTTTTACCATGCAAGCTGTCGAGCACCTTCTTTGCAGCCCGCCAATCGCGACCAATCACCAATCCCGCATCCGTTACATTTACCTTATCCTGATCTGCTAAATAGTTCACGAGTATTTTCTCGCTTTCAGTCAACGAGGCATATAGATCAGGATTGATTGACGCTGCTGCTTCGGTCCTTACATACTGCTTGCGATGCTCTTGGTCGTTTTCAAGCGTTACGGAAACTTGGAAAGTTCCGACCTGTTTCTGGGCAAATCGCGGATCAGGTAGATTGGCGTCACGCATCTCTTGACGCATGCGCCTGGTGCCTTCGAAAGCACACTGAACGTAATCGAAGTAGTAGAGAGCCCACATTAAATTTGGATTGCGCGGATTATGAGCGTCAAAGACTGTACCCGCAGTCGTCGGCGGCATAAATGCGCCCGGACTTTCAATGATGAGTTTGTCCTCAAACATTTTTACGAAGATATTCATGTTCTTAAGATTGTATGATCTATGAACCGCGGCGTTAACGAGTGCTTCAAGCCAGACCGAGCGTGGATATTCAGGATTTGTCGAAAATTTTCCGTCGGGACCTAAACGGGTAAAATTTCTTATTTGTGAAGCGATGAACTCGTCAGCTTGAGCAATTTGGCGTGATAATGGACCTTCGATAAGTCTATCAGCAACGTTATTGAGCTTTCCTCCAAATTTCTCTTCAATGCCATCGTAGCGAATTATTCGGATGAATGCTCCAGGCGCTACTATCCTAGGATCTTTAGCAAACAGTAGCGCGCATGCGAGATTGGGTTCAAATCCGAGCTTGTTCTTCTTCCCTAGTTTCGTCAGGCATAGTATGTCCGAAATCGAATAACTTTGCGTAAGCCGCCTCTTGGATATGTAATTTAGGCGAAATTGATCTAAAAGTATCGGATCGAAATCGTCCGGATATTTTAGCCCTGCAATGCGCTCAGACTCTACATCAAGTTCGCCGCGGTTGAGCCTGATTTCCCTCTTCTCGGCTTCTGTCAGCTTCCGCTTCTGATCGCCTTCTCGAACAAACGCGCTCCCATCAGTCGTCTCGACGAGCTTGTCATCACGGTAATGGACGCGGACTGCGATAATGAAATCAGGTTCGTTTTTCTTATTGGCTACACCAACACGCTTAAGTTCGAACCTTGCATCCGGACAAAGCCGGCGCACGGTTTCAAGTTGATTTATGTGCTCCTGCTCAACGCGCTTGCAACCTGAGACGCCTCCATCATCATCCACTCCAATAAATATAATACCACCTGCAGGCTGTGAATTTGTCCACATTGAAAGATTGTCGGCTAAGTCCTTTTGGGAGATCCTGGCCTTTTTTCGCTCTATTCGACTGTCTTCCTTAAAACGTTGAATCGTGTGTTGATCCAAATCGTTGAAGATGTCGTCTGGCGTCCAAAGCTGTGGCAGCTCGTCCAGCGGCACACTGAAATCAAACGTGAGCTGGTTGCCAGACACAGCGGGGTCCCCTTGCCGACTAGGTGCAGACTTGGCGTAAAAACGCTTTTAAGCGCAATCGCTTGCTCTCGGCAATCTAGTCGGCGTCTGGTTCGCTGGTTTTTCGCCTAGGTTTAATCAGATTGAGCTAATCGGTACGTCAGCCGCTTACCTACCACGCCCCACAAGGCCCTATCCGCCCGCTCCAAATCCCCGCACCCAAGCTTGACGCGGTTGTTGTACCGAAAATCGAACTCGGCGAGGTAGCGATGCAGGTGCTGCTTGCCGCGGTGCTGATAGACGCCCTTCATGCCGCGTTCGAACACGGAGAAGTAGCCCTCGACGGTGTTCGTGTGAACGATGCCGCGAACGTACTCCTTGGCGCCGTGCGTGGTCATCTGGTGGTCGGCGAAGGACGCGCCGACCTTGGTGTAGATGCTGGACTCGTCGGTGAAGAGGCTGGCTTCCTTGAGGATGTTCGCTTCGATGATCGGGCGAAGCGTCTCAGGCCGGATGTTATCCACGACCACGGAGCGGACCTTGCCAGCATCGCGGTCGAGCAGGGACAGCACCTTCATCTTGTGATGATAGGCGCGGGCCTTGGGCACGCCGGGCTCTCGGCCGATGAAGGTCTCGTCAGCTTCCACGATGCCGCCAGCGCCCGGCATGCCGTTGATGCCGCCCATGGGAGCGAGGGAGCCATCACGCATGGCCTCGCGCAGACGGTGAGCCATGAACCAAGCCGTCTTGTAGGTGACGCCGAGCGTGCGGTGCAGCTGGTGGGCCGAGAAACCCTTCTTGCTGGAGCACATCAGATGTGCAGCCTGGAGCCACAGGTGCAGCTTCACATGGCTGGACTCAAACACCGTGCCGACCGTAACCGTGAACTGCTTCTTGCAGTCGCCGCAGCGACGCAGACCCATCCGGCCGCCCTTAACGGCAGTGATCCGACCCATCCCGCCGCAGTCCGCGCATACGGGGCCGTCCGACCACAGAAGGCTTTCCAGCTTCGCGAAAGCGGCGGCTTCGTCGTGGAAGAAGGCGGCGGAAAGGGCGGACATAGGGCTAACTCCTTGATCCAGAAGCTATGCCGTCAGCCTGTATGTGCCAACGATATAATCGCCAACGTCATGGGGTCCGGAACGCCTTGGGGTCCGGAACCCTGTGCTCCCGCGCGACGGCGGCCGGCCTGCCTTGAGGCGGCGCGGCGTTCGTGAAATCAAAGGCGCCCTACCCGCCACACACGGATGACCGCCTCGATGCGCCAGACCGCGCTGCTCCTCGCCTTCGGGCTCCTGTTCACCGCCGGCGCGACCCGGGCGGCCGAGACGCCGGCCGCGGTGACGCCGGCCGCGCCGTCCAGCGATCCGACCCAGGTCCGTCCGGGCGCCTACGCGCTCGATTCCGCCCATGGCAAGATCACCTGGTCGGTGAGCCACCTCGGCTTCTCGACCTATTACGGCCAGATCACCGACGTGACCGCGCAGGCGGTGCTCGACCCGAAGGAGCCGGCGAAATCGACCCTCACGGTCACCATCGGCACCGACAGCGTCAACGGCCTCGACGACCGGCTCAACCAGCACCTCAAGGCGCCGGACTTCTTCGACACCGCGAAGTTCCCCAAGGCCACGTTCACGGCGACCGGCATCGAGCCGACGAGCCCCACCACCGCGCGGGTCAACGGCGACCTGACCCTGAAGGGGGTGACGAGGCCGGTCGCCTTCGACGCCACCTTCAACCAAGCCGGGATCAACCCGGTGAACAAGGCCTACACGGTCGGGTTCGACGGACGGGCGGTGATCAAGCGCTCGGATTTCGGCATCAACGCCTTCCTGCCGCTCCTCGGCGACGAGGTGTCGCTGCGGCTCGAGGGCGAGTTCAAGGCCGTGGAGTGAGGCCGCGCTCCGACGGCCGCAGGCGTCGGTAGATCCCCGCCAGGAGGGCCGTCACCAGGACGAGCAAGGCCATGTCGATGAGGCTGGAGGCGAGGATCCGGACGGCCAGGACGACGGGGGGCAGGTCGACGCCGGCGCGCTCGGGCGCGTGCAGCATCCGGTCCACGAGACCCAGGGGCAGGATCGTGGCCACCAGGATCACGCCGATCCGGGCGGTCGATCCGCGGGTCATCGCGAGCGTGCCGCGCAGGGTCGCGTCGGGGGCGCCGACCGCCAGGGCCGGCGCGAGCATGCTGGTCCGGATCTGCAGGAGCAGGAGGGCGATCCAGGCGAGCAGGCCGACGATCAGCGTGACCGGACCGAGCCTCTCCGGCGAGAGGCTTCGGTCCAGCACCCCGCTGACCAGGAGCCAGAACAGCTCGAGGGCGAGGAAGTCCTGGAACGGGCCCGCCCGGCCCTCGACGACGGCGCGCACGGAGCCGTCGGCGCCCAGGATGAGCCGGAACATCGCCATCCAGTAGGGGGCGAGCAGGATCGTGCAGAGGCCGTCGACGAGGAAGAGGTCGTCCTGGAAGCGCGCGGGCCGGGTCGGGTCGCCCATCAGCGTGTGGGCGGCCTCCTTGGCCAGGACGATGAGGAACGCCACGGTGGTGGCCGAGCCGAGGGCGCGGATCGCCGGGAGCGCGGACGTCACGCCGTCCCGCAGCGTCTCGCCGACCGGCAGCGCCGGCCGCATCGTTCCGTGGTCGGCCATTCCGTTCGATCTCCGCCCAGCGCGCGTTGCGCCCAGAGGCACTGCACAAGCGCCCGGGCAGAGTCCAGGGCGCGGCTGCGCTCAGTTGCGGGCCAGGGCCGCCGCGATGCGGGCCGCCGCCAGGCTGCTCGTCCCGGCCACCGGGACGTGCTGGCGCTTGAGGGCGTGGGCGCCCCGATGGCTGTTGTGGGTGATGGCGATGGCGAGCGCATCGGCGGCGTCGGCCACCTTGAACTCGGCCTTCGGCAGCAGGAACTTCACCATGGCCTGGATCTGGACCTTGTCGGCGTGTCCCGAGCCCGAGACCGTCTTCTTGATCAGGTTGGCGGAGTACTCGAACACCGGCATGCCGGCCAGCGCCGGGACCAGCAGCGCCACCGCGCGGGCATGGCCGAGCTTCAGCGTCGCCTGCGCGTCCTTGTTGACGAAGGTCTCCTCCACCGACACCTCGTCCGGCTGGAAGGCCCCGACGATGCGGGTGATGCCCTCGTAGAGCTCGCGCAGGCGCAGGGCGAGGGGCAGGTCCCCGTCCGAGGTGACGACGCCGCAATCGACGTAGGCGAGCTTGGTCCCCGTGGCCGTGACGACGCCCCAGCCGGTGCGCCGCAGGCCCGGATCGATGCCGAGGATGCGAACGGGAACGGTCATGCGGACAGGGTCATGGCTGGCGCGGCTCCGGGCGCGAACATCGCGCCGTGCGAGCGTTAGGGACATACCGTGAACGGAACGTTATGCCAATCCGTGCCCGCGCGGTGGCGCGATCGGTGCCGCGATCGGTGGCGCGCCGGAGCGCACCGGCGCGCCCTGCGGACCCATCCCGGAGGCCGCGAAAGTCAGATCAGCCCCGGGCTGACCATGCTCCAATACGGCTCTGTAACTGCTTCTTAGACTATGGCCTTGTATTAACACAGGACACCTTCCAGGCGGACGGGTTTCCTCGTGAACGACTCCCCGGCCCATCGCCCGAACCGGCTCCTCGGGCCCCTGGCGATCCGCGCGACCCCGGTCCTGCCGGCCAGGCTGGTGGCGCCGACCGCCTCCGGGACCGTGGCGGTGATCGGTTCCCCCGGCCAGGACGTCGCCGCCATCGTCGCCCGCGCGGGCGGCACCATCCTGCGCCCGGGCGGCGGGACCCACGTCCTGGTGGTGCGGGCCGGATCCGCCGACCTCGTCGCCCGGCTCGACGCCCGGTTCGCAACGGGCTGCACGCCCACCGCACAGACGTGATCGCTCCAACCAGACCCGACGACCTCGACCAGACCCGACGACCCCGACGCTCCCCTCCGGATCCGAGCCGCCGATGACCAACCTCGACACCCTTCGGCAGCATTTTGGCCGCTTCCTGATCGGCATCCTCTGGCTGCACCTGCCGATCGTCGCGCTCGCGGCCTGGCTCGCCGGCAATCCGACCCTGGTGCCGTTGTCGGTCGCCGGCGCCCTGGCGGGCCTCAGCACGCTGATGTGGCGGCGCTCCGCCATCGGCCTGGCAACCCGGCTGGTGAGCAGCCTGTCCCTGATCGGCATGGCGGCGATCCTGCTCTCGGCCCTGGCCGGACATCCGTGGCAGGTCGACCTGCACATGTACTTCTTCGCCTGCATGGCGGTGATCGTCGCCTGGTGCGACTGGACCATCCTGGTGGCCTGCGCCGCCGCCATCGCCGGCCACCACCTCACCCTGAACCTCGTGATGCCGGCCCTGATCTTCCCCGGCGGCGCCAGGAGTTCGGACCTCGCCCGCGTGATGCTGCACGCGGTCATCCTGCTCCTCGAAACCGGCGTGCTGGCCTGGGTCGCCCGCACCATCGCGACGACCGTCGCGGCGCAGGCGGCCTCCGAGGGAGCGATGCAGGCGCAGATGGACCGCATGCGGGCCCTCGAATCAGAGAGCGCGCTGGCGCGGGCGGGCGCCGATGCGCAGCGCAAGGCCGCCATGCAGCAGACCGCCCACTACTTCGAGACGACGGTGAGCGACATCCTGGGCCGGGTCACGCGGGCGGCAGCGGCGATGCAGGGCACGGCCCAGGCCATGACCGGAACCGCAGAGGGTACGGCGGGACGCGCCGGATCCGTGGTCGGCGCCGCCGAGATGGCCGCGCAGAACGTCGGTCGCGTCGCCGGCGCCGCCGAGGAACTCGGCGCCTCCGTCGCGGAGATCGGCCGGCAGGTCGCGGATTCGGCCCGGATGGCCCAGGGCGCGGTGGGGCAGGCCGACGCCACCGGCCGCCTGGTTCATGCCCTCAGCACGGGCGCGGCCCGGATCGGGGACGTCGTCGGCATGATCTCCGGCATCGCCGGCCAGACCAACCTGCTGGCCCTCAACGCGACAATCGAGGCGGCGCGCGCCGGCGAGGCGGGCCGGGGCTTCGCCGTGGTCGCGGCGGAGGTCAAGGAACTCGCCAACCAGACCGCCCGCGCCACGGACGAGATCACCCAGCAGATCAACGCGATCCAGGGCACGACCGGCGAGGCGGTGACGGCCATCGAGGCGATCGCCGCGCAGATCCGCACCATGAGCCAGACCGCGGACGCCATCGCGGCGGCGGTGGACCAGCAGGGATCCGCGACCCGGGAGATCATCCGCAACGTGGCCGAGGCGGCGACCGGCACGGGGGCGATCACCGGCACCATCGGGGGCGTCGCCCAGTCGGCCGAGGCGACGGGCGCCGCGGCCGCCCAGGTGCTGGTCTCGGCCTCCGCGCTGGCGCAGGAGGCCGACCAGCTCGGCAGCGAGGTGAACCGCTTCCTCGAGACCGTGAAAGCCGCCTGAGGCGGGGGCCTTCGCTCAGCCCTGGAGCTTCTCCATCAGGGCGTCCGACAGGGCGAAGTTGACGAAGACGTTCTGGACGTCGTCCTGGTCCTCGATCACCTCCACGAGGCGGATCAGCTTCTCGCCGGTCTCGTCGTCGACCTCGATGGTGTTCTGCGCCTTCCAGACCAGGGCCGTGCGGCGCGGCTCGCCGAAGCGGGCTTCCAGGGCCTTCGAGACCTCGCCGTAGGCCTCCTGCGCGCAGGTGATCTCGTGGCCGGACTCGTCCGAGCGCACGTCGTCGGCACCGGCCTCGATGGCGGCCTCCAGCATGGTGTCGGCATCCGCGACCTTGGCCTCGAACTCCACCACGCCGACATGGTCGAACATGAAGGAGACGGCGCCCGTCTCCGCCAGGCTGCCGCCGGACTTCGTGAAGGCCGAGCGCACGTCGCTGGCCGTGCGGTTGCGGTTGTCGGTCTGCGCCTCGACGATCAGGGCGGCGCCCCCGGGGCCGTAGCCCTCGTAGCGGATCTCGTCGTAGCTCTCCGCATCGGCCCCCTGCGCCTTCTTGATCGCGCGCTCGATGTTGTCCTTGGGCACGTTCTCGGCGCGGGCGGCGATGATGGCGGCGCGCAGACGGGCATTCATCGCCGGGTCCGGCAGCCCGAGCTTGGCCGCGACCGTGATCTCGCGGGCGAGCTTGCCGAACAGCTTCGACCGGACCGCGTCGACGCGGCCCTTCCGGTGCATGATGTTCTTGAACTGGGAATGGCCGGCCATGACGTGACCCTAGACTGGTAGGAACGAGACCGGATCGCGGGGGCCATCTGCCGAGGCCATCTACCTAGGCCATATGCCAGGAGCCTGTGCCGGGGCGGCGGGTCCGCGATGCCGGACGGAACGGGGTTGGCCGGCTTATAGGCCGCGGGCCGCGCCCCTGACAACGCTGCGCCGCAGCGTGCGCGGCGTCGGGCGCGATCCCCCATGGCTATCCGGCGGACAGGGACTATCCTGGGGCGATGACACAGCAGGCGATCGATCGGGCACGGCCCGAAAGCAGCGGCAGGGATCTCCGGACCCGGCCCCGCACCGACGCGGGGTCGCCGCGATGGCTCAGGCTCGCGCTGACGGGTGCGCTCGGGATCGTCGCCGGCGCGATGCTGTTCCCGACCCGCGCCGAGGGCGCACCGCGTCCGACCCGCGCCGAGGGCGCACCGCGCGGACGCGGCGAGCCGCGGCGTCCGAGGCCCTGACGCCGACCCTCAGCCGGTGACCCTCAGCCGGTAACCTGCGCGTGCCAGTCGCGCAGGGCGCCGACCGTGACGACGCCGTCCGGCCAGGCATATCCGGACAGGTGCCGATGGGGGGCGCCGGGCTCGCCGAGATCGGAGACGGCCGAGAACGCCCCGTCGAGGCGGTGGCTCTCGGTGTAGCGGCTGCGCGTGGCGATCACCGGCAACCCGGCATCCAGGGCCGAACGGATGCCGGCGGCGGAATCCTCGAAGGCGACGGCCTCCGCGGCCGGGACGTCGAGGCGCGCGAGCGCGAGCTCGAAGACGTCCGGGGCCGGCTTCTTGCGCGGCGCCTCGTCGCCGCAGGCGATGACGTCGAACGGGATGTCGCCCGCGGGGAAGTTGATCCGCAGCAGGGTGTCGACGTTGGGTCGGCTCGTCGTGCTGGCCACCGCGAGCTTGAGCCCGGCCGCCCGCGCCTCCGCGATCAGGCGGCCCACCCCGGGGCGCAGGCCGAGGCTGCCGCCCTCCACGAGGTCGCCGTAGCGGCGGGTCTTGCGGTCGTGGATCTCGCCCATGCGCGGGCGCAGGGTCTCGACCGCGTCGGCGTGCTCGGTCTCGACGTAGTGGCGCAGGCGTTCCTTGCCGCCCATCACCGTCAGCAGATCGGCGTAGCGCGCCGGAGACCAGGACCAGGGCAGGCCGAGATCCGCGAAGGCGCCGTTGAAGGCCTGCCGGTGGAGGTCCTCCGTCTCGGCGAGCGTCCCGTCGACGTCGAAGATCAGCGCCCTCAGCATGAGAGGGGACCGCCTCCGACCTCCGCGGCACCCGCGCGGATCGCCGCGATCCGGTCCCCGTAGCCGGACGGCCCACCCTTGAACACGGCATTGCCGGCCACGAAGGCGTTGGCGCCCGCGCGGGCGGCCAGCGCCACGGTCTCGGGGCCGATGCCGCCGTCGACCTCGATGTCGATGTCGCGGCCGGCGGTCATCGCCCGGATCCGCCGGATGGTTTCCAGGGTCGAGGGAATGAAGCTCTGGCCGCCGAAGCCCGGATTGACCGTCATCACCAGGACGAGGTCGACGAGGTCGAGGAGCGGCTCGATCGCCGAGGCCGGCGTCCCCGGATTGAGGGCGATGCCGGCGCGCTTGCCGAGGTCGCGGATCGCCTGGAGCGAGCGGTGGATGTGCGGGCCGGCCTCGACATGGACCGAGATCGCATCGGCGCCGGCCTCCGCGAAGGCCGCGAGGTAGGGGTCGGCCGGGGCGATCATCAGGTGCACGTCGAAGGGCTTGGTCGAGTGCGGCCGCAGGGCCTTGATCACCGCCGGGCCGAAGGTGAGGTTCGGCACGAAGTGTCCGTCCATCACGTCGAGGTGGATCCAGTCGGCCCCGGCCTCGGACACCGCGCGCACCTCCTCGCCGAGCTTGGCGAAATCCGCCGAGAGGATCGAGGGCGAGATGATCGGGCCGTTCATAGGGAGTTCCTCTGGAGCCTCGTGGCCGCGCTCAGGCCATGCGGCGCTTGCGCTCGACGAGCTGCATGATGATCGGGGTCAGGATGAGCTGCATGGCAAGGTCGAGCTTGCCCCCCGGGATGACGATGGAATTGGCGCGGCTCATGAAGGAGCCCTGGATCATCGAGATCAGGTAGGAGAAGTCGATGCCCTTGGGGTCCTTGAAGCGGATCACCACCATCGATTCGTCGGCCGTCGGGATCCAGCGGGCGATGAAGGGATTCGAGGTGTCCACCGTCGGCACGCGCTGGAAGTTGATGTCGGTCCAGGTGAATTGCGGGCAGATGGTCTGCACGTAGTCGGGCATCCGCCGCAGGATCACGTCGGTCACGGCCTCGGTGGAGTAGCCCCGGAACGAGCGGTCCCGGTGCAGCTTCTGGATCCACTCGAGGTTGATCACCGGCACCACGCCGATCTTCAGGTCGGCGTAGCGGGCCATGTCGACGTTGTCGTCGACGACGCAGCCGTGCAGGCCCTCGTAGAACAGCAGGTCGGATCCCGGCGGGAACGCCTCCCAGGGGGTGAAGGTGCCCGGCTCGGTGCCGTAGAGCGCCGCGTCCGCCGCATCGTGGGCGTAGTGCCGGGTGCGCCCGCCCCCGGACTCGCCGTAGGTGCGGAAGACCTCCTCCAGCTCCGGCAGGAGATTGGCGCGCGGCGCGAAGTGGCTGAGATTCGGCTCCTCGACCATCATGCGGCGCATGGTGTCGCGATCGTAGGCGTGAAACGCATCGCCCTCGATGTAGACCGCGCTGACATCCTCGCGGCGGAAGATCTGCTCGAAGGTGTTGCGGACCGAGGTGGTCCCGGCCCCCGAGGAGCCGGTGACCGAGATGATGGGGTGACGCGCCGACATCTGTGTGCGTGCTGTCCCGTGCGGGCGCGCTAGCTGCGCATCAGGCCGCGCTGCCCGAACAGGGGCGAGCGGCCGGCGGCGGCGTTGCGGCCATCGTAGTACTTGGCCACGCAGGCGACCTCGTCGAGCGAGCCGAAGATCAGCGGTACGCGCTCGTGGATGCCGGTGGCGCCGATGTCGAGGATCCGACGCTCGCCGTCGATGGCCCCGGCCCCCGCCTGCTCCATCAGCATGGCGATGGGCGCGGCCTCGTAGAGCAGGCGCAGGCGGCCCTGCGCGTAGCCCTTCCGATTGTCGCCGGGATAGAGGAACACGCCGCCGCGCAGGAGCACGCGCTGGGCGTCCGCCACCAGCGAGCCGAGCCAGCGCATGTTGAAGTCCTTGTCGAGGGGGCCCTCCGAGCCGCGCAGGCAATCCTCGATATAGGCCTTCACCGGGCCGTCCCAGTTCCGGGCATTCGAGGCGTTGATCGCGTATTCCTTGGCCGTGGCCACCACCTCGATGCGCGGATGCGTGAGGCGGAAGGTCCGCTCGGCCCGGTCCAGGGTGTAGATCTGGGTGCCGTGGCCGAGGGTGACCACCAGGGAGGTGGCGGGCCCGTAGGTGACGAAGCCGGCGGCGATCTGCTCGGAGCCGGGGCTGGTGAAGGAGGCGATCGAGTCCGCCGCGCCGGCCACGACGGGACGGATGCCGAAGATCGAGCCCACCGCCATGTTCACGCCGATGTTCGACGAGCCGTCGAGGGGATCGATCGCCACGGCCAGGGGCGCGCCCGGATTGAGCTGCATCATGCCCTCGGCCTCCTCGGAGGCCACCACCGCCACGGGCGCGCCGCGCAGGGCTTCCGTGAAGCGCTCGTGCGCGAGGACGTCGAGGGCCTTCTGGACGTCGCCGTCGCTGTTGTGGTCGCCGGTGGCGGCGAGGTCGGCACCGCCGAGCATGCCCCGGCCGATCACCTCGCTGACATCGACCGCCGCCTCGGCGCAGGCCGCGATCACGGCCGCCGCGTCGGCGAGCCGCCCATCGGCCGCGACCGTCTTCGCGAGGCAGTCCGCGAGGGTGGACCCGAACTCCAGAGACACCGTCGACATGAATGTCCGTCCTTCTTCCATTCCTGGCCGGGAATCCGGCCGACTCGGTTGCCCGGCCGACTTGGTTGCCCGGCCGGCTCGGTTGTCTCGGCCGCCGGCCGCCCCGGCTGCCTTGCCGTCCCGACGGTTCGCCCTGCCCGACCTCGACGGCTCGGGTCAGGGCGCCGTGCAGGATCGGCGCGCCATCGCTTCCTGCCCTTGGCACGAGTGCCCCCGCGGGCACCAGTGCCCCCGGCGCATCCATGCCGCGCAGGTCCCTATGGTATCACCGAAAGAATTCTGAAAAAACTTGCGAGCGATTCCAAAAAAACTAGAAAAGCCTGATGCGCAACCTCTCTCTCAAGCAGCTCCAGGCGGTCGCCGCCGTCGCCCGCCTCGGCACCATGACGCGCGCCGCGCAGGAGCTCAACGTCACCTCGGCCGCGCTCTACGCCCGGATCCGCCAATTGGAGGAGGAGGCGGGCCTCATGCTGTTCGACCGGACGCCCACCGGGTTGAAACCCACGGATGCGGGCCGCGAAATGCTCTGGGCGATCAACAGCATCAACACGGTGCTGGAGACCTGTGCCGACCGCCTGGAAACCCTGAAGGGCGGCAGCAGCGGTCGCGTGGCGATGGGCGTGGTCTCCACGGCCAAGTACTTCGCCCCGGGCGTGATCGCCGGCTTCGTCGGGCTGCATCCGGCGGTGGAGATCAACCTCACGGTGGGAAACCGGGGCAACATGGTCGAGGCGCTGCGCAACTACGAGATCGATTTCGCCATCATGGGACGTCCGCCCCGCGATTTCGCCATCGAGGCCGAAATCTTCGGTCCGCACCCCATCGTGATCATCGCCGGCCCGCATCACCCCCTCGTGGGCCGCACCGGCCTGACCCGGGCCGAGCTCGCCCAGGAATCCTTCCTGGTCCGCGAGGAGGGCTCGGGCACGCGCACGGTGTTCGAGGAGTTCATGGCGGGAGTCATGATCAAGCGCGCGCGGCTCGGCATCGATTCCGGCTCGAACGAGACCATCAAGCAGGCGGTAATGGCCGGGCTCGGCATCGCCCTGATCTCCGCCCACACGGTGGCGGCCGAGCTCGAGAGCGGGCGCCTCGCGGTCCTCGACGTCCAGGGCCTGCCGATCCGGCGCGACTGGTACGCGGTGCGCCGGGCCGACAAGGTGCTGGGGCCGGCGGCCGCGGCGTTCTGGGACTACATCGCCAAGGATGGCGGGCGCTGGCTGCCCCAGCTCCGGCTGTCGCCGAACCCCTCCCCCGTCACCGCGGAGTTCGAGGCATGAGCGCGGCCGGTGTCGTCATCGTCGGCGCCGGCCAGGCCGGCTTCCAGGTCGCGGCCTCCCTGCGCGAGGCGGGCTTCGCCGATCCCGTCACGCTCCTGGGCGACGAGGGCCTGCCCTATCAGCGGCCGCCCCTGTCGAAGGCCTACCTCGCCGGCAAGACCGATGCGGTCGGCCTCTGCCTGCGGCCCGCTTCCTACTTCGACGAACATCGCATCGCGCGGCGATCCGGCGTCGCCGCCACGGCGATCGACCGGGCGGCCCGGCAGGTGCGCCTCAGCGACGGCGGCAGCCTCGCCTACGACCATCTCGTCCTGGCCACCGGCGCACGCAACCGGACGCTGCCGGTGCCGGGCCACGACCTCGCAGGGGTGTACCAGCTGCGCTCGCTGGCCGACGCCGACGCGCTGAAGGCGGCCCGCGGGGCGGCGCGCGCCATCGCCATCGTGGGCGCCGGCTTCATCGGGCTGGAATTTGCCGGCATCTGCGCCGGGTCCGGCCTCCCCGTGACGGTGATCGAGGCCGCGGACCGGCCCATGGCGCGGGCGGTCTCGGCCGAGACCGCCGCCTTCTTCACGCAGGCGCACCAAGGCGCCGGTGTCCGCTTCGCGTTCGGGGCCGGGGTGCAGGCGCTGGAGGGCGAGGCGGGCCGCGTGGCGCGGGTCCGGCTCGCCGACGGATCGGCGATCGACGCCGATCTCGTCCTCGTCGGCATCGGCGTCGTCCCGAACCAGGACCTCGCCGAAGCCGCGGGCCTCGCCGTCGGCGACGGCATCCACGCCGACCCCTTCCTGGCGACCTCCGATCCGGCGATCTCGGCCCTGGGCGACTGCGCCCGCGTGCCGAGCCGCTTCGCGGACGGGCAGGCGCTACGCATCGAATCGGTGCAGAACGCCGTGGATCAGGGCCGGTGCCTCGCCGCCCGGCTCACCGGGCGCCCGACCGCCTACGCGGCCGTGCCCTGGTTCTGGAGCGACCAGGGCCCGCACAAGCTGCAGATCGCCGGCCTGACCCGGCCCGACGATGCCAGCGTCGTCCGTCCCACCGCGGGCGGCCTGTCCGTGTTCCGCTTCCGCGACGGCCGCCTGAGCGGCGTAGAGACGGTGGACCGGCCGGCCGACCACATGGCGGCCCGGCGCATCCTGAGCCTCGGGGTGCCGCTGACGCCGGAGGCCGCCGCCGATCCGGCCCGGGACCTGAAGGCGCTCGCCAAGGGCAGCTAGCCTCCGGCCCGGCGACCGCAGGGGGCTGAGGCCTAGCGGTCGTTCTCGGTGTTGAGGGCGCCCAGCCGCGTGCCCTCGTCGCGCCCCTGCCCGCTCAGGCGGACCCCGTCCGACCCACCGTCCCGGCTGAACACCACGCCGTGGGTCATCAGCGCGCTGCGCAGGGCCTCGATCTGTCCGGACGGCTGCTCCCGGCCGCCCGATTCGAAGTCGCGCACGAAATCCGCCCCGAGCCCGAGCCGGCCCGCGAGATCGGCCTCCGACCAGTTCAAGAGGGCGCGGGCCGCCCGCGACTGCGCCGGGGTGATGGTGTTCGGGCCCGAGGCCTCGGGCTGCAGGCCGCTTGGGGTTCCCTCGTCAGATCCCGTCACCGCATCAACTCCCTGCTTTACGCTCTGCCGGACAACGGGACCACGGGCGGTTCGTTCAATGGAAACCGGTCCGGGGGCGGTTAACGGGGGATCGCGGCGGCATCCCGTCGAATCCCGTGCAGGCGGTCTTGACCATATTTGTGCTGGAATCTTATCCGATAGGCCGCAGGGCCCGTCCTGTTCCGAGCGGTTCCGTGCGCATCACCCGCGCCGAGCGCCGAGACGGGCCGGCCGGGTTGCAACGTTCGACGCGACGCGAAGCGCGCTTGAAAGGGGGCCAGACGATGAGAGCGATCCGAATCGCCATGGTGGCCGGCGCCATCGCGGCCGGGACCGTGACGGGAGCCATGACCACGGCGGCGACCGCCCAGATGGGGAACAACGTCACGGGCTTCGGCCGCGAGGGCCGCGAGAAGCCCGAGAAGAAACAGTACGTTCCGGCGGCCAAGCCCCAGGAAAAGATCTTTCCCCTCGACGCCACCTGGACGGCGGTGAGCCTGAACGGCAAGCCCTTCGGCGGCAACGACCGGCCGAGCTTCACCATCGACAAGCAGTACCGGGCCCGCGGCTACGGCGGCTGCAACACCTTCGCGGCCACCGCCTTCCCGCTCAAGGAGCAGCACCTCGCGGTCGGCCCGCTCGCCCTGACGAAGAAGCCCTGCGACAAGGGCCTCGGCGCCAGCGAGCAGGACTTCTTCATCGCCCTGCGCACCGCCGGGCAGTGGGACCTGGTCGGGTCCCAGCTGGTGATCAAGAGCCAGAAGGGCGAGCTGCGCTTCGACCGCGCGCTCTGAGCCTTGCCACGGTGACCCCTCCGTCGGTTTTAAGCTTCCATTGACGACGATCCGCGGTCGCGACCGCGGATTTACCCGCCCTTCAAGCCGCACCGTGCCTCCTGATCCCGGCCGCCGAGTGGTTCGGCGGGTGGGGAGAACGCGATGGGCACCAGGGTGGAATGGACCACCGGCAGCAACGGCCTCCGGCCCGGCCTGCGCGAGGAGACCCGCTACACGTGGCCCCAGGGGCTCCATGCGGGCGCCGCGATGATCGCCACCGCCAGCCCGGTCGTCGCCACCATGGTGATGCTCTGCGCCGCCCTGTTGACGCACTGATCCCGGCAGAGGCCGCTGGACCGTCGGCGGAAGAAATAAGTTCTCCATTTCCGCACCGCCGCAGGTGAAGACTACTCCAAGTCGGCAGCTTCGTTGCCGACGGAGAAGGATTGTCTTTGACCTCGGGTCTTTGTCGATTGCCTCGACAGAAACGACACGATATCTCCCGGCCCTGAGTTCGTTCCAGGCAAACTTCGGCGCGCCGTTGCGCCGGCCTCCGGGACGCAATCCTCACGCTGTTCAGGAGAGACCTATGGCCGAGTCCCAGAGCCCCGCCTCGACCCGCACGCCGGGCCACGGCCACATCTTCGGCTCGATCACCGAGACCATCGGCAACACGCCCCTGGTCCGTCTCAACCGGATCACCAAGGAACACGGCGTCGACGCCGAGATCCTGCTCAAGCTCGAGTTCTTCAACCCGATCGCGAGCGTGAAGGACCGCATCGGCGTCAACATGATCGACGCCCTCGAGGCCTCCGGCAAGCTGAAGCCCGGCGGCACGCTGGTGGAGCCGACCTCCGGCAACACCGGCATCGCCCTCGCCTTCGTGGCGGCCGCGCGCGGCTACCGCCTCATCCTGGTGATGCCCGAGACCATGTCCCTGGAGCGCCGCAAGATGCTGGCCTTCCTCGGCGCCGAGCTCGCCCTGACCCCCGGCCCGCAGGGCATGAAGGGCGCGATCGCCAAGGCCGAGGAACTCCTCAACGAGATCCCGGGCGCGATCATGCCCCAGCAGTTCTCGAACCCCGCCAACCCCGAGATCCACCGCAGGACGACGGCCGAGGAGATCTGGAACGACACCCAGGGCCACCTCGACGCCTTCGTGGCCGGCGTCGGCACGGGCGGCACCATCACGGGTGTCGGCTCGGTGCTGAAGCCGCGCCTGCCCGGCCTGAAGATCGTCGCCGTCGAGCCGACCGACTCGCCGGTCATCTCCGGCGGCCAGCCCGGCCCCCACAAGATCCAGGGCATCGGTGCCGGCTTCATCCCCGACAACCTCGACAAGGCGATCATCGACGAGGTCATCACGGTCTCGAACCAGGAGGCCTTCGACACCTCGCGTCAGCTCTCGCGCCTCGAGGGCATTCCGGGCGGCATCTCCACCGGCGGCAACGTGGCCGCGGCCCTGAAGCTCGCCGCACGCCCCGATTTCCGCGGCAAGCGCATCGTCACCGTCGCCTGCTCCTTCGCCGAGCGCTACATCTCCTCGGCCCTCTTCGACGGCCTCTGAGACCCGCGCGGGCGGTCCGGGCCTCGCTCCCGGATCGCCCGAACGTCGCGTATCCGGCTCGCGAGCCCTGACCCGCGAGGCTCGGCCCGAGAGCCGCCATCATGTCCACCGCCCTCTACGCCCTCCGCCGCTGGGGGCGGCGCCCCGTCATCCGCGTCGGCGCCTTCAGCGTCGGCGGCGTCGCGGCCGCCCTGGTTTCGGCCGTCCTGGCGCCAATGGTGCCGGCGGACCTCGGCGCCTCGATCGGGGCCGACGCCGTCGACCAGATCCTCTCCGTCCTGGCGACCAGCATGCTGCCGGTGGCGACGTTCTCGCTCTCCACCATCGTGCAGGCCTATGGCGGGGCCACCAACACCGTGACGCCCCGCGCCGTGACCCTGCTGATGCGCGACACCCGTGCGCAGACGGCCGTCGCCAGCTTCATCGGCGCCTTCGTCTACAGCGTCGTCGGCCTGATCGCCCTCAAGACCCATTTCTACGGCAGCCAGGGACGGGTGATCCTGTTCGGCCTGACCCTGCTGGTTCTCGTCAGCGTGGTGGCGACGCTGGTTCGCTGGATCGACACCCTGTCGCATCTCGGCCGGGTCGGCGAGACCATCGACGCCATCGCGGCGGCGGCCGGCGAGGCCGTGCGGCGGCGCGCCGAGGCCCCCTATCTCGGCGGTCTGCCCTGGCAGCCGGCGCCGCCCGGCGCGGCCCGGATCGCCGCCGCGGGGACGGGCTACGTCCAGCACGTCGATGCCGCCCGCCTCGACGCCCTGGCCGAGACGCACGGCCTCACCCTCCACCTTGCGGCCCTGCCGGGCACGTTCGTCCACCCCAAGCGACTCCTGGTGGAGGTCGACGGATCCGTCGACGCCGCCCTGCGGGACCGGATCGCCGCGGCCTTCGTCGTCGGCGACCGGCGCAGCTTCGACGACGATCCGCGCTTCGGCCTCATCGTCCTCGCCGAGGTGGCCCAGCGCGCGCTGTCTCCGGCGGTGAACGATCCCGGAACCGCCGTCGATGTCATCGGCACCCTGGTCCGCGTGCTCGGCCTCTGGGACGCGCGCCGCGCCGCCGCGCCCGAGGCGCGGATCTATCCGCACCTGCGCGTGCCCGGCCTCAGCGCCGACGACCTTCTGGCGGATGCCTTCGATCCCATTGCCCGCGACGGCGCGTCGGACGTGACGATCGGCCTGCGGCTGCAGAAGGCCCTCGCCGCCCTCGCGGATCTCGGAAGTCCGGCTGTCCGGGCGGCTGCCGGCGCCCAGGCCGACTTGGCGCTCCTGCGCGCCGAGGCGGCGCTGCCCCTCGCCACCGATCGGGCTCGCCTTCGCGAGGCCCGGGCCACCTGGAGCGAAGCAACCTCGGGGCCGGCGCCGGGTTGAGCCTCCAACATCAGGAGGACATCATGACCGACGAGCCGCGCGCCGCCAGTGCGCCGAAGGAGAGCGACGCCGACCGCAACGGCGGGACGCCCGCGCAGGGCGCGGCCTCCGGATCCGGACAGGCGGCGCAGGGCGGGGAAACGCAGCCCGCGAGCCTGAAGGCGATCGGCGCGGCCGCGCGGAAGACCGAAGCTTCGGGTGCGACCCGCGAAGCCCTCGACCGCGCCACCGCGCCCAACGGCCAGGATGCGGGGGAGTAGACATGCCGAACGATCACATTCCCATCGTGGGCACGCGCAAGCCCGATTCCGATGTCGGCAAGCCGGGCGACCCGGCCGTCGCCGGCGGGGGTCAGTCGGCCGATCAGGCCGCGATCACCCGGCAAGGTCCCGGCGGCGAGACCGATACGGCCCGCAACGCCGCCTGGGACGGCGCGCCGAAGGGACGCAATCCCACCCCGGCCGGCGGCTCCTCCGACGGACAGTCCGACTGGCCCCGTTCGCCCCAAGCCAGCCCCAAGGCCAGCTCCAAGGCCAATCCCAAGGAATGATGCGATGACAGGCTCCGACGACAAGGATCCGCCCAAGGACAAGCCAGCCAACACGGCGCCCGACGCGGTGATGGATCCCAACGAGAAGACCGACGGCAAGCCCGGCCAGGGGCCGAAGGGCGGTGCTCAGCCGGACGGCGAGACCGATCCCGGCGGCGGCTAGAACGCGTCTCCGGTCGCGGGCCCGGCCGGGCGCTGCACGGCCCTGAACAAGGCCCGCGCCCGCGGCGTTGAGCCAGGACCCGCGGCCTGGAGACTCGACGATGCACACCGGCGATCATCGCGCCATCATCATCCTGGTGGAGGAGGAGCAGGACCAGCGCCGGGTCATCGCGGGGCTCCTCGACGCGGCGGGCTTCGCCGTCAGGGCCACTGAGACGACCGACGAGGCCCTCCGCCTGCTGGAGGCGACCCCGGACGCGGCCGGACTCGTCACCGACGCGCACGTGCCCGGCGGGATCGACGGCTGGGAACTGGCGCAGCGCGCCCGCGCGCGGAGACCCGGCCTCGCGGTGATCCTGATTTCGGGCCATTCGGATCCCAGCTCCGGCCCGCTGCCGGAGGGCGCGGCATTCGTGCTCAAGCCGAACGTACCGGCCAGTCTCGGTGCAACTTTGCGCGAGATGATCGGCGAGACCTGACACGGCCCGGCCCCGTTTCAACTGGGTCTCGGCCTCGGCACCGGTCCGCGCCCGGAGCTTCGTCGCCGGAATCCGCGGCAATGCCGCCGTCGGAACTCAACGAACTGGTGAGAAACGCACGGTATACAGGGTCCGACATACGCGAGGCGCGCCGAGGTCGCGCGATCCAGACAGGGAGATTGCGGGTGAGTGCCGCTTCAGCGTCATCGATCCGGGCCGCGGCGCCCACCGACCGGCTGCCCGAGCTGTCACGGCTGGCCGCCCTCTTCGCGCGGACCGTGCTCGACGCCCAGATCCAGGGCCGTCCCGTCCCGGACGACCAGATCCGCTTCCTGCTCGACGCGGCCCTGCTCCTGAACGAGTACGGCGCCGAGTTGCCCTCCCCCCTCGATCAGATCATGCAGGATGCCAGTGCGCCGAAGGCGCCCGAGCCGTCGGACGACCGGCCTGCGCCGGACGTCCAGGACGACGATGCCGGCCGCCTCGCCTGGCTGCTGCGCCCCTTCCAGGGATTGAAGGGCTGAGGACCGGGGCTCAGGGCAGGGTATAGCCCGGCTTCTTGAACAGGGTCTCCGGCCGGCCGACGATCTCGGGCCGGTAGACCTGCGCCTCCCAGTCCGCCTGGGCCACGTCCTCGATCGACACCGAGATCGCCCGCTCGGCGGTGCCGGCACTGGCCATCAGCGCCGCCGCGATGGCCTCGGCCATCTCCGCCTTCTGCGCGTCGGTCTTGCCCGGGTACATCTTCACGGTCACGTGCGGCATGGCGATTCGGTCCTGACGGCGGCGGGATGGACGGGAGACCGCCCGTCATGCGGTCGCGGGGTCCATGACAGGACCGGAGCGGACGGACAAGATCCGGAAGCCTCTCTCTGCGGCCCACGCCGATCCGGACGCATGAGGGGACCCGGTTTTCGAGCCAAGGCACCCATCGCTCACGCAACCCTTGGGATTGCACGATGCTCGAGGGCCCGACACAGGTTGTACGAGTTCGCGGACGGGTTCATGGTCGCCCGGGATCAAGCCGCCGTAGCGGTATCGTGATTCTGCCAGGTGAACTGAGGTACCATGAACTCTCACGGCTACCTGGACACATTCGCGGTCGTCGGACGATGCTTCTAGGCCGAGGGTTGGGCCAATCGCTTTGAACCGGAACTGTCTTACGACGGCGAGCGACTGAGGACAGAGCATCAGACCGTCCCGCGGCCAGACCTTACAACGGTATTCGCATGCCTGAGATGGCGCGTCGGACCGGCCGGACGCCATGGCGAAGGGCATGGCTCCCCGACGCGAACGTTTCCCCGAAGGCTGAGGGATCGCCCCTCTAGCGGACAGGGCCGAGGGCCTTGCCGCGTCGCCCCGGCGGCCGGCTCAGATCTCGGAGCGGCCGACCATCGGGGCGGCCGGGGCGTGCGCGTCCCGCCCTGCGCCGGAGACCGGCAGGAGGTGGCGACGGATGACGTGGCGGCCCAGGGCGATGGCCGGCGCCTCGATCCAGCTATAGACCAGCGCCGCGACCGCGACGGTCGCGAGCGCCGTGGCGGCCGCGAACAGGTGGATCGGAACGACCGACGCGTACCCGGCCAGCGCGTGCTCGAGCACCCCCTGGACCACCGGCCCGAACAGGTAGATCGAGTAACTGATGGCGCCCAGGTAGGTGAACAGCCGCCCCTCGATGCGCAGCCGCTGGGACAGCAGGGCGAACAGCGCCATCGCGGCCCAATAGGTGACGAGGTACTTCAGCCAGTTCTCGTGAAAGCCCATGTCGCGCCCATAGGCGAGCACGGACACCAGCGGGATCGCACAGACGAGCGCCCCGGTGACGACGGTGAGCGCGACGCCCCAGCCCGGCCGGCGCTCGAGGACGTGGTAGCGCAGGCACAGGCCCCAGAACATCACCGCCAGGGACAGGGGAACGGCCACCGGGAATTTCCGCTCGAGACCGAAGCGCAGGGCGGCGAGGCCGAGGGCGGCCGCGATCAGGGCCAGGGCCGACAGCACCACGCCGACGGCATCGTCGAGACGCCCGAGGACGAAGAGCCCGACGCAGAGGCCGTAGAAGATCAGCTCGATCTGCAGGGTCCAGTACAGGGCGATGATGTTCTCCACGCCGAGGAACTGCTGCAGCATCGTGATGTTGGCGGGCACGAGGACGGCGGGAATGTCACGGCCCGCCCAGACGAACAGGACCAGCAGCCCGCAGGGGATCGAGAGCCAGTAGGCGGGATACAGGCGGAAGAACCGCGACACGGCGAAGGCCAGGATCGGCCGGTCTCCGGCCTTGAACAGCGAGAAGGGCACCACGAAGCCCGACACCGCGAAGAACAACGTCACGGCGATCTTCCCGACATCGACGTACTCGGTCAGCCCCGACAGGACGGCGCGCTCGAGGGGAAACGGACCGAGTTGCGTCTTCAGGCCGAACTCGACCGTATGGGCGTAGATCACCGCCAGGGCGGCCAGACCACGGATCGAGTCGATGCTGTGCAGGCGGCGCATGGCGACAGTCGGTGTTGCGCCCCGACCATCGAGGGCCCTGCAGGGATTGCAGGTGATACCCGGTTCGACAAGGTTCTTCGCGCCCCGTGGTAAACGCCGTGGCGCGACTTGGCAGGGTTCCACGTCCGAAGGATTGCGGACCAGCGACGCGCGTTCCGAGCGGACCTGTCTTCGGGCACCGGGACCAAGACAAGCGCCGGGGATCGACATGTCGATACCCGTTTCCCCGGAGACGTGGCCCGGGACGCCTGGCGCGGAGGAACGTGGCTCGAGCGATGGATCGGGAATCCGGCGTGTCCGCGCGGCATGAACCCCGACGCATGGGACCGGGGCGCCGATGCCTCCCCGCTGGGAAGGCGTGACACGCCTCGCGCTGGGTTCCCACCCAAAAGTTGTGTCCCCGCGCAGGTCTTGTAAGGGAAGGCCCATGCAAGCCCCTGCCCCGCTCCGCCGGCCGCTCTCGGCCTTCCGGTCGATGCTCACCTCCGAGGCCGGCGGCGGCCTCGTCCTGATGGCGAGCGCGATGCTCGCCCTCGTGGTGGCGAATTCTCCCCTGGCGGAGCGCTACTTCGCGGTTCTGCAGACCAAGGTCGGCGGCTTGAGCGTGCTGCACTGGATCAACGACGCCCTGATGGCGCTGTTCTTCCTGCTCGTTGGTCTCGAGATCAAGCGCGAGATGCTGGATGGACGCCTGCGGACCTGGCCGGACCGGATCCTGCCCGGCCTCGCGGCCCTCGGCGGCATGGCGGCGTCGGCCCTGGTCTACGTGGCGGTGAACCGGCACTCGCCGGAGACCGTCCGTGGCTGGGCGATTCCCGCCGCCACCGACATTGCCTTCGCCCTCGGCATCCTGGCCCTACTGGGCTCCCGGGTGCCGGTCTCCCTCAAGGTGTTCCTCACCGCCCTGGCGATCATCGACGACCTCGGCGCCGTGCTCATCATCGCGTTGTTCTACACCGCGGACCTGTCCCTGCCGATGCTGGGCGGAGCGGCCGCGACCCTGGCGGTGCTCTACGGCCTGAACCGCGCCGGCATCAGCCGCCTCGCCCCCTACCTCGTCCTCGGCGTGGTGCTGTGGGTCTTCGTCCTGAAATCCGGGGTACACGCCACGGTGGCGGGCGTACTCCTGGCGCTGACGATTCCCCTGCGGCTCAGCATCGGCCGGCCGGACGATCCGACCTCGCCCCTGCACCGGCTGGAACACGCGCTCCATCCCTGGTCGGCCTACCTGATCCTGCCGATCTTCGGTTTCGCCAATGCGGGCGTGTCGCTGGCGGGCTTCACGCCCACGATGCTGCTCGACCCCGTGACCCTCGGGGTCGCCCTCGGTCTGGTCGTCGGCAAGCAACTCGGCGTGTTCGGCTTCGTCCTGGCGGCGGTGAAGCTCGGGCTCGCCCAACGGCCGGCAGGGGCCGGCTGGATGCAGGTCTACGGCGTCTCGCTGCTCTGCGGCATCGGCTTCACCATGAGCCTGTTCATCGGCCTCCTGGCCTTTGCCAGCAGCCCCGAACTCGAGGCCGAGACCAAGGTCGGCGTGCTGGCCGGATCGATCGTCTGCATGGCGGCCGGCGCCCTCGTCCTGCTGGTCGCGCCCCGCCGCCCGGTGGGGGCTCCGAAGGCCGAGGCCGCCGCGATCGCCTGAGAGGCCCGGACCAGACCCGGACCGCGTGCCTGCGCAGGACCGTAGCGGGCGCTGAAAGCGTCGTTCCCCGCCTCGGTTGTCGTCCCCGGACCAGGGCCGATCCGCGGCCTGTCGCGCCACGACACTCGCAGCTTGCGCGGTGACGGGCGCCAACCCGGCACTCGACCTGCCGGGCCCATCGTGACCTCGACGCTGCTCGACCATCAGGGATGGCTCGGCTTCGCCCAGCACAGGGCGGGACTCGGGCGCATCGTCGGCTGCCTCCGATGGTCGGCGGCCTCGTGCTCGTCGTGCTGTCTTGAGGAAGGTCGTCGAAGCGGCGGGGCGGCTTCGAGGGAAATGGTGGGCGCGACAGGGATCGAACCTGTGACCCTTCGCGTGTGAAGCGAATGCTCTCCCGCTGAGCTACGCACCCGGACCGAGGGCCTTCTAGGGCGAGGGGCGCGGCCCCGTCAAGCGCTGATCGGCAGGTTCTGCGCCGGCTTCGCTGCGCGGGGTTCCGAGCCGGAGCAGGATCACCACCGGCACGAGCCCGACGGCGACGATGAGGAGGGCCGCCACCGTCCCGTCCTCGTAGGTGCCGCGCGCGGCCTCACCATAGAGGTGGGTCGCCAGGGTCTCGACGTTGAGGGGACGCAGCAGCAGGGTCGCGGGCAGTTCCTTAACGCAGTCCACGAAGACCAGCAGCGCGCCGCTGAGCACCGCCGGCCAGGCCAGGGGCAGCTGGATCCGCCACAGGGTCGCGCCCGGTCCCCGCCCCAGCATCCGCCCGGCATCCGGCAGGCTGCGGGGCACCCGGCCGAGCCCGGCCTCGCAGGTGCCGATGCTGACCGCCAGGAAACGCACGAGGTAGGCGGTGACGAGCGCGCCGCCGGTGCCGAGGCCGATCAGGGCCGGGGCGACCCCGAAGAGCTGCATCGTCCCCGCCGACAGGGTGGCGTCGGCCCAGGCCAGGGGGCCGAGGAGGCCGATGGCCAGGATCGCGCCGGGGAGCGCGTAGCCGAGGCTCGCCACCCGGATCAGCGCCTCGCCCCAGCGGCGGGCGACGAGGCGCGGCCCCGCCGCCACCACGAAGCCGAGGGCGGCGGCGATCACGGTCGCGGCGCCGGCATACAGCAGGGTATGGCCGATCTCCGGCAGGATCGTCTCCGGCAGGCCGCTGCGCCACACCCGACGCAGGGCGGCTTGCACGAGGTAGGTCGCGGGAATCGCGAAGCCGACGGCCACGGGCACGAGGCCGAGGGCCAGGGCAGCCGCGGCATGCAGGCCCCTCAGCCGCTGCCGGGCGAAATGGCGCGGGCGCTGAGCGCCGCTCGAGAACCCGCGCCCGGCCCGGGCCCAGCGCTCCAGGGCCACCAGGGCGACGACCGCCACCAGCATGACGAGGGCGATCTGGGCCGCGCCGGCGAGATCCGAGCGGTTCACCCAGGTGGCGTAGACCTGGACCGTGAGGGTGCGCACCCCGAGGAATTCGGCCGCACCGATGTCGTTCAGGGCTTCCATCAGGGCGAGGCTCGCGCCCAGGGCGACGGCCGGGCGCGCCATCGGCAGGGCGACCCGCAGGAAGGCGGCGGAGGGCCGGCGCCCGAGCATCCGCGCCGCCTCGATCAGGTTGGCGGCCTGCATCAGGAACAGCGCCCGGGTCGGCAGGTAGACGTAGGGATAGAGCACGAAGCCGAGGAGCAGGATGCAGCCGGGCAGCGAGCGGATCTCCGGCAGCACGAAATCGCGCGGGCGGGCATAGCCGAGGAGGCCACGCAGGGTCGTCTGCACCGGGCCGATCGGGTGCATCAGGTCGAGATACGCGAAGGCGACGATGTAGGTCGGCACCGCCATCGGAAGGAGCAGCCCGGCCTCCAGCAGGCGCCGGCCGGGAAAGTCGTAGGCCGCCACGAGCCAGGCGGAGCCCACCCCGAGCACCACCACCAGGACGCCGACCCCGGCGAGCAGCAGGGCGGTGTCGCGCAGGGCCTGCGGCAGCACGTGGGCGACGAGGTGCGGCCAGAGCGCGGCCCCGCCCGCCCCCGCTCCGGTCCCTTCGCCCGCCGCGATCACGAGGGCGAGGACCGGGCTCAGCACCACGGCGCAGAGCACCAGGGCAGCGGCGCCCCAGGCGAGGCCGCGGGGTCGGCCGGTGAGCGGGAGGGCGGGGGCGGCCCCGGTCATGCGGATCCTGTGGCCTCGGGCTTCGTCCGGCTCGATGGGAGTGCGGCGGATCTCTCGGCGAACCCCCGACGCCATCCTGACCTCTGCAAGGAGGCCAGGCGGTGGCGCACGGGCTGCGGAGAAGAGAGCCTTCCCCTCAGTTGTCGAAGCCGACGGTGTCGAGGAGCAGGCTCGCCGCCTTGCGGTTGCGGGCGATCTCGACGAGCGGCACGGAATCGAGGGTCAGGGGCCCGAGGGCGGTGAGAAGCGGGTCGATCGGCGCGCCGGCCTTCACCGGGTACTCGTAATCGGCCTTGGCGTAGAGTGCCTGGGCCTCGTCGGAGACGAGGTACTCGAGGAGCTTGACCGCCGCGTCGCGGTTGGGGGCGTTCCTGGCCACCACCGCGCCGGAGATGTTCACGTGGGTGCCGCCGCCCGCGAAGGTCGGCATCACCACCTTGATGCCCTCGCCCCACTTCTGCTGCTCGGGGCCGCCGCGGCCGGAGCGCATCAGTCCGACATAGTAGGAATTGCCGAGGCCGATCTTGCAGGTCTCGGCCAGGATGTCGCGGGCGACGTCCCGGTCGCCGCCGGCGGGCTTGCGGGCGAGGTTGGCCTTCAGCGCCCGCAGCCAGGCCTCGGTCTTCTCCGGGCCGTGCTTGACGAGATAATGGGCGACGAGGGCCGTGTTGTAGGGGTGCTGGCCCGAGCGCAGGCAGAGACCGCCCTTCCAGGTCGGGTCGGCCAGCCCCTCGTAGGTGATGGCCTTGAGGTCGGCGAGGTCCTTGTCGGCGTAGAGCACCCGGGCCCGCATGGAGAGGGCGAACCAGCGCCCCTCCGCATCGCGCAGGGTGGCGGGCACCGCCGCCTCCAGCACGCCCGAGCGCACCGGCTGGGCGAGGTCGCGGTCGACGAGGTCGATGAGGTTGCCGACATCCACGGTCATCAGCACGTCGGCCTTGGCGCGGGCGCCCTCGGCCGCCACGCGCTCGGCGAGCCCCTTCTCGACGAACACCGTGTTGACGGTGACGCCGCTCTTGGCCGTGAAGGCGTCGAGCAGGGGCCGGATCAGGCCGGGCTCGCGGGTGGTGTAGAGGTTGACCTCCACCGCTGACGCCGTGCCGATCAGGGCCGCCAGCGCGAAGCCCGCGAATCCGATTGCCTTGATCCCACCCGCCATAGTCGAAACCCTTCCGTCGAAACGTGGCGGGTGTTCAGAAGCATCGGCGCGAAAAAGACAAGCACGATGTTTTGGACTTAAAACAATTCGAAACTATTGCCCTGAACCGAACTCAGGTTCGACCCGGCCCTGTGTTTTAATCCGTCTCGTCGGCAAAAATAAAGCCGCGATCCCGGTCCAGGCTCAGGCCGACCGAATCCCCCGGCCCGTGCGGGTCGTCCGCCGGTACGGGTAGGCGCAGGGGCTCGGGCAGCCCCTCCGCCGACAGGGTCAGGAGGGCGCTCGCTCCGAGGAAGCGGCGCTCACGCACGACGGCCCGGAGGGACGCTTCCGGCGCGCCGAGGCGGATGGCCTCGGGGCGCAGGCACAGGGTGACGGCGGCGCCCTCGGCGTGGCCCGGTGCGGGGACCGGGCCGAACGGCGTCGCCACGCTGCCGCCGCGGCAGGTCCCGCCGATCTCGACGAGGTCGCCGAAGAAGCGGGCGGCAAAGCGCGTCGCGGGGCGGCCATACAGGTCCGGCCCGGTGCCGATCTGCACGATGCGCCCCCGCCGCATCAGGGCGATGCGGTCGGCGAAGCCCAGGGCCTCCTCGGGGTCGTGGGTGACGAGGAGCGCGGTGGCGCCGCTGGCGCGCAGGACCGCGAGGGTGTCGTCGCGGACCCGGTCGCGGGTGCGGCGGTCGAGGTTCGAGAACGGCTCGTCGAGGAGGAGGACGCGCGGCCCCGGGGCCAGGGCACGGGCCAGAGCGACGCGCTGGCTCTCGCCGCCCGAGAGGGTGCCGGGATAGCTCTCGGCCCGGTCGGCGAGGCCGACCTGCTCCAGCCGGGCCTGCGCCAGGGTTCGGGCCTCGGCGGTGGGCCTGCCGCGAAGGCTCTTGTCTCGGAAGCGTCTGTCCCGGAAGCTCTTGCCGTGCAGGCCGAAGCGGACGTTCTCCGCCACGGTCAGGTGGGGGAACAGCGCGTAGTCCTGGAACATCAGCCCGACGCCCCGCGCCTCGGGGGCGACGCCGCGGCCGTCCGCGCTCACCAGGGCGCCATCGAGCCGGATCGTGCCGGTCTCCGGCTGCTCCAGCCCGGCGATGGCCCGCAGGAGCGTGCTCTTGCCGCAACCGGAATCGCCGAGCAGGGCCAGGATTTCGCCGGGCCGGACCTGGAGCGTGACGTCGGCGAGCGCCCGCACCGCGCCGAAGCGCAGGCCGATCCCGCGCAGGTCGAGGCGCGGCGGCACGGGATCGGGCTGGGGCGCGTCGAGGCTCATGCGCGCCTTGTGTCACCGCGATCGGGCGGCGAAAACCCTCCGGTGCGCAGGAAGCGCAGGGTCTCGCCGATGACGGCGGGGTTGCGCATCATCAGGCCGTGGCTGGTGTGCAAGGTGATGTGGTCGGCCATCCCGGCGACCCGCGTGCGTGCGACGGTGACCCGGCCGTCATCGGGTCCCGGCAGCATCAGCCAGGATTCCAGGGGATAGAGCGTGCGATCGCCCGCGATGATCCCGAGGGGATAGTCGACGGGGCCGAGGAGGCCGCGCAGGCTTTCGTCCGGCCGGGTGGTCAACTGGGCGCCGGCCGGGCCGAAGATGCGCCGGTAGGCGCGCAGGGCGTGGAGCCGGTCGGCGACCTCGCTGCCCCCGTTCGGCGGCCCCAACATCACCACCCGTCCGAGATTGGCCGGCCGGCCTCCGTTGAGCCAGGCCCGGGCGAGGAGCCCGCCCATCGAGTGGGTGACCACGTGGAGGGTCCGCGTCCGGGCGGCGAAGGCGGCGGCGGGCGGTCCGATGATGCCCGCCAGTTCGCCGAGTCCCGCCTTGCGGGAGGGATAATCGAGGTTGAGCGTCGCGAACCCGCCGGCCCGGAGGGCATGCTCCATCCGGGCCAGGGAGGCGGCCCGCCGGGCGAGGCCGTGCAGGAGCAGGACGCCCTCGGGGGCCGGATCGCCGGCCATGCCGGAGGCCTGGGGTTCGGGTCGGTCCATGCTGGAGCGCCTCCGGGCGATGATCGACTGCGCGGCGGTCGCGCATTGCCTCCGGCATGCTTATATTCCGGTTATGTTCCGTCAAAGCCCCGCCCGATGCCCTGCGTCGCCGAGATCCTGATCCCGCTGGCGCTGGACAGCGCCTACAGCTACGCCGTGCCGGCCGGGCTCGACCTCGCGGTCGGCGAGGTCGTGCAGATCCCCCTCGGGCCGCGGGAGACGGTCGGGGTGGTCTGGGGCGTGCGCCAGAGCCCGGGCGGCTCGAACCTGCGACCGGTGACGGGCCGGATCGACGTGCCGGCCCTGCCGGATGCGCTGCGCGAACTCGTCGACTGGCTCGCCCGCTACACCCTGGCGCCGAAGGGCTCGGCGCTGGCCATGGCCCTGCGGCTGCCCGACGAGGCGGCGCTGACCGAGACGGTGCGGGTCGGTGTCCGGGCCTCCGGCAAGGCCCCCTCCCGGCCGACCGCGGCGCGCACCAAGGTGCTGGCGGTGGCGGCCGACGGGGCGATGCGGGGCAAGAGCGCGCTGGCCAAGGAGGCCGGCGTCTCCCTCAGCGTCGTCGACGGCCTCATCGACGACGGTGCCCTCGAGGCGATGGCCCTGGCCCCCGAGCCCGTCGCCGTACCGCCGGACCCGGACCACGCCCGCGTGCCCCTCTCGGAGGCGCAGGAGGCGGCAGTGCGGGAGCTCGTCGCCCTGATGAACCCCGCGCCCGACGCGCCACCGGCCACGGACGCCATCGGCGATCCCCTGCCGATGCCCGCCGGCGCGGACGGCAAGGTGGCGCCGCCGGGCGCCGAGGCGAAGGCCCCCACCGTGTTGCTGGAGGGCGTCACCGGCTCGGGCAAGACGGAGGTGTATTTCGAGGCGGTGGCCGATTGCGTCCGCCGCGGCCACCAGGCCCTGATCCTGATGCCGGAAATCGCGCTCACGGCGCAGTTCCTCGATCGCTTCGCCGAGCGCTTCGGCGCCCGCCCGGCGGCCTGGCACTCGGGGGTGGGCGGCAAGCGCCGCGAGCGCATCCGGGCCGGGGTCACGGCCGGCGCGATCGCCGTGGTGGTGGGCGCGCGCTCGGCCCTGTTCCTGCCGTTCGCCGATCTCGGCCTCATCGTCGTCGATGAGGAGCACGAGGCCGCCTACAAGCAGGAGGACGGGGTGCACTACCACGCCCGCGACATGGCAGTGGTGCGCGGGCGGATCGAGAACTGCCCGGTGGTGCTGGCCTCCGCGACGCCCTCCATCGAGACCCGGGTCAATGCCGAGCGCGGCCGCTACCGCCGCATCGCCCTGCCCGAGCGCTTCGGCGGCCGGCGCCTGCCCGACATCGCCGCCATCGACATGCGCGCCGACAAGCCCGAGCGCGGGCGCTTCATCGCCCCGGCCCTGGTCGCGGCCGTGCGGGAGACCGTGGATTCGGGCGACCAGGCCCTGCTCTTCCTCAACCGGCGGGGCTACGCGCCCCTGACCCTGTGCCGGGCCTGCGGCCACCGCTACCAGTGCCGCAACTGCTCGACCTGGCTGGTGGAGCACCGCTTCCGCCGGGCGCTGGTCTGCCACCAGTGCGGCTATGCCGAGCGGCGCCCGGATTCCTGCTCGGAATGCGGCACCTTCGACAACCTCACCCCCTGCGGCCCCGGGGTGGAGCGCATCGCCGAGGAGGTGGCCGAGCTCTTCCCGGAGAAGCGCGTCATCGTCCTGTCGAGCGACTTCCCCGGCGGGGCCGAGCGCCTGCGGGCCGAGCTCCAGACCGTGGCGGAGGGCGGCTGCGACATCGTCATCGGCACGCAGCTCGTGGCCAAGGGGCACAACTTCCCGCACCTCACCCTGGTGGGCGTCCTCGACGCCGATATCGGCCTGACCTCCGGCGACCCGCGGGCGGCCGAGCGCACCTTCCAGCTGCTGCAGCAGGTCACCGGCCGCGCCGGCCGCGGCGAGAAGCCGGGCCGCGCCCTGCTGCAGACCTACCAGCCGGAGCACCCGGTGATCGCGGCCCTGCTCTCGGGGGATTCCGAGCGCTTCTACGAGGAGGAGATCGGCGCCCGCGAGGCCGCCGGCCTGCCGCCGTTCGGGCGTCTGGCCGCCCTCATCGTCTCGGCGAACGAGCGCGAGGTGGCCGAGGCCCACGGGCAGGCGCTGGCCCGGGCCGCCGAGCCGCCGGAGGGCGTGATGGTGCTCGGCCCGGCCGAGGCGCCGCTCGCGCTGATCCGCGGTCGCTACCGCTTCCGGCTGCTGGTGAAGACCGAGCGCACCGTCGACCTGCAGACCTACCTGCGCGCGTGGCTGGCGCGCGGCCCGAAGGTTCGCGGCAACGTGAAGGTCGCCATCGACGTGGACCCGCAGAGTTTCCTATAACGCTGGCTCGACGTTCGCTTGGGTAGCGTTCGACCCCCTGAGGAGTGCCACACGTGCTGACCTACACCAAGAAGCCGGATTCGAGCGTCGCCGAGATCGTGGTCGACGGCCAGATCACCGATGCCGACATGAACACCGTGATCTCCGCCATGCAGGCCGACCTCGACAAGGGCGGCAAGATCAAGCTCCTGGAAGACGTACGCGACTTCAAGGGCATGGAGCCGGCCGCGTTCTTCAAGGACCCGCGCTTCGGCCTCGCCATGATGAAGGGCGTCAGCCACGTCGCCCTGGTGACCGACGCCTCCTGGCTGCGGATGATCGCCGACACCTTCGGCAAGGTCTCGCCGGCCCAGATCAAGACCTTCGACCGGGCCCATATCGAGGAAGCGCGCCAGTGGCTCGCGGCCGCCTGAGGCCCTGAACCGGCGGCCGGAACACGCATCCGGCCGGCCCGTCCCTCTCCCCCTGCGGGGAGGGGTGAGGCGTGGCAGCGTGGTTGCGTACCCCTGGGGTTTCCGAGCCCGGGGGCCGACCAGCCCTGTGAAAGCTAGTCCGCCTGCGCGGTCCGGGTGGTGTGACGCCGGGCCGTCCAGCGGCCCGAGCACAGCGAGGACACCTTCCAGGTGCCGCCGCCGCTCTGGGCCTGGAGGCGACCCGAGACCGCACCCGAAGCCGTGCCGTTCGAGACGTTGAGGCCGACCGTCCCGTCCGGCCCGACGCGGCCGTTCAGGGTGGCGCCGGCCGCCGCGGAGGTGAGGCGCACGTGCCCCTCCTGCACCGAGACCCCGTAGGTGTAGCGGCTGTCGCAGACCATGCCGCTCTCGGTCACGAGTTCCACCGACCAAGTCCCGTTGAAGTTTCCGCCGTCACGGGCGGCGGCCGGGATCATCGCGGGCGAGGACAGGCCGGCTCCGAGCGCCAGAACCACCGCAAGTTTGGACATGCATCATCCTTCGGCAAAATCGCGTCCGCCCGCGCCGCGGCCACAGGATGGCGCACCGACTTTTCAAGCAGACGATCAAGTGAGAGTGCGCTGAGCATACCCACCGAAGCGGCAGGATTGTGACAAGCGCCGCAATCGACTGATGAGACTTATTGCCGAGCGTGTCTGAACAGGCCCTGACCATGGGGAACGACCATGCCGGAGCTTGGCGTTACCGGTCGTAATACGCCTGCAATGCTTGGCGGTCCCGCGTGATCGGCAGGGCGAGCAGCGCCAGGACCCGGGCCTTGTCCGGCGAGAGGTCGTCGGCGAAGACCGCCCCGGCCGCCCGCAGCGTGCTGCCGCCGCCCTTGAAGCCGTAGACGGGCAGCGCCCGGCCATGCGGAACCTGGCTCGCCACCACGATGGTGACGCCGGCGGCGATCGCCTCGACCACCGCGTCGTAGAGGGCCTCATTGACGTTGCCGAAGCCGTAGGCGGCGATCACCACGCCCTCGGCCCCGTCCGCCACCGCGTGACGGAGCTGGCGCCCGTCGGTGCCGGCCGCCATCGCCACGAGCTCGACCCGGGCGAGCCGCGCGGGGAGCGGCAGGGTCTGGCGCCGCAGGGACTTGCGGGCGAACACGACCCGGTCCTCGTCCACCTGGCCGAGGAAGCCGGCCTCGCCGGAATTGAAGGTCTCGACGTTGTTGGTGTGGGACTTCCGCACCTCGCGGGCGGCGTTGATGTTGTGGTTGAGCGTCACCGTCACGCCCAGCCCCTGCAGATCTTCGCGCGCGCCCTGGGCCAGGATCTGCCGGACCGCGTTCAGGAGGTTGCGCGCACCGTCGGCATCCGCCTCGGAGGCGTTGCGCTGGGCGCCCACCATCACCACAGGCTTGTCGCTCGCCAGCGTCAGGTCGAGGAAGTAGGCGGTCTGATCGAGGGTGTCGGTGCCGTGCAGGACGATGGCACCCGCGATGTCCGAGCGCGCCAGCAGGTCCGCGACCGTGCGGCTGAGGCCGGGCCAGAGGTCGGGGCCCATATAGGCGCTCGGCAGGTTGGCGAATTCCACGACCTCGATCCGCGCGAGGTCCGACAGCCGCGGCACCGCGGCGGCGAGGTCGGCCCCCGTCAGGGCGGGGACCGGGGCCCCCGTGACGGGATCGTGCGTCATCGCGATGGTGCCGCCGGTGGCGACGATGGCGACGGTCGGGCGGTCGGTCATGCCGGCGGGGCCGATCAGTCGGTGAGCGCGCGCGCCTCTTCGGGCAGCATGATCGGGATGCCGTCGCGGATCGGGTAGGCGAGTCGGGCGGACCGGCTCACCAGCTCCTGGCGGCCGGCATCGTACTCGAGGGTGTTCTTCGTCAGCGGGCAGACGAGGAGCTCGAGGAGCTTGGGGTCGACGCGGGTGGCCTCGACGGGGCTCGGGGTGTCATCGGCCATCTGGGGCGTATCCTTCGCGGGAGAAAACTACTGCAGCGTGGGCTCGGAGCCCGACCCGCGCACCAACTCCATTTCGGTCACCGCAATCAAGACCTCTGCCCGCGTCTTGAGGTCCGGCGCCTCCAGCATGGCCTGCTTCTCGCGGGCGCCGAAGGGACTCATCATGCAGAGGGCGTTGACCAGCGCTTCGTTGGGCGCCTCTTCGATGCCGGCCCAATCGACCTTCAGGTCGTTGACCTCGACGAAGTCGCGCAGGGCCTTGAGCACGCCCTCGCGGTCCACCGCCTCCTCGCCCGCGCGCGCCTCGAAATCCGAGGCGAAGTCGTCGTAGGAGACCTGGCAGCGGCGGTAGCGGGTGGTGGTGGCGAGTTCGCTCTCCACCCGGAACCGGGCGATGCCAGTGAGCGAGATGAGGTAGCGCCCGTCACCGGTCTCGGCGAACTGGGTGATCCGCCCGGCGCATCCGACGCGGAAGAGCTTCGGCGTCATCGGCGACGACCCCGCTTCCACGTCGGGCTGGATCATGCCGATGATCCGGTCCGTGCGCAGGGCATCGTCGATCATGGCGAGGTAGCGCGGCTCGAAGATGTTCAGCGGCATCTGTCCGCGCGGCAACAGCAGCGCACCGGGCAGCGGGAAGACCGGAATCACTCCGGGGCAGTCGGCCGGTCCCTTGTAGCCCGCATGCGTGCTCATCGTGTTCCCCTGCGGTTCGTTCGCGGCCTCACGCGAAGACCAGCGTCGACAGGCGTCGCCGCCCGCGGATCGAGGCCTTGTCCATAAGGCCCCAGGCCTCGAAGAAGGTGAGGAGCTGCTTGCGCGCCGCGCCCTCGTTCCAGGTCCGGTCCCGCCGCTCGATCTCGATCAGCTGGTCCACGGCCTCGTCGCGCATGTTGCGGCCGTTGAGGCCGAGCGCGAGGTCGAAGCGAGCCTGGAAATCGCTCGGGTCGGCCTCGATGCGGGCCTGGAAGGTGCCGAGGTCTCCCAGGGCCGCCGCCTGCTCGGCGAGCTCGATCGCCGCGCGTACGCTGGCGAGGCCCGCATGGGACGCCTTCTCGGGCGGCGCCATCGCGACGAGCTGCTTGGCGTTCTCGAGATCGCCGAGGTCGAGCTGGATCTTGGCCAGGGCCGCGATCGCGTCGACGTTCTCCGGCTCTTCGGCGAGCACGGCGGCGTAGAGCTGCGCGGCCTGCGCCACGTCGCCGACCCCGAGGAGGGCCTCGGCCTCCGACATGGCCTCCTCGATCGGCGTCGGGCCGGCGGGGCCGGCGAGGCGTGCGATGAAGTCCTTGATCTGGGCCTCGGGCACAGCGCCCATGAACCCGTCCACCGGCTGCCCCTTGTCGAAGGCGATCACGGCGGGGATCGACTGGATGCCGAGCTGGCCCGCGATGGAGGGATGCTCGTCGATGTTCATCTTGACGAGCTTCACCGCGCCGGCGGAGCCCGCGACCACCTTCTCCAGCACGGGGGCGAGTTGCTTGCACGGGCCGCACCACGGGGCCCAGAAGTCGACGAGCACGGGCTGCTGCATCGACTCGGCGATGACATCCTGGCGGAAGCTCGCCGTGGTCACATCCTTGGTGGGGGTGGGGCCGCCCGGCACCGGCGCATCGTTCAGCATAACGTCCTCGAGGCCTTCGTTTGGATCCGTCAGAGGGTCCGGGTCTGTCCGCCCGGTCCGCCCTGCGTCAAGAGATGGGAACTCCGCGCGCTCGGACCAGAGCGGACGTCCACACGCAATGTCCCCGGATCCCGTCTCGGCACGATCCGCCCTCGACACGATCCGCTCTCGGCAAGATCTCCCTCCGGATGAGGACCCGCCCGCCTAGCGGGGGGCGCTCCCGCCGGTCTTGCCCGCCTCCGGTGCCTTGGCATCGGTCACGAACACGCCCTGGTAAGTGCCCTTGGCAGCGTTCGCCTCGCAGGTGATCGCGGTCTTGCCCGGCTCCGGGGTACTGAAGGTGCAGGAGCCGACGGCGACCAGGGGCCCCTGGACCACGCCGTCCTTGGTCGTCTCGCTCGGGATCACGAGGTTGACCGGCTGGAGCGGATCGGTCTCCTCCGTCCGCTCCTGCTGGGCGCCGTTGCCGCTGAAGCTCAGGGACCGGCCTTCGGCAGCGAAGTCGAAGCTCGTGCGGTTGCGCGAGACCGTGTTCATGAGGGTGTTCTTGCAGGTGGCCGAGACGTCCTGTCCGGCGATCACGAGCTTCTCGCAGCGGCCCTCGAGCTTGACGGCCGCCTGGGCGAACGCGGGTGCGGCCGTGAGCAGCGGCGCAGCGAGAAGGACGAGGCAGGTGGTCGAGAGGCGCATCATGGGTCCGATGTAAGGCTGCGGGTCGGTTCGTCGAGGGGCTGCGGGCGCGCAGGGCTCCGGGCTCAGGTGGGAAAGCGGGCGGCGCGGTCGTTCGGGGCGTCGAAGTGGAGGGCCGGTCCGAGGGGCACGATCCGGGTCGGATTGATGGTCGGATGGCTCTCGTAATAGTGCCGCTTGATATGGGTGAGGTTCACCGTGCCGGCGACCCCCGGCAGGGCGTAGAGATCGCGCAGGTAGTTCGACAGGTTGGGATAATCGGCGATGCGCTGCCGGTTGCACTTGAAGTGCCCGACATAGACCGCGTCGAACCGCACCAGGGTCGTGAACAGGCGGATATCCGCCTCGGTCAGCCGGCCGCCGCAGAGGTAGCGCGCCGTATCGAGGCGGGCCTCCAGGGCGTCGAGTTCGGCAAACAGCGCGGTGAAGGCCTCCGCGTAGGCGGAGTGTTCGGTGGCGAAGCCCGCCTTGTACACCCCGTTGTTCACGGCGTCGTAGACCCGGGCGTTGACCGCGTCGATCGCCTCCGCGAGGTCGGCTGGGTAGAGGTCTGGCCCGGTGCCCGCGAAGGCGCCGTTCAGCATCCGGATGATCTCGGCCGATTCGTTCGACACGATGGCGGCACGCTGCTTGTCCCACAGCACCGGCACGGTGACGCGGCCGGTGAAGCCGGGATCGTTCCTCAGGTAGACCTCGTAGAGGCGGGTGGCGCCGGTGCCGGTGTCGGGCGTGGCGCCGGGCGAGTCGCCGAAGACCCAGCCCTCCCGGCCCATATGCGGGTCGACCACCGAGACCGAGATCGCCGCCTCCAGACCCTTCAGGGCCCGCACGATCAGGGTGCGGTGGGCCCAGGGGCAGGCGAGGGAGACGTAGAGGTGGTAGCGCCCCGCCTCCGCCGGGAACCCGCCCTCCCCGCTGGGACCGGGGGATCCGTCGGCGGTGATCCAGTTCCGGAACTTGGCGTCGGTGCGCTTGAAGCGGCCGCCGGTCTCCTTGGTGTCGTACCAGGTATCCTGCCAGACGCCGTCGACGAGCAGCCCCATGATCCGTCCTTCCCGCGCTTGCGTGTTCGCGGAAAGATGGGCGCTCAGGCCTCGGCGGACAGCCCCTCCGACGCGGAGGCCGCGGCTGGGGGCGGCGCGGCGGCGGGCGTGGCGGCCGCGAGGTGCTCGCCTTTCTGGTAGGTCGCGATGTCGAAGGTGTCGTCGGGCAGGCGGGTGACGAAGCGCTCGGCCATCTCGAACACCAGGAGATCGGGCCGCACCCGCGCCACGTAGCCCCAGTCGATGCTCGACGACCAGACGAAGTGCACCTCGCGAAAGCTCTCGGCCAGGATGCCGGTGAGCATGATCGGCGCGAAATGCGCGTAGGAATCGCCGAACAGCACCAGGGTGCGCGGATCGACGTCCGGCCGGTCGTTCCGGAAGCAGACATGGGCGCCGACGTGGAGGTCCGGGGCGCGACCGGCGGCCTCGTAGGCGGCCACGAGCGGGCTCGCGTAGGTCCGGTGGGCGTCCCGGTCGAGCACCGCATGGCTCGCGGTCTCGATCGGCTGCTCCGGGATCTTCTCGCCCAGATCGCGCACCCGGGTGGTCTCGTAGCGCTCGCGGGCGTCGAGATCGGCCGGGGGCACGGCGCCGCAGGCCCGCATCAGCACCCCGTAGGCCAGCCGGCAGCCCTCGTAGTTCCAGTGCGTGTCGGTGCGGTAGTAGAGGGGCACCGCGCCGTCCCGCGCCGCACGCATCGGCGCCAGGAGGTCGACGTAGTGGGGATTGTTGATCAGGCGCCGGGCCAGCAGGCGGGTGGGCGCCTGGCGTGGATCGAAGCGCAGATCCTGGGTCCGGTCGTCGTAGACCGACAGCTTCTCGGGCACGACGACGTGCACGTAGCGGATGCCCAGCGCCCGGGCCCGGGCAGCCCGCGCCTCGATGAGCTTGACCCAGCCGCGCAGGCGCCACCACCGGGACAGGGTGGCGCGATACTGCTCGAGGACACCGTTCGTGCCTCCGATCAGGAAGAGCCAGCCCTCGCGCCCCACATGGACGATTTCCCGGTGTTTGCGCCGCATCCGGGCTCTCTAGCCGGCCCGGACCGCCCTGAACAGGCCGCGCGGCGGTGGCGGCGCCTCGGGCCGCCCCGTGACCATTCGCCTGGACGCGGCCCCTGCCCCTGGACGCGACCCCTGCCCGCGCCATCTCCCTGCCTCACGCCGGATCGGACCATGACAGACCACACGCCCACGCCCGACCCGCTGATTCTCTCCCTGGGGATGGATCCCGACACCTTCGCGCGGTTCGACGGCCTGCGCCGCCGGCACTTCCCGCAGGCGCTCAACCACATTCCCGCCCACGCGACCCTGTTCCACCACCTGCCAGGTCCGAGTGAGCCAGGCATCGTCGAGACCCTGGCGGCGATGACCCGAACCCAGGCGCCGCCCGAGGTGTCGGTGACCGGCCTGCGCTTCACCGGGCGCGGCGTCGCCTACGTGCTGGCCTCGGACGCCCTGTCGGCCTTCCGGGCGCGGCTCGCCGATCAGTTCGAGAGCTTGAGCGAGGGTCTGACCGCGCAGGACCGGCAGGGCTGGCGCCCGCACGTCACGGTCCAGAACAAGGTCGATCCCGGCACCGCCCGGGCGCTGCACGCGGAACTGGAGGCGGAGTTCAAGCCGTTCCACTTCACCGCGCCGGGCCTTCTGCTCTGGCGCTACCTCGGCGGTCCCTGGGAGCGTCGCGGCACCTTCACGTTCGGATAGCGCCGCATTCGCCCGGATGGAGGCCAGGCCGCCGATCCGCTATGCCGGGAGCTCCAGCCCCTCATCGACGAGTTCGCGAAGACGCCCGCATGAAAGCCTTGCCCTCCGGCTACCGCAACAATCCGCTCCTCACCCGGGCGAACGCCCTGCGCCTGGCCCTGCGCCTGAACGAGGTCGGCCCGGTCCTGGCGCTGCTGGCGGTGAGCCTGCTCGGCTACGGCTTCTTCGCCCTGGCCAACGAGGTCGGCGAGGGCTCGACCGCCGCCCTCGACCGCAAGGTCCTCCTTGCCCTGCGCAATCCGGCCGATCTCTCCGACCCGATCGGGCCGCGCTGGCTCGAAGAGACCATGCGCGACATCACCGGGCTCGGCAGCGTCTTCACCATCGTGTTCGTGACGGCAGCAGCCTGCGCCTACCTGGCGATGACCGGGCGCCGGCGCATCGCCGTCTTCGTGATCGCGGCGATCGGCGGCGGCGAGATTGCCTCGACGGTGCTCAAGCTGTTCTACCACCGCCCCCGTCCGGACCTCGTGCCCCACGGGATGGAGGTGTTCACCGCGAGCTTTCCCAGCGGCCACGCGATGATGTCGGCCATCGCCTACCTGACCCTGGCGAGTCTGATCGCCCGGGTGGACCGGCAGCGCGGGGTGAAGATCCTGGTGCTGATCGTCGGGGTGTCGATGACGCTGCTGGTGGGCCTCAGCCGGATCTATCTCGGGGTGCACTGGCCGAGCGACGTGGTCGCCGGCTGGTGCGTCGGGGCGGCCTGGGCGGCCCTCTGCTGGTTCGTCGCCCTGGTTCTGCAACAGCGCGGCGAGGTCGAGGCCCCGACCCAGCACGGAGAGCCCGAGCGCACGCCTTAACCCTACCGGATGATAAACCACCCCGGCGCTTGTGTTTACCGGCACGAAGACCTCACAATCCCGTTATCCCGGATGCCACTTCTGGAGAGGGTCACATGGGTCCGATCACCGGCGAGCGTCGACACGGAAACCGACTGCGGAGCCTCCTCGGCGCCGATATCCGCATCGCCCCGCATGCCTCCGACACGGCCTGCCCGGTCCGCGACTGCGGTCCGGACGGCCTGCGCCTCGCGCTCAGCGACGGCGTGCCCCTGCCGGAGATCTTCGACCTCCACATTCGCAAGACCCGGCAGACGCGGCCGGTGCGCCTGATCTGGCGCGGCGACGATTGCGTCGGCGTCCAGTTCGTCCCGGACCCGCCCGCCGCGGTGCCGATCCCCATCGGCCTGATGCGCGACCTTCGGGCCGCGCGCGCGGAGATCGCGTCCCTGCAGGCCCGCCTGGCCGCGCGGGGCGACGAGGCCTGAGAGCGGCAGCGCTCCGGTGGCGCAGGCCTGCGGATCGCCGGAACCGCGTTTCTCGCCGTGACGTTCCCGAGGGAGTAGGCCGCCGGTTCACCCGCCGCGGCCCCTGTCCCGCCGGAACCGACAGCGAGCTTCATGACGGATGAAATCCCCCTCTCCCGCCGCAACGTCCTCCGCGCGGGCAGTGCGACGCTAACCGGCCTCGCCCTCGGGGCGACGGGCGCCAGCGCGCAATCGGGCCCGCCGGGCCCCTCGGTCCCGGCCGATACCGGCGCGGTGCAGGGCGGCAAGGTGATGTTCCCGAACTGGCGCGGCCCCGGAGACCGGGCGCCCCCGCCGCCGCCGGCCCCAATGCCGCCGGGCAAGCGCGTGGGCTTCGCCATCGTGGGCCTCGGACGCCTCAGCCTGGAGGAGATCCTGCCGGCCTTCGGCGAGACGAAGCGCTCCCGCGTGGTCGCGCTGATGTCGGGCACCCCCGCCAAGGCGAAGCTCGTGGCCGAGCAGTACGGGATCGCACCGGAAGCGGTCTACGGCTACGACGAGTGGGATCGCCTGGCGCAGAACCCCGCGATCCAGGCGGTCTACGTGGTGACGCCGAACGCCGTGCATCGCGGCGACGTGCTGGCCGCGGCCAAGGCCGGCAAGCACGTGCTCTGCGAAAAGCCGATGGCGGCCTCCTCGGCCGAGGCCCGGGACATGATCGCGGCCTGCGCGGCGGCCAAGGTCAAGCTGATGATCGCCTATCGCTGCCAGTACGAGCCCTACAACCGCGAGGTGGTGCGCCTCGCCCGGTCCGGCGAAGTCGGCCGGACCCGATTGATCCAGGCCTTCAACGGCCAGACCACCGGTCTGCCGCAGCAATGGCGCCTGAAGAAGGCTCTGGCCGGCGGCGGCGCCCTGCCGGATATCGGGCTCTATTGCCTGAACGGCGTGCGCGCCCTCACCGGCGAGGAGCCGGTCTCCGTGGAGGCGCAGATCCACGCGCCCGAGGGGGATCCGAAATTCGCCGAGGTCGAGGAATCGGTCTCCTTCACTCTGCGCTTCCCCTCGCAGGTCATCGCGCAGTGCATGACGAGCTACGGGGTGCACGAGTCGCGCCGGCTCCAGGTTCACACCGACCGAGCCGCCATCGATCTGCAGAACGCCTTCGCGTATCGCGGACAGCGCCTCGTCATCGCGCGGCCGGACGGGCAGGCGGAATCGCAGGACACCCGCATCCTGACGCAGAAGAACCAGTTCGCCCTGGAGATCGACCACATGGCCCGCTGCATCCAGGAGGATCGGCGCCCGCGCACTCCCGGCGAGGAGGGCCTGCAGGACCAGGTTCTGATGGAGGCGATCTACGAGGCGGCGCGCACCGGCCGGCCCGTCACGGTCGGCCCGCCGCAGGGCGCGCCGAGCGGACTCGACGTCACCCGCGGACCGGAACTCGACACGGCCGGGTGATTCCGGCCCCCGGGCTGCCGCCGGGGCGCGATCGCGTCCCGCCGGCTACTCTGCCGCCGGCGCGTGGAGCGAGAGCAGACGGGCCGTGCGGGCATGGTCCACCGCGCGCCCGCTCTCGATACCGCCTGCGCCGAGATTGCGCCGCTCGTCGTTGATCGCCGCGTGGACGGCATCGATGGCCAGGATGAGGGCGCTCACGGTACGGTTGTCGATGTTGCGCTCGCGAGCGTGCTGGACGACGTCGGCCACGAGGTCGTCGGTCTCGCGCACGAGGCCGTCGAGGTCGGCCTTGCAGGTGGCGGCGCGCACCTCGCGCAGGATGTCGAGGAGCCGGTCGAGGACGATGTCGATGCGCTCGCGGCGCTTGCGGGCGAGGCGCTGGGCGATCCAGGCGACGCCCGATCCGACGGTGCCGCCGAAGAACGCCAGCAGGTAGATGTAGTCCTCGTAGCGCTCGAACACCGTCTGCTGTTCGCGCTCGAAGTAATCCACCGCGCCGGGATGGTTCGGCAGGCGCGCGCTCGTGGCCGCGACGGTGGAATCGAAGTCCGGCGCCTTCATCAGGTTGGCGATGGGTGCCAGGGGCGCCAGCTTGGAGCGCCACTCGAACAGGTGCTGGGTCACCGAGGCGACCGTGAAACGGCTGACGCCGCCGCGCGCCATCAGCCGGTAGGACGCGCCCACCGTCTTCACGTCCTCGTCCGGGCGCTTGGGACGGCCGCCGAAGGTGCCGGCCGGGATCGTCACGGATTGCAGCTCGGGCATCCGCTGGATGATCGCCCCGCCGTCCGGGACGGAGACGAAGTTGATCTTCTTCTCGGCCGAGGCCGCCTCGACGGCGCGCACCGTCGAGATCGCCGCCTTCGAGGCCGGGGCGGCGATGACCGCCACCGCGTCGACGCGCCCCTCCGCGATGGCGCTGGTGACTTCCTGGGGCGTGAGCGGCACGAGGGCGACCCGGGTCGGGCCGAGGCCACCCTCGGGAACCGGCTCGGAGGCCGGCTGGGCCGAGAAGTCGTAGAAGGCGAGGAGGTTCGTCACGAACGGCATGTCGGCGGCGTGCCGCTCGACCACGCCGAGGCGCTTGCGCGCGAGGTCGGGGAAGTTCTCGATGCCGGCCGCCTCGGGGGCGGCGATCAGCAGCGCCTCGTCGTGCAGGATCGCCAGGGTGAGGCCGTTCTCGGGCAGGAGTACGTCCGGCCGGACCACGGCGAGGTCGGCCTTGTTGTTCTGGAGCGCCTCGGCGCTGTCGCGCACGTCATCGTAGAAGTTCAGCTTGAGGCGGACATCCTCGCGGCCACGGGCCAGGGCCTGGGCGTAGGTCTGCAGCAGGGTCGCCTCGGCGCCGTCCCGGGGGCCGACCGCCACGGTCAGGGTGGTGGGGCGCGACAGGTAGACCAGCATCCCCGCCACCACGGCGAAGCCGAGCGCCAGGAGGACGAGAAGCCACTCGCGTCTCACGAGAAATGCCGGCATGGCAGGAACGAGCCTTTGTCCAGCGTGATCACCATATCTGCGAGACCGACACCCGAAACCCGTCCGGATCGTGAAGAACCGATGACACCGCGAAACGTTGCGTCCCGCCGCCCCACCGGAGCCGCACCGGATGGCCGGGCCGAGGTCAAACCGCCCCCGCCCGTCACCCCCGCCTATCTCGAGCGGGCGGCCCTGCATTACCTCGAGCGCTACAGCGCCTCCGTGGCAATGCTGCGGCAGACGCTGAAGCGGCGGGTGGACAAGCGCTGCCGCCTGCGCGGCGAGGAGGCGGGCGCCTTCGCGGAGGCGATCGAGGCCACGGTGGCCCGGGCCGTCAGCGCCGGCCTCGTCGACGACGCCCGCTTCACCGCCGGGCGCTTGGCGGCCCTGCGCCGGCGCGGCGCTTCCGCCCGGGCCTTGTCCGCCAAGCTCGCCGCCAAGGGCGTGTCGCGCGAGCAAGTGGCCAGCGCGATGGAGGCGGAGCGGGAGACGGCGGACGCGGATGTCGATCTCGAGGCGGAAGCGGCCCGGGCCTATGCCAAGCGGCGGCGCCTCGGACCCTGGCGCCGTCCCGGGACCCGCGAGGCCCACCGCGACCGGGACCTCGCCGCCATGGCGCGTGCCGGCTTCCCGTATGGCCTCGGACGACAAGTGATCGAGGCGGATCTCGATGCCGAAATCGCCGACCCCGAAGCTTAACTGCGGAACCCGCGTCCGCGCTTGAGTTCCACGAAGCGCGCTGCGACATCGCGGCGGCGGAGAAAGCGCGAATTCCCCCGCGAAAACTTGAACGAACCACGAACGAGGCGCATCTCTCTTCGATGGACGAAACGCTCGCGAAGAAGCTGCGCATCCTCGCCGATGCCGCCAAGTACGACGCCTCGTGCTCGTCCTCCGGGGCGCCCAAGCGCACGGCCGGCAAGGGCGAGCTCGGCTCGACCACCGGCGCCGGCATCTGCCATGCCTATACGCCGGACGGGCGCTGCATCTCGCTCCTGAAGATCCTGCTGACGAACTACTGCCTGTTCGACTGCGCCTACTGCGTGAACCGGCGTTCCTCCAACGTGCAGCGCGCAAAGTTCTCCGTCGAGGAGGTCGTCACCCTCACGGTGGAATTCTACAAGCGCAACTACATCGAGGGGCTGTTCCTCTCTTCCGGCATCATCAAGTCGCCGGACCACACCATGGAGTTGCTGACCCGGGTGGCCAAGTCGCTGCGACGCGACCACGGCTTTCGCGGCTACATCCACCTGAAGTCGATCCCGGAAGCGAGCCCCTGGCTGATCGAGGAGGCTGGCCTCTACGCCGACCGACTCTCGATCAACGTCGAGTTGCCCACCGAGGCGAGCCTGGAGCGCCTGGCTCCCGAGAAGGACGGCGCGGTCATCCAGCACGCCATCGCGCAGATCGGCGAACGCATCGTCGAGGCCAAGGCCGAGAAGCGCCGGTTCTCCCCGGCCGGCCAGTCGACGCAGGTCATCGTCGGGGCCGACGCCACCACGGACGAGGCGCTGATCCGGAAGAGCGCGCTCCTGTACGGCTCGTACAACCTCAAGCGGGTCTACTACTCGGCCTTCAGCCCCATTCCCGACGGCTCGACCATCCTGCCGCTGACAGCGCCGCCGCTCCAGCGCGAGCACCGCCTGTACCAGGGCGACTGGCTCCTGCGGTACTACGCGTTCACGCCCGACGACGTGGCCGACGCCACCGAGGACGGGATGCTCTCCCTCGACATTGACCCGAAGCTGGCCTGGGCCCTGAAGCATCGGGCGCGCTTCCCGGTCGACGTGAACGCCGCCGACCGCGAGATGCTGCTGCGGGTGCCGGGCCTCGGCGCCCGGGCGGTGGACAAGATTATCCGGGCCCGCCGGCACACCCGCCTGCGTCTCGACGACGTCGCGCGGCTGACCTCGGCCCTGAAGCGGGCCCGGCCCTTCCTCATCGCCGCCGATTACCACCCGGCGGGCGGCCTCACCGACCGGCTCGACCTGCGGGCGCGTCTCGCCGATCCGCCCAAGCAACTGAGCCTGTTCTAGGATGGCGGGCGCGCACCGATCCGCCCCGCCCTCCCCGGCGGAGGGGGAAGGGTTCGGGCGCGGCGCGCTCGAAGCCGTCGCCCTCTCGCCCGGCGCGGACCTCGACGGATTCCGGGCTGCGGCCCGTCGCCTCGCCGGCCGGGGCATCCCCCCGGAGCGGGTGCTGTGGTCCATCGGCGAAGCGTCCGGGCTGTTCGGGGCGCCGGCGCCTGCGCCCTCCGGCGAGGCTCCCTTGAGCCTGCCGCGCGGGGTGGGCGAGATGGTCGCCCGGGTGGTGCTCCACCGCGATCCCGAGCGCTACGCCCTGCTCTACGACCTGATCTGGCGCATCCTGCAGGGCGAGCGCCGCTTGCTGGAGATCTCCAGCGACCCGCTGGTCCACCGCCTGGAGCGGATGCGCAAGGCCATCGCCCGCGACCTGCACAAGATGCACGCCTTCCTGCGTTTCCGCCGCGTCGCGGGGGATGGGCCCGAGCGCTTCGTCGCCTGGTTCGAGCCGGACCACCACATCCTCGGGGCGGCCGCTCCGTTCTTCGTCGATCGCTTCCGCGGGCTCGACTGGACGATCCTGACGCCGGAGGGTTCCGCCCGCTGGGACCGCGAGACCCTGGCGTTCGGGCCGCCGGGGCGACGCGAGGACGCACCGGCCCAGGATGGCTTCGAGTCCGGCTGGCGCGATTACTACGAGAGCACGTTCAACCCCGCCCGGACGAACCTCGCCGCGATGCGGGCGGAGATGCCGAAGAAGTACTGGCGCAACATGCCCGAAACCGCCGCCATTCCGGGCCTCGTCCGGCAGGCGGCGGCGCGGACCGGCGCCATGATCGAGAGGGAGCCGCAAATGCCGGTCAAGCGCAATCCCGCCCGGGCCGTCGCGGCCATGGCGGATCAGGCCCCGGATTCGCTGGAGGCGCTCAACGCCATCATCCGGCGCTCGGAGCCGCTGGTCCCCGGCGCGACCCAGGCGGTCCTCGGCGAGGGGCCGGTGGGCGCCTCCATCGCCTTCGTGGGCGAGCAGCCGGGTGACCAGGAGGACCGCCAGGGGCGCCCCTTCATCGGCCCCGCCGGGCAACTGCTCTCGCGGGCGATGGCCGAGGCCGGAATCGACCGGGGCGAGGCCTACCTCACCAATGCGGTCAAGCACTTCAAGTTCGAGGAGCGGGGCAAGCGCCGCATCCACCAGAAACCCACCGCCGGCGAGGTCAGCCACTACCGTTGGTGGCTCGACCGGGAGCTCGATTTCGTCGCGCCGAAGCTCGTGGTGGCGCTCGGCGCCACCGCCGTCCTGGCCCTGACGGGCAAGGCCATCCCGATCACCCGGGCCCGGGGGCCGGCGCAGTTCGAGAAGCCCTATGCGGGCTTCATCACCGTGCACCCATCCTACCTGCTGCGCCTGCCGGACGAGGCGAAGGCGGAAGCCTACGCGGCTTTCGTCGCCGACCTGCGCCGGGTCCACGCACTCGGACAGTCGCTGGCGGCCTGAGGGCTATGTCCCCTCCTCCTTGTGGGGACGCAGCTCCGGCGTGACCTGGTCGACCGCGGTCTCGATGGGCGCCGAGCGGCTCTCGACCCGGGTGCTGTCGACGAAGATCCGGGCCTCGCCCTCCTTCAGGCCGAGGCTGCGCAGAGCATAGAGGGTCATGCCGAAGGCCAGTTCGCGCTCGGCCATCAGCACGAGGCCGACGCCCTGCTCCTCGAAGTGGCGGCGCTCGCCGTCGTTGTGGGTGCGCACCAGGGTGTCGATGTCCGGATGGATCTCGCGGGCGAGCTCGACGATGCGCCGTGTCGTGTGGGCCTCCGGTGTCGCGACCACGATCAGGCGGGCCTGGGCGATGTCGGCGGCCTGCAGGATGCCCGGCGCCGTGGCGTCGCCGAAGACCGCCTCGATGCCCTCCTGCCGCAGCTCCAGCACCCGGCGGCGGTCGCGGTCGAGGACGATGTAGGGCAGGTCCCAGGCCTTCAGCGCCTTGCCGATGGTGCTGCCGACCCGGCCATAGCCGATGATGATCGCGTGGCCCCGATGCGGCGGGCTCTCGCTGGTGACCGCCAGGGCTGCGGCGCCCTTGCGCTCGAAGCGGGCGGCGAGGGTCGGGCGCTCGGCGACCTTGCGTCCGATCCAGTCGGTGAGCGCGAAGAACAGCGGGTTCAGGGTGATGGACAGGATGGCGCCCCCGAGGATGAGGTCGCGCCCCTCCTCCGGCAGGAGCTTCAGGGACAGGCCGAGGCTGACGAGGATGAACGAGAACTCGCCGATCTGGGCAAGGCTCGCCGCGATGGTGAGCGCGGTGCCGAGGGGATGCCGGAAGGCCAGCACGATCGCCACCGCCGCCAGGGACTTGCCGATGAGGATGACGCCGAGCACCGCCAGCACCGAGAGCGGCTCGCGGACCAGGATGCCGGGGTCGAACAGCATGCCGACCGAGACGAAGAACAGCACCGCGAAGGCGTCCTGCAGCGGCAGGGAATCGGCCGCGGCCTGATGGCTGAGGTCGGATTCGGCGAGCACCATGCCGGCGAAGAACGCCCCGAGGGCGAACGAGACGCCGAAGAGCTCCGCGGAGCCGAAGGCGATGCCGAGCGCCAGGGCCAGCACCGCCAGGGTGAAGAGTTCGCGCGAGCCCGTGCGGGCCGCCTGGTCGAGGAGCCAGGGCACGAAGCGCCGGCCGCCCACCAGCATCACGGCGGCGAAGACCGCGACCTTGGCCAGCGTCAGTCCGAGGGTCAGCCAGAGGTTGCCGTCCCCGGCATGGTGCGCGGCACCCGCTCCGTCGCCCCCGAGGGAAGGGGCCAGCGCCGGAAGCAGCACGAGGGCCAGCACCATCGCCAGGTCCTCGACGATGAGCCAGCCCACCGCGATGCGGCCCTTGTCGCTGTCGAGCAGCCGGCGCTCCTCCAGCGCCCGCAGCAGCACCACCGTACTCGCCACCGACAGGGCGAGGCCGAAGACGAGACCCGCGCCGAGGCCCCAGCCCCAGGCCAGCGCCAGGGCGCCGCCCATGGCGGTGGCCGCCAGGATCTGCACGATGGCGCCCGGCAGGGCGATGGCACGCACCGCCATCAGGTCCTTGATCGAGAAGTGCAGGCCGACGCCGAACATCAGCAGGATCACGCCGATCTCGGCCAGCTGCCCGGCGAGCTGGCTGTTGCCCACGAAGCCCGGCGTATAGGGGCCGACGAGGACGCCCGCGAGGAGGTAGCCCACGAGGGGCGGAAGGCGCAGGCGCTGCGCCAGCATTCCGCACACGAAGGCCAGGACGAGGCCGAGGGCGATGATGGCGATCAGCTCTGTCGCGTGCGGCACGGGGCGGACGTCTCCGGGTCGAGGTCTGGGGCTCCTGGGGCCGTGCCGCGTGGCGCCCGCGAGAGCAAGCCGCGAACGGCCCCCACGTGCAGGCTGCGCCCGAAATTCCGCGCCGCGCGTCCCTTCACGTGCCCCGACGCACAATGTCGGCCCTCGGACCGGTGTTTCGCGGAATAAATCCGGACGGGCCGCCGCATCGCCCCTGCTCGCTTTTCCGTGAACCGCAAGGAAACTCTTGGCCGTCGCATCCCGTTGTCGAAGCAACGTTTGTTGCGTCGAGCAACGCCAGCATCACCTTGCAATGACGATCCCTTCGGCGGAACGGACGATCGATGACCTCACCGAACGAGCATTCGACTGCGCCCAATGCAGTTGAAACCCGAAACTCGACCCTCTGGACCGTCGCCCTCGCCACCGCGCTTCTCGGCTTCGTCGCCCTTCCGCGTAGGACCGGCGGGACGGCACCAGCCCGGGCGATGCCGAAGGATCCGACCCGCCGACCCTCCCCCTCGCATGCCGGCACCGACGCCCGTCGGGTGGCCAGGGCCGAGCCCGAGCGCGGCCGCGGGGCGCGCACGCCCTCCGAGATTCCGGCGAAGGGCTGGAAGGATATCGGGATGCGGGTGTTCCACGACGTCTCGGAGAACAACATCGTCTCGGTCGCCGCCGGCGTGACCTTCTACGTGCTCCTGGCGATCTTCCCCGCCATCGCCGCCCTGGTCTCGTGCTACGGGCTCGTGGCGGACGTGGCCACCATCAACGAGCACCTGCAGAGCCTGCAGGGCGTCATCCCCTCCGGGGCCCTCGACATCATCGGCGAGCAGGTCAAGCGCATCGCCGCCAAGGGGGACACCACCCTCGGCCTGACCTTCTTCACCGGCATCGTCCTGTCGCTGTGGAGCGCGAACGGCGGCATGAAGGCGGTCTTTTCCGCCCTGAACATCGTCTACGAGGAGCGCGAGACGCGGAGCTTCATCTGGCTCAACCTGCGCTCGCTGGCGTTCACCGCCGGCGCGCTGCTGTTCATCATCCTGGCACTGGTCGGGATCGTGGTGGTTCCGGCGGCGATCAACATCATCGGGCTGAGTTCGGAAGCCTGGTACATCGCCCTGCTGCGCTGGCCAGTGCTCCTCGCCGCCGTGCTCGGCGGCCTTGCCCTGCTCTACCGCTACGGCCCGAGCCGCGACGCCCCGCGCTGGCGCTGGGTGACCTGGGGCAGCGCCCTGGCCGCCGTGGCCTGGCTCGTCACCTCGCTGGGCTTCTCCTGGTACGTCTCCAATTTCGGCAAGTACAACGAGACTTACGGCTCGCTGGGCGCCGTGATCGGCTTCATGACCTGGATCTGGATTTCCACCACGATCGTGCTCATCGGCGCCGAGGTCAACGCCGAGATGGAGCATCAGACCGAGGCCGACACCACGCGCGGCCCGGAGCAGCCGCTCGGAACCCGCGACGCCCGGATGGCCGATACGGTGGGGGCTGCGACGTGAGGGGTCTTCCGGCCACCGCCCGCGTTGCGGTAGGCTCCCTTCATGGAACGCGACGCCACCATTGAGATCCTGCGAACGCGTGAGCGCGCCTTGCAGCAGTGTGGCATCTGGCATGCGACGCTGTTCGACTCGACGGCGCTCGGGCAAGTGCAGGCCGGATGTGACGTCGATACCCTGATCGACCTGGGCAAGGACCTGAAGCGCGACGTCTACGGCTCAGTCGGTCCCTGCCACGTCATCGGGGATCTGTTCCCGGTGGCGGTCGAGGTGGGCGATCGGCAGAGCTTGAAGAAGCGGATCAGGACACGGATCGAGCGTGATGCCGTTCCTGCCGGCTGAACGCGAGCCCGATGCCTGTAAGGACATCATCGTCAACGCTGAGGCGGCCGTGCAAGTCGTCGCCGGCATGACCTCCGCGACCTTCGAGTCCGACCAGCGCACCGATGGTGCCGTCATGCGCGGCCTCGAGATCATCCCGGAAGCGAGCCGGCGTTTCGGGCCCGACAGACAGGCGCGCCACCCCGAGATTCCGTGGCGCGACATCGCGGATGCCGGGAATCTCGACCGTCACGCCGATCAGCGGGTGGCGCTGGACATCGTTTGGAAGACCGTCCACGACCCTCTGACCTCGATCATCGCGGTCTGCCGTGCCGAACTGAGCCGACCGCCGGCTCCCTGAGCGCGGCCGTCCCGATCCCCTTCACGAGATCCCGCGCCCGATGACGTCTCCCGCTTCCGCTCCCGTCGGCCCCGGCGATCAGATCATCCTGGTCGACGGGTCGTCGTTCATCTTTCGCGCGTATTTCCAGTCGATCAACCAGGACCAGAAGTACAACACGCGGCCGTCGGATGGCCTGCCCACCGGCGCGGTGCGGCTGTTCTGCACCAAGATCGCCCAGTTCGTGCAGGAGGGTGCGGCCGGGGTGATGCCGACGCACCTCGCCATCGTGTTCGACAAGTCGGAGGGCTCGTTCCGCAAGGAGCTCTTCCCCGACTACAAGGGCCACCGTCCGGACGCGCCGGACGACCTCAAGCGGCAGATGCCGCTGATGCGCGACGCCGTGCGGGCCTTCGGCCTGCAGCCGATCGAGTTGATCCGCTACGAGGCCGACGACCTCATCGCCACCTATTCGCGCCAGGCCGAGGCGCGCGGGGCCGGCGTCATCATCGTCTCGTCCGACAAGGACCTGATGCAGCTCGTCGGCCCCCTGGTGCGGTTCTACGACTTCGAGTCCGGCGCCAAGGGCAAGCCCGGCTACCGGCCCGAGCGCAACCTCGACCGCGAAGCGATCATCGCCAAGTGGGAGGGCCTGCAGCCTGAGCAGATCGGAGACGCCCTGGCGCTGATCGGCGACACCTCGGACAACGTGCCGGGCGTGCCCGGCATCGGCCTGAAGACCGCCGCGGCCCTGATCAAGGAATACGGCAGCCTCGACGCGCTTCTGGAGCGCGCCGCCGAGATCAAGCAGCCCAAACGCCGCGAGACCCTGCTCGCCAGCATCGACCAGGCCCGCCTCTCGCGAAGGCTGGTGGCGCTTGAGGAGAACGTGCCCCTTCCGGTGCCGCTGGACGACCTGCGCCTGCCCAAGCCCGATCCGCAGAAACTCGTCGGCTTCCTCAAGGCGATGGAGTTCAACACCCTGACCCGGCGCATCGCCCAGATGCTCCACGTCGACCCGGAGGCGGTGCAGCCCGACCCGGCATTGCTGCCGAACCGCGAACCCGCGCCCGACGCCCCGTTCTTCCCGGACGCCCACGGCGACCCGGTGCCCGTCGATCCCGAGACCGCGTCCGGCGCCCCGAGCGGCGAGGTCGATCCCTTCGCCGACCTCGGCCTGCCCGATGTCGCGCCCAAGCCCCGCGGCCCCTCCGAGCCGACGCCCGCCGGCCTCGTGGCGGCGCGGGCGGCGGAGTCGGTGAAGCCCTTCGACACGGCCGCCTACGAGACGATCGGGTCCGTCGAGCAGCTCGACGCCTGGATCGCCGAGGCCGAGGAGGCCGGTGTCATCGCCGTCGACACCGAGACGGATTCGCTGGATTCCAACCACGCCAACCTCGTGGGCGTCTCCCTCTGCGTGGCGCCGGGCCGGGCGGCCTACATCCCCCTCGCGCATAGCGGGGGCGACGACCTGTTCGGCGACGGCCTGCTGCCCGGCCAGATTCCCCTCAAGGCGGCGATCGCGCGGCTGAAGCCGCTTCTCGAGAATCCGGGCGTCCTGAAGGTCGGCCAGAACCTGAAATACGACTTTGCCGTCCTGTCGCGCTACGGCATCCGGGTGGCGCCCTTCGACGACACCATGCTGATCTCCTACGTGCTCGATGCCGGCAAGGGCGGGCACGGCATGGACGAGCTCGCCCGCCGCCATCTCGGGCACCAGCCCATCACCTTCTCGGACGTGGCCGGCACGGGCCGGGCCAAGGTCACCTTCGACCGGGTCGCGCTGGACAAGGCCACCGCCTACGCGGCCGAGGATGCCGACGTCACCCTGCGCCTGTGGCGGATGATGAAGCCTCGGCTCGTGGCCGAGAAGCGCGTCGCCGTCTACGAGACCCTGGAGCGTCCGCTGGTGCCGGTGATCGCCCGGATGGAGGCGGAGGGCATCCGCGTCGACCGCAACATGCTCAGCCGGCTGTCCGGCGACTTCTCGCAGATCCTGGTGCGTCTGGAAGAGGAGATCCAGGAGGATGCGGGCGAGAAATTCCAGGTCTCCTCGCCGAAGCAGATCGGCGACATCCTGTTCGGCAAGATGGGCCTGCCCGGCGCCAAGAAGACGCCCTCGGGCCAGTGGGCGACGCCCGCGACCCTGCTGGAGGAGCTCGCCCAGGCCGGGCATCCGCTGCCGAAGAAGATCCTCGAATGGCGCCAGCTCGCCAAGCTGAAATCCACCTACACGGATTCGCTGCAGCAGCATGCGGACCGGGAGACCGACCGGGTCCACACCTCGTTCTCGCTGGCCGCCACCACCACCGGCCGGCTCTCCTCCTCCGAGCCGAACCTGCAGAACATCCCGATCCGCACCGAGGAAGGCCGCCGCATCCGCCGGGCCTTCGTGGCGGCGGAGGGCAACCGCCTGATCTCGGCCGATTACAGCCAGATCGAACTGCGCCTTCTCGCCCACATCGCCGACATCCCGCAGCTGCGCCAGGCTTTCGCGGACGGCATCGACATCCACGCGGCCACCGCCAGCGCGATGTTCGGCGTGCCGCTCGCCGAGATGACGCCGGACCTGCGCCGGCGGGCCAAGACCATCAACTTCGGCATCATCTACGGCATCTCGGCTTTCGGCCTCGCCGACCGCCTCGGCATCGGCCGCGAGGAGGCGGGCGCCTTCATCAAGCAGTATTTCGAGCGCTTTCCCGGCATCCGCGCCTATATCGACGACACCAAGCGGCGCTGCCGGGATCTCGGCTACGTCACCACCCTGTTCGGCCGGGTCTGCCATTATCCGCAGATCCGCTCGAACAACCCCAACGAGCGCGCCTCCGTCGAGCGTCAGGCCATCAACGCACCGATCCAGGGCTCGGCCGCCGACATCATCCGCCGGGCGATGATCCGCATGGAGGAAGCGCTGCGGGCCGAGCGCCTGAACGTGCGCATGCTCCTGCAGGTGCACGACGAACTCGTGTTCGAGGCACCCGAGGACGAGGTCGAGAAGGCCCTGCCGGTGATCACCCGCATCATGGTCGACGCCCCCGCCCCCGCTCTGACCTTGAAGGTCCCGCTGGTGGTCGAGGCCCGCGCTGCCCTGAACTGGGAAGAGGCGCACTGAGAAGCGCCTCGCGCGCCGGACCGGCCCACCCGTCCCGCCGGAACAGCGGTGCAACGGTCGGCTCCCCGCACCGGTGGCGAAGCCGTGCGACCGGGTTGCCGCTCACGATTGCGGAGGGCGACGCATTGTACCGCGCCACCCTCACCGGCCCCGAGGGATGAGCCACGGCGTCCGACTTCGGGCGTACGCGGGCAAGCGGGTCAGGCTGTCGAGGAGCGGTCGAACTTCACGCAGGGACCCGCGCGCTTGCTGATCCGACATCCGATCCTGACGCCGGAATCCCCTCCCAGGAACCGACCCGCTCTGGAGTCGAAGGCGCCGAATAACACCCCCGCGAACGCAATGCTCCAATGCGACGCAGGGTGGAACGCCCGGTCGGGCCACGTGTTGCCGCACCGCAAACGATCATCAAGAACGGCGCCGTTCAGGCGCTCTGGAAAGAGAACTCGCCATGACCAAGTCCCTCCTCGCCGCCCTCGGCCTGTCGGTCGCTACCCTCGCCACCCCGGCCCTGGCCCAGGAGCCGCTGTCCTTCCGCGTCGCCCCGCAGTTCGACGGCAACCAGCCGACCGTGACCGACACCTCTGACTTCCGCGCCGCTGCCCTTCGCTCGGACGCCGTTAGCATCGAGTCGAGCCGCATCGCCCTGGAGCGCTCGCGCAACCCGCGCGTCCGTCAGTACGCCCACAACGTCCTGGTCGAGCGTAAGGCCACCACCCAGGCGCTGCTGCCCGAGGGCACCTCGCTGACCGCTGGCGGCACCGTGGTTTCCGACACTCAGCCCTTCGAGACCCGCCTCGACAACCCGGTTGGCGTCGTCCTCGCCCCGGTGACGATCTCGGCCACCATCGCCCAGCGCGTCGTCGGTGGCGTCCTCGGCGGCGTCGGCCTCGTGGACAACAGCCCCGCCGAGCCGGGCCGCCGCGTCGCCATCGGGGCCGAGGGTCAGGGCCGGCTCGATCGCCTGAAGTCCGCCCGCACGGGCCGTGACTTCGACCGCACCTACGTCGACCAGCAGGCCAACTCGGACGCCCGCACCCTCGGCCTCTACGCCTCCTACGCTCGCAACGGCGACAGCGTGCAGGGTCGTGAGTTCGCCAACCAGGCGCTGCCCTACATCGCCGGCGAGCACGCCCACTCGGCCAACCTCGCCGACCGCATCAACTGAGCGGTCGTCTTCGATCCAAATGCGAAAGGGTCGCCCCGTGGGGCGGCCCTTTTTTCGTGGCCCGGTCCCGTCGCCCGCTTCACGCGTTCGGGACGAGCGCCGCCACGGCAGCGCCGAGCTCGTCGAAATGGGCGATGACCCGGTCCGGTCCGAGCGCGGTCACGGGCAGGTCGGTGTAGCCGAAGGGCACCGCCACGACTGGAATGCCGGCGGCCTTGGCGGCATCGATGTCGGCGCGGGAATCCCCCACCATCACGGCGCGGGCCGGGTCGCCACCGGCGCGCTCGATGGTCAGGGTGATGTGGCGCGGATCCGGCTTGAAGTACGGGAAGGTCTCGCGGCCGCAGATCGTCGCGAAGCGGTCGGCCGCGCCCAGGAGTTCGAGCAGGCGCACGGCCTGGCCCTCGTACTTGTTGGTGCAGACGGCGAGGAGGAAGCCGCGGCCCCGCAGGGCGTCCAGGGCCTCGACGACGCCGGGGAACAGGTGCGACTGCTCGCAGAGATGATCGCCGTAATGGGCGATGAAGTCAGAGAACAGCGCCTCCAGCCGTTCGGTCGACAACGGCTCGCCGGCCGTCGTGAAGCCGCGCTGGATCAGCGCCTTGGCCCCCGCGCCGATCATGTCGCGGGCCTGCTCGAGGGGCAGGGCCTGGAGGCCCTCGCGACGCAGGATCACGTTCAGGGTGCCGATCAGGTCGCCGGCGGTCTCGGCCAGGGTCCCGTCGAGATCGAAGACGGCGATGGGCGGCAGGGCGGTCATGGACACTCGCAGGATCAGGGGGCGGACGGGAGGGCACGGAGCCGCCGCTCTAGCCCATCCGGGCTGCACGGGCGAGATCGTTGGGCACGGGGCCGCCCGGCCTTTGCCGGTGGACAGGTGACAGGGGTGCCGCGGCATCATCCCGGCCGCACTTGCCTCGGCGTCTCGGCGTCCTGTACGGTTCTCACATCGACGGCCGGGGGGCCGCTGTCCTTCACCCGATGACGGTCTTGATCTCGGCGCCGCAGGCCCGGTGCAGGGGCGTCACGTGAGTCGAACGGACGGAAGCGGGCGATTTCGGAGGGGGCTATGGCGGAAACGGTCCCGGGTTGGTCGGACGAGCGGGTCGATCTCCTGCGCCGGCTGTGGGAGGATGGCCTGAGCGCCAGCCAGATCGCGACGCAGCTCGGCGGCGTGACGCGCAACGCAGTCATCGGCAAGGTCCATCGGCTCGGCCTCTCGGGCCGCGTCAAGTCGGCCGAGACGCCCGGCGTGTCGCCGCGTAAGGTCGTGCGCGAGCCGGAACTCGAGGTCGTGGCGCCCGCGATCGTGGCCCCTGACCTCGACGACGCCGCGGTTGCCTTCGAGGCTCCCGCGGCCGCACCGGTCGTGGTGGCCCCGGTCGCCCTGACGCTCTCGCGTCGCGTGACGATCATGGACCTGCGGGAATCGATGTGCCGCTGGCCCATCGGCGATCCGACTTCGCCCGACTTCCACTATTGCGGCGACCGGTCGATCACGGGTCTGCCCTACTGCACCGCCCACGCGCAGATTGCCTACCAGCCGGCGGCCGAGCGCAAGCGGGACCGGCGCGTCGGCGGCTTTCGCTGATCCGCTGCGCACGGGCGCGGCACGGTTTGGAGACTTCGCGCGTTGATCACCGTCGCCGGTTTCGGACCGGCGAGAGAAGGTGACGAGCCGTGACGGAGCGAACGACCACGATCGACGGCAACGAGGCCGCGTTCCTCGACCTGCATGCGCAGCGCGAGGATCTGGAACGTCAATTGTCGCTGGTGCAGCTGCGCCGGCAGTTCGGCCCCGGCCAGGAGGCCGTGGACCAGGCCGCCGACGACGAGAAGGCGCTGCTTCTCAGCCTCGACCGGGTCATGACCCAGATCCGCGCCGCCGAGTACAAGCGGCAGCCGAATGCGCGGCGCTGGTAGCGGGTCCTAGTCGAGCCGCCGCAGATCCCGCTCCTTGTGCCGCAGGCGCAGCAGGAGATCGATCTGGCTGTCCGGGATCGGCAGGGTGTCGCAGGTCTCTTCGTAGATCGAACGCAGCGCGGTTCCGAGACGGTACCGCGTGTCGTCGGGCAGGTTGGGCTGACACGCATGCGTCGCGTCCTCCCGCATCTCGCCGTCGCAAACTCTCTGGTCCAACGTCTCAGTCCCTCGTTCGAGCGATCCAACGCCGGCGCCGAAATGGAGCGCACTCGCCGTTTAACGAGTGTCGTCCAACATGGTTAAGGAAACGTTAAAGGCCGAGCCGTCCTACAGCGCTCAGGCGTCGGCCGCCTGAAGCAGGCGTGCCGCCGCGGCCCGGGCCTCGTCGGTCACCGTGGCACCGGCCAGCATCCGGGCGATTTCCTCCCGGCGCGCCGGCGCTTCCAGGGAGGCGACCCGCGTGGCGACCCGGTCGCTGCCCTTCACGGGATCCTTGGCGATCAGGAAATGCGTTTCCGCCCGCGCCGCCACCTGGGGCGCGTGGGTCACGGCCACCACCTGGACCTGCGTGGCCAGGCGCCCGAGCCGGGCGCCGATGGCATCGGCCACCGCCCCGCCGACGCCGGTGTCGATCTCGTCGAAGATCAGGGTCGGCGCGGAGCCCTTGTCGGCGAGCACCACCTTCAGGGCCAGCATGAAGCGCGAGAGCTCGCCGCCCGAGGCCACCTTCATCATCGGCCCCGGGCGCGTACCCGGATTGGTCTGGGCCCAGAACTCCACGCGGTCGTAGCCGGACGGATCGCGGGAGTCCGGATCGGTGGCGATCTCGGTGATGAAGCGGGCGCGCTCCAGCTTGAGTGGCGGCAGCTCGGCCTTCACCGCCGCGTCGAGGGCCTTGGCCGCGCGCTTGCGCCCGTCGGTGAGCTTGGCGGCGGCCTTCGCGTAGGCGGCCTCCGCCGCAGCCAGCGTGGCCTCCAGACCGCCGAGGGCTTCCTCGCCGGCGTCGATCGCAGCGACGTCCGCGGCGTAGCGTACGCGCAGGGCGGCAAGATCGTCGACCGGCACCTGGTATTTCCGCGCGGCGGCCCGAAGGGCGAACAGTCGCTCCTCCACCCGCTCCAGCTCGCGCGGATCGAACTCCGCCTCGCGCAGGGCCACGTCGAGGATGGTGTGGGCCTCGTCGAGAGCGGTCAGGGCCGTGTCGAGGGCGGCGACGCAGGGTTCGACCAGGGCCGGCAGCTGCGCCGCCCGGCGCTCCAGTTTGCGCAGGGCGGAGGAGAGATGGGATACGATGGGGCCGCCCGAGGCCTCGATCGCCTCGTTCAGCTCGCGCGCGACCTTCTCGCTCTGCTGCATCACCGTGCGGCGCTCGGCCAGGGTGGTCTCCTCGCCCGGTTCCGGCGCGAGGGTTTCGAGCTCCGCCACGGCATGGCGCAGGAAGTCGGATTCCTTGGCGGCGGCCTCCACCCGGGCCCGGTGCTCGGACAGGGCGGAGCGGGCGCCCTTCACGCGCTTGGCGGCCTCGGCGACCTGGGCCAGCGGGCCCTGCAGGCCCCCGAAGGCGTCCAGGATGGCACGGTGGGTAGTGGGATCGGCCAGCGCCCGGTCGTCGTGCTGCCCGTGGATCTCCACAAGCGCCGCGCCGATGGCACGCAGGACCTGGACGCCCACGGCCTGATCGTTGACGAAGGCGCGCGTGCGTCCGTCCGCCATCTGCACGCGACGGAGGATGAGATCGCCCTCGGTGTCGATCTCCGCCTCGGCGGCGAGCGCCCGGGCCGGATGATCGAGGGGCACGTCGAAGACGGCCGTGACGGCGCCCTGCCCTTCCCCGTGGCGCACGAGCCGGCCGTCGCCGCGGCCGCCGAGCGCCAGGGCAAAGGCATCGAGCAGGATCGACTTGCCCGCGCCCGTCTCGCCGGTGAGGACGCTGAGGCCCTCGCGAAAGGTCAGGACGAGCTTGTCGATGAGAACGATGTCGCGGATCGCGAGCTGGCTCAGCATGCCGCGTCTGGGGTCCCGTTGTGGATGCTGGCGCCGTGTTTACGGCGAAGTGCCGCCGGCTTCACGCAAAAAGATGCCGCCCCCCTGGGGGAGCGGCAAAGCGGCCCTCGATGCGGGGGCGGGCCCGGGGCCTACTGGGCCTCGGCGGTGCGTCCGATGACGCCGCGATAGACCTTGCTGAGCCAGGAGGTCTTCTCCTCGCGCGGCTCGAGGCCCCCGTTCTGCAGGAGCGCGTGCGCATCCTTGTACCAGGGGCTGTCGGGGAAGTTGTGGCCGAGCACGGCGGCGGAGGTCTGGGCTTCCTGGGTCAGGCCGAGAGCCATGTAGGCCTCGGTCAGGCGCTCCAGGGCCTCCTCGGCGTGACGGGTCGTCTGGTACTTGCTGACCACGTCACGGAACCGGTTGATCGCGGCCGGGAAGTTCCGGCGCTCGAGGTAGAAGCGCCCAACCTCCATCTCCTTACCGGCGAGTTGGTCGCGGGTGATCTGGATCTTGGCCTTGGCGTCGGCCGCGTATTCGGAGGTCGGATACTTCTGGACAAGCTCCTGCAGGCCGGCGAGCGCCTTCTCGGAGCGGTCCTGGTCGCGGGTCACGTCCGGAATCTGCTTATAGTGCGACATCGCCATCAGGTACTGGGCGTAGGCCGCATCCTTGCTCGCCGGATGGCGCTGCAGGTAGCGCTTCGAGGCGTTGATCGCGTCGTCGTACTTCGCACCCTCGTAATTCGCGTAGGCCGTCATCAGCAGCGCTTTGCGCGACCAGTCGGAATAGCTGTAGGCCTTGTCGAGCTCGCCGAACTTCTTCGAGGCGCCCTCGTAGTCCTTGTCCTCCATGCGCGCCAAGCCCTCGCTGTAGAGCTTGTCGGCGGGAACATCCGGAACGACTTCCGGCTTGTACTTCTCGGCGAAGGGATTGATCGAGTCGAGGGCGTCGCATCCGCCGAGGCCGAAGCCGATGACGGACACCAGCACGGCCGCCATCGCACCGCGGTTGGGATGAGTAAGGCGCATTCCGGTGTTCCCCCAACAGACGGGTCCGTTCCCGGACTCGCGTCGTCAAGCCATCACAAAGGTCGGTCGCGTGGCTGACGGCCTCATGCCACGATCCGGGTGCGCTGCACACCGGACGGACGTCCCGTTTCACGCTCGATTCACCGTGGAGCGCGATTTGGGCGCGAAAGCGGCGGGCGGGCCACGCCCTGGACAGAAACGAAGGCTGTGTGTCGGTGGCGCTACAGATCGCCCACGAAGGCGGCGATGCCGAGGCTGGCGCCGAACTCGGTCAGGCTGGTCTCGCGGCGGGCGCTGGGCCCCTCGACGATGGCGTAGTTGGCGCGATCGGAGAACAGGGCGGTGAGGACGCCGACATTCATGCGGTGTCCGCCGCAGTAGGAGCGGTAGCCGCCCTGGATCGGGAGACCCGCGAGGGCAAGGTCGCCCACGGCGTCGAGAAACTTGTGCCGGACGAACTCGTCGGCGTAGCGCAGGCCTTCGGGGTTCACGACGGCGGTCTCGCCGACCGCGACGGTGTTCTCGAGGGAGGCGCCCAGGGCGAAGCCCGCCTTCCAGTAGCGCTCCACGTCCCGCATCATGCCGAAGGTGCGGGCTCCGGCGATCTCGCGGCGGTAGGCGGAGGGGGTGAGGTCCATCGCCTTGCGGCTGCGGCCGATCACCGGGTTTTCGAAGTCGATCTCGACGTCGAGGCGGAAGCCCCGGTCGATGGGGCGGAGTTCGGCGAAGGCCCGGCCGACCTCGATGCGGACGGAGCGAAGGACCTTGATCCAGCGCTTGGCGGCGCCGCAGCTCGCGGTCCCGACCGCGTCGATGGCCTGTACGTAGGGGAGCGCGCTGCCGTCGAGGATGGGCATCTCGGGGCCGTCGATCTCGACGAGGACGTTGTCGATCCCGAGACCGTAGAGCGCCGACATCAGGTGCTCGATGGTGGCGACCGCGCCGCTCTCGACGTCACCGATGACGGTGCAGAGCTCGGTGGCGGAGACGCAGGCGTGATGGGCCTTGATGAGCCGGTCGTTGCCGGTGGGCATTCCGGTGCGGAGGAAGGCGATGCCGTGATTGGCGGGCGCCGGATGCAGCGTGATCACGACCGGGTTCCCGGAGTGGACGCCGATGCCGCTCAGGGTGGCGGGGGCTTTGAGTGTCGTCTGTTGGTTCGTTCGCATTCCATAGCCCTCGGCCGTGATCGGGCGCGCCCATCCCGTCGGGATGGGCCCTGCGCCCCTTGCGATCCGTCCGCTGCTTGAAGCCCCTGCCGGCGTCTGATGGTCGAAACCACCGCGCCTTGTCGTTCCAAAATTCGTATAGCCGCGCCTCAAAGGCAGGCCAAATCACGGATTCTTACGCTGTGTTACAGCCGCGGTTTCCACCAGCGAATCTGAATCTCGTTTTGGAACAACGGTTTAACAATAGGCATAGCCCGGAGCCGCGAGGCTCCGGGCCTGTGGCTGAAATATCTCAGCCTGGGCGTTGAGGGTCCGCCGGACCCCGGGTTCAGTTCGCCTGGCGGCGCAGGAAGGCCGGGATCTCGAGCTGGTCGTCGTCCATCATGCGGGCCTGGGGGGCGACGCGACCCTGGGGATCGAGGTTGCCCTGGGCCGGACGGTAGGCCGGGGTAGCCTGCACGGGAGCGCGCTTGGCGTAGTCCGCGGGCGCGGCGGCCTGCGGGATCGGTGCGGCGGGCGCCCGCATCGGCGCAGGCGACGCAGCCTCGACGTCCTCACGGCGTCCGCCGAAGCCCACCGTCGCGAGACGGCGCAGCAGCGTCATGCGCTTGGAATCGCCGGCCGGCTCGGCCGGCTGCTCCTCGCGGGCCCGGAGCTGGGCCTGGGCGGGAAGCGGCAGGTCCTGGATCTGCGGCATGCGGGGGGCGCGGGCCACGGCCACGGCCGGCCGGGGCGGCACGAAGGGGCCGGCGGCATGCTGGGGCGCGGGCTCGGGAGCCGGCATCGGCGCGGGCTCGTAGGACATGGCGGCGCGCGGCTGGGTCTGCGTCAGCATCACCTCGTCGCGCATCACCGGGGACTGGGGCAGCTCGACCCGCATGGGCTCGGGGGCGAGGGCCACCGGCTCGGGGGCGCGCAGGATCTGCTGCACCGGAGCCTGGACCGGAGCGGCCTGGATCGGGGCGGCCTGCAGCGATGCCGGAGCAGCGGGCTGCGCGGCCGGGGTCGCTACGGCTCCGTCCTGTCCGAGGGGGCGAAAGGTCGACGCGGGCTGTGCGGCCCGCGCCCTCGCTTCCGCACGGAGACGCTCGGCGACCTCGGCGATGCGCTGCTCGGTCTGGACGATGTCGGGGTTGTTCTGGGAGTTGGCGGCGATCAGCGCCGGCTCGATGCCGGTGGCGACCACGGAAACCCGGATGATGCCGTCGAGGCTCTCGTCGAAGGTGGCGCCCAGGATGATGTTGGCGTCCGAGTCGACCTCCTCGCGGATGCGGGTGGCAGCCTCGTCGAGCTCGTAGAGGGTGAGGTCGTTGCCGCCGGTGATCGAGATCAGCAGGCCGCGGGCGCCCTTCATCGAGACGTCGTCGAGGAGCGGGTTGGCGATGGCGGCTTCCGCGGCGCGGTTGGCGCGGTTCTCGCCCGAGGCCTCGCCGGTCCCCATCATGGCCTTGCCCATGCCGCGCATGATCGCGCGGACGTCGGCGAAGTCGAGGTTGATCAGGCCTTCCTTGACCATCAGGTCGGTGATGCAGGCAACGCCCGAGTAGAGCACCTGGTCGGCCATCGCGAAGGCGTCGGCGAAGGTGGTCTTCTCGTTGGCGACCCGGAACAGGTTCTGGTTCGGGATCACGATCAGGGTGTCGACGGCGGCCTGGAGCTCTTGGATGCCGGCCTCGGCCGTGCGCATCCGGCGCACGCCCTCGAACTGGAACGGCTTCGTGACCACACCGACGGTCAGGATACCCATGTCGCGGGCGGCGCGGGCGATGACGGGCGCCGCGCCGGTGCCGGTGCCGCCGCCCATGCCGGCGGTGATGAAGCACATGTGGGCGCCGGAGAGCTGGTCACGGATCTCGTCGATGACCTCGTCGGCGGCGGCAGAGCCGACCTCGGGGTGCGAGCCGGCGCCGAGGCCCTGCGTCACGCCGAGGCCCATCTGGATCACGCGCTCGGCCTTCGAGGAGGTCAGCGCCTGGGCGTCGGTGTTGGCGACCACGAATTCGCAGCCCAGCAGGCCGGATTCGATCATGTTGTTGACGGCGTTGCCGCCGGCTCCGCCGACACCGAAGACGGTGATGCGGGGCTTGAGTTCCCGGATATCCGGCGCCTGCAGACTGATGGCCATGGTGTCGAGCCTCTCGTGCCTTTCACGTTTCGTTTGACGCCCGCCTTGAAGTCAGGGCGCCGATTTGGGTCTGGCCATGCACGCCCACCCCGCGGGGTTTCGGGCGTGCCGGCGGTCGTCTCAGAAGCTCTCGCGGATCCAGCGTCCGACGCGCGAGAGGTAGCCGTCCGTTCCCGTACCGGCGAAGGCCCCGTGGCCCCGCGGCTCGAAATGCTCCGCATGCGCCACCTGCGGGTAGACCAGGAGGCCCACCGCGGCGGAGAAGGCGGGTCCCTTGGCGGCCTCCGGCAGGCCGCGGATGCCGAGGGGCCGGCCGATGCGGACCTGGCCCTCCATCACCCGGCGGGCGACCTCCGGCAGGCCGACGAGCTGGCTCGCGCCCCCCGTCAGCACCACCCGGCGCCCGGCCTGGGCCGAGAAGCCGGCGGCGCGCAGACGGTCGCGCACCAGTTCCACCACCTCCTCGACGCGCGGGCGGATGATCCGCACGAGCTGCGAGCGCGGCACGTGGTTGGGGGCATCGCCCTCGTCCTCGCCCACCCCGTGGACCGCGATCATGTCGCGCTCGTCGGAGGCGGTGGCGATGGCCGAGCCGTAGAGGGTCTTGAGGCGCTCGGCCGCGGCGACCCGGGTGGAGAGGCCGCGCGCGATATCCATGGTGACGTGGTGGCCGCCGACCGCGACCGCGTCCACGTGGACGAGGTGGCCGCCGGAGAACACGCCGACGCTGGTGGTGCCGCCGCCCATGTCGACCACGGCGACGCCCATCTCGGCTTCGTCGTCCACCAGGGCCGAGAGGCCGGCGGCGTAGGGCGTGGCGATCACCGCCTCGACGCCGAGGTGGCAGTGCTCGACGGCGAGCATGAGGTTGCGGGCGGCGGCCGCCTCGCCGGTGACGACGTGGAGGTCGACCCCGAGGGCGTCGCCCATCATGCCCGAGGGATCGATGACCGTGCCCTGGCCGTCGATGGCGTAGCCGGTGGGCAGGGCATGGAGCACGGCACGGCCGGGGCTGACGCCGTGGGCCGAGGCGGTTTCCAGCACGCGCTCCACGTCGGAACCCGTGACGGTGCCGGTGCGGGTGCCGACGCGGGCCTCGAAGTGCTGCGATCCGATCCGGCCGCCGGACATGTTGACGATGACCGACTGCACCTCGACCTTCGCCATCCGCTCGGCGGCGTGGACCGCCTGGCGGATCGCGCTCTCGGCCGCCTCGAGGTCGACGATGACGCCGCCCTTGAGACCCTGCGAACGCTGGTGGCCGATGCCGATGACGCGGGCGAAGTGGGTGCGCCCGCGCAGGGTGGTGAGGGCCTCGGCCGGCTGGAGCTCGGCGATGAGGCAGACGACCTTGCTCGTTCCGATGTCGAGCACCGAGAGGGTGGTGCTGCGCCGGGCGGAGAGGGGCTTCAGGCGTGGGGTGAGGCCGTGCGGGTCGTGCATCGGGCTACCGGGCGGAGGCGGTGAAACGGGGACGGGACGCGGGATGCGCCGGACGGATCGTGCGGCTCATGTGCTGGTCCCCTTGGGCTTGGACTTCTTCTGGGATTCGGCGCGGGCCGCGGCCGCTTCCTCGGTGAGCCGCACCACCACCCGGTCGGGCATGCGCAGGTCCACCGCGATGATGTCCTTCTCGAGAATGCGGTTGTCGCGCTCGAGCTTGACCAACCGAGCCAGGGCCTCGGTGGCGCCCGTCTCGGGCAGGCGGATGTCGACGCCGTCGAGCTTGAGGGTCCAGCGACGGCCGGAGACGTAGGTCCCGGCCTTGACCCGCTCGGCCAGGGAGCCGGCCGCTTCGATCAGGGCGAGGTAGTCCTTGAGCTTGAGGTTGGCGTCGTCGCCGACCACGAGGGGAAGCGCGGCGTAGCGGTCGTCGCGCATCTGGTCGATCACCGTGCCGTCGGCGGCGATCACGGCAATCTCGCCGTTGCGCTGCCACAGGGCGGCGGGCTCGCGCTCGACCTGGGTGATGACGATCTCGTTCGGGTAGACCTTGCGCACGGAGGCGCTGGCGATCAGCGGGACCGCCAAGAGGCGCTCGCGGGCCTCCGCCACATCGAGGAAGACCACCGAGGAGTGCCCGTCGATGCCGGCGGCCTGCAAGACCTCGCGCTCGTAGAGGCGGGCGATCCCCGAGATGGTGACGCGCTCGACGCCGAAGCCGGCGAGCCGCGCCGCGATGTCGAGGGGGCGGCCGTGCTCGGCCACGAAGCGATCATAGGCGCCGCTGCCGACGAAGCCGGCGAGGGCGAGGGCCGCGAAGGAGAGGGAGAAGCCCGCCGTGCCGAGGTGGCGCGGGATGCGCCGTTCGATCGGGTTGGCGAGGCGCGAGCGGCGACCGGGAGGCGTGATGCGGCGCAGGCGGGCGGCCAGCGACGCACGAACGGAGGCGACCGTGCCGGCGGCGGGCCCGAGCGGACCCTGGCCGCCGAACGGGCCTTCGGCCCCTACCGGCCCAACGTTGCGTCCCCCACCATCCATTGGACGAGCTCACCGAAACTATAGCCCGCATGGGCTGCCATCTCCGGGACCAAGCTCGTCTTCGTCATGCCGGGTTGCGTGTTGACCTCCAGCACGACGAGGGCACCGGTTCCCCCCGGTGTGTCGTCGTAGCGAAGGTCCGCACGGCTGATGCCCCGGCACCCGAGTGCTTGATGCGCCGTTAACGACAACTCTTGGACACGCTGGTAAAGATTTGGTTTAATTTCTGCCGGGAGGACGTGGATCGACCCCCCCTCGGCGTACTTCGCGTCGAAGTCGTACCACTCCCCCGAAGCCGGCTTGATCTCGATCACCCCGAGGGCCCTGTCGCCCATCACGGCGCAGGTCAGCTCGCGCCCGGCGACGTAGGTTTCCGCAAGGATTTCATCGCCATAGCCCCAATCCTCCCGGCCCACTTCCTGGGGCGGATGGGAGCGTCCGTCCCGCACGATGATGACCCCCATGGAGGAGCCCTCGGCCACCGGCTTGAGCACGTAGGGCGGCGTCAGCACGTGTGACTTTGCGGCCTCATGACGGTTAACGACGCGGCCCTCCGGGACGCTGACGCCGGCCGCCCGCATGATCACTTTGGCACGTTCCTTATGCATCGCCAGCGCCGAGGCGAGCACGCCGGAATGCGTGTAGGGGATGCGCAGCAGCTCCAGCAGCCCCTGGATGGTGCCGTCCTCGCCCGCCGGACCGTGCAGCGCGTTGAAGGCCACGTCGGGCCGCAGCTCGGTGAGCACCGTGGCGATGTCCGGCTGGACGTCGACCCGCGTGACGCGGAAACCCTGGCCCTCCAGGGCATCGGCGCAGGCATGGCCCGAATTCAGCGAGACCGGCCGCTCGGAGGACCACCCGCCCATCAGGACGGCGACGTGCTTGGACATGGGGACTCCTGGGGTTTGCACGAACATGGATTGCGTCGTCACGCCGGCCTTCCGGGCCCGATCCTGTCGCGGACCGCCTCGAAAACCGCGCCGGCCGCCAGCGGCGGCAGTGTCCCGATCCGCCTGAGGATGAGAGCGGGTTCGATGCAGGCCAGCTTGAGGGGCCTGACGACGGACGGCGCATCAAGCCCGGCAGCGACAAGATCGTCGATCGCCTGATCGCCCCCCATGGCGGGGTTGTTCGCACTGGTGATCATGGCGATCCAGACGAATCCCGCCTCGGCGACCGCCTGTCCCGAGACCACGACGGCCGGGCGACGCTTCTCGGCGAGACGGTCGGAATAGGGAAACGGGACAACCACCACGGCGCCCGCGGACACCATGCGTCCGTCGGGGTCCCTAGAGATTGCCATAGGCTTCTTCGTCGGCGGCACCGGCCCATTCCGTGAAGGTCACGAAGGGATCTTCACCCTCGGGCCGCGCCTTTTCGATGCGGATGCCGTCCGGCGTGATCACGTAGCGAAGACGATCACCCGGGCCGACGCCGAGGCGCGCCCGAACTTCGGCGGGTAGCACGGTCTGGCTCTTCACGGAGACCTTCGAATAGGCCGTCAGAACGTCCCGCCCAGTCACCGGCCTCTCCCGTCAGCAGCCTTACGTCTTACCGCCTTACCCCGCAGGTGTCGACATTCCGATGCGCTTGATCTCCCAGTGGAGTTCGACGCCGGAGGTCTCGCGCACGCGTCGGCGGACCTCTTCGCCGAGCCCCTCGATGTCGGCCGCCGTGGCATTGTCGCGGTTGATCAGGAAGTTGCAGTGCATCTCGGAGACCTGCGCGCCGCCGACCGTCAGGCCACGGCAGCCGGCCGCGTCGACGAGTTGCCAGGCCTTGGCTCCGGGCGGGTTCTTGAAGGTCGAGCCGCCGGTGCGCTCGCGGATCGGCTGGGCCGCCTCGCGCGCCGCCGTCACCCGGTCCATCTCGGCCTCGATGGCCGCCCGCTCGCCGGGCCGCCCGCGGAACACCGCATGCGTGAAGATCACGTCGTCGGGGGCACCGCTGTGCCGATAGGTGAAGCCCATCTCCGCATGGGTGAAGCGACGCGCCTCGCCCCGGCGGTCGACACCGTGGGCCTCCACCAGCACGTCGGTGGTCTCGCCGCCATGGGCGCCGGCATTCATGCGCAGCGCGCCGCCGACCGAACCGGGAATGCCGCGAAAGAACGCGAGCCCGTCGAGTCCGGCCTCGGCTGCTGCCTTGGCAAGGCGCATGTCCGGCACCGCGGTCCCGACCCGCAGGGTCTCGCCGTCGATCTCCACCGTGCCGAAGGCCCGGCCGCCGAGGCGCACCACGACGCCGGGTACGCCACCGTCGCGCACGATGAGGTTCGAGCCGAGGCCGATCACCGTCACGGGCATGTCCGGATCGAGGACCGAGAGCAGAAGACCGAGGTCTTCCGCGTCGGCCGGGGTGAACAGCACCTGCGCCGGGCCGCCGACCCGGAACCAGGTCAGGTCCGAGAGCGGCTGGTTGGCGATGAGCCGCCCGCGCAGGGCCGGCGCCTTCGCACGGATGTCGGGGGTGATGTCCGGGAATGCGGTCATGAGCGCCCCTCCCCTCTCGTCGCCTGCGAGGAGAGGGCCTTGCCCCGCAGACGGGGAGAGGCTGGGAGGGCAGCGAGGATCGTCGCGCTGACGCACTCGGTCTGTTGCATGATGTCGATGTTCCAAAAGCGCAGGCCGCGATCGCCGCCCGCGGCCAGCCAGGCATCCCTGACGTGATCGCGCCTGTTCCCGGCCTGCTGGCTGCCGTCCGCGCCGACGATGAACCGCAGCGCGCGACAGACGATGTCGGCGATGGAACCGCCGACCGGCTGCGGCCGGACGAACGGGAAGCCGGCGGAGCGCCGGTCCCTCAGATGCGAACGGTGGCGAGGCCCGGACCCCGTTTCGTTGCCCTGCAAGATCCAACGGAAGCGCGTGCGCGCCCTCGAAGCGGCACGCATCGGCGGCTCACGCCGTCACGCCGTCCAGGGCCGCGAGTTCGCCCGGGAGGGCGTAGGCCCATTGCGTGATGTTGCCGGCGCCGAGGCACACGACGTAGTCGCCGGGCTTGGCGCGGCCGGCCACGATGCCGGCGAGGTCCTCGGAGCGCTGTAGCGCGATCGCATCGCGATGGCCCCGCGATTTCAGGCCCGAGACGAGCCCGTCGCGGTCCATGCCCTCGATCGGCGCCTCGCCCGCCGCGTAGACGGGGGCGACGATGACCGTGTCGGCATCGTTGAAGCAGGTGCAGAAATCGTCGAACAGCGAGGCGAGGCGCGTGTAGCGGTGCGGCTGCACGATGGCGATGACGTTGCCCTCGGTGGAGGCACGGGCCGCCTTCAGCACCGCCTTGATCTCCACCGGATGGTGTCCGTAATCGTCGAAGATCAGGGCGCCGTTCCAGGTGCCGGTCCGGGTGAAGCGGCGCTTGACGCCGCCGAAGCCGGCGAGCGCCTTGCGGATCGCCTCCGGCTCGACGCCGAGCTCGTGCGCGACGGCGAGCGCCGCGGTGGCATTCAGGGCGTTGTGCTTGCCCGGCATCGGCAGGACGAGGTCCTCCATCTCCATGCGGAAGCCCGGGCGGCGATCGCGGATCATCACGCGGAAGCGGCTCTGGCCGCCACGCAGGTCCACGTCGATGAGGCGGACATCGGCCTGCGGATTCTCGCCGTAGGTGATGATGCGGCGGTCCTCGATGTGTCCGACGAGGTCCTGCACGATCGGATGGTCGATGCACATCACGGCGAAGCCGTAGAACGGGATGTTGTCGATGAAGCGCCGGAAGGCGTCCTTCACCGCGTCGAACGAACCGAAATGATCGAGATGCTCGGGGTCGATGTTGGTGACGATGGCGACGTCCGCCGGCAGCTTCAGGAAGGTGCCGTCGGATTCGTCGGCCTCCACCACCATCCACTCGCCCTCGCCCATGCGGGCATTGGTGCCGTAGGCGTTGATGATGCCGCCGTTGATCACGGTGGGGTCGAGGTTGCCGGCATCCAGCAGGGTGGCGACGAGGGAGGTCGTCGTGGTCTTGCCGTGGGTGCCCGCGATGGCGACGCAGGACTTGAAGCGCATCAGCTCGGCCAGCATCTCGGCCCGGCGCACCACCGGCAGGCGGCGCTCGCGGGCGGCGACCAGCTCCGGATTGTCGCGGCGGATCGCGGTGGAGACCACCACGAGGGCCGCCTCCTCGACGTTGCCGGCCTCGTGACCGATGAAGGTGCGCATGCCCTTTTCGGCCAGGCGCCGGACGTTGGCGTTGTCGTTGGCATCCGACCCCTGCACGGTATAGCCGAGGTTGTGCATCACCTCGGCGATGCCGGACATGCCGATGCCGCCGATGCCGATGAAGTGGATGGGACCGAGCTTGTCGGGCAGCTTCATGGGAAGGACCAGTCTCAGGGGCGTCGGACGCGGACGGATCGGCGCCGACGGGATCTACCAGGCGGAAGGGCTCAGGGACGCGCCGCCGTCGCGATGACGATGTCGGCGAGCCGCTCGGCGGCGTCGTGAATTCCAGCGCTTTTGGCGGCTGAGGCCGCCGCGGTCAATTTCTCGGGATTGGTGAAGAGGTCGACGAGCTCCGCCGTCAGCCGGTCCGGCGTGAAGGCGGATTGCGGGATCGCCTGCGCGGCGCCGATGGCGGCGAGCGTCGCGGCGTTGGCCGCCTGGTCCTGGTCGAGGGCGCCGGGCAGCGGCACCAGGATGGCGGGCCGGCCGATGGCGGCGAGTTCCGAGACCGTCGAGGCGCCCGAGCGGCCGATGACGAGATGCGCCGCCGCCATGCGGGCGGGCAGGTCCTTGAAGAAGGGTGCGGCCTCGAAGCCGGCCAGGCCCAGGCCGAGATAGAGATTCTGGACCTGCGTCAGGTCCTCGGCCCGGACCTGCTGCACGAGATGGAGCCGGGCGCGCAGGTCGGCGGGCAGGTTGGCGATGGCGCTGGGCACCACCTCGCCCATCACCCGGGCGCCCTGGCTGCCGCCGAAGACGAGGAGGTGGAGGGGGGCGCCGGCGCCGACGGGCGGATAGGCGAGCTTCGCGGCCTCGAGCACCGCCGGCCGCAACGGATTGCCGGTGTGGGTCCGGGGGGCCAGGGCCTTGGCCGGGACGCCCCGGACCTCCCGGAAGCCGGTGGCGATGGCCCGCGCGCCGCGCGCCAGGAAGGCATTGGCCCGTCCCATCACGGCGTTCTGCTCGTGCAGGACGGTGGGCACGCGCAGGATCTGGCCGGCCAGCATCGGCGGCACCGTCGGGTAGCCGCCGAAGCCCACGATGGCGGCCGGGTTGATGCGCTTGATCTGCCGGGCGGCGACGCCGAAGCCCCGTCCGAGGGTGAGGAGCGCGGCGCCGCGCTTGATCAGGGAGCGGCCGGAGGGCGTTGCCGCCGCGATGGTGACGATCTCGGAGGCCGGGAAGCCGGCGGCGATGGAATCCACGCGGGCATCGGTGGCCAGCACGACCCGCACGCCCCGGGCGCGCAGGGCGTGCGCCAGGCTCTCGGCGGGGAACAGGTGCCCGCCCGTGCCACCGGCACAGAGCAGGATCGTGGCAGTCGCAACGGTCAACGCATCACTCCGGCGATCGTCGCCGGGGCGGTGCCCGGCGGCTTCTGGCTCAGGGTGGTGGTCCGCGGGCGCTTGCGGGTCAAGGCCACGAGGAAGCCCATGCCGAGAGCCAGCGAGATCAACGACGAGCCGCCGTAGGAGACGAAGGGCAGCGTCATGCCCTTGGCGGGCATCAGCCGGACGTTCACCGCCATGTTGATGCAGGCCTGGAGACCGAACAGGGTGGTCAGGCCCGTGATGGCCAGGCGCGAGAAGGTGTCGTCCGTGCGGCGCGCCAGCTTCAGGCCCCGCATGACGATGTAGGCGAACAGCAGGACGAGGCCGAGACACACGATGGTACCGAACTCCTCGCCCGTCACCGAGAAGATGAAGTCGGTGTGCGCATCGGGCAGGTGGCGCTTGGCGACGCCCTCCCCCGGGCCGGTACCGAACCAGCCGCCGGAGTTGAACGATTGCCGGGCCCAGTAGCCCTGGAAGTTGTCGCCGGAATCGCTGTCGAGGAAGCGGTCGATGCGCTCGCGGACGTGGTGCAGGAAGCGGTAGGCCGTGGCGACGCCGATCAGGCCGCCGACGCCGAGACCCGCCACCCAGAACCAGTGCAGGCCGGCCACGAAGAACAAGGCGCACCAGACGATGGTGATGAGCATGGTCTGGCCGAAATCGGGCTGCAGCACGAGGGGCACGATGGTGACCGGCAGGAGCAGGATCGCCAGCAGGCCGCCGGGCATGTCGCGCCGCTGGGCGCCTTCCGAGAAGGCCCAGGCCGCCACCACCACGAAGGCGGGCTTCACGAATTCCGAGGGCTGGATGCCGATGGCGCCGAACTGGATCCAGCGATGGGCCCCCTTGATCTCCGGGCCGAACTTGCTCGCCAGGATGCAGAGCGCGACGCCCATCATCCAGGTGAAGAGCGCAACGCGCCGGATGTGGCGCAGGGACAGGAACGAGACGCCGACGATGATGAGGATCGTGGGGGCGAGGTAGAGGGCCTGCCGGTTGAGGAAGTGGAAGGTCGGCAGGCCGATCTTCTCGGCCACGGGCGGCCCGCCGCCCATGAGGAAGACGAGGCCCGCCACCATGAGCGCCCCGAGCCCGGCGAGCAGGCCGCGGTCGACGGTCCACCACCAGTCCGTCAGGGGCGTGCGTTCGGCGCGGGACATCATGGAATCAGCGCTCTCCGGAGCCTCACGGCGCCCGGACAGGGCAGCCGATCGCGGCCGGCAGCATCACGCCGGCACGGATTCGATCCTGTGCCGGAATGGTAAACCAAGTGTTGCGATCCAGTGTCGAAGTCTCGCCTGCCCCGAGGATCAGGCCGTTCGAAGAGGGCTCGTTTTGAAGAGGTTTCACGAGGGCTCAAGCGCATTCGCAAAAACGGTCTGCAGCAATGGCCCCCTTGCCGAGCGAGGAACGCCGATCGATTCCCTGGATCCTGGAGGCGGCAGCACGCGGAAGATCCCTCTTTCTCTTCTTCTATCTCGTAACCGAGCAGTATAAATACTCATCGAATAGAGTCAATATTATACCGTATCAACTGGTCCATAACGTCCAATGGAGCTGTGATGCCGATATTATATGCAGATCGACGCTTCGTTTGACCGAGTAGAAGGCCTAAATTTAACATCTATTTCATCGAAAAAGGCTATTCCGGAGAACGTAACTTCAATCCCCGATCTGCAAGGCGGAACTTTCGATGAAGACGCTCAAGAATTTCAGTCTTCTGGTGAAGATCATCATCCCGCTGGTCATGACGACCCTGGTCGCCCTCGGTCTGGTGATCTACGCCCGCCACGCCCTGTCCCAGCTTGCGGATCAGACGCGGGAGATCGTCCAGGTGCAGACGGCACGTCAGGGCCATGCGCTCAACCTGCAGATCGCCATGACCGAAGCCGCACTCCAGAACCGCAACATCCTCATCCATTCGACCGGGCAGAGGAGCAAGGACTTCAGGGCCCGGCAAGCCGCCGCCATCGAGGCGACCTATGAGGCGCAGGCCAAACTTGCCGCCCTCGCCGATACGCCCGATCGCGTTGCGGCGAACGCCGACCTTCGGCGTGGGCTGGAGGTCTACTTCGCCGTTCTGAACCGCTCCTCCGAGGCCGCTCTGAACAACGATCCGGTGGCGGGAAACACGATCGCGCAGGCCGAGGCGGCACCGTTGCGGGTCAAGCTGCGCGATCAGGCCACTCAGCGGATTAACCTGGTCAAGTCTGAGTTGAAGGCAAGCGCCGCTCACGCCGACGAGATCGTCAGGAGCACCACGACCATGCTGTTGTCCTCGGCCGCCGTCGGGCTGCTGGCCGCCCTGGGCAGTGCCGGCCTGATCGTGATCTTCGCGATCGCCCGTCCGGTGAACGCCATGGGCGCTGCGATGGGCCGTCTCGCGAGCGGCGACCTGACGGTCACCGTCGACGGCACCGACCGCAAGGATGAGATCGGCCTGCTGGCGCGCTCCCTGGAAGTGTTCAAGCGCAACGCGATCGACGGCCGTCGATTGGCGGCCGAGCAGGACGCCGAGAACCAGGCGAAGGTCCGCCGGGCCGAAGTGCTCGACGGGCTGACAAAGCGCTTCGAGGCCAACGTCGCCAACCTGACGCACGGACTGGCGGGGGCGGCCACCGAGATGGAAGCCACCGCCCAATCGATGGCGTCCACGGCGGATCAGTCGATCCGGCAGGCAACGACGGTGGCGAGCGCGGCGGAAGAAACCTCCGCCAACGTGCACACGGTCGCGGCCGCCAGCGAGGAGATGTCGGCCTCGATCCAGGAGATCGTGACTCAGGTCAGCCAATCCTCCAGCCTGGCCAATCAAGCGGTGGACGACACGCACCGCACCGAGGCGACCGTGCAGCGGCTGACGGAGGTTGCGACCAGCATCACCGACGTCGTCGCCATGATCACCAACATCGCCGGCCAGACCAACCTGCTGGCGCTGAACGCCACCATCGAGGCGGCCCGGGCCGGTGAGGCCGGCCGGGGCTTTGCCGTGGTGGCGACCGAAGTGAAGGAACTGGCCGGGCAGACCGCGCGGGCCACCGAGGAGATCCGCGCCAAGATCGGCGAGATCCAGGGGGCCACCGGCGAGGTGGTGTCCGACATCACTCGCATCGGCCGGACCATCGCCGACATGTCCACCTATGCGAACGGCATCGCCGCCGCGATGGAACAGCAGGGCGCCGCCACCCGGGAAATCGCCCGGAACGTCCAGGAAGCCGCGCAGGGCACCCAGGAGGTGACCAGCAACATCGCGCAGGTCCGCGCCGGCGCGGGATCGACGGGGGCCGCCGCCAGCCAGGTCCTGAGTGCCGCCAGGGCGCTGTCGCGCCACTCCGAAAACCTCGGCCAGGAGGTGTCGCAATTCCTGGCCGGTGTGAAGGCCGCGTAACGGCCCGGGCGGACGCCTGGCCCCCGTCGCGCCGGTGCCGGGCCAGCCGGCTGGCTGTCAGGCGGCCTTGCAATCCTCGAAGCCGGCGCGGATCGCCTCCGGATCGAGCTTGCGGCCGATGAAGACCACGCGGGAGACACGCGGCTCGTCGTCCTTCCACGGCCCCTGAAGGTCGCCGTCGAGGATCTGGTGGACGCCCTGGAAGACGAAGCGCTGCGGCTCGTTCGGGAAGGCGACGATGCCCTTGCAGCGCAGGATGTCCGGCCCCTGAACCTGGGTCAGGGTCGAGATCCAGGGCATGAACTTTTCGGGGTCGACCGGGCCGTCGATCTTCGCCGAAACCGACTGCATGTCGTCGTCGTGGTGATGGTGATGCCCCTCCTCCAGGAAGTCGGGCTCGATGTCGAGGATGCGGCCCAGGTCGAAGGCGTTGCGTTCCAGCACCGCCTCGAGGGGCACCGCGCAGCGCTCGGTGCGGTGGACCTTGGCGTAGGGGTTGATCGCCCGGATCTGACCCTCGACCCGGGCGAGGTCGGCCTCCTCCACCAAATCGGCCTTGTTCAGCAGGATCACGTCCGCGAAGGCGATCTGGTTCTTGGCCTCCGGGGCGTCCTTCAGCCGATCCGAGAGCCACTTGGCGTCGGCCACCGTCACCACCGCGTCGAGGCGCGCGGCCGCACCGACATCCTCGTCGATGAAGAAGGTCTGGGCGACGGGGGCGGGATCCGCGAGGCCGGTGGTCTCGACGATGATCGCATCGAACTTGCCGCGCCGCTTCACCAGGCCGTCCATGATGCGGATGAGGTCGCCGCGCACGGTGCAGCAGACGCAGCCGTTGTTCATCTCGAACACCTCCTCGTCGGCGCCGATGATGAGGTCGTTGTCGATGCCGATCTCGCCGAACTCGTTGACGATCACGGCGTAGCGCTTGCCGTGGTTCTCGGTGAGGATGCGGTTGAGGAGCGTGGTCTTGCCCGCGCCCAGGTAGCCGGTGAGCACGGTGACGGGGATCTTCGTGGAGGCGGTGTTCGGGCTGTCGGACATGGAGGCTCTTCGTCGATGGCGCGGGAGGCGTCGCTGCGGCCTGTTATATTGTATCAATCCGGTGGGATGAAACCCCGGTCGGAACGGACCCCGCGGCCCGCAGCCCATCGCAGAGCGCCGTGAGCGTGCCGCGAAAGCCCGCCGGCCCTGCCAGCAGGCGCTCCATGAGCAGCGCCCCTTCGAGGGCGGCGATCACCATGCGGGCCGTGGGTCCAGGCTCGACGGACGCGCGGACACAGCCGGCTGCGATCCCCTCGGCGAGCACGCCCTCGAGCCAGGCGATGTGTTTCTCGAAGAAGCCGACGATGTCGGCGCGCAGGGAGGCCGGCAAGGCTTCCCCCTCGATGGCCAGGACGGCGCAGAGACAGCCGAGGCCCGCCTCGACGCCGCCGAGGTAGAGCGCGCCGTAGGCGGCGATTCGACCGATCGCGTCCGGCTCGTCGGCGCGAATCCCGGCCAGGGCGGCGTCGTAGCGGGCGTCGTAGGCGGCCACCAGGGCATGGGCGAGATCGGACTTGGTGGCGAAGTGGTGATGGATGCTCGCCTTCCGGATCCCAACCGTCTCGGCCAGGTCGGCATAGCTGAAGCCGGCATAGCCCCGGCGCCGCACCAGGGTCTCGGCCTGTAGCAACAGCGCGGCGCGGGTATCCCTCATCGTCCCATGGTCTCCTTCTGGGCGGCCGCCCGCATCGGTCGGTGCCCGCACGCGGGTCCGTGATCGCCTGGCACCCGGCCTTCCGCGTTATGCCGTTGACGCCGGGGGAAATCTACCGACTAATTGGTAGAACAACAAAACGGAGGACGATCATGCGGGCGAATGCCGGCCGCTCACGCTGGAGCACGACGCGGCGCGGCGCCCTGTTCGGCGGCCTGTGCCTGTGCTGCCTGCCGACCCTTGGACGGTCGGCCGAGGGCTTCGACCTGCAGGAAGTCAGTCCCGGCATCTTCATCCGGCGCGGTCCAGACGCGGAGGCGACTCCCGAGAACCACGATGCCATCGCCAATATCGGCTTCATCGTCGGCGACCGGTCCGTGCTCGTCACCGAATCCGGTGGCAGCCTCGCCGACGGAGCCTGGCTGCGCGCGGAGATCCGCAAGCGTACGGACAAGCTGATCAGCCACGTGGTGCTGACCCACGTCCACCCCGACCATTGCTTCGGGGCGGCGGCCTTCGCCGAGGACAAGCCGGTCTATGTGGGGCACCATGCCCTGCGCGCCGCCCTGGATGCCCGGGGCGACTATTATCGCGGGCGCCTCGCGGAGATCCTGGGTGCCGACCGGGCCGGCAGCGTGGTCTATCCCACCCTGGAGGTGGCGGACGGTGCCGAGGTGGATCTCGGCGGGCGCATCCTGCGCTTCACCGCCCACGGCGCCGCGCATACGACCTGCGACCTCTCCATGCGCGATTCGGCGAGCGGCGTCCTGTTTCCCGCAGACCTCCTGTTCGTGACCCGCATCCCCTCCCTCGACGGCAGCCTCGTGGGCTGGCTCAAGGAGGCGGACCGTCTGCGCGCGATGGGCGCGACCCAGGCCGTTCCCGGGCACGGCCCGAGACTGGTCGATCTCGCGCCTGCCCTCGACGACCTCACCCGCTACCTCACGACCCTCCGGGACGAGACCCGGAAGGCCATCGCGGCGGATGTGCCGATCGAGAAGGCGGTGCAGACGGTCGGTCAGTCCGAGCGCGACCGGTGGGTCCTGTTCGACACCTATAACGGCCGCAACGTCACCCAGGCCTTCAAGGAACTGGAGTGGGAGTGAGCCGGCAACTTGAGCCGGGCATCGCCCACGCCACATGATGATGCACAGATCCGACATCGATCGTTGACCAGGAGAAACGCCGTGACGCGCTCAGCCAAACCCGTCCTCGTCCGCTCCGTCCTCGCGGCGCTGACCCTCGCCCTGCCCCTGGCCACCGCCGGCTCGGTGCTGCGCCCGATCATGGCTCACGCCGCCGGCGCGAGCGACGACGAGGCCGAGCGCCTCGCGCGCTGGAAGGAGATCCAGAAGTCGATCTTCGGGGATCGTCAGATCGCAGCCACCGACAGCCTCGTGAAGGTCGACGCCCCGGTGCGGGCGATGGACGCCGCCCTGGTGCCCATCACCCTGACGATGCCCGAGAAGGACCGGATCGCCGGGGTCCACCTCGTCATCGACGACAACCCCTCGCCCTACGCCGCCCACATCGCCTTCGGCCCGGGAGCGGATGCCGGGGAGATCAAGCTCCGGGTGCGGGTGAACAACTACACCAACATCCACGCGGTGGTGGAGACCAAGGACGGACAGCTCTTCGAGACGACGAAGTTCGTGAAAGCCTCCGGCGGATGCTCGGCGCCCATGGGGATGAGCGACGAGGAGGCGATGAAGGGGATGGGCGACATGAAGCTGAAATTCGCGGAGGCCCAGCCCGGGCGCCCCGTGGAGGCGACGCTGATGATCCGTCACCCGAACTTCAGCGGCATGCAGATGAACCAGATCACCCGCGACTACACGCCGGCCCGCTACATCAACAAAGTCGCGATCACCCGCGGCGACCAGACCATCCTGACCCTCGACGGCGACATCTCCATCGCCTCGAACCCGGTGATCAATTTCGGCCTGCAGCCGGAGGGCCGGGGGCCGATCAAGGTCGTGGCCACGGACAATCAGAATGGCCGCTGGGAGCACAGCTTCGCGGCGCCGAGCGCCACGAACTGAGCGGGTCCGCCATGATGCAGCCGCTCGTCCGGCTCGCGGTCGCGGGAACCGCCATGCTCGTCCTGGCGGCGGCCAGCCCGGCGGATTCCCCTTTGAACGTGCCGGAGCCGGACGGGATCTGGACCGGGCCGCAACGGGGCTACACCCCCGCCACCCTGTCGGGTGCCACGGTCATCGACATCGACGCCCTCGATGCCCTGATCGCCCGCGACAAGCCGGTCCTGCTCGACGTGTCCCTGGCCGACCGGCGCCCGGCGGGTTTCCCGGACGACCGGCCCTGGCTGCCCGCCCATCGCTCGATCCCCGGTGCGGTCTGGATGGCCAGTGCCGGCGCCGCGCCCCTCGATCCGGCGCGCGAAGCCCTGTTCCTGCGGCGCGTCGCGGCGCTGACCGACGGCGACAAGGGCCGGGCCATCGTCGCCTTCTGCCATCCGGAGTGCTGGGGCAGCTGGAATGCGGCGAAGCGGCTGGTGCTCCAGGGCTATACCCGCGTGCACTGGTTCCCCGAGGGCATCGAGGGGTGGCAGGAGCGCCATCCGACCACGGTCGTGCCACAGGATGCCGCCTGGAATGCCCCGGCCGGGGGTGAGGTCCAGCGCTAGATCAAGGACCCGGGCGCGAGCCTCCGGGCCAGACGGGCCGGCCGCGGCTGAAAACCTGTCGCGCGGAAGATCTGCCGGATGGTGGCAGCGCAAAACGAACCCCTTGATCGGGCACGATGTTTTCGAGTTCTCCGGCAACGCTTAAATTATCTGCACCCCTCCGCCGACATACCAGCGCCCGCGCAGTTGACAGCGGTTCCGTTGTGGCGGAATAAAGGCACCCACAGGCGCCCGCAAGTCTAGGGAGGAAACGCCCGGAGAGAGCACGGAGCAGCGACGCCATCGCTGCTATCGACGCCCCCGGGCAAGACTTGGGACGCACGGACCTTCGCCGGGATGACCTGTGTCCGGCGACATGATATCTGGTATACCACTTACAGAAGAAGCGTATCGGACGCCCGGCGACAATGCCGGGAGACCGTTACTTCGGCCCGCGCGCGCGCGGGCGAGGCCGTGTATAGAGACCCCACCAGCAGACGGTCCGCCGCGTTCCGGCGATCCGCACCAGCCGGGTGGAGTCCCATGTCGCAAGCCGTTCAGTCCCGCCGCATCCGCGCGATCGACCTGGCCAAGCGCAAGGCCGAGGGGCGCAAGATCATCGCGCTGACCGCCTACCATGCCCACACCGCCGGCATCCTCGATCCGTACTGCGACTTCATCCTCGTGGGCGATTCCCTCGGCATGCTGATGCACGGCATGGAATCGACCCTGCCCGTCACCCTGGAGATGATGATCGTCCAGGCGCAGGCGGTGATCCGCGGGACTTCGCGGGCCCTCGTGGTCGTGGACATGCCGTTCGGCTCCTACGAGGCGAGTCCGCAGCAGGCCTTTCTCAACGCCGCCCGCGTGCTCAAGGAGACGGGCGCAGGGGCGATCAAGATGGAGGGCGGGGCACGCTTCGCCGAGACCGTGGCCTTCCTGGTGGAGCGTGGGGTCCCGGTGATGGGCCATATCGGCCTGACGCCCCAGTCGGTGAACACCATGGGGGGCTTCAAGGTGCAGGGTCGCGAGGCCGACGGCGAGCGCCGCCTGATGGCCGATGCCCGCGCCATCAACGACGCGGGCGCCTTCGCCATTGTGATGGAAGGCATCGTCGAGCCGGTGGCCCGGGCCATCGCCACCTCCCCCGACATCACCACGCCCACGATCGGCATCGGCGCCACCATGGCCTGCGACGGGCAGATCCTCGTTCTCGAGGACATGCTGGGCCTCAGCGACCGCGTACCGAAATTCGTGAAGCGCTTCGGCACCCTGCGGGGCCAGATCGAGGCCGCCGTCAAGGACTACGCGGACGAGGTCCGCTCCGGCACCTTCCCGGCCGAGGAGCACACGTATCAGCCGCTGTGAGCCGGTCGCCGCGGGCTGATCCCGCGGGACCGGCCCCTCCCGGCTACCAGCGATAGCCGATGCTGCCGAGCACCCGGCGGCGCTCGCCGTAGTAGCAGGCCGTGACGGTGCTGCAGCTGTTGACGATCCGCTCGTCCGAGACGTTCGAGACGTTGAGGGCGAAGCGCCAGCCTTCCCAATCGTAGTGGGCGACGAGGTCGCCGACGACGTAGCCCGGCACGCGGAATTCGTTGGCCTGGTCCGCGAAGGAGCGTCCGACGCCGCGTACGCCACCGCCGAAACCGAAGCCCCGCAGGACGCCGCTCTGGAAGGTGTAGTCCATGAACAGCGAGCCGTACTGCTCGGGAGTGTTGGTCGGCGTCCGGCCCAGGAGCGCGCTGTTGAGGTCGCGGGTCACCGAGAGGTCGTAGGCCGTGTAGGAAGCGATGGCCCGCAGGCCGGGGGCGAGATTGGCCACCATCTCGATTTCGGCGCCGCGCGAGTTCACCGCGCCGGTCTGCACCACCTGCTGGATGTTGAGCGGATTGGTGGTCACGACGTTCGAGCGGGTCAGGTCGAACAGGGCGGCGGCGAAGTAGCCGTCGAAGCCCGGGGGCTTGTACTTCAGGCCGACCTCGGTCTGCTCGCTCCGCTCGGGCAGCAGGAGCTGGCCGGTCACGCCGTTGAGGCCGACGGTCGGGTTGAAGCCCTGCGCATAGGAGACGTAGGGGGCGAGCCCGGATTCGTCGTTGTAGATCAGGGCGACGCGGCCGCTGAAGGCGCTGGTGTCGCGGCTGGTGCTGGCGCCGATGCGATTGTCGTTGTCGGTGGCCACCCAATCGTGCCGGCCGCTGAGCACCAGGGAGAAGTTCCCGAAGGTGATCTCGTCCTGCAGGTAGGCCGCGAACTGGTTCTGGGTGATCAGTGCGTTCTGGTAGGGCGCGCCCAGGTTGAGTGGTGTGTTGGGGTAGATCGGCCGAATCAGGTTCAGCGAAGGGCCGAAGCCGAAGGATTGGTAATCGTCGATCTGGTAGCGGCGATACTCGAAGCCGGCGAGCACCGTGTGCCCGAAATCTCCCGTGCGGAACGGGATGACCAGCTGGTTGTCGATGTCGCTCTGCACCGCGGCGCCGCGGGTGAAGAAGTCGAACCGGCTGAGGTCGCCCGCCGCCGGCGTCGTGGCGTAGCCGCCGCCGTACCGGTTGAAGAGATTGACGGTGACGGTGCCGTGGCGCGCGTTCTGGCGGAACTTGATGTCGTTGTCGAAGCGGTGCTCGAACTCGTAGCCGATCATGTCCTGGGACCGGGTCAGTCGGTCGGTCGCCGGATCGCCGGTGAAGCGGCTCGTCTTGATGAAGCCGAAGGGCGCCGGCGTCACCGTGCCCTCGTAGGGCAGGAAGTTCTGGGTGCCGGCGCGGTCGCGCTGCACCTGGGCGAGGACGGTGAGCGAAGTGTCGGCGTCGGGCTTCCAGGTGATCGAGGGCGCGAAGAAGAACCGGTCGTTGTTGACGTAGTCGACCTGCGTGCCGCCGGCCCGGCCGAGGCCGACGAGGCGGTAGAACAGCTTGCCCTCGGTGCCCGGCGCGTCCACCGGACCGCCGATGTCGAAGCCCGCATAGGCATTGCCGTAATTGTCGACCCCGGTCTCCACGTAGCGGATCGGCACGATCGGGGGTCGCTTGCTCACGGCGTTGATGATGCCGCCGGGGCTGGCGCCGCCGTAGAGGCCGGAATTCGGCCCGCGCAGGATCTCAAGCCGCTCGAGGCCGAAGGGCTCCAGCTTCCAGGTGGCGAAGGCCGAGGTGAACAGTTGCAGGCCGTCGAGGAAGTAGCCGGATTCCTGGGCCGTGAAGCCGCGGATCAGGAACCAGTCGTTGCGCGGGTCGGCGCCGAAGGTCTCGCCGCGGACACCCGGCGCATAGCGCGTCGCCTCGGCGAGCGAGGCCGGCTTCTGGTCGTCGATCTGCTGACGTCCCACCACGGAGATCGCCTGAGGCGTCCGGATGATCGCGGTGTCGGTCTTGGTGCTGGAGACGGAACGGGTCGCGACATAGCCGGCGACGGGTCCACGCGGATCCTCCGCCGCGGCGATCGCCGTCCCCCCGCGACGGTCGCCGACGACCTCCAGGGTATCCAGGGTCACGCTCGACGCGCTCGGCGGGCTGGATTGCTGCGCAGTTGCCGGAGTAACCGCACTCGCAACCAGAGCAGCCACCGAACTGGCTAGGGCCATCCCTAAGTTGAATCCTGCGCCCTTCGGTTGTGCTGATGGAATCACAAAGAAAAGCGGCACGGTTTGACCTATGACCAAATGTATTGTGGCCAATTGAAACAAAAATTTCGGGCGGTCAACGAGCGGGTCAGGGGATAAAACCAATCAACTACGCGACGTGATCGCAAGGCAACATTTTAGAACTAATACAATTACATTCTTGGCGCCGGGTCGCTGGCGCGGTGCTGCCCACGGATCGGCGAGAGGGAGACAACGCTGGCGAGCGGTTCCGGCGCAGGGGCGCAGCCAAGGGCTCAGCCAGGGCGCAGCCAAGGGCTCAGCCAGGGCGCAGCCGGAACGAGAACGGCCCCGCCGTGGGGGCGGGGCCGTCTGGGTTGTCATCGAACCGGATCGTGGCGGGGCCGCGCCGGGGCGGCCGCCCGCCCCGCGGTCTGCCTTATTCGCAGACGCGGACGCGGCGGATGTGCTCGTAGCCGTAGGCGTCGACGTAGCCGCGGCGTTCCATGTGGCAGACCTCTTCCTCGACGTAGACCGGGCGCGGGGCCCGGTAGACCGGGCGGCCGGGGTAGTAGCCGCCGTCGTTCTGCGACGAGGCGATGGCGCCGCCGACGGCGAGGCCGCCGAGCACGCCGAGAGCGGCCGCGCCGCCCGGGCTGATGCCATCGCGCGCCTGGGCGCTCGGGATCGCCGCGACGGCGACCGTGGTGGCCACGAGGGCCGCGACCAGCGAGTTCTTCATAGCTCCGTTCCTTTGATCCCGAAGAGCCTGTGCAAATCCAGAAGCGTCACTGTGGGAGGGAATCACCGAACGGTTGATGAACGGTAACGAACCCCGCCTTCCAGCGAATCACATCCGTGCGAATCCTCACGCGCCGCGGAAATTACGCAGGATTGTGCCGCTTCCGTGGCTGGCTCCCGCCTCCGAGGGTCAGATCGTTCCGGTGGGCTCGTCCACCAGGGCGAGGAGGGTCCGGCGCAGCCAGCGATGGGCGGGATCGTCGTCGTAGGAGGCGTGCCAGAGCATCGAGATCGCGACATCCTCCAGGGCGACCGGGGCCGGACTCACGGTGAGACCCAGCGCACCCGCGAAGAAGGTCGCGAGCCGGGCATGCATCGTGGTCAGCACGGGTGCACTGCGCACCAGGAAGGGTACGGCGAGGAATCGCGGCGTCGTCACCGCGAGCGTGCGCCGGCGCCCGAGCCGCGCCAGGGCATCGTCGACCACCCCGTGAGCGGTCTCCTTGAGGCTGGTGAGCACGTGGGGAAAGCGGAGGTAGTCGTCGAGCGAGATCGGCGGCGCCAGGCCGACGAGCTCGGCATTGAACATGCAGAGATAGCTGTCGCGGTAGAGCAGGCGCTGCTTGTGGTGGGTCTGCCCTTCCGAGAAGAAGCCGATGCCGAGGTCGACCCGGTCCGCATCGAGCTCCTGCAGGATGCGGATGCGGTCGATGGAGCGCAGCAGCAGGCTGATGCCCGGCGCCTCCCTCCGCAAGTGGGCGAGGAGGCGGGGGCCGATCAGCACCTCCGCGCTGTCGGGCAGGCCGATGGTGAAGGTGCGGGTCACCGTACGCGGATCGAACTCGGCGTCGCGGCGCACCAGCGCCTGGACCTGCCGCAGCAGGGTCCGCACCGGCTCGGCCAGGGCCAGGGCTCGGGGCGTCGGACGCATGCCCTCGGGCGCGCGCGTCAGGAGCTCGTCGGAGAACAAGGTGCGCAGGCGCGCCAGGCTGCTGCTCATCGCCGACTGGCCGATGCCGATGCGGGCGGCGGCCCGGGTGACGCTGCGCTCGGCCAGGAGCGCGTCGAGGGCGACCAGGAGGTTGAGGTCGACCCGGGACAGATCGATGTGATCGATGGTCATGATCGGTTCGTTCCGCTCGATCTCCGCAGCAGCGCTCAGCCTCTTCGCCCCGGACGGGCGGGTGCGCAAGGCCTCCGCGGGTTGATCCCGACGGAATGCCCCCCGAAGGCAGCCCGGCGGCGCGCGCGATCCGACCTCCCCCTGACAGTTTTCCCGATGCCTCGGGATTGATCCGTCACGGGCGCGTTTTTCGGCTGGGCCTCGCCCGTGCGGGGCGCCACAATGCCGCTCCCGAAACGACCCGAGAATCCCCATGCGCCGTACCCTGCCGATCGCCCTGATGGCCCTGATGGTCGGAACTGCCCTCCCCGCGATCGCGCTGGAAGGACCGATCCCGGCCAAGCCCGGCGAGACGGCCCCCGCCACCGCCGCCTCGGGCAAGCCCCGCGTCGTCATCGTCGCCACGGGCGGCACCATCGCGGGAGCCGGCGCAGATGCCGCCAACAGCGCCACCTACCAGGCCGCCAAGGTGCCGGTGGACAAGCTCATCGCCGCCGTGCCGGCCATCGCCGGGGTGGCGGAGGTGCGCGGCGAGCAGGCCTTCCAGATCGCCTCGGAGAGCTTCACCAACGCCCAGCTCATCGAGCTCGCCAAGAAGGTCTCGGCCCTGGTCAAGCGCGACGACGTCGACGGCGTCGTCATCACCCACGGCACCGACACCGTGGAGGAGACGGCCTTCTTCCTCGACCTCGTGGTGAAGACCGACAAGCCCATCGTGATGGTGGCCTCGATGCGTCCCTCGACCGCGATCTCGGCGGACGGCGCTCTCAACCTCCTCGACGCCGTCACCGTGGCGGGCGCCAAGGATGCGCGTGCGAAGGGCGTGCTCCTGACCATGAACGACGAGATTCAGGCCGGGCGCGACACCACCAAGCGCGTCAACATCAAGCCCTCGGCCTTCTTCAGCCAGTGGGGACCGCTCGGCATGGTCGTGGAGGGCAAGACCTACTGGTTCCGCGCGCCGGTGAAGCGTCACGGCACCACCTCCGAGTTCAACATCGACGGCATCGACAGCCTGCCCGAGGTCGCCATCGTGTACGGCTCGGGCAACATGCACCCCGAGGCCTACACCAGCGCGGTGGCGGGCGGCGCCAAGGCGATCATCCACGCGGGCACCGGCAACGGCTCGGTGGCGGGCTACCTCGTCGACACGCTGAAGGACATCCGGTCCAAGGGCGTGCAGATCATCCGCTCCTCCCGCGTCGGCGACGGCTTCGTCCTGCGCAACGCCGAGCAGCCCGACGACAAGTACGATTGGGTGGTCGCCCACGATCTCAACCCCCAGAAGGCCAAGATCCTCGCCGCCGTCGCCCTGACGAAGACGCAGGACGCCAAGGAGCTGCAGCGGATCTTCTGGGAATACTGAGCGCCGCGGGTCGAAGGCGGACGCCTCGGGACGTGTCCGCCATCGACCCCGCCACGCTGCGGGCGCGTGTCACGGTTGTCCTCGGTGCCGGAGCTTCAGCGGCGGGGCCCGTTCCGCCGCGCGTCGGCGGGCTCGACCCGACGCGCCCGTCTCGGCCTCCCGGACCCGTCGAACCGCTTCTTCGAGACCGGTTGAGACACACCGACGCCGACCGGCAGAGATCCACCCGTCCCAGACCTCGGCCGAGGCACCGGGCCGGCACCGTCGGTCGCACGGCACGGCGCCCTCAGGTCAGCAGGTAGCGCTTCGGCACCAGGGGCGGCGGCGCGGTCTCGCCGAGGGCGTCGAGGACGATGCCGTCGACGGTGTGCAGCAGCGCGTCGAGGGGCAGGTCGTTCGGCGCGAGGCCGAAGGGCTCCTCGAGCTCGTCGCCCAGGGCATCGAGGCCGAAGAAGGTGTAGGCGACCAGGGCCGTCGCCACCGGCGTCGCCCAGCCGAGGGAGGCCGCGAGGCCGAAGGGCAGCAGGAGGCAGTAGATCCATGCGGTGCGGTAGAGAAGCAGGGTGTAGGCGAAGGGCAGCGGCGTGTTCTGGATGCGCTCGCAGACCACCTGGACCTGGGCCAGGGCGGCGATCTTGTGCTCCAGGGCGGCCAACAGCACGTCGGTGAGGACGCCCCGGCGATAGGCGTTGGCGAGATCGGCGGTGAGCCCGGCCAGCACCGCATCCGCCGCGGTCGGATGCCGGGCCAGCGGCGCGACCTCCGCCTCCGGAAGCCAGGGCGCGGCCGCCGTGTGCGGATCGCCGCCGCGAAGCTGCGCATGCAGGGCGTGGGCGAAGGCCGAGAGCCGTCGCAGGGTGCGGGCCCGCAGGGGCTCGACGGACTCCCCCGGCAGGAGGGCGGTCACGAGCCGCGCGACCCCCCGGGTCTCGACCACGAGGCTGCCCCAGGCGCGGCGGCCTTCCCACCAGCGGTCGTAGCAGGCGCTGTTGCGGAAGCTCAGGAAGATCGACAGGGCGATGCCGATCAGGGTGAAGGGCCCGACGCCGGCCGTGATCGGGAACGCCTCGGGCCAGCGCCGCTCCACCGCCACCACGACCACCGCCACGAGGGTGATGCCCACGACCTTGAGGGCGACCTGCGGCAGGATCGAGCCGCGCAGGGTGAACAGGATGTCGAGGAGGCTCGGGCGCGAACGGACGATCATTCCACCGTCTTCTCAGGCCGCGGCGCGTCCCGCAACCGCCGCCATCTCAGCCGGGCACGGCCCGCGTGGCGGACGGGCGGATCAGAGCGACCAGCCGCCATCGACCGAGATCGCGGCGCCTGTGACGAAGGCGCCGAGGTCGGCGCTCATCCAGAGGACCGCCTCGGCGATCTCCTCGGGCCGGCCCAGGCGGCCGACCGGCTCCAGGTCGATCGCCTTCTGGATGTCGCCCCCGGTGAAGCGGTCCATCATCGGCGTCGCGATGTTGCCCGGCAGGACGGCGTTCACCCGGATGTTGGCGGTGGCGTAGTCGAGGGCGGCCGACTTGGTGAGGCCGATGACGGCATGCTTCGAGGCCGCGTAGCTGGCGCCCCCCGCGACGCCCCGGATACCGGCACCCGACGCGGTGTTCACGATCACGCCACCGCCCTGGCGCAGCATCTGCGCGATCTCGTGCTTCATGCAGACGAAGGTGCCGCGCAGGTTGATGTCGAGGATGCGGTCCCAGTCCGCCAGGGCGATCTCCGCCACCGGTGCCGCGACGTTCTCGATGCCGGCATTGTTGAAGGCGATGTCGAGCCGGCCGAAGGTCGCCACCGTCTCGGCGATCGCCGCCTCCACCTGCTCGGGCCGCGCGATGTCGCAGGCGAGGACCAGTCCCTCGCCGCCGGCCGCCCGAACCGCCTCCGCGGTCGGCTGCAGCGCGTCCGCGGTCCGATCGAGGATGGCGACCCGGGCGCCTTCCCGGGCGAAGGCGACGGCCGTGGCCTGCCCGATGCCGCTGGCGGCTCCGGTGACGAGGGCGACACGGCCGGTGAATCGATCGGGACGGGACATGGCGGGACCTCGCGAGTTCGGAGAGCGCGGCACCCCGGATGGGTGAGGGGCCGATGACGGCGTCGCCATCGGCCCCGCGACCCGGAGCGTCCGCCTCGATGTAGGCGGCGAGACCCGGAGGCGTGAGCCGGCAGCGCCTCACCGGAGCGATGAACACCGCTCATCGTGGCGGGCGGACGCGACGGGGCCTAGAAGCCGAGGGGGCGCATCTCGCGGATGAGGGCCGTGAGCAGGCGCAGGCCCGTCGGCAGCTGGCGGCGTCCCGGATAATAGAGGTGGAAGGCGGCGCCGGCCGGGGACCAGTCGCCGAGGACGCACCGGAGCGCGCCCTCCCGGATCAGCGGCGTCACGCAGGGCTCGGGCAGGTAGGCGAGGCCCGCTCCGGCCCGGGCGAGGGCGACCGCGAGGCCGGTCTGGTCGAGCGTCAGCGCCCCCGGCACATCGACGGCGATGGCCTCGCCCTGCCGCTCGAACTCCCAATGGTAGATCCGGTCGTCGCCGAGCCGGACGCGCAGGCCGCGATGGGCGAGAAGGTCGTGGGGATGCGCCGGGACCCCGAAGCGGTCCAGGTAAACGGGCGCGCCCACCACGACCCAGCGGATGTCGGCGGAAAGGCGCTGGGCGACCATATCCTCCGGGACCGTGTCGCCGTAGCGGATCCCCGCATCGGCGCCCGCGTCGACCACGTCGAGCAGGCTGTTCGCCACGCGCACATCGATCGCGATGTCCGGGTAGCGGGCGAGGAAGACGGGAAGGACCGGTGCGAGAAGGAGTTCGCTCGCATGCTCCGGAACGTTGAGGCGCACATGCCCGGCCGGCGCGCCGCGATGGCGGTTCAGCGCCTCGACGGCCTGCCCGATCGCCAGGAAAGGCCCGTCGAGCGACGCGAAGAACTCCTCGCCGGCGGCGGTGAGGGTGACGCTCCGGTTGGTTCGGTTGAGAAGCCGGACGCCGAGCTGCGTCTCCAGGCCCTTGAGGGCATGGCTCAGGGCCGAGGCGCTGACGCCGAGTTCCAGGCCCGCACGCCGGAAGCTGCGATGCTTCGCGATCGCCAGGAAGGCCCCGAGGGCCGGCAGACTGGGACGAGGGGGCGGCACGGAACGGTTGTGCCGGCGCGCAGACGCCGACGCAAGGACCATGAGCGCGCCTCATTCTCACGCGGCACTGGGAGCCGGGGCGACAATGCGCTTGGCCTCAGGCCGCCGAGGCGATCGCCGTGGAGGCGCGGCGGACCTTGCCGGCGCCTTCGAGGAAGGCGTGGGCGTCCTCCTTGCGCTCGAAGACGTGGGGGGCGAGGCCGCGGCGGTTGAGGGCCTCCTCCATCTTGAGGCGCAGGAAGGCGCTGGTCGCGTAGCGGGTGGTGGTGAGATAGTAGTTCGCCTGCAGGTATTGGATCATGTGCGCATAATCGTCGTACAGGTTCTCGTTGATGCGGAACCCGTCATGGTTGACGACCGTGTTGACCCGCTGGCCGGCCTTTTTGCAGGCGCCCACCAGCACCATGCGCAGATCATCGAGGTCGCTCTTGGCACGGGCGTGCCAGCCCTCCAGGTTCACGAACAGGATGTTGCGCTCGGTGTCGTAGCTCACCCGCTCGGCGAGGTTGAGGTTCAACAGGTCGGCCAGCAGTTCCATCGGCTCGTCGCGGAACAGGCGGGCATCCATCGGCATCGGCTGCTTGATGATCGGCCGGAAGCCCATATGGGGCAGGATGTCCCGCTCGATCTCGATGCCGGGCGCGACCTCGATGAGTTCCAGCCCCTCGTCGGTGAGCTGGAAGACGCAACGCTCGGTGACGTAGATCACCGGCTGGGCGCGCATCTGCGCATAGTGCCCGCTGAAGGTGATCTGCTCCACCTGCGGCAGGAATTTCTGCGAGCGGCCTTCCGTGACGATGCGGAGCTTGCCGTCCTCGATCACGGTCTCCAGCCCGCCCACCGTGAAGGTGCCGGCGAAGACCACGGAGCGGGCGTTCTGGCTGATGTTGATGAAGCCGCCGCAGCCGTTGAGGCGGCCACCGAACATGCTGGTGTTGACGTTGCCGTGCTGGTCGCACTCGGCGAGGCCGAGGCAGGTCATGTCGAGGCCGCCGCCATCGTAGAAGTCGAACATCTGGTTCTGATCGATGACGCAGTCGGCGTTCGTCGCCGCGCCGAAGCTCGACCCGGAGGCCAGGACGCCGCCCACCGCACCGGCCTCGGTGGTCAGGGTGATGTAGGGGGTGACCTTCTCCTCGTTGGCCACCGCCGAGATGCCCTCGGGGGCGCCGACGCCGAGATTGACGACGCCGTTGGGCGGCAGCTCGAAGGCCGCGCGCCGGGCGATGACCTTGCGGGCGTCGAGGGGCATCTTCTTCATGCCGCTCACGGGCACGCGGATCTGGCCGGCCAGCGCCGCATCGTGCTGCACGCCGTAGTTCATGCGGTGCATCTCGGGCTCGGCCAGGACGACGCAATCCACCAGGATGCCGGGGACGCGGACGTCCTTGGGCAGCAGGAAGCCGTCATCGACGATGCGCTCGACCTGAGCGATGACGATGCCGCCGTTGTTGCGCGCGGCCATGGCCTGGGCGAGGCAGTCCAGGGTCAGCGCCTCCTTCTCGAAGGAGATGTTGCCCGACGGGTCGGCCGAGGTGCCGCGGATGAAGGCGACGTCGATCTTGGTGGCCGTGTAGAACAGCCACTCCTCGCCATCGACCTCGACCAGCTTGACGATCTCGTCCTGGGTTACGGTGTTGACCCGGGCGCCGCCGTGGCGCGGATCGACGTAGGTGTGCAGGCCCACCTTGGAGAACAGTCCCGGCTGGCCGGCGGCGCAGGCCCGGTAGAGCTGCGAGATCACGCCCTGGGGCAGGTTGTAGCCGAGGATCTTGTTCGCCTGCGCGGCCTTGGCGACCTTCGGCATGCGGCCGAAATTGGCGGCGATGACGCGCTTCAGCAGGCCCTCGTGGTGCAGGCGCCCGGTACCGAGGCCTTTGCTGTCGCCCGCCCCCGCCGTCATGATCAGGGTGAGGTCGCGGGGCGCGCCGGTGTCGACGAAGCGCTTCTCCAGGGCGGCATGCAGCGCTTCCGGGATGCAGCTCTGGACGAACCCCGTCGTGGTGACCACGTCGTTGTGCCGGATCAGCGCGATCGCCTCGCCAGCCGTGATGACCTTGTTTTTCTTCATGAACCGGGCCGTCCTCCACACCCCAGGCCGGCGACGGGCGACAGGTCAGGACCTGCAGCAGGACGCGCACGGGGAAGTCTTATTCTGGCGCGCGAGCGTAAAGATCCCCAGGAAGCTTCGCAAGGGCGCTTCAACTGTCGTTGCAGCGCAATTTGATCTTGGTGCAATGCAAATTTTTCAATCGAGCATCAAACTGAACTGAAAGCGAGGCTGCAAAAGATTTCACGTTCCTGCGGCCCGACCGCACCAAGACGGAACGATGCCTCCGATACGGCCAAGATTATTCAAAATACTCTTGGGGTGCGCCTCCTTCGCGGGCCCTCTCAGGCCAGCAGGTAGGTCAGCAGCGCCCGCAACGCGGCCGGGCGCACCGGCTTATGGACGAGTTGCGCCCCGTGCCCGGCGACCTGCGCCTCGATCTCGGGGGAGTGGTTGGCGGTGGTGACGATCACCGGCAAGCGCGATCCGGTGCGGGCCTGGAGATGGGTCGCCACGTCGAGGCCGCAGGCACCGTTGTCGAGATGGTAGTCGAGGATGAGCAGGTCCGGCAGGCGCATCCCCGCCGCCAGCGACGCCTCCACTCCGGCCAGGTCGCGATGGACGCGGACCTCGGCGTCCCAGGTGCGCAGGAGGCGCTCCAGGGCATCGGCGGTGGGCGGATCGTTCTCCACCACGAGCACCCGCGCGCCGGTGAGCCGGGTCGTCACGGGGCTGACCGGAACCGCGCGCTCCGGCGGCGTCAGGCTCACGGGGACGGTCAGGGCCATGCGGGTGCCGTGCCCGACCCGGGAAGCGAGATCGAGGGGATGATCGAGGGCCTGGGCCATGCGGCGCACGATCGAGAGGCCGAGGCCGAGGCCCGGCTCGCCCCCCTCCCCCTCGACGCCGCCCCGGAAGAATTCCTCGAAGACGAGGCTCTGCTCCGCCGGTGCGATGCCGCAGCCGGTGTCGAGCACCTCGATGCGGCAGGCCTCCCCGCGGCGGCGGATCGCCACCAGCACGCCGCCCCGTCGGGTGTAGCGGATGGCGTTCGAGACGAGATTCTGCAGGATGCGCTGGAGCAGCATCGGGTCGCTCGCCACCGCGAGGTGGGGCCCGCGCACGGTGAGGCGCAGTCCCTTGCGCTCGGCGAAGGGCCGGAAGCTCGCGGCGATGCCGGCGAGAAGCTCGCCGAGGGCCACCGGCTTGATCGCCGGGCGCACCACGCCGGCATCGAGCTTCGAGATGTCGAGGAGGGTCTTGATCAGGTCCTCGATGATCTGGAGCCCGCGCTCGATCTGTCCCGAGATCGCCGCGGCCTCCGGACCGAGGCCGAGGTCGGCCAGGGCCGAGGCCGAGAGCCGGGCCGCGTTCAGCGGCTGCAGCAGGTCGTGACTCGCGGCGGCGAGGAAGCGGGTCTTCGAGCGGTTGGCGTTCTCGGCCTCCTCCTTGGCCGCCACCAGGGCCGCGTTGGAGCGCTCCAGGCGGTGCATCAGCCCGGTCAGTTCCTCGGTGCGGGTGCGGACGCGCCCCTCCAGCATGGTGGCGGTCTGGAACAGGGAGTAGGCCCCGCCCTGCTGGTCCATGCTGCGCTCGACATGGGCCATCAGGGCCGCGTTGATGCGCTCGAGCTTGGCGATGCGCCGCAGGTTCGCGTCCTCCCCCGGGGCGGGGCACGCGGTCTCGGGCGGCAGCCGGATCATGGCTCGACCGCGCCCGGCGCGCCACGCCCGATGGCGATGCCCGTGAAGGTCTGGTTGAGGTGCATCGACCGGTACTGCTCGCCGTAGGTGTCGAAGCCGACGATGGCGTAGCGCCGGTAGAGGTCGACGATACCGTGCCGCACCTGCCGGCTCTCGGCATCGAGGCGGCGCAGCACGCACTCGAAGCCGATGACGAGATCGATGCCCCCCAGCGCCGCGTCGAGGCGGGCGAGTTCGGCCGCCGTGGCCGCCACGATGTCGCGCGGGCGCGCCAGGGTGAGCACCACGCCCTCGTCGAGGGCGCAGAAGAAGCTGAGCGAGCCGTCCGCGTTCATGCGCCGGATCGATCGGCAGAAATATTCGCCCCCGACCTTCACGGCGAGTGGATAGGCGGCAAAGCTCATCGGCGACAAGCGCTCGGGATCGAGCCCCACCGCCATGGCGTATTCGCGCGCCGCCGGCTCGGCATTGAGCTCGTGGACGGTACGCTGCTCGTCGTCGGAGGCGGTGACCACGAACTTGGTCCCGGTCGGCTCGAAATTGTCGCTCTTGAAGATCTGGATCGGGAAATCGGACTCCACGAGGAGCAGCACGGCGGCGCGCCGATGGATGCGGCCGTCATGGAGCAGCACCGTCTCGCGGAAGGTGAGGTCGTCGCCCGCCGAGCCACCCACGAGGGGGATGCCGTCCAGGGCCCAGGCGATGGCCGAGACCACCGTCTCCTCGGCGTTGGTGAGCCCGTCGATCAGCGAGAGGGCGAAGCAGCCGCCGGAGGCCGGATCCGCGCCGGCGCCGTCGAGGCTTCGGCGCAGGGCCCGCACGCTGGAGGCGGTCCGCTCCACGTCGAGGTGATCGATGGCGTCCAGGAGCGTGGAGACGATGCGAAAGCCCGCCTTCGGGAAGGCGATGGCGACGAGGCCGCGATCGAGGCCGCCGGCCGGCGAGATGCCGCCCGACATGGTGCAGCCCGCGATGCCCGCCCCCGGAAAGCGCGCGCAGAGCGCGCGATTCAGGGTCTCGACGTCGTAGTCGGCCGAGAAGAACACCACGATCTGGGCGACGGGATGCGGGCCGATGGCGGCGCCGATCTCGGCGACGGCCCCGTCGGCCGCGGCGGCGTCCGTCCAGGCCGTCGTGATGCCGCACAGATGCGTGCGCACCTGCGTCCCCTCTGCCACGTTCCATCCCCCCGCTTGCGCGACGCGTGCCGGACTTGACGCCCGGTTCTCCGCGGTGACACGAGTATGTCGGGCGGCCGGTTCCCGCGCAATGCGGCACCGAACAGCTCCGGAACAGGGGCGCACGCACCGGGTGGAACGGGCATGCACCTCCTCATCGTCGACGATCACCCGCTCTTCCGCGACGCCCTCGCCAGCGCCGTGGGTCTCGCCTACCCGGATGCGACGCGGCACGAGGCCGACGGCATCGCCAGCGCCTGCGCCGTACTGGCAGCGCACCCCGCCATCGAAATCATTCTCTTGGACCTATCGATGCAGGGCGTGACGGGCTTTGAAGGCCTGCTGGCGATCCGGGCGCAGGCGCCGCGGGTCCCGATCCTCGTCGTCTCCGGCCTCGAGGATCCGCGCATCATCCGGGAGGCGCTGGATCACGGCGCTGCCGGCTTCGTGCCCAAGGCGGTCGACAAGGCGACGCTGACGCGGGCCATTGCCGACGTCCTGGCCGGCGGCCTCTCGGTCCCGGCGAATCTGCCGAACGCGACGCTGCCCGCGTCATCCGCCCGCAAGGCGCCGATCGCCGAGCGGGTCGCGAGCCTCACGCCGCAGCAGGTGCGGGTGCTGGCGATGATCCGCCAGGGCAAGCTCAACAAGCAGATCGCGCACGAACTCCAGGTCGGGGATTCCACCGTGAAGGCGCATGTCTCCGAGATCCTGCGCAAGCTCGACGTCATCAGCCGCACGCAGATCGTGATCGAGACGGCGCTCCTCGACTTCGACCGGATCCTGGCGTCGCCGGAGGGCTGACCGGTCCGGCGCGAGCCCGCGGGCGGCGGGCCCGTTCAGGCCGTGGGCACCTTGGAACCGCCGTAATGACCATCGACGCGCTCGCCGAAGGCCGGGTCGGTGAAGGGATCCTCGCCGGGGCCGTGGCTTGGCGCGCCCGCGAGGGTGTCCTGGTCGATGTCCACGATGTAGCCGCCGAGATCGACGCTGTAGGTCAGCGCCCGCCAGGGCACGGGATGATAGCTCTCGCCGAGCCCGAGGAAGCCGCCGAACGAGATGACGGCGTAGGCAACCTGGCCGGAAACCTTGTCGACCATGAAGTTGTAGACGGTCCCGATATGCTCGCCCGCGCGGCTGTAGGCGGCGGTGCCCTCGACCTTGTTCGAGGCGATCAGGCGCCGGGTCTCGTCGATCGCGACACCCTCGGCCGAGGGATCGAGTTCCATCGAGCCGGTCGGGCGGATGCTGCGCTCGTTCGGGAGGTCCGTCGGCATGCGCATTCCTCTTGCAGAGTGGCGTCTCGGGGCGAGGGCGCCGGATGCGGCGCTCGACCGGACAAGCCGCCACCCGCGCGGGGGTTCCGGACTCAGGGCCGCTCGTCCACCGGCACGCCGGTCTCCTCGGCCACCTCGATCTGGCGCACGGCCACCCGCTGGCGCATCCCGCGGCTCGCCAGCAGCATCTCGAACCCGAAGACCATCAGGGCGCTCAAGGTGCAGAGGATGGCGAGGCCGAACAGCACGAACAGGATGTCCGCGACGGTGGCGTCCCGGAGGGCTCCGACGAACAGCGTCAGAACGGCTCCGCAGGTGGCAACTCCGCCCAGAGCTCCGAGGATCACGGCGGCATCGAGGGCGAGGGAGCGCCGGCGCAGGGCGTTCATGCGTCGCGCGAGGCGGACCTGCTCGAGACCCGAGGCGCCGTCGATCGCTTGCGAGATGCGCTCCGCCTGATCGGCCACCCGAGCGAGGCGCGTGCCGAAGACGTTGAGGAGCGTCGCGATGCCCGACAGCAGGAAGACGGGCGTCAGGGCGATCTGGATGATGTGGGCCGTGCTGTCGAGGGACGCGGCGACGGAGTTGTCGAACATGAAGGGGTGATCGCGACCGGGACGGAACCCTGGCGCAACGTTCGAGGACGCGGCCGGTTCGGGGGCGTCCGTCAGATCAGACCGGCATCCGCGCGGCCGTCGGGACCCGCCTGGGCCTCGATGGAGACCAGCGTGCCGAGGCCGATGATGAGCGCGACGGCGGCGCCGAGCGAGAGCGTGAAGGCCAGGAGGATCATGCTCCCGGTTTCGTCGATCGCCCTTAAGGTTCGGTGATCCCCCGGCCGCCGCCCCGTCCCGAAATCGGCCGAAGTGGCCCCGCAACGGGTCCCGACACCGAAGTTTCCGTCGTGCGCTCCCGTTCGTCCGGTGAAATCTTCATCGTGGCGGGAAATTGTTGATCGTGGCGGGAAATTCTTGCGCCCGGGCCGGCGCCCCTGGGCAGTCGGCCCGGCTCAGGCCGGCTTCGCGTCGTCGTACGTCGCCCGAGCCGTGTCCGCGATGGGGGTCCGTGCCGGAGGGCGCACCGGCGCGGCGCCGCCGGAATTCCCTTAAAGCACTGCAGAGCCATGACTTTCCGCGGACAGCCCCCGACCGCCGTGACCAGGGCTCGCTTCGACTTCAGGCCAAAGTACAGGGCGACGCCGCTGAAGTTCTCATCCCAGTCGCGGCGATCTCACCTCGGCAGGGAGCGGCCTCGACCGGATCTGAGCCGCCGCGCCTGTGGATGACGGGCGCGCCGAGGGCGGTTTTCCCTTGGAACGCTCGCGGCACCGCTTAGTTGTTGCAGCTATGCGCTGCGAGGCCACCGGCCGTGGGCGTACCGGCGCTCACCGTCGACATCCGGAGGAACACCCCATGGCAAAGAGCACCACCAAGACCGCCGAGAAGGCCGCCCCCAAGGCTGCCCCGAAGGACGCCGAGAAGCCTGCCGCCAAGGGCAAGAAGGTCGCCGCGCCGAAGGGTGATGGCGCCAAGCCGAACGCCCTGCAGCAGCCGCTGAAGCCCTCCTCCGAGCTCGCCGCCGTCGTCGGCGACGCCGCCCTGCCGCGCGGCGAGGTGGTCAGCAAGGTCTGGGAATACATCAAGAAGCACAACCTCCAGAATCCCGAGAACAAGCGCGAGATCCTGGCCGACGACAAGCTGAAGAAGGTCTTCGGCAAGGACAAGTGCACCATGTTCGAGATGAACAAGCACTTGGCCGCGCACCTCAAGTCGGCCTGAGCCCAGAGGTCTGAACGCACCATCCCGGATCGGCGTCGGGGAGGGGGTGCCCCCTCCCCTGGCCGACCGGCCTTCATGGCCCGAAGGCGACCGGGTTCAGCCCCGCGCGCCCGCCCGGCGCGTCCGGCGCTCGACCTTGCGGGTCGCCGTCTCTCGGAGATGACGCTCGATCTCGCCGTTGGCCCGGGCCCGCATCGTGCGCATGGCCTCGGCATCGTCGAAGGTCTCGGGAAAGCGCCGCGACAGCCAGAGATAGGCGCTGGCGAGCTTCACCGTCCGTTCCTGATAATCCAGTTCGCCCGCGAGGTTCGCCCGCAGGGCCGGAACCGTCGTGCCTGCCGCCCGGGCCTGGGTCCAGCGCTCCAGCATGCCGAGGGAGACCGGGTCGCGCCGGTCCACCGGGCAGACCGAGAACGCGAACTTCTCGGCGATGGGCAGCCGCGCCTTGTCGACCACGCGGGCAATCTCCAGGATTTCCTCCAGGGCCGAGGGTTGGAACGGCGAGCCGGCGTAGAAGGTGGCGCGGGCGAAATGCGCCAGCACCTCGCGCAGGCTGTCGGTCCGCATCTCCTCCGCCACGGAATTGATCGCGATGAGGTCGGGGCGCACGTAGAAGCGCGTGTCGGCGGCCGGCGCCGTGGGCGCACCGGCCAACGCCGCCCGGATCGGCTCCAACCCGGTCTCGTCGACGGCGGCGACGTAGCCCTCGTCCTGGTGCCCGAACCGGCCCGCGCGGCCCGCGATCTGGCGGATCTCCGAATTGGTCAGCGCCCGTTCGCCGACCCCGTCCCACTTGCGCACCGCCGAGAAGACGATCCGCTTCAGCGGGCCGAGGTTGAGGCCCATGCCAATGGCGTCGGTGGTGACGAGGACGTCGGCCTCGCCGGCCCGGAAGCGCGCGGCCTCCGCGCGCCGCACCTCGGGCGAGAGCGCCCCGTAGATCGTGGCCACCCGGTGCCCGGCCGCCACCAGGATCTCGCGGTTCTCATGGACGGCCCGGCGCGAGAAGGCGACCACCGCATCGCCCGGCATCACCTTCTCGATGGGAACGGGCGTATCCTGCAGCACCAGCGGCGTCTTGCGCACGAAGGTGATCACTTCGAGGGACTCGTTGGCCGCCTCCGCGGCGCGGCGCACCGCGGCCAGCGCATCGTCCGAGCCGCAGACCACCACGGTGCGGGCGGCGACGCCGAACAGGGCGTTGGTCCAGGCCCAGCCCCGATCGGGATCGGCGATCATCTGGATCTCGTCGATCACCGCGACGTCGACGGGCCGCGTGAGGTCGGCGGTCTCGATGGTGCGGGCGGTGTGGGTCGGGTTGAGGTCGCCCAGCGTCTCCTCGCCCGTGACCATGCCGGCGCGCAGGCCGCGCTCGGCCAGGGCCTCGTAGTTCTCCAGCGCGAGGAGACGCAGGGGTGCGAGGTAGGTGCCGGTCTCGGCCGCCCGCAGCATCTCAAGGGCCGCGTAGGTCTTGCCGGAATTGGTCGGGCCCATGTGGAAGATGAGGCGCCGGCCGAGGCGCCGGGCCGCGGTGAACTTCTCGATGTAGGCGCCGAAGCCGACCTGGTCGCGCAGGCGGCGCAGGCGGGAATCCTCCCGCGCCACGGTGCGGGCGCGGGCGCGGACCCCCTTCAGGGTGTCGGTGAGCGACTGGTTCAGGTTGGGCGAGAGGAGGAAGGCGCGCGAGCGCAGCGAACGGTCGAGATGGTCGATATAGGTGGCGGCATCGGCGCCCACCGCGCGCAGGTCCTCGGCGACCTGATCACGCAGGCGCTCCACGGCGCGCCGCAGGGACTTGGCCGTCTGCAGCCCCGCCTCGGCGACGGCAGCCCGGAGATCCTCGAGGCGCCAGTTCGGATCGTTGCGATGGGCCATGCCGGACAGGATGCCGGCGACGCCCGTCTCGGGCTTCGCGTCGATCCGCAGGTCGAGGCGCCCGCCATCGAGGACAGGGATCACGGTCCGGATGGTCCAGGCGATGCTGCCGTCCCGCATCACCGCGGCGCGCAGGCTGGGAATCGCCTTCCTGACAGCCGCGACGCCGCCCTCCGCGAAGGCGCGCCGCGCCTTCAGTTCGCGCAGGGCCTTGGCGACCACCGAATCCTCGACGAGACCGCCGTAATCCGGCAGGCCGAGATGAAGGCGCAGGGCCTCCACCTCGACGCTCCGGGGCGGCAGGCCGAGACGGACCGCCGCCTCCAGCAGAATCTCGTTGGTCGGTCGCGCACGCTTGCGGGCCATGGGCCTCTCGTCGGGGAATCTCGATCCGCCGCGGACGGACGACCGGGCCGCATCAGGGTGCGCGGGACGCGACCCAAAAAGCAACGGCTCCGATCAGCGCAAGGCCCTCCGTGCGCCGCGCAGTCGGACTCAGGCGGCGCGCTGGTTGATCTGACGCTCCGCCATGGCGGTGAGCAGGTGGTCGGTGGCCTTCTCCTCGTCGAGGTTCTGCTGGAGCACGCCGGCACAATCGTCCCGTCCGAGGCGCTTGGCCCAGGCGATCAGCGTGCCGTAGCGGGTGATCTCGTAGTGCTCCACCGCCTGGGCCGAGGCCACGAGGGCCGCGTCCAGCACATCCTTGTCGGCGATCTCGCCGGCCACTTCGTTCGCCTCCTCGATGATGCCGTTGATCGCCGGACAGGTCACCGCCTTGGGGCTGTGGCCGTGCATCTGGAAGACCTTCTCCAGGCGCAGGATCTGGTTCTCGGTCTGGCGCAGGTGGGTCTCGAAGCCCTGCTTCAGTTCCGGATGCGTCGCCTTGGCGATCATCTTGGGCAGCGCCTTCGTGATCTGGTTCTCCGCGTAATAGATATCTTGGAGCGTGTGGACGAAGAGGTCGTCGAGGGTTTTGATATCGCGGGTGAACAGGCCCATGGATGCCTCCCTTGGCGTTTCGTGCGAAATCGAAGGGGTCTGCCTCTGGGGGCGACCCCGGCCCGGCCGCGTTCCGCCGGACGATCGGGATCCGAGGGGTGCACCTCGCGATCGCCACCGGCCGCTACGGGACCATCCGAGCATGACCCGAGAACCCGCTAGCCGCGCCCGGTGTTCCCGAGACCGAGATCCGGCGAAGACTGCATTACAACTTATAGATCGCAGGTGAAAAACTTCGAAATTACAAAATCATCAGCCAATGGTCTTTTTGACGCCGTCTTGATCCAAGTTATTTAAGGCTCCGCTTCCGTCTTGCTAACCCAGTGCGGGGCCGGACCGATGCCGGTGCGCGTTGGGGCGGATTGCCCCGCATCGGCAATGGGTCGTCGACCCCTGCGCGACCACACACGTCAGGGAAGCGAGACGATGCACGAGAATTCCGCCGGACCGGCCGCATTCTGGGCCTCGGTGGCGAACGACGTCACGTCGCGGGTCGAGCCGGTGCTGACCCGCGACAGCAAGGCCCGAGAGGGCGTGATCGAGTATCTGCGTGACCTCGAAGCGGTGGCCCTGCGCGACGGCAGCAGCCGCGAAGCCCTGCAGGTGATCGCCTCGGGCCGGCGCCTCCTGGGCGACCGGAACGATACCCCGCCCGCCGAGATCGCCCGCGCGGTGCGAGCCGCCCTGATCTGAACCCGAGCCGGGCGCCCGAGGCGTCCGGCTCACGCTGATGCCCCCGAGCGGCGATGCCGCTCAACCGGGCGGCGGCCCCAGGGCCGCCCGCGTGAACGCATCGGCGCCGATCTCGTCGGTGCCGTTCATCCCGAGGCTCTCGATGAGCCGTCCGCGCGCGCGGCTGACACGGCTCTTCATGGTGCCCACGGCGACGCCGCAGATCTCCGCCGCCTCCTCGTAGGTGAAGTTCTGCGCCCCCACGAGCACCAGGGCCTCGCGTTGGCTGAACGGCAAGTCGTTCAGGGCCTCCTGGAACTCGCGCATCTCCACCCGGATCTCCTGCTCGGGCAGGCTCGTCAGGCGCCCGGCCAGCGCCCCGTCGGCATCCTCCACCTCGCGCTTGCGCTTGCGCTGCTCGGAATAGAACAGGTTGCGCAGGATGGTGAACAGCCAGGCCGTCAGGTTGGTGCCCCGGGTGAAACTGTCGGCCTTGGTCCAGGCCCGCACCAGGGTGTCCTGGACGAGGTCGTCGCTGCGGTCGAGATCGTAGGTCAGCGAGAACGCGAAGGCCCGCAGGGCCGGAATCGCACCGAGCAGGAGTTCGCGCATCTCGTCATCGGCGCCCTGCGGCGTGCCGACCGGAAGGGACATCGCGTTGGTCATGAGGATCCTCGCGTGGTGCTGCGGGCGGCCAGATCGGCGAGGAGGGCGTCGAAGCGGTCGGGGAGCGGCTGATCCAGCACCTCGGCATAGAGGAGGCGCAGGTTTCGTCCGATGCGCCGGCGGGCCTCCACGGTCATGCGGACCTCGCCTTCGCGGGCCCGGAACGACGGGGTCGGCGCGATGTCCGAAACGTGCGCGCGTGCGACCGCGGATGCGCCGGCCTCGGCGCACGCAACCGTCATCGTTTCCGATGTCTCCGCGGCCCCGCGGGACGCCACCGACGGCGTGGCGAGGGAGAGATCGCCGGGATCTGTGCTGCGATGCGGGTCGCTCGAATCAATGCTCATTGCTGCTCATCGCTCGACGGCCGCGGCCGGAGAGTCCGGAGCGCCGTCATTTCGGCGGCCGTGCTACGGCTGCGCGATTTAACGACCTCTGAAAAAAGCATTCATCTGATCTTAAGCTGCCGAATGCAGGCGAAAGACCAAGAGCATTAAATAGAAACAGTCAGAAACAAATGCGATACATCAACGAAGCTTCGCCGTTATGGTTCTATAGTCGCACAATCCTGTCGCCAAGCTGAACAATACGGCGACAGCGTCGAGCCTCGGGGCCCAGCCCCGCCGTGCCCTTCCGACCGAGGCCTGATACCGGCATGGCCCGGGGTTTGCGCGCGTCGCCGAACCCTCGTTCCAGCCAGCCGGAAGCGCCCATGAGCCTCGACGTGCCCGATCTCGACCGTGTCGTTCGCGAGATCGCCGACGAGATGCGGGCGCGGCCGGACCGGGGCGAGGTGGCGACCTACATCCCCGAACTCGCCGGCGCCGATGCCAGGGCCTTCGGCCTGGTGGTGATCGATGCCGAGGGGCGGATCGCGGCCGGCGGCGACAGCGACGAACCCTTCTCGATCCAGAGCATCTCCAAGGTCTTCACCCTGACCCTGGCCCTCGGCATGGCCGGCGACCGGCTCTGGCGGCGCGTCGGGCGCGAACCTTCGGGCAGCCCCTTCAACTCCATCGTCCAGTTGGAGCGCGAGCGCGGCATCCCGCGCAATCCGTTCATCAATGCCGGGGCGATCGCGGTCACGGACCTGATCCTGTCCGGACACCAGCCGCGTGAGGCCATCGGCGAGATCCTTCGCTTCATGCAGTTCCTGGCGCAGGATTCCAGCATCGCCATCGACGAGGCGGTGGCCGCCTCCGAGTTGCGGACGGGTTTCCGCAACATGGCCCTCGCCCACTACATGAAATCCTTCGGGGTGCTCGACAATCCGGTCGACTTCACCCTGGGCGTCTACTTCCATCACTGCGCCATCAGCATGTCCTGCCGACAGCTCGCCCAGGCGGGCCGCTTCCTCGCACATTCGGGGCGCAACCCCCTGACGGGGTTGTCCGTGGTGTCACCCGAGCGGGCGCGCCGCATCAACGCGGTGATGCTGACCTGCGGGCACTACGACGGCTCGGGGGAGTTCGCCTATCGGGTGGGACTTCCGGGCAAGAGCGGCGTCGGCGGCGGCATCCTGGCGATCGCGCCGGGCAAGGCCTCGATCGCCGTGTGGTCGCCCGGCCTCGACGCCTCGGGCAATTCCCATCTCGGACGGATCGCCCTGGAGATGCTGACCAAGCGGCTGGGCTGGTCGATCTTCGGGGCCTGATGGCCGCGAGCCTCGCGGCCTGGATCGCCCTGCCATCCGAACAGGCAAAAAGAAGGGCCCGCCGCGCGGAACGCGGCGGGCCCTGCCTAGTCTCTCGGCAAATGAGACGGAAAACTGCCTAGAACTTAGGCGGCCGCCTGCTGGCTGGTCTCGGTCGGAACCGAGGAGATGGTCTTCAGGATCTGCGAGGCGATCTGGTAGGGGTCCCCCTGGCTGTTGGGACGGCGATCTTCCAGGTAGCCCTTGTACGCATTGTTGACGAAGCTGTGCGGCACGCGGATCGAGGCGCCGCGATCGGCGACGCCGTAGCTGAACTGGTCGATCGCCGCCGTCTCGTGCTTGCCCGTCAGGCGCATGTGGTTGTCGGGGCCGTAGACGGCGATGTGGTCGTCGAGGTTCTCCTTGAAGGCCGCCATCAGGGCTTCGAAATACGCCTTGCCGCCGACCGTGCGCATGTGCTCGGTCGAGAAGTTGGCGTGCATGCCCGAGCCGTTCCAGTCCGTCGCGCCGAGCGGCTTGCAATGGTACTCGACGTCGATCTCGTAGGTCTCGCACAGGCGCTGCAGCAGGTAGCGGGCGACCCACATCTCGTCGGCGGCCTTCTTGGAGCCCTTGCCGAAGATCTGGAACTCCCACTGGCCCTTGGCCACCTCGGCGTTGATGCCCTCGTGGTTGATGCCGGCATCGAGGCAGAGATCGAGATGCTGCTCGACGATCTTGCGCGCGATGCTGCCGACTTCCTTGTAGCCGACACCGCAGTAATACGGCCCCTGCGGAGCGGGGTAGCCGGAGGCGGGGAAGCCGAGGGGACGGCCGTCCTTGTAGAAGAAGTACTCCTGCTCGAAGCCGAACCAGGCGCCATCGTCGTCCAGGATGGTGGCGCGCTTGTTGGAGGCGTGCGGGGTGACGCCATCCGGCATCATGACTTCGCACATCACCAGCACGCCGTTCTTGCGCGTGGAATCGGGGAAGTGGCGCACGGGCTTCAACATGCAATCGGAGCTGCCGCCTTCGGCCTGCATCGTCGAGCTGCCATCGAAGCCCCAAAGCGGAAGCTGTTCAAGGGTCGGGAACGCGTCGAATTCCTTGATCTGGGTCTTACCGCGAAGGTTCGGCACCGGAGTGTAGCCGTCGAGCCAAATATACTCGAGTTTGTATTTCGTCATTCCGAGCCTCTCGTCCTGAAGCGATGCGACATCCCAGGACACCTGACGGGATTCGCAGCCATTGCTGGCTGGAGCGGCCTAAGCAACGTTCGCGCCAATCAGTGCCGGTTCGCGCCTGCGGCATATGGGCCGGGGCGGCCTCGCGTGAGACTTCGTTAACGGATCCGCACTAGCGCTGAGCGGATCAGGAGATCGCGATGCGCAGACGGGTGAGCGCCGCGCTTGCCGGCGTTGCCCTGATTGCCCTCGCGGCATCGGGGCTCGGATTACGCACCTCGGGTGCCGGCGAGCCGGAACAGGCGGATGTCAGCACGCTGCAGGCCGAGCTGTCGGCGCTGCGCGAGGCCTATCGGCGCGTCGACGAGGTGGTCCACCCACCCGAAAATCCCTACAGCCCGGCCAAGGCCGCCCTCGGAGAGCGCCTGTTCTTCGATACGCTCCTCTCGGGCGAGCGCACCATGAGCTGCGCCAGCTGCCACCTTCCGACCCAGTCGTGGAGCGACGGCCGCCCCCGCGGCATCGGCGAGACCGGCGCGACGATGAAGGTGCGCACGCCGACCCTGCTCGACGTGGCCCAGAACCCGATCCTCGGCTGGGACGGCAAATTCCACGACCTCGAGAACGTCGCCTTCACGCCGATCACCAGCGCCAGCGCGATGAACCTGCCGGAGGCGACCTTGCTCGCACGGCTGAGAGCCGATCCCGGCTACGTCCGCGCCTTCGTGGCGGCGTTCCCCGAACGCTCCGCGGCGGGCGGCCCGGAGGAGGCGATCAGTCGGCGGACCGTCGAGCTGGCGCTGGCGACCTTCGAGCGCTCCATCGTCTCCGGCGAGGCGCCGTTCGATCGCTGGGTCGCGGGCGACGCTCGCGCCATCGGCCCGAATGCGAAGGCCGGGTTCGCACTCTTCAACGGCAAGGCGCAGTGCGCCGGCTGCCATTCGGGCTGGACGTTCACGGACGGATCCTTCCACGACATCGGCGTCGGCACCGGGGCGGATGTGGGACGGGCCGCATTCTTCCCGGATTCGGTGCAGCTGCGCTACGCGTTCAAGACTCCGACCCTGCGGGACGTCGCGGAGCGCGGACCCTACATGCATGACGGCTCGCTGGCCTCCCTGCGCGAGGTGATCGACCTCTACGATCGCGGCGGGATCGCCCGGCCGAGCCGCTCGCCCGCGATCAAGCCGCTGGGGCTGACCGACGCCGAGAAGCGCGACCTGATCGCGTTCCTGAAGACCCTGAGCGCCGACAGTACGGCCAGCCTCAAGGGTCCGCCCCGTCTCAACTGAAGGATCGGCCTTCGCCAGGGACGCTCCCGGGGTGGATACGCGCGTCAGCGGAAGAGCGGCAGACCGGCCCCGAGGAGGCCGAGCCCGCCGAGGAGAAGCCGCCCGGACCAGCGTTCGAGGGCGTCCGCCCGGCTCGGCGCGCGCGTCGCCGCGTAGGACAGGCCGGTCCCCACCATCAGGCTCGACAGGCTCAGGGTCGCGATCATCGGGCTCTTCGGGTCGAAGCGGGGCGTTCCCCGACTTAGCCCTGAGCGGATGAGCGGACCATGTCCGTGCGCAGGCTTTCCGACGGCATCGTCACCGAACGGTTACACGGCCATCGTGCATTCGACCGGTCAGACCGGGATCACGGCCGATGCCCGCAAGCAACAGGTTAACCATTTGGAAAGGTCTGTTAACAAGTTCCTTCCGCAAACCAGCGAAGGCGCGTAGTTTTCATCGCGCCGGCAAGCCCCCGCGCCGGTGTCGTGAACAGGGCTTCCCTCCATGCTCCCCGGAAGACGTTGGCTGCCCCGCGCCGCAGTCATGGTGATGACGGCTGTCCTCACGGTCGCGGGCTCCAGTTCCGCGCTGGCGCATGTGAAATGGTTCTGCGCCTACGACCTCGTCGGCGCGCCCCGCGACCTCGGCGAGGTCCTGTGCTCGGATTTCGAGAAGCTGGTCGGCCTCTCCGTGTTGGCCCTGATGGTGGGCGGTCTTCTCGAGGGAACGGTGCTGGGGGCAGCACTCATCCGATCCCTCGACCGGACCACGGCCTGGGCACGCGAGAACACCGAACTCCTGTTCCGTGCGGTTCTGGGCGGATTCTTCGTCGCGCTCTGGACGCTCGGCGGCATCATCCTGACGCCCGAGCTGAAGACGACCAGCACCGCGCTCCCGTGGTTCCAGCTCGCCATCGCGGCCGGCTTCCTGTGGCGGCGAACCATGCCGCTCTCGGCCCTCGGCATCGTCGTCCTGTTCACGACCGCCCTGGTCCAGTACGGCGCCTTCCACCTCGCGGATTACCCGGTCTTCCTCGGGGTCGCGGCCTATTGCGCGCTGACCGGCCTCGGCCGCTCCCTGCCCGGCGGCCTCCGCCCCCTCGACATCGTGCGCTACACCGCCGCCATCACGCTGATGTGGGCCTCCGTCGAGAAGTGGGCCTATCCGCAATGGTCGTTCCCGCTCTTCATCGAGCATCCGGCGATGACGCTCGGCTTCACGGGCGAGTACTTCATGAAGGCGGCCGGCGCGGTGGAATTCGCCCTGGCGTTCGCACTGGTCTGCACGCCGCTGGTCCGCCGGGTCGCCGCGATCCTGCTGGCCGCCACCTTCATCTCGGCGGTCTTCGAGTTCGGCAAGGTCGACGCCATCGGCCACGCGCCGATCATCGTCGCGATGGTGGCCCTCGCGGCCGACAACGCCGCATCGCCCTATCGCCTCCGCAACCTCGCCCTCACGCCCGTGGGCTACGGGGCGGCCCTGGCGGCCTTCATCGGCCTCTACTACGGCGCCCACGCCGTGCTGCAGGGGTCGACCCTGCTCTGAGGGTCGCCGGCGCGCCGCGCGGGGACGACGGGACGCGCAGCGGGCGGCCCCGACGCGAGCCCGTGCGGCCCACGAATCGGAAGACGGTCGATCACGCCGGATGTCAGCGGCCGTCGACCCGGACGGTGAGCTTCATCTTCGGATGGATTCCGCACAGGACGGCGAAGGTCCCGGGCACGTCGAAGACGACCTGGGTCCGGCTTCCGGGCTTCAGGTCTCCGGAATCGAAGGTGAAGTTCGGCGCGTCGATGTAGACGTGGTGAAGCAGATCGCCATCGTCGTTGACGATCTCCACGCTGGCGCCGCGCGGAACCGTGAGGGCGTTGGGCTGAAAGGCGCGCCCCTTCTGGGACACGTGCAGGCTGGGCGCACCGCCGGTGGCCCAGGCGAGCCCACCGCTCACGGCACCGACGAGCCCGAAGGCCACGCAAGCAATTGTCGAGGGCCGCATCCGTATTCCGTGTGTCCAACGACGATCAGGATCGAAACGAGCTGCTGCCGAATCACGACGAACAGTCTCGATGCTTAGGAGACTCTCAACCTGCGCAACCATAACATGCCTCGGTGAAAGTCCGGTTAAGCGGATAACCTGCCGGCCCGATCTCAAGATAGCCTTAACGTCTTTCGGCCATCCTGCTGCGGTGGTGGGACGGGACAAGGCTGAATGACATCGCCCGAAGACCCGATGACATCGCGGGCGCGTCCCGGCCGGCGCCTGATGGACGCCGTCGCCGCGATGCTCGGCACGATCCGGGGGCGGATCGTGATCGCGTTCCTCGTGATGAGCGCCATCACGGGGGCGCTCGGGCTTTCCGCGGCGTCGAGCATCCGCCGCGCCGACGAACTCGTCAGCCAGACCTTCGACCGGTCGCTGATGTCCATCAATTATGCCCGGGCCGCCGCCACCGACTTCGCCGGCATGCGCACGGCCGAGGCGCGACGCTGGATGGTCACCGATCCGTCGGCCCGCACCAGCCTCGACGAGCGCCTCGCCAGCCTGCAGCGCCTCCTCGCCGAGGATCTCGAGATCGCCGTGGAGCGCGCCCAGTCGGAGCGGGCGACCCGCGCGGCGCAGGCGGCCGAGCGCGCGGTCTCCGCGTGGACGGAGGCCCGTGCCAGGATCACCGATTTCGGCCGGAGCGAGGCCGCCTATGCGGAGCTCGACCGGCACGCGGCGGTGGCGGAGGAAAACTTCGATCTGTTCATCAACTATACGGCCGGCGACGGCTTCATCTATCGCCAGCAGGCCCGCGCCATCGTGGCCCGCGAGACCCGGCTCAACCTCCTTGGCACCCTGATCGCCGTGCTGCTCTCCGGCACCGTCGCCTTCTGCCTGGCGCGCCGCATCATGGGGCCGCTCGCCGATGCCTCGCAGGCCGCCACCCGCATCGCGGGCGGCGACCTCAGCGGCACGATGCCGGCCGGCGGGGCCGATGAGGTCGGCACGCTTCTGTCGGCCATGGGCACCATGCGCGACAACATCCGCCACGCGATGGAGAAGGAGGTCGCGCAGCGGATCTCCGCCGAGGACCGCCTCGCCGATGCCCTGGAGACCTCCCGGGAGGGAATCGTGGTCGTCGACGAGGCCGGGCGGATCAGCCTCACCAACAGCCAGGCCGAAGACTACCTCGGATTCGCCGCCGGCGCCCGGCCCGCGGGCGCCACGATCGCCGCCCTCGCGGCGGGCGAGACCGGTCCGGGCAGCCTGGCCCAGGCGCTCCTCGCCACGACCGACGAGCGCAGCGAGCTGCGCCTCGGCGACGGCCGCTGGCTTCGGATCAGCCGGAGCGCCACGCGCACGGGCGGCTTCATCGCGGTCTGCAGCGACATCACGCTGCTGAAGGAGCAGGAATCCATCCTGCAGGCCACCAACCTGCGCCTCGACACCGCCCTCGACAACATGTCCCAGGGCCTCTGCCTCTTTGACGCCGACGGCTGCCTCACCGTCGTGAACCGGCGCTACTGCGAGATCTTCGGCCTCGCGCCCGGGCAGCTTCCCCTCGGCCTGTCCTATCGCGACGTCGCGGGGCTCAGCGCCGCGCGCGGCGACTACCCGCAGCCCGAGCCCGATGCCTTCGCGCTGGCCCAGGCCGAGACCGCCAGCGGCGGCGCGGTCGATTCCGACTTCCTCCACCTCGGCGACGGGCGCGTGGTCGCGGTCTCGCACAAGGCGGTGCGGGGCGGCGGCCTCGTGGCGACCTACGAGGACGTCACCGAGCGCCGCGAAGCGGATGCCCGCATCGCCTTCATGGCCCGGCACGACGTGCTCACGGGCCTGCCGAACCGGGCGATGTTCGGCGAGCGGATCGAGGAAGCGGTCGCCCATCTCGGACGCGGCAGCCCGTTCGCGGTGCTCTGCCTCGACCTCGACCGCTTCAAGGAAGTCAACGACACCCTCGGCCACCCCGTCGGCGACGCCTTGCTGCGCGCGGTCGCGGACCGCCTGCGTGCCTGCGTCCGCGAGGTCGACACCGTCGCCCGCCTCGGCGGCGACGAGTTCGCGATCATCCTGTCACAGGCCGAGCAGCCCCAGGAAGCCGCCGTGCTGGCCCGGCGGATCGTCGAGGTGGTCAGCGCGCCCTACGACCTCGACGGCCACCGCGCGAGCGTCGGCGTCAGCATCGGCATCTGCTTCGCGCCCGGCGACGGCACCACCTGCGACAAGCTCCTCAAGAATGCCGACGTCGCGCTCTACCGCGCCAAGGCGGACGGGCGCGGAACCTGGCGCTTCTTCGAGGCGGAGATGGATGTCAGCCTCCAGGCCCGTCGCGCCCTCGAACTCGACCTGCGCGAAGCCCTGGCGCGCCAGGAATTCGAGCTGCACTACCAGCCGATCTACGACTTCCGCGCTCGGCGCATCGGCGGCTTCGAGGCCCTGGTACGCTGGCGCCACCCCGTGCGCGGCCTCGTTCCGCCGGGCGAATTCATCGCGGTCGCCGAGGAGATCGGTCTCATCGTGCCGCTCGGCGCCTGGTGCCTCACCACCGCCTGCACCGAGGCGATGCGCTGGCCCGATGGCCTGAAGGTCGCGGTGAACGTCTCGGCGGTGCAGTTCCGCGACGAAGTCATCGTCGAGGCCGTCCGCCAAGCCCTGACGCAGAGCCGCCTGCCGCCGGGACGGCTCGAACTCGAGATCACCGAATCGGTGCTCCTCAAGGACAACCTCGCGACCCTGGCGACGCTCTATGCCCTGCGCCGCCTGGGCGTGCGGATCGCCATGGACGATTTCGGCACCGGCTACTCGTCCCTGAGCTACCTGCGCAGCTTCCCCTTCGACAAGATCAAGATCGACCAGTCCTTCGTCCGCGACATCACCAACAAGACGGATTCCGGGCTCATCGTCCGGGCCGTGATCGGCCTCGGCCTCAGCCTCGGCATGCGCACCACCGCCGAGGGAATCGAGACGGAGGCGCAGTTCGATCGTCTGCGTAGCGAGGGCTGCGACGAGGGCCAGGGCTACTTCTTCGCCAAGCCGAGCCCGGCCTCCGAAGTCCCCAGGGCGATCGAGCGCTGGTCGCGCGGCAACAGCGAGACCGCCCGGGCGGTGGCCTGAAGCCGGCGTCCCGCGCGGCGCGGCCGCCGGGTCCCGCGCCCGTCGGCCGAGCCCCGGCGGCGAGCCCGGATCAGTCGACGACCTTGAGGTCGTCCACGGCGACGTCGCCGTTCTGGCTCGAGAAGGTCGGCGCGCGTCCGTTCGACTGCGAGACGCCGCTGATCCGGTGATCGCCGCTGTCATAGGTCGTCCGCTTGCCGTCCCGCTCGATCAGCAGGCGGTGCTTGTCGGGGAAGAACGCGTAGCGCATGTCGTTCTGGCCGCCGCTGGTGGAGGGCTGCCCCAGTTCCTGTGGCCACCAGGGATCGGATCCCTTCATCGGCTCCATGGGCTTCATGGGTTCCATGGGCTTCATCGGTTCCATCGGCTTCATCGGTTCCATCTCGGGCCTCCCGGCGATCGTGGGGGGTGGACGTCTCGTGTCGTGAAGGCACGGCTACGCCCGAGACCCGCGAAGGTTGCGCGCCGGCAGCGGGAAATCGGGCTTGCGCGCCGCGCATGCCTCTTCCCCTCCGCCCCGAATGGCCGGCCCGCCCCGTCGCCTCCGAACCTTGGCCGCCATTGAATTCGCCGGAACGCGACGGCATATCGCCCACGCTTCATTCTTTCTTCGACATCAGGAGGCGTTCCCTTGAGCGACACCGTGGAACGGCACGAATTCGGTGCCGAGGTCGGGCGTCTGTTGGACCTCGTGGTCCATGCCCTCTATTCCGACCGCGAGATCTTCCTGCGCGAGCTGGTGGCCAACGCCGCCGACGCCATGGACCGGCGCCGCTTTGAGGCGCTGACCGATCAGGCCTCCGCGCTGCCCGCCGATGCCAAGGTCCGCCTCGTCCCGGACAAGGCGGCCCGCACCCTGACCATCAGCGATGCCGGCCTCGGCATGACGAAGTCGGAGCTGGCCCAGAACCTCGGCACCATCGCCCGCTCGGGCACCCGCGCCTTCAGCCAGGCCCTCGGCGACGCCAAGAATGCCGCCGACATCAAGCCCGAGGACAAGCCGAGCCTGATCGGCCAGTTCGGCGTCGGCTTCTACTCCGCCTTCATGGTCGCCGACCGGGTCACCGTGACCTCGCGCCGGGCCGGCTCCGAGGAGGCCTGGACCTGGGCCTCCGAGGGCCAGGGCAGCTACACCCTCGAGCCCGCCACCCGTGCGGAGCCCGGCACCGACATCGTCCTGCACCTCAAGGCGGATGCCGACGAGTACCTGGAGAGCTACCGGCTCGACCACGTCGTGCGCAAATGGGCCGACCACATCACCGTGCCGATCGCGATCCGCGGCGAGGACGGCCAGGAGGAGAACGCCAACCAGGGCACGGCCCTGTGGCGCAAGGCCAAATCCGAGGTCACGCCGGAGCAGTACACCGCGTTCTACCGCCACGTCGGCATGAACTTCGACGAGCCCTGGGCGACGCTGCACTGGCGCGCGGAAGGCGCGCTGGAATTCTCCGCCCTGCTGTTCGTGCCCGGCATGAAGCCGTTCCAGGCGGTGGAGGGCGATCGCGCCAGCAAGGTGCGCCTGCACGTCCGGCGCATGTTCATCACCGACGAGGCGGAGCTCCTCCCCTCCTGGCTGCGCTTCGTCCAGGGCGTGGTCGACACCGAGGACCTCCCCCTCAACGTCTCCCGCGAGATGCTGCAGGCGACGCCGGTGCTCACCAAGATCCGCCGCGCCGTCACCGGCCGCGTGCTCTCCGAGCTGACCACCCGGGCCAAGGACGCCGAGGGCTACCGCCCGTTCTGGGAGAATTTCGGCCCCGTCCTCAAGGAAGGCATCTACGAGGATCACGAGCGCCGCGCCGAGATCGCGCCGCTCCTGCGCTTCCACTCCTCCGCCGTCGAGGGCTGGACCTCCCTGCCCGAGTACGTCTCGCGGATGAAGGACGGGCAGGAAGCGATCTACTACCTCGTCGCCGACGATGCCGACGCCCTGAAGCGCTCGCCCCAGCTCGAGGGCTTCCGCGCCCGCGGCATCGAGGTGCTGCTGCTCTCCGACCACGTCGACGCCTTCTGGCCCGAGGCCATGGCCCGCTTCGACGACAAGCCCCTGCGCTCGGTCACCCAGGGCGCCGTCGACCTCTCGAAGTTCGCGGGCGAAACGCCCGAGGGCGAAGAGGCTCCGGCCCCCGTCGAGGCCCTGGTCGCGGCCCTCAAGGAGGCCCTCGGCCCCGACGTCTCCGACGTGCGTGCCACCGACCGTCTGGTCGAGAGTGCCGTGGTGCTCTCCGCCTCGGGCCACGGCCCGGACCTGCAGATGCAGCGGCTCCTGCGCCGGGCTGGCCGGGGCGGTGGCGGCATGCCGGTCCTGGAGATCAATCCGCGCCATCCCCTGATCCGCGCGCTCAGCGCCAAGGTCGAGGCGCAGGAAGCGATCACCGAGGCGGCCGGGACGCTCCTCGACCTCGCCCGGGTCCAGGACGGCGACACGCCGCGGGATCCCGTCGCCTTCGCGCAGAAGATGGCGGCGGCCCTCGCGGCCGCCTGAGTCCGGCCTGCGATCCCAGGGGCGAGTCCGGCGGAGCCTCTTCGCCGGACTCGCCCCGCGTGACGGCCGACGGCGCCGACACGGTTCGATCCGACCGTCGGAATCGTCCCCGGTCCGGACCGGGACATCCCCCCACCCAACGGTCCCCCCACCCGAGCGACACCCCTCGGCGGGCGTGGCCGTGGGGGAGCGGGGTGGCCCGGGCGCGCCATGGGGGCCTCGGAGCCGCGACGGCCCGGGCGCGCGGCAGATTGGCCACGGACGCCGGAGGCGACAGGCGCTAGAAGCGCCGCCAATGGATCTTCGCCCCTATCAGCGCGCCAGCCTCGACGCCCTCTACGCGTCCTGGGCTCGGCAAGAAGGCCCCGGCCTCATCGTCCTGCCCACCGGTGCCGGCAAGTCGCTGGTGATCGCCGCCCTGGTGCGGGAGATGCTCGATCGCGCGCCCCGCCATCGCATCGTCGTCGTCACCCACAGCCGCGAACTCATCGCGCAGAACCACCGCGAACTCCTGGCGCTCTGGCCGGCGGCACCGGCGGGCATCTACTCCGCCGGCCTCGGCCGACGCGATGCCGGCGCGCAGGTGCTGTTCTGCGGGATCCAGTCGATCTGGAACCGGACCCGCGACCTCGACGCCTTCGACCTCGTGGTCGTGGACGAAGCCCATCTCATCCCCCGCGACGCCGAGACCCGCTACGGCCGCTTCCTGGCCGCCCTGCGCGCCGAGCGTCCGGACCTGCGCGTGGTCGGCCTGACCGCCACGCCCTACCGCCTCGACAGCGGGCGCCTGGACGAGGGCCCGGGCCGGCTCTTCGAAGCCATCGTCTACGAGGCCAATGTCGGCGACCTGATCCATCAGGGCTACCTCGCGCCGCTCATCTCCAAGGCCACCGCCACGACCCTCGACGTCACGGGCGTGCCGCGGCGCGGGGGCGACTACATCCCGAGCGCCCTGGAGGCGGCCGTCAACCAGGACTGGATCACCCGCGCGGCGGTGGAGGAGATGGTCGGCTACGGGCAGGGCCGCCGGGCCTGGCTCGCCTTCTGCGCCGGCGTCGCCCACGCCACGGCGGTGCGCGACGCCATCCGGGCCGAGGGCCACACCTGCGAGACCCTCTCGGGCGAGACGCCCAAGCGGGCGCGGGACCGCATCGTCCGGGCGTTCCGCGAGGGCCGGATCCGCTGCCTGACCTCCGTCGGCGTCCTCGCCACCGGCTTCAACGTGCCGGAGGTCGACCTCGTCGCCCTGCTGCGGCCGACCCAGAGCACCGGGCTCTACGTGCAGCAGGTCGGTCGCGCCCTGCGCCGGGCCCCGGACAAGGCGGATGCCCTGATCCTCGACTATGCCGGCCTCGTCCGCATGCACGGCCCGGTTGACATCGTCACCGCGCGCAGCGCCGCCGCGATTCGTGGCCGCGAGGGCGAGATCCGGGCGAAGCCCTGCCCGGGCTGCGGCGCGCTGATTGCCCTCAATGCCAGCACCTGCGAGGCCTGCTGGGTCGAGCCCGAGGCGGACATGGGTGACCCGAGCCACGAGGCCTCCGCCGACGACGCCCATCCGATCCTCTCCCGGCCGATGCCCGTCCGCGCCGAATCGGCCTGGCAGGCCGTCGCCGGCTGGACCTTCGCCAGCCGCGCCGGCTCCGGTTCCGCGGAAGACCTCGCGGTCACGTTCCACCTCCGCGACGGCCGGCACCACCGGATCGTGGTCGGCCTCGGGCAGGTCGGTTACCCGCGCGAGAAGGCGGTCCAGTGGTGGCGCCAGCTCGGCGGGGATCGCGACGTCCCGATTACGGCGGTCGAAGCCATGGCGGTGCAGGACCAGCTCACCTGCCCGGCCGCCATCGATGTCCGCGCCCAGGGACGCCTCACGGAGACCATCCGCTACCGCTTCCCGGACGGCCGCATCTTCGCCGATACCCGCCGCCTCGACGATCGCGCCGCCTGACGCCCGACGATCCGGCACCGGAACGCCACGCGGGCTTGCGCGGGGCCAACGGCACTGGTAGCGCAAGACGGCACGCCGGTTTAGCTCAGCTGGTAGAGCAACCGCCTTGTAAGCGGTAGGTCGCGAGTTCAAGTCCCGCAACCGGCACCACTTTTCTGAGCCGGGTTGAAACGCTCAAGTCCCGTTTCAACTCGGCTTACGAAAGCGACGTGCGAGGGTGTTCACGGGCGTGCTGAGAAGTGCCGTCCGAGCCATCGCCGCCCTCCCCCTCGCTCGCCTGCCACGCCTGGCCCGCATCGATTGCCGGCCCGCAACGATTGCCGGCCCGCAACGATTGCCGGCCCGCAACGATTGCCGGCGCCCGGGCCAGCCTCCCCGAAGCGCGCGCGTCCGCGATCGGCTCCGCGAGCGAGAGCCTGGGCTCCGTCCGCGACGCATCAGGCAGATGGCCGAAGGCGATCATCGGAGAACGGCCATGGCGCGGTCTTGGAAGTGCAGATGCGGGCGTTGACGTGACCTGAGAGCGATCCGCTACCAAGCATCGCGGCTCATGATCTCCAAAGCCTCGTCCTCGGTTTGGCGCCTGTACTGCCAAGCCGCCCCATCCCGACGGCGCATCAGCGCTTCGCCCGCATCAGATGTCGTGCCGTCGATCAACAGCCTCGGCGAATAAGACGTCACGTCCTTCCACTCGCCTGAAGACGTCATCAGAGCAAAAAAGCCCGCCAAGGACTCGAAGCAGGCGATAATTTTTGCGACAAATAGATCTTCGATCGCGGGGGAAGTTACGGCCGGACTGTTGGGACCGCTGACGTTCTCGTTCATGTTCTGAAGCTCGGATGGGATGGTTCGCCGGCCGGCGCCGATTGAATTTGAGTCTCTGATCAAATCGAAGCTACCGAAGGCAGTAGAATTATCAATCCCCTTCCGCGCGGAACATGAATTATCCTTACTGGATATTGCAACACGCGCCCACCCCGCATGCGAGCGGTCCGATTACGTAAGTGAGTCGAGCGGATGATGGCGCAGCCGGAGCCCGAGAATGTCCCGGGCTTCTTCGATCGGCGGCGCGCAAGTGTTCCGGATGGAGACCCGAACGACCGGCGAACGTCGAAGTCGGGACGCCATCCTCGAGGCGGACAGGGTCGCGTGATCGACACGCTCATGGCCGACCCTGTCCGCCGCGGCGTTCCGATCCGGCGGCGGGAGGATCGTCTTGCGCTCGCCCATCCGGGCCAGGCTCGGCGTGGCGTCGTGCCCCGCCCCGGACCCGTCGAGCCCTGTCCCGGACAGGTGGTCGGCCCGCGTCGATCGCCGGATCCGTCCGTGCCGCGATGGCGGCGGTCGGCTCGGAGACCCGCTCCACCGCGCCGGGCCGTCCTCGGCAAAAGGCGCCTGCGGGTGCCGCGACGGGACGTGGCGAAACGCGTTTCGCAACGGCGTGGTATTCCCCACGCTCGATCACGCCCCTGTCGTGATCGAACACGGGCAGACATACGCCGACGGCCTCCGGCCGCCCCCGTCATCGGGCCGCCAAGCGCTTGCGCCAGCGGTCGTCATCAGATCAGCAGAGCCGAGCGGCGCAAAGCCACCCGCTCGCCCCGCGATCGTCAGGCGATCGAGATCCACGGCCTTCGTACGTGAGCCGCCGGATAAAGGTAGGCCGGGGCTTCCCGATGACCGTCACGCCGCCCCTGCGGCCTGCCAGAGCGCCGGCATCGCGTCGGTCGGGACCGAGGATGCCGGAACGGGCGATGGCTCAGGCGTGCAGCAGGCCGTCCGTCGGGACGTGCACGGTGAAGGCCTTGCCCTCGTCGACCCAGCCCGGGCCCGCAGCCCCCTGAACGATGCCGGCGGCTTCCTCGGCATTGCCCGCAAAGTGATGCAGGCCGGTCTGCGTGTTGTAGAAGCGCTCCAGGGTGATGTGCCCCGCGCCGTTCGCATCGTTGTAGGCCTCGAACGCGACGCCCTCGTAGGTGTAGTTCGGGAGACTCGCCCGGATGGTGTCGCGCTCGTTCACGCTGTCGGTGAAGAAGTGGGTCCCCGTCTTCGTATCGTAGAAGCGGAAGACGTCGTGGGTGGCGGCGCTCTCGTCCGGGACGGACCACGGCGTACCCTCGAAGGTGAAGCCCGGGAGCGTGGCCTGGATCTGTGCCTTCTCCGCCGCGCTGGTGGTGTAGAAATGATCGCCGGTCTTGGTGTCGTAGAAGCGATACACCGGATCGGGCTGGTCGGTCGTGGCCGCGGCGCTCCGGATCACCGGATCGGGCACGGACGCGGTGCCGCTCCGGGCGACATACACTGAGACGTCGTGCTCGGCGCCGTAGGTCACGAAGGTGTTCAGGAACTTGCCCGCATCAAGGAACTGCGACGATGTCAGGGTGGTCTGCGTCCCGTTGATCCCCGGGAGGTAGTCCGTGGTGCCGCGATTGACGTAGTCGGCGGTCAGGCTCGGGATGGAGGCCGCCACGTCCTGGGGCGTGACCCCGTCCCCGATCGCGGTGGACAGTCCCACGGACACGGTGCCGGCATAGATCGGGTCGGCGCTGGCCGTCTGCCCGATCTCGGCCCGGTACATCCCCAGATATGGCACCGGGTCGTCGGCGATCTGGTAGTTCACGATGCGGTCATCCGCGGCGGATGCGATCAGGGCGCCGGGAGAGCCGAAGGTCGCGGCCTGATAGACCACGTCTCCGGTGTCCGGATGATTGGCCATGAAGACCTGGGTCAAGGCGCCGCCGAGACTGTGTCCCGTGACGATCACCGTGGCGTCGTGCTGCGACGCATAGCTGTCGACGGCGGATATCAGCGGGGAGAACTTGATGTAGTCGGCGTTGATATCGCGCAGGTTGTTGATCCAATCCTGCCGGTCGTCGCTCCCGCGGAAGCTCAGGACGACGACGGCTTGATTGCCGAACGTGCCGGTCACCGCCGCGCCGTACGCGTTCTGGTTGGCGTAAGCGCCGTTCGTGAGCCCTGGGGCCGTGAGGGGCGAGAAGCCCGCGGGAAGTCCGGCGAGGGTGTCGGAATAGGTGGACGCCGCGATGGTCGCCAGCGTTGCCGCGATCGTTCCCATGGTTCGTTCTCTTTCCCAGGTGCCGCCATCGGGGAATCAGGCCAGTGCCGCCCGGTCCGTCGCGATGGACGGTAACGCAAGCTCGGCGGAAACCGATCCGCGGCCGGCCCAGCGACGCCGCGCCGGGCGCGGTCACCGACACGGATGCGCCCCGCCCGCTCCGGCGCCGGGCTCACCCGGCCCTTGTCACTGGGTCTTTGCCACGCGGCCCCGAGGGATTGTCGCCGGGCCCTGCAGTCGGACCGACCCGACCGCTTGCTTGCACGTCGGGTCAGGCCGCCGCGCGCAGGGGTGCGAGGGCGCTGCGGCTCTTGCCCAGGGCCTTGGCGGCATAGAGCGCCGCGTCGGCTGCGGAGAGCAGGCCCGCCAGGTCGGTGCCATGCTCGGGCGCCAGCGCGATCCCGATACTGACCCCGACCTGCACCGTCCGGGCGCGATCCAGGGCGAAGGGAACGGAGATCTGCGCCACGATCCGGTCGCTGAACGCGATCAGCGCCGCGGGCGCCAGGACGTCGGTGAGGACGACGAACTCGTCGCCTCCGATGCGCGCGACCACATCCTGCGGCCGCGCGCTGGTCCGCAGGCGCTCCGCGACGGCCTGGAGCAGCTGATCCCCCGCGGCGTGGCCATGCGTGTCGTTGATGGCCTTGAAGCCATCGAGGTCGAGATACAGCAGGGCTGCGAGATCATCGCGCCGCGCCGCGATCGCGTCCGCCAGTCCGGCGCGGTTCAGAAGGCCGGTCAGGCTGTCGTGCCGGGCCCGGAACGCATGGTCGCGCTCGGCCTGCATGGTGGCCACCAGCATCCGGTTCAGGCGAAACCCGGCCGCGCTCATGCTGGCGAGGTAGAACGGGATCTGCAGGAATGTGATGAGGAGGAGCGGCTCCCCGGTGAAGGGCGCGGCGAGGCAGCAGGAGCCGAGCGTCAGGACAATCATCGCCCCCGCAAGGCGCGGCGCACCGAAGTTGCGGAACGAGATGCCCCCGACCATGGCCGCCGCGGAGAGGCAGGCCAGAGTCGCCACGACCCAGTCGCCGCTGGTCAGGCTGATGAAGGTGCCGTAGCCGACGCTCGCGGCCCAGGCGAGGCCGAGCAGGATGTAGAGGTCGGTCGGGGTCCTGCGGCGCGCGGCGGCGGCCCGCTGCGCGATGACGAGCACCAGGAGGCGGGTGAGGCAGATGCCGCACTCCAGCACACACCAGAGCAGGAACGGCTTCTGCGGCATACGCCACGCCACGAGCGCCGAGACCGCGAGGGTGTTCAGGACACCCCCGGCGAAGATCGGCAGCGTCCCGAACAGGCTCGCCACGAGGGCCTTGCGGATCTCGTCGGGGACGTCGTGGCCCGCATCGGTCAGCCACCGTGTCACGCGCCAGCGGGGCAGGCTGAACAGCCGTGAATCGTTCTGCATCGCTCTACCTGAACGGGCGGAAGACGCCCCCGAACGCGTGATGATCCGGACAGGTCCCGACCGCGCGCCGCCACCCGATCGATCACCCAAATTGGGTTAACATTCACACCACCGGACGCCCGGAGGTTCAGCCCCCGGGCGGTTGCACCGCCTTCACCGGCGGCCGGCCGAGGCGGGCTGCCGGGCGGGCCGGCGCCTACGCCGCCCGGATGCCGCTCTCCGGGTAGGCGAGCGCCTGGGGACGGGCGGGCCGGCCGATCAGGTAGCCCTGGACCGCGTCGCAGCCGATCGCCCGGAGGAGATCGAGCTGCTCGCGGCTTTCCACGCCCTCCGCCAGGGTCGGGATGTTCATGTCCCGGCCCATCTGCGTCACCGCCTTGATCACCGCCAGGGATTGGCGGTCGTTCAGGGCCGCGGCGACGAAGCTGCGATCAATCTTGATCCGGTCGAGGGGAAGATCGCGCAGGTGGGCGAGGGAGGAGTAGCCCGTCCCGAAATCGTCCATCGCGATCTTGATGCCGAGCCGGCGCAGGGCGTCCAGGGTATGGGCGATCTGCGGCCCGTCCTCGACGAGCGCCGTCTCCGTCAGCTCGAGCTCGAGCCGGCTCGCGGGCAGGCCGCTCCGGGCCAGAGCCTCGGAGACATGCGCCAGCAGGAGGGGCGAACGGAGCTGGACCGCGGACACGTTGACGGCCAGATGCCGCTCGTCCGGCCAGGTCGCGGCTTCCCGGCAGGCCTGGTCCAGCACCCATTGCCCGATCGAGACGATCAGCCCGTTCTCCTCGGCGAGGGGGATGAACTCATCCGGCGAGACCAGTCCGCGGTGCGGATGGTTCCAGCGGATCAAGGCTTCGCAGGAGACGATCCGGTCGCTCGTGAGCGACAGGATCGGCTGATAGACGAGGTAGAACTGCCGCAGGGCGAGCGCGCCGCGCAGGTCGTTCTCGAGATGCCCGCGGGCGGCGATCGCCTCGATCATCCCGGGCTGGTAGCCGACCGCTAGCCCGCGGCCCCGGCGCTTGGCTTCGTACAAGGCGATGTCGGCCCGCTGCATCAGGTCGCTGGGGCTGGTGCTGTCGTCGACGCTGCACACGCCGATGCTGCAGCCGACGACCACGGTCATGCTCGCGAGGGTGTAGGGCCTCTCGATCTCCGCCACGATCCGGTCCGCCAGGGCCTTGGCCGTGGTCGCATCGCCTGGCGTGAGGATCGCGAGCTCGTCGCCGCCGTGCCGGGCAATGATGTCCGCCTCGCCGATCAGCGCGCGCAGCCGGCCCGCCACCGCGACGAGCAACTGGTCCCCGATCGCGTGGCCGAAGGTGTCGTTGACGAATTTGAACCGGTCGAGATCGAGCAGGAGCAGGGTGGATCGGGCCTCGGCCTGATACGCGGCGCCCATCCGTTCGTTGAGCGCGCGCCGGTTGCACAGACCCGTGAGGGGGTCGTGATAGGCCAGTTGCGAGATCTCCGCCTGGGCGCGCCGGTCCCGGGTCACGTCGTCGTAGGTCAGGACGGCCCCGTCGGCGACGGGCTGGCAGGCGATCGACAGGATCCGGCCGTCGTCGAAGAGGTGCTCGACCCGGGTCTCCCCGTCGCTGCCCATCCAGAGCCAGTGGTTGCCCACCACACGGGCGATGCGCTCCGCATCCCATCCGTTGGCATTCCCCGTGGCCTGGAGAAAGTCCGCGAGAGGCATCCCGACCCTGACGGCGTCCGGAGCGAGGCCGAGCATGGCGAGCAGGCGCTGGTTGTAGAGCTCGATGGTTCCCCCGGACGAGATCTTCAGGATGCCGTTGGACATGTTCTGGAGCGCCGTCGCCAGGACGTTCAGATGGGCCTGTTCCTGGGCCTCGAAGCGGCGGGTCGCCGCCAGGGCGATGAAGGCACCGGTGATCAGGATCGCCGCGCCGGCAGCGGTCAGGATGCTCAGCGCGACCTGGATGTTCGGGCCGAGCGCCGCGGTGGGCTGCCCCTCCAGCACCGTCCCGGCCAGGGAGGTGAAGTGTGTTCCGCACACCGCCAGGACGATGAGCGCGCAGGCGATCGCAGCGAAGGGCCGTCGCCCCGGCAGGAGGCGAACCCCCGCCATCACCACCGCCCCCAGCAGGTACGCCAAGGCGTTGGCCGTGCCCGACTGGCTCTGTATGCAGCCTTCGAGGGCGGACATACCGGTGATGTGCATCGCGCCGATGCCCAGCCCCGCCACCGCACCCAGGAGGCCCCGGGCCAGGCGGCCCTTCGGCAGGGCAGAGAGCGCGAAGGGCACGCCCACCGCCACCACCGCGATCAGGGCGGACGCGATGGTGGTACCGGAGTGGAAACCCAGGATGACGTCGGTCCGGTATCCGAGCATGCCGAGGAAATGCGTGGTCCAGACTCCGAGACCGGCCGCGAGGGCCGTGCCCGCCAGCCATCGCCCGCGCCGGATCGCCGGCGCGGCTTCGGCGTTCCGGAGCAGGTGAAGCGTCAGCCAGGCGCTCAGGGTGCAGATCGTCGCTGCGGCCAGGACGGAGAGGATAGCCTGGCTTTCCAGAAGCGCGACGAGGGTAAGCATCATGCATCGCATTAAGCCCAGAAGGCCTTAGGTCTTCGTCAAAAGCTTCAGTGAACGCCGCGTTACCTCTGCTTGAGGTGACCCTGATCGAACGCAGATCTTATCATGCGTTAAGTTCGCTGGCGCGAAACACGTCCTTGTGATCCAGATACTATAGCCTGGTTGTAGTGGGCCGACGATCTTCGCGCTCCCTGATCCTCGTTCGGCTCTGCCGCCGCCGCGGAGGTGGCTCTGTCCGGTGCGCCGAACCTGCCAGGAAGACCGGTTCGCCCGTGCATCCCGACCGCGCATCTGCTAGAACGAATACGGAACACAATCTGAGACGGGATGCGGCCCGGCGCCGATACGGGCGCTCGGCGTGGTCCGCCTCCCATGCAAGAGGGTCCGAAGGGCGCAGGGCCCCGATCGATGACTCGGGTGATGGAGAGGCTGGGACGCGGCGGGACCCGCTCGGGCCAGCCCCATCGCGACGAGACGAGACGAGGATCCCATCATGGCATTCAAGGCGAAATCGGCAGCCGAGACCAAGGCCGCGGATCTGGCATCCGCCCTCATCCGCATCGCCGATCGCGAGGGCGCGCCCTTGAGCATCGGCGTCGACCAGCTTCGTCAGGGCAATCCGCGCCTGACGCCGCTGGCGATCGGTCAGACGTTCCGAAAGCACCGGGACGCTCTCGACGCCGCCCTGCGCGAGCGCGGCTACGTCCTCGTCGACTACGCCGACCAGGGACCCGGTCGCGGCATGGCGTTCGACATCGCCATCGACGATGGGTGAACTTGGCCATCGACGATGGGTGAGCTTGGCCATCGACGATGAATGAGCTTGGCGTCAAAGCCTTGCCCGCGGACAAGAAGAACCCGCCGCGGCGTGAGCCGGGCGGGTCGCTCGTTCTAGTCTTGCCAGGAGCAGATCTTGCCAAGAGCAGATCTTGCCAGGAGCACGTCTTGCTGAAGACGGCTCCTGCTGAAGACCGTCAGGTGTCAGCGGCCACCGGCGCTGCTGTTGGGAACGGCCTGCTCGGGCTTGCCGGCATTTCCGCCCGCGGCCGAGTCCGTGGTCGCCGTCTCGGCCCCGGTCGCACCCCGTGAGACGGACACGCTGGGGTCGTTGCCGGTGGTGTTCGGCTGGCCCTGAACCACGGCGCCGCGCGGTTGACCGGGGGCGGCCCCGGGGGCCGTGGCGGGCTGGGCCAGGGCGGACAAGCTGAAGAGGGAGGCGCCGAGAGCGAGGGCGGCAGTTCTGATCATGGGAGGTCCTGGTTGCGAGGTCACCAGGGCAACAGTCCGCCCGCTCCGTCGTTCCCATCGAGACCCGCCCAGGAAAACTTGGCGAGGAAAACTTGCCGAGGAAAACCCGCAAAGGAAAACCCGCCGCGGCCGGAGCCGGGCGGGCGCGATGAAGCCTAACGGTTGATCGGGCGTCGACCTCAACGCAGGAACACGACACGAAGAGCAGGCGATTCGCAGCAACAATCCGGCAACAGAGCGCGAAAAACGCCTCGGAGTTTTCGCAAGGCCGCGGAAGGCCTTCGACACATCGCGTCAGCGGCTGCCAGCACAGGAGAGGACGTGCGTCGCGCCGGCGGCATCTCCGGTGCGGACGCGCCTGTGGGCGACTGGCCGTTCGGATCGGCCTCCGCAGAAAAGATCTTCGCGGTGGCCCATGAAGATCTTCCCACGTTTGCATCGGCCCTTCGCGACGAGACCCGGAGAGCCGTCGGAAGACAGCCCTGTGCTGGGCATCGCAGGTCTTGCAGACAAGACCGGTCGCTGGATCGCGATCGGCGTTGTCGCGTTTATCGAAGCACAGCGCGCCACTCCTGCGCCGCGCGGACGCCCTGTCCGGTCGGTCGATCCGGCCAAAACCCGTCGCACGGGACGATTCGTGGCGGTGTCGCAGGAGGCGCCGCAAAAAACACCCGCCACGGCGTGAACCGCGCGGGTGTCAAGGCTGCGGCCCCCGGATCTCGGGAGGCCTGAGGTAGACGAACGGCGGAGCCGGGTTCATCCGGCGGTTGTGCGAACGCCGCAGGCCGGATGGTGGCTCTCCCATTAGACTGACCGCCCCGGTGCCTTCCTCACGACCTCTCCGATCGCCGGCAGCCGGGGGTTGGCGTCGGGGGCACCGCCCCCGGACCGGCGGCTTGCCCCGCTACTGGTTTCCGATCGACGGGCCGCCTGCTGCGCCACCGGTCCCGGGCGGACCGCTGGTCGGCGTGCCACCGATGTTCAGGCCCGGGCTGCTTCCGGGAATGGAATTCGGGCTCGGATTGCCCACGACGTTCGGCGCAGGGCGACCCCCGGCGTCGCTGGCCCGCGGCGCGGCGCCCGGCGCCATGGACGGGGTGGTCACCCCGGTGTTTCCCGCGCCACCGGTGGGTGCGAGCGACTCCGCTCGGGCGGCGCCCGCCAGAGGCGAGGCCGACAGGGCGAGCGCCAGGGCGGCGCGGGTGAGAAAGGTGCGGGTCATCGGTCCGTCCATGTCATCGGTACTCACCATGGGGCTACGAGCGATCGACGACCGCCGGTCGCCCCGGAGGTTCAGCCCACCAGCCAATGGGCGGCGAGCATCACGATCGAACCGGCCACCGCGAAGCCGAGCAGGGTCACGCTGCTGACCTGATCCACCTGGTCGACGGTGTTTCCGACACGGTGTTCGCGGTTCATCGACGTGCTGTCCAGCCCGGTCCGATTGGCGTCGGCCTTGCGGACATCGTTCGTAGTCTGGAGCGGCGTGGCGTCGAGATGGGTCAGGGTGGTCATCGGAAAATCCTGTCAGGGGAAAGCGATCACGTCGGGAACGCGGTCTGGGATGGGGTGGCTCAGGAGAACGAGCCGAAGCCTTCGAAGTCCGAGGTCGGCGAAACGCCGGCACCGGGCGGCCTGGGCGGTGGGCCGGTCACATCCCCGCCCCGCTCGTCGTGAAGTCGCTCGAGCCGCTGAGTGCGGAGGGCGGCACTGGAGCCCGGACCCGCCTCGATCGATGGCCCCGGCAGGGCACAATGGTCCGGCGTGATATGGTTGCGCATTCGGGGAACCCGTTGGTATGCCACGGCTGTCTGGATGTGAGCAGAGAATGCCTCGCAGCCACGGGCGTTCCTTGCCGATGCCAAGCAAGGAGTCGCAGGGTTCGGCCCGTTCCCGGGTCTTGAACTCGGCCCGTCCTTGCCCCGTATGGCTCGAACCGGCCGCATGGCGCAGGGACGGGACCGGATCGCCGTCGGTGCACGCGTGCCCAGGCGCGAACGTCGCTCGCGAGAGCGACCGAGCCTGGCAAGAGCGACCGTGCCCGGAGCAGCCAGCGGCGCCGCCATGGATCCGGTTCCGGCGATGCACGTTGATCGGGATGCCTCGCATCCTCGCCGCCGTCGCCGTACTGGGACTGATCGGGATGGTGTCCCACGGCCACCACGGCCATCCGCGACACCCGAAACCGACTGCGTCCTCGGCCACCGTCTCCCCGTAGGAACGGCGCTTTCCCGTAGCCGGCCATCATGGTGCCACGAACCCGGCCGAAGCAGCCTGGACGCCACGTTAGGGATGAAACCATGCACTCCGCTACCGGCCGCCTCTGGACGGTTCTGAAGGCCACGCTGGGGATTGGTTTGTTGGCGGCGCTGTCGTTGTACTCGGCCAGCGTGGTCGACCAGCGGGGGCTGAACCCCTTCGCCGCCGCCCTGGCGGAGCCGGTGACGACCGGAACGGTCAAGGCGAGCCGCATGCACTAGCGCGGATCACCCGTCCCAGCCCGGCCTACAGGTTCTCCCCGGCATCCGGACTGGCGACGAGTTGCTCGGCCTCGACGGTGGTGTAGCCCTCCAGCCAGTCCGCGCTCTCCTGCGATCCGGCCGGATAGGGATTGGCGGAGACCGGTAGCCCATCGGTCCGCGCGGTACTGCCCTCCAGCCAGATCTTGTTCGAAGCCACGACGGTCATGAGCGCACCTCCTGCTGCCAGGAAACGGTCGATCGGGCGGATGGTTCGATGCAGGACGGTGGGGGCCGAGCCCGTCACCACCCCAAGCGCCCGAGGGCGGGGAGCTTGAGAGCCGGACGCCGCAGATCGAGGCCCGCCACGGCACCGAGCAGGTTCACCTCGAGGCCTTCGACCCAACCCACCGTCAGCCCGACATAGCCGCCGAGGTTAAGCCGCAGGCCGGTTCGCGATGGGGTCAGGCCGATCCAGCGGCCATCGTAGGGAAAGTCCTTGCCGATCGCGGTGGCCGGCAGGCTCGCCGCCATCTCCGGCACCGCGCTCATCACGGCGGCCACGAAGGTGTTCGAGTTCGGGCCCGGCCACACCGTGTAATCCCCTGGCTGCGCGTAGCGGTAGGTTCGGATCGTCTCCCGGATACGCGGGATCATGGCTTCCGCGGCCGCACCGTCGGCCGCCACGATGGTGTCGGGCACGCTCCCGAACCAGCGCCCGTCGGGCACGAAGCGGTCGATCCAGATGGGCTGGCCCCAGGCCGTGTAGTCGAAGCGCTGGTAGGCGGACGCCCCCGCATCCTTGACCACGATCCAGCTATGGGTGGCGATGATGCCGCGCCAGCTCACCGTCCGGGCCGAGAAGATCCGGACGATCGCCCCCGGGTGGGTCGCGGCCGGCGGCAGGAGGCCGGTGCTGGACCGGTCGGCGGAGCGCCAGTCCCCGCGGGTCTGGCTGGCGTAGAGGGCGGCGGAGATCGCGATGGGCGCGAGGTAGAGGAGGACGAAGGCGAGGGCGGCGATCTTGAGCAAGGCGGTTCCGAGCGGCGGGAGGACCCACCGCATATGGGGCGCCGGGTCGACGGGCGGGAGGGCCGCCGCACGCTGCGGGACGGCGACGGCGCGTCGGATCCCGAGGGCCCTGGGCCGGCGGGCGGGACGCCTCGGCCACCGGCGCGGACAGGGCTTCCTTAACCACTCCCGCGCTACCTCGGGGGTGTTTCGTCCTTCGGTTAACTTGACGGTCCTGCCCGATGAGCCACCACTCGGAAACGCTCGTGATCGGGGCGGGACCCGCCGGCCTGACCGCCGCGTATCTGCTGTCGAAGGCCGGGCGCTCGGTGACGGTCCTGGAGAAGGATCCGGCCCAGGTCGGCGGCATCAGCCGCACGGTCGCGCATAACGGCTACCTGTTCGACATCGGCGGCCACCGCTTCTTCTCGAAGTCGAAGGCCGTGGTCGAGCTCTGGGACGAGCTCCTGCCGGACGATTTCATCGAGCGGCCGCGCCTGTCGCGGATCTTCTACAAGGGCAAGTACTACGCCTATCCGCTCAAGGCCTTCGAGGCCCTGCGCAACCTCGGCATCCTCGAGAGTACGGCCTGCGTCGCCTCCTACCTCTACGCGCGCGCCCGTCCCATCGCGGAGCCCAAGAGCTTCCACGACTGGGTCCGCAACCGCTTCGGCGAGCGCCTGTTCTCGATCTTCTTCAAGACCTACACGGAGAAGGTCTGGGGCATGTCCTGCGACGCCATCTCGGCGGACTGGGCGGCCCAGCGCATCAACGGGCTCGATCTCGGGGCCGCGATCCGCGACGCGCTGGTTCGCTCCCTCGGCCTGCGCAAGGCGCCGCGCGCCGGCGAGCCCGTGATCAAGACGCTGATCGAGTCCTTCCGCTATCCCCGCAAGGGGCCGGGCATGATGTGGGAGGCGGCCGCCGCGAAGGTGGTGGCCCAGGGTGGAACGCTGCGCCTCGACCGGGGCGTGGACGGCCTGCATTACGAGGCCCGGACCGGCCTCTGGACCGTGACGGCCAAGGCCGCCGACGGCACGCGCGAGACCTTCACGGCGCGCAACGTCATCTCCTCCGCGCCGCTGCGCGAACTCGTCGGATCGCTGTCGCCGGCACCGATCAGCACCTTCCAGGCCCGCGCCCTGCAGTACCGCGACTTCCTCACCGTGGCGCTGATCGCGCGCTCGGACCGGAATTTCCCCGACAACTGGATCTACATCCACGATCCCTCCGTGCAGGTCGGGCGCGTGCAGAACTTTCGCTCGTGGTCACCCGAGATGGTGCCCGACGCGGCGCATACCTGCCTCGGCCTGGAGTATTTCTGCTTCGAGGGCGACGGACTCTGGGCGCAGTCCGATGCCGACCTGATCGCCCTCGCCAAGCGCGAGATCGGACAGATCGGGCTGATCCGCTCCGAGGACGTGGTCGACGCCTGCGTCGTGCGCCAGCCCAAGGCCTATCCGGTCTACGACGAGGACTACAAGGCACACGTCGCCACCATCCGGCGGGACCTCGAACACGCCTATCCGAGCCTGCACCTCGTCGGGCGCAACGGCATGCACAAGTACAACAACCAGGACCACGCGATGATGACCGCGATGCTCACGGTGGAGAACATCCTCGCCGGAGAGCGCCGCTACGATCCGTGGTGCGTGAACGAGGATGCGGAATACACCGAGGCGGGCGTCTCGGGCGCACAGGACGCCCTGACGAGCGAGCGCATGGTGCCGCGCCGGGCGGCCTGACGATGCGCGCGACGGCCGGGACCTCCGACGGCCCGGTGGCCGTCCCGGAATCCGTCGCCGTGACCGGCGCGGTTCCGCGCTGGGCGTCGGTCCTGCGCCGCGCGGCCTGGCCGGTGCTCGGGATGGCGGGTCTCACCCTCCTGCTGCATCCCTACGAGGGGATCGACGGCGATGCCCGCATCTACGTGGGGCGGGCCCTGGCGGACCTCGATCCGGACGGGGTCGGACGCGACCTCATGTTCACCCATGACGGGCAGTCGCGCTTCAGCCTGTTCCCCGTCGTTCTGCGGGCGCTGGTGGGGACGCTCGGCCCCGGTCCGGCCGCCCTGGCCGTCAGCCTCGTCGGGCTGATCACCTGGTTCTGCGCCGCGGCGGCCCTCGCGGCGGCCCTGGGCGCCGGCCGGCGGCGCTGGGTCGTCCTCGCGGCGATGGCGGTCCTGCCCGCCTCCTACGGTTATCCGGGCATCTTCCGCATCGGCGAGGCGCTGGCGACGCCCCGGACCCTCGCGGAGGCGGCGGTCCTCGCCGGCCTCGCGGCGAGCCTGTCCGGCCGCCGCGCATGGGCCCTGGCCTTCATGGTCGTGGGAAGCCTCGTCCACCCGATCATGGGCCTGGCCGGCCTGGCGGTGCTCGTCCTCGCCCTGGTGGCGGAGAACCGGCGCTGGCTGCTGGTCCTGCTTCCCGGCCTCCTCGCGGTCCTGGGGGCCGCCCACCTCGGCGTACCGCTGTTCGCGCGCCTGCTGCAGCCCGTCGATCCCGCCTTCCTCGAGATCCTGCGCCAGCGCTGCGCCGACCTCTTCCCCACGCTCTGGCCGAGCCAGGCCTGGGGCCCGCCCCTCGTCCAGGCCGCCACGATCCTCGTCGCCGCGACCCGCGTTCCGATCCGGGCGCGCAGGCTCCTCCTGGCCGGGCTCCTGGCGGGCGTCGGCGGGGTGGCGGCCACCGCGGTGTTCGAGGAGCAATGGTCGTCGCTCCTGGTGATCCAGGTCCAGCCCTGGCGCTTCCTCTGGGTGACCTCCGTCCTCGGGGCCGCCGCCCTGGGCCTGTGCGCCACCCTCCTCTCGCGCGGGACGCCGGGCGACCGGATCACCCTCGCCCTCCTGGGGCTCGCCTGGGTGTTCGCCACGGACGTCCGCATCGCGGCGGCCGCCGGCCTCCTCGCCGTCGGCGTCCACGCGGCGCTCCGCCGGGATCGGCTGGCGCCGTCGCGCGGCCTGATGCGCGCGACGCTCGGCCTGGTCGGTCTCCTCGTCGCCGGCCGCCTCGTCCTCGAGGCGCTCGCCCTCGGCTGGCTCGCCGCGAACCGGCCCGAGGGCGCCCATCTGGGCCTGAGCCTGATCCGCAGCTTCCCGATCGTGCCGTCGCTTGCCTTCGGGGCCGGCCTCGCGTGGCTCGCCGCCGAGCGGTCCCGGATCGCCAAGCCGGTCCTCGCCGTGGCGCTGATCCTGACGCTCCTGGGCCTCTGGGACGAGCGCTCGCGCGCGTTCCGGCGGATCGAGGACCGCACCCTGCTGCCCGGCCTCGTCGAGGCCATCGCGCGCCGGCCGGGCGCGGTGCTCTGGCTGGACGGGCGGGCCGAGACCTGGCTGGCGCTGGGTCGGCCGAGCTGGATCACCAACCTGCAGGGGGCCAGCATCGTCTTCTCGCGCCCCCTGGCGATGCTGTGGTCCGAGCGGATCGACCGGCTGATCGCCCTCGGCCTCGCCACCGAGGCCCAGCGCAGGCCGTTTGCCCCCCCGGTCCCCCCGCGGGCCGACGACCTGCCTGCCGGTGCGGTCGCGACGCTCTGCGCGGCTCCGGACGGGCCCGCCTGGATCGTGGTGCCTCTGCGGGAGGGCCAGGCGCCGCCGGACGGGGCGCGCGTCTTTCCGCTCGCAGACCCCTACGTGAGACCGATGGCGACGGTCGAGGGCATGACCTGGCAGCGCCTGACCGCCTACGGGCTGCTCACCTGCGGCCCCTGAGGGCCGGTTCCGCGACGCGCCTCAATCCCCGCGGAGGAACGCGAGCACCGTGAGCACCGCGATCGGGATGACGAGGCATCCGAACGAGAGTGCGGCGATGCCGAAGGCCCCCGCGAGGGCACCGACGGCGAAGGCCAGCACCGCGGGCAGCATCCGGCGCATCCGGTCCCGCGCCGCCCCGTCCGGCGGCACCGCGCCCCGCGCCCAGTCGACGAGATCGATCACCGCCTGGGTGACGTTGACCGTCATCACCGTCGTGGCGGCGAGATGCGCGAGGCCGAGGCGCCCGATGGCGTTCTGGACCCCCATCGCCGCGACGCCCAGCATCCCGACCGTCACCGCCGCGACGCCGTCGGGAGAGCCGAGGGGGGACAGGGCGAGGCCGGCGACGCAGAAGGTGGCCAGCAGGGCGATCTCGAGGGCCAGCAGCCAGCGCAGGGGTGCCAGCCCGCGGCGCTCCAGGGCCAGGGCGAGCAGGCGGGTGGCCGCGACCGCTCCCACGAAGGCCGGCAGGGCCAGGAGCTTGGCCACGACGCCGGTCGAGGTCGAGACGAGTTCGGCTCCCAGCAGCACGAAGTTGCCGGTGACGTGGGCGGTGAACAGGCCGGTCAGGGCGATGAAGGCGGCCGCGTCGACGAAGCCGGCCACGAACGCGAGACCGGTTCCGGCGGCGAGGTCCGTGTCGATGCGGCCGCGGCCTGATCCGTGCGCGCGGGAAGAAGAGATCGGTGCCATCCGGTGCGTCTGCTGAGGATCCTGGGTCGAGGGATGTCGAATCGGCCGATCCCCCATGCGCCGCCTGGTTCTCGCCGAACCCGCGGCGAAACGGAAGCATCGGCGTGCGTGACCGGGCCGTGATCCGGGGTGCGCAATCTTTGGTCCGAGACCCTGAAGCCGAAATCTTCGACCCGGGATCATCCCTGAACCGGACGCGCGTGTTCCACGTCGACGAGAAACCTGCCACGTCGAAAAAGAACCTGCCACGACGACGAGAAACCTTGCGAACACCGTCCGAGCGCCTGAACCGCCGGCGGGGCCGTTCGTTGTGTCGGCATGAGCCATGACGCAACCGCCCCCTCCACCGCCGAGTCCCAGATCGCGGACGCGCGCCACCGCGAACTCGCGACCGAGCACCTCCTGTTCGGAACGATCCGGTTCCTGGCCCAGGAGCATCCGGACCTGCTCAAGAGCCTGGAGGCCAGCGTCGACCACCTCTGGGACAAGGCCGACGACGACACCCGGGACGACGAGGCCGTGCGCGAGGTCGCACGCCGCTTCCTCAAGGGCCTGAGAGCCGAGCGCTGATCCTCCGGACGGGCGGCCCCATCCCGAACTTCCGTGCCGCGCGGCCGTTCTCCACGAGACAGGAGGTCTCCATGGCGAATGCTCCGATGACATCGACATCCAACCGACGCACCGCGCTCTCCGCCACCCTCGTTCTGGGCGCCCTCGTCTCGGGCACCCTCGTCCTGGGTCTCGGCGGCCATGCGCTGGCGCGGGGCGGCAGCGGCGGCGGCGATGGCCTGTCGCCCTACGCCGCCCTGAGCGGCAACGACCGCTCGGCCGGCGTGAACAACGGCAACTACCGCGATCCCGCCCTCGATCCGTATCTGGGCGCCTACGAGGGCCGCTACGATCGGCCGGTGCGCGAGCGCTACCGCCCGAGCCGGCAGCCCTATTACGGCACCCCGTACTGAGACCGCGCGTCCGGTCGACCGGTGCCGAGGCAGCGGTGCCGAGGGCGCCCGACGAAGTCCGTTCCGGGCAACCCGGATCCGAGGAACCTCGTCCGGACGCTCCGACCGGATGAGGGGCGGCAGTCCTCGATTCTCCTGCTCCGTGTCCCCGGTTCGACCGAAGCGGAGACTCGTCGGCAGGCGCTCGTCCGCTTTGACTGCGAGGCGCTGATCGCTCGCGCCCACCCTCGCCTCCCCAGGCGGGCACCAGCCACAGTCCGACGCCACATCCGTGAGCCTCATCGGACGGTTTCGCTTGGGCGGCACGGCATGCCCCGGCGGGAACGGAAGCGCCGGAGCTCCGCCCGCACGCTCCGCGCAAGGCGCCTCCCATTCAGTCCACGGCAGGCGCAAGCGATCCCGGGCCGGGAACTTGCGTTCTCGCTGCGACGGCCGAGTCCCGGCCGACAGGAGGACCCCCATGGATACCAGCCCCTTGTCCCCCGCTGCCTTCGACGCCCCCGCCATCCTCCTGTCCGGGACGGTCGACCAGGACATGTATCGGGATTTTCGCCGCCAGCTCGACGCGGTCGGCGACCGGAACCTCGTGGTGGTCGAGCTGACGACGCTCGGCGGCGATCCCGAGGTCGCCCGGATGATGGGCGAGGACATCCGCTTCAAGACCGGCCTCCAGACGGATCGCCGGTTCGTCTTCCTCGGCAAGGCCGCGATCTACTCGGCCGGGACCACCTTCATGAGCTTCTTCGCCCGGTCGAACCGTTATCTCACCCGGGGCACGCGGCTGATGATCCACGAGCGCAAGCTCGACAAGCACGTGGTGCTCAACGGACCGCTCACGACCTGCATCGCCAGCGTGAAGGCGGCGCTGCACGAGATCGAGTGCTCCATCGAGATCCAGAACGAAGGCTTCGCGAACCTCATCCGGGGCTCGCAGGTGACCCTGGACACGGTGCTGCAGCGGGCGCCCGAGAACTGGTACATCGAGGCGGGCGAGGCGCAGGAACTCGGCCTGATCGAGGGAATCCTCTGAGCGCGCGGGCCGCCCGGCCCGTCAGCCCGCCCCGTCGACCGGCAGGGGCTCCCATGCGGCCTCCTCCGCGCGATCCTCCGGGAAAGCGGTGCGCAGGAGCGCGACCTGCCGGCTCAGCGCCCGCTCGCCGGCCTCGCGGCCACATTTCTCCACGTGGACCACGCGGTTGACGACCTGGAGGTTCGGAGAGCCCCAGAAGCCCAGCAGCGTCGGCCAGGGATCGTCCCGATGTTCCCGCCAGACGCGGTAGAGGGGCACGCGATGGTCGACCTCGGCGGTCTTGAACAACCGCTTGCCCGAGGCCGCACAGCGGTGGCGCTGATGCGCTTTCAGAACCTTCACCTGGTCGCTGGGCGCCACCCAGAGCTTCCAGGCGGCGACACAGGCCGCGTGCCAGCGCGCGTTCTTGTTCGGGACGCCCGCACCCCAGAGATCCCGATGCCAGCCGAAGCGGTAGACCGGCTGCCCGCAGATGCAGCAATGGCCCTTGCCGCGCGCATGGGCCGGCTCCCGGAAGGGCGAGGGCGGCATCCGGAAGCTGGCGGCGAGGCCGGATCCCTTCTCGGTGCCGAGACGCCAGGTCCAGCCCTCGGGATGGCCCGAGCGCGTCGCGAGGGCCCGCGCCAGCCGGTCGGCACGCAGGAGATGGGCGCGCCAGTAGCTCTCCACCGCGAGGCGCGGCGTTGGCGGAATCAGCGGGCGCGACAGGGCGTGCCGCAGGACGGGGGCCGGGAAGATGCCGGGCAGGGCACGGTCGAGGCGCGCGCGGGCGGCGACGTTCCGCTCGGTCCGCCACTCCGAAGCGGCGCTCACGCCTGGACGAGGCTGTCGTCGGTGGCCGCGGGCGTGGCGACCGGGGCCGGACGTCCCGCGACCGCATCCGCGAGGCGGTTCAGGCGTCGGCCAAGATCAATGACCTCGTTCAAGGCAATCGATTTCTCTCCATTCTTGACGGCACGGGTAATATCGCTGAGTTGCAGCTTGGAAATACGAAGCAACTCGGCGGCAAGCTGGTCTCTGGTCATCGTGCGGATCGCGGAGTTTGGTGAGCGGCGGGGTGCGTGAGATTTAGGGCGTAACGGTTACCGAGGCGTTGCCGTGCGCGGGCGACCGCCCCGGGGAAGGTATAGGCCCGGTCGCCGATCCCGGCGCGTCCGATGGCGTGTGTGTTGTGCGCCGGGGCTGCGTCCACGGCCATCGACGACGGCCTGTCTTGATCCGCCCGCATCGAAACAGAGGCGGAACGCTTTATTGTCGAGGGGTCTGAGGCGCCGGAGCCAACACGCCTCTGGTGCCGGGTCGGCATCGCGCTGAATTCGGATGTCACCGCCTCATACTTAGCGCTTGCATCGGTCACGAAACCGTGAGTTGTCTCACGCGTTCGGAACACCCTATCCCGGGGGTGTTGGAACTGGTCGATTGGGATTTGTCCGATGGGCCCTCTGATCGATCGGGTGGGTTCAGCCAGACGTGTCGCTTCCGTCGTTCGCCTTTTCCACCCAGGAGGTCGGCCCGGAGTTCGCGTTCGAGGCGTATCGTGACCTCTATGCCGGCGGCGCCGATGTCGCACGGATCGGACCGGACTTCTACGCCCAGGTGCAGGCCTACCGGCTGGATCGGATGATCCTGTTCAAACGCCGTCTGAACGGGCTTCAGCACAGCCGATCCCCGCAGCGGGTGCGACAGGACGGATTCGACCATATCACGCTTCACCTGCTCCTCGAGGGCGAGCTGCTGGCCGGGCCGCCCGGGCACGAGCGCCGCGTCCGACCGGGGGAGATCCTGGTCTGCGACAACACCCTGCCGCACCTGAGCCGGGCGCACCGCGTGCGGCAGATCTCGACGCCGGTGGCGCGCGAGCTGATCGAGCCCCTGGTCCCCGACCTGCGCACATTCCACGGGGCGATCCTTCCGGAGTGCGTGGGCGGCCTCGTGGCCGATTTCATCGTGTCCCTGACCCGTCGCTCGGAGACCCTCGACAGCGCGGTGGTCTCGCGGTCGAGCGCCGTGCTCGGCATGCTCCTGGCGGCCGCGCTTCGCGGCCATGCCGCCCCCACCGAAGCCATCGTCTGGGCCGCGGTCCACGATGGGCCCGACGACACCGGCCGCCGCCGCCGCGAGGCCGAGGCCCACGTGGAGCGGCACCTCGCGAACCGCGCCCTCAGCGCCGAGACCATCGCGGCGGAACTCGGGATTTCGCGGAGCCTCCTCTACCGGGCCTTCCTGCGGGACGGCGGGGTCGCCCGCTTCGTGCAGCAGCGCCGCCTGGAACGGGCGCGCGACGCCCTCCGGCGCCAGGGCGAAACGCGCTCGATCGCCACCCTCGCCTACGCCTACGGCTTTGCCAGCGAGCAGCATTTCAATCGGGCCTTCCGGACGGCTTTCGGCCGCCCGCCCGGGCAGTTCCGGACCTCCATCGAGCAGCTGCGCAGCGACGTGCATGCCCGGGGCGATCGGTCCTGGCCCCTCGCAGCCTGGCACAGCGAACTCTACTGATGCCCCGCGTTCCCGGCGTGCGGCGGCCCCTTCGCGCGTCGCGGACCGTATGAGCGAGACCTCCGGAAGGCTCCCACTCACGGCTCCGGCCCGCACGGTCCTGGGGTTCGGCCCCCTGGCCCTGCTCATCCTCGCGCAGCTCTCGGCGGCCAGCGACCGCTTCCTGATCACCCTCGTGACGACTCCGGTCAAGCAGGCGCTCGGCCTCAGCGACGCCCAGCTCGGCCTGCTCCACGGCTCGGCCTTCGTCATCCTGTACGCGCTGACCATGCCGCTCATCGGCAGCCTCGCGGATCGGGGGCACCACCGGCAGATCCTGCTGGCCAGCATCGGCCTCTGGACCCTGGCGACCCTCGGGTTCGGTCTGGCCGGCTCCTTCGCGGTGCTGTTCCTCAGCCGGCTCGCCCTCGGACTGGGGCAGGCCGGACTCGTGCCGGCCTCGCTCTCGCTCATCGCCCACGGCTCCGCGCAGGGCCGCATGGCCCGGAACGTGTCGCTGTTCACGGCGGGCGGCAGCCTCGGGCAGAGCTTCGCCCTGCTCGCCGGCGGCGCGATCCTGGCCTGGCTCGTCCTGCGGGGCGGCCTGGCGTGTCCCGGCCTCGGCCCGCTGCCGCCCTGGCGTGCCCTGTTCCTCCTCGCCTGCCTGCCCAACCTCGCGCTGATCCTCGGCGCGGTCGCGGTCCGGCTGCCACGGGCCCCGCCCGCCGCCAGGGCGGGGCTGAAGCCCGCCTGGACGTGGATCCTGCGCCGGCGGCGGATCTACCTGCCCCACTTCGCGGCCGCGGCCTGCGCCGTCCTGATGGGTCGGACCCTGGCCGCCTGGGGGCCGACCCTCTACGTGCGAGACCACGGCATGAGCCCCGCGGAGAGCGGCATGGTTCTGGGCGGGCTGCTGCTGATCGGCGGTCCGCTCGGCCATCTGTCCGCGGGCCTGTTGCTGGACCGCGTGGCGCGGGCGCGCCGGCGCGCCGCCGCCTCGCGCCTGCTCGGCTTCGGCCTGATGGCGGCCCTGCCGCCCGCGATCGTGATGGCGGTGGCCTCCGACCGGACCCTCTCGCTCGCCGCCTTCACCCTCCTCACGGCCGTGATCGGGTTCACCGCGCCGCCCGCGGTGGCGGGGGTGCAGCTCCTGACGCCGGTCAGCCTGCGCGGGCGGGTCAGCGCCCTCTTCGTCGCCGCCGTGACCCTGACGGCCTCGGGCACCGGGCCGCCCCTCCTGGGGCTCCTGGCCGACACCGTCTTCGGCGCCGAGTACCTCGGCCGGGCCCTGATGGTGCTGTACGGCCTCGTGGGCGTCCCCGGGATCCTCCTGGCCTTTCGGGCGGCCCGGATGGGCCGTCCGCTCACCGGCGCAGGGCGCTGAACCAGGACGAGACCGGATCGAGGACGTCGCTGGCGATGGAGGCGGCCCAGGCGCGCGCCCGCTCGGTCAGCGCGGGCCGCCGGGCCGGCTCGCCCGCGCGCGCCTCGCGCGACCGGGCCTCCACCGCCGTCATCGTCGCGGCCACGAAGGCATCTTCCTGGGCCTGGCAGGTATCGAGGGCGTTGCGCTGGGAGGCGGCGCGGCTCTGCATCCGCGGCTGCTGGGCGAACGCATCCCGCACGCAGGCGTGCCAGGCCTGCTCGAGGGCGGCGAGCCCGTCCTCGGGCCGGCCCGTCACCTGCGCCGTCGCCGCCTGCGGCACGAGGCTGAACAGCAGGAGGGCGGAGCGCAGGGTCATCGACATGGGCGGAGTATGGCCGCCCGGCTCGTCGCGGCCTAGAACAAAAGCGCAACACCGAGGGAGCCGCGATTGGCCGCCGGCCGGATTTCGCCGCTGCAATCTGTCTGGCCTATCGCGGCTTCTCCGTGGGTCGTCGATACCCTTCGTGACTGCGTAACGCGGTCTCCGGTTCACCCCTGTCCAGCCGAATGATCCGCGTTCGCGACGCATGTGGCAGGTTTGGATGATGCGGACATTGATGCGACCGAGCCGAAGGCGCTCACCTCCCTTATCAAGATCATCCGAACCCACAGTATCACGCCTGATTGCTGAATTATTCGGATACAGAACCGCAATCTATGCGCAACAATTGGATTTACATTGATACGGATTGCTAGATTTAGCGCGTCAATAACAGGAAGCGAAATATTTTTCGGTTAGAATTTTGGAAACCTATCGAATTTAAATCGAGAGAGTGCCAACGAATTCGGCAGTGGGTTTGTATGATGCTAGACAGACGAAGAGTTTATCGGCAGTCCTGCTCGCTCGACGGACGGATCTTCGTTCCAAAAGTCAGCAGCGCGATCGGTTGCGCCATCACGGACATCTCATCGCTCGGTGCTTTCCTGAAGCCCAACACGGGCCGGGCTGTCCCGGCGCATTTCGATCTGACGATCGGCGGGAGCAATCTGCCGCGCGCCTGCAGGATCGCCCGGCAGGAGGCCGATGGGTTCGGCGTCGAGTTTCTGGATCCCGTCCGGCAGGAGATCGAGGAGATCCTCGAAGAATACGCCTTCAAGGAAGAGCTGGTCTTCGAGGCGCTGAATGCCACGCTCGACAACGAGATCACGCAGACTCAGGTTCGCGTTCGGCAGACCGCCGCCGCCCTGCTGGGCTTGATCGAACGACGGAACGCGATCACGTGGCGATCGGGTGAGGTCATCGAACACCGGGCCTCGGGCGCCGGCGCATCGATCGACGGACCGCCCGGTGCTTCGGGGCGCGCGATCCCCTCCGACCGGACCGAGCTCTTCCTGGCCTGACCGTGTCGAGCGGGGCCGGCCGTATCGGTCGTTGAACGGCGCGGCGGCCCTCCGGCGGCGCCCCCCCTGCGCGCGGCATCGCCCGCGGTGCCGAGCGAAGCGCGTTCGCGAAGCCTCCGGGGAGGCCGCGCCCGATCAAACCACGATCGCGAAATCCTGGTACTGGAGCAGCGGGTTGTTGGAGAAGGTGGCGACCTGGATGGCGGCGGCACTGCCGATGCCGTCCGCGTCCCAGCTCAGCGTGTGCGATCCCGAGTTGAAGACGAACTCCGCGTGCGCCTTGGTGGCGAGACCGCTGGCGCTCGTCTCGAACCAGTCGCTCGCGAGCGTGCCGACCGCGAGGCCGTAGTCGGAGGCGTGCACCTGGAGCTTGTCGCCCTGCGCCCGCGAGAAGTCGCGCACGAGGTCGATGCCCTGACCCGCCTTGTTGAAGAGGAAGGCGTCGGCGCCGAGCCCGCCCGTCAGGATATCGTTGCCGGCCTTGCCCTCCAGGAGATCGGCGCCGTCGCCGCCGGCGAGCGTGTTCGCCGCGCCGTTGCCGGTGAGGACGTTCGCCAGGGCATTGCCCGTTCCGTTGACGGCATTCGTCCCCGTCAGGACGAGTTTCTCGAGATTGGCCGCCAGCGTGTAGGTCACCGCGCTTTGAACGGTGTCGATCCCGGCATTCACGGCCTCGAAGATCCTGTCGCCGGTGTTGTCGACGATGTAGGTGTCGTTGCCGCTGAGGCCCTGCAGCGTGTCCGCTCCGCCCCCGCCATTGATCGTATCCGCGCCGTCCGTTCCGAAGATCCAGTCGCTCACCGTCGTTCCGACCGGCGCCGACGCCAGGACGACGGAGACGGTGTGCTGGCCCAACCCGTTCAGGGTCAGGTCCAGGCTGTTGCCGGACAGGCTCGCGCCATCCGCCCCGGTGACCTGCACCATCTGCCCGGCATGGGATTTCAGCTGGATGAGGTCGTGGCCCTCACCGACGACCGCGTAGCTGAGGTTGCTGCCGTCGCCGGTCACGCTGAGGAGGTCGGACCGGTCCGCGAGGGCGGTCAGGTGGGTGACGTCGTCCGGGGTCCCGTCGAGGGCGATCTTGAAGGTCCCGCCGGCCTTCGGCACGAAGACGCTGTTGCTGTCGTAGGCGTACCAGCCGGCGACGTTCTTGATCGTGTGGCCGGCGCCGACGTCGAGGGCGAACTTGCCGAGATCGCCGGCCGCGGTGGTCGCCGACGCGGTGAGGACGTTCGACGCCGCATCGAAGCTGTAGCTGACGTCGGACTTCTCCAGGGTCGCGGTGCGCTGCGCCAGATCGTTCAGGGTCACGAACTCCGAGCCCGCCTGCGCGGCCCGTGCGATGAAGTCCGTGAACATCTGCTGGGTGTAGCCGGCATCCGTCGTATCGGTCAGCCAATCCGTCGGACCGTAATCGTGCCAGGGCCAGACCACGACCGGCAGGTCGGAATGCGCCGTCAGCGTCGCCCACTCCTTGGCCCATGCCGCGGAGGCCTGCGCGGCGGTGAGGTGCTGATAGCCCACGAGGGTGAAGTCGAAGGAGGTATTGGGCGCGATGTAGACCGATTTCAGATCGGTGGCCGTCGGGCTGAGATAGCCGATCGCTCCGGGATACCCGGCCCCGATCAGGGAGGCGCCGCCGGAGATGTAGGGATAGTACTGCGCGATCTGCCGCGCGGTCGCGAGATTTTCTCCCGCCCCGGGAACGGCGGCGCCGATATTGGTCAGTCCGAGCTGCTGCTCGATGATCGCGCGGGATTGCTGGAACTCGGTCTGGAATTGGGCCGCGGTGAGGACGTTGGTGTCCTCGGGATGGGTCAGGGAATGCGAGCCGATCTCGTTCCCCATCGCCAGCATCGGGTTGTAATACGTCTTCGAGTAGGTCCAGTCCGTAGTCTCGCCCGCGGCCGGATTGTTGCCGACGTCGATGTAGTAGGAACCGACGAAGTTGTAGGCCTGCTTCCACTGCGTCAGGATCGGCAGGAGCTTGTCGTAGATGCCCGCTCCGGAGGCCGGTCGGACGTCGTCGGTGTACATGGCCTGATCCATGTCCACGCGGGCGGCCACGATCGCCTTGTTCCGGCTCATGTGGAGGCTGACATCCGGCCCCGGCGCCGGCGCCATGGTCCAATCCAGGGCGTGGCCCAGCATGTTGTTGTCGGCCAGCATGCCGTCCGTGGCGAAGTGGACGTTCTTGCCCCCGGTCTGCGTCGCCATCACGGCGATGTTGGACTGCCCGTTGACGATCTGATTGGCGAGCGTCGTTCCGAGCCCGTCCGTACTGGTGAAGTACGAGGTGCTGATGTTCGTGTACTGGTGGATCGACTCGCCGGCCGCGTACCCCGCCATGACCGGATTGGTCGTGGCCGCCGCCTTGACCTCGACATTCGCGCCGTTGACCCCGTCGACGCGGCTGACATCCAGGAGCGCCTTCATGCGCGCGTAGGAATCGCCGGGGAGCGGAGCGTTCTTCTCGTCGTTCGTCATGAAGTCGCCGGCGGTGATGATGCCGACGTGGTAGTTCTTCTCCAGGCTCGTCAGGGTGTCGGTGATCGCGGCGGCCTTCGCGGCGGCGACGTTGCGGAACGAGGGAAAGATCAGCGTGTCGTAGTTCGACAGCTTCGCCAGATCGGTGAGATCCGATTCCGACAGGAGGTCGTAGGGCACGCCCGCGGCGGCGGCCTGGTTCTGCGCCGCCATGTAGAGCTGCGAATACGCCATCGGGCTGAAGTAGTTCGCCGCCGTCGATTCCGAGTAGACGATGCCGACCTTGTGCCCCGTATAGGTCCGGGCCGGCAGCGTGCTCGCATCCGAGACCGTGTAGGGGCCGGCCCCGTAATCGCCCGGCAGGAAGACGCTGTTGTTGACGTCGGCCAGGACGTTGAGGCTCTTCGGGGTTCCGATCTGCGCCGCCGCGACGCTGACCTCCAGGACCGTGTGATCGGCATTGTAGGCGAAGGTCAGCGGCGTCGCCGAGACGAGCGTCTGCCCGTCGCCCCCGCGATAGAGGTACGGCTTGCCGTCGGCGGCGATATTGATGTTGTAGTCGTAGCCGCCGTACAGGCCCCAGATGCTGTAGCCGGTGGTGGCGTTCTTGTCCGTGTTCAGCCAGAGCGTCGTGTACGTCCCGATCGACGTCCCCGTCGGCGCCTGGAGGGCGAAGGTCAGGACACCGCCCGACAGGTCGCCATACAAACCGTATCCGGCCGTTGTCGTGCCTGCGGGATTGAGCCGAGCCGACGATGTCCAATCGTTCAGGTTGCCATCAACCGTAGGCATGACAAAGAGTCCCCTCGCAAGAGTAGAAGGTCGGTCTGGCGCCGAGAGGGTAAATCCCTCAGGCTTTTACGCCCCGGATAGAGCGGCTCAAGGATTTGATGACGTCATCCCACAGCAATCGTGACGACGGCGACAACTGTCAGATTGTTAACGAAACCCTGATGTCACGAACCATACTCTGTGGATCGGATAAAGTAATTCCGCCAAGGGGATTACCTCCAGGGGCCAGGTCGGATACCTGACAATGGCTACGCCCGGCTCGGTTCCGGGTGATCTCGGGCCGCGCCGGTGCCGCTCCGGGCGGGAGGGTCCGGAGAGGTCCCGGCCGTCGTCGGCACGGGGCCGACGTGGTCCGTGGCAGGGCCTTCATCCACGCCGCGCGCCCCCTTTCCGAAGGCGAGGCCTGACGCCTGAGCACGGCGCCAGGCGGCCGGCGGGGCGTTCGACGGCCGGCCAGGGAGCGGGATGGCGCGCGAAAGCCCTGAACGCGTTCCGGAGCCTCTGGCGTCGGCGCGCGTTATGGTGAAGATCCCGTCACATCAGCGAGCTCCGATGCCCATGAACCGATTGGCCGAGACCGAGGCGGTTCTCACCCGCACGGATCAGGTGTGGCGTTCCGAGATGACGCGTCTCTACGGCTCGGACGGCGTTCTCCGCTTCGGCTACCGCCCCGAGGCGCAAGGTGCCGCCGACACACCCATGCGGCGGGCCTACGAGGCGCGCCGGCACGCCATCGCGCTGTGGCGGCACGAGCGCCGGGTGGACATCTAGCCCACCGGGGCGCTCCGGGTGATCGCCGTCCTGGGTCTCTGGGCCGCCTATTGGGCCGCGCTGTTCGCCCAGGTCGCCCATCTGCGAACCCTGGAGGACGGCGTGGGCGCCCTCGCCTTCTCCTGGGTCTCCCGCACCCTGCTGGCCATCGGCACCGCGCTCTTTCTGCTGGCCAAGACCGGCTAATCGCTGGCCGAGACCGGATAAGGCTCGGCCAAACCCAGATCGCTTTCGGCCCAGACCGGGTCGGGCCCCGTGTCTCGGGTCGACGCCTCGGAACCGTGCCTTGCGTGCCGGGAACCCGAGGCCCGGACCACGCCGCCCCGCGTTCGGAGACGCATCGGTTTCCCGATGCAGCCCTGCGAGCGGATCAGACTTTCCGGGGATCGAAAGGGTCGCTCCGTCCCGCCTCGACAAGTACAGAATCCAAGCGCGCAAGATCGGAGGGACGACACGTCGTTGCGGTGGATCGCGATTTTCGAACCGCGACGGCCCGAACTCTGCTAAGACCTGTCATTCGGCTCATGTGATGGGGACCCGTCCGGGTTCCTGCGGTGACCTCGTCCATCGAGAAAGACACCGCATGCCCTACGAGAAACCGATGATGGAGTTCTCGGACCTGACCGGACAGGCGACCCAGGACGGCATCACGGTCACGGTGAACGTCTACCGATTCGCCGGCTCCCAGGATCCCTGGATCCTGGAGGTCATCGATCCGGCGGGATGGTCGACCCTCTGGGACACCACCTTCGCTTGCGACGAGGACGCCCTCGACGCGTTCACGGAGGCCGTCGAGGCGGGTGGCGGCATGCGCGCGTTCCTGGAGCCGCCGCCGACCCTGCACTGAGGCGGCCCCCGCCCCCGGCCCTCGAAAACATCCCCTCTCGGCCCGGCGGCCCCATCCCGCGCGCGACGACAATTCCGGAGAGCCCCATGCGCATCCTCGTCGGCTGCGAGATGACCTACACCTTCCCCCAGCCCACCCCGGTCATCGCGACCCTCAACGTCCATGCCTCGCGGGTCTCGGACCTGGAGCGCCCGGACCACCTCGTCACGCACCCCGCGGTGCCGCTGGAGGGCTATCGCGACAGCTTCGGCAACTGGTGCCAGCGGATGACGGCCCCGGCCGGCACGTTCACGCTGAAGACCGAGACGATCGTGCGCGACGCGGGCCGCGGGGACCATCCGCACCCGACGGCGGCGGAGACGCCCATCGCAACGCTCCCGACCGACAGCCTCCTGTTCCTCCTGGGCAGCCGCTACTGCGAGACCGACCGCCTCTCGCAGATCGCCTGGGACCTGTTCGGCCACCTGCCGCCGGGCTGGAGCCGCGTCCAGGCGATCTGCGACTACGTCCACGACCGGATCACCTTCGGCTACGAGCATGCCCGCGCTACCCGGACCGCCTTCGAGGTGTTCGAGGAGCAGCGCGGCGTCTGTCGCGACTACGCGCACCTCGCCATCGCCTTCTGCCGCTGCCTCAACATCCCGACGCGCTACTGCAACGGCTACGTCAGCGACATCGGCCTGCCGCTCCCGCACGCGCCGGGCGACTTCGCGGCCTGGATGGAGGTTTTCCTCGATGGCCGCTGGCACACCTTCGATCCGCGCAACAACGCGTCGCGGATCGGCCGCATCCTGATCGCCTACGGCCGGGATGCGGCCGACGTGCCGCTCACGCTGACTTTCGGGCCCAACACCCTGACCCGATTCGTGGTGACGACCGAGGAAGCCCCGGCCGTCGCCTGACCGGCGCTGCCAAGCGCCCCTGCCTCTAACCGAAAGCCGACATCTATGACTTCCACCGCCATGCTCGCCGAGAACGTCTCCATCGCTGATCTCGCGGGCCGGAACGCCGACCGCCTCGAATACCTGAGGGGCGTCTACCGCAACATGGTCCCCGACCAGGCCCGCAATCCGAGCTTGCGGGTTCGGATCAGCCGTCTCGGATCGGGCGTTCAGCCGGCCTACCGGATCGAGCGCGACGATACCGACGGCCAGACCGTCGTGATGGGGTTCTACCAGGGCGACAAGCACAAGCCCCTCCCCAAGCGGCTGCACGATTGCGACGGCCCGAGCTGGAGCAGCGAGACCATGAGCTACGTCGAGCTGCGCGCCCTGCACAACGGCGCGATCGGGGTCTGATCCGGCCTCCCCTGCGGGTCGGATCGGCGATCCGGGCTCCGTGGGCGACACATTCCGGGACGCGGTCCCGCGGATCGGTCTCGCGGCCGTGCTGAGTCAGGCAAGGCGCAGGTGGCGGATCCCCCGGCCGGGGGCGATCGCCTGGGCCGCCGTGGCGATGCCGCGCGCGTCGATGCCGAAGTGACGGTAGAGGTCGGCGATCGTGCCGGTCTGACCGAACTGCGCGACACCCAGCGCGCGGGTGCGATGCCCGTGCACCGATCCGAGCCAGCCGAGGGTGGCCGGATGGCCGTCGAGGACGGTGACGAGGCCGCACTGGGCGGGCACGTCGGCGAGCAGGCGTTCGACATGGCTCGACGCCTCCGGACGGCCCTGCTCGCGCAGGCCCTGCGCCGCCGTCCAGCCGGCCTGCAGTCGATCCGCCGAGGTGACCGCGAGGAGGCCGACGTCGCGCCGGTCCTCGGCCATCAGCCCGATGGCGGCGATCGCCTCGGGGGCGACGGCCCCCTGGTAGGCGACCACCACCTCGGCGTTCGGACCGGGCCGGCGCAGCCAGTAGGCGCCCGCGACCATGTCGGCGGCCAGCGCCGGGCCGATCGCCCGCACCGGCTGCTCCAGGCTGCGGGTCGAGAGCCGGAAATAGGCGGAGCCGCCCGCCGCATCGGCCAGGCAGGTCACCGGGTCCGGTTCGGACGGGCCGCTGCCCTGCAGGTGCGCGAAGGCGAAGCGCAGCAGCACCGCGAGCTCGTCGACGAAGGCCGGCTCGAAGGCGGCGAGCCCGTCCTGGCCCAGGCCGATCAGCGGCGTCTTGATCGACTGGTGCGCCCCGCCCTCCGGCGCGAGGGTGACGCCCGCCGGCGTCGCCACCAGGAGGAAGCGCGCATCCTGGTAGCAGGCGTAGTTCAGGGCATCGAGGCCGCGCTCGATGAAGGGATCGTAGAGCGTGCCCACCGGCAGCAGGCGCTCGCCGAAGATCGCATGCGACAGGCCGAGGGCCGCGAGCGCGGTGAAGAGGTTCGACTCGGCGATGCCGAGCTCGAGGTGCTGGCCGGAGGGCGCGAAGGTCCAGTTGAAGGTTGAGGGAATCCGCTCCTTGCGGAAGACGTCGGCCATCGCCTCCTTGGCGAAGAGGCCGCGCCGGTTCACCCAGGCGCCGAGGTTGGTGGAGACGGTGACGTCGGGCGAGGTGGTGACGATGCGATCGGCGAAGGCCGAGTCGGACTTGGCGATCTCGTGCATCAGCAGCCCGAACCCGGCCTGCGTCGAGAGCGTGGCCTGGGTCGGGGCCGCGAAGCGCTCGGGGACCGGGATCGCCGGCGCCGTGTAGCGGCGGCGCCCGCGCTGCACGAAGGGCACTGCGGCGAGGAAGCGGCGCATCGCGTCGGGGGCGACCTCGAGCCCCTCGAAGGGCTCCCACTCGTGACCCGGCCGGATCGCCATCTCGGCCCGGAAGGCCTCGACCTGGGTCGGCGTCAGCAGGCCCGCATGGTTGTCCTTGTGGCCGGCGAGCGGCAGGCCGTGGCCCTTGATCGTGTAGGCGATGAAGCAGACCGGGCGGTCGTGGGCGCGGGCCGCCTCGAAGGCCTCCAGCAGCATCGGCAGGTCGTGGCCGCCGAGATTGCCCATCAGGGCGGCGAGCTCCGCATCGGAGCGCCGGTCGATCAGGGCCGAGACGTCGCCCTGATCGCCGAGCTCCTCCGTCAGGCGCCGGCGCCAGGCCGCGCCGCCCTGGAAGGCCAGCGCCGAGTAGGTCTGGTTCGGGCAGGCCTCGATCCAGGCCTTGAGGCGCGCCCCGCCCGGTTCCGCGAAGGCGGCACGCTGGAGCGTGCCGTGGCGCAGCACGACCACGTCCCAGCCGAAGTTGCGGAACATCGCTTCGAACTTCGCCCACAGCCCCTCGCGCACCACCGCGTCGAGGCTCTGGCGGTTGTAGTCGACGATCCACCAGGTGTTGCGCAGGCCGTGCTTCCAGCCCTCCAGCAGGGCCTCGAAGATGTTGCCCTCGTCCATCTCGGCGTCGCCGATGAGCGCCACCATCTTGCCCTCGGGCCGGTCGCCGCCCCAGCCCTTCGCCCGCACGTAGTCCTGGGTCAGCGACGCGAACAGCGTCTGCGCCACGCCGAGCCCGACCGAGCCCGTGGAGAAATCGACGTCGTCGGTGTCCTTGGTCCGCGAGGGATAGGACTGGGCGCCGCCGAAGGCGCGGAAGGCCGCCAGCTTCTCGCAGGTCTGGTGACCGAACAGGTATTGCAGCGCGTGGAAGATCGGGCTCGCATGGGGCTTCACCGCGACCCGGTCCTCGGGGCGCAGCACCGCGCCGTAGAGCGCCGTCATGATCGCGCAGAGGGAGGCCGACGAGGCCTGGTGCCCGCCCACCTTCAGCCCGTCGGCCGACGGGCGCAGGTGGTTGGCGTTGTGGATGGTCCAGGTCGAGAGCCAGAGGCTCTTCCGGGCCAGGGCGGCGAGGTAGGGCAGTCGCGGATCGCTCATGACATGATCCTAGCCGCGCCGGACCAGCAAAACTGGCCAAACGACCTTGTGGTGCGGCAAGTCCTTGGCTCAGATGCGCTGTCGGATGCCTCGCGAGATCATTTCGTGCCAAAACCTGTTCTCGACGCCATCGATCGCCGGATCCTCGCCGCGCTGCAGGAGGATGCCCGCCTGACGGTGCAGCAGATCGGCGACCGGGTCGGCCTCTCCGCCTCGCCCTGCGCCCGGCGGGTGCGCCTGCTGGAGGCGGCGGGGGTGATCAAGGGCTACGTCGCCGTCGTCGACCAGGTCGCGGTCGGCCTGCCGGTCAGCGTCTTCGCCTCGGTGAAACTCGAGCGCCAGCGGGAGGAGGAACTCGACCGCTTCGCCGTGGCCGTCACCCGCTGGCCCGAGGTGGTCGACTGCTACCTGATGACGGGGCAGCGGGATTACCTGCTCCGGATCGTGGTCGAGGACCTCGAAGCCTATGAACGCTTCCTCAAGGACAAGCTCACCCGCCTCGACGGCGTCGCCTCGATCGAATCGAGCTTCGCCCTTGGCCAGGTCAAGCGCGCCAATGCCCTGCCGATCCTGCAGCGATAACGGGCATCGGCTGCCTGAATTCGCGGCTTACGGCCAGCAATTGCGCAAGTGCAGTGCAACATCGACGAGCGCTTGACGGAACGAACACGCGCATATTCTATGCGTATAGTTTGGATAGTTCGCCCGGTGCGAGCGCGAGGAGCGGTGCCATGCGTGATCGTCGTGCATTTCTGAAAACCTCGCTGACGGCGGCCGCCCTGGGGGCCTCCGGTCTCCCGCTGTCCGGCATCCTGCGCGGTGCCCGTGCGGCGGACGGGCCCCTCGTCATCGGCGCCCCGCTGCCGATCTCCGGCGCCTTCGCGGCCAACGGCAAGTATGCGTCGCTCGGCGCCGCCTTCGCGGCGCAGGAGGCCGGCAAGATCCTCGGCCGCACCGTCACGGTCGCGGACATCGACACCGAGGGCAAGCCGGCACCGGCCGCCCGCAAGGTGCAGGAGGCGATGGCGCAGGGCACGCGGCTCTTCGCCGGCGGCATCCTCTCCTCCGAGGCCCTGGTGATGGGCAAGGAAGCGGCGAAATCCGACGGCGTCTTCATCACCACGGCGGGGGCGGACGAGATCACCGGCTCGGACTGCAACCGCGGCACCTTCCGCTGGACGGTGCCGACCTTCGGCGCCATCGCGCAGACGGTCCGTCCCCTCATCGCGCAGATGCCCAACGCCAAGCGCTGGTACACGATCACCCCGCAATACGTGTTCGGCGAGGGCCTCCTCAGTGCCGCCAAGGCGGTCTTCCAGGAGAAGGGCATCGAGCATGTCGGCAACAGCTACCACTCGCTGGCCGAGAAGGAGTTCAGCGGCTACCTGACCAACGCGATCGCGGCCAAGCCCGACGTGCTGCTGCTCCTCAACTTCGGCTCGCAATCCTCGGATGCGCTGCGCCAGGCGGTGAGCTTCGGCCTCAAGAAGCGCATGACCATCGTGCTCGCCTGGGCCTCGGGCCTGGAGCAGTTCGAGGCCCTAGGCGCCGACCTCTGCGAGGGCGTCTACTTCGGCGCGCAGTACTGGCACGGCATCGACTCGCCCCTGAACAAGGCGCTGGTGACCAAGGTCCGCGAGACCGCCAAGATGACGCCGAACTACTCCTTCGCCGGCTCGTACCAGATCACCAAGCTGCTCCTCGACGCCGCCGCCAAGGCCGGCCGTGCGGACGGCCCCGCCGTGATCAAGGCGCTCGAAGGGATGCGCTATTCCGGCCTGACCGGCGAGGAGGAGATCCGCGCCGCCGACCACCAGGTCATCAAGGATTACTACCTGCTCAAGGGCAAGGCGAAGTCCGCCATGAAGGACAAGGACGACTTCGCCGAGGTGATCCAGTCCGGCAAGTCGTTCCTCTCGCCCGAGGCCGCCGGCTGCAAGATGACGTGACGAAGATGGCGTGACGAAGGTTGGCGTAAGGGCGAAGCGGCGCCGAGGTTCCACGCGGGATCGGTCGTCGCTCGAGCGCTGCGTCGTTCCGGGGCGCCGCGGGCGAGCCCGGGATCCAGAGCCGGGCAAGGCGCCCCCTGTCTTTCCGGAGTCCGGCTTCCGCGTCGCGGCCCCGGAATCACGGGTCGCGCTCGGATCGGCGTGGCCCGCCAGTCGAGGTTCGACGCCAGCCGAGGTTTGACGTGATCCAAGGCTTGACCTGATCCTGGAGACCCCGTGACCTACCTGTTCCAGATCCTGAACGGCCTCGGACTCGGGATGCTCTACTTCCTGCTGGCGGTGGGCCTGAGCATCATCTTCGGGCTGCTGCAGTTCGTGAACTTCGCCCACGGGGCGTTCTACCTGCTGGGGGCCTACCTCGCCTACGAGGGCGTCGAGCGGGGTCTGAGCTTCTGGGTGGCGATGCCGCTGGCCGCCCTCGTCGTCGCGGGGCTGGCCGCCCTGACCGAGCGGCTGCTCCTGCGCCGGGTCTACAAGCTGCCCCACACCTTCCACATCCTCGTCACCGTCGGCCTCGCCCTGGTGGTGCAGGAGCTCGTCATCATCATCTGGGGGCCCATCGGCGGGAATGTCGCTCCGCCGGAGGCGCTGAGCGGCGTGATGATCCTCGGGGATTTCGTCTATCCGGAGTACCGGCTCTTCGTGATCGGCTTCACGGCGATCCTGGCGGCCGGCCTGTGGTGGCTCCTCGACCGGACGCGGCTCGGCGCCATCGTGCGGGCCGGGTCGGAATCGCCCGCCAACATGGCGCTCCTCGGCTACGATACCCTGCGCATCAACACCGCCGTCTTCGCCCTGGGCGCCGGGCTGGCGGGCCTGGCCGGGGCGCTGGCCGCCCCCATCCGCGGCGTCGAGCCCTTCATGGGCGTCGAGGCCCTGGGCATCGCCTTCGTGGTGGTGGTGATCGGCGGAATGGGCAGCTACGCCGGGGCGCTCGCCGCCGGCATCCTCGTCGGCATCGCCCAGAGCCTGATGGCCACCCTGTGGCCGGAGGGGGCGCGCCTCGTCATCTATCTCGGCATGGCCGGCATCATCATGGCGATGCCGCGCGGCCTGTTCGGCCGGGCCTGAGGAGGCGCTCGCGATGATTCCCCTGCTCGACAGGCCCCTGGTGCAGTTCGGCCTCGCGCTGGCCGCCGTGCTGATCCTGCCCCTCGTGATGCGCTCCGGCACGCTGGCCAGCGAGATCCTGATCTACGGGCTGGCGGTCGCCGCCTGCAATCTGCTGCTGGGCTATACCGGCCTGCTCTCCTTCGGCCAGGGCATCTTCTTCGGCCTCGGCAGCTACGTCGCCGGGCTCGGCCTCGTCCGGGCCGGCCTGCCCGCCCCCGTCATGCTGCTGCTGTCGCTGGCCCTGGGGGCGCTGGTGGCGGCCGCCGTGGGCTGGGTCTCGATCCGGCGCCAGGGCGTCTACTTCGTGATGCTGACCCTGGCCTTCTCGCAGATGTTCTACTTCCTGGCCTACACCTTCAGCGGCCTCACGGGCGGCGACAACGGCCTGCTCGACATCCCGCGCCCGCGCCTCGCCGGCACGGTCCTGTCCGATCCCTGGACCTACTACGCCTTCGTGGCCGTGCTCTTCCTCGGACTCTTCGCCGCCCTGCAGCGGGTCGCGCTCTCGACCTTCGGGCGCACCCTGCTCGCCATCCGCGACAACGAGGGCCGGGCCGGGGCGATCGGCTATCCGGTTCGGGCCTTCAAGGTCGCGGCCTTCGCGATCTCCGGGGCGGTGACGGCCTTCGCGGGCGCGCTCCACGCCATGCTGATCGGCGTCGCGCCCCTCTCGAACATCGACTACCACACCAGCGAGACCCTGCTGATCATGACGATCGTCGGCGGCAGCGCGAACCTGTTCGCCTCGCTCCTCGGGGCCGGCGCCTACCTGCTCGCCGCCGATGCCCTCTCGGCGATCTGGCCACGCTGGCTCCTCCTCCTGGGGCTCCTCCTCATCGTCATCACGCTGTTCCTGCAGCGCGGCCTCTGGGGCCTGATCGAGCACGCCGTCGCCCTCGTGACGCGGGCGCCGCCGCCCGACGGCCCGGCGCCGGACCGGCCCGTGGTGACCGATCCCGCGGTCGCTCCCGTGGCGGAGGCTCTCCCCGCGTCCGACGCCGGCCGGGCACCGGAGGTCGCCCGATGAGCGCACCGATCCTCGCCACCGACGCCCTGGGCGTCCGCTACGGCAGCTTCGTCGCCCTCCAGGACGTGACCCTGCGCATCGCCGAGAACAGCGTCCACTCGATCATCGGCCCGAACGGCGCCGGCAAGACGACCCTGTTCCACGCGCTGACCGGCCGGATCGCGCCCTCGGCCGGGCGCATCGCCCTGGCGGGCCGGGACATCACCCGCACGGCCGACCACGAGCGCGTGCGCCTCGGCCTCGCCCGCTCGTTTCAGGTCACCAGCCTCTTCCCGACGCTCAGCGTCCGCGAAAACCTGCGGCTGGCCGCGCAGGGCAAGACGCCCTGGCAGGCCCTCGCCCCCTGGCGCCGAGCCGAGGCCAACCGGCCGGCGCTGGCCATGGCCGAGACGATGCTGGAGCGCCTCGACCTCACCCGGGTGGCCCTGCGCGCCGCCGGCGCGCTCTCGCACGGCCAGCAGCGGCGCCTGGAGGTCGGGATGGCGATGGCGGCGGCGCCGAAGGTCATCCTCCTCGACGAGCCGACCTCCGGCATGGGCATCGACGACATCGCCGCCATGACGGCGCTGATCCGCGATCTCGGCCGCGACCACACCGTCCTGTTCATCGAGCACAACATGGGCATCGTCATGAACATCTCCGACACCGTGACGGTGATGCGCGCCGGCCGCGTGCTGGTGGAGGGTCCGCCGGCCCGGGTCCGCGACGACCCGGAGGTGCGGCGGGCCTATCTCGGCAACATGATCACGGGCGACCTCACGCCGGCCCGGGCGCACGTCTCGTGAGCGGCCCCGTCGCCCTCAGCCTGGACGGGGTCCAGGGCTTCTACGGCAAGAGCCACATCCTCCAGGGCGTCAGCCTGGAGGTGCGCGACGGCGAGATCGTCTGCCTCCTCGGGCGCAACGGCGCCGGCAAGACCTCGACGCTCAAGGCGATCAGCGGCCTCCTGCCCCCCCGCGGCGGCCGGGTGCACTTCCACGGCACCGACGTGGCGGGCTGGCCCGCCCACCGCATCGCCCGGGCCGGCCTCACCCTCGTGCCGGAGGACCGGGGCATCTTCAGCCTGCTCAGCGTCGCGGAGAACCTCGCCATCGCCGTGCGCAAGGGTTCGCCCTGGGGCCTGCGGGACATCTACGCGATGTTCCCGCGCCTGGAGGAGCGCCGCCGCAACGGGGGCGCGCAGCTCTCGGGCGGCGAGCAGCAGATGCTCTCGATCGCCCGCGCCCTCCTCTCCGGGCCGAAGCTCCTCATGCTCGACGAGCCGGTGGAGGGCCTCGCCCCCGTCATCGTCGAGGAGATCGTCGCCCAGATCCGGGCCATCCGCGACGCCGGGGTCCCGATCCTGCTGGTGGAGCAGAACCTGGCGGTCTGCACGAGCCTGGCCGACCGCCACTACATCCTCGAACTCGGCCGCGTCGCCTACGCGGCCGGCAATGCCGACTTCGTCGCCGACGAGGCGGCGCGCGACCGCTTCCTCGGCGTGAAGGCGGCGTGAGCAGAAGGGACTCCGGGACACCCATGTCGAACCTCACCATCAACGCCGAGCGTCTCTGGGACACCCTGACCGAGACCGCCGCCATCGGCGCCACCCCCGACGGCGGCATCGCCCGCCTGACCCTGAGCGACGAGGACCGCCGGGTGCGCGACTGGCTGCGGACCCAGGTCGAGGCCCTGGGCTGCACCCTGACGGTGGACGCGGTGGGCAACATGTTCGCCCTGCGCCCCGGCCGGAACCCCGACCTGAAGCCCATCGCCCTGGGCAGCCACCTCGACACCCAGCCCACCGGCGGCAAGTTCGACGGGGTGCTGGGCGTGCTGGCCGGGCTCGAGGTGCTGCGCACCCTGGATGGGGCCGGCTACGTCACCGAGGCGCCGCTGCTGCTGGTGAACTGGACCAACGAGGAGGGCGCGCGCTTCGCCCCCGCCATGCTGGGCTCCGGCGTCTATGCGGGCATCTATGCCGGCGACTGGGCCGAGGCCCGCCAGGACAGCGCCGGCACCCGCTTCGGCGCGGCCCTCGACGCCATCGGCTACCGTGGCGCCGCGCCCGCGGGCTCCGTGCCATTCGGCGCGATGTTCGAGCTGCACATCGAGCAGGGCCCGATCCTGGAGGCGCAGGGGGCCACCATCGGCGTGGTGCAGGGCGTGCAGGGCATGCGCTGGTACGAGGTCACCCTGGAGGGCCGGTCCGCCCATACGGGCTCGACCCCGATGCCGATGCGGCGCAACGCCCTCCTGGGCGCCGCCCGTCTGGTGGAGGCGGTGGACGCCGTCGCCCAGGCGCATGCCCCCGACGCGGTGGGCACCGTCGGCCACCTCACGGTGACGCCGAACTCCAACAACGTCATTCCGGGCCACGTCTTCCTCACCGTGGACCTGCGCCACCCGCAGGACGCGGTGCTCGACGCCATGGAGGCGGCCCTGGAAGCGGCCGTGGCCCGCATCGCCGAGGCGGTCGGCCTCGAGACCCGCCTGCAGGTCATCGCCCGGACGGCCCCCGTCGCCTTCGACCCCGACTGCATCGCCTGCGTCCGGCGCGCGGCGGAGAAGGGCGGCCACGCCACCCGCGACATGGTCTCGGGCGCCGGCCACGACGCCGCTCACGTCGCCGGGCTGGTGCCCACCACCATGGTGTTCGTGCCGAGCGCCGGCGGCCTCAGCCACAACCCGGCCGAATCCACCGCCCCGTCCGAGTGCGCCGCCGGCGCGCAGGTCCTGCTCGACGCGGTGCTCGACTACGACGCCCGTCACGCCCCCGTGGCCTGATTCCCGATGTCCAGCAAGGCGCGACCCTGATGCGTATCGTCACCGCCCGGGTGAACCACGAGACCAACACCTTCTCGCCGCTGGCGACGCCGCTGGCGGCGTTCAACCCGCTCTGGGGCGACGCCGCCCTGGCGGCGGGGCGCGACAGCACCACGGCGCTGGGCGCCTTCATCCGCTTCGGGGAGGCGCGGGGCGCCACCGTCGTGGTGCCGGTCTCGGCCCATGCCAACCCGAGCGGGCCGGTGGCGGACGCGGCCTTCGCGGCGCTCGCCGCGGCGATCCTCGACGCGGTCCGCCCCGGCTGCGACGCCATCCTGCTCGACCTGCACGGGGCGATGGTGACGGAGAGCCACGACGACGGCGAGGGCGAGCTCCTGGCCCGGATCCGCGCCCTGGCGCCCGGCGTCCCGCTCGGCGTCGCCCTCGACCTCCACGGCAACATCACCGGCCGCATGGTGGACAACTGCGACGCGATCGCCGGCTTCAAGACCTATCCGCACGTGGACATGGCCGAGACGGGCGCCCGCGTCGCCGACATCGTCGGGCGGATGCTCGACGGGGGCCTGGCCCCGTGCCGGGCCTGGGTGCACCCGCCGATGCTCGCCCACACCCTGCGCATGGACACCCGCGTGCCCGGCCCGATGCAGGCGGCCGTCGCCGCCGCCCGGGCGGCGGAGGCCCGTCCCGGCGTCCTCGCCGCCACGATCTTCGGCGGCTTCTCCCTGGCCGACCTGTCCGAGGCCGGCGTCTCCGTCACGGTCACGGCGGAGACGCAAGCTGCCGCCGACGCGGCGGCCCGCGACCTCGCGGCCGGGCTCTGGAAAGCCCGGGAGGACTTCGTCTACGCGGAGGCCCCGCTGGCGGACTCCATCGCGGCGGCGCAGGCGGCGCTGGCCGGCCCCGGGGAGGGCCCGGTGCTCCTCCTCGACCACGGCGACAACTGCATGTCGGGCGGCACCTGCGACGTGATGGACGTCCTCGCCGCCGCCCTAGCGGCCGGGATGGACGGCATCCTCGCCGGCCCGATCTGCGATCCGGAGGCCGTGGCGGCCCTGCACGCCGCGGGCGTCGGCGCATCGGTGGCATGCGGCCTCGGCAACCGCGTGCCCCTGCCGGGCTTCCCGCGCCAGGCCCCCCTCCCCGTCAGCGGGACGGTGGCGGCCCTGGGCACCGGGGAATACGTGATCACCGGACCGACCTATACGGGCCAGAGCTGCCGCATGGGCCGGGCGGCCGTGCTCGACACGGGTGCGGCCCGCATCCTCGTCACGGAGGAGCCGCACGAGCCCTGGGACCTCGGCGTGTTCACGGGCTCGGGCCTCGACCCGGCCGCGGCCCGGGTGCTGATCCTGAAGTCGCGGATGTATTGCCGGCCGGTCTTCGAGCCCATCGCCCGGGCGGTGGTGGAATGCGCGAGCCGGGGCGTCACCAGCTCCGATTACGGGCTGTTCCCGTTCGCCAAGCTCGCCCGTCCGATCTTCCCCCTCGACGCCGACGCGGCCTGGCCGCCCCGATGAGCCGGGTCCCGCGATGAGCCGGATCCCGCGATGACCACGCCCGAGGCGGACGGCCCGCCCGCGCCCCTGCGGCGGATCAAGCTGTCGGACCAGATCGCGGAGGATCTCTGCAACCGGATCGCCCGCGAACGCCTGGCCCCCGGCGACCGCCTGCCGAACGAGCGCGCCCTGATGCAGCATTACGGCTGCGCCAAGGGCACGATCCGCGAGGCCCTGAAGGCCCTGGAGGTCCAGGGTCTGGTGACGATGCAGTCCGGCCCCAACGGCGGCCCCGAGATCCGGCCCATCTCGGTGGACGCCGCCGCCCAGCAGCTGCGCCGCTTCCTGCACTTCCAGGAGCTCGATTTCGCCCAGGTCTACGCCCTGCGCCGCAGCCTGGAGGTGACGCTCGGCGTCAGCGTGGTCGGCCGCCTCGGCGCGGCGGAGTTCCGCCGCCTGGAGGAGAACATGGCCGCCTGCGAGGCCGCCAATGCCGGCGACCAGCGCGGGGTCGGCCGGGTGGTCGAGGTCGATTTCCACGACATCCTGTGTGACGCCAGCGACAACCCGCTCCTCGCCTTCATGTGCCGGTTCCTCAACAGCCTGCTGCGCGACCTCGTGGAGTTCCGCAGCGACAGCCTCACCGAGCACGAGGCCTTCGGCGCCCACAACCTCGCCAGCCACCGCGCCCTCGTGGCCGCCTACCGCGCCGAGGATGCCGAGGCCGTCCGGCGCGAGATGCACGACCACATGTGCTGCGCCGAGCACTTCATGCAGCGCCTTGACGCCAAGTTCCGCAAGGACCTGCTGAGCCGCCGGGGCGCGAACGGCGCGGGCCTGTGAGAGTACAGAGCTGGGACGAAGGCCCCCCGTCCGTGAGGCCCGGGCGGCCTGTCCTCACTGGGTCAGGCGCAGCGTTCCGATGCTCTTCCCGATCTGGTCGAAGGCCGCGATCAGGGCGTCCGAGGTGTTGGCGATGAAGGCCTGGCTCTGCGAACTCGCGCAGCCGTTCAGCAGGCTCAGGCCCTGGCTGTCGATCGGATCCCCCGAGGTGCTGAAGCCGATCGTGTAGAGCTGGATGCCGGCCGTCTTGGCATTGGTGCAGGCCGTCTGGGTCAGGGCGTCCAGGGCGTTGCGCGCCTGGGTCGTGCTCGTGAGATTCTGATAGCTGGGCGGCAGGCGCCCGTTCGGCGTCGAGCCGTCCGCGTTCTTGAAATACCCCATCGAGAAGAAGAACGTCTGGTTGTAGTTCGCGTACGGGTTGTCGCTCCAGCTGTTCGCCCCGTCCGTCATCAGGATGATGATCTTGTTGACGCTCGCCGAGGCGTAGGAGCCGCCATCGCCGAAGACGCTGTTGGGCGACACCGTGCGCCATCCCCACATCAGGCCTTCGAGGATGTTGGTCGCGCCCTGCGGCTTCAGGCTCGAGACCAGGGACTTGAGGATCGTGACATCGTTGGTCAGCCGCTGCAGGGGCTGACTGGTGCAGCCGAAATTGGGGCCGTTCGGCAACGCGAGGTAGGAGCTGTCGGTGGGCGCCGCCCCCTGGGGATTGACGTACTTGCACGCCCGCGACTCGGTCGCGGCGAAGCTCAGGCTGCTGTCCGCTTTGCAGGAATTCGATCCCGTCGCGTCGTTCAGGTAGCTGTTGAACGTGTAGTTCCCCGCATACGTCGTGTAGGACGTCGTCCCCTGGCCCGGCTCATCGGGGGCGAACATCGGGACGTAGAGGGAATCGGCGCTCGCCCCCGGTTGCCCGTCCTGGACGTTCAGCGGGTAGGGCAGGGTTTCCAGGCAGCCGCCCCAGCCCCAGCTGGACGAGACGGTCTTGAGGGAATCGAAGATCCCGAACCGACTGGTGAACCCGGCCGCCGTGGCGCCGCTCACGTTGGTCCAGTGGTAGGAGGATTTGCCGAGCTTATCGATCCAGGTCGCATTCCGGTACGTGACCGGGTTGACCGCGACGGACGCCGCGAAGGGAACGATCGAGATCCGCGTATCCGACGTGAAGGCGGGGTTGTTGTGGACGTAGTCGATGAAGTTGTTCGCCGCCTGCTGGGCGGCCTGCATCTTCGTCATGCTGCCGCCGCTCGAACTCATCGAGCCGGTGGTGTCCAGCACGAGGGCGATCTCGAACGTCTTCGGAAGCGGCGTCGCGCATTGCGCGGAGGCGATGGGGTTCAGGTCCAGCGTCTTGGTGAGCTGGCCGAACAGGGCCGGCGAGCTCATATGGGTCGCCAGGACGATCTTGCGCGGGTTCGTGGTCACGCTGATGGGGTCGACCGTCAAGCCGGCGGCTCCCATGTAGCCGGCCATCATGACCTGCGCCTGGGTCTGCATCTGCGCCGTGGTCGTCGTGCTCGGGGTCTGGCACAGGCTCAGGGCCGTCGCGTCGGTGGCCGCCTGGAGCTTGGCCTGCATCCGCGTGGCGGTCCCGTAATCGAGGGCGGCCCCCGCGAAGGCGAGCAGGGGCAGGCTCGCGAGCGCGAAGATCACCGCGACGTTCCCGCGGCGATCGACGAGGAAGCGTTGGATCCATCCGGGACGACGCACGATCATCTCCTCAGCCCGTCGCATTCAGGTCACCGGGGCGGGGCATGGCGCTCCCTTGGGCAGGACCACCTCGCTGTAGGGGTTCACCCCGTAGGGCTGGCCGCCGCGGGTCGGCCAGGGCGTGTTGACGGTCAGGGTGATCCGACCGTTGGTCCCGCCGAGCTGGTTCACCAGGGCGCTGCCCAGCATCGGCGCGTAGGGCATCGTCACCTCCGCGAGGATGTAGCGGGTGCCGGTGACCTGGAATCCCTGCGGAACGCTCAGGTCGGAGGCGGGCCCGGTGGCGCGCGCCTGGGCGTTGTCCGTGGCGGCGCTCGAACAGACGACGGGCCTCAGGGAGAAGCCCTTCAGGTCGACCCCCAGCGCGCTCACCACGATCTTGACGTTCGTGGTGTCGAAGGGACGCAGAATGAGCTTCGCCGACCGCAGGATGTCGGCCATCGCCGCATCCGTCATCGGGTTCTGCTTGTCCCCCTGCGACGTGAGATCCGCGACGGCGCGCGACAGGAGGGTCACCTTGCGCCAGTTGTCGACCCCATTCGACAATTCGATGATGCCGACCAGCAGCAGGAGCATGATCGGGAAGATCAGCGCGAACTCCACCGCCGAGACGCCGCCGGTCGCGCGCCCGAACGAACGGACACGGATCCGGATGGCGTGGACGACCCGGGCGGGTGACGCGAAGGAGCCTGGCGAACCCATCTCAGGTGTTGCAACCGGTGGTTGACGTCGTCTGGTAGGGCTCCGTCCGGAACACGGCCGTCGACTGCATCAGCTGGGATCCATCGGCGAAGGTATTCGGGCTCAACTTCAGGAAGGAGAAGAACACCGGAAACTTGGCCGCCGCGGAAACGATGACGATGGAGCCCGGCTGCGGACAGTTGAACTGCGTCCCGGCCGTGCGGGACCAGCCGCCCGCGCTCGAGTCGAAGGGGCTCGGCACGCTGCCGTTGCCGTAGGAGGCGCTGAGCGTGACGTCGAGCTTGATCGACTGGCAGTCGAAGGCCGGCATCAGCGCGCCGGAATTGCAGAGATTGTCCCGCAGACGTCCCAGGAGAATGGCCGGGTCCCGCTGCCCGCTATTGGCCACCTGAAACGATCCGGTCAGAATCGATCGGCTCGCCTTCTGAACGGCATAGTCGAGGTTCTGCGCTGCCCAGACCTGGAACGATATCTGTATGATCGCCGCAAGCATCGTGAAAAACGGAATTGCGACCAGCCCGAATTCGACCGCCGTCGCGCCGCGACTGTCCGAGCGGAATCGATCGACCAACCTGAAGGGACGGGAGGTCCGAAGGCCGAGGGCTTTCCTTGTCGTCTCAGGCTGGCGGACTTGCCCTGTACGATTCAAAACCATCTTTTGAGAGATTTTCTGATCGAACCGCATCGGGACAATTTTCTGTGATACGAACTCTATAGCCTAGGCGTTGCATACGGTCCGCTTTTGAAAGCTTACGTGCTACCGGCATACGGGCCAGCAATTCACAATGTATGAATCCGTTTTTCGAAATTCTGCTTTCGTGCGTCTTCGCTCTCATCCGAAGGGAGCACCGGCCCGCCGGCGGCCGATCCGTCCACGATCGTCCTGAGACTGCGCCGCACGCCGCGTCCCGGGCGTCCGAGGCGAAGCGGGCCATGGCATCGAGGCCCCCATGGCATCGCGCGGGCCTTGGAAGCGCGCAGGTCTTGAAAGCGCGCAGGTCTTGGAATCGCGCGGGCCTCGCGAGCGAAGCGCCGCTCAGTCCTGGGGCGCCAGCGCGTCGCGCCAGGCATCCCGCTCCCGCCGGAGCTGGCCGAGGGCCTCCCGGAGAACCGTGAAGCGCGCCTTCGCCGCCGCGATGTCGTGGCGCTCTTCGAGGGCCTCCATGACGCGCGTGGCCTGCTCCCTGACCGCCGCCTCCGCGGCGAGAATGCGGGCGTCGAACGCCCGGAGCGTCTCGATCCAGTTCTGTCCTGGCGCTGTCATCCGAGGCCCTTCTTCGTTCTGCCGGGAACGGGCTCGGCCTCGATCCGTCTTCATCACACACCGGGTGGGGTGTCCGCCCCGGACGCGCCGGTTTCGCTGGCGCGCCCGCGACGTCCCGCGCCGCGTCAACCGCGGCTCCGCTCCGGCGTTCCGGCCCTCCGCCGGGGACGTCGGGCCCGCATCGGCGCACCGGCGGCGCATCCCGGCCGAGACGCTGCGCCCGAGCCCTCGCCGACCCGCGGCCCGCGAGCCGTGTCCGCGATGGCCTCCGGCCTCCGATCCGGTGCATGTAGGGCCCGCAGCACGGCGTCCGCTCGACGGACCGCCAACCAGGAGCGACGGGTGAATCCACAGGCTCAGTCCCCGACATCGGCCATCCGGCCCGGCCCGACCGCCGGCCGGACCGCCGAGGTGTTCGGGGTGTTCCTCAAGCTCGGCCTGACCTCCTTCGGCGGTCCGATCGCGCATCTCGGCTACTTCCGGGACGAGCTGGTGCATCGCCGGCGCTGGATCGACGAGGCGGGCTACGCCGACCTCGTCGCCCTGTGCCAGTTCCTGCCCGGACCGGCTTCCAGCCAGGTCGGCTTCTCCCTCGGGCTGCTGCGGGCCGGCGGGCTCCTCGGCGGGCTCGCCGCCTGGACGGCCTTCACGCTGCCCTCCGCGCTGGTCCTCCTCGCCTTCGCCCTCGGGGCGGGCGCCCTGACGGGCCCCTGGGCGGAGGCCGTGCTGCACGGCCTCAAGCTCGTGGCCGTGGCGGTGGTGGCCCAGGCCGTCTGGGGCATGGCCCGCGCGCTCACCCCCGACCGGCCCCGCGCCGGGATCGCCGTCGCGGCGCTGATGGGGGTCGTCTTCCTGCCCGGCGCCGTCGGACAGGTGCTGGCGATCGCCTTCGGGGCCGCGGCCGGGCTGCTCCTGTGCCGGGATGCGCCCGCCGCCACCGGCGGCCGCCTCGCGGTGCCGGTCTCGCGCCGGGCCGGCGCGGTGGCGCTGATCCTGTTCGCGGGGCTGCTGGTGGGGCCGACCTTCCTGGCACCGGCCCTGCCCGCACCGAGCGGCGGCGCGGGTCCGGCGGGCCAGGGGCTCGCCCTGTTCGATGCCTTCTACCGCGCGGGTGCCCTGGTGTTCGGCGGCGGCCACGTCGTGCTGCCGCTGCTGCAGGCGGAGGTGGTCGGCCCCGGCTGGATCGATCCGGCCCGGTTCCTCGCCGGCTACGGCGCCGCCCAGGCCGTGCCGGGGCCGCTCTTCACCGTGGCCGCCTATCTCGGCGCGGCGGTCGGCCCGGTGCCGAACGGCCTGCCCGGGGCGGCCATCGCCCTGGTGGCGATCTTCCTGCCGGGCCTGCTCCTGGTCTACGGCGCCCTGCCCTACTGGGACGGCCTGCGCGCCCGCCCCCGCGCCCAGGCGGCGATGCGCGGCACCAACGCCGCCGTGGTCGGCATCCTGGGTGCCGCCCTCTACGATCCCGTCTGGGTCAGCGCGGTGGGCGATGCCCGCGACTTCGCCCTCGCGGTCCTGGCCTTCGTGCTGCTCACCGCGGGGCGGGCGCCCCCCTGGATCGTCGTCCTCCTCACCGCGGCCGGCGGGCTCGTGCTGGCCCAGCTCCGCTGACCTTCACTCCGCTGACCCTCACGGGCGCACCGCCGGGGTCTCCACCGGCAGGGGCGCGGCCCGATCCATGAGGTAGCGCTCCAGGGCGACGAACTCCGGTGCGCCGTAGGCGAAGGGCTCGGCCCGCATCCCCGTCATGCAGTTGCGCAGGCGCCGCTGCACCGAGCCGACCCCCTGCCATTCGAGGCGGTAGAGCGGATAGCCGGTGGGGTGGCCCTGCGGGATCAGGGCCGCGCCGAGGCGGCGCCCGTGGTTGTCGTCGTGGCAGGCGGCGCAGGACAGGCCGAGCTGGCCCATGCGCTGCGTGAACAGCGCCTTGCCGGCCGCCCGGGCAGGGCCGAGGCGGGGATCGTCCGGGACCGTGATCGGCAAGCCCGCGGACTGGGCGGCGACGTAGGTGGCGAGGCCGAGGAGCTCGCGGCTCTCGTCGGCATAGGGCTCCGCGCCCTGGTGGCGGCGCCGGCAGGCCTGGATCCGGCCCGCGAGATCGATGGGGGCCGCGGTCTCGGCATCCCAGGCCGGATAGCGGGCGGCGACGCCCCGCATCGTGGTCCCGGCCTCGCCGTGGCAGCCGGCGCAGGCGGGTCGGCCCGGGGCCGGCGCCCGGCCCCAGAGCTCGGCGCCGTCCGCGAGCCAGAGCAGGGCCGGGTTGGCCATCCCGTCGCGCTGCATCGCCTGGATGTCGGGGCTCATGGTGTCGAAGCCCGAGCGCCGCTCGGCCGCGGGGATCCCCTCCGCCCACACCGGCCCCGCCGCCAGGGCTGCGAGCATCAGGAGCGCGAGCCGCCTCACGTCACCGTCAGGGTCGCGGTCTCGGTCTGCGAAAAACCGTTGTCGCCGCGCCAGGTGAAGGTGAGCGTGCCCGTCTGCGTCGCCCGCAGGGTGAAGGTCAGGTAGGGGTTGGCGGCCGTCGCCGGAAACAGCTCGGCCCGGAACACCGTCTCGCCGTCGTACAGGCAGGTGAACTCCGTGATGATGTCCCGGGGGCGGATGCGCCCGTCGGCCCCCGGCCGGAAGCCGGTCTCCATCGGGTGCGAGATCAGGGTCTTGATCGTGACGACCTCGCCGGCCTGGGCGGTCTTGGGCACGTTGATCAGGGTGCGGGCCATGGCGGCTCAGCCCTCCAGGCAGGCGGCGAGGGTGACGATGGCGTCGGCCGTGGTCGACCAGTAGCGGCCGTCGCTGGTCTCCGCGATGGCGGTGATGCGTTGCGTGTCGGCGAGGCGGATCCGGGTCGCGATCGTGGCGCGACCTCGACACGACCCTAGGTATACGGTGATGACGTTCGGCTGCGGATTCTTGTCGTTGAACACCGCGATGCGGCGGACGTGATCCTCCGGCGTCATCGGGCTGTCCACCGTCACGGTGATCGTCACCGCATTGCCGTTCTCGACCAGCGGCGGCAGGTCGAGGCGGACGCGCCCCGGGTGGATCTCGGCCTCGCCCGCGAAGCGCCGGATGGCCTCGGCCGTGCTCTCGGTGCGGATCGCGGCCCCGGCCGCCACCGGGCGCAGGGCCACGCTCGCGGCGAGGCCGGGCCCGAGGGCGAGGAGGCCGCGTCGGCTCGGGCGGTGGGGGGTCTGCGGGCTCACGGCGCCGGCCTCTCCGAAGGGGTTTCGCGTAGCGTCGCCAGGAAGGCGACGACGTCCTCGATCTCTTGAGGTGCCAGCACCGGCCGGTCGCGCCAGGCCGCGCCGACCCGCCTGGTGCCTGCAAGGCTGTAATAGGAAGGCATGATGGTGTCCGGGTTCAAGACCCGACCGTCCACGAGGCGCAGGCGCAGGGCACCGGGCGCGAGCCGATCACCGACGCCCGCGAGGTCGGGACCGAGATTGCCGGGGAAGCGTTCTTCGGGAAATGGACCTGCGTGGCAGAGCAGGCAGAGCCCCTTGGTGCGGTCGACCACGAGGGCCCGGCCCCGCACGGGATCGCCGGGCACTCCGGTCAGGCTCGCGGGGATTTCGCGGTCGACGACGGCGACGGGCCGCAGGGGCTCCGCACCCGGTTCTGCCCCTGCCTCCGCCCGAGCGGCCAGGATCGTGCAGCCGATCCACACCCATCCGGGCACCCGCCTCATCCGAAGACCTGCCGGGTGATCGTGCGGTACCAGTCGGCAGCGTAGAGGGCTTCCTGCTCGCGCAGGGCCATCGGCGCGTCGACGGGGCTGATGCCGCCGGCGCCCTCCACGTCGGCGAGGACGCCACCCGCCGGGTGGTAGACGCCCGCGATCGAAATGCCGTAGCCGGGCGCCACCAGGCTGTAGCAGGTGTTGATCAGCTTCGGCGTCCCGGGCGCGCGCCCGGCCAGGAGGTCGATCACCGCATCGGCGCAGACCTTGGCCTGGGCGTTGGCCGAGAACGCGGATTTCGGCATCGCCCCGGCGATGGCCGCGTCGCCGATGACATGGATGCCGGGCACCAGCCGGGATTCGAAGGTCATGGGATCGATCGGGCACCAGCCGCTGCGATCGGCGACGCCAGCGACGGCGGCGATCCGCCCCGCCCGCTGGGGCGGGATGATACACGCCACGTCCGCCTTGTAGTCCGAGAAGTCGGTACGGACGATCATGGCGTCCGTGTCGACGGCACTGACCTGTCCGCCCTCTGCCAGAGGGACGTATTCGAGTTGCGTCGGGTAGAGTGCCTTCCAGGCCGACTGGAACAGGCGCTGTTTCGAGAACGTGTCCTTGGCGTCGAGGAGGATCAGCTTCGCGCGGGGCTTGGTGGTCTTGAGCACATGGGCGATCAGGCTCGCCCGCTCGTACGGGCCGGGCGGGCAGCGATAGGGATTGCCCGGCACCGCCAGCACCACGGTACCGCCCTCGGGCATCGCGGCGAGTTGCCTGGCGAGGAGCAGCGTCTGCTCGCCCGCCTTCCAAGCATGGGGCATGCGCTCGGCCGCCGCCGCGTCGTAGCCAGGAATGGCGTCGAAGCGCAGATCGATCCCCGGCGAGAGCACGAGACGGTCATAGGCGAGAGCAGTCCCGTCTGAGAGCGTCACCCGTCGGGCATCCGCGTCGATGCCGATGGCAGCGGCGTGTACGAGGCGGATGCCGGCACGGGCGAGGCCCTCGTAGCCGAACCGCTGGGCCGCCATTGGCTGGAGCCCCGCGATGACTTCGTTGCTGAACGGACAGGAGACGTAAGTCGAATTTACCTCGACCAGGGTCACATCGAGGCCGCCCGAGTGGAGCGCGCGCGCGGCGGTGGCGCCACCGAAGCCGCCGCCGATCACCACGACCTTCGCTGCGGCCCGAGCCGGAGCCGGCCGCGCCCAAGCGAAGGCTGCCCCAGTGGCGAGGAGCGCGCGGCGGGTCGGGCTCATGGTCGCTCCTGGCTCGGCTCGGGACCGGGCGGACGCTGCCGCGACAGGTAGGCGGCGATCGCCCGGGATTCCTCCTCGGAGAACCCCTTGGCGATGCGGCTCATCACGCTCGCGGGGCGCACACCCGAACGATACTCGGCCAACGCCGCCGCGATCTCGGCCGCCGGACGACCGTCGATCGCCCCCATCGCGGCCCCCTCGACGTGACACCCGGCGCAGGAGGACGCCCCCGGCGGCGGGCGCTCCGTCGCCAGGGCAAGCCCGACCGGTCCAGCAAGCAACCAGGCCGAGACCACAGCCAAGCGCATCACGCCCGGCGCAGGTCCGTGTTCTTCACCGGCATCTGGCGCACGCGCTTGCCGGTGGCCGCATAGATGGCATTCAACACAGCGGGGGCTGCCACCGCGATGGTGGGCTCGCCGACCCCGCCCCAGAAGCCGCCCGACGGCATCACGATCGTCTCGACCACCGGCATTTCCTGGAGCCGCATCACCGGGTAGGTGTCGAAATTCGTCTGCTCGATGCGACCATCCTTGACGGTGCATTCCTGGTAAAGGGCTGCGGACAGGCCATAGACGAAGGAGCCCGCGATCTGGGCGTCGATCTGCTGCGGATTGAGGGCATGGCCCGGATCGGTGGCTGCGACAATGCGGTGGACCTTGACCGTCCCGTCGTCGTCGACGGAGACCTCGGCCACCGCTGCCACGTAGGAGCCGAACCCCATCATCTGGGCGAGGCCCCGGTGGACGCCAGCGGGAGGCTTCGAGCCCCAGCCGGCCTTGTCCGCCACCGCCTGCAGCACCGCCCGATGCTTCGGGTGCTTCTCCATCAGCTTCAGCCGGAAGGCCAAGGGATCCTGTCCGGCCGCGTGAGCAAGCTCGTCCATGAAGCATTCGAGATAGATGGCATTCGGGTTCATGTTCACGCCGCGCCAGAAGCCCGGCGGGATGTGCGGGTTGCGCATGGCGTGGTCGACCAGGATGTTCGGGATCGCGTAGCCGATCGCAGCCTCCGCGCCCCCGGCATTGAGCCCCTGGAACACCACCGGATCCTTGCCGTCCACCATCCGGTTTGGCGCCACCGAGACCAGGATCGACTGCCCCGAGATGCGCATGTGCAGCCCGGTGACATTGCCGGCTTCGTCCAGCCCGGCGCGCATCCGACACTGGGTGATCGGGTGGTAGCGCCCGTGGGTCATGTCCTCCTCGCGGGTCCAGATCAGCTTGATCGGGGTCCCGGGCATCTCCTTCGCGATGAGGACGGCCTGACGCAGCCAGTCGTGGGTCGCACCACGCCGGCCGAAGCCGCCGCCGAGCGGGAGCTTGTAGACGTCGCACTGTTTCGCCGAGAGGCCGGCAGCCTCGGCCACGGCAGCGAGCGCCGCCTCTCCGTTCTGGGTCGGTGCCCAGGCCTCGCAACGCTCCGGGGTCCAGCGCACCGTAGCGTTCATTGGCTCCATGGTGGCGTGGTTCTGGAACGGCACGCCGTAGGTCGCCTCCACGACCCGGGCCGCGCCCTTCAGGGCGGCCGCGACGTCGCCGCCCTTGTTGCCCACATAGGCGTCCTCGGCCTCGAGGCCCTCGCGCAGGGTTGCCGCGATGGTCTCGCTGGAAACCAGCCCGTTCGGCCCCTCATCCCAGATGATCGGCAGGGCCTCCACAGCGGTCTTGGCACGCCAGAACGTGTCGGCGATGACTGCCACGCCGGAATCGCCCATCGCGACGACCTTCTTGACCCCGGGCATGCCTTCGACGGCCTTGGCGTCGAAACTCTTCACGGTACCGCCGAAGACGGGGCAGTCGCGGATCGCCGCGTTCAGCAGGCCGGGCATGTTGAGGTCGATGCCGTAGACCTGGCTGCCGTCGGTCTTCTCGACGGTATCCAGGCGCTTCACCGGCTTGCCGGCGATGGTCCAGTCCTGAGGATCCTTGAGGATGATGTCCTTGGGAGGCGTCACCTTGGCCGCCGCCATGGCCACCGCACCGAAGGTGGTGGTGCGGCTGGAGCCGACATGGCTGATCACACCCTTCTCGACCCGGCACTCCGAGGGAGCGACGCCCCAACCCTGGGCCGCCGCTTCGACCAGCATGATGCGGGCGGCGGCTCCCCCTTTGCGGACGTAGTCCTGGGACTCGCGAATGCCGCGGCTGCCACCAGTGCCGAAATCACCCCAGACCCGGCCGCGGGCGACGTTCTGGCCCGGCGTAGGATACTCGGTGACGACCTTGCTCCAGTCGCAGCCGAGTTCCTCGGCGACGAGCTGGGCGAGGCCCGTGAGAGTGCCCTGGCCCATCTCGGATCGGGCGATGCGGATCACCACGGTCTCGTCCGGCTTGATCACCACCCAGGCATTGACCTCGGGCGCCAGAGTCGGCGAAGCCCCCTGCGCGGTGGCCCCGGGGAAGGGCACATGGAATCCGAGGCTGAGGCCTCCGGCGGCGGCAACCGCGCCGGCTACGAAGGCACGTCGAGAAGGCTTGTTCGCGAGGGCGTTCATGGCTCTCTCCTCAACCGGCCTGGCCGCCATCGGCGGCGAGCTTGATGCCGGCCAAGACGCGGTTGTAGGTGCCGCAGCGGCAAATGTTTGTGATCTCGGATCGGATCTGCGCCTCGCTCGGGTGCGGGTTCTGCGCCAGCAGCGCCGCCGACGCCATGATCATTCCGGACTGACAGAAGCCGCATTGCGGCACGTCGAGTTCGGCCCATGCCTTCTGCACCGGGTGCGAGCGATCCTTGGACAGGCCCTCGATCGTCACGATTTTCTGGTCAGGCGTGACGCTGGAGACCGGCATCGAACAGGAGCGCACCGCCGTGCCGTCGATATGCACCGTGCAGGCGCCGCACTGCGCAATGCCGCAGCCGTACTTGGTGCCGGTGAGGCCGGCCTGCTCGCGGATGACCCATAGGAGCGGCGTATCGGGCTCAGCCTCGACCTCTCGGATGGCACCGTTCACATTCAAACGGATCATGCGTTTCCTGCCGTGTTGCCCAGTCGTGAGTCGTGCTCCGCCAGATGTCCGCGGCGGCGGCTCCGTCTTTGGAATAGTTGTACGGTGGCGTGGTCGACCAAGTCCACAGGGATTTCTCACGACAAACCGCATGCGGGTCGCGTCCTGGCCCGGGATTGCTCGAACTCACCCTCGACAGACTATCTAGCAATCTTTCTATATTTTCTTAATACTATGATAATATTCATCATCATCAACCGTCAGATTGACAGAAATCAGAGAATTTACATCGGACTTCGCCATCAATGAGAGCTGAATTTCGGGAAAAGTCCGGTCCTCCCGAAAGAACTTCGAAGCACTCGAATCCTGCCCATCAGACCGAGATGCTGAATGTCTGGCTGAAGGCGCCTGGGTTGGCTCGGAATTTCAGGATTCGTCCCGTGGACATTACCCGGCGCGCCGCAATCATGGATGATCCCGGTGAGTGAGGAGACAGATTCTCCATCTTCCGATCGAAGGGCTTCTTCGGAAGTTCAGCGCTCCGATAGGGGCGGGACGGCTCGAGCCTCCACAGCCGCCCCCAAACCCCACCTTTGGGACCCGGAAGGGCCACGCACATCCGAGGGGACACAGTGGGTCAGATTCCTGCGCCGCGCTCTGGGTCTGGCCCCTGCGGAATGAGCCGATGATATTCGTCCTCGGGCAGTCCGTAGCTGCTGGCGGCGAGCGCCTCGAGTGCCTTGCGATCCCGAACCGTGATCCGACCGCGCCGGGCCGTGATCAGTCGCCGTGCCTCGAGCGCCTGCACACTGAGGGTCGCGCCGGAACGTTGGGATCCCAGGGTCTGGGCCAGAAACGCGTGGGTGACGGGCATCTCATCCCCGCCCACCCGGTCATGCGACATGAGAATCCAACGGGCCAGCCGGATTTGAAGGGGCAGCATCGCATGCCCATAGGCGGTCTGGCCGATCTGGATAAGATGGGTCTGAACGAAGCGGAGCAGGCACGTGCGGAGCGAGAACGACACCTCCACTGCGGCCCCGAGACGAGCGGTGTCGACCGCCAGCATTTCCCCCGGGACCTGGACGAAGGTGCGGTGTGGGGTTCGGTCGCTTCCCAGCAGGACCGGCGTGGCGCCGATCAGCCCCTCGGGTCCGATGACGCCGACTTCGATCCGGCTCCGATCCGTACCAGCGACGACCGAGGCATAGCCAGTTTCGGGAAAATACGCCCGCAGCACCGGTTCGTTCGGGACGATGAGGGTCTGGTCCAGGTGCGTCCGAACCCGGACGAGATCGGGCTGGAGGCGAGCGAAATCACCGGGTTTCATTGTCGCCAGGAGATGGTTGCGTACCAAGTCCTGTCGGAGGTTTTCCATGCTCCGGCCCCGTTCTCCGATAAGATCGGGGATCACTTCCATTGGCCAAAAACCAATTCACATCCGCGTGATAATTTCAGACTGCCCCGTAGAGGCGGCTCTGTCACTGCCATTTGTTAATGCGCACGTTTCCGCATTGTTAATGCAGGCCCATTGGGGAACTGACCTCCTCGCAGGACGCGGGGGTCGATCCAGACGGGCAGACTCAGCCAAGGCGCGCACCTCCCCGTCCTGCTTCCATGTTAAGAGGTAAGGATTACGCGGACCGGTCGATTCACGGAGTTCCGATGCGTCATTTCTGCCCACGCCAAACCTGCCCGAGAAAGGCACTTTCGCAATGAGCCTTGCCGCCGGCACCGATCTTAGCCTGCTCATTCGAAAACTGGAGACGATCATTACCGTCTCGGACGTCGAGCGTCAGGCGATCGAACGCCTGCCGGTCACGCGCCGTCAATTGAGCGCCCATCAGGACATCGTGCGCGACGGCGACCATCCCAAGCAGTGCTGCCTCCTGCTCGAAGGGTGGGCCTTCCGCTACAAGCTCCTCGACGAGGGCAAGCGCCAGATCCTGTCGGTTCACATCCCGGGCGACATCCCCGATCTGCAGAGCCTGCACCTGCCGGTGATGGACCATAGCCTCAGCACCCTGACGGCCTGCACCCTGGCCTTCATCCCGCACGAGGCGATGCTCGACCTCACCCGCAACCATCCCGGCATCACGGCCGCCCTTTGGCGGGATACCCTCGTGGATGCGGCGATCTTCCGGGAGTGGATGACCAATATCGGACGGCGCTCGACGCTCGGCCGGATCACCCACCTGTTCTGCGAGATCTACCTGAAGCTGCACGCCATGGGACTGGCGCGGGACTTCGGCTGCGAGATGCCCCTCACCCAGGGTGACATCGCCGACGCGATCGGCGTCTCGAACGTTCACGTCAACCGTGTGCTGCAGGAATTGCGCGGTCAGGGGCTGCTGACCCTCCAGGGGCAGCGCCTCGTCATCCACGACTGGGATGCGCTCACGAACCGTGCGGAATTCGATCCCGCCTACTTGCATCAGAAGAGGCCACCCGGCCCATGACTCTGAGCCTCCAGCCCGTCCGGATCCGGACAGAGAGCAGCGATGAGGAAGGCCAGCTGGTCATGGCCGAGGGCCTCCTCGTGGCGATCCTGATCCAACTCTCGGCAGACCATGGCGCGGAGGCCGGACACTGGTTCCTCGAGGTGGGTTTCGGCAACCTTGGTTATCCGAGGCCTGCGCCTTTCCTCGATCTGACGGACGCGCTGGCTTGGATCACCACGCAGGCGGGACAGCGGTCCAGCTAGCGCGCGCGACGGCGTCGGATTCGCCAACCGGACCTGCGGGCGGGCTGTTCCGGGCGCGGGTCTCAGGTCAGCCAGAGCCGATGGCCGTCGGGGTCGCGGAGCCGGCGGGGCGCGCCCTCGGCGCCGGCGAAGACCAGCACGGTGGCGGCGATGTCATGGTCACCGCAGACGTACCCACCCCGGGGAAATTCGCCTGCATAGGCAAGGAGTTCGACGTGCGGCGTCGGGGCTCCCGGCGGGCTCAGGCCCGTCACGGTGACGTGCGGGTCGGGCACGCCATCGAGGCGGGCCTGCGCCGGGCCGACATTGGTGGAGCGCGACGCCACCGAGAAGCCGAGACCCGCGTAGAAGGCGAGGCTGGCCGCGGTCTCCGCCACCGACAGCGCCGAGTGGTCGATGCCGAGGCAGGGTTCCGGCCCCGCCCGGCGCCAGGCCGCGGGTATACCACCGGGGGGAAACGCAAGGAATTCAAGGGGATGCCCCTCGGGGTCGCGGAACTTGAAGGCGGTCACCCCGCCCGAGGCCGCGGGCAGGCGCTCCGGCCCGGCCGTGGAGATCGGGCACCAGCCCGGGCAGGCGACGAGGCGTGCATAGGCGGCGGCCATGTCCGAGACCACGAGGGCGATGTGCTGGAACAGGGGGCTCCAGCCCGGCACAGCGTCGGGATAGGGCCGGCCCGCCCGGGCGAATCCCACGAGGTCGACGGCCTGCGCGCCGAGCCGGAGGGACACGCGCGTTTCACCCGAAGTGGTTCGCTGGTCGACCAGAGGTCGTGTCGAGGTCACGCGGGAAAACCCGAGTGCCGTGGTGAAGAACACCGCCAGGGCCTCGGGATCGGCACTGACAAGGCGGATGCGGCTGAGGCGGAGCGGATCGGCGCTCACGGCGTCTGCGCGCCGCGCCGGTTGAGGAAGATCGCGTAGAGGGTGTGCGAGCCGCCGATGAACAGGCGGTTCTTCATCCGGCCGCCGAAGGTGAGGTTCGAGACCCGGTGGGGCACGAAGATCTTGCCCAAGAGGTGGCCGGCCGGGTCGATGCAGTGGACGCCGTCGGCGGCGCTGCTCCAGACGTTGCCGTCCTCGTCGACCCGCATCCCGTCGCAGTAGCCCGGCGAGACGGTGTGGAAGTCCCCGCCGCCCGAAAGGGCGAAGTCCGGCCCGACGTCGAAGACGCGGATGACCTGGCGCGGGTTCGGCCGGCTCTGGTCGCCGGTCTCGGCCACGTAGAGCCGGCGCTCGTCGGGGGAGAAGGCGAGCCCGTTCGGGCCGTCGAAATCGGTGGCCATGGCGCGGACCTCGCCCGAGCCCGGATCCAGGCGGTAGAGCGCCGGCGGCTGCTCGGAGGTCTGGCGGCCGCCCTCGTAGTCGTTGGCGATGCCGTAGACCGGGTCGGTGAACCAGATCCCGCCGTCGGAGGCCACCACGACGTCGTTGGGGGCGTTGAGGCGGCGCCCGGCATGGTGGGTGACCAGGGTGGTGACGGCGCCGTCGTACTCGGTCCGGGTCAGGCAGCGGTTCCGGTGCGAGCAGGCGATCAGGCGGCCCTGGCGGTCGCGGGTCTGGCCGTTGGCGAAGTGCGAGGGCGACCGGTAGACCGACAGGCCCTCGGCCTCGCTCCAGCGCATGGTGCGGTCGCGGGGCAGGTCCTGGAACAGCAGGCAGTCGGCATCCCCGAACCAGACCGGCCCCTCGATCCAGCGGAAGCCCGTGGCGATCTCCTCGAGTTCGGCATTGCCGAGCATGTACCCGGCAAAGCGCGGATCGACGACCTCGAAGCCCGGGTTTTCGCGCCTGGACGCCACGGGGCTACCGGAACCGGTCATGGGGCCAACGGAACCGGCCACGGGGCTACCGGAACCGGCACGGGGTGGCGACGGTCGGCGGGCGATCGAACTGCACCACCATCAGCACGGCGGGCTCAGGCCCGACGGTGCCGGAGAGATGCCCCTGGCGCCCGTCGACGGCCTTGGTGTTCTGGTCCTCCCCGAAGGAGATCTCGCCAGGTCCCATCTCGACCCGGGTGCCGTCCATGGATTCGACGAACCAGCGGCCGGAGAGCGGGATGATCCATTGCGGCTTCGGGTTCTCGTGCCAGGCGCCGGTCCAGCCCACCGGCTGCACCGTGACCATCACGGTGGCGCCGTCATGGGTCTTGCTGCCCTGCCATTGCGGATCGGCGGGCGGCTGCATCGACTTCATGTCGAAATCGGTCAGCGCGCAGCGGGTCTGGTGGCTGACGCCCTCCGCGTCGGTCCAGAGGTGCCAGTACGGCACGCGGGGCTTCTCGGGGGCGGTCGCGTCGCTCATGGACTTCCTCCAGAATCTCTCAGGGAATCGCCCGGGCGGGCTCGGAGACGGGGGTGGTGCGGTAGGGCTGCGACGAGGCCAGCGGATCGGCGAGGAAGAGCCGCACGGTGTCCGCCCCGGTGCCGAAGGTGATGAGCAGAAACCCGCCGGCCAGGGCGAAGTTCTTCAGGAAATCCCAGAACAGGCCCCGGCCCTTGCTGTCGCTGCCGGCCCAGAAATCGCCCGGGCGCCAGAACTGCTTCCACAGGAGGGCGGTGACGCCGCAATAGCCGGCGAGCACGAAGGCCGCGGCCCGGTCGGCGATGCCGGTGAGGATGCCCGCCGACATCACCACCTCGACGAACAGCCCCGCGAGGATGAGCGCGCGGGCGAGGCCGGTGCTGGAGACCCGCTCGCGGGCCTGGCCCACCGCGCCCCGGAAGTTCAGGACCTTGTCCAGGGCGCTGAAGGGCAGGAACAGCAGCACCAGGAGGAGCCGGACCGCGAAGGCGACGACGAGGCTGAGGGTGAGCAAGGAGCGGTCCAGACCTGTGACGGGCGCGCGCGCGAACCCCGGGCGATGCCGGGATGGCCCCGGCGACGGCGACGACGCCCCGGGGCGGACGCCGGCTCCGAGCGCCGGCGTCCCCAAGCGAACGTGATGCCATCGGCGGTTGAACGCGGCACCCGCGCCCCGGTTCAAACGTTCGAAGCGTCGGATGCCTCACGTCGGCGCGACCCCGCCGGCGGGCCGGCACGGCGCTGGCATCGATGGCCCGATCCGCCCGAGGCTCAGCCCCGCGAAGGACCCAACGAGCGGAAGGCCTCCCCATGAGCGAAGGACACCCATGAGCGACGAGCATTACGACGTGGTCATCGTGGGCTCGGGCCCCGGCGGCGGCACCATGGCCTGGCGCCTCGCCCAGACCGGCAAGCGCGTGCTGCTGCTGGAGCGCGGCGGCTACCTGCCGCGCGAGCGCGAGAACTGGGACAGCCAGGCCGTGTTCGTGGATGCGCGCTACCAGGCGCCCGAGACCTGGTACGGCGCCGACGGGCGCAGCTTCCACCCGGGCCTGCACTACTACGTGGGCGGCAACAGCAAGGTCTACGGCTCGGTGCTGCTCCGCCTGCGAAGCCAGGACTTCGATGTGGTGCACCACCCCGACGGCGACGCACCCGAATGGCCGGTGAAGTACGATACCTTCGCGCCCTACTACCAGGCCGCGGAGGAGCTCTTCCACGTGCACGGCCTGCGCGGCGAGGACCCCACCGAGCCCCCGGCGGCCAAGCCCTACGCCTACCCGCCGGTCTCCCACGAGCCGCGCATCCAGGAGCTCTTCGACGGGCTGAAGCGCGAGGGCCACCGGCCCTTCCACCTGCCGGTGGGCGTGCTGCTCGACGAGCGCGACGGCCAGGCCCTACCGCACTCGGCCTGCATCCGCTGCGACGCCTTCGACGGCTATCCCTGCCTGACCAACGGCAAGGCCGATGCGCAGATCATCTGCGTCGACCCGGCGCTCGCCCAGTACCCGAACCTGACCCTCTGGACCGGCGCCTACGTGGAGCGCCTCCTCACCGGCCCGAGCGGGCGTGCGATCACCGGGGTCGAGCTCGTGCGCGCGGGGCAGCGCCGCACGGTGACGGGCGACGTCGTGGTGGTCGCCTGCGGCGCCCTCTCCTCGGCGCTGCTGATGCTGCGCTCGGCCAACGACGCGCACCCGCAGGGGCTCGCCAACGCCTCCGGCCAGGTCGGGCGCAACTACATGCGCCACAACAACGCCACCGTGCTGGCGGTCTCGCGCACCCCGAACCCGACGAAGTTCCAGAAGACCCTCGGGCTGAACGACTTCTACTTCGGCTCGGACGACTGGGACTTCCCGCTGGGCCACATCCAGATGGTCGGCAAGTCCGACGGCACGCAGATCCACGGCGAGGGCCTGCCGGGCTTCCTGCAATGGTTTCCCGAGAAGCCCTTCGACTGGATCGCGAAGCATTCCCTCGACTTCTGGCTGACCTCGGAAGACCTGCCCCGGCCGGAGAACCGGATCTTCTACGAAGGCGGACGGGTCCGCCTCGACCTCACCGAGAGCAACATGGAAGGGCATCTCCGCCTCAAGGCGAAGCTGCGCGACCTCTGCGGCAAGCTCGACGTGCACCCGCACCTGTTCGACCGTTCGCTCTACCTCGGCAAGGACACGCCCATCGGCGGCACCGCGCACCAGGCCGGGACGCTGCGCTTCGGCGCGGACCCGGCCACCTCCGTGCTCGACCTCGACTGCCGGGCCCACGGCCTCGACAACCTCTACGTCACCGATGCGAGCTTCTTCCCCTCGATCGGGGCCGTGAACCCGACCCTGACGATCATCGCCAACGCCCTGCGGGTGGGCGACACCATCGCGGCCCGGCTGTGACCAGCCTCGCCGCGCGCCTGCTGGCCCTGGCGATCCGCTTCACCGGGCGACGGCGCGACCTCGCCGAGGCGGACCGCGACCCCGAGGCGGCGGTGGCCCGGCGCCCGCGCCCGGCCCGGCCGACGCCGGCCATGCGCCGAACCCTGGCGGTGACCTGGGAGACCCGCGACGGCTTCGAGGTCTACACCCTCGCGCCGCGCACGGGGGCACGGGCGCCGCGCACGGGGGCGCGGGCGCCGCGCACGGGGGGCCCCAGCCCGGGAGCCCGCGCGGGCCGGGTGATCTACCTGCACGGGGGCGCCTATACGAGCCCGATCACCCGCATCCACTGGCGCTTCATCGCCCGGCTGGTCTCGGCCACGGGCCTCACCGTCACGGTGCCGCTCTACCCGCTGACGCCGGAGCATGCCTGCGCGTAGGCGAGCGCCTTCGTGATGGCGGTCTACCGGGCCTGCGCCGAGGCCGACCCCGAGGCGCCGATCGTCCTGATGGGCGATTCCGCCGGGGGCGGCCTCGCCCTGTCCCTGGCGATGCAGGTCCGTGAGGCCGGCCCCGCCGGTCTCCCCGGCCCCGCCGGCCTCGTGCTGATCGCGCCCTGGCTCGACGTCACCACCTCGGACCCGTCCCAGGCCCGGATCGAACCCCGGGACGTGATGCTGATGCGCCCGGGCGTGCGGACCCTCGGGCGCTGGTACGCGGGCGCCTGGGACCCCACGGACGAGCGGGTCAGCCCCCTCTTCGGCACCCTGCGGGGCCTGCCGCCGATCGCACTCGTCTGCGGCACCCACGACATCCTGGTGGCCGATGCCCGCCGCCTCGCCGCCCGCGCCCGGGCGGAGGAGGTCCCCCTCGCCTATCACGAGGAGCCCGGCCTGATGCACGTCTACCCCCTCCTCGGCCTGCCGGAATCCCGCCGGGCCGAGGCGCGGATCTGGGAATTTCTGGCAGCGCGGATGGGGCGGGGGTGAAGGCCCGGGAGCGGGGCGCGCTCCGGACCCAGCGCCGCCAGCCTCCGTGCGGCTCGGAGGCGCTGCGGGGCGTCGCTTCGGAGAGGAGCCGGGCCCGGGCCTGTCCGTCCGGGAAGGGGGCTTTCGGCCCGTCCGTTTCCGTCCGGGGCGTGCCGCTGACGCTGAGGCCTCGACGAGGGTCGGCGGGGCTTGGCGGGGCCTGGCGGGGCCTGGCGCTGCGCCGAGACGCGGGGTTCCGGGACGTCGCGGCGGCGCATGCCGGTGGATATGCAGCATTGACCCGGGATACGCGCCGCGTCGTCACCCGACTGAACCCGATCTCAATTTATTAACGACGCTTTCGCCGGCGCCGAACTTGCCAAGAGCCGCGATGAATACCGTCATTACACGACGTTAAGAGTCTCGCGTCTATGCAAAGCGGAAACGAGAACGTCAATACGGGTTAGGCATATGAAGGGCTTGGTCTTCACGGAGTTGTTCCGCCATGTCGAAGCCCTGCATGGCGCCAACATGGTGGATGACATCATCGAGGCCGCCCAGCTGCCGCATGATGGCGGCTATACCAGCATCGGAAGCTATCCCTTCCAGGAGGCGGTGGCGCTGCTGGTGGCGCTGACGCGCGCCACGGGCAAATCGCTGCCAGACACCCTCGACGCCTTTGGCACCCACTGCTTCGAGCGCTGGGTCAACTACGCTCCGCACTTCTTCACGCAGCAGCGCGGGCTGTTCGACATCCTCGAGGGCATCGACGACTTCCACGAAACGGAGGTGCGGAAGCTCTATCCAGACGCTGAGCTCCCCTCTTTCCTGTCGGAGCAGCGGACCGAACGTCAGCTCACCCTGGGCTATTACAGCTGCAAGCCGCTGTCGGCGCTCGCCGTCGGCGTGATCAAGGGCGCGGCCGCTCACGTCCAGCAGCCGGTCCACATGGCGTGCGAGCCCGCAACCAACGCCCGCGGCGCCTACACGCGCATCACGATCACCCTCCTGGACTCCTGACATGTCCCTCGCCACCGACGCGCCGACGGCGGTCCTGCTCGATCAAGTCCGACGCCTGGAACGACGCCTCGCGCGTCAGACGAGTGCCCGGGAGCAGGCGGAGACCCTGCTGGAGAGCAAGAGCCTGGCGCTTCATGAGCTGAACCGCTCCCTGGCGCAGCTGAACGCGAACCTGGAGCAGCGCGTCACCGAGCGGACCCGCGAACTCGACGACGAGCGCCGGCACGCCTTGTTCCTGGCCGAGCGCGATCTGCTCACCGGACTTCCGAACCGGCTGATGTTCGGCAAGCATCTCCGACAGGTCCTGGAGCGGAGCCATCGGCCCGGCGCCGTCGCGCTGCTGTACCTCGATCTGGACGGCTTCAAAGCCGTGAACGACAGCTTCGGTCATGCCTGCGGCGACGCGTTGCTCAAGGGCGTCGGAAAAAGGCTCTCGGCCGCCGCCGGCGCGTCGATCTTCGCGGCGCGGCTCAGCGGCGATGAGTTTGCCGTCGTCGCCTGCGGCGGCGAACGACCGGAACACGCCGCGGCTCTCGCGGAGCGGCTGATCGCCACCCTGCAGCACCCTTTCGAGCTGGAGGGCCGGACCGTTCACGTGGGCGCCAGCATCGGCATCGCGCTGACGACCGATGCCGAAGAAAGCGCGGAGACGCTGCTGCACAACGCCGACATCGCGCTCTACCGCGCCAAAGTCCGCCAGCGTGGAACCTGGGAGCTGTTCAGCCCGGAGATGGATGGCGAGCGCCTCGCGCGCCTGGCCTTGGAGCGCGATCTTCGCGCGGGGCTCGCCAAGCAGCAATTCGAGGTCTTCTATCAGCCCCTCCTCGAGGCCGGTGCGGGCGGCCTGGTGGGCTTCGAGGCGCTCCTGCGCTGGAAACATCCCGTGCGGGGGATGGTGCCACCGGCCGCCTTCATCCCGATCGCCGAGGAAATCGGCCTCATCCACGAGATCGGCGCCTGGGTGTTGAAGCAGGCGTGTACGGATGCCATGGGCTGGGCGCCGGAGCTCAGGGTGGCGGTGAATCTCTCGCCGGTCCAGTTCACCCGAAGCACCCTTCTCGACCATGTCTGGAGCGCCCTCGATGCCTCCGGTCTCGCCGCCCAGCGGCTGGAGCTCGAAATCACCGAGTCCGTGCTGATGCAGGACGGTGAGGCCACGCTCGACACCCTGCACACGATGCGCGCCCGTGGCATCCGGATCTCGATGGACGACTTCGGGACGGGGTACTCGTCCCTGAGCTACCTTCGCCTGTTTCCCTTCGACAAGATCAAGATCGATCGCTCCTTCGTCCAGGGCATGGCGAAGGACGAAGGCAGTATCGAGATCATCCGCGCGGTCATCGGTCTGGGTCGAGCGCTCAACATCAAAGTCCTCGCGGAAGGTGTCGAGACGAACGAGCAGAGGGAGATGCTGCGCGTCGAGGGCTGCGACGAGCTGCAGGGCTACCTTTTCAGCAAGCCTCGCCCCCTCGCCGAGATGGGCAGTCTGCTGGCCACCGTCCTGCAATCCGGTGCGATCGCGGAGCCGGCACCGGAGGCCTTGCGGGGAGCGGCGTAACGCCGTGCGATCGCCCGCCCGGTCTCCCGGACGGTCCGTCCCGCCCCGCCCGCGCGGCCCTTCGGCAACGGAGCGTCAACGCCTCTCGGGCTTCAGTGGCGGGATGGCCTCCTCCGCACCCGACCCGTCCCCCCTGCCCGCCGACGCCCTGGCGTTTCCGGGGGATGCGGGCCTGCTCGCCGAGGCCCGGGCCTGGCAGGACGAGCTCGCCCGCGAGCGCCGCCTGTCGCCCAACACCGTCGAGGCCTATGCAAGGGACCTGCGCCAGTTCCTGGCCCATTGCGCCGGGCGGCACGGCCGCCCCGGCATCGCCCAGCTCGTCGCGCTCAAGCCCCGGGACGTGCGCGCCTTCATGGCCGCGCGCCGGGCGGACGGGGTCGGCGGACGCTCGCTGATGCGGGCGCTGGCGGGCCTGCGCTCCTTCGCCCGCCACCTCGAGCGCCAGGGCCACGGCACCGTGGCGGCTCTGGGCGCCGTGCGCTCGCCCAAGGTGGAGCGGCGCCTGCCGCGCCCGATCCCCATCGACGCCGCCCGGGCGATGACCGGGCCGGAACTGCGGGCCGGCGAGACCCGCGAGCCCTGGATCCTGGCCCGCGACGCGGCCGTGCTGGCCCTGCTCTACGGCTCGGGCCTGCGCATCTCGGAAGCCCTCGGGCTGACCGCCCGGGACGCGCAGGTGCCGGGGGTCGACGCCGTCACGGTGCTGGGCAAGGGCGGCAAGATGCGGATGGTGCCGGTGCTGCCGGTGGTCGCCGCGGCGGTGGCGGCCTATGTCGCGGCCTGCCCCTACGCCCTGGCGCCGGACGGCCCGCTCTTCGTCGGCGCCAAGGGCGGCCCGCTCTCGCCGCGGGTCATCCAGTACGCCGTGGCGGCGATGCGCGGCGGGCTCGGCCTGCCCCCGAGCGCGACGCCGCACGCCCTGCGCCACTCCTTCGCCACCCACCTCCTGGCGCGCCAGGGCGAGCTGCGGGCGATCCAGGAGCTGCTCGGCCACGCCTCGCTCGCCACGACGCAGCTCTACACCAAGATCGACGCCGCCCGCCTGATGGAGGCCTTCGACGCCGCCCATCCGCGCGCCGGTGCCGGCCGGGCCGCGGCCCTGCGCGTGAAAAGCCGTGCGCCCGGCCCCGCGCCCGCGCTAGAACCGGGGGCATGATCCGGCTCCCCCTCCCCGCGTCCCCGACATGACCCAGGATCTGCTGACGGCCCTGCGCCGGGGCGACTGCGCCGGGGCCCGGGCCCTGCGCTTCCCCCCCGGCCTCACCGAATTCCCGCCCGAGATCTTCGGGCTCGCCGACACCCTCGAGCTGCTGGATCTCAGCGGCAGCCACCTCGCGGCGCTGCCGGCGGAGTTCGGCCGCCTGCGGCACCTGCGCGTGCTGTTCTGCTCGGGCAGCCGCTTCACCCGCCTGCCGCCGGTCCTGGGGGAATGCCCGGCCCTGAGCCAGGTCGGCTTTCGCGGCACCGGGCTGGTGGAGGTGCCGGGCGAGGCCCTGCCCCCCGCCCTGCGCTGGCTCACCCTCACGGACAACCGGATCGCCACCCTGCCGGACGCCCTCGGGCAGCGCCCGCGGCTGCAGAAGCTCATGCTCTCGGGCAATGCCCTGACGGCGCTGCCCGAGAGCCTGGCGGGGGCGCCGAACCTCGAACTGGTGCGCCTGGCCGCCAACCGCCTGGAGGCGCTGCCGCCCTGGCTGACCACCCTGCCGGCCCTGGCCTGGACCTCCTTCGCGGGCAATCCCGTCGACGACGCGCCCGGGTGCCGCGACGTGCCGGGCGTGCCCTGGCACGCGCTCGAACCCGGCGACCTCCTCGGCGAGGGCGCCTCGGGCCGCGTCTACCGGGCGCTCTGGCGCCGCGACGGAGCCCCGGCCGAGGCCGTCGCGCTGAAGCTGTTCAAGGGCACCATGACCAGCGACGGCCTGCCCGAGCGCGAGATGGCGGCCTGCCTCGCAGCCGGCGCGCACCCGCACCTTACCGGCGCCCTGGGGCGCATCGTCGATCACCCGGCGGGGGCGGAGGGGCTGCTGATGCCGCTGCTGCCGGCGGCGTGGCGGGTGCTCGCCGGGCCCCCGAGCCTGGAGAGCTGCAGCCGCGACGTCTACGCGCCCGGCTTCGCTCTGACGCCGGCGGTGGCCCTGCGCATCGCCCGGGGCGCGGCGGAGGCCTGCGCCCATCTCCACGCCCGCCGGATCCTGCACGGCGACCTCTACGGCCACAACATCCTGTGGGACGGCACGGACGGCGCCGCCGTGGTCAGCGATTTCGGCGCCGCCTCGACCCTGCCCGAGGGCCCCGCCGGCACGGCCCTGCGCCGGATCGAAGTCCGGGCCTGGGGACTGCTCCTGGGCGAACTCCTCACCCTTGCGGGCCTCGAATCCGGCCCCTGGCGCGATCTGGAGCGGGCCTGCACGGGGCCCGATCTCGGCGCGCGCCCGGCGTTCTCCGATCTTCTCGCCCTTCTCCCGACCGAGACCGCGGGCGCCGGCCGCGACGACTGATGTGCGGAAAGCACAGGCCCGGCCGGGCGTCGGCGTCGAGGGGCCGAAACCGCGCCCCGGCACGGTGCGGCCCCGATTTGGTCACGGTGGCCCGCCAGGGACCGCAGCCGGATTCAAGGGGTTACGGGGACCATGAAGGCATTGACCTCCGCACTGCTGCTCATCGGCGCCCTCGCGGCGCCGCAGGCCGCGATGGCCGCGAGCAAGACCACGGTGGGCGTGGGCACCGGCGCGGTGGCGGGCGCCCTGGTCGGCGGACCGGTGGGTGCGGTCGTGGGCGGCATCGTCGGCGGCTATATCGGCGCGACCTCCGAGAGCCCCCGCCCGCGCCGTCGCCGGGTGCGCGCCGCCCGGCGGGCCGCGGTCGCCCCGCGCAAGCTGCGGGTGGCCGAGGAGCGCGCCGCGCCGGTCCGCCCCGCTGCCCCGGCCGCCACCGGCAGCCTGACCCCGGTCCTCATCGCGCCCGCCGCGACCACCTGGCAGAACCCGCGCTAGCCGCGTCCGCAGCGGCGGGCCCTGCGCGCCCGGTCGGTCGCGGGGCGATTCACGGACGGGCACGGCGGCAGCCGCGCCCCGACCTCACGCCCCCGACCTCACACCTCTGACTCAGGCCCCACATAGGCGGCCAGCTCCTCCGGCGTGCCGTGGGGAAAGGCCCGCTTCAGGTGATCGAGGAAGGCCGCGACCCGCGCGCTGAGCAGCCGGCGCGAGGGATAGAGCGCCCAGAGCGCGATGTCGGGGCCGTCGATGTCGCCCCACCGCACCAGGGTGCCGGCAGCCAGGTCTCGGCTGACCAGCGAGATCGGCAGCCGGCCCGCGCCGATGCCGGCCCGGATCGCATCGCGCACCATGATGAGCGACGACAGGCGCAGCACGGGCTCGAAGGCGAGGGGCGACGGTCCGCCGGGGGTGCGCATGGACCAGGCATCGCCGCCGCCCGAGCCGCGAACCACGGCCGGCACGGGCCGGTCGCCGGTTGGCCGGGCGAGGTTCGGGCTCGCCACGACGACCAGGTGGTCGCGCAGGACGATGCGCCCGACCAAGCTCGCATCGGCCTCGGGATCGACCCGGATGGCGAGGTCGTAGCCCTCCTCGACCATGTCGACGGCCCGGTCCTCCGTGGTGACTTCGAGCCGGACCTCCGGGTGGGTCATCGCGAACGCAGCCGCCAGCTTCCCCATGGCGACCTGGGAGAACAGGAGCGGCGCACTGATCCGCAGACGGCCACGCGGCGTCGCGCTGCCCGAGGCGATGGCCGCCGCGGTCTCGTCGAGCTCGGCCAGCAACACCCCCGTCCGCGCGTGGAGGGCGCGCCCTTCCTCGGTGAGCGTCAGCGTGCGGCCGCCGCGCTCGAACAGGCGCAGGTCGAGGGCGGCCTCCAGCTCCGAGACCCGGCGCGACAGGGTCGCCTTCGGACGTCCGGCCGCCCGGGCGGCGCGCCCGAACCCGCCGTGGCGGGCGACGAGATTGAAGTCGGCGAGGGCGAGGAGATCCATGCGGTCCGCCACCTGTGTTCCCCCGCCCCGTGTTCCCCGACCCAGCGTTCCACATGCGAGACGGACCGTCTAGATTGAGCGGCTTTCGGCGTCTGTGTGGATCACGCATCTCTGGGACCGTCACCACGGCAAGCCGGAGAATCCCCATGCCCAACCGCACCACAGGCACCATCCTCGTCACAGGCGCCACCGGCACCATCGGTCGCGCGGTCGTCGACCAGCTCGTTCGACGGGGCGCCGACGTGCGCGCCCTGGTGCGCGATCCGGCCAAGGCCGCCCTCCCGGCCGGCGTCGCCGTCGTCCCGGGCGACCTGCTCGACGTGGAGTCCCTGCGCCGCGCCTTCGCGGGCGCCTCCACCCTGTTCCTGCTCAACGCGGTGGCGGCGGACGAAGTCACCCAGGCGCTGATCGCGCTCAACGTCGCGAAGGAGGCCGGGATCCGGCGGGTGGTCTACCTGTCGGTGATCCACAGCGACGTCTACGTGAACGTCCCGCACTTCGCGGGCAAGTTCGGAGTCGAGCGGATGATCGAGGCGATGGGCTTCGAGGCTACCATCCTGCGGCCCGCCTACTTCATGAGCAACGAGCACACGATCAAGGACGTCGTCCTCCAGCACGGCATCTACCCGATGCCGATCGGCGCCAAGGGACTCGCCATGGTCGACGAGCGCGACCTCGCCGAGGTGGCCGCCCTGGCGCTGCTGCGCCGCGCGCAGGCCGAGGGTCCAATTCCGTGCGAGCGGATCAACGTCGTCGGCCCCGAGACCCTGACGGGCGAGGCGGTGGCCAGGATCTGGTCGGAGGTGCTGGGCCGCCCGGTCGCCTATGGCGGCGACGACACCGTCGGGTTCGAGCGGACCCTGCAGGCGTTCATGCCGGGCTGGATGGCCTACGACATGCGCCTGATGGCCGAGCGCTTCCTCACCGACGGCATGGTCCCGGAGCCCGGCGACGTCGCGCGCCTCACCGCGCTCCTGGGCCGCCCCCTGCGGACCTATCGCGACCGTGCGGCCGCGATCGCGGCCGCCTGACGCGCCGCGTGGCCTGCGCCCGGCCGCCGCGCCGGGCGCCTCAGGCGCCGCCCCACTGCATGGTCAGGCCGCCATCGACCACCAGGGTGTGGCCGGTGACGTAGTCGGCATCGTCCGAGGCGAGGTAGAGGATCGCCTTGGCGATCTCGTCCGGCTGGCCGGCCCGGTGCCACGGGATGCGCTCCAGGGACTGGGCGAGCTTGTCCGGGTTCTCGAAGCGGTCGCGGGTCATCGGCGTCTCGATCAGGCCGGGTGCCACGTTGTTGACGTTGATCCGGTCCTCGGCCAGCTCCCGCGCCAGGCTGCGGCAGAGGGAGCCGACGCCCGCCTTGGACATGCCGTAGGGGGCGCTCTCCGGGGTGGGCAGGTGCTGGGCCACCGAGGAGACGATGACGATCTTGCCGCGCCCGCCCTGGGCCCGGCGAACCTTGATGAAGGCCCGGGCGCAGAAGACCGGGGCCATCAGGTTGACGCGCAGGATCTGCTCCAGCTTGCCGTCGTCCATCTCGGCCACCGGCATGCCGCTCATGGCCTGGCCGGCATTGTTCACCAGGATGTCGAGGACGCCGAGCTCTTGGGCCACCTGCGCGAAGGTCGCCTCCACCGAGGCCGGGTCGCCGACGTCGTTCTGGATCACGAGGCAGCGGCGGCCCGCCGCCTCGACCCGGCGCGCGGTCTCGCGGGCACCGTCCGCGTCGGTGTTGTAGGTGATCGCCACGTCGGCGCCCTGGCGGGCGAACAGCTCGGCCGTCGCCTGCCCGATGCCCGAATCCGCGCCCGTGATCAGCGCGCGTTTGCCTTGCAGCGTCATGTCAGCCCGTCTCCTCGCACCGTTCGAATCGATGCGGGGACAAGGGACCGGCGCCCGGACCTGTTCCGGCCCGCGACGCCGGATCACGGGCCCCGATGGGAGACCCTGGGCCTCAGGTGATGACGCTCGGCTCGGAGCGGCCGGTGAGCGCGGCGATGTCGGCGAGCTCGTTGGCCACCGCCACCACCGGGGCCAGCACCTCCGCCACCGGCAATTCGAGCCGGTCGGGGGCGGATTCGTAGCGCTCGATGTAGACCCGCAGGGTCGCCCCCGCCGTGCCGGTGCCGGAGAGGCGGTAGACCACCCGGGCATCCTCCGCGAAGGTGACGCGCACGCCCTGCTGCGCGGTGACCGAGCCGTCGACGGGATCGACGTAGCGGAAGTCGTCCGCCGCCGCGACCGTGAGGGTGCCGAACGTCGTGCCCGGCAGGGTGGCGAGCTTGGCGCGCAGGCCCTCCATCAGGCGCTTGGCGGCCTCGGAATCGATCTCCTCGTAATCGTGCCGGGTGTAGTAGTCGCGCCCGAACCGGGCCCAGTGGCCCCGCACCACGTCCTGGGCCGGCTTGCCCGTCACCGCCAGGATGTTGAGCCAGATCAGCACGGCCCAGAGCCCGTCCTTCTCGCGGACGTGGTTCGAGCCGGTGCCGGCGCTCTCCTCGCCGCAAAGGGTGATCAGGCCGGCATCGAGCAGGTTGCCGAAGAACTTCCAGCCGGTGGGGGTCTCGTAGGCGGGGATGCCCAGCGACGCCGCGACCCGGTCGAGGGCCCGGCTCGTCGGCATGGAGCGGGCGACGCCCGCCAGGCCTCGCGCGTAGCCGGGGGCGAGGTGGGCCTGGGCGGCCAGGATCGCCAGGCTGTCGCTCGGCGTCACGAACAGGCCCGGGGCCACGATCATGTTGCGGTCGCCGTCGCCGTCCGAGGCCGCGCCGAGGTTCGGCGCCGCGGGGCTCAGCATCAGCGCGTAGAGGTCGTGGGCGTGGACGGGGTTCGGGTCCGGATGGTGGCCGCCGAAATCCTCCCGCGGCGTACCGTTGAGGACGGTGCCGGGCTCGGCCCCGAACACGCCCTCCAGGATGGCGTGGGCGTAGGGGCCCGTGACCGCGCTCATGGCGTCGAAGCGCATGCGGAAGCCGCCGGCGAACAGGCGCGTGATCGCGTCGAAGTCGATGAGTTCGCGCATCAGCGCGAGGTAGTCGGCGACGGGGTCGATCACCGCGACGGTCATGTCGCCGAGCCGGGTCTCGCCGATCGTGTCGAGGTCGAGGTCGGGTCCCTCGACGATGCGGTACGCGCTCAGCGCCTGGGTGCGCGCGTGGATCGCCGCCGTGACGGTCTCGGGGGCCGGGCCGCCGTTGGCGGTGTTGAACTTGATGCCGAAATCGCCGTCGGGCCCGCCCGGGTTGTGGCTCGCCGACAGGATGATGCCGCCGATGGCGCCGTGCTTGCGGATGACGCAGGACGCGGCCGGGGTCGAGAGCAGGCCGCCCTGGCCCACCAGCACGCGGGCGAAGCCGTTGGCGGCCGCGATCTTCAGGGTGGTCTGCACCACCTGGCGGTTCAGGAAGCGCCCGTCGCCGCCGAGCACCAGGGTCGCGCCCGCCCGGTCGGGAATGCAGTCGATGATCGCCTGGACGAAGTTCTCGACGTAGTGCGCCTGCTGGAAGACCGGGACCTTCTTGCGCAGGCCGGACGTGCCCGGCTTCTGGTCGTCATAGGGCGTCGTCGGGACGGACGTTACGGACATCGTTCAAGCACTCCTGAATCGCCGCGCTCAAGAACGCGGTTTGCCGCTGCGGGTCAATCGGCGCGGGCTCGCAGGGGCGCCGGCCGTCCAGGCAAGCATCGCGCCGATGGCGGGCGGACAGGCAAGATGAAGGAACCGGCGAAGACCGGGATGCTCTTAAGAATTCGCTAACAACGCCGCTCTCCTCAAAGCACATTCGACTTGTCGCGCCGCGAAATCCATGCTTCTTGGATCTCGGCCAGGTGGGTGAGTGTCGAGCCAGGATCCCCGCAAGGATTCGTACGTCCGGTTCAAATCCGGACCCCGGCCTCCAGCCTGCACGTCCGCGCCGTGACGGCGCGTCGTCGATCCTCATCCTCCCGATCCGGGCGGACGACCGGGCTCGAACGCAGGCCGGCGCAACGCTCACCTGCATCCCATCGTCCCGGCGGTCGTCCCGGCCGTGCCTCCGCCCCGGGATGAATCCCGGTCCTGAGACGTGTTGCCCCGGGAACGATCGCAAACGGTCAAGATTTGTCCTTCACGAAGTCGCGTGTGAGGACCGTGTATGGAATGCCCCCAGGATGTCAGCCTCCGCGCTGACGGGTCGAGCGCGACCGGTCTCCCGCAAGAGGGCCTGCAGCGAGAGGGCCTCCAGCGAGAGGGCCTGCAGCAGGAGGCGATCCAGCAGGAGGCCGAGGACATCCTGCTGGCGCCCCTGGCCGACATCCCCCGCATCAACCTGCGCGAGGCCGGCGAGCCGTGGGACAAGCGCCGGCACGCCGGCAAGGCCCTGCGCGAGGTCGTGCCCCATGCCGCCCACGCGACCTGGACCCCGCCGGACAACCGGCCGGACCCCGTCTCGCTGATCGAGACCGCCCATCGCGGCCGCCAGGAGCACCTGATTCCCCTGCGGGTCGCCCGCATGGCGAGTTCGCCCTTCGCGTTCCTGCGCGGGGCCGCCCACGTCATGGCCTGGGACCTCGCCCACACCCCGCGCAGCGGCATCGCGGTGGTGATGAACGGCGACGCCCACCTGGCGAATTTCGGCCTGTTCGGCACGCCCCAGCGCGATATCGTCCTCGACCTCAACGACTTCGACGAGGTCACGATCGGCCCCTGGGAATGGGACCTGAAGCGCCTCGTCGCCAGCATCGAGGTGGCGGCGCGCACCGACGGAGTCGCGAAGGCCGAGCGCCGCGAGGCCACCCTCGCGGCGGTGGCGGGCTACCAGCACACCATGACCGAGCTGGCGCCGCAGGGGCCCCTCGACGTCTGGCACCAGGCGGCCCGGGCCGACCAGCTCGACTTCGCCGGCCTCACCATCGACGCCCATTCCGAGGCGGTGATCACCAAGGCGGTGGAGAAGGCGCGCAAGAAGCACAACAAGAGCCTGCTCGCCCGGGTCGGCGAGCGCCGCACCGACGGCGGCTGGCGCTTCAAGGAGGAGCCCCCGATCCTCACGGGCGTCGATGCGGAGACGCGCGAGGCGGTGATCGGCGGGCTGGAGCACTATGCCGAGACCCTGCCGCGGGAACGCCGGTTCATGCTGAGCCGCTACCACGTGGTGGACGTGGCCCACCGGGTCGTCGGGGTCGGCAGCGTCGGCACCCGGGCCTACGTCGCCCTCCTGTGCGGCAATTCCGACCAGGACGTCCTCTTCCTCCAGGTCAAGGAGGCGGTGACGCCGGCCCATGCCCCCTACCTCGCGGGCATGCCGGACGCCTATGGCGACCACGAGGGCGAGCGGGTGATCTACGGCCAGCGCCTGCTCCAGGCCGTGGGCGACCCGCTGCTGGGCTGGACCACGATCGAGGGCCGGCCGTTCTACGTGCGCCAGATGAAGAACATGAAGGGCGACATCCCCGTGGCCGGCCTCACCGGCCAGCCGCTGATCTACTTCTCCTGGGCCTACGGCGCCCTGCTGGCGCGGGCGCATGCCCGCACGGGGGATGCCGCCGCCATCGCGGGCTATTGCGGACGGGACCGGCACTGCGACCTGCGCGAGGCCCTGGCCGACTGGGCCTTCGCCTATGGCGACCAGAACGAGGCCGACTTCGCCGCCTTCCAGGCGGCCATCGCGCAGGGCCGCCTGGAGGCAGCCCCCGACCCGGAGATGTAATCCACAGGCCTGCGACAAACTGGGGACGGCGGGCGAAAGCACGGAGCCGGGGGCCCTCCGGACGCGTTTCCCGAGACCTCTCCTCGAGCCGGGCAGCGCACACCCCAGATGGCAAAACGCAGGACCGCGTCGTCTCCCGCTTCGACCGTGACTTCCCAGGAACCGAGCCAGGAATCGGGCCAAGTACCGAGCCAGGAATCAAGCCAAGTACCGAGCCGGGAATCGAGCCAAGTACCGAGCAGAGCGGCGACCAGGGCGCCCCGCGCCAAGGCGGCCCCGAAATCCGCCTCCCGCAAGGCTGCGGGGACGGCGGCCGAGCCGGTGTCCCGGGAGGCATCCGGCCCGGACTCGAGCCCGGAAACCAGCAAGGCACCGGGCAAAGCCGCCGGCAAGGAACCCGGAACGGACCGCCCGGCAGCCGCCCAGGCCGCCCCGGCCGGCCCCGAGATCGTGGCTCCGCTGGTGCCCACCGGCGCCCTGGCCGTCGCCCTCCTAGACCTGACCCGGACGGGCAAGCCCCTGGTCCACATGGCCCGCGAGAGCCACCGGCTCGACGTCATCGCGAAGATCCTGCGGGCGCTGTCGCCGGAGCGCAGCGTCGCGATCTACCCGGAATGGGACTGCCTGCCCTACGACCGGGCATCGCCCTCGCGCGGGGTGATGGGCGCGCGCACCGGCGTGCTGCGCTGGCTCACCGACACGGCCGCCCTGCCCGACATCGTCCTCACCACCGCTCCCGCCCTGATCCAGCGCGTGCCCCCGGCCGAGACCTGGGCGCAGGCGCGCCTGGAGGTCCGGGTCGGCGATGCCCTCGATCCGTGCGCCGTCTCGGCCTTCCTGCAGCGCCTCGGCTACATCCTGGACGACCGGGTCGACGAGCCCGGCGAGGTCGCGGTCTGGGGCCGGACCGTGGACGTCTTCCCGGCCGCCGCCGACCGCCCCTGCCGCATCGAGTACGAGGCGGGCCGGGTCACCGCGATCCGCTCCTACGATCCGGTCTCGCAGCGCTCGCTGGCCGATGCCGACCTGCTCGTGATCGACCCCGCCACGGAGATCGTCCTGCCCGAGGGCTCGGAGAGCCGGCTCGCGCCCTTCACCGGCCAGGAACACGGCCTCGCCCGGTTCTACCCGTCCCTCGTCACCGTCCTCGACCAGGTGCCCGAGGCGCGCCTCGTGGTCGAGGACGGGGCTGAGGAGCGGGCGCAGGCCTTCTTCGAGCAGATCGCCGAGGGCCGCGAGGCCGCGGCCCGGTCCCGGCGCGGCGGGGCCGATGACGGCGGCCTCTACCTCGGTCCCGAGGACTGGGCGGCCCAGCTCGCGGCACGCCGGGTCGCCGAGGCCCAAGAGACTCAAGGGGCTCAGGGGGCCGAGGATCTCACGATGCCGGCCTTCGTGCGCAAGGCCCGGCCGAACACGGCCTTGGCCGAGACCCTGCGCGAGCGCCTGAAGGCGGGCGACCGCATCCTCCTCACGGGGCCGGCCGAGCCCCTGGCGCGGCTGGTGCGCATCGCCGAGCGGGCGCTGGGCCGCAAGGCCCGGACGGTGCGGGACTGGGCCGAGGCCGTCGCGGCCAAGCCCGGCGCGCTCCTCAGCCTGGAGGCCCCGATCGAGGCGGGCTTCCGGGTGCCCGGCGCGGGGATGGCGGTGGTGGCCGCCGCCGACCTGTTCGGCGCCCGCGCCGCAACGGTCGCGGCCGGGGGCCCGAGCGCCATCCTGCCCATCGGCGAGGTCGAGCTGCGCATCGGCGACGTCGCCGTCGACCGCGACAACGGGCTCTGCGTGTTCGAGGGCCTGGAGGCGGTGAGCACCGGCGACGGCGGAAGCGAGGACGCCCTGCGCCTGCGCTTTGCCGGCGACGGCATCCTGATGGTGCCGGTCTCGCAGGCCGACCGGATCTGGCGCTACGGCTCCGAGGCCGAGGCCGTGACCCTCGACAAGCTGGAGGGCGGAAGCTGGGCCAAAGGATCCTGGGGACGCCGTCGCTTGGAGGCGGAGGCCTGCATGGCCCGGGCCGCCCGGGTGATGCTGGCGGATGCCGAGAAGCGCCGGGAAATCCGGGCGCCGGTGCTGGTGCCGCCGGACCGGGAGTTGGAGCGCTTCGCCGCCGGCTTCGGCTTCGCCCTGACCGCCGACCAGGCGGCGGCGGTGAGCGGCGTGGCCGCCGACCTCGCCTCGGGCCGGCCGATGGACCGCCTCGTCTGCGGCGATGTCGGCTTCGGCAAGACCGAGGTGGCCCTGCGCGCCGCGGCCGCCGCGGTGTTCGCCGGCAAGCAGGTGGCGATCGTCGCCCCGACCACGGTGCTGGCGCGCCAGCACGTGCAGACCTTCACCCGGCGCTTCGCCCGCTTCGGCATCGCGGTCGCCCACCTGTCCCGCCTCGTCTCGGCCGCCGAGGCCAAGCGGGTGAAGGCGGGGCTGGCCGATGGCACGATCCGCCTGGTGGTCGGCACGCACTGCCTCGCGGCCAAGGGCGTGGGCTTCGCCGATCTCGGCCTGATGGTCATCGACGAGGAGCAGCGCTTCGGCGCCCGGATCAAGCAGGGGCTGCGGGAGGCGGCGGGCGACGGCCACGTGCTCACGCTCACGGCGACCCCGATCCCCCGCACCCTGCAGAGCGCGCTGGTGGGGCTCCAGAGCCTCAGCGTCATCGCCACGCCGCCGTCCGTGCGCCAGCCCATCCGCACCGTGATCGCGCCCTTCGAGGACGAGGCGATGCGCGACGCCCTGCTGCGCGAGCACCGGCGCGGCGGCCAGAGCTTCGTCGTCTGCCCGCGCATCGAGGACATCGCCCCGATGGCCGCGCGCCTCGCCAAGCTGGTGCCGGACCTGCAGACCCGGGTGGCCCATGGCGAGCTCAACGCCGCCGAGATGGACGACGTGATGGTGCGCTTCGCCGACGGCGAGGGCGACGTGCTGCTGGCCACCAGCATCATCGAGAGCGGGCTCGACGTGCCGCGCGCCAACACCATGCTGGTCTGGGATGCGGAGCGCTTCGGCCTGTCGCAGCTGCACCAGCTGCGCGGCCGGGTCGGGCGCGGCCAGCGCCGCGGCGTGGTCTACCTCCTCAGCCGCCCCGACCGGCCGCTGACGCCCGCCACCGAGAAGCGCCTGCGGACGCTGGAAGCCCTCGACCGCCTCGGCGCGGGCTTCGCGATCAGCGCCCGGGACCTCGACCTGCGCGGGGCCGGCGATCTCGTCGGCGAGAACCAGGCCGGCCACGTCAAGCTCATCGGGCTCGGGCTCTACCAGCACCTGCTGCACCTGGCCCTGCGCGCGGCCAAGGGCGAGCCGGCCGAGGACTGGAACCCGGAGATCCGCCTCGGCCTCTCGGGTGCCGTGCCGGCCGACTACGTGCCCGAGCCCGAGGTGCGGCTCAGCCTCTACACCCGTCTCCTGCGCCTCACGAACCCCGAGGAGGTGGAGGCCCTGCGCAGCGAGGTGGTGGACCGCTTCGGCCCGCCGCCCGCCCCGTTCGAGGACCTGATCGCCCTGGCCCGGCTCCGGGTCGGCTGCCTGGGGCTGGGCATCCACCGCCTCAGCGGCGGACCGCAGGGGCTGGCCGCCGACCTGCGGCCGAGCGCGCCGCCGCTGCAGGTTCCGGTCCATGCCCACATCGTGCGCAAGGACAACCGCGTGCTCCTGCGCCAGGGCAGCGAGGATCCGGCGACGCGCGGGCGCCTCGCCGCCGCCTTCCTGGAGCGGCTTCGGGCGCAGGGCGAGCGACCGGCGCCGGCCGTTACGGCCGCGGCGGCCTGAGAAGCGCGCGCACGAGGGCGTGAGGCACGGAACGGCCGTCGCCGGGGGCCGATTGACCGGAGGCAAGGGGGCGCCCAGCGGCGCCCCCGGATGCCACCCGAGACCTGAATGCCCGAGACCCGCTGCCCATGACCGACCTGTCCCGCCGAAGCCTCCTGGCCGCCACGGCCGCCGGGGGATCCCTCCTCACCGTGGCGGGCGCGCAGGGCCAGCCCGCGGCGCCCGCGGCGCAGAGCCCGATCCGGGGCAAGGACGGCGCTTCGATCCTGGGGCCCCGCAACCCGGCCCGGGAGGCGGAGGACCCCTTCACCCTGCGCCCGCCCCGGACCGACCACGGCACGATGCCGAACCTGAAATGGTCCTTCGCCGACAGCCACATGCGCCTCGAGGAGGGCGGCTGGGCCCGGCAGACGACGATCCGCGAACTCCCGGTGTCGAAGGCGATGGCGGGGGTGAACATGCGGCTCGGCGCCGGGGTGGTGCGCGAGATGCATTGGCACAAGGAGGCCGAGTGGGCCTACATGCTGAAGGGCCGGGCCCGGATCACCGCGGTGGATGCGCAGGGGCGGACCTTCGCGGACGATGTCGGCGAGGGCGACCTCTGGTACTTCCCCTCGGGCATCCCGCACGCGATCCAGGGCCTGTCCGCCGACGGCGTCGACGGCTGCGAGTTCCTGCTGGTCTTCGACGACGGCGGATTCTCGGAGGATTCCACCTTCCTGCTCACCGACTGGCTGGCGCATACGCCCAAGGAGATCCTGGCCAAGAACTTCGGCCTGCCGGAGAGCGCCTTCGCGGGCGTGCCGGAGAAGGAGCTCTACATTTTCCCGGGGCCGACGCCCGGCCCCCTGGACGCGGACCGGATGGGCGGCGCCGGCCCGGTGCCGGAGCCCTTCAGCCACCGGATGCTGGCCCAGGCCCCCCTGAGCCTGCCGGGCGGCACCGTGCGCATCACCGATTCCTCGGTGTTCAAGGCCTCGAAGACCATCGCGGCCGCCCTGGTGGAGCTGCAGCCCGGGGCCATCCGCGAGCTGCACTGGCACCCGAACGGCGACGAGTGGCAGTTCTACATCGCGGGCCAGGGCCGCATGACGGTGTTCGGCTCGGAATCGAAGGCCCGCACCTTCGACTACCAGGCCGGCGACGTCGGCTACGTGCCCTTCGCCATGGGCCACTACATCGAGAACACCGGCACGACGCCCCTGAGCTTCCTGGAGATGTTCCGCAGCCCGACCTACGCCGACATCTCCCTGCGCCAGTGGCTCGCCCTCACCCCGCACGCCCTGGTGGCCGCGCACACCCATCTCAGCGCGGCGGATCTCGACCGCCTGCCGGGGGTCAAGGCGCCGGTGCTGCCGGGCTGACCCTTGTTGGGCTGACCCTTGCCGGGCTGACCCTTGCCGGGCTGACCCTTGCCGGGCTGACTCGGCCTCAGCTGCCGGGCTTGCGCACCGCCGCGGCCACGTCCACGGGCTTCGGCAGCAGGCCGAGGCGGTGGAAGGTGTCGGCGACTCGCTGCTGGTCGGCGGTGGTCTCGGCGTTCAGGGGCGTGACCCCGTAGGTGAGGCGGCGCAGGGCCACCGTGAGGATCGGCGCCGGGATGCCGACGGAGGGGGCGAGTTCGGCTGCCACCGCGTCGGTGTTGTCCTTGGCCCAAGCGTCGATCGCGCCGATCGCCGCCAGCGTCGCGTCGAGGGCGGGGCCGTTGGCGGCGGCGAAGGCGCGGGTCGAGAGGTAGAACTGGCGGTTGGGCACGAGGTCGGTGCCGTCGACGAGGATGCGGCCGCCGGTGCTGCGCTCGCCCGAGGCGAGGTAGGGGTCCCAGATCGCCCAGGCGTCCACGGCGCCCCGCGCGAAGGCGGCGGCGCCGTCGGCCGGCGCCAGGAAGGTCGGCGTCACCGCCGCGTAGGGCACGCCCGCCTGCTCCAGGGCCCGGACCAGGAAGTAGTGGACGTTCGAGCCCTTGTTCAGGGCGATCTTCCTGCCGCGCAGGTCCGCGACCGTGCGAATCGGGCCGTCCTCGGCCACCAGGATCGCCTCGCCCTTCGGCGCGGCCGGCTCGTGGCCGACATAGAGCAGGTCCGGGTTGGCGGCCTGGGCGAAGATCGGGGGGGCCTCGCCGGCCGAGCCGAGATCGACCGCCCCGGCGTTCAGCGCCTCCATCAGGGGCGGCCCCGAGGGGAACTCGGCCCAGGCGACGCGGTAGCCCAGGGGCTTCAGGCGCTGCTCCAGCAGGCCCTTGCCCTTGAGGAGGACCAGGGTGCCGTATTTCTGGTAGCCGATCCGGATCACCCGCTCGTCCGCGCGGGCGTGCAGGATGCCGAAGGTCAGCAGCGCCAGGGCGGCGCTGAGCAGGACCCAGGCGCGGCGGGTGGCGTCGGTGCGGAGGGCGTGGGCGCGGGTGGCGGCGGGCATGGGGGACTCCTTCGGGCGGGGATGCTCTGGCGCGATCTTCGATGAATGAACCCAGCCGCTCGGCGTCCCTCCGCGCCCCGTCATCCCGGGGCCGCCCAGCGGAGCCCGGGATCGAGAAACACGGATGGCGCAGCATTCGACGCTGTCGCGGCTCTGGATTGCACGCCTCCGGCGCGCCCCTTCGGGTCCGGGCTCGCCCGCGGCGCCCCGGAATCACGGTGGCTCTCGTGTCCGCCGGGCTCTCGTCGCCCGGGGACGTCGCCCCCTCAATGCGCCGCGATGCGGCGGCTCGGGACGATGTCGTTGGCGATGACCTCGCCGAACGGGCCGTCGTTGCGGGCGTTCGTGGCCGCCACGCCGGTGGTGGCGCGCAAGGGGAGCTTGGGGAAGACCAGCTCGGCGAAGCGGTAGGCCTCCTCCAGGTGCGGGTAGCCCGAGAGGATGAAGCGGTCGATGCCGAGGTCGATGTACTCCTTCATCCGGTCGGCAACCTGGTCTGCCGAGCCGACCAGGGCGGTGCCGGCGCCGCCGCGCACCAGGCCGACCCCGGCCCAGAGGTTCGGCGAGACCTCGAGCTTGGTGCGGTCGCCCCCGTGCAGGGCCATCATGCGGCTCTGGCCGACGGAATCCTGGCGCTTCAGGGTGGCCTGCGCCTTGGCGATGGTCGCGTCGTCGAGGCGCGAGATCAGGGACTCGGCGGCCGCCCAGGCCTCCCCTTCCGTCTCGCGCACGATGACGTGCAGGCGGATGCCGTAGGAGAACGTCTTGCCCTTGCGGTCGGCGGCTTCCCTGGCGCGCGCGATCTTCTCGGCGACCCCGGCCGGGGGCTCGCCCCAGGTCAGGTAGACCTCGCAATGCTCGGCGGCGACGTCGATGCCGGCCGGCGAGGAGCCGCCGAAATACAGCGGCGGATAGGGGGCCTGCACGGGCGGGAAGATCACCCGGCCCTCCTCCACCCGGAGGTGCTTGCCTTCGTAGCTGACCGTCTCGCCCGACATCAGCCCGCGCCAGATGTGCAGGAACTCGTCCGTCACGACGTAGCGCTCGTCGTGGTCGAGGAAGACGCCGTCGCCGCGCAGCTCCACCGGGTCGCCGCCCGTGACGACGTTGATGAGCAGGCGCCCGTCCGAGATCCGGTCGAGGGTCGCGGCCATGCGGGCCGCCACGGCGGGCTCCTGCAGGCCGGGGCGGACGGCCACGAGGAAGCGCAGGCGCTTCGTCAGGGGCGCCAGCGCCGAGGCCACCACCCAGGAATCCTCGCAGGAGCGTCCCGTGGGCAGGAGCACGCCGTAGTAGCCGAGCGCGTCCGCGGCCTGGGCGATCTGGCGCAGATAGGCGAGCGAGACGTCGCGGGCGCCGTCCTGGGCGCCGAGGTAGCGGCCGTCGCCGTGGGTGGGGAGGAACCAGAGAACGTCGGTCTGTCCGGTCATGGGAACTCTTTCTTGAAGTGGCAAGCGGCGCTCAGGACGGCGCGCGCTCGGACAACAGGTGGTCGAGGATGCGGCCTTCCAGGGCCGCGAGGTCGGCATCGCCCCGCCGGCGCGGGCGCGGCACGTCCACGGCGACGTCGAGGGCGATGCGGCCGGCCTCCACCACGAGGATGCGGTCGGCCATCGCCACGGCTTCGGCGACGTCGTGGGTGACGAGGATCGCGGTGAACCCCTGCGCCCGCCAGATCCGCTCGATCATCGCCTGCATGTCGATGCGGGTCAGGGCGTCGAGGGCGCCGAGCGGCTCGTCGAGGGCGAGCAGCCCGGGGCGGCTGACGAGGGCGCGGGCCAGCGCCACCCGCTGGCGCTGGCCGCCCGACAGGGTCGCGGGCCAGTTTCCGGCCTTCTCGGAGAGGCCGACCTCGGCCAGCGCCGCCTCGGCCCGGGCGCGGCGCTCCGCCCGGGAGCCGCCCTCGCCGAGGCCCACCGCCACGTTGTCGACGACCCGGGCCCAGGGCAGCAGGCGCGGCTCCTGGAACATGATCCGCTTCGGCGGGGTCCGCACCGCCCGGGTTTCGAGGGCGATCCGGCCGGCGCTCGCCTGCTCCAGGCCAAGGATCAGGCGCAGCAGGGTGCTCTTGCCGCAGCCCGAGCGCCCGACCACGGCCACGAACTGCCCGGCCGGGATGTGCAGGTCGAGGCCCTCGATCACCGTGTGGCCGTCGAAGTCCTTGCGCAGGTCGCGCAGGGTGACGCCGATGCCCGTGGCGGAGGGCGGCGCGGCGCGGGCCTGTGCCCTGGGGGCGGCGACCTCGCGCGGTTTCGGGTCGCGGGTCTGGGCGTCCTCGGGGACGCGAAGGGCGGTGGCGAGCATGGGACGGACCGTCGGAGGGAAGAGGGGAATCGGTGCGAGCGCCGCCGGGCTGGCCCCGTGCCGGCGCCCGTCGAAGGGCGGCGTCAGGCGTTCCGGTAGGCCGGGTTCCAGGCCAGGAACCGGCGCTCCAGCAGCCGGGTCACGGCGTCGGCGGCCTTGCCAAGGCCGGCATAGATCACGATCGCCAGCACCACGACGTCCACCAGCATGAACTCGCGGGCCTGCATCGCCATGTAGCCGAGGCCGGAGGAGGCCGAGATCGTCTCGGCCACGATGAGCGTCAGCCACATGATGCCGAGGGCGTAGCGCAGGCCCACGAAGATCGAGGGCAGCGCACCCGGCAGGACCACGCGCCGGAACAGGGTGGCGGGCGACATGCCGTAGACCCGGCCCATCTCGACGAGCTGCGGGTCCACCGAGCGGATGCCGTGCAGCGTGTTGGCGTAGACGGGGAAGAACACCCCGATGGCCACGAGGAAGAGCTTGGCCCCCTCGTCGATGCCGAACCACAGGATCACCAGGGGGATCAGCGACAGGTGCGGGATGTTGCGGATCATCTGCAGCGTGGTGTCGGTGAGGCGCTCGGAGAGCCGCGACAGGCCGTTGGCGAGGCCGAGGGCGAAGCCGATGCCGCCGCCGATCAGGAAGCCGACGGCCGCCCGGGCGAAGCTGATCGAGAGGTTGCTCCAGAGCTCGCCGCTGCGGGCCGCCTGCCAGCCGGCCGCGACGACCCCCGAGGGGGCGGGCATGAACCGGGTGGAGACGAGGCCCGTCGACGCGGCGGCCTGCCAGCCGAGCAGGATCGCGGCGGGCACGAGCCAGGGCGTCAGGCGCTCGAGGATGCGGGTGCGGACGGATGGGATCATCGGGTGTCAGCCCTTGCTCGCCGGCGGCGCGGGCGGCGTCCACACGGCCTCGCGGATGCGGATGGGGTTGGCGATCAGGCCCAGCGCCTGGAAGCGGTCGGCCACGCGCTGCTGGCCGGCGATGACCGCCTCGGTGAGCGGCGCGATGACGTAGACGCTGCGGTCGACGGCGCGCCGGGTCGCGTCGAGGGGCACGCCGGTGCCCTTCGCGAGCAGGGCGGCCACCTCCGGGCGATGGGCCTCGCACCAGGCGGCCACCTCGGCCAGGGCGCCGATCGCCGCCTGCACCACGGGGGCGTTGGCGTTCGTGAAGTCGCGGTTGCCGAGGAAGAAGTTGGTGGGTTTCTCGATCTCGACGGCGCTGGCCAGGATGCGGGTGCCGGGCTGGCGCTCGGCGATGGCGAAGTACGGGTCCCAGATCGCCCAGGCGTCGACGGCGCCCCGCGCGAAGGCCGCCGCCGCATCGGCGGGCGCCAGGGTCACGGGCTCGATGTCCGTATAGGCCAGCCCCGCCTTCTCCAGGGCGCGGACGACGAGGTAATGGGCGCTCGATCCCTTGGCGAAGGCGACGCGCTTGCCCTTGAGGTCGGCGAGCGTCGTCAGGGGCGAGCCCTGCGGCACGAGGATCGCCTCGCCGGAGCCCCCCGCATCCTGGGCCGCCACGTAGAGCAGGGTGTTGCCGGCGGCCTGGGCGAAGACGGGGGGCGGCGCGCCGGTCTGGCCGAAATCGATGGCGCCGACGCCGAGGGCTTCGAGGACGGGGGGACCGAACGAGAACTCGGTCCAGCGCACGGCCACGCCCAGGGGCTTCAGCGCCCGCTCGATGGTGCCCTGCTGCTTGGCGACGACGAGGATGCCGTTCTTCTGGTAGCCGATCCGGAAGGTGCCGGCCTCCCCGGCCAGGGCCTTTCCGGGCAGGATTGGGATGGGCAGGCCGGCCGCCAGGGCGCCGGCCAGGAGGGTGCGTCGGGACAGCATCGGCGGGGCGCCCTCAGCCGGCGCTGGCGAAGGCGGCGACCGGAGCCGCGACCTCCGGTGCGGCGATCCGGGCGGCCCGGGCCTGGAGCAGCTCCGCGAGCTGGCTCGCCGCGTCGGCGATGCGCGCCTTCACGCCCGGGTCGACGAGGACGCCGTCGCGAAAATCCCCGTCCGAGCCGTAGACCGCGCTGGGGATGGTGTGGGCGCTGAAGAACCCGAAGAGCGGACGCAGGGCATGCTCGACCACCAGGGCGTGGCGCGGGCCGCCGCCGGTGGCCGAGAGGATCACGGGCTTGCCCACGAGGGCCGCCGGATCGACGAAGTCGAACAGGTGCTTGAACAGGCCCGTATAGGCCCCCTTGTAGACCGGCGAGCCGACGATGAGCGCGTCGGCGCCCTCGATGGCCTCGACGATGCGGCGGGCCGGCAGCGGCAGCAGGTCCCGCGACCAGGCGGCGCCGAGCCCCGGGCCGGCATCCACCATGTCGAACAGGCGGATCTCGGCCCGCAGGTGCGTGCCCACCGCCTCGGCCAGGGACTCGGCCAGCGCCCGGGTCTTCGAGGGGCGCTGGAGATTGGCGGTGAAACCGACGATGCGGGGCAGCGACATAGGGTGACTTTCGTATGCGCCAAGATCTCCAGACGTGACTGCGCCATCGCCCAAGACGAGCGTCGGTCAACACTGGCAGTTCTAGAGATCTTTGCTCTGGTAAACGGGCGTTGCCACGGGTTTTCCGTGACGTCGTTCTGACGAAAACGTGCCCGTTGCCCGCACGGGAATCAATGAAACGTTCTTTTGAATGCGCGTCACCGCGGAGAGGATCTCTCCGGGGTGCGCGCCGCCGGGAGATGATCCCGTTCGACAGGCATTATCGTGCCGCGATTCCGCGTGCCGGACGCCGCCGGGCCTCGTCCGGCCGGACGGCGCCCGGGCTCGCGCCTCAGACGACCGCGTCGTCGAGCGTGCCCTGCAGCACGACCCGGCGGAACGCCGCCAGGAGGTCGGCATCGAGCTTGGGCAGCATGCCCTGCATCAGGGCATGGGCGTCCCCGTGGGGCAGCGGATCGCGATAGGGGCGCCGCTCGGTCAGGGCCGAGTGGATGTCGCAGATGGTCACGAGGCGCACGAGGTCCGGGATCGCCGCCCCCGCGAGGCGGTCGGGATAGCCGCTGCCGTCGAGCATCTCGTGGTGCGAGCGCACCACCGCGAGGGTCGCGGCGTCGAACCCGCCCTGGGCGGCGAGGAGGTCGGCGCCGATGGCCGGATGGGTGCGCATCACCGCCATCTCTTCCGCGGTGAGGCGGCCGGGCTTGTTCAGGATCGCCAGGGGGATCTTCGCCTTGCCGACATCGTGCAGGAGGGCGGCGCGCGCCAGGCGCTTCTGGTCGGCGCGGGCGAGCCGCAGGCCGGCCCCGAAGGCGGCGGCGTAGCCGGCGACGCTGAGGGAGTGCTGGTAGAGCTGCTGGTCGTGGCTCTGGATGATCTCGAGCCAGGTGCGGATGCCGGACTCGGAGACGGCCGCCAGGATCAGCTCGGTGCCGGCGTCGACGCCCTCCGCACTCACGGGACGGCCGGCCTCGGCCGCCTCGAAGGCGCCCGCCACCAGGCTGACGGCGGCCCGCGCCCGCTCCGCGATGTCCCGGACCTTGCGGGCGGGAGCGGCGACGGCGCTCCGGCGGGCGGCCTGCCAGGTGTCCACGAGGGCGAAGAGGGTGGCGAGGACCGCCGTGCGGGGCGCATCCGCCGGCAGGGTTCGGGTGGCGACGGCGGACCGGCCGCGCGCGGCGGGGGGCTGGTTGGTGAGCTGCAGGCTCGCGACCCGGGAGCCGTGGAGCCGGGCGATCCAGGCGGCGGCCAAGCGCGCGTCGCCGCTGATGTCGACCACGGCGACGAGGGGCAGCACCGCCGGCAGGGCCTCGCGGGGCTCGATGCAGCGGCAGGTGACCACGTTCTCGACCGCGCGGCAGAGCAGGGCCGCCAGCTGCGGCCTGTCCGAAACGATGAGAACGGAATTGTCCTGGGTCACGAGCGGGTCCGTCAACCTGGTGCGCGGTCCGGCATCCGAGCCCGACCCTCAACATTTGACAGCAAAACATTATCGAACAATTCACGACAAAGCATCAGGCAGTCGTGGCGCTTCCTCTACGTGGTCTCTGCGGATGAGCGACCGGTGTCGGCGCAGACAAAATCCCATTCCGGCACAGATCAGGCAACGCGAGCGCACCGAGAGCTTGTCAACCTCTCGATGCCGTCGCCCCGGGCGGAGGTTCATGCGACCGTTGGCGCCTGCGACGACGTGGGGCGGGTGGATCGCCGGCGCGCCGGCGGCCGGGCGTCGGTCGTGGACTTTTGCGCCGCGGTCGCGCACCTCGTGCCGGCCCGACTCGGATGCGGGCGGAGGGCGGCGATGACGGAGGACGGGCGATGAACCGGCGCGAGGCGGTGGCGGCGGCCCTGGCGCAGGTGGCTCCGCGCCTGCCCGAATTCGAGACCGAGGCGGTGATCGATCGCGCCCTGGCGAGCCCGGGCCTGCGCAACGCGCGCCCGGACAACGCGGCCTGGCTCGCCCTCGTGGCCTATGCCCGCCACGTCTTCACCGAGTACGACGACCTGCTGGCGGACGGCTACGACCGCGACAGCGCCCGCCACTTCATCCGCGACGACCTCAACGCCGCCCTCGCGGCGTGGGGCTCGCGCCGCCGGGTCTCGGAGGAGGAGACCGCGCCGGACGAGGAGGAGGCGGACGAAGCCCCGTGAGCCCGATCACGGTCGCGTGGGCTCGGGTACTGGGTTGCATCCGGACGGGTTGCACCGCGCCGGCGCGAACGGCATCGTCCCGCCGCGCCGGCTCATTCGTCCGGGCCGGGCCAAGTGGAGGGAACCCATCGTCATGAAGATCAGCGCACGCAACGTCCTCAAGGGCAAGGTCGTCTCGGTCGAGAAGGGGGCCACCACGGCCCACGTGAAGATCGAGATCGCCGGCGGCCAGCTGGTCACCGCCTCGATCACCAACGAATCCGTCGACAGCCTGAAGTTGACCGTGGGCGGCGAGGCTTATGCCGTGGTGAAGTCTTCCGACGTCCTGGTCGCGGTGGATTGAGGACGATGCGCCGGCTCGCCGCGATCGCGCTCTCCGCCTCTCTCCTGGCGCTGTCCGCCGAAGGGGGGCAGGCGCAGCCCGCCCGCGAGTCCGGCGCGTCGCCGGCCGCGGACCCGGCGGCCTGCACGCAGTTCGACTGGTCGCTCCTGCGCGAGCAGGCCTGGTTCTCGGCCGCGAGCCTGCCGCGGCTGGACTCTGGCGGCACCCTCGCGGCCGCGATGCCGGCCGCGATCCTCGTCCTGAAGCTGCAGGACGCGGTCGCCCCGCCCTTCGCGCCCTCGCGGGAGCCGAAGCCCGGCTCCTATGGCGGCGTGCTGCACCTCGAGGCGCCCCTGGCCCCGGGCGCCTACCAGGTCACCCTGTCGGACCGGGCCTGGATCGACGTGAGCCAGGACGGCAAGACCCCGCGGCCACCGACCGCCAGCACGATGCGCTCCGGTTGCCCGATGCTCGCCAAGAGCGTGCGGTTCCAGCTCGGCACCGCGCCGATCACCCTCCTGGTCAGCGGTGCGCCCGCCGACACGATCCGGATCGCCGTGGCGCCGGTGGAATAGGGCGGCACCGCGGACCCTCGACGGGGCGATCCCCGATGGACTAGCGTGGGCGCGAGACCCAGAACCTTCGCCTCAGACGATCCTCGGCGCCCCGCCCGGCGGGGACGCGATCCCGGGAGCCCTCCGCTGACCCTTCGCCTCCGCCTCGCGACGTTCCTGCTCCTCGGCTCCTGTCTCGGCCTGCCCGCTGCGGCCCAGGACCGGGGCACCGTCAACCCGAAGCCCCTGCCGCCGCTGGCCAACCCGGACGCGCCGGACACGCCGGCGAAAGCCCTGTTCGGCCGTGCCACCACCCCGGCCTCCGGCCCCGCCCATGCCTACGGCTCCTATGCCAAGGGCTGCTTCTCGGGCGGCGAGGCGCTGGCCGTCGACGGGCCGAACTGGCAGGTGATGCGCCTGTCGCGCAACCGGATGTGGGGCACCCCGCCCCTCGTCGAGTTCCTGGAGCGCCTGGCCGCCAAGGCGCCCCGCATCGGCTGGAACGGCCTCCTCGTCGGCGACATGTCCCAGCCCCGCGGCGGCCCGATGCTCACCGGCCACGCCTCGCACCAGCTCGGCCTCGACGCCGACATCTGGCTGACCCCGATGCCGGACCACCGCATGAGCCGGGTCGAGCGCGAGGAGACCTCCGCCACCAACGTGGTCCGCCCCGACCGCCTCGACATCGACCCGCAGGTCTGGACCCCCGAGCACCTCAAGCTGATCCGGATGACGGCGCAGGAGCGCGAGGTGGCGCGCATCTTCGTCAACCCGGCGATCAAGAAGGCCCTGTGCCGCGAGGCCGGCGGCGACCGCGCCTGGCTCTCGAAGGTGCGGCCGATGTACGGGCACAACTATCACTATCACATCCGGCTCTCCTGCCCGGCGGGCCAGGACCAGTGCGGCGACCAGGCCCCCCCGCCCGCCGGCGACGGCTGCGGCGAGGAGCTGGCCTACTGGTTCAGCGACGCGATCATGAATCCGAAGCCCGCGACGAAGCCGCCGCGCCCGAAGCCGCCGATGACGATGGCGGCCCTTCCCGCCGCCTGCCGGGCGGTGCTGAAGGCGCGCTGAGGACCTCTCCCGCCGCCCCCACCGCGGGGGCGGCCAGCCGGACGACAGGACACCGATGGGCGAACGGATCACGATCACGGCCGGCGACGGCACGCAGGCGGTCATCGACGCCGACGGGGCGGAGCCCGTCTCCTGGCAGGTGGGCGGACGCGAGTATCTCTGGAGCGGCGATCCCGCGCACTGGAACCGGCACGCCCCGTGGCTCTTCCCGGTGGTCGGCGCCTCCACCGACGGCACGGTCCATGTCGGCGACGCGGCCTACCCGATGCCGCAGCACGGCTTTGCCCGCGACCTGCCGTTCACCGTGATCGAGCGGTCCGGCGACAGCGTCGCGCTGCGCCTCGCCGACAGCGCCGAGACGCGGGTGCACTACCCCTACGCCTTCCGCCTCGACATCACCGCCCGGGTCGGCCCCGGACGCCTCGATCTCGAGATCTGGATCGAGAACACCGACACCGTGCCCCTGCCCTACGGACTCGGCTTCCACCCGGCCTTCCCCTGGCCCTTCGCGGGCGGCACCCGCGCGGCCGGGGGCGGCTACGCCGTCCGGTTCGCGCACCCGGAGCGCCCCTTCGCCCCCGAGGTCGGGGCGGGCGGCCTGCTCCTGCGCGACGAGCGGCCGATTCCCCTGGAGGGCGACACCCTCCCCCTCGATCCGGACCTGTTCACCGAGGCCCTGGTCTTCCGGGATGCGGCGAGCCGCTGGATGCGCTTCACCGGGCCCGACGGCGCGGCGATCCGCCTGGCGGTGTCGGACTTCCCCCACCTCGCGGTCTGGACCAAGCCGACGGCCCCCTTCCTGTCGCTGGAGTGCTGGACCGGCCACGCCGACTGGGCCGGCTTCGCGGGCGACCTCACGGACCGGGATTCCCAGCGCCTGCTGGCACCGGGGGGCCGCGCGCGCCACGGGGTCACCCTGTCGTTCGAGCGGGAGAGCCGGGCATGACGGAGGCTTTTTCGGTGGAGGCTTTCTCGGTACAGGCCTGGGCGCGCAACGCGGAGGCCTACGAGGCCATCCGCACCATGCCGTTCAATGCCGAGCTCGCCGCCGGCAGTCTCGCGCAGGCGCGCTTCATCCACTACATCGTGCAGGACGCCCACTACCTCGTGGGCTTCGGCCGCGCCCTGGCGCTGGCCGCCGCCAAGGCGCCGAACCCCGACCGGATGGTGCAGTTCGCCCGGGCGGCCGAGACCGCCATCGTGGTGGAGCGCTCCCTCCACGGCGGCTTCTTCCGCGATTACGGCATCGACGCCGCGACCTTCGCCGGGACCCCGCTCTCGCCGCCCTGCGACCACTACGTCTCCTACCTCGTCTCCACCGCTTATGCGGAGCCCTACGAGGTGGTGCTCGGCGCGCTGCTGCCCTGCTTCTGGATCTATGCCGAGATCGGCCGGGACATCTTTTCCCGGGCGCAGGCCGACAATCCCTACCGGGCCTGGATCGACACCTATGCGGGCGAGGACTTCGCGCAGGCGGTCGCCGCCATGATCGCGGCGACCGACGAGGCGGCCCAGGGCGCCTCGCCGGAGGTCCGGGCCCGGATGCACCGCGCCTACACCCAGGCCACCCGCCTCGAATACCTGTTCTGGGACGGGGCCTATCGCGGGGCGGCCTGGCCGGTCTGAGGGAGGGACCGAACCCGTCAGATCGCCTGAAGCCGGGGCGCCCGCGCGCCGGTGCCGGGACGGGTCCGGTTGCGGAACCGGTCCCGGGCGGCGCGGGCCGCCTGCTCGACGCTGCGGTAGACCGTCCCGTCGAGGGGGGCGAAGTCGCGGCTCGACGCGAAGAAGCGCACGCCGCCGGGTTCCGGAACGGCGATGCCGGCGGTGATCTCGCCGATCTCGATGATCCGCGGCGGGGCGGGCTCGGCCTGGAGGGGGTTGCGGGCGCGCTCCGCCCGATGCTCCGCGAGGCTGGGAGCCGCGGGCAGGCGATTCAGCGCCCGCTCGGCCTCGATCTGAAGAAGTGGCATGACAAGGACTCCGGGGGCCGGCGCTGGGCCGGCACAAGACGAACGGTGGGACGCGACGGGATGGTCAGCGTCGACAGCAGCCGTGTTGGGACCGGAGACTCGGGGCATCGCCCCGCTGGAAGCAGACAGTCACGGCAAGTCATCCTTTCCAAGAAGGACCACGAGGCGCGAGCGCATCGCGGTGCTTTAGCGTTTGGTGACGCGGCGCAAGCTACACACTTCAAATCACCGCGGTGCGACGACACCCAGGGGCGTCGCCGAACCTCTCGAAGATGCTCATCCCGTTGCGGTTCGTCAACGGATCGATCTTCCGAATGCAACACACTCCGTGGCAGAAACGGCCCCGCCCGGTGCCCGGCGCGCGCGCTGCCTCCGCAAGCCCGGGTCAGGCGGCGGCGATGACGGCGGCGAGGTCCCGGTAATCGCGGAAGATCCGGGACGCGCCGGCGCGGGTCAGGTCCGCCGCCGCCGGGTCGTGGTGCCAGTGCCCGCCGCCGCTGAAGCCGACGACGCGCATGCCGGCGGCGCGGGCCGCCGTGACGCCGGGCACGCTGTCCTCGATGACGAGGCAGGCCTCGGGGGCGAAGCCCATCGCGGCGGCGGCGTGGAGGAACAGGTCCGGCGCCGGCTTGCCCCGCGCCACCAGGGTCGAGGAGAAGATCCGCCCCTCGAACAGCGGCAGCAGCCCCGTCAGACCCAGGGAGTGGCGCAGGCGCACGGGGTCGCTGCTGGACGCGACGCAGGACGGCAGCCCGAGGGCGGCGACCGCCGCGGCGACGCCCGCGACCGCCCGCAACTCCGTGTCGAAGGCGCGCAGCGTGTCCGCCTTCACGGCCTCGACGAAGCCCTCCGGCGCCGTGATCCCGTAATCCTGCGCGATGTGACCCATGATCGAGACCATCGAGGTGCCGGCGAAGCGCGCCCGCACGGTCTCGACGTCGATGGGCACGCCGATGCGGTTGAGCCCGGCGGTGAGGCGCGCCAGGCTGATCGGCTCGCTGTCCACGAGCACCCCGTCGCAATCGAAGATCACCAGCGCGAGGGGTGGGGCCGTCTCGCCGGGCGCGGGCACCGGGGGGAGGAGGGGGGAGGCGTCGCGCATGGGTTTGGGTCGGGTCTCGGGTTGCGGCCGGGCCCCGCCTGCCGCGCGGCCCCAGCCCGCATATGGCGCGAACGCGATCCGGCGCAAACCGCGCGGCCCGCCTGCGCGGGTCCCGGGGCGCCCGCGGCCGCGGCATCGGTGGCTTGCGCCCGTCGGCGCGCCCTCCTACTCAGCCTCAGGGCCGGCGCGGATGCCGGCGGGTGCGATCGGGTGCGATGGTCCGTTTCCTCAGCCGCTTCCTCGGCCTCGTCTTCCTGGCGGCGGGCTTCGTCTGCCTCGTCTACGACGGGGCCCGCTCCGTCGCGAACAACACCCTGCGTGTCACCAGCGTCAGCGACCTCGCCTTCACCCTGTTCAAGGACCGGGCGAACGCCCTCCAGGGCACGGTGGAGAGCATCGCCCCCTGGCTGTGGAAGATCCTGGTCCTGCCCCTGACCCTGGCGCCCGCCGCCCTGATCGGGCTCGTGATCGGGGCCGTCCTGCTCTGGCTCGGACAGCCGGCGCGGGAGCGGATCGGCTTCCTCAGCGGGCCCTGAAGGCGGTTCGGAGCCGCGCGCGCCGAACCGGGTGCCATTTCGCACGCCCTGCCGCCCGCCACCTTCGCGCCATCCGGCCGAGGTGCCATAATCCTGAACGGTCCCCATCGTAGATGAACGGGATCATCGGGGCGCGACGTCGTTCACGTCCGATCGTCCCGACGCCTCGTCACCTGTCAGGGATCCGTCGTCCTCATGTCCCGCGCCCTCCTGTCCCGCCTCGCCGCCGCCTCCACCCTGGCCCTCCTCCTCGGCGCCGCGCCGGTCCTGGCGCAGCCGTCCTCGGGCGCCCCCCCGCGCAACGTCGCTCCCACCGGGGTGACCAAGCCGCCGGGCCGCGCGGATGCGGGCAAGGCGCCCTATACCCGCGCCTCCACCGAGGCCGACATGGCCAAGGCCCAGCGCGCCTCGGCCGCCCGCGACAAGGCCTGGGACACCAAGATGCGCACCACCATGGGCTCGATCTGCAAGGGCTGCTGAGGCGCAGGCGGCCAAACCGCGCGCCGGCCCGGGCCCCATGATCCGCCTGGAAGGCGTCGGCAAGCGGTTCCCCGGGGCCGAACGCCCGGCCGTCGATGCCCTCGACCTCGTCGTCGCCGAGGGCAGCGTCTGCGCCCTGATCGGCCCGTCCGGCTGCGGCAAGTCCACCACGCTGCGCATGGTCAACCGCCTGGTCGAGCCGGATGCCGGCCGCGTGCTGGTGGCCGGCACGGACGTGATGCGGACCGATCCCGTCGCCCTGCGCCGGCGCATCGGCTACGTGCTCCAGGGCGTCGGCCTGTTTCCCCACCGCAGCGTGGCCGACAACATCGGCACCGTGCCGGGCCTGCTGGGCTGGACGCGGGCCCGGATCGCCGACCGGGTCGACGCGATGCTCGACCTCGTCGGCCTCGACCCGGTGCAGTACCGGGCGCGCCGCCCGCACGAGCTCTCCGGCGGCCAGCGCCAGCGCGTCGGCGTCGCCCGGGCCCTGGCCGCCGATCCCCCGGTGCTGCTCATGGACGAGCCCTTCGGCGCGGTGGACCCCGTCGCCCGCGACCGCCTGCAGGCCGAGATCGGCGCCATTCTCCGGCGCCTGGGCAAGACCGTGCTCATTGTCACCCACGACATCGACGAGGCGATGCGGATGGGCGACCGCGTCGTGCTGATGCGGGACGGCCGCATCGTCCAGGCCGATCCGCCCGAGCGCCTCCTGGCCGCGCCGGCCGATCCCTTCGTCGCGAGTTTCGTCGGGCAGGACCGGGCGCTGCGCCGCCTCGCCCTGATCGCCGCCGAGCGCCTGGCGAGCCCCGGACCCCTGCCGGACGCCCCCGCGATCGCGGCCGGGGCGTCCCTGCGGGAGGCCCTGGCCCTCCTGCTCGCCACCGGCGCCGACGGGCTCAACCTCACGGGCGACGGTCCGGCGGCCCATCTCACCCTGGCGGCGATCCGGGCAGAGGCGGCCCGGGCGGTGACGTAGCCCTGGCCCCCCGCTTCCCCTACTGGTTCCTTTACTTGCACTCCTCGCGGGCGCGCTTCATCGCGTCGCCGAACCCCGCCAGGGCGTAATCGTCGCTGGTGGGATTGCCGCGCAGCGAGGTGGTCTTGATCTGCAGCTTCGGGGTGCGGGCCATCTCGGTGACCACCCGGGTCTCCTCCGCCGGGTTCTGGAGCCAGGCGTTGTTGTCCTTGGTGACGAGACCGTAGCGCGTGGCCCCGAGATTCAGGGTCGGGTCGGTGGGCGCCGGGCCGGCATTGGCCTTGGCCTGGCTGCTCGCGGGCTTGGCCGGGAAGCCGAGCATCACCGCGACCTCGTTGGCCACGTTCTCGGCCTTGCGCACGGTGACGAAGAGGTAGGCCGTGTCGCGCTTCAGGGTCTTGGGCGAGCGCGCCTGCGGCTGGGCGATGGCGTAGCAGACACGGGTCTTGCCCTGGCCGTTGGCGAAGACGTTCCAGTCGCCGAAGATCGCCACCGGGGTGGCCTGCTGCATGCCGGGGGCCGTCATGGCGGCCTTCGGGGCCCGCTCGCGTCCGCGGCGGGACCTCTTGCGGCTCGGGGCCTCCGCCTCCTCGGGGGCGGCCTCCTGGGCCTGAGCGGGGCCGACCGCCAGGGGATGGGAGATGCCGACCAGGGCGGCGGGAACGGACAGGACGAGGATGGCGGCCCCGAGCCGGAGGCCGCGTCGCAGAACAGGAACCATGGAAGACCCTTCGGGACGTCGCCGGACCGGAAGACCCGGCCGACCGTCCGGATATGCGGCGCCGCGTGGCGCCGGTTTCAGGAGTGCGCGTCCCGCAGCCCTCAGGCGGCGTGGGGCTCGGCGGAGAACACGCCCGGCAGCGCCGCCATCACGCTCGCGAGGGCGGGCGCGGCCAGGGCCGACAGGGTGGTGGATTCCGTGGGGGCCGGGCCCGTCGCCTCGGAGGGCTCGGAGGACTCGGAGAACTTGGAGGACTCGGGCATCCGCACGCGCGGCAGCGCGCGGGGCTTCGGATCGTTGTAGGGCGTGTTGTAGCACTTGCGCACCGAGGCCCAGAAGGCGACCCGGTCGGCCTCGGGCAGGCGGCGCAAGGTGGCGTCGATCAGCGCTGTGGCCTCAACCGCGAGGGCGGGGACGTCATCCGGCGCAATCCAGCTTTCAGCGGGCATGAGAAGATCTCCGAGGGGCTCGGGACAGGGTCCTACACAGCATCACATAGCTGAGCCGTGAACGCACCTGCCCCGAGTCCGGTTCTTTTCGCCTCACGCCTGCGCGAGTGCCGCGAGCCAGCGGTTCGCCTGCGACCGTACGTTGTCCGGCGCGGTCCCCCCGTAGCTGGTGCGGCTCGAAACCGAGTTCTCGACGCCGAGCACGGCGTAGACCGCTTGCGTGATCCGCGGCTCGGCGGCCTGCATCTCGGCCAGGGAGAGCTCCTCCAGCCCGACGTTGCGGGCGGAGGCGGCGCCGACGAGGCGCCCGGTGACGTGGTGGGCCTCGCGGAACGGCAGGCCGAGCTCGCGCACCAGCCAGTCGGCGAGGTCGGTCGCGGTGGCGTAGCCGGAGCCGGCGGCACGGGCCAGGACCGGGGCGTTGGGCTCGAGGTCGCGCACCATCCCGGTCATGGCGGCCAGGCACAGGGAGAGCGCCTGGAGGGCGTCGAAGGTGCCCTCCTTGTCCTCCTGCATGTCCTTCGAATAGGCGAGCGGCAGGCCCTTCATCACGATGAGCAGGCCCGTGAGGGCACCGATGACGCGGCCGGACTTGGCGCGCACCAGCTCCGCCGCGTCCGGGTTGCGCTTCTGCGGCATGATCGACGAGCCGGTGGTGTAGCCGTCGGACAGCCGGACGAAGTTGAACTGCGCCGAGGTCCAGACCACCAGCTCCTCGGCGAAGCGCGAGAGGTGGACCGCGCAGATCGAGGCGGCGGCGAGCGACTCCAGGGCGAAGTCGCGATCGGCCACCGAGTCGAGGGAGTTCGCCGTCGGCCGGTCGAAGCCGAGCGCCGCGGCCGTGGCGTGCCGGTCGATGGGGAAGGAGGTGCCGGCGAGCGCCGCGGCGCCGAGGGGGCACTCGTTCAGGCGCGCCCGGGCATCGCGGAACCGGCCCCGGTCGCGGGCCAGCATCTCCACGTAGGCGAGGCAATGGTGCCCGAAGGTGACGGGCTGGGCCGATTGCAGGTGGGTGAAGCCCGGCATCACCGTGCCGGCATGGGCGAGCGCCTTCTCGGCCAGCGCCCGCTGCAGGTCGGCGGCCTGCCCGTCGAGGCTGTCCAGGGTGTCGCGCACCCACAGCTTCATGTCGGTGGCGACCTGGTCGTTGCGCGAGCGCGCGGTGTGCAGGCGCCCGGCCGCCGGGCCGACGATCTCGGTGAGCCGGCTCTCGACGGACATGTGTATGTCTTCGAGCTCGCGCTTGAACACGAAGCCGCCCGCCTCGATTTCGTCGCGCACGGCCTTGAGGCCGTCTTGAATCGCGGCCACATCGGCGGATGGCAGGATGCCGGCCGCACCCAGCATCGCCACATGCGCCAGCGAGCCGCGGATGTCCTGGGGCGCGAGGCGCTTGTCGAACCCGATGGAGGCGTTGATCTCCTCCATGATCTCGGCGGGGCCGCTCGCGAAGCGCCCGCCCCACATCCGGTTGCTCATGTTCTCAATCGTCCTTCCAGCCGCCCTGCCCGCCCGCCCCCGGACGCAACGATGATGCCCGGCCGCAGATCTGCGCTGATCGCCGGGGCCGTCCTCGTCGCCGCACTCGGTGCGGGGCTTGCCGTATACGGGACGGGCTCGACCGGCGGCAACTCCGCCGGCCCCTGCGCCGGCTCGGCCGCGGCGGCGGCCCGCATCGCCCCCCTGGCCCGGGGCGAGGTCGCCGCCCTCCAGGTCGCGACCGCGCCGGTGCCCGCGCCGGCCCTGGCCTTCAAGCGGCCGGAGGGAACCGACGCCACCCTGGACGGCGTGACGGGCCTGCGCCTCGTGAACCTGTGGGCGACCTGGTGCGCGCCCTGCAAGGCCGAGATGCCGGCCCTCGACCGGCTCCAGGCCCGGCTCGGGGGCCCGGATTTCCGCGTCGTGGCGATCAACGTCGACACCCGCAACCTCGAGGCGCCGCCCGCCTGGCTCAAGCAGAACGGCATCGCGCGGCTGGCCTACTATGCCGATCCGGGCGGCCGGGTCCTGCCGGCGATCCAGAAGGCCACCGGCTCCCTCGGCCTGCCCACCACCCTGCTGGTCGACGGCGCCGGCTGCACCCTCGGGGTGATGAAGGGACCGGCCGAGTGGGACAGCCCCGACGGCGTTAGGCTGATCGCGGCCGCCCTCGGGCGATCCTGACCCGCGCGGGGAACCGCCCCCCCGGGCGGATCGCGCCAGGATTGCCGCTAGGACAGAACACCCGCCGCACGGTCATTTGCAGTCACCGACAGGGAGATAAACCTTTTCGTTAGTGGAAATGGCAGACCCGACAGTTGTCAGGCAGGCGCGTCGCGCTCATGATCGATCGACATCGAATCGATGCGAATGTCTCTGCGCCTGTTCTCAGACGGAGGCCTGATCATCATGTCACGACGTTGGGTCTTTCTCTCGGCGGCCGTTCTGGCCGCGCCCCTTGCGCGGGCCGCCGAACTGCCCCGCAGCGGCACCGACAGCTACTCCACCACCTACGTCACCGCCGCCTTCGTCACGATGAAGCTCGGGGAGCGCACCGTGACGACCTACGACAGCTCCGGAATCACCCGCAACGAGTCCGGCGGCCCGATGTTCAACAACATGGGCACGCGCTGCCTCGGGATGCGCGAGGTCGTCGGCGGCGAGGCGCTCAACCGCGGCTCCTGCATCGACAGCGACGCCGATGGCGACCAGATCTTTTCCACCTACGAGGCCAAGGGCGCCAAGGGCACGCATGTCTTCGTCGGCGGAACCGGCAAATACGCCGGGATGTCGGGCACGGCGGATTATACGAGCCAGTCGGTGAAGAGCCCGGACGGGCGCGGAATGACGCTGGTCATTCACCAGTCGAACTGGAAGCTCTCACCCTGATTATTCAATCACGGGCGACGATAGATGATGATCATCCGCGACAAGCTTCGTCCCTCGACATGAAGACCCGTGGGAATTTTTAACGCCTGTCGCGAATGATGCGGGGCCTCCCCTCCCATTGGGCTCCTCGCTGCATGTCCTTTCCCGCCCTGTCGATCCGCACCAAGCTGTTTCTCGGCTTCGGTCTCGTCTTCGGTCTCATGGCGGTGATCGGCGGGTCGGCCCTGATGCAGCTGCGCGCCGTCAACGCGGTGGCGCGGGAGATGCGCGACGAGCGCCTCCCGAACGTGCAGCTCCTGGGCAAGATCCAGGTCCTGGTCCTGCGCCAGCGGGTCAATGGCGGTCGCCTGATCACCGCCGATACGGCGGCGGCCCGCACCGACGTCTCGGCCGCCCTGGCCAAGCGGGAGGCCGAGATGCGCGCCGCGCAGGCCGCCTACGCGGCGCTGCGAGCCAGCCCGGAGTCGCAGGCCCTCTACCGCACGTTCGAGACGGAATGGTCCGCCTACCGGACCCTGCAGGAGGGGATCGTCACCCAGGCGCAGGCCGGAGACCTCGCGGGCGCCCAGCGCACCTACAACACCGACATGTCGACGCGCATCAACGCCGTCCTCGGCGCCCTGCAAAAGCTCGTCGACCTCGAGGAGGGCAGCGCCCGCGCCAGCGGCGCCCTCGCCCAGGACACCTACGACACCGCCGTCCTGACCACCGCCCTCCTCGTGGGCCTCGGGATGCTGATCGCGGCGGGCGCGGCCGTCGCCCTCGCCCTCGGCGTCAGCCGCCCCCTGCACCGGATGACCGAGGCGATGCGGCGGCTCGCCACCGGCGACACGGCCGTCGCCGTGCCGGGCGCCGAGCGGCGGGACGAGATCGGCGCGATGGCGGACGCCGTCCTGGTCTTCAAGGACAACATCCTTCGCACCCGCGCCCTGGAGGCCGAGACCGAGGCGGCCCGGGCCGGGGCCGAGGCCCTGCGCCGGGAGACCCTGCGGGGCCTGGCCGATCAGTTCGAGGCCGCGGTGGGCGGCGTCGTGGCGCAGGTCGGCACGGCCGCGGCGCAGCTGCAGGACACGGCCCGCAGCATGTCGGCCAATGCCAGCGAGACGGCGCAGCGCTCCGTCTCCGTGGCCGCCGCTGCCGACCAGGCCTCGGCGAACGTCACCACGGTGGCGGCCGCGGCCGAGGAGCTCGGCTCCTCGGTCGACGAGATCGGCCGTCAGGTCCAGGGCTCCGCCCAGCTCTCCCGCGAGGCGGTGACGGAGGCCGGCCAGACCGCCACCTTCGTGCGCGACCTCAGCGAGGCGGCCCAGCGCATCGGCGACGTGGTGGCGATGATCTCGACCATCGCGGGCCAGACCAACCTTCTCGCCCTCAACGCGACGATCGAGGCGGCGCGGGCCGGCGAGGCGGGTCGGGGCTTCGCGGTGGTGGCCGCCGAGGTCAAGGAACTCGCCAACCAGACCGCCCGGGCCACGGACGAGATCACCGGCCAGATCGCCCGCATCCAGGGCTCGACGGGCCAGGCGGTGGCGGCGATCGGCGCCATCACGGGGCGCATCCGCGAGATCAGCGACGTCGCGGCCTCGATCGCGGCGGCGGTGGAGGAGCAGGGGGCGGCGACCCAGGAGATCGTGCGCAACGTGGCCCAGGCCTCGATCGGCACCGGCGAAGTCACGCAGAACGTCTCGGGCGTCGCGGGCGCCGCCGAGGAGACCGGTGCGGCCGCCGCCCAGGTGCTGGCCTCGGCCTCGGCGCTGTCGCGCCAGTCCGAGCATCTCGGCGGTCAGGTCTCGCAGTTCCTCGCCACCATCCGGGCGGCCTGACCGCCGCATCCCGGGCGGCCTGACCGCCGCATCGCGGGCGCGGCCTGAGGCTTCGCTGGTCAGGTAGCCCGAGCCCCGCCCTCAGAGCAGGGCGTCGAGGCTCTCGATCACCCGCTCGGGGGGCTGATCGGCATACTCGTCCGGCAGCCCCTTGCGGTTGACCCAGACGGACCGGAAGCCGAACGCGGCCGCCCCGGCCACGTCCCAGCGGTTCGAGGAGCAGAACAGCACCGCCTCGGGTCCGACGCCGAAGCGGTCCGTGGCGATGCGGTAGGCGGCCGGCGCGGTCTTGAAGGTTCGCGCGGCCTCCACCGAGAGCACCGCGTCGAGGTGGTCCGCCAGCCCCGCCGAGGCCACCGCGCGCTCCAGCATCGCCGCGTCGCCGTTGGAGAGGATCGCGGTCCGCCATCCCGCGGCGCGCAGGGCTCGGAGCGTGCCCGGCACCTCCGGATAGGCGTCGAGGTCGCGATAGGCGTCGAGGAGCCGGGGCCGCAGCGCCCGGTCCACCGCCGGGTACCGGGCCAGGGCATAATCCAGGGCCTGCTCGGTCAGGCCCCAGAACGGGGCATGGCGCCCCATCAGGCCGAGCACCCAGGAATATTCGAGCTGCTTGGCGCGCCAGGTCTCGGACAGGGCCGCCGCGTCCGGCCCGATCGCGTCCGCGTGGCGCGCCACCGCCGCGTGGACATCGAACAGGGTGCCGTAGGCGTCGAAGACGGCGATGCGGGGGGATTCGGACATGCGGGCTCCTCGTGTCGGATCCGGTCGACCCCTCCGGGACGGCGGAAGCGGGCGCCGCGCCGCGCCGGCGCGGCGGATCCCGCGCCGCTGCGGTCGGGCGGCGGGATCAGGCGCGCCGCAGGCGAAGCCCGAACAGGCGCAGCGTCCCCAACAACAGCACGGCGTAGACCAGCGTTCCGGCGATCCCGAGCAGGCCCAGCACCGCCATCTCGCGCAGGCGCGGCAGGGCCGGCACCAGGGCGTCGGCCAGGGGCAGGCCGTAACGGGCGGTGGCCGCGAGGGCGATGCAGGCCACCACCACCCCGACGACGGTGGCCCCGAGGGTGCGCCCCGGCGCCATCCAGCCCCGTCGCCAGGCCAGGGCCACGAGGATGCCGAGGTTGACCCACTGGCCGATGGCGGTGGCCATCGCGAGGCCGGTGACGCCGTAGGGCCCGGTCAGCACCACCTTGAGGGCGACGTTGATGGCGATGGCGGTGAGGGAGGCGATGAGCGGGGTCAGCGTGTCCTGCCGGGCATAGAAGCTCGCCAGGGCGCTGCGCAGGAGCACCACGGCGGGCAGCGCCAGGCCGTAGGCGGCGAGCACCGAGGCCGCGCGCGCCGCATCCTCGGCCCCGAAGGCGCCGCGCTGGAACAGCGCCGTCATGATCAGGGCCGGCAGGGTGAGGAAGGCCACCGTGAAGGGCGCCGACAGGGCGAGGGAGAAGCCCGCCGCCCGGTTCTGGGCCGCGTGCGCCCCGGCGACGTCGCCGGCGGCGATGCGCCGGCTCATCTCCGGCAGGAGCACCGTGCCCGCCGCGATGGCGATGACGCCGAAGGGCAGCTGATAGAGCCGGTCGGCGTAATAGAGGGCCGAGACCGCGCCCGTCGGCAGGAAGCTCGCGATGATGGTGTCGGCGAAGGAGGCGATCTGGAAGCCGGCCGAGCCGATCACCGCCGGCCCCAGCACCTTGAAGAATCGCCGCATGGCCGGGTCGCCCAGGGTCGGGGTCGTCAGGGTCGGGGCGATGCCCGCCCGCCGACACGCCCACCAGACCAGGGCGAATTGCAGCACGCCCGAGACGGTGACGCCCCAGGCGGCGGCGTAGGCGGCGTTGGGGAAGAGCGCGGCGAGGCTCAGGGCGACCAGCATCGACAGGTTGAGCAGCACCGGTGCGCCGGCCGCCACCGCGAAGCGCCGATGGGCGTTGAGGATGCCGGAGAACAGGGTCACCAGCGTCATGAACAGGAGGTAGGGGAAGGTGATCCGGGTCAGCGAGACGGCCAGCGCGAACCGCTCCGGGTCCTCCGAGAACCCTGGCGCCAGGGCGCGCACGACCCAGGGCATCGCCGGCATGGCGAGCGCCAGGAAGGCGATCTGCACGAGGAGCATCAGGGTGAAGATGCGATCGGCGAAGCGCCGCGCCGCGCCCGCCGCGGCCTTCTCCGTTTCCGACAGGCCCGCATAGCTCGGCACGAAGGCGGTGTTGAAGGCGCCCTCGCCGAAGATCGCCCGGAAGTGGTTCGGCAGGCGGAACGCCACCACGAAGGCGTCGGCGAGTGGACCGGCCCCCAGGATCGCCGCCATCACCACGTCGCGGGCGAAGCCGGTGACGCGGGAGACCAGCGTCCAGCCGCCGACGGAGAGGATGCTGCGGATCATGGATCAGGACTGCCGGGACGGGGGGCTGGGAGTGTCGGGCGAGCCCTAGACCATGCCGCCGCGCGTGGCGCAAACGCGGAACCGTTCGATGGACTGCCACCTTGCGCCTCGCCGCGACGAACGGTCCGCGGTCGGCGCTCGCCGGACCGGGCCGATCCGCCCCTGCGAAGCGGGTCCCCGCGCCTTCGACGGGGCCATCGCCCAGGACATCACGCCGTCATTCCGGGTCGCCGGAGGCGAGCCCGGAATCCAGGGCCGCCGATCGTGCGAACCCTCGCACCCCCTGCGTTCCTGGATCCCGGACGCCGCTGCGCGGCTCCGCGATGACGGCGGGCCGCTGGCGAACCCCGGTCGGCCGGTCTCCGTCAGCGACAGCCCCTGTCCTTCGTGCGGAAGAGCCTGTCCTTCGCGCGGAAGAGCCTGTCCCGAGCCTCGCGACGCGGTCGTAAGATCGTGGGGCCTTACGCGGTGGCCTCGCCGTACATCTTCTCGACGTGCTCCCAGTTCACCAGGTTCTCGATGAACGCCTTGAGGTAGTCGGGGCGGCGATTGCGGTAGTCGATGTAGTAGGAGTGCTCCCAGACGTCGACGCCGAGGATCGGCTTGGCGCCGTGCACGAGCGGATTCTCACCGTTCGGGGTCTTCATGATCGCGAGCTTGCCGTCCTTGACCGCGAGCCAGGCCCAGCCCGAGCCGAACTGGCCGACACCGGCCTGGATGAAGTCGGCCTTGAACTTCTCGAAGCCGCCGAGATCCTCGTCGATCTTCTTGGCGAGCGCGCCCGGGGCAGCACCACCGCCATTGGGCTTCATCCACTGCCAGAAGTGGATGTGGTTGTAGTGCTGGCCGGCATTGTTGAAGAGCGGCTGGTTGTTGCCGTAGGCCGAGGTCAGGACCTCCTCGACGCTCTTGCCCTCGAGCCCCGTGCCCTCGAGCAGCTTGTTGCCCGTGTCGACATAGGCCTTGTGGTGCTTGTCGTGATGAAACTCGAGGGTTTCCTTCGACATGTAGGGGCCGAGCGCGTCGTAGGCGTAGGGCAGTTCGGGCAGGGTGAAGGTCATGGGCAACTCTCCGGCTCGTGAGACATTGGACGCAAGGCATCGCGCGACCGGCGCGCGACACTGTCACCAACGTGCCGTTACGTAAGTCGATGCCCGGGTGAAGTCGATGCCCGGGGGACCTTCATGCCCCGGGTGGCGACGATCCGGGCGCCCGCGCGGTGTGCGGCCGCGCCCGACGCACGATTGTGCGTTTTGCAAATGCCCCCCAGGCCTTTAGTGTGCGCGCCGCACCTGAAGGTGCAGGCGTTTGTCGAGACATCCATGAATATCGCGCTGTTCGCGCTGGCCGCCGTCATGATCGTCGGCGGAATCGTATCGGTCATCCAGGGTTTCCCCTTCGTCCGGCTGGAGAGCGGTCTCGCCATGACCATCGCGGGCGCCACCACGGCGTCGGCCGGGGCCGTGGTGCTGGGATTGGCCGTCGTGGCAGGCCGCCTGCGCGGCCTGGAGCGCGCCTTTCGCGAGGCGCGGCCGGCAATCCAGCCTTCTCTGGCGGACACCGAGTTGGCCCCCGGCGGGCCAGCAGACCTGAGCGCCTCCCAGCGGGCCCGGCCGAGCCTCGCCGCCACCGCCGCAAGCCTCGGGGCGGGCTTGGACACGGGCTTGGGCGCGGGCGTGGGCACCGGCGCCGGCCTGGGAGGCGCCGCCTCCACCCGCCCCGGCCTGGAACCGAGCTTCTTCGATCCTGCCCCGCCATCCCCGGAGCCCTCGGCCGCCGAGCCTCTGCTGCCGAACCTGCTGCCGGCCGACGCGCCCCACGACCGTCCGGAGCCGCCCATCGCCGACGCTGCGCCGGAGCCCGAGATCCGGGTCACGGCCGACGACCTGTTCGACGGATCCGTTCGCGCGCGGGCAGCCGAGCCCGAGCCGGCGCCCGCCCCCGAGAGCGCCCCTCGCTTCGTGGAGGCCGAGGCGGTGCCCCACAGCGTGCCCGACCTCGTTCCCCCGCCCCCGTCCCCCGTCGAGACGGCCGGGTTCGTGGCTCCCGAGGACAAGCCCGAAGCGTCCCCGGAGCCGCCGGCCCCCGAGCCCACGCCTCCCGCCGCGGAGGAACCGCTGGTGGTCGGCACCTATGCCTCGGGGGGGAACACCTACGTGATGTATTCCACCGGCGTGATCGAGGCGGACACGCCGCGCGGCCGCTTCACCTTCGGCTCCCTCGACGAACTCAAGGCCTTCGTCGAGGCGGGCGGGGAGACCGACAGCCGCGGCGCCGCCTGATCGCAGGCCCCGGGCGCGGGCGCGCCCTCAGGCCAGGGGATTCAGCGCCGCGTTGCGGACCGGCAGGGGGGCCCGCATCGTCAGGGTGAACCCCTTCGGCGGATAATCCATGGAGACCTCGGCCCGCACCTGGGCCGTCAACACCCGCTGCAGCAGGCGCGAGCCGAAGCCCTGCCGCTTGGGCGGCGCGACCGGTGGACCGCCGCTCTCGACCCAGGTGAAGTGCAGCGTCCCGGCCGGACCGCCGGGCTCGAGCGCCCAGGTGATCGCCACCCGGCCGTCCCGGGTCGACAGGGCCCCGTACTTGGCGGCGTTCGTGGTGAGCTCGTGGATCGCCATGCCGATCGGCACCGCGACCTCGGACGCCATGTCGACGGGGGGCCCGGAGAGCTGAATGCGGGCGTCCCGCTCCTCCGCGCCGTTCAGGGAGCCCTCCGCGTAGGGCTTCAGCTCGTTGGCCAGCAGGGTGCGCAGGGACGCCGTCTGCCAAGTGTCCTCGGTCAGGACCGAGTGGGTGTGGGCCAGCGACATGATCCGGCCGACGAAGGCTTCGTAGAAGTTCTCGATGCTGGAGGCGGTGCGGGCGGTCGATCCGACGATGGCCTGGACCGTGGCCAGGGTGTTCTTCACCCGGTGGTGCAGCTCGCGGATCAGGAGCGTCTGGCGCTCCTCGGCGAGCCGGCGCTCGGTCACGTCGGCCACGACCCCGATCAGGCGCCGGGGCAGGCGGTCGGGCGCGTCGCGCTCGAAGCGCCCGGCGAAGTCGAGGGTGCGCCACGCCCCGTCGCTGCGGCGGCGGATGCGCCCCGAGACCGCCAGGGTGCTGTCCTCGCGCAGGGCCTGCGTGATGGCGGCGCGGAAGGCCGGGCGGTCGTCCGGGTGCAGCACGGTCTCGAGGAATTCGCGCTTGCCCAGGGCGCCGTCGGAGGCGCTGCGCCCGAAGATCGCGAACATGCGCTCGTTCTCCCAGATGGCCTGGTCGTCGAGCATGTGCCACTCGAAGATCCCCAGGGCCGCCAGGGAGGTGGCGATGCGCAGGCGCTGCTCGCCGTCCCGCAGGGCATTGCGGGCCTCCACGTGGGTGGTCACGTCCTCGACCACGCCGACCAGGGCCGTGGGCCGGCCGCCCTCCCCCGCCGGGATGGCCTGGCCCCGGACACCGACGTCGATCGTGGTGCCGTCCGGCGCACGGCGCAGGCGGCATTCGAAGGCGAAGGGCGCGCCGTCCCGCAAGGAGGCGCGGACCTGGGCGCGGATGCGGACGACCTCGCCGCCGTCCATCGCGGCCTGCAGGCGGTCCCAGGTGACCGGATCGTCGGCGGCATAGCCGAGGAGATGCGCGGCCCGGCGCGACAGGACGACCCGGCCGTCGGCGAAGTCGTAGCGCCACTCGCCCAGGCCCGCCGCCGTCAGGGCGGCGCGGTTTTCCTCGGCCCGCACGACCTCGTCGGGATCGACGGCCTCGACCACGAGGATCTGCAGGTCGTCGCGCCGCTTCGACGGACGGATGCGCATGTCGAGGCCGGTGCCGTCCGCCCGGAGCCAGCGCCGGATGCAGGCGCGCTGCGCCACGGCGCCGAGGACCGAGAGGGCCCGCCCGTTGAGCGTCCCCGGCTCATAGCCGAGGAGTTCGCAGAGATGGGGGTTGGCGTCGCGGATGAGGCCGGCCCCATCGACCACCAGGATGCCGATCGGCGCCTGCGCGAAGGCCGTCCCGTGCAGGTCGGGCCCTGGCCCGGCCTCCGGTCCCGGAGCGGGATTCGGGGCCAAGTCCGTCCCGGCGCCCGCGATGGAAGACGTGCCCATGGAAGACTTGTCCGAAGCGTCGTGCACGCCAGATCCTCGCTCGGCGCGTCCGGCCTCATGTCACCGACGCGCGGCCGCGCTCCACCGGAAGGCTCGCGCGTCATCGGTGCCTATCAGACAACCGAAGACCGGGCGGAACAAGGCCGGGCTGAGATGGGGATGCGTGTTTCCCGAACAACCCCATCACAAGGATGTCGGCAAACCGGGTTACGCCGACGCGCTCAGTCCCGCGCGCTCAGTCCCGCGCGCTCAGTCCCGCGCGCTCAGGCCGGTCCGACCCGGCGGAACTCGAGGTAGCTCGGCGGCCGGCCGGCGGCGAGGGCCTTGGCCTCGTAGCGGGTGCCCGGCCAACCCGACCAGGGCTGCGTCCAGTCCCGGGCCGCCTCGGCGGTCCAGGCGAGATCCGGACAGCGCGCGGCGCGCACCAGGGTCCAGCCGGCGTAGTCGTCGATGTCGCTGGCAAAGCGGAACACGCCGTCGGGCCGGAGCACGCGGGCGATCTCCGCGAGGGCGCCGTCCGAGACGAAGCGGCGCTTGCGCTGCCGGCGCTTGGGCCAGGGATCGGGATAGAGCAGGTAGACCCGGGCCAGGCTGGCATCGGGCAGGGCCGCCAGCAGGGCGGTCGCGTCCTCGTCCCAGATCCGGACGTTGCGGAGGGCCGCCTCGTCCACCGCGCGCAGGAGCTTGACCACGCCGTTGACGAAGGGCTCGGCGCCGATGATGCCGGTGCGGGGGTAGGCGGCCGCCTGGGCGGCGAGATGCTCGCCGCCGCCGAAGCCGATCTCGAGCCAGACCTCGTCCACCGGGACGGGAAACAGGCGCGGCGGATCGAGCCGTTCGCCGGCCGGTGGCAGGGTCAGCCGAAGGGTCGGCAGCAGCTCCGACAGGCGCTGCTCCTGGCCGGCCCGCAGGCGCTTGCCCTTGCGACGGCCGTAGAAGGCCCGGTCGGCGCCCTCCGGTGGCTCGTGCCCGCCCGTCTGGGGCGGGAATTGGTCCCGCCCCAGGTTCATGGGGTCAGGCCAGGGCCGACTTGAGGCTGTCGGCCAGGTCGGTGCGCTCCCACGAGAAGCCGCCATCGGCCTCCGGGGCACGGCCGAAATGGCCATAGGCGGAGGTGCGGGCGTAGATCGGCTTGTTAAGGCCGAGCTTCGTCCGGATGCCGCGGGGCGACAGGTCGAAGGCGTTCATCAGCACGTCCTCGAGCCGGGCCTCGTCGACCTGGCCGGTCCCGTGGAGGTCGACATAGATCGACAGCGGCTTGGCGACGCCGATGGCGTAGGCGAGCTGGATCGTCGCGCGGGTGGCGAGACCGGCCGCCACCACGTTCTTGGCGAGGTAGCGCGCCGCGTAGGCGGCCGAGCGGTCGACCTTCGTCGGATCCTTGCCCGAGAAGGCGCCGCCGCCGTGGGGCGCCGCGCCGCCGTAGGTGTCGACGATGATCTTGCGGCCGGTGAGGCCGGCATCGCCGTCGGGGCCGCCGATCACGAACTTGCCGGTCGGGTTCACGTGCCAGGCGGTCTCCTCGGAGACCCAGTTCTGCGGCAGGGCGGCCAGGATGTAGGGCTCGACGATGGCGCGCACGTCGGCGGAGTCGAGCGACTCGTCGAGGTGCTGGGTCGAGAGCACGATCTGCGTGACGCCGACCGGACGGCCATTCTCGTAGCGGACGGTGACCTGGCTCTTGGCGTCGGGGCCGAGCTTGGCGGCGTCGCCCTGGCGGGCCTTGCGGGCGTCGGCGAGGTCCTTGAGGATCTTGTGGGCGTAGTAGATCGGCGCCGGCATCAGCTCGGGCGTCTCGTCGGAGGCGTAGCCGAACATGATGCCCTGGTCTCCCGCGCCCTCGTCCTTATTACCGGACGAGTCCACGCCCTGGGCGATGTCGGCGGACTGGGCATGCAGGTAGATGGCGATGTCGTTGTTCTTCCAGTGGAAGCCCGACTGCTCGTAGCCGATGTCCTTGACCGCTGCGCGGGTCAGCTCGGTGAGATGGTCGAAGGTCACGGAATCGGGACCGCGCACCTCGCCCGCGATGACGATGCGGTTGGTGGTGGCCAGGGTCTCGACGCCGAGGCGGGCCTCCGGCATGGCCGCGAGATAGGCGTCCACGACGGTGTCGGAGATCCGGTCGCAGACCTTGTCGGGATGGCCTTCCGAGACGGACTCGCTCGTGAACAGGTAGTTTGAACGCGGCATTGAGGCCCCCGATGCTCCGGGCGCCCAGGCTGTCGCGGCGCCGTTCCCGATTGATCAGGCGCGAGTGTCTGGCAGGACGGCCCCGCAGGGTCAAGCCGGAAGAGCGGATAAATCCGCCAAAGCGAACGAATCGGACGATAGATCAGCCGTCGAGCTTGCGCCCGATGGCCTGCAGGATCGCGGCGAATCGCCGGCGCTCGGGTTCGGGAAAATGGGCGTTCACGTGCTGCACCACGACATCCGTCAGGCCCAGCCAGGGATTGTCGGCCGCGTAGGCCTGCTGGGACGCCTCGGAGAACCCGGGCCCCGCTTCGCCGCCGGACGGCACCGCGCCCTCGTGCTCCAGCCCGTCGAAGAAGTAGGCGATCGGCACCCCGGTCAGCCGGCTGAAGGTGTCGAGATGGAGGGCGCTGATGCGGTTGGTGCCCTTCTCGTACTTCTGCAACTGGGCGGCCGACATCCCGAAGCTCTGGGCGACGCGCTTCTGGGTCAGGGACGCCCTCTTGCGCTGCTCCGCGATGCGCTGCCCCACATGAACATCCCGTGCGTCGGTCTTCTGCCCAGCCATCTCGCCCGTCCCACGCTCTGCTGCGAGCCCTTGCAGCGCCAGGGCCTGACCACGTCCGGATCCGTCGCCCTCAGCGCAGGCTTCGCTGCGGAGACGACCTGCCTTCCGTTCGCCCGGCGGGACGGTATGGCCCCCTCCCGCAGGCGTCAAACCGAACCGCCACCCCGGGGACCGGGCGGCCGAGCGATCATGTGGACAAGCCGCAGACCCCACATTTCCCGCACCGCGACCACGCCCAGGCAAGAGGCGCGGTCGAGCCCCGGGGTAGACGGCACGATCGCACCCTTTGGTGCGGCGCGTGAAGAAACGCCAGGTCAAGAAGCGGTCATGCCCGATTTCGCGCCGCGAACGGTCAGAGACCTTGACCAATCCTGAAAGAATATGCGGCAAGCCTATATTTCTCGCATCTGAAGGATTTCACCGGGTCCTTGTGATGCAAAACGTATCAGACAGACCTATACTCTCGTCCAACGGCGCTGCGAAGGCAGCGCATGAAAGGACCTCTCCCTCCATGACTATGGGACATCATCAACAGACGGCCACGATCCTGCCCTTCCGCAACCCACGGGTCTCCGCGGCACAGGGCGTACCCGCGATCGGCAAGACGGACGGCGCGACCAAGGGGCAGCGCCCGTCGCCGGTGGCCTACCACGACAGCTGGTATCATCAGGCGGCCATCGAGGAAGACGCGCGAAGCCGCAAGCCCTAGGGCAGCCCCTCCGAACCGCGCGTCCCTCAAGAGATCGCGCCTCAGGAGATCGGGCCGAAGCTTTCCCGCCCGCCCACCTTGTTCGCCGGTTCAACGCGCGTTTCGCTGGCGCGCTCCCCGACAGGCGGACCCGTACGGGTCGGGTCTTGCCATGGCGGAGATGGGTGAGGGCGGCGCAGCGGCCCAGGCCTTCGCGCGGCCTTCGAGTTCTTGCGTGGCGTCACCGCCTCCGCAAGTCGGACACGGCGCGTATGTGGTGGCGTCCCCGGCAGGTCTCGAACCTGCGACCCCAGGTTTCATCCCACTTCGGCTTCCGCCGCCGCGCGCCCGGAGACGCCCGTTCGTGGTCTGGACTATCCCTTCACCGTAGGCTTCGTCGCCGAACCCCTTAGGTGCCGCCCGTCTAGTCTCTACACCGTCCCGAAACCCGCGGATGCGGGTACCGGGCTTGGCTCGGGATTGGCTGCGTGCGCCAGGAGCACACGTTGAGCGTTCCCCGAATTTGAGCGGATCCGCCGCGCGGTTTCCCCTCGCGACGCCCAATTGTGATCTAGGAAACCTGTGCTCTGTCCAGCTGAGCTACGGAGACTCACCGGGGGCGTTCCTAGCATCATCGTCCGGACCCGCCAACCGGGGATGCATGCCGTCACCAGTCCGCCGCGAGGCTCGGCCCATCGGCCCCTCCCCGGCAGACCGTCCTGCCCCCTGGGACCTTCCCGCTGCGGTCATGGCGCTGTGGCCATCTTGCCGCAATGCGGCATGAACCGTCCTCTGCCCCGACGCTCTTCCTTGTCTCCGCCCCGTACGGGGCGACAATGGCGAGGGATTCGCACCATCGTCGGACACCATCGCCGGGGAGTCGGTTTTCGTGACGATCGCACAGCGACGATCGCCCCGCCTGCGGGAAGCACGGCGTCTCGGCCTGGCCGTCGGCGCGGTCCTCGCGCTGCCGAGCCCGGCCGGCGCGGTGGCGCCCGAGTGCCGTGAGGCGCCGGCTCGGGCGGAGCGTCTCGCCGGTCTCGACGCGCGGGGCGAGCTGATCCTCGCCTCGGGCCAGCGGGCCGTGCTGGACGGTGTGCGCTGGCCTGAAGACGCGGCTCTGGCGTCGGAGGCCCGTGCCTGGCTGCTTGCCCGGAACGGGCGCTCCCTGACGCTGGTCGCCCGGGGCGAGAGCGATCGCTGGGGCCGGTCCCACGTCGACGCCACGGTGGCCGAGACCGACCCCGAGGCGGCGACGCCCGACCTCGCGGCCGGGCTGGTGGCCCTCGGCCTCGTGGCGGTCGATGCGGGCGAGCGGGACACCCTGTGCCGGCCGGCCCTCCTGGCGGTCGAGGCCGGGGCGCGACGACGCGGCATCGGCCTCTGGCGCCAGGCCGGTCCGGACGTCCAGGACGGCCCGGCCCTGCGCGCCAGACTGGGTCACTTCCTCGTGCTGCAGGGGGCGGTGCGGTGGGTCGGCGAGCGCCCGCGCCGGACCTATCTCGACTTCGCAAGCCGAGGCGAGGAGGGGCTGACCGTGACCGTGTCGAAACGCACTTGGCGCGTCTTGCAGGAACGTGGTTTGAGTGCGGCCTCCCTGCGCGGGCGGCAGGTCCGGGTCCGGGGGATGGTCGAGGCGTGGCGCGGCCCGACCCTCGACATCGCGAGTGCCGACATGATCGAAATTCTGGACGGGGAGCAGGCGCAGCGGCGCTGAACGGCATGGGTTCGATCCTCCGCCTCACGATGCGCGCGATGGCCGCTCCTTCGCCGGCGGCCCGGCTCCGGCTCGGCCGGCAGGCCGCAGCCTGGCCGCTCCTCGGGCTGCTGCTCACGGGCTGCATCGGCGACCAGACCGGGGCCGTCGTGCAGAAGGCGGCGCTGGCCGTGCCCCGCGAGGCTCCGCGCACGACGGGGCGCGAGCGCACCGCCTCGGACGCCGACCACGCCAAGCTCGTGGCCTCCTTCGGCGGCGAGTACCGGTCCCCGGCGACGCTCCGTCTCGTCAGCGACGTGACCGACCGCCTCGTCAAGGCGACCGAGCGCCCGGAGGAGACCTACGCGGTCACCCTGCTCGATTCGCCCGTCATCAACGCCTTCGCGCTGCCGAGCGGCCGGCTCTACGTCACCCGCGGGCTGCTGGCGCTGGCGAGCGACACCTCGGAGGTGGCCGCCGTCCTCGCCCACGAGATCGCCCACGTCACCCTGCGCCACGCCACGGCGCGCACCGAGCTGGCGCTGCGCTCGCAGCTGGTCAGCAAGGTCGTGGCCGACGTGCTCAACGATCCCGTGACGGGCGCCCAGCTCCAGAGCCAGTCGAAGTTCGCCCTGGCGCGGTTCTCCCGCGACCAGGAACTGGAGGCCGACAGCGTCGGGGTGCGCACCCTGGCACGCGCCGGCTACGATCCCTTCGGCGCCGGCCGGTTCCTCACGGCCCTGAGCCGGACCACGGCCCTGAAGACCGGCACCGGCATGGCCGGAGAACCCGACATGCTGGCGACCCATCCGGGCACCACCGAGCGCATCACCCTGGTGACCCGCGCCGCCCGCCTGATCGGTGCCCCCGGCCTCGGCGTCGACGAGCGCGCCCGCTACCTCGCGGCCATCGACGGCATCGCCTACGGCGACAATCCGGGCGACGGCGTCGTGCGCGGGCGCAGGTTCCTCCATCCCGCCCTCGGCATCGCCTTCGAGGTGCCGGAGGGCTTCTCCATCGAGAACACCCGGAACGCGGTCCTGGGCACCACCGGAGAGGGCAGCCGGCGCCTGCTCTTCGATCAGGTCGAGAGCAATCCGGGCCAGAGCCTCGACGAGGTGCTGAAGGCGACCTGGAACGATGTCGTCGAGCCGGGCTCCCTGGAGAACCGGATGGTCGCCGGCTACCCGGCGGCCACGGCCCTGTCCCGCGGCAAGGACTGGACCTTCCGCCTCGCCGTGATCCGGGTCGGCGAGACCACCTTCCGGATGATCATGGCGGCCAAGGGCAGCACCGACCCGGACGGCGCTTTCCGGCGCTGGACCGAGAGCCTGTCCGCGATCGATCCGGCCGAGGCCCGGACCCTGCGGCCCCTGCGCCTCGTGGTGGTGACGGCCGGCGCCGGCGAGACCGTCGAGTCCCTGCCACAGCGCATGGTGGTTCCGGACAAGCCGGTGGAGCGCTTCCTCGTGCTGAACGGCCTGGAGCGCGGCGCCACCCTGCGGACGGGCCAGACCTACAAGGTCGTGGTGGAATAGACGCGTCGGGCGAAAGGTGCACCGCGCGACGGGCGCGGCGAGAGGCGATCGGAGTACGGCGCCGGTCGGGGCCCGGCCGTGCGGGGCAGGATTCCGGGGCAGGATTCCGCGCTCCGATTTCGCCCGCCGCCTTCGGGCCTCAGCCATCGCAGTGGAGCGATCGGCCGCCGGCGCCCGCCGTGCCCCTGTCGGGAGTTTCGGCCTGCCGCGGACCATCGGATCCTCCGCCTCGACCGAGACGCCAAGAGGCCGACGCGACATGATGGCCAGCACACGCGGGCCAAGACCTCGTGCCAAACCCGCGCAGCGCCGCAATTCCCATGCGCGGAGCCATAATAAATCAGCGCTCGCCCTAGTCGTGACCCTTAATAGCTCAAAGTCAACATGCGCTTTTGTCTGGGACGTCAAGCGTCGTTCAGGCTATAATCCGGCGCAGATCATGCCCACCGAACCTGCCCGGTCGGAAGCGGCAGAACCCGGAGCCTCCGAGACCTGACATGCTCACGATCCTGAGCGGCTTCCTCGACCGCACCAGCCTGGCACCGCACGGGATCTGCCTGCTGTGGCGCCCGGAGCTGATCTGGACGCATGTCGTCTCGGACGCGATCATCGCCTTCGCCTACTTCACCATCCCGGTCGCGCTCGGGGTCTTCGTGACCCGGCGGCGCGACATCGCCTTCGGGTGGATGTTCTGGGCCTTCGCCCTGTTCATCCTCGCCTGCGGCACCACCCACCTCTTCGGCATCTGGACCCTGTGGGTGCCGGACTACGCGGCCGAGGCCGCGATCAAGGCGGTCACGGCCGCCGCCTCGATCGTGACGGCGATCCTGCTCTGGGTCCTGCTGCCGCGGGCCCTCGCCCTGCCCTCGCCCGAACAGTTGCGCAGGGCGAATGCCGAGCTGCTGGCGCGGATCGGCGAGCGCGACGCGGCACTGGCCGCCCTGCAGGACGCTCATGCCGAGCGCGACCGGGCCGAGGCGATGCTGCGCCAGAGCCAGAAGATGGAGGCCATCGGCGCCCTCACGGGGGGCGTCGCCCACGACTTCAACAACCTGCTCGGCGTCGTCATCAGCAACCTCGACCGGATCGAGCGCTTCCTGCCTCCGGAGAGCGGGGCCCGCCGCTCCCTGAACGGCGCACTCACGGGCGCCGAGCGCGCCGCGGCCCTGGTGCAGAAGATGCTCGCCTTCGCCCGGCGCCAGCCCCTCCAGCCGGCGCGGGTCGACCCGAACCGGCTGATCCGCGACCTGTCCGAACTCCTGCGCGGAGCCCTCGGCGCGGTGGAGGGCCCGGAGATGACCCTCGCGCCCCAGGTCTGGCCCGTATGCGTCGACGCCAATCAGTTGGAGAACGCGCTGCTGAACCTCGCGGTGAACGCCCGGGATGCGACCGAGACGGGCGGGCGCGTGGTGATCCGCACGCGCAACGTTCCCGCAGCGGAGGCCGAGCAGATTCCCGCCCTGCGCCCCCTCGATCACGTGGCCATCGAGATCGCGGATCGCGGCCAGGGCATGAGCCCGGAGGTGCTCGCCCGTGCCTTCGAGCCGTTCTTCACCACCAAGGCGGTGGGTGAGGGCACCGGCCTCGGCCTGAGCCAGGTGTTCGGTTTTGCCAAGCAATCCGATGGGCATGTCGAGATTCAAAGCGAACCGGGCCGGGGCACGACAGTCTGGATCTACTTGCCTCGCGATCGAACCGAGTTATCGTCCCCTTATCCGAGTGGTGAGGCGTCCCGACTCGGTCGCGCACCACGCCTGGGCTACGCCTGACGGAACGCCACGACGATGAGCGGCTCGGCCAAACCACGAATCCTCATGGTGGAGGACGAGTCTCTGCTGCTGGAAGTCATCACGGCCGATCTCGAGGATGCCGGCTTCGCCGTCTTCCAGGCGGCGACCGCCGAGATCGCCCTGAACATCCTCAAGGTGGAAGCGTCCGTCGACATCCTGTTCACCGATATCCGGCTGCCTGGCCTGATGGACGGATGGCAGCTCGCCGAGGCCGCCCGGACCCTGCGTCCCGACCTGCCGGTCATCTACGCGACGGGATTCTCGCAGACGCCGCCCCGCCTGATCGAGGGCAGCGTGTTCTTCACCAAGCCCTACCGGGCGGCGACGCTGATCAAGGCCATCGAATCCTTCGAGGTCAGGCCGAACGCGTGAGCCAGCCCCCCGGTCCCACCCGCCGCGTGGTCGCGGTCGCCGGGCTCGCGGGTGCCGCGCTGACCGCCGTCGGCGCGTCCGCGGCCGGGGCGTCCGATGCGGAGCCCGCGCAGGCCCCGACGCTGCGCATCGCGATGCTGCTCTATCCGGGCATGACCGCCCTCGATCTCGTCGGCCCGCAGGCCTTCCTCGCCGGCATCGCCGGGGGCGGGCTGCACCTCGTGGCGCGCATGGCGGGCCCCGTCGCGTCGGATACCGGTCTGGCCCTCCTGGCCGGGGACAGCTTCGAGACCTGCCCGCGCGACCTCGACGTGCTGTTCGTCCCGGGAGGCGACGGCACGCCCGCGCAGATGCGCGATCCCGAAACCCTGGCCTTCCTGCGCGACCGGGCGGCGCGGGCCGGCTGGATCACCAGCGTCTGCACCGGCTCGCTGATCCTCGGGGCGGCCGGCCTCCTGCAGGGCTATCGCGCCACCTCGCACTGGTGCGTGCGGGACCGGGTGCTGCCGCGCCTCGGCGCCATCCCGGTGAATGAGCGCGTCGTCTTCGACCGCAACCGCGTGACGGCGGCCGGCATCTCGGCGGGGCTCGACTTCGCCCTGGCGCTCTCCGCGCGCCTCGCCGGTGCGGATGCGGCCCGCACGAGCCAGCTCGTGGCCGAGTACGCCCCGGCGCCGCCGTTCGCGGCCGGAACGCCCGAGACGGCCGGCCCGGCCATCACCGACCGGGCGCGGGCGATCCTCGGCCCGCTCATCGCCGGATCGGACGCGGCGGCAGCGGCGATGTCCGCGAGCCCGTGACGGGGGTCCGGCCCGAAATCTGCAGGTGCGGACCCGGGCGCATACCACTCAGGCGGGCAGGCGCCGAGATCGCAGAAGTCGGGCATACGGAGGCCTCGCGCAAGACGGTTCCCACCCGATCATCGCATTCCCGATCGGCGCGGCCTCGCGCGGATCTTCGCTCCCAACCAGGATAGGACACACCCATGGCGGCAGGCTTCGCGGGCGACCTCACCCGCACGAAATCGCTGGACCGGCTGAACCGCGACGCGGAAGGCGGCGAGAACAAGCTCGCCCGCACCCTCGGTCCCTGGAGCCTGATCGCCCTCGGCATCGGCGCGGTGATCGGGGCCGGACTGTTCTCGCTCACCGGCATCGCGGCGGCCGAGTATGCCGGCCCGGCGGTGGTGATCTCCTTCGCCATCGCCGCCATCGGCTGCGCCTTCGCCGGCATGTGCTACAGCGAACTCGCCGGTATGATCCCGGTGGCGGGCTCGGCCTACACCTATTCCTACGCCACCATGGGCGAGTTCGTGGCCTGGATCATCGGCTGGGACCTCGTGCTGGAATACGCGGTGGGCGCCGCCACCGTCTCGGTGAGCTGGTCGAGCTACGTCACGCGCTTCCTGCACGACACCCTGGGCATCAACCTGCCCCCGAGCCTGATCCGCTCCCCGTTCGAGACCTATGCGCTTCCCGACGGCACCCTGGCGCACGGCCTCGTCAACCTGCCGGCGATCTTCATCATCGTGGCGGCCTCGGCGCTCCTGATGATCGGCATCCGGGAATCGGCCCGGGTCAACGCCGTGGTGGTGCTGATCAAGCTCGCGGTGGTGGCGGTCGTGATCGGGGTCGGCCTGTTCTACATCAAGGCGCAGAACTACGTGCCGTTCATCCCCGAGAACACCGGCACCTTCGGCGAGTACGGCTGGAGCGGGATCATGCGGGGCGCCGGCGTGGTGTTCTTCGCCTATGTGGGCTTCGACGCGGTCTCGACGGCGGCGCAGGAGGCCAAGAACCCCCAGCGCAACATGATGATCGGCATCCTCGGGTCGCTCGCCATCTGCACGGTGATCTACATCGCCTTCGCGGGCGTGCTCACCGGCCTCGTGCATTACGACCAGATGAAGGGCGACGCCGCCCCGGTGAACACCGCCATCGGCCAGACGCCGTTCCCATGGCTGCGCAGCCTCGTGACGCTCGGCGTGATCGCGGGCTTCTCCACCGTGATCCTGGTGCTGCTGCTCGGCCAGAGCCGGGTGTTCTACTCCATGAGCCAGGACGGCCTGCTGCCGGGCTTCTTCTCCAAGATCCACCCGACCTGGAAGACGCCCTACCGCTCGAACCTGTTCTTCATGGTGTTCACCAGCGCCTTCGCCGGATTCCTGCCGATTTCCGAACTCGGCCACATGACCAGTATCGGCACGCTCCTGGCCTTCATCCTGGTCTGCGTCGGCGTCATCATCCTGCGCCGAACCCAGCCGGACGCGCGCCGCGACTACCGCGCGCCGCTGGTGCCGCTGGTGCCGATCCTCGGCATCGTCAGCTGCTTCGCCATGATGGTGTCCCTCGACGGGGAGACCTGGCTGCGGCTGGTCGTCTGGCTCGCCATCGGGCTGGTGATCTACTTCGGCTGGAGCCGGCGCCACAGCCGCATCGGGCGCGAGGAAGCGGCCTGATCGCGCCGAAAGGTCCCTCCCCGTCCGGGCGAGGGACCGCGCGCCTCAGGCGGTGCGCGCCAGGGCCAGGGTGGGTGCGCTGCGCACCGGCTCGCCCACCGCCACGGTCTGGCGCTCGCGGGCGATGAAGGCGGTGGGCATCGCCGCCTGCATGTCGGCCTCGACGCTGCGCAGCATCGCGTCGGTGTGGCAGGGATGCAGATGGATGATGGCGAGGGCCTTCACCCCGGCGGCCTGCGCCAGTTCCACGCCCTTCTGCCAGGTCGAGTGGCCCCAGCCCCGGCAGACCGGGTATTCGCCCTCGGTGAACATGCCGTCATAGACCACGAGGTCGGCGTCGCGCACGAAGTCCATCAGGGCCGTGTCCGGCCACGGATCGCTGTGCTCGATGTCGCTGATTACGCAGAGCCGCCGGCCCGCATGCTCGAAGCGGTAGCCCACCGAGCCCTGCGGATGGTTGAGCAGGATCGTGTCGACGGTGGCGCCGTCCGGGAAGGTCAGCCGCTCGCCGGCCTTGAAGCCGTGATGGGCCAGCCGACAGGGAATGATGTCGAGGGTGACGGGAAACAGCGGCGGCGAGAACAGCCGGTCCAGGGCCACGGCGGCGCTCTCTCCGTCGAGATTGCCGCAATAGGTGTTGAGGGTGCGCTCCGGGTCGAGCACGACGGGCTTGAAGAACGGCAGACCGGCGGTGTGGTCGAGGTGCAGGTGGCTGAAGAGGAGATCGATCTCCTTGGGCATCGCATCGCGGTGATGGCGGCCGCAGGCGTTCAGCCCCGAGCCCGCATCGAGCAGGAACAGCCGCTCGCCGCACCGGATCTCGAGACAGGGCGTGCTGCCGCCGAACTCGATGTAATCCGGGCCGCTGACGGGCGTCGAACCGCGTACACCCCAGAAGGTCAGGGTGAGGCCGTCATCCGCGAAGGGACGGGAGGAGAAGGTCATCGTTCGATTACCATATGCCCCGATCCCAACGCGGATCGGGTGCCCTTCGTCGCACCGGCGCGATCCAATCCTCGCTGGTCGGCGATAAGCGGGTGCCGGGATCGAAGTGGAACTGCTCTGAGGTAGTAAGCCGCCTGCCCCCCCGATGTGCGAGCCCGCACATGGCTGGGTGAGGAGCCCGTCGGCCCGGAACTTCACCGGCGAACTGTGTCGACCCGGCCACCGGCCCGCTCACCGCTGCGCCAGGACGTCGATGGCGCCCCGGGTCGGACCGGGCGCCGGCAGGTGGCCCGAGAGGCTGAGGCGCACCAGGCGCGGCCAGGCGACGGGATAGGCCTCCGCCCCGGGAGCGGCCGTGGCCAGGGGCGCGAAGAGCATGGCCTTGCGCTCATAGGCGGGCACGAAGCCGGGCATCCGGGTGCGCGAGAGCGGCGAGTCCGGCGCGACCCAGCGCGACCAGACCGCTTCGGCCACCTGGACCGGGCGCGGCCGGGCCGCGATGACCACCACCTCCTGGCCCGCATACGCGAGGGCTTCCGGCCGGCTCACGTCGCCGAGGGAGGTCCCCCTGGCCGCGAGCGCCGCCCAGAACGGATGTTGCGCCCCGTCGGAATAGGTGGTGCGCACGGCCGCACTCCCCTCCTCCACCAGGGTGGCGATGCGCGCCTCCTCGGCCCGGTGATAGGCCACGACCTGGGCCTCCTTGACCGGATCCTTCGCGGGCGCGAAGGCGTAGCGACCGCCGGCCACGGTGACGGCCGGCTCTTCGCCGATGGCGTCGAACCGGTCGGCGCCCTCCTTGAGCTGGCGCCAGAAATCCATGTTCGCATCGGTCCGGTGCCGGGCCATGTTCGCGGCCGTCATCCGGAACGGGAAAGACTGGAACTGGAAGGCGGATTGTCCGCCGGCGAAGGCCTCCCGGGCGATGGCGTAGATCTCGCCCACCACCTGGTCCGTCATGGCAAAGCAGCCCATCGACGAGCAGACCCCGTGCACCATCACGGCCGAGCCGGTGGAGCCGTGGGCCCGGTCATAGGCATTGGGGTAGCCGACGTCGAAGGAGAGATAGTAGCGCGAGTTCGGGTTCATCTGGCGCTGGGGCACCGTGTAGAACCCCTCGGGGGTCTGGCGGTCGCCGCTCTTGCGCTTGGGGCCGAGCTGGCCCGACCAGCGGCAGATCGGGAAGGTCTTCACGTGGACGAAGCGGCCGGTGCCGGCCCGCTTCCAGACCTCGATCTCGGATTCCTTCTTGTAGGCCCGGAACAGCACCGGGGCCGCCGCAGTGGTACCGCGGGCCTGCATCAGCGCCAGGGTGGCGGCCGGAATCGGGGCGAAGGCCTTGGACGGCTCGGCGGAGGCGGGTGACGCCGCGATCACGGCGCCGAGGGCGAGGATCGGCGTCGCGAGAGCGAGAAGGGCCGACGCCGCGCGGCGGAGCGGACCCCGGGACAGGAAGACCATGCGGGGTCCTGAAGAGCGACCCGTCCGCTGGCGGGCGGACGCCCGTGCACGATGCACACCGCTCTGCCTATCGCATCCCAATGGGGCGGCAATAGGGGAAGGCCCACGAAAGCCGGGGAAGGCCCGGTTCTCACCCGCGATCAGGCGGCCAGCACCGTGTTGCGCTCGATGCGCAGCACCGCGTCGAAGGGCGCGACCCCGGCCAGAACCTCCGCATCGGGCAGGCAGACGATGAGGCCGCAGCCGGCCCGGGCGGCCCGCAGGGCCGCGAGGCGCGCGCGGATCTCGTCGCCCTTCCGGTCCTCCAGGGCGATGGCGATGACGACGATGTCCGGCCGGCGCACGAGGCAGCGGGCGAGGTCGATGGCGATGCGCTCGCGCGGGCCGATGGCGTTCTCGCCGAGGCTGGATCCGCCCCCCGCGAGGCCGGGCTCGACCCGGCTCGCGAGGCCGAGGCGGTAGACGGCCGGCTCCAGGCCCTCGTCGGCGAGCACCCGACGCACCAGGGCCCGCACCCGCGCCTCGGCGCCGGCCTCCTCGCCGTTGATACGGCCGAACAGGATGTTCTCCTCCAGGCTCGCGGCGGCGGTGAGCCGGTCCGGATCGTAGAACTCGACCGTTCCCCGCAGGTTGGCCGGCATCAGGCGCGCGAAGGAGCGGCGGGCATCCACCAGCCGCTCCTCGAAGGCGGCGTCGATGAGGCCGAAGCGGTGCCGCGTCTCGCTGTAGCGCAGGGCGAGGCCGATCAGGCGCTTGCGGTCGCGCTGGCCGGCCGGACCACGGCGCCAGCCCTTGGCCTCGGGCTGGCGACCGACGAGATCCTCGAAGAAGCCCCGCTCGGCGGCCGGGAACAGCGAGAACGTCTCGAACAGGGGATGATCGTCGGGCAGGTCGGCGAAGATCTCGACGAGGCTGCGGGCGACCTGGAGCCCGATCTCCGTGAGGGGACGGCTGAGGCCCTCCGCCTCCAGCACGGCGCGGAGATACGGGTGCGCGGCGATGTGGTCGGGGGCGAAGGCCGGCCCCACCGCCTCGCCGAACAGGATGTTCTCGCCCACCGTGGCCTGGTGGTTGTAGCGGGCCGGATCGAAGGGCTCGACCAGGCGGCCGGCCTTGTCGGCGGCGAGCGCCTCGCGGACCGCGTGGCGGGCGGCCACCACGGCGCGGGCGATCTCGGGCTCGGCCGCCGGGTCGACCGTGCCCTCCAGGCCGCGCGCATACGCGAAGGCATCGAGGCCGGTGATCCGCAGGGTGGCGATGAGGTCGTCGGGATCGGGCGTCCCGGAGGCGCCGTAGAGGATGTTCTGGCGCAGGGATCCCTCGATGAGGATGGCCTCGGCCCCCGCCAGGGCGATGCGCCGGGCCCGCGCCTCCGGCTCGAAGGCCCGCAGGTCGATGCCGCCATAGGTGACCGCGCCGGCGGAGGGTTCGAGCTGCCCGGCCAGGATCGCGGCGAGCACCCGGCTGCCGCTGCCGCGCTCGCCCAGGATGGCGACGTGGCCGGGCATCGGCAAGGTGGCGTCGACGCCGGCCAGCCGCTCGCCGGTGGTGGGATCGTAGGCTCCGACCCCCTGCGCCACCAGGGCGCCCGCCTCCGGCAGGGCCGTCACCGTGCCGGGGCGGGCGGGGGCACGGCCCTCCAGGGCCGGAACCGCGACGGCGACGTCGCGGAACGGGCCGGCGAGGGTGCGGTGCAGGCTCGCCATCCGCAGGGTCACGGTGAGGGCCACCACCGCGAGGGCGAAGCCACCGGCGGCGGCCAGCAGCGCCCCGGGCTCCACCGGCTCGGTGGTGCCGTCATGGCCGCGCCACAGCGCCACCGCGACGACGATCGCGGGCAGCAGGATCGCCAGCGCCATGGAGGGCGCACGGGCATAGGCCAGGGCGGATTCCGAGGCCGCGAGGGCGTCGCGCGTGCTGGCGCCCTTGGCCGCGAGACGCCCTCGCTCGAAGGCCGCGGCCCCGTGCGCCCGCACCGCCGGCATGCGGCGGATCAGGTCGGACAGGGCCCGCCCGGCGGCGCCACCGGCCCGGAGGCGCAGGGCGGCCCGATCCTGCATCCGTCGCTGGATCAGCGCCCGGGCGAGGCCGGCGGCCAGGAGCCCGGCGGCGACCGTGGGCACGAGGCGCGGCGCGGCGAGGCCGGCGAGGACGAGGGCGAGGACGGTGCCGCCGACCGCCAGCGCCGGCACCAGGATCGCCAGGCCGAACAGCGTGTCGAGGCGGGCGAGGAGGTCTCCCATGGCCTGGGCCAGGGCGCGGGCCTCGTCGCGGGCGCCGGGCGGCGCGCGCAGGATCGCCTCGGTGACCCGACCCTGCAGGGCCGCCACCGTCCGGGTCTGGGCATGGAAGCAGAGGCGCGCCACGGCCCAGCCGAGCCCGGCCGAGGCGAGGGCCGCCGCCGCGAGGCCGAGGAAGGCCGCGCGCACGAGTTCGCCGTGTGGCAGGATCCAGCCGGCGAAGGCCACGAAGGGCCCCTCGGCATCGGGACGCCAGGGCAGGGCCGCGGCGATCCGCAGGAACGGCCTCGTGGGATCGGTGTCGTGCACCTGCACGCCGACGAGATCCCGCAGGCACAGGAGCGCGAGCAGCGCGAGGGGTCCGCCGAGACCGAGCGCCAGCCCGATCGCCGCGGCATGCTCCCGCCGCGCGGTCCGCCAGGTGAAGGCGATCGGATCGCGGTCCATCGGCACCCTGTCCACGATGCCCCGGAACGGGGCCCGGGGAGCGGCTTAGAGGATCGTCTCCGGCGGCGAAAGCGCGGGGGCGCACCTCGGCGGACCATCGGTCCGCTTCCGCGCGGCAACCGGCGATCCGGTTGCGGCAATCCGGCCACACCCGCCACGCGCGAACCGGCCCTCCCGCCGAAGAGGGCGCGGGAGCCGGATCCGTCACGGACGCGTCTTACGGCCAAGCTAGCGCTGCCTCGCAACACCGCGCCTGCCTGCTTCCGTGCGAGGATTCGTGTCCGGACATCTCAAGACCGCCCTGCTCGCCGCCACCTGCCTCCTGCCTGTCGGCGCGGCGGCGCAGCAGATCCCGACCGCGCCAGGGGTCGGGTTCAACAACAGCACCGCGGTCAGTCCCGGAACGGTCGTCCCGCGCATCCTCGACAGCTACGTCGGCCTGATGACGGCCAATCCCGCCGTCATGACCCAGAACTACCAGACGGTGGTGCGCCTGACGCAGGGCCGGACCGCGGACCAGACCCTCGCGGCGATCCATGACGACCGCACCGGGCAGGCCTACAGCATCCTCAACGGGCTCGGGTCCCTCACCTCGGCCTACCTCACGGGGGCCGGGGCCTCGTTCACCGGCACCCGGCCGGCGAGCCAGGTGCCGACCTCCTATGCCACGACGACGCTCGCGGACTACGCCGCCAACCTCAACACCGGCGCGAACGCGAATGCGGGCGCCACGACCTTCAGCAACGGCACGGCGACGCCCCTGGCGGCCGCCGTCCGCTTCATCGACGACACGGTCCGGGGCAATGCCTCGACGGAGCCGGCAAAGCGCGTCTTCGGACGCTACCAGGGCCCGAATCCGGCCATCGATCCCCTGGCCGCGCGGTTCAACGACTACAGCGCCACCACGAACAAGACGGCGCTGTCCGCCGCCGACACGGCGGCGTTCGCCGTCCCGAGCTACCTCTCCAACTTCCCTGCGCCGGCCGTCTACGGGACGACGGAGCGCTGGGTGAAGGGCTTCACCGTCACCCAGGCGATGATCGACGCCAATGGCGGGCGCCCCCTGACGGCGCCCGATGTCGGGTCCTACAACGCGGCCGGCGTCTTCACCGCGGCGACCTTCGGGGTCGGCGCCTACGTTCCGGGCATCGGGACGGCGCCCCGCCCCTACCGCGTCACCACCGACGTCGTCACGCCGGCGCTGCTGAATCCGCGCAAGAACACCACGAACGCCTACGCGGATGGCGGCTATCCGAGCGGCCACACCAATTCCGGCTACCTGCAGAGCCTGGGCGTCGGCTTCCTCGTCCCGCAGCGGATGCAGGCGCTCCTGACCCGCGCCTCCGAACTCGGCAACAACCGCATCCTGGCCGGCATGCACTCGCCCCTCGACGTGATGGGCGGCCGGATGCAGGCGACGGCGATCGCCGCCACCAACATCTACGCCAGCCTCTACGACGCCGCGGGCAACCGGATCGACTGGACCAATCCGGCCAATGCGGGCGCCTACGCGGTCTATCAGGCCTACCAGCAGACGAAGGCCTACCTCGCCGCGAGTTGCGCGGCCGGAACCGTGGCGGGCTGCCTCGCCGGAACCGCGCCCGACGGGACCGCCGATCCCTTCGGCAGGGCCGCGCAGAACAAGGCGGACTACACCGCCCGGATGACCTACGGCTTCCAGCCGACCGGACCCGGCACGCCGCTCACGGCCGCGGAGGTCCCGATCCAGGCGCAGGTGCTCCTCCTCACCCGCTTCCCCTACCTCAGCGACGCGCAGCGCCGCGAGGTCCTGGCGACGACGGGGCTGCCTGCGGGCTATCCGCTGCTCAGCGGCAACACCTACGACGGCTGGGGCCGCCTGAACCTGGTCTCGGGTGTGGACGGCTACGGCGCGTTCAACGGCGCCGTCACGGTGACGATGGATGCCGCGAAGGGCGGGTACGACGCCAGCGACGCGTGGCGCAACGACATCGGCGGCACGGGGTCCCTGACGAAGGCGGGCAGCGGCACCCTGGGGCTCACCGGCACGAACACCTATTCGGGGGGCACCACGATCGTGGGCGGCACCCTCGTGGCCTCCGCCGCCGGCCTCGGCTCGGGCGCCATCGTCGACAATGCCAGCCTGATCCTGGACCAGGCCAGCGACGGTACGCTGGCCAATCCCATCGCGGGCAGCGGGCTCCTGACCAAGGCCGGCGCGGGCAGCCTCAGCCTGACCGGCACCAGCAGCTTCAGCGGCGCCACGGGCGTGGCGCAGGGCCGTCTCGCCGTGAACGGCAGCCTCGCCGGCTCGGTGGTGACGGTCGGTTCCGGCGCCAGCCTCGGCGGCACCGGCACGGTGGGCGGCTTGGCGGCCCAGTCCGGGGCGGTGGTGGCGCCGGGCAACTCCATCGGCACCCTCTCGGTCGCGGGCAATGCCAGCTTCGCCCCGGGCGCGACCTTCCAGGTGGAGACCGACGCCGCCGGCCAGGCCGACCGCCTCGCGGTGGCCGGCACCGCCACTCTCACCGGCGGCACCGTCCAGGTCCAGGCTGCGGCCGGGACCTATGATCCGCGCACCCGCTACACCGTCCTCACCGCCGGCGGCGGCGTGCAGGGCCGGTTCGCCGGCGTCAGCGCCAACTTCGCCTTCCTCACCCCCACCCTGCGCTACGCCCCCGGCGCCGTCGACCTGACGCTCACGCGCAACGACATCGCCTTCGCCAGCATCGCCCAGAGCCGCAACCAGGCCAGCGTCGCCGACGCCGTCCAGGCCGCCGGGGCGGGGGCCGCCCTCTACGGGCGCACCGTCGGCTTGACCACGCCCGAGGCGCGCGCCGCCTTCGGGGCGCTCACCGGCGACATCCACGCCAGCGCCGCCGGAGCCCAGTTCGAGACCGCCTTCTTCGTGCGCGAGGCCGTCCTCGACCGCCTGCGCTGGGGTGCCAGCCCGGGCGCGGCCGAGCGCGCCGATGACGGCGCCCTGCCGGTGGCCTACAGCGCCGACCTCCCCGGCCGGGCCGCCCCCGCCGCGCCGGTGCCGGTACGGGTCCTCGACCCACGGGTGTTCGGGCTCTGGGGCCAGGGCTTCGGCAGCTTCGGCCAGGCCCGGAGCGACGGCAACGCCGCGTCCCTGGCGCGACAGACCTCCGGCTTCGTGCTCGGGGCGGATGCGCGCCTGGAGACGGGCTTTCGCCTGGGCGTGGCGGGCGGCTACACCGCCACCAGCCTCGACAGCGCCGGGCAGCGCGCCTCGGGCACGATCGAGAGCGGTTTCGGGGGCGTCTACGGCGGCTTGGAGCAGGGGCCCGTGAGCCTGCGCCTCGGCGCGGTCTATGCCGACCAGGCGAGCCGCCTGCGCCGGGCCGTGCGCTTCGCCGGGTTCGCCGACAGCGCCGCGGCCCGCTATGGCGGCGCCACCGTGCAGGGCTTCGGCGAGCTCGGCTACCGGATCGTCCTGGGAGGGCAGCAGCCCGGGCCGCTGGCCCTCGGAGCGCTCGCCGCGGTTCCGATGCAGCCGGCCTATCTCGAGCCCTTCGTGGGTGGGGCCTACGTGTCGATCGGGCGCGACCGCTTCGCCGAGACGGGCGGGCCGGCGGCGCTGACGGGGGCGGCGCAGACCAATGCGGTGGCGACCTCGACGCTGGGCCTGCGCGGGCAGGCGAGCCTGGACTGGGGGGTCGCCGCGCCGGTCTCGCTGCACGGGCTGGTGGGCTACCGCCGGGCCTACGGGGACGTGGTGCCCAAGGCGCTCCTGAGCTTCGGCACGGGCCCGGGCTTCCTGGTGGCCGGCACGCCGATCAGCCGGGACGCGCTGGTGGCCGAGGCCGGGCTCGACCTGCGGGTGGCGCGCGACACCACCCTGGGCGTGGCCTATACCGGCCAGGTCGGCGCACGCGCCCAGGACCACGCCGTCAAGGGCAACTTCACCTATCGGTTCTGAGCCGATCCGACGCACCGGCGCGGGAACACGCCCCGCCGGACCCCACGGGTCCGGCGGCGTTCGCGCATCGGGACCCGTGCGAGGTTCGAGGCGGCACGCGGTTCGGGAGCCGTCCGGGGCTCCCGTGCGCGGAGCGGGGCGCTTCCGGCGGATTAGCGGCTCCCGCGGGCGGGAAAATCCTCTAGAGTGAGTCGCCCGGCGCCCTCGGAGGAGTTCGCCGCCCCGCACCGTCCTCCCTCCGTCCCACGCGAAGTCCCCCGAACCTCCATGTGCGAACTGCTCGGCATGAGCGCGAACGTGCCCACGGATATCCGCTTCTCCTTCGCCGCCCTGGCGCGGCGCGGGGGCGAGACCGGCCCGCATGCCGACGGCTGGGGCATCAGCTTCTACGAGGGACGCGGCGCCCGCGCCTTCCACGAGCCGGAGCCGAGCGCGCAGTCGGAGCTCGCCAAGCTCCTGCGCAGGACGCCGATCAAGAGCCGCATCGTCATCGCCCACGTGCGCAAGGCCAATCGGGGGCGGGTGAACCTCGAGAACACCCATCCCTTCAGCCGCGAATTGTGGGGCCGGCGCTGGACCTTCGCGCATAACGGCCAGCTCAAGGGCGTGAAGAAGTGGCCGCTGACGGGGTTCAAGCCGGTGGGCTCCACCGACAGCGAGCATGCCTTCTGCTGGATGCTCGACCAGCTGCAGCAGCGCTGGCCCGACCTGCCGAGCCCGGCGCGCATCGACCGGGCCGTGGCCGACCTCTGCGCCGCGCTGCACGGCCTCGGCGTGTTCAACATGCTTCTGTCGGACAGCCGCACCCTCTACGCCCATTGCGGCAAGCGCCTGTGCTACCTGACCCGCTGCGCCCCCTTCGGCACCGCGACCTTGGTGGACGAGGACTGGCGGGTCGATTTCGCGCAGGAGACCGGCGCGCAGGATGTCGTCACGGTGATCGCGACGAAGGCCCTCACCCGCGACGAGTGCTGGATCGACGTGGAGCGCGGCCACGTGCTCTCCCTGCGCGACGGCGCCGTGCGCATCCTCAAGCCGGCCAAGGCCCGGGGAGGCCCCTCCAAAGCGGCCGCCGCTCCGGCGATCCCGCGCCCGGACCGGGTCCCGTCCTCCTGCGGCTGTTGATGCGGCACGGCACATAACCGCCACGGTTGTCCGGCGGGATGCGTGGCCGGCCCAGATGCGCTACAACGCGCGATATCAGTTGACCACGCGGGTGCTCTCGGACGCCTCGGGCCGACACGAAACCTGACCGCCCCAGATTACGACGAGCCATGACACGCGACGTGACCGACACCGACCTCGACGCCCTGTCGGCCTCCGCCGACGGCCGGCCGAACCTGTCCTCGAACATCCGCAGCCATCTCGGCGAGCACCTGCGCACGATCTACGAGCGCCTGGCGCCGGACGAGCAGCCCACCCGCTTCGCCGAACTCATCGCGCAGCTGGAAGCCGCCCTGAAAGCGCGCGGCGAGGCGATCGAGCCGGAGTTCCGCAACGGCCTGCTCGCCGCCGTGCCGTCCCTGAGGGCCTTCGCCCTGTCGCTGACGAGCAACCCGGCCCGCTCCGACGACCTGGTTCAGGACACCCTGCTGAAGGGCTGGCAGCACCGCGCCCGCTTCCAGCCGGGCACGAACCTGAACGCCTGGCTGTTCACGATCCTGCGCAACATCTTCTACTCGGACCACCGCAAGCGCGTGCGCGAGGTCGAGGACCAGGACGGCTCCTACGCCGCCCGCCTCGCCACCGCTCCGCACCAGGGTGACCGCCTCGACGTCGAGGACCTGCAGACGGCCCTGGGCAAGCTGCCGCCGGACCAGCGCGAGGCGCTGGTGCTCGTCGGCGCCGAGGGCGTCTCCTACGAGGAGGCGGCCGCCATCATGGGCTGCAAGGTCGGCACCGTGAAGAGCCGCGTCAGCCGGGCCCGCGGGCGCCTCGCCGAGCTCCTGGGCTACGACGAGGAGGACCTGAGCTCGGACCGGCTGATCCAGTCGGCCATGCCCAAGGACGCCTGATCCCACCCCGGGAGGCCGGATCCCGCATGCCCGCGGCTGCCGGCCCGTGAAGGGTCCGGCCGCGCCCGCGGGCGCGGCGGACGATGCCGTCCGCTCTCTCCGGTCCCGGAAGTTTCGACGCATCCCTTCCGGGAGTTGGACGTTACTGCCCTGAACCCGGCAGCGCTTCACAGCGTCGCGGGATACTCGTTCAGGAGCTTCACGATGAACTTCAAGACCCTTCTCGCCGCCTCCGCGATCGCCCTCAGCCTACCCATGGCCGCCCAGGCGCAGGGCCTGGTCCGCGGTGCCGAGCGTGGCGCCCAAGAGGGTGCGGACGCGGCCGGCCCGGTCGGCGCGATCGTCGGGGGCGCCGTCGGTGCAGCCACCGGCACGGTCGGCGGCATCCTCGGCGTCGATGACCGTCCCCGCTTCCGTCAGTACGTCACCCGCGAGCGTCGCTCGTCCTACGACTACAACGGCGACGTCCGCGTGGGCGCCGTACTGCCGAGCTCCGGCGTGAGCTATTACGATGTCCCCGCCGAGTACAACGCCCGCGGCGCCCGCTACACCATCGTCAACGAGCGCCCGGTGCTGGTCGACCGCAGCCACCGCATCGTCGAAGTGATCGACTAAGACGCCCCACCGCGCCCCAGGCGCGGTGACGGATCGAGGCCTCCGGCGATGCCCTCGCCGGAGGCCTTTTTCTGTCCGGAACTGTTCATCCCCTCGATCCCCGGGGAGCCTGCGGGCACTGAACGGTGCAACACTTGACGATCTCGGCCGTTACTCTTCCCGGCACGCATTGCGTGGGTACGAATTTGTCGATGGACGCGAGGGATACCCAGACAATGGCAGACGATTTCCCGCTCGACCCCGCCCTCCCCGAGCCGGTCCGCGATCACCTGGGCCAGCAGTTGCGGACGGTGTTCACCACCGGTGAGACGGTCCCGGACTATCTCGGCGCTCCGGCTGCGCCGGAGGCTTTCGCCCCCCAGCTCAAGCGGCTCGAGGTGCGGCTGAAGACCCACGAGGAAGGCACGGTGGCGGTGGAGCAGGCCCTGGAGGGCCTGCTGGGCGACCTCGGGGCAGCCCCGAAGCCCGATGGAGCCCGCTAGCTAGGGTCTTGTCAGGCTCATCGTGAGCCAGCCAGACCATACATTCCTGTCTCGACGTTTGTCGTTTGGGGATAACCGAGTCCTGCTTATCCGGGACAACCGCTAGACCGTCGGCTTCGTCGCCAGGATATCGCGGATCTCGGAAAGCAGCTTCACGTCGGCTGGCACCTCGGCCACGGCCTCGGGCTTGGCTTCCTCCTTGCTCACGAGGCGGTTCATCGCCCGGATCACGAGGAACAGCACGAAGGCCACGATGATGAAGTTCAGCGCCACGGTGATGAACTGACCGTAGCCGATCACGGCGCCCTGCTTCTTCGCGTCGGCATAGGCTGCGCCCTTCTGAACGCTCGACGACAGCGCGATGTAGTAGTTCGAGAAGTCGAGCCCGCCAGTGATCGCCCCGATCATCGGCATGAACAGGTCTTGCACCGCCGAAGTCACGATGGCTCCGAAGGCAGCACCGATGATCACGCCGACGGCGAGGTCGACGACGTTGCCGCGCAACGCGAACTTCTTGAACTCCTCGAGCATCGACCCGCCCCCGCATGCGTCGTGCCCGAACGGAACGCTCGGGCGGCGATCAGCTTAGACGAAGACAACCAGCGAGCGACAGCGCCGCGCGTCAGATGTCCACGGCCCGATCGTGGGCGGGCTGCGCCGGTTCGGGGAGATCGTCGGCCGCGCCGATCCCGGCGGAGCCCTGCCCCTCGGCCCTGGCCCGGCGGCGATACTGCGCCGCCCCGATCGGCAGGGTGATGAGGTAGCCGAGCGCCAGCGCCACCATCGCCTCGAACGGAAAGCTGATGAACAGGCCGAAGGCCGCCACCACCACGAGGAAGATCGGCAGGACCCAGTCCCGAGGCACGCGCTTGCCCATGGTCTTGCCCGAGAAGGTCGGCACGGTGGAGACCACCAGCAGGGCGATGCAGAGCATGTAGCCGAGCACCACGGGGGCCGCCCAATGCTCCATCGGCAGCCCGAGGAAGTTGAGGTAGAGGGGCAGCATGGCCGTCAGGGCGCCCGCGGGCGCCGGCATGCCGACGAAGAAGTCCTTCTTCCAGGCCGGGCGGTTGGGATCGTCCAGCATCGCGTTGAAGCGGGCCAGCCGCAGGGCCATGGCGATGGCGAAGATCAGCGCGACGATCCAGCCGACCGAGCGCAACTCCTTCAAGGCGAACCCGTACAGGATCAACGCCGGCGCACAGCCAAAATTGACGAAGTCCGCCAGGGAGTCGAGCTCCGCCCCGAAGCGCGAGGTTCCCTTGAGCATCCGGGCCACGCGTCCGTCGATGCCGTCGAGGAAGGCGGCGGCCACGATGGAGATCACCGCGGGCTCGAACTTGCCCTCGAAGGCCAGCCGGATCGCCGTCAGCCCGAGGCAGAGCGCCATCAGGGTGATCATGTTCGGCGCGATCATCCGGAACGGCACCGGCTTGAAGCGGCGCGGCCGGGGCTCGTTGGCGTCGGGGGCGAAGGGGGGGAACAGGTCGTCCATGGGAACCCCTCAGATGCGCCGGAACATGCGCTCGGGCCCGCCGCCGAGATCGGCGAGCACGGTCTCGCCCGCCACCGCCTTCTGACCGAGGCCGACGAGCACGCGGGTGCCGACCGGAAGGTAGACGTCGACCCGCGAGCCGAAGCGGATCAGGCCGAAGCGCTCGCCGACGTTCAGGGTGTCGTTGGCGTGGACCCAGCCGACGATGCGGCGCGCCACCAGCCCGGCGATCTGCACCACGCCGATGCGCAGGGGCTGCCCCCTGTGGGTCGTCTCCATGACGAGGCCGTTGCGCTCGTTGTCGTCGCTGGCCTTGTCGAGCTCGGCGTTGAGGAACAGGCCCGGCGTGTAGTGGATCTGCCCGATCCGGCCCGTCACCGGCACGCGGTTCACGTGGCAGTCGAACACGTTCATGAAGACCGAGATGCGCAGCATCGGCTCCTGTGGCAGGTCGAGCTCCGGCGGGGGCAGCACCGTCGAGATGAGGTTCACCCGTCCGTCCGCCGGCGAGACCACGAGGCCGTCGCCCACGGGAGTGATGCGCTCGGGGTCGCGGAAGAAGTAGCAGACCCACAGGGTCAGGATCAGGAAGACCCAGCCGAGGAACTGCGCGAAGTAAGCGCCGATCACCGTCAGCACGATGCCGATGACGATGAAGGGATAGCCCTCCTTGTGAATCGGCACGAGCGTCCGGCGAATCGTCTCGAGGAGATCGGTCATGGGTGTTTCGGACTGCTTTCGTCTGATGGGCGCCCCCGGAAGGCTCCCTGGGCAGGGGCCCCCTCATAAGGCACGGAGCGGCGTCCGTCATACGGCGAGGCCTCCCAGCGCGGTTTCGGATCAGGGACGCGCGAGGCCTCCCAGCGCGGTTTCGGATCAGGGACGCGCGAGGCCTCCCAGCGCGGTTTCAGGACGTGGACGCGCGAGGCCCCTCCAAGGGACCGGGGATGGGGGTCAGCCATCGGCCTGGACGAGGGGCGGCAGGCGGGCCAGCCGCAGGGCGATCGCCAGCGCGAGGCCGTAGAGGGTCGCGAAGAACGTCACCACGCCGATCCAGCCCGAATGGGCGAAGAACCAGCCGCCGGCGGTGCCGAGCACCGAGGAGCCGAGATAGTACAGGCACAGGTAGATCGACGAGGCCTGGGCCCGGTCGCGCAAGGCCCGGCGCCCGACCCAGCTGCTGGCCACGGAATGCGCGCCGAAGAAGCCTACGGTGACGAGGACGATGCCGAGGATGATCAGCCCGAGATGCGCGGACAGCGTCAGGGTCACGCCCGCGAGGCCCAGGAGGATGGCGAGCCACAGCACCTTGCGCCGCCCGAGCCGGCTCGCGATCTCGCCCGTCAGCGCCGAGGAGACGGTCCCGAACAGGTAGACGACGAAGATCGCCCCGATGGCGCTCTGGCTGAGGGAGAAGGGCGGATCGAGCAGGCGAAAGCCGATGTAGTTGTAGATGCAGACGAAGCCGCCCATCAGCAGGAACGCCTCCGCGAACAGCCAGGGCAGACCGGGATCGCGGAAGTGCTGACCGAAGGTGCCCGGCACCTCGCGCCAGCGCATCCGGTTCGCCCGGAAGCGGCGCGAATCCGGCAGCAGGTAGACGAAGGCGATGGCGGCGAGGAGCGCCAGCACGCCGATGGTGCCGAGGCCCCAGCGCCAGGAGGCATGGTCGGCGATGATGCCGGCGAGCAGGCGGCCGACCATGCCGCCCGCCGCGTTCCCGCCGATCAGCAGGCCCATCGAGAGGCCGATGGCGCGCCCGTGCATCTCCTCGCCGAGATAGGCCATCGCCACGGCCGGCAGGCCGGAGGCGGCGAGCCCCGTGAGCGCGCGCAGGGCGAGGAAGCCGTGCCAGCTCGGCACCAGCACCGCGACGATGGTGAGAAGTGCCGAGGCGAACAGCGAGGCCACCATGATCGGCTTGCGGCCCCAGACCTCCGAGAGGGGACTGACCACGAGGAGCGCGATCGCCAGCATGGCGCAGGGCAGCGACAGGGCGAGACTGCTCTCGGCCGGAGAGACTGCGAAGTCGTCGGCGAAGACGGGCAGCAGCGGCTGCACGCCGTAGAGCACCGCGAAGGTCGAGAACCCGGCGGCCCCCAGCGCGATGGCGGTGCGGCGGAAGGCCGGGGTTCCGGCCTCGATCAACCGCTCGCTCGCCTCGTCCATGGATGCTCCTGCGGAGTCGGCCCGGAGGCCGTGACACGCCGCAGCGGATGATCTCGCCCGGCCACCGGCCCGCGCGAACGGGGCCGGACGGCACCGGATCCCCAAGGGTTTGCGCTGCCGAGCCGGGTATATAGGCCGGGCCGACGGCGGGGAAACCGCATCGGCGCGCGCCGTGACGGGAAATGCCGTATGTCGCGGAGCCTGTCCGGCGCCGGATGGGCCGCTCAGGCTGCCCGCACGGTGGCGAGGAAGCGGGCGACCTCGGCACCGAGATGCTCGGACTGGCGCGAGAGTTCGCTCGCGGAGGACAGCACCTGGGCGGCCGCGGCGCCGGTCTCTTCGGCGGTGCCCGCCACCCCCGCGATGTTGGCGGTCACCCGCTCGGTGCCGACCGCCGCCTGCGAGACGTTGCGCACGATCTCCTGGGTCGCGGCGCCCTGCTCCTCCACCGCGGCCGCGATGGTGGTCGACACCCCGCTGATCTCCCGGATGCGGTGGGTGATGCTGTCGATGGCGGTGACCGCCTGTCCGGTCGAGCCCTGGATCTGACCGATCTGGGTCCCGATCTCCTCCGTGGCCCGGGCGGTCTGGTTGGCGAGTTCCTTGACCTCGGCCGCCACGACCGCAAAGCCGCGGCCCGCCTCGCCGGCGCGCGCCGCCTCGATCGTCGCGTTGAGGGCCAGGAGGTTCGTCTGCCCCGCGATCATGGAGATCATGGCGACGACGTCGCCGATCTTGGTCGCCGCGGTGCTGAGATCCTGGACCAGGGTCACCGTGCGCTCCGCCTCGACCACGGCGCGCTGGGCGAGCTGGGCCGAGCCGTCGACCTGACGCCCGATCTCCTGCACGGAGGAGCCGAGTTCGTCGGCCGCCGCCGCCACGGTACTGACGTTCGAGGCCGCCTCTTCCGCCGCCGCCGCCACCGTGGTGGATTGGCTGGCGGTCTCGGCGGCCGTCCCCGACATGCTCTGGGCCGTCGTGTGAAGCTCCGTCGCCGCCGACGTCACCATGGTGATGATATCGCTTACGGCGGTCTCGAAGCCGTCCGCCATCCGGTGCATTCCCTGCCGACGCAGGTCCTCCGCGGCGAGTTCGCGCGTCCGTTGCTGCTCGCGCAGGTGCGCGGTCTCCCGCAGGTTGTCGCGGAAGACCGACAGGGCCGACGCCATCGCGCCGAGTTCGTTGCGGCGGGCCGCGAACGGGATCTCCACCGCCAGGTCTCCGGCCGCGACGGCCTGCATCGCGCCGGTGATCCGCGTGATCGGGCGCGTCACGCCGGAGAGGACGAACAGCGCGCCACCCAGGCCGATCAGGACGGAGATGAGGCTGACCGCGACCGTGAGCCGGAGGGCCTCGTCGTAGCTGGCCTGCGCGGCGACGTCCGCAGCGACAGCCCCGCGATTGTTCAGCGCGACGTCGTCATCGATGACCTTCATCACGCCTTGGTAATCGGACCGGACGGCCTCGTAGCCCGCGACCAGCGCGGCCTGATCCCCGGTCGTGAACCGGTTCCGGAAGTCGGCGCGCAGCCCGTTGTAAGCCGAAAAGCGCCTGAGGATATCATCGGCGAGCACCCGTTCCTCAGGAGACGTGACGAAGGGTTGATAGGATTGGAGCGCGGTTTCGACCGCCTTCGAACGTTGTGCGTTCAGGATGTCGAGCGCTGCGAGCGGTTCCCTGCCAAGGGCGTAGCGCGCATTGAGCAGTTGCAAGTTCGTCATTGCAAACCTGATCTCTCCCAAGCTCCTTACGCTTGGAAGCCAAGATCCTGAAATATCCGTCGCAGCAGATCGGACGTTTCTCAGACCACTGACCGCAATGACACCTTGTAGACAGAGAGCTGCAACGATCGAACCAATTATTGCGATCAATATCCACTTGAGCCTGATGTTCATTGTCAAGTCGGCGCGCTAGAGATACTGTCATATCTGCTGCGGGCAGAGCACAACAGGCCTTGAGAGACGGCCTATATTGATAGACTCAGCGATTAAAAAAGCGATAAACGCCGCTCTGAAGAGAATCGTGGTCCGGTGCGAGGTTCGGGGTGATCGGCCGAAGACGGGTGTGATCCCGCGCCAACCGTCTCCGCACCTGTGCGGGGGCAGGAGCGCACCGGTGTTACGTTGCGTCACCGGCCGGGAGCCGTGCGTCCGACGAACCGGGATCCGGTTCGTCGGACGGCGCCGTCAGCGCGGCGGGGCTTCGGCCTGCTGCTGGATCAGCGGGGTGATGCGCCGGACGGTGACCCGGCGGTTCTCGCGCGAAGCATTCTGGGTGTTCACCTTCAGGTTCTGCTCTCCGTAGCCCTGGGTGGTCAGGTTCTCGGGGGGCACCTGGAAGTTCTGGGTCAGGACGGTGGCCACCGACTGCGCCCGGCGGTCGGAGAGCGAGAGGTTGTCGATGTCGGCGCCCACGGCGTCGGTGTAGCCCTCGATCAGGAACACCTCCTGCGGATTGGCCTTGATCGCCCGGTTCATGGCTGCCGCGATGGTCGAGAGGCGCGCGGCCTGATCCGGCGTCACCGTGAACGACCCGGTGTCGAAGTTGATCGTATCGATGTCCACACTCCGCATGCGCGCCCGCAGCTGCGGGCTGTAGCGCACCTGATCGAGGGTGTAGCGCCGGTCCACCGCCACCACCGGCGGGGCCGACAGGGCCTCGTAGACGGTGCGCTCGTCGGCGCCGTCGTAGTCGACGACGTAGCGATCCCGCGGGATGCGGATATCCGGCGGCGGCAACTCGACGACGTCCTCGTAGATCGGCCGCGCGACGCCGCCACCGAAGCTGTTGTCGATGATGACGACCTCGCGCCCGTCGCGGAAGCGACGGGACCGGCGCACGAGGCGGCCGTCGTCGTCCACGATGGTGACGATCTGCTCGCCACCGGGCCGGTCGAGATACGTGATGGTATCGCCGCCGCGGCGCTCGCTGCGATAGGCGCGCCGGTCGAGATCGCGGAAGCGCTCGTTCTCGTCGTGGCGGATGAAGTAGGTGTCGCGGTCGCGCACGATGATGCGGCCGGGCTCGCGGATATAGGTCCGGCCCCCTTCCGAGAACTCGCGCCGGTCGCGGCGCACCTGATCGTAATCGCGCACATCGTCGTCGTCCCGGAAGCCGCCCGGCACGTAGCCCGGCCGCCCCGGCGCGTTGAAGCCACTGCGCGCGTCGCGGCGCTCGAAAGCGTCCCGCCGCTCGCGATCCTCGCGACGATCATCGATGCTCCGATCGTCGCGGCGGGCGTCGCCGGGCCGGAGATCGGGCCGGCCCGCGTCGTCGCGGCCGAGGCCGGGCCGGTCGGGGCCGTTCCGATCGAGTCCGTTCCGATCGGGTCCGTCGCGCCGCAGGTCCCGGGTCCCGGAATCCCGGGCGGCCGGATCTCGCGGATCCCGGCCGCCCGGGACCGGCCCATCCCGATCCGGCCGGGCATCGACCGGGTTGGGACCCACGCCCGGACGTCCGTCGGAACGCTGCGTGTCCGGATTCGGGGCGCCGGGGGGGACGAACGGACGTCCCGGGACGCCGGGACGGGTATTGGGTGCCGCGGCACCGGGCTGGCCGGGCTGCGGAGCCGGCGGAGCCGGCTGGCCCGGGGCACGCGGCTCGCCGGGGGCATTGGGACGGCTTGGCTGGGCTGCGCCCGGCACATTCGGGGTGGCGGGATTGCGGATCTCGGGCGCGTTCGGCGTCGGGGCTTGCGCCGGAGCAGGAGCTTGCGCCGGAGCCGGCGCCTGGCGTGGCAGCGCGGGCGCCGGACGGCTTGGCTCGGGCGCGGCGGGGCGCTCGGGCGTGTTCGGCCGGTCGGGGGTACGCTCGCGTGCGGCCGGCGGAGGCGACGGACGCTCCCCGGGCGCATCGGCCCCGGGGGCGCGGCGCTGCGGCGCTTGATCCCGGTCCGCACCGGGGCCGCGCTCTTCGCGGGCGGGGCGCTCATCGCGGGCGGGACGCTCTTGGCGCGGCTCCGGGCGAGCGGCAGGACGCTCGGCCGGCGCGGCCGGCGCACGTTCCTGGCGCTCCTGACGCGGCTCCTGACGGGGTTCCGGCCTCTCCTGGCGCGGCTCGGGGCGGGGGACCGGTCGTTCCTGGCGCGGCTCTGGGCGCTCCTGACGCGGCTCCGGCCGCTCCTGGCGCGGCTCGGGGCGGGGTGCCGGTCGTTCCGGACGGGGCTCGGGGCGTTCCTGGCGCGGCTCCGGCCGCTCCTGACGTGGCTCGGGGCGGGGTGCCGGTCGTTCCTGGCGGGGCTCGGGGCGTTCCTGACGCGGCTCGGGACGCTCGCGTCCGCCGCCGGGCGGCCCGCCCCGCGGACCTTCGGCCCCTCCACCCCGGGGTCCCTCGCCGGGCCCGGCTTGGGCCAGCAGGATGGTGCCGCCCGACGCGGAATCCTGCCGGGCCAGGCTCGGGCCGGAGAGGATCAGGACAGGCAGGACCGTGCCGGTCAGGAGGAGGTGGCGGATGCTCCGCATCGAAGGTCACTCACGTCGTTGATGAGGCCTTCGGAACAGAATGCGAGCGGGATGGTTCCCGTTTCCGGCCGCGCGACGCCGGCTGTCCGCTCAGGGATTCCCCGGCCGCGCGGCGGTCGAGAACAGGTTCGGAGCGATGATGCGCACCGGCTGGCGCTCTTCGCCCGCTCCCGGCGCTGCGGCGGCGACGGCCGGCTCCGGCTGCGCAGGCGCATCGGAGGCGACGGCGGCATGGCGCGTGGCGGCGTCGGCGGCGAGGCCCGCGGCCGTCTTGTCGGCCCGGCCCACCAGGGTCAGGCGGACCTTCGGCGGGCGCGACAGGGCCTCGGCCTGCATCGGCGTGACGAAGATGTCGCCCTTGTGCCGCACCAGCATGCTCTCGGCCTTGACCAGGGACTGGGCCCAGCTCTGCCCCTCGCGCTTGCACGAGCAGTTCGGCGTGAAGGACGTGCGGAACTTGAAGGCGTTCGGCAGGGCCGTGTAGGCGCGGCTTCCCTTCACGGTGGCGGCCTGTTTCAGGGCTTCGTCGCCGTGCGGCATCGAATAGGCCGCCGCTTCCGCGCCGGGGCAGAGGGCCTGGCAGAGCTCGTCGGCACCCTCGCGGCCATCGGGCAGGTTGGTCATCGGGAAGTAGGCGCCGTCGCAGCTGCGCACGCAGATCACCTGCGCGCCGCCGCGCGCCCGCGCCTCGCCCGGAATCCCGTCCGCCTTGATCAAGCTGCGGCTCGCCGGATCCGTGCAGGCCGCGGCGATCGCCTCGGTGAGCTGCTGCCGACGAGCGGCGGTCACCTCACCGTTCTCGGCACCGTAGCCGGCGTTGAGCGCGCGGATGCGCTGCTCCACCGCGCCACATTGCGGGGGGCGCGAATCGAAGAAGAGGAAACGCCCCCCCTCGCAGTTCAGGGTTCGATAATAGGCATTGAGGCGGCCGATCTCGTTCTGCAGAGCCCGCGCGGTGCTGGCCCCGTCGCTGAGGCCGGCGAGTTCGGAGCGATAGCGCAGGCAGGCGGAGGTCTGCGCCTCGGCGATACCCGTCAGGGTGGTGACGGCGAGGACGCCGGCGAGCCCTCGGACGAGCGTGCGGATCTGGGAGGGGATCAGCGGCATGGCCTGATTGCAATGGATGGCGGGACGCCGCCGCGCGAGGTCCCCCGAAGGGAACGTCAACGAAGCGGAGGCGAACGGGCTCAACACAAGTTTATTAGCGCCCCTCGCACGACCGCGACACCCTTCCCACATCCGGCCGGAACAAACTGAGGGGAATGATACGATGATGTGGCTTCGGGGTCTCACAGGCTGTGCGCTGGCGCTGGGGCTCGGCCTTGCCGCACAACCGGCGCGGGCGGACGATGCGGACCGCATCTTCGACAAGTCGACCGTGTGGCGGCCGCTGACCCCCAACGACAAGCTCGTGGTCTACGGGATCGACGACCCGTCGGTGGCAGGGGTCGCCTGCTGGTACACGCAGCCGGAGAAGGGCGGCATCAAGGGCACCCTCGGCCTCGCGGAGGATGTCTCCGACATCTCCCTCGCCTGCCGCCAGGTCGGCCCGGTGCAGTTCAAGGGGAAATTCAAGCAGGGCGAAGTGGTCTTCAGCGAGCGCCGGTCGCTGATCTTCAAGTCGATGCAGATCGTGCGCGGCTGCGATACCAAGCGCAACACGCTGATCTACATGGTCTATTCGGACAAGGTGATCCAGGGTTCGCCCAAGAACTCCACCTCGGCCGTGCCGCTGATGCCCTGGGGCACCGAAGCGCCGCCGCGCTGCGACGCGTTCATGGAGAAGTAGGCCGGAAGACCGGGTCGTCGTGCGACGGGGCGGCCCGGCCTGCGGATCAGTCCTGGCAGGTGATTCGGATCGGGCGCTCGGCGGGCTTCGCCACCGGGGCCGGCGGGATCGCGCCGGTATATTCGTCCTGCGCGGCGACGCCGAAGGAGCCGGCGGAGGCGAAGCCCTGCGCCTCGCACCAGGCATTGGCCACAACCTGGCCGCAGGCGCTCTCGCCGTTGGTGAGGCAGTCGCCGACGCCGTACCCCTCGCTCGACGGGATCAGGAACGTCTTCTCGACGGTGCTGGGGGCCTTGGCCGGGCTCTCGCCGTCGGAGGCCAGGACGCCGTGGGCGGTGAGGGCGAGGGCGAGAAGAGCGCCGATACTGGCGGCCGCGCGGCGCATGGGCAGAACCTTGCTGATGTCGGAAGCGTATGGGGCGAAAATTTCACGGCACCGGGTTAACAAACCCTTTCGCCGCGTCGTGCTTTTCGAGGCAGCCGTTTCCGAGGCGTGCCGGTCTGGCGGCGTTCTCGAATTGCTCATGGTTTTGAGGTAGCGCAGGACGGGCGGCCCGGCCGTCGCCTTCGCGCAACAGGGCCCCGGGCGGAACGCGGCGACGGTGTGGCGGGCGGTTGGGTGCGCTGCGGCAAAAGCCGCGCGAAACCAATGCGCTGCGGTGTTTCAGGGACGGACGGGTCCGGATGGGGGCCCGGGACGTAAGGAAAGTTTCATGGCCTCGATGTTGCGGCTCTACAACACGCTGACCCGCGAGAAGGCCGCCTTCACGCCGATCGATCCGACGAACGTGCGGATGTATGCCTGCGGCCCCACCGTCTACGACGCGGCCCATATCGGTAACGCCCGGCCGATCATCGTCTTCGACCTGCTGTTCCGCCTGCTGCGCCAGCTCTACGGCGCGCCCCACGTCACCTATGCCCGCAACGTCACGGACGTGGACGACAAGATCAACGCCCGGGCCGCCGAGCGCGGCATCAGCATCCGCGAACTCACCGACGGCACCCTGAAAGCCTTCCACGCCGACATTCGCGAACTCGGCGTGCTGATGCCCGAAGACGTCAATGTGCCGGGCGAGCGCCCGCGCTTCGTCGAACCGCGGGCCACCGACCACATCGCCGAGATGCACATCATCATCGCCGGCCTGGTGACGCGCGGCCACGCCTACGTGGCGGACGGCCACGTGCTGTTCGACGTGCCGTCGATGCCCGATTACGGCGCCCTCTCGAAGCGCCCCCTCGACGAGATGGAGGCCGGAGCTCGCGTCGAGGTCGCGCCCTACAAGCGCTCGCCCCTCGACTTCGTGCTGTGGAAACCCTCGAAGGCCGGCGAGCCGTCCTGGCCCTCCCCCTGCGGAATCGCGGAACCGGGCCGGCCGGGCTGGCACATCGAGTGCTCGGCGATGTCGTGGAAGCATCTCGGCGAGCGCTTCGACATCCATGCCGGCGGCATCGACCTCATCTTCCCCCACCACGAGAACGAGGTCGCGCAGTCACGCTGCTGCTTCGGCACCGACGTGATGGCCGACGTCTGGCTCCACAACGGCTTCCTCCAGGTGGAGGGGGAGAAGATGTCGAAGTCGCTCGGCAACTTCATCACCATCCGGGACGTGCTGAAGGATTGGCCCGGCGAGGTCGCACGCCTCGCCATGCTGAAGACCCATTACCGCCAGCCGATCGACTGGACCCTGCGTGGCCTCGAGGAGGCGGCCCGGATGCTCGACCGCTGGTACGGGGTCGTTGGCGACGTGGCCGCGGCCGAGGCGATCCCGGAGGGCGTGCGCGAGCCGCTCCTCGACGACCTCAACACCGCCGCGGCGCTCGCCGAGCTGCACCGCCTCGACGAGCCGGCAGCGCTGAAGGCGGGCGCGAACCTCCTCGGCCTGCTCACCCAGACGAAGTCGGCGCGCGACCAGGGTACCATCCGGGCGGCCGGCGTCGACGTCGCCCGGGTGGAGGCGCTGATCGCGGACCGGCGCGCGGCCCGGACCGCCAAGGACTGGGCCGCCTCGGACCGGATCCGCGACGAGTTGCTGGCGATGGGCGTCGCCCTGAAGGACGGCAAGGACGGGACGACCTGGAGCGTGGCGACCTGAATCGGGCGGCCGCCACCGGTCGGGCTCCGCGTCAGAACCGCTCCGCCACCAGGGCCTCGGCGGCGGGCGCCGGCGCGACCGATCCGGCCGCGTCGCGCAGGAGGCCGACCACGTCGGCCGCCTCGCTGGCCACGAGGTAGCTCAGGTCGAGCCCTTCGCGGATGAAACCCTGGCCCCGCATGTGGTCGAGGAGCGTCAGGAGGGGCGTCCAGAAATCCGCTACCGAGAGCAGCAGGATCGGCTTGTTGTGCTGGCCGAGCTGCGCCCAGGTGAGCTGTTCCACCAGCTCCTCCAGGGTGCCGATGCCGCCGGGCAGGGCCACGAAGGCGTCGGAGCGCTCGAACATCAGCCGCTTGCGGGTGTGCATGTCCTCCACCACGATGGTCTCCTGGATCTCGTCGAGCATGCGCTCGCGCGATTTCAGGAAGTCGGGGATGATGCCGGTGACGTGGCCGCCGTTCTCGAGGACCGCCCGGGCGACGGTGCCCATCAGGCCGACATTGCCGCCGCCATAGACGAGGCCAATCCCGGCCTCCGCCAGGGCCTTGCCGAGGGTCACGGCCGCGGCCGTGAAGGCCGGATCGCCGCCGAAGCCCGAGCCGCAATAGACGCAGACCGTCCTTACCGGAGCCATGCCGGACCTCCCTGATGCGCCGCGGACAGGACCCGTACGCCGCGGTCCACGCGCCAAACTGCTGATTTTACGGAGGATCCGGCCGCGATCCGGCGGGTGTGATTTGGTGATCCGGTCATGTTCGCTAATATGTCGCCATCAATCGCCGGTTTGTCGACGGGCCCGATCCCGCGGCGATGGAATTTCGGCCGCCGTGCCGGTGGACGAAGGAGTGGCGTGTCATGAGGGCGGAGTTGCGACGGAGCATCTTCCTCGCCTGCGTGGGGCTTCTGGCGGGCTTTGCCCTCGTGGTCACCCTCTACGGCGCAGGCACCCTGTTCAAGCGCGGCCTCGGGTCCCCGGCGGGCTCCGGTGCCACCGAGGAGAGCGCTGCTCCCGCCGGCAAGCCCCCCGCCCGGACGGATGGCGCGGCCGAGCCAAATCCGCCGGTGCGGCGGGATGCGAACCCCGGGGAGGGGGCGGCGCCGACGGGAAAGCCCCTGGCGGCCCTGGAGCCGGGCCAACCGCCGGGGCAGGCCTCCGGCACCCCGCCGGTCAGCGAGGCGCCAACCTTCGACATCATCCGGATCGAGCCGAATGGCGAAGCGGTGATCGCCGGGCGGGCCGCGCCCAACACCACCGTCGAGCTTCTGCGCGACAACGAGCCGATTGCCCGTGCGCTCGTCGATCCCTCCGGCCAGTTCGCCATCGTGCCGCCGGCCCTGCCCACCGGCAACAGTGAGATCACCCTGCGGGTGCTCGGCGCCGACGGTCAGGCCCGGATCTCGCGCGACAGCGTGGCGGTCGTGGTCTCGCCCCATCGCAATGCCAAGCCCCTCATCGCCCTGACCTCCCCCGGCAAGCCCACCATCGTGCTGTCGCAGCCGGATCCGACTCCGACGCCGCCCGGGACCACCCTTGCCGATGCGGGCAGGAGCGGGGCGGGAAAACCCGCCTCAGGCAACATCGAACCCGGCAAGACGGAAGCCGGCAAGTCGGACGCTGGCAAGACGAACGCCGGCAAGACGGACCCCAGCAAGACCGATCCAGACAAGGTTGCCCCGAGCAAAGGTGTCTCGGGCAGGAAGCTCCCAGCCGAGGCCGGCCGGACCGGCAAGGCCGATGGCGGCCTCGCAACGACCATGCCCGACGACCACGCTCCCCAGAATCCGGTCCCGACGGCGGAGGCCGGCCCCGCCAAGGCCGACGCGGACCGCACCGGGCCGGTGAAGATCGTCAGCGTCGAGGCGGAAGAGGGTGGACGGCTCTACGTCACGAGTCAGGCCCCGCCCGGGGCCACCGTGCGGCTCTATCTGAACGACGCCCTGGTGGCACCCGGCAGTGCCGGCGCGGACGGGCGCGTGGCCTTCACCATCGGGCGCGGCGTCCGGCCGGGTGACTACAAGGTCCGGGTGGATCAGGTCGATCCCGTCTCCGGCAAGGTGAAGACCCGCTCCGAGGTCGCCTTCAACGTGCCCGCGGCCGTGACCAAGCCGGCGGCATCGGGGACGGGCCGGTCGTCCGAGGGCGCGGCCCCCGTCGCACAGCAAGGCAATCCACCGCCGGCGGCCTCGGTGCCGGGCCCGGTCGCACGCCTGGGAACGCCGGAGAACCCGGCCACGCTGCCCCCGGCGGCCGGGCCCCGGGCAGCGGCCCCTAAGGCGCCAGCCGCGCTCCCCCCTGCGAATTCGGAGGCCGGACTGCCACAGGCCCCGACGCCGGCCCCCACCCTCACGCCGGGGCAGCAAGCACGGACGTCGCAAGGACTTCCGTCGCAAGGACTTCCGTCGCAAGACCTTCCGTCACAAACCCTTTCCTCACGAGAATCTCCCTCGCGACAGCCTTCGTCGCAGCAGCCGACGCCGCCGGCCCTACCGCGCCCCGCTTCGATCACGCCGCTCGCCCCCGTCCAGGCCGAGGCGCCCGGGCCGCGAAGCCCTGGTCCGGAGACGGCCCAGACACCCGCCCGGATGCAGGCCCCGGCTCTGGCGGAGCGGAGCTCCACGGTCTTCGTCCCGGAGATCGGGACCGCGACGATCATCCGGGGCGACAGCCTGTGGCAGATCAGTCGGCGCATCTACGGCAAGGGCACGCGCTACACGGTGATCTTCGACGCCAACCAGCCGCAGATCCGCAATCCCGACCTGATCTACCCGGGCCAGATCTTCGTCCTGCCCACCGACGGGACCGCGGCGGTGCCGCAGCCCGACAAGCGGGGCTGACGGCGCGGCCCCTACGCGGCGGGAACCGGCTCCGGCACGAGGGCCGGTCGCTCCTTGGGCAACGGCAGCGCCGCCTCGCTGCGCTGGAGGATCTCCAGAGCGGCATCGGCTTCGCGCTGACGGCTCCACAGGGAGGCATAGACGCCGTTTCGCTCCAGCAGGGTGGCGTGGTCGCCGCGCTCGACGATGACGCCCTTGTCGAGGACGATGATCTCATCCGCATTGACCACCGTGGAGAGGCGGTGAGCGATGACCAGGGTGGTGCGGCCCTGGCTCACCGTGTCGAGGGCGTCCTGGATCTCGCGCTCGGTGAAGGAATCGAGGGCCGAGGTCGCCTCGTCGAGGACGAGGATCGGCGGTCCCTTCAGGATGGTCCGGGCGATGGCGACGCGCTGCTTCTCGCCGCCCGAGAGCTTCAGGCCACGCTCGCCCACGGGGGTGTCGTAGCCCTCCGGCAAAGCGGAGATGAAGCGGTCGATCTGCGCCAGGGCGGCGGCGGCGCGCACCTCGGCCGGGGTGGCGTCCCAGCGGCCGTAGCGGATGTTGTAGCCGATGGTGTCGTTGAACAGCACCGTATCCTGCGGAACCATGCCGATGGCCGCCCGCAGACTGGCCTGCCGGACCCGCGAAATGTCCTGGCCGTCGATGAGGATACGGCCGCCCTGCGGCTCGTAGAACCGGAAGAGGAGGCGTGACAGGGTCGACTTGCCCGCCCCCGAGGGCCCCACGATGGCGACCGTCCTGCCCGCCGGGACCTCGAAGCTGACGCCCTTGAGGATGGGCCGGGCCGGGTCGTAGGCGAAGCGTACGTCCTCGAAGCGCACCACGCCGTCCGAGACGGCGAGGGGCAGCGCATCCGGCCGGTCGGCGATCTCGGGGTTGCGGTGCAGGATCTGGAACATGTCGTCGATGTCGATCAGCGCCTGTTTGATCTCGCGGTAGATCATGCCCATGAAGTTGAGCGGCATGGAGAGCTGCACCAGCATCGTGTTGACCAGCACGAAGCCCCCGAGGGTGGTGCGCCCGGCCATGATGTCGCGCGCGGCCAACCACATCACGACGGTCATGCCGATCGTGAAGATCACCGCCTGACCGGCGTTGAGGACCGCGAGAGAGACGTAGGTCTGCGTCGAGGCCTTCTCGTACTTGGCCATCGAGACGTCGTAGCGCTCGGCCTCGCGCAACTCGGCACCGAAATACTTCACCGTTTCGAAGTTCAGCAGCGAGTCCACCGCTTTGGTGTTCGCATCGGTGTCGGAATTGTTCATCCGCCGGCGGATCTCGATGCGCCACTGCGTCGCCTTCCAGGTGAAGGCGAGGTAGGCCGCCACCATCACGAACACGACCACCGAGTAGATCCAGTCGAACTCGTAGGCGAGGACGCCGATCACGAGCAGGAACTCGACGATGGTCGGCACCAGGGTGAGCACCATCAGGCGCGAGAGCTCCTCGATGCCGCCGCGCCCACGCTCCAGCACGCGGGTCAGGCCACCGGTCTTGCGCTCCAGGTGGAAGCGCAGGGAGAGCCGGTGCATGTGCTCGAAGGTCTGGAGCGCGAGGCGGCGCACCGCATGCATCGCCACCTTGGCGAACAGCCCGTCACGCACCTGCGTCAGCCCCGCCATCAGGATGCGCGAGAGGCCGTAGAGGCCGATGAGCAGCATCGGGGCGGCGAGCAGGCCGGTGGGCACGGCCGCGCCCGGCACGCCGCTGGCCGCCTTGGGATCCGTCATCGCCACCAGGGCGTCGGTGGCCCACTTGAAGGTGAAGGGCGTCACCATCGTCACGAACTTGGCGACGATCAGCAGGCCGAAGGCGAGGAAGACGCGCCGCTGCAGGTCGGGCCGGCCGTGGGGCCAGAGATAGGGCCAGAGGCGGCGATAGGTGGCGACGAGGCCGGGGCGCGCGGGCGGCGCGGCCACGGCCGGTGCCGCCGGGGCGGGATCGGTGCTCATTCGGATCTGGGGCTCGGGATGAAAACGGCGTCGGGCCCGCATATAGGCGTGCCACCCGGCCAGGGACAGTCACCCGTGCCGGTGGGTCGGGCCTGCATGCACCGCAGGGACCCGGCGTCAGCCCTCTCCCGCCAGCCGGCGCAGGACGACGTCCCGCCCGATCAGCGGCAGCAGGCCGGCAAGGTCCGGCCCGTGCTCCAGGCCCGTCAGCGCGAGGCGCAGCGGCATGAACAGCGCCTTGCCCTTGGCACCCGTGGCCGCCTTCACGGCGCCCGTCCAGGCCTTCCAGGTCTCTGCGTCCCAGGGCTCGGCCGGGAGGAGCGCGGCGGCGGCCCCGGTGAAGGCCGGATCGGCGATGACCGGGGCCACGGGCCCGGTGACCACGCGCCACCAGTCTCCCGCCTCCGACACCTTGGCGAGGTTGGGCCGCACCGCCTCCCAGAACGCCGCCGCGCGCTCGGACGCGACCCCTTGCGCCGCGAGGCGGTCCGCGACTTCGACATACTCCATGGCATGGACGAGGCGGGCGTTGAGCCCGTCGAGCTCGTGCGGATCGAACTTCGCCGGCGCCCGCGAGATCTGCGCCAGATCCACGAGGCCGGCGAGTTCGTCGAGACCCGCCACGGCCCGGACGGATTCCGCCGAGCCGGTGAGGACGGCGAGGGAGCGCACCGCCCCCGGCTCGTAGCCGGCCTCGCGCAGCCCTCGGAGCGAGAGGTGGCCGAGGCGCTTCGAGAGCCCCTCCCCGTCCACGGTGGTCAGGAGGTTGTGATGGCCGAAGACCGGGATCGCGCTGCCCAGGGCTTCGAAGATCTGAACCTGCACGCCCGTGTTGGTGACGTGGTCCTCGCCGCGGATGACATGGGTGATGCCCATCTCGGCGTCGTCGACCACGGAGGGCAGGGTGTAGAGATAGCTGCCGTCGGCGCGGATCAGCACCGGATCGGAGAGCGAGGCGCAATCCACGTGGGCCTCGCCCCGCACCAGGTCGTCCCAGGCCACCGTGCGGGCCTCGAGCTTGAAGCGCCAGTGCGGCTTGCGCCCCTCCGCCTCCAGGGCGGCCCGCTCGGCCTCCGTCAGGGTCAGGGCGGCCCGGTCGTAGATCGGCGGCTGGCCGCGCCCGAGCTGGCGTCGGCGTCGACGCTCCAACTCCTCCGGCGTCTCGTAGCAGGGATAGAGACGCCCCATCGCCTTCAGCCGGGCGGCGGCCGCGTCGTGGATCGCCACCCGGTCGGATTGCCGGGCGAACAGGTCCGGCACGATCCCGAGCCAGGCGAGGTCCTCGGAGACGGCGGCGGCGAATTCCGCGGTCGAGCGCTCCCGGTCGGTGTCGTCGAGGCGCAGCAGGAAGCGCCCGCCTCGCGCCCGGGCGAAGAGCGCGTTGAGGAGCGCCGGCCGGGCATTGCCGATATGCAGGTAGCCGGTGGGCGAGGGCGCGAAGCGCACCAGGGGTGCGCCGGCTTCAGGCGACGCGACTTCAGGCGACGCGACTTCGGGTGGAGAGGCTTGGGTCATGGTCGCCCTCTAGCCCATTTCGACGGGCCTGAGGACTCCGGTGACGCGCGGATGCGTCAGCCCCGGGTACCCCAGCGGACGCCCATCCGGCTCGGAGCGTTGGAATCCGGCCCCAGGGCCGGACCGCTGCCGCTGCGGGGCACGAAGGGCTTCGGGGCCAAGGTCTCGGGGATGGCGCTCTCGTGCTCCTGCATCTTGGCGAACTGGCCCGCCTTGCGGAAGCGCCAGAGGTAACCCGGCACCACGGCCTCCATGGCGGTGGGCTGCAGGCCGATGCCCTCCAGGGTGCGCCCCTCCGCCTTGGCCGCCTCGGAGACGACGTTGTCGTTCTGGAGCAGGATGACCTGGTCGCGGGTCAGCTTGAGGCTGTCCGGCAGGAGGCCGAGCGTGAGGGTGTCGACCACCTCCAGGGCGCGGGCCTGGAGCAGCGCCGCGGGCTGGGGCAGGCCCAGGACCACGCGCTTGCGCATCGTCACCTTGAGCATGTAACGCACCAGCGCCTCGAGGGTCTCCACCTCGGGGCCGCCGAGCTCGTAGACCTTTCCGGCGGGCACGTGGCCCTCCACGGCGCGAGCCACCGCCTCGGCCACGTCGGCGACGTAGACGGGCTGGAAGCGCGACGCGGCGCCGGCCAGCGGCAGCACCGGCAGGGCGCGGGCCAGGGCGGCGAAGCGGTTGAAGAAGCTGTCGCCGGGGCCGAACACCAGCGAGGGCCGCAGGATCACGTGCGGACCGCCGGCCTCGGCAACCCGGGCCTCGCCGACGGCCTTGGTGCGGGCGTAGTGTGAGGGCGAGTTCGCGTCGGCGCCGATGGCCGAGACATGGACCAGGGGCGCGCCGACGGCGGCCGCCGCCCGGGCGATCTCGCCCGCGCCCTCGGCCTGGAGCTGCGAGAAGCTCTGCTTGCCGGTCTCCTGCAGGATGCCCACGAGGTTCACGACGATGTCGGCCCCCTGGACCGCGCGGGCGATGGACTCCGGGTAGCGCAGGTTGGCCTGCACGGCGACGATCTGGCCGACCTTGCCGAGGGGCTGCAGGAACAGGGCGAGATCGGGCCGGCGCACGGCCACCCGGATCCGGTAGCCGCGCTTGGCCAGCGCCCGCACCACGTGGCGCCCGAGGAAGCCCGATCCGCCGAACACGGTGACGAGCTGCGCGGCGGGGCGGGTCAGGGGGAGGGTCTCGAAGCCGGTCATCGCTCGTGCGTCTCGAAAAGCGGCGCCCGCGCCCGTCCGGCCCCTTGCGGGGCATGGATCGGCGCCGGTCCTTGAGCCAGGTGCAGCGTATCTAGACCACTTCCAGGCCAGACGGGAGGCCGCCTGGTGAAATTCGGACCCGGCTGTTCCGATGGCCTTAGCGCAGGCGCGGCTGGGGCTGCGGGCCGGCGACCGGGGTACGCCGGCTGAGGCCCTTGTGAACGTGCACCATCAGGGCGATGCCGAAGAGCGGGGTGACGAGATTGAGCACCGGCACCACCATCAGCCCGGCGAGGAGCACGCCGGCGAGGAGCGTGGTGCCGCCGTAGTGGCGGCGCATGGCGCCGGCCTCCGCCATCGGCCGAAAGCGCCCGGCGGCCAGTTCGAAATACTCCCGCGACAGCAGGTAGGCATTGGCCCCGAAGAACGCGACCAGATTCACCCCCGGCACGAAGAACAGGATCAGCGCCACGAGGTTCACCAGCAGGGCGAGGCCGGCGAAGCGGACGGCGTAGAACATCGCAGTGCCGAGCGGCAGGGCGAGACCGGGCGGCTCGTCCGGAAAATCCGTGCGCTCGACGATCTCGGCCGCGTCGTCGAGGAAGTAGCCAGCCACCAGGATCGATACGGCCGGCATGACGTAGGCGAGGCCCACGAACAGGCCGGCCCCGGCGAAGAACACCGCCAGGGTATCGAGGAAGGGATAGTCCACGGAGAGATGGTGCTGGGACAGGAACCAGTTGATCGCTCGCGTCAGCCCGAGCCAGACGACGACGAGGATACCCACGGTCAGTCCGAGGGACTTCCACAGGATCGCGCGCAAGGGGGCTGAGAACACCTGCCGGACGGCGGCGAAGGCGGCCTGGATGAGCATACCTGGGAATCCCGTGGTCGTGGATCGATCCGTTCGCGAGGACCCGGCCTGCGTCGCCCCCGCGCGCGCCGTGTCCCGAGGTTCTGGCTATGGCGATGCGCCGGCGCAAGTGCGGACCATCGCTGCACCACCCGTCCCGCCGGGCGGCAGATGGGCGATTCGCGGCACCGATCCTGGACACCGGAGTTTTCTGGCGTGTGACCGGATTGCGACCGGAGGCGCGGTGTCGCCCGGCACCGCCCTCTGCTAGGCCCGTCGCCACCCTTCGCCGACAGGAACGAGACCGTCATCCATGAGGACGTCCCGCCCCGACCACGAACGCTGGCGCCCGAGCGTCGCGCCGCGCCTGGCCCCCCTGCCCGACGATCCGGAGGTCATCGTCGTCGGGGCGGGCGCCGCCGGCGTGGCGGCGGCGCGCGGCCTCGCGGCCCGGGGCGTCCGGGTGGCGGTCCTGGAGGCGCGCGATCGGGTCGGCGGCCGCCTCGTCACCGTCGCCCTGCGGGGCCATCCCGTCGACCTCGGCGGGCACTGGCTGCATGCGGGGCCGATCAACCCGCTGGTGCGGCTCGGCACCCAGCGGGGGGAGCCCCTGCGGGTGGCGGCGCAGGAGAGCCATCTCTGGGTCGGGCGCCGGCGCGGCCGGCCGGCAGAGGCGGCGGCCCTCGGCCGGGCCTTCGCGGTGGCCGACCGGGCCATGAGCACCCAGGCGGGCTGGGCGGGGCCCGACCGGCCGGCCGCCACCGCCCTGCCGCCGGGCCTCGGGCCCTGGGGCCGGCGGGTCGAGCGCGTCCACGGCCTGGTCTCCGGGCAGTCGCTGGACCGCGTTTCGCTCCAGGATTTTCCGAGCATGGAGTACGGCGACAACCGCTTCATCGCCGGTGGCTACGGCGGTTATCTCGCCCGCCTCGCCCAGGGGCTGCCCATCGCCCTCGGGACGCCGGTCACCGGCATCGACTGGTCGGGCCCGGCCGTGCGGGTGCAGGCGGGTCCCCGGAGCTTCACGGCCCGGGCCGTCATCGTCACGATTCCCACCATGGTGCTTCGCGCCGCGCCGCTCTTCACCCCCGCCCTCCCCCCGGAGGTCGCGGACGCGATCACGGGGTTCGCCACCGGCATCTACGAGCACGCGGTGCTGCACTGGCCTTCCTGCCCGTTCCGCGGAGCGGACCGGCTCGCGAGCCTGGTCGGCGGTCGCGAGCCGAGTCCGGGCCTCCTCACCCGGATCGACGGCACCCCGTTTCACTTCTTCGAGCTCGATGCGCCGATGGCCGCCGCCCTCGACGCCCGCGGGGCCGGGCCGGACGGGGTCCGCCGCCTAGTGCGGACGGCGCTCGCCGCACATTTCGGCGCCCGCGCCCTGCATGACCTGAGCATCCCGGCGGTGAGCGCGTGGCGCCACGACCCCTGGGCGCGCGGATCCTGGGCCGTGGTGCCGCCGGGCCATGCCGGCGCCCGGGCCCGCCTGCAGGCGCCCGTGGCAGACCGGGTCTGGTTCGCCGGCGAGGCCCTGTCGCGCCTGCAATGGGGCACGGCGGGGGGCGCCTACGAGGAGGGTACGCGGGCCGCCGCCGCGGTGGCCGAGCGCCTGTGCGGCTCGGACGGCCTCGTCACGCCGGCGCGCGGCGGAACGTGAGCGGCAGGAGGGGGAAAATCTCGCCGAAGCGCACCGGCAGGGACGCGATGAGACGGGGGATCTCGTCGGCCGGTCGGGCCGGGCTGAAGAGGAAGCCCTGGATGTCGTCGCAGCGGCTCGCCCTGAGCATCTGCGCCTGCTCCATCGTCTCGACGCCCTCCGCGGTGACGGTGATCGAGAGCTTGCGCGCGAGGGTCAGGATCGCCTCGATGATCGCCAGGCATTCGGGCCGGCTGCCCATGTCCTTGATGAAGGAGCGGTCGATCTTGATCTTGTCCACCGGGAACCGGATCAGGTAGCTCAGCGACGAGTAGCCGGTGCCGAAATCGTCGAGCGCCACGCGGATGCCCAGGGCGCGTAACTCGTTGAGATTGGCGATGGTCGTCGCATTCATCTCGAAGAACACCGACTCGGTGACCTCGATCTCCAGCCTCTCCGGCCTCAGCCCGCTGGCCTCCAGCGCCTGGGTCACGTCGGCGACGAGGTCGGTGTTCCGGAACTGGATCGGCGAGAGGTTCACCGCCAGCCGGATGTCGTCGGGCCAGCGCGCGGCCTCTCGGCAGGCCTGCATCAGGACCCAGCGGCCGATCTCGGTGATCAGGCCCGAGGCCTCGGCGACGGGGACGAAATCCGCGGGGGAGACCGGGCCGCCGGAGCCCCGGGTCCAGCGCAGCAGGGCCTCGAAGGTGCGGACCCGACCGTCCTCCAGGCTCACCAGGGGTTGGTAGTGCAGGCTGAATTCGCCCTGCGCCACCGCCCGCTTGAGATCGACCTCGAGTTCGCGCCGCAGGCGCATCGTCGCCTCGAGGTCGGGCGAGAACACCCGAACGTTGCCGCGGCCGGTGGCCTTGGCCCGGTAGAGGGCGAGATCGGCCTTGCTGAGGAGGCCTTCGGGGGTGTGGGCATCGCGCGGCGCCAGGGCGAGGCCGACGCTGGCGCCGATCTCCACCTGAACCCCGTCGAGGGTGTAGGGTATGCTCAGGGCTGCGATGAGGCGCCGGGCCAGGCCGATCAGGGCGTCCTCGTCGCCGCCGGGCAGGAGAATGGCGAACTCGTCGCCGCCGAGGCGCGAGACCAGCCCCTGGGGCGGGACCGTGCCGGTCAGGCGCTGGGCCACCCGGACCAGCAGGACATCGCCCAGGGCATGGCCGAAGGTGTCGTTGACGAACTTGAAGCCGTCGAGGTCGAGGTAGAGCAGCGCGCAGGCCTCGCCCCCGGTCTGTGCCCGGGCACAGAGCTGGGTCGCCACGCCCTGGAACTGGGTTCGGTTGGCCAGGCCCGTCAGCGGGTCGTAGCTCGCCAGATAGGCGATCCGCGCTTCGGACTGCCGGGTATCGGTGATGTCCGAGCCGACCCCGCGAAAGCCCAGGAAGGTCTCGGCGCCGTCGGTGATGGGCCTGCCGCTGAGGCGCCACCAGCGCGTGAGTCCGTCGATGGTGACCTCGACGACGCGCTCGCGAAAAGCTTTGCGCTCGGCGACGAGGGCCAGGATCTCGGCGAGTTCCGGGGTCATCGGACGGGGCTTGCGAACGCCGAGGAAGAGGGCCGCGAACGGCGCCTCGTGCAGGACCGCCGGGTCCTCTCCCGACACTTGGCCGATGCGCTCGGAGACGTGCTGGAGCCGTCCCAGCGGGTCGGTCTCCCAGAGCCAGTCGCTGGTGCTCGCCTCGAAGTCGTGGAGCAGCAGGCTGATCGTCTCGTTCTGCTCGCCGACCCGGACGCGATCGATGATCCGCTGTTCCGAGAGGCGGCCCATCCGCCCGGCGGTGAAGGCGACGAAGGCCGAATAGATGCCCATCAGCATCGCCAGCCACCAGTTGGCGGGGCCGCCGACGAGGAACAGGGCCGCGAGGCTGCCTAGGGCGATCGGCGCGGAATAGACCAGACCGAGATGCGCGAGCGACCCGAAGGTGTAGGTGGTGGCCATCAGGCCGACCCCGATGGCCACCACGAAGGTCTGGTCCTGGGTGCCTGCGGGCGGGAGGATGGCCAGGGGCATGCTGGCCCAGGCCAACCCCAGAATCAGCGAGAACAAGGCCGCGAGCCGATGCCCGGTGACGATCTCGCGCGCTCCCAGGCGCCGGCGACGGTAGCGCTGCGCCCCGATGGCCGCGAGGGTGATGGGACCGGCGACGCTGGCGAACAGGACCAGCAGGTAGGTTCGGTGCGCCTCGCTCCAGAAGAGCAGCAGCACGACCCCGACGACCAGCGTATGGGTCAGGGCCAGGTAGGGCGCGAATTGCAGCACCTCGTCGAGATGGCCGGCCCGGGCCTCCAGATCGTAGCGGTTCGTGTTGCGGCCGGCAGCGTGGGCCGGCGCCCCCTCCGACGCCGGCTCCGGGCTGCTCGGTGCCGAGGCGCGCACGCGATCCCCCGCCCGGCGTCCCCACGTCGCTTCGGGCGCTCGCGATCCGGACAGGTGGGAAGGGCCGGCGAGGACAGGATCGGGCGGACGCGGCATCAGCGAGGCGATCTTCAGGATATCGCCAGCAGTGGAAACCTGCCGGATCGACTCGATGGGACAGGACCCGACGGAACCGGGATGGTCGCATCGTCCGCGTACCGCATCGTCAAGTCTCCGACTGGAGGGCGAGGCCGTAGGCTAGTCCTGATCATTTGATAGAAACTTAATTGTAGCCTTGCGGGCGGTTCCGCCGCGATTGCGCCTTATGGATATCCCCGCCCAGCTCGTCGCCTCCTCGGATCGCGGGAGGAACCGGACCGCCCTCGGACAGACCGGAGAGATCCCGCATCCCGCGAGCGACCTACCCCGTCACAACAGGACGTGGGGTCCGAGATCCTCCGCCGGCAGGGGCTGGAGGAACGCCGCACCGATGCCGTCGTCGAAGCAGCGCGCGACCGTTGCCGGCGTTCGACCCAGGGTGATCTGCGTGCCGGGCTCCAAGCGGATGTCGATCCGCACGGCCGCGCCCGAGGCCGAGACGTTGAGGAGGCGGGCCGGGATCCGGGTGCCGCAGGACATCGTGACGAGGATGTCGGGCGAATCCGGCACGAAGCGCGGATGGACGCGCTGGGGCACCTCGGCGCCGTTCTGCTCGGCGGCGAGGTCGAGCAGGCGACGCACGATGACGGGCAGCGGGGCCTCGGCGCGGATCACCCGCGTGACGAACTGCTCCTTGCCGCCCTCGATGACCTGGGCCTCCATCGAGCCCGCATGCCGAATGCTGCAGGACAGGATTTCGCCCAGAGACGGCACAACGGACGAACGGAAGCGAAGCCCCGTGACGGAGAGATCGGCGGTGACGGCATAGAAATCGGCGCGGTACCGGCTCCAGCAGAGCGCAGGCAGGATCAGTCTCGTCTGCGTTGCTGTGAGGGATTCGCCCATGACCATCCTGAGGTTGCGGATGTCATAAAACCGGGCGCTTCCCGACATTCCTTTACCCGAACGTCGAGAATTTGATTCAACGGCTCCCCGGAAGGCCCGGGATGCACAATTTCCGTGCAGAAGTCCGTGCTCGGACATCTTGCCCGCCGCATCGGTGCGGACCCGCCGCAGACCCGGTCGGATGGGCTAGGGATGGCAGTCGGTGCTCGACGGCAGGGTGTCGAGGCGGGTGAGGTCGCCGACCACGGCGAATTCGCCGTAGTTGAGCCGCAGCGCGCCGCTGACGCCGTTCTCGTAGAGGTCGAAGCTGAGGACGTAGATCGGCGTGCGCTCGCCCTCGCCGGGAATGTAGTAGCTCAATGTGACCGGCCAGCGCGGCACGGTCGCCATCGGCCCGTCCCGCAGGGGCTTGTCGCGCTCGGCCGCCTTGTCGGAGGCCGCCGGTGCCGGAACCTGACGGCCGATGACCGCGAGGGTGTCATAAACCTTGTGCCCATCGTCGGAGCCGTCGAACACCTTGACGGAGACGGTGGTCTGTCCGTCGCGGGCCGCCTGGATCAGGCGCCGCATGTGCACCGTGGGAAAGAGGACATCGCCCGCGTCCTGGAATTGGTCGCGCTTGGGCTCCTTCAGCTTGACCTTCAGCAGGTCGGCGCCTGACTCGGCGGTGCCGTCGACCGCCTGGCCGGGCGTGCCGTTGAGCACCGTGCTGGTCTTGAAGCGGTAGCTGCGCCCGTCCCCGCTCTCGAAGGTGCTGTTGCGCAGGTCCGAGGTGCGGCTGCCGGTCTCGCCGCTCTCCAGCACCGTCACCTGGCGGGTCTGCATCGTGTAGCCCTTGCAGGCATCCCCGGTGAAATCGATGACGATGCGCCCCCGCGCGCTCTCCACCGCCCGCGTGCCGCTGCTCTCGGCGAGGGAGAGGTCGTAGACGGCCCGGTGGTTGGCGAGGGTGATCGGCGTGGCGGCCCCCGCTCCGGTCGCGAACAGGACGAGACCGACGGCGATGCCGGGGAAGGCCATCCGCGCCCTCAGGGCGGCTGCACTCACGCTGGGACGACGCATGGACTCTCCTGACAGGACGGGGCCGGAGGACGAGGGCCCGGCCGACGCCCTCAGATAGGGCACCCCGCGGACCGGCGCGAGGTTCGTTCACCCCCGTCCGCATTCGCCGCGCAGACGGGGCGCCCTAGATAGGACCGGAGAAGAAGAACCGGAAGACGGGAGAAGGAAACGCCCATGGACGCCGATACCCTGCGCTCGCTCCAGGCCCCGATCAAGGACCGCTACCGCAACGCCCCGGACTCGGCCGTGGTGACCCTGCGGGCCCGGGGCAGCCTCGACGACACGGCGATCGCCTGCAAGGTCGAGACCGGACGCGCCCTGGCGGTGGCGGGCCTGCACCCGGCCACCGGCGGCTCCGGCGCCGAGCTGTGCTCGGGGGACATGCTGCTCGAAGCCCTGGTGGCCTGCGCCGGCGTCACCCTGAAGGCGGTGGCCACCGCGATCGGCGTCGAGCTCCGGTCCGGCACGGTGAGCGCCGAGGGCGACCTGGACTTCCGCGGCACCCTGGGGGTCGACAAGGCGGCGCCCGTAGGCTTCCGCGCGATCCGCCTCGCCTTCGCCCTCGACACCGACGCCCCCCAGGACAAGCTCGACCAGCTCCTGAAGCTGACCGAACGCTACTGCGTCGTGTTCCAGACCCTGAACCACAAGCCGGAGCTGGCCGTCACCCTCGCGCAGGGCTGACCGGCTGCGCCGGGTTTCGTGCCGGGGCGATTGATCCCGGCGCCGTGATGGTGCGTTCCCCTCGACATGATGATCTTCCAATGGACGGTCGGCGTCCTTCTCGGCGCCGTGCTCCTGGCCGGGCTCGCCCGCCGGGTGGGGGCCCCCTATCCGGTCTTCCTGGCGCTGGGTGGGATCGGCCTCGCCTTCATCCCGGCCGTGCCGAACCTCGTGCTCGACCCGGAGCTGGCGCTGGCCCTGTTCCTGGCGCCCGTCCTCCTCGATGCCGGCTACGACACCTCGGTGCGGGACCTGCGGACCCACTGGCGCCCGATCGCCGGCCTCGCCTTCGGGGCGGTGGTGGCGACCACGGCAGCCGTGGCCGTGGTGGTGAAGTGGCTCGTGCCGGACATGCCCTGGGCCGCCTGTATCGTCCTCGGCGCGGTGGTGGCGCCCCCCGACGCCGTGGCGGCCCTCTCGGTGCTGCGCCACGTCTCCCTGCCGCACCGCCTCACCACGATCCTGCGCGGCGAGAGCCTCCTCAACGATGCGGGCTCCCTGCTGATCTACCGCCTCGGGGTCACGGCCGCGGTGTCCGGCACCTTCTCGGCCGCCGAGATCGGGCCGACCTTCGTCGTCGGCATCCTCGGCAGCCTCGTCGCCGGGCCGGTCCTCGCCCTCCTCTACAGCGCCGCGACGCGCCCGGTGGCCGACGCGCCGAGCGTCATCGTGCTGCAGTTCGTGGCCGCCTTCGGCATCTGGATCGGGGCGGAGCACGTCCACCTGTCCGGGGTGCTCACCGTGGTCACCTTTGCCATCACGGTGGCGCGGATCGCCCCGGGCCACACCCCACCGCGGACCCGCATCGTCTCCTACGCGGTCTGGGATACGGCGGTGTTCGTGCTCAACGTGCTCGCCTTCGTGCTGATCGGCCTGCAGATCGGTCCGATCCTGGAGCGCCTGACCCGGGAGCAGCAGATCTCCTACGCGCTGGTCGGCGCGGCGGTGTTCCTCACCGTGGTGGTGGTGCGCTTCCTCTGGGTCCTGCCCACGGCCCACCTCGCCCGCCTGGGAGCCGACGGGACCGAGACCCGCGACCGCGGCCTCTCGGCCGGAATCGCGGTATCCTGGGCGGGCATGCGGGGAATCGTCACCATCGCGACGGCCCTGGCCCTGCCCGATGGCGATCCGGGCTTTCCCTATCGCGACCTCATCGTGCTCACCGCCTTCTGCGTCATCATCGGCACGCTGACGGTGCAGGGCCTGACCCTGCGCCTGCTGCTCGGCCGGCTCGGCTTGGAGGACAACGACCCCGTTGGGCGCGAGGTCGGGCACGGCCGGACCGAAGCCTACCGGGCCGCCCTGAAGACCCTGGAGGATGCCGAGGATGCCCCCTCCGAGGCCCTGCGCGAGGAGTTCCGCATCGCTCTGGAGCAGGCCGAGGCCCGCGACACCGGCTTCGCCTCCGAGACGCTGCCCGCCGATGCCGCCCGCCGGCGCGCCATCGAGGCGGCCCGCGACCGGGTGCTGGCCCTGCGCCGCTCGGGCGATATCGGCGACGACGCCTACTACGTGCTGGAGGAGGAGTTCGACTGGGCCGAGATGAACGCGACGCCGCGGGCCGAGACCTGAGGCGCGGACGGGGAAGTCCCTTCTCGGGCGCACCGCCTCACGCCACGGGTCCCACCCGCAGGGAGAAGTGCGCGCCCTGCACATCCGGGGCGACCGCGAGGGCGCCCCCGAGCTGGCGGGCGAGACTGTTGATGATGCGCATGCCGAGGCTGGCACTGCGCGCCGCCGTGGGATCGAACCCGTCCGGCAGCCCGGCACCGTCATCCTCCACCGCGAGGATCAGGCCGCCCGCATCGTCGGGACGGGCCTCGACCCGGATCTCGCCCTCACCGTCCGCGTAGGCGTACTTGATCGCGTTGGTGACGAGCTCGTTGACGAAGAGGCCGAGGGGGATCGCGAGGTCGGCGGGGATGTTCATCCGGGCCGCGCGGCAGACGAGGCGGTGGCGCGGTGCGCTCTCCTGCAGCTTGGCGCAGAGAGCCTCGAGGAAGCCCGCGACGTCGATCGCTTCGAGGCTCGGCTGGCGCCAGAGCTGGTCGTGCACCTGGGCCACCGCCTCGACCCGGGTGCGGGCATCGGCGAGGGCACTCTTCACGTCGTCGTTGTCGGAGCCCCGGGCCTGCAGACCCAGGAAGCCCGCCACCACCGCGAGGCTGTTCTTCACCCGGTGGCTCATCTCCCGGGACAGGAGCTCCTGGCGCTCCAGGGCTGCCTTCAGCCGTGCTTCGGCCCGCTGGCGCTCGATGGCGCCGCCGACGAGGTTGGCGAACCCCTGCATGAAGGCGATGTCGGCCTCCTCGAACTGGCCCTCGCGGGTGTCGTCCACCTCCAGCACGCCGTAATTGCCGTCGCGGTTGGCGATGAGCACGTTGATCGCCCGGCGGATGCCGTGGTCGGCCATCAGCTTCGGGGTGCGGAAGCGCGTCTCGTTCTCGAGGTGGTTCGAGATCACGGGCCGGCCGGTCTTCAGGGCATACCCCGCCGGCGAGGCGAGGTCGGCGCCGATGATGGTGGTGCCCACGGCGTCCTCGGCCCAGCCCACACCGGCGCAGACGAGGAGGCAGTCCTGGTGGGGCTTGTATTCCAGGGCCTTGCAGAACTGCGCCTCCATGCCCTCGGCGCAGAGTTCGGTGGCGCGCTGGAGCAGGGGCAGCAGCTCGGTGGCCCGCAGGGCCTCGACCCCGAAATCGGAGAGGATCGCCTGCTGCCGCAGGCGGATTGCCAGGGCCTTCGGCGCCAGTTCGGTCATCGCTACGCTACACGTCCCGGATTCGGCGCGGCCGGGCCGCCCGCCCGCGTGGCCTCCTTGTGCGACACCCGGAGCGCTGCCCGCAAGGCCATACGGCACGGTCTGCGCGAGAGTTGATGGCCGGCGCCCGGCTCAGATCTCGATCTCGGTGCCGACCTCGACCAGTTGCCGCGTCGGCACGCAGAAATGCGCGCCGGTGCGCTCCGCGTTGCGCAGGAGGAACGCGTAGATCTCCTCCCGCCACGTCGCCATGCCGCGCTGGTCGCTCTTCGGGATGATGGTCTCGTGCCCGATGAAGATCGTGAGATCCTCGAGGCATTCGGCCGGCAGGCGCTTGGCCTCCACGGCGCAGCGCAGGCCGTCGGGCACCGAGGCATCCTCCATGAAGCCGTAGCGCAGGATCACGCGGGTGATGTCGGGCGTGATCACGATGACCTCGGCGCGCTGGTCGCGGGTGACGGTCGGCTCCTCCTCGTAGCGGGCGGTGACGATGAGGATGCGCTTGTGGAGGGCATGGCTGCGCGCGACGAAGCGGGACAGGTGCAGGGGAATGGCGCTGGTGGCCGAGGACAGGAAGGCGGCGTTGCCCGGCAGGACGATCGGCGGATCGCGCCGGAGCTGCTCGAGGAATTCGACCTCGGGCTGGCGCAGGGCGACCCGGGCCGACTCGACGAGCTGGTTGCCCTTGCGCCAGGTGAGCATCAGGAACGCCACGAGGGCTGCCAGCATGAGGGGAAACCAGCCGCCCTCGAACAGCTTCACCGTGTTGGCGCCGAGGAACACGAAGTCGATGAGGAGGAAGAACCCGTTCACCGCCAGCACGGCCACGGGGTTGTAGCCCCATTTCAGCGCCACCAGGGCGGCGAGCAGGGTGGTGATCGCCATCAGGGAGGCGACGGCGATTCCGTAGGCGCCGGCCAGGGCATCCGAGGAGCCGAAGACCAGGACGGCGCTCAGGGTCGCGGCGGCGAGCAGCCAGTTCACCATCGGCACGTAGATCTGTCCGCGCTCGTGCCGGGCGGTGTGGACCACCCGCATCGGCGGCAGGAAGCCGAGCTGGATCGATTGCTGGGTGAGCGAGAACGCACCCGAGATGATCGATTGCGAGGCGATCACGGTGGCGACCGTGGCGAGGCCGATCAGCGGATAATGCGCCCAGTCGGGACTCAGGCGATAGAACGGGTTCTCGATGGCGTCGGGCTCGACCAGCAGCAGCGCGCCCTGTCCGAAATAGTGGATCACCAGGGCCGGCAGCACGAGGCCGAACCAGGAGGCGCGGATCGGCCCGGCCCCGAAATGCCCGAGATCGGCATACATCGCCTCGCCGCCGGTGACCGCGAGGAAGGCCGCGCCCAGCATGGCGAAGCTGACGTGCCATCCGGCATGCGTCAGGAATTCGACGGCCTTGAGCGGGTTGAGCGCAGCGAGAATCTGCGGCGCGTGCCAGATGCCGCCGAGACCGAGCAGCGCCAGCACGATGAACCAGACGAACATCACCGGGCCGAAGATGCGGCCGATGAAGGCCACACCCCGGCTCTGGACCAAGAACAGCCCGACCAGGATCACCACCGTGATCGGCACGACGAAGCGTGACAGGGCCGGTGCCTCGACCTTCAGGCCCTCCACGGCACTGAGCACCGAGATCGCCGGCGTGATCGCGCCGTCGCCGTAGAGGAGGGCGGCGCCCACGAGGCCGACCACGAGAAGAATGCCGGCCCAGGAGCCGGGCTTGGCGTTCCGGGCTCCGAGCAGCGCCAGCATGGCGACGATGCCGCCCTCGCCGCGGTTGTCGGCGCGCAGGATCAGCACGGCGTACTTGATGGAGACGATCAGGATCAGCGACCAAAGGATGAGCGAGACGGCGCCCGTGACGGCGACCGGGGTCGGCGGGGCGCCGGCGCTCGCGGCGCGGACCGCCTCCTTGAAGGCGTAGAGGGGCGAGGTGCCGATATCACCGTAGACGATACCGAGGGCGCCCAGCATCACCGCCGGGCGCAGGGCCGGCCGTCCCGAACGGGATTCCTCGTGGACCACGGGCAGGTTCTCCGACAACGGCAAAGGTTCGCTCTGCCGCTCGCAGGTAGGGGCGGCCGCCCGCCCGACCAGGGGCCCGGCCGCTCTCCGGCTTGAACCCCGGGCGGGGGCGTCACTCGAGGCGTACCATGACGCTGTCGCTGGCGCCCGTGGCATCCATCACGGAGATCCGCGCGAAGCCGGCACCGTCCGGAGCCCAGGCCGATTGCCGGCGCGCGCCCCCCGCCACCGGCAGTCCGTCGACCATCCAGGTCAGGGGCGGCACGCCGCCGAGCGCCTTCAGGGCGAGGCTCGGCGCCGGAGCGGGTTCGGGCTCCGACAGGCCCAGATCGATGCGGGCGCCGTCGGGCGGGTAGGCGATCTTGAGCGCGCCTCCCAGTGCCGCCGACAGGGTCTTGGGGATGTCGCGCCGGATATGGCGCAGGGGCGGCGGCAGGCCGGCCGTGGTGGTCACCAGGGCGTCGTGGGGCATCGGCACGGGGTCGGGCTCGCCGCCGAAGCGGGCGAAGGCATCGAACAGGATCGGGGCCGCCACCACCCGACCGACGAGGCCCGGCACCGCATTGCCGTCCGGCCGCCCGACCCAGACCGCGAGGGTGACGCGCCGGTCGAACCCCACCGCGAGGGCATCCCGGTAGCCGTAGGAGGTGCCCGTCTTGTAGGCGATCCGGCCCGCCATGGCGTTCTCGGGCGGCGGCGCTCCCCGAAGGATGTCGGCGACGTACCAGGCGGCGACGGCCTCCGTGATGCGGGCCTCCTGCGGCGGCGCGCCCGTCCCCTCGCCCGATACTCCGCCCGACGCCTCGCCCACGCGGCGGGTGAGGTTCGGCACGAGTCCTTGCCGGGCGAGGCCGGCGAACAGGCGGGCGAGGTCCGTGAGGGTGATCCCGAGGCCGCCCAGCGCCACGGGCAGCCCCGGCGCGGTGTCGCGGGGCAGGTCGATGCGGGCGCCGGCGGCCCGCAGGCGCGCGATGAGGCGGGCGGGGCCGACCCCCTCCAGCAGATCCACCGCCGGCACGTTCAGGGAGAGCTGGAGGGCGCGCCGCGCCGTCACGCTGCCCTGGTAGCCCAGGTCGAAATTCTCCGGGGCGTAGGCTCCGGCAAAGCGCACCGGCCGGTCGTCGAGCTGCGTCTCGGGATGGGCGAGGCCGGTCTCGAAGGCCAGCGCGTAGATGAAGGGCTTGAGGGCGGAGCCCGGCGAGCGGATCGCGCCCGTCATGTCGATGGCGCCGGCGCGACTCGCATCGAGGTAGCCGGGGCTGCCGACCTGGGCCAGAACCGCGCCGGTGCGGTTGTCGAGTGCCAGGAGGGCGGCCGAGATCCCGGGGCCCTGGGCGGCCGCGCGCTCGGCGGCCAGGGTTTCGAGACTCGCCTGCAGGCGGCCGTCGAGGGTGAGGCGGATCGCCTGGGCGCCCGGGTCGGCGGCGTGGGCCGCCTCCGCCGCGTGGGCGGCCAGCATCGGGAAGGGCTTTCGCGCCGACGGCACGGGCGCGGTCCGGGCGGCCTCCGCTTCGGCCGCGGTGACGACGCCCTGTGCGGTGGCGATGGCGAGGACCCGGTCGCGGGCGCGCCGGGCCGTCTCGGGGAAGCGGTCGGGCCGCCGGGCTTCCGGCGCCTGCGGCAAGGCTACGAGGAGCGCGCTCTCGGCGAAGGAGAGCCGGGCCGGCTCGCGGCCGAAATACGCAAGGCTGGCGGCCCGCAGACCCTCCACCGGGCCGCCATAGGGGGCGAGCGCCAGGTAGAGGTCGAGCACACCGTCCTTGCCGAGCCGCTGCTCCAGCTGCACTGCCCGCACCATCTGGCGCAGCTTGGCGGCGAGCGAGCGTTCGGCCCGCGGCTCGACGAGGCGGGCCACCTGCATCGACAGGGTCGAGCCGCCCGAGACGATGCGGCCCGCCGCCAGCCACTGCCCCGCGGCCCGAAGGGTCGCCACCGGATCGATGCCGGGATGACGCGCGAAGCGCCGGTCCTCGTAGGCCATGAGCATGGCGCGGAAGCGCGGATCGACCTGGGCCCCGGTCACCGGCAGGCGCCAGCGCCCGTCGGCGGTGGCGAAGGGGCGCAGCAGCCGCCCGTCCCGGTCCAGCACCACCGTCGAGCGGAGCCCGGCCGGAGCGAGGTCGAGGGGTGGCAGGGCGTCGACGAAGCGCCAGAGGGCAACGACCGGGGCGGCGAGGAGGAGCAGGACAAGGCCGGCAAGCCCCCTCCCCCACCTGCGGCAGCGGGTCCCTGCGGCGCGGGCCGGGGCGGTCTGCGCCGGCTCCGGAGCAGTTGTCCCCTCGCCCGACCCGCGACGCGGGTCGCCCGCTTCCGCCGAGGGGGGCAGCGAAGCGCGTGGACGATCCATCCTACTTCGCGCTCACCGTCATCGAACCGAAGCCGGTGCGACCGAAGCGCTCCGGCCGATACATGTCCTCGATGGTGGCGGCCGGGTGGACGTAGGTGCCGGGGGAGACCGCCCGCACCGTGTAGGCGACCCGGAAGAAAGCCGACTGCTCGGGGCTGCGCTCGTAGGCCGCCACGAAGCGGTCATCGCGGAACTCGGTATGGACGGGGGCCACCTCCGACTTGGCGAAGGCGAGCCCGCTGAGCGCGTCGGCGTCGAGGAGCTTCGGGTTGTCGATCTCCAGGCCGGCGGGCAGGCGGTCGACGAGGAGGAGACGCCCGGCGCTGGCCTTGGCCTCGGTCACCGTGAGCACCACCACGAGGCGATCGTTCTGGCGGACCCCTTGTGCGAGGTCGACCGGGGTGCCGTCGAGGCGGTGGTAGCGCCGCTCGATCGTGTAGCCGCGCGCCTCGGCCGGCTCCGGCGCGATCGGATTGCCGCTGACACTGACCACGGCCTGCACGGGCTGGCTGCCCGCATTGACCAGGGTGACGGGCCGGGCCTCCAGGGCGCCAGCCCGGTAGCTGCGCGCCACGGCGCCGCTCACGGGCTGGCCGTCGAGGGTGAAGCGGAGGTTGTCGGAGTCCGCGCTCAGGCCCTCCGCGGCGAGCACCATCCAGGCCTCTTCCTGGGTGCTGGTCGGCCGGCCGCCGGCCCGCTCGGCCGCGATGAGGGCGCCGAGTGGCTGGATGCTGTCGCGGGCGAGCCCCGTCTCGGCGGCCAGCGCCAGGAGGCCCGCGCCGTCGCGCAGGCGCGAGCCGTAATCCGGCCGGTAGGCCGGGCTCGCGGCCGTCTCCCGGACGCTGGCCATCGCAGCGTCGAAGGCCTTCGCCGCCCGACCACGGTCGCCGAGGAGCGCCAGGGCGGCCGCGATCTGGCCCCGCGCGAGCGGGGTGGCGAAGGCCGCGAGCTTGGTGTCGGCGAGGTAGCGCAGGTCGCCCATCACGGGCCGGCCGTTCCGGGCGAGCACGTAGGCGGCGTAGGCGATGTCCATGCCGCCCTCACCAACCTCGGTGGTGTTGGCGACCGCGTTGCGCAGGCGGTCGAGAGCATTGGCGAAGGCGGTCTGGGGTACGGCGAACCCGCGCTCCCGGGCCCGGGTCAGGAAGTCGGTCACGTAGGCGTTGAGCCAGGTGTCGCTCGCGGAATCCGTGGACCACAGGCCGAAATCGCCCGCCGCGTTCTGGCGCCCGAGCACCCGCTCGATGGCCTGCCGCACGCGCTCGTCGGCCTTGTCGTCGAGACCCAGCTTGTCGAGGGCGGCAAGGCGGTTGACGTAGAGGAGCGGCATCGCCCGGCTCACCGTCTGCTCGGAGCAGCCGTAGGGATAGCGGTCGAGGGATTGGAGCAGCGCCGGGACGTCGATGCCGGCGAGATTCGAGGCGGAGAGCGAGACCGTGCCGGTACCGGGCAGGATGTCGGCCAGGAGTTCGTCCGAGAGCTTCAGGCTCGCGCCGGGACCCAGCGCCTGCAGGGAGCGGCGGGCGAGCGCCCCCGTGCCGGGACCGATGGTGAGGGCAAAGCTCTGACCGACGCCCTCGGGCAGGCCGGGCCCCCGCAGGGTCAGGTCGATCCGTGACAGGCCCGGCCCGGCGGCGGTGATGGGAATGACGAGGGCGCTCTTGGCCCCGGTCTCCAGCCGCAGGGTCCGGTGCATCGCCTCGGCGCCGACCAGGACGGAACCGGCCAGGTCGAGGTCCACCGTGTAATCGCCCGCCTGTCCCTCGACGTTGTCGAGGGCGACGTGGACGCGCGAGCGGTCGCCGACATTGAGGAAGCGCGGCAGGGTGCCGGTGAGCACGACGGGATCGCGGATGACGACGTCGGCCTGGGCCGCCCCCACCTTCGCACGGCTCCAGGCGGTCACCATCACCCGGGCCGTGCCGTTGAAGGCCGGCAGGGGAAAGCTGACGCTGGCCCGGCCGTCGCGGCCCACCGTGACGGGTCCGGAATAGAGCGCCAGCGGTGCCTGGGTCGGGGGCGAATCGGCGAGTTCGGCCGCGCCGCCGTCGCCGCCGGAGCGGATGGCGCCGAGCGTCCCCTGCATGCCGTCGATCAGGTATCCGTAGAGGTCGCGGATCTCGGGGCCGAGCGCCTTCTGGCCGAAGAAGTAGCCGAAGGGGTTGGGCGCCTCGTAGCGGGTCAGGTTGAGGATGCCGACATCGACGAGGGCCACGCTGACCCGGGCCTCCTCGCCGGATTTGAGGCCGGCGAGCTGGATCGGCAGGGTCAGGGTCTCGCGCGGGCGGGTCTTGGCCGGCGCCTCCAGGGTGACCCCGAGGGTGCGGCTGTCCCGGTCGACCCCGAACCATGCGACGCCGAGCGCCCGGCCCGGCAGACGCTTGGCCGCCTGGTCCAGGGGCCGGTAGGCGGTGGCCACGAGGTAGGCGCCGGAGCCCCACTCGGCCTTCACCGGAATGTCGACGGTGGCGCCGGCCGCCGGCACGTCGACGGTGAGGAGCGCGTGCAGCTTGTCGCTGACGACGGCCAGCGTCGCCTGTCCCTTGAACTTCGGCTGCAGGCGCGCGTGCAGGGTCTCGCCGGTGGCGTAGGCCGCCTTGTCCAGGCGCAGGTCGAGGAGATCGGGCACGTCCGCGGTCTCGCCACCGCTCCAGCCCACCGTGAAGGTCACGCTCGCCGTAGCGGCCGGGCGGCCCGGCACGCTCGCCTCCAGCCGGTAGGTGCCGTAGCTGACCGTGGCGCTGACGCGGCCCGGCGCGTCGGGCGTCAGGTCGAGGCGGCCGTCGGCGATGCGGCGGGTGCTGGTGACCGGCTCGTAGGACCAGCGCCCACCCTCGCGGTACCATTGATAGGTCTTCTCGACGCGCTGGAGCGTCCAGGCGACGTTCCCCTGCGACAGGCGTCGGCCGTCGGGCGCGGCCATGACCACGTCGAAGCCGGCGACGCTGCCCTCGGTCAGATCGCCGCCGAACCCCTTGCGGATGGCGAGCACCGGCCCTTCGGGCAGGATCGGCAGGGTCAGGCTGCGGCTCAGCGCCCGCCCGCCGGGCTCGCCGACCTGCAGGGTGATCTTCGCCTCGGTGGGGCGCGGGGCGGCGAGCGCCTGCATGGGCACCACGAGCCGGGCCTTGCCGGCCGCATCGGTGGTGGCACGGGCGTCGATCTCCGCCGAGGCGGCCTCCACCCGCTCGTCGTCGAGGCCGACGGAGTAGCCCGCGAGCCCCTTGATGCCGCTGCCGGAGGCCTGCTGCACCAGGACGGTGCCGGAGACCTCGAGCCCGGCTCCCGGCGCGCCGTAGAGGTAGCGCGCGGCCACGTCGATGGTGGCGGGCGCGCCCCGGGTCAGGCTCGGCGTCGCACTCTCCAGGGTCACCTCCAGGCGCTCGGGGACGTAGTCCTCCACGAGGAAGCTCGCTTCGCCGATGGCGGGCGCCTTGGGGTCGGTATAGGCCGCCACCCGCCAGGTGCCGTGCTGCGCGCCGGTCAGGAGGGGGAGCGCCAGGGCGCGCCCGCCGAGGCCCGCATCGGGCAGCTGGGCGCGCCGGTACTCGACGCCGTCCGGGCGCTTCACCACCAGGGTGAGCGGAATCTCCGGCACCGCGAGGCCGGTGGCGTCGCGCAGGAGCCCGGTGAGGTTCACGGTCTCGCCCGAGCGGTAGACCCCGCGCTCGGGAAACACGTAGGCCTCGACGGCCCCGGGCTGGGGCCGGCCCCTCACGCCGCGATCCGTGAGGTCGAAGGCCGATTGGCCGAGATCGAGAAAGCCGTAATCGTCGCCGATCTGCGCCACCACGAGGCCCGGTGCGGCGCCCCCCTCCCCGCGGGCGAGGCCCGACGCGAAGGCGGCGTGGCCTTGGCCGTCGGTCTTTGCCGTGGCCAGGACCTCGTTGTTGCGCGCCACAAGCCGAATCTCGGCGCCGGGCACGGTCTCGGCCGAGGCCAGGGAGCGGGCGAAGACGTGGACGCCGTCGCGGCCCTTGAAGGCGGTGAGGCCGAGATCCGAGACCACGAACCATTGCGTGGCCTGGGTCTCGTAGCCGCCCTCCTCGTCGGCGGACGCGGCGGAAGCCCCGCTGGCCTGGGCCAGCATGATGTAGATGCCGGGTTCGAGCCTGCCGACCGCCTGAAGGACCGGGAAGGCGGTGACGGCCTCCTGGTTCAGCTCGGCCTTGGCCGTGTCGAGCACGCCCTTCCAGACGCGCTGGCCTTTCTGGTCGGCGATGGTGCGGGCGGTGGCGCCGGTGAGCTGGGACAGGAAGTCCTCGGCCCGCAGGGACGGCAGGAGGCCGCGGTCGCCGACCCGAAGCACCTCGACGTCGATCTTGGCCGCGTTCACCGAGACCAGGGGCACGCCGGCTTGGCCCGTGCGGGGCAGGACGTAGTTGCGCCCCGTGAAGCGGACCTGGGGGGAGCGGTCCCGGACGTAGACCTCGTAATCGGCCGATTTCAGCAGGCCCTCGCCGGCCGCCGAGGGGAGGCCGGAGCGCACCACGAAGGCATAGCGCTCACCGTGCTTGAGGCCATCGACGCAGACCTGCTGGCCGGTGGCGGTGACGGCGGCGTTGGCCGCACCCGAGACCGCGATGTAGGGCGTGAAATCGGTCTTGGCCGCGATGCCTTCGGAGAACTGGAAGCAGATGCGCGGGGCCGCGGCATCCGAATCGACGGTGTAGTTGAGGATGCGGAAGCCGTGCTCGGCCCGCAGGGATTCATAGGTCTCGCGCACCTCCGTGTCGTCGGCCAGGGCGAGGCTGGCGCGGTAGGCCTCCAGCGACGGGCGCCACTCCGACTCGGCCGCATAGACTTCGCCGAGGACGGCGAGCGCCGCGGCCTCGGCCGCCGCAGCGCCCGCCCGCAGGTAGCCTTGGTAGGCGGCGGCCCGGGCGTTGCGGCGCAGGCGCAGGCGCAGGCGGTTGGCATAGTCGCCCGTCCGACCGTCGTTGCCGACCGTATTCGCCGCCCGGGCATAGGCGAGCCAGTTGGCCGGCTCGCCGGGCTCGCCCGCCACGGCGAGGCCGAGGGGCTTGAGGGCGTCGGCCGGCTTCTCGGCCTCGATCAAGGCCTCGCCCTCGGCGCGGGCCTTGGCGGCGACTTTCGCGTCGGGCTTCGCCGCGCCGGCCTCGCTCTTCAGAGTGGCCTCGAGGCGCACGCCGTCGCTGGCGAGGTCCTCGCGCACGAAGGTCTTGGGAGCGGACGTCTTAGGAGCGCCCGCCTTGGAAGCGGAGGGCGTAGGCACAACCTTGGCCGCGGCACGGGGGGCGGGAGCCTGCGCCTGGACGGAGGCGGGGAACGCCAGCAGCCCGGCGAGCGCGAGGGCCTGCAGAATGCCCGAGACGCCGATCGCGGATCGGGGCGAGCGCCCGTGTCCGGTTGATCCCGACATGCTTCCACCCCGTCGTCCGGACGCCGATGCGGCGCGCCCGATGGAACCGTAGCACTTCGCGCATGGCCCGCAACGGCCTGGAATTCGGGCACGGGCTCTGCCACACCGGACAGGTTCTCGCGGAGAGGCGCGACCCGACCATGACGCGACGCGATCGGTCCATCTGGAGCGCAACCGGTTTCATGCTGGGGATGATGGCGGGGGTCGCTTCGGCCCAGGGGCCCGCCGCTCCCCCGCCATCCACTCCCCCGCCCTCCGCACCCGCCCCCGGGCGGACGAAGCCGGCCACGCCCGATCCGGCCTTCGAGGCGGCGCGGACCGCGTTCGAGGCCTTGCCGGAAGGCGAGCGCAAGGGCCTGCAGGACGCCCTGGTCTGGACCGGCGACTACAACAGCGTGGTCAACGGCACCTTCGGGCGGCGCAGCTTCGAGGCGCTCCAGGCCTATGCGAAGCGCAGCGGCGGGACCGGCCTGCCGGACGCGACCGGACGCGCCGCGCTGCTGAGGGAGGGCGCGGCGGCGCGCGCAGCCGCCCGCTTCGTCGTCAAGCCGGACCCGGCCAGCGGCGTGGTGCTCGGCGTGCCCGAACGCGTGCTGCCGAAGCGCGCGGCGCAGCCGGGCGGCACCCGCTGGCAGAGCGCCGACGGACGAATCACCCTGGAGACGAAGTCCTCTCCCGCCGGCGAGACAGGGCTCGAGGCGGTCTTCGCACGCGTTACGGCGCCGAGCCCCGACCGGCGAGTGACCTACAAGCTCCTGCGTCCCGACTTCCTGGTGGTAACCGCCGAGACCGCGACGGGGAAGTCCTACATCCGCTACGCCGCCGGCGAAGCGGGCCTGCGCGGCCTCACCCTCGGCTACGACAAGGCCCTGGCCGGCGAGGTCGACCGCCTCGCCATCGCCATCGCCAACAGCTTCGTGCCCTTCCCCGATGCGGCTCCGGCCGCCGTCGCGGCGCCGGTGGCAACCGCCGTTCCGGCTCCCGCGCCGCCGCCCCTGCCCGGGACCCGTCCGGCGCCGCTTGCGACCGGCCTCCTCGTGGCGCCAGGGCACGTGCTGACGAGCGCGGTAGCCCTGGCCGGATGCCGGGTGCCCCTGGTCGCGGGCCAAGCGGCGCGCGTCGGCGCCGGCGCCACGGCCGATCTGATCCTCTTGGAAACGGGGCCCCTCGCGGGCCGGACCGCGATCACACCGCCGGTCCGCGGACGCGGCCTGACCGAGGGCGAGGCCGTGGCGGCCCTCGTCATCGATGGCGAGGGCGGCGTCGCGGTGGCGCCGGGACAGGCAGGCATGGATCAGGCGGGAACAGGAGGGGCGGTGGGGAGCGCACGGATCACGGCACCGCTCCAACCCGGTGCGGGGGGCGCTCCGATCCTGGATCGCGCGGGCGCAGTGGTCGGCCTCGTCCAGACGGTCTCGGCACAGCCTCGGCAGGTGGCGGGCGTGGTGCCGCCGGCGCGCTACGGCCTCGTGACCGGGGCCGCGCTGGCGACCTTTCTCGGTGCAGCTGGCGTCGGGGGCCCGTCGCCGCGCGAAACCGGCGCGAGCGGGGCCGGCCCCCAAGAGGCCGGCACGCTGGGCGCAGCCGCCGCAGCCCTGGCGGGCGCGGTGGTGGCCGTCACGTGCCAGCCGTGAGCGGAATCGTCAGATGCGCCCGGTGACGAGGAGGACGATCAGGATGATGACGAGCAGGCCGCCAAGTCCGAAGCTCGGTCCACGGTAAGCACCGCCGCCGAGGAAGTTACCGCCGCCAAGCACGATCAGGATCAGGAGGATGAGGAGAATGGTCGTCAGGGTCATGGATGGGAACTCCGTCACGCGCCCAACCAGAATTGCTTGAGCTTGACCGTACAAACGTCGCCGTGGCGATTCCGTTCAACGGTCCGTGCGGCATAATCCCACAAAGGCAGAGTTTTTCCTCCGATCGACTTCAGGCCCGCCAATCGGGCAGCGAATTCGATGCGGGTCCCAGCCAATCCGGCACCGGCAAGCCCCGCTCGGCCAGGAAAGCGGGGTTGAACAGCTTCGAGGCGTAGCGCGCCGCGCCGTCGCACAGGATGGTCACGACGGTGTGGCCCGGCCCGAGTTCCCGGGCGAGCCGGATCGCCCCGGCGACGTTGATGCCCGACGAGCCGCCGAGGCTCAGGCCCTCCTCCCGCATCAGCCGGAAGACGATCTCGAGGGCCTCGGCATCGGGAATCCGAAAGGAGACGTCCGGGGCGAAGCCCGCGAGGTTGCGGGTGATCCGTCCCTGGCCGATGCCCTCCGTGATCGACGAGCCCTCCGCCTTCAGGGTGCCGGTGGTGTAGTGGGCGTACAGCGCGGACCCCTCCGGGTCGGCGAGGCCGATCCGCACGTCGGGGCGCGCGGCGCGCAGGGCCTCGGCGGTCCCCGCGAGGGTGCCGCCGGTTCCGGCCGCACAGATGAAGCCGTCGACCGCCCCACCGGTCGCCGCCAGGATCTCCGGACCCGTCGTCTCCACGTGGGCCTGCCGGTTGGCGACGTTGTCGAACTGGTCGGCGAAGAAGGCTCCGGCCGGTTCGGTCTCGGCCAAGCGCTCGGCGAGCCGGCGGGCGGCGTGAACGTAGTTGTTGGGGTTGGCGAACGGCACCGCCGGCACTTCCACCAGGCGGGCGCCGGCCAGGCGCAGGGTTTCCTTTTTCTCGGCCGACTGCGTCTCCGGGATCACGATGACCGTGCGGTAGCCGCGCACCGAGGCCACGAGTGCCAGACCGATGCCGGTATTGCCGGCCGTGCCCTCCACGATGGTGCCGCCGGGCCGGATGGCGCCCCTTGCCTCGGCGTCGCGCACGATGGAGAGCGCCGCCCGGTCCTTCACCGAGAGGCCGGGATTCAGGAATTCTGCCTTGCCCAGGATGGTGCAGCCGGTCTCCTCGGAGGCGCGCGCCAGGCGGATCAGGGGCGTGGCGCCGATGGCCGAGAGGATGTCGGGCAGAGGACGGTCGGGCAGGTGACGGTCGGAATGGAGGATCATGCGCGGGATTCCGGGTACGAGGCGGCGGACCCGGCGCGTCTCAGGCGGCGAGCGCCCGATTCACCGTGGAGCGCAGGTCGGCCAGGGAGAACGGCTTCGTCAGGACGTCGGTCACGATGGCATCGAGGCCCCGCGCGCGCTCGCGCTGGTCGGCGAAGCCGGTCATCAGCAGGATGGTGAGATTGGGAAAGTCGCGCTTGGCCGCGAGCGCCAGGGCGATCCCATCCATCAGCGGCATGCGGATGTCGGTGAGCATGAGGTCGAACGCGCCGTCCGCCTCGGTCAGCCGGTCGAGGCCGTCGCTGCCGTCCGTGGCCGTGACCACGGCGTGACCGTCGATCTCGAGGCCCCGCTTGAGGAAGCCCCGCACCGTCTCTTCGTCATCCACCAGGAGGATGCGGGCCATCGTGCGTCTGTATCTCTCTCGGATCCGAGCGCTCAGTCACGCAAGCGCCGACGCGCCCTGTCAAGGGATCGTCGGACACAGCAAGCTCTTTAAGAGCCAGATCGTTTCATATTCTCCGGCACGCACGACGAATTCCGCGCGCGCGGCAAATTCTGCGGATCGTGAGCGGGTGCGTCTCAGGTGCCGCCGAACAGGTCGGGCTCCCGGCTCTCGTAATCGACGAGGCCGACGAAGGGCAGCTGGCGGTAGGCATGGGCGACATCCATGCCGTAGCCGACCACGAACACGTCCGGGCAGGTGAAGCCGACGAAATCCGCATCGATGGTCACGGCGCGCTTGCCGGGCTTTTCCAGGAGCACGGCGGTGAGCACCCGCTTGGCGCCCCGCGCCATCAGCAGGTCCTTGGCGAACACGATGGTGCGGCCGGATTCGAGGATGTCGTCCACCAGGAGGACGTCGCGTCCGCGCACCTCGCTCTCCACGTCGCGCAGGATCTCGACCTGCCCCGAGGAGACCGTGGCGGTGCGGTAGCTCGATAGGTGGACGAACTCGGCCTGCGGCTCCAGCCCGACCCGGTGCAGGGCGCGCAGGAGGTCGGCGGCGAACATGAAGCTGCCCTTGAGCACCGCCACCACGAGCAGGTTCTCGGGATTGGCGGCGGCGATGGCCGCTGCGAGTTCCTCGGTGCGCCGGGCGATGGCGGTTTCGTCGAAGAGGACGCGGACGCGTCGGGAAGCACTGGTCATCCGCGTTCCTTATCACGGGGCCGGGGCGCTGGCATCGGCCTTCGGCATGGTCTCGCCCGCCTCGGCGGCGGCAAAATGCACGCGGACCGAGCGGCCCTGCGCCGGCGGCGCCGACAGGCTCGCGCGGAAGCGCGCGGTCTCGCTCTTCTCGAGGGCGGCGCGCGGGGGCGCGATGCGCCAGCGATAGAGCGCCTGGTCGCGCCCGTCCCGGACCTCCACCTCGATCGGCGGTACCGCGGCCTCAGCGGCGACGCCGACGAGATCCCCCTCCACCACGAGCTGGCCCTGCGCGCCCTCCCCCGGGCTCTGGAATGCCACGACGTCGCGGAACTCGACGCCACGCAGGTTCACCGGAAATCCGACCCGGGTATAGAGGCCGGCGCTCTGCGGCATCGCCCGCACCACCGTGGCCCGTCCGAGAACGGCGAGACCGAGCCCGCCGAGCACGGCGAGCCCGAGGGCGGCCCCGGGCGAGGCCAGGGAGAAGCCGTTGCGCTTCGGCTTCGCGGGCTTGGTCCGGGCCCGCGGACGCGGTGTCTCTGGGGGCGAAGGATCGGGCTCGGGTTCGGCGGCCAGGGCCGACTCCCAGGCATCGAGATCGGCCTGGGCCGAGGCGCGGCTCTGCGCCGCGTCGGGACCGAGCTCGGAGGCGGCCATCATGGCCGCGGTCATCTCGGCCTCAAGGGCGGCGGAGACGTCGTCGGGGGAGATGAACCAGGTCTCGCGGCAGGCCGCGCAGCGCACCGAGCGCCCGTCCGCGCCGACGCGGTCCACGTCGATCTCGTACGCGCTGGTACAGGACGGGCAGACGATCAGCATGGCGTCCGTGGACCTCGGATCTCGATGGACGGTTGCCGACGGGGGCAAAAAGACTCAAACGGTTCTCCGCCAACACGGTTAACCGTCCGTGAAGCGGGCGGCCTATAACCGGGATGCGCGGGACCGTCGCACGAGGGCCGTCGCACGAGGGCAGTCCTGGTAGAGCAGTCTTGGTCGGGCAGGCGTGGTTGGGCAGGACCTTGGGGGGATCGTGGCGGATCGGGTGAACACGCAGTCGCTCCTCTCCGGAGCCGAGGAGCCGGTGGTCCAGTTCGAGAGCGTCGGCATGCGCTACGGTCTCGGGCCGGAGGTGCTGAGCGATGTCAGCTTCCAGATCGCACCGCGCTCGTTCCAGTTCCTCACGGGACCGTCCGGTGCGGGCAAGACCACCCTGCTGCGCCTGATTCTGCTGTCGGTGCGCCCCACCCGCGGCCTCGTGTCGGTCTTCGGCGAGGAAGTCAGTGACATCTCCAGCGAAGCGCTGACCGGCCTGCGGCGGCGCATGGGCGTGGTCTTCCAGGATTTCCGCCTGCTCGACCACCTCACCACCTACGAGAACGTCGCGCTGCCCCTGCGTGTCCAGGGGCGGTCGGAAACGAGCTACCGGGCCGAGGTCGTCGAACTCCTGCGCTGGGTCGGCCTCGGCGAGCGCATGCACGTGCTGCCGCCCCTTCTCTCGGGCGGAGAGAAGCAGCGCGCCGCCATCGCCCGGGCGCTCATCGCCCGGCCGGAACTGCTCCTGGCCGACGAACCCACCGGCAATGTCGACCCCGGCCTCGGCCGCCGCCTGCTGCGCCTGTTCATCGAACTCAACCGGCTGGGCACCTCGGTCCTCATCGCCACCCACGACTTCGCCCTGATGGACCTCGTCGATGCCCGGCGCTTCGTCCTCGGCGATGGACGCCTGACGGTCGAGGCATGATGGACGAGACCGACACGCCATCCGCCGCGCCGGCACACCATCCGCCGCCCCGCACCGACGACCGGCCACCGGTGAAGCCTCCGGCGCCGCCGGAGTCGCGCGCGGCCCCGCTGCCCCCGACCCTGCGCCGCAACGCCCCCCTGGTCCCGACCGACTCGGCGGCCAGCCGGGCCCTGGCCGCCGTCATCGCGATCCTGACCTTCCTCGCCGCGCTCTGCGCGGGCGCGGCCGAGATCGTGGCCTCCAGCGCCGTTCAGTGGCAGGACACGGTGGCCCAGGAAGTGACGATCCAGGTGCGTCCGAGCCCCGGCCGCGACATCGATGCCGACGTCGCCCGGGCCGAGGGCCTGGCCAAGGCCACACCCGGCATCGCCGCCGTGCGGGTGTTCTCGAAGGCCGAGGCCGAGCGCCTGCTCGAGCCCTGGCTCGGCAGCGGCCTCGACCTCTCGGACCTGCCGGTGCCGCGGCTCGTGACCCTGAAGCTCGCCGAGACGGCCCCGGACCTCAAGCCCCTGCGCAGTTCCCTCAGCGAGGCGCTGCCCGGGGTGGCGAGCCTCGACGACCACGCCCTCTGGCTGCGTCGGCTCTCCACGGCGGCCAACACCTTCGTGGGCGTCGGGGTCGGCATCGTCCTTCTGGTGCTGGTGGCGACGGGCCTCGCGGTGGTCTTCGCGACCCGCGGCGCCATGGCGGGCAACCGGGAGGTGGTGGAGGTCCTGCACTTCGTCGGCGCCAACGACGACTTCATCGCCCGGGCCTTCCAGCGCCGGTTCTTCGGCCTCGGCCTGCGCGGCGGCATCATCGGCTCGGGCGCGGCCATCGCGGCCTTCGCGCTGGCCGGGCTGGTGTCGCGCAACTGGCGCTCCGGCCCGGCCGGGGAGGAAATCGAGGCCCTGTTCGGCACCTTCCACATCGGCTGGCGCGGCTACGCCGCCGTGCTCCTCATCGGCGTGATCGCGTCGGTGGTCACCGGCATCGTCTCGCGCCTCACCGTGCGACGGTTCCTGGCCTGAGGAACGGGGGCCCGCGACAGCGGCGCGCGCCCTGTCACGGAAGCGGGCGATCCCGTTAACCCTTCATGAACCTTTCGGGGCGGAGATACTTGCCTCGTGAACGCCCCAATCGGGGCTACTTTCTGGGGGAATGACGAGGCGGATGTCAGCCAGCGGCACCATGAGGCCCTCCGAGGCTTTCGGATGGGCCTGGACCGACGCCGCATCCCGCGCGCCTGCCCCGGCGCGCCGGCAACCGGATGCGTCCGGCCCTGGATCCACGGCGCGAAGTGGTCTCGGGCCGACCGCCAAGGCCACCCTCGGCCTCGCGGCCACCGGTGCCGTCGCGCTCTTCTGCGGCTTCCTGACCTTCGTGGCCTGCCTGGAGCGGGACGAGCGCGTGCCGCAGGGCCGGGCCGACGGCATCGTGGCGCTCACGGGCGGGGCGCAGCGGATCGGCGACGCCATCGACCTTCTCGCCAACGGCTACGGCCGACGCCTGCTGATCACGGGTGTCAACGAGCGCACCAGTCGCGATGAGATCGCCCGTCTCAACCCGACGCAGCGGCATTGGATCGATTGCTGCGTCGACCTCGACTATCGGGCGCGCAACACCATCGGCAACGCCATCGAGACCCGTCGCTGGATGCGCCAGCACCGTTTCAGCACCGTGACGGTGGTGACCTCGAACTACCACATGCCCCGCACCATGGTGGAACTCGACCACGCACTGGTGGGAGCCGATCGCGTCGTGCCCCATCCGGTGATCGCGGAGGGCTTCGATGCCGACCGTTGGTGGCATCACCCCGCCTCCGCCAAGTTGCTGGCTTCGGAATACCTGAAATTCCTCGTGGCCTGGGTCCGGACCCGCTTCGAGCATGATCCGGAGCGCTCACGGGCCGCTATCCTGATCGGACGCGGCAAGCCGATCAAGATGGTCGCCGAACCGCTGCTGCTGCGCGGGCAGGAATAGGCCGAATCCCGCTCGGAGCCCGAGGCTTCACAGCCCCTTGCACTGGCTCCGGATCATCCCGGCGAATTCCTTCTCGGACGTCTGGACTTGGTTCAGGCGGTCGGTGCGCTCGACCCCCGAGAGGCAGCGGCCATAGACGCTCGCCACCCGGCGCATGGTCTCCACGTGCCGACGCCAGACGCGACACTGGTCGGCCGCCTCGCTGCCGGCCTGTTCGAGCTGGTCGATCGCCTGGCGCTGCATCGAGTTCGCCACGAGGACGTCGCGGGCGCAGGCGGTATCGGTGACGCCGCGCTGCTGCGCGTGGGCCGGCGCGGCGACGAGCAGGAGGGCAACCAGAGTTGGCCCGCAGGGCAGGATCCGCATGATCAAGCGGCCTGCGAGGCCGAGGTGTGGGTGAGCAGCGCGTAGAGGGCACTGGCGTCGCGGGCGGCGCGGATGCGCTCGAGGATACCCGGCTCGCGCAGGAGGCGGGCGACCTGGGCCAGAGCCTTCAGGTGGTCGGCGCCGGCCCCCTCGGGAGCCAGGAGCAGGAAGGCGATGTCGACGGGCTGGCCGTCGAGGGCATCGAAATCCACCGGCTTCTCCAGCCGGGCGACGAGGCCGAACAGCCGGTCGAGGCCGGGCAGCTTGCCGTGCGGGATGGCGACGCCGTCGCCGATGCCGGTGGAGCCCAGGCGCTCGCGCTGCAGCAGGGTCTCGAACACCTCGCGCTCGTCCAGGGCCGGAAGCTGACGGACCGCGTGAGCGCTGAGCTCCTGCAGCATCGACTTCTTGGCGCGGACGCGCAGGGACGGCACCACGGAATCCGGAGAGAGGAATTCCAGCACTGGCATGAAGGACCGTCGCCCCGTCGGCGGCGGCCGAGACCCGGCCGCCACTCCATGAAAGGTCGGGCCGCCCGGGGCGGCCCTTGGACTCAATCGAACGGGTTCAGGCTCTGTTCCCGACCCGCGCCTACGAGGCTGCCTCGGCCGGATCGACCCAGCCGATGGCCCCGTCCGTGCGGCGGTATACGACGTTGATGCGTCCGGTGCCAGCGTGAACGAACACGATCACCGGCGCGCCCGTGAGGTCGAGGGCGGTGACCGCCTCGCTGACCGAGTGGCGCTTCAGGGTCTTGGTGCTCTCCGCCACCACGGGCGGGTGCGCCGCTTCCCCGTCGTCGCCATCCTCGTCGAGGTCGATGGCCTCGGCTTCGCTCGGAGCCGCGAACACCGCGTAGGCCGCCTGCACGGTCGCGCCGTCATGGCCGGCCGCGCCATGGTCCTTCAGCTTGTGCTTGTAGCGCCGCAGGCGCTTTTCCAGGCGGTCCGCCGTCTGCTCGAAGCTCGCATGGGCGTCGTGGGCGGCGCCGGAGGCTTCCAGGGTCAGGCCGGAAACGAGGTGGAGCACGCAATCGGTGCGGTAGGCGGTTCCGTCCCGCCGCAGGGTGACGTGGCCGGAGCAGGTCCCGCTCATGTGGCTGTCGAGATACTTCGAGAGGGTGGCAGCCATTCGCTCCTCGACCCGCCCCCGAAGGGCTTCGCCAAGGTCCAGGCCGTGGCCCGTCACGCGCAATGACCCCATGATCCCTCCGATTTTCGTTGTGGACACGCCCTGGGTGAGGCGCAACCTGAGTTAAGGAGCCTCTCTCGGAGAAGTCAACGCGAGGTCGGGCCCGGGCCTTGTGCCGGCCTTCGATCCGTCATTCGCGGCCCGGGCCTCGGCCGTGCGCGAGCCGTCGGGCCCGCGCAAGGCGGACCTCGCCGATCCGATCCGTCCGTCGCCGAAGGGGATGCCGCGGCGGTCGCTTCACCGCCCCGCGTAAGCGAAATGCTCGCGGCGGCGCTCGATCGAGGAGGGGATGCGCAGGGATTCCCGGTACTTGGCGACGGTGCGGCGGGCGATGTCGATGCCCTCGTCACGCAGGCGCTGCACCAGGGCGTCGTCGGAGAGCACGTCGCTCGGCGCCTCGCCGTCGACGAGCTGCTTGATGCGGTGGCGGACGGCCTCGGACGAATGCGCGGCGGTGCCGGCGGCGCCCGGGATCGCGGCGGTGAAGAAGTATTTCATCTCCAGCGTGCCGCGGCTGGTGCCGATCGACTTGTTCGAGGTGACCCGCGAGACGGTGGATTCGTGCATGCCGATCGCCTCGGCCACCGTCTTCAGGTTGAGCGGGCGCAGGTGCGCGACGCCGTGCAGGAAGAACGCGTCCTGCTGGCGCACGATCTCGGAGGCGACCTTGAGGATGGTGCGGGCCCGCTGCTCCAGGCTGCGGGTGAGCCAGTTGGCGGTCTGCAGGCATTCCGACAGGAAGGCCTTGTCACCCTCGGCCGCTGCACCGCGCGAGACCCGGGCATAGTAACTCTGGTTGACCAGCACCCGCGGCAGGGCCTCGGCGTTGAGCTCCACCAGCCAGGAGCCGTCGGGCGCGGCACGCACGAACACGTCGGGGATCAACACCTCGACGGCCCGGCTTCCGAAGGCGCGACCGGGCTTCGGATCGAGCCGGCGCAGCTCGGCCAGCATGTCGACGAGGTCCTCGTCGTCGACGCCGCAGAGCCGACGAAGCGCCGCGAAGTCGCGCTTCGCCACGAGGTCGAGGCGCGACACCAGGGCCTGCATGGCCGGATCGAACCGGTCGCGGTCGCGCAGTTGCAGGGCGAGGCACTCGGCGAGGTCGCGCGCGGCGATGCCGGCAGGCTCGAAACTCTGGACGAGCTTCAGCACCCGGGCGACCCGGTCGAGGGACGCGCCAAGGCGCTCGGCCACCGCATCGATGGATTCGCGCAGGTAACCGGCATCGTCGACGGCATCGATCAGGAAGCCGCCGATCAACCGGTCCATGGGATCGCGGGTGGCAAGGTCGAGCTGGGCGCCGAGATGCTCGCGCAGGGAGATTTCGGCGGTGAGGCTCGCCTCGAAATCCGGGGCCTCGCCGTCGAAGCTGCCGCCGGTATTGCCGTAGGGCGCCGGCGTCAGGGAGAGCATGTCGCCGGACGCCGCTTCACGGGCATGGGTCGGGTTCTCGTCCGAGAACACGTTGTCGAGGCGGGTGTCGAGGGCGCTCTCCATGTCGGCGCCGCTCGCCGTCAGCGTGGTGGCGATCCAGGGCTCGTCGCCTCCGTCATAGTCGCCGCCCTCACCGTCCCCGTCGCGATCGACCGAGGATTCGGAGGGTGTCTCGGCCGGCGGGCGTTCGCCCTCGCTCTCACCGTCGGCGCGCTCCAGCAAGGGATTGCGCTCGAGTTCGGCATCGACGTAGGCGGCAAGGTCGAGCTGGGAGAGTTGGAGCAGCTTGATCGCCTGGAGAAGCTGAGGCGTCATCACCAGGGCTTGGCCCTGGCGCATTTCCAGCCGTTGCAGCAGACTCATCGTTGTCGCCCCGGGTGAGTCGCACCTCAGATCGGCGGCACACGTCGCCGTGAGCCGAACCTCGGCACAAATCTTGCTTCCTGTCGTCTGTTCCCAGGTCTAGCGCCAACCCGATCCCACGTCAAAGCGTGGCGGATTAGATTTGCACGCAAATTGGGCAGGCTATGAAAACGGCATGGGGATACGCGCGCTCGTGGAAGTCTGAGCCTCGCATCGCCGACGCTAACAATAGCTTGTGAGATCAATGGAAATTCCCGCACTGCACCGAGGATGGGCGGCTTGAGGCCTGTCGGACGCCGGCTGAAAAACCTGCGGGCTGCGATCCGGATGCAGGGCGGCCCCTGTAGCATCCGGACGGGACTGGCCCCTACAGGCGGAAATCCTCGCCGAGATAGAGGCGGCGGGCCTCCGGATTGGCCACGATCTCCTCGGGCGTCCCCTCGGTGAGGATACGGCCCGAATGGGCGATGTAGGCCCGATCGATCAGCCCAAGGGTCTCGCGCACGTTGTGGTCGGTGATGAGCACGCCGATCCCACGCTGCTTCAGGTGCTTCACCAAGTCCTGGATATCGCCGACCGCGATGGGGTCGATACCCGCGAAGGGCTCGTCGAGCAGCATGAAGCTCGGCGAGGACGCGAGCGCCCGGGCGATTTCGCAGCGGCGGCGCTCGCCTCCGGAGAGGGCGATCGACGGCGACTTGCGCAGGCGCGCGATATCGAACTCCTCGAGCAGCGATTCGAGCTTGCGGGCGCGCTCTTTCCGGTCGGGCTCGGCCACCTCGAGCACCGCGCGGATGTTGTCCTCCACGGTCAAGCCGCGGAAGATCGAGGCTTCCTGCGGCAGGTAGCCGATGCCGAGGCGGGCCCGCTGGTACATCGGCAATTGGGTGATCGGCAGGCCGTCCAGGGTGATGGTCCCGCGATCGGCCGTGACGAGGCCGGTGATCATGTAGAAGATGGTGGTCTTGCCGGCGCCGTTGGGGCCGAGCAGTCCGACCGCCTCGCCGTTGCGCACGGTAAGACCGGCCTCGTGCACCACGGTGCGGGCGCCATAGCTCTTGCGCAGGCCACGCACGCAGAGGATGCCCGGTCCGCCGCCCTCCTCGACGATGGCAGCCGCCTCGGCCGCGCGACGACGGGCGCGACCGCCGAACAACCGCCGGAGCAGGGAGGGTGCCGGCGGCGCGCCGGCACGGTCGGAGGAGCGCTCCGCCAGGGCGGGCGCCGGCGCCGCGGCACTCAATTCGTCTGGGCCCGGGTCTTGCCGGCAGGCTTCTCGGCGGAGGCTTCGGTGGGCTTGTCGGCCGCGGGCTTGTCGGCCGGCGGCCTGGTCGCGCGTCCGGCGATGGGGGCCGGCGTGCAGCCCTTGCCCTTGGCCCCGTCCTCCTTCTGCGGCACCAGGAGGGCGGAGACGCGCCCGCCTGCCACCGGGTCCATATTGGCCCGGCCGGTGTTCATGTCGTAGACGAGGCGGGAGCCGCGGGTGACGTTCTGGCACTGGCTCAGGATGACGTTGCCGGTGACCACGATGCGCTTGGCCTCCTGATCGAACACGGCGTTGTCGCCGGTGGCGATCTGGTCCTTCTGCACCACGGTGACCGGGCCGGCGCATTCTACGCGCTGGATGCCGTTCTCGTTCAGGCCGGCGGCCCGCTCGGCCTGGCTGGCCGGCTCGCCGCCCGGCGCCGTCGCTTCCTTCTTGTCCTTGCCGCGCTTGTAGCGCACCGTCATGCTGGAGCAGCGGATCGTGCTGTCGCCCTGCACGGCGACGACGTTGCCGGCGAAGATCGCCTTGTTCTCGCGGTCGAACACGTCGAGACGGTCGGCGTCGATCTTGATCGGTTCCTTGCCGCTGCCCCCGAGGTTGCCCAGGGGCGAAGCGGACTTCTCCTTGCGCGGGGCCGCAGGCGCCGTCTGTGCCGCGACGGGTCCGGCCGCGATCACGGCCACCAGCGCGAGCGCAAGGGCCGTCCGGAGCCGATGCGGACCGATGTCCATCCCCGTGGGCCGCGTCACGGGCGGCGCTCCCCGTCCTCGGGCTCGGCCGCCGTGGTCCGGATACGCGCCGGCTTGTCGGTCAGACCGGCGACCTGAGCCTTGTCGGCCTGGGCTTCGGACTTGTCCTGCGGATCCCGACCGTGCAGGACCGTATGGACGTTGCCGACGAAAGAGATGACGTGGCCACTGTCGATCACCTCCAGGGTGTCGGCCACGATGGTGCCGCTGGGCATCGAGACGGCGACGGTCTCGCTCGACCGCACGCTGCCGGCCTTGAAGTCGACGGCCGCCGTCTTCAGGCGGACCTCCTCGCCCTTGTCCGTCCAGAGCCGGATGTCCCGGTCGAGGTTCAGGGATTCGCGCGTGGAATCGAACACGCCGGAGGCCGCTTCGAGGTGCACGAGGCCGCCCTTGTCGTCGGTGTTGAGCTGGCCCTTCATCGCCTGCAATTCGATCACGCTCGGCTTGCGAACGTCCTGGAAAGCGGCGGTGGCGGTGACCTCGTAGCCCCGGTCGCCCTTCCGGAAGCCGGACAGGCGAGGATTCTCCATCTTCACCTTGCTGCCCGACAGGCTGAGCTGGCCGACCGACACATCGGGCAGGCCGGCCCCGAAGGGATTGAACAAGGTGACGACCGCGAGCGCGAGGACGGCGGTTCCGGCGGCGAGGGGAATCAGCCGGCGCAGGGCGCGCACGTGGCTGCTGTGGTTGCGCGCCCGCGCATGGGCGCGGGTCCGGCGCGCATCGACGCGGCCGTCGCTCGTCTGCCCCGTCTCGATCGCCGCGCCCAGGTGCATGATCTTTCCAACATCGTGCCCCGGCGGCGTCGGCACGCGCGAGGAGCGCGCCACGGCTGGGTCGACCGCCGGATGACCGGGGGCAGTGGCGAAGTTATGACGGGAAGCTTTAGAAAGCATCAAGCCTCCGGTTCACCCGAGGGCGGAATGGCGCAGGCGCGCGGGCGGGGATGTGCGACGGCGCACGGAGACGGGCGCGCAGGGACGTCGGCGCGACGGCGCCTGTGCGGCGGAGGCCGCCGTCAGGTATGCGCGAAGATGTCGGTGTCCGGCCAGCCGGCGAGATCGAGGCGGGCGCGGGTCGGCAGGAAGTCGAAGCAGTTCCGCGCGAGATCCGTGCGGCCCTCCCGCTCCAGCATCGCGTCGAGGCGCGCGCGCGCGGCGTGCAGGTAGAGGACGTCGGAGGCGGCGTAATCGACCTGGGCCTGGCTCAGGGTATCGGCGCCCCAATCCGAGGATTGCTGCTGCTTGGACAGGTCGACGCCCACGAGTTCGCGGACCACGTCCTTCAGCCCATGCCGGTCGGTATAGGTGCGAGCCAGCTTCGAGGCCACTTTGGTGCAGTAGACCGGCGCCGGCATGACCCCGAGGCCCCGGAACAGCACCGCGAGATCGAAGCGTGCGAAGTGGAAGATCTTCAGGGTGGCCGGATCGGCCAGCACGCGCATCAGCGTCTCGGGCGCCGGACCGCCGGGGATGATCTGGACCACGTCAGCCGTGCCGTCGCCGCGCGAGATCTGTACGACGCAGAGCCGGTCGCGATGCGGGTTGAGCCCGAGGGTCTCGGTGTCGATGGCAATGGCCGGGCCGGCGACGTAATCGGCAGGCAGGTCGCCGCGATGCAGGCGAATGGCAGGATGCGGCGGCATGGACGGGGAATTTCCGCGCTGGGATCGACGACGGGCCACGAACGGCGTTTCTCGTGTGATCCCCGGCGCCTATCATCGGGCCCCGACCCCCGCAAGGGTGGCGGACTGCGCGGCGCGCGGGAGCACCCCGCGCGCCGCATCAGGCCCTGGGTCTGTTTGACCAGCCTCATTTCTGCTTCGCGATGACCTTGTCCTTGATGCCGTCATAGGCGTTCTGGGGGATGATCTTCTTGGACAGAAGCTCGTCCTTGCCACGATAGGGGCGCCCCTTGATGATCGCGGCGGAGCGGGCGGCGCCGATGCCCGGCAGCGCGTCGAGCTCGGCAGCGGTGGCGCTATTGATGTCGACCAGGGTCGTCTTCGCGGTCGGCTCGACCGTCGGCACCTTGGGCGCCGCAGGCGCGGTGGGCGCCACGGTCTTGGGAGCCGTCGTGGGCATGGGGGTGGCCGGGCTCGGCGCCTGGGCCAGGGCGGGCCCCGCGGTGAGGCAGGTCAGAACGGCGAGGGTACGCAGCAGGGATGAGGACATGGATGTCTCCCGAAAGCATCGCCCTCCGCGCGATGCGGCAGCGAGCCTGTCCCCTGAGTAGAAGCTCCAACTTGAACCGCAGATTAAAGTCCTCGCACGTTTCCGTGCCAGGATCTTCGCCGGGATCTTCGGCGTATCACGCGGGCGAATCCTCTGCGGGTTCAGAGCGGAGGTCTTTCCAGCGCGGCGGTGGAGGAAATCCTCCGCAGGGACCTTCGCCGCGTGGCGGTCCGATCCGCGCCGCACCTGGCGGCACCGTCTGTTCCGGCCTCCTGCGCGGGACACTCTAGCCAGAACCTGCGGGTGGCGTTATAGAGCCGCCAGCGAATCTCCGTTTGACCACGGTACCGAGGCGGCCTTCCCCTGGAAGTCGCGCCCACGGTGCCTTTTTTGCCGTAACAGGACTCTTCCGATGGCCGTTCCGAAGCGAAAGACCTCTCCCTCGCGTCGCGGCATGCGCCGCTCCGCCGACGCCCTCAAGGCCCCGACCTACGTCACCGACAAGGATTCGGGCGAGCTGCGTCGTCCCCACCACATCGATCTCAAGACCGGCATGTACCGGGGCCGCCAGGTCCTCAAGGTGAAGTCGACCGAGGCTTGAGCCTCGCGGGGGCGCCGTACGGCTGCCCCGGACTGCACCGCAGATCCGAGATTCCCGAGCCGTGGCCCCGCAAGGGCCCGGCTTTTTTTCGTTGGCCGATCCCTACCGCCGGGGGCGACGTCAGGGTCTGTCAGGCGCGGCGCGCCGCCTCTGCGTAGCGCGCGGCGGCCGAGCGTGTGCGCTCGAGGCGGGACGGCCTCAGGGTCGGCTCGACGCTGACGATGAGCTGGGCCAAGAAGCCCGACAGGGGACGAGCCGGGATCGGTCGAAACCCGGGCGCCGCGCCGCCGGAGATCACCACGAGGTCACGACGCGGGAGGGAGTCCGATTCGGGCAGCGCGCCTGCCAGGTCGTCCCGCGCCGTCTCGGTACGCGCCATGGCCCTCGCTCCCCGGGCCCGCATGGCCCGTGGGAACAGAATTGGCCCGCGTTAACGGTTCGTCAACCTTTGATCCGGCGCCTGCCGCGCAGCAAGGTTACCGGTTGAGGGTCTCGGACGATTCCTGCGACCCGCGACTCCTGCGGCCCGCGCTCACTTCTTGGCGAGGTCCTCGAGACGGGACTGCATCTCGGCCATCTGGCGTTTGAGGTCGTCGAGGTCGTTCCCGGCCGAGCCGTGCTGGGTCGGGGCGGGAACGCCCGCGGACTTGCCTGCCGAGGAGGGATGGGCGCCCATGCCGGAGAGCGGGCCGGTGCCGAAGGTGGTGAACATCTTCATTGCGTCGCCGAAGAAGCTCATATTCGCCCGGACCTGCTCCTCCATCGCACTCTGGAACGCGGTGGGCGCGAAGCTCTGCGCCATCTTCTCGCGCAAACCCTCCTGGTCCCGGGCGAAATTCGCCATGGAGAATTCCAGGAAGCTCGGAACCATGGTGCGCATGCTGTCGCCGTAGAAGCGGATCAACTGCCGCAGGAAGGCCACCGGCAGCAGGTTGTCCTCGCCGGCCTTGTTCTCCTGCTCGAAGATGATCTGCGTCAGCACCGACCGGGTGATGTCGTCGCCCGAGCGTGCATCGTAGACGAGGAAGTCCTCGCCGTTCTGCACCATCGTCGCCAAGTCCTCGAGGGTGACGTAGGTCGACGTCCCGGTGTGATAGAGGCGCCGGTTAGCGTATTTCTTGATGACGGTGTGGGTGGACTTACCGTTATCCGCCATTTCTGGGGGCCTCTCCCGGCGCGTTCGTAGCCGCGCGATCTTCTTACGGCGGCGCCGAGGACCGCTGCTCGATCCCGCGCCGCACAAGTGCACCTTAAGACGTTCCCGTGCCGACGAAAACAGCAATTTATCGCCCATCCCGCGGAATACCACGCAACGAAGCGTTTCCTGTCACGGGCGGAGCTGCAAACAACCTTCGGATGCCTTGACTTCGCAGGGTCGACGGCTTTCATCCGAGAGAACGGCACAAAGGCGCCCACGCTCGATTGCATTCAGAGCGTCAAGGGAGCGCCCGCCGGGATGAGGAGAACGTCACCATGGCAGCAGAAGAAATCGTCATCGTCGGCGCGGCGCGCACCGCGGTGGGCTCGTTCGGCGGCGTCTTCAACACCGTCCCCGCGCACGACCTCGGCGCCGTGGCGATCAAGGCCGCCCTCGAGCGCGCCGGCGTCCCGGCCGACGACGTGGACGAGGTGATCTTCGGCCAGGTGCTCACCGCCGGCGCCGGTCAGAACCCCGCCCGCCAGGCCGCCATCAAGGCCGGCATCCCCGAGAAGGCCACCGCCTGGGGTGTCAATCAGGTCTGTGGCTCGGGCCTGCGCACGGTCGCCATCGGCATGCAGCAGATCGCCAACGGCGACGCCACCGTGATCGTGGCTGGCGGCCAGGAATCGATGTCGCTCTCCCCGCACGCGCAGTACCTGCGCGGCGGCCAGAAGATGGGCGACGTCAAGCTCGTCGACACCATGATCAAGGACGGCCTCTGGGACGCCTTCAACGGCTACCACATGGGCCAGACGGCCGAGAACGTGGCGCAGGCCTTCCAGCTGACCCGCGAGCAGCAGGACCAGTTCGCCACCGCCTCGCAGAACAAGGCCGAAGCCGCCCGCAAGGAGGGGCGCTTCAAGGAGGAGATCGCCCCCGTCACCGTGCCGGGCCGCAAGGGCGACGTCGTGGTCGACACCGACGAGTACATCCGCGACGGCGCGACCGTCGAGGCCATGGCGAAGCTCAAGCCGGCCTTCACCAAGGACGGTACCGTCACCGCCGCCAACGCCTCGGGGCTCAACGACGGCGCGGCCGCCATCGTGCTGATGTCGGCCTCCGAGGCCGAACGCCGGGGCATCAAGCCCCTGGCCCGGATCGTCTCCTGGGCCACGGCCGGCGTCGACCCGAAGGTGATGGGCACCGGCCCGATCCCGGCCTCGCGCAAGGCCCTGGACAAGGCCGGCTGGAAGGCCTCCGACCTCGACCTGATCGAGGCCAACGAGGCCTTCGCCGCCCAGGCGCTCGCCGTGAACAAGGACATGGGCTGGGACACCGACAAGGTGAACGTCAATGGCGGCGCCATCGCCATCGGCCACCCGATCGGAGCCTCCGGTGCCCGCGTCCTCGTCACCCTGCTGCACGAGCTGAAGCGCCGGGACGCCAAGCGCGGCCTCGCCACCCTCTGCATCGGCGGCGGCATGGGCGTCGCCCTCTGCGTCGAGCGCGTCTGAGCCCGCGCTCCGACCGGCGCCGCATGAATTCTTGACGGCGCCGCAAATTTAAATCGGTCGCGCTCGACGTGGACCCTCCGCTAAAGCGCGACCGGCCAAACATAATCACAAGAAACCAGCTTTCGGAGGAAACCATGGCTCAGGAACGCGTCGCACTCGTCACCGGCGGTACCCGCGGCATCGGCGCCGCCATCTCGAAGGGCCTGAAGGCCAAGGGCTACAAGGTCGCGGCCAATTACGGCGGCAACGACGAGGCGGCCAACGCCTTCAAGAACGAGACCGGCATTCCGGTCTTCAAGTTCGACGTCGGCGACTACGCGGCCTGCGAGGCCGGCATCAAGGCGGTCGAGGCCGAGGTCGGCCCGGTCGACATCCTGGTCAACAATGCCGGCATCACCCGTGACGGCCTGTTCCACAAGATGACCTTCGAGAAGTGGCAGGCGGTCATCAAGACCAACCTCGACTCCGCCTTCACGGTGACCCGCCCGGTGATCGAGGGCATGCGCAACCGGGGCTTTGGTCGCATCATCCTGATTTCCTCGATCAACGGACAGAAGGGCCAGATCGGCCAGGCCAACTACTCGGCCGCCAAGGCCGGCGTGATCGGCTTCGCCAAGGCCCTGGCCCAGGAAAGCGCCTCGAAGGGCATCACCGTCAACGTGATCGCGCCGGGCTACATCGCCACCGACATGGTCATGGCGGTGCCGGAGGACGTGCGCAACAAGATCATCTCGACGATCCCGGTGGGCCGCCTCGGCGAGGCCGAGGAGATCGCCCGCGCGGTGGAGTACCTCGCCGCCGACGATTCCGGCTTCATCACCGGCTCGACCCTGACCATCAACGGCGCCCAGTACATCGCCGGATAGTCGTTCGCGCGGCTCCCTTCGCGGGAGCCGCGCCCCTCACTCGATGTCCATGCAATTGGCATAGAACGTCGCCGTCGCCGGCCAGTCCGAGAAGACCCCCTTCACCCCGACGTCGCGGTACAGCACGTCGAGGAGCGCGAAGGTGTCCCCGTCCCGGTCGATCAGCGGACGGATCGATTTGTAGTAGTACCCTCCCCCATCCTTCAGCGGCCCCGAGCGCTCGAGCGACCAGGTGATCAGGTCGAGGCCGGCGGACCGCGCCGCGCGCGCGTAAGCCGAGGGTACGATCGTCCCGTTCGGCCCGACGCGGACCAGCATCCAGAGGGGCGGCGCCAGGGTGCGCAGGCCCAGGGCAGCCAGCTCCGCCATGCCGGGCTTCCAGCTCTCCGGTTTCTCGGGATCGAAGCCCGGATCGGTCTCGTCGCGGTTGTCGAGCCACAGGGCCTGCCGCCCGAATTCGGGCTCCGCCTTCAGCCAGTACAGGATGTCCCGAAGCTGGAAGCTCTGCGGACGGACCTCGGAGGCCGGGATGCCCGCCCGCTTGTAGGCCTCGATCATCGCCTGGGTATACTGGTCCTGGCTGTAGCCCTGGAAGGGCATCGGCACTTCGGGGGCTTTCAGCTCGGGGGTGAAGCGGCGTCCCAGAGTTTTGACCAGGGCGATGTACGCGTCATGGGTCATCAGCGTGCCGGTGGTGGCGTAGAGATCGGTGCGCCAGCGCGGAGTCGCATGCGCGTAGGCTTCCCGGGTCGTGGCCTGGGGGTCGCTCGCGTCCATCTTGCCGTTGAGGCTCATGAACTCGGCCAGGGTCAGGTCGCTGGTGCAGCAGCGGGCCGAGGCCTTGCGCCCGGTGGCCGGATCGGCGGGCTGGAAGTCTTGGCTGCACTTGGCCGCCAGGTCCGGGCGGGCGAGGATGTCGGTGGTGGCGTGCAGGTCGCACTGCGCGTGCCGGCAGACCAGCTGCCGGTCCCGCGTGAAGGCGACATCGCACTCGATCACGCCGGCGCCCATGCGGGCGGCCGCCAGCACCCCCTCCCGCGTGTGCTCGGGAAACTGCAGCGGCGCGCCCCGGTGCGAGATCGAGAAGCGGCGGGCGGTGTAGGGCCTGTCCGCCCCGCAGGCCTGCAGGCGCTCCTTCAGGGGGCCGGGCTTCATGCTGTCCACGAGGTAGAAGGGTCGCGGCCCAAGCTGAGCCCGTTCCCCGGCGCCTGCCGGGCCTGCGGCGAGGACGAGGGCTATCCCCACGACCCGCGTGCCCCGGGCCCAACCCGATCCAAGAGATGCCGTGCCCATAGCTCCGCCTCCGCGCCGATCGCCGCCTCCACGGAGGTAGAGCCTGCCCGTGACCCGTCGATGAAGGCAGCGTCCCCGGACCATCTTCGCCTTGCCCGGGGCGGCCCCGGCATGGGACAGCGGCGCCTCCCGCCTCGGACCTCCGGTTTCCCATGCCCTCCGCGACCCTGCTCGGCTTCGGCGCCATCCTGCTCTGGTCGCTGCTCGCCCTGCTCACGGCCCTGTCGGGGGCGGTACCACCGTTCCAGCTCGCCGCGATGACCTTCGCGCTCGGCGGGCTCGTCGGCTGCGCCAGCTGGATCGTACGCCCCGCGGGTATCCGGGCCCTGCGCCAGCCCTGGCCGGTCTGGCTCCTCGGCGTCGGCGGACTGTTCGGATATCACGCCCTGTACTTCGCAGCCCTGCGCCTCGCCCCTCCGGCGGAGGCGGGCCTGCTCAATTATCTCTGGCCACTCCTCATCGTGCTGCTGTCGGCCCGGCTTCCCGGAGCGGCGGGCCTGCGCGCCGGCCATCTCGGCGGGGCTGCCCTCGGGCTCGCCGGCGTCGTGGTGCTGTTCGCCGGCCGCGGCCGGATCGACTTCGCCGCCGGAGCCCTGCCCGGCTACCTGGCGGCCCTGGCGGCCGCCTTCGTCTGGTCGGGCTATTCCGTGCTCTCGTCCCGGGTCGGCGCGGTGCCGACCGATGCGGTGGCGGGCTTCTGCCTCGCCACCGCCGCCCTCAGCCTCGCCTGCCACCGCGCCTTCGAGACGACGCTGTGGCCGGCGGGCGCGGGGCAGTGGGGGGCAGTCGTCGCGCTCGGCCTGGGGCCGGTGGGCGCCGCGTTCTATCTCTGGGACATCGGCGTGAAGCGGGGCGACCTGCGCCTTCTCGGGGTCGCGGCCTACGCGGCCCCGATCCTGTCGACCCTGACCCTGGTGCTGGCCGGCTATGCCGAGCCGAGTCCGGCCCTGGCGCTCGCCTGCCTTCTCATCGTCCTCGGCGCCGGGGTTGCGGTGCGGGCATCCCGCGCCGGGGCGTCCTAGCGCCCGCGCATCGCGTCCGAACCCTCACGGACCAGACATCAGGATCTGGGCATCGGGCGCCAGTCCGGCGGCGCCATCTCGAAGCCGGCGAATTCGAAGGCCGGTGAGACCGTGCAGCCCACCAGCGTCCAGGCGCCGAGACTGGTGGCCGTCTGCCAATGCCCGGCCGGGACGACGATCTGCGGCTGCTGCCCCCGCGCGAGGTCGGGACCGAGATAGGCCGCACTGGCATCGTGACCATTGGGGCTCATCGTCAGGACGAGGGGGGCGCCCGCGTGCCAGTGCCAGATCTCGGCCGCATCCACCCGGTGCCACTCGGAGACCTCCCCGAGATCGAGGAGGTAGTAGATCGCGCTGCCCACCGAGCGCCCGTCGATGCTGCGGGGGTCCCGGAAGGTCTCGCGGTAATGGCCGCCTTCCGGGTGCGGCGCGAGGCCGAGGCGGGCGATCACTTCGGCGGCGGTCGGTCCCTGGGATCCGGCACTCATGGGCGCACTCCTGCAGATGGCGTCACTCGATGGCCCCCTGCGGCAGGCTGAGGCCGGGAGGCGCCTTGGCGCCCGATGATCCGCTTCCCGACTCCTTGGTCACCTTCGGACGGGCCTTCGGCTTCGCCGCGGCCTTGCCCGGCTTGGCCGCCTCGGTCCCGGCGGACACCGGCGCGCTCTTCACGGCAGGGGCTTCCCCGCACTCCCGAAACCCGAGTTGCGCCAAGCTCTTTCCGGCGTCCGAGACGATGTTGAGCGTGTCGGGCAGGGGCGCCGGCGCGGGATCCCAGCGGACCGGGGCGCCGAGCAGGGCCCCCAGAGCCGCCGGGCTGCCGCCGCGCCGCAGGGCGAACAGGTCGGGGCCGTACGCCGTGGCGGCCTTGCCGGCGATGACGACCTCGAGGACCCGGGTCGTCTCCGGCGTGAGCGGGCGGAGCGGATTCTCGACGACGACCGCCCCCGTGCGGGTCACCCAGACCACGAAGTCCTTCGGTCCCTCGTAGACCGCCGCCCGAACCTCGCACTGTACGGTCAGGCCGGGCAGGTTAGCGGCCGGCATCGGAGCGGCGACGGGGGCAGGCTCCGGAGCGGTGGGAACGGTCGTGGGCGCCTCGGCCGCCGGTTGCGCCGCAGGTGTGGGCTCGGGACTGGCCTTAAGTTTTGGCTTGGACTTGGGCTCAGATCGAGGCTTGAGCTCAGATCTGGGCTTGGGCTTCGGGGCGACCCGGCGCGGGGACGGCACTCCGGCCGGTTCCTCGGACTCAGGAGCCACCTCGGACACCTGAGCCTGAACCGGGCCGGCGACGATCAGCGCCAGGAGGGACAGGGACGCCATGGGCTGCAGGGTCTGCCAGCGGCGCGTGCGGGAGCACACCATCAGCGGAGCTCTCGTTCTCGATGCGGATCTGGACGGGCGGGCGACGGCAACCCACGGGCCGGATCCTCATCCGAAACCGCGAGCGGCCGCTCCGGCTCGATGTCCAGGACGGTCGCGCTGCGGTCGATGGGACTGGGGCGCAGCGGCTCGAGGCTGCGGATCAGCAGATCCTCGCCGTCAGCCTCGTCCACGAGGTCTTCCTCGCGCGCCATGCGCAGTTCGGGCCGGCGCCCCCGCCTGAGCTGAAGGGCCACGAGGAAGCCGGAGAACAGGAGGACGCCCAGGGCCCCCAGGATCAGGAGTGTTTCCATGCCGGGTCCAGCGTTAGCCCAGGACGCGCCGCGTTGCATCCTCCCCCGGCGCTTTCGCGAACCGCCACGCCGCGTCGGAACGGTCCTTGCGTCGTCGAGGGACGATGTCAGAAGTAACGGCTCGAACGCGGCGGGATATCCCCAGGGCCGGGGAGGTCAGACATGAGCCGGGCAGGCGTGACCTGTTCAGGCATGACCGGTGGAGGCATGACCGGTGCAGAGATGGACCATGTGACTCCGGGCATGGCCCTCTTTCCGTGTCGATGGCCGGGGATTCCGCGCAAGTCCGACGCATCGGCGTCGTCCGCATAGCTTATGACGCCATAGCCCGCTCCCGAACCACAAGGTCGATCAATGCGCATGCATGACCTCAATCCGGCCGATGCCGCCCACGACCCCGGCCATGATCAGCAGGGGGCGGAGAGCCTGGAGCGCGACCTGCTGCGGCTGATCGAGGAATCCCGCGAGCAGGCGGCGGAGGATCCGTTCCGCAATCCCGTGCTCGCGGTGACGCTCGCCATCACCCGGCGCTTCGACCGGGGCGAGATCGGCGAGGACGACCTCGACGCGCTGTTTCCGCGGCTGCGATCCCAGTCCCTGGCGTCCCGCGCCGAGCGCCTGCGCGCCTATGTGGGTCTGGACCGGGATGCGGTGTCGGCGCCCGACAGCCGGATGGCCGCCCGTCTCGTGGCGGCGGTGCCCGCGCGCCAGGGTGATTTCGAGACCTTCCGGGACCTCGTCGGCCGCACGGGCTTCGCCGTGGTCTTCACCGCCCATCCGACCTTCGGGATGCCGCGCGCCGTCGCCGCCCTGATCGCACAGGCGGCGAGTCAGGCCGAGGGCACCGCCCGCGAGCCGCTGCTCGCGCGCGCGGCCGCCCTTTCGACCCGCCCCGACCCGAACATCAGCCTCGACGACGAATTCGAACAGGCCTGCATCGCGGCCAATCACGGCCGTACCGCCGTCGACGGCTTCAACGCCGCACTCCTCGATGCGGCACGGGCGCGCTGGCCCGACCGCTGGACGGAGCTCGTCCCGAAACCCTTCGCGATCGCGAGCTGGGTCGGGTGCGACACCGACGGGCGCACCGATATCGGCTGGTGGGACACCCTGCGCTATCGCCTGGAATCGAAGCGGATGCAGCTCGACCGGGTCATGCGGCACCTACCTCAGGTTCCCGCGACCCAGGTGGTGCGCGACCTCACTGGGAGTGCCCTCGCCGCCGTGAACCGCCAGCTCGCCGTCGCGCCCCGACTCGGAACCAAGCCGTCCCTGGAAGCGGTGCACCGCTTCGCCCTCGCCCTGATCATCGAGCGCGAACGGGCTCAGACCGATTCCAGCGCGATCCTGGCCGGGCTCGCGGGGGCCCTCGGGGCGACCGAATCCGAGGCGGACCAGCGCAGCATCGCCCTGCTGCGGTCCGGCATCGCCACCCACGGTCTCTCGAACGCCCTGCCGCATTTCCGGCTGAACGCCAGCCAGATCCACAACGCGGTGCGGCGCGTCATCGATCTCGAGGGCGAGCCCACGGACGCCGCCCAGCGCCGTTCGCACCTCGCCACCATCCACGCGTTGCTCAACGACGTGCAGGCGGTGGACGTGGATTTCGGTGCGCTCGCCGCCGAGCGGGCCTCGGCCGCCCGGCTGATGATGACGATCACCCAGATTCTCAAGCACGTGGACGGCACCCACCCGGTCCGCTTCCTGATCGCCGAGACCGAGACCGGCTACACCCTGCTCGCCGCCCTCTGGCTGGCGCGCCACTACGGCATCGCCGACAGGGTCGAGATCACGCCGCTGTTCGAGACGGCCAGCGCCCTCGAACAGGGCATCCGGGTCCTCGACGATGCGCTCCGCAACCCGCATTGGCGGCAATATCTCAAGCGCATCGGACGCCTGACCGTGCAGTTCGGGTACTCCGATTCCGGGCGCTATGTCGGTCAGCTCGCGGCGAGCTTCTGGATCGAGCGCCTGCGCCTGCGCATCACCGAGCTGATGGTGCAGAACGATCTCACGGGCGTGGAGCTCGCGATCTTCGACACACACGGCGAATCCATCGGCCGGGGCGCGCATCCCAGCTCTCTGCGCGACCGCTTGGCCTATCTCGCCCCGGAGGATTCGCGTCGACGCAACCGGAATGCCGGGATCCGGGTCCGCCTCGAATCGAGCTTCCAGGGCTCGGACGGCTACCTGATGTTCGGGACCCTGCCCCTGGCCGAGGCCACGGTGGAGCGCATCGCCGAGCACGTCTTCGCCTTCGATGTCGCCGACGACGACAGCTTCGCCGACTATGTCCTCTCCGATCCCGCCAGCGGGGCCGACGAGACCGACGACCCGATCTACGCCGAAGCGGATTTCGCCGCCGAGTTCTTCACCGTGGTGCGCCAGGACATGGAGGCACTGGTCGACGATCCCGGCTACGCCGCCCTGCTCGGGACCTTCGGCCCGAGCCTCCTCGACCGCACGGGCTCCCGGCCCGTCGCCCGCCAGACCGACGGCGGCGGCCCGACCATGATCACCCACCCGCGCCAGATGCGGGCGATCCCCAACAACGCGATCCTGCAGCAGCTCGGCTTCCTGGCCAATTCCCTGCACGGCGTCGGCCGTGCGGCGGGCCGGACCCCAGACCTGTTCCGCGACATGCGCCGGGATTCCGTGCGCTTCTCCCGGGCCTTCCGCCTGGTGCAGCACGCAGCCAGCGTCTCCGACCTCGACGTGTTGCGCGCGTATATCGACACGCTCGACCCGGCGGTGTGGCTGGAGCGGGCCCGGCGCACCCAGCGCGACGGCCGGCGCGAGGAACTCGTGGTGATCGCCAACGCCCTCGATCGGCTGCGGCTCGCCCCCGACCTGCGCCACCTCTTCGGCCGCTTCACCTGCGACTGGCTCAACCTGCAGGTCGCCGCTCCCGACCTCGGCCGGATGTCCGCCCGCTTGACCCTGCTGCACGCGATCCGCCTCGCGCTGATCCACCGGATCTGGTTCCTGGCCGTGCACATCCCGGGTTTCCGCCCGCAATCGGGCGTGAGCCGCGAGGCGCTGATCGAGCGCTTCCTGCGCCTCGATATCGACGGCTGCCTCACGCTGCTGGAGGACATCTTCCCGATCACCCCGGATCCGACCCTCGGCCTGAACTTCGGCGAGCCGGCAGGGCCGCGCGACGTCGGCACCTACGAGGCCGAGCACAAGACGCTGTTCGAGCCGATCCGGCGCAGCTTCCAGCGGGTGCGCGAGATCTCGGGCATGATCCAGCACGAGGTGGGCGCGTTCGGATGAGGCCGAGGCTCGCGGCCCCGGCGCACCGACGCCGTCGGGTCGCACCGGCGGCTCCTCACCTTCAGGGTCCGAACGCCGCTCAGGGCGACGTTGGATCCGAGCCCGGCACGTCCATCTTCATCGCGGCCGCCGCAGCCGCCAATCCCCAGCGGACCAGATCCTCAGCCTCTCCGGCCGTTCCCGCCTCGGCGTAGCAGCGCAGCTCAGGCGCATTGCCGGACGCGCGGAAGTGGATGGTCCGTCCACCATCCAGCTCCATCCTGACGCCATCCTGAGCGTCGATGGCGCGCGGCTCACCGATCGGCCGGACGAACTCCCGCCGATACGCCGCTTCGCTGAGCTGCTGCAGGAAGGCACCGCTCTTCTCGGCCGGCGTGTTGGGCAGGCGGTCGCTCGCCGTCTCGCCCACGCAGAGGGACACGACGAGGTCCGCGAGCGACATCCCGGCTTTGCGCGCCGCCGCCAGAGTTGCCAGGATCGGCAGCATCGCATCACGTGTCGGCAGCGCGGGCAGGGTTCGGCCATCGAGGGTCACGTCCGAACCGAGCAGGAAGCCGCCATTGGCCTCGAAGCCGACGACGGCGTCGGCGCCCTCCGTCTCCGCTTGGGCCATACCGGCGATGACGTAGGGCGAGCCGACCCTGGTGCGCAGCACCCGCCGGAATCCGCCTGCGTGCTCGATGGCCGAGCCGGCCGTGACGGGCACGACGACGGTGTCGACGCCGAGATATCGCGCCGTGATCAGCCCGAGGACATCCCCCCGCAGGATTCGTCCGGCGGCATCCGCGACCAGCGGCCGGTCCGCGTCGCCATCGGTCGTCACCAGGGCGTCGAAGTCGCCGGACGCCATGGCATCGCGGATGAAGGCGATATCTTCTGGTCGATGGGCCTCCGTGTCGATCGGAACGAAGCGGTCCGCGCGCCCGATCGGGGTGACGTCCGCGCCCAGCGCCGTCAGCAGTTCGACGAGCAGGTCGCGCGCCACGGAACTCTGCTGGTAGACCGCGATCCTGAGGCCAGCCAGGATGTCGGTTGCGAAGGCCTCGCAATAACGCCGCCGGTAGTGGTCCACCGCGCCGGACTCCGGCACAGCGGGATCGGCCGCCGCCATGGTGCCTTCCGTCGAGATGTCGCCGAGGGCCGCCAGGATCGCAGCCTCATCGGTCTTGGTGATTTCACCGTCGGGCCGATAGAATTTCAGGCCGTTCCGGTCCTCCGGAATGTGGCTGCCGGTGACCATCACGGCACAGACGCCGCGCCGAAGCGCTTCCAGAGCCAGGGCCGGGGTCGGTAGCGCGTCGCAGTCGATGGCCGTGAAGCCCGCGCCCGCCGCGGCGGCCGCCACCGTGGCCGCGATGCCGGGGCTGCTGTCGCGCAGGTCCCGCCCGATCAGGACGGTGCGATCGGTGCTGGTCGTCTCGGCGACGGAGCGGAAGAAGGCGCTCGCATAGGCGTAGCTCGGCCAGCCCACCAGGTCGGTGACCAGCCCCCGCAATCCGCTCGTCCCAAACTTCAAGTTACTCATGAAAGCTCCGATTACAGGCTTGCGGCGCAGCACCGGCAAGACAGCAGAGCTGCTTCTCGGAGAAGCGGTTCCCTGTCTCAATTGCGCGCCGATTCGTGAAGGCCAGCAGTGCGATCCCCTTGGGGCGGACGGTGCCTATACCGACACGACCGTGAGCAGCGTGCCCTCCACACCCGTCACCCGCACCCGGGCACCCAGCGGCGCATCGGGGCCGGTGACGCGCCAGAGGGTGTCGTTGACGCGGATACGTCCCTCCCCGGCGACGATCGGTGCCACCAGGGGATAGTCCCGCCCGACAAGACCCCGTGCGCCCTGATTCAGGGCGTTCGGACCGGCCTTGGCCCGGCGGCTCGCGACCACCGCGAAGGTGACCGATAGGACGGCGAACAGCAGCAGCTGTCCCTGCCAGGGCATTGGGACGAGGAGAATCTGAAGCCCCGTGACCACGGCTGCGAGACCGAGCCAGAGCAGGAACACCCCCGAGGCGACGAGTTCGGTTCCCATCAGCACGAGGCCGACGAGGATCCAGGTCCAGGCCGGGCCGATCGCGTCGACGAACGATGCGATCATCGCCCCGACCCGTCGACATTCGGGGGCAGGCCCCCGCTCTTCCGGGCAGGAGCCCCCTCGCCGAAGACGCTGCGGGTGATCTCGGCGATGCCGCCCAGGGTGCCGGCCAGGGCTGCCGCCTCGATCGGCACCACCACCACGCGCTGGTTCGGCGCGGTGGCAATGGCCTTCACCGCATCGACATACTTCTCCGCCACGAGGAAATTCGCTGCCGCAAGGTCGCCCTTGGCGATGGCTTCGCTGACGAGTCGGGTCGCCCGCGCCTCGGCCTCCGCCCCGCGCTCGCGCGCCTCCGCGTCGCGAAAGGCTGCCTCCTTGCGCCCTTCCGCCTCCAGGATCGCCGATTGCTTGCGCCCCTCCGCGCGCAGGATCTCGGCCTGCCGGTGCCCCTCCGCCTCCAGCACGGAGGCGCGCTTCTCGCGCTCGGCCTTCATCTGGCGCGCCATCGCGCCGGCGAGGTCGGCGGGCGGCACGATGTCCTTGATCTCGATACGCGTCATCTTCACGCCCCAGGGCGAGGCCGCGGCATCCATCACCCGCAGCAGGCGCTCATTGATCTCGTCGCGGTGCGACAGGAGTTGGTCGAGGTCCATGGAGCCGACCACCGTGCGGATGTTGGTCATGGTCAGGGTCATCATCGCGACCTCGAGGTCGGAGACCTCGTAGGAAGCCCTAGCCGCATCGAGGACCTGGTAGAAGACAACGGCATCGATCCGCACACCGGCATTGTCGCGGGTGAAGGCCTCCTGGCTCGGAACGTCGATGACCTGTTCCATCACGTTCACCCGCCGGCCGATGCGCTCGACATAGGGAGCGATGAGGCCCAGGCCGGATTCCAGGCTGCGGTGATACTTGCCGAACCGCTCCACGGTGTAGACGTGCCCCTGCGGCACGATGTTGATGCCGATCCCGAGGGTCACGACGACGAGTACCACGAGCACCACCGCCGCGACGCTCACGCCCACAGAGAAATCCATGCCTCGTTCCCCCGGCGATCCCGCCGGCATTGAGACCGGCCGGATGATGCGACGCAAGGGTGTTCGGTGCCTCCTGCGGCGCCGAAATGACCGAGCTCAGGGTATCAGCGTGCCCAGACCCCGAGGCGCTCGGCGCGGGCATGGTCCTCGGCGGCCACGAGGTCGGGCGTCGCCTCGGGTGAGGCGCGGCCTCCGCCGTTGAACAGCACCACCTCGGAGAGATCGCGCCCATCCACCGCGCACAGGCGGGCCTCGCTGCCGGCCACCGGCTGGCAGGTGACGGTACGGCCGGCGAGGTAGCGGGTGAGTTCGTCGGCCTGTCCGCCGCGCACCCACTCCACACCGAAGAGACGTATCAGCTTGCCGCCGACACGCAGGGTCGCGGTGTCGATGACCTCCACCGGACCGCTGATCTCGTTGGCCACGGCCTGTTTCGGTGGCGCTTCCTCCGGCGGGGCCGGACTCATGTCGGGTGCGCTCGGCGGCGCCGCGGTGGACGCGGCCTGCGACGGGGATTGAGCCGCTCCCCCGGCGTCCGGCGAAGCGGCCTCCTGCGGCGTCCGCCCTCCGAAGACGGCGAGGAGAGCCACGAGTGCCGCGGCTCCGAGCCCGATCGGGAGGGCGCGCCGGGATAGGGCATCGCGCATCACATTGCGATCACGGGCGACTTCGCCGAGCCGCGAGGCGCTGTCGGCGAGGCGGCCGCGGGCATAACCGCCGACGCGTTGCGCTCCCTCTCGGACGCGGCCCGCGACGAGACCGGCCCGGCTCGGCTCGGCAGGGGCGGCCGCGGACCCCGGCGCGGGCGGCTCTGGCAACGAAGACGCGACGCCGTTGCGCCGGAGTGTCGCGAGGCGGCCGGACAGGGCGGTGGCGAGGGCACGGCTGCGGGTGGCCGAGCGCGCGACCAGGGACCGCGCCAGGACCGACTGCGACTCGACGAATCGTGCCGTTGCCGTTCGGAAATCCTCCGCTGGAACGGGTTCCGGCGCGGGCGCAGGGTCCGGTTCAGGGATCGGCCGGAACAGGGCGGGGTGCCGGTCGCGGAATTCCGCGAGCAAGGCCGACAGATCCATCGGGACGAGGGTCCCGTCCGCCTCGCTGACGTGACGTGGTGCGCCCGTCCGGTCGATGACACGGTACCCAGGAGACTCCGCGCTCGGCACGAGGGCCGCCTCCGCCAGGAGGGCGAGCGTGCGCTCGGCCACCGGGTAGGTACCCGCCTGCGCGACCGCTTGAGCGATGCGCAGGCGCAAGGCCTCACGCTCCGAGGCCGTCCCGTCCCGTCGCGCGTCACCCGGTACCGGCGAGGGTGGATTTCGATCATCCAAGACGCGCACAACTCCGGGTATGACGCACCGATCGCGACGGGCCGACCTCAGGCACCGCGCTGCGCATTCGCTATAGCGCTCTGCGGCCCTGCACCATAGCGGCGCAGCACGCGGCTCGACTCGGCGACGATCAGCGGGCGCTCTCCGGCGAAGCTGATGGTGAGGGTGAGTTCGGACACGCCCTGCGAACGCACGCCACGCGCCGGATTGTCGGCGCGGAAGTCGAAGGTGGTGTGGACGATGCAGGTTGCGCTGACCGCATTGCAGGCCGTTCGGGTCGCTCCACCCTGCGCTTCGTAGCGCCGCTCGGGCCAGCGCCGGACGAAGCGGCGTTTCTCGGCGATGAGGGCCGCCAGTGACAGGATGCGACCGTGGAAACGTACCCGCTCGGCATAGAACCGCGGCGCGGCAGCCACCATCGCCTCCCCGGAGGCCGAGACCGTGTCGAGGTAGCGGTCGGTCAGGCGCGTTGCGGCGGCGGCCCATTCGGGAAAGCGAGCGTCCGCTGCCGCCGGTGAGGCCATCGGGGTGTCGGCCAGGCGTGGGCGGATATGCAGGCGCTCCGGTGCAGCGCGTCCCTCGCGGGTCGCCGGACGGCGGCCGTCGCCGGATCCCGCCACGCGACGCCGGTGCGAGGCCATCGGCGTCCGCTCGGCACGCGCCGCGTCCTGAGCCGCCTGACCGTCCGCCTGCGCCTTGGCCGTCGCGGGCGTCTCCGCCATGGGCTTCTCGGCCTCCGGCTTCTCAGAGGCGGATTTCTCGAGCGACGGCGTCTCGCCGACGACCTTGTCCGTGCCGGGCTTCAGGGTCTGTCGAGCCGGCGGGTCGACCCACCCCGGGCGTGTCTGAGCCTGCGCCGTTCCGAGGGACAGAGCAACGCTCATCAACGCGACGGACGACGCGAAGCCAAGTCGGACAAGACCGGTTCCGTTGGAGCTTGGACCGTGGTGCATGGCATCATCACCGGGGTCGCGGCCGGGGTTTCGGAAAAGCACGTGCGGGACCGATCGACCGGAGTGAAACGTCGGGCGTGCCCGCTAAGTTTCCCTGAATACGCGCGCAACGGTTCGGCGCGGATTCCGAAGTGTGGACGAGTGCGAGGATTGCGGGGACGCACCACGGCACGGACGCATGGGCCGCAGCACGGACTCTTGTGCCGAACGGCTCTTGTCATTGCCAAGCCTGAACCCACCTTGTGGATCGGGTCCGGGCCCCTCTGGCGGTCGAGGCGTTGACCGTGATGTCGGACCCTTCCATGCTTTTGCGCTGACGCGGCGCGAACGCACCGGAGGGTGTCGAACCTCATGGTCCCTCGTTGTCTCCCGTTCTCTCATCGCCAGCCTGATGCGCGCCGAATCGGAGGCTTCCGATGAGCACGCATTCCCGCAAGGCGCTCCTCCTCGTCAATCCGAAGGCCCGCAACGGCAGCTTCTCCCTCGACGAAGTTCGTGACGTCCTGCGTGCCGGGGGGATCGAACCCTTCGAGCCGCCAGGTGACGCCGACTGCACTGCCGTCATCAAGCGCCACGCGCAGGGTTGCGATCTCGTCATCCTCGGCGGCGGCGACGGCACCCTCAACGCAGCCGCTCCTGCTCTGGTCGAGACAGGATTGCCCCTGGGCATCCTGCCCCTCGGCACGGCGAACGACCTCGCCCGCTCCCTCGGTCTCCCGGTCGACCCGGTGGAGGCCGCTCGCCTCATCACCAGCGCGGAGGCGCGTCCGGCCGATCTCGGCTGTGTCAACGGACACTACTACTTCAACGTCGCCAGCATCGGCTTCTCGGCGGATCTGGCCGGTGACCTCACGGCAGAATCGAAGAAGACCTGGGGCACCCTCGGCTACGGCATCGCAGCGGTTCGCGTGCTGCGGCGAATGCGGCCCTTCACCGTCTACATCGAGCATGATGGTCAGACCGAAACGGTACGCACCATCCAGGTGTCGGTGGGCAATGGGCGTCACTACGGCGGTGGCATGACCGTGGAGGAGACGGCCACCGTCGACGACGGCAAGCTCGACTTCTACAGCCTGGAGGTCGCCCATTGGTGGCGGCTGCTGATGCTCCTGCCGTCCCTGCGCAGAGGCACCCAGGGCAAGGCGGCCGACGTGCGAGCCTTCAGCACCACCGAGATCGTGGTGAAGACCAAGAAGCCGCGCCCCGTGAACACCGACGGCGAATTGTCGACCTACACGCCGGCCCATTTCAAGGTGGTGCCGAAGGCGGTGCGGATCTTCAGCCCGGCGCCGGCCGACCGGCCGGGTGTTGCCGCGAGCAGCCCTGGCCTGACGGCCTGACCGAGCCGAATCCGGGGCCGGACCGGCCCCGTCCCTCTTCATCCCTGCTCCCGGCGCGACGCCGTTCGGGGGGAGCGGCCCTGACTGACTCGACGAGGCCACTGTGGACAGCCTGCTTCAACTCGCCAGCGACCCGACCGCCTGGGCGGCCCTCGCCACCCTGGTGGTGATGGAGGTCGTGCTCGGCATCGACAACCTCATCTTCATCTCGATCCTGACCAACAAGCTTCCGCCCGAGCACCAGCAGAAGGCGCGACGCATCGGCATCGGCCTCGCGCTGATCCTGCGCCTCGGCCTGCTCGCCACCATCGCGTACATCGTCGCCCTGACGCAGCCGGTCTTCGAGGTGTTCGGCAAGGGCTTCTCCTGGCGCGATCTCATTCTCATCGCCGGTGGCCTCTTCCTGTTGTGGAAGGCTACGAAGGAGATCCACCACACCGTCGATCCGGAGCCGGAAACGCCCGGGAGCAGCGCCGTGCGGCTCGGCTTCGCCGCGGCTATCGGCCAGATCCTCGTCCTCGACCTCGTCTTCTCCATCGACAGCATCATCACGGCGGTCGGCATGACGGAGCACGTGCCCATCATGGTGATCGCCGTCGTCACCGCCGTGACCGTGATGCTGCTGGCCGCCGATCCACTGTCGCGGTTCATCGCCGTCAACCCAACGGTGGTGATGCTGGCGCTGGGCTTCCTCATCATGATCGGCATGACACTGATCGCCGAGGGCTTCGGTGCTCACGTGCCGAAGGGCTACATCTACACCGCCATGGCTTTCTCGGCGGGCGTCGAGGGGCTGAACATGCTGGCCGGGCGCCGGAGGCGTACCCAGACCGGAACGGTGACGAAATCCTGAGGAAACATCGTTAACGTTTCACGGGAAAACTCTCGACGCGGTCCGACCGGGCGATCGGCCGGGCCGCAGCTACTTCGTTGTCGCAGGCGTTCCGCGGGTCGCCGAAATGGCCATTCCTCAAAGGCGGATCACACGCTTCTCCCAGGAGACCAAGTCTCCTCCCTCGATGTCGGGGCCAGCGTAGGGTCGGAGTTAGCGCAGGACAACGTGCGGCCGACCCGTCCGGTGGGAGATTGAACGGGCTGGCGAAGGGACTGCCTACAGGATCGGCTCGCGGGCTGCGGCCTCCTCACGGGCGCAGACGGCTTGGTCGGGAGCCTGACCACCGGCCGTCCTGAGCTTGCCGAGCTCGATGCGCGCTTTGTCGAGGTCGGCTCGGAAGCCGGCATCGCCCTGCAAGGCGGCAAAGACGGCGCTGGCGGCCGTGCGCCCGGCCTCGATATCGCTGGCCCAATGCAAACCGCAGACGACACGGCTCTCGCCGTACGAGCGGGCACGGACGAAGAACTGCGTCGTCTTCTCCGGCATCAGCGCCGCCATGATCGCTGCGTAGGTCCAGGCCTGGGTCGCATGGCTCGAGGGGAAGCTGAAGGCATTGCCCAGCTCAGAGGTCCGCACGACGCAGATCTCCGCATCGTTGCCGACGAAGGGACGCAAGCGGCGGTAATGCAGCTTCGGACCGCGCGTGGCCTGAGCAATGTCGAGACGCGCGCGTTCCAGAAGGGTCATCAGGGCAGGCGCCCGAGATTGCTCGATGCGCTGGCCGATGACGCAGGCGAAATCGTCGAGGATCGCCGAGGCACCATCGGCGACATCGGTGGTAGCTAGGGTCCAGCGCGGCGTTCCCTTGAGGGACCGGGTGGCGACGAACGCGGCCTTGTCCGCCGCCTCGGCTGCCGACTGACCCCGTGGCGGGGCCCCGAGGATCGCCACGGTGTCGGGCGCCTGCGCGTCGGACAGGTAGGGGACCCGGGCTGCCTTGCCGGGTGTCAGGGGCGTGGCACCGACGGCGGGGGCCGAGGTCGGTTTCTGCGCAGTCTCCTCCGCCAGAACCGAGATCGGAGCGATCCCGGCCGGTAGGGCGACGAGGAACATCAGTGTCTGGAACAGGCGGGCCATCGGCGTCTCGACGTCAGAGGTCAGCACAGAGCAGGTGCCACTGGAGTATAGGGCTTCTATACAACAGGCCTATGGCACGGTTCGTCTGAACGCTGACGAAATCGCCTTGGATGTTTCCTTCAGACCCTCGGAAAATGCTGGACGAGGGAACGATCAGGCTTGGCCGTCTCGCATCGACCAGGAGGTCGATGCGCCGGACGATGCCGACGCCGGACCGGCGCGACGATCGCTCAGAGCTTCGTCGCGGACCGGCCGGCGAGACTGCGCGCCGCGGATTCGAGGCCGGCATGGTCGCGGCCTCCGCTGAGGGCGTAGGCCGAGTGGCCGGCGGTCCAGTAGGCCGTCTCGCCGTCGCCGGGACGCGTCACTTCGCTCGGGGCGACGTGACCGTCGAGGCTGCGTGTGGCGAACAGGGAGACCTCGCCGAGCGTGCCGGCGTCGATCATCACCTCGATGCCCGTGCCGTTGCGGGCCGGCACGATCTGCACGTCGCGCACCGTCCAGTCCGCCGGAAGGTCAGGCAGCGCGATGCCGGTGGCGGCGGCGATGCCGGCGCGGTCATAGGCCTGAGCCTGATCGCCCCGTTGCGCCGCGATGCGGGCGCGAACCTGCGCCGCCTCGCGGGCATGGCGGGCATCGGCCACCAGGGCCGGATCGACGGGGGAAGCGAATGTGTCAGGCACGCCCAGGAAGGGCCCGTCGGAATGGGCCAGCCAGCCGGTGCCGACGAGGAGCGCGATCACCGCGGCACGGCGCAGGCGGTCGCCGAATCGGCGCCAGGCCAAGGTCCGGTCGAGGCGCCGTGCGGCGGCCCGGTTACGCTCGGGTCCGGAGCCGGGATGGATGGCGAAGGCCTGCCGGAGCGCGTCACGGTCATGCAGCTCGGCCATGATCTGCGCGGCGGTCTCGGGGTTGCGCGCCAAGTGGGCCTCCACGTCGAGGCGGCGCATCCCGTCGAGCTGGCCATCCACGAAGGCGGTGAGGTCATTCTCTGTGATCGGATCGATCATCGCGGTCTGGTCCATGGCGTCGGCTCCGGTCGGATACAGGGGGCGCGTCCCCGGACAAGGAGTCCCGGCCGCGCTGAGGAGGGATCGGCCTGGGGATGGCGCTCCGTCCTGGTCTTCAAAGACATCTCAGGTGTCGCCGACGGCGCGGCCTGTTCGGAGCGAGGCGTCATCCTCGCCCTGGGCGACCAGGCGCAAGCGTGGCCGCTCTGCCGCGAGGCGCTGGCGCCGTTCGGCCACACCGCTCCCCTGGCGCTCGCCTTCCTCGAAGGCGCGCAGGGCGGCGCGGCCCCGACCGAGGCGCGACATCAGCGTGCCGATGGGAATGCCGAGGACAGCCGCCGCATCCGCATAGGCCATGCCTTCCAGGGTGACGAGGTGGAGGGCGGCGCGCTGCTCTTCCGGCAGCGTGAGGAAGGCGCGCCGGATCTGCGCGAGGCGTACCTGGGCCTCCTGGGCCGGGGGCGCCATCTCCTCGCTCATCTGCACGAGCGTGTCGGCGTGGCGGGCCTCGACCCGCTTCCGGCGCTGCTCGTCGATGAAGACATTGTGCAGCACCGTCATCATCCAGGTGCGCAGGTTGGTGTTCGGCCGCGCCGCCTGGCCCGATTCCAGGGCCCGCACCAGAGCATCGTGTACGAGGTCATCGGCCCGCAGCGTATCGCGCGTCAGGGCCCGCGCGTAGCGCCGGAGGGGCACGAGCAGGTCGACGATGGCGGTGGGGCCGGGCCGGTTCGGTTCGGTCGTCATAAGAGCATCAACGCACGAACCGCTGCTCTTAATCCAGCCGCGGTGTGCGCAAGCGCATCAGCGGTAGGTCGCCTCCAGATCGAGGGTGCAGGTTCGGCCGATCTGTTCGTAATTCTCGGCGATCCAAGCCTGCGCCGCGCCACGACCCTTGTCCCGCAGACGCTCGAACACCCGCCAGCGGGCATCGAGGCGCGACGAGGCCTGATACTCGTCGAGGGCCCCCGTGCCGTCGATGCGGTGCACGTACTGCGACTGGTACTCGCCTCGGCCGAGCACGCCCTCGGCAATGAGGTGGTCGACGAAATCGATCGCGCGCAGCTCGCGCATCAGGTTGGCGTTGAAGGTAATTTCGTTGAGCCGATCCTGGATCTCCTGCGGGGTGCGCGGGGTCTCGCGGCGCTCCACCGGGTTGATCTGCACCAGGACGATGTCGCGGGTCTCGGCCCCCCGATAGAGGGGATAGAGCGGTGGGTTGCCGAGATAGCCGCCATCCCAGTAGGGCACGCCGTCGATCTCCACTGCCTGGAACACGGTCGGCAGGCAGGCGGAGGCCATGAGGTGATCGACGTTCAGCGCCTCGCGCTCGAACACCGCGAGCTTGCCCGTCCAGACATTGGTGGCGGAGACGAAGACCGCCGCCGTCTCGGCGGCGCGCAGGCGTTCGAAATCCACCTGGGCAGCCAGCACCTTGCGGAGCGGATTGTAGTTCAGCGGGTTCGACGTGTAGGGGCTGGTCTTCAGGGCCCGGCTCCAGAACTCCGCGATCGGATTGTTCGACCAGAACTCGAACAGGCCGCTAAAGGCGCGGCGCTGGGCCGGCCAGAAGTCGCCATCGAGGCTGACCTCGCGCCAGAATCGCTCCAGGGCCCGGCGAGCGCCCTCGGGCCCGTCCTCGAGCCAGCCGTCGACCATCACGACGGCGTTCATCGCACCGGCACTTGCGCCGGTGATCGCCTCGAAACCGAGGCGTCCGTCCTCGATCAGCGCATCGAGCACGCCCCAGGTGAAGGCGCCGTGTGCGCCGCCGCCCTGAAGAGCGAGGGCCACGGTCTTCTCCGCACGCGGACCGGCCATCACGCGGGTCTTGGCGGCGGGCTGCATCCGCAGGTCCCGTTCGACCGGAACGTCGATAAGCGAATCGGCCGTCGGCTCCTGATGCGGATCAAGCATGCGGATCTCCCAAAATTTATGCTGCAGCGCAATATATGATGCCGCAAGGCCACAAACAGGCGGGAAGATGCAGCGGTTCCCTGTCCGCGACGCAGCCCTGCCACCCGGATCGGCCCCGAAACTCGACATCGCCGCCCAGATGGGACATGGGAGGAGCCGAATACGATCAGCGTGTTTGCTGTGCCGTCGGAATGCCCGGTGACGCAGCAGACTTGACGCCCGCCCGCCGTCATCTCAGCTAAACGATCGAGGGCGTAGAGTTTGCGGCATCGGCACGCCGCCCCCGGCCCGGACCGGTCCGGTCGGCGGCTCCCGCGCGCCGGCGGACGTTCCTCGGAGCGCACAGTCAACGATGGACATCATGGACGCGACCCCCGTCAATCCGATCAGCGGCACTGGCCCCGAGATCGCAGGCCCGAGCCCACGGCACCGCACGGTCGGCGTCACCATCGGATCCGGCGAGGGCGCGGTCACGGTGGGAGGCGGCGCACCGATCGTCGTCCAGTCGATGACCAACACCGACACCGCCGACATCGACGGCACCGTGGCCCAGGTGGCCCAGCTCGCCCGCGCCGGCTCGGAGCTCGTGCGCATCACCGTCGACCGGGACGAGGCGGCCGCCGCCGTGCCGAAGATCCGCGAGCGCCTGGACCGCATCGGCGTGCACGTGCCGCTGGTGGGGGACTTCCACTACATCGGCCACAAGCTCCTGTCCGACCATCCGGCCTGCGCCGAGGCCCTGGCCAAGTACCGGATCAACCCGGGCAACGTCGGCTTCAAGGAGAAGAAGGACACGCAGTTCTCGACCATCATCGAGCAGGCGATCCGCTACAACAAGACCGTGCGCATCGGGGCGAACTGGGGCTCCCTCGACGAGGCCCTCCTCACTCACCTGATGGACGAGAACGCCCGCTCGCCTCGTCCGATCGATGCCCGCGCGGTGATGCGCGAGGCCATGGTGCAATCGGCCCTCACCTCGGCCGAGCGCGCCGTCGAGCTCGGCCTGTCCAAGGACAAGATCATCCTCTCGGCCAAGGTCTCGGCGGTGCAGGACCTCATCGCGGTCTACCGCGAGGTGGCACGGCGCTCGGACTTCGCCATCCATCTCGGCCTCACCGAGGCGGGCATGGGCTCGAAGGGCCTCGTGGCCGCTTCCGCCGCCATCGGCGTGCTGCTCCAGGAAGGCATCGGCGACACGATCCGCTACTCCCTGACCCCCGAGCCGGGCGGCGATCGCACCGTGGAGGTGAAGGCCGCGCAGGAACTCCTGCAGACCATGGGCTTCCGCACCTTCGTGCCCCTCGTCGCCGCCTGCCCGGGCTGCGGCCGTACCACCTCGACCACGTTCCAGGAGCTCGCCCGCGACATCCAAAGTTGGATCGTCACCTCGATGCCGGAATGGAAGAAGTCCTATCCGGGCGTCGAGGGCCTCAACGTGGCTGTCATGGGTTGTATCGTGAACGGCCCCGGCGAATCGAAGCATGCCGACATCGGCATCTCGCTACCGGGAACCGGCGAGACCCCGACCGCGCCGGTCTTCATCGATGGCAAGAAGGCCATGACCCTTCGCGGGCCGACCCTCGCCAAGGATTTCGAGACCGTGGTCACCGACTACATCGAGCGCCGCTTCGGCTCCGGTGCCCGCACGGCCGCCGAGTAGCGATCGGCTCACGACGGCGTGAGCCGCTGCAACGGAACGGCGACCTTCGATGAGGTTACCGTTCTCGCGTGCTGCGCCGCATGATAGCGTGAACGCAACCGTCCCCCGCCGCCCGACACCGTCGGGACCGGCCCCGGCGTTCCCGCGTGCGGTCTGAAACCGCGCCGCGAGACGTTGGGCTCGCAACGAGCCTCGATCGAGCCGAATGACGCAGACCGCCCCTTCGAGCGCGCCCGCTGCCAAATCCGAGGGAGCCGGCAGCCCGCCTCCCGTGGCCGATGGGGCCGCCGAGACCGCGCGTGCGCATGCGCCGGCGAGCCTCTGGACCCTGGTCCTCGGCTCCATCGGCGTCGTCTACGGCGACATCGGGACGAGCCCGCTCTACGCCTTCCGCGAGGCCCTGGTCTCCGCGCGCGCCGACGGCATCCTGCTGCGCGAGGAGGTCCTCGGCGTCGCCTCGCTGATCCTATGGGCGCTCGTCCTCATCGTCACCATCAAGTACGTCGTCATCCTGATGCGGATGGACAACAACGGCGAGGGCGGCATCCTCTCGCTGATGGCGCTTGCCCGAACCGCCCTGGGCGGCTCGCGCGTGGTCTTCATGTTCGGCCTGCTCGGCGCCTCGCTGTTCTACGGCGACGCCATCATCACGCCGGCGATCTCGGTGCTCTCGGCGGTGGAGGGCCTGAAGCTCGTCACGCCCGCCTTCGACGCCTACGTGCTGCCCATCACCATCGCGATCATCGTGCCGCTGTTCCTCATCCAGGTCCGGGGCACGAGCAAGGTCGCAGCCTTCTTTGGGCCGATCATGGCGGTATGGTTCGGCGCGATGGCGCTGGCCGCCCTGCCCCATATCATCGCCAACACCGACGTGTTCTGGGCCCTCAACCCGTACTACGCCGTCCACTATCTCCTCGGCCACGGCACGGGCGCCCTGGTAGCCCTCGGCGCGGTGTTCCTCGCGGTGACGGGCGCCGAGGCCCTGTTCGCCGATCTCGGGCATTTCGGCCGCCGCCCGATCCAGATCGCCTGGCTCGGCCTCGTCGGGCCCTGCCTCGTGCTGAACTACTTCGGCCAGGCGGCGCTGGTGCTGTCGAAGCCCGACACCATCGACCCGTTCTTCCAGCTCGTGCCCGAATGGGGCCTGCTGCCGATGGTGCTGCTCGCCACTGCCGCAACGGTCACGGCGAGCCAAGCGGTGATCACCGGCGCCTTCTCCCTGTCGCGCCAGGCGATCCAGCTCGGTCTGCTGCCGCGCCTCGAGATTCGCCACACCTCCGAATCGCATTCGGGCCAGATCTACCTGCCGCAGATCAACGCCCTGCTGCTGGTCGGGGTCGTGATCCTGGCTGTGCTGTTCCGCTCCTCGGCGGCCCTGGCCTCGGCCTACGGCATCGCCGTGACGGGCACGATGCTGATCACCGCCAGCCTCGCATTCCTGGTCCTGTGGAAGACCTGGAAGTGGTCGCCCTGGGCCGCCGGGCTCACGATCCTGCCCTTCGCGGCGGTCGAGTTCCTGTTCCTGCTGTCGAACATGCTGAAGGTGTTCGAGGGCGGCTACGTGCCCCTGCTCTTCGCGGGCGCCCTGATCGTCATGATGTGGACCTGGGTGCGCGGTGTCGGCATCCTGATCAACAAGACCCGCAAGACCGACGTCCCCCTGACCGAGCTCGTCAGCATGCTGGAGAAGAGCCCGCCACATCACGTCCGCGGCACGGCTGTGTTCCTCACGAGCGATCCTTACATCGCTCCCGCCGCCCTGCTGCACAATCTCAAGCACAACAAGGTGCTGCACGAGAAGAACGTGGTGCTCACCGTGGAGACCGTGGACACGCCTCGGGCCGCGGAAGCCGACCGCATCCACATCGAGCCAATCGGCCCCCACTTCCACAAGGTCGTGATGAAGTTCGGCTACATGGAAACGCCGAACATTCCCCGGACCCTGACATTGCTGCGCAAGCAGGGCTTCAAGTTCGACATCATGGCGACGTCGTTCTTCCTGTCGCGGCGCTCGATCCGCCCGGCCGCCCATTCGGGCATGCCCCTGTGGCAGGATCGGATCTTCATCACCCTGGCCAAGAACGCCAACGACGCCACGGACTTCTTCCAGATCCCCACCGGCCGCGTGGTCGAGGTCGGGACCCAGGTGACGGTATAGAGGATCGCGTCCGGGCGGCCTGCCCGTCCGAAAGGCCGTAGCGGGCAATCTTCCCGGCTTCCGGACGAAGCACGCACCGCGGCAGGTGGATCAGACGGGGCTAGAGGGCAGCCACAGGCTCAGACCTCGGCCGACGGCCGCGGCACCATCGCCCCCGTGGGTCGGCTCGCGGCAGTCTCGGGGATCCCGCCACGCAGCGCCAGATCGATGGGGCCGCCGAGGCCGGGCAGCGGCGCGACGCGCCGATGCCCGGGACGGGCGTAGTGGGCCCTGAGCAGGGATGTCCGATCGAGGAGGTGAGCCTCGACGCGATCGTTCAGGCGTCCCACCGGCCCAGTCAGCGCGTCGAAGCCCTGGGTGAGAGCACGGACGATCGCGCGCATGCACGCCGTTGCGAGGTGGGCGACCGGCCAAAGGACGTTCATCGTGATCCGCAGGTGAGAAGAAGGTCCGATTCCAAATAGGGTCGCGGCCCCGCTGGTCCCCGCGACCGAAAGCGGCATGCGGGCCGCCGGAACGCGAAGCGTGTCAGGATCCGGTCGGCGGTTCGCCGCGGCGTTCCTGGTGTCGGCTCAGGGCCTCGGCAAGTTGAGGACGGGCGGCGGGATCAGCGGCTCCGGTGCCAGGGCAGCCGGCGTCAGCGCGATACGGCTGCGGGCGGCCTTCGGTGCCTTGGCGGCAGCCGCGGGCTTCTCGGCGGCGGTGGCTCGCGCCGTACGGATCGGGGCCGCATGATGCTCCGGCGCCGAGGCGGCGGGAATCGTCGTGCGAGCAGGCGCGGTCTCGACCGGGACGGGGATGGCGGCGGCCGCCGCAGTCACCGGAGCCGCGACCACGGGCATCGTCGGCGCCGCAGGGGCCTCGGCGGATGCGAAGGCGAGCGCAGTGGCGGGCACGGGCGGCGTGGCCTGCTCGACGGCTCCGGGCTTGCGCTTCTCGTAGAAGGCGTTGCCCCCGGCCACCGCCACATAGTGCATGTTGTTGTAGGGGAAGCGCAGGCCGGCCGTGTGGAAGTACATCGCCCGCCCGACCTTGGGGTGGCGCTGGCCGTCGAGGACGGCATCGGTCACCTCGGCGACCTTCTGCAGGCTCTTCTCGTCCATCGTCTTCGTCAGGACGCCGGGGGCGAATTGCCGGGGCTGACCGACCACGGCGCAGATCCCGCCGTTCGGGAAGGCGGCGGCCTCCAGCCGGTTCATCACCACCGTGCCGACGGCGAGCAGGCCTTCGGCGTCGCTGCGATTTGATTCAAAGTACATCGCCCGACCGAGACAGTCGCGCTCCTCATCGGTGACAGACACCGGCCTGGCTGCAAGCGTCGAACCTGTCACCGTGGGTGCACCCGTATAGGTATTGCAACCACCGAGACTGGGAGTCACCAGGAGAAGACCAAGTAGAGGCAGCGTCGTCGCCGATCGGATTTCCTGCATGCCGTCTCGCTCCACTCCCTCAAGCGTATCCATATGGCTTGACCACCAAATGGGTTCGTTTCTGGGCAGGGGCGGCGATTTCGAGGCGGCGGGTTCAGGCCTCGCGGTTGTAGCGGAAGGCATCCGCCACCCGCGGCATCCCAATCTGATCGTAGAAGGTGACGGCCCCGGGGGCGGCCGTCAGAAGGAGCGAGACCTGCGGGCCGACCGCCGCGCGGGTGGCGGCGATGAGGCCCCGGCCGATCCTGAACCCCTGCGCCGAGCGGCTCACCGCGAGATCAGAGAGATAGGCGCAGAACGCGAAATCCGTGAGCGTACGGGCGATTCCAACGAGGTCGCCGTCGCGCCGGGCGGTGACGACGAGGTCGGCCTGCGCCAGCATCCGGGCCAAGCGCGACGGGTCGTCGATGGGGCGGCGCACGGCGAGTCCCGACTCGATCAGGACGCGGCGGAACTCCGCCGCGTCGAGATCCGGCTCGATGCCGTAGGCGATCGCCGGCACGCTCAGGCCGTCAGCGTCCCGTGGCAGTGCTTGTACTTCTTGCCCGAGCCGCAGGGGCACGGCTCGTTGCGCCCGACGCGGCCCCAGGTGGCGGAATCGTCCGGGTTGCGCTCCAGGACGGCGGTGTCCGTGGCCATCTCGCGCGCGGCGTAGCCGTAGGCGGGACCCGCGCCGCCGTCGCTGCCGGACCCGATGCCGGCCATCTCGTTCTCGCCCGTGACCGGATCGAGGTGCTGGGCGAACATCGGCGGCAGGCCGGGCTGAGCGAACAGGTTGTCGGCTCCCTCCGCGGGCGGCTCCTCGTACATGATCTCGATGCGCGAGAGCTGCTGCGTCACCTGCTCGCGCAAGGCGGCGACCAAGCTGTTGAAGAGTTCGAACGCTTCGGACTTGTACTCGTTGAGGGGATCGCGCTGAGCGACGCCGCGCCAGCCCACCACTTGGCGCAGGTGGTCGAGGGTGACGAGGTGCTCGCGCCAGAGGTGGTCGAGGGTCTGCAGGAGCACCTGCTTCTCGACATAGGTCATCACCTCGGGCGTGTTCTTCTCCGTGCGTTGGACATAGGCCTCGTCGGCGGCCTGGCGCAGGCGGTCGCGCATCTCCTCGTCGGCGATGCCCTCCTCCTTCGCCCAATCCTCCACCGGAACGTCGAGGTTGAGCACGGTCTGGACCCGCTCGCGCAGGCCCTCGATGTCCCACTGCTCGGCATAGGCGTTCTCGGGCACGTGCACCGCCACGAGGTCGTCGACGACGCCGTGGCGCATCTCGTCCACGGTCTCGCGCACGCTTTCCTGGCCCATGAAGTCGCGGCGCTGCTCGAACACCACCTTGCGCTGGTCGTTCATGACGTTGTCGTACTTGAGCACGTTCTTGCGCATGTCGAAGTTGCGCGCCTCGACCTTCTGCTGCGCCTTCTCGATCGCCTTGTTGATCCAGGGATGGATGATCGCCTCGCCCTGCTCCAGGCCGAGACGGGTCAGCATGCCGTCCATGCGGTCGGACCCGAAGATCCGCATCAGGTCGTCCTGGAGCGACAGGTAAAACTTCGAGCGGCCCGGATCGCCCTGGCGACCGGAGCGGCCACGCAGCTGATTGTCGATGCGGCGGGATTCGTGGCGCTCGGTACCGATGATGTAGAGACCGCCCGGCAGGGCGACCTTGCGGCCCGCGGCCGGGTCGGCCGGCTCGCCCGAGGCCAGGACCTTGTCGCGGTTCTCGGCGATCTCGGCTTTGATGGCCTCGATCTTCGCGTCGCGCTCCGGCCCCTCGGGCAGGTTCGCGAGTTCCTTCTCCACGCGCATCTCGACGTTGCCGCCGAGCTTGATGTCGGTGCCGCGGCCGGCCATGTTGGTCGCGATGGTGATGGCGCCGGGCACGCCGGCCTCGGCGACGATGTAGGCCTCCTGCTCGTGGAAGCGGGCGTTCAGCACGGCGAAGCGCTTCGTCACCCGGCCCTCGCGCGCGGCGGCGTAGACGTCGGTCAGGGCGTTGGGATCCGAGTAGTCGAGCTGGCGGAAGCCCGCCTTGACCAGCATCTCGGCCAGGTGCTGCGACTTCTCGATCGAGCCGGTGCCGACCAGGATCGGCTGGTGGCGCGCATGCGCCTTCTCGATCTCGGCGATGATGCCGTCGTACTTCTCGCCCACCGTCCGGTAGACCTCGTCGTCCTCGTCGACGCGCTCGACCTCCTTGTTGGTCGGGATGTCGACGACTTCGAGCTTGTAGATCTCCGCGAACTCGTCCGCTTCGGTGGAGGCGGTGCCGGTCATGCCGGCGAGCTTGGAATAGAGGCGGAAGTAGTTCTGGAAGGTGATCGAGGCCAGGGTCTGGTTCTCGGGCTGGATCGTCACCCGCTCCTTGGCCTCGAGGGCCTGGTGCAGGCCCTCCGAGTAGCGCCGGCCCTGCATCATGCGGCCGGTGAACTCGTCGATGATCACCACCTCGTCGTTCTTGACGATGTAGTCCTTGTCCAGGGTGAACAGGGTGTGGGCGCGCAGCGCCAGGTTCACGTGGTGAACCAGGGAGACGTTGTGCGCGTCGTAGAGGTCGCCTTCCTTCAGCAGGTCCGCGCCGCGCAGGAGGTCCTCGACGAACTCGTTGCCGCTCTCGGTCAGCGAGACCGTGCGCTGCTTCTCGTCGAGGTCGTAATGCTCGCGTTCCAGATGGGGCATCAGAGCGTCCACTGAGACGTAGAGCTCGGAGCGGTCGTCGACCGGGCCAGAGATGATGAGCGGGGTCCGGGCCTCGTCGATCAGGATCGAGTCAACCTCGTCGACGATCGCGAAGTTGTGCCCGCGCTGCGAGAGCTGGCTGAGCTCGTACTTCATGTTGTCGCGCAGGTAGTCGAACCCGAACTCGTTGTTGGTGCCGTAGGTGATGTCGGCGGCGTAGGCTGTCTTGCGCTGCTCGTCGTCCAGGCCGTGCACGATGGTGCCGACGGTGAGACCGAGGAAGCGATAGACCCGCCCCATCCACTCCGCGTCGCGGGCGGCGAGGTAGTCGTTCACGGTGACGACGTGGACGCCGAGACCCGAGAGGGCGTTGAGATACACCGGCAGGGTCGCCACCAGGGTCTTGCCCTCGCCGGTGCGCATCTCGGCGATGCCGCTCTCGTGCAGCACCATGCCGCCGATCAGCTGCACGTCGAAGTGCCGCTGGCCGAGCACGCGCTTGGCAGCCTCGCGCACGGTGGCGAAGGCGGGCACGAGGATGTCGTCGAGGGTCTTGCCGGCGGCGAGCTCGGCCTTCAGCATCGTGGTCCGGGCCCGCAGATCGTCGTCCGAGAGCGCGGCGACCTGCGGCTCCAGGGCGTTGATCTCGGCCACACGGGGACGATAGCCCTTCACGCGCCGGTCGTTGGACGAGCCGAAAATCTTCTTGGCGAGGGCACCGAGCATCGTGAACCTACGGTCGATCGAAAAGTCTGAAGGCGAATGTTGGCCGGGCTTATAGAGGTAAACACGGGCCGGCGCATCCGAAAGAGCCGGCCCACGTCCACACCGGGGTATCGGTGAGGCCAGGTCAGCGCGGGGCGAACGGAGAACGCCGAGCGGTCGCACGCCCGGAGGGGCGCTGAACCGGCTTTGGTCCGGCCAACGCGGAGGAGTCGCGTTTCGATCCGGGGCGTGATTCGCCTGCGCAAGCCTCGCCTGCGCGAGTCCCCCTCCTCATGCGGAGGATGCGGGCACGCCCGTCCCGGCCGCTCGGGGGATCTCCCCGCATCGTGATCGCCCGACGCAGCGGTCGGAGCGACGGAGATGGACAGCGGGAAGGCGCCTCACGTGCGCCGGGATTTCGACCGTGCGATGCTGCGGCCGTGCTTGCCATCGGGGAGTGCACGCGCCACCTGATGACGCGGAAAGTCCGCGGCCCCCGGCCGCACCTCTCTCGACTGCCCCTGCGACGACCTCCGACCGGACCTGCGCCGGGACGTGGGCGGCGCTCCCAAGGACGCCTCCATGACGATGATCAAGTCCCTTTCGCGCTCCAGCCTCCTGCGCACGGGCGCCGTTGCCCTGGCACTCGGCCTGCCTCTGGCCCAGGCCCAGGCACAGGCGCCGGCTGCTCCGGCGCCGGCTGCGGCCCCGGTCGCTCCCGAGACCGTGGTGGCGAAGGTGAACGGGGCCCCGATCACCGCGGGAGACCTCGCCATCGCGGCCGAGGATCCCGCCCTTTCCTTGCCCGGTGTCGACGACGCCCAGAAGAAGTCGCTCCTCGTCGACTACATGATCGACCTCAAGGTCGGGGCTCAGGCAGCGGAAGCCGCTAAGGTCAGTGATTCGCCGGACTTCCAGCGCAAGCTCGCCTACTTCAAGGACAAGCTCCTCCTCGACGAGTACCTGGAGCGCGAGGCCAAGAAGGCGGCGACGCCGGAAGCCGCCAAGGCCCTCTACGACCAGACCGTCAAGGCGATGAAGCCCGAGGAGGAGGTGCATGCCCGCCACATCCTCGTGGAGAGCGAGGACGAGGCCAAGAAGATCGCCGCGCGGATCAAGGGCGGCGAGGATTTTGCCCGCGTCGCGGCCGAGGTGTCGAAGGATCCCGGCTCGAAGACCGAGGGCGGCGACCTCGGCTGGTTCACCAAGGAGCGCATGGTCGCTCCCTTTGCCGAGGCCGCCTTCAAGATGAATGCGGGGCAGGTCTCCGACCCGGTCAAGACCCAGTTCGGCTGGCACGTGATCAAGCTCGAGGAGAAGCGCACCAAGCCGGTCCCGACCTTCGATGAGATGAAGGAGCAGGTGGACCAGTACCTGACTCGGAAGGCGCAGCAGGACCTGATCCTGAAATTGCGCGAGGGGGCCAAGATCGAGCGCACGGCGGCCGCTCCGGCCGTGGCGCCCGCCCCGGCTCAGAAGGCGCCGTAACCTGTCTCAGGCGACCCGGCGCAGCGGGTACGAGGCGAGCTCGGTCCGTCCACGCCCGTTGCGCTTGGCCCGATAGAGTGCGGCATCCGCGCGGCTGAGCAGGGCATCGAGTCGGCGTCCCGGCGCCGCGGCATCGGAGCCCTGCTCCGGCACCGCCAGACCGATGCTGACGCCGATCGCGAGGTGCGGCAGTTCCGGTACGGCGATCCGAGCCACGGCGCGGCGCAGGAACTCGGCCTGGGCCAGGGCTTCCTCCGGGGCGAGTCCGCGCAGGAGGCAGCCGAATTCCTCGCCGCCCATCCGACCGAAGATCGCGGAACCCGGCAGCAGCGCCGACACGGTGTGGCAGAATCCGACGAGGACGCCATCGCCCACCGCGTGGCCGTACCGGTCGTTGATCAGCTTGAAATGGTCGAGGTCGAACAGGAGCAGGGTGACGGCACCACCCTCCGCCAGAGCAGCCTCGGCTTGGGCCACGAAGGCGCGCCGGCTGAGGATGCCGGTCAGCGCGTCGGTGTCGGCGGCGAGCCGTTGCAGGCGCTCGGCGCGCTCCTTCGTCAGCGACATGAACACGAAGGCGATCGCCAGGGTGAAGAGCATGCCGGCAAGGCACAGGATGGTCAGCCAGGGCGTCTGCAGTGGATTCGGGATGGTTTGCGGCGGCGCGACGATCGCGAGAGGCACGCGGATCCAGTAGGCCGAGGTGTAGAGCAGCAACAGGGCAACCCCGGGATAGCGCGACACCAGGGGTTCGGCGCGGGCTCGCCAGATCTCGCGAGCGGCCAGCAGGCAGAAGCCTCCGGCGAGGCTCGAGGCCAACATCACCCGGGCGGGAACTGAGGCGAAGAACGCCGGGACCAGGCAGCTCGCCCCCCAGAGCGCGATCGACACCGTGATCGGCGCGCGGCATGTGCGCCGCCCCTCGAACGCCCGGGTCCCGGTCCAGATCAGGCCGTAGGCGCCGATCATCACGCCGTTGGCGACCCCGATCGAGACCCAGTCCGGGATGATCCCGCGCAGGGACAGCAGGGCCGAGGCCATCGCGCCGGTGATGTGGGCGACGCCCCAGATCGCCAGGGCGTGGACCTGGCGGGCCTGGCTCCAGGACAGCAGGAACAGGCTTCCGACCATGAAGGTCAGGATCACGGTCACGAGCAGGAGGGTCGGGGCATCGAGCAGCATCGATCGGTTCCGCCCCCCCTCACGCGTTCGATCGTCGGAAGCCGCTCGCCTCTACGGGACAGCGTTCCAGAGTCCGAATCCATCCTAAACGATCAGGGTTACGCAGATCTGGACACCCGCGGTCCGTCGAAATCTCTACGGACGATGGGTTGTCACGGCTCCGCCTTGCGCGGACCGGGACCGAGGGGGGTGATCCGAAGGGCGGTGATCCGGTTGCGAGCCTTGCGCAGGACCTGAAAGCGGAAGCCGTGGAAGTTGAAGGCGGTCCCGGTATCGGGAATCGCCCGGGCCTCGTGGATGACGAGCCCCGCGATGGTGGTGGCCTCGTCGTCCGGCAGGTCCCAGTCCATCGCCCGGTTGAGGTCGCGGATCGGCACGCTCCCGTCGGCATGCACCGAGCCGTCGCCCTGGGGCCGAACCCCGGACACGGTGACGTCATGCTCGTCGGCGATGTCGCCCACGATCTCCTCGAGGATGTCTTCCAGGGTCACGAGGCCCATCACCTCGCCGTACTCGTCGACCACCAGGGCGAAGTGGGTCTTCTTGGTGAGGAAGGCCTTCAGCTGGTCGCGCAGGGAGGTGGTGTCCGGCACGAACCAGGTCTCCAGCGCCAGGGCCTCGACCTTGAGACCGGAGGCGTCGCCGCCGGCGGCGTCCAGCGCCCGCAGGAGATCCTTGGCGTGGAGCACGCCGACGATGTTCTCCGTCGTGCCGCGCCAGAGGGGCATGCGCGTGTAGGGCGAGGCCAGCACCGCGCGCACGATCTCCTCCGAGGGCAGGTCGGCGTCGATGGTGCGCATCTTGGTGCGGTGAACCATCACTTCCGAGACGGTGAGGTCGGACAGGTCGAGGAGACCGCCGAGCATATCACGCTCGGCCTTGGCCACGCCGCCCTCGCGATGCAAGAGGGCGACCTGGCCGCGGATCTCGTCGGTGGCCGACAGAATGGTCTGGCGCTCGCCGATCCGGACGCCGAAGGGCCGGAGCATCCCACGCACCAGGGCCTCGATGGCGAGCGCCGCCGGCCCGAGCAGGGCCACCGCGAAGGCCACCGGCCGGGCCATGACCAGGGCGGCGCTGTCCGGCTTGTTGATCGCGAGGGTCTTGGGCAGCACCTCGGCGAAGATGATGACCAGGACCGACATCACCCCGGTGGCGTAGAGGACGCCACTCTTGCCGAAGAGGGTGGTGAGCACGCTGGTGGTGAAGGCCGAGGCGCCGATCGCCACGATGTTGTAGCCGATGAGCATGGCGCCGATGAAGCGCTCGCGGCTCGCCAGGATGGCGTTGACGAGGCGCGCGCGCGCGTCGCCGGCATTCTCCAGGGCCAGCATGCGGGCCCGGGACGCCGCCGTGAAGGCGGTCTCGGCACCCGCGAAGAAGGCCGAGAGCAGGAGCGAGATCGCCACGATGCTCGCGGCCAGCCAGAGATCGGTATGGGGTTCCATGCGTGCCGATGCCGGAGGATGTCGTCAGGTCGAGCCGTTGATTACCACGTCGCGGGCCGGGCCATTCACGCCCCTTCGGTCCCGGCGATGAGTTCCTTGATGCGTCCGGCGAGCGCCTCCATCACGAAGGGCTTGGTCAGCACCTGCATGCCGGGCTCAAGGTATCCGTTGCCGAGCACGGCATTCTCGGCGTAGCCGGTGATGAACAGCACCTTCAGACCGGGCCGCACGACCCGGCCCGCATCCGCCATCTGGCGGCCGTTCATGCCGCCGGGCAGGCCGACATCCGTCACCAGGAGATCGAGCCGCACGTCGGATTCGAGCACCTTGAGACCGGCCGCCCCGTCCGCCGCCTCGATGGCGGTGTAGCCGAGGTCCTCCAGCACCTCGGTCACCAGCATCCGCACCGTGGGCTCGTCGTCGACGATGAGCACGGTCTGGCCCTGCTCGGCCCGGGGCGCGTGGGCGAGGTCGGCCTCGCCGTCGCGGGCCTCGGCCTCTCCGTAGTGGCGGGGCAGGTAGAGGCACACCGTCGTGCCCTGGCCGACCTCCGAATAGATCCGCACCTGGCCCCCCGACTGACGGGCGAAGCCGTAGATCATCGAGAGGCCGAGGCCCGTGCCCTCGCCCAGGGGCTTCGTGGTGAAGAACGGGTCGAAGGCCCGGGCGATCACCTCCGGCGTCATGCCGGTCCCGGTATCGGTGACGCACAGGGAGAGGAACTGCCCCGGCTCCAGGTCGCGCTCCCGGGCGGCGCGGACGTCGAGCCACTTGTTGGCCGTCTCGATGGTGATGCGACCGCCCTCCGGCATGGCATCGCGGGCGTTGATGCAGAGGTTGAGGAGCGCGTTCTCGAGCTGGTTCGGATCGACCAGGGCGGTCCAGAGCCCGACCGCGCCGACCACCTCGATCGTCACCGCCGGCCCGACCGTGCGGCGCACCAGCTCCTCCATGCCGGCGATGAGGCCGTTCACGCTGGTGGGCCTGGGGTCGAGGGTCTGTCGGCGCGAGAAGGCGAGGAGGCGGTGCGTCAGCGCGGCGGCGCGCTTGGCCGCGCCCTGCGCCGCGTTGATGTAGCGGTCGAGGTCCGTGACCCGTCCCTGCGCCATGCGGGCCTGGAGCAGTTCGAGGCTGCCGGAGATCCCCGTGAGCAGGTTGTTGAAGTCATGGGCCAGCCCGCCGGTGAGCTGGCCCACCGCCTCCATCTTCTGCGCCTGGCGCAGGGCCTCCTCGGTCCGGCGCTGGTCCGTGATGTCCCGCCCGATGATGGTGAAGGTCTCGCCGTCGGGCGCTGCCGTCCACATCACCGTGCGCCGCTCACCCGCCTTGGTGAAGACGCGGTCGACGAAGCCGGTCACCGTCTCGCCCCGCGCGAGACGGCGGACCACCTCGGCCGTCTCGGCATGGTCGGCGGGATCGATCAGCGCCGCGAAGGGCTGGCCGAGCAGGGCGTCGTCGTCCCAGCCGAGGGTGCGGCCCCAAGCCGGATTGATGGTCTTCAGGTAGCCGTCGAGCCCGGCCGTTCCCATCAGGTCGGTGGTGGTCTCCCAGATGCGGTCGCGCTCGCGGGTGCGGCGCTCGACCTGACGCTCCAGGCTGGTGTTCAGGCGTGCCAGTTCGGCACTCGTGGCCTTCTGGTCGTCGATGTCGGTGTTGGTGCCGACCCAGCGCAGGATGGTGCTGTCGGCCGCCCGGATCGGCTCGGCCCGCACCAGGAACCAGCGATAGGCTCCGTCGTCGCGGCGGATCCGGAACTCGCCCGCGTAGGGACGACCGTCTTCGAGGCAGGATTCCCAGGCTTCCACCGCCGCGCGGTCCGCGGGGTGGACGAGGCCGGCCCAGGCCGCGCCGCGGACGCCGTCGCGGGCGGGGCCGCAATAGCTGGCACAGGCGGCGTTGGACCAGTCGAGGGCGCCGGTGGCGGAGGCCGCCCAGACGTGGATCGGGACCGCCTGCGCGAAGGCGTGGAACTGCGCGTCGCTCACCCGTTGCGCGGAGGTCGCGCGGCTGCGCTCGGTGGCCGCGCGCACGCGCTCGGCGACGTTGCGCATGAAGGCGAGCTCTTCGGGCGACCAGGACCGGGCGGTGGCATGGTTGAGATAGAGCAGCGCGACGAAGCCGCCGTGCTCGGTCAGCGGCATGTTGACGAAGGAATGCGCGCTGATCGCCTTCAGGGCCTCGGCGCCGGAGGCGGTGCGCGGATCGGCGTCGGCATCGCTGCAGATCACGGTCTCGCCGCGCTTCAGATCCTCGATGTAGGAGCCGTAATCGCGAAAGTGCAGGGTTCCGGCGAGGCTCCGGATGCCGGGGGCGTTCCAGTCACGCTCGATCAGGATGGTCTCGGCCTTGGCATCGATGGTGCCGTAGCCGGCGCGGCTGACCCCGAGGGTGGTGCCGAGGATTTCCGCGGCTGCGTACGCGATGGCGGCGGTGTCGTCGAGGTCGCGCAGCCGGTCGCCGAGTTCGGCCACCGCGATCCGCCTGGCCTCGGCGGCGCGGCGCTCCTCGACGTCGATGGCGAGGACGAAGAAGCCCTCCACCGCGCCGGCCGCGTTCCGCCGCGGGATGTACTGGATGGCGCAGGCCCGATGCCGGCCCTGCCCGTCCGGAAGCACGCCGTCGAACGCGATGGTCTCGCCGGCCAGGGCCCGGTCCATGTCGGGACGGCACTGGGCGAACATCTCGGCGCCGAGCACCGCCTGGGCATGGCGACCGACCAGGGTCTCGACGCCGCGCCCGAACCTGGTCTCGTAGTCGCGATTGTTGAACCGGACGATGTAGCCGCGGTCGAGATAGGCGACGAGCACCGGCAGAGCGTCGGTGATGAGGCGCAGTTCCGCCTCGCGCTGTCCCGCGGGCGTGCCGCGCAGGCGGGCGACCTCGGCCTCCAGCGCAGCGATGCGGCGATGCAGGCCCTCGGTCCCGGGATCGCTCAAGCGGCACTCAGTTCGGCATTCAGAAAGGCGCGGACCTCGGCGCCGTCGATGCCGGGCGCGATGAAGCTCTGGCCGATGCCGCGGGCCAGGATGAAGGTCAGCGCGCCGTCGCGCACCTTCTTGTCCTGCGCCATCGCCGCCACGAGGGCATCGGCGTCGCCGCAGCCGCCGGGCACCGCCTGGAGCCGGGTCGGCAGGCCGGCCAGAGCCAGGTGGTTGGCGACCCGGCCCGCGTCCTGGCCCGGGCACAGGCCGAGGCGGGCGGAGAAGCGGAAGGCCAGTGCGAGTCCGATCGCCACCGCCTCGCCGTGGACGAGGCGGGCGGACTCGTAGCCGGTCAGGCGCTCCAGGGCGTGCGCGAAGGTGTGGCCGAGGTTGAGCAGGGCGCGCTCGCCGTCCTCGCGCTCGTCGCGCACCACCACGCCGGCCTTGGAGCGGCAGCAGATCGCCACGGCCTCGTCGCGCTCCGGCCCGCCCGCGAAAATCCCGGCCCAGTGCGCTTCGCACCAGTCGAAGAAGGCGGCATCGTTGATGAGGCCGTACTTGGCCACCTCCGCGTAGCCCGCCCGCATCTCCCGCTCCGACAGGGTGTCGAGGGTGGCGGTGTCGGCGAGCACCAGGCGGGGCTGGTGGAAGGCGCCGATGAGGTTCTTGCCGTGGGGCGAGTTGATCCCGGTCTTGCCACCGACCGAGGAATCGACCTGGGCGAGGAGACTGGTGGGCGCCTGCACGAAGCGCACGCCGCGGCGCAGGGTGGCGGCCGCGAAGCCCGCCAGGTCGCCGACGACGCCACCGCCGAGGGCCACCACGAGGTCGTTGCGCTCGACCTTGTGGGCGAGGAGCCCGTCGCAGACCGCCGCGTAGGTGGCGTAGGATTTCGAGGCCTCGCCAGGGGCTACGGTGACGAGGCCCGAGCGCAGGCCTGCCGCCGCGAGGCCGTCCTGCAGACGCGCGCCGTAGAGGGCGGCCACGTTGGTGTCGGAGACGATCACCGCCGCCTTCGCCCCGAGGGCAGCCACGTGCCGGCCGGCCTCGTCGAGGAGGCCGCGTCCGATCAGGATGTCGTAGGCCCGCCCCTGATCGAGGGGAACGGCCACGGTGAGGCGGTCGGTCACTGGGCTGCGATCCCGGTCTGCGAGGGTCGGTTCAGGTAGGCGTCGAGCGCTTCCATGACGTCCTGCACGACCCGGTCGTGGGCGACGTCGCGGGAGATCACCTCCACGTCGGCGGTGGCGTAGACCGGATGGCGCTGGGCCATGAGCTGGCGCAGGGTCTCCTCGGGGTCTTCGGTCTGAAGGAGCGGGCGCCCGCCGCGCTTGCGGACCCGGCGCATCAGCACGTCGAGCTCGGCCTTCAGCCAGATCGAGACGCCGCCCTCGGCGATGCGGGCGCGGGTCGTCTCGCGCATGAACGCGCCGCCGCCGGTGGCCAGCACCAGGGGGCCCTCGCGCATCAGGCGGGCGATGACCCGCTCCTCGCCATCGCGGAAGCTCGGCTCGCCGTAGATCGCGAAGATATCCGGGATCGTGAGCTTGGCCGCCGTCTCGATCTCGTTGTCGGCATCCTTGAACATCAGGCCGAGGCGCGTGGCCAGGCGCCGGCCGACGGTACTCTTGCCAGCTCCCATGAGGCCGACGAGCACGATCGACCGGTGCCCGAGGGCCCGGCGGAGACGCAGTTCGATCGGCTCGCCGCCGGCGGCGGCGTCCGGCGGTTCACCCGGGGGCGGGACGCCGCCCTGAGGAGGGACTTCGGTCATCACGTTCATCTACACATCGTTGGGCGGGTCTTAGCGCGTTTTCCGGTGGGGGCGAAGCACCCGGGACGGCGCGCGCACCGGAATGCCGCGCCGCCTGTGGCCGCGAAGTCATTGCCATCGGCGTCGGCCCGTGATGCAACCCCAAGCTTGTCGTCAGCCACATCCGGCTCCTGAAGCCATCTGGCCCCCGAGGCGCGCTCACGTCCCCAGCGCCGCACGATCGAGGTTCGTCCGAGTGCCGACCCTGTTCCGTTTCCTCGCCACCCTCGCCATCCTGGCCGGGCTCGCCTTCGCGGGGATGTTCGCGCTGGCGACCTTCGTGGTGCCGACGCCGCGCGAGATGAGCGTGACCATCCCCGCCTCGAAGCTCCAGCCGCCGAACCGGTGACGCGGGCACCGACCCCTCATCCGAACCGGGCGGCCAAGATCGCTGCGGTCAAAATTCCTCCGGCCGAAATCCCCGGACCCGAGACCCCCGCCACAGGGATGCCCGCGGTCGAAATGTCCGCGGGCGACCTCCTGATCCGCGACTACCTCGACATGCTCGCCGCCGAGCGGGGCGCGGCCGCCAACACCCTCGCGGCCTACCGACGCGACCTCGCGGACTACCTCGCCGCCCTGGCACGGGGCGGGCACGACCCCGTCGCGCTCGAAGCGGCGCCCCTGCGGGCCTACCTCGCCGACCTCGAGACGCGCGGCCTCTCGGCAGCTTCGGCGGCACGGCGTCTGTCCTGCATCCGGGGCTTCCACCGCTTCCTCTACGCCGAGGGTCTGGCCGAGGACGACCCCAGCGCCCCGATCGGCGGTCCGCGCCGGGTCCGGGCCCTGCCCAAGGTGCTTTCGGTGGCGGAGGTCGACCGGCTGCTGGCCGTGGCGCGCCAAGGTGCGACTGGCCCGGAGACGACAGCCCAGGGTGCGACCGCTCAAGGTGCGACCGGTGAGGGCGCGACCGGAGACGGCACCGCGGCGCGCGCGCGGGGCACGCGCCTGCTCTGCCTGATCGAGCTTCTCTACGCCACGGGCCTGCGCGTCTCGGAACTCATCGCCCTGCCCCGGGCGGCGGCCTCCACGAAGGAGCGCTACCTCGTGGTCAAGGGCAAGGGCGGGCGCGAGCGGCTGGTGCCGCTCACGGAGATCGCCCGGAGCGCCATGCGCGACCACCTCGCCCACCTGCGCGCCGAGGGCCCCTGGCTGTTTCCCGCAGACAGCGAGAGCGGTCACCTGACCCGGCAGTCGTTCGCCCGCGATCTGAAGACGGTGGCGGCGGCGGCCGGCCTGCGGGCGGACCGGGTCAGTCCGCACGTGCTGCGCCACGCCTTCGCGAGCCACCTCCTGCAGAACGGCGCGGACCTGCGCATCGTCCAGGAACTCCTCGGCCACGCCGACATCTCGACGACGCAGATCTACACCCACGTCCTCGACGAGCGCCTGAAGAGCATGGTCCGCGACCTGCATCCCCTGATGGACGAGTGAGGCCCGGCGGCGGCACGAGCCGCCGCCGGACGCTCCGAACCCGCCCCACGACCGAAGGGCGTCTCAGTCCTCCGTCTCCTCGTGCAGGGTGTCCTCGATATAGAGCTGCGCCAGCAGCACCTTCGCCACCGCCATCAGCGGCAGGGCCAGGGCGATGCCCCAGAGGCCGAAGATCACGCCGAGCACGAGCTGCCCGGCGAAGATCGTAGCCGGAGGGATGTCGAGGGCCTGCTTCTGGATGAAGGGCGTCAGCCCATAGCTCTCCAGGGTCTGCACCGCGAGGTAGACGCCGAGGGCCCCCAGCAGCGCCGTGGTGCCCGAGGCCAGGGAGGCCAGCAGGATCACGACGCCGGCGATCAGCGGGCCGATGGTCGGGATGAAGGCGAGCAGCCCGGCCTGGAGGCCCAGGATGAGGGCGCCGCCGATGCCCAGGAAGGCGAGGCCGGCCCAGGTGCAGACGAAGATCACCGCCATGGTGATGAGCTGGCCGAAGAGCCAGTGGCGCAGGGTCTCCCCCATGCCGTCGAGGAGGGCGGTGGCGCGGTCGCGATGCGCCGGCGGCACGAAGCGGACGAGCCCGTCCCGGTAGGCGCCCGGATCTGCCGCCACCGAGAGGCCCAGGAAGATGATGACGAGGGCGTTACCGAGCGCGCTGAACAGGCCGATCACCACGGTGGCCGCCGGCCCGAGCACGCTGCCAGCATCCGACAGCAGCGAGCCGGGGCTCTTCATTGCCCCCGAAGCGAGACCCGTGAGGCCGCCGGGCTTCTGGCCCGAGGACAGGGAACCGTCGTCGCGCCGAGGACTCGAATCGCCCCCGCCGCCGGATTTCGCGTCCCCACCGGGGGTGCCGTCCTTGCTCTCTCCGCTCGCGTTCTCGCCGTCCTTGGGCCCGCCGCCCTTGTTTTCACCGCCCTTGTTTGCATCGCCCTTGCCCGGGACGATCTCGGGCACGTCGATACCGTAATCCTTCAGCCGGTCGCGCACGGTGCCGGCCTGGGACGCCACGGTCTGTCCGAGGTCCCGCCCCTGCTGCACGATCGTGGCGCCCCCGAAGGCGATCAGGGCGAGGGTCAGGCCGGCGAGCACGAGGCTGACGAGGCTGAGGCGCAAGCCCCGGCCTGCGGGCAGCACCTGGCCGAGAAGGCGCGTCAGGCCGTCGAGGAAGACGCCGAGCAGAATGCCGGCGAAGACGAGGAGCAGCGTCGAGGCCGCCATCCAGGCGAGTGCCAGGACGGCGATGAAGGACACGACGGCGATGCCGGAGACGGTCAGGGACCAGCTGCGCGGGCGCGGACCGGCGGGCTCCTCGCTGAGGAAGGGAATGGCCATGAACGGTTTGGGCTCCTGGCATGCCGGGTCGGGCACGCGGATTTCGGGCGGGTCACCGGGCAGGCCCGTCCGCGCTGCGCCCGGCCCATCCTGCGGGAGGATGTCGCCAGCTCAGCTTGGGTTCCGCCGCCTGGTCCCGCGACCGGTCGGCATCGGCGCAAGGCTAGCGCGGGGCGCCGGCTTCCTGGTCCCAGCGCGCAGCGGCGCGGTCGTCGGCCTCCGTCGCCTCGACCCACCCGCCCGTGGTGCCGTCGGCGAGGTGCTCGCGCTTCCAGAACGGGGCCCGCGTCTTGAGGTAATCCATCAGGAAGCTCGCGGCCTCGAAGGCTGCGATCCGGTGGCTGGACGCGGTGACCACGAGGACGATGCCCTCCCCCGGGGCCACGAGTCCGTGGCGGTGGATCACGCATACGCCCTGGAGCGGCCAGCGCGCACGCGCGGTCTCGACCACCCGGCCGATCTCCGCCTCGGCCATGCCGGGGTAATGCTCGAGTTCGAGCCCGGTGAGGCGGCCGCGCTCGTCGCGGCACAGGCCCGTGAAGGTGACGATGGCGCCGACGCTGCCGCCGAGATCGCGGGTGAGCCGGGCGATCTCGGCGCTCGCGTCGAAGGGTGCGCTCTGGATGCTGACATCGGGCATGGGCTTCCCCGGGCTGACCTCGGAACGGCGGTTGGGAACAAGGCGACTGACGACAGAAGGCGAAAACAGGCGCTCGACAGCAGGGGTCCGGAACCGGGACTTGGGCGAGGGACTTGGGCGAGGGGCTTGGGCCGGTGGTTTGGGCGAGGGGCTTGGGCGAGGGGCTTGGGCGGACCGCCTTCGGGCGGTACACCCTTGACGAGGCCCGGCGAACCTGACCTCACGGGCACGGGCGCTCTATGCCCCCGAACGCCCGGCGATGCCACCGGGATGCGAAGGACATTTTCGCCGTGACCCCAGAGCTGATCCTGCCCCATGAGGGCGCCCTGCCGGTGTTCTCGGCCCGTCCGGTCTGGTGCGGTCGCGCGAGCACGGTGATCGGCGACGCCACCCTCGGCGCCCAGGCCTGGCTCGGCGACTACAGCGTGATCCGCGCCGACGGGGACCGGATCGTCATCGGCGAGCGCTTCTGGCTCGGCCACCGCTCCACCGTGCACATCGCGACCAACACCTATCCGACCCTGATCGGCGACCGGGTGACGGTGGGCCGCAACGCCGTGGTGCATGCCTGCACCGTCGGCTCGGACGTGGTGATCGAGGACGACGTCATCGTGCTCGATGGGGCGAGCGTGGAAAACGGTGTCCTGATCGAGGCGGGGGCCACCGTCTTCCCACGGGCGCACCTCGCCGCCGGCTTCGCCTATGCGGGCAGCCCCGCCAAGGCGGTGCGGGCGATCAGCCTGCCGCAGATCGCCGAGCAGGCGGAGCGCCTGCGCGAGGCCTCCGGCGACCTGCCGGCGCTCCCGCCCGCCGACGAGCCGGACCCCGATCCCAGCGTCTACGTCGCCCGCACCGCGCGCCTGCGCGGCCGGATCGCCCTCGGGGCCGGCTCCACGGTGCTGTTCTCCTGCGACCTCCACGCCGAGGTCGGTCCCATCGTGGTCGGGGCCAACACCAACATCCAGGACAACACCGTCATCCGGACCCGGGGCGAGGGCGTCGTCTTGGGGCGCGACACCACGGTCGGGCACAATGTCCGCCTCGCCGACTGCCGCATCGGTGCACGCAGCCTCATCGGCATCGGCTGCGTCGTCGCCCCCGGCACCGTGATCGCCGACGACGTGCTGCTGGCCGCCGGCGCCACCACCGATCCGGGCCAGCTCCTGGAGGGCGGCCATCTCTGGGGCGGACGCCCGGCCCGCATCCTCGGGGTCCTGGATGCGGAGAAACGCACCATGATGACCCGGGTGGTCGAGGGCTACGTCGCCCACGGGATGGCCTATCGGCGGGCGGAAGCGGCGCTGGCGTAGCGTCTCCGGCTCGCGAAGAACGGCACGGCCTCAGGTATTGCCGTGCTGTTCAAGCCGCATCCGCAAGATCGGCGCCCGATTTCATCCCGGCATCATAGGGAAGATCGATGCAGGGACGCACGGAAGTTTTTGGGAACGCCGCGCGCCGAGCCGACGTTGTCCGGCCCCCAATGCAGTGGTGCAAGGAGTTCTTCATGAAAGCCGTCACACTCGCCCTCGCCAGCACGTTCGCCCTCAGCACGGTCGCCTTCGCCGCCGGCAGTGGCCCGGGATCCGCCAACAACGCACCCGGACAGGAGATGCAGCAGAACGGATCTCAGTACGGTGCCCCCGGCGCCTCGGGTTACGCGCCCGGCCATGAGAAGGGAGCGACCACGGGCTCGACCGGCCATTCGGGCGCGGGATCCCATGAATCCGGCACCGCCTCGGGCAGCACCGGCACGAAGTCCGGCACCGGCAGCCGCTGAGCCCGAAACGACGAAGGGCCCGGAACGCGCCGGGCCCTTCCTTGTCCGTCTGTCCGTGGTCCGTCCGTTCGTGGCGGCCTCTGGCGCCGCTCAGGCGGCGCGCACGGTGGCCAGGAAGCGCTGGACCTCGGCGCTGAGATGCTCGGACTGGCGCGAGAGCTCCGAGGCGGCGCCCAGCACCTGGCTGGCGGCCGCGCCGGNCGACGATTCGCCGCTGGCCATGGCCTCTGGCGCCGCTCAGGCGGCGCGCACGGTGGCCAGGAAGCGCTGGACCTCGGCGCTGAGATGCTCGGACTGGCGCGAGAGCTCCGAGGCGGCGCCCAGCACCTGGCTGGCGGCCGCGCCGGTCTCCTCGGCCGCGCCCGCCACCCCCGCGATGTTGGTCGTCACCGCCCCCGTGCCCATCGCCGCCTGCGCCACGTTGCGCACGATCTCCTGGGTGGCCGCTCCYTGCTCCTCCACCGCCGCCGAGATCGAGGTGGCCACGCCGCTGATCTCGCGGATGCGCGCCGCGATCCCGTCGATGGCCGCCACCGCCTGGCCCGTCGAGCCCTGGATCTGGCTGATGTGCTCGCCGATCTCCTGCGTGGCCCGCGCCGTCTGGTTGGCCAGYTCCTTGACCTCGGCGGCCACCACCGCGAAGCCCCGGCCCGCCTCSCCKGCCCGCGCCGCCTCGATCGTGGCATTCAGCGCCAGCAGGTTGGTCTGGCCGGCGATCGAGGTGATCATCGTCACCACGTCGCCGATGCGCGCCACCGCCGTGTTGAGGGTCTGCACGAAGCTGGCGGTCTGGGCGGCCTCGGCCACGGCGGTCTGGGCCATGGCGGCCGAGCTGCCGACCTGGCGGCCGATCTCCTGCACCGAGGAGCCGAGCTCCTCGGCCGCGGCCGCCACCGTGTTGACGTTGGCGGCGGCCTCGTCGGCCGCGGCCGCCACGCTGCTGGACTGGTTGGCGGTCTGGGTGGCGGTGCCGGCCATGCTCTGGGCGGTGGCCTGCAGCTCGGTGGCCGAGCTGGTCACCATGCTGATGATGCCGCCCACCGCGCCCTCGAAGCTGTCGGCCATCGCCCGCATCGCCGCCTTGCGCTGCGCCTCCGCCCCGGCCCGCGCCAGCACCGTCTCCTCCTCCAGCGCCCGCATCCGGATCAGGCCGTCCTTGAACACCTGAACGGCGTCCGCGATGGTGCCGATCTCGGTCCGGGCGCCCTGGTCAGCGCCCGCATCCGGATCAGGCCGTCCTTGAACACCTGAACGGCGTCCGCGATGGTGCCGATCTCGGTCCGGGCGCCCTGGTGCGGGATGGTCACCGCGAGGTCGCCGCCGGCCAGCGCCTGCATGGGCTGGACCACCGCGCCGATACCCCGCGTGACGCCACGGATGATCAGGAAGGCCGACAGCGCCGACAGCGCCAGCGCCAGCAACATGGCGGTGAGACCCAGGGTCTGGGTCTGCTCGAAGATCGCCGTGCTGCGGGCCTGCGCCTGCGCGGCACCGTCATTGTTGAGGGCCGTGAGCTTCTCCAGGGTGTTCGACGCCGCGCGGCGGACCGGCAGGCCCTTGCTCTCGTAGAGCTCGAAGGCCTGGGCCTTCTGTCCACTGCGCGAGAGATCCAGGATGGCTTGGCGAATCGGGAGGAAGGTGGCCGCATCGCGCATGTAGCCGTCGTAGAGGGCGCGCTCCTCCGGCGAGGCGATCATCGGCTCGTAGATCGCCCGGCGATCGGCCAGCTTCTTGTCAAAGCGCACGAGGTCCGCCTCGATCGACGCCGTCAGTTTCGGGTCATGGGCCTGCGTATGCCGAAGCACGACCGCGCTGATGCGAGCCGTGATGGTATCGATCTCGCCCAGGGCTCGGATGCTCGGAAGCCAGTTCGTCTCGATCTCCAGGCTCTGTGCGCGCATGCGCTGGGTGCCGAAGAGCCCCAGGAGACCCAGGCCGACCACGAAGAGCGTCAGGAGCGAGAAGGCCGCGATCAGGCGGCTGCGGATGGACAGATTTTGGACGGACACGACGGACCTCATCGGGCGCCGCCTGGACTGGATCAGCACGCGCGGCAAGCAGCCACAACGCTCCGTGAATGCTTAATATCTCCCATTCACGAATGACGAATTCCGAACCACCGGTTGCATCGGCTGAAACCAAAATAGACCGCCTGGTCTTCTCGCGATTTGTCCCTCCGCAGACATCAGCCCTAGGTCCCGGACCTTGTAGCGATCGAATTCGGACACTGTTGCAGGGGGGAGCATCGACCGGCGGAGCGAATCCAGTGCCAGCGGCATGGAACCGAATACATCGGAGTCTCTCGGTCGGACTTGGATCTAATCCCTACAAATTGAATCATCAGGTTCACGAAGTCGTGAGCGAAGAGGCGGAGGATGGCGTCATGGCCATTGATCCCTTCACACCGCGCAATCTCGCCTCGGCCATCGCGCTCGGGGGCCTCGGCACCATGATGATCGCGCCGGAGCCGAGTTGGCACTCGGCCGGCATCGGCCTCGCCTGCCTCGTCGCGTTCGGCGGCCTGTCGCTTCTGCCTGCGCCGCGACCCGAGGCACATGGCTTGGTGTCGAAGACCACCGAGCGCCGCGGCCAGCCGAGGACGGACGACACGCGTGAACTCCCGACCTGGGCGGAGCCGGAGTACAAGGCAGCGGAGCCTCCGGCCTCGCGCAGTCTCACCGATCCTCATCCCGCCCTCTTCCGGGGGATGCGGACGCGCCGCAGCAGCGTCCCGTAGGATCCACCGGCCCGAGGACGCTCAGGCGCTCTCGATCTCGGGCCGTCCCCGGTCCGGGCCTTCGAGGAAGCGTCGGACCAGCAGGCGCGCGAGGTCGCGGGGTGATTCCGGTGTCAGCACCAAGAGCTTGCGCGACGTCGCGAGCGAGGCGAGTCCGTGCAGGGCAGCCCAGAGGGCTGCCACCGCCTGCCGGCGTTCGTCCGGGTCGGGGATCATGGGCGCCAGCACGCGGGCGACGAGGTCGGTCGTCTGGCCAAGGGCCTCGGCATACCAGTCCGGGAAGGGGCTGTCGGGAGCGATCTGGTGCTCGAAGACGAGGCTCCAGACCTGCGGGTCCGCGGCGACGAAGCCCAGATAGGCATCGGCGAGGGCCAGGGCCCGGTCGTGCGGGGTGGCGTCCGGCAGCACCGCGGATTCCAGGGCCGCGTGCAGACGTGCGAGGGTGCGGGCGTTGACCCGCATCATCACCGCATCGAGATCGCCGACCGCATTGTAGATCGAATTCGGCGCATACCCGATGGTGCTGGCCAGCCGCCGCATCCCAAGACCACGCAGGCCCTCCTGCCGGACGAGGTTCTCGGCGGCCTTCGTGACCAGGGCCAGGAACTCGTCGCGGTTGTGCTCGCCGCGCGGACCCGTTCCCCGTTTCCCTGCCCGTGCCATCCTGTCCCCCGCTCCGTGAATCCCGAGGTCGGGCCCTCGTCTCCGTGCGGCGCCGCACCGGTCAGCGCTTCCGGATTGCACACCGTGCAATGACGCCATTGAACCTGATCTGCGGCGGCGATATGTTTTGAACGTTGTTCAAAGGGCGCGCGGTTCACCATTTGACGCTATCGCCGCGTGCGGGCAGTCATGCGTCGTCCGAGGAGACTTCCATGTTTCGTACCTTGATGACGACGCGCCGCTTCGCACCCTTGTTCTGGTGCCAGTTCTTCTCGGCGTTCAACGACAACTTCCTCAAGAACGCCCTCGTATTCCTGATCCTCTTCAAGGTGGGCGACGCAGGCGGTGGCAGCTCGCCAATGCTGATCACCCTGGCGGGCGCGGTCTTCATCGGCCCGTTCTTCCTCCTGTCAGGCCTCGGGGGCCAGATGGCCGACCGTTACGACAAGGCGCTCATTGCCAAGCGGCTGAAATTCGCCGAGATCTTCGCTGCAGCAGCGGCGGCCCTGGGCTTCTGGCTGCACGCCGTCCCGGTGCTGTTCGTGGCCCTCGGCCTGTTCGGCACGATCGCGGCCCTGTTCGGGCCGATCAAGTACGGCATCCTGCCCGACCACCTGCGCCGGGACGAACTGACTGCGGGCAACGCCCTGGTCGAGGCCGCGACCTTCCTCGCCATCCTGCTCGGCACCATCGTGGCCGGCCTCGCCACCGCCATGGGCGGCGGCGCGCTGGCCTTCAGCACCATGATCATGGTGTTCGCCGTCCTGTGCTGGCTCTCCGCGCGGGCGATCCCGTCCACCGGCGAGGCCGCCCCGACCTTGCGGGTCGACCCGAACGTCGCCCGCTCCACCGGCGCCCTCCTGCGCGATCTCTGGGGCGACACCCGCCTGTGGCGCGGCTCGCTCATCGTGAGCTGGTTCTGGCTCGTCGGCGCCGTGGTGCTGTCGCTGCTCCCCGTCCTGGTCCGCCAGAGCCTCAACGGCTCCGAGACCGTGGTGACGACCCTGCTCGCCGTCTTCTCCATCGGCATCGCGGTGGGCTCGGGGCTGGCCTCCTGGCTTGCCAGCGGTCGCATCGTGCTGCTCCCCACCCCCGTCGGCGCCCTGCTGATGGGCGCCTTCGGGCTCGATCTCGCCTGGACCGTGGCGCAGTTGCCCCCCGTCGCCGGCGATCCCTCGGGCGCCTGGGACTTCCTCACCACGGGGACGGGCCTGCGCGTCACCCTCGACCTGTTCGGCCTCGCCGTCGCGGGCGGCCTCTACATCGTGCCCTCCTTCGCCGCCGTGCAGGCCTGGACCGACAAGGACAAGCGGGCCCGCGTCATCGGCGCCGTCAACGTGCTCACGGCGGCCTTCATGGTGACGGGCGCGCTGGGCCTCGCCGCCCTGCAGGGCGCCGGCTGGTCGATGGCCGCGCTCCTGATTCTGCTCGGCGTGCTCAACCTCGTGGCGGGCGTGGTCATCCTCGCCGTCCTGCCGACGAGCCCGTTCCGCGACTTCCTCTCGATCCTGTTCCGGGCCTTCTACCGCCTGGAGGTGCGCGGCCTGGAGAACGTCGAGAAGGCCGGCCCGAACGCCATCATCGCCCTCAACCACGTCTCGTTCCTCGACGCGCCGCTCGCGCTCTCCCTCCTGGACCAGGAGCCGGTCTTCGCCGTGGACCACGGCATCGCGCAGCGCTGGTGGGTGAAGCCGTTCCTGGCGATGACGAAGGCGATGCCCCTGGACCCGACCCGGCCGCTGGCCACCCGCACCCTGATCAATGCGGTCAAGGGCGGCGAGACGCTGATCATCTTCCCCGAGGGGCGCCTGACCGTCACCGGCAGCCTGATGAAGGTCTATGACGGAGCCGGGCTCATCGCCGACAAATCCGGGGCCATGGTGGTGCCGGTGAAGATCGAGGGCCTCGAGAAGACCGTCTTCTCGCGCCTGTCGAAGAACCAGGTGAAGCGGCGCTGGTGGCCGAAGGTCACCGTCACGATCCTTTCGCCGGTCGCCCTTAGCGTGGACCCGGCCCTCAAGGGCAAGGCCCGCCGGCAGGCGGCGGGCGCCGCGCTCTACGGAATCATGTCCGACCTCGTCTTCCGCACCACCGAGATCGATCGCGGCCTGATGCAGGCGCTGATCGAGGCCGGCGACCGCCATGGTTGGCGCCGCACGGCCGTCGAGGACCCGATGGGTCGCTTGAGCTATTCCCGCCTCGTGATGGGCGCCAACATCCTGGGGCGCAAGCTCGCAGGGCTCGGGGCCCCGGGCAAGCCGCTGGGCGTCATGCTGCCGAACGCCAACGGCGCCGCTGTGACCCTGTTCGCCCTGGCCTCCGCCGGGCGCGTCCCGGCCATGATCAACTTCTCGGCGGGCGCCGCCAACATCCTCTCGGCCTGCAAAACGGCCGAGGTCGACACCATCCTGACCTCTCGCGCCTTCATCGAGAAGGGTCGCCTCGGGAGCCTCGTGGAGGCGATCCGGGGATCCGTCGCGCTCGTCTATCTCGAGGACATCCGTGCCGGCATCACGACGGGCGACAAGCTGCGCGGCTTCCTCTCCAAGCGGGCGCCGCTGGTGCCCCGGCGGGGCGACGACCCGGCCGCGATCCTGTTCACCTCAGGCTCGGAAGGCGCGCCCAAGGGCGTGGTGCTCGCCAACCGCAACATGCTCGCCAACACCGCGCAGGTGGCCGCCCGGATCGATTTCGGGCCGAGCGACAAGGTGTTCAACGTGCTGCCGGTATTCCACGCCTTCGGGCTGACGGCGGGCCTGGTGCTGCCCCTGGTCTCGGGCGTGCCGGTCTACCTCTATCCTTCGCCGCTGCACTACCGGATCGTGCCGGAACTCATCTACGGCTCCAACGCCACCGTCCTGTTCGGCACCGACACCTTCCTGGCCGGCTACGCCAAGACCGCGCATTCCTACGACCTGCGCTCGCTGCGCTACGTCGTGGCCGGAGCCGAGGCGGTGAAGGAATCCACCCGCAAGACCTGGGGCGAGAAGTTCGGCCTGCGCATCCTGGAGGGCTACGGCGTCACCGAGTGCGGCCCGGTGGTCGCCCTCAACACGCCGATGTTCAACCGCTTCGGCACCGTGGGCCGCCTCCTGCCCGGCCAGGATTGGCGGCTGGAGCCGGTACCCGGCATCGACGAGGGCGGACGTCTCGTCCTGCGTGGCCCCAACATCATGCTGGGCTACCTTCGGCCCGAGCGCCCCGGCAGCATCGAGGCGCCCCCCGAGGGCTGGCACGACACGGGCGACATCGTCGCCATCGATGCGCAGGGCTTCGTCACCATCAAGGGGCGAGCCAAGCGCTTCGCCAAGATCGCCGGCGAGATGGTGTCGCTGGCCAGCGTCGAGGCGCTCGCGGCCGAGCTGTGGCCCGACGCGCCGAGCGCCGTCGCCGCGGTGCCGGATGCCCGCAAGGGCGAGCGGCTGGTGCTGTTCACCGAACGCAAGGACGCGACCCGCGGCGCCTACCAGAGCTTCGCCAAGGGCAAGGGCGTGCCGGAGATCGCCATCCCGGCGGAGGTGGTGGTGCTGGAGCGCGTGCCCATGCTCGGAACCGGCAAGGTCGATCAGGTCAGCGTGGTCAAGCTCGCCCACGAGCGCGCGGCCGGCCAAGCGCCCGCCGCCGCTTGAGGGATCCGCAGGGGCTGAGAGCCCCGCGGCGCCCCGAAACGAATCCCGATCGGCCCGCGCATGCATGGGTCCAGGCCATGGGTCCAAGCCATGGGTCCAAGTCATGGGTCGAAGCGCAGGATCGGTGACCCGGATTCCGCGTGGACCGGGCGTCCCCATGGGCCGGGCGGTATCCCCACCGCCCGGCAAACGGTCGCTGGGACGGCTGTTTGGGACGCCGAGACAACAGATATGGACTCACAGACCAAGCAACCGACTCAACCCGGCGGCGGGATTGCTTATGCTGGTGCGGACGCTGCAGGACCCGACGGGCGGGCCGCGCAGGGGGATGGGATCACGGGCGCGCGCAGCGCGCCGCGCTGGATCCCGCGCAGATGGCAACAGGCGTGATGACCGCTGACATTCGCAAGCTCCGACCTCTCGGCGACGGGCCCGGCCCGACGAACGCGGCGGCAGGGACCGGCGCCGGCGCACGCATGGCTCTCCCCACCCCCGTCAACACCCAGGATTCCCGGAGGAGACTCATCGTCGTGACGGAAAAGACCCATCCCGAAGCCTTCGGTCACGACGCTCCCCCCGAAGAGAGCCGCCTCGCGGATGGAACAGCGGACTCCGATGTGACCGTCCTGACGGGTGAGGCCGGGGACGCGGCACCGATCGTTCGCCGTCGCGGCCCCCTGGTCACCCGCTGGATCGGCTTCTCGGCCCAGCGCCGGCGGGCGCGGGAGCGGTCGAACCGGCTCGAGGACCGGCACCACGAGGCCGGCGGCGCACGCTCCAACTCCTGATCCGTCCGGCTCAGGTCTCCGGGGAAACCTGCGGGCCGATGCCGAGCGCCCGCAGCGCATCGGCCAGACCGTCGACCTGAGGCTCCTCGTGCGCCGCCGAGAACGCCACCCGCAGCCGGGCGGTGCCGGCCGGCACCGTGGGCGGGCGGATCGCGACGACGAGATAGCCACGGGCCTCCAGGGCGGCCGAGAGCGCGAGCGCCGCCTCCGCCGCGCCGACGAGGACGGGCACGATCGGGCTGGTGGCCGCGGGCAAGCCGAGGCGCGCCGTGAAGTGGCGGGCCAGCGCCAGGGGCCGGGCGGCGCGCTCGGGCTCCGCCTCGACGATCTCCAGGGCACGCAGGGCGGCGGCCGCCGAGGCGGGCGGGAGACCGGTGGTGTAGACGAAGCTGCGGGCCCGGCTGGTCATCAGGTCGATGACCTCGCGCGAGGCGCAGAGATAGCCGCCATACGAGCCGAGGGTCTTCGACAGGGTGCCCATCTCCAGGGGGGCACGGGCGCCCGCCTCCACCACGCCGAGGCCGTGTGCATCGTCCACCAGCGTCCAGGCATCGTGAGCGGCGGCAACCTCCAGGATGGCGTCGAGAGGCGCGCGGTCCCCATCCATGCTGAAGACCCGCTCGGTCAGGATCAGCGCCCGTCCGTGCCGGGACCGGCGGGCGGCCAGGATGTCCCGCAGGTGCCCGACATCGTTGTGGCGGAAGCGCAGCATCGTCGCACCCGAGACCTGCGCCCCCGCGAACAGGCAGGAATGGCCGAGGGCGTCCACCAGGACGAGGTCCTGGGCGCCGACCAGGGCAGGCACGATGCCGAGATTGGCCATGTACCCGCTGCCGAAGACGAGGGCCGCGTCCTTGCCCTTGTGCGCGGCGAGCCGCGCCTCCAGGGCAGCGAGGACGGGATGATTGCCGGTGACGAGGCGGGAGGCGCCTGCGCCGGCGCCGTAGCGCGCCAGCGCCTCCTGCCCGGCGGCGATCACGCGGGGATCGTCGGAGAGACCGAGATAGTCGTTGCACGAGAACGAGATCAGCGTCCGGCCGTCACGCCGCGCGATCGGACCGGGTCCGCGCGCGGTGTCGATGAGGCGGCGGCGCAGGGCGCGCGCATCGAGGTCGTCCAGGGCCTGCCGGGCGAAAGCGTCGAGGCTGGACGGTGCGGAATCGGCGGTGTCGGGCAGGGGCGGCGCGAAGGACATGGCACCCGCATGGGGGCGAGCGCGGCAGCCTTGTCAAGGCGAAGGGGGTCCATCCCCGCCACGTCCGAACATTCCTGAAGTCAAGACAAGGTGGGCCGCGTGGGCAGTTAACCGCTTCGCAATGCGAAGCTGCGTAGTTTCATCGCCAAGGGGCGCCCAAACCTTGGCGCTCCGGCCCATTCCCGGAGGGCCGTGCCCAGGCACGGGCCCTCCCCTGACGGAGCACACCGACCCATGGCCCTCGATCTCGGCATGCCGATCCTCGTCGTCGACGATTATCAGACGATGGTCCGTATCATCCGCAATCTTCTGAAGCAGCTCGGCTTCGAGGAGGTCGACGACGCCTCCGACGGGACCGCTGCCCTCGCCCGGCTCAAGAACCGCAAGTACGGCCTCGTGATCTCCGACTGGAACATGGAGCCGATGACGGGCTACGAGCTGCTGCGCCACGTCCGCGCCGACGAGGCCCTGCGCACCACCCCGTTCATCATGGTCACTGCCGAGTCGAAGACCGAGAACGTCATCGCGGCCAAGAAGGCCGGCGTGAACAACTACATCGTCAAGCCGTTCAACGCCGCCACCCTGAAGAGCAAGATCGAAGCCGTCTGCGGCGCCTGATCGATCCGAAACGCAGCCCAGGAACACCGAATCGGGGAGCCGGGAGCCCATGGCACTCGCCAAGCAGGCGCGGAACGTGAATCCCGCGCCGGATAAGCCGTCCTTGATCCGTGAATTGGTTGAGATCGCGGATTACATCGCTCACCTGCGCAACGAGATCGCCGCGCTACGGGCCAACGAGCTCACGCGGGATCGCCTGCCGATGGCGCACGAGGAGCTCGGCAGCGTGGTGGCCGCCACCGCGGGGGCCACGAATTCCATCATGAACACGGCCGAGGAGATCCTCGGCCTGCCGGACGACAAGAATTACCGCGCCACCGTCGAGGCGCGCATGAACGACATCTTCGAGGCCTGCACCTTCCAGGATATCACCGGGCAGCGCATCGCCAAGGTCGTGGAGGCCCTGCGCCAGCTCGAGAGCCGGCTCTCGCGCTTCGCCAGCGCCGTCAAGGCCAAGGACGAGGGCGGCATCGATCCCGAGGAGGTGGAGCGCCGGGTCCGCAAGGAACTCCTCATCCTCAACGGACCGCAGCTGCACGGCCCGGCCGTCGCCCAGGACGAGATCGACGCCCTCTTCGCCTGATCACCAGACCAGGCGCTCGATCACCGCGTCGGGCCGGACCGCCTGGAGGTCGAGCCAGTCCGCGATGTCGCCGAGCGTCGCGTGGGCCGTCGAAACGCCGAGCTCCTCGGCGTGGATGCCGCGCGCCACCAGCAGGCTCGGAATCCCGAAGGCCGTCGCCCCGGCGATGTCGGTGCGCAGCGCGTCTCCGATGGCGAGGACCCGGGCGGGCTCCGGCGGCGCACGGTCGTCGAGGCCGCCCGCCAGCGCCAGCGCCGCCTCGTAGACGGGGCGATGGGGCTTGCCCGCATAGGTCACCGCGCCGCCCAGGGCCGCGTAGGCCTCCGCGATCAGCCCGGCGCAGGGAATGAGTTCGCCCCGGCGCTCGACCACGAGGTCGGGATTGGCGCAGATCATCGGCACGTCCCGGGCCCGCATCGCCTCCAGCGTCCCGCGGTAATCCTCGGCGGTCTCGCAGGTATCGTCGAACAGGCCGGTGCAGATGACGCGCTCGGCCTGCGCCACATCGACCAGGGTCACGTCGAGGCCGTCGAAGATCGTGGCGTCGCGCTCCGGTCCGAGATGATACAGGCGCTCGCCCGGATGGGCGCCGATCAGGCTGCGCGTCAGGTCGCCCGAGGTCAGGATCGCGTCGTAGGCGCCCCGGGGCACGCCGAACCCGTCGAGGATCGCCTGCACCCCGGCCCAGGGACGCGGCGCGTTCGAGACCAGGATCACCCGGCGGGGCCGCCCCTCCTCCGGAAGGGCGCGAAATCGCGTCAGGGCGTCGCTGGCGCCCGGATGCGCGTTGGTGCCGTCGTGCAGCACGCCCCAGACGTCGCACAGGATGAGATCGTAGTCCGCGGCGATCGTCGCGAAGCCGTCCAGGGTGGGGACGGGCCCGGACGAGCCGGGACGTGCGGGCGTATCGGGCATGCGGCGGGCCTCGAGCTGACGAGCGGGCGTTTCAGGAGCGCCGCCCGGTTAGGCGGGACCTCCGGAAAATGCAACGCCGCGCGGGTGTCAGCCGGCCCGACGCAGGAAGTCGCGGAACGGGCGGCGCTGGGGCGGCGGCTCCGGATCCTCGTTCGGCGGAGTCGGCTCGGACGCAGCCGGGGCCGCCTGGAGGACCTCGGCGCGCACCACCCGGGCAGGCGCGAACACGCTGCCCTGGGCCAGGGGCACATCGAGCTCGATGAGGTCGGGCACGTCGGTTTCGTGCTCCACGCCCTCGGCGACGAGGCGGATGCCGGCCCGCGCCAGAGAGGCGACGAGGTCCTCCAGCGCGATGTCGGGCATGGCCTGGCGCGAATCTGGGCGCAGCAGCAGATCGGCCGGGACCTTCACCTGCGCGACGCCGCGGTCGGCGAGGGCCAGGGGATCGAGGCGCAGGTCGAGGGGCCGGTCCAGGATGAAGCCGATGGGTCCGCGCAGGTCGGCCAGCGCGCCCGCCTGCTCCGCGTCGAGGTTGCGCCAGCTCACCTGGGGCAGGGCCAGCATGACCCGGCCCGACAGGTCCGGCGCCCCTTCGACGAGGCGCCCGAGCGAGCGCAGGAAGCCCGGCTCGAACAGGGAACGCGGCGACAGGCCGTAGGCCACCGCCGCCTGGCTGCCCCGCCCGGCCAGGTGCTGGGCGACGGTGGCGACGCGCTGGAGCATCCGGCGGTCGAGGTCGGTGGTGCGCCCGTGGCGCTCCAGCACCGGCACGAACGCCTCCGGCATCAGGGTCTCGCCGGCCAGGCGCAGGCGCGCCATCGCCTCGTAGGACACCACCTTGCGCTGAGGCAGGGACACGATGGGCTGGAGGTGGACCTCGAGGCCGGCGGCGTCGAAGGCCGCGATCAGGGCCGCGTCGCGGGCGGGGTCGCGCACCGGGGCCTCGGCCCGGCCGAGGGCCCGCGGTGTCCAGGGCGCGGCCGGAGGCGAATCGGTGCGCCGGAGGGGCGGCCCGTCGAAGCGCGGCTCGGGGCGAATTTCAGGCTCCGGAGCGGTGACCCGCGCTGCGGGGCGGAGCGGAGAGGCGACGAGCGGAACGATCGGGGCGGGCACGGCCTTGAGGCCGGCGATCTCGCCATCCTGCGCCGCGACCACCGCCGCGAGTTCCCGGACGATGCCGCTGAGGAGGCCGATCTCGGCCGTGACCTCCTCGATCCCGGCGCTGAGGTCGCGGGGGTCCGGGCCGGGTGCGCTCGCGGGAAGGCCCGCATCGACGGCCCGGACCTGTTGCTCGGCCAGGGCGCGGGTGACCGTCTCCAGCCGGACGAGTCGCTGCGACAGCACGTCGACCTCGCCCGACAGCTTCTCGCAACGGGCGGTCAGCGTGCCCGCGCGGCGATGGGCGACGAGGGCCGCCACGAGCCCGAGGCCGGCAAGCCCGAGGCTCGCTCCGAGCGGAGAGAAGACCGCGAGCGGCCCGAGAAGGCAGAGCGCGAGCAGACCGCAGGCCCACAGGCTCGTACGCTGGCCGATGATCCGGGCCATCGGAGTCTTCGATCCTCGAAACGACAGGGAAACACGGATGCCGGTCCGGCCGCGGCCGGTCCGGCGTTCTTTTGTTGCCGAGACGCTCCCGGCCCACAAGCCACCGGACGGCCCTGCAAACGGATTTTCCCGAACTGTGACTTGTGGTTCCGGGTCGTCTCGCACCGCGCGCGCCGTGCCGCTTGCATCGGCGTCGCGAGGCGCCACAATGCGCCCCGCGGAACGAGAAGCCCGGAGCGAACCTCATGGACGCGACGCCATCGGACCTCCTGATGCAGGTGGAGGGCATGACCTGCGACGGCTGCGCCGCGGCGGTGTGCCGGGCCATCCAGCGCCTCGACCCCGAGGCCAAGGTCGCGGTCGACCTCGATCACGGGCGCGTTGCGGTGACGACCACGGCTCAGGCCTTGAGCATCGCCGAAGCGCTGAAAGAGGCCGGATACACGGCGAGTGCCATGACGGGCTGACACAGGTCTGATCCCAAACAAATTTTTGCCTGTAAATTCAAAATTTCCGACGCGCTTTTGCTTGTCCCATCACGCAAACTGATGCGATCGATGATGCGTGGCCGCTCGGCCGATCCGCACGGCCCAACGTCGGCGGATCCGGTCCTGGCGGCGAACGACGAACGCCAGCGGACGGAATGCGGCCCCGCCGGACCCGACCGCGCAAGAACAATCCGGGAGAAACGCACCAATGCCCTCAGATATCGAGATCGCGCGCGCGGCCACGCTCCAGCCGATCACCGAGGTCGCCGCCAAGATCGGCATCCCGGACGACGCGCTGCACCACTATGGCAAGCATATCGCCAAGATCGACCACGCCTTCATCAAGTCGCTCGAGACCAAGCCCGAAGGGAAGCTCGTGCTCGTGACGGCGATCAGCCCGACGCCGGCCGGCGAGGGCAAGACCACCACCACGGTCGGCCTCGGCGACGCGCTCAACCGCATCGGCCAGAAGACCGTGATGTGCCTGCGCGAGCCCTCGCTGGGTCCCTGCTTCGGCATGAAGGGCGGCGCGGCCGGCGGCGGCAAGGCCCAGGTCGTGCCCATGGAGCAGATCAACCTGCACTTCACCGGCGACTTCCACGCCATCACCTCCGCGCACAGCCTGGCGGCCGCCCTCATCGACAATCACGTCTACTGGGCCAACGAGCTGAACATCGACGTGCGCCGCATCCACTGGCGCCGGGTCGTCGACATGAACGACCGGGCCCTGCGCGCCATCACCCAGTCCCTCGGCGGCGTCGCCAACGGCTTCCCCCGTGAGGACGGCTTCGACATCACCGTGGCCTCCGAGGTCATGGCGGTGTTCTGCCTCGCCAAGGACCTGGACGACCTCGAGGCCCGCCTCGGCCGCATCGTCATCGCCGAGACCCGCGACCGCAAGCCGGTGACGCTCAAGGACGTCAAGGCCACGGGCGCCATGACGGTGCTCCTGAAGGACGCCCTGCAGCCCAACCTCGTCCAGACCCTGGAGGGCAACCCGGCCCTCATCCACGGTGGCCCCTTCGCCAACATCGCCCATGGCTGCAACTCGGTGATCGCCACCCGCGCGGGCCTCAAGCTCGGCGACTACGTGGTCACGGAGGCCGGCTTCGGCGCCGATCTCGGCGCGGAGAAGTTCATCGACATCAAGTGTCGCCAGGCCGGCCTGAAGCCCTCCGCGGTGGTCATCGTCGCCACCGTACGTGCCCTCAAGATGCATGGCGGCGTCTCGAAGAAGGAGCTCGGATCCGAGAACCTCGACGCCCTGGAGAAGGGCTTCGCGAACCTGGCGCGCCACGTCGCCAACGTGCGCAGCTTCGGCCTGCCCGTCGTCGTCGGCGTCAACCACTTCTACGCCGACACCGATGCCGAGCATGCCAAGCTGAAGGAGCTCTGCCGCGACAAGCTCCAGGTCGAGGCCATCACCTGCAAGCACTGGGCGGAGGGCGGCGCCGGCGCCGAGGACCTCGCCCATGCGGTGGTGAAGCTCGCCAACGGCGAGCAGAAGCCCCTGAACTACGTCTACGAGACCGAGACCAAGCTCACCGACAAGATCCTCGCCATCGCCACCAAGCTCTACGGCGCGGGCGACATCCAGGTGGAGTCGAAGGCCGCCACCAAGCTCGCCCAGTTCGAGAAGGACGGCTACGGCCACCTGCCCGTGTGCATGGCCAAGACGCAGTACTCGTTCTCCACCGACCCGAACCTGATGGGCGCGCCCTCGGGCCACCTCATCGCGGTGCGCGACGTGCGGCTCTCGGCGGGCGCCGGCTTCGTCGTGGTGATCTGCGGTGAGATCATGACCATGCCGGGCCTGCCCAGGGTCCCGGCCTCGGAGGGCATCCACCTCGACGCCAACGGGCAGATCGAAGGGCTGTTCTAGCCCGCACGAACCCTCCCCCCGCGCCGTGCGCGGGGGGAGGGTCGGCGTCGCGGTGTCGCGTGATCCAATCGTCGACCCGTGCTAGCCGAGGTCGCATGATCCCCCCCACCGGCCAGTCCCCATCGTGATCCCCTGGACCGTCCTCGACACCGCGCCCGTGCCGGGCGGGTCGGACTCCCTGCGCCTGCTTCAGCGAGGCACCGAGTTCTCGATCCAGCTCGGCCACAACGAGCTGATGAACAGCCGGCTCAGCGGCTCCGAGGAGGCGCTGGCGACCCTGACCGCCGCGCGGCTCGGGTCCCGGGCGAAGGCCTGCTGGCTGATCGGCGGCTACGGTATGGGCTTCACCCTCCGGGCGGCCCTCGACGCCCTGCCCGCCGAGGCCCGGATCGTGCTGGCCGAGCTCGTGCCGGCGGTTCTGGATTGGGGCCGCGGCCCCCTGGCGGGCCTCTCCTCCGAGGCGCTGTCGGACCCGCGCGCCGAGGCGCGGGTGGCGGACGTCGCCGCGGTGATCCGTGCCGGGCGCGGCGCCTACGACGCGATCCTGCTCGACGTCGACAACGGCCCGGACGGCCTGACGCGCCGTGCCAACGACCGGCTCTACGACGCCGCCGGCCTCGCCGCCGCACGGGCCGCCCTGCGCCCCGGCGGGGTGCTGGCGGTGTGGTCGGCCCATCCCGATCCGGCCTTCACGCAGCGCCTGGCGCGAGGGGGCTTCCGGGTGGAGGCAGTCGGCGTGCGGGCCGGGCGCGCGCGCGGGGCGCGCCACACCATCTGGCTCGCCGAGCGACCCGCCCGGTGACGGGACCTCAGACGGAGGCGCCTCGGCGCTCGCGCTGCCGGCTGAGCCGGGTGGCGCCGTAGATTTCCGCGAGCTGGCGTCGGGCGGCCTTGACGGGGGCTTCGTTTCGCTCGTCGCAGGCGGCCCTGATGATGCGCAGGGCATCGGCCACGGAGCGCTCGAGGCGCGCTTCGGCCGGCCGGCTCAGCGGGCGGGTGTTCTGGGTGATCTCGGTCCGGTCCATGCTGCGGCCCCTCGTCGGCGAGCCCGTCCTCTCCTGGGGCGGGTCCCGGCCGCGACCATCCGCAGTGGGCGGGGCGGCAACAAGGCAGCTTGGCCGTGAGCGCCTGCGCGGGTTGGCTCAGGGAGACGGAATGCCCCCGGCTCTCAGTCCCGCCCCTGGCCCTCGTTGAACTTGTCGCGACAGGTATAGCCGACGAAGCACTTGGGATCGTCCCGGGTCGTCTCCCAGGACGGCTGGGTGGTTTCCGGCAGCGGGCAGAACCCGCCGTCGCGCACGAAGCGCGCGTAGGTCGCCGGCCCTGTACTCAGTACGATGGCGCCGGCCCGGGCCACCAGGGCCGACGCTTCGGCGCAGGTCATCGCTCGGGTGTCGGGACGGGCCTGGGCCGAAACCTGGGCCGAAACTTGGGCCTGCGCCGAAACCGGGAGAAGGACCGTGCAGGCGAAGAGGACGGACAGGCTCCGCCGTGAAACGTCCGTCATGCTGCCCCCTGGCCGGAGCCGGAGGGGAGGAACCCGTCCGGGCGGCGTCATACCGGGGACGATAGCCTCCGGACCCGGCGCGGCAAAGCCGGACTCACGCCGCCGTGAGGGCAAGGGTGAAATCCACCGCCTCGGTGACGCCCTCCTGCCACAGGGAGACGGGGGTCGGCCGGGCGAGATGCAGGGCGCCGTCCGCCTCGCCGCCGCTGATGTGCAGGTCCGCGCCGACCTTGGTGGCGAGGCCCCGCATGGGTCGGTTCCAGGCCAGGCAGCGCACGTGCAGGTCCCGCACGCCGCGGTTGCGGGCCGCGGCGGCGATCCGCCGGAACAGCGCCTGGCCGAGGCCGTTGCGGCGATAGGCCTTCTCCACCGCGAAGGCGGCCTCCGCCTCCGCACCGAGGACGAAGCCGGGCGGCGGGACGGAGGCGGGACGCAACTCGCCGAGCCCCCGCAGCGTGCCGTCGACGAAGCTGCCGAACATCAGGCCCTCGGCGTTCAGGGCGTTGCGCGCATAGGCGACGGCGGCCGCATCGCTCAGCGCGCCCATGAAGCGGTTGGCCCGAGTCTCTGGATCGAGCCGCAGGAAGTAGGATTCCACCGCCGGGCCATCGTTGGGCCACAGGCGGCGGAGGATCGGTTGAAGGGTCGGATGCGTATCGGGCATCGGGTGCCGGTCTCCGGTTTCGGGGCGCGCAGCGCGCGCCGGGTCCGGGCGTAGCCTCCCTCAAGGCGGATCAGATCTGGCATCGCTGCCACGGTTGTGCAATGCAGCAAAGCGACGGGCTGCCGCGCGTCCGGCGCCGGAACCGGGTCCGGGGCTTGATCCTGCGGGGTGGCCGCGTCAGACCGGCAGACCCGCCGGCCGCCCGATTCCCTCCCTCCGCGAACAGGTCGCCCACACCGTGAACGCCTCCTCCTCCTCGGGCCTCGAGCCGTCGAGCCAGGCCAAGGCCGGCGCCGTGTCCCCCGGCCCGGTCTCCGACCGCTACGAGGCCCTGGTGCGCACCGCGGCCATCGAGCGCGACCCGGCGCAGATCCATCTGGTGCGCGCCCTCGACCGCTTGGTGCTGGAGCTCGGCCGCCGCAAGCGCGCCCGCAAGGGCAGCGCCCTCGGCTGGCTGTTCGGCCGCCGGGACGATGCCGCGACGCCGCCGAAGGGGCTCTACATCTGGGGTTCGGTGGGACGCGGGAAGACCATGCTGATGGACCTCTTCCACGAGGCCGCCCCCGAGCCGAAGCGCCGGGTGCATTTCCACGGCTTCCTCGCCGATGCGCACGAGCGCATCCACGCCCATCGCCAGGCCCTGAAGGCCGGCACCGCCAAGGGCGACGACCCGATCCCGGTGGTGGCCGATGCCCTCGCGGACGAGGCGACGCTGCTCTGCTTCGACGAGTTCACCGTCACCGATATCGCCGATGCGATGATCCTCGGCCGGCTGTTCGGCGCCCTGTTCAAGCGCGGCGTCACCGTGGTGGCGACCTCCAACGTCGAGCCCGACCGGCTCTACGAGGGCGGCCTGAACCGCGCCCTGTTCCTGCCCTTCATCGCCGAACTGCAGGAGCGGGTGGCGGTGCTGCGCCTCGATTCCCGCACCGATTTCCGGCTGGAGAAGCTCGGGGGGGCCTCGGTCTATCACGTGCCTGCGGACGCCACGGCGGCGGCGGCCCTCGCGGCCGCCTTCAAGGGCCTCACCGGCAAGGCCAAGGGCCGGCCCGCGACCCTGCGGGTGAAGGGGCACGACGTGTCCGTGCCCGAGGAAACCGGCGGCGTCGCCCGCTTCAGCTTCGCCGACCTCTGCGCCCAGCCACTCGGCGCCTCCGACTACATGGCGGTGGCCCGCGCCTTCCACACGGTGATCGTCTCGGACATTCCCGTGCTGGGCCCGGACAACCGCAACGAGGCCAAGCGCTTCATCACCCTGGTGGACACGCTCTACGACGCCCACGTGAAGCTGGTCGCCTCGGCCGCGGCGGAGCCCCACGACCTCTACACCGCCACCGAAGGGCGCGAGGCCTTCGAATTCGACCGCACGGTCTCCCGCCTGATCGAGATGCGCTCGTCGGAATACCTCGCCCTGCCGCACGGGGCCGGCGATTCCGGCGCGAGCGGGTCGAGCGCCGGCTTGGTGGAGACCTGAGGGCGAAGGCCGAGCCGGCCGCGCGTCAACGAGTGGGAATTGTGTGAGAGCCGGCAAAAGCAACGCGCGCCGCTGCCATCCGGATCACCCGCTCGGTACCGCCCCGTGCGCAACGGCACATGGAGGCCGGATCGCCGCTCCGGGGACGGATGACGGGGCCGGGCTCCGGTTGCGCCGCAACAGGCCCGACGTTTAATTGGATTCATTCCGAGGTGCGGGGCGTGGGGGCTTCGTGCGCTGCGACGGCTCTCCCGATCGGAGAGGCCGGATCCGCCGCTGCATCTCAGGACCCTTCCGGGGGGCGGCTCACGCCCTCGACGCCCGACATGTGACCCTGACGGCTTCCCGACGGTTGACGGATTGGCGTGACGCCGATCCCCACCGGCCCGTGGCCTGATCCATGACAGGATACACCGATGATCAAACTGACCGTGAACGGAGCTGAACGCAGCTTCGACGGCGATCCCGATATGCCGCTGCTGTGGTACCTGCGCGACGAGGTCGGGCTCACCGGAACCAAGTTCGGCTGCGGACAGGCCCTCTGCGGCGCCTGCACCATCCATGTGGGCGGCACGGCCGTGCGCGGCTGCGTCACCCCCGTCTCGGCCGCCGAGGGGCAGGCCGTCGTCACCATCGAGGGCCTGTCCCCCGACGGAAACCATCCGGTTCAGGTCGCCTGGCGCGACCTGAACGTGGCGCAGTGCGGCTACTGCCAGTGCGGGCAGATGATGCAGGCCGCCTCCCTCCTCACCGATACCCCGAAGCCCACCGACGCGCAGATCGACGAGGCCATGAGCGGGAACCTGTGCCGTTGCGGCACCTACCCGCGCATCCGCGCCGCGATCCATCAGGCCGCCGGTCAACCGTCCGGTGCCGGCCAGAAGCCTGCCGCGAACAAGGGAGAGCGCCTGTGATCCACGAAGCTCAGACCATGGCGGACCGCGCCACCTCGCCGGCCGGAACCGAAACCGATCAGACCGCGCCGAGCGCGCTCGCCAATGTCAGCCGCCGCGCCATGCTCGGCGGCATGGGCGCCCTCGTGCTCGCCCTCTCCTGGCGCGATTCGGCCCGGGCCGAGGACAAGAAGGACGAGCCCAAGAAGTACGGCGCCGATGCCATGCCGCATGGCTGGCAGGACGACCCGAAGGTCTTCGTCGCCATCGCCGCGGACGGCACCGTGACGGTGACCTGCCATCGCTCCGAGATGGGTCAGGGCGTGCGCACCTCGGTCGCCCTGGTGGTGGCCGATGAGCTCGACGCCGACTGGTCGAAGGTGAAGGTCGCCCAGGCCTGGGGTGACGAGGCCCGCTTCGGCAACCAGGACACCGACGGCTCGCGGTCGCTCCGCCACTTCTTCCCGCACCTGCGCCACGCCGGCGCCGCGGCCCGCGCCATGCTGGTCCAGGCCGCCGCCAAGCAGTGGGGCGTGCCCGCCGGGGAGGTGAAGGCCGAGAACCACGTCGTCACCCACGCCAAGTCGAAGCGCAGCCTCGGCTACGGCGAGGTTGCGGCCGCCGCCGCCGAGCTCCCGGTGCCGGCCCGCGAGAGCGTCACGCTGAAGAAGCAGGATGCCTTCCGCTACATCGGCAAGGGCAAGATCGGCCTCATCGACAATCACGACTTCACCGTCGGCAAGGCGATGTACGGCATCGACACCCGCCTCGACGGGATGCTCTACGCCCTCGTCGCCCGTCCCCCCGTCTACGGCGGCAAGGTCGTGAGCTTCGACGACACCGAGGCCAAGAAGGTCGCCGGCGTCGTCAAGATCTTCAAGATCGACGCGCCCGAGATTCCCTCCGAGTTCCAGCCCATCGGCGGCGTCGCCGTGGTGGCCAAGAACACCTGGGCGGCGATGAAGGCCCGCGAGGCCCTCAAGATCACCTGGGATGACGGCCCGAATGCCGGCTACGACTCCGTGGCCTTCCGGGGCGAGCTGGAGAAGGCGGCGCGCGCGCCCGGCAAGGTCGTGCGCGACCAGGGCGACGTCGCCGGCGCCATGGCCAAGGCCAAGACGAAGCTCGAGGCCGAGTACTTCGTGCCCCACCTCGTCCAGGCCCCGATGGAGCCGCCGGCCGCCACGGTGCGGATCAAGGACGGATTCTGCGAAGCCTGGGCCTGTACCCAGGCGCCCCAGGCGACCCATGACCGCCTCGCCAAGAAGCTGAACCTGCCCGCCGACAAGGTGCGGGTGAACGTGACGCTGCTGGGCGGTGGCTTCGGCCGCAAGTCCAAGCCCGACTACGTGCTGGAGGCCGCCCTCTGCAGCCAGGCGGTGGACGGCGCGCCCGTCAAGCTGATCTGGACCCGCGACGACGACCTGCATCACGGCTACTACCACACCATCTCGGTGGAGCGCCTGGAGGCCGGGCTCGACGACAAGGGCATGCCGGTCGCCTGGCTGCACCGCTCGGCGGCGCCCACCATCGGGTCGATCTTCGCCCCCGACCCGAAGCACGAGCTGCCGTTCGAGCTCGGCATGGGCCTGACCAACACGCCGTTCGCCGTGCCCAACATCCGCCTCGAGAACCCGGCGGCGGATGCCCACGTGCGCATCGGCTGGTTCCGCTCGGTCTCGAACATCCCGCATGCCTTCGCGATCCAGTCCTTCGTGTCCGAGCTCGCCCACGCGGCGGGCAAGGACCCGAAGGAGTACCTGCTCGCGCTGATCGGCCCTGACCGGCTGATCGACCCGACCAGCATCAGCGACGTCTGGAACTACGGCGAGGACCCCGCGCGCTACCCGATCGACACGGGGCGCCTGCGCCGCGTGATCGAGGCGGCGGCCAAGGGCATCGGCTGGGGTCGCAAGATGGAGAAGGGCACCGGCCTCGGGATCGCCGGCCACTACAGCTTCGTCACCCACACGGCGGTGGCGGCGGAAGTGGCGGTCGGTCCCAAGGGCGAGGTGCAGGTCAAGCGCGTCGACATCGCCATCGATTGCGGACCGCAGGTCAACCCGGAGCGGATCCGTTCACAGATGGAGGGCGCGGTCGTCATGGGCATGGGCCTCGCGCTCTCGGCCGAGATCACCTTCAAGGACGGACGCGCGCAGCAGAACAACTTCGACGGCTACGAGATCACCCGCATCGATGCGGCGCCGAAGGAGATCCACGTCCACCTGCTGCCGAACCCGGACTACAGCCGTCCCCTCGGGGGCGTCGGCGAACCCGGCGTTCCGCCCGTGGCTCCGGCGATCGCCAACGCGATCTTCGCCGCCACCGGCCGGCGCATCCGGCAGCTGCCGATTCGCGATCAGCTGAGCGCCTGATCCGGCATCGCCCTCCCGGGTCCCGGGAGGGTTCGGGGCGCAGGACGGTTTCGGGCCGTCCTGCGCCCCGATTCATATCCGGCCCCATCGGATCCGGCCGCCGGTCGGCAGGGCAGAGGCCGACAGGGCTCGAAGGTGTCCGACCGCCGGCGCGCGTTCGTGCCGATCCGGTCTCCCGTGGCGAACCCGTGTTTCCCGCCGACGGTTTTCACGTCCCGCGCAGGGAGCCCTGCCTCGCTCCCGTGGGTTGACCCTCCGACGGAGGCGGCCCGGGCCGGGCCGATTCCACCTTCCGAACCAAGGACAGCAATCGATGATGCGTTTCCCAGGGCCCGTTGCCGGGTGTCTCGCCGCCGGTCTCCTCGTGGCGGGTGCGGCGCCCGCTTTCGCCTCTCCCTGCAGCGATCGCATCGCCAAGCTCGAAGGACCGGTGAAGGATCTGGCCAAGGAGGCGATCTCCGCCAATACCAGCGGCAAGGCCGCGGCGAGCGCGCGCGGCGGTCAGGGCATCACCGGAAGCGGCGGCAGCGGCTCGGCCGAGGCAGCCCCCCCGGAAAAGTCGGCGGAGGCCGGAAAGGGCGGCGACAAGGCGATGCAGGCGAAGGTGGCCCTCGACGAAGCGCGCACCGCCGACAAGAAGGGCGATGCCAAGGCCTGCGGCGAAGCGGTCGATCGGGCGCAGAAGCAGGTCGACAGCGCGCCCTGAGGCGCGGGCCCCGGCCATCGGCTCGGGGGAAGCGCTGGCCCCGTCAACAGGGGCCGGCGCGGGTCTGATGGATCGGGTGCATCGGGGGCGGCGACGGCATCCGCCCCACCTGCCTGTCGGATGTCAGGCGCTGGTGACGGCCGCGAGCGCGTGGTCGTTACCGTTCAGGCCGGCGCAGAGATCATCAATCTCTGCAAGATCAAGAGCTTCGCCGGAATCGCTCGCAATAGCATCGATCAAGTGATCTTGATGCGGGCTGAAGGGATGGCCCTGCAAACGATAGAATTGATAATAGCGAAGCGCGGCTAATACAGCATCACGTTCTCGATCAGTAATGGTAATATTCTGCATGCCGGATATAATTCCCGTTATTGGTTGCGGGAGTTCGAGAAACAACCACTCTGCGGCGCCGTGAGCTTGGATGTTGTAAGCGAATCCGTACGGATTCGTCCATCACCGGAAACCCTCCGTTAGCCGTTTCAGCATCGACCCGAGCCGCCGTCGAACGGCCAAGTCTTTGTCCGATCGCCATTTCCGCCGAGCGGCGCGCGCCGAGGTTTTTTTTAGCCCGGCGATTTGATCTTATGCGCTTGACAACCTTTGATAGGGCTCGTCGCTCCGGGGCGTCGGCGGACAGCGCCCGTCACGGCGTCAGCTTATCCTTAACCGATCGGTGGCACGGTCACGCTTCGCCCGCCCTGCCTCGTGCCGCGCGCGGGATGCGGAGGCCAGGGTCCGACTCATGCCCAAGACCCGAAGCGAATATTCGTCCGCTGCCGATGCCGTGCGGCCTGCCGCGCCGACGCTCGGCCCCAGCGTCCGCCGCCATCTCGGACACACCCTCCGCACCTTCTACGCCGACATCCTGGCCGACCCGCCGGGCGCGCGGCTCGAAGCGCTGCTCGCCCGGCTGGGCAAGGGGAAGCGCTAGCCCGCGGTGTGACCCGTTTACCGCGTTTCCGGATGTTTCCCAGGCATGTGCGTGAATTCACGGACGGTTCACGCTGGGATCGCTAGTGGTGCGTTGATCCGATGAGCCCGCGCACTCCGCCGTGCTCTCACATGAAGCAGTTCCATGATCACGCTCGCCCTCGTCGTCGTCGGCAACATCCTGCTGGCGTCTCTGTTCTCGCTCATCGCCGTCGCGGCGGATTGAGCGTCCGGACGTCGCGCGCCGCAGCCTGAGGCCGGCGCGTCCCCGTCCTCGACCACACTGCAATTTTCATCGGCCGCCATGCGGCCGTCGACGCCCCGGGGCTCCCGCCTGCGGGGCTGCTCGGCGTGGTCTCGGTCGCGCTTGTCGGCTCTCGGCCGCAGCCTTGAAGCGGCGGGCATCGGACATCCTGCCTCCGGGGTGAGCCCGAAGATCCGGCCGGGTGCAGCGAGGCGGACGGTCGTGGCGATCGCCTCCCGTCGCCACGCCCATGCGTTGAACACAGGATGGGATCCCACGATTGAACGGAATGTCCTTTCTATAGAACCCCCGCACGCTCAGCAGGTTCTTCTCCCGCCGGGAACCGCGGGAGCATCCTGTTCTCCACATCGTGTAAAGCGTTCTCGGTCAGGCCATATCACGGGAACGATGGGGCTCGTGCTGCCTTATCCGACTGAGTCCCGACGCTTGACAATGTTCGTTAAAACGAACGAAACCAGCGTCGCCGGGGTCGCGATGCGGAAGACTTCGCTCCGGCTGCGCGAGCCAGATTGGGAGATCCCCGTGAGCGAGACCACTTCCCGGACCACCGGACGCACCCGCCGCCATGCGGCCCTGCTCGGCGCCGGCCTCGCCGCGGCCCTGCTCGCGCCCCCGCTCGCCTGCGCCCAGACCGAGCTCCTCAACGTCTCGTACGATCCGACCCGGGAGCTCTATCGCGAGATCAACGCGGCCTTCTCCGAGGCCTGGAAGGCCAAGACCGGCGAGACCCTGACCGTGCGTGCCGCCCATGGCGGCTCGGGCTCGCAGGCCCGCACGGTGATCGACGGCATTCCGGCCGATGTCGTGACCCTCGGCATCCCCTCCGACATCGACGCGATCAGCCGGATCTCGAAGAAGATCGTCCCGGATTGGCGGACGAAGCTGCCGAACCAGGGCCTGCCCTACACCTCGACCGTGGTGTTCCTCGTACGCAAGGGCAATCCGAAGGGCGTGAAGGACTGGGGCGACCTCGTGAAGCCCGACGTCAAGGTCATCACCCCCAACCCGAAGACCTCCGCCGGGGGACGCTGGAACTTCCTCGCGGCCTGGGGCTACGCCTACGAGCGGGAGGGCAAGGACGCCGACAAGGCCAATGCCTTCGTGGGGGCGGTCTACAAGAACGTCCCGGTCCTCGACACCGGTGCCCGCGGCTCCACCGTGACCTTCGCGCAACGCGGCCTCGGCGACGTGCTGCCGACCTGGGAGAACGAGGCCTACCTCGTGTTCGAGGAGTTCGGCCGCGACAAGTTCGATGTGGTCGTGCCGCCGACCTCCATCTACGCCGAGCCGCCGGTCGCCCTGGTCGACGTCAACGTCGACAAGAAGGGAACCCGCAAACAGGCCGAGGCTTATCTTCAGTTCCTCTATTCCGACCGGGCGCAGGCCATCTTCGCCAAGCACCATTACCGCCCGCTCAACCGCGCGGCGGCCAAGCCCGAGGATCTGGCCCAGCTTCCCGAGCTGAAGCTGTTCAAGATCGAGGACCTGCAGGGCGACTGGGACGAGATCCAGAAGAAGAATTTCGACAACGGGGGCCTGTTCGACCAGCTGAGCAAGGCGGGGCGCTGACGCAGCCGCCCTCCCCGCCCCTTCCCGCTGGGGAAGGGGCCGAGACCTGAGCAGGACACCCCCATGGCCCCGCCCACCCGTGCCGAATCCTTCCGCGCCGAACCTTTCCACGCCGAACCCCTCCGCCCCAAGCGGCGATTTCTCCGCCCGAGCGTGATCCCCGGTTTCGGGCTCGCCTTCGGCTACACCCTGACCTGCCTCGGCCTGATCGTGCTGCTGCCGCTGGCCGCCCTGGTGACGCGCGCCTCGGGCCTCGGCCTCGCGGGGATCTGGGAGGTCGCCACCGATCCGCGGGTCGCCAGCGCCCTGCGCGTCAGCTTCGGCGTCTCCCTGATGGCGGCGCTGACCGCCTCGGTGTTCGGCTTCGTCATCGCCTGGGTGCTGACGCGCTACCGCTTTCCCGGCCGCAAGATCGTCGATGCGGTGGTGGACCTGCCCTTCGCGCTCCCCACCGCCGTGGCCGGCATCGCGCTGGCCGCCCTCTACGCCCCCAACGGCCTCGTGGGCGCGCAGCTGGCGCGGATCGGCATCGAGGCCGCCTACACACCCGTGGGCATCTACATCGCCATGGTGTTCATCGGCCTGCCCTTCGCGGTGCGCACCGTGCAGCCGCTGATCGCCGAGATCGACAAGGAGATCGAGGAGGCCTCCGCCACCCTCGGGGCGGGACGCGTCCACACCCTGGTGCGGGTGGTGCTGCCGCCGCTGATCCCCGCGGTGCTCACCGGCTTCGCCCTCGCCTTCGCCCGCGGGGTCGGCGAGTACGGCTCGATCATCTTCATCGCCGGCAACCTGCCCTACGTCTCCGAGATCGCGCCGCTCCTCATCGTCATCAAGCTGTCCGAGTACGATTACGGCGGCGCCTGCGCCATCGCCACGCTCATGCTCGGCATCTCGTTCCTCACCCTGCTCGCCATCAACCTGATCCAGGCCTGGAGCCGGCGGAGATTCGGCTATGTCTGAGACCTTCGCCCCCGTCGCCCCGGCCGAGGCCCGCCCGGCCAGCGTCGTCACGGAAGGCCGCTGGATCCGCTGGCTGCTGATCGGGATCGCGATCCTGTTCCTGGCGCTGTTCCTGGTGCTGCCGCTGCTCACCGTGTTCGCCCAGGCCTTCGCCAAGGGCTTTGCCGCCTACCTCGCCGCCTTCACGGAAGCCGATGCCCACGCGGCGATCCGGCTGACCCTGCTGACGGCCGCCATCGCAGTGCCCTTCAACCTGGTCTTCGGGATCATGGCCTCCTGGGCCATCGCCAAGTTCGAGTTCTGGGGCAAGAACCTGCTCGTCACCCTGATCGACCTGCCGTTCTCGGTCTCGCCGGTGGTCTCGGGCCTGATCTACGTGCTGGTCTTCGGGGCGCAGGGGCTGCTCGGCCCCTGGCTGCTGGCCCACGACATCCAGGTCATCTTCGCGGTGCCCGGCATCGTGCTGGCGACCATCTTCGTCACCTTCCCGTTCGTCGCCCGCCAGCTCATCCCGCTGATGCAGGAGCAGGGCACGGCGGAGGAGGAGGCGGCGCTGACCCTCGGGGCGTCCGGCTGGCACGCCTTCCGGACGGTGACGCTGCCCAACATCCGCTGGGGCCTCCTCTACAGCGTGCTCCTCTGCAATGCCCGCGCGATGGGCGAGTTCGGCGCGGTCTCGGTGGTCTCGGGCCACATCCGGGGCCTCACCAACACGCTGCCGCTCCACGTGGAGATTCTCTACAATGAGTACAACTTCGTTGCCGCTTTCGCCGTCGCCTCCCTCCTGGCCGGCCTCGCCCTCGTCACCCTCTGCGTCAAATCCCTCCTCGAATGGCGCTACGCCGACGAGATCGCCGCGGGTGCCCGGGGCCACTGAGCGGATGGGCGGCTCCACCGCCATCCGCGTCGAGGCGCTGTCGAAGACCTTCGACACGGCCGCGGTTCTGCACGATTTCTCCCTCGACGTGCGGGCGGGCGAGCTGCTGGCGCTGCTCGGCCCGTCGGGCTCGGGCAAGACCACGCTGCTGCGCATCATCGCCGGCCTCGATTTCCCCGATGCGGGCCGCATCGTGTTCGGGGCCGAGGATGCGACCCGGCTCCCCGTGCAGCAGCGCGCGGTGGGCTTCGTGTTCCAGCACTACGCCCTGTTCAAGCACATGAGCGTGGCCGAGAACATCGCCTACGGGCTCAACGCCCGGAAACGCTCCGAGCGCCCGGCCAAGGCCGAGATCAGGCGCCGGGTCGGCGATCTCCTCGACCTCATCAAGCTCTCCGGCTTCGCCGACCGCTATCCGAGTCAGCTCTCGGGCGGCCAGCGCCAGCGCATCGCCCTGGCCCGGGCGCTCGCGGTGGAGCCCCGGGTCCTGCTGCTCGACGAGCCCTTCGGCGCCCTGGACGCCCAGGTGCGCAAGGACCTGCGCCGCTGGCTGCGCGAGATCCACGACCGCACCGGGCAGACCACGATCTTCGTCACCCACGACCAGGACGAGGCCCTGGAGCTCTCCGACCGGGTCGCGGTGTTGGACAAGGGGCGCCTGGAGCAGGTCGGCACCCCGGACGAGGTGCAGGAGGCGCCGGTCTCCGCCACCGTGCTGAAGTTCCTCGGCGACACCATCGAGGTCGAGGCGATCGCGCAGGGCGGCGAGGTCCGCGTCGACGGCCGCCTGACCCCCGTGCGGGCCCCCGAGGGGCTCGTCGGTCCGGTCAAGCTCTATGCCCGCCCCTGGCAGCTCCAGTTCGCGGAGGGCGACCAGGCCCATCTCCAGGGCGTCGTACGCTCGTCCTACCGGACGCAGGGGCGCCAGCGCATCGAGGTCGACCGGCCCGAGGGCAGGACCGTGGTGGTGGAGGCCGCCGACACCAACCGCTTCGCCGCCGGCAGCCCCGTGGGTCTGCGGATCATCGGCGGCCACGTGTTTCCGAATTAGGGCGGCGGTTCCGGACTGACGGGAAAGCGTCTTGCGCTCGCCGACGCGATCGGGTGTGACTGCCGCCGTCCAAATCAGGAGGAGGCAGCATGTCGGGTGGTCACGGGGCGGGCGGCAGTTCGAACAAGCGCGTGGCACTGCTGATCTCGGTGTTGGCGCTGTTCCTGGCGCTGGCCGAGACCCTGGCCAAGGGCGCCCAGACCGACGCCCTCGGGGCCAACGTCGAGGCGTCCAACCAATGGGCCTATTTCCAGGCCCGCACCATCCGGGGCACCGTCCTCAAGACCGCCGACGAGACCCTGGCGCTGCTGCCGCCGGAGGTCGCGAATTCCGAGGCCGTGAAGGCCAAGCGCGCCGAGTGGGCCAAGACCATGGCCCGCTGGGACAGCGAGCCCGCCACCGGCGAGGGGCGCAAGGAACTGGCCGAGAAGGCGCGGCACTCGCAGGAGGTGCGCGACCTCGCCCTGCACCGCTACCACCATTACGAGTTCGCCTCGGCCGCCTTCCAGATCGGCATCGTGCTCGCCTCGGCGGAGGTCATCACCGGCATCTTCGCCCTGGTGGTCGGCGGCGGGCTCCTGGGTGTTGCCGGACTCGCTCTCCTCGGCTTCGGCCTCTACGCCCCGCACGCCCTGCCGTTCTTCCACTGAGGCCTCGCGCCCGGTCGCGCGCCGTGGGGGGCCGGGAAGACTCTGCCTGGAGAGCCGGCCGGGCGCTCAGCGCTTCGGCATCCCCTTGGCGAGGGCCGCCCGCCGCAGGGCCTCCGCCATGGCGCCGCCCGCCTCGGGCGCCGGCGTCGCGCGCGGGGCCGGTCTCGCAGGCGGAGCGGCCGGCGCCTCGCGGCGGGCGGCGGGACGCGACGCGCCGGCCTCGTCCGAGCGCATCGTCAGGGCGATGCGCTTGCGGTTCGGATCGACCTCCACCACGCGCACCTGCACGACGTCGCCGGGCTTCACCACCTCGCGCGGGTCCTTGACGAAGCGGTCGGCCAGCATCGAGATGTGCACCAGCCCGTCCTGGTGAACCCCGACATCCACGAAGGCGCCGAAGGCGGCCACGTTGGTGACTACGCCCTCGAGGCGCATGCCGGGCTTCAGATCGGAGATCTTCTCGACCCCCTCCTGGAAGGTCGCAGTCCGGAAGGCCGGGCGCGGATCGCGGCCCGGCTTCTCCAGCTCCGACAGGATGTCGGTGACGGTGGGCAGGCCGAAGGTGGCGTCGGTGAAGGTCTTGGGGTCCAGGCTGCGCAGGGCACCGGTATTGCCGATCAGCGCCTGGATCGGCTGGCCGGTGGCGGCGAGGATCCGGCGCACCACCGGGTAGGCCTCCGGGTGCACGCCCGAGGCATCGAGGGGATCGCTCCCGTCGCGGATGCGCAGGAAGCCGGCGGCGAGCTCGTAGGCCTTGGGCCCGAGCCCCGCCACTTTCTTCAGGCTGGTGCGGCTGCGGAACGGGCCGTGGGCGTCCCGGTGCACGATGATGTTCGAGGCGACCCGCGCGGTCAGGCCCGAGACCCGGGCCAGCAGCGGCGCCGAGGCGGTGTTCACGTCGACCCCGACGCCGTTCACGCAATCCTCCACCACCGCGTCGAGGGAGCGCGCGAGCTTCCCCTCGGCCAGATCGTGCTGGTACTGGCCGACGCCGATCGCCTTCGGCTCGATCTTGACGAGCTCGGCCAGCGGGTCCTGCAGGCGCCGGGCGATGGAGACCGCGCCGCGGATCGAGACGTCGAGCTCGGGCAGCTCCGCGCTGGCATAGGCCGAGGCCGAGTAGACCGAGGCGCCGGCCTCGGAGACCATCACCTTGGTGAGCGTCAGCTCGGGCTGCTTGGCGATCAGCTCGGCGGCGAGCCTGTCGGTCTCCCGCGAGGCGGTGCCGTTGCCGATGGCGACGAGCTCCACGCCATGGGCCCGACAGAGCTTGGCGAGAGCGATCAGGGCCCCGTTCCAGTCGCGGCGCGGCTCGTGCGGGTAGATCGTGTCGGTGGCCACCACCTTGCCGGTGGCGTCGACCACCGCGACCTTCACGCCGGTGCGGAAGCCCGGGTCGAGCCCGAGGGTCGGCCGCGCCCCCGCCGGGGCCGCGAGCAGGAGGTCGCGCAGGTTGCCGGCGAAGACCGTGACCGCGCCGGCCTCGGCCGCCGCCCAGAGGCGCGCCCGCAGGTCCGTATCGAGGGCGGGCTTCAGGCGGGTGCGCCAGGCGCGCCGGACCGTCTCCGTCAGGAAGGCGTCGCCCGGCCGCCCCTGGTCGCGGATGCCGAAGGTCTTGGCGATGCGCAGTTCCTGCGATCCGGGCTGTCCCTTGGCCGGCGCGTCGCCCAGCGCATCGGCGATGGCGAGGTCGAGCACCTCCTCCTTCTCGCCGCGGAACAGGGCCAGGATGCGGTGCGAGGGCAGCTTCGCGAGGGCTTCCGAGAAGTCGAAGTAATCCGAGAACTTCTCGCCGGACGCGGCCTTGCCGGGCTTCACCGTGGCGACCATCCGGCCGCGCTGCCAGCCGCTCTCGCGGAGGGAGCCCACCAGCTCCGGGTCCTCGCTGAAGCGCTCGATCAGGATGGCACGCGCGCCCTCCAGGGCGGCCTCGACGTCGGCGACGCCCTTGCCCGCGTCCACGTAGGCCCGGGCGGCCCCCTCGGGGGCTTGGTCCGGCCGGGTGAGAAGGGCCTCGGCGAGGGGATCGAGGCCGGCCTCGCGGGCGACCTGCGCCTTCGTCCGGCGCTTCACCTTGAAGGGCAGGTAGAGATCTTCCAGCCGGGCCTTGGTGTCGGCGGCAAGGATGCGGGCCTTCAGCCCGGCCTCGAGCTTGCCCTGGGCCTCGATCGCCTGCAGCACGGCGGCCCGGCGCTCCTCCAGGTCCCGCAGGTAGGCGAGGCGCTCCTCCAGGGTGCGCAGCTGCGCGTCGTCGAGGGTGCCGGTGACCTCCTTGCGGTAGCGCGCGATGAACGGCACCGTCGCGCCGCCATCGAGCAGGTCGACTGCGGCCTTCACCTGCCATTCCGCGACGCCGAGTTCGGCGGCGAGACTCGTGTTGATGGCGGCCATGGGGCGTCTCCGGGTGGGGCCGGGTGTCTACAGGGCTGCCCGCCGGGCGGTCAAACCCGGCGCCGCGAGAAACCCGGCGCGGAGCGGTGCTGCGGGTCCGACGGGCACGGACACCACACTCCTGGATGCCCGGGCCGAACATGGCTGAGACCCACGACACCGCACAATATTTAGCCGTCTTTTCCAGTATTCGAAGATTGAAGCGGCCACCGAATCAATCTAGCCTCCAAACCGCTCGGCACAACGAAGTGTTGGCAGTAAACCCTGCCAATGGAGGCTGAAATGCGTTCAGTGACAACGCTTGCGGTAGCATTCGTGATTGCCGCCGCTGCATTCACCATCACCATGCTGACCAAGCCTCCGGTCTCCGAGGCGCGGGCCATTTCGAGAATCGATACCTACGCGCTGACCCTCGGCGCCCATCCCGCGGACGCGCAATCCTACGATTGTCAGTAGGTCCGGCCGCGACCTCCGACACCCAGGCGACGCGGATCGTTCGATCCGTGGCGAGGCCGTGGACGGAGCCCGTCCCCGCACCCCGCGCGCGGCCGTTGCCGGCTTGCCTGCCGGCGGCGCGGCTGCGGCGGCCGCTCGCCCCCATCGACCCGGGACCGCCGGAGCCTCAGGCGGCCATGTCCCAGGTCTCGGTCACGGCCCGGCCGTCCCGGAGGAGGCGGGCGCGCAGGATCACGTCGCCGGCCGGCATCGGTGCGGGCGGCCGCCACTCGACGTAGAGCCGCCAGCCGCCGGTCTGGGGCACGAACTCCACCACCGGGTCGACCATCGTGCCGGCGCTGGCCGAGACATCGGCGGACAGGGTCGCGCCCCGGTCGGACGGCAGGGCCGGCCCTTCGAAATCCACGACGTAGAGGCGCCGGCCCGGGCTCGGCGGCGTGGTCGGGCGCAGGCGCTCGGCTGAGCCGACGCGGGTGGAGACGACCCGGCCGAGGGCGCCGGGCACCACGGCCGCCGGCTCCGCGCCGACCGTCGTGAGGCGGTAGGACACGCTCCGCTCGGTCCCGGCCGGCACGGGGGGGCCGGGCACGAAGGCCGCCACGATGTTGTCCATGTACTCCTCGCGCGACGGGATCTCGAAGAGCCGGACCGCGCCGGCCCCGAACCCCGATTCGGGCGTGACCCAGAGCCCCGGGCGCGCCTCGTGCCGGGCCTGCACGTCGAGATAGGCGGGGAAGTCGCGGGCGCGCTGCAGCAGGCCGAAACCCTCCAGCGGGTCGACGCCGAAGGCCGAGATCTGCGGTTGCGCCCGGCCGTTGACGAGGGGCCGCCAGAGCCGCTCGCCCCGGGTCACCACCGCCAGCCCGTCGGAATCATGCACCTGCGGACGGAAATCGTCGAAGGGCTCGGCCCTCCGTGCCCCCGGGCCGTTGGCTCCGTGCAGGAACATGCTGGTGAGGGGGGCGAGCCCGAGATGCTCCAGGGTCGTCCGGGGATGCAGCGACGCCTCGACCTGCATCACCGAGGGGTCGCCCGGCGCGACGCGGAAGCGGTAGGCCCCGGCGAGGCTCGGGGAATCGAGCAGCGCCCAGATCTCGATGGCGCGGGCCTCGGCCTCGGGCTCGCAGATCCAGAAGGCGGTGAAGTCGGGGAATTCCTCCGCGCCCGGCCCCCCGGTGCGGATGGCGGCGCCCCGGGCCGAGAGCCCGTATTCCTGGCCGAATCCGCGCAGCCGGAAGTAGGAGGCGCCGAGGAAGACCAGGAATTCCTCCTGATCCGCCGGCCGGTCGGCCGCGAAGGCATAGTGCAGCCGGAAGCCGGCAAAGCCGAGATCCGGCGCGAAGCTCCGGCCCTTCAGGTCCGGCCCGAGCTCGAACAGGTCGGGGGCGTAGGCGATGGCCCGGGCCGGGCCGTCGCGGGGCTGCAGGACGAGGGCGACCCGCTTGCGCTGCAGGAAGCCGCGATGGAACAGCTGGGCCGAGAAGCGGCGGCCCAGGGGCAGGCTCGCCTCCGGCCGGAAGGTGATGGCGCGGTAGCCGTCGTAGGACAGGCCGGCCAGGGCCGGCGGCAGATCGTCCTGCGGCGCCGCGTAGGGGTGCGCCGCGAGCGCCCGCGCCTTCGCCTTCACGGCGTCAAATGTTATGGGAGCGAGGGCCGCGGCGCGCGTTCGGCCCGCATTCAGATCCTGCGCGGTAGGGAGGATCATCCCGACGGCCACGCTCAGCGTGGTCCGCAGGGCCTGCCGCCGCGAGAAGGGTTCGGTCCGCCCGCATCCTTCGAGACCCTCGCCATCGCGCATCGCTTCCCCTTTGCCGGCATCGTGCCCGGTGGCGGATCGCGGTGTCCCTCCTTCGAGTTTCCCGCGTCCCATGTCCCACAGGTTGTCGCACGACGCCCCGGCGGCTGAAATCCCGGGTTCGCTGGAAATCGCCCTCGACGCCCCCGGAGCCCGCCCCGGCGGGTTCCGGGGCCGCCGCCTGCTGCTGGCCCTGCCACCCCTCGTCCTGGGGGCAGCCGTCACCGCCCTGGCGCGGGCCGCCTACGGGACGCCGTCCGGCCTCCTCGGCGGAGCGGTGCTCGGGCTCTTCGCCCTCGTCATGACCTGGCAGGCCTTCGTGGCCTGGCAATACGTCTACGGCCTCGTGGCCACGGCCTTCGGCGACCGGGCGAAATCCGCCCTGGAGCGGCGCTCCCTCACCGTCCCGGCGGAGGCCTCGGGCCTGAGTCGCACGGCGGCGGTGGTGGCGATCCACGCCGAGGACGCCGTGGCGGTGTTCGCGGCCCTGCGGGTCATGGCCCGCTCGCTGCAGCGCGACGGGGGCGACGGCGGCGACCTCGACATCTTCGTTCTCTCCGACACGCGGGACGGGGCCATCGCGGCGATCGAGGAGCATGAATTCGCCCGGATGGAGGCCTGGACCCGCCAGCACGGCCCCGGCCTGCCGCGCATCCGCTATCGCCGTCGCCGGGACAATGCCGGCCGCAAGGCGGGCAACATCGCCGAGTTCTGCAAGACCTACGGGGCCGAGTACGACTTCATGATCGTGCTCGACGCAGACAGCCTGATGACCGGCAGCGCCATGCGCCGCCTCGCCCGGCTGATGGAGGAGAGCCCCCGGGTCGGCCTGATCCAGACCGTGTCCTACGCCACCGGGCGCGACACCCTGTTCGCCCGCATCCAGCAATTCGCCGTGCGGCTGTACGCGCCCCTGGCGATCCGCTGCCTGGAAACTTGGCAGGGGCCCGACGGCAGCTACTGGGGCCACAACGCGATCGTGCGGGTCGCGGCCTTCGCCGACAACGCCGCGCTGCCGGTGCTGCCCGGCAAGGCACCGCTGGGCGGCGAGATCCTGTGCCACGACATCGTCGAGGGCGCGCTCCTGCGCCGGGCCGGCTGGGAGGTCCGCCTGCTGCCGGAGATGGGCGGCACCTGGGAGGAGATGCCGACGAACCTCGTCGACCTCCTCGGGCGCGAGCGCCGCTGGTGCCAGGGCAACATGCAGCACCTGCGCGTCACCGCCATGCCGGGCCTGCGCCCCGCCAGCCGCTGGCACCTCGCCGTCGGCATCCTGTCCTACATGGCCTGCCCGCTCTGGGTCCTGTTCCTCGCCCTCGGAACGCTGCAGGCGGCGCGGACCGGCGACCTCGGCCTCCTCGGCTACGGCCTCACCGGCACGGGCGCGGCCGCCCACGCCCTGGCGGCCCTCGTCCTGACGATCCTGGCCCTGCCGAAGCTCCTGAGCCTCTTTCACGTCCTGGCGTCCGGCGAGCGCCGGGCGGCCTTCGGCGGCACCGCTTCGCTCCTGAAGAGCGCCGCGCTCGAACAGGCGATCTGGGTCCTGCTCTGGCCGGTGATGACGCTGTTCGCGGCGGGCGCCGTGGCCACCACCTTCGTCGGCCGCGTGGTGCGCTGGGATGCCCAGGTGCGCGACGATCGCCGCGTGCCGTGGCGGGAAGCGTGCCGGCTCCAGGTCGACACCCTCGTGGCGGGTGGCCTGCTGGCGGGCGGCCTCGCCTGGGCGGGCGACCCGTGGCTCGCCCTCTGGATGGCACCGGTGGCCCTCGGCCTGCTGTCGAGCCCGGCCCAGAGCGTGCTGACGAGCAGCGCCCGCCTCGGCCGGATCTCGCAAGGGCGGCGCCTGTTCCTGACGGTGGACGACACCGCCCGGGCGCCGGAACTCACCGCCCTGGCGCAGAGCCGGGGCGGGGCGGCCGAGCCCGGTCGCGGCCGGCCGCAGCCGGCCTGGATTGCCGACGAGGTCCCGGCCTCGTCGAGCTGACGCGGGATCGTCGGCCTACTGGTTCTCGAGCACCTTGATCGGGTCCGTGCGCTGGGCGGGGCTCGGCTCCTTGGTGGCGCTGCTGGTCCCCCGGCCCGCGCGCGAATCATCCGACTGCTTCGGCAGGCCGGTGCCGCTCGCGAGTTCGAGGCAGGTCACCATCTCGACGTAGGACGGAAACCCGCCGGCCTCGAACTGCTTCTCGCACTGGTTCTTGGCGGCCGGGGTGAACTCGTTCCAGCGGCGCTTGATCTCGTCGCGCGAGGCGCGCTCGGAGCGCAGGCATCCCTCCTGGCTGGCATTGTCGCTGACGCTCGCGGAGGCCGCCGACCGGCAGGTCCGCTCGATGTTCAGGTCCGGCGGGCCGCTCTCGGCCCGGGCGGCGGTCGCGAGGCACAGGAGGGCGAGGGTTCCAGAGAGGAGGACGGGCTTCATCATGGGGAGCGGTCTCTCGAGCCATGACCCTGCGCCGCGATCGGGCGGCAGGATCGGGATTTGCCCCACCAACGCGCGAGTTCCGCCCGCGGCACCACCGAAAACGTCACGGGCCCCGCAGGGCGGCGTCGAGATCGGCGAACAGGTCGTCCACCGCCTCGATCCCGGTGGAGAGACGCAGCAGGTCGGGGGGACACGGGGAGTCCGGCCCCTCCACCGAGGCCCGGTGCTCGATCAGGCTCTCGACACCGCCCAGGGAGGTCGCCCGCTTCCACAGCCGCACCCGCGCCGCGGTGCGAATGGCCGCCGCCTCGCCGTCCCGCACCCGGATCGACAGCATGTAGCCGAAGCCGCCCTCCATCTGCCGGGCCGCGACCGCGTGACCGGGATCGTCCGGCAGGCCGGGATAGAGGACATGCGAAATGCCGGGATGGCCCTGGAAGCGTCGGGCGAGGGCGGCGGCGCTGGCAGCCTGCGCCGCCGCCCGCAACGGCAGGGTGCGCAGGGAGCGCATCAGCAGATAGGCCTCGAACGGACCCAGGATCGCGCCGCCCCCGGAACGGATTGCGACGAGGCGCTCCCAGAACGCGTCCACCCGGGCGCCGGCCAGCACCCCCGCCACCACGTCCGAGTGGCCGTTCAGGATCTTGGTGGCCGAGTGCATCACGATGTCGGCGCCCAGCGTCAGCGGCCGGGTGTGGATCGGCGAGGCGGCGGTGGAGTCGACGGCGAGCCGCGCGCCCGCCGCGTGCGCGCGGCGGGCCGCCTCGGCGATGTCCGTGATCGTCCAGAGGGGATTGCCCGGTGTCTCGATCCAGACGAGCTTCGTGGCGCCCGGGCGGATCGCCCGCCCCAGGGCAGCGAGGTCGTCCATGTCGACGAAATCGACCGCGATCCGCCGACGCGGCATCTCGGCGTTGAGCCAGCGCTTCAGGCCCCAGTACATCACGCGGGGCGCCACCACGTGATCGCCGGGCTCCAGGGCGGTGAACACGGCCGTGGCGGCCGCCATGCCGGAGCCGAACAGCAGGGCACCCGCCGCCGCGTCTTCCAGCATCGCCAGGACCGCCTCCGCCTCGCGCACGGTGGCGTTGTCGGGCCGGGCGTAGGAGAAGCCCGAGCTGTAGCCGTTGTCGGGATCCCGCAGGAAGGTGGTGGCTAGGTGCAGGGGCGTCACCACGCCCCGCGTCACCGGATCGACCCGGCCGAGGGCCTGGGCGGCGAGACTGCGCTTGGTGAAGGCGGAAGCTGGGGTGAAGGCGGGCGCGGCATCCGAAGGACCGTTCGGCGCGTTCGGTTCTGACAGGGGATCCGGCATGGAGCGTGTCCGCGAGGTCGGGATTCGATGGACCCGGCCTCGCAGACCTGTGCACGGACCGCAAGCCGGGGTCTCGGCGCTCCGTCCCGAGGCCCGGTCAGAGGCAAGGAAAACCGCTCGTCATGTCCCGCGCGCCCGCATCGTCACCGATCCACGTTCCCGCCGAGCCCGCCCTCGCCCTGCCCTGGCGGCTGGCGGTCGCGATCCTGCCCGTGGCGCTGACGGCCGTGCTGGGCTCGGCCGCCACGGGGCCGAACATCGAGGGCTGGTATGCCGGCCTGACGAAGCCGTCCTTCAACCCGCCGAACTGGGCGTTTCCGGTCGCCTGGACGATTCTTTACGCGATGATCGCGGTCTCGGCCTTCCGCCTTCTCGGAGCGAAGCCGCGCGGCGGCCCGACCCTGGGGCCGTGGCGCCTGGCGCTGGCCGCCTTCGCGGTACAGCTCGCCCTCAACGCCGCCTGGACCCCGACCTTCTTCGCCGCCCACGCGCTGGGGGCCGCCCTGGTGGTCTCGGCCGCGATGTGGGTGATGATCCTCTGGACGATCCGCCTGTCCTGGCGCTTCGACCGGGCGGCGGCGTGGCTGCTGGTGCCCTACGCCGCCTGGGTCGGTTTCGCCACCGTGCTCACCGGCGCGATCTGGCGCCTGAACTGAGGGGCGCCGCGGGGCGGCCTACTCGGCCGCCTCGACGAAGACGGTCCCGGCGCGGGGCAGGTCCAGGGTGTCCCAGGTCTCGGTCAACGCCGCCGTGAGCCGGGCGATGCGGGCATCGTCGTGGAAGGGCGACGGCGTGATGCGCAGGCGCTCGGTGCCGCGCGGCACGGTGGGGTAGTTGATCGGCTGGATGTAGATGCCGTGGTGCTCCAGCAGGTGGTCGGCTGCCGCCTTGCACAGCTCGGCATCGCCCACCATCACGGGAACGATATGGGTGTCGGTGTGCAGCACCGGCAGGCCGGCGGCCTCCAGGGCGGCCTTGGTCCGGGCGGCCTGGCGCTGGTGCGCCTCGCGCTCGCCGCTCGAGCGCTTGAGGTAGCGCACCGAGGCGATGGCGGCCGCCGCGATGGCCGGCGGCAGGGCGGTGGTGAAGATGAAGCCCGGGGCATGGCTGCGGACTGCGTCGCAGAGGACCGCCGAGCCGGTGATGTAGCCGCCGACGCAGCCGAAGCCCTTGGCGAGGGTGCCCTCGATCACGTCGACCCGGTGCATCACCCCGTCCCGCTCGGCGATGCCGCCGCCGCGGGGACCGTAGAGGCCGACCGCGTGGACCTCGTCGAGGTAGGTCAGGGCGCCGTACTGGTCGGCGAGGTCGCAGATCGCGGCGATGTCCGAGACGTCGCCGTCCATAGAGTAGACGCTCTCGAAGGCGATCAGCTTGGGGCGGTCGCCCGCCGCGATCAGAAGCTCCTCCAGATGGGCGAGGTCGTTGTGGCGGAAGACGCGCTTCTCGCAGCCCGAATGGCGTACGCCCTCGATCATCGAGTTGTGGTTGAAGGCGTCCGACAGGATCAGGCAGTTCGGGATCAGCTTGGCGATGGTGGAGATGCCGGCCTGGTTCGAGACGTAGCCCGAGGTGAAGACGAGGCCCGCCTCCTTGCCGTGCAGGTCGGCGAGCTCGCGCTCCAGATCGACGAGGGGCGAGTTGTTGCCCGCGATGTTGCGGGTGCCGCCCGCACCCACGCCGCAGCGGGCGGCGGTGCGGGTCATGGCGCCGACCACGTCCGGATGCTGGCCCATGCCCAGGTAATCGTTCGAGCACCACACCGTGATCTCGGAGGTCCCGCCGTCGGGCTTGCGCCAGTGCGCCGTCGGAAAGCGGCCCGCGATGCGCTCGATATCGGCGAAGACGCGGTAGCGGCGCTCGCCGTGCAGGCGGTCGAGGGCGGTGCGGAAATGGGTCTCGTAGTCGGTCCGGCCCCGCGCCGGCGATCCCACGCGGCAGCCGTCGTGGGACTTCTGGCCCGCTCCCTGCTTGGTGTCGCTGATCTTGATCGTCGCGGGCATGCGGTTCACGGGCATCCGTCCTTCACGCTTGGGCTGAGGGGCCTACGGTGGAGTCGCGGCCTCTGGCGGGATCGTTTCCACGCGGACCCTCGTGCGGGGGGCCCTCGATGCAATCGGTCTCGTGAGCGAGCCTGGCGCGGACTCCCGAAGGAGTCGCTGACGATGCTCGCCCTCTGACGCGGGTTTCCCCGACGCGGTCGCGACGATACAGGTGAACTTGGAATTGGTTCAAGTCGACAACCGCATTCCTGCTTTGCATCCATCGACCCGGGGCTGCAAAGCCGACACAACGACGTGGCGACGATGCGTCGCGTCGGTCCTCCCGACCCGGCGCGCCGTGCGCGACACTCACCCCGCAGACGGACCGGCGCGGCGCATGATGGACGACGAGACCGAGGCCGGAGCGCCCCCGCGGGCGACGCCCAAGAGCGCGGCAGAGACCAAGAGCGTGGCAGAACCCAAGAGTGCGGCCGAGCAGAGGGCCGAGCGCCTGAAGGCGGCCCTGCGCGACAACCTGCGTCGGCGCAAGGCCCAGCTGCGCGGTCGCCAGGATCCGCCCAAAGCCGGCGAAACACCCGAGACCGGGGAAACACCCGAGCCGGGCAGCGAAGCCTAATCGCGCGCCGAAAACCTCCTTTTCGACAAAACTTGGCTATAACGGTGCCGTTTCCGCGGGGACGGTTCACGTCCCGCCGGGTTTCGATTTCGGAATTCTCCCGCTCGCAGCGCCGCATGCGCACCGGGCGCGCAAAGATTTGGGCAAGGTTTTAGAAACAATGGACCGCATCAACATCATCGGCGGCCGGCCGCTGCACGGGGTGATCCCGATCTCGGGCGCCAAGAACGCCGCGCTGCCCCTGATGATCGCCAGCCTGATGACCGGCGAGACGCTGGAGCTCGGCAACGTGCCGCGACTGGCCGACATCAACGCCCTCCTGCGCATCCTCGGCAATCACGGCGTCGACCACATGGTGGTGGGCAAGCGCCCGGGCCAGACCACCGAGACCGGCCAGACCATCCGCCTCACCGCGTCCAACGTCATCGACACCACGGCGCCCTACGAGCTCGTCTCGACCATGCGGGCCAGCTTCTGGGTGATCGCACCGCTGCTCGCCCGCTTCGGCGAGGCCCGGGTCTCGATGCCGGGCGGCTGCGCCATCGGCACCCGTCCCGTCGACCTGCTGCTGATGGCGCTGGAGCGCCTCGGCGCCACCGTGGAGGTCGATGGCGGCTACGTCGTCGCCCGGGCCAAGAACGGCCTGCGCGGCGGCGAGATCCACTTCCCCAAGGTGACGGTGGGCGGCACCCACGTGGCGCTGATGGGGGCGGCCCTGGCCAACGGCTCGACCCTGATCGAGAACGCCGCCCGCGAGCCCGAGGTCGTCGACCTGGCCGCATGCCTCACCAAGATGGGCGCCCGCATCGAGGGCGCCGGCACGCCGCGCATCACCGTCGAGGGGGTCTCGCGCCTGCACGGCGCCCGCCACGACGTGCTGCCCGACCGGATCGAGACCGGCACCTACGCCATGGCGGTGGCGATGACCGGCGGCGACGTGACCCTGGAGAACACGCGCGCGGACCTGCTGCACGCCGCCCTCGACGTGCTGGCCACCACGGGCGCCGAGATCACGACGGGCACCGATACCATCCGCATCCGCCGCAACGGCGGGGGCATCGCCGCGGTCGACGTCACCACCGACCCGTTCCCCGGCTTCCCCACCGACCTGCAGGCGCAGTTCATGGCGCTGATGACGCTGGCCAAGGGCCAGTCCCACATCCGCGAGACGATCTTCGAGAACCGCTTCATGCACGTGCAGGAGCTGGCCCGCCTCGGCGCCCGGATCCGGCTCGAGGGCGACCTCGCCATCGTCGAGGGCGTCGAGCGCCTGAAGGGCGCGCCCGTGATGGCCACGGATCTGCGCGCCTCCGTCTCCCTCGTCATCGCGGGCCTCGCCGCCGAGGGCGAGACCAGCATCAACCGGGTCTACCACCTGGACCGCGGCTTCGAGGCCCTGGAGGCCAAGCTCGCTCGCTGCGGCGCCGAGATCACCCGCGTCCGCAGCTGACGGAACCGGCCCTCCGCCCGAACGGGGCGGAGGGCCCTCGGAAGATCAGCCGCCGATCTCGCCGTGCTTGCGGCCGAAGCCCGGGATGTCGCAGCCGCAGCGGGAGCCGTAGGGCTGCGGGCGGGTGATGCAGTTGCCGCGCTGGGTCAGGCAGAGGCGCCCGAATCCGCCGCCATAGCCCCGGGGGCGCCGGTCGTACCGGTCCTCGTCGTAGCGCCGGTGCTCGTAGCGATCCGCGTCGTAGCGGCGCTCGAAGCGACGCGGCCGGTCGTCGTCGCCGTCGTCGTACTGCGCCCGCGCCTCGAAGGCGCCGAAGCCGGTGCCGAGCGTCGCCGCGGTGGCGAGCGCGAGGATCGTGGACTTGATGGTCGTCATGGACTTGATGGTTGTCGTGGGCTTGATGGTTGTCGTGGGCTTGATGGTTGTCGTGGACTTGATGGTTTTCGTGGACTTGATGGTTTTCGTGGACTTGCCCGTCATGGATGGCTCCCCTCGGATGTGCCGTCTCATCACGGCCCGGTCTAGCGCCCCTGGGCTGAACGCGGCCTGAGGGGCCTGCCGCGTCTCGACCGCGCGGGTTTCAGCCGAGGAACCGCGTGACGAGGCGCACCAGCGGAAGCACGGCCCGGGCAACCCGGATCTGAGCGGGCAATTGCCGCGGCCCGAGGGGACGGTGGACGAGGCGCGGGCTGGCGCGCTCGGCCTCGGCCACGGCATGTCCGGCCAGGGGATGGGCCGCGACGCGGGCGGCGTCCGCTTCCGGGATCCGCAGGGCCCGGGCCCAGCCGCGCTCGGTCCCGAGGCGGCCGGCCGCGTGCAGCCGGCGCAGGCGGCGGCGCCAGGCGTAGCGGAAGAGCGCCCGCGGCACCGATTCGAGGCGGGCGTCGCACAGGCTGTCGGGCTTCTCGCAGCGCGCCCGGATGGTGTCGGCGACGCCGCCCGGCGCCCGTCCCACCAGCCGCCCCGAGACCGTGACGCGGATGGACGGGTCGTGCCGGACGTGCAGGCCCTGGGCGAGCAGCAGCGCCACGAAGGCGCCGTCCTCGCCCAGGGCGATGGCCGGCATGCCGCCGACCGCCCGGTAGGCCGCGACGCTGACGCTCAAGGTGGCGCCGATGGTGGTGCGATGGCAGGGCCAGGGGTCGTGCGGATCCGGGTCGATGCGCGCCTCGGCCTCGGTCAGGAGATCGCTGTAGATGTCCTCCCGGTCGCCGCGCCAGTGCAGGGAGGGCGGCAGCAGGGCCCGCTCGTCCGGATCGAGCTGGATGCGGCCGGCCACCGCGTCGGCGCCGCGGTCGAGGGCGGCCCGGTTGCGCGCGACCCAGTCGGGCGGAACCCGGCTGTCGGCGTCGGTCGACAGGATCATGCCCTCGGCGCCGAGCCATTCGGCGGCCCGGTCCATCGCCTCGCGCCGGGCCCAGCCCGCATGGGCCCCGGCATAGTCGACATGCGTGACCCGGACCGGCACCGACATCCGCGGCACGAGGTCGGCGACGATGGCCTCGGTGGCATCGGTGCAGTTGTTGAGGAACAGGACCACCCCGAGGCTGCCCGGCGGGAGGCCGGTTTGGGCGTCGAGGGCGCCCAGGCAGGCGGCGATGCGCTCGGCCTCGTTGCGCACCGGGATCGCGACCACCGCGCGGATCGCGGCGACGCCGTCGCGGGACCGGGGGGCCTCGCCGGGGAGGGACAGGGATGCGGCCGACACGTGACGACTCCGTTCGCCGGGGGAGGAGCGGCGCAGCGCCGGGTCCCTAGCAGGTTCGGCCGGAGGGACAATGACCCAGTCTCGCTGTCCGGATCCTGAATGACGTCCGACTCCCGGAATGCCCCCCGCCAGTTGCCGTGGGCGGGTCGCCTCGCTACCTACGGCTCCCATCCCTTGAAGGGTCGAGCCCGCGCCCGGGCCGGCCCGCCGACAAGAGCGCGACACCCGATCATGGAGCTTCTCAAGCTCGCCGCCCTCGATGCCGAAGACCTGGCGGTCATCTCCGCCCACCTGCAGGATGCGATCCTGAAGGCGAGCGACCTCGCCTATCTGGGCGCGCAGCACCGCTTCGTCCTGGTGGCCCGCCGCTTCGACTGGTCGGCGGCGGACGACGCGCCGCCGCGCCGGCGCCTCACCGGCATGCATTTCGACCGGGTGCTGCGCGTGCGCAGCCGCGGAATCACGCCGGGGACCGACGCGGACGCGCCCCTCGAGCTCCTCGCCATCACCTTCGAGCCGACCGAGGCGCCCTCCGGCACCGCCACCCTGGTCTTTGCCGGCGGCGCGGCGATCCAGCTGGACCTCGAATGCATCGAGGCCCAGCTCAAGGATCTCGGGCCGGTCTGGGAAGTGGAAGGGCGGCCCGACCACGAGGCCGTGGCCGCCGGACGCGCCGCGATTGCGGGAAACGCCCCGAAGGGAAACGCCTGATGGTCCGTCTCGATTCCCGCGACGAAGACTTCGCCGCCGCCTTCGCGCGCCTGCTCAGCGTCAAGCGCGAGATCTCGGAGGATGTCGACGAGACCGTGCGCGGCATCATCGCCGGCGTGGTCGCGGGCGGCGACGCGGCACTGGTCGACTACACCCGTCGCTTCGACCGGTTCGGTGAGGATTTCACCGTCGACTCCCTGCGGGTGACCCCGGCCGAGATCGAGGCGGCCGTCGCGGCCTGCCCGGCCGAGGCCCTGGAGGCCCTGCGGTTCGCGGCCGCCCGCATCGAGGCGTTCCACGCCGCCCAGGTGCCCGGCGACCACATGGCCACCGACAGCCTCGGGGTCACCGCCGGCTGGCGCTGGACGGCCCTCGAATCCGTCGGCCTCTACGTTCCCGGCGGCACCGCGAGCTACCCCTCCTCGGTGCTGATGAACGCCATTCCGGCCCGCGTCGCCGGGGTGCCCCGCGTCGTCATGGTGGTGCCGATGCCGGAGGGCACCCTGAACCCGCTGGTCCTCGCCGCCGCGCATCTGGCCGGCGTCGACGAGGTCTACCGGGTCGGCGGCGCCCAGGCGGTGGCGGCCCTGGCCTACGGCACGGACACGATCGCGCCGGTGGCCAAGATCGTCGGTCCCGGCAATGCCTGGGTGGCGGCGGCCAAGCGCCGGGTGTTCGGCCAGGTCGGCATCGACATGATCGCCGGCCCGTCCGAGGTGCTGATCCTCGCCGACGCGCATGCCAATCCCGACTGGGTGGCGGCCGACCTCCTGGCCCAGGCCGAGCACGATGCCGCGGCCCAGTCGATCCTGATCACCGATTCCGAGGCCCTGGCCGACAACGTCGCCGAGGCGGTGGAGCGTGCGCTGACCACCCTGCCCCGGGCCGAGATCGCCCGGGCGAGCTGGCGCGACTACGGCGCCATCGTGGTGGTGCGCGACTTCGACGAGGCGGTGCCGCTGGTGGACCGCCTCGCCCCGGAGCACCTCGAGATCGAGACCGCCGATGCCGAGGCCCTGGCCGCCCAGGTGCGGAATGCGGGGGCGATCTTCCTCGGCTCGTACACGCCGGAGGCCATCGGCGACTATGTCGGCGGCCCCAACCACGTCCTGCCCACCGCCCGCTCGGCGCGGTTCTCCTCCGGGCTCGGCGTCCTCGACTTCATGAAGCGCACCACGATCCTGCGCTGCGACCCGGCGGCCCTCCGGGCGCTGGGCCCCTCGGCCATCGCCCTCGGACGGTCGGAGGGCCTGGAGGGCCACGCCCGCTCGGTGGCGATCCGCCTGAACCTGTGAGGGCCTGATGTCCGGCGCGGCCAAATCGAGCGACGTGAAATCCCAGGACGCCCAGGCGTCGGCCGGAAAGGCACCGGAGGCGAAGGCGAAGTCGCCGCATCGCCTCGCGGTGGTGACCCTTGACGAGGAGTCGATCGGCCGGGGCAACCCGGATCAGGAGCACGAGCGCGCCATCGCGATCTTCGATATCCTGGAGGACAACAGCTTCACGGTCCCCGGCCGCGAGGGCCCCTACGCCCTCACCCTCGGACTCGTGGAGAGCAAGCTCGCCCTCGTCATCAAGCGCGAGGACGGCGAACCGGTGATGACCCACCTCCTCTCGCTGACCCCGTTCCGTCGGGTGATCCGCGACTACGAAATGATCTGCGAGAGCTACTACAACGCCATCCGCACCGCCTCGCCGACCCAGATCGAGGCGATCGACATGGGCCGGCGCGGCCTGCACAACGAGGCGTCCGACCTGCTGCGCCAGCGCCTCGAGGGCAAGGTCGACCTCGACCACGACACCGCGCGCCGCCTCTTCACCCTGGTCTTCGCCTTGCACTGGAAGGCCTGAGCCGCGACCCCTCTCGAAGTGCGAGGCTGAGACGACCGGATGGCGGACGCGACCGGCCCGAAGAAGACGCGCGTGCAGTCGGCCCTGTTCATGTGCAACTTCAACGCCGTGCGCTCGCTCGCGGCGGAGGCCATCGCACGCCATTACTTCGGCAGGTCGATCTACGTGCAATCGGCCGGGGTGCGCTCCGGCGAACCGGCCGATCCCTTCATGGTGGCGGCCCTCGACGAGATCGGCATCGACGCGGCGCGTCACAAGCCGCGCACCCTGGCCCAGCTCGAGGAGTGGGAGGGCCTGAACTTCGACCTCATCATCACCCTGGCGCCGGAAGCGCACCACGCCGCCCTGGAGCTGACCCGCACCAACGCGGTCGAGGTCGAGTACTGGCCGACCCCAGACCCGACCCACATCCAGGAGGGCACCCGGGAGCAGCGCCTCGACGCCTACCGCGACGTCCGCGACGGCCTGGTCTACCGGATCAAGATGCGGCTGAAGGGCTGAGACGCCGGAGCGACGTCACCGGGCCGTAGCTCTTCTCCCGGATACGGGCGACGGCCTCGGCGAGGGGCTCCACCGCCACCGCCATGTGGTGGCCGTTGGCGTGGATGAGGCGGGTGGCGTCGAGCATCAGCCCGACATGGCCGCGCCAGAACACGAGATCGCCGCGGCGCAGGTCCCCGAAGTCCGGGGGCAGGGCCTCGCCGAGCCCGCGCTCCTGCTGGTCGGCGTCCCGCGGCGCCGGCCGCCCGGCCTGCGCGAGGCAGAGCTGGACCAGGCCCGAGCAATCGAGACCCAGACTGGTGCGCCCGCCCCAGAGATAGGGCGTCCCGACGAGGCGTTCGGCGGTGGCGGCGTAATCGGGTTCGACCGCGTCGAGGGGTGCGCAGTGGCCGGCAAAGACGTAGCCGCCCGCGATCCGGAAATAGTCGCCCTGAGTCTCCGCCGGGTGGAGGCGGGCGCCCAGGGTCAGCCAGCCGCTGGCGGGCTGCTTCAGGTCCGGGCCGGGGTAGAGGAACGTGCGCAGGGCGATGACGCGGTGGGTCGGTGCCAGAGCGGGGCCGAGGGCCGCCTCGGGCAGGTAGCCGACATAGCCGTCATGGGCGAACTGGACGAAGGCGAAGCCCTCCTCGGCGCCGTAGGCGGTCACCGCGTCCCCCATCACCGCCTCGGTTTCGAGGCCGGCATCGAAGCGCGGCGTCCGGCGCAAGGGGGCCGAGGGCACGACTACCGCGCGCGCCTCGCCCACGACGTAGCGTTCGGCCGCCACATGGCCGCGCAGGCGGGCATCGGCGATCTCGGGCCGGGCCGGCACGAGACGCGGGTCGGAGAGATCGAAGAGGGATTCCGCCATAGCTCCACCCATCCCGGCTCCGACTATCGGCGCTCGCCGGCCGCATCGCAACCGCCCGGACAATTCCCGCGGGAGCGCGGCATTTCGACGCCCGGATTTGCCCAATCCGCCGGCAGGACGCTTCTCGCCCATGCAGGCCCGTTCGGGGACGCGCCATGGCGGCTGACCGGACATCGATCACGCCGCCGCGATGCGCCGAACGCGCGGCTCGCCCGCGAATGTGTGCACTGCACAAACAGCCGGATCGCGCGTATGGTCCGGTAATGCCCGAAGCGAGTCGCGCCGTGAAGAAGCCCTCGAAATCTTTCCAGGATCTCCCGCCGATCCGTGTGCGGCGCGAGCCGCCGACCATCCCGGAGGCCGTCGCCGCGGCCCAGGACCTCGCCGACGACATCGACCAGCAGGTAGAGATCGCCGCCGGCCTGATCGGCCTGCCGCCGGAGGCGGTGCGCGAGCACGTGGTCGCCGCCGCCAAGGTCCGGTCGGAGGCCAGGCCCGACCGGGTCTCGGACCGGATGCCGGAGCGCATCCTCACCGCCGCCAGCCCGAGCCGGGCACCGCGCACCGTCATCGTCGAGCGCCGGACCCGGCCGCCGGTGGTGGTCGAGCGGCGCGGACGCCCGCCGATCGGGCGCCCCTGACCGGGAGGGCCGGTTCTCCCCGGCCCGGCGTTTCCCGTCCCTCGACCAGTCCAGACTCTTGCTACCAGTCCAGAGTCTTGCCGGTGTAGTCGAGATAGGCCGTTCCGGTCCGTCCGAGCTGGGCCGTGATCACGTCGGCCATGCCGGTGACGCTGGTGGCGACATCGATATCGGCATCGGCCCCGCCCATCTCGGTGCGGACCCAGCCCGGATGCAGCAGCAGAACACCGAAGCCGGCGTCCCGGTGGCGGATCTCGAAGCTGCGCACCAGGGTGTTGAGGGCGGCCTTGCTCGCCCGGTAATTCTCCCAGCCGCCGGATTCGTTGAGGCCGACGCTGCCGAGGATCGAGCTCATGAAGGCGACGAGGCCCCGGGGTGCGAGCCGGTCGAGGACGGCCTCGGCGAAGCGCACCGGGCTGACCGCGTTGGTGAGGTAGACCTGGGCGGCGACGTCGCGCGGCACCAGGTGCAGCGGCTCGTGCGCCTGCGTCGCGACGCCCGCCACCACGAAGATCAGGTCGAAGCTCTGGCCCGCGAGGCGGTCGTGCAGGGCGGACACCGCCCCGTCATCGTCGATATCGGCCGTCTCGACCGTGAGGGCGTCGGAGGCCAGCGCGGCGAGGCCCGGGGAGGCCGAGCGCTGCGTCGCGGTCACCCGCCACCCGCGGTGCAGGAAGGTCTCGACGAGGCCGAGCCCGAGGCCGCGCGAGGCCCCGACGATGAGCGCGTTCTTCTGGGATGCCATGGTGATCCGTGTCCCTGGTTCGCGGAGGGGCCGGACGCTCGGGGGCAGCGCCGCCCTCCCCTGTCCGGGGAGGTTGGACGAAGGCACCGGTCCGGCAATCCGGGCGGCCCGCGCCGAGGTGCGCGGGCGCACCCGCGCGTCCCTCAATCCGCTGTCTGCACCGACCAGGTCGCGTGCTCGATGCCGGGCATCCGCGCGAGGCCCGCCACCACGGCGTCGAGCTCGGCGCCGGCCACCGCCGTCGCCACCAGGGTCGCCACCACCTCGACGGTGTCCTCGCCCCGCTCCACCACCTCGATCCCGCCGACGGGGTACTGCGCCGCCTCCAGGCGTTCCACCAGGAGGTCGCGGGTGGGGCCGGCGGCCTCCGCCTGCACCGTCACCTGCACCTCGTAGGTCGCCTCGGTCTGGCTCTCGTCGATCGGGGCGCGGTTGATGGCGTTGACGAGGGGACGCAGCAGGGTGTTGCCGGCGAGCACCGCGGCGGTGACGAAGGCCGCCTCCAGGGGAAAGTCGGCGCCCGCGAAGGCGCCCACGGCCGCCGAGCACCACAGGGTCGCGGCGGTGTTGAGGCCGCGGACGTTCATGCCCTCCTTCATGATCACGCCCGCGCCGAGGAAGCCGACGCCCGAGATCACGTAGGCCACCGTGCGGGTGCCGCCGGGCGCCCCTTCGAGGCGCATGCCGAGGTCGACGAAGGCGGCCGCCCCCACCGCCACCAGGACGTTGGTGCGCAGGCCCGCCGTGCGCTGCCGGTACTGGCGCTCGGCCCCGATCAGGGTGCCGAGCCCGAAGGCGACGAGGAGGCTGAGCGCCGAATTGACGGCTTCGGGCACCGGCCCGGACAGGAAGGGGATCATCGTCCTGCCCTGACGCGGTCCCATGACGGGACCATGACGGCGCGACCGGGATCAGGCCTGCGGGTAGTCGGAGATGCCGCCATGCGCCGCCGACCACTTGGCGGGCTCGTGCAGGAAGCTCTCGACCTCGGCGAGGATCTTGGGGTCGAAATGGCCGCTCTCCTTGGCCACCGCCAGCACGTCCCACCAGGTGGTGAGGTAGTGCAGCTGGACGCCGAGGTCGGCCATGAGTTCGCGGCTGTTGGGGAAGATGTCGTAGAAGAACATCACGAAGCAGTGGTCGACCTGGGCGCCGGCATCGCGCAGGGCCTTGCAGAACAGCGCCTTGCTGCGCCCGTCGGTGGCGAGGTCCTCCACCAGCAGGGTCCTGGCGCCCTCCACCACCTCGCCCTCGATCTGGGCGTTGCGGCCGAAGCCCTTGGCCTTCTTGCGCACGTACTGCATCGGCAGCATCAGCCGGTCGGAGATCCAGGCCGCGAAGGGGATGCCGGCGGTCTCGCCGCCGGCCACGTGGGTGATCGACTCGTAGCCGATGTCGCGCACGATGGTGGCGGCCGCGAAGTCGTTCAGGGTGGAGCGCAGGCGCGGGTACGAGATGATCTTGCGGCAGTCGATGTAGACCGGGCTCGCCCAGCCCGAGGTGAAGGTGAAGGGCTTCTCCTGGTAGAAGTGCACCGCCTTGATCTCGAGCAGCATCTTGGCCGCCTCGCGGGCGATCACGGCGCGGTCGATCGGCAGGAAGGAGGTCGTCATGCGCGGGGTTCGCTCTCGTGCGGGCGGCGGCCGCGGCCCCGTCCCGCTCCCGGGAGGGGCCGCGCATCCGTCTGAAGGGTTGGGTTCTCCTTCCCGCCAACCGCCAGGGGCGTCAACCCTGGAGATCGCCGGCGAGATCGCGCGACGAGCGGCGCCGTCCCCCCGGGCCCGCTCAGGCGGCCTTCACGTCGGCGAGGAATCCGCCGACCTCGCGCGTCAGGTTCTCGGAGTGCCGGGCGAGTTCCTGGGCGGCGCTGAGCACCTGCGAGGCGGCCGCCCCCGTCTGGCCGGCGCCGTCGCGCACGCCGGCGATGTTGGTGGTCACCTCCTCGGTGCCGCGCGCCGCCTCCTGCACGTTGCGGGTGATCTCCTGGGTCGCGGCCCCCTGCTCCTCCATGGCGGCGGCGATGGAGGCGGCGTAGCGCGACATCTCGGCGATGATCCGGCTGATGGCCTCGATGTCGCCGACGGCCTCCTGGGTCGCGGTCCGGATCTCGGTGATGCGCTCGCCGATCTCCCCCGTGGCCTTCGCGGTCTGCCCGGCCAGTTCCTTCACCTCGGAGGCGACGACGGCGAAGCCCCGGCCGGCATCGCCGGCGCGGGCCGCCTCGATGGTGGCGTTCAGCGCCAGCAGGTTGGTCTGCGCGGCGATGCTGGAGATCACCTCGACGAAGGTGCCGATGCGCTCGGTGGTGCCGGCGAGGCGGCGCACGGTGGCGTCGGTCCGCTGGGCATTCTCCACCGCCTGGTCGGCGATGCGGGCCGACAGGCTGACCTGGCTCACGATCTCCTGCACCGAGGCCGACATCTCCTCGCTGGCCGCCGCCACCGTCTGGACGTTGGCGGAGGTCTGCTCGGCGGCGCCCGCGACGATCACGGTCTGCTGGTTGGTCTGGCCGGCGACGCTGCTCATCGACTGGGCCGTGGCCTCCATCTCGGTGGCGGCGCCCGCCAGGCCCTGGGTCAGGACCGAGACGTTGCTCTCGAAGGCGCGTGTCAGGGCGTCGAGGCGCTGGGCCCGGCGCATCTTGGCGGCGTCCTCGGCCGCCTGCGCCTCGGCGAGGCGACGGGCCTCCAGGGCGTTGTCCTTGAAGACCTGGAGCGAGCGGGCCAGGAGGCCGACCTCGTCCCGCCGCGCGGTGCCCGACACCGCCACCGCGAGGTCGCCGGCCGCGAGGCGGCCCATCGCCGCCGTCATGGCGGCGAGCGGGCGGGTGACGCCGTAGAGGGTGATCAGCGCGAGCAGGCCGACCGCGAAGCCGAGACCCAGGATGGCGGTGACGATGAGGGTGCGCGTGGCGCTCTCGGCCGTCTCGGTCGCCGCCTGCTTGGCGGTCTCGAGGTCGCGCAGGTTCGAGGCGACGCGGGTCGCCACGCTCTGGGCGATCTTGAGCCGGGCCGGGCGGACCTCCAGCTTCGAGATCCGGGCGGCCGCTTCGTTCTCGTTGCGCAGGCCGAGGGCGATGGAGCGGTCGGCGACGGCGAAGAACGCCGCGAGGTCGCTGCGGACGCCCTGCAGGATTCCCCGGCGTTCCGCGGTGTCGGCGAGGGTGATCAGGCGGTCGTTGGCCTCCAGCGCGGCTTTGCGGCTCGCCTGGTAATGGGCGAAATCCTGCTGCATCAGCGCGGCGTCGGTCTCGATGATGGTGTTCTTCTCGGCGATCACCGCCTCATCCACGGCCAGGGCGAGTTGCTGGGCCACGGAGAGCCGGGTGGCGCGGACATCGACGATCTGGGTCGTGTTCTGCGCGAGGGTGGCGAGGCTGGCGCGGGCCAGGACCACCAGCCCGACCGCCACGAGGATGAGGATCAGGCTCGGAAGAGCGAGCTTTCCCAGAAGTTTGAGATCGTTGAATGCGCGCATGGCGGCCCCCGTGGACGGCGCCGGCGCGGGACCTTGATCGGTCTCTCAGGGACGCGGCGTCGTGCTCACATTTTCGTGAGAGAGCCCTGAAATAATGATTAACGTATTCAAATCTTGCGACCGATGATCGAAATTCCGCGACGTTCTGGTTGTATTCCGAGGTTTTTTTCGACCCGGCGCGCGGATCGCTCATCAATCGCGCTCCCAGACAGGCCGCGCATTGCGGCGAGCGAAAGGCTCGAAACCCTGCCGTCTGCCTCCCAGTACGGCGGAATACAGCGCGCATGCGAGCGCGGATCAGACAGCTGAGGCTCCGGCTGCGAACGAATACGCCGTTCTGCCGGCAGAGCCGCCGGCTCACGCCAGGAAGGCTTGCAGGGCCGCCGGCTCACGCCAGGAAGGCTTGCAGACCCGCCGGCTCACGCCAGGAAGGCTTGCAGACCCGCCGGCTCACGCCAGGAAGGCCTGCAGGGCCGCCAGGGTCGCGGCGGGGTTCTCCTCGGCCAGGAAATGGCCGGACGTGACCTCCGCGGCGACGGCGCCCGGCGCGAAGGTGCGCTGCCAGGCGGCCAGGGGCGTCTCGGTGCTGCGGTCGAGATAACTGTCGCCGGTGAGGATCAGGGTCGGGCAGGCGAGCCGGCGGCCGGCGGCGAGGTCGGCGAGATCGGCCTCCCGGTCGCGGGTGGCCCCCGCCCGATAATCCTCGCAGAAGGCCTGGATGCGCTCGGGCACGCCCCAGGCCTGCCGGTAGAGATGCAGGGCGGCGGGCGCGAAGGCCTCGAGGGACCCGTCTCCGCTCCAGTCGCGCAGCAGCCCCTCGAAATAGGCATCCGGGTCGCGGCCGATGGCCTGTTCCGGGCCCGGCGCGGCCTCGGCCAGGAAGTGCCAGTGCGAGGGCTTGCGGGGGTTGGCCTCGATCCGCTCCCACTGGACCAGGGTCGGCAGGATGTCGAGGAGGGCCAGCCGGGCGATCCGCCCCGGCTCGTCGAGGGCGAGGCGGTAGCCGATGCGGGCGCCCCGGTCGTGCCCCACGAGGGCGAAGTGGACATGGCCGAGGGATTCCATCAGCGCCACCACCTCGGCCGCGAGGGTGCGCTTGGCGTAGGCCGCGTGGCGCGGGTCGCCCTCGGGGGCGGCCGACCAGCCGTAGCCCTTGAGGTCGAGGCAGATCACGCGGTGGCGCTCGGCGAGGGCCGGGGCGATCCGGTGCCAGCAGGCATGGCTCTGCGGAAAGCCGTGGAGGAGCAGCACCGGACTCCCGTCTTCCGGCCCGCCGATGCGGGCGAAGAAGCGGCCGGCCGGGATGTCGATCCAGGGGGCGGCGAAGCGGGGAAAGAGATCGGTGGTCACGGACGGCGCCTCCGGCAGGGGCCCGGGGAACGCACGGGGCGGGGCGGCGGTTCGCGAAATCCCGGGGCGCCGGCTCTTCCCTAAGCCTTTGTCTTCGCGACCTGCTGGGCCTCCATGTAGCGCCGCAGCACCGCATTCATGCGCGTCTGGTAGCCGCGACCGTCCTGCTTGAAGAAATCGACCACATCACGATCGAAGCTCGCGTGAATCGACATCTTCGGAGAGGGCAGACGGATCGTGGCGTGAGCCCATTCATCCGGATCGAGAGTTGCAGGGTTGTCGGGATCCGCATCGGCCATCCGCTCGATCTCATCGTCGGAAAGCGTCTTGAGCCGGGCCCAATCCGTCTTGTCGTGCAAAGCCTGATCAGCCTTCCTGTCGGGCATTGTACAATCTCCTTTCCACTCGGTTCGCAGGACGGGCGGAGATGATCCGCTGCTTACCGCCGCGCGGCGTGAAGGTGATGTTCAGGATGACGTCGTTGAGGGCGACGATCATGTTGAAGCGTGATTCGCCGTAGTCATATCGCCTGTCCTCACGGATCAGACAGAAACGTCCATCGAAGGCCTCATCGAGACCGGCGAAATCAATGGATCGGAGCCGAAGGTTCGCGGCGCATTTCTGATCGTCCCAGATCGTCCGATCGCGCTCACCCATCCCGCGAATGTACAAGAATATGGACAATGCGGGAAGACGGAACAGCCGGGGCGGTCGTCGAAGCCCTGCTGGCAAAGGGAAGCCCTGCTGGCGGAGGGAAGCCCCGCTGGCGGAGAGAAGCGCCGCTCGCGGAGGAACGGGATGCGCCGGCGTTCCGCGCTCGCTGGAGGGCCTCGAACGTCGATGCGACCCGCGCCCAAGATCCGTGAGCGATTAATATCCGTGCGCGAAGTCGTGTCCGGGCCGGGCGCCCGGGCGCTCGCCCTGCGGCCTCGCGGATGTCGGGGCGGGATTGACGCCCGCCCCGCGCAGCGGGCACACCCGAACGCTGCGGGTCGCTCAAGAATCCGCACCATAAGAATGCCACCGAGGAGACGCGCATGGACCGGCCCACCGTTCCTGCCCCTGAGACGATCCGGGCGATCCGTTCGGCCGGCGCGAGCCGTTCCGCATGAGCGGCGCGGCCCTCGCCGAACGGCCGGCGACCGGCGCCCCGCCCGTGGACGCCGCCCTGCGTGGCCGTGTCCTCGCGCTCCGCGACGGCCTTCTGCACGGGCTCATCGGCGCCGACGCGATGGTCGAGCGCCTCCTCATCGGCCTCCTCACCGGCGGCCACCTCCTCATCGAGGGCGCTCCCGGCCTCGCCAAGACCCGCGCGGTCAAGCGCCTGTCGGACGGGCTCGACGGCAGCTTCGCCCGCATCCAGTGCACCCCCGACCTGATGCCCGCCGACCTGACCGGCACCACGGTGTGGCGCCAGGATGCCGGCGACTTCGAATTCCTGCCCGGCCCCCTGTTCCACTCCCTCGTCCTCGTCGACGAGGTGAACCGTGCGCCGCCGAAGGTGCAGTCGGCCCTGCTCGAGGCCATGGCCGAGGGTCAGATCACGGTCTCGGGCCACACCCATGCCCTGCCCGACCCGTTCATGGTGGTGGCGACCCAGAACCCGATCGAGCACGCGGGCACCTTTCCGCTGCCCGAGGCGCAGCTCGACCGCTTCCTCCTCCACGTCCTCGTGGAGATGCCGGACGAGGCCGCCGAGCGCCGCATCCTCGACCTCGTGGAGGGCGAGCTCAACCACCACGCGGAGGCGATGCCGGTGCGGCTCACCGTGGCCGAGATCCGCGCCGCCCGGGAGGCCGCCCTCAACGTCTACGTCTCCCCGGCGCTCAAGGACTATCTCGTGCGGCTGGTCGCCGGCACCCGCACCGACGCGGCGGCCCCGGACCTGCGCGCCGCCATCGAGCACCCGGCCTCCCCGCGCGGCACCCTGGCGCTGATGCTCGCCGGCAAGGCGCGGGCCTATCTGCACGGCCGCGACCACGTCATCCCGGAGGACGTGGCGGACCTCGCCGCCGACGCCCTCGCCCACCGCATCGGCCTGACCTGGCGCGCCGCCGCCGAGGGCCAGACGGCCCGGGGCGTCATCCGCGGCCTCGTCCAGCGGGTGCGGGCCCTCTGAGAGCGACCATGACCGTGCCGAGCCCGGCCCCCGCCCTCGTGCCGGACAGCGACCCGCTGAGGGCGCCGGGCATCCACCTCTCGGGGGAGGCGCTGATGGGCCTGCGCCACCTCGCCCGGCGGGGCTCCGGCCCCGCCACCCGGACGCTGGCGGGCCTGCCCGGCGGGATCGTGACGCGGCGGCGCGGGCGCGGCTCCGAGCCGGACGACGTGCGCCTCTGGTCCGAGGGCGACGACCGCCGGCACATCGACCGCAACGCCACCGCCCGCACCGGCATCCTGCACGTGCGCACCCATCACGACGAGCGCGACCGCGCCGTGGTGCTCCTCCTCGACGTCCGGCCCTCGATGCTGTTCGGCACCCGCCGCGCTCTGCGCTCGGTGGCGGCCGCGGAGGCCCTGGTCCTGCTCGGCTGGCGCATCGTCGGCGACGGCGGCCGCATCGGCCTCGTGGCGGCGGGCGCCGGCGAGCCCGTGGTGGTCCGCCCGGCCGGCGGCGAGCGGGCGATGACCGCCCTCACCGGCGCCCTGGCACTGGCCCATGCCCGGGCCCTGGCCGACGGGGCCGCCGAGGATCCGCCCCTCGCGCCGGCCCTGACCCTGGCCCAGAGCCTGCTGCCCTCGGGCGGTCACCTCGTCATCGGCAGCGCCCTCGACGTTCCGGGCCCGGATTTCGACCCCCTGCTGACGATCATGGCCGAGCGCCTGTCGATCCGCCTCGTCCTGGTCAGCGACGCCTTCGAGCGCGCCCGGCCGCCGGGCTTCTACCCCTTCGCCACGCCGGACGGCCGGCGCGGCACCGTGCAGGCGAGCCGGACCGACCGGACCTCCGCGGGCACCGATGCCCGCCTCGTCGCCTACGCCCAGCGCGGCATCGCGGGCCTGCGCCTCGACGTCGAGGCCGGCCCGGAGGCCTACGCCCCGCTGATGGAGCGCCTCGATGCGATGCTGTAGGGCGCCGAACTCTCGGGGACCGACAGGCTCTCGGGGACCCAGAAGCTCTCGGGGACCAAGAAGCTTTCGGGGACCAAGCCGACAGGGAGAGGCCAGGTGACGCCCGACGCCCCGCAGGGCCTCGACCAGTTGCGCGGCCTGCACCTGCCCGCCGAGACGGGCGGGGCCCAGGGCGCGGTGATGCTCGCCATCGCGCTGGGCTTCACGGCGGCCCTCGTCCTCGGCCTGGTCCGCCTGCTGCGGGCGCGCCGGCGCGGCTCCGTCCGGCGCGCGGCCCTGGCCGACCTCGCCGCCGCCAACGCCCTGCCGCCGGAGCGCCGCCGGGTGGCGCAGGCGCAGCTCCTGCGCCGCCTCGCCCGCACCCTCCAGGGGGACGCCGCGGCCGACGCCCAGGGCGCCGCCTGGGCCGCCGCCCTCGACCGGCTCTTCGCCACGACCTTCTTCAGCGCCGGCGCGGGCCGGATCTTCGCCGAGGGGCTCTACCGGCGCGGCGCGCCCGAGCCCGGCCCGGTGGATGCCGAGCTGGCGCGGCTGTTCGCCCGGATCGGGGCCTGAGCCATGCTGACGGGATTCTTGCCGACGAACTTCTTGCCGCACTGGTTCACAGCCCTCGCCTCGGCCTTCGACCTCGCGAGCCCGTACGCCCTGCTCCTCCTGCCCCTGCCGCTCCTGGCGACGAGGCTGATGCCCCCCGAGCGGGTCGGGGCGAGCGGCGCCCTGCGGGTTCCGCCGTCCCTGGTGTCCGAGGCCGCCCGCGGCGACAGCGTGGCGGCGCGCGGCCGCGGCCGCACCCTCCTGGTCTGGACCCTGTGGGCGGGCCTGGTGGTCGCGCTGGCGGGACCGCGCCTCGTCCTGCCGGCCACCGCCCTGCCGGCCTCGGGCCGCGAGATCATGCTGGTGATGGACCTCTCGGGTTCGATGGAGCGGCGCGACTTCGCCCTCGACGGCCAGACCGTGACCCGCCTCGCCGCGGTCAAGCGCGTCGGCACCGACTTCATCCGCCGCCGGGCCGGTGACCGCATCGGCCTCGTCATCTTCGCCAACGAATCCTACGTCGCCGCCAGCCCGAGCTTCGACACCGCCACCGTCGCCCGCGCCCTCGACGAGGCGACCATCGGCCTCGTCGGCCGCTCCACCGGCATCGGCGACGGCCTCGGCCTCGCCCTCAAGCGCCTGACCCCGGCGGGACCGGAGGCCGAGGGCGTGCCGGCCGCCACCGCCAAGGTGGTGATCCTGATGACGGACGGCGCCAACAATGCCGGCCAGACCACGCCCCGGGACGTGGCCGGCCTCGCCAAGGAGCTCGGCGTCCGCGTCCACACCATCGCGCTGGGACCCCGCGACCTCTCCAACGCCGACGGCGAGCAGGACGTCGTCGACACCGAGACCCTGCGCGAGATCGCCGACCTCACCGGTGGCCGGATGTTCCGCGTGAAGACCACCGACGACCTCATCGCCATGGCGGACGCCATCGACGCGATCGAGGGCGGGCGCGCCAAGGCGCCGCCGGTGCCCCTGCGCAAGGACCTCTGGCCCTGGCCCGCCGCCCTCGCCTTCCTGGCCGCGGCCGGCCTCCTCGCGTCGCGGCGGACCGCATGAGCTTCCTCGACACCGTCCTCGCCACCTGCGCGATCCTGCGGCCCTGGTGGCTGGTGGCGATCCCCCTCGTGGCCGCCCTGGCGCTGCGCGCGGCCTGGCGCTCGGCGCCGCTCGGCGACTGGACCCGGGCCGTCGATCCCGGCCTGATGGCGCTGCTCGCCCGGCGCGGCGCGGTCCTCGGCGGACGCCGGCAGGCGAACCTCGCCGCGGCGATCGCGGCCGGGCTCGTCGCCCTGGCCCTCACCGGCCCGGCGGTGGAGCGCCCGGACGCCGCCACCTTCCGCAACCTCGACGCGACCGTGGTGGTATGCGACCTGTCGCGTTCCGTCGCGGAGGGCGGCCACCTCAAGGACGTGCGCCAGGTGGCGCAGGGAGTGGCCGAGGCCGCCGGCACCCGCAGCGTCGCCGTGGTGGTCTATGCGGGCGACGCCTATCTCGCCGCCCCGCCCACCACCGACCGGGACGCCCTGTCCTCCACCCTGTTCGCCCTGGACGGCGATACCGTGCCGGACCGGGGCACCCATCCCGAGCGCGGCCTCGCCCTGGCCCGCCGCACCCTCGCGGAGGCCGGCGTGATCGCGGGCGACGTCGTCCTCGTCACGGACGGCGACGGCATCGGCGACGCGGCCCTGCGCGAGGCCGCCGCGATCCGCGCCAAGGGCTGGCACCTGCACGGCCTCTTCGTCCCCGCCGGACCCGGCCTGCCCGCGGGGTCGCCCAAGCCCGACCGAGGCGCCCTCGAGCGTTTGACCGACGCGGGCTCGGGCCGCTTCGCCCTCCTCGACAGCCCCGCCCCGGTGCTCGACGCGGTGGGCGCCAGCACCGCCCAGCACCTCGCCGCCGGGGGCTACACCGTCCTGGCCTTCGCCGATCTCGGGCGCTGGCTCGTGCTGCTGGCGCTGCTGCCGGCCCTCGTCCTGTTCCGCAGGAGTGCCTGATGGCCCTCGGTGTCCTGTCCGACCGCCTGCCCGCCCTTCCCCGCGACTGGACCCGCTGGGCACGCCTCGCCGCCCTGGGGCTCGCGGGCGCCGGCATCCTTGCCCTGACGGCGACGGCGCAGCCGCGCACCAGCCTCGGCCGGGCCCTGCTGGGGGCCGGCCTGCCCGGGGCCGCCGCCTGGGTGTTCGACGACCCGGCCTGGCGCGGCCCGGCCCTCTACCAGGCCGGGCGCTACGACGAGGCCGCCGCCCTGTTCCGCAACGGCGGCCGGCGCAACGCCTACAACCTCGGCAATGCCCTGGCGAAATCCGGCGACCTGCAGGGCGCCCTCGACGCCTACGATGCCGCGCTCCAGTACAACCCCCGCGATGCCGACGCGCAGGCCAACCGCTCGCTGATCGCCCGCCTCGTGGACGAGGGCGCCGGCGATCCCGGCAAGGGCGGCGGCGTGGCCAACGCCACCGCCACGGTGGGCGCGCGCTACAACAAGACCTCCAACCAGGACCCCAACGACGACACCCAGGCCACCTCCAGCGGCGAGGGTCTGGCCGGCAACAAGGAGGGCGGCACCACCTCCTCGACGCCGGGCAACAGCAAGGTCGCCCGGCGCGGCAAGGCCGAGCAGGTCTCCGTGGATTCCGGCAAGGGCGAGGCCCGCGGCTCGGCCAGCGACGCGGCGGGGCGCGGCCGCACCGGGGCGGGATCGGCCATGGTCGCGGCGGCCCCCGAGCGGGAGGTGCGCCGCGTGACGAAGAGCTTCGAGGCCCATGAGATCCGCCCCGACCGCCTCTGGCTGCAGACCCTGCCGGACGATCCCGGACGGTATCTCAAGCTGCGCCTGAAAGCGGAACAGGCCGCCCGCGTCGAGGCCGGCACGGCGGTGCCCGGCGGGAGCAATCCATGGTGAGCGATCGGTTCGCGTTCCGGACTCGGCGGGGCGTCCTCGCGGCGGGCCTCGCCGTCCTCCTCCTCGCGCCCTTCCCGGCCCGGGCCGAGATCGGTCCCGGGGACCTCACCCTCACGGTGACGCCGGAGCGCAACGGCAACGCCGATCCGTTCTCCCGCGAGATGGTGCTGCTGCGCATCCACGGGGTCTACCGCCAGCCGATCCTGCTGGAGGAGGTGATCCAGCCGTCGCTCGCCAATTTCAGCTGGACGCAGCTCGGCCGCGACCTCTGGTCGAAGACCCGCCTGCCCGACGGGCAGGTGGCCATCGCCTTCGACCGGGTGGTCGCGATCTTCCCGCACCATCCGGGCGACTTCACCATCGATCCGTTCCTGCACCGCCTCACCGTCAACGACGGCGGGAAGCGGGTCGTGGTCGACGTGCCCTCGGCTCCGGTGACCCTGCCGGTCGCCACCTGGACGAAGCCGGTGGGCGGCCCCGACGCGAAGGAGCCCTGGTGGCTGCCGGCCAAGGACGTGACGATCACGGATTCCTGGAGCCCCGATCCCGAGACGGTGAAGCTCGGCGAGACCACGCGGCGCATCGTCACCCTGGAGGCGCAGGGCATGGTCGCCGAGGGGCTGCCGCCCCGCCCGGTGATGCGCACGCGCGGCATCCTCACCTTCGCCGGGCCGGTGACCCGCGAAACGATCATCACGCCTGCCGGCCCGGTGGCGCGGGCGACCTACCAGTGGGACGTGCGCCCCGCGATCGAGGAGATCATCCCCCTCGACGCGATCGTCATCCCGTGGTTCGACACCGTCTCGCGCACCCTGCGCGAGGCCGAGATTCCCGCCCGCCAGATCGGCGGCGGCCTGCCCGACCGGGACGACGAGGCGAAACCCGTCCTGCCGGCCTCCCCCCTCGTGGTGGCGACCGCGGCCCTCGGCGCCTTCGGCCTCGGCCTCGCCCTGCTGGGCTTCGGCACCGGCGGGCGTTCGGGACGCCGGCGCCTCGACGCGCGGACGCGCCGGGCGCTCGGGCGCGCCGCCTCGGCCCGGGACGCGCGGGGCTTCCGCGCCCATCTCGACCCCGTCCTCCTGGAGCAGCCCGACCTCGTGCAGGCCTGGCGGGCCCAGCCGGAGGTCGCCGCAGGCCTCGACGCCCTGGATTCCCACCTCTACGGACCCGGCACCGTCGCGGCCCCCGACCTGCCCGGCCTCGCCCGGGCCCTGAGCCGGTCGGCGACCGCGGCAGCGCAGCCGAGGGAGATGTCCTCGCGTCTCGCCTCCCTCGACGGCCGGGCCCGGACCGCACCCTGACCACTCCACGACCCACCTGAGCCCCCTCGACCGGAACCGCATGAGCCTGACGCGACGGATCCTCCTCGGGACGGGTGCCCTCCTGCCCCTGCGGCCACGGCCGAGCGCGGCCCAGGGCCAGAACCAGGGTCAGGGGAAGACCGATCCAGGTCCCGCGGGCCGGTTCGCCGACGCCGGGGCGGCGCTGGCGCGGATCGCCGGCGACCTGGGCGGCCGCGCCGGGATCGCCGTCCTCGACACGGGTGGCGGACCCGCCCTGCTGCACGACGCCGAGGGCACCTTCCCGCTCTGCAGCACCTTCAAGCTGCCCCTCGCCGCCGCGATCCTGGCCCGGGTCGAGGCGGGCCGCGAACGGCTCGACCGCCGCCTCGCCTACGGCGAGGCCGACCTCGACACCTACGCCCCCGTCACCACCCGCGCCTTGAGGGCGGGCGGACCGGAGGCCGGGACGATGTCGGTGGAAGCTCTGTGCGCCGCCGCCCTGGTCTGGAGCGACAACACCGCCGCCAACCTCCTGCTCGGTGCCCTCGGTGGTCCCGCGGCCCTGACCGGCTTTTGCCGGGACCTCGGCGACCCGGTGACCCGCCTCGACCGAACCGAACCCGACCTGAATTCGGCCGTGCCCGGCGATCCCCGCGACACCACCCGGCCCGCCGCGATGGCGGCGACCGTCGGGAAGATCCTGCTCGGACCGTCGCTGTCGGAGGCCGGCCGCGCCCGGCTCAAGGGCTGGATGACGGCCTCCCGCACCGGAACGAAGCGCCTGCGGGCGGGGCTTCCGGCCGATTGGGGCATCGGCGACAAGACGGGCAGCGGGGCCTACGGCACCGCCAACGTGGTGGCGCTCCTGCGCCCGCCGGCCCGGGCGCCCCTGGTGGCAGCCGTTTACATCACGGGGTCGGACGCCACGAGCGAGGCCCGCGACGCGGCCCACGCGGCGATCGGCCGGGTCATCGCAACGGCCTATGGTTAACACTCGGTTCACGCCTGCCTGCCACCGTCGTCCCGCGAGGAGTGGACCCGATGCGGCGTGGTGGTGTGACGATCAGACGGGACGGGACGGTGCTCGCCCTCCTGGCCGGATTGTTGGCAGCCCCTGCCGGTGCGGCGGATCTCGGCGGCCTAGCCTTCCCGACCCCTGGCCGCGCGGTGGAGGGTTACGCGCCGGAGCCCGAGAGCCTGCCGCGCTACTTCCCGCGGGCGGAGGAGGACGGTGGCGTGGTAAACCGCTCACCGGTGCCGCGCCGGCGGCTGGCCGGCTGCATTGCCCGGCGGGTTCCGATCCCCACCGATGCCCCCGGCGACCCGAGCTATGTCGGCTCGGCCTACGGCCTCGGCAAGCCGAGCTACTACGGCTTCACTCCACCCCTCGGGGTCGACGATCCCTACGGCCGGCCCCTGAGGCCCTATTGTCCCTGAGGCGTCTGGCGTCCCGTCGGCGGGGCGATTAGGTCTCGCGCCGGGACGCGATCCGCGCCCGCGAGACTTTGCCGAAGACCTTGTCGAGGACGACCCGCCGATGTCCGATCCCGCCTCCCTGCTCCGGTTTACGGCCGTCGCCCCCCTGCGGGCCGCGGTCGCCGCGTGGCGCCGGGCCGACGAGCGGGTGGTGCTGGTGCCGACGATGGGGGCGCTCCATGCCGGCCACCTCGCCCTGATGGCGCGGGCGCGCAGCCTCGGCCGACGCGTCGTGGCGAGCATCTTCGTCAATCCGACCCAGTTCGGCCCGAACGAGGATTTTTCGCGCTATCCCCGCGACACCGAGACGGACCTCGCCCTGCTGGCGGAGGCGGGGGTCGATGCCGCCTACCTGCCGGAAGTCTCCGGGATGTACCCCGAGCATTTCTCGACCCGGATCGAGGTGGGCGGGCTCACCGAGGGCCTGTGCGGCGCCCATCGGCCGGGGCATTTCTCGGGCGTCGCCACGGTGGTGACCAAGCTCCTCAACCAGGTCCAGCCGGACTGCGCCCTGTTCGGCGAGAAGGATTACCAGCAGCTCCTGGTGATCCGCCGCGCCGTGCGCGACCTCGACCTGCCCGTCGAGATCCGGGGCGTTCCCACCCTGCGGGAGGCGGACGGCCTCGCCCTGTCGTCGCGCAACCGCTACCTCGCCCCCGAGGAGCGGGCGCGCGCGCCACGCCTTCACGCCGTCCTGTCCGAGATCGCCGCGGGCCTCGCGGCCGGCGGAAGCGCCGGCCCCCTGATCGCGAAAGGCCGGGCCGCGCTGGTCGAAGCGGGCTTCGCGCCGGTGCAGTATCTCGAGGTCCGCGATGCCGAGACGCTGGCGCCGGTGGAGCACGCCTCGCGGCCGGCCCGGGTGCTGGCGGCGGCCTATCTCGGCCGCACGCGCCTCATCGACAACGTCGCGGCGGGCTGAACCCGCCGGACGTTCAGGCCCGGCCCGCCGCCAGGGGATTGGCCCGGAAGAACTCGAGCATCGCCCGCGCCGCGTCGGGCCCGCGCGGATCGGTGTAGCTCCCGGCCGGGCTGCCGCCGGACCAGGCATGGCCGAGGCCGCGCACGATCCAGCCCTCCACCGCGACCCGGCCGTCCGCATCGGCGTAGCGGGTGCGGGTGTAGGGCAGGCCGCCCGGGCTCACCGCCTCCGCCGCCTCGGGCGTCAGTCCGTCGATGCCGGCCTGGGCCAGCGCCTGCTCGCCGTTGCGCGGGTTCACGGTGCTGTCGCTCTCCCCATGGAAGACGATGGTGGGCACCCGCACCGCGGCGACCGCGCAGTCGGCGGCGGCCACCGGGCCGAGGCGCATCACCGTGAGCGCGGTCGAGACGTCGCGGGCACAGCCTGCCGCGAGGCCGGAATGGATGCCCACCGCCGCGTAGAGGTCGGGATAGGCCCGGGCGATGTTCACCGCCGCCGCGCCGCCCGCCGACAGGCCGGCGATGTAGACCCGGGTCGTGTCGACCCGATGCTCGGTGATGATCGCGCGGGTCAGCCCGGCGATGATGCCGGCCTCGCCGGAGTCCCGGCCCTGGTCGACGGGCTGGAACCAGTTCCAGCAACGCTGGCCGTTGGCGCGCCCACTCTGGGCCGGGTAGGCCACGAGGAAGCCCTCGGCCTCCGCGAGGGCGTTCATGCCGGTGCCGGCGGCGAAATCGTCCGGCGACTGGGTGCAGCCGTGCAGCATCACCACCAGGGGCAGGTTCGGACGGGCGTCGCTGGGGACGAACAGTTTGTAGTCCCGCGCCCCGGCCGCGTTGGCGAAGCTGTGGTCCGTGAAGCTGCCGCCCTCCGTGAGGGGCGCGCGGGCCTGGTTGAAGCCCGACGGGCCGAGACCGCCGGCCAGGCCCGAGACGAGGGTGCCGAGATTGCCGGCGAGGCCGGAGGGGGTCGCCCCGCCGTGACCGGCCTTGCCAAGGCCGCCGAGCACCGGGGCGATGCCCCGCGTCACCGTCTCCACGACCTTGCGCAGCTTCTCGGGGAGGATCGCGGCGAGGCGCGCCTCCTCGGCCGCGGCCGAACCCGATTGGGCCGCGGCCGGACCGGACTTGGCCGCGGCCGGACCCGACTTGGGCTCGGTCCTGAACGCAGGCTCGGATGCCGACGGGGATGCTGGCTTGGCCGATGCGCCGGACCGGTCGGTCGCAGGGCCGGTCTCGACGCGCTCGGCCACCAGGTCGATGGTGTGGGGCTGGGGCGCCGGTGCGCCGTGGTCGGCCGTCGACCGGCCGGGCGCGCCGGCGAAGCCGCGCTGCAACAGGTCCGTCGCGTCCTGCAGGCGCCCGGCAGCCGTGAGGCGCGTCGCCTCCATCATGTCGGCGAGGCGGTCCTGCATCCGGTTCGAAGAGTCGGTCATGGGGTTCGCTTTCCGGCTCGACGACGGGTCGAACCATGCGAGATCGGGAACGCGGTTTCGGAGATGGTCAGCGAAGGCGGTCGGCGAGGGCCGCCTTCACGGCCGGGGTCGCCTGCAGGCTTCCCATGACCTCGATCGACGCGATGGCGTCGCGGGCCAGTTCCGGCGTGACGTCGGGCGCGATGCTGGCGAGCCCGAGGACGCGGATGTCGAGGCGGATGCCGCTGGCGCGCGCGGCCTCGAGTTCGGCCCGGTCGTAGCGGCGCAGGCCGAGTTCGACGCCCTTGCGGGCCACCGACTGCCGGGTCACGTCGCCGTGGCGGGCGATCTGGTTGCGCACGGCCGTGCGGATGAAGTCGCTTCGGTTGGCGTAGACGCTCTCGGACACGAGAAGGTCGATGTGGCCGAGATCGACGTAGCCGAGATTGATCGTGATCTTCTCGGTGTCGCCGACCCGGATCGGCGCCCTGGGCTTATCCTCGAGATCGAGCATCGGACCTTCCCGTTACCATCCAGTGGGATGGTATATGGGAGGCTTTTGCTGCGATGCAATAAGAAGCCTCGTGCGTCGCAGCATCATGGCGCTGACGGAATGACCGGCCGGCGCCGATCCGGGTCGGTTCGAGTCGTTGTCAGGCAGTCTCCTCCTCGCCGAGATAATCGCGCCAGACCGCACCACCGCCTCCGAGGGTCGCGATGAAGGCCGCGTGCCGGGTGCGCTCGGCCTCGCTGAGCCGGTGGCGCAGCTGGCGCGGCCCCACGGGGACGACCTCGCCGCCATCGCCGAGGATCACCACCGCCTCGACCTCCGTCATCGCGAGCCCGAGGCTGGTCTGCTTGCCGCCGAGGAGCTCGACATAGAGCTCCGCCAGGATCTGCGCGTCGAGGAGCGCGCCGTGCTTGGTCCGCCGCGTGGTGTCGATGCCGTAGCGCGAGCACAGGGCGTCGAGGTTGTTGGCCGCCCCCGTGTGCTTGCGGCGGGCGAGCTGCAGGGTGTCGACGACGTCGGCGAGGTCGATCGGCGGGGGCGCCGCCGCGCCGAGGCGGGCGTATTCCATGTTGAGGAAGCCGACGTCGAAGGGCGCGTTGTGGATCACCAGGGGTGAGTCGCCGCAGAAGTCGCGGAAGGCGTCGACGATGTCGGCGAAGAGCGGCTTGTCGGCCAGGAAGGCGTCGGAGATCCCGTGCACCGCGAAGGCGCCCTGAGAGACCGGCCGGGTCGGGTTGATGAACTGGTGATAGGACCGGCCGGTCTGGACGTGGTTGATCAGTTCGACGCAGCCAATCTCGATCAGGCGGTCGCCGTTCTTGGCATCCGTGCCGGTGGTCTCGGTGTCGAGGACGATCTCGCGCAGCATCGAAGGATCCTGGAGGGTGGCGTTCGGCCACCGGACCATGCGCCCTCCTAAGACCGCGTCAAGGCGCAGCCGGCATCGGTCCCGCGGTCAGTTGCCGGATGATCGCCGCCACCTCGGCCTCGGCATGGGCGAAACCCAGGCTGGTATCGAGGACGAAATCGGCGCGGGCCCGCTTCTCGGCATCGGGCAGTTGCTTGGCACGGATCGCCTCGAAGGTCGCCGCATCCATGCCGGGCCGGGCGAGGACCCGGGCGCGCTGCACCTCGGGCGGGGCGGTGACCACCAGGACCCGATCGCAGCGGGCCTCGGCGCCGGTCTCGAACAGGAGCGGGATGTCGAGGAGCACGAGGGGCGCCCCGGCCTGGCGGGCGAGGAAGTCCCGGGCCGCCGCCTGGGCCAGGGGATGGACCAGGGCCTCGAGGGCGGCGAGGCGCTCGGGCCCGCCGATCACCGTCTCCCGCAGGCGCGTCCGGTCGACGGCGCCGTCGGGGTCCAGGGTTCCGGGGAAGGCCGCGCCGATGGCGGCCGCCGCCGCACCCCCGGCGCCGTAGAGGGCATGCACGGCCGCGTCCGCGTCGTGGACCGGCACCCCGTGGCGCGCGAACATCGCCGCGGTGGCGGACTTGCCCATGCCGATCGAGCCGGTGAGCCCGAGGATGACCGGCCGGGTCATGCGGGCGCCAGGTCCGCGACGATCCGGGCGCGCAGGGCCGGCGTCACGCGCGGCGTCGTGCGGAACCAGCGGGCGAAGCCCGGCACCGCCTGGTGCAGCAGCATGCCGAGGCCGTCGACGGCGGGCAGCCCTCGCGCCCGCGCCGCCGCGAGGAGGGGCGTCTCCAGGGGCGCGTAGACGATGTCGGCCACCGCCGCGTCCTCGGGCAGGGGCAGGAGGTCGAGGGCGAGGGGTGGGTGGCCGACCATGCCGAGGGAGGTGGTGTTCACGAGGAGCCCCGTCCGCGCCAGGACGTCCGGCAGGTCGGGCCAGGCCACGGCCTCGACCCGGGCGGGATCGAGCGCCACCAGGGCCTCGGCTCGGGCCAGCGTCCGGTTCGCGACCCGGATCCGGGACAGGCCCCGCTCCAGCAGGCCGACGACGATGGCCCGGGCGGCCCCGCCGGCCCCGAGCACCAGAGCGGTGCCGGCGCCGCGCCCGGTCCAGCCGAGGCCGAGGCTCTGGTCGAGATGGGCGATGAAGCCCGGGGCATCGGTGTTGTCGCCGCAGAGGCGCGCGGACCCGTCGAAGAACAGCGTGTTGACCGCCCCGATCCGCTCCGCGCGCGGCGTCAGGGATTCGACCAGCCCGAACGCCGCCTCCTTGTGCGGAATGGTGACGTTGCCGCCGGCGAAGCCGTTCGCGCGCAGCCCGGCGAGGAAGGCCGGAAAGGCCTCCGGCGCCACGTCGATGCGCTCGTAGCGGCCGTCGATGCCGTGCTCGGCGAGCCAATGGCCGTGAATCAAGGGCGAGCGCGAATGCGCGATGGGATGTCCGACGACGAAGGCCCGGATCATACGGTGCAGTCTCCGGCAAGCGCACAGGCGGGGCCGCCCGCCTCCTCGATCTGCAGGGTGGCGTGGCCGATGCCGAAGCGGGCCTTCAGCTCGGCGGCCGTGGCGATGAGGAAGCCGTTGCCCGGATGCCCCTCCGCCATGACGAGATGCGCCGTCAAGGCGATGTCGGTGGTGCTCATCGGCCAGATGTGGAGGTCGTGCAGATCCGCCACGCCGGAGCGGCCGCGCAGGTAGGCGCCCACCGCCGTCGGGTCGATGCCGGGGGGCACGGCCGAGAGGGCCATCACCACGCTGTCGCGCAGGAGGCCCCAGGTCGCCCAGATGATGAGCCCGGCGATGACGAGGCTGACCAGGGGGTCGATCCAGGCCGCCCCCGTCAGCACGATGATGAGGCCGGTCACCACCACGCCGGCCGAGACGGCGGCATCGGCCAGCATGTGCAGGTAGGCGCCGCGGATGTTGATGTCGTGGCTGCCCGAGGCGAAGAGCCAGGCGGTGACGCCGTTGATGAGGATGCCGAGGCCCGCCACCATCATCACGGTCATGCCCGCCACCGGCTGGGGCTCGGGAGCGATCAGGCGGGCGACCGCCTCCCAGGCGATGGCGCCGGTGGCCACCAGCAGGAACACCGCGTTGAACAGGGCCGCGAGGATCGAGGAGCCGCGCAGGCCGTAGGTGAAGCGGGCGGTGGGCGCACGCTTGACCAGCACCGAGGCGATCCAGGCGACGAGGAGCCCGAGGACGTCCGAGAGGTTGTGGCCGGCATCCGCCACCAGGGCCATCGACTCGCTGGCGAAGCCGTAGATCGTCTCGATGACCACGAAGGCGATGTTCAGGCCGATGCCGATGGCGAAGGCGCGCCCGAAGGTCGCCGGCGCGTGAGAATGGCCGCCCCCGTGGGAATGACCACCGCCATGCGAATGGCCGTGCCCGGCAGAGGCAGGGTTGGGAGCGTGGGCATGCCCGTGCTCGGCGTGATCGTGGTCGTGATGATCGTGCATGTGGTCAGCCATCGATCCCGCTTTCCGTCGCGCCTTGGGCCGTACCGGTCAGCCCCCGCGGCCGGCCCCGGCTCCCGGGTTCACCGCATCCCGGCATCCTGTGATCCCGGGACACCGGGCAAACGCCCTCACCCGAAACTCGGCTTCACCGCCGCCAGGATCACGATCAGGATCATGAGGAGCGTCGGCACCTCGTTGAGGACGCGGTAGAACTTGTGCCCGCGGGTGTTCCGGTCGGCGGCGAAGTCCTTGACCATCCGGGCGAGCCAGCCGTGGATACCGCTCATGGCGAGGACCAGGACGAACTTCGCCTGGAGCCAGCCGGCGGCGTAGTAGCCGCTCATCCAGGCCAGGATCAGTCCGAAGATCCAGGTGGCGATCATGGCCGGGGTCATGATTGCCTTCAGCAGGCGCCGCTCCATGACCTTGAAGGTCTCGGACTGGGCCGCCGCGTGCGGCCCCGGCACCAGGGAGGCGTGATAGACGAACAGGCGCGGCAGGTAGAGCATCGCCGCCATCCAGGAGATGAGCGCGACGAGGTGCCCGGCCTTGAGCCAGGGATAGAGGCTGTCCATCGCCGCCTCAGCCCCGCAGTCGGGCGAGCATGCGCTCGACATGGGCGATCGGCGTCTGCGGGGTGATGCCGTGGCCGAGGTTGAAGATATGCGGCAGGCCCTCGGTGGCGGCCAGCACCCCGTCCACCGCCGCGTCGAGGGCCGTGCCCCCCTCGATCAGGGTCTCCGGATGGATATTGCCCTGCGTCACGGTCGTGGCGGGCACCCGGTCGCGCAGGGCCTTCAGGTCCACCGACCAGTCGACGCCGACCGCGTCGGCGGCGGTCTCGGGCACCACCCGGGCATGGCCGTCGAGGCCGGAGCCGCGGGCGAACACGATGATCTTCGCGCCCGGTACCCGGGCACGGACGCCGGCGATCATCCGGGCGATGGGCTGGAGCGACCAGCGGGTCAGGGCGTCGCGGTCGTTCGACCCGGCCGAGGCGCTCTCGGGCAGCGCGCTCTCGGCGACCTCGTTGACGGTCTCCTCGCCGACGGTCTCGCCAGGGTTTTCGCCGGCGCCGCGCGCGTCGGGGAGCGCACCGGCGTGGGATTCGAAGATCTGCACGGCATCCGCCCCGGCCTCGAGCTGGCGCACCAGGTACTCGGTCTGCACGGTGACGAGGCGGTCGATCAGCGCCTCCACCAGGGCGGTGTCGTGCCGGGCGAGCGCCCGGGCCGGCGCGAGGTCCGGCGTGCCGCGGCCGCCGATCATGTAGCTCGCCACCGTCCAGGGGGCGCCGCAGAAGCCCAGCAGCGTGGTCTCGTGGGGCAGCTGCGCGCGCAGGCGCCGGACCGTCTCGAAGACGGGCTCGAGATGGGTGAAGATCGCCGGGTCGCCGGCCTCGCGCAGGCGCTCGAACTCGGCCCGGCCGGCCATGGCGTCGAGGCGGGGGCCCTCGCCCTCGACGAAGCGGACGTTCTGGCCGAGGGCGTCCGGGATCACCAGGATGTCGGAGAACAGGATCGAGGCCTCGAAGCCGAAGCGCCGGATCGGCTGCAGCGTCACCTCGGTGGCGAAGTCGGGATTGTAGCAGAGGTCGAGGAAGGAGCCGGCCCGGGCCCGGACCTCCCGGTATTCCGGCAGGTAGCGCCCGGCCTGGCGCATCATCCAGGCGGGCGGGCGGGACTGCGCCTCGCCCGCGAGAACCCGCAGGACCGTCCGATCCCCTGAAAGACGGTCCCCTGCAACTGCCTGGCTCATCCGATCTCCGACGTCCCGCTCCCCGATGGCCGGTATGTAGCACCGAAGCGTCGGATGTCCCCCTCTCGAAAACCCGTGCTCTCGAAAACCTCTGTTCGCCTGCGGGTGCCGGAGGGGGGCTCACGCCGTCATCCCCACACCGGTCTTCTAAAAGGAAAGAGAGATTCTAGGACTCTGTTTTTTCTTTTAGAGGGGCGGATGGCGGGAGCGAAAAACCGTCCACAGGGCGTCCCCGCGGCCGCGGCGTTAATCAGGCTTTAACGGATTGGGTCCAATGTCTCGGATAGGTGATGGCCGACAGTGCCTTGCCCCTGCCCGGCGGATCCCGATCGGGCCTCGGTCCCGGATTCTCCCAAAACCGTGCGGGAATCGCGCCGGTGTGATCGCGTGTTGACGCCGGAGTCGACAAGCCGGCCGGGCCTCCCGCTGGACCGCCCGGGCAAGCCGGCTTATCCACCCTTATCGACTCCCCTGACCGAGCCCGGTGGACAAGACCCTGCGGCGCGCCCTCAGGGATCCTCTCCGCCGGGCCGGAGGAGACTGCCCCTCGATGAGCCGTAGCTATTTCCACCTGCACCTCGTGTCGGATTCCACCGGCGAGACGCTGATCAACGTGGGCCGCGCGGCCGCCGCCCAGTACGAGGGGGTCTCGGCGATCGAGCACGTCTATCCGCTGGTGCGCTCCGCCCCGCAGCTCGAGCGGGTGATCTCCGAGATCGAGGCCGCGCCGGGGCTCGTGCTCTACACCCTGGTGGGCCACGACCTCACCGAGCGGCTGGAGGCGGCCTGCCGCGAGACCGGCTCGCCCTGCCTCTCGGTGCTGCAGCCGGTGCACGCCCTGCTGCAATCCTATCTCGGGGCGGATTCGACGGCCCGGCCCGGCGCGCAGCACATGCTCAACGCCGAGTACTTCAAGCGCATCGACGCGATGAACTTCACCCTGGCCCACGACGACGGCAACCTGCCGCTCGACGTGAACGAGGCCGACGTGATCCTCGTGGGCGTCAGCCGCACCTCGAAGACCCCCACCGCGATCTACCTCGCCAATCGCGGGCTGAAGACCGCGAACTTCCCCCTGGTGCCGGGCATGCCCTTGCCCGAGAGCCTGGAGACGGCGCGAAAGCCGCTCCTGGTCGGGCTCCTCGCCAGCCCGGAGCGCATCGTCCAGATCCGCCAGAACCGGCTCCTCAGCCTGAAGGCCGACGATTCCTCCCTCTACGTCGACCGCGGCGCCGTGGCCGACGAGATCGCCGCCTGCCGGCGGCTCTGCGCCAAGCACCGCTGGCCGACCATCGACGTGACCCGGCGCTCGATCGAGGAGACGGCGGCCGCCATCCTCGACCTGCACCGCGAGCACCGCCTGAAGTTCATCGCCTCGTGAGCGCGCCGAGCCAGCCGACGGTCGCCTCGCCCTGGCGCGGGGGCCTGCCCCTCCTCCTCGCCTCCACCAGCGCGACGCGGCGTGCGCTCCTCGAGAGCGCGGGCCTCGGGGTCGACACCGAGAGTCCCGGAGTCGACGAGCGCGCCGTGGAGGCGGCCTGCGCCGGTCTGCCGCCGGAGGCCCTGGCCCGGCGGCTCGCCGAGGCCAAGGCGGGAGCCGTGGCGGCCCGCCGGCCCGGGCGCGTGGTCGTCGGCGCCGACCAGGTCCTGGCCTGCGACGGCATCCTGTTCCACAAGCCGGCGGACCTCGCCGCCGCCCGCGCGCAGATCGGCGATCTCGCGGGCCGGACCCACGCGCTGCACGCGGCGGTGGCGCTCGCCGTCGACGGCGCCGTGGTCGAGAGCTTCGTCGAGACCGCGCACCTGACCATGCGGCCCCTCGATGCCGCGGCGATCGCGGCCTATGTCGATCTCGCCGGGCCCGACCGGGTCTGCTCCAGCGTCGGCGGCTACCAGCTGGAAGGCCTCGGCATCCACCTGTTCGCGACGGTCGCGGGCGACCACTCCACCATCCTCGGTTTGCCGCTGCTGCCGCTCCTGGCACGGCTGCGGGCGCGGGGCTGGCTCAGCTTCTGACGTTTCTCCGACCGCGCGAGGCCTGCTCCATGGTGACGATTCTCCGCCCGCTGCTCGGCGGCCTGCTCCTCGTCCTCGCGGCCGGCTCGGCCGAGGCCGCGAGCTTCTCCTGCGAGAAGGCGGAGTCCGCCGACGAGAAGGCGATCTGCGCCCACCTGCCCCTCAACGACCGCGACGTGGAGATGGCGACCCGCTTCGAGATCCTGCGGGCGATGCTGCCCATGGGCGGCAATGCCAAGCTGCGCGAGGACCAGGAAGCCTGGCTCACCGAGCGCCGCGCCTGCGGCGCCGACGTGGACTGTCTGAAGCAATCCTACTAGGGCCGGCTGAAGGTCCTGCGGGCCGTGTTCTCGGAATTCGCCAAGCAGGGTCCGCTCTGAAGGCACGACACCCCCCCGGCCCTCAGCCGAGCTGCCAGTCGATCGGGGCGACGCCGTGGGCCGACAGCCAGGCATTGGCGGCGTCGAACGGGCGCGAGCCGGGAAAATCCCGCGCACGGTTGAGCGGCGAGGGATGGCCGCATGCGACGATGCCGTGGCGGCCGGCCTCCACCAGGGCGGCGCGCGCCCGCGCCTGGGCGCCCCAGAGCAGGAACACTGCCGGCTCCGGGCGGGCCGAGACCGCCGAGACCGCCTGGTCGGTCAGGGCCGACCAGCCGTAGCGCAGGTGCGCACCGGCCTTGCCGGCCTCCACCGTGAGGGCGGCGTTGAGGAGGAGCACGCCCTGCCGGGCCCAGGGGGTGAGGTCGCCCGTCCGGGGCTTGGCCGGCGGGGCGCCCGGTTCGGCGAGCTCGGCCAGGATCACCTTGAGCGAGGCCGGCAGCCGCCGCGGGCCGACATAGGAGAAGGCCAGGCCGTTGGCGTCGCCCGGCGTCGGATAGGGGTCCTGCCCCAGGATGACGACCTTCACCCGGTCGAGGGGCGTGAGCGCGAGGGCGTTGAAGATGTTCTCGGGCGCCGGCAGCACGGTGGCACCGGCGGCGATGCGGGCATCGACCCGGGCGGCCACCGCGTCGGCGGCGCCATCGTGAAAGAACGGCAGGGCGAGCCAGGGCGAGCCCGAACTCCGGAAGCGGGCGAGGGCGTCGGCGACGGGCGTCTCGGACATCAGCGAACCAGGATACGGCCCTCCGCGGGGGCGGGGAGCGGGGCGTTGGCGCGGATATAGGCCATCACGGCATTGGCCACGAGCTGTCCGTCCGTCCGGCCGATCAGGGTCCGGCCCCGGGCGAGGTCACCGTAGCCGTTGCCGCCGTCGTACAGGAAGTTGTTCGACGCGACCGTGTAGGTCGCGTCCGGGTCGACGGGGCTGCCCGCCGCGGTCAGCGACACGATCCGCTTGCCCACCGGCGCGGCGGGATCGACGCTGACGACGAGGCCGGACACGTGCGGGAAGCGCCCCGCCGGCCGGCCCCAATCCGCCAGCGCCCCTTCGAGGAGGGTGCGGAGGCGCCCGCCCGTCAGCGGAACCAGCACGATGGTGTTGCCGAAGGGCAGTTCGCTGAGGATGTCCCGGCGGGTCAGGGTCGCGCCGGCCGGATAGAGCCGGTTGCCCCGGATGCCGCCGCCGTTGGTGATCGCGACCTGCGCCCCGGTGGCGGCCCGCAGGGCGACCGCCACGAGGCTGCCGAAGCTCGCCTCGCGGGCCCGCACCGCGGCGATGCGGCTGTCGAGGGGGGCACGGGTCGCGCCCACCGGCACGTCGAGTTCCCGCGACAGCGCGCCCTGAAGGCGCTGCACCTCCGCCAGGGTCTCGGGATCGGGGGTGACCTGGGCCGAGTCGTGGATGCGGAAGCTCGGGCGCCAGTCCACGCGCCGATCCCGGCCCGTGCCGGTCACCGTCGCCGTCACGTCGATGGCGGTGACGTAATGGGCGTCGAAGCTCGATTCCGCCATCACGGTCTGGCCGTCGTAGCGCACCACGAGGTCGTGGTCGTGGCCCGAGAGCAGGATGTCGACGAGGCGGGCGGCCACGATGGCGTCGTCGGTGGCGCGGGCCGTGTGGCAGACGCCCACCACGAGGTCGACGCCCTCCGTTCGCAGGGCCTGGACCTCGCGGGCCAGGGTCTCGATCTCGGGGGCGAAGCGCAGGTCGCCCGCCTGCGATTTCTCCGGCGTGCTCGCCAGTGCGATGCCCACCACGCCGACCCGGATGCCCCCGAGGGTGACCAGCATTCGGTCGCGCAGGCCCGCCAGCGGCCGGCCGGCCCCGTCGCGCAGGTTGGCGGCCAGGACGGGAAAGCTCGCCTCGCCCATGCGTTCGGCGAAGGTGGCGGGACCGAAATCGAACTCGTGATTGCCCGGTACGAACACGTCGGGCGGCGCGCGGTTGAGGAGCTCGACGATGTGGGCGCCGCGGTCGAAGCCCGACAGCAGCGAGGGCGACAGGGTGTCGCCCGCATGGGCGTAGAGCATCGGCACGCCCCGCGCCCGCTCGGCCTTCACGATGGCGGCGAGGCGCGCGAAGCCGCCCCGGCCGTCGACCTCGGCCATCTGGTAGAGGTCGTTGACGAGGAGCAGGGTGAAGGTGGGGTCAGGCGCCGCCGCGGGCGCGGCCCCGGCCGGGCCGCCCAGACCGACGGCGAGACCCGCCCCGAGGCCGAGGGTCTGGCGGCGATTCGGAATGGTCCTGTGGGGGTTCGTCACGGCGGCGTCTCGGGCATCGGGCGGGCGGCCGGATGCCGCTGCCCGATCCCGCGTTCTAGGACGCCGTTCACGAAGGGGCTACGACGGCCGGCAAGCGGCGCGCGGCCGCCTCAGCGCGACACGAAGGTGTCGCGCACCGCCTTGGCGTTGCGGCGGACCATCGGCCAGAGCCAGGCGCCGGAGGCCAGGAAGACGGCGGGCGGCATCGGCTTCAGGTCCACGGCCAGGCGCTCGGCGAGGCCGGGATTGGCCAGGGTCACGGGCGGGGCATCGGTCTTGGCATAGACCACCGCGGTGTTCTCGCGCGGGTAGTCCGGATGCGGCACGAGGCCGGCCCGGCGGGCGGTGAGATCGAAGGTCTCGCGCACGAAGCCGTGGACATGGGCGAAGTGGAAGCGCTCGTGCGCGGGTTTGCCCGTGGTGGCCATGTCGGGCACGGCGGCGAAGAGCACGCCGTCCGGCTTCAGCCAGCGCGACAGGCGCTCCATGACATCGGCGGGGTCGCGCAGGTGTTCCAGCACGTGCCGGGTGGTGATGACGTCGAAATGCGCCTCCGGGAAGCGCTCGTCCCCGGCATCGTCCAGCACCTCGACGCCGTGATGGGTGCGGGCGTAGTTGGCGTAGTCCCGACCCGGCTCGATGCCGATCGCCTCGCAGCCCTTGGCGCGCGCCTCGGCCAGGAACTCGCCCGATCCCGAGCCGAAATCCAGGACCCGGGCCCCCGGCTTCAGCTTGGGCGCCAGGAGGCCGGCGCGGAAGGCCGCCTCGCGGGCCGAGCGCTTGAGGTGGACCCGCGGCGGGCCGCCCGCGAAGGCGAGCTGATAATCGGCCCGGTAGGCGCTGGCGTAGTAGTCCGCCAGCTCGGCCGGCGTCGGCATCGGGTCGGTGCGGATCAGGCCGCACTGGCGGCAGGCGATGGATTTCAGGGTCTTCAGCCGGCGGTCGCTCTCGGCCACCACCACGGACTCCGCCGATCCGCAGAGATTGCAGGCGGTCGGCCCCCCCGTATAGGGATAACCCGTGAAGGGCATGAAGTGGTTGAGGAAGTACCGGGGAGACGGCATGTCGCGCCTTCATCCATCGTGTGATCGCTGGAAGGCTCCGTGCTCTAGATAGATATCCCCAACGACACAACCTTTGTGAACCCGCCGCTCTCAAGCGCTCACCTCCAGGGCGATACGGAAACCCGATGAACGAACGCGTCGCACCGCCGCTCCCGCAGGACGGACTGTCGCTCCCGACCCAGACGGGCGCGCCCGGAAGCGCTCCCAACACGGCTCCGGGAGCCGCTCCCGGACCCGGACCCGGACCTGGCAGCCTGCCCGCCGAACATCCGCCGGTGCGCTGGGGCCGGGTTGGCGTCCTCCTGATGAATCTCGGGACGCCGGAAGGCACGAGCTACTGGCCGATGCGCCGCTACCTCAAGGAATTCCTCTCCGATCGCCGGGTGATCGAGGTGCCGCGCCTGATCTGGTGGCCGCTCCTCAACCTGATCATCCTGACGAAGCGCCCGGGGCCGAAGGGCCGCGACTATGCCAGCGTCTGGAACAACGAGCGCGACGAGGGCCCCCTGAAGACGATCACCCGCGGCCAGGCCGAGCGCCTGCAGGCGGCCATGGGGGATTCGGTCGTGGTCGACTGGGCGATGCGCTACGGCAAGCCGGAGGTTTCCGTGCGGATCCAGGCCCTGCTCGACCAGGGCTGCGACCGCATCCTGCTGGTGCCGCTCTATCCGCAATACGCGGCCGCGACCTCGGCCACGGCCTGCGACCAGGCCTTCAAGGCCCTGATGCAGATGCGCTGGCAGCCGACGGTGCGCGTCTCGCCGCCCTATCACGACGACCCCGTCTACATCGACGCGATGGCGACCTCGATCCGGGAAGGCCTGGCCAAGCTCGACTTCGAGCCCGAGGTGATCCTGACCTCGTTCCACGGGGTGCCCAAGAGCTACCTCCTCAAGGGCGACCCCTATCATTGCCAGTGCGTGAAGACCGGACGCCTGATCCGCGAGGCGCTGGGCTTCTCGCCGGAGAAGATGCGCACCACCTTCCAGTCACGCTTCGGCAACGAGGAATGGCTGCGGCCCTACACCGACGAGACGGTGCAGACCCTCGCCAAGAGCGGCGTCAAGCGCATGGCGATCGTGGCGCCCGGCTTCACCGCCGACTGCCTCGAGACCCTGGAGGAGCTCGACGGCGAGAACCGCCACTACTTCGAGGACAATGGCGGCGAGCAGTTCGCCTACATCCCCTGCCTGAACGACAGCGACCTCGGCATGACGGTGATCGAGACCGTGGTCCGGCGCGAATTGCAGGGCTGGGTCTAGGGTTCCGGGCCGGACGGCGTCGCCGGAAGCCATCGCCAGGTGAAAGCCATCGCCAAGTGCAGGCCCGGTTGCTACTAGAGCCCGCGACGAGGCGGCAGGCGAGACGATGACGAGACCGGAGGCAGGCGGGGGCACCGCGGGCGAACAATCGCAGGAGCATCTGCGCCTGCTCGCTCATTTCCAGGAGGCCGGCTACGGCGCCGTGACGCCGCCGGTGCTCCAGCCGGTGGAGCCGTTCCTCGAACTGTCCGGCGAGGACATCCGCCGGCGCATCTTCGTGACGCAGGATGCCGCGGGCAGCGAACTCTGCCTGCGCCCGGAATTCACGATTCCGGTTTGCCGCCACCACCTCGCGCATGCCCCGAAGTTTTCCGCTCCCCAGGACCCGCAGGGGGCCGACTACAGCTATCTCGGACCGGTCTTCCGGCTCGCCGGCGACGAGCCGGACGAGTTCCTCCAGGCCGGCATCGAGTCGGTCGGGCGCACCGACACGCCGGCCGCCGACGCGGAGGTGATCGGCCTCGCCCTGGAGGGCCTCGCCCTGCTCGGGCGCAGCGACGTCGCCGTCCGCCTCGGCGACATGGGCCTCGTCGACGCCCTGCTCGATGCCTTGAGCGTGCCCCCCACCGCCAAGCGCCGCACCCTGCGGGCGCTGGCCGCCGGCCGGTCCCTCGACGCGGTCACCAACGGCCTGCGCACGGAAGACCCCCATGCGGGGCTCCTCGCCGCGATCCAGGGCCAGGATCCGAAGGGGGTTCGCGCCTTCGTGGAGGATGTGCTGTCGATCGCCGGCATCTCGCGGGTCGGCGGCCGCAGCGCCGGCGAGATCGCGGAGCGCTTCCTCGCCAAGGCGTCCGCGCAGGCGAGCGGCGGCTCCGGGCTCAACCCCGAGAACCGCGCCCTCATCGATCGGTATCGCGCCATCGAGGGTGATCCCGACAGCGCCGCCGCCGCGGTGCGGGCCCTGGTGCAGGAGGCCGGCCTCGACCATCCGCCTCTCGATGCGGCCCTCGACCTGTTCGAGGAGCGCACCGGCTTCATGGCCGCCCGCGGCCTGGCCGTGGAGCGCTTCCGCTTCTCGGGCGGCTTCGCCCGCAACCTCGACTACTACACCGGCTTCATCTTCGAGGGCACGGCGCCCGATGCGCCCAAGCTGCCCCTGGTGGGCGGCGGCCGCTACGACGGCCTGCTCCAGCACCTCGGGAGCCCCGTCCCCGTGCCCGCCGTCGGTTGCGCCGTCTGGCTCTCGCGGGTCGTCGCGGACGCCCCCACCGAGAAGGACGCGACCGTTGGCTGAACCGGATTCCCTCGTCCTCGCGGTTCCCTCCAAGGGCCGGCTGCAGGAGAACGCCGCCGCCTTCTTCGCCCGGGCCGGCCTCAAGCTCGCCCAGAACACCGGCGCGCGGGACTACCGCGGAAAGCTCGTGGGCGTGCCCGGCGTCGAGGTGCGGTACCTCTCGGCTTCCGAGATCGCGGCCCAGCTCGCCAGCGGGGCGGCCCATCTCGGCATCACCGGCGAGGACCTGATCCGCGAGTCGCTGCCCGACGCCCGCGGCCAGGTCGAACTCCTGACGCCCCTCGGCTTCGGCCAGGCCACCGTGGTGGTCGCCGTGCCCCAGGCCTGGATCGACGTCCGCGCCATGAGCGACCTCGACGAGGTCGCCGCCGAGATGCGGGTCCGCCACGGCAAGCGCCTGCGCATCGCCACGAAGTACATCAACCTCACGCGCCGCTTCTTCGCCGAGCACGGCGTGGCGGATTACCGCATCGTCGAGAGCCTGGGCGCCACCGAGGGGGCGCCGGCGGCGGGTTCGGCCGAGATCATCGTCGACATCACCACCACGGGAGCGACGCTGGCGGCCAACGCCCTGAAGATCCTGGAGGACGGGATCATCTTGCGCTCGGAAGCGAACCTCGTCGCCGCCCTGAACGCCCCCTGGGGCGAGCCCCAGCGCCGGGCCCTGCGCGCCGTCCTCGGCCGCATCCAGGCGGAGGAGCGCGCCCGCACCACCCGCGAGGTCCGCGCCGCTATGCCGGACGACGGCGACATCGACCTGGCCGGCATCGCCGCCCTGCACGACGCGGCCCTGCCCTACGGCGCACCCGAGGGGCGCGGCGAGATGGTGCTGCACTGCCCCGTCGACGCGGTGTTCGACCTCGCCGACGCCCTGGTGAAGGCCGGAGCGGGCGCCGTGAACGTGCGCAAGATCGACTACGCCTTCACGCCGGACAACCCGCTGATGGACCGGCTGCTCGGCCGGCTCGGCTAAGGCGGGCGCTTAGGCAGGTGTTTGGGCAGGTGTTCGGGCGGGCGTTTGACGCGCCGCGCCCGGGGCCTATCTCAGCGCGCAAGCGGAGCGTGAAGCCTCCGCGCCTGAGGAAACCCCCCGCATGTTCGCTCGCCTTCCGCTGGCCGCCGGCCTCGTTACCTGCCTCGCGCTGCCGCTCGCCGCGCAGGCCCAGATCCGCAACGCGCCCTCGCCGCGGGCCCTGGAATTCGCCGCCTACATCTTCGCGGCCGCCAATGTCTGCGGCTACCGCATCGGCACGGAGGAGTTCGACGCCCTCCTCGAGAAGCAGAACGTGCGTGCCGCGGACGTCAGCCCGCGGGGCCCGTTCGGCGGGCGGGTGCAGACCATGTTTGCCCTGATGTCGAACCAGATGCAGCTCAACCGCGAGAAGGCCTGCATCGCGGTCGCGGGGGAGTACGGCCCCGAGGGCAACGTCAGCAAGAACGTCCTCCTGCCCGCCGAAGCGCCTGCCGCCGGCGCCCCGCAGAGCGAGATCAAGCCTGGCGAAACCAAGTCTGGCGAAATCAAGCCCGGTGAAACCAAGCCGAGCGACGTCAAGCCGGCGCAGTAAGTGCCCGCCGGCCGGGCGGCGAGCGCCGTCCGGCCCGGGTGACCGATCCGGAATAAGGTGTGAGGCCGGGGTGCCGGATCGCATGATCCCAGCACAGCCCCGTCCCGCATTCGCGTTTTGGACCCGAATCCCCTATATCGGACCCATTCCAAGTCCGAAGGTTCATCCAGATCATGGCGACGGCGTCGTTCGACACCGCCCGGCGCGACGCGAGCGCCGTTCCCGCAATCGAGAAGCTGCCCGAGTTCGAGCCCCAGGCCGGCAGCCCGGCACTGCCGCCCGGGCGCGCGTCCCTGGTGGGGCTCACCCGTGAGCAGCTGAAGGCCCGGCTGGGCGCCATCGGCGTCTCCGAGCGCGAGCAGCGCATGCGCTCCGGCCAGATCTGGCACTGGCTCAACGTGCGCGGCGCCAAGGCCTTCGACGAGATGACCAATGTCGGCAAGGGCCTGAAGACCCAGCTCGCCGACGCCTACACCCTCGACCGGCCCGAGGTGGTCACCGAGCAGGTCTCCCGCGACGGCACCCGCAAGTGGCTGATGCGCATGGCCCCCACGGGCAAGCACGACCACAACCGCGGCGCCGAGATCGAGTGCGTCTACATCCCGGGGCGCGGCCGCGGCACCCTCTGCGTCTCGAGCCAGGTCGGCTGCACCCTGACCTGCTCGTTCTGCCACACCGGCACGCAGCGCCTGGTGCGCAACCTGACGGCGGCCGAGATCACCGCGCAGCTCGTCGTGGCCCGCGACCACCTCAACGACTGGGCCGGCCAGAACCCGACCGCCCCGGGTGCGGACGAGAGCCGGCGCAAGGTCACCAACATCGTCTTCATGGGCATGGGCGAGCCCCTCTACAATCTCGACAACGTGGTCGACGCCGTCGGCGTCATGGCCGACCAGGAGGGCCTCGGCCTCTCCCGTCGGCGCATCACCGTCTCGACCTCCGGCGTCGTGCCGCAGATGCAGCGCCTCGGCGACGAGGCCCACGCCATGCTGGCGATCTCGCTGCACGCGGTGCGCGACGACATCCGCGACACCCTCGTGCCCCTGAACCGCAAGTACCCCCTGGCCGAGCTGCTGGCCGCCTGCCGCTCCTATCCCGGCCTGAACAACGCCCGCCGCATCACCTTCGAATACGTGATGCTGAAGGGCGTGAACGACAGCGACGCCGACGCGCGCGAGCTGGTGCGCCTGCTCAAGGGCATTCCGGCCAAGATCAACCTGATCCCGTTCAATCCCTGGCCGGGCAGCGTCTACGAATGCTCCGACTGGGAGCGGATCGAACGGTTCTCGGAAATCATTTACGAAGCCGGCTACGCCTCACCCGTGCGCACCCCGCGCGGCCGCGATATCCTGGCCGCCTGCGGCCAGCTGAAGAGCGAGACCGAGAAGCTGCGCGCCCGGGCCCGGATGATGCTGGAGGACGGCATCGGCGCCGAGGGCGTCTATGCGGGTGCCGACGACGGCGACGAAGACTGACGGGTGCGTCTCCTCGGCGACCTGTTCATCGCCAGCCTCGCCCTGATTCTGGCGATTCCCTGCGGGGCGGCCGTCCTGGCCCTCGGCGCGATGCTCGACCCGGCCACCAGCGAGACCCTGTCCCGCCTCGGCCTCGTCGGGCTGTTCTCCGGGTTGACCGATCTCGCGTCCGGGATCGGTCCCGAGACCCTGCTGTTCGCCCTGGCCGCCATCGCCCGCGCGCTGTTCGTGCTCCTGGTGGTGCCGCCGGTCCTGGTGGCCGTCCTCGGGGCGGTCCTGAACTGGCGCGCCGCCACTGGGTACGGCGCCGGTACCGGCCTGCTCACCGCCTCCGTGCCCTGGCTCGCCCGCGGCCTGTCGCGCAGCGGGGCAAGCGGCGAGGCCCTGGCGCTGGAGGGCCGCATCACCGCGGTGCTGTTCCTCACCGGCGCGGCGTCGGGCCTCGTCTACTGGTTGATCGCGGGGCGCCATCACGGCGCGCCCGCCCTCCCGCCCCGCGACAACGGACGCGCCTGACATGCGGCTGACCCCCTCGCGCATCGCCCTGGTTTTGGCCGGCAGCGTCTTGGCCGGCACGGTCCTGGTCGCCACGGGGCCGGGTCTCGCGCAAGGGGGGGGCGGCCCCGTACCGGCCCTGCCGGAGCCGCCGCCGATCCAGTCCGACGATGCGCGCCTGCTGCCGGTGCTCGGCGCCCACGGCATGGTCGCCTCGCAGGAGGCCCGCGCCACCCGCGTCGGCGTCGCGATCCTGCGGGCGGGCGGCAACGCCATCGACGCCGCCGTAGCGGTCGGTTTCGCCCTCGCCGTGACCCTGCCGCGGGCCGGCAACCTCGGCGGCGGCGGCTTCATGATGATCCACCGGGCGGAGGGCGACGAGACCATCGCCCTCGATTACCGCGAGACCGCCCCGGCCGCCGCCCGCTCCGACATGTTCCTCGACCCCCGGGGCGAGCCCGACCGCGCTGCCTCGACCCGGACCGGCAAGGCGGTGGGCGTGCCCGGCACCGTGCGGGGGCTGGCCGAGGCGCACCGCCTCTACGGCTCGGGCCGCTTCAGCCTGGCCGACCTGATCGCCCCGGCCGAGACGCTCGCCCGCGAGGGCATCCCGGTGGAGGCGGGCCTCGCGGACTCGCTGCCCCGCGCCGCCGGCCTGCTCGGCCGCTGGCCCTCCTCGCGCAAGATCTTCTTTGCCGGCGACAGACCCCTGGAGCGCGGTGAACGGCTGGTTCAGACCGATCTCGCCGACACCCTCGCGGCCATCGCCAAATCCGGCCCCGACGCCTTCCACACCGGGCCCATCGCCGAGCGCATCGCCGCCGCCGTGCGGGGCGCGGGCGGCGTGATGACGGCCGAGGACCTGGCCGCCTACCGCCCCGTGCTGCGGGAGCCCGTGCGCGGCACCTACCGGGGCTACGCCATCGCGTCGATGCCCCCGCCGAGCTCCGGCGGCATCCACCTCATCGAGATCCTGAACGTGCTGGAGGGCTTCGACCTCGCCCGCATGGGAGCCGGCAGCGCCGATGCCCTCCACATCCTGGCCGAGGCGATGAAGCCGGCCTACGCCGACCGGGCGACTTGGCTCGGCGACCCCGCCCGCACGCAGGTGCCGGTGGAGGGCCTGATCGCCAAACCCTACGCGGCCACCGTGCGGGCCGGGATCGATCCCGCCCGCGCTCGCCCCGCCGCCGCGGTCAAGGCGGGCGATCCCCTCCCCTTCGAGTCCGACCAGACCACGCATTTCTCCGTCGTGGACGCTGCCGGCAACGCCGTCTCGAACACCACCACCCTGAACTTCTCCTACGGGCTCGGCCTCGTGGCGGAGGGCACCGGCGTGCTCCTGAACAACGAGATGGACGATTTCTCCGCCAAGCCCGGTGCCCTCAACGCTTACGGTCTCGTCGGCAGCGTCGCCAACGCGGTCTCCCCCGGGGCCAGGCCGCTCTCGTCGATGACCCCCGCCTTCGTCTTCCGCGACGGCCGGCTCGTCCTGGTGACGGGCAGCCCCGGCGGCAGCCGCATCATCTCGACGGTGCTGCAGGTCATCGTCAACGTGCTCGATTTCCGGATGAACCTCGCCGAGGCCGTGGCCGCGCCCCGCATCCACCACCAGTGGCAGCCGGACGTGCTGATGGCCGAGGAGGGCCTCTCCCCCGACACCCTGGCCCTGCTCAGGGCCCGCGGCCACACGGTCCGGGTCGGGGCGACCTCCGGCTCTGCCAACTCGGTGCAGGTCGGCGACGGGCTGCTGGCGGGCGCCGCCGATCCGCGCCAGCGCGGCACCCTGGCGGAGGGCGACTGAGGGGGCGGATAATCCCGCCCTTGGATGGTCTGGGACGAGATCGCACGCTACACGGGAGCTGGGCCGCGCCCTGTCCCGGGCTGTCTCATCCAGGTTCCCGATGCTCCTCGTCCGCTCCCTCGCGTTCAACCTCGCCTTCTACGTCGCCACCACCCTCATCGCGATCGGTGGGCTGCCGACCCTCGTCTCCCGGCGGGGGGTGATCCGGCTGGCTCAGCTCTGGGGTCGGGTCACCCTGTGGCTCCTGCGGGTGGTGGGCGGCATCACGGTGGAGTTCCGGGGCGTCGAGAACATCCCGCCCGGCCCTCTCCTGGTGGCGGCCAAGCACCAGTCGGCCCTGGAGACCCTGGCCCTCGTCACGGCCTTTCCGGACTTCGCCTACATCCTCAAGCGCGAGCTGCTCTGGATCCCGCTGATCGGGTGGTTCCTCTCGCGCTCCGGCATGGTCGCCATCGACCGCAGCAAGGGCGCCCGGGCGATGGTCGCCATGAACGAGGCCGCCGCCCAGGCCATCCGGGACGAGCGCCAGCTCATCATCTTCCCCGAGGGCACCCGCCGCCCGCCCGGCGCGCCCCCCGCCTACAAGCTCGGCATCACCCACCTGTACGCCGCCCTCGGCGTGCCCTGCCTGCCGGTCGCCCTCAACACCGGCCTGCACTGGCCCCGCCGCCGCCTGATCCGCCGGCCCGGCACCTCGGTGATCGAGTTCCTGTCCCCGATCCCGCCCGGCCTGGACCGGGCGCGTTTCCTGGAGCTGGTCCAGGGCCGGATCGAGACCGCCTCCGACGCGCTGCTGGCCGCCGGCCGGAGCGAACTCGCGGCGGCGGGGCACCCGGTTCCGGAAGCCCTCCCGGCGTCTCCGGCCAAGGCTCCTCGGAACGGATCGCCCGTCGCCTGAAGGGGGTCCCCGGGGCCGTTTCGGCCCTGTGCACGACTTGTGGATAACTCCCGTCATCCCCATCTCATTGGAGGCCGAGGCGTCGTCCTTGACGCCAACGAACCGTTAAGATTAATGTGGAACAAATGGCGAACAAGAGAGCCCTGTCCTGGTCGGCCGCACTGCGCGACCTGAAGGACGATCGAGCCCGGAGACAGGAAGTGCGCGAGGAACGCCTGAGGACGACGGCCGGTCTGCGGGGGACCCCCGCCCTGGTGCTGAGCGCCTGGCGCGGCCGGTCCGGCCGCCGCTACGTGGTCGGCATCCACGAGCTGGCCGAGCCCGAGCTCGACGACATGGGCGAGGCCGTGGTGATGGCCGTGCGCCGCGACGCCTCGGGTGTCGGCGAACTGGTCTCGGTCGCCTCCGCCGGGCAGAGCCCGCGGGAACGCCTGCATCGGAACTGGATCGCCCGGGCCCGGCACAAGGGCGCGACCGAGATGCACGTCCACCGGCTGGCCGAGGACGAGGCCGAGCGCGAGGCTATCGTGGCCGATCTCGGCAGCGAGCAGAAGGCCGACGCCGCGAACTGATCGCGGCGGAGCGCTCGCTCCGCTGACTTCACGGCTTCGCGTTTTGCGGCGCCATGGCGGCCCTGCCATGCTTTCGCCGCCGAGACCCTGCCAAGCCTTGCACCCGGGCTGCCCCGACGAGGGCCGCAGGCCCGTGACGCGAGCGCAGGATACCGACACGCGATGGCGCAGAGCCCGACTCCGACCCGTCCCCACTCGCGCAAGGGGCTGTTCGTTCCCTACATTCTCCTCGCCGTCCTCGTGATCGCCTGGTCGCTCGGATGGTTCTACATCCGCCACCGGGCCGCCTCCGAGATGGATGGCTGGATCGCCCAGGAAGCGGCCGCGGGCCGGACCTGGACCTGCGCCGACCGCAGCATCACCGGCTACCCGTTCCGCATCGAGCTGCGCTGCGCCTCCCTGGCCTTCAGCCGCTCCGACAGCCGCTTCACCCTCGGCCCGGTCACGGCCGTGACCCAGGTCTACCAGCCCCGTCGAGGCATCCTCGAAGTCGGGGGCCCGTTCCACGTCGAGCAGGGCGACCTCACGGCGGACGCGACCTGGACCTCCCTGGAGGGCAGCTTCCACGGCGCGTCCGACGGCTTCGTGCGCGCCTCCGTGGTGGCCGACGGCGCCAAGGGCGTGGTGCGCGGCGCTGGCCCCGAGCCGATCGCGTTCGAGACCCAGCACTTCGAGCTCCACGCCCGTCCGACCCCGGGACGCTTCGAATCGGAGGGGGCCATCGACACCAGCCTGCGGGTGAACCGCATCCGCCTGCCCCTGGTCGACGCCGCCCTCGGCAATGCCGATCCGGCCGATCTCGCCCTCGACGCCACCGTGAGCCGCGCCACCAGCCTCGACACCGGCACCGTGGCGAAGGAGCTGGAGGACTGGCGCCAGGCCGGCGGCGGCCTCGACATCGCGCTCCTCTCCCTCGCCAAGGGCGAGCGCCGGCTCCAGGCGAAGGGCCGCCTCGATCTCGACACCGCGCATCGGCTCCAGGGCCAGCTCGATCTGCGTGCGGCCGGCGTCGAGGCGCTGGTCGGCCAGGTCATGGGCCAGCGCTTCGGGGCCGAGAAGGGCGCGCTGATCGGCAGCCTCGTCGGCCAGCTCCTCGGTCGCCGCAGCCAGGCCAGTGCCGAAGCGGGCGTCGCGGCCCCGGCCGACGATGCCCTCAAGCCCCTGCCGCCCCTGCGCCTCGCCGAGGGCCGCCTGACGCTCGGGCCGTTTCCGATCCCCAACGTGCAGCTGCCGCCGCTCTACTGAGCGGCCGCCCGCGCCGGGGGGATGAGCCTCAGGCCGCGGGGTCGCTCGGGCGGCCGCGGCCGAAATCGGCCTCGGCCGTCTCCTGGCCCATGGCGACGATGCCCCGGCGGATGGCGCGGGTGCGGGTGAAGAGGTCGTGCAGGGCCTCGCCATCGCCCCAGCGGATCGCCCGGGCCAGCGCCGCCAGGTCCTCGTTGAAGCGCCCCAGCATCTCCAGCACCGCGTCCTTGTTGGTCAGGAACACGTCCCGCCACATGGTCGGGTCGGAGGCGGCGATGCGGGTGAAGTCGCGGAAGCCGCCGGCGGAGAACTTGATCACCTCGGACTGGGTCACCGCCTCGAGGTCGGCGGCGGTGCCGACGATGTTGTAGGCGATGAGGTGCGGCACGTGGCTGGTGATGGCCAGGACGAGGTCGTGATGCTCCGGCGTCATCGTCTCGACGATGGCGCGCAGACCCTCCCAGAACGCCTGGACCCGCGCGGTCGCGGCCGGATCGGTGTCCGCGGCGGGGGTGAGGATGCACCAGCGCCCGGAGAACAGGGTCGAGAAACCCGCATCCGGGCCGGAATACTCGGTGCCGGCCACGGGGTGAGCCGGCACGAACGGGACGCCGGCGGGCAGGTGCGGCGTGACGGCCGCCACCACCGAGGCCTTGACCGAGCCGACATCCGACACGATGGCGCCCGGCTTCAGGGCGGGCCCCATGATCTCCGCCACCGCGCCGACGGCGCCCACCGGCACGCACAGGATGACGAGGTCGGCCTCCGCCACGCCGGCGGCGAGGTCGTCGGTGGCGATGTCCGCGAGGCCGAGCGCGCGCACGCGCTCCAGCACCGCGGCATCGCGGTCGACGGCGACGATGCGCCGGGCGAGGCCGAACTGCCGGGCGCCCCGGGCGATCGAGGAACCGATCAGCCCGAGGCCGACGATGGCCAGGGTCTCCAGGGGAGGCGCGTCGCTCTCAGCCACGGCTCTCGCCCCGCACGAAGGCGGTCAGGCCGTCGAGGAAGGCGGTGTTCGCCTCCGCGCCGCCGATGGTGACGCGCAGGGCGTGGGGCAGCCCGTAGGACGAGACCCGCCGGGTGATGACGCCCCGGGCGGAGAGGAACGTGTCGGCCTCGGCGGCCGTCCGGCCCGGCGCGTCGGGGAAGTGGACGAGGATGAAGTTCGCGACGCTCGGGGTCACGGTGAGGCCGAGCGCCTGCACGGCCTGCGTCATCGCGGCGAGCCAGGTGTCGTTGTGGGCGACGGCCGCGGCCACGTGCACGTCGTCCGCGATGGCGGCGGCGCCCGCGGCGATGCCGGCTCCCGATAGGTTGAAGGGTCCCCGGATGCGGTTGACCGCGTCGACCACCTCGGCGGGGCCGACCATCCAGCCGATGCGGAGGGCGGCCAGCCCGTGGATCTTCGAGAAGGTCCGGGTCATCACGACGTTGTTGGCCTCCAGCACGAGGTCGAGGCCGGCGCTGTAGTCGTTCGCCCGCACGTATTCCGCGTAGGCGCCGTCGAGGACGAGGAGGACGTGGGGCGGCAGGCCCGCATGCAGGCGCCGGATCGCGTCGAAGGGCAGGTAGGTGCCGGTCGGGTTGTTGGGGTTGGCGAGGTAGACGATCTTGGTGCGCGGCGTGACGGCGGCCAGCAGCGCGTCGACATCGGCGCGCAGGTCGCGCTCCGCCACCACCACGGGGGTGCCGCCCGCGGCCAGGATCGCGATCCGGTAGACCAGGAAGCCGTGCTCGGTGAAGATCCCCTCGTCGCCGGCCCCGAGATAGGCGTAGGCCAGGAAGGACAGGAGCTCGTCCGAGCCCGCGCCGCAGACGATCCGCGCCGGGTCGAGGCCGTAGCGGGTGGCGATCGCCTCGCGCAGCACCCGCGCGGTGCCCTCCGGGTAGAGTTCGAGCTTGGCCGCTTCCGCCCGCATCGCCGCCACCGCCTTCGGGCTCGGGCCGAGCGGGGTCTCGTTCGAGGAGAGCTTGTGCACCTTGGCATGGCCGGGCGCGCCGCTCTTGCCGGGCACGTAGGCCTCGATGGCAAGAACGCCGGGACGGGGCACCGGGCGTGCGGGAGCGACGGGGGCGGAGGATATGGACGAGGACATGGAGGTGGACCTGGCGGCCGCCGGTGGGTCGGCGAAGCGCCCGTCTAACAAAGCTGGCCCGGCTTTGCGAGCGGGCCCTGTTCCGCGGACTCGCGCGCCTCGGACCTGCCCGCGTCGGACCTGCCCGCCTTAAACCCGGAAGCGGGCCGCGTGGCTGCCGATCTCCTCGAGGGTCTCGGGCGCGGCGCCCGCCCGGGTCAGGGCCTCGCGCAGCTGTCGGGCGCTGACCCCGCCGGGGACGGCGAGGAGCAGGCCGTGGCCGCCCGGCCCCGGAGCGCGGGCGACGACCTCGCCGTAGAGGTCCTGCAGGGCGCGCATGGCCTCCGGCTCCCAGGCGGCGACGCGGGTGGCGTGCAGGACCCAGTCGCGCTGGGCCGCGGCCGGATCGTCCAGCGGGTTCGAGACCACGAAGACCGGGGTGCCGGCCGGGTGGGTGGGCCGCTCGATGAAGGGCAGGCGCGCGATGACCTTGGGCCGGCCCGCGCCGACGAGCCCTTCCCACCAGGGCGCGGCCTCGGTCGACGGGCCCGAGCCGTCGGGATCGAGGCGGAAGATGCCGAGGTCGCCGCGGGAGGCGGCCACCGCCTCGATCACCGCGAGACAGGTGGGGTGGGGCCGGTAGGGCACCGTGAAGCCGAAATGGAAGCGAGCGGAATCGCGCATCGGCGCATCCCCGCCCGAGATGTCGGCATGGACCGAGAACGGCGCCTGCACGTAGGTGAAGGTGGCGATGATGACGCGCCAGATCCCCTCCACGGTGTCGAGGGGCAGGAGCCCGCGATGGCGCTCGGCGACGCGCCGCATCATCGAGGCCTCGCGCCCGGGCCGGAAAGCCGAGCCGCTGGCCGAGGTGCGCTTGACCGCGATCAGCCGGTCGATGATCGACCCGCGCTGGATCAGCAGGGCATGCATCTCGGCGTCGATCCGATCGATCTCGGCGCGCAGGTCGCCGAGGTTGTCGAGGGGCGGCGCGGGTCTGGTCGTGAAGCGCATCGGGGGCTCGCGCGGGTGCGGTGGGCGGGTGCGGTGGGCGGGTGCGGTGGGCGGGTGCGGTGGGGACGATCGGGGGAGCCGGCGCCGGGGTCTCGCCTCCCAAGCGCCGCCGCCCGGTCTACGATCGCGCGCGCCGAAGGGCCAGAGCCGTTTGCCCGGAACCGGATCGACCGGGTGCTTCTGAAACCGAGGGGCGGCCCGGGTGCGGGCCAAGCGTGGCGCGGGCGCCCTTTCGTTGACGCGTGAGGGAGCGCACACTACCTGAACGCCTCACGACGCATGGTCTTCTCTGCGGATGGCACGCCGAGCCGTCCCTTCCGTCCCGCCCGGACCGACGCGCCGTCTCCTCCAACCCGTTTCATGACCATGTCGCTGGATACCGCCCTCAAGCCAGGCACGCCCGAAGACGAATCGGCGCGCGCCGACGCGCCGGGCGCCGAGCTGTCCCAGGCCCGCGAGCCCAGGGGCCTCGTGGCGCAGTTCGGCCTGGACGAGCCCCTGGCGATGGATGCCGGCGTGCAGCTCGCGCCCTTCCAGATCGCCTACCAGACGGCGGGCACCCTCAATGCGGACCGCTCCAACGCCGTCCTGATCTGCCACGCGCTCACGGGCGACCAGCACTTCGCCCACACCCATCCGGTGACGGGCAAGCGCGGCTGGTGGGAGACCCTGGTGGGGCCGGGCAAGCCCGTGGACACCGACCGCTACTTCGTCGTCTGCTCGAACGTCATCGGCTCGTGCATGGGCTCCACCGGCCCGGCCTCGATCGATCCAGCCACGGGCCGGGCCTACGGCCTCGACTTCCCGCTGGTGACCATCCGCGACATGGTCCGGGCGCAGGCGATGCTGCTCGACCGGCTCGGCATCCGCGACCTGTTCCTCTGCATCGGCGGCTCCATGGGCGGCATGCAGGTGCTGCAATGGGCGGCGAGCTACCCCGAGCGGGTCTTCGCCGCGATGCCGATCGCCACGGGGCCCCGCCACTCGGCGCAGAACATCGCCTTTCACGAGGTCGGCCGGCAGGCGATCATGGCCGACCCCGCCTGGGCGGAGGGGCGCTACCTCGAGGCCGGCACCCGGCCGGCCAAGGGCCTCGGCGTCGCCCGCATGGGCGCGCACATCACCTACCTGTCGGAGCCGGCCCTGCACCGCAAGTTCGGCCGCCGCTTCCAGGGCGGCTCGGCACCGACCTTCTCGTTCAATGCCGACTTCCAGATCGAGAGCTACCTGCGGCACCAGGGCCTGAGCTTCGTCGAGCGCTTCGACGCCAACGCCTATCTCTACCTCACCCGGGCGATGGACTATTTCGACCTCGCGGCCGACCAGGGCGGCGTGCTGGCCAAAGCCTTCAAGGGCACCAGGACGCGGTTCTGCGTGATCTCCTTCACCTCCGACTGGCTGTTCCCGACCTCCGAATCCCGCGCCATCGTCCATGCTCTGAACGCGGCCTCCGCCCCGGTCGCCTTCGTGGAGGTCGAGAGCGACAAGGGTCACGACGCCTTCCTCCTCGACGAGCCGGCGATGTTCGCCGCCGCGCGCGGCTACATCGACGCCGCCGCCCGGGCCCGCGGCCTGTGACGGGATCGGGGATGTCCGCCCACCGGCCCTGGGAAGCGGCGGAGACGCTGCCCCACGGCGAGGCCGGCAGCACCCGGGTCGACCACCTCGTGGTGCTCGACCTCGTGCCGGCGAACGCCCGGGTCCTCGACATCGGCTGCGGCGACGGCGCCCTGCTCGCCCTGCTCCGTGACCGGCGCGGCGTCGACGGGCGCGGCATCGAGCTGTCGCGGGAAGGCGTGAACGCCTGCCTCGCCCGGGGCCTGCCGGTGATCCAGGGGGATGCCGACACCGATCTGGCGAACTATCCCGACGACGCCTTCGACGTGGTCGTCCTGTCCCAGACCATCCAGGCGACGCGCAACCCCCGCATCGTGCTGGAGCACCTGCTGCGCATCGGCCGGCAGGTCATCATCTCGTTCCCGAATTTCGGCCACTGGCGGGTGCGCTCCGAGCTGGCCCTGCGCGGCCGCATGCCGGTCACCGCCCTGATGCCCGAGGAATGGTACGAGACGCAGAACATCCATCACTGCACGATCCGCGACTTCGTCGGCCTGTGCCGGACGGTGAATGCCGAGATCGAGAAGGCCACCGCCCTCAATGCCAGCGGCCGGCCGATGCGCTTCGCGATGCCCTGGTGGGTCTGGAACCTGATGGGCGCGCAGGGCGTGTTCCTGCTGCGACGGGGCGGCACGAGCGGCGACACCAAGCCGGCGGTCTGATCCGCTGTTGCACGTGAAAACCCCTAACCCCGTGGGTCGCGCCGGATGAGCAGGGTCGCGACCTCGTAGGTGACCTGCGCGCCCCTCGCCTCGAATGCGCGCAGCACCCGCCGCATCGCCCCCGGCGAGAGCGTCCGCGACGCCCCGGGCGTGCCGGCACCGATGGCCCGCAGCGAACCCAGGAAGGCCCGGCCATCGGCATGGGCCTCCACCACGGGCTCCGCGGAGACCGCGAGGGTGCAGCCGGGACAGGCCAGCGCGGCGAGGTCCCGGAGGGACGGATAGACGGGCGTCGCCGCCTCCAGGCCCAGCGCCGCGTGCGCCGCCCGCCACTCGGCGAAGGTGCCCGCACTCAGCGTCGCCACCGCCAGCAGGCCCCCGGGCGCCAGCAGCGCGGCGAGGCCCGCCAGCGTTCCGGACAGGTCCTCGAACCACTGTGCGGCGAGGCTCGACGCGATGAGGTCGAAACCCGGCGCGCAGGCCGGCCGCTCGGCATCCATGACGACGAAGCGCAGGCCCGCCGTTCCGGCGAGACGGGTGCGGCAGCGCTGCACCATGGCGGGGGCGAGGTCCGAGGCGACGAGAACGCCCTTCGGCAGGCGCCGGCGCAGGTGCGCGGTCAGCAGGCCGGTGCCGCAGCCGATCTCGAGGATGCGCGGCTCCGGCGGCAGGGGCTCGGCTTCGAGGCGCCGGGCCAGGCGCTCCGCCACCAGGGCCTGGATCGTCGCTGCGCCGTCATAGCCCTCGGCCCCGTCGAAGGCCCGGGCCACGGCCTGTTTCCAGGAATGCATCGGGGCGATCGTCTGTGGCACGGGCAGGAACGTGGGGCGGTCGTCGTTCGGTCTGGTGGGCGCAAGGCGTCCGAGGCGCTTACGCCGCCAGGGCGTGTTCGATCATCCGTGCCACGGCGAGCGCCCGGCCGTCGTCGCCGAAGCGGGCGACGACCTGAACGCCCAGGGGCAGGCCGTCCCCGGGAACCGGGACGGTGACGCAGGGCACGCCCATCAGGGTCCAGAGCCGGTTGAAGCGCGCGTCGCCCGTGGTGCCGAGACCGGCGGGTGCCCGACCCGGGGCCGACAGGGTCAGGATCGCGTCGAACGCCCCGAACAGGTCCTTCAAGGCCCGCCGGGCCCGGTGCGCCGCGCGGCGCGCCGCGTCGTACTGGGCGGCGACCAAGTCCTGGGCCGCGTCGAGCTGCTCGCCGAGTTCCGGACTGAGCTGCGCCCGATGGTGGGCGTATTCCCAGGCCAGCGCCTGGCGGGCCTCGTAGTCCTGGATGACCGCGTGCTGCGCCCAGGCCTCCGGCAGCGGATCCGGCAGGACGAGGTCGACCAGCCGGGCGCCGGCAGCCTCGGCCGCGCGGGCGGCCCGGTGCAGGGCGGCCAGGGCGTCCGGGTCGGGGGCCTCCGCGAAGTCCTGGAGGCAGAGGCCGAGACGCGGGGCCCCGGGGGCCGCGTCGAGGTCCAGGGCGGGTCGGTCGGCGATCAGGCTCAGGCCCTGGGCGATGTCGCGGATGCCGGCGCCGAACAGGCCGACGGTGTCGAGGGCCCAGGAGAAGGTCTTCACGCCGACCGTCGGCAGGAGCCGGAACGAGGGCTTGATCGCCGCCACGCCGCAGAAGGCCGCCGGGCGGATCACCGAGCCGCCGGTCTGGGTGCCCAGCGCCAGGGGCACCATCCCGGCGGCGACCGCCGCGGCCGAGCCGGCCGAGGAGCCGCCGGGCGTGTGGCCGGGGTCGCGCGGGTTCACCGTCGCGGTGGGGTCGTGGCTGGCGAAGGGGGAGGTGCTGGTCTTGACCAGGGGTACGGCGCCCAGGGCCCGGAGCCGCGCCACGATGGCGGCATCCGCCTTGGGCTGCCAGCCGGCGTAGATCGGCGACCCCATCTGCGTCGGCAGGTCGGCGGTGTCGATGATGTCCTTGACCCCCACGGCGATGCCCGCCAGCGGCCCTGAGCCGGCGATCGCCGGAGCGGGATTTTGGCTGACGATCGCCCCGATGCCGGGGTCGCGGGCCGCGATGGCGACTTCGGCGAGGCGGATGGCGCCGGCGGGGTCGAGGGTGCCGGCAGCGATGCGGGTGCGGAGATCGACGAGGGACAGCATGGGGGCTTGGTCCGGCCTCGGCCGCCGTCTGTCAACACCCGTCCACAGGGATGCCGCGCACCGCCGCATCGTTGACGCAACGTTTACGGAACCCGGCGCATCGTCCGCATCATGTGGCGTAGCGTATTCGCGTTCTCGGCCCTGACGCTGTTCGGCGCGGGCCTCACCGGCTGTGCACTCAACAAGTTTGAGCAGCGCGAGGCGTGGCGTGACCAGACCGAGCAGGCCTGCAACGCCAAGCGTCTGGTCGAGACGACGGAGTTCGTCACCCCCGTCAAGGAGATCAGCGGGCCGGGCGTCTGCGGCATGCTGCAGCCCTACCGCGTCACGCGCCTCGGGCGGGGCACCGTCGCCCTGAAGCAGCGGGTGACCCTGGCCTGCCCGGCCCTGACCGAGGCCGAGGCCTGGCTCGCCGATACGATCCAGCCCGCCGCGAACCTGTATTTCGGCCAGCCCGTGGCCGAGATCAACGCCGGCACCTATGCCTGCCGCGGCCGCAACAACCAGGCCGGCGCCAAGCTCTCCGAGCATTCCTTCGGCAATGCCCTCGACATCATGTCGTTCAAGCTCGCGGACGGCTACGTCATCACCGTCAAGGGCGGCTGGCGCGGCACCGAGGCCGAGCAGGGCTTCCTGCGCGAGGTCTTCCTCGGGGCCTGCGCCCGGTTCTCCACCGTGCTGGCGCCTGGCTCGAACGTGTTCCACTACGACCACATCCACGTCGACCTCGCCCGCCACGACCCCCGCGGCCTGCGCCGGATCTGCCAGCCGCTGATCAAGTTCACGCCGCAGCTCGGCGCCGACGGCGTCCCGCGCGCCACGGCCCGTCCCCGTCCGCCCGAGCGCCTGCCCGCCCCGCCGCAGGCCCCGATCGATGTCGAGGAGGACGATCCCTACGGCGTCACCCCGATGTCGGCGCGCCAGCCCGCCCGGGCCCCGGCCACGCAGCTCAGCCACGGATCGGCCCCCGTCCGCCCGTCCGCGCCGGCGGTGGCCTACGCCGCCGCCCCGCGGGGTCCGGTGCCGCGCGCCCCGGCGCCCCGGGTCGCGACCGCCCTCCCCCCGGAGGATTTCGCCGCCGAGCCGCTCTCGCTCGCCGCGCCCGGCCTCGCCGAACCGATCTACTGAAGGCCGCCCCGGTCCCGCCTTCGGGGTGTGCCCGGCGCACCCCAGGGGCCGCGGAAAGCGACGCCGCCCCCGGCCTCATGCTTGACAGGGCGGACCGAGCCGCCATCGTTCCGGGACGTGTCACGGACTCCAGCGGAACAAAGACGCCGGCATGCGCCCGAATCCCCTCTCCACCGCCTTCGCCCTCGGCCTCGTGCTGGCGGGCGCCCTCCAGCCGGCCCTCGCCCGCTCCGGCCGCGAGGAGATCACCCCGGCCGAGGAGCGCGAGTTCAACTACGACGCCGACATCCCCGGCTGCCAAGCCCCCGAGGTGCTGGAGCGGCTCTCGTCGCACTTCGCCGAGAAGGAGGCGAAGTTCTGGAACTCCTCCCTCACCATCCTGCGCTACGAGCACATCGAGCGCACGGCGTGGCGCCCCTGGGGCCTCGACTACGTCCCGCGCCGCTTCTGCAGCGCCGTGGCCACCACCTCCGACGGTATCCGCCGCAAGGTGGATTACTCGGTGCGCGACGGGCTCGGCATCATCGGGGCCGACTGGGGCATCGAGTTCTGCGTCCACGGCCTCGATCGCAACCTCGCCTACGCTTATTCCTCGGCCTGCCGCGAAGCCCGTCCGTGAGCCCGAGCGCCCGGCGCCGGAACGCAGGGCGCCTCGCCTCGGTCGCCTCGGCCGCCTTGACGCTGACGCTGACGCTGGCCCAGGGGGCCGCGGCTCCGCCGGCGATGGCGCAGGGCTTCAAGCGCGGCGGCACCCCGGGCACGTTCGACTTCTACGTCCTGGCCCTGTCCTGGTCGCCGACCTATTGCGAGGGGCCGGGTGCCCGGCGCGAGGCGGAAGGGCAGTGCCGTCCGGGCCGCGGACTCGGCTTCGTGGTGCACGGACTCTGGCCGCAATACACCCGCGGCTATCCCTCGAACTGCGCCTCGGTCGAGCGTTCGCCGACCCGGCAGGCGATCGAGGTGGCGGGCCAGGTCTATCCGAGCGAGGGCCTGGCGCGGCACGAGTGGCGCAGCCACGGCACCTGCTCGGGCCTCGATCCGGTCTCGTATTTCCAGGCGGCCCGCGACGCCCGGGCGGCGGTGACCATCCCGGACGCCTTCAAGGCCCCCGAGCGTGACACCCGGATGGCGCCGATCGACATCGCCCGGCAGTTCGTGGCGGCCAACCGGGGCCTGCGCCCCGACATGATGTCGGTGACCTGCCGGGGCGGCCAGCTTCAGGAGGTCCGGATCTGCTTTGCCAAGGACCTGCGCGGCTTCACCCCCTGCCCCGAGGTGGCCCGCCAGAATTGCCGCGCCGGCGCGGTTGCCATCGACGCCGCGCGGTAGATGATGCCGCGCTTCGACCCCGGGCGGGACCGCCGGGGCGTGCGCTGAGACAGGCCCGGACCTCATGAATTACCGTCACGCCTTCCACGCCGGCAACTTCGCCGACGTCCTGAAGCACCTCGTGCTCAGCCGCGTGCTGGCCCATCTCTGCCTGAAGCCCACGGGGTTCCGGGCGATCGACACCCATGCCGGCCTCGGCTTCTACGACCTCACCGCCGACGAGGCCGGGCGTACGGGCGAGTGGCACGAGGGCTGGGGCCGTCTCGCGACGCCGTTTCCCGAGGCCGTGGAGGTCCTGCTCGCCCCCTATCGCGAGGCGGTGGCGGCGGTCCAGGCCCGGCACGGGGCCGACACCTATCCGGGCTCGCCCGCGCTCATCCGCGAGTTCCTGCGCCCCACCGACCAGGGCGTCTTCGTGGAGCTGCACCCGGCCGATGCCGAGACCCTGCGGGCGCGCTTCAACCAGGATTCCCTGTCGAAGGTGATGCATCTCGACGGCTGGACGGCGCTCAACGCGATGATCCCGCCCCCGGAGCGCCGCGGCCTCGTCCTGATCGACCCGCCCTACGAGGAGCTCGGCGAGATCGACCGTCTTGGGGCGGCCCTCGCCAAGGCGGCGCGCAAGTGGCCGACCGGCATCTATCTCGGCTGGTACCCGATCAAGGACGTCGCCAAGGTCGACCACATGGTGGCCCAGCTCGACCACGACCTCGCCCGCCCGGCCCTGCGCCTCGACCTGATGGTCTCCGAGCCCGACCCGACCCGGCTCAACGGCACCGGCCTCGTGGTCATCAACCCGCCCTGGCGCCTCGGCGAGGAGGCGATGCTGTTCCTGCCGGCCCTGGCCGAGCGCCTGGCCCGTACCGATTACGGCGCGTTCCGGTGCGAGGCCTTCGGCGCGCAGAGCTGAAACCCGGACGCCCGAGCGTCAGGCGACCAGGCGCCCCTCCAGGGGGAACACCTTGGCGGGGTTCATCAGCCAGTGCGGGTCGAAGACGTTGCGCACCCGCATCTGCTGCTCGAGATCCGCCTGGGCGTACTGGAAGCGCATGAGCTCGCGCTTCTCGATGCCGACGCCGTGCTCGCCCGTGAGGCAGCCGCCGACCTCGACGCAGAGCTTGAGGATCTCGTCGCCGGCCGCCTCCGCCTTCTCCATCTCGCCCGGCTTGTTGATGTCGAACAGGATCAGCGGGTGCAGGTTGCCGTCGCCGGCATGGAACACGTTGGCGACGCGCAGACCCTTCTCGGCGCAGATCGCCCCGATGCGCTCCAGCACCCCGGGGAGCTGCCCGGTGGGGATGGTGCCGTCCATGCAGATGTAGTCCGAGATCCGGCCGGTGGCGCCGAAGGCGGACTTGCGGCCCTTCCAGATCGCGGCGCTCTCGGCCTCGGATTTCGAGACCCGGATGCTGGTCGGGTTGAAGTCGCTAGCGATGGCCTCGATGCGGGCGAGCATCGCCGTGCACTCGGCGTCCGACCCCTCGACCTCGATGATCAGCATGGCCTCGGCGTCGCGCGGGTAGCCGGCCTGGGCGAAATCCTCGGTGATCAGGATCGCCTCGCGGTCCATGTACTCGATCGCCACCGGGATGATGCCGGCCCCGATGATCGCCGCCGTGCAGGCGCCCGCATCCTCCACCGAGCCGAACCCGACCAGGGCCGGGCGCGCGCCCTCCGCCGCCCGCAGGATGCGCACGGTGGCCTCGGTGACGATGCCGAGCTGCCCCTCCGAGCCGCAGACCAGGCCGAGGAGGTCGTAGCCCGGCGCGTCGAGATGCTCGCCCCCGATCGTCACCACGGTGCCGTCGTTCATCACCAGGGTGACGCCCAGGAGGTTGTTGGTGGTCACCCCGTACTTGAGGCAATGCGCCCCGCCGGAATTCATCGCGATGTTGCCCGCGATGGTGCAGGCGAGCTGGCTCGAAGGGTCGGGGGCGTAGAAGAAGCCCTCGTGGCTGACGGCCCCCGAGATGGCGAGGTTGGTGATGCCGGCCTCGACCCGCGCGGTGCGGTTCTCGAAATCGATGTCGAGGATGCGGTTCATCTTCGAGATGCCGAGGATCACCGCATCCTCCTGTGCGATGGCGCCCCCCGCCAGCGAGGTGCCGGCGCCCCGCGGCACCACCCGGACGCCGTTGGCGTGGCAGAACGCCATCACGGCCGAGACCTCGGCGGTCGTCGAGGGCAGCACCACGGCCAGGGGCATCTTGCGGTAGGCGGTGAGACCGTCGGTCTCGAAGGCGCGGCGCTCGTCCTCGGTGGTGACCAGGGCCTCCGGCGCGACCAGGGGGGCGAGGCCCGCGATGATCGCCTCGCGGCGGGCGACGATGGCGGCATCGGGCACGGGAAAGGCGATCGACATGGGCATGTCCTCCGGGGGCGCGCCCTCTTCATCATCCGCTCAGCCGGGATCGCCTATGAGGAAGCGGCGGTGAGAGACGGAAGACGGAGGGTGCTTTGCGATGGACCCTAAAACAAACGCCGGCGCGGCGCATCCGGTTCTTGACGCCGAGTCTTGCTCTTGGCGCCGACCGCCGCGGCGGAACCGAACGCCGCCGGGGAAGCTTCCTTTGGCCGCAGCTCATCGCGTCCGACCTTGCGCGTTCCTGTCTCGATCTGTTCTAAACGGGTAAGCTCTGCCATAAGCCCAAGCGGCTGAAGCCGCTTCAAGGAGGAAAAACACGATGCGTCATGTCATGTTCGGCGCCGCCCTGGCCCTGCTGCTGCCTCTGTCGGCTCATGCCGAGGGCGATGCCGCCGCCGGCGAGAAGGCCTTCGCCCCCTGCAAGGCCTGCCACAACTTCGAGAAGAACGGCGTCGGCCCGACCCTGAAGGGCGTCGTGGGCGCGAAGGCCGGTGAAGGTGCCGACGGCTACGCCTTCTCGGCGGCCATGAAGAGCTCCGGCATCACCTGGGACGAGGCCAACCTCCACGAGTGGCTGACCGACCCGAAGAAGAAGATTCCGGGCACCAAGATGGTCTTCCCCGGCATCAAGGACCCCAAGAAGGTCGACGACGTCATCGCCTACCTCAAGACCAAGTCCTGATCTTCACCGAGTCCTGATCTTCATCGCGTCCTGATCCTCAGGGTCCGAGGCCCGGGTTGCGGGATCGGTCCGGCCTGCCCCACGGGGCCGGCCGAGATCCTTCGCCCCGTCACGCGATCAGGAAGCCGTTTCCGCCCTGGCGGGAGCGGCTTTTTTCATGTCCGGCGCCTGTCAGGACCCGCGTCGCGCGGTCTCGGAGCCGCTCGTTCCCTCGGTCTCCGCGCCGAGACCGGCCTGGCCCTCGCCGAGGCCCGCATGCAGCGCGCCGCGCAGGTTCATCAGGATGTCGAGGAGCGCCCGCCGCCCGTCGAGATCGAGGCCGGTCAGGCCACCCACCTCGTCCGGCACGCATTCCATCCGGCCCCGCAGGGCCCGGCTCTTGTCGGTCAGGAAGATGCTCACCTGCCGCTCGTCGGCCCGGTCCCGGGCCCGCTTCACGTGGCCGGCCGCCTCGAGGCGCTTGAGCAGGGGCGTCAGGGTGCCGGAATCCAGGAACAGGCGCTGGCCGATCTCCTTGACGGTCATTCCCTCCTCCTCCCACAGGACCAGCAGGACCAGGTATTGCGGGTAGGTCAGGTCATGCGCGGCCAGGAGCGCGCGATAGGCGCGTCCGAAGGCATGGGCCGTGGCATAGACGGCAAAGCAGAGCTGGCTGTCCAGGCTCAGGGCGTCCGGGGTTTCCGGCTCTGCCACCGGCTCCCGAAGCGTGCGGGTCTGCCGTCCCGACATATTCGACTGTCCTTCACGATGTGCCGCGGGCCGAAATCGGGCCGCGGGTCCGATCTTATTCAAATTTCATATTGCGCACAATCAAGTTCTATGCGAGGAAATAACTAGGTTGTGCGCAATCGATATGGGCTGGCTCAGGCCGGACCGACGCGCCCGATCCCCTCGTTCGTTCAGCAGGAGAGACCGACATGAAGGCCCTCTACACCGCTCATGCCCATGCCACCGGTGGCCGCGAAGGGTCCGCCGCGACCGACGACGCCAAGGTGGACGTGAAGCTCTCCACCCCGAAGGAACTCGGCGGCGGCGGTGGCGCCGGCACCAACCCGGAGCAGCTCTTCGCAGCCGGCTACGCCGCCTGCTTCCTCGGCGCGATCAAGTTCGTCGCCGGCAAGGACAAGATCACGGTCTCGGAGGAGTCCAAGATCGAGTCGAGCGTCGGCATCGGCCCGCGGGATGACGGCACCGGCTTCGGCCTCGTCGTCGCCCTCAAGGCGACCCTGCCGGGCCTCGACCGGGCGGTGGCCGAGGATCTGGTGAAGCGCGCCGACGTGGTGTGCCCCTACTCCCACGCCACCCGCGGCAACATCCAGGTCGACATCTCGGTCGCCTGACGATCCGCACGGCCGTGGAGTTCGCTCCACGGCCGTCCTTCGGGTCTCGACTGTCAGAAGTGGCGTCCCAGGACCTCGCGGACCCGCTCGACCATCTCGGCCACCGGCACCGAGAACTGGGCCGGGCGCGCGGCCTTCCACTCGGCATTGCTGGTGATGGCGGCCGCCGCCTTGGCCCCCTCGATCAGGTCCTTGATCTGGACCTCGCCGGCCTCGCGCTCGTTCGAGCCCTGGATGATGGCGCAGGGCGATCCGCGTCGGTCGGCATACTTCATCTGCGCCTTCATGCCGGAGCCGCCGAGATAGAGCTCGGCCCGGATGCCGGCCGCGCGCAGGCTCGCGACGAGCCGCTGGTAGTCGGCGACGTTGTCCCGGTCGAGCACCAGGACCACCACGGGACCGGGCTTGGTGATGCCTTCCAGCAGCGGGCTCTTCACCAGCTGCAGCGCCGAGAACAGGCGCGAGACGCCGATGGAGAAGCCGGTGGCGGGCACCGGCTCGGCCCGGAAGCGCCCGACAAGGCCGTCGTAGCGCCCGCCGCCCGAGACCGAGCCGAAGCGCACCACCTGTCCGTCCTCGTTGGTGACCGGGAAGGTCAGCTCCGCCTCGTAGACCGGGCCGGTATAGTATTCGAGCCCGCGCACCACGGAGGGGTCGATGCGGATGCGGTCGTCGTAGCCGGCCGCGGCGAACAGGGCCGCCATGTCGGCGAGTTCGCGCACGCCCTCCAGGCCGATGGCGCTGCCCGCGAGCGACGCCTCGAAATTCGCCAGGGTGGTGGCGTTGTCGGCCGGCGCCGATCCGGTTCCGGTCCAGCCGGTGAAAGCCAGGACGCGCCCGATCGCGGCATCCTCCAGCCCGGCGCCCTTGGTGTAATCGCCGCTCTCGTCCTTGCGGCCGGCGCCCAGCAGCTCGCGCACCCCGGCATCGCCCAGGCGGTCGAGCTTGTCGATCGCCCGCAGCACGGTCAGGCGCTGGCCGGCCTTGTCGGGACCGCTCAGCCCGATCGACTCCATCAGGCCGTCGAGCACCTTCCGGTTGTTGACCTTCACCACGTACTGCCCGGTCAGCCCGAGCTTCTCCAGGGTGTCGGCCATCAGCAGGCAGATCTCGGCATCCGCCGCCACCGAGCCGGCCCCGACGATGTCGGCGTCGAACTGCATGAACTGGCGGAAGCGGCCCGGGCCCGGCTTCTCGTTGCGGAAGACGTAGCCCGCACGGAAGCTGCGATAGGGCTTCGGGATCGCGTCGAAGTGCTCGGCCACGTGCCGGGCCAGGGGCGCGGTCAGGTCGTAGCGCAGCGAGAGCCAGGATTCGTCGTCGTCCTGGAACGAGAACACGCCCTCGTTCGGCCGGTCGAGGTCGGGCAGGAACTTGCCCAGCGCCTCGGTGTACTCGACGAAGGGCGTCTCCAGCGCCTCGAAACCGTAGAGCTCGAAGCTCTGCCGGATCGTCTCCAGCATGCGGTGCTGGGCGGCGATCTCATCCGCGCGCCGGTCGACGAAACCGCGCGGCAGGCGCGGCTTCAGGGTGTCGGCCTTATTCGAATCGGCCTTGGCCATGGTGATCTTCGCGTCCGTCGGGGCTGTTCGGGGTCCCGGGGGCTCTATCGCGGGTGGCCGGGGGCGGCAAGCGTGTCGGGCCTCGGCGCGTCGGGCCTCAGAGGGCCAGGGCGAGCAGCGCCGCGAGGCTCAGGATCGCGATGGGGATCTGCACCGGGCGCAGGCGGGCGAAGAACAGCGGGGCCTCTCCGCGCCGGGCCGCGATCGGATCGAGGATCGCGATCGCGGTGAAGCCGAGGAGGAGCAGGACCAGGGCGGGCACGGCCCGGTCGAGGGTCGCCAGCACCAGGGCGGCGAAGCCGAGGCTGAACAGGCCGATCATGGTGGCGATCTGGGCGACGGTCGCCCCGCCCTCGGTGCGGAAGCTGACGCCGCGGCGCACGCCCGACAGGAACAGCAGGATGGCGCAGCCCCAGAGGATCGTCAGCGCGGCGGCGACCTGCCCGAGGGGCGTGCCGCGCCAGCCCCAGGCGACCAGCGCACCGGCGGCGAAGGGCAGCATCGGGCCGTAGCCGAACACGATGCTGAGCCAGGGGACGGCGCGCGGCTCGGTGACCCGCAGGGTCCGTCCGTCGGGTCGATCATGCATCGTCGGGAGCTCCGGTGGCTGAGGCGTCCTCGCCAAACCGGGGCGGGGGCGGCCTGTTCCGCCGGGCGGCAATCCGCCCTCAGGCTGTCTCCGGCTGCGGGGCGCGGCGGAGCGAGTCGGTGCCGCGGTCGGGCCCGCTCCCGCTCTCGGCATCAGGGTCCGTCGACGACCCGTTGCCCTTCCGGCCGTCGCCCTTTCGGCCGTTGCGCTTCCGGCCGTTGTCTTGGCGCCTGCCGCGGCCCTCGCTGGTGGTGTCGAGCCACAGCACGAGGGCGAGGGCGACGAGGGCCGGGGCGCCGAGGGCCAGGAAGGCCCCGGTCCAGCCGAGCATCGCCTGGGCGAGGCCGCCGTACCAGGCCGAGAGGGCGCCGCCGATGCCCTGGATGGCGTTGAGGGAGCCCAGCGCCGTCTGGGTGCGGCCGGAGCCCCAGGTCAGGTCGGCGACCACCACCGGCACCGCGACGCCGATGATCCCGGAGGCGACGCCGTCGAGGATCTCGGCGGAGATCAGCCAGAGGGGATCGTCGATGAAGGCCGAGAGCGCGGCCCGCACCGGCAGCACCGCGCAGGCCGCGATGAGGAGCTGGCGCCGCCCGCGCCGGTCGGCCAGGGAGCCGGCGAACAGGGCCACCGGGATCATCACCAGCTGCGCCACCATGACGTAGCGGGCGGTCCAGCTCGTGGCGTCGGCAGCGGTGGCGACGAGCTTCTGGCCGAGCAGGGAGAGCATGCCGCCGTTGCCGAGGTTGAACAGCGCCAGCGCCACGGCGAGGACCAGGAGCTTGCGGTTGGCCACGATGCTGCGCAGGCCGGCACGCTCCGGCTTGTCGTCGCCATCCTCCTGCCAGCCCACGGCCCGGCGCTCGTTGTAGCAGTGGCCCGGCGTGGTGACGGTGGCGAGGATGGCCAGGACCGCCATGCCACCGAGCACCCAGAAGGCGATGGCCGGGCCGAACCAGCCGGTGCCGAGGCTGATGCCGCCGGCCGCCAGCAGGATGCCGAGATGGTTGAAGGCCTGGTTGCGGCCCTGCTGCCGGGGGAAGCGGTCCTTGCCGACGATGCCGAGGGTGAGCGCGGTGACCGCCGGCAGCAGCAGCGTGCCGCCGGCCGCCGCCATCATCTGCGCGGCGAAGACCGGGATCACGCCCCGGGCCGGCAGCAGCAGCAGGGTGCCGCACAGGATCGCCCCGCAGGCGACGGCGATCAACATCCGGGGCCGGCCGAGGCGGTCGACCAGGGCGCCGAAGGGACCGCTGAGGAGGAGGGAGCCGATGCCCACCAGGGTGGTGACGAAGCCCACCCGCGAGGGGCTCCAGGAGGCCGACTCGGCGAGCCAGGTGCCGAGGAAGGGGCCGAGCCCGCCCTGGATGTCGCCCGTGAAGACGTTGATCAGGGCGAGGTGGTGTGTGGCGAGCATGCGATCCCGGGGCTGAGGCGATCCGGCGACCGGCGGCACGGGGGCCGCGGCCGGACTGGCTGCGAGTAACGGCCAAGTCCGGCCTTCGATCCGCAAGTCCGGCCTTCGCTCCTCAGGTCCGGCCTTCTCGAGCCCGGCCTTCGCTCCTCAGGACCCCGAATCCCGCCCGGGCGGACGGGTCCGGCGAGGCGCGCCCTCAGCTCAGGAGTTGAGCGGGCCGGTCTCGCCCTGGGCCTGGGCTTCCATGGCCTTCTGGCGATAGAGGCCGACGAAGTCGATCGGGTCGATGTAGAGGGGCGGGAAGCCACCGTTGCGCACGGCCTCGGCGACGATCTGGCGCGCGAAGGGGAAGAGCAGGCGCGGGCACTCGATCATCACCGCCGGGTGGAGCTGGTCCTGCGGGATGTTGCGCATGCGGAAGATGCCCGAATAGGTCAGCTCGAAGGCGAACAGCACCTCGTTGGCGATCTTGGCATCGCCTTCCAGGGTCAGGTCGACCTCGAAGTCGAACTCGGCCACCTGCTTGGCGTTGACGTTCACCTGGATGTTGATCTGCGGTCCGCTCTCCTGCGGCTGCAGGGAGCGCGGCGCATTCGGATTCTCGAAGGAGAGATCCTTGGTGTACTGCGCGAGCGAGTTGATCGTCGGCGTGGCGTCGTCGGTCTGCGCCGTGGCGCCACCGTTGCCGTTCGGTGCCGGAGTGTCGGCCATGGCGTTCTGTCCTCTTCCTGGATCGTCGGGGCGCGGCGGGGCCCGGGTCTGGTGCGCTCAGGTCCCGGGGGCGAACCCGTGACGGGCGCCGATCCCGGTCGCCCGGAACCAGGCGCCCCGGCCTGCACACCGACATGCACACCGACATGCCGCCACCGCCCGGTCCGCGCGATAGCGCGCTATCACGCTCGCCCGCACGGGACAAGGCGAGCCCGGGGCCCGGTCCGCAGGACCGGTCGGGGCCGCCGCCGGGTCAAGGCGGCGCAGGCGCGCGCCCTCGCCTGGATTCATGGCCCGCGATATCCATATCTCCGCACGACCCCGGAGGTTCGACCCCGCGCGAGCCTCCGCGCGCCGAACCCGGCCTGCGCCTTGCGCGGGACCCGGGGAATGCGCGACATGGCCAGAACTGTCCTGGCCAGATCTGTCCTGGCCGGATCTGTCCTGGCCGGATCTGTCCTGGCCAGAACTTCCTTGGCCAGATTTCCTTTGGCCAGATTTCCTTTGGCCCGATTTTCCTGGGCCGGACCTATCCGGCCGGGCGTGTCTCGGCCACGCATGTCAGCCGAGGACCCGGGCCGGGTTTCCAGAGCCCCGTGAAGTAACGTATTCGTGCCACGGCCACGATCGGATCAGTGATGCAGGACTCCTTCGACTTGACGACCCTGATCTTTCTCGCGCTGGCGGTCTTCGTCATCTGGCGCCTGCGCTCGGTGCTCGGGCAGAAGACCGGCACGGAGCGCTCGCCGTTCAAGCCGGTGGACCGCAGCCGCACCGAGCCGCCGGCCGGCCGCGGGGACGGCGACAACGTCGTGCGCCTGCCCGGCGCCGACCGGGTCCAGCCCCAGGCCGATCGCGGCCAGACCGCGGTGAAGACCGACGTGCGCGACTGGCGCGGCATCGCCGAGCCCGGCTCGGCCATCGCCCAGGGCCTCGAAGCCGTCGTCCAGGTCGAGCCCGCCTTCGATCCGCGCGCCTTCGTGGAGGGCGCCCGCAGCGCCTACGAGGCCATCGTGATCGCCTTCGCCAAGGGCGACCGCAAGACCCTGCGCAGCCTGCTCTCCCGTGAGGTCTGCGAGGGCTTCGAGCGCGAGATCGACGCCCGCGAGGCGCGGCGCGAGACCGTGGAGACCACCTTCGTCTCCCTCGACAAGGCCGAGATCGTGGCCGTCGACGTGAAGAACCGCGTCGCGCAGATCACCGTGCACTTCCTCTCCCACCTCATCACCGCCACCCGCAACGCGCAGGGCCAGGTGACCGACGGCAGCGCCGAGGCGGTGGTCGAGGTGCCGGACGTCTGGACCTTCGCCCGGACCCTCGGCACCCGCGACCCGAACTGGCAGCTCGTCGCCACGGAAGCCGGCGTCTGAGCCCGACGCTGTCCAAGGTCGCGTGAACCGGTTCTCCCGTCCCGCGGCGAGTCTCCTCGCCGCCCTCGCTCTTCCCTCCCCCGGCTCGGCCGCCCCCGCGGCCGAGCCGTTTCGCGTGGGCGGGGCCGTGCTGGAGCCCGTCGATTCCGCATCCCTGCCGGGTTTCCCCGGACCCGACGCCGCCGCGACCCTCGCGGCCTTCCGCCGGACCTGCCGGGCGCCGCCGGCCACGCCCCAGCCCGCCACGGTCGCGGGCGCGCCCGAGGCGCTTCGGGCCGCCTGCACGAGAGCCGAGTCCGTGCCGGACGCCGAGGCGGCCCGCTTCTTCGCCGAGGCCTTCACGCCCTATCGGATCGCCAGGCCCCCGGCCGGGGGCAAGCCCGAGACGCGCACGGGCTTCCTTACCGGCTACTTCGAGCCGGAACTCGTCGGCGCCGCCAGGCCGAGCCCGGAATTCACCGCCGCGGTGCTGGCCCGGCCCGACGACCTCGTCAGCCTGGAGCCCGGCGAGACGCGGCCCGGCCTCGACCCCGCCCTGCGTGCCGCGCGCCGGACCGGCGACGGCTTCGAGGCCTATCCCGACCGGGCCGCCATCGAGGACGGGGCCCTGGGCGCCCGGGCCCGCCCGCTCCTCTACCTGCGCGACGCCGTCGACCTGTTCGTGCTCCAGGTCCAGGGCTCGGGCCGGGTCCGCCTGACCGACGGGCGCGCGGTCCGGGTCCTCTACGACGGCCGCAACGGCCGGCCCTACACCTCCATCGGCAAGCTCATCGTGGCGGAGGGGCACCTGCCCCTCGACGGTCTCACCCTGGCCCGCTGGACCGGCTGGCTGCGGGCGAACCCCCAGCACGCCGCCCGGCTGATGCGGGCGAACGCCTCCTACATCTTCTTCCGCCTCGCCGAGATCGACGACCCGAGCCTTGGGCCGCCCGGCGGGGCCGGCGTGCCCCTGAGCCCCGGCCGCAACCTCGCGGTGGACGCCAACCTCTGGCGCTACGGCCTGCCGTTCTGGCTCGAGGGCCGGATCGCCGGTGCTGCCGAGCCGGGGCGCCTCGTCGTCGCCGCCGATACCGGCTCGGCTATCGTCGGCCCGGCCCGCGGCGACCTCTATCTCGGCACCGGTGCGGAGGCCGGCATCGCCGCCGGCAACCTGCGCGACCCCGTCGGCTTCGTGGTCCTGCTCCCGAAATCCGGGGCATCGGCGCCATGAAGACGCCCCGACGCCCGCGCGGCCTCTCGGGAGAGGACGCCTATCTGTGGGGCGAGATCGCCCGGCTGATCACGCCCCTGCGCGGCCGCATCACGGGGCGGGGCGCGGCGGGCAAGCCCTCCGACGCCACGTCCGCTCCGGCGACGACGCCCGCCTCGGCCAAGAACGTGCTACCGAAGAACGCGCTACCCCAGGGCGCGCTCCCGAAAGCCGCGCCGAGCAAACCCGTCTCGACGAAGCCCGCGCCCCCGAAGCCCGCGCCCCCGAAGCCCGCGCCCCCGAAGCCGATGCCCCGGACGCTGGCCAAGCGCGCCGCACTGAAGCCGAACCCGCCGCCGGCGCCACCGGCGCCTGTCCTGGCACCGGCTGCACCGACCGCGCCGGGCCTCGAGCGCCGCGTCCGCCTCGCCCTGCGCCGCGGCGCCCTCCAGGTCGATGCCCGCATCGACCTCCACGGAATGTACCAGGCGGAGGCGCACGGGGCACTGATCGGCTTCCTGATGCGGGCCCGCGCGACGGGCCACACCCACGTCCTCGTGGTCACCGGCAAGGGCGGCCCGACCTACGACGATGCCTTCTCCGAGCGGGGCGTGCTCCGCCGCAGCGTACCCCATTGGCTGCGCGCGCCGGAGCTGCGCACCGTGGTTCTCGGATTCGAGGAGGCGGCCCGCCATCACGGTGGCGCCGGGGCCCTCTACGTGCGCCTGCGCCGCCGCTGAGGGGCCGTTGCAGGCGCCCCGGCGGACGGACCTTGCGAAAACCCGAGAAACGCGCTACCGGTGAGGCCTCTCCTCGTTACGCCGCGTTGCATCCGTGAGCCCCTGGCTCCGCCAAGACGATGCGCGGAGCCGTCTTTCCCCAGGACGGACCGACTGATCGGCGCCGAAACGGCGCCCGGCGACCAAACTCCCCGACTGCCATTTCCGACCCTCTGCCCCGCCTCGCCCTTCCCGCCGGTTCTGAATCCCCCATGACGTCACCGTACGAGACCCTCCCCGTGGAAAGCCCGGCCGAGGGCGGCATCGTCGCCGCCGATCTCGACGGCATGCGCGAGGTCAAGCTCCAGGACCTCAAGTCCAAGACGCCGACCGACCTGATCGCCTTCGCCGAAGAGGTCGAGGTCGAGAACGCCTCGACCATGCGCAAGCAGGAGCTGATGTTCGCGATCCTGAAGCAGCTTGCTGCCAAGGAGGTCGAGATCATCGGTGCCGGCACCGTCGAGGTGCTGCAGGACGGCTTCGGCTTCCTGCGCTCGTCCGACTCGAACTACCTGCCGGGTCCCGACGACATCTACATCTCGCCGACCCAGATCCGTCGCTTCGGCCTGCGCACCGGCGACACCGTCGAGGGACCGATCCGCGGACCCAAGGATGGCGAGCGCTACTTCGCGCTGCTGAAGGTCAACACGATCAACTTCGAGAACCCGGAGAAGATCAAGCACAAGGTCCACTTCGACAACCTGACGCCGCTGTTCCCGACGCAGCGCTTCAAGCTCGAACTGGACAATCCGCCGAAGAAGGACTTCTCGCCGCGGATCATCGACATCGTCGCCCCGATCGGCAAGGGCCAGCGCGCCCTGATCGTGGCGCCGCCGCGCACCGGCAAGACCGTGCTGATGCAGAACATCGCGCAGTCGATCACCATCAACCACCCGGAATGCTACCTCATCGTGCTGCTCATCGACGAGCGGCCCGAGGAAGTGACCGACATGATTCGCTCGGTGAAGGGCGAGGTCATCGCCTCGACCTTCGACGAGCCGGCCACCCGCCACGTGCAGGTCGCCGAGATGGTGATCGAGAAGGCCAAGCGCCTCGTCGAGCACGGCCGCGACGTGGTCATCCTGCTGGATTCGATCACCCGCCTCGGCCGCGCCTACAACACCGTGGTGCCGTCCTCCGGCAAGGTGCTCACCGGCGGCGTCGACGCCAACGCCCTGCAGCGCCCGAAGCGCTTCTTCGGTGCCGCCCGCAACATCGAGGAGGGCGGCTCGCTCTCGATCATCGCCACCGCGCTCATCGACACCGGCTCGCGCATGGACGAGGTGATCTTCGAGGAGTTCAAGGGCACCGGTAACTCCGAGATCATTCTCGACCGCAAGGTCTCCGACAAGCGCATCTTCCCGGCCATCGACATCACCCGCTCGGGCACCCGCAAGGAAGAGCTCCTGGTGCCGCCGGATGCGCTCAAGAAGACCTACGTCCTGCGCCGCATCCTCAACCCGATGGGCGTCACCGACGCGATCGAGTTCCTCATGGACAAGCTGCGCCAGACCAAGAGCAACAACGACTTCTTCGACTCGATGAACACCTGAGGCCCACCGGGCCGGCCCCGGATCGCGCGCGCGCATTCGGGTCCGGCCCATGGCTCTCCCTCGCCTGACAATTTCCGGCTGAAACAAGTTCATTAGCTGGTTAACGAATGCCTGACGCGCCTGGTATCGGCTTCCAGGGCACCGCCCCGATGACCGAACCGCCTACCCTCTTCGCGCCCGCCACCGGCCCCGGTCGATCGGCCGTCGGCGTGATCCGGATCTCGGGCCCGGCCTCGGCCGCGGTGATCCGCGCCCTCTCCGGCCCCCTCCCCCCGCCCCGGCGCCTGTCCCTGCGTACGCTGCGCGCGCCCGACGGCACGCCCCTCGACCAAGCCCTCGTCGCCTGGATGCCGGGCCCCGCCAGCTTCACCGGCGAGGACATGGTGGAGCTGCACCTGCATGGCGGCCTCGCGGTCCGCAGCGCGGTCCTGCGCGCCCTGGCCGAGATCCCGCAATGTCGACCGGCCGAACCCGGGGCCTTCACCCGCCGGGCCTTTCTCAACGGCCGCCTGGACCTCACCGAGGCCGAGGGCATCGCCGACCTCATCGACGCCGAGACCGAGGCGCAGCGACGCCAGGCCCTGCGCCAGCTCGACGGAGCCCTCGGCAAGCGCGTCGCCGATTGGCGTGAACGCCTGATCGATCTGCTGGCCGGCGTCGAGGCGGCCCTCGACTTCTCCGACGAGGGCGATGTCGACGACGCGGCCCTGGATGCCGCCCTGGCGCAGAAGGCGCGGGTGATCCGCAACGAGGTGGCGATGGTCCTGGCCGATGCCCGGCGCGGTGAGCGCCTGCGGGACGGATTCACCGTCGTCCTGGCGGGGCCGCCCAATGCCGGCAAGTCGACGCTGCTGAACGCCCTGAGCCGACGCGAGGCGGCGATCGTCTCGGCGATCCCCGGCACGACCCGCGACGTCATCGAGGTGCGCTGCGACCTCGGCGGGTTGCCGGTGATCCTCGTGGACACTGCCGGCCTGCGCGCGGCGAGCGATGCCATCGAAGCGGAAGGCATCCGGCGGACGCGGGCCCGGATGCGGCAGGCCGACCTCGTCGTGATGCTCGCGGGCCCGGATGCGGAGACGTCGACGGCCGAGCCGATGCCGGACGGGCCGGTGCTTCGCGTGCGGACCAAGGGCGACCTCGATCCCGCCGCCCCCCTGCCGGACGGCGCATTTCCCATCTCGGCCCTGACCGGTCTGGGTCTCGACCGGTTGTTGGCGGCCATCGAGGATCAGGCCTCCCGAGCGGTCGGGAGCGGAGACGCCCTGATCACGCGCGAACGTCACCGGCTGGGCCTGACCCGCTGTCGCGAGCATCTCGATCGGCTGCTGGCAGGGACGGTCCTGCCCGAGCTGGCCGCCGAGGATCTGCGGCTGGCGGTCCGGGCGCTCGGCGAAGTGGCCGGACATGTCGGCGTCGAGGAAATGCTGGATCGGCTCTTCGCCGGCTTCTGCATCGGAAAGTGAGCCCGTCCCTCCGCGCCCTGTGACCCTGGGACCACGAGGCTTCGGTTTCACGTGAAAACCACGTCGCCGCCGATCCATCGATTGACCATCGGCGCCCCAGCCGCTTAATCGATCCCATGCACCAGACACCTGATTCCTACGACGTCATCGTCGTTGGTGGAGGCCATGCCGGCGTCGAGGCGGCTGCGGCCGCCGCCCGGATCGGCGCGCGGACGGCGCTCGTGACCCATCAGGCCGCCACCATCGGCGCCATGTCCTGCAACCCCGCCATCGGGGGCCTGGGCAAGGGACATCTGGTCTGCGAGGTCGATGCCCTCGACGGCCTGATGGGACGCGTCGCCGACGCGGCCGGCATCCAGTTCCGGCTGCTCAACCGGCGGAAGGGGCCGGCGGTCCGTGGCCCGCGCACCCAGGCCGATCGCAAGCTCTACGCCTGCGCGATGCAGGCGGCCATTGCCGAGACCGCGAACCTGCGGGTGATCGAGGGGGAGGTGGCCGATCTCGCCGTTGCGCAGGGGCGCGTCTCCGCGGTGCTCCTGGCCGATGGGCGCACCCTCCCCTGCGCCGCCGTCGTCCTCACCACCGGCACCTTCCTGCGCGGCCTCATCCATATCGGTGAGACCCGGATCCCGGCCGGCCGGGTCGGCGAGGCCCCCTCCGTGGGGCTGGCCCAGACCCTCGACCGCGCCGGTTTCGCCCTCGGGCGGCTGAAGACCGGCACCCCGGCCCGTCTCGACGGACGCACCATCGACTGGTCCGGCCTGGAGATGCAGTCGGCGGACGCGGATCCGGTGCCGTTCTCGACCCTCACCGAGCGGATCACCACCCCACAGATCCAGTGCGGCATCACCCGTACGACCCAGGCCGTCCACGACCTCATCCGCGCCAACCTGCACCGCTCGCCGATGTATTCCGGCGGCATCGCCAGCCGGGGCCCGCGCTACTGCCCGTCCATCGAGGACAAGGTCGTCCGCTTCGGCGACCGCGAGGGTCACCAGATCTTCCTGGAGCCCGAGGGCCTCGACGACCCGACCGTCTACCCGAACGGCATCTCCACCGCGCTTCCCGAGAGCGTCCAGCGCGACGTCATCGCGTTGATCCCTGGACTGGAGCGGGCCACCATCCTGCGGCCGGGCTACGCCATCGAGTACGACTACGTCGATCCGCGCGAACTCAATGCCACCCTCCAGGCCAAGCGCCTGCCGGGCCTGTTCCTGGCCGGGCAGATCAACGGCACCACCGGCTACGAGGAAGCGGCCGGGCAGGGGCTCGTGGCCGGGATCAACGCCGCCCGCCTCGCCGGCGGTTCGGCCCTCGCCACCTTCGACCGGGCCGAGTCCTATCTCGGCGTGATGATCGACGACCTCGTCACCCATGGGGTGAGCGAGCCCTACCGCATGTTCACCTCGCGTTCCGAGTACCGGCTGTCCCTGCGCATCGACAATGCCGACGAGCGCCTGACGCCCAAGGGCGCCGCCCTCGGCTGCGTCGGACAGCGCCGTGCCATGCATTTCGCCACCGCGCAGACGGCCCTGGACGGGGCGCGCGGCCAGCTCGACCGCCTGAGCCTGACCCCGAACCAGGCCCAGGCCGTCGGGATCGCGCTCAATCAGGACGGTATCCGCCGCTCCGCCTTCCAGCTTCTGTCCTACCCGGACATCGACTGGGCGCGCCTCTGCGCAGTCTGGCCGGAGCTCTCAGCGGTCCCGCCCCGCGTGGCCGAGCGGCTCTGCACCGACGCCACCTACGCCGTCTACCTCGATCGGCAGCAGGCGGACATCGCCGCCTTCCGCCGGGACGAGGCGGTCGCCCTGCCGATCCGTCTGGATTATGCGGGCATTCCCGGCCTGTCGAACGAGATGCGGCTCAAGCTCGAAGCCGTGCGCCCGGGAACGCTGGGGCAGGCGGCACGGATCGAGGGTGTGACTCCGGCCGCCCTCACCCTCCTGGCGGCCCATGCCCGCCGGGCCGACCGCGGGGCCGCGCATGGCCTCTGATCGCGACCGCGATCGGGTCCTGGCCAGTGCGGGTGTTTCACGTGAAACAGCGCAGCGCCTCGACCTCTACGTCGCGCAGCTGCGGCGCTGGCAGACCGTGAAGAACCTCGTCGGGCCCGCGACCCTGACCGAGGTCTGGACCCGTCACATCGCCGATGCGCTCCAGCTTCGAGCCATCGCGCCGGAGGCGGAGACCTGGCTCGACCTCGGGGCAGGGGCCGGACTCCCCGGCCTCGTCCTGGCCATCGCGGGGCATGAGCGCCCCGGGTTTCAGGTCGATCTCGTCGAGAGCAACGCGCGCAAATGCGCCTTTCTCACCGAGACCGCGCGCCTGACCGGCGCACCGGCCAAGGTCCACAATGCCCGGATCGAGCAGGTCATCGCGGCCCATCGCGGCGTCGCGGTGGTCTGCGCCCGGGCCCTCGCGCCCCTCGCCCAGCTGCTCGCCTGGGCGGAGCCGCTGTTGACAACCGGCACGGTCGGCCTGTTTCCGAAAGGACGGGATGTCCAATCGGAATTGACCGAGGCCGCGCAACGGTGGAGATTCGTTTACGATCTCGTGCCGAGCCGAACCGAGTCGGAAGCGCGGATCGTCCGCGTCACGACCCTATCTCGCGTGGATTCATGACAAGCGCTCCGACTCCCGTACCGACGACCGGCGGCAATCCGGATCGGCCGCTGCGCATCCTGGCCCTAGCCAACCAGAAGGGTGGCGTCGGCAAGACGACCACCGCGATCAACCTCGGCACGGCGCTGGCGGCCATCGGTGAGAGCGTGTTGGTGATCGACCTCGATCCGCAGGGCAATGCCTCGACGGGCCTCGGCATCGACCGCCGCCAGCGCAAGGTCTCGACCTACCACGTGCTCGCCGGGGAGGCGTCCCTGGGCCAGGCCTGCATCCCCACCGCGGTGCCGCGCCTGATGGTGGCGCCCTCCACCATGGACCTGCTCGGCCTGGAGATGGAGATGGCGAGCGCGCCGGACCGCGCCCATCGCCTGCGCAACGTCCTCAAGGGTGTCGGCGAAGCGGGCGCCACGGCGGGCGTCACCTACGTCCTGATCGATTGCCCGCCCTCCCTGAACCTGCTGACCATCAATGCCCTCGCCGCCTCCGACGCGGTGCTGGTGCCCCTGCAATGCGAGTTCTTCGCCCTGGAGGGCCTGAGCCAGCTGCTGCGCACGGTGGAGCAGGTGCGCGGCGCGCTCAATCCGCGCCTGACCATCCAGGGCATCGTCCTGACCATGTTCGATCCCCGCAACAACCTGTCGGCGCAGGTGGTGGCGGATGTGCGCAGCTTCATGGGCGAGAAGGTCTACGAGACCATGATCCCCCGCAACGTCCGGGTCTCCGAGGCGCCGTCGCACGGCAAGCCGGTGCTGCTCTACGATCTCAAATGCGCGGGCTCGCAGGCTTACCTGCGCCTCGCTTCCGAGATCATCCAGCGCGAGGGGCGCCTCCCCGTCGCGGCGTGACGATGCGGGGGCGCCCTGCCCTCGCCGTATGACAAGCGTGTCCCCAAGGTTCGGAGTTGAAGCAGGTGGCGATGGCGGATGATGTGGTGCGGCCCCGGCTCGGGCGCGGCCTCGCGGCCCTGATCGGCGATTTCGGCGATGACAGCGCCGAGGCGAGCAAGTCGCAGGAGCAGCGCAAGGTTGCGGTGGAATTCCTGCGTCCCAACCCGCGCAACCCGCGCCGCCGCTTCAACGAGTCGGATCTCGAGGAACTGTCGGCCTCGATCAAGCTGCGCGGCATCATCCAGCCCATCGTGGTGCGGGCCCTCGCCGGCGTGCCGGACACCTACGAGATCGTGGCGGGCGAGCGCCGTTGGCGTGCGGCCCAGCGGGCGGGCCTGCACGAGGTGCCCGTGGTCACGGTGGAGATCGACGACCGGACCTCGCTGGAATTCGCCATCCTGGAGAACGTCCAGCGCACCGACCTCAACGCCATCGAGGAGGCCGCGGGCTACGAGCGCCTGATGAGCGAGTTCCAGTACAGCCAGAGCGAACTCGCCGAGATCCTGGGCAAGAGCCGCAGCCACTTGGCCAACACCCTGCGCCTGCTCCAGCTCGCCCCGACGATCCAGGACCGGGTCGTGGCCGGTGAGATCACCGCGGGCCATGCCCGCGCGCTCCTGGCCGTGCGGGACGCCGAGGGCGTTGCCCGTCGGATCGTGGAGGAGGGCCTGTCGGTGCGCGAGGTCGAGGCCCTGGCCTCCGCCGAGGTGCCGGAGGGTGACGGTCCCCGCCCCGGCCGGCCGCGGCGCGCAGCGGAGAAGGATGCTGAGATCCGCACCCTGGAACAGGCTATGGCCCGGGCCCTCGGCATGACCGTGGCCGTAAAGACCAAGGTGGCCGGCGCGGGCGAGATCCGCATCCGCTACGAGAACGCGGCCGAGCTCGAAGCCCTGTGCCAGCGCTTCAACCTGGGGCAGGCGGAGGCCTGACCCCGACCGATCGCTATCGCCGCCGGGCCGCCTCGCCGGCGATGCGCAGGAGCGTGCTCGACGCGTGGGCGTGGGCGAGGTCCGGGTCCGCCCGGCGGCAGGCCAGGACGGAGTCCTGCAGCAGCTGGACCGCGTGGCGCAGGGCCGGCGGCGACCAGCGCGCGAGCTGCGTTTCCACCAGGGCCTTGCGCCGGAAATGCAGGCCGCGCCAGTTCGCCACCATCAGGCTGGGGCTCTGCCCCTCCCCGGCAAGCCGCGTCGCCAGCAGGGTCAGGGCGTGCCGCAGGGCCGAGCCCAGCATCACCGATGGGTCCATGCCCTCGTGGCGGAAGCGACGATAGTCGCGCTCGACCTCGCCGCTGCGGCCGGCGAAGGCCGCATCGATCAGCGTGTTGAGCACGCTGCCGGCGACGTCGCTGACCACCGCCTCGACATCGTCGAGGCTGACGCTGCCCTGCCCCTGGGCGTAGAGGGCGAGCTTCTCGATCTCCGACAGGCTGGCGCCGCGGTCGCCGCCGAGGCTGGTGGCGAGCACGTCCCGCGCCTCGCGGGCGATGCGCAGGCCCTGGTCCTGCAGGGTGCGGTCGATGAGGTCGCCGAGCGCCCGCTCGTCGTCGGGATAACAGGGCAGGGCGAGGGCCTTCGGCGACTTCTCGCAGAGGGTCCGCAGGGGGGCACTCTTGGCGAGGTCGCCGCCCTCCACCACGATGCGGGCGTTCTGGATCTCGGCCTTGAGGGCGGCCTCGACCGCGGGCGCGTAGTTGCGGCTGCCGGACCGGACCCAGATCGTGCGGCTGCCGCCGAAGAGTCCGACCGTGCCGGCCTCGTCCACGAGGCGTCCGGGATCCTGGGCCAGCACGTCCCCGTCGATCTTCACCATGGCGAAGGGGTCGCCCGGGTCGCTGACGAAGGCTTCCGCCAGGGCCTTGGCGCGGGTGAAGACGAGGCCCGTATCCGGGCCGTAGACGAGCAGGATCGCGATGCGCGGATCGGGTCCGCGCCGGATCAGGCCGTCGACGTCGCTGGCCTTGACGGCGGTCACGGCAGGGCCCGGCTCAGGGCTTCGTCACCAGCACGGAGGCGATGCGGGTCTTGATCTGCTCGGCCAGGACCTTGGCGAGGCGGATCTCGGCGTCGCGGGCGGCGCGCAGGCTGGCGAAGCGCTGGATCGAGCGGTCGTAGGTGGCGGTGGAGGTCGCCACCCCCTCGCTGATGATCTTCGTGCCGCTGAGGTCTTCCAGGGCGTACTTCACCGTTCCGACGATGGTGCCGGCCTCGGCGCGACCGGTCTGCGAGGACACGATCGGGGTCTGCACCGACTCGCTGCCCTGCATCTTCAGGCGGTAGCGCTTGGTGGAAGGCTGGCCCGAACCGTCGAGATCGAAGATGAGCTCGCTGCGCAGGTAATGGCCCAGACGCTCCTGACCCTGGGCCATCGCCACGTCGTCCACCTGAACGGAGGCGAGGAGGGCGGCCATCGGCTCGCCCGAGGCGGTGGGTCCGTAGAGGGGACGGAAGCAGGCCGACAGGTTGAGCGCCAGGGCGGCGACGGCCGCGACCCGCAGAGCGCGGCCGACCGTGCCGGCCGCCGCTGCCCGAACCGCCACTGCCCTGTTTGCCAAGCGCATCATGCCCGCCGCCGTCCCGCTGTCTCGTCCCGCCCGTCTGTACGGCGAACCGGGGTTCGACGACAGCCTATTCGCCCCAAGCTTTACGTTTCCTATCCGGCAGGATCATGGTCGCCGGATCGGGGGTGTGGACAGCGGGGGCGTCCCCCTCCTTCGTGGGGGAGGTCGGGAACCCGCTCAGACCACGAGGTTCACGATCCGGCCCGGGACCACGATGACCTTCTTCGGGCTGCGGCCTTCGAGGGCGCGCTGCACCGCCTCGTCGGCCAGCACGAGGGCCTGGACGGCCGCGACGTCGGCGCTGCGCGGCACCGTGACGTCCGCCCGCTTCTTGCCGTTGAGCTGGACCGGAAGGGTGACGCTGTCCTCCACCAGCAGCGCGCGATCGACCTCCGGCCAGGGCGCCTGGGCGGCGAGACCGTCGCGGCCGAGCGCCTGCCAGCATTCCTCGGCGAGGTGCGGCATCATCGGGGCGATCAGCTGGGTCAGGATCCCGGCCGCTTCCCCGGCGGTGGCCCGCGAGACGCCGCCCCGCAGCGCTTCGTCGAGGGCGTTGGCGAGGGTGTAGATGTGGGCCACGCAGCGGTTGAAGCGCAGGCGCTCCACGTCCTCCTCCACGGCGGCCAGGGCCTTGTGGGCAGCCTTGCGCAGGGCGGCGTCGCTCGCGCCGGTCGTGGTTTCGACGGTGCTCGCCAGGGAGACCAGACGCCAGACGCGCTGGACGAAGCGGGCCGCGCCCTGGACGCCGTCCTCGGTCCAGATCACGTCGCGCTCCGGCGGAGAGTCGGAGAGCATGAACCAGCGCGCCGTGTCGGCACCGTAGCTGGCGATGATGTCGTCCGGGTCGACGACGTTCTTCTTCGACTTGGACATCTTCTCGATGGCGCCGATCGTGATCGGCTCCGCCGTTTTCACGTGAAACGCTTCGCGGGTGCCGGACTCGGCCGAGATCCGGATGTCGGCAGGAGGCACCCAGGCGCCGGCCGCATCCTTGTAGGTCTCGTGGACGACCATGCCCTGGGTGAACAGGCCGTCGAAGGGCTCGGAGACGCCGGACCAGTCCGTGGCCTTCATCGCCCGCATGAAGAAGCGGGCGTAGAGCAGGTGCAGGATCGCGTGCTCGATCCCGCCGATATACTGGTCGACGGCGAGCCACTGGTCGACGGCCGTGCGGTCCGTGGGCGCGTCCTGCAGCCAGGGCGCGGTGAAGCGGGCATAGTACCAGGACGAATCCACGAAGGTGTCCATGGTGTCGGTCTCGCGCCGCGCCGGCCGGCCGCAGGTGGGGCAGGGGACGTCGCGCCAGGCGTGATCCCGCTCCAGCGGGTTGCCGGGCACGTCGAAGGAGACCTCCTCGGGGAGCTTCACCGGCAGGTCGGCCACCGGGACCGCGACGGGTCCGCAGGCCTCGCAATGGATGATCGGGATCGGGCAGCCCCAGTAGCGCTGGCGCGAGACGCCCCAGTCGCGCAGGCGGAACTGCACCTTGCGCTGCGCCACCGGCGCCCCGTCGAGGATCTCCGCCTCCAGGCGGTTGGCCACGGCGTGGAAGGCCTCGTCGGTGGTCATGTCGTCGAGGAAGCGCGAGTTGATCATCCGCCCGTCGCCGTCATAGGCGGTGTCGGTGATGACGAAGCTGGCACCGTCCTGGTCCTCCGGGCAGACCACGGGGGTGTTGCCGAGCCCGTACTTGTTGGAGAAGTCGAGGTCGCGCTGGTCGTGGGCCGGACAGCCGAACACGGCGCCGGTGCCGTATTCCATGAGCACGAAATTCGCGACGTAGACCGGCAGCAGCCAGGACGGGTCGAGGGGATGGCGCACCGTGAGCCCGGTGTCGAAGCCGAGTTTCTCCGCCGTGTCGATGGCCGCCTGGGCCGTGCCCGTGCGCCGGCATTCCTCGATGAAGCTCTGCAGGGCCGGGTGGGCCGGAGCCAGGGCCGCGGCGATCGGGTGGTCGGCGGCGATGGCCAGGAACTTCGCCCCGAACAGGGTGTCGGGCCGCGTGGTGTAGACCTTCACCTCGGGAGCGATGTGGGCCGGCGGCGCCTCCAGGGCGAAGCGGACCTCCAGCCCCTCGGAGCGGCCGATCCAGTTCTTCTGCATCACCCGGACCTTCTCCGGCCAGCGCTCCAGGCCGCCGAGGGCGTCGTAGAGGTCCTGCGCGAAGTCGGTGATCTTGAAGAACCACTGGGTCAGCTCGCGCTGCTCCACCAGGGCGCCCGAGCGCCAGCCGCGCCCGTCGATGACCTGCTCGTTGGCCAGCACGGTGTGGTCCACCGGGTCCCAGTTCACCTTGGCCGTGCGGCGCGTCACCAGCCCCTTGGCCAGGAAGTCGAGGAACATGCGCTGCTGGTGCTTGTAGTAGTCGGGATCGCAGGTCGCGATCTCGCGGCTCCAGTCGAGGGACAGGCCCATGCTCTGGAGCTGCCCGCGCATCGTCGCGATGTTGGCATAGGTCCAGTCGCGCGGGTTGACCTTGCGCTCCATGGCGGCGTTCTCGGCCGGCAGGCCGAAGGCGTCCCAGCCCATCGGGTGCAGCACGTTGAAGCCCCGCGCCCGCTTGTAGCGCGCCACCACGTCGCCCATGGCGTAGTTGCGCACGTGGCCCATGTGGATGCGCCCCGACGGGTAGGGGAACATCTCCAGCACGTAGTATTTCGGCTTCGGATCGTCGTTCCGGGTGGCGTAGATGCCCGCCGCCGCCCAGGCCTGCTGCCAGCGCGGCTCGGTCTCCTTGGCGTTGTAGCGCTCGGGAGCGGGTTTGGGGGCAGGGGTGGTCGTCATGGGCCGGGCGCCGGGGTTCTGGGGTGAGGGGCGCGCCTCGCGGGGTGCGGGCTCGCCCTGAGAGGCTGAGGGCCGGACTACCACGGGGAGGGGAGGGGTCAACACGGATCGGGCTGCCCGGTCCGCGGGGGAGCGTCGGCGCCGAGCCCGCGTCGGCGCGCGGCGCGTTGTCCTTGCGGCCCGCGCCCGGAATGGTAGTCCCCGGGCCGAGCGATCCACCGAACCCCTTCCCTGCGAGGCAGCATGGCCGACACAGTCCCCGACGACGCCATTTCCGAAACCTTGCCCGAAAGCTCGCCCGAGACCTCGCCCGACGCTGCCCCCCTCCCTCCGAACGCCGCCGACGTGGTGGCCGGGCTGGCGGCGGTGCGCCACCAGATTGCCCAGGCGGCGGAGGATGCCGAGCGCGATCCCGCCACGGTCGCCCTGGTGGCGGTGTCGAAGACGATTCCCGCCGCCGGGATCCTGCCGGCGCTGGCGGCCGGGCAGCGCCTGTTCGGCGAGAACTACGTCCAGGAATCCAAGGCCAAGTGGCCGGCGCTCCGGGAGCGCTACCCGGACGTGGAGCTCCACCTCGTCGGCCCGCTGCAATCGAACAAGGCCCGGGAGGCGGTGGAGCTGTTCGACGTCCTCCACGGCCTCGACCGGCTTTCCCTCGCGGCGGCTTTGGCCAAGGAGATCGCGCGGGTGGGCCGCGCGCCGAAGCTCCTGATCCAGGTCAATACCGGCGACGAGCCGCAGAAGGGCGGCGTCGCGCCGGCCGCGCTCGACACCCTGCTGTCCGCCTGCCGCGAGACCCACGGCCTCACGATCCACGGGCTGATGTGCATCCCGCCCGCCGACGCGCCGCCCTCGCCGCACTTCGCCCTGCTGGCCCGGATCGCCGAGCGCCACAGCCTGCCGATCGTCTCCATGGGCATGAGCGCGGACTACCCCGCCGCGATCCAGATGGGCGCCACCCATGTCCGGGTCGGCACCGCGATCTTCGGCGCCCGTCCGCGCAAGGGCTAGGGCCGCCTCACACCGTCCGCACCACCCGCGCCAGGGCGGTCCGGAGGTCCGCGGCCGCCGTCGCGCCGTAGCGTGCCTCGAAGCCCGCCTGCGCCACCCGCCAGAGGGGCTCGGCCTCGGCGATGCGCCGCCGGCCGGCCTCGGTGAGGTGGAGGGCCCGGGTCCGCCCGTCCGGTCCCGGCCCGACGGCGAGGAGGCCGTCGCGCTCCAGGGGCTTCAGGGCCCGCCCCATGGTGGTGCGGTCCATCGCCATGGCATCGGCGAAGGCGGCGATGGCGATCGGGCCGAGGCGCGCCAGGCCCACCAGCATCGAATACTGCGACGTGCGCAGGCCCGCCGGCGCCAGGTGCCGGTCGTAGAACTGCGTCACCTGCCGGGCGCCCCGGCGGATCGCGTTGCAGTGGCAGAGCACGGCGGGGGAGGGGGGATCGGCCATGGAACGCTCCGCGCGGTCGGAGCCCTTGTCTAAAGCGTGCATATGCGCTTATGCAAGGCGCCTGCGCTCCTGCAAGGCTCCAGGGCCTCGGCAGCCGGCGCGCCGGAGCACCGTGCCATGGCCACCGACCCCACCCTGCGCCTGTCCGACGCCGTCGCGACGGGGTTCGCCCGCCGCGGCCTCCATTACGGCTGGGCCGTGGCCGGCGTGACCTTCCTGACCATGCTGGTCACGGCGGGCGCCGTCGGAGCCCCGGGTGTCCTGATCCTGCCCCTCCAGAAGGAGTTCGGCTGGGACACGGCGACGATCGGCTCGGCGCTCGCCGTCCGCCTCGTCCTGTTCGGCCTGATGGGGCCCTTCGCCGCCGCCCTGATGAACCGCTACGGCCCGCGCCGGATCGTGCTCCTGGCCCTGGGACTGATCGCCGGCGGCCTGCTGGCCTCCCTGCGGATGACGCAGGTCTGGCAGCTCGTCCTGCTCTGGGGCGTGGTGGTGGGCATCGGCACGGGGCTGACCGCCCTGGTGCTGGGCGCCACGGTGGCGACGCGCTGGTTCTCGCGATCCCGCGGCCTCGTGGTCGGCCTCCTCACCGCCAGTTCCGCCACGGGGCAGCTCGTGGTGCTGCCCCTGCTCGCCGCCCTCACGGAGGCCCTCGGCTGGCGCGCCGCCCTGCTGGTGATCTGCGGCCTCCTCCTCGCGGCCGGCCTCGGAGTCGTCGCCCTGATGCGGGACCGGCCGGAGGATCTCGGGCTGGCGCCCTACGGCGAGACGCGCCCGACCGTGGCCCCGGCCACCCCGGGCTCCGGTGCCACCGGCCCGAGCGCCCACGGCGCCCTGTCCGCCCTGCGCGACGCCGCCGGCACCCGGGTGTTCTGGGTGCTGTTCGCCACGTTCTTCATCTGCGGGGCCAGCACCAACGGGCTGATCCAGACCCACTTCATCCCCCTCTGCGCCGATTACGGCATCGGGCCGGTGCAGGGCGCCAGCGTGCTCGCCGCCATGGGGGTGTTCGACTTCATCGGCACCGTGGCCTCGGGCTGGCTCTCCGACCGCTACGACAACCGCTGGCTCCTGTTCTGGTACTACGGCCTGCGCGGCCTCTCGCTGATGTTCCTGCCGTTCTCGGACTTCTCCTTCGTGGGCCTGTCGCTGTTCGCGGTGTTCTACGGCCTCGACTGGATCGCCACGGTGCCGCCCACCGTGCGGCTGACCGCGGCGCGGTTCGGGCGCGAGCGCGCCAACCTCGTCTTCGGCTGGGTCTTCGCCGGCCACCAGCTCGGCGCGGCGACGATCGCCTACGGAGCCGGTCTCTCGCGGACCGAGCTCGCGACCTACCTGCCGGCCTTCTTCGCCGCCGGGGCGCTCTGCCTCGCCGCCGCCGGGCTGATCCTCACCCTGGGCCGGCCGGCCCCGCAGGGTGTCCCCGCGGCCACACCGGCCCGCGCCTGAGCCGCGGGTCGGCCCTCGCCCTCGGGCTCTGGTCCGGATGATGCTAGGGGCGGGCACCGATGTGCCGCCCTGGTTCCCGTCCGATCCGTCTCAGCCCCCTCCGTGCCCGGCCGAATCGCCCGAAGGCCGTCGCTCCGCCCCCTCCGGGCGGGCCGGCGGCCCTTGCGTGGCGTGCGCGGGGTCATGCCCGGAAAAGCAGCAAATCTCTGGAAATGTCAGTGTGGGACCGGGGCGCGACCCTCAAGGCCCTGGACCTTCCGCTCAAGGTCTCGGCACTGTCCGACACAGCACCGCCACATTCACGGGCGCGCGCCCGCACGCTTGCCACGGGCGCTCGCCCGGATGCCCGATCACAGGGGACGACGACGCGATGAACTACAACTGGAACTGGGGCATCTTCCTCGAACCGTCCCCGGAAGGCACCGGCACCTACGCGGACATGCTGCTCTCGGGCCTGATGTGGACGGTGGTGACGGCCCTCTGCGCCTGGGTGATCGCGTTTCTCCTGGGCTCCGTCATCGGCGTGATGCGCACCCTGCCGTCGAAGCTCGCCAACGCCGTCGGCACGACCTACGTCGAGCTGTTCCGCAACATCCCCCTGCTGGTGCAGATGTTCCTCTGGTACTTCGTCCTGCCGGAGGTGCTGCCCGAATCCTGGGGCAGCGGGATCAAGCAGCTGCCCAACGCGCCGTTCTACACGGCGGTGGTGTGCCTGGGCTTCTTCACCGCCTCCCGCGTCGCCGAGCAGGTGCGCGCCGGCATCCAGGCCCTGCCGCGCGGGCAGAAGATGGCCGGCACCGCCATGGGCCTGACGGTCTACCAGACCTACCGCTACGTGCTCCTGCCCAGCGCCTACCGGATGATCCTGCCGCCGCTGACCTCCGAATTCCTGAACAACCTCAAGAACACCTCGGTCGCCCTCACCATCGGCCTGCTCGAGCTCACCGCCCGCGCCCGCGCCATGCAGGAATTCTCGTTCCAGGTGTTCGAGGCCTTCACCGCCGCCACCGTCCTCTACGTCCTGATCAACGTCGTGGTGATCTTCACCTCCGGCTGGATCGAGCGCCGCGTCGCCGTCCCGGGCCATCGCTGAGGGGCTGCCCTCCGCCTTCTCCTCCTCAAGGATCGCCGCGATGCTCGCGAATTTCGACTTCTCCGTCATCACCTCCGCGCTGCCGTACCTGTTCCTGGACGGCATGCGCTTCACCCTGACGCTGACGGCGCTCGCCGCCATCGGCGGCATCGTGCTCGGCACGCTCATCGCCATGATGCGGCTCTCCAGCCTGCCGGTGATCCCGACCGTGGCCAAGGGCTACGTCAACCTGATGCGGTCGCTGCCCCTCGTGCTGGTGATCTTCTGGTTCTACTTCCTGGTGCCCTATCTCGGGCAGTGGATCACCGGGGCCGACCGGCCGATGACGGTGGGCGCCTTCACCTCGTCGCTGGTGACCTTCACGCTGTTCGAGGCGGCCTACTTCTCCGAGATCATGCGCGCCGGCATCCAGTCGATCCCCAAGGGCCAGGCGGCGGCGGCCTCGGCGCTGGGCCTGACCTACTTCGCCTCGATGCGCAGCGTGATCCTGCCCCAGGTGTTCCGCAACATGACGCCGATCCTGCTGACGCAGACCATCGTCCTCTTCCAGGACACCTCGCTGGTCTACGTCCTCTCGGTGACCGACTTCCTCGGCGCGGCCTCGAAGATCGCCCAGCGCGACGGCCGCCTCGTGGAAATGTACCTGTTCGCGGCCGTGGTCTACTTCGCGGTCTGCTTCGTGGCCTCCATGGCGGTGCGCCGCCTCCAGAAGAAGATCGCCATCATCCGCTGACGCCGGGCCCCCCCTCTGCCCAGGCATTCCCTGGACGAGGCCTTCCCCCGCTCCGGCGTCGCCGCATCCCAGACGAGGATTTCCGCCATGACCACGTCGCTCAACACCGCCCAGGCCCCCGTGACCACGGGGCCGATGATCACCATGAAGTCCGTCAGCAAATGGTACGGCGACTTCCAGGTCCTCACCGATTGCAGCACCGCCGTGAACAAGGGTGAGGTGGTGGTGGTCTGCGGGCCCTCGGGCTCCGGCAAGTCGACCCTGATCAAGTGCGTCAACGCCCTCGAGCCCTTCCAGAAGGGCGAGATCGTCGTCGACGGCACGCCCGTGCATGATAAGAAGACCAACCTGCCGAAGCTGCGGGCCCGGGTCGGCATGGTGTTCCAGCACTTCGAGCTGTTCCCGCACCTCTCCATCACGGAGAACCTGACCCTGGCGCAGCGCAAGGTGCTCCGGCGCGACGAGGACACCGCCCTCAAGACGGGTCTGGCGCTCCTCGACCGGGTCGGCCTCTCGGCCCACGCCAAGAAGTTTCCCGGCCAGCTCTCGGGCGGCCAGCAGCAGCGCGTGGCCATCGCCCGGGCGCTCGCCATGAACCCGGTGGTGATGCTGTTCGACGAGCCGACCTCGGCCCTCGATCCCGAGATGGTCGGCGAGGTGCTCGACGTCATGGTCCAGCTCGCCCGCGAGGGCATGACCATGATGTGCGTGACCCACGAGATGGGCTTCGCCCGCAAGGTCGCGAACCGCGTGATCTTCATGGACAAGGGCGAGATCGTCGAGGACGCCACCAAGGAGGACTTCTTCGCCAACGCCCGCTCCGAGCGCGCCCAGAACTTCCTGTCGAAGATCCTGGTGCATTGAGGGCCGGCGCCGGTTTCGGCGCCCCGTCGTCCCCCCGAGGGCGGACGGCGTCACCGAAGCGGGACCGTTTCCCGCTTCGGTCGTTGCCCCATCCCTGAGGGAATCCCGCTGCGCGGTGGACCCTGAACGAGCCCGCGCCACGGTCTTCACGAAGTTCGGAGCGTCCGCGACCTCGCCGTCGCGTTGACCCTCCCGGTGGTCGTTTTCCCCGTGGCGCGCCGCACGGCGCGGGACCCGGGCGGCTCCCGTCGCGCGGCGCTGCGCGCGGGCCGCACCGACATCGCCGCCCTGCTGCGAGACCGCGCCTCCGGGGTGCCGTCCCGGCCGCCCCGTCATCCTCGCCCCATGATCCTCGCCCCATGATCCTCGCCCCATAATCCTCGCGATCGGCTTCGGGGTTGGGTGTGCCCCGTGGGTGGCCGGCCGTGTCGCCTGGACCCACGCGACGTCTCTCGGAACAGCCGCGACGGCGTTGGGATCGTCTCGGCGGGGACCGGCCTGGGCCGGATCATCCGGACCCGGCGCGGACCGGCGCAGCGACCTGCCCGGGGCTGCGCCGGACCCGACAACGCCGCCGGCACGGGTCTGGAAAGCCAGACAAAAAAATTCAAACCCGTAACAAATTTCGCAGACCAAAAACTTTCGGCTTCGGCGAAGCCATTGCCAGACAACGCAAAAAGCGATTGGGTGGGGTTGGCACGAACGCTGCTCACGAACGCTGCCGACGCACGAACGCCGCTGACGCGTGGCGCGCCAAAGAGCGGACCGCGAGAACCGCTGAAAAACCAAGGAGGATGCCATGGAGCGTAGCCGCGACCTCGATCCCGTCGAGACGCAGGAATGGCTCGATTCGCTGGACGGCGTCCTCGACGTCGACGGGCCGGAGCGGGCGCATTACCTGATCGAGCAGGTGATCGACGGGGCCCGCAAGAAGGGCGCTCCCGTCCCCTACTCGGCCAACACCGCCTACCTCAACACGATCCTGCCCGAGAAGCAGGACCCGCATCCCGGCGACCGGGCGATCGAGCACCGCATCCGCTCGGCCATCCGCTGGAACGCCATCGCGATCATCCTGCGGGCGAACAAGGACTCGTCCGAGCTCGGCGGCCACATCGCCAGCTTCCAGTCCGCCGCCACCCTCTACGACACCGGCTTCATGCATTTCTGGCGGGCGGCCGATGCCAGCCACGGCGGCGACCTGATCTACGTGCAGGGCCATTCCTCGCCCGGCGTCTATGCCCGCGCCTTCCTGGAGGGGCGCCTCACCGAGGAGCAGCTCCTCGGCTTCCGGCAGGAGGTCGGCGGCAAGGGCCTGTCGTCCTATCCGCATCCCTGGCTGATGCCGGATTTCTGGCAGTTCCCCACCGTCTCCATGGGCCTCGGCCCCCTGATGGCGATCTACCAGGCGCGCTTCCTGCGCTACCTGCACCACCGCAACCTCGCGCAGACGGACGGCCGCAAGGTCTGGGCCTTCATGGGCGACGGCGAGATGGACGAGCCGGAGAGCCTGGGCGCCATCGCGCTCGCGGCACGTGAAAAACTCGACAACCTCGTCTTCGTCATCAACTGCAACCTGCAGCGCCTCGACGGGCCGGTGCGCGGCAACGGCAAGATCGTCCAGGAGCTGGAGGCCGATTTCCGCGGCGCCGGCTGGAACGTCATCAAGGTGCTGTGGGGGTCGGGCTGGGACGCCCTGATCCAGCGCGACAGCACCGGCATGCTGGCGCGCCTGATGGAGGAGTGCGTCGACGGCGAGTACCAGGACTTCAAGTCGAAGAACGGCGCCTACATCCGCGAGCACTTCTTCGGCCGCTACCCCGAGACCGCGGCCCTCGTGGCCGACATGAGCGACGACGACATCTGGCGCCTCACCCGCGGCGGCCACGACCCGCGCAAGGTCTTCGCCGCCTACAGCGCCGCCTCCAAGCACAAGGGCCAGCCCACCCTCATCCTCGCCAAGACCGTCAAGGGCTACGGCATGGGCGAGTCCGGCGAGGGCCAGAACATCACCCACCAGCAGAAGAAGATGGGCGAGGCGGTCCTGCGCCAGTTCCGCGACCGCTTCCAGATCGACCTGACCGACGACCAGCTGAAGGAGATCCCCTTCATCAAGTTCCCCGAGGGCAGCCCCGAGCACCGCTACCTGATGGCGCGGCGGGAAGCCCTCGGCGGTCCCCTCCCGGCCCGGCGGCGGACATCCCAGGCCCTGGAGATCCCGCCGCTCTCGGCCTTCTCGGCCCAGCTCAAGGAGACCGCGGGCCGCGAGATCTCCACCACCATGGCCTTCGTGCGCATCCTCAACACGCTGCTGCGCGACAAGAACATCGGCAACCGCATCGTGCCGATCGTGCCCGACGAGAGCCGCACCTTCGGCATGGAGGGCATGTTCCGCCAGTTCGGCATCTTCTCCCAGGTCGGCCAGCTCTACCGGCCGGAGGATGCCAACCAGCTGATGTACTACAAGGAGGACAAGAACGGTCAGATGCTCCAGGAGGGCATCAACGAGCCGGGCGCGATGTCGTCCTGGATCGCGGCCGCGACCTCCTACTCGCACTCCGACGCGCCGACGATCCCGTTCTACGTCTACTACTCGATGTTCGGCTTCCAGCGGGTCGGCGACCTCGCCTGGGCGGCGGGCGACATGCGGGCGCGGGGCTTCCTCATCGGCGGCACGGCGGGGCGCACCACCCTCAACGGCGAGGGCCTGCAGCACGAGGACGGCCACAGCCACCTGATCTCGTCCACCATCCCGAACTGCGTCTCCTACGACCCGACCTTCTCGTACGAGGTGGCGGTGATCGTGCAGGACGGCCTGCGCCGGATGTATGCCGAGCAGGAGGACGTGTTCTACTACATCACCGTGATGAACGAGAACTACGAGCACCCCGGCATGCCGGAGGGCGCCGAGGCCGACATCATCAAGGGCATGTACCTCTTCAAGGAGGGCCCGAAGGAGAAGACCCGGGGGCACCGGGTCCAGCTCCTGGGCTCGGGCACCATCCTGCGGGAGGTCATCGCCGCGGCCGCCCTGCTGGAGCAGGATTTCGGCATCAGCGCCGACATCTGGAGCTGCCCGAGCTTCACCGAGCTGCGCCGCGACGCCATGGCGGCGGAGCGCTGGAACCTCCTGCACCCGCTGGAGGGCAGGCGCCTCTCCCATGTGGAGACCTGCCTGACCGGCCGCACCGGCCCGGTGGTGGCCGCCACCGACTACATGCGCCTGTTCGCCGACCAGATCCGCACCTGGGTGCCCGGACGCTACCGCGTGCTCGGCACCGACGGCTTCGGCCGCTCGGACTACCGGGCCCGCCTGCGCGACTTCTTCGAGGTCAACCGGCACTGGGTCGTGGTGGCGGCGCTGCACAGCCTGGCCGAGGAGGGCGTGATCCCGGCCCAGACCGTGGCCGACGCCCTCGCCCGGTACGGCATCGACACCGACCGGCCGGCCCCCTGGACCGTCTGAGCTGATCCGGCTCGGCGCCGGCCGCCCACGCGCGGCCGGCGCCCCCGACTTCCCGACCTTTCACCGACCACACCACCGGACGAGGGGGCCCGCGAGAGGCTCCGACTCAGCCAGGGAGAATGCGCAGTGGGCATCGAGATCCAGATCCCGGACATCGGCGACTTCAAGGACATCCCGATCATCGAGATCCACGTGAAGGAGGGCGACACGATCGGGCCCGACGACCCGCTGGTCTCGCTGGAATCCGACAAGGCGACCATGGACGTGCCCTCGCCGAGCGCCGGCGTGGTGGAGCGGATCCTGGTCAAGCTGGGCGACAAGGTGAGCGAGGGCTCGCCGCTCCTGGTGTTCAAGGGCGAGGCCTCCCAGGGTGTGGTCAAGGGCGCCGAGACCGCCGCCGACGCGCCCGCGGGCGCCGACAGCGCCGCCCTGCTCGCCAAGCAGGAGCCGGCCCCGAGCGCGACGCCCACCCCGAATTCGGCCCCCGCCGCGCCCGCCCCGTCGGCCGGCAACCTTCCCGACTTCTCGCAGATCCATGCCAGCCCCGGCGTGCGGCGCCTGGCCCGCGAGCTCGGCCTCGACCTGACCGCGGTGAAGGGCACCGGCGAGAAGGGCCGGATCACCAAGGAGGACGTGAAGGGCCACCTCACCCGCGCGGCGGCGCCCGCCGCGGCCGCCTCCGGCACGGCCGCCTTCTCCGGCGGCGGCATGGGCATCCCGGAGATCCCGGCGGTGGATTTCGCGAAGTTCGGGCCGATCGAGACCCTGCCCCTGTCGCGGATCAAGAAGATCTCCGGCGCGCACCTGCACCGGTCCTGGCTCAACGTGCCGCTGGTCACCCACCAGGACGAGTCGGACATCACCGAGACGGATACCTACCGCAAGGAGCTCGACGCCCAGGGCAAGGAGCTCAAGGACAAGGGCTACCGCGTCACCCTGCTGGCCTTCCTGATCAAGGCCGCGGTTTCCGCCCTACGCAAGCACCCCGAGTTCAACGCCTCGCTGTCGCCTGAGAAGGACGCCCTGATCCTCAAGCGCTACTACAACATCGGCGTCGCGGTCGACACGCCGGACGGGCTCGTCGTCCCGGTGATCAAGGAGGCCGACCGCAAGGGCCTCGTGGAGATCAGCCGCGACCTCGGGGCGATCTCGGCGAAAGCCCGCGACGGCAAGCTCAGCGCCGCCGACATGCAGGGCGCCACCTTCTCGATCTCCAGCCTCGGCGGCATCGGCGGCACCGCCTTCACGCCGCTGGTCAACGCCCCCGAGGTCGCGATCCTGGGCGTCGCCCGCGCGAAGATGAGCCCGGTCTGGAACGGCACCGCGTTCACGCCGCGCCTGATCGTGCCGCTCTCGCTCTCCTACGACCACCGCGTCATCGACGGTGCGCTCGCCGCGCGCTTCACCCGCCACCTCGCCCACGTCCTCGAGGACGTCCGGCGCCTCGTCGTCTGACGAAGCCCGGTTGCGCGACCCAACGAGCGAGGTGAAGCGATGAGCAGCAACGACGTCCACCTGCCGGATATCGGCGACTTCAAGAACGTGCCCGTGATCGAGGTCAGCGTCAGCCCCGGCGACGTGATCTCGGTCGACGACGTGATCATCGTGCTGGAATCCGACAAGGCCACCATGGACATCCCGTCCCCCGTGGCCGGCACGGTGGCCGAGGTGCGGATCAAGCCCGGCGACACGGTGAGCCAGGGCGACCTGATCCTGGTGATGGCCGAGGCCGCGAACGCCGGGGCCGGCGCGCCGAAGCCCACGGTCACCGACACCACCAGGTCCGGCGCTCCCGCCTCCGCCCCCGGCGGCGCCCCCGCGGCCATGAGCGGCCACGCCCCGGGCGAGGGCCAGGCCGGCTACGGCTCCTCGGCCACCGCCACCGGCGGGGCGGCGCCCGCGCCGGCCCCGAAGGCGGCGGCTCCCGTCTCCGGCGAGGCGATGCGGGCCCAGGTCCTCGTCATCGGGGCCGGACCCGGCGGCTACACCGCCGCCTTCCGGGCGGCCGATCTCGGCCAGTCGGTGGTGCTGGTCGAGCGCTGGCCGAGCCTCGGCGGCGTCTGCCTCAACGTGGGCTGCATCCCCTCGAAGGCCCTGCTGCACGCCGCCAAGGTCATCGACGAGAGCCACGCCATGGCGGCGCACGGCATCAGCTTCGCCGCGCCGCAGATCGACATCGACAAGCTGCGCGCCTGGAAGGACGGGGTGGTCCAGCGCCTCACGGGCGGCCTCACCGGGCTGGCCAAGCAGCGCAAGGTCACGGTGGTGACGGGCGAGGCCCGCTTCGTCAGCCCGAACCAGGTTGCGGTGGAGCACGAGGGCCAGACCCGGATCATCGGCTTCGACCACGCCATCATCGCGGCCGGCTCCGAGCCCGTGCAGATGCCCTTCATCCCGCACGACGACCCGCGGGTCCTCGACTCGACGGGGGCGCTGGAACTCGACGGCGTCCCGGCCCGCTTGCTGGTGATCGGCGGCGGCATCATCGGGCTGGAGATGGCCACCGTCTACCACGCCCTCGGCGCGAAGGTGACCATCGTCGAGCTGATGGACCAGATCATCCCCGGCGCCGACAAGGACCTGGTCACGCCGCTGATGAAGCGGATCAGCAAGCAGTACGAGGCGATCCACCTCAAGGCCAAGGTCACCGCCGTGGAGGCGACGCCGCAGGGGCTGAAGGTCTCGTTCGAGGGCGGCACCGCCCCGGCCAGCGACACCTTCGACAAGGTGCTGGTCTCGGTGGGGCGGCGCCCCAACGGCCAGCGCATCGGCGCGGAGGCGGCGGGCGTCGCCGTCGACGCGCGCGGCTTCATCGCCGTCGACCGGCAGATGCGCACCAACGTGCCCCACATCTTCGCCATCGGCGACGTGGTCGGCCAGCCGATGCTGGCCCACAAGGCGACGCACGAGGGCAAGGTCGCGGCCGAGGTCGCCGCCGGCAAGGCCAGCGCCTTCGACGCCAAGGTCATCCCCTCGGTCGCCTATACCGACCCCGAGGTGGCCTGGGTCGGCATGACCGAGACCGAGGCCAAGGCGAAGGGCGTGAAGGTCGGCAAGGGCGTCTTCCCCTGGGCGGCCTCCGGGCGCTCCCTGGCGCTCGGCCGCGAGGAGGGCCTGACCAAGGTCCTGTTCGACCCGGAGACGGACCGCATCCTCGGCTGCGGCATCGTCGGCCCGTCCGCCGGCGACCTCATCGCCGAGGCGGCCCTGGCCATCGAGCTGGGGGCGGATGCCGAGGATATCGGCCTGACCATCCACCCGCACCCGACCCTGTCGGAGACGATCGGCTTGGCGGCGGAGGCCTTCGAGGGCACCATCACGGACCTCTACATGCCCCGGAAGGACGGGCCGAAGCGCGCCGGCCACTGACGCCGGGCGTTCGTGCCGAGGCTCGGACATCGGCAGGCGCCTTCGGGACGGGCGCCGCCGCATCAGGAAGACAGGACCGCGCCGCGACCGGCGCGGTCCTCGCGGAGCCCGTCCCGGCTCCGGCTTCGGGAGACCCGCCGATGTCGTCGAACGCGCCCGATCCCACCTCCGGACCCCCATCGTCCGCCGCACCGGATCCGGCGCTGCGGCGCGCCGAGGCCGCCCGCGATGCCGTCGCGGAGGCCGTCGCGGGCACCCTCGACCGCCTCGCCACGATGGAGCGGACGGCCGGCGCCGAGGTCGAGGCGGACCTCCGGGCCGCCGGCCGGCTGATGGCCCGTCACACCCACCGGCAGCTCGCCGCCAACCTCACCCTGGTCCAGGGCCTGATGGCGGCGCGCAGCCTGCCCGCGATGCTGCAGCTCCAGCAGGATTTCCTGCGCCGGCAAATGGACTGGGCGCTGCGCGACTGGGACCTGGCCCGAGCCCAGGCCCTCGACCTCCTCGCCGAAGGGCGCCGGGCGGCCGGGGGCGAGCCCGACCCGGCCCCGCCGTCGGCGGTCGAGCCGAAGGCCGGTCCACCGGAGACCGGTCCGCCGAAGACGCCGGAGACGCCGCCCCCCGATCCTCACCCGGCCTGATCCGTCCCGCGCGGCAGGCCCGACATCCCCTCCGGCCGCCACCGACCCCGCCCCCGGCGGGGCCGACGGCGCCTGTCACCCGCAACCCCCAGGACCAGACATGAGCAAAGACACCGACCTGCGCGCGCCGGGCGCCGCCGCGAACGCCGATGCCGGCACCGAGGCCGCCCTGACCCGGGCCGCCCTCGACTATCACCGCTTCCCGACCCCGGGAAAAATCGCGGTCCAGCCCACCAAGGACATGAGCACCCAGCGCGACCTCGCGCTCGCCTATTCCCCCGGGGTTGCCGCCGCCTGCATGGCGATCGCGCACGCGCCCGACGAGGCCTACAGCCTGACCGCCCGGGGCAACCTCGTGGCGGTCATCACCAACGGCACGGCGGTGCTCGGCCTCGGCCATATCGGCGCGCTTGCCGGCAAGCCCGTGATGGAGGGCAAGGGCTGCCTGTTCAAGAAGTTCGCCGGCATCGACGTGTTCGACATCGAGGTCGACGAGACCGATCCGGAGAAGTTCATCGAGACCGTCGCCCGCCTCGAGCCGACCTTCGGCGGCATCAACCTCGAGGACATCAAGGCTCCCGAGTGCTTCGTCATCGAGACGAAGCTGCGCGAGCGCATGAAGATCCCGGTCTTCCACGACGACCAGCACGGCACCGCCATCGTGGCCGCCGCCGCCCTGATCAACGCCCTCGCGGTGGTGGGCAAGCCGATCGAATCCGCCACCCTGGTCTGCTCGGGCGCGGGCGCCGCCGCCATCGCCTGCCTCAACATCCTGGTGGGCCTCGGCCTGCGCAAGGAGAACATCGTCGTCTGTGATTCCCGCGGCGTGGTCTCCACCGACCGGATGGCCTCCCTCGACGCGCAGAAGCGCGCCTATGCCCGGGACACCACGGCCCGGACGCTGGGCGACGTCGTGGCCGGGGCCGACATCTTCCTCGGCGTCTCCCAGGGCGGCGTGCTCAAGCCCGAGATGGTGGCGAGCATGGCCGACAAGCCGATCATCCTGGCGCTGGCCAACCCCGACCCGGAGATCCTGCCGGCCCTGGCCAAGCAGGTGCGGCCCGACTGCCTCATCGCCACCGGGCGCTCGGACTACCCGAACCAGGTCAACAACGTCCTGTGCTTCCCCTTCATCTTCCGGGGCGCCCTCGACGTCGGCGCCACCGAGATCAACGAGGCCATGAAGCTTGCCGCCGTGCGCGCCCTCGCCGACCTCGTCCATGCCGAGCCGTCGGACGTGGTGGCCGCCGCCTACGGGGCCCACGACCTGCGCTTCGGGCCCGACTACCTCATTCCGCGCCCCTTCGACCCGCGCCTGATCACCACCGTCGCCCCGGCGGTGGCCCAGGCCGCCATCGACAGCGGCGTCGCCACCCGGCCCTTCAAGGACGTCGAGACCTACCGCCGCTCCCTGGAGCGCCTGGTCTACACCTCCGGCACGGTGATGCAGCCGGTCTTCGCCGCCGCCTCCGAGGCCGGCGCCCATTCGGAGGCCGGCCCCCAGCGGATCGCCTATGCCGAGGGTGAGGAGGACCGCGTGCTCCGCGCCGCCCAGGTGGTGGTGGACGAGCGCCTCGCCACCCCGGTCCTCCTCGGCCGGGCCGAGACCATCGCCGAGCGGATCGCCGGCCTCGGCCTGCGCCTGCGCATCGGCACCGACGTGCACGTGGTCGAGACCGCGCCGGGGGCCGACACCACCGTGCGGGCCGCCGCGCTGCTCGCGGCCGGCGAGGTCGACGGCATGCTCTGCGGCACCACCGGCACCTACCCGGCCCATCTCGCCGCCGTGACGGGGACCATCGGCCTGAAGCCCGGCGCGCAGGGGCTCGCCGCCATGGGCCTGCTGCAGCTGCCCCGGCACACGCTGTTCATCTGCGATCCCTACATCCACCGCGACCCCAGCGCCGCCGAGATCGCCGACATGACGGTGCAGGCCGCCGCCGCGATGCGCCGCTTCGGCCAGACCCCGCACGTCGCCCTGGTCTCGTCCGCGAATTTCGGCAGCGTCGACGATCCGGTCTCGCGCAAGATGCGGGAAGCCCTGGCGCTCATCCGGGAACGGGCACCGGAACTCGAGATCGACGGCGAGATGTCCGCCGACACGGCGCTCAGCCGGACGATCCTCGGGCGCCTGCGGCCGGACTCGGCCCTCACCGCCGAGGCCAACCTCCTCGTCATGCCGACCCTGGAGGCGGCCAACATCACCTTCAACGCCCTGAAGGTGGTGGCCGGCCAGAGCGTCTCCGTCGGCCCGATCCTGCTCGGCGCGGCCCGGCCGGTGCACATCCTGACCCCCACCGCCACCGTCCGCGGCATCGTCAACATGACGGCCCTGACGGCGGCCTCCGCTGCCGAGGTGGCCTGACGGGCAGGGGAGGCCTGACGGGAAGGGGAGGGGGCCGGCCTCTCCCCTCTGCCCTCGTCGCACGGAGGCCGGCAGTCCTGACCGCGCCGTCATTCCGGGGTGCCGCTCCGCGGCCCCGGAATGGCGGCGCAAGGCCCGAGGGCCCGCAGGGATCACCGCCTGAAACCCTCGTAAAAAGCCGGCTACACGTTTTGTAAGCCGGCAATTATTCTGCGAGGTACCCGGTCAAAGTCCCGGCGAGATGATCGAACAGCGCCCGGATGCGGCGGGTGGTGCGCAGGTCCTCGTGCATGACGAGCCAGATCCCGATCTCGGCCAACACGAGGTCGGGCAGGACCGGTACGAGCTCCGGGTCGCGGTGGGCGACGCCCGCCTGGCAATAGCCGATGCCGAAGCCGGCGCGCAGGGCCGCCAGCAGCCCGAGGTCGTCGTCGCAGGCGAAGGCGAAGGTCAGGTCGTGACCGAGCGTCGGGCGCACCCGCGCCGCATGGACGGCCCGGCCGATCAGGCTGTGGCGCCCGAGCTCCGCGGCCGTCGCGGGCAGGCCCCGTCGCGCGGCGTAGGACCGGTGGGCGTAGAACCGCACCGGCGCGGTCCCGATGCGCCGGGCCACCAGGGCCTCCTGGGTCGGGGCCACGTTGCGCACGGCGAGGTCCGCGTCCCGGCGCAGCAGGTCCTCGGTGCGGTCGCTGAGGGAGAGTTCGAGGTCGACCCCCGGATGGGCCTCGTGGAACCGGGCCAGCATCGGCGGCAGCACCCCGCCCCCCAGGAAGGTGCTGGCGGTGAGGCGGATGCGGCCCCGCATCGCGTCGGTGTCGCCGGAGGCCCGGCGCAGGAGGGCCGCCGCCGCCGCGGCCATGGCCTCCGCCTGGGGCACCAGATCGAGGGCCCGGTCGGTAGGCCGCAGGCCGTCGCGGCCGCGGATGAACAGGGTCGCGCCGAGGCCCTGCTCCAGGGCGGCGATCTGGCGGCCGAGGGTGGGCTGGGTCAGCCGGAGGTCGCGTGCCGCGCCGGACAGGCTGCCCGCGCGCATCACCCCCAGAAACGCCCGCCACAGGTGCCAATCCGGCTCAGCCATACGAAACCGTATGGCAGGTCGCCGCCTTTCGGCAATATGCGTTGAGCCGCTCCCCCTGCATCCTCGGCGGCGTTTCAGGATCGGAGGATGCGATGACGGACAGGCTGGCCCTGGTCACCGGGGCGACGGGCGGAATCGGCGGGGCGGTGGCGGAGGCGCTGCTGCGGCACGGCTGGCGGGTGCGCGGTCTGGCGCGCGACCCCGGCCGGGCCCGGCGGACCGGACCCGCGGGCGTCGACTGGGTCGCGGGCGACGCCCTGCGCGCGGCCGACATGGTGGCAGCGGCCCGGAGCGCCGGCATCCTGTTCCACGGGGTGAACCCGCCCGGCTACCGCGACTGGCGCGGCCTGGCGCTGCCCATGCTGGGCCACGCCATCACGGCGGCGCAGGCGGCGGGGGCCCGCCTCGTCATGCCGGGCAACCTCTACGTCTACGCCCCCGAGGCCGGGCCGCGCCTCGGCGAGGACGCGCCGCGCCGTCCGCGGACCCGCAAGGGCGCGGTCCGGGTCGAGATGGAGGCGATGCTGGCGGCGGCCGAAGGGCTCGATCACCTGATCCTCTGCGCCGGCGACTTCTTCGGCCCGCACGCGCCGAGCTCCTGGGTCACCACCGTGCTGATGCATGAGGGCCGGCCCCTGCGGCGGGTGGCGACCCCCGAGAGTCCGGGTGCGGGGCATGCCTGGGCCTACCTGCCCGACCTCGCCGAGACCTTCGCGCGCCTCCTCGACGACGCGGCCACCCTGCCGCGCCAGCTGCGCCTGAACTTCCGGGGGCATCACCTGCAGGGGCGGGCCATGGCGGAGGCGGTGGCCGAGGCGGCGGCGCAGGCCGATCCCGGGGGCCGCCGGCCGCCGGTCCGGCCCTTCGCCTGGACGCCGGTCTATCTCGGGGCGCCCTTCGTCACCGTCCTGCGCGAGCTGATCGAGATGCGCTATCTCTGGTCGACCACCCTGGAGCTCGACAATGCGCGCCTCGTCGCCCGCCTCGGCGCGGAGCCGCACACGCCCCTCGCGGCGGCGGTGGCGACGAGCCTCGCCGCCCTGCGGGCCCGCCGCGCCGCCTGAGGCCGCTCAGCCGATCCGCATCCGGGTGCCCGGGCCGACCCGGCGCAGCAGGCGGACGAGGTCGGCCCGGCGCAGGGCGACGCAGCCCTCGGTCGGCAGGAAGCCGGCCCGCGCCACGTGCAGGAAGATGGCCGAGCCGCGGCCCGGCCGGATCGGCCCGCGATTGTGGTCGAGGTCGACCACGAGGTCGTAGAGCCCGTCGTCGCGCCACATCCGCTCGTGCCCGACCCCCGGGGCGGGCAGGCGGATCGGCCGGTTGTAGCGCCGGTCCCGGGCGTCGTCGCACCAGCCGTCGCCGGGGGCGCTCGGGCGCAAGGGCAGGGGGCTCGCCGGCCGGCTCGCGAAATGGTCCGGCCGGTAGACCCCGCCGCGCAGGCGGACCGTGCCCCGGGGCGAGGCGCCGTCGCCCTCGCGCTTGACCTGCCGGATCCCGCTCCGCCCGAGGGCGCAGGGGATGACGGCGGCCCCCGCGAGGAGCTGGCCCCGGCTCCGGTCCGTCACCAGGGCGCGGACGCGCAGGCGGGGGAGGGTGGTGGGCGTCCGGGGGGGCTGCCGCGCCGGGGTCGGGATCCGCTTCATGGGGCGCTTATCGCGTGGGCCGGCCCGGCTGCCAAATCCGGCCCCGCGCGGAAACCGCGATCGACCTCCTTAAAACCGCGATCGGGCCCCTCGGCCGAAGCATGTCCCTGAAACTTTTCGTGGGCCTGCACCGTTTGCGGGGTGTTAGGCTGCGCACAACCGTATTGTGCGCAGTCCGGATTGTTGGTTTAATGCACCCGATGTGATTGACATACAGCAAGACGACGGCCGCGTGTCGTCATCCTGCTTCGGGGTCGCGGTGCAACCGTCGATCTTCACGACTCACCGCCCGTCCGCGGACCTGAACACCGCTGGCGGATCCTGCAAACTGCCTGAAAGTCCTTCGGTCGATGCCGAATACCCATCGCCTGCTGATCTGCGACGACGACGCCTCGCTCCGCGAGACGCTGATGGAGCAGCTCGATCTCTACGACGAATTCACCGTGCTGACCGCCCTGGACGGCCAGAGCGCCGTCACGCGCGTCACGGAGGATCGGATCGACCTGGCGGTGATGGATGTCGGCCTGCCCGACATGGACGGGCGCGAGGCCGTGCGGGCCATGCGCCGCGGCGGCTATCGCGGCCCCGTCATCATGCTGACGGCGCAGGATTCCGAGGACGACACCGTCGAGGGCCTGGAGGCGGGCGCCAACGACTACGTCACCAAGCCCTTCAAGTTCGCCGTCCTGCTGGCGCGCATCCGCGCCCACCTGCGCAGCCACGAGGCCAGCGAGGACGCGGTGTTCCAGATCGGTCCCTACACCTTCCGGCCCGGCGCCAAGCTGCTGGTCGGCGAGCGCGGCTCGAAGCTGAAGCTCACCGAGAAGGAGACCGCGATCCTGCGCTTCCTCTACCGGGCGGGGCGCGAGGTGGTCGGCCGCGACACGCTGCTGGCCGAGGTCTGGGGCTACAACGCCCAGGTCACCACCCACACCCTCGAGACGCACATCTACCGCCTGCGCCAGAAGATCGAGCCGAACCCGGCCCTGGCGGCGATCCTCGTCACCGAGGGCGGCGGCTACAAGCTGCTGCCGTAGGCGGGGCGATCCGCCCCTAGAACGAATCCGGCACGGTGTCGGCGAACGGAAGCGTGAAGACCCGCTCCCCCGCCTCGTCCGTCACCTCGACGGTGCAGGCGAACCAGTCCCGGATCAGGCTCATGCGGTGCCGGGCGATCAGGTCCTGCGCCAGGGTCCGGGCATGCCGGCGCGCCGCCGCGACGTCGGGCAGCTCGTCGCCCTCCTCGTCCACGGCTAGGTCGAGGGGGCCGGTGTCGCAGCGGATGCTGAAGAAGTAGCGCGGCATCCGGCGGTCGCCTCCCTAGGAAGGCCCGATCAGGCGGGCATATTCCGCCTCCGCCGAGCCGTAGCTCCCGTTCGCCATCTCCCGCAGGCGCGCCCGGTCTCGGATCGTCACGCGGCCGCGCTGGGCCCGGATGAGCCCGTTGCCCTCCAGGGTCTGGACCGCGATGGTCGCACTGGCGCGCTGGCCCCCGAGCATCAGCGCCACGAAGTCGTGGGTGAGGCGGATCTCGTCGCCCTCGGCCCGGTCGTGGCACATCAGCAGCCAGCGGGCGAGGCGCACGTCGATGGTGTAGGTCGCGTTGCTGTAGGCGGTCGAGGCCACCTGCAGGCCGTGGACGTGGACGTAGCGCAGCAGGAAGCGCCGCAGGGTCTCGCTGCGGCCGACGGCCTCGGTCAAGGCGGAGGCCGGAAGGCTCAGCATCGTGCCGGCCTGCTGGACCAGGGTCTGGTGCGGCGTGCGGTCGGCATCGAGCAGGACCGGCGCGGCCCCGATCAGGCCTTCCCGGCCGATCAGCCCGATCTCGACCCCGCCGGTCCCGCCCTCGCCGCCATTGGCCACGACCGATCCGTAGCCGCTCTCGGGAAAGTAGAGGGTCTCGACGGTCTCGCCCGGCGCGATCAGGACCTGGAGGAGTTCGACCTCGACCCGCCGGAGGTCGGGCGCGAGGCGGTCGAAATCCTCGGGGGGAAGCCGCCGGAGCAGCCCGTTGGCGGAGGCGGATGGCTGGAGCCGTGTCATGGTCCCTGTCCGACAGGCAAGGGCACCCAGCACAATTCGGGTATCATCACCGAGAAGAAACGTCGAAGGTGCCGACACTCTAGCATCGTTCCCGAGGCGAGATAGTCGTCGCCCGCCTTTGTCGGGTGGCAGACGTTACGGGCGCCCCGGTGCTGGCGCGCGCGCCGCCGTCGCCGACACCGCCTCTGCTCCATCCTCCGCGCCATCCTCCGCGCGGTCGATCCGGCCGGGTGCTCCGCTCTCCCCCGTCCGGCGCCGGAGGCGCGCCGCCGCCGTTTCGCGTCCGCGCCGGTTCGGCTAAGCTCCCCCGGCAGCGCGGCAAGGAACGGACGCTAGGTGGGGCTCGACGACGACATCGCGATACTGAGCGCCGCGCCGCTGTTCGGCTTCCTGGGCCGGGACGCCCTGCGCCTGCTCTCCTTCGCCGCCGAGCGCCGCAGCCTCGCGGCGGGCGAGCGCCTGTTCGCGCAGGGCGAGCGCGGCGACGGCGGCTTCGTGGTGATGTCGGGCACCCTGACGCTGACCCCGCGGGGCGGCCGCGCCGCCCCCGTCACGGTCGGGCGCTCCGGCCTGATCGGCCGCCTCGCCCTGTTCCAGCGCGGCGAGCGCCCCTGCGACGCCGATGCGACCAGCCCCGCCGAGGTGGTCCGCATCACCCCGACCCTGATGCGCCGGGTGCTGGAGGAGTTTCCCGACGCCGCCCGGGCGATTCACGGCGAACTCAGCACGGACCTCGCCACCTTCGCGGGCGACCTCGCCAGCCTCGGCGACCGGTTCGACCGCATCGCGCCGTAACCGCCCGCCTCCGCCGGCGTCGGGGCTTCGCCCCGCGGCGCTGACGGTCCCCGCGATCTCACCCCACCGCCACCGGCCGGGCGGCCGCCGCAGGTCCGGACGACCCGGTGCCTTCGGTCGCCGAGGCCCCCTTCGCGCGGCCCGACCGGGCGCGCGGCGTCGCGATCGAGGCACGCCGCCGGAGCGCCGAGGGCGCGCGCCGTTAAGGAGCCCGACATTCCGTCAGGCTATAGCCCTGGTCGAGACGGGACAAACACACTAAGTTCGACTCGACCCCAGGCTCCTGATCCGCTCAGAGGGATGGGATGGGCCTGCTGTGTCATCGGTGATCATTGATCAGTTTGAGGAGATACTGTCATGAGCGTCGTAAAAATGGCCTTGGCCGGTTTTCTCGTCAGTAGTTCGGCGTGGCTCGCAGTGCCGGCGCAGGCGCATGAGAGCCTGCGCTCGTACATCGTCGCCCAAAACGCCGCCCATGACGCGAATGTTCGTGCGATTCAGTCTCGGAGAGACTTGCACGCCGCGAACGTTGCTGTGCTCCAGGGCGATTATGGTGCGGCCCGGGTGTACGGGCATGCCGCCGCCGTCCGGCAGGCGCAATCCGACGGAGACGCCCGGTTCGCGTATCACGCCGGCCAGGCCGCCCGCATCGAGCGCTATTACGGCGACTGAACGACGATCGCGCCCGGCTCGGTCGCCCCCGGCCCCATCGGGGCGGCCTGAGCCGGGGCCTCGTCCCGAACCCTGGCGTCCCGAACCGCCGCGTTCGCGCCCGCCGGCGGACGCGGCAGCGGGACGGTCTCGGACCCGCATCCGCTCGATCCCGCCCGGAGCCGGCCTTTGCCGGCACTTGGCCAGCACCCGGCCGGCCTTTGTGGTCGTCGACCCCCTCCGCGGAAACCCTTTGTGATGGAATCGGGTGCAAGCTCGGTCGGAGGTGATATCCGGCGCACGTGGCATCCCGGCCTTCGGCCCGGGATCGCACGCCCGGGCCCCGTGTGCCCGCGGGCCCGGGTCGGCGCCCTGCGGAGGGACATGGGATGGCGGAGCGCCAGGAGGATCAACCGATGAGCCGGAGGACGCAGGCGGCGACCGTCGCCTTCTTCGGGCTGGCCGTCCTGGGTGCCGGATTCCTGATCTACGAGCAGTCGACCCGCCTGCTGGTCTGCTACGAGACCAACGCCACCCTGCCCGACGAGGCCTACGTCGACATCATGATCCGCGACATCGTCAAGAACGGCGATCACGGCGGACGGGCCTATGCCAACCGGCTCGACTATCTCGGGGACAAGACCGAGTGCTGCACCATCGAGCGGGTGCCCAGCCCCATTGCCGAGGGGCGGCCGGGCCGGCGCGAGGTCTCGGTCTCGGCCAAGTACTTCAACACCGCCATGAAGGACTACTTCTTCATCGAGCGGCGCTACGACGCCTGCGGCCATGCCAGCGCCAAGCCCATGACTGCGGGCTGACGACCGCGGGCTGATGTCGGCGGGCGAATTTTTCCGGGTTCAGGTCTGCGGGGGAACGTCTTCGGGTGAACGTCTTCGGGCCGACGCCGGCCGGCCGGCTGAGCCGGGCCGGTCGAGTCCGGCCGGGCCAGGGCGGCCGCCGGCATACCGCGCGAGGCCGCGCGACGCTGCGGCCGCGAAGGTGACAGGCCGGACGGGCTTTTGTAAGCACGGGGCCCGTCCCGATCCGTTGCCGGAACCTGCCCCATGTCGCACCCCGCGTCCCCCACCGACCTCGCCGCCACCATCGAGACCGCCTGGGAGGAGCGCGCCGGCATCGACACCGGCACCAAGGGCGCCGTGCGCGAGGCCGTCGACGCGGCCCTCGACCTCCTGGATTCCGGCAAGGCCCGGGTCGCCGAGAAGGTCGGCGACGACTGGCAGGTCAACCAGTGGCTCAAGAAGGCGGTGCTGCTGTCCTTCCGCCTCAACGACATGGAGATCATCCATGGCGGCCCCGACGGCGCGACCTGGTGGGACAAGGTGCCCTCGAAGTTCGAGGGCTGGAAGAAGAAGCATTTTCGCGAGGCCGGCTTCCGCGCCGTGCCCGGCTGCGTCGTGCGCCGCGGCTCCTACATCGCCCCCGGCGCCGTGCTGATGCCGAGCTTCATCAACCTCGGCGCCCATGTGGGCGAGGGCACCATGGTCGACACCTGGGTGACCATCGGCTCCTGCGCCCAGGTGGGGAAGAACTGCCACATCTCCGGCGGCGCCGGCATCGCGGGCGTGCTCGAGCCGCTGCAGGCCAACCCGGTCATCATCGAGGACAACTGCTTCATCGGCGCCCGCGCCGAGGTGGCCGAGGGTGTGATCGTCGGCGAGGGCAGCGTGCTCTCCATGGGCGTCTACATCGGCGCCTCGACCAAGATCATCGACCGGACCACCGGAGAGGTCATGTACGGCCGCGTGCCGCCCTACTCGGTGGTGGTCTCCGGCACCACGCCGGGCAAGGACCTGCCCGACGGCAGCCCCGGCCCGGGCCTCTACTGCGCCGTGATCGTCAAGCGCGTCGATGCCGGCACCCGCTCCAAGACCGCCATCAACGAGCTCCTGCGCACCTGATCCGGGCGGCGCCGGGTCGCTGGACCGAAATCCGAGCGAAGCCCCTCCTGGGGCGGCGCTCGGTCGCGTGCCGGTGCGGCCGGCCATGCCCCATCTGGGGCCGGTGAGATCGTTCCGGATGCGAGGGAGAGGCGTACGATGATCGACCCGGCCCATTCCGCCCGCAGCTTCGCGCTGACCTTCGCCGGGCGTCGCGTGCCGACGCCCTACGACGTCGTCGGCAGCGGCCCCGACGCCCTGCTGCTGCCTGCCCTGTCCTCGATCTCCGCCCGGGTCGAGATGCGGCCCCTGGCCAAGGACCTCGGCCACGCCTATCGCTGCCTCGTGCCGGACTGGCCGGGCTTCGGCGACCATGTCCGCGCCCGGGTGCCCATGACCCCGGAGACGATGCACGCCTACCTCGACGCCCTGCTGGCGGCGGCCCCCGGGCCCTACGCCCTCGGGGTCGGGGCCGGCCACGCCGCCGGCTACCTCATGGCCGCGGCCCGGCGCCACCCCGGGCTGTTCGCGCGCCTCGTCCTGATTGCCCCGACCTGGCGGGGGCCCCTGCCCACCGCCCTGGGACCGGAGCGCCGGGGCCTGTTCGCCGGCCTGCGCCGGGCCGTGGAGCTGCCGCTCCTGGGCGACGCCCTCTACCGCATCAACATCAGCCGCCCCGTCATCGGCCGGATGATGCGGGCCCACGTCTATGCCGACCCCGACCACGTCACGCCCGGAGTCATCGCCGACAAGCACGCCATCACCCGTCAGAACGGCGGCCGCTTCGGCACCGCCGCCTTCGTCACCGGCGGCCTCGACCCGTTCGCGAATCGCCGGGACTTCCTCGACCTGTTCGAGGCCCCCGACCTGCCGCCGATCCTGGTCCTGCGGCCGGAGCGGGCCCCGCGCCGCTCCGGCGCCGAGATGGACGCGCTGATCGCCACCGGCCGGGTCGCCCGGGCCTCGGTGCCGGGCGCACTCAGCCCGCACGAGGAATATCCGGGCGAGGTGGCGGACGCGATCCGCGCCGGCTGAGCGGCGCGGGGCGAAACCCCCGCGACCTCGACACGACCCCGCCGGTATACCAGCGCGTCCCGCGCCTCACATCTGCTGGGTCTGCGCGCCGCTGTCGGGCCGCGCCGGACCGAGATTCGGCTCTTCGCCCATCGGCTCGTTCTGGACCACGGTGAACACGCCCTTGCCGTCGAGGGACGGCCCGCTGGTCCAGCGCCCCGCCGGCGGCGGCGAGCCGTCCCGGGTGGTGGCGAAGAAGTTGTAATTGAACTTCTCGTGTTCCTTGCTCTGCGGGAAGCTGTTCGGGATCGGCAGGTTGCCTTCGTGGCCACCCATCTCCTCGATCACCGCGAGCCACTGCTGCTGGTGCATGGTGTCGCGCGCGATGAGGAAGTGCAGCATATCCTTCATGCCGGCATCATGGGCGGCATTGAACAGGCGAACCGCCAGGACACGGCCGGTCGTCTCGGCGGCGACGTTGCAATACATGTCCGCCGCGAGGTTTCCACTGGCGTAGACATGGCTCATGTCGAAGGGCACGCCGTCGCAATTGGCCGGATAGGCCGCCATGCCGGTGGAGAGGACGTGCCGGTGCAGCATGCCCTCGATGGTGTGGCGCGGGTTGCCGCCGCCCATCACGGCGCCCACGACCCCATCGGCCGCCCCCGCCTCCTGCAGCGTCGCCGGCGCGGTCTCGAGGTTCAGCGCCACCGCGGTGGCCAGCATCTCGATGTGGCCGATCTCCTCCGTCGCGGTGTTGAGCAGCATGTCGCGGTACTTGGTCGTCGGCCCGCGCGCGCCCCAGCCCTGGAAGAAGTACTGCATGCAGACGCGGATCTCGCCCTCGATGCCGCCGATCGCCTGCTGCAGCATGCGTGCGAAGATCGGATCCGGCTTGTCGACCTTCACCGGGTATTGGAGGCGCTTATCATAGTATAACATGCAGAAATCTCGCCATGCTCGAACAAAAACAGCCCGCTCGTCACGATAACGGCGGTGCGATGGACGTGCATACGGAGACGTTGGTCTCCGGATATCCCGAGAACCGTGAGAGTCACTGGGTGTTCAATTTTTTAGAGGATGCAATTTCTTTCAGCTGAGGGCGCATCTAGCCTCGAGCACCGGCATCTTTCCACAGAACTCGCGGCCCGAGCGGGGGTTGATCCAGGCGGACCGGCACGGGGCCTGTCGTGGACACTCAAGGGTCCTGTCGTGGACAATCAGGGGAGGGGATCGTGAGCGAGTGGCGTGCGCGCCCCGGTGCGCTGGGGCCGAACTGCCTGCATCTGTGCGTCGACATGCAGCGCATGTTCCTGGAGGAGACCGACTGGCACACGCCCTGGATGGCCCGGGTCCTGCCGCGGGTCGAGCGCCTCGTGGCCGCGCATCCGGAGCGCACCATCCTCACCCGCTTCATCCCCGCCCAGCATCCCGGCGAGGGTCGCGGCACCTGGGCGGGCTACTACCGACGCTGGGCCTCGATGACCCGGGATCAGCTGCCGCCCGGCCTGGTCGACCTCGCCCCCGGCCTCGCCCGCCTCACACCGCCGGCGGAGATCCTGGACAAGACCGTCTATTCCCCCTGGCTCGGCACCGATCTCGATGCCCGCCTCCAGGCCCGCGGCGTCGACACCCTGGTGATGACCGGCGGCGAGACCGAGGTCTGCGTGCTCGCGAGCGTGCTGGGAGCCGTCGACCTCGGCTACCGGGTCTTCGTCGTCACCGACGCCCTGTGCAGCTCCTGCGACGAGGCGCACGATGCCCTGCTGACGATGTACCATCGCCGCTACGGCCAGCAGGTCCACCCCGTGACCACCGAGGAGGTCCTGCTCGCCTGGACGTGAGGCGGTCAGCCATGTCTGAGCAGGCGTCCGCCGGCCAAGCCGTTGGCCCCGATCACGAGGCCGACCACGAGCGCGTGCAGGGCGAGGTCCGTCGCGGTGGCGTCGTGCGGATGGAACGGCACCAGGAGCGCCGCCGAGGCCGCCGCCGCCGAGAGCCCCGCCAGGGCAGCGGTCAGATTGGGGCGCAGCGGACAGGCCCGGCGCAGCATCCAGACGAGAGCCAGCGACAACGGAAGCGAGAAGGTGAGGAGGAACGCGACGCATCCGCCGGTCTGGTGCATGTCGGCGGGATCGGCACCAGGCACCGCCCAATCGCGCAGGCAGCCGACGCCGCTGGCTCCGATCCAGAGGGCGGCCGGCGCCAGGGGCAGCAGGGCCCAGGTGGAGGCGCGTCCCGGTACGCTGGTCTGGAACGCGGCGACCGCCGCCGCGACGGCGGTCAGCACCGCCCCGAGCGCGGCGTAGCGCAGATCCGCCACGGCCATGCGGGTGCGCAGGGCCTCGAGATCGGCGAAGGGCATCAGGGCGAGGCCCAGCCCTGCGGCGGCCGCGCACCAGGCGAGGGCCCGGAAGGCCGGCCCGGGCAGCCGCCGGACGGGCCGCAGACCGCCGGCGAGGCTGTCCACCAGACGCTCATGCGCGGAGGTTCGGGCCGTGTCAGACATCGTGGGTTCCTCGCTCACCCGCCCGGGGCCCGGCCTCGTCCCGGTCCGCGGAGCCCGATCCCAGCGTCCGTCGCAGGGCTTTCAGTGCCCGGTGCAGGTTGACCTTCAGGGCACCCTTTGTGCGCCCCGTCAGGGCGGCCGTCTCGTCCAGGCTGCGCTCCTGAAGCGCGAGATGCTCGACGGCCTGGCGCTGGCCTTCCGGCAGGGCGGCGACGGCCCGGGCCAGGACCCGCTCCCGGTCGCGCGCCTCGAGGCGGTGGCCCGGCGCCGGCCCCCGATCGACCTCCGCTTCGTAGGCGATGGGATCGTGGACTTCCCGCGGGCGGCGACCGGCCCGGCGCATCCCGTCGATGGCCCGGCGCTGGGTGATGGCGCGCAGCCAGGGCAGGAAGGGCCGGGCCGGATCGTACGTCGCCCGCGCCCGGTGGATCGTCAGCAGCACGTCCTGCACCACGTCGTCCACGGCATCCGCTCGGACCCCCTGCGCCCGCACCATTCCGGCAATCACCGGAAGGCAGTCGCGCAAAAGGCGGCGATAGGCCTCCGCGTCACCTGATTGTGCGGCTGCCATGTCGGATGCGAGCGCCTGATCCTGGCTCATGCGTGCGGTGAATCCGCTGGCCGCCGCGGAGTGCCGGACGACCTTCGCCCAGCCGAAGGCGTCGCGGGTCCGCAGGGTCGGCCGATCGTGTCCAGCCGGGACGGCACAGGCCATCGGGGGTGCTCCATGATCCGAGAGGCCGACATCGGGGTCGGCTCTCCCGCATCAGGCTTGTTCGCTCCCGTCTCCCCGGAGGTTACGGAGCGCATGGGACCGACCTCACGAGCTTCTCCTCTCACGCGGAAAAGCGGATCACGCGACAAGGCTGAAGCGGTCGACGTCGCGCAGGAGATCGAGGAAGGCGCGGGCGCCGTGGTCGAGGGCACGGTCCCCCGCCTCCGCGGTCCCGAGCCGGGCGTCTCCGATGGCGCCGGCCGGGTTGAGGTCTTCCGCTCGCCAGGCGAAGGCAGCGGGACGGCCCGCGCGCAGATGGGTGAAGGTCTGCGCCATGGCCAGCGTACGCGGCGTGAAATTCGCGATCTCGGAACGTCGCACCAGATCTGGCCGCAAGGCCAGCATCAGGGCGGTCTCGACGCCGCCGCCATGGATGCCGTGACGGATCTCCGCCTCGGGGAACAGTCCGTCGGGATAGCCGAACCGACTCCAGGCGGTGGTCACCGCCACCATGGCGTGGCGCCCGCGCAGGTCACCGGCCACGAGGTCGATCAGGCCGCTATTGCCACCATGCGAGGTCACGATGACGAGCTTGCCGCAACCGGCGCGGCGGACGGCATCGCCGATCCCGGTCCAGGCCTCCAGGGCCGTCGCGGTGGTCAGTGACAAGGTCCCGGGGAAACTCGCGTGCTCGTCGGACTTGCCGACGACCTGGATCGGCAGGAGCAGGACGTCGAGATCTGCGGCTGACAACGTCGTGAGGCGCGCCAGATAGCCCTCGGCGATGATCGCGTCAGTGGCCAGCGGCAGGTGCGGGCCGTGCTGCTCGATGGCGGCGACGGGCAGTACCGCGATGGTCCGGCCCATGTCGCGATCCCGGATCTCGTCCGTCGTCAACTCGGCCCAATGGCGTATCGGCATCTCCGCTCTCCTCGGGCGAAGCGATCGGAACGCCGCGCGCAGCCCTGCCTGCCACGGAATCCCTGCCTCCTCCAAGGGGCGCGCCGTACCGGACCGTCGAACGCGAAGAAGGCCGGAGGCATGAACACCCCGGCCCTCTCTCAAAGGATGGATCGACGATTCAACGGGTGCGTCGCAGGAGCCAACCGGCGCCAAACGCGGCGGCAGCCACGAGGAGGAGCGTGGTACCCTTGTTCTCATCGGCCCGCCGGGCGACGGCGCGACTGCGTCGGACGGCCTCGTCCTGATACAGCCGACCGCGGTCCTGAAGGTCGCCCGCGATCGCCCGGCTCCGGTGACGAGCCTCGTCGATAATATGGGCTCCGTCGCGCTGGATCTCATCGGCGGTGGTGCGGGCCCGTCCATAGGCAGACTGGACGGCTCCGGCTGCCTGATCGTAGGCGCCCTCGGCCTGCGGACGAACCCGTCCAGTCACGGCACCGAGTGCGGAGCGCCCGCGACCCCGGATATTCCGGATTCCACCCTCGATCTGGTCGCGGTTCATCTTGAAAGTCCTTCTCGTCTCGTCCCTTGTCAGAACAGCCGAACGTGCGCGGTCTCTTCGGCCAGGACTGTTTCGATGCTGCGGCGGGTCGGCCCGGCAGCCCGACGCCTCGGCCCATCCGGAGCCGAGGCGCGGGGACGATCCGCTCAGATCTTCTTGACGGCGTCGGCCGCGCTCTGGGCCGCACCCTTGATGCCGTCCTTGGCATCGCCGACGGTCTTCTGGGCTTCGCCCTTCAATTCCTGAGCCTTGCCCTCGGCCTGCAGCTTCTCATTGCCGGTTGCCGAACCAATGCCCTGCTTGATGTTGCCGACGGCCTCGTTGGCGAGACCCTTGATCTTGTCCGTCGTGCTGCTCATCAAACGCTCCATCAAGTTGGTGTCAGGCTGAACGTCCGGTCGCAGAATGCAACCCGGCGTCGTCAGGCAAGCGTAACGGAGCCTACTGCCGTTGGTTCCCTATCCGACAGTTCCCCGCACGCGAGGCCCCCTGTTGGCTATGCCTCCTGACACGGCGCCGCAAACGTCTCTCTTGCACCGCAAGAAGATCGACTGTCCGGATGCCCGGTCGCCCAGCATCTCAAATTTTTTAGCGGCTTAACCCAAAAATTTTGCAGACGAACGGAAGGTTTGCCCGAGGTATAGATCCTTGAATTCAAAATAATTGCCGATAAAACCGAAACTCCCAAACAAGAGTTGAGTCGAGGAAGCCGCCCATGACCGCGCGTACTGCTGCGCCTGTCCCGCCCGGGACGACGTCGATCGCGCCCGCCGACGTCGCTGCAAGCCGCGTGGAGCTTGCGGCGAAGGTGGATGCGCCCCCGCTCGGTCGGTGGGGACAGCTCGTTCTCGGCGTGCTGTGCATGTCGATGATCGCCAACCTGCAATATGGCTGGACCCTGTTCGTCGATCCGATCCAGCAGAAGTTCGGTTGGGAGCGCACCGCGATCCAGTGGGCCTTCACGATCTTCGTGGTGATGGAAACCTGGTTGGTGCCGATCGAGGGCTGGTTCGTCGACAAGTACGGTCCGCGCCTCGTCACCATCTTTGGCGGCGCCCTCTGCGCCCTCGGCTGGGTGTTGAACGCCTATGCCGACACATTGACCTTGCTGTACGTGGCCGCCGCCATCAGCGGCGTCGGCGCCGGCGCGGTCTACGGCACCTGCGTGGGCAATGCCCTGAAGTGGTTTCCAGACAGGCGCGGCTTCGCAGCCGGCCTCACCGCTGCCGGTTTCGGCGCGGGCTCGGCCCTGACCGTGATCCCGATCGCCAACATGATCCGCGACTCGGGCTACCAGCACACCTTCTTCGTGTTCGGCCTCGGCCAGGGCTTGATCGTCATGCTGGCGGCGCTGCTCCTCGTCTCGCCCAGCGCCGCCTTCAAGGATCGGATGCTGGCCGGCCGCACCGCGACTGTGAACACCGTCACCCGGCGCCAGTACTCGACCGCCGAGATGGTCCGGACGCCGGTCTTCTGGCTTCTCTACCTCATGTTCGTGATGATGGCCGCCGGTGGCCTGATGGCGGCCGCCTCCCTCGCTCCCATCGCCAAGGACTTCAAGGTGGCAGGGGTCGAGGTCTCGCTCATCGGCATCACCCTGCCGGCCCTGACTTTCGCACTCACCATCGACCGGGTGCTCAACGGTGTGACGCGACCGTTCTTCGGCTGGGTCTCGGACAAGATCGGGCGCGAGAACACGATGGTCATCGCTTTCATGATCGAGGGTGCCGGCATCCTGGCGCTTGGGATGTTCGCCCATATCCCCATGGCCTTCGTGCTGCTGACCGGCCTCGTCTTCTTCGCCTGGGGGGAGATCTACTCCCTGTTCCCAGCCACCTGCAGCGACACCTACGGCGACAAGAACGCTGCGGCCAATGCCGGTCTCCTCTACACCGCAAAGGGCACCGCTGCCCTGCTCCTGCCCATCCTGCTCATGATCCAGGCCAAGACCGGCAGCTGGCAGAACGTGTTCTACGCCGCCTCCGGCATGGCCTTCCTGGCCGGGTTTCTCGCGCTCTTCGTGCTGAAGCCGATGCGCGCCCGGTTCATCGCCCGGAGCTGACCCGATGGCACGCTGGCTCCGCTACCTCCACGACGGCGCGAGCGGCTTCGGCCGCCTCGACGGCGAGACCATCCACGTTCACACGGGCGATCTGTTCGCCGAACCGACACCCACCGGCGCGACCCTGCTGCTCTCCGAGGTCACCCTCGACCTGCCGTGCAGGCCTTCGAAGTACATCGCACTGTGGAATAACTTCCACGCCTCCGCAGAGAAGCAGGGCCTGACCCGGCCCGACGTGCCGCTGTACTTCGTAAAGCCGGCAAGCTGCTACCTTGCGAGCGGCCAGACGATCACGGCGCCTGAGGGCTCAGGGCGACTGCTGTTCGAGGGCGAACTCGGGATCGTGATCGGAAAGCGCGGTCGAGACCTCACGCCGGAGACGGCGGCCGCGCACATCTTCGGCTACACGTGCGTGAACGACGTCACCGCCCTGGAGGCGCTGAAGGCCGATCCGAGCTTCGTGCACTGGACCCGCTCCAAGGGCTTCGACGGCTTCGGCCCCTTCGGCCCGGTGATAGCCACCGGCATCGATCCCGAGGTGCTCGATGTGGCGGTGCGGGTGAACGGGCGCGAGCGCCAGCGCTATCCTCTCGCCGACATGATGCGCCGGCCCGCCGAACTCGTGGCCGAGCTCTCTCGGGACATGACCCTAGAGCCGGGCGACCTCATTGCCTGCGGCACCTCGGTGGGCAGCGGCCCGATCCCCAAGGGCGCCACGGTGGAGGTCGAGATCGCCGGCATCGGCGTGTTGTCGAACAGCGTTTCATGAGACACCCGACGCCCACGAAGCGGCCGTGATCAGGACAGGTTTTAAGGACACCCATATGAGCATCGCGATCGTCGGCGCCGGCGCCATCGGAGGATTTCTCGGCGTGCGCCTCGCCCATGCGGGCGAGGACGTCACCTTCATCGCGCGCGGCGCCAACCTCGACGCCATCCAGCGGAACGGTATGCGGCTGATCGAGGAGGACGGCTCCGAGATCCACGTGACGAACCTCAAGGCCACCAAGTCGATGGCCGAGGCGGGCCAGCACGACATCGTGCTCCTCACCGTCAAGGCGCATCAGGTCGGGCCGATCGCGGCCGACCTGCACCACCTCATCGGACCCGAGACGATGGTGGTGACGATGCAGAACGGGATCCCGTGGTGGTACTTTCTGCAGGGGCATGGCGGGGACCTGACGGGTACGCACCTGGAGACCGCCGATCCGGGCGGCCTCATCGCCCAGCACCTCGACCCGAAACACGTCATCGGGTCGGTGGTATACCCGGCCGCCGTGCTCACCGAGCCCGGCGTGGTTCAGGTGGTGGAGGGCCACCGCTTCGGCCTCGGGGAACTGGACGGGTCGATGTCCCCGCGGGTGCAGTCCCTGGCCCAGACCCTGATCAGGGCGGGCTTCCGCGCTCCGGTGACCAGCGACATCAGGGCGGAGATCTGGCTCAAGCTGTGGGGCAATCTCAGCTTCAACCCGATTTCGGCGCTGGCCCACGCCACCCTGGTGGACATCTGTCAGTTTCCCGAAACCCGCGCTCTCGCCGCCGACATGATGCGGGAAGCGGAGACGATCGCGAACCGCCTCGGCGTCACCTTCAAGCTCGGCATCGAGCGCCGCATCGCGGGTGCCGAGAAGGTCGGCGCCCACAAGACGTCGATGCTGCAGGACGTGGAGGCCGGGCGGCCGATCGAGCTCGAGGCTCTGGTCGGCTCGATCATCGAACTCGGGCGCCTCACCGACACCCCGACGCCCCATATCGACACCGTCTACGCCCTGATGCGCCTCCTCGCCCAGAGCCTGGAGCGAGCGCAGGGGCGCCTCTCCATTACGCCGGCCTGAACCCCAGACATTCGAGGATGATGACCATGGCCGAGACCGCCGCACCGACGACCGCCGCCACCACTCTCCACGCCCTGATCCGCGCGGGGGCCGAGGAGGCCACCGCCCTGTCGAGCCCCGGTGGTGTGCCACTAACCTTCGGTCAGCTCCGTACGCTCACGGACCGCACGATCGCGGCCCTCAACGCGCAGGGCATTGGTCGGAACGATCGGGTCGGCATCGTCCTCGACAATGGGCCGGAGATGGCGGCCGCCTTCATGGCCATCGGAGCGGGCACGACGGCGGCCCCCCTCAATCCGAGCTACAAGGCAGACGAATTCACGTTCTATCTCTCCGACCTCAACGCCCGCCTGCTGGTCGTCGCTGCAGGCTCCGAGAGCCCGGCCGTGGCCGTGGCCGCGCGCCTCGGGGTGCCGGTGGTGCGTCTGACGCCCACCCCGGCGGAGGGGGCTGGCAGCTTCATTCTATCCTTCGAGGGCTCCGCCGCAGCTCCGGCGGCCCAGGGCGGCCCGGCCCAGCCCGACGATATCGGCCTCGTGCTGCACACCTCGGGCACCACCTCGCGCCCGAAGATCGTGCCCCTGAAGCAGTCGAACGTCTGCGCCTCGGCCCGCAACATCCGGACCACCCTGGCCTTCACGGCCGAGGATCGGGGCCTCAACATCATGCCGCTGTTCCACATCCACGGGCTGATCGCCGGCATCCTGGCGCCGCTCTCGGCCGGCGGCCAAGTCTGCTGCACCCCGGGTTTCAACGCCTTGAAGTTCTTCGGTTGGATGAACGAGATCCGCCCGACCTGGTATACGGCGGTGCCGACGATGCACCAGGCGATCCTGGGCCGCGCCTCCCGCAACCGGGAGATCATCGAGGCCAATCCCCTGCGGTTCATCCGCTCCTCCTCCTCCTCCATGCCGCCGCAGGTCATGAAGGAAATCGAGGAGGTTTTCGGCGCACCTTTGATCGAGGCCTACGGCATGACGGAGGCCTCTCACCAGATGGCCTCGAACCCACTCCCGCCGCGCCCCCACTACGCCGGATCGGTCGGTCTCGCCGCCGGTCCGGAGATCGCCATCGTGGACGAGGATGGCGAGCCCCTGCCCGCCGGCGAGACCGGCGAGATCGTCATCCGCGGCGACAACGTGATGGCGGGCTACGAGAACAACGACAAAGCCAATGCGGAAGCCTTCACCAAGCAGGGCTGGTTCCGCACCGGCGACCAGGGTTCGCTCTCATCCGAGGGCTACCTGACCATCTCGGGGCGTCTCAAGGAGATCATCAACCGAGGCGGTGAGAAGATCTCGCCCCGCGAAGTCGACGAGATCCTCATGGACCACCCGGCTGTCTCGCAGTGCGTCACCTTCGCGATGCCGCATGACAAGCTCGGCGAGGACGTCTGCGCCGCGATCGTGCTGCGCGAGGGACACCACCTCGTCGAGAAGGAATTGCGCGGCTTCGCCTCGGAGCGGCTCGCCGCCTTCAAGGTGCCGGCCAAGATCATGATCCTGGACGAAATCCCGAAGGGCGCCACCGGCAAGCTCCAGCGGATCGGCCTGGCGCAGAAGCTGGGTCTGGTCTGAAGCTGAAACGAACACGCGGCAGGTCTAGGATATCCCGGACCTGCCCGGACGGGTCGTCCAACTCTCGGCGTCGCTCAGGCTGACAGGACCCTGCCGACGCGGCTCTCGATCGCGTCCCAGACCGAGACCGCCAGATCAGGCCCGCCGAGGCGTTTGATTGCCCGGATGCCGGTCGGCGAAGTGACGTTGATCTCGGTGAGATTGCCATCGATGACGTCAATCCCCACCAGGATCAGCCCACGACGCTTCAGCTCCGGGCCTATGGCGGTGCAGATCGCGCGCTCGCGTTCGGTGAGATCCGAAGCCGCCGCCGCTCCACCGCGGACCATGTTCGAGCGGATGTCGTTAAGGGCAGGCACTCGGTTGATCGCGCCCATCGGCTCGCCGTCCACCAGAATGATGCGCTTGTCGCCCTCGGTGATGCGCGGCAGGAAGCGCTGCACGACCCATTGTTCGCGGAACGTCACCGAGAACAGGTCGAACATCGAGCCGAAATTCGCGTCCTCCGGCAGGACTCGAAACACCGCGGCTCCGCCATGCCCGTGCAAGGGCTTCATCACGATGGCGCCATGCTCGGCCCGGAACGCCTCAATTTCCGCCTTGTCGCGGGTGATCAGGGTCGGTGGCATCAGCTCCGGGAAGTCGAGGACGAACAGCTTCTCGGGCGCATTGCGGACCTCGGCCGGGTTGTTCACCACCAGGGTCCGCGGGTGGATCCGCTCCAGCATGTGGGTCGCGGTGATGTAGGCCATGTCGAAGGGCGGGTCCTGGCGCATCAGGACCACGTCAACGCTGGACAGGTCGATGCGCTCGACCGGCCCAAGGGTGGCGTGCGCCCCCTCCACGTCCTGCACCGTGAGGGCCTCGACGCGGGCCGTCACGACCTGCCCCTGCATCGACAGCCGATCGGGGGTGTAGTGAAGCAGCCGGTGTCCCCGCGCCTGGGCCTCGAGCAGGAGCGCGAAGGTGGTGTCTCCGGCGATCCGGATCGCCTGGATCGGATCCATCTGCACCGCGACCGTCAGGGTCATGCTGTCAAACCTCTGTCTGGGGACGGGCCGCGTCGATGCCCGTCCCGACCGCAACGCGGTGTGCCGTGCGGCACCTTACTTCTGCGATTTCCCGCCGGTACGGCGGTCGTAGTCGCCGATGGCGGCCTTGCACTCGGGCGACAGGCGGGCACGGTTGCGATCCATGCAACGTTCCGCATCCTGGCTGTTGGGATCCACGCCGGCACACAGGCGGAAATAATCGTTCGCGCATCCCAGCTGAAGGCCCTGGTCCTCACGCTGGGCCTGGGCCGGGCTGACCGCCACCATCAGGAGGGCGAACGGCGCAATCCGCAGGGCCGTGTTGAGTCCTTTGGTGGAGCTCAAGAGTCGGGAGATAACCACGCGCATCCGGCGGTGTCCTTCAATCGAAAGTGGGGTGTGCGAAAGGGATAATGTGTTGGATGGGAGAGTGCGTTCGCGAAGAGTCAGGTCGTTCGAACGGAAGCGACACGGCATATCGGGCGCGACCGGCCCTTAGCAAGCGCTCCCGCCGCCGCGTGTTCCATGCCTTCGATCCCGCACCCAGCGGGGTTCGAAGCGCCACGATGACGCCGCTCCCGCAAAAAAGCCCCGCTCGCCGGGCGAGCGGGGCCGAGTACAAGGGAGGAAATGCCCGCCATGGGCAGTCTACGGCGTAGCAAATCGTGGGCCATGGCATGGGCCGAGGAGCGTGGCAGGGAAGCCACGCCCGATCGGCCTGCTGTGAGTGGGGCATGGAAGACGAAGGCACTCCGGCCATCGCAAGGTTCCGTTAACCACCCCATGCTGATCTCTGACGGCATCACCCCGATACCGGAACGGCCCGGATGCGGTGGTGGCAGGCCCGGCGACGGCTCGCCTCAGAGATCGAATGGAATCGGAAACCAGCCGATGAACACCCACAGGTTGCCCGACACCGGCGGCGCCGATCGCCGCCCCGAGCGTCCGACGGCCACGGTCGTGACGTTCCCGGCCCCGGCGCGCCGCTTCCGGAGAGCGGACGCGGATGCGCCGCGGGGCGCCATCCTGCTCTTCACCGGAATTCGCTACGAGCGCATGCCCGAGCCGGAAGCTCCCGCGCCGCGCCTGCGCCGCCGGTCCTGACACCCGGCCGACGCGCGCCCGCATGGTACCCTTTTCCCGGACCGGACGCCGGCAGGCCCTGCGCCTGGCACCCTTCGCGACGCTGGCGCTCCTCGCCGGCTGCGCGCAGGAGGGCGATTTCGGGCGGCCCAAGGCCGGCGCCTGGAACAGTCTGATCGAGACCACCGGGACTCTGGCGGCGCGGGAGCGCGAGGAGCCAGCCTCGGCCTTTCCTTTCACCGACGAGGAACGCGCCTTGCGCGATCGCGCCTGGCGCTTCCTCATGCCGGCGGCCGGGCACGACGCGTTCACGGACATTCTCGCCAATCTCACGCGCACTCGGGTGCTGCCCGCCTCCTGGCGAACCGACGATCCCGCCGCCTATCACGACACCTTGATGGCTGAGAGCTTTCGCTCGCCAGTGTCGCGCTACCGGCGTCTGTCGGAGGATATCGGCACCGATGCCCGGCTGATCCCGCAATTCGCCGCTGTGGCGATGCGGGTGAAGGAGGGCGACGCCCTGCGCCTGCGCAGCCTGCCCTTCGCCAAGAGTCTGGACGACGGCGACGTACGCCAAGCCGCCATGCGGGTGGCCGAGAACCGCTGCCTCATCGCCTGGGTCCGCTTTGAGACCGGTCGCCGCTCCCGCCGCTACCGCTATGCGCTCGAGCACCTGCTGATCGAGGCGCCGGGGCCGGAAGGCTTGGCGGTCGGACAGACCTTAGCCGCCCTCGACGGACGGAGGCCACTGCTTGATCCGTTGGTGCCGCCGGAAGCCGAGGCCCGATGCGGGCTGCTGCCGGAGACGGACGGTGTGGTCCCGATCCCTGCGCCGAGGCCGATCGTCGCGAAGCATTGAGGGCTGCTTCAGCCGCCGGCCTTCTCGTCGCCAGGGCTGTCGACGGTGCAGGAGACCGCCTGTACCGCCGCGTCGGCCGCCGCGCGTTGGCTCGGCAGGGCCGCGATCACACGCACGACCACGAACCCACGGGTGTCGCCGGCGACGATGCGGACGTCGTGGCTGACCTCGTCCTCGTCGGCGTTGGCGAGCGCCTCGTCGTATTGTGCCCGGGTGAGCACCACGAGGTCGAGGGCGCCGCGCACCGCCGCCTGATCGGTCACCGCGTAGAATGCCCCCCGCGGCCCGTGTACCGCCAGGGACAGCATCAGTGCGCCCGTGCGCGCTGAAACCCGCATCGGTCCCTCGGAGAGGTCATAGGCGCAGAGCCCGACCGCCACCGCCGGATCCGGAATCGGAAGCCACGCTTCCACGGGCGGTGTGGTGTCGCCGGCCGCCACGGTGTTGATCGCCAGAGGATGGTCGAGGTTCTCTCCGGAACGCGCCCGCGATAGGGCATCGGACTCCGCCAGGCGCGGAATCAGCAGGATTGTGGTCCCGTGCACGAGGCCGGCGAGAACCAGTCCCGACAGGCTGGCGACGAGAAAGCGTCCCCGCGGCGTCATACGGCGCACCCAGTCCGGGTGATGGCCGGCACCGCCGAGCGGTCGAGGCTGCCCGCGCTGGCGGCCACGGGCGTGTCGTACAGGCGCAGGGCGAGCCGTACCGGCCCCTTGGCACGGGGCATCGGCAGCCAGTTGCCCGGCTGGACCTCCGGTGAAAGGGTGATCACGAACTGCCCATCGGCCTCGCGCAAAATCTCGGTGGCGGTGAAGCCTTCGCGCATGGGGGCGCTATCCGAAACGCGCGACCCGCGTCCGGCCACCGTCACGGTCCAGGCACGGGCCGGCGGCGTCACGCCCGCCACGCGGTAGGTGCAGGCGGCATCGAGTTGCCGTCCGGATTCATCCTGTTCGGCCGTGAGCAGCATGCCTTCACCGATCGCCAGTGGGATCTCGCCGCGCCGCGCGTTGACCGCACGGGCGTAAGGATCCGCACCCAAGGAGCCGACTTTCGGCCAAGCGGTCCAGGCCCCCACCCGGACGCCGCCGAAGAGATAGCCACCCCGCGTGGCGTAATCGGCCGTTGCGAGGCCGAGTCCCGCCCCCAGTGCCAGGGCGTAGAGGATCAGCGTCACGGTCGAAGCCTTGCGCACGCCGTGTCGCAGTGCGCGCGTCACGCGTCCGCCGGTCTCGGAGACCGGGCCTGCTTCCCGGCTCAGAGACTCGGAAGAGCGTGTTCGGGTCTGGTCCGGACGCAACCGCGCGACCGTCTCGGCGAATGTCATGCGCATGATCGCCGGTTACGGTGTGCCGATGCGGCCGCCGACGGCGCGGACCCCGTCCGCCACCGGGCCAGGGGCGTTCACGGGCTCAAGGGCAGAGGTTTTCTCGGGTGCTTTCAGGGAAGTCTTCTCCACCTGGCGGAACAGGCCGTTCATGCTGCCGATGACCTCGAAGGAGCGCCGGGAGAGTTTGCCGGCCGCGCTCGCCGCGGCGTTCACGGGGGCCGCGCTCTGCCCCGACTGGGCCACTGCACGGCCCGGATCCTTCAGGCCCGGCATGGGTTTGAGCTCGATACCCTGGTGGGCGACTTCCATCACGTCATGCCACGTCATGGCCGGCAGCGAGCCGCCGGTCATCTTGTTGGTGGAGGTATGATCGTCGTTGCCGAACCAGACGGCGCCGACGTAATTGCCCGTGTACCCGACGAACCAGGCATCCCGGTAGGCGTTCGTGGTGCCGGATTTGCCCGCGACCTTGATGCCTTCCAGTGCAGCGCGCTTGCCGGTGCCTTCCTCGACGACCTTGGTGAGCATGTAGTTCATGTCGGCGACCACCTGGGTCGACAGCACCTGCTGCATCGGCTCGTCGGCATGGCGGTAGATCACATCCCCGGACGAGTTGCGGACCTCCATGGCCGCATAGGGCTTGGCCCTGCGCCCACCATTGGCGAACACCGCGTAGCCGGCGGCCTGGTCGATGACGTTCACCTCCGCTGAGCCGATCGGCAGGGAGACGGAATCGGTCAGTTGGGTGGTGATGCCCATGGCGTGGGCCATCTCGATGATCTTCTTGCGCCCGGCGGCCGCCGCCCGGGCTTCGTGGGAGATGCCCATCGCCTTGCCCAGGGCGATCGACACCTGAATCGGGATGGTATTGATGGATTTCGCCACTGCGACGGTGAGCGTCGTGGCACCCGAGAACGAGCGCCCATAGTTCTGCGGGCACCAGTTGCCGATGCAGACGGGCCGATCGACGACACGGGTGTCCGGGCGATACAGGCCTGAAGCGAGACCGGCGGCATAGACGTAGGGCTTGAACGATGAGCCGGGCTGGCGAAGGGCGTCGGTGGCGCGGTTGAACTGGCTCTCGCCGTAATCGGCACCGCCGACCATCGCCCGCAGGGCCCCGTCTGGATCGAGGATCACCATGGCGGCTTCGTCGACCTCGTACTGGTCTCCGAAGCGGCGCAGCGTGTTCTGCACCACCTCGTCGGCCCGGCGCTGGATGGTCAGGTCGAGGGGCGTCTTCACGGTGAGGACGCGGTCGCTGCGAAAGCGACCGGCATCGGCCATCTGCTTGATCTCGCCGAAGGCCCAGTCGAGATAGTAGTCCGCTGTGATGTCGCGGGTCCGGGTCACTGGTGTTGCGGGGTTGCGCAGGGCGGTCTGGATCTGGCCCTCGGTGAGGAAGCCGGCCTCGACCATGTTGTGCAGCACGTCGCCAGCGCGGGCGCGGGCCGCCGGCAGGTTCACGTGGGGGGCGTACTTGGTCGGCGCCTTGAACAGGCCCGCGAGCATCGCGGCCTCGGCCAGGGTGATGTCCTTGAGCGGCTTGCCGAAATAGTAATCCGCCGCCGCCACGGCGCCGAAGGTGCCGCCGCCCATGTAAGCACGGTCGAGGTAGAGCTTCAGGATCTCGTTCTTGGAGAGGTGGCTCTCCAGCCAGAGCGCCAGGAAGGCCTCGTTGATCTTGCGTTCGAGGGAGCGCTCGTTGGTGAGGAACAGGTTCTTGGCGAGCTGCTGGGTGATCGACGAGCCGCCCTGGGTGTTGCCGCCGCCGCGCGAATTCGACACGAGCGCGCGGGCGGTTCCGATGGGGTCGATACCCCAATGCTCGTAGAAGCGCCGGTCCTCGGTGGAGACCAGCGCCTTGATCATGATGTCTGGAAAATCGTCGAGTTTCAGTGAATCGTCGTGCTTGATGCCGCGCCGTCCGACCTCGGTGCCGTAGCGGTCGAGGAAGGTCACGGCGAGGTCCTGGGCCTTCAGCCAGTTGTCGCTGGTCAGGTTGAAGGCCGGCTGCGCCAGGGCAAGCATCAGGACCGCGCCACCCGTACCGAGGGTCACCGCCTCGCTGGTCAGGTCGAGGGCGAAGCGTTTCCAGCCCCGCACCGAGAAGACGTTCATGCGCTCCTGGAAGCGCTCGTAGGTCTCTCCCGCCGTGCGGCCGCCGTCGTACAGGCTCGCGTTCACCCAGGCGTCGAAGGCGAGGGCGGCGTGCTTGATCCGTGTCGTGAGGGAGGTCGCTTTGGGCAGGCGCACCTGAGTTCCAGTCCTTCCGCACCCGGTTCCGGCACGACGCCGGCCCGCGCGATCCTAACAACACCCGCGCCCGGCCGCGAGGCTTCGTTCGCGGGAACGCCCGACAAGGGCAAGCGTCCCGCCGCCGCAGGCCATAACCTGTTCTTAACCTTGATGCTGGAATGGGGCGGCGTGGTGGCGTGGCGCCTCCCGACGCGGCGCGGCGTCATGCCGTGCGCCGGCAACGCTTGCTCCCGGGGCCGCGTTGCGGCACAGGAGCGGATCATCCGGATCCTCGCCGCTCCCAGCCCAAGGTGTTCCCCATGCGGGACCGCTCGGCCGCGCGTTCTCAAACGCAGCAGGCCTTCCCCGAAACCGCCCGTTCCAATCTCCCGGCTTCCCCGACCGCCGAGCCGTTCTGGCGGACCAAGAGCCTGGAGGCGATGTCCCCGGTCGAGTGGGAGAGCCTGTGCGACGGCTGCGGTCGCTGCTGCCTCCTCAAGCTCGAGGACGAGGATACGGCGGAGGTCTACCACACCGATGTCGGCTGCACCCTCCTCGACGGCCATGGCTGCCGCTGCCGCGACTACGCACGCCGCCAGAAGCGGGTGCCCGACTGCGTGCGCCTGACGCCCGAGGCGGTGCGCACGATCCCGTGGCTGCCGCCGACCTGCGCCTATCGCCTGATCCGCGAAGGCCGCGATCTCTATGCTTGGCATCCGCTGGTTTCAGGCCGCGCGGCCAGCGTGCACGAGGCCGGCATCTCCGTGCGTGGCCGCGTCTCCGGCAACGAGGAGGAGTTCACCGCCGACGAACTCCTCGATCGGATCGTAACCTGGCCCAATCGCACGCCGGAGACCGAGGACGATGCCGAATAGGCGTGGCCTCAGGCGTCGAGCATCGAGGGGACGGCATTCTCGGCGGTGATCCGACGGGCCTCGGCCGCGTCGCGATGCATCTGAGCGATCAAGGCCTCCGCTCCGTCGAAGCGGACCTCCCCGCGGAGATACTCCAGGAACTCCACTGCGATCGTCTGGCCATAGAGGTCGCCGGAGAAATCGAACAGATTGACCTCGAGGAGCGGGGCGCCATCATCGAAGGTCGGGCGCCGGCCGTAGCTGGCGACCCCGTCCTTCACCCGGCTGTCGGGCAGGCGCACCCGGACCGCGTAGATGCCGTGGGCGAGATTGCAGGCGGGCAGCGCCACGTTGGCGGTGGGATAGCCGAGGGTGCGTCCGCGCTTGTCGCCGTGGCGGACCTCGCCTGAGACGAACCAGCGATAGCCGAGGAGCGCGTTGGCTCGCGCCACCGCACCCTCGGTAAGGGCCGCGCGGATCGCACTCGACGAGACCGGCTCCGCGCCCGCGCTCAGGGCGACAGGAGGGATGATCCGGCAACTCAGGCCCGCTTGCGCGCAGAGATCGGCGAGGAGCGCCGGGGTGCCCTCGCGACCTCGGCCGAAATGGAAGTCGTGGCCGATGACGACGCCCGCAACACCGAGGTCGCGCACCAGCAGCCCCTCGACGAAGTCGCGCGCGCCGGTGCCCGCCAGGGTGGCGTCGAAGCGGCGCACGATGAGCCCGTCGAGGCCGAGATGGGCGAAGACGATCTCCTTGGCGTCCGCGTCTGTGAGGCGGAACATGGGGAGATGCGGCGCGAAATAGGCGCGCGGATGCGGCTCAAAGGTGAGGGCAACCGCCGGGCGGGCGGCCTCCCGCGCGGTCTCCCGCACGGCGGCGATCAGGGCCCGGTGACCCAGATGCACCCCGTCGAAATTCCCGATCGCCGCGATGGCACCGGCGATCGCGGGCGGCACCAGCTCGTCCTCGCGGCAGATCGTGAAGCGTCGCTCGGGCGCGGATGCGGCGGGCGGAACGGCGGATTCGTCGCCAGACGACATCGGATCTCAGGAGTTGCAGCGGTCGGGGTCGGGAGCTGTGGCGGCGGAACCTGTCGAAAACCGGTCGGAGGGTCAAGCGCGCGGGCTGAGTGCGGAGGTCGCGGTGGGGTTCGCCCCCGCTTGCACGCGCCGCCGCGCCTTCGCCGCGCGGCGCCCGATGTAGAGCAGTAGCCCCGTCACGAGGAACAGCGGCATCGTCAGGGCCGCGACGAGGAAGACCGGGGGGCCGAGGGGCCCGAAGATGCGCCCGCTGTGCACGTCGAGCATGTTGCCGGCGATGCGGACGCCGAGCGGGCGCTCCCCTCCGATCTCGCGCACGAGGATGCGTGCACTGGCCGCTTCGATCCGTGTGTCGTCGCGCCAGCCGTTCCGATTCTCGGAGCGGATGCGCACCGGCCCGCTGAGGCCCGCGGGCAGGAGCAGGGTGGCACGGGTGAAGTGTCCGTCATCCGCCGTACGGAAGGCCGACCAGGCCGCGTCGAGGGACGGCGCTCCTGCGCTGCCCAGCCCCTCATCCTTCCGACGGCCCCCACCTGCAGCCTCGCCCTTCGCCGCGGCATCCCGCCGGCCGGCGGCCGGCCCGTTCGTCTTCTCCGCCGGTGGCTTGCCATCCGCCATCCGTGTGATGGTCTCGCCGCGGGTGAGGAGGGCGGAGACGACCTCGCGATAGCCGTCGAAGGACCACCACAGCCCGCTCAGGGCGATGACGAGGTAGACCGGCAGCACCCAGGTTCCGGCCACCGCGTGCAGCGACCAGTAGGTCGGCCGGCCCCATTGCCGGAGATGGGGCTTCAGCCAGATCCGCAGGGACATCACCTTCGGCCAGCGCAGGTAGAGACCGGTGCAGAGGAGGACGAGGAGCGCGACGACGCTCGCGCCGGTCAGGGTCCGGCCCCAGCCCTTGCCGTCGCCGGGCAGGAGCAGCCAGCGATGGAGGCGCCGGATGGTCGCGAAGGCCTCCTCCGTCCGCGCAGCGCCCCGCACCGTGCCGTCATAGGGGTCGAGGTAGAGGGCGGGCGGCCGCTGGCCGGTGGCGGGATCGCGCCCGAGCCGTACGATCGCGGCGGTGGCGGGCTCGGCCGAGAGCGTCAGGTTCGCCACCGTGTCGGGCCGTTGGGCATGGAAGCGGGCCAGGAGGGCGTCCGGCGTGAGCGGATCCCCCGACCGGGGGGCGACGCGGATCAGGTCCGCGTCGAAGGCCTCGCCGATGGCGTCCTCGTAGCTGAGGAGCGCACCGGTGACGCCCGCCACGGCCAGGATCAGCCCCGCCCCGAGCCCCAGCAGCCAGTGCAACTGGAACAGGACGGCGCGCAGGTACCTCACCACGCCACCCGTGCGGTCACCAGGGCCTGGAAGGGTTCGCCCACCGCCACCAGCAGGTTGCTGCCCCCCGACGAGGGGTAATAGGTGCGGTCGAACAGGTTCTTGAGGTTGAGCTGGAGCGTGGTCGGCAAGCCGTTCACCTGGGTGTTGTAGGCGAGGAACGCGTCGCAGACGACGTAGTCCGGCAGAGCGAAGCTGTTGGCGGCGTCCCCTGGGCGGACGCCGACGTAGCGTGCCCCGAAGCCCGCTTCCAGGAAGCCGGCGCCCAGCCGCGTCGCGCCGAACTCCGCCGGCTCGGCGACGGCCCCGAACTGGTGCGTGAGGAAGGCCGAGGCGGTGACCCGCGGGGTGTTCAGGAGCTGCTTGCCCACCAGCACCGGATCCTGGGTGACCTCGGCCTGGGTGAAGCCGTAGCTGGCGATCACCGCCCAGTCGGGCAGGATCTGACCGGCGACGTCGAGCTCGAAGCCGCGCGAGCGCACCTTGCCGGCGGTGGTCGCCACGGTGAGGCCCTGGCCGTTGACCTGCGTCACCAGCACGTTCGCTTTGTCGATGTCGAACATCGCCCCCGTGACGGTCAGGCCGGCCGCGATCTCCGCCTTCACGCCGACTTCGACGGACTCCCCCTCCTCGGGTGGCAGGGCTCCGACGATGTTGGCCAGCGAGGTGTTGGGTTTGAAGGACTGCGCGTAGCTGCCGTAGAGCGAGAGATGGGGGGCGAGCTTGTAGACGAGGCCGACCCGCGGCAGGACGCGGACCCCGTCGATGTCGGTATAGGCCACCGCCGGCGTCCCCTTGGCGCCGAACTGGTCGAAGATCTGCGTGCTGACCCCGGCGACCAGGATCCACTGGTCGCCGAGGTGCAGGGAGTCCTGCAGATAGAGGCTGGTATTCACTAAGCGTTCGCGCAGGTTGCTGTCGGCGGGCGAGATCACCGGCACCGCCGCGAGGGTGCCGTAGACCGGCCGGAACGGGTTGAACCCCGCCCGGTTCGGACCCCGGATGATGTCGGGCCGGCCGTAATCGATGTTCTCGTAGGTCACGCCGGCCAGGAGGTCGTGGCGCAGGCCGGCGGTGTCGAAGCTGCCGGTCAGGTCGAGGCGGGCGACGTGGGCGTTGAAGTCCGCGTCGCGGGTGCCGTCGGCCCGGCGGGTGAGGAGGCCGGTGGCCGGGACATAGGTGACCGGCCGGATCTGGTCCTCGTCGTAGCCGAGATGGGAGTAGGTGTAGCCGAAGTGGAGCTTCCAATCGTTGTCGAAGCGGTGGTCGACGTCGAGGGTGGCGAGATGGCTGGTGGCCGCGTGCTCGCTCGAACGTTCGTCGAAGCGCCGGTCCCGCGGCACCCGCAAGGCGCGCCCGGTGCGGGGATCGAAGATCGTGCCGCGGTCGTAGGGCACGCGGTAATGCCCGAACTCGTAGCCCACCGTCACGGTGGTGTCGTCGCCCTGCCAGGTCAGCGAGGGGGCCACGACCTGCCGGCCGAGATGGCCGAAGTTGCGCCAGTAGGCGTAGCTCTGGAGGTCGGCCACCATCCGGTAGGCGAGGTTGGTGCCCGCGATCGGTCCGGTGAGATCGCCCTGCACGAGGCCGCCGTCGAAACTCGTCCCCGTGAGGTTGAGCGAGCCGTGCGCGGTGAACTCGGGCCGCTTCGAGACGAGGTTGATCAGGCCGCCCGGGTCGGTGATGCCGTAGAGGAGCGAGGCCGGGCCCTTGAGCACCTCCACGCGCTCGATGGCGTAGCTGAAGTTCTGCTGCAGCACGGTGCGCCGGCCGTCCCGCAGGATCGAGTCGTCGCGGAAGGTGCCGAAGCCGCGCCGCACCACCGCCTCCTGCGTGCCGCCGACGCTGTTGGTCTGGGCGATGCCGCTGACGTTGCGCAGGGCTTCGTCGAGCGAGATCACGCGCTGGTCGCGCAGCACCCCGGCGGAGACCACGGCGATGTTGGCCGGCGTGTCGAGGATCGCGGTGTCGGCGCCCGCCCCGAAGGTCGAGCGCCTGGGCTGGTAGCCGACGGTGGCGAGTCCGTTGCCCAGACCGGCCACGCTGAGTTCCTCGAGGGTGACGGCGGACGGCGACGCCGCCTGGTCCGAAGCGCCCTGGGCCTGCACGGCGGTCCCGGTGGCGAGGAGTAGGAGAAGGCCGGTCGGCAGGGGCCGCCGCGTGGCGGCGAACGGGCGGGGAGCGGAAGGCATGACGGGTCCGTGCGGAGAAGCCGGTACCTCTACCGGCTCCCCCGCGGAATTTCCATTGTGAATGCCAATATTAGAAGCATTCAAAAACAGAAGAGAAGTCGAGTTCTAGAATGATTCTTGGATCTCGTGCAGTGAACGCAAGATCAGACCGGCCGGTTCGTCCCGGTATCAGAGTCTGTGGTGACCCGGCATCCCGCCCGGCTTCGGTGCGCCCGCTCACCAGGCGACGCGGGCGGTGACCAGGGCCTGGAAGGGCTCGCCCACCGCCACCAGCAGGTTGCTGGCGCCGGCCGAGGGATAATAGGTCTCGTCGAACAGGTTCTTCAGGTTGAGCTGCAGAGTGGTCGGCAGGCCGTTCACTTGGGTCCGGTAAGACAGGAACGCGTCGCAGACCACGTAGTCCGGCATGGTGAAGCTGTTGGCCGCGTCTCCGGGGCGGCCCCCGACGTAGCGGCTGCCGAACCCGGCCTCCAGGAAGCCAGGGCCGAGGAGGGTCGAGCCGAACGCCGTCGCGTCGGCGACGGCGCCGAGCTGGTGGGTGAGGAACAGCGAGGCCGTGACGCGCGGCGTGTTCTGGAGCTGCTTGCCGGCGAGCACCGGATCCTCGGTGACGACCGCCTGGGTGAAGCCGTAGCTGCCGATCACGGCCCAGTCGGGCAGGATCTGCCCCGCGAAATCGAGTTCGAAGCCACGCGAGCGCACCTTGCCCGCGGTCGAGCCGAAGCGGGTGCCGTCGATCACCTGGGTGATCAGCACGTTGCTCTTCTCGGCATCGAACATCGCGCCGGTGATCAGGAGGCCGTCGGCGACCTCCGCCTTGACCCCCACCTCGTAGGCCGTCCCCTCTTCCGGCAGCAGCGCCCCGGTCACATCGAGGTCGGTGACGTTGGGGCGAAAGGACTGCGTGTAGCTTCCATAGAGCGAGAGATTGGGCGCGAGCTTGTAGACGAGCCCGGCCCGCGGCACCGGCTTCACGCCGTCGATGGCGGTCGAGATCACGGCGGGGCGGCCCTCATAGGCGAGCTGGTCGTAGATCTGGGCGCTGATCCCGCCCACCAGGATGAGCCGGTCGGTGAGGTGGAGCGAATCCTGAAGATAGAGGCTGGTGTTGCTGAGTCGGTCGCGGTTGTTGCTGGCCGCCAGCGAGACCCGGTCGGAGGCGCCCATCAGGCCGTAGACGGGGTCGAACGGGTCGAACCCGCCGACGTTCGGTCCCCGCACGCTGGTCTTCCGATAATAGTCGATCCGCTCGACCATCGCCCCGGCAAGGAGATCGTTGCGCAGGCCGAAGGTCTCGAAGCGCCCCGTCAGGTCGAGGCGGGCCACGTGGGCCTCGAAATCCCCGCCGCGCGTCGCGTCCGCCCGGCGCGTCAGGAGGCGCGTGTCGGAATTGTAGGCGACGGGTCGGATCTGGTTGTCGTCGTAGCCGAGCCGCGAATAGCTGTAGCCGAAGTGAAGCCTCCAATCCGCGTCGAACCTGTGGTCGACATCGATCGTGGCGAGATGGCTCTCGGCGTCCACCTTGCTGACGCGCTCGTCGAAGCGGCGGTCGCGGGGCACGCGAAGGGCGCGCCCGGTGCGCCGGTCGAAGGTCGTGCCCCGGTCGAAGGGGATGGCGTAGTGCGTGAATTCGTAGCCCACCGTCACGGTGGTGTCGTCACCGCGCCAGGTCAGCGACGGGGCGACGACCTGCCGGCGGATCTGCCCGAAATTGCGCCAGTAGGCGTAGTCCTGAAAATCGCCGACGACCCGGTAGGCGAGGTTGGTGTCCTGAATCGGGCCGGTGAGGTCGGCCTGGACGAGACCGCCGCCGAAGCTCGTCCCGGTCAGGTCGAGGGAGCCGCGAGGCGTGAAGTCCGGACGTTTCGAGACGAGGTTGATCAGGCCGCCGGGATCCGAGATGCCGTAGAGGAGCGAGGCCGGACCCTTCAGGACCTCGACCCGCTCGATGGCATGGTTGAAGTTCTGCTGCAGAACCGTGCGGCGCCCGTCGCGCAGGATCGAGCTGTCACGGGAGAAGCCGAAGCCGCGCCGGATGACGGCCTCCTGCGTGCCGCCGAGGCTGTTGGTCTGCACCACGCTGCTGACGTTGCGCAGGGCCTCGTCGAGGCTCAGCACCCGCTGATCGCGCAGCACGGCGTTCGGCACGATGGCGATGTTGGCCGGTGTGTCGAGGAGGGCCGTGTCGGACCCCGCTCCGAAGCTCGTGCGCCGGGGCTGGTAGCCGATCACCGCCCCGCCGTCGCCCGCGACCCGGATCTCATCGAGGGCGACGGACGAGAAATCGGGCTGCTGCGCGGCCGTCGGCCCGGCCTGGAGCAGGAGCGCGGCCCCCGAGATCCATCCCGCCGAAATCCACCGCGTCGAGATCCATGGCGAGGTCCATGGCGAGATCCATGCGGCCGGACCCGCAGGTTTCCGGACGCAGGACGAGATGCGGTGATGACGTCGGGCCTGACGGGACATGATCGCTCCTGGTCGGGGGTCGATCTGCCGTAGGATAGTCTTGACTTTATAACAATATCCGTCGCGTATATTGGAATATATCTAACTATACTGTTATATATGTCAGGATATCAATATATTTCACAAACTAAACCTCATGCCGAATGATCCCGGGTCCCACGCGGAGCATCGCGCCCCGCCTTGACCCGGGGTCTGCGCCGGCCCATCCCCTGCGGGTCATGGACAGCCCGCACATCCAACATCTCTGGCGGCCCTACACACAGATGCGGGGGGCGGCCCCGCCGCTGGAGGCCGTGCGCACGCACGGGTCGCGCATCGTCCTCGCCGACGGGCGCGAACTGATCGACGGCATCGCCTCGTGGTGGACGGCAGCCCACGGCTACAACCATCCCCACATCCGGGCGGCCGTGGCCGCGCAGCTCGAGGCGATGCCGCACGTGATGTTCGGGGGGCTCACCCACGCCCCGGCGGAGCGGCTGGCCGCGCGCCTCGCGGCCCTGCTCCCGGGCGATCTCGACCACGTCTTCTTCACCGATTCCGGCTCGGTGGCCGTGGAGGTCGCCCTGAAGATGGCGGTGCAGATGTGGATCAACCGGGGGGTCGCCGGGCGCACCCGCATCCTGGCCTTCCGCGAGGGCTATCACGGCGACACCCTCGGGGCGATGTCGGTCTGCGACCCCGACGAGGGCATGCACCGGCGCTTCGGCGCCTACCTGCCGACCCAGGTCTTCTGCGACCTGCCCCGGACGGCGGCGCAGGCCGCCGCCCTCGACGCGACCCTGGCGGCCGCGCGCGAGACCCTGGCGGCCGTGATCGTGGAGCCCCTGGTGCAGGGCGCCGGCGGCATGCGGATGCACCCCCCCGAGGTGCTGGCGACCGTGGCCCGGCTCGCGCGGCGCCACGGCCTGCCGCTCATCGCCGACGAGATCTTCACCGGGTTCGGGCGCACCGGCACCCTGTTCGCCTGCACCCAGGCCGGCATCGTGCCGGACATCCTGTGCCTGTCGAAGGCGCTCACCGGGGGCACGATGGCGCTGGCTGCCACGGTGGCCACCGGGGCCGTGTTCGAGAGCTTCCTCGCCGACGATCCCGGCGCCGCCCTCATGCACGGGCCGACCTTCATGGCCAACCCGCTCGCCTGCGCGGCGGCCAATGCCAGCCTCGACCTGTTCGCGCGCGAGCCGCGCCTCGACCAGGCCGCGGCCCTCGCGGGGGCCCTGGCGGACGGCCTCGAACCCCTGCGCGGGCTGCCGCACGTCGCCGACATCCGGGTCCTGGGGGCGATCGGGGTGGTGCAGTTCCGCCAGGCCCCCGACCTGGCCGACCTGAAGCGCCGCTTCCTGGCGCGGGGCACCTGGGTCCGCCCCTTCGGCGACATCGTCTACCTGACGCCGGCCCTCACCATCCCGGCGCAGGATCTGGCCGAGCTTCTCGACGCCATGCGGACGGTGGTGCGGGCCGTGGCCTCCTGACGGCGGGACCCTGCATCCGGTGCAACCCACGCCCGCGTCGCTCGTTGGGATGACGTTGCGCTGGCCCCGTGTCCAAGATCCCCGAAGTGTCCAGGATCCCCGGAGACCCTGATCGTGCCGTGCGGGCCCCCGGGCTTCACGCGCGGGTCCCGGTCCCGGGCGGGGCCCGCGGCCAGACAGGCTGGAGGGTGCATCGTGGTGGATGAGGCGAAGGCGAACGACGACCGGCCGGTGATCCTGCTGGTGGAGGACGAGGCCCTGACGATCATGGACCTCGGCGACGTTCTCGAGAATGGCGGATACGAGACCGTGCAATGCGCCTCGGCCGAGCGGGCCCTCGGCATCATCCAGGCCCGCCCCGACATCTGCGGCCTGATCACGGACGTCGAGTTGTCCGGCAAGACCAACGGCTTCGAACTCGCGACCGCGGTGTCCGAGGCCCGGCCGCAGCTGCCGATCGTGATCGTCTCGGGGCGCGCTGCCCCCGATCCCGAGCGGATGCCGAAGGGAGCCAAGTTCATCGCCCGGCCCTGCACCGGCGAGGACATCCTGTCCCAGCTCAGGGGCCTGCTGCCCTGCTGAGGCCCTGAGCGGTCAGGCCGGCGGCTGGCCCTGGGCCCGCCACCACGCCACGGTGTCGTCGAGGCCCCGTGCCAGGTCGAAGCGCGGCCGGAACCCCACGGTCTCCGTCAGGATGCGGGTCCCGGCCTCGATGACCGGTGGCTCGGTCGGGCTCAGGGGACGGGCCCCGAAATCCAGGTGCTCGGCGCCCCCGATCCGGGCGGCGAGCCCTTCGAGGAGCGTCCGCACTGGGATCGCCGTGCCCGAGCCGATATTCACCGGCCCGGTCACGTCCCCCGCCACCAGGGCGGCCAGGGCCGCGGCGGCATCCGCGACGTGCAGGAAGTCGCGGCGCTGGAGCCCGTGCGAGGTCGGGAACGCCGTACCGGCGGTCAGCGCCTGGAGCGCGTCCGGGACCAGCCGCCCGCGACGCTCGCCGGGCCCGTAGAGGTAGAACAGCCGACCCCAGGCGAACCGCATCGCGGTCTGCCCGGCGAACGCCTCCAGGATACGCCGCGTCCCGTCCTTGGCGGCGCCGTAGAGCGTCGCGGGCCGGCAGGGCGTCGTCGCCTCGTCGAGGCGGGCCGCGCCCCACGCATACTCGGCGCAGGTGCCGACCCCCACGAACCGTCGGCCCCCCGAGGCCGCGAAGGCCTGGGCGAGATCCAGGGTGGCCGCGGCCCAGTCGAGGTTGCGCGCCGAGGTCCAGTAGCGGCCGGGCTCGGCATCCCAGGCGAGGTGGAGGAGGTGGCTCGGCCGGACCTGCGCCAGCAGCGCGCGCCGTTCCTCGGGGACGAGCAGGTCGGCGGCGTGCCAGCCCGCCTCGGCAGAGGCGGCACGCCCGACGCCGTGAACCGCGAACCCGCGCGCCCGCAGGGCCTTCACGGCGTGGTGGCCGACGAAGCCGGCCGCACCCGTGACGAGGACGCGCTCCCTCACCGCACCCAGTCGGGATAGGCGAGATCGCGCTCGGCGATCACCGTGACGGGCTCCGGCCAGGCGACGTCGAGGCTCGGATCGTTCCAGCGCAGGCCCCGGGCGCTGCCGGCCACGTAGGGACGGTCGATCATGTAGAGCACTTCCGCGCCGTCGCTGAGCGCCTGGAAGCCGTGGCCGAAGCCCGCCGGAATGTAGAGGGCGTGGCGGTTCCCGGCGCTGAGCTCGGCCCCGTAGGACCGGAGGTAGGTGGCGGAATCCGGCCGCAGGTCGACGAGGACGTCGTGGATCGCGCCGGCCGTGCAGCGCACGAGCTTGGTCTCCGCGTGGGGCTCGGCGGCGAAGTGCAGGCCCCGCACGGTGCCGCGCCGGGCATTGTAGGAGATGCTGGACTGCGCGAAGGCGCCGACGAGGCCCCGCGCGGCGAAATCCTCCGCGCAGGCGGTGCGGGCGAAGAAGCCGCGCGCGTCGGCATGGGGTTCCGGGACGATCCGGTACGCGCCGGCGAGCGGCAGGGCCTCGAAGCGCATGGGCTCAGAACACCGCGAGGCGCGGGATCGCGGTGACGAAGCGCCCGCCCCAATCCCGAATGGCGGCCATCTCGCCGGCGATCTCGTCCTTCAGGTTCCAGGGCAGGATCAGGACGTAGTCCGGCCGCCGTGCCAGGAGGGCCTCCGGTGCGACCACCGGGATGCGGCTCCCCGGCAGGAGCGTGCCCTGCTTGTGCGGCGAGCGGTCGGCCACGGCCCGCACCAGCTCGGGACCGATGCCGCAGTAATTCAGGAAGGTGTTGCCCTTGGCCGCCGCCCCATAGGCGCAGACGGTCTTCCCCGTCAGCCGCAGCTCCGCCAGGAAGGCGAGGGTGGTGCACTTGATGCGCACCACGTCCTCCGCGAAGGCGGCGTAGCCGCTCGCGTCGAACAGGCCCCCGGCACGCTCCGCCGCCAGCACCCGGGCCACGGCCGGACCCTGCGGGTGGGCGGCCGCCGCGTGGCAGGCGAAGACCCGGAGGGAGCCGCCATGGGTCGGCCATTCCTCCACGTCGAAGACCCGCAGGCCGTGCGCCTCCAGGATCCCCGAGACGACCCCGAGGGCAAGGTACGAGAAGTGCTCGTGGTAGATGGTGTCGAACTGGCGCTCCGCGATCATCCGCAGGAGGTGCGGGAACTCGAAGGTGGCGACGCCCTCGGGCTTCAGGAGAATCCGGAAGCCCTCCACGAAGTCGTGGATGTCGGGCACGTGCGCCAGCACGTTGTTGGCCGCCATGAGATCGGCGGCGTGGCCCTCCGCCGCGAGACGCCGGGCGGTCTCCGCCCCGAAGAACGCCACCGCGGTGGGGATGCCGTGCGCGCGCGCCACCGCCGCCACGTTGGCGGCCGGTTCGACGCCGAGGGCCGGGATGCCGCGGGCCACGACGGCGCGCAGCAGGTAGCCGTCGTTGCTCGCCACCTCCACGACCTTGCTGTCCGGCCCGAGACCGAAGCGCGCCTGCATGGCCGCGACGTAGGCCTTCGCATGGGCGAGCCAGCCGGCGGAGAAGCCGGAGAAGTAGGCGTAGTCCGAGAAGATCGCCTCCGGCGTCTCGAAGGCCTCGAGCTGCACCAGCCAGCAGGCCTCGCAGACGAAGGCGTGGAGGGGATGGAAACTCTCGCCCCGATCGGCGCGGTCGGCCGGCACGTAGGCGTTGGCCAGGGGCGACAGGCCGAGATCGGCCACGCTCCGGTGCAGGGGCGCCCCGCAGGCGCGGCAGCTTCGGGCCGGAGGCGGGGTCGGGGTCGGGGTCGGGGCCATCATGCGGCGAGCGCCTCGTAGGCGCCGATCTGCGCCAGGGTCAGGTCGCGGGCGCAAGCCCCGCCGGCTTGGGCCCGGTGCCAGGCCGCGGTCCAGGCCAGGGCCGCATCGAGGCGCAGGCGCCGGTCCCAGCCGAGATGGGTGCGGGCCTTGGCCGAATCGACCTTGAGGAAGGTCGCCTCGTGCGGGTGGATCGCCTCCGACAGGTGCCAGAGGGCCTCGGAGCCCCAGGCCTGGGCGAGGGCGTCGACGAGATGGGCCACGGGCCGGCAATCCTCGTCGGCCGGGCCGAAGTTCCAGGCCTCGGCGTAGCGCGCCCCGTCCGCCCCCGACAGGCATTCGGCGAGGCGGAGGTAACCGCTCAGGGGCTCGAGCACGTGCTGCCAGGGCCGCGTCGCGTGGGGGGCGCGGATCTCCACCGAGTCGCCCCGCGCGAAGGCGTGGACGATGTCCGGCACGAGCCTGTCCTCCGACCAGTCGCCGCCGCCGATGACGTTGCCTGCCCGGGCGGTGGCGAGCCGGCAATCCCGCTGGGCGAGGAACGAGGCCCGGTAGGCCGCCGCCACCAGCTCGGTGCAGCCCTTGGAGCTGCTGTAGGGGTCGTGCCCGCCGAGGGCCTCCGTCTCGCGGTAGCCCCAGGGCCATTCCTGGTTCGCGTAGGCCTTGTCGCTCGTCACCACCACGACGGCCCGGACGGAGGGCGTCGCCCGCACCGCCTCCAGCACGTGGGCGGTGCCCATCACGTTGGTGGCATAGGTGGCCAGCGGGTCGCGGTAGGAGGCGCGCACCAGGGCCTGGGCCGCCATGTGGATGACGACCTCCGGGGCCGTGGCGGTGACGCAGGCCTGCACCGCCGCCGGGTCGCGGATGTCGGCGAGGTGCGAGTCGAGGCCGGTGCCGAGGCCGGCCGTCGCGAACAGGCTCGGGGTGCTGTCGGGGGCCAGGGCCAGCCCGCTCACCCGGGCGCCGAGGCGCTCCAGCCACAGGCAGAGCCAGCCGCCCTTGAAGCCGGTATGGCCGGTGACGAGCACCCGCCGCCCGGCCCAGAAGGCGGGATCGGGATTCGGGCCGCGCGTGCGCGGCAAGGGGAAGGGCGAGGGCTGCGGGAAGGGCGAGGGCTGCACGCTCTGAAACGATCTCCGGAAACGATCTTCGCTGGCGCCAGACTACCAGCACTTCCAGGGCGGCGCGTCCCCCGCCCACAGGGCTTCGAGGTGGTTCTTGTCGCGCAGGGTGTCCATGGCCTGCCAGAAGCCCGCATGGACGTAGGCCGCGAGCTGCCCGTCGGCGGCCAGGCCCTCCAGGGGCTCCGCCTCCCAGACGGTGGCGTCGCCGGCGATCCGGTCGAGCACCCGCGGCGAGAGCACGAAGAAGCCGCCGTTGATCGTCGCCCCGTCCCCGGCGGGCTTCTCCCGGAAGCGCCGCACCGTGCCGTCCTCCAGCTCCAGCGCCCCGAAGCGGCCCGGCGGCGTCACCGCCGTGAGGGTGGCGAGCTTGCCGTGCGCCCGGTGGAAGGCCGCCAGGGCCGTCAGGTCCACGTCGGCGACGCCGTCGCCGTAGGTCATGAAGAAGTCGTCGTCGCCGAGATAGTCGCGCACCCGCTTGAGGCGCCCGCCCGTCATCGTGGTCTCGCCGGTCTCGATCAGCGAGACGCGCCAGTCCTCGGCGGTGCTGCGGTGGAAGTCCACGTGGCCGCGCCCGATGTCGACCGTCACGTCGGACAGGTGCAGCCGGTAGTTCAGGAAGAACTCCTTGATGACGTAGCCCTTGTAGCCGAGGCAGATCACGAACTCGCGCACCCCGTGGGCGGCGAAGATCTGCATGATGTGCCAGAGAATCGGCCGGCCGCCGATCTCCAGCATGGGCTTGGGCCGGGTCACCGTCTCCTCCGAGAGGCGCGTGCCGAGACCGCCTGCGAGGATGACTGCCTTCATGGATTCCTGAGTGGTCGTCGGAGGTTCTGGCGCGGGACAAGGTCCTGGTGTGGGAACAGTCGCGCTGCGGACGCGTGCGCCCCGTCGCGCAAGGCTTAGTCGAGGGGTCGGCCTTCGTCCAGGCACGGGGCGGGCCCCGGGACCGACCGGGCGTTTAGCCGACTTTTCCAGCCCGCTCGGGCCCCCGGGCCGGGCACTGTCATCCCAGCTTCATACGGGCCGGTCATGCCCCGGGACGAAGGGACGTTCCCGGTTGCCGGTGGATGTGCCCGGATTGACCGGCGCGGGCCCATCGTTCGCGGGGTATGAGAGCAGAGGGCACGAGCGATGCGGGCGGCTGACGAGCGCGGGATGGTCGAACCCCGCGAGGGCTTGACCCGCGCGGTGATGGCGTCGCTCCCCGAGACGAGCGGTGACACGGATGGCGAGCGGAGCATGAGCAAGTCCGACAAGCGCCTGCGGCCTCCGGGCGCCAAGAGCGTGGGCTGGGCCCTGGTCCAGGCCGCGCGCCTGCACCGCTCCCGCGTGGGCGACCGGCTGGCCAGCCTCGATCTCTTCGCCGGACAGGAACAGGTGGTCCAGGCGCTTGCCGCGGCCGGGACCATGACGATGGGCGACCTCGCCGCGACCCTGCGGGTGCGTCCGCCGACCGCCTCCAAGACCATCTCGCGGCTCGCGGCCCTGGGGTTCGTCGAGCGCCGCGCCGAGGCCGGCGACGGCCGCATCGTCCGCGTGCGCCTCACCGAGACGGGCCTCGCCAAGGCCGCCGCCATCGAGCGGCTGTGGGACGAGGTCGAGGCCGAACTCCTCGACGGGTTCGACGGCAAGGAGAAGCGCCGCCTGCGCAAGCTCCTGCGCAAGGCCGCCCGCAACCTCGCGGAAGCCTCCGGCGTCACCGGTCACGAGGTCGAGGGCGATGCCGAGATGGACGAGGACGAGGCGGACGGCCTGGCCGTCCCGGACGCGCTGTAGCGCCGGCAACCCCCGGACCACGCCCCCTCGAACCGATCCCCCTCGCGCGCCGCGGTCTACGCGACCTTGGCTGCGACCTTCGCCGCGACCTTGGCCTTCGGGGGCTTCGCCTTGCGCATCATGCCGGAGCCCGCATGCACGGCCCGGCGGCGCCGGAACAGGCGCTCGCTGCTCTGTTCCAGGAAGAAGGCGAGGCGGGTGGCGACCCGGTCGAACAGCCAGATCGCGGCGCAGATCACGATGGTGATCGCGCAGCCGAGGCCGATCATCAGGCCCAGGATGCCCGGAGCGGGGAGAACCATCAGGCAGATTAGCCCGAAGGTCGCAAGCAACGGTATGGTCTTCGCCATGGATGGCCCTCCGCCAGAGACGTTCGCCGGCGATCCTGAGCGGGCATCGATAAGACTTCGTGCAGGCCGGGCGATTCGCGGACGCGATCGCAACTGAGAGTCACCATCTGGTTACGAACGAGCTGGTTTCGCGTCGCGGATCGATGCTCCGTCGCCGTGGCGGACCCGATCCCCACGCAGGTGTGCGCTGCCCCGCGCCTGCTTTAAAGCTTGGGCCCCGCGCCGTTCACACCGGGCGGAACGCCGTCGCGGATCGGGATCACGTCGTTGAGGTCACAACCAGAGGGCGCCGCGCCCCCGAACCGGCGCCTGGCCGGCATCGCGCTGATGTGCGGCACGCTGGCGTTCTTCGCCTGCCTCGACGCTTCGGCCAAGACCCTGGCGGGCCTGGGCGTCGATCCGCTGCTGTCGACCTTCATGCGCTACGCGGTGAACGTCTCGCTGGTGCTGATGGTCCTCAATCCGGTCCGGACGCCCGGGGTGGCGCGGACGAACCGGCTCACGCTCCAGGTCCTGCGCTCGCTGCTGCTGTTCGGCTCGACGGCCCTCAACTTCCTCGCCCTGCGCAAGCTCCAGCTCGCCGAGACCCTGTCGATCCAGTTCGCGACGCCGCTGATGGCGGCCCTGCTCGCGGGGCCGCTCCTGGGCGAATGGTCGTCGCCGCGTCGCCTGGGGGCGGTGGCGATCGGCTTCCTCGGCGTCCTGGTCATCGTGCGTCCGGGCGTCGGCGCCTTCCAGCCCGCCGTGCTCCTGAGCATCGGCAACATGCTGTGCTACGCGTTCTACGTGCTGACCACGCGCAAGCTCGCGAGCGTCGATTCGACGGCCACGACGGTCTTCTACTCGGGGCTGGCCGGGCTCGCGGTGATGACCCCGCTCCTGCCCTGGATCTGGACCACGCCGACGGCCTGGGCCACCTGGGCGCTCCTGATCGGGGTCGGGCTGTTCGGCACCCTCGGGCACTGGCTCCTGGTCCTGGCCCATGCCCGGGCGCCGGCCAACGTGCTGGCCCCCTTCATCTACACCCAGCTGCTCTGGTCGGTGATGCTGGGCTACCTGATCTTCGGCGACGTGCCGAACCGATGGACGCTGATCGGCGCGTCCATCGTCATCGGGTCCGGGCTCATCCTGCTGGCCCAGGAATCCCGTGGACGCCGCCGGCCGGCCGGCGCGGTCGGGCCACGGGATCCCGCACCGCCTCAGCGGTGACGGCGGTGATGGGCGTGGCGGCGGGACTTCATGCGGGTGCGGTAGGCGCGACGGCCCGGATCGATGCCGAGCGCCCCGTTCACGGTCCCGACCGCGCCGCCGACGGCGCCGCCGACGATGCCGCCCACCGGACCGGCGACCCGGTCGCCCTCGGCCGCGCCTCGGCGGATGCCGCCCGGCAGGCCCTGCGCTTCGGCCGCGCCCGACAGGGCGAAGGCGGACAGGACGAGGCTGGCGGCGAGCAGAGCTTTTCTCATGATCGTGTCTCCCAATGACGCCGCGTCTCGGTCGCCCCTCGGAGCCGGTTCCCGGCCGAGGCGAGGGGCGCCCGAACGCGTGCGGGACAACGGCCGAGCTTGAAAAAGGTCCCCTCGAAACGTCCCGCGGTGTGCCGGTGGCGGAAAGCTCGCTGGTCTCGCGCCTGCACCGCTGCTAGAAGCCGCCGAATGTGCGTTGATGGTGATCCACGCGGGCGGTTCGGCGTGCCGAGCGCGTCCCGGCCCCGAATTATGAGCCCGGCCTGCGCCTGAGGGCCGCCGCGGCGGACCGATGCGAAGGCCGGGAGGGCGATGTCTCGCCTCCATTCCGCCGGCCCCGGCGGCAGTCCTGCCCGCCGAACGCCTCAACGCCGACCCGCGCCGAAGACCTCACAGACAGCCCATGAGCGACCAGACCTCTCCCGCCGCGGCCGCCGCGCGCGATTACTCGAAGACCCTGTTCCTGCCCCAAACCGACTTCCCGATGCGGGCCGGCCTGCCGGTGCGCGAGCCCCTGCTGCTGGAGCGCTGGGCCGCCACCGGGCTCTACGGCCAGATCCGGGCTCAGGCCGCCGGCCGGCCGAAATTCGTGCTGCATGACGGCCCCCCCTACGCCAACGGCAACATCCACATCGGCACGGCGCTGAACAAGATCCTCAAGGACGTCATCGTCCGCGCGCAGGGCACCCTCGGCTACGACGCCAACTACGTGCCGGGCTGGGACTGCCATGGCCTGCCCATCGAGTGGAAGATCGAGGAGCAGTACCGCGCCAAGGGCCGCAACAAGGACGACGTGCCGGTCATCGAGTTCCGCCAGGAATGCCGGACCTTCGCGGCCCATTGGCTCGACGTGCAGCGCGGGGAGTTCAAGCGCCTCGGCGTCACCGGCGACTGGGACCACCCCTACGTCACCATGTCGTTCCCGGCCGAGGCCGCGATCGCCCGCGAACTCATGACCTTCGCGATGACGGGCCAGCTCTATCGCGGCTCGAAGCCGGTGATGTGGTCGGTGGTGGAGAAGACGGCCCTGGCCGAGGCCGAGGTCGAGTACGAGGACGTCGTCAGCGACGCGATCTTCGCCGCCTTCCGGATCACCGGCGGGGCGACGGAGGCCCTCGAGACGGCCCGGGTCGTGATCTGGACCACCACGCCCTGGACGATGCCGGCCAACCGGGCGGTGGCCTATTCGCGGAAGGTTGCCTACGGGCTCTATCGCGTCACCGCCGCGGCGGAGGACAACTGGGCCAAGGTCGGCGACCGCTACCTCCTCGCCGATGCCCTGGCGGCTTCGGTCTTCGCGAGCGCCCGGGTCGAGGCTTTCGAGCGGCTGCGTGACGTCGCGCCGGCCGAACTCGCCGGCCTGACCCTGAGCCATCCGCTCGCCGGCCACCTGCCCGGCTACGACTTCGCCGTTCCGCTCCTCGACGGCGAGCATGTCACCGACGAGGCCGGCACCGGCTTCGTCCACACGGCCCCGAGCCATGGCCGCGAGGATTTCGAGGTCTGGATGGCCAACGGCCGGGCTCTCGCCCAGCGCGGCATCGAGACCCGCATCCCCTACACCGTGGATGCCGACGGTGCGCTGACCGAGGAGGCTCCCGGTTTCACGGGAAAACTCGTTCTGAACCACAAGGGCGAGAAGGGCGACGCCAACAAGGCGGTCATCGCCGCCCTCACGGAGGCCGGCACCCTGGTGGCGCGCGGCACGCTCAAGCACAGCTACCCGCATTCCTGGCGCTCGAAGAAGCCGGTCATCTTCCGCAACACGCCGCAATGGTTCATCGCCCTCGACAGGCCGGTCGCGTCCCTCGGCGAGAAGACCCTGCGGGACGTGGCGCTGAAGGCGATCGACGAGACCCAGTGGGTGCCCCCGCAGGGCAAGAACCGCATCAACGGCATGGTCGCCAACCGGCCCGACTGGGTGGTGTCGCGCCAGCGCGCCTGGGGCGTGCCGATCACCGTCTTCGTCAAGCGCGGCACCCACGAGGTCTTGCGCGATGCGGCGGTGAACGCCCGCATCGAGGCCGCCTTCAAGGCCGAGGGGGCCGATGCCTGGTTCACGGATGCCGACGGTGCCCGCTTTCTGGCGCCCGACTACGATCCGGCGGACTACGAAAAGGTCACGGACGTCCTCGACGTCTGGTTCGATTCCGGCTCGACCCACGCCTTCGTGCTGGATGATCCCGAGCAGTTCCCCGGCCTGTCCGGCGTCGCGCGCAAGCGCGACGGCGGGACCGACACGGTGATGTACCTGGAAGGATCGGACCAGCATCGCGGCTGGTTCCAGTCGTCCCTGCTCGAATCCGCCGGCACCCGCGGCCGCGCCCCCTACGACATCGTCCTCACCCACGGGTTCGTTCTCGATCCCAAGGGCCTGAAGATGTCGAAGTCGAAGGGCAACGTCGTCGCGCCGCAGAACGTCATCAAGGATTCTGGCGCCGATATCCTGCGCCTGTGGGTGGCGGCCTCCGATTACGCGGACGACCTGCGCATCGGCCCGGAGATCATCAAGACCTTCGCGGAGACCTACCGCAAGCTGCGCAACTCGGTGCGCTGGATGCTGGGATCGCTGGCGCATTTCGAGCCCGGCACCGAGATCCCGCACGCGGAGCTGCCCGAACTGGAGCGGCTGATCCGGCACCGGTTGTCCGAACTCGACGGCGAGATCCGCGAGGCCTACGCCACCTTCGACACCAAGCGGGTGGTGGCGCTCCTCAACGGCTTCATGACCGGCGACCTCTCGGCGTTCTACTTCGACGTGCGCAAGGACGTGCTCTACTGCGACCCGGCCTCGTCGCCGGTGCGCCGCGCCGCCCTCCAGGTCATCGACGAGACCTTCCGCCGGGTCACGATCTGGCTCGCGCCCGTGCTGGCCTTCACGGCGGAGGAAGCCTGGCTCGACCGCTACCCGTCGGAGACCGGCTCGGTCCACCTCCAGACCCTGCCGGAGACGCCCACCGCCTGGCGGGACGACGCCCTCGCGGCCCGCTGGCAGACGATCCGTCGCGTACGCCGGGTCGTGACCGGGGCCCTGGAGATCGAGCGGACGGCCAAGCGCATCGGGGCGAGCCTGGAGGCGGCCCCCACCGTCTACGTCGCGGATGCGGAGCTGCGGTCCGTGGTCGAGGGGGTCGACTTCGCCGATATCTGCATCACCTCCGCCCTCCGCATCGTGACGGGCGAGGGCCCGAGCGAGGCGTTCCGCCTCGACGACGTGCGGGGTGTCGCCGTGGTGCCGGCCCCGGCCGAGGGCCGCAAATGCGCCCGCTCCTGGCGGGTCACGCCCGAGGTCGGCAGCGACCCGGACTATCCCGACGTGACGCCCCGCGACGCCCGCGCCCTGCGCGAGTGGGACGCGGCGCATGCCGGCACGAACGCCGCCTGACGCAGGCGCCGCCCCCTGCCTTCCCCCCTTCCGGGGGGGGAGGCCCCATCCCTGCGCGCGAGGTTCTCCCGCATGACGGTCTCTCCCGCATGACCCCTTCTCCCGCATGACAACTTCCCCCGCATGACCCCCTCCCGCCTGGGCCTCGTTGCGCTCCTCGTCACCCTGGTCATCGACCAGGCCTCGAAGCTCTGGCTCTATCTCGGCACCGATCTGGTGCTGACGCAGCCCTGGCGGATCGCGCCCTTCGCCGAGTTCCTCGTGGTGTGGAACCGGGGCGTCTCCTACGGGATGTTCCAGCAGGAGGGCGGGATCGGCCGCTGGGTGCTGGTGGGGGTGTCCTGCCTCGCGGCCCTGGGCCTGTCGCTCTGGATGCGACGGGCGGACTCGCGCCTGCTGGCCGTGGCCCTCGGGCTCGTTGCGGGCGGCGCCCTCGGCAATGCCATCGACCGCGCGGCCTACGGCGCGGTGTTCGACTTCGTGCACCTGCACTGGCGCAGCTGGTCCTGGTACGTCTTCAACATCGCCGATGCGGCCATCGTCGCGGGCGTCGTCGGCCTCATCCTCGACAGCCTGCGGCCCGCCCCCCGGAGCACCGGTTCCGAGCTCTGAGGCTCCGCCGTCGTTTCCGTCGGACCTGTGGTCCGTAAACCACAACCGGGATCGTTGTGCCGGCTGGGCTGGTGCAGTGCGGTCAAGGCGCCATACGATCGCCTGAAACCGGGGTCAGGCCGAGGAGGTCGGATCAAGATCGCGGCACAAGGCGATCATCCGGGCTCGGGGAACCGGGGCCCACAACCGGGCGGAGAGCGGGGACAGCATGATCGGACATCGGGCTTTGCTGGTGGTGGCAGGCATCCTGACCGCCGGGAGCGCTCAGGCGCAGCAGGGCGTGTTCATGCGCGACACGCTCAGCAGCATCGGCCTGATCGAACCCGAGAAGCCCGCGATCACCTACCGCGAGCGTGCCCCCCTGGTGATGCCGCCCAAGCTCGACGGCAAGTCGCTGCCGCCGCCGCGCCAGCCCGAAGCCTCGGCGCAGTGGCCGAAGGATCCGGAGGTCGTCCAGCGGGAGCGGGAGCGCGAGGAGGCCCGGAAGCCGATCGTCCGCGGCGCCCAGGGCCGGATGAACGACAACAACATGACGCTCTCCATCGACGAGATGCGCGGAGGCCGCCGCGCGAGCGCCCAGGGCCGTACCGAGCCGGGCCGGCCCGAGGGCGAGAACGACGATCGCAATTCCTTCTGGTCGAACCCCTTCGGCCTGCGTTCCGCCGAGGTCGCGGAGCCGTCGCAGGTCGAGCCGGACCGCGACGTCCTCACCGATCCGCCCACCGGCTACCGCAAGCCGCCGCGCAAGGTCGCCAAGACCAACGGCGACCCCGTGAACAACCCCTATCGCGAGCGTGAGGAGTCCGATCCGGGCGCCTACGTGCGCGCGCGCTCCGCGAACTGAACCCCGGGGTCCGGCCCGGTGCCGCAGGGGCGGCGAGTCACCGCACGCGGACCCGTTTCCTGCCCCTCCGCCGCACCCCCGTGGCGCGGAGCCGGCGCAATGCCAACATGACGGACGGCCCTCGCGAGCGGCCGGCCGCGGAAGGAAGAGCTTCGATGCACCTGTTCAGGAAGGACATGCCCCTCTTCGGACCCGCGCGCGGCCATGCCAGCGCGGGCCGGGCCGAGGCCGCGCCCTTCGGGCGTTCCGAGGCGGGCGGCCCCGAGGTCAGTGCCTTCGCCCTCGACAACGGCCTCGACGTCGTGGTCGTGCCCGATCACCGGGCTCCGGTCGTCACCCACATGGTGTGGTACCGCAACGGCTCGGCCGATGATCCGCTGGGCCAGTCGGGCATCGCCCACTTCCTCGAGCACCTGATGTTCAAGGGCACCGAGCGGCACCCGATCGGCGCCTTCTCGAAGGCCGTCTCGGGCCTCGGCGGCCAGGAGAACGCCTTCACCTCCTACGACTACACCGCCTATTTCCAGCGCGTCGCCCGCGATCACCTCCGGACCATGATGGAGTTCGAGGCGGACCGCATGACCGGCCTCGTCCTCGACGACGCCGTGGTGGCGCCCGAGCGCGACGTGGTGCTTGAGGAGCGCCGCATGCGGGTCGAGACCGACCCCTCGGCGCAGCTCTCCGAGGCGATGGCCGCCTCCCTGTTCGTGCATCATCCCTATGGCACGCCGATCATCGGCTGGATGCACGAGATCGAGGAGCTGAACCGCACCCACGCCCTCGACTACTACAAGCGCTTCTACACGCCCGAGAACGCCATCCTGGTGGTGGCGGGCGACGTGACCCCGGACGACGTCCGCCGCATGGCCGACGACACCTACGGCCGCGTCACCCCGCAGGGCGCCCGGCCCGTGCGCATCCGCGCCAAGGAGCCGGAGCCCCGGGCGCTCCGCCGCCTCGCCGTGGCCGATCCGAAGGTCGAGCAGCCGACCCTGCAGCGGCTCTACCTCACCCCCTCCTGCATCACCGCGCGGGACGGCGAGTGCCACGCCCTCGAGCTGCTGGCCGAAGTCATGGGCGGCGGCTCCACCTCCTACCTGTATCGCAAGCTGGTGATGGAGCTCGGCGTCGCGGTGAATGCCGGCGCCTGGTACATGGGCTCGGCCATCGACGACACCCGCTTCTCCGTCTACGCGATCCCCGCCGAGGGGGTCAGCCTGGAAAAGCTGGAGGAGGAGGTCGACCGCGTCCTGCGCCGTGTCCCCTCCGAGGCCCTGGAGCCCGAGGCGATCGAGCGGGCCAAGACCCGGCTCGTGGCCGAGACGGTCTATTCGTCCGACAGCCAGTCCTCGCTCGCCCGCATCTACGGCTCGGCGCTGGCCATCGGCGAGAGCATCGAGGAGGTCCGTCGCTGGCCCTCCGACATCGAGGGGGTGACGAAGGCGCGGCTCGTGGCCGTGGCCGAGCGCTACCTGTCGCCCTCCCGATCCGTCACCGGCTACCTGACCAAGGCCCGCGAGGCCGACGCGGCCTGAAGGCCGCTCCCGGCCTCACGGCCGGGCCACGCAATTCGAGAGGCCGCGGCTCCTGCCGCCGCGCCTCGCGCACAGCATGAGGTTCCCATGACCGTGGCCACCACCGACCTGCTCGACCCCGCCACCCGCTCCGCGACCTCGCCGACCCAGGCGGTTCCCGTCGCGGTCGCTCCCGGCATCGAGGCGTGGCACGTCGAATCCCCGGTGGTGCCGCTGATCGCCCTGGCCTTCACCTTCGAGGGCGGCGCGGCCCAGGACCCGGAGGGCAAGGCCGGCGTGGCCCAGATGCTCGCCCGCCTCCTCGACGAGGGGGCTGGCGACCTCACCTCCGACGCCTTCCAGGAGCGCCTCGCCGCCAGGGCCATCGAACTCTCCTTCCATGCCGGCTCCGACGCGCTGGGCGGCTCCCTCAAGATGCTGGTCAAGCATGCCGACGAGGCGATCGACCTCCTGGCCCTGGCCCTGGCCAAGCCCCGCCTCGACCCCGACGCCATCGAGCGGGTCCGGGCCCAGACCCTGGCCGGCCTGCGCTACCAGCAGAACGATCCGGGCGTGATGGCCTCGCGCCGCTTCTTCGCCGAGGCCTATGCCGGGCATCCCTATGCCCGCCCGTCCTCCGGGACACCCGAGAGCATCGCGGCGATCACCCGCGACGACCTCGTGACGATGCATCGCCAGATCATCGGGCGCGGGGCCGTCAAGGTCGCGGCGGTGGGCGCCATCGACGCCGCCCGCCTGGCGGAGAGCCTGGACCGGGCGTTCGGCAAGCTCGACATGGCCACCCCCCTCACGGCGGTGCCCCAGACCCGGATGCAGAACATCGGCGCGCGCCACGTGGTCGATCTCGACGTGCCGCAATCGGTGATCCGTTTCGGCATGAACGGCGTTCCGTGGTGCGACCCGGACTTCATCCCGGCCTACGTCCTGAACCACATCCTGGGCGGCGGTTCCTTCACCTCCCGCCTGTTCCAGGAGGTGCGCGAGAAGCGCGGCCTCGCCTATTCGGTGGGCACGTCCCTGGTCAGCCACCGTGCCGCCTCGATGACCTGGGGCTACACCGCCACCAAGAACGAGCGCGTCGGCGAGGCCCTGTCGGTGATCGGCGAGGAGATCGGCCGCCTTGTCACGGACGGCCCCTCCGACGAGGAGCTGCAGAAGGCCAAGGACTACCTGACCGGCTCCTACGCACTGGGCTTCGACACCTCGACCAAGATCGCGCACCAGCTCGTGCAGATCGCCTTCGAGGGCCTGGGCATGGACTACATCGCCCGCCGCAACGATCTGGTGGCCAACGTGACCCAGGCCGACATCCGCCGCGCCGGGGCCCGCACCTTCGCGGACGGGAAGATGCTGGTGGTCGCCGCCGGCCGTCCCACGGACGTCTGACGGATCACGAACGTTCGGGGGCGCCCGGGTGTCCGGGGCCCGTGGACGAACCGCCGCGCCCGGCTGCGGTGTCTCGGGCCTGTCCGCGGGCACGACGGTTGCTAGTTTCCGCCGGGGCGGCGACGATGCTGCACCGCTGGTTTTCAAGCTCGGGACAGTCCGGATGACATCACGCCTCGCCTCCCTGCCGGCCCGCCTCGCCCTCGTGACGGCGATGGGCCTCGCCGCGACGCCGGCCCTGGCCCATCCCGGTCACGCGCCCGCCGCCGGCCTGACCCAGGGCTTCCTCCATCCCCTCGGCGGCCTCGACCACGTCCTCGCCATGGTGGCGGTGGGCCTGATCGCGGTCCGCATCGGCGGACGCGCCCTGGTGCTCGTCCCCCTGTCCTTCCTCGGCATGATGGCCGTCGGCGGCGCCCTCGGGGTCGCCGGCATCGGGCTGCACTTCGTCGAGATCGGGATCGCCCTCTCGGTGGTGGTGCTCGGTGCCGCCTTGGCCCTGCGTCCGGCCCTGCCGGTCGCCGCCGCCATGGCCCTCGTGGGCGCCTTCGCGGTGTTCCATGGGCATGCCCACGGCGCCGAGATGCCGGAGACCGGCTCGGGCCTCGCCTACGGTCTCGGTTTCCTCGGGGCGACCGCCCTCCTGCACGCGGTGGGCCTCGGTCTCGGCCTCTCGGCCGGGCGGCTCGTGCAGAGCTTCACTGCCCTGCGGGTGACCGGCGCGGGCCTCGCGCTCGCAGGCCTCGGTCTTCTCGCCGGCGCCTTCTGAGCGCCCCACCCGACGTCGTCGAACGGCCCCCTCCCGGGGGCCGTTTCGTTTTCGGACAGGCCGCCCCATCTGACGGGTCCGCCCGTCGCTCAGGGATCAGCCGATGCAACTCGCCGGAATCCACCACCTCACCGCCATCACCGCCCAGGCGGCCGACAACCTGGCCTTCTACACCCGGGTCCTCGGCCTCCGGCTGGTGAAGAAGACGGTGAACCAGGACGACGTCTCGGCCTACCACCTGTTCTACGCCGACGGTCTCGCCTCGCCCGGCACCGACGTGACCTTCTTCGATTGGCCGGCGCCGCGCGAGCGGCGCGGCACCAACAGCATCAGCCGCACCGGCCTGCGCGTTGCGGGCGCCGCCGCGATCGACTGGTGGCGCGAGCACTTCGCCCGGCAGGGCGTAAGCCATGCGGTGCCGGTGGAGCGCGACGGGCGCCTCACCCTGGATTTCGAGGATGGCGAGGGTCAGCGCCTGATGCTGCTGGAGGACGGGGGCGCCGGCGAGGCCCATCCCTGGGCGCAGAGCCCCGTACCGGCGGCGCATCAGATCCGGGGTCTCGGGCCGATCCGCCTCAGCGTGGCGCAGATCGAGCGGACCGAGGCCGTGCTCACCGAGATCCTCGGCATGAATCACGATCGGAACTATGAGCTTCCCGAGGGCGAGGTACGCGTCTATCGCATGGGTGCGGGCGGCCCCGCCGCCGAACTCCACCTCGTGGCCGAACCGAAGCTGTCCCCCGCCCGTCAGGGCGCCGGGGCCGTGCACCACGTCGCCTTCCGCATCCCGGACACCGACTATGCGGCCTGGGCCGATCGCCTCCAGCAGCGGCGCATGCCCTCCAGCGGCCCGGTGGACCGTTACTATTTCCGCAGCCTGTACTTCCGAGAACCCAACGGAATCCTGTTCGAGATCGCCACCGACGGGCCGGGCTTCGCCACCGACGAGCCGATGGAGACCCTGGGCGAGCGCCTGGCCCTGCCGCCCTTCCTCGAACCCCGCCGCGCGGAGATCGAGGCCGGCCTGAAGCCCCTCTGACGGGCCGGGGCAGAATTAAGAACGATTCCAAGCCACTGCACGCGCGTGTGCCTGCGTACGCGCGCCGCCTTGACGGGCCTACCGCAGGTGCGAGAAGACCCCACGCAAAGCTTCGAGATTCGAGCGAAATTCGAGACGGACCGTCGATGAGCAAGTTCAACGAGGAGCGTGTGCTGAGTGTCCATCACTGGACCGACACGCTGTTCTCCTTCCGCACCACCCGCGATCCCGCCTTCCGCTTCCGCAACGGCGAGTTCGTGATGATGGGCCTCGAGGTCGAGGGCCGGCCGCTGCTGCGCGCCTACAGCGTCGTCTCGGCCAATTACGAGGAGGAACTGGAGTTCTTCTCGATCAAGGTGCCGAACGGCCCGCTCACCTCGAAGCTGCAGCACCTCAAGGTCGGCGACCCGATCATCGTCGGCAAGAAGCCCACCGGCACCCTGGTGCTCGACAACCTGATGCCGGGCAAGAACCTCTACCTCCTGGGCACCGGCACCGGCCTCGCGCCCTTCATGTCGATCATCAAGGATCCGGAGACCTACGAGCGCTTCGAGAAGGTCGTCCTCGTCCATGGCTGCCGCCAGGTGCAGGAGCTCGCCTACGGCGAGACCATCACCCAGGATCTGCCGAACCACGAGTTTCTCGGCGAGGTGATCAGCGCCGGGCTGATCTACTACCCGACCGTGACCCGTGAGCCCTTCCGCAACCGCGGCCGTATCACCGACCTGATGACCTCGGGCAAGCTGTTCGAGGATATCGGCCTGCCGCCGATGTCGGTGGAGAACGACCGCTTCATGCTCTGCGGCTCGCCCGACATGATCCGCGACACCCGCCAGCTGCTGACCGAGGGCGGCTACGAGGAGGGCAATCACGGCGAGGCCGGCCACTACGTCATCGAGAAGGCCTTCGTCGAGAAGTGAGCGGCACGCGCGCCGTCTTCGTCGCCGGCGCCGGGACCGAGATCGGCAAGACCTACGTCACCGCCGCGCTGACGCGGCGGCTGCGCGCCCTGGGCCGCGGCGTGCGGACCCTCAAGCCCCTGGCGAGCGGCGTCCCGCCCCTCGATGCCGCGGATTTCGCGGAGAGCGACACCGGACGCCTGCTCGCGGCGCAGGGCCTGGCGACGACGCCCGAGACGGTCGCCGCCTGCTCGCCCTGGCGCTTCACCGCCCCCTTGAGCCCGGATCTCGCCGCGACCCGCGAGGGTCGGACCCTGGCCCTGGACGACCTCGTCGGCTGGTGCCGGCGAGAGATCGCGGCCACGCCGCCCGACACCACGTTGCTGATCGAGGGGGTCGGCGGCGTGATGAGCCCGGTGACGGGGGAGGCGACCGGCCTTGACTGGCTCAAGGCCCTGCGCCTGCCGGCCCTCCTCGTCTCCGGCTCCTATCTCGGCGCGATCAGCCATGCCCTCACGGCGGCCGAGACCCTGCAGGCGCACGGCGTTCCCCTGCTGGGGATCGTCGTCTGCGCCAGCCCCGACGCGCCGACCCCGCCCGATTTCGTGGCGAGGGCCATCGCCCGGCACCAGGCCGTGCCGGTGATCGTCATCGCCCGCAACGGCGACTGCCCGGTCGACCTCGCGGATCTCGTGCGCCCGGCCTCCGCCGCCTGAACGCCGGCAGTCTCGCCGGAGGCGCCTCAGAGCACCCGAAGCGCGAGCGCTCCGGCCGGGCAGAGCCGGAGCACGTGCGGGCGCTCCGGCAGCACGTCCCAGATCCGCGCCTCCGCGTAGCGCAGCAGGACCGTGCCCCCGGGGCCCGGCCCGTGGAAGCACTGCTCGAGGGCGAGGACCAGGGTGGGGCGGGGCGGATGGGGGCGCAGGGCGGTGTCGATCGCGAGGGTGAGCGCGTCGGCGGCGGAGTCCGGGAAGGCGTCGAAGCTCTGCACCAGTCCGTCGATCTCGTTCCCATCGAGGGTCAGCACGAGGCAGAGCCGAGGCAGGACGCTGGGGCAGGCCGAGACCGGCACGTCGCGCCTCAGGGTCAGGGCGAAGCGAGGCGAGGCTTGCGCCGGATAAGCCCAGCGCTGGGCTTCGCGGACCCCCTGGAAGGGCACCCATTCCTCCGGCTGCGAGGCGGAGGGGGCGGCGACGCGGCCCTCCGCCCGCCCGTCCTGGCGGTAATGCACCAGGGGGTTGATCCCCGCCAGGCCGACATCGGGGTAGCGCGCCACGTACATCAGGGTGCTGAAGGCGGGGTTCGGGTCGAGGCCGGCCTTGGCACCGGCGCGCAGGTAATGCCGCACCGGGTCGAGGCGGGTCGCGCCGCTCTGGCGCCGGTAGAAGGCGGTGTCGAAATCGGCGCTGGGATCGCGGTCCTGCGCCGCGCCGCGCCAGACATAGTGCAGGAACGGGTCGATGCCGGAGCGGGCCACGTCCGGGTTGTTCGTCCGGTAATAGGCCGCGTCGAACAGGCGGGGCACACGGCCGAGGATCACCCGGCGGATCAGGGGCGTCGCGAGGCGGACGGCGTGGAACGTCGGGCTGCGTGTCATGGGAAGGTCGGCGCCTCGCACAACCGACGCAGGACGGCGCGGTAGGCCTCGGGGTCCTCCTCGCGGCCGACCTGGGCGAGACCGGCGCGCTGCACCTGCGTCCAGGCGGCCGCGTCCGCGTGGAGATGCGCCAGCGTCTCGGCGAAGCCCCGGGGATCGTGCCAGTCATGGACCCGGTATCCGGTGCCGTCGGGCCAGCCCATCTGTCCGGCCAGGACCGGGGTGATGACGCTCGGCAGGCCGCGCGCGACGGTCTCCAGCACCTTGTGCGGGAGGCCGGCGGCGAAGCGCGTGGGGGCAAGGGCGACGCGGGCGGCATCGAGGACGGGGCCGATCTCGTCGAGGCGACCGAGGACGGTGACGCCGGGCCGGGTCAGCCGCTCGGCGATGGAGGGCGCGACCGCACCGATGATGGTGACGTGGGCCTCCGGCAGGAGCGCCCGCAGGGCGTCCCAAGCCTGCCCGAAGAACCAGTCGAGGGAATCGATGTTCGGCTCGCCTTCGCGGGCGAGGGACCCGATGAAGACGAACCCCGAGCGGGCGGCGAAGCCGGGCGGGTTCGGATGGGGCGCCTGGACGTGGCCGAGGACCACCGGATCCGCGACCCCGGCCCGGCGCAGCAGGCGCGCGTCGGCCGGGGAGACGCAGACCACCCGGTCGGCCGCCGCGATGGTCCGCAGCTCCAGGGCGGTCGCCCGGGCGAGGGCCGGCCCCGGCGCCGGCCGGCCCTTGAGGGCATCGACGACGAACTCGCGCAGGGCGTAGAGGGATTCGGAATCGAACACCACGCGGGCGCGGCCGACCTCCCGCGGGGTCAGGCCCAGATCCGCCAGGACCTCGCACACCATGCGGATATGCGGTGGCCGGCTGACCCAGAGCACGTCGTAGACCCCGGCCCGCTCGGTGACGAGGCGCCGGAAGCCTTCCCGTCCGCAGGGCTCGATGACTTCGATCCGGTCCGAGAGATCGCGGTAGGTCGTCGCCGGCTCCTCGCGCTCGCCATAGACCGAGCACACCGTCACGGCGTAGCCGAGGTCCGCCATCGCGTTGACGATGGTGTTGGCCCGCGGCAGCCCGGCTCCGAGATCCTGATGCGGGGCCCGGTCGTCGACGTAGAGGACGCGCAGGGCGAAGGGGGCGTCGTCGCGGGGGCCGAAGCCCGTGCGCCGCGGTCCCTGCCCGAAGAGCCAGGGGCCGTGCCGCTCGCGGAAGCGGACCCGGTTGCGATCGAGGAGCGCCTCGACGTCGGCACGCCGGACGCTGGTGCCGCTCTCCACGTGGATCGCCAGGGCCCGGGGCTGGTAGACGACCCGCCGCCCCGCCTGCTGGCAGCGCGCGCAGAGGTCGGTGTCCTCGAAATAGGCCGGCGCGAAGCGGTCGTCGAAGCCGCCGAGATCCGTGAACAGCCGGGCCTCGATCATCAGCAGGGCGCCGGAGACGTAGCCCGCGTCGCGGACGTAGGAGGCCTCCGGCGCGAAGGGATCGAGACCGCCGCGGCCGGCCGGATGGGTCAGCTGCGGGTCGTCCTGGAAGCCGGCCCCGGCCTCCTGCAGGATGCCGCCGGGGAACACCAGCCGCCCACCGACGATGCCGATTTCGTCGGATTCCGCGAAGGTGCGAACCAGGGCCGCGAGGGCGCCGGGCATCAGGTCGATGTCGGGATTGAGGAACAGCACGTAGCGGCCGCGGGCCTCGGCGGCCCCTTGGTTGCAGGCGGGACCGAAGCCGGCATTCTCCGGATTGAGGCGGATCCGGGCGCCGTCGATGCGCCCGAACAGGGCCCGTGTCTCGGCATCGGAGGCGTTGTCGACCAGGATCACCTCGAATGCCGGCCCGGCGAAGGCCTGGTGCCCGGCGAGCTTCGCCAGGGTCCAGGCCAGCAGGTGTCGGGCTCCGCGCGAGACGATCACGACCGAGATCACGGGCGTGGCCTCCGGCCGGAACGCGATGCGGACGTCGTTGAGAAACAACGCGTTCCAGATCAGGGCGGCCTCGACCAGGGCCGCCTTCCGGCCTGCCGGGGCGTCGAGGATGTCGGGGGCCGCCATCATGGAAGGGGCTCCGGGCTCGGCAGAGGGTCGGGCAGGACGGTGATGCGGCCGATGAGATCGTCGTGCAGGACCAGGATCGTGGACGCCGCCGTGCCCGCCCCGAGCCCCGCGAAGGTCACGGCCGCCGGCGCCCCCGGGAGGTCCGCGCGGGCGCTGGCATACGCACTGATATACGGGCTGGAATACACCGAAATCCGGCTGGTATTCAAAAGCGTGACACGTCCGAGGGTGATCTCGCGCGTCGGCGTGCCGATCCGGAAGACCGCGTGGGGATGCGTCCCGAACGCGAGGTGACGCGGCAGCGTCAGGGCCAGGGTCGTCTCGTCTTCGGCGGTGCCGACGCGGACCGCCTGGGCATCCCAATCCGCCGCGACGTCCGCCAGCTGCGCCGCGAGCTCCGCCCGGAGGGGCGGGGGCAGGCGCCGGTCGCGGACCCATTCCGGCGAGAGGGCGAGCCGGAGCCCGGCCAGGCCGGCATCCGCGGACCCGGCCACGTCCGGTCTGTGCCCGGTCTGCGCGGCCTCCGCCCGGGCGAACCAGCGCCGGCGGGCGGGGGTGTAGGGTTCGGCGCCCGGCGGGGCGACGCGCTCGGTGGCGACCAGGAGGCCGAGGTCGGGATCGTTGCGCAGGTCGGACCGCAGGGAGGTTTCGCAGGTGAGGCGTCCGCTCGCCAGGGCGGTGACGAGCCGATCCGGGTCGGTGGCTGCCGGGCGGATAGCCGGCGCATCGGCCCCTGATGGTTTCCCGTCTGAAACAGAGAGCATTGCCAGCAAAGCGGTTTCCGCCTCCTCCGCACGCGCGTTGTAGCCGGCAAACAGATCCGCGCAGGCTCGGGTGAGCGCGGTGAGTTCGGCCGCGTCCGAGGCCAGGGCCAGCACCTGCGTCTTCACCGCCTCGGCGGTGTCCAGGCGATGGGCCGGCACGACGGGGTCGAAGCCCTCGAAACCGAGGGCGGTGCCGATCACGGGCTTGCCGAAGGACAGGGCCTCGGCGACCTTCATCTTCAGGCCGCTGCCCATGAGGATGGGCGCCACCACGAGGTCGACGCCGTCGTAGAAGTCCTCCAGGTCTGGCAGGTAGCCGGCGAAGTGAATACCGGGCCCCGCGGTCGGGCCGAGGCTGTTGCTGATCTCCCCCGCGATGACGAGTTCGGGACGGGCCGGGGTCCAGCCCTCACTCCAGGCCGCGGCGAAGCGCCGGATGGAGAACAGGTTCGGATCGTTGCCGTGGCCGAGGAAGCCGATCCGCCTGACCCGGGTCGGGGCGGTGAAAGGCCGGCGGGCGGGAAAGCGCGGCGGCAGCAGGTGAACCCGGCGGTCGGTGATCGTCCGGAAATAGGCCGCCTCCTCGGACTGGATCGCCAGCACGATGTCGGCCCGGGCGAGGCCCGCCGCCTCGCCCGCCCGATCGGTGTAGAAGAAGTTCGGCTCGGCCCGGAACGGCCGGTATTGGCGCTGCCGGTCGGCGAAGCGGTCGTGCGTGTCGATGAGCGTCAGCACGCCCGGAGGCGCCGCCTCCAGGGCGCGCGACAGGAAGACGTAGTTCATCAGGATCGCGCCGGTCTCGGGATAGGCCTTCCCGTACCAGGACACGAAGGCGCCGACGGCCTCGGGGCACCAGTCGTCGATGGAAAAGCACCGCGACCGGGTGGTGAGCGGGATGGTCGCCGGCGGCTCGATCCGGAAGGTGTGCCGGAACAGGCCCGCCGCCGCGGCCTCGTCGGTGGGCGGGTGCTGCCCGAAGCGGCGGTAGATCTGGTCCTCATGGGCATAATAGGCGAGGTCGACCGCGTACCCGCCGCGCTGCAGGGCGGCGCAGGTGGTGAGCAGCCGGCGCCGGTTGCCGGCGCTGGTCGGAAACGCCGGCATCGGCGCCACCACGAGGATCGCCGGGCCGCTCACCGTCCGCCCTCGCGGCGAAGACGGGCCGGCGTGACGGTGCCGGGACCGAGGAGGAAGGCGGTCTCGACGGTCGCCCCGCGGGGGTTGCCCCAGGCCGGCGCCAGGGTGAGGTCGATCTCGGGGGCGGGGCCGAAGCGGAGCTCGGCCGTCGCCACCCGGGCGCAGCTCCAGGTGCTGCCGGCCCGCAGCAGCAGGTAGTTCGGCACCGTGGAGCCCGAAAGCGTGGCCCGGTGCGCATCGTCGCCCGCGAGGGCGAGGCGGGGCGCCGTCTCGGGCACCGGACTCTCCGCGACGGCGGGCGCCAGGAGCGGGAACAGCGTCGCCAGGGCGTCGAGGGTGTCCGGCATCACCGCGGCCAGCACCGCCTCCCCGAGGGCGGCGCGCGCGGGGCGCGCCAGCTCCGCCACGGGTCGGGGCTTCGGACAGGCGATCGCCTGGTCGCGAAAATGCGTCTCCAGGGTCAGGACGCCGCCCTCCGCCAGGGCCGCCGCCCCGTCCTGCAGGACGAGGAGCCCGGCGGGATCGGACTCAGGGCCGCCGAAGCCGGTGAAGGTCCAGCTGAGCAGGCGCAGGCCCGGCGGCTCCGGGACCGCGAGGGGAATCGGCAGATCGGTGGCCACCGGATAGCGGCAGACCAGCACGCCGTGGCCGGCCGCGAACAGGCGGGCTTCGCGGGGGGCTGGATGGTCGGGAGGGGCGGTCATGCGGCCTTGGGACTCGAGCGGAGCGTGAATCCGCGGATCTCGAACGGTCGAAAGTCACCCCAACCCTCTCTTTCCGGGAGAGGGTGGCGTGTCGTCACGCGCGTGCCCCCAAGGGATCGGCGCAGGCTCCGGAAGGGATCGGCGAGGCGCCAGGGTGCGAAGCCGCGCGCCACGGGAGACGACGGGGCCGCTCAGCCGGCCCGCTGCGCCCCGAAGGCCGCCAGGATGCGAGCCCAGGAGCGGGTGCCCTTGTGGAAGCTGTTGAGGTCGTACTTCTCGTTGGGCGAGTGGATGCGGTCGTCGTCCAGGCCGAAGCCGATCAGCAGCGTGTTGCGGTCGAGGAGGCGCTTGAAGTCGCCCACGATCGGGATCGAGCCGCCGGCGCCGATGGTCACGGCGGGCACGCCCCATTCCTCGGCCAGGGCGGCGCGGGCGGTCTCCAGCTCCGGCATGTCGAAGGGCAGGCTGATGGCGCGGCTGCCCTTGTAGCAGATCACCTCCACCGCGCAGTCGGCCGGGATGCGCGCGCGCACGAAGGCCTCGAAGGTGCGGGCGAGCTGCTCGGGGTCCTGGTCGTCGACGAGGCGGAACGAGACCTTGGCGCTGGCTTGGCCGGCGATCACCGTCTTGGTGCCCTCGCCGGTATAGCCGCCGATGATGCCGTTGACGTCGCAGGCGGGACGCGACTGGATCAGCTCAATCAGCATGCGGCCGCGCTCGCCGGCCGGCTCCGACAGGCCGATGGGTCCGAGGAACGTCTCCGCCGTGAAGTCGAGGCCGCGCCACTGCTCCAGCACCTCCGGCGGCGTCTCGCGCACGCCCTCGTAGAAGCCCGGCAGCGCGACCTTTCCGTCGGCGTCGTGCAGGTCGGCGATGATCTTGGACAGGACGTGGATCGGGTTGCGCGCCGCGCCGCCGAAGAAGCCCGAATGCAGGTCGCGGTCGGCGCAGGTCACCTTCACCTCGAAATACGCGAGGCCGCGCAGGGAGGTGGTGATGGCGGGCGTGGTCGGATTCCACATGCTGGTGTCGCAGACGAGGACGATGTCGGCGCCGAGCTTGTCGCGGTTGGCCGCGACCCATTCGGGCAGCCCCTGCGAGCCGTTCTCCTCGGCGCCCTCGATCAGGAGGGTGACGCCGCAGGGGAGCTCGCCCTCCATCGCCTTGAAGGCCCGGCAGGCCTCGACGAAGGTCATCACCTGGCCCTTGTCGTCCGAGGCGCCGCGCCCGACGATCTTCTGCTTCCCGGCGGCATCGGTGGCGAGGCGCGGCTCGAAGGGGGGCGTCTCCCAGAGATGCAGGGGGTCGACCGGCTGCACGTCGTAGTGCCCGTAGAACAGCACGTGCGGGGTGCCGGGCTTCGGCGCATGGGCCAGCACCACCGGGTGCAGGGAGGTCTCGTGGATCCCGGTCTCGAAGCCCAGGGCCGTCAGGGTGCCGGCGAGCCAGCTCGCGGCCTCGCGGCACTGGGGGGCGAAGGCCGGATCGGTGGAGATCGAGGGGATGCGCAGGAAGGCGAAGAGCCGCTCCAGGGCGTTGTCGAGGTCGCGGTCGATGTCGTTGAGAACGGGGGCGAGCGCGGTCATCGGGCGTCCTTGATCAGGCGAGTGGCTCAGGCGCGTGGCGGCACAGGCGGCGGCACACGTGGCGCCACCGGGTTAGCGCAACGCGCCCGCGCCAAGCAACCAGGGGACCGTCACGGCGGGCCGGTGGGTGATCGGGAAGGGGCGGCCGACAGCCGGCCCCCGGCGCGGGCGGCCTCCGAGCGGCCTCCGGGCGGGCGACCGCGGCGGCCCCGCATCGGTCCGAGGCGCGGCCACGGGATCGGGTCGCCAAGTGGTGCTCCCGTCAAACGTGAACCCGGCGCAGGGATACCCGGCGGGAACACCAGCTTTTTGGAACTGTTATCGAGTGGACCGGGACGGGGCGGATGGTTTTCCCCCGCCGCCGCCCCTGCGAGTTTTTTCCGAACACCAGCGGCGTCGCGCCTTTCGCGCCGCGCAAGCCACGGATACCGCCATGCTCATCGAAAGCGGCTCCAGCCATGCTGCCAACACCCTTGGCATCACCCTGACGATCAATGGCGAGAGCCGGACGCTTCAGGTCGCCCCCTGGACCACACTCCTCGACCTCCTGCGGGAGGACCTCGACCTCACCGGCACCAAGAAGGGCTGCGACCACGGCCAGTGCGGCGCCTGCACGGTGCTGGTGAACGGCACGCGCATCAATTCCTGCCTGACGCTGGCGGTGATGAAGGATGGAGCCAGCATCACCACGGTCGAGGGCTTGGCCGGAGCGCAGGGCTTGGCCGGAGCTGACGGGCTGCACCCGCTTCAGGCGGCCTTCGTCGAGCACGACGCCTTCCAGTGCGGCTACTGCACGCCCGGCCAGCTCTGCTCGGCGGTGGGCATGCTCTCCGAGGGCCATGCCCAGTCGCGGGACGAGATCCGGGAGGCGATGAGCGGCAACATCTGCCGCTGCGGCGCCTACACCAACATCGTCGACGCCATCGAGGACGTGATGCACGCGGGAGCCGCGAAATGAACCGCTTCGATTACGTCCGCCCGACCACCGTCGACGAGGCGGTCCGCGCCGTCGCGTCCGGCACCCAGGCCCGCTTCATCGCCGGAGGCACCAATCTCGTCGACCTGATGAAGTACAACGTCGAGCGGCCCGAGCGCCTCGTCGACATCACCCGCCTGCCCCTCGACCGGATCGAGGCGCGCGATGGCGGCCTCAGCCTCGGCGCCCTGGTAACGAATTCGACCGTGGCCTACGACGACCGGGTCAAGGCGCGGTATCCGCTGCTGTCGAGCGCGATCCTGGCCGGCGCCTCGGGCCAGCTGCGCAACGCCGCCACCACGGGCGGCAACCTCCTGCAGCGCACCCGCTGCTACTATTTCTACGACGACGCCACCCCCTGCAACAAGCGCGAGCCCGGCACCGGCTGCGCCGCCATCGGCGGGGTCAACCGCATCCACGCCATCTTCGGGACGAGCCCGTCCTGCATCGCCACCCACCCCTCCGACATGTGCGTGGCGCTGGCCGCCCTGGAGGCGACGGTCCGGGTCGCCGGCCCGGGGGGCGAGCGCACGATTCCCTTCGCCGACTTCCACCGTCTGCCGGGCGACACCCCTGAGCGGGACACCACCCTGGCGGCGGACGAGATCGTGCTCTCGGTCGACCTGCCCGACGAGGATTTCGGTGCCCACCACACCTACCTGAAGCTGCGCGACCGGCTCTCCTACGCCTTCGCCCTCGTCTCGGTGGCGGCGGTGATCAAGCTCGACGGCGACACCATCCGGACCGCGCGCTTCGCCCTGGGCGGCGTGGCCCACAAGCCCTGGCGCAACCGCGATGCCGAGGCCTCCCTGATCGGGAAGCCCGCCACCGCCGAGACCTTCGCGGCGGCCGCCGAGATCGTCGTGGCCGAGGCACAGCCCCAATCCGAGAACGCGTTCAAGATCGAACTCGCGCGGCGCGCCATCGCCCGCGGCCTCGCCCAGGCCGCCGCCGGCACGCCCCAGTCGCAGTCCGACAAGCGCATCGCCTGAAGGAACCCCCATGGCCCACAGCATCAGCACCTCAGGCACCGACACCTATGTCGGGACCGCCCAGAGCCGCGTCGACGGCCCGGCCAAGGTCACCGGCCAGGCGAAGTACGCCGGCGAGTTCGCCGCCCCCGACCTGACCCACGGCTACGTGGTCTCGAGCGGCATCGCCCGCGGCCGCATCCTCTCCATCGACACCGCCGCCGCCGAGGCGGTGCCGGGCGTCGTCAAGGTCTTCACCCACGAGAACCGGCCGCGCACCGCCTGGCTCGACTACAATTACCAGGACCAGGTCGCGCCTCCGGGCTCGCCCTTCCGGCCGCTCTACGACGACAAGGTCCATTACAGCGGCCAGCCCGTGGCCCTGGTGGTGGCGGAGGATTTCGGCACGGCGCGCTACGCCGCCTCGCTGGTGAAGCTCACCTACGAGGCCGAGACGCCGACCACCGATCTGCGGACCCTGGAGGATGTGGCCTACGTGCCGCCGAAGAAGCGGTCCGGCATCAAGCCGCCGCCGGCGCCCTGGGGCGATGCGGACGGCGCCTACAAGGCCGCCCCGGTCCAGCTCACCAACCACTACCATATGGCCGTCGAGCACCATAACCCGATGGAGCCCCACGCCTCGACCGTGGTCTGGGAAGGCGGCGGCAAGCTCACCGTCTACGACAAGATCCAGGGCGTCTCGAACAGCCTCGGCTACATCACCGGCGTGTTCGGGATGAAGAAGGACGACGTCCACGTCCTCAACCCCTATCTCGGCGGCGGCTTCGGCTCGGGGCTTCGCCCGCAATACCAGCTCTTCCTCGCCGTCATGGCGGCGCGGGAGCTGGAGCGCTCGGTGCGGGTGACCCTGACCCGCGACCAGATGTTCACCTTCGGCTACCGGCCCGACGTGCGCCAGACCATCGCCCTCGGGGCGGAGGCCGACGGTGCGCTGACCTCCGTCCGGCACGAGGCGATCTCCGGCACCTCCGGCTTCGAGGACTACCAGGAGGTGGTCGTGAACTGGTCGGGCATCCTCTACGATTGCCCGAACGTCGCCCTCGACTACCGGCTCGCCAAGATCGACACCTACACCCCCTCCGACATGCGCGCGCCGGGCGCGGTGACGGGCGTGTTCGCCCTCGAGATCGCCATGGACGAGCTCGCCCACGAGACCGGCCAGGACCCGATCGACCTGCGCCTGCGGAACTATGCCGAGAAGGACCGGACCCAGGACAAGCCGTTCAGTTCCAAGTCCCTGCGGGCGGCCTATGCCCAGGGCGCCGAGCGCTTCGGCTGGTCGACCCGCAACCCGGAGCCGCGCTCCATGAAGGAGGGGCGCGAGTTCGTGGGCTGGGGCATGGCCACCGGCATCTGGGAGGCCCTGATGCAGCAGTCCAGCGCCCAGGCGACCCTCACCGCCGACGGCAAGCTCGTGGTCGGCAACCAGACCGGCGACATCGGCACCGGCACCTACACGATCCTGACCCAGATCGCCGCCGACGCCCTGGGCGTTCCGATGTCGGACGTGACGACGAAGCTCGGCGACTCGAAGCTCGCCGACGCGCCGATCGCCGGCGGCTCCTGGACCGCGGCCTCCTCGGGCACGGCGGTGATGAAGGCCTGCCGCGACATCGCCGCCCAGGTCTTCACCCTGGCCCGCGGCCTCGACGATTCGCCGCTGGCCAACGTCGATTTCGACCGCGCGGTCTTCAAGGAGGGGCGCATCTCCGTGGCGGGCGACCCGTCCCGCAGCATCGCCCTCACGGAGGTGATGGCGAAGGCGGGGATGGACAAGATCGAGGCCACCGGCTCGGCCGGCCCGGATTCCAATCACTCCCAGGAATTCGCCGGCTACACCCACTCGGCCATCTTCGCCGAGGTGAAGGTCGACGAGGACCTCGGCGTGGTGCGCGTCACCCGCGTCGTCTCGGCGATCGCGGCGGGCAAGATCATCAACACCAAGACGGCGCGCAGCCAGATCCTCGGAGGCGTGGTGATGGGCATCGGCTCGGCGCTGGAGGAAGAGTCCATGCTCGACCACACCATCGGCCGGTTCATGAACCACAATCTCGGCGAGTACCACGTGCCGGTGCACGCCGACATCCACGACATCGACGTGATCTTCGTGGACGAGGACGACACGGCCAATCCGATGGGCGTGAAGGGCCTGGGCGAGATCGGCATCGTCGGCACGGCGGCGGCGGTGGCCAACGCGGTGTTCCACGCCACCGGCAAGCGCATCCGCACGTTGCCGATCACCATCGACAAGATCATCTGCGACAAGATCATCGGCTGATCCCGCGCCGCCGGTCTTGATGTCTTGAGAGCCGCGTGCCCGTCCGGGCGCGCGGCTCTTCTGTTTAGCGCGTGGCGCGGCCGAACAGGCGCTCGGCGAAGGTCGGGCCTGCATCGCCGCGCCCGGCGACCACGACGAGGCGGCGGACCTCGCCGCGGAGGAAGGCCTGGAGGAAGCGGTTGTAGTCGCGGAACGAGACGCAGCCGTTCGAGGCGCCGCTGGGGCCCAGCATGTAGGTGTGGGCCAGGATGCCGTCGCGGCCGTGGATCGCCGCGCTGCCGCCCACCGGGTTGAGGCGGATCGCCCGGACGCCGTGGAACAGCGCCTCGCGCTCGGTGAGCTCGTAGGTGCCCGGCGGGGTCGAGCCGCGCATCCGGCGGTGGACGTGGCGCGGGTTGTCCATGCTCTCGCCGAGGCCGGAATGGGCCTCGAGCCGCTCGCCGCTGGGCAGGGTCACGGTGCGGGCGGTGATGTCGTAGACGGCCGTGCCGGCGCCGACCACCGGGCTGCTCTCGATCACCCGGCGCGGACCCGGATCGACGCTGGGATCCACCGCCGCGTAGGCGAGGGTGGTCCGCGGCTCCGCCTCGGGCTCCGGTGCGGAGCGCGTTCCGAACACCGTGTCGAAGAAGGAGCGCTCGGCCGCGGCATCGGCGCTCGCGCGGGCGACCTGGGTCCGGCGGGTGGCCAGGGCGCGCAGGGCGGGCGCCGCGCGGAGCGCGAGGCGGGCCGGCTCGGCCTGGGCCACGAGGCCGGCCGGGCGCGGCACCGGCAGCGGGATGGTCTGGGGCAGCGCCTGCGCGATCCGGACCGGGCTGGCGGCCGGAGCGGCCGGAGCAACCGGGACCGGCGCGGGGCGCGGCGTCGCCGTCGCCAGCCGCGTCCGGGCGGCACCCGCGGCGGGCAGCAGGGCGGCGCTGAGCGGGGCCGCCTGGGCCAGCCCCCGGGCTGCGGAGCCCAGGACCGGCACCGGATCGAGCATCCAGGCGGAGGCGCTCGGCGCAGGTGCGGTCGCGAGCACCGCCCGTCCCGGGCCGGCCGGGACGGGTGCGTCCGGCGCGGTCAGGTGCGGGAAGGCGGCGCAGAGGAACGCCACCGCGGAGGTCCGCAGGAGCATCGGCCCGTGGGGCCGGCGACGGCGGCGGAGGCGGCGGCCGGACGGGTACACAGCGTCGTTCATGCGGGCGAACTCGGATACGCAGTTCCCGAACTGGCACAGCCCATCGCCGCAGACCTCAAGAGAAGGTTAAGCGAAGACGAGAGCGGCGGAAGGTGCCCGTTAGGAAAACATCAACCTTAACTGACCCTATTCAGCCGCAGCTTGGTTAATCCCAGATAAACCGCGACGCATCTTGTGCAGAAATCTTGCGCCACGTGGTTCAGCGCCGGCCGGGAGCCTCCGTCCACGGTCGTCGGCGGGGCGGAGCGACACGGATCTGCCCGCCGCCGGCACGAAATCCCGTCCGTGCCCTGTGGACCTCGGGGGCAAGCCGGGCCCCGACGGCGAACCGCTCGAAGTTTCTGCGTATCCTGAGCGCCGGGCCGGGCTGGCGGCCGGCTGCAGGGGGATCGTACCCGCCATGGGGTTTCTCATCGTCTTTCTCGGGGCCGGCCTCGGCGGCATGGCCCGGCACGGCGTCGGGCTCGCCGCCCTGCGCTTCGGCACGGCCTTTCCCTACGGCACGATGGGCATCAACATCCTGGGCTCGATCCTGATGGGGGTGCTGGCGGGCTGGTACGCCATGCGCAGCGGCAGCCAGCCGATGCGGCTGTTCCTGGCCACCGGCGTGCTCGGCGGCTTCACCACCTTCTCGTCCTATGCTCTCGACGGCATCCTCCTGTTGGAGCGCGGCGAGGTGGCCGCGGCCATCATCTACATTCTCGGCTCGGTGGTCCTCGGTCTCGCCGGCCTGCTCCTCGGCCTCATGGTCATGCGGATGATCCTGTGAGACCGGCCGGGCCGTCGTGATGCTGAGCGCGCTGCTGCAATCCTGGCGGTTCTGGGCCCTGCTCTCGGCCTTCTTCGCCGCGCTGACCGCCATCCTGGCGAAGGTCGGCGTCACCGGCGTGCCCCCCGACGTGGCGACCTTCGTCCGCACCGTGGTGATCCTCGCCCTCACCGGCGCGATCCTGTTCGCCACCGGGCAGGCGACGGGCCTCGCGGCGATCCCGGGCCGCAGCGCCGGCTTCCTCGTGGCCTCGGGCCTCGCCACCGGCGCCTCCTGGCTCTGCTACTTCCGGGCCCTCGCCCTCGGAGATGCGGCGCGGGTGGCCCCCCTCGACAAGCTCAGCGTCGTCCTCGTGGCGATCCTCGGGGTGATTCTCCTCGGCGAGAGCCTGACCCTGCCGAACTGGATCGGCGTCGCCCTGATTGCGGCCGGGGCAATCCTGGTGGCCTACCGGGCCTGAGAACCGCCCGGCACCGCGCTGTCGCAGGATCAAGCCCCCGCCACCGCGCCGTTTTTTCCAGCGCATGGAATTCTTCCAAATCGAAGACAGTAGATCGTTCGCCGCGTACAAGATTCAATCAATTCCAATGTTGTGGGAATTGCTTGCCAAGCGGAGACTAAGCTCTCAAACCCTCTCTCAACGACGCTGATCGCGAGAGGAGAGCGGGATCATGGAACGCATGCTGGACTGGCTTCGCGGCGCTCTGCGGATCGCCTGGTGGGACGGCTCGGCCCTCGACCTGCGGCTGCATCGCTTCGCCGATCTCATCGACGCCCTGGCGGGCGCTCCGGAGACGGATCCCGCCCTGGTGCCGGCCCACTGGCGGGAACGCCCGTCCGACCGGACTTCGGGAGCCCGGGCGTGAGCGGGCAGGACGAGCGGATGGAGGCCCCACCCCACCCCGTGCCGGCCTGCGCCGAGCCCGCGTCGCCCGAGGCCCATCTCGACGAGGCCCTGCGCCGCGCCTTCTGGCAGAGCCTGAACCGGGCGCCCCTGCCGGCCCTCTCGGCGCTGGAGGTGGCGGCCCGCGTCGTCGGCGCCCTCTATCGGCAGGTTGCGCAGGCCCATGAGGGGCCGCAGGGCTGCCGTTGCGGCTGGGAGCCGGATCCCGATTGCGATCTCATCGTGCTGGAGGCCAACCTCGCGGCGGCCCTGATGCAGCCGCCCGAGCCCGATCTCGCGCGCATGATCCCCCTCGGACGCGCTTGAGCCGTCACGGTTACGATTCCCTCACACTCCCGGGCCGAACATGGCCGACGCGAGCCCGCTGACGGCCTCGCGTTGGCGCGCGGGGAGTGTGAGATGGACGGGTTCTATCGCGGGATCGAGACGAGCCTCCTGGCTCTCAGTCTGGTCCTCGGGCTCGGTGCCCTGGTCTTGTCGGACCGTGCCCTGCCACGCCCGGCCGTGACCCAGTTGGCGGTCACCCTGCCGATGATCTCCGTCTCGGCGCTGCCCTGAGCTCTGGTCCGGGCCGCATCCGAAATCCCGCTCAAGGATTCATGATCGGTCCGCCCTCTTGACTGCAACCCTTCCGGCCTCTCGCGACTTAACAGTCCAAGATGCAACGCGCGCCGCTGGGCACGCCGTTGCACGATCCCGACATGTTGAGGGCACGTCCACCAAGGGATGTGCGAGCGAGACTTTTCGATGGTAGCGAATCGACTGCGCGTGTCCACGATCGTGGGCGCTTTCGCCTTGGCAGGGACGGTTCTGACAGGAACCGGGTTCTCGGGTATTCTCGTCCCCGGCGCCATGGCGGCCCCGGTCGCCAACCAGGGGCCGGGCAAGACCGCCGTGGTGACAGCGGCCGTCACCCCCGTCGCGGCCGTGACCGAATCCGAGGACGAATCGGTCAATTGCAGCCGCTCGCGCAAGCGCCTCTGGGTCGAGGGCGAGGGCTGGATCGTTCGCCGCGTCACCACCTGCCGCTGACTTCGGACCGAGACCACCAAGGCGAACCCGACCCTGCCGCGAGGCAGGGTTTTTTCGTGTCATCGGTCCGGTCGCCCGCCGCCCCGGGGCTGCTCCGTTCCGATGGGGACCCTGGCCGGCACGCCCTGTAAGCACTCTTCGACGCTGAACGCCGCCGGGATTTGGGGAACGACGGATGCGGCCGCCGGTTCTGTCTCGAATCGGCCAGCGTGGGAGTTCGGCGCCGCATGACCACTTGTTCGAAGATCCGGCCGCGCCGGGGAATCTCTCTCCGCGTCGTCGGCCTCGCCGGCACCCTGGTGCTCTCCGGCTTGGCCGGCGCGGCGCAGGGCCAGGACCTCGCCTACGGCACGGATCCCTATGCCGGTTCCGAGAACGGCTATGGCGGGCCACTGCTCCACGGCGACTATGTCGGTGCGCCGCTCACCCGCTTCCCCCGCCCGAGCGAGCTCGTGCCCAGCGCCTGGGGCTACGGCACTTACGGCATCCCCACGGTGGCGGGGATCCGCAGCGCCTCGGTCGGCACGCCGACGGTCTACGTCATCGATGGGCAGCCCTCCGCGCTGCGCACGGCAGCCCCGGGCCGCTCCCGGGTTCTGACGCGCAACCGCCAGGGGCGCTGGTCGGACGCGGCCGGCGCCGAGCGGACCCGGGCCCGCGGCGGGCCGTTCCAGGCTGCGGCTCCGGTCGCCGAGACGGGTGGTGGCGCCCGCGTCATTCCCGTTCGGGTTTCGCCGGTCCAGATCTCGCGCCGGTAAGGCGGTTGCGGGAAGAAGACTTCGAGTCGGCTTTCGCAAGCGGTTAATCTGTTCGTGCCACTCTCACGTCAAGAACCGTGAAGGTGGTCAGGCCGCGTCATGCATATCGTCCTCGTCGACACCAGTCGGGTCGTGCTCAAGATGATCGCGGCGCTGCTCGAACCCAACGGGCACACTGTCTCGGCCTTCACCGATTCTGCCGAGGCCCTGAACTTCGTCGAGAATACCGGCTCGGTCCGGGTGCTGATTACCAGTCTCGAGGTTCGGCCCCTGGGCGGCCTCGAACTGTGCTGGTCCGCCCGCCTGCTCGCCGAGGCCAATCGTCCCCTCTACGTCATCACCATGTCCTCGGCCCGGAACGCCCGGAACCTCGCCGAGGCCCTGGATAGTGGCGCCGACGACTTCATCGAGAAGCCGCCGGGACCGGAGGAGCTGCATGCCCGCCTGCGGGCCGCCGAGCGCCTGACCACGATGCAGAGCGAACTGATCCGCCTCGCCGACACGGACTCGCTGACGGGCCTGCTTAACCGGCGCGCCTTCCTGCAGAAATCGCGCGATACCGCCGACCGTGTGGGGGATCACGGCAAGATGTCGGCCATCCTCCTCGACATCGATCACTTCAAGCGCATCAACGACGAGTACGGCCACGACGTCGGCGACGCGGCGATCCAGGCTGTGTGCCGCGAACTCGCCCTCGACGGCCTCGTCGGCCGTCTCGGCGGCGAGGAGTTCGGCATCGTCCTGCCCCATCGCACCGGCGCCGAGGCCGAGGGTCTGGCGACCCGCCTGCGCCGCTCGATGGAAGCCCTGCGCATCCGCGGCGGCCGGGTCCCGATCCGCCTCACCTGCAGCTTCGGCGTCAGCGAGTGGTCGGAGGGCGACACCATCGAGGGGCTTCTCAAGCGGGCCGACATCGCCCTCTACGAGGCCAAGACGACGGGACGCAACCGCGTCGTGAGCGCCGCCTCCGACCTCGTGCTGGCGCGCGCCGGCTGAGTCCGAGCCTGTCTCGAATCGAGGGTTAATCCGGCGACGCCCCTGTGCCGTTGCGAAACGCCAAGCTTCCCGATCCGACCGCGAAATCCGGCCGTTTACCAAAGTACCGCGCGGATTTCCGCGGGGCTTGGGCAATGTTCGGGGGATTTCGCCCGAATCCAGACTGAGATTTGGCCAGTAAAGCTCTGGAACGGAACTTGATCTGAACCTCCCAGGGAACGCCGCGGTGTGTCGCGGTGGGACAATGGGGAGTGCAGCGGCATGAATGACGCCGTGGGAGTTTTGATCGTCGGCGAGCCCCTCGGGCTCGAACCCGCGTTTCGCGCCGTCATCGAGCATGAGCCGCGCCTGCAGACCTTGAGCGAGGGCGAGCTCGCGCCCGGATCGGGAGGGCCGTCGCGCAAGGTCGCCCTGCTGTTCGTCGGCGCGGAGCCCGAGCCGGGCCTCGCCGGCCGGATCGCGGCGCTCAAGGGCCGGGCGCCGGGCCTCGCCGTCCTCGTCGGCTTCGAGGTGCTGCGGGCCGGCCTGCTGACCCGTCTGGTGGATGCGGGCGCCGACGCCTTCATCGCCCGCTCGGCGACGCCGCGCGACGTCTGCGAGGCCCTCCTGAGCCTTGCCGCCAACCCGGCCGAGCCGACCTGGGACGAGGCTGCGGCGGTAGCGCCGGCCGACGGCCTGACGCCGCGCGAGGCCGAGATCCTGCGCTTCCTGAGCGCCGGCTTCAGCAACAAGGAGGTGGCGCGCCGCCTGAACCTCAGCGTGCGCACGGTGGAGACCCACCGCCTCAACCTGCGCCGCAAGACCCAGACGGGGCGTCTCAAGGATCTCGTCGCCCTGGCCCGCCACCTCGGCCTCACGCCGGTGGTCGATGCCGCTCCGGTCCGTTCGACGGGCGGCGACCGCCCCCGGGGACAGCACGCGAGCGAGTCCGTGGCCCGGCTCTGAGCCGGGCCGCGACGCCCCTCGGGCGGGCAAGTCGTTTTTCAGGCGGGCGAGACGTTTTTCAGGCGGGGGTCAGACTTTCGTTGACCGCGGAGAGGGGACGCTTGGGCTTCTGGGCCACGTCGCCGCCGCGGATGGCCTCTTCCAGCGGCTCCGGACCCTTTCGCAGGAGCTTGGCCAGGTAGTAGCTGCCGAACCCGAAGATGAAGGCGTAGGCGATCAGGAACGCGATCAGCGAGGTCGTCACGGCGTTGACCGTCAGGGGCGAGTGGGCGTCCGCCGTGCGCAGCTGCCCGTAGACGATGTAAGGCTGGCGTCCGATCTCGGCGGTGAACCAGCCGAACAGGACCGCCCCGAACCCGGAGGGGGTCATCAGCATCGCCGCGTTGAGGAACCAGCGGTTCGAGAAGAGCGTGCCCTTCCAGCGCAGGTAGAGGCTCCACAGGCTCAAGCCCAGCATCGCCATGCCGATCGCGACCATGATGCGGAACGAATAGAAGACCGGCCAGACCGGCGGACGCTGGTCCGGCGGCACGTCCTTCAGGCCCGGCACCACGCCCGAGAAGTCGTGGGTGAGGATGAAGCTGCCGAGGCGCGGGATGCCGATCTCGAAGTCGTTCTTCTCCGCCTGCATGTTGGGGATCGCGAAGAGCAGCAGGGGCATGTTGTCCTGCCGGTCCCAGTTCGCCTCGATCGCCGCGAGCTTGGTCGGCTGCAGCTTGAGCACGGCGAGCCCGTGGGTGTCGCCGACGAAGATCTGGATCGGCGTGAAGATCACCGCGAACCAGAGCGCCATGGAGAGCGAGAGACGGGCCCCCGCCACCTTCTCGGCCGGCTCCTTGCGCGCCCGCAGGATCATCCAGGCCGACATGCCCGCCACCGCGAAGGCCGTGGTGAGGAAGCAGCCCAGGACCATGTGGGCGTAGCGGATCGGGAAGGACGGGTTGAAGATCACCTTCCACCAGTCGGTGGCGATGGCCCGGCCGTTCTCGACGACGAAGCCGTCCGGCGTCTGCATCCAGGAATTGGCCGACAGGATCCAGAAGGCCGAGATCAGGGTGCCGATCGCCACCATGCAGGTGGAGACGAAGTGCAGCCTGTCGCCGACCCGGTCCCAGCCGAACAGCATGATCCCGAGGAAGCCCGCTTCGAGGAAGAAGGCGGTGATCACCTCGTACTGGATCAACGGCCCGAGCACGTTGCCGGTGAAGTCGGAGTAGCGCGACCAGTTGGTGCCGAGCTGGTAGCTCATCACGATGCCGGAGACGACGCCGAGGCCGAACGAGACCGCGAAGACCTTCACCCAGAACCGGTAGAGGTTCCGGTACATCGGGTTGCCGGTCCAGAGCCACTGCGCCTCCAGGCGGGCGAGGAAGCTCGCCAGCCCGATGGTGAAGGCCGGGAAGATGATGTGGAAGGCCATGGTGAAGCCGAACTGGATGCGCGAGAGCAGGAGCGCGTCGACTTCCATGGCAAACCCTCATGCGATGCGGAGCCTCGATGGCAGGGACCCCTGAAGCAGCTATAGCGTGAAGACGCCGAAGCTGCATCCGGTTCGCGGCGGGCGACCGGGTCGCAGGGGGCGGCCCGGGGGACTCCTCAGCGCCGCGGCAGCAGGCGGCGCGGCGCGCGGGCCAGGGTCGCGACCCCGAACAGGCCGAGGGCCACCACCCCGGTCAGCCCGGCCACGAGGAGGTCGCGGTCGCGGCTCGTCCAGTAGGCGCTGCGCGTCGTCTTGGTCCGGTCCGAGAAGCGCCCGTCGATGCCCACATGGCCGGGCACCGGGGCGAACAGGTTGCCGGCCTTGTCGGGCGCCGGCTCGTCGGTGAGCTGGGCCGACCACATCGTGGCGGCCTTCTTGTCCGCGTAGCCCGGCATCAGCGCCTGAGCGGCGGCCATCATCACCGTGCTGTGGCCGACCCAGACCTCGCGGCTCGGGTTCTCCGCCGCGGCGACGATCGCCTCGGCGCAGAGGCGCGGATCGTAGACCGGATCGGGAGCGTACTGGCCGTGGCCGGTGCGGTTGCGGGCCCAGTTGAATTGCGGGGTGTTGACGGCGGGCAGGTAGACCACGCTGAGGGAGACATCCACGCGATCGTGGATCAGCTCGGAGCGCAGGGCGTCGGTGAAGCCCGAGACCGCGAACTTCGCCGCGCAGTAGGGTGCCTGGAGCGGCGCGGCCCGGATGCCGAGACCCGACGAGACCTGGATGATCGCGCCGCGGTTGCGCGGCTTCATGTGGCGCAGAGCCGCCAGCGTCCCGTAGACCTGGCTCAGGTAGGTCGTCTCGGTGACGCGCCGGTACTCCTCGGGCGTGATCCGGTCGGCCGGGTTCACGATCGTCGCCATCGCGTTGTTGACCCAGGCCCGGATCGGCCCGAACTCCCGCTCGATCCGCTCGGCGGCGGCGTCGATCGCCTCCGCGTCCGCGACGTCGGCCGAGATCCCCAGGACGGGGCGGCCGTAGGCGGTCAGGTCGGCCTCCGCGTCGCGCAGGCGGTCGGCATCGCGGGCGATGACGACCACGGCCCAGCCGCGCCGCGCGAAGAGATGGGCGGTGGCGAGCCCGATTCCGGCGGTTCCTCCGGTGACGACCGCGACCTTGGTCATGGATTTCGGCTTCCTTCTCGACGACAGCCTGCGCCAACGGTCCAGGGGTGCGGCTGTTGCCTTGAGGACCGCGTGCCCAAACGACACGGGTCCCGGACGGACCGGGCGGTCGACGACGCCTCAGGCCGCCTGGCCCGCCTCGGCGGCCGGCTTCTTGGCTTTCGCCATCTTGGCTGTCGCCGCCTTGGCTTTCGCTTCCTTGGCCGCGGGCGCCTCTGCGGCGGCTGCCGGGGCAGCCAGGGACTTCGCCGCCTTGGTGGCCCGGCGGCGCGTGGCCTTGCGCGCGCCGGGGCTTCCCGCTCCCGTCGAGAGATCGCGGCCCTGGCCGTCCTTGACCTCGGCGAGGCGTGCCTGGAGCAGGCCGAGCACGGCGGCCTCCTCGGGCTTCAGCACGGTGAGGTCCTCGCGCAACTCGTCCTCCACCGCGTCCTTGATCTGCAGGAGGAGCGCACCCTCGAGGTAGCAGTCGAGCACCTGCGGATGGATGTAGCACTTGCGGCAGATGGTCGGCGTGTTGCCGAGCCGGGCGGCGACGCCCTCGATGGCGGCCCGCAGGTTCTTCTTGGCCTTGGCCTCGCTGTCGAAGGCCTCGAATTCCTGCAGCGCCAGGGCGGCCAGGACGGTCCCGGCCCAGGTCCGGAAATCCTTGGCGGTGATGTCCTGGCCGGTGATCTCGCGCAGGTAGGCGTTGACGTCGGCCGAGGTCACGTCGCGCACGGTGCCGTCCGCGTCGCGATACTGGAACAGCTCCTGGCCGGGCAGGTCCTGGCAGGCCTTGACGATCCGGGCGACGCGGCGGTCCTTGAGGCCGAGGTCCCAGGTCTTGCCGCTCTTGCCCTTGAACCGGAAGGTCAGCGCCGAACCCGCGATCCGGGCGTGCCGGTCGCGCAGCGTCGTGAGGCCAAAGCTCTTGTTGGTACGGGCGTAATCGTCGTTGCCGACGCGGATCAGCGTGGTCTCGAGGAGATGCACCACGGTGGCCAGCACCTTCTCACGGGGAAGGTCGCGCTTGCCCATGTCGGCATCCACGCGGGCGCGGATGGCCGGGAGCGCGTCGGCGAAGGCCATGACGTGCTCGAACTTGGTGAGGTCGCGGGCGGCGCGAAAATCCGGGTGGTAGCGGTACTGCTTGCGCCCCTTGGCGTCGCGGCCCGTCGCCTGGATGTGACCGTTGGCCCGCGGGCAGATCCAGACGTCGGTATAGGCCGGCGGGATCGCCAGGGCGCGGATCCGGGCGAGGGTCTTCGCGTCCCGCACCGGCTGGCCCCGGGCGTCGCGATAAGCGAAACCCGTCCCGCTCTTCCGACGCGTCAGGCCCGGCATGGTGTCGTCGACGTAGCGCAGGCCCGCTTCCTCGGCGGCGTCGCGCGGGTCGGCGACCGTGCCCTCTTCGTCGCGCGCCGTGGCCATGCTGGTCCCGTCCCTGCGGTGATCTGGTTCGCCGTCAACGGGCCCGCGCTAGTCCCTGTTCCGCCATGCCCCGTTCCGCCATGCCCTGTTCCGCCATGCCTCGTTCCGGGCGGAGCGTGCTACATCGCGTCCGATGGATATCCCCGCTTCCGCCGCCGCACCCCGGCGCCTCGTCTTCCTCGCCCCCGACGATGCGGGCTTCGCGGCCCGCGACCTTCCCCTCGTGGCGGCGGCCCGGGCTGCCGGTTTGTCCGCGACGGTGGTGACGCGGGTGGACGCCCATCGCGGGGCGATCGAGGCGGCGGGCGCCCGGGTGGTGCCCTTCGCGCTGGGGACCTCGCGGCTCAACCCGATGGCGGCGGGCTACGAGGCGGGCCAGCTCGCCGGAATCCTGAAAGCGCTGGAGGCCGACCTCCTCCACGCCATCGGCCTCCGGGCGATCGTGGTCGGCGGCACGGCCGCGGCCATGTCGGGGATCGCGGCGCGGATCTACCAGCCCGGCGATCCCGCGGCCCTGAACGCCCGCACGGACGCCGCCGGGCGCCTGACGCGCTTCGGCCTGCGCGGGGCGCTGCGGGGCCCCCTCGCCACCCGGGCCACCCGCTATCTCTGCGCGACCGCGGCCGAGGCCGCCGCCCTGGGCCTCGACCCGGCCGATACGGCGCTGGCGCTGGCGGGCGCGGACGGGCTCGCGGTCGCCGCCGGCACCCTCTACGGCGAGTTCGCCCGAGCATGATCGAGCCAGCTTGATCACGCCCGCATGATCACGCCCGCATGAGCAAGCCCCGCAAGAGAACGCCCGCATGACGCCGTCGGCCGATCCCCTCGCCTTCATCCGGGCCAACACCCGGCTGCGCCCGGTGCCGCACGCGCCCGAGATCGTCCTGCACGTGGCCGACGAGGCCACCGAGCTGTGGCAGAAGACCGAGGACGAGCTGGCGGTGATCGGCCTGCCGCCGCCGTTCTGGGCCTTCGCCTGGGCCGGCGGGCAGGCCCTGGCCCGCTACATCCTCGACAATCCCGGTCTCGTGGCGGGACGCCGGGTGCTCGATTTCGCCTCCGGCTCGGGCCTCGTCGCCATCGCGGCGGCGCGCTCCGGCGCGGAGCATGTCACGGCGAGCGACCTCGACCCCTTCGCGATCCCGGCCATCGGCCTCAATGCGGCGGCCAACGGCGTGGCGGAGCGCATCGAGGCGGTGTCGCGCGACCTCATCGGCTCCGATCCGGGGTCCGCCGTGGTGCTCGCCGCCGACATCTTCTACGAGCAGGACCTCGCCGCCCGGGTCACCGCCTGGCTGTCCGGCCTGCACGCGCGCGGCGCCACCGTGCTGGTGGGCGATCCCGGCCGCTCCTACCTGCCCCGCGACCGGCTCACCGAACTCGCCACCTACACGGTGCCGGTGAGCCGCTCCCTGGAGGATGCCGAGGTCAAGCGCAGCAGCGTCTGGCGCTTCAGCGCCTGAGCCGCGCCCTGCGCGGAGGCCGGCTCAGAACCGGCCGCGGCGCTGCGCGTCGAGGCTCCACGGGCCGGCGCCGGCGGCCGCCAGGTAGAGGAAGACGAAGCAGAACAGGATCGCGGCATCGCCGCCGTTGAGGGCCGGGAACGGGCTCTTGGGGTGGTGGGCGATGAAATACGCGACCGCCATCTGGCCGGAGAGCAGGAACGCCACCGGCCGGGTGAACAGGCCCAGGATGATGAGCACGCCGCCCAGGGTTTCGAGGATGGCCGCGAACCACAGGAGCGACATCATCGCGGGGCCCGCTCCCCCACCCATCCGGAGGGGAAAGCCGAACAGCTTCTGCGTGCCGTGCTCCAGGAAGAGCAGGCCTGCCACGATGCGCAGGATGCTGAGGAGGCGCGGGGCCCAGGTCGTCGAGAGGCTGGCGAGGGACATGGGCGAGGGGTCTCCGGCGAGGGGGGCCGCATCGAAGGGCCCGCGGCGCGGACGGCGCCCGCGCGAAGCCGTCGAGCCATAGCGCGGGGCCGGGGACGGGGCGAGCCTCGCAGGACAATCCCAGGGGATATCCGGCCGCGCGGCCCCGCCTACATTCCGTCGTCGAACTCCGGCGGGCCGAGGCGGCGCCAGGCGGCGGCGATGCGCTCGGGCTTGGTGTCGAGGGCCTCCGCGCAGGCGAGGAGCGTCGCCTCGTCACCCATGATATGATCGAGGATGCCGGCCAGGAAGCCGGGGTCCTGTGCACTGGCCCGCAGGGTCTCGGGCGTCGCCCCGGTGGCGTTGAGGAAGGCGAACAGGCGCTCGTCGTCGGTGGCCATCCAGGCGAGGGCCGCCAGGGCCACGCCTTCGGCGGATTCGTCTCCGCTATTGGGTTTGCGTTTCGTCAACATGTATCCGCTAAATCTCCTCAGGCGGGGCATGCGTCGAACGACAATGGGCCGTCCACGCACCGGGAACAACGGGCCATGAAGAAGACCGTGCTCATCGTTGAGGACAACGAACTCAATATGAAGCTCTTCAACGACCTGTTGGAGGGACATGGCTACGCGACGCTCAAGACGGCCAACGGCATCGAGGCGATCGAGCTCGCGCGGGCCCATCGCCCCGACCTGATCCTCATGGACATCCAGCTGCCCGAGGTCTCCGGCCTCGAAGTCACGAAGTGGCTCAAGGAAGACGACGACCTCAAGGCCATCCCGGTGATCGCGATCACGGCCTTCGCCATGAAGGGCGACGAAGAGCGCATCCGCGAGGGCGGTTGCGAAGCCTACCTGTCGAAACCGATCTCGGTGGCGAAGTTTCTCGCCACCGTCCGACAGTATCTCGGCGACGCCAGGACCGCCTGACCTGCCCGCCTCGCTCATAGCCTTCCCGATGGCCCGTAGTACGACCCTGCGCGAGGACCGATGTCGGCCCGAATTCTGATCGTCGATGATCTCTTCCCGAACGTGAAGCTCCTGGAGACGAAGCTCTCCATGGAATACTTCGACGTCCTGGCGGCGATGAACGGCCCCGACGCGCTGACGATCTGCGAGAAGGGTCTCTGCGACCTCGTCCTCCTCGACGTGATGATGCCCGGCATGGACGGGTTCGAGGTCTGCCGCCGGCTCAAGAGCAATCCCAACACGGCCCACCTGCCCGTCGTGATGGTCACCGCCCTCGACCAGCCCTCCGACCGCCTGCGCGGGCTCGATGCGGGTGCGGACGACTTTCTGACGAAGCCCATCGACGACACGGCCCTGTTCGCCCGCGTGCGCAGCCTCGTGCGCCTCAAGGCGGTGACGGACGAGCTGCGCTCCCGCGCCATGGCCTCGCGGGATTTCGGGATCGGCGACCCCCTGGCCCTCGCCGCCGCCGAGACCGGCCTCAACGCCTCGATCCTCCTCGTGGAGGACCGTCCCGGCTCGGCCGACCGCCTCTCGGCGGCCCTGGGCCAGCACCATTCGCTCACGGTCGAGCCCGACCCGCACAAGGCCCTGGTGCTGGCGGCGGAGGGCGCGTTCGACCTGACCCTGGTCAGCCTCGACATCCAGGGGTTCGACGGCCTGCGCCTGTGCAGCCAGCTGCGCTCCCTCGATCGCACCCGCCTGATGCCCGTGATGATGATCGCCGAGGAGCACGACCGCGCCCGGGTGATCCGGGGGCTCGAATTCGGCGTGCACGACTACCTGATGCGGCCCGTGGACCGGAACGAGCTCGTGGCCCGGGTGCGCACGCAGGTGCGCCGCCGCCGCTTCTCGGACGCCCTGCGGGGCGCCGTCCAGGCCTCGATGGAACTCGCCGTCACCGATGGCCTCACGGGCCTTCACAACCGGCGCTACCTCGACAGCCACCTCGGCGCGCTGTTCGGCGAGGCGGCCCTGCGCAACCGTCCGGTGGCGGCGCTGATGCTCGACATCGACCGCTTCAAGTCCATCAACGACACCTACGGCCACGAGGCCGGCGACGAGGTGCTCAAGGCCTTCGCCGAGCGCATCCGCACCCATACGCGCGGCATCGACATCGTGGCCCGCTACGGTGGCGAGGAGATCGTCATCATCCTGCCGGATGCCGAGGCGGAGGGGGCCTACGCCATCGCCGAGCGCATCCGCGAGCGGATCGAGGCGGTGCCGTTCGCCATCCAGCGCGACACCCGCATGGTGCCGGTGACGGTGTCCATCGGCGTGGCCTGGCGCCGGGCCGAGGATGTCGGGCCGGCCGACATGCTCAAGCGGGCCGACCTCGCCCTGTACCGGGCCAAGAGCACCGGCAGGAACCGCGTCGAAGCGGCGGCGGCCTGAAGCCCGGCCGGAACCGCGTCGAAGCGGCGGCGGCCTGAAGCCCGGCCGGAACCGCGTCGAAGCGGCGGCGGCGGCCTGAAGCCCGGCCGGAACCGTGTCGAAGCGGCGGCGGCCTGAAGCCCGGCCGCCGCGCCGCCCGGGCCCCGAAGCCCGCTACTGCAGCTGGTGGCCCTTCTTGGCCATCTCGGCACGGACCCGGACCATGATGTATTCCGAGACGTCCTGGGTCCAGTTCTGCATGGCCTGGACCATCTCGTCGAGCACCTGCGGCTGGGTCTCGACGTAGCGCTTGCCGGCGGGCGAGCGGAAGAAGGTCGCGATCTCGTTCAGCTCGGCCTCGGACAGGCGCGCGGCGTAGATCCGGGCGGCGGTGTCGATCATCGCCTGCTTCTGCAGCTCCATCTCGGGCTCGAGGGAGGTCAGCACCGTCTCGAGGTCCTTGGAGAGCTCGGGCCGGGTCACGGCGCCCTGGCGGATCCGCTCGGCGAAGGCCGGGATGATCGAGTCGAACGACCGGGCGATGCCGGAATTCAGCATGACCTCGCGGGCGAGGGCCAGGTGGTTCGCCGAGTAGGCGGGTGTCTGCGCGGCGGGCGTGCTCGGCGCCGGTGCGGCAGCGGGCGTCGACGGCTTGGCGCCGGGCTTGGCCGCCGGCGGCTTCTGGGCCGGGGTTTGGGCCTGGGCGGCCAGGGGGGCGCTGGCGAGGACGAGGGCGGCCAGGGCGGCGAGGCGGCGGGACATGGCGGACGCTCCGGGAGGGGTTCGGCGAAGGGGAGGATGGGAAGGGCGGGAGATGGGGGTGAGCGCCCTCAGACGGTTCCGAGCCGGCTCACCACCGCCTGCCCGTCGCGCGCCTCGGCCAGGATGGCTCCGGTGGCGAGGCCGAGGAACAGGCCGTGCTCGACGACGCCCGGCACGGCCCAGAGGGCACCCGACAAGGCCTCGGGATCCGGGATGCGTCCGAGATGGGCGTCGAGGATGTGGTGGCCGCCATCGCTGACGAAGGGCGTGCCGTCCCGGGCCCGCAGGACGAGCTGGCCGGTGCAGCCGCTCGCCTGCAGGGCGGCGGCCACGGCCCGGCGGGTGGCGCCGAGGCCGAAGGCGTTGACCTCGATCGGCAGCGGGAACGCCCCGAGGGTCTCGACGCGCTTGGCGGCATCCGCGATCACCACCATCCGGTGGCTGGCGAAGGCGACGATCTTCTCGCGGAGCAACGCGCCGCCGCCGCCCTTCACGAGGCGCATCGCCCCGTCGATCTCGTCCGCGCCGTCGATGGTCAAGTCGAGTTCGGGCAGCGCGTCCAGGGTGGCGAGGCGGATGCCGGCGGCCTCGGCCGCGACCCGGGTCGCCTCGGAGGTGGGCACGCCGACGACGTCGAGGCCATCCCGGACGCGGGCACCCAGGAGTTCGACGAAGACGTTGGCGGTGGACCCGGTTCCGATCCCCAGCCGCATCCCGGGCGTCACCAGTCCGACCGCGACCTCGGCCGCCGCGCGGCGCAGATCCGGCCCGCTCACGCGAAGGCTCCGGCGGCGGGGAGGGGGAAGGCGTGCGGCATGGGAGGGCTCGGGCGAGGGGCGAATCGACTGGGGCGCGCCAGCGGCCGGCCGGCGCGCCCGGTGCCCCTAGCACGCCGGGCCGGACGGTCCAACGCGGCGTGCCAGGGTCTGCGGTCGGGACAGGGGTTGCGGTCGGGAGAGGGCTCGGTCAGGGACGGGCGCCCTGGGGCGGCGTGGCGCTCGGACCCACCCGGCCCGGCGCCGCGCCGGTGGCCGGGGCCTCGTCGGCCCCCGGGCTCGCCGGATTCGCCTGCGCGGTGCAGACCACCGCCTCCTTCTGCAGCTGCACGTAGCAGATGCTCATCTCGCCGGTGCGGTAATTGACCCGGAACACCCCCGCCTCGCGGGTGTGGCGGGAGGCGACCAGGCCGTATTCCGACGGGGCCTGGGCGCTGGCGCCCTCGCCGGCGCCGTAGCAGACGGTGACGCCGACGCTGCCCACCGCGCCCTCGCGCAGGCCGTACTGGCAGGAGGTCACCTCGCCCGTGACCTTGTCGACGCGATAGACCCGGTTGAGGTCGATCTGGGGCGCCGGCACGAACTCGAAGGAAGCGGCCCAAGCCGGCGCGGCCAGGGCCGGGAGAAGGCCGGCCAGAGCGACGAGGGCCCGGGCGGGGCGGACGGACATCGGAGGCAGGATCGAACGCATCGGGAGCCTTCGTGAATGCTGGGGTGCGCGGGGCGGCGGGGTTCGGATCGGAGACGACGCAGCGCTAGCGCCGGCTTGCGGCGCAACCGTGGCCCGCCGGATCATCGCTGGCCGGAACGCAGAACGCCGCGACGGCGCGGGACGCGGGTGAAAACGCGTCGCGATCCCGCCCCTGCGCGGGGCCCGCGCGGTGATGCCGCTGGCGTCATTCTGCCAACATGCTAACGGGGTTGGCCATGTTCGACGCCGTCGCCGCCCTCCACGACATCCTCGAGAACCTGGACCGCGACGCCCGCGAGGCGACGCGCCTGCGGGCGGTCCTGGTGCCGGAGCTGCGCCGGGTGATCGAGCTCGGGCGCGCCGATGCCGAGGCGCGGCTCCTGGAGGAGCGCGACGGCATCGCCTGCGCCCAGCGCCTGAGCCGCCTCACCGACGCGGTGATCCGCACCATCCACGACGCGGTGGTGTGGCGGCTCTATCCGAACGACAATCCCTCCACCGGCGAGCAGCTCGCCGTGGTGGCCACCGGCGGCTACGGCCGGGGTACCATGGCCCCGGGCTCGGACATCGATCTCCTGTTCCTGCTGCCCTACAAGCAGACCGCCTGGTCCGAGAGCGTCGTCGAGGCGATGCTCTACGTCCTCTGGGACCTCAAGCTGAAGGTCGGCCACGCCACCCGCTCGGTGGAGGAGTGCCTGCGCGAGGGCCGGGCCGACATGACCATCCGGACCTCGCTCCTCGAGGCGCGCTACCTGTTCGGCACCCGCGCCCTGTTCGAGGAGCTCGTCACCCGCTTCGACACCGAGCTGGTGATGTGGACCGCACCGGAATTCGTCGAGGCGAAGCTGCGCGAGCGCGACGCGCGGGTCTCGAAGGCGGGCGCCTCGCGCTACCTCGTCGAGCCCAACGTCAAGGACGGCAAGGGAGGCCTGCGCGACCTCAACACCCTGTTCTGGATCGCCAAGTACACCTACCGGGTCCGCGACCAGAGCGAGCTCGTGGCCGCCGGCCTGTTCACGCCCGAGGAGTACCGGGTGTTCGAGCGCTGCGACGAGCTGCTGTGGCGGGTGCGCTGCCACATGCACTTCGTCACGGGCCGGGCCGAGGAGCGCCTGTCCTTCGGCCTGCAGCCGAAGATCGCCGAGCGCTTCGGCTACGAGCCCCGCGGCGGGCTCTCCGGCGTCGAGCGCTTCATGAAGGCCTACTTCCTGATCGCCAAGGAGGTCGGGGACCTCACCGCCATCGTCTGCGCGGCCCTGGAGGCGCGCCACGCCAAGCGCACCCCGGTGCTCGACCGCTGGATCGGCCGCTTCCGCGACCGCTTCCGCGCCACCGCCATCGAGGCGGAGGACTTCGTCGACGATCACGGCCGCATCAACCTGCGCGACACGGACGCCTTCAGCCGCGACCCCGTGAACCTGATCCGGCTGTTCTGGCTCGCCGACCGGCACAACCTGCCGATCCACCCCGACGCCACCCGGGCGGCCAACCGCGCCCTGCGCCTGATCGGCCATTCCCTGCGGGCGGACGAGGAGGCCAACCGGCTCTTCCTCGACATCCTGACCTCGAAGAACTCGCCCGAGACGATCTTGCGGCTGATGAACGAGGCCGGCGTGCTCGGTCGCTTCATCCCGGATTTCGGCCGCATCGTCGCGATGATGCAGTTCAACATGTACCATCACTTCACGGTGGACGAGCACCTGCTGCGCGCCCTCGGGGTGCTCTCGGCCATCGAGTCCGGGCGCACCGAGGAGGAGCACCCCCTCGCCACCCGCCTGATCAACACGATCAGCAACCGGCGCGCCCTCTACGTCACCGTGCTGCTGCACGACATCGCCAAGGGCCGGCCCGAGGACCATTCCATCGCGGGCGCCGCCATCGCGGAGAAGCTCGGGCCGCGCTTCGGCCTGACCCCGGCCGAGACCGAACTCATGGCCTGGCTGGTGGAGCATCACCTGCTGATGTCGATGACCGCCCAGAGCCGCGACCTCTCGGACCCGAAGACCATCGAGAAGTTCGCCGGCGTGGTGCAGACCCTGGAGCGCCTGAAGCTCCTCACCATCCTGACCGTGGCCGACATCAAGGCCGTGGGACCGGGCGTCTGGACCGCCTGGAAGGGCACCCTGATCCGCACCCTCTACGACGAGACCGAGGTGGTGCTCTCCGGCGGCCATTCGGAGATCGCCCGCACCGACCGGGTCCGCCTGATCCAGATGGCCCTGCGCGAGCAGCTCAGCGACTGGCAGGCCGAGCTGTTCGACGCCTACGCGGCGCGCCACAACCAGGCCTACTGGCTGAAGGTCGACACCACCCGCCAGTACAAGCACGCGGGCTTCGTCAAGGCGCTGACGGCCGAGGGGCGCACCGTGGCCACCGCCACGGAGACCGATCCGGTCCGCGGCGTCACCGAGCTGACGATCTACTCGCCGGATCATCCGCGCCTGCTCGCCATTGTCACGGGGGCCTGCGCGGCCTCGGGGGGCAACATCGTCGACGCGCAGATCTTCACCACCACCGACGGTTTCGCCCTCGATTCGATCTTCATCTCGCGCGCCTTCGAGCGGGACGAGGACGAGCTGCGCCGGGCCGGCCGCATCACCGCCGCGATCGAGAAGGCGCTGCGCGGCGAGATCCGCATCGCCGACCTCGTGGCCGACAAGCACCCGCCGAGCGAGCGGTCGCGGACCTTCCTGGTGCCGCCCGACATGGCGATCGACAATGCCCTGTCGAGCCGCGAGACCGTGATCGAGATCACCGGCCTCGACCGCCCGGGCCTCCTCTACGAACTGACCACGGCGCTCAGCCGGCTCAGCCTCAACATCACCTCGGCCCATGTGGCGACCTTCGGCGAGCGGGCGGTGGACGTGTTCTACGTCACCGACCTCACCGGCACCCGGGTGACCCAGCCCGACCGCCAGGTGGCGATTCGGACGGCCGTGATGGAAGTCTTCGCCAGCGACGTGGCCGCGCTCCGGGCTGAAGGGCTCGATGCGCTGATCGACTCGCCGCCCCCGCGCGAGGCCTGAGCCGCGGCGTACGGGAAGCGAGGCGGCGCTGCGCGCTTGATTTCAGGGCGTCACCGCCTGATATCAGCGCCAACCCCGACACCGACAATCCCCGACGAAACCACATGATGGCGAACGACATGCACGATGAGCGGCGCGACCCGGCCCAGGCGGTCGAGGAGACCCCAGGGGCCGCGCAGGCCGAGTCTGCCGGATCCGGCGAGGCGATGCAGGCCGATGCGCTGGCCACCCTCGTGGCCGAGCGCGACGAGCTCAAAGACCGGGTGCTGCGCACCCTGGCCGAGATGGAGAACCTGCGCCGGCGTACCGAGCGCGAGGTGGCCGATGCCCGCGCCTACGCGGTGACCAACTTCGCCCGCGATCTCCTGAATTCGGCCGACAACATCCGGCGGGCCCTCGAGAGCATTCCCGAAGCGGACCGGACCGGTGCCGACGGCGCCTTCAAGGCCCTGATCGACGGGATCGAGCTCACCGAGCGCGATCTCGCCAAGACCCTGGAGCGGCACGGCGTCAAGCTGATCGAGCCGAAGGGCCAGCGCTTCGACCCCAACCGCCACCAGGCCATGTTCGAGGTCCCGGATCCGGAGGTTCCCGCCGGCACCGTCGTGCAGGTCATGCAGGCCGGCTACATCATCGGCGACCGCGTCCTGCGCCCCGCCCTGGTGGGCGTGGCCAAGGGCGGACCGAAGCCGACCGCCGCCAATCCAGCCGACGCCGCCTGACGCGCCTTTAAGCGCAGCACCACCCCTCTCCGCCCGGGGAGGGGGATCGCCGCCGAGACCGCAGCGTCATTCCGGGGCGCCGCAGGCGAGCCCGGAATCCAGAGCCGCCGACGGTCTGACATCCTGCACCCCCTGCCTGTGGGGCAACCGGCCGAGCGGTCAGAACGCGACCCGTCGCCCGGGCGACCACCCCCGCCCCGTGGAGGGCGGGGAGGCGTGCCCCTACCGCAGCTGCACGCTGTCCACGACCTCGCGGAACTTCGCCAGCACGCCCTCGCGCTTCTCGGCCTTCACGACGCCGACGGCGCGCAGGTAGCCGTCCGGCGCGAAGCGGATCGTCTGCGAGATCACCACCGGCGTGCCGGAGGCCGTGTCCACGGCGCGCGCCACGATCTCGTGCCAGTCGACGCCGTTCTGGCGGTAGCTCTGGGCCCGCTCGATCACGAAGTCCTTCATCGTCTGGTTCGAGTAGAGCGCCGCCCGCGCGAAGGCGTCGCGCTGTTCCGTGGCCGGCGGCGGCTGCACCGCCTGGGCCAGAACCAGGATCGGCTGCTCCAGGCCGAGCATCTCGTCCTTCGTGCCCTGCGTCAGCAGCACCGAATTGCCGGCGAGCACCCGCACCGGACGGAAGCCGGCGTCGTTGCCGATGCGGAAGGGCAGGGCGGCGACCTGCTGCTCCAGGGTCAGCGCCGGCCGGATGTGGATCCCGGTCAGCAGCCGCTTCATGGTCTCCTCGGTCTCGGCATCCGGCGTCGCCTGCGCGATGATGATGCCGGTCACGCTCGGGTCGCCGACGAGGAGCATCCACTTCTTGATCGCCGGGGTCCCGGCCGATTCCACCGCCGGCTGCTCGCCGGTGAACAGCACCGCGTCGACGTCGCCCGCGACCTTGATGGCCTGTCGGCTGGTGACGATGAAGCCCTGGGCCTTCAGGTTCGCATCGGTGAAGTTCGTCTCCAGGTCGGCGAAGGCGTTGGCCGGCAGCTCGACCACCGAGACCGTGGCACCGCCTTCCAGCCGCTCGAGGCCGGAGAAGCGCTTGGACGAGACCATGTCGGAGGGCGGGTCGAAGCCGAAGCGCGAACTCGGCGGGAAGACGGGGTCGGCCGCCAGGGTGGGTCCTGCCAGCCCCAGGACGAGGACCAGGAGGGAAACGGGACGAACGAGGTTACGCAGACGCATCGTATCGAATCTCCGCAAGGCCCCGGTCTCGGACCGGGCAAGGTCCGCCGGGCAAGGTCCGCTGGGCAAGGTCCGCCGTCCGTCCCGTGGCGGGAGCGGTCCGGCGCTGAGGCTGTCGCGATGGGTCGGCTCAACACCCCGCCGCTGTCAAGCGTCCGAGGGCCGCGTCACGCGTCGCAGGGTCAGGTTGCAGCGCCCGCCCGGCATGAGGAAATCCGGCACCGGTCCGGGGGCGGTGCCCTGGAGCAGGTCCGGTGCCTCCGGGACGAGGCGGTCGATTCCATGATGGATCAGCCGTGCGGGCCCGCCGATCACGAGCGCGTCACCGGCCCGGAGGCGCACCGAGCGGGTCGGGTCCGAGCGCCGGAGGCCGCCGTAGCGGAACAGGGCGGTGGCGCCCAGCGAGAGCGAGAGGACGGGCGCGTCGAGGGCATCCTCGTCCCGGTCCTGGTGCAGGCCCATGCGGGCGTCGGCCTCGTACAGGTTGACGAGGCAGGCCTCGGGCGGAGCGCCATACCCCGACAGGGCGTCCCAGGCGGCCCGCGCCGTGGGTGGGATGTCCGGCCAGGGGGTATCGGTCACGGGATGGCGTGCCTGGTAGCGGTAGCCCGCCCGGTCGGAGACCCAGCCGAGGGGCCCGCAATTCGACATCCGCACCGAGAAGGGCTGGTCGGTGCGGGGCATCCGCGGCGTGTAGGGCGGGGCGGCCCTCAGGGCTGTCGCGAGTTCGGCGGCGAGGCGTGCCTGCGCCGCCGCGTCGAGGTAGCCCGGCAGATGGAGCAGGCCGGGAACGAGGACGATCCCGGCCGGATCAGGGGACTCCATCGGTGCCGTGGTCAGACCTTATGGTCGATGTCGTGCTCCAGCACCGTCTTGCTCTCCACCGTGGTGTCGGCCTTGAGCTGATAGACGAGCGGGATGCCGGTGGCGATCTCGAGGCTGGCGATGGTCTTCGTGGTCATGCCGTCGAGCACCATCACCAGGGCGCGCAGGGAGTTGCCGTGGGCCGCCACCAGCACGCGCTCGCCCGCCATGACGCGGGGCAGGATGAACTGGATGTAGTAGGGCAGCACGCGCGCGGCGGTGTCCTTCAGGCTCTCGCCGCCGGGCGGCGGCACGTCGTAGGACCGGCGCCACTGGTGCACCTGGGCGTCGCCCCAGCGCTCGCGGGCGTCGTCCTTGTTGAGGCCGGAGAGATCGCCGTAATCGCGCTCGTTCAGCGCCTCGTTGCGGATCGTCTCGACCCCCTCCAGGCCCATCTCCTCCAGGATCAGCGCGCAGGTGCGCTGGGCGCGCTTCAAGTTGGAGGTGAAGGCCACGTCGAAGCCGTAGCCCTGCTCCTTGAGCCAGCGCCCGGCATTGCGGGCTTCCTCGACGCCGAGATCCGTCAGCTCGGGATCACGCCAGCCCGTGAACAGCTTCTTGAGGTTCCATTCGCTCTGGCCATGACGAGCGAGGACGAGAAGGCGATCCATCGGGGGATGATCCTCTTGGTCTTTGAGACGGCACGGCCTCGGCAGAGGCGCGGGCACAGGACGATGGTGCAGCGCAGCGAGCGCGCATCGGGCGGCTCATGCGCGCGTAAGTCTGAACGGCAGATGACGAAACGTGCCGGCCCGGTGCGGGCTCCGTATGAATGCCTGGCGACGCCTGACAACCCATGAACTTCCTCAAGTTCGGATGTCTCTACAGCCCGAGAACGTCGTCCATCCCGTAGAGGCCGGGGGGCTTGGCGAAGGCCCAGAGTGCGGCCCGCACCGCGCCGCGGGCGAAGACCGCCCGGTCCTCGGCATGGTGGCTGACGGTGATCCGCTCGCCCGGGCCGGCGAAGACCACGCTGTGGTCGCCCACCACCGTACCGCCGCGCAGGGTGGCGAAGCCGATGTCGCCGGGCCGGCGGGCGCCGGTATGCCCGTCGCGGGCGGAGACCCGGGTGTCGGCGAGCGAGACCCCACGCCCCGCCGCCGCCGCCTCGCCGAGGAGGAGGGCGGTGCCGGACGGGGCGTCGACCTTCATGCGGTGGTGCATCTCGACGATCTCGATATCGAAATCCTCCCCGAGGGCCGCCGCCATCCGGCGCACCAGGCCGGCGACGAGGTTCACCCCGAGGGACATGTTGCCCGAGCGCACGATGCGGGCATGGTGGGCGGCCGCCGAGAGCTTGGCGAGATCGGCCTCCTGCAGGCCCGTGGTGCCGACCACGTGGACGATGCGGGCCTGGGCGGCAAGCTCGGCGAAGAAGGTGGTGGCGGCCGGCGCCGTGAAGTCGAGGACGCCCTCGGCCGCCGCGAAGATCGGCAGCGGATCGTCCGTCACGGCGACGCCGAGGGGCGCGAGGCCCGCGAGCGTGCCGGCATCCTGCCCCAGCGCGGGGGAGCCGGCGCGCTCGATGGCGCCCGACAGGGTGCAGCCCTCGGTCTCCGCCACCGCGCGGATCAGCATCCGTCCCATGCGCCCGTCGGCGCCGACCACCACGAGCCGCATCGTCCTCAGCCTCCAGAGATTGTTGCCCACTGCCGCGTGCGCGTTGCGGTACAGCCTCCGGACGGACCGGACAAGGATCAGCGCCCCGCCTGCGCCAGCAGGGGCCCCAGCACGTCCGTGACGCCGTTCACGGTGATCTGGGTGCCGACGCAGAGGAGCAGGAAGGCGAAGAGGCGCCCCAGCACCCGCGCGCCCACGGGACCGATCCAGGTCACCACCCGGTCGGCCGAGCCGTAGGTGAAGCGCACGAGCACGGCGATGGCGAGCGCCGCCAGGGACATGCCGACGTAGAAGCCGATCCGGTCGGGGCCCGGGGCCGGACGGTTGGAGCCCAGCGCGATCGCCACCGCGATGGTGCCGGGTCCGGTGGTGAAGGGCAGCGTCAGGGGAAAGAACGCGATCTCGGCCAAGTTCCCGACCGAGCTCCCGGCCGGGTTTCCGGCCGCGTTCCCGGCCGCGTTTCCCGCCGGCTCCCGGGTCGCCTCCGCCTGCTTGCGCGCCTCTCGCGCCTCGGGCGCCGTCAGCAGCGTCCAGGCCGAGGCCGCCACCACGAGGCCCCCGGCGATGCGCAGAGCCGCCAGGGAGACGCCGAAGAAGTTGAGGATCGGCGCGCCGGCCCAGAGCGTCGAGAGCATGATCAGGGCGGCGTAGAAGCCGATGCGCTTGGCGAGCTCCAGGCGCTCGGCATGGGAGTTCAGGGCCGTCACCTGCGCGAAGATCAGCGACGAGCCGACCGGGTTCACGATGGAGAACAGCGAGGAGAAGGCGAGCACGAAGCTCTGCAGGGCCGCTTCGGGGGCGATGAGGCTCAGCATCCGCTCAGCCCGGCGAGGGGGCGGGCACCAGCACGCGGGCCGGTGCGAGGCGGGCCACCTTGCGCACCCGGCGCACGGCGACGGGACGGTAGAGCTGCTTGGTGGCGTCGACCACGTGCAGCCCGGCGAAGGGCAGCGACAGGCTCGTGCCCATCCGCTCCCAGGCGCTCGCCGTGCGCAGCAGCAGCCGGTTCTCCACCGGGGGCATGTAGAGGGTCTCGGCCCAGCCCTCGGGAGAGAACTGGGTGGTGCGCATCAGCCGGGCGAGCTGCGAGCGGCTGTAGGGCTGGCCATGGCCGAAGGGGGTCGCGTCGCGCCGGGCCCAGACGCCCCGGCGGTTCGGCACCACCAGGATCATGCGGCCGCCCGGGGTCAGCACGCGCCAGACGTCCTGCAGGAGTTCGGTCGGGCTCTCGACGGATTCCAGCGCGTGGACGAGGATCACCCGGTCCACGGCCGCCTCCGGCAGGGGCATCATGGTCGGGTCGGCGAGGGCCGAGCAGGAGCGGCCGCTGCCGGGCCAGTTCACCACGCCCTGCGTCGCCGGCATGAAGGCCAGTGTCCGTTCGGCGATGACGTGGACGGGGCCGAGATAGGGCGTGGCGTAGCCGAGCCCAAGGACCCGCAGGCCCGAGACCGAGCCGAGGAAGCCGTGGATCGCGCGCGCCACGATGCGGTGCGTCACCCCCCCGAGGGGGCTCGCATAGAAGGCGCGCAGATCGGTGACGTCGAGGCGCATGGCTCGGGTTTCGGTACGATCGCGCGGCTCGGGTCGGGATCGGCTCGAAGGCGCGCGACGAGAAAGGCTCACCCGCATCAATGGGGGGCGACGCCCGGCCCGACAAGCCCGGATCGGCCCAAGGCCCCGGATAGGAGCGGGGAAACCGCCCCTGGACCTGTCTCCTGCCGCACCCATCTTCCTGTGCCGCACCGAGGGTCCGCCGCACACCGCGTCGGCGCGGCCCGTCCCCGTCCGGAAGGAAGCCCCATGAGCGCCCCGAAGCCCGAGATCCGCACCTTCCTGTGCCGCAGCGACAACATCGGGGTCCTGATCCGCGATCCCGCCACCGGCGCCTGCGCCGCCATCGACGTGCCCGAGGCCGGCCCCGTGCTGGCGGCCCTCGACGAGACCGGCTGGACCCTCACCGACATCCTCGTCACGCATCGGCACGGTGATCACGTGGAGGGCATCCCGGAGGTGAAGCGCCGCACCGGCGCCCGGGTGACGGCACCCCTGAAGGCCGGCGACGGCGTACCGGACGTCGACGCCACGGTCGCGGAGGGCGACGTCGTCCGGGTCGGCGACCTCGTGGCGCGGGTCTGGGAGACGCCGGGGCACTGCGCCGACCATGTCACCTACTGGTTCGAGGCGGCGGGCGTGATCTTTGCCGGCGACACCCTGTTCACCCTCGGCTGCGGCCGGGTGATGGAGGCCGAGCCCGCCACCCTGTGGCGCTCGCTGGAGCGCTTCCTGCCGCTGCCGGACGAGACCCAGGTCTATAGCGGCCACGACTACGTGCTCTCCAACGCCCGCTTCGCGCGGGCGGCCGAGCCCGGCAATGCCGCCCTCGCCGCCCGGGCCGCCGAGGCCGAGCGGGCCCGGGCGGAGGGCCGCTTCCTGATTCCCACCACCCTGGGGGCGGAGCGCGCGACCAATCCGTTCCTGCGCGCCGGCGAGCCGAGCCTCGCCCAAGGGGTGGATCTCGCCCCCGGCACCCAGCCGTCGGTTGTCTTTGCCGCACTGAGGGCCTGGAAGAACCGGTTCTGAGTCGTTAAAGGGGCGTTACAGCGAGGCTGGTGCTGTCATTGATATTGGCCTCGTTGGACTTTCCGGGTGGAAATCCACTTCTCGCGAAGCGGCTCTGTCCGGATCGGTCCATCCCGTCCATCCACGAGCCCCGGTGTCCGATTTGATGCAGCCGCCCGGCCCGCCCTTCGCCTTCGGGCATGAGATCGACCTCGGCGAGAGCGGGGGAAGCGAACCGTCGGACGACCGGAAAGCCCCGGACAGCGCCGTCCGCCTCACGGTGCCGCGCGTCGCGCGTCCGGCACCACGGGCCGCGGCTCCCCTGGCCGTCGATGCGCGGCTCCTCGCCGTCGCCACGGAGCACCTGCGGCGCCTCGGTCCCAAGCGGGTCACCGTGGTGGCCGTCGCCGCCGAAGCGGGCATGACGCATGCCAACGTCTACCGCTACTTCCCGTCGAAGGACGCGCTCCTCGATGCCGTGGCGGGGCGCTGGCTGCGCGACGTCGAGGCGGAGCTCGCCCGCATCGCGGACGCGCCGGACCCGGCCGACGACAAGATCGAGCGCCTGCTCACCGCCCTGGCCAGCGTCCAGCGCGAGACCCTGGTCCACGAACCGAACCTCTTCGCCGTCCATCTCGACGCCACCGTGGGGGCACGGCCCATCGCCCGGCGTCACCGGGTCCGGCTGCGCAGCCTGGTCGAGCGGGTCGTCGAGGAAGGGATCGGGGCCGGTGCCTTCATCGCCCGCGACCGGGAGCGGGCCATCGCCCATATCTTCGACGCCAGCTACCGCTTCACCCATCCGCTGGCGATTCAGCACGATGCCGACCTGCCGCGCGACCTCGTGGAAGCCCGCCTCGGCGCCGTGATTCTGGCGATCCAGAAGGTGTTGCGGACGGGGACGCTCTGAGGCTCTGTGACAGAATTTCCTCTCTGTCACTTGGGCTCGATCCCGGGGTAAACTCGGCGCTCGTTTCTCTAACTCTCCGGTCCTGAACGGTTTTTTCCGAGCGGCCGGGAGCCCGGCCGGCACCCGTCCTGACCTTCGCCCTGCTTTGCCCTTCGTGCCTCGGTTGAAGCCCTGGGCCTTTTCCGCCACACACCGCCGCAGCAACGCGCCGGTGGTTTTTCAAGCCTCCCAGCGCCGCGACCGCCACGCAAGGACCGGAGGTTCGTTTCCCCCATGGCACGCAGCAAGATCGCGCTCATCGGCGCTGGACAGATCGGTGGAACCCTCGCGCACCTCGCCGGCCTGAAGGAACTCGGCGACGTCGTGCTGTTCGACATTGCCGACGGCGTTCCGCAGGGCAAGGGTCTCGACATCGCGGAATCCGCGCCCGTCGACGGCTTCGATGCGACCTACACGGGCGCCAGTGACTATGCGGCGATCGCGGGGGCCGACGTGGTGATCGTCACCGCCGGCGTGCCGCGCAAGCCCGGCATGAGCCGCGACGACCTGATCGGGATCAACCTGAAGGTCATGGAGGCCGTCGGCACCGGCATCAAGCAGCACGCGCCGGACGCCTTCGTCATCTGCATCACCAACCCCCTCGACGCGATGGTCTGGGCCCTGCAGAAGTTCTCCGGCCTGCCCACCCACAAGGTGGTCGGCATGGCCGGCGTGCTCGATTCGGCCCGCTTCCGCCACTTCCTCGCCGACGAGTTCAAGGTCTCGGTGGAGGACGTCACCGCCTTCGTGCTCGGCGGCCACGGCGACGACATGGTCCCGCTGGTGCGCTACTCCACGGTCGCCGGCGTACCCCTCCCCGACCTGGTCAAGCTCGGCTGGACCACGCAGGAGAAGCTCGACGCCATGGTCGAGCGCACCCGCAAGGGCGGCGGCGAGATCGTCAACCTGCTCAAGACCGGCTCGGCCTTCTACGCCCCCGCCGCCTCGGCCATCGCCATGGCCGAGAGCTACCTGCGCGACAAGCGCCGCGTGCTCCCCTGCGCCGCCTACCTCAACGGCGAGTACGGCGTCTCCGACATGTATGTCGGCGTGCCGATCGTGATCGGCGCGAACGGCGTCGAGCGCGTCCTCGAGGTCGAATTCAACGGCGACGAGAAGGCGATGTTCGACAAGTCGGTCGGCGCCGTGAAGACCCTGATCGAGGCCTGCAAGGGCGTGAACCCCGCACTGGCCTAGGTCGACCGTCATTCCGGGGCGCCGCGGGCGCGCCCGGAATCCAGGGCCGCCGATGCGGCAGGCTGGATCGCAACCTGTGTTTCTGGATCCCGGGCCCCGCTGCGCGGCCCCGGGATGACGCTGAGGTTCTCATCCATGAACATTCACGAGTACCAGGCCAAGGCGGTGCTGAAGGAATTCGGCCTGCCGGTTTCCAAGGGTGTGGCGATCTTCAAGCCGGAAGAGGCCGAGGCGGCCGCCCGGGAACTCGGCGGCCCGGTCTGGGTGGTGAAGTCGCAGATCCACGCGGGCGGCCGCGGCAAGGGCACCTTCAAGGGCGCTCCCGCCGGCGCCAAGGGCGGCGTGCGCGTCACCAAGTCCCTCGACGAGGTGAAGCAGTTCGCCGGCGAAATGCTGGGCCAGACCCTGGTCACGATCCAGACCGGCGAGGCCGGCAAGCAGGTCAACCGCCTCTACATCGAGGAGGGCGCCCAGATCGAGGCGGAGTTCTACCTCTCGATGCTGGTCGACCGCGAGACCGGAAAGGTCGCGTTCGTGGTCTCCACCGAGGGCGGCATGGACATCGAGACGGTGGCGCACGACACGCCCGAGAAGATCGTCACCTTCTCGGTCGATCCCGCCACGGGCGTGATGCCCCATCACGGCCGCCTCGTCGCCAAGACGCTCGGCCTCAGCGGCGCGCAGGCCAAGGAAGCCGGCGACCTCACCACCCGGCTCTACGAGGCGTTCACCGCCAAGGACATGAGCATGCTCGAGATCAACCCGCTGGTGCTCACCGGCGATGGCCATCTCAAGTGTCTCGACGCCAAGATCTCCTTCGACTCGAACGCCCTCTACCGCCACCCCGACATCGTCGCGCTCCGCGACGAGACCGAGGAGGACGCCAAGGAGATCGAGGCCTCGAAATACGATCTCGCCTACATCGCCCTCGACGGCACCATCGGCTGCATGGTCAACGGCGCCGGCCTCGCCATGGCGACCCTCGACATCATCAAGCTCTATGGCGAGGAGCCGGCGAACTTCCTCGACGTGGGCGGCGGTGCCTCCGAGGAGAAGGTCACCGCGGCCTTCAAGATCATCACCGCCGACCCGCAGGTGAAGGGCATCCTGGTCAACATCTTCGGCGGCATCATGAAGTGCGACGTGATCGCCAACGGCGTGATCGCGGCGGTGAAGGCGGTGGGCCTGCAGGTGCCCCTGGTGGTGCGCCTCGAGGGCACCAACGTCGAGAAGGGCAAGGAGATCATCCGGAATTCCGGCCTGAACGTGATCCCCGCCGACGACCTCGACGACGCCGCGCAGAAGATCGTCGCCGCCGTGAAGAAGGGCTGAGAGTACCCATGTCCATCCTGATCGACGCGAACACCAAGGTCATCTGCCAGGGCTTCACCGGCAAGAACGGGACCTTCCACTCCGAGCAGGCCATCGCCTACGGCACCAAGATGGTCGGCGGCACCAGCCCGGGGAAGGGCGGCTCCAAGCACCTCAACCTGCCGGTCTTCGATACGGTGGCGGAGGCCCGCGAGGCCACGGGCGCGACGGCATCGGTCGTCTACGTGCCGCCGCCGGGCGCGGCGGACGCGATCTGCGAGGCGATCCAGGCGGAGATCCCGCTCATCGTCTGCATCACGGAAGGGATCCCGGTCCTCGACATGGTGCGGGTCAAGCGCGCCCTGGAGGGCTCGAAGTCCCGGCTCGTCGGGCCGAACTGCCCCGGCATCGTCACCGCCGGCCAGTGCAAGATCGGCATCATGCCGGCCAACATCTTCAAGCCGGGCTCGGTGGGCATCGTCTCCCGCTCCGGCACGCTGACCTACGAGGCCGTGTTCCAGACCACCAATGCGGGCCTGGGCCAGACCACCGCGGTCGGCATCGGCGGCGACCCGGTGAAGGGCACGGAGTTCATCTCCATGCTCGAGCTGTTCCTCGCCGACGACAAGACCGAGTCGATCGTGATGATCGGCGAGATCGGCGGCTCGGCCGAGGAGGAGGCGGCGCAGTTCCTCGCCGACGAGGCCAAGCGCGGCCGCAAGAAGCCCATGGTCGGCTTCATCGCCGGCCGCACGGCGCCTCCGGGTCGCCGCATGGGCCATGCGGGCGCCATCATCTCGGGCGGCAAGGGCGGCGCCGAGGACAAGATCGCCGCGATGGAAGCGGCCGGCATCCGGGTCTCGCCCTCGCCGGCCCGCCTCGGCAGCACCCTCGTCGAGGTCCTGCGCGGCTGACACGCACGGGACGCGGGCCTCGCGTTGTACGAGGTTCAGGTCCGCGACCCCATCTGACGACTGAGCGACGCGAGCCCATCGGGGCCCGCGTCTTTCCCGAGACATCCGATCCCGGCCGCGATCCGCGCGGATGGGGTCGGGCAGGGGGCCTCCCCGGCGGAGGACCCCGCACAGCGGCAGGATGACCCGAACGATGGCACGCCAGGACGCGCTCGAAACCTCGTTCCTCTACGGCGGCAACGCCGCCTATATCGAGGAGCTGCAGGCGTCTTACGCCCGTGATCCGAACTCGGTCGACCCCGAGTGGCAGACGTTCTTCCGGTCCCTGAACGAGGACAAGGGCCTGGCGGAGAAGAACGCCGCCGGCGCCTCGTGGGAGCGGCCGAACTGGCCGATTCACGCCAACGGCGAGATCGTCTCGGCCCTCGACGGCAACTGGGCCACCGTCGAGAAGGCGATGGGCGACAAGATCCGCGCCAAGTCCGACACCGCGACGGCCCCGGCCAAGGGGGCCGTCATCGCCTCGGCTCCCGGGATCTCGGTGGAGCAGGCGACGAAGGATTCGGTCCGCGCGATCATGCTGATCCGCGCCTACCGCATGCGCGGCCACCTGCACGCCAAGCTCGATCCCCTCGGCCTCGCCCCCCGCGGCGACCACGAGGAACTGCATCCGCAGCATTACGGCTTCGAGGAGAAGGACTGGGACCGCCCGATCTTCCTCGACAACGTGCTCGGCCTCGAATTCTCGACCATCCGGGAGATCGTCGAGATCCTGGAGCGCACCTACTGCCAGACGCTCGGCGTCGAGTTCATGCACATCTCCAACCCGGAGGAGAAGGCGTGGATTCAGGAGCGCATCGAGGGCAAGGGCAAGGAGATCACCTTCACCCCCGAGGGCCGGCGCGCGATCCTCAACAAGCTGATCGAGGCGGAGGGCTTCGAGAAGTTCCTCGACCTCAAGTACACCGGCACCAAGCGCTTCGGCCTCGACGGCTCGGAGGCGATGATCCCGGCCCTCGAGCAGATCATCAAGCGCGGCGGCGCGCTCGGTGCCGAGGAGATCGTCGTGGGCATGGCCCACCGCGGCCGGCTCAACGTGCTCACCAACGTGATGGCCAAGCCCTTCCGGGCGGTGTTCAACGAGTTCAAGGGCGGCTCGGCCAACCCGGCCGAAGTCGAGGGCTCCGGCGACGTGAAGTACCATCTCGGTGCCTCGTCGGACCGTGCCTTCGACGGCAACAACGTCCACCTCTCGCTCACCGCGAACCCGTCGCACCTCGAGATCGTCGATCCCGTCGTGCTCGGCAAGGTGCGCGCCAAGCAGGACCAGCGGGCCAAGCCCACGGTGGAGCGCACCCGCGTGGTGCCGCTGCTCATCCACGGCGACGCGGCCTTCGCGGGCCAGGGCGTGGTGGCCGAGTGCCTCGGCCTGTCCGGCCTGAAGGGACACCGCACCGGCGGCTCGATCCACTTCATCATCAACAACCAGATCGGCTTCACCACCGATCCGCGCTTCTCGCGCTCCTCGCCCTATCCGTCCGACGTGGCGAAGATGGTCGAGGCGCCGATCTTCCACTGCAACGGCGACGACCCGGAGGCCGTGACCTTCGCGGCCAAGATCGCGATCGAGTACCGCCAGCGGTTCGGCAAGCCCGTCGTCATCGACATGCTCTGCTACCGCCGCTTCGGTCACAACGAGGGCGACGAGCCGGCCTTCACCCAGCCGAAGATGTACCAGCGCATCCGCAAGCACCCGACGGCGCTGGAGACCTACGGCAAGAAGCTCGTCGCCGAGAGCGTGGTGAGCCAGGAGCAGCTCGACGCGCGCAAGGCCGAGTTCCGCGCCATGCTCGACGCCGAGCTGGAGGTCGCGACGAACTACAAGGCCAACAAGGCCGATTGGCTCGACGGCCGCTGGGCCGGCTTCAAGGCCGTCCGCGAGGACGTGGACGATCCGCGCCGCGGCAAGACCGGCGTGCCGGTGGAGACCCTGCGGGAGATCGCCCAGCGCATCACCACGCCGCCCCCCGGCTTCCACCTGCACCGGACGATCCAGCGCTTCTTCGACAACCGCGCCAAGGCGGTGGACTCGGGCCAGGGCATCGATTGGGCCACCGCCGAGGCGCTGGCCTTCGGCTCGCTCCTCATCGAGGGGAATCGCGTCCGCCTCTCGGGCCAGGACGTGGAGCGCGGCACCTTCTCGCAGCGCCACGCGGTGGTGATCGACCAGGAGAACGAGCAGCGCTACACCTCGCTGAACTCGATCCGCGAGGGCCAGGCCAGCCTGGAGGTCATCAACTCGATGCTCTCCGAGGAGGCGGTGCTCGGCTTCGAGTACGGCTACTCCGCGGCCGAGCCCAACGCCCTGGTGCTGTGGGAGGCGCAGTTCGGCGACTTCGCCAACGGCGCCCAGGTGGTCATCGACCAGTTCATCTCGTCGGGCGAGCGCAAGTGGCTGCGCATGTCGGGCCTGACCCTGCTGCTGCCGCACGGCTACGAGGGCCAGGGCCCGGAGCACTCCTCCGCCCGCCTGGAGCGCTTCCTGCAGATGTGCGCCGAGGACAACATGCAGGTCGCCAACTGCACCACGCCCTCGAACTACTTCCACATCCTGCGGCGCCAGCTGCACCGCGAGTTCCGCAAGCCGCTCATCCTGATGACGCCGAAGTCGCTTCTGCGCCACAAGAAGGCGGTCTCGCCGATCGAGGCCATGGCGGAGGGCTCGAGCTTCCACCGCGTGCTCTGGGACGATGCCGAGCGCGACGAGGACGGCATCAAGCTCGTGAAGGACGACAAGGTCCGGCGCGTCGTGCTGTGCTCGGGCAAGGTCTATTACGACCTCTACGAGGAGCGCGAGAAGCGTGGCGTCAACGACGTCTACCTGATGCGCGTCGAGCAGCTCTACCCGTTCCCCCTGAAGGCCCTGGCCAACGAGATGGCGCGCTTCCGCAACGCCGAGGTGGTGTGGTGCCAGGAGGAGCCGAAGAACATGGGCTCCTGGGCCTTCGTCGAGCCCTACCTCGAATGGGTGCTCGGCCAGGCCCAGTCGCCGGTGAAGCGTGCGCGCTACGTCGGTCGCCCGGCCTCCGCCTCCACGGCGGTGGGCATGCTCTCCAAGCACCAGGCCCAGCTCCAGGCCTTCCTCAACGAGGCGCTGGCGGTCTGACCGCCGGCCCTCTCTTCACGTTACTCGCCTCCACGTTACTCGCCCCCACGTTTCTCGATCCGAGGGCGCCGCAGAGCGGCGTCCCAACCCCTCCGGACGGACACTGAACCATGGCAACCGATATCGTCGTCCCGACCCTGGGCGAATCCGTGAGCGAGGCCACCATCGGCCGCTGGTTCAAGAAGCCGGGCGACGCCGTGGCGGCCGATGAGCCCTTGGTGGAACTCGAGACCGACAAGGTCACCCTCGAGGTGAACGCGCCGGCCGCGGGTCAGCTCGGCGAGATCCTGGCCAAGGACGGCGAGACGGTGGAGCCCGGCGCGCTCCTCGGTTCGATCGTCGAGGCCGGGGCCGGCGGGGGCAAGGCCGCGGCACCGAAGAAGGCCGAGACCAAGCCCGAGACGGAGACCAAGTCCGAGACTAAGTCCGAGACCAAGCCCGAGACCAAGGCCGCGGAAGCGCCGGCCCAGGACACCTCGGCCGGCTACGGCAACCATGGCGATGGCGCCCCGCCGGCGGCTCGGGAGAGCGGCGATCACGGCCCCGCGGTCGCCAAGATGGCGCGTGAGTCCGGAATCGACCCCGCGACCCTGAACGGCAGCGGCAAGGATGGCCGCGTGACCAAGGGCGACATGCTCGAGGCCACGTCGAAGGCTCCCTCCGCCCCGGCACCGGCCCCCGCGCGGGAGGCCAAGCCCGCCGCCCCGCGCGCACCCTCGAAGCCCGACGATGCGGCGCGCGAGGAGCGCGTGCGCATGACCAAGCTGCGCCAGACCATCGCCCGCCGTCTCAAGGACGCGCAGGACAGTGCCGCGATGCTGACGACGTTCAACGACGTCGACATGTCGGCCGTGATGGCGATGCGGAGCCAGTACAAGGACATCTTCGAGAAGAAGCACGGCACCAAGCTCGGCTTCATGGGCTTCTTCACCAAGGCGGTGATCGGCGCCCTCAAGGACGTTCCGGCGGTGAACGCCGAGATCGACGGGCAGGACCTCGTCTACAAGAACTACTACCACATCGGCATCGCCGTCGGCACCGATAAGGGCCTCGTGGTGCCGGTGGTGCGCGACGCCGACGACCTGTCGATCGCCGGCATCGAGAAGAAGATCGCCGGCTTCGGCAAGAAGGCCCGCGAGGGCAAGCTCTCCATCGACGAGATGCAGGGCGGCACCTTCACGATCACCAACGGCGGCATCTACGGCTCGCTGATGTCGACGCCGATCCTCAACGCGCCGCAATCCGGCATCCTCGGCATGCACCGCATCGAGGAGCGCCCCGTGGTGCGCGCCGGCAAGATCGAGGCGCGCCCGATGATGTACCTCGCCCTGTCCTACGATCACCGCATCGTCGACGGGAAGGAGGCGGTGACCTTCCTCGTGCGCGTCAAGGAGGCGCTGGAGGATCCGGCACGCCTCGTGCTCGACCTCTAAGGCCCGGCAGCTGCCGTCCGCCGGCCGCGCTCCCGCGCGGCCGGACGCTTCCGTGCGCTTCGTACTTCGATGGTGGGGCATGACCCGCCGCCCAATCCAGCGAGTCAGATTCCTATGTCCTACGATCTCGTCGTCATCGGCACCGGCCCCGGCGGTTACGTCTGCGCCATTCGCGCCGCCCAGCTCGGCCTCAAGACGGCCGTGGTGGAGAAGCGGGCCTCCCACGGCGGCACCTGCCTCAACGTCGGGTGCATCCCGTCGAAGGCCCTGCTGCACGCCTCCGAGGCGTTCGAAGAGGCGGGCAAGCACTTCGCCGATATGGGCGTGATGGTCAGCGCGCCCGAACTCGACCTCGCGAAGATGATGACGTTCAAGCAGGACGGCGTCGACGGCAACACCAAGGGCGTCGAGTTCCTCCTCAAGAAGAACGGCATCGACGCCTATCGCGGCACCGCGCGCCTCGCCGGTGCCGGCCGCGTCGAGGTGCTGTCCGAGGATGGCGGCAACCAGCTCCTGGAGACGAAGAACGTCGTCATCGCCACGGGCTCGGACGTCACCAAGCTCCCGGGCGTCACCATCGACGAGACCGTCGTCGTCTCCTCCACCGGTGCGCTCACCCTGGAGAAGGTCCCGGGCAGGCTCCTCATCATCGGCGCCGGCGTCATCGGCCTCGAACTCGGCTCGGTCTGGCGCCGCCTCGGCTCCGAGGTCACCGTGGTCGAGTATCTCGACCGGATCCTGCCGGGCATGGACGGCGAAGTCGGCAAGCAGTTCCAGCGCATCCTCGGCAAGCAGGGCATGCAGTTCAAGCTCTCGTCGAAGGTCACGGGCGTCGAGGTCAAGGACGGCGCCGCCACCGTCACGGTGGAGCCCGCCGCCGGCGGGGAGGCCGAGAAGCTGCAGGCCGACGTCGTGCTCGTGGCCATCGGCCGGGTGCCCTATACCGAAGGCCTCGGGCTGGAGACGGTGGGGGTCGGCCTCGACAACAAGGGCCGCATCCAGACGGACAGCCACTACGCCACCAACGTCACGGGCATCTACGCCATCGGCGACGTCATCGCCGGGCCGATGCTGGCCCACAAGGCCGAGGACGAGGGTGTCGCCGTGGCCGAGCTGCTGGCCGGCCAGTCGGGTCACGTGAACTACGGCGTCATCCCGAACGTGGTCTACACCTACCCTGAGGTCGCTTCCGTCGGAAAGTCGGAGGAGGAACTCAAGAAGGACGGCATTGCCTACAACAGCGGCAAGTTCCCGTTCACCGCCAATGGCCGTGCCAAGGTGAACCACACCACGGACGGCTTCGTGAAGATCCTGGCCGACGCCACCACCGATCGTGTCCTCGGCGTCCACATCGTCGGGGCCGATGCCGGCAACCTGATCGCGGAAGTCGCGGTGGCGATGGAGTTCGGCGCCTCGGCCGAGGACGTCGCCCGCACCTGCCACGCCCACCCGACCCTTACCGAGGCGGTCAAGGAAGCCGCCCTCGCGGTCGGCAAGCGCGCGATCCACATCTGAGCCGCAGCGCCTTTCCGAGAACGAAGACGGTCGTCGTGTCACGAGCGGCGGCCGTTTTCGTTGGGGGCATCACGTCGCCGAGCCGCGCCATCGTCGAGAGGGCGGTCAGGGGGCTTGGCAGTCCATCACCTCGGCGGCCTGGGCCACGCTGAGGGCACGCTCGCGAACCTGCCGCGAGAGGCCCGGCCGCTCGGAGACAGCGGCCGCTTCCCGTTCGAGGCGGACGTTGCAGGCGCAGGACCGATGCCCGGCCGCATCGAAGCAGGCGTCGTGGCGCAGGCAGGCGGCATCGAGATCGTCGGTCGGCGGCAAGCCCTCGCCCCGTTGGCCGGCACCGCAATAATTGCCGTGGAACAGGGCCTTGCCCTCCAGCACCTGCGCGAGATCGGCCTTGGGAAGCGGCGGCTCATCCGGCCGGTCGACCTCGGTCAGGTCGTTGGCCGGGCCACCGGCTCGGTCGGCAGAGCCGCGAAGCGCCCGCGGAATACCGGAGTTCGGGCCGGGCTGGTTCAAGGGCTCGCCGGCACGCCCGTTGGGATCGGCCAGATCGGGGAGCGGCGGTGGCGGTCCCGGGCGCACCGCCTCCACCTCGACGGCCGGTGCCTCGGTCGCGGCCTGGGCCGGCGCTTCCCAGGCCGTCGACAGCAGCAGAGCGGCGATCGCCGCGGCGAGGGCGCGAAACCTGTCGGTCAAGGCTCGATCGTCTCCTGTCCTCCGGACCTCTCGACAGACGCGCCCCGTGAGGCGCGGAGGGGTCCCCGTCGGTCAGCAGATACGGCGAAGATGCGGATTCCGTTCCCCCCGCCCTGATCCACCAGCGGCCCCGCGGTGAGAGCGGTCGGCGTCCGGACATGGTTGACAGACCGGAGCGCGTGCGACCTCTGACAGCGTCAGCAGGCACCGGGAGACACATCATGAAGGTCGTGGCGGATCTGTGCATCGTTCCGATGGGCGTCGGCCCCTCGGTCTCGCCCTACGTGAAAGAGATCAAGGCGGTCATCGACGCCAGTCCCCTCAATGCCGAGATGCATGCCAACGGGACCAATATCGAGGGCGAACTCAGCGACATCTGCGCCCTCATCGAGGCCTGCGAGGCCAGATTGAGCGAGATCGGTGTTCAGCGGGTCTTCTTCACCATGGCGTTCTCGTCGCGGCGCGACAAGGAACAGTCCATGGCGGACAAGCTGAAGGCCGTTCTCTGAACGGGATCCGCGGCGGCGCGGATCGTCACGGCTTCGCCGGATCCGTCTTCGGTCGATCGAGCTTCTCGCCCGCCACGCATTCCCGCAGGTAGGTCTCACGATGCGCGCCCGTGAACGCGTTCTTGTCGGCCTGCGCGGCGCAGACCGCCTCGTCGTGCGCCTGCCTGCTCGCAGGCGGGGCGACGGCCGGTGCCTGGGCCGCGGCCGGGGTTGCCAGCCCGAAGGCCGGGCCGGCCAGCCCGAAGGCAAGGAGCAGGATGTGACGATGCCGGGATGCCATGAAGGGTCCTTCCGTCCTGTGCGCCGTCCGGTTCGGTCCGCGTCGCCGGGGCAACGCGGCCGAACGGTCCTTGATCCGCCCGCCCGCCAATCCGCAATGGTCCATCAGCGTACGCATACGCAGGAAACGGAGAAAGAATTAACTGGCTCTCGGTGATGAAAGGACTCTGGCGGCGGTCGTTCTCCTTGCTCACGCCGCGCTGACCGCAGATCAACGATGGATGTCAGGGTGCTGACGATGCCCAAGCGACCCGTCCTGCTGCAGCGATTTCGATGGACGCATTCGGCCCGGTGGCTGAGTGCCATCAACTTGCTTTCGATTATCGGTCTCTGCGCCGTCTCGGCCTTCATGCTCTGGCAGATGCGCCTTGATTCGGCCCGGCGCTCGGAGGTGACGTCGCGGAGCCTCGTGCAGGTTCTGGGGCGCGATATCGCCCGGAACATCGAGCTCTATGATCTCTCCCTGCGGGCCGTCGTCGATGGCCTGAAGCTTCCCGATCTGGCCCAGGCGGATCCCGAGCTCCGGCAGATGATCCTGTTCGATCGCGCCGCCACGGCCGAGAACTTCGGCCACACCCTGGTGTTCGACCGAGTCGGGAAGCTAATCATCAGCTCGAAATCCCTCGCCCCCGAGCCGCTGAACTACGCCGACCGCGAATATTTCCAGTACCACATCACTCACCCGGGCAACGAGCTGCACATCAGCCAGCCCCTGGTTTCGCGCCTCACGGGCAAGCGGGTGCTGATCATCAGCCGGCGCCTGTCGGACCCGGATGGCAGCTTCGCGGGGGTCGTGCTCGGTTCGATCTATCTCGACTACTTCCGCCAGCTGTTCGCCGCCGTCGGTGCCGATCATGCCGGCACCGTCACCCTCTACGGTCCGGGCGGCACGATCGTCATGCGCGAGCCCTACGACGAGGGCGTCATCGGGCGGAGCGTCTCGGCCACGGACAGCTACCGGAAGTTCTTCGATGCACCGGAGGGCCGCTTCACCGGCCCTGCGATGGTCGGCGAGGGCAGCCGCGACTTCGTGTTCACCAAGGTCGGCGACCTGCCGCTTCACCTCAGCATCGCCGTGGCGCCGGAGGAGATCTATGCCGATTGGTGGCACCGCGCCCTGGTCCTCGGGGGGGTGGTGCTGAGCCTGTGCGCCTCCACCATCGTCCTGACCTGGCTGTTCCGCCGCGAGCTGCACCAGCGCAGGGCGGCGGAGCAGGCGGCCCTCGACCTCAACGTCCAGCTCGAGAAGCTGGCCACCACCGATGCCCTGACGGGCCTCGCCAACCGGCGACGGTTCGACGATGCGCTGGAACGCGAATGGCGCCGTGCGGTCCGCAACCAGCTGCCCCTCTCCCTCATCGTCCTCGATGCCGACTACTTCAAGGGCTTCAACGACCGCTACGGGCACCAGCGGGGCGACGAGGCCCTCCGGCTGATCGCGCGCTCCATCGAGGCCAGCATCGCCAATGCCTCCGACACGGCCTGCCGCATCGGTGGTGAGGAATTCGCCGTGATTCTGCCCGAGACCGACGCGGCGGGGGCGGAGATCGTCGCCCACCGCATCCGCGAGGCCGTGGCGGGCTGGAAGGTCCCGCATGCGAGCAGCCCCCTCGGGGTGCTCACCGTCAGCCTGGGCCTGGCGCAGATCCCCGAAATCCGGGCGGCCGACGCCGCCGCCTTCGTCGAGGCGGTGGACCAGGCGCTCTACGCGGCCAAGGCGAACGGGCGCAACCAGGTCCAGGTGCGGCGCCGGGACAAGGCCGGTCTTCGCCTCGCCGCGGGCTGATCCCGGATCGGGGGTCGCGGGGACCTATCGCGGGCGGGTCGCCGGAGCGCCGAGCTCCCGGGCGATGCCGTCGAGGCCTTGGTCGTAGACGCCCTCGATGTCGACCCGGGCCTCGGCCTCGCTCATGCCGGCCGGGTCGAAGGTGGCGCTCCACACCACCGTCGCGCCGGCGCCGTTCGGCCGGACCTGCAAGGTGGCATTGTAGGCCGCCACCGGTAGGGGCCCCTCGATGAAGGCGTAGCTGTAGCTCATCCCGGCCTCATCGCGCCGGGTCTCGGCTTCGACGAGGGTGCCGAGGCCTCCGGCGACGACGAGGCGGCGGACGGGCTCGTTGTCCTCCCGGTCGGCGTCGTCCCGGGTTCCGGATGCTTCGCAGGCGACCACCTGCGGGTGCCACAGGGCGATGGAGCAGAAGCCGCCGATGAGCGCCCACACGGCGGCGGCCGGGGCCGGGATGTCGCGGCTGCGCGAGACCTCGATCGCGCTGGCTGGGCCGGCGAGGAGCGTGAGGGTGACTCCCAGGATGGCCTGCCGCATGTCATTCCCCCCGTTTCCGCTCAGCGCAACCGGCTGACGAGAGGGAAGGTTGCGCCTCCGCTCACGGAAGCGCTCCGCTGTCGCGCAGGTAGGCGGCGCTTGCCGGGTGCAGCCAGCCCCGCGGCACGGCGTCGATCAGGTTGCGCGGGTCGCTGTCGCCGCCCTGCGGGTAGATCCGCGCGAGGCTCGCCTGGCTTCGTGCCAAGGCCGCCACGAAGCGTGCCACTTGCGCGCCGTCGATGTCCGGCCGGGCGAGGACGAAGCTCCAGGAGCCGACGGTCTCGATGGGCGCGTGCTGCCCCGCGAAGGCCCCTGCCGGAACGGTGCGGCGGCGGAGGGAGGTTCCGAGCGCCAGGATGCGGTCGATCGCATCGGCGGGCGGCCCGAAGAAGCGGGCGCCGCCGGGCGCCTCCCCCAGCGTGCGGAAGCCCGGCCAGCCGAGCCCCGCCCCCCAGAGCGCCGCGGCGCGCCCGTCCTGCACCATGACCGCTCCGTCGCCGGCCCGGTCGAGGAGGATCGGCGCGATGTCGCGGTCGGGGTCGAGGCCTGACCCTGCCAGGACGGTCCGGCCCATGACGGTGAGGCCGGAGGCGTGGGTGCCCAGCACGACGCGCCTGCCGCGCAGGTCCGGCACACCGTGGATCTGGCTGGCGGCCGGGACGACGAAGAGGCCCGGCGAGGCGTTCACCGGCGCGACCACGGTGATTCGCGGCCCCGCCGCGGGCTCGGCCTTGAGGGTGTCATAGGCATAGTCGCCCTGGACCAGGGCGAGATCGACGGAACCGCCCTTCAGGAGGCCGACATTCTCGGCCGAGCCCTTGGAGGGCTGCAGGGCGATGGACAGCGCGGGATCGACCGTGCGGAGCGCCTCCACCAGCGCCTGGCCGAAGGCGGGGAACGAGCCGCCGGGCGTCGCCGTCGCCAGGACGAGCCCGCCGGCCGATCGCGCCCGCCGGGACGGGACCAGCGTTGCCGCCGTGGCCGCGATGAGGAACGAGCGCCTGAGCATGGGTCCATCCGGTGGATCATGGGCCGCGGGAACATGGCCTGCGGGATCGTGGGCCGCGGGAACATGGCCCGCGGGATCGTGGGCCGCCGCGTCCCTGCGGAGATCGCCTCGCGCGTGCAGGGTCGCGATCAGCATTCAAGCGGAGGCGAGGGAGCCTGCGCAAGGGGCTGCCGCAAACGAACCGTCACCCCTGCCGATGGAGCCAAAACCGGTCTCGGATGCTTGATCCGATGAGGCGTGGCCCGCTGGGCCTCGCGCACCATGCCAGCTGACGAGATCATCATGCGGACCCGATCGAAACTCGGCCTCGCGGCCCTGGCCGTCGTTCTCGTCGGCGGCGCGGCCTTCGTGCGCTTCATCGTCTATCCCGAGCAGGCCACGCTCGAGGCCTCGGCCGGACAGGGCGCGAGTCCGACCCTGCCGGCTCCGAATCCGACCCTGATGCCCACCGTGAACATCGCCCGCGTTGCCCGCTGGGAGAATGGCGCCAAGCCGCAGGCCGCGGATGGGCTGCAGGTGGCGGCCTACGCGGATGGTTTCGACCATCCGCGCTGGATGTACCTCCTGCCCAACGGCGACGTGCTGGTGGCCGAGGCCAACAAGCCGCAGACCGACGACCCTTCCACCGGCGTCGCGGACTGGGTGGCCGACAAGGTCAAGAGCCTGGCCGGCGCCGGCGTGAAGAGCCCCGACCGGATCGTCCTGCTGCGGGACGCGAACGGCGACGGGGTCGCCGAGGAGCGCCACGTGCTCCTGAAGGACCTGCACTCGCCCTTCGGCATGGCGCTGGTCGGGTCGGACCTCTACGTCGCCAACGCGGATTCGCTGGTGAAGGTGCCCTACCAGGCGGGCCAGACCGAAATCACCGCGACACCGGAAAAGCTCGTCGACCTGCCGTCCGGCATCAATCACCACTGGACCAAGAACGTCATCGCCAGCCCCGACGGGCAGAAGCTCTACGTGACCGTCGGCTCGAACAGCAATGTCGGCGAGAACGGCCTCGACAAGGAGACCGGCCGCGCGGCGATCTGGGAATACACGATTCGCACCAAGCAGATGCGCGAATACGCCACCGGCCTGCGCAACCCCAACGGCCTCGGTTTCGAGCCGGTGACGGGCAAGCTCTGGACGGCGGTGAACGAGCGCGACGAAATCGGCAGCGACCTCGTGCCCGACTACATCACTTCCGTGCAGGAGGGCGGCTTCTACGGCTGGCCCTACAGCTACTGGGGCAACCACGTCGACGCGCGGGTGGAGCCGCAGAAGCCCGATCTCGTCGCCAAGGCGATCGCGCCGGACTATGCGGTGGGCACCCACACCGCCTCCCTCGGCATCGCGTTCTCGCAGGCGAGCAGCCTGCCGGAGGCCTGGAAGAGCGGCCTGTTCGTCGCGCAGCACGGTTCGTGGAACCGCCGGCCGAAGAGCGGCTACAAGGTGATCTACGTGCCTTTCAAGGACGGTAAGCCCACCGGGCAGCCGGTCGATGCGCTGACCGGCTTCCTCAATGCCGACGAGAAGGCCCAGGGACGTCCCGTCGGCGTCATCCTCGACAAGACCGGCGCCCTGCTGGTCTCGGACGATGTCGGCAAGACGATCTGGCGGGTGAGCGCCTCCACCCGGACCCAGTAGGCACTTCCCCCCCGATCGCCGACCCCGGTCCGCCCCCAATGACGGGCGGCCGGGCTGCGGGTCTCCCAGGGGGCGGCGATCGTCCAGCCTGCCGTCTCGATGAGCAGCGAAAGTCCTGATGACAGAGACCAAGACCGATCCCTCGCGGCGCGCCCTCGTCGGGGGCCTCTCCGCCGGCATGGTGGCCGTCCTGGGAAGTTCTGCGGGCGCCCAGGAGCAGGTCGCGCAGACCGACACCGCTCCGAACCCGGCGCGCAGCTATCCGAAGCCCCCCTTCGAGAAGCAGCAGCAGGCGTGGCCGGGGCTGGCGAGCCGGATGGTGCCGCGCCCGGACCATGGTGAGACCAGCTACAAGGGGTCCGGACGTCTCGCCGGCCGTAAGGCGCTGATCACCGGCGGCGATTCGGGCATCGGCCGAGCCGCGGCCATCGCCTATGCCCGCGAGGGCGCGGACGTGGCCATCAATTACCTGCCGGTCGAGGAGCCGGATGCGGCCGAGGTGGTGGCGCTCATCCGGCAGGCCGGACGCAAGGCGGTGGCGCTGCCGGGCGACCTCCGCGAGGAGGCCTTCTGCCAGCGCCTGGTGGCGGATGCGGCGCGCGAACTCGGTGGCCTCGACATTCTCGTCAACAACGCGGTCTATCAGAAGTCCCAGGTCTCGATCCTCGATATCACCACCGAGCAACTCGACCAGACCTTCCGGACCAATGTGTACGCGATGTTCTGGATCACCAAAGCCGCTCTCGCGCATCTCGGGCCCGGCGCGGCGATCATCAACACGGCCTCGGTCAACGCCTACGAACCTTCCGAGAACCTGCTCGACTACGCCGCCACCAAGGCGGCGATCGTGAATTTCTCGAAGGGTCTCGCCAAGCAACTGGCGGAGAGCGGCATCCGGGTGAATGCGGTCGCGCCGGGGCCCTTCTGGACGCCGCTCCAGGTCTGCGGCGGGCAGCCGCCGGAGAAGCTGCCGAATTTCGGCAAGGACACGCCGATCGGGCGGCCGGGGCAGCCGGCCGAACTCGCGGGCATCTACGTCCTGCTCGCCTCCAACGAGGCAAGCTACTCCACGGGCCAGGTCTTCGGCGCCGTCGGTGGGCGCGGCGGCCCCTGAAGGCAGGAGACGCGCGGCCGGCGGGCTGAACATCCCGCCGCGCCCGCCGGTCGGCGTCGGACCCGGCGCGAGAGGGCCGGCTCGGTGGCTTCGATCCGCGAAGAGGCTGATGAGCCCGAACCCCGCGCGGCAAGTTCGCCGTGCCCCCTTCGACAACGCCTTCATTCCGAACCGGTGATGCCGCTTCGGTGCCGAGGTCGCGCGCCTCGTCTCCGACGCGCGTCGCGTCAGGAGCCTGGGCGCCGAAGACCCTCGCGGCCGCGTCGGCGATGCCCTGGTGGCGGACGGAGACGGCGATGCCCAGAGCACGGGAGCGGCCAGCGCTGGGTGATCGACCGACGCGTCGAGGACGATGCAGAGCCACGCGGCCCTGCCGGCGATGGTCGCTGCCCGAAGCCGGTCGCATTCTGATTGCGACAGGCCTCAGGATGGCCTCTCGGCTCCTGTGATCCGGGTGGATCCTCCGCCGCGAATGGCTCACGAGACACCCGCCCTGGTCTAGGCGCCGATGGGGGCTCCTGGCGGCCCGCGAGGCTCTGCCGTCAGTCAGTGCGCGATGGCCGATGCGTCGTTGCGGTGCCGACGTCCCAGGTGGAAAATGGCTGCGCCACGCGCCTCGTAACGGTGCTTCGTCGGAGGGGGCGGTGCAATCCGAAGAATGCTACGCGAGCACCGGAGGTGCGCTTTGAAAATCACCCGATGCTTGCTGAACGTGGCGATAGGGCTTCTGCTTGGTCTTGTCCCGGCGAGCGCCCAACTCAACATGCGCAAATTCCTCGAAGGGCATTGGGTGGGAGAGGATCTTCAGATCCGGGTCGATCAAGATGCCGTTCAGGCGAACGACAATCCGGACAAGCCCTTCGAATGGAGTCCGTTGGTCATCAAGAACGTGACGGGCGGGATGATCGTGTTTCAGATCGGAGCTCGCCAGTACATCGGCCTGATAGAGGGTCAGCAAATGACGGTCACGATTTCAGGGTCCAGTCGCTCGTACGTCTTGACCAAGGATCCCAAGCCGTGAAGCGGCCAGCACGGTGCGAAGGATGGCCCGTCGTTTGAACGGGCAGCGGGAGCTTGGCGCGAGCCTCCGCACCGCAGCTGCTGCGGCCCTGGCCCGCTTCGGTCTGCAGGTGGTGCGACATGCGCCGGCACCGCCCTTCGATGGCAGGCGGTGCCGCGAAGGGTGCGGCGCCGCGGATGCATGGCCATCGGCTGACGGGGCACTTGGCGCAGCCAGGATGGGATGCTGCGGTATCGCCGCGCGTTGAATGACCGAGACGAGCGTCCCTAACCCACCGCGCCCTCGACGACGTCCGCGAAGCTCGCGGTCAAGCCCTCACAGCCAGGGCACCAGGGGGAGCGGTACAGACCGTAGGCGAAGAAGCATCCGGCGAAGTTGGCGTAGCCGGTCGGGCCGGCATAATCGACGATCAGCTTGTCATCGACCTTCACCTTCAGCAGGGCGTAGGGGCGATCCCGTTTCAAGGGGAGCAGCGCCTTCGGTCCCAGATCGATGTGACGGCCTTGCTCCTGCGACCCTGCTGTCGGGAAGGTGGTCAAATCGACGTAGAACACCTCTTCTCGGGAGTTCCGGGCCCTGGGTTTCATGCCGATCGCGAAGGGTGGATTCCGCCAGCGCTCACCCGGGCTGGGCCGTGAATTGTACTGGCAGATCCCGCACCAATCGTGCGTCATCAGCAGGCCCGGGTGAACGGTGATCGTGAAGCTCGCCCGCATCAATTTGCCCGGAGGCCGAACATCCGCCTTGCTGACGTCGAACACCGCCATTGCCCGGGCCGGTGCGTCCTTCACCCGTCCCGCATACTGGCGCGCCTCACCCGCTGACAGGTCGCCCTTCTGGATGCTGAAGGTTCGAACCCTCCGGCCGTTGAGCACCCTGTCCGTGCACACCCCGCCTGTGATCGGGTGGTCGTGTCGCCAGGCCGGCAACATGAACCGTACAGCGTGTCCATCCTCACTGATGCGCTGGCCGTCGGTGTGCTCGATGATGTCGGTCATGGCGCCTCGCTCTGCGTTGCTGTGAGATCAGGACACCATCGCTGGACTTGCCGTCGGCCCTATCGCTGAGTCGGCGACCGGGTGCCGTGGCTGCCGCCGATTCCGTGGTCGCTCGCCGCGCCTTGGCTGGTCCCCGCGACTCGCCCCCCGCGTGTCCGCTTCGTCCTCATCGAGCCGGGCGTCGGGTGAATAGACGAGCGCGTTTCGTGATGGCGGCATCCTCGCGAGATCGGAAGGCTCCCGGACACCCGGCATAGCCCGACTTATGCGATCCATGTCCCGGTGGCTCAACGCCCAAGTGAGCATCCGGGTGCCATATCCTTGCCGCGCCTCACCTCTGTCGACAGGGTCGACCGGCCGACGTTTTCTTTGACGCGACCGCGGGGAGGGCCATCGAAGACCGATCCCCCACCGTCTCGAACCCCCTCGGAACTCGGGAGCGCCATGGAAACCCGACGTCCGCGCTGCCATCACACGCATCGGGATCAACGCGGAGGGCGCCCGCCGCTAGGCGACCAGGTTCCGCACGAAGCCGACGAGTTGGCCCCGACGCTCCAGCATGTCGTTCGTGACCAGAGCGGGCTCAAGATCCCGGGACAGCAGCGATCGAAGTTCCTCCTCGGTTTCAGCGGCGTGGATGCCGATTCGCGAGCGGAGCTGGGAGACGGTCGCAATCTGGTGATCGTTCCGATGCTCGCCGAGCGCCGCTTTCCGCGGAACGATGATGATGGGCTTGCGATACTTATACGCCTTCAACACCGTGCCCATGCCGGCGTGCGCGACGAGGACGTCGCACTTTTTCACATAGTCATCGAATTCGATTGGCGAGTAGTTGGCTGCCGCCTGAATGTTCCGACACGTGTAAGTTCCCACCCCTGTCTGAGCCATTACCGGCTTTCCAAGGTCCGGAGCGATGTCGTCCATCATCTTGATCAGACGATCGAACGGCAGCTGGGTGCCGACTGTTACGATAATCACAGCAGCTCACCGCGATAGAAGGGGCCCTTCGGCGTGGCCAAGTGTTTCCACTGCGTCAGCCATTCGTGCACGATGTAGCCTGCGATCTTTCCCGACATGGAAAGCTTCTCGACATTGGCGAAGCTGTCGATCCAGATCGTCTTGGCGCCGGTCAGGCGGCCGAGGACAAGGCAGATCAGCCCAGGCGCCGCTCCGGTGGAGATGATGACGTTGGGCCGGACGTTCCGGATGATCTTGATGCACTGCCACACGCAGGTGAGCGTATCGCCGGGACGATTCCGATTGCAGTCCTTGACCACGAATCCCTGGCGATTGGCCTGCTTGAGCAGATCCTGCGTCGTGGTCACAAACACGGCGTCCTTATCGTCGAACGCCTCTGCCACGATCTGCAATTGCTCCCAGTGACCGCCCATCGAGGCGACCGCCAAAACTTTCGTCACGATTTGCGTTCCTCTCAATCGTTGCCAAAGAGATCGCGTGTGTAGACCTTGGCTTCGACATCGACGAGGTCGGACGACAGACGGTTGGCAACGATAATATCTGACATTGCTTTGAACTGGGCCAAGTCATTGACCACAGGCGAGTTGAAGAACGTCTCGTCCGCCATGGCCGGCTCGTAGACGATGACGGAGATACCTTTCGCCTTGATACGTTTCATGACACCCTGGACGGACGAGTCTCGGAAATTATCCGATCCATGTTTCATCGTAAGACGATGGATCCCAACAGTCTTCGGCTTGCGCGCCAGAATATCGCTTGCGATGAAATCCTTGCGGGTCGAGTTCGCGTCGACGATCGCGCGCATCAGGTTTTGCGGGACGTTGGTATAATTGGCCAGCAGTTGCTTGGTGTCTTTCGGGAGGCAGTAGCCGCCGTAGCCGAACGACGGATTGTTGTAGTGGCCGCCGATCCGTGGATCCAGGCTGACCCCACCAATGATCTCGCGTGAATTCAGACCGTGCTGGGCGGCGTACGTATCGAGCTCGTTGAAGAAGGCCACGCGCATGGCAAGATAAGTATTCGAGAAGAGCTTGATTGCCTCGGCTTCGCTCGAATTCGTGAAGAGAACGTCGGCGTCCTTCTTGATCGCACCTTCGCCCAGCAATTCGGCGAATTTCTCCGCGCGCCTAGAATGCTCGCCAATAATGATGCGTGACGGATAGAGGTTGTCATAGAGCGCCCTGCCTTCCCGAAGAAACTCCGGAGAAAACATGATGTTGCTCGTGTTGAAACGTTCGCGGGCCGAGGCCGTGAAGCCAACCGGAACCGTGGACTTGATCACGATTGCGGCGTTCTGGTTGACGGCCAGTACATCGCTGATTGCTGAATCGACGTGCTGGGTGTCGAAGTAGTTGGTCTCTGGATTGTAGTTAGTCGGCGTCGCAATGATCACGTAATCGGCATTATTATAGGCCTCTGTTCGATCGCCAGTTGCTTTCAAGCCTAGGCTGCGATTCGCCAGATAGTCCTCGACCTCGGTGTCCACGATGGGAGAGGTCTTTTGATTCAACATTTCAACCTTGGATGGAACGACATCGAAGGCGACAACATCATTGTGCTGAGCTAGGAGAATGGCATTTGAAATACCGACATATCCAAGACCCGCGACGGCCACCTTCATCAGGCTCACCTTCCAATTCGTTCCAGCAAGCGCGATCAATAGTTTATTGCGCCGCAATACTCAAGCGCGGGGCCTTCGGAGAGCGTCCTGCTCCCCTCTCATCACGCCTTCTCCCGGCAGTCTCGGCATGAGGTATTGCAGGGCGTGAGCAGGCGGACGAGGCACCGCGATCTGTTTCGCGAATGCCTCTTCGCGTACGGAGAGGCGGGTCCGCGCACAACCGCCACGCGGGCCATGCCGCATCCCATTAGCGGGCGATCTGCAGGGTTGGAGGCAGGCCTGATCGCGTGCGCGTTGCGCGTCGAAACAGAATGCTCCGCCTCGTCGCTGAGACGCCTGACGCGCCGCTGCGGTGGGGGCTTTGCCGGCAAATCGCGGACCGAATACCCTGGCTGGTCGGTGGCGCCCTGACGGCGCGAGGCGTGTATGCCCGATGTCAGGAGTTGCACGGGCCGCGTCGCGGCCGATCCCATCCGGCATCGACCGCGAAGCTGAGGCCGGCGCCGCGCCCGTGTCTCCGTATCCGGCGGCTTTGCGCTTGACCGACCGTCCCGGTTAGCCCGGTTCGGAGCTGGCCGGTCCGGATCCCACTGCCGGAGCGCACCGGCACCCGCGCGGCCTCTCCGCCAGGCCTGCACGCTGACGGACGGGGTTCGCGCCGCGCCGTCACCCGGACTGCTTGCAGCGGAGCCGAGGCCTCCCGGCACGTCCGGGGCGGGGCGACGGCTCCCGGCCCACTACTCCATGGTGGGCATGACGAAGTCGGCGCCGGCGCGGATGCCGGTGGGCCAGCGCGTGGTGATGGTCTTCAGGCGCGTGTAGAAGCGCACGCCCTCGGGGCCGTGCATGTGGTGGTCGCCGAACAGCGAGGCCTTCCAGCCGCCGAAGGAGTGGAACGCCATCGGCACCGGGATCGGCACGTTGATGCCCACCATGCCGACCTCGATCCCGTGCGCGAACTCGCGCGCGGCATCCCCGTCCCGGGTGAAGATCGCCGTGCCGTTGCCGAATTCGTGCGCGTTGATCAGGCGTGCGGCCGTGGCGTAGTCCGGAGCCCGGGTGATCGCCAGGACGGGGCCGAAGATCTCCTCCCGGTAGATCGACATCTCTGGGGTCACCCGGTCGAACAGGGTGCCGCCGAGGAAGTAGCCGCCCTCGTAGCCCTGCAGGCTCAGGCCGCGCCCGTCCACGAGGAGCTCCGCGCCCTCGGCCACGCCGGCATCGATGTAGCCGCTGACCTTGTCTCGGTGGACCCGCGTCACGAGGGGGCCCATCTCCGACTCAGGATCGGTGCCGGGCCCGACCTTGAGGGCCCGTACCTTCGGGATCAGCCGGGCCACCAGGGCGTCGGCGGTCTTCTCGCCCACGGGCACGGCCACCGAGATCGCCATGCAGCGTTCGCCGGCGGAGCCGTAGGCCGCGCCCATCAGCGCATCCACCGCCTGGTCCAGGTCGGCGTCCGGCATGACGATCATGTGGTTCTTGGCGCCGCCCAGGCACTGGGCGCGCTTACCCTGGGCGGTGGCGGTGGCATAGATGTATCGGGCGATCGGGGTCGAGCCGACGAAGCTCACCGCCGCGATGTCGGGGTGATGCAGCAGGGCGTCGACCGCCTCCTTGTCGCCGTGGACCACGCTGAAGACGCCGTCGGGCAGACCCGCCTCCTTGAGCCAGGCTGCCACCAGCAGGGCGGGCGAGGGGTCGCGCTCGGAGGGCTTCAGCACGAAGCAGTTGCCGCAGGCCAGCGCCACCGGGAACATCCACATCGGCACCATGACGGGGAAGTTGAACGGCGTGATGCCCGCCACCACGCCGAGGGGCTGGCGCAGGGAATGGCTGTCGACGCGGGTGCCGACGTTCTCGGTGACCTCGCCCTTGAGGAGCTGCGGGATGCCGGTGGCGAACTCCACCACCTCCAGCCCGCGCTGGATCTCGCCGCGGGCGTCGGACAGCACCTTGCCGTGCTCGGCGGTGATGAGGGCGGCGAGCTCGTCGGTGCGGTCCTCCGCGATGCGCAGGAAGGCGTTGAGGATGCGGGCGCGGCGCAAGGGAGGCGTCAGCGCCCAGTCACGGGCGACCGCCTTGGCGGCGGCCACCGCCGTGTCGACGTCCGCCGGGCTGGCCAGCGCGACCCGGCCGGTCTCCTCGCCGGTGGCCGGGTTGAAGACGGGGGCGGAGCGCGTCGCCGTGCCGGCGGCAAGCCGGCCGCCGATGAAGTGATGAATCGCGGTGGGCATCGGGGATCCTGACGGACAGAGAGGCGAGAAGCGTTCAGGCGGCGCGGGCGATGGCGTCGCCGAGGATCGACGCCATGGTGTCGATCTGGTCGCGCTCGACGATGAGCGGCGGCGACAGGGCGACGATGTCGCCGGTGACGCGCACGAGCAGGCCGCGTTCGAAGCAATCGACGAAGACGTCGTAGGCCCGTGCGCCGGGCGCGCCGGGTCGCGGCGCCAGCTCGATGCCGGCGACGAGGCCGATGGTGCGGATGTCGATGACGTGCGCCGCGCCGCGCAGGTCGTGCATGGCGCCGGCCCAGTCCTCGGCAAGCTCCGCTCCGCGGGTGAGCAGGCCCTCCTGGGCGTAGATGTCGAGGGTGGCGAGGCCCGCCGCGCAGGCCACCGGGTGACCCGAATAGGTGTAGCCGTGGAACAGCTCGATCACCGCCTCGGGGCCGTGCATGAGCGCGTCGTGAATGCGGCGCGCGCAGAAGACCGCGCCCATCGGCAGGGTGCCGTTGGTGAGGCCCTTGGCGGTGGTGACGAGATCGGGGACCACGCCGAAATAATCGGTGGCGAAGGGGGTGCCGAGGCGGCCGAACCCGGTGATGACCTCGTCGAAGATCAGCAGGATGCCGTGCCGGTCGCAGATCGCGCGCAGGCGCTCGAGGTAGCCCGTCGGGGGCAGCAGGACGCCGGTGGAGCCGGCCACCGGCTCGACGATGCAGGCCGCGATGGTCTCGGCCCCGTGAAGGGCGACGAGGCGCTCGAGGTCGTCGGCGAGCTCGGCCCCGTGCGCGGGCAGGCCCTTCGAGAAGGCGTTGCGCTCGGGGTCATGCGTGTGGCGCAGATGGTCGACGCCCGGCAGCAGCGGGAAGACGCGGCGGTTGTTGACGAGACCGCCCACCGAGATGCCGCCGAAGCCGACGCCGTGATAGCCGCGCTCGCGCCCGATCAGCTTGGTGCGCGTGCCCTGGCCGATGGCGCGCTGATAGGCGAGCGCGATCTTCAGGGCGGTGTCCACGGATTCGGAGCCGGAGCCGGTGAAGAACACCCGGTCGAGGCCGGCCTCCGGGCCGCCCGGCGCGATGGCCGCGAGGCGCTCGGCAAAGTCGAACGCCGCCGGATGGCCCATCTGGAACGAGGGCGCGAAGTCGAGGGTGGTGAGCTGGCGCTCGACCGCCGAGGCGATGCCCTGGCGCCCATGCCCGGCATTCACGCACCAGAGGCCGGCGGTGCCGTCGAGGACGCTGCGCCCGTCCGTGGCCGTGTAGTGCATGCCCTTGGCCGAGGCGAGCAGGCGGGGCGCCGCCTTGAACTGCCGGTTGGCCGTGAACGGCATCCAGTAGGCGTCGAGCCCGGGGGCATTGGCGGCGTGGTGGTGATCCATGGCGATCCTCCCGTGGGGACGTCTATGGACCCGGAGGAGGCGCTGATTGCGTGGAACGAACAAGTCCTTTTCTTCTCCGCGCGATCTCCTTGAAAAGATGGGACCTCCGGGGGCAATGTCGGTGAATCCTGAACATCCCTAACAGGGCGGTCCGCCCGAGGGGCGACTCCAGGGGGTATGATGAGCGTCGATCTCGGTGCGCGCCTGCGCACCATCCGCACCCTGCACGGCCTGTCGCAGCGCGCGCTCGCCAAGCGCACCGGCGTGCCGAACTCGACGATCTCGCTCATCGAATCGAACGGCGTGAACCCCTCGGTCGGCGCCCTCAAGCGCATCCTCGACGGCATTCCCATCGGCCTGTCCGAGTTCTTCGCCGTGGAGCCGGAGCGTCCGCGCAAGGCGTTCTACCGGGCCGATGAACTCACCGAGATCGGCAAGGGACCGATCTCCTACCGGCAGGTGGGCGACAACCTGTTCGGCCGCGGCCTGCAGCTGTTGAAGGAGCGCTACGAGCCCGGTGCCGATACCGGCCGGGTGCTCCTGGTCCACGAAGGCGAGGAGGGCGGCATCGTCCTGTCGGGCCGCCTGGAGGTGACGGTGGATGCCGAGCGCCGCATCCTCGGTCCGGGCGACGCCTATTCCTTCGAGAGCCGCCGCCCGCATCGCTTCCGCTGCGTCGGCCCCGTCGCCTGCGAAGTCGTCAGCGCCTGCACGCCGCCGACCTTCTGAGACGCGGCCCCCGCGCGCCCCTCCTGCGTCACGGTGCTGGCCTCCCGCGGCTCATCTGGTATACCACGCTGAGACGCAGGCCCGGGAGCGCCGCATGACCATCCTCTTCAGCCACGACGCCGCCCTCGGGCACCGGACGCCGCACGGACATCCGGAACGGCCGGAGCGGATGCAGGCCGTCAAGGAAGCATTGGGAACGGAGGCCTTCGCGACCCTCGACCGCCGGGCCCCGGAGCCCGCGAGCCTGGAGACCGTGGCGCTGGCGCATCCGGAGGAGTGGGTGCGGGCGATGGTGGCGGCGGCACCCACCGAGGGCTTGGTCCACGTGGATTCCGACACGGTGCTGTCGCCCGGCACCATCGACTGCGTGCTGCGCGGCGTCGGGGCCGCGGTCCAGGGGGTCGACGCCGTGATGACGGGGCAGGCCCGGAACGCCTTCTCGGCCATGCGGCCGCCGGGGCACCATGCCGAGCGGACCCGCGCCATGGGCTTCTGCCTGTTCAACAATGCGGCGGTGGCCGCCCGCCATGCCCGGACGGTGCACGGCGTCGACCGCGTCGCCATCGTCGACTGGGACGTGCACCACGGCAACGGCAGCCAGGACATCTTCTGGGCCGATCCCTCGGTGCTGTTCTGCTCGACCCACCAGATGCCGCTCTATCCCGGCACCGGCGCGGTCTCGGAATCCGGCGATCACGACACGATCGTCAACGCGCCCCTGAAGCCCGGCGCCGATGGAGAGCGCTTTCGCGAAGCCTTCACCGCGCGCATCCTGCCGCGCCTGAAGGATTTCCGGCCCGACCTGATCATCATCTCGGCAGGCTTCGATGCCCATTGGCGCGATCCCCTGGCCAACCTGATGCTGGAGGCGGAGGACTTCGCCTGGGCCACGCGCCAGGTGATGGAGATCGCGGGGCAGGCCTGCGACGGGCGCATCGTCTCCCTGCTCGAGGGCGGCTACGACCTGAAGGGTCTCGCCGAATCCACGGCGGCGCACGTCGCCGTGCTCATGGAGTCGTGAGGCGCGAAAGCCCATGCCCGCGTCCCGGCCCGGTCTTTCCGCCGGGCGTGCCTGACCCACCTATGTGACGATGCTGAACGATCGCCGCCTCGCGCGCCTGACTGCCCGTGCCCTCCAGAACTCCCATGGGCGCCCGGGCCAAGACCGGCCCGGACTTCGCAAGATCGTCAGCTGGAATCTCCTGCGACGGGTCGGGGCGAATGTCGCCGGCATCGCGGCGCTGATCGAGCGCGAACAGCCCGACCTCGTGCTGATGCAGGAGGCGACCAAGGATATCGAGGCCCTGCAGGCCAAGGTCGGCGGCCACTACGCCTGGGCACAGATGCCCGGACGCATTCACGGCCTCGCGGTCTGGAGCCCGACGCCCTTCGCCACGCCCCCGAAGGCCATCGAGCTTCCCGCCGGCGCGATGTTCGACCGGGTGAGCCAGGTGATCGATCTCGGCGAATTCGGCGTCGCCAATGTCCATCTCTCGCACGGCCAGATGCTCAACCGGCGGCAACTGCGCTGCATCGAGCAGAGCCTGCCGGACCGGGCTGCCGTCATTGGGGACTACAACCTGGTGGGGCCGACGCTCCTGCCCGGGTTCCGCGACGTCGGTCCGCGCCTGCCGACCCACGCCATGGCGCGGGTGGTGCCCCTGCGGCTCGACCGCTGCCTCGTGCGCGGATTGACCTGCCACGGGCGCAGCGTGCTGCCGCGCGGCGCCTCGGATCACCGGCCGATCATCGTGCACCTGGCTCCCACCCACGAGACCGTCCTGAAGGACACGGCGGCGCCGGAGCGCATCAAAGGTATGGCAGGAGTAATCGGACGCCTGCGTCGCGCAGCCGGACGGGGAGACCGCGCCGGGACAGGTGTTCGCGCGTCAGCCGGACGCTCATCTTCTCCTTCATGAACGCATCGAGGTGCCGGGCGAGCCCGGGATCATAGACCTCGACGTTCAGCTCGAAGTTCAGGCGGAAGCTGCGGGTGTCCCAGTTGGCGCTGCCGATGAAGCACCAGGCATCGTCGATCACGAGGAGCTTGGCGTGATCGAAGGGCGGGTCGTCGAGCCAGATCCGGACATCGCTGCGGAGGAGCGGATCCACGTGGGCCCGGGTCGCCCAGTCGACCACCGCGTGGTCGCTGTCCATCGGGATGATGACGTCCACCGTCAGGCCGCGCAGGGCTGCCAGCGACAGGGCGCTCACCAGCACCTCGCTCGGCAGGAAGTAGGGCGTCATCAGGCGGATGCTGGTCCGGGCGCAGGTGATCGCCTCGAGCACCACGAGTTCGATCTTGCGCAGGTCCGCGTCCGGACCGGAAGAGACGACGCGGGCCTGCGTCTCGCCGCGCGGGGCGAGGGGCGGAAACCAAGCGGGGCCTTCCAGCTCCTGGTCCATCACGAAGGCCCAGTCGCTGGCGAAGGCCGCGGTCAACTGGATCACGACCGGCCCCTCGATGCGGAAATGAACGTCGCGCACCGGGTCCGGCGGATGGGACGCCACCCGGTTCTCGTCGGCGATGTTGATGCCGCCCGTGAAAGCGAGTGTCCCGTCGAGGATGAGCAGCTTCTTGTGGGTGCGCAGGTTCAGGAACGGCATCCGCCAGGGCAGGACCGAATGCATGAAGCGGCCGACCGGCACGCCCCGGCGGCGCAGGCCGCCATAGACCGAAGCGAAGAAGTAGCCGCTGCCGATGCCGTCCACGAGAACCCGGACGGCGACGCCCCGGTGATGGGCATCCTCCAGCGCGTCGAGGAAGGCTCGGCCGATCTCATCCTTGCGGAAGATGTAGCTCGACAGGGCGATGGAGTGCCGGGCCTCACGAATGGCGGTCAGCATCGCCGGATAGACCGCATCGCCGTTGCGCAGCGGCACGATCCGGTTGCCCGCCTCCAGGGGAAGGCTGGTGATGCGTCGGACCGCCTGGTCGAGGGGCTGGAATCGCTCCGGCAGGACGGGCGGCGGCGGCGGCGCGCCATCCGCGCGCCGTGGGCTGGCCTGAGAGGGCTTGATGCGGAGCTTCTGCGCCCGTCGAGTGACCCGGTTGACCCCGAACAGGGCGTAGAGCGCGCTGCCAAACAGGGGCGCCAGCCAGACTAGGCCAATCCAGCCGATGGCCGCCCCGACCTCCCGCTTGCGCAGAAGGACGTGGATGCTGACGAGGCCCGAGAGAGTGGCCCCGAGGACCCAGAAAACCTCGGTCCGGATCGACGTGAGGGCGCCGATCCATGAGAGCAATGCCTGTTCCAACGCCGCTCCCGCTTCGCGCTTCCCGGGGGGCATACGCCAAGGTCGGCCGGAGCACCACGTTTGCGTCGCGTTCGCGTGCGTCGCCGGGAACGCGGCACGCGGAGCGACCGACGCACGGGTGGGGCGGTCCAACCCGGCCTCGCGCCAGGTCGGCCAAGCGCGCGCATCCTCAGACCATATGCGCGGTCAAGCGGGCTCGTCCGACGACCTGACAGGCCGGGCCACCGGACACGTCCGGTCAGACCCTTCGCCTCCTCGAGAAACGTGATCCCGCACTTATCGACCTTGTGGCTCTCCTCCCCAAGGGCACACAAGGTCGGGTTGCGAGGTCCTCAGGCGAACAGCACGACGTCGTTGTGTCCCGGGCCGGTGAGAAGGTCGAGGTTGGTCACGCCCACGAGCTGGAACGTCTCGCTCGCGCCGCCATGGGCCGCATCCGCCTTGATCGTGTAGAGGTCCGTCCCGGCGGTATGGCTCAGCGTGGCGCCCGAGCCGAAGCCGTAGAACTCCAGATGGTCACCCGCCGCCGCACCCACGCCGGTAAAGTCCATGACCTTGTCGCCGTTGGTCTCGCCCGCGCGGAACACGAAGGTGTCCGCACCGCCCCCGCCGATGAGCACGTCCTTGCCGCCGCTGCCGTCGAGGACGTTGGCCGCGCTGTTGCCGATCAGGATGTTGGACTGGAAGTTGCCCGTGCCGTTGATGGCCTCCCGACCCGTCAGCGTCAGGTTCTCCAGGTTGGCCTGCAGCTTGAACGTCACCGAGGCAAGGACGGTATCGGTGCCTTCATTGGCCAGCTCGATCACCCGCTCGGTCGGGCTGTCGACGATGTAGGTGTCGTCGCCCGTGCCGCCATAGAGCGTGTCGTTGCCCGTGCCGCCGTCGAGCGTGTCGTTGCCCGCCCCGCCGGAGAGGGTGTCGTTGCCGGCGCCACCGAAGAGATGATTGTCGCCCGTNGAGCGTGTCGTTGCCCGTGCCGCCGTCGAGCGTGTCGTTGCCCGCCCCGCCGGAGAGGGTGTCGTTGCCGGCGCCACCGAAGAGATGATTGTCGCCCGTGTTGCCGGTCAGCACGTTGGCCAGGGCGTTGCCGGTGCCGTCGATGCTGGACGTGCCGGTCAGCGTCAGGTTCTCGACGCCGCCGTCCAGGGTGTACGAGATCGAGGCCTCGACCGTGTCGGTGCCCTGATTGGCCAGTTCGATGACCGTATCGCCGGCATTGTCCACGACATAGGTGTCGTTGCCGGTGCCGCCCGCCATGATGTCGGCGCCGAGGCCGCCGTCGAGGCGGTCGTTGCCGGCATTGCCGTAGAGCTGGTTGTTGCCCGTGTTGCCGATGAGGACGTTGTCGAGGTCGTTGCCGCTGCCCTTGAGGTCGGCCGTGCCGGTCAGGGTCAGGTTCTCGAGGTTGGCCCCGAGATCGTAGCTGATCGCGGNGGACGGGACGCATGCCCGGTGTTGCCGACGAGGACGTTGTCGAGGTCGTTGCCGCTGCCCTTGAGGTCGGCCGTGCCGGTCAGGGTCAGGTTCTCGAGGTTGGCCCCGAGATCGTAGCTGATCGCGGAGAGCACGGTGTCGATGCCYTCCYTGGCGGCCTCGACGACCACGTCGCCGCGCGCGTTGACGACGTAGGTGTCGTCGCCSGTGCCRCCGACCATGGTGTCGTTGCCGACGCCGCCGTCGAGCGTGTCGTTGCCGCCGAGACCGACCAGCCGGTCGTCGCCRGCGCCGCCCGACAGGGTGTTGGCGGCGTCATTGCCGGTGAGGATGTTGGCCAGGGTGTTGCCGGTGCCGTTGATGGCGTCGGTGCCGGTGAGCGTCAGGTTCTCGACGTTGGCGGTGAGCGCGTAGGCGATCGAGGCGAGGACGGTGTCGCTGCCCTGGTTGGTGTACTCGATGACGGCGTCGCCGGCATTGTCGACCACGAAGGTGTCGTTGCCGAANCGCGTAGGCGATCGAGGCGAGGACGGTGTCGCTGCCCTGGTTGGTGTACTCGATGACGGCGTCGCCGGCATTGTCGACCACGAAGGTGTCGTTGCCGAACCCGCCGTACATCCGGTCGGCTCCGGCGCCGCCATTCAGCGTGTCGTTGCCAAGTCCGCCCACCAGGGTGTCGTTCTTCAGGCCGGTGGTGAGGCTGTTCCCGGCATCCGAGGCGTAGACGAAGGCGGCACGCGCGTGATCGAGCTTGTCCGAGAGGTCGAGCGCGCCCCGGTCGGAGACCGTCAGGGTGACGGTGTCGCCGAAATGCGCCGCATCGTCGTGGGTGACGATATGCTCATAGGCCGCGAACTGCGCGACGGTCTTGGTTGCACCGAGATCGAGCGTTTCCAACTTGATCGCGTCTGTGGGCTTCCCGAACTTATCGTAGAGCTTCACGATTTCCTGATCGCCCGCTCCGGATCGCACCTGGAAAGTGTAATCGCCCTCGAGGGCACCGAGCGCGGAACCGTAGCGTGCGATGTAGTCCTTGAGGGACCCCGCCGGAACAGTCAGGACGTGACTGTCGGTGAGCCATACGCCGGCGAGGCCCGCAGTGGCATTGACCGACCCGATCTGCTTCACGAAGTCTGCGGCGGTCATCACGAAGGCCACCACCGAAGCGGAGTCCTTGCTCAAGTGGCCCGCATCGCTGATGGACGAGGCGCTCAGCACGTGCCGACCCACCCCGAGGTTCGAGGCGACGAAGCTGTAGGTTCCGTCCTCCCGAGCCGTCGTCGTCCCGATCAGGTTGCCGTTGTCGTAGATCATGACGGCCGAGCCCGCGAGCGCCTCGCCCTTCAGCGCTGCAGAGAGCGCGCCGTCGACCATCTTCGTCTCGGCCGTCGGCGCGATCGCCGCCAGGCTGCGAAGGAGCGGCGCCGTGCCTGTTCCATGAACCATGGCGAGCGTCGGCGCAGCCTCGACCCCCTCGAGCGCAGACGCGAACTTGGTATCGACCCACTTGTCGGCCACGTATTCGAGCTTGGTCTGCTTGCCCGAAGCATCGTACCAGCGGTGGATGCTGCCGTAGGCCTTCCCCGAGACGTTGAAGTCCCACGACTCTTTCGTGCCGTCAGCACGGGTGATCACCTCACGGGTCAGAACTTCGGAGACGTACGTCTTCACGTCCGTCGACTTGTCGGTGAGCACGATCCGCTCGGAGGAGACCTGATGGTTGGCGTCGTAGGTGCGGCTGCGCGTCGAACCGTCCGTCGCGAGCCAGGTGACCGCATCGAGCGATCCATCCATCCGGGTCTTGAACTCCGTCAGGAGCTGGTTCGAGGCCGAGAAATTCTGATGCAGGGTGACGTAGGACTGGCCGGTGACCTGATAGAGGAAGGACTCCTTCGCTACCGGTCCACCGGTGGTGTGTGTGATGACTTCGCTCGTGAGGACGCCGTTCTTGTAGCTCTCGATGCGATTGGACTTGTCGCTATACGTCGTCACTTTCGAAGTGACGGTGCTGCTCGCATCGTAGTTGGTCACGATGGTGACGCCGTCACTCGTGAGCTGCGTGGCGGACTTGAGCTTGCCGACGGCATCATAGACCTTCGTCACCGTACCGCTGGCATCGATCTTCGATGAGTAATCCAGCGTGCCATCCGCATGGCTTCGCGTCGCGAGAACGACGTTGCCAGTCTTGTCGTAGGCTTGGTAGCTCGTGGTGTAGCTCTTGCCCGTGATGCCGTACTGATAGATTTCCTTCGCGTAGGTGGCGTTGCTTGTTGCGTCGACGATAGTCTCGCGAACGAGCACGCCATCCTTGGTCGTCGCGGTGTAGGTGTTGATCAGGCTGCCGTTCGCATCGTAGCGGGACAAGGTTCGGTTGTCCGCCGTACCGCTCCAGAACTGGAACTGATAGCCGCCGGAAATCTTCGACAGGACGTCCTGATCGATCGCAATGATGCTCTGCATCTGCGCCAGCGAGGCGACGGTGAAGACGTGATTGTCGGTCAGATACACCGCTGCGACGCCTGATTTCGCCGCGATCAGATCGATGCGCGCGAGAATATCCGTTGAATTCCCGATTTCGACGACCGTTTCCGCCGACACCTTGCTCAGGTGACCCTTGGCGTCGACGGTGGCGGCGGTGAAGACGTTGGTCCCAGGTGCGACACCCGACATCGTGATGGTGTAGTGGCCATCGGCGCCGCTGACGCCCTGCGCGACGAGCTGAGAACCATCGTAGATCTTGACGATCGCACCGGCCGCCGCGTCTCCCTTGAAGGTGGCGCCGACGGTCCCGTCCTTGGCCACGGCGCCGGTGACGAGGGCGAGGGTCGGCGCCGCCGCCGCCGCGACATAGGCCGCGCCCGCNCCCTTGAAGGTGGCGCCGACGGTCCCGTCCTTGGCCACGGCGCCGGTGACGAGGGCGAGGGTCGGCGCCGCCGCCGCCGCGACATAGGCCGCGCCCGCCTTGGGCATGTCGACCATGTCGCCGATGTTGATCTGCAGGTCGGAATAGGTGGCGGCGATCGTCTCGGCGGCGGGCGAGCGGTAGATGCCCTCCTTCCAGTAGACGCCCTTGGTGTCGGCGTAGCCCATCGGGCCGGTGTAGTCGGCGATGACCTGNGATCGTCTCGGCGGCGGGCGAGCGGTAGATGCCCTCCTTCCAGTAGACGCCCTTGGTGTCGGCGTAGCCCATCGGGCCGGTGTAGTCGGCGATGACCTGACCGTCGCGCACGACCACGAGACGGCCGTTGCCGGTGGCGTCGAACACCGCCTTGATGTCCATGTCGTAGGTGTGGCCGCGCTGGATGTCCTGGGTGTCGAGGAAGACCTTCTTCTCGACGATCGTCCCGCTGGCATCGCGATAGCGCACCATCACGGCCATCTTCTCGCCGAACATGTTGATCGACATGCCGGGAGGCGCGCCGGCCTGGCCGTCGGTGGCATCCTGGATCAGCTGGCCGAAGGCGAGCCAGCCCTTGGCGGTGTTCGCCGCGCCGGGCTCCAGCCCGCGAGAAGCTGGAGCAGCTCCGCGCCCTCGAGGCCGGGATGCGCGGGCAGATCCAGGGCTTCTTCGACATTCCGACCGACAACCTGTTCGCCGCCCCCGTGATCCGACCATGTTGATCGACATGCCGGGAGGCGCGCCGGCCTGGCCGTCGGTGGCATCCTGGATCAGCTGGCCGAAGGCGAGCCAGCCCTTGGCGGTGTTCGCCGCGCCGGGCTCCAGGGTGAACTTGTAGGAGATCTCGGCCGGAACGCCCTGCTTGATCAGCTCAGTACTCGAGACTTCCGAACGCTCGGATCGCGTGACCTTGTCGTACCAGTTGTTGTCGCCGGCCCGAACTTCGAAACGCAGCGTGTTGTTGTCCGGGGAGGTCAGGGCATAGCTGGCGGACGAATCGTATGTGTAGCCGGAGCCGGCATTGAGCACATTGTAGACGTCATTGCCGAGTCCGAGCAGATAATAGATCGGGCTGGCGGGTTTCCAGTCTTTCGGATCGACGACAACGGCACCCATGGTATTCTCGCGCTTTGAACTTTGATGCCCAAGGCGTAACAGTCCGATTCGTACATCCGATGAGTCTTATCGAGAGAAGGTGGTCCATCCGGACAACCAATTGTTAGTCTTCCCAGTTGCTAAATTCGTGTCGACTTGGCTTGGACCAAAACGCGCCGTTGGTTGGCCGGGATAACTAGGCGCTCCTCGGCAAGCCGATTGCGCCCGGCTCGGCTCGGCGAGCGATCCGCTCAAGCAACGGCATGCGTCGAACGAGGAATGCCGGACCGGCGATGATGTGGAGTCTGGAAAGATAGCGGACCCTGACGTCCCAGCGCATCGCGTGTCAGGATTGGGCAGCCCCAGAGAGGCGGGGCAGGGGCACGACGGCTTTCTCGCCGCGCCGCGCGCGCGAGCCTCTCGAGCATCCTGATGGGGGAGCCTTGGCGCAGAAGGGTGAAGCCGCCGTCTCCCCACGGTCCGTGGGCCGTGGTCGCGGCATTGCGGTGCCTGAATTGGCCGAGCCGAAGGAGATCACCCGCGAACATGCCACGGCGCGGGGCTGGCGATCCTCCTAATCGTGCGGCGCGGAAGCACGTCCTGAGCGTACAGGCGGTCGCAGCCCAGAGCCCGACCGCTCTCAGCAAATCGGGCACGAGGCGCTACGGCCTCGCTTCGAATGGCACTGCCCCTGAGCGGATGCTGCCCTGGTTTTCACCGCTCGGTCGCCTCGTTCTCTGCCGCGGGCGACCGGCCAACGTTCATCGCATCAAACGACGCCGGCCGCGGCCCGCGTCGTCGGGTGTTTTCCCGAGCAACGGGACTGCCGGAGGTTCTGCGATCCGCTCAGGGCCCCCAGACAAATAGCTGGGGATAGTGCGGCCGATGCGCGTGGCGCAGGGTGTAGACCGCGTTCGCGGCGGGCTCGTCCGGCAAAATCAGCACTTCTTCGCTCGGGACACATTCGAGCAGGTGGTCCGGCCGAGTCTCGCGGCAGGGAGGCCTCACGGTTCCACGCAGGGGAAGCCGGATCCGCTCGACCACATCTGCCGCCCGTGCCGGCGCTCCCTCAAGCAGGGTGCCCGTCACGCCGAGCAAGACCGCTCCCGCAAGAAACAGCGATAGACATCTTGAGTTCATTGTCCGGGTCCACACCTTCGAAGCGCTGCAGTATCGCACACAGAAGGCCGCTGCGCCTATCCTGGTTTTGGCAGCCGCTCGGCCTGCGCGTTTTCCGACCGGACGCTGCGTCGACCGTCCGCGATGATGGGCGGCAAGCGCTCGATCGCCCCGTCTGCGGGGGGCGCCACGGCGGCGTCCGGATCCGGTTGCGGACAGCGATCACCGTTCTGCACACCCCACACGCGATCGCCGGACTTGATCTAGCCCCATTGCGCGTGGAAGCAGATCCAGCGCCGGAGGAAGCGGTTCCGCATGCGTGTCTGCTCGTGCAGATCGCGGCGCTCGGGCTGTGAAACCTTTGTGGGCGACCTGCCTGGAGGCCGCGACAGACCTCATCTTCGCTGATTGTGTCTTGGAGTTCTTGTCGGTCGACGAAGACCTATGAAGAATATTTACCTTACAATGCACAATTGGATAAGGGCAGGATCGGGGCAGATTTGTCTCTTCGCGAGACTCGATGCCTTCATGCAACAGCTTCGGGAAAACGAACTTCGTCGCCTTGTTTTGTGGGGCATTATCGCGAATGATTGGAAGGCCAAAGATCAATTTTCGAGGTATATATTCCGTGCGAAGCTATGGCTTTCTTGCGCGTGGCTTAGCGGCTGCATCTCTCACCGTCTGCAGCGCTGCGTGCACCATCACGCCGCGCGACGGCCCCATTGCGTCAACGGTCCGTTCCTCCGCCGATGTCACCATCGAGCCGGCGCCGGAGGCACTCAGCTTCGCTCTCGTATCCCTGAGCCCGACGTCGTTGAGCGTCGCCAACCGCACCACCGTCGGGGCCACGCCGTCTTTCCGATCCCTCGCGAACCGCAGCGGTGGATCGCAGGGGCGCATCGCGATCGGAGACGTCCTGGCGATTACGGTCTTCGAAGCGCAGAGCGGTGGATTGTTCATCCCCAGCGATTCCAGCTCGCGGAGCGGCAACTTCGTGCAGGTGCCGAACCAGCAGGTTGATGCGAGCGGGATGGTCAGTGTGCCCTATGCGGGAAGCATCCGGGTTGCCGGCCGGACGGCCGATCAGGTCGGCAAGGAGATCGCCCAGCTTCTCGCCAAGCGGGCGATCGAGCCTCAAGTCATCGTCACGCAGGTGGAGCGTCACGGCAACGACATCTCCATCCTGGGCGACGTCAATCTGGCGACGCGCTTCTCGCTCGATCCGGGCGGCATGAGACTGCTCGGCGCGATTGCACGCGCGGGCGGTCCCCGCAGCCCGGCCTACGAAACGTTGATCACGGTTCAGCGCGGCGGTCGCACCGAGCAGGCCCTGATGACGAACCTCGTGAAGAACCCGTCGCAGAACATCCAGCTTGCCGCTGGGGATGCGGTCTATCTCTCGCGTGAGCCCAAGATCTTCATGACGCTGGGTGCCACCTTGCCGCCCGGCTCGGTCGGCGGCATCAACAATCGCCGGTTCCCCTTCGACAACGACAACATGACCCTGGCAGAGGCGATCGCGAAGTCCGGCGGCCTCGACGATGCACGGGCCGATCCGACGGCGGTGTTCGTCTACCGCATGGAATCGCGCCGGACCCTGAGCGAGATGGGCGTCGACACGACCCGGTATGCCAGCGATCTTGTGCCGACCATCTATACGGTCAATCTCGCGCAGGCCGACGGATTGTTCCTGTCGAGCTCGTTCTTCATGCGAAACAAGGACATCATCTACGTGTCGACATCCCAGTCGACCGAGGTGAACAAGTTCTTCGGCATGGTTCGGTCCACGACCGCGCCGTTCTACGATGTCAGCGTCGGGGCGGCGACAATACGGTAATCGTCCGATCGAAGCGCTTGATCGCGCGTGCGGGCATCGCTCTCCGCGATGCCCGCACGCGCCTGCTTCCGAAAAGGATTAGGCGGCGCGGGAGAGCGGTGTCGGCCCAGCCGATGATGGCCCCGTCATTCTCCCGGGGTCGCTGGCGGAACCGATCGGCCCGTCGCCCGCCTCGGATACGGGATGGTGTTGCTGATTTTGTTGGGCTGGCCAACAGGGAGCGTCACACGGTCGTCGCACGGTCGTCGCGCTCCGCACGCGCCTGGTCACTTGGTCGACCGTGTTCCGAGATCGAACCCAGATCGGGCCGATGCCCTTTCGTTCAGTGCGCGTCCTGCGGTCGGCCGAGGTGTTCGACCAGGGCCGGAACCATGATCGCCGCGGCCTCGGCTGCCATCGGGTGCAGTCCGTCGGGAATGGCGCGTGCGCGGGCGGCGCGGCCAAGGCGGTGCCAGGCCGGCCGATGGTCGAGGAATTCCGCGCCCAGCGCCCGTGCGAGGTCACGGTGCGCCGCGGTGTAGGCCTTCAACCGCGGCCGAACGAGTCCGCGCAGGCCGGAGACCGGGTTCATCGCCATCACGACGACGCGGGGCCGGGGCGTGAGTGAGAGCAGCCGCTCCAGGATCGTGCGCATGGCGGCGAGGCTGCGGCCGAGCGACAGGCGTCGTTGCAGGGCCGCGTCGTTGGTCGCAAATTCCACCAGCACGACATCCGGCTTCAGCGCGACGACCGCCTCCAGATTCGCGCAGCCCCACAGGGATGTCTCGCCAGCCCGGGCGACGATCCGGACGGAGACCGGCCGAACCAGGCGCACGGACAACTGGCGCTCCAGGGCCTCCTGCCATCCGCCCCGGGACGTCAGGCTGGTGCCGACCGTGACGACCGTGAGGGGAGCGGCGACGTCATCCGGACCGGTCCCGGTCGCACGCGCGGCGAGACCTTGCGGCGGTGCGGTCACGGCCCGGCTTCCCTTTGCATTCGAACACGCGTCGGATAGGGTACCGGCCGCGCTCAGGCAAGCCGCAATTGCTCTGGAGATTCAATGAAGGTCATGGTCTGGCCGACCGCTCGCGGCGGGATGCGCTCGGTTGTCGAAGGCTATCGCGACGACGGTTTTCTGGAGGCACAGGACGTTCATCTGGTCGCTTCCTATGCCGAAGGGTCCTTTGTCGGTCGCCAGCTGCTGCTCCTGAAGGGCCTCGCACGATACGCATGGCTCCTGGCGACACGGCCCGTCACGCTCGTCCACATCCACGCGGCCATGAAAGGCAGCTTCTGGCGGAAGGCGATCTTCGCGGGACTGGCGCGGCGCCGCGGCGTACCGGTCATCCTGCACCTTCACGGCTCGGAGATGAAGAGCTTCTACGAGCGTCAGACGCCGCGGCTCAAAGGGGCGATCCAGGCGCAGCTCGCACGCGCGAGCCGGGTCGTGGTCCTGTCGCAGAGTTGGCGCGACTTCGTTGCAGGCATCGCGCCGACGGCGAAAACGGTCGTTCTGCCAAACTACGTCACCGTGCCGGCCCGTCCGGCGCGCGGCACGGGCGAACCGCTCACCTTGCTGTTTCTGGGCTTGGTCGGCGTGCGCAAGGGGATCTACGATCTCCTCGAGGCCCTCGCGATGGTGCGGGCGGAACTGCCGCCGTTCCGGCTGATCGTAGGTGGTAACGGCGAGGTCGAGGCCGCCGCGGCGCGCGCCCAGGCCCTGGGACTCGCTGGTCTCGTCTCGTTCGAGGGCTGGGTCGGACCGGCGCGCAAGGCGCAACTGCTCGACGAGGCCGATATCTACGTCCTTCCTTCGCACAACGAGGGACTTCCGATGAGCGTGCTGGAAGCGATGGCCTACGGCCTGCCCGTGGTGACGACCGATGTCGGCGGCCTGCCGGAACTCGTCGAGGACGGCGTTCAAGGTCGCGTGGTCCCGGCTCGCGACGTGACGGCCCTCGCCCACGCGCTGCGCGCGCTGGCCATCGACGGGACGGTTCGCGCGCGGATGGGCAAGGCCGGGCGTATCCGGGTGCAGGCGAGCTATAGCCAGGAGGCCGTCTTGCCCGCGCTCGCGGACCTATACGACTCGGTGCAACACGACCGGACACCGCCGCTGCCGGCCGGCGACCCCGCCATGCGCGGCAAATCTTCCGCTAAGTTGGTTTAGGCATCGAGCATGGCCACGCTGAACAAGCTCAAGAAACTGCGACACGTGCTCGTTTATCTGAAACGGGTCTACTACACGCGTCTCTGGGGGATGGATCTGCACCCCACGTGCGAGTTCTCGCTCACGACGCGCTTCGATTTGACGTACCCCAAGGGCGTGCATGTCGGGGAAGAGAGCTACGTGGCGTTCGATGTGGCCGTGTTGACCCACGACCGGACCCGCCGGATGTACAGTCATACCCGTATCGGTCGGCGCTGCTTCATCGGTGGCCGCAGCATCATCCTGCCGGGCGTTCAGATCGGCGACGAATGCGTCGTCGGTGCGGGCAGCGTTGTGACGAAGGACGTGCCCCCGCGCTGCGTCGTCGTCGGCAGCCCCGCCCGGATCGTGCGGCGCGACATCCAGGTCGGAGCCTACGGTCAGTTTCTGGACTCCGCTCCTCCGTCGGTCTTGGCCGTGTAGAAACGGTTCGAGATCGAGGGCAGGTTCGGACCGCGCGGCGGGGATCTCCCGCGAGGCGTTCTCCGGTCCCGGCAGCCTCGTGCAGGATCCCCCTCTGCAGGATCCGCCCCTGTAGAGACACCGGGTTTCACGACCCGGCCCGTGCCTGAGCGAGGAAGCCGTTCGGGTGCCCGGGACAGGGCCCTTGAAGGCAGTCCGCTCCGGGATTGGAGATGGAAGGGGCGTGCCACCATGCGGGATAGCCCTGCGGCGTTCGACTCTGTTAGAGAGCGACCTGATGCGGGAGATCAGTCCCGTCGACTATGAGGTGGACCATGCCTTCCGGGTTCTCGGCCGGCCTCGCCCTCGCCGCGATGCTTTGCAGCGCATCTCTCGTGGCTGCCACCACCGCGCGCGCTGCGAATTGCTCGAAGCTGTCGGCCAGCGAGACGCATCAGACCGTGGAGAGCTTCCTGAAGAGACCTGAGGGGGTCTTGGAGCAATATCCCGATGCCGGCATCAAGTTGACCTCGCATACGGCGTTGGTCCTGACTGCTTCGCCCGGCTCCGCGCTGACGCCGGTCCTCGACAACCTCAAGATTGCGACCGCGGATCAGAGGCGGTCGATCGGCCGCGGGCTGGGCCAAGCGGCCAATGCCTGCGTCTTCAGTGGCCAGCCGACCATCGCGCGGCAGATGCTCGAACAGCTGCGTCAGCGTGAGCAGCCCGACGCCCTCGCGAGCTTCAACGCGGTGTTTATGCCGACGGCCGCCGCAGGGTTGCCGCCGAGCCGGCAGCCCGAGGAATCGAGCAAGCGTCTCCTGGGCAGCCAGCGCCTGGCTGCACCGGAGACCAACGTGTTTCGGGACAATCTCATCGTCAATCCGCTGAGGCCGATCCAACCGATCAAATGAGGCGGCCCATCGTCAGGGCCATGCCGGATCGGTACAGCGCCGCCCCGAGAGGGGGCGTCAGGGCTCGGCGGAAGGCCCAGCGGAGCGGGTTCGCTCTTGCAGCCGACCCATCCGCGCAGGCTGCCCCTCGCCCCCGGTGAACTCCGCACAGGACGCCCTGGCGCATCACTGCTCTGCGACTTAACAAGAACCTGTTGCAACGCGGCAAAGCCTGATCGGTGGACCTTCGGGGTGCGAGCCCGACGGGTGCGCCGGGCGGGCGCGAGGTCATCGGACAGGGTCGCAGGAGGCGAGGACGTTTCATGACGCCGCAAACCCCGGGCCGGCCTTCGCTGGCCATCTATCTGCCGGACCTGAGCGGCGGCGGTGCCGAACGACTCTACCTGACCCTCGCCCCGGCCTTCGTGGCGGCTGGTTTTGCGGTCGAGTTCCTGCTGGATCGCCGTCGGGGCGAGCTTCTGAACGCGGTCCCGCCCGGTATTCCGGTGCGCTCGCTCGATGCGGAGCGCCAACTCAAGGCCCTGCCGCGCTTGGTCGCCGATCTGCGCCGCGCCCCGCCCGATCTGCTGCTCTCGGCGATGGAGCACATGAACGTCACCGCGATCGCGGCGAAGATCCTCGCGCGTGTCCCGACCCAGATCGTCGTCAGCCAACACAACGCCCTCTCCCATCAGGCGCGCAGACCCGGCCTGAAGAACACCGCGCTGCCGTGGCTCTACGCGATGGCGCTGCCCCGCGCCGCCGGGGTCATCGCCGTGTCGGGCGGCGTCGCCGACGAGACGGCGCGGCTCGCGCGCCTGCCCCGGGCGCGGATCTCGGTCATCTACAACGGGACGGTGAATGCGGAGCGATCGGTATCCGCCGCAGCGCTGCCCGCCTGGTGGCCGCGGGCGCAACGCGTGGTCCTCTCGGTCGGGCGCTTCGTTCCGCAGAAGGATCACGCGACCCTGCTGCGTGCCTTCGCAATGTTCCAGAGGCCCGACGACGCCCTCGTGCTCCTGGGGGAAGGGCCGTTGCGCGGTGAGTTGGCGCAACTGGCCGGCAGTCTGGGTATCGGGGCGCAGGTGTCGATGCCGGGCTTCCTCGACGACCCGTTGCCGGCGATGGCGGCCGCCAATGTCCTTGCGCTCTCGTCACGCTACGAGGGATTCGGGCTGGTGCTCGCCGAAGCGATGTCGTGCGGCACGCCGGTCGTCAGCACCGATTGCGAGTTCGGGCCGTCGGAGATCCTCGACAACGGTCGCTTCGGCCGCCTCGTCCCTGTCGGGGACCCTGCTGCCTTGGCCACCGCTCTCGCGGAGACCTTGGACGCGCCGCTGAGACCCGAGATTCTCGCAGCGCGGGGCAGGGAGTTCTCGGTCGCGAACTGCGCCGCCGGATACATTGCCGCGTTCCGTCGAATCCTGGCGCGCTGACCGACGTCGACGCTGGGTGTGCGTCCCGCCCGCGACCTTGGCTGAGCTGGCGCGATCGCCCTCGGCGTGGAGGGTGTGATCAAGCGGTCCTAGACGGTGCGAGCCTCGGCCAATGCCGCGCATCGATGCCGCTCCGGCCGAACCTGCGAGCGTTGCGCGCGAGATCGTCGGTGCACAGGCGCGTCCCACGACCGGACCAGCCCCTGTCTGAACGTCCAGCGGCCGGTCTCATCCAGGATGAAACCGGCCGCAGGGTCGATTGCAAGGCCGTCCGTCGCGGATCAAATCCACGTCATCGGAAAGCCGAGCCCGGCATTCACGCGAGCATGTAATCCGCCAGGTGGTCGTGCTTGAGGATGGCGTGGGACGGATCCGTCACGTCGATCGACAGGGTCCCGATCGGCCCCTGGGCCATCGCATCGCGGGCTAGGAAGGTGAAGCTGTCGGCGCCGACATAGCCGGCGGTGGGCGTGTAGGTGAAGCCGCCGTCGGATCCGAAGGCGAGCTGCCCGTGCTCGGGGCCGCTCGCCAGCTTGAAGTTGAACGCAGCGTTGTGATCCACGTCGACCGCGTGAACCGCGCCGGTGAGGGCCGTGCCGGCAACGGCGACGAGACCCTCGGACTTCGCGACCGGCGCGTCGTTCACGCCGACGACGGAGATCATGAGCCCACCACGCGTACCGTCGGCCGAGGTGACGCTCAGGCGGTCGAAGACGCGCTCACCCGCCGCCAACGACTGGACGGCCTCGCTGGCATTGTTGAGCGTGTAGACCCAGTGCCCGCCCGCATCGATGGTGGCCGAGCCGTAGAGCCCCGCCACCGTCCCAGCCTTGAAGGCAGCTTGACCGACATCCGAATCGGCGATCGTCAGGTCGCCGCTGGCCGTCAGCACCGTGTCCTCCTTCAACAGACCGCTGCTCGTCCCGCTGATCACAGCCGCATCGTTCGTGCCGCGCACCAGGATCTTCAGGGCCGCTGCGGTTCCGTCGAAGCTCTTGACCTGCAGGATGTCGGTCACGGCATCCGACGCGCCCAGGGACTGAACGGCCTGGCTGCCGTTATCGAGCGTGTACGTCCAGTTTCCGGTCTCATCGATCGTCGCCGAACCGTAGAGCCCCGCAACCGTCCCGGCCTTGAACACGGATTGCCCGGCATCGCGGTCCACCACCGAGAGCGTGCCAGTCGCCGTCAGGGCCATGTCCTCTTTGACGGTCCCGATCGTCGAACCCGTGATGACGGCCGCATCGTTGGCGCCCTTCACCGCGATCCGGATGTTCGTCGCCGTTCCGTCGATCGTCGTCACCCGGAAGATGTCGTTCTGGACATCGGCGGCACCGAGCGACTGAACGGCCTCGCTGGTATTGTTGAGCGTGTAGCTCCAGGCGCCGTCCGACGCCATGGAGAAGTCGCCATACTGCCCGCTCAGCACGCCGGACGCGATGAAGCCGCTCTGGTTGGTATCCGGGTCCGTGACGGCGAGTGTGCCGGACGCAACCTTGATCCGATCCTCGCTGACCGTGCTGATGGTGTTGCCCGTGATCACGGGGGCGTCGTTGTAGCCCCGGATCAGGACGGCGACGTCCTGGCTCACCGAACCATCGGCCGAACGCGCCGTGAACGTCTCGGTGAACAGGTCGTTGGCCGTGAGGCTCTGCACCGCGTCGGTCGCATTGGCGAGCGTGTAGGTCCAGTGTCCATCGGCATCGAGGTGGAACGTCCCGTAGTTCGTCTGGACGTCCGAGCTGAGGAAGGGGACCCCGGTCGAGATCGCCAGGTCTCCGTTCACGACGAAGGCCTTGTCCTCCATGACGCTGCCGCTGGACACGCCGGAGATTGCCGGGATCACGACCGGGCCGGCGACCGTCAGGTCGAGGGTGGAGGTCTGCGTGCTGCCGACGCCATCCGCGACCGTGTACGAGAAGACGTCGTGCACGACCGCGTTGATCGGAACGTCCACCGTACGGACGTAGGAGTAGGACCCGTCGTCGTTGAGGGTGAGGTTGCCGAAGGCGCCAGCGATGCCGACACCGGCGGTCCCCATTCCTTGGGCACCGGACACCTCCACAACTTTCAACGCGTCGCCATCTGCATCGCTGTCGTTGGCGAGGACGCCGGCTGCTGCGTCGACCTGAAGGCTCGACTGCTGGACGAGGCCGACATCGGTGTTCGCCACCGGCGAACGGTTCACGAGCACGTCGAGGGTCGCGGTCGTTGAGCCACCATGTCCATCATCGACGCGGTAGTCGAAGACGTCGTGGATCTTGCCGATTGCGGTCGCGGCCGCCGTCTCGTCCGGGGTGTAGGCGAACAGACCTCCGGCGATGACGGACAACGTGCCGTAGTGGCCGGCGATCGTGGTCCGGCTCTCGGAAATCGCCACCATGGGGTCGGCACTGCCATGAAGACCGACACCCACCAGCGTCATGGCATCGCCGTCGAGGTCGAAGCCGGAGACCAGCGTGCTGAACGGTACGCCACTCTCGTTGGCGCCGGTCCCGTTCGCGTCAGCGTGAATCGTCCTGTCCGTCGGGTCGAGGACAGGCGCCCGGTTGAGTTCCATCGAAAGTGTGGCGTCGACTCGCCCGCCGAAGCCATCATCGACGGTGAACGTGAAGACATCGCTGGCATGGCTCCCGACCACATCGGGAACGCCCGTCACCGTGTAGGTGTACCGCCCGTCCGCGCCGAGGACGAGGTCTCCGAAGCTGCCATGCAGGACCTGCCCGACGCCGGAGGGGTCGTTTCCGAGCGAGACGACCGAGAGGGCGTCCCCATCCGGGTCGACCCAATCCGCCAGGACGCTGCCGCTCTGCGACTCCCCGGTCGCCGTCAGGACCGACTGCGTGGTGTCATGCGAGGCGGCGGCGCGATTGAGTGCGACGGTCAGCGAGGCGGTCTGGACGTGGCCGTGACCATCGGTGACGGAGTAGGTGAAGACGTCGGTCGGATGCGCGCCGTCGGGCAGGTCCGCGCTCGTGAGCACGTAGCTGTAGGACCCGTCCGCGTTCAGCATCAGGTCGCCATAGGCGCCATGCAGCGTGCCGAATTCCGTCAGCGGATCGATCGACGTGACGACGAGCAACGGGTCGCCGTCTGGGTCGCTGTCGTTGGCCAGCACGCCCGTCGTCGCTCCGACCGAGGCATGGCCCCCGGGTGGGAGAGTCAGGGTGACGGTGTCGTCCACCGTGATGGGCGCATCGTTGACGACGAGATCGGACGCGAGGGTGTCGCCGTCGTCGAAGCGAAACACTTCGACATTCGTGACGCTGTCCGTGCCATGATCGCCGAGACCGCCTGCATGGACGATGGTGAAGGTATCGGTGTCGGCCGAGTAGCTGATGTCGTACTCGGCGCGCGGGCCGGAGAAGACCGCTATGTCCGTGCCCGCACCGCCATCGATCCGATCGTTGCCGCCCCGACCGATCAAGGTGTCGTTCCCGTCGAGACCGAGCAGAACGTTGTCGCCGCTGTTGCCGACGATCATGTTGTCGAGCTGATTGCCTGTTCCCTGGAGCGGTGCTGAGCCGACCAGAACCAGCGCTTCGACATTGTCCGCCAACGTGTAGCTGACCGAGCTGCGCACGGTGTCGAAACCCGCACTCGCCGCTTCGACGATCACGTCGCCCGAATCATCGACGATGTAGAGGTCGTCCCCCAGGCCGCCCGACAATGTGTCGGCGCCCGCTCCGCCGTCGAGCGTGTCGTTGCCGGCTCCGCCCGAGAGAACGTTGGCGACCGCGTTGCCACTGAGCTGCGCGTCGCCCGTCCCCGTGTAGATCAGGTTCTCGACGTTGTCGGCCAAGTGGTAGTCATGGAGGGTCGTGTAGACACTGTCGTTACCGCCCCCGATGCCCTCGTAGATCGGAGCGCTATCGGCCTTGACGATATAGAAGTCGTCCCCGTGATGCAGGCGCATCTGCTCGGCGGGGTCGACCGGCGCGACATCCGGCGTGGAGACACCCGGTCCCGGGCTGACGAACGCGGTCGGATCGGTCACGTCGACGATCGACCCATCCGCATGGGCGATCTGCTGTGCCGTCGCAACGCCGCCCGTAAACGTCGTCGTCGTCGTCGTTCCGTCCACTGCCGTGAACGTGTCGGTCACGATGATCCCGGCGTCATCGTAGTTCCTGGTCTCGGAACTGCCGTCCTTATACGCGTAGCTTGCGTAGAAAAGCGAATTGTCGTCGCGGTACTGCTCGAGCGTGATCTGCTTGTTGCTGTCGGTGAAGGCCCGGTAGGCCCAGCTATAGGGTTGACCGGTGATATGGTAGGCAACGATCTCCATCGTCACATAGGCTGTCGTGTCGTAGATCTTATGCGTAACCTGGGCGACATCCCCGTTCTTGACCGAGGTCGTGAACGCCTCGGTGGCGGTTCCGGTCGTGTCGTAGGTCGTGAAGGTCCGGTATCCGGTGACGCCTGACCAGAAGCCGAAGTTATATCCGCCATCGATCAGGGACAGCGTATCGCTGTTCGTCGCGACGAGCGACTTGAGCTGGGCAAGCGACGTCACCGTGAGGGTGTGGGTGTCCGTCAGTTCGATCGCGCCGAGACTGGTCATCGCGTCGAGGTAGGTCAGGCGTGCGACCACATCGGCCGAGGTGCCGACCTCCAGCGGTATTTCGGATGAGACCTTCGAGAGAACGCCGGACCCATCGACGGTCGCGGCCGTGAACAGATGGCTGCCCGAAGAGAATTTGAGATCGGCCGTGAAGCGCCCGGTCTCGTCGGCGGTCGCGGTCGTCAGGAAGGTCGGGCCGTCGAAGATGGCGACCGTGCTACCGGCAGCGGCATGACCGGAGAACGTGGCGGTCACGGCTGACCCGATGCCCTCGTTCCGATCCAGATGAAGCGTCGGGGCCTCCGCGAGCACGTGGCTCGTCGTACCGACGGCCGGAATCTGAACGTTGTCGCCGTAGGTGATGTCGAGATCCGAGTAGACGAGCGCCACGGTCTCGGGTGCGTGATAGCGGTAGAGGCCTTCCTTCCAGTAGACGGTGCCTTCTCCCGCCGGGGCAAATCCGAGCGGGCCGCTATAGTCGGCAACAACGACACCATCGCGCACGATGACGAGACGGCCGTTCGTCCCGTTGTCGAAGTTTGCGTAGACATCGTACTGGTAGGTCTGTCCGCGAACGATCCCGGTCGTATCGCGGAAGATCTCTTGTGCGTAGATATTTCCGTCCGCATCCTTCCAGCGGATCGTTGCTCCGATTCGATCGTCGCGATACGTATCAAAGGCGAACGGAGGTGGAGATACCTGCTCGTCGGTCAGGAAGTCGTGATGGATCTGCCCGAGCACCATCCAGGTGGCTGTAATCTTTGCCCCAGGCTCCATCTCGAATTTGTAGGAGATGTGCATCGGCGTGCCGTACGTGACATGCTCCGTACTGCCGATCTCAGATCTTTCCTTGCCGGTACCCACATCGTACCAGTTCACGTCGCCGGAGCGCACCTCGAAGCGGAGTGAATCAGGACCGACGGAGCGAACTGCCCAGGTGGCATACTGGTTGAAGCCATAGCCACTGCCGGCGTTGTAGACGGTGTAGTCGTGGTTGCCGAGACCCAGCGTGTAATAGATTGGAGACTTCGTTTTCCAATCTTCCGCGGATACAACTACACCAGCCATTATGACGTCCTATGAGAAATTATTAACCGTAAAGCCGGTGATTTTGGGGCCTACCGAACGATTTAGAAGAATATGTGGCGGTGCATCATTCAGGCGGGCGGAAGAGTGACGGGGTGGTAGGGTTAATGATTTCCGTTGGCAAGCCTTGTGCCATCGCCGCGTGAGCCCAGGCCTCGCTGTCGAGATTGCCGAAGCTGCGTTGATTGAGCGCATACGATTTGCCCGAAGTTTCGACGGCGACCTTCTCTGATCGGCACTTTGCCCGCTCTTCGATGACTGCCCGTCAGCACGCGGTGAACTGGGTCCGACCAAGGTGGTAGGATTGAGCGACTGTGCCGCCAGGAACTCTCGCTGGCACAACACTTCACGAAAAATTGAAGGGGTGGGTGCGGCTCTTGGCCAAACCTCTATGAATTCCTTGCGCTGTTCTTCAGCGCGCCGGCTTCGCGGCCCTAAACTCGACCGGAGGCGCAGGATTCTCGCGGGCTTCAAGGATGCGATGAACGCGGACCGAAACACCGCCGAAGGCTTTTGGGTCCGTTAACTAAACAGCAGCCGCCAATCGCTCGGAACCTGTGTGTTTCATAGATCGATAACGCCTTGCCCCCGACTATGGCGATAGATTGATTGACGTCTTCCTTTGTCACTCGCGAGCTTGGACCCGACAGATGCCGCAGATCTGGATCACCTACGATGAGCTCGGCGCCCATTACGGCGTCGCTTCCGATGGCGCTCGCGAGATCGCGCGCGCGCGCATGTGGAGCCGTCGCCGGTCCCATGACGGTCTGACACGCGTGAAGCTGCCGTCCGACGTCGCCCTGGCCTACATGTCGGCCTTCGTTAGCGAGGCGGCCGTGACCGCAGCCGGCGACCTGAGAAAGCGGGTCCAGGCATCGGAGGCCGCCCGCCAGGCGGCTGCCGCGGGACCGTCTGCGATGGGGCGGGCCGCCTAGTCTCGTCCACGTGTCCGCGGGGAACGGGGCCGGGTCACGCGGGACGCCAGGATCGTACGACCTCGTCGTAGAAGGCATCGAGCCGCTCGCAGATCGTCGCGTCTCGCTCCGATGCCGGCACGCCCGGGGCCGTCAGGCGCCAGAGGTGACGGGCGCGTGCTGCGCCCTCGCGCGCCAATCCCTCCGCAAGGGACGGGTCCTGCGCAAGACGCGCGAGGGCCGTCTCGATCGCCTCCGGCGTGACGGCCTCGAGATAGAGCGCACAATCGCCGCTGATTTCGCGCAGGCCACCCGTGCCCGACGAAACGAGTGTCGCCGCGCCGGCATGGGCTTCGACGGCGGTCCGTCCGAAGGGCTCGATCCACTTCGATGGCACGAGGGAAATGGCGACCGACTCGTTCAGCGCCTTGATCCGGCTGAACGGAACCCCGGTCAGGAGTTCGGCCCGCGGCCCCATGGGAGCGAGGGCCGCCTTGACGGCGTCGAAGTAGGTCGGATTGCGCTCGGGTTCGGACACGACAAAGACCGCGCCCCACGCGGGGTAGCGTGCCGCGAAGCGGGCAACACCCTCGGCGGCCTCCAGGGCCCCCTTATCCTCTTGGGCGCGGCCGACGAAGAGCACCTGCTTCGCGCGGGGCACCTTCGGCGTCCAGCCTGAGAAGTCGAAGCCGTTGCTCACGACGGTCCGCGGCACCCGGACCTGCGGCCAGCGCGTCTCGAAATCGCGCCGCGTGGTTTCGCTGACGAAGGTGATCCCACCGAGCCGATTGAGGCGCCACGCCGTCAGGGCATCGAGCGCTGCGGCAGCCGGGCCGGTCGCCGAGGGCGCGACGAAGTTGTGTGTCTGGAGCACGATCGGCAACGACGGGTTCAGCGCTGCAATGCGCGCGGCTGTCGCAATGTGCTGCTGGAAGACGATCAGGTCGCATCCCCGTCGGGCGACGGCCCGCCTGAGGTCCCAGGCCGTTCGGTAGCTCGCGAGCCGGCGGGCCGGTGCGAAGCGCTCGATCGACACGTCGAGGAGCGGCGCACCCCCGGTCTCGGCGAACACGGTCGTCCCAGACCGGTACCGGCTGCCCGCGACCCAGTCCGCGACGCAGAGTTCGACCGACGTGGCGTGACGCGCCTCGAAGCGCATGCGCCGCGGCAAGACTTGGAAGATGCGCATCAAGGACCTCGGCGCGGGAGAAGGGGGAACCGGCTGCGTTGGACATGCGGTGCAGGGCTGCCTGCGCCGTCGTCGCCGAAGGCGGCCGTCAGGACCGGGCTGGGTTTTCGATGTCCTGCCGCCGAAACGCGCTGGTGGACCGTCCTGCACGAGGCCCGACGGCCTGCAGGCCATAGCCAACCTTGTCAAGAACACATAATCAGCGACGTCAAGGGAGCCGGCATACGGGCTGCGTCGCGGCCTGCGCAAGGCATCTGGCACGTGGCTATCTCGTGCGATCCCGCCGGTCTATGGTGCGCCGCACCGTGCCCGGTCCCGAAACGCAACGATGGTGATACCCCTTGGACCAAAGGCCAGCCGTCGGAGGCGACGCGTCGCAGATTCGGACGCATCAAGCGACGATCGACACGTCTGCGGTCCCCGGTGATACGCGCGGCCCACGCGCGCCCCGTCAGCGATTTACCGGGATCGAGGCGGCGCGAGGCATCGCTGCACTCCTGGTCGTCGTCTATCACGCCAGTCGGAACATCGCCGAGCCGCGATTATACAACACGATGCTCCTGGATGGGCATTTCGAGATCTTTCATGTCGGGGTCGATTTCTTCTTCGTCCTGAGCGGCTTCATCATTGCCTGGATGCACTGGTCGGACATCGGACGGCCGTCGCGCCTGAAGGGCTATGCCCTGCGTCGGTTGATCCGCATCTATCCACCCTACTGGGGCATCCTGATCCCGGTGACGATTGCCTTCTACCTGAGCCCGGGTTTCGGCCGGGGCTTCGACCGCGAGTTCGACACCACCCTCGCCTCCCTCACCCTCGTGCCCTGGCCCAAGCCGCTGATCATCGGCGTTGCCTGGACGCTGGTCTACGAGATGATGTTCTACGTTCTGTTCGGCCTCGCGATCGTTTTGGGCCGATGGGGCACCTGGCTGTTTCGCATCTGGTTCGTCGCGATCCTGGTGGCGCAGGCCTTCCCACCCCTCCCGCTCCCGCTCAACATCCTGCTGTCGGCCTACAACCTCGAATTCCTCCTCGGGGTCGCAACGGCGATCTTCCTGTCCCGGGCAAAGGTGTCACGGCCGGCCCTGGTTGCGATCGGGGGAGGGCTGGCCTTCGCGTCCTTCATGGCCCTCGGCAATCAGTTCCCGGACATCTCCCTCGTCTTTCGACTCGCGTTCGGCCTGCCTGCGGCGGCTCTGATCGCGGGACTTGTGGAACTGGAGCGCTCGGGACGCCTGCGCGTCCCCTCGGTTCTGGTTTTTCTTGGGTCGGCGTCCTACGCGATCTACCTGATCCACCCGGTCGTCCTGGCTGCGCTCATCCATCTCCTGCTGCGGGTTCTGCCCCAGGACGTGCCGCTCGGCCTCGTGCTCACCGCGCTGGTTGCGGGCGGGACTGCGGCGGGGTGCCTGTATCACGTCCTGATCGAGCGTCCCCTGACCGGGATACTAAGACGACGCTTCATCGGGCCATCGCGGCATCCCGGCGCCGCGTCGGCGGACGTGGCTGGCGGCCTCGTGCGCTGACATCCCGACGGCAGGCCTCCTACCAATAGAACTTGCCGAGCGAACCCTGCGATGAGGGTTGAACGCAGCGCGCATCGGGATTGCGCCGAGCGTGTGGGTCAGATTGCGGCGCCTGGTCTTCTGCCCCGTTCGAGCTCAGCCAATCTCTCGCTGACCGCCGGTGTGGCGATCCGAGACCTTGCGGCCCGGCCCGCGTCGGGCCGGGGCACCGTCATCACGGGCGTGCAAGTTCAGGATTGGCAGCCATTGTCCCGTCGGCATCGCGCATAATTGAAGTAGCAGTTTTGCCGGCAGGCGCGATACTCGAGCCTGTCAGGGTTCCCCAGTACCGAACAGTACTTGTTTTGGCACATGATGACGCCGCTGTCGCATTGCTGTGCGCCACTCGGCGAGCATTTCGCAGTTTGGCCCTGGCCGGCGCCCTGGGCATGGGCAAAATTGCAGAGGCACAGTAGAAGGACTAGAGATATCAACCGCAACACAATGAGATCTCGCGTTTTTCCATGCCTGCCCGTGAAGTTCGACCAGTCACGTCATGAAACCGTCAGGTCGGGCGAGGTTGCATCGTTGGATTTACGATTCCGTTGATCAATCTCGCAGAAGCGTTGATGAAGCGCAATCCAGCAGTCCGACACTGTCCAATGTAGACTCATCTATGCCGTGATCCTGCCGATTTGACTCGCTACGGTTCTGTTTGCCGACTCGAATTCAAGCTTCGCGTCGCGAAGCGACGTGACTGATTTTTACCGGTCTTGGAGATTGCGAACTTCCGCCCTTACGCCCAAGCCGGGATTTTGATAGACACTCGGATGGGATGAGTACGGTTCCGACACGACCGTTACACCGCACCAAAAAATTAGATCAGGATTGCCGCTTGGCCAGGCCCTTGCAGGTACGGCCCTGATGTATGCTTGCTAGAGGTTAAGAATGCTTAGGGTAAACAATCTTAGCCAACCTGCATCGGTCGACCAGGCGATGCCGAGTGGTGGCTTTGAGATCGCGACCTATGTCAAAATCGCGCAGCGGCAATGGCCGACGATCCTGGCGGTGGCTGTTCCGCTGGTTATGCTTGCTCTCATCTATGTGTTGACCGCGCAGCCCAAGTTTACGGCTTACGCAACCCTGCTGATCGATACGCGCAAGAATCAGCTTCTCTCCTCGCAACAGCAGGTGGTCGGCGATCAGGTGTTCGACTCAACCGGAGTCGAGAGCCAGGTCGAGATCCTGAAGTCCGACAGCATCGCCCTCGCGGTGATCCGAGACCTCAAGCTCGTCGACGACCCGATCTTCGCGGATGGTGGCCTGATCCGGTCGATCATCAACCTTTTCGGCTCGGACGAGCCGGCCACGGCGGCGGAGAAGGAGCAGGCGACGGTCGCGGCCTTCGAGCGCAACCTGCAGATCAAGCGCGTCGGACTGACCTACGCGATCGAGATCAGTTACACGTCGATCGATCCGGTCAAGTCCGCAGCCATCGCGAACGCCATCGCGGATGCCTACGCCACGACCGAGCTCGAGAGCCGCTACGAAGCGACCAAGCGCGCGAGCAAGTGGCTGCAGGATCGTATTCGGGAGTTGCGCGAACAGGCGACGGTCGCGGAGGCGGAAGTCCAGAAGTTTCGGGCCGACAACAACATCATCGACACGGGTCGTGGCCTGCTGACCGAACAGCAACTGGGTGACGTCAACAGCCAGCTCGTATCCGCCCGCGCGGCTACGGCAGAGGCGAAGGCCCGCCTGGATCGGATCAACCAGGTCAGCAAGGAAGACATTCCGAACGCGACCGTGACCGATGCGCTTCGCGATGACGTGATCACCAGGCTCCGGGCACAGTACCTCGACCTGTCCGCCCGCCAGGCGGACTTCTCGAATCGCTATGGCGCGACCCACGCCTCGGTGCAGAACCTCGTCCGGCAGATGACGGAGATCCGTCGTTCCATCCGCGACGAGGTCAATCGGATCGCCGAGACCTACAAGAGCGAGTACGAGATTGCCCGTACCCGCGAGAAGTCGCTGCAGGACAGTCTCGCCTCGCTGGTCACGAGTGCGGGGACGACCGGGCAGGCCCAGGTCAAACTTCGCGATCTGACCAGCTCGGCCCAGACCAACCGGAATCTGTACGACACGTTCCTCCAGCGCTTCATGGAAGCGACGCAGCAGCAGAACTTCCCCGTCACCGATGCGCGCCTGATCTCGGCCGCGACGCCCCCGAAGCGCAAGAGTTCGCCGAAGACGATCATCATCCTGCCGGGGGCCCTGGCGCTCGGCCTCCTGCTTGGCTTCGCCGCCGCTCTCGGACGCGAGAAGCTCGGCGCCCGCGTCTTCCGCACCGCCGCCGACGTCGAGTCCGAAACGCAGGTCGAGTGCCTCGGCATCCTGCCCAATGCGGCACGCCTTCCCGCCGCGCCGATCCCCGCCACGGCTGGGCTTCTGAGGAACGCCATGGCGCGACAGGCGGTCGACGCACCCTTCTCGCGCTTCTCCGAGTCCCTGCGCGCGGTGAAGGTCGCAGCCGACATCAGCGCGATGAACCGTCAGAGCCGGGTGATCGGTATCGTCTCGGCCTTGCCGAACGAGGGCAAGACGACCGTCGTCGCGAACCTGGCCGGGACCATAGCAGCCTCGGGCCGCTCGGTCCTGGTGATCGACGGCGACCTGCGCAATCCGTCGCTGACGCGCCTCCTGGCCCCGGAGGCCCGGGAGGGGCTGATCGAGGTCCTCAGCGGAAGCCGTTCCGTCGCCGATGTCGTGCAGGTCGATTCCGAGACAGGCTTCCGGCTGCTGCCCGCCGTTCTGAACAAGCGCATGTGGCAGACCGCCGAGTTGCTGTCGTCGGAAGCGATGGCTTCGGTCTTCGAGGCGGCGCGTCGTCAGTTCGACTATGTCCTGATCGATCTGCCGCCGGTCCTGCCCGTGGTCGACGTCCGCGCCGTCTCTTCGATGATCGATTGCTTCGTCATGGTCGTGGAGTGGAACAAGACCTCACGCCAGGCCGTCGCCGAAGCCCTCGACGGAACCGAGTTCCTGCGTGACCGCCTGCTCGGGGTCATCCTGAACAAGGCCAGTCCGGCGCAACTGCAGCGCCTGGAAGGCTACAAGGGCGCTTACTACACCAGTTACTACCACGAGAGGCCTGAGGCCGCCTGAGGCCGCCGGCTTCAATCACGCCGCGCGGCGCATGTCCGCGCGGCGCGCCCAAGACCTCTGACGGACATCGAAGGCCAAGCGCTTCGATGCGCGCCCATCAGCGACCGGAGCCTCCGATAGCGGAGGCTCCGGTGGTCGTATCCGCACCTCTACGCCTGTCGGGCGGCCGGGCAGTCCCTGCCCTGCGTCGCGCGGGGGATGGATCGACGCGCCGGCGTCTCCCGTCCAGGCCCGGTTCCGACGATTGCCTGCGCACCCACTGGGCGGGAGTGCGGCGACCCGGTCCCGGTCACGTCTCCACGCCAAGCTTTACCCCCGCCCAAACTTCACCCCCGCCCAAACTTCACCTCCGGACTGGCAGCGCGGGTTTCGCCTGTTCGGGCGTGAAGTCCCACGGGGACTTGCCGGCTGTGGCCGCAATGGCTCGGCGCGGGAGCCATGCCTCGCCCGGCTGAAAGCCGTCGCCCACGACACCATGTGGCGATGAGAGGCGACGGTGATCGCCGCAGATGTCGGCGCCCGCCGCGTCGATCGTGGATTCAATCCGCTCCTGCAGGCAAAGTTCGAGGTCGCGTCCGTCCCGCGCGAGGACCGACGGTCTTGGCGAGCGTCCCCGGGTGAAGGCCCTTGGCGCTTCGAGTGCGCTCTCCGGGGGGGGGGCTCGATGGGACCGGATCGCGCGACGGACCCGCGCTCGGCGCGATCCTGCCGAATTCCACCCCGAGCACCTCCCACGACTCCGCGAAGAGGATCGCACCATCCAACCCTGGGATCGGGTGTCGAACCTGCTCGGAAGCGCCCGTGGCCGACCGAGCAGGAAGCATCCGCGCTCGACCGCGTCGGAAGCCCTGACGTTCGGCTGGAGGCCGAACCTGAAGCGCCCCGTTTCCCGAACGTCAGGATCTCCGCCGGTGAAAGCGCTCCAGGAGCGGGGCGCCCAGGCTGCGCAGCCGGCGCAGCGAGGGGGGCAGGAGCAGGGCGATGAACGGCACGGCAATGGCCCAAGGGCCCAGCTCACGCCAGAACAGCCCGATCGCGGCGGCACCCCACCACAGGGCGGTCAATCGGTAATCGGGACTTCCGACCGCACGGGCGAGGATGAGGTGCAGGATGGCATAGGCCGGGAGCGTCGCCACCTCGCCGAAGCCGTATCCGCGCAGGCCATAGAGCGGGACGGCGATGGCGGCAACGCCGGCGAACAGCGCCACGTGGACGATATGGTAGCCGGCGAGGGGCCAGTTCCGGTTCAGAACCGACAGCGTCGCGGTGTGCATGTTGAACGGCGCCATCGTCAGGTAAGACAGCGCAAGATAAGGGTAGATGTCGAGCACCGGCAGCCAGCGCTCGCCGAAGACGAGCGGCACGACCCACTTGCCGAACCAAGCAAAGGCGAGAAGGATCGAGCCGATGGCGAGCGTCTGCAGTTCCATGCCCTGCGTGATGGCCCGCAGGAGCCGCGGGACGTCGGAGGTCACCGAGCGCAGCACCGCAACGGAAAGCCGCCAGGCGATCGTCTTGAGGACGCTCAACATCTCGACGATGCCGACCGTCATGCCGACGATGCCCACCGCGGACGCCCCGAAGGCGGGGCCGACGATCAGTGGATTGACGAGGCTGCGCGCCTGCCAGATCCAGTTCTGCGCCGAGAACGAGAAGGCGTAGCCGAGCAGGTGGCGGGCCGCGGCGGACTGCCAGCGGAAGACGGGCCAGGTGCGTGTCAGCACATGGGCGAGCACGAACGACACGCCCTGTTGCCCGACCCAGGCCACGGCCAGCGAGACGGCACCGCTGCCTCCGAGCACCAGCGGAACCGCGATCAGATAATAGGCGAACTGACCCGAGAGCTCGATGGTCGCGACCGAGCGATAATCGAGCGCCCGTTCGGCGCGCGCGGTCGCGGGGATCGCGAGCACCTGGAGCGGGATCGCGAGGACGAGAACGCTCAGGACGTCGCGAAAGCCCTCGACGTTGACGTATCCGGCGAGCAGCGCGCCGCTGCCCTCCATCACCACCACGAGGGCGAGGGCCGTTGCGGCGAGGAGCGTGTAGCTCGTCCCGTACTCCTCCGCCGTCAGCTCCTTCTCGTGGCGCAGGAGGCAGACGCCGATGCCGGCCTGCCCGAGGCTCAGCCCGTATTGGTAGACGCCGATGGCCGCCACGTAGGCGCCGTAGCGCTCGGGTCCCAGAAGACGACTGATCAGCAGAACGCCGATGAACTTGAGGAAGATCGAGATGATCTGGCGTCCGAACAGGAACGCGCTTCCTCGGAAAATCGCCGCCCGGACCGTCGTTCCCGAGCCCGCCGCTGCAGACGCCGTGGCGCCGTCGGCCGCCGTCCCCTCGACCGGATTGGGCATCGCGGGCGGGATGGCGGCCTGGGACAGGCCAGAGGTTGCCTCGGAGGCGGGGCGATCAGGATTGGGCATGGCTGATCCTTAGGATGTGCCGCACGCTTTGTCCCGGTTCCTGGAGATCGAGACGACGCCTCGCTTCCGGGATGGCCGTGAACTTGCTGCACCTGTGGCTTCGTGGCACCTGTCGGGCGCGGCCGGTGGGTCGGACCCCAGATCGATTGAGAGGAAGATATGGCCGTCATCATGCGGGAGGCCGCGTCGGTATCGGTTGCCGGACATCCGCACGCGGTGCCTTCCGCCTCCGGGTCGCGCACGATCATGAGCCTGCAGTATGGGCGCGGCGTGGCGGCACTCCTCGTCTGCCTGTTTCATGTCTACGGCTTCACCGAAAAGTATTTCGGCGTGACGACAGGCGGACGCATCTTCGAGGGCGGTCATTCCGGAGTGGAGTTCTTCTTTGTCCTGAGTGGTTTCATCATCGCGACCGCCCACGCCCGGGACATCGGGCAACCGCATCGCATCGGGACGTTCTTCCGGAAGCGCGCGGTTCGGATCCTGCCGATGTTCTATCTCACCGTCGTACCGCTCGGATTGCTGTTCCTGGCTCACCCGGTCTACGGAGCCGATCGAGCCCTCACGCTGCCCAAATTCATCCTCGACCTTCTACTGATCCCGCGTGAGGGCCTCCTGACGTTGGCGCCGGCCTGGACCCTTCAGCACGAGTTCGTCTTCTACCTGTTCTTCGGTCTCGTCATCCTACGCCCGGCCCTGGGCATGGGAGCCTTCGTCGCCTGGCAATTGGCGTGCCTCGTCACGGTCGCCTTCCGGCTCGTCGAGCCCGACTACCTCATGCCGATCAACAAGCTGCTGGGCGTGCACAATCTCGGCTTCGCGATGGGACTGGGCGTGGCCTGGCTCTACCGCTCCGCGTATTTCGCCCGCCTGACGCGCGTCCTGCCGCTCCTGTCGGCCGTTGCCATCGCCGGCCTGATCGCCCTTTTCGCGGGCGAGTGGCGCTCCGGCTCCGGCATCCTCGGTGGTCCGGTGCCGCTGACGCTGGCCTATCTCGCCTGCTACGCCGTGCTGATGACGGCTCTGCTGGCGCTGCCCAACCGGCCCCGACCGCGCCTCGACGCCACCCTCGGTCTCCTCGGGGCGGCCTCCTACGTGGTGTACCTGATCCACGAGCCGGTCGCTTCGATCGCCGTGAAGGTCCTGATGGCGGGGCCCTTCAAGGCGTATGTCGGACCGAACATGGCCTACATCGCGACCGTCGCGGCCGCCGTCGCCGCCGGGATCATCGTCCACCTCTTCGTCGAACGGCCGATCACGAGCCTTTTGACACCGAAGCGCCGGGGGGATGTGCCTCGGGGCGCATAACCCCGGCGGCACGCCGAACGCCTCCCTGTCGGCCGGCGCCGACGGCGCGTCGCCCGGACGCCGTGACCGGCTCTGTCTGGCCGACCCGACTCAGCTCGTCCGTCAGCATGGTGAAGGACAGGGCGAGCCAGAACATCGAGGCCGTGCCTGGGTCGGTCAGGACGGTCTCGCTGAAGCCGCGGATGAAGATATTGAGGATCAGGAGGCTCGGCAGCATCGTCGTGGCCGAGCCGAGCTTCATCGCCCGCAGCGAGAGCCGGCCCGCCCGCAGGAACAGGAAGGCGGCAAGCGCGACGCCGACCACGCCGAGCTGAATCCACACGTCCAGCCAGTTGTTGTGCGAGTGGGGGACGCTCGTGCCGACGAGGCCGTCGATGATCTGCGTCTCGGACGACTTGATGTTCCAGAAGCCGTAGCCGTAGCCCAGGATGGGCCGGCGCTGGATGATGTACCAAACCGCCTGCCAGATGGGCGTCCGCCCGGTGAGATCGCTGCTGCGGCCGACGAGACTGAGCAGGTCGGTGGATTGCTGGACCAGGGCCAGGACAAGCCCCACGGTCAGAAGCAGCAGCGTGACGAGCACCTTGTCCGACGGACTGCGCAGCAGCGAGATCGCGGCGATCACCAGGCAGATCAGCGCGCTGATGGCGCCGGTCGCCGACCGCGCATTGACCAGGAGGCCCAGCAGCGCGAGGAACGTGACGGCGGCAAAAAGCCGATTCGAGGCGCGGCGCCGGAAGGATTCGAACACCACCAGGCTGCCGAGCGCGGCGGTCGCGCCGAGGAAGTTCTTATGGCTCGAGGCCCCGCGCCATGCGTCGGTGTAGCCGTTGAGCAGGCTGAGGCCGTAGGCGGGGAAGAAGGCCACCGCCACGTAACTGCTCACCGCCGCGATCGCAAAGGCGCGCGTGAGCAGCTTCAGCAACTCGTCGTAGGCGAAGCGCTGTACGAGGTAGATGGGATACACGACAATGATCGTGAGCCGCGCGCACCGATTGATGACCGTGCTCGGCTCCGCCGACCACGTAACGCTCACGAAGGCATAGGCACAGAAGAGCAGCAGCGGCCAAGACTTGAGTGCGGCTTGCATCATCCTGTCGACATCTCGGAAAGAGAAGAACGCGAGACAGGCAATGGTGATGACAAGCGTGAGGGTTGCCGACGGGAAGGCCGTGACAACAACCGGGTCGTTTGCAAGCCGGTACTGAGGCGCTAGATAGTTCTCGAGCGGCAGAAACGTCGAGAGCATTTGAAAGCCGACGATAATCATCGCGACCAAGCCTTCGAGCGAATCCGCTTTACCTGTTTTATCCGTCATGCGCGTCAGCCCCACGGGTGGCGACCCGGTCGGCCAACCCATAGCGGCATCTCGGACGGCTGTCGATTGACACCGCGCCGGAGAGCTTCCGCGAAAGTTCCCCCTCGTCTATAGCGTTACCATGGATACGTTCGCAGCCACGACCAGCCCGGCGCACGGGCCTGCTTCAGCGGACGGAACCGCATCGCCGGGCCTCCGGGCCGCCCCTGCCGAGCGCGAGCGGCTCCTGGACATCGATCGGGCGAAGGGACTGGCGATCACCCTCGTGGTCCTGGGCCACCTCGTAAAGTCCGGGACCCTGGGCGAGCAGGCTTGGTACGCACAGCTGAAGCTGGCGATCTATGCGTTCCACATGCCCTTCTTCATGTATCTGAGCGGTTTCGTCTTCTTCTATACGGGCTGCCATCTGCGCATCGGGGCCGCCTACGGGCGCCTCGTCCGCCAGAGATCGCTGCGCCTGCTGGCGCCCTTCGGCATCATGCTGGTGCTCACGATTGTCGGCAAGACCGTGGCTTCGCACGTCATGTACGTGGACGAGGCTCCGCGGGGCGTCGGCGGGGGCCTCTACGATGCTGTCTTCGCCACGAAAACCAGCCCGGTCTTCTCCATCTGGTACCTCTGGGTCCTGTTCGTCTACTCGGTCGCCTTCCCCGTGCTGTGGCGCCTCACGCGCGGCTCGTTCCCGGTGATCGCAGCCATCGCCCTGGTTCTTCACGCTCTTCCGGTGGCCGATGTGCTGTTCGCCGACCGGATCATGGGGTTCTTCATCTTCTTCGTCGCGGGTTGCTGCGCCGCCGCCTATCGCCAGGCGATCCTGCCGGCCATGCGGCGTTACCTGCCGCTGAGTGCCGTCGTCTTCGTCCTGGCGCTGGGAATCGTGACGCGCGTTCCGAACGGGTGGGATGCGCTGCTCGTCGTCGGCCTGCTGTCGATGCCGGCCTTGCACGGATTGATGCTCAGCAGTCTCGTCGCGCGCGACCGGATCCTGCTGGCGATCGGCAGCTTTGCCCTGGCGATTTATCTCTTCAACACCGTCTTCATCGGCCTGGCGAAGGCCGTCTATTTGAAGGTCCTGCCCTATACGGGGGCTGGTTTCGTCGGGCTGATCGTCGTCACCTTCATCGCGGGCCTGTTCGGGCCGATCCTGTTCAAGGTGCTCGTGCTGCGCCGTTCCGCAACACTCGACCGGTTCACGAGCTGACGGCGGCTCACCGGTTCTGCGGCACGCGGGCTGTTGCCGCGCGGCCTCTCCGTCACCCCTGGCAGCATCAGCGCGACGGCGTCGCCGCCAGGCGCCGGGCGGTGACGAGGCCGAGGACGGCGATGACGACGGCGCAGAGGCTGAGGGCGGTGAGCTGCCCGAGGCTCTGGAGGGCGCCGCCGAGGATCGCCACGCCCAGGGCCTGTCCGCAGAAGAACGAGAAGGCGTGGAGCGCCACCGCCGAGGCGCGGGCGGTCGGTGCCACCTCGGTCACCTGCACCTGGAAGGTGTTGTGGAGCATGTAGAAGCCGAGCCCCATGGCCACCAGGGCGGCGCAGTCGAGCTGCCAGGTGCCGGCGAGGCCGATGGTGACCAGGGCGCCGGCGCAGATCAGGCCGCCGCCGATCAGCATCCGCGACATGCCGAGGAAGCGCAGCAGCAGGCCGACCGAGAACGAGTAGAGCAGTCCTCCGGCGGCGAAGCCGGCCAGAGCCAGGCCGGCCTCCCGGGCGCCCCCCTCGCCGCGCGCCTCGATCAGCGGGGCGAGGTGCGGAAAGATCCCGAACACCGCGATCGCCTCGACGAACACTGCCCCGAACAGGATGCGGGCGCGCGGGTTGCCGACGATGGTGCGGTAGCGCGCCACGGCCGTGTGGAATTCCGGTCGCCGGGCCGGAGCCGCCGCGCTGCGGTCGAACCCGAGGAGCGCCGCGCTGCAGCCGAGGGCCGCCACCGCCGCGGTGATGGCGAAGACGCCGGCCCAGCCGATCGCCCCCTCGATCAGGCCCGCGAAGGTCGAACCCGAGAGCTGCCCCAGGATCACCGCCACGAGGAAGCGACCGATGGCGACCTGCCGGCGCTCGATCGGGATGCGGTCGCCCATCAGGGCGAGTGCCAGGGGCACGACGCCGCCAGCGCTGCCCCCGGCGATCATCCGTAGGACGAACAGGGTGTCGAGGCTGGTGGTCAGCGCGCAGGCAGCCAGCGCCAGGGTCAGGATGCCGAGGCAGATTGCGATGATCCGCTCCTTGCCCAAAGCGTCGCCGACGGGGCCGAGGATCGGCTGGATCAGCGCGTAGGGCAGGGCGAAGGCGGTGGAGAGCAGCGCCACCGTGTGGGGATCGCTGCGCAGGTCGCGCGCCAGCACGCCGACCAGCGGCTCGATGGAGCGGCCCGCGAAGGTGCTGGCGAAACCGGCGAAGGCCAGGATCACGATCAGGCGCGTGGTCGAGAACTCGGCCTTCAGGTCCGTGATCCTTGCTGGGGGCAGGCGCGGGGAGGTGATGCGCGGGGCGAGGCCCGGGAGCGGGCTTCGCCATACGCGGCCGGGATCGGCCCGTCGATCCCGATCCTCTGCGGTTCAGGCCTGGACGCCGGCCCGGGCGACGTCGCCGGCATTCGGCAACTCGGCGATGCGCCAGCACAGGTCCATGACCCGGCGCACCTGGGCTTCGGGCAGGATCCCGTCCGCGAGGTCGGTGAACTTGGTCTCCAGGGCCGCGTCCGACATCGGCCGCTCGACGCTGCCGAGGGCATGCTCGATGCGCCGGGGCAGGCTGCGGCCGTCCTTCAGCACCACCGTGAGCTCCACCTGCTCGGGCCGGATCGCCGGGTCGACCACCGGCTTCACCCGGGCACGCAGGGCCGCGATCGCGGGGTCGTTCACCGCCCGGTCGCTGAACTGCTTCTCGCCGCCGGCCCCCTCCACCAGCGCCACCGCGACGGCGTGGTAGATGCTGAACTTGCCTTCGAGGCCGGTGCGCGGCGCGGTCTTGCCGGTGAGTTCGAGCACCAGGGGATGAACCTTCATGTCGACCCGCTCGATCGCGTCGGCGGTGAGATGGTTCTCGTTGCGCAGCTGCACCGCCCCGTCGATGGCCGGATGCATGACGATGCCGCAGGCGAAGGGCTTGTAGGTGTTCAGCGCCGCCTCGTAGCGGGTGCCGAGCCCTTCCGTGATCTCGCGGTAATCCTGCTTCGTCGAGATGGTGTTCGCCCAGCCGCGCTTGGCCTCGATCATCCCGTCCGAGCTCGTGTAGTTCTTCGCGGCGAGGATCGCGGCGAACAGACCGTTCGATGCGGCCCGGCCCGGATTGAAGCTCTTGTTCATGGAGCCGAAGGATTCGCGCAGGCCCACGGGCTGCGACGCGGCGAGCCCGAGCGCCCAGACCATCTGCTGCTCGGACAGGCCCATCAGCTTGCCCGTCGCGGCCGCCGCCCCGAACACCCCGGCGGTGCCGGTGATGTGCCAGCCGACATCGTAGTGGTTCGGGTAGACCGCGTTGCCGATCCGGCATTCCGTCTCGACGCCGAGCACCAGGGCGTTGAGGAAATCCGCCCCCGAGACCGGGTTCATCTCGGCGTAGGCGAGGATCGCCGAGGCGACGGGGCCGGCCGGGTGGATCACGGTCTTCAGGTGGGTGTCGTCGTAGTCGAAGATGTGGCTGGCGACGCCGTTCAGGAAGGCGGCATTCATGATGTCGAAGCGCTCGGGGCGCCCGAACAGCCCGGCCTGCGGCGGGCCGGAGAACGGCTTCAGGGCCGAGACCGCGACGTCCAGGGTCTCGTGATGCGATCCGCCGATGGCGACGCCGACCCAGTTCAGCAGGGTGCGGATGCCCTCGCGGCGGACGGCCTCGGGCAGGTCCGCGTAGCGCGCGCCGACCACGTAGCGGGCGAGGATCCGGGTGACCTCCGGCGGCACCGGCTTCGGATCGGCCTTGGCTTCGGTCTTCGTCTCCGGCGCGGCTTGGGCGGGACGGACGGCGCTGCCGGTTCCCACGAGCGCGAGGCTCGCGGAGCCGAGCAGGGCGCGGCGGTCGATCGTCGGCACGGGCATGGCTCTCTTCCTCTGGCGACTTGCGGCCGGCGCCCGCATGGGCGCCGCCGTGCCGGGGGCGCCGGGACCGAAGCCGCCGGCGCGACCGGACCCGAGGAATAACCCGACCGTCGCAGCAGGGCTCCCGCTTTGTGCGCACAGCCCAAGCGTTTTGCGCACGCGTTACGTGTCAGAAACAAAATAGCCGATGAGACGCACAGTATCCGAGCCGCGGAGCATGCGCGGGGCTCGCTGCCGGCGTGTCATCCCCGTGCCGTACAATCGTAGGGACGCGGCCGAGTCTGTCTCGAGACCGGGCCGTTACACATCTCGCCCACCCGAGCGGCGGCAGGGTTGCTTTCGGTCCGTTTCAGGGCTTGGGGGCCGTCTCCGTCGCGGCGAGGTCGATGTCGACGCCGACCTCCAGTGCGACCCATTGGCCCGAGGCCCAGGGGCCCTGTCCGACGCCGAACTGCGTGCGCACGAGATCGAGGTGGCCCACTGCGCGCGCCGTCGCGCCCGTGCGTGTCAGGCGGAAGGGCAGCACCGCATCGCGGCGGATGCCGCGGATCGTCAGGCTGCCGACCGCCTCGTAGGCGTCGCCGCCCTTGGCGACGAACCGCGTCGCTTCGAACCGGGCCTGCGGCGTGGCCTTGACGTCGAACCACTCCGCCTGGGGCAGGGAGGTGTCGCGCTGGGGATCGCCGGTCTCGGCGCTCGCGAGGTCGATGTCGACCACGGCGTGTCCGGTCTCCGGGGCGGCGGGGTCGAAGGTGATCTGCGCGCTGAAGCGCTTGAACCGGCCCTGGAACGGCGCACCGACCTGGATGCCGGAGAACCCGATCCGGCTCTTGGCCACATCGACGGTCCAGGCCGCGGCTTGGGCGCAGGCCGGGACGGCCAGGGGCGCCGCCGCGAGGGCGGCCGCGAAGGCGAGACGAGCGGCGATCATGCTTCGGATCCGGACTTGAGCGGGGCGCGGGGCAGCATCCGCCGGAGGGTGTCATCGCGCAGGACGAGGTGGTGGCGCAGGGCCGCGCCGACATGCAGCAGCAGGAGACCGATCAGGATCCAGGCCCCCCAGGCATGGACCTGCTTCAGCACCGCCTCCACGGCGGCCTTGTTCGCCAGCTCCGGCAGCACCGGCAGGTGCGGCCAGGGGACGACAGCGTAGAGCACGGTCGGCAGGTTGAAGGGCGAGGCCGAGACCACGGCCCAGCCGACGAGCGGCAGGCCGACGAGCAGCCCGTAGAGCAGGGCGTGGGCCGCGTGCGCCCCGGCCCGTTCCCGGGCCGGCAGCGTCGCGGGCAGGGGCGGCGGCCGGTGGGCCAGGCGCCAGCCGAGGCGCAGCAGCGTCAGGGCCAGCACCGTGAGGCCCACCGACTTGTGCCATTGGTAGAGCTGGAACCGGCGCATCGGCGCCAGGTCCCCGTGCGTCATGGCGAGACCGATCGCGATCAGCCCCAGAACCGCCAGCGCACTGAGCCAGTGCAGGGCGATGGCGACGCGGGTGTAGCGCGGTCGGGGCGCGGCGCGGACGGTCTCGATCATGACGCGCTCCCTTCGACGGGGTGGACGGTGCGGCCTATTCCTTGCGCTCGAAGGCGCCCGCGATGGTGAGGTGCAGGTCGTCGCCGATTAGCGGTACGTAGGTCTTCACGCCGAAATCCGAGCGCTTGAGCGTGCCGGTGGCCTCGAAGCCCACGGTGACCTTCTTGTTCAGCGGGTTCACGCCGGCGCCCACGAGGGTGACGGTCAGGGTCACCGGCTTGGTCACGCCGTGCAGGGTCAGGTCGCCGGTGACCTTCGCCTTGTCCTTGCCCTCGGGCGTCACCTTCGTGGAGACGAAGGTCATCTCGGGGAACTTGCCCGCGTCGAGCCACTGGTCGCCCTTGAGCTCGCCGGTCAGCTTCTCGCTGGTCGTCATCACCGAGGCCACCGGGATCTTGATGGACAGTTTCGCGGCGGCAGGGGTCTTCGGCTGCAGCTCCAGGGTGCCTGAGACGTCCGAGAAGCCGCCCGAGTAGTTCGAGAAGCCCATATGCGAGACGGTGAAGCCGACCTGGGTGTGGCCGGGATCGACCGCGTAGGTGCCGGCCTGGATCTGGGCCGGGTCGCGGGTCGGCGGGGTCTGGGCGAGGGCCGGCGCGGCGAACGCGAGGGCGAGGGACACGGTCTGGGCGACGAGGGACGGGGAGAGACGGATCACGGGGTTCGCTCCGAGGATGAGGGCGCCGAGGATGAGGGCGCCGATGAGGGTGGCGTCTGGGCACCGGTTCGGTGAAGCGCCAATAGGCCGCTTCCCGCGGGTGCGATAGCGCGCTAATCGGGGACACATGGTTGCGCATCTGGAAACCTTCGCCGGAAACCTCGACGACGTCCGGGCTTTCTGCGCCGTGGTCGATCTCGGCAGCATGACCCAGGCCGGCGCCTTCCTCCGCGAGACCAAGGGCAGCGTCAGCCGGCGCGTCGCCCGCCTCGAGACGGTGCTGAAGGTGACGCTGCTCGCCCGCACGCCGCGGGCGGTCTCGCCCACCGCCGAGGGGCTCGCCTTCCACGCCCGGGCCCTGGAGAGCCTCGCCCTCCTGGACGAGGCCCTGCAGACGGCCCGCGGCGCCCGCACCCTGCCGCGGGGGCACCTGCGGGTGACGGCCTCGATCGACTTCGGGGTCGAGGTGCTGCCGGACCTCGTGGCGAGCTTCCGGGCCCGGCACCCGCAGATCACCCTGGAGCTCCTCATCACCGACAGCCGCCTCGATCTCGCGGCCAACCGGGTCGACCTCGCCCTGCGCCTCGGCGGCGGCGACCATCCCGACAGCGGCTACACCGCCCCGATCCTGGCCGACCTGACGATCGGCCTCTACGCGGCCCCGGCCTACCTGGCCCAGCGCCCGGGGCCGGCCGACATCGCCGAGCTGGCGACGCATGACGTGGTGCTGGCCCGGGAGCGCCTCGGCGCCACCCAGATCCTCGTCTCGGACGTGGAGGGCCGCGAGGCCGGCATCACCCTGCGGCCGGCCGTGCGGGCCACGGATTTCGCCACCGTGCTGCGCCTGACCCTGGCCGGGGCCGGGATCGGCCACATCCCGAGCCTCGTCGCAGCCAAGTCCCTGGCCCGGGGCGACCTCGTGCGCGTCCTGCCCGACTGGGCGAGCCGGGGCGGGACCCTGCGCGCCGTCACCCTGGCGGGCCGCGAACTCCCCGCGCGGGTGCGCCTGTTCCGCGAGCACGTCCGCACCGAGATGGCCCGGCGGGCCGCGATCTGTCCCCTGTCCGGGCTCGATCGTCCCACGCCCGTGGCGGCATCGGTGGCGACCTATGACGAGAGTTCAGGCAGAGTGTGATCCCGGGGGCGGCGCGCCCCGCGTAGCGGCGTTCCGGCGACGAGCGGTCCGGCAGGGTGTCGGCATGGTGCGAGACGAAGATGAGGGTCAGGACTGGCGCTCGGTCAGCACCCGCGCCCTGAACCCGCAGGAGCTGGCCGAGGCGCGCCAGCGCACGCACGAGCCCGGCCGCGGCCGGGGTGCGACCGATCCTGTCGACATCCCCAAGGCCGGCTGGCGGGACATCCTGTGGCGGGTGTTCTGGGCGATGCCGCAGGACCGGGTGCTGACCACGGCGGGCGGCGTCGCCTTCTTCGCCCTGCTGGCGGTATTCCCGGGCCTCGTCGCGGTCGTGTCGATCTACGGGTTGTTCTCGGATCCGCACGTCATCAGCCAGCATGTCAGCCTGCTGGCGGACATCCTGCCGCCGGGCGCCCTGGAACTGGTCTCCGACCAGCTGGTGCGGATCGCGCAGCGCAGCACCGGCTCCCTGAGCACCACGTCCGGCATCAGCCTGCTGATCGCCCTGTGGAGCGCCAATTCCGGCGTGAGCGCGCTCTTCGACGCCCTCAACGTGATCTACAAGGAGCGCGAGAAGCGCAGCCTGATCCGCTTCTACGCCACCACCTTCCTGTTCACGATCACCAGCGTGGTGTTCTTCCTCGTCTCCACCAGCGCGGTGGTGCTGCTCCCGGCGATCCTCGACCGCCTCGGCTTCATCACCGCCACCGACACCATCCTGCAGATCGTGCGCTGGCCGGCCCTGCTCGGCGTGGTCACCCTCAGCCTGTCGCTGATCTACCGCTACGGCCCGAGCCGGAACCGGGCGAAGTGGCGCTGGGTGACCTGGGGCAGCAGCCTCGCGGCGCTGTTCTGGGTCGGCGCCTCGGGGGTGTTCTCCTGGTATGTGGCGAGCTTCGACAGCTACAACCGCATCTACGGGTCGCTGGGGGCCGGCATCGGCTTCATGACTTGGATGTGGCTGTCGATCGTCATCGTCCTCGTGGGTGCCGAGATCAATTCGGAGATGGAGCGCCAGACCGGCTGCGACAGCACCGAGGGCCGGCCGAAGCCCCTGGGCGTCCGCCAGGCCTTCGCCGCCGACAGCGTCGGGCCGAGCCAGGACTGAGCGCCGGCCCGGGACCGGGCGGCGCCGTCTTCCCCGTGAGCCCGGGAACAGCGCCGACGCCCGACGGGTTTTCCGACGGCAGAGCGTCGGGAGTGGCAGATGGCCGGACCGCAACACGCACGACCACCCGGGCCAGGGCGGGCATGGGCCGCCGCGGCACGGTCCGGAGGAGGCGCAGGCGTGCCCGCGGCGCGCTCGTGGTGAGCGCCGCGCCGACCTTCGCGCAACGGGACCTCGACCGGCTCATCGCCCTCGGGCGGCAGAAGGGCGAGCTCACCCCGGCCGACCTGCAGGCCGCCCTGCCGATCCACAGCATGAGCGCCGAGGCGATCGCGCAGGTGGTCCTGGATCTCGAGGCCGCCGGCATCCCGGTGGAGCTGGAGGACCTGCTCACGGGGCGAGCCCATCCCGACGGGATCGCGCCGCTGCCCCTCGCGCCCGCGCCGGGATTGCCTTCCGGCGACGCCGCACTGGCCGCGCCGCGCCCGGACGCGCTGGCGTCCCGGGTGGTTGCGCCGGTCGCTGCCGAAGAGGACCCGGTCGGGACGGCACCGTCGGCCGAGGGGCGCCGGGTCCGGAACGCCGTGCTGGTGGCGGGCCTGATCGTGCTGGTGCTGGTGGGGGCGATCCTGATCGCCCTCGGGCGATGAACCGCGACGCGGGGGAGACCGACCATGGACATTCAGACGACCATCGCGGAGGCGATCATCGCCGAACTCAAGCGCCAGGCGGAGGTGAGCGAGCACGGCCTTTCGGTCGAGGCCGGCGAGCCGGGCTTCGTGACCATCGACGGCCGGGTCAATCTCGACGAACTCATCATGGTTATCGAGGGCGCCCTGGCGGGCGGTCCCTGACGGTCGCCCACACGACAGGCCGGCGCCCATGGCCCAGCCGGACCCCGCCCCCGGGCGAGAAGGAATCGTACCCGAGATGAAAGCCGAGATCCTCAGCCTGCGGACCCTCCACGAGGGCTGGACCCGCTTCTCGCTGGCCCGGGTTCGCCTCGCCGACGGCAGGGAGGCCGAGCGCGAGATCGAAGATCACGGAAATTCCGTGGGCGTGCTGCCCTACGATCCCGCCCGGCGGGTCGCCACCCTGGTGCGGGAGCTGCGCGTACCGGCCCTCTACGTCGCCGGCGAGCAGAGCCAGCTCGAGGCGCCGGCCGGCCTGATCGACGACGGCACCCCGGAGGACAATGCCCGGCGGGAGGTGCTGGAGGAGGCGGGCTTGCGCCTCGGCGACCTCGACTTCGTCGGCGCCACCTATTCCTGCGGCGGCATCTCGACCGAGCGCATCCACCTGTTCCTGGCCGCCTACGCCGCCACCGACCGGGTGGACGGCGGCGGGGGCGCGGACGGCGAGCACGAGAACATCCGGGTCGTCGAGATGCCCCTGGCCGAGCTTGCCCGGATGGCCGATCGCTGCGAGCTGACCGACCTCAAGACCCTGACCCTGGTCCTCGCCCTGCGCGCCCGCCGGCCCGAGCTGTTCGCGGGCTGATCTAGACCGCCTCGCCGATGACCCCGGCCTCGTCCTGCGCCTGCAGCACGTCGGGGCGGGGCATCGAGATGATATTGTAACCGGAATCGACGAAGTGGATCTCGCCGGTGACGCCCCCGGACAGGTCCGAGAGCAGGTACATCGCCGAGCCGCCGACCTCCTCCTGCGTCACCGTCCGGCGCAAGGGGGCGTGCGCCTTCTGGTGATTGAACATCAGGCGGGCATCGGCGATGCCGGCCCCGGCCAGGGTCCGCATCGGGCCCGCCGAGAGGGCGTTGACCCGGATGCCGTCCGGGCCGAGGTCGCCGGCGAGGTAGCGCACGGAGGCCTCGAGGGCCGCCTTGGCGACGCCCATGACGTTGTAGTTCGGCATGATCCGGGTCGAGCCGCCATAGGTCAGCGTCAGGAGCGACCCGCCGCGGGGCATCCGCTTGGCCGCGCGCTGCGCGATCTCGGTGAAGGAGAAGCACGAGATCGTCATGGTCCGCGAGAAATTCTCGCGGGTGGTGACGTCCACGTAGCGGCCCTTGAGCTGGCCCTTGTCGGAGAAGCCGATGGCGTGGACGACGAAGTCGAGGCCTTCGGGGAAACGTGCGTCCAGGGCGGTGAACAGCGCGTCCACGCTGGCGATATCCTCGACATCGCAGGGCAGGACGATATCCGAGCCGACGGAGGCCGCCAGTGGCGTCACCCGGCGTCCCAGCGCGTCGCCCTGGTAGGTGAAGGCCAGCTCGGCCCCGTGGCGGTGCAGGACCTTGGCGATACCCCAGGCGATCGAGTGATCGTTGGCGACCCCCATGATGAGGCCGCGCTTTCCCGCCATCAAACCCGTCATGCACGTCCCCCGGTCGTGGATCCTCGGGTCCCTCGGACCCGTCATCGTTGGCTGGAGGCTTAGCCCGGGGGTCGTGGCCCTGTCCAATCCGGCCGGAGCCCGAAGGCGCTTGGCACGATGAAGGCGCTTGGCACGATGAGAGTGCTTGGCACGGTGCGAGCGCCGAGCCCAAACGCAAAGGCCCCGTCCGGGCCTGAGCCGGGACGGGGCCTTTGCGTGCAGCCGAGGCGACGCGGACGCTAGAAGTAGCCGTCGGTGTCGCAATTGGCGCGGTCGATCATGACCTGCTTGATGTAGACGGCCGTGGACCCGGCAAGGGCGAGGCCGCCGACGGTTCCCAGGGTGAACCACAACATGGCTGTGCCTTCCAGCAATCCATAGAAACAATGAACGGCGGAAGGTCTCTCCAGTTCCTTAACGGGGCGGGCCAGGGGTTAAGCCTGACCCGGTTCCGTCGCCCTCAGGCGTCCACGTGCTTGAGAACCAGCGTGGCGTTGGTGCCGCCGAACCCGAAGGAGTTGGAGAGGACGTGCCCGAGCTTGGCCCCGTCCCGACGCTGGCGCAGGATCGGCATGTCGGCGAAGGCCGGGTCGATCTCGTCGATATGGGCGCTCTCGCAGATGAAGTCGTTGTTCATCATCAGCAGGGAGTAGATCGCCTCCTGCACGCCCGTCGCCCCGAGGGAGTGACCGGTGAGGGATTTGGTGGCGGCGATGGGCGGACAGGCGTCGCCGCGTCCGAAGACCTCGCGAATCGCCTCGATCTCCTTGTCGTCGCCCACCGGTGTCGAGGTGGCGTGCGGATTGATGTAGTCGATCCTGGCGCCCTTCAGGCCCTCGATCGCCTGGCGCATGCAGCGGACCGCACCCTCGCCGGAGGGGGCCACCATGTCGTGCCCGTCCGAGGTGGCGCCGTAGCCGGCGATCTCGCCGTAGATCGTCGCGCCGCGGGCCTTGGCGTGCGCGTATTCCTCGAGCACCAGGACGCCGGCGCCGCCGGCGATGACGAAGCCGTCGCGGTTGGCGTCGTAGGCGCGGGACGCCCGGGCCGGCGTGTCGTTGTACTTCGAGGACATGGCGCCCATCGCATCGAACAGCACCGAGAGGGTCCAGTCGAGGTCCTCGCAGCCGCCCGCGAAGATGATGTCCTGGCGCCCGCCCTGGATGACCTCGGCGGCATTGCCGATGCAGTGGTTGGACGTGGCGCAGGCCGAGGAGATCGAGTAGTTCACGCCCTTGATCTTGAACCAGGTCGCCAGGGTCGCCGAGGCGGTAGAGGACATGGCCTTAGGCACGGCAAAGGGACCGACCCGCTTGGGACCCTTGTCGATCGCGATGGCGGCGGATTCGACGATGACCTTAGTGGACGGTCCGCCCGAGCCCATGATGATGCCGGTCCGGTCGTTGGAGACGTCGCCCGCCTCCAGCCCGGCATTCCGGATCGCCTGGTCCATGGCGACGTGGTTCCAGGCGGTGCCGCCGCCGTGGAAGCGCATGGCGCGCCGGTCGACGACGCCCTCCGGGTCGAGGGTGGGACGGCCCTCGACCTGGCTGCGGAAGCCGTGCTCCGCGTAGGAGGCCGACCGCCCGATGCCGGACTTGGCCTCCCGCAGGGACGCGAGGACTTCCTCGGTGTTGTTGCCGATGGATGAGACGATGCCCATCCCGGTGATCACGACACGCCGCATGGACACGATGCTCTCCGCCGCCGGGGCTTGCTCTTCACGGTGCTTGTTCTCGAGACGGCACCTTCGCGTGGGTCTCACGTAGGACGCGGACGTCCCGATCTCAACTGCGCCGGACTTGCCGGCGGCCTCGGCCTCAGCCGCCGGCGGCCTCGCCCTGGGCCTGGAACAGCGCGACGCGCAGGTCCTTGGCCTCGTAGATCCGGGTGCCGTCCGCCTCCAGCCAGCCGTCGGCGATGCCGAGCACCAGCTTGCCGAGGCGCACCCGCTTGATGTCGATGCCGTAGACGACCTTGGTCACCGTCGGCAGGACCTGATCGGTGAACTTGACCTCGCCGACGCCGAGCGCCCGGCCGCGGCCGGGGGCGCCGAGCCAGCCGAGGTGGAAGCCGACGAGCTGCCAGAGGGCGTCGAGGCCGAGGCAGCCGGGCATCACCGGGTCGTTCTTGAAGTGGCAGCCGAAGAACCAGAGGTCCGGCCGGATGTCGAACTCGGCGAGCACGTGGCCCTTGCCATGGGCGCCGCCCTCGGAGCCGATCGAGACGATGCGGTCGAACATCAGCATCGGCGGCAGCGGCAGCTGCGCGTTTCCGGCGCCGAACAGCTCGCCACGGCCGCAGGCGAGCAGTTCCTCGTAGGAATAGTGCGAGGCCCGCTGGGGCGCGGCGGTCGCCGGAGCGGTGCCCGACGGAGCGTTCGGATCGGAAGCAGAAGACATGATGAGCGGATCGGTCCTCAGGAATGGGTCCGGGGCGCGGGGCCCCTCGGCGTCGCGCCGCCGTCGCCGGCGTGGAATCGGCACGGGCCGATCCGGCCGACGCTGCGGCGTGAAATCGGCGCTTCGTTAACACAGGGCTTGTGCGCCTCAAAGCTGCCCACCCGTTCCCAGCGTCCCAATCCGCCGCCGCCACCCCGGTGCGCGACCTGCCGGGCGGGTCCGCCATGCGGGCGGGGGACCAGCCCCGCGTGCAGCTCGGGTTGCGATGCGACGGCGGGTTCCGTATACGTATCCGCTGAGTTTCTCGTTTTCCGCGTGGGATGTTTGTACGCCCGATGTCGAACCTTCTGCCCCTGCAGGCCGTGCTGAACGCACGGGCCTCCGTTCCCGGCGGCGACACGGCCGCCGGCCGTCGCGGTTGCCCGCTGTCGGACCTGCGCGACCGCCTGCGCCGGGCGGGCCTGCGCCCGACCCGCCAGCGCCTGTCCCTGGGCTGGCTGCTGTTCGGCCGCGGCGATCGCCACCTCACGGCGGAAATGCTCTACGACGAGGCGATGCGCGCCAAGGTGCCGGTGTCCCTGGCCACCGTGTACAACACCCTGCACCAGTTCACCGAGGCCGGCCTCCTGCGCCAGCTCGCCCTCGACGGTTCGAAGGCCTACTTCGACACCAATCCGAGCGAGCACCACCACTTCTTCCTCGAGGACGAGGGCCAGGTGCTGGACATGCCCGATTGCGGGATCACCGTGGATTCCCTGCCCGATGCCCCCGAGGGCATGGAGATCGCCGGCGTCGAGGTGATCGTCCGCCTGCGCCGCCGCGGCCCGGTGGCCCGCAAGGCCTGACCGTCCGCCGCGTCCGCACGCACCGTCATCGAGGCCCGGGCAACCGGGCCTTTTTCGTTGGCGCGGTGCCCTGACGCGCCGCGCAACGATGGCCCGCCTCGCGGGGTTGTCGCCGGCACGCCGTTTTTCCATCCCAGCGAAACCGGACCCGTATGGCCCCCACCCGCATCGTCTGCGTCCGCCACGGCGAATCGACCTTCAACGCCGCCCACCGCCTGACTGGCCAGGACCCCGGCCACGTCGATGCCCGGCTGACCGAGCGGGGCCAGGGACAGGTCCGTGCGGCCCGGGCGGCCCTGCACGACATCCCCTTCGACCTCGTCGTGACCTCGCCCCTGACCCGGGCGATCCAGACCACCAAGGGCATCTTCAGCGACCATCCGAGCCGCCCGCGCATCCTGGTCGAGGTCCTGCACCGGGAGTGCCAGGAGAGCAGCTGCGATGTCGGCCGCGCCGCCTCGGTGCTGGCCGCCGAGTTCCCGGACGTCGCCGTCGACCACCTGCCGGAGATCTGGTGGCACGCCGAGGGCGAGCCCGACGCCCGCGGCGTCCATATCGAGCCGCGCCCCCTCTTCGATGCCCGCGTCCTCGGTTTCCGCGACTGGCTCGCGGCCCGGCCCGAGCGCAGCATCGCGGTGGTCGGCCACGGCACCTTCTTCTATCACCTGACGGGCGTCTGGCTCGACAACTGCCAGACCGTGACCTTCGACCCGATGGCGGCGCCCGTTCCGGTCTGAGCCGGGCTCTGGAGTCTGTCAGGGATCACTGGGAACCGGGTATCCCGAAACGACAAACCTCAAGACAGGACTTGAGGGTCTGTCTGGTTCAAGATGAGCCTGACAGACCCTAGACCGACCCCGACCGCGCGGCGTCCAGGCGCCGCTGCACCAGCGCCCGCTCGAGGGGCGCCGCCCGGCGGCCGATCTCCAGCGCCTCGTCGAGGATCGTCACCGCGCTCGCCCAGGTTTCCGTCACGAAGGGCGCGGCGCCCTCCGCGACCTCGGCCGCACAGCGCGCATCCGCGAAGGCCTTCCCGGCGGCGGTGGCGGCCCGGGCGACCGCCGCGGCACGGGCCCCTTGCGCCCAGGCTCCCCGCTGCGAGGCGTCCTGCGCTTGCGCACCGCCCTGCCAGGCGGCGGCCCGAGCGACGGCCTGGGCCCGCTCCGCATCCCCGGCCCCGTCGCAGGCGGCTGCGAGGGTGGGCAGGCCCGCCAGATCGAGGAGCGGCGGCAGAATTCGCCGGACGCTCGCCAGGGCGAGGAAGGCGACGCGCTCCGCTTCCACGGCCGGGGTGTCGGCCGAGCCGGAGAGGCGCAGCACGAAGGCCATCAGGCGCGGCCGCTCGGGATCGGGCATGCCGTCGTTCAGGCCGAGGGCGTAGGCGGCGAGCGGCGGCGAGAAGCAGGGCGGGCAATCGGCCGAGGCGCGGATCGCCCGGTAGGGCAGGCCGGCGGCCACGATCGCCGCCTCGTTGATGCAGGTGCCCCCATCCGGGCCGGGGAAGTCGTGCGAGCCGGCGAGCAGCCGCCAGTTCAGGATATGCTCGAAGCCTGCCGCCATGCCCGCGCTCTCTCCGTCTTCGCAGCGCGAGAGTGCCACGGCCTCGCGGGGTTGGCGAGGGACGGTCTGCGCGGGAAGGTTTGCGAAGGGTTCAGCCGCCGAGGTCGGCCGCGAGCCCGGCCAGCATGGCGAGGCCGAGCACCAGCACGAAGGCACCGGCGAGGAGTTCGAGCCCGCCGACCGCGAGCGCCCCGGCCTGTCCGCGTCCGCCCGCCAGGCGCAGGGCGAAGGCCTTGGCGAAGACCGCGAGGCTGGCCAGCGTGCCGGTGGTCAGCGCGGTGCCGAGGGCCATGGCCAGGGTCGCGGCGATGCCGGCGGCCAGCAGGCCCTGCGAGGCGGAGAAGACCAGGATCAGCACCGCCCCGGCGCAGGGGCGCGTGCCCGCGGCCAGCACGACGCCGGCGCGCTCGCGCCACGACTCGAGCCGGGCCAGGGCCGCGGCATCGTTCAGGTGGACGTGGCCGCAGCCGGGGGCGCAGGCCGGATCGGTGCGCCCTACCGAGTGCCCTGCCAAGCGGCCGGCCTTGCGCCAGGTCACGCTGAGGCCGAGGAGCGCCACGAGGGCGAAGCTCACCGTCTCGATCACCGTGCCGGCGCGGGTCATGCCCGCGGCGGTGGCGCCGAGCACCAGGGTCCCGACGCCCACGAGGGCGATGGCGACCAGGGCCTGGAGCAGCGCGGCGGCGAAGCTGAGACTGAAGCCGCGGGTGAGGGCCCGCTCGCCGGCGACGATGTAGCCGGCGATTACCGCTTTGCCGTGGCCCGGCCCGGCGGCGTGGAAGACGCCGTAGGCGAAGCCGAGGAGCATCATCGGGCCCCAGGCGCCCCCCGCCTTCAGGGATTGCACCGCGGTCTGGAGGCTGCGGGAGAAGCTCGCCTGCAGGGCGAGGATCCGGCCCCCGAGGCCGGTGGCGGACGGGGCGGCCTCGCGGAAACCGATCCCGAAGGGCGAGCGCGGCGGCGGCGCGGTCACGCTCGGGCTCACCAGCCAGGCGAGGCCGGCGACGATCAGGGTCGCGAGGGCGACGGCCACCAGGACGAGGAGGACCTGCCGGGCGAGGCGGGACCGCCCATCCGGGCGGGCGGTGTCGAGGGCGCTGCCTACGGACACGCGACGATGATCCGGTTGGCGAACTGGAGGCCGTAGTTCGAGGCCGAGGTCAGCGCCTCGAAGAACGCCTCCGACATGCCGGGCTTGGTCTCGCCGGGCTTGGTCTCGCCCGTCTTGGCGTCGGGCGTCTCGGTCTTGGGGCGGGTGAGGGTGGCGGCGCAGCCGGCCGGGGCTCCGGCGAGGCGGGCGGCATCCGCACCCTCCGCGAGGCTGAAGGCGACGAAGAAGGTCGGGTCGTAGACCTCCAGGGCCGTCACGCCGCGGCCCTGCGCCACCGGCGACTTCAAGGGCAGGAGGAAGCTCAGGGTCAGCTTGTCGCCCTCCATCGCCATGCGGGGCTCGACGGGATCGGTGAAGGCCTGCTCCTTGCCGCCGACCTTCATCTTCGTGAAGTAGGCGAATTCAGCGAGGTTGGCGGTGTTCTCGGCGGCGAGACCCGCGAGCTCGTCCGGCGTCAGCTTGCCGTCGTTGTTCTTGTCCAGCCCCTGGGTCACGAAGGCCGAGTACGAGGCATCGAAGGTCCAGGCGTGGCGGACACCGGTCACGCGGCCGCCCTCGCCATAGGCGATCTCGGCCTTGGTGGTCACCCAGACGTGGGGATGCGCCTGTGCGGGGAGCGCGGACAGGGCGGCCACGAGGGCGGCTCCGGCCAGGGCGGCGATGTGGGGAAGCGAGGCGATCGGCATGGCACGGGACGCTCGCGAGTCAGGGTAAAGACTTCGTAAAGCTGCGCCGGCTGCGGGATCCGTCGCCAGGGGCCTGTCTCGTGCCGCACTGGGGCGAAAGCGAGGCGCGGGCGCCGCGCGCCCGGTCCCCGTCCCAGATCCGCAGAGGCCGCGTCGCGGGGCGGACGAGATCGACGTCGACGGCCGGCGCGACTTCTCGCCGGCTTGGCTCAGTCCCGCCGGGTCAGGGCCGCGATCTCCGCCCGCTCCTCGGCGCTGAGGCTTGCGGCAGCCGCGGCGGGGCGGCGGCGGGACAGGCGCCAGAGGCCGAACAGGCCCAGACCGATCACCGCGACCGGGGTCAGCCACAGGAGCAGGGTGTGCAGGGCGAAGACGGGGCGCAGGAGCACGTACTCGCCGTAGCGCCCGACCACGTAGGCCTGCACCTGCCGGTCGTCGTCGCCGGCGGTCAGGCGCTCGCGCACGATGAGGCGCAGGTCCCGGGCGAGGGGCGCGTCGGAATCGTCGATGGACTGGTTCTGGCAGACGAGACAGCGCAGGCCGGACGAGATGTCCCGCGCCCGCGCTTCCAGGACCGGGTCCTTCAGCACCTCGTCCGGCTGCACCGCCTGGGCGCTGCCGGCGCCGGCCAGCATCAGCCCGAGCGCCAGGGCGAGGCGCGGCAGGCGCGCGACCCGGCTCATTCGGCGGGGGCCATGCCGGGCGGGACGGGCTTGGCCCGTGCCCGCGCCGGGGCGCCGACGCGCATGCGCCGGTCGGTGAGGGAGATCGCGCCGCCGAGGGCCATCACCACGGCGCCGAGCCAGATCAGCAGCACGAGGGGCTTGTAGTAGAGCCGCAGCCCGATGGCACCTTCCGGGAGGACTTCGCCGAGGCTGGCATAGACCTGGCTCGCACCGATGGTCAGCAGGCCGGATTCCGTCACCGTCATCTTGCGGCTCGGATAGAACCGCTTGCCGGTCTCCACCGTGCCGACGAAGTCGCCGCCGGCGTTGCGGATGGTCAGGAAGGCGGTGGTCTCGGCGTAGTTCTCGCCGGTGCGCGGGCCGACCCGGTCGAGGGTCGCCACGTAGGGGCCGGAGGCAAGGGACTCGCCGGGCTTGAGGGTCTTCAGCCCCTCGGTCGCCCAGCCCTGGGCGGCGATGCCCAGGACCACCACGCCGACGCCCGCATGGGCCATCGCCGTGCCCCAGGCGGAGCGCGGCAGGCCGGCGGCGCGGCGCCAGATCGCGGCACCCCGGGCGCGGTTGTTGCCGTAGCCGCGGGCGCGGGACACGATCTCCATGGCGGAGCCGATGACGAGGTAGGCGCCGAGGCCGATGCCCACGGGGGCCATCATCGGGCCGCCCCAGGTCAGGGCCGTCACGGCGAGGCCGACCACCAGCGCGGCGGCCAGGGCGGCGAACAGGCGCTGGGTCGCCGCGTGCACGTCGCCGCGCTTCCAGGCCAGGGTCTGGCCGAAGGGCACGATGAGCAGCAGCGGAATCGCCAGCGGCACGAAGGTGTAGTTGAAGAAGGGCGGGCCGACCGAGATCTTCTCGGCGGTCAGCATCTCCAGCAGCAGCGGGTAGAGGGTGCCGACGAAGACGGTGGCGCAGCCGGCGGCCAGGAACAGGTTGTTCATCACCAGCGCGCCCTCGCGGGAGATCGGCGCGAAGATGCCGCCCTGGCGCAGCATCGGCGCCCGCCAGGCGAACAGGGTGAGCGAGCCGCCGATGAACAGGATCAGGATCGCCAGGATGAAGACGCCGCGGGTCGGGTCGGTGGCGAAGGTATGGACCGAGGTCAGCACGCCCGAGCGCACGATGAAGGTGCCGAGCAGCGAGAGCGAGAAGGTGAGGATGGCCAGCAGCACCGTCCAGACCTTGAGGGCGTCGCGCTTCTCCATCACCACGGTGGAATGCAGGAGGGCGGTGCCGGCGAGCCAGGGCATCAGCGAGGCGTTCTCGACCGGATCCCAGAACCACCAGCCGCCCCAGCCGAGCTCGTAATAGGCCCAGTACGAGCCCATCGCGATGCCGAGCGTCAGGAAGCTCCAGGCGATCAGGGTCCAGGGCCGCACGGCCCGGGCCCAGACCGCGTCGATGCGGCCGTCGATCAGCGCCGCGATGGCGAAGGCGAAGGTGATCGAGAAGCCGACATAGCCGACATAGAGGAGCGGCGGGTGCACCGCGAGGCCGAAATCCTGGAGCAGCGGGTTGAGGTCGTTGCCCTCCGCCGGGGCCGGGCTCACCCGGGTGAACGGATTCGAGGTCGTGATGATGAACAGCACGAACACGAAGGTGATCAGGCCCTGCACCGCCAGGGTGTTCGCCCGCAGGGTCGGCGGCACGGACTCGCGCGACACCGCCACCAGCGCCCCGAACAGGGCGAGGATGAGGACCCAGAGCAGCATCGAGCCCTCGTGGTTCCCCCACACGCCGGAGATCTTGTAGAGGAAGGGCTTCGCCGTGTGGGAGTTCTCGATCACGTTGAGGACCGAGAAGTCCGACGTGACGTGGGCGTAGGTCAGCGCCCCGAACGCGAACAGGATGCAGGCGAAGGCGCCGAGGGCGGCGGGCGTCGCCACGGCCCGCAGGGCCTGGTCGCCCGAACGGGCAGCCCAGACCGGCATGACCGCCTGGACCAGGGAGAGGGCGAGCGCCAGGGCGAGCGCGAAATGGCCGACCTCGATCAGCAAGGCGGGGTGTCCTTCCAAGGGAGGATGTGCCGCGGGACGCGGGGCCGGAGGGAAACCGGCCGGGGCACGCGCGGCATCATCGCTCGCTGCGCTGACCGAGGGTCTTGTCGCCGGCGGCCGTTTTGGTCTCGGGGGCGGCCGCGGCGGGCTTGTCGACCATGCCCTTGCCCTCCTGCCACCGGCCCTGCGCCTTGAGGGCGTCGGCGACCTCGCGCGGCATGTAGGATTCGTCGTGCTTGGCCAGAACCGTGTCGGCCCGGAAGACGCCGCCCGGCAGCAGGGTGCCCTCGGCGACCACGCCCTGGCCCTCGCGGAACAGGTCTGGGAGCAGGCCACGGTACTGGACCGCAATGGTGGCGTTGGTGTCGGTCACCGCGAAGTCGACGGTCTGGTCCGGGCCACGCTGGAGCGAGCCGTCCTTCACCAGGCCGCCGAGGCGGAAGCGCGTGCCCGTGGCCACGGTCTGCGCGGCCACCTCGGTGGGCGAACGGAAGAACACGATCGACCCGCTCATGGCCGACAGGATCAGGCCGAGCGCCAGCGCCAGCACGGCGCCGCAGGCGGCGATCAGGATCAGGCGGCGGCTCTTGCGGGTCACGTGGGCAGGGTCCCGGTTGATGGCTCGGACGATGGGGCGGGGCGCGTCCCGCGCCGGGCCTCCGGGCGGGGTGTCTTGCAGCCTCCGGTGTCGGCCGGGGCGCCACCCGGGTCAAGGGCCGGGGCCGGGACCGATTGTCAGGGGCTAAGGTCTTGCCGCCGCATTGCCCGGCTTCGCGCTGGGCTGGAGGCTGAGCTCGCGCGACAATTCGCCGAGGCGCTCCATCGCCCCCGCGTCGGGGCTCAAGGCCATGCGGGCCCGATCGAGGGCCTGCAGGGCGCGCTCGCGTTCGCCGAGCACGCTGTAGGAGCGGATGAGGCGCAGCCAGTCGTCGACGCTGCCGCCCTTCGCGGCTAGGCGGCGATCGAGACCCGCGACCATGCCCCGGATGGCGGCGTCGCGCTCGGCCGCCGGCATCGCCTTCACGGCCGCGACGGCGGCCTCCGTGCCGGCTCGGGCGGCCTCGTCGGAGGCGGTCCCGGTCTGCGTGGAAGAGGCGGACGGCGCGGGCGTGGCCGCGGCCGGATCCGTGGAAGCCCCGGCCAGACCGGCTTCGGCGGCGATCGCGTCGAGGCGGGTCTTCGCCTCGGGATCGTCGCCGAGCGCCTTGCGCGCCCGCTCCAGGGCGTCCTTCGCCTTGTCGCGTTCCTGAAGCACCCCGTAGGAGCGCACCAGGCGGAGCCAGTCCTCCAGGCTTCCGCCCCGGTCGGCCAGGCGCTTGTCGAGGCTGTCGACCATGGCCCGGATGGCGCCGTCGCGGCTCGCCGGGGGCAGGGCCTGGAGGGCGGCCGCGGCGCCGGGCTCGGGCGGCTTCATCTGGCCGGGCGCGGCCTCGCCCTTCAGGCGCGCCAGGTTCTCGCGCACCAGGGGCAGCCAGGGCGCGTCGGCCGGCGCCGCGTCGGCCATGGCCTGGAGACGCTGGACCGCCTGGGGAATGTCGCCGTCGAGTTCGGCCGCCCGCGCCAGGTAGAATTTCGGCTTGGCGACCTGCCCGTCGATCTCGACCGCGCGCTGGAAGATGGCCTTGGCCTGGGGCGTGACGGCACCGTTGGCCGCCGCCACCAGGGCCTCGCCCCAGTCGGACAGGCGCTGCGCGCTCTCGCCGAGGATGCGGGTGGCGGCCTCGTAGGCATGGGCGGCGTCGTCGAAGCGGCCCATGCGCATGTAGACGGGGGCGAGCACGGACCAGCCACGACCGTCGCTGGGGTCGGCCGCGAGCCGCGCCTCGATCTGGCCGATGGCTTTGAGCAGGTCCTGGTCGCCGTTCTGGGCCGCTGCCCGCTCGGCCTGGCCCTGGGAGGGCATGTGGGGCGATCCGTAGAGGCCGTAGGCGATGAGCGCGACCAGGGGGATCGTCGAGAGCGCGAAGGCCGAGGCCGCCCGGCGCTGGCGCAGGGCCGGCTCGGCGATGTCCTGGGCGGCAGGGACGCCGGCGCGGTTGGCACGCAGAAGCCGCCGGGCCGCCTCGGTGCGCGCGGCCTCCGCCTCCGGGGCCGCGATCAGGCCGCGGGCCTCGTCCCGCTCGATCTCGCGCAGCTGGTCCTCGTAGAAGCCCGTCTCGGTGGCGAGGCCACCGCCCTCCGGCGGAGCGGCGGGATTGGCCCGGCGCGACATCGGCCAGAGCAGGGCGAACACCGCCGCGCCGGTCATGAACGCCAGTATGAACCAAAGTGCCGTCATCACGCCCCGAACGCTGCCCCGCTTGCATGTAGACGCGGGCTCCCGCCGGCACGATGCGAGCCTCGGGCGACACGGTGTCACGCGCAGCACTTCGGGGGGAGGGCGCAACCCTAGAGCATGACGGCGGGCGGGGAAACCGGGCGCCGCGATCCCGGCCGGCGATCGGCCGCCCTCATGCCGGCGCGCGACCGTCGGCGGGCCCGCGGGCTCAGTGCGGGGCTACGCCGGCCGGTGCATCGCCCGGCACCTCGATCACCGCCCGCAGGCCGCCCAGCGTCGCCTCCTCCAGGCGGAAGCGGCCGCGATAGAGCGCCGCGAGGTCGGCCACGATGGAGAGGCCGAGCCCGGAGCCGGGCTTGGTCTCGTCGAGGCGGCGGCCGCGGCCGAGCACGTCCGCCCGGTCCTCCGGGGCGAGGCCCGGTCCGTCATCCTCGATCGCCACGAGAAGGTGGGGATAATCGTTCTTGCCCACCGCCTCGGCGCGGATCGCCACGCGGCCGTGGGCCCATTTCGAGGCGTTGTCGACGAGGTTGCCGATCATCTCCTCGAAGTCCTGGCGCTCGCCCCGGAACCGCAGGCCGGCGGGCACGTGGACCTCGTAGGCGATGTCCTTGTCGCGGTAGATCTTGCCGAAGGTGCGCACGAGGCCGGCGAGCGCCGGCTCGACCTCCGTCGAGGTGCCGAGGGTGCCGGCGAGCGCCGCGGCCCGGGCGCGGTCGAGGTGGTAGTTCACCTGGTCGCGCATCACCGCGGCCTGCTCGCGGATCTTGGCGGCGAGTTCCCCGGGCGCATCGGCGGCGCCGACCTCGTTGACGATGATCGAGAGCGGCGTCTTCAGGGCATGCGCGAGGTTTCCGACCTGGGTCCGCGCCCGCTCCAGGATCTCCCGGTTGGTCTCGATCAGCAGGTTCACCTCGCCCGCCAGGGGGGCGATGTCGCGCGGATACTCGCCGGTGATGCGGTCCGATTCACCCCGCCGGATGGCGCCGAGCGCCGTGCGCAGCTTGGCGAGCGGCGCGAGGCCGAAGCGGATCTGCAGCAGGGTCGTCAGGGCGAGCGACAGGCCGAGGAGCCCGAAGGTGACTATCAGCGAGAAGCGGAAGCGGTCGACGTCGTTCTCGATCTCGTCGGCGGGGCCGGCGACCCGCACGGTGTAGCGGCCCTCCTCGCCGAGATCGACGTCGCGCTCGATGATGCGCAGGCGGCGCTCGTCCTGGGCCCGGCCGTAGCCCTGGCGGATCTGGCCGATGCCCGCCTTGGTGTCGGGGGTGCCGGCCGCCTTCAGGGGCACGCCCACCAGGGAGCGCGAGGTGCGCAGGTCGCGCGGCTTCGCGTCGGGCCGGCCGATCTGCCAGTACCAGCCCGACAGGGGCAGGTCGAAGCGCGGATCGCTCAGGGTGAAAGAGCGGCTCTCCGGGTCGTTGGGCGAGACGAGGTCGGTGGCGAGGTTGTTGGCGTAGACCAGCAGGCGGCTGTCGAAGGCCCGCTCGGTGTTCTCGCGGTACAGGGTCGTGAGGATCCAGGCGGCGATCAGCAGGATCGCCGAGCTCGCCAGCAGGGCCGAGGTGGCGAGGCGCACCGCGATCGAGCGGCGGCGCATCGGGAGCCAGGAGGGGGAGGGGATCATGCGGCGTCCGTCGTCGATGTGTGATCTTTGCGCAATGCCCCCGGCCGCGCGACGGATCGATGGAGACAGGGTGGCGACGTTCCGTTCACATCGGGGGCCGTCTCGCGTGTGCGGATGCCGACGCGCCTGGCGAATGCGTTGCGCCAGACGTCTCGAAAGGCGCTTTGCGAGTGGCTTTTCAAGAGGCTTCGCAAAGGGCTTCGCGAGAGACTTCGCAAGCCGGCTCGGATGGCCGTCCGTGATCCCAGGATCGCAGAATGCGCGGAGAGGGGCGAAGACTCGACCATGGCACTCCACATCCGCGCCCCCGAAGCCGATCGGCTCGTGCGCATGCGCGCCGAGCGAAAGGGCACTGCTCTCACCGACGCCCTCAAGCTTGCCGTCGGCAACGCATTGCGACGCGATGCCGAGACGCTCAGCCTGCGTGAGCGGATTCGGCCGATACAGGCGCGTATCGCTTCCTATCCACTGACCGGCCTCGAAGCCGACCAGGCTGTCTACGACGAAATCAGCGGTGATGCCTGATGTTTGTCGACGCCTCGGCCCCGGTGGCGATCCCCCCCAGAGGCAGGTAGGCGATCGCGGCCTTGGCCCAGTATGGCAAGGGAACGGGGCACCCGGCCCAACTCAACATGGGCGATTGCTTCGCCGACGCGATGGCCAAGATCCATACCGCCCCCTTGCACTTCAACGGCGACGGCTTCGCGCGGACCGACCTCGCCGGAGCCTGCTGAGATCACACCCGCGGCGCGGGCTGGTTGGGATCGACGAGGTAGCCGAGGCCCCGCACGGTCTGGATCAGATCGACGGCGAGCTTCTTGCGCAGGCGGCCGACGAAGACCTCGATGGTGTTGGAATCGCGGTCGAAATCCTGGTCGTAGAGGTGTTCCGTCAGCTCGGCCCGCGAGACCACCCGGCCGGTATGATGCATCAGGTAGGAGAGCAGCCGGTACTCGTGGCTGGTCAGCTTGACCGGGTTGCCATCCACGAAGACGCGGCCGGAGCGGGTGTCGAGCACCACGGGCCCGCAGGCGATCTGGCTGGTGGCGTGCCCGGCCGCGCGCCGCAGCAGGGCGCGCACGCGGGCCATCAACTCCTCCATGTGGAAGGGCTTGGTGACGTAGTCGTCGGCCCCCGCATCGAAGCCGTCGACCTTGTCCGACCAGCGGTCCCGGGCGGTGAGGATGATGACCGGGGTCTTGATGCCGGCCCGGCGCCACTTCTGCAGCACGCTGACGCCGTCGGTCTTGGGCAGGCCCATGTCGAGGATGATCGCGTCGTAGGGCTCGTTCTCGCCGAGATAGCCGCCCTCCTCGCCGTCGAAGGCCTTGTCGGCGACGTAGCCGGCCTCCTCGAGGGCGTTCACCACCTGCCGGTTGATGTCCCGGTCATCCTCCACGACGAGCAACCGCACGGTCCCGAACTCCTACGATGATGGCCTGGACCCGCGGGTCGGCGCGGCCCGCACGTTAGACGTCTCCGCGCCGGCGCGAAACGGCTTCCGGTCGAAAGCCCTTCACGGACCGCTGACCTGCCCGGTGGTGGCGTCGACGACGACGTGGACGAACTGGCCGTCCCGGCGCAGGGCGGTGAGCAGGTAGACGAGGGTCTCGTCGTTCCGGCACAGGCGCGCCCGCTGGATCTCGGCCCGGGGGATCACCTGGCGGGCGGCGCGGATGGCCGCCACCGGGGCGATCACCCGCTTGTCCGCCACCGCCTCGCGCAGGTCCGCCGGGCTGAGGCAGGTCTCGCTGCGCGGGATGGCGGCCAGCGGCGCGACGATCGCCCCGGTCCCCGCCGTCGTCTCCTCCGCGAACGTGTCGATGGAGCCCGTCGCGAAGCCCGCGACGGTCAGTCCGATCAACACCAGGGCGAGGAGGATGCGCATGGGACGATGTCTAGGGAGGATGCACTGAATGTGCCCTGAATGCGGAGCCAAGCCCAACCTCGGCCATTCGGTTCCCGCCGGTCTCCCGGGGGCGGGCGGGTCAGGCCGGCCCGGGGCCCTGGGCGGCGAGCCGCGCGAGGGTCGCCCGCAGCGTCGCTCCGACCAGGGCCTGGCCGTCGATATGCGCCAGGGCCGCCCGTCGCAGGGCCAGGGACGAGCGGTCGAACCCCGCCCGGGCGGCGTGCAGGCGCAGGGCCGCCACCCGGCGGCGGTCGCGGCGACGGTTCAGCAGGAAGGCGAGGCGATCCATGGCGTGTCCTCAGGGGCGTGGCCGGGTTTCGGTGAGCCGGCGCAGGATGTCGTCCAGCTTCTCCCGCGCGCGCTCGTCGTTGCGCTCGACGCTGCGGGCGAGTTCGGCGATGACGCGCGCGAGGTCGTCCAGCACCCGGGTCCGGCTCTCCAGGGCGGCCGCCACGGCCGCATGGCTCTGCGAGGCCCGCTCGAGGGCGGTCGCGGTGGCGCCGGTGTCCCCGAGGCGCGCCTCCTGGGCGCGCATCGATTCCCGGTGGAGATGGAAGCAGGCGAGGCCGAGGAGGACGGCGACGATCCATCCCGCGCCTTCCTGTGAGACGAGCAGGTGCGCGGCTTCCAGGGCGATCTTCTGCAAGGCCCCCTCCCTCGTGAGACTCCCCCCGCCCGCGAAGGCACCGGTCGGTCAGGCCGGCCGGGGCATCCGCGCCGCCCGGAGCGCGGGCACCAGCGTGTTGGCGACCGTCGCCTCCGCCGCCAGGGGGAGGCTGCGAAACACCTTCTCGCCGAGGCCGTCCACGCCGCCCGCGGCCTGGATCAGCCAGCCCGGCGCCGCGTCGAGGCCGCGCTGCACGGCCCCTGCGATCACCAGCGATCCCACCGGGACCGTCAGCGTGCGGCCCTGCGCCGCCCCCGCCACCGCGTTGACCGCGTAGGCGCCGGCATTGCGCACCAGATGCTCCACCAGACTGGCGGTGATCAGCACCCGCAGGGGACCGGCGATCCGCGCCAGGGCCGCCATCAGGGCGGTGACCGCGAGGGGGACCACCACGCTGCCGATGCCCTGGATGGCCGCCGCGAGGGCATCGCCCCAGGGGACGGTGACGGCGGCGGTCGGCGATGCGGCCGACGCGGCGGAGGGCGCCGCGAGGGCGAGGGCGAGGGCGAGACTCGCGGTGGCGAAGGGGCGGGCGCGCAGGGTGACGGGGACGTATCGAAACATCGCGGACTCCATCGGTGGGGACATCGAAGCGAGGGCGGGGAGACCGGCCCTCAGGGGCCGCCGCGCAGGCGGTTGCGGAGGTTGGCCCACAGGCGAGCCAGGGTGACGGGCCGCCCAGGTGCCGGATCGGGCGCCGGATCGGGGCCGCGGCTCGGTAGCGGCGGGACGCGCGGCACGGTTCGGCGCGGCGCGGGCAGGGGTGGGTGCGGGGACGGGGCAAAAGACGCGGCAAGAGGCGCGGCAAGAGGCGTGGCAAGAGACGCGGGAACGGACGCAGGAAGGGGCGCAGGAAGGGACGGCGCCAGGGGACTCGGCGCGGGAACCGGCGCCGTGTCGCTCCGGCGTGCCCGCGGCAGGGCGCGGTCGTAGGGCGTCACGAACTGGTCGTGCTCGGCGCCGCGCCGCGGGATCAGCGCGGCCGGGCGGTTCCACAGCAGGATCGCAGCGGCGGCGCCGTCGCGGTCGCCGGCCTTCAGGTGCCGGACGACGGTGGAGCGCGCGAAGGCCGACGGGCCGATGTTGAAGCAGAGCGAGACCAGGGCGTCGAAGGCGTGGTCGGGCAAGGCGTCGGGCAAGGGGTCGGGCAAGGCGTCTCGGACGACGTCGTCCACCGCCCGGACGTAGCGGGCGACGTCGCGCCGGAAGAGGGCGTCGCAGGCCGCCTCGCTCAGGCGCAGGCCGGGCGTCACCAGGGGCGGCCCGGCCGCCGCGGTGTGGCCGATGCCGATGGTCCAGATCCCGACGCTGTCGCGATAGGCCGTGAGTCGGCGCCCCTCCCGCGCGATGAGCACGGCTTCGCCGATGGCACTGAGGTTCATGCCCTGTCTCCGGTTGATTGATTGATGACTAGACTTGCGCGATAACTGGCGCGCTACTTGGACAGGCGGTGGAATCGGGAAGCGGACATGCTGCGAAAGCTCATCTCGGCAGCTTTGCGACGCGAGGCCGAAACCGGCGACATTGCCCGGGAACAGCCGACGCAGCCGCCCGATCCGGCCTTTCCGCCCGATCTGGCCTTCCCACCCATGCGGCCCGTCACGCCGCCCGCCGCCCAGAACGACAACCCGCTGGCCGCCCTGTGCGCGGCGGTCGAGGCCGACCTGCGGGCGGCGGGATACCTGCGCTGACCGCGACCACGCGGATCAGGGACCGGCGGCCGCCTCCAGGGCGGTGAGCCGGGCCTCGAGGCCGCGGGCGAGGAACAGCAGCAGCTGGTCGGTGCGGAAGCCGTAGCGCTCGCCGGCCTCGCGTCCGGGGTACGCCGCCCGCGCCGGGACGGCCGGCGCGATCGTGGTGCCGTCCGCGTCGCGCACGGCCTCCGTGCCCGCGACGGCCTCCTGCGGGGCGACCGCCGGCCAGGCATCGCGGCAGACGAAGCCGTAGGCGAAGGGATCGAGACCCTCGGCCTCCAGGATCGCGACGGCGCGCTGGACGGTGAGGCCGACGTGGCGCCGGGCCCCATCCCCCTTCCGCGCCACGGCGTCATGGAACCGGAAGGTGCCGATCTCCCGGGCCAGGCTGCGGGCGGCGGCGATCTCGGCCTGCGAGAGGGCAGCGACCGGCGTCTTCTCGCGGGCGTCGGAGGTGCTGATCGCCCCGGTTCCGGCGTAGAGCACCGAGGCGCGCAGCGCCGGCGTGCCGAGGCTCCAGCTGTTGTCGGCGGTGTGGGCGATGATGCCCGCCACCCCGAGCCGCGTCGTCGCGGGAGTGCTGGTGCCGAGGCCGAGATTGCCGTCCGGTCCGAAGCGCGCCGCCTCGCGCAGGGCGCCGGCGCGGGTGCCGTCCGCCGGCTTGACGAAGACCGCGAGGCCCCCCGGGAAGCCGCCCGACGTTCCGCCCGTTCCGGCGAGGCCGGCAACGGTCCAGGACAGGCCCCCGCTCGACGCCTGCATGGTCAGGCCGCCGGCCAATCGGCTGCCGTCGGGAGCGGCTGCCGTGGCGAGGTCCTGGGTCAGGCGGAGGGCCGGCGCCCCGAGGAGGGTGGCGGGGAGCGGCCCGGCGAGGTCGACCCGGCCCGTCGCCCGGTCGACCCGCAGCGCCTCCCGGAACCCGCCGGTGTCGGGCGCGACCTTGATCGTGAGATCGTCGTTGCCCGACAGCCCGATCTCGGCCCGTCCCGTGAAGGCGCTCTGGAACAGCAGGGAGAGCACGTTGCCGGGCGCCTCCTTGTTGAGGGTGTAGCGCAGGTCGCCGGTTCCCCCTTCGGCCGTCGTCAGGGCGGTCCAGAGGGCGGTGTTGAGCTTGGCCGCGAAGGGGTTGGCGGCGTCGGCCGTGGTGCCGATGCCGAGGCGGGTCAGGGTCTGGAGCTGCCGGAGGGTGCTGCGGAACCCGACCCATCCGGCCGCCGTGAAGACGTAGAGTTCGTCCGCGTCGAGGATCCAGGCGAGCCAGCCCGGTTTCGGCGCGAGGCCCCGCCAGCGCCCGTCCTGGAACTGGGCGATCTGGCCGGACAGGCCGGTCCAGGCCCCGGTCGGACCGGCGCTCAGAACGAGGTAGCGGTCGCCCTCGGCGGGGCTGGCCGGCGGGGCGCCGAGGTCCTTGCCGCGGCAGGCGAGCTGCACGAGGGCGTCGAGCTGGATCAGGGCCTCGTTGTGGGTGACGTGCTTCTGGGCCTGGCCGGCCGCGATCAGCGGCAGCGCCAAGGTCGGGGTGGTCTCGGGCATCGTCCGGCTCCGGGCTTCTCGGGACTGGGGGGAATCGCGGGATCAGGCGGGCTCCACCGGCACCTGCGCCCGGGTCTCGGGGCCGGGCCCGGCCGCCGCGCCGACCTGCGCCACCGCCACGTCGAGGCGACTCTGGGGTGCGCCGAAATCCGCCGCCTCGTCCGCCGTTGCGTAGAGGAGGTCCGCGCGGTCTGCGGTCAGGGTCCGGAGGAGCCGGCCCTCGGCGGCGTAGACCGTGACCCGGTAGGCCTCGGGCTCCTCCAGCGGGACCTCGACGGCGTCCCAGGAATCGCCGTCGCGCCGGGCCCGACGGATCCAGGCGAGGCGCACGCCCCCCGGCGCCCGCCGCGCCCGGAGGTGGACGGGGCGCAAGGGGTGGAGGGCGGTGAGGCCCGCCGTGGCGCGCAGCGCGACGGTGGCCGGATCGGCCGGATCGCGCGCCGCCGGGCCGATGCGGTAGCGGAAGGGACGGCCGGCCTCGTCGAGGCGCTCGACCAGGGGCACCACCGCCCCGTCGAGGCGCACGATCAGGCTGCCGGCCGGGGCCGCGCGCCCCGCCTGCGCCTCGCTGCCGGCAAGCCCGCGCAGGAGCCCGGTGAGCCGGTAGGTGTCCGGTCCCACCAGCGTGGCGCCGGCGGCCGCGATCAGCTCGATCGCCCCGTCCCCGGCGCTGCGCACCGCGAACAGGTTGCCGCCCGCCAGGGCCGCCGCCTCGCCGATGGCCTCGAGGTCCCCGGCATGGCGCAGGCGGACCGTGAGGGCCGTGACCCGGTCGAAGCGCCAGAGCGGGCCGGGCGGCAGCATCGCCAGGGTCTCGCCGAGGCAGGCGGGGTGGTCGACGAAGGCCTGCGGCACCAGCGGGGCGTCCTCGCCCTCCGCCCGCCAGATCGCCATCGGCCCGGGCCAGGGGTCGGCCGTCACCGCCAGCGCCTGCAGGGCGGTCGGGGTGCCGCGGTCGGCCGGCAGGTCGAGGGCGACCGCGAAGGGCGGCCCGGCCAGGGCCGGCACCGCCCGGCGCGGGCGCGATCCGGCCGGTTCGCCCGCGCGCGGCGCCCGGCCCTGGAGGGGGACGCCCCGCGTCTCGATCGTGCGTCCGCGCGGACTGTCGGCGATGCGCAGGATCCGGTGCGGCAGGCGCTCCCCCGGCAGGGCCAGGAGGTCGCCCGGCGCCAGGTCGATCCGGCGCGGGCTCAGGGTGAAGCGCGCGGTGTCGCGGGCCGCGAGGGCGGCGTCGAGGGCGGCCTCCGCCAGGGCTTCGGCACAGGCGCGCCGGGTCACCACGGCGGCCTCCATCCGGGTCTCGCGCCGGCGCCGGCCGGTCGGCCGGGTCGCGGCGGCGCTCGCCCGGCGGTACTCGGCGGTCTCGCCGTCGGTGAAGCCGATCGCCAGGGAGCGCGGCAGCTCCGCCTCCTCGGCCCGGACCCGGGCCAGGGGCGCCTCCGCGTCGCGCAAGACCACGAGGTCGTCCGTCGCGAGGGGCAGCGGCACGGCCCGGCGCGGACCGCGCACGATCAGCGTGCCGGCCGCGGCGGAGACGTCGAGGCCGTAGAGCTGCGCCAGGGGCTCCAGGGCCGCCCGGGCCGACATCGGCCGGTCGATGACGTAGCCGTCGAGGGTCGCGTCGGCGGTGATGGCGGCCGGCACGGTGATCCCGAGATCGGCCAGGATCGCGGCGACGAGCCGGTCGAGCTCCAGCCCCTCGATCCGACCGCCGATCCAGTGTCCCACCGGCCAGTTGCCGGCATCGGCCCAAACGGTGTCGAAGTCGGGAAAGGCCGGGTAGGGCCGGGCGTCCCAGCACCAGACGAAGATCCCGTCCGCCGGCACCATCGGCCCGCCATAGACCGGCGAGACCGGGTTGTGGGCGGCCTCGAAGCCGGGCAGGCCGGCGTCGAACCGCCCCAGGATCGCCGCGAGGCCGCGGGCCTGGATCAGGTCGTCGCGGCTGCCGCGCGAGGCGGGCGGGCGGGCGTTCTCGGCGGATTTCGGGTCGGGGAAGACGTTGGGGCCGTTGGTGCCCTTGTCCACCGCCGGCACTCCGATCTCGGTGAGCCAGATCGGCTTTCCCCGCGGCACCCAGGCCGTCGCGCCGGTCTCGAGACCATCGTCCCGCTCGACGTGCGGGTTCGCCCACCAGCCCACGAGGTCCTTGGCCCGGAAGATCCAGGGCTTGGCGAAGCGCCCGTCGGTGATCGGGGTGCGGACCTGCGCCGCCCGGTCGGCCTCGCCGGCATAGGACCAGTCGAAGGCCTCGCCGGCCCCGAGCCGGCCCTTGAGGTAGGCCGGGTCGTAGATCGAATCGGCGAGCGCCAGGTCGGCATGGGCGTCCCCGTCGCGCCAGTCGGTCAGGGGCGGGTAGTAGTCGATCCCCACCGCGTCGATGGCCGGGTCCGCGAACAGCGCGTCGAGGGGGAAGCGGACTGTGGCACCGCCGTCGCGCACGTCGGCGCCGTATTCCGTCCAGTCGGCGGCGTAGACGAGCTTGACGTCCGGGCCGAGGCGCTGGCGCAGGGCCGTCGCCAGGCTGCGGAAGCCCTCCACGGCGGGGTAGCGGCCCGCCTCCGCCCGCACCCGGGTGAGGCCGACGAACTCGCTGCCGAGGATGAAGCCGGCGAGCGGATTCCCCGCCGCGGCCCAGGCGGCCGCCAGGGTCGCGTAATGCAGCACGAACGGACGATACTGCGCGAGGAAGGCCGCCACCTGCGCGCCGGCCGCGGCGCTGCCGTCCGGGCTCGCCGGCTGCCCGGGGGCGGGGTCGCAGGTGATGCGCCCGCGCCAGGGATAGGCCGGCTGGCCGGCGGCGGCCGGGTCGCGCGGGTCCGGCCGGGCGTTGCCCGCCGGCACGTCCATCATCACGAAGGGGTAGAGCACCACCGCGAGGCCGCGCTGGTGCAGGTCGGCCACCAGGCGGGTCAGGCCCGCATCCGAGGGCGTCCCGCCATAGGCCGGGCCGCCCCCGGGGCCGGTCGAGACGGGCGCCACCTAGTCGCGGCGCAGGCCCGCCACCGACCAGACGTCGCCGCTCGTCACCTTGGCGGCGTTGTCCACCCGGGGCGCGAGGGTGCAGCGCCCGGCGCGCAGGTCGTCCCCGAACCAGCTCGTCACCACGGAGACGCGGGCCAGCCGCGGGCAGAGCGCCTGGAGCGCGTCGAGGGAGGCGGTCACGTCGGTGCCCGCCTGCAGCTGGAACCGGTTGGCCGGGCGGGTCGTGCCGTAGCCCGCCTCCTCGGTGACGCGCAGCGGGTCGAGGCCGAACTCGGTGGAGCCAGGGATGAGGCAGACCGCCCGGATCATCCCGGCGAGGCCCGCCACGGGGCGCAGCACCTCGAAGGCGAATTGCGGGATCCGGTTGCCGAACGCGGCGAGCGCCAGGCGCTCGAACACCACGTAGGCGAGGCCACGATAGGCGGGCGCGTTCGCCGCTCCCTCCTTGGCGACGATGAGCGGGTCCGGCGCCTGGTCCGCGTCGCCGACATGCAGGCGGAGGGTGACCATGGTCAGGTCGAGCTCGCGCCCGTCCGCCCAGACCCGCCGGATGCCCGCCACCGGGCCCTCGCACAGACCGATGGCGAGATCGACGAAGTAGGCGTAGCTCGTCCGCTTGACCTTGCCGCCGCCGATGCCCTTGCCGCCGGCCGCGCTGGCGGCGGCGGTGCTCGCCACCTCCAGGGGCCGGGTCGCCCAGATCAGGGTGCCGCCGATGCGGGCCCGGCCGTAGACCCGCGGGATGGGATCGCCCTCGCCGGAGCTGAGCCCCGCCACGTCGGAGAGGCGCGGCCCCTCGACCGTGCGCCCGCCCGCCAGCCCTCCGAACAGGGCGGCGTCGATGCCGGAGCCCGCCGCCGCCCCGAGGGCGCTGCCGATGATCCCGCCGATCGGGCCCCCCAGCGCCGTACCGGCCGCCGCCCCGGCGGTTTGCAGGATCAGCGTGGCCATGGCGGGCTCCGATAGCGGGGCGAGGGCTGAGACGTCGGGGCGATGTCACCCTTGCGACGATATAGCTTTATGCTATGTGTCAGAGGTGAAACGGATCGCTTACAGCAAGGCGGCTCTGAAAACGCTGAGCCGGATGCCGGCCAACGTCTCGGCGATGATCTGCGCCAAGATCGCCCTGCTGGCGGCCGATCCGGCCACCCAGGCCAACAACGTGAAGGCCCTCAAGGGCGAGCCGGGAGTCTTTCGCCTGCGCGTCGGCGACTGGCGGGTCGTCTATACGGACCAGGGCGAGATCCTCGCCGTGATCCGGGTCGCCCCTCGGGGCAGCGCCTACGAATGACCTTGCCGAATGGGACACTGCCGGATCGGATTTCCACCCCTGAGGGATTCTCACCCATGAACGCCCAGACCATCGTCACCCCGGCCGGCGAGCGCCTGGTCGTTCTGTCGGAGGCCGATTTCCGCGCCCTGAGCGAGGCGGCCGAGGACAATGCCGACCGCCTCGCGGTCGGGGAGTTCCGCCGCCGGCTCGCTGCCGGCGAGGAGGAGTTGCTGCCCTCCGGGATGGTGGACCGCATCCTCGGCGGGGAGAACCGCATCCGCGTCTGGCGCGAGCACCGCGGCCTCACGGCCCGCGCCCTGGCGGAGGCCGCCGGGATCGCCCAGCCCTTCCTGTCGCAGATCGAGACCGGCAAGCGCGAGGGCACCGTGGACACGCTGCGCCGGATTGCCGAGGTCCTGTCCGCCACGATCGACGACCTCGTCGGCTAGGCCCCACCCCCCACGCCCGGGAAGCGGAAGGCGTGGGCGAGGTGGCGGCGCCACCAGGGCGTCAGGGCCACTTCCGTGACGGCGGCGCCGTCATGGGCGTGGATCATCGTGCCCGCGCCGGTGGCGAGGGCGCAGTGCCGGGCCGGCAGGGAGGCGCGGAAGCGGAACAGCAGCACGTCGCCGGCCCGCGGCGGACCCGCGGCGGGCACGAGGTGGCGCCCGGCCGCCTCCGCCAGGGGATCGCGGCCGGGCGGCGCGGATTCCGCCCAGGACGCGGCGTAGGGCGGGGCCGCCTCGGGCTCCGGGCCGAGGGCCTCGCGCCAGACCCCGCGCAGCAGCCCGAGGCAGTCGCAGCCGACGCCCTTCAGGGAGGCCTGGTGACGATAGGGCGTGCCGATCCAGGTCCGCGCCAGGGTGACGATCGTCTCGGGGGTCATGGTCTCGGATGTCATGGTCTCGGATGTCATCGGTTCAAACGTCATGGCGGCCTCACCGGAACAGGCTGCCGCCGTCGAGGCCCGGGCCGGAGCCGGGGGCGGAGCGCAGCACGAAGTCGTTGCCCGGCAGGTGCGGGAAACCCTGGAAATTCGGCACGTTGGCGAACTTCTCGCGGCAGGTGGCGCGGCGCTTGTCGCAGCCGGCCGTGAGACGGAAGCGGTCGCCCGGCGCCACCGGACGCGGCGGGGCCTGCCAGAGCTCCAGGTGGATCGTCCCCGTCGCGCCGGCTTGGTCGCGGATCTCGGCCTCCTGTCCGGCCTGGCCGTCGCCGATCCAGGCGAGGCGCCCCCCGGCGAACCACCCGTGCGCGAAAGACCCCGTCAGGGCGACGGCGAGGCGGCCGGGCTCCGGCACGGCCAGCACCGTGCCGGTGGTGGCGAACCGGGCGTCGGTGCGGTCCACGCGGCAGCGGGCATCGCCGAGGTCGGCCCCGCAGGTGGCGCGGTAGGTCCGGCCGCGCTCGGCGTCGAGCTGGTCCATCAGCCCGCGCAGCTCGGCCACGAAGGCGGTGCCGGCTCGGCGCACCTCGCCCACCGTGCCGATCGCCAGGAGCAGGCGCGTCTCGGGCCGGTGCCAGTCGACCAGCCAGGTCTCCACCGCGGCGGCGTCGTAGAGCCCGCCGGCGATGTCGGCGTCGGTGAGCCCGACCGCCGAGAGCGCGCCGGCGACCTCGCCGCCACCGATGGCGAAGCCGAGCTCGGTGCTGGCCTCGGCCGCCTCCAGCCCGGAGCGGGCGGCGTAGGTCAGGCCGCCGAAGCGGAGGTCGCGGTCGTGGTCGGTGAAGCCGAGGCGGGCGCCGTCGCGCCGGGTCAGGGCCCAGCAATGGCAGAGCGTGGTCGCCCCGCCGGCGAGATGCGCGGCGAGGTCGGGGGGCAGGTCGCGCATGGTCCAGGCTCCTCGGCAGGCGGTCCGGCCGGCGGGATTCTCAGGCGCGGGCCGGGTTGACCCGCGGGTCGGCCCGGAGCCGCGCCACCGCGAGATCGATGAAGGCCCGCACCTTGGCGGGCGCCCGCCGCCCCTCGGGGCTCACGACGTGGACCGGCATCGCCGCCGCCTCCGGATCGTCGAGGACGAGGCGCAGGCGCCCCTCCGCCACGGCCGGGGCGACCTGATAGGACAGGAGCCGCGCGAGGCCCTGGCCGGCCAGGGCTGCCGCCAGCACGGAATCGATGGTGTTGCAGGTCAGCCGCGGCCGCGACGCAGCGCTCCCAAAACCCAGGCTCCCAAAACCCGGGCTCCCAAAACCCAGGCTCGCCGAGCCGATCACGGCATGGTCGGCGAGGTCCCGCGCCGTCCCGGGAGTCCCGTGCCGGTCGAGGTAGTCCGGCGCGGCGCAGAGTACCCGGCGCACGGTGCCGACCCGGATCGCCGCGAGGCCGGAATCCGCGAGGGGGCCGATCCGGACGCCCACATCGGCCCCCTCCTCGATCATGTTGACGACGCGGTCGAGGAACAGCGCCTGGGCCGAGGCGGCGGCGTGGTGCGCCAAGTATTCGGTCAGCACCGGCAGCACGTAGAGGCGTCCGAACTGCACCGGCGCCGTCACCGTCAGGGTGCCGGAGGGCGTCGCGTAGGAGCCGGCCGCGGCGGCCTCCGCCTCCGCGATCTCCGCCAGGAGGCGCCGGCAATCCTCCAGGTAGCGCGCGCCCGCCTCGGTGAGCTTCACCGAGCGGGTCGTCCGGGTCAGGAGTCGCGCCCCGATCCGCGCTTCGAGGGCCGCTACCGCCCGGGTCACGGCCGGCGGGCTCAGGGAGAGCTGGCGCGCCGCTTCGGCGAAGCCCCCAGCCTCCGCCACGCGGACGAAGACCCGCATCGCCTGCCACCGATCCATGCCGCCCTCCGCCACTCCCGATTATTCCATTCTGTGGAACGGTGGCTTGCAGGGAAAGCGTATTCTGCCCAGGCAGGTGATGGTCTTGAATGCGGATGACGCCGGCGCCCGGCTCGGGTGCCGCCCCTGTCCCCGAGGAGACCTGCCATGAAGCTGTTCCACGTCGCCCTGTCCGGCCACGCCCACCGGGCCCGCCTGTTCCTGTCCTTGGTCGGCCAGCCCTGCGCCATCGTCGAGGTCGACCTCGCCCGGGGCGAGCACCGGGCGCCGGACTTCCTCGCGCTGAATCCGTTCGGCCAGGTGCCGGTGCTCGTCGACGGCGAGACGGTCGTCCCGGATTCCAACGCCATCCTGGTCTACCTGGCCAAGCGCCTCGGCCGCACCGACTGGCTGCCGGAGGACGCGGCCGGCGCGGCGCGGGTGCAGCACTGGCTCTCGGTGGCGGCCGGCCCCATCGCCTTCGGCCCGGCGGCCGCGCGCCTGATCACGGTGTTCGGCGCCGCCTTCGACGCGGCCGAGGTCATCGCCCGGGCCCACGTCATCCTCGGGCGTCTCGAGGCCGAGCTCGCCGGGCGGTCCTGGCTCGCCGCCGACCACCCCACCGTCGCGGACGTGGCGCTCTACAGCTACGTCGCCGCCGCCCCCGAGGGGAACGTCGACCTCGCCCCCTACGGCGCCGTCCGCGCCTGGCTCGCCCGCATCGAGGCCCTGCCGGGCTTCGTGCCGTTCCCCCAGACGCCGGCAGGGCTGCGCGCCGCCTGACCCTCACCCTTTCCGCAGGAGAACAAACATGTCTCCCACCGACGTCCCCTCCCGCTCGCCCACGGAAATCCGTCCCGCCCCGCCCTGGCACGCGGGCGAGACCGCCCTCCAGGCCCGGGTCGGCGTCGCCGAGCGGATGGCCGAGCTCGGCCCCCGCGTGATCCGCGACCACCTGATCGAGCAGCACCAGGCCTTCTATCGCCAGCTGCCCTACGTGGTGCTGGGGACGGTCGACCCGGACGGCGAGGCCTGGGCGACGGTGCGGACCGGGGCGCCGGGCTTCCTCGACGCGCCCGACCCCGCGCACCTGCGGGTCCGGGGGGCGCCCCAGCCCGACGATCCCGCCGAGGCGGGGCTCTCGGACGGTGCCGCCCTCGGCCTCCTCGGGATCGATCTCGGCACGCGGCGGCGCAACCGCCTGAACGGCACGGTGATGCGCCACGGGCCGGACGGCTTCGCGATCCGCGTGGCGCAGAGCTTCGGCAACTGCCCGCAATACATCCGGGTCCGGACGGATCCCGAACCGGTCCCGCCGGCGCCCGCCGCCCCGCAGCGGTCGCACCACCTGGACGCGCAGGCCCGCGCCCTGGTGGCGGGGGCGGAGACGCTGTTCGTGGCGAGCTACGCCGTCGGCGCGGACGGCCGCCGCCAGGTCGACGTCTCGCATCGCGGCGGCCCCGCCGGCTTCGTCCGGGTCGGGGCCGACGGGGTCCTGACGGTGCCGGACTATTCCGGCAACCGGTTCTTCAACACCCTGGGCAACATGCTCGCCAACCCGCGCGCCGGGCTCCTGTTCGTCGACTTCGCGACCGGCGACCTGCTGCAGATGACCGGCCGGCCCGAGGTGGTGCTCGACGCCCCCGATCTCGCGGAGCTTCCCGGCGCCGAGCGCCTCTGGCGCTTCACGCCCCGCACCGTGATCCGGCGCCCGGGCGCCTGGCCGCTGCGGTTCGCCCCGGCTACGGCACGATCTCGATGAGCGGCACCCGCGGGATCTCCCCCGCGGCGAAGGCGGACAGGTCGACGGTGAGGTCGTCGGTGTCGAAGCGGACCGGCACGTCGAAGGCGAAGCCCGCCGTCACCCGCGCCCCCGCCCCCGGCACGGCGTCGGCCGCGAAGGTGAGCCGGCCGGTGGCGGCCTCGCAGGCGACCTGGGCCGCCGGCACCGCGACGCCGTCCACCGCCACCCGCACGCTCTCGGCCACCGGCTTGGCGATGGTCCGGCGATAGGGCGCGGTCCCGGTGCCGTAAGTCTTGGCGAGCTGGAACACGCGGGTGGTCCCGTCCCCGAGGCCGAGGAGCTGGTCGGTGGCCGCGATCCCGCGCGAGGGCGGGCCGGACGTGGCGTCGACGCGGTCGCGGTAGCGGAAGCCGTAGAGCCGGCCCCGCCGCTCCTCGAAGAAGCTCAGCACCGCGTGCAGGGCGTCGAGGGTGCGGATGCCGAAGCCGGCATCGTAGCGCCGGCGGGAATCGGCCCAGCGGCTGTTGCGGTGCTCCCGGCCCGAGGCCAGGGTCACGATCTCGGTGAGGCGGCTGGGGCCGCCGCTGCCGCGCAGGGCGACATCGAGGGGGAAGCGGACCTCGTGGAAGTCGCTCGTCGGGTCGTCGGCCATGGTGCGTTCCTCCGTTCGCCTCAGAGGCCGCGCCGGCCCCGGGCCACCGCCCGGGCGAGGCCGGCAGCCACCTGCGCCTCCGAGCGGCGGAAGCTCTCGAGGTCCGGGGTGGCGATGTGGATGGTCACCGGGGCGGCGGCCTGGCCGCCCGTCGCGACGCCGAGGCGTCCGTCGCTGCCGCGCTTCAGCGGCAGGATCGCCTCCGGCCCGGCCTCGCCCATCAGGCCGAGGCCGTCGCGCATGGGGAAGTAGGTCGGGGCGGCCACCACGCCGCCGGCCGCGAAGGGGCGCACCCGGCCCTGCTGCAGGACTCCGCCGGCGGAGAAGGCCGCGTCCGCGCCGGCTCCGCCGGCCCCGAGCATCCCGTTCACCAGCCGGGTGATCCCGGCCCTGACCGGGCTGAGGGCCGCCTTGGCGGCCATGCCGGAGAGCTTCGTCGCCAGGGTGCCGAGCACGCTGTCGAGCTGGCGCCCGGCCCCGACATTGAGGCTCAGCGCCTTCGACAGGCTCCGGCCGAAGCGCTGGGCGAGCCCGTCGAGGGTCTCCAGCTGCCGGGCGCGGGCGGCGGTGCCGCGGTCGGGGTCGGTCTCGGCCATGGCGGGGTCCCTCGCATCAGGTCGGGTCGGGGAAGCGGGCGATCAGGTCCCGCAGGGCGGCCCCGTCGAGGGCGGTGCGGGGCCCGGTGAGGCCGGCGGCGGCCATCAGTTCGCGCGGCGTGGCGCGCCAGAAATCGCGCGGTCGCCAGCGCAGGCGGGCCAGGCCCAGCGCCAGCACCTCGTCCCACGGGAAGGCGGAGGGCGGCTCCGGCGCGGTCCCGCCCGTGGGGCTCAAGGGGTTTCGGGGGCCTCCCCGAAGGCCGCCGCCAGCACGGCGCCGATCGCCGTCCCGATCGCGTCGAGGTCGCCGGCCAGCGGCAGGGCCGCGACGGCCGCCGCGTCGAGGGCGTGGCCGCCGCCCCGCAGGGCCGCGCCGAGGAGCGCGATCAGGTCGCGGCTCCTGAGCCGCCCGTCGCCGAAGCGGGCGGCGAGGTCGGTGAGGTCGGCGGCCCCGAGGGCGTCCTCGAGCTCGGCCAGGGCCCCCAGGGTGAGGCAGAGGGTGTAGCGCTCGGCGCCCAGGGCCAGGGCCACCTCGCCGCGCCGGCGGTTCGCCATCAGGCGGCCGTGAAGGCGAGGGGGCCGGCCGAGTCGAGGGCCATGTCGAAGGTCACCTCGCCGGCGTGATCCCCCCGGTATTCCAGGCTGGTGATCTGGAAGGCGCCCTCCAGGGTGCCGAAGCCCGGCACCACGATCTGGTAGGTCTCCAGGGTGCCGTCGAAGAACACCTGCCGCAGGCGGGCATCGGAGGCCTCGTCGCGGAACACTCCGGAGCCCGAGAGGGCTGCCCGGCGCACCCCGGCCCCGGCCAGGAGCTCGCGCCAGCGCCCAGCGGAATCGGCGTTCGTCACGTCCACCGTCTCGGCGTTGAAGGCGATCTGCCGGGCCCGCAGGCCCGCCACCGCCAGAAATCCGCTGGCCGTCGAGATGCGGATGAGCAGGTCCTTGCCGCGTTGCGCTGCCATGGGGGGCTCCGAGATCGGGATTCGGGGGCGGGATTCGGGGTTCGGGACTCAGGCGGACAGGCGCTCGGTGATCGCCCGCAGGGTCAGGGTGGCGCGGGCCTCGCCGCTGGCGGGATCGCGCCGCACCGCGATGGCCTCCAGATCGAGGCGCACGAGGGCGTGGCCCGAGAGGGCGAGCGGCGCGTCGAACAGGAGGTCGGCGATGCGCTCGGCGGCATCCACCGCGCTGCGGAGCGAGCCCGGCCGGGCGAAGACCGTCAGGGGGAGGGCGTGCCGGTGGCGCCGGGCGCCGTCGACGGAATCGTCGCGGATCTCGGCGTCCCCGAACAGGGCGTAGACCGGCGCGACGCCCCGGGGCGGCTCGTCGGCGAGGCGCAGGGACCCGCCCATCAGGCGCGCCAGGGGCGCGTCGGTGGCGAGGTAGGCCAGGATGGCGGCGCGCAGGGCCAGGAGCGGACTGGTGGGGGAGGGGGCGAGGCTCATGCGTCGGCCTCGACCATCCGTTCCTCGGCCATCAGTTCCGCGACCTCGCAGACGAGGTCGCGCCGGCGCCCGTCCGGATCGCCCGCGCTGCGCACGGCGAAGCGGCGCGGGCCGCTGGCGAGGCGCATCGCCGGCGTGACCGTGGGGCCGAAGCGGAAGCGGACCCGGTGGGTGGCGACCGCCTCGGCGCGGCCGAAGCGGAGCCGGTCGACCGGGCGCAGGAGCTCGATCGCGCCCCAGAGCAGCGGACCGGCCTCGAACCGACGCACCACGCCGCCGAAGCCGTCCGGCGTCTCCACGGGACGTTCGAGCACGAAGCGGCGGCGGCGCGCGCCGATGGGCACGCGGGTGAGGGGCTGGGGCATGGCGGAGATCTCCGGGACGAGGCGCTAGAGGCGCATCCGCCGCAGCGGCGCGACCAGGGCGGCGAGGGCCGGCGGGGGACCCGCGTCGCCGGGCCCGTCGCCGCGATGCTCGAAGGCGTGGGCCACGAGGAGCCGGATCGCCTGGGCCAGGGCCGGCGGCAGCGGCGGCCCGGCGCCGCCGTAGCCCGCCTCGACCTCGACCAGGGCGGCGCGCCGGTCGAGGGCCGGCACCGCCGGGTCGACGACGAGGCCCGGCGTCTCGATCCCGTCCGGGCCGAGCCGGACGAGCCCGGCGGCGAGGTCGGTGACGCTGCCGCCGGGGTCGACGAGGCCTGCCCGCGCCACCGCCACGAGGGGGCTGAGCGGCAGGGGCAGCCAGCCGTCGCCGGGCCAGGCCGTGAGCATCAGCCGATAGCGCCCCGGCGTCAGGATGCGCCGGGTGGCCACCTCCACCTGTGCCCGGGCGGCCGCGATCAGCCGCTCCACCAGGGGATCCTCGGCGCCGCCGTCATCCGGGTCGAGGCGCAGGACGCCGCGCATCTCCGCCAGCGTCACCGGCTCGACGAAGGCGCTGTCGACGCGTAGTGGGGTCATCGTCGTCTCCGTGTGGGGGCCGTCCAGGAAAGGGATCGCGATGGCGCGCAACGCTGGCCGGACCCGCCGCGCGACGCGGCGCGGGGGCCTCGCCTCGCTGAGATCCCTGATCCTGCCGGGGTCCCTGCTGGGGGCCCTGCTGGTTCTGAGTCCGCAGGTCTCCGGGCCGGCCGGCGCCGTGGTGGGCGGCCGCCCCGCCCCCGAGGCGGCGGGCTCGGCCGTGATGGTGCTGTCCGCGAATGGCGGCGTCTGCACCGGCATCGTCGTGGCCCCGGACGCGGTGCTCACCGCCGCTCACTGCGTGGCGGCCCGCGCCGAGCACCGGGTGCACTACAAGGACGCGACCGGCGCGCCGGTGCTGGCCGAGATCGCCGCCCGCGCGCTCCATCCGGGCTACGATGCCGGCGCGGTGGCGGGCCGCCGGCGCTCGGTCGACCTCGCCCTGGTGCGCCTGGCCAGCCCCCTGCCGGCCCGCTTCCTACCGGCCGCCCTCAGCGCCGCGATGCCGCGGGCCGGCGAGCGCCTGACCCTGTCCGGCTACGGCGTCGCCGCCGCCGGGGACGCACGCAGCACGGGCACCTATCGCAGCGTCGAGCTCGGCGTGATCGAGCCCCACGGACCGAGCCGCATCCTGGTCTGGCTCGGGGCCGGTCCCGGCGGCGCCAGCGCCTGCCAGGGCGATTCCGGCGGGCCGATCGGCGTCGGGCCCGCCGTCCTCGCCGTCTCCGCCTGGGCCGCCGGCAAGGCCTGCGGCGGCGTCTCCCAGGGCGTCCTCCTCGGCCCGCAGCGCGACTGGATCGACCGGACCCTGTCGGGCTGGGGCAGCGCCGCGCTTTGGTCCGGCGCCTGAGCGGATCCGTCGGGACGAAACGTCCACGGAACCAGAGCTTGGCCGAGCCATTGCGTTCCGATAGGCTCCACGCCGTTCTCGTCCAGAACATCGCCGGACGCGGGAGAGACACGATGTTGCCGACCGCGTTGCGCAAGGCTGCCTTCAACACGATGACGGCCCCGAACAAGCAGGCTGCCCCCGGCAAGGCTGGGCGCTCCCAGACCCGTCCCACCCGCCTCCGGTTCGGAGCTGCGGCGCTGGCCGCGGCCCTCGGCGCGCTGGCGCCCCTGCCGGCCTTCGCGGTGATCAACGGCGAGGTGTCGCGCGATCCCAACGGCCTGCGCGCCTCGGTGGTGCGGATCGAGAGCACCCAGGGCGAGATCTGCTCGGGCACGCTCATCGCCCGCGACCTCGTGCTCACCGCCGCCCACTGCGTCATGCACCAGGCCGGCTACAGCGTGGTGGCGGTCGACCGGGCCTTCCGCCAGCGCCGCATCAACGCGATCGCCTTCGCCATGCATCCCGACTTCGTGCCCGGCACCACGCCGGAGGACCAGCCGGGCATCGACCTGGCGCTGATCAAGCTCGCCGAGCCCCTGAGCGACGATTTCCAGCCCCTCGATCCCCGCGGCGGCGCCATCAACACCGGCGACGCCGTCGACATCGCGGGCTTCGGCGTGGTCGCGGAGAACCGGCGCAACACCGCCCGGACCCTGCGCCAGGCCCACCTCGTCTCCATCGGCTCGCTGCAGGTCGCCAACCGGGTCACGGTGGTCACCGACCGCCGCCGCATGGCCGAGACGGCGGGCGCCGGCGCCTGCCTCGGCGATTCCGGCGGGCCGATCCTGCGCGGCGGCCCCGGCGGCTACCAGATCGTCGGCGTGGTGAGCTGGTCCAGCGGCGCCATGCGCCAGGACCGGAAGGCCCGCACCGCCTGCGGCGGCTTCACCGCCGTGACGCCCACCGGCGAGCATGCCGGCTGGATCAACGCCCGCGCGGCCGAGTTCGCCCGCATGCCCTCCGGCGCCGCCATCGGCGCGACCCGGTCCGACTGGATGGCCAAGCCGGGCCGGCGCTAGGGCGCTCGAGCCGCCGCCAGGCCGCCCTGATCTCGACCCGCCTTAGCTTCACTTTGGCTGAATGGGATACTGACCTAAACGCACGCCCAAAACAGGAAAGTTGTCTGAATCTCCTGCAATCCTGAGTGCCTCAAGTCAGTGAAGGATGCCTCGTGAGCCTGAGAAATGGCTCGTGACGGCCCTTCAAACGAGACTGCCAAAGTCGTGCTCGGTCTTATCGACCCTTGGCCGACCAATTCAAGCCGTAGGTGAAGTTGGCCGCAGCTTGGTTGGTGTAGAGGGTAAAGTTTCGGGTCGATCGAGACTTGATGCTCACCGGTCCAACTGGCGTGCTGCCATGTTCGGTCTGAAGATTTAGGAATGGAGTTTCTAGAAAAAACGGTTGGCCGTTCGATCGGAGGGGTAATTGAACTGAGTTCATACCAGCGCTATCCGAAGTCAGTACGGAGTAGCCGGAGAAATCGTAGCGACCCGCGCTGTCAACAGTCCCGCCGTGCGCTGCCGCATCAGTCTGGCTGATCTGCTTTTGCTGCTCGGTGCTGCCTTGATAGACGATTTTTGGCCCACCTGCCCACGAGAGCCAACGCGTCCCGGTCTCGAAGCACTGGTTCGACACTGCACCCGCAAGGCGGAAGCCGTTTCCGGTCTCGCCGTAGGTCGTCACGATGTTATTCTGTAGCACGATGCTCGTACAGCCGGCGCCGACGTTCACGAGGCAGGAGTTGTTCATGTACTGCGTAGCGAGCTGAGTCGCGTTGACCACAACATCACTGCAAGTCTCGAAATTCATGATCGACCGCTCCCAACCTTCGGGAAGGGGCGTATTGTCGAAATAGTAAATTCGGTCCACAGCAATATTGTAGCGGGCATGATAAATCCAAAAGCCGCCGTTTATTCTTACGTTCGTGCAGTTTTTCATTTGTATGGCCATGCCTAGGCCTTCCCAATCGCAGTTGTCGAAAGACCAGAGCAGGCTCCTGTATCCACTGCTACCATCGTTGCCGAGACCGTTATGGTTGACGTTGATCAGACCATCACCGTTGTATGCTGCGCAGGCGAAGAACGACTGACCCTCAATGGAGCAGCGGTCACCCTGAAAATCCCAGCCCCAACGGTAGTTTGAGACCAAGACGTTGTAGTAGCGATGCGAGAATATGCCGTAGGTGGCAGCCTGGGTGCCCCACACTTGCACACCACCATTCGATTGCTTGACAAAATCGGGTCCAGACACAACGACGTTTGAAAAATCGACGCCACGCCCGATGTTCTTTAGGCCGACTCCGGCCGGGAAGAAGTGGAACGAACAGTTCTGAACGATCAACGCGTTGAGGAGGCCGTTGCTGGCAGAGTGGTGCGCAAACAAACCAAAACTATTTGTTTTGTCGGTGGCATTGTTTTTAAATGCAATGTTTTGAAGCGAGAGCGTCCTCGACGAGCCAGTGGTCCAGTTGCCCTGCATCAGAGCGCTTTGCGCTCCGCCTGTCACGCTGATTTTGGTGATCAAGCCCGGAGCGCCCGTGAGGTGAAGGTCAACGTTCGTCGCGTCGATCGGATTTGTGATCAAGGCCTCACAGGCAGGCAGGACGATGATGGCGCGACCGTTGAAGGCCGAAGCCTGAAGATCGATATCACGCTGAATGGCGAGGCCGTCGATCTCTTCATTAAGAGTCTGACATCGCGGGAATACCGCCTGAGCTGCGGCCACGCTGGGATAAAAATTTTTGACAGGATGGGAGTTACCGTCACCGATAAATCCTAGCTCACGATAGGATGTCGTTTTTTGTGAGACGCTCGGATGAAAATTATCATCGTGCCAAATCTTGCGCCACGGCGTGATGCCATTACCCATTGTCTTGCGAACAAAGAAATTGTTGTTGTCGAAGGACCCTCCTGCTATCTGCATGGCGTAATATTCATTTAGATTTGTGTGCGTGGAAGAAATAAGATGGGCCCAGCTGTTACTGTTCTCTGGCCAGCCCTCTGCCTTGGTGGCCGTTTCTGTTTGAAAAAAGCCGCTGCCAACCCGGACAGCAATATTTTCGGCGTTCGTGGTATCGATCGTGGGCATTCGCGTGTTCCTACTTTTTGAAAACAATGAGGAGCAGCGTGTTGGCTGTCCCTCATGATCGTTACTGAGTTGGAAGAGAACCCTCAGATCTCCGAGCGTGAGCGCCCGATTTCGTGACAGGTCCAGGCATGCATCGTAGGGATGAATTTCTGTATCGGATATGCTGGATTTACTTTGGTTTATGATAAAGATCTAACATATATAATTATAGTGTGGTAATATAGTAAGAGTTATTCTGGATTATTACCGTCTGGTGAGTGTCATCATGGATGATCTTGGCAGGTATGCCGAGGGCGATGTGTGGCTCGCCATGAAGAACGAACACAGGGACTGTTCTGAGCGCCCTGCCAAATTTAAGAAGGGTCGATCCCGTGCATTGGGAATCGGTTCACCAACCCGCTACACTAGGCTCCAACTTCTGAAGTCCGCCGAGCCCGTCGTCATGCAAAGACTTGGGCCGAACCCGGACATTGATCTGCGTTCTTCGGAGCGGACGCCCCCGGGCCCGGGGGTCCGGGGGCGTCCGGCTCAGGCGGCGAAGGCCAGGAGCTTGATGGCGTCGAAGTCCTGGACGCCGCCGCCGACGCGCTTGGTGGTGTAGAACAGCACGTAGGGCTTGGCCGAGTAGGGGTCGCGCAGCACCCGCAAGCCGGCGCGGTCCACCACCAGGTAGCCGCGGCGGAAATCGCCGAAGGCGAGCGAGAGGCTGTTGGCGCCCGCGTTCGGCATCGCCTCCGCCTCCGCCACCGGGAAGCCCATCAGGGTCGCCGCGCGGTCGGCGGCCAGGGGCGGCTGCCACAGGTAGTTGCCGTCCGCGTCCTTGAACTTGCGGATCGTGCTCTGCAGGCGCCGGTTCATCACGAAGGTGGCGTTCTGCCGGTAGCCCGCCCGCAGGGCGTAGACGAGGTCGAACAGCACGTCGGACGGGTTCGCGGCCGCGAAGCCGCCGGAGACGCCCGTCGCGACGGTTCCGATCTTGCCCGGCACCCAGGCGGTGTTCGCCACGAGGTCGTAGGTCAGGAAGCCGCGCGGGCGGCTGACCCCGTTGCCGGTGACGAAGGCGGTGCTCTCCTGCTCGGCGAAGGCCGTCTCGACCTCGTCCGCGAGCCAGGAATCGAGGTCGACGATGGCGTCGTCGAGGAGGGTCTGCGTCGCCGCCGGCATGGCGTAGAGCTCCATGGCCGGGAAGGTCAGCTCGGACAGGAGCGGCGTGTCGGTCTGCGGCCGCGGCGCCGTCTCGGCGACCCAGCCCGAGACCGCATCGCGCACCGAGACCGCGCGCTTGTACTGCCCGCCGGAAATGACCCGGACCGTGGCCAGCGACCGGATCGGCGACAGGTTGGCGAGGCGGGTCAGCACCATGCGCTCGACCTCGGCCGGCACGAGGTAGCCGCCATCCGGGCCGGAGCCGGCCGAGAGGGCCTTCTCCTCGAGCCGCTTCAGGCCGCCGCTCTCGCCGGCCCGGACATAGAGGTCGAAGGCCGCCTTGTGCTCGACGCTGGCCGCGTCCCGGGGCGCCGGCGCACCCTGTCCCAGGGGCGGGCGGCGGCCGTCGAGGGCGAGGCGGTCGAGCCGGGTGCGCGCCGTATCGAGGGCGGCGTCGATGCGGGCGAGCTTCTCCTCGGTGAGCACGTCGCCGGGGGCGCGGCCCTCGATGGCGGCCAGCCGCGCGTCGTTGGTCTCCTTGAACGCCTCGAAGGCGTGGGCGAGCTCGGCCATGGCGGTGGCCACCCCCGGATCGGTCGGGGCCGGCTCGTGCGGGACGCGGCCCGCGGCCTTGTCCTCCAGGAGCGGCAGGGCGCCCTTCACCTCGGGGGCGTGCGGGGCGGCGGCGTGGGTCTCGAACGGGACGGGAACGGTCATGCGAACCTCGCGGGGCGGGCGGGCAGGATGGCGGCGGGCCGGGGCCCGGGCCGGGTGAAGGGGGAAGCCGCGCGCCGGGGCGGCGCCATGCGGTGGGCCAGGGCCCGGATGTCCTGCGCCAGGGCGGCGCCGGCCTGGACCGGGGCTGCCCCGCCTGGGATCACGGCGGCGCCGGCTTGGATCACGGCTGCGCCGGCCTGGATCACGGCTGCGCCGGCTTGGACCGGGGCCGCGATCCGCGCGCCCGCCTGGAGCGGAAAGGTGACCAGGGAGATCTCCCACAGGTCGATCGCCTCGAGCCGGCGCAGGCCGCCCCGCTGGGGCTGCGCCCGCACCGTGCGGAACCCGATCGAGAGCCCGTCGAGGCCGCCCGCGCCGAGCAGGGCGTCGAGCTCGCGGGCGCGCTGGACCGCGAGGTTGAGCCGGCCCGCCACGCGCAGGCCGCGGGCATCCTCGTGCAGGGCGAGCCAATGTCCCACCGGCTCGGCCGGATCGTGCTGCCAGAGCATCCGCACCCCCGCGACGCCCCGCGCCGCGAGGCTGGCCGCGAAGGCGCCCGGCGCCACCACGTCGCGCCCGAGATCGGGCACGCCGAACAGGCTGGCATAGCCGGTGAAATGGCCGTCCATGGGAGACTCCGCGGCGGGGATTGCGAGGGGGACGGTCCCCCGATCGGATCCTTGTCCGGGCTGCCCCGGTCGGGACCCCGTAAGGGGCCGGGGCCGGGGGAGAGCCGCGGTGCGACGGACCCGGGCGGTTCGCGTCGACCGCTTGGCTCCCCGGTGTCCACATCGTGTGTGCACAGTGGAGGCGGGTCGTGGCCCACGACGACGAGGCGTCACCGGTGCCGTCGCGAAAGGTCGGCGTGCGCGAGTTTTGCGGCAACTTCGCCGGTTTCATGCGCCAGGTGCGCCATGGTGCGTCCTTCGCGGTGACTGCCCGCCACGCGGTGATCGCGATCGTTCCGCCGCCCCCACCGTCAGCTCGGCGCCGGCCTGGCACCCTGCGCGGGCAGATCGACAGGGCACCGGATTTCGATGTCCTGCCCCCTGAGCCGCTGGCCGCCATGGAAGGCGAGGATGCGGAAGGCGAGGATGCGGAGGGCGAAGATGCGGAGGGCAAGGAGGCGTGAGGCTTCTCCTCGACACCCACGCCCTGCTCCGGTGGCTGCTCGCAGACCCGAGACTCGGCCGGGCCGCCCAGGACCTGATCGCGGACCCCGCCAACGACGTCCGCGTCTCGGTCGCGTCCCTCGGGAGATCCAGGGGAAGGTGCGGGTCGGGCAGCTCAAGGCCGATCCCGGCAGCATCCTCGACGCGGTGCGGGGCCAGGGCTTCGACAGCGTCGGGATCACCCCGGCGCATCTGCTGGCCCTCGGCGACCTTCCCCGGCAGCACGGGGATCCATGGCATCACCTGCTCATCGCCCAGGCGAAGGCCGAGGGCACCGTCTTCGTCTCCGAGGACCGGCACGTTCCGGCTTGCCCGGTGGCGTTCGTCCGCTGCTCCGGGTCGGCGCAGGTGCGGCTGGCGAGCCGGTCCGAAACGGATCCTCCGGGTTCGGACGGGTCCCGAGACGCAGGATCCGCGGCTCGGGTCGGCGGACCGTCCGACCTCAGCGCGGCCCGTAGCCCACCGCCTCGCGCTTCTCCGCCTCGGTGAGGAAGTCGGCGGCCTGGACCCGGCGCCACAGGCTCTCGCGCTCGGGGGCCAGGGCCTCGATGGCGTCGAGGTCGGGCTCCAGGCGGGCGGGGCCGAAGGCCGGCTCCAGCCAGTGGGCCAGGGCCTCGGCGGTGCGGCGCACCAGGGGGATCACGGTCTGGCGGTAGAAGGCGCGGTTGGCCTCGGCGTAGTTGGCATGGGTGTTGTCGCCGGGCAGGCCGAGCAGCAGGGGCGGCACCCCGAAGGCGAGGGCGATCTCGCGGGCGGCGCCGCTCTTGGCCTCGACGAAATCCATGTCCTTGGGCGAGAGCGACAGGGGCTTCCAGTCGAGCCCGCCCTCCAGCAGCAGGGGCCGCCCGGCATTGCCGGCGCCCTGGTAGTTCGCCTCGAGCTCGCCCTTGAGCCGGGTGAACTGCGCGTCGCTCAGGGTGGCGCCGGCGGCGGTGGCGAAGACCAGGGCGCCGGAGGGCCGGGCGGCGTTGTCGAGCAGCGCCTTGTTCCAGGCCCCCGCCGCGTTGTGGATGTCGAGGGCGGCGGCCGCCGCCTCCATCGGCGCGAGGCCGTAATGGTCGTCGGTGGGGTGGAACAGGGTGAGGTGAAGGATCGGCGGCACCCCGTCCCCGCCCTGGTCGAAGCGCAGGGTGCGGCCGCCCACCGCGTAGTCGTAGGCCGCCGGCCAGCCGTCGGGGCCGGGCAGCACCCGCATCCGGTCGGGACGCAGGGCGTGGAGCTCGCGGGGCACGCCGTCGAGGCCCGTGGCCTGGAGGTAGGCGTTCCCCGAGACCATCAGGTGCCCGTAGAGCGATTCGAGCAGGGCCGCGCCGCCCTGGCGCGGGTTCGGCCGGGTCAGCAGCGCGGTCAGCGGGTGCGGTTCGGCGACGCCGGCCCCCGCCAGCCCGAGCGGCAGGGCGGCGGCGGCCTCGGCCACCAGCCGCACGGCCCGGTGGACGATGGCGTTGCGCTGGAAGCCCGCCCGGGCCAGCGCCCCGATGTCCCGCGGCGTCCAGGAGGCCCGGCCCTCGCCGTAGAAGGCGACGCCGACGCCCGCAACGGCTGCCGCGAGGGGAGCGGCCTTGGTGTCGGGGGCGGCCTTGGTGTCCGGTGCAGCCTTGGTGTCGGGGGCGGCCCGGCGCACGAGCCGGGAGAGGAGGTTCGCCATCGGGGCCTCGCGGAAGCATCGGTGTGGAACGGCGGTCAGAGGCGCCGGATGCGCGGCTCGGGGCCGCTGCGCAGGAGCAGGTGCGTCAGGGCCCAGACCAGGGCGTCGAGGCGGTCCGGCGAGGCGCCGGAGGAGAGGCCGTCCGGCCCGAAATCGCAGAGCTCGTCCTCCAGCGCCGGCAGGGCGCCGACGTGGTGGACGCGCCCTTGCGCGTAGAGCATCGAGACCGGCTCGGCCCGCAGGTACTTGCCGCGCGTCGCCCGCACGGGGGTCACCGGCACGGCGGCGTCGACCTGGTGCAGGACGGCGGTGGCCATCTCGCCCCCCTGGTTGACCTCGACCACGAGGCTGTCGGCCGCGAGGCGGTGGTAGAGCGCCAGCGCCGTCGCGGCCCAGGCCTCGGGGGCGGCCCGGGCCAGGGTGGCGTCGGCCAGCACGTAGGCTTGGCCCGCGGCGTCGAGGCCGGCGGCGACGATCCCGCAGGCATCCGCCCCGGCCTTCGAGGAGGCCGGCGGGTCCACCGCCACCACGATGCGGCGCAGGGCGTCCGGCGCCGTCGGGACGCGGGCGGCCTCCAGGCGGTCGCGCTGCCAGAGGGCGTCGGCCCGGTCCGCGATCAGCTCGCCGTCGAGCTCCTGGCGCCCGAGGCGGGTGCCGGCATAGCGCCCCACCACCGCCGCGAGGAAGGCCGGGGCGAGGTTCGCCGCGTTGTCGGCGGTGCGCGCCCGGCTGACCACGGTCAGCGGATCCGCCAGGATCCGCCGCAAGAGCGGGATCGGCCGGGGCGTGGTGGTGACGAGGCCGCGCGGACGGTGCCCCAGGCGCAGGCCGAACTGGATCATATCGTAGGCGGCCTCGGCGTAGCGCCACTTGGCGATCTCGTCCGACCAGGCCGCGCCGAACTGGGGCCCGCGCAGGGAATCCGGCTCCTCGGCCGAGAAGGCGAGGCCGATTGCGCCGTTGTCCCATTCGAGGCGCCGGCGCGAGGGCGACCAGCGCGGCCGTTGCCCGGGCAGGCCGAGGAGGCCGGACGGACCCTCCACCATGACGTCGCGGACATCCGCGAAGGTCTCGCCCACGAGGGCGATGCGCCCGACCGGGCGGGCGGTGAAGGCCGGGTCACCCAGCGCCAGGGCGCGGACCCACTCCGCCCCCGTCCGGGTCTTGCCCGCGCCGCGCCCGCCGATCACCGCCCAGGTGGTCCAGTCCGCCAGGGCTGGGCAGGGCGGAAGCTGGTCGTCGCGCGCCGCCAGGAGCCAGTCCGTCGCCAGGGCCCGGATCTGGGCCGGCGGCAGGCTCGCCAGCAGGACCGGCATCCGCCCGCTCGCCGCCGAGCGCCTCAGCACGGCGCGCGATCTCCGCGCGCAGGGCGGGCAGATCGTCGGCGAACCGATCGCCGGACGAACCGCCGCTGTCGCCGGAAGCCGAGCCATCGCGTTCTCCCCGCCCGTCATCCGTGGTCTCGTCGAGGAGGCGCTTCAGCCCGCCGAGATCCCGCAGGACCCGGGCGCTGTCGAAGGCCGGAACGCCCGCCGCCCCGTTCAGGGCCGCGTCGAAATGCAGGATCTGCCGGGCGATCTGCGCCCGGAGCGCCGCCCGCATCCGGCGGGGATCGGTGTCCAGGCCCAGGGCGCGCCCGACCTCGCCGGGCCGGCGTCCCTCCAGGCCGCACTGGGCGAACAGGGCCTCGGCCCGGTGCCGGGCCACGCCCAGGGCCTGGGCCAGGTCGCCGATGTCGATCCAGTCCTCACGGTAGAGCCGCGCCACCGCCGCCCGCCGCGCCGGCTTCCAGCGCGCGGGGGTGAAGGCCGTGGAGGCCGTCGCCGCCGCGGGGCGCCAGCCGAAGCGCTTGTTCCAGGTCCGGATCGTGGTGACCCGCACCCCGGTCTCGGCCGCGATGGCGGTAACGGGGCGCGCGGTGTCCCGCATGGCCGCCTCGACGGCCCCCCGGATCGACGCGACGATCGGCACGAGCTTCGCCATCGCCGCCTCCCTTGCCACCCGCACTTCCTGAGCTTGCCGTAGGGATACCCCAGGAGCGTCGCGGTGTCAAATATATAATCCTAATTCGGATTTTATTCGTAGATCGCCCGAGTGTCCCGCGGGGCCGGGATCGTGGCTGCCGGCGCGGCACCCGGGGGCGGGGCGGTCGCGCGGTCGGCAGAATTCGCGCGCCGACCGGCAGACCTCCGAAGTCCGCGGCTTCGCGGGGGCCTGACACGATGCGGCCTGGAGCGTCCGTTCGAGAAAACGGCAGGTATTTGCGCGCCTCAGTACGGTATCGGACGGGGATCGAAACCGCTGAGATCTTCGGGAGCCAGATCTCGAGCCGAAGACTTCCGACGACTGACTGCGGTGGCAACGCGATCTTAGTATTTTGTCAGCACGATCTCGCTTCCGATCGGTGGTTTCTTGTCTGGGTCCCACGGTGTCACGCCCGCACACGCTGAACATGGAGCGCCCGACTCACCTCTCGCGCGTGATCACGGGTTTCAGCGTGGCGGTCGTGGTGGTTCTCTGCGCCATGACCGGCGGCGTCGTCCTGAACATGCGCGAGCATGCCTGGAGCCAGGCCACCCTCACGTCGGAGACCCTGCTCCGCAGTGCCGAGCGCACCCTCGACCGCGATATCGAGCTCTACGATCTCTCGCTCCAGGCCGTCGTCGAGCGCCTGCAATCGCCCGAGCTGGAGGGCATCTCCCCGGAGGTCCGGCGGCTCGCGCTCTTCGACCGGGCCTCCTCGGCACCGGGTTTCGGCTCCATCTTCGTTCTGGACGAGCACGGACAAGCCTACGTCGATTCCCATTCGGTCGTTCCGCGCCGCCTGAACGCGTCGGACCGCCGGTACTTCCGGGTCCACCGGGACCGTGCGGATCTCGGGCTGCATCTCGGGCGGCCGATGCGGTCGGGCGTGAGCGGCCGGTTCGTGCTGCCGCTGAGCCGCCGCGTCAGCTACGCGGACGGGTCGTTCGCCGGCGTCGTCATCGGAACCATCGAGATCGCCTACTTCACGGAGATCTTCCGCCGCCTCAACACCGAGGCGAAGGCCGCCATCAACCTCTTCCACGACGACGGGGTCCTGCTCGTCCGAACGCCGGCCGACTCGCTCCTGCCCGGCCGCGACATGTCTTCCGTGGCCAGCGTCCAGCGCTTCATCCGGGAGGATTCCGGCCAGCTGATCGCCTCGTCGTCCATGGACGGCGTCGACCGCCTGTACACCTTCAAGCGCGTCGGACGCTGGCCGCTGCGCATCAACGTGGCCCTCAGCATCGCCTCGATCAACGAGGCCTGGCGGCCCAAGGCCCTGTCCCTCGCCCTCGTCCTGGTGGCGATGTGTGCCGCCACGAGCGTCCTGTCGGTCTTCCTCCATCGGGAGCTGCGCCGCCGGATCAGCGCGGAGGACGCCGCGGAGGGGACGCGCCTCGAACTCGTCCGCCTCGCGAGCACCGATGCCCTGACGGGATTGGCGAACCGCCGGCAGTTCGACGAGGCTTTGGCGGCGGGCCGCGCAGAAGCCGGGCCGGACGCCATGGCGCTGCTGCTGTTCGATACCGACCGGTTCAAGCGCTACAACGATCTGTACGGTCACCTGGCGGGCGACCGGGTGCTGAAGGCCATCGCCGCCACCCTGATGCGCGAGGCCCGCGCCGCGGGCGGTCTCGCCTGCCGGATCGGCGGCGAGGAATTCGCGCTGATCCTCGCACCTGCGACCGAGGCGGAGGCCCTCGCCTGCGCCGAGCGCGTCCGTCAGGCCATCGTCGCGGAAGGGATGCCGCATGCCGGCCAGGATCACGGCGTCGTCACGGTCAGCTGCGGCGTCGTGCACGCCGCGCACGGCCCCGGCCTGACGACGGAGGCGTGGTTCGAGGCCGCGGACGTCGCCCTGTACGAGGCCAAGCGGCAGGGCCGCAACCGGGTGCTGGTCGCGGGCGCACGGGACGCGGGAAGCCCGGCCTGCGCGCCGACCGCCCCGGTGCCCGCAGGGTCCTCCGAACGCGTCCCGCAGGCCGATGCCGATGCCGAGGGCGAATTGCAGCGGATCCTGAAGCGCTACACGGCGCTGATCGACGCCAGCGCCTCGACGGTCTGGCGGGCCGGCCCGGATGGCCGCATCATCGACAGCGGGGGCTGGGAACGCCAGACGGGCCAGGACCAGGGGGCCGCCGGGGGCGATGGATGGCTCGACGTCGTCCATCCCGAGGACCGCGCCCATGCGCTGTCGGCGTGGCGGCGGATCACCGCCACGGCGGAGACCGGCGTCGTCGAGTACCGGGCCCGCCACGCGTCCGGCGGGTACCGCTGGATCTCGGCCCGCGCCGTCCCGCTGAAGGACGAAACCGGCCGGCTCGTCGAGTGGGTCGGCGTCGCGACGGACATCCACGAGGCGCGCCAGGCCACGGAAGCGCTGCGCATCCAGGAGGAGCGCCATCGCCTCGCCGTGCGTGCGACGCGCGACGCCGTCTGGGACTGGGACCTGACGACCGACGAGACCCAGTGGAGCGAGGCCGCTCCGCATCTCTTCGGGGAAGGCGATTCCGGAAGCGACCAGGGCGGCGCATCGTGGGCCGGCCGGATCCACCCGGATGACCGGGCCCGCGTCCTGGCCTCCGTCCAGGAGGCCGTCGGGGGGCCGGACGACCGGTGGGACGAGGCGTACCGCTTCCTGTGCGTTGACGACACCTACGCGGAGGTGATCGACCGGGGCTTCATCGTGCGGGACGAGGCCGGGCGGGCCCTCCGCATGGTCGGGGCGATGCACGACGTCACCGAGCAGCGCGAGGCGAACTCCGCCCTGCGCAGCAGCGAGGAGCGCCTGCGCCTGGCGCTCCAGGCGGGGCGCATGGTCGCCTGGGAGCGGGACATGACGACGGGATTGGCCACCCGCTCGGCCAACGCGATGGCCTTCCTGGGCATCGGCTCGGGGTCGATCGCGCTGCTGATCGACCAGGTCCACCCGGCCGACCGGCCGCAGGTCGAGAACTTCGTCGCCTATGGCGGAACCGCGCACGCGGTCGAGTTCCGGTACTTCCATCCCGCGGGGCCGATGATGTGGCTGATCATGCGGGCCGATCGGGTCACCGACGACCGGATCGTGGGCATCACCTTCGACATCACGGACCGCAAGCGCGCCGAGGAGCATGCCTGGTCGGTCGCCCATCACGACGGCCTCACGGGCCTCGCCAACCGCGGCTTCTTCCTGCAGCAGCTCGAGGCGGCGCTGACGGAGGCCGAGCGGGCGGGGGCGTGCGTCAGCCTGCTGCTGATCGACCTCGACGGGTTCAAGGACGTGAACGAGACCCTGGGCCACGACGTGGGGGATGCCGTGCTCGTCGAGGTCGCCCAGCGCCTCCGGGCCGGTCTCGGCCCGCGGGATGCGGTGGCGCGCCTCGGCGGCGACGAGTTCGCGCTGTTCCTGACCGAGGCGCCGGGGCTCGCGCACGCGGTTCCGTTCGCATCGACGCTGTTGGAGCGGCTTCGCGCGCCGCTGAGCTATCGCGGCCGCGCGCTCACCTGCAAGGCCAGCATCGGAATCACCGCGTTTCCCGACCATCACCGCGATGGCCTCGAGCTGCTCAAGGATGCGGATATCGCGCTCGACCGCGCCAAGGCGTCGGGGCGGAACCGCGCCGTCGTGTTCGATCCGTCCATGCGCGCCGAAACCGAACACCGCGTCGGCCTCATCGCGGAAATCCGCGCCGGGATCGACGCCGGCGCCTTCGTGCCCTTCTACCAGCCCAAGGTCTGCCTGCGGACCGGCGCCGTCGTCGGCTTCGAGGCCCTGGCGCGCTGGCAGCATCCGACCCACGGCCTGGTGACGCCCGGCTATTTCGGGCTGGTCTTCGAGGATCCCGAGCTCGCCACGGCCCTGGGGGATTGCCTGATCCGGCAGATCGCCGCCGACATGCGGAGCTGGCACGGGGACGCCCTCGCCTTCGGTCGCGTCGCGGTGAACTTCGCCTCCGCCGAGTTCCGGAAGGCGGATCTCGCCGGCCACGTCCTCGCCGTCCTGGAGCAGTTCCAGGTCCCGGCCGCCGCCTTCGAACTGGAGATCACGGAGACCGTCTTCCTGGGCAAGGGCTCCCATTGCGTGCCGCAGACGCTGCAGCGCCTGCACGACGCGGGCGTGCTGGTGACGCTCGACGATTTCGGGACGGGCTTCGCGTCCCTGACGCATCTGAAGCAGTTCCCGGTGGGCCACATCAAGGTGGACCAGAGCTTCGTGCGCAACATGGAGAAGGACCCGGATGACGCCGCCATCGTGGCGGCGGTGATCGGCCTCGGGCACAGCCTGGATCTCCAGGTCACGGCGGAGGGCATCGAGACCCGGGGGCAGGCGGAGCAGCTCGTCCGGATGGGGTGCGATTACGCGCAGGGCTACCTCTACGCGAAGCCGATGATCGGCGCGCGCATACCCTGGTTCCTCCGGAACTGGACCGGCGCCGCCCAGGGGGCCCCCGAGGCGCAACGGGCCTCCGCGTGAGGCCGGCCCGCCGCCCGGGCCCGCCGGACCATCCGGCAGGCGGGGCGCATCGACGGCGGGACGCGCGTCCTCCGCGCCTGGCTCGCCGCCGCGCGCACCACGCCGCCGCGCCGCGCCGCGGAGCCCGAGCCGTCCGGGCCGCTGGGACGGGACGGCGGAATCGGCGGGCCGACAGGCTCCCCGGCGCTGCGTTTTCCGCTAGGCTGTCGGACATCCGAGGAACGGGAAGGACATGCGGGCGATGAGTACGGACAGCCTGACGGCGCACGGCGTCTTCGACGTGGCGGAGCAGGCCGCGCGCCTGCCCGAGACCTCCGACACCATGGTGGCGGATCACCGCTTCACCGACGATCCGGCGGCGAGCGCCCGGGTGTTCCGAGTCTACCACCCGACGCCGCCGCACAGCCACGCCTCCTGCGACGAGTACCTCTACGTGCTGTCCGGGCGCTGCCTGATGAAGTTCGGCGACGAGACGCCGGTGGAGGTCGGCCCCGGCAAGCTGGTGTTCTTCAAGCGCGGCGTGGTGCATTCGGTGCCGGAGATCCTCGAGCAGCCGATGGTGTTCCTCTCCGTCGACACGCCCCGGCGCGAGCCTCGCGACATCCGCTTCGTCAGCGACGGCACGGGCACGCCCGACACCTTCATGCGGCAAGCGTGCATGCGGCAATCGTGAGCGGCGCCCGTCCCGCGGGGGCGGCCTACTCGACCTTCTCGTTGGGGTAGACGCCCCAGAGCCGCTCCTGGCGGATGTAGCCGTCCACGTCGCCGCGCCGCTGCGGCAGCGCCACGATGATCCGGCACCAGGTGCCCGTGCAGGTCTTGACGCTGCCGATGACGCCGGCCTGGAGGCGGGCCTCCTCGCCGGAGGCCTCGTCAGCCTTGGCGTAGAGCGGCACCGGGGCCTTGTCGCCCCCCTTGTCACTTCCCTTGTCGCTTGCCTTGCCGGCGGTGACGATGGAGGTGCGCCGGCCCGAGAGCAGCGAGTGCAGCACCCAGCCCTCGGTGCCCTCCGAATCGCGGATGCGGCGCCAGGTCTCGAACTCGGCGACGATCTCGACCGGCAGGCCGGCGCGCTGGAACACCCAGAGGGTGCGGTGGTCCTTCGAGGGCCCCTCGCGCAGGTTGACCCGGTCGGTCTTCAGGCTGGCGTAGCGCGGCAGCGGCAGCTTCGTCACCGGCCCCAGGGCGACGTCGGGCCCGGCCCCCGAGGCCGGGGCAGCCGCGGCGGCGCCGGCCGACAGGAGGGTCGCGAGGGTGAGGAGCAGGGCAGGCGCGCGCATCGTCCGGTGATCCTTCACGCTGTCCGGTTGCGGGCCGAAGGCTGGCGGCCGGCCCCGGCGTGCATTGTGTTCCGCGGCCTCTCTGGTAGAGAGGCCTCAGGGTCGAGAGGACCCTGGGGTCGTGGCCTTCCGGCCGTCGGCTCGGTCGTCTCGAATGTCTTGACCGGTGCGTGGTTAACGCGCGGTAAGCCGGCGGTGTCGCCCTCGCATCGGAGATCGCGCCGGAGACCGGCCGGGTCGGATCGGGGCTGGCCGACACCGTTCGCGGGGAGGGTGCATGTCGTCGTTGAAGCGCAAGCCGCTCGTGGTCGTCACGCGGCGTCTGCCCGAGGTCGTGGAGGCGCGCATGCGCGAGCTCTTCGAGATCCGACTCAACACCGACGATGCCCCGATGGCGCCCGACGCCCTGATGGCGGCCGTGCGCGAGGCCGACGTCCTGGTCCCGACCGTGACCGACGAGATCGATTCGGGCCTCCTCGCCCAGGCCGGCCCGAACCTGCGGCTGATCGCCAACTTCGGCAACGGCGTCGACCACATCGACGTCGCCGCGGCATTGGAGCGCGGCATCACCGTCACCAACACCCCCGGCGTCCTCACCGAGGACACCGCCGACATGACCATGGCGCTGATCCTCGCCGTGGCCCGCCGGGTCACCGAGGGCGCCCGGATCATTCCGGACGACGCCTGGACCACCGGCTGGTCGCCGACCTGGATGCTCGGCCGCCGAATCACCGGCAAGCGCCTCGGCATCGTCGGGATGGGCCGGATCGGCCAGGCCCTGGCCCGCCGGGCCAAGGCCTTCGGCCTGCAGATCCACTATCACAACCGCCGGCGCGTCCCGGCCCAGATCGAGCGCGACCTCGACGCGACCTACTGGGAATCCCTCGACCAGATGCTGGCCCGCGTCGACATCGTGTCGGTGAACTGCCCGCACACGCCGGCCACCTACCACCTGCTCTCGGCCCGCCGCCTCAAGCTCCTCAAGCCCGAGGCCGTCGTGGTGAACACCGCCCGCGGCGAGGTCATCGACGAGACCGCCCTCGCCCGCCTGCTCGAGGCCGGCGACATCTCCGGGGCCGGCCTCGACGTCTTCGAGCAGGAGCCGGCGGTCAGCCCCCGCCTGGTCAAGCTCGCCCGCGCCGGCAAGGTCGTGCTGCTGCCCCACATGGGCTCGGCCACCCACGAGAGCCGCGTCGACATGGGCGAAAAGGTCATCATCAACATCAAGACCTTCATGGACGGGCACCGCCCGCCCGACCGGATCCTGCCGAGCATGCTCTGACGGTGGGGCTGTCCCGCGGCATCCATGCCTGCAGCGGATGGCGGCCCCCCATCACAACGTAGGATCGGAACGGGCCCATGCCCGGCACGTTGACCGGCGCTGGCTCGGGCGGGGTCGGTGTTTGGAACGGGTGGATCGAGACATCATGGCCGCGGACACACCGTCGACCGAGGCGGCATCGGTGAGTGTAATGGGGTGCGGCGAGTTCCGGCGTTTCGCCGATTTCGTGCCTCTGATGATGTGGCGTGCCGATCCCCAGGGAGCCGCCGTCCATCACAATGAGTCCTGGCTCGCCTTCACGGGCCGCTCGGTCGAGGAGGAACTCGGCCACGGCTGGCGCCGCGGCCTCCATCCCGACGACCTCGAGCGCCATGCCGCCATCGTGGCCAAGGCCTTCGCCGCCCAGGAACCCTTCACGTCCGAGTTCCGCCTGCGCCGGCACGACGGCGCTTACCGGTGGCTTCTCGATACCGCCAAGCCCTTGCTCGAGAACGGCGATTTCGTTGGCTTCCTCGGGACCTGCTTCGATATCACCGACCGCAAGCATGCCGAGGAGCACTCGGAGCGCGCATTGGTGGAGAAGGAGGCGCTCCTCGCCGAGGTCTACCACCGGGTGCGCAACAACCTCCAGGTGATGGTCAGCCTGATCGGCCTCTACGGCCGCGCCGCGCCGGCCCCCTGCCGGGGCAGCTTCGAGGCGCTCGGTCAGCGGGTCCGTGCCATCGCCCTCGTGCAGCAGCACTTGCACGAGGCACCGCACATCGCCTCCATCGACCTGCGCGACTACCTGCACCGTCTCGCCTCCGGCCTCGGCCAATTGCGCCGGGCCGGGCGCATCGGCGTCACCGTCGGCGGTCACGGCAGCAGCCTGGTCGAGCCGCGCACCGCCAACGCCCTGGGGATGATCGTCGCCGAGGTGGTGTCGGAATGCCTCGACACCACCGCAGAGACGGTCGCTTGCGCCATCGCGATCCAGATCGACGCGGCAGCCGGCGGCCCCGTGCGCCTGAGCATCGTCTCCGGCGCGGGGGAGGGCGCTGCCCCTGGCAAGCTCGAGGTACCAAATCTCGGCCCTCGCCTGATCGCCGCTTATGCGTCCCAGGCCGAGATCGCCGTTCGGGGCGTCGGCACCGCCGCCGAGCCCCTGGAACTGCAACTGCCCGAGGTCCTCGCGCAGCCGTCCTGAGGATCGCATTGGCGCTGGGATGAACTATATGCGCGAGGGTGCCGCTGCGCAGGAGCCGTTCCCCCACCCATGCTTCCAGACATCGCGACGATCATCGACAACTTCAGCATCCTCGATGAGGGGCCGGACCGCTACGAGTACCTGATCGAACTCGGGCGAGCCCTGCCGCCGTTCCCGGAGGCGTTGCTGACCGAGGAGAATCGAGTCCATGGCTGCGAGAGCCAGGTCTGGGTCGACGCCCGTATCGACCGCGCCGAGGCCCCGCCCCGCCTGCACCTGCGCGGGACCAGCGATTCCGTGATCACCAAGGGGTTGATTGCCCTTGTCATGGCCCTGCACGACGGCAAGGCGCCGGAAGACATCGCCAAGGTCGATGTGTTCCAGACCTTCAAGGAGATCGGGCTCGGGGCCCATCTGACCTCGAAGCGTTCCAACGGCGTCCGGGCCATGGCGGAGCGCATCCACCGGGACGCGATCCGCCTGACGGCCGCCTGAACGGCCCCCCAGAACCGGTCAGCTCCGCCGCGCGACGTTCAGCGAAGCGTCCCGCCACAGGCGCGGGCGGGCACGGTCCGGTCCGACCGCGGCGCGCTCCAGTCCATAATGTTCGGCCAGGCGCGCCAGGGCGATGCGCGCCACCACCTTCGCCGAGCGGGCCGGCCAGCGTCGCTCCGCCTCGATCCGCTCGAGGCCCTTGAGGAAGCCGCACAGGTCGATCAGCAGGCCGGACAGGTCGCTGCCGACAGCGTCGAGGGCCGCCCGGACCCGCTGGCGAGCGGCCAGCATTGCGTTGGAGCCTGCGGCCGGATCCCGCGGACCTGATCCATCGACCTTCACACCGCTCCAATCCTGACCCATCCGCGGCATCAGCGCCGCCCCGGTCAGGTCCCGTCGCAGGCGTTCCCCCGCCTCGAAGCAGGCTGCGTCGATGAGGGGGGTGCCGTCGCGATCCCGCCGCCGTGCCATCCAGGCCAGGGGGCTCTCGGATGCATCCCGGACCGGCCGATCCGGCGCGAGGGAGCTGCTCACGAGATCGAGGTGCTGGGCGAGATACGGTGTCTGCGAGCCGGCCGCCTCCCTGCGCAGCCGCGCCCGTCCCGCCGGGCTGATCGTCATGCGGGCCCGGCGTCCCGAGCCGTGTTCCGCCAGATCACGTGCCAGCAGTTCGGCACCGGCGCTTCGTCCGAAGCGACCACCCCCGATGGAGATGCCGGTACCGCCCTCCCGGACAATCCAGTCCTCCGTCTCGGTGGGATCGGGCAGCGCGTAGGCCCCTTCCTGCGCCAGGGCGTTGAGAAAACGACGGGCTTCGGAGCCCAGCGTCTCGCTTCCGCGATGGGCGGGCTGAGGGCGCGCGAGGCGGGATCCGTGCTCCTGAGCCGGCTGCACGGCAGCGATCGACGGGACAGTCCGCTCAATGTTCATGTTTTGTTCCAGTACTCAAGACGACAGCGCCACGCGCCGGAATGCCGACAGTACGGGAAAAATATCCTAACACAAGTCTTGACGGCGATTTCGCCGAACGCCCATCAGCCAGTCCCGACTCGGAATGATCGGGCCCGGTCACACGCGCTTCAAGGAACTTCGCAAACGCAGATAGGCTCCGGACGCCGCGGGCGCTCCGGAGCGCTCGCAAGCTTACGCCGCTTCGTCGTAGTTTCCGTTGCGGGTTTGTCCGAGACCGATCGCCTTCGCCAGGTCGGAGCGCGCCTTGGCGTAGTTCGGAGCAACCATCGGGTAGTCGGGCGGCAGGCCCCACTTTGCGCGGTATTGCTCGGGGCTCATGTCGTACTTGGCACGCAGGTGGCGCTTCAGCGACTTGAAGGTCCGGCCGTCTTCGAGACAAATGATGTGATCGGCCGTCACCGACTTCTTCACGGAGATTGCGGGCTGAAGCGACGCTGCAGGCGCCTTGGCCTCGATCTGCCCGCTGGCAATTTGGGTCAGCGCCCCATGAATGCGCGTGATCAATTGAGCCAACTCGCCGGGAGGCACCGGGTTGTTGCTCACGTAAGCCGAAACGATGTCGACGGTCAGTTCGACATAATCCGCGGAGTGTTCGATGTCGGTCATAATCGGAAGAGCTCTCCTGACGCGGTGCAGTGGATAAGGTACGCAAGCAACTCGACCGCCATCGCGCCGATGCTCGCTCGTTCTGTGGGGCGATCCCGCAGCGTCACCGTGTGTCCTGCATGCGCTATAGAATGCGCAGCAACTTCGCCTGCTACGATTTCTTGATATGCTATTCTCGATGACATCGCAAGACGGGCATGCGCAGTTCGATAACGTCAAGCAACTGTTGCGAACAATATTTCAACCGTGCCGAATTCTCGGGATCTTCATCCCAGCTGACTGAGCACCAGCCCCGTGAAACCCTTGGACAGATTGCCGCAGCCGCAGCCGCGTTCGTCGGTTCAGCTCACGGCGGCCCGCATGCTTGCTTGCTGCCCACGTCCGCGCCACATGGCACGACAACGTGGAGCGACGCGTCTCCGTGTCTCGACCCTGCGTCAGGATTTTTCGCAATGGCTTCCCAGTCAACAAGCATTTCGGTTTCGGCCACCGCTCCGGTCGCGGACGTGCGCCCGCACACCTACGAAGTCCATGGTCGCATGATCCGCGACAACTATGCTTGGCTGAAGGCTGACAATTGGCGGGATGTCCTCAAGGATCCCGCGGCCTTACCTGTTGATATCCGGGAACACCTGGCAAGCGAGAACGCCTACTCGGACGCTGCGCTCGCGAGCACCGCTGCACTGCGCAAAACACTCGTTGCCGAGATGCGCGCGCGGATTCGGGAGGACGACAGCAGTGTGCCCGAACCCGACGGCCCCCATGCTTATTACACCCGCCATCGCGAGGGTGGACAGCATCCGTTGGTGTGCCGGCGTCCGCGCACCGTCGTGGTGATCCCCGGCCAGGGCGCCGAGACGGCGGCCGACGGGGGGCCGGAAGAGGGGGAGGCCATCCTCATCGATGGTGACCGCGAGGGGGAGGGGCTGGCCTTCTTCGAGATCGCCGCAGCCGTCCATTCCGACGACCACCGGTTGCTCGCCTGGAGTGCCGACACCAAGGGCTCGGAACTGCACAGCATTCGAGTGCGCGACCTTGATTCAGGCTCCGAGCTGACGGACCGCGTCGAAGCGACCACCGGTGAGGTGGTCTGGACCGCCGATTCCCTAGCATTCTTCTACGTCGCCGTGGACGACAACCACCGGCCCGCGCGGGTCATGCGCCATCGCCTCGGTACCACGCAGGACGCTGATACCCTCGTCTACGAGGAGGCCGATTCCGGCTTCTTCGTCCATATCGAGGAGACGCAGTCAGGCGACTACCTCACGGTAACGGCCAGCGACCACGAGACGTCCGAGGTTCATCTGCTCGATCGTCGGACGGGGGAGGGCACGCTCACCGTGGTGCAGCCGCGCGAGCCGCTGCTGATCTACTCGGTCGAGAACTGGGCCAACCACCTCTTCATCCTCACGAATGCCGACGGGGCCGAGGATTTCAAGATCGTCACCGCCCGGGTGGAGGCTCCCGGTCGCCAGAACTGGGCCGACGTCATTGCCCACCGCCCGGGCGTCATGATCCGTCACCAGCACGTGATCGCCGACCATCTCGTGCGCCTCGAGATCGAGAATGCCCGCCCGCGCATCGTCGTGCGCGACACCAAGGGCAACGAGCACGTGGTGGCCTTCGCCGAGGAGGCTTACTCCCTCGGCCTGCAGCCGGGGCATGAGTTCGAGACGGCGGTGATCCGCTTCACCTACTCGTCGATGACGACGCCCGCGGAGACCTACGATTACGATTGCGTCACCCGGGCCCGGCAGTTGCGCAAGCGGCAAGCCGTTCCGAGTGGCCACAATCCTGCGGACTACGTCACCCGGCGCCTGTTCGCCACCGCACCGGACGGCGAGACCGTGCCGATTTCGCTGCTGCACCGGCGCGACTGCCCGCTCGACGGCACCGCCCCGCTGCTCCTTTACGGCTACGGCTCGTACGGGACGCTGATGCCGGCGGCCTTCCGCACCAACCTGCTGTCCCTGGTGGACCGCGGCTTCGTCTACGCCATCGCCCACGTGCGGGGTGGGACCGAGAAGGGCTGGCGCTGGTACCTCGATGGCAAGCGCGAGAAGAAGCCCAATACCTTCTCGGATTTCGTTGCCTGTGCCCGCGCTCTGATCGAGGCCAACTACACCGCCCAGGGCCGCATCGTGGCGCATGGCGGCTCGGCCGGCGGCATGCTGATGGGTGCGGTCGCCAACCTCGCGCCCGAGCTGTTTGCCGGCATCGTCGCCGACGTGCCCTTCGTCGACGTGCTGAACACCATGCTGGATGGTGAACTGCCCCTGACGCCCCCCGAATGGCCGGAATGGGGAAACCCGCGCGAGAGCCTCGCGGCCTTCGAGACCATCCTGGCCTACTCGCCCTACGACAACGTGGCGGCCAAGGCTTACCCCGCGATCCTGGCGCTCGGTGGCCTGACCGACCCGCGCGTGACCTACTGGGAGCCGGCGAAGTGGGTCGCGCGCCTGCGGGCGACCATGACGGGGGGTGGACCGATCCTCCTGCGCATCAACATGGAGGCGGGGCATGGCGGCGCCGCTGGGCGCTTCGATCGCCTGGAGGAGGTCGGCCTGATCCAGGCCTTCGCCCTGCAGGCCGTCGGCAGGGCCTGAGGGCTCTCGCTCAAGGGCGAGGGGCCGCCTCGGGTTGCGGAGCATTCGCCTCCGGGGCCTGGCGGCGTGCCGCCTCGGCCTCGCGCGCCTGCACTTCGCGTGCGGCCTCGTCGGCCGCCTGCTGCGCCCGCAGACGTGCTTGGCGGGCGGCTTCCTCGGAGGCCGCTCTCTCGGCCGCCAGCTTGTCCGCCGCGGCCTTGATGGCGAGGATGCGGGCCTTGTCCATCTCGATGCGGGCGCGGCGCCGCTGGCGCTCGCTCTGGTCGGCCTCGAACAGCTCGATCTTCTCGAGTTCGCGCTGAAGCACCAGGGCGGCGAGCCCGTTCGTTACAGGTCCGGCGTCGATGCTGCGTTCGGGATTCCGCATCGGACCGCTGAAGCCGAGCTGGATCGACGGGTTCGCCCCGCTCCAGCCCTTGGGCGACTGGCTCGCGACGAGAGACCCGCGCGCATCGATGCGTGCGTCCCGCAGGTCGATGCCGAGCGTTCCGATCCAGCGGGCGGATCCGAGGGCCAAGGTCAGCGGGCCGGCGCGCAGGGTGCCGCCGACGAGGCTCGCAGGGCTGGAAACCGATCCCTTCACGGTGAGCGGGCCTGCGCCGAGTTCCTCGGCCACGAGGGCCTGAAGGCGGCCCTCTCGCAGGGGGTCGTCCTCGGTCAGGGCCAGTGTCAGCGCCCGATCCAGACCGGCCGGATCGGCCCCCGGGAGGCTGACGTCGGTGAGCGTGAGGGTGCCGCTGCCGCCGAGGTTGTTCATCAACACGGTCAGGCTCTCACCCGAACTGCCGAAGCGGAGCTGGGCGGTGACACGACCTTCCACCGACCCCGGGCCGATCAGTCCGGGGATCGTCGCGTCGGTGATCTGGCCCTCGCCGGAGAGCGCGGCGGCACCGCCCTGACGTGTCGAGGTCACGCGTCCCGCGATGCGTCCGCCGGCGAGGGTCGCGTCGAGGTCACGCAGGGTCAGGGTCTCGCCGTCGAGGGTGACACCGAGGGTCGCGCCGGTGGCGGTAAGCCCACGCCCGAGCTCGAGGCTGTCGACCCGGAGGCCGAGGGAGACGGGTGGCCGGCCCGCCGGTACCGGCGCGAACCGCGCGCTCGCGGGGCTCTGCCCCGGCCCGCGCGGGGCTTCGGTCGGCAGGATGGTGGCGCTGGCCAGCATCGGCAGGGACAGGCGGGTCAGGGACGCGCTGCCGCCGATCGCGCCCTCGGCCGTGCGGGTGAGGTCGGCCGAGACGGGCTGGCCGGCGATCCGACCGACGACCCCCAGGCGCAGGTCCGGGCCGGCGCGCGACAGGCGCAGGCCGAGATCGGCCGGGAGCGGCCCGGGGATCGGCCCGGCGCTGCCCGCCAGGGTGAGGAGTGGCGCGAGATCGGGCAGGGCGAGCTGAATCTCGCCGCCTCGCGGCAAGGTCTCGGCGGCGTCGAGGCGGAGCGGCTGGACCGTCGCGATCGCGATGTCGGCGACCGTCCCGCTCAGGCGCAGGGCGAGGCCTCCGGGCGACGCGGGGTCATCGGACGGGGCGGGCACGCCGGCGATGCGCAGGCGACCGGGCCGGCGCAGGGCCGGGACGTCGGTGCGCCCGAACCAGGAGGCCGCGTTCGCCGTCGCGATGGTGAGGTCGAGGGTGTCGATGCGGCCGGCCCGGCTCAGAAGGTCGAGGTCGAGGGTGCCGCCCGCCGCGTTGCCCTTCGCCCCGACCCGCAGCGTGTCGGCCGCGCCCGCATCGCGCTCGATGTTGACCGCGAGGTCGAGGGCCCCGTTCCGCAGGAAGGCCGGGACTTGGCGGGCCTCCGTCACCCAGACTCGGTCGAGGAGCGCGAACAGGGGAGCGGCCACCGCCGCCGAGACCTGCCCGGCGATCCGACCCGTGCCGTCCGGATTGATCCGGCCCGAGAGCTTGGCATTGGCGCCGGCCAGGTCGGTGATGTCGAGGCTGTCGACCACGAGGCTCGGGCCGTCCGACTGGATGCTCGCCGCGATGGTGCCGTTGCCCCCATGGGTGCCGGCAGTCCCGTAGCGCACGTCCCGGGCCTGGAGCGTGATCCCGACATCGTGGCCCCGCAGGTCGGCGAGGGTGCTGCCCAGCACCGGCAGGGCGGCGATGTCGAGGCCCTGCGCGGCGAGCTGCGCGTCGAAGCGCCCCCGCTCCGTGCCCTCGGCCGCGATGTAGCGGGCATTGCCGGTGATGCGAGCCTCGCCGAGCCCGAGGCGCAGATTGCGCAGGGACACCGTGCCGGCGGCGACCGAGAGGTCGGTCGTCCCCTGCACCGGACGGCCGTCCATCACCGCCACGGCAGGGCCTTCGAGCCCGAGGCGCCGCAGGTAGCGGCCGAACCCGTCGGAGGCCGGCGTGTCGAGGGACAGGTGCCCGGTGAAGCGCAGGCCGGTCTCGGTGTCGATCTCCCCGCTGGCGCCCAGGACCGCGGCGCCCGGCGCCGTGACGTCGAGCCGGCGCAGCACCACGCCACCGGTGCGGTCGAGGGTGCCGCTGGCGGCGAGGCCCGTCCATTCGTCGAGGCCGAGGGCCAGGCTCTCCACCGCGAGATCGAGATCGACCATGATCGGCAGTCCGAGGCCGTTGCGGCTGCCGGTGCTCGGCACGCCGCGGGCGATCAGCGCCTGCCCGGCCGCCGAGGTCAGGAAGGCGTCGAGGTCGAGGCGACGGGCGGAGAGCGCCAGGGCACCGCGCCATTGCTTCAGGTCGAGCTGACCCGTGCCGCCCAGGCGCAGGGCTTGGCCGCCGGGATCGATCTCAAGGGCGACGTCGGTGAATCGGGCCGTCAGGCCGCGCCCCTTGAACTTGCCCGCGAGCGAGAAGGGCAGGTAGGCGCCCGCCGCCTGGACCGGCGGCCCGACGACGATCCGGGCGCTGCCTTCGGCCACCGCCGAGGCCAGGCGCCGGCCGCCCGTTCCCGTTCCGGCGGGGGCGAGGCCGATGCGGGCATCGGCCTCGAAGCGGGGCTGCGTGTCGCCGCCGCCCGCGATCTTCACGCTGACGCCGTCGGGTCCGAGCTCGCCGGTCGAGACCCGGAAGGGAACGCCCCGGCTGGTGCCTTCGGCCCGCCAGGGTCCGACGAGGGCCGGCGCCGAGACCTGCAGCGCCTCGGCGTAGAACTGCTCCGTCCGGCCGGTCGCGGGCACCTGGGTCGTCAGCACGAATTGCCGAATCGACAGATCCTCGATGGCGAGGTCGCGCCGCAGGGCCGCCGAGAGCCCGCGCGCGGGCAGCAGCATCGCCTCGCCATCGGTCACGGGGAGCTTGACCTCCGCCCGGCCGACCCGCGTCTCGGTGAAGCGGATCTCGCCCTTCAGCAGCGGCGCCAGGGCGATCTCGGCCTTGATCCACTGCAGGTCGAGCTGGGGCTGGTCGAGGGTGGACTTCTGCGCGGCGCCAGCCCCGGATCCCAGCCGCAGGCGATCGAGCTTGAGGCGTGGCGAGGGCAGGAGCCGGACGCCGATACGGCCCTCGGTCTGAGCGGCGACCCCGAGGGAGCGCGCGATCGTCCGGTCGATCGTGCCGCGATAGCCCTCCCAGGCCACGAAAGGCGGGACGGCGAGCGCCGCGACGAGGAGCAGGATGACGGCGCCCGCCAGCGCGGTCAGGATGTCACGCACCGTCTCTGTTCCGCCTCGTCATCCGGACCGGGTCCCGCTTCGCCGGCGGACATAGCACAGGCAAGGCCCCAGCGCGCCAGGGCCCGCGCCGCCTCCGGCGTCCCCGCGCTGCGGCTCAGCGACGGCCCGGAACGACGATCGGGGCAGGGGGCGCGCTCGGCCGGAACAGGTCGCTGCGCTGGATCTGCAGGCGCGACTGGTTGGTGTCGAATTGCTGGCGCTGCTCGATGCCCCGGAGTTCGCTGCGGTTGGACAGGCGCTCGTTGGTGGCATTCAGGCTGTCGACGCCCCGCGACGAGACCTGGGCGAGGGCCGGGCTGGCGGCGAGAACGGCGAGGCCGGCGAGAAGGGCGGGGGAGCTACGCATGGCGGCGTCCTTGGCGATGACGGAATGAGATCTGATCTGGTAAGACGACGCATCGTTGGAAAGGCGAGTTCCCAAATCTCAGGCTCCTGCGGCGCTGCGTCGGTGTCAGCCCGAAATCCAGGGGGCGCGCCCTCGTCGACGCGCCGCCGACACGGGCATCACCCTCGACGCCGTTCGCGTTTTGGTCCAGGGATGCGGCATGACCCAGCACTCCGACGCGGCCGGCCCCACCGCCTCCGACGCCGCCCCGACCTCCATCGCCGCCCGTGCCATGGCCTCCCTGCGGCCGCAGGGCAGTCCCTACCTCGAAGGGCTGAACGCCGAGCAGCGCCGCGCCGTCGAGGCGACGGACGGGCCGGTGCTCGTGCTGGCCGGGGCCGGCACCGGCAAGACCCGGGTGCTGACGACGCGAATCGCCCACCTGATCGCCACCGGCAAGGCGCGGCCCTTCGACATCCTCTCGGTGACCTTCACCAACAAGGCCGCGCGCGAGATGAAGCACCGCATCGGCGGGCTCATCGGGCCGGCCGGCGAGGGCATGCCCTGGCTCGGCACCTTCCACGCCATCGGCACCAAGATCCTGCGCCGGCACGCGGAGCTGGTGGGCCTGCGCTCCGACTTCACGATCCTCGGCATGGACGACCAGCTTCGGCTGATGAAGCAGGTCATCGTCGACCAGAACATCGACGAGAAGCGCTGGCCGGCCCGGGCCCTGTCCTCGGCCATCGACGGCTGGAAGAACCGCGGCCTGCTGCCCGAGCAGGTGCCGCCCGGCGAGGCCCAGGCCTTCGCCTTCGGCAAGGGCGGCACGCTCTATGCCGCCTATCAGGCCCGGCTCCTGACCCTCAACGCCGCCGATTTCGGCGACCTGCTGCTGCTCTGTCTGAAGCTCTGGCGCGAGAACCCGGACGTGCTGGAGAACTACCAGCAACGCTTCCGCTACATCCTCGTGGACGAGTACCAGGACACCAACGTCGCCCAGTACCTCTGGCTGCGCCTGCTGGCGCAGGGTCACCGCAACGTCGCCTGCGTGGGCGACGACGACCAGTCGATCTACGGCTGGCGCGGCGCCGAGGTCGACAACATCCTGCGCTTCGAGCACGACTTTCCCGGCGCCGTCGTGGTCCGCCTCGAGCGCAACTACCGCTCCACCGGCCACATCCTCAGCGCCGCCTCGGGCCTCATCGCCAAGAACGAGGGCCGCCTCGGCAAGACCCTGCGCACCGAGGACGTCGCCGGCGAGAAGGTGACGGTGTCGGGCGCCTGGGATTCGGAGGAGGAGGCCCGCCAGGTGGCGGAGGCCATCGAGAGTCTCCAGGCCAAGCAGCATGCCCTCTCGGAGATCGCCGTGCTGGTGCGCATCTCGGCCCAGATGCGCGAGATCGAGGACCGCTTCGTCCAGCTCGGCCTGCCCTACCGGGTCATCGGCGGACCGCGCTTCTACGAGCGGGCCGAGATCCGCGACGCACTCGCCTATCTGCGCGTCACGGCCAACCCCTCCGACGACCTCGCCTTCGAGCGGATCTTCAACACGCCCAAGCGGGGCCTCGGCGACGCCACCCTGCAGGCGCTGCACGCCTATGCGCGGGCCGAGCGGGTGCCGCTGCTTCAGGCGGCCCGCCTCGTCGTGGAGACCGACGAGCTGAAGCCCCGCGCCCGGTCCGGCGTCCGCGCCCTGGTCGAGAGCTTTTCACGATGGTCCCGGCTGGTGGGGACGCAGCCGCATTCGGAGGTGGCCCAGACCATCCTGGAGGAATCCGGCTACACCGAGATGTGGCAGAAGGAGAAGTCGGCCGATGCGGCCGGGCGCCTGGAGAACCTCAAGGAATTCGTCCGCTCCATGGAGGAGTTCCCGGACCTCGCCGCCTTCCTCGAGCACGTCTCGCTGGTCATGGAGGCCAGCGAGCAGGAGGGCGCCGACCGGGTCTCGCTGATGACCCTCCACGCCGCCAAGGGCCTGGAATTCGACACCGTCTTCCTGCCGGGCTGGGAGGATGGCCTGTTTCCGAACCAGCGGGCGCTCGACGAGAGCGGCCGGGCCGGGCTGGAGGAGGAGCGCCGCCTCGCCCATGTCGGCCTGACCCGGGCCCGCAAGCGCGCCAAGCTGTCCTTCGCCGTCAACCGGCGCATTCACGGCCTGTGGTCCTCCACGGTGCCGAGCCGCTTCATCGACGAATTGCCCGAGGACAGCGTCGACGTGATCGACGCGCCCGCCCACTTCTCGGCCGGGGCCTCGCGCTTCGACCGGAACCCGACGCCCTTCGGCTCGTCCTACGGCACGCCGGGCTGGCAGCGGGCCCAGGCCAACACGGCGCAGTCCGGAAACGCCAACGGCTACGGGGTCGGCAACCGCTCGCCGGCCAGCCGGGGCGGCCCGCGCCAGATCGAGGGCGAACTCATCGCCAAGTCGACGGGCGCACCCTCCGCCTTCAGCGTCGACATGCGGGTGTTCCACACCAAGTTCGGCCCCGGCACCGTGGCGGGTGTGGACGGCAACAAGCTGACCGTTGATTTCGACAAGGCCGGCCGGAAGATGGTCCTCGACAGCTTCATTCAGGCGGCCTGATACGCGGGACGCCATAGCTGCGGAGAGCGACGCACGGATGCGGACTGCGTCTTCCACGACACAGCCCGGGGCAATCGGCAATTGCGGCCGCCTTTCCCCCGCAGTGCAGCATCGGCGCAGACTTTTTACATCATTTTCAAGAATAGTTGTTGTCACGCCCCTGTCGCGCCCGGCGCGGCATGGTGCGTGCAACGCAACGTCCTGCGGTCATCGGGGCCGTATCGGGAATCCACAGCCTTGAGGGACCCGCCCGGAACTTGAGGGCGGTCTCCGGATTGGCTGTGAAGCGGGCGAGGTCGAAAGGATCGCCGAAACGGGATCAGTCACAAGTGATGCGAAGCAAGTTCAGCAAGTCAGGCTCAGATTAAATCCAGGTTGGCAAGTCCGGTTGGAGTGTTGATCGATGAAGAGACGCCGCGCACGACTTGAACTCGTTGAGGACCGTCCGGTCCGGCTGCACAAGACCCGCTTCGACGAAGAACGCAATCTCAGTCCGATCCAGCCCCTCACCGACCGGCAGGCGCAGTACCTCGACGCCCTTGCCCTTCACAAACAGGTTATCGTTCTCGGCCCCGCCGGCACCGGCAAGACCTTCATCGCCGGGACCCGCGCCGCCGATCAACTCCGCCAGCGCCGTATCGCCAAGGTGATCATCACCCGGCCGAACGTGCCATCCGGCCGCTCCCTCGGCTTCTTCCCCGGAACGCTGGAAGAGAAGATCGCCCCCTGGGTTGCGCCCCTGACCGAGACCATGAAGGAGCGCATGGGCGAGGCCGCCTTCGAGATCGCGGTGAAGACCGGCGACATCGAGGTGGTGCCCTTCGAGGTCATGCGTGGGCGCACCTTCAAGAACTGCCTCGTGATCCTCGACGAGGCGCAGAACACCACTACCGCCGAGATCAAGATGTTCCTCACCCGCATCGGCGACGATTGCCAGGTGATCATCAACGGCGACGTCTCCCAGACGGACTTACGCGAGACGTCGGGCCTTCGCACGGTGATCCACCTGATCAAAAGTCGGATGATGCCGATCCCGGTGGTAGAATTTACCCTCGACGATATCGTCCGCTCCGGAATTTGTGCTGAGTGGGTGCGCGCTTTCGAGGAAACGAATCTCTGACTCAGGTGTTGTCAGCGGCAGGTCGGAACGGGGCCTGCCGCTCACTCCGGTGCGCGACACAAATTTCTCGGCCTCGTGCGCGAGAGAACCAACCGGGTGCCGCGCTCGGCCAAAAGAGAATGGGAGTCTACACGTGAGGAAACTGACCCTTGCTTTCGCCGTGCTCGCCTCGCTCGGCGGTGCCAGCCTCGCCACCTCCGCCTCGGCCGCGCCGGGCACCCCGATGGGCGTGACCGCCCCCGAGACGGTGTCCACCGTTCAGATGCGCATGGAGCGCCGGATGGAGCGTCGCATGATGCACCGTCGCATGGAGCGTCGCATGATGCGCCGTCACATGGAGCGCCGCATGATGCACCGTCGCATGGAGCGCCGGATGATGCACCGCATGTGATCGGTCGATCGGTCTGACCGATCTGGAGAAGGGTCCCTCGCGGGGCCCTTTTTCGTTGGGCGCCGGGCTGCCCCGCGTCCCGGCCGGGCGCCGACCCGGGCGCCGTTTGCTAGGAGATTGCCGGTATCGCGCCCGGGGCGCGCGCCCTCGATCGGGAGACCGGCCGTGACCTTCCAGACCTGGTGGCTGTTCTTCAGCGCCGTCTTCCTCCTGTCCGGCACGCCGGGGCCGAACATGCTGCACATCCTGGCGCGCAGCGTCCGCGTCGGCTGGCGCCGCAGCCTCGCCGCCATGGCCGGATGCCTCAGCGCCGTGGTCCTCGTGCTGGTGGCCTCCGCCGCGGGACTGAGCGCCGTCCTCCTGGCTTCGCCGGTCCTGTTCGATGGCCTGCGCTACGCCGGAGTCGCCTACCTCGTCGTGCTCGGCGTCCGGGCCTGGCGCGGGCAGGACGGAGCGCTGGAGATCCCCGGCCCTGCGGGGATCCCGGCGCCGGTCGGGCTGGGTCGTCTCTACCGCGACGGGCTGCTGATCGGCCTGAGCAACCCCAAGCTCCTGCTGTTCGCCAGCGCGTTCCTGCCGCAATTCGTCGAGCCGACGCGGCCGCAGGCCCCGCAATTCGCGATCCTGGTCGTCACCTTCGCGGCGGCGGAGCTGTTCTGGTACGGGGTCTACGCCCTCGGCGGCCGCCGGCTCGCCGCATCCCTGACCCGTCCGGCGCTGCGGCGGGCCTTCGACCGGATCACCGGCGGGATCTTCCTCGGCTTCGGCGCCATGCTCCTCGGCACGCGCTGAACCGGGGCAACTCGGCTCAAGACGATTCCGCGCCTCAATTCTTGGGCGTGGTGGAGCCGGTGGTCTTCGGCGACGCAGTCATGGCCGCCGAGGCGGTCTTGTGGGCCGGCTTCGCCGCCTTGTCCTCGTCCGGCTTGCCGCCCTTGGCCGGGGCGAGGGCAGCGTGAGCCGCCTTCGCGGGCGCGGGCTTAGCCGCAGGCTTGGCCGCGACGGGCTCCGGCTCGGCTGCAGCCACGGCCGGGACGGTGGCGGCGTCGGCGGCCGGGGTCGCGGGGGCGCCGTTGCTGAACAGGTTGCCCATCAGCTTCTTGTAGGCGGCTGGATCGCCCTCGGCGTCGGCCACCATCACCCGGGCGGGCTTGGCCGGCTCGGCCACCACGGGCTCGGGCTTGGCTGACGGCGCGGCGCCCTTCCGGGCGAGGTTCGCGGCGGCGGCCTTGGTGGGGATCGGAGCGGCCGCAGCCATCATCACCGGACGGCCCTTGGCGTCGACCTCGATCTCGCGCTCGCCGGCGGCCAAGCTCTCGGGGCGGCTGACGTCGCCGAGCTTGTGCTGGGCATATTCCTTGGGATCGTACGGCAGCTCGGGCTCGGAGGTCGATTTGCCGAGGCTCGCGAAGGTGAGAGTGCTGGCGGGCGTCTGCGGACCGCGGAACACCGGGTTCTGGCTGCCGTCGTCGTAGACCAAGCGGGTCGCGGGCGCGCCCTTGGCGATCAGGTCGGCGATCTCGCGGTTGTCGCGCTCACGCTTCTCCGCCACCTGGGGCTCGACCTTGGGGGTGCAGGAGCCGGCCGCCGCGTCGGCGCCGCCGAAGACGTACTTCGTTCCGCACAGGCCGACCCGCGGCTCTTCGCGCAGGGCCTCGAAGTAGTCGGAGCCTTCCTTGAGGTTCTTCCAGAACGGCGCGTTGGGGTCGTTGCGGAACTTGGCGATGTTGGTCGCCGTCATCCGGAACGGATACGACTGAAATTGGAATGCGCGCTGGCCGCCGGCGAAGGAATCGCGCGCCAGGGCGTAGATCTCGCCCATCGACTCGTCGGTCATGGCAAAACAGCCCGACGAAGAGCAGGTGCCGTGCACCATGATGTAGTTGCCGGTGCGCCCGTTTGCTCGGTCGTAGGCGTTCGGATAGCCAGTGTCGAACGAGAGATAGTAGGACGAGTTCGGGTTCATCTGACCCGGCGTCACGGTGTAGAAGCCCTCGGGCGCCTGACGGTCGCCCTGCTTGGTCTTCGGGCCGAGCTGGCCCGACCAGCGGCAGATCGGGAAGGTCTTGAGCAGGGCGTACTGGCCGTTGGTCCCGCGCTTCCACACCTCCATCTCCGCTTCCCGCTTGTAGGCACGGATCAGGATGGGATCGCTCTGCGACATGCCCTTCTGGGCCATCAGCGCGAGGGTCTTCGGCGGCACCGGGGCCAGGGCCCGCAGCGGAACGCCACCGCCCGTCGAACCGTCCTGGCAGGCGCCGAGCGACAGGGCGAGCAGAGCGAAACCGGCGGCCACGAGCGGGCGCATAGCCATGGGGAACCTATCCTCAGTCACGCAGCCCCGGGCTCACGCCCGTGGCATGCCACTCCCCAACCCCTTAGCGTCGTTAAACTTACCCGGTTGTTACCGCAAGGAGACGGCCGCGGCGGCCCGGGCGGGATGTGGATTGCGGACATCACCGGCCCGTCGACGCGATCTCGCCGCATTTGACGCCGCGTCGGGCGGGCGGGAAGGAAACGGATTGATTTCGCAGGTTTTTCGCCATCGCTCCGCCGCGCGTCGATGTGGCGAAACCTTGGCAGCGGCCGGCAAGCCGACGGGCCCATTGGTTCCCGCCTCGATCTGCGGCGGAGTGTCGCGATCTTAGAGCTTCCGACCGATCTCCATGAACTTCGCCGCGCGCCGGTCCCGGATCTCGTCCGGGCCGAGCCCCTGGAACTCCACCAGGGCGGCTTCGATGGCGGCCCCCGTCGCCTCGATCGCGGCCTCGCGTCCGCGATGGGCCCCGCCCGTCGCTTCGGGCACGATGCCGTCGATGATGCCGAGGCGCAGCAGGTCCTGGGCGGTGATCTTCATGGCGGTGGCGGCGTCCGACGCGCGACCCTGGTCGCGCCACAGGATCGAGGCCGCGCCCTCCGGCGAGATCACGCCGTAGATCGCATGCTCCAGCATGAGCACCCGGTTGGCGGTGGCGAGCGCGATGGCGCCGCCCGAGCCGCCCTCGCCGATGACCACCGCGACATTCGGCACGCCGAGGGCGAGGCAGGCCTCCGTCGAGCGGGCGATGGCCTCGGCCTGGCCGCGCTCCTCCGCCTCGATGCCCGGGAAGGCGCCGGCGGTGTCGACGAAGGCCAGCACGGGCAGGCCGAAGCGATCGGCGAGCTCCATCAGGCGCACGGCCTTGCGGTAGCCCTCGGGCTTGGCCATGCCGAAATTGTGCCGCAGGCGAGTCTCCGTGGTGGAGCCCTTCTCCTGGCCCAGCACGCAGACCGGACGGCCGCGAAAGCGTCCGAAGCCGCCCACGATCGCCTGGTCCTCACCGAAGGCGCGGTCCCCGGCGAGCGGGCTGAAATCCGTGATCAGGCCGGCGCAGTAATCGATGAAGTGCGGCCGCTGCGGATGGCGGGCGACCTGGGTCTTCTGCCACGGGGTCAGCCCGGCATAGATGTCCGAGAGGGCGGAGGCGGCCTTGGCCTCCAGGCGGCCGACCTCCTCGCTGATCGAGACCGCACCGTCGCGGGCGGCCATGGTCTTCAGCTCCTCCAGCTTGGATTCGAGCTCGGCCACCGGCTTCTCGAAGTCGAGATAGGAGCGCGTCACCGACATGGGTCAGGGATCCTTGTTCGTCGCCATCGCGCGCGGGGCGGCCGGGTCAGGGACGATGGCGGCGGAGGGCGTGCGGGAAAAGCCGCGACTGGGCGGGGGGTGTTGGCGAAGGAACTCCGCCTGTCAACCGTCCACAGGGCCCGGGTCGGGCCCGACCGCGAGACTCGCGGGCGCGGTTCGGCCGGACGTTCGGCCCAGGTGTCGAGGGCCTCGGACGCGAATCCGGCCCGGCACTCTCTGCCGACGCGCTCGCCGGACACCCTCGTCAGACCCTCCCGCCAGACAGCCATGTCTCACCGTTTCGGCGGCCAACCCGACCGGGCGGTCCTGCCGCCGAAGCCGGGCGCCGCTGGGCGAAGATCGAGGGCCTGACAACCGAGCCGCTTCGTCCCATCCGATGGATGGCGGTCGCCCCGGGCTTGCGTCATGGTGCGCCGCACGCACCGGGCAACCGTGGGTTGGCGCCTCGCCGTTGGCGGGACGACTCGCGGGATCCCCGAGGCGGTGGGTGGTCCATATCGCGAGAGGGCCTGTCGTGTCGGCATTTCCCAGCGGCGAAACCAACGTTCTCGTGCTCCAGGGCGGCGGGGCGCTCGGCTCCTACCAGGCGGGCATCTACGAGGCGCTGGCGGCCCAGGGCCACGCGGTGGACTGGGTCGCGGGAATCTCCATCGGAGCCATCAACGCGGCGCTCATCGCGGGAAACCCGCCCGAGCGGCGCGTGGAGCGAATGAGAGCCTTCTGGGAGCTCGTCTCCTCCGGGGTGACGGGAGCGCCCTGGTTTCCCGGCGAGAGGGCCCGGGCAGCGTTCAACGAGGCGAGCGCGGGCTGGATCGCCACCTTCGGGGTGCCCGGCTTCTTCACGCCCCGTTTTCCGCCCGCCGGCTTCTATCCGGCCGGCGCGCCGGAGGCGCTGAGCTACTACGAGACGACCCCGCTCCGCGCGACCCTCGAACGCTTCGTGGATTTCGACCTGATCAACGCGGGGCCGACCCGCCTCAGCGTCGGCGCCGTCAACGTGCGCACCGGAAACTTCGCCTACTTCGACACCCGGCGGGACCGGATCACGCCCGAGCACATCATGGCCTCCGGTGCCCTGCCCCCGGGTTTCCCGCCGGTCACCATCGAGGGCGAGCCCTACTGGGACGGCGGCATCGTCTCGAACACGCCGCTGCAATACGTCCTCGACGAGGAGCGCGGGCGCGACCTCATGGTGTTCCAGGTGGACCTGTTCTCCGCGCGCGGAGCGATGCCCCGGACCCTGATCGACGCGGCCGAGCGCGAGAAGGACATCCGCTTCTCCAGCCGGACCCGGCTCAACACCGACATGAGCCTGGAGATCCGCAAGGCCAAGGCCGCCACGCGCAGCCTCCTGGCCAAGCTGCCGCCCGAATGGCTCGGCGACCCCGATGTCGAGTTTCTGCGAGGGATCAGTCACGACAACGTCGTGACGATCATGCAGCTGATCTACCGTCGCAAGGCCTACGAGGGGAATTCGAAGGATTACGAGTTCTCGCGCACGACCATGCTGGAGCACTGGGCCGCGGGGCTCGACGACATGCGCCGGTCCCTGCGAGCGCCCGCCTGGCACGACCGCCGGCCCGACGCGAGCGGCATCTGCGTGCTCGACCTGACCCGCGCCGCGCAGGACTGAACGCCCTTCACCCCCAGGGAGACGAGCCCGTGACCCGCGACGAGATCCTCGAGACGCCCTCGATGCCCGCCTTCAGCCCGAGCTACCCGCGCGGGCCGTATCGCTTCCTGCGGCGCGAATACCTGATCGTGACCTATGAGACCGATGCGGACGCCCTGCGTCGGGCCCTGCCCGAGCCCCTGGAGCCGCACCCGGACAACCTCGTCTACTACGAGTGGATGAAGATGCCGGATTCCTCCGGGTTCGGCGACTACGAGGAGAGCGGCTCGGGAGCTCTCGCCAGCTTCAACGGCGAGCCCTGCAACTTCTCGATCCAAATGTACCTCGACGACGAGCCGCCGATCACGGCCGGGCGCGAGATCTGGGGCTTCCCGAAGAAGTGGGGCGTGCCCCGCCTCAAGCTCACCAAGGACACCCTCACGGGCACGCTGCACTACGACGACGAGCGGGTCGCGATGGGCACCATGACCTACAAGCATCGGAGCCTGGAGCACGATCTCGCCGCGGTGAAGCAGGGCCTGGGCAAGCTCAACGTCAACCTCAAGCTGCTGCCGGATGTCGGCGGCGGCCCGAAGGTCGCGCAACTCGTCGGCTATCGCCTGGAGGACATCACCGTCCACGGCGCCTGGGAGGGGGAGGCCCGCCTTCACCTGATCCCGCACGTGAACTGCCGGGTGGCCGACCTGCCCGTGCGCCGCATCGTCGGCGGCCGGCACATGGTCGTCGACTTCACATTGCCCTACGGGCAGGTGCTGCACGATTATCTCGCCTGATCGACCAGACGTCCCGCGTCGTGCCCGACCCTGCCCGGACCGGCCACCGCGCTCAGGCTTTGTTCGACCGCGCGCCTGTCCGGCGCGCTTGGGTCCCCCTCGTCGAAGACTGCCCCTAGGAGGCTTCCATGATCCTGAAATCCAAGTCCGCCGTCGTCACCGGCTCCACCAGCGGCATCGGCCTGGCCTGCGCCCGCGCCTTCGCCAAGGAGGGAGCCAACATCGTCCTCAATGGTTTCGGCAAGCCCGAGGATATCGAGGCGGCGCGGTCCGGGATCGAAACCGAGTTCGGCGTGAAGGCGGCTTATTCGCCGGCCGACCTGACCAAGCCCGCCGAGATCGAGGGGCTGATCCGACTGGCGGAGGAGACCTACGGCTCCGTGGACGTGCTCGTGAACAATGCCGGCGTCCAGCACGTCTCGCCGATCGAGGACTTCCCGCCCGAGAAGTGGGAGCAGATCATCAGCCTGAACCTGTCCTCCGCCTTCTACACCATGCGGGCCGCGATCCCCGGCATGAAGCAGCGCGGCTGGGGCCGCATCATCAACACGGCCTCGGCGCACTCGATGGTCGCCTCGCCCTTCAAGTCCGCCTACGTGGCGGCCAAGCACGGCCTCGTCGGCCTGTCCAAGACGGCCGCTCTCGAACTCGCGACGCACGGCATCACGGTGAACTGCATCTCGCCGGGCTATGTCTGGACGCCCCTGGTCGAGAGCCAGATCCCCGACACCATGAAGGCGCGCGGGATGACCAAGGACGAGGTCATCAACGAAGTGCTGCTCAAGGCGCAGCCCACGAAGGCGTTCGTCACCATCGACCAGGTGGCGGCCCTGGCCGTGTTCCTGGCCTCCGATGCGGCGAGCCAGATCACCGGCGCCAACATGGCCATGGATGGCGGCTGGACGGCGCAGTAGCGCGGTCCCGCATGGCCGCCCCGCTCCGTCCCGCCGCGACGGCGGTCGGAGCGGGACGGAGCGGGGCTGGGTTCTAGCGGCGCCCGTGCAGCAGCAGGGCGAGGCCGTAGCCGACGGCGCCCGCGATCACCAGGGCGATGAACGGGTTCTCCTCGACGCGGTGACCCACCACCCGGCTGCCGTCGCGCAGGTAGGTGCCGCCGCGCTCGTAGGCGTCGCCGGCGTAATCCGAGACGTTGTCGGCCACGTCGCGCAGGGTGTCCTTGGCCTGTCCGTAGATGTCCTGCGCGCGACCCTCGGCCTCGCGGTAGCGGCCCTCGGCGGAGGTGCGCGAGGACCCCGCGAGGTCTCCCGCAGCGCCCTGAACCTTGCCGCCGAACTCCTTGGCGGTGCCGACGATGCGATCCGTATCGACCATGGTCTCTCTCCTGAACGCGGATGATGCGGGCCACCCGTCCGGGGTCGGGGGCGCCCGCATCCGACGTTCACAGAACGCCCGACGGCGCGAAGGAGACCCATGCCCGAGGGTGAAAATCTTCCGGTGCCGGCAAAGGGCCCTGTCGCGCGCCGCTCAGCCGCCAGCCAGGCCGCGGACCACGAGGCGACGCGCCACCTCCGTGCAGGCTCGGGCGAGACGCTCTCCCGGGGCCTCGCGCCGCGGCCGCACGGGTGCCTTCGCGGGGCGCTGCGTCCGGGGCGGGAGCGGGATGTGCACGAACAGCGCCGGGGGCGCATCGCGCAGGGCGCGAAAGTAGCTGGCGTTGCAGAGGTAGCGTCCCGCATCCCGCGAGGGAATCGCCGCGATCCCGTGCCTGCGCAGCGTCGCGAGGGCGGGGGCCGCCGCGGGTGAGCGGCGCGCGGGCGGGCCATCCGGCTCGAGGGTCAGGCGCGACGCGATCCGGCCGGAGGCATCGGGAAAGAGCCGGCTCGTGCGGTTGCGGCCCTGCACCTCCACCCGGACCCGCTTGGCGCGGGTCGCGACGCCGAGCATGAGGATCGCGGCGGGCGCCTCGGCGAGTGCCGGCTCCAGCCTCTCGGGGATCGCCGCGTAGGTGGTGCGCAGGATCAGCACGCGCACCGGAATGCCGCCGAGCTTCAGGGGCGCGAGGGCACCGATGCGCCGGGCCAGGGCCGCGCTCGGATTGCGCGGCACGCCGGGAAACGGACCGAAGCCGGTGATCAGCAGCGGTCTCGGCATGCGGGTCAGAGACCGATCAGGGTGGCGATGGCCTCCGCCCCGGCGGCGGGCGAGGCATCCCCGCGTCCGACCGCCGCCTCGGCCTCCGCCGTCTGGCGGCGCACCTCGGCCGAGCCGACGAGGCGCTGGTGCAGGCGCTCGTGCACGAGGGCCCACATCCACTTCACGTCCTGGGTCCGGCGCTTCGCGGCGATCTCGCCCGTGGCGGTGAGCTTGTTGCGGTGGTCGACGATCCGCTCCCACAGGCCGTCGAGGCCCTTGTTGTTCAGGCCCGAGATCGTGACCACCGGGGGCGTCCAGGTGGAGCTCGGTGCGGAGAGGATGTGCAGGGCGGCGCGATACTCCGAAGCGGCCGCGCTGGCCCGGCGCTCGCCCTCGCCGTCGTCGGCCTTGTTCACCGCGATCATGTCGGCGAGTTCGAGGATGCCCTTCTTGATGCCCTGGAGTTCGTCGCCGGCCCCCGGCAGCATCAGGACGAGGAAGAAGTCGGTCAGGTCCGCCACCGCCGTCTCGGATTGGCCGACGCCCACGGTCTCCACCAGGATGACGTCGAACCCCGCCGCCTCGCAGAGCAGCATGGTCTCGCGGGTCTTGGCCGCTACGCCGCCGAGGGTGCCGGAGGAGGGGGAGGGGCGGATGAAGGCGTTGGGGTCGAGGGCGAGGCGCGCCATCCGGGTCTTGTCGCCCAAGATGGAGCCGCCGGTGCGCGTGGAGGACGGGTCGACGGCCAGCACCGCCACCTTGAGCCCGGCCGCCGTCAGGTTGGCCCCGAGCGCGTCGATGGTGGTCGACTTGCCGACGCCGGGTACGCCGGTGATCCCGACGCGGATCGCCGTGCCGGTCCGCGGCAGCACCGCGTCGATGAGGCCGCGCGCCGCCGCCCGGTGGTCCGGCCGCTTCGATTCGGCCAGCGTGATCGCCCGCGCGAGGGCGGCCCGGTCTCCGGCGAGCAGCCGCTCGCGCAGGGCATCGATGTCGAGGGCGGGTGCGGGGGAGGCGGCCATGGTTGTCTTCTTTGCCGGTCCGGCCCGGTTTCGTCGAGGGGGGCGGTCCGGCGCGCGGGCGCTTCCGCCGCAAACCGGCGCGATCCGGAGGCGTGCCACCCTGTGGGGCGGGGGCCACAGGCCCGCCTCTGCCCGCAATCCACATCGCCACGGCCACGCCTCCGCCCCGCCATGGTCACGATCCTGATCGACAGGGTACTGACGCGTTGCGCCCGTCCCGGGGCCACCACGTTCAGGGCCGCCTTGCACGACATGATCCGAGCCATGATCCGACCCCAGCCTCCCACCCGTCGCGCCCTGCTGCGCTTCGCCGCCCTCTCGGGGGTGGCCGGCCTGACGCCCGGACTGGCCGGCTGCGTCGCCGACGGACTCGTCACCGATGCGGTGGGCGGCGGCGCGCCGGAGCGCCAGTCGGCCCTCGACGTCAGCCCGGTGCTGCTCGTGGCCACCACGCGCAAGCCCGTCGGTTCGCCCCCCAAGAGCCCCTACTTCACCTCCGAGCGCGGCCGCGGCCTCAGCTTCGCCGAGGTGCGCCTGTCGGCACCCGACCGCTCGCTGATCGGCAAGGTCTCCTCCGTGGTGACGGGCGACTGGGCCGTGACGGCGGTGCCGCAGGTCGAGACCGGCGCGGGGGCGGCAGCCGCCTTCGCCCAGGCGGCTTTAGGGCGCGACGTGCTGATCTACGTCCACGGCTACCGCGAGAGCTTCCAGTCGGCGGCCCTGAGTGCGGCCAAGCTCTCTGACGGCATCCGCTTCCGCGGGGCCTCGGCCCTGTTCACCTGGCCCTCGGCGGCCGCCACCTTCGATTACGGCTACGACCGCGAGAGCGCCCTGTGGTCGCGCGACGGTTTCGAGGACCTGCTGAAGGCGCTGGCGAACTCCCCCTCGGGCGGACGCATCAACATCGTCGCGCATTCCATGGGCACGCTGCTGACCCTGGAGACCCTGCGCATGTTGCGGGCCGAGGCCGGCGAGGCCGCCATGGCCCGCATCGGCGCGGTGGTGCTGGCCGCCCCCGACATCGACATCGACCTCTTCACCAGCGCGGTGGAGCGGATGGGACCGGACGTGCACAAGATCACCGTGATCTCGTCGACGAACGACCGCGCCCTCGAACTCTCCGGCGCCATCGCGGGCGGCATCGTGCGGGCCGGCGCGGCGGACCGCGAGCGCCTGGAAGCCCTGGGCGTCCGCGTGGCCGACGCCTCCGATTACGGCGGCGGCCTCATCAACCACGACCTGTTCCTGTCCAATCCCGACGTGCAGGGCGTGGTCAAGCGGGCCATTGCCCGGGCGAGCGGCGGCGCCTGAGGCCCGGCCACCCACCGCAAACCAACCCCCGGTCTTCCGGGCCTTGGCCTCCGCCTCGTTCGCCCCTACACGGACGGCGGCCCCGAGGCTGCAGACAACAAGGATTCGCGATGTTCACACTCGAGATCGATGGCGTGGCCATCGCGGTCATCAACGGCTCCGAGGAGGTCGCCAACGACCTCTTCACCTGCGATGGCTTCAAGGACGACATCCAGACCATGAAGAGCGACGGCAAGGTGCTGTGGAACGGCACCTCCCCGCTCAAGGTCCGGGCGGCCACCGAGGAAGAGATCGAGATCTTCGAGGACGCCCTCGCCGAGGACGATTCCGAGGAGGACGAGCCCTACGAGCCGGATGCCCGCCACGCCGAGGCCTCGAACGACGACGAGGCGGACGACGCGGACGAGGAGGATGCCGACATCGTGTTCCTGGTCGACATCGACGAGGACGGCGGCCTCGATTCCTGATCGCCGACCCAGCCGGTCGCCCCGTTGCGGGCGACCGGACAGGCACGCAGCTCAGGCGCGCCGCTGCCAGACCGGAAACGGATCGGGCAGTCCGCGATCGGGGGCGGCATCGAAGGCGCCCCGGTCCGGCCCCGTATCGATCGTGCAGGCATCAAGGGCGGCCCGGATGGCCGTCTCGTCCAGGCTCGTGCCGAGGAAGACCCGTTCCTGGCGCCGGTCCCCCCAGGTCTCGTTCCAGACCCCGTCGAGGCGCGCGCGGAACGGCCTGCCACCGGAAGCCCATGGCGGAGACCCGTGCCACGGCCCCGGCCAGGGAGAATCCGCCCACCCGGTCGGGTCGCGAGGTGAGCCGGAAAGGGCCCTCGGTGCGGATCAGCTGGGGCTAGGTCGCGCCCACGAAGGCGTTGAACCGGTTCGGATCGAACGGTTGCCGGGCAGACGGAGGTCGGAACGCGGCATCGCGGACCTTTTTTGATATGTTATAACATGGCAATTGCCAATGACCTCGGGGTTTGTCAACCGCGCGTCGTCTCCCGGGAATGCTGGAACGGACGCGAGGCGACGGCCGGAGGGGACCGCCGGAGCAAGGCGGCCCCCCTTCGGGTCTGGCGAGTCTTCCGGGGGGAGAGGGTCCGGCGCGGGTTCAGTCGGTCGGGGGGAGCGCCGCGCGGCTGGGGATCGATCGCGGCGGGACCGGATCACCGGCCGCCTGGTCGGCACCGGCACGTGCAGGCCGTGGGGCGGCTGTCTTGCCGGAACTCTGCGCCGGGGCCGCACCGGGGACGGCACCCTTCTGAGCCGATGCCTTCGGCACGAGCCCGGGTGGGACCGGAGCGGCCTCGACCGGCTTGGCGAGAGGCGACTTGGCAAGAGATGGCTTGGCGAGAGTTGGCGTGACGGGGGACGGCTTGTCGCCCGGGGCTCGGGCGGATGCGGACCCGGCGGTGGAAGCCTTGGTCGTCGCGGGCACGGTCACCGACGGCGGCGCGATGGTGCCCGTCGCCGCCACGTCCGGCATCGGCACCGCCGGGCTGTCGATGCCGTAGATGTCGTCGCGAAAATGGGCGCGGCCATCCGGGGTTGCGTATCCGGTGAGATACACGAAGGTCACCGGGATCTGCTTCGGCAGCTTGATGTCCAGGCGCTCGTTCGTGGCGATGCTGGTCTCGATCTCGATCGGTCCCCAGGTCGAGCCGGTGCCGTTGGGACCCGGCGTGCCCTCGAGCAGCCAGCCGGCGAGTTCCTTCACCTGGGCGACCCGCACGCAGCCATGGGAATGGAACCGCACTTCGCGGGCGAAGAGCGATTTCGACGGCGTATCGTGCATGTAGACCGCCTGCTTGTTCGGCATGTCGATGCGCACCTGGCCCAGGGAATTGTCCAGGCCGGAATCCTGCCGAAGGGTGTAGTTGGCCGCCTTCTCGCTCGACCAGTCGATGGCGGTGGGGTCGACCTCGACGCCACCGGGACCGAGGATGCGGATGCGCTCCCGGGCGAGGTAGCCGGGATCCTTGCGCATCTTCGGAATGATCTCCTTCTTGATGATGGAGACCGGCAGGGTCCAGGTCGGATTGAGGTTGACGTCGGTGATGCGGGCCTCGATCCGCGGCGTCGCCTTGTCGGGCTTGCCGACCACCGCCACGTAGCGGCGCACCACGACCCCATGGTCCACCGCCTCCACCGTGGCCGAGGGAATGTTCACCACCACGTAGCGATCGCCATAGGCGAAGTTCGAGCCGATCTGGCGCGCCGCGGAGGCGGCGAGCTGGCGCTGGCGGGTGGCCGCCGGCACGTTGAGCGCCGCCACCGTCTGGCGCCCGATCAACCCGGTCTCGGGCAGGCCGTGTCGGGCCTGGAATGCCTTCACGGCCGCCACCAGGGAGGCGTCGAGCTGGTCGTTCATCGGGGCATCGGGAGGCAGGTCGCCGACGAGCGCGAGGTGCTTGCGCAGGGCCGGAATGGCCGGATGGCTGGCGCCGGGCTTGACCACGAGATCGGCGGGCAGCGCGGTCCAGCCGCCGGCATCCACCATGGCCTGATAGCGGTCGGCCATCCGCAGGGTGTCGAGGAACGTCGCGGGACTGAGGGTCGGCACCGGGTCGGCGGAGACCCGGGCCACCACGAGCGGCGGCAGTTCGCGGGATTTCTTGGCCGGGACGGCTGGGGTGGCGCTGGCCTCGCCCGCGCTCGGGGCGATCGCCTGGACGGCGGGCGTCGCCGGGGCGGTGGTGGTGAGGCTCTCGACCTTCGGAGCCTTCGCGGGCGAGGGGGCTTCGGGTACGCCGGAGACCTGAGATGTCGCGGCGCCGCCCAGCGCCCAGAGGAGGGCCAGGGGCGACAGGCCCGCGCGGAGGCGGTGCGGGCGGAGAACGACGGTCCTGTGGCGCGAAAGCATCGCGAACCTTTCGAGTGCAATGTCTCCCCGACCATGCGTGCAGAGGGTTACCAATCTCCTCTCGTGCCGTGACGGACGCCGGCACCTGCCCTAACTCCCGCCCTGGAACGGCAGAGCAGGACACGGCAGAGCAGGAGCGGCCATGACCAACCATCCGGCAATTCAGGCGGGACGGACCGCCGTCGTCACCGGGGCGGCGAGCGGCATCGGGCTCGCGGCGGCTCGCCGTTTCGCCGCGGCGGGCATGCGGGTCTGGCTTGCCGACCTGCCGGGCGCGGCGCTGGACTCGGCCCGCGCCGAGGTCGCGCGCGACGGGACTGCGGCGTCCGTCCACGCGATGGCCACGGACGTGGCACGGCCCGAGGCCGTCGCGGCCCTGTGCGCGGCGGCCTGTGCGGAGGGCGCGCCGGCCGTGGTCATGCTGAATGCCGGGATCGAGGCGGGGGGACAGCTGTTCTCGACCCCCGAGACCTGGGCACGCATCCTCGACACCAATCTCTGGGGCGTCATCAATGGCATCCAGGCCTTCGCGCCGGCGATGATCGCCGGGGCCGAGCCCGGCGCCATCGTGGTCACGGGTTCGAAGCAGGGCATCACCACCCCGCCCGGCAATACGCCCTACAACGTCTCGAAGGCGGGGGTGAAGGTCGTCACCGAGGCCCTGGCCCACGACCTGCGCGACCGCGCGGGCGCCCGCGTCAGCGCGCACCTGCTGATTCCGGGCTTCGTCTATACGGGCCTCACCAAAGCGCGGGGGGTGGAAGAGAAGCCCGCGGGCGCCTGGACGCCGGAGGAGACCGTCGCCTTCATGCTGGAGGGGCTGGAGGCCGGCGACTTCTACATTCTTTGCCCGGACAACGAGACCACGCGGGCGCAGGACGAGCGCCGCATCGCCTGGGCGGCCGGCGACATCATCGAGAACCGTCCCGCCCTGTCGCGCTGGCACCCGGATCACGCTGAGGCGTTCCGGGCGTTCTCTACGGGGCGCTGACACGAGGGGTGTCTCGCAGGCGATTTGTCTGGCTCCGAGAGGCGATCCCGGATCCGCGAAGGCGCGGGCGATCGATCTGACCCGGGAGCACGCCGTTCGGCCGCCGCGGATCCGCAGCCGAGACTGTCGTCCGGGCGGCCGAAGCGCTTGCGCGGAGTGGGCCGACGGACCGCCGAGTGGATAAGAACATATTGCTATCACAGGTAAAATGAACGACCTCGGATGGCTTTCGCACCAGGGGACGGCCATGCGTGAGGGTCTGCCGGCGACCACCGTGAATGCGCTTCGTTGGCCGTTGGCCGCTCGCGATGTCGAGGCGAAGCTCGTCCGGGCGCGCCTGGCGCTCAAGGTGTTCAACCCGTTCCAGCCGCGCGTCCCGGCCGGCACCCGTGAGGGCGGACGATGGTCCGGCGACAGCACCTCGGACGGGGCCGGCGACGATTCCTTGATACGGCCTGCCGCGGGCCGGGAACGGGACCGGATCTCCGGAGCGGAGCTTGCCAAGGATCCCGACCTCAACCGCCATATCGTCGACAGGCATGTCGGGAAGACCGACGCTGAGATGATCAAGCGCGTCGCGGACAGTTACGGGCGGGAGCTGTTCGGTCTACGTCCGCCGACCTGACCGATGATGAGGGACGGATCCTTCGACGCGATCGAGTCTGTGAGACCCTGTATCCGGGAAAGTCTGGAGAAGAAGAAAGGCGCTGTTCAGCGAGTCGCGGAAGGGTCGGAGCCCGACGCCTGGCTGACGTCGCGCTTCGGCTATCCGACACGCAAGGATGGCTACAGGGCCTTCTCCAAGCTGATCCGTGATACGGCCGGCCAGCATGGGCGAGGCGTTCTGCCCACAACGGTCGGGCTCATGCGCGATCTGTGATGCTGTCCCTCGCAAGGTTGCGACGATCGGGAGTTCAAGGGGCGATTGTCCAGGGAACCGATCCCGCCGCCCCCGCCGCGGGGCCGACCCGCCTTGGCGAGGTTCCTGCAGGGGTATAATCCCGACGGTGATGAATCGGTCGGCTCGGGTGCCGGCACCGTCGACCCTCAGGAAACCGGGAGCCGCCTTTGGCCACCATTATCCCCGTCGCCTCCTTCGATTGCGTCGTCTTCGGCGCCACCGGCGACCTGACGACGCGCAAGCTGCTGCCGGCCCTGTTTTACCGCTTCGTGGACGGACAGATTCCCGGGACGAGCCGGATCATCGGCGCCTCGCGTTCGGAGATGAGCGCCGAGGCGTTCCGCGAGCGCGCCCGCGACGCCATCAAGCGCTTCGTTCCGGCCGGCGACATCACCGAGGACAAGCTCGCCGCCTTCCTCGACCACCTCGACTACGTCGCCGTCGACGGAGCCAGCGACGAGGGCTGGGAGGATCTGGTCGCCAAGCTCGCCGAGCGCCCCGACCAGGTGCGGCCCTACTACCTCGCCACCTCACCCGACCTCTACGGCTCGATCTGCCAGAATCTCGCCAAGCACGGCCTGATCGGCGAGAAGTCCCGCGTCGTGCTGGAGAAGCCCATCGGCAAGGACCTGAAATCGGCCCGCGCCATCAACGACGCGGTCGGCACGGTGTTTCCCGAGGAGCAGATCTTCCGCATCGACCACTATCTCGGCAAGGAGACGGTGCAGAACCTGCTCGCCCTGCGCTTTGCCAACACCATCTTCGAGCGGCTCTGGACGGCCGACGTCATCGACCACGTCCAGATCACGGTGGGCGAGACCGTCGGCGTCGAGGGCCGCGCAGGGTACTACGACACCTCGGGCGCCCTGCGCGACATGGTTCAGAACCATATGCTGCAGCTTCTCTGCCTGATGGCGATGGAGAGCCCGCTCTCCCTCGACGCCAATTCTGTGCGCGACGAGAAGCTGAAGGTTCTGCGGGCCCTGAAGCCCATTACGCCGCACGACGTGCAGAGCGTGACGGTGCGCGGCCAGTACACGGCGGGCGCCGTCAACGGCAAGCCGGTGGACGGCTACCGCGCCGACCTCGGCGGGGACGTCGACAGCCGGACCGAGACCTTCGTCGCCCTGAAGCTCGAGGTGCAGTCCTGGCGCTGGGCCGGCGTGCCGTTCTACCTGCGCACCGGCAAGCGGCTGCCCCGGAAGCTTTCCGAGATCGTGGTGCAGTTCCGCGCCTCGCCGTTCTCGATCTTCCCGGCGGAATCCTTCGGGCGCGAGCCCAACCGCCTCGTCATCCGGCTCCAGCCGGAGGAGGGGATCAAGCTCGAGGTCATGACCAAGGATCCGGGTCCGGGCGGAATGCGGCTGCGGCCGACCAACCTCGACATCTCCTTCGAGGAGACCTTCAAGCAGCGCTACCCCGATGCCTACGAGCGCCTGCTCATGGACGTGGTGCGCGGCAACGCCACGCTGTTCATGCGCCGCGACGAGGTCGAGGTCGCCTGGGCCTGGGCCGATTCCCTCCTGAAGGCCTGGGCCGACCGGCCCGAGCCGCCGCGGCCCTACGCCGCCGGAAGCTGGGGGCCCACCGCCGGCATCGCGCTGATCGAGCGCGACGGCCGGACCTGGCACGAAGAGCTGCGCTGAGAGAAGCCCCCGCCGGATCGGGGCGGGGTGGTATTCGGTGGCCCCCAGGGACTCGAAGACACGCGACTCCGCCATCCCGGTGGCATCGCGTGGATTTCGCGGGCGGCCTCCGCGCGGAACCGGGCTATAGTTCCGCAATCCCTCGACAATTCTGAGTCGACGGATTACCAGAGGGAGTATTTTTCATTCCTCTTCCAGACGTCGTGGACCCATGAACAAGATCGAACCGGGCCTCGGCATCAACCGGCGCTATCTGCACGATGAAGTCGTCGACCGAATGCGCGACCTCATCCGCGCGGGTGAGCTGGAGCCACGGGCGCGGATCAACGAAAGCGAGCTGACCGAGCGCTTCGGCATCTCGCGCACGCCCCTGCGCGAGGCGATCAAGATCCTCGCCACCGAGGGGCTGCTCGAGCTGCTGCCCAATCGCGGCGCCCGCGTCGCCAGCCTGTCGCAATCCGAGATCGAGGAGATGATCGAGGTCATCGCCGGCCTGGAGGCCACCGCCGCCGATCTCGCCTGCCGCATCATCACCGATGCGGAGATCGACGGCATCTCGCGCGATCACGAGGCCATGGTGGCGGCCTGGCGGGCCGGCGAGGAGGGGGTCTACTTCGCCCTCAACCGGGAAATCCACGAGGGCATCATGCGGGCCAGCCGCAACGCCACCCTCGGGGGTATCTACGACAGCCTCTCGGGCCGTATCCAGCGCTCACGCTACGCCGTACATCAGACGCCGGAGCAGTGGGCGCAGTCGGTGGCCGAGCACGAGCGGATGATCTCGCTCCTGCGTGCCCGCGACGGCGATGCGCTGGCCCTGCTCATGCGCGCCCACATCCGGGCCCGGACCCCGGTGATCGCCGAGAATTTCGGCGCCGCCCGGCGCGAGGCGGCCGGGTCGGTCGGCTAGCGCGGCCCGAGCCGCTCGCATCGGGGACGCCCCCGCGGGCGGACGACCTTTGCCCCCCGCGGGCCGCACGGAGGGCCGGCCCGCGGACGGGCGCTCCCTGACAGGTGGACCGGTTGCCCTCGAGGGTTTCCGGGTCCCGCCCGCGCCGGGTCCGGTCAGGCCGCCCGGACGGTGCCGAGGAAGCGTGCCAGTTCCTGCGCGAGATGCTCGGCTTCGTGCGAGAGCTCGGAGGCCGAGGCCAGGACCTGCGACGCGGCCGCCCCCGTTGCCTCGGCCGCTCCGGCGACCCCGGCGATGTTGGTCGTGACCTCGCCGGTGCCGGTGGCGGCCTCGCCGACGTTGCGCACGATCTCCTGAGTGGCCGCGCCCTGCTCCTCCACCGCCGCCGCGATCGAGGTGGCCACGTGACTGATCTCGCGGATCCGACCGCTGATGCCCTCGATCGCGGTCACGGCCTGGCCGGTGGAACCCTGGATTCGGCCGATCTGGCCGCTGATTTCCTCAGTGGCCCGGGCCGTCTGGTTGGCGAGTTCCTTGACCTCGGCCGCCACCACGGCGAAGCCCCGGCCCGCTTCACCGGCGCGGGCCGCCTCGATGGTGGCATTCAGCGCCAGCAGGTTGGTCTGGCCCGCGATGGTCGAGATCATGGCGACGACGTCGCCGATCCGCGCGGCGGCGGCGCTGAGTTCCTGGACCTGCGACGCGGTCCGGGCGGCCTCGTCCACCGCCCGCTGGGCGAGTTCCGTGGAGCCGTCGACCTGCCGCCCGATCTCCTGGACCGAGGCCCCGAGTTCCTCGGCGGCGGCCGCCACCATGCCGACATTGGAGGCCGCCTGGTCCGCCGCCGCCGCGACCGTGCTGGATTGCTGGGCCGTCTCGGAGGCGGTGTTGGCCATGCTCTGGGCCGTGCCACGCAACTGGCCCGCCGCCGCAGTCACCCGGTCGAGGATGCCGCCGACGGCGCCCTCGAACCCGTCGGCCATCTCGCGCATCGCGGCCTTGCGCTGCGCTTCGGCACCGGCACGGGCGAGGCGGGTCTCGTCCTCGAGGGCGCGGCTGCGCAGGAGGTTGGCCCGGAAGGTCTCGAGCGTGTCGGCCATGGCGCCGATCTCGTCCTGGCGGCCGACGCTCGGGATCTCGGTCTCGGCCTCGCCGTCCGCCACGCGCCGCATGGCCGCCGTCATCGCGCCCAGCGGCCGGGTGATGCCGCGGATCGTGTAGGCCATGGCGGCCAGCGCCATCAGGACGGAGAGCCCGAGCATGACCTGGGTGGTCCGCACGGCACTCGCCTGTTCCGCGCGCGCCGCCGCCTTGGCGGCCTCGCCGGCCTCGCCGTTGAGCGTCACGAGCTTGCGCATGCTGGCGCTGGTGGCGAGATAGTTGGCGTTCATCGGCCCCCGGAACAGGATCAGGATCTCGTCGCGCCGGGTCGGATCGATGGCCTGGAGCTGGGTCCAGTCCTGGCCCATCTGGGCGAGCTTGGCGCTGACCTCGTCGTAGAGGATGCCCTCGGCGCGGGAACTCACCAGCGTCCGGTAGGCCGCGCGCCGGGTCTCCAGTTCCGTCGCCAGGGTCGCCGCCTGCGCGACGCTGTTGGTGCGCTCCTCGGCGGTGTCGGCGATGACGTAGCGGAACTGCCAGAGCCGGATCCGCATCACCAGGGCATTCATGGCATGGGCGGCATCGACGGAGGGGAGGGCGTTGTCGGATAGAACCGTGATGCGGTCGCCGATGGCATCCATCTTCGCCAAGGAGACGAGCCCCTGCCCGGTGGTGATGACCGCCAGTAGACCGAATAGGCCGATCAGGGTCGACTTGAGAGAGAGGCGCATGGGAAAAGCCGGTGACCGCTTGGCGAGAATGAGCAGGTCTCGATTAGCAGGCCTCCCTTAAGATTGACTTGCCTTCCACCGGGCGACATCCGTCGGTTGTGTTGTCGCCCCGGGCTGAGATCGGGGCGACGTCCTCGCGGTTGGTCAGGCCGCGGCGTTGATCGAGCGCAGGCCGGCCACCAGATCCGAGAAGCGGTCGCCCTGGACGATGACGTGGGCCCGCAGCCGGTCGGAGGCCGCGGTCTCGTCGCCCGACACGATGGCGGCCACGATGGCCTCGTGCTCGGCCAGGGACTGGCCGAGGCGGTTGCGGGCGCGCAGTTGGAGCCGTCGGAAGGGCGCGAGCCGCCGGTGCAACTGGCGCGCCTGCTCCTCCAGGAAGCCGTTCCGGCAGGCCCGGTACACCACCGTGTGGAAGACGTAGTTCTCCGCGTAATAGGTCTCGGGGTCGCCGGCCGCGGCCGAGGCGGCGCAGGCCGCCAGGGCCGCCTTGAGCGCAGCTTCGTCGTCGGGGATGAGCCGGCGCGCCGCCAGCCGCCCGCAGGAGGCCTCGATCTCCGCCATGGTCTCGAACATGGCGATCAGGAGTTGCGGATCGGGGGCGCTGACGATGGCCCCACGCCGGGGCTTGATCTCCACGAGGCCCGTCATGGCGAGTTGCAGAAGTGCCTCGCGGATCGGCGTGCGCGAGACCCCGAAGCGCTCGGCGAGCTCCGTCTCGTCGAGGCGCGCGCCGATGGCGACGCGTCCGTCCACGATCTCGGTCTCGATGGTCTGCCTGAGGCGGCGCGATTGGTTCATGCGCTGAGATCCCGGCCCGTTTTAATCCCGCCGACTCGCGAAAATCAGGCGTCCACCATTATTCAATCGCGTTGACAAAATATACAAGGCGTCGTTTCATGTATAACGAAGTCGCAGCGCAGTATAAATGCTGCGCTGCAAAACGAAGCGGCCGGGCACCGGCCCAGGGAGAGACACGCCATGATGCTGACACGCCGTGCCCTCGTCGCCGGCGGCCTCGCCGCCCCCGCCATCCTGTCCCTGGGCTCGCGGGCCCAGGCTGCCACCACCCTGAAGCTCTCGCACCAGTTCCCCGGCGGCACCATCGACGAGGGCGACTTCCGCGATCGCATGTGCCGCAAGTTCGCGATGGCCCTGGCCGAGCGCTCGAAGGGGGCCCTCGAGGTGCAGGTCTACCCGGGCTCGTCGCTGATGAAGACGAACGCTCAGTTCGCGGCCATGCGGAAGGGCGCCCTCGACCTGTCGCTCTATCCCTCGCCCTACGCGGGCGGCGAGGTGCCTGAGCTGAACATCGGCCTGATGCCGGCGCTGGTGAGCTCCTACGAGCAGGCCATCGCCTGGAAGAAGGCGCCGGTGGGTCGCAAACTCACCGAGATCCTCGACGCCAAGGGCATCATCCTCGTCTCCTGGGTCTGGCAGGCGGGCGGCGTCGCCAGCCGCGAGCGTCCCCTCTTCGCACCGTCCGATGCCAAGGGCCTCAAGGTCCGGGGCGGGTCCCGCGAGATGGACCTGATGATGAAGCAGGCCGGCGCCGCCACCCTGTCGATCCCCTCCAGCGAATCCTACGCCGCCATGCAGACCGGCGCGTGCGACGCGGTCATCACCTCCTCCACCAGCCTGATCTCGTTCCGCCTGGAGGAACTGGGCAAGGCCCTGACCTCGGGCCGCGAGCGCTCCTACTGGTTCATGCTCGAGCCGCTGATGATGTCCAAGCTCGCCTTCGAGCGCCTGCCCAAGGACCAGCAGGACCTGATCATGGCCATCGGCGCCGAGCTCGAGCCGTTCGGGCAGGCCGGGGCCAAGGCGGACGACACCAAGGTCGAGGAGATCTTCACCAAGGCCGGCGCGAAGGTCCAGAATCTCGACGAGAAGACCCTGGGCCAGTGGCGCGACATCGCCCGGGAGACCGCCTGGAAGGACTTCGCGGGCAAGTCGGCCGGCTGCGCCGAGCTCCTCAAGCTGGCGGAGCAGGTGTCGTGAGCCACGCCTTCGACGCGGCTTCGGCCGCCGCCGAGACGCACACGACGGCAGAGCCCCGGGTTCCGGGGCTCCTCGGCACCATCGACCGGGCCCTGAAGGGCGTCAATCACGTCATCATGCTGCTCGGTGGCATCGCCCTGGTCTGCGCCTGCCTGGTGCTCAGCTACAGCGTCGTCATCCGCTACGTCCTGCACGAGCCCACCGACTGGCAGGACGAGATGGCGGTGTTCCTGATCGTCGGCGCGACCTTCTTCTCGGCCGCCGCCGTGCAGGCCAAGCGCGGCCACGTGGCCATCGAGGCGCTGACGGGCCTGCTCTCGCCGCGGGTCAACCGCGCCCGCCTCCTGGTGGCGGACGTGATCAGCTTCATCTTCGTGGCGTTCTTCGCCTGGAAGAGCTGGACCCTGCTCCACGAGGCCTGGGTCGACGGACAGGTGTCGCAGTCGAGCTGGGGGCCGCCGCTCTGGATCCCCTACATCCTGATGGCGATCGGCATGACCCTGCTGGGCATCCAGTTCGCCCTGCAGATCGCCGAGGAGATCCTCTACGGCGCCGAGAAGGCCGGCTGGGCGAACCCCAAGATCGGCCTCGGTGCCGATCTCAACCGCGACACGCAGGGGCACCCCGGCGGCACCCCGACGGGCACGCGGCCCCTCGGCGATCCCCTCGCCAACACCGTGCCGGACACGAAGGTCACCGGGAGGCATCCATGAGCGTCGCGGCCATCGGCTTCCTCTATGCGGGGGCCACCCTGAGCGCGATGCTCGCCGGCATCCCCATCGCCTTCGCCCTGGGCTTCGTCGCCCTGGCCTTCATGTACGTCTTCATGCCGGGCGCCTCCCTCGATACGGTGGCGCAGAACGTCTACGAGGAGATGGCGTCGATCACCCTGCTGTCGATCCCGCTCTTCATCCTGAAGGGCGCGGCGATCGGGCGGTCCAAGGCCGGTCAGGACCTCTACTCGGCCATGCATGCCTGGATGCATCGCATCCCCGGCGGCCTCGGCATCGCCAACGTGTTCGCCTGCGCGCTCTTCGCCGCCATGGCGGGGTCGAGCCCGGCCACCTGCTCGGCCATCGGCTCGGCCGGCATCCCGGAGATGCGCAAGCGCGGCTACTCGCCGGGCTTCGCCGCCGGCATCATCGCCGCGGGCGGCACCCTCGGCATCCTGCTGCCGCCCTCGATCACCATGATCCTCTACGCGGTGGCGGCCGAGCAGTCGCTGGGACGTCTGTTCCTCGCCGGCATCGGACCGGGCCTCCTCCTCGTCGGCCTGTTCGCGACCTGGTCGGTCTACCGGTTCCGCGCGGAATACGCGGCCGCGAAGGTCGCCTACGAGCGGAACGGCACGGCTTCGCCGATCCTCGCGGAGGATACCTACAGCATGCGCCAGCGCTTCTCGACGCTGCCGCGGGTGCTGCCCTTCGTGATCCTGCTCACCGGCGTGATGGTGGCGCTCTACGGCGGCTACGCCACCCCGTCCGAGACGGCGGGCCTCGGCGGCCTCCTGGCCCTGGGCCTGATCGCCGTCATCTACGGCGTCTGGCGTCCGCGCGACGTGGGTCCGATCCTCACCGCGACCCTGCGGGAATCGACCATGCTGATGCTGATCATCGGCATGTCGCTCCTCTACGCCTACGTGATGAGCTACCTGCACATCTCGCAGTCGGCGGCGGCCGCGATCGTGGCGATGCAGCTCTCCCCCTGGGTGCTGCTGGTGACGATCCTCGGCCTCGTGATCCTGCTCGGCTTCTTCCTGCCGCCGGTCTCGATCATCCTGATGACGGCGCCGATCATCCTGCCGCCGCTCAAGGCCGCCGGGTTCGACCTCGTCTGGTTCGGCGTCGTGATGACCATCACCATGGAGATGGGCCTGATCCACCCGCCGGTGGGCCTCAACATCTTCGTCATCAAGAACATCGCGCCCGACATCCCGCTGAAGGACATCATCTGGGGCACGCTGCCCTTCGTGATCCTGATGGCGGTGGCGATCCTGATCCTCTGCCTCGTGCCCGGCATCGCCATGTGGCTGCCGAACTGGCTGCTGCCCACCACGCGGTGAACCGGGTCGTCGCCCGGGCGATGACCCTGACCGCACGCCCCCTCCGGGGCCGACCTTTTTTCGCGGATCCCGTCCCTGGATCATCGGATCCGAGGAAAATGCGCGCCTTTAATCCTTTGAACACGGGTTGTTAACGAAGCGGTAACCATACCGGGCATCAATGGTCTGGTAAGGAATCGCGAGAGCCCGTGACTGACACAAGCCCTCCCCGCAGACCCGTTCAGCTTCGTGGCCGCGCCTTCAAGTCCCTGGTGCTGGCCCCGGAGACCCCGCTTCCCGATTGGTTCGCCGATCTGGACGAAGCGCTCAAGCGCTCGCCGACCCTGTTCGACGGGCGCGCCCTGATCCTCGACGTGGCGGCGCTGGCGCCCGCCGCGCCGGACCTCGACACGCTGCTCGCCGAACTCGGCAGCCGGCAGATCCGCATCCTCGGCATCGAGGGCACGGACGTGTCGCTCCTCGGCCCGGGGCGCCCGCCGCTCCTCGTCCAGGGACGGCCCTCGAACACGATCGAGATCCCGGCCCAGCCGGAGCCGGAGCCCGAGGTGCCGCCGGCACCCCTCGAGCCGGCCACGACGTCCCTCACCATCGAGGGCTCGGTCCGGTCCGGGCAATCCATCGTCCACCCCACCGGCGACGTCACCGTCATGGGGTCGGTCTCCTCCGGCGCGGAGATCCTCGCCGGCGGCTCCATCCACGTCTACGGCGCGCTGCGCGGCCGGGCCATCGCCGGCGCCGCCCGCAACCCCCGCGCCCGCATCTGCTGCCGCAAGTTCGAGCCCGAGCTTCTCGGCATCGACCGCCTCGTCCGCACGGCCGAGGAGATGGGCAACCACCTGCGCGGCAAGGCCGTGCAAATCTGGCTCGATGGCGGCGCCATCAAATTCGCATCCTTGGATTGAGGAGACAGCTCATATGGCCAAAATTCTGGTCGTGACATCAGGCAAGGGCGGCGTCGGCAAGACGACGACGACGGCGGCCCTCGGCGCGGCGCTCGCGCAGGCCGGCAAGAGCGTGGCGGTGGTCGACTTCGACGTCGGCCTGCGCAACCTCGATCTCGTGATGGGCGCCGAGCGGCGCGTCGTCTACGACCTCATCAACGTGGTCAACGGCGACGCCAAGCTCAACCAGGCCCTCATCCGCGACAAGCGCCTGGACAAGCTCCACCTGCTGCCCGCCTCGCAGACCCGCGACAAGGATGCGCTCACCGACGAGGGCGTCGCCCGCGTCATGGACGAGCTGCGTGAGAAGTTCGACTGGGTGATCTGCGACTCGCCGGCCGGCATCGAGCGCGGCGCCACGCTGGCCATGCGCCACGCCGACGTCGCCGTGGTGGTGACGAACCCCGAGGTTTCATCGGTGCGCGATTCCGACCGCATCATCGGCCTGCTCGACTCCAAGACGCTCAAGGCCGAGCGCGGCGAGACGATGGACAAGCACCTGATCCTCACCCGCTACGACCCTGCCCGGGCCGATCGCGGCGACATGCTCAAGATCGAGGACGTGCTCGAGATCCTCTCGATCCCGCTGCTCGCCATCATCCCGGAGAGCATGGAAGTCCTGCGCGCCTCGAACGTCGGTTGCCCGGTGACCCTGAACAACCCGCTCTGCGCCCCGGCCCGCGCCTACACCGACGCCGTGCGCCGCCTCAACGGCGATGCGGTCCCGATGTCGGTCCCCACCGACAAGAAGTCCTTCCTCGACAAACTCTTCACCCGGAGGGCAGCATGAGCCTCCTCAACATGTTCAACCGGCGCGGTTCGGCGCCGGTCGCCCGGGACCGCCTGCAACTCATCCTCGCCCATGAACGGGCGGGGGTCGGCGGCTCCGATCTCGTGATGGTGCTGCGCGAGGAGATCCTCGCGGTCATCGCCAAGCACGTCGAGGTGAACAGCGACAAGGTCCAGATCCGCCTCGACCGCGGACAGGACATGTCGACCCTCGACATCGACATCGAGCTGCCGCTCACGGCCGTCACCAAGGCCGGTCCCGCGAAGGTCAAGGCGGCGAAGCTCGCCGCCGCATGAGCCTCCGCGCCCCCGTCCTGGCCGGCATCGCCGTCAGGCCCCGATGAACAACCCGGCGAGCGTCGCGCTCGTCAGGTTGGACAGGGTGCCGGCCAGGATCGCGCGCAGGCCGAACCGGGCGATCTCCGCCCTGCGCTCCGGCGCGAGGCTGGCGAGACTCGCGAGCTGGATCGCCACCGAGGTCAGGTTGGCGAAGCCGCAGAGGGCGAAGCACAGGATCGCGGCCGTCCGCGGATCGAGGGTGCCGCCCTTCAGGACCGGCGAGAGCTGCGCGTAGGCCAGGAACTCGTTGAAGGCGATCTTCTGACCCAAGGCCCCGCCGACGAGGCCGGCCTGGTCCCAGGGCACGCCCATCAGCCAGGCCAGGGGCGCGAACACCGTGCCGAGGACGCCCTCCAGGCTCAGGGCGGGATAGCCCGCGAGGCCACCGGCCCAGCCCATGAACCCGTTCAGCAGGGCGATCAGTCCCGTGAACGCGATCAGCATCGCCCCCACCGAGACCGCCACGGCGAGCCCCTTCTGGGTGCCGTCGGCCGCCGCCTCGATGACGTTGACCGCCCGCGTCTCCGCGAAGGTGACCCGCGTGGAGGTGACCCGGCTCGGCTCCGTCGTCGGCACCAGGATCTTGGCGTAGAGGAGCCCGCCCGGCACCGCCATGGCGCTGGCGGCCAGGAGGTACTCCATCGGCACCCCCAGCGCCGCGTAGCCGGCGAGGATCGTGCCCGCCGTGGAGGCGGCCCCGCTCGACATCACGGCGAACAGCTCGGCCGAGGTCAGCGCCACCAGGAACGGGCGCAGCGCAATGGCGATCTCGCTCTGGCCGATGGCGATGGTGATCACCGCCGAGAAGGTCTCGATCCGCGAGGTGCCGATCACCCGCTGCAGCACCGCGCCGATGCCGCGCGCGGCGGCCTGCATCACGCCGAAATGGTAGAGCACCGCGATCAGCGCCGAGACGTAGAGGATCTGCGGCAGGATGCGCAGGGCCAGGATGAAGCCGCTGCCGCCGAACAGTTCGAACATCCGCGGCTCCACGAGGCCGCCGAACAGGAAGGCGGTGCCCCGGTCGCCGTAGTTCAGCACGGTCTGGACGAAGGACGCCGCCGCCGCGAGGCCCGTCCGGCCCGCCGGAATGAACAGCACCAGGGCTCCCAGCGCCAGCTGCAGCGCCAGGGCCGAGAGCACCACCCGGGGCGAAATCGCCCGGCGGTTGGTGGAGAACAGCACGGCGACGGCCAGCAGCAGGGCGAGGCTCGCGCCCGCGTGAAGAAGCTTCTCGACCATGCCGCCCCGCTGTTCTGCCCTGCGCCGAGCAAGCCCGATGCCGCGGCGTTTGCCGCGGGCGATATCATGTTGTCGACCGGCGCCGGGGGGGAAGCATCGCGGGCGACGGCGTGCCTCTCCGCGCGCCCGTCGACGGGGAGACCAGGATGGGGCCATGGTCCGAGCCGCGGTCCCGACCCGGTTGCCCACGACCGTCACGACACTGTCGCCCACACTTGCGATCCAGCGCCGCGACCGTCGGCGGTTTGCCGGCAACAGGGCCGCCCGCATGCCGCGCCTCCTCTCCGATACCGCCGCCCTGCCGTGCCTGCTCTTCGCGATGGTGTTCGACGCCGAGGGGCGTGGGCGCCTGTGGGAGGGCGGCGGGTTGCCGGAGCCCGTCGCGGAGGGGTTCCTGTGGCTGCATCTCGACCTCGTCGATGCGCGCCTCGACGAACTGATCGCCGCCGGGCGCTTCGGACCGCCAGCGCTCGCCGTCGCGACCTTCGCCCGTGACGGTCACCAGCGCGTGGTGATCGAGGGCACCGATCTCGGCCTCGTGATCGCCGACCGGGCACGCGAGTTCGACGGCCGGATCGCGGATGAGCCGGCCGGGCGTCTCCACTGCGTCCTCGGTGCGCAGCGCCTCGTGAGCGGGCGCCGGCACGCCACCGCCGCCGCCGAGGCCGCCCGCGACGCGGTGCTGGCCGGGCGCCGGGTGACGACGCCGGCGGGCCTTCTCGAGATCTTCGTCGCGGGCGTCGCCGCCTCCCTCGACGCCTCCGCGCGGCGCTTCTCCGATGCCCTTGACGCCATCGAGGACCGCATGCTCGACGAGGATCAGCCCGACGATCCCCGGCCCCTGGCGCCGATCCGCCGGCAGGCCGTGCGCCAGCACCGCCAACTGGCGGGCCTGAGCGCGGTCTTCCACCGCCTCGAAGCCGAGACCGAGGAGGCGGACGACGCCCTGCCCGATGCGGTGGTGCGCATGGCTGCCCGGGTGGTCCAGCGCCTCGACTCGCTCCACCGCGACATGCTGGTCCTGTCCGAGCGCAGCCGCCTGCTGCAGGACGAGATCGCCGGGCGCACGGCGGCCGAGACCAACCGCCAGCTCTTCACCCTGTCGATCCTCACCGCGCTGTTCCTGCCGCCGACCCTGGTGACCGGCGTCTTCGGCATGAACACCAAGGGGCTGTTCCTGGGGGAGTTCGAGGACGGCTCGCTCCTCGCCCTGCTCATCTGCGCGGTCGCCGCCCTGGCGGTCTACGGCGTGATCCGCCGGCTCGGGCTCGTCAAACGGCGCGGCTGATCGTAAGCCGGCTCTCTGTCGCAGCGCGGGGAGCCTGAAAACACCGCGACCGCCGCAAGATCGTCATCGAAGCGTCACGTCCTGTCGCGAACGGTGCGCCAAACCCCTCTGGGAGCCTTTTCCGCATGGACTTCTTTCGCCGCTTCACCGTCCTGATGTGCGCGCCGAACTTCGACCCGGACGATCTCGAGGGCGTGCGCGTCCAGCAGATCATCGGCTCCGTGGAGAAGCTCGGCTTCGAGGTGGTGCGGGCCCGCCGCGTCGAGGATGCGGCCATCGCGGTCCAGACCGATTCGGCCATCGGCTGCATGGTGGTGGACTGGGGCAAGCGCGGCCTCGACGGCAAGGCGGCGGCGCTGATCAACCTGATGCGCAAGCGCGGGCTGGAGATGCCCATCGTCATCATGGTCCGGCGCAAGCGCCTGGAAGACATCCCCGTCGAGGTGCTGGACTTCATCGACGGGTACATCTTCCTCGCCGAGGAGACCCCGGACTACATCGCCCGCGGCCTGGTGAGCCGGGTGAAGCAATATGCCGAGACCCTGAAGACGCCGTTCTTCGGCGCGCTGGTCGACTATGCCGAGCAGGGCAACCAGCTCTGGACCTGCCCGGGCCACAACGGCGGCATCTTCTACAACCGTTCGCCGATCGGGCGGATCTTCGTCGAGCATCTCGGCGAGGCGGTGTTCCGCGACGATCTCGACAACTCGGTGCTCGACCTCGGCGATCTCCTCGTCCACGAGGGGCCGGCCCTGAAGGCGCAGAAGGAAGCGGCCGTCATCTTCGGGGCGGAGAAGACCTACTTCGTCCTCAACGGCACCTCGGCCTCCAACAAGATCGTGCTCTCGGCCCTGGTCGCCGAGGGCGACCTCGTGCTCTTCGACCGCAACAACCACAAGGCCGCGCATCACGGCGCGCTGTTCCTCGGCGGCGCGATTCCCGTCTTCCTAGAGACCGACCGCAACGCCTATGGGCTGATCGGCCCGATGTACCACGAGGCGCTGGACGAGAAGGCGATCCGCGAGAAGATCCGCACCAACCCGCTGATCACCGACAAGGAGGCCTGGCGGCGCGAGCGGCCGTTCCGCGTCGCGGTGGTCGAGCAGTGCACCTACGACGGCACGATCTACAACGCGCAGATGATCCTCGATAAGATCGGGCATCTCTGCGACTACATCCTCTTCGACGAGGCCTGGGCGGGCTTCATGAAGTTCCACCCGCTCTTCGCCGGCCGCTTCGCCATGGGGCTGAAAGGCCTCGACGAGACCTCGCCGGGCATCATCGCCACGCAGTCGACGCACAAGCAGCTGGCGAGCTTCTCGCAGGCCTCGCAGATCCACACCAAGGACAGCCACATCCGCGGCCAGACCCGGCGCATCGAGCACCGGCGCTTCAACGAGACCTTCCTGGTCCACGCCTCGACCTCGCCGTTCTACCCCCTGTTCGCCTCCCTCGACGTGGGCGCGCAGATGATGAAGGGGCGCTCCGGCGTCGTCCTCTGGGACGATACGATCCGCCTCGGCATCGAGTGGCGCAAGAAGGTCCGGGCCATCCGCCGCGAGTTCGAGGAGAAGGAGGGCGATCCCCTACGGCGCTGGTTCTTCGACCCCTTCGTGCCGGACACAGTCAAGGGGCCGGACGGCAAGGTGCCGTGGGAGAGCCTCTCCACCGACGAGCTTGCCGGCAACGCGAAGTACTGGGAGCTGACCCCGGGGGCGGACTGGCACGGCTTCACCCACGTGGCGCCGGACTACGCCATGACCGACCCCAACAAGCTCACCGTGCTCACCCCGGGCTTCAACCAGCACACGGGCGCGTATGCCGAGCACGGCGTGCCGGCCCCCATCGTGGCTCAGTATCTTCGTGAAAATCGCATCGTCCCGGAGAAGAATGACCTCAACTCGCTCCTCTTCCTGCTGACCCCGGGCGTCGAATCCTCCAAGGCCGGCACGCTGATCTCCGGCCTCGTGGCCTTCAAGCGCCTGCACGACGACAACGTGCCCCTCGAGGAGGCGATGCCCGAATTCGTGCGGCGCCGGCCCAATCGCTACAAGGGCGTGCGCCTGCGCGATCTCTGCGCCGACTTCCACGCCTTCCACCGCGAGCACGGCACCAGCACGCTCCAGCGCAAGCAGTTCGAGCCGGGGCACCTGCCCGAGATGGTGATGACGCCCAAGGAGGCGGTGCAGCAGCTCACCCGCAACAACGTCGATTACGTCCCGATCGCGGAAGCCGAGGGGCGCGTGGCGACGACCTTGCTTCTGGTCTACCCGCCGGGCATCGGCACGGTGCTTCCCGGCGAGCGATTGGACGAGCGGGCCAAACCCATGCTGGACTACTTCAAGATGTTCGAGCGCTCGGCGAACCTGTTCCCGGGCTTCGAGGCCGAGATCCAGGGCGTGTTCCGCGACGTGGATCCGGACGGGACGATCCGGTTCCACACCTATGTCATGCGAGAGCCCCGCGTCATGCGCGAGGGGCGCTGATGGCGGGCTCGTCCGAGAGCGATCCCGACCTCGTCATCCGGCCCTCGTCGGATAGCGACGTGCCGGACATGGTGGACATCTACGCCCACCACATCCGGCGCGGCGTCGGCGATGTCGGGGATTTCGAGGCGGATCCGCTCCATCCCGACGATCTGAAGAAGCGGCGCAAGGCCATGCGCAAGAAGCGCCTGCCGCACCTCGTGGCCGACCGCGACGGGATCGTGGCGGGCTACGCCTACGCGGTGCCGTTCCGCAAGCGTCCGGCCTATCGCTACACCCTCAAGCACTCGATCTACGTCCACCACGAGCACCTGCACGCCGGCATCGGCCGGCGCCTGCTGCCGGCCCTGATCGAGGCCTGCGCCGCGGGCGGCTACCGGCAGATGATCGGCTACATCGATGCGCAGAACGAGGCCTCGCTCCGCCTCCACGAGGCCTGCGGCTTCGTTCGCGTCGGGCTCCTGCCGGCGGTGGGCTACAAGTTCGGGCGCTGGAGCGACAGCGTCATGGTCCAGCGCGCCCTCGGGACGGGGTCCACGGACCAGCCCGGCACCTGGACCCGCACCGTGGAGGCGGTGGTGGCGGGGCACGACTGGATCGGAAAGTAGCGCGCCGGCGCCGGGGGCGCCCGCGCGGGGATCCGGACGCCTATTGCTGCGCGCGGTTGATCAGCGCCTGCAGCGCCCGGGCCACCGCCTCGCTGACGTTCTTGCGGTACTTGCGGTGGACCAGCTGGCCGTTGTGATAGATGTCGTGCTCCACGTAGAGCTTCTCGCCGTCCCACCGGACGATGTTGTCGGTCTCGGTGGTCTCCTCGACGCCGAGATCCTCGCGAAAGGTAACGCCCCCGGCTTGCGCAAACATGGCTCGTCCCTGGTGATCGAAGCGACTTTCCAGCTTCCTAGAGCCGCATCTTAGGCAGCCGGCGCGTGGCGCGCTACCCGAAACGGGCCTCAGCGCACCGTGACCTGATCCTTGATCCGCTCGTAGACCGCCCGGCTGAGGACGCGCTTCGACAGGAGCTCGCTGACCGAGGCGTAGGGCCGCTTCTGCACGATGGCACGCCCGATCATGCCGCCGCCCCGGAGGCCGTTCAGCTCGGCGACGGTTCCGGTGTTGAGGTCGACGATCGCGACGCCCCGCGGCCCGGCCGTCTCGGCGGCGTTGTCGATGGCCTCCTCGCCGGCCGATGGACTCGTCGGCCGGGCGGTCGTCCCGAGATCCAAACCCGGAGACGGCAGGGCCGGCGCACTCGGCAGCGGTGACGTGGGCGAAGCGCCATTCGGCATCGGTGCCGGCGGGGGCGCGGGCGCGGGGGTCGGCGGCACGGCGGCTTGTGGCACCGGCGCGGGGGACGGCGCAGCCTGCGGCAGGGGCGCCGGCGACACCGGGGAGACGGGCCGCGTCACGGCCGGCGGCACGGCCGCCTGGGTTCCGGCAGCCCCGGTCTCCGGGGCCGTCCGGCTGATCGGCGCCTCCGGTGTTCCGCCGTCATGCGGACGCAGGATTTGAATGATCCCGGCCAGGACGGCTGCCACCACGATGAGAATGCCGACCCGCAGGACCGCTGAACCGCTGAGCATTGTGAGGGCGGCCTCGCGCCTGTGAAGAGGATGAACGCCTAACATAGGCGATAAAGTGAAGTCTCGCCGGCGGATCGCCTGTCCTCAAGAGCTTGAAGACTTTGGCCGGTCCCGCGCTGACATCTCCGCGACTGGGTGCGGCGTCTGCGGCATCGACGGGGGTGCCGCTCCCGGTCATGGTCCCGGCCGATGCCCGATCGCCTCTCTCCCCTGACTGCCCTCTCCGCGCGCCTCGGCGCCCTGCGCCACCTGCCGGCCCTGGCGCGCCTCGTCTATGCCGCGAGTCCGCGCCTGCTCGTGGTCAGCCTCGGCCTGCGGCTGGCGCGGGCCAGCCTGCCCGTCGCAATGCTCTACCTCGCCAAGCTCATCCTCGACGCGATCGTGGCCGAGCATGCCCGGCCGCATCCGGGCGGCCTCGGGCCCGAGGCCTGGCTGTCGGATCCGGCCCTGAGGTACCTCGCCGTGCTGGTGGCCGCGGAGTTCGGCCTCGCCATCCTGGCCGACCTCCTCGGGCGGGCCAGCACCCTGGTCGACGGCCTCGTCGCCGATCTCTACGGCACGTCCGCCACCCTGAAGCTGATGCGGCACGCCGCCGAGCTCGATCTGGAGCAGTTCGAGGACAGCGCGCAGCAGGACCGCCTCGAGCGGGCCCGCCGCCAGGTCACCGGACGCTCGAACCTCCTGTTCCAGCTCTTCGGTCAGGGGCAGGATCTCATCACCCTCGTGGCCTTCGCCCTCGGCCTCGTGGCCTTCGCACCCTGGCTCATCCTGCTGCTCGCGGTCGCCCTGGTGCCGGCCTTTCTCAACGAGACCTACTTCAACCGCGAGGGCTACCGGCTGGCCTGGACCCGGACGCCCGAGCGGCGCGAGATCGACTATCTGCGCTTCCTCGGGGCGAGCGTGGAATCCGCCAAGGAGGTCAAGCTGTTCGGGCTGAACGGCTACATCGCCGAGCGCTACCGGGGGCTGGCGTCGAAGCTCGTGGCCGACAACCGCGCCCTGGCGCTGCGCCGGGCCGGCTGGGGCGGGGCCTTCGCGGCGCTCGGCACGCTGGCCTACTATCTCGCCTACGCCACCATCGTCTGGCGCACCGCCGCGGGCCAGTTCTCCATCGGCGACCTCGCCTTCCTGGCGGGCTCCTTCCAGCGCCTGCGCGGCCTGATCGAGGGGCTGCTCCTCGGCTTCTCGCAGATCGCCTCCCAGGCCCAGTATCTCGACGACCTGTTCTCGTTCTTCGCCGTGGTGCCGGCGATCCGCTCACCCGCGAACCCGGCGCCCCTGCCGCGTCCGATCCGAAGCGGGATCGTCTTCGAGGCGGTCGGCTTCCGCTATCCCGGCACCGACACCTGGGCGGTGCGCGACCTCAGCTTCCACCTCGCGGCCGGAGAGGTGCTGGCCCTGGTGGGGGAGAACGGCGCCGGCAAGACCACCATCGTCAAGCTGCTGACCCGTCTCTACGACCCGACGGAGGGCCGCGTGCTTCTCGATGGCCGGCCCCTCTCCGCCTACGACCTCGACGACCTGCGCGGCCGCATCGGCGTGATCTTCCAGGATTTCGTGCGCTTCAGCTTCACCGCCCACGAGAACGTGGCCGTGGGCCGGATCGAGGCGCGCGACGACACCGACCGGGTGGCCCGGGCGGCCGGGCGCAGCCTCGCCGACGGCGTCATCGGCCGGTTGCCGCTCCAGTACGACCAGCCGCTGGGCAAGCGCTTCGCCGAGGGCGTCGACCTGTCGGGGGGCGAGTGGCAGAAGATCGCCATCGCCCGCGCCTACATGCGCGAGGCCGAGATCCTGATCCTCGACGAGCCCACCGCCGCCCTCGATGCCCGGGCCGAGTTCGAGGTGTTCCAGCGCTTTCGCGAATTGAGCCACGGGCGCACGGCGGTGCTGATCTCGCACCGCTTCTCCACCGTGCGCATGGCGGACCGCATCCTGGTCCTCGCCGGCGGGCGGGTCATCGAGTCGGGCAGTCACGCGGAGTTGCAGGCGCTGGGCGGCCGCTACGCCGAGCTGTTCGAGCTGCAGGCCGCCGGCTATCGCTGAGCCGGCCTAGACGCTGAGGGCGGCGCGATAGGCGGGCGCGAGGCGCAGCCCGAGGGGCAGGGGAGAGCGCGGCGGCGGCGCGCGCACGCACTCGCTGAAATACGCCAGGGTGTCGAAGATCACCGCCTCGGTGAAGGGCTTGGCGATCACGCCGGCGGCCCCCTCGAACCCCTCCGGAAGGTGCTGGGCGTTGGCGGTGACGAAGATCAGGATCATCGCGGCCTCGTCCCGCAATGTCCGGACGATGTCGAGGCCGGACGAGCCGCCGCGCAGCTGGAGGTCGACGAAGACGAGGTCCGGCCGAACCTCGCGGGCGACCCCGATCGCCTCCTCGGCGGTCGCCGCGCTGCCGACGACGACGTGGCCGGCATCCTCCACGAGGAATTCCAGCTGCATCAGGATGAGCGCTTCGTCTTCCGCGATCAGGACCCGGAGGGGTTCGCTCACGTGCTGTCCTTGGCGCCCGGGGATTCGCGCGGGAGGCGAATGTCGATCGAAGTTCCGGGATGACCCGGCTGCCAGGCGATACTGGCATTCAGCTGTCGCGCCAAGCTCTCGATCAGGCGCTTGCCGAACGAACGCGTGCCCACGACTTCCTGGGGCATGCCGATGCCGTCGTCAATGATCCGGATGCCGAAGTAGCGTCCATCGGGCTGGACCCGGATCGAGAGGCGGCCGGGCCGGTTGTCGGGGAAGGCGTGCTTCAGCGCGTTGGTGATGAGCTCGTTCATCATCAGCGCCACGGGCGGCGCCTTCTCCACCGGGACCTCGACCGGCTCCAGGTCGAGGTGCAGGCTGATCCCGGAGCGGCCGGAGCCGCGCACGAGGTCCGTGGCGAGCTCGCGCGCGAACTCGGCCACGTCGAAGCGCTCGACGTCGTGGGACTGGTAGAGGCGCTTGTGCACCGTCCCCAGGGCCTCGACCCGGGTCAGCATCGACTTCATCGCTTCGCGCGCCGTGGGGTCGGAGATGCTCCGGGTCTGCATCGTGAGGAGCGAGGCGACCATCTGGAGATTGTTCTTCACCCGGTGGTCGACCTCGTGAACGAGCATGGTCTTGGCCGCCAGGGCGTCCGACAGCTCGCGCGTCCGCTTGGCAACCTCGCGCTCGAAATGCTCCTTCTCGTTCTGCGTCCGCATCTGCGCGTCGACCCGGTCGGTCACGTCGAGCTGCGAGGCGAAGAAGTAGTGCAGGTCACCGCTCTTGGTGATGACCGGGCTCATGTAGAGGGCATTCCAGAACGGGCTGCCATCCTTGCGGTAGTTGAGGATGTCGACGGCGATGTCGCGCCTGGCATCCACCGCCTCGCGGAGCTGCTGGATCGCGTTCGGGTCGGTGTCGGGCCCCTGAAGGAAGCGGCAGTTGCGCCCCATGATCTCGCCGCGCTCGTAGCCGGTGAGGCGCAGGAAGGCATCGTTGACGAAGACGATCGGATTGTCGTCGCGGCGCGGGTCCGTGACGATCATGGGCATGCGGGTCGCCCGGATGGCGGCAGCGAAGGGATCGCCCTTGCCGTGCTCGACCATCAGATCGCCCGTCAGGTGCCACGCATCGTCTCGTTCCATCGCCTCTGCCTCCTCCTCGCGCCACCGATCCCTGGGGCTGTCCTGCTCACCCCGTCATCCGTCAGGACCGTCGACGGCACATGCGGGCGGCACGGCCGGTCTGCGTAAGCGCAACCGGTCGGCGAAAGCAGGTTTCGCGAGGGAAACGGGATGTCGGATCATGACCGCGACGGTCAACCGTCACAGTATGGTGCTCCAACGGACGTGTGCGCAGGAAGTTCATTTGATGTCGGGGCGGGCCACGGAGGGCCCCGGCGTCCACACGCTTTCGCGAGATCGCGTGAGATCCCGGCATCTGCTGCGCGAATGCCACACCGGTACGGCGTCGCGAAGCGTAGCCGGAACACGGCAACGGCCAAGCTCGTTTTCCGTGTTAGGGTTGCGCCGGGGTCGGGCTCCGGAATCCAGACTGTGGACTTGGCTGTGGACATGTCGAACATGCGTCGTCTCGGTTGGACCCGGGGGCTCCTGGCCCTGCTCGTCGCGGGCCAGGTCGCGGCCTGTGGCACCACGCCGCGTACGTCCTACACGGCGAGCGAGGCGGCCGCCGCGGTCCTGCCCGGGCTCGATCCGAACGTCCGTGCCTACGCGGATGCCTCGGAGAAGACCTTCACCGAGATGTCGGCGCGCCCCCAGAACAGCAAGGTGCCGTTCGCCTACCTCGCCCTGTCCGGTGGCGGCGGCGACGGGGCCTACGGCGCCGGCCTGCTGAACGGCTGGACCGAGTCCGGCAAGCGCCCCGAATTCTCCCTGGTCTCCGGCGTCTCCACCGGTGCGCTGATCGCGCCCTTCGCCTTCGTCGGGCCGGAATACGACGCCATCCTGAAGGACATCTACACCAGCGGTGTCGCCTCGACCCTGGTCCAGTCGCCGAGCTTCGCCAACGTGCTGTTCGGTTCGGGCCTGTTCGGGGACGGGCGCCTGCGCGACCTCGTGCGGCGCTACGTGACGCCGGACCTCCTGGCGGCGGTCGCCGCCCAGCACGCCAAGGGCCGTCGTCTCCTCGTGGTGACGACGAACCTCGATGCCCAGCGCGCCGTGATCTGGAACATGGGCGCCATCGCCACCAGCGGCGGGCCGGCCGCCCTCGACCTCTTCACCAACGTGCTCACCGCCTCGGCCAGCATCCCGGCGGTGTTCCCGCCGCAGCTCATCGACGTCCAGGCGGCGCAGCGCACCTTCCAGGAGATGCATGTCGACGGTTCGGTGGTGACGCCGGTGTTCACGCTGCCGCAATCGTTCCTGCTGCGCGACGGCCGGTTCAAGGCGGGCGCCAAGTCCGACATCTACGTCATCATCAACGGGCGCCTGGAGCCGGAATTCGACCTGGCCCAGAACAACACGCTCTCCATCGTCGAGCGCTCGTTCACCACCGCGAGCCGCGCCCGCAGCCGCGCCACCCTGGCCGCGACCTACGCGCTCACGCGCAACAACGGCATCGGCTTCAACCTCGCCTATATCGACGAATCCGCGCCCAACGCCTCCACGGCCCGCGGCTTCGACACCGCGTACATGCGCAGCCTGTACGAGACCGGCTACGAGACCGGGCGCACCGGCACGTTCTGGCACAAGAACGTGCCGGTGGCGCCGCTGGTGAAAGCCTCGGTGGTGGCCGCCCAGTAGGCCGGCGCCCCGGCTCGTTTCCCGTCCGGGCACGACCCTGGGCTCGACCCGGGGCTCGACCCGGGGCGCGTGCGGCGAGGGGGGCGGTTGCGTGCCGTGCCTCTCGCGTCCGATGGTGCGGTGCGGTAGGGTCCTGGACCGCGTCCGGGTCCGTCCGGTGCCCACGCCCCCGACGAGCCCCCGCATGATTCAGATCGAAGACCTCACCTTCAGCGCCTGGGGCCGGCGCTTCTTCGATCGCGCCAGCGTCGCGGTTCCGCCCGGCTCCAAGGTCGGGCTGGTGGGCCGCAACGGCGTCGGCAAGTCGACCCTGTTCAAGATCATCCTCGGCGAGCTGCAGCCCGACGGCGGCGCCATCCTGCTGCCGAAGACCGCCCGCGTCGCCTCGGTCGACCAGGAACACCCCGCGACCCCCGTCAGCCTGATCGACACGATCCTGGCGGCCGACGTGGAGCGCGACGCCCTGAACGCCGAGCTCGAGACCGCCGCGCCCGAGCGCCTGGGCGAGATCTATGCCCGCCTCATCGAGATCGATGCCGACCGGGCCCCGGCCCGAGCCGGCGAGATCCTCTCCGGTCTCGGCTTCTCGGTGGAGGACCTGACCCGGCCGATGGCGGAGTTCTCCGGCGGCTGGCGGATGCGCGTGGCTCTGGCCGCCGCGCTCTTCGCCGAGCCGGACATGCTGCTCCTCGACGAGCCCACCAACTACCTCGACCTCGAGGGCGCCCTCTGGCTGGAGGCGCGGCTGAAGCGCTACCCGCACTCGGCCCTGATCATCAGCCACGACCGCGAGCTCCTGAACAACTCGGTGGACGCGATCCTGCACGTGGCCGGCGGCAAGCTCGAACTCTACACGGGCGGCTACGACGACTTCGAGAAGCGCCGGGCCGAGAAGGCCCGCCTCCAGGCCTCGACCAAGCAGAAGCAGGAAGCCGAGCGCGCGCACCTGCAGAGCTTCATCGACCGCTTCAAGGCCAAGGCCTCGAAGGCGGCCCAGGCGCAGTCCCGCGTCAAGCGCCTCGCCAAGTTGGAGCCGATCGCCACCACCATCGAGGAGCACGTGGCGCCGTTTCACCTGCCCTCGCCGAAGCGGCCGCTGGCCCCGCCCCTGATGCACCTCACCGACGCCACCATCGCGTATGGCGACGACGCGCCGGTGCTGCGGGACCTCAACCTGACCCTCGACGTCGACGACCGCATCGGATTGCTGGGCGTCAACGGCGCGGGCAAGTCGACCTTCGCCAAGATGGCGGCGGGCGCCCTCACGGTGCGCGACGGGCGCATGGTGCGGGAAGGGCGCGTGCAGGTCGGCTGGTTCCACCAGCACCAGATCGAGGCTCTCGACCCGAAGGACACGCCGCTGGCGATCATCCGGCGCGAGCGTCCGGACGACAGCGAGTCGGCGCGGCGCGCCAAGCTCGCGAGCTTCGGCCTGGCCTTCGACAAGCAGGAGACGACGGTGGATGCGCTCTCGGGCGGCGAGCGGGCGCGGCTGCTGCTCAATCTGGTCGCGATGCAGGCGCCGCACCTGCTCATCCTCGACGAGCCGACCAACCACCTCGACATCGACAGCCGGAGGGCACTCCTCGACGCGCTGAACGATTACGGTGGGGCGGTCATTCTCATCACCCACGACCGCTCGCTGATGGAGCTGGTAGCGGATCGCCTGTGGCTGGCGGCCGACAACACGGTCAAGCCCTTCGCGGGCGACATGGACGACTACGCGAAGTTCGTGCTCGACCGGACCCGCGCCGGGCAGCGTGCGCCCGGCCAGGGACGCGAGAAGAAGGCCAAGCGCCGGGCGGCCTGAGCCGCGCCGGGATTCCGGAGCCGGGCGGCCGAAGCCGCCCGGAGGGAAACCTTACTTCCGCAGGATCTTGGTCACGAGGCGACCGAGCGGGGTGCCGGAATCGTAGTTGCGGTCGTCGCGGACCACGGGACGGTCCTCGTTGCCGAGGAGCTTGGTGACGATGCGTCCGATCAGGCTCATGGGTGGACCCTCTTGATAGGTGGGGCGCCGGGCGAGCCAGGCTCGCGAAATGGCGCAGCTTGCCCTTTAACCCGTAGGGTGCGGTCCCCGTTCCCTCGGATCGTCGCCGGCTCATCAGGCCGTATCAAGCCTGTCATGATGCCGTGATCTAAGCGCGGCCGGCATTTCGGCGGAGACGGGGCTTCCACATGGACGGCGGGCAGCGGGCAGCGGAGGTGGAGGCGATCCGCCGGGAGGTTGCCGACGATTTCGACGAGGAGCTCGAACTCGAGATGGAGGACGAGCGCCTGGAGCGCCTGGCCGACGAGCTCGGACAGCCCGCCCGTCCGCCCGGCCTCGACCGCAAGGTTTATTTCCGCGAGCTGTTCCGCCTGCAGCACGAGCTGGTGCGCCTGCAGGACTGGGTCCAGGCCCAGAAGCTGCGCGTCGTCGTGATCTTCGAGGGCCGCGACTCCGCCGGCAAGGGCGGGGTGATCAAGCGCATCACCCAGCGGCTCAACCCGCGCGTCTGCCGCGTCGCGGCGCTGCCCGCCCCGAGCGAGCGCGAGCGCACGCAATGGTACTTCCAGCGCTACGTCTCGCACCTGCCGGCCGCCGGCGAGATCGTGCTGTTCGACCGGTCCTGGTACAACCGCGCCGGCGTCGAGCGCGTGATGGGCTTCTGCTCGCCGGACGAGGTGGAGGAGTTCTTCCGCTCCGTGCCCGAGTTCGAGCGCATGCTGACCCGCTCGGGCATCCTCGTGCTGAAATACTGGTTCTCGATCACCGACGAGGAGCAGGAATTCCGCTTCAACATGCGCATCCACGATCCGCTGAAGCAGTGGAAGCTCTCGCCGATGGACGTGCAGTCCCGCCGCCGGTGGGAGGACTACACCAAGGCCAAGGAGGACATGCTCGCCCGGACGCACATCCCCGAGGCGCCGTGGTGGGTGGTCGAGGCCGTCGACAAGAAGCGCGCCCGGCTCAACTGCATCAGCCACCTCCTGGCGCAGATCCCCTACGGCGACGTCGCGCATCCGCCGGTGCACCTGCCGGACCGCGAGCGTCACGCGGACTACATCCGCCACCCGGTGCCGGACGCGATGTTCGTGCCGTCCGTGTTCTGAGGCGGGGCGGGGCGGGGCGCCGGCCGCTTGCTCCGGCCGACCCCGATGGGCGAGAGGGAGGGTCACGCATCCGCGCTCGGCGCCCAGGGACCCCGCATGACCACGTCCGACGCGTCTCATACCGACGAGCTTCTCTTCACGGTCGAGGGCGGCATCGCGCGGCTCACCCTCAACCGGCCGCAGGCGCGCAACGCGCTCACCTTCGGGATGTACCAGGGCCTGATCGACGCCTGCGCGCGCATCGAGGCGGAGGGGCGTGTCAAGGCGCTGGTCATCGCGGGGGCGGGCGAGAAGGCCTTCGCGGCCGGCACCGACATCGCCCAGTTCCGGAGCTTCACGAGCGCGCAGGACGCGATCGACTACGAGCGCTTCATGGACCGGGTCATGGGTGCACTCGAGCGCCTGTCCGTTCCCACCATCGCGGCGATCGCCGGCGCCTGCACGGGCGGAGGCGCGGCCATCGCGGCGGCCTGCGACCTGCGGCTGGCCACCCGCGATGCCCGCCTGGGCTTTCCCATCGCCCGCACCCTGGGCAACTGCCTCTCCCTCGGCAACCTGCGCCGCCTCTCGGCCCTGATCGGCCCGGCGCGGGTCAAGGACATGATCTTCACCGCCCGCCTCGTCGGTGCCGAGGAGGCCCTCGCCATCGGGCTCGTCGGCGAGGTCGTGACGGATGCGGAGGCCCTGGCGGCCCGCGCCACGGAACTCGCGACCCTGGTGGCCGGTCACGCGCCGCTCACCCTGCGGGCGACCAAGGAGGGCCTGCGCCGCCTCCAGGACACGGACGATGCGGGCCAAGACCATCTCGGGCAAGACCATTCCGGCCAAGACCGTTCCGGGCAAGACCATCTGAGCCAAGACCGTCCCGGCGACGACCTGATCCGCCTCTGCTACACCAGCGCGGATTTTCGCGAGGGCATGGAGGCGTTCCTCGCCAAGCGCCCGCCGGCCTGGACGGGCCGGTAGGGCCTAGTCCAGCCCCGCCACCTTGATGGCGTCGCCCTCGAGCCGGACCTGGGCCGGCAGGCCGCGCTGGACCGGTCCGAGGTCGTCGGCGGTGCGGTAGAGCCCGTCGATGGCGATGAGTTCCGGCTCGAACCGGCGGCAGGTGATGCGGGCCTCCGGGTTGCCGGCCGCTCCCGCGATCGCCCGGCCGCGCAGGGCGCCGTAGACGTGGAGCGATCCGCCCGCGATCACCTCGGCCCCGGAGGCCACTGAGCCCATCACGGTGATGTCGCCCTCCAGGTGCAGGATCGTCTGGCCGGAGCGGACGGGCGCATCGAGGATCAGCGAGCGGAACGGGGCCGGCGCCGACGGCACCACGGGCGTATCCGGCGCGGCGTCCGCCGAGGCCTCTGGGGTCGGAACCGCATCGACCGGGCGCCCGCCCGCCGGGGGCGGTGGCAGACCGGCCCCGAGCTGGCCCGGGTCGGACCCTTCGATGCCCATCACGGCGACGTCGCGGGCGGCGAGGTCGGCCACCAGGGCGACGAGGGCCTCCCGCTCGAGCCCGAGCCCGGCCACGTCGAGGATGACGGGGCGACCCACGAAGAAGGCCGGCGAGCGCCGGGCCAGCGCGTCGAGTTCGCCGAGCCAGTCCGAGACGGGCAGCACCGGGGCGAGCACCAGGGCCATGAAGGAGCGGCCGCGGAAGCGGATCGGGGGACGGGGGGAGCTTGCGGTCACGATCGGGTGTCTTGTTCTCGGGCGATGTTCGCGGGAAGCGGGCGCTGGCCGTCACCTTATCCTAACCTGCGTCCCTGCGGCACAGGGCGCGACCTGCGGCCCGTCAACACGAATTCCGTCGGGCCATCGCTGGGCCACACCGGCGCACCGGTATGCGGAGCGCGACGGTGTCGCCGGCGGGACGCAGCATCCGAAAGTCGAATTGGAATGATTCCATAACATAGGGTTTGCGAGCCCAAGACCAGGATCGCTATAGCGGGGGTGATCCTCACGCATTGGGGGATCGGTCGGCGTTTTGTCCCGGCCGGGATTGCCGATCCTGCCTGCCTTTGCGGGGCCTGCCTCCGCACCTGTCTCGCCCATGCGCGTCTCGAAGGTGTTGCCTGTGACGGATATTTCCGGTCCCCTCGACAGGGCCCGCTCGCGAAGTGGCTGGCGCTACCGCTGCGCGGTGGCGGCACGCGTGGGCCTGGCGGCCTTCGGCGGCTACGCCCTGGCCGGGCTCGCGACGGCCTTCCTGTCGCTGACCCTGCCGATGGTGCGCTCCGAGGCGGTGGCCACCGCGACCCTGATCAGCTTCGCCATCCTGGCCGGCGCCGTGATCTGGGTCTTTGCCGCCCGCACCCTGCTGCGCGCCGCCCTGGGCCTCGGGCTTCCGATCGCGCTGGTGGGCCTCGGGCTCTGGCTGGCCCTCGACGGTGTCGCGATGGGACCGCCCGCATGAGACAGGGATTTCGCCAGTCGATGGCCTGGCTCCACACCTGGGCCGGGCTCGTCACCGGGTGGGTGATGTTCGCCGTGTTCGTCACCGGCACGGCCACCTACTACCGCGCCGACCTCTCGCTCTGGATGCGCCCGGAGCTGCGGGCCGGCCCCAACGATGCGATTCCGGCCGCCGAGCGCGGCATTGCCTACCTGAAGGCCCACGCGCCGAAGGCCATGGCCTGGTACGTCTCCGCGCCGCAGCCGGACCGGCCGGTGATCGCCGTCTACTGGATGGACAGCCTGGAGGCCCCCCTCGGGCAGGCCATGCTCGACGTCGAGACCGGCGCGCCCACCAAGGCGCGCGACACCCAGGGCGGCGACTTCTTCTACCGCTTTCACTACGAGCTCCAGATGATGCCGGCCCTCGGCCGCTGGATCGTCGGCGCCGCCGCGATGATCCTGCTCATCGCCCTGATCTCCGGCATCGTCACGCATCGGCGCATCTTCGCCGACTTCTTCACCTTCCGGCGGGACAGGTCGGCCCAGCGCGGCTGGCTCGATGCCCACAACGTCACGGGCGTCCTTGCCCTGCCGTTCCACCTGATGATCACCTATACGGGGATCGTGACCCTCGGCGTGATGTACATGCCCTGGGGCGTGACGGCCGCTTACAAGGGCGACGACCTGCGCTTCTACGTCGAGGCGGCTCAGACCACGACCTGGCGCCCGGCCGCGGGCCGGCCCGGCGAGGCCGTGCCGCTGGCGCCCCTGCTGGCCCGGGCCCAGGGTGAGATCTCGGAACCTCTCGAGATGGTCATCGTCAACAATCCGGGCGACGCCAACGCCACCGTGGTCGCCGTCTTCGAGGAGCCCCACGGCCTCGCCCATCAGCATCCGCAGATCGCCTTCGATGCCGCGTCCGGGAGCGTCGTCGAGCGGGTCGAGCCGTTGAAGCCGGCCGCCCGCGTCTTCACCAGCTTCATGGGCCTGCACGAGGCGCATTTCGCCAGCACGGCCCTGCGGGCGCTGTTCTTCCTCTGCGGCCTGCTCGGCGCGGCCACCATCGCCACGGGTCTCGTCCTCTGGACCGTCGCCCGGGCGCCGAAGACGGGCGAGGCGCCGGGCTTCGGTCTGCGCCTGGTGCGCGGCCTCAACATCGGGACGATCCTCGGCCTGCCCATCGGCATGGCGGCGTTCTTCCTCGGCAACCGGCTGCTGCCCGTCGACCTCGCCCATCGGGCGACCTGGGAGGGAGGCGTGTTCTTCGGTGCCTGGGCGCTGGCCGCCGTCGTATCCCTGCTTCGGCCGCACCGCAGGGCCTGGACCGAGCTGGGCCTCGCCGCAGGCCTCCTGTTCGGCGCCGTCCCGGTGGTCGGCGCGCTGACCACGGATCGCGGCCTCGACTTCCTGGCCTTCGACGCCGCCATGCTGGGGCTGGGCCTCGCCCTCGCCCTCGGGGCGCGCAAGGTGTCCCACTACGAGGCGCGCCGGCAAGCCGCGAAGGCCGCGCGCCCCGGCCCGGCCCGGGTGCCCGAAGGTCTCGTCGAAGCATGACGCCGCTCTCCATCGCCCTCAACCTCGCCCTGAGCTTCGCCGGGCTGGCGGCCCTCTGCCTCGCCATGGACCGCCACCATCGGGCCATCGCCGGGCGCGGCCAGACGCGGGCCCGCGCCCGGGCGCTGCGCCTCGCCGGCTGGGCCGCCCTCGCCGCCTCCTTCGCGGCTGCCGTGGTCACCTCGGACTGGAATTTCGGCCCGGTGCAGTGGATCGGCTCGCTGACCGGCGCGGCCCTCCTGGTGGTCGGGCTGGTGTCCTACCGCCCGGCCTGGATCCGCCCGGCCGCCCTCCTCGCCCTGCCCCTGGCGCTGGCGGCGGCACTGCTCGCCTGAACCGGCCGACATCGCTATCCTGGCCGCATCCCTCGCCAACGCCGGAGCGCCGATGCCCCTCGATCCCGCCCTCGCCGACCGCATCGTCGAGGCCGTCGCGGCGGGCTTTCCCGAACAGGTCGCCCACACCCAGGCCCTGGTGCGGTTCGGGTCGACCCGGGGGGCCGAGCACGCGATCCAGGACTTCGTCTTCCGGGCCTTCCGGGCCCGCGGCTACGCCCTCGACCGCTTCACCATGGACGGGGCCGCCCTGGCCGCCCATCCGGGCGGGGCGGCGATGTCGGAGACGCATTCGCAGGCGCCCCTCGTGGTCGGCATCCATCGGCCGCGGGCCGAGACGGGGCGCTCGCTGATCCTCCAGGCCCATGTCGACGTGGTGCCGCCCGGCCCCGCGGACCTCTGGACCCACCCACCCTTCGAGCCGGTCGTCGACGGCGACTGGATGTACGGACGGGGTGCCGCCGACATGAAGGCGGGCCACGCCGCCAACCTGTTCGCCCTCGACGCGCTGGCCCGGATCGGGCTTCAGCCCGCGGCCACCGTCACCCTGCAATCCGTGGTCGAGGAGGAATCCACCGGCAACGGCGCCCTGATGACCCACCTGCGCGGGTACCGCGCCGATGCCGTGCTGATCCCCGAGCCCGAGGACGAGAAGCTCGTGCGCGCCAATGTCGGCGTGCTGTGGTTCACCGTCGAGGTCCGCGGCCGTCCGGTCCATGTCCGCGAGATGGGGGCCGGCGCCAACGCCATCGACGCCACCTACCGGGTGATCGGCGCCCTGCGGGCCCTCGAGGCGCGCTGGAACGCCGAGAAGGCGGCCCATCCCCACTTCGCCGACCAGCCCGACGCCATCAACCTCAATATCGGTCGGATCGAAGGCGGCGACTGGGCCTCCTCGGTGCCGGCCTGGTGCCGGATCGACTGCCGCATCGCCCTCTATCCCGGCGTCTCGGCCGGGGAGGCCGCCCGCGCGGTGGAGCAGGCCATCGGCGATTTCGCCCGGGACGACGCCTTCCTGTCGAACACCCCGCCCCGCGTCAGCTTCAACGGCTTCTTCTCCGAGGGCTACGCCCTGGCGGAGGGATCGGAGGCCGAGGCGGTGCTCGGCCGGGCGCACCGGACCGCGACCGGCGCGGAGCTGCAGAGCTTCATGTCGCCGAGCTATCTCGATACGCGGGTCTACGCCCTCTACGACCAGGTGCCGGCCCTCTGCTACGGCCCGGTCAGCCAGAACATCCACGGCTTCGACGAGCGCGTCAGCCTCGCCTCCGTGCAGCGGATCACCACCGCGATGGCGCTGTTCATCGCCGAGTGGTGCGGGACGGAGGCCCGGGACGCCCGCTGACGCGGGGCCGTCCGCGGAAATGTGAGGACCGGCGGTGTGGATGGCACCCCGGTGAAGCCTTGTCGAACCGCGGGGCTACGCTAACCCTCTCCACCGTGACACATCCGCGGACCTTCCCCCTCGCTGCGCCCTCCGGCGTTCCCCGTCAGCCGGCCCGCATGCGCGCCGTCCCGTCGGCCTTCCTGCCGCTTCTCCTGGGGTTCGCGACCTGCCCCGCGGGCGCACAGACCACCGACACGAGTTGCTACGTCACCGGTGGCGGGACGCTGGAGATCTGCCGGGGGAGCGAGGCCGAGGGGGTGTTCTTCGCGCCCCCGGCCTGTGAATCCGCCAGCAGCGTACAGGTGATCCGCACGACGCCCGGCACCGGCCCGCTCCAGGCCGTGTACCAGGCCGAGACGCCCCCGGTCGCCGGGAAATCCCGGCGCGGTGAGACGGCCCGGGCCTGCGCGCCGCGCCGCGCCACCGACGCTCTCGACGGCGGCTCGGTCCGCTCCGGCGCGATGCCGGAGCAACTCGCCACCACGATGCCGCCGACCCAAGGACGCCTGTGGGAGATGGCCCGCGAGGTTGCCCGCAGCCAAGAAGGCACTCGCGGTCAAGAAGGTACTCGCAGCGAAGAAGGCGGCGGCGCCCAGGAGCGCGGACGCCGCCGCGGCCGTCGCCGGGCCGAATCCCCGCCCGTACCGGCGCCCGAGCCCGCCAGCGAGGGCATCGCGGCCCGGTATCCGATGACGGTGGCGGGGCGCGCCTGGGGCGGGGATGCCTACAGCTACGTCTTCTTCCTCGCGGCGGTGCCCACCGAGGCCGGCAACCGGCACGCGCTGCTCCAGGCCCGCACGCTGGACTTCAAGGGCTTCGACATCCGCGGCCGCACCGAGGCGGGGACGGTCTGGACGCCGTTCGGCGCGGACCGTCCGGCGGAGCGCTCCCGTCGCGGCCGGTCGCGGACGCCGGAGGCGCCGAGCCCCAGCGCCGTTCTCGACGAGACCGGGGCGGCGATCATCGGCAACTGCGCCGGGCAGGGCTTCGACCGCACCGATCTGGTCGGCGCGATCAGCGTGGTCGATCAGGTCTATCACTACTACTACACCGACGTGCTGCCCTCGGACTGCAACGAGCCGGCGGCGACCCGGCGGATGGGCCTCTACCTGCGGACCAGCCGCGACCTCACCGCCGACCGCGTCTGGTCGCCGGCCCGGACCGTCGCGGAGCCGCTGCCGGCCCAGAGCCTGGTGCGGGTGGCCAAGGCCCGGGACATGGACCGCTGGGTGGCGGCCTATCGCTGCAACCGCCCCGCCAACACCATGGACGGTCCCGTCGCCGACATCTGCGTGCAGTACACCGCCGACCTCGCGCCGGGCTCCCTTGCGGGCCTCACCTGGTTTTCGGAGCCGCAGGCGATCATGCGCTCGACCGCCTATCTCGGCCTGCGCTCGGGCGGCGACGGGTCGGGCCGCTTCGGGCGCAGCCAGCACTTCTGGATGACGGACCGCTACGGCAACCTCGCGACCCCGACGAGCTATCGCGCCAAGGCCGGCTTCCTGACCTGGCTGGACCGGCTCGCGCCAGGGGCGGGCGGCGCGAACGCATCGAGCGTGTTCGGCCGCCCCGTCTACTGGGCGACCTGGTCCGTGCGGCCGGTGGCGGCGAAGTAGCGCCTCAGCTGCGGGCCGGGGCCAGGGGGGACGTCGCCGCCGAGGCCTCCGCGGAACCGTCCGTCTCCGCATCCCGCTCGGCGTCCATCTCGCCCTGCCATTGGGCGACGGCCGCCGTGGCGAGGCCGTTGCCGAGGACGTTGGTCACGGTGCGGCCCATGTCGAGGATCTGGTCGACTCCCATGATGAGCAGGATGCCCGCCGCTGGCAGCCCGAACATCGGCACGGTCGCGGCCACCACCACGAGGGAGGCACGCGGCACGCCGGCGATGCCCTTGCTCGTCACCATCATGACGAGGAGCATGGTGAACTGCTCGGCCACCCCGAGATGGATGCCGAAGGCCTGAGCGATGAACAGCGCCGCCATCGCCTGATACATCATCGAACCGTCGAGGTTGAACGAGTAGCCGAGCGGCAGCACGAAGCCGGTGACCCGGGGGCGGACGCCGAACGTCTCCAGCACCTCGACGGTGCGGGGGAAGGCGGCCTCGCTGCTGGCGGTGGAGAAGGCGAGGATCATCGGCGCCCGCAGCAGGTCCAGCAGGCGCACCACCCGGTGGCCCAGCGCCAGCCAGCCGGCCCCGATCAGGAGGATCCAGAGTACCGCGAGGCCGAGGTAGAACGCGCCGATGAACTTGCCGTAATCGATGAGGACGCCGAGGCCCTGCACGGTGATCACGGCCGCGATGGCGGCGAAGACCGCGACGGGCGCCAGGCGCATCACCGCGTCGGTGACGGCGAACATCACCCGGGCGAGACCGTCGATCATGTGCACCATCGGGTCGGCGTAGCGCCGGTCGATCACGCTGAGGCCGGAGCCGAAGAAGATCGAGAACACCAGGATCTGCAGCACCTCGTTGGTGGCCATGGCCGAGACGATGCTGGTCGGGAACACGTGGGTGAGGAAGTCGCGCAGGTTGAGGGAGGCGGCCTTGAGCCCGGACTGGGCCCCGGCCTCCGGCAGGGGCAGGGCGAGGCCGGCCCCCGGCTGGAACAGGTTGGCGACGAGGAATCCGAGGGTCAGCGAGACCACGGAGGCGGTGAGGAACCAGCCCATGGCGAGGGCCGCGACCCGGCCCACCGCCCGGGTGTCGCCGAAGCTCGCGATGCCCGACACGATGGTGGCGAAGACCAGGGGTGCGATGATCATCTTGATCAGGCGCAGGAAGATGTCGGTGCAGAGGGTGAAATAGCCGGCGATCTCCTTGGCCTCCGCCGGCCCCGCCGCCATCCCGTGCAGGACCGCTCCCACCAGGATGCCGAGGACGAGCCCGAGGCCGGTGTAGAGGGTGAGCCGGCCGGATTTCCTGCCGTCCGCCTTGGCGTCGCCGTGCGTCATGGTGTTCCTCCCTGTGTGGTGCTGTTGGCGCCGTGCCGGCGCTCTGTCCCGCGGGTCATGGCGTGACCCGGTGGTGCGGTGATGGGCGCGGCGCCACGCCGTCTGGCCCTTGCCCCCTCTCCCGCAGAGGGGCGGGGAGCCATCCTCAGGCCGCCGCGAAGGCCTGCGGCCGGGTCAGGCGGTCCGGCTGCAGCACGGCGTCGAGCTGCGCCTTGGCCATCAGGCCCTGCTCGAGGACGAGTTCGTAGACCCCGCGCCCGGTGGCATGGGCCTCCAGGGCCACGGCGGTGGCGTTGCGGTAGCCGATATAGGGGTTGAGGGCGGTGACGATGCCGATCGATTGCTCGACGCTGGCCCGCAGGCGCTCGCGGTTGGCGGTGATGCCCCGGACGCAGTGCAGGTCGAGGGTGATGCAGGCCGCGCGCAGGTGGGTGAGGCTGTTGAACAGGCTGTAGGCGATGATCGGCTCGAAGGCGTTGAGCTGGAGCTGACCGGCCTCCGCCGCGAAGGTGATGGTCACGTCGTTGCCGATGACCTCGAAGGCGACCTGGTTGACCACTTCGGGGATCACCGGGTTCACCTTGCCGGGCATGATCGAGGAGCCGGCCTGCCGCGCCGGCAGGTTGATCTCGTTGAAGCCGGCCCGCGGCCCGCTGGAGAGGAGGCGCAGGTCGTTGCAGGTCTTCGACAGCTTGACGGCCACCCGCTTGAGCACCCCCGAGAGCTGCACGAAGGCACCGCAATCCTGCGTCGCCTCGACGAGATCCTCGGCGGTCTGCAGGGGGATGCCGGTGATCTCGGAGAGCCGTGCACAGACGCGGGCGGCGTAGAGCGGATGCGCGGTGATGCCGGTGCCGATGGCGGTGGCCCCCATGTTGATCTCGCGGATCAGCAGGGCGGCTTCCCCGAGCCGGGTCTCGTCCTCGCGCAGCATCAGCGCGTAGGTGCCGAATTCCTGGCCCAGCGTCATCGGCACCGCGTCCTGCAGCTGGGTGCGGCCCATCTTGAGGATGTCGGCGAACTCGGTCGCCTTGGCGGCGAAGCTGCCGCGCAAGGCCGCCATCGCGTCGATCAGCCGTCGGATGGCGCCGGTGGCGGCGATCTTCAGGGCCGTCGGGTACACGTCGTTGGTGCTCTGGCCCATGTTGACGTGCTCGTTCGGGTGCAGGTGCTCGTAGGCGCCGCGCTCGTGGCCGAGGATCTCCAGCGCCCGGTTGGCGATGACTTCGTTGGCGTTCATGTTGGTGGAGGTCCCGGCACCGCCCTGGATCAGGTCGACCACGAACTGGTCGTGCAGGGCACCGGCGCGAATCTCCTCGCAGGCTGCCACGATGGCATCCGTGCGGGCCGCATCGAGGAGGCCGAGCTCCCGGTTGGCCAGCGCCGCCGCCTGCTTGATCGCCGCGAGCGCATTGATGAGGTCCGAGCAGTCGGCCAGGGTCCGGCCCGTGATCGCGAAGTTCTCGACCGCCCGCAGGGAGTGGACGCCGTAATAGGCCGCCTGCGGCACCTCCCGGTCGCCCAGGAGGTCGTGCTCGGTGCGGGTCGGATGGCCATCAACGGGAATGCGGGTCACGGCTCTCTCCTGGCGTCCGGACGTCCGGGGTCCGAAGCGATGGGCGTGCGGATGCGGTCCGGCACGGTGTGCCGGTCGGGAATCGGCCACGCGGGCGCGGCGGCGCAGCCGCGCGGACGGCCTCGCCTCGAGTCTGCGTGGAGGGTCGGAAGGGGCGCGCCCGCGACGCGCCGCGGGACGGGTGCGGCTCGGTGCGCCGCCGGGGAGGGCAGTAATCCCGCTCCGACCCCGGCGCCAATGCTAGTTTCGACCGAGATTATTCCTGTAACGCATAGTTTGGTTCGTCGAGGGCAGCGGCGGCCCAGACCGCATCGAGGAAGGGCCGGGCGCGCTCGGCGCTGCGATAGAGCCGGATCTCCATCAGCATCTCGGCGCTGACGACCGCCAGGGCGCCGGAGGCGATCTCCCCCGCCACCAGGCTGACGGGGAGCCAGGCGACCCCGTGGCCGGCCAGCGCCATGGAGCGCAGGGCCTCGGCCATGGAGTTCTCGTTGGTGTGGATCGGGTAGGTGACGGGCGCACCCTCCGCGGATTGGGCGATGGCGGCGAGGAGGCCGAGGAAGGAGCCGCGCGAATACTGCAGCAGCGGCCGCCGTCCCTCGCGGTCTGGCGGAAGGCCGTTCGGGGCGGCCACCGCCACGAGGCTGTCGCGTCCGATCACCCGGTGCGGATAGCGCTCCGGGTCGAGGGGCATCGGAATCCCCGGATGGTGATAGGTCAGCAGGAGGTCGTAGCCGCCCTCCACCAGCGCCTGGACGCAGATGTTGAAGTTGTCGGGCAGGACCCGGCTCGCCATCGGCCCGACCGCCTCGCGGATGCCGTTCAGCCAGCGCGGCAGGACGGAGAGGCAGAGGGAGTGGAGCGCGGCGATCGTCACCACCGGCAGGCTGGTGCGTTCGCTGCGAGTCCGGAAGTCGGCGCGGCTGAGGGTGAGGAGGCGCAGGACCTCCTCGGCGGTCTCGAGGAACTGGCGTCCGTCCGCCGTGAGGGTGATGGGGTAGGTGCTGCGATCGAGCAGCACCGTGCCGAGCCAGACCTCAAGGGACCGGATGCGCCGGCTGAAGGCCGATTGCGTGACGAACCGCGCCTCGGCCGAGCGCGAGAAGCTGCGCGTCTCGGCGAGGCTGATGAAGTCCTCGATCCACTTGAGTTCCATCGTCGTCCTTCGGCCCCGCGCCCCGCGTGCTCCGAGGACCGGTCGCGAACTCTCGCATCCACCCGCGCGACGCGGCAAGGTGGGGCCGGCCACGCGCCTCCGCCGCGCGGTCCGTCCCTTGCTGGGCGTCCGGGCCCGATTCCCAGAAAAGAGAGCCGCGCATGCGCCCGAGCCCATCCCCCGAGTCCGCGCCGCGCCAGCCCGCCCGGGCCGCCATCGCCGCCTTCGTCGGCACCACGATCGAGTGGTACGACTTCTTCATCTACGGCACGGCCGCCGCCCTGGTGTTCGGGCCGCTGTTCTTCGCCGAGGCGACGCCCTTCGTCGCGACCCTGGCGGCCTTCGGCACCTTCGCGGTGGGCTTCCTCGCCCGGCCCCTCGGCGGCGTGGTTTTCGGCCATGTCGGCGACCGGCTCGGGCGCAAGCGGGCCCTCGTCGTCACCCTGGTGATGATGGGGCTGGCGACCACCGGCATCGGCCTGCTGCCCACCTATGCCAGCATCGGGATCTGGGCGCCGGTGGCGCTGGTGTGCCTGCGCATTCTCCAGGGCATCGCCGTGGGCGGCGAGTGGGGCGGGGCGGTGCTGCTCGCCGCCGAGCACGCGCCGAAGGGGCGCGCGACCTTCTTCGCCTCCTTCGCTCAGCTCGGCAGTCCCGCCGGGCAGATCCTGTCGCTGCTGGCATTCCGCCTCGCCGGGCTGATGGACAAGGACAGCTTCCTCGCCTGGGGCTGGCGCCTGCCCTTCCTGGTCAGCATCGTCCTGCTCTTCGTCGGCCTGTTCATCCGCCTCGGCGTCGGCGAATCACCGGACTTTCAGGATGCTCGAACCGCGGAGAACCGGGCGGCGGCCCCTGCCCAGGCCCCGATTCGAGAGGTCCTGGCCACCAGCCTGAGGCCGCTGGCCCTGGCGGCGGGGGCCAACACCTTCGCGATCGGCTCGGTCTACCTCTTCAACACGTTCATGATCACCTACACGACCCAATATCTCGGCCTGCCCCGGGCGACGATCCTCGATGCATTGCTGGTGGCGGCCTGCGTCCAGCTGGTGATGACGCCGGTAGGCGCGCGAATCGCCGAGGTCATCCGCAACGAGCGCCTCTTCCTCCAGGGCACCCTGATCTGGGCGATGCTGGCGCCCTATCCCCTCTTCCTCTTGGTCGATCTCGGCTCCGTCCCGGCCCTGATGCTCGGGCTGGCCCTCAACGTCGTCGGCAGCGCCACCTTCTACGCGGTCATCGCCGGCTACGTGGCCGGCGCCTTTCCGACCCGGGTGCGCTACACCGCCATCTCGGTGGCCTACCAGGTCTGCGGCGCGGTGGCGGGCGGGCTCACCCCGATCATCGGCACCATCCTGGCCGAGCGCTTCCAGGGCCATTGGTGGCCCATCGCCGCCTTCGGCACCACCCTCGCGGCGATCTCGTTCGTCTGCGTCACCGCGCTCGGCCGCGACCGGGCGCGAGCCCGGCCCCCGGAACCTGCCCGCGCCTGACGGGGGTGGGCCATGCTCGGTCCTGCGGCGGTCGCCCCTTGCCCCGGAGCCTCACACCTTATATTGCGACGCGATAGCTCGATCCCGTGACCCGGCGCAGCCGGCCGCATTCCTGCGGCCCGTCGCGTGACGGGCTCTTCTCGCTTCCGGATACCCTATGAAGCTTCGCAACATCGCCATCATCGCCCACGTCGACCACGGCAAGACGACGCTCGTCGACAAGCTGCTGTCGCAGTCCGGATCGTTCCGCGAGAACCAGCGCGTCGAGGAACGCGCCATGGACTCGAACGACCTCGAGAAGGAGCGCGGCATCACCATCCTGGCCAAGGCGACCTCGGTCGTCTGGAAGGACACCCGCGTCAACGTCGTCGACACCCCCGGCCACGCCGATTTCGGCGGCGAGGTGGAGCGCATCCTCTCGATGGTGGATGGCGTGATCGTGCTGGTCGACGCGGCCGAAGGCCCGATGCCCCAGACCAAGTTCGTGGTCGGCAAGGCCCTCAAGATCGGCCTCAAGCCGATCGTGGCGATCAACAAGGTCGACCGTCCGGATGCCCGCATCACCGAGGTGGTGAACGAGGTATTCGACCTGTTCGCGGCCCTCGACGCCACCGACGAGCAGCTCGACTTCCCGATCCTCTACGGCTCGGGCCGCGCCGGCTGGATGGCGACCTCGCCGGACGGCGACCAGAGCGAGGGCCTCGCGCCGCTGTTCGACCTCGTCCTGGCGCACGTGCCCCAGGCCAAGGTCGAGGACGGCCCGTTCCGGATGCTCGGCACCCTGCTGGAAGCCAACCCCTTCCTCGGCCGCATCATCACCGGCCGCATCGCCTCCGGCACCGTGAAGCCGAACCAGGCCATCAAGGTCATGGACCGCACGGGCAAGCTCGTGGAGACCGGCCGCGTCTCGAAGATCCTGGCCTTCCGCGGCCTGGAGCGCGCGCCCATCGACGTCGGTGAGGCCGGCGACATCGTCTCCATCGCGGGCCTCGTGAAGGGCACCGTGGCCGACACCTTCTGCGACCCGCAGGTCGAGACCCCGATCCAGGCCCAGCCGATCGATCCGCCCACCGTGACGATGTCCTTCATCGTCAACGATTCGCCGCTCGCCGGCACCGAGGGCGACAAGGTCACGAGCCGCATGATCCGCGACCGCCTGTTCAAGGAGGCCGAGGGCAACGTCACGCTCAAGATCGAGGAGGCCGCCGACAAGGATTCGTTCTTCGTCTCGGGCCGCGGCGAGTTGCAGCTCGCTATCCTGATCGAGACCATGCGCCGCGAGGGCTTCGAGATCGCCGTCTCGCGTCCCCGCGTGGTGCTCTCGAAGGATGAGAACGACAACGTCCTCGAGCCGGTCGAGGAGGTCGTGGTCGACGTCGACGAGGAGTATTCCGGCGTCGTCGTGCAGAAGATGTCCGAGCGCAAGGCCGAGATGATCGAGATGAAGCCGTCGGGCGGGTCCCGCCTGCGCCTCGTCTTCCATGCGCCCACCCGCGGCCTGATCGGCTACCAGGGCGAGCTCATGACCGACACCCGCGGCACCGCGATCATGAACCGGCTGTTCAAGGCCTACGAGCCCTACAAGGGCGAGATGCCCGGCCGCCGCAACGGCGTGCTGATCTCGAACGACAAGGGCGAGGCCGTGGCCTACGCCATGTGGAACCTCGAGGACCGCGGCCCGATGATGATCGAGCCCGGCGCCAAGGTGTACCAGGGCATGATCATCGGCGAGCACAACCGCGAGAACGATCTCGAGGTGAACGTGCTCAAGGGCAAGAAGCTCACCAACATCCGCACCACCTCGAAGGATGAGGCGGTGCGCCTGACGCCGCCGATCCGCATGACCCTGGAGCGCTCGCTCGCCTGGATCCAGGACGACGAGCTGATGGAGGTCACGCCGAAATCCATCCGGCTGCGCAAGACCTACCTCGACCCCAATGAGCGCAAGCGCTTCGAGCGCTCGGGCGGCGTCGCCTAAGCGCACCCAGCCACCCCACGCACTGACGACACGAGGCCGGGCGAAAGCCCGGCCTTTTTTCGTTCCGCTTCCCCGATACCGGCGCCTTCGACAGCGCATGGGAGAATCCAAAATAGCACCTAGAATAAATACTGATCCAACGTTAGGTTGGATCATGTCGCGTATTCCCGTCACCGATCCCCCCGGCCTCGCAGGATTCCTCGGTTCGCCCATGGATCGGACCGGATCCCGCCCCCGCGGGGTGCCAGCCCCTTCGAATCCGTCCGGTCCCTTCGGATTCAGGGCGATGCCGCCTGCACGGCGGTGCCCTGCTCCGCCGCGTGGCGAAGCCCGCCGGGCGGCCGAGCCCGTCCCCCTTCGCCCGGGTGCCGGTCCGGCGATCGGCTGACCCCGGAACGCTCGTTCGAGACGGATGCGGATGCGTTGGAGTGTGTCGGATGGACCTGCAGCGAGGCCGCGAGTTCGATCAGTTTCTCCAGGTCCTGGACCGGTTGTGCCAGCGATTCGCGAAATATCGCCCGGAGTATCGCAGGGGCCTGGACGAATACTCGCTGCGAAACGAGTACCTGGATCCGTTCTTCGAGGCCTTGGGCTGGGACGTCAGGAACACCAAGGACGATCCGCCCTTCATGCGAGACGTACGGGTCGAGTACAGGGCCTATGATGGGATCATCAACGGCAAGGCCGATTACGTGTTTCGGATCGGCGGCTTCGACCGGTTCGTCTGCGAAGCGAAGAAGTTTCCCGAGAAGCTCGAGAACCATCGGTTCCAGCTGCAGAACTACGTCTACAACCTGCGTCTCTGGATCGGCCTGACGACGAATTTCGACGAGCTGAACCTGTTCGTGGTCGGGGGGAAGCCGAGCCGGGAGAAGCCGTTCAGCGTCGTGCCGGGCTGGCGCCTCTGCTACCAGGACTACCGGGATGCGGCGCCCAAGATCTGGGATCTGCTGTCACGGCAGGCCGTCGCGGCCGGATCGCTGGAAGCTTTCATCCAGAACCTGCCCAAGGTCACCTCCCGGACCGACCGGCAACTCTGGCTGATCAAGCCGGACCGCAACCGGGCCGTCGATACCGATTTCCTGCAGTATCTCGAAGGCGAGCGCGCCCGGCTGGCCAAGTCCCTGATCCGGCACAATGCCGCCCTGCACTGGGACGTGGACGCGATCAACGAAGCCGTCCAGGTGATCCTCGATCGCCTGATCTTCCAGAGGGTCTGCGAGGATCGCGACATCGATACCTTCCAGACGCTGCGGCAGGCGCTGGCACTCTGGGAGCGGAACGGACGCCGGAAGGGCGACTTGTGGCCCCTGATCGTCGGCAACCAGGCGAACATGCGGGCGGCCTTCAACGGCGGGCTCTACGGACGGGCCGGAACGCCGTCCCACTTCGTCGAGTCCTGCGTGGTCGATGACCGGTGGCTCGCCGACTTCATCGATCATCTGGCCGGGGACGAGTCGCCCTACCTCTTCAGCACCCTGCCGATCGAGATCCTGGGCTCCGTCTACGAGCGCTTCCTCGGCTCGATCATCGACGGACAGGGGAACGTGACGCCGAAGCCCGAGATCCGGAAGCAGGGCGGCGTCTTCTACACGCCCGAACACATCGTCGCGCAGATCGTCGACGGCGCCCTGGCGCCGCTCCTCGAGGGCAAGACGCCGGAACAGATGCGCCGGATCCGGATCCTCGATCCGGCCTGCGGCTCTGGAACCTTCCTGATCCGTGCGCTGGAAAAGCTCTTCCAGGCGCATATCCACTATTACCATCTCAACGGCGACAAGCGGGACGGGAAATCCGTCTATGTCGACGCGCAGGGCGACCTGAAGCTGACCAGCGAGCTCAAGAAGCGCATCGCCAAGGATTGCATCTTCGGCGTCGATATCGATCGCCAGGCGGTCGAAGTCTCGGAGATGTCGATCTATCTCAAGATCCTCGAGGGCGAGACCCAATCCACCCTGGGGCGGCAGAGGGTGCTGTTCCCGAACGAGACGTTCCTTCCGGACCTGTCCGGCAACATCCATGTCGGCAACAGCCTCGTCGGACAGGATGCCTACGCGCTTCTGCCGGCCGACCTGCGGATCACCGAGGCGAAACCGTTCTCCTGGGAGCTGTCGTTTCCGGAGGTCCGTGCCCGCGGCTGGTTCGATGCGGTCATCGGCAATCCGCCCTACGACGTCATCGAGAAGGCGCGCGGCGCGGCCTCCTGGCCGCACGATGTCTTCCGCGCCTACCTCGCCCGGACCGACCGCCTGGACGCCGCGAAGGGCGGCAAGCTGAACCTGTTCCGGTTCTTCCTGATCCAGAGCCTGCAACTCGTCAGGCACAACGGGTCCCTGGGCATGATCGTACCCATGGCGCTCCTGGCCGATTTCAGCTGCAAGAGGACCCGCCTCTCGCTCCTGGATCAGGTCGACGCGCTGCGCGCGCAGGCCTTTCCGCAGAAGGACATCCGCCAGCATCGCGTCTTCTACGATGCCAAGCTGTCGACGGTGGTCGTGGGAGGCCGCAAGCGTGCACCGTCCCGGCGCAAGCACAACCCGCGCATCGGCCTGCAGGTTTATCCCCGGGCATCCTTCGATGATCCCTCCCGCGACGTGACGATGCAACGGAGCGAATTGGCGGCCATCGATCCCCTGGGCCTGCCGATCCCGATCACCGATCAGGCCTCGTGGGAGCTGGCCAAGAAGCTGCATCAATCGAACTCAGTCGCGCGCCTCGACGGGATCGAGGGCCTTCGGATCGCCCGGGGCGAGATCAACCAGACAGTCTACCGCGCCTACATCACGGACGACCCCCGGCACAGCCGGCTCCTGAAGGGCGTCGAGGTCTCGGCTTACGCGATCCACCGTACCTTGAGCCAGGGGCGGGTCGAATGGTTCGACCGTGCGCGATACGAGCGGACCCACGTCACGCCGGATGCCGTCGGCGTCCGGCGCATCGCGACCCAGAGGATCACCGGCGTCGACGAGCGGTATCGGATCGTCGCGACCCTCTCGGAGCCGGGCTGGTACTTCGCCGATTCGACCAACGCGGTCGTCGTCGCTCCGACCTGCGGCCTGTCCCCGGAATACATCCTCGCCTGCCTGAACAGTCGGCTGCTGCAATGGCGATTCCAGCTCACCAGCTCCAACAACAATGTCGGAACGAACGAACTCGCCGCCCTGCCGATCCGGCTGCTCGACCTGGGGGATGCCGGCGAGGCGCGGACCCATGCCGCGATCGTCGCGCAGGTCGGGCACCTGCTGCAGCTCGGCGCGCAGCTCACCGCCCATCCGAGCCTCAAGGTCCGGGCGGAGGCGATCCCGCGCTTCCGGGAGGTTCGTTCCAGTCTCGATCGGACGATCGAGACCCTCTACAACCTGACGGCCGACGAGGCCGCCCTGGTCCATCGCAGGTTCGCGGCCCCGGCGTGATCGGCGACGGGCGGGACCGTCGATCGCTCACGTGTCCTTCGCCCGCTCCCGCAGCAGGTACTTCTGCACCTTGCCGGTCGAGGTCTTCGGCAGGTCTCCGAACACGATGTGGCGCGGAAGCTTGTAGCCGGCCAGCCGCTCGCGGCACCAGGCGATGAGGGCGTCGGCCTCCACGGTGGCGCCGGGCTTCAGCTCGACGAACGCCATCGGGGTCTCACCCCACTTCGCGTCGGGGCGGGCCACGACCGCGGCGGCGGAGACGGCGGGGTGGCGGAACAGGGCGTCCTCCACCTCGATGGAGGAGATGTTCTCGCCGCCCGAGATGATGATGTCCTTCGAGCGGTCCTTGAGCTGGATGTAGCCGTCCGGGTGCTTGACCCCGAGGTCGCCGGAGCGGAACCAGCCGCCCGCGAAGGCCGCCTGCGTCGCCTTCGGGTTCTTCAGGTAGCCGCGCATCACCACGTTGCCGCGGAACATCGCCTCGCCCATGGTCTCGCCATCCGCCGGCACGGACGCGCAGGTCTCGGGGTCGCGGATGTCGAAGCCCTCGAGGACGGGATAGCGCACGCCCTGGCGCGCCATCCGGGCGGCACGGGCCTCGTCGTCGAGGGCGTCCCAGTCGCGGTGCCAGGCATTCACCACGGCCGGGCCGTAGGTCTCGGTGAGACCGTACAGGTGGGTGACGTCGAAGCCGGCGGCGCCCATGGCGCCGAGAACCGCCTGGGGCGGCGGCGCGGCCGCCGTCAGGAAGGCGACCCGCCGGGGCAGGGGGCGGCGCTCCGCCTCGGGTGCGTTGAGGAGGAGCTGCATCACGATCGGCGCCCCGCACAGATGCGTGACGCCGTGCTCGGCCAGGGCCTGGTAGAGCGCGCCGGCCCGGACCTGGCGCAGGCAGACATGGGTGCCGGCGACCACCGACAGGGTCCAGGGAAAGCACCAGCCGTTGCAGTGAAACATCGGCAGGGTCCAGAGATAGACCGGGTGCTGCCCGAGATTGCCCGTGATGACGTTGCCGAGGCAGAGCAGGGCGGCGCCGCGATGGTGATAGACCACGCCCTTCGGGTCGCCGGTGGTGCCCGAGGTGTAGTTCAGGGAGATCGCGTCCCACTCGTCGCCGGGCATCGCCCAGTCCCAGGCCGGGTCGCCCTCCGCCAGGAGCGCCTCGTAGCCGAGGCTGCCGACCGCCGTGCCGGGGCCGGTGAAGTCTGGGTCGTCGACATCGATCACCAGGGGCTTGACCCGGGCCTGGGCCAGCGCCGGGGCCACGACCTTCGAGAATTCCCGGTCGGTGATCAGCACCTTGGCCTCGCCGTGGTCGAGGCAGAAGGCGAGGCCGGCGGCGTCCAGGCGGGTGTTCAGGGTGTTGAGCACGGCGCCGGTCATCGGCACCCCGTAATGGACCTCGATCATCTCGGGCGTGTTGGCGAGGATGACCGCGACGGTGTCGCCGCGCCCGATGCCGCGTGCCGCCAGGGCCGCCCCGAGGCGGCGGCAGCGCGCGTAGAGCTCGGCATAGCTGCGGCGCAGGGGGCCGTGGATCACCGCGCAGTGATCCGGGAAGACGCGCGCCGACCGGTCGAGGTAGCTCAGGGGCGTCAGCGGCTGGTAATTCGCCGGGTTGCGGTCGAGGTCCCGGTCATAGATCGATGGCGCGGCCCTGTCGGCCGTCGTCGAGGTCATCATCGGCGTATCTCCCTGTCGGGAGAGTACCCCGTCGCAGCATTCCGACAAATCGCCCCGAATCCTCGCCCACAAGGGGCCTTGCGCGGCGACGCAGGCCCTAACCGGCGGCGGCGCGGCGCCATGTCAGGTGGTAGGTGACCTCCCGGCCGCCGGAGCGGATCGGCGACGCGGTGCTCAGGCGAAGGGTGTCCCCCTCGAGGGAGACGAGGCGCGGCTGGGTCTGCCCGAGCCAGTTCGGGAACAGCGACACGGCCATCGTGTGGGAGAGCAGCCCCTCCGCCTCGATCCGGAACGGGCCGGAATAGGCGATGTAGCCCATCGCCTGCGCGGCGAGTTCCTCGGGTGTGGCGACGAACCAGTCCCCGGAGGCGAAGGCGGGGCGGCCCGGCCGCATGAGCTGCGCCGACATGTACCCGTCCGGCGTGTACAGGATCAGTCCCCGCGGGCGCTCGCCCAGCGGATAGGACGGGGCCGAGCCGTCGGTGGGCCTTTCCACGTACGATACCAGCGTCCAGGTTCCGATCAGCTGCGCGTGCAAGGTCCCGGTCATCATCCCTCCATGCCGGGCGACCGGCCTCGGCCGTGCGGCGGACTCACCCGTGTGGAGCGGAACGCGTTGTCGACGCATCCGCTCCGGGCGGGGCGGGGGTCTGTCGGTGTAAAGGTCTGTCCAGGCAGCGGGCGCGGGGAGCCGTCGGGCGGAGCGGGAGGAGGGTCGATCGAACGTCCCCAGCGGTCCTCGTCCCATGGCGGGGCGCCGTCCCGATCCTCGGTCCGGGCCTGTCCCATTGCAGGCTAATTGATAGGCCACTACCTTTTGGGGATCGGGGCGACCTGGCCTGCCCCGATCTGGTGGTCCAGGTTCGAAGTTCGTGCATCGTCGGTCGCGTGACGATGGCAGGGCGCGCGGTCGGCACTGAGCCGTTCGGTTCCGTTGGCCAGAGGATGACTTCGGGCGCAGGCGGCTGGTCGCCGAGCAACGAGTGCGGTCGGATGCTGTTGTCGTGCTTCCGCCATGGCTCGATCACGTCGCTGGCCTCCTTGAGGGCGAAGAACACCTCGCCGTCGAGGAGTTCATCGCGCAGCTTCGCGTCGAAGCTCTCGTAAGTCACCGTTCTCCCACGGACTGCCCGATTCGATGTAGGCGACCTCCGAGCCGACCGCTGCGATCCAATCTCGGACAGATCGAGCGATGAACTCAGGTCCGCTGTCCGAACGGATAGGGCCTGGCACCCCGCGCAGGCTGAACATGTCCGAGAGCACGTCGATCCCATTGAGGGCCTTCAGCTTACGGGCGACCCGGATCGCCAGGCACTCGCGGGTGAACGCATCGATGACGTTCAGCATCCGGTCCTTGCGTCCGTTGTGCGTCCGGTGCTCGACGACGTCGTAGGACCAGACGTGGTCAGGCCGCTCGGGCCGCAGTCGCAGGCAGGAGCCGTCGTCGAGTCAGAGGCGCGACCGCTTCGACTGCCGAGCCGGAACCTTGAGCCCTTCACGGCACCAGATGCGCTCGACCAGCTTCACGTTCACCGTCCAGCCGTCACGCCGGAGCAAGGCCGCAATCCGACGGCAACTGTCGCGCCCGTACTGGACGGCGAATGCGATGATCGCGGCCGTCAGAGCGGCCTCGTCTTCGACCAGGACGGCGGTCTTGCGTTGCGTCGAACGATGCTGCCCCAGGACGCGGCAGGCGAAGCGTTCCGACACGCCATGCTCGGCCACGACGTAAGCGACACAAGCCCGGCGGCGAGCCGGGTTCAGAAGTTTTGCTGGCGCTGCCCTTCGGGTCCCGAAGCTGCCTCCTTCAAGATGAGCTTCTCCAAGGTCAGATTGGAGATCGCCCGACGAAGCCGCTGGTTCTCGGTCTCCAGAGACTTCAGCCGCTTGACCTGGTCACCCGTCAGGCCGCCATATTCGGAGCGCCAGCGGTCATACGTGACCTCAGTCACCTCGATGGAGCGGATTGCTTCGGCAACCTTGCGACCTTGCGAGACCAGAACATCCACCTGACGAAGCTTGGCGACAATCTCTTCGGCCGTGTGCTTCTTCCGCCCCATGATGACATCCTCCACATTGACCCTGACCCAGCAAACTGGTCCGCGCTGAGCGCAAGTTTTTCGGGCATCCTGAACCCTGAAGGAGGGTGGATGCCATGCCTCGCAAACGCTTCACNTGACCCTGACCCAGCAAACTGGTCCGCGCTGAGCGCAAGTTTTTCGGGCATCCTGAACCCTGAAGGAGGGTGGATGCCATGCCTCGCAAACGCTTCACGAATGAACAGATCGCCTTCGCCCTGCGGCAGGCGGAGAACGGCGCGACGGTGGACGAAGTTTGCCGGAAGATGGGCGTATCTGAGCCGACCTTTTATCGCTGGAAGAAGCAGTTCGTCGGCATGGGCGTGCCGGAGATCCGACGGCTCAAGCAGCTGGAGGACGAGAATGGTAAGCTCAAGCGGCTGGTCGCCGACCTGACGCTGGACCGCTCCATGCTGCAGGACGTCCTCAAACGAAAGTGGTGAGGCCCGCCGTTCGCCGTGAAGTCGCCGGTCACTTGCAGGTGGCCTACGACATCAGTGAGCGTCGGGCCTGCCAGGCCACCGGCTTCGGCCGTTCGTCCCAGCGTTACAGGAAGCGAGCCGACCCGCAGGTCGCTCTGCGGATGCGGTTGAAGGAGCTGGCCGCCGCACGGGTCCGCTACGGCTACCGGCGGCTGCACATCTTGCTGCGACGGGAGGGCTGGGAGGTGAACCACAAGCGCACCTACCGGATCTACCGAGACGAGGGGCTATCGATCCGGCCCAAGCTGCCCAAGCGCAAGCGAGCCTGGCGCTACCGTCAGGGGCGACCGGCGATCGGTGGGCCCAACGAGGTCTGGGCTATGGACTTCATGTCCGACCGCATCTTCGACGGACGTCCGTTCCGGATCTTGACCGTTGTCGATTGCCACACGCGAGAGGCGCTCTCACTCACACCGAGAGCCAACTTCCGCGCCTACCAAGTGACCGAGGCGCTCGACGCCTTGGTCAAGCTGAGGGGACGGCCCAAGAGCCTGCGGGTGGATAATGGACCGGAGTTCGCCGGGCGCATGCTTGACCAGTGGGCCTACCTGAACGGGGTCGAGATCGACTTCTCCCGACCGGGCAAGCCCACCGACAACGCCTACGTCGAGTCGTTCAACGGCCGCCTACGAGCGGAATGCCTGAACGCCTCTTGGTTCCTGTCTCTGGCCGATGCCCGTGAGCGCATCGAGGAATGGAGATGCCACTACAACGAAGATCGACCCCACACGGCCCTGGGCGGCTTGACGCCCCGAGCCTTCGCCAACCAAGCTGTCACAGCCCGAGAACTTGCATAGGCCGTGGACCACAAACGGGGTCAACTCCAACATGGCTC